>NZ_JAICBX010000009.1 GCF_019492055.1 Flavimaribacter sediminis | reverse complement strand
AAAATCAGGCATGCAGCAGACCGCCGCCCACGTTTCTCTTTCCCCTATTCAATTGTCAAAAAACACGGGAAAACCATCCCGTTCCCCAAACAAAACTCTAAAGTCCCGTCCAGGTCCAAAACAAAGCTCAAAAGCCCATTCCGGAAACCAACAAGGCAAAACGTAGCGTCGCCAGCGGCGACACCGCCCTCGTTGGTGGCGCTATATACCCAACACAGTTTCGCCAAGTCAACACCTATTTTCCAACTCTGTGAAAGTTTTCTGACAGACGCGAACGTCTGCCTGGAAGATCGTGTTGAAAGCCCCGGAAACCGGGCTTTTCATGCTTGTTGATAGAGTGCTGTCCGGCGACAAGAGTATGCGTCGGCCTTCCCTATATGGGGGCGCCGCCACTATTTTTTTAGCCGTAATCCAAATTTTTTTCAGGTTTTCGCCGCACCCCCGTCTGGGACCGAATAAAACATTCTCTGGACAAAGGTTCCGACGCCCTATTGCTGCCTCATTAAAACAACAGCCTGCAGATCGCTCCCGAAGCGAATCGTAGTCTCTGTATGGAATCGGGTAGGCATTCGGGACGTTTCTCTTTATTTCGGGTGAATGATTCGGCCGGAGATTGACTCGCCGCGATCGACGAGGCACATGAAATGTTTGATATTTCGTGAGCCGGCGTCGCAATCGAAAAAGGAATTGGGGACAGACGACCAACGATGGCGAAAGAGAGCGATGTAGCGAAACAATTGGGGGAGGACGAGCCGCTTCTCGCGGACGGCCGCAAAGCCCCCGATCGTCGTGAAGTCTCCATTCGCTGGCTGTCCGGCACCTTTCTGACAGGCATCACCTCCAGCGCGCTGATGGGCATTGCGCTGTTCGCAGCCCTCGACGGACGCGAACAGTTGGCTATTCCTGGCGAAGCCTATGCTTCCACTGAAACGGAAAGCGACCGCGCAAACTCGCTGGGCGCCGAAAAAGGCAGCCGGCTTGTCGGCACCGCAATCGCCGCGAAACCGACCGATCGATCGATCATCGAGGTCTCGACCATGATCGACGAAGGCGACCGCAGCGTCATCCGAAGCAAACCATTCGCGCATGTAAAGATGGCTCTTGCCGCCAATCATGGCGTAAAGATCGACTATCCGAAATTCGATCCGCTGAAGATATTCTCCTCCGGAGAGCAAGAGGAAGAAGCGCCGGCGACGCCGACCGGCGTCATCTACGGCGCTGACGTCGATTCGGAAATAAGCCTGAAGATCACCGAGTTTCCGCTGACCGCAGTTCCCTATGTCTACGCTGCAAATCTGACCGTCGACGAAGCCGAGGAAATAGCGCGCAAAAGCGAAATGGCGCTCGACAATGGCAAGCTGCAGGTTGCGGCCATGCACTATGTCAACCCGCAGACCTTCAATGGCGCGGACAGTCCGTTTGCCGTAGCAACGAATATCAATGCAAAGGTCGTCGCGGAAAATGTTTCCGTCAGCCCTGTCCAGACGTCAAACGCCAACGCCATCGAGTATATCGACGACATCATCCCGATCCGCTCCACCGTCAAGATTGTGGACGCGCTCGTGGACGCAGGCTACGACAAGAGCCAGGCGCAATATTTTTCCGATTTCCTGGCCGGCGAAACCGGCTCCGAAGATCTTTCCGAAGGCGATGTGGTTCGCCTCGGCCTCGAACAGCGCGGCGAGAACAAGCGCATAATTCGCGCGTCCGTCTATTCCGGCAGCAGGCACCGCGGATCCGTTGCGATCAATGACAGCGAAATCCTCGCATCCGCCGAAGAGCCGCCGAAATCGGCCGCTGTGGAAACCGCCTTTGACAACCAGCCGGTCGCCGTTTCGTCCGGGCGCGATCTGCCCCGCATCTATGACGGTATCTTCCGCGCAGCCCTGTCCTACGGCATGGATCTGGACATGACCGACAAGCTGGTGAGAATGCTCGCAAGCAGCGTCGATTTCCAGGCGAAGCTGAAGCCCACCGACACGATGGAAGCGCTGTTTTCGGTCAACGAGCAGACGGAGGCGGCCGACATCGATTCGCAATTGCTGTTCGTCAAGGCGACCTTCGGCAACAACGATGTCCAGCTCTACCGTTTCCACAATCCTGAAACCGGCGCGATCGACTATTATGATTCGGAAGGTCGCAGCGCACGCCAGTTCCTGATCCGGAACCCGGTGCCCAACGGCCGCTTCAGGTCGGGCTTCGGCATGCGCCGCCATCCGATCCTCAAATACCGCCGCATGCACACCGGCGTGGACTGGGCCGCGCCGCGCGGCACGCCGATCATCGCGGCCGGCAACGGCGTGGTTGAAAAGGCCGGCTGGAACAAGGGCGGCTATGGCAAGCAGACCATCATCCGCCACCCCAACGGCTACGAAAGCTCCTATTCGCACCAGACCTCGATCGCCAAGGGCATCGTGCCGGGAGCAAGGGTGCGGCAGGGTCAGGTGATCGGCTATGTCGGCTCGACGGGCCTGTCCACCGGTCCGCATCTCCACTACGAACTGATCGTCAATGGCCGCAAGGTCGACCCGATGCGCGTGCGTCTGCCCGAGGGCAAGGCCTTGGCCGGCGAGGCGCTGGCGGAGTTCCAGCGCGAGCGCGAGCGTATCGACAAGCTGGTCAATCCGGAAAGCGGAACGGCCCGGCTGGCGTCCGCGTTCTGACGTAGATTTTCCACATCAGTCACAAACGAAAATGGCCCGGACAAACCGGGCCATCTTGCTCTCGTGCATATCTGCGGATCGTCAGGCGGCTTCGACCTGGCTGTCGGTCGTCGAAAACAGCAGCCTGTCCGAACCGGCCGAAACCTGAATGGTCTGGCCGTCGGTGATCTCGCCGCCGAGGATTTTTTCCGCCAGCGGATCCTGCAGGTATTTCTGGATCACCCGCTTCAAGGGCCGCGCGCCGTAAGCCGGATCATATCCCTTGTCAGCCAGCCAGTTACGCGCGTCCTCGCCCAGATCGATAACGATCTTGCGATCGCTGAGCAGGGTCTGCACCCGCGCCATCTGGATATCGACGATTGCTCCCATCTGGTCGCGATGCAGGCGATGGAACAGGATGATCTCGTCCACGCGGTTCAGGAATTCCGGCCGGAAGGACGCCCGAACGACATCCATGACCTGATCGCGAACCTTGTCGACATCGTCGTTCTCTCCGAGGCCGGTCAGGTATTCCGCGCCCAGATTGGACGTCATGATGACCAGCGTGTTGCGGAAATCGACGGTGCGGCCCTGGCCGTCGGTAAGACGTCCGTCGTCAAGCACCTGCAGCAGCACGTTGAAGACATCCGGATGGGCCTTTTCGATCTCGTCGAACAGGATCACCTGGTAGGGTCTGCGCCGGACTGCTTCCGTCAGCATGCCGCCTTCGTCGTAGCCGACATATCCGGGCGGGGCGCCGATCAGCCGCGACACGGAGTGTTTCTCCATGAACTCCGACATGTCGAGACGCACCATCGCGGATTCGTCGTCGAAGAGGAACCGGGCGAGCGCCTTGGTCAGTTCCGTCTTGCCGACGCCCGTGGGGCCAAGGAAAATGAACGAGCCGATCGGCCGGTTCGGGTCCTGCAGACCGGCGCGCGCACGGCGCACGGCCTTGGAAACGGCCTGCACCGCCTCGCCCTGACCGACGACCGATTTCGCCAGCACGTCTTCCATGCGCAGCAGTTTTTCGCGCTCGCCCTCGAGCATCTTGTCGACCGGAATGCCGGTCCACCGTGAAACCACATGGGCGATGTGGTCGGGCGTGACGGTCTCCTCGACCATCGCCGAACCTTCATTGCCGGTCTCTTCCGCTTCGGCGAGCTTGGCTTCCAGATCCGGGATCTCGCCATAGGCCAGTTCGCCGGCGCGCTGGAACTCGCCCTTGCGCTGGGCGATCGCCAACTCGTTGCGGGCGTCGTCGAGCTGCTTCTTCAGCTCGGCCGCCAGACCCAGCTTCTGCTTCTCAGCCTGCCAGGCCGCCGTCAGCGCATCGGCCTCTTCCTCAAGAGAGGCGAGATCCTCTTCGAGTTTCTTGAGCCGGTCCTTGGAAGCCCTGTCGGTTTCCTTCAGCAGGGCCTCGCGCTCGATTTTCAGCTGGATGATGCGCCGGTCGAGTTCGTCAAGTTCTTCCGGTTTGGAATCCACCTGCATGCGCAGACGCGAAGCCGCTTCGTCCACAAGGTCGATCGCCTTGTCGGGCAGGAAACGGTCCGTGATGTAGCGGTTCGACAGCGTCGATGCGGAAACCAGCGCCGAATCGGAGATCCGGACCTTGTGGTGCTGCTCGTACTTCTCCTTGATGCCGCGCAGGATGGAGATCGTGTCCTCCACCGTCGGCTCGTCGATGAAGACGGGCTGAAACCGGCGCGCGAGAGCAGCGTCCTTTTCGACGTGCTTGCGGTATTCGTCGAGCGTCGTTGCGCCCACGCAGTGCAGTTCGCCGCGCGCCAGCGCCGGCTTTAAGAGGTTGGAGGCGTCCATTGCGCCGTCCGCCTTGCCGGCTCCGACGAGTGTGTGCATTTCGTCGATGAACAGGATGATGTTTCCGGCGGCCGACTGGACCTCCGAAAGCACCGCCTTCAGGCGCTCCTCGAATTCGCCGCGATATTTCGCGCCGGCGATCAGGGCGCCCATGTCGAGCGCAAGCAGCTGCTTGTCTTTCAGGGATTCCGGTACGTCGCCATTGATGATGCGCAGCGCCAGGCCCTCGGCGATCGCCGTCTTTCCGACGCCGGGTTCGCCGATGAGCACCGGATTGTTCTTGGTGCGCCGCGACAAGACCTGGATCGTGCGGCGAATTTCATCGTCGCGTCCGATCACCGGATCGAGCTTGCCCTCGCGGGCTTCCTCGGTCAGATCGCGGGCGTATTTCTTCAGGGCGTCGTAGCCCTGCTCCGCGTTGGCGGAGTCGGCCGTGCGGCCCTTGCGGATTTCATTGATCGCCTGGTTGAGCGCAGTCGGCGTCACGCCGGCCGTTTCCAGCAGCTTCGAGGTCGCGGCGGATTTTTCCATCATCAGGGCGAGCAGCAGACGCTCGACGGTGACGAAGCTGTCGCCGGCCTTGTTGGCGATGTCCTCGGCGGTCGAAAACACCTTGGCGAGCGGCTGGGAAAGATAGATCTGTCCGTTTCCGCCGGAAATCTTCGGCAGTTTCGCAAGCGCCGCGTCAACGGCCACCCTGGCGTCCTTCGCCCGTCCGCCGGCGCGGTCGATCAGGGATGCGGCCATGCCTTCCGGATCGTCAAGCAGGACTTTCAGCACATGCTCGGGCGTGAATTGCTGATGCCCCTCTGCAAGCGCATAGGTCTGCGCCGACTGCAGGAACCCGCGCACGCGTTCGCTGTATTTTTCCATATTCATAGGTCATGTCTCCGTTTCATGTTCCGCCCGTGAACGGCGCGGAACAAAAATGTGGACCGGCTCCCGGATTCGGCGAGCCGCCTTCATGCCTCATATGGGGTTTGCAGGCCGCCGCCTTCAAGTGCTGCGGCGACGCATATGAAAAACGCCCGGTCAGGAACCGGGCGTCATGTCATGATGCGTATGGGATGCGAGGATCAGGCTTCGGTCGGCGCGGCCGTGGCTTGCTCTCCGGCGCCGCTTTTGCTGGCCGGCGCGGCGTTTTCCTGCTCAGAACTTTCACCGCTGTCGGCTCCGTTCGACGCCGCAGACGCTGCCTCGTCCTCGGAATGCGCGCCGTTGCCATTGCCGTTGCGCGCCCGCTTGGGCCGTGCGGCGCGTCGACGCAGGGGCGTTTTGCGAACCTGCTGCTGGGCGCTTTCCTCCTCCATGGAAATCTCCATGGGCGTTCCTTCGATGACCGGCTGCGGCCCGGATCCCATGACGGGAGGATGGGAACCGTTCACCTCCTGAGGCTCGGGGGATGGCTGGTCATTGCCTGACGCCTGGTTGACGGGCGGCTGCTCGCGCTCCGAATTGTCGCGATCCTCGCGCATGCTGCGCTCCTGGATCTGCGCCTGCGCGGCAATGATGATGCGGTTGTAATGCTCTGCGTGCTGCAGATAATTTTCCCCCATGACCGTATCGCCGGAAGCGAGAGCGTCACGGGCCATAGTCGCATATTTGTCGGCTATGTGCTGCGCCGTGCCGCGAATCTTAACGTCAGGACCATTGCTGTCATATGACCGAGACAGGGGATTGCCGTTCTTGCGTCCGCTATTGTTATTGTTGTTGTTGTTGCGACCGCGACCGCGTTTGTTCTGCTGTCCAGACCTCATAAGTCACTCACCTGATTTATGTCCTTTTCTGGGTAATCTTCTGCGCCCTTCACCGGACCTAACATCCGGCTCCCCCGTGCGGCATGGAAATGCGCGCCAGCGCTCTTCCCGCTTCACTGTCTCAGATAGGGCAGATTCCAACGCCATCCGATCATTGCACGAACCCGGAGAGCCTTGGGATCCGGTTATGCATTTACGATCATTTGCGTGACGTTGACCGGAAACTAACGTGCTTCGCCGGTAATTCCAAGCCTTTTCTTTGAATATGTCCGTCAAATTTCCAATCAACCGCATCGGCAATGCTGCGGCGCCGTCAACGCTTCTACAACGCCTTGCGCGCGAAAGCCAGAACCCTGTCTCTGCCGCCGAGATCACGGCGGCGCTCCAGGCACTCCAGCCCGTGTTTGTCAAACAGCGCAATCACCGCGTCATGCTGGTCGAAACCGGTTTCGAGGACAATGCGTCCGCCCTGTCTGAGATGCTTGTCTGTTTCCCGGGCTATGATCCTGTAGGCGTCCAGGCCGTCCTGCCCGCCATCCAGCGCCCGGACCGGATCATGGCGACGCACCGCGTCGGACAACCCGTCAATATCGCTTCTGCGGATATAGGGCGGGTTGGAGACGATTACATCAAAACGATCGGAAATATTGTCAAACCAGTCCCCGGTCGTCGCGCGGAAGCGCTCACCCAGGCCATGGCGGCGGGCGTTCTGCGTCGCCGCAAGAACCGCCTTCTCGCTGATGTCCACGCCAAGCGCGCGCGCCTGCTTCACATGTGAAAGGATGGCGAGGGCGATTGCGCCTGTTCCCGTGCCGAGATCGAGAATGTCGCAACCGCCCTGCCGCGCCGCAATCGCCGTGACGTGCGGCAAGGCGGCGTCCACCAGGATTTCCGTGTCCGGGCGCGGTTCGAGCGTCTCCTCGTTCAGCTGCAGTTCGAGACCGTAGAATTCGCGCCGGCCGAGAATGCGATGGACCGGTTCGCCGTTCACAGCGCGCGCGACGGCGGAAGCGACGCGGCTTTGCGTTTCAACATCCAGCGCATTGCCGGCGTCAAGCACCAGTTCGGTCAAGCCGATGTCCAGCAAACCGCAGATCAGGATCTGCGCGCTGCGCTCCGGCGCCTCCAGACCGGCCTCGGCGAATTGACGGCCGGCGGCCTTGACGGCCTCGGCGATCGTCGCGGCGCTGAACTCTGGCGCGGTTTTGATCACAGAGATCAGGTCTCGGACAGGGCGGCGAGCTGACCGGCCTGATAATCGGCGATCAGCGCGTCGACGACCTCGTCTATCTCCCCTTCCATCATCCGGTCGAGCTTGTAGAGCGTCAGGTTGATGCGATGATCGGTGACGCGCCCCTGCGGAAAATTGTAGGTGCGGATGCGCTCGGACCGATCGCCCGACCCGACCTGGCTCTTGCGCTCGGCCGACCGCTCGCTGTCGGCCTTCTGCCGCTCCATGTCGAAGAGGCGCGCCCGCAGCAATTGCATCGCGCGGGCGCGGTTCTGGTGCTGCGACTTTTCCGACTGGGTCACGACGACGCCGGTTGGCAGGTGCGTGATCCGGACAGCCGAGTCGGTCGTGTTGACGTGCTGGCCGCCCGCGCCGGAGGCCCGCATCGTGTCGATGCGGATGTCTTCGTTGCGGATCTCCACGTCGATTTCCTCCGCCTCCGGCAGCACCGCGACGGTTGCGGCGGAGGTATGAATCCGGCCGCCGGATTCCGTTTCCGGCACGCGCTGCACGCGATGCACGCCGGACTCGAATTTCAGGCGGGCGAACACGCCCCGACCCGAGATGGTCGCGACGATTTCCTTGTAGCCGCCCGCTTCGCCCTCGCTGGCGCTGACGACCTCCACCTTCCATCCGTGCGATCCGGCGTAACGCTCATACATGCGGAACAGGTCGCCGGCGAACAGCGCCGCCTCCGATCCGCCGGTGCCGGCGCGGATTTCCAGGATCGCGCTTTTCTCGTCCGCCGCGTCCTTGGGCAGAAGCATCACCTGCATTTGCGCTTCCAGCTCCGCCAGCCGTTCCTCAAGCTCCGCCAGTTCGAGTTCGGCCAGCGCGCGCATGTCCTGCTCGGTGTCGCGATCCTTCAGCATCTGCTTCAGATCGCCAATTTCCGTAACGGTCTTGCCGTGATTGCGGATGGCGGCGACCACCGGCTCCAGCTCCGAATATTCGGACGCCAGCCTGACATAGACGTCCGATTCGGGACCTTGCGCCATACGCGCCTCGATTTCGCCGAAGCGAGTCTCGAGTTGACGCATCTTTTCCAGTGGAAGGGTTGCCATGGGTGTTTCCGGACAGAGGTGGGTTACAGCGGTATGTTGTTTTCTTCCGCAAATTCAAGCAGCAGGTTGCGCACCGGCATGCCGGTGAGGCCGTTGTCGAGGGCCGGCAGCAGCGCTTTCGACAGACGGTCCGCGTCGAGCGCAAGCAGCATCGATTTCACCGGACCGATCGCCGCCGGCGCCATCGAAATGGAGCGAAAGCCGACTCCGATCAGCGCCATGGCGGTCAGCGGCCGACCGGCCATCTCGCCGCACAGCGTCAGCGGCGTCGCGTTGCGTTCCGCGGCCAGAACGATCTGCCGCAAGACCCGCAGGAAGGTGCGGCCGAGCGGGTCGAAACGGTTGCTCACCCTGGCGTTGCCGCGATCCGAGGCCATGGTGAACTGGAACAGATCGTTGGATCCCACCGAAACAAAGTCGGCCTCGGTCATCACCTCGTCGAGCTGCCACATCAGGCTCGGCACTTCCAGCATCACGCCGAGTTCGACTTTTCGCGGAAGATCATGGCCGAAGCGCGACAGGTGGTTGACTTCGCGGGCGACCAGCGTCCGGGCGGTCCTGAACTCGTCGATCTCCGTCACCATCGGAAACATCAAACGCAGTTCCTGGTTGGCCGCCGCCCGCAGGAGCGAGCGCAGCTGCACGCGCAGAATGCCCTGCCGGTCGAGCGCCAGACGCATCGCGCGCCAGCCGAGCGCCGGGTTTTCCTCATGCGCGCCGCGGAAGAACGGCACCACCTTGTCGCCGCCGATGTCGAGCGCGCGAAAGGTCACGGGCTTGCCCTCGGCCTGCTTGATCACGCTGCGATAGAAGTTGCACTGCTCTTCGAACTTGGGCATTCGCGAAGCGATCATGAACTGCAGTTCGGTGCGGAACAGGCCGACGCCGCTGGCGCCGGATTCGCGCAATTGCGGCAGATCGACAAGCAGGCCCGCATTCATCTGCAAGGTCACCTCGACGCCGTCACGGGTCACGGGCGCGACTTCGCGCAGCGCGCGATACTGTTCCTGCTTGCGGGCGCTGAAGCGCACCTTCTCTGCGTAGGCGCTTTCAAGGTCGGCCATCGGCCGCAGATGCACTGCGCCATCGTCGCCGTCGACGATCATGGAGTCGCCGTTTTCCGTCATCGACACGATGCCGGAGGCCTGACCGACCACCGGAATGCCCATGGCGCGGGCGACAATCACCACATGGCTGGTGACCGCGCCCTCCTCCAGCACGAGGCCTCTGATTTTCGGGCGCGGATAGTCGAGCAGTTCGGCGGCGCCCATGGCGCGGGCGACAATAATCGCGGAATCCGGAAAATCGGCGCTTTGATCCTTGTCGTCGAACCGCGTCAGTTGCCGCAGCATGCGGTTCGCCAGATCGTCGAAATCATGCAGCCGCTCCCGAAGATAGGGATCGGTCATATGGATCATGCGCGCGCGTGTGTCGCTCTGCACCTTCTCGACGGCCGCCTCCGCCGTAAGGCCGTTGCGGATCGCCTCGTCCAGCTTGCGCACCCAGCCGCGATCGTATGCGAACATCCGGTAGGCCTCGAGCACCGCGCGGTGTTCGCCTTCCATCGAGACGTCCCGGCGCGACAGCATGTCGTCGATCGACAGCCTGAGCGAACCGAGCGCCTCTTCCATGCGCTTCAATTCGGAGTCGATATCGTCGTTGAGAAGTTCGGTGACGACGATGCGCGGCTCGTGCAGCACGGCATAGCCCAGACCAATGCCTTCGCCGTAGGTCTCGCCCTCGATCGTCACCGGACGGCTGAGATCCAGTTCGAGCCCCGGTCGGGTGACCTTCTTCAGATCGCCGGTGGCGATCATTTCGGCGAGCACCATCGCTGTGGTTTCAAGCGCCTCCAGCTCGTCGTCGCGATAGTTGCGCATCGCCTTGTTCTGGATGACGAGAACGCCAAGCGTGCGGCCGGCGCGCAGGATCGGGACGCCGAGGAAGGAGTGGTAAATCTCTTCGCCCGTCTCCGGCAGATAGGTAAAGGCGGGATGCGACTGGGCGTCGGACAGGTTGAGCGGCCTCGCGCTGGCGGCGATCGTGCCGACGAGGCCCTGCCCCATCTTCAGCTGCGCCAGGTGAACGGCGCCTGGATTGAGGCCTTCCGTCGCGTAGAGCTCGAGCACGCCGTCGGCCCGCAGCACATAGAAGGAGCAGACCTCGGCGACCATGTTCTGGGCGATCTGGCGCACGATACGGTCAAGCCGTTCCTGCGGCTCCAGCGCTTCGGCCATGAGCTCGCGGAGTTTTCGCAATAGAACGCGCGGACCTGCCGACGGGTCTCTCATCGCGCTGTCGCTCCCGGTTTCACATTGTCCCGGTCGACGTGCGGCGCCGGGAGGTTTTCAACTTATGTTTTATCGAGGCCGTAGACCGAATGCAAAGTGCGAACCGCAAGCTCCGCATAGGCGCTGTCGATAAGAATGGAGATCTTGATCTCCGACGTCGTGATGGCCTTGATGTTGATGCCCTTGCCGGCCAGCGCCCTGAAGGCGGTCGCCGCGACCCCGGCGTGGCTGCGCATGCCGATGCCGATGACCGAAACCTTGACCAGTCCCGGCTCGCTCTGCACCACGTCGAAGCCAATCGCGTCTTTCGCCTTTTCAAGAACCGCCAGGGACTTCTCCATGTCGGATGACGGCACGGTGAAGGTCATGTCGGTCTTCGTGCCGTCCTCGGAGATGTTCTGGACGATCATGTCGACATTGACGTGGGCCTCGGCCAGCGGCCCGAAAATGGCGGCCGAAACGCCCGGACGGTCGGACAGACGCCGCAACGAGATCTGCGCCTCGTCCCTGGCGTAGGCGATACCGGTTACGACTTCCTGTTCCACGATTTCATCCTCATCACAAATCAGCGTTCCGGGCGGATTGTCGAAATCGCCCATTCCCGGCGCGTCGGGCTCGATGAAACTCGAGCGCACGAATGTTCTAACCTTGTGCACCATGGCCAGTTCCACGGAACGCACCTGCAGCACCTTTGCTCCCAGAGACGCCATTTCGAGCATTTCCTCGAAAGCGATCTTTTTCAGCCGCCGCGCCTTCGGCTCGATGCGCGGATCGGTCGTGTAGACGCCGTCGACGTCCGTATAGATATCACACCGGTCGGCTTTCAGCGCAGCCGCCATCGCCACCGCGCTGGTGTCCGACCCGCCGCGTCCGAGCGTCGCGATGCGGTTGTCGGGGCCAAGCCCCTGGAAACCGGCGATGACGGCGACCTGGCCCTCGCCGAAGCGGCGCACGAGCTCGCTTCCGTCGATATCGAGGATCCGCGCCGCGCCATGCGTATTGTCGGTCCGGATCGGTATCTGCCAGCCCTGCCAGGAGCGGGCGTTGACGCCCATCGACTGGAGGACGATCGACAAGAGACCCGACGTCACCTGCTCGCCGGAGGCCACGACCGCGTCATATTCGCGCGCGTCGTGGATGAGCGAGGCCTGGCGCGTCCAGTCGACCAGCTCGCTGGTCTTGCCCGCCATGGCCGACACGACGACGGCGACCTCGTGACCTGCGTCTGTCTCCCGTTTCACATGCCGGGCGACGTTGCGAATGCGGTCGATATCGGCGACGGACGTACCGCCGAATTTCATCACGATGCGGGCCATTGGAGGCGAGAGTTCCTGACTGGTGCTACGGCAAAACAAAACCGCTCGGATCCCGGAGCGGTGTGGCCGCTCTCATAAACAAATTGAACGCAACCCGCAAGCGCGCGCCCGGTCGCGTTTTCTTGCCGTCAGTCGCGGTGCTTGACAACCAGCGTCAATCGTCCAACTACCTGTATCGAACACAAGGAAGAGCAAAGATGAGCGCGCCCGGCAAAACGACCATCGACCAGGCCGAGATCGACCGGTTCTCGGCCATGGCCGCGGACTGGTGGGATCCGACGGGAAAATTTCGCCCGCTGCACAAGTTCAATCCCGTTCGGCTCGCCTATATTCGCGACCGGATCGCGGACCATTACGGACGCGACATCACCGCGCCCCGGCCCGCAAATGACCTGCGCGTGCTCGATATCGGCTGCGGCGGCGGGCTGATCAGCGAACCGATGGCGAGGATGGGCGCGCAGGTCGTGGGCGCGGACGCGTCCGAAACCAATATCGAAGTCGCCAAGGTTCACGCCGCGCAGTCGGAAGTTGACATCGACTATCGCGCGGTGACGGCGGAGGCGCTCGCCGCCGACGGCGAGATGTTCGACATCGTCCTCAACCTGGAAGTGGTCGAGCACGTCGCCGACCGCGATCTGTTTCTGGAAGCCTGCGCGGCGATGGTCAAGCCCGGCGGGCTGATGTTCGTCGCCACCATCAACCGGACGATGAAGGCCATGGCGCTGGCGATCATCGGCGCGGAATATCTGCTGCGCTGGCTGCCGCGCGGCACCCACCAATACGAAAAGCTGGTGAGGCCGCAGGAGATCGAGACGCCGCTCGGCCGCGCGGGCATGACGATCATCGACCGCACGGGCGTGAGCTACAATCCGATCAAGGACGGCTGGGACCTCAGCCGCGACCTCGACGTCAACTACATGCTGCTGGCCTCCCGGCCGGAACAGAAGTAGCCGACGGGCGTACGACTCCCGCGTCAAGCGCGGGAGGACGGAAACCGGAGAGCATCGCCGGGTCGTCCGTCTCGCTTTATCGAGGCGAACGCCGGATTCCATTGTCGGAAAACAACCGCGCCTTCTTCCCTCGTCGCGGACGAAGATCCGCGAACCACAGGGTCTGTGCTCCAGACGCGACAGCAACACGCGACGCCGTGAGCCTGCAACAAGCAAGATGAACTTGGCCGGAATCGCCAATATTGATTTTTGGCGTCGACAGGAGGGTGCGCCTCAAGGCAAAATCTGCGTCGTCCTGCGACAGCGCAGCCAATCTCGTCTGCGTCACCATGTTTTGGGGAAGAAACAAGACTCATGATTGCCTACGTCACCGTCGGCGCGGATGATCTGGCGCTTGCGAAACAATTTTATTCTGCGTTTCTGCCTGCCCTTGGCTATCAACTGGAGGAGGGGCCGGAGGGGCTGAGTTACGCATTGCCGGCGCAACCGGATCATTCGTTCGTCCCGCCTGACTTCTATGTCAAGCCAACCTTCGATGGACATCCGGCCTCCGCCGGCAACGGATCCATGATCGCATTCGAGGCGTTCGATCAAAGTCAGGTGCGCGCGCTTCACGCCGCAGCGATTTCCGCAGGCGGTTCAGACGAGGGGCAGCCGGGCTTTCGCGCCTCGTACGGGCCCCGGTTCTATGTCGGCTACCTTCGTGATCCGCAGGGCAACAAGATCGCTCTTTTTTCCAGTAACCCGAGCGATCCCGCACGAGATGGATAATGCGCGATGAAGGCTGCTTGAGAAGGCCCTGGAACGAACCTCTTCTCCTTCTCGCTCATCGCGGACGAAGATCCGCGATCCATACGGCCGGTCTTCCAGAACAAAGGCAGGAAAGCATTCCGACAGCGGCGAAACACATGCAGGCGGCGTCCGCCGAACGCGCGATCAGTTCTTGTCTTCCGGAAGGTCCGGCAGCGGGGCCACGCCAATGCCTTCCTCGACCAGCGCCTTGGCGTCGTCGAGGGTCGCCTGGCCGATGATGCCGCGCTCCTCCGCCTCGCCGTAATGGATCTTGCGGGCTTCCTCGGGAAACCGCGCGCCCACGTCCTCGGAATTGTCGCGGATTTTCTTCACCGCCTCGCGAAGCTGTGTCATTGCCGCCGACTGCGCGGTGTTCATGGCGAGCTGCATCGCCGCGTCTTTCTTCTTCGCGGTCGACACCGACGGCGCCATCAGCGCCTTTTCCACCTTCGCGGAATTGCAGACGGGGCAGCACACCAGCCCGGCCGTCGACTGTTTGTCGAAGTCGTCATTGCTCGAAAACCAGCCCTCGAACCGGTGGTCGCTGTCGCAGACGAGATTGAACTTGATCATGCCATCACCGACAGGGCCGAGGCGTGCGCAGTCGCCGTCAGGTCGAAAGGCCGGCTGTTGTTCAGATTGGGTATCTTGCCGCGCGCTTCGGCGCTCTTTGCGCTGTCGATCTCCGCAACGATCAATCCCGGCTCGTCGTGGTCGGCTTCCGCCAATATCCTGCCCCACGGATCGACGATCAGCGAGTGGCCATAGGTTTCGCGGCCGTCCTCGTGCTTGCCGCCTTGTGCGGCGGCGATCATGAAGGCGCCGTTTTCGATCGCCCGCGCGCGGATGAGCACGTGCCAGTGCGCCTCGCCGGTCTGGCGCGTAAACGCCGCCGGCGCGCTCAGAACACTGGCGCCGTCCACCGCTTCCCTGCGAAACAGTTCCGGAAAGCGCAGGTCATAGCAGATCGCCAGGCCCAGCTTCGCGAAAGGCAGTTCCGCCGTCACCGCGCTTTCGCCCGGCCGGTAGGTGTTGCTCTCGCGCCAGCTTTCGCCGTTGTCGAGATCAACGTCGAACATGTGGATCTTGTCATAGGCAGCGACCAGGTCGCCGTCGGGCGCAAACAGAAAGGCCCGGTTGGCGACCTTGCCTTCGCCGAGCGCGATGGCCGTCGATCCGATATGCAGATAAATCTGATGATGCGCTGCAAGCTCCGAGGCCGCGGCCGCCACCGGACAGGTCGCCTGGTCTCCGATCACGGAAAGCAGGTCCTTGCGGCTGCGCGCAAGCACGCCGGTCATCTCCGGCGTCTGGACATAGTCGGCCCCGCGATCGGCGGCCTGGCGCACCATGTCGCGAAGCACCGCGATATTGCGCTCAGGGTCCGTCCCCGATCGCATCTGGATCGCCGCCGCCTTGAAAGCGCCTTTCGCCGGATCCGTCATCGTCACGCCGCCGATTGCAGCAGGCTGTCGAGCTTGCCCTGGTCTTCGAGCGCAAAAAGATCGTCGCAGCCGCCCACATGGGTCTTGCCGATGAAGATCTGCGGAAAGGTCGTCCGGCCGCCGGCGCGGGAATACATCTCCTGGCGCAGTTCGGTCGAATAGCTGGCGTCACGCTCGTCATAGGTCAGGCCCTTCTTGTCGAGAAGCCGCTTGGCCGCCGTGCAGAAGCCGCAGAACTGGCGTGTATAGATTACGATGTCCGCCACCGAAGTCTCCGTTCAAAGAGGATCAACACATCCCGACAATCGGGATGGATTCGTCATTTATTCTTCATATAGGGCCGTACCTCACCCCGCCGCAACCCTGGCGAAGGTCAGCACGCTCACATCCTGCGCGCCGGCCCGCAGCAAAACCGCGGTGGCCGCCCGCGCCGTCGCACCGGTCGTGTAGACGTCGTCGATCAAAAGAAGCCGGCGTCCGAAGATATCCGGTTTCGCCCTGTCCGGAACCACGAAGGCGCCGCGCAGATTGTCGCGTCGCGCGGCCGCGCCGAGACCGACCTGCGGCCGCGTGTTCTTTCGCCGCATCAGCGCCGTTGGCAGATAGGTCTTGCCCGACAGCTCCGCAACGGCCCGGCCAAGCTCCGCCGACTGGTTGTAGCCGCGCGCAAGCCGCCGCCGCCAGTGCAGCGGCGCCGGTATGATCGCCTCCGCGTCCTCGATCAGTTCCCGGCCGGCCCGCGCCATCCAGCCCGCCATCAGGCGCCCGAGTTCGGTCCGGTCCTTGTATTTCAGGCGATGCGTCAGGGAACGGGCGACATCGTCGTAGAGAACAACGGACCGCAGTCGCGAGAACGGAGGCGGTTCGGCGATCGCCTCGGCCGATACGATGCCCTTTCCCATATCGTAGGAAAAGGGCGTTCCCATCACGTCGCAAAGCGGCGGTTCGATGAAGTGCAGGGACGTCCAGCAATCGGCGCAAAGGCCGCCGTTGCGCCCGGTGCGCACGCCGCAACCCGCGCACACCGGCGGAAACACCAGATCGGCGAGAAAAGCGCCGCCGGCGGGGATCCATTGCTTGAGAATACTCGACATGTGCGGACTTGCTGCCATATGACAACCCTGTGTATGCGCTCTGAAAGAGCCTAATTCGGACCTTGGACGAATGAAAGCCGAAACGCTGTTCGATACCGAAATGATCCGGCAAAACCGGCTGCGCGCGCTCGCCCGCAATCCTGCCGGGGCCGATTTCCTGCTGCGCGTCGTCGCCGGCGAACTGGCCGACAGGCTTGGCGTCGTCGAGCGCCGCTTCGCCCGCGCGGCGGCGCTGCATTGCCACACAGGGCTGATTGCCGGGCTGCTTGCCGGGAGCGGCAAGATCGACGACATCACGCGCATCGAGGCCGGGCCCGAGCTTTTCACCGATGATGCGCCTGACGCCGGCCGCGTCGTCGCGGCGTTCGACGCCTTTCCGTTTGACCGCGAACGCCTGCAACTCGTCGTCTCGGCGCTCTCCATGCATCTGGTCGACGACCTGCCGGGCCTTCTGAGACAGATCGCCGACAGCCTTTCGCCCGACGGGCTTTTCCTCGCGGCTCTGCCGGGCGCGGGCACGCTTGGCGAATTGCGGGACTGTCTGCTTTCCGCCGAAACCGAACTGTCGACCGGCGCCAGCCCCCGCATCATCCCCTTCGCCGACATACGCGATTGCGGAAGCCTCCTGCAGCGCGCCGGATTCGCGCTGCCGGTCGTCGACAGCGAAACCTACACGGTGCGCTACGACACGATGTTCCATCTCATGGGCGATCTGCGCGACATGGGCATGGCCAATCCGCTCGCGGGGCGCAGCCGCCGGCCCGCCACGCGGGCGCTGTTTGCGAGAGCCGCGGAAATCTACGCAGACCGCTACGCCGATGACGACGGGCGCATCCGGGCGAGCTTCAATATCGTGTATCTGTCGGGATGGAAGCCCGATCCGGGCCAACAGAAGCCATTGCGGCCGGGCTCCGCGAAAATGAGCCTGACGGATGCTTTGAACAGCGGGTCATGATCCGGCTTGGAAATGCGCGGCGCGCGACGTAGGATCAACCGCACTTCGTGCACTTGATCTTCATGAACAAGCCAAGGATGTGCCTGTGAAAGCGCCTCGACTCAAAGATGTCGATCTGTCACTCACGATCTCGACGACAGCCTACGAAAAAAAGCTGGCGAAGCTGCAACGCACGCTGATGCAGATCCAGCAGGCCTATCTCTTGTCCGGCAGGTCGGGCGTGATCGTTTTCGAAGGCTGGGACGCCGCCGGCAAGGGCGGCGCGATACGGCGGCTGTCGACGGCGCTCGATCCGAGAAGCTTCAAGGTGTGGCCGATCGGCGCGCCCAGAAACTACTACGCGCAGCGCCATTTTCTGTTGCGCTTCATGGAGCGCCTGCCGCCGAGCGGCGCGATCACGGTGTTCGACAGGTCCTGGTACGGCAGGGTGCTGGTCGAACGCGTCGAGGAACTGACGCCGCCGGAAAGGTGGCGCGCCGGCTACCGGGAAATCAACGATTTCGAACGCATGATCACGGATGACGGCGTCCGGCTGGTGAAGCTGTTTTTCCACATTTCCCCCGAAGAACAGCTGCAGCGTTTCGAGCAACGGCTTCGCGATCCGCTCAAGCGCTGGAAGCTGACCTATGAAGATTTTCGCAACCGGAACCGGTGGGGCGATTACGAAGAGGCGATCGACGAGATGTTCGCCAAAACCTCGACCAGCGCCAGTCCATGGACGGTCGTGCCGGCCAACAGCAAGAAATATGCGCGCATCACCGCCCTGGAAGCCATCGTGAAAGCCTTTCGCAGGGATGTCGAACTGAAGCCGCCTGTGGTGCATCAAAGCGTGCTCTCGGAGGCGCGCGATCACCTGGATCTGGATGATGAACTTATCGCAAGCCTGTCGGGCCGCACTGAATGACTGG
The DNA here is from genome assembly GCF_019492055.1 of Flavimaribacter sediminis. Lineage (GTDB taxonomy): Bacteria > Pseudomonadota > Alphaproteobacteria > Rhizobiales > Rhizobiaceae > Flavimaribacter > Flavimaribacter sediminis. The sequence goes on along the minus strand of NZ_JAICBX010000009.1, from coordinate 64,366 downwards.
TTCGCGGCGCGGCGTCAGTCGCAGTCGCCGGACTTGCTGATGATGCAGACAGAATCGTCATACGGCTGCAGCACGCTGCGGCGCACCGTATAGTCATGGAGTTTCCTGATGGACGACGTGGTCGTGTAGTCGATGCCGGCGTGTCCGGCGAGGCGGCGATCGGCGGCGTGTTCGAGCATCGGCGGCAGCACGACCGCCATGGTGACGGCGGCGGCGCCAAACAGGAGTATGAGCCGCGCCAGGCTCAGCCGGCGGCGGCTTTTCGATTCTCCGTTCCCTGAATAGACAGATGACCAGAACTCGTCATTACTCATCGCATTGCCTTGAAAAACCTTCGTTACTTCAGGCATTACTAGCATCGACATGCTAAATGATAGATTAACGGTCAGCCTTAAATGGAGCCTCAGACCAGGTCGATCAGGAAGGGGATCAGCGGCTCGTCCGCCGGCGGCATCGGGTAATCGCGCAGCCGCGCCGGCCGGACCCATTTAAGGGCCTGCCCCTCGCGCGGTTGCGGCGCACCGTCGAATTTGCGGCAGATATAGAGCGGCATCAGCAGGTGAAACGTCTCGTAGGCGTGGCTGGCGAAGGTGAGCGGCGCAAGACAGGCTGCGCGCGTGGTCACGCCAAGTTCTTCCTCCAGCTCCCGGATAACCGTTTCCTCGGGCGTCTCGCCCGCCTCGACCTTTCCGCCCGGAAACTCCCACAGCCCCGCCATCGACTTGCCTTCGGGACGCTGCGCGATGAGCACGCGGCGGTCCTGGTCGACGAGCGCGCACGCAGCCACAAGCACGATGGACGGCTTCGAGGCGGCGCTACTCATCCGCGCTGTTGTCCGGCGCCTGCCGATAGTCGTAGCGGTAGATTTCCTCGAAACCGAAGCGGTCGTAGAGATCCATCGCCGCCTCGTTGGTGGTCCCGACCTGAAGCCAGGCCTGTTCGGCCCCCCGCATCCTGGCCCATCGCAGCGCCGCCGTCACCACTTCGCGTCCGTAGCCCTTGTTGCGCCGGTCACTGCGCGTCGCCACTTCGAAAATTCCGGCCATGTCGCTGTCGTGCACGCACAGCGCTGTCGCCACCGGTCCGGCGCCCGGTTCCTCGATCACGAACCATCCGCTTGAAGGTCGGATGGAACTGATCACCTCGGTCAGTCCAGGCTTGATCGACTTGTCGCGCCCATGCACCTGAATGTTGGCGTCGACGTAACGGCCGAGTTCGCGAACCGGCAGATGGTCGAGCGTCGCGTCCAGATCCAGCTTGCGGATATCGGCCATCATCACCGTCGTCTCGTCGAAACGGCGCCAGCCCTTGGCGTCGAAATAGGCGTCGAGTTGCGGCGGCGCGAGCGGCGATTGCCGGAAGATCAGCGGCCGGCCATAGGCGCTGAACCGCTGGGCGGCGCGTTCGACCCTCGTCTCGACGTCGCCGTGATCCGAAGGGTCAAGCGGATTGACGGAGTTCAGGCGCTTCGAGGGGTGTCCCGCCGTCAGCCGCACCTGCCAGCTTCCGTCATACTGAATGGAGGCTGCGGGCCAGGCGCGGAATCCGACGGCCTCAAGTCTTCTTACAATTGCCAGTCTGTGCATTGGACGATCCGGTTTGCCTGCCTTGCGCTTCGATTGAGACGTTCCTCCGGCAAGCAGCCCCTTGGCAGGCGACATGAAACCTCAACTCCTGTAATCGCCATTGATTGCAACATATTCCCTGGTCAGGTCGCACGTCCAGACAGTCGCCCTGCCCTTGCCAACGCCGACATCGACCTTCACCGGAATTTCCGGACGCTTCATCACCTCGGAAGCCGCAGCTTCGCTGTAATCCGGATCGCGTTCGCCATGGACGGCCACCCGCACGTCCCCGAACCGGATTTCCAGCCGGTCGCGCAAGGCTTTCTCGCCCGCCTTGCCGACGGCCATGACGATGCGGCCCCAATTGGCGTCCTCGCCGGCGACCGCCGTCTTGACCAGCGGCGAATTGGCGATCGACATGGCGATGCGCTTTGCCGCCCGGTTGCTTGCGGCGCCGGTGACGGTGATTTCCACCAGTTTCGTCGCGCCTTCGCCGTCGCGCACGATCTGCAGCGCAAGCTCGCGCATCAGGCTCTCCAGGGCCTTGCGGAAAGCCCGCAGACGCTTGTCCGAAGCCTCGGTGATCCGCGGCGCGCCGGAGCGGCCTGTGGCGAAAAGCAGCACCGTGTCCGACGTCGAGGTGTCGCTGTCCACGGTAATGGAATTGAAGGTCGGCCCGGTCGATTTTGAAAGCAGCGACTGAAGAACCTCGGGCGCGATATCAGCGTCCGTGCAGATGAAGGAGAGCATCGTCGCCATGTCGGGCGCGATCATGCCTGCGCCCTTCGCGATGCCGTTTATGGCGACGTCCGTATCGCCGATTTTCACGGCGCGGGTGGTCAGCTTCGGATAGGTGTCCGTCGTCATGATCGCGCGCGCCGCCGATTCCCAGCGATCGGCCTGCGCCTCGCCAACCATCCCGTCAAGCACATGCGCAAACGCCGAAGCGTTCAGCGGCTCGCCGATCACCCCGGTCGAGGCGAGAAACACTTCGCTGGGTAAACAGCCGACGGCGCGGGCGGCGGCCTGCGCGGTCAGTTCGGCCGCCTCGCTGCCCTTTTTGCCGGTAAAGGCGTTGGCGTTGCCCGAATTGACGACAAGCACCCGCGCCTTTCCGCCTTCGAGATTGCGCCGGCAGAAATCGACCGGCGCCGACGGGCACAGCGACCTGGTAAAGACGCCAGCCACCGAAACCGGTTCGTCGAAACACATCACCAGAAGATCCGTCCGCCCCTTGTATTTGATCCCGGCGGCGGCGGTCGCGATGCGCACGCCGTCGAGCGGCGGCGTCGTGGTGAGGATAGAGGGTGCGAGAGGCGAAACCTTTTGGGTCATGGCGGGGTCGTTTCCAGAGGGAGCGCCGGCGATTGTCGCGCCGGATTACTTCGTGTCGTCGCCTGAACCTTCAGCAGCGGCGGCCTCGGCGTTGACGGCGTCGAACAGGGCCTTGAGCTCCGCGTCCTGGACATCGATCTCGACCCCTTCGCGCGCCTTGTCCAGCAGGGCCATGTACTGTTCCTGCAAGAGAACGCGCTGGATCTGTTCGACAACCTCCTCGAAGGCCGGCGGCGCCGCGTCGCGCTTGTCCTCGACCTTGATCACATGCCAGCCGAACTGGGTCTTGACGGGCTCCCTGGTGAAATCGCCGGGTTCGATCGCAAACGCCGCTTCCTCGAATTCCGGCACCATGCGTCCCCGGGTGAAATAGCCGAGATCGCCGCCCTGCGGCCCGCTGGGCCCTGTGGATTTTTCCTTGGCCAGCTCCTCGAAATCCGCGCCGGCTTCCAGTTCGGCGACGATCGCCTTGGCCTGCTCCTCGCTGTCGACGAGAATATGCCGCGCCTTGACCTCTTGTTCGCCTGGCTGCGCTGCAATTTCCTTTTCGTAGCGTGCTCTCACATCCGCTTCGGACAATCCTTCGATCACTTCCTTGCGGAAGAACTCGTTGTGCAATGTGCGGTCGCGCAGAAACTGCATGCGCCGCTCGAATGCGTCGCCCTCGGCAAGTCCGGCCTTTTCGGCCTGGTCGGCCATCACCTTGATGTCGATGAGCGCCGACAGGGCCGCGGCCCGGCGCTGTTGTTCGGGAAGCCGCGCGAACTGCGGATCGAGATCGCCCTCGGCGAAGACGAGTTCGGATTCATACACGGGCTCGCCGCCCACCGTCGCAATCACCCGGTCTTCCGGCTCCTGTGCGCCGGCGGCGATCGCCCATAAAAGTCCGGCTGCCAGCAGTCCGGTGCGAAGCGGCGATTTGATCGTCATTTTGGATGACCTTTCATGATTGAAGTACGCAAGACAGACGACAACGTCGCTCCCGGGAAATCGTTCATCCCGCAATTGGTTTCCTTGCAGGCATGATCGTCAGATCGGGTATAGCGCCCGTTCGGCGACAATCCAACAGGCGGCGCCGAAAAATCGTGCATCTGCGACCATAGGGTCGTCACCGCCGGATTCCCGTCTGCGGTTGCGAAGATATGCCCCGGCCCGGCCCGAACAGCGGCGTTGACAACGTTCAAGCCCACTCTTATCTGTCACGCAACTTTGCGTCCAGTTCGGTTTCGGGCGGATCCGCGTCATACATCCTTGTATTCTGGGCCTGATGCGCCTTGCAGCGGCCCCGAGTCCTGACTGACATACGAGAAAGGACCATTTGCATGGTCAGCTTCGGCAACCTTGCTAGGAAAATTTTCGGATCGTCGAATGACCGACGCGTCCGCGCCTACCAACCCCGCGTCGACGCCATCAACGCGCTCGAAGAGGAAATCCAGGCCCTGTCGGACGGCGACCTCGCGGCGCGAACCGACATGTTCCGCGAGCAGCTCGCCGGCGGCGCCAAGCTCGACGATCTCCTGGTGCCCGCTTTCGCCACCGTTCGCGAAGCCGCCCGACGGGTGATCGGCCTCAGGCCCTTCGACGTGCAGTTGATCGGCGGCATGATCCTGCACGAAAACTCCATCGCCGAAATGAAGACGGGCGAAGGCAAGACGCTGGTCGCCACCCTTCCGGTCTATCTCAACGCGCTCGAAGGCAAGGGCGTCCACGTCGTCACCGTCAACGACTATCTGGCCCAGCGCGACGCGGAATGGATGGGGCAGGTCTACGCCTTTCTCGGCATGACGACGGCGACCATCGTGCACGGCCTGGACGACGACGCCCGCCGCGCGGCCTACGCCGCCGACATCACCTACGCCACTAACAACGAGCTCGGCTTCGACTATCTGCGCGACAACATGAAATATGATCGCCAGAGCATGGCCCAGCGCGGCCACCACTACGCCATCGTCGACGAGGTGGACTCGATCCTGATCGACGAGGCGCGCACGCCGCTGATCATTTCCGGCCCGCTCGACGACCGTTCGGAGCTCTACAACACGATCGACGCTTTCATCCCGATGCTTTCGGAAGCCGACTACGAGATCGACGAAAAGCAGCGCTCGGCGAGCTTCACCGAAGACGGCACCGAAAAGCTCGAAAACATGCTCAAGGAAGCCGGACTTCTAAAGGGCGAGTCGCTCTACGACATCGAAAACGTGGCGATCGTCCATCACGTCAACAATGCGCTGAAGGCCCACCGGCTGTTCACCCGCGACAAGGACTATATCGTCCGCAACGGCGAAATTGTCATCATCGACGAGTTCACCGGCCGCATGATGCCGGGACGCCGTTATTCGGAAGGCCAGCACCAGGCGCTCGAGGCCAAGGAACACGTCAAGATCCAGCCGGAAAACCAGACGCTCGCCTCGATCACCTTCCAGAACTATTTTCGCATGTATACGAAGCTGGCCGGCATGACCGGCACGGCGGCGACCGAGGCCGAAGAATTCGGCAACATCTACGGGCTCGAAGTGGTCGAGGTGCCGACCAACCTGCCGATCGCCCGCGCTGACGAGGACGACGAGGTCTATCGCACCGCGGAGGAAAAATACAAGGCGATCATCGAGGAGATCACCGCCGCCCGCAACAAGAAGCAGCCGGTGCTCGTCGGCACCACCTCGATCGAAAAATCGGAAGCCCTGGCGGCCCTCCTCAAGGAGGCGGGCGTGAAGGACTTCCAGGTTCTGAACGCCCGTTATCACGAACAGGAAGCCCACATCATCTCCCAGGCCGGCGTGCCGGGATCGATCACCATCGCCACCAACATGGCCGGCCGCGGCACCGACATCCAGCTCGGCGGCAACGTCGAGATGCGCATCGAGCAGGAGTTGCAGGGCATAGAGGACGAGGCGGAACGGGCGAAGAAAACAGCGGAAATCCGCGCGGAAGTCCAGAAGCTGAAAGACCAGGCGATCTCCGCCGGCGGCCTGTACGTGCTTGCGACCGAGCGCCATGAAAGCCGCCGCATCGACAACCAGCTGCGCGGCCGTTCGGGCCGTCAGGGCGACCCCGGCCGCTCCAAGTTCTTCCTGTCGCTGCAGGACGATCTCATGCGCATCTTCGGATCCGACCGCATGGACGGCATGCTGCAGAAACTGGGCCTCAAGGAAGGCGAGGCGATCGTCCATCCGTGGATCAACAAGGCGCTGGAGCGGGCGCAGAAGAAGGTCGAGGCGCGCAACTTCGACATCCGCAAGAACCTTCTGAAATTCGACGACGTGATGAACGACCAGCGCAAGGTCATCTTCGAGCAGCGCCTCGAACTGATGGATTCTGAAGACGTGACCGAAGACGTCGCCGAGATGCGCCACGAAGTCATCGACACGCTGGTCTCCCGACACATCCCGGAAAAGGCCTATGCGGAACAGTGGGACACCGCCGCGCTCAAGGAAGAGGTCGGTCAGTATCTCAACCTCGATCTGCCGATCGAGGAATGGGCGGCCGAGGAAGGCATAGCCGAGGACGACCTCCGCGAGCGCCTGACGGCGGAAGCCGACAAGGCGGCCACGGAACGCACCGAGCGATACGGGCCGGAAACCATGGCCTATGTCGAAAAGTCGGTCGTGCTTCAGACCCTTGATCACCTCTGGCGTGAACACCTGGTCAATCTCGATCATCTGCGTTCGGTCGTCGGCTTCCGCGGCATGGCCCAGCGCGATCCGCTGCAGGAGTACAAGAGCGAGGCGTTCGAGCTTTTCCAGACACTTCTGTCGCAGTTGCGGATGCATGTCACCGGTCAGCTCATGCGCGTCGAAATCGTTCAGCAGGCCGCCGATGCGCCGCAGCCGCACGAACCGGACACGATGGAAGCCCACCATATCGATGCGACGACGGGCGAGGACGAATTCTCCGAACCGCCGGCGATCGGCGGCGGCGCAGCCGTGATGGCGCCCAGCCGAATGGTTGCGGCCTCCGAACGCGACCCCAACGACCCCTCGACCTGGGGCAAGGTCGGCCGCAACGAGCTCTGCCCTTGCGGCTCGGGCAAGAAATACAAGCATTGCCACGGCGCTTACGCCTAGATTTGCTTGATGCTGCAGACGTTCCTGCCTCTTCGGTCCCAGGTGAGCGGAGAGGGCAGGCCCTGACGCAGCCAACCGTTTCTTAAACATGGTATGAGACGATAGCGGCTGCGCAATCCGGCGCCGTCAGCGAGATGTGATCGTCCATAGTGCCTCGAAACCCAGACAATCCGACAGATGCGCCGGAACAGTCGCTGTTGCAGACGGTGATTACGCGTCTGCTTCGCCTGGCCGGCGGCAAGGGCGATGGCGGCGAGGCGCAGCGCATGTCGCTGATCGCCTTCGCAATCCGGGTGTTCAGCGCCGGTCTGGCCTTCCTGTCGCAGATTGTCCTTGCGCGCATCATGGGCCAGTTCGAATACGGCGTGTATGTCTTCGTCTGGGTTTTCGTTCTGATCCTCGGCAATCTCGCCTGTTTCGGCTACCAGACGGCGCTCATTCGCTTCATCCCGCAATACAACGCCGAAAACCGCATCGCCGAATTGCGCGGCATTATCGCCACCGCGCAAATATTCGCCGCGGGGTCGGCCGGCCTGATCGGCGTCGCCGGCATGACCTGCCTCTATCTCCTGGGCGATCGCGTCGATCACTATTACGTCGCGCCGCTGTTTCTGGGCGCCTTCGCCCTGCCGCTCATCACGCTGGGCGACATTCTCGACGGGGCGGCGCGCGCCAACAACTGGCCCGTCAACGCGCTCAGCCCCACATTCATCATCCGCCCGGTCCTGATCCTTCTTTTTGTCGCGATAGCCGTTCTGGTCGGTTTTTCCGCGTCCGCCGTCACCGCCATGACGGCTGCCCTCGCCGCGGCTGCGGTCACGACCATCGGGCAATTCCTCGTGCTCGGCCGCCGCCTGCGCAACCGGTTCGGCAGGGGCGAGAGGAAGATCCATTTCGGTCACTGGCTGCGCGTCGCCCTGCCCATCTTCCTGGTCGAGGGTTTCTATTACCTGCTCACCAACTCGGACGTGATCATGGTCGGTCTCTTCCTGGAGCCGGAACGCGTCGCAACCTATTACGCCGCCGCCAAATGCATGGCTCTCGTCCATTTCGCCTATTTCGCCGTCAAGGCCGGAACCGGTCCGCGCTTCGCCGAACTTGTGGCGGTCGACGACAGGCCCGCCCTTGCCGCTTTTGCATCGAACGCCGCGCGCTGGACGTTCTGGCCGTCGCTGGCGATCGGTCTCGCCGTCCTCGCGACCGGCCCCTGGCTGCTCGCCCTGTTCGGCCCGGATTTCGCGGACGGCTATCCGGTCATGTTCGTGCTGCTTGCGGGAATCCTCGCGAAAGCCGCGATCGGACCGGCGGAAGCCTTGCTGATCATGGCCGGGCGCGAGCGAATCTGCGCCGCCGTCTACGCCGTCGCCTTCACGATCAATGTCGGCGCGAATCTCGTCCTGATACCAATGCTCGGCATAATTGGCGCGGCCGCGGCGACGGCGTTCGCGATGATTGCCGAAACGGCGCTTCTGTGTTTCATCGTCCGGAAAGAATTGAATATTAGAATGTTATTGAGAATTGGCGTGGCCAGACATAACATGGAAGCTGGGCAAGAACAGAATGGCGCTAACACCCCTAAACAAGAGAGAAATGGAAGAGAGTGACGGGAGCAAGCCCGCAGCGGAGCCAGCTGCGACGAAGCAACCGGTTGATTTCGAGCTGTCGCTGGAAACCGGCCTGACCGGTCGCGCCCTGAAGCTGTACCCTGCTTCCGCCGGCTACGATCTGCGTGAGGAGCTCGACTTCCTGACCGCGCGGGCCATGGAAGACAACGTCTTCTTCTCGGCCCAGTTCCTGGCCCCCGCCATGCCGCGGCTGGAAGACCGGACCATCCGGCTGATGGTCATTCGCGACGATAATGAAGCGCGCAGCCGGCTGCGGTTTCTGATGCCCTTTTCGGTCGAGAAGCCCGGAATGCCGGTCGGTCCGTCGATCATTCGCTCCTGGTCGAACCCGTTCGGCCCGCTTGGAACGCCGCTGCTCGACAGCGAGAACGCCGCGGAAACGATCAGCGGTCTGTTCGATGCGATCAACCGTCCGGAATCAGGCTTGCCGTCCATTCTCGTCCTGCCCAATCTGCGCCGCGACGGCCCGTTCGCCTCCGTCCTGCGCGCCGTCGCGCTTTCCCGCAATCTGACCATCGCCGAGACCGATCCCTTCGAGCGTCCGGTGCTTCGAAGTGATGTTCCGCCGGCGCAATATCTCGATCAGACGATCTCGGCCAAGCACCGCCGCGAGCATCGCCGGCAGAAGCGCAAACTCTCCGAACTCGGCAAGCTCGCCTATCACGTCGCCCGCAATCCGGAAGAAATCCGTCAACGGACCGAGGAGTTTCTGACGCTGGAAGCCAGCGGCTGGAAGGGCAGCCGCCGCTCTGCGCTCGCCATGGATCGTTTCCGGGCGGCGTTCACCCGCGAGGCCATCACCAATCTTGCGGAAAAGGACAATGTCCGCATCCACACGCTCGATCTCGACGGCCGCGCGATCGCGTCGATGATCGTCTTCGTAATGAACGGCACCGCCTATACCTGGAAAACAGCATTCGACGAAACCTACAGCCAGTTTTCTCCGGGCCAGCTTCTCGTCGAGGATCTCACCGAAACGCTGCTTGAGGATCCGAACATCGACATGACGGATTCCTGCGCCGTCCCCGACCACCCGGTCATGAGCCGCTCATGGCAGGAGCGCTCGCCCATGAGCACGGTCATCGTCGGCCTCAACGAGGCGAAGGACCGGGAAGTCCGCCAGGTCGCCAAGCAGCTGCACCTCTACCACGAAACCCGCAATTTCGGCCGCCGCGTGCGCGAAAAGCTCCGCTCCATGATTGGCCTGAGATAGGCTGACGCCGTCTGGCGATGGTCGTATGCACAGCGCTGACGCCACTCCCGATCCGGATCCCGCGCCAAAGCGCGGTATGAGGGACGTTTGCAGCAGCGAGGATACACATTTCCTGCTGCCTGGCGGCAAATTCCGAAGCTGTGTATCGACGCCGATTTTCCTCTCTTTCCTCATCGCGGACGAAGATCCGCGATCCATAGGGCGGCGCCGCATGGGAATGTATTGAGAAGCCATCGCGAGATCGCTGCGCACAGGCGGGCCGCAGATGCCGAGTTCGCTCTCTCCACGACCCTTTCCCCTTACCCTCATTGCGGGCTCGACCCGCAATCCAGTCTGCGCCGCGTCCGCGGCGCGGGAGGAGAAAAGCAGGCGCTCCCTACTGCGAAGTCGGTAAATCCGCTGCCTTGGCGAGCGCGTAGGCACGCGGTAGCTGGATGCCGCATAGGAGTGCGACATGAGGACGGTTGAGAGTGCGTCAGCAAGGTCGCAACGCTCCGTTTGGCCGCCAATTCTGCTTTGGTTGCCGCCACACTGGCCAACTCAGGCCTCATGGCGGACCCCGATCCGCCATCCAGCGGCGCCGCGTCCGCGGCGCGGTAGGAGAATGATGAAAACGACAGCCGCTGCTACGGGAACCCGGTATAATTCCCCTTGAGATCAGTACGGGATTTCCGTATAGATCATACATATGGAAAACAGGTTCGATCCTGCGAAAGACGCCGCCAACCGGCTCTCAAGCACAAGCTGTCACTGGCGTTCGGCGACACGATCTTCGAGGACGACAACCATCTGATCATTCCTTCCATCCGCAAGCAGGATGGCGAGGAACGGTTCAAGGTCATTGGCATCGTCGACGAGAAGCTGTTTACCGGCGTGTTTGTCTGGCGGGATGATTTGCCCCGCTTCATTTCCGTTAGAAGGAGCAACAACGGTGAAGAAAAAGAATATCATTCTTCCTGCTGATCCATCGGATGCGGAAGATTTCGACGTGACGGCGGATGCGCTCGACCGCGCACAACGCGCCCGGCTGATCCGCAAGACGCGGACCGGATTGGGCCTCTCGCAAGCCGAATTCGCCAATCGTTTTCGGGTTCCCGTCGGCACGCTGCGGGATTGGGAGCAGGCGCGGGCGACCGCCCCCGACTTCGCAATCGCCTATGTTCGCGTGATCGCCCGGCATCCCGACATGGTGGCGAAGGCCGTGGCTTGAGAGACAATCCTGGTCGCAAGCCTGCCCTGATCACGCCTCACTCGATGCGCGGCGCAAAAGATGTGTCCGCGCGCGCTGTCATCTGCTGAACTACGGCGCTGAATACCGCGTCAAGCGCGGTATGAAGTGGCGAAGAGAGGCTGTCCGACACAACATCCGCCTCGCATACGGCCTTGCTGTTTTCAACGGACCTTCCCCCCTGCCCTCATTGCGGGCCTGACCCGCCATCCAGCGGCGCCGCGTCCGCGGCGCGGAAGGAGAGAGGCAGGTGCTCCCTACTCTGAATTCGGTAAATCCGCCGCCCTGGCGAGCGCCTCTTCGGCCCATTGATTGAGGCTCTTTCCGGACAGTTCCGCCGCCAGCGACGCCTTGCGATGGACCTCTGGGTCAACGCGAAACATCATCTTGCCAAAAACATCACTGTGTCGAACGAGTACGGCCAACCCTATCACAGAACAAAAAGTGAACAATTCCTTGCAATTTCGCGCTATCCGTGCTATGAAGCCTACCCCCAAAATCATACCAAGGCATCGTTCATGGCTTCCAGACTGCACACCCTGTCGCAAGCCTTCAACCCTGACCAAACAGAGCAGTGACAACCGACATCGCCCGCCGCAACCGGGCGAACGCCGCCAAAAGCACAGGCCCCAAAACGCCGGCCGGCAAGGCCGCTGTTTCCGGCAACGCCCGCCGGCACGGCGCGACCGCGAAGCCTGACAAGGCGCGCGTCGGCCTGTGGCTCCGCATCATCCTCGGCCGGCCCGATTTGAGCCTCGCCGATTTCGTTCCCTGCGACGAGCGCAGCTTCTGCGCCCTGGCGCTGGCGGAAGCCGAGGCCCGGCTTGAATCCTGCGAACGCGCGCTCAGGGACTTTGAAGCCGGCGTAAACCTGGCCGCCCCCTACCCGGACCATTGCGACGACGCCGAACTGATGAAGCGGGCGCTCGCCGGCGAAAGTCTCACCCGGTCGGAAGACCGCCGGGTGATGCGCCTCATCACCGCGCTTGTAGACCCGCGCACTGCGCGCCGCATGGAAGATCCCGGCCGCCTGCTGAGGCGCTACCGCAACGAGGCCCGCGCCCGGCGGAAAAAGGCGTTCAAGGCCTGGATCGATTGCCCCGCCGAGGCCGAAGACCTGCCGCCGGACACGCCGGACGAGCCGCAGAATCCCGAATTCCCGAAACAAAGCCAAATTGCATCCGAAGACACGGCGATATCCGCGCCCGCGCCGCTCACGCACGGCCGCAAGTCCGGTTTCAGCGCCGACGGAACGGCTTGCCGCACGCCCTGTCGGGGCCGGCCGCCGCCTTTATCGCGGATCGAGGCTCCGCGTTTCCCTCTGCGCCCGGTCTCTCAACTCCCGCCGCACCACTTTTCCGGTCGTCGTCAGCGGCATCGCGTCCACGAATTCCACCTCGCGCGGATATTCATGCGCCGAGAGCCGCGTCTTCACCCAGTCCTGGATTTCGCCGGCAAGCGCGTGGCTCGCCCGAATCCCGGGCTTCAGCACGATATAGGCCTTGACGATTTCGGTGCGCACCGGATCGGGCTTGCCCACGGCCGCCGCCAGCGCCACCGCCGGATGCCCTGTCAGGCAATCCTCGATTTCGCCGGGGCCGATCCGGTAGCCGGCCGAGGTGATCACGTCGTCGTCGCGGCCGAAAAACTCGATATAGCCGTCATCGTCCGCAATCCCCTGGTCTCCCGTCAGCATCCAGTCGCCGATGAATTTGGCGGCCGTCGCCTGGGGGTTGTTCCAGTATTCCAGGAACATCACCGGATCGGGCCGCATCACCGCAATCTGTCCCGGCGTTCCGGGCGGCGCGCGATTGCCCTTTTCGTCCACGATCGCCACGCGGTGGCCCGGCACGGGCTTGCCGATTGCGCCGACCCGGCTCACCCCGATCGCCGCGCAGGACGACAGGACCAGATTGCATTCCGTCTGGCCGTAGAACTCGTTGATGACGATGCCGAGTTCGGCCTTCGCCCATTCGAAGGTCTCCCGGCCAAGCGATTCCCCGCCCGACCCGATCGTCCGCAGCTTCAGATCGAATTTGTCCCGCGGCTTTTCGACGGTTCTCAGCATCCGCAGAGCGGTCGGCGGGATGAAGGCGTTGCGCACCTCCATCTCCTCCATGATGCGGTAGGCCGTCACGGGATCGAATTTCTGCGCCCGGGAGGCGACAATCGGCACGCCGAAATAGAGCGACGGCAAGAGCACGTTCAAAAGCCCGCCCGCCCAGGCCCAGTCGGCCGGCGTCCAGAACCGGTCGCCCGGCTGCGGCAGGAATTCATGGGGAAACTGCACCCCCGGCAGGTGGCCGAGCAGAACCCGGTGCCCGTGCAGAGCGCCTTTCGGAGGGCCCGTGGTGCCGGAGGTGAAGATCATCAGCGACGGATCGTCGGCGCGCGTGTCGACGGGGCGAAACGCGCCGCTTTCCGTGGCCGCGAGGTCGGCGTAGTCCACGGCGCCGTCGCAGCCATCCACAGACACGACCGTGTCGAGCGCGTCCAGCGCGTCGCGAATCTCGGCGATTTTCTCGATGCCGGCCCGGTCCGTGATCACGGCCTTCGCGCCGGCGCTCGCCAGCCGGTATTGCAGCGCCTCAGTGCCGAACAGCGAGGCCAGCGGCACGGCGATCGCGCCGAGCTTGTAGATCGCGATATGGGCGATCGCGGTCTCGAAGCGCTGCGGCAGAAGCAGCGCCACCCGGTCACCGGGGCCCACGCCTCTTGCCGCCAGCCCCGCGGCCACTGCGTCGGATTGCCGCTTCATCGCACCGTAGGTCAGCGCATCGGGCGGGCCGTCGGGCTGGTAATAATAGAGACAAACGCGGTCCGGATCACGCTCCGCCCAGACATCGCACACGGCGACGCCGATATTGAATCGCTCGGGGATGTCCCAGCGAAAACCTTCGGTCAGCGTGTCGTAGTCATCGGGTTCAAGAAACATGGCGACAGTACGATCTACATGGAAAATGGAGGATATTCATGGCCCGGCCCGGCTCGAGTTCACTTGCAAGGCGCCAGTCGCCGCCGATCGCTCCGGTTACAATGCAGGGATGGTGCGGGTGGTCGGACTCGAACCGACACGTCCAAAGGACACCAGATTTTGAGTCTGGCGCGTCTACCAGTTCCGCCACACCCGCCTGGTGCCTGTCGGCTGATACCGGAGCCGCAATATACGAAGCATCAACCGTTGGTCAACTTGCTTTTGCCGCGATTGCCTGCAAAGAGCGCAAGGCGGTTTACCGGGCCGCCGATTAGTCATAAAAGCATCCCCGTCCACTGGAACCCGCACGGATGATCAGACGCCTCTACGACTGGACCATGTCGCTTGCACGAACCCGCTATGCGAAGGCCGGGCTCGCCGGCGTGTCGTTTGCGGAAAGTTCGTTCTTTCCGATTCCGCCCGATGTCCTGCTCATTCCGATGGTTATCGCCAACCGCAAGGACTGGTGGCGGCTCGCCCTGCTGTGCACCTTCGCGTCGGTGCTCGGCGCCATGCTGGGTTACGCAATCGGCAAGTTCCTCTTCGACGCGATCGGCGAACCGATCCTGCATTTCTACGGCAAGGAAGACGCGTTCACCGAGATCACCGACTGGTACAATACGTGGGGCGGCTGGGGCGTGCTTTTTGCCGCTGTTACGCCGTTTCCCTACAAGGTGCTGACGATCTTCTCCGGCCTCACCGGCCTGAATTTCCTGACATTCGTCATAGTCAGCGTCGTCGGCAGGAGCCTGCGCTTTTTTCTGGTCGCATTTCTGCTGTATCGTTTCGGCGCGCCTATTCAGGCCTTCATCGAAAAATATCTCGGCCTGCTGTTCCTGCTGTTCATGATCATCCTGATTGGCGGCTTCGTCGCAGTCCGCTACGTGTTTTGAGGTTCCCGCCATGTCGAGATTGACCGCCCCTGTGGACCGCAGCGCCGCGCCCCTGTTGCTTGCAGCAGGGATCGCCATGGCGGCGGTCGTGGGATCCGCGCTCGGCTTCGAACACATAGGCGGCTATATCCCCTGCGCCCTGTGCCTGGAACAACGCACGCCCTACTACATCGGCGCGCCGCTGATGGTTCTCTCCGCCCTGTCGGCCTGGCTGAAACTGCCGGCGATCATCACCCGCGTTCTGGCCCTCGCCGGTGGGCTGCTCATGGTCTATGGCGCAGCCCTCGGCGTCTATCATTCCGGCGTCGAATGGGGCTGGTGGCCGGGTCCGTCGGGATGCAGCGGCGTCGCCGGCGGCGCAACGGACGCGGGCAGCCTGCTCGACGATCTCAACGCCATCAAACCACCCTCATGCGACGAGGCGGCGCTGCGGATTTTCGGATTGTCGCTGGCCGGCTGGAACGTGCTGGCAAGCGCTGTGCTCGCCTGGTTCTCGCTGCGCCTGGCCTTCGGGCGCAGAGACTGACCGGAACTGTTACGGCTCCAGTTCGACGTCCCAGTAGAGATAGTCCATCCAGCTTTCGTGCAAATAGTTGGGCGGAAACTGCCGGCCATTGTTGTGCAGGTCGTGCACTGTCGGATGATAGGGCTTCTGCGACGGGAACATCCGCGCTTCCTGCGGCATCTTTCCGCCCTTCTTCAGATTGCACGACGAGCAGGCGGCGACGATGTTCTCCCAGGTCGTCTCTCCGCCAAAGCGGCGCGGCACCACGTGGTCGAAGGTCAGGTCGTGTTCAGCGCCGCAATACTGGCAGCGAAACCGGTCGCGCAGGAACACGTTGAAGCGTGTGAAGGCCGGGTGCCGGCTGGGTTTGACGTAGCTCTTGAGGCACACCACGCTCGGCAGGGCCAGCGACATGCTTGGAGAGGAGACGCGGAAGTCGTACTCCGCAAGAATGTTGACGCGGTCGAGGAAGACGGCCTTGATCGCGTCCTGCCAGGACCAAAGCGACAAGGGGTAGTAACTCAGAGGCCGGTAATCGGCGTTCAAAACAAGTGCCGGTAGTGAATCCGGCGATACAGCTACTGTCACCTCACTCTCCTGAGTGATTCGCACGTTGATTATGGTATATTAGGCCTGTTGTTACAGGATTGTGAAGTTATCTCAGGAATATAAAGCAGGGAAGCGATATCGCGCGTTGGTTCCGCGCGCGCCCTTGTACTGTCCTTTCACGCCGGGATGACGTCCGCGCGCCGCATCTCCGTCGCATAGTAGGCCCAGAACAGTCTGGCGGCGACGCCGCGCCAGGGGCTCCACTCCTCCGACAGCGCATAGAGCTGCTTCTGCGTTGGCCGGTCAGCAAGACGCAAGGCGTGCGCGACGGCGCTCTGTAACGCCACGTCTCCGGCCGGAAATATGTCCGCGTGCCCGGCGCAGAACAACAGATAGACCTCCGCCGTCCACCGGCCGACACCCTTGATCGCAACCATGGCCGCGATGGCCTCTTCGGCAGGGACGCGGCAAAGATCCTGCGGATCGAGCGCGCCTGACAGCACGGCGTTCGCCGCCGCTCGAAGCGTGGTTTCCTTCGCGCGCGACAGGCCGATCGCCCGGCATTGCAGATCGGTGAGCGCAGCGACGCGGGCCGGCGCTGCGCCCCCGGTCTGATCCGCCAGCCGCCCCCAGATCGCGGCGGCGCTGGCCTTGGAGACCATCTGCGCGACGATGATCTGCGCGAGACCGGGAAACCCCGGATCCTGCCTGCGCAGCGGCGTAGACCCCGCCTTCCGGCGCACCTCCAACAATCTCGGATCGGCCGCGCAAAGCGCATCGAGACCGGTCTCGATATCGGTTTTGCTGGCAATGACAGTGAAATCCATTATTGCTTGAACCCGGCGTCCGGTTGCGCGTTATCCGAACGAACCATAGCACGGCAAGACAGAGAGCACATGACGAACCGCCAGGTCTTCCGCTTTGCGCCAAGTCCGAATGGCGAACTCCATCTCGGCCATGCCCTGTCCGCATGTCTCAACCGGCGAATGGCGGACCGGTCCGGCGGTGTGATGCTGTTGCGGATGGAGGATATCGACCAGGCCCGCTGCACGCCCGCTTTCGAGCGCCAGATCGCTGAGGATCTGCAATGGCTCGGGATCGGATGGGACAGTCCGGTTCGGCGCCAGAGCGAGCACTTCGACGCATACCGCTCAGCCCTTTGCAGATTGGACGACATGGGGCTCGTCTATCCGGCCTCGATGTCGCGGCGGGAAATTCGCGAGCATGTTGAAGCCGTCGAAGCCAGGGGCGGGCACTGGCCGCGCGATCCCGACGGGCAGCCGCATTATCCGGGTCTTGAACGGGACGCCTCGAAGGCCGAACGCGACGTGCTGACCCAAAGCGGTCGCCCCTACACCTTGCGGCTCGACATGGCGCAGGCTGTGGCCAGCGCCGGCGGGAATCTGGCCTGGAATGAACTGGGCTCCGGCCCGGACGGCGCGCGCGTCGTTCTTCAAGCCGACCCCGCAAGCTGGGGCGATGTCATACTGGCGCGCAGCGACACGCCCACCAGTTACCACCTGTCCGTCGTCATGGACGACGCAGAACAAGAAATCACGGACGTCGTGCGTGGACAGGATCTTTTTCACGCAACCGCGGTCCATCGCCTGCTGCAGCGATTGCTGGACCTGCCCGAGCCCCGATATCAACACCACGCACTGCTGCTGGGGCCGGACGGAAAGAAGCTGTCGAAAACCCATCGCGATCGTTCGATCCGCGCCATGCGCGAAGCTGGCCTGTCGCCCCGCGACGTCTTGGACGCAATGGAAGACGCCCCGCGCTCCGGCGGCGTCGAGACCGCGTCAGTCCACCTTCAGGAATAGATATTTCAGGATCGCGAGCAGCATCAGCGCCGAGAAGGAGCCGATGATCGCCGCTCCGCCCAGAATTTCCATGTGGATCGTGCTAAGATTGAGCAGATCAGCGGAAAAGATGCCGATGAACAGGCCCGTAATCAGCACCAGCATATTGCCGAGAACCCCGAAACCGGCGCGGCCCATCACGCCGTCCATGGCGTGACCGACAAAGAAGCAGGCCATAACGCAGCCTGCCAGCAATCCGTAAAGCACTTCGTCGGACATTTGAGCGGACATTGAAACCTCTCCATAACCTCAGGCAGGACCCGCCGCCCGGATGTCCTGCTCACAGGCGTACATCATGGCGTAAATCCTTAAAGACAGGTTTGCCGAAATCGCTCGCATTTTATGAATTGCGGCGTTCGTCTTCCCGCGCCTCGATGAGGATCGACGCATTGAGTTCGGCGCCGAGAATGAAGATCGCCCCGATGATGTAGAGAAAGATCAGCGCGATCATCAGCGACGTCAGACCCGCATAGGTGCTGAAATAGTTCGCAAAAGTCTTCAGATAGGCCGCGAAGATCATCGAGCCGACAATCCACAGCACGAACGTGACGACGATGCCCGGCAGGATGGAAAAGATGCTGCGTTGGCCTGCAGGCAGCCATTTGTGGGACACGATGAGTCCGATCAGCAAAACGGCCGCTGCAATGATCAGCCGCCAGTCCTTGATCAGCGCGATCAGTTTGCCGGCGGCGGGAACATACTTTTCCAGCAGCGTTTCGGCGAGCGGCGCAAGCACGAGAAGAAAGCTGATCGCCATCATCAGCACTGTCGCGACAAGCACGAAACCGAGACTTTGCGCGCGGGTAAAAAAGATCGAGCGCGTGTCGCTGACCCGGTAGGCGCGGTTGAGCGCGACCCTCAGCGCCTCGACCCCGTTGGAGGCGAAGAAGAAGGCGGCGGCGACGCTGATCGTCAGAAGGCCCCCGCGATTCACGGTCAGCACGTCCATCACCTCGCGGGAAATCGGATCGGCGACCCGCGACGGCCAGGTGTCGAAAATCAGATGCACCGCAGTCTCGGCGAAGGCGTGCGCGCCCAGAAAACTCGCCAGCGACGTGGCGAATATAAGAAACGGAAACAACGCCATCAGGGAAGACAGGGCGACATGGCTCGCCATGGCCCAACCATCATCGTTATTGAAATGGCGAACTGCGCCCGAAACAATCCGCCAATACCGCTTCCAGTCCATGATTCGACCTTCGATGCCTGCCGCCATTTGCCGCACACAAGACGCCCATAGTCAAGCAGGCGCGTGTTGCCATGGCATTGACATCCCGGCGACTTCGCCGGACGAAGGGCCGGACAAACATAACGGAAGTCGCCATGGCGCAAGAAAGATCGATCCTCGTTACCGGTTGCTCCTCGGGCATCGGCGCCTGGTGCGCGCGGGCGCTCAAGGCCGATGGCTGGCGCGTCTTCGCCACCGCGCGCAAGCCGGACGACATCAAAGCTCTGACAAGCGACGGCCTGGAGGCGCTCTATCTCGACTACGCAAGGCCGCAGAGCATCGCCGACGCCGTCGACAAGGTGCTGGACATGACCGCAAACAGGCTCGACGCGCTGTTCAACAACGGCGCCTACAGCCAGGTGGGCGCCGTGGAGGATCTGCCTGTCGAGGCCCTGCGGGAGCAGTTCGAGGCGAATTTCTTCGGCTGGCACGACCTGACCCGCCGCGTCATACCGGTCATGCGCGATCAGGGCCACGGCCGGATCGTGCAATGTTCTTCAATCCTGGGCCTCGTTCCGATGCGCTATCGCGGCGCCTACGCCGCCTCCAAGGGCGCGCTTGAGGCGCTGTCGATAGCGATGCGCTACGAACTCGACGGCACCGGCGTCGAGGTCAGCCTCATAGAACCCGGGCCGATCGAATCGAAGATCGCCGTCAACGCATTGCCTTATGTCGCCAAATATATCGACATTGAATCCTCCGTTCACCGGAAAGACTACGAGGCGCAGTTGGAGAGGCTGCGTCAGGGCGGCGTGAAAAACCGGGCCAAGCTCAAGCCGGACGCGATCTATCGCGTCCTGCAGCACGCGCTTGAAAATCCACGGCCGAAGCCGCATTACATTGTCACCACGCCGGCGAGGACCGGCGTCATTTTGAAGCGGCTGCTTCCGGCGCCCCTTTTCCACGCCGTCTTGAAAAGCCGGTCATAACTGTTACATGGCCCGAACAGCCGCACGCCACATTAAAACGGACCAGTCATGTCGACCTTCCTCTACTTCACCATACTCGTTGTCATGGGAGCGGTGGTCCTTGTTCTCGTTCGCGGCCTGATCAACATGATGCGCGGCGGCGACGGAAATTTCTCCAACAAGCTGATGCAGATGCGCATCATATTGCAGTTCGTCGCGGTCGTTCTTATTGTCGCCTTTCTCTGGATAACCGGCGGCGGTCGCTGACGCGTCAGCGACGGCGCCTGGAACTCCGGGAAAAACGGATAGGGACGGTAGGCGCAAGTGGTCAAACTCAACAAAATCTACACAAGGACCGGCGATGACGGCACAACCGGCCTCGGCGACGGCGCGCGCCGTCCGAAATACGATCTGCGCGTCGAGGCCTACGGGTCCGTCGACGAGGGCAACAGTTGCATAGGCATGGCGAGACTGCATACCGGCCAGTTGCCGGAGATCGACGCCATTCTCGCCCGCATGCAGAACGACCTGTTCGATCTGGGCGCCGATCTCGCGACGCCGGACACCGGCAGGAAGCTCGACTATGAGCCACTGCGCGTGACCGACCATCAGGTCGAGCGCATAGAGGCCGACATTGACGCGTTGAACGCCCGGCTGGAGCCGCTGAAATCGTTCGTTTTGCCTGGCGGATCTCCGGCCTCCGCCGCCCTGCACCTTGCGCGCACCGTGATCCGCCGGGCCGAGAGGCTGATGGTCGCGCTTGCCGCGAAGGACGGCGAAATCGTCTCGCCGGCCGCCATAAAATACGTCAACCGGGCCTCCGACCTTCTCTTCGTCGCCGCGCGATGCGCCAATGACGACGGCCGCGGCGACGTGCTGTGGGTTCCCGGCAAGCACAGATAGGGCGGCCATGTTTATCCCGCTGCATGACCGCAACGGCCTGAAATATATCAGGATGCAGTACGTCACGCTGACCCTGATCATCGCGAATTGTGCGATCTGGATGGTGACGGCGGGCGCCGGCGCTGGCAGCGATTTCACCGCCGCCGCCATTCTCGGCCTCGGATATATACCGGCGGTCGCCAACGGCTACGCCGATCTGACGCCGGACCTCGTCCTCGTTCCAGAAGGCGCGACCTATCTCACCTACGCCTTCCTGCATGGCGATTTCCTTCATCTTGCCGGCAATATGCTCTTCCTCTGGGTCTTCGGAGACAACGTCGAAGACGCGATGGGCCATATCCGCTTCCTCGCTTTCTACTGTATCTGCGCAATCGCCGGCGCCGTGTTGCATGGCTATGTCGTGCCGGAATCCCAGGCGCCGCTCATCGGCGCGTCCGGAGCGATCGCCGGCGTCGTCGCCGCCTATCTCGTTCTGCATCCGAAAGTGCGGCTGTGGGTTCTCGCTTTCGGGCGTATTCCCCTGCCCCTGCCGGCCTGGATACCGCTCGGGATCTGGATCATTCTGCAGGTCGTGATGCTGTTCGGCGACAGCAGGGGCAACGTGTCCTGGGGCGCGCATATCGGCGGACTGGCCGCCGGCGCGGTTCTTGTCTTCCTGTTCAGGCGCCGCGCCGTCCCGCTGTTCGACCGGCGCATCGAAACGCCGCGCGCCGTCGTCGTCGAGGAGGACAAGCCGAAGGATCAACCGCGCTGGGGTCGCGGGTAGCGGCAAAATAGCCAAATCCGGTCCAAACCGATTGACGGAAACGGTCGCTTGCCGATATGTGACCCGCACGATAAACGCACCGAAATGCCCGTTTCCTGCATATCTGGCCGAATCTTGTACGATAATGTCGTCTTTCGGTCAGAAACAGGAAGAAGGGGCAGATAAGGCATATCGCGCCGAAAATGTGTCTCGGCGAGCTATGGGAAAGGGAAACGCATGAAGATCCTCGTGCCCGTGAAGCGGGTTGTAGACTACAACGTGAAGATCCGGGTAAAATCGGATGGCTCCGGCGTCGAGCTCGCGAATGTGAAGATGTCGATGAACCCGTTCGACGAGATTTCCGTCGAAGAGGCGATACGCCTCAAGGAAGCCGGCAAGGCCGAGGAAATCGTCGCCGTATCGATCGGGCCTGCGAAGGCCGAGGAAACTATCCGCACGGCGCTCGCCATGGGCGCGGACCGCGGTATCCTGGTGCAGACGGACGATCTGGTCGAGCCGCTGGCGGTCGCCAAGATCCTGAAGAGCATTGCCGAGGAAGAAAAGCCCGATCTCGTGATCGTCGGCAAGCAGGCGATCGACGACGACGCCAATCAGACCGGCCAGATGCTGTCGGCGCTGCTTGGCTGGAGCCAGGGCACCTTCGCCTCGGAAGTCGAGATCGGCGACGGCGTCGCCAGCGTCACGCGCGAGGTCGACGGCGGTCTGCAGACGGTCGAGATCAAGCTGCCGGCCGTTGTGACGACGGACCTGCGTCTCAACGAGCCGCGCTACGCCTCGCTTCCCAACATCATGAAGGCGAAGAAGAAGCCGCTCGACAAGAAGACGGTCGCCGACTACGGCGTCGACACCGCTCCGCGTCTCAAGGTTGTCGAGACGAAGGAGCCGGAGGGCCGCAAGGCCGGCGTGACGGTGGAAAGCGTCGCCGAACTGGTCGACAAGCTGAAAAACGAAGCCGGCGTGCTGTAAGAAAGGAACCATGACAATGACAACACTTCTTCTTGCAGATCACGACAATGCGGCCCTGTCTGACCAGACCGCGAAAGCGCTGTCGGCGGCAAAGGAAATCGGCGGCGACATCCATGTGCTGGTCGCCGGCAAGGGCGCCAAAGGCGTTGCTGACGATGCTGCAAAACTCGATGGCGTGACAAAGGTGCTGCTCGCCGAGGCCGACGAACTGGAAAATGGCCTTGCCGAACCGACGGCTGCGCTCATCGTTTCGCTGGCGGGCGACTACGATACGATCATGGCGGCGGCCACGACGAGCGGCAAGAACATCATGCCGCGCGTCGCCGCCCTGCTCGACGTGATGCAGATCTCCGACATCACCGACGTTGTGAGCGCCGACACCTTCAAGCGTCCGATCTATGCGGGCAACGCCATCCAGACGGTGCAGTCTTCCGATGCGAAGAAGGTGATCACGGTGCGCACGGCCGGCTTCCAGGCCGCCGGCGAAGGCGGCTCGGCTTCCGTCGAGAGCGTCGATGCTGCCGCGAACCCGGGTCTGTCGACTTTTATCGAAGCGAAGCTGTCCGAAAGCGACCGTCCGGAACTGACCTCGGCGAAGATCATCATCTCCGGCGGCCGGGCTCTCGGCTCCTCGGAGAAGTTCCAGGAAGTCATCCTTCCGGTCGCCGACAAGCTGGGCGCCGCCGTCGGCGCGTCCCGCGCGGCTGTCGACGCCGGCTACGCTCCGAACGACTGGCAGGTAGGCCAGACGGGCAAGGTGGTCGCGCCCGACCTCTACATCGCCTGCGGCATCTCCGGCGCGATCCAGCATCTGGCCGGCATGAAGGACTCCAAGGTCATCGTCGCCATCAACAAGGACGACGAGGCGCCGATCTTCCAGGTCGCCGACTACGGCCTCGTCGCAGACCTTTTCGAGGCCTTGCCCGAACTGGAAAAGGCGCTTTGACGCCGACCAACAATCTGGAATAATTCCTTGGCCGGGCTGGACGTTGTCTTCCCGGCCATTTATTTTTGTTTCGCTTGATATTCACGGAAAACAGCCATGGGCAACGCAATTAAAACGGTCGGGATCATCGGGGCGGGCCAAATGGGCAGCGGGATCGCCCATGTCTGCGCCGTCGCCGGATATGACGTCAGGCTTCACGACATTTCGGAAGACCGCATCAAGGACGGCCTGGCCACCATCAACGGCAACATGGCGCGTCAGGTGTCGTCCGGAAAAATGGAAGACAAGGAACGCGAATCCGCGCTTTCGCGCATCCATGCCGCCCCTGCGGTCGCCGACCTCGCATCGCTGGACCTTGTGATCGAGGCCGCCACCGAAGACGAGACGGTCAAGCGCAAGATCTTCGCCAATCTGTGCCCTATCCTCAATCCGGAAGCGATCCTGGCGACAAACACGTCATCGCTTTCCATCACGCGGCTGGCGTCCTCCACGGATCGGCCGGAACGCTTCATCGGCATTCATTTCATGAATCCGGTTCCGATCATGAAGCTGGTCGAACTGGTGCGCGGCATCGCCACCGAAGACGTCACCTTCGAGGCGTCGCGCAATTTCGTCGGCTCGCTCGACAAGACCGTGACCGTGGCCGAGGATTTCCCGGCCTTCATCGTCAATCGCATCCTGCTGCCGATGATCAACGAGGCGATCTATACGCTGTATGAAGGCGTCGGCAGCGTCGAGGCCATCGACACGGCCATGCGGCTGGGCGCCAACCATCCCATGGGCCCGCTGCAGCTCGCCGATTTCATTGGCCTCGACACCTGCCTGTCCATCATGCAGGTGCTCTATGACGGCCTCGCCGATTCGAAATACCGGCCCTGTCCGCTACTGGTGAAGTATGTCGAGGCCGGCTGGCTCGGTCAGAAGACCGGGCGCGGCTTTTATGACTACCGGGGAGAAACCCCCGTTCCAACCCGCTGACCAAGCGCTCGCGGAGGCTTTGAAGCGCCAGAAATGACCGGGAACACGTATGGGAGGGAGGACTGAATGATCCAGACCCTCTCTGTGCTTCTCGGCATTCTGGGCGCGTCGATGCTCGTTCCGTGCGTGGTGGATTTCGCCGTCGGCAATCCCGACTGGCGGGTGTTTCTCGCCTCATCGCTCGCCGTTGTTTTTCTCAGCAGCCTTGTCTTCTTCGCAGCCCGACGCCAGACGCCGCACATATCGCGGCGTTCCGTGTTCGTGTTCGTGACGCTCGTGTGGGTCCTGTTCAGCACCGCCTCCGCCATTCCCTTTTTCCTGTCGGGCCTCGATCTGAGTTTTACCGACGCCTTCTTTGAAGCCGCGTCGGGTCTTACAACCACCGGATCGACAATTCTGACGGGACTGGACGAGATGCCGCCCGGCATTCTTCTCTGGCGTTCGATCAACCAGTGGATCGGCGGCCTCGGCATCGTCGTTCTCGGCATTTCCATGCTGCCTTTCATGCGAAGCGGCGGTCAGCAGATGTTTTCTCTGGAATCCTCCGACACCGCCGACAAGCCGTTTCCGAAAACCGAGCAATACGCCGAGCGGATCCTGCTCATCTATGTTGCGCTGACGCTTACCTGCACGATCGCCTACCGCTTTCTCGGCATGTCCAGCTTCGAGGCGTTCAATCACGCCATGACGACGGTGTCGACCGGCGGCTTCTCGACCTCGGACGAGTCCATGGGCCACTTCGCTACAAACGGAATGTTGATTGCCTCCACGATCTTCATGTTCATCGGCGGCGTTCCGTTTCTCTTTCTCATCAGGCTCTCGACCGGGTCCTGGCAGGACGATGTCCAGATCCGCTACTATGTCGGCGTCATAGCCCTTACCACGCTGGCGATTGTCCTGTATCGCGCCGGATTCCATGCGGAGGCGGACATACATGACCTCGCGCCGGTGCTTTTCAACGTCGTTTCCGTGGTGACGACGACAGGGTTCGCATCGGAAGACTATCTGTTGTGGGGACCGGCCGCCGTCGGCGTCTTTTTCATCATCACCTTTGTCGGCGGATGCGCCGGATCGACAGCCGGCGGTTTCAAGCAGTTCCGCTTCGTCATCCTCCATCAGGTCGTCAACGCGACACTGAGCCGGCTTGTGCGGCCGAACTGGATCGTCATCGCGCGTTACGGCCAGCGTCGCATCGAGGATGAAGTCTCGACGTCCGTCATGATCTTTTCCTTTCTCTACGCAATCACATTCATCTTTTGCGCCCTGGCCTATTCTCTGATGGGCATGGATTTCGCCACCGCGACAAGCGCCTCCGCCACCGCGCTCGCCAATGTGGGTCCGGGCATCGGCGGCGTTATAGGTCCGGCCGGGAATTTCGCCGATCTGCCGGATCTCGCCAAATGGATGCTGGCTGGCGAAATGATCATCGGCCGGCTGGAAATCATGTGCGTCTTTGCGCTTTTTATGCCAGCCTTCTGGCGCCGGTGAGAGTGCGCCGCCGGCGCGCATGAAGCCGGAAGTTGTGACAAATTGGCTTTCAGAATGTGGGGAACGCGTTTCATGACCAGAATATTTCTTGCAGCGATCGTGTTTGTCTGGGCGGCGACCGGCGCCTATGCCGACGCGCCCAAAATCGCCAATCGCTGGAACGGCGCGAATATCGACTGGAAAACATTCGATGACGGCCTGGCGGAGGCCCGCAGCACGAACAGGCCCATACTGGTCGTCTTCCACACGACCTGGTGCCCCCATTGCAGACGATACCGTCGTCAGTTCTACAACCGGTCGGTCGTCAAGTTGTCGAGATCGATGGTCATGGTGCTCGTCGACCGGGACACCGAGGCGGATATCAATGCGCGATACGGCGCCTATGGCGTCTATATCCCGCGAACAATGGTTCTGTCGCCGCGGGGTCGGCTCGTTTCCGGCCTCACAGGACGCTACAAC
The DNA here is from genome assembly GCF_019492055.1 of Flavimaribacter sediminis. Lineage (GTDB taxonomy): Bacteria > Pseudomonadota > Alphaproteobacteria > Rhizobiales > Rhizobiaceae > Flavimaribacter > Flavimaribacter sediminis. Next base: position 37,911 of record NZ_JAICBX010000009.1, on the reverse strand, counting down.
GACTACCCTCATCTACTGGATACGGACTCTCCGGGCGATCTCCAGCGGATGATGAAGTCTGCGCTCGCGAAATACCCGGGATGACGTCTGCGCCATGCAAATCAATCTTCTGAAGGCCGACATAACGACTGTCCCCGCCGACGCGATCGTCAACGCCGCCAATTCCTCGCTGATGGGCGGCGGTGGCGTCGATGGCGCAATCCACCGCAGCGGCGGTCCGTCCATTCTCGAAGCCTGCAAGGAAATTGTCCGCAGACAAGGGCCTTGCGCGCCCGGCGACGCGGTCATCACGACGGCCGGCGATCTTCCGGCGAACTACGTCATCCACACAGTCGGCCCGATCTGGAACGGCGGCGGCCATGGCGAAGCGGAACTGCTTGAGAGCTGCTATCGATGCTGTCTCGATATTGCGACCGAGCGCGATATCCGCAGCATCTCATTTCCCAACATCAGCACAGGCGTCTATCGTTTCCCGAAACGCGAGGCCGCCGAAATCGCCATCGCCGCCGTCAGGTCCTTTCCGTTTGGCGACCGGCTAGAGACGCTGAATTTTGTCTGCTTCGACGATGAGAACCAGGCGATCTACGAAAAATTGATCTGAAGATTGCATCCATGCAATCTGGTATTGGTCAGTCGCCAACCCATATGTTACCCGCGCAATCCACGATGGAGGGCAGAGATCGTGACCGCATTCGCCGAACCGCCTGGCGTCCCGCTAACCCAGTTTACGCAGGACACATTCGCAGAGTCGAAACGCGAAGCAGAAGCCTATGCCGACGCCGCCCTGGTCAGGGCAAAGCAATCAGGTCTGCTGCTCGCCGTGCAGGCGCGATGGATTGCGATGGCGATCATCGCCGTCATGCTGCCGATCGTGAACCCGCATTGGGCGGTTCTCTACTATCATATGTACCTCGTCCTCTTTACGCTCATCGGCTGGGCGCAACTCAAGGTCGGCACCGTGGGCCAGTCGCGGGCGGAACTGTTCCTGCTTCTCTGCGACCTTGTGCTTATGACGATGATAACGGTCGTCCCGAATCCATTCGACAGTTTCGACTGGCCGAATGCGATGCAATACCGTTTCAACGCTTTTATCTTCTTCTTCGTACTCCTTGCGGCAGGCACGCTGCACTATTCCTGGCGGACGTTCTTCGCCTTCGCCTCCTGGACGACAGGGCTCTGGATTCTGGGCATCGCCTACATCTACTTCTTTCCCAATGCGCACCCGGGGTGGAGTGAGGCGATCTACGCCCTGTTCGCTCCGGACCTCCAGCTTGCGCATATGCTCGATCCCAACGCCATCGACTTCGGCCTGCGCTTCCAGGAACTCGTCGCCTTCCTGCTCGTGGCCGGCACGCTCGCCCTGGCGGTGAGGCGCGCCGGAGACCTGTTGCGCAGCCACGCGGCGGTCGAGCGGGAGCGCACGAATCTCGCCCGATACTTCTCTCCCAATGTCGTCGAGGAACTGTCGCAGAATGACGATCCGCTGAAACAGGTCCGCACCCAGAATGTGGCGGTGCTTTTCGTCGACATCGTCGGCTTCACCAAACTCTCCGACGGGCAGGAGCCGGAAGAGGTGATCCGCATGCTGCGCGAATTCCACGGACGGATGGAGCGCGAGGTCTTCCGGTTTGGCGGCACACTCGACAAATATCTCGGCGACGGGCTGATGGCGACATTCGGCACGCCGGTCGCCGGCGACGAAGACGCCTACAACGCGCTCTGCTGCGCCCAGGCGATGATGAAGAGCCTGGAGGAATTCAACCGCCTTCGCAGCGCTCACGGACTGCCGGAAATCAGGGCCGGCTTCGGTCTGCACTACGGTCCGGTCGTGCTTGGCGACATCGGCGCCAATCGTCTGGAATTCGCCGTCATCGGCACAACGGTCAACGCAGCAAGCCGGCTGGAGGCGCTGACGCGCAATCTCCAGTGCAGTCTCGTCGTCAGCGACGATCTCGTTTGCAAGGCGAAATCCGAACGCAACGGGCATGGCGACGGCGGTGAATTCGATGCGCTCGAGCTGCATCCGGATCAGGCGATCCGGGGCCTCGAACACCCGCTTTCAGTCTGGTCGCAGGGGGCGCGTCCGAACTGATTCGGCGATTGGAGGGAGCAACAATGCAGATCTGTTTCATCGGGCTCGGCGTCATGGGCGGCGCCATGGCCCGAAATCTCGCCACCGCGGGTTACAATGTGGTCGGTTACGACCCGGACCCCAATGTGGGAAAGGACGTGGATCGGAAATCGTCGGCGGTGGACGCCGCGCGCGACGCCGATATCATCATCACCATGCTGCCGCATGGCGGCGTGGTGGCGTCGGTGGTCGATGAAATCCTGACCGTCTGCAAGGCGGGTTCGCTTTTCGTCGACACGAGTTCCGCCGAACCGTGGCTGACCCGCGAAACAGCGCAGCGGCTGGCGGACAAAGGCGTATCGATGGTCGACGCGCCTGTTTCCGGCGCCAGTTGGGGGGCGGAAAGCGCCACGCTTGTCTTCATGGTCGGCGGATCGGACGCCGATGTCGCCCGGGCGAGGCCGCTCCTCGACGTTATGGGCAAGGCGACCCACCATGTCGGTCCGCTGGGCGCAGGTCATGCGATGAAGACCATCAACAACATCATCACCGCCATGACCGTCATCGGAACGACGGAGGCAATGTTGATCGGCAAGGCCTACGGTCTGGATCCATCCGCCATGGCGGATGTCCTCAACGTGTCCACCGGCCAGAGTTTCTGGACAACCGAGCGTCTGCATCAGGATGTGCTGAACCGAAAATTCGAGGACGGCTTCAAGCTCTCGCTCATGCACAAGGATGTCGAGATCGCAACGCGCCTCGGCCGCGAACTGGGTCTCGACCTGCCGTTTCTCGAAGCAGGACGCGCCATGTGGGAAGACGCGGATGAGAAGCTCGGACCGGGCGCGCCCGTCACCGCTTTCGTGCGCTATGTCGAGGAGAAGACCGGACTGCGGCTCGACGATAGCGACGACGGCTCCTGATTTTACCCCCTAAACCTCGCCCTTCGGCCCCATGGCCGCCCGAAGATAGGCCTTCGCGTCTTCGCCGGACCAGTTGGCGGGGCCGAACATGCGAGAGACGGGACAGCCGTTCTCGTCGATCAGCAGCGTCGCAGGCAAACCCACCGCGTGGCCCTGTTTCTTCAACTCGTTGAAGACGTCCATTGAATTGTCGCGATAGAACGCCAGATCCTGGATCCCGATCCCGTCGAGAAAAGTCTTCGGTTTTTCGTCTCCGCCGGTATCGATATTGATCGCCACGACCTCGAAGTCCTCGCCGCCCAGTTCGGCCTGCAGGCTGTCGAGCGTCGGCATCTCCTCTCGGCAGGGCACGCACCAGGTCGCCCAGAGATTGACCAGCAGCGTCTTGCCGGCAAGATCGCCCAGCGTCATCGGCGTTCCGTCCGGTCCGTCGAAGGCCAGCCCGGAAACCGACTGGGGCGCGTCCACGACGCCCATCGCCGCGATGTCGCCCACGGCAAGCGGCGCTATCCTGCGGCCAAGGTCGCCAGCCGCAGAACAATCGGAAACCGCTACCGCCGCCTGATCTGGCGTGTTGCCAGAAGGCGCCTGGTTCACGTATACCGCAACAGCGCCGGCGAGCACTACCAGGACAACGGCGAGGCCGATTGTCCTGACCGGGAACCGCTTGCTGTGTTTTAGAGCCGCCATCGACGTCTTCTCCGGAGTATCTTCATTCATGACCGGTAAAACCTCCAACCAGATGTGGGGCGGGCGTTTCGCCTCCGGCCCCGACGCCATCATGGAAGAAATCAATGCATCCATCGATTTCGACCGCAAGCTGTCGGCGCAGGATATCGAAGGCTCGCTCGCCCATGTCGCCATGCTGGCCGACACCGGCATCGTCTCCGGCGACGACCGCGACCGGATTGTCGCCGGTTTGAACACAATACTGTCCGAAATCAATGCCGGAACCTTCACATTTTCGCGACAGCTCGAAGACATTCACATGAACATCGAGTCGCGTCTCGCCGACCTTGTCGGCCCTGCGGCAGGCCGGCTGCACACCGCGCGCTCGCGCAACGATCAGGTCGCCGTCGATTTCCGCATGTGGGTGCGCGCGGAACTGGAGAAATCGGTGGCGGCGCTCGGCGCGCTGATGGCGGCCTTCCTCGACAAGGCCGAAGAGCACGCCGACACCGTCATGCCCGGCTTCACGCACCTCCAGACGGCGCAGCCGGTGACGTTTGGCCACCATTGCATGGCCTATGTCGAAATGTTTTCCCGCGACCGCTCGCGCATGCGCGACGCGCTTGCCCGGCTGGACGAATGCCCGCTCGGCGCCGCCGCGCTGGCCGGCACGGGCTTTCCGATCGATCGCCACCAGACGGCCAGGGCGCTCGGCTTTTCCGGCCCGACCCGCAACTCCATCGACACCGTGTCGGACCGCGATTTCGCCCTGGAGTTCCTGTCGGCTGCGGCGATTTGCGGCACGCATCTTTCGCGGCTGGCGGAAGAGATCGTCATCTGGTCGACGCCGCAATTCGGTTTCGTCCGGCTGTCGGACGCCTTTTCGACAGGCTCGTCCATCATGCCGCAGAAGAAGAATCCCGACGCCGCCGAACTCGTGCGCGCCAAGACCGGCCGTATCAACGGCGCTCTCATTGCGCTTCTCACTGTCATGAAGGGCCTGCCGCTCGCCTACTCCAAGGACATGCAGGAGGACAAGGAGCAGGTCTTTGACGCCGCCGCCACGCTTGAACTCGCAATCGCCGCCATGACCGGCATGATCCGCGACCTGCAGGTGCTGCCGGACGCCATGCGCCACGCCGCAGGCGCCGGTTATTCCACCGCCACCGATCTCGCCGACTGGCTGGTCCGCGTGGCAGGCCTGCCCTTCCGCGAGGCCCACCATGTCACAGGGCAGGCGGTGGCGCTGGCGGAAGAGAAGGGATGCGACCTGTCCGGGCTCGAACTCGCCGACCTGCAGTCCATCAACGACGCCATCACCGACGACGTCTATTCGGTGCTGAGCGTCGAAGCCTCCGTCGCAAGCCGCACCAGTTTCGGCGGCGCCGCGCCTGATGAAGTGCGCCGGCAAATCACCTGGTGGCGCAAGCATCTGTAATTAGGCAAAATGCAGGGTGCACAATCGCCGCGAACTTCGCTACAAGATCTCTGGGTTTATTTCGAATGACTGCATATCGGGCAGGTGCGAACGTATGAAGACCGCTGTAACCTATTTGAAGATGGCCGCCGTCCTGTCCATGATTGCGTTGATCGCCGCAGGATGCGGTCGAAAGAACGAGCTGAGACTGCCTGATCCCAATCCGAGGCAGCTGCCGCGCGAACGCGCCGCCGACGACGCCAAAGGCGGAACCGCTGATCAGTCTGCAGGCCCCGGCGGTCCGCAATCGGCAAGCGCCGGCCCGCAAGGGGAAGGCGAAGAAGGCAAGCGCAAACGCGGAAACCCCGACAAACCGTTCATTCTCGATCCGCTGATCCAGTAGGCCGAAAACCGTGAATCATTTCGAGTATCGAGACGGCGTCCTGCATGCCGAGGGCGTCAGCATTCCCGACATTGCGCGCGCGGTCGGCACCCCTTTCTATTGCTATTCGACTGCGACGCTGACGCGCCACTATCGTGTCTTCGCCGAGGCCTTTTCGGATATCGACGCGCTTGTCTGCTACGCCATGAAGGCCAACTCCAACCAGGCCGTCCTGATGACCCTGGCGCAAATGGGCGCAGGCGCCGACGTCGTGTCGGAAGGTGAGTTGCGTCGCGCGCTTGCCGCCGGCATTGAGCCGTCGAAGATCGTCTTTTCCGGCGTCGGCAAGACGGCGGCCGAAATCGATTTCGGCCTTGAAGTCGGCATTCTCTGCTTCAACGTAGAGTCCGAACCCGAACTCGACATGATCAACGCGCGCGCCCAGGCGCTCGGCAAGCGCGCGCCGGTCTCCTTTCGAATCAACCCGGATGTCGACGCCCGCACCCACGCCAAGATCTCGACCGGCAAGAAGGAAAACAAGTTCGGCATTTCCCTCGAACACGCCGAAGCTGTCTATGCGCGCGCCGCCGCCATGCCCGGCGTCGAGATCACCGGCATCGACATGCATATCGGCAGCCAGATCACAGATCTGAAGCCCTATGGCGACGCCTTCCTGCTTCTGAAGGAGATCGTGGGCAAGCTGCGCGCGGCGGGCCACGCCATCCGGCACGTCGACGTCGGCGGCGGGCTCGGCATCCCCTATCGGTCAGACAACGAACCGCCGCCCGATCCGCGCGCCTATGCCGACGTCGTGCTGGAACAGGTGCGCCAGCTCGACTGCCAGGTTATCTTCGAACCCGGCCGCATGATCGCCGGAAACGCCGGAATTCTGGTCGCCGAGGTGCTTTACATGAAGCACGGCGACGCTCGCAATTTCGCAATTGTCGACGCGGCCATGAACGATCTCATCCGGCCGACCCTCTACGACGCATGGCACGACATCCGGCCGGTGGTCCTGCCGCCGGCGGATACGCCGCATATCGTCGTCGACGTCGTCGGCCCGGTCTGCGAAAGCGGCGACTTTCTCGCCCGCGAGCGGTCTCTGCCGGAGCTGAAGCAGGGCGACCTGATCGCGGTTGGAACGGCTGGCGCCTACGGCGCGGTCCAGTCCTCCACCTACAACACCCGCCTGCTCGCGCCGGAGGTTCTGGTCAGGGGCGACAGCTATCACGTCGTTCGCCCGCGCCCGACCTATGAGGATCTGATCGGCCTCGATTCCATTCCCGACTGGCTGAAATAACCACGGAATAAAGCGTTGCGGTAGGTCACAATTTCGTTGCCGGCCTCGCCATCGCCCAAAAGAGTGCTATTCTTTATGGCGCAGAGGGACTGTGGCGATGAACCAGAACGAAGCTTCGAACGAAGCAGCCTCCAAAGTCAGCCGGTTGGCGCGAATTTCCGTCAGCCGTCAGTTTACGCGCGTCGTGATTTTTCTTGAGCGGCTGTGGCCCAGGTTGCTGCCTGCTTTCGGCGTTCTCGCCCTCTTCGCGATACTGTCCTGGATCGGTTATTTTCGCGCCGTGCCCGACTGGGCGCGCATCGCCTCGCTGGCCGCTATGCTGGCGGCGTTCCTGGCAAGCCTCGTTCCGCTTCGTCGTCTGCGCTGGCCCGACGCACAGGAGGCCACAAGGCGCCTCGAGAAAGACAACCGTATCGCCCACCAGGCGATCGCCGTCCAGTCGGACCGGCTGGAAAACGACTCCGAGTTTGCGCGGGTGCTTTGGCAAACCCACAAGCAGCGCATGTATGACAGGCTCGACGATGTGCATGTGCATGCGCCGAAGCCCGATACGCCCCGCGCTGACCCATGGGGCGTTCGGGCGCTCGTCGCGTTGCTGCTCGTCGCCGCCTTTGGCTATTCCTGGTCGAACCATTCCGGCCGGCTTGGAGACGCCTTTACGAGCCACGCCCGAACAGAAAATCTCGCCGGTATCCGCATTGACGCCTGGGTGACGCCCCCGGCCTACACCGGCAAGGCGCCGCTGTTTCTCACTGGCGGCGAAATCGGCCTGCCAGACATCATCACCGTTCCCGAAGGCAGCGAGGTGCTTGTGCGCATCGTCGGCGGCCAGGGCTCGGAGGCAGTCGCCTACAATGAGGAAACAATCGGGGAGGAAGAAAACGAGGACGGCGTCGCCACGGCGGCGGCGCGCAATTATCGTTTTCCGATTCCAGACAGCGGCCGGCTCGAGATACGCCAGGCCGAAGCGCCTATCCATGGCTGGACCTTTGACCTGCTGGCCGACGAAGCGCCGGTCATCGCCTTCGAGGCGGATCCAGCGGCCGCCGCCAACGGCGCGCTGGAGATTGCCTTTTCCGCCAGCGACGATTACGGCCTCGAATCCGCCCGCGCCGAAATCCTGCCCGTCGAGCCCTCCGCCGACGACGCCAATCCACTCTACGACCTGCCGGAATACGAATTGACGGTGCCGAAACGCAATGCCCGGTCCCGCAAGGGTCGCGAAAGCCGTGACCTGACGGAACATCCGATGGCCGGCAAAGCCGTGAAGATCACGCTCGTCGCAACCGACGCAACCGGCCAGGAGGGACGTAGCGAGACGGTCGAAACGATCCTGCCGGCCAGGACCTTCTACAATCTGCTCGCCGGTTCCGTCGCCGAGCAGCGCCAGATCCTCAGTCTCGACACAAACGATCTCGACCGGGCGGTGGAGTTCAACGACGCCCTGACCATGGCGGCGGAAGAAACCATCGACAACACGACGCATTACCTTCTCATCAAGTCGGCGCGCGCCCGCATGCGCCAAGCCTTCGACGACGACATGCTGCGCGACGCGGCGGACTACATGTGGGACATCGCCATCGGCATCGAGGACGGCGACCTCTCCTTCGCCGAACGGCGTCTGCGCGACGCCCAGCGCGCCCTCTCCGAGGCGCTTGAAAACGGCGCGGACGACGAAACCATTCAGGCGTTGATGGACGAGTTGCGCGAAGCCATGCAGGAATTCCTCGAGGCGCTGGCGCAGGCCATGCAGCAGAACCCCGAGATGGCCCAGCAAATGCCGCCGCAATCCATGCAGAACATTCTGCGCCAACAGGACATCGACCGCCTGCTCGACCAGATCGAGAATCTGGCGCAATCCGGCGCGCGCGATCAGGCGCAGCAATTGCTGTCGGAACTGCAGCGCATGATGAACAATCTGCAGACAGGCCAGCATCAGCAGGCCCAGGGCGACAATCCCATGCGCCAGCGGATGGACGAACTCGGCGAACTGATGCAGCGCCAGCAGCAATTGATGGAAGAGACCTTCGATCTCGAACAGGCGCTGAGGCAGCGCCGGCAACAGCAGCTTTTCGGCAATGAAGGCCAGCAGCAACAGCAGCAGGGCGAGAACGGTCAGCAGCAGCAAGGCGAAATGGGCGACATGACCGAGGAGCAGCTCCGCGAGGCGCTGCGTCAGTTGCAGGAACAGCAGGACGCGCTGCAGCAGCAGCTTGGCGAATTGCAGCAGGCGCTGGAAGAATTCGGCATTCAGCCCGGCGAAGGCTTCGATGAGGCCGGCGAAGCCATGGGCGAGGCTGGCGAAGCGCTGGGTGAAGGCGAAGGCGGGACCGCCGTCGACGAACAGGGCCGCGCCCTGCAGGCGCTGCGCCGCGGCGCCCAGGACATGATGAACCAGATGCGTCAGGCCATGGGCCAGAACCCGGGTCCGATGAACGGCCAGGCTTCGCCCAATCGGCAGGGCCGCGATCCGCTCGGCAGGCCGCAAGCCAACACCGGCCCGGATTTCGGAGAAAACGTCAAGATTCCGGAGGAAGCCGATATCCAGCGCGCCCGCCGGATCCTGGAAGCCATTCGCGACCGGCTCGGCGACGCCTTCCGGCCCGAAATGGAGCGCTTCTATCTGGAGCGGCTTCTGGACAACAACAACTGATCAGCGCCCAAGGCTGCGACCCCATTGCAGGCCCGACCTGCAATGGGGACAGGTCGCCTCCGGCGACCGGGCGGGCAGCGTTTCGGCCGCTGGCCGAACTGGCGTCAGTGCGACAGCGCTTCGGCCACCGCGTAACGAATATCGGGAAGGCTGAACGGTTTCGGCACGACGTCCACGACAATCCGCGCCAGATTGTCGGCGCGTTCGCGCTGTTCGGCGAAGCCCGTCATCAGCAGGATCTTCGTCGCCGGAAACTCGATCGCCGCAGTATGGGCCAGCGCAATGCCGTCCAGTTCCGGCATACGAATATCAGACAGCAAAAGGTCGTAGCGTTCGCCGTCGCGCAGGCAGTGCAGGCCTTCTGCGCCGTCCGCGACTTCCACCACCTCATGTCCGTCCATCTGCAGCGCACGACTCACGAAGCGCCGAAGCGCGTCCTCGTCTTCCGCGATCAGAATTCTTGCCATGCCATACCTACCTGATTGTCTTTGGAGCCGTCGTCGCCAAACGGGCTTCCTGTTGCCTCTTGTGTGAAACAGCAAAACATCCAAATCTTGTCGGCGGGTAAACGAAGTCGGTTTCAGCCCCGCGCAGGCGGCTTTTCGCGAGGCCTATCGATCAACATGATTAACGTTTGGTTGGCGGCCGCCCAAAGGCGCTCAGGCGTCGCCCGTCACCACGCCGACGAAGGGCAGTTCCCGGAACGCGTAGGCGACGTCCATGCCGTAGCCGACGACGAAATAATCCGGGCATTCGAAGCCGACATGGTCAGCGTCGAGTTCGCCCTGGCGACGCGACCGCTTGTCGAGCAGAACGGCGATCGAAACATCGCTGGCGCCGCGCTCGAACATCAGGTCGCGCGCAAAACGCAACGTGTTTCCGGATTCCAGGATATCGTCGATCAGCAGGATCGAACGATCCTTAACGTCGCTGTCGATGTCCTTGATGATCTTGACGCCGCGGCTGGTCGTTCCCTTGCCGTAGCTCGAAAGCGTAATGAACTCGACTTCCGGGGCAAGACCGACTTCGTGCAGGGCGCGCAGCAGATCGGCGGCGAAGATGAAAGAGCCCTTGAGGATCGAAATCACCAGGAGATCGTTCTTCGGAGCCGTCGCAATTTCCTGCGCCAGCTGGAGATTGCGCGCGTGAATTGCTTCCGCGCTGTACAAAATGTCGATGTTCTTTCCGCGTACGACCGGCATGCGTGGAGCCCCGTAACAGTTTGACGAAGCTGCTAGCTACATGAATTGCCCGGGATTTGAAACCGTTTCGCCGCCGTCTTTCCCAACATTCGGCTGCAAGCCGCGATAGACAGGGTTAATAAAGGCTTACTGCAATAGCGCGTATCCGCCGAAGAACCAGAAGACGCAAAGCGATGCGAGCCCCACCAGTGCGCCAAATCCCACCGGACTCATCCGGTCGAGCCGGCCGAAAAGCGTCGGTAAACCGGCCGGCGCGGCGGCGTCTGCGGCTTGACCGGCGCCTTGACCGGCGCAATGTGCGCGTCTTTCGAAAAAATCGCCCGGCGAAACCGGTCTCACAGCGTCCGCGCCAAAGACTTCCACCACAGACCCATTGTCGTCTATGTGCACGAATTCGGCGTCGATCACATCCGATACGGCCGATTCCGCCGCAGCGCGATTGGCGAACGGTCTATGGCGACCACGTTGGCGGGCGGTCGAACCGGAATTTTCCACATTAAAGCTGCGATCGTATTGACCGGCGCCGTGGCTGTATTGCATTAGCTTGTCAGGCAATCCCGTTCCCGGAAGGCTATCCGATGTCGATTCCTTCCCTGCAAGACGGTAAATCGATACGGTTAACAAATACGAAACCCTTGTCTTTTCACAACGACCGGCGCAGCGATTACCAACCAGCATATAGGGCAACCCGGACGGGGAGGCTGCTGACTTGATTCATTTCGACAACGTTGGACTGCGCTACGGCATGGGCCCGGAAGTGCTGCGCGATCTGACCTTCGACATTCCGCAGCGCTCGTTCCAGTTTCTTACCGGGCCGTCCGGCGCAGGAAAGACAACGCTGCTGCGGCTCCTGTTCCTGTCGCTGCAGCCGACTCGCGGCTTCATCCGGATCTTCGACCGGGACATCGCCACTATCGACCCGCAGGAACTGCCGCTCTTGCGCCGGCGCATCGGCATTGTCTTCCAGGATTTCCGGCTGCTCGATCATCTGACGACCTATGAAAACGTCGCCTTGCCGCTCAGGGTGCGGGGCCGCGAGGAATCCACCTACCGCACCGATGTCATCGAATTGCTCAAATGGGTTGGTCTTGGTGAGCGGATGAACGTTTTGCCGCCCATTCTTTCCGGCGGAGAGAAGCAGCGCGCGGCGATCGCCCGCGCCCTGATCGACCAGCCGGAAATCCTGCTCGCCGACGAGCCGACGGGCAATGTCGACGCGCCGCTTGCGCGCCGATTGCTGCGCCTTTTCATGGAGCTGAACAAGCTCGGCACGGCCGTCGTCATCGCCACGCACGACCTGTCGCTGATGGACCAGATCGACGCCCGCCGCATGATCCTGTCGCATGGACGACTGGATATATATGACTGACGGCGGCGCTCCATCCGGCGGAACCGGCGCGAGGCAACCCCGGCAGATTGTTCTTCGGCCGACGGCGCCCATCGTTCCGGCGGCGAACATCGCCGGTCGCTCGCTCATGTTCGTGATTTCGATCATGTCGTTTCTGGCCAGCCTCACGCTTGGCGCGGTCATCCTCGTCCAGGACACTGCAAACACCTGGCAGAGCGACATTTCGCGGGAAGTCACCATCCAGATCAAGCCGCAGGACGGGCTCGACATGCAGCAGGCCCTCGAGACCGCGCGACGGATCGCGATCGGGTTCGAAGGCGCGACGGACGCCACGATCGTCAATGACGAAGAGACTTCGCGGCTCCTGGAACCCTGGCTTGGCGAGGGACTCGATCTGGACGAACTTCCCGTGCCCCGGCTGGTCATCGTCACCATCGACGAGGGTGCGCCGCCGGATTTTCAGGCGATGCGCACAGCGTTGACGCAAGCCCTTCCGAACGTCTACCTCGACGACCACCGCACATGGGTGAACCGGCTGGTCGCCATGGCCAACACCACGACGCTGATCGGCATATGCATCCTGATGCTCGTCTTCGCCGCGACTGTGCTGACGGTGATCTTCGCAACCCGCGGCGCGCTGTCGGGCAATCACCACATCGTCGAAGTGCTGCATTTCGTCGGCGCGGAGGCCGGCTTCGTCGCATCGCACTTCCAGCGTCACTTCTTCATCATCGCTCTGAAAGGCGCGACCGCCGGCGGCATCGCGGCGGCGATCATATTCGCGTCAGCGGGCGTCTGGGCGAACAACAATTTCGCCACCCCGCAATCGGACCAGACAAACGCCCTGTTCGGCGGCTTCTCGGTGGGGCCCGGCGGCTATGTCGGCATCGTCGCGATCGTCATCATTATCGCCTTTCTCACTGCCCTGACCACGCGAATCACCGTGATGAAAACGATTCGGGAAATCGACCTGATCCGCTCCAACCCCGGTCACGTCCTGTAGCCAGACAACCGCGAAACGTCGCGCAAACCGCGCTGTGGCGGCCTTCGGCGTCCAAAGCGGGCATTGTTCATTGACACTGCGGCAAAGCGCGTACAATTCTCTCCTACACATTTGCGGCATCGTCATGGACGTCGAAAACAAGGATCCCGAACTGGAAGACCAGCCAGCGCCGAAAAAGCCCGGCTGGCTTCGTCGCATCCTGCGCGCATTCATGGTGATCGCCATATGGGTCGTCGTGCTCGGATTCGGCGTTCTGGTCGGCGGCTTCTTCCGGTTTTCCAGCGAAATCACATCCGTCACGCCGCCGACGGACATCGCGGAAGCCGACGGCATCGTCGTCCTGACGGGGCGCAGCCACCGCATCGAACAGGCGCTCGACCTTCTTGATCAGGGGCTGGCTGACCGATTGCTGATCTCCGGCGTCTATCCGAGCACAACGGCGGAGCAAATCCGCAAACTGACATCCACGGAACCGGCGCTGTTCGAGTGCTGCGTGGATATCGGCCACGACGCGCTCGACACCGAAGGAAACGCCCTCGAGGTCAGCCAATGGGCGAGAGACAACAACTTTACGCGGGTTATCGTCGTTACCAGCAGCGATCACATGCCGCGCAGCCTGATCGAATTGCGCCGTCTTGACGAGGAGGTCGAATTCATCCCCTACCCCGTGGTTCCGGACGAATTCCGCAATTATGACTGGGTGCGCAGGCCGGCGCTCTGGCGTCCGCTGGTCGAGGAATACGCGAAATATCTGATTGCGCGGTTGCGGCTGGCGACCGGAACGGACGTCGCCGGCGAATTCCTGCGCTCCGTCGCCCACGCCGCCGGGAAGCCGACAGCCCGCAGCATTGACTCGCAGGCCACGGTGACGGATTAGATCACCCATGATCCTGCTCCGCTCCATGCTGTTCAATCTGGCCTTCTATCTCAACCTGATTGTCCAGATGATCATCTTTTCTCCGGCCTATTTCCTGATGCGGCGGAAAAACGCTTGGGTGATCCCGAAAAACTGGGTGCGGTCCAACCACTGGCTTCTCAAGGTCATCGTGGGAACGGACTACTCGATCGAAGGCCTCGAGAACCTGCCCGACGGGCCGTACATCATCGCGCCGAAACACCAGTCCTTCTGGGACGCCTATGCGCTGCTGCCGCATCTGGACGATCCCTTCTACATCCTCAAGCGGGAACTTACCTGGATCCCGCTCTTCGGCTGGTACGTCATCAAGATGCAGATGGTGCCGATCGATCGCGGCGCCAAATCCAGCGTCATGCCGGCGGTGCTTGAACGCACCCGCAAGCAGATGGCTGACGGCCGCCAGCTCATCATCTATCCGGAAGGCACGCGACGCCCGGTCGGCGCCGAACCGGTCTACAAATTCGGCATCGCCCGGCTCTACGACCAGCTGCAGGTTCCGGTCGTGCCGGTCGCCATGGTTCCGGGCCTGTTCTGGCCAAGGCGCAAATTCATCCGCTACCCCGGCCACATCCACGTTCGCTTTCTGGAGCCGATCCAGCCGGGCATGAAGCCTGACGCATTCCTGGAAAAACTGGTCGACGTCACAGAAGCCGCGACCGACGAGCTGCTGGTCAGAACGATCGATGAAAATCCGCATCTGCCGCTGTCGGAAACGGCCCGCAAACGCTACGAGGAACTGACGGGCTCCAGCCGTTCGGCCACCGCCTCAAGCAGGTGATCGCGAATCCGCATTTCCCTGAGATGCCTGACGGTGCTCAGCACGTAGTCGGCGTTGTGGCCCGACTGGCCTTCCGACACCGCAACGCGATGCGCCGCCTCGTCGATCTCCAGCGCGCCGGCGTATTGCGGATGCGCGCGGTCCGTCACGAAGGATAGCGCTTCCACCTGCTGGCCATTTGCGAGATAGGCCGGCAGATGCCGCTCCATATAGACCTTGTTGGTCATTTCGCGGGCGCGCAGATAGGCGACCACCTCTTCATGGTCCTCCCCGCGAACCTTGAACACCATCCCCGTGCAGGAGCCGCCCCGGTCGAGCCCGAGCACTAGCCCCGGCCGTTCCGGCGTGCCGCGGTGAATGAAAGAGTGGATGCACAGCGCGCGCCGGTATCCGTAGATCCGTCCGCGCTGCGCCTCGCGAAACTCGAAACCTGGCCGCCACATCAGCGACCCGTAGCCAAAGACCCAAAAATCGTCCATATCCGTCACATAATTCGAAACGCAGGCGAATTGAAGTATTGGCTGGAGAATCTATGACCACTTCGCAGAATGACGGCCGGTATCTTCGACGTCTCATTTACCTTGCAATTTTTATCGTGGTGTTGTTCGGGGGCTATGCCGGCCTGTGGTTCTACCTCGCCGGCGAGGTCAAGACGCGCAGCGAAATGGTGCTCGCCAACCTGTCGCTCAACAGCGTCGCGGCCGACTGCGAAGACATGGAAGTGCGCGGCTTTCCCTTCCGCCTCGGCGTGTTCTGTGATTCGGTGACGGCGGTCAGCGAGGTCGATTCCTCGCAACTGTCGGCGGGCGCGTTTCGCACCGCCGCGCAGGTCTACAATCCCAACCACATCATCTCCGAACTCGACAGCCCGGTCACTATCGTGTCGCCGCGCGGCGACCGCGCCGATTTCGAATGGCGGTCGCTGCAGTCGAGCACCGTTTTCGGGCTCAACGGGCTTGATCGCGCCTCGGTCCATGTCGAGGATACCCGGGCGGTGCTGACGAATGGCGCCGACGACCTGACGCTCGCAACGGATACAAGCGAATTCCACACCCGTCAGAACGGCGACAATCTCGATTTCGCGGCCATGCTGCGCAACGCGCGGCTCACAACGGGCGCTGGCGAAGCTCCGACCTTCGATCTCGATCTCGACGTCAGCGTCGACGATCGGGCATGGCTCCTTTCGGGACACCAGCGAACGCAGGATTATCCGTGGATCGGCGCAAGCGGTTCGTTGAAGAACTTCGTCGTCGCCCTCGACAATGGCGCCCGGATCGCCGTTGAGGGACCGTTCTCGATCGACCGGCGCGGCCTTCTCGACGGCCGGTTCGACCTGAGCATCCGCGATCTCGCCGGCGTCATGGAGCTGGCGCGCGGCGTGCCCGATCCGACCGGCGCCATCGAAAACGTTCGGTCGGTCCTATCCACACTGTCCGGAACCGGCGAAATCAAGCTCCCGGTGACGGTGCGCCGCGGCAAGGTTCAGGTCGCCTTCTTCACGCTCGGCCGCATCCCGCCGCTGCGCCCGCGGCGGTACTGATCCCCGACCCTGCCAATCGGCCGTGAGCCGCAGGCCAGGCTCATATCCACATCCGACGAAACTTCTACTTCTTGCGCGCCGCGGACGCGGCGCCGCCAGATTGCGGGCCGAGCCCGCAATGAGGGTTTTTATGTTGCGGATTCAATTGTTTACCCTCATGCCGGACTTGATCCGGCATCCAGTGGCCACGCGTCCGCGTGGCCAACGATGAAAATCGTCTCTAACCGCCGCGCTTCTCCGCCGGCGTGTATTCCGGATGCCGGCCGAAGTCGGGAGCCTCGACGTCCTGGCCCGCCTCGATGATCGACTTGCGGATATGCCGGGTGTGGCTGAACAGGTCGAACAGCTTGTCGCCGTCGCCCCAGCGGATCGCGCGCTGCAGTGAGGACAAATCCTCCGAAAAGCGCGCCAGCATTTCCAGGATGGCGTCCCGGTTGTGAAGGCACACGTCCCGCCACATGGTGGGGTCAGAGGCGGCGAGCCGCGTGAAGTCGCGAAAACCCGAGGCCGAATATTTGATGACTTCCGATTCCGTCACGGTTTCCAGATCGTCGGCGGTGCCCACGATGTTGTAGGCGATGATCTGCGGCAGATGCGAGACGATCGCGAGCACCAGGTCGTGGCGGTGCGGATCCATCCGGTCGACCATCGAGCCGCAGCTTTCCCAGAAAGTCGTCAGCTTGGCCAGCGCTTCCTCGTCGGCGTTGGGCAGCGGCGTAAGAATGCACCAGCGGCCTTCAAACAGCGTCGCGAACCCCGCGTCCGGTCCGGAATGCTCCGTTCCGGCGATCGGATGGCCTGGAATGAAATGCGCGTGTTCGGGAATATACGGCTTCATCTGCTCGACGACGGATTCCTTTGTCGAGCCGACGTCGGTGACGATCGCGCCTTCCTTCAGTTCGCCTGAGATTTCGCGCGCCACCTTCTCCGACGAGCCCACAGGCACGCTGACGATCACCAGGTCGGCGTCGCGCACGGCTTCCGCGCTGGAGGTCGTATAGCTGTCGCCAAGGCCGAGGTCATGCGCCCGCTCCAGCGTTTCGGACGAGCGGGTGGCGATCGCGACCGTGCCGGCAAGCCCCTTCTGCCGGATGACGCGTGCAAGGGAAGAGCCGATGAGGCCGATGCCGATCAGCGCTATTTTGTCGAATTGCTTGGTGGTCATGTCTTGTCCAGGAATTCCTTCAGGGCGGCGATCACCGCTTCGTTGGCCTCTTCCGGGCCGACGCTCATGCGCAAGCCGTCCGGAAAGCCATAGGCCGTGACGCGCCGCAGAACGAGGCCGCGCGCGGAGAGAAAATCATCCGCATCCGCCGCAGACTTGCCTGGTTGATTGCCGAAATGAATGAGAATGAAATTGCCGACCGACGGCGTGACGCTCAGGCCCAGCGCCTCGATTTCCGTCGTCAGACGCTCGATCCAGCGCAGATTGTAGGCGACGGCCCTGTCCACATGGTCACGGTCGGCGATCGCCGCGGCCCCCGCCTCGATAGCGACGGCGTTGAGGTTGAACGGCCCGCGAATCCGGTTGACGGCGTCGGCGACCGCCAGCGGCGCATACATCCAGCCGACACGCAGACCCGCCAGACCATAAATCTTCGAAAACGTTCGGGTCATGACGACATTTTCGCTGCCGGAAACCAGTTCGACGCCAGCTTCGTAGTCGTTACGTCGCACATATTCGGCGTAAGCGGCGTCGATCACCAATAACACGTTGCCCGGCAGCCCCGCCTGCAGACGGCGCAACTCGTCGGCCGGCAGATAGGTGCCAGTCGGATTGTTCGGGTTTGCGATGAAGACCAGCCTGGTGCGCTCCGTCACCGCCGCGAGGATCGCGTCGACATCGGCGCGCAGATCGGTTTCGGGAACGGTCACCGGCGTCGCGCCGGCGGCGGTGATCTGAATCTTGTAGACGAGAAAGCCGTGTTCGGTAACGATCCCCTCGTCGCCGGGCGCGAGATAGGTCTGGCAGAGAAGGCCCAGCAATTCGTCGGAACCGTTGCCGCAGACGATATTGGCGGCGTTCAACCCGTGCCGCGCGGCGATCGCCTCGCGCAGTTTCGTCGATCCACCGTCCGGATAGATTTCAGGATGCTCCAGCGCGACCGCCATCGCGCCGGCCACATGCGGGCTCGGCCCCAAAGGCGTCTCGTTGGCTGAAAGCTTGTACACCTTCGCAACGCCGGGCGCCGAATCCTTGCCCGGCACATAAGCTGCAATTTCCATCACGCCCGGCTTCGGCGCCGGCCTGTTTTCTGCGCTGCTCATCGATCTTCCTGTCCAGACTTGGCCCAGACTTGGCCCAGACTGCGCCACGTCAGGGCGGGCATAGCGCCAAGCGCCCCCGATGTCGAGAGTTTCGGCGGACCCGGCGCCGGTTAATGACGCCGCGACCCCTTGCGGCCCGGCCCGTCGCCATGCAGTGATAGCGCGGTTCTGAAACACCGCAAGGGAATGCGCCGCATGTTCGATATCCTGATCAGGAACGCCAATCTGCCGGACGGACGCGAGGGCGTCGACGTCGCGATATCCGGGGGCCGCTTCGAGGCGATCGCCAGGGGCGTCGAAGGCGAGGCCGCGCGGGTCGTCGACGCCGGCGGACGCCTGCTCTCGCCGCATTTCATCGACCCGCATTTTCACATGGACGCAACGCTGTCCCTGGGCATGCCCCGGCTCAACCGGTCCGGCACGCTGCTGGAAGGCATCGCGCTGTGGGGCGAGCTGAAGCCGCTTCTCACCCACGACGCGGTGATCGAGCGGGCGCTGCGCTATTGCGATCTGGCAGTCTCTCAAGGACTGTTGTCCATCCGCAGCCATGTCGATGTCTGCGACGATCGTTTGCTCGCCGTCGAGGCGCTTGTCGACGTACGCGAACGCATCAAGCCCTATATCGACCTGCAGCTCGTCGCCTTTCCGCAGGACGGCCTCTACCGCTCGCCCACCGCGGAAAAGAACCTCTTGCGCGCCCTCGACATGGGCGTCGACGTCGTCGGCGGCATTCCGCATTTCGAGCGCACCATGCAGGACGGCGCCAGGTCCGTGACGCGGCTTTGCGAAATCGCCGCCGAGCGCGGTCTGCGCGTCGATTTCCACTGCGACGAGACGGACGATCCGATGTCGCGCCACATCGAGACGGTCGCCGCCGAAACGGTGCGGCTCGGCCTGCAGGGCCGCGTCGCCGGCTCGCATCTGACCTCCATGCATTCGATGGACAACTACTACGTCTCGAAACTGCTGCCGCTGATGGCGGAGGCGGAGATCCACGCAATTCCCAATCCGCTGATCAACATCACGCTGCAGGGCCGCCACGACACCTATCCGAAGCGTCGCGGCATGACCCGCGTGCCGGAGCTTCTCGCCCAGGGAATCAATGTCGCCTTCGGTCAGGATTGCTGCATGGATCCGTGGTATTCGCTCGGCGCCGCCGACATGCTGGAGGTGGCGAACATGGCCGTGCATGTCGGCCAGATGACGTCGCTTGACGCCATGCGCCAGGCCTATGACGCGATCACCGTCAATTCAGCCAAGGCGATGGGCCTCGACGACTACGGGGTCGCCGAAGGCAAGTCCGCCAATTGCGTTTTGTTGCAGGCACGCGACCCGATCGAGGCAATCCGCCTGAAGGCGACGCGGCTCATGGTCTTCCGGCAGGGAAAAATCATCAGCGAAACGCTGCCGCGCATCGCCAAGCTCGGGCTCGAGGGTCGCCCCGGCCGCGTCGACGCCGCCGACTACGCGCCGGTCGAGGGCTAAACAGCGTATTGATGTAAGTATATCATATAGTTACATCAATACGGACTTGACCCGGCATCCGGCAGCGCCGTGTCCGCGGTGCGAGAGAATCAGCCGGTCCGCAGGATTTTTTCCATCGCCTTGCCATTGGCCAGTTCGTCGATCATCTTGTCGAGATAGCGGATGTCCTGCATCACAGGCTCCTCGATGTCCTCCACCCGCACGCCGCAGATCACGCCCTTGGTCAGAGCTCTCGAAGGATTCATCTTCGGCGCATCAGCAAGAAACGTCTCGAAATCCGTCTCTTTTTCGATCTCGGCGTCCAGTCCCTGCTGGTCGTAGCCCGTCAGCCAGCAAATGATCTCGTCGACCTCCGCCTTCGCGCGGCCCTTGCGCTCCGCCTTGGCGACGTAATGCGGGTACACGCTGGCGAAGCTCATCGCGTAGATCTTGTGTCTGGTCATGACGCCTCCTTGGTCAACGCAATCCAAACATGCATTTGGAGTGTATCGCCACCGGTGATACGCGTAAACAGGAACGGCTTTCTCGCCGGCGCGTTTCGTCATACCATGGCCCGGTCCCGTTTTTGTCGCGGGATCACAAAACCATCGCAGAGTTCTGTTCTGCTGCGTCGGAAAACTTCAGTCGGGTCCACCCCGGAAAGGAAAATCGCAATGGCCAAAAAACCTGAAAAATCCCCCTTCGACCCCGCCGGCATGATGGAGGAGTTCTTCAGTTTCTATGATGCCGACGCAATGAAGGACATGTTCGATCCGCAGAAATTCATGGAGCGGTTCAAGTCCATGACGCCCGGCAATGTCGATATGAGCGAGGTGGTCGATCGCAACCGCAGGAATTTCGAGGCGCTGGTCGAAGCCAACAAATCCGCCGCCGAGACCTATCGCGACATGCTCGACAAGCAGATGGCTATCCTCAACCGGATGACGGACGCCGCCAGGGACTACACCGGTTCGCTTACGGCTTCGGGCGACCCCGACGCGATGAAGAAGGCCTACGCCGACGCCACCGAAAAGGCGCTGACCCTGATGAAGGAAATGGCCGAGGAGACCCGCACGGCGAATGAAAAGGTCTTCAACGGCATGAAGGATCGCATCTCCGAGGCGATGAAGGACATCGGCAAGGCCTGATCAACCACCTGTGACGGCGCCGCTTCCGGCTGGTCGCCGCTGACAGGTTCCGGCGCGCAATGGAGGAGCTTCGGGGATGACCGGCGAAGAAGCGTATTACGGCAATCCGCAAAGCGTCGCGGCGATGAAGCGCAGCGCGGCCCTGTGGTCGCTTGTGCGCGATGATCCGCGTTTTGCCTATTACGGACGACTGGTCGGCCTCAGCCAGCCGGTCGACGACACTGCAGACGTCCTTGCCGCGCTTGCGCGCGTCCAGGGCGCCGCGCCCTGCTATTTCTTTCCGAAAACGCAGACCCCTGCGTTATTCGCCGAACTCGAAGCCCGGGGCCTGTCGACCGACCGGCACGAGCATTTCCTGGGCGGCGAAGAAGCCTATGCAGTGTCCAGGCAGGCGCTGTCCGACTATGCGATGCCGGCCGATCTGACTGTGAGGGAACTCGACGCCGACACGCCGGGCTGCGTGGTGGCCGAAACGGCCGATCTCATGGAAAGTTGCGAGGTCATGCCGGTTCCGGCCGCCATGTTGCGCGGCCAGCAGCGCAACGGCGCCTGCCTCGTCGCAACCGACGAAGCGGGCCAGCCGGTCGCCACGGCCTCGTCCTTCTTCATGCATCCGACAGACGGACCGCATGCGACGACGGTTTTCTGGGGCATGCTCGCCACGCGTCCGGATCGTCGCGGCGAAAAGATCGCGCTCCTGCTCGGCGCCCGGATGATCGTCCACATGTGGGAGAAAAAGGGCGCCCGCGCCTTCATGACCGGCGTGCGGGAGAGCAATGCGTCCTCCACCGCGCTGTGCAACAGGCTTGGCGTCTATGACACCGCCTACACATACGCCGTGTGCGTCGACGCCGGGACCATGGGCCGAAAGAGCGTTACGAAGTAGGATCAGCCTGCCTTCAACGCGTCAACGATCCGCTGCATGGCGACCGCGTCGTTGGAGAAGATCCACTCCATGCCGCGGTTCATCTCCCGATAGAGACAGTTGCGCGACTTCACGAAACCGGTCCCGACCTTCTGGCCGACCGCTTCGTGCCGCCTTTTGATCGCCTCGGTCAACAGCAGATAGTGACCGGTTACCCCGCCATAGGGTTGCCCGAGCGTCCGGCGGCTGATCGCGGCCATGTTCGCCATCGCCACCGGCAGACAGCATTGCCGCGGCAGAATGTCGAAGGTCTCGAACAGGTCCGGGTCGAGCGCCATCATGTGGTAGCATTCTCCGGGCTTCAGGCCGGAGAGATGCTCGGCGAGGATTCGCCGCTGCCTTTCGATATCCGGGAACGTCTCCGCCTTCAGTTCCAGCATCAGGTGGAGCTTGCCGCCGAACTCCGCAACCACTTCGGCGAGCGACGGAACAGCGGGAACAGCCGCGCGCAGCGCCTCGAAGCTCACGTCGCAAAGCCGAACGTCCTTGCCGAACACCCGCGCCGTATCGGGATCGTGGCAGATCACCGGCGTCAGATCCGCGGTCCAGCGTATGTCCGTCTCCACGCCCCACACGCCCGCCGCGCGCGCAAGATCAAAGGCTTCGAGGGTGTTTTCCTTCGCCGCGCGATTGTAGTCATGGGCGCCGCGATGGGCGACGATGCGGCATCGTCGGACGGCATCGGCGTCCGGGACCTTGCGCGGAACCATCGCCATCGCGAAGTCGGCGGCGTCCTGCGCCCAACCCATCAACCGGTCTTTCAAAGGCTCGCCTCCTGCCGCCGCCGTCGCGCCACACTACACTGTGTCGGCGCGCGCGTAAGCCTTGTTTCAGGAGACCGGCCTTTGCTCAGTTGACCGGCAGGACCGGCGGAAATGTCCAGCTTCCGTCGAGAATCTCGGCGCGCGGCTGGTAGAGGCGGATCGCGTAGTTCCATTCAGGCGTGATCGGAATGCAGTTCACCCGCCCGTCGTCACAGCCGCCGAAGTGGATCGTGAAGGAGCCGTCGTCGTTCGCCGTAGCCGAAGTGTTGTTGTAGCTGTTGCGGCCAAGATCGTTGGGCTCCAGATAGCCGTCGGCGTTATAGACGGTGAGCGACCAGAAGGCGTCAACCGGCACGTCCTTGACCGTGACCGCATGCGGCGTCTCGCCGTCATTGGCGTCGACTGCTTCGATGGCGGCGACCGCCGTCGACGCCGGCTGGCCGGCCCAGCCCGCCATGGCGCCGACCAGATGGTCGACGGGGTCGACCTCGTCCTTGCGGCCAAAAGCGCGGCTCGCGTCGAAACCGACCGCGCTCGCCAGGTGGCTGACGGCCTTTCGCGCCTCCGCAAGGCTTTCGAGATCCCAGTCGGGCGCCTCGAACGGGCCTTTGCCGCCGCCGCTCAGTTCGATGCCGTCCTGCGCGGCGCGCCCAGCCGCAAGGTCGTCCGGGTTCGAGGCGTCGACGAAGGTGCGGAACAGGATGTAGGCGAAGCGCGTGCCCACATCCTCCTCGGTCAATTCGTAGACGCCCGGCGTCGCCTCCACGAAACTGTAGTGATCCTGGTTGATCACCAGCATCGACTGAAAACGCCCCTCGATCTCCGGCAGCGTGATTGTCGCCGGTTCGGACAAGTCCAGCACGACGGCGGAATAGAGCGTGTCCTGGTTGGCGCGAATGATCGGCTGCGGCTCTTCGGCCGAAACAAGCTTGCGCTCGTGCAGGAGTTCGCCCAGGCCGACATCGTAGGCCGCCAGGTTCGCCCGGATCATCGTGTCGGATTCGGCGCGCACCAGGTTCTGCATCGTGACGTCCTCGGCGAAGGCGAAGGTCGGCGCGAGCAACGCAAGTGTCAGCAATAGTCTCATTGTTTCCTCCTTGAAGTTTTTTGGTCGGCGAGCGGCGAGCCGCCAGGTCCTATTCCACCTCTTCCAGATCGCCGGGCTTCCAGGTCTTGTCGAACCAGGGCTCAAGCGGGCCATACAGGCGCAGGATCACGGCGTATCCCTTGCCGGGCGTCGTCTGCACCCAGTGATCCTCCTTGCCTTCCGGCGCTTGCGGACCGAACCAGATCGTGTAGGAGCCGTCCTCGTTGGGCGTGACCCCCGGCAACGTGCTGTCGAGGCCGGCGAGCCGCTGGTCGGTCTCCAGCATCGAGCGGTGCTGGGTCGAATACACGACGAAAGACCAGAAGTCCTTGGCGGGCACGGGTCCGGGCAGCGTCACCTTGTAGGTCTTGCCGCCATCGAGATAGTCGCCATCCGCGTCATGCGGCGTGAAGGCGTAGACCGAGCCGGCGCCGACCTGCGGCGCTACCATCGCGGGCGTAATGCCGGTCGCGACGTAGTGGAACATGACCCGGTCGTCCAGGCCGCGCGCGGCCCTGTCCAGGAATTCGTGGCTGCCGCCGGCAAAGCCCGTATACCATTGCCGGTCCGGATAAAAATAAAACCGGTCCCTCTCGCGCGGGCGAAACACGATGGCGCGCGCCGTGGCGTTGCCCACGGCGGCGGCGTCGGCAAGGATCTTCTGCATCCGCTCGTCGGGGGCAAAGGGCTCGTCCTTCCTGATCCCGATCGAGGCGAACAGGCCGGCGATCTCCGGATCGAATGCGTCGGCCGGTTCGTTCTGGACGGACGCGTTCAGTTCGTCGAAAAACGTCGCGTCATTGGCGTGGATGGTGTTCATCTTCGCGCCGGAAAAATTCACGAAGGTCTGTTCCGGCGGGTCCTTGACCTCCGAAAGGGGATAGATCTTCATGCCCGCCTTGACGTTGGCGACCGCTGCGTCCATGCCGGCCTCCGTCACGAAAGCCCGGGCGAACAGCCAGTGCGCGTTCGTTCTGGTCGGAATGACGTGAAAGCCCATCGCCGGAACCGGGCCGTCATAATGCGGCGGCAGGAAGAGATAACGCCCGCCGCGTCCCTGGTCCGGACCCGTCACGCCGACGTCGGTCTCCCAGCGAAAGAAGGCGTCGTTAACGCCGCCCAGAACCCCGGGCGCAACTTCCATGACGACGGGACCCTGATTGAGGTCGAGGCAGGCCGTCACGTAAACGGTCGTCGAATTTGCGGTGAGCCAGAGCGAACGGGCGTCGAGCAGATCCTCGCTGACGCCGATCGTGTGGGCGGGGATTCCGGCCTCTTCGAAGCCGGAGCACATCGCATGGATCGAGGCGGCCGGCATGCCGCTGAGGAAAGCTTCGACGCCGCGGCTGAAATCGATGTTGTCGTATGCCTTGCGGACCGTTTCATCGTCCGGCATGCCGTCGAAGAATCTCAGCGCGCCGAGGCGCTCGGTCTCGACAATATCCGGGGTCAGAACCGAGTCCGGCGTATCGGCGGAATAGGTCTGGGCGTTCGCCCCGCCGACAAAAATCCCGCATGCAAAATACGCGGCCGTGAATAGTTTGGCTTTCATCAGAATATCCTCGTGCCCCCGCCGGTTAGATGAACCTGTTGCTTCATCTCTTCTCGGCCCCCATGGATGTTTACTATAGAAAGAACAATCATTTTGCGACAGAATACAATCATGCCGATACCGATGGTCAACCTGGTGGAATTCGCGCACACCGTGGAAATTCTCGACAGGATCGCGTCTCCCGCGGTCGTGAACCGGGCCCTGCACACGGCCGGCGTCAATCGCAAAATGCTGAAGGCGGGCCCCGGCTTCGTGCCCTATGTCGTGGAGGCGGTCTTCCTGGAATCGACGGCGCGCGCGCTGGGAGACGGTCATATCGGCGCCAGGCTCGGCCGGGAATTCGACTATGCCGCCTATCGCGGCTTTGCGGACTATGTCCTCGGCGCGCGCGATCTCGCCACAGCGCTGGTGCGCTCCCGCCGCGCGCTTCCGCTGATCCACCCGGGCGCCGACGTCGTCCTGCAGGAAAGCGGCGACAACCTCGTCATCGGCTTCGAAACGGGGCTGGGCGCCGTCGTCGGACGCCGCCATATCGAAGAGGGCGCGATCTTCGTCATGAATTCCGTTTTCCGGCACTATCTCGGAGCAGACTGGCGGCCCGACTGGATCGACGTCATCGCCGATCGAAGCGCAAGCGGGGCGACCATGGCCGATATGGCGGGCGCGCCGATCCGCGGCGGCGCATCGTTGCCGGCGGTGTCGGTGCGCGTAGCCGACCTCACAGCCCTGAACCCGGCGCCGCCTGCGCCCGAAGAGGTGATCACGCTCGGCGAGTTGCCCGCGCTGATGGGCGTCACCCAGCCGCAGACCACGGAAGACGCCGTCCGGCAGATCCTGCGCATGCAGCTTGCGCTCGGAGACCTGTCGGAAGACAGCGTGGCCCGCCGCCTTTCGCTCGGGCCCCGCACCCTGCAACGTGTTCTGAAGGGCGAGGGAACGTCCTTTCGCAACGTCAAGGCGCGGTTCATCGAGGAGCGCGCCCGAACGCTTCTGTCCGAAACCGATCTCGCGATCGGCGATATCGCCCGCTCCATCGGCTACGACGAGCCGAACAGTTTTCGCCGCGCCTTCGCGAAATGGACCGGATCGACGCCGGGCCATTACCGGGCGGCCGCCAGGCAAGCCCGCAGCGCCTGAACGATCCCCCGGTCAGTGAATTCGAGCTGATCTGATGAAGATTGGCAAATCATGGTGGCATTTCCCACACAAAAGAGAATGCCGTTTCTCGTAAAACGCGAGACAAAGTAATAGTACCGCGAAATGCAATAAGCCTGTAAAATCCTTTCAGATGACCTTGTTGTTTCGGATACCGACTTCGTCGAGCCTTCATGATGCTTCAAGCTGACCAACACGCCCAGGGCCGGCCATCGATTGTGGTCCTGCCATTCGACAGCATGATCCCGACCGGGCTGGAGCGCGTCCTGTGCGAGGCCCTGCCGCACGAACTCATCCAGGCGCTGTCGCGGCTGCGCTGGATTCGCGTGATCGCGCGCGGCACGGCCTTCCGCTTCCGCGCCCCGGTTCCCGATCTCGCGGCGATCGGCCGGCAACTGAGCGTGCGCTACGCGCTGTGCGGCATGATCGAGCGACTGGGCGAGATTATCGCCATCACGATCGAGCTTTCGGACTGCGCGGCCGGCGAAGTCATCTGGGCCGACCGCTTCGAGGTGCGTCCCGAAGACCTGCAGGAGGTTCGCCACGAGATCGTCACCCGCGTGGTGTCGTCGCTGGAGATCTACATTCCGCAAAACGAGGCCGACCACATCCAGTCCGTCGCGACGCGGGATCTCGACGCCTGGTCAAACTACCATCTAGGCCTGCGCCACATGTTCCGCTTTTCGCAGGAAGACAACGAGACCGCCACCAGCCTGTTCCGGCGCGCGATCATCCAGGATCCGTCCTTCGCGCGCGCCCATGCCGGCCTGTCCTTCACCCGCTTTCAGGACGCCTTTTTAAAGTACAAGCCGGACGCGCCGACGGCGATCGCCGACGCGCGCCGCCACGCCGAGCGCAGCATGGAGCTCGATCCGCTCGATCCGTTCTGCAACCTCACCATGGGCCGCTCCTTCTGGCTGGAGGGCGATCCTCTCGGCGGCCTGAGCTGGCTGGAGCGGTCGGTCGCGCTCAGCCCCAATTTTGCGCAGGGCCATTATTCGATGGCCTTCGCCAACGCCATACGGGGCGAGGCGTCAACCGCTATCGACACGGCCACCAGGGCGCAGGATCTGAGCCCGCTCGATCCGCTGCTCTACGCCATCTACAGCGTGCGCGCCGTCGGCCTGCTGCGAAATTCCGAGATCAGCCAGGCCGTCGTCGAGGCCGAGCACGCGGCGCGCGCGCCAGGCGCCCATCATCTGGTGCTGATGATTGCGGCCGCCGCCTGCGCGCTCGCCGGCAAGGAAAAACAGGCGCGATACTGGAGCGACGAGGTCCGCGCCCGCCGGCCCGACGCGAGCCGCGAACAGTTCTTCACGGCCTTTCCCTTCACGGAACAAAGCTTCCGCAGGAAGCTGGAAGACGGCCTGACCCGCGTCGGCTTCTGATGTCGGCCCAGTCTGCAACGCGATAGCCTGCGGAACAAATCCTTGATATTGTTCTTATACTGTTGACAGGAGGAGCAATGGACCTGCATGGCGTCATCGCCGATTTGCAGTACTGGGCCCGCGGCCTCGTCGGATATCTGACGACGCCCTGGTTCTTCTATCAGGCCGCCATCATCATCGTCCTGTTCGTGGTCGCCAAGCTTGTGGCGCGCCGGGTCGAGCCGCGGCTGGAGGAAAGGGCCCGCCGGATCAAGGGCCATGCGGGCCTGCTCCGCGTCGTGATCGCGCTGCTCAGGCGCATCGACTGGATCGTCTTCTCGCTCCTGCTGTTTGGAACGCTGGTCGTCATGCGCGCCGTCACCTGGCCGAGCCGCAGTCATCTCGTTTCCATCGTCCTGTCGCTGTCGCTCGCCTGGCTGATTGCGTCGGTGCTGTCGCGCGTCGTGCGCAACCGGCTGCTTGCCCGTATTCTCGGCTGGCTAGCATGGATTTACGCCGCCTTCGTGATTCTGGGCTTCGACGACGAGGCGGCCACCTTCCTCGACAGCCTCGCCATGCCGCTCGGCCAGATGCGCCTGTCGGCCCTGCTTGTGCTGAAAGCCGCGCTCGTGCTCGTCGTCACGCTGTGGCTCGCCGCGGTCCTCGGCCGGTTCCTCGACGAGCAGGTGCAGAAATCCGAAGAGCTCACCCCGTCCGTGCGGGTGCTGATCGGCAAGATCGCGCGCATCGGCCTGGTGCTGATCGCCGGCGCCGTTGCGCTCTCCTCCGTCGGCATCGATCTCACGGCGCTCACCGTCTTTTCCGGCGCCGTCGGCCTCGGCCTCGGCTTCGGCCTGCAGAAGGTCATCTCCAACTTCATTTCCGGCGTCATCATCCTGCTCGACAAGTCGATCAAGCCGGGCGACACGATTTCGCTGGAAGGCACCTTCGGCTGGATCCGCGAATTGCGCGCCCGCTTCGTGTCCGTCGTCACGCGCGACGGCCGCGAATACCTCATCCCCAACGAGGACTTCATCACCCACCGGGTCATCAACTGGTCGTTCAGCGACGATCTGGTGCGCCTCGACGTCGAATTCGGCGTCTCCTACGAGGCCGACCCGCACGAGGTCAGCCGGCTGGCGATCGAGGCGACCGAACAGGTCTCGCGCGTCAACGAGCGGAAGAAACCCGTCTGCTGGCTCACCGGCTTCGGCGATTCCTCGCTCGATTTCGTGCTGCGCTTCTGGATCGACGATCCCCAGAACGGCCTCACCAATATTCGCGGCCAGGTGCTTCTGGCAATGTGGGATATTTTCAAGGAACACGACATCAGCATCCCCTACCCGCACCGCGAGATCATCATGAAGGATGCGTCGAAAACGATCGGGACCGGAGGCCGCGCACGCCGCGCCCGCCCCAAATCAGCGTCGTAGGCCCAGCCGGTTGGATTCCTCCGGTATCCGCATGCGCGCCGACAGCGTGAACTGGTAGCAGCCGAAGGCGAGGATCAGCAGCGTGGAGGCGAGCTTGTACCAGGTCCACACGTCTTCGGAATAGCCCCGCCGCACAAACTCGTTGAGACAGGCGAGCACAAGCAGCAGCACGCCCCATCTGAGCGACAGGATCCGCCAGGCCTCGTCGGTGATCGCAAACACCCGGTCGAACAGCACTTTCAACAGCGGATAGTTGACCGCCCAGCTGCCCAGCAGAAGCAGCGCCACCAGCCCGTCGAGCAGCGTGTCGGACATCTGAAACCACGTGGCGTCGTCGGTCACGATGCTCGGAATGGAAAAGGCGAGCAGCGCGATGTTGCTCGCCACGGCGAAGCGCGGCGGCTTGCGCCCGGTCGCGTAAGCAAGCGCAAGCAGGCAGACGACGAGCGCCGTCATCACCGCCAACCCGACGGTGAAGCTCACAAGCTGCTGCAGCGCGACGAAGGTCACGACCGGCAGCACCTCTTCAATGGCGTTCAAAACCCAAAGCATTGCGAACCCTCGCATCCACCCTCTCTTACGCAGACGAGAGGCGTTCGGATCGCCGGAGGCCGCGCCCCCGTTCTCCGAAATTCGCGCGCTTTGTGATAGAATGGCCGCGCGGGCGACCTGAAACAGGAGAAAACGATGCGTTTGTCTCTGTCACTGGTCTTCGTTCTTGTCGGCGCGCTGCCTGCAATGGCCGGCGGCAAGCCCGTTTGGCCCAACGCCGATATCCCGGTTCCACCGAAAGTACATGCCTTTATCGTCGCCGAGTGCGTCGACTATCAGGCGATGTCCGATGAAACACTTTCCGAATGCGTCGCCGGCGAAGCCTACGGATACCGCGCCGTCGTCATGATGCTCAAGGACCCGGTGACCGGAGATCAATCCGCCGAGCGCTATCGCGCCTGCCGGGCGGGACTGGGCGACTATGGCGGCCGGTTCCACCGTCGCCGGGCGGAATGCATGGGATATGCGCTGGGCTTTGCCTGGAAGTTCGAATTCATGGAGCGCGCGGCGGCAGAAACGCAAACGTCGGTCGCCAGGGCCGAGCTTCGTAACGGCGTGGCGAACCGGTAGGATTTTCTGTGTGGCGACACGAAAGCTGACGGCGGGACCCGCGCCGGTTTCCCGGCGCCTGAACCCGACATGCGCGGAGGCGGCCACCTGGCCGCCCCGGTTCGGCTGGTTGATCAATATTCGCCGAGGCTCGCGACGGCTTCGCCCTTGACCAGCGGGACGATGCTTTTCTGCATCACGGAGACGAGATGCGCGTTCTCCCGCACCATGATCCGGTAATGGCGGTACGACGCGACGCTGGCCTGCGCCTTGTCCCGGGCGTCCATTCGGGCGAACGCCTCCATCGTCAGATCGGGATTGAGTCCGAGCTTCAGGGCCTCGAAATTCGCCGAGCAGAAAGTCGCCTCGCGCGGCGGCAGCGGCTGTTCCGCGGCAAGAGCGTTACAGAGCAGATGCGCAAACAGCATGGAAAGCACGGTGGCGGACATGGCTAATGATCCTTTCCTGATGCGGTGTTGAGGATCGCAGCATGCCAGTGCGGGCGGGGGCCGTATGTGGCGAACGTCACAGGGTGGGGGGGTGCTAGAAGGTTGCGGGACGAATTCGACGCCAGCCACCTGCTTCCTTCGTCAGCATTCGATCCGGCTTCCACTTGGCGTCACAACCTAAGTGTGCAGGTCGTGTGGCAGGAAGCGATGTTGATGGCGTGATTCGCCTAGACTTTAACGACCCGCATGAAGAAAGCGGGCATATAGGTTGAAGATGGGCTTTTTGCAGGCTGTAGAGCTTAACAGTTTTTAGTGACATACCGTAACGAATTGCCTCTCAGAGAGCCAATAACGATTAGCATTCACTATTGCTAACTCCAGTCGATTAAGCCGTGATCTTGTACATGCTTCACGTCTTCTGGATTAACGTAATCGGCGAACAGAACCAAGTTTTTCGCAGGATGGCGTGCATTAGGAACAAGTATAGCGGATGGATCTGTAGGATCATCTGATCCCAAAAAGTGTACTGCTTCGGCTACTTTCTGACACGCTTCATATTCCCCAAAGCGATCCAAATATGGAAGCTTCCCAAATGTATTAATATCTATTCCGACTGCACTCAGTAACTCATCATTGGTTAGGTCAAGAACACCCGATACACTAATCTGGAGCTCGTGAAGTCGATATCGTATTTTTGAAGGCATTACTGGTTGCCCACGGCTAAGATGATATCTCATCTCCGCAATAGCTCCGTCTTTTGTCAGCGACGTGTAAAGAACATCAAAAGTGCCATCGTCCCAGCGGTTGCCACCACCAAAAAACAGTGTCGGATCGCGACCATCTCGCGTTACCCGCCAAACACGCCCTCTAAAAACTACAGTCTCAAGTCCATCCAGAGTATCGATTAGGTTTCTGTCTCTGGGCCCCTCTATCATTTTTAGAGATACCCATCAGAGTCCAGACGATCTAGAACTCGAAAAATTTCTTCTACTCGGCCAGCATGAATTAGATCAATTGCACGCTGCCCCTGAAGCTGCGGGTGAGGAGCATATAGCCACATACGGATTTCATCATTAGTGTAGTAGTCTCCAAGTCGTTTGACTACGTAAACTAAGTCTGAGAGAACTCTTTCATTTGGAGGCTGCGGTCGCTTGGTTCCATTACGCCAACGGGAAACGGTTGCCTTAGAAACCGATGTAACATTAGCAATATCGGTTCCATTGAGACCGCCAATCGTCTCCAACTCATTGATACTCCTTGCTATTGCCGTTGACACCATCACCTAGTTCCTGTTTCCGCATTCGCGATTGAAGGTCTTACTGCACCAATTACTCTTACAGTAGTACCTTGTTCTGCTCGTTCTAAAGCAATCACTTCATATGTTCCCCTCAGCTTTTCGGAGACTTTTCTGTGTCTAATTAAACGTTCGCGAAGCTTTGGCAATTCAACCCTGTGTTCCTCTGCAACATCTGGCTTTGGATTGAGTTTCGCTGCCTTTTTTGCAGTTGAGACAACCTCACGCATCCTTTTGTCCGCAAAATTGTCGGGCCGATTTATAGTCGGTGTCTCAGCAATCTCTTGAATTCTCCGTTGTGCTTCGCTTGCATTGAATCTTCTCGGATCATTCCTCAGATCATCAAGCCCATTAGGAAGTATTTTTCGATCGTTGGGTAATAAGGCACTTTTCGCACCGTGAGCGGATAGCAAGACCTCCAACTCTGCTGTAGTGAATGAGCGCCCAAGTGAAGTTAGACCAATGCGGGTGGCTCGACCGCCTTGCTCATCCTTTTCCCTTAACTTAGGCGGAGATCCCCAGTTGGAAGTGGTAAATGATGACTGCTCTCCATAACTGTGGGCGATACCAGACACCACGTTCATCGAAAGTAGTGCTTCGCCAGACAAACCTCCGAAATAATCCATAACAATAGGAACGCCGATGTTATGCCATCCAGCCAGAGTTCTTATGAGGCGCTGAGCATTTATTGGACTGCTGTCTGGAGATGCCATCGATGCACGAACCCAGAGATTTTCAATTGGCAAATTGGCAAGGTCTTCCATCACCTTTGCTTGGAAACTTTGATCATTGAAATCGAGCAGGCGTGCAGCAATCAAATAATCAATGGATATTTCTTTTCCGCCTTCCCGATCTAAAGCGTTTCTCAGAAGTTCACAGCTCTCCAAATCAATAGCGTACCATTCATCAAAATCCGGGTCGGCTAGATAGTGCGTAGGTGACAACACAGCGCTAACACCGAATTCGACGGCGTGTCGCGCTATCTGACCGAAGATATCTTTCGAATGTGTCTTCCGAAATACTTCAGGAGAAAGTGGGTCTCCACGTTGATTGCTTGCCCAAGGCGCGCCAGCTGCCATACCCCAGCATTTATGTCGTGATGAAAGCTCCACTGTCTTGGGATCAAGGACTATCTCCGCTCCAAGCCCCTGCAGCATTTGAATTATATCTTTCATATGCTTGATCTTTGACGCATCAACAACGAAGCGTCGGCTGTTGATTACTCCAGCAGCTACGAGATCTGCAATCTTCCGGTAACTGCTTTCACCAAGCCTTACGTAGTGCCCTAACGGTTGAAAAACCGCAGTTCTCAAAGGAAATTCGATAACAGTCATGGGCTGGACCTTTCTGTTTCACAAAAATAGTACTGTGAAACACGAAAGTCAATTCCTAAGTTGTAGAGTGAGGCTTCCGCTACTACTGCCTTCAGAGTTCAAACCGATCACTGCCCACGTGCGCCCGCATGTCGCCTCCGTCGATACAGTGGTTAAAAATGCCCGGAGCGCAGCGCCTCTTTTCTCTTCCCTGCGTCAAAAGACCTAAATTGTGATAATTTTCTATCAATCACACGTCTCCACCTGCAGCCAACCCTCTTCAATACATTGGCCGTAGTAGTCGTTTACTCCATTTTGAAGATGGCTAATCACTTGCCTTTGCAACGTGAATAATAAAGCTCCCCAAACAACCATCCCCAACTCCACAAATAAAACCATAGAAGCTTCCTCAGCGCCATCAGCCTATAAAGCCCACACCGCATCCACCACACCCGCGCGCATAACCAACAATCCCCACCACAACACACTGATTCCGAAACGCACCGTGCGTCACGACCCCGCTCGCAAGCGAGTATCCGCTTGCGCAAGCAAGTACTTCCCAAGAAAAACTACAACTACAGCTGTTCCTGTGCTAAACTACACTTGCCAAAAAAACGAATTAGGGGACGAATATCATGACGCCTTGGGAAATTCACGGATATGAACTTGCCAACTGCAACTGCGACACGGGCTGCCCGTGCCAGTTCATGTCGCTGCCGACAAAGGGCAGTTGCGAAGCCGCAGTTATGTTCAGCTTCAACTCCGGCCACTATGGCGGCGTGGACCTCGCCGGCACGAAGGTCGCCCAGGTCTACCAGTGGCCGGGCGCCGTGCACGAAGGCAACGGCACCATGCAGACCATCATCGACGAGAGCGCCACGCCCGAACAGCGTGAGGCGCTTGAAAAGATCGTCACCGGCGCCGACACCGAGGACATGGCGACGTTCTGGTGGGTCTATTCCGCCATGTGCCCCAACAAGCTCGAAACGCTCTACAAGCCGCTGGACGCGACGATGGATTTCGAAGCCAGAACCGGCTCGGCCCACGTGCCGGATGTGTTCGAGACCACCTGGGAGCCCTTGAAAAATCCCGTCAGCGGCGCCGAGCACCGGGCGCGCATCAACCTGCCGCACGGTTTCGAATACCGCGTCGCCGAAGTCGCCAAGGCCACCACGAAGACCAAAGGCGCGATTTCGCTCACCGGCACGACCGAAAGCCACGCGCATTTCTGCGAATTGCACATGAACAACGCGGGCGTGCTCGAGGCGGCCTGACGCACCCGGTCCCGGTCCGGTGGCCCGGACAAGCCTGCCGGAGCGGCTGCTTGGCCGCGACCGGCGGATCCTGATCGCGTCGATCGCCCTGCTCTTCGTGCTTGCCGGCCTCTACACCGTGTTCGGGGTGGGCATGCGGATGAGCGCGATCGACATGACGGCGATGCGCGCCATGCGCGACATGCCGGGCCCCGGCGAGCCGGGGGTCTGGAGCCCGGCCTACGCCGTCCTCGTCTTTTTGATGTGGTTCGTCATGATGGTGGCGATGATGCTGCCGAGCGTCTCGCCCACGGTGCTGCTCTATGCGGCGCTCCTGCGTCACGGTAACAAGTCCGACCGGGTTCCGGCCTTCGCCGGCGCCTTCTTGGGCGGCTATCTTGCGGCGTGGGCCGCCTTCAGCGTGATTGCGACGGCGGCGCAATGGGCGCTCGAGGCGGCGGGCGTCGTCTCCGCTGCCATGATGACCCTGATCGACACCTGGCCGGGCGGGCTGGTGTTGATCGCGGCGGGCCTGTTCCAGTTCACGCCTTTGAAGACGGCGTGCCTGGCGCATTGTCGTTCGCCGGCTAAATTCCTCACCGAGCGAAGGCGCCCGGGCGCTGCGGGCGCCTTCCGCATGGGCGTCGAACACGGGATTTATTGTCTCGGCTGCTGCTGGTTCCTGATGGCGCTGCTCTTCGTCGGCGGGATCATGAACCTTCTGTGGATCGTCGGCCTTGCGGTCATCGTCGCGCTCGAAAAGCTCATGCCCCGTGGCGAGCTGATCAGCAAGGCGGCCGGAGCAGCGCTCGCGGTCTGGGGCGCCTGGATCGTGTTTGCGGCGTTCTGACAATTAACGGATTGCCGCGCGCGCCAAAACCATCCATTGTTCGCCCATGTATCCGGCCGACACGATCTACTTCTACGCCCAGACCGACGACTGGTCGGAGTTCTCCAATTTCGCGCCCTATGGCGTGGCCATGGACGATGTCTGGTGGCGCACGGTCGAACACTATTTCCAGGCGCAGAAGTTTCACGACGCCGACTATCGGGAGCGGATCCGCGTGGCGAACAAGCCGAAGGACGCGAAGGCGCTGGGCATGACGCGGCAGATTCCGCTGCGCGACGACTGGGAAGCGATCAAGGACGGCGTCATGCTCGACGCAGTGCGGGTCAAGTTCCGGACGCACGAGGCGCCGCGCGAACTGCTTTTGTCGACGGGCGAATCGATGATCGTCGAAAACGCGCCGATGGATTCCTACTGGGGATGCGGGCCGGACGGAAACGGCCTCAACAAGCTCGGCCGGATCCTGATGCAGGTGCGCGACGAACTGCGCCGCGACTGAGTTTTCCTCACACCGCCGTCCCGGAAATCACCACGGAAGGAATGGGCGTGTCAAAGGGCGCCGTCTCGCCGTGGTTCGCGAGCACCTTGTCGACCACGGCGGCGCGGATCGCCCGCTTGTTGGCCTCGGGCTGCGGGCGCAGCATCGCCGCGCCGCGCACCGTGCCCTCCACGAAGAAATCGAACGGCGCGCCCGGATCGTCAATCGTCCAGCGGCTGTACACCTCGGTTGACCGAAGGTCGCCGAAGCCCGCCGCCGTCATCGCGGCGAATGCCCGGTCCTCTTCGCCGTAGTCGGTCGCGCCCGGTCCGGGCGGCAGCGTCACCTCCGGCGCGCCATGCGCGCCGATCGCCGCGAAGACATAGGTGAAGGCCGAGCGCTCTGCGGCCAGCCACACGGAATAGGCAAACCGGCCGCCGGGTTTCAATACGCGGCGCGCTTCGGCGATCACGGCCGGCGGGTCGGGCACATGCGGCATGCCGAAGCCCATGGCCACGGCGTCGAAAAAGCCGTCCTCGAAAGGCAGATCCATCGCGTCGCCCTCGATGAACTCCGCCTCCGGCGCGTTTTCGCGCGCGATCGCCAGCATGGCGGGTGAAAAATCGAGGCCGGTCACCCTGGCGCCGGCGTCCAGCAGCCCGCGCGCCACGATCCCCTGCCCGCAACACAGATCCAGCACGGTTTTGCCGGGGCCGGCTGCGGATTCCGCGACAAGCGTCGGCACGGCCATTTCGGAGGCCCGCGCGAAATCCGTGGCGTAGGCCGCAGCCGTGTCCGCGTCGGCCCATCCCCGCTTTTCCAGCGCCGCGAAGTCGTCATAAGCTGCCATGGTCTCATCCTTGCTCAGCGCCGCCCTTGTCCGATATCAAAAGCTAGCCAAATCGGCCGACCCTGTCGAGCGGCTGCTCCCCGCCCTTCATGCCTCATGCCTGACTTGATCCGGCATCCAGCAGCGCCGTGTCCACGGTGCGGAAGATGTGAGGCGATCAGTTCGAGGTGATAAACTCCGGCTGGGAGGATATCTCCCGTTGGCTGCACAGTATTTGAAAGAGCGCCTCCCACCCGCGACGACGCGCGGCTCGCTGGATTGCGGGTCAAGCCCGCAATGAGGGTTTTATTGGCGCAAATCCATATATTCACCCCTCATGCCGGACTTGATCCGGCATCCAGCAGCGCCGTGTCCACGGCGCGGAAGATGTGAGGCGAATCAAGATCTGGAGGCGAAGCTGGAAACTGGATCTGCTCGAGGAGATGGACCCCGACTGGGAAGACATTTCCCACTGGCTGCACGGCGTTTGAGAATGCATTTCTCACCCGCGCAGACGCGCGGGTCGCTGGATTGCGGGTCAAGCCCGCAATGAGGGATTTATTGGCGCAATTCCATATATTCACCCCTCATGCCGGACTTGATCCGGCATCCAGCAGCGCCGTGTCCACGGCGCGGAAGATGCGAGGCGATTGCCGCTTGCATTAACCTGCGCAAATTCTCCTTCCTGCCTCATGCCGGGCTAAATCCGATGTCCAGAACAACGCAGCCACGAAAGAACAAATAGAGAACATTCTTGCTGATTTTCGTCGGCGTATGTGCTAGGATGCGCCGCGCCGAAAAGCCGCCTCATCGCACGAAAGCAGGCTGTGACGCCGCCGCCGGCGCGCGAAAATCGCCAAATCCCGAAACAAAGCCAAATCCCGAAACAAAGCCAAATCCCGAAACAAAGCCAAATCCCGAAACAAAGCCAAATCCCGAAACAAAGCCAAATCCCGAAACAAAGCCAAATCCCGAAACAAAG
>NZ_JAICBX010000008.1 GCF_019492055.1 Flavimaribacter sediminis | reverse complement strand
ACTCATCGACGGTTGTAACCGGAGGGAGGACGGGCGACTTCGCCGGGAACTGGAGGGGATGGCCATCCCCTCCAGTCACCAAGACGCTTGTCTGACACAAATCTTCCGAAAAGGCATACAAGGGTGGTGGGGTTGTTGCTTAGGAACGATAAGCAGAATTTGCTGCGCATTATGGCGTTCGATTCATTGAACAATTTCTCCACAATTCCTTAGAATGCACTTGATGCGGATAGAGACGGCCTTTCGGAAAGTCAGGGATTTGTGGCGGGATCTGCGTTGACTGCATTGCGGATTGAACCTGCAAATGATGGCGACGGGCGAGGCCCGTTTTTTACTTCGGACGTGGATCGTGCCGCAATGCAGAAGGGATCGTGAAACTTCTTTCGCGGTGAGGGTGGGTAAAGAAGGGGGAAGAAACAGGAAAGCACGGTTTTCGCGAAATCCCTTGCTTCAGCTCATTTCTGCAAGCTCCACCACCAGTTCTCATCGCGGACGAAGATCCGCGATCCATACGGCGGCGCCATTCACACAGCACATTTTGCGTTTGCTGACAGCCTGTCTGGATGGCGGGTCAAGCCTGCGATGAGGGCGCCTGCTGGACGCGACCTCACTTCCCAAGCGGGTGCGGCATGTAGCCGACGAAGCCGGCGATCTTCCACCGGTCGTCCACCCGGCGGCAGAAATAGAGGGTCTGCCAGTTGAGGAGTTCAGACGAGCCGTCCGATTTGGCGACCTGCCCGTTGAACTTCTTGTGCAGCACGGACTTGTCGCCGTCGACATCGATGTCGCGCATGTTGGTGATGCGGAACATGGCGTCGCGCAACGGCTCGGCGAACTCCGTTTTCGCCGATTCTTCCGCCTGCCTCAGCCACTCGTCGCGGTAGATTTCCAGGCGCGGGAACTGGAGCCGCCAGGCGTCGGCGTCGTTGAGGAAATGGGCGTGCATGCCGAAGAAGCTCTCGGCGATGAAATCGTCCTCAACCATGGACCAGTCGCGGGCGACAAAGGCGTCGATATCGCGCCTGACCAGCATCTCCCAAAGGTAATGACGGTCGGCGTCGCCTTCCGGAAACGGGTTCTTGTCGTATTGCATGATGTCTCTCCGTTCAGGTCACCTTGCCGCGGGCGGCGACAGGCAGATGGGCGATGACGTCTCCGTCCTCGATCAGCGTCACCGTATCAAAGAGATTGGTCACGACGCAGACATGGTTTGGAATGACGCGCACCTTGTCGCCGATCTTCGGCTTTTCGGCGCATTGCGACAGGTCGACCATTCCATGCTCCTCGTTGAGGCCGGTGATGATCGCATCCGGATATTCCACGATATGGCCGTGGCCGGGGGCAGGGCATGTGTCGGCGGCGAGCGCCTTTGAGCCGGCGTCGATGATGGCGCGGTTTTCCGTCGGGCGGCTGACGACGGTTGCAAGCACGGTGAGCGCGCAGTCTTCCAGCGCGCCGTGGCCGAAAGCCACCTGCATGCGATCGGAATAGATGTAGGTGCCCGGACGATGCTCCGTCGCAGCCTTGACTTCGCTGACGGAATAGAAATCAGGCGTGCCGCCGTTCGAGACGCGCGGGCAGGGAATGCCGGCTTCTTCCAGTTGTTCGATTGCGGTTGCGAGCCACTGATTGACGTCCGCCTTGCGGTCGCGCGGCGGGTAGGTCATCAGCCCGCCGAAAGCGAGGCCGTCAGCCGCCTCGATGCGGCGGGCAAGCTCCAGCACTTGCCCGGGCGTCTGCGCGCCGCATCGATCGGCGCCAGTATCGCATTCGATGATGACGGTCAGCGGCGATTTGGAGCCGGCGAAGGCTTCCGCGTAACCGTCGATGACTTCGTTGCTGTCGGCGGCGACGGAGAGCGTCACGCGCCGGTGCAGGTTTTTCAGCCTCTCGAGCTTGTGCCGGCCGATGATGTTGTAGGAAATGAAAATATCCTTCAGCCCGGCGTCGGCCATGACCTCGGCTTCGCCCAGCTTCTGGCAGGTGAGGCCGACGGCGCCGAGCTCCACCTGCCGGTGCGCAAAGAGCGGCAGTTTGTGGGTCTTGATGTGCGGCCTGAGCGCAAGCCCGTGTTTGTCTGCGTAGGCTTGCGCTTTTCGCAGATTGGCGTCGGCGATCGACTGGTCGATGATGACGGCCGGCGTATCGACTTCATGAAAATTCAAGGCGTGTCCTCCAGACGAAAGCCGCTGCGCGGTTAATCCGAAATCAGTTCGAGAAAGGGCAGGTTGCCGCCCGTCAGGCCTGCGTCGACCGGGACTGCGGCGCCTGTGACGCCGCTCGCCCAGGGCGAGGCGAGAAAGGCGATCGTTCGCGCGACCTCCGCCGGTTCGACGAGCCGGCCGAGCGGATACAGACGCCGGACCTTGTCCATGATTTCCGGCTTTTGCTCGATGCGGTGGGTCCAGGCGTTCGTCATGATCGATCCGGGAACGACGACGTTCGCGCGGATGCCGTTGCGGCCTTCTTCCGTGGCGATCGCCCGCATCCAAGCCTGCAGCGCGGCCTTTGCGGCGGAATAGGCCGGATTGCCAAAATGGGCGAGCGCGTTGACGGAGGATACGAACACGAAGGCCGACCCGCCGGGCTGGTTGCGCATGGCCGGAATGAGCGCGCGCGACAGGAGCGCGGCGCCGCGAAAATTCAGATCCATTTCGTGTGCGAGATTGTCCGGCGTGACGTCGGCCAGGGTTTCGGCGCGCGTCCAGCCGGCGTTGGATATGACGGCGGCAGGCGCGCCGTCCTCGCAAATCTCTTTTGCGGCCTTTTCAACCGCTGCGTCGTCGGCGAGATCGAAATGCAATGCACGGGCGATCGCCGGCGAGGACAGATCGGCGCCTTCGACGTCGCAGCCGATTACCCGGGCGTTGAGTTCGTCCAGACACGAAACAAGCGCGGTTCCCACGCCGCCTCCGGCGCCCGTCACCACCACATTGCGTCCCTCGAAATCCATCATCACCGACTTCGCCAATGCCTCCCCGATAACGTATTGCAAAAGCAAGGATGCTGAAATCTATGTAATAAAGCAACATAAATTCGCGAAAAATGTTGCTTTCCAACAAGGACTGTTACAAGATTACGCGATCCTTCCTGCGCCGGGGCTCGCATTGAAATGGCGATGTGCGGAAAAGCGCGGTAAGAGCGGTGAAACGAGATCTTGATGGAGACTTTCCATGCCTAAACAGTGCTTCGGCGCATCCCATGTTCCGCTTTCTCCGGCCGTGCGGGCCGGCGACTTCGTCTTCGTGTCCGGCCAGGTGCCGGTGGGCTCCGACGGCGCTGTGGTCAAGGGCGGCATAGCCGAGCAGACGGGCCAGGTCATGGAAAACGTCAAGGCGGCGCTGGCGCTTGCCGGCTGTTCCATGGAGGATGTCGTCAAGACGACCGTATGGCTTGAGGACGCCCGCGACTTCGGCGCCTTCAACAAGGTGTATGGAAGCTACTTTCCGCAGGATCCGCCGGCGCGCACGACTGTTGAGTCGCGCCTGATGATCGATATCAAGATCGAAGTGGAGGCGATGGCCTACAAACCCCTGTAGACTTTGGTCGACGGTAAAAGACAGAAATTGCAAGAGGAAACGCTGATGCCATTCGATCTTCTGATAAAGGGAGGCAGGGTGATCGATCCCGCCTCCGGGACGGATGGCGTCAGGGATGTCGGTGTTTCAGGCGACCGCGTCGCGACGATCGAAGAAAACCTTGCCGCAGACAACGCCGCCAAGGTTATCGACGCCGCGGACTGCATCGTCACCCCCGGCCTCATCGACCTGCACAGCCATGTCTACTGGGGCGGCACGTCGCTCGGGGTCAACGCCGACCGGCTGGCGGCGGCGAGCGGCACGACCACCTATGTCGACGCCGGCAGCGCCGGCGCCGGCAACATGCTTGGCTTCAGAAGCCATGTCATCGAACGTTCCCGGGTGCGCATTCTCGCCTATCTCAATATTTCATTCGCCGGAATCTTCGGCTTCGCCAACCGGCTGATGGTCGGCGAATGCGCCGACGTCAATCTCTGCGACCCCCGCGAGGCGGTGGCCTGCGTGCGCGAACATTCCGACATCATCGTCGGCATGAAGGTCCGGTCCGGCAGGATCGCCGGCGGGCAGAGCGGCATCGCGCCGGTGGAAATCGCGATCGACGCGGCGGACGCCGTCGGTCTGCCGCTGATGGCGCATATCGACGAGCCGCCGCCAGGGCGCCTGCAGGTTCTGCACAGTCTGCGGAAAGGCGACATTCTCACGCATTGCTTTCGTCCGTTTCCGAATTCGCCGATCAACGGCGCGGGCGAAATCCGTGAGGACATGCTGCTGGCGCGCGAGCGCGGCATCATATTCGACATCGGTCACGGCATGGGATCATTCGATTTCAACGTTGCCCGCGCCATGCTGAAGGAAGGCGTGATGCCGGACGTGATTTCCAGCGACGTGCACCTTTTGTGCGTCGGCGGACCGGCGTTCGACATGCCGGTCTGCATGTCGAAACTGATGACGCTGGGCATGCCGCTGATGGAGGTAATCCGGGCGTCGACCGAGAAACCGGCGGACGTGGTCGGCCGGCCCGACCTTGGACGCCTCCATGTCGGCTCGCTCGCCGATATCAGCGTGCTGCGGCTGAAAGCCGGCGAGTTTCCGTACAGGGATTCGACGGGCGCCGAAATCATCGCCAACGAGCGCCTCGTCAGCGACGGCATCGTCGTTGGCGGCGCCTGGCATCCGAACGAGGCCGGCGACCCCGACCTCGAAACGGCGCCGACCAACCCGCGATGGACGCATACCGAAATGGCGCTGAACCATTTCGGCAGGCCCTATACGCGCGCCTGCGACTGCTGAAACTCCCTATGACGGTCGCTGATAGACCGGCGTTTCAACGCCTTCCATGCGCGCCTTGAGCTGCAGGGCGAGGAATTTCGAATAGAACCGCGATAACGCCAGATTGCCGCCGTGGAACCAGAGCGCTTCGTGCGCCGTCGGTTTCCACATGTTGCGCAGCTCTCCCTGCCAGGGACCGGGATCGTTGCGCACGCCGGATCCGACGCCCCAGCACGGGCCCACGCTGTCTGCGGTTTCCCGGTCGATAATTTCGGCGACGGTCTCGTGCATGGATTCGTATCCGGTGCACAGGATGATCACGTCGAAGGGGCGTTCGTCGCCATCCGTGAAACGGACGCCTCCGGGCGTCAGCGTTTCGATGTCGACGCCGCTTTTGACCTTCACCTTGCCGTCGATGATGAGGTCGCTGGCGCCGACGTCGATATAATAGCCGGAGCCCGTGCGGTAGGCCTTCATCATGAGGCCGGTCTCGTCGGGGCCGAAATCGATGGCGAAGCCCGAGGCGGACAGCCGGTTGTAGAAATCGGCGTCGCGTTTGCGGATCCGGTCGTAGAGCGCCTTCTGGATCGGCGCCTGGGTCGCGAAAGGGATGGAGGCTGACAGGTAGTCGGCCTTCTCGGTGGTGAGGCCCCTTGCGACGGCGGCTTCGGAATAGATCTCGAAACCCATCTCCATCAGGGTGTCCGATTTGACGACGGTCGTCGGCGCGCGCTGGATCATGGTGACGTCGGCGCCGCTTTCCCACAGATCGACGCTGACATCGTGTCCGGAGCTCGCGGCGCCGATGACGGCGACCTTCTTGCCCTGGAAATCGTCGCCCGCAGTGTATTGGCTGGAGTGGATGATTTCGCCTTTGAACTGGTCCTTGCCCGGCAGGTCGATCCAGCGCGGCGGGCCGTAGGCGCCGGTGGCGAAGACAAGCTGCTTCGGCTGCAGGACGACCTTCTCGCCGTCGCGGTCGAGCTCGACCGTCCACGCTTTTTTATCAGCGTCCCAGGACGCGCCGGTGCAGGTGGTCGAGGTCCAGTAATTGAGCTCCATGACCTTGGCGTACATTTCCAGCCAGTCGCCCATCTGGTCCTTCGGCGTGAAGACCGGCCAGTGCTCCGGGAAGGGCATGTAAGGCATATGATCGTACCAGACCGGATCGTGCAGCACGAGCGTGCGGTAGCGGTTGCGCCAGGAATCGCCCGCCTTCGGGTTCTTTTCGACGATGATGGTCGGAACGCCGAGCCGCTTGAGGCGCGCGCCGAGCGCCATGCCGCCCTGGCCGCCGCCGATAATCAGGCAGTAGGGCTGAACCGTCGAACCGAGGTCGCGTTCTTCGCGCGCGCGGGCTTCCGACCATGTTTCGCGGTCCGGATCAGCCTTGTGGACGACGCCGAGCGGTCGCGTCGCGCCCTTTCGTTCCTCGAAACCCGCCAGATCCGTCATCGACGTGAACAGCGTGTGGCAGCGCCCGTCCACGAGCCGCACCACGCCCAGGCCGTGGGCGACGGCCGTTTCGAAGGTAAACCATCCCTCGACCTTGTCGCCGTTGACGCTGACCTCTTCGGTCAGAGACCAGCCGGACGGTTTCGCAGACCCCAGCGTCGCGCGCAGCATGGCGGCGATCGCCGTCTTGCCCTCCATCGTCTTGATGTTCCAGGTGAAGGTCAGCAGGTCGCGCCAGTAGCACTCGTCCTGAAACAGGTCCATCGCGGCGTCGATGTCGCCTTTGTCCAGCGCAGCGGCGAATGATTTCAGCCAGTTGGTGATTTGAGCGGCCGGCGCCTTATCGAGCATGGCGAGTTCTCCTGATACTCATACGGTTTTCAATCAGTCCCCGAGGGGCTCCAGTTCATTGCCGCCGCGATGGGTCAGCACATTGTATTTGATCCGGCGTAGTGTTTCCTGGGCGTCGTCACCCATCTTGTAGCCCGCGGCCACCGCCATCAGGTCGATCGCCGCGAGGAATGCGAACCGCGACGCTGTCGGCTTCAGTGTGTCTGGAAACTCCGGCACGCCGATTGTCAGCTCCACGTCGCA
Organism: Flavimaribacter sediminis; assembly: GCF_019492055.1. Taxonomy (GTDB): domain Bacteria; phylum Pseudomonadota; class Alphaproteobacteria; order Rhizobiales; family Rhizobiaceae; genus Flavimaribacter; species Flavimaribacter sediminis. The sequence continues at coordinate 76,554 of NZ_JAICBX010000008.1, read as the reverse complement.
GGTCGCGGCGAGTTCGCTGTTCGGCGCAGTGATGCAGATCGATGCGGCGCGATAATGCTTGGCGAGTTCGACCGCTTCGATGACCTCGCGCGTGCGCCCAGTCGCGGATATGGCGATGACCACGTCGTTCGGTTTCAGGGTCGAGGCCGTCATGCGCATCAGATAGGGATCGCTGTGGGCGGTGACCGAGAGACCGTAGCGGAACAGGCGGTGCTGGGTTTCCTGGGCGAGCGACGAGGAACTGCCGCCGAGGCCGAAGACCGTGATCTGGCGCGCCTTCGTGATGAGGTCGGCGGCCCGATCGATGCGCGCCGGATTGATCTGTCTTTCGGCTTCGGCCAACGCCTGCCGGGCTTCGCCGAACACCGCGCTCCAGAACGGCATGCGGTTTTCGCTGCTCGCCGTCGGCGGCTTGGTGAGGTAGAGCGCGCCGACAACGAGGCTCTGCGCCAGCTTCAGCTTGAAGTCGCGCACGCCCTCGCAGCCGATGGCGCGGCAGAAGCGGGTGACCGTCGGCTCGCTGACGCTGGCGCGCCGGGCAAGCGCTGCGTTGGATGCGTCTACCGCAAATTTAACGTCTTCCAGCACCGCGTCCGCGACGCGCCGCTCTGCCGGCCGCAGGTCGCCGTAACTGTCCTTTATCTGCGAGATGATGTCGGGGATGCGTCTGGCTTGCCCGGGATCGCCCGTATGGCGCGCCGGGACGTCGTCCTCGTCGTGATCCTGACCGAGCGCTTCCGTCATGGTTTCTCCCTTCGCTTGCGACGCCTGTGACTATACACGTGAAAGTGTATCATTCCGGCTGGATATTCCTGCAATGGAGAAACTCCGATTTCAGGGGAAAACAGCGGAAAAATTGGCGTTTGCCCGAAGCTGTGTAGGAAACTAACATAAAAAAAATATCTGGAGAACCCTAGAAATGGTGGCTTTCTATGGGCAAAGTTGAAGTTTTCAACCATTTGGTCGGCTTCAGCTTGACAGGAAAGTAGGATAGTTACAAACTGCTTTGGGTGGATTTGGACAAACGGCAGATTGCCTTGAGAGGGTTCAGGGAAATTCATGAACGCACCCGGTGCAGTCACACCAAAACTTCGCGTCGACGGGGCGACCAAGGTCTATCAGACCGCGTCCGGCGACTTGCTGGCGCTGGAGGACTGCACCATGGCGGTCCAGCCCAACGAGATCGTCTCGATCGTCGGGCCGTCCGGCTGCGGCAAGACAACGCTTCTGTGGTCGATGTCCGGCCTGCATGGCCTGACCGCGGGCCAGGTGTTGCTCGACAACCAGCCGATCACCGGGCCGCACCCCGATATCGGCATCGTGTTTCAGGAAGCGAATCTGCTTCCCTGGCGCAATCTTGAAGCCAACATCCGATTTCCCTTCGAAATCAAGCATCAGCAGATCGACCGGGTCTGGGTCGATCACCTGTTGAACCGCGTTGGCCTCGAAGGCTTCGGCAAGAAATATCCGCGCGAGCTGTCCGGCGGCATGCAGCAGCGCGCCGCGATCGTGCGCGCCCTGTCGCTCAAACCCTCCGTCCTGTTGATGGACGAGCCATTCGGCGCGCTCGATTCCTTCACGCGCGAGGAGATGAACCGGCTGGTCGAGGAAATCTGGATGGACACCCACACGACCATCGTCTTCATCACCCACAGCATCGAGGAAGCCATCCTGCTTTCCGATCGCGTCGTGGTGCTGAGCGCGAGGCCTGGCCGTGTTGCGCGGGTGTTCGACGTGCCGTTCGAGCGACCGCGATCGCTTGACGTGATGGCGAGCAAGGAGGTCTTCGACCTTACCAATGCGATCAAGGAGGAGATCGTCGGCCGGCGCACCGGCATCACCACCACCGAAAAACGCCAACCGGCAGTTGCCAGCTGAGGATCTGAGACGTGAGCGAAACGGACGCAATCCCGGAATTCCGCAAGCAGTCCAAGGAGGGCGGCGAGGTCAGCCTGACCAATCTGTCGGGTTTCTCCAGCGGAATCGGCGTCAAGTCCACCAGGGAAGTCCTGGCGATCATCGCTGTCGCCGTATTCGTTATCGGCGGCACGGAGCTGGCGCTGCGCGTCTTCGAGGTTCCGCCCTTCATCATGCCGACGCCGAGTTCGATATTTGCAGCGCTGATTGGCGACTTCACGCTGATTCTGCCGCATCTCGGCTATACGCTGGTGGAGCTTCTGTCGGGCTTCGCGATCGGCGCGACGGTCGGCCTGATCCTGGCCGCCGTGATCACCCAGTTTCCCTTCGCTGAAAAAATCATCGCGCCCTATATTCTGCTGCTCGTCACCACGCCGATGCTGGCGCTGGTGCCGCTTCTGATCCTGCGCTTCGGGTTCGGCTACACGCCACGCATTATCGCGGTGGCGCTGGCCGCCGGCCCCATGGTCATGATCAACGCCGCGACCGGCTTTCGCCGTGTCGACAGCGCCAAGATCGCGCTTGCGCGCTCCTATGGCGCAAGCACGCTGCAGATATTCTGGAAGATCCGCGCGCCGATGGCGCTGCCGATGATCCTGGTCGGTCTGATGATCGGCGCGATCTTCGGTCTGCTGACGGCTGTCGGCGCGGAAATGGTGGGCGGCGGTTTCGGCCTCGGCAACCGTCTGACCACCTATTCGTCGATGATCCAGATGCCGCAATTCTTTGCCGTCGTTCTGATCCTCTCGTTCCTCGGGATACTGATCTACGTGATCTTTTTCCTGATCGGGAAGAAGTGGGCGAGCTGGGAAGCCTGACCGAACGGCCAAGATACGCCCGGTGATACGGGCGACTATGGGAAGAGAACTTAACTGCAGAGGGTATAGAACATGACCAAAACCACGATTTCTAAAACGCCCCTTACAGGGGCGGTAAACCGACGCCGGTTCCTACAGGTTTCCGGCACGGGTCTCGTCACGATGGGCGCCATGGGTCTGCCCGGCATGGGTTCGGCCCAGGCCGACCCCTATGGCACTTTCACCTGGATCTCGCCGCGCGGCACGCTCGAAGTGCTTGACGACTATCCGTACTGGATCGGCAAGAAGATGGGCTATTTCGACGGGCTGGACACCAAGATGGAGCCCGGCCCCTCCGACGGCACGGCGACCGTGAAGTTCGTAGCGGTCGGCCAGGCCGATATGGGCTTCCCGTCTCCGGGCGTCTTCTCCTTCGCCATCGAAAACGGCATGAACCTGAAGTCGGTGTTCCACATGGGCGCGCTCGACACGTTCAGCCTGGCCTTCCGCAAGGGCGAAGGTCTGAAGGATCTCAAGGACATCGAAGGCAAGACCATTCTCCTTGGTTCCGCCGCCTGGCAGGCGATCGTCGACCCGATGCTTGCAGCGCAAGGCGTCGACGTCAGCAAGGTCAATTACGTCGAGGCCGGCTGGCCGACCTGGGGAACGGCGCTCGCCAGCGGCCAGGGCGACGCGGCGCTTGGCTGGGAAGGTCTTCGCGCCGAATGGATCGCGACCGGTCTCGATTTCGAATACTGGCTCGGCGTGCAGAATTCCAAACTGCCGGCGAACACGTTCGTTGTGCGCGCCTCCGACCTGGAAGATCCGGATCGCGTCGACTTCCTCAAGAAGTATCTTCGCGGATGGGCGATGGGTCTTGAGTTCGCCTACCAGAACCCGCGCGCGGCTGTCGAAGCCGTGTTCGAGGAATTCCCGACCTTCGCCAAGAACACAGGCGCGGAGCTCGGCGTCGCCTCCATCCTGCAGCAGGGCAACGTGTTCCGCGGCAATATGGAAGCCAGGGAAGGCTGGGGCTGGCACGACATGGAGAGCTGGCAGACCTTCTTCGACCTGATCGCCGAAATGGGCCAGATCTCCAAGCCGGTGGACGCCGAGGCGGTTCTGACCAACGAACTGATCGGGCCTGCGAACGATTTCGACCATGCGAAGGTGAAAGCCGACGCCGACGCCTATGAACTCTCGGAAGAGATGAAGGCGATCGACATCGAGTCCGTTCGCGCGACCATGTTCGACGCGGCCGTAAAATAGGTCTGCGGAAACGCATGACTGTTCGGGCGGCGGGCTCTGTCGGGTCCGCCGCCCGCATACCAACCACAATCGATATCAGGGGAGGGCGCTGTGCCTGACAAAGTGAAAGTTCTCGTCGTCGGTCTTGGAAACATGGGCGCGTCGCACGCCAGCGCCTATCACCGGATGGACGGTTTCGAAATCGTCGGACTCATGAGCCGGACGATCAAGAGCAAGCCTATTCCCGACGAACTCATGGGCTATCCGCTCTTCGAGGACTACGACGAGGCTCTGGCCGCGACGAAGCCGGACGCTGTGTCGATCAACACCTGGCCGAACACCCACGCCGAATACGCCATCAAGGCGATGGACGCCGGCGCCCATGTCTTCATGGAAAAGCCGCTCGCCACCAATATCGAGGACGCCGAAAAGGTCGTCGCCAAGGCGCGCGAGACAAACCGCAAGCTGGTGCTCGGCTACATTCTGCGGGTGCATCCTTCATGGGTGACCTTTATCGAAAAGGGGCAACAGCTCGGCAAGCCGCTTGTCATGCGCCTCAACCTCAACCAGCAGAGCAGCGGTCCGGCGTGGTCCTGGCACAAGAATCTCATCGACTCCCTGATACCGATCGTCGATTGCGGCGTGCACTATGTCGACGTGATGTGCCAGTTGACCGGCGCCAAGCCGGTGCGGGTGCACGGCATCGGCGCGAAGCTGTGGGACGATGCGGCGAAGCAGAATTACGGCCACCTGCATGTCACGTTCGATGACGGCTCGGTGGGCTGGTACGAAGCCGGCTGGGGTCCGATGATGAGCGAGATCGCCTATTTCGTGAAGGATGTCGTGGGTCCGAAGGGCGCCGTGTCGATCGTCGCCGGCCAGAACCAGAACGACAAGGAAACGGACGAACTGTCCGACTCCGCCGATATCGACCAGCACACCAAGACCGACGCCATCAAGATCCACTACGCGGATGTCGACGGCGACAAGAACTTTGCGAAAAAGGACGAGATCCTCAACATGGAGGACGAGCCCGGCCACCAGGACCTTTGCGACCGGGAGCAGGAGTTCTTCCTGAAGGCGATTAACGAGGATCTGGACCTGACGGAATCCATGGATGCGGCCGTCAACAGCCTGCGCATCGTGCTCGCGGCCGAAGAGAGCATCGAAAAAGGCAAGGTCATCGAACTCGCCTGATCGCCCTGGAATTGATTGCGGCCGGGTCGGTCCCGGCCGCAAGGTCGATCAGAGGCCTGACGGGATCACGCGCTCGTGCCGGATGCGCCGGCAATCCATCTCGTAATCGAGCTCCACCACCGGCAGCCTGTTGTAGTGTGTAAAAAAGCATGCGTGGCCTTGCCTGTCGTGTATATACACGATAGAAATGGGGCATGAACGCGGACCCGCTCGAGAATGCCTTCAACGACTGTCTTCTGATGAACACCATCAGGACGGCGCGGATTTTGACGCGTCGCTACGACAACCGGATTCGCTCTTTCGGTGTGACGGTGGTGCAGTTTTCCGTCCTGATGACGATCCGGAAGCATCCGGGCGAGGCGATCAACACGCTTGCCGGTCGTATCGCCATGGACCGGTCGACGCTGACCCGCAACATCGACGTGATGGTGAGAAAAGGTCTCGTCAGGAAGGTAAGCAGCGGCAAGGGTAATGCCAGGATTTGCCGTCTGACACCGGTCGGCGAAAGCCTGCTGGACGAACTCATTCCCCAATGGTTCGCGGCAAGACAGGAACTGAAGCAACGCCTCGGCGATGGAAACCCGGAGGAGTTCCTCCGGATGCTTCGGGTCATGGGAAACGGCTGACAGGAGAAGAAGAATGAATGACGATCCTATCGTGGTGACGGGGCTCGGCGCAGTGACGCCCCTCGGCGTGGGGGTGGCCACGAACTGGCAGCGACTGATCGGGGGGCGGAGCGGCATCGTCTCCAATACCCGCTTTGACGTGACGGACTATGCCTGCAAGATCGCCGGGCTGGTGCCTGCGAAAGCCGACGATCCGGAAGGATTCGACCCGCTGGATTTCGTGGATCAGAAAGATCTGAAGAAGACGGATACGTTCATCCACTACGCCCTGGCCGCGACGCAGGAGGCTGTGGAACAGTCTGGATGGGCGCCTGACGCAGAGACGGAAAAATCGCGGACGGCCGTCATCATCGCGACCGGCGTCGGCGGACTGCCGGCGATCACCAGCGCCGTCAATGTCGTTCAGGAACGCGGGCCGCGCAGGCTCTCGCCCTTCGTCGTGCCGTCCTTCCTGCCCAATCTCGCCTCGGGCCATGTGTCCATCCGCTACGGCTTCAAGGGCCCGATCGGCTGTCCGGTGACCGCCTGCGCCGCCTCCGCCCAGGCGATCGGCGACGGCATGCGCCTGATCCTGAGCGGCGAGGCCGACGTCGCCGTCTGCGGCGGTTCGGACGCCTGCGTCGATCCGGTGGGGATCGGCGGTTTTGGCGCCGCGCGCGCGCTTTCCACCGGTTTCAACGACGAACCGCAACGCGCGTCGCGTCCCTTCGACAGGAAACATGACGGTTTCGTGCTGTCCGAAGGCGCGGCGACGATTGTCATTGAGCGGCTGAGCCATGCGCAGGCGCGAGGGGCTATCCCAATCGCCGTGCTTGCCGGCTATGGCACGAGTTCCGACGCCTATCACGTCACGGCCGGGTGTCCCGACGGGGAGGGGGCGGCGCGGGCGATGCGTCTCGCCCTGCAGATGGCCGGGATCGGGCCGGAAGCGATCGACTATGTCAATGCGCACAGCACATCGACGCCGGTGGGCGACGCCGCCGAGATCGCCGCCATTCGCGCGATCTTTCCCGATCGCGGCAAGGATCTGGCGGTCACGTCCACCAAGTCGGCGACCGGGCATCTTCTGGGCGCCGCGGGCGCGCTGGAGGCCGTCTATTCCATCCTTGCCCTGCGCGACGGCGTCGTTCCGCCGGGCCTCAACATCGATGATCCGGAACCGGACGCAGACGTCTTCGATCTTGCGCCGAACGAAGCGAAATCGAAGCCGCTCGACTACGTGCTGTCGAACGGTTTCGGCTTTGGCGGCGTGAACGCCAGCCTGGTTTTCCGTCGTGCGTAGCGAAGATCAGAGTCCCTGTTCAAGCCTGCGCCATTCGGAGGGCGGGCGGCCGATCACCCGCTTGAAATCGCGGCTCAGGTGATAGGCGTCGAAGAAACCGCAGTCGAAGGCGATCTCAGAGAGCGTCCTGCTGCTTTCCAGGAGCAGGCGCTGCGCCATGGTGAGCCGGGCGCGGCGTAGATAGGCGCGCGGAGTCGTGGCGAAATGCTTCTGGAACAGGCGGCGGAGCTGCGACGAACTCATGCCGGCGTAGCGTTGCATGTCGTCTGATGACCATGGCGCTTCCGGGTTGGCCATGATGGCGGTGTGGAGCCGGCTGAGCGCCGGCGGCAGACTGGAGCGGACTGCAGAATCCCGCTGGCGCGCAAGCAGCCGCAACAGATCCGCGACATCGGCGTTCAGCCGGAGATCCGCGTCCGCGGAGCGCGCAGCCATGGTGTCGAAGAGGCGGTGGAACCAGGCGATCATCTCGCCGCTTTCAGCGATCGTCATGCGCGGTCGGCCGGCGCCGAACAGTCGTCGTCGCAGCGCCGTGTTATCCGGCCCGTACATGCGCAACCACATCACAGACCACGGATCCCTCTCGTCTGCGCGATGCGAATGCGGCGCCTCGCCCGGTATCCAGACCAGTTGACCCTGGCCGACGTCGAACGCCTTACCGTCGATCTCGACCGTTCCCTTGCCGGAAAGGCAGTAAATGACATCGTCTCCGGGGCACTCGAGCCGCGAGACGCCGCCGCCGGGCGCAGAATCCAGCCAGCCGGACCGCAGCACGGTGAAGAACGCGCCATGCATGGCGACGTCCGGCAGATAGTGATGGCTGGCGCGCACTCTCGCGGTTATGCGTTTGAAACTCATGCGCGTTTTATACATCTATTTTGTCGCAGCGTCCATTTTGTTCATATGTTTCGAATGTCAGATTGCCTACAAGAGGTCGCGGTGTCGCGACCGGAGGACAGTTCGGGAGGAAGGCATGCTGGTTCCAAGCAGATCGGAAATGCGCGCGTATGAAGTCGATGGCTACTATGTGCGCAAAGGATTTCTGTCCGAGACGGAAGTCGGCGATTTCCGCGACAATGCGCGGCGGCAGCTGGAAGCCGAAAGCGCCGCTGGCGGCGTCATGGAAAAAGGCGACAAGTCCGGCAACAAGACGCTTCTCAAGCTCTGGAACACTGCCGGCGACGACAAATACGGCCTGCTGGCCCGTGACGAGCGGCTGACGCGCCTGGCCGAAGCCCTGATCGGCAATGAGGTCTATCTCTACAGCCACAAGATGACGATGAAGCAGCCGCGCGAGGGCGGCGCCTGGGAATGGCATCAGGATTTCGGCTACTGGTACAACAATGGCTGCCTGTCGCCGGAAATGCTTTCCGTATTCATTGCCCTGGACCCGTCCAACAAGGCGAATGGCTGTCTGCAGGTGCTGAAAGGCTCGCACATTCTCGGCCGTCTGGATCATATCCGGGAGGACGGCCAGACGAATGTGGACAAGCCTTATCTGAACGCAGCAGTTGAGCGTTTTGAACATGTATACGTAGAAATGGAAGCCGGCGACGCGCTGGTGTTTCACTCCAACCTGCTGCACCGCTCAGACGCCAATACAAGCGACACCTATCGTTGGGGCTATATCTGTTCCTATAACGCGGTGCACAACGCGCCCTTCAAGCGCGAGCGCGATTACGGAAATTACGAGGAACTGAGAACCGTTCCGGCGGGCAGCTTCCTCAAAGCGTCATGAGCGACGGCGCCCACACGCATCGCGCGGGAGAGGCAATGGGTATGCGGAGCACACGCGGCGTCTACAATGATGGCGCTTCGCTGCGCAGCCGGATCGGCCGGCTCGCAAGCGCAAAGGAGACCGGCGTGTTCCTTGCGCTGGTCGTGATGTGCATTTTTCTGTCTGTCACGACCGACGGATTTCTCACGACCGTCAATCTTCTGAATGTCGGCCGGCAGGTCTCCCTGCTTGGCATCATGGCGATCGGCATGACATTCGTGCTGATTTCCGGCGAAATCGATCTCTCCGTTGGCTCCACCTATGCATTGGCGGGCCTCAGCACCGGTATGCTGATCGTGTTGGGATGGGGCCTTTTTCCGGCGCTGGTGCTGGGCTTGATGTGCGGGGCGGGCATCGGCGTCATCAACGGTCTTCTGTCGACCTACGGGCGGCTTCCGTCGCTGATCGCGACACTGGGCATGCTGTCGATCGTGCGCGGAACTGCGCTGCTGATGACCGGCGGCAAGCCGGTGACGGTCAATGAACGCAACGGCGCCGATCCTGACACGCTCGCCGCCTTCGAGGCGATGGGGCAGGGCTATCTTTTCGGCGTCATTCCGATGCAGCTCGTATTCTTCGCCGCTGTTGCGGCGCTCGGCTGGGTGCTTCTGTCGCGCACCGCCTTCGGCTTTCGGGTATTCGCGGTCGGCGGCAGCGCCAAGGCGGCGCGGGTTTCGGGGATACACGTCCAGACCGTGAAGATCTGGGCGTTCGTCATCATGGGCGTGCTCGCCGCATTGGCCGGTATCCTGTCGATGGCGTTTCTGCCAAGCGGGCAGGCGGGGCGGACCGGCCTTGGCCTGGAGCTCGACGTGATTGCAGCGGTCGTCGTCGGCGGCGCATCGCTTGCGGGAGGAATAGGCACGGTGCTGGGCACCGTGCTCGGAGTTCTGATCATTGGCGTTCTTCGCAACGGCCTGGTGTTGCTCGGCGTATCGCCCTTCACCCAGGAAGTCATGATCGGACTGGTGATCATCATCGCCGTTGCCATCGACAAATGGAGCACCAGATCGAGATCGGCCTAGAGGGAGTCCTGGCCGTAACAACCCCCAAGGGAGGAAACTATGAGAAGCAGATTTCTGATAACGACGGCTGTAGCCGCGCTGGCCTTCGGCGCAGCGCCCGCCAGCGCCGATCCGGCAAAGGTCTCGGACTTTGATCTTGCGCCGCGGATCGCCGAAAACGTCAAGTCGGGCGAGCCACTCAACATCTTTGTGTCCTATCACGATGTGTCGAACGAATTTTCGCCCTTTGTGAAGGCGGGCGTAGAACGCGCCGATTCCGAGGACGGCGTCAACGCGCGCTTCATCGGACCTGTTGGCGCTGACGCCGATGGCCAGATTTCCGAGATCGAGACGCTGATGGGCCAGATGGACGGCCTCGCCATTTCCTCGGTGAGCTCAGACGCCCTTGCGCCGCTCATCAACCGGGTGATGGAGGCAGGCATTCCGGTGATCACCTACAACACCGACAACGCCGACAGCAATCGCCTGGTCTTCGCCGGTCAGGACCTCGTTCAGTCGGGCCGTGAAGCCGGCAAGCTGATGGGTGAAGTTCTGGACGGCAAGGGCAAGGTGATGATCACGACGCTCGACGCCGCGGCGCAATGGTCTCTCGACCGGGAAAACGGCGCCCGCGAAGCGCTCGAGAAGTTCCCGGATATTGAAGTGGTCCGCACGCTCAACACCGGAACCGATCCGCAGGAAATCTACTCGGCGATAGAAAACGCCATGCTGTCGGATTCGTCGATCACAGGTATCCTGTCTCTTGAATGCTGCTCGACGCCGGCCGCCGGCGAATGGGTCAAGCGCAACGGCAAGACAGGCGACGTCAAGATCGTCGGTTTCGATCTTCTAGACCAGACCGTGGAACTGGTGTCCGACGGGGTGATTCAGGCGACCATCGACCAGGCTCCGGAGCGTCAGGGTTACGAGGCCGTCAACCTGCTGGTCAAGTTCCTGAAGGGCGAGACCATCGATGATCTCGACACCGGCGTTGGCGTCTACACGCCTGAAACCATCTCGAAAGTGATGCAGTAAGCAAGAGCGTCGGCCGGCCTTCGCGCCGGCCGATCTCCCGCAGACAGAGTGTGGAATGACCCAGCAACCGATTGTCGAACTGCGTAATATCACAAAGGCCTATCCGGGCGTCGTGGCGATGGACGGTGTCTCCATCGACTTCCGTCCCGGCGAGGTGCATGCGGTTATTGGCGAAAACGGCGCGGGCAAGAGCACGATGATGCATGTGCTCGCGGGCGAGGTGCAGCCGAACAGCGGAAGCATCCTTGTCGATGGCGAGGAGACGAGTTTTCCAACCCCGCTGGCAAGCCAGGCGCAGGGTATTCGCATCGTCTTCCAGGAACTGTCGCTCTGCCAGAACCTGACTGTCGGCGAGAACGTCCTTCTGGGGCCTTTCGGTGCGCAGAGGGCACTGTCCCTTCTCAACCGGAACCGTGCAGCGCGGGTCGCCGCAGGCACGCTGGCCGAGCTTGGCCTCGCCGATTTGCACACCGACACGCCGCTTGCCAGCCTGACAGTCGCGCAGCAGCAGCTTGTCGAAATCGCCAGGGCGATTTCACAAAAGGTGCGGGTTCTGGTTCTTGACGAGCCCAACTCCGCGCTTTCGCCGCGTGAATCACAGCGTCTTTTCGACATTGTGCGGCGATTGCGAGATCAGGGCGTGACAGTGATCTATGTTTCTCACCATCTGGAGGAAGTTCTGGGCCTCGCCGATCGCATCAGCGTCATGCGGGACGGCCACATGATCACCAGTTTCGACAATACACCGGAGGTGACGGTTGATCGTCTGGTCACGCACATGGTGGGGCGCAAGGTCGACAAGGCTGAGCAGTATTCGATATCGGCGCAGGCGGGAGATGCGAGAGACGAGATCGCTCTCGAAGTGAAGAACATGACCGTTCCGGGCGCAATCCGCGACCTCGACTTCAAACTGTCGCGTGGCGAAATCCTTGGCGTCGCCGGACTGCCCGACAGTGGCAAGGATATGCTCGCGGACGCAATTTTCGGTCTGGTCCCGCGCGACGGGGCGGTCGAGATCGGCGGCATCCTGCTTCAGCCTGGCAAACCCTCCCATTCGCTTGCCGCAGGCATTTCCTATATCCCGGCGGACCGCAGAGGCGCGGGCGCGCTGTTGTCGATGACGGTGGCCGAGAACACTGTATCTTCGGCGCTGGGCGCCTTTGCCCGGCTCGGTTTCCTCCGCCGCCGACCGATCCGCGACACGTCGGCCGAATATGCGCGCAAGCTCGACACGCGTATCGCGAGCCTCGGACAGAAAGTCGAAACGCTGTCGGGCGGCAACCAGCAGAAAGTAATCCTCGGACGCGGGCTGGTAACCGGTCCGCGGCTTTTGATTTTACACGAGCCGACGCGCGGCATCGACGTCGGCGCGAAAGCGGAAATCTATTCGATCCTGAAGTCTCTTGCGGCGGACGGAATGGCGATCCTGATGATATCTTCCGAACTGCCCGAGGTCATGCTGCATTCAAGTCGTGTGCTGGTGCTCGCCAACGGACGGCTGTCCGGGCAGCTGACGGCGGCCGACATCACCGAGGAGGCGATCATGTCGCTTGCCACGAAACATGAGAGGGAAGCGGCGGCATGACACGCATCACAGTCGTCGGCAGTTTTGCCGTGGGCCTGACCATTCGGACGCCGGAAATGCCGGTTTTCGGGCAGACCATACTCGGGTCGGATTTCGATTTCGGACCGGGTGGAAAGGGATCGAACCAGGCGGTCGCCGTGGCGCGTCTGGGATGCGACTCCTCTCTGGTGACCTGCATCGGGCGGGACGAACTTGCCGCCGTAGCCGACAAGCTTTACGCCGCGGAAGGCGTCGACACCGCCTATCTGGAGCGGACGGACCAGCGCCCGACGGGCGCCGGCATTATCGTGCTCAATGCCGAAGGGGCCAACTTCATCATCCTGGACATGGGCGCGAACGAACTCATGGACGCCGCGTTCGTTGATCGTGCGCAGGAACGCATCCTGAAGAGCGACATCGTCATGGCGGTGCTGGAAATACCGGTCACGGCGGCGCACAGGGCGATGGAGATCGGCAAGGCGTCCGGCGCGCGCACCATCCTCAATCCCGCCCCGGCGCAGATACTGCCGGAAACCGTTTTCCCGCATGTCGACTATCTGACGCCGAATGAAAGCGAGTTGCGCATCCTCCTGGGGCTCGCGCCGGACGATGCAACCGGAACACGCGATCTTGCTCTCGAACTGAGAAAACGCGGCGTTGGAACCGTTGTCGTCACGCTGGGTGAAAAGGGAGCCCTGGTGCTTTCGGAGGAGCACGATGTTCTGATCCCGTCGCCGAAAGTCGATGTCGTCGACACAACCGGAGCCGGCGACGCCTTTAACGGTGGTTTTGCGGTGGCGCTCGGCGACGGACGCGGCCTCGAAGAGGCGGTCGCCTATGGCGCAAAATGCGGCGCGCACGCCTGCACGCGGCTCGGCGTTATCCCGTCTCTGGCGACCCGAAGCGACATTGCGAAACTGTTTGGCGACGCGAACTGAAAAATCACGGAAAGGATCTGACAGATGAAACGCGGCAAGCTGCTGAATGCGGAACTCAACCACGCGATCGCCACTATGGGCCATGGCGACCTGATGATCGTTTGCGACGCGGGGTTTCCGATCCCCTCTGACGCATGGCGCATCGACCTTTCGATAACCCGCGACGTGCCCGATCTCGAAACAGTGCTGTCGGCGATCGGCGATGAATTCATCGCCGAGAAGGTGTCTTACGCGGACACGCTGCCCCAGTACAATCCTGTGCTGCTGGAGACCGTGCGCAAGCTTTTTTCCGACGCCGAGGAAGAGGCGATCACGCATGAGACGATCCTGGGCGAGATGGCGGCGAAAGCAAAGGTTATCGTGCGCACCGGCGCCTACGATCCCTGGGGCAATATCCTGCTTTATTCAGGCGTTGACGTGCCGCTGTGGTTCGACAAACCCGGCGTTGTCGCGCCCGACTACTACGCCGACAAGCTGAAGGACTGACGATGCCGAACATCTTCGACTGGTCGGCGACACGGCGCGAACGGTTGACGACCGTTGGCGGACTGCGCGCCGCGCGCGGCCGGCATGGCAGTTTTGCGCAGGTGACCGCGGACACCGCAATCGAAGCCGCTGCAGCGGAAGCGGCGGGCGTCGAGATGATTGTCTGCCGGGCGCAGAACGTGAAGGAGGTCCGGCAAGGATCGACAAAGGTCTTCGTGACGGCGGCGCTGGGTTTTGCGCAGGCCGTGACGAAAGACGAAATCCTGCGGACGGCGCTGACGGCGCTTGTCGGTGGCGCCGACGCCGTGATCACGGCGCGTCGTCTGGACGTCGTCTCGCTGCTGGCCGCAGAGGATATTCCCGTAATGGGTCATCTCGGCTATGTCCCGCGCAAATCGACCTGGGTGGGCGACATTCGGGCCTTCGGAAAGACGGCGGACGAGGCGGTGGCGTTGTTCCACCGGTTTCGCCGGCTGGAAGAGGCCGGCGCCTTCGCTGTCGAGGCCGAACTCGTCCCGGCAGCGCTCATGGCGGAAATCTCGGCGCGCACCGGGCTCGTGACGGTGTCGCTGGGCTCGGGGCCGGCGGCCGACGTCATGTTCCTGTTTACCTCCGATATTTGCGGAGAAAGCGAACGCCTGCCGCGGCATGCGCGCCGCTACGCGGATATCGCCTCACTGCAAAAACGTATCGAAGACGAACGCATCGCGGGACTGTCGGCCTTCCGCCGGGATATCCGCGAACAATCTTTTCCTTCCAACGGCGAGACAGCGCAGATTGACGATACGGTCCTGGATGAATTCCGGAACCGCATCCGCAACTGATCGCGCCTCTCGTCTTCAATTCGACTGAACATTCTGCGTCGCCCGCGCTGCGAGCGGCTTTACAGGAGATTATTGATGAAAGACCTTGCCCAGATCGCCGCCGTTATTCAGCACACCAATGTTTCGCCTGCTTCGTCGCGAAGGGATATCGAGAAACTGTGCGACGAGGCGATGGAATTTTTATTCAACGGCGTCATGGTCCAGCCGTGCTGGATTGAAATGTGCCGACAGCGGCTCGCGGGCAGCGGCGTGCGCGTCTGCTCGGCGATGGCCTATCCGATGGGCGGAAGCCTTACCACGAGCAAGGTTTCGGAGATGCGAGATCTCGTGGCCGCGGGCGTTGACGAAGTCGACTTCATGGCGAATATCGGGTTTCTGACCAGTGGAGAACCGGCCGCCTATCACGATGAGATAGCAGCGCTTGTTGCGGCGGCGGGAGCGAAGCCGCTCAAGATCATGCTGGAACTGGGCGCCATGCCCGAGACGCTCTGGGCGACGGCGATCCTCGAGGCGGAGAAGGCGGGCGTGGCCTATGTCAAAAATTCGTCCGGTTGGGGCAATGGCGGCAAGGCGACGGTGGAAAACGTCTCGTTCATGCGCAAAACGGTGACTCGGGCCGGGGTCAAGGCTTCGGGCGGTATTCGTTCGCTGGCCGATGCGACAGCCATACTGAACGCCGGCGCCGAGCTTTTGGGAACCAGCGCCGGTCCTGCGATCATGCGCGGAAACAGCGGGAAGCAGGACTACTGACAATTAAATAGTCGAGACATCATCCCTTGGTCTGGTCTACCCGTTCCGCCTGAAGGGAGGCGAGGTGCTGTTCCGCAGCCGCGGTCGCCGCGCGTTCGATCGCCCTGAAACGACTGACAACGGAAAGACCGAGCGCGGTCAATTCCGCTCCGCCCCCGCGTTTGCCGCCTGTTCGGGCGGATACCACCGGTTTGCCGAGGATGCGGTTCAACTCCTCGACCAGGTCCCAGGCGCGTTTGTAGGACATGTTCATGGCCCGCGCGCCGGCCGAGATCGAGCCGTAGGCCGCGATGTTTTCGAGGAGTTGGATTTTTCCCGGGCCGATACGTCCGCCTTCTCCGAAATCGATGCGAACGCTTAGCGTCGGCATGTGAGACGCTCCCTCGTTATTTTTCATTGGTTATAACGCTTCTCATTGGGGCAGTCGCCGCGGCGCCAGCGCGGCGCTTTTGATCTGGGCGAAGACCGGACGTCCGTCTTGGAGTTCCAGGAGATCCCAGGAGCGCCGCGTGATGCGCGCGAGCAGCTGCTCGCCGTTGCTGTCATGTCCGAGCGTCAGAACCATCACTATCTCCCGGTCGTCGAGTGCGCGCGAACTGCTGATTGTCGCCGGCAGGACGTTGAGTATGGACGTGGAGGCGGGTTTTTCCAGAGCAAGGCTGACGTCGCTGGCTCCGATGCGCAGGCGCTGCCTGGAGCCGGTCGGCATGTCGGCGGAACCCGGAATGAGGAAACTTCCGCCGCGAACGTCGAACCGCGTGAGGCCATAGGCGGCGTCGTAGTCCGAGACGACGGCGTCGAGCGTGACGGCCGCGCCGCGCTGCAGCGCCAGCGGCAGGGTCGTGTCGCTCTGCAAGACGCCAAGCGGCCCGCTGGCGACAACCCGGCCTGCGTCCAGCAGGATGAGGTGATCGGCGAGCCTCTCGACTTCCGACATGTCGTGCGTGACGTAGAACACAGGGATCGCCAGCGACCGGTGCAGACGCTCCAGAAAAGGCAGGATTTCGTCGCGCGACTGCCGGTCGAGAGCGGACAGCGGCTCATCCATCAGCAATATGCGCGGTTGGGACAGAAGCGCGCGGCCGACGGCGACGCGCTGCCGTTCCCCGCCCGACAGGCGCTGTGGACCACGCTGCATCAGGCGGTCGAGGTCGAGAAGGTCCACCACTTCCTCAAAGCCGACGCCGTTGCTTGCGGCCGGCTTGACCCTGCCTCCGGAGGAATAAAGCAGATTGTCGCGCACCGACAGATGCGGAAACAGGCTCGCCTCCTGGAAGACGTAACCGACGGCGCGTTTGTGCGTTGGCGTAAAGCGCGTCTCGTCCTGCCAGATATCCTCTTCGATCCGGCACGCGCCGGCCAGCCGGTTCAGCCCGGCGATGCAGCGCAGGATAGTGGTCTTGCCGCAGCCCGACGGTCCGAACAGGGCGGTCAGGCCGTGTCCCGGCGCATCGAAGGCCACATCCAGATCGAAATCGTCCAGACTGCCCGACAGGGCGACATGGATCGTGTCTGTCCCGTTCACGAACCAGCCCGCCGCATGCGTTTCTCGATCAGTGTCATCGCCAGAATGACAGCGAATGCGAAGACCACCATGCCCGCTGCAAGAATGTCGGCCTCGCGCCACTGCAGGGTTTCGACGAAGTCGTAAATGGCGACGGACAGCACCTTGGTTTCACCGGGTATGTTTCCGCCGATCATCAGGACAACGCCGAATTCGCCGACCGTATGTGCGAAGCCAAGCACGGCGCCTGTAAGAAAGCCCGGCCGGGCGAGCGGCATGGCGACGGTCCAGAAGACACGGGCCGGAGAGGCGCGCAGGGTTGCGGCGACTTCGAGCGGCCGGTCGCCAATCGCCTCGAAAGCGTTTCGGATCGGCTGGACGACGAAGGGAAGGGAATAGACAACCGAGCCGATGACCAGACCTTCGAAGGTGAAGGCGAGCGTTCGCGCGCCCCACAGCCCGGCGATCGCGCCGCCGGGGCCATCCGGTCCAAGCGCCACGAGCAGATAGAAGCCGAGAACCGTTGGCGGCAGAACCAGGGGCAGGGCGACGACAGCGGCGACGGCCTCCTTCCATCTGGCGCGGGAACGGGCGAGCCACCAGGCGACAGGCGTTCCGACAATGAGCAGGATGACGGTCGTCGTCGCAGCCAGCGCGACCGTCAGCCGCACCGAGATCCAGATTTCGGAGGACAGGCCTTGCATCTATTCAGCTATGTCGACGCCGTAGCCGAATTTCTCGATCAGGGCGACGGCGGCTGCGCCTTTCAGGAAACTCAGAAAGGCCTCAGCCGCCGGATTTCCCTGCCCGGTTTTCAGAAGCACCGCATCCTGCCTGATCGGATCATAGAGATCATCGGAGACCACCCAGCGCGACCCGTCTGTATTGTCGGCGATCTGCGACAGCGCGACGAAGCCGAGTTCCGCATTGCCGGTTTTCACGAACTGGTAGGCCTGCGCGATATTGGCGCCCTGAACGATTTTCGGCTGAAGGCTGTCGTAGACATTGAGAGCGCTCATCGCCTCAATCGCGGCCGTTCCGTAGGGCGCCGTACCGGGATTGGCGATGGCGATCTTGTCGAAACGGCCGGCCTGCAAGGTTTGCGCGCCCGTTACCAGGTTAGGGTCGGTGCTCCACAGGACGATCTTGCCGATGGCATAGGTGAACGCGCTTCCCTGAACGCCGAAACCCTCCTCAACCGCCTTTTCGGGGCGCGCGGCGTCGGCGGCGAGAAACACCTCGAAAGGCGCGCCTTGAGTGATCTGGGCATAAAGCTGACCGGTCGAACCGAAACTCAGCGCCGCCTCGTGGCCGGTATCCGCCTTGAACGCGGCGGCGATCGCCTTCGCGGCTTCCGTGAAATTGGCGGCGACAGCCACCTTCACCTGATCGGCGAGGGCGGCGCTTGCCGACGGCACGACGATCGCCAGACTGGCGGCCAGCAATTTCAATCGGGATAAAAATGCCTGCATTGCAATCGCTCCGGTCATGTCGCTTTTCACTCATCGATATATATGAATGAATATAACACTGTGCGAAAGCTTATCGTCAAGGCCGGAAGGCTGGCAGGCTCATCTTGATTTTTCAAGTGATCGGAATAAGCCGACGGCGTTTCCCAGGATTTATCAGATCACGCCCGCCGTCTTCAGCCGTTCGAGATTCTGGGCGTCAACGCCCAGCTCGCCGAGCACGGCCGCCAACCTTTACTCCCTGATCAGCCTTGCCCGTCAGATGAATTTGTTGACGATCGTCGCCCGCGTCACCGTGGAAACGGATGGCTGGGCTGATGATTTGACAGTGCTCAAACTGCCGGAGCTCAGGCTGCCTCCTATCCAGATCAGTTTCGTGACACTGAAGGGACACGAAAGCATGACGGCCCTTCAACGGATGCGACAAGCTCTCAGGGACGCCTATGCCTGAGAGGACAAATGCAAACAGGAACGGTCGAATTGAAGGAAGACCATCCGGTGGACGCGTCGGCCGATACTGGCTCCGGCGGCCGCGGACCAGTTGACTTTACCCGGTGCTCCGGCATACCGGTGCACCGCACAGTTTTTTAGTTGCAATGCGAGACGGCGACAATCGCCCCGGATGCAAGGGCGGAGGTAATCGATGAAAAACAATCCCTGGAGGAGAAAAATATGAGAGAAGCAGTTATCGTCAGCACGGCCAGAACCGGTATCGGCAAAGCCTTTCGCGGCAGCCTCAATGCGACGAAATCGCCAACGCTGACTGGCCACGTGCTCAACAAGGCCGTCGAACGCGCCGGCGTCGAGCGGGACGAGATCGAGGATTTTGTCCTCGGATCGGTCCTGTGCGCCGGAACAGCGGGCAACAATCTTGCGCGCACTTCGGTCTTCGCCGCCAATCTGTCGAGCAGCGTTGCCGGCCAGACGATGGACCGGCAATGCGCATCCGGACTGATGGCGATCTCGACGGCGGCCAAACAGGTCATGGTCGATGGCATGGACGTTGTTGCAGCCGGCGGGCAGGAAAATATCTCGGCCGTCCAGGAAAAATTCTTTACCTGGGTGCAGGAGACGAAGGATCCGAATGTGACGGCGCATGCGCAGCACGCCTATATGCCGATGCTGCAAACCGCCGAATTCGTGGCGAAGAAATACAATGTCAGCCGCGACGCGCAGGACGAATACGCGCTTTCGTCGCAGCAGCGCACCGCCGCCGCCCAGGAAAAGGGTCTGTTCAAGGACGAGATCGTTCCCTTTGCAACCACGATGCTGGTCAAAGACAGGGAGACAGGCGAGATTTCAGAACGGGACGTCACGATCGAAGGCGACGAGGGCAACCGGCCGCAGACAACGCTCGCTGATCTCCAGAAGCTCAATCCTGTGATCGAAGGCGGCGTGATCACCGCGGGCAACGCAAGCCAGCTCTCGGACGGCGCGTCCGCCTGCGTCATCATGGAATCGAAACTGGCTGAAAAGCGCGGCCTCGAACCGTTGGGCGTCTATCGCGGCATGATGGTCGCCGGATGTCCTCCGGAGGAAATGGGCATTGGTCCAATCTATGCGGTTCCGAAACTGCTCAAGCAGCATGGATTGACCGTGGACGATATCGGCCTGTGGGAGCTGAACGAAGCGTTCGCCGTACAGGCGCTCTACTGCCGTGATCATCTGGGCATCGATCCGGAGATCTACAACGTCAATGGCGGTGGCATTTCCATCGGTCATCCCTATGGAATGACGGGCGCGCGACTGGTGGGCCACGCTCTCCTCGAAGGCAAGCGGCGCGGCGTCAAATATGTCGTGGTGACCATGTGCGTCGGCGGCGGCATGGGCGCGGCCGGGCTGTTCGAAGTCAACTGATCTACAGGAGAATAAAATGAATCTCAGCGACCGTGTCGCCATTATCACCGGCGCCGGGGGCGGTCTCGGTCGCTGCCACGCTCTGCTGGCGGCCCGCCTGGGCGCCAAGGTACTCGTCAACGACATGAACGGAGAGAACGCCGAGCGCGTCGCAGAGGAAATCAGGGAGGCGGGCGGCGTGGCGACCGGTTTCGCCGCTTCCGTGACGGACGAGGCGGCGGTCGCAGAGATGGCCGAGCGCGCACTGTCCGACTGGGGCCGCATCGACATCCTCGTGAACAATGCCGGCATCCTCAGGGACAAGAGCTTCGCGAAGATGGATAGCGCGGATTTCCGCCTGGTGATGGACGTCCATCTCATGGGCGCCGTCATCTGTACGAAGGCGGTGTGGGAGACGATGCGCCAGCAGAACTACGGCCGTGTCGTCTTCACGACGTCATCCAGCGGGCTCTTCGGCAATTTCGGCCAATCCAACTACGGCGCGGCCAAGATGGCGCTGGTCGGCTTGATGCAGACCCTGGCGCTGGAAGGGGCGAACTACGGAATCCGGGTCAATTGCCTGGCGCCGACGGCGGCGACGCCGATGACGGAAAACCTGCTTCCGCCGGATGTGATTGAAAAGATCGCCCCGGAACTGGTGAGCCCGGGCCTGATGGCGCTTGTCGGAGAGGATGCGCCCAACAAGTCGATCCTCAGCACCGGCGCCGGCCACTATGCCCGCACCAATGTGAGCCTGACAAAGGGTGTTTACATCGGTGGCGGCGACGACGCCGCCGACGCTGTGATTGCCCGCTGGGACGAGATTAGCGACCGGTCGGGCGATATCGTTCCGGGTCGCGGCTACGACCAGGTGGAACGGGAACTCAAAAGCGAGAAGTAAGAGCCGCGATATCAGTTTTCAAAAGATTGCACGCCCTGAACAATGCGGCAGGAGCTGGCCGCATAGCCATATCGCGCGGACCATGCAACCAATTGACTGTCTGGAGCATTATCGCCCCGCAAATTCGCCGTGATACAGGGTGGAGAAAAGGGACGTGCGGGAAACCACTGAAAAGCAGGACTTGCGCAGCGGTGAGCCCTTATGGCTCTCGACGCCGCGCATCTCCGTGCGCGCGCGCGCACGGCCGGAGCGCGACCACTATGACGTGGTCATCGTCGGCAGCGGCGTTAGTGGCGCCTTAATGGCGCATGCCCTGGCGGATGGCCAGAAACGCATCCTCATGCTCGATCGCCGGAAGCCCGTTCGGGGCAGTACGATCGCAAGCACCGCGATGATCCAGCACGAGATTGACGCGCCGTTGCACCAGCTTGCGCGCCGGATCGGCAAGGACAGGGCGAAGCGGGCCTGGCTGCGCTCTGCTCGAGCGGTCGAAGACCTGATCGAGCTCTGCCGCGAGACGAATATTGCATGCCAAATGCAGCCGAAGAAGGCGCTTTATCTTTCCGGAGACGAATTCGGATCCCGGGCGCTCAGGACGGAGGCCCGCATGCGCAGGCGCATCGGGCTCGACGCCGAGTTCATCGGAGCCGAAACGCTGCGGGATCAATTCGGAATCGACCGCACGGGCGCCATCGTCAGCACGGCCTCTGCTTCCGCCAATCCCGGGCAACTGACCGCCGGCCTCATCCGTATTGCGCAGAAGAAGGGACTTGTCGTAGCGAGCCCTGTTGAAATCACCGATGTCCTGCCTGTCGGCGACCGTGTCGCCATGGCGAGCGCGGACGGGAACGCAATCAGCGCCTCGCATGTCGTTTTCTGCACCGGATACGAGTTTCTGGACAGGCTGAGGAACTGCAATCATTCCGTGATCTCGACATGGGCCCTGGCGGCTCGGCCGGCAACGGAGATTCCGCCCTGGTTGCAAGACTATCTCGTCTGGGAAGCGTCCGATCCCTATCTCTATCTTCGCATGTCCGATCAAGGCTTTCTCATTGCCGGCGGAGAAGACGAAGCCGATCCGGAAGCGCACCGCGATCCCGTCAAACACAAGCGCAAGACTGCGACAATACTGAAAAAGGCTGAACGTCTGCTGGGGGTGAAAATCGCCGCCCCGGACTATGCCTGGTCGGCCCTCTTCGGGACAACCACAACGGGTTTGCCGATGATCGGGCAGGCGCCTGGAATGCCGAATGTCCACGCCGTCATGGGGTTCGGCGGAAACGGTATCACGTTTTCAATGATCGCCTCGCAAATCGTCGCAGCTGACATCCTGGGCAAAGCCGACGCTGACAGGGACCTGTTCGGGTTCGTTTGATAAAACCCGGATCAGCCTTTTGCAGGTCGCGCCGTCGAAAACCGGATCTTCAGGGTGAGCTCCGCCTCGTAGGAGGATGACGCCCTGGCCGGATCTTCAAGCTTTTCCAGAAGCTTGTGAACCGCTTCCTGCGCAATCCGCTCCGTCGGAATGGCGAGCGTCGTAAGCTCCGGGCTGAGCACACGCGCCAACTCGATGTCGTTGAACCCGACGACCGATAGATTGTCCGGTATCGCGCGGCCTGCCTTGCGCGCGGCGCGGTAGACACCGGCGGCCAGCAGGTCGTCGTCACAGACGATCGCGGTGATTTCCCGTTGGCGCGCCAGTTTCTCCGCGCCCGGCGTCGAAGCCTCGATTTCGAAGGTCGCGCCGGAATGCCACGCGTTCCTGAATTCCAAACCAAGGTCCCGGAGCTTTTTCCGAAAATAGTCGAAGCGACGCTGGAACGTCACCTTCGGGTAATCGGCGCTCAGGTAGCCGATGCCTGTATGTCCGAGGCCCGCCAGGTGCTCGACAACGGCGTCGACGCCGCTTTCAACGTTGATATCGACCAGCGAGCCCGAATTTTGCCCCTCGATGACCAGCACCTGGTCGGCGATCTCCGCCAGTCTCGGTTCGTCATCGCTGTCGCTGGCGTAGACGATGGATCCGGCGATCATCCGGCCGCGGACCATGTCGATGATCCTCTCGACCCATTTCGGATCGTTTTGCGTGTCGATCAGAACCACTGCGTGGTCCGCCTGCCGGGCGGCCTTTTCGGCCGCGACGAAGATCTCCCCGAAAAAGGGCTGCTTAACATTGGGCACTGCGAGCGCAAGGATGTTGAGAACGCCCGTGCGCAGCATGCGGGCCGTGGCGTTGGGCCGGTATCCCAGTTTGTCCGCGACAGCCATGACATGGTCCCTGGTGTTGTCGGAAACGCGCCCCGCCGATTTTCCGGACATGACAAGGGAAACCGTCGACTGGGAAACGCCCGCGGCTTTAGCGACCGAATTGCTCGTAATTGGCGATGGACCCGTTTTCACAACACACCTCTCTATGAAATCGTCATACGTAGTATTGACAGGGATTTCAACATGAGAGATGGTTAGTCATACGATTGACTTGATCAATCCAACACAGCAATGGGGAACCCGCAAATGCCTCTTTCATCTAGCATCCGCATACTCGCCACCGTGCTCGCCGTCGGATCTGCGGCGGCGCCTGCAATCGCCGAGGACGCGACCTTGGTCTGGGTCGACGGCGGCGGCGCATACCACGACACCGTACAAACACGGGTGCTTGACCCCTGGCAGGAAGAGACCGGAAACAAGGTTGTTTCCGTGGCCGGCACCGACAACGCCAAGCTCCGCGCCATGGTGGAAGCGGGAAGGGTCGTCTGGGACGTCTACAATGGCGACAATTCGTGGGGCACGGACGCCGATGGCGAATGGCTGGTTCCGATCGACTACTCGGTCGTGCCGAAGGACGAGATCATCCCGGGCTTTGCCTCCGCATATCGTGTCGCGAACATGATCTATTCGATCCAGCTTGCCTACAACACGGATCAGGTGACGACGAAGCCGGAAGGCTGGGCCGATTTCTTCGATCTTGAGAAATTTCCGGGCAAGCGGGCGGTGATGGATTATTCGGTCGGCGGCATTTTCGAGATCGCGTTGCTCGCCGATGGCGTGAAGCCCGACGCGCTTTACCCTATGGACATTGATCGCGCGATCGCCAAGCTGGACACCATCAAGCCATCGCTCGTCTTCTGGCAGAGCGGCGCCCAGTCCGAGGAACTGGTCGGATCCGGTGAAGTTGCGATGGTGATGACCTATAATGCGCGCGCCTATGACGCCAAGGTGGCGCTGGAAATGCCGGTGGATTACATTTTCGAGGAGCAGATCCTCGCCGCCGCCTATCTGACCGTGCCCAAGGGCTCGAAGAACGTCGACGAGGCCATGAACCTTATCGCCTTTGCCGTGAGCAAGCCCATCAACGAGACCATGAGCGCGGATCTGCCGCTCGGTCCTTCGAACGTCAACGCATCGCCCAATCCCGAGATGGCGCCGGATCTTCCCTCCAGCCACCTCGACAAACCCTATGCGGTTTTCGATGATCAGTGGATCGCCGAGAATTCGAAGATGATCGAATCCCGCTATCAGGCCTGGAAAAGCGCCCAGTGACGACTGTCGTTCGCCCCGAAGCAAGAAGCTGGCCCGTGTCGTTACCCGACAGCCTCGGCATCTGGCCGCTTCTTGCAGCGCTCCTTGTTCTCTTCATGCTTCCTGCCGCCACGATCATTTCGAACAGTGTGACGGAGCCTGAAAACGCCGGTCTGTCGAACTTCCGGTCCGTTCTGACCGACCCGACCTTCGCGATCTTTGCGATCAATACGGTCCGCACCGCCGTCCTCGTCTCGATCGTTTGCGCGGTGCTCGGATATGTCTACGCCTACGTCATGTACAGGAGCAGCCCGGGGTTGCGCGCCATCCTGATCTTCTGCGCGCTTCTGCCGCTCTGCACCAGCCTGCTGGTGCGCAGCTTCGCCTGGACGGTCATTTTGAGGGATACGGGAATCGTAAACTGGATCCTGATCAACACGGGCGTCATTGCGCAGCCGGTGGGTATGCTGAGAACGTCCTTCGCCGTCACGGTGGGCATGGCCCAGATCCTGCTGCCTTTCAGCATCTTTCCGGCCTATGTGAGCATGGCGCGGTTCGACGGCACACTGTTGCGCGCTTCGCGCAGTCTCGGCGCAGGCCCGGTCCGTTCATTCCTCGAAGTCTTCTTTCCCGCGACGCGGGTCGGCATGATCGCCGGCACCGTCCTCGTTTTCGTGCTTAGCCTCGGATACTTCATCACGCCGGTTCTGCTCGGAGGACCCGGAGACCAGCCGATCGCCGTATTGATCGACGCGCAGGTCACCAGTCTGCTCGATTGGGGAGCAGCAGGAGCAATGTCGGCGATCGTAACCTTCTTCGTGCTTCTGTTTCTTGCTATCGGATGGCGAGCCGTCAGCAGGATATTCTTCGCCTGATGCAGACTTCATCCACATCGCAAATCCGTAAGGCGTCAGGGTATCGCGGTCTTGTGACATCGCTTCTGATGACGCCGATCCTGATCATTCTGCTTGCGCCGTCGTTGATCATCATTCCGATGAGCTTTACGGAAGTGCCGTTCCTGTCCTGGCCGCCGAAAGGCTTCAGCGCCAAGTGGTATGCGCGCCTGTTCGACAGCCCGGAATGGCTGGCGAGCCTGTGGCACAGTCTCGAGGTGGCGCTTTTGTCCACGATCATCGCCGTGCTGCTCGGCGTTCCGGCCGGCGTCAGCCTGGCGCTGAAACAATGGCCTGGAAAGCAGTTCGTGCTCGCTTTCATCATTACGCCGCTCGTGGTGCCGACGATCGTGGTCGGGATCGGCATGTACAAAATCTACGCATGGCTCGGGCTTTTCGACCGGTCTGGACTGGTGGCCGCCCATGTCATGATCGGAGTTCCGCTTGTCGTGGTTACGACCATGTCGGCGGCGCGTCAGGTCAATCCGGTTCTGCTGCGCGCGGCGCGAAGCCTGGGGGCCGGACCGGTGTCCACGTTCTTCCGGGTCACGCTGCCGATCATTTCGTCCGGCGTCCTGTCGGGAGCAGTGTTCGCCTTCGTCAGTTCGTGGGACGAGGTGGTGATCGCGAAGTTCCTGTCGAGCCCGACCTACGAGACGGCGCCGGTGCGCATGTGGGCGCAGATTACCGAGCGGGTCGACCCCACCGTGGCGGCTGTCTCCAGCATTCTCTTCACCGCAGCGCTTCTGCTGATGATCAGTTTGATGCTTTTCGAAAGGGTCAGACGATGAAAGCCGGCCACTTCGCCAAGAGCATCAGGCTCGAAAACGTTCGCAAGAGTTACGGTTCGCAGATTGTACTCGACGACCTCAATCTGCATGTCGAACCGGGCGAATTCGTTTCCATGCTCGGTCCGTCCGGATCGGGCAAGACGACGGTGCTGAACCTCGTTGCGGGTTTCGACGACCCCGATGCAGGCAGCGTTCTTCTGGACGGAGGAAACATGACCGGCATTGCGCCCGAACACCGAAATATCGGCGTGGTTTTCCAGAATTATTCCCTGTTTCCGCACATGAGCGTCGCCGAGAACATCGAGTTTCCGCTCCGCATGCGCGGTGTTTCGAAGGCTGAGCGCAGGGAAGCGGTCGGAAAGGCCCTTTCTCTGGTCGCGCTCGATGGATTCGGAGACCGCAAACCGGAACAGCTTTCCGGCGGCCAGCAACAGCGGGTCGCTATTGCAAGGGCGGTGGTCTTCAATCCGGATGTGCTTCTCATGGACGAACCGCTCGGCGCGCTTGACCGCAGGCTGCGCGGCGACCTGCAGCTTGAAATCAAGACGCTCCACGAAGAACTGGGCGTGACCATCATCTACGTCACGCACGACCAGGAGGAAGCGCTTTCCATGAGCGACCGGGTCGTGGTGTTCAACAAGGGACGCGTCGAGCAGGAAGGCAAGCCGCGGGAAGTGTACCGGCGACCTGCGACTTTGTTTGTGGCCGATTTTCTCGGCGACTCTTTGTCGATCTCGGCGATGGCGTCCGGCGACAGTGTGACGCTGCGTGAGCTGAATACGGAGGTCGCGTCAAGCGGACACGGCCTGCAGGGGCCTGTCAGGCTGCTCTGGCGCTCCGATCAGGTTTCTCTTGCCGGCGCCAATGATCCGGGCGACCGGATTTTGACCATGCCCGCCACGGTCGAGACGGTGGCCTATGCCGGTACGATCACGCGGATGCGGGTGAAAACATCGACCGGAGATATCGGCGTCATAGAGGCTGCGGAAGACAGTGAATTCGCCGCAGGCGATGCGATCGTGCTTGCGCTCGATCTCGACAAGGCGTCCTTGCTTCCGGCCGATGAGGACAACAGGTGACGGGATGGGTGAGATGACCAGGATAAGCGATGAAGAGGTGAAGCGTCTGATCGCTGCGGCGACGGAATGCCGCGAACACGCCTATGCGCCCTATAGCAGGCATACGGTCGGCGCGGCGGTGCTCGACGGCGAAGGCGGGATACACGCCGGCTGCAACATCGAGTTCGTAACACTGCAGCAGACGGTTCACGCCGAGCGGACGGCGATCCTGAAAATGGTCGCCAGCGGCCAGCGGCAATTGCGCGCCGTCGCCGTCGTCGGACCCTATTCGGGGATTCCATGCGCCGAATGCCGTCAGGCAATCTGGGAGTTCGCCTGCGCGGACCCGACCGTGACGGTCGTCAGCGCGCCGACCGACAGCGAGATGGAACTGGTGGAACTCGGAGAAATCTATCCACGCCCATACGGTCCGGAGACCAAGAACATTGATCCGCGGGATTACTGACCCGGAAGTGCATTCAGAAAAGGAAACAATAATGAACAACCGCA
Organism: Flavimaribacter sediminis; assembly: GCF_019492055.1. Classification (GTDB taxonomy): domain Bacteria; phylum Pseudomonadota; class Alphaproteobacteria; order Rhizobiales; family Rhizobiaceae; genus Flavimaribacter; species Flavimaribacter sediminis. The sequence continues at coordinate 48,628 of NZ_JAICBX010000008.1, read as the reverse complement.
TAGACTGGGTGCGGCGAAACTGCCGCCTGCTCGCCTCGATTTCCGAGGAGTTCCGCGTCGAACAGCCCTTCGCCGGCATGACCATCGGCACTGGCATTCATCTGGAGCCGAAGACAGTTGCGCTTATTCTGACGTTGCAGGACGGCGGAGCGCGGTTGGTCTCGACCGGCAATCTCAACACCACGCAGCCGGCCGCCATGGATTATCTCGGCGCGCGCGGAGTGACCGTCATCGGACAGCCGACCCGCGACGCGGCCGAACACGGAACCTATCTGGAAAAGGTCATCGACGAAAAACCGGATATCATTCTCGACAATGGCGGCGATCTGTTCGACCGGTTTCTGAAAAAGCCCTACGGAAACCTGAAAGGAGGGACCGAGGAAACGACCTCCGGCCGGATGCGGTTAGAACCGCTGCGCGATGAGTTGGTCATGCCGATCCTTGTCATCAACGACAGTCCGATCAAGCAGTTCGCCGAAAACGAACACGCCGTTGGCCAGAGCGTTCTGGAATCCTATATGCGGATCACCAACCGCGTCACCAATGGTCAGCGGGTGACGGTTTTCGGCTATGGAGCTTGCGGCCGCGGCGTCGCCCGGAATTTCCGCGCGGCCAACGCCAAGGTCAGCGTCGTCGAGGCGGACCCGGTCAAGCGCCTGCAGGCGCATCTTGACGGTTACGATACGCCGTCGCGCGAGCGCGCAATTGCGAGCGCTGACCTGATCGTGACCGTGACCGGCAACGGCCGGGTCATTGGCGAGGCCGACTTGCCGCTTCTCAGGGATGGCGCGATTCTCGCCAACGCCGGGCACTTTCCAGTCGAAATAGACGCCGCGGCGATCGCAGGCAGCAACGCGGTGACGGAGCGCGTCGCCTACGAGGACGGCGTCGAAACCCTGCGTCTTGAAGATGGACGCGCGATCCACCTGATTTCCGAAGGGCACATGTTCAATCTGGCGGGGCCGCGGCCGCTGGGCAATTCGATCGAATCGATGGATCTCGGCTTCGCGCTTCAGGCGCGATGCCTTGAAGCCGTTGCGCGCGGCAAGGTCGGCGCGGAATCCTGCGTCGTGCCGGTTCCGCGCTTTATCGACGAGATGGTCGCGAGCTCCTATCTGGACCTGAATTATCGCGCGGCCGCATGAACAAGCCTTTGTGACTGGAAATCGCCGCATTTCGCTGTAGGTAAAGACTTATGGTGTTGCTTCGCGTTCTCATTGTCAGTCTGCTTGTCCTTGCTCCGGTCAGTCTCGGCATGGCGAAGTCCGCGCACGCAAGCGCGCAGGCGGACGTCTCCGCGGATCTGTCTGCTACACAGGCGAGCGCCTTTGCGGGTGGTTCCGATGGATCGACTTCTGCGCAGGCGCCGTCCAAGCGATGTCTGCAGGGCAGCGGCGGCAACAGTCTCTGCGCAGGAACCATTCTGACCCAGGATCGCCCGGTCGAACGCCTGATGTCGGGGGCCGCCAGACTTTGCGGCCCGCTTTCGGACGCATCGCTGGAGGGTCTGATGCTCGAAGGCATATTCCACCCGCCCCGTTTTCGGTCCTGATCGTCCGTCGCCCGGCCCGCTTGTCGCGGTCGGAATTTTCAGGTCTCAGGAAACGAAAACACAATGATGAAACGTCGCTCATTCCTGGGCGTGGCAGCCTTTGCCGCCCTCACCGGCTGTGCCAGCACAGGCAATCGGTCCAGCGGATCAGTAAACGCAATCGCTCGGCAACCCTCCGTGATGCCCTCATTCTACGCTGCTGTGCCGACCGAACCCTATCCGATACCGGCCGTGCCGCCTGACGTGGTTCCGCAGCGCTTTTGGCGTCAGCGGGTGGAAAATCCGTTTCCGGATGAACGGGTCGGAACTATCGTCGTCGATCCAAACGCCTTTTATCTGCATCTCGTGGAAGAGGGGGGCTCGGCCATGCGCTACGGCGTCGGCGTTGGACGCCAGGGATTTTCCTGGTCGGGGGACGCAGTCGTTCAGTACAAGCGCCAATGGCCGCGATGGAAGGCGCCGGACGACATGGTGGCGAGACAACCCGAACTGGAACCCTATTCGGTCGCCAATGGCGGCATGGATCCGGGTCTTGACAACCCGCTGGGCGCCAGAGCGCTGTACCTGTTCGAGAACGGGCAGGATACGCTCTACCGCATCCACGGAAACCCGGAGGCTCAGTCCATTGGTCAAGCCGTGTCGTCCGGCTGTATCAGGATGCTGAACCAGGACGTCATCGACCTCTACAACCGGGTGACCGATGGCGCGAGGGTCGTGGTGCGGCCGTCACAGATGCCCGACGCGCTTGCGTGACGCCGCCGACATTGCCCACCGCCTGGCCTGCCAGGCGGTATTACTCCTGTATTTTGATTTGCGCGCCTGCCACGAATCTATTGGGTTCGAACCGGTCAGGCGTCCGGGAAGCCGAGCAGAGCCTTTACCTCGAGATATTCCTCGAAGCCGAAACGGCCGAACTCCCGGCCGTTTCCCGACTGCTTGTAGCCGCCAAACGGCAACGCCCTGTCGAAGGGAGCGCCGTTGTAATACACGCGCCCGGCCTGCATCCGGTTTGCGATCTCCCGCGCCTTCTTCGGGTCCGTGGACTGCACGAAACCGGCAAGGCCGAAGGGGGTGGCGTTGGCGATCTCCACCGCTTCGTCTTCGGTCTCGTAGCTCATGATGGAGAGGACGGGTCCGAAGATTTCCTCTTCGGCGATGCGCATGCCCCGCACGACATCGGCAAAGACAGTCGGTTTGACGAAGTAGCCCCTGTTGACGCCGTCAGGTTTGCCTGTCCCGCCTGCGACCAGCGTTGCTCCCTCATCGATCCCTGACTGGATGAGCTCCTGAACCTTGTCGAACTGCTGGCGGCTGACCAGCGGCCCGAGCCCGGTTTCCGGATCGGCGGGATCGCCCACCCTGATGGTTTCGACAGCGCCGCGGGCAGCTTCGACAGCCTGGTCGCGGTGCGTATTGTGCACCAGCATGCGCGTCGGTGACTGGCAATTCTGCCCCCCGTTTGTGTAACACGCATGAACGCCCGCCACGACCGCGGACGCTATGTCGGCGTCGGGAAGGATTATGTTGGCGGATTTTCCGCCGAGTTCCTGAGCCACCCGTTTGACGGTCGGAGCTGCAAGCTGGGCCACGCGTATTCCGGCTGCGGTCGAGCCGGTAAACGAGACCATGTCGACTTCCGGGTGCGAAGCGATCGCTTCGCCAACTTCGGGGCCATCGCCGTTCACCAGATTGAACACTCCCGGCGGCAGACCGGACTCGTCTATGATTTCGGCGAGCAGCATGGCGCTAAGCGGCGCTATTTCGCTCGGCTTGAGCACAACCGTGCATCCGGTCGCAATTGCGGGAGCAAGCTTGGAGCCAACCTGATTGAGAGGCCAGTTCCAAGGCGTAATCAGACCGCAGACACCGATAGGTTCGCGCCGGATGCTGCCGACCCCTTCTTTCCATTCGAACTGGAAGTTCGCCAGCACACGCGCCGCCTCCTCGAAATGGAAAAGGGCGACCGTCGCCTGACGCTGGGTCGAGAAAGTGATCGGGGCGCCCATTTCCGCCGTCATCATTCCGGCGATTTCAGGCAGTCGTTTCCTGAATCCCGAGATGATGCGTTCGAGATATCCGAGACGCTCTTCTCTCGAGGTGAGTGAATAGGAAGCAAAGGCCCGGCGCGCAGCCATGACGGCGCGATCGACATCTGCGCGGGTTCCGAGACTGATCTCGCCGACGGATTCTTCCGTGGCCGGGTTTTCGATAGCCAGACGAACGGTTTCGACTGGTTCGACCCAGGCGCCGTCAATGTAGAATTTCGTGCTGTTGAGCATTGCCTCTTCCCGCCTCCTGCTGCCGTCCTGTCCTCGCGAACGCGATCTTTCCCACTGCACAAATGACTATAGTGAAGACCTCCGCGGTGCGTAACAGAGCGCATCGGAGCGTTCCGCTTGTTGAAACGCAGCCGCCAACCGGTTGACTCGCCTGGTAAAGCATCGATCCTGTCAGCTAACAGTTCACGGAATGTCGAAGTGGTGGAAAAGGCCCTGGGCCCTTAACCAAACCACCCGCTTCAGACGCCGTCGAAACTACGGTGATGCAAGAGGATGCGTCGCGAAGGGGGAGAGGACGCATGACAATCGCGCTCACAGAATCGATTCTGCAGTTCGGCGATCCGCTGGGCTTCAAGGTGCGCCACGGATCCGAACGCTCTCCCGCCATTATCGGAACGGGCTCGGACACCTTCAAGGTCGAGGCGCGCACGCTATCCGGCCATCAGAAGGAAGCCATCGTCACAGAGGGCGAGACGGGCAGTGTCTGGCGCCTGGCGTCAGACGAAGGCAAGGTCATGAAGGGGGACGACCTAGCTCCGTTTCCGCTCGGTTATTTCAACGCGGGCGTTATGGGCGACATCTCAAATCGGACGCGACGTATCGCCAACCAGCGTCAGCTGGGACTGGATCGGCTGCGCATCCGCATGTCTCATTTGTTCGGAACCGACGGATCATTTGTCCACTCCACGGCGAAGGCCTATTCGGAAACGGTCGAATTCCGGATCGAAATGGACGGCGCCCTTGGGCTCGAGGAGGCCGGTTCCCTTATTGAGGCGGCGATGGACGCCTCGCCGGCCATCGCCCTGTTGCGCCGTCCCATGCAGGAAAACACTTTCGCGCTCTACATAAACGGACGACGGCGGGAATTGGCAGATCATCCGAACTCCTCCGCGCAGGATGCGATGGACCCGTTCCTTGCGCACAAACGCCCCCCGCGACCGTCAAGCGGTGAACCAAGAAATGATCTCATCCGGAAGTGCGATGTCGTCGAAAGCGGCGAAAGTCCCGCCGTGCCGCTAACGTCCGCGCAAAAGAGGTGCTTCACGATCGAAGCCCAAGGAGAGTCGCGGGACCAGACCGGCGAATTTGAGACAGACACCTGGATCGGCCGTCCTGGCATGACCCATTTCCGCATGATCTCTGACGAGAGCGACACCGATGCCGCGCCTTCCGGTCTCGGGTTGATGTCGGCCGGTATCGGTCTCTGCTATCTGACCCAGTTGCAGAGATACATCGATGCACAGAAGCTGGATATTTCGGCGGCCCGGCTCGTGCAGTTTACGCCGTTCCTGACCGGTGCTGAGGGGCGATGCGACGCAATCGACACCCATCTGTTCCTCAACGGTCAGGCTCCCGACGAGATTCATCTCAACCTGCTGACCATCGCAGCGCGGACCTGTTTCATGCATGTGGCCGCGTCGACGGCCCTCGAACCCCAAGTCACTCTGGTCGTCAACGGACAGCAGGTCGGGTAAAGGCGGAATGGGAAGGGCTCTCATCATCCTCTGCGGTCGGGTGCTCGGACTCTCTTCTTCACCACGCGGCGTTTTCTCAGTATCCTCGCGAGGTTCCGGTCTGTCCTCCACAGGGAGGCGCGAGACTGACTGGGCGCAGTGGATGGGGAGGGGGGCTCGTTGACACAATCATCGACAAACAAGCCGCGTGACTGGCTGGTGGCGGGGCTTGCCGCTGTCATGTGCGTCGCCTGCATTCTGTGGAACATCTCTGCGCCGACCCGCCTGGGCTTCGCCATTCTCCTTCAGCAGTACATGGCCTTTCAACTCGGGTTGGCGCTGACCATCTGCTATCTCAGTTTCGATTGGCGCGGAGACGTCAAGGAGAGGCTCGGTCTCGTTGACGGCGCCGTTGCTGTCATCGCTTTCCTGACGCTCATGTATGCGGCATGGGATTATATCTGGCTGCTCAAGGAACAGCCTTACCGGCCCTGGCAGATCACCCTGGTCGGCGCTGTGGTCACGATCACTGTCATGGAGGGCGTCCGCCGGCGAACCGGCTGGCTGCTTTTCGCGCTGGTTGGGATTTTCCTGCTCTATGCCCTCGTCGCCGACAAGGTTCCGGGCCGGCTCATCGGCAAGGAGCTCAGCCCCGTTCGCCTTGTGCAATATGTCGGCTTCGATCCGTCTGCGGTGTTCTCGATACCGCTGGCGGTCGCGACCGTAATCGTCCTGCTCTTCGTTTTCTTCGGCAACCTGCTGTTTGCGGCGGGCGGCGGGACTTTCTTTACGGATCTCGCCATGGCTGCCACCGGCCGGTCTCGCGGGGGCAGCGCCAAGGTCTCGATTGTTGCTTCGGCGATGTTCGGTTCGATTTCGGGCAGCGCCGTTTCCAATGTCGTGACGACCGGCGTGATCACCATCCCGCTCATGCAGCGCGGCGGTTATACGAAGAGGGATGCAGGCGCGATCGAAGCCGTGGCGTCGACCGGAGGACAACTGACGCCGCCGATCATGGGGGCCGCCGCGTTCCTCATGGCAGAATTTCTAGAGATTTCCTATTACTCCGTCGTGTCTGCCGCGCTCATTCCGGCCATCCTCTACTATATCGCCGTCTTCATGCAGGTGGACCTGATAGCCGGACGCGACAATGTCAGCGCAAGCGTCGAAGAAAAGCAGACGGTGCGCCAGGTTCTGGCCGATGGGTGGCATTTTCTCCTGCCGTTCGCTGTTCTTCTCGCGGCCCTGTTCTGGTGGCGTGTGGATCCGGAGGACTCCGCGCTGCTTGCCTCGATCGTCATCGTGATCGTGGGGTTTGCGCGCGGATACCGGGGACAGCGGTTGAGCCTCGGCTCGCTCTGGCGTGTATTCGTCGAAACCGGCGTCGGCATGGTCAATCTCATTCTGATTGTTGCGGCGGCCGGTTTCGTGATCGGTATCCTGAACGTCACGGGACTGGGATTTGCGCTGACTCTGGTTCTGGTCGACGCCGTCGGTTCCAACGTGATCATGCTGCTTCTCATATCGGCCGTCATCTGCATCATTCTCGGAATGGGAATGCCCACGGGGGGCGTCTACGTTCTGTTGGCTGCGCTCGTCGCCCCGTCGATGGTTGAGGCGGGCCTTCTGCCAATCGCCGCGCATCTTTTCATTCTTTATTTCGGAATGATGTCCATGATCACGCCTCCGATCGCCCTGGCGGCGTTTGCGGCGGCGACAATAACCAAGGACGATCCGCTTTCAACCGGCTGGGCGTCAATGCGCATCGGATGGGCGGCATTTATTATTCCCTTCGTTTTCGTGGCGTCTCCCGGCATATTGCTGGAGGGAGACATGATCGGGATATTGGCCGCTTCGATCCTGTCGATCGTCGGGATCTGCGCGGTTACAGCCGCTATCGTTGGTTACTGGTCCCGACGACTTGGCTTCGCAATACGCCTGTGTGCAGGCGTGCTTGGCGTATTGGCAATGCCGTTGGGGTTTTTGCCATTCGCTGAATACGTGCATTGGCTTGCTGCCGTCCTGCTCATTGCAGTGGGGGGAGTTCTGATGCTTTTACGATCGCCCAATTCGACGGATGCAGAGGAGCATTCGATGAATGACGTCCAATCAAACCCAGGGAGGAATATCCAGTGAAGATTTTTGGAAAAACAGTCGCTTTGGCGGCGCTTGCCGTGGCGTTCGGCGCCGTGCAGGCGTCAGCCCAGGTGGTCACGATGGCGACGGGCGCGCAAGGTTCGCTCGCCTACAACTCGGGCCAGGCCGTCGCCAAACTGGCGAACGAGAATGGCATCACCGCGCGCACACAGCCGCTGGTCGGTTATCTGCCGCTGATCAACAACGGAGAAATCGATTTTGGTTTCACCAACGGCGTTGATGCGACTTTCGCTCTGAAGGGAACGGGGAACTACGACCGGGCGAATCCCAATCTGATGTATGTGGGCGTGATGTTCCCACTCACCACCGGAATCATGGCGCCATGCGATCTCGGCATCAAGACCGTAGATGATCTGAAGTCAAAGGCCGGCGAATTGCGGATTGCGGCGGAGTACACTTCCTCTTCGATCATCGCCTATTATATCAGGGGCGCGCTGGCGACTGCCGGGATGACCTACGATGATTTCGGGACACAAGTGCCCGTGGCCAGTTTCGTCGCCGGGATCAACGCCCTTGGCGATGATCTGGTCGATGTCGCGCTCGTCAGCCTGAATTCAGGCGCCGGCAAGCAGGCGGCCGTAAAGCTGCAGGGACGCGGCGGCCTTTGCTACATATCTTTGAATAACTCAGCCGAGGCCCTCGCTGCATTTCAGGAGATCATGCCCACGGCGGCGATCGTTGAAATGCCGCAGAACGAGAACAATCTCGGTCTCGAATCCAGCGGTGCGAACATTATCCGCATTCCCTGGATGATGCTGACCAACAAGGATGTGAGCGAGGAACTCGTCTACAACATCACCAAGGCGATTGCCGAAAACAAGGATACGCTCAAATCCTATTTCGGCCCGTTCGGTCTCGCCAATCCGGAAACAATGGCGCCGGCAAGCGATGTGCCCTATCACCCGGGCGCGGTCAAATACTACGAGGAAGCCGGCATAAAAGTCGGCGGGTAACAAAAATCCGGGAGCGCTCGTCATGGCGCTCCCGTCACGTCGGTCGCATACCCGTGAACCGGAGCACGCGCTTCTAGCTGCATGGATTGTGAAAGCATGAAATATTGGCTGTGCAGCCAGTATTGAGCGAACCAGTCTCTGCAGGAAATTTCCCTGCAACGCGGGAATTTCCATTTTTAGACAAGCAATTACAGTCTGCAATGGTAAGCGTCTGGGCGCTGCAAGATTGTTTTCGGCGCGGCGGCTTCGATCTTCTGTTTTACGGTGATGTCTGTGGAACAGGTGGGATGATCGTGCCGCGAATGAAGGATACGAAACGCGCTGAGCTCGAGGCTTTCTGGCGTTCGCACCTGGAAGGCTGGGCAGCAAGCGATTTGAACCAAAGAGAATATTGCGAGGCGCATGGTTTGCCTCTGAAGCGGCTTGGCAACTGGCGTGCGAAGTTCAGGTGCGAAGGCCCGGTACCGTCCCGCCGGCTGTTGTATTGGCGGGGCGGGAGCCCTGGCCATATGGTCAGCCATATGTCTGACAGGCAAATCGAGGATACTTCGACCGGCTATGTTCCCCCGGCGCTGGCCATGCCTGACGGACGGCGGAACTTCCGGATGTCAGACAAGAAGCGGATCGTGGCCGAAGCCATGACGGTAGGCGCGACCGTATCGGGTGCGGCCCGAAAATTCGCGGGAGATGAATTCGCTGCCCTTGTCGACCCGCATTGTCTTCGGATAGCCACCGCTTTTTGCAGATCCGCTCGAGAGTCTGAACGACATCCTCACCACGATAGGCAAAGCACGGTTTCGTTACCGGGCAATAGCATGAATGCGTGTCAACAATCGTCAAAATCCGCAGTTTCGCGCCTGTCGCCAACTGGTCGTGCATAAAATCCATCGCCCAGATATCGTTCGGCCCGATTGGAGAGTGACGCTAATGCAGCGACCACCCTACGCGGATATCCATCGCAGGGTGGTCTTGTCATGAAATCAGCGGTTTTGGATCTATCTTACTTCAGTAAAGCACACTGACTGTCAGCAGCAGGTCGCCATGCATCCTCTGGAGCGATTTCGCTGATGATATCATAATAGTCGTATTCACCCTTGGATTCGTCCGGTTGCTTGATGCGCGCAGCGTAAAGCGGGCGCATGACCTGTCCGTCATCGCGGATGGATACGTCTTTCATCGAGAAATCGTTGATCGGGATTTCCTTCATCTTCTGCATGACGGCCTCGCCGTCGTCGCTATCTGCAGCTTTGGCGGCTTTCAAATAGTGGGCGACGGCGCTGTAGGTTCCTGCCTGCGGTGCGTTCGGAAACCGTCCGTTGAAAGCGTCCTGGTATCGCTTCGTGAACGCACGAGTTTCATCATCCATGTCCCAATAGAAGGCCGTTGTCAGACGAACGTTCTGCAGAACCGGCAATCCGATGCCGTGGGCATTGTTGATGAACATGCCAAGTGGAACCAGCAGCTGGCCGTCAGTGCCGACACCGAATTCCGAAGCTTGCTTCATGGTGTTTGCGAGATCGCCGCCGGCGTTCGCCAAGGCGATAGCTTTCGCGCCGCTGGATTGCGCCCTTAACAGGTATGACGAAAAGTCATTGGAGCCCAGCGGATGCAGGACAGAACCCACGACCTCGCCGCCGCCATCCTTGATGAAGGTTGTCGCATCGGCTTCCCACGCCTTGCCGAAGGCATAGTCGACGGTAATGAAATAATAGCTGTCGATGCCTTCACCCAGCAGTGCGTTGACCGTCGCACGGGGCAGTGCGTATGTGTCGACGACCCACTGTGTCGTCATCGGCGAACAACGGTCATTGGTGAAAAAGGACGAAGCCGTCCCCGAAAGCATCAGCGGCTTCTTGCGCTCAGCCATCATGTCGTGAACGGCGCTGGCTATGGAAGACGCCGAACAGCTGACGATCGCGTCAACGCCCTCTTCATCCAGCCATTTCAGCGCGACCGCGGCGCCGACATCCGGTTTGTTCTGATCATCGGCCACGACGATTTCAATCTTCTTGCCGTTGACCTCGCCGCCGGCGTCTTCAACCGCCAGCTTTGCGGCGGCGACGGCTCCCGGGCCGCAATTGTCTGCGTATGGGCCTGACTGGTCATTCATTATCCCGATCTTGATTACGTCGCCCGAGATTTCGGCCGACGCGGTTACCGGGGCAAGCGCCGTTCCCGCCGCAAGCGTTGCGGCCAGAATGACTGTGGTGTCACGAGTTTTCATTGGTTCCTCCCTTGTGAGTTACAGGTGCTCGTAAGCGGGTACGCATGGACGGTCGGCTAGACACATCGACCTCCATCCACTTCCATCGTGACGCCTGTCACGAAAGCTGCTTCATCTGATGCGAAATAGAGCGCGGCGCTGGCGATATCGTCCGGATCGGCGAGCCGATTGAGTGGTATCGTCTTGCGCAACATTTCGCGGTTCGCTTGACCGTCACCGGTCATGTACTTGTCCAGCATCGGGGTTTCGCCAGCCACCGGGCAAATCGTGTTCACCCGGATCTGGTCACTGGCAAACTCCAGAGACAGGGTCTTGGACATCGCCACCGCCGCGCCTTTCGACGCATTGTATATGGCCATGCCGGGACGGGGACGCACTGCGCCCGTCGATGCCACGGTTATGAGCGATCCGCCGCGACCCACTTTCTGCATATGGGGCACGGCGTGACGGGCAAACAGCAGTATAGACCGCGTATTCACGCCGAAAACCGCTTCAAAATCAGCGTCTGTCAGTTTGAGCGCGGATTGCGGCTTGTGTGAAATTCCCGCGTTATTGACCACGCAGTCCACATGGCCGAACCTGTCGATTGCCACAGACACGGCAGCTTCGACATCATCGTTCTGTGAGACATTCGCCTCGACGGGAATTGCAAAACCTTCGCCTGGTTCTTCACGAATTTCGCGGGAAACGGCAGTCGCTGCGTCGAGATCGATATCAACGACCACGACATGCGCGCCTTCGGACGCAAAGCGCCGGGCGATTGCCCGGCCATAGCCGGAACCGCCGCCAGTCACTATCGCGACTTTATCCTCCAAACGCATGTTCTGTAGCCTCCCAATCTCCAACAACGTTAGCGAGACCTAATTCACGCGCCAACATGAATGAGCATGCCAAGCCCAGTTTCACATGGGTGAATTTGGACGGGGCGCGCCTATTTGCTTTGACCGACTGTCTTCGCCGGGGTCATTTTCGCCGATATCGTGACGTTGCATACGGAGGAGGCGCCTGATGACAATTCGCTTTGAACGGATCGGACCCGGTCGGGACTGGCTGGGTGAAAGCCCGGTCTGGGACCCGTCAACGGCTTCGATGTTCTGGGTCGACAGCCGCAGCGGGATTGTCCGTCGTTTCCAACCATCTTCGGGCCGTCAGAGATCGTGGCAATTGCCAGCCGAAATCGGCGCAATCGCTCTGGCGGGGCAGGGGCGCTTGATAGCCGCGCTCCGGAATGGCTTCTATTACGTTGATCTGGAAAGCGGAGAAATTGAACGGATCGTGGAGGCATTCGACGATGACGACAGCGCGCGTTTCAACGACGGCAAGATGGACCGGCAGGGTCGGTTCCTGTGCGGAACGATGGCGCTCGGTTCCGATGAGCCAACCGGCAAACTGGTGCAACTGAACGGAGGCGGGCAGGTCAAAATACTGGAGACGGGGATTGGCATAGCCAACTCCACTTGTTTCAGCCCGGACGGCCGCGTGCTCTATTTCGCCGACAGTTTCGATCGGGCTCTGCGAGCTTATGACTATGATCCAGACACCGGTTCGGTGAGCAATCGGCGGATTCTTTGCGACGTGTCGACCCACAATTCGGCGACAGATGGAGCGACGGTCGATTCCGAAGGAGGCATCTGGGTATGTCTTGTGCAAATTGGCAAGCTGGCGCGGCTGACGCCCGACGGCGCTCTGGATCGACTGATCGACACCCCTGTCCCGCTGCCCAGTTGCCCGGCATTCGGAGGCGAGGACATGAATGTGCTTTACCTGACATCCATTCGCGATTCCGGCACCGGGCGCACGAAATCTGACGACCCCAAAGCAGGCGCTCTCTTCGCCATACACGGCCTCGGTGTCCGAGGTATTGCGGAAGCAGCCTACTCCGCCTGACGCGTGTCGAGGCAAATGCGCACAATGTCCGTGGAGGGATGACAGTATGAGCAACCTGTTTCAGCCAATTACCGTCGGAGGCCTGGCTCTCGGGAATCGCATCGCGATATCTCCCATGTGCCAGTACAGCGCAGAGGAAGGTCTGGCGCAATCCTGGCACCTGATTCACATAGGTGGGATGATGATGTCGGGCGCCGGTCTCGTCATCATGGAGGCGACGGCTCCGGAAGCGGCTGGGCGCATAACACACGGATGTCTCGGCCTCTACAACGACGCTCATGAAGAAAAGCTGCGGGAAATCGTAACAGAAACCAGGAAACTCTCTTCGTCTCGCATCGGCATTCAGCTGAGCCACGCCGGGCGCAGAGCATCCTGCCGATCTGTGCGCGACCGCTGGCGCGGGGAATCACTTCCGCCGGAAGAGGGCGCCTGGCAGACCTGGGCGCCGTCGGCGCTGGCCTATGACGATTCGTGGCACTGTCCGGCAGAGATGAACGCTGACGCCCTGGCGCGGGTGCGTCGCGCTTTCAAGGACTCTGCGGAACGGGCGGACAGGGCTGGTTTCGACCTGCTGGAGATACATGGCGCCCATGGTTACCTGCTGCACCAGTTTCTGTCGCCCGTGACCAATCGGCGCAGAGATTTGTATGGCGGCGACGTCGTCAAGTGCATGAGATTTCCACTGGAGGTGGCGCAGGCCATTCGCGAGGTGTGGCCGGCGGACAAGGCTCTGGGTTTCAGGATGAACAGTTCCGACTATCATCCGGATGGATTGACGCTCGATGATGCTGTCACGCTTGCGCGTGAGCTTGAGGCCATCGGCATCGATTATGTCGTCATGTCGGCGGGCAATCTGGCGCCAGGATGCAAAATACCTCCGGCGACGCCCGGTCACCAGGTGGAGTACGCCGCCCGCATCAAATCCGAGACCGGGCTGACGGCGATGGCTGTCGGGCTGATTGTCGAACCGGAGCAGGCTGAAGAGATTATCACATCCGGGAAAGCTGATATGGTGGCGATTGCGCGCGCTGCGCTCGACAATCCGCGATGGCCGATGCATGCGGCCGCAGCGCTTGGCGTCGATATGGAATATCCGCCACAATACATTCGCGCTCGACCGAACAACTGGACAGGGTTTCCGATTGTTCATCCGAACGCACGGGAGATAAAGGCGACACGACAAATGGACAGGCCAAGTTCCGGAAGCTGGGATAGGCCGGAAGTCGTTACGATAACAGACAGTTAAACGATAGCCTGAAATCAGATTTCAATCTGAATCGGCGTATCGAAATCCGGCGTGGCGCGAATGGTGCTCGCCGCGTCGCGCAACACAGTCAGGTACTTGTCCGCATTCTGGCGCATGCGCTGTTCAGCGCCTCCGAGCGCCAGCGTGACGGGTTGATTATCCACCTGCACATCCAGCAATATTGCCAGGGTGGCGCCTCCTTGGAATGGTACATTTTCTGCCCAAGCATAACCGTTGCGCCTGATTTTCTCGATTTCCGTGAAGATGTCCTTGATCCGTACCCGTTCAGTCGGCGCGCCGACGGCAATATTCGCCCGCCTCACCATGTTTTCGATCTTTTCGTCCGTCAGGGTCGACAAAAGCACCCAGCCTGCGGCGGACTTGATGATCGGACGCACTGTGCCTTCCTCGATATGAAAGCGCAGCGCGTGGAGTGACTGCTTCGTTTTAAGATATTGCAGGTAGATATCGTTCTTCGCGCCTATGAACACCCCTTCATGGGTCGCCGCATGAACGTCGTTGAGCGCATCGAGAATTTGTCCGGCTCCAAACAATGCGCGCGGAATCCATTCGCCGAGCGCCGTGACCTTCGGCGTTGGAAAATAGACGCGCCGTGTGCGGTCGTAGTTCACATAACCCATTTTTACCAAAGTCTTGAGCAAGACGGTGGTGCTGGACAGAGGATATCCCAAATCGTGCGCGAGTTCCGACATCGAGCGCGGTTGTTGGGCAAGCTTGAAATATTCGAGCATTTCGATGGCCCGCGTAGCAGATTTCACCTGCTTGTCTGACATGGCGCTCCTCCCAGGTTTTCACAATTGTGAAATTGGCCATCACATATAGAATTTTCTAGCTCGACTCCGCTCCACATGGCAAGCTGCGAAACAGGTTGGTGACCCGGTTTGACCGGATCACCTCGTGGGAGGACATCCACGCCTTGCCGGTTCACAAACCCTGACAACGAGCGGCGACCGCCCTCGTTGCTGTGTACGATCTATGGAACGTCGACTCCGGACCAAGGACGCAACGAGGATGAATTCCTTCTTGCAGGAAGGATGCAGGCGTGTCTGAAAGACTACTGGGAAATGTTGCTCTGGTGACCGGGGGCGGTCAGGGAATTGGCCGCGCAATAGCGGAAGCTTTCGCTCGCGAAGGCGCCAAGGTTGGCGTGCTGGATATCAAGCAGGAGTTTGCAGAAAAGGGCGCCGAGGCAGTCATAGCCGCAGGCGGCGAGGCTGTAGCGCTGACTGGAAATGTGGCCAATCGGGACGATGTTTTCGCCGCCGCGGATGCGCTGAAACAAGCCTTCGGCTCCATCACCATTCTGGTCAACAACGCCATGTGGAACCGCTACGGGCCATTAGAGGAACAGTCAGAGGCCACCATTGGCCGCATGATCGATGTCGGCTTCAAGGGCGTGATATGGGGATATCAAGCTGTTTTGCCGCAAATGCGCGACGCCGGCCATGGCGTCATCATAAATATCGCATCGCCTTCAGCGGTTCTCGCGATGAAGAATGGCGTGATGTACAGCTCGGTCAAGGCGGCGGTCGCGGCTGCGACCCGTTCCGGCGCGGCGGAGTTTGGCGCGATGAATATTCGCGTCAACGCGATCGCGCCCGGACCCACCCAGACAGACGGCGCAAATCTTGTGCTTGACGAGCAGGCCTGGGAAAGGCGCCGACAAAGGGTGCCGATCGGTCGCCTTGGCCAACCGGAAGACATGGCAAATACGGCCGTCTTTCTCGCTTCCGGTGACGCGTCCTTCATCACCGGCGAGATGATCCTGGTCGACGGCGGAATTACCTACGCGTTTTCGTGAGGATATATCCGTGATGAACACCAGGTCTCAATTCAGTGTTCTGGACCCGTCCACCGCATGGTCGTCATGTTCTGCTGCAAAGGCGCCTGTCCAAGTTTCGGCCCGCAAGCGGGCTTCCTCCCGGGAGGGTCGTCGTCGCCTCGTCGGCGGCGACCCGAACCGTACCGGACTGGCCTGAATCGGAAAGCAGAACGCCATGGCTTCGCACATAAACACCGTTACAGCGACGCGGATTTCGCAAGAACCGGATATGCTTGGAGAGAGCCCGGTCTGGGACGATCGTCGGCAGCGCCTCTACTGGGTGGATGGAACCGCCTGCAAGATTCGCTATCATGATATTGGCAGTACGGGGTGCCACAGCATCGACACACCCTCAATCGTTGGATCGGTAGGATTGACCGAAGACGGCGGCCTTGTGGCCGGGCTTGTCGACGGTTTCTACCTGGTCGATGTGGAAAGCGGGGCGGTCAAGCCTCTCTATATACCCGAGCATCAAAATGAGCATGCCAGGTTCAATGACGGCAAGGTCGATCGCCAGGGCCGGTTCGTATGTGGCGGAATGGGCGTCCAAGCCGAACCTGTGGGCGAACTGATGCGTGTTTCGGCTGACGGGTCGGCACAGGTGCTGGCCAACGGAATCCGGATAGCAAATACGCTTGGCTTCAGTCCGAACGGCGACATGATGTATTTCTCGGACAGTCTTGATCGCATAATCCGCGCCTATTCCTACGGCGCCGACGACGCGGCGTTGACCGAACCCAGGATGTTCGCTGATACGCAGCGGTTTGCATCGAGCCCGGATGGCGCGACCGTCGACAGCGAAGGCTGTCTGTGGGTTGCGCTCGTCCAGGCAGGCAAGATTGCACGCTTTACCCCTGACGGAGAGCTGGACCGTATGGTTCAGGCGCCAACAGACATGCCCACCTGCATGGCGTTCGGCGGCCCTGATCTCACAACGCTGTTCGTAACTTCAATCAAGAATTCCGGTTCGGGACGCGCCATTTCTCGACATCCCCTCGGAGGGCATCTGTTCGCCATTGAGGGACTGGGCGTAGCGGGGCTGCCGGAGCCGCGGCTGGGACAGCATCAAGGAGCCATGAAGAATGACTGACGCCATTGAAACGCTCTTGTCGCCGGCCAGCGTCGCGTTGGTGGGCGCATCCGACAATCCTGCGCGAATTGGTGGTCGGCCATTACGATATCTGCGCGACGGCGGCTTCAAAGGCGGTGTTTATCCGATTAATCCGAAACGGGATACGGTGCAGGGCATGAAGTCCTATGCGGCGCTTGCCGATTTGCCGGAAGCGCCCGACACGGCCATTCTTGCAGTTCCTGCCTCAGCGACATTGCGGGCAGTTGAGGACTGTGCCGCGCGCGGCGTCAGATCGGCCATCGTATTTTCTGCAGGCTTTGCGGAAACAGGCGCGGAAGGCGCAGCGCAGCAGAAACGCATGACTGGCCTCGCCAAAGAGGCCGGCCTCCGACTGCTGGGCCCGAACTGCCTTGGGGTGTTCAATCCCGCGAAGGGATATTACGGCACGTTTTCAGTCATTCTCGACGAACAGTTCATAATGCCCGGCCCAGTCGGCATCGTGTCCCAGAGCGGCGCTTATGGCGCCCATCTGGCTCATCTCGCCCGCAAGCGGGGGTTGGGCGTCAGCCACTGGATTACCACTGGCAACGAAGCGGATATCGACGTCGCCGAGGCGCTTCACTGGATGGTGCGTCAGGATGAAACACGGGTTGTGATGGCCTATGCGGAAGGCGTGCAGGATCGTGACGTCTTCATCAAGGCGCTCGAAACGGCCCGTGATAACGGCAAGGCCGTCGTTTTCATGAAGACCGGGAGATCGACTGTCGGCGCTGAGGCAGCGGCCTCGCATACAGCAGCCCTGGCCGGCTCGGACGAAGTGTTCGATGCAGTATTGCGTCAGTATGGCGTACACCGGGCGGCGACCACCGCTGAGCAAATCGATATCGCTTATGCGTGCGCAGCCGGACGGTATCCGGCTGGCAACCGAATCGGAATATTTACGCTATCTGGCGGCTTCGGGATACAACTGGCCGACGACAGCGCAGCAGCGGGACTTGATGTTTCGCCAATGCCCCGGGAGGCGCAGGAGAAACTTCTTGCCTTGCTGCCTTACGCCTCGCCTCGCAATCCGGTCGACGCCACAGCGCAAGCCGCCACGGATATGAACTTGATTACGTCAAGCGTCGAGGCGATGGTTACCATGGGTGGTTATGACGTGTTCACGGCGATTCTTGGCGCCGGCCCTGCTAGCCCAACCTTTGCCGAACCGCTGCGCTCTGCGATCATGCAGGGAGTAGCCGCATCGCCGCATTCCATCCGCAGCGTCACAATGTCCGCGCCGGAAGACGTGGTGCGCAGTTACGAGGCCGAGGGTTTCCTTGTCTATGAAGACGGATCGGCGCTCGCGTCCTCGCTGGGCGCGCTGGTTCGTTTCTCAGACAGTTTCGCCCGCAAAGACAAGGAAGCACCGCCAGCGCCCATGTCGCCTGTTCCGTTACCCGATAGCGGCGCCATGAGTGAAGTGACCGCAAAAGTCATACTTACCGAAGCCGGATTGAGTTTCCCTGCAGAACGGCTGGCGTCAACGCCTGATGAAGCGGTGAAGGCGGCGGAGCAGATCGGATATCCGGTTGTTCTGAAAATCTGTTCGCCGGATATCGCGCACAAGACGGAAATTTCAGGCGTTGCAGTCAATCTGAGGGATGCGCAAACGGTGCGGGACAATGCCGAAGCGATTCTCGCGCGCGCCGCTGAAATGAGGCCGAATGCCCGTGTCGAGGGGCTTATTGTAGCCCCCATGCTGGGCGATGGAGTGGAAACGATTGTTGGCGTGGCGCAGGACTCGGTTCTTGGTCCGGTCGTCATGTTCGGCCTCGGCGGCATCTTTGTGGAAGTATTGAAGGACGTGACTTTCCGCGCCGCGCCATTCGGTCTCGAGGAAGCGCGCCGGATGATTCGGGAGATCAAGGGTTTCCCGTTGCTCGAGGGCGTGCGCGGAGCCGGACGCAGCGACATCGAAGCGCTTGCCCAACTCCTTTCGGATCTGTCGCGTTTCGCATACGCGCACCGCGATCAAATCGACAGCATAGATCTCAATCCGGTGCGCGTGATGCCGGAGGGCCAGGGCGCTGTTGCGCTGGACGCCCTGATCGTGAGGAAGGAGGAGTGTGAACAATGACCGACAGATCCACCGAGGCGCTTGTGGTCGAACTAGTCGACCGGGAAGCCATTCGCGACTGCATGTACCGATATTGCCGCGGAATTGACCGGGCGGACGAGGAAGCGTTGCGCAGCGCCTATTGGCCTGATGCGATCGATAATCACGGCGCCTACAACGGTCCGATCGAAGGCTTTGTCCAGATGGCCAAAAAGGTTTGGGCGTCCGGAGCGCGCAATATTCATGTCGTCAGCAATATACTTATTCAGTTCCCCGATTCGGACCAGGCGGATGTCGAAAGCTATTTCACCGCTTACCAGCGTGGCGCGGGCGCTGATGGCGTGACCAGACAGTATCTTCTCGTCGGTCGTTATTGTGATCAGTTTGAAAAACGTCAGGACGAATGGCGGGTAGCCCGGCGCACTGTAATTTACGACTGGGTAGAGGAACAGACGGTCCCCAAGGGTAGCGAACAGGAACGCTTCGGACCACGACAGCCAGTTGGAGGCGCCAAACCCGAAGACCCGATTTATCGTCTTTTCGCCAGTAACGACTAGCTGTCCCGAAACCAGCGAAAGGGCTTCCAAGTGGATGACGGTTCGACCGAAATGCTGACCCGCGACCTTGTCGGAAAATACAAGTCCGCAATGAGCAACGTGCCATCGCCCGTGGCCGTCGTGACTTTCCAAACGAAAGACGGATACGACGGCGTCACGTGCACCGCCATTTGTTCAGTAACGACGGAACCGCCAATGCTGGCGGTCTGTCTGAAACATGTCACCGCCGCGCCGCTTCTTATCGCGGAAGCGGGCGCGTTCGCGGTCAATTTCGTCAGCGAGGATCAATCCGATATCGCTCGGCGGTTTTCCGAGCCGCACCCTGATCCGGCCGCGCGATTCGAATTCGGACAATGGCAGCAGCGTGCGACAGGCGCTCCGATTCTCGCTGGCGCCATAAGCTGGTTCGACTGCCGTGTCGTGCGGCACGTCGAGGAGGGCGCCCACCGCGTGTTCTTTGGCGGCGTAATCGAGACCGACACGGCGCCCGGAAACGGTCTGCTTCACCGCAACGGCTTCTTCCGCCGCCAGGCATCCGAGTAAGGAGAACCACTGAATGCGTACAGTAATCATTACGGGGGCGGCGGGTGGCATCGGCCGCGCGCTGCTGGAGCAATTTGCTGAAACCGGAGCCCGGTTGATTGGCGTAGACCTGCCAAACAGCGGCGTAGCAGCGGCTGTCGCCGCCTGTGGCGAAGGCCACATTGCACTGGAATGCGACCAGTCGGACGAAGAACAGGTTACGGCGATGTTCGCCCGCATCGACGAGGTGTGCGAACGCGTCGATGTCCTTGTCAACAACGCTGCAAGGGCGCCGACCATGGCAGCGACAGTCGATACTGACCTCGCCGGTTTCCAGGCGACGATCCGAACCAATCTCAGCGGCCCATTCGTCCTGGCCCGCGAAGCGGTAAAACGCATGCAACCTGGCGGCGTTATCGTGAACACCGCCTCGCTCGCGGGCGTGGTCAGCAACCCGTGCCGTAACGCCTATGCGGCCTCAAAGGCAGCCCTGATATCGTTGACCAAGTCACTGGCCTGCGAGTGGGCCTCGCGCGGCCTCCGCGTTTGCGCCATCGCGCCTGGATACGTGCTTACCCCGATGGTCGCCGCGCTTGAAGCGGAGGGAAAGGCCGACCTGTCGGCCGTCCGCCGGCGCGTGCCGCTCGGTCGCCTCGGCCGTCCCGACGAAATGGCTTCCGCTGTGGTCTTTCTGGCGTCCGACGCCGCGCGCTACATTACCGGTTCGGTCCTCGCGGTTGATGGCGGCTGGGGTTCCTTCAACCAGCCTGGCCATGCGCATCCTCCGGTGGACGGTCAACCCGGAGCCGAAACCGCAACGCCTGTTTTGTCGGAGAGCAAACGGGTTACGGTTATAACCGGCGCGGCGCGGGGCATCGGCGCAGCGATCGCGCGGCGATTTTCCGCCGCCGGCGATCAGGTGGTGCTGATCGACCGTGATTCACCGGAACCGATTGCCCTCGAACTGGATAACCATGCACTCGCCTTGCAAGCTGATATTTCAAGCGAGAGTGATGTAACGCAGGCGTTTGAACGCATCCGTGACCGGTTTGGCCGTATCGACGTGATGATCAACAACGCCGCCATCGCGGACGAGTTCAAACCGGCGCTCGAACAGAGCGCGGCCGATCTTGAACGCGTTCTGGATATCAATCTGACCGGCACATTTCTTTGTGCGAGGGCCGCAATTCCTCTGATGGACTCGTCGGGAGGCGTGTTGATCAATCTCGGATCGATCAACACCTTTCTGCCTTTTGCCCCACGGCACGCCTATGGAGCGTCGAAAGCGGGCGTAGACATTTTCACACGGTGCTTGGCGGCGGAGTTGGGGCCGAAAGGCATTCGAAGCGCAACACTTGCGCCCGGTTATATCCGTACGCCGGGCGTAGCTGCCCTGGAGCAGGCGGGACGCATCGATTCCAATGCAATTCGAAAGCGCATTCCCATGGGTGACTTTGGACGTCCTGAAGATGTGGCGGATGCCGCATGGTTCCTCGCGTCTCCATCAGCTTCCTACGTCAATGGCGGCATCCTGTACGTGGATGGCGGCTGGACATCCTTTGGAAACGCAGGAAATGCAAGCGACCCGGAAGTCGCGGATGCCTGAAAAGCATCTCTAATGAGGGTGATGCACCCGGGAAATTCACAGATATGAAATTGAACTTCACTCCGTGGATATTCTTTGACTTTCCCGGCCGTTCAGCGAGTTTGGAAAACAGCGTGGCGCTGAGGAAACGCCACAAATGGGAGGACTATTGATGCTCGGTCTTATGCAGGACAAGCCCTTGCTTGTTTCTAGTCTGCTCGTACATGCGGAACGATTCCACCCTGAGAGTGAAATCGTGTCATGCACTTGCGAAGGACCGGTAGTGAGACTGTCCTACCGCACGATGGCTGAACGTGTTCGCCGTCTGGCAAGAGCGCTTGTCTCTCTCGGCGTCACGCCGGGCGATCGCGTCGCAACCATGGCGTGGAACACCCATCGTCACATGGAGCTCTATTTCGCAGTCTCAGGCATTGGAGCGGTGTTGCACACTGTGAATCCCCGTCTGTTTCCCGAGCAAATCGAATACATTCTGAACCATGCCGAAAGCCGCGCGCTATTTTTCGACATAACGTTCGCCAGCGCAGTCGCCAATTTGCGCGACAAGCTGCCGGCTGTGGAAAACATGATCGCGTTGACGGATGCGGAGCATGCCGCCGGGATGCCTGAAAGTGCGCTGATATACGAAGAACTGCTCGCTGAGCAGAGCGCCGAACCCTATAATTGGCCGCAATTTGACGAGCGAACAGCATCGTCGCTTTGCTACACATCCGGAACCACCGGCAATCCAAAGGGCGTGCTCTACTCGCACCGCTCGACTGTGCTTCATTCTTCGATGGCCTGTCAGGTAGACGGTCTGCAGCTCAACCGTCGCGACACGACATTGCTGGCGGTGCCGCTCTTTCACGTCAATGC
This sequence comes from Flavimaribacter sediminis, assembly GCF_019492055.1. Classification (GTDB taxonomy): domain Bacteria; phylum Pseudomonadota; class Alphaproteobacteria; order Rhizobiales; family Rhizobiaceae; genus Flavimaribacter; species Flavimaribacter sediminis. The sequence continues at coordinate 26,326 of NZ_JAICBX010000008.1, read as the reverse complement.
CTGGGGTATTCCCTACGCCTCCGCTCTGTGCGGGGCAGGTCTCGTGCTGCCCGGGCCAAAACTCGACGGCAAAAGCCTTTTCGACCTTGCCGTCGCGGAGCGCTGCACGTTCTCGCTCGGCGTCCCGACGGTGTGGCTGGGCTTTTTGAAGTATATCGACGAAGACGCAGACGCCGATCCGGCGATGCTGTCGCTGGAACGGGTGATGATCGGAGGGTCTGCCGCGCCGCGAGCGATCATCAAGACTTTCGACGAAATGGGCGTCCACACCATTCAGGCTTGGGGGATGACCGAGACAAGCCCGGTCGCCACAGTCTGCAATCTGCTTCCCAGACATGCGGAACTCGCGGGTGAAGGCAAATACGATGTTCAGGTTCTGCAAGGACGGCCTGTTTACGGCGTTGACATCCGCGTAGTGAACGACGACGGCGAGGCGTTGCCTTTCGACGGCGAGACGCCCGGCGATCTGCAGGTGCGCGGTCCGTGGGTGACCTCGGGCTATTTCCGAGGCGAAGGGGGGGACGTTCTCGATCGGGATGGCTGGTTTTCCACCGGCGATGTCGCGACGATTGATCCAGATGGATATGTGCGCATAACCGACCGATCCAAGGACGTCATCAAATCCGGTGGAGAGTGGATCAGCTCGATCGACCTCGAAAATGCGGCCGTGTCCCATCCGGCGGTGGTGGAGGCGGCGGTGATTGGCCGACCGCATCCCAAATGGCAGGAGAGACCTTTGCTGATCGTGGTCGGCAAGGACGGAGCGGAAGTCACCAAAGATGCGATTCTCGATCATCTGAAACCGCTGGTCGCGTCCTGGTGGCTTCCGGATGACGTCGTCTTCGTCGACGATCTTCCGCATACAGCCACCGGCAAGCTCCAGAAAATGAAGCTGCGCGAGCAGTTCAAGGACTATGAGCTACCGGCCTGATGTGATGTCGAAGATGCGCAACATTTCAAACGAACGGAGCCTACATGCCGCTTATCTCTCTGGATGACGACGATAACACGCTCGGAATGCTGCGTGAGAGCGCCAACGCCCTAGCAGAGCGCATCGACGGCGCACAGGTAATGCGTTCGCGACGGGCCGGAAAGAGCGATCTGGACAGAAGCGTCTGGACAGCAATGGCGGAAGCGGGCTGGCTGGGCCTCCTGCTTCCCGAGGAACTGGGTGGTTTGCAACTCGGAAGCCGCGAACTTGTGGTGTTGTGCGAAAGCCTGGGCCGGGGGCTTCTCACCGAACCATATGTGCAGCTTGCTGTTTTTTCCGGCGCGCTCTTGATGGGCGCCGACCACGGCGCAAACACCTCAGCCTTGGCCGGCGGCCTCGTCGACGGATCGCGCATCGTCACGACCCTTTGGCAGACTGAGCGCGGCGCGCGCGCCGAGCTGAAAGCCACTGAAAAGGATGGCGAGGTCCTGTTGAACGGATGCGCAGGACTCGTAAGCGCCGCACAATCGGCGAGCGACTATCTCGTTTTGGCTCAATCAGACGGCGATAGCGTTCTGGTTCATCTTCCGGCGGACACGGGCGGGATTGGCGTAAGTCTGCGCGCATCCGTCGATGACGCCCAGTTGGGCTCAGTGGACCTTGACGGTTGCTCGGTTCCTTCCGGCAATGTTCTCGCGCGCGGCCACAAGGTCGAGACGGCGCTGGTCAGGGCGATCGAGACAAACCGCCTGGCGATTGCGGCGGAACTTGCCGGCATTGCGTCTAAAGCACTGGAAGCCACAGTGGACTACACGCGGGAGCGGATACAGTTCGGTAAACCCATCGCCAGTTTTCAGGCCATCCAGCATCGGCTTGTCGACATGTGGAGCGACGCCGAATTTGCCTGCTCGGCTGTGACGGATGCGACGGAGAAACTTGGAGAACCCGACAGCGCCGCCGCTTCACAGGCCGTGCTAGCCGCCAAGGCGCGAGCCGGCGACGCTGCAATCGGCATTACCCGGCGCGCCATCCAGCTCCATGGCGCCATGGGTTTCACCGATGAATGCGATATCGGCCTCTACATGAAACGGGCCATCAATCTCAACGCAACACTCGGCCAGCCGGAAGAGCTTCGGCTGCAGTATCTGGCAACCGAACGAGCTGCCTGAAAGGAGCGACCATGCAAAACAATCTGATCAAGACCTCAATTGAGAACCACGTCGCGGTCGTGACGATGGACGCGCCTCCCGTCAATGCCCAGTCGCGAGAGTTCATGGAGGAACTGATTGAGGTTTTTGACGAACTCAACGAAACCGTCGGCGTTCGCTGCATCGTTCTGACCGGCAACGGCAAGTGCTTTTCGGCCGGCGCCGACGTCAAGGCCCGGGCAAAGATCGTCGCTGAAGCCAAGCCTGGGGACACCTACAGGCACCTACGGCGCGCGCGCGAGGTCGGATTCGTCATTATGGAATCCAATATTCCGGTCATTGCGGCCGTCAACGGACCGGCGCTCGGCGCAGGCATGGGGCTCGCGATCTGTTCAGATATCATAGTGGCGTCTGAAAATGCGGTTTTCGGTTTGCCGGAAATTGATATCGGTCTCATGGGCGGCGTGCGCCACACGATGCGTGTTTTCCCCCACGCGCTGACGCGACGCATGGTGCTGACCGGCTGGCGGGCGCCGGCTGAGGAACTCTATCGCCGCGGTCTCATCGAAGCCTGTGTTCCGGCTGGTGAATTGATGGAAACCGCCATGGAAATGGCCGCCAATATCGCTTCGAAAAGCCCGCAAGCGCTGAAGCTGGCGAAGCGCGCCCTGAACACGGTCGAAACCATGGGGCTCAAGGATGGATATCGTTTCGAACAGAATCTGACTGTCGAGATGACCCGAAACGATGACAGCAAGGAAGCCATGCGCGCTTTCATGGAAAAGCGCGCGCCTGTCTTCAAGGATGAACTGTAATGCAGCAGCAGGACTGGAACGCCCTGTCTGATGACGAATTCCGCGGGATATTCCGCGAATGGGTCGATGCGAACTGCCCGTCGCATCTGCGTTTCATGCGCAAGCAGCGACCGGTCTTCGACGAGGTGGCGGAATGGTATCACGCGCTTGCGGAGAAAGGCTGGCTGTCGCCGGTATGGCCACAAGAACACGGCGGCATGGGACTCGACGCCGCCAAGCACATCGTCTACGTCGAAGAATGGGCTCGCCTGGGTTGTCCTCGCATTCCCGATCACGGCATTGGTCTTACAGGTCCATTGCTAATAGAATTCGGAACGGACGAACAGAAGGCGAATTTTCTTCCGAAGATACTCTCCGGAGAGCACGTGTGGTGTCAGGGCTATTCGGAGCCGAACGCCGGCTCCGACCTTGCAAGTCTGCGGACATCCGCCGTGAGCGACGGAGATGATTACATCGTCAATGGCCAGAAGATCTGGACGACTCTTGCACACTGCGCCAACTGGATCCTTCTGCTTGTTCGCACAACAAAGGACGACAACAAACGGCAAAACGGCATAACGGTTATGCTTGTCGACATGACGACGCCGGGGGTTGTTGTCCGGCCGATCGCCAATCTCCGGGGCGAAGCTGATTTCTGCGAGGTGTTCTTCGAGAACGTGCGCGTCCCTGCGAAGAATGTTGTTGGCGCAGTCGATCAGGGCTGGGCGCTCGCCAAGTCTGTGCTTGGACATGAACGGATCTTCCTGGGTGCTCCATCGCGTCCCGAATACGCGCTCAAGCGGTTGGAAATGCTGGCTGAAGATCGCGGCGCTTTCGACGACCCCGCATTCCGATCGCGTTATGCGCGTCTGCTGCTGGACCTGAATGACCTTGGATCCGCGTTCGAAAAATTCGCGAAGATCCTGCGCGAAGGCGGACAGCTTGGCGCGGAAGTCTCGGTTCTCAAGATTTTCTGCAGTGAATTGTATCAGCGCATTACCGAGGAGACATTGGCTGTCGCAGGCGAGGAGGCGCGATATTATGACGATCTGCCGGTTGGCGACAATGAGGTCGACGCAATGAACCTGTATCTCGACTCCCGCGCGCCGACCATTTTCGGCGGATCCAACGAAATACAGAGAAATATTCTTGCCAAGGCGGTGCTGCGGCTGCCGTGAAGGCGGGCGCGACCAGGGGAGGAAGAGTGTCAGCGATTATGGATACGGCGCAAATCGACACCACAAGCGCGCAGGATTACGCACTGGAGACCAGGGATCTCGGCAAGTCTTTCGCCGGTTTCTATGCGGTTAAAGGCGTGAACCTGCAGGTCAGGCGCGGATCCGTTCACGCGTTGATCGGCCCCAACGGCGCCGGCAAGACAACGTGCTTCAATCTGCTTACCAAAACGCTCAGTCCGACAACAGGCAAGGTGTTCCTTGAGGGTAGAGACATAACCCGTCTGAGAACGGCGCAGGTGGCCAAGCTTGGACTGGTTCGCTCATTCCAGATTTCGGCGACTTTTCCGCACCTCACATGTCTGGAGAATGTCCGTGTCGCGTTGCAGTCGGACTACGGCAAATCGTTCCGTTTCTGGTCGCCGATCAGCGCAGTGTCCGAGTTGAACGCGCGTGCGGTCGAGTTGCTGGAGCGCGTCGGATTGGCCAACGCCCTCGATCTGACTGCAGCCGAACTTTCCTACGGCAAGAAGCGCGCTCTGGAGATAGCGACAACGCTGGCGCTCGATCCGAAGGTCCTCCTGCTCGATGAACCGACAGCAGGCATGGGACACGAGGACATCGAGCCCATCACGAAGATGATCTCGGAAGTCTCTGATGGCCGAACCATCCTGATCGTCGAACACAATCTTTCGGTGGTGGCGACGTTGTGCGAACGCATCACCGTGCTTCAGCACGGCGAGGTTTTGACTGAAGGGACCTATGACGAGGTCGCCAACGACCCGGATGTGATAACGGCCTATATGGGAGGCGTCGATGAACTCTGACGCAAACGCCGCTCCCTTGCTTCAGGTCAAGGATCTCAGGGCCTGGTACAACGAATCCCAGGCGCTGCACGGCATGAATTTCGACGTCCGTCCCGGCGAACTCGTGACACTCATCGGTCGCAACGGAGCCGGCAAATCGACCACGCTGCGCTCTATCATGGGAATCGTGCGCAAACGCACGGGTTCGATCTGCTACGAAGATGAGGAACTGATCGGCAAGCGAACGTTCCAGATCGCGCGCAAGGGCATTGCCTATTGTCCGGAAGAACGGGCGATATTCTCCCTTTTGAACGTCGGCGAAAACCTGACGCTGCCTCCGGTCCTGCGTCAGGGCGGCGTGCCGGACAGCGAACTTCTGAAGCAGTTTCCAAACCTGCGGGAGAGACGCAAGAGTCGTGGCACGCTGCTTTCCGGCGGCGAGCAACAGATGTTGGCTATTGCGCGCATCCTGCGTACAGGATCGCAGTTTCTGTTGCTCGATGAACCGAGCGAAGGACTTGCGCCGGTGGTTGTCAAGGAAATCGGCCAACTGATCCTGCGCCTGAAGGCGCAAGGTTACACAATTCTTCTCGTCGAGCAGAATTTGCAATTCGCTCGCCTGGTTGCAGACCGTCACATCGTTATCGAACACGGCGCAGTGGTCGATACGCTGAGCGCCGAAGAACTCGTCTCGGACATGGGACGCGTCAAGAACTACCTGGGGGTCTGACCGACATGTTCGAACATCTGTCCATCCAGCTCATCATGGGACAACTGCTGATTGGCCTGATCAACGGGTCCTTTTATGCGATGCTCAGTCTCGGGCTCGCCATCATCTTCGGATTGATGAACGTCGTCAATTTCGCCCATGGCGCCCAGTACATGCTCGGCGCATTCGCGGCGTGGTTCCTGCTGACCACATTCGGCGTTTCCTATTGGGGAGCGCTGGTGATCGCGCCGATCATGGTCGCGATATTCGGGCTGATCATGGAGCGCTTGATCCTTCGGCCGATACAGCATCTCGACCACCTGTACAGCCTGCTGGCCACCTATGCGGCGGTGCTGATCATCGAGGGCCTCATGCGCCAGCAATTCGGCTCAAGCGGCATGCCTTATGCTCCGCCGCTGCGAGGCGGCGTCAATCTGGGCTTCATGTTCCTGCCATGGTACCGGCTCTGGGTCGTGTTGTTCTCGCTGCTGGTCTGCATCGGAACCTGGATGTTGATCGAGCGGACAAAGCTCGGCGCATATCTCAGGGCTGCAACCGAAAAACCCGACATTGTCGAAGCGTTTGGCATCAACGTGCCTCGTATGATCAGCCTAACCTACGCATTCGGGGTTGGACTCGCGGGATTGAGCGGCGTTCTCGCTGCTCCCATCTACCAGGTTTCTCCCTCAATGGGTTCTAACCTGATGATCGTCATCTTCGCCGTCGTGGTGATCGGCGGAATGGGTTCCATCGTCGGCGCGGTCCTGACCGGTTATCTCATTGGCGTGGTCGAAGGTCTGACGAAGGTGTTCTATCCGGAAGCCGCCAATCTGGTGATCTTCGTCATCATGATCATTGTGCTGGTCCTGAGACCCAACGGGCTGACATCGGGCAGGGGGACCTCGACATGAACCGGCTTCTCCTCATCGGCTTGCTGCTGATTGTCGCGATCGCCGCGCCGTTTTTCGTCTATCCTGTTCTGCTGATGACCGTGCTCTGCTTCGTTATCTTCGCGTCGTCCTTCAATCTGCTGCTCGGCTATGCGGGACTTTTATGTTTCGGGCACGCCATGTTTTTCGGAACCGCGGCCTACATAACCGGATACGTGCTCAAGACGACCCCGATTTCCATCGAAATCGCGATTCTTGGCGGCGCGCTTTTCAGCGCCGCGATCGGCTACGGCGTTGCCCTGGTGTCCGTCCGGCGCAGCGGCATCCAGTTCGCCATGATCACGCTCGCGATCTCGCAATTCATCTACTTCGTGCTTCTGCAGTCCGAATTCACCGGCGGCGAAGACGGAATGCAGCGTATTCCGCGCAACGATCTGTTCGGCGTCATCGACGTCGCTGACAACAATGCCTACTACTATGTCGTTCTGGCGTTTGCTGTCGCAGCCGTCGCGCTCGTGTATCGTATTGTGCATTCCCCCTACGGCGAAGTCCTCAAAGCCATTCGCGACAACGAGCCGCGCGTGGAATCACTCGGCTTCCGTCCAGAACGCTACAAGGTGTTGGCCATCACGCTGTCAGCCGGTCTGGCCGGGCTTGGCGGCGCGCTGAAGGCGACTGTTTTCCAGTTCGCAACGCTCACCGACGTGTCATGGACCGTCTCCGGCGAGGTGATCCTGATGACCCTCATGGGCGGTCTCGGTACGCTTGTCGGACCCATGGTCGGCGCCGGTCTTGTTATCTGGATGAACGACGAACTCTCGCAGTTTGGCGAGTGGTCGCTGATCGCCCAGGGCGCAATCCTCCTGCTGGTCATCATCTTCTTTCGTCGCGGCGTGGTGGGAGAAGTCCAGAATCTCGTGCGCTTGGTGCGCAGCAGATGAGACCCCAAACCGAAATCTCTGAAAAACGAGGAGTAGTTTCATGAGCCATTCTGACGCAAATAACGCCGGAGACACGATCTCCAAATGCGACGTGATCGTCGTCGGCGCAGGTTTTGGCGGAATGTACGCCGTCTACAAATTCCGCGAGATGGGTAAATCCGTCATCGGCGTCGAAGGCGGCGGAGACGTCGGCGGCGTGTGGTACTGGAACCGCTATCCAGGCGCGCGCTGCGATTTGATGAGCGTGGACTACAGCTACGGCTTCTCGCCGGAGATCGAGCAGGAATGGACATGGTCCGAGCAATTTGCCGCCCAGCCCGAAATTCTCGCCTACGCCAATTTCGTTGCGGATCGTCTGAAACTTCGCGACCACTATCGCTTCAATACGCGGGTAGTCTCTGCAGAATGGAATGAGAAAACCAGCAAATGGCGAGCGACCACCGACGCAGGCGACGTGATAGAAGCGCCATACTGCATCATGTCAACAGGACCGTTGTCGATCCCCAAAGATCCGGACATTCCCGGCATAGACGCCTTCAAGGGAGAATTGCTGAGAGCTCAGATATGGCCGCATGAACCGGTGTCTTTCGAAGGCAAGCGCGTCGGAGTGATCGGCACTGGATCGACCGGCATCCAGATCATTCAGGAAGTCGGACGCCAGGCCGGTGAACTCTATGTCTTCCAGCGGACGCCAAGTTTCACGCTGCCCATGCGCAACCGCGCGCTGGAGCCCGAATACGTGGTCGAAATGAAGCGGCACTATCGCAGTCTCCGGGAAGCGATGCGCAACAATCCGACCGGGGGAACGCGGCCGGTTTCGAGCCGCCCGTTCTTCAGCCTGCCGCCGGATCAGCGTAAAGAGGCGATGGAACAGGCCTGGATCAATGGCGGCCACACATTTCTGGGTTCGTTCGGCGACCTTATGATCAATGAAGAGGCCAACGAGCAGGTGGCTGAGTTCGTCCGCTCCAAGATCGGAGATGTCGTCGAAGACCCGGCGACGGCGGAAGCGCTGAAGCCGCGCGGCTATCCGATCTTCGCGCGCCGTCCTTGTCTCGACACCGGATATTACGAAACCTACAATCTGCCCAACGTCCATCTGGTGGACTGCCTGAACGGCGAAGAAATCATAGAGATAACCGAAAAGGGCGTTCGCACATCCGCCGGCGAGTACGAACTCGACATGCTGATTTTCGCAACCGGTTACGACGCCCTGACGGGCGCCCTGATGGCGATCGATGTCACAGGCCGAGACGGAGTGAAGATAAAGGATAAGTGGGCGTCAGGCTCGCGGACTCATCTGGGGTTGATGACAGAAGGTTTCCCCAACATGTTCATGACATGCGGTCCCAATGGCCCTGCGGCGCTGGCGAATATCATCACCATCAGCGAACACGACGTGGACTGGATCGCTGATCTGATGTCCCACATGGAGGCGAATGGATATTCCGCGGCCGAGCCAACTCTGGCCGCAGAAGACGGATGGATGGATCTGGTGGCGGCCCTTGCGTCGCGCTCTCTGGTGCGCAAGGCCAAGACATGGTGGGTCGGCGCAAACGTCAAGGGTAAGCCGCAAGGTCTGACTATGTACACCGGCGGATTCGCCAATTACCGGGCCGAATGCGCCAAAGAGGCGATCGATTATGCGGGATTCAGGTTTGACATGGAGCAAGTCGCCGAACCGGCTGAATAAATACCTATCGCAAGAAGGTGTGTCGGGAAGAGCCCTGTGCTTTCGAGCAAGTGGTTATTGAGTGGCGCATGGACTTGTCCCGTCGGTGTCCGCCGTCAGGGATTTCTGGACAGATCGCTGCCTGGAGCATTTCCGGATTTGATGGAATTGTGAGGGTTTCCCCTCCGATGTGATCTGTGATTCAAGATGCTGGCTGGATAAGGAGGCCAGCATCATATGACAGCACCTCTATCCGATGATTTGCGAGCACGTGTTGTTTCGTCGGTATTGGCCGGCGAGAGTTGTCGATCCGCGGCGGCCCGGTTTGGCGTCTCAGTTTCCTCCGTGGTGAAGTGGTCGCAGCGTTAACGGTCGACCGGTTCGGTTGCACCGGCAAGATGGGCGGACAATCAGAACATATCAGACATCAGAAAACTCCTTCGTTTCCTGCTTTGAATCTGATTTGCCTGAACCTGAAAACCCCCTTAATCAACAGGTCCTGACCCTGGCAATCCGGTATCGGCGACAAGATGCGGTCCCGCAACGCCGTGCTGGCTTTTTCCGATGTCACCGGCGCCGAGTATCATCCCCCGGTGGCGGCCCCGGGTGATTGTTCATCCCAAGGAGTAGGATGGAGCGGGTGGTCTCATCCTTTTGCCTGCGCATGGCGCATTCCGCCGTGTCGAAAACCGGTTCGTCGAAATGATCTATTGTCGAAGAACTGAATTTATCTTACCAGTAATATTGATAGTACAATCCATGGATTTAACAATAAGAATATCATCTAATGATCTCCATGATTGAAGATCATGCAAACAACGAATGGACAGAAGAATAGAACGATTAGATTTCGGCTTGTAAAGCCAACGAAGATCTTCAGTCGATATATCGGGTCGCATTGATCAGCAGTAAACTGATTGATTCAGGCGCGATCTGTATCGTTTGGAGGTTCGCACCATGTCTGAAAGTTCCCGTAGCACCGCTTCTCAGGCCGCCGCCGACTGGCAGGCGCTCAACGATGAACTGGAACTGGATCCGTCCGTCGATCAGGTTCTTTCAGTCGATGCCCAAGCAGGAGTTGCGTCCGGTTTTACCACTGTGTTCGAAGAGGACTTCTCGGGGCGTCTCAACCTTTTCTCCCTGGAAACGGTTGCCGAAAGCGACATGTTGGGTCTTCTCGGCACGGCTTTCTCCAATTCCCTGTTCGACGGGACGCTGTTGTTCGAACCGGTCGACGTCTCGGCGATTGATGACGGGACAATCGGGTTCTCGATCGAAGCCGACGGGTTCAATTCCGGTCGTTTTGCAGGATCCGGAACCGCGGACGCGGATTTCCTGCGGGTCGAAGTCAGTATCGATGGCGGCGAATTCCAGCTGCTGGACCTGTTCCAGGCCGCCTCGTCCGGCGAGTTGCAGACCTTCGTCGGCAGCGACACCGGTCAGGTTTTCGACAGCGAGACCGGCCGACTTTCCTATGTCATTCCGGATGGCGCCGAGAGTGTTCAGCTGCGACTGACCACCGAACTTTCCAAGATCAGCCATATCATACGGATCGACGACGTCGAGATCGGTGGCCTGCAGCAGGTCGCAAACGGTTATGAAACGGGTCTTCTCGCCAATGATGGCGACAAAGGCGGGGCCGGCCTTTCGATCGTCTCTGTTGAAGGTATCGCCCTGTTCGAGACGACAGAAGTTCTCTTTACTGCCCTGCATGAAGACTTTGATCATGCGGGAAACTTCGTCGTTGCTCCGGAGACGGTCGCGCAGACCGACCTTCTCGGATTAAACGGCGTCGCACAGGCCAATGCGCTTTTTGACGGCGTCCTCGAATTCAATAGCGTCGACATTGCCGATCTGAATGATGAAACCCTTTCGTTTTCCCTCAACGCGGATTTGCTATGGGGCAGCAGTTTCAGGAATTCGGCACAAAACGGGTCCGGAGTGCTCGTGGAGGTTCGCCTTGATGACGGGTCTTATCAGGTCATCGATGAATTCGAACTTGAAGGTTCAGGCGCTCAACAGGTCTTCGTCGGCTCTGAGAGCGGACAGCAAGTCGCCGTCGGTGCGGGGTTTGCAAACCTTGCCTACGACATATCCGATCTGGCGGGGAATGCTGAAACGGCGCAGCTCCGTATCACCGCTGAAGTTTCGGGATGGCGCGAGATCCTGGAGATTGACGACGTGTCACTGACGGGCACGAAGATCATCCGGACGGGTGAAGGTATCGCCACGACGACTCTTTCCTCCGGAGCCTTGTTGACGGTCAGTGCCGACGGTTCGTTCAGCTACGATGCGAACGGGATGTTCGGCTCCCTGGGCAAGGGCGAGGAAGCGATTGACACATTCACCTATGTTGCTGCCGACGCGAGCGACAACAGGGACGATGCCATGGCTACTGTGCGTCTGGCAGGGGCCAATGACGCGCCCGTTGCCGTCGAGGACATGGATTTGGCGGTGGAAGACGGTCCGGTCCTCAACGGTTCGGTCGCTGATAATGACAGCGATATCGACAACGACGCGGTCCTGACATACGCGCTGGATGTGCCCGTTGACGGATTGAACCTCGATACAGACGGCAGCTACGCCTTCGATCCCGCCCACGAAACCTTCCAGTCGCTTTCCGAAGGAGCAGTGATCGAGGTCGAGGCAGCCTATACAGTCACCGACGAGCACGGTGCGAGCGATCAGTCAACGCTGACAATCCACCTGACCGGAAGGAACGATATTCCGGTCGCCGTTGAGGACACTGCCACGGTGAGGGAAGACGCTCCACCCATTTACCGATCGGTGGCCTACAATGACAGCGATGCCGACGACGGCGCGGTCCTGACATACAGTCTGGACGAACCTGTCGATGGATTGAGCCTCAATCCCGACGGCAGCTATGCGTATGATATGCCGGACGCGGCCTTTCAGTTCCTTGCCGAAGGCGCGACGATCGAGATCGCAGCGGCCTATACGGTCACCGACGAGCACGGTGCGAGTGATCAGTCAACGCTGACAATCAGCGTAATCGGTGAGAATGATGGTCCGGTTGCCGTCAGCGATACCAATTCTGCTGTGGAAGACGGACCGGTCGTCAATGGTTCGGTGGCCGACAATGACAGCGATAGCGACGACGACGCGGACCTTATATACATTCTGGACGAAGCCGTTGATGGACTGACCCTCGACCCCGACGGCAGCTATGTGTTCGATCCCACTGATAAATCCATCCAGTTCCTCGCCGAGGGAGAGGAGATCGAGATTGTCGCGGCCTACACGGTCAGCGATGAACACGGCGCCACCGACCAGTCGACGCTGACTATAGGCGTAACCGGCAGGAACGACGCTCCTGTTGCGGTCAGCGACGGCAATTTTGGAGATCCGGTGACGGAAGCGGGACCGGATGATGCCGGTGACGACAGCGCCGAGGGCAATGTACTGACGAACGACAGCGATGCCGAGGGAGATAGCCTGACAGTCACCCAGGTCAACGGCTCCGCCGGCAATGTCGGACAGATCATTGAAGGCGTTTATGGCGTGGTGACGATCAATGCCGACGGGTCCTGGACCTATAAACTCGATAACGCCGATCCCAATACAGAAGCGCTGGGGTCAGATCTAGTAATCCCGGTCGACATCTTCAGCTACACCGTGGCCGACACCCGGGGTGCGACCAGCACCACGACGCTGGGTATCAGCATTATTGGAGTTGATGACAGTGCTTCGGCTCTCTCCGGACCCGCCAGTTTCGAACTCGCGCCGACTGCGGATCTGAACACCGGCGACACTATAACCAACTCGACATTCGGGAGCGCAGTCGCTTCCGGTGGCGACCTCAACAAAGACGGTTTCGACGGTCCTGTCGTCGGTATGACCCGTTACGCAGATCCCGGAACGGACGATGTCACAGGCGACGATATTTTCGTCGGCGGAAACTGCGACGATATCTTCATTTTCAAAAATCTGGACGCACAGCACGACTTGTTTGTCGACTTCCGCCAAGGCGACGATTTCGTCGAACTGAAAGGGTTCAGTCTGACCCTCGGCGATCTGGATTCGTGTGATGGCGATGTGTTGAACGATGACGGCTCTGCTTTCGACGACTGGTCCGGTGGTTTGCTGACGGCAGACCTTGGTGGGTCCGAAAGCAGGCTGCCCTTTCAGGAAGTCAGCAGTCTGTTCGAAGGCGACCTGCTCTTTTCCTAGCGGCGTTGCTTGAAGGGCTTTGTCACGAACATCCCATCAATCCCTGGGATCAAACATCCAGGACCGCGCCCGCTAACGGGCCTCCCTTAAAAAACGTCAACAGAACGCCGCGGAAACGGGGGCGTTTCGCTCCGGGCAAAGTCTTCGACGAGCATACGCCCGATCGAGAACTGCGTTCTGCCGTTCCGTGAAGGGTTCGTCGCCCGCCGGTGCTGCACCGGTTCGGCGGTCGCCACGGTTTCGATCCCACATGGTGCTGTTCGGTACGGTAGGCTGCCGTCAGGAAAATTCCCAATCCGGTCAAGCGGAAAGTGCAGGGAAAGCAGCTCTCTCCGCATCGGCACGACTCCGTCGTGAATCAGGACCGTGTTGCTTTCCAGTTGTCGAGTATTCGCTCCCAATACCGCCATTTATATAGGTACTTGGAACAGAGAATAAGCAGACAGTTGACGTACATTTTCTAATGAATGGCAAATAAATCTCAGAATATTAATGCGTTAACGAATTTCTCTATGCACATTTATTTGTTTGTATACAAACACGGAACTAATTGAAACAAAAAAAATAATAGACAGAGTTAATAAATGAAATATTATGAACATTAATAAGAATAAGAAATTTTTTATCAATTATTTGGCGGGGAATATATTCATGTGTATCAAACAGAATTCTGCGGTATACGCGGTCTTGTTCTGGCTGTTTGCATCCAGTTTCTCTTTTGCGCAATCCTGGGACAACGAAGTCGGCGACGTCGACTGGTTCAACCCGACCAATTGGGATACCGATCTGCTTCCTGACGGAACACAGGACGTCATTGTCGACACAACCGGCGAAACGGTGCAGATAACGGATCAGGATCCGGATGCGCCGGCACAAACCAGGAATCTGACTCTCGGCTCGACGGCCGGCGCGAACGGCGAATTGACCATTAGTTCCGGCGGGATTGCCCAAACCGCAGGTTTCCTCAGCCTGGGGCATGGCGTCAATTCGACCGGCACACTGATTGTCACCGGCGCCGACTCGATGATCACAGTGGCCGATAACATTTCAGTAGGCACATTGGGGACAGGAACGCTTCGCGTCGAGGACGGCGCGACAGTGACCGCGAACGCGGACACACTTATAGGTTATAGCGGGGACGCCGTCGGTGAAGCGACGATCAGCGGCGCTGGCTCGACCCTGGACATTGCATCCGGTGAACTCATCGTCGGCTATGCGGCAGACGGCACGCTGACGGTCGAGGACGGAGGCCTGGTGACCTCGAATCTCGCCAGCATCGGTTCGACACCGGGTTCGCTCGGCACGGCAACGGTGACCGGCGCAAATTCGCAGTGGAACAATACCACGACATTGTATGTCGGCAATGCCGGAACCGGTACGCTCACTGTCGAAAATGGCGGGACAGTCGTCAACACCGGTGCGGTCGTTGTCGGCGTTGAAACTGGTGCGACCGGACTGGTCGAGGTGACGGGGACCGGCTCGAGTCTGGCAACCAGCAGTTTGAACATTGGTCAGGGTGGCTCGGGTTCGCTCTTGATTAATGATGGTGCTACCGTAACGAATGAAGTGACCAATCTGGCTATAGGATCCGGATCCCCAGCCGTTGCGACGGTTTCCGGAAGCGGTTCATCGTGGACGAGCGACACCATGTTCGTCGGCATCGTGGGATCCGGCGCCCTGACGATCGAAGACGGCGGATCGGTTACCACCGAAACGACCCTTATTGCCCTGCCTGGTGGTACGGCCAGCGCAGCCACGGTTTCCGGCGCGGGATCGACATGGACAAACACAGGAGCCGTCTTCTCGATCGGATTGGGCGGCGACGGAACGCTGACCATCAGGGAGGGCGGTCTTGTGTCGGCAACGGATATGAGCATCGCCCAGTCGTCAGGTTCAAAAGGTACGCTGAACATCGGCGCTGCGGCGGGCGAAGCCCCGGCTGCCCCCGGCACGCTGGACGCGTCAACGCTCGCCTTCGGTGATGGAACAGGCAAGCTCATCTTCAATCACACGGATACAACTGGTGCTTACGAATTCGCGCCCGGTATGTCCTCCGGCGGCGGATTGTCGACCATAGAGCACCTCGCCGGCTACACGAACCTGACGGGCGACAGCAGCGGCTTTGCCGGCCGTACCTATGCCGAGGGCGGCACCCTCGCCATTACCGGCGGCGGCGTGCTTGGCGGCAGCTATGGCGCAATCGGCGACGCCGCCGGCTCCGACGGCGCAGTGTTTGTGTCGGGCGCCGGCTCGATGTGGTCCATGTCAAAACAACTCTATGTCGGCGTCGCCGGTACCGGTACTTTGACAATCGCCGATGGCGGCATGGTCAGCAATGATTACGCCTACGTCGGAGAGACGAGCGGTACCGAAGGAGCCGTGACCGTCACCGGAGCAGGATCCACATGGACGAACGCCAATGAAATCTACATGGGTTTGTCGGGGGCGGGCACGCTGAAGATCGAGCAAGGCGGCTCCGTCTCGGCCACGAACAGCTACCTCGGAGTGAACTCCGGCTCCGAGGGAACAGCTACCGTCATGGGCTCGAACTCAAGCTGGACGAATTCCGGCAATCTTTATGTTGGCTACGAGGGTGACGGCACGTTGACCATCGAGGACGGCGGGGTGGTTACCAATACGGCGGGTTATATTGGTGAGGCATCCGGCTCGGAAGGGACTGTGACGGTTTCCGGAGCCGGCTCGACCTGGACGAATTCGGGCAATCTTTTTGTCGGATTGAAAGGCGCTGCGGCACTGTCCATTGCAGATGGCGGGATGGTCAGCAGCACCACCGGCTACATCGGTTACCTGTCACCATCAGAGGGTGTTGTCACTGTTTCCGGACCGAATTCCACCTGGACCAACTCGATCGGTCTAGTTGTCGGGAGTTACTCGAACGGCTCGCTGACACTTTCGAATGGCGGCCTCGTATCGTCACCGGAGGTCGCTATTGCGAGAGACAGTGTCGAGGGCACGCTGAACATCGGCGCCGCCGCAGGTGAAACCGCAGCCGCACCCGGCACGCTCGACACACCCAGTCTTCTCTTCGACGCGGGATGGGCTACTCTTGTCTTCAACCACACCGACGAGACGGGCCTGTACGAGTTTGCGCCCGATATGTCATCGGACTATGGACGGGCGACCATCGAGCATTTTGCAGGTTTCACCCGTCTGACCGGAGACAGCAGCGGTTTCGGCGACAGTTGCTGCTTAGCGAAGACGACGAATATCTACGGCGGCACGCTGGCGATCGAGAACATGCTCGGCGGGCCGGTCAACGTCATGAGCGGCGGCACGCTGGGCGGGTCCGGCACGGCCACCGGCGACGTCACCTTCAACAGCGGCTCCTATTACCTCGTCGAGATGGACGGCACGACATCCGATCAGGGCCTGACGGTCGAGGGTACAGCCACACTCGACGGCACGGTGATGCTCGCCGGAGACTATGCCTCCACCGGCATGGGCGATGTCGTCGTCCTGACCAGCCAGACGCAACTGACAACGACCTTCGATGGCGTCGAACTGTCGACTCCGTCGCTGTTTCTATCGCCATTCCTTTCCTATGACGATGACGGCATCGGCGACGACCATGTCTATGTCTTGGTCGAACAGCTTCCATTCGCAACCTTTGCGGAAACCCCGAACCAGCGTTCCGTGGCAGGTGCGCTGGACGGCCTGCCGGGCAGCACGTCCCTGATCGGCGCTATTTTAATGATCGAAACGGAAGAAGAGGTCCGCGACGCCTACGACCAGCTTTCCGGCGAAGCCCATGCCTCGCTGAAGGGGGCGCTGTTGGAGAATGGCCAGCGGACGGCCGGCGCCGTCAACGACCGCATCCACAATGCCTTCGACGGAACGGACGCCAATACGTCTGTTGCAGCCTATGGCGATATCTCCGATGCCGTGAACGGCTTCTGGATCACCGGCTATGGCGACTGGATTTCGACCGACGCCACCTTCAACACCGCCGCGGCCGACAGCGACCTCTATGGCGTCGTCGCAGGCTTCGACCGCAAGATCGGAGACTACGCACGCCTCGGCATTCTCGTCGGCTACAGCCGCACCGATACCTCCGTCGATGCGCGGGCTTCCGAAGCCGATGCAAACAGCTACACGCTCGGCGTCTATGGCGGCGCCGACAACGGCAATGCGGTCTTGAGCCTCGGCGCCCTCTACACATGGCATTCGGTCGACAGTTCCCGGTTTGTCACCAATCCGGTGTCGGAACAGCTCGTTGCCGATTACGACGCCCGTTCGTATCAGTTCTTCGCCGAGGCCGGCTACCGGATGACGACGGGTGCGGCCACCTTCGAGCCCTTTGCCGGTGTCTCATACATCAGCCTGAAGACCAACGCCTTTGCCGAGACCGGGGGCATGGCGGCGCTGGCCTCGCCGTCGCAGACGACCAGCACCACCTTCACGACGCTGGGGCTGCGCGCCGCCGTTGCTGTAACCGACAGTGCGCGTCTGACCGGCATGGCCGGCTGGCGTCATGCCTTCGGCGACATCGATCCGGCCTCGACCTTCACCATTGCCGGCAGCACGCCGTTCTCGGTGCTTGGCGCGCCGATTGCCGAGGATGCGGCGGTTGTCGAAGCCGGCATCGATTTCGTCGCCTCCGACACCGTCACCATCGGCGCTGCTTATGAGGGCCAGTATGGCGACGGGGCGATTGCCAACGGCTTCAACGCCAGGATAGTGGCAGCATTCTGAGCCCCAACCACCTTATCTTCCGAGCTCAGGCTAATTTTTTTGGACTCGAACCGCGCGCCCCGGAAACGGGGTAGCCAAACGCGATATGTGACAAACAATTTGCTGGAGATCCACTCGTAGGCACGAAAGTAGGCTGGATGCCGGCCCGGATCGTATCCTATGGCATCGTGCGGGATTACGACCCCGACTACATCCGAATTCCCGGAAAACGAGTGAAACTCGCGCGAGAAGTCAAATATGTGTGCTTCGCCGGGTTTCATACTGGAAGATTCTTCGTTTACAATACCGCGGCGTTCTCCCTTTGTGTAGATTTGAAGTGAAAGATAGTCGCTTGCTGTCTTGTGATGATCATGATGGCGGCTGAATGACTGGCTTGAGATACAAACATCTGAAAAGATGAGAGAATCGACTAACCATTCTTTGAGTTTTTCCGATGGAGCGATAACATCCTGGTTCGGGTTGACATCATAGCAATCGCGAACGATTTCCCGCCAAGCGTCGAACAAATCTTTCTCAGCGCCAACGGATTTGTCGAGTACAATTGATGGTATAGCATCAAGAACCCTCATAAGCGGGCCAAGTATTCCTCCAATTGCAGCAGAATAGCAAAATTAACTTATACATTAAAATTTTGTTTTTATTCTCGTATTATGTACTTTTACGAAGCGTAATGGATGGTTGCTTGCGAACGTCTTGCCATGATTGCCTGGTGAGGCAATCTGTAAACGGCGCACAGGGACGTCCATAAAAACCGGCAGCGCAAAACCATACGTCTGATGCTGACTCCGATTTCCAGTCAGCGACATTGAAGGAATGATGTCGTTTTCATGTATAGTTTCAATAGGAAACACTGGGCCAAAATTCTTCGAACTGTTGCGATAACATGTAGCTGGCGCCCTTTTCGACAATATGCCTCAAAGGTCCGCCGTGCCAGGTATTGATATGATTTTCCAATGTTTGGTGATAGTTCTCTCCATGGACTATTCTTGTATCGATAACCATTATCGAATTGAAAAAATTGGCTTTTACAACAAGGTTAATGGGTATGAGGAGGCCATTTAAGCGATAGTGTGGTTTCTGGTGTGTGCGAGACAACAAGGAAGGTCATTTTGGACGACACGAAACATCTCGATCTCATTCCGTCAATTGCATTGGACACGTCTATTGTTGGTGAACGGCATATATTCGATGCATGGCGCGAATCCGTTCGCGGCATCTATGACGTTAATCCGAACGATGACGAGCGTGGCGTACACGAGAGAGTACGGTCCTATCTCGTGGCATCGCTGATTTTTACTGAAGTCACTCTCTCCAGCCAGTCGTTCAGCCGCCAAAGCAGCCATGTGAAAAATGCAGGCGACTATCTTTGGCTGAAAGTCTACAAAGGCGGAGAGAGCCGGGGTATTTCCGATGATCGTAGTTTTGTGATCATGCCCGGCGAAGTGCATATATTTGATTATACTCGAGAATTTCGTTCCATAATCACTGATTCCTCGGTCGCGGGGGCGGTCATTCCTCATGAAGCCGTTGGTTATGATCCCAGTCGTCATCCGTCCTACTTCATGTTTCCGTCCGCGTCACCGATTGGATGTATGCTGAAGCAGGCTCTCTATACGGTGCTGGACTTGGCGCCGAACCTTCAGAAAGAGGACGCTTCTGCTGTCAGCGACGGCTTCTGCAGTTTGCTGCAAAGTGCACTTTGTTTGTCGCCCCTTGGGAATCCAGAAACGCCCAACACCTTCGAAGCGCGTGTACATGCGATGAAGGCTTATCTGGACAAGCATCTGTCGGATCCTGATCTCGGCCCTGAGAGGCTGAGTAAGGAGTTCGGTATGTCCTTACCGACAGTTTATCGGCATTTTTCGGAAACCGGGGGCGTAAACCACTATATCGTGAACCGTCGACTGGACCGCGCCTATTCTCAACTTGCATCGCCTTCGTCCCGCAAACGAAAAATTCACGAGATCGCAAATGCCGCGGGATACGATGATCCTGCGTACTTTAGTCGATCGTTCAGCAAATACTTCGGTATTCCACCCTCGTCTGTGCAGAAGCTGAACCAGTCGCGTGAGGCAAACGGCTCAGATGGACGAAAATTTGCGAATACAAGTATTGAAGACTGGTTGTATAACAGAAAACCGCAATCGCACTCTATATTTTCCAGATGAGTTGACGTTTATAATCAGAGAGTTACTGGTTTCCTGATATCATTGGGCCGACAACCAGAATTCGTTCAGCATCAAAATCTTTAGTCCGGCAGACGACGTTCTGCCGGACGTCTCGATACGTTACTCCAAGCTTAAAGATAGCAGAGTCCATGGACTAGCATTCAGCTGTTAGCAATGATGACCAGTAGTTTGTTTGGCTGTTACAAAGGTAACTCGGTATGACGGCGCCGCGACTACTAAACAGTAGATTTTACCAGAAGTTTGAATGCTGTGATTGGCATTTTCTAAAGAACAAGATTTCAATAGTTTCGCTGATCAGTGGCATATTTTTAGTCAGTTTAATTGCTGTTTGTTTCAAACCAGTACCTGCCTCAGCCGCCTGCACCATCGACGGAACGATCACGACTTGCACCGGCAGCGGGCTTGGTCCAATCAGCTATACGGAAGCGGATGCCGTCGACGAGATCATCCTGGAGGATCTGACCGACGATGTCAGTGGGTCGGACGGGACGGCGATCTCGCTTACCGAAACAGGCACCGATGGATCGGATGACGGCGATGACGGTTCGTCTTCTTTTCCGGCTACTGTGACCTTCGATGGAACCAACGGCAGCGATACATACGGCGTCACCGATGCGACGGACAGCAGCATCATCGTGACGACGACGGGCGGGGAGGGGCATGAGGGAGAAAACAAGAGCGGCCGTCACGAGACCGGCGGCGACGGCGGCGACGGCGGCTCGGGTTCGGCCGTATCCCTGACGATGAGCGGCGGTTTCGTCAGCCAGACCGAGGGCGGAACCGGTATCGATGTATCGAACACCGGTGGGGCTGGAGGAAAAGGCGGCGAAGGCAGTTACACCGGCGACAGCTTCGATGATTCCGATCTCTATGGGGGTACAGGTGGCGCGGGCGGCGCCGCGGATACGGCAACGCTGACGATCGGCGATTTGACCAATCCGGACAGCAGCTACGGCATCGATCTCTCAGGGGTTGATATCGGGATCAGCCTGGCCAGTACCGGCGGTCAAGGTGGCCAGGGTGGGGAAGCCCGTTGTGATGCCGGCGATTCGACGTGCAAGTCCTATTCCGGGGTAGGGGGCGCGGGTGGTGCAAGTGGGGACGCCAAGGCGACTATAACCGACACCGAGGTTTCGATTTCGGATTTCTCGGACACCGGGATCGAAATCCTGAGCACCGGCGGCAACGGTGGCCAGGGCGGGCTGGCGAAGGCCATCTATGCATCGAACAAGGTCGAGAACAAGCCCTCCAACGGGTACGGCGATGGCGGTGATGGTGGTGATGCGGGGACAGCTGCATTTACAGTCACAGACAGTGCGATCATTGGGACCGACACCGACGGTGAGGCGATTTATGGCGTTGTCGTATCCAGTACGGGCGGCGCCGGCGGTGATGGCAACGATTCCTATACTGGCGGCGCAGGGAGTGATGCAGTCGGTGATCATCCCGGCTGGGGAAGCGGCGGCGACGGCGGGAATGGCGGCGAGAGCAGCCTGACCCTCACGGGTTCCGAAATCTCGTTATCGATGTCAGCCGATGATGCCGTCGGCATACTGGTGTCTTCGGTTGGCGACAGCGGTGGTGACGTTGGAACCACGACGAGCGATGTTACTGATTGGGCCAACGATCCGGACGAAGGCGGCAATGGCGGCGCGGGGGGTGATGGCGGGTCGGTGTCCGGCACAATGGATTCGAGCTCCGTCATGACCGTGACGACGACCGGGGAGGGCGGTTCCATGGGTGCGCTCACCTTGCTCAGCCAGGGTGGCGACGGCGGTGACGGAGGATCGGGTGGCGAACATGGCGACGGCAACGGCGGCGCCGGCGGCGCCGGTGGCAGCATATCCGGCACCATGACGACGGTTTCTGCGACGACCTCGGGCGACGATGCCTACGGCATCTATCTGGCGAGCGTGGGCGGCGATGGCGGGACCGGCAAGGCCGGTGATGGTTCAGGCGGTGACGCAGGCGCCATCGATGTCTCGTTTTCCTCGGTCACCGTCCAGGCGAGCGGCGACGGTTCGCACGGCGTCTATGCGCTGAGCCAAGGCGGTGCGGGCGGGGACTCAAGCAGTGACGGCGACGGCGGAGACGCCGACTGGATTTCCCTCACGGTCACCGGCGGGACAGTCGAGGTCACCGGGGAGGACGCCTACGGGATCGCCGCAATCAGCAGCGCCGGCAGTGCCGGCAGCGGCGATACGGGGGATTCGGCGGGCTATGTGAAGCTGACCACCGGAGCGGACGTCACGGTCTCGGGCAGCGGCGGCATCGGCCTGTATGCAGCCAGTTCCGGCGGCACGACCAGCGGGCAAATCGAGGTCACCGTCGATACGGGTGGAGTCATTACGGCTTCCGACGACGCCTCAGCGGCTGTCAGCATCGTCAACGGCAACGGCAACACGCTGACCAATGACGGCACGATCACCACCGATGATCTCACCAGCACATCGATCTATGCACTGATGACCTCGGGCGGCGATCTCGCCGTCACCAATAACGGCACCTTCAGCGGCGCGGTCGACTTCGACACCGACTATACGAACTCCTTCACCAACAACAGCGGCGCTACGCTGAACCTTGGCTCGGCCTTCGATATCGGCTCGAGCGGCACGCTGACCAATGACGGCACCATCTCGCCGGGTGGGTCCGGGTCGGTGATGACAAGTACGATCACCGGCGTCTTCACGCAGGGCAGCGACGGGACTTATCTGGTGGATGTCGACGGCAGTTCCGTGGATGAACTGGTGTTCGAGACGGCGGGTGCGACGATGGCTGGCACGGTCAGCGTCAACGTCATCACGGCGCCCTCGGCCAGCGGCAGCGCCGATATCGCCTTGTCCGAGGCCGGCAGCATGGACAGCTCCGGCCTCACGATCGGCGACACGGCGACGGCGGACTATTCGCTTGACACCAGCAGTTCCTTCTATGTCGCGCTCGAGTGGGACGTGAGCATGGACGACAGCGACCTTCTGGGGTCGGCGAGCCGCAACCAGTCGGCGGTTGCGGGCCACCTTCAGAATGTCCTGGAGAACGGCGGGCTCGGCAAGGAGCTGACGACCCTGCTCAACATCGTCGATGAGGACGAATATATCGCGGCGCTCGATACGTTTGCCTCGCAGATCGCCTCCGACATCCAGCTCACCTCGCTGTTCTCGGCGCAGCGCTTCTCCGACGCGCTGCTGAGCTGCAGCGTGCGTGACGGGGTCTATCGATTCATCGACGAAGACCAGTGCGCCTGGATGCGGGCCGGCGGCTCTGGTATGGAGCGGTCGTCGAGTTCGGCCAACCGGCCGTTCACACAGACCGCCTGGCAGTTCGAGGGCGGCGGCCAGTTCGCCCTTCAGGACAACTGGTTCCTTGGAACCGGCTTCAGCATCGGAACGCAGTCACTCTCGGTGGACGATATCGCCGACAGCGACGGTAACTTCTACCAGGGCGGTGTCGTGGCCAAGCACACGATGGGCAACACGCTCCTGTCGGCCTCGCTGACGGGCGGCTATGGCGACTTCGATATCACCCGGTATCTCTATTCCTCCGACTTTGCCCAAGGCAACGAGACGCTGTGGACGTTCTCCGGCCAGCTCAGCGCGTCGCACGCCTTCGTGCGCGGCGACTGGTACCTGAAGCCGCGGGTCGACATCGGTTTCGACCATGTCAACATGAACGGGTTCACGGAGACGGGAGCAGGCGGGGCAAGCCTGACGATCAACGACAATGCGCAGACGTATTACAGCATCCAGCCTTCGATCGAGATCGGGGGCGAGATTGCGGCTGCGAACGGGGTTCTGTTCCGACCGAGCGTTTCCGTCGGGCTGACGCAGTTCCTGGGGGATGCGGCGCCGGCGACATCGGCCTCGTTTGCCGACACCCCGGCGGGCATTGCGCCGTTCACGATCGGCAGCGAGTTCGACACGACTTATTTCGACGTGACGGCGGGGCTGGAGGTTCTGGCGACGGAGCGTCTCAGCCTGTCGGCCGAAGGCTTCGGTCAGTTCTCCGACAGCATCACAAGCTACGGTGGCTCCGCAAAGCTCGCAATCCGGTTCTAGGGACGACCAGTTCAGAGGGGAAACTACTTGTTATGATCAGCAGGTCGAAATCAGTTGCGATGCGAGCGTTTCCGTCAAAATGTGCCGTTCTTGCGGGTCTGGGGATTCTGTCAATATCGGCAAGCCCGGCTTCGTCTGCGTGTTCTACAAGCGGCACTAAGGTGACGTGCACCGGCAGCGATCTTGGCCCGATCAGCTATACTGAAGCGGATGCCGTCGATGAGATCGTTGTCGAGGATCTGACCGGCGATGTCAGCGGTTCGGACGGGACGGCGATCTCGCTGACGGAAGCCGGCGCCGGGGGATCGGATGACGGCGACGACGGTTCGTCTTCTTTTCCGGCTACTGTGACCTTCGATGGAACCAACGGCAGCGACACCTGGGGCGTTACCGATGCAACGGACACCAGCATCATTGTGACGACAGTCGGTGGTGCAGGTTATAGCGGAGAATCCAAAAGCGGGCGCCACGAAACGGCCGGCGATGGCGGTGACGGCGGTGCGGGATCGGCCGCCTCAATCACCATGACCGGTGGTTTCGTCAGTCAGACCGAAGGCGAGACCGGCATAGCAATATCGACAATTGGTGGAGCCGGAGGAACAGGCGGTGAAGCCGAATATACCGGTAACAGTTTTGATGACTCAGACGTCTATGGAGGCGACGGAGGAACCGGCGGCGCCGGCGATACGGCGACTCTGACGATCAGCGACTTGTCCGATCCGAACAGCAGCTACGGAATCGATCTGTCCGGCCTTTACACCGGCATCGAAGTGCTGAGCATAGGCGGCAATGGCGGCGATGGCGGTGAAGGTCGTTGTGATGGCCAGAATTCAGACAGGTGCAGAGCCTATTCTGGAGCGGGCGGAGCGGGCGGTGCTGCCGGTGACGCCGAAACGACCGTCACCGATACCGATATTTCCATTTCGGACTTCAGCGGAACGGGCATCGAAGTGCTGAGCATGGGCGGCGATGGCGGCGCGGGTGGCGAGGCAAAGGCCTATTGGAACGGTTACGTCGGAAACACGCCCTCAAATGGCTATGGCGACGGGGGTACGGGTGGCGATGCGGGGACTGCTTCACTCGGGCTAGTCGACGGCGCGATCGTCATTTCCGACGACAGCGGTGAAGCCGCGTATGGCGTTGACCTGTCCAGCGCCGGCGGCAACGGTGGCAGAGGAAACGAATCCAAAACGAACAGTGACGAAACATTTGATTATGCCGTACAACCCGGCTGGGGCAATGGCGGCGATGGCGGTGACGGCAGTGACGCCGAACTGACGCTGGAGGGCTCCGAACTCTCCGTTTCCCTGTCGGCCGACGATGCCGTCGGCATCCTGGTCTCCTCCACTGGCGGAACCGGCGGCGATACCGGGTCGTCCAGTGGTGACTGGGTTTTAGCTCCTGACGAAGGCGCCGATGGCGGCGCAGGCGGCGCCGGCGGGCCGGTGTCGGGCACGATGGACTCGACCTCCGTCATGACCGTGACGACGACCGGGGAGGGCGGTTCCATGGGCGCGCTCACCTTGCTCAGCCAGGGTGGCGACGGCGGTGACGGAGGATCGGGTGGCGAACATGGCGACGGCAACGGCGGCGCCGGCGGCGCCGGTGGCAGCATATCCGGCACCATTACGACGATTTCTGCGACAACATCCGGCGAAGATGCCTACGGCATCTATCTGGCGAGCCTCGGCGGCGACGGCGGAACGGGAGCGGCCAGCGATGGTTCGGGCGGTGACGCAGGCGCCATCGATATCTCGTTCTCGTCGGTCACCGTTCAGACGAGCGGCGACGGCTCGCACGGCGTCTATGCGCTGAGCCAGGGCGGTGCGGGCGGCGACTCAAGCAGTGACGGCGACGGCGGAGACGCCGACTGGATTACCCTCACGGTCACCGGCGGGACGGTCGAGGTGACCGGCGAGGACGCCTACGGGATCGCCGCAATCAACAGCGCCGGCAGTGCCGGCAGCGGCGATACGGGGGATTCGGCAGGCGATGTGAAGCTGACCACCGGAGCGGACGTCACGGTCTCGGGCAGCGGCGGCATCGGCCTGTATGCAGCCAGTTCCGGCGGAACGAGCAGCGGCAAGATCGAGGTCACGGTGGATGCCGGCGGCG
>NZ_JAICBX010000007.1 GCF_019492055.1 Flavimaribacter sediminis | reverse complement strand
AAATCCCGAAACAAAGCCAAATCCCGAAACAAAGCCAAATCCCGAAACAAAGCCAAATCCCGAAACAAAGCCAAATCCCGAAACAAAGCCAAATCCCGAAACAAAGCCAAATCCCGAAACAAAGCCAAATCCCGAAACAAAGCCAGTATCTTTTGAAAACAGGCCGGACTTGCGGTTCCGGGCAAGGGCAAAATCGATCAATACCCTGTTTTTAAACAGTTTTACATATCAGATCAGCAATCGGAAGGAAGATGCGCCGCGGCCGGCGGCGGAGCGGCCGGTGCAAAAACGCGGATTCCGAAACAAAGCCAGATTTTATTTTAATATAAATATTACAATAATTTAGGAGAATATATCGAATTCACGCCCGCTCAAATCCGCTTGCCCGTCTCCCGGTCGAACAGGTGGATATTCTCCGGCGCCACCGACAGCCGCACGGCCTCCGCCGATTTCGAATGAAGATGCACGCCGGGCAGGCTGGCGGTGAAGACCGTTTTCGTTTCGCCCAGAAACCCGTGCAACAGCGTGTTGGCGCCGAGCGGCTCGGCGGCCGAAACCGTCAGTGTGATCGGCCCGTCCGCGTCGGCCGTCAGGTGTTCCGGCCGCACGCCCACCATCACGTCGCCCTCATGGGCCGACGCGCAGGCAAGCGACGCGCCGTCGGCGAGCGTCGCCCGGCCGCCGGACACGCGCCCCTCCACGACGTTCATCGACGGGCTGCCGATGAACTGCGCGGCGAACAGCGTTTCCGGCCGCTCGTAGACGTCGAGCGGCGAGCCGATCTGTTCGGCCACGCCCGCGTTCATCACGATCATCCGGTCGGCCATGGTCATGGCCTCCACCTGGTCGTGCGTCACGTAAAGCGCGGTCACGCCGAGCCGCGCCTGCAGGTGCTTGATCTCGAGGCGCATCTGTACCCTCAGTTTCGCGTCGAGATTGGACAGCGGCTCGTCGAACAGGAACACCGCCGGCTCGCGCACGATCGCGCGGCCCATGGCGACGCGCTGGCGCTGGCCGCCGGAGAGTTCGCGCGGCTTGCGGTCGAGATAGGGCTCGAGCTGCAAAAGCTTGGCCGCGTCCGCCACCCGCCGGTCGATCTCGCTCTTCGCCTTGCCGGCGATCTTCAGGCTGTAGGCCATGTTCTGGCGCACGCTCATATGCGGATAGAGCGCGTAATTCTGGAACACCATGGCGATGTCGCGGTCCATCGGCTCCTTCTCGTTGACCCGCGCGCTGTCAATGCGAATCTCGCCTTCCGACACCGATTCCAGCCCCGCCACCATGCGCAGGAGCGTCGATTTTCCGCAGCCGGACGGGCCCACGATGACGATGAATTCGCCGTCCGCCACGTCCATCGAAATGCCGTGGATGACCTTCGTCGCGCCGAAGCGTTTTTTCACATTGTCGAATTCTACTGTTGCCATAGGTGCTATTTTTCGCTGTCGAGCAGGCCGCGGATGAAGAGTTGCTGCATGGAGACGACTACGATCACCGGCGGGATCATGGCCAGGATCGACGCCGCCATGATGACCGGCCAGTCCGCCGTGTCGTCGCCGGACGGGAACATCTGCTTGATGCCCATCACGATGGTGTTCATGTCCGGGTCGGTGGTGATCAGCAGCGGCCAGAGATACTGGTTCCAGCCATAGATGAAGAGGATGACGAAGAGCGCCGCGATGTTGGTGCGGCTCATCGGTAGCACGATGTCGCGGAAGAAGCGCATGGGGCTTGCGCCGTCCACCCGGGCGGCTTCGGCCAGTTCGTCCGGGATCGTCATGAAGAACTGGCGAAACAGAAAGGTCGCCGTCGCCGACGCGATCAGCGGAAAGATCAGCCCGGAATAGGAGTTCAGCATGCCGAAGCCGGCGACGACCTCGTAGGTCGGCACGATCCTGACCTCCACCGGCAGCATCAGCGTGATGAAGATCATCCAGAAGAACAGCCCGCGGCCGGGAAAACGGAAATAGACGATCGCGAAGGCCGAAAGGAGCGAAATCGCGATCTTGCCAATGGCGATGCCGAGCGCCATGACCAGCGAATTGAGCAGCATCGTCGAGACCGGCACATTGACGCCGGAGAAAAGCGCCCGCGTGTAGTTCTCGATCAGGTGCGGCCCAGGCAGGAGCGGCATTGGCGGGCGAACGATTTCCGGCTGCGTCACCGTCGAGGCGACGAAGGCGAGCCAGATCGGAAAGAAGATCACCATCACGCCCAGGATCATGAAGACATGGGTGAGCCAAAGCGCGCGGCCGCGTTTCTCCACCATGCCGGGCGGCGGTTCAACGATCGGCGCGGCCCTGACGGCTTCGGAGGTCAATAGTGAACCCTCCGCTCGACATATTTGAACTGCAGCACCGTCAGCGCCCCGACGACGAGTAGGAGGACCACCGATTGCGCGGCCGAGGATCCCAGATCCTGGCCGACGAAGCCGTCCGCATAGACCTTGTAGACGAGGATCGTCGTCGCCTGCTGCGGCCCGCCGCCGGTGATCGTGTGGATCACGCCGAAGGTCTCGAAGAAGGCGTAGACAATATTGACCACCAGCAGGAAGAAGGTGGTCGGCGAAATCAGCGGCAGCACGATCGTGAAGAATCGCCGCCAGAAATGCGCGCCGTCGATCGCCGCCGCCTCGATCACCGAGCGCGGCACGGATTGAAGCGCGGCGAAGAAGAACAGGAAATTGTAGCTGATGCGGCCCCAGGAGGAGGCGAGCACCACCAGCCCCATCGCCTCGGTCTGGTTGAGCACGTGGTTCCAGTCATAGCCGAGCTGGCTGAGATACCAGGAAACGACGCCGACGCGCGTGTTGAACATGAAGAGCCACAGCACGCCGGCCACCGCCGGCGCCACCGCGTAGGGCCAGATCAGAAGCGTGCGATAGGTCGTCGCGCCCTTGACCAGCCGGTCGGCGAGCACGGCGAGAAACAGCGCCGGAACCATCGAGACCAGCGTCACCAGCGTCGAGAAGATCGCGGTGGTGACAAAGGAGGCGCGATAATATTTGTCGGAGAAGAGAAATTCGAAATTGCCGAGACCGACGAATTGCGCCGACAGGCCGAACGGGTCCGGTATGAACAGCGATTGCCAGATCGCCTCGCCCGCCGGATAGAAAAAGAACACGGCGGAGATCAGGACTTGCGGGAAGATCAGGATGAGCGGCAGCGTCCATCCCTTGAAGGTCACCCGCTTTTCCATCGCCTCGTCGTCCCCCGATCCGGTCCGGTCAGTATCCGGCGGCGGATGATCGCCGCCGCCGGAAACATGTATGCTTTATCAGTTGTTGGCCTGCTGGAAACGACGAAGCAGCACGTTCCCGCGCTCGACGGCGCTGTCGAGAGCAGCCTGGGCGTCCTTGTCGCCCGACCATACGCCTTCCAGTTCCTCGTCGATGATGCCGCGGATCTGGTCGAAGGAGCCGAGACGCAGGCCCTTCGAATTGGCGGTCGGCTCATTCGCCGTCATCTGGATCACCGCGATGTCGGTGCCCGGATTGGCGTCGTAGAAACCGTCGGCCCTGGTCTTCTCGCCGGCGGCCTTGGTGATCGGCAGATAGCCGGTGTCCTGGTGCCACTTGGCCTGGATGTCGGTGGACGACAGGAAGTTCAGGAAAGCGGCGACGGCTTCGTACTCCGCCGGATCCTGGCCTTCCATCACCCACAGCGACGCGCCGCCGATGATCGTGTTCTGCGGCGCGCCTTCGGCGGCCGACCAGTAGGGCAGCGGGCGAACGGCGAAGTCGAATTCGGCTTCGGACTTGATGCCCGCATAGCCGGCCGAGCTTTCGGTGAACAGCGCGCAGCCGCCGGAACGGAAGTCAGCGCCGCCTTCGTTGCGGCGGCCCTTGTAGACGAACTTGCCGTCCTTGGCCCAGTCGCCCATCGTCTGGATGTGCTTGACCTGCAACGGGCTGTTGAACGTCAGCTCCGTGTCGAGGCCGGCGAAGCCGTTGTCCTTCGTGGCGAAGGGAACGTTGTGATAGGCCGACAGGTTTTCGAGATGAATCCAGCTCTGCCACGCCGTCGTCAGCGGGCACTCGTGGCCGGCCGCCTTCAGCTTGTCCAGCACGTCGCCGACCTTCTCCCAGGTGGAGAGATCGACGTCGGGGTCGATGCCGGCTTCCTTCAGCGCGTCCTTGTTGACCCAGAGAACAGGCGTCGAGGAGTTGAACGGCAGCGACAGCATCTCGCCGTCGGTCGTGGTGTAGTAGCCTTTCACCGCGCCGATATAGGCGTCCGGATCGAAATCGGCGCCGGCTTCCGCCATGACTTCGTAGACCGGCTTGACCGCGCCCTTGGCGCCCATCATCGTCGCCGTGCCGACCTCGAAAACCATCAGGATGTCGGGCTGCTCACCGGCGCGGAAGGCGGCGATGCCGGCGTTCAGCGTTTCGGAATAGTTGCCCTTGTGCGAGGCGACGACCACGTAATCGTCCTGGCTGTTGTTGAAGGTCTCGACCTGTTCGGCCACCAGTTCTCCGAGGCGTCCGGTAAAGGCGTGCCAGAATTCGATTTCGGTGGCCGCCATGGCGGGCATCGGCAACGCGGCGGCGGAGCTCGCAAGCATCGCCGACAGGATCAGTTTCTTCATAGGAATTCTCCCTGTTGTATCACGAACCTATTTCGCAAGGTCCGCTCCTCCTACGTCGGAAAAACTACAGTTCGGTGACAGTAGTCACAAGGTCTTGTTTTTATTTCCTGCGAAACTCCACTACAGCGGGCAGTATTTCCGGTTTTCGCAACTTTCGGCGGGAAGATTGACGCCCGACGCAGAATCTCCGATGGTCCGACCCGCCAAGGAAGGAGAAACTTCATGGTGCGTCCTGCCCTGTTAAGCCTTGCCCTGTTTCTTAGCGCTGTCGCGCCAGGCCAGGCTCAAACTCGCACGATCTGCACCCTCGTGGTGGAGGTGGCCAGCGGCGCCGAACTGGCGCGCGAGGGCGATTGCGCGGGCCGAATGTCGCCGGCCTCGACCTTCAAGATCGCCATCGCCCTGATGGGCTTCGACAGCGGCGTCCTGAAGTCGCCGGAAGAGCCGGAGCTCCCCTTCCAAAAAGGCTATGTCGACTGGCGGCCGGAGTGGCGCGAGCCCGCGACGCCCGCCCGCTGGATGCAGTATTCCGTCGTCTGGTATTCGCAGAAGATCACAGAAAGCCTGGGCCCGGAGCGCTTCCAGTCCTATGTCGACGCCTTCGACTACGGCAATCGCGATCTGTCCGGCGATCCGAGCAAGGACAATGGCCTGACGCACGCCTGGCTCAGCTCCTCGCTGCAGATCGCGCCGGACGGACAGGTCGCCTTCCTGCGCAAGCTCGTCGGCGGGCGGCTGCCGGTAAAGGCGTCCGCCGTGGAAAACACCGCCGCGATCATGGATCACGGCGCACAACAGGGCGGCTGGCGGCTCTGGGGCAAGACCGGCGCCGGCCTGCCGCGTGGGACTGACGGCAATGTCGTCCGGGGAACGCCCTTCGGCTGGTTCGTTGGCTGGGCGTCGCGCGACGGACGAACGGTGGCGTTCGCCCGGCTGATCCAGGACAGCGCGCGGCAGAAGACGCCTCCCGGCTTCCGCGCCCGCGATACGCTGATCGCCGACCTGTTCACGCCGGGCGGCCTGCTCGACTGATCCGCAACCATTTCAGGCCAGGCGCGTTTATAAAGGGGGAATGGGCGCACGATCCCCACATACGCACAGAATGGTCGCATGCAGAATCACGAATTTTTCGCCCTTGAACCCTATCACCTCGCGCTGGCCGTCATCGGCGTCATCGTCATCCTGGCGCGCTGGCTCCCCCGGCTTGTCTCGAAACGCGAACCGGCCGCCGCCCCGCTGATGATCCTTTTGGGCGCGGCTGCAAGCCTGCTCATTCCCGGTTTGCCTTCGCTGCCCGACCCGCGTCAGACGCCGCTTCCGTGGGAACTGGTCAGTGAGCTGACAGTCATCATCGCGCTGTTCGGCGCCGGCTTGCGCATCGACAGGATCGGCGCGTGGCGGAAATGGATGCCAACCTTCCGAATGCTGGCGATCGCCATGCCGCTCACCATATTCGCCGTCGCCTTTCTCGGCGTCGGCTTTGTGGGCCTGACCGCGGCAGGCGCGATCCTGCTCGGCGCGGTGCTCGCCCCCACGGATCCGGTGCTTGCCTCGGATGTGCAGGTTGGCCCGCCGCATGAGGGCGCCGAACATCCGGTGCGTTTCACGCTGACCACCGAGGCCGGCCTCAATGACGGGCTCGCCTTTCCCTTCGTCTATCTCGGACTGATTGTCGCCGCCGCCGGCCTCCAGCCGACCGCCTGGGGGCTGGAGTGGCTCGCCATCGACGTCGTCTACCGGATCGCCGTCGGCGTCGGAATGGGCTGGCTCGGCGCGAAGGCGCTCGGCTACATCCTCTTTGTCGTGCCGCGCGGGTCGATCCTCGCTGAAACCGGGTCCGGAGTGATCGCCCTCGCCGGCGTGCTGTTGTGCTACGGGTCCACCGAGATGATCGAGGGCTACGGCTTCATCGCAGTCGCCATTCTGGGTCTGACCCTGCGGCGCATCGAGGAAGACCACCACTTCCATCGGCGCCTGCACGACTTTTCCGAATCGATCGAGCACGCGCTCACAGCCCTGCTGCTGATCGCGCTCGGCAGCGTCCTGCCGCTGCTGTTCGCCGATCTCACCTGGACGCAGGTCGCCGTCGCTGTCGTGCTGCTTGTGATCATCCGCCCGCTGTCAGGCTGGATCGGACTTCTTGGAACCGACCTTCCCCGCCGCGACCGGTGGGTGATCTCGGTCTACGGCGTGCGCGGCATCGGCTCGATCTACTATCTGTGCTACGCCGGAAAGAACATGGAGTTTGTCAACGAGAACTCGCTCTGGGCGCTGGTCGGACTGGTGATCTTGCTGTCCACCATCATGCACGGTTTCTCCGTCGGCTGGGCGATGGATTCGCTCAAGGAGAAGAAGCAGCGCTAGTTCTGCGCAAACCTCTGACCACGGCAAGGATGAGAACAACCGGCAGCGCCGCCGCCAAGACCCGCGATGACGGCAGGTCGAGCGTCCAGAGCATGGCCGCCGAAAGGGCGCACCAGAGGGTTGGCGCAATCATCAGGAGCCAGCGCAGCCGCGTGCCTGAAAAGGCGAGAATGGCGAGCGTGCCGAGCGCCGTGGGATCCGGCGTCATGAGAAAAAATTCAGCCGCGGCAATCGGGCTGCCCGTCAGGGGCGCAATCAACGGATAGAAAAAAAGAGGCAGTGCGATCACCGCCAACGCAAGAGAGCTCATGCTGGCGGACGGTAATTGCACCGCGACGCCGCGCTTGCGCAGGGCAAGGACCAGAAAGGCGGCTCCCTCCAGGGCGAAAGCGATCGCCGCGTATTCGGCAAGCAGGTTGATCTCGGCGTAGCGGCGCCACAGGAAGCTCCAGGCGACCCACAGCCATCCGAGACCGAGGATCACCGGAACTATGCGGTTCGCCAGTGTCGGGCGTCGAAGGCAAATCCAGATCATAGTCACGGCGAGACAGAGTGCAAGAATCTGCAGGCCGGCGAACTCCCTGTTGTAAAGTTCGATTTGCCGTTCGTAGACGCGGGCCGAAAACATGACGAAATCGGACAGGCGATAGCTCAGCCATTCATTCATCAGACGCTTCGAATGTGATCGGCGATCCGTTGGCGCATGGCTTCATCGGGAAGCGGATCGCTGGCGGCGCGCACGTTCTCTTGCACATGGTCGATCCGCGTCGTCGCCGGAATGGCGCAGGTCACGGCGGAATGGGAAAGGATGTATTTCAGAATGATCTGCGCCCAGCTCGACGCGCCGATGTCCGTCGCCCAGTCCGGCAGAGGCTCACGGGCGAGATGATCCGCCAGCGACCCGCCGCGAAAAGGTCGATTGACGAGCACTGCGATGCCGCGTTCGCGCGCCATAGGCAGCAGCCGCTCTTCGGCCTCCCGGTCAACCGGATTGTAGGTCAGTTGCACGAAATCGATCGGTTGGCTTCCCATGATCGCTTCCATCTCGCCGTGCCGCCGTCCGTGAGAGGTGGTAATGCCGACATGGAGCAGCGAGCCGGCCTGTTTCATCGCGAAAAGCGTTTCGAGGTGAGGCTCCCACGCTAGCAAGTTGTGCACCTGCGCGAGATCGAAATCGGGAACGCCCCACCGCGAGCGCGACAGCTCCAATTGCGAAGCGCCGGCGTCGCTGTCGCGGGTCCAGACCTTGTCTGCGGCGAAAACGTCGTCTGACCGATTCAACTTCTCAAGCCCGTAACCGATCGTCGCCTGAGACGAACCGTACATGGGGGAGCTGTCGATGACCGTTCCGCCGGCGGCAAAGAAGGCTTCCATGACATCGGCGCAGGAAGCGAGCAGTACGGGATCGTCGCCCACGTTGAAGGTTATCCAAGAGCCCAGGCCGACTGCAGGAATCCTGACGTCGCTTGAGGGAATGCTCCGCATCAGCGGACCGGACGTCTCCTGTGCGCCGACTCGAAGCGGTCCCAAAGCGGCGGCTCCCGCCGCTACGCCAAGTTTGAGCAAATCGCGTCTGTTGGTCTTCAAGGGTTGCCTCCTTCGCGACGACTTCACCAGTCACATAGTGCATCTTGGCTCCAGTCCAACATTGGCTGTCGCGCCGGAAAGTCAGCGGAACTTCTGTCCAAGCACGGCAACGGCAATTTTCCGGCCGTCGCCGTCCACTCTCATGGCAAATCCAAGGTGGGTCGCGCCTTCGTCGAGAACTGTGCGGCCATCCTGGGGGTCGTCGCTCCATTGACCAACGAAATATCGGATATCGGCGGCAGTCGGCCTGCTGCCGCAGCCCCCGCAGGCGCCAGCCATGATAGAAAGGCTGCTCCAGTCTTCAGCCTGCCCGTGGGGCAGCAGATCAAACAGATTGTCGGGACGATCGATCAGGCTTTTTCCCAGATCGCCCTCCGGCAGCAACTGCCGGGCGACGTCCGCAAGCGCTTCGCTGGCTTCAACGGTTTCCACGTCCGCGCGTTGCCGGGCCCGGTTGACACTGCGCTCTGCTTGCTGCAGCTGTTCGCCAGGCGCGAGCGCGACCGCCTCCTCGCCGGGACCGAGCCCACGCGGTTCACCCGCGCCGGCAAATGTCTGGACCGCGAATATCCGGCCGTCGCTGCCGGCGATTCCAAATCCGAAACTGTCGAGACCGGCCTTCAGGATATTTTCACGGTGGCCGGGACTGTCCATCCAGCCTTTTTGAAACGCCACGACCCGATCTACGGTCGGCGGCGTGTCGCAGCCTGAACAGGTGGCGATGTTTTCGGCCACCAGCTTCCAGCGGCTTCCGCCCCGGTCGCGAAAACGATCACTCACCGTGTCGCCTTCCGGCGAGCTGTGCGAATAGTAATCCCGCTCCATCATGTCTTCGGCATGGCTTTGCGCCGCCTTGTCAAGCAGAGTGCTTCGCTGCAGCACCGTCAGCTCCTGCTTTTCCCGGGCTTCATTGACGAGAGCGAGCGCGCGTTCGCGCAATACTTCCAGATCCGCCGCTCCAACCATCGATACCGGCGAAGTCATGAATACTGCCAGAAGCACCAGCAAGGCTGAAATGCGGTTTCTCGACATCGGAACCTCTCAAACACCAACGGATACAGGTCGCAACGCTTATTGATTCAGCTTTGTTCCGTCCCGGCGCATCACCACCATCGACCTCGGGCGCCGAAGGCTGAAAAGCCGTGACAGGCCGCCGCCGATCTGCCCGAGCCAGAAATGCCGTCGCAACGCGCCCGGCGCCTGTGAGACATTGATTGTCTCGAAACCAAAACGCCTGAAACGCAACGCTCGCTTGGCGGCGGTGACCAGGTGCACCGGACCGGTTTCGCCTGCAAGCAGCGTGTCGATCATCGCCTCCGCGACGCCGCGATTGCGCCAGCCTGGCGTCACCACAAGCGATCCGAGTTCGCGCGAGCCGTCGCGATGATTGCGGATCTGCGCCGCGCCGACAATCCTGTCGCCCGCCTCGGCGACAACGAAGGTTCGCCAGCCAAGCCCATAGGGAAACAGCCGTTCCGACCGCACCAGGGAGCTTATCGCGGGCTGGTCCGCATCGACCGCAATACGGACGTCCCAGTTGCCCTTTCCCGGTGATCCCGTCATGCTAAATCCCCATCTCCGGTGGATCAGGCTCGCCTCAGCCGCGCGCTACGATATGGCCGCGAGCCCGGTTTCCGAAGCTCCTGGAAAGTGCTGTTATCCTCGCAGCAACTCCGTAACGCAATCATTGAATGAATGCGCAAGACCGGTGATCCAGTCACGAAAACTCCTTTGCAGGGCGCCAAGATTTCGGTCTTTCAGCCACAGCAGTCGATACCGGTATTCCGTCGTCATGCGCTTGTCCGGGCCGAAGGGCATGATCAACTGCCCGCTCACGACTGAATCATAGGCTTCCGTAATTCCGCAAAGGACCAATCCCTGCCCCGAAACAGCGGCCTGAAGTCCGGAACTGATCCGGGAGTAGCGTACACCACTGGATATATCTCCCGGATCAACGCCAAATGCCAAGCGCCAGCTCTGCCAATCCGGCCATTGCGGATCGGGCGTGCGATTGTCGAGATGGACCAGTGGCACGCCATCAAGAGTGCTGTTCGATTCCGAGAGACCATATTTTTCAGCAAGCCCCGGCGTGCAGAGGGGAAGCACATGGTCTCCGAACAAATCGACGCAAGCGAACTCGTCTTCCGGCGGCGGACTGTAGCGAATAGCAAAATCGAATCCTTCGGCGACGAGATCCACGCGTCGATTGGAGGCGTTGAGACGCAGGTCAACCTCCGAGTTAAGACGGTAGAATTCCGAAATCCGCTTGGTGAACCAGTTTTCGGCA
Organism: Flavimaribacter sediminis; assembly: GCF_019492055.1. GTDB lineage: Bacteria > Pseudomonadota > Alphaproteobacteria > Rhizobiales > Rhizobiaceae > Flavimaribacter > Flavimaribacter sediminis. The sequence continues at coordinate 138,842 of NZ_JAICBX010000007.1, read as the reverse complement.
AAGGACTCGGGCAACGTTATCCCAATCCGGTTGGACGAATGAACGTCTCTCAGCTCCTCGAGCACCTCGTGAACCATCCAAAAACCGTAGGTCAGCCTGTTTCTCAGGCGAAGCGCCTGATCCGTCGGATGCACGCCGCCGGGAGACCGAATGAAGAGGTTTCTTCCGACGAAAGCCTCCAGCCCCCTGATCTGCTGCCCGATTGCCGCAGTGGTTACACCCAGTTCCTCCGCAGCAGTGCGAAAGCCGCCCGTGCGCAACACCGCCTCCAGAGCGCGCAGAGCATTCAGATGCGATAACTTCATGCGCCAACACTAAACTTTTTCTTTCTCAGGCTAAAGAATAAATGAGCTGCAGAGGCGAATATTGCCTGAAACAATGGGCTTTGTTGATTGGTGCGATTGAATCACCAAAAGAAAAACTTTGCAGGAACGAGGCAGAAGATGAAAAAATTCGTCATTGAACGCGACATCCCGGCTGTGGGCAGCATGGACAGATCTGAACTCGGAGCGGCGGCGCAAAAATCGAACGAAGCCCTTGCGGAACTGAGCCCCGACATTCAGTGGCAGCATTCCTATGTGGCGGGCGACAAGACCTTCTGCATCTATCTGGCGAAGGACGAGGACGCCATTCACCGCCACGCGGAACTGAGTGGATTTCCGGCAACGCACATTACCGAGATCACGTCCGTAATCGATCCCGCGACTTCGCGATATCGACCCACATAACCAAACTTCGGGTAGAAACGAATGTACACGCTTTACTGGGAAAAGATGTCAGGCGCGATCGGCCCGCAAGTTCTGCTCGACGAAATTGGTGCGAACTATGATCGCATCCATGTGGATATGGCGGCGGGGGCGCATCGGAATCGTGAATACCGTTCGATCAACCCCGTCGCCCGCGTACCGGCCTTGAAACTGCCCGACGGCGAAGTGGTCGGTGAAACAGCGGCAATCACCATTGTGCTCGGCGAGCGGCATCCCGACAGCCGTCTCGTGCCAGCGGCGACCGATACCGACAGATCGCGCTTTCTGTTCTGGCTCATGGTCATGGCGACGAGCGGGTATCCGGTTTTCTCCAGAGCCTGGCATCCCGAGCAATTCACGTCGGACGACAGCGCGAACGAAACAGTGCGTCAGACGGCCGAACAGCAGTTGCAGGAGTTCTTTTCAACCATAGAAAACGCGATCGAGGGCGAGCCCTATTTTCTTCGCAGAGGATTTACGGCGCTCGACATATACCTGACCATGCTCACCGAATGGGCTTCCGACAAGTCGGAACTGTTCGCATCCAATCCCCGATTGTCGGACCTGTGCGCATCGGTAGGCGATCGCCCGTCGTATTCACGCGTCATCAGACAACACCTGAGCGGCGAAGACGCCTGCGGAAATCCGCAGGAAGGTTGAATCGTCACGTGTCGTTGCGCGGCACGCGCAGCACCTGTCCAACGAAGATCAGGTCAGGATCGCTGATGAGGTGCTGGTTCGCCTCGACGATCGGCTGAAAATCGTCATTTCCATATTCCGCCCTTGCGATCTTCGTCAGTGTGTCGCCGGATTTGACGGTGTAGTTGCGATAGCCGGTGTAACCGGGGACGATCTTCGGACCGAAGAGAACGGGTACGATGACCGACGGCCCGTTTTCATTGCCGGTGTCGTCGGCGAGCGTCAGGAACAGCCGCGAGAGCTGGAAGCCGGGATTGTCAGGGATCGTGATTTCGCCCTGGAACTGGCGCAGAGCCAGCGAGCCCACATTGGTGAAGGAAGAATATTCGTCATGGCCTTCGCTGACGCGAATTGTCAGCGTACCCTCGAACGCCACGGCGTTCCCGGAAATCAGGATGGTGCTCCCTACGAGATCGAAAGGTTGTGGTTGCTGAATATCGAGATTGCCGGATGTCATGACGCCCCCTCGCATGCATAGATTGCGCGTTGAAAGGATACGCCCTTTGATTGCAGGTCGCCAAATCAATTTGGGTTGCAGATCGAAAGGTTGCTGATTCTCGTAAAATCAGCAGGCGGCTTCATTGCTGTCCCTCGGGAGACCTCATTCGGAGCTCGCCTATTGCTGGTCGCCCGGGGATGTTGGCGAGATAACCCCTGTGGGAAGGCGCATTGTACAGACGAGCCCGGTTTTGGCGTAGTCGATGTCGCAGGCTCCTTCGACCTCCTGCAAAAGAGTAATGTCGATCAGCCGCGACCCGAATCCCTTCTTTTCCGGCGGGACGACGGGCGGCCCATTTTCCTCACGCCACGACAGTCGAAGCATTTCGCCGTCATCGTCGGCTTCGAACGCCCATTGCACGTTCACACAACCGCTCGAATTGCTGAACGCGCCGTATTTCAGCGCATTGGTTGTCAACTCGTGGAAAACAAGGTGAAGCGCCAGGGCGCCTTTCTCGTTGAGCATCATGTCCCGGCCCTCGTAGAAAAGCCTCTTGCTTTCCGCTTCCTCGCCGAGAACGGCCCTGACCTCGGTGACCAGCAGGTCCACGATACTCGCCCCGAGCGCGTTTGATTCCGACATCAACGTTAGACCGCGGGCCATCGATGCAATTCGCCGTTCGAGACTTTGGATAAACGCTTCCGGCGAAGCGGAACTGCGCCAGGTCTGCCGCATGATGGACAGAACCTTCGTGATGCTGTTTCTGGCCCGGTGCTGAACCTCCCTGCCAAGCAGCAGAACTTCCTCTTCCCGTTGCTGCAACTCACGTATCTGGTCGCGGATACGATATTGCCACCGCCGCGTTTCCATCAGTCCACGCAGCGCATTGCGCAGGACATCGGGCGCGGATGGTCGCCCGAGTAATGTCACCTGGATGCGTTTCGATCGTTCTCCCTGAACCAGGGGTACGACAGTCTTGGGCAGACGATTGGGGTGCCGCACAAGGATCAATACCGGCAACACGCTCCACTCCGGCTGCGCCTGCGCCCACTCCAACAGGGGCGCCACGATGTTCGCCGTCAACGTTTCCTCGGTCATGATCAGACAGCCGGCGCCCTCGTCCAGGGCGTCGGACAACTTGCCGTCGGCCAGCGGAGCGGGCGTTTCTCCCTCTGCCTCGATCAATTCCCGAAGTGCGGCGGCGTCGGCGGGCAGCGCGGCAAGAACCAGAACCCTTTCGTCAGGCAGTTTCGCAGGCATCGGCGGCTTTGCTAAATCGGCGCGTGAGAATTGAGGAGATGAAGCTGGCGCATCGTCTCCAGGCGATCGGGCGGAATAGCTACAACATCCATTCTACCGTCTTCCATAACCAGCTCCCGGAGTTCAGTGCTGTGCGGACCCGTTCTCTTCTTCAGCACGGTAATCGATCGGCGGACCATGCTTTGGGGTTCGTATTGCCGCAGTAATATGATGCAGTCGGAAAGGATGCTGACATCCAGGCTGTGGCCGATCTGGGTAAGAAACCCGGGTTGTTCCACCACCAGTACGGTAACGACCTGGCGCGACCGTAAGGTGGCCACCAGGGTGTTGAGCTGCGCGAGGGCGTGATCCTTGTTTGCGGCGGCCGTCACATACCCGTTGACACTGTCGATGACGACCGTCTTGACAGGCTTGCGGTCGGCAGCGTCGAGCACCATGTGCACGAACTCGCCTGGAAGCACCTCACCGGCCCTCATGTCGGCGGTTATGAATCGCCCGGACTCGTTCTCCTCGGTCAGTGGAATGCCGAGTCTGTCGGCGCGTTTGAGGAAGGTTTTGGGATGCTCCTCGAACATGAAAGCCGCGGCCTGGTCGCCCCGATCGATAGAGGCCCTGATAATGCTTGCGGCAAGCGTTGACTTGCCGGTGCCGGCCTGGCCGTAGATCATCAGCGCCGTGCCCTGGGAAACACCGCCACAGGTGAGTTCATCGAGGCCGGCGAGGCCGGTCCCTACCGTATCGAGGCTTGGCGGCGCCGCGTCGAGTTCGCTGGTCAGTCTCGGAAAGACCCTCACGCCATTGGCAAGGATCGTGAAGTCGTGAAGACCTTCCGCATGGGCCACGCCGCGCAGCTTGTTTATCTCGAGACGCCGCTGCGCAATGCCGTAACCCGGAAGCGCCCGCCTCAGCGACAGGACCCCGTGGACCAGAGCGGTCACTTGGGAATCGCCGCCATATTCCGGATCGCTGTCCAGAAACAGCGTCGTCGTCTGGGCGGCAATCAGTATATCCATGAGTTCGCGGAAAAGCCGACGATAGGCAAGCACGTCCAGCGCGCGCAAGCGAAGGTCTATCAGAGAATCGATCACGACCCTCGTCGGCTTTGTTTCCGCCAATATATCCCTGACCCGGCCGACCAGCCTCTCGAGTTCCATCTCGCTGGTGTCGATTACGCTCTGGGCAGACGCTTCGCCGAACAGGTCGTGGCCAGAGTGGACATCCATCCCGTCAAGGCTCATTCCATAGGACGAAGCAATGATATCCAGCTCCCGGGCCGTTTGGGACAAGGTGACGTAGAGCGCCGGTTCACCGTTCCTGGCGCCGGCGTTCATATATTGCAGCGCCATTGTCGTCTTGCCGGTGCCGGGTTCCCCCCGGATGAGATAGACATGTCCGGTCGGCAGGCCGCCGTCCATGATGTAGTCCAGGCCCTCGATTCCGGTTGACAATCGCTCTTCCATTTAACCCCCGTAATTCAGAAAACGGCAGCGCGGGCGGCTACCGGAAAAGTTCTGCGACAATCTTCAAAAACAATACTTTAACAATACGAAATCGTCGTCAACCCGACACACGCTAGCACCATAGACCACAGGGTTCTGTCGGGTACCCGACATTCGTCCGGAACCGGCGTCCTGTCCGCGTGTTTAATCATCATGAGCATAAACAGACGTTTCGCGAACCGGCTGCTGCGGCATTTGCCTGTCAAGACACTGGCGTTGATCGAGAATGATCTCAGGCCGATATCCTATTCTTCCGGCACAACCTTGCTCGATTCGGGCGAACGTATCGACTTTGTGCTGTTTCCGGAAAGCGGCATGGTTTCCATTGTGGCGCCACAGGTGGACGGGGAATCGCCGGAGCTGGCCGGCATAGGGCGGGAGGGTGTTGTCGGCCCCATTGCCGCCATTGGCTCCCGCGAAACCTATGGACGATGGCTGGCGCAGGTGCCGGGAAAGGCATGGCGATGTCCTGCGCCGACGTTTCAGAAAGCGTTCGACGAGGATGGAGCCTTCCGGCAGCACATTGTCTGCTACATGGAGGCGCTTCTTTCGCTGACCATGCAGTCTGTCGCCTGCAACGCGATCCATCCGGTGGAAGAACGGCTCTCTCGCTGGATCCTGATGATGCGCGACCGCAGCGATGACGACCGCTTGCCGCTGACGCAGGAGTTCCTGGGACAGATGCTGTCGGTTCATCGATCCAGCATCAACGGCGCAAGCCAGACCCTGCGCGAGAAGGGCCTCATCAGCGCACAAAAAGGTGCAGTCACGGTGGAGGACCGCAAGGGCCTCGAAAACGCCGCCTGCCACTGTTACCGTCTGGTGAAGCAGCGTTACGAAGCGCTGATGCCGGGATCGTTTTCCTGACCTCGTCGCCGCTCGCTCACATACGATCCATCGCCTCGACGGAAAGGATCGTCGGCAGATGCCGCGCGATCTCGTCCCAGGTGTCTCCCTCGTCGAGACTGGCGAACACGGAGCCGCTGTTGGTCCCGAAATAAACGCCGACGGGATCGGCGTTGTCGCGCGCCATCGCCTGACGCAGAACTGTGAAATAGCAGCTTTCCTGCGGCAATCCCTCGCGCAAGTCTCGCCAGGTAGCGCCGCCGTCGCGCGAGCGCCATACTGCCGCGGCCGCATCGGGCGGAAACCGTCCGGCGCTGTCGCCGTTGAGCGGCAGGGTCCAGATCGTTTGCGCGTCCCGTGGATGCACACAGATCGGAAAACCAAATGTTGACGGCAGACCCGCGGTGATGTCGTCCCAGCTTCTCCCCCCGTCTGCAGAGCGCCACACGCCGTGATGATTTTGCTGGTAGAGCAGATCACCCTCTCCCGGCGCGCGCATCATATTGTGGACGCAATGCCCGATTTCCCCGTCACTGGGGCCAGCCGGGTGGTCGTGATCGGCGCATACGCCGAGGTTGGACAGCCGGTTGCGGCGCTCCCAGCTTTTTCCACCATCCTCGGTTGCGAAGACGCCCGCAGCCGAAATGCCGATCCACATCTTTTCCGGATCGGATGGGTCGGACACTATGGTATGCAAAACAAGGCCGGCGCCGCCAGGGTTCCAGCTCTCTGCCGAAGGATGATCGGTCAGCCCCTGCAGCCGCTCGAAGGTGGCGCCTCCGTCGCGACTGGCGAGCAGGCTCGCCGGCTTTGCGCCGGCGTACAGCGTTCCATGCGCAAACCCGAGCGACCAGATCTGCGAAAAATCTTTGTCGAAGGGCAACGGCGTATCCGTCCAGCCGATCATGGCGGCGAAATCGGCGTCCTGCGCCGCCCAATCGTCCATCTGGCCGGATGTCAGCCGCGTCAGCTCCCAGCTTTCGCCGCCGTCGTCGGAGCGCCAGACGCCAGCGCCGTGCCAATCTCCGCCGCCTCCGGCCCAAAGTGTATCCGTCTCCGCATCGCCGACAATGTGATTGATCGGCCAGCCGTCACAGAAGGGCCCTTTGACTGTCCAACGGTCAGTCTCGCCGGCAACCAGAAAGGCGCCCTTGCTCGTTCCGACCAGAATGCGGGTTCCACGCACAGACATCAAAAAGGCCCTCCACTCGCGCCCCTGGAGTTTAACACATGATCGATGCAACTGTTTCGAAAACAATCCTGTTTTCGACCACTCAAGAATATTCCAACCCTATTGACAAAGAAATTGGCCCGCCGTCTAAATTGTGCGGTACAGCAAAACAAGATCGGCTGAAGATACCCGTCTGCGCCGATATAATGAACTCTTTAGGGGAACCAAAAATGTTCAATCTCTTCTCCCGTCGTCGCTTCATCACCGTCGTGACGGCAGTAAGCCTTCTGCCTGTGCTCGGGGCAGCGTCCATGGCCGACGACAAGATCAAGGTCGCCGGAATCCACGCCTCGCCGGTCGAGAACGCCTGGAACTCGCGCATCCACGAAGCGCTGCAATCGGCCGCCGATGACGGCCTGATCGAATATGTCTGGTCCGAAGGCGTGTCCGGCACCGACTACGCCCGCGCCATGCGCGAATACGCCGAACAGGGCGTCGATCTGATCTGGGGCGAATCCTACGCCGTTGAAAACGAGGCGCGCCAGGTCGCACAGGACTATCCGGACGTCGCCTTTCTGATGGGGTCTTCCGGCGGCCCGTCCGGCGACAATTTCGGCGTCTTCGGCACCCGCAACCACGAAGCCGCCTATCTTGCAGGCATGCTCGCCGGGTCGATCAGCGAGACCAACACGTTCGGTTCGGTCGGCGGCTATCCGATTCCGGAAGTCAACCTGCTGATCAACGCCTTCCGCGACGGCGTCAGCGAGGTCAATCCGAACGCCGAATTTCTGAACGCCTTCATCGGCACCTGGTTTGACCCGCCAAAGGCCAAGGAAGCCGCGATTGCGCAGATCGACGCCGGCGCCGACATCATCTTCGGCGAACGCATCGGCACGGCCGACGGCGCCAAGGAGCGCGGCGTGCTCGCAGTCGGCTCGCTGATCGACTACACGGAGCGATATCCCGACACGGTCTTCGCCAACGCCATCTGGAACTACCGTCCGACCGTCGAGGCGATCGTGGCCGATATCAAGGCCGACAAGCCCGTCGGCAAGGATTACACCGAGTTTTCCTTCATGAAGTATGGCGGCAATGACATCATTTTCGTCAGCGAAAAGTTGCCGCCAAACGCGATCGCCACGATGGAAGCCAAGCGCCAGGCGATCAAGGACGGATCCTTCGAGGTGCCGATCAACCCCGACGAACCGTCCTGACCATGCAGCAGGCTGGCGACAGCAGCGCCGGCGACGGGCTAGTAGACGCGACCGCTCTCGGGCAGGCCGTTCGAGAGGGCCGGACAACAGCGTCGGCCCTCATGCGCGAAAGCCTCGATCGCGCCCGCAACGACAAGCTGGGCGCGATCGCCTTTTTCGATGAGGAGATGGGGCTGTCGGCGGCCGTTGCATTCGACGAGCTTGTGGCCGACGGCGCAGCCGACACCATGCCTTTTGCCGGCGTACCTTTTCTCGTCAAGGGACTGGGCAACGCCGCTAAGGGTCTGCCTGGCCATGCAGGATCCAGAGCAATCGCCGCCCGTGTCGGAAAGCCTGAACGCGACAGCCTGATCTTCGAGCGCTTTCGCCGCGCGGGGCTCTTGCCCTTCGGCGTGACAAGCTGCCCTTCCTTCGGCCTTTCGGTCACCAGCGAACCGACCGAAGATCCCGTGGCGCGCAATCCCTGGAACCCCGAATACTCGCCAGGCGGTTCCTCCAGCGGCGCGGCGGCGGCCGTCGCCTCCGGCATCGTCGCCATTGCCCACGCCACGGACGCCGCAGGCTCGATCCGCATCCCGGCGGCCTGCTGCGGCTTGCCGGCGCTGAAACCTTCGCGCGGTCTCGTACCCAACGCGCCCGAATTTTCGAACCACCTGATGGGAATTACCGGCGAACTGGTGATTGCGCGATCCGTCCGCGACATCGCCGCCGCCCTCTTCGCCGTCTCCGGTCACGTGAAGGGCCCCTATGGCGATCAGTCGCTGACCGGCGGACCCATTCGCGGCCTGAGGATTGCGCTGGTCGACACGGCGCCGGCCGGCCTCGGCGCAGAACAGGCCAACGCCATCCGCAGCACCGAACCAATTCTCTCCTCGCACGGCCACACGATCGTCGATATCGATACGGCGAAGCTGGATTCGATCGTGGAACGCACTGACGCGATCGCCCGCATGTTCCTGTCGATCAGCGAGGCGAACTGGATCGATTCGCTTGACATCGGCGACGACGAACTGCACCCGGCCGTCGCTGACAATGCCGCGCAAGGGCGCAAACGAACTGCGGCCGAACTGTTCCGCGCCGATTCGGAAGCCGCGCGTCTCGCCCACGAATGCTGGCGGATCTTCGAAAATGTCGATGTGATCGCCATGCCCGTGCTTGGCCGGGCGCCGATCAAAATCGGTCAAACAGACAGAACACATGCGGACGCCGATGGAACCTGGTCCTTCATGGGAAGCTATGCGCCACGCGCCACGCTCGCCAATGTTTGCGGACTTCCGGCGATGGTCATCCCGCGCGGGCTCGACCAGGCGGGCCTGCCGCTTTCTTTGCAACTTATCGGGCCGATCGGTTCCGATCTGCTGCTCTTGCATATCGCCCACCAGCTTGAAGACGACGCCCCATGGCCGTTCCTCGCGCCGATCGCCGGAGGGCTCAATTGACCCGGCCGCCCGTTCTCGAGCTTTCCGGCATTACCAAGCGTTTCGGCGACCTCGTCGCCAATGACGATATCAGCCTGAGCCTGAACCAGGGGGAACTGCTGGCGCTGCTCGGTGAAAACGGCGCCGGCAAGACGACGCTGATGAACATCCTTTTCGGCCACTATACGGCCGACAGCGGCGAGGTTCGCGCTTTCGGCGACGTACTGCCGCCCGGCAAGCCGAGTGCGGCGATCGAGGCCGGGATCGGAATGGTCCACCAGCATTTCACGCTCGCCGGCAACCTGAGCGTTCTCGACAATGTCATGATCGGGACGGAAGGGCTCGGTCTTTTCACCTCGGCGCGCCGGCCGGCGCGACGCAAACTCACCGAACTCGCGGAGCGCTTTGGCTTGCAGGTCGATCCGGAAGCGATGATCTCGGACCTGTCCGTGGGCGAACGACAGCGCGTCGAGATCCTGAAAGCGCTGTATCGCGACGCCCGGGTCCTGATCCTCGACGAACCGACAGCGGTTCTGACCCGCATCGAGGCCGACAAGCTGTTCGAAACGCTGAGAACCATGACGGAGACCGGCCTGTCACTGATCTTCATTTCGCACAAGCTTCACGAGGTGATGGCCGCGTCCAGCCGCGTCGTGATCCTGCGCGGCGGCAAGGTCGTCGCCGAGCGCAACACGGCCGACACGGACCGCGCGGAACTGGCCGAACTGATGGTGGGGCGTCGTGTCGTGCGTCCCAGGCGCCAGGATCAGCGCGCCGGCGATACGGTGTTCTCCGCACGCAACGTCAGTGTGACACAGGGCGAGCGCACACTGCTCGACGACGTGTCTTTCGAGGTGCGAAGCGGCGAGATCCTCGGAATCATCGGCGTATCCGGAAACGGCCAGGCGACGCTCGGCAAGCTGACCTGCGGTCTCGCGGAAGCGACGCAAGGCGATCTGACCTTCGACGGCCGGACAGCCAAAGGCTTCACACCGCACGACCTTGTCGAATCGGCCGCCGGCCGCATACCGGAAGACCGCAATACCGAAGGCGCCATCGGCGAGATGGCGGTTTGGGAAAATTCCGTGCTCGAACGCATCTCCGAACCGCGCTTCAACCGGCGGGGCTTCGTCAACCGCAAGGCCTGCCGGGATTACTCCGCAGAACTCATCCGCCGCTTCGACATAAGGGGCGCAACGCCGGACACCGGCACGCGGCTTTTGTCCGGCGGCAACATGCAGAAGATGATTCTCGGCCGCAACCTTGCCTCCACGCCGAAATTCATCGTCGCCAACCAGCCGACGCGCGGCCTTGACGAAGGTGCGATTGCGGCTGTTCATACGGAACTGCTGGCGGCGCGCGAAGCCGGCGCAGCGATCCTGCTGATCTCGGAAGATCTCGACGAAGTGAACGCTCTGTCGGACCGCATCCAGGCGATCGTCAAGGGCCGGCTGTCCGCGCCGGTCGCAGCGTCGGAAGCCGACTCCCGGCGCATCGGGCTGATGATGGCCGGCATCTGGGAGGGCGAAGATGCGGCTTGAGAGACGCACGCAAACGCCGCTTGCGCTCGCCCTGACAGCACCGCTGGTCGCGGTTGCGATCGCGCTGGCGCTCTCAGGCGTGCTCATCGCGATTGCCGGCGCCAATCCGCTTCAGGCCTATTACGAGATGCTCAAGGGCGCCTTCGGATCGCGTCTTTCCATCTCCGAAACGCTGACGCGCACCACGCCGCTGGTGCTGACGGGTCTCGCCGCCGCTGTCGCCTTTCGTTCGCGGCTCTGGAATATCGGCGGCGAGGGACAGTTCTATGTCGGCGCGCTGTGCGCGGCCTGGCTCGGCCATTCCATAGCGGCCGTGCTTCCGCCCGTCCTTGCAATACCTGTGATGATGATCGCCGGCATGATCGCCGGCGCATTGCTGCTTCTCGGACCCGTCATTCTGCGCATTCGCTTCGGCGTCGACGAGGTCGTCACCACCCTTCTCCTGAACTTTATCGTTTTGCTTTTCGTGTCGATGATGATCGAGGGGCCGCTTAAGGATCCGCTCGCCTTCGGCTGGCCGCAATCGGTGGCTGTCAGCAATGACGTCATGCTGCCGAAGCTGCTGTCGCGCAGCCGGCTTCATATCGGGCTGCTCATCGCAATCGCCGCGGCGATCATCATCTATGTGGTGCAATCGCGCACTGTCTTCGGCGTCAAGTCGCGCGCGGCCGGTCTGAACGCCGCCGCGGCGTCCTTCGCCGGCATTTCATTGGGAAGCACCTTGCTGGTCGTCGCCTGCATTTCCGGCGCGCTGGCCGGTCTTGCCGGCGCGATCGAGGTGACGGGCCTGAAGGGGTATGTGACGCTGGATCTGTCGCCCGGCTACGGCTATTCGGGCATTGTCGTCGCCATGCTCGCGGGCCTTAATCCGCTGGGCGTCGTCGCGACCGCCCTCTTCGTCGCCATCGTCTTCGTCGGCGCCGACAGCATGAGCCGCGCCATGGGCGTGCCCAGCTTCATCGCCGACGTCATCGTGTCGATTTCCCTGCTGACGATGCTCGTCTGTCTGCTGTTCACGACCTACCGGGTGCGCCGATGATGGAAGCCCTCGACATTTTCACCACAGCAAGCCTCTGGGGCGCAGTGCTGCGCATCGCCACGCCGCTGATTTTCGGCACACTCGGCGCCTTGATCTGCGAACGTTCGGGCGTCCTCAATCTCGGCATCGAGGGCATCATGACCTTGGGCGCCATGGTCGCCTGGATGACCGTCTATCAGGGCGGCGATCTGTGGACAGGTCTTGCCGTCGCCGCCTTCTGCGGCGGGATGTTCGGCCTGCTGCACGCCTTTCTCACGGTCCCGCTCGGCCTCTCCCAGCATGTCACCGGCCTCGGCATCACGCTTTTTGCGTCGTCGCTGACCTATTTCGTCTATCGTCTTTCCCTGCCGGTGTCGTCCAGTCCGCCGACAATCGAGCCTTTCCAGCCGCTGGCGATTCCCGGCCTCTCGGACATCCCGTTCCTCGGCGAGGCCCTATTCAGTCAGACAGCGCCCACCTATCTCGCAATCCTGGCCGCCGCCGTCACCGCCTGGGTTCTGGCGAAGACGCCGCTCGGCCTCGCCGTTCGGATGACGGGCGAGAACCCCCACGCCGTCGAGGCGCAGGGTTTGAACCCGATCCGAATCCGGATCGGCGCGATCGTCGTGGGCAGCGCGTTGATGGCGGTCGGCGGCGCGTTCCTGACTACCGCCACCTTCAACTCGTTCTTCCCGACCATGGTGCAGGGCCGCGGCTGGGTTTGCATCGCGCTGGTGGTCTTCGCCTCCTGGCAACCGGGCAAGGCGCTGCTCGGCGCCCTGCTCTTCGCGCTGTTCGACGCCTACCAATTGCGCCTTCAGCATGTGGTCGAGGGCGGCGTGCCCTACCAGCTCTTTTTGATGGTGCCTTACGTCCTTTCCATCGTGGCGCTCATCGTCATGTCGCGCCGGGCGCGCGTGCCCAACGCCTTGATGGCGCCCTACCGACGCGGGGAGCGGTAGGCGGGAGAGACCCGCCTCCCGTCATCAACCGTGCAGCTTGGCCGTGATTTCAGCGACGCGCTTGCCCTGGAAGGCGGCGCCTTCGAGTTCCTGTTCCGACGGCATGCGGGAACCGTCGCCGTCGCTCAGGGTCGTCATGCCGTAGGGCGCTCCGCCGCGGATCATGTCGACGCCCATCTGGCCCTGATAGGCGTAGGAGAGCGGAACGATGATCATGCCGTGATGCTGGAGTGCGGCCTGGGTCGTCAGAAGCGCGATTTCCTGTCCGCCGTGCTGGGTTGCCGTCGACGCCATGACCGAAGCGACCTTGTTGACAAGCGCGCCTTTCGCCCAGAGCGGACCGGTCTGGTCGAGGAAATTTTTGATCTGAGACGCCATCATGCCGTAGCGCGTGGAAACGCCGAAAATGATTGCGTCGTAGTTTTCCAGCTCAAGCGGATCTGCGATCGGCGCTTCCTGGTCCAGCTTGTAGTGGGCGGCCTTGGCGACCTCTTCGGGCACCAGTTCCGGAACCCGCTTGATGGTCACGTCCGCTCCAGCCTCGCGCGCGCCTTCGCCCGCGGCTTTTGCCATTGCTTCCATGTGACCCCAGCTTGAATAGTAAAGAACGAGAACTTTTGCCATTTCCGACTCCGTCAATGATATTGCGATGCAACATCACATATGCGACGACGGGAAAATTGATAGAATTCAATTGGTGACCGAACTGTTCACTGCAATGATGCAATCGAACAGAAGTAACTTTGAATTTGGCTCCGGCTTTGCTATGGAAGCCGCCAAGTGGTCCCGTAGCTCAGCAGGATAGAGCGGCAGATTCCTAATCTGTAGGTCGCGCGTTCGAATCGCGCCGGGATCACCATAAAAAGTCAGATATTTGAGGGATTTTCTGGCGTGTGTAGCCACATGACCATTGGCGCGACAACAATTGAAACACGAAGCATGTCGCCGCGAAATCCGTGTGAAACAACAGCTTCCTAACTTTGCGCCATCAGGTTCATCGTCGTTAACTCCAACATCGCGATGATCGCAAAACAGGGAGAGATCCAATGACCATCATTGACACCGTCAAGGCGATGCAAATGCCGTCCGGGGTTACACCGGCGGCATGTTCGACCGTATTTGGAGCACGGGACTGGCAATCGCACTTCCGGGCCAAACGCCGATCCTGGTGTGTCCGGGCCAATTGGTGGATGGCCGCTTCGGGAAGAGATTGAGACCGCGTCAGGCGCCGTCGTTTCGATCGTCAAGCCTGATGGATGACAAATCCGCAACGACCTTGTCCGCGCAGGCGCGGGCGTCCATCGCCCCGGTGTCGACTTCCGCCTCGTAGCTGCAGAAGGTGTGAACGACATCAACAAGGCCCCGCGCGCGCCCAATGACGCGGTCGCCCCGCGCACGCTCGCGTGCTTCGAGCACTTCGAGCGGGCAATGGACGCCGACCCGGAAAACCTTCAGCCCTTCGAACGCATGCATGCAACTTTCGTAAGACCGCTTGTCGTGAAGCACATGATCGAAAATGACGGAATTGCCGCCGTCGACCAGCGCCCTTACGGCCGGCGCCATGGAATCGAGCAATCTGCGGAAAACCGGTCCGAACCTGGCGACGACGCATGGCGGCTCGGCGTCGGCGGAGATGTTGATCATTCTCACGCCCTGCTCTGTAAAGTCACCGTCAAGCAGCAGTTCGTCACTGTCGGGCGTCCCTTCGACATGGCCTGCGCCCATGTAGTATCGCGGCGCCGAAAATCCGATGAAGTCGTCAAAACCTGCACATAAGTAAGGATGCGGTGTCCGGGCCCGAAGAGCGCGGCACAGCGTTGATTTCCCGGCGCTCGAAGGGCCGTTGACCAGAATGACGTCTGGCCACTGCATCGAATTGGACATGGCGGCGCTTCTGCTTTTTCACGCAACGGTGCAGACACATGGAATTTTATGCCGACAGGCCGTTAAGAAATGATCAAGTCGACAATTGATTGTCAAACCGGATGCGTTGTCCGTTTTTCATCTCGTTCATCCCGTATCCTCTGTCCCGGATCCGCTTCCACGGTTTTCAGCAGCCGCTGCTTGCAGCTCGCGCCGCATAACGATACAGGCGCGCCAGTAATTGAAGACGCCGCCAGCGAGGAACAGGCAGCTGCCGGCGACATATTGCCAGGCAAGGAAGGCGTCGATCGTTACGCGATCCGATGCATTCTGCATATCCAGGAGGTAGGGTATGGATGCGACGGTGAACAGAACCGATCCTGTGACGAAGGTGAGCGCAGTCAGGTTCATGAGCTGTAGAAGCACCATATCCTCGGCCTTGACGATCTCCAGGACGTTGATCGTGGCGCCGACGACAAACAGCAGGCTGCCAATGACGAAACAGGACGCGCCGATCGCGATGAGATTGAGGGCAGGAAGAAAGAGGATGCTGCCGACGGTAAAGAGAATGGTGCCTGTCACATAGGTCAGCGCCGACCACAATTCGAGCCTGTCCCACAATCCCGGAGGCGAATTCAGGGTCCTGATATGATCGAGGACCTCATAGAGGTCGTGGCCTGTGACCAGGAGATAGACCAGAGACCCGGCGACGAAGATCAGGGCGCCGAGGAAGGCGTAGGCTTCCATCGAGGGAAAGAACATGATGCTCCCGGCGATGAACAACACCCCACCGAACTTGTAGGCAATCGCGTTGATGGTCTCCCAGCGGAACTGGTCGCGAAGGCTCGGCTTCCGGTTGAAGAGATCATGCAGTCTCGGGCGATTGACAAACAGATGGGGCATTGGCGGCCTCACAGTTGTCCCGGTGGATGACCGGGAGGAAAGGCGCTCTGCGGCAACCATTCAGGGACCGGGGCGTTGATCCCGAAAGGCGCCTGTTCTTTAATTGGGGGCATCAAGCTCAAAACCGGCGCGGATGTCAAATGGCCTGCAATCAATTCCAGCATACAATACACAGCCTGCACAGCCACTGCGGCTGGAATAACGCCTATGAACCTGTTCTCCACGCCGCGCCCGGCGAAACCATCCTGTTCGAATGCCGAGACGCCGCCGGCGGCCATTATACACAATCCAGCACATCCGCCGATATCGCCAGAATGGATCCGGACAAGGTGAACCCTGTCACCGGTCCGGTGTATGTCGACGGAGCCGAACCCGGCGACGCGCTCAAGATCACAATCGGGGACATCTCGCCATCGGGTTTCGGATGGACCGCCATCATTCCGGGTTTCGGCCTGCTGGCGGACCAGTTCGCCGATCCACGCCTGCATGTGTGGTCATACGATACGACGGTCGTCGAACCCGCCACGTACGGACCGGCCGGCCGCGTGCCGCTCAAACCGTTCATCGGCACCATCGGCCTGGCCCCGGCTGAAAACAGCCTGCATTCGGTGATCCCGCCGCGCAATGTCGGCGGCAACATGGATATAAAGGATATCGCAAGGGGAACCGTTCTCTATCTTCCAGTCGAGGTGAAAGGCGCTCTTCTGTCAGTCGGCGACACCCATGCCGCACAGGGCGACGGGGAAGTCTGCGGCACAGCGATCGAAAGCGCGATGGACGTCGCCGTCACCATCGATCTCGTCAAGGGCGGCGCGCCGCAATCGCCGCGTTTCACGACGCCTGGACCTGTATCCCGGCACCTGGACGCAAAAGGGTACGAGGTAACCACCGGGATCGGACCGGACCTGATGGAAGCGGCGCGCGACGCCGTCCGACGGATGATCGATCTCCTCGGTAGCGAACACGGCATGACGCCGGAGGACGCCTATATGCTGAGTTCCGTATGCGCCGATCTGAGGATCAGCGAAATCGTTGACGCGCCGAACTGGGTCGTCTCGTTCTATTTCCCGCGCATGGTGATGGAGTAGCAAAAGAAAAGGCGCCCCGGAGGACGCCTTTCCGCATTGTTTTTGCCTTTTTCCGTGAAAAAGGCGCTGCAGCGATCTATTCGGCCGCAGCCGGCGCCTCTTCACCCGCTTCTTCCTGGCTATAGCCAAGTTCTGGCGTGATCTGCACGGCGAGCTGCCAGCCGATCGCGTTGGCCGTCTCGGCGTCGACGATGCCCGTCACCGGCAGGCCATACCACTCCTGGAACTCGCGAATTGCGGCGTCCGTGCTTCTGCCGAAAACGCCGTCGGCGGATCCGACGTCGAAACCGATCGCGTTGAGCGCGTTCTGAAGCGCCTCGACGCGCGCGCCCCTCTGATAGGGAGAGGTGAGCTGCAGCAGCACATAGGGATCGTCATCGATCGACGTGCTCCCGGTGGATGACGTGACCACGGGATCTGTCTCCTCCGGAGCGGCGGAAACGATCTCGTAGACCTGCGTGTTCTGGTAGGTCGTCGGACGATAGAGCACGCCGTCGCACGTGTAGAGACCGATATCGAGCTGCTCGCAGCCGCGATCATTGGGGAGCGTCGCCACAAAGGCGAGCGTAGCCCCTGCGACCAGCGCCGTATTGTACCAACCCCATTGCGGATAATAGTAGTATCTGCCCCAGATGCTGTGTGGCGGGCGGACATAGGGCGGCGGCGCATAGGGCGGCCGCCAGGTCGGAGGACGCCAGTATGGCGGACGCCAACCGGGCGGATAGTAGCCGGGCGGCCGCGCGTAGGGCGGACGATACGTCCCGCCGGCGACCGGAGGATAGGGTCTCGGACGAGGCGGCGGGCCGCCGATCGGAGGACGAGGAGGCCGTGGTCCGCCGGCGACCGGAGGACGCGGCGGTCTCGGACCGCCAACTGGCGGACGTGGTGGTCTCGGACCGCCAACCGGCGGACGGGGAGGCCTCGGGCCACCCGCTACAGGCGGGCGCGGAGGACGCGGCCCACCCACTGCTGGCGGACGCGGAGGTCTTGGGCTCCCTGCCGCTGGTGGACGCGGCGGTCTCGGACCGCCTGCCGACGGTGCACGTGGAGGTCTCGGGGCGCCTGCCGACGGCGGACGCGGCGGCCTTTGCGGTTGTGCGTTGCGCGGCGGGCGCTGCGGCTGCGCGTTGCGCGGCGGGCGCTGCGGCTGCGCGTTGCGCGGTGGGCGCTGCGGTTGTGCATTGCGCGGTGGGCGCTGTGGTTGTGCATTGCGCGGTGGGCGCTGTGGTTGTGCGTTACGCGGAGGCTGTTGCGGTTGCGCATTGCGCGGTGGCCGTTGCGGTTGCGCGTTGCGCGGTGGACGCTGTGGTTGTGCGTTGCGCGGCGGGCGCTGCGGCTGCGCATTACGCGGAGGTCTTTGCGGTTGCGCGTTGCGTGGCGGCTGCTGACCGCCCTGACCGGATTGCCTTGGCGGGCGCTGTTGCTGGCCCTGCTGACCCGGCGGGCGTTTCCGGAGGTTCCTGGGATGTCTCGGATCATCTGGATCAAACGCCTGGGCGTTCGCCAGACCAGACTGTGAATTTTGCCCGACAAGACGCTCCGGCGGAACGGCCAAAGCCACCGCAAGAACGACCAGCACGGGAAACAGTCGTTGTTTCATGTTTTGAATTCCACCTTTTTCAGGACGCCGTTCAGACGATCCCGTTGGTTCGATAGTGCTGCAGTGAGTACTCTAACAGCAACAAAATACTATGGCTAAGTCTTTATGAACCTCACATTAACGGTAAGAAATCGGAGTGATCGTTGTCGCAATGTTTATTGATTCTATGACATTGTTTGTAGTTATTGCCACACAGGCGATTGATCTCTGCGCGTCGAAACGATGAAGTTCTATTTTGTCTGCCCGTCGCACCATCTGCGAACGTGCTGCGCCATGGTCTGCAGGTGATCAGCCATTGAAAATCCCGAGATCGTCTTTCGCGGCTTCAGATCGTGGTCGCCGTCCTCCAGCCACACAATTTCTATCGCGCCGGAAAGGTCGTAACCGCAAACTTCCTGTGAGGTCCCGAACGGATCCCTTGCGCCCTGACAGATGAGGGTCGGCGCCCTCATCCCTTCGAGATGTTTGGTTCGCAGCTGATCAGGCTTGCCAGGCGGATGAAACGGATACCCCAGACACAGGAGCCCGGCGATCCTGCCATTCGCGAATTCCTCGTCCGCAATCATGCTGGCGACGCGACCGCCCATGGACTTTCCACCGATGACAAGGGCTCCATCGTGCGCCAGTGCATCAATCGCGTCCTTGTATTCCGGGATCAGGCGGTCAGCCCTTGGCGGCGGTTTTCGACGACCTTCGCTGCGCCGCAAAGCCATATAGCCGAACTCGAACCGGGCGACGCGTATTTCCTCGCCCGCAAGCGCTTCGACAATCCGGTTCATGGATTGCGAATCCATCGGCGCGCCGGCGCCATGGGCAAGCAATATCGTAACCGGCGCGCTTTCCGGCCCGTCGAACAGAAAGTTCATTTCAATCCGGCTCTCTCACTGCTCTCTCGCTACCGGGGCGATCTTATCGCGGGATCGATCCACCAGTCGACCTTCGTTGTTCTCATAGGAGAAAGGAATGATCTCGGAATTGTATCCAACACGAAGCACACCACTCTGCTGTATGGTATCGAGAGTGTATGCGCCTTTAGAAGGTCGTTTCCCACAGGAGAAGGTAAATCAGGTAGGGAAGGACGACGACTTCCATCAGCCGCACGCAATTGGCGCCAAAAGGACCGATGACAAATGTCAGAAACGGGCTGAATATTCCGATCGCCAGTCCGAAAGCGCCGCCGATGAGGACCAGTACAGGCAAGAGCGCTGACTGCAAAACCTGTTATCCGCGAAATTCAGCTTGCGATACAGTATCGATACGTAATGCTCCGGCTAAGGACAATAACATGTATCTTTTATGGCACAACAATTTGATCGTGACTTACACCTACAGCAGGCTGAGTTTCAAATGGAATACTATCAATCGGCAGGCCGGATCTGGGGCCTCGCAATCCTGCTTCTTACTTTCGGCGTATCCACCGCTTCGGCGGCGACCAATTGCTCGCCGATAAGCTACGGCGCGGAACGTTCGAAATTGCGAGTTTTCTTGGCGTCGAACGGGTACGCACAAAGCGAACAGACGTTTCTGCTCAGAGGTTCGGATCGAAGGGTCAGGGAAATACGATCGGGCCAATTGAACGATCGCGGAGTGGAATGCGGCGTCAAAAAGGTCCGCGCCTACGTGCTGGGCTGCATGAATAACTCACTGCCTTGGCTGCTCCGATCGGTTGCGTCACCGGCCGAGCGAACGACTGTAAAGCTGTGGGGAAAGGCGCGCGTCTCAAGGCGCGAAGCCGCCTTTATCGGTAAGTTCCATCTCTGCCGCGCCGGAGCTATGGAGGTCTTTTTCAAACCGGAAGAGCTGGACTGATTGACGAACCGGCGCCGCAACGCGCCTCGCCGCTTCCGAAGCAGTTCCGGCGGCCGCATGATAACAGCGGCCGCCGGCTAACAGTTTCTATTCGTTTGTATATTTTTCCATGAGCGCCTGGGCGCGTTCGTAGAGGTCGGCGCCGTCGATGCCCTTGTCGTTCATTTCGGCAATCCAGTTGTCAATCACCGGCTGGGCGGCTTCCTTCCAGCGGGCGACTTCCGCTTCGTCGAGAATGACGATCTCGTTATTGGCCGCCTCGGATGCTGCGCGTCCGGGTTTGTCGTATTCCTGCATGGTGCGTCCGGCGAAGGCCGAGAATTCAGCGCCGGAATTATCGTCGATCACCTTCTTCAGATCGTCCGGCAGGCTGTCATACTTGGCCTTGTTCATGGCCAGAACGAAGACAGCGGTATAGAGCGCCTTGTCGCCGGAGAATTCCGTATGGGTTTCGACCAGTTCCGGAATCTTCAAAGCTGTCGTCACCTCGTAGGGGATCACCGTGCCGTCGATGACGTTTTTAGACAGCGCTTCGGGAATCGCCGGCACGGGCATGCCAATCGGCGTCGCTCCGGTTTCCGAAAGCAGATTGTTGATCACGCGCGTGGGGCCACGCAGCTTGAGACCCTGCATGTCTTCCAGCTTGTGAACGCCGTCGCCCTTGGCGTGGATGACGCCGGGGCCGTGCATCCAGGCGCCGAGGATCTTGAAGTCCTTGAAATCCTGGTCCTTCATGTCGGATTCGAAGAGATCCCAATAGGCCTTCGACCCGGCTTCCGCATTGCTCATCATGAAGGGCAGTTCAAACACCTCGGCGCGCGGAAAGCGGCCCGGAGAATAGCCCGGAAGCGTCCAGACGATGTCGACCGCGCCGTCCCCGGCCTGGTCGATCAGCTGCGGCGGCGTGCCGCCGAGCGACATGGCGCCATAGAGTTCGACCTTGATGCGGCCGTCCGATTCTTCTTCGACCTTGTCGGCCCAGGGCTGCAGAACATATTTCGGCACATTGGCCTGCGGCGGCAGAAACTGGTGCATGCGAAGCGTCACTTCCTGAGCGAAGGACGGCGCCACGTGGCCAACAATGCCGGTCGTGACCAGCGCAGCGGCGGCGAGTGTTTTCAAAAGGGTGCGTTTCTTCAAGTTATCCTCCCAGAAACTTAGAAATATCGGCCTTTTCCGGCCGGTGAAGGTATTCAGCGCGGCATGATTAGCATGACTGACCGGATTCGCAAGCAGTACGAAAGGCCAATCGGCGTTCCCGGCGGCGCGCCTACCTGAGCGGCAGCGCGTGGGTTTCCTTCAAGGTGTCGAGGACAATCGCCGATTTGACGTGCCGAACGGATTCGTGCGGAAGCAGCACGTCATTGACAAAACCCGACAAGGCCCGCAGGTCCGGCGTGACCACCTTCAAGAGATAATCCATCTCGCCTGTCAGCGAATGCGCCTCCAGCACTTCCGGCAAGCCTTCGACAAGGCGCGCGAAACGACGCGCATTGTCGCGATTGTGCGTATCGAGCGTCACGGTGATGATATTGACGATGCCGAGACCGAGAAGATTTCGGTCGAGGCCGGCGAAATAGCCGCGGATAAATCCCTCCTGCTCAAGCCGCGTGCGCCGTCTGGAACATTGCGATGGCGACAGATTGACCCGCTCGGACAGGTCGTTGTTGGTCAGTCGGGCATCCTGCTGCAACTCTTCCAGGATCTTCCTGTCGTATCGGTCCATTTCACAATCCGTGCGTTATTGATCCTTCATGTGCAATATTCATGCATAGTTACGCTCACATGAGGCAAGAATGCAAACTATTCGCACGTGAAATGCGCGATAATAAGATCAACAAACATAAACGCAGAAGGAGTTCTCTCATGGGTCCGTTTCCGCACGATGCGCCGCCGGCCAAGATCAGCGACGACAATCCCGCCGGCACCGATGGTTTTGAATTTGTCGAATTCGCCCATCCCGAGCCTGAGAAGCTCGAGGAGCTGTTCACGAAGATGGGCTACGTTGCCGTTGCCCGTCACAAGCAAAAAGCGATCTCCGTCTGGCGTCAGGGCGATATCAACTACATCCTGAATGGCGAGACCGATTCCTTCGGTGGCCGCTTCATCGACAAGCACGGCCCCTGCGCCCCGTCCATGGCTTGGCGCGTCGTCGACGCGCAACACGCCTTCGACCATGCGGTCTCGAAGGGCGCCACGCCCTATGAGGGCGACGACAAGGCGCTCGACGTTCCGGCCATTGTCGGCATCGGCGGATCGCTGCTCTACTTCGTTGACAAATACGGCGAGAAGGGCTCGGCCTATGACGCCGAATTCGAATGGATCGGCGAGCGCGACCCGAAACCGGAAGGCGTGGGTTTCTATTTTCTCGACCACCTCACCCACAATGTCTATCGCGGCAATATGAACAAGTGGTGGGACTTCTATCGCGATCTGTTCAATTTCTCCCAGATCCATTTCTTCGACATCGACGGCCGGATCACCGGACTGGTGAGCCGCGCCATCACCTCGCCCTGCGGCAAGATCCGCATTCCGCTCAACGAGTCGAAGGACGACACCAGCCAGATCGAGGAATATCTGAAGAAGTACAAGGGCGAGGGCATCCAGCACATTGCGGTCGGCACCGATGCCATCTACGAAGCGACAGACCAGCTCGCCGACAATGGGCTGAAGTTCATGCCGGGTCCGCCGGACGCCTATTACGACATGTCCCACGACCGCGTGAAAGGCCATGACGAACCAATCGATCGCATGAAGAAACACGGCATCCTGATCGACGGCGAAGGCGTCGTCGGCGGCGGGCAGACGAAGATCCTGCTGCAGATCTTCTCCAAGACGGTCATCGGCCCGATCTTCTTCGAATTCATCCAGCGCAAGGGCGACGAGGGCTTTGGCGAGGGCAACTTCCGCGCCCTGTTCGAATCCATCGAGGAAGACCAGATCCGTCGCGGCGTCATCAAGACCGAAGCCGCGGAATAGGATTAGCCCGGCGGCGGTCCGATCCGGTCGGGATGGGCCGCCGCGAAGCTTTTCAGCGCAACACAGTTCTCGTTGATTGCGTTGATCCGCTCCAGGTCGGAGATATCGACCTCCCAGCGATTGGCGTTGTAGACCTGCGGGACCAGGCAGAGATCGGCCATGGTTGGCGTGTCGCCATGGCAGTAGATGCCGCTCTTGCCGTCTGCAAGCATGCCTTCCAGACCAACCAGCCCCCTGCGGATGAATGTCTTCATCCAGGCGGCCCGGTCTTCATCGCGTCCGGTCAGTTCCACGACATGGGCGGCGACGGACAGGTTGCAGACGGGATGGATTTCCATGGCGACCGCATAGGCGAGCGCGCGCACGCGCGCGCGTTCGTGTTTTTCCGTCGGCAGGAAACCCGGATCGGGACGTGTCTCGTCGAGATACTCGATGATCGCCATCGACTGGGTCAGCATATGGCCGTCGATCTCAAGGGCCGGCACCAGTCCCTGCGGATTGCGGGCGATATGGTCCTCGCCGCGGTGCTGACCCGTCAGCAAATTGACGGGCACGGCGTCATAGGCAAGACCCATGAGATTGAGCGCTATCCGTACGCGATAACTGGCGGATGACCGCCAGTAATCATAAAGAACCGGTCTCGACATTGTTTCTCCGTCGTCTGTGTTTTCGCCGGCGCCCGTCATTTGATCAGGTGTCGGCGAGTTCCTTGGCGTGCATCCAGTCGGCGTGGCGCGGCGCCTTTTTCGTTCGCGACCATTCCTCCAGCATATCCCATTTGACGTCGTCCAGACGCTTCAGCATGCCTTTTTCTTCCGGATCCGGACACGCGAGCTCGACGCGGTGTCCGCTCGGATCGAAAAAATAGATCGAGTGGAAGATCGAATGATCCGTGACGCCGAGCACGTCGACGCCGTTCTTTTCCAGATGATCCTTGTACTCCAGCAGGGCGTCACGGTCCTTCACCTTGAAGGCGATGTGCTGCACCCAGGCCGGCGTATTCTCGTCACGGCCCATCTCCGGCTTGGTCGGCAGTTCGAAGAACGCGAGCACATTGCCGTTTCCGGCGTCCAGAAAGATGTGCATGTAGGGATCGGGTTCGTGCGTGGACGGGACATGGTCCTCGGCGATCGCCAGAACGAAATCCATGTTGAGCATTTTCGTATACCAGTCGACGGTTTCCTTCGCATCCTTGCAACGATAGGCGACATGGTGAATCCGTTCGATTTTCATTCGGAATATCCTCCGCTTGTGTCCGGCCTCGCCGGAACGCGTTTCAGGTCACTCCGCCCGGCGGCGACCGGAATCAGCAGCGGCCTTGAGCGCCTCACGGAGCACGTCAAGGTCGCCGACATGATTGGCCAGAAGCAGGATCAGGCGGGCGTTGAAAGCATCGCTTTCTGACTTGGACAATCCCTCATGCGCGGCCAGGAGTTCCTCCAGGAAGTCGTCCTGCCTTGTTATATTTTTATTGGTATTCAACATGGTTTCTCCTCTCAGCCCTTTCCGACGGCGGTCCTGAGCGCCTGCCGGACAGCCGCTTCGTCAAAGGCGAGCCATCGGGCTGCGACGTGCTGGTCCGGCCGGAACAGATAAACCGCCTGGCTCTCGTCGCCGAGGTATCGATCCCGGATGAAACAGTCCCCGGACGACGCGTCGACAGTCAGACCTTCAACCGGAATCCCGTCAATCTCCATCGATCCCGGAACCTCGACATTGAATCCGACGAGCTGGAAGCGGTTTCCGAGCAGATCGATCAGCCAGCCGCCGCCGACGGGCGCGTCGCTTGCCGGCGCTCCGGGCCTGGCGCGGTCCGGAAGCGTCGGTTCGTCATGGCCGTTGAGCGGTGACCCATCATAGACGCTCGGCACCGACAGGCGCCCCGAATTGACGAGACTGCGGGCGAATTCGTGCTTCTCCGCCAGGTCCAGCACGGCGTTGCGGAAGATGCGGCTGATCTCCGATTTCGGTGTGATGAATTCCGTCGCGCGCGTCGAATTGAGGATGTTCTCGTCGGCGGCGAGCATGCGCTCGTAATCGTAGCTGCGCAACAGGCTTTCCGGAGCCTTGCCGTCAATGACAAGCTTCAGCTTCCAGATGAGATTGTCGGTGTCCTGAATGCCGGAATTGGCGCCCCTGGCGCCGAAGGGCGAGACCTGGTGCGCGGCGTCGCCGGCAAAGATCACCCGGTCATGGTGGAAGGCTTCCATGCGCCGGCACTGGAACGTATAGATCGACACCCATTCCAGTTCGAATTTCGCGTCGTCCCCGAGCATGGCCTTGAGCCGCGGAATTACCTTTTCCGGCTTCTTTTCCTCCTCACGATCGATATTCCAGCCAAGCTGAAGATCGATACGCCAGACATTGTCGGGCTGCTTGTGCAGAAGCGCAGACTGGCCGCGATTGAAAGGCGGATCGAACCAGAAACGACGTTCGACAGGGAAGTCGGCGTCCATGATGACGTCTGCAATGAGGAAATTGTCCTCGAAAACGCGGCCGACAAAGTCAAGACCGAGCGCTCTTCTCGCCGGCGAAGTGGCGCCGTCGCAAACAATCAGCCAGTCGGCTTCGAGACGGTAGGAGCCCTCGGACGTCTCGACATCGAGGCGCGCGCCCGTCTCGTCCTGTTCGATGTGGGTCACGCGGTTTCCGCCGCGCAGATCCAGCGGTTTGCCCTGCGCCTGCAACTGGCGCACGCGGTGGATCAGGTATTCCTCGAAATGATATTGCTGCAGATTGACGAAGGCGGGCCGCTTGTGACCCTTCTCCGGCAGCAGGTCGAATTCATAGACCTTGTGATCGTCGAAATAGACCTTGCCGAGATTCCACTGCACGCCCTTGTCGACGAATTCGTCTCCGCAGCCGAGCCGGTCAAGAATTTCCAGTGGCCGTTTGGCGTAGCAGATCGCCCGTGACCCCCAGCTCACCCGGTCGTTCTCGTCCAGCACCACCACCGGCACATCGGATTGCGCCAGATCGATGGCGGCGGCCAGGCCGATGGGGCCTGCCCCGATAACGACGACCGGATGCCTGACCGGCGTCCCCGCGTCCTGGTCCGCGCTGCGCTCATAGGCATAGAGCGGCGTCTCGAAAATCTTGCTCATGGAACTCCTCCCGACTTCCCGTCCCGGACCGTGTCAGCCCTGGAGAGACTCCCACATCTGCTTGTCACGCTCCGCCGTCCATATGCGAGGCGTATCCATGCCCTGCGCTTCGTCATAGGCGCGCGCGACATTGAACGGGAGGCAATGTTCGTAGATTGCATAGTCGGCGAACTTCGGGTCGCATTCGGCCCTGACCGCATCCCAGGCGTCCTTCAGCGAACCCCCGCGGGCAGCGACGGCTGCAGCCGGTCGATAGGTGCTTTCGACGAAATCCTGGGTGTTCTCGATCGCAGCATTCACCATCTCGTCGCCGACGAGCGCGTCGCCGCGACCGGGCGCGATCGCCGCCGGCCGGTAAGCCTTGATCGCATCGAGCGTCGCGCCCCAATCGCTGAAATGCCCGTCGCCACAGTAACAGGCGGAATGGTATTCGACGATGTCGCCGGTGAACATGACCCCTTCGTCGGGCACCCAGGCGACGATGTCGCCGGCTGTGTGCGCGCGTCCAAGATGCATCAGGTCAACGCGCCTGTTGCCGAGATAGACAGTCATTTTGGTCGCAAAAGTCATGGTCGGCCAGGTCAGCCCCGGAATGCTCTCATGCCCCTGGAAGAGCCGCGGAAAGCGCTCGAATTCGGAATCCCAGTCTTCCTGTCCGCGCTCCGCGACCATCGCGCGGCAGGTGTCGGACGCAATAATCTCGTCGGCGCCGTAGGCTGAAGCGCCAAGCACGCGCACGGCGTGGTAATGCGACAGGACGACATAGCGGATCGGCTTGTCCGTCACGCCGCGGATCTTTTCGACCACCTTGTTGGCGAGACGCGGAGTTGCCTGCGCGTCGACGATCATGACGCAGTCGTCACCGATGATCACGCCGGTGTTGGGATCGCCTTCGGCGGTGAAGGCCCAAAGATCGCGACCGATTTCCGAAAAGGTGACGGCCTTTTCGGTCATGTCGCCGCGCGACGCAAATTCCTTGGCCATGGTTCAGGATTTCCTCTCGTATTTTTCTACAGTTTGCTCGATAGCGCCGAAGATGGAGTGGCCCGAGCCGTCCTTCATCTCGATCCGCACCTTGTCTCCAAACGACATGAAGGGGGTGGCGGGCTTACCCGACATGATCGTCTCGATCATCCTGATCTCGGCGATGCAGGAAAAACCTGCGCCGCCCTCTGCGATCGAGCGGCCCGGCCCTCCGTCGAGCTTGTTGGACACCGTTCCCGAGCCGATGATTGCGCCCGCCGACAGCGGCCTCGATTTCGCTGCATGGGCGATCAATGTCGGGAAATCGAAGGTCATGTCGACGCCCGCGTCGGCCTGGCCGAACGGTTTGTCGTTATACTCGACAAGCAATGGTCGATGCAGCTTTCCGCCGTCCCACGCATCGCCAAGTTCATCCGGCGTGACGGCGACCGGCGAAAACGCGGAAGACGGCTTGCTCTGGAAGAAGCCGAACCCCTTGCCAAGCTCTGCCGGAATGAGATTTCTCAAGGACACGTCATTGACCAGCATGACCAGCCGGATCCTGTCCCGCGCCTCATCAACGCTTGCGCCCATGGGCGTATCGTCGACGATGACGGCGACCTCGCCCTCCATATCGATGCCCCAGGCGTCGTCTTCCATGAGGATGGCGTCGCGCGGCGCAAGGAACGCGTCGGAGCCACCCTGATACATCAACGGATCCGTCCAGAAGCTGGCCGGCATCTCGGCGTTGCGCGCCTTTCGCACCAGCTCGACGTGGTTCACATAGGCCGATCCGTCAGCCCACTGATAGGCGCGCGGCAGCGGCGAAAGCGCCTCGCTTTCGTGAAAGCGCTGCGTCGGCTGCGAACCGGATTCCAGCGCTTCCGCGGCTCTGGCCAGTCGCGGCGCAAGCGCCGACCAGTCGTCAAGCGCGTCCTGAAGCGTTGCTGCGATGTGATTGACGACAGTGCATTGCGTCAGATCCCGCGAGACGACAACCAGTTGTCCGTCACGCGAGCCGTCGCGCAAGGTGGCGAGTTTCATGCTATTTCCCCCAATTGCCTTCGATCGTTCCGTCGAAGTGTTTTTCCAGATCTTTCCAGCAATCTATATAGTCGTCCTGTAACGTATCCAGATCCATGCCGTATTGTGTCACATGCTGAGGAAAACGCGTCTCGAACATGAACGCCATTGTGTCCTCGAGCCTAGCTGGACCCAGATTCGAATTCGACGCCTTGTCGAAACCCATCGCGTCGGGTCCATGCGGCAGCATCATGTTGTGCAGGCTCATGCCGCCCGGCACGAAGCCCTCTTCCTTGGCGTCGTACTGACCCTGGATGAGACCCATGAATTCCGACATGATGTTGCGGTGATACCAGGGCGGACGGAAGGTGTGTTCAGCCACCATCCAGCGCGGCGGGAAGATGACGAAATCGATATTGGCGGTTCCTTCTTCCCCGCTCGGCGCAGTCAGCACCGTGAAGATGGACGGGTCCGGATGGTCAAAGAGAATGGCTCCCACGGGTGAATAGGTTCTCAGGTCATATTTATAGGGCGCGTAGTTTCCGTGCCAGGCGATGACGTCGAGCGGCGAATGACCGATCTCCGTGACGTAGAAGCGACCGCACCATTTCACTTGAACCCGGCAATCGGTTTCCTTGTCCTCCCAGGCGGCGACCGGGGTCTTGAAGTCACGCGGATTGGCAAGGCAATTTGCGCCGATCGGACCACGATCCGGAAGAGTGAACTTGGCGCCGTAATTTTCGCAGATGTAGCCGCGCGCCTGTTCTCCAACGGGACTTGCCTGAAAGATCATGCCGCGCGGTATGATGCAGATTTCGAGCGGCTCGAGGTCGATCTTGCCCATTTCGGTGAAGACCCGGAGGCGGCCGATCTGCGGAACGATCAGGAGTTCGGCGTCTGCGTTGAAGAAATAATCATCGACCATCGGCGTGTTGCAGACATAGATATGGGTCGCCATGCCTACCTGCGTATGCACGTCGCCCGCCGTCGTCATGGTGCGCACGCCTTCTATGAAGGTCGTCTTTTCATTCGGCATGGGAACCGGGTCCCACCGAAGCTGTCCGATGGTCAGATGGCCGTGCGTCATGTGTGGCGCGGTTTTCCAGTGGGGAAGTTCGACCGATGAAAACCGGCTCGTATGCCGCACGCTCGGCCTGATTCGGTAGAGCCATGATCGCTCGTTCGTGCCGCGCGGCGCGGTAAAGGGCGAACCGGAAAGCTGTTCGGCGTAGAGCCCGTAATTGCATTTCTGCGGGCTGTTCTGGCCTTGCGGCAGGGCGTTGGGCAGGGATTCGGTCTCAAAATCATTGCCGAATCCGGGCATGTAGGCGGCGTGCATGATTTCCCTCACTACGGTTATTGGTATATTTGTTGCAAACGTAACAATCCATTTTGTAACTATCAACGGAGTTTGCCGTGGCAGGCGCGTCCGATCCGCTTCTCTCCCTCGAACACTTCATGCCCTACCGGCTGAATCGCGCCGCTGAAACAGTGAGCCGGCGCTTTGCCGCCATATATCGGCGGCACAGCGGATTGACGCGTCCGGAGTGGCGGGCGCTTGCAACGCTCGGACAATATGGCTGCCTGACTGCAACCGATATCGGGCGGCATTCGGCCATGCACAAAACGAAAGTCAGCCGCGCCGTGCAGGCTCTTGAAGACAGACGTTGGCTGAAACGGCAAACCGACAGCGAAGACAGAAGGGTCGAACACCTTACGCTGACCGCGCTCGGGCAGAAAAACTACCGCGCCCTGGCGCAGCTCGCCCTCGATTTCGAGAGGCGGCTGAGAGAAACGCTCGGACCGGAGCTGTTCGATCAACTCAACGCCGGACTTGAGGCTTTCGAGGAGGCCTAGGACGCGAATTGCGCGATACAAACAAAACCGGCGACCTTTCGGTCGCCGGCTTCAGGATTCAATAGCGGTAAGGCGTCTTACCCGGTCGATCAGTAGCCCCGCGGGCACGCGTCGACATAGCGACGGCCATATCTGTCGCGATAGTAGCACCGGTTGGAGCCCTCGGACACGCGCCCGATCACTGCGCCCGCCACGCCGCCTATGGCTGCGCCAGCAAGCGTTCCACCGACGGTGCCCGTCGCGATTGCGCCAACGGCCGCGCCTGTACCTGCTCCGATAGCCGCGCCCTGTTCGGTCGGCGTACACCCGGCGACGAATGCAGCCACCAGCGCCAGAGCCAACAATTTCTTCATGTCAAAGCCTCCGTTTAACTTCCCATCGAGGAAGAGCCGACCGTACAATACATAATTTTCGAGTGTTTGCACTACCTTGGGGACAATTTTTGCCGGCTCTGATCGTCGATCCGGACCGTCCCGCGCAATTCCTGTCCAAGACCTCGCCATGCATAATTCGCTGAACCTGAACAGGCGATGAACGGCTCCCCTTCACGGGCGTAAGCTGGAACCGTCCGGTCAGGAAATCGGGCCCATTTCTCCAATGTACCCGCGGGCTGCTTCCCGCGCCGCCTGGTCGGCCTCGTAGACGTCCTCGATATCGCGCAAGGGATCGGAAGACGATAGCCGCTCCATGACGCTGTCCACGATTTCCGCCATATCGAGAAATCCGATCTTGCCGGTGATGAACCCTTCCAGGGCGACTTCCTTTGCTCCGTTGAGGATCGCGCCGGACGCGCCGCCATCCTCCATCGCCCTGCGCGCCAGACCCAGCGCTGGAAAGCGGATTTCGTCCGGCGGCTCGAAATCGAGCCGCGAAAGCCTGCTGAAATCCAGTCGCTCGACCGGCAGATCGGAACGCGTCGGATAGGTGAGCGCATAACCGATTGCTGTGCGCATGTCGGGCATGCCGAGTTGCGCAAGCACCGACCCGTCCCGGTATCCGACCATCGAATGGATGATCGACTGGGGGTGGATAACGACCTCGATCTGCTCCGGCTTGAGCGAAAACAGATGCATCGCCTCGATCATCTCCAGCGCTTTGTTGAACATGGAAGCGCTGTCGATGGATATCTTCATGCCCATCGACCAGTTGGGGTGTGAGCTGGCCTGCTCGGGCGTCACGCCGGCCATGTCGTGCAGGCTCCTGTTGCGGAACGGTCCGCCGGACGCGGTCAGTATGACCCGTTCAATGGTTTCCGGGTTGGCGTGATCGAATACCTGGAAGATCGCGTTATGCTCGCTGTCGACAGGAAGCAGCCGTCCGCCGCCTTGCCGGATATGCGCCTTGAACAGGTCGCCCGCCGCGACCAGACATTCCTTGTTTGCGAGCGCTATGTCCGCGCCCCGCGCCGCCGCGGCCAGCGTCGGCGCAAGCCCCGCCATGCCCACTATGCCCGCCATGACGCAATCGACCTCGCGTTCCGCCGCCTCGAGCAGTCCCGATGCGCCCGCAGCCACTTCCACTCCGGACCCTGAGAGAGCGTTTTTCAGGTCCTGATAGCGGTTTTCATCGGCCGTGACCGCCAGTTCTGCGCCATAGGCGCGCGCCTGTTTCGCAATCAGGGGGATGTTATCCATGCCGGTAAGCGCAACAACCGGGAGGTCTTCGCGTCCACCCAGATGCGAAATGACATCGAGCGTGCTGCATCCGATCGAGCCTGTCGATCCGAAGATGGAAACCCGGCGTTGGGCGGCGGTGTTTATTCGCGTCATTGTTTCAGATACGGCGTTCAATCGCAGAACACTTCTGAAATCAGATGTGCGGCGCGAGGTCAACGAAAAGGGTGGTTTCGATTGCACAAGGCTGCAAATTTATTTTATACTTGAAATATTCAAACGGCGACCGGAGGCGAGCTCTAATGCAGATCAATCGCGACAATGCTGAGGAGCGTGACAGCTGTGATCCGCTTGGCGAATTTCGTGATGAGTTCGTTCTGAGGCCGGGTCTGATTTATCTCGACGGCAACTCGCTCGGCCCCATGCACGTTTCGGTGCGCGAGCGGATGCAGGCCTGCATCGAAGATGAGTGGGCCAATGACCTCATCGCCTCCTGGAACACCGCCGGCTGGTACGACATGCCTTTGCGTCTCGGCGCCAGGATCGCGCCGTTGATCGGCGCCGACGCCAATGACGTTGTGGTGACGGATTCCACCTCGATCAACCTGTTCAAGGTGCTGGCGGCGGCGATCCGCCTGAATCCCGGTCGCAAGGTCATCGTCTCCGAGCGCAGCAATTTTCCGACCGATCTCTACATGGTCGAGGGGCTCAGCGCATTCGCCGGCAAGGGACACGAACTGCGGCTCATCGACAGGCCGGAAGACGTTGCGCAAGCCATCGACGACAGCGTGGCCGTCGTCATGCTCACCCACGTCAATTACCGCACCGGGCGCGTGCACGACATGGCGGACATCACAAGAATGGCGCATGAGGCAGGCGCGCTCGTCGTCTGGGATCTGGCCCATTCGACCGGCGCTCTCCCTGTCGATCTTGCCGGAGCAGATGCAGACTTCGCCGTTGGCTGCACCTACAAATATCTCAATGGCGGCCCCGGAGCCCCGGCATTCGTGTATGTCGCGCCACGGCTGCAAACCGTCGCCGAACAACCCTTGTCCGGATGGTTCGGCCATAGCCGACCTTTCGCCTTCGACCCGTCCTTTGAGCCGGCCAAAACCATTCATCGCTTTCTCACCGGAACGCCGCCGGTGCTTTCCATGACGGCGCTCGAACCCGCGCTCGCAATCTGGGATCGCGTCGATATCGCCGCCATACGGGCAAAATCGGTTGAACTTTGTGAATATTTCATCGCGCTGGTCGAGCAGGAATGCGCCGGATTCGGACTTGAACTGGCGAGCCCCCGCGATTCGGCCCGACGCGGCAGCCAGGTTTCTTTCCGGCACGAAAACGCCTACGCCGTCATGCAGGCGCTGATTTCACGCGACGTCGTCGGCGATTTCCGCGCGCCGGACATTATGCGCTTCGGCTTTGCCCCGCTCTATATCGGGTTTGTGGATGTTTTCGACGCCGTGGCGACGCTCTCCGACATACTTCAAAGCAATGCCTGGCGGGACGACCGCTTCCAGGTCCGGTCGGCGGTAACGTAACGCCCGCGAGCGATAGCGGATCTGCCATGAGTGGACGGAAGATTTATCAATTTACCTTCCTGTTTTGATCTGCTTTCATGCAGGAGAGGCATGACGCGGTCCGGGACCCTGGGCGGTCGCCGCGCATTTTGGGAAGGGGATCCATGCAATTTGCCCGAATAAATGGCGTCACGATACACTTCCAGCTGATAGGAGCGCCGGAAGGCCGTCCCGTCATTGTGTTTTCCAACAGTCTCGGAACGGATTTTCGCATCTGGCGCGACGTGATCATGCGCATGGCGGGCGAATTTGCGATTGTCGCCTATGACAAGCGTGGGCACGGACTGTCCGATGTCGTCCAGTCGCCTTATTCCATCGACGATCATGTCGGCGACCTTAAGGGACTGCTTGATCTGCTCGGCGTCACCAACGCCTTCATTTGCGGCCTCTCCGTCGGCGGCGTGATCGCGCAGGGTTTGTACGCCAGGCGTCCCGATCTCGTGCGGGCTCTCATCCTTTGCGACACGGCGCCGAAAATCGGCAATGCCGACCTGTGGAACGGCCGCATTGAAGCGATCGAAAAAGCCGGCATAGCGTCGATCTCCGACGCCATTCTCGAACGCTGGTTCACCCGGAAGTTTCGCGAGGAACAGACCGATGAGTTCGCCGGCTATCGAAATATGCTCGTCCGGACGCCGCAAGAGGGTTACGTCGGAACCTGCGCAGCCCTGCGCGACGCTGACCTGACGGCCGAAGCGGAAAAAATCAGTGTGCCGACGATATGCATCGTGGGGGAAGAGGACGGCTCCACGCCGCCGGATCTCGTAGGCGCGATGGCGAAGCTTATTCCCGACGCCATGTACCAGCCGATCCCCAATGCCGGCCATCTGCCTTGCATAGAGCAGCCCATCGTGCTCGCGGAAGCCATCAAGGCTTTCGTGGACGAGGTCAAGCGCAGGGAAGAGAGCGCCGGATGATTTCCAGGCTCCGCCATGTCCGCCACAGTCTTTGACAATCCTATCCTCGGCAAGCTGTTCGATCCGGGCCAGGTCGCCCGCTGTTTCGAGCTGCAGGCTGAAATCAACGCCATGCTGCGTTTCGAGACGGCGCTTGCAAGGGTGCAGCAGAACGCCGGCGTCATACCGCAAGGCGCCGCGCGGGCGATAGAAGCGGCCGCCGACGCATTCTCGCCCGATCTGGACGCGCTCAGCGAAGCCACACGGCGCGACGGCGTATGCGTCCCCGAACTGGTGCGGCAGTTGCGCAAGGCCGTCGGCGAGCCTAATGCGCAACACGTCCATTTCGGCGCGACAAGCCAGGATGTCATCGATACGTCCCTCATCCTGCGCCTGAAGCCGGCGCTCGAACAGATCGAGCATGAAATCGCGCAAGTGACGGCTGGCCTGACCCGCCTTGCAGGCGCCTCGGGTTCGCAGAAGTTAAACGGCCACACACGCATGCAGACCGCTCTTCCGATCACGGTCGGCGACAAGATTCGCAACTGGACGCGGCCATTGCAGGACGCAGCCGTGGCGCTCGAAGCATTGCGCCCGCGACTGCTGCGCCTCCAGTTTGGAGGCGCTGTCGGCACACTCGACAAGCTGGGCGAAAACGGAAAGGACATCAGCGAAGCGCTCGCCGTCGAGCTCGACCTGGCGCCATCCGTCAATTGGCACACGCAGCGCGGAGCGCTGGCGGCGCTTGCCGGCTGGCTCAGCGAAGTGACCGGCGCGCTGGGCAAAATCGGTCAGGACATTTCGCTCATGGCGCAGAACGAGGTTTCAGAGATAGCAATCAGCGGCGGAGGCGGATCATCCGCCATGCCGCACAAACAGAACCCGGTCTCCGCCGAACTGCTTGTGACGCTCGCCCGCTACAATGCTGCGCAGACCGGCGGAATGCACCAGGCTTTGATTCATGAGAATGAACGATCCGGGGCGGCATGGTCTCTTGAGTGGATGATCCTTCCGCAAATGGTGCTGTCCTGCGGCGCTTCGCTGAGAACTGCGGGCAACCTGATCGGACGCATCGAAAGAATCGGCGCCGAATAGCGGCGGAATGTTTCGTTACGCTTCCTCTTCGGAAGGACCGAACCATTTGTCTTCGACCCATCCGAGGACCAACATCAGCCAGATGGTGATGAGGAATGGCGCGGCCAGTGACTGCAGGCCGAGATCCCCGACCGCCGGGATCAGCATGGTTGCAAGAATGGCGCCCAGCACGGCGAGCCTCAACTTCTCCCCGCAAGTCACATAGGCTGCAACGGCGGCAAGCACCCCGTTGAAGCCGTAAAGACCCAGATTGACGCTCCCGGGATCCACGTCCCCGTAGTAATAGGACACCATGGTGCCAACGATGGCGCCTGATGCGGCGACCACGGCGTGCCGCCAGTTGCTCACCAGCATGCCGACTATGAACAGAACCCCCGACAGGATCGTTGGAGAATACACAGCCTGCCCAAGGCCCATCAGCACAGCGAGCATCGGATTGAAATCGGCGACCTGCAGAACTGGAAAGGCCAGCGGCTGCAGCACGTCTACGTGCGGAGCAAGAGCGGCCAGAACCCAGAAAATGATAAGAAAGGGCAGGATGAAAAAAGGAAACGGCAGGAAATAGAGGAACAGTTTGACCAGGGCGACAGCAGCCACGATGCACGCCAGCAAAACGCCCCACATGCCGAAATTCGTCCATCCCGTCTCGTAGAACGAAGGCAGCGAAACCGCGATCAGCGAGGGATTGAGCCCGGGCAGACCGGTGTCTTCGGCATGGTCCCGGTCGCCGATTACCCAGCGACCCGCCGGCGCGATGATTGCCGCCACAAGCAGATAGACCGCGGAAATGGGAGATGAGACCAGAACTGCGGCAAGGAAGAACAGCCCGGTCAGTTCATTTGTCTGGAAGCATAGCTGCGAACAGCTCCGCAACGGTAACCGCCAGTACGGAACCGTCCCCGCCGCAATCGGCGGGAAAATCATGTCAACCGGCCGTTTCAAGGTCCGCCGCCCGGCAGGAATCATCGAGAACCGGAATGTTCATGTGTCATGCTTCGGCTTCGCCAAGCGCGATCGCCGCGCTGATGAAAGCCTCCATAGGCGGATGCAGATACCCGACTCCGGCGGCCGGTCGGTTCATCTGCCTGTTCGCCAGACCGGAATTCACCGCGGGACGAATCTTTTTCTCGATGACCTTCAGGACGTCGAAGCCCATCGGCGAACCACGGTTTTCCAGCGCGGGTATGCGGAAAAAGTCGCTTTCCGATTCCGTTACGCCGTAGAGCTGCGTCGTCGTGCCGGTCGCGTCCTTGAATCCGCCGGCGATCGATCTCGCCGTTCCGCCCAGACCCATGGTTTCGGTTATGGCGCTGTCGCCCATATCCCTTCCGACATCGGCCGGCGACAATCCCGGCATGAGGAAACCCCGTCCGATCTCGGCGAGTCCGGTAAACCACCGATCTCCCAACCCCGACACCTTGATTCCGAATTCGGTTCCGTTGCGGGCCATGACGGTGACAATGCTGCTGTGGGCGACATTGCTGCCAGCAATGCTGATCGCCTTGCAGGTAGCCATGATCGGATTCAGTGTGAACAGTTCGTCGCAGTAGATCAATTCGGTAATCTTGAGCAGCGTGTCCTGATCCTTGCAGGTTCTGATCAGGCCCGGCATCAGAACCCGCAGAAACATCGGCGTTGTTGCAGTCATGGCGACGTGACAGTCGTCACCGAGCAACAGTCCCTTGCCGATGATCGGCAGCAGATCGATCGGACCCACATGTTGGATGACATCGTTGAGGATCGGACCGAACGTATCCGCCACCCAATGGAGATGATCGATAGCCGGCTTTTCATACACGCCGAAACGCACCGAAGCGCCCATGAAGTCGCCGAGATCATCGCTGATATTGGAATAGGTTCTCTGACCGGAGACCTGGTCTTCGATGATATAGACCGGCATGGACCAGGTGGTGACGCCGGCCATCGGCCCGACCGCGTCGTGGTCGTGACACGGCTCCAGATTCACTTCGCCTTTTTCCATCAGGGCGACAGCTTCGTCTTTGCTCTTGGCGAGGCCTTCGAACAGCATGCCGCCGATGATGGCGCCCTTCATGGCGCCGGAGGCCTTGTCCCAACTATTGGGCGGTCCAGCATGGAGTATGAGGTTCTCCCGCATTCCGGGAATGTGATCCTTGGCTTTTCCGACGCCGACCACCACCGGGCTGGAGCGCTTCATCCGCGAAATCGTCTCGGCGTTGGCCTGCTGGTTGACGACCCTCAGCGCCGGATCCTTGAACTTCTGCACAAGCTCACTCACGGTCGGCTTGATATCTATGTCGATCGTCATTAATTCCCCTCACAGATCATTTATATGTCAATTGCGGGAACAGGAGCACAGACCGGATCTGATAAATACAATATCCGCTCCCCCGATTTCCTGCATAAAAACGTCACTTTTCCAACCAAGACTTGGCACAGTTTATCGGCATTGCAGTATAATGGAACCGCTGTTTTTGGCGGTTGCTTAACAATTTTCCATCAACCGCAAATCATTTGACGAGTATAGCCCGGAAATCGTTTACGTTGGTGCCGGTTGGGCCCGGAACGAAGAGCGTGCCGGCCATGTCGAACGCCGCCCAGCAGTCATTATGCCGAAGCAGCCAGGCCGGGTCGCCGCCAGCCTTGCGAATGGTTGCAACCGTATCGCCGTCGGCATAGGCGCCTGCATTGTCTTCGCTCCCGTCGATTCCGTCGGTGTCGGCCGCCAGCGCATAGATCGACGCCTCGCCATCGATATCGAGCGCAAAAGACAATAAAAACTCTCCATTGCGTCCTCCGCGGCCCTTGTTTTTCAGGGACACGCTGGTCTCGCCTCCCGACAGGATGACGACGGGCTTGGAGAAGGGCTGGTTTCGAATGAGCACCTGCTTGGCGATCGCCGAATGTACGTGGGCGACCTCGCGCGATTCGCCCTCCATTGCGTCAGACAGGATGAAGGCGTCGAAGCCCCTTTCGCGCGCCGCCCTGGCGGCCGCTTCCAGCGAGATTTGCGCCGAGGCTATGATATGGGTCTCGTTTCCCTCGAAACGCGGATCGTCCGCATCCGGCGCGCGCGCGGCGTCGCCTGACAGATGGCGTTGAACAGCCTTCGGCAGATCGATTTCGTAGGCCTCGATATATGCCCGCGCCTCTTCGAGCGTTCCTTCGCCCGGAATTGTCGGACCCGACGCCACGTAGGACGCAACGTCGCCTGGGATGTCGGAAACGATAAGAGACACGACCCTGGCGGGCGACGCGGCAAGCGCCAGCCGGCCGCCCTTGATGCCGGAAACATGCTTGCGGATGCAGTTCATCACGGAAATCGGCGCGCCGGACTTCAGAAGCTCCTGGTTCAGCGCAATCTCGTCGGCGAGCGCCAGGTCGCCGGGCGGGGACGGAAGCAACGCCGAACCGCCGCCGCAAATCAGCGC
Source organism: Flavimaribacter sediminis (assembly GCF_019492055.1). Classification (GTDB taxonomy): domain Bacteria; phylum Pseudomonadota; class Alphaproteobacteria; order Rhizobiales; family Rhizobiaceae; genus Flavimaribacter; species Flavimaribacter sediminis. Next base: position 100,243 of record NZ_JAICBX010000007.1, on the reverse strand, counting down.
GACCACCAGATCGTCTTCCGTCAAACCCTCGACGCATTCGAAAAGCCGCGCCGCGCCCTTCAGACCCGCTTCGTCGGGAACCGGATGCGCCGCCTCGATCACGTCGATCGATTTGCACGGCGCGGCATAGCCATAACGCGTGACGACAGCGCCCGAAATCGGTCCGTCCCATCGTTCCTCAAAGGCTGCAGCCAACTGAGCCGCCCCTTTGCCCGCCCCGATCACGATCGTCCGCCCCTTCGGCTTTTCCGGCAGGAAAGCGTCTATGCAGCGATCAGGAAGCGCCGCCTCGACAGCAACGTGGAACAGCGACTCGAGGAAACTTCTTTCGGACATCATGCGACGAACCTTGCCGGAAGAGATTGTGAAACATCTGATATCTTGCAGAAATTTCCGCCTTCGACAATGTCGTCGCCATCAAATGCCGAGATAGCGCAGCGTAGCGCGGCCCGGCATGAAAAAATATCCGCCCCCTTTCATGGTGACATAGGTCTGCATGTCGTTGAGCTGGACCGGGCCGTTCGATGTGGGAATGGTAAAACTGCCCTTTCCGGCCGGATCCATCAGGGGATCGGGTTCCCGGCGCAGACCATGAAACGTCGGCGCATTGACCCAGCTCTGCTGCACAAACTCGAACTGGCGCTCGATATTTGCGTTGAAGCAGCAAAACAGCAGACCTTTTTCCTCGTCCTCGCCGCCCTCGTCACGACTATAAGGCCGGCCGCGACGCAGGATCCGGTGCCGGTTGGCAATGTCGAGCGCGGCCTGTGAGTCGGGATTGAAGGATTCGCGGGGATTGGAGCGACGGATGTGGGCTCCATGCGGACAGCGCAGTCCTTGTGCGTCATCCCGGCCGTAAAGGAAATCATTCTCGTCCGATACGGCGTCCGTGCTCTTCGGCTCCCGAACCAGCGGCGCGCCGCTTTTCCAGCGGCCGATGATCTTGGCGGCGACCCAGTCAGCATTGGCTTCGCCCGCCAGATCAGGTCTTTCCTCCGCGACCTTTTCAGCCTTGACCCTGGCGTTCTCCCAAAAACCCTCCACATCCTGCTGCAGTTGGCGTATGACGAGGAAGCTCCCGTTGCGCCCGAGATCGCGTTTGTCGCTGCGTCGATCGGAGAAATCGGCGAAGCGTTCCGGCAGCTTGTCGGCGGGCAAAGGCAGCTCCTGGGCCGGATCGTTGTATTCAAGCAAATACGGCGACGGCGCGAACAGCTCCTTGTTGTCCTGGTATCCAAGAATGAACTCGCCCGGATTGACGGTGTTCGCATCGCTGGCGCCCAGGGTATGACGTTGCGTGCCACGCATCACCGGCTGCGAAATACCGTCGCGAAAACCGAAATGCTCGATTGACTTGTCTGGCTTGCCGGTCTTGGAATTCTTGGCGAAAGCGCAATCGACCCGATGTACGACGTCGATCGCCTCGCCCAACAACCTCTCCACTTCACGCAAGAGCGCCTCGTGCTGTTTGCGCGTGCGCCCCATGACGAAGAGCACAGCATCGGTTGTGAGCCGGTCGCCGGCGCCTTCATCCCAACTGTCGGCCCAGAGCCAGTTGCCGTTCCCGTTGCGGCCGCTGTCTCCGAGAATCCGGCCGCGACGACCCATCCCTGACAGATAGGCCTGCGGGAAACTCGCAAGACCCTGCTGGCCTTCAAAGCCCGGCATGCCGAGTTTTGCGAGACCGCTTCGCGACAACGCGAAGGAACAGGCGCGATCCGGATGTTTGACGTCGCCAAAGGCGATCAGGGGCTCCCGGTAGTCGTCGACGCCGTCCTGCGGTCGCCCGATCAGTTTCGACACAAAAGCCTTGAGGGCCGTGCGATGGTCGGGATCGTCGCTGAAATGGAGCGCGAGACAGCTCGACCAGTCGAGCTCCTTGAAACCGTGAAACAGGAAGGACTGAACCTCGTCCGTCTCGATCGCCGTCACCGGGTGCGGCATGGAACCGAAATAGCTCAGCCAGGCGCGCGCGCCGGAATTTGTTCGCGATCTGGCCAGACCGTCGCGAACCAGCGCGTTGATGCGGATATTGTCGTTTGTGAGTTCCCCGAAACGGCAATACCAGAACTGCGTTTCGACCTGTTTGCCGCGCACCCAGATCTTGAACCGGTCGCCGTCATAGGCGCCTTTCTGCATAAGCCCGCGCGTGCGCGGATACCCGGCGCAATTGCTCCACACGGCGTTCTGCCCCTGATAGGCCTTGTTGGAGAAGTCTTCCAGATAGCTTTCCCAGCTTCCGTCATAATTCGCCTGAAAGACCAGGTTTTCGGTGCCTGCAAGACGGAACCATTTGGCGTGGCGGATAGTGCCGATGTCGACCACATAGCCGGGCCTGAACCAGTGGCGCACTTCCAGCGCAATGGCGTAAAATCCACCGGCGAGCGCCAGCTTGCGCAGCCATCCCTTTTTCAGTTCGTTGACGGCCGTTATGTGGTTCTGCCGGTATCGTGGATCGTTTTCGCGGCTTTCGATTGCGCGCAAGGCGTCGTGGTCGGGATTGGATTCATCAACGGCGTCGCGAGCTTCCTTGCGCAGGAAGAACTGGACCGCGCCGAGGATGACAGCCGAAACGCCGACAAGCAGCACCAGAAGCCATCCAAAACCGATCATTCGCCACAGCAGCACCAGAACAATCGCCATTACAAAGTAGGATATCAGGGCGCGCCGCGACAGCAGCCAGGCTTTCAGCGCGTCCAGCGCCGTGCGATCGTGCTTTCCGGCCAGCAGCACTTTGCGTCCTGCGGGACGAAACAGCAGATGGCCAAGGTCCTCTCCGCGTTCGAGCCACTCGCGCATGCGCGCCGCCGCATCTGCGTCGCCGTCTTTTTCCAATCGGTCGGCCTCGTCTACAAGCCGGTGATCCTGACGCAGATAGGCCCGCACGAGACCAAGCGTCTGCTGAGCATAGTTCCCGTTTTCCCGGGGATCCGGTTCGGTATGTTCGATAATGTCCTGCGCAAGGGCGTAAAGCTTGCCTTCTTCCTCGATCTGCCGGACCGAGAATTCCCCGACGCCATTGAAGTTTAGCCCCATCATGCCCCAGGGCCGGGTCTTGAGATCGACAACATGAGGAGCGAGCCAGGTCGAGAGGCTGGCCCCGGCCGGCATGCCCGCCAGCCGGAGAACCGGCGCAAGAGCGTCTCCCGCCCATTTCTCCACGGACTTCAGGATCGTCTCCTGATTTCCGTCGGCGTTCAGTTCGATCAACAGGGTCGATTTGCGTTCTTCACCGGACAAAAGCTCTACGACAGTCATGCTGGCTGTATGGACGACGCCGGTCTTGTCGAGCGCCAGGCGAATCTCTCCCTTCGCCGGATTGCCAAGATCCTCGCGCAGTCTGGCCGCCACTTCCGGCGCCTGTTCAGCCTCGAGAGGCACGGCGATCGTCATCATCGATTGCCCGTCAGGAGCCGACTTCGGATCGAAGAGCATTGGATAGCTGTAGGGAAACGGACCCATCGCCCGCATCATCCGCCAACGCGATTTCGGCCTTATGTTGTCCTGCCGGAAAAGCTGCAGAAAGGCTTCCGTCATGATCTCGGTCGCGAGGTGACGGCCAAGGCAGGCGTGGTGTCCGTGTCCGAACATGAAGGCGGGATCGACGATCCGGCCCGGTCTGAATGCGTACGGGTGGTCGGTGAACGCCGGATCCGACAGGGCCGACATGGTGCACACCATCACGGTGTCGCCCTTCTTGAAACTGTGTCCGGTCGTCCCTTCGCCAGTCAGCGTGAAATCGCGATTGACGTAGCGAAAATGCCCGGGAAATCCTGCGGGCTTGAGCCGCGCTGCTTCCAGCACGATGTCCCGGACGCGGTCGCGATTATCCGCCGAGGCGGCCTCATGCAGCATTTTCAGTCCGCCGCGCTGGCCGAGCAGCGCTTCGAAGGCGTGTCCGGCGGCCAGCGTCGTCGTCGGAACCGTTCCGCTGACCATGCCGACGAGGATCGCGCGGATACGGGCGTCGGTAATGAACTCCGACAGAACGGTTCCGTCGCTCAGGGTTTCGTTCGAATGGCGCATGCGGATCATGCGCCCGAGCAAAGTCGCGGGATCAGGCGAACGCTCCATTTTCGCAATCGACCAGTCAATCACCGAGTTCAATCGCTTGGCGCCCGCAAAGGCGAGTTTGCGGTCTTCCAATCGGGTTCCGCCTGGATCGGCGAACAGCGTGTCACTGATCGCAACGCCCCATTCTGCGAAAGCCTCCGGATCGTCGCAGTCGAGGCCGAAATAGGTCAGGCAGGCTTCGGTCAGAAGCGGCGTAATGTAGCCCTTCATGAGGTCGATCCGGCCGTTGCTGTCCGAAATCAGACCTTTCGTGCTGCGCCGCACATTCTCCAGCACATTGTCGATATCGCCGGGTTCGGCGATTTTCTGCATCAATTCGCGCTGGCGGTGATGTTCCTCGTCGTCAAGCCCAAGCCCGAAAGTCACCCCTCCGGCGAGCGCCTTCATTTCAGGACCGAAAGGAACTTCGAATACCTCGTGATTTTCGAGGATCGCCTTTACGTCGGCGGCGCGGGTCACGAAAATCGCGCCGGACAGATTGAAAACCGGCCTGTAATTGCGCGCGGCGCGCAGGATAAGCGGCATTGCCTTTCCAAGGCCGCTGCGTTTCAGAGCCGAGACATAACCCGAAACGCGGCCGGACATATCGAAATGCTCGGCTTCGGCCCGAAGCCTGTTCAAATCATCGCTATCAACGCCTTCATAGTATTTAGTCTGCCTTCCCATTGTTCGCCCCACCCTGGCTCTGGCTTTGAATCACATAGGCTCTGTCAATTGCCGATTCGGCTGCATTGCGCAGTTTCCGGATCCATTTCCTGTCCCGGAACGGAACCCATTCAAAATGGCGTTCGGTCAGGCGCGTCTCGGTCGTCGCAAAGGCGCTGACGGCGCGACTGATCAAGTCCGGGTCGCCGAGTTCTTCGCTCGCGCAGATCCTGACCAGATGCGCGTACCAGTAGTTCGGGCGATGCAACAGCGCGTGATTGGCGTAGTCGATCGCCTTGTTCATATCCCCGCGCAACATTTGCGCCATCGCCATCTCGCCAAGTTGTATGAAGAGGTGCTGGTCATTCGGACTGAGCCTGATTGCGGTGTCGAGCGGCTCGATGGCCGATCGCGCATCGCCTGCCAGATAGAGCGTCGTGCCCAACTGCTGGTGCGCCTTCATCAGGCTGGGGTTGAGTTCGATGGCGCGTCGCAGAGACTGAATGGCTTCGTCATGCTGACCCATCCAGGTTTCCGCGATGCCGACCAGCGTAAAACCGCGGCCGTCTGTGCTGTCGGACATTTTGGCGCGTTCGGCGATGAGCCTGACATGGTCGATCTCGTCATAGCTTCCACGCGTGTTCCAGATCCGCCAAAGATGCCAGAGCGCCATCTGGATCAGAGCTTCCGACGCGTCCGGTATGATTTCCATGGCCGCATCGAAATGCTGCTTGGCGACCTGGGCGCCTTGCTGGGTAAGCTTGTGCATATACCAGCGCCCGCGCCAGATGTGATCGTCGAAATCGCCGTTGATCCAGCGCGGATCCGTTGAACGCCGCTGTTCCGCGACATCGATGCGCGAATCGATCGTGCCGACGATCTCCGACAGCATCGCGTCGACCGCCTCGCCCGCATGGGATCGTCCGATCTCGAAACGCTGCGACCACATTGCAAGACCCGATTCGGCGTTGGTCAGTCGAATGCGTAGTGAAAAAATGTTGTCGTGAAGAAACAGATCGCCATCGACCACATATCGGGCGTCGACCTGATCCCCGATGGCGATCAGGTCGCGATCCTCCGCCCGAAATCCGAAGGTCGAACTGCGCGCAATGACGGGAAGCCAGCACAGGCGCGCCATTCGTTCAAGCAGATCCTCGCTGACGCCGTCCGCGGCGTATTCAAGCTTTGGATCGCCTGTCTTGTTGAGCAATGGCGCAATCGCGACCGCCTGCCGACGCACACGCCCCCCTGACTGATTGCGACTACCGAGCAGTTCGCCCATCAATGGAGAAAAATGGGTTGTCGAATAAGTGTCAGTCCCCGGCCCTGGAAAATGCTCTGTCGAAAGCTCCAGGCGCGCGCGCTCCGGTCTGCGGATTGCGGTGGCTTCTGATCTGTCAACATGGTCCCTCGCCTGCGGACGCAAACGCTCGAAATAGTCCTTCCAATAGGCTCTCTGCTCCCGCAACCAGTTCGAGAACTCCTCGTCGCGGATGTCCATGCCTTCAAGGAAATCCCTGATTTCACCCGGTTGCGCCGCCAGATCGCGGGCGCTTGACGATAGCTGGTCGATATCGAGACTGACACGGGAAAGGTCGAGAGACACGACAGTGGCGTCCGCCGAAATCACGTCGCTAAACTCTCCGAGACTCTTGCGGATTTCACGCAGACTCTGGCGCAGACTGGCGGATCCCTGGCTTTCCTGGCGGTCGCTCCACAGGTGGCCCTGCAGCCATTTGCGGCCGCGCCGCCCATCAGGCGCAACCGCAAGCATCGCGATAAGAGCCTTCGACTTGCGGCCCCTCGGTGTAAAGTCGCCGCCGTCCAAGCCCGATATCGACAATGGTCCCAGGAGGTTTATTCTCAGAAGTACCTGGTCGTTCCCCATTCCATGCCTAGCGCCCCGCAAGGGCATATCTCGTCATCATTACAATACAGCCAATAGCAACTGATGGTTGCTTTCAGGTCTGTGACATCCATCACAACCATAGATGTGAAGAAATATTTTGTAAATTATCTGAAATAGCGAGAACAATACCAGAACATTATGCGCAAAACGAGCGCAAGATTGCTTGTCATTGGATTTTTTTGAAACAAGACGGAAGGTTTACGATCAACGCAGACCACTATTTCCAGTGTGCAACCACCGAAAAACAAGGCTTTTGCCCTGGCAACCTCTCCGGGAAGCCGGAGAGCAGATTGCCCGTCGGAGCGAGCCGGGGCACGGCAGTTTCGAGCTGCATCGCTGATGCCTTGGGTCATCCATGTCCAAGGATTGGCTTGCCCTGCAGACCAAGAACGGTCAACATGGAAGGTGAGTTTTCTTCGGCGAAATCAGCTATCCAGGCGCCCGAAGTTTGAGGAAACGCGTAATGACAAGACGATGGGCCATGGTCGCCGTTTTTACGGCCTTCATGGCGGTGCGTGTGGATGCGGCAAGCGCGACCGAGGCGGCGTGGGCGCTGATTTCCGGCGGCGGCTATACGATCCTGTTGACCAACGCCGACGCTCCGGGAATTGGCGATCCGCCCTATTTCGAGCTCGACGACTGTTCAACGCAACGCAATCTTTCCGACCGCGGACGGCAGCAGTCGCGCCGCTGGGGCGTGAAGTTCGCCACCCGTTCCATATCCATTTCCCGGCTCTATTCGAGCCGCTGGTGCAGAGCGCTGGATACTGCCGCCAACGCGTTTCGAAGTCCTCCTGTAGAGCCGTTGCCGGCGCTTGATCTCATTCAGGAAGGCGACAGCGACGTCGACATGAAGATCGACGGCGTATTGGACGTCATTCGCGACTTTCGCGGGCCAGGCAACCAGGTGATGGTCACACACGACGTTAATGTCGAGGCCCTCACAGGCGTGACGCCGAGGACCGGGGAGGCGCTGATCGTTATCCCGAAGAAAGAGGTTGGCGAAGGAGAACCGCCCCTGCGCGTCATCAACGAAATTCTGCTGAACTGAATTGCGCCAAAGCTGGGTATAAATCTCTGTCGGCGTCAGGAATTTTCTGCAAGGAACGCCTCCACTTCGGCGGTGCTCGGCGCGCCTGCCCGTCCTCCGAAGCGCGTGCATTTGAGCGCGGCGACCGCATTGGCGAAACGGATCGCCTCCCTTTCACCGGCTCCTTCGCCGATCTTCAGTGCGAAAGCGCCGTGCCAGACGTCTCCGGCGCCCAGCGTGTCGACAGCCTGCACGGCAAAGGACGGCATATGCGCGACGCCGTTACCTTCCAGCCAGGTCACCCCCTTGTCTCCGAGCGTCACGCAGACCCAGGCCCCCGTCTCGGCCGCGGCTGCCCGCAGCGCCGTTTCAAAATCGCTCTCTCCGGTGAAGTCCATCAGGCCTCTCTGCCCGAATGCGATATGCGAGGCGACGCCCAACGCCGCCTGCGCCTCGCGCACCGGAGGCTCGGCGTCCAGGATACCAGGCGCGCCGCGCTCTCTGGCCTTTTCCATGGCGACTCGCGCGCCCTCCGGCCAGCGCGTATCCGCGAGCGCAACGGCGAAGTCCGGGAAATCCGACGAGGCCAGCCAGTCAGCGCTGAAATCAAGCGCCTCGTCCCTGTAATTGACGATCATCCGTTCGCCGGAACGGTCGACGACCACTGAGGAATAGGACGATCGGCCATTTTCGAACCGCCGTACAAGCGAACAATCGACGCCTTCATCGCGCAAACCCGTAACGATCAGGTCGCCGACCATATCCTGGCCGACCCGCGCCGCCAGATGGGCGCTCCCGCCGAGCCGGCTGATCGCCGCCGCAGCATTGGCGGCGCAGCCGCCGCCGACGACCGCAGCATTCTGCGCCCGCGTTTTTGCGCCGGCCTTCGGCATCTCATCGACGCGGAAAACGAAATCGATTACCGCGACGCCAACAGTCAGGATTGAGGTCATGTGTAAAGAAAACTCACGTTTGGAATACTATCCGTGTCGCAGGATCGCCGTCAGGTCAACCACTTCAGACGATCCGGTCCTTGCCTCGACCACGCTGGCTCGTTTTCGCTGGTCGGAGAACAGCAATGATGATTTTTACCCGAGGTTGTGCTATAAAGCACTTAGCCGAACAAACGCGCTTGCGCGCCATTTTGAGTCCGCGAACGCGAGAATCGCAAATTCCCGAAACAAAGCCAGAATCTGTCTCGGGCAGGGTTTTCACGCTGAACGGTCGTGTTCAAAAGCCGAACAGCAGTCGGCAAGAATTAGTAATTATCAAACAATTTCAATGTCTTAAAAATACTACATATCGTTATCCGTGCATTCCACACACCGATTGCGTACGGTTTCAGGCGCGTGAAAAGACGTAATCCGTTTCCTGGACAAGTGTTTCACCCGGTGCAAGGATCGCGTTCGGGAACTGGTCATGATTGGGCGAGTCCGGCCAGATCTGCGTTTCCAGGCAAAGCCCGCAAAATGCGCCGTAAGGCGCTCCGTGGAGACCCGGAACAGGCGTGTTCACCTTGTAGCCGCAATAGAACTGCAGGCCCGGCTCTCCGGTCCTCACCTCGAGCGAAACGCCTGAGTGCGGACTCCTGACCAACGCCACGCTGCGCTTGTCCGTCCGTTCGTCCGAAAGACAGAAATTGTGGTCGTAGAGCGTTTGATCCCCGCCTTTGTCACTTCGAATCGACCGCATCTGACGCAGGTCGAACGGTGATCCGATGACGCCGAGAATATCGCCGATCGGTATCTGGTCGCGATCCACTGGAATGTAATGGTCGGCGTCTATCCTGATCTCGTGGTCCAGAATGTCCGGCCGCCCATCCAGGTTGAAATAGCTGTGATGCGCCATGTTGCAAACCGTGGGCCGGTCGGATTGCGCCTCATGGATCACCGACAGAACGCCGCCCGGCAGCAGCCTGTAGGTGCAGGCCATGCGACATTTTCCGGGATAGCCCATATGTCCATCCATCTCCTCGATCTCGAGCCGGATGAAATCCGGACCTGAATCGGCGACCGACCAGACGCGTTGGCCCGTTCCTTCCGATCCGCCGTGCAGATGATGATTGTGCGCCTCGTTGCGATCGAGCTTGTAGAGAGTTCCGTCGATGCGAATCTGGCCCTTCGCAATACGATTGGCGTAGCGGCCGACCGTTGCCCCGAAATAGGGAGAATGCGCAAGATAGTCGTCGAAACGCTCGAAACCGAGCACCAGCGCGGGCGCATGCCCGCTTAGCCGCAAATCCTGAACCGCCGCGCCCCATGTGATGATCCTCGCCGTCAGTCCTCCGCCGCCAAGCGTGTAGCGGTGAACCGTCTCGCCATTTGGCGCGTGGCCGAAGATTTCCTGCATGGGTTGCGCCTCCAGCCTGCCGACCGGCGTTCCGGTTTACTTATGAATCAGCGTGAAAGCTCGCGCGTCGCCCGTTCCAGACCTGCCAGGGTCAGCGGATACATGCGGTCAGCAAATAACTCGCGCATGAGACCAATGGAATGGGTATGACGCCAGTATTTTTCGATGACCGGATTGATCCACACGGATTTCGGGAAATGATTGAGCATGCGCGTGAGCCAGACCTGACCCGATTCCTCGTTCCAGTGCTCAACGGAACCGCCCGGATAGACGATCTCGTAAGGGCTCATCGAGGCGTCGCCGACAAATATCACCCGATAGTCCGAACCGAAGGTTCTGATCACATCGTATGTCGGCAAGACTTCCTGATGTCTGCGGCGATTGTCTTTCCACACGCCCTCGTAGAGGCAATTGTGAAAGTAGTAATATTCCATGTGCTTGAACTCGCCGCGCACGGCCGAGAACAATTCTTCCACGACCTTGATATGGCCGTCCATCGAGCCGCCGACGTCAAAGAACATCAGCAGCTTGATGGCGTTGCGTCGCTCCGGCCGCGTCTTGACATCAAGGTAGCCATGCTCGGCGGTGGAGCGGATCGTGCCGCCAAGATCAAACTCCTCGTCGGCGCCTTGCCGCACCCAGCGCCGCAGCCGCTTGAGCGCCACCTTTATGTTGCGTGTGCCGAGTTCGACCGAATCGTCGAAATTCTTGAATTCGCGCTTGTCCCAGACTTTCACGGCCCGCCGGTTGCGGCTTTCCTTCTGGCCGATCCGAACGCCTTCCGGATTGTAGCCATAGGCGCCGAAGGGAGACGTTCCGGCGGTCCCGATCCATTTGTTGCCCCCCTGGTGGCGACCCTGCTGTTCTTCCAAGCGCTTCCGAAGGGTTTCCATGAGCTTGTCGAAACCGCCGAGACTTTCGACAAGCGCCTTTTCCTCCTCGGTCAGATGTTTCTCGGCAAGCTTGCGCAGCCATTCCTCGGGGATTTCGGCAGCTTGCGCCCCGGGCTCGCCGGAAACCGCTTCGAGCCCCTTGAAGGCGTGCGCGAATACACGATCGAAGCGGTCGATATAGCGTTCGTCCTTGATCAACGCGGCGCGCGCGAGGAAATAGAAACCCTCGACGTCGAAATTGACCACCTGTTCTTTCATGGCTTCCAGCAGCGTCAGATACTCGCGCAGGGAAACCGGCACCTTTGCAGCTTTGAGTTCCAGGAAGAACGGTATGAACATGCTGCCGACTACCTGTTTTCGCCGATCTGCCCGATATCGAAGGTGGTGGTCTGGTAGATCGTGTTGATCCAGTTTCCGAACAGCAGATGGGCGTGGCTGCGCCAACGGTTAAGTGGTTCCCGCGACGGGTCGTCAGCGGGAAAATAATTGTGCGGAATGTGGATCGACTTGCCCTGACTCACGTCCCGCTCGTATTCCTCCTTGAGCGAGAAGGAATCATATTCGATGTGATTGAAAATATAAAGCCGGTTGCGCTTCTGCTCGTGTATCATGCAGACGCCTGTCTCGTCGGACTTCATCAGAATTTCCAGTCCGCGCGCCGGATCGATGTCGTCCTCCCGGATCTCGGTCCAGCGTGAAACCGGTATCTGAAAATCGTCGGAAAAGCCGTTGAGATAGGGCGACGCGCGGTTGAGGTTCTGGTGTCGATAGACACCGAATGCCTTTTCCGACAGCGTGTATTTCGGCACGCGATGGAAGTGATGGATCGCCGCCATTCCGCCCCAGCAGACATTCAGCGTCGAATGCACATTGGTGACTGTCCAATCGAAGATCTGCTCCATCTCCGGCCAGTACGACACCTCCTCGAAATCCAGCAGTTCGATCGGCGCACCTGTGATGATAAACCCGTCGAACTTGCGATCGCGCACTTCCTCCCATGTGTTGTAGAAAGCAAGCAGATGCTCTTCAGGCGTATTCTTCGGCATATGTTGGCCAATGCGCACCAGGCTGAGCTCGACCTGCAGCGGCGTCGCGCCGAGGAGACGCGCCATCTGCAACTCGGTGCGGATCTTGTTGGGCATCAGATTGAGCAAGCCGATCTGCAGCGGCCGGATATCCTGGCGGATAGCGGCGGTTTCGGTCATCACCCTCACACCCTCGGCTTCGAGGGTCTGGCGCGCAGGCAACAGGTCGGGAATCTTGATAGGCATCGGTCGTCTCGATCAGCAGGAACGGATTTGCGGCAAATCGGCTATGCTAGCCGCCGTTTCTCCGCGCCATGAAAGCCAGTCGCTCGAACAGATGAACGTCCTGTTCGTTCTTGAGGAGCGCTCCGTGCAGTTTCGGCAAGGCATTCGTAGCGTTTCCCCGAAGATCGGCGGGCGAAACGTCGTCGGAAACCAGCAGGCGAATCCAGTCCAGCGCTTCGGATGTCGATGGCTTCTTCTTCAGGCCGGTGACCTCGCGAATCTCGTAGAACTGTGTGAGCGCCGCGCGCACGAGATCCTGCTTGATGCCGGGATAGTGGACATCGACGATCCGCATCAGCGTCTCGGCTTCCGGGAATTTGATATAATGGAAGAAACAACGCCGCAGAAAGGCGTCCGGCAATTCCTTCTCATTGTTCGACGTAATAATGACGATCGGCCTCTGTTTCGCGCGCACCGTTTCGCCCGTCTCGTAGACATAGAACTCCATCTTGTCGAGTTCCTGAAGCAGATCGTTCGGGAACTCGATATCCGCCTTGTCGATCTCGTCGATCAAAAGCACCACGCGGTTTTCGGCTGTGAACGCCTCCCACAGCTTGCCGCGGCGAATGTAATTGCGCACGTCATTGAAGCGCTCGTCGCCGAGCTGGCTGTCGCGCAGGCGGGAAACGGCGTCATATTCGTAGAGACCCTGCTGCGCCTTGGTGGTGGATTTGACGTGCCATTCCAGCAGGTCCAGATCCAGCGCCGCCGCAACCTGCTTCGCGAGTTCGGTCTTGCCGGTTCCGGGTTCGCCCTTGACAAGCAGCGGCCGCTCCAGCGTGATCGCCGCATTGACGGCTACGGTCAGATCCTTCTCGGCGACATAGGCGTCAGTACCCTCGAAACGCATATTCCCTACAATCTCCTATCAAACGGGCGGGACATTAGAGTGTGCCGATCTCAATTGGAAGCATTTGATGGCACAAATCGGCCTCATTCGCTTCACGATCACTCCGTTACGCGACTTTTCACGCCGTCTTTTTCAGTTCCGCGGCGCGGGCGCCTGCGTCATAAGCGAGCGACGGCGACAGCCAGGTCTCGGCTTCTGTAACCGTGACGCCCCTGCGTCTCGCATAGTCTTCGACCTGATCTTCGCCAATCCGGCCAACGCCGAAATAGGACGATCCGGGATGTGCAAAGTAGAGACCGGAGACGGAGGCCGCCGGCCACATGGCGCAAGACTCCGTAAGCTCGATGCCCACATGCTTCGGCGCCTGCAGCAGGTCGAACAACACCCGCTTGCCGGTATGATCCGGGCACGCCGGATAGCCAGGCGCCGGCCGAATACCGCGATAGGATTCGGATATCAGCTCGTTGTTGGACATGGTCTCCTCGGGCGCGTAACCCCACAGTTCCTTGCGCACTCGGGCGTGCATGGCTTCGGCCAGCGCCTCCGCGAGGCGATCGCCGAGCGCCTGAACCATGATCGAATCGTAGTCGTTTCCTTCTTCCTTGAAGCGATTGGCGATCTCGTGGACTTCCGGTCCGGCGGTCACGGCAAAGCCGCCCAGCCAGTCGGGCGCGCCTATGGGCGCGATGAAATCCGACAGGCAGAGATTCGGACGGTCGCGCGATTTGCGACCCTGCTGCCGCAGCATGCTGAAACGGGCCTGCGGCCTGTCGCGCGCTTCGCTCGCCCACACGGTGATGTCGTCCCCCTCGGAATTGGCCGGCCAGAGACCGATGACAGCCTTCGGATGAAACCAGTTGCCGACGCGCTTCAGCATCGCCTGCGCGTTGTCATAAAGATCGCGCGCGGCCGGGCCCTTGTCCGGATCATCGAGAATGGCCGGGAAGCCGCCGGACATCTCCCAGGTCTGGAAGAAAGGCGTCCAGTCGATAAAGGGCGCAATGTCGTCGACGGGAATATTGTCGAAGACCTGCAGACCGGCGACATTGGGTTTCGGTGGCGAATAGCTGTCGAAACCGCCATCGAATTTGTTGGCGCGCGCCTGGGCGATGGAAATAACCGGACGGGCCTTTTCCTTCGAGCCGCTGCCACGCATCTTTTCCTGATCGGCCGCAACTTCTGCAAGCAGATCGGGTCGCGCCGTCCTGGACAGGAGCCGGGACACAACGCCAACCGCCTTGGAAGCGTCGTCGACGTGAAGGACTCCGTGATCATATTCCGGCGCAATCTTCAGAGCGGTGTGTTTCTTCGATGTCGTTGCCCCGCCGATCAGCAACGGCAGGTCGAAGCCAGCCCGTTTCATTTCGGAGGCGACGTCGACCATGCGGTCGAGCGAGGGCGTGATGAGACCTGACAGGCCGATAATGTCGACCTTTTCTTCGCGCGCCTTTTCCAGAATGTCTTCCGTCGGCACCATGACGCCGAGATCAACCACGTCGTAGTTGTTGCACTGGAGGACAACGCCGACGATGTTCTTGCCGATATCGTGGACGTCGCCCTTGACGGTCGCCATCAGGATCCGGCCTTTCGCGCTCGTGTCGCCGCTGCGTTTTTTCTCTTCCTCCATGAAGGGGATAAGATGGGCGACGGCGGCCTTCATCACGCGCGCGGATTTTACCACTTGTGGCAAAAACATCTTGCCCGCGCCAAACAGGTCGCCAACGACGTTCATGCCCTCCATCAGCGGCCCCTCGATCACGTCGAGGGGTTTTTCGGCGCGCTGGCGGCATTCCTCCGTGTCGTCAACGACGAATTCGGTAATGCCGTGGACGAGCGCGTGACGCAGCCGCTCTTCAACCGGCGCCTCGCGCCATTTCGGATCAGCCTTCTTTTGCGCTTCGCCGGACCCGCGATAATTGTCGGCGATCGCCAACAGGCGCTCGGTCGCATCGTCACGGCGATTGAGCAGCACGTCTTCGACATGCTCGCGCAGCTCTTCCGGAATATCGTCATAGACGGTGATCTGGCCGGCGTTGACAATCGCCATGTCGAGACCGGCCCGGATCGCATGATAAAGGAACACCGAATGCATCGCCTCGCGCACCGGATTGTTGCCGCGGAACGAAAAGGAAATATTCGACAATCCTCCCGACACATGGGCGTAGGGCAGCCGTTCCTTGATCATCTTCGTCGCCTCGATGAAAGCGACCGCGTAATTATTGTGTTCTTCGATCCCGGTTGCGACGGCAAAGATATTGGGGTCGAAGATGATATCGGCCGGACTGAATCCGGCCTTTTCCGTCAGAAGCCGATAGGATCTTTCGCAAATTCTGAACTTGTGCCCGGCGGTTTCGGCCTGACCGTCCTCGTCGAAGGCCATGACGACCACTGCCGCGCCGTAGCGCCGGATGATCCGCGCCTGTTCGAGAAACGGCTCTTCGCCTTCCTTCAGGCTGATCGAATTGACGACGGATTTGCCCTGGGTGCATTTCAGCCCAGCCTCGATGACAGACCATTTGGAACTGTCGATCATCACCGGAACCCGCGAGATGTCCGGTTCGGAGGCGATGAGATTGAGGAAGGTCGTCATCGCCTGTTCGCTCTCGAGCAGACCCTCGTCCATGTTGACGTCGATGATCTGGGCACCGTTCTCGACCTGACTCCTTGCGACCTCAAGGCCGGCCGCGTAGTCGCCTTCCATGATCAGCTTCTTGAATTTCGCCGATCCTGTAACGTTGGTGCGTTCACCGATATTGATGAAAGTGGCGACGTTCATGCCGCGGCCTCTTCGCGATCGGCCTCAAACATTTCGAGGCCCGAGAGCCGCAACCGCGGGTGAAAACGCGGAACGTTGCGCGGCGCCTTGCCACGCACCGCCTCGGCGATGGCGCGGATATGATCCGGGGTGGTTCCGCAGCAACCGCCTACGATGTTGACAAGGCCCGCGTCCGCCCATGCGCCAAGATAGGCCGCGGTCTCCTCCGGACGTTCGTCATAGCCGCCCATCTCGTTCGGCAGCCCGGCATTGGGGTATGCGCAGATCCGGGTGTCGGCGATATCCGAAAGCGCCCGAATATGCGGCCGCATTTCGGCGGCGCCGAGCGCACAGTTGAGCCCGACGGAGAACGGTTTTGCATGGCTTAGCGAAATCCAGAACGCTTCCGGCGTCTGGCCAGTCAATGTACGACCGGAGCGGTCAGTGATCGTGCCGGAAATCATCAGCGGAGGAACAGCGACGCCTTCGTCACGCAACGTTTCCAACGCATAGACGGCCGCCTTCGCGTTGAGCGTGTCGAAAATGGTTTCGATCAGGATAAGGTCCACTCCGCCTTCGATTAGCGCCTTCGCCGCCTCGCCATAGGCCAGCGCAAGATCGTCGAATGTGACCTTCCGCATGCCCGGGTCGTTGACGTCAGGCGAAATGCTCGCCGTCTGGTTGGTCGGCCCGATGGCGCCGGCGATCCACACCGGCCGGTCTACGCTTTCGACCGCCTTGCGCGCGCATTCGGTGGAGGCGAGGTTCAGTTCGACGCAAATTTCCTGCAGATCGTAGTCCGCCTGGCTGATCCGGCTCGCCGAGAAAGTGTTGGTGCAGATGATATCGGCTCCGGCTTCGATGAAGGCCCGATGGATATCGGTGATCATTTCGGGCTGCGTCAGACTCAATAGTTCGTTGTTGCCCGCCAAATCAGTCGGGTGATCGCGAAACCGATCGCCGCGATAGGTCGCCTCGTCCGGTTTTCTCTCCTGGATCATGGTGCCCATCGCGCCGTCGAGGATCAGTATTCTCTCGCCGGCCATAGCCTCGATATTCGCATGCATCGTTGTGCAATTCCTGTTCGGGTTGTCTGTTTAACCGGGCGATACAGGCGGTCAAGCGGCAAGCGCTCTCACTTGTGGCGCGAATACATTGTGAGAAATGTCAGTCCGGCGATGTCGATTTGCTCGCACTATACTGGTCGATCCCTTCGTTTCAAGGGATCATCCCGCTTCAATTTCCTCGCGCAGCATCTCAAGCTCCAGCCACTCCTCCTCCATAGCCTCCAGTTTGCCCCTGAGAGAAGCAAGGTCTTCCGCAGCGCGATTGAACGATTCCGGGTCGCGGGCGAAAAGATCCGGATCGGCCATCAGGTCTTCCAGCTCACCGGCTTTCTGTTCCGCCTCTGCGATCTTGCCGGGCAACGTCTCCAGAGCGAATTTCTGCTTGTAGGAAAGTTTGCGCTCGCGGGAGGACGCCTTCGTGGCCACGGCGGCAGACGAGGATTCCGCAGGCGACGGTTTTGACCGGACCTCCTGTTCCCGCCTTTGGGCGAGCATATCGGTATAGCCGCCCGCATAGCTTATCCATCGACCGTCCGGCGCTTCCATCTGCGCCGGCGCGATGACCGAAGTCACCGTGCGGTCGAGAAAATCCCTGTCATGGCTCACCAGGATAACAGTGCCCGCGAACCCGGCGACCAGTTCCTGCAGCAGGTCGAGCGTCTCCATGTCGAGGTCGTTGGTCGGCTCGTCCAGCACGATCAGATTGGCGGGGCGCGCAAGCATCTTGGCAAGCAGCAATCGCGCCTTCTCGCCGCCCGACAATTCACGTATCGGCGTGCGCGCCTGCTCCGGCTGGAACAGGAAGTCCTTCATGTAGCCTGTCACATGTTTCTGTTCGCCATTGACGACGAGATTGTTTCCGCGGCCGTCCGTCAGGAACATTTCGAGCGACATCTGCGGATCGAGATCCTCCCGCTTCTGGTCGAGAATTGCGATTTCGAGATTGGTTCCGAGCCGCAGCGCGCCGGCGTCCGGCTGCAACTGGCCTGTGAGCAATTTCAGCAGGGTTGTCTTGCCCGCGCCGTTCGGACCGATGAGGCCGATACGATCTCCGCGATGAACGCGCAGGGAGAAATCGTCAATGACCGGACGGCCGTTATAACGCTTTTCAAGTCCTTCGGCCTCAATCACCAGCTTTCCGGAATCCTTCGCATCCGAGGCCTGCAATTTTGCCTGCCCGGTCGGTCCGCGATGGCTCTGGTGACGCTCCCGCATGGCATGCAGTTCGCCGAGCCGTCGCATGTTGCGTTTGCGCCGCGCTGTCACGCCGTAACGCAGCCAATGTTCCTCGCGCACGATCGCGCGGCCCAACTTGTGCTGGGCGCGCTCTTCTTCCTCCAGAACCTCGTTCTGCCAGTCTTCGAAAGCCTCGAAACCCTTTTCGAGACGGCGCGTCCTGCCGCGATCGATCCAGACGGTCGCCCGCGACACGGATTTCAGAAACTGCCGGTCATGCGAAATAACGACCAGCGCGCCGCGAAACGCACGCAGTTCCTTTTCCAGCCATTCAATGGTTGGCAGATCAAGATGGTTGGTCGGCTCGTCCAGAAGCAGCACATCAGGCCGGGGGGCGAGCACCCGCGCCAGCGCCGCGCGGCGCGCTTCACCGCCGGATGCTTTTGCAGGATCCTCATCTCCGCTCAGGTCCAGATGTTCGAGAAGATAATCGACGCGATGCTCGTCATCGCCGGGCGCAAGGCCGGCCATGGCATAGGCGCGCACCGTGTCGAAGCCGGTGAAATCCGGCGCCTGTTCAAGATAGCGCACTGTTGCTTTGGGATGGCGGAATATCTCTCCCGACTGGGCTTCGACTAGTCCAGCGGCGATTTTCATCAGCGTCGACTTGCCGGAGCCATTTCGGCCGACAAGACAAATCCGGTCTTCCGGTTCGACCTGCAAGTCGGCGCCGTCGAGCAGGGGCGTTCCGCCGAAAGTCAGGTGAATATCATCAAGTTTTATGATTGGCGGCGCCATCTGGAGTCACCGTCCCGAAAGGTCATAGGGCCGCGCGACCAGGATCGCCGAACCCGAGCCCATGGTGATCGTCACGCAACCCTCGGCGACATTCGACAAGGTGCGTGAGGACCCGAAAGCGAGTTCGTGATTGGTGAGCGGATAGCGCGCGCCTTCAATATGGAGGCCCTGAACAGGCGTGAAATTGACGATCGAGAACAACGACGAGGCAGGCAACTCGAAGCTGCGGGAGCCTGCCAAGAGCGGCCATGCTTCTTCCTCGCCGGAAGTCAAATGAACTTCCAGGCCGCTTTGCGCCAGCGAACAGGCATAGGTCATATGAAGCAAGGCATGATCGCTGCGCTCGCCGGCCAGCGATCCGGCGAGAACAAGATTTCGGGCGCCGCGCGTCAGCGCTTCCTCGACCGCGATTTCGCCATCGGTGAGGTTTTTTTCCGCCGGAAACGGGATCCGCTCCACGTGACGCCAATCTTGCTTGAGATCGGCAGTCGCCGAATCGAAATCACCCACCCAGATATCGGGCTCAACACCGAGCATGCGGGCGTGTCGCATGCCGCTATCGGCCGCGATTACCCGTCTGCCGGTAATCTGCTGCTGCAGCCGATCCGTCGTGGAAAGCTCTCCACCGAGAAGAATGAGATATGCGGAATTGTCGTCCATTGGTCTCTTATGAAGCTCGTGCGTGAAGCGTCTAGCAGTTTTTTCGGCTCTTGCCAGCGTCTTTGGCGATCAGTACAAGTGGAGCCGCTCTAACGGGGTGCCTGTCGCGACCGCGGCCGGCTGAGAGGACCAACCAACCCGTAGAACCTGATCCGGTTAACACCGGCGTAGGGATTAGACGCAACATTCGCGCCTTTTTCCCGTTGTTTATAACAGTCAAGGAGGCGCAGATGCGCAAACGCTACATATCATCAATTTTCACCTGCCTGGCCACAATCGCAACACTGTCCGCCGCTCCGGCGAGCGCAAGCGACAAGACGCTTACCGTCTATACCTATGAGAGCTTTGTCGCGGACTGGGGTCCAGGCCCCGTAGTCAAGGAGGCATTCGAGGCTGAATGCGATTGCACGCTCGAATGGGTCGGCGTCGCCGACGGCGTCGCTTTGCTCAACCGTTTGCGTCTCGAAGGCGATTCAACGAAAGCAGACGTCGTGCTTGGCCTCGACACCAACCTCGTCGCCGAAGCGAAGGCTACCGGATTGTTCGCGCCAAGTGGCGTCGATACTTCCGATGTGTCGGTTCCAGGCGGCTGGTCTGATGATGTTTTCGTACCGTTCGACTATGGCTATTTCGCCGTCGTCTACGATACCGAGGCGGTCAGTTCGCCGCCGACGAGCCTGAAGGAGCTGGTCGAGGGCGGCCCGGATGCGCCGAAGATTGCAATCCAGGATCCGCGTACATCGACACCAGGACTCGGCTTGCTGCTTTGGATCAAGTCGGTCTATGGCGAGGACGCGGCAGACGCCTGGGCGAAACTGCAGGATCGCGTGCTGGCCATTACGCCCGGATGGTCGGAATCCTATGGGCTTTTCACCAAAGGCGAAGCGCCGATGGTGCTTTCCTACACCACATCGCCAGCCTATCACATGATCGCTGAAGACACGGATCAGTATCAGGCGGCCGCATTCGATGAAGGTCACTACCTGCAGATCGAAGTTGCAGGAATGCTGAAAACAGCGACGGACAAGGACCTTGCGCGACAGTTCCTCAGCTTCATGACCGGACCCGGTTTTCAGAATGCGATTCCCACCACCAACTGGATGCTGCCGGCAGGCAAGATATCGGAGCCGCTCCCTGCGGCCTTTAGTGAACTCGTGACCCCGTCAAAAACTCTGATCTTCAGCGCGGAAGACGTGTCTGAAAACCGGAAAGCCTGGGTCGACGAGTGGCTCGCCGTCATGAGTCGTTAACCGACCATGCGCTTGCTTAACAGAAGGCAGACGACGCTCGGCATCGCAGCCGGTGCGGCTGTCCTTCTGTTCATAACGGCTATCGTCGGGGCAGCGGCGCTGGCGCTGGTGCTGACGGCGACCGGGACGTCGCAGAGCCAGTCTCCGTTGTTCGACGGCTATATCTGGCGGGTCGCGCGGTTTACGCTCTTTCAGGCGGTCGCCTCGACCCTGCTGTCCGTTGTTCCGGCGATCGCGCTCGCGCGCGCGATCGCCAGGCGTCCCGAGTTCCCCGGAAGGCGGCTGCTAATCCAGCTTTTGGCGGTTCCCCTGGGATTGCCGCCGATTGTCGCCGCCCTCGGAATCATAGAAATCTGGGGACGGCAGGGACTTCTCAACGACCTGTTGCTATCGCTGGGTCTGCCGAAACCGGTCTCGATATACGGACTTTCAGGAATTCTGCTGGCCCATGTCTTCTTCAACCTGCCGCTGGCAGCCCGACTGCTGCTGGCGCGTCTTGAGGAGATCCCGTCGGAATATTGGAGAAACGCTGGACAGTTGGGGCTATCCCAGCGCCAAACCTTCCTGCTTATCGAGTGGCCGCAGATCCGCGGCCAGATACCCGGCGTCGCAGGCCTCGTGCTGATGTTGTGCGTGACCAGCTTCACGCTGGTTCTGCTGCTGGGCGGGGGACCACGCGCAACCACCATCGAGGTCGCGATCTACCAGTCGCTGCGCTTCGATTTCGACCCGCCGCGCGCCGTTGTGCTGGCTCTTGTACAACTCTCAATGACCGGGGCGTTACTTGCGGTTCTCGCCCTTGTTGGCAGACCCCAGGAAGAGGAGCCTGTTTACGGTCGCGCTTCGCGGCGATACGGTCGCGACAGCGTTGGCGCACTGCTCGGCGACTACGGTTTGATTGTTATCGGCGGCGTGTTTCTGTTGTCGCCCCTGCTTTCGGTGGCGGCTGCCGGCCTGGCGTCCGATCTCGTGAGGTTGGCGGGAGAAGACATCGTCTTGCGGGCGGCTGTGACAAGTCTCGCCATTGGCGCGACCGCCGCGTTGATTTCCGTAGCGATGGCTGCGGTGCTGATAAATGCAAGAAGCGCCTGCTTGCCGCTCATGCGCCATTCGAATGTGGCGACGGCCTTCCGAAGCGGCGTCGGCGCGATCTCCAGTCTGATTCTTCTTGCCCCGCCAATCGTGCTCGGCGCCGGCTGGTTCGTGCTGTTGCGCGGTCACACGGACATCTTTGGCCTGGCGCCGGTCATTATTATCGTCGTCAATGCCTTGATGGCGCTTCCTTTTGTCATGCGGGTTATGGAACCCGCCCACGCCAGCCACATGGCGCGCACCGGCCGTCTCTCCGCTTCGCTCGGCCTTACCGGAGCGCGAAAATTTCTCCTGGTGGACTGGCCCGGTTTGCGGACGGCCTTCTTTCTGGCCGCTGCTTTCGCCATGGCCCTGTCACTTGGCGATCTCGGCGCGATTGCGCTGTTCGGTAGCCAGGACGTCATCACTCTGCCCTATCTGCTCCTGCAGCGCATGAGCAGCTACCGGACCGACGACGCAGCCGGAATCGCGCTCATTCTAGGCTTCGTCTGCCTGATACTGATGATAATCGCAAACAGCGGTCGCAAACCGGCAACAGGAGGGCTATGATGACGGCCGGACCAGATATTGCGCTCGAAAAGGTGCAGTTCGATTATGGTTCGGCGCCGATGCTATTCGACGTGACGTTCTCCGGCGGCGTAACAACGGCGATCATCGGACCATCCGGTTCGGGCAAATCCACCATTCTCAATCTCATCGCAGGTTTCGAAATACCTGACAGCGGTCGCATCCTGATCGATCGAGAGGACGTAACTTCCCTGTCGCCTGCGGAAAGACCGGTGACAATGGTCTTCCAGGACAACAATCTCTTTGCCCACCTGTCCGTGCGCCGCAATGTCTCGATTGGCCTTGACCGCAAAACACATCGCGGCGCCGGTGAGAACATTGTTGACGACGCCCTGGAACGAGTGGGGCTAGCCGGCTATGCGGATCGCAAGCCAGGCATGTTGTCGGGAGGAGAACGCCAGCGTGTCGCGCTTGCCCGTGTGCTCGTACGCCAGCGTCCGGCGCTGCTGCTTGATGAACCCTTCGCGGCGCTGGGGCCCGGACTTCGAAGCGACATGCTGGCGCTTATTCGCGCCTTGCAGCAGGAAACAGGTATGACGGTCGCTGTCGTCACCCATCAGCCGGACGAAGCGGAACAGTTCGCCGACGAGTTCGTTTTCGTCGATCAGCGCAGAATCGCGGGACAGGGTTCTGCGACAGGTTTCTCGGGTCGGCAAGACATTCCTGGCCTTCAGGCCTATATGGGTGAAAAAGATAGATGACCCGGGACTACCGGAGCCACATTTAATGTACTAGAAATCAGTGCGGGCAAATACGAGGCGTAGCAGATTCCAAGCGCACCCAAAGACAATTCCTTCGTATCGGTCTCGAACATCCGATCATGCGGGAATGCAGCATCACCAGGCATGCCGGGCTTGCTCGCGCGTGTCTTCTGTCTTGTCGCGCTTTTTATGCTTGCTGGATGTCAAACGCTCCTCAACGAAACCTATCCGCCTGGCGCCGGGTCAACACCGGGAACCCTGCAGAACGATGACGATCCGCGAGCCAGGCTTGGCGCAAGCGAACACCCGCGGATCCTCGCCAATTATGGCGGCGAGTACAACGATCCGAAGGTGGAGCGACAACTGGCGCGTATCGTCGGCGCTTTGACTCTCGTATCGGAAAATCCGAAGCAGTCTTATCGAATCACGATTCTTGACTCGCCAGCGGTCAACGCCTTCGCCTTGCCGGGCGGATATCTTTATGTGACGAGAGGCTTGCTGGCGCTTGCTGACGATTCATCGGAGGTGGCGGCCGTTATCGCGCACGAGATGGCGCATGTCACTGCCAATCACGGTCTTCTTCGCAAGCGCGCCGAGGAAGCCGAACAGATTGCAAATCGTGTCGCAACGGAAGTACTTTCAGGTGAAATGACTGGCGAACAGGTCGAAGCCCGTGGAAAGCTCAGGCTTGCAGCCTTTTCCAGACAACAGGAGCTGGAGGCTGATGTTATCGGCGTTCGTATGCTCGGTGAGGCCGGATTCGACCCCTACGCGGCCGCGCGCTTTCTTGAAACCATGGACGCCTACAGCCGCTACCAGAACAATGTCGAAGATCTCGACCCGAGTCTCGATTTTCTGTCGAGCCATCCTGATGCCCCGAAGCGTCGCGAACTCGCCTACCGACATGCGCGCGCGTTCGGACAGCCAGGCGTCGGCACGCGTGATCAGGACAAATATCTGAGGGCTATTGACGGCCTGCTTTATGGCGATAGTCCAAAACAGGGCTATGTGCGGGGGAATACATTCCTGCATCCGGTCCTTGGCATCCGCTTCAGCGTTCCACAGGGTTTTCAGATCGACAATACGGCCGAGGCTGTTCTCGCGACCGGACCCGGCGACATCGCAATCCGTTTCGACGGCGTTTCGGACAAAAACCGCACGCCTCTGACGCGTTACATAACCAGCGGCTGGGTCAGTGGCCTTGATCCGTCGAGCGTCAGACCTCTCCGGATAAATGGGCTAGAGGCTGCCTCAGCGAAAGCTGTCGCGGATACCTGGGAATTCGACGTCACGGTAATCCGGGTAGGCAACCGGATCTACAGACTGCTGACCGCTGCGCCCGTTGGCAGCAGCAATCTGGACGCGGCGGCCCGCATCGTCACGTCGTCATTCAGCAAAATGTCCTCTTCCGAAATAGCGTCTCTGCATCCGCTGCGCATCCGCATCGCAACCGTGAGGCCGGGGGATACGATAGCTTCGCTCGCAGAACGTAACCAGGGAACACGTCGAAAACTGGAGCTTTTCCAGCTCTTGAACTCGCTATCCAGCGGAGAAACAGTGTCCGTGGGCGAAAAGGTGAAACTGGTCACTGACCAACGCTGAGACGCACTCCCCCGATTACATGGTCGCTATGGCGGGAGCGTCCTTTTCAAGGGCGGTTTTCAACTTCTGAAGCGCTCTGTTTTCGATCTGCCTTACGCGCTCCTTCGAAATACCCAAACTCGTTCCAAGGGATTCCAGCGTGGCGCCGTCCTCGCTCAGCCGTCTTTCCCTTATGATCCGAATTTCGCGGGGATTGAGCGTTTCAAGCGCTGCTTCGATCCACTGCGACCTTCTCTCGTCATCAATTATTGAACTGACCTGCTCATCCGGCAGAGGTTCGTCGCTTTCCAGATAGTCTATTCTGTCGGCGCCCTGGTTCTCGGAATCGGATATAGGCGCATTAAGTGACATATCCGAACCCGAAAGACGCGCGTCCATCGTCGCGACGTCCCTGACATTCACACCGACCGCAAGTGCGATCTCACTGTGAATCGAACTGTCCATTCCGGATTCGTTTGTTTGCCACAATTTAGCGCGCAAACGTCTCAAATTGAAGAATAACGCCTTTTGAGCGGAGCTGGTGCCGCCACGCACGATAGACCAGTTGCGCAGGATATAGTCCTGTATCGAGGCGCGAATCCACCATGTCGCATAGGTCGAGAAGCGAACTTCGCGATCGGGATCAAAACGGGCGGCGGCTTCAAGCAGGCCAACATGCCCTTCCTGGATCAGGTCGTTCATCGGCAGCCCGAAATTGCGGAAGCGGGCCGCCATCGAAATAACCAATCTCATATGGGCCATGGTAATTCGATTAAGGGCGTCCTGGTTGCGATCTTCCTTCCAGAGAACCGCAAGCTCATGCTCTTCTTCCCTTTCGAGATAGGGAGCCGCCATCGCGGCCTTGATCATAGTCTGACGAACACGACTATCGTCCATCATGTTCTCCCAAATGCGGCCAACGCCCACTGTTCGGCCTGGGGAAATCGACATTGATGCGTTACTTCTCGTGGGCCCTAGCACACTCAATGTCTAACGCGCGTATCTTGGGATCGGTTCACTCGCCATGCAAGAAAACGCAGCGTTCACTATTTGGAACCAATCGATCCCGAATATGCAAGACGTGTGCTGCAACGCAAAAAAGCCGGCAAAAGCCGGCTTCTTCAGCGATTTCCTAGGGTTGAGCCGATATTCCAGATACTATCACATTCAAGTGATAGCAGCCTGATCAGGCGGCTGCTTCCTGTTCATCCTCTTCGGCGGCTTCATCTTCGGCCGCCTTGCCGCGCTTCGGTCCCTTGTTGAGATTGGTCTCGATAAGCCGGACCGCCTCGGTTTCCGAAAGCTTGTTCACCGCTGCGATTTCACGCGCCATTCGATCGAGGGCCGCTTCATAAAGCTGGCGCTCCGAATAGGACTGTTCCGGTTGATTTTCAGCGCGATACAGGTCGCGAACGACCTCGGCGATGGAAATCAGGTCGCCGGAGTTGATTTTCGCGTCATACTCCTGCGCACGCCGCGACCACATGGTGCGTTTGATGCGGGCGCGGCCCTGCACCACCTTCAATGCGCGATCGACAAAATCGGTCTCGGCGAGCTTGCGCATGCCGATTGAGGACGCCTTGGCGACGGGCACCTTCAGGCGCATCTTGTCCTTGTCAAAATCGATGACGAAGAGCTCAAGCTTGTGCCCGGCGACTTCCTGTTCCTCGATTGCGACGATCTGGCCAACACCATGGGCAGGGTAAACGATGTATTCGTTGGTCTTGAAACCCTGGCGCTGTCCAGGCTTCTTCTGTTGCGTTGTCATCCGCTCTATATACTCCCTGTTACTGCCCCGGAAACATTCGGGGTTGGGTACTGGCCGTCACATGCGAAGGGGCGCCCCGCTGGGCCGCGGCTTCAACAATCCTGGCTGGGATCGTCCACAACAATCCAACCTCCAGCAATCCATGCACACTGCTGTTGCAATCATGAGGATATGTGGGGTTGCACTTCCGTAGTTATGGCAATCAAGGCGAATTCGTACGTCCGCCTTCGGTCAGTTTCACATATGTAGCATAAAGAAGCGCAAATTTCAACAATTTGCCGCAGGCGCACAATGTCGCAGCCTGCATCAGTCGATTCTTGGTAAATACCGCCCGCCGCCCGGTACTTCACCAGTTAATTTTTTCAAACGCATACGACAGGCTGGCCTCAATCGCCTTGACCAGGCTCCGGAGAAAAATATTGTTCGTACTTGCCGTCCTTTCCATCGAATTCCTCGGCATCCGCCGGAGAATCCTTCTTGATGGTAATGTTGGGCCATTTTTCGGCAAATTCGGTATTGATCTGCAGCCACTTCTCGAGACCCGGCTCAGTGTCCGGTTTTATGGCTTCCGCAGGGCATTCCGGTTCGCATACGCCACAGTCGATGCACTCGTCAGGATGGATGACGAGCATGTTTTCGCCTTCATAAAAACAGTCCACCGGACACACCTCTACGCAATCGGTATATTTGCATTTGATGCAGTTGTCGGTGACGATGTAGGTCATGAAAAGCTCCGGTGACGCCCGCGTAGAACCGCGAACAAATTTTTCCCGGTTCAGGTAGCGAGTCTGTTTTGCATTGGCAAGTGTGCGATTTCCGCACGCAGCGCAGTCTCACCCTTTTGCCGCCGGGCTCCAGAAAAATTCTTCTGTTTCTGCGCCATTTAAGGGAACGTTTCGCACAAGCAAAGACCGGTCAGTAAAACCGGCGCCAAGAATACCCGGCCCGAGCCTATTCGTCCGTCAGCGCCTTCCATCGATCGATCTGGCGTCGATCGCGTTTCGTCGGCCGACCGCTTCCGGCTTCCCGTAACGGAACCATGGCGCCAGGCGCCTTGTATTCTTTGGGAGACGGCTCGGGTGAAATATCACGATAGAGCTGACGAGCTTCCTCGTAGGGACCACGGCGCGTTCCCGGATCCACCACCTCCAGGACTTTGATGACGCGGTCCAGTGTTATAGTCAGCACATCGCCCGCAACGATCATGCGGCTCGCTCTGTCGATCTTGTCGCCATTGACGCGCACCCGGCCCTTCTGGACGAGTTTCGCCGCCAGCGAGCGTGATTTGAGGACACGCGCATAAAACAACCACTTGTCGATCCTCTGCGAGGCGCGCACTACTTGTTCATATGCTCCTTCAGCGCGGCAAGCTTGGCGAAAGGCGAATCCGGATCGATTGGCTTTTCCTTGCGCGGCGCGCGCGGTTTTCCATGTTCTCCATGCTTCTTGCCATGACGCGCCGGCTTGCCTTTGCTGTTACGGTTGGGCTGGTTCCGGTCGTCACCCTTGCCTCGTCCGGCGCCCTGTCTTTGACGATTGCCCTGCCGATGCTGCCGATGACCTTTGTTCTCATTGCGGCCGGCCGGACGCCAAAGCAAAACCGGCTTCGGCTCTTCCTCGACGGCATCCTCCGATGGAGCCTGAGTCCCGTCAGCAGTCGTCTCCGGCGTGGCTGTTTGCGTCTCGGCAGGCGCTTGCGCCGTCGCGCCGGCTTCCGCCGGCTGTCCGTCGTGTTCAGTCGCCTCGCCAACCTTAGCCTCGACTCCCGTCCCCGATGCGGAAGGCTTAGTCGAACTGTCTTCCGTCTTCTCGGCAGTTCCAGCTTCCTGTCCAGCCTCAGTAGAAGCCTCGCTCGCCTTTTCGCCCTCGGCCACCGTGGGCGCCGCCTTCGTCCGGAGCGCGTCCAGGTGCGCTGCGGCCACCGCCGGTTCGACGGCCTCTGACCGATAACCGAGACCTTTCAGTATTTCTTCCATGTCATCCGGCGTGGCGCCCAGGATCGACAGCATAGCCGGCGTCGTCGTAAAGCGCCGCCCATCATAGGCGCCTTCCGGCGGAGCGCCGTTTCCGGGGCTCCATTGCAGGAGCGGCCGAATGAGATCGGACAGCCTCTCGAGAATGTCGATGCGCACTGCGCGCTTGCCGAGATAGCGGAAACCCGCCAGCCGGTAGAAATCACGTTGATATTCAGCATCGGTAACGATCGAGGTGCGGCCCGCAGCCAAAGCAGCCGCGATTTCTCCATATCCCGGCTTGTCGAACCCTTCATTGCGCAGCGCCCAGAGCATGGTGATGATCTCGGCCGGAGCCGGCTTGAGCAATGCAGGCATGAAAACATGATAGGCCCCGAACCGCACGCCATAGCGCCGTAGCGAACCGCGCGCCTCCTGATCAAGCGCCTTGACGTCGTCGGCGACGTCACGCCGGAAAAGAACGCCCAGCCCCTCGACGATACGGAAGGCGAGGCCCTTGGCGAGGCCTTCAAGATCCTCGGCCTTTGCGAGGTCGTCGAGCGGTTTCAGGATCGTGGAGATGTGATGGTGCACAAAGCGTTCGATCCGCGCCGTCACCACGTCGCGCCCCTGGCCCGAAAGCTGGTCATCGGCAAGCAGGATAATGCGCGGCGCGAGAATGCTGTCGCTGGAAGCGAGCCTTGCAACGGGATCGCCGAGCCATCGCACCGTGCCGTCGGAGCCAAGTGCGAAATCATGATTGCCGGATGCATGCAGGCGCGCGGCTCTTGCCTCGAACTCGATGGCGAGCGACTTCTGCGCCGCAGCCAAGACGGCTTTCTGGTCCGGGCCCTCAGCCGATGAATCCGGCGTGAACCGGAATCCCGACAATTGTCCCACATGATGGCCTTCGACGAATACATCGCCATCGACACCAATTTCAGCTTCAAGCATCGCGTTCTCTCTCAACCGCTTCATGAGCACAGATGTCCTGCGATCAACGAAGCGTTTCGTCAACCTTTCATGCAGTGCATCTGACAACCGATCTTCGATTTCCCGGGTCTTTTCCTGCCAGTGTGACGGATTCGCCAACCAGTGCGACCGATGTGAAACATAAGTCCAGGTCCGGATCTGGGATATGCGCGCCGACAACGTATCGATATCGCCGCCGGTCTGGTCCGCCCGTCGCACCTGCTCCGCCAGATAATCTTCCTTCACGGTCCCATGACGAACAATGTCACGGTATATCGCCGCAATCAGGTCGGTATGCTGCAAGGGCGTAATGCGCCGGTAATCGGGCAACGAACAAACATCCCACAACAATTCCACCCGATCGGAGCCGCGAGCGATGTCGCGAATCTCGGGATCCAGCGACAACCGTTCCAGCGCGTGCTGATCAACCGCGGGCAACGCCCGGGTGAGACCCGGCACGGGCGGCGTCGCCTCCAGCGACTGGCGCAATGCGTCCAGCGAAGCGAAATCAAGGCGCTTGCTGCGCCACTGAAGCAGCTTGACTGGTGGAAACTCGTGGCTCTCGATCCTCTCGACCGTTTCATCGACCAGGGGCGCGACGCGTCCCGTGACGCCAAAAGTGCCGTCGCGCATATGACGGCCGGCGCGACCGGCGATCTGACCCATCTCCGCCGGAGTAAGATTACGATACTGAAACCCGTCGAATTTGCTGTCCTGCGCAAATGCGACGTGGTCCACGTCGAGGTTGAGGCCCATGCCGATCGCGTCGGTGGCGACCAGATACTCGACATCGCCTTCCTGGTAGAGCGCCACCTGGGCATTGCGGGTGCGCGGGCTCAGCGCGCCGAGAACAACCGCCGCGCCGCCGCGCTGGCGCCGGATCAGTTCGGCGATCGCGTATACCTCATCGGCGGAGAACGCCACGACAGCGCTGCGGCGTGGCAGTCGGGTGATCTTTTTCGAACCGGCATAGGCGAGATGCGACAGTCTCGGCCGCGACACGACCGTCAGACCGGGAAGCAGCCTTTCCAGGATTGGCCGTATGGTCGCCGCCCCAAGCAGCAGCGTCTCCTCCCGACCTCTCAGATGCAAAATGCGGTCGGTGAATATGTGCCCCCGCTCGAGATCGCCGGCGAGTTGCGCCTCGTCGATCGCCACAAAGGCCGCATCCGTCTGCCTGGGCATCGCCTCGACGGTGCAGACAGAATAGACGGCGCCATTTGGGGAAATCTTTTCTTCACCCGTGATCAGCGCGACCTTGTCTGCTCCGACGCGTTGAACAATGCGGGTGTAGACCTCCCTCGCCAGAAGCCGCAAGGGCAAACCGATCACGCCGGATTTGTGCGCTACCATTCTTTCAATAGCGTAGTGCGTCTTGCCGGTATTGGTCGGCCCTAGCACGGCGGTGACACCGCGCCCGGAAAGAATCATGGGCTGACTGCTGGCTGTATCGGAGTGCTGCATCAATTGAGACATCTTGAAGACAGAACGTGGCGTCAATCAGGTAATACGCTGAAAACCGGCGCCGTTTCGCCACGGCGCGATATTAACTTTCGGAACATGGTGAGAACGAATCGGCGACGAATCACTGACTCAGACCGATTCCGGTTTTGTTCACGGCCATATATGCTCCTGTATTGGTCGAGCGACACAAGATGGTGATTCCCCTCAAGACACGCCTAAGGCAATTTGGACAGGAATCTCACTGCCCGTTAACCTTTGATGAAAACACGGCGGTTCGCCTTCGCGGTTCATGGTTAAACATTTGTAAATTCCGGGAAATTCCTGACAGAAAGTTAACGCTACTCGTCTCCATATAGCGATTTCCGTTAAGATTTCGATCAAAAGCGGAACGAATCGGCGACGAATCGCTTACCTGACGATGTTCCTGAATTGTTCACACAAGATATGGATATTCTTTCAGAGTCAACCACAACAGGGACGCAGGTTTAGAGACTTTATTCGGTCAGGATTGACTGCCGGCGTTAACCAATTGCGCCCAAAGATTGAACGGCGCGCGTCGCCTTCGCCTGCATAATCGGGGCCGGACCGGTTTCCCGGCTGGCCCCGAAGGTCAAAATCAGGTCATGTATTGACCGCCATTGGCGGACAGCGTTGAACCTGTCACGAAGCCGGCGTCGTCGGACGCGAGGAAGACCACACAGCGCCCGATTTCCTCCGGCTCTCCCAACCGGCCAACCGGAATTAGCGGCAGGATGCGTTCATTGAGCACCTTCTCGGGAACAGCGCGCACCATCTCCGTGCCGATATAGCCGGGACAAATTGCGTTTACGGTAATGCCCTTCGCCGCGCCCTCCTGGGCAAGCGTCTTGGTGAAACCAATGTCGCCGGCCTTCGCAGCCGCATAGTTGGCCTGCCCCATTTGGCCTTTCTGACCATTGATGGAAGAAATATTGATGATGCGCCCGAATCCGCGGTCGCGCATGCCGGGCCAGACCGGATGGGTCATATTGAATAGACCGGTCAGGTTGGTGTTGATGACATCGTTCCAGTTTTCCGGAGTCATTTTGTGGAACATGGCGTCGCGGGTAATGCCGGCATTATTGACCAGCACGTCCACGGGTCCGAGATCAGCTTCGATCTTGGCAAGCCCTTCGACACAGGCTTCATACTTCGACACGTCCCATTTGTAGACCGGTATCCCGGTTTCCTCGTTGAACGCCTTGGCCTTCTCGTCATTGCCGGCGTAATTGGCGGCGACCTTGTAGCCTGCATCTTTCAGGCAGACCGATATGGCGGCGCCGATTCCGCGTGATCCACCCGTAACAACTGCAACCCTGCTCATGGCTTTTTCTCCCTGCAATTTTATTGATGAGGCGGAACGGCGGCCAGGCCGCTCCGCCGCACTGACTATCAGAACCGTTCAACGCACATTGCGACGCCCATGCCGCCGCCGATGCACAAGGTGGCAAGTCCCTTCTTGACATCGCGCCTCTGCATTTCAAACAACAGCGTGTTGAGAATTCGAGCGCCGGACGCTCCGATCGGATGACCGATTGCGATCGCGCCGCCATTCACATTGACGATCTCCGGATCCCATCCAAGGTCCTTGTTGACGGCGCAGGCCTGCGCAGCAAACGCTTCGTTGGCTTCAACAAGCTCGACATCGCCGATCGACCAGCCAGCCTTCTCCAGCGCCTTGCGCGATGCGGGAATTGGACCGGTGCCCATGATTTGCGGATCGACGCCTGCGGTCGCCCAGGAAACGATGCGCGCCATCGGCGTGATCCCGCGCTTTTGCGCCTCCGCCTCGCTCATCAGGACGGCTGCGCCCGCCCCGTCGTTGATTCCGGAAGCGTTGGCGGCGGTCACCGTGCCGTCCTTGGCGAAGGCCGGGCGCAGCTTCGCCATCTGGTCGATCGACGCGCCGTAGCGGATGTATTCGTCCTTGTCGACAACGATGTCGCCCTTGCGAGTGCTGACGGTATAGGGAACGATCTCATCGTCGAAACGGCCGGCCGTCTGCGCGGCTTCCGCCTTGTTCTGGGACGCAACGGCGAATGCGTCCTGCTCGTCCCGGGTCAATTGCCAGCGAGAGGCGATGTTCTCTGCCGTATTGCCCATGTGGTAGCCGTAGAAGGCGTCGGTCAGGCCATCCTTGATCATCGTATCGATCATTTGCAGGTCGCCCATCTTTTTGCCGGCGCGTAAATGTGCGGCGTGCGGAGCCATGGACATCGATTCCTGTCCACCCGCAACGATGATGTCCGCGTCTCCGCTGACGATCTGCTGCATGCCAACGGCGACCGCGCGAAGGCCCGATCCGCAGAGCTGGTTCAGTCCCCAAGCCGTCGCTTCGGCCGGAATGCCGGCCGCCATTGCGGCCTGACGGGCAGGATTCTGGCCCTCGCCGGCAGACAGGATCTGTCCCATGATCACTTCATTGACCTCTGCGGCTTCGACGCCCGCGCGCTCCAGCGCGCCGGAGATTGCCGTCGCGCCCAATTTGTGGGCGGGTTCGTTGGCGAACGCGCCATTGAAAGAACCAACCGCGGTGCGCGCCGCGCTGGCGATAACGACTGATGGTGTTGACATGATTCTTCCCTGTAAAGATGGTTATACTGTGTGGTTCGAGACTGACCGAGGACAGTCAGGAAGTCAAACCGGCTTCCCGCCGCAGACGGTCATCCGCCCGCGGTTTTCATAACAATTATGCCTAAAACTTTTGCGGCGTTGCACAAAAATGTGCAAAACGTGCTATACTTTTTTTTCGGCTCGTGTTCATCTGTCTTTTGTACGGATATCGTATCACGCCCGAAATCCGGGAAGCGCCGACAGGGAGGTCGTGTGAATGACCAAAGTAGATGGTCAGACCGTTATCAAGAAATACGCCAACCGGCGCCTCTATAACACCGGCACGAGCACCTATGTGACGCTCGATGATCTGGCGGTCATGGTGAAGGATGGCGACGATTTCGTGGTCATCGACGCCAAGTCCGGCGAAGACATCACGCATTCTGTGCTCACCCAGATCATCTTCGAGCAGGAATCGAAGACCGGCAACACGCTCTTGCCTGTCTCCTTCCTGCGACAGCTCATCACCTATTATGGCGACCAGATGCAAATGCTGGTACCGAGTTATCTGGAGCATTCAATGAGCGCCTTCGGCGCCCAGCAAGAGCAGATGCGCGAACAGATCACCAAGGCTTTCGGCGAAACGCCGATCACGCGCAACATGCAGGCGCCGATGCAGATGGTCGAGGAACAGGTGCGCCGCAACACAGAGATGTTCCAGCAGGCCATGCAGATGTTTTCGCCATTTGCAAAGACCGCCGGAAACACACCCGCCAGCGGCACCAAATCCAAATCGGGCAATCAGGATATCCAGGACCTGAAAGACCAGTTGCGCTCTCTCCAGGAAAAGCTGGATTCACTGGGCGACTAATACCAAGCGATTAGTGGTCGGAATTCTCCGACAGCAGGAGCGCCTACGGGCTGCCGCGCTTGAACGCGACCAACATCTAACGGCAGACGGGCCGCGTCTTGACATTGGCTGAAAAGCTGACAAACGTCGCGGCCGTCAACCTGCGCAAGAGGAGATGCCTGCGGCATGGCTTTTGAAGACCTGATTACACGATTGAACATGATGTTCGTCGATATGGAGAACCAGCCGGAGGACACCCACGAATTGCTGCTTCAGATCCATATGGAATTGAGTCAGCTCCGCGCGACGGGCCAGCCTCTGCCCCAGGATCTCGTAGATCTCGAAAAACGTCTCGAGGCCGAGTTCGAAGCAAAAGGCGTTGAACGTCCGTCAACCTGACGGCTATTCATTTGTCCGCAGCGGCGACATCTGCACGACAATTATCGTGAGCAGCGGCGCCACGACCGAGATCGTCGCCACCAGAATGAGCAGAACGCCGAGTTGGCTGTAGTCCGCCGCCGTGACGATCGCGCCTGTCTCGCGATCCGTGACCTCGCGTGTCACTACGAAGATTTCGTTTAGATGGCGAGTAAAGAGGCTGCTTGCCGACAGCGCCAAATTTGTAAACGAAGCCATCACCGCGAAAAAAGTCGCCTTGAGTTCCGCCGGCGCATTGCGCGCGATCCAGGCGAGCATCGGAATCATCGCTACCTGGCCTAGCGGTGATTCCAGCGCCGTGTCCATTATGGCGATGAAGCGTGCGTCGACGACGCCTCCGGTCAGGCGCGCGGTCCATTCCTGCACGCCGTAGTACAATCCGATATTCGGCAATGAAAGAACGCCCGAAGCCAGCGTCAGAAGCGCGACGATGTAGATGATCGAACGCGACGCCATCAGCGGGCGCAGCACGATCATTCCGGCAAGCGTCAGAAGCGAAACGATCAAGGAGAGGATCGAAAGGAACTGCTGATCGAAGCCGAGAACGTCGATCTGAAACCAGGTTGCCCCGGGGCCGGGCAACGGCACGGCGCGAAAAACGAAGATAATAATCGCGGTGCCGACAAGAATTCGCGCGCGTTCGGGCTCGAGCGCTGCAATCAACTGGCGCATCAGTATCAGGACGATGATCATTGAACCGGCGAATACAATCTCCTGTGACCAGGCAAGATCGGACAGGCCGACGGTCAAGGTAAGCGCCACAAAGGCGACGCCGCCGCCGAAAAACCAGTAATTCGGCTCGACATTCTCGTCAGGGCGGTCAAGGAGATCGCTGACGCTGTCTTCATCCATGCCCTGGGCGAGCAGGGCGCGACGACGGCGGTGGCGAATGAATTCGGCAAGTATCACGCCGGATATCGAGATGGCGGGGATGACCAGCGCATAGAGATAGATACGGGCGTAGATGTCTGTCTTCTGGCTTTCATCCATGTTCTCGATCCCGGAGAACATGAAGATGTTGAGTGCCGCGACCGCGACAAGGCCGCTGATCAGCGCAATGCGTCCGAGGGTCTGCATCGTCGTGTGCATCGCCTTCTGGGCCGCTTCAGTGAACGGGCGCCCTTCCTCATCGACCTTTGGCACGGCCTCGACCGACATCGCGTCAGCGACTGAATCCTGGATCACATAGCCGCAGGGAGCGAGCAACAGGCTGACCACATACCAGGCTTCAAGCGGCATGATCGCCGCCATGTCCGAGGGCCATGACACGATGGCGTACATGATCATCAGGCTGGTCGCGATAAGCCCTGCCCCGAAAAAGACAAGAAGGGACTTCCATCGCCAGATCAGGTCGACGAGGTGGCCGAGCGGCATCTTCAGCGCCCAGGGCAGCCCCGCCCAGAAGGCGAGCCCGGCGATGAAGGCTGCAGAAAGGCCCAGATACTCCTTGACGTAGAATGCGCCGACGATCCCGGTAAGGCCTGAGACGCCTGCTGCGAGATAGACCATAAGCGGCGGCAGGAACGACCAGCGGAGTTGGCGCACCAGATCAACGACAATGGCCTGGCGCCAGCCGGCGAACACTTCCAGAGCCTTGCGCCAGTATTCGATCAACGACTGTCTCCCGGCAGTTTGCACGATCGTCCCGATACACTACATCTATGACATTCCGCTCTAGCAGGAAAAGCGATGGAAGCCGAGGCGTCGAAAGGAACGATCGATCTGGAAGACACGCAGGCGGTGGCGGCTCTTGAGCACCTGACCGGCCCCTCGCGCGGTTCGGTGTCGTGGCTTTGGCAACCGGAAATCGAACTCGGACTACGCGCCGACGGCCGCATCTGCATGGCCTCGGACAAGGACCGCAGAACGCCCGAGCCTGTTGCGCGCCTCAAGAGATCGGACAGCAATCATTATTCAATACAGGCCATTGACGGCCGTCCTTTGTGGATCAACGGACAGCCGGCCAGCGCCCAGTTGCTAGAACACCACGACATGATCGAGTTCGGCGAGAACGGACCGATGTCGCGCTATTACCTCTATGCGAACAGCCGCAAGATGCATGACAGCGTCGCCAGCATCTTCAGCGACACGGCCGCCTACTTCCGCAACAGTCGGCGACCTGTGGCGGTAAGGCTCATGCGATCCTGCAGCCAGACTGTGCGCCGGCTGACGCGCGATACGACGGTGCTGTTCCGGGCGGCAATGCTCATAAGCATCGCTGCGCTCGGCTTTCTCGTCTTCCAGCAATACCGCATGAACGAATTGCAGCGGCGACAGATTGAAAGCGGTGTGGCGGAACTCGAACATTTCTCCCGTGTGCTCGCCCGCTCTCGTCAGGAGGCCATAACTCCGGAAGACCTGGAAACACTGCAGAGTGACTTCGAAAGCCGCATCGGCGTCACTTCCGAGCGGGTCTCCGAAATCGAACGCCGTTCGACAGCGAGCACCGAAATCATAGCCGCGGCCCGCTCCGCAGTGGTGTTCATCCAGGGCGCCTACGGATTTCGCAATACGTCCGATGGACGCATGCTGCGGCAGGTGATCGGCCCCGATGGCGCGCCGCTTACTCTCCCGAATGGATTGCCATTGCTGTCATTGGAAGGCGACGGCCCGGTCGCCGAACGTCAATTTACCGGCTCCGGCTTTTTTATCGGGAGCGACAACCTCGTCGTCACCAATCGACATGTTGGCGTTCCATGGCAAAACGACGCGAATATCGAGACACTCGGTGCAAGCGGCCTGGAGCCGGTGATGATCCGGTTTCTGGCCTATGCGCCCGGCGTTTCCGATGCAATAGATCTCGCGGTCGTCCGTGTCAGCGAAACCGCGGACATCGCTCTGCTGGAAACCCCCGGACTGTCGCGGGAAACGAATGGCCTCGTCCTGTCCGAACGGGAAGCGATACCGGGCGACGCCATAATCCTGATGGGATATCCGACTGGTCTCAAGGCCCTGCTCGTCCAGGCGGGCCGCCGGTTCGTTGAAGACCTGAAGAAACTCGGAGAAACCGGCTTCTGGGACGTGGCGGCGCATCTTGCGGAAAGCGGCCATATCGAACCGCTCGCCAGCCGCGGCATCGTCGCCAGAGTTTCCGAGGGGATCATCGCCTACGACGCGGAAACGACGCGGGGCGGCAGTGGTGGACCTGTTCTCGATATCAATGGCGAAGTGGTCGCCGTCAATTCGGCGATCCTGCCGGAATACGGCGGATCCAATCTCGGCGTCCCGGCAAGCGAGGTCCGCAAGCTTGTGGACGCGCCTTCAAACTGAGTGGGCGTTGCCTTCCGGTTTTGGTGTGACCCGCTGAACCCGCGACACGCCCTGCGGCGCAAGCACCGGAACGAAAACGCGCCGCGAGCTGCGTTCTGCGACAGGCAGACCCTGATACAACCGCTTCTGCGCCTCGATGATCACCACGCCGCTCAGAAAGGGCCAATAGCGCCGGCCGGCCCGCTCAAGGGTACGTGTGACGCTCAGTATCGAGCGCCAGCGCGACGGCGGGAACATCAGCGCTTCGGAATAGGCTTCCGGCGTGAAATTCGCGTCGCGCAGAAGCCGCGTCAGCTGATTGCGCGAATATGGCGTTCCGGATCCAAAAGGCGTGTGTTCCATGCGCGCCCATACGCCTCTTCGGTTCGGCGCCACGATCACCAATCGCCCGCCCGGCGACAGCACCCGCCAGGCCTCCATCAAAGTTTCGCGCGGGCTTTCAGCGAATTCCAGCGCGTGGACCATCAGGATTCGATCGAGGACGGAATCCGGCAATGGCAATTCCTCGTCGAAGACCAGCGCCGTGGCGCACGCCTTTTGGGATGGCCAGCGAACCGCTCCCTGGCCAGCGGGCATGAAGGCCAGCCTGCGTTCGGCGTCCGAACCGAACCGGTCGAGATAGGGCGTCGTGTAACCAAGCCCCATGAGGCGCTCGTCAGGGAGCGGTGGCCAAAGCGTGGAAAGAGCCATGGTAATTGCATTGCGCGCCAAACGACCAAGATGGGACTGGTAAAACTGTCTCAGTTCAACAATATCAGTGTGCATAGATGACGCCCGCCATGGCGGTAAAACAGCAGTTTGAAGTTATCTTCTGCATGTTGCATACATGCATGAAGTTCACATGATACAACACTGGAGGACGCCTTGCCGCAATTGCAAATCGAACAGTTCATCTGCCGGAGCGACAATTTCTGCGTTCTGATACACGATTCCGAAACCGGAGACACCGCCTCGATCGATGCGCCCCAGAAAGGGCCGATCCTTGAGGCGCTTGAGCGCACCGGATGGAGGCTAACCCACATCCTGACAACGCATCATCATCAGGATCATGTGGACGCGAACAAGGCGTTGAAAAAAGAATTCGGTGTCACGATCATCGGTCCGGCCGGTGAAGCAGATAAGATTCCGGGCATCGACAAACCGGTGAGCGAGGGCGATACGTTCAGTTTCGGCAGTTTCGAGGTTCAGGTGCTGGAAACGCCTGGTCACACGCTCGGCCATGTCAGCTATTATTTTCCCACCGCGAAGACAGTTTTCGCCGCCGACACGCTGTTTGCGCTGGGCTGCGGCCGAATATTCGAGGGCACTGCGCCCCAGATGCACAATTCGTTGCAGAAACTTGCGGCCCTTCCTGACGACACGCAGGTCTATTGCGGCCACGAATATACGCTCGCCAATGCCCGCTTCGCGATGTCGGTTGATCCCGACAACGAGGAATTGTCAGCCCGGGCGCGGGAAATCGAGGCGCTCAGGGCTGAAGACAAACCGACGCTTCCGACGACAATCGGACTTGAAAAACGAACCAATCCGTTCCTGCGAGCTTCCGACCCGGGCATCCGCAAGGTGCTCGGCATGGCCAATGCGGACGATGTCGCTGTTTTTGCCGAGATACGCAAACGCAAGGACAACTTCTGACGAGCGTCAGCGATTGCGCCGCAACAGATCCTTGGCGGCAAGCGCCGCGCCGCCGGTGATCAACACGCAGGCGACAGCAATGCGCCAGCTTGGCTCGCCGATGCCGGCGGCAATCAGGATCAGCGTCGAAAACAGCGGCGCTGCATAGCTGAATGCGCCAAGAATCTGGATATTGCCGTGCTTGACGCCATAGTCCCAGACATAGAAGGCGCCGCCGACCGGCATCAGACCGAGACCAAAAACGGCAAGCCACTGCGTTGCCCCGGTTGGCCAGACAGTCTGTTCCCAAATCAGGTGGCAGACGAGAGCGAGCGCCGCCGTTGCTGCGCAAAAGCCGGTGACAGCGTCTGTCGGCACAGCCCCGAAACGCCTGGACACCAGCGAATAGGTTGACCAGATGAACGCGCAAGCGAGCGCCGTCGCATAACCGAAAACGTATTGCGTTTCGAAGGAAAGCCCCTTGCCCGCGATGATCAGCACGGTTCCGGCGAGCCCGGCCAGCGTTCCGGCCACATGGTGCCAGCCAAGCTTTTCGCCGGGCAGAAGCGCAGAGCCGACCACGATCAGCAGGGGCCAGATATAGGCGATCAAACCTGCTTCCACGGCCGGCGCGTTGCGCAGCGCCGTAAAATAGAAAAAGTGGTATCCGAATAGTCCGCCTACTCCGAGCAGCCATACGGGCCAGGGCTGACGCAATGCGCGGTAGCTTCCCGGCCGTGACGACAGGGCCGCCAAACCGATCAGCGTCGCGATGAGAAAACAGATGGCCGCGAGCTGAAAAGGCGGAACCGCTCCGGACAGCGCCGTCAAAAGCGCGAGCAACGACCACATCAAAATGGCGCTGAAGCCGATCAGGGTTGCTCGCATCTGTAACCTGTCCCATATACGGGTAAACCGGCGTCGGATCCGTCGCCAAGCGTGAGTGAACGCAAGTACCGCAAAGCCGCAGGGAATTCCAGACCACAGGCTTGACGGCCAGCGCGGCTGCGACTATAGAACCGCGACTTCCAATGACAGGCCAGAATGGCGCGGCCGGACATACGCACCGGACACGCATAGCCATTGGCAAATGAAACCGAAGGTGAAACCCATGTCCCGCAGTTGCGAATTGACCGGCAAGGCCGTCCAGTCGGGCAACAATGTAAGCCATGCCAATAACAAGACGAGACGCAAATTCCTCCCGAATCTGTGCCACGTCACGCTGAATTCCGAAGCGCTCGACCGCAATTTCCGCCTGCGCATCTCTGCAGCGGCTCTGCGTTCCGTTGAGCATCGCGGCGGCCTCGACGCTTTCCTGATGAAGGCTGACGAGAAGCAGCTCGCCCAGCGCGCGCGCCTGATCAAACGCGAAATTGCAAAAAAGCTGGCCGAAGCAGCAGCCTGATTAGGCGACAAACTTTAAGTATAGCAGCGGATCGGGCTTTCCGGTCCGCTTTTTTTCAACGTCCATTGCTCAGGCAACGGCAAACTGGTGGCATCACCCAGGATAAAAAAATGCAGAGCAACAAATCTGTATCTGCGTCAGAAACGACGTTCGGACGCCTCGTCCCCTTCATCATTGCAATGGCGCTGGTTGTCATTGCCTCCAACTACCTGGTTCAGTTTCCCGTCTTCCTGACAATCGGTGAACTGAAGCTGGACGACCTTCTGACCTGGGGCGCCTTTACCTACCCGGTCGCTTTCTTGGTCACGGACCTTTCCAACCGAAAATTCGGGCCGCGCCGGGCGCGCGTCGTCGTCTTCACAGGCTTCGTTTTCGCCGTTTTCCTGTCCTGGTATCTTTCGACACCTCGGATCGCCATTGCCTCGGGCTCCGCGTTTCTGGTGGCGCAACTCCTGGACGTCACGATTTTCAACCGGTTGCGCAATTCGTTCTGGTGGCACGCGCCGCTGGTTTCGTCTTTTTTCGGCTCGATCATCGATACGCTGATATTCTTCTCGCTGGCATTTGCCGCCAGTTTCAGCTTCATCGGTCCAAACGACGCTTTCGCGATCGATCTCGCGCCGCTTGCCGGCGTCGTCGATATCCATGCGCCGCGCTGGGTCTCCTGGGCGATCGGCGACCTGACGGTGAAGCTGCTGGTGGCGCTCGCTTTGCTGGCGCCTTACCGCGTCGTTATCGCCTGGACTCATCCGGCCGGGACGACAGCCTGAGCAAGCTGTTCAATTCACGGTCTTCGGTTCTTCCACGAGCCGGAACTCCAGCATCAGCGTTCGCTGCAAAATCGAGCGATTGTCGTCTGACACCAGCATGATATGCGTGCCGCCGTCAGGGGCTTCAAACACATCAAGCCCCTCCATATTGTCGATTTGGTTGGCGAGATTCGCCTCCATGATCACCTCGCCGTCAACCGTCGCGCCAGGCCGGATATCCCCGACGGCGATACGTCGGATCCGCATACCGATGCCGTCGGCAAGATTGAAGCGCCGCTCCAGAATCAGAAGATCGCCGTCGGGCAAAAAATCTGCGTCTGTGACGTCATAGCGGCCCCATCGCCTGACAAAAAACACACCCTTTTGCGGTCCGGAAAGAACTGCGGCGAATATGTCGCCTTTCTTGTCCAGGCTTTTTTCAGTCAGGACGACAATGGATCCATCCAGCGCTCCATCGGCTGGCGCTTTCGCTATTGCCTCCATTCCGGCGTTTGATCGGAATTCGTGCAATGGAATGGGATGCGGCACGGTCTTGCCAGCACTGCGCGGAATGAGGTTGAGATCGAATGCTCCGATTCGATGGTCGCGCTCAAAACTCACCAAGGCGCGATTGCCGTCAATCACCATGCCCTCTGCGTCGGAATCGTATTTATGGTCGCCATTTCCGAGGATTTTACCAACGGCAAAATCCGTGACGGCGGATGGCCGACCAACTTCGTCGCGTTCCAGCGTCCCGAAATACCAGTAACCGGTATCCATGACGCCCAGGAAGTTGAGATCGTCCAGCATCCGGATCGCCGACATGCCGCCGAATTTGCTGCTGTGAGAGGAAAGTTCCAGTCCGCCCAAAAACTCCAGCGATCCGAAACGTTTGTCGGTCGATCCGACGCGAAAGCGATCGATTACACTCGACTGGACGGGAATCCTCTCTGTGCCGGCGGGGGCCGCCAGCGCGCAT
Organism: Flavimaribacter sediminis; assembly: GCF_019492055.1. Classification (GTDB taxonomy): domain Bacteria; phylum Pseudomonadota; class Alphaproteobacteria; order Rhizobiales; family Rhizobiaceae; genus Flavimaribacter; species Flavimaribacter sediminis. The sequence continues at coordinate 57,504 of NZ_JAICBX010000007.1, read as the reverse complement.
ACAGAGGAAACAAGCGCAAGACTGAGCACAAGGAATGCGGTTTTCAGTATCGAGGCTGGTAGAGCTCCACCGTTCAAATGATCTTACCCCGCCCGGCGGAATCCACCGCCCTTCGCCGAGCTGTCCTCCTCCTCGAATAGCGCAGCAAGCTGCTCCGTCATCGCGCCGGCCAGTTCTTCCGCATCGACAATGGTGACTGCGCGCCGATAGTACCGCGTCACGTCATGACCGATGCCAATGGCAAGCAGTTCGATCGGCGACCGGGTTTCGATTTCCTCGATCACCGCCCGCAGATGTCGCTCCAGATAGTTGCCGGGATTAACCGAAAGCGTTGAATCGTCGACCGGCGCGCCATCCGAAATCATCATGAGAATCCGGCGCTGTTCGGGGCGTCCAAGCATCCTGTTGTGCGCCCATATAAGGGCCTCGCCGTCGATATTCTCCTTCAGGAGGCCTTCGCGCATCATCAGACCGAGATTTCGGCGCGCCCGCCGCCAGGGCGCATCCGCCGATTTGTAAATGATATGCCTGAGGTCGTTGAGACGGCCGGGCGTGGCGGGCTTGCCGTCGGACAGCCATTTTTCTCTCGATTGTCCGCCTTTCCAGGCCTTTGTCGTAAAGCCGAGGATTTCAACCTTCACGCCGCAGCGCTCAAGCGTACGCGCGAGGATGTCGGCGCAGGTTGCGGCGACCGTGATTGGCCTTCCACGCATGGATCCTGAATTGTCGATCAGCAGGGTGACGACAGTATCGCGGAAATTGGTGTCGCGCTCCATCTTGAACGACAAGGGCTGCATCGGGTCTATGATCATGCGCACGAGCCGGGCCGAGTCGAGATAGCCTTCCTCGAGGTCGAATTCCCAACTGCGGTTCTGCTGAGCCATCAGCCGGCGTTGCAGCCGGTTGGCGAGCCGTCCGACGACGCCCTGCAAATGCGCAAGCTGCTTGTCGAGAAAACTGCGGAGGCGTTCCAGTTCCGCTTCGTCGCAAAGCTCTTCAGCTTCGATCATTTCGTCATAGGCAGTCGTGAAGACCTTGTAATCGACTTTCTGGTCGAGATCGTCGAAAGGGGTGTTCGGGCGCCGCGTCTCGCCAGGCGTTTCGGCTTCATCGTCCAGATCGTCCGGAGAATCTTCGTCGGACAGTTCCGCGCCGTCCATCTCGCCGTCGTCCATCTGCTCGTCGGCGGTTTCGTTCTCATCGGCGGGCGAGGCTTCAGAGCCGGCTTCTTCTTCCGAACTCTGCTGGTTTTCCTCTTCTGATCTGGGCTGGTCGTCGTCGCTGTTTTCTTCCTGGTCGTCGGACTGCTCCTGGTCCTCGCCATATTCCTCGGCGACGTCCATATGAGCGAGCATGTCCCGCACAAGCCGGGCGAACCCTTTCTGGTCCTCGATCTTCTCGTCCAGATGGGCGAGGTCTTCGCCGGCTTTCTCTTCGATCCAGCCCCGCCACAGATCGACCACTGGACCGGCGCTTTCCGGCGCTTTGCGGCCCGTCAGTTTTTCACGCACAAGCAACGCCAGAGCATCATGCAAAGGAGCCTGGGACCGGTCCGTCAGGTTGGCGAAATTCGACTTTGCGTAGCGGTCGGAAAGCGCGGCGGTCAGATTATCCGCGACGCCGGCCATGCGGTTCGAGCCGATGGCCTCGACGCGGGCCTGCTCGACAGCGTTGAAGATCTGCCGCGCATCCTCGCCCGCAGGCGACATCGTATTGTGGAGGGTGGCGTCGTGACAGGCCTTGCGCAACGCCAGCGAATCGCCAACGCCGCGGGTGATCTGCACGTCCGTCTGGCTCGGCCTTTTCGGAAGATCCGGCAAACGCATCCGCTCTCCGGCGAGGCCGGGGCGGTCATTGGCGAACACGACTTCCAGTTCGCTGTCATTGGCGATCGAACGAACGCAACCGGTCAAGGCGCGCTTGAACGGCTCAACATCAACCGGTCCGCCCGGCTTTGCCTTCGAATTGTCTCCACGGCCCGCCATGGCGTATTCAGCTGTCGAGTACGATATTGGCGGCGCTTTCCTTCAGTTCTTCACCGAAGGCCCGCTGATACTGCTCCGCCACAAGCGTGCGCTCCAACTCGTCGCACTTGTTGAGGAACGTCAGGCGGAAGGCGAAGGCGACGTCGCCAAAGATTTCGGCGTTTTCGGCCCAGGTGATTACCGTCCTGGGGCTCATGACGGTCGAAAGGTCGCCGTTTATGAACGCCGCGCGCGTCATGTCCGCGACGCGAACCATCTTGGAGACGGTTTCGCGGCCTTCTTCCGTGGTAAAGCTCTTCACCTTGGCGATAACGATATCGACCTCGTTGTCATGCGGCAGATAGTTCAGCGTCGTCACGATCGACCAGCGGTCCATCTGCGCCTGGTTGATCTGCTGCGTGCCATGATAGAGGCCCGTCGTGTCGCCGAGACCGACCGTGTTCGCCGTCGCGAACAGGCGGAAGGCCGGGTGCGGACGGATCACCCGGCTCTGGTCGAGAAGCGTCAGGCGGCCTGACGATTCCAGCACACGCTGAATAACGAACATCACATCCGGGCGGCCGGCGTCATATTCGTCGAAGACGAGTGCGATATTGTGCTGATACGCCCAGGGAAGAATGCCGTCTCGAAATTCCGTGACCTGCTTACCGTCCTGAAGAACGATGGCGTCCTTGCCGACCAGGTCGATACGGCTGACATGGCTGTCGAGATTGACGCGCACGCACGGCCAGTTGAGCCTGGCGGCGACCTGCTCGATATGCGTCGACTTTCCGGTGCCGTGATATCCGGAGATCATCACGCGGCGATTGTGGGCGAAGCCCGCAAGGATCGCCATCGTGGTTTCCTTGTCGAACAGGTAGTCCGGATCGAGATCGGGCACGTAGGCGTCGCCCTGGCTGTAGGCGGGCGCCTTCCAGTCGCTGTCGATACCGAAGAGTTCACGCACCGACACCGTACTGTCCGGCAGGTTGTTTATGTCCAGGTCGATCTTGTTCATTGTAACTCCAACGCGATCCTCGCCGGGGTCGCTCCGTCCAATTCTGCTTGATTGATGACAGTCAAAGGTTTCTTGAGGAACCGTCTAGCAGAAACCGGACTGCTTTAACAATTGGTAGGCCTGTATCACAGCCCGAAAACGCTCTTCCGAGCGGCGATCGCCGCCATTGGCGTCCGGGTGATGCAGTTTGACGAGTTCCTTGTAGCGCGACTTTATGTCCGAGGAGGTTGCGTTGGCGGCCAGACCCATGGTGTCGAAAGCCTTGGCTTCCAGAGTTTTGAGCTTGCGCTGCCGGGGTTGCGGCTTGCGACCTGCCTTGCCTTCCTCGAACAACCTGAAAGGATCGCGCATATTCGCGAAGGACGCTGCGCTGCCTGATCTGGTCTGGGCGTGTTGCGGCGACGCTTTCGATGTATTGTTGACGCCGATGGTCCATGTCGGACGATGGCCGGTCAGGGCCTCCTTCTGATAGCGCGCAATCTCGCCGTCAGACAGTCCCGAGAAATAATTGTAGCCCTTGTTGTACTCGCGCACATGTTCGGCGCAAAACATGAAATACTGACCTTCCGCGTCACGACCGACCGGCGCACGGTGTTCGGCTTTCTTTTCGCAACCGTCCCACTGGCAAATCGGCGTGTCGGGCTTTGCGGCGCCCGGTCCCTTCTTGCCCTTTTTCTTGGAAGAACGGATGCTGTCAAAATATTTCGAATCCAGCTTCATAGTCACAGTTATGGTGATCTCACAATCGATGAACAAGGATTGACTTTCAGCAATCCGCGCGATTATCGGAACTGCTGACGCCGATGGCCATTACTTCGCAAGTGCGAAGGCGCGATAGCATAGCAGGATTGACCGTTCATGACAGACAAATCTGACACGATTGAAGCACGAATTATAAAAAAGCTGCATGCGGCGTTTTCGCCGACCGAGCTTGAAGTGATCAACGAGAGTCATCTCCACGCAGGCCATCAGGAGGTCTTCGACGGCTCCGGCGAAACCCACTTCCGGGTTCGTGTCGCCAGTGAAAAATTTGACGGCATGACGCGACTGGCCCGTCACAGGGCCGTTAACGAGATCCTTGCCGATGAACTTGCAGACGGCGTGCATGCGCTCGCCGTTGAACCGCGCGCGTCTGGAGAAGCACCGCGGCGTTAGGTCCAATCAACGTTCCGAATCGGCTGCGAGCGGGCGGATGCGCAATTGGGTGATGCGGTTCTTGTCCCGCTTCATCACGATGAAGCGCTTGCCGTAATAGGTAAAGGCCTGCCGCTCCTCCGGAATGATCTTTGATTCGTGAATCACCAGGCCCGCGACAGTGGTGGCCTCCTCGTCGGGGAGTTCCCAGTCGAGCGCCCGGTTGAGATCCCGGATAGGCACATTGCCGTCCACCACAACCGAGCCGTCCGCTTCCTGGCGCACGCCCTGCAGGTCGAGATCGTGCTCGTCGGAAATGTCGCCGACGATTTCCTCAAGGATGTCTTCGAGCGTAACCAGTCCCTCCACTTCGCCATACTCGTCCACGACGATCGCGAAATGGGTCTTGCGCCTCAGGAAAGCGTTGAGCTGATCTTTCAGATTTGTGGTGTCGGGCACGAACCAGGGTTTCTGGGCAATCTTGACGATATCGATTTCGGAGGGGCTGGCGCCTGATCCGGCAAGCGCCCTGAGCACGTCCTTGGCGTGGATGACGCCAATGATATTGTCGCTCTCGCCGCGCCAGACCGGCATGCGTGTGTATGGGCTCTTGAGGATCTGCTGAACGACTTCTTCCGGCGGCTCGTCGGCATTGATCATGCGCATCGACGTACGATGCACCATGATATCCGACACTTCGAGCTCGCCGAGATCGAGAACGCCGCCCAGCCGGTCACGGTCCGCCTTGATGACGGAACCTTCCTGGTGCAGCAACGCCACCGCGCCGCGTATCTCCTCATGCGCCGACAACATGGAGCGGTCGGACGAGAATTCGACGCCGAGCGCCGCCAGCAGGTTGCGCACGATCCAGTTCACCCCGGTCGACAAAGGGCCGACAACGACGAGAAACACGCGTATCACCGGAGCGACAGCCATGGCGAAACGATCCGGCGTTGAAATCGCCCAGCTTTTCGGAAGCACTTCGGCGAATATCACCAAAAGCACCGTCATGGCCAGCGTCGCATAAACCACGCCGCTGTCGCCAAGCAGGGTGAGAAACAGGCTTGTTGCAAGCGATGAGGCCAGAATGTTGACGAGATTGTTTCCGATCAGCAGCGCGCCGATCAGCCGGTCCTGGCGAGCAATCAGACGCGTGACAATGCCGGCCCTCGCCTCTCCATTGGCGTCAAGCTGATGCATTCGGGCCCGGGAAACAGCGGTCAGCGCGGTTTCAGACCCCGAAAAGAAGCCCGAAACGACAACAAGAACGAGAATGAAAATGAGAATCAGCCAGTATTCGCCGATCATTGCCCGTATTTCTCCTTCAGGAACAGCTCAACCTCGGAAGCCGGGACGTCCTTGGCGACGAAAGATTGTCCTACACCTTTGGTCAGAATGAAAGTCAGGCGTCCGCGCTCCACCTTCTTGTCCTGTGCAATATGCTCCAGCAGACGGTCCGGCGGCGGCAGGTCGCCCGGTATGTCGGACAGCCTCGTGGGCAGTCCGACATCCGCGAGGTGCGCCTCGACCCGTCTTGCGTCGTCGACGCTTGCGAGATTGAGCCGCACCGAGAACTGATGCGCCAGAACCATGCCGATCGCCACGCCTTCGCCATGCACGAGGCGGCTGCTGTCGTACCCAACAGCGGCTTCCAGCGCATGGCCGAACGTGTGTCCCAGGTTAAGCAGCGCCCGCGCGCCTGATTCCCGTTCATCGGCGGCGACCACAGCCGCTTTCGCCCGGCAACTTGTTGCGATCGCCCGTCTGCGCGCTTCTCCTCCGGCGAAGACGTCCTTCCAGTTTCCTTCCAACCAGGCGAAGAACTCCGGCTGGTCGATAAGGCCGTATTTCGCCGTTTCAGCATAGCCCGCGCGAAACTCACGCGCGCTCAACGTGTCGAGAACGCTCGTGTCAGCAAGGACCAGCGCCGGCTGATGGAACACGCCAATGAGGTTCTTGCCTCGGGCCGAATTGATGCCCGTCTTGCCTCCAACAGAGGAATCCACCTGCGCCAGCAGCGTCGTCGGGATCTGAACAAAATGCATGCCGCGGCGGACGACGCCGGCGGCAAAGCCGGTCAGATCCCCGATGACGCCGCCGCCCAGCGCGATCACGATGTCGCGCCGCTCAAGGCGGGCGGCAAGGATCTCGTCAACCACGGTCATCAGATGCTCAAAGCTTTTCGTCTTTTCGCCGGGCGGCATGATGATCGCCGCGCTGTCAACGCCGGCGGACGCGAGACTGTTGCGGAGCTGCTCGAGATAAAGGCTTGCGACCGTCTCGTCGCTGACGATGGCGGCCCGCGCGCCCGGGAAACGCTCCGCGATCTCCTTGCCGGCGCGATCGACCAGACGATCGCCGATCAGGATGTCGTACGATCGATTGCCGAGATCAACCAAGACCCGATCCGCGTCCTCCATCGCCTCACTTATCATTGGCTACTCCCGCTGCATCCATATGGCTCTTCTTCGTCTGAAGGACGGCGTCTATCACCTCGCCGACGATCACGTCCTTTGAGACATCACGCGAATTCACCACCAGATCGGCTTCAGCATAGATCGGATATCGTTGCTCCATAAGATTTCGCAAGGTCTGTCTGGGATTTTCTGTTTGCAACAATGGCCTGTGGCTACGCCGGCGCACGCGCTCCCAGAGAACGTCAAGATCGGCCTTCAGCCAGACCGACAGGCTCCTTTGCCGGATCTCCTGACGTGTGGCCGGGTTGATGAAGGCGCCGCCTCCAGTCGACAGGACAATCGGCCCGTCCTTCAGGAGCCGGCTGATCACCCGTCCCTCCAGCGCCCGGAACTCCGGCTCGCCATACGATGCAAACAGGTCCGAAATCGGCATGCGCGAGGCTTCTTCGATCTCGTTGTCGGAATCGATAAAAGGGACGCCGATGGCGTTGGCCACCATCTTTCCGATAACGGATTTTCCGGCGCCCATCAGCCCGACAAAGACCAGCGCGCGCTTCCCCAGCAGGTCGCGCACCAATTCGGCGTGGGCCGACGACTTGTCTTCAGATCGGGATTTCATGGATCGAACCGTGCAACATGGGTCCCGATATCAACAAATCTCGAGCCCCCGTCAAGCAGCCGACCGGGACGGTATCGGGCGATAGCCCGTCTTGAAATCGCCAACAGGCTCGGGCCATAAAGAGAGTTGAAAGAGCCAGGGCGAATGTTGCAATCGCCTGAATGGGATGCAGGAAACGGAAGCGCCGATGCCTTCACTGATCCGACTTGTGGTTTTTTGCGCCGTCGTCGCCGGCCTGATCTACGGGTCGATGTATGCGCTGACGACCTATGTCGAGCCGAAACCGCGGGAAATAACCATCCGGATTCCGACCAACAGGGTGAATCCGGATTAGCGCTGCAATTTGCGGCTTCTTAACCACGTCCCGGCTACTGTGCCTCCAGCGGCCTAAGCAATAGCGGGAGCAAAGTGTCAGATTCGGGCAGAACCTACCTCGAAACCTTTCTGGAAATGATGAGCGCCGAGCGGGGTTCGTCAAAGAACACGCTCGCCAGCTATCGCAACGACCTTGTCGATCTGCACGCATTTCTCACCGGTCGAAAAAGCGGTCTGGCAGGGGCGGCCACCGAGGATCTGCGGGCCTATCTGGCCGACATCGCCGGCCGCGGCCTTGCCGCAAGCTCCCAGGCGAGACGATTGTCGTCCATGCGTCAGTTCTACCGTTTTCTCTACTCGGAAGGTCTACGCGGCGATGACCCGACCGGCGATCTCGACGCCCCGCGTAAAACGCGCAGCCTGCCGAAGACAATCTCCTCGAAGGAAGTGAGCCAACTGCTCGACAGGGCGCAACTCGAATGCGAGATCCCGGGGCTGGATGCGCGAACCAGGCTTGGCAGACTGCGTCTGAGGCTGCTTCTCGAACTGCTCTACGCCACCGGCATGCGGGTGAGCGAACTGGTTACGCTGCCGCTGTCGGCTGCTCTGCAGGAAGAAAAGCGCTTCCTGATCGTTCGCGGCAAAGGCGGCAAGGAAAGGCTCGTGCCGCTGTCGGAAACCGCCCGCCAAGCGATGACCGCCTATCTGGACGCCATGACGTTATGCGGTAACGACACGCCGCCGCAACGGCAGGCGTTCCTGTTTCCCTCACGATCGGTGGACGGACATCTGCCCCGCCAGGTGTTCGCAAGGGACCTCAAGGCGCTGGCGGCGCGCTGTGGAATGCGATCATCACAGCTCTCACCGCATGTTGTCCGCCACGCATTCGCGAGCCACCTCCTCGAAAATGGCGCGGATCTGCGCGTCGTGCAGGAATTGCTCGGTCATTCCGACATTTCAACGACGCAGATTTACACGCATGTTTTGGAGGAGCGGTTGCAGAGTCTGGTCAGGGACCACCATCCGCTTGCAAGAAAAACCGGATAATGAGCATTTTGGACCGGTTTTTCGGTTTTTACTTGCTTTAGGCCGCGTTGACTTTTAGCCAAGAAACACATTTCGTCTCACCTGCAATCCGAAAAAAACAGAGACATGCACAATTATCTCGATTTCGAAAAACCTCTTTCCGATATTGAAGGAAAAATACGCGAACTCCGCAAAGTCGCGGGAGACGGCGAAATTATCGACACGTCTTCGGAAATCGCGAAGCTCGAAATCAAGGCCCGCGATACGCTGGCCGAACTCTATTCCAAGCTCACGCCCTGGCAGAAGACGCAGGTCGCCCGTCATTCCGATCGCCCGCATTTTGTCGATTACACCGCCGCGCTCTTCGACGAGTTCACGCCACTGGCCGGCGACCGCAAATTCGCCAATGACGAAGCCATCCAGGCCGGGCTCGGACGTTTTCGGGGACAGGCGGTCGCCATCATCGGCCAGGAAAAGGGCCATGATACGAAAACCCGTATCCGACACAATTTCGGCAGCGCCAGACCGGAAGGCTATCGCAAGGCGGTCCGGATCCTGGAACTTGCTGACCGGTTCTCGCTTCCCGTCATCACGCTGGTCGACACGTCCGGCGCCTATCCGGGCATCGGCGCGGAGGAGCGCGGACAGGCCGAAGCCATCGCCCGCTCCACAGAAGTGTGCCTGAAGGTCAAGGTTCCGATCATCTCGGTTATTCTCGGCGAAGGCGGATCGGGCGGCGCGATCGCCATTGCGACCGCCAATCGGGTTTTCATGCTCGAACACGCCATCTACAGCGTAATCTCACCGGAAGGGGCCGCCTCAATTCTGTGGAGAGACGCCACCCGCGCAAAAGACGCGGCGACCAACATGAAGATCACAGCGCAGGATTTGCAGGCGCTCGGCGTCGTCGACGGCGTTATCAAGGAGCCGGTTGGCGGCGCTCATCGGGACGCCAAGGCTGTCATAGCAGCGACCGGCGACACCATCGACAAGGCGCTGCAGGAACTGATGTCTAAAGACCCAGATACGTTGCTTGCAGAAAGACGACAGAAGTTTCTGGCGATCGGCCGCAGCGGATAGCGATCAATTCGTTACCAGCCGTCAGATCAAATTGAGTTCAACAGACACAGTTTTTGCTTTATATTTTCGTTCCACAGTACAAAATTCGGCAATGTGGTAAAGATTCGTGAACCATATTCGCCATAATTCTGGTCGATCAGGGTGAGGCCCCCTAGAGGGCTACTTCGAAAACCGGGACGGAAATGCCAGTCGCAAACCTCGCCAAAGCCCGTCGTCTGAAAACGATTATCGCAGTCATAGGTCTGTCCCTTGCGCTGACGGCCTGCCAGGATGTGCTGGAGTCGGTCGACAACAAGGCTGAATACCCTCTCCCGGACAAGCTGGTGAACAAGATGAAGGCGCACGACCAGCGGGTTCGCGCGCCGATCATGATGCGCATCTTCAAGGAAGAGGGCGTTCTCGAAATCTGGAAAGCCAAGACCAATGGCCGATACGCTATGGTCAAGGAATACGAGATCTGCAAATGGTCCGGCAAGCTTGGCCCGAAATTCAAGGAAGGCGACCGGCAGGCGCCCGAGGGCTATTACGAGATTCGTCCTTACCAGATGAATCCCAAGTCGAACTATTATCTCGCATTCAATATGGGTTATCCAAACACCTATGATCGTTCCCATGGCCGGACGGGAAGCAATCTTATGGTGCACGGCGCCTGTTCTTCCGCCGGATGCTATTCGATGACCGACGAACAGGTCCTCGAGATTTACGCCTTTGCGCGCGAAGCCTTTCGTGGCGGACAGCCTTTCTTCCAGGTGCAGGCCTATCCGTTCCGCATGACGGCCGAAAACATGGCGCGGCACCGCGGCAACGATCACTATGAATTCTGGGAGATGCTCAAAGTCGGCTACGACCACTTCGAACTCACGAAGATGCCGCCGAAAGTTGACATCTGCGACCGCAGATACGTGTTCAACCAGGTCGCCGACGACGGCAAGGAATTCAACGCCCGGCAGGCTTGCCCACCGTCGGAAGCGCCGCAATCGCTGCGGCTCGCCTACGCGTCCTATCTGGATAATTATAACACGGAATTCGCCGCTGAAGTCAGCAAGCTGGAGGCAAAGAGGAAACCGAGAGTCGTTTCGATCGTTCCCGAAGCCCAGGCGACGCCCGAACAAAGCACGCCGGAGCTGAACAACCGGAATGCGCGTAACGTTCCGGCGACGGCAGGCCTCCTTGAAGAAGCGGCCAGACAGCCGACCGGCGAGGTCGCGCCTGCGGACGCGCCACAGGCGGAGCAACCTTTAACGGCGGCGCCCGGCGCGGCTCCAGAACTGCCTGAAACCCGGGAGACGGCCGAAATCACCGAAGACCAGCAGGCCGTCCAGCCCCAGGATGCAAAATCCAAAAAGACCTGGTGGAAAGTCTGGAAAAGAGAATGACCCGGTCTTCAACGACCGAGATCTATGATCTTCGCGGACTGAAATGTCCGCTACCTGTCCTCAAGACGCGTCGTCGCCTGCAGGGTCTGAAGACAGGCGACCGGATCTGGGTCGAGACCAGCGACCCGCTCGCCGTTATCGACATTCCGCATTTTTGCAAGGAGGCGGGTCACGTTCTGGTCGAGACCACAACGATTGCGGGCGGCAATCGCTTCCTTGTAGAAAAGAGATAGCGCTCATCAGCCCATCCGGACGCCCGGGACGGCGAGCGGATTGTTTTCAAGAGCTTCGCGATCCGGCGTGTCAACGCTAGGCGTATCGAGAATGGCGTCGAACAGCCTGCGGACGTAGTTTTCATCGATATCGCGGGAAATAATCACGAGCCGCGTTCTGCGATCTTCGTCCGGCCACGCGGCCAGTCTCGCGGGCGGATGAAAAACGCTCTGCACGCCATGGACGACCAGCGGTCGGTCGGGGTTGTCCGCAAGACACACAATCGCCTTGAAACGCAATAACCGCTCGCCCTGGACCGATCGAAGCAGATCGACAAATGTTTCAAAGGCGCCCGGATCGATCGGCTGGTCATGTTGCAGCGTGAAGGCGCGGATACGGCTGTCGTGTCTATTTACGTCATGACCATGGTGATGGTGATGTTCTTCGACAGCTGCGTCTCTCAGCCATCGGGAGACATCAGCCGTCTTGGTCTCCGGATCGTAGAGGCCGCAATCGAACAGCTCCGCCTTGATCCCTTCGCCATCCTGGGCGGACACCTGTGGCGCGCCCGGGTTGAGCTGCATCAACCGTGTCGTGAAGCGTGCGAATTCCGGTGAATCCCGATCGACAAGATCCGTTTTGGTCAGAACGATCCTGTCGGCCATTGCGACCTGTTTGATTGCTTCTTCGTGGTTGTCAAGCGTCGCCGGCCCGCTGACGGCGTCGACCGTGACGATCACGCCATCAAGACGATAGACCTGCGAAAGCACGGGCTGCGCCATGATGACCTGCAGCACCGGCGCAGGATCGGCGAGCCCCGTCGTTTCAATTATCACGCGGCTAAGCGCCCTGATGCGACCGGTCTGAAGACGATCGATCAGATCAGCCAGCGTATCCACGAGATCGCCGCGAATGGTGCAACACAGACAACCGTCCGAGAGTTCGATCACGCCGTCATTGGACTGCTCGACCAGAAGATGATCGATGCCGACATCGCCGAACTCGTTGATGATCACAGCGGTGTCGACGAGAGACGGATCTTTCAGAAGGCGATTGAGGAGCGTCGTCTTGCCGCTCCCGAGAAATCCTGTAACGATCGAAACCGGTATTGGCGTTGACGGAGCCATGCCCACGAACTCCCGCGCTATCGCCGCGGCTTCGGCCGGGGCACCGGCATACCCGGCGCCGGCTGCCCGGTCGATACAGGCGCAGCGGAGGCGCCTGCCGTGATTGCGACGACACCACGGCCAATCTGGGCTGGCCGGGGCTTCGGCACCGGAATCCTTCTCCCGGCGAGCGCCGGATTGACGCTGCCGACGAGGCCAACGGACACCGCGCGCGCTGGTCGGCGCATCGGATGAATATAGGCGGACGTGACGCTGAGATTGCCGCTCTCATCGGTAACCCGATTGCGGTTCTTGCGCGCTTCCGCCGAACAGATCTGCGGTCTGATATCGACCGTTTGAAGCCGGTTGGCGCCGTAGGGTTTCAGGGAAGCCAGCTTTGGAGCGCCGATTTTCGATGCGGTCAGCCCCTTTTGCAGCAACCGAGCCGATTCACTGGCTCTTTCTTCCTGATCCTTTGCTCCGAGAACGACCGACACCACAGTGCGTCCATTGCGGGTCGCAGACGAAACCTGATTGAAGCCGGAGGAGCAGATGAAGCCGGTTTTCATGCCGTTGGCGCCGCGAAACCGACCGATGAGAATATTGTAATTCTCATAGGTCCGTTTTCCTGTGGAGATCGCCTCCAGGTTGAAATAGGGAGCAAATTGCGGAAACTCGTTATGTATGGCCATCCCAAGCACCGCCATGTCGCGCGCAGTCGTGCTTTGGCCCTTTCCCGGCAAACCGTGCGGATTGATGAAGCGCGTATCCATGAGGCCAAGACGACGGGCTTCGGCGTTCATTCGATCGACAAAGGCCTGCTGCGATCCGGCGACGGACTCGGCGATCGCCGCCGACACGTCATTGGCCGATTTCACAAGAATGATCTTCAAGGCGTTGTCGAGGGTAAGCTGCGAACCCGGCTTGTAATACATTTTGCTGGGCGGCGCCTTGGCCGCGTTGGCGCTGATCGTGACGAGCGAATCCATGCTGACCTGACCGGAGCGCACCGCCCGAAACACGACATAAGCCGTCATCAATTTTGTCAGCGACGCCGGATACCACCGCTGGAAAGCGTCGTTGTGTTCCAGCACCCGGCCGCTTTCGACATCCACCACGATCGTAGGTCCGGCGGCCTGGGCCGGTCCTGTCGCCAGGAGCAGCAGGCTCAGCAACATAAACAATAGACCCGGATTGGCCCTATTTCGAAAAATCGTCACATCGAACCTCTCGCAGAATGCGAATTGTGTGTACCGACAAGCTGGCATATATGCCATATAGCAAAATAACCAATACCTACAAAACGAGGTTATTATTAATGCCGATATTGAATCGCGCCGCAGAAATGCAGGAAGAAATCTCTCAGTGGCGCCGCCACCTCCATACGCAACCTGAACTGCTTTATGATGTCCACAAGACTGCGGGTTTCGTCACGGAGAAGTTGAAGGCGTTCGGATGCGACGAGGTCATCACCGGAATCGGGCGCACCGGCGTGGTCGGGATTATCAAGGGATCCGGCGAGGGAGACCGGGTTATCGGCCTGCGCGCTGATATGGACGCGCTGCCGATCACTGAAGCCACGGGTAAACCCTGGAGCTCAGAAACCGATGGCAAGATGCACGCCTGCGGCCATGACGGCCACACGGCCATGCTGCTGGGCGCCGCCAAATATCTCGCTGAAACCCGCAATTTTAGCGGTTCCGTTGCTGTAATTTTCCAACCGGCGGAAGAAGGCGGCGCTGGCGGTCGCGAAATGGTCAATGACGGCATGATGGAGCGCTTTGGCATCGCCGAAGTTTACGGCATGCACAATTTGCCGGGGCTTGCGGTTGGTGAATTTGCGATCTGCAAGGGCCCCATCATGGCTGCGACCGACGAATTTACAATCAAGCTCAAGGGGCGCGGCGGCCACGCCGCAATGCCGCATCAGGGGGTTGATCCAATCGCAATCGGGGCACAGATCGTCTCAAGCCTGCAGCTGATCGCCTCGAGAAACACGAACCCAATCGACTCCGTCGTCGTTTCGGTGACGAAATTCCAGGGCGGCACGACACATAACGTAATCCCCACCGAAGTAGAACTTGGCGGCACCATCCGGACCCTGTCCGCCGATGTCCGCAAGATGGCCGAGGATCGCCTCAAGCAAATCGCGACCGGGATCGCCGCGTCACACGACGCCTCGGCGTCGATACACTTCCACCGCGGCTATCCCGTGACCTACAATCATGACGAACAGACCGATTTTTCGATCGCCGTCGCCGAGCAGATCACAGGACCGAACCGGGTGGATACGGAGACCGAACCGACGATGGGCGGAGAAGATTTTTCCTTCATGCTGGAGGCGCGTCCGGGCGCCTTCATCTTCGTTGGCAATGGCGACTCGGCGAATCTGCATCACCCGGAATATGATTTCAACGACGAGGCGATCAGCTACGGCGTATCATACTGGGTTCGGCTCGCAGAAACGGCGCTGGCGAACTGAACTGTTCACAAGCCGATTGCGACATCGCGGCCGGCGGACCGGATCGCGACCGAGAACCCGGCCACCAGGTCAATCAGCGCGATTGCGGTGAGTAGAAAGAAGGTTCCGGTCGCAGCCTGTCTGACGGTGAGGAATTCGACAAGAAACGCGATGAAAACGAGCGTCGACAGCAGGTGATCGACAAGCGACCAGGAGCCGGTCCGGGTCGCCTTCAATATTTCTACAAATAACAGGACAAGCGCTGCGGCGATCAGCATCGCCGAGAGGTCCATGGTCCAGACAGCGCCGGACAGCATTTCCAGGCTGAACATCGTCGACGTGAGCGCCCCGAAATCCTGTCCAAGCACGGGCGCGAACAGGATGGCGTTGTAGGCGATCAGCGGAATGATCATCAGTGGAATAGTTGCAATCATCTGGGAACCTGCTTCATGACACCCGAATACTACTCATGTAAGTAGTATTTGTTCCGAATATGAAGGATAAATTCCGTGTCAGAATTGCGGCCAGACGTTCCAACCGGTTTGACCAACAACAAAAAGGCCGGCGCGCGGCCGGCCATTTTCAACAACGATTAACGCCCGCGTCAGGCGTCTTCCTTGACCTTCAGAACCTGACGACCGCGATACATGCCGGTCTTCAGATCGATATGATGCGGACGGCGCAATTCACCTGAGGTCTGGTCCTCGACATAAGTCGGAGCTTCCAGAGCGTCGGTCGAGCGGCGATTGCCACGCTTCGAGCGGGTCACTTTTCTCTTTGGTACAGCCATATTACTACTCCACTCATGGATCAAAGCGCCGGTTCCAGCCGACGCGGCCGGATCGAGCGCATGTCAATCTCGGAAATTGGGCGGGCTTATACAGCGGATTTCATCGTTTGACCAGCATTACCGCACATTTTTTTAAGCGCCCTGACGAATCTCTTCGAATGGTCTCAGACCTCGTCCTCTTCAATGATCCAGTGCTCTTGCCTGCCGGCCAGTTCCCATTCCCGCCAGGCCGGGAGCGCCTTTATTGTTTTCATGTATTCGCAGGCCACCGGATCGCTCGCGAGCATATAGATTGCCAAGCGGTTGACCACCGGCGCATACATGGCGTCCGCTATCGAGAAATCGCCGAAAAGATAGGGTCCGCCATGGGTTTCAATACACTCGCGCCAAATCCGCTCGATACGCCCCACGTCGCGCTTGGCGGCCTCTGATATATCGAGAACGGAGGGCTCGCGACGCATGTTCATCGGACATTCGGACCGCAGGGCGGAAAATCCGCCGAGCATTTCAGCGCTGACGGAGCGCGCCTGCGCGCGCAAGTCGGACCGGGCTGGCCAGATCTGCTTTTCCGGGTAGAGATCGGCGAGATACTCCAGAATAGCGAGACTCTCCCAGACAGTCAGATCGCCATGCTTGAGCACCGGCACCCGGTTGGTCGGCGAAAAGGCTGCGAAAGCCGGGTTGCCCGCTGCAAAGTCGAACGGAACAAGTTCTTCATCAAACGGGATATCGAAGTGACGCATTGCGATCCACGGTCGGAAGGACCAGGACGAATAGTTCTTGTTACCGATGTAGAGAGTAAGATCGACCATTGCCTGTCTACCTGTCTGCGCGCCTGAGATTGAGCAGCGGCTCGAAGTGGTTCATGTCCTCGAAGCTGCAAAAATATGGATCATCGAGTTCCAGCGTCGGCGCTCTTGCCTGCAACAACGCCGTGCAGTCGGCCACTGCCCCGGCATAGACAGGCAGCGCCTCGTCGGGCAGCCAGTCTATGAGATAGGCGAGTGTAATGTGGAACACGTAGTCGTCATGGTCCGGATGCCGGAAGCCGAGCGGTCTGCAGAGTTCGTCGCGCCAGCGACGAAGCGTTGACTCGTCCTCCCCGGTCGCTCCGGCGAGAGTGACGCCAAGCGGCGTCACCGCCACCGCCCGTGTGCGGAATGCGCCGAAATCCGGAAATGTCTTCAGGCGATCGCAATAGAGGTCCGTGATGCCTCCAATATCGGCGTCATGATCGACCCCTTCCGGCCAAAAATTGTCCTTGCGCCGGAATTCGATGACGCCCTGGGCAAGGGTCATGTGAAGGCTTGAAACCGGAGTGAACGAGAAGTGATGCGCAAAGGGAAGGCCCATCATCCGCGCACGGACATCGACGAGAGCTGCTTGCGTCGCAGAACCGTTTGTCACATGGCTGACAACGGTGTTGCCTGGTTCATTCAGGAAATTGCCCTTGCTGTCGAAACGGGTTCCGAAATGCCGGGGCGGACCTGACTTGCCTGAGGCGCCATAGGCGCGCAGCGCTTCGATCGCTGTGTCTGTCTGCATCGTCGGTCCTGTATTCGAAGAGCCCTTGAATGCTTCTTCTATCGCGAGGCCTATGCGCCGACCAGCCACTAATATTAACCGGCCTCATCAAGACATTTGATATATTCGCCCGATTGCGCGGCCCGTTTCTCCACAATGCCTGCAAGGCGACTCATGCCGCTCGACGGCTTAGCCGGATTTCGTTCGATTGGATTAGGGAGCGCAACCGCAAGATAGGCCGCCTGCCGCCGCGACAATTTCGTGGCCGATACGCCGAAATACCGTTCTGAGGCTGCGCCGATCCCGTAAAGGTCAGGCCCCCACTGGGCGATATTGAGGTAGATTTCCATGGTCCTGCGTTTTGACCAGACCGCATCGACCACCATGGCGAGCGGAACTTCTAGCAGCTTGCGGATATAGGATCGGCTGGACCACAGATAGAGGTTCTTCACTGTCTGCATGGCGATCGTGCTGGCGCCCCGGGTCCGTTCGCCTTCGAGGGCGTCGTCGATGACGCTATCGAGAGCGTCCCAGTCCACGCCGCCATGGGCGCAAAACTGGCCGTCCTCCGACATCATCACGGACTGGACGAGTGCCGGCGAGATATCCTCGAAATTCACCCATTGGCGGTCATAGCCACGTAGTAAAACAATATCGCGCAGCATCAGGGTGGAAACCGGGTGAACGCCGGGTGCTCGATAGAGCGCTACGAGAGCGGCGACCAGAACAATCCAGGCGACGACGACAGCAAATATCCACCGAACCGCTTTCCGGATCCAGGATCTGGGTTTGCTGGTCGCCATCTTCGCCTTTGCCGCCCTTTTCCTGAACACCGCATGCGCCGAACTTTCTAAAGCACATCCTGCGACGCGATAACAGTCCGCACGTCAATACGAGTGTCCTGTGGCTTGCCGACGGTCACCGGCCATGTCAATAAGCCGGCCATGAACGACGCGTCGAAAAGTTTCAGCGGGCTTTTGACCCGGCGGGCCGCCGAGATCGAAGCTGTGCTCGACCGGCTGCTCTCGCCAAATTGCAGCGGGGAGGAGATCACTCGTCCGCCGAAACTGCTTGCGGCGATGCGCCACGGAGTTCTGAACGGCGGCAAACGCATCCGGCCGTTCCTGGTCATCGAGGCGGCGCGCATCTTCGACGCCGATATGAAGGCGGCTCTGGCGACGGGTGCGGCGCTCGAGCTCATCCATTGCTATTCGCTGATCCATGATGATCTGCCGGCGATGGATGACGACGATTTGAGACGCGGGAAGCCGACCGTGCACATCGCCTTTGACGAGGCGACAGCAATTCTCGCCGGCGATTCACTGCTGACCCTGGCTTTCGATGTTCTTGCCCGTCCGCAGTCCGGGCTGGACGATGGTCGCAAGGCGGCGTTGGTGCTTGGGCTTGCGCAGGCGGCGGGGATCGGCGGCATGGCGGGAGGGCAGATACTTGACCTCGACGCCGAAAGTTCAGCGCCGGATGAAGCCTCAATCATCCGGCTTCAATCGATGAAGACTGGCGCGCTGTTGCGTTACGCCTGCGAGGCCGGCGCTATCGTCGGCAACGCAGCGGAAAAGGAACGCGACCGACTGAAGCGCTTCGGCGAGATCATTGGCCTTGCTTTCCAGCTTGCCGACGACCTGCTGGACGTCACCTCGGACGCAAGCCAGATGGGCAAAGCGACCGGCAAGGACGCCGCGCGCGGCAAGGGCACGCTGGTCGGCTTGAATGGCGTGGATTGGGCCCGCAACCGGCTAGACGGATTGGTGGGGGAGGCTTGCGCCCTGCTTGAGTCCTTTGGCGATCGCGCCGACGTCCTGCGACAGACAGCCATTTTCATCGCTCGCCGCGAAAGCTGAAACCGCTCTACTCGGCGGCTTCCACCTCTTGTCCGAAACGGTTTTCGATATAGTCGCCCACCATTGCCTCAAACTCCGCCGCAATGTTTGCTCCGCGCAACGTCTTGACCTTTTCTCCATCAACAAAGACCGGCGCAGCAGGCGTTTCTCCGGTGCCGGGAAGAGAAATGCCGATATCGGCGTGTTTCGATTCACCTGGCCCGTTGACGATGCAGCCCATCACCGCGACGTTCAGCGCCTCGACTCCCGGATATTTCTCCCGCCAGACCGGCATGTTGCGGCGAATATCGTCCTGTATTTTCTGCGCCAGTTCCTGAAACACCGTCGAGGTTGTCCGGCCACAGCCCGGGCATGCCGCGACGATGGGAACAAACTGTCGAAAACCCATGACCTGCAGAAGCTCCTGGGCCACTTGCACCTCGCGGGTGCGGTCGCCTCCGGGTTCCGGGGTCAGGGAAATGCGGATCGTGTCGCCAATGCCCTGCTGCATCAGTATGGCGAGCGCCGCTGACGAAGCGACGATCCCCTTCGTGCCCATGCCGGCCTCTGTCAGACCCAGATGCAGGGCGTGGTTCGAACGCTTCGCCAGTTCTGTGTAGACGGCGATCAGGTCCTGAACCTGGCTGACCTTGGCGGACAGGATAATCCGGTCGCGCCCGAGCCCCAGTTCCTCGGCGAGTTCAGCTGAAAGCAGGGCCGACTGGACAACCGCCTCGCGCATGACCTCCTGCGCGCTCATCGGGCCGCCTCGCTCCTGGTTTTCATCCATCAGCCGCGTAAGCAGCGCCTGGTCGAGCGAGCCCCAGTTAACACCGATCCGCACAGGTTTTTCGTGACGCATCGCCATTTCGATGATCGCGGCGAATTGCTTGTCCTTCTTGTCCTTGAAGCCGACATTTCCCGGATTAATGCGGTATTTCGCCAGCGCTTCCGCGCAGGCCGGATGGTCGGCGAGCAATTTATGTCCAATGTAATGAAAGTCGCCAACGAGCGGCACGTCGACGCCGAGCCGCATCAGACGGTCGCGTATGCGCGGCACCGCGGCGGCGCTTTCATCACGATCGACCGTGATGCGCACAATTTCCGAACCTGCCTTGTGGAGAGCGGCGACCTGCGCGACCGTTGAATCCACGTCCGCCGTATCCGTATTGGTCATTGACTGGACGACGATAGGGTTCGGTCCGCCAACCACCACGCCGCCGACGTCAACGCGCGTCGACTGGCGGCGTTCGAAAACCTGTGCGTAATAGGAATCCATCGTTTCTGTCCGAAAACCCGATTTCTACCGGTGAGGTGGGCCATTCGGAGCGGGATGTCAACAATCCGGCGGCAGAATCTACCGCCGCCGGACCAGAATGCTTTCGACCGTCACGCTGCTTCGGCCACCGGATAGCTTCCTCCGCCTGTCCGCAGAAGTCCGAGATCGCGCAACGCGGCGGCGACCGCCGCCTGCGGCCTGGTATGCGGCTCGGCGCCGATCAGCATCTCCAGCTTGCCGCCGTCAAGCGTGTGCGGCCTGTCCCAGAGATATTTCATCTCGACCACTTCTCTCAACATCGGCGAGACGAGGCCGCCGAGTCGCAATAGCGGCCAGGGCACGGTCGCCACGGCCAGTTCGTCGCCGATGGCAGCTTCGATATGCGCCTTCATGTCATGGCCGGTTATTGCGTGTCCGTGGAAAAGAAATGCTTCGTATGGCGACGTCTCGTCCCGGCGATCGGCCAAAGCAACGAAAGCCCGGGCGAGATCGGGCAGATAGGCCCAACTGTGAACCAGATCCATTGAACCGGGATAGGTGAATTTGCCCTTGCTCAACCGTGCTGCGAGCATCAGGTCGAACCAGGAGCCAGGCACGCCGCCGCCATAGAAGTCGCCGGCTCTCAACACAATCGTCCGAACATTCGAGGAAGCCGCCTCGCGTGCGAACAGTTCCTCCAGCCTGTTGCGGATGGCGCCCTTGCGCGTCGAGTCCTCAAATGGCGTATCGTCGACCACCGTCGCCGGTATGGAGCGACCATAATTGTAGACATTTCCGGCAAAGATGTGCTGCGAACCATGGGCGCGGGCGGCCGCCATGACGTTTTCCCCCATCGGAATGACTTTTCGACGCCAATCGGGATAGAGCGGATTGAGACCATTGAAGATGATGTCTGCGCCTGCGGTTGCGCGGATCAGCGCCTGACGGTCAAGCGCATCGGCGGCGCGATGTTCGACATCCGCCGGAAGTCCCTTCGCCCTGCCATTGCGCGTCACTGCAAGGACACGATAACCGGCGTTCTGGAAAGCGCGGGCGGTCATGTTCGAAAGACGCCCATTGGCGCCGAGGATCGCGACTGTTGTCATCGGGTTTTCCTTTCGGATGAGATTGCGAACAAGCAATAAATATTATTTCATTTTCGTCTTTTAAATTGACATAAACGAAGTATAGCCATTCATTATTGTATTGATGTTGGATTGGGATCTCATACGTAGTTTTCTTGCGGTCGCCGAGAACGGCACGCTCGCGCAGGCAGCGGAGAGGCTTGGCGTCAGCCAGCCAACAATTGGCCGGCATATCGATGCGCTTGAGGCTGAGGTCGGCCTGACGCTTTTTTCGCGCGGCCGGCATGGCATGACGCCGACAGAGGCCGGATTGTCCCTGATCAACGATGCAAGGGACATGCGCCGCGGCGCCGATCACTTTGCGCTACGAGCCGCCGGGAAAGTGGAAAATGTCGGTGGAACTGTACGTATTACCGCCAGCGAAGTGGTCGCCACTTTCATTCTGCCTCCGATCATCGCCGGTTTCGCCCAGGAAGAACCGGACATTGAAATCGAACTCGCGCCGAGCAACACGGTCGAAAACCTGCTTCGTCGCGACGCCGACATCGCCATACGCATGGTGAGGCCTGACCAGAACGACGTGATTGCACGCAAAGTGAACGACATGAGCATGGGCGTCTACATGCACCGGGAGCTTGCCCGCCTTGACGGCGTCCCGGAATCTTCCGATGCGCTGCTTGCGCACCGGGTAATAGGCATGGATCGCTCCGATTTAATCATCGACAGCATGACGCGCCTGGGGTTCAAGGCTCAGCGAAACGACTTCACTGTTCGCACTGATCACCAGATCGCCTATATCGAACTTGTGAAAAGCGGCGCCGGAATTGGCTTCATCGCGCAGTGTATTGCAAAAAATTGCCCTGAACTGATCCGCATTCTGCCGGAAATCCATATACCTTCGCTGCCGTTGTGGCTTGCCTCGCACAGCGAACTGCGCACCAGCCAACGCATTCGCAGGACCATGGATTATCTATATGAGGCCCTACGCGCCCTGCCGCTTGACGAATAGGGTGTGGCCAGACATTAACAACCCGTCCGTTTCTCCACGATCCTTTCTGCAATCTGCAATTTCCATGGGAGCCTGCCTTGCATCTTCTAACGCTGAATTGCGGTTCATCCTCAATCAAATTCGCGATTTTCGACAGCGACGTGCGGGAAGTCCTTCGCGGCCAGATCGACGGCATTGGAACGGCGCCGCGCATTTCGGCAAAACGCAGCGCGGAAACTGTCATCGACCGTCATCTTGAGGATGCAAACGTGAGCGACCATGGCGCCGCGCTTTCGGCGATCCTTGATCTTTTGCGCACCGAGTTTCCAGATATCAGTATTGCCTCTGTGGGACATCGGATCGTTCATGGCGGGACGCAATTCAGCCAGCCGGTCGTGCTCGACAAGGAAACCATGGTGAAATTGCGCGCGCTGATCCCGCTCGCGCCATTGCATCAGCCAAACAACCTCGCCGGCGTCGATGCGGCGGCGGAAGCCTTTCCCGACGCCGTTCAGGTCGGCTGCTTCGACACAGCGTTTCATCGCGATCAACCCTGGATCAACGACGCCTTCGCGCTGCCCTATCGCTACTACGAGGAAGGGGTGCGTCGTTACGGCTTCCACGGACTGTCATATGAATATGTGAGCGGCCGCCTGCGTGAAATTTCTCCGGCGCATGCATCGGGAAGGGTCGTCGCCTGCCATCTCGGCAACGGCGCCTCGATGTGCGCAATCGACAACGGCCGCAGCATCGGATCGACGATGGGCTTCACGGCTCTCGACGGCCTTCCCATGGGCACCCGTTGCGGACAGCTCGATCCGGGCGTGGTCCTGTACCTCATGCAGGAGAAGGGAATGAGCGCCCATGCGATAGAGGACATGCTCTATCACGATAGCGGGCTGAAGGGCCTTTCCGGCCTTTCCAACGATCTCAGGACCCTGGAGGCCGCTGCGACGCCGGAAGCCGATCGCGCGATCGATTATTTCACCGGCCGCATTCGGATCGAACTGGGCGCCCTCGCCGCAATGCTGGGCGGGCTGGACGCCGTCATCTTCTGCGGCGGCATCGGCGAAAACGCCTGGCGAATCCGAAAGTCCGTGTGTGAAGGGTTCGAATGGATGGGCGTCGAATTCGACGCCCGGCGCAATCGCTCTGGAGATGCGGTCATCTCAACCGACCAGTCCAGCGTCGGCCTGTTCGTTATTCAGACGGACGAAGAAATCATCATTGCGCGCCACGCACTTGAACTTATCAGGCAATAATTTCCCAAATACATCTCTGTCCGATCACGCCAACATACATCCTGCTCCGTCATAATCGCGTCATTCTTCTCCCGCGGTTGCAATATGTTAACTCGGCGGAGTCTATGGTCACGACAGTTGAGTTTGGTTTGTTTGAGTAGAAAGGGCGTCTCGATGGACGGCGACAAGTATGCCCTCGTCGATTTTCCGATTGACCGGTTTGACCTCTGGACCCTTTTCTTCGGCGTCATCGGCATCGTTGCGTTCTTCTATATCCTGATCCAGATCGGCGGATTGCCCGGAAAGATCGCCCAAAGGCGGAACCACCCGCACGCGGAAGCCGTGAAATATGTCGGCTGGATCGGGCTGTTCACCATATTTCCCTACATTCACGCGCTGATCTGGGCGATCCACGATTCCATCACCGTTGACGTGCGCAAGATGCCAAAAGAAGGCGCGCCGGGAGAGGTCGACGCGCCGAACCCGCCTGGCCTGACGCCGCCGCCGGCCGATACCAGCGCGACGGGTGAAACAGTGGCGAGTGAACCTGCGGTCCAAGCCGAAGAGAAAGCATAATCCATGTTTATCGCTCTCGGTCTCGTCCTCATCTATGTCGTCTTCGTCTGGCTGGTCTTTTTCCGGTTCAGATGGCTCAAGTTCAATATTGTCTGGGGCGTCGTCGGCTTCTGGGTCGGCGTGCACATGCTGCTGATTTTCATCATCGCTTTACGCTTCTACCAGCCATTCTCCATGGACGCGCATATCATCCGCCCCACGATCCAGCTCGTTCCGCGCCTGCAGGGACCGACCCTCCTGAAAGAGGTGTTCGTCGAAAACAACCAGGCCGTCAAAAAGGGCGATCCGCTTTATCAGTTCGACACATCCGTCTATCAGGCGAAAGTCCGGGAAGCCGAAGCCAATCTCGCCGGCGCCACGCAGAACGCCCAAGCGCTCCAGGAAGACCTTGACCTTGCCGAACAGGAGCTCAGCCAGGCCGAGGCACAACAGACCTATGCGCAGCAGCAGTTCGACCGCTACAGCAATCTGGTGCCGAAGGGCGGCGCCCGACAGGAATCGCTCGACAAGTGGACGGCGGATCTGGCGAGCGCCAACGCCGCGGTCGCTGAAGCCAACGCCAACGTGAAGAAGGCGCAGATCGCAATCGACGCACAGGTGAACGGGGTCAATGCGCAGGTTGTCGCGGCCCAGGCGCAGCTCGACGAAGCGAAGTACTATCTCGATCAGACGACGATGAAAGCGCCGGAAGACGGCGTGATCATCAGCCAGCAGGCGCGGCCCGGGCTGGTTGTCGGCGCGCTGCGCTTCGGGGCGATTTCCGTTCTGATCGCCGATGATGACCCATATATTCTCGCCAGCTTCTACCAGGAGCACCTGAAATTCGTCGAACCGGGCCAGGATGTTGAAGTCGCGCTCGACATCTATCCCGGCGAAATCTTCAAGGGCAAGGTCGTGGATGTCTGGTGGGGCACCGGCCAGGGCCAGATCAAGCCTAGCGGCAACGTTCCGACCTTCCGCTTTCCGAGCCTGCAGGGCCGGTTTGCGGTTCAGATCAATATCGACGATCCAAACATGAAGCGGCTTCCAGCGGGCACCCACGGCGCCGTTGCGATCTATACCGGAGGCGGCCAGAATTTTGCATTTCTGAGACGCATTAACATCCGGCTCTACAGCTGGTCGAACTTCCTGTTCCCGATGGACTTCCTTTGAGGGTTGCGTGAATGACCCGACAATTCTGTGTTCCCGTCATCTTCACGGCTACGCTGCTTCTCGGCGGCTGCATGGTCGGGCCGGACTTCGTCCGTCCGGAGGCGCCCTATCTCGATACCTGGACTCAAGGCGCCAGCGGGCTCCAGGTCAACAGCAAAACCGGCTTTACCTCCCGCAGCGAGGCAGTGGCGGACTGGTGGACCCTGTTCAAGGATCCGACGCTCGACGCCTTCGTCAACGAGGCCTACCAACAGAACCTGCAGCTCGAGGCGGCCGGCGCCCGCGTCTACCAGGCGCGCGCCCAGCTCGGCATTGCGCGCGGCGAACTGTTTCCGCAGCAACAGCAGGGCTTCGCCGACGGCAAATACCTGTCGATCAGCAAGAATGATCCTTTCGTGCAGGAAGCCGAGCGCTTCGTCGACCTCAACACCAATTTCACGCGTTATCAGGTGGGTTTCGACGCCGGTTGGGAAATCGACATCTGGGGCAAGATTCGCCGCGACGTGCAGTCGGCCAAGGCGAACCTGGCCGCCAAGATCGCAAGCTACGATGATGTTCTGGTGACGCTGACCGGCGATATTGCCGTGACCTATGTCACCATTCGGGAATTGCAGGCGCTTATTTCCGTGGCGAGAAACAATGCGGCCCTGCAGAAGAAGAGCCTGGATATCGCCAAACTGAAATTCGAAAACGGCACGACCACCGAGCTCGATATCGACGAGGCGACCGCCCGATACAATGACACTTTGTCGATCATACCGGAACTTGAGGGCGAGCTGGCCGAAGCCTACAACGCCATGAGCGTTCTCCTGGGCGAGACACCCGGCAAGATCAAGCCGCGCATGGAGAAGCGATACGCGCGTATGCCGATCATTCCGGCCCAGGTTGCTGTCGGCGTTCCCGCCGATATGTTGCGACGCCGGCCCGATATCCGCGCCGCAGAATACCGGGCGGCGGCGCAATCGGCGCAAATCGGCGTGGCACAGGCCGACCTGTATCCGGCCTTCACGATCAGCGGCGCGATAGCCGTGAATTCCAAGGATGTCGCGACGCTCTTCACCAAAAACAGCTTCGACGCCTTCATCAATCCCGGCTTTACCTGGAATTTCCTGAACTATGGGCGTATCCGCAACAATGTTCGCGCCCAGGACGCCAAGTTCCAGGAACTGCTGCTCGATTATCAAAACACCGTGCTGAAAGCCTATGCGGAGGTGGAAACGTCGATCACCGCCTTCTTCAAGGCAAAGCAGCAGACAGTCTATCTTTATCGCAGCGTCAAGGCCGCAAAGGATGCGGAGGCGCGCGTGCTTGACCAGTATCGCGACGGCACGGCTGGCTATGACCGCGTGCTGGATGCGCAGCGACAGATATTCACCTCCGAATCGCGTCTCGTGAGCGCCCGCGCGGATGTGCTGACCAACCTTATCGCCATCTACAAGGGCATCGCCGGCGGCTGGATTCCGCCCAACGTGAAGGGTTTCGTCAACGACAAGACCCGAGCGCAGATGGAAGAGCGCACCAACTGGGGCAAGCTTCTTGAGAGCGCGCCGGACGGCGTCGATCAGCCGGAAAGCTGATTCCAGCGCGTCGGCGTTTGTTACGGCATGAGCATATTCGTTGTCGTAAATCCGCATGCAGGCAACGGGCGCACAGGACGGCGATGGCACGCTCTGTCTGACCGCATCCACAAAACGCTTGGAACCTTTGACCACGCCATGACCAGTGCTGCAGGCGATGCAACGCGCCTCGTCCGCGCTGCAATCGAGCGCGGCGCGACGCTGGTCATCGCCGTGGGCGGCGACGGTACTTTCGGCGAGGCTGTAAACGGATTTCCCGATGCAAACGGTATTATGCCGGAGTGCTGCGCCTTTGCTGCGCTGGCCGGCGGCACCGGCTGCGATTTCGTCCGAAGCCTCGGACAGCCATCGCCTGATCCGGTGCTGCGCATCGCCGAGAGCGATGTCAGACCGATTGATCTTGGAAAAATCACCTTCATCAGTGAAACTGGCGACCAGGCGAGCCGGCTTTTCATCAACGCCGCCGGTTTCGGCCTGTCCGGAGAGGTCTGTCGCGCCGTCAACGCCACGTCATCGGCGAATGTCCTGCCTGGAACGCTTGCCTACTTCCTTGCGACGATAACTACGGTATGGCGGCATCGACCATTTGCTATACGGATGTCGATCGACAACCGGCCATCCTTCGTAATTGATCAATCCCTGACCGTGGTGGCGAACGGACGCTATTTCGGCGGCGGCATGCATGTCGCTCCGAATGCGCGGCTGGACAGCGGCGCATTCGAAATCATGGTGCTGAAGAAGACGCCGAAACTGCAGCTGATTGGCCAATTGCCGCTGGTCTATCGCGGCGCTCATACGACACATCCAAGCATCGCCTTTTTCAGCGGGCGTCGTTTGGTAGCCGAAACCGTTTCCGAAAGCCCGGACCGGGTGGCGATCGATATCGACGGCGAATCGCCCGGGCACCTCAGGGCCGAATTCGAAATTCTGCCCGGAGCGCTGCGTTTACGGCAATGATCCCCGGTTCCTACTCGGCCGAGGCGTAGACGATCAGCAAATCCTTGGCGTCGATCTGGTCGCCGGAGGCTACCAGAACCTCCTGCACTGCGCCGTCACGCTCCGCATGGAGCGCGGTTTCCATCTTCATCGCTTCGATGGAAAGGAGCACGTCGCCGGCCTTGACCTCCTGACCTGCGGTCACAGCCACCGAGGAGACGACGCCGGGCATCGGCGCGCCGACATGGGCCTCGTTGGTCGGATCGACCTTTCGGCGTTGCGCCGAGGCCGCAGCGCCGTGGACGCGGTCGGGAACGAGGATACGACGCGGCTGACCGTTAAGTTCAAAGAACACAGTGACCATGCCCTTCTCATTCGGCTCCCCGATCGCAAGATTGCGAACCACAAGGGTTTTGCCTTTTTCGAGGTCAACAAACATCTCCTCACCGGCCGGCAGACCGTAGAAATATGTCGGCGTCGGAAGGATGGACACAGGTCCGTAGGTCTTGCGCGCGTGCGCGTAGTCGGTGAACACCTTCGGATACATGAGGTAGGATGACAGTTCGTATTCGCTGACCTCGCGCTCGACGAGATCCTCGACCGTCTTGCGCTCCGCATCGAGATCAGCATCCTCGAGCAGCGAACCGGGACGTTCCGTGTAGGGTTTGTCCGATTTCAGTATTTTCTTCTGCAAGGCCTCCGGCCAACCGCCAGGCGGTTGCCCGAGGTCGCCGCGCATCATGGAAACAACAGAATCGGGGAACGACACGTCGCGCGCCGGATCTTCGACATTCGCGACGGAAAGATCCTGTGACACCATCATCAGCGCCATGTCGCCGACAACCTTGGACGACGGCGTCACCTTGACGATGTCGCCGAACATCCGGTTGGCGTCCGCGTAGGCCTGGGCCACTTCGTGCCAGCGTGTTTCGAGGCCGAGCGAGCGCGCCTGTTCCTTCAGATTGGTGAACTGTCCACCCGGCATCTCGTGCAGGTAGACCTCCGAGGCCGGTCCTTTCAGATCGCTTTCGAAGGCGGCGTACTGCGAGCGCACCGATTCCCAGTAGAAGGAAATGCGCCGTATCCATTCCGGATCGAGTCCCGGATCGCGTTCCGTGCCGCGCAATGCTTCGACGATCGAGCCAAGACAGGGTTGTGACGTGTTGCCGGACAGGGCGTCCATCGCCGCATCGACGGCGTCCACGCCGGCCTCGACGGCAGCGAGAACCGTAGCGGCCGAGATGCCGGATGTATCATGTGTATGGAAGTGGATCGGAAGGTCTGTCGCTTCCCGCAGCGCTTTGAAGAGCGGCGCTGCAGCGGCCGGCTTCAGTAGCCCGGCCATATCCTTGACGGCGATTATATGCGCGCCCGCATCCGCGAGTTCCCGGGCAAGATTTACATAGTATTTGATGTCGTATTTCGGCCGCGCCGAACTCAGGATGTCTCCCGTGTAGCAGATCGCCGCCTCGCAGAGCTTGTCCTCCTCGCACACCGCGTCCATCGCCACGCGCATATTCTCCACCCAGTTCAGGCAGTCGAATACGCGGAAGAGATCTATGCCGGCGGTTGCAGCCTGGCGTACGAAATGCCTGACAACGTTGTCCGGATAGTTGGTGTAGCCGACGCCATTGGCGCCGCGCAGAAGCATCTGCAGAAGGATATTGGGCGCGCCTTCGCGAATGAGTTCCAGCCGTTCCCAGGGATCCTCGGTCAGAAACCGCATCGATACGTCGAAGGTCGCTCCGCCCCAGCATTCGAGCGAAAACAGTTCCGGCAGGGATCGCGCATAGGTTCCGGCGATGCGGGCGATGTCGTAGGTGCGCATGCGCGTCGCCAGCAACGACTGGTGGCCGTCCCGCATGGTGGTGTCGGTCATCAGGATGCGATTTTGCGCCCGCATCCATTCAGCGAATTTTTCCGGACCGAGCGCGTCGAGTTTCTGCTTGGTTCCGTCCGGAACCTCGCCGTCGGCGAAGGGAACCTGCGGCGGCGCGGTTTCCGGCGGCGTTGCGCGACCGCGCGCTTCGGGATGTCCGTTGACCGTGACGTCGGCGATATAGGTGAGAAGCCGCGTCGCGCGATCTCGCCGGCCCACATGCTCGAAAAGTTCCGGCGTCGTGTCGATAAACTTCGTCGTATAGCTGTTGTCGCGAAATTTCGGGTGGGCGATGATGGCTTCAAGGAAGGTCAGATTTGTAGCCACCCCGCGGATACGGAACTCCCTGAGAGCACGATCCATGCGACTGATCGCCTCTTCCGGCGTCGGCGCCCAAGCGGTGACCTTTTCCAGGAGGGGATCGTAGAAGCGGGTGATCACCGCGCCGGAATAGGCGGTTCCGCCGTCGAGCCTGATGCCGAACCCGGTCGCGCCGCGATAGGCGGTGATCCGGCCATAGTCCGGAATGAAATTCTGTTCCGGGTCCTCGGTCGTGATCCGGCACTGCAGGGCGTTTCCGTTGAGCTTGATATCGTCCTGCGCGGGAACGCCGGAGCCCTCGGAGCCAATGGCGAAACCATCAAGAATGTGAATCTGCGCCTTGACGATGTCGATGCCGGTGACTTCTTCCGTCACCGTGTGTTCGACCTGGATGCGTGGATTGACTTCAATGAAGTAGAAGGCCCCGGTGTCCGAATCCATCAGGAACTCGACCGTGCCGGCGCCGATATAGTCGGTCGCCTTGCCGATCGCGATTGCGTATCCGGCTATTTCACTGCGCTGCTCATCGGTGAGATAGGGCGCCGGCGCGCGCTCCACGACCTTCTGGTTGCGCCGCTGGATCGAACAGTCGCGCTCGAAGAGATGCACGACGTTGCCGTGGGTGTCGCCAAGCAACTGCACTTCGACATGGCGCGCCCGCTCGACCAGTTTTTCCAGATAGACCTCGTCCTTTCCGAACGCCGCCTTCGCCTCCCGCTTGGCTTCCGTGACCTCGCGGGCGAGATCGTCGGCCGATCGAATGGCCCGCATGCCGCGCCCGCCGCCGCCCCAGGACGCTTTCAACATGACGGGATAGCCGATCTCCTCGGCCATGCGGGCGATTTCGTCCATGTCGTCGGGCAACGGGTCCGTCGCCGGAACCACCGGCACGCCGACCTCCATGGCGAGATTGCGGGCGGCCACCTTGTTGCCCAGGCGACGCATGGTGTCCGGCGTCGGACCGATAAAGACGATGTCGGCCTCGGCGCATGCTTCGGCGAATTCCGGACTTTCGGACAGAAGTCCGTAGCCTGGATGGATTGCGTCGGCGCCGGAAAGCCTGGCGACGCGAATCATTTCCTCGATCGACAAATAGCTTTCGATCGGCCCCAGATTCATCTCGAGATGCGGACCGCGCCCTACCTGGTAGGACTCATCGGCCTTGAACCGGTGGAGCGCGAGTTTGTCCTCTTCCGCCCACACAGCCACGGTTTGCAGTTCCAGCTCGTTGGCGGCGCGGAAGACGCGGATGGCAATTTCCGAGCGGTTGGCGACGAGAATTTTCGAAATCGGCAAGAGGACTGCTCCGTATCCAGACATAACCGCGCCTTGTGGCGCATCGACCATTAAGCCACGGACACGGTAGGTAAAGTCAAGAAATTTTTGCGTCGCAATATTTTTCGCTGGGCAAATTTGCCCTGTAATATCAGGAAATAAGCCCGAGGCGAAATGCGATCGCAATCGTGTGGTGGCGGTTCTTCGCCTGCAGTTTTTCCTGCAGCGAGCCCGTATGCCAGTCCACCGTATGCCGAGACAATTCCAGTTCCGACGCGATCTCGTTGGAAGTCAGACCTTCGCCGAGAAAGGCCAGGATCTGCTTTTCCCGCACGGTGAGATGCGGATCGGTGTAGGACGGCGTTCCCTCGTCTGATCCCGCCAGTTCCTGCAGGCGCCAGAAGGCGTATTTCGCCAACGTGTCGAATGCTTGCAGTTCACTCGTTTTGAGTTCCGCCGCCCGACCACTGAGGCTTATATTGCCGACCAGACCGCCCCGGCCGTGTACGGGAAAGGCGTATCCGCCCTCAAGTCCGTGCTTGAACGCGTCGAGCATCATTCTCTGCATCCGGCTGTAGTCCGGGTCGGAATGGTAGGCGAGGATCGCATCCGCCCAGTTGAAGCCGACCTGCGACCGGCCCATGTAGCGGACGATAGGATCAACAAGCACATAGTTTCTGGAGAGATACCGTTCCGGCCATCCATCGGGCCAGCGGCCGGCTAGAACCTGACCGATGAGATCGCGTGAAAACGCCGGATGCCGAACGATGACATAAAATCGGATATCGAAGGCGTTCATAACCGCGTCGAGGCCAGCGATCACCTCGTTGACCGTCTCGATATCAGGTAGCTGCGCCGTGAATTCCGTGAGGGTAGCGAGTCTAGGTGATGTCATTATTCACTTGCTTGTGTTTCATTCCAGCCCGCCGGCGCAATACTGGGCCCAGGCGATGCGAACTACCAGTCTGGACAACAATCTAATCTCATATTTTACTGTCCGGTTAAAATGACAGGTAGGCTACGGTTCCAAGCAAATCCAGTTGTTTCTCTTCATGGATCCTTATCCTGACGCTATCGGGACGCGACTGCTTCTGCTATTCTCATCCCATGATAAAATTGCGTCTGCTTCTTCATGCTTTGACTGTTCTCGCGACCACGCTGACTGTCTTCGACATCGCCGCGGCGAAACCGAAATTCGAAAATTATGTCGAATCGCTCTATCCGGCCGCGGCCGCCGCTGGCGTGAGCTGGGACACGTTCCACGCCGCCACCAAAGGCATGACGTATGACGGCAAGCTCGTCGGCCTGACCAAGTCGCAGCCGGAATTCAAACGGTCGATCGGGCAGTATCTCGACAAGCGCGTCACGTCGGGCCAGATCAACAATGGCCGCGCAAAGGCCAAAAAGTATCAGCGCACGCTGGATAGCATTGAACGCAAATATGGCGTCGACCGCTACGTGCTCGTTTCCATCTGGGGCATGGAAACGAATTATGGCGGCTACATCGGAAAGAGCGATACGCTCAGGTCCATCGCGTCGCTCGCCTACGCCGGCTATCGCAGGGAGCTCTTCGAGAAGGAATTCGTCAACGCCCTCCTTGTCCTGCAGACCGAGAAAATGAGCCGAAGCCAGATGCGCGGGTCCTGGGCCGGCGCGGTCGGCCAGACCCAGTTCATGCCGTCCAGCTTCATCGAATACGCGGTCGACCATTCCGGAGACGGCAAGCGCGATCTGTGGTCCAGCGAGGCGGATGCGCTGGCCTCGGCAGCCAACTACCTCAAGCAGAAAGGCTGGAAGCCCGGCGCGCCCTGGGGCTATCAGGTGACGCTGCCGAAGAACATCGACCTGACAAAGGCGGACGACAGTTTTGCTGGCTGGACCCGGCGCGGCGTCGCGCGCACGGACGGCAAGCCCCTGCCGTCGAAGGGCGACGCGACGCTGTTCTTTCCAAGCGGCGTCGAAGGCCTCGCCTTTCTGGTGACCGACAATTTCTTCGTCATCAAGGAATACAATTTCTCCGACGCCTATGCCCTGGCGGTCGCGCATCTCGCCGACCGGATCGCCGACCGGACGCCTTCCTTCAGCGGAACCTGGAACGTCGAGCGGCCGCTCAACAAGGAAGAGCGGGTCGCCCTTCAGCATGAACTGAAGAAGATGGGCTATCCGGTGCCGCGGACCGACGGCCGCGTGAACTTGCCCATGCGCGAAGTCATCCGCATGTACCAGGCCCGCAACGGCATGACGCCGGACGGTCATATGGACGAGGACGTTTACAACGCGGTGTTCAACTGACGCCTGCCTGTTGACTTCAAAAATTTAGTAATAAAATCATGTATTTACAATATTTTTCCGGTGCGACAGCGACCTGGAGGAACATTCTGGCTTTGTTTCGGGATTTCGACAAACCGGGGCTAAAATCCAATCTGGCTTTGTTTCGGGATTCCGGCAAATCACAGTCAAAACTCAATCTGGCTTTGTTTCGGGAATCCGTGATTTTCGGGTTTGGTCGTCGTGAACCGCGCGAATTTCAAGCCCTGCGCGACACAGTTGGTATAGCACATTCAGCGTAAAAATGCAGCTGCGAATTCACGCTTTGTTCTGAGCGCCAACCCGCCGCCAAATCACTCCACGAAGACATCGACCCGCGCCGTGCGTCCTGCTGCGTCGATGACCAGGATGTTCGCGCTGCCCGGTCCGTCAGGCATCCAGGTCAGATCTCGTCGCCGACCCGGCTCGTCAAGCGGGCGGCCATTTGCGAGCCAGCGGAACGGCGGGCGTCCGCCCTGCAACTTGACGATCAGAGGACTGTAGGCCCGCCGACCCTGACTGAGCGCAATACGGGCGCCGGCTGGCGGATAGGCGATGTGCGGAGCCGTCTCTACCGCGCCCCTCGAAGCCGCCGCTTCGCCGGCGCCGCGATAGAACCGCATGGCCGGCGGCAATTCCTGGCGCGCCAGATGCACCGCGCCGGCCGGCGCCGGCGTGAAAGCGGCATGATCGACGCCTGACCTGACAAAGGCGTCGAAGAGAACGGGAGCGGCGGCAGTGAAGCCGGTCAATCCGGGCACTGCGCCATTGTCGGGCCGGCCGACCCAGACGCCGATCACGTAACGACCGTCATAGCCGATCGCCCAGGCGTCGCGATAGCCGTAACTGGTGCCCGTTTTGTAAGCGATATCGACATTGGCGGAACCGGCCGGCGGCGCCAGTTCGCGCAGAATATCGGTGACATGCCAGATCGCCGGCGCTTCCATGAGGGGACCGTTTCCGGAGCCCGGCTGCACGGGGTCAACGCCATTATCCAGCGGCTGCAGAGCACGGCCGGGCGCGACCGCAAGTCCGCAATAGAGCTGCACAAGATCCTTCAGGCTCATGCCGAGACCACCGAGACCGACCGAAAGGCCTGGCGCCTCCTCTCCGCTGAAACTGTAGGCGGCGCCGGCGCGACGCATCATTGCCGTTAGCCGCTGCGGCCCGACGCCTTCGAGCAGGCGCACCGCGGGCACGTTCAGCGACATTTGCAGCGCCCTGCGAACCGTGACGTCGCCCTGGAATGTCATGTCGAAATTCTGCGGGCGATAGCCGCTGAAATCGGCCGGCCTGTCGGCAATGACCGTTTCCGGCATGACGAGACCTTCCTGAAACGCCAGACCGTAGATGAAGGGTTTCAAGGTCGATCCGGGCGACCGCACAGCAGTCGTCATGTCGATCCAGCCGTCGCGGCTTGCATCGAAAATATCGGCGGAGCCGACTTCCGCCAGCACGGATCCGTCGCGGCTGTCGGCCATGACGATCGCGACCGAGATATTCGGGCCAATGCGTTTGGCCGCGCCGGC
Organism: Flavimaribacter sediminis; assembly: GCF_019492055.1. Taxonomy (GTDB): domain Bacteria; phylum Pseudomonadota; class Alphaproteobacteria; order Rhizobiales; family Rhizobiaceae; genus Flavimaribacter; species Flavimaribacter sediminis. The sequence goes on along the minus strand of NZ_JAICBX010000007.1, from coordinate 22,499 downwards.
GGCAAGGCTCTGGAGCCGCTGTTGCACCGGCCGTACGAGACTTGTCGATATGCGAACCTTGTCAGGCGCGCCCTGCAATGCGCGACGGGTAAGATGCGGCGCAAGCGCCGGCAGCGGATGTTTGCGCGCCCTGTATTGCAGACCGGCCACCCGATCGCGCTCGCCTTCGGCGATCAGTCCGGTCATGGCGGCCCTCTCGATGACCCTCAGACTGGCGTCGCGCGCACGCTCGGGAAAGCGGTCCGGGCGTCGTGTTTCAGGCGATTGCGGCAACGCGACAAGCAGCGCCATTTCCTCAAGCGACAGGCCGGCCGGCTCTTTCGAGAAATAGGAAAGCGACGCGGATCGCACGCCTTCCAGATTGCCGCCATAGGGCGCCAGCGTCAGGTAGAGCTGCAGAATCTCGGTCTTGGAAAGGCGTTTCTCGAGCTGCAACGCCCGCGCCATCTGCAGGATCTTCGCGCCGACGGTCCTGTCCGGCCGCGGCTCGAGCAGGCGCGCCGTCTGCATGGTGATGGTCGATCCGCCCGAGACAATCCGTCGGTGCAGCGCCATCTGCCAAAGCGCGCGACCCATGGCGAGAAGATCGATCCCCGGATGACGGTAGAAACGCCGGTCCTCATAGGAAATCAGAAGATCGATGAAATCGGGATCGACTTCGGAGAGAGTAACCGGCAACCGCCAGCGCCCGTCCGGATTGACAAAGGCCCTGAGCAGGCGGCCGTCGCGATCCGTAACCGCGGGCGACAGTCGATCAAAGCCGGCGAGCGGCGGCGGGTAGGTTTTGTCCAGCCAGATCGCCGCCGGCCAGGCGAGAAGCGCCAGAGCAAGCGCGCAAGCGCTTGCGAAACCGGTCCAGCGTATGAGCCTGCCCGGTCTCATTGGCCAGCGCCCTTGACCTCCATCCACCGCGTCGCCGTGCGGGCGGAATACTCCGGCCGGTACATGTCCTCCACCTGAGCCGCCGGATGGGTGTAGAGGCCAGGCGAGACGGCGCGCACGACATAGGCCATCCTGAATACTTCGCCGGCTTTATATCCGGTCTCAAAGGCGGCTGCGAAACGATCGTCGCGGAACTCCGTATGCGCCGCCTTGGTTTCTCCGAGCCAGGAGAAGCCGCTGAGTTGCGCGCTGTCGACAAGCCTTGGATTGTCGATTTCCAGTCCCGCCGGAAGCAGATCCGTCACGATGATCTGGGCCGGCAGCGGATTGTCCTTGGCGACGGTGATCACAGCGACGAAACGCTGGTTTTGCTCCACCTGATCAATGCTGACCGGTTGGCCTTCAAGATCGTAGTAACCACGCTCAATTTTGTAACCATTGCCGGACGCTGATGGCGGCTGGACCGGCGCTGCTACAGCCGTCACCACCGCATTGACAGGTTCGGTCCCGGTATTTTTGATCCGCACCGGATTGACCGCCAGCTCCTCGCCGTCGATTTCTGCGCGATAACTGCCTCCATGGGCGACGCCATCGACCTCCAGAGACAGATCGGCGTTGGTTTCCTGAACGGCGCGGGCTGCAAGCAGCATCCAGGCCTGCTCCTGCGTGGACTGGGCGGGCTTGCGCCTCTGACCGTCCGATACGAGCTTGATCATGTCTCCGATTTCCGCCGGGGCGGGCCGACTTTCACCGGCGAGCGCCAGCATTGCCGCGTCATCCCGAAGCGGCGAAGCGTACCAGGAAGTCTGACGGCTCGCCTGTTCGACGCCAGAGGCCAGGAACCATGCCGAATCGAACGCTCTCGCCGACCGTTCCACATCGCCATAGATGGAAAGCGCCGCAGCGATCTGCGCCCGGGCCATGGCCGAACTGAAATCGCCAATGCGGGTGTCGGCGTAGTAGCGCAGGTCGCCAGCCGAAGCGCGCTTGTTGCGGGCCAGCACATAGAGCGCATAGGCGATCGAGTCGCCGTCGTCTTCCAGATCGTTGGTGTAGGAGAGCCGGTTCTGGAGATTGTCGAGCGACAGGCGCATGGCCTGATCCGGCACGTCATATCCGGTTTCGACCGCGCGCGTCAGGAAATCCGAGACATAGGAATCGAGCCACAGGTCTCCCCCGCCAGGGCCCCAGAGGCCGAAACTTCCTCCCGCCGACTGATAGGAAAGAACGCGGGCGATGGCTTTCTCAACGCGCTCGCGCACGCCTTCGTCGCGCAACAATGATTCTGGCGCATCAAGTTCGCTCAGATAGAGAAGCGGCAGGGCGCGGCTGGTGGTCTGCTCCGCGCAGCCATAGGGGTACCGATCCAGCGACATGAGAAGCGCGGGCACATCGATCCCGGAACCGGACACGTCGATGGTCACTGTCGCGCCCTGCAGGTAACTTGCCGCGAGCAATTCGCTGTCGATGACCGCCGAACCGCCATTGGCGGCAAGCGGCAACTCCATGCGCGTCGTCACGGGCAGCACGCCCGGCCGCACCCCAAGCTGCTCTTCATGCACCAGGTTCAACCCGTCAGGCCCGCTCAGATGCACGACGATATCGGAGACGCCCGGACGAACCGCTTTCAGACCGGCGATCAGCGTCGTCTTTTCGCCTTGCGCCAATTCAATGGTCTCGGGCAGTTCTGTTGTGTCGAGTTCGATCGCCTCGCCGACATCAACCAAAATCGTGTACGGACCCGCGGGGCCGTCCGTGTTGGCGAGATCGATCCGCAATTCCGAGACGTCCTCCGGAGCCAGGAATTTCGGCAGGCTGGTGGTAATGACAACCGGATCGCGGACGATCAGTTCCCTGTTCGCCTGGCCAACGCCGGCGGCAGTCCACGCGACCGCCATCAGCTTCAGCGTGCCGTTGAATTGAGGGATGGTGAAATCGACCTTCGCCTCTCCGTTCTCGTCGGTCTCGACAATACCTGAGAAAAGCGAGACCAGCTTCTGCTTTGGCGGGCTGCCCTGTTGCACCATGCCCGGCCCGTCGCCGCCCGTGCGAATGGCGCCCATCACGCCCTGGGAGCCATCAATGAGCCGGCCGAACAGATCCCTGATCTCGATGCCGAGACGGCGCTGGCCGAAATACCACGCCTCAGGGTCCGGCGGCTCGTAAGCCGTAAGATTGAGGATGCCGACATCGACAGCCGCCAGTGTAAACCGGGCCTCGCCCGCGCCGGCGCCTGAAATCTTCACCGGGACGCTGAGCGTCTGGTCGGGTCGAATCATGTCCGGAATATCAAGAGCGACGTCGAGAACCCGGTCGCCCGGATCGATCGTCAGCCACTTCACTCCGATCGCGCGAGACGGCAATCGTGTTTCGACATCTTCGCCCGGGCGGAAGAGGGTGACAGTCACATAGGCGCCGGCGCCCCAGTCGTCGCCGACCGGCAGATCGACCACCGCGCCGTCGGCCGGAACCGACGCCGTCAGGACTTCGCGCATGCGATCATTGGCGACCGTGATCAAAGCGACGCCCGCAAAGCGCGGCGAAATATTGAGCTTCGCCGTCTGGCCCGGCTCGTAGCTTTCCCCGTCGAGCGCGATTTCCAGCCCGTCCGGCGTTTCGGTGGAGGCGGCGCTGACATACCAGCCGGCAGTGAACTCGACGCTGGTCGCAGGGCCCATGGCGTCGTCCGTTTCCAGATCGAGCCGGTAACGGCCCCAGCCGACCGGAACGGAAATTTCCGACACCGCATCCGCTGACAGCGCAATTCGGCCATTGTCGACATCCTTCGTGAACTCGACCGGTTCGTAGCGCCATCGCCCGCCCGCCGAATACCATTGATAGTGTCGCTCTATCCGCTTGAGCGACCATGACACGTCGCCAAGCGCCTGCCGGACGCCATCGGGAGCGAATGCGGCGACCTGAAAGCCGGCGACGGTGTTTTCAGCAAGCTTACCGTTCGCGAACTGCGGACGCACGCCAATCATGACATCGGCTGGCGCAACCGGCATCGAGGCGTTGCGCTCGACCGCCCGGCCGCCGCTTTCGCGCATCCTTACGGTCAGATCTGCGACGAGCGGACGCGTCGTTGCAGGAAGCCCGGACAAGGCAATGTCCACCGTTCCCTGCCCTTGCGCATCGAGCGGCGCCGGCTGATTGACCGGAATCTGCGCAGATATGTCGTCTTCTTCTGCGAGGCCGAACATGAAACCCGGCGCATCGGCGCGTTCACGAACCGACCTGACCTTCAGATCTGCCTCGAGCGCCAGACCGGAGGCTGGCGCGCCATAGAGATAACGGCCGTCGACGCCGACTTCCGCCAGTCCGCCTGGCTCAATCGGCGCTGCAGGCGCGTCGAGATCGAATTCGATCCTGTCGGGTCGGAAATCCTCGACCAGGAACATTTTTTCGGAAAGCGCAGGTCCATCGGGGTCGGAATGGATACCCACCGTCCAGGCGCCGTGCATGGCGTTTTGAGGAAGATCAAGATCCAGTTCGTATCCGCCCGCCTGGCCGCCGGTCTCCACAATACGTTGCGACTCCTTGCCGTCCGGACGCGTCACGATGAATGTCAGCGGCAGGTCGCCGATTGTGGCGGCCGTGTCGTCACGGGCCAGCGCCGCCAGGTGGACAGTCTCACCGGCGCGATAGATGCCGCGTTCCGTCCACGCATAAAGATCGATCGGCCCGGGCGACGGACGGCCGGTGACGCCGCGATCCGAAAGATCGAATCCGGCGCGCGTCAAATCGAGAAAGACAAAGTCTTCACTGCCGTCCGCGGCAGTCAGGACGGCAGGCGCCAGCCCCGCCTGTCCGCGCACGTAACCGGAGGGGAAATGCGCCCTTCCCTGATCGTCAGTGACCGCTTCGCCCAGCACCTCGTTGTTGCGGGCAAGCAGTTGCAGGGTGACGCCCGCCGATGGTTCGGCGGTCGCCAGGGACCGCGCGAAGACCGACATTCCGTCCGCGCCCGTATAGGTCGACAGTCCGATATCGGAGACCACGAACCATTGCGTCGCCCGGTCCGACCAGTTGTCGAGTTGCGCATCCTTGGCCGTTGCCGTCATGACGTAGACGCCGGGGCGCCGCTCCGGCAAAGCCTCGTCGACCGGAAAGCCGGTGATGACCTCCGCGTTCAGCTCCGGGCTGACGTCAAGCGTCCCTTCCCAGACCTGTTCACCAAGATCGTCGCGTATGCCGGAGGCGTCATAGGCGTCGAGCTGCCGCAGGAACTGCGATCCGGACAAAAGCGACGCCAGGGACCGATCGCCGATCCTGTAAAGCCGGATCTCCACTTCGGATGTATTGACGCTGACGACGGGAATGCCGTGACGGGCCGAATTCGGCAGCACGAAGCTGTCGCCTGTAAAGCGCACCGAAGGCGCACGGTCACGGACATAGGCGTTGATGACAATCGGGCGCTCAAGCACCTCGCCGACAGCGGCGGGCAAGCCGGGCCGCAGGGTGAGGCGGTATTCGCGGCCATGCTCCAGGCCTTCGACGCAGACTTCGTTGCCGCTTGCGTTGATCGCTGCTGCGGACTGACCGTCAACGGTGACGAAGGAGGCGTAATCGACGCCGGATTTGACGAGAGGATCCGAGAGCCGCACACAGATTCGCCCGGTTCGGCCATCAGCCTCGACGACGTGTTCGACGACCCGGAACCCCTTGCGGGCTTTCAGATCCTGAAAATCGGCAAGCACCTGCTGCGAATCGACCAGCGCCAGGCTCTCCTTGTAGGATTCCAGGGCCGCGCGATACTGTTCGCGGTTTTCCAGGGCCTTGGCCAACAAATCGAGCGCCTGCGCGCGCTCCGTCGCCGTGCGCGTCAACTGATAGGCGTTCAGCGCGGCCGCCGTCGCCGTCTGCTTGAGCTGCCAGTCATTGGAGCCGTCGAGATTCAACTTGTCCGCGGCCGCCCGCGCGAGATCGAGCCAGCTCGAAATCGAGTCCGGCTGATGCGACAACGCCGCTTTCAGGTTTGCGATCGCGGGCTGATAGTCGCGGGCCTGCATCTGACGCTGAGCGGCGGCGACAAGTCGTGCAAAACCGGCGTCGCTGCGCGGCAGCGTGGCGCGAAAGCGGCTCGCCTCCTGAACATAGCCCTCGGGCAGGAAGGAAAGGACAGCGGCCGGCCCGATATCGGGTTCCGCGGCCACAGTCACCACCCGGCCGGAAACAGCGCCATCGAAGGACTGCGCCTGACTGAAATCGGACTTCAGGAAACACCATCCTGCGTTGGTGTTGTAGGTGAAAGCCTTGCAGCGTCCGTCAGCCAGACAAACGGACTTGCACTCTTCCAGCGTCACGTCGCGTTCGGTGCGCAGGTCGTGACCGAAGAAATCCTGGTTCTCAAAGGTCTCGATCCGGCGCTCATCGGCGCCGAAGGCGCTCGTAGCGCCCACGGGCGTCAGGACCAGGAGAACAGCCGCCAGCGCCAGCATCGGCGATCGCCGGTTGCGGAAGAAACGCAAAATCCGGCTTCGGGAAACAATTGGCTGCCCGCTCATAAAATCCTCCATACGTCCTGTAACAATATTTCAACAGCAGCAGGAAATCGGGTTGATTTCAAGGCAACATCTTTCGAAACCATGGATATACAGTCCCCGTCCTTCCGTTTGACATAATCTTTTTATGTTGATATCAACCTTTTTAGCAGAGCCGCCACGGGGCGCGGACAGGAGCGAAGGAGAGTTCCATGGAGGGATCATTCGTCTGGTACGAGTTGATGACGACGAATACCGAGGCGGCGACGCGTTTCTACACGGACGTCATCGGCTGGCAGGCGAAGCCGATGGGGCAGACGCCGACTGGCGGCGACTATACGACGTTCTCCATACCCGGCTACGAAATGCCGACCGCCGGCATGCTGGGATTGACGCAGGAAATGCGGGACGGCGGCGCCCGGCCGGCGTGGTTCGGCTATGTCGCCGTCGACGACGTCGACGCCAAGGCGGCGCTCTTCGCGGATAATGGCGGAACCATCCACATGCCCGGAACGGATATTCCCGATATCGGCCGCTTCGCCATGGTCGCCGACCCGCACGGCGCCGTAATCTATCTCTTCAGGCCGAACATGCCGGAAGGACCGCTTCCCGATATGCCGAAAGAGACGGAGCAGGGCGCTGTCGGATGGACCGAGCTTTACGCCGGCGACGGCCCGGAGGCGTTCGACTTCTATGCGACAATGTTCGGCTGGACGAAGGGCGAGGCGATGGACATGGGCGAGATGGGCGTCTACCAGCTTTTTGCCCATGACGGAAAAGACATTGGCGGCATGATGACGAAGACGCCGGACATGCCGGCGCCGGCATGGGGCTACTATTTCTGCGTCGATACGCTGGACGCCGCTGCAGATCGCGTCACCGCGGGCGGCGGAGCGATCCTGAACGGACCGATGGAGGTTCCGGGCGGCTCGTGGATCGTCAACTGCATGGATCCGCAAGGAGCCGCCTTCTCGCTCGTTGCGCCCAAAAGGTAGGATCAAAGGCAGGCGTGGCCGCCTGCCTTCGCCATTGCCCTACTGGAACGCCGGGATGATTTTCTCGGCGTAGTCAGCGATGATGCGTTCCTCGTCGCCATTGTCGAGATAGATGTTGAACTGGGTGATGCCGGCGGCTTCCAGTTCCTTGAGCTTGGCGATGTGGTCGTCCGGCTCGCCAAGAACAGCGAAGCTGTCGACGATTTCGTCGGTTATGAAGTCGAGATAAGGATTGTCGCTCTGGCCATGCTTGGAATAGTCGTAGCCGCGGCGGTTCTCGATATAGGACGTCAGGCTAGCCGGGACCAGATCCGTGTCGGAGCCGTATTTCTCGACGATATCGGCGACGTGGTTGCCGACCATGGCGGGGAACCACTTGGTGGCTTCGCGACCTTTCTCGATCGGTCCCGTATAGGCCGGGGCCGCGGCCATGATTCCGTAATTCGACATGTCGCGTCCGGCTTCCTTGCCGGCGGCGATCGCCTGGTCGCCGAGCCATTTGCAGATGCCCGGATCAGCGATCTGCAGAATCAGGCCGTCGCCGACCCGGCCGGCGGAACTCAGCGCCTTCGGTCCGTAAGCCGCCACCCAGACCGGCAGATCGTAACCCCAGGCCCAGGGGAACTTCACCGGCTCGGGACATTCGCCGTACTGGGCTTCGTCGCCGCGCACCAGCGCCTTGACGACATGGGTGAACTCCTCCAGTCGCGACAGCGGCGCCGGCTTCTTGCCCATGACGCGCACTGCGCTGTCGCCGCGACCGAGACCGATGTCGAAACGGCCGTTCGACTGCATGGCCAGCGAACCGAACAGGCTGGCGGCGTGCGACCAGTCGCGCGTATTGGGGTTGGTGACGCAGGGTCCGAAACGCATGGTCGTGGTGTGCTCCATGCACATGGCCATCGCCACGAAGCTTTCGCGCCAGAGAATATGGCTGTCGTAGAACCAGCAATATTCAAAACCGCCATTTTCCGCCTGGCGGACGATGGCGCGCTGTCTTTCCGGCTTCATGAAGCCTTTGAAACAAATTCCAAACTGCATTTCGAAATCCTCCTTGAGGGTGGTTGCGTCAGTGATCCGGCGCCCAGATCTTTATCCCGGCATGGGTAAAGGGCACCGCTTTGGAGATATTTATCCGGATAAGTATTGGCGTGATCGCCTCGATTGAACGCGCAGCGGAAGCGCCGCCGGCGTTGTAGGTCGTCACACCCAGCTTGCCGACAAGATCCATCACCTTCTTGCGCGCGTCCAGGCTATTGCCGCAGACGAGGATGTCGCAATTGATGGTCCAGTCGAGATTGTTGAGGGTTGTCGCCGACACGTTGTGCAGCGCGCCGATCACCGGAATGTCAGGGCCCAACAGCGCCTGGGCCGCTTCCGTCGCCGACCCTTCGGGCGGCATCTCGACGATCTTTGGGTCGTTGGGAGACAGCGGCACGACGATGTCGACCAGGATCTTGCCCGCCAGATGCGGCTTGAGCGCGCCCAGCGTCGCATTGTGCGCGGCGAAGGGCACGGCCAGGATGACGAATTCGTCCGCCGCCTGCGCCGCGCCTTCATTGTCAGCGCCTGATATCCCGGCCGATCCGGCCGGCAGCTTCGCCACAAGTTCTTCGGCGATCGACTGCGCCCGCGCGCCGTCTCTGGAACCCAGCACGACCTCGACCCCTGCCCTTGCGAAACGAAGCGCGAGTCCCTGGCCCTGAGGTCCGGTGCCACCAATAATTGCGATTGTCATCTGAACATATCCTCTCCTGCGGGGCGCAGCATCTCGGCGGCCCGGCTTTGTGTTTTTTCCCATTCAAGGCCCCTGAAAAGGGTCACGGGCGTGTTTCCGGCCTTGCGAACGACAAGTCCTGAGGCGGCCGCGATTTCGTCCGCGAAAGCCGGTTCGGTGACCATCAGGCGGCGGCCATAGGCGTCCGTCTTTCCCTTCTCGCTCTTTACGGAGGGGACCCCGGCGAGACCGATGGCGATGTTGACCTGGCCGAGACGCCAGGGGCGCCCGAACGTATCGGTCAGCATGACGCCGATCGACACGCCGAAGCGTTGCTCCAGCGCCTGTTGAATACGCTCAGCGCTGGCGTCCGGATCACGCGGCAGCAGGATCACGGTTCCGTCTTCGCCGGTATTGGATTCATCGACCGCTGCGTTGGCCGAGATTAAGCCCAGCCGGTGCTCGCAGATCATCGTGCCCTCGTTCTGGCCGGGATGTCTGAATGCCTTGACCACGCGCACGGATTCACGCAGCACGACCTCCACCTTGCGGGCGTCCTTGGCGAGCCTTTCGGCATAGGCGAGCGCTTCGGCGGACGGCTCCACATCGGCAAGCCGCACAATCTGGCCCTCGGCCTTGGAAACCACCTTGTGCGCCGACGTCAAGACGTCTCCGTCGCGCAGCCCGAGGCCGGCTTTTTCCAGGCAGTCGCCGATCATCGCCGCCAGATCATCGCCGGGCCGGATTTCCGGCAGCCCCGGAACCACATGGATTTCGACCGGCGATATCATGGCAATTCGGCGTCCAGAAGCTGGTTGATCGAGGGAGCCAGATGCAGATAGAGGTCGTTGGCGACATCGATGTCGTGCGCCAGACTTTCAAGCCGCAGCACCATGCAGGACACGCCGGCGCGAATGGCTTCCTGCTCGTGCGATGTGCAGGACTGGTACCCGTATCGGAACGGGATCGCCCGGGGCGGCGTGGCGACCAGCGCATTGGTGCCGCCGTCATGCGCCGGGCACAGAATGACGGACGGCGTGTCGCGCGCAGCCGACAACAGCTGTTCGAGATCATAACTTTGCGGATTGGCGAGGTCGGCGGGCAAAACGCAGATCGAGCGATAGCCCTGATCTTCAGCGTGGCGCGCCGCCTGTTCCACGGCCTCCGACAGATGGGTCACATCCATTTCGGCCAGCACCTTCACCTCGAGGGCGGCGGCGAGACCGGCGATCTGTCGGGATCCGGTGACCACCAGAATATCGGCGTCGCCATGGCTTGCGCGGATGAAATCGATGGTCTGGCGAAACAGCGCCAGCGCCAGCTTCTTGCGAACCGGCTGCGAAAGGATCGGCTGCAGCCGGGATTTGGCGCGCTCTGGATCCTTCATCGGTATAACGAAGAGCATGTCACGGCTCATGCGCAGGCCCTCCGCGAAGCGGGAAGGGCGGCGCAATCGACCACGAAACGGGCGAGCCGCAACTTGTCTTCGCGATTTTTCATCAGGATGTCGTCGACAATGCAGCGAAGGCCCAGCGCCTCGACCGACGCTTCAAGCGCCGCGTCCTGACGGTCGATAACGATTGCGTCTGCAAGATCCGCGTAATGCCGCGCGACCCCGAGGGCGGTGGCTTCAAGCCCGAGCGACGCCATCATCCGGTCCGCCGGTCCCTTGACGACCTTGCCGGCGATGATCGGCGAGACCGCAATCTTCGGTGCGGCTGCAGCCTGCAAGGCCTGTTTCATTCCAATAACCGAAAGGATCGGCGCGATGCTGACCAGCGGGTTGCTCGGCGCGATCACGATCAGGTCGGCTTCGGCGATGGCGGCCAGCGCTTCCGGCGTCGCCTGTGCTTTTTCCGCGCCTTCGAACCGGATGTCCTGCACGTCCGGCCGGCAGGCTTCACGCACGAAATATTCCTGGAAAGACATCCAGCCCGGATCGGTTTTGATCTGTGTCTGGAGGATGTCGTCGGTCGGCAACAGGATCCGGCTCTTCACGCCGAAGGCCTTCGCGACATCGGCTGCAATCTCGCTGCGCCTGTCGCCGTTGCGGATGCGCTCCGTGCGATAGATATGCAGACCGAAATCGCGGTCGCCCAGCGACATCCAGGCATCCTTGCCGAGTTCGGCCAGCACGGACAGCGCGCGATGGCTCTCGTCGGCCACGCCCCAGCCCTGCTTGCGGTCGATCCGTTCGGCGAGCGTATAGGTGACGGTGTCGATGTCGGGTGAGACCCACAGGCCGTGAAACTCCGCGTCGTCGGCGACATTGCCGATGATCGCGAGATCGATATCGTCGAGGCCGTCCAGACCCTCCGCCATCTTGGCGCCGCCGACGCCGCCGGCAAGCAACACCACCTTGCAGCGCTCATCCGCCATCAGGCCTGCCTCGCATCGGGAAACATCGAGAGAAAATCGACGGGACTGGCGCCGGCGCGTTCGACGAGCGGCGCGATGACGACCGGGTCGTGATCGTCGAAGACCTCCAGAACGTCATAGGGCGTGTTGCGCTGGACGGGAACGCGGCCGGCCGAGCGGATGATCTGCACCATCTCGTGCGCCGTCACCTCCTGGCCGTTCTTTGCGCCGGCTGCGCGCGAAATGCTTTCGTTCATCAGCGTGCCGCCAAGATCGTTGACCCCGCAGGCCAGCATGCGATGGGCTTCCTTCGGACCGAGCTTCGTCCACGACACCTGGATGTTGTCGATCCAGCCATGCAGAAGAATGCGCGAGACCGCGTGCATCTTCGTCACCTCGTCGACCGTGGGGCCGGGGCGCACCGTGTCCGGCGACTGCGTGAAGAGCGGCGATTCGGTATGGACGAAACTGAGCGGCACGAGTTCGGTGAAGCCGCCGGTGTCCTTCTGGATGTCGCGCAGCAGGCAGATATGCGCCGCCCAGGTTTCCGGCCCGTCGATATGGCCGTACATGATCGTCGCCGTAGTCTTCATGCCGACGGAATGGGCGGCGCGAATGATCTCGACCCAGCGTTCCGCGCTCAGCTTGTTCTTCGTCAACTGCTTTCGGATGTCCGTGTCGAGGATTTCCGCGGCGGTTCCGGGAATCGTGCCGAGCCCGCATTCCATGAGATCGGCGATAAAATCCTCGTAGGACATGCGCCGCTTGGACGCGCCGTACCAGATCTCGAAGGGCGAGTATGCATGGATGTGCATGTCCGGCAATTCGGCCTTCAGCGCGAGAACGATGTCGCGATAATAGGTCCCTTCCATCTTAGGATGCAGCCCGCCCTGGATGCAGACCTCCGTGGCGCCCCGCGACCAGGCTTCCGATGCGCGGCCGACGATCTGGTCGAGGGAGAGCCATTCCGCGCCCTCCTCCTCGCTGCGCTTGGCGAAGCCGCAGAAACGGCACCCCATGTAGCAGACATTGGTGAAATTGATGTTGCGGTTGACGACGAAGCTGACCCGGTCGCCATTGACCCGCTCGCGCAGATGATCGGCGACCGCGACGATCGCCGCGATATCGTTTCCGGTCGCCGCAAACAGCGCGACGCCGTCCGCCTCGCTCGCCTCCCGGCCTTCGAGCACGCCGTCGAGGATGCGGCGGACAGTCGGGCTCAGTCCGGTCACCTCGACGAGGTCGGAAAGCGAGGCCGGACGCGGCGGGTTCGGTTCGAAATGGTTCATTCGGCGGCTCCTGGGAGAAGGTCTTCGACCTGGCGACGGGCAAGGCCGTCCGGCCGCGCCATGCTGTTGGCGCGTCGCGCAATCTGCGGATCGAGATAGTGGCCGGCCTGCGCCAGATAGGCGGGATAGACCGTCAGCCGTTCCTGCAGCCGGCATCCGGCCTGCGCGGTGGATCGGGCGAGCTGGACGATCTCCGGCCACTCATGCTGCGGATTGATGAAATCGATGGTGACAGGCGAAATCCCGCCCCAGTCATTGATGCCGGCGGCGAGATATTCGATGTGGCGCTCGCTTAGATTGGGCGGCGCTTGCAGGCTGATCTCCGGCGACAGCATCAGCCGCGCGACGGCCAGCGTCTTGAGCATGTCCTCGAGCGGCGGCTCGGGATGGTCCGCCATGGCGATATCCGGCTTGCGCTGGAAATTCTGGACGATCACCTCCTGGATATGACCGTGACGGCGGTGCGCCGCCTCGATCGCGGCGAGGCTCTCCACCCGTTCGGCCCAGGTTTCCCCGATGCCGATGAGGAGCCCGGTGGTGAAGGGCACGCCGAGCGCGCCGGCGCGTTCGATGGTGCGCAGCCGCTGCAGCGGAACCTTGTCCGGACAGGCGTGATGCGCCTCGCCTTCGCGCATCAGGCGGCGGCTGACGGTTTCCAGCATCATGCCCATGGAAGCGCTGACCGGGCGCAGCAGCTGAATCTCGTCTTCCGTCAGCGTGCCGGCGTTGACGTGCGGCAGCAGATCCGTCTCCTCGATCACCAGCCGGCACATGGCGGCGAGATAGTCCGACATCGTCTCGTATCCGAGCGCCTGCAAGCCCTTCTTCGCTTTTTCGTAGCGGCGCTCCGGCTTCTCTCCGAGGCTGAACAAGAGCTCCTTGCAGCCTTTTTCCTCGCCGCGGCGAGCGGCTTTCAAAACCTCGTCCGGCGTCATGATGTTTGCCAGCGGCGAATCCGGATGCTTGACGAAGGTACAATAGCCGCACGTGTCGCGACACATGTTGGTGAGCGGCACGAAGACCTTGCGCGAATAGGTGATCACGTCGCCCCAATGCGTCTTGCGCATGGCTGCGGCGCCGGCCATCAGTTTGGCCAGTTGATCATCGCTGACAGTGTCCAGAGCCAGTGCAGCTTCCGGCGTCATCATGAGCTCTCTTTCCCTTCGGCAAAATTTTTTACCAAATGATAAAATATAGTCAAGCAGGGATATCCGCCGAAGCAAAAGCCACCGCGCTGCGCCGTTCTGGCGTCTTCAAACGGCTGATACAAAAGCGTCACCTGATTTTGGCACTATCGCCACGGCGCGCCGGGGCGCTAAACTTACTCCGGCGGCTGTTTGGACATGTTTGAAGATATTCATCATCGTTTCAGCAGTCTCATACAGGAAACAGGAACTTGTAAATCACAAAAGGCCCGGAAACCGGCGATAGATCGCATAGAATGCGATATGTGAACCAAACGTTCTGGACATCGGAACAGGCGTTCTGCAAATCGGGACACAAGACGCATCGGGGCCTGGAAGGAAAGGAAATACGGCGTGGCGGACAAGGATACGGACGAACATTCGATGGACTGGCTGGAGGCCGAACTGGCCGATACGCTGGACGAGGATTACGAGCTGGAAATGTCCGAGCCGGCGCTTTCGATGGAGATCCGCAAGATCTACCGACGCCATCATCCGCAGATGATCGATCGGCAGGTCTATTTCCGCAGCCTGCTTGCGCTGCAGGCGGAGCTCATCAAGCTGCAGGACTGGGTCTCCTATTCCGGCGCCAAGATCGTCGTCGTCTTCGAGGGACGCGATTCCGCCGGCAAGGGCGGCGTCATCAAGCGCATCACCCAGCGACTGAACCCGCGCATCTGCCGCGTCGTCGCGCTGTCGGCGCCCACTGACCGGGAAAAGTCGCAATGGTATTTCCAGCGCTACGTGCCGCATTTGCCGGCGGCCGGTGAAATCGTCCTGTTCGACCGGTCCTGGTACAATCGCGCAGGCGTCGAGCGGGTGATGGGCTTCGCCACCGACGAGCAGGTGGAGCAGTTCCTGACCGATGTGCCGCAATTCGAGAAGATGATCGTCTCCTCGGGCGTCACCCTGATCAAATACTGGTTCTCGATCACCGACGAGGAACAGCAGATGCGATTCCTGATGCGCATTCACGATCCGCTGAAACAGTGGAAGCTGAGCCCGATGGACCTTCAGTCACGGGTGCGCTGGGAAGCCTACACCAAGGCCAAGGAAGAGATGTTCGCGCGCACCAACATACCCGAGGCGCCCTGGTACATCGTTCAGGGCAACGACAAGAAGCGCGCGCGGCTGAACTGCATCGACCATTTCCTGAACCAGATTCCCTATACGGAGGTGCCGCACGAGGAAGTGGCGTTGCCCGAACGCGTGTTCAATCCCGACTACGAACGACAGGTCCTGCCGGGGGACCTCTATGTTCCGGAGAAGTACTAGGACGGAACCATCAGCACCGGGATCATGGACACGAGCAGCAGGATTGCCATTGAAGGATTGAAGACGGCGATCCTGCGCCCCCTGGCCAGATAGCGCTTGAGGGCGGATCCGGAAATCGCCCACACGCTGATCGAAGAGATGTTCATGAGGGCGAAAAGCCCGACAAGAATTGCAAGACTCTTGCGCGGAGCCGCCACATCCACATAGGAGGCTGACACGATCAGCGCCACGGCCCAGGCCTTGGGATTGACCAGTTGCAGCAATGCCGCAGGGGAACTGGAATGTCGAGAATCTGGCGCCTGTTTCAGGCCTCTCGGATTCGCGTTTCGCCGCTCGGTTTGCACAAACCGTAGGCATGACGCCATTCGCCTATCTCACCCGTTGGCGAAAGGTGAAGGCAGGCGAGTTTTTGCGTATCGACGGGCTGGACATGGCCGAGATCGCCGACACGTACGGTTTCGGGCCGGGAGAATGGCGGCGGCGGCGTTCCTGGTCCGGACAGGGCGTCTCGCAACAGGTTGATTTCCACGATAAAAATCCTACCTGAGATTGACCGATAGCATCGGCAAAGCCAGCTTTCGGACGAGGAGGAGACGCGATGCCGCAGACTATAATTGCGGAATTCGAAGCGCACGCGACGACCTTGGAGGCGCGTCTCGACGCCGCAGGGCCGGCAACAAAGGCCTTACGCGACAACGAAAACGGATGGGACATCCACACGTCCACGCCTTGTTCGAAAATACCGACAGGCGGTGGAAATTGCATTTTGACAAGGCGATTCAATAGGCGATTCGGCATGAAAAGCAGGAAGGTTTGGCGACCTCTTGCAGCGTGTCGTCATTCCGGGACTTTACCATCCGCGCTGATTGGCGCTAGTGTTCCGTCGCCGAGGTTTGTTTCCTTTGCGGCTGACAACGAACGGGCTTTGGCGCCTATGAGAACACTGGCCAAGTAAAGTTTCTGGTGTGCCGCCTGGATTTGACATTTGATGATGAGAACGCGCAACTACCAACCAACGTCAGATCCGCAACGCCAGTCTCCGGCATCGGGCAAACGGAGTGACTGAATCCGGGCATGTATAATCCATCGACAGTCGTCGCATCCACTTTCGCCGACCATCTGACCGATACTTATCTGCGATTTTTCTCGGGACGGAAGCCGGCGTTCGGCCCAATCATTGGAAATGTGGCCCGATTGGCGCTTGAGCGCCTTAACAATTCCGACGCGCTCTACCACAACACAGAGCACACGATCATGGTCACGCTGGTTGGCCAGCAGATCATCGAAGGCCGCCTTCTGACTACGTCCCTGGAGCCTGAAGACTGGGCCCACTACATACTCGCCTTGCTGATGCACGACATCGGCTATACCCGCGGGATTTGCGAGGGCGATGGCCCGTGCGCGTTGGTGATCAATGAAAAGGGCGACACGATCATGCCTCAGCGCGGTGCTTCAGACGCCAGCCTGGCGCCGTTTCATGTCGATCGCGGCAAGATTTTCGTCCGCGAGCGTTTTGCAAATGTCGATTTGATCGACCACGAACGTATTGCGCGCGCCATAGAATGCACGCGGTTCCCCGTGCCTGACGATCCTGACTATCTCAAAACCGATACGGAGCCGGCGCTGGTGCGGGCCGCCGACCTGATCGGCCAGATGGCCGACCCCTATTACCACCGCAAGATAAACGCTCTCTACTACGAGTTCACAGAACTCGGAGTCACCGACATGCTGGGCTACACCTCGCCCATGGACATGGTCGAGCGCTATCCGCAATTCTTCTGGTCCAAGGTACAGCCCTATATCGGCCCGGCGCTGAACTATCTGGAGCAGACGCTTGAGGGCAAGCAATGGGTCGCGCAGCTCTACAATCACGTCATCCAGTCGGAGAACAAGACTGGCTGCATGGGACCGTTCCCCGGCCCGGCGGAAGGTGAAGCCGAGTAGTCCTTACCCTCCAAGCCGCCGGGCTTTCGTCTCGGCAAGAAGCTGTCGGGCTTTTGCAATAGGAAACAACTGCCGTTCTGCAAGATAGAAAACGGCCAGCGACACAACGACGAGGATTACAGTGTCGACGCCCCTTGGAAGAACGCCGAGCCCGCCGCCAAAATTTCCAAGCCACGATATCGCAGCAAGCGCCGGGTAATAGACGATTATCCAGCTCGCATGTTTGAGATACAGTGGCTCCCGGCTGTTCGAAGCCATGTTTTGCGCCAGGAAATACAAAACACCCGCAAGCCCGATCAGCATCAGCTTCCAGTTGGTGTCCCAGCCGGACCAATACACGATAAAGCCGACGAAGGTGAATGACAAAGGAGCAGTGATCCGGGCGAACGGGACGCTGAAGGGCCGCTCATAGTCCGGCGCCTGCCGGCGCAGCGCCATCAAGGCGACCGGTCCGATAGCCAGGGACAGGACAGCCGCGGAGGAGATGAAGCCGGCCAATTGCGACCAGCCGGGAAGCGGCGCAAGGATGATGACGCCGATCGCCGAATTGACGATCATGGCGATCCCCGGAACGCGATGACGGTTCAAACGGGCGAAGAATTTTGGAAACAATCCCGTCTGGGCCATCGAAAAGTTGATGCGCCCGGCTGTGCCGACATAGGCCAGCGCAGTGCCGCCTGGCGAGACGACGGCGTCGATATAGATAAGGATCGCCGCCCATTGGAGCCCAAGCAGCAGGGCAAGCCCGGCGAACGGTCCCGCGGCGAAGTTTTCGACGACGCCCGCCCAGCCATTTTGCAGATGTTCCGGGGGAACGACGCCGATGAAAGCCACCTGCAGCAACACATAGATCAGCAGACAGATGACCACGGAGCCGACCAGAGCCAGCGGCACGTTGCGCGCGGGATTTCTCGCCTCGCCTGCGAGATCGAGCACCGCGCGAAAGCCGATAAAAGAGAAGATTATGCCGCCGCTCGAGACGGCCGCCAGTATGCCGTTTATCCCGTAAGGGGCAAAACCGCCGAATTCGGTGAAGTTTTCCGGCCTGAACCCGACAATGATGATCACGGCGGGCACAAGAACCGGAATGACAAGCTTCCAGATCGTAATGGTCACATTGGAGCGAATGAGCCATCTGACCCCGGCAAGATTGACCACTGTGAAAACCGCGATCAACGCGGCCGCGACAGCAATCCCGGCTGCCGTGAGGACCGAATCGTCGTTACGCACAGCCGTCAGCCATGGCAAATAGTTTCCGGCGTACTGGAGAATGGCCGCCACCTCGATGGAAACCGTCGCAACATAGGCGACCCAGCACAACCAGCCGCTGACGAATCCCCCAAGCGGTCCGATCGCCACATAGGGCACGCGCGAAAGCGCGCCGGCTTCCGGAATCATCGCTCCGAGCTCTGCATAAATAATGGCGAGCGAGATCGCCAGCAGACACCCGATGAACCAGGAAACGATCGCGGCCGGGCCGGCCAACTGGGCGGCGAAAAGCGCTGCGAAGAGCCAGCCGGAGCCGATGATTCCGGTCAGCCCCGTCAGCAGCATGCCCCAACTGCCGATATCCCGCGCCAGATTAGGTGAAGCGTTCACAGCTTCTCCGCCAATGTTGTCATGCCGCCCTCCTGGCAAAACCCGGAGGACTATGCCGGAGGCTGTGCGCCGGTTCAATTGCAGTTTTTGCGACTGATTCTCTGCGACCGCCGATAGGCGGTTCTAACGCGCAAGCCAGCCGCCATCGACAGGCAAAACCGAACCGTGGACGTAGTCCGCCGCCCGGGAGGACAAAAACACGGCCGCGCCTGCAATATCGTCCGGCGTGGCCCACCGTCCGGCGGGAATGCGATCAAGAATCGCTTGCGAACGATCGGGATCGTCTCGAAGCGCCTGCGTGTTGTTGGTGACCACATAGCCGGGCGCGATGGCGTTCACGTTGACCCCTTTGCCGGCCCATTCGCAGGCGAGCAGGCGCGTCAGACCGGCAAGACCGCTTTTGGACGCCGTGTAGGAGGCGATGCGGATCCCGCCCTGAAAGGATAGCAGCGAGGCGATGTTGACGATCTTGCCGCCGCCACTGGGGATCATCCGCCGGGCTACCGCCTGCGACAGGAAGAATGCGGATTTGAGATTTGTGTCGATGACCGTATCCCAGTCATCTTCGGTGAAATCGATCGCGTCGCGACGCCGGATGACGCCGGCGTTGTTGACGAGGATATCCACGCCGCCGCTCCAGGCGACTGTCTCCTCGACTATGCGGCCGTGCTCCGCCGTCGTCGAAAGATCGGCGCGAATCTCGATCATGGCGCCATCACCGATCATCGCCGCCGTTTCGTCCATCGACGAACGTCCGACCGCGGCCACATTCGCGCCCGACGCCGCAAGAGCGACGGCTATCGCCTGACCGATGCCGGTGTTGGCGCCGGTCACGATCGCGACTTTGCCGTCAAGGCGGAAATCCATTGACGTGACGCTCACCGCAGGTCCTCCATGGCGACGAAATCCATGTCATTAAAATCCTGGTTGTCCCCGGCCATCGACCAGATGAACGCGTATCGCCCGGTGCCCGCGCCACAGTGGATCGACCAGCCTGGCGACAGGATCGCCTGTTCGTTGGCGACCACGAGATGACGGGTCTCGTCCGGTTCGCCCATGAAATGAAAGACCCGCGTCTGCGACGCCATGTCGAAATAGAGATAGAATTCGGTGCGCCGGTCGTGCGTATGGCAGGGCATCGTGTTCCAGACGCTGCCGTCTTCAATCACGGTCATGCCCATCACCAGTTGGCAGGTTTCGCAGATATCCGGGTGAATATATTGCCGCAGAATTCGCCGGTTGGCGTCGGATTGCGCGCCAAGATCAAGACGGTTGGCGTCTTCGGCGGTGATGCGCCTTACCGGATGCGCCGTGTGCGCGGGCGTCGACACCAGATAGAATTTGGCCGGGTCGTCGCTGCTGCGGCTGCGAAAGCGCACGTCGCCGGTTCCCGCCGGAACATAAATGCAGTCAGTGCTTTCCGCGATCATCGCTTCTCCGTCGATCACCACCTCTCCGGCGCCGCCGATATTGAAGACCCCCATTTCACGGCGCTTCAGGAACGGATCAGAGCCAACCTGCTTTTCGGTCGCCAGAACAATTTCCCCGGCCAGGGGCATGGCGCCTCCGACGATCGTCCGGTCGAGATGACTGTAGGTCAGCCCGATCCGGCCGGGCGTAAATATCGATTCAATCAGGAAATTTCGCCTGAGTTCCTGCGTATCGAATCCGCGCGCCTCGACCGGGCTGATCGCCTGTCTTACTGGCATGGTCATGATATCCTCCCCATGGATTATAAATTTTATTTGCCGGCAAATAGTTTTTCGTCGAGCGACGGATCGATCGCGAAATAATCCGGCCACAAATCCCGGAAGATCGAAATGTCGAGTTGCAGCTTGTCGAGATGTTCGTTCATCCGGGCGACGGCGGCGTCGGCGTCGCGCGCGGCCATGGCGTCGAGGACCGCCGTGTGTTCCTTGACGACCATTGGCATGCGTCCGTTCTGGGGCAAGGTCAGACGCCGGTAGCGTTCGACCTGGATTCGAACCTGCTGTATCATCTTCCAGATGCCAGGATATCGCGCGGCCGCCGCGATGCTGGCGTGAAACTTGTCATCGGCCTGGTGAAACGCCTCCTCGTCGCCAGCGTCCGCCATCTCCTGCTGATGCTGGATGATCGCCCGCATCTGCATGATCTGGCTTTCACTGGAAAGTTCGGTCGCAGCGCGCACGGTGACTTCCTCCAGGGCCCGCCGCGCGACCAGCGCCTCGCGAACGACCGAAAGCGGTATGCGCGCAACGAAGGTGCCGGATTTCGGCGCCACTTCCACAAGGCCGTCCTCGACGAGCCGAAGCACGGCTTCGCGGACCGGCGTCCGGCTGACGCCATATTGCTCGGTCAGCTTGCGTTCGAGAACCGGAGCGCCCGGCGTGAGCTCCATCGTGACGATGGCCTTGTGGAGATCGCGATAGACAATGTCGGAGTTCTTGGCGGCGCTGCGAACCCGCATTCCGGATCCTGCCGCCGGCGGCGCATTGGCGGCCCTCGGCTTCCGTTTCATCCGATTCTCCGAAACCGCATCCGTTTCTGTCTCTGCCATCGCCTGCCCGTATCTCCCTGTCGAAGCCGCTCCGCGCACAATTATGACGTGCGCCATCAGGACTCCTCTTGCGCCTCCCTACAATCTAGTATATCTGATATATCTTGTATACCAGTTAATTTTCATCACCTGCCCGACGGTGGAGGAACCCGAGGGCCGGATAAGGGAGGAAATGATGATTGCGAAACTGTTGAGGCCGGCTGTGCTGGCTGCGGCGTCGCTATTTGCCGCTCTTGGCGTTGCCCATGCTGTCGATCTGAAGTGGGCCCATGTCTACGAGGAAGGTTCGTCCTATCACAAATGCGCCCTGTGGGCGGCCGACGAGATCGGTAAAAGAACAGACGGGCGGGTCAATATTACCGTATTTCCAGCCTCTCAGCTCGGAAACGAATCCGACATCAATGAAGGCCTGACCATCGGATCGGTCGACATCATCTACACCGGACCGAATTTCGCCGAGCGCGACTACGGACCGATCGCCATTTCCGACTATCCCTTCATGCTGAAGAACTACGATCACTGGAAAGCCTATCGCGACAGCGACCTGTTCACGGATCTGGCCGCTGGCTACAAGGACGCGACCGGCCACACCGTCATGGCGATCACCTGGTACGGCTATCGCCACGTGACGTCGAAATTTCCGATCTTGAAGCCTGACGACATGAAGGGGCTGAAGATCCGCGTGCCGGATTCCCCGGTCATGGTCATGTTCCCCAACGCCGTGGGCGCCAATCCTACGCCGATCGCCTTCGCGGAGGTGTATCTCGCCCTGCAGCAGGGCGTGGTCGACGCCCAGGAGAATCCGCTTCCGACCATCAAGTTCAAGAAGTTCTACGAAGTGCAGTCGAACATCAACCTGACTGGCCACATCGGCAATTCGCTGATTATCATCGTGTCGGACAGCGCGATGGGCAAGATCGGCGACGACGCCGCGACGGTCGAAACCGTCATGAAGGAAGCAGCAGCCATGTGCGCCGAGGAGATCAACCAGGCCGAGACTGATCTGGTGCAATGGTTCCGCGACGAGGGCATCCAGGTCAACGAGGTCGACAAGCAGGCTTTCCAGGACGCCGTCTATCCTATCCTGACGGACGAATCGAAGGTCCCGTACGAAAAGAGCCATTTCGAGCGCATGCAGGCGCTCGCCAACTGATGGCCGGGCTTCTGCGGCGGGGAGCGCAATGAGCGACGAGTCAAAGGAAACCGGCGGGGGGGGGGGGAGGCCCGCCCCCGC
>NZ_JAICBX010000006.1 GCF_019492055.1 Flavimaribacter sediminis | reverse complement strand
ACTCATCGACGGTTGTAACCGGAGGGAGGACGGGCGACTTCGCCGGGAACTGGAGGGGATGGCCATCCCCTCCAGTCACCAAGACGCTTGTCTGACACAAATCTTCCGAAAAGGCATACAAGGGTGGGAGGTGAGTCTGTTTCTCACTCTGGCTTTGTCTGGGGAACCGCAGGTTGCCGCCAGTCGAGACTTTGGGTCTGCCGTGCAGTTCAGCAGCAGGCTGCTTCAGAGCTTTTGTCTCGCCGCTTCCAGCATGTCGTACACATGTTTGGGCCCGACCGGTCTGATGCCGCTCGGGTTCAGCGCCTTGATGGAGTAATAGCCGCAGGTGATGTGATCCATGTTCACCGTTTCGGCGACGCCCGGAATGTTCAGGATGCGCTCCATATAGGCAGAGAGCCGCGGGTAGTCCTTGATCTGTTTGCGGTTGGTCTTGAAGACGCCGTGATAGGCTGCGTCGAAGCGGATCAGTGTGACGAAGGCGCGAATGTCGGTTTCTGTCAGGCGATCGCCGAAGAGGAAATCGCCGGTCAGACGGTCTTCCAGTTCTTCCAGCATCGCAAAGACGCCGTCCACTGCTTCGTCGTAGGCTTCCTGTGAGGAGGCGAAGCCGGATTTGTAGACGCCGTTGTTCAGCAAGTCGTAAATGCGCGGATTGAGCGCGTCGATTTCGGCGGCGAGATCTTGCGGGTAAAGACGGAGGTCCGAAGGCGCGAGATGCTCGAACGCGGTGTCGAACATGCGCAGAATGTCGGCGCTCTCGTTATTGACCATGACGTTTTGTTTCATGTCCCAGAGCACCGGCACGGTGGCGCGGCCAGTGAAGCAGGGGTCGGCGCGGGTATAGAGTTCGTGGATGTGACGCGCGCCGAAGAGCGGGTCCTCGTCTGCGCCCGGATAGCCGCCAAATTGCCAACCCTGCGGTGTCAGCGACGGGTTCACCGCGGTGACCGGAACAAGCGCGTCGAGGCCCTTGAGCTTCCGCGCGATCAGCGCGCGCGAGGCCCAGGGGCAGATCAGCGCGACATAGAGCCGATAGCGTCCGGCCTCGGCTGCAAAGCCGCCCGTTCCGGTCGGCCCCGGGCTTCCGTCCGGCGTGATCCAGTTGCGAAAGGACGAGACCTGACGGACAAACCGTCCCTTATCGTCGGATTTCTGGACCGGCTGCCAGTTTTCCATCCACTTGCCATCGACGAGCATCGTGACGTCTCCTCAGGCTGAGTGGAACACGAAAGACCGCATTGAAACCGACCCAAGGTCGATCGTGTCGGTCATGAAGGTCAGTTCGTCGCGGCCATCCGAAGCGCCGGCGACGGTCAACGCCGGCAGGTAGTGGTCGACGGACGGATGGGCCATGGACAGCAACGATCCCAGATGCTGGCGATCCGCCAGCGGAGTGATATCGCGATTGGCGAGATGGTTTGCGAAGAGACTGTCGAACTCCAGGGCGAAATCCTGCGGTGCGCCGCCGGGGCGCATGGCGCGCAAATTATGCACGATGTTGCCTGATCCGAGGATCAGCACGCCGCGATCCCGCAGCTCCGAAAGGGCGCGTCCGACGCCAAGCTGATGATCGAGGCCGCTCGTCATGTCGATCGAGATCTGGAAAACCGGCACGTCCGCGGCGGGATAAAGGAACTTCAACACGGTCCAGGCGCCGTGATCCAGGCCCCATGTCTCGTCTTCCTCCGCATGATGGCTCGACAGCAGCGTAACCACCTCGCGGGCGAGGTCGGGCGCTCCCTGCGCCGGATAATTCTGGCGGTAGAGTTGTTCCGGGAAACCGTAAAAGTCGTGGATGGTCCGCGGCATCTGCGAGACGTCGACCAGCGTCGTGCCGCTGGTCATCCAGTGGGCGGAGACGACAAGGATGGCTTTTGGCCGGGGAAGCGTCCTGCCCAGTTCGGACCAGGCGCGGCTGAAGGCGGTGTCCTCGATGGCGTTCATCGGACTGCCGTGGCCGAGGAAGACCAGCGGCATCCGGTCGGATGGCGACAGGCGGTCGCGAAGGTTCTGCAACTGGTTGGCTATGCTCATATCGCTACTCCTTGGTCAGGCAGGCGGGGCCGCCGGTATGGCGGCCCGTTCGTTCAGGCGAATTTGCCGAGGCTCTTTTCGACGACAGGCAAGCGCAGGGCGAATGCGCCGGCGCCAAGCAGGCCAATCGCAACCTGAGCGGCAGCCCAGAAAATCGGATATTCCCATCCGCCGCCCTGAGCGGAGAAGCTCCAGCCATTGCCGGCATGGGCCCAGGCTGCGCCGAGCAGTACCAAAACGAGGGGTACGGAGACAAGTCGGGTGGCCACGCCAAGGATCAGGGCAAGACCGCCGCCGACTTCGGCGAGAATGGTCAGGTAGGCGAAAATCGCCGGCAGTCCGAGGCTTTCAAAGAAGCCGACGGTTCCGGGAATGGTGAAAACGAAAACCTTGGTAAGGCCATGGGCGAGAAACAGGATGCCGCTGGTGACGCGCAGGATAAATGCGGCGTAGTCGGCATTGGTTGGGTTTGTCATTTGCGGTGTCCTTTCGGGATGGGCGCGTATTGTTGCGCGGCACGAAATTAGGTCTTGCATGCTTTCAACAAAATGGAGAATTTAAAGAATGACTATCTCCAATTTGTTCTCAATAGGAAAGACATGGACACCACCGACGTACTCAGAGCCTTCGTGGCGACGGCGCAGACTGGCTCCTTTACGGCCGCCGCCGAGCAACTCGGCGTATCCAACCGGCTGACCTCGAAATACGTCGCCGAACTGGAGGCGCGGCTGGGGGCGCGGCTTTTGCAGAGAACCACCCGTCGGGTGGGGCTAACGCCCGCAGGCGAGGAACTGTTGGCGCGGGCGCCGGCCGTGCTCGACGATCTCGACGATCTGCTGGCCGGTGTGGCCGACAGTTCGCGCGGTTTCTCCGGCGTCATCCGCATTTCCGCCCCGGTCACATTCGGAGAAATCTATGTGAGCGGTATGCTCGCGAGGTTTGGCGAGCGGAATCCGGCTCTGAGCTTCGACCTCAGGCTGAACGACCGCTATGCGGATCTCGCGAGTGAAGGGATCGACCTGGCCATTCGCATCGGGCAGTCCGAGATGCTGTCGCTGAAGGCGCGCAAACTCGGGGAATTTCATTCGATGCTGGTGGCGAGCCCCGCCTATGTCGCCTCGCACGGCGCGCCGACGACGCCGGATGACCTGCAGGCGCATGCGTGTATTCTGGACAGCAATCGCCGCTCGCTCCGTCGCTGGACGTTTCACAGGGGCGATGACAAGCATACGGTCAACGTCGAGGGCCAGTTCCAGGTGAATTCGGCGCGCGTTGCAGTCGATCTTGCGATCGACGGGCTGGGGATCGCCTATGCGCCTCGTTTCGCGCTCTATGACGCCCTGGCGAAGGGAAGGCTTGTGCCATTGCTGGCCGAGTATACGGGCGCGACGGGTCCGGTCAGCGCTGTCTATCTGGAGGGACGCACGCTGCCGCGCAAGATCCGCGCGCTGATCGACTTCGCCCAGGAGGACATCCGCTCGGCGGACATCCTCTAGGACAGTCTGTCAAAACCGAGCGAACGCGGGGGAGGCTGGAGATAGCCCGATTGTCTTCTACAGGAGCTCTCCGACATCGATGCGGTTGCCGTCATGATCGGCAAATACGAAGGATCTGAGGCCGTAGTCCTTGTCCTCCAGTTTCGGGATGATGCGAAAACCGTGTTCCTGGCATCGACGACAGGTCTCCGCCGCGTCGGAAACCATCATGTGCGCGATGTTGAAGGGAGGGGCGCGATGCGCCTTTTGCAGCGTCAGATGTATTTCGGCGTCGTCTTTCCCGAGAATCACGAAGCCGACCGGAAGCGTCACGGCGACGCGTCCGAGTTTGAGAGTGGTTGAAGAGGACATGACAAGCCCGTTCTTCTGGATGTGATGCGTTTGCAGCACGGGCGTCGCCGAAATCTACATATGCTTATCACGGGTCAGGCGGCGCCTGCGCTGGACGCTAGCGAACCCGGTCGAGGGGATCAACCGGGTTCGTCGCCGTTTCATGGACGCGCGAAAGAAAATACGTGGTCGGGAATTGCAAGGCCTTTCAGATTGCGCGGATCCGCCTCCGGGCGCTTCATGGCGTGGACGAGCGGCAATACGCCCGCCCATATCGGGAGTTCGTAGTCTTCCTCGTCATCGATCGGGCCGCCGGTTCTCACCTTTGCAGATGCCTCTTCGATCGGCATGCCGAGGATCATCGTCGCCTTCAGTTCCTGGTCGGTCATGGGGCGAAGCATGTCCCAGCGTCCCGGGAAAAGCTGCTCGAGAAAGGTGCGGAGCTTTTCCTTCTTCTCATCGACGTCCGTGACCTTGGTTCCGTGGCCGTAGATCATGACGGAGCGATAGTTGGCGGAGTGATGCATCGCCGAACGCGCAAGCACCATGCCGTCGAGCAAGGAAACGGTGAGGCAAACGTCATGGCCGTTGCTGTTTTTCAGCGCGCGGCTCGCGCTCGACCCGTGCCAATAGATGTGATCGCCCTCTCTCCAGTGGATCGTCGGGGTGACGGCCGGCTTTCCGTCGACCAGATATCCGACATGGCAAAGCGACGTGGCGTCGAGGATCGAATTGATCGTTTCGCGATCGAAATCGCCGCGCTTGTGACTGCGCCTGAGACGGGTTCGCGGCGTTTGTTCGAGTTGTTCCGTGGTCATGGGTTCGCACCTGAATAATTCGTTCTCATTGCCGGATAGCGAAAAATTGGTATAAGAAAAATATCCAATTATGGAAAAAAATAACCGTCCAATTATGCGAACCCAGATTCACTACACAAAATCCGCGCCTCTGTTCGAACAGGTCTATGAATCGCTTGGACGGCAGATCATGTCGGGAGAAATGGCGTCCGGCGCGCGTCTGCCGCCATCGCGCGAACTGGCGCGCGAACTTGGCGTTTCGCGATCGACCATCGTTTCCGCCTATGATCAGCTGGCGGCGGAAGGCTATATCCGGGCGCGGCAAGGGTCCGGTTATTATGTGTGCGACATCGAGCCTGTGCGGCCGCCGGATGTTAAAGGTCGCGCGCCTGCGACGCAGCCGGAACCCGACCGTTCGCGGCCACTGCATCCGCGGCCGTTTACGCCGGGGGTTCCGGACATGCGCCTTTTTCCGCATGCGAAGTGGGCGCGACACCTGTCGCGAACGGCAAAGCAATCCGCCGAAGCGATGCTTGCCGAAGAGGACGGGTTCGGGCACCCGCGACTACGCGCGGCGATCGCCGGACACCTTGCTTCATGGCGGGGCATTGCGGCTGATCCCGACCGAATACTGATCACCGCAGGCGCCGGCGACGCGCTGGATCTGTCCCTTCGGGTTCTGGCTTCGCCGGGCGACGGGATCGGGCTTGAAAGACCGGGTTACAGGCCGATGCTGAACCTGGCGCAACTCTACAATCTTCGGCCTGAATGGCTCGACGTCGAGGAAGAGGGCGCCGCGCTGCCGGGCGAGGCCGCGGGAGTGAAAACCATCATTCTGACGCCCTCTCACCAGTTTCCCCTGGGCGGAGCCATGTCGACCGGCAGACGGCTCGCGTTTCTGCAATACGCCGCGCGCAATGACAGCATCGTCATCGAGGACGATTTCGATAGCGAGTTTCGTTTCTCGGGCCGACCCATTCCCGCCATGGCTTCGCTGGATGACGGCAGACGGGTGGTCTATGTCGGCAGTTTCTCAAAGATATTCTCGTCCGGCCTGAAGATCGGTTTCATGGTGCTGCCCGAACATCTGGTCGGCGATTTCAACACGGCCTTGCGCAAATACGGCTCACGCGCGTCCGTTGCGCCGCAATTGCCGCTGGCGACCTTCATCGAGGAGGGGGAGTTCCATCGTCACATCAGGCGGATGCGCCGCATCTACGGCGAACGCCGCGAGGCTTTTGTCGGGATGTTGCACAAGGAACTGGGAAATGCAGCGCGCTTTTCCGACAATCCGGCGGGCATGCAGATCGCCCTGGAACTGGCCGACGGCGTGGACGACGTTCGCCTGTCGAAGGCGGCGCAGGCGGCCGGCATCGCGTGTTCGCCGCTCTCCACCTATTACGACGGGCCGCGCCCGAAACAGGGGCTTCTGACCGGCTTCAGCGCGTTTGCGCCCGAAGAAATGGAAGAACCGCTGAAGCGGCTTGCGGCGCTGATCCGCGGCGCGGTCACGGCTTCAAGGGAATGAAGCGTTTGAGCTTGCCGGTTTCGGCGTGCCGTTCAAGGGCCTCGACGACGTCCAATTCGAGGTCAGGGTTTTCAAGCCCGGCTGCTTTCAACGCTTCCGACAAGTCGCGTTTCAGAATACCGAGATCGAGTTCCCCGCGACTGATAACGCGGATCGCGGCGCCGTTTGGCGTCTGCTGCACCTGATATTGCTCGATCATCGGATGCTGGCCGAGAGGGGTTCGGAAAACCAGCGGATGGACGGAGACGCCTGCAGGATACCGGAAAGCGTCGTCGCTGCGTCCCCTGACCTCCCTGATCAGGGGAAAGGCGGCGCCGCAACTGCAAGGCCGGTCCGAGGGAATGGCGATATCCGTCAGTTCATAGCGGATGATCGGCTGTACGCGGTTGAACAGCGAGGTTACGAGGACCTTTGCGATTTTCTCCGGATCGCCGGTCGGCCTGTCGTCGGCGTCGACGAACTCGGTGATGACCGCGTCGTCCGACATGTGCATGCCTTCGTGCCGATCGCATTCGATGCCGACATGACCAACCTCCACGCAGCCCCACATGTTATTGATCTCCAGCCCCCAGGCTTTGCTGGCCGCCTCGCGGGCTTCCGGCATCAGCGGTTCCGAATTGGTGGCGACGTGCCTCGGCCTGATGTTAAGCCGTCCGGAGAGCGCTTCTCCCGCCAGCTCCTGCAGCGAAGAGGCGAAACAGTTGATGTGCGTCGGTTGCGCGCTGTTGAGTTCATCAACGAGCTGCGACATGGGCGTCTGCGCCGGAAACCAGTGAATGTCGGCGTCGGGGTGGGGCGTGACGGAAAACAGGAACGGACTGCCATGCACGATCTCGCCGGCTTCGATCACCGCCAGCACCCGCCTGCCGCTGCTGAAATGCATGGATTCATCGCGATACTGGTAGCGGAACGTGACGCAGGCGATTTCGATGAATTCGTCCCAGCCCCAGACAAACACGCCGCGCGAGCCGGATGATCCTCCGGTCGCAAACACCTCGTAATCGTCGAGATAGTAGTAGTCCCTGGTCCGGCCGCGCAATTTGTCCTGGATGTGGGCGTTGCAGCCTTCAAGGGTCAGTCTCTTGTCGGTGACGATGGCGTCCCAGTTCGACATCACGTCGGATTTGGTCATCACCGGGATTTCGTGAAGCGTATCCTCCGTCATCGTTTCCGGATCGATCTCCGCCAGCCTTTCGGCGTACCAGGGGGAATGCGATTTGGCCCATGCGACGGTCTCGCGCAGAAGAACCTGCCGCTTCCGCGCGATCTGTTGGGCGGACCAGTCGAGCCTCGCCACATGCTCCGGCAGGCGACTGGCGATCGCGAGAAGATGCTCGCGCCGTTTTGGACTGTCGATGATCATGAGTGTCTCCAGCTGCGCAGTATATTTTATGTAGAAAACGCCCAATACTAACACTTTGTGGTTTTTGTCACACCTCTACGAGCAACTTTTGGTACACTGCGATTGTAATCCCTAACCGGATTACAGGCTGCGAACCGCAGGGAGGCGACCATGGCGGACAGCAAAGACGACCTGGATGTGCTGCGCAGGAAAGTGGCCGCGCTTGCTGCGGCTGAGGGCGCCAAACCGGAAAAGCTCGTCAAGGAAGCGACATCGGCGCAGATAATCGGCGATCCCGCCCTCGGCCCTTCCCTGGAATCAGCGTTCGGGCAAGTTTCGGAATCGGCGCAACTCGAAGCGGTGATCCGATGGTCGCGGCCCGTCTTCTGGGTCACGAACGACGCCGTTGACGACCGGTCCGTCGACGCCAATGGTCCTGGAATGCCGGGCCTGATGGAAGCGCTCAACGAACCCACAAACAGGAGCGACCTGGAACGGGCGCTGCCTTCCATCGGTCGCATCGAGATTGCCGACAACGCGAATTTCGAATGGGCGGGAACCGGCTGGGTCATCGATTTCGACGGCGCGTCCGATATCGTCGTGACGAACGCCCATGTCGCGAAACTGTTCGCCAAGCGCGGCCAGGCCGGCTTCGTCTTCAAGCCGGGCATCCCCAATTTCAACCTTCCGCAAAGCGCGAAGATCGATTTTCGCGAGGAGCTCGGAGGGAGCATTGCGCGGGAGTTTCCCGTCACGGAAATCATCTGGATTTCCCAGACATCGCAACTCGATGTCGCGTTTCTGCGGGTTTCGAGGAACGCCGGAACGGATCGTCTTTCTGGCCCCTTGCCGCTGACGACGGACGCGCAAACCGGAGCGGTAGTCGCCGTCATCGGCTATCCGGGCGACGATTCGCGCTCCTATGACGCGCGCAGGTTCAAGCAGGTGTTCGGCACGGAATTCGGCATCAAGCGGTTGGCGCTGGGCAGGGTGACCGATCCCGAGCACGCCTCCATTACCCATGACTGCTCGACGCTGCCGGGCAATTCGGGGTCCATCGTGTGGGACCTGGAGAAGAAAAAGGCGATCGGCCTGCACTATGCGGGCGCGATGTTCAAGAACAATTACGCGGTGCCCTCAGGCGAACTCGAGAAGCTGGCTCGGCAAAGGCCCTGGCAGGGTGAAGCGCCGCGCGCGCCGATGTCCGCCGATACGGCGAGGCCGCCGATGACAGTCGGGCAGGGCGGCGCGTCTGTCGCGGCGCCGTCCGTTTCGGGCGACGGCGCGATAACTCTGACCGTACCGCTGCAAATCACGGTGAAGCTTGGCGCAGCGACGGCGCCGCAAACCGTTGTCGGCGACGCTCCGATACGAACGGACAAACAAAGCGCCGAAGCCGCAGCCAACGCCATTCGGGTCTACCTTGCGTCCTATCCGGACGACAATCGCATTCTGCAGGTCAACGCCGGCTTCCTTTTCAAGGATGGCCAGCTCAGCGACGATTACGGCGTCATCATCGGCCTGCGGCCCGGCGCAAGTCTGGATCTTGCCGCCTACGGTCTGCAGCCGATTGTAGACGGCGTGGAGGTGGTGGCCGAATTCGCCGATCCGGAGGCCGTCGCCGAAGAAGTGCTGGGCTACTCGGTCGAAGCCTTTACGGACAGACGCGCGCGCTACAGCCGCGACCTTGGCGACCCGCAGTTCAATCTCGATCCGGTGAGCGGCAGGATCCGGATGACGCTTCATGTCAGCCCGGAATGCGGGTGGCCGGTTCTCAAGCAGTTTCTGGCGATCGATGACTACGAACAGCTGACCATCGGCATGTATCACATGACCGCGCCGCATGTCGTCGAGGCCATCGAGGACATAGCGCGCCGCCGCCGGTCCCGGATCACCTTGACGCTGGACCGCCAGCGCGGTGACAAGGCAGAGAATCCCGACGACACATCAGGTGAGAAGAAGAAGGACGACATCCCTGAACGCGATACGATCAAGTCGCTCAAGACGACCATGGAGAAGCGGTTCAAATGGGCGAAAGCCGCGCTGGGCGCGAACAGCCTGTTCGCCCAGGCCTATCACATCAAGGTGGCGGTCTGGACGGACCGGTTGCGCGGCAACAAGAGGGCCGACAAGGCGTTCTGGCTCTCAAGCGGCAATTGGCAGTCGACCAACCAGGCGAATATCGACAAGCCGTTCGAAAACCTGACCTGGCGCGATGTGCGCGACTTCAATCGCGAATGGCACGCCGTGGTGTGGCGCGAAGACCTGGCGGCGACCTTCCGACGTCATCTCGAACAGGATTACGAGGATTGCGAAGCAGCGCTGTTGACCGAGAGCGAGACGGTCGGCGCGACACCGGACGTTCTGGTTCCCGAGGCTGTCGCCGAACGACCGCCCGAGCCGACGCGGTTCCAGGTATTCGCGCCGCTGGAGCTCGATGAGGAGATGACGGTTCAGCCGCTGCTGACGCCCGACAACTACCCCGAGGTCGTGCTGGAGCTGGTGGAAAGCGCGCGTGAAAGGCTGCTGATCGAAAACCAGTCTTTCAACCTTTGGTCAAAGATCGACAACACGCCAGAGCACTTTCTCGCCATTGCCCGCGCAATCAGGGAGAAACAGCAGGCCGGCCTTGATGTGCGCATCATCTTCCGCAACCTTTTCGGCAGCGAGAAGACAACGCTGCGCCGCCTGAAGGAATTCGGCATGCGCACGGACGCCGACCATATCCGGTATTTCGACACCTGCCACACCAAGGGAATGATCGTCGACGATCACTCGGTAATGCTCGGCTCTCAGAACTTCACCGCGGGGGGAACCGGCCCGAACCGGGACGCGAGCCTCGTCATTCGCAACGCCAGGGCCAACGCCTATTTCGCCTCGCTGTTCGAATATGACTGGAGCGAGCTCGCCCGCAACCGCTGGCGCGGCGAGGCGGCTTTCGGGTCTGTCCGCTTCGTCACGCCGGGAGCGGAGAGCGCAACGCCGGCGGGCTATCGCCGCATTTCGCTTGCCGAATATCTGGGAGAAAGCTGATGGCCGCCAAATCAACCACAGGATCGAAATCGAAGAAGACGCCGCGGGTGCTCGGCAGTCTGATGGCGGAGACCAATGGCGGCGGCTCGCCGGAGAACGTTCCGGGGTTCAATGTCTTCCGGGCCGCGACCGCCGGCTTCGACACCAGCTACGTTTCAGGCCCGACCGTGCTGAACGCGCGGCCGGACGGTGGCTTCTATTCCAGCGAATCCATGGTGTCGGTGGGCGATGCGCCGGCTTTCTCCGCGAAACCCGAAAACGTGATCGGCGCGGACAACAGGGTTCGCGTCAACGACACCGCGATGACGCCGTGGCGCTGCATCTGTCACCTTGAGGTCCAGTATGACCGGGGGCCGGTGGGCGCAGGCACCGGGTTTTTCGTCGGCGACGACCTGATCGTGACGGCGGCTCACGTGCTGGTCGACCGCAGCTACTACGGATGGGAAGAGCCGCCGAGGCGGGCGACGCGGGTGCGCGTGGTGCCGGGCCGCAACGGCAGCCTGGCGCCCTACGGCGTCTTTGTCTGCGATGTGCCGTGTCACGATCCTAAGGCCGACGACTGCATGATACCCGCCATCTGGATGGAAATCGGCAGGGAGAAGGAAGAGCAGGCGCATCGCAAGGATTACGCTGCTATCCGCATACCAGACCAGGTCCAGGAAGCAGACCTCGGCAAGCGGCTCGGCTATTTCGGCGTCAAGGACGTGTTGTCGGAGGACGATTTCGACGGCGATATGCTGTTCGTCAATACGGCCGGCTTTCCGCAAACGTCGGACAAACCCTACGGCACGCTCTGGTACAATGCCGGACGAACGTCCGCCTTCGACGATTGCTTCGTGGAATACATGGTCGACACCGAAGGCGGTCAGAGCGGCAGCCCGATCTATTTCTACGACAAGAAGCAGGACCAGCGCTACGTGATCGCGATCCACACCACCGGCGATTTCTTCAACCGGGGCATCCTGATCGGCGGCAAGATTTTCGACGACATCAAGCGGTGGTCGAAGCGGTAGACTGCTTGTCAGTCATGCATGGTTCGATTAGTGTCGAACCATGAAGGAAGGCCCTGATATTGCGCGGATCGGCGCGCTGATAGGCGATCCGGCGCGCGCCAACATCCTGACCGCGCTGATGAGCGGCAAGGCGCTGACGGCCTCTGAGCTTGCGCTTGAAGCAGGCGTGACCGCCCAGACGGCGAGTTCGCATCTGGCGAAGCTGATGGACGCCGGACTTCTCCAGCAACGAAAGCAGGGGCGGCACCGCTATTTCCAGCTTTGCGATAACGAGATCGGCGACGCGCTGGAATCGCTGATGGGACTGGCCGCCAGGCTCGGCCATGTCCGGACCCGCACCGGTCCCAGGGATCCGGCGCTGCGCAAGGCTCGCGTCTGTTACGACCATCTGGCCGGCGATCTGGGCGTGCGTCTCTATGACAGCCTTGTCCGCCAAGGACATGTTGGTTGGGACGGGGATATCCACCTGACAGAGCCGGGCAAAGCGTTCATCGCCAATTTCGGCATCGAAGAGGGCGCGTTCTCTGCGTCACGCCGTCCGGTGTGCCGGTCCTGTCTTGACTGGAGTTCCCGCCGCACGCATCTTGCCGGTCAACTCGGAGCCGCCTTTCTTCAGCGCATCTACGATCTTGGATGGGCGCGGCGGATCGACGGCTCCCGAGTTGTCGCCTTTACGCCGAGCGGCGAAAAGGCGTTCCTGGAGCAGTTTTCCCTTTAGTCCTGCCTGAATGAGCGAGAGTGAAATCATGACCGACCGTCCGTTGTGGCAATTGAGCGCCTGCGAATTGTCCGAGCGCATCGCAAGTGGTGGCGTTTCCGTGGCAAAGGCCGTACAGGCTTGTGTCGACCGGATGCATGACCGCAATCCCGAGATCAACGCTGTGGTGGACGATCTTTCGGACGAGGCGCTTGCGCAGGCTGTCGAGTATGACCGTATCCTGCGGGAGAGCGGCCCGATTGGTTCGCTGCACGGCGTGCCGGTGACGGTGAAGGAAAATGTCGACCAGAAGGGCAAGGCCACGCCGAACGGTGTGACGGCGTTCAAGGACATTATTGCGCCGGAGGATTCGCCGATCGTGCGCAGTTTCCGCAAGGCCGGCGCAATCATCATCGGCCGGACCAACACGCCGGAATTCTCGATGCGGGCGACGACGTCGAACGAGTTGCACGGACGCACCTTTAATCCATGGAACGACTGGGCGACGTCCGGCGGTTCATCGGGCGGCGCATCGTCGGCGGTCATGTCCGGCATGGGACCGTTGTCGCACGGCAACGATATCGCCGGATCCTTGCGTTTTCCGCCGGCCGCCACTGGCGCCGTCAGCGTGAAGCCCGGGCTCGGACGCACGCCGGCCTACAATCCGTCTGCAACGGCGGAGCGGGGCATGCTTGCGCAAATCATGTCCGTGCAGGGCGTCATCGCCCGCGAAACGCGCGACGTGCGCCTGGCGATGAAGTCGCTGATCCGCTACGACCCGCACGATCCCTGGATGGTTCCGATGCCGTTCGAGGGGGAAAAGCCGGACGGAAAGGTGAAAGTCGCCTTCACCAAAAACACATACGAGTTTCCGCTTCACCCGGCCGTCGAAAAAGCCCTCGACACCGCAAGGCAGGCGCTTGTCGACGCCGGCTACGATGTGACGGACGCGGAGCCGCCCGCAGTTGACGTTATCGGCCGCGAGATGGGCAGCGCGCTGTTCGGGGAAATGAAGATCCTGCTCGGCGACGATATCCTGAAATATGGCAGCGAGACGATCTGCGAAATTTTCCAAAACTGTTACGAATATTTCAAGCCGTATAACGAGACCGAGCTGATCCAGGCGATGGCAAAACGGTCTCACCATATTCGGCAGTGGCTTCTGTTCCTGAACGAATATCCGCTGGTTCTCACGCCGTTCCTGCATCAGCCCACTCTCGAGTGGGATCGCGACGCGCAAGGCATTGACGGCGTCGTCGACATGCTCGGGAGCGCCTACTATGTCGGCTCCATGAACTATATGGGACTGCCCGCCGGCAATGTTTCGGCCAACTACAACGACGGACTGCCTGTCGGCGTGCAAATCGTCGGTCGCCGGTTCCGGGAAGACATGATCCTCGACGCCTGCGAGGCGATCGAAAGCCGCGTCGGGATCATGGCCGAGAAATTGTTCGAACGCGGGTGAGGGGCGGCCGCGAAGACGGATCGTCGCGACCCGTCTTCGCATAGTCTCATCACCGCAGCTTCGCGACGGTGAGTTGCGGCGCGCCGTCGGACGTCTTGCGATGGCTTCGTCCGTCAGCGTTGATCGTGCCGCTGATCCGCGAACGCCAGTTCGAGAAACTCTCGAAGGTGACTACGTCAACGGGTTCGTCGAGGCGAATTTCCACGTCCCGGTGATCCATAGATCCGGACATCGAAATGATCTCCCCGGTAAAGGCCTGTCCGAGGAAGCGCCCCTCGACACGGTCTCCGAAAGCGAGTTCGGGCGGGGCGTTGCTGCGCGTGATGCGGGCGTGGAGCGTGTTCCAGTCCCGCGCTTCATACTGCTTGGCGACGAGTTCAAGCGCCTGGGCGTGGCTGATGGCGGAGCCCTGGGCTTCGAGGGCCTTGCGCAGCGCCCTGGCCTGTGCCTTGACTGCTTCAAGTGTTGGTTGGGTCATGCCATTATTCCTGTATCGGACATTGGCAGGATTGCAGAGCGCGGCGCGAAGAAGGGAGGCGGACTCCTGCAAGAGGTGTCCAACATCGACACGCCGCATTTCTGGAGGTCAGTCCACCAGACATCGCTCACTCCTGTCAAAGAGCATTTCGAAACGGAAGGGAGCCTGCATTGCCCACCTGCGAAATGCTTCGAGGGTGAGGTGTCTTCGAATTCCGGGCTTCACCGTGACTTTCGTCTGCAGGCGGCAGGCGCCCGGCGCCTCTGCGCGCTCTCCTATGCCGAATTGCGCGATGTGGCAAGTCCTAATGGCGCTTGAAGCAAAGCGGTCGATGTACTGGCGGCCGTTACGTTGAAGGAGACCGCAGGAAAGCAATTGCCCTATAGCTGCATCTTGCATTGCCGGGTTGCAATTTAGACGAGCAGGGTCCAGAACTCTTATCAATTTTTTAATTGCGTTTACGGGCGATATTTCAAGTGGGCGATACGGAAATCAGCACGCAGACCGCGCGTCTGCGCAACGCGCTTGCGGGCGCAGTCGGCAATACGCTGGAGTGGTACGATTTTGCGATCTACGGATCTCTGGCGCCAATAATCGGAAATCTGTTCTTCCCGTCGGGCGACCCCCTGACATCGCTGCTTGCGAGCTTCGGCGTCTTTGCCGTGGGATACGCTGCGCGGCCCGTCGGCGGCGTCATTCTCGGCTACGTCGGAGACCGGATCGGCCGCAAGACCACGCTCATCATTTCGGTTTCGCTCATGGGCGTCGGCACAACGCTCATCGGTCTGTTGCCGACCTATGAGCAGATTGGCCTGGCCGCGCCGGTTCTTCTCATCCTGCTGCGCCTGATGCAGGGCGTTTCCGTCGGAGGGGAGTACCCCGGATCGGTGGTTTTTCTTGCCGAACATGCGCCGCAGAAAAGCCGGGCGCTTTTTACCAGCTGGCCGGTGATCGGCGCGTTCATGGGTTTTCTGATCGGAAACGGCGCTGCGGCGATCCTGGGCGGGCTCATCGGCGACGACGCCCTGGAGCAGTGGGGCTGGCGTATTCCGTTTCTTCTCGGCGCGCTCATAGCCGTGGGCGCAGTCGTTTTTCGACGTCACATGAGCGAGCCGCCGACGCTTGGCCGCCTTGAGGTGCATGGCGACATACCCTTCGTAGAGGCCGTTCGCGACTACTGGCGGCAAATCCTGCAAATCATCTGTCTTACCCTCTCGCTGGCCGTCGGCTTCTACCTGCTGTTCGTCTTTGCAAGCAGCTACCTGACGCAATACATGCATATCTCGACGTCCAGCGCGTTTGACATCAACACCTATGCGCTGATGATCATGATTCCGATAATCGGCTTCGGCGCCCATGTTTCCGATCGCATCGGAAGAAAGCCGCTGCTCTACACCTCAAGCATCGGCACATTGATCCTGAGTTGGCCGCTGTGGTCCGTCATGCATCACGAGAACGTTTATCTCGTTTTCATAGGGCAGGCCGGTTTCGCAACATTGTTCGCCATCGGCTATGCGGCATTGTCCTCCGCGATGGTGGAAGCGCTTCCCGCCCATGTGCGATGCAGCGGCGTGGCGATCGGTTACAATCTGTGCCAGGGCCTGTTCGGCGGCACGGCGCCGCTTGTCGCCACTTACCTCCTGGCGCGCACGTCCGACGACTTCGCGCCCGTCTACTATCTGATGATAACTGCAGCGATATCGACCATCGCCGTCTACACCTTGAAGGAGACCGCCGGCAAACCATTGCCCGATTGACGGGACAAGGGTAGTTTCGGATCAGGCTCAGCGACAAGCCGGTTACGAGGAAAGCGATGCAGACCGAGCACCGCCCGCAAAATGGCTATTCGAGAACACTGTTTCCGCCAATCGAACCCTATGATTCAGGCATGCTGGACGTCGGCGACGGCCATCATGTCTATTGGGAGGTGTGCGGCAATCCAAAGGGAAAGCCGGCGCTTTTTCTGCATGGCGGGCCAGGCGGTGGCTGCTCGGCGGATCACAGGCGCCTCTTCGATCCTCAAAAATATCGCATCGTATTGTTCGATCAACGCGGAAGCGGGCGTTCCACGCCCTATGCGTCGACGGAAAACAATACGACCTGGCATCTGGTCGCCGATATCGAGAAACTGCGCATCATGTTCGATATCGAGGAATGGCTTGTTCTGGGCGGCTCCTGGGGCAGCACGCTTGCATTGGCTTATGCCGAAACCTATCCCGAACGGGTCAGCGAACTGGTTCTGCGCGGTATATTCACGGCGCGACGGTTTGAGATACTCTGGCTTTTTCAGGAAGGGGCTTCTCTGCTCTTTCCCGATAAATGGGAGAAGTTCATAAGCCTTGTCCCGGTTTCCGAGCGCGAGGATCTTCTGGCGGCCTACAGCCGTCGCCTCAACAGCGAGGACCAAGCCGTACGGGAGGAGGCCGCGAAGGCCTGGGCGCTATGGGAAGGCGAAACCTCGACGCTGTTGCCAAACGAATCGACAGCGGCCCACTATGGCGACGCGCGATTTGCGCTCGCATTCGCCGGCATCGAAATTCACTATTTCATGAACAACGCCTTCCTTGAGGAAGGTCAGCTGTTCCAGGACATCGATCATCTGCGCGGTATTCCGGGAACGATTATCCAGGGACGCTATGACGTCGTGACGCCCGCACGCACAGCCTGGGAACTGTATCGTCTATGGCCTGAATCGGAAATCTTCATCGTTGATGACGCCGGCCATGTTTTCAATGAGCCTGGCATCATCCACCACACCGTGACCGCGACCGATCTCTACGCATCGGATGCATGAATTCAATATCGGTGCAGATGCGGGTGACGCTCGGCGGAGTGGGCGATCCGTCGCGCCTGCATATCGATCAACTGATCCGCAAACAGCCTTATCAGCACCGCAAGCGCGCCGATGCCGGTGAAGATCAGGATCGTAGCGCCGATTTTTCCGGGATCTGTTTTCGGCGCAAAGTCGCCGTATCCAACGGTCGCCATTGTGACCACTGAAAAATAGTAGGAATCAATCCAGTTCCACCCCTCCATATAGTGAAAGAATACGGTGGCAAGAGCGACTATGCCGAAAACCGACACCAATGCCGCGCGGATCTTGATAGCGTTGGACACGACGCGCCTCCTTGAACGAGAGACAGGAAGAGCCAGCTTTTCTTTTAATTGTCAATGAATGTAGCTGATGACTCTTCCGGTCGCGAATACCAGCAGCGCGCCTGCGCCGCACACGACAATCGAGAGGCTGATGGCGAAACCCGTTCCATCGAAGAACAGCGTCGCAAGACTGGCGGCGGCTGCGCCAACCAGCATTTGCGTCGATCCGAGCAGCGATGAGGCAAAACCGGTCATATTGTGCGCAGGTTGCAGCGCATATGTCGTGGCGGTTGGAACGACAAATCCGAAGGCGAAAAGATAGACCGCAATAGCAGCCCAGAATATGGTGAATTCCGGTTCCCAGAACAGGAAAACCGCATGCATTGCGACGGCGACGCACAGGATGGCCATGGCGAGGCTGCCGATGCCCCTTAATCCGAGCCGCTCGACAAACTGATGCGTCAGCAGGATTGCGGCTATGAAGAAAGCTGCGGCGATCGCATAAACAGAGCCGAAAGATTCCGGTGCAATGCCG
Organism: Flavimaribacter sediminis; assembly: GCF_019492055.1. Taxonomy (GTDB): domain Bacteria; phylum Pseudomonadota; class Alphaproteobacteria; order Rhizobiales; family Rhizobiaceae; genus Flavimaribacter; species Flavimaribacter sediminis. The sequence goes on along the minus strand of NZ_JAICBX010000006.1, from coordinate 225,769 downwards.
TAGTTTTCGGCCACGAGCGAACCGAGTGACAGAAATGTCGAAAACGCGCCGAACATCAGCGCGGACACCATCGTTCCCACAACGAACTCGCGGCTTGTGAACAGGATGCGCGCTCTTGCGAGCATAAACGGTATTCGCGTCGCGTTCGGCTGTTTTTCGCCGACCGTCTCCGGAAGACGCAGCCAGGCAAGCAGCAGGAAGATCGCGGAGACGGCGGCCAGCAGATAGAATGAGGCCCGCCAGTTGAACAGGATCAGCAGGCCGGAGCCAATGGAAGGCGCAATGAGCGGCGCAGCGGCGCTCACGGACGTCAGAACCGCCATCTGGCGCGCCGCTTTCGGTCCGGTGAGGACGTCCCGCACAATCGAGCGCGCGATAATGGGCGCGGCTCCGGCCGCACCCTGCAGCAAGCGACAGGCTAGCAATATCTCGAATGTCGGCGCGAGCGCGCAGCCAATGCTGGCCAGGACGAACAGGACAAGCCCGAGATAAAGCGTCGGCAGCCTGCCGTGGCGATCAGACAGGGCGCCCCAGAACAGCTGGGCAGCGCCGAAGCTGACGAAGTAGAGGCTGATAAGATAGGCGCCGCGGGCGGGAGGCACATCGAGATCGCGCGCAATCAGTCCAAGCGTCGGCAGGATGATCTCGATGGAGAGCGCCGTCATGCCTGACAGACCGCAAAGGATGACGATCGCCAGATTGGACTGCGTTATTGACGTTTCACGCCTCTTGAAGAAAGCGAACATTGTTCGCACTCACTGTCCCGCGGGTGCGGGAGAGGGACCGTTCATGTCCTGTGAAATCCCTCGTCGGACATCATGCCGATCTCCGGGTCCGCTTCCAGCGGCATGACGGCGGGCTTGCTCGCGCCTTCCGGCAGCCGCCATTCAAAGTGTCGCCAGGCGTTCGCCGAGGCGGAAAGCACCAAGTCGTCGGAGCGTGAGAAGGTGAGGTGGCCGCCATCCGGAACATGGTGACAATTTGCGATTTCGCATCCTGCGTTGCCGTCCCACACGCGCAGAGTATTGTCGTAGGAGCCTGACACGATGCGCGCGCCGTCCGGACTGAAGGCGCAGACTTTAACAAAGCCTGTATGTCCCCTGAGGGTGGTGATCATCGTGCCCGACCGGGTGTCCCAGATTTTGAGCGTTCTGTCGTCGCAGCAGGAAATGATCCTGCCTCCGTCCGGGCTGAAGGAACAATCGCTGACGATGCCCTCATGACCGCTCAGAACATAGGCGAGTTCTCCGGTTTCGGCGTTCCATACGCGCAGTGTGGAATCTTGCGAAGCCGACAGAACCAGGAGACCGTCAGGGCTGAAACAGCATGCTGTGATGGCGGCTTCGTGCCCTTCCAGAACGAGCAATTCGGTGGCGCTCTTCGTATCCCAGATCCTCACGGTGCGATCATTCGATCCCGACACGATCTTCTTTCTGTCGCGGCTGAATTTGCAGCAGGTGATCGAGTCCGAGTGGCCTTTAAGCGTCGCGATCTGCTTGCCCGTCTCGCCATTCCAGATTCTCAAGCCATTGTTGTAGGAGCCGGAAACGATGCGCTTGCCGTCTTCGCTGAAGGCGCCGGCTCTGACCCAGTTGGAATGTCCCTGCAGGACGGCGATCTGGTGGCCGGTCGTTCCATGCCACAGCCGCAAGGTTCCGTCGTCGGAGCCGGACAGGATACGCGAACCGTCCGCGCTGTAGGCGCAGATGTTGACCGATCCGCCGTGGCCTTCCAGTCTTGCGATCGGATCCCCCGTCGCCCCGTCCCACAAGCGCAGGGAATTGTCGTCGGACCCGGATATGATCCGGGTGCCGTCCGGGCTGAAATCAAGGCATTGAACCCAGTTGTCATGACCGCCGAGAACTGCAATCATGCTGCCGTCTTCGGCGTTCCACAAACGCAAAGTGTTGTCTCGGGCAGCCGACGCGATGCGCGTGCCGTCCGGGCTGAAGGTGCAGGCGTGAATCCAGTCGACGTGCCCTTCCAGGCAGGCGAGTTCCGGGTCGCTCGCCGCATCCCAGACGCACATGACGCCGGTGTCGGACCAGGAAATGATATGGTGGCCGTCAGCGCTGATGGAGCAGCCGAGGATCATCGACTCCTGCCTTGGAAAGGCTGACACCGATCGCCATGTCTTGGTGTCCCACAACCGCAACATGCCGTCTTGCGTGGACGTGATGGCGGTTTTGCCGTCATTGCTGAAATCGAGCCAGGTCACCGACGACGAGTGGTCGGTCACCACTTTCGAGATTTCACCTGAATCCGCGTCCCAGACTCGAATGGTCGAATCCTTTGATGCGGACACGATCGACTTGTCGCCCGGAGCAAACGCTACCCTGGTGATGCTGTCCTCATGGTCAGGAAGGATGGCGATGGCCTTGCCGGTGGCGCCGTCCCACAGGTGCAGCAGATTGTCTTCCGTGGACGTGACGACGCGGCCGCCCGTCGAGGAAAAGGCGCATTCCATGACTGCGGCTTCATGTTCGCCGGCCGGGAAACATTCCTCGCCTGAGGCGGTGTCCCAGAAGCGCAGAGTGCGATCGGCTGACGCCGAGATGATGATTGTCTCGGCGGCGTTGATGTCGCAATCCGTAATCGCTTCATCGTGCCCGGCGAGCGTGCGGACGAGTTTTCCCGATTTGCAGTCCCAAACTTTCAGCAGCGTGTCTTGCGAGCCCGTGACGAGCAGCGAGCCAGCCTTGTTGAACGCGCAACAGGTCACAGCGAGCGTATGGCCGCGAAAGACGGTTTTCTCCTTTCCGGAGCCTGCGTCCCACAGCCTGATCGTGGCGTCGTCGGAGCAGGATGCGACAAGGCGTCCGTCAGGGCTGAAAGCGCAGCTTCGGACGGCCGCGGCATGCCCTTTGAGGGACACGAGCTCTATTCCGGTCTCGCTGTTCCAGATGTGCATTGCGCCGTCGTCGCAAGCCGAAAGCACCAGTTTTCCGTCAGGGCTATAGATGCATGTCGTAATGTTGCGGTCTGCTTCCGGACGCCTCGCCAGATGTTCGCGCCGCACATTTATCCTGCGCCATTCTGCAGCCGTTGCAGGCGCAACGCTGTTCCCGCCGGCGATCAGCTCCGTGCGCGCCTCCTTTTCAAGGCCATCGCAATGGACGACCAGATTTTGCGTGCAGGTGGCTTTCTGCAGATCTGCGTCCTTCAGTTCGCAACGCCGGAAGGTACATTCGGTTATGGCCGCTTTATCCAGCTTCGCAGAAGAGAAATCCACTTCATCGAACCGGCAATTCTCGAAACGCGCGCCCTGCAGATCGCAATCCCGGAAACTGGCGTTGGCTATGTGCGCGTTGGACAGGGTTGCGCCCGCAAAATTCGATCCGGCGAAGTCGTATCCTGACAGGCGCGATTTTTTGCCGAGATGGGAAAGATCCACGCCCGGCATCTGGAAGCCGCCCTTGGGCGCATCCGGATCGCCGCGCTCCTGAGCCTGGAGCGCAATGCCGAATGCGAGGTCCGACGACATCGGTTTGTAGGGTTCCGACAGGATCTTCCCGATGCTTTGCAGAAACGCCTTGCGTTCTTTCTGCGACGCCTTGTTGAAGATCAGATCCGTAATGAAAATCTGGACGTCATGGTCCGTATCGTTGGCCTCCCAGGCGTCGAAACGTCCTTCGCCGGTTGACTTGAACAGATGCGCGGCGAGAAAAAACGCCCTGATCGGAGTGTCCGAGAACCGGAAGAGATCATCGTCGCCACGAACCAGAAACGTCGTGGTGCGCAGATCCTCGTAAAGCAATTCACGCGCCTTGCCCTTGTAGGAAGAGGCGTAGATATCGTTCATCCGCTCGTCGGTGCGCAACTGCGCGTCCAGCCACGCGTTGAGCTCCGACGCTGACCAGGCGGCGCGGCCCGAATCCCACATTTCTCCGGCCAGAGTGACCATCATCTGCTTCTTGATGTCCGAGTCGAAAATCTGGCGGTTTTCTTCCGCCGCCAGAGCGTCGTCGATCAGATCGTCAAACAGTCTTGCAAGATTAACGGAGCCGGTGTTTCGCCGTTCTGCGTCCAGGGCCTCCAGGCGCTGTGCGATCGCATGCAGCCAGGATGGCCGCCGGGCCATGACGGCGAGCCCGTTGAGAGCCTGGAGCGTCTGTTGGGACTGCTCCGCGTCGCTGGTCAGCTCGATCAGGGCTTCGCGAAGGTCTTCCGGCTCCAGAAGTTCGGTCGACACGATCTCCGGCGCAGAGACATTCTTCAAATTGCCGATCAGCGCGGCGATTTGGCGTTTATTGCGGAAATGGTGGCTGCGGCAAGACACAAGCAGACGATTGGAGGTCGAGTGCGCTGCGCCGATGGAGAGAAACGCCACAAGCGCCTGAAACAGGCTTGCGGTTTCGTCCGGGTGGAGCGCTGCTCCGATCTCGTCCAGCCCGTCGCAAATGACGACGCAATTGCCGGCGTTGATCTTCGCATAGACCTCTTCGGACGCGTAACCGTCGATTTCGGCGAGCGTATCGATCAACAGACGTATGTCGTCGGCGCGAAAACGGCGGCTTCGCAGACTGGGCGTCTCGCTGTAGAAAAGTTGTCGCGCCTGCTTCAGGTCCAGATAGACCGTCTCGTAGTCGAAATCCTCCCGCGACAGGCGTTCAGAAATATCACGGCAAAGCGTCGATTTGCCGGTTCCGTATTCGCCCAAAAGGAGCAAAACAGGGGACTTATCTTCGTCCGACAGCCATTCCGTCAGGTGCTGCATCGCGCCTTTCGTCGAAACGGCAGGCGAGGTTTTGGGCGCGCTGGACGGTTGGACGTGTTTCGGGGGCAGGGGATTTTGTGTTTTTACTTCAGGTTCCGGAGTAGACGCTGAGGCGGCGGTTTCAGGCAGGTCTTCGCCCTCGAACCAGCACAGAACCTGATTGAAGGGAACGCCCTCGTGATCCGTGACCTCGAGCCGGAATTGACCGCCGGCGTCGGCAATTTGGTCGTTGATCCGGCGGCGCCAGGATTCGAAAGCCTCCATCGCGGTGCTCGACGAGTCATCGGGATAGGAGGCAGGGGCCGCATGTCTTAGCGGAATATGATTCTCACGCGACGGATCGATCAGCCGGCACAGCCGCTCGCAATGCGCAAACGCTTCCTGACCGGTCTGACCATTGGCTTTGATTGCCTCAAGCCATTCGGTCACCGACGATCTGTCGAGTATCATGCAAAGCCCACCTTCACTAGATGTTTTGCAGGAAACATATTGTCGTGAATAACGCAAGATACCGGGAGGTCGCAATATTTGCTTCTGATACACGTTAGAGCTTTAAATCGATGAAGAATATATCTTTATTAGTGTGCGTCTATCTGTGAAACAATTCTTCTCGCTATGAATACGCCATAGATCAGAGCAGCAGGAAACTGGTCCTGCAGCAAATCATGCATCACGCGAAAATGACTTCCGGTTTTCAGCACGTCGTCCACGATGACGATCTGCTTTGGCGCTGGCTTTAGCCTTTCCTGGTTTACAACGAGGATATTGCGAAGAATGTCCGGCAGCGGGGGTTCTTCCGAAACAGGCTCCGGGCGCGATTTTATGATGAGGTCGCGAATGTCCAGATCGGCGTCGGGATGGATGTTCTGGCACATTCGCGTGATGTAGTCGTCAAAGTCGGGATCGCTCGCCTCGCGCGCGGGCGGCACGGGCACAAAGGTCATCTTCCCGATCTCGGCCCAGTTGATGGCGTTATGCAAATAGGCGCTGCATTTGCGCAGCGCTTCCTGCTTGCGCGCGTAAGCCGGCTTGAAGCGGTGTTTCGGAGAAATCGACAGATCAGCAATGAGCTGGTTTGTCTGGCCGCCGCTGAAATGACTGCCGGAGGTATATTCGAAGAGGAAGAGGCATTTGTCGTCGTTCCTCAGGAAATCGTAGTCGGCGATATTGGAACTGTCGATTTCGCGGAACCTGATCTTATTCAAGATTCCTCCAGATATCGGCGGGTTCTCGTATTCGGATGGCTCCAAGATCCTCGTAAAACCGGGGCCATCTGATGTCCCGGCGCTGGAAGCAGAAATCAGGAATGAACAGCTTGCGTCCCTGGTACAGCGCAGCTTTTGCCTGGATGAGGACATCGGAATCATCTTCCGCGTCGACGATGATCGTTGCGGCTGTCAGCGCGCTCATCATCTCGTACATCTGGGACCTGAACGATTTCATGTCGCTCTGTTTGCGCTTCTGGTAGCGCAAAACGGGAACCGGCGTCGCGATGAGATAGCTCCGGGCAATCGTCTCGTAGACTTCCTGACTGACGAGGCCGGTCATGTCGCCGAGCGGTGAACTGGTGACGGCGATGACATTGCCGCCAGCGTCTATCGCAGCCCTGTGAGCCGTCATGTCCGCGGTTGTTCCAAGGCCGGATACGACGGTATAATCCATCATGGCGAGGACGCGCGCCATCTTGTCGGCGAGATTGACGCCTGACCAGGAAGCGTTCTCGCCGCCGATCACAGCGATGCAGTCCGTTTCGACCAGTTCCCAGGTGCCCTGGTAGTAAAGGAGTTCGACTGGCGTGCGCGCTTCTCTCAGCTTTTGGGGATAGTCGCCGGCGCGATGGATTCGCACGCCGTAGCGATCGATGCCGGCCAGCCGAAAATATTCCAGAACGCCGGCGGCGCATTCTTCGCGATTTTCGAGGCTGGCGAAATTCGAGGGGAGCGCCGAGGGGTTCTTGGCGAACTGTCCGGCGATGGACGTGAAATTGCATCCAGGCTCGAGCCAGAGCGACTCGTAGGCGCCGATTTCCCGCATGGGAGATATCGGTTGAAGCGCCGGCCCTTCGAAAAACTGCATTGCGAACGTCATGGCGCGATAGAGGGGTTGTCGCCCGAAAAGCGAATAAAGCCGCGCGGAAATTCAGTCGATAGGCTGCGATAGATCAAATCTGCTGGAATCTGTGTGTGCAAGCGTTCGCCGCCCGCAACCCATGCGCTAGCATGTCCGGTAATATTCATTCGTGTCGCCTCAACAAATCTAGTCATATGCAGGAAACTGTCCCGATAACCTCGCCGTTGCTGTATGTCTTTTGACAGGGGTTCAGTCTCCACCATTTCGCCATCCCCCTGAATACCATGGGAAAAAACGATACGCCAGCAATGTCGGCCGTCGCCGGTGGGGATAAGCGCATATGCAGGAAAGGCCATGATATCCGCGCGTTCGATACAGATGCGAGCGCAATCTGGCGGCGGTTGTTTTTAGGGCGTTACTCCGAATAAAACGCTTCGAAATCAATGGGATAAGAGACGGGACGCGGATGCGGCGCAAAATATCCTGCCTGTCACAAAAAATATTCATTCGAAATAAAATATTGGTCGATATCCGCCTCTGTTCCTGCGGCCGCAGGCTGAAGTTCGCAGTTGTGGGGACATGTTGCGCCGCAATTGATTCGCTGCGTCGGACCGTTGCGGCAGCGAGCCGGTGTGACGACCTTTCGTCACGGCAGGGGCCGCTGCCCGGGCGGAGATATGGCGCGCAATGCAACCATTGATATGTAGTGAAATGTTACAGTCATGTGACTTCTGTGGTCTTACTCGACGACGAATCCATGGCGATATGGGTCACGATCATCGATGAATATCGTGTTCAGACCATGCATTCTGGCCCATCCGCCGATGGATGGAACGATCGCGTCATAGGCGCCGACTTTCACCCGGTCTTCGACGCGTCCTTTGAACAGCGATCCGATGATGCTTTCGTGGATGAAGTCGTCTCCGGGCTGAAGGCGCCCCTTGGCCGCCCATTGCGCCATACGTGCGGATGTGCCGGTTCCGCAGGGCGAACGGTCTATCGCCTTGTCTCCGTAGAAGACGGCGTTGCGGGCGCTGGCTTCCGGGTGATTTGGAGCGCCTGTCCACAGAATGTGACTGAGACCGCTGATTTCGGGGTGTTCGGGATGCCTGAATTCGTATTTCTCGTTGAGCGCTTTTCGCAACAGCGGGCTGTAGCGGATCAGGTCAATCGCCTTGAAATCGGCAATGTCGGAGAAGTTTTTCTGACTCTCGACGACAGCGTAGAAATTGCCGCCATAGGCGACGTCGACAACGATTTCTCCAAGGCCCGGACACTCCGCCGTCAACTCCGTCGAATGGAGGAACGCCGGCACGTTGCGCAATCGGACCTCTTCGACGCGTCCAGCCTCCATGCGGTAATCGGCAAGAACGCGTCCCGCCGGCGTATCCAGTCGCAATTGCCCGGGCGTAGCCGGAGTGACCAGGCCGTGCTCGACGGCCATTGTGACGGTTCCAATGGTTCCGTGGCCGCACATCGGAAGGCAGCCCGATGTTTCGATGAACAGCACGCCAACGTCGCAATCGTCGCGGCAGGGCGGATAGAGTATGGAGCCGGACATCTGGTCATGTCCGCGCGGCTCGAACATCAGACCGGTGCGAACCCAGTCATATTCGGCCAGAAAGTGCGCTCGCCTCTCAAGCATGGTGGCGCCGGACAATTGCGGCGCGCCGCCGGCGACCAGGCGAACCGGGTTTCCACAGGTGTGGCCATCGATGCAGAAGAAGCTGTGACTTGCCATGCGTTTCCTTCAGAACCTGTCGGCGCGGAACGGGGTCAGGTCGATCGAAGCCGGCTCGCCAAGCGCAAGCTCCGTGATGAGGCTCGCCGTGCCGGCCGACTGCGTGAGGCCGAGATGCCCGTGGCCGAAACCATATATGACCCTGTTCGTGCCTCTGGCCATGCCGATGACCGGCAGGCTATCAGGCAGGGAAGGGCGGAACCCCATCCATTGAACGCCGTCCCCGATGCGCAAACCGGGCAGGAAGTCTTTCGCCTTGTTCAAGAGAATTTCGGCGCGGCGCATATTCGCAGGCAGGTCCAGACCGCCGAGTTCGACCGCTCCGCCGACGCGTATTCCGCTTGACAGCCTGGTGACGACAAAGCCGTGTCCGCCAAAGGTTATCTGCATTCGCAGATCGAGTGCATCAGGCGGCAGGGTGGTGTTGTAACCGCGCTCGGTTTCAAGCGGTATGCGGTCGCCCAGCGAGCGCGCCAACGGTCGCGACCATGCTCCGGCGCATATTACGACCTTGTCTGCAACCAGAACCCGACCGTCTGCGCAGCGGATGCTCGCCGTCTCGTGGTCGGCTGTCACGGAGGTTGCTTCGGCGATGGCGAACTTGCCGCCGCGATCCTGGAATTTTTCAGCGACATTGAGCGTGTAGTCGAGCGGATCGTCGACGCTGTACCATTCCGGCGAAAAGGTCGCCCGTGTAAACCGGGACGAAAGGCCCGGCTGCACTTCCGCGATCGCGTCCACGCCCTCGATGTGCCTGAACGGAATCAACTGGTTCTCCCGCGCTTGCCAATGCGGAAGCGACGCCTCGAACTCGCGGTCGCTTTCGTAGACCTGAAGATTGCCCTCGCGCCGCAACATATTCCCGAGGCCGGCGTCCCTGAGGAAATCCAGAAGTGTCTTTTTTGAGTGATTCATGAGCGCGGATTGCGCGGCGACGCCGCGCGTCATCTCGGATGGGCGTGACGCGCGACTGAAGCGGAGGAGCCACGGCAATATCTTGAAGGCGTAGGCCGGCGGAATCGTCAGTGGGCCGCCTGGATCCATCAGCCAGGCGGGCGCATGGCGAAACACGCCCGGTGACGCGAGTGGAATGATGTCAGAGAACGCAAATGCGCCGGCATTGCCTCTCGATGCGCCGGCCGCAAAGCCTTCGCGATCGATCACGAGTGTTCGCTGCCCGCGCATCTGCAGGCTGAGCGCGGTCGACAGGCCGACAATGCCTGCGCCGATGACGATGACGTTCGGTTTGGATTCGCCCAGTTCAGTCATAACTTACTTCAACTCAAACCGGGCAACCGCGCCAAGGTTCGTTCCGCCTAATCTGCCGCGGGTCCGTATGGATTAGTTTCGCGGCAATACAGGCCGGCTTTCGATTGCCAGCCTTACGATCTTTTCCACCCTTTCGCGATGTTCGCCCCGGAGTGGTTGACGCGGCATGCGCACGCGATCATTGGACCCTATTTCAATAACTTCCGCAAGCTTGATTTGTTGCACGAGCCAGGTCGAAACATCGAGATCGAGCAGGGGACGGAACCAGCGATGGATGGCGAGCGCTTCCGCATATCGGCCCTTGCGGATCAGGTCGTAGATCGCGACCGTTTCGCGCGGGAAGGCGACGACCAGTCCTGCGACCCAGCCCACGGCGCCCGCCGTCATGGCTTCAAATCCAAGATTGTCGACGCCCGTAAGAACATCGTATCGATCTCCGAGACGATTGAAGATCTCGGTCGTGCGCCGGATATCGTCCGAGCTTTCCTTGATCGCGACGAAGCGCGGGTCGTCGGCCAGTTCCTCCATCATGTCCGGTGTCACGTCGACGCGGTATCCGACGCGATTGGAGTAGATCATGACAGGAAGGTCGCCAGCCTCGGCGATCGCCCTGAGATTGGCGATCGTCTCGTCACGGCCGCTGTGGTAGAGCGGCGAGGGGACGATCATCAATCCGTCCGCGCCGGCGCCCGCCGCCCGCTTCGCCAGGTCGCAGGCTTCTCTCGTTCCGGGTTCCGAAATCGTGAGAAGGGCGGGCTTGTCGCCGGTCGCCTGCTTGCAAAGGTGAAGGACTTCGAGCCGCTCGTCATGCGACAGCATGTTGCCTTCGCCCAATGTGCCGCAGGCTATCAAACCATGACAGCCGGCGTCCATCATAAGGGCGTAGCAGCGCTCCATCTCCGCATGGTCAAGACCATTATCGTTGGTGAATTTGGTGGTGACCGCAGGTATGACGCCTTGCCACATTTCATCGTCCTTTCAGGCTGCCCGCGGCAGCAATCCTAGCATTGCGAAAGTTTAATCTTTTTCCGCCCGTTTTCAGTGAGATAAAGATACAGCGCAACCTATTGTTTTATATCATGATCGAAAATTCGCGGCTCTGAGCGAACCGGGCGCGGCGCCGAGAATCTCCGGTTCCGCCTGCTCAAGGCCGCCGCGCTATTCCGATCGCCACAATTCCATACCACATCAGTTTAAGTGGTCAATGAAATTGGATCCAATTTACAATCTGGAGGAAGTGAGATAGTGATGGACGCAGGTATTTGCACCCTTTGGATTACCCCCGGAACTCCGCAGATGGCGTCGAATCTGAAGCTGAAATCGATCGATATCGGTAACCGCGCCTCCGCGGGTTCGATCGTCTATGATTCTCTGAGAAAAGCGATCATCGACGGCGAGCTGGAAGATGGAACGCCGTTGCGGCAGGATGATATCGCCTGCCAGTTCAATACAAGCCGTATCCCTGTCCGGGAAGCTCTCTCGAAGCTGGAACAGGAAGGACTCGTCACCAACCGGCGTTATCGGGGCGCGGTCGTGGCGGGCATATCGCACAGGGAGGCTTCGGAGATTTTCGATTTCCGGATTCTGATGGAGAGCGAGGTGATCGCTGCATCCGTTCCGAAAATGACGTCGGCGTCCCTGTCCAAGGCGCGCGCCTACTGCGATGAATTCCGCCGCACGGATGACTCGAAAAGCTGGAGCAAGCTTAACCGCAAGTTCCACTACAGCCTGTATCGCGACAGCGGACTGAAATATCATCTGGACATGATCGACAATGCTCTGGACCGGACGGAGCGATATGTTGACACCCAACTGTCGATATCCCATGGCGTTGAAAAGGCGCATCGCGAGCACCTGGCCATTCTGGAGGCCTGTGAAAACGGAAACGCCGAACTGGCGGCGCGATTGACGCGGGAACATATTTCAAGCGTGCGCGACGAATTGCTGGAGCATCTCGGGGGCGGACGGTGAAGTCCAGCGGACGCGGTTTCAGTCTTTCCTGAACTTGAGAGGAAAGGGTCAGTTCGAATTGTGATTGGGTATAACTACAGTATTGCAGCTTGCGTTGCTGTCGGTTCGACAGTTATGACAACCGATCCATACAAGTGACATGCACGGCGTCCGGAAAGAGGGGAAATGATTTCAGAGGTAAGAGGTTTGCACCACGTCACCTCCCTGACGCGCGATGCGTCTGCGAATAATCGTTTCTTCACGAAGTGGCTCGGATTGCGGAGAGTCAAGAAGACGATCAATTTCGACGTTCCCGACGCCTATCATCTCTATTACGGAACGCGCATTGGCGCGCCCGGCACGTTGATCACCTATTTTCCCTTTCCGAGCCTTTCCGGCAGCCGAATGGGATCGGGAGAGGTTGGCTGCGTGGCCTTTTCCGCGCCGGAGGGCGCGCGGACCTTCTGGGAGGCGCATGTCGAGGAACTGAAGCTCAGGCTCGTCAGCTCGGATGAGTATTTCGGACAGAAACGGCTGAGGTTTCAGGGGCTGGACGGCGAGGAAATCGCAATCATCGAGAACCCTCGTGACAAGCGGAAGGCCTGGGACGGATCGGACCTTTCCACCGACATCGGCATTCGTGGTCTTCACTCCGTCAGCCTGCGGCTTGCGGATGCGGCGGCGACCGCGGAATTTCTGAAGTTGATGGGCTATGAGTTCCAGGGCAAGGAAGGCAATCACCATCGCTACCAGCTTGCGAAGGGCAATGGCGCCGATTGCATCGACATACAGGAATTGCCGCACGCCGATCCGGCCAAGGCCGGCGCAGGGGCAGTCCACCATATCGCCTTCGCCGTGGAAAGCCGCAAGGAACAGGAAAAGGTCCGCGAGACCCTGCTGAACAACGGCTATCGCGTGACGCAGGTCAAGAATCGCAGCTATTTCTTCGCGATCTATTTTCGCTCGCCGGGGGGCGTGCTTTTCGAGATAGCCACGAACGAGCCGGGTTTCAACACGGACGAAAAGCTGAGTGAACTGGGCCAGGGGTTCATGCTTCCCAAGCAGCACGAATCCAGGCGTGAGCAGCTAGAGGAAAGTCTCGAACCGATTGAGTGACGAACGCCGCGTTCAGTCCTTCGGAATAATCGCGCCCCGATGTCCGACGACGCGTGACGCAAGGTCGTGGCCGGCCTGCATCGCGGCTTCAAGGCTTGCGCCGGAAAGGAAGGCGCCAAGAAACCCGCCGTTGAAGCTGTCGCCCGCCGCGGTCGTGTCGACGACTGATTTCGCCGGCTTGAACACGCATTTCGAAATGTCCGCCTCGCCGAGCGGCGCAGGGCCGAGCGGACCGCGTTTGAGCGCCCCGGAACGAACGCCATAGCTACGCAAACGCTCAAGCGTTTGCGTTTCGGATTTGTCTTCGAACAACACCATTTCATCATCGATGGACGGGAGCGCGATATCCGCCATTCGCCAGGCGCGGGCGACGGCTTTTCTTGCCGCATCCTGGCTTCCCCAAAGGCGCGGTCGATAATTGGAGTCGAAGGAAAACAGTCCTCCGGCCTCGCGAAAGCGCTCGATCCAGAGGAACAGCGCCTCGCGTATATCCTCCGGCAGGATCGCGAGCGAGATGCCTGACAGATAGATGACGTCGTAGTTTTCCAGGGTGCTGAAATCTCTTCCTGCGAACATCTGACGGGCGGCGGAGTTTTCCCGCCAGTAGAAGAACGATCGTTCGCCATTCTCGTCGGTGCTGATGGAATAGAGACCAGGCAACCTGTCGTTGATGCGCGCCAGGGACCGTGTCGAGACGCCCTGTGATTCAATGAAATGCGCCATGCGTTCGGAAAACGGGTCCGCGCCTATGCAGGAAACGAACGCCACTTCGTTTTCAGCCGCTATCTGTCGTCGCAAGTAGATTGCGGTATTGAGCGTATCGCCCGCGTATCCGACACTGGCGGCGGTTCCGTCGCTGTTCAACAGGAGTTCGATCATGGCCTCGCCGACACAGGCTATTTTCAGGGGGCCTTGCGGAATTGGCATACTGACTTGTCCCGGCGAATAGTTGTCTGATCGCAGGACTGATAAACCAGTTTGGTGGATTTGGGGAAGTCCGCGCATGTTTAAAACCGGGAAAGGCGGTTGCGTCGCCGCAACCGCCTCCGTGCCGAACAATGGCGCAGAGCCACCATCCAGAAGTTCGTTTCTAAACCAACTATGAGGCGTCAGGATGGCGAAAGCCGCATTGGCGCGGACCGGATTGACACAGCGCGCTTCCTAAGCGGCGTTGTGCATCAGGTCATTCATTTCGTCGTAGTAATGGTCCGCTGCGCAACGGTCGCGCTCGATTGCGCGGGCGATATTGCGAAACAGGATCAGGGCAAGAGCGTCGTCGGATCCAGCGTTCAGGACGACATGTCGTTTGTCGCGATAATCGCCGGCAAGGTTGCCTTGCAATTCAACGCCAATCACGCGAAATCCATAATCATGGGGACCGAATTCGCCTTCAAGCAGGGCTGTGCCGGAGCACTGCGCAATTTCCGTTGCGCCGATGCACACAGGCAATTCGTCGAAAGAATATTGAGTTGTAAACATTGAAGATGGCTTAAGGGGATGAACAAGGAATAGGGTCTCAATATATACCATAATGGTATATATTGTCAATGCTTAATCCCGCTCAGGTTGCAGCCTTGTCTTGCAGCGCGACAACAAAAGTCGCGTCTATGTGGCTGTCGAGCGCGCGAAGCGCATCACGCAGACGCCCGATCTCTTCAAGCAGTTTGCCTGCTGAATCTCCGCCGACGGGCGATACAAGAATTTCGACATGCGGAAACTGCCCCGAGCGCCGTGACCGAATATTAAGTATCTGGACATGTGGTGCATCCAGGGCGCGAACCGTTTCCGAAATTTGTGAAAGTTCAATCCCTGACAGAGGCGCATCGAGGAGATCCGGGAGGCTCCTTGCAATCATCATGAGTCCATTGACCACCATAATGACCGCAACGAACGCAGCGCCGAGACCGTCCATGAAAAGTCCGACCACCGGATCCTTCGCCAGGGTGGCCACTGTTAGGGTTATTTGCAGGAAAGTGGAATTTGCGCATTTGACGACCCGGGATTTGATCTGCGCCTTGTAGATTTCGGATTCTTCCGTTCGATCGCCGGAAACAAGGGCGAACAGGGAAACCCAGTTGATCGTCAGGTTGAAGGCGTTGACGATTGCAGCGAAAGCCAGCCCCATCGGCGTCGGAGGCACGCTTTCTTCAACGAGGGAACGGACGACCTTTTCGGCGACCCAGACGCCGCTGGCGGTCATGCCAAGGCCGATGATCAGCCACGAAAACTGTTCGATCTTTCCAACGCCGTACTGAAAATGCGTCATGCGCCCCCGATGGATGCCCGCCAGCAGCCACAGGGAATAAACTTCGATCATCAGCATGAAGCTTGAACGGGCAAATTCGCTGAGAAGCGTTAGCGAACCGGTGGTGACCGCGAAAACGAGCTGCAGCAGGCTGGCGGAAGAATCAGCCAGACTTGAGTATATGACAGCCCGTTCGTGGGAAATTTCCTTCCTGGTGGGGTCGCGTGTCCTTTCAGAAAGTAGCCTCATAGTCTCATTCGCGCCCTGATGATGTCGATGAGACCAATATCGGGAAATTCGACATAGGCGGCCTGGCCGATCGGGCAGGTTTCAACCTCGAGATCGTCGGGCTCGAGTGAGAGCAGAACCTGGGCGCGACCCGGGTCTCGTCCCTTGGCTATTGCGGCGAGGTCGTCAGGGCCAAGACTCGCCGCTGAACCGCGGACGAGAATGACGCTCGCCCCGACAGGCGCGCCAGAACCTTCGATGACGACGCGCGCGTTCATGCCTGGATGGATCAGGGGCGTCTCGGCATCGGAAACCGGAACGTCAACGAAAAGCTCCGAGCAATCCACCCAGGTGAGCACCACCTGTCCGGGCTGAACGACTGCGCCGGTTCTCGACTCTATACTGAGAATCGTTGCGCCAGCCGGTACATGCACTTCAGCTTCGGACAAGCGCGCAAGGTCTGCGCGCGCCGATTGAAGTTCGGACTCCAGAAAGCGCGCTTGAGAGTCCAGCTCCTGCCTGTGCATCGTCATTTGCAAACGTTGCAGACGCAGATCGCTCGCATCGTCCAGAGCCCAGGCGGGAACCTCGCCGTCATAGTTCTGGTAATGCCCCGAATCAGCGAATTTGAGCTGCTCAACGGCCCTGGCCAAATGCGCCGTCTTGCTTGCCTGGTTCTGGCGGAGCTCTGAGAGACGCAGGGCCGTTTCGTCAATTCTCGTCTGCGGCACTATTGTGCCGCTTCCTGCGGATTTCAAACGCTCCAGCAGTTCTTCAAGCACCGTTATCTGGGTCAGTTGCGCTGCGTTGTCCTGCTTGAGTTCGGCGATTTCCCTGCGCAATCGCTGGCGAAAAATGCGCGCATAGGCCTGTCGACGTCCCAGACGTGCGCTTTCCATCTCGTGTAACTGATCGAGAAACTGCCCGGCCTCGGCCATTTGTTCCCGAATTGCATTGACCCGTTGTTCGAGGTCATCGACACGATTTTTCTGCGTGAAAAGTCGATCGTTGCGTATCAGAATTGCAGATGTGTCCGGACCAACCTGTGTTCCAATATCGGGCAAGGGCGTAGCGATGTCGCCTGCTATTGGCGCGGTTGCAAGCTGTTTCCAGGTGGTGATCGCCGAGTCTCGTATAAAAACGGATCTGAGATAGGGTCCGCCGATCCAGGCCGAGTAGAGAAGAAAGGCAAGGACGCCAGCCACAAGAATCATCAGAAAGCGGGGGTTTCCCTGTCGCGGCGCCTTGGACATGTCGCTAATGCAATTCCATTATTGTATTCGGCGGAAAATAACATCCGAAAACTATTTCGGGCAGTCGAAAACCGTCAATTGCCGCTCACCCTTGCGACTACTATAGATTGAGATGGTCGGCGCGACCAGATGGCTGGATGCAGGGCGATCACGTTTTTCTGACATGTATTGCATTCAGGAAACCGATCACCATATTTTCATCCATCGAACCGAAAAATCCTTCGTAATCAGGATGGTAGAACCATTTCCTGAGCATTCGACCTGTAACAAAAAACGGTGAAACGATATGCGTCCGTTTACGATTGCCGCTGCGGCGTTGCTTGCCGGAGCGCTGGCTGTTGTCACCATGACTTCGGAGGAAGTTGGGCAGGCCAGGGAGAGAATACACAGTGAAGATGACGTCGGCTGGAGGTACAATCACCACGCCCGTTTCGATGAATGGGAAACTTTCTGCAAGCAACCGGTTTCGGACAATCCCGGAGACGGGCAGGCGATGTCATCAGAGCAGCGCTGTTACATGCGTCTCGCCGATTCCTTTATAGCCTACGACGCCATCGACTATTCACCCTATCAGGTAACGCTGTCTGCGACGGTTGGAGCAGACGGCAAAGGGACGCAGGTTGCGTTTTATCTGGGAGAAGACCTGATTTCGGCGGAAAGCGGCGCGTATCTTCAACGCGACGGCAAACCGGTCTGGAACCTGGATACGCAGGCGTGCGCCAGTCAGAACCTCTGTGTTTTCACGGGCCCTTCCGCCCATGCGCTGATCGAAATATTCTCCGATCAAACGGCCGACGAACTGACCCTCGTCTGGAATGTCGCCGACGGCGCCGGGCACATCCACTCCCGCCATTGGCCAATGTCGTACTTTGCGGACGCCCATGCCGAACTGGCGCGGATATCCGACTGAACGAAGTCCGCGCAGACGCGTCGGTTGCCATTCGGTGAATTCCTGTCTAACTGCGTGGTCATGACATTTGACCTCGTCCTTGATCATCTCCGCCAGACCTCGCTGCTCTTGCAGATAGCCGAGACAAGCCACTGGGACCAGGAAACCGTGATGCCGGAGAAGGGCGCGAGCCTGCGCGCCGAACAGATCGGGGCGCTTGCCGCGACCATTCACACGCGCCAGTCCGACCCGCAAGTGATGGAATGGATATCGGCATTGAACGAGGCGGAACTTACGCCCTTCGATCGCTGCAACGTGGACGAGGCCCGCCGGCAATACGACAAGGCGACCCGCATTCCGAAATCCCTTGCCGAAGCGAGCGCCAAAGCCGCCTCCGAGGGCCAGGTGTTGTGGACCGAAGCGCGCAAACAAAACGACTATGCGGTGTTCGCGCCGGCTCTGAAACGAAATGTCGCTCTGAAGCGTGAGGAAGCCGCCTGCCTGACCGATGGAGACGGCGGCCTTTATGACAGTCTGCTGGACAGTTTCGAGCCGGGCGCAGAAACGGCGGAAGTCGAACCTTTGCTGGAAAGCCTTCGCCCGGCGCTGGTCTCGTTACGCGAGCGCATTCAGGAAAAGCCGGCTCCGACGGCCCTTTCAGGCTCGTTTCCGGAATCCGATCAGCTCGATCTGGCTCGGTTCGTCGCTGAGACCATGGGTTACGACTTCAAGGCCGGACGCCTCGATATTTCCGTCCATCCCTTCAGCAGCGGCACGGTGAGCGACGCCCGCATCACGACCAGGATCGACGAGGCCGATATCCAGGACTGCCTATTCTCGACCATGCACGAGGTTGGCCACGCTCTCTACACCCAGGGCGCGGCGCACCCTTATCTTCCGGCCGGCGACTATTGTTCGATGGGCGTTCACGAGAGCCAGTCGCGTTTCTGGGAAAACCAGATCGGGCGCTCGCAACCGTTTGCCGAATGGTTTTTCCCCTCGCTGAAGACTCGCTTCGACACTCTCAACCTCCGCGGGCCGGAGGAGCTTTACGCCGCGGTGAACCATGTTCAAACCGGCTTTGTCAGAACGGAGGCTGACGAGGTGCATTACAACCTGCACATCCTGCTTCGTTTTGAACTGGAGCTCGAACTGATCGACGGAAGTCTCGAGACTGAAGATCTGGAGGCAGCCTGGAACATGCGTTTTGAACGGGACTTCGGCAAGGCGCCGCCGGATGCGCGGCTGGGTGTTCTGCAGGATGTCCACTGGTCCGCCGGCTTGTTCGGCTATTTTCCGACCTACAGTCTCGGCAACATCTATTCGGCCTGTCTTGATGAGGCGATGCGGGCGGATCTGCCCGATCGCGACGCCATGGTCCGGGCAGGCGAGACCGCGCCGATCCTCGACTGGCTTCGCGAGCGCGTCCACAGTCGGGGCAGATTGCTGGCGCCGCAGGACCTGATCGCCGAGGCGACGGGAAAGGCGCCGTCCACACGCCCGCTGATCGATTATCTGGAAACAAAATTCGGCGCGCTTTACGATCTTTAGGCAACGGCAACCCTAAACAATTGAAACATTAATTCCGAACCTGCGAAAATCGACTGAAACATCAGGCGTTCAAAACCGGATTATCAAGCAAGCCGGGATGAACTGCGATGCCAGAATTCAAAAACGACCAGATTTCGTCCGCGCCCGTGGTGGTCGCGCTCCATTCGTCGGCCTCCAGCGGCGCCCAGTGGCGGACATTGGCCGTTGACTGCGCGGGGCAAATGGAGGTCATCGCGCCTGACCTTCCAGGATACGGTCAAGCCAGCCTGACACGAGATATTTCCCAGAAGGGCGTCGCGGCTGCTGCGGCGCCCGTCATCGAGCTGATCGAGCGCAACGGGAAGCCTGTTCATCTCGTCGGACATTCGAACGGCGCGGGCGTCGCGCTTAAAATCGCAATGGTTCGACCCGACCTGGTCAAAAGCCTGGCGTTGTACGAGCCGGCGACGTTTCACTTCCTCAACCATGGATGCTCGATTGATCGTGCGCTCTTCCGGCAGATCAGCAGGCTGGCGGGGCTGGTTTCGGTGTCACTGGCTTTCGGCAATCCCGACCGGGGCATGCGCGCCTTTATCAATTTCTGGAACGGAGACGGGGCCTGGGAATCGCTCCCAGACAAATCGCGCAACAAATTCGCGTCCCAGGCGCGTTCGATCATTGCCGATTTCAACGGCGGGTTTGCTGAAAGCTGGTCTTTGAAGGATCTGGGGGCGATCAATCTGCCGACGCTGATGATGAGCGGCGGGCGGTCACCCGACATTGCAGAGCGCGTGACGTCACATATAACAAGCGCCTTTCGCGACGTTCGCACCGAAGCGTTTCCCGCGCTTGGCCACATGGCGCCGGTCTTCAATCCCGATGTGATCAATCCGGTCATCCTGCGTCACATCGCACGGGTTGAAGGAGCGGACGCCGCTTCTTCGGCGCGCATGCGATCCGCCGCCTGATCCATTCGATTTCCAGGCCGGATTGCCGGCTGTTTGATTTCCAGCGAAACGGTTACCATATCGGAGGTAATTTCCGGTCCGGTCTGCTGAGAGGGTCTTTGCATCCGGACAATGTTTCATTCGGGCGATAGCGTTGTGGGTAATCATACGACCAATTCTGTGGACAGTGCGCCGGATATCGCAAATTGGCTCATCGGCGAAGGCAGGTTGTATGGCGACGGACTGAAGGTTGTCGAGGGTCTGGCGACTCGCCTGGCGGCTTCTGGCGTTCCCTTGTCGCGCATGCGCATAAACCATCAGGTTGCAAATCCGCTGATCGTCGGCTGGAGCACGGTCTGGACGCCGGACGGGGCGGTCGAAAATCCAATACCGGCAAGTGTTCTGCAGACATCGGCCTGGCATGGTTCGCCCTTTCAGCATGTCGTGCAAAACCGAGCCACATTCCGACGTCGGCTCGACAATCTGCATCCCGCGGACGACCACGGCGTATTGCACGAAATGGCCGACGCAGGGGGGACCGATTTTTTCGCGATGGCGCTTTCGTTCAGCGACGGTTCCACCCAGGGCGCGAGCTTTGTCACGAAAGATCCGCGCGGGTTCTCCGAGCGCGACCTGGAATTGCTGGAGTCACTCAGGGCTCCGATCGCAGCGGCGATGGAGCCCTGCGCGCAGAGGCGGTCCATGCGCAGCCTGCTTGCGACCTATCTCGGCCGAGGCCCGGCGAAAGAAGTCGCCGAAGGCGCGATACGCAGAGGCGATCTTGTCCATATGGACGCGGTTGTTATGTTTTCCGACCTCAGGGATTTCACCGCAAAATCCGCTTACTGGCGCGAGGCCGAATTGATCGAGGCGGTGAACGACTATTTTGAGATCGTCGCGGAGGCGGTACAGGCCCGCGACGGAGATATTCTGAAATTTCTGGGCGACGGCGTGTTGTCGGTGTTTCCGGTCTCCGGTGAGAAGAACCAGGAGGAACGCTGTATTGGCGCTGCGGAAACCGCCATTGAAATCCGCGCCAATCTCCATGCATTGAACGAGCGCCGACTGGCGGAGGGCAAGCCTCCGCTGGAAACCGGCACGGGAATTCATATGGGGCAGGTGACCTACGGCAACGTCGGCAGCAGGGACAGGCTGGATTTCACCGTCATCGGACCGGCGGTCAATCTGGCGAGCAGGGTCGAACAGCTTTGCAAGGCGACGGGCGATACGGTTCTTGCGACCAGCGCGGTGGCGGATCTCGTTCCGTCGCTTTTCCGCTCGACGGGCATGCATGCGATCCGCGGTCTGGATCAGGACATCGAAACCTTCGCCCTGATCTAGGGCAGGAGGGAGCGCAAAGCATGGTGCGTTTTTCAGCAGACAATCCGTTCACTGAACAGTGAACTTGAAACTGCATCGAAGCGGCTTAAGTTCGCTGCATGAATGAAAACGGATACAGCATCGAGATCGGAGATGTGGCGGGCGAGGTCGCTGTCCTTCATGAGGGGCAGACTGTCGCTTTTTCAGACCGGGCGCGCGTGCTGCGGGAAACGCGCCTGGCGGACTGCTATTACTTTCCAGTTGACGCGGTCGATCCCGATATCCTGATTCCTTCCGATCAAAAGACCTTCTGCCCGTTCAAGGGGACAGCCTCCTATTGGCATGTCAAAACTCCGTCCGGCATTCAGGAAAACGGCGCCTGGTCGTATCAGCGTCCTCTCGCGGAAGCGCGCGGGATAGGCGGGTACCTCTGTTTCACGGATGCGGTCGCCCAGGACTATGACTTTTCGGTTTCACCTCCGGATGTCCGGATCGAGGAAGCCCATATCAGCAGTCCCTTGAGCGATTGGGTGTTGCGCGGAGCAGGCAATTGCAAGACGCGCCGGGAGCTTGCGCGCATGCTCGGGCACAAACTCGTGGAGGCCGGCATCGGCGTCAGCCGCATGTCGGTCGTGCTCTGGTCGCTGCATCCCGAGATTGCAGGCACCAATATTATCTGGAAGCGCGATACAGACGAGGCCATCCTGGCCGAAGCGAGTTACGATCTCCTCGACGATCCCGAATTCGTCAACAGCCCGATCTACTATGTCAGTATGGCCAAAGGCGGCGTGCGCCAGCCTCTCAATGTCGACGTCTTCGAGTTCGACTATCCGATCATTCACGAACTGAAGGCCGCCGGCGCGACGGATTATGTGGCTATGCCGCTTCCGTTTTCGGACGGGCAGATCAACGTGATTACGCTCGCGAGCGACAGCGTCGACGGATTTTCAACGGCGGACCTGGGACAGATCTTCGAAATCGTCGGGGCGATTGGGCGGTATTTCGAAGTTCTGACATTACGCAAGAACACGCAGACGCTGCTCGACACCTATCTCGGACGTCGCACCGGCATACGCGTGTTGAACGGCGACATTCGGCGTGGCCTAGGCGAGGATATCCAGGCCGTGATCCTGTTCAGCGACCTGCGAAACTCGACGAGGCTCGCAGAAGAACTTCCGCGCGACGACTATCTGAAGATGCTCAATCGCTATTACGACATGGTTCTGGCGCCGATCAGCGAAAATGGCGGGGAAGTGCTCAAATTCATCGGCGACGCGGTTCTCGCCGTCTTTCCGGTTTCCGATCTCGCCGACGACAGGGCAGGGCAGGCGGAACTGGCCCTGCGGTCGGCCCGCCAGGCGATGAAGGTCGTCGAGCAAAACCTTGAGAAGGGGCTTACCGAAGATGGTCCGCCGATAGACATGGGCATCGCTTTGCATATCGGCGATGTGACCTACGGCAATATCGGCAGCCATGATCGCCTCGATTTCACGGTCATTGGCCCCGCGGTCAATCTCGCCACGAGGATGGAGGGACTTTGCAAGGCGACCGGCAACAAGATCATCATGTCGCGCGACTTCGTTCACGCGCTGGAAAGCAACGGCGACAGCCTGCCGCAGAATGTCTTTTCGATCGGCTCGCATCGTTTCGACGGATTTGAATCAAGCCAGGAGATCTACGCGGCAGGCAATCTCGATGCGGATGTCGAGCAGCCGGACGCGCAGATCAGTCCGGTGTCGTGATCACGCCCGCGGTTTCGAGTTCCGATCGTTCAGGATACCAGATTGCATTGTGCGGACTGTTGAAGATCCTTTTCAGAAACTCCGGATCAATTGCCTGATTTTCGAAGAATGCGCGGTCGCGCGACTGCTCCTCGGCAATATCGACGTTTGGAATATTGGCTGTGCTGTCCAGACGATACTGGTGAAAGCCGAGCCGGGCGCTGCGGCCCATCGATCTGTTGGCGCCGGAAATGAAGATGATCGTACAGGCCGAACTGCATTCGCCATCGATACGGGTGTCGAGATTTCCTTCCGACACCAGTCGCGCGATGCCCCTCGCTTCGTAGATATTTCCGCCTTTGCTGTTGAGCGCCAGGGCTTCGACGCCTGAACTCTCCGACAACAGATTCCGAATGATTTTGGTCGAACCGAGGGCGACGTCGCCATCGAGCGTCAGGACGCGGCCGTCTTCGGACAGCGACAAGTCGTAGGTTGAAGCGTGGAGGCGGTCCATCTTCGTCGTGAACAGCTCTTCTTCGGGTTTCCAGATCGTGCGCTGATAGAGACCCAGCCATTGTGTGCCGAAGATGAACAGCACGATTATGATTGCGACGTAGCTGCCCCAGACGGGCGCCAGCGAGCCGCGCGCGGCGACATGGGCCTCTCCGGCGCGGATGACGCCGATCGACAGCGTCGCGAAAATCGAAAGAGAGGCGACAAGCAGGCAAACGAAAACAATGAGCGGGACGTAGGGCAAGGTCATCACGCCGGCCAGCGCTGCGTAGACGATGATGCAGGGCGCGACGAAGAAAAACCAGAAGGACGGACCGAGAGCCCGTTCTCCGCGCAAGAATGAAAGGATCACATCCATCCAGGCACGATAGGACAAAACGGATCGCCTGTGGAGGCGTTTTCCAGGGTGCTTCTTACGCTGACTGCCTGCCGAGGTGGATACTGGAAAGCGCGGGGTTGAAGATTGACTGATCCCGATGCGCGATGCGCCGGCATCCGATTGCTACTTGATGGCTATGAAAGACTTTGTGAGGCCGCCAAAGGATTCACTGACAATCCGGGAGTCGAAAAACAGATGACGCATTTCTTTCCCAGTCATCAGTTTGATGCTGTCGACGATCTCTCTCGATTTCAGGAAATCGGGCTCCTGCAGGTAAAACCCGCACTTTCTGTTCCGCAGCAACCATGCGCGCAGAAAAAGCGGCAGCCAATGAAAGCCGATAAAACGAAAATGGGGTTCGATGGGAAACCAGTAGTTTGGCGTCTGGATGAAGTGACGCTTGCCGAGCCGGTGCACATTGTCCCTGAAATTAAGGATCGCCTCCCAATTACCGACATGTTCGATAACCGAATTTGAATGCACAATGTCGAACTCTTCTCCAACAAGCAGGCTTTTGTCCTTCGCATCCGCGCACACGAACGAGAAATGCTTGTGGTCTTTGATCTCCATCGGTTCATTGTTGACGATCGTGACGTGAATCCGACCGTGATATTCTTCGAGCAGGTCACGCGCGATCATCCAGTAAGTTTCCGTGCCCCCCAGGTCGAGTATGCGAACCGGCCGTCTTTCCGGCATCAGGTCGTGAATCATCTCTTCAAAAGGGGCGAAGCGTTTTTTCCTGAAACCGAACTCTATCGATTTGGGGTTTTCATATGGGTCTTTGATCGGGTTGGTCATCAGGGCGCCACTCCCACGGCCCGCGCCTCCAGGCTCCACGAGGCGAAGCTGTCGCGATCTGATTTGATGTTTTTGATGTCTTGGGGTGGTTGCCGCTCGACGGAAGTAAAGCAAATGGAAGAACAACAAAATCTACTGATAGTTGTTGAATCTGCAGGCGATCGGGCAGTGAAGCGATGTCCAGCGTGACGCCGAACATGCGCACTGTCTTCTTCAATGAAACTATCGAAGCAGCTTGGGGTCATCAAATAATCAATATAGATAAAAAATCGAGTTTTGAGAATAACTA
Source organism: Flavimaribacter sediminis (assembly GCF_019492055.1). Classification (GTDB taxonomy): domain Bacteria; phylum Pseudomonadota; class Alphaproteobacteria; order Rhizobiales; family Rhizobiaceae; genus Flavimaribacter; species Flavimaribacter sediminis. The sequence continues at coordinate 200,794 of NZ_JAICBX010000006.1, read as the reverse complement.
TGATTGATATTCTCTATAAATTACTACGATATTATTATTATGTTATATATTGCAATTTTTAGTGTTGGTGTGTTTGCAGAAGATATCGAATGCTTCTATTTGTGGAAATGTAAGCCTGACAATACTGAAATCGTAAGCGCCGTATTGCCTGCGAGTGTCTGATCGGATCTTTTGCGCGGCTGGTTCGCAGCGAAAAGAAAAGATCCATGTGGCGATGTCGCCGTCGTGCAGATACAAAAAAAACGGGGCCGATGAACGGCCCCGCTGCATGTTCAGGCTGACGCCCGCGTTGTTCTAGCGATGGCCGCCAAAGCCGCCGCCCATGTGGCCGCCGCCGAATCCGCCGCCGCCAAAGCCGCCGGGCATCCCGCCGCCGAACCCGCCGGGCATGCCGCCGCCGAATCCACCATGTGGCATTCCGCCGCCGAACCCGCCGTGCGGCATTCCACCGCCAAAGCCGCCCGGCATACCTCCGGGCATTCCGCCGCCGCCATAGTGTGCGGGAACTCCGGGAGGCGGACCACCATGAGGCCCATAGCCGGAGTGATGCGGCGGGGGTGGTCCATATGGGTGATGCGGGCCGTAGGGGCCGTATGGGTGATGCGGGCCGTAGGGGCCGTATGGATGATACGGCGGGGGTGGTCCGTAGGGGTGATGCGGACCATAAGGGCCATAGGGGTGATAGTAGTGAGCCCACTGGTTATACCAGGGGTATCCGACGTAGTAGCTGTTCCAGTACGCCTGGCTAAACGTCGCGAGGCCGATGCCGACTGCGGTGGCGACAGCCGGTGTCAGCTGTGTTTTCTGACCATTGTCGACAGTGACTATGTATTGGGAGTCGATCCAGCCGCGGGCTGCGCCCCACTTGGTGTCGCACCAGTCGTAACCGGACTGGCAGCCGTAAATCTTGATTGCCGAATTCGCAGGCACGACGGCGACGGACGGATAGTTTGTTCCCGGACCTGCGCGAAGGTGCACACCGGTAGTGGTATAGCCTGGCGTTTGCGCCAGCGCGGTAACAGTCATAAACGGCAGGCAGAGCGCCGCCAATCCCCACAGTAGCAATTTCCTCATACTCACCTCCTAGCGTGTAGAGTTTCAACGGGCGCCAATATACACAGAAGTAGGTCATTGGCACTTCGAAAGTTGCAATTGTGTCGACATTACTAACGCACTGTAACCAGAATATTTAGATACTCTTGCGATGCATCATTGATGTCCGGCTCCGGCTCCGTCGCATATTTCAAACAAGGCGATAGCAGCTGATTTCACCCGGCCCGGTGTTTCAGGCGACTGCGCGCCATCTGACCGGCCACCATGCTGGTCGGCAGGTTTTCCCTGGCGGCGGTTTCGAAGATTTTGCGGAGTGTGCGCGCGATCGAGCGCACCCTGCTTTCGATCTCGGGACCGGTTTCATCCTGGCGCGCCAAACAGATGACGCCTCCGGCGTTGAGCACGTAGTCTGGCGCGAAAAGAATGTCGCGTTCTGCTAACAGTTGACCGTGATACGAAGCCGCAAGCTGGTTGTTCGCCGAACCCGCGACAATCGGCGCTGCAATCTCGTCCACAGTCTCGTCATTGATGATGGCGCCCAGCGCGCATGGCGCGTATATGTCCGCTTCAACGCGATGCGATTTTTCAGGGTCGACGGCAGTCGCCCCGAACGCGGTTTCGGCCTCTTTGACGCGGTCGCCTCTGATATCAGATACAACGAGTTTAGCGCCTGCTTCGTGAAGCATTTCCGCCACCCGCCACCCGACATTGCCCAGTCCCTGTATGGATACGGTCAAACCGGCGATCCGCTCGTCATCGAACTTGAAGCGGCGGGCCTCCTTCATTCCTTCGAACACGCCCAGCGCCGTAAACGGGGAGGGATCTCCCGCCGGACCTTTTGTTCCACCCCGGACATAAGGGGTGACTTCCGCGAGAATATCCATATCGGGCGGGGTCAGGCCCACGTCTTCACCGCTGATATATCGTCCCTCGAGGTCGTTGACGGTTCTTGCAAAAGCCCTGAGCAGAGCGGGTGATTTGTCACGTTGCGGATCGGCGATAACAACAGCCTTGCCGCCTCCGAATTCCAGACCCGCCAGGGCGTTCTTGCAGGTCATGCCTGAGGAAAGGCGCAGGACATCGGTCAAGGCTGCGGCTTTGGTCGGGTACTTCCAGAGTCGCGCGCCGCCAAGGGCAGGTCCGAGCACCGTGTTGTGAATGGCGATTATGACGTCCACGCCGAACTCGGGAAGCCGCCTGAAAACGACCTGTTCGTGATTGTCGAAATCCGGGTGATCGGCCAGGAACTCCTGTCGAAAATCCTCCATCGTCATGGCGTGCGTGTTCACGGTTCACCACCTCGCTGGCGTTCGCTAACCACGCGCGACTTCCGATACGCAACGCGGAAATACTGCATAGTAATATAATACATAGATTGTCTCGCGTAAAGAAATACAACCTATAAGAGTATTTGTATATTTCTACCATTAGTAGACGATATGATGGCGCGATGAAAATCAGGAATAGTTTACTGATCTCAAGAATAATATCGGCTAGAATAGCGGCTCCAATAGAATGGGGGCGTTCGTTTCATGATTTTCAGAGTGGCGTTAGCAGGACTGTCCATGGCGTTGGCGCCATTAGCGGCGCAAGCGCAAACCGCCAGCTCCTCGCCACCGCCCGCTGTCGTGGTTTCGACGGTGACGGAGCAGTCTCCCGCCGCCCTGAATAAATATGTTGGCAGGGTGATTGCAGTCAGCACCGTTGATCTGCAGGTCCGGGTGACCGGGTTTCTCGAAAAGCGCAATTTCACGGAAGGCGCGATCGTCAAGAAAGGCGATGTCCTTTATGAGATAGAAAAGGACACCTACAAGGCGAATGTCGACAAGTCGTCGGCGACCGTGAAGGGCGCGCAGGCCACGGTAACGGACAACCAGAAGACGTTCGAACGCATGAAGTTCCTGCGCGACAAGCAGGACCAGCCGCAATCGGCGGTGGATCAGGCGGAAGCCGACCTGCAGAGCAGTCAGGCGACGCTCGGCGAAGCCAAGGCTCAGCTGGAACTGGACCAGATCAATCTCGGCTATACGACGATCACCAGCCCGATCGACGGCAGGATCAGCACCACCAATATCAACGTGGGCAACCTCGTAACTCCGGAAAGCGGCCCTTTGGCGACCATTCTGAGCGTCGATCCCATCTATGTCCGGTTCTACATGAGCGAAGCCGACCTCGTCGACGCGCGACAGAAGGGATTGATCGGAGAAGACCAGGCGAAACTCGACGTGGAAATCACGCTCTCGAACGGGGACGTTTATCCCAAAAAGGGCAAGATCAACTATGTCGGGGTCGCGATCGAACAGTCGACGGACACTACGGAAATCAGAGCGACCTTCGACAACCCCGACGGCATTCTGATTCCCGGTCAGTTCATTACCGCGAAGACGATGGATCCGGCTGCCAAGCCGGAACTCGTGGCGCCGCAGCTTGCTGTGCAACTCGACCAGAAGGGCCACTTCGTTTTCATCGTCGGCGATGACAACAAGGTCGAACGGAAGGACATCCAGGTTGGCGCGCAACAGGCCGGCATGTGGGTCGTCAAGTCAGGTTTGGAAAAAGGTCAGAAAGTCATCGTACAGGGCCTTCAGAAGGTGCAGCCTGGAATCGTCGTCAAGCCTGTCGAGCAGCAGAGCTGACGGGAGCGATTGATGATTTCCGAGTTCTTTATCGATCGGCCGAAATTCGCCGTCGTCATCGCTATCGTCACCTCGCTCGTCGGAGCGATCGGCATCATATTCATCCCGATTGCGGACTATCCGAACATTGCGCCGCCCCAGGTTTCGGTGACGGCGCAATATCCCGGCGCCAGCGCAAAGGTGATCCAGGACACCGTCGCCACGCCGATTGAGCAGCAGGTCAACGGCGTCGACGGCATGCTGTACATGACGTCGACCAGCGACAACAGCGGCAACTATGTCCTGACGGTCAATTTCCGCATCGGCACGGATCCGGATATCGCGGCCGTCAACGTGCAGAACCGGGTCGCCATGGCGACGGCGCTTTTGCCCGCCACGGTGGTCCAGCAGGGCGTAATCACGTCCAAACAGTCCAGCAACATGATTCAGGTGATCAACCTGATATCGCCGGATCAGTCGCGGGACGAACTCTTTCTCAGCAACTATGCGGCAAACCATGTGCAAGAGCCCTTGAGCCGCATTCCGGGCGTGGGCGGCACGGCCCAGTTCGGCCAACTGAATTACAGCATGCGGGTATGGCTGGACACAGACAAGCTGACTTACCTCAACCTGACGGCGTCGGATGTCGTCGATGCGATCAAAGCCCAGAACGTCCAGGCGACCGCCGGCTCGGTCGGCGCCCCGCCGTTCGGCGAGGGCAAGGTCGACTTTCAGTACACGCTGCAAGCCGAGGGTTTGCTGGATACGGTCGAGCAGTTCGAAAAGATCATCGTGCAGGCCAATACGGACGGATCGCTGGTCAGGTTGAGCGACGTCGCCCGCTTGCAACTCGGTTCGGAAACCTACAATTCAAACGCCACCTTCAACAACACGCCGGCGGCCGCGATCCAGATCCTGCTTGAAAGCGGCGCGAACGCTCTCGACGTCGCCGACGGCGTCTACAAGCAGATGGACGAACTGGCCAAATCCTTTCCTGAAGGCGTTGCGTACAATCTCACCTATGACGTGACGAAGGCTGTTCGCGCTTCGGTGCGGGAAGTCATGGAGACGTTGGGAATTACCGCTCTTCTGGTCATCGCAGTGACCTTCATGTTCCTTTTGAGCTGGCGGGCGACGATCATTCCGGCGATTGCAATTCCCGTCTCGCTTCTGGGCGCCGTGGCGCTGATCTACCTCATCGGCTTCAGCGCCAACATGATTACGCTGTTTGCAATCATTCTTGCCATCACCCTCGTGGTGGACGATGCGATCGTCATCATCGAAAACGCCGAACGCATCATGGAAGAGGAGGAACTGGAGCCCAGAGAGGCGACGCTCAAGGCGATGTCGCAGATCACCGGACCGATTATCGCCACAACCTTTGTGCTGGCGGCGGTTTTCGTGCCGGTCTGCTTTTTTCCGGGAATCACCGGAAAAATCTATCTGGAATTTGCACTTACGATCGTTTTTGCGTTCTCGCTCTCCGCAGTCAACGCGTTGACGCTGGGTCCAGCGCTGTGTTCGCTCCTGTTGAAGAGAAACACCGGCCAGGCGATGGGGCCGCTGAGAGTCATACCCTGGACGGTGGATCGGCTGCGGCGCGGATATATGTGGCTGACGTTCAGAATGCTGCGTTACGCCGGCGTAACGCTGGTGATATTCGCCTGCTTCATTGGCGCAACGGTCTATCTGTTCCAGGCAACGCCCACTGGCTTCATTCCGCAGGAGGACCAGGGCGTGCTGATGTCGAGCATAACATTGCCCGACGGAGCCTCCATTCAGCGCACCGAGGAAGTCATCACTCAGCTGAGTGATATCACCGCAAAGACGCCGGGGGTTCTCAACGTCATCGGAGTGAGCGGCGATAGTCTCATCAACGGGACGCGTCCGAACACCGGCATGATCGTCGCGGTCCTGAAGGACTGGAGCGAGCGAACAACGCCGGAAACCCAATGGTACAGCATCCTCGCCACGCTCAACAGCGAGTTCAACGCTTTGCCTTCCGCGACAGCCGTCGTATTTCCTTTGCCGACGATCCAGGGCGTTGGCTCCAGCGGCGGAACGGCCGCCGAGCTTGTGGATCTCAATTCGGGCAGTCTGCAGAAGCTCGACTCCGTCCAGCGCGCGTTCCTGACAGCGTTGAACGCGACGCCGGAATACAAACAGGCGTTTGGCAATTTCGCTGCGACGACGCCGCAATATTATCTCGCGATCGATCGTGACCGGGCGCAGACGCTGGGTGTCGATATTTCGAATATTTACGAGGTGCTCCAGGCCAATCTTGGCGAGTATTACGTCAACAATTTCGTGATTGACGGCAATATCTACTGGGTCGTCCTCACCGCCGAGTCGAAATTCCGCCAGTCGATCGACGATGTCCGCGACATCTATGTTCGAACCAACTCGAACGAGATGATTCCACTCAGCGCGCTCATAACGGAGAGCCCGATTCTCGGAACGGACCAGATCTATCGCTACAATCTTTTCCAAGCCTCATCGATCACCGGGTTGCTCGAGCCCGGCGTTGCGTCGGGTGAGGGGATCAAGGCGATGCAAGAGGTTGCGGCGAAAACCCTGCCGGATGGCTATCGCATCGATTGGAGCGGCGTAACGCTGCAGGAGGTCCAGGCAGGCGGCCTTGTCGTTTACATCCTCATCCTTGCAGTCATATTCGCCTACTTGTTTCTGGTCGCCCAATATGAAAGCTGGACACTGCCGATGTCCGTCATGACGTCGACCGTGATGTCGGTGTTCGGCGCCTTGTTGCCGCTGTATTTTATCTCCTTTCTGAACAACAACATCTACGCGCAGATCGGGCTGGTGCTGCTGATTGCGCTCGCGGCAAAGAAGGCGATCATGATCGTGGAGTTCGCCAAGGTGCGCCGCGACGAAGGCGCCAGCATCGCCCATGCGGCGCTGAGCGCTGCAAAGCTCAGGTTCAGACCTGTCACGATGACCGGTCTCTGCTTCGTCATCGGCGTCCTGCCGCTTATCTTCGCCTCCGGGCCGGGAGCGAGCGCCAGATTGTCGATCGGCGTGCCGGTGTTCGCCGGGATGCTGGTGGACAGCACATTGGGTCTGCTGATGGTTCCGGTACTATATTTCGTATTCCAGTCGATGCGCGAAAAGGCGAACAATTGGCGCCGTCGCCGGAACCAGCCCGAACAAACAGGGACGGAGCAAGGCGCGGCATAAGGACCTCCGGCGCGCACCCGATCGCCGAAGCGGTTTGGCCTCAGGGCTTGAGCGTATTCAACTCGTGCAGAACCGTGGCTGTCTTGTAGGCGTAATATCTTATTCCGATGAGCATCATCGTGAGCCGACGGCTGTCCACGTCAAGACGGGGTATTTCCAGCTTTTTCAGCGTGTCGGCTGCCGCTCCGGGCGCCTCGGGGGATGGCAGCAAAGCCTTTTCCAGTTGCTCCTGAACGGTGCGAAGAAATTCTGCTGTCTCGTTGGAGAGTTGAAACGGTTCTGTCTTCGAGCGCGTATCGACATAGAGGGTGACGTATGAGACCAGCGCGTCGGCATAAGCCAGGCGTCTCCTGAGTTTCTTCGGCGGCTGAAGGTCGAGCAGACGTTCGGCCTCAATCTCGGGAATGATCTCGGCGAGCTTCCTGGAGGACTGTTCAAGCGCCGCCACGGACGCGTTCAGCTGCTGCTTTTGAACATCGGTCGCGGTGTGTACGAGATCCAACGCCTTGCTTCTGATATCCACCAAGAAGGGGTCGATCTTGTCGACCGACCTGACCGGGAAAATCAGCAGCGCGGCGGCGAGCCCGGTGAATGCGCCGATGAAGGTGTCATATACGCGCGCAAGTGCATTTCCGCTGCCAGCGTCGGCCAGAAGATGGAAGGCGATGAGTACGGTGTAGCTAATCAGGCCGGATGCAATTGTGTAGTTTCCGGGAAGCGCAAGTACGACAAGTCCCAACGCCAACAAAGCAGTTGCGGCCTGAACCGACGTCAAAGGAATTGTGTTTTCAACCAGGATCGCCAGGGCGGCGCCGGCGGCCGTTCCGATGGTTCTTTCGGTCATCCTCTGCAGCGTTGCGCCCGCGGTGCCGCTGAGCACCATATAGACTGTCATCGTGGCCCAGAAACCGTGGGCGAGATTGAACCATGAGGTCAGGAAAATCGTGACGCTTGCGGCGACAAATCCCTGTATAGCCATTCGGTTTGCAGCTTCTGAGTCTGCTGCGTTGACCTGCCAGACGCGGCGAGGCTCCGGCGTCGGCTTGCCGGTTCCCGTTGTCTGCAATATTTCGAAAATTCTTGCGTAGGCGGCGAACAATCTGAATTCGTAGAAGTCTTTTTGATCGTTCCCACCTCCGGATGAGAGGAGGCGCTCGCGAATGCGTTCGACCTCATCAGGGGTTTTCACGCTGTAGCGATCGGAGCCAAGCAAAACCTGCGCGACATCCTTGCGCAACGCTGCAAGATCCGGACGAGCGATCACATCGCCATTTCCCGACGCGGCGATCTCTTGGTAAAGGTCGCCGATGTACTGACCGGAAAGCAGAATGCGCAGAACGCGCAGAACCCGCGTCTGGACATCGTCGCTGAGCTGGGGGTTTTGAAAAACGACAGTATTGGAGAGGCGTGCGAACTCGGTCCAGCGCGCCCGTAAATCATCGACTTCCAGCTGATCCGCCACATCGTTGTCTCTCAATCTTCGCGCAAACTCTGACAGAATTGAGTGCTCCTCGGACGCAAATGCATTGAGGGAAGAAGGCCGCCAGCCTAGAATACGCACGACAATGGCCGATCCCGCGCCGATCAGAGCGGCAAGGGGAAGCCACCATGAAACGCTCCGATCCGGGTTCTCGATGACGAGAAACATGAACATCATCGACATCAGTCTTCCGACCTGGGTTCCGTCGACGCCGTAACGCCGCAGGTAAAACCCGAACGCTATGACCGGTACCCAGATATAGGTGACGAGCCGGCCGCTTGGATCGAGGCTGCCCCAGCCGACGATTGCTCCGACGAGGAGCACCGCCAGGACTACGGCGCCGTTGCGCAAGATCAGCCTGAACTCTGTCGGTTTCGGCCCGGGCGTCAGAAACAGCAGGCTGAAGGCGGCGCTTGCGGCGCAAAATATCGTCAGGTTCGGCACGACGCCAGGCGGGGCGAGGCGGTGGAGCCCATAACCGATGCAGCCTGCAAGGATGGTTGCAAGACCGAAATGCAGTCCGCGAACCAGGTTGAGGCCGCCGGGATCCACCCGGCGAAGAAAGGATGCCAACCTGGTCAGTCCAAGGGTCATCGCGCGCTTTCCGGGTCCCTCAATGTGTCTCTATCGATCGCTCTCACAGTGTATGTTTCCTTGTCAAAAAACCAATCAATAACGGTAGTATATGGAATGGACCGTGACTTCCGAACAGGCGCTGTCGAAGACGAGGCGGAGGCTTGTAATCATACAGGAATGCAGGTCTACTTCGCACCAGAAGCTGCACAAGCAGGAGCCGCTGAATGAACGACCGCTTTCGTAATCTGGTCTATGGATTGGCCTTCGCCATCATGATCGGTTACATATTGCACATCGGAAAGCCGATATTCATTCCGATCATCTCCGGCATCATTTCGGTCTATATCCTGTCGACGATCGCGTCCGCGCTGGGGCGGGTTCCTGTGGTTGGGTCGCTGATTCCGCTCTGGCTGCGCAACGTCACCGCCTTGTTGCTATTCATTTTTCTTGCCGTTTTGATGATTTTTCTGTTCGCCGAAAACGTTCAGCGGATTGTGGCGCTTGCGCCGCAATACCAGTCGACCTTGCTGCTGTTCATCGGAGACGTCGCGAACTATCTGGGTATCGACGACGAGCCTTCCTGGGACACGATACGCAATCTGTTCCTTGGAAATGTCAATCTACAGAGGGTCATCAGCACGACCGTGACATCCGTCGGCTCCTTCGCCGGGCAGATTTTCGTCGTGATCTTCTATGCGACTTTCCTGATTGCCGAGCGGTTGCATCTGCCGCGCAAGATTATGCTTGCGGCCGGTAGTCGAAATGACGCCGAGACCGCAATGGATGTCGTTGGAAGCGTCAACCAGCGCATTGGCGAGTATCTGACGCTGAAAACCCTCGTCAATGTTATGCTGGGATTGATCAGCTATGTCGCAATGCTGGCGATCGGGCTTGATTTTGCAGGTTTCTTCGCTGTTTTCATTGGCGTTCTCAACTACATCCCGTATGTGGGATCGATGGTCGGCGTAGCCGCTCCCGTCCTTCTCGCCGCCGCACAATTCGGCTCGATCCCCTCGCTGCTTTTCGTCTTTGTCACGCTGACAGCATCGCAAATGTTCATGGGCGGCGTCGTGGAGCCACGCCTCTTTGGCCGATCCCTCAACCTCAGTCCGTTCATCATTCTAATTTCGCTGACTGTCTGGTACGCGATCTGGGGCGTCGCAGGCGCCATTCTGGCGGTTCCGATGACGTCTGTGGTGGTTATCGTTCTAGCGGCGTTCGAGCCGACGCGACCAATCGCCATACTGCTGTCGAGTGACGGGCGCATCGGCAAGGACTGGGCCAAACAACCCTTTGCGGAAGCGGCGGACAGGAAGGGAATGACCAGTTCATAGGCCATGGCGACAGTGCAGAAGTTTTGTCGTCTTTGTTGCGGGGCCGAACAATGACAACGTGATAACTGGCAGAGGGCTCTATGGATTTGACGCCGCCAGTCTCCAAATCTGAAAGCCATCAACGGCGGTTGGATCACCGAACGGATCAGACCGCTGTCATCGAGACGACGAAATCCGCCCGGGTTTGAACCGGCGCCTTGGGCAGAGGAACGACCGTGTAGTTCAATGACCGATAGGCTTTCACAAGCCTCTCAAACTCGGCGACGGCCTCGCCGAAATCGTGTCTGCGCTCCGTGTCCTGACCGAAAAGCTCCGGCCAGGGCTGCGCGAGGAACATCATGTGATGAAAGTGTCGCGGACTGCACATGGATTCCAGGAAAGGTTTTCCTGTGGCATGTTCCAGGGCGGCTGCTGCGTCGACAAGGCCGCGGTCGAAGAATACCGGTCCATCGGCCGCCTGCGCCTGCTGCCAATCCTCCTGCGCCAGCGCAACAGCCCTGCGCGCGAAGGCTGCGGGATCGCGCCAGGGCAGGGCTGCTCCGCCATTGCCCAGTTCCTGACGGACTATCCTGCGCCCAGGTTCTTCAACGGTGGCGTATCCTCTTTCGGCGAGTTCCGATAACAGCGTGGACTTTCCGCCTCCCGAACAGCCGGACAGAACAAAGAAGCGGCGTTCGCCCGCATTCATTCCATCTGCATGCGTTTTGGGGAGCCAGTGCTCATTTCCGTGCCGATATAGGGAAGCCGTGCTTCCTTCCACTTGCCGAAACCACCATCCATGTGCGCTATCTTGTCGACGCCTGCCTCGCTGCACATCTTCGCCACGCGGCCGGATCTGACGCCGGAGCCACAGTGGAGCACGACAGGCTTGCCCTGCTGCGAAGGCAGGTCTTGCGCAGAAAAGAACGCCATCGGCGAAAGAAGCGCGCCTTCAATATGTTCGAACATGAACTCCTGGGGCGTTCTGACGTCGATCAGCACGATGCGATGTTGCGTCAAGGCCTCGTAAACCTCCTCCGGCGTCCAGGTTTCGAAGACCGTGTCGCCCAGTTGTTCGGTTTGCATTCTTGCACTCCTTCTTTCGTCTCTGCTTTGACTGTTCGGTGTGGTTTCAGACCGTTGAGGACTTGTAGTTTCGGTCTCTCTCGCTTTCCGCGATCTCGTTGTCGACCATGCGTTTGATTGCGTCGACCGTCATCCGCATATTGCTCGGCTGCCCCTCTGCGGGGCTGCTGGCGTCATCGAGATAGCCATTGGGTCCGTTGTGTCCAACTCCAGGAAATGTGATCCGCGTTATACGGCCCTCGCGACGCGCCTCGTTCCAGTAGGATTTCGCGAAAATTCGCCAGCGGTGAATGAACCCGACGGCGCCGATGCGAGTGACGCGATCGGCCGTGCCCTGTATATGGACAATGTCATCCAGCGCGGAAAGCCCGGAATGGGAAGAAAGCACGCCGCCAAGCGAAAGTAGCGAGAGCCTTGCCTTGAACGCCGTTCGCAAAAAGGGGGCGGCGCCGACCGAGACTTCCGCCCCGCCGCTGTAGCCCAGCAATATCACAGGACGGTGGGAGCCCGGCGTCTGACCTGACTGGTACAGTTTCTTGCGGATGACCTGATAGGTGCCTGCGCTGTAGATCGGACCATATCTGCCGTCAGCGGCCACAAGCACCTGAAACATGTTGCGCAACCGGATCAGGTTCTTGGCTACGTTGGCGCTGTGGCCGCCGAGATAGCGCCAGAACCAGCCAAAGATGCGCTGGCCGGTAAGCGGAATGCCCATCGGGGAATACGGGAAAAAGTCCTGGATGATGGTCGCGTAGGGCATCGCCTTTTTCAGTTCGTCCAGAAAATTCGCCTCCAGAGGCGGATGCGAGTCACCCGTGATTGTTCCGATGCCTGTGACGTAGACCACGACCGCCTTATCGTCGGCTTCGTTGATCGCCGCTGGATTTTCGGAGAGCTTGTCGATTGGCAGCCCGTCGACGTTTTCAAGGTCGCCGTCATCCGTGGTTGTCCAGCGCGACCACCACGTCATCGCTTCAAAGGGCGCGGTGAATAACGCCACGAACAGGGTTGCGCCAGCTACGAGCAGAATTCCTGTCAGCAGTTCCTGCAGATCGCTCATCGGTTCATTATCCGTTGCTTGACGTAGTCGGCGATCTGTTCTGACGAATAACGCGACAGTCTTCGACTTGCAAAAAGGAACCCGCCACTATGTGCGGCGCGGCTCCTGGAAAAGAACAGGCGCTCGACCAGGCTCATCACAATCCATCCGGAAAGCGCGCACAGCGCGCCGGACAGGAAGGGCACCTTCGCGGCGTAAAACATGCCGTACATCATGTTCAGCGTCGTCCAGCCGTACAGAACGAACAGAACGACGTTGCCGACGCTCGGCAAGACCGCGAGAAAACCGAACACAAGAGGCGACGTCGCTATGAAGATGATGGAGATGAAGTTCCAGGGCGGCAGAACCGTATCGAAGAACAGGCTGGCGACCATCACTGACGCGGCCATCCAGACGCCGAGACGTATGGCCAGCGACAGTCCATTGAAAAGAAGGCCGAGCAGAAATCCGACGGGGGACGCCGACACAAGAAACAGGGCGAAGCACTGGCCGATGAGAATCGACGCGCCCGCCAGGATGACGATCAGAACGGATACGAAACGCGTTGCGTCATCCATGCCGGACGGATCGTAGATTTGCGGGTCAAACCGCAACGCCCCGGACCAGATGTGGTGCAGCAATTGTATCAGGTCGGTAAAATCCATTTGCGTACCGGCAACTCACAGCAGAAGACAGTAGCTGTCCCTTTCTATCGTCGCGTACAATAGGACAGGCAAATCTTCTTTGACATATTTCTACGACGCAAGCCATGTAATCTATTGTCTCGTTCCTGCTTGCAGCATTCAGATGTTCCTGATATGTTCAGGTGCGTATTGCAACCGGAGAGTGCAGGCATGCCGACACGTCAGGAAAAATTCGACGCTTTTGCAAGATTGCACGCCCAGGAGGGGTGCTTCGTCATCGCGAATGCATGGAATGCCGGATCCGCGAAAATACTGGACGCACTTGGCTTCAAAGCGCTCGCCACGACATCCGCCGGACTGGCCTTTGCGATCGGCGAACGCGATTCCAGCAATCGTCTCGATCGGGAAACGATGCTTGCCAACGCCAAAGAGATCGTCGATGCGACGTCGCTGCCCGTCTCCGCGGACCTGGAAAACGGTTTTGCCGAATCCCCTGAAGACTGCGCATCGATCATCGGAGGGGCTATCGCCGCGGGCCTCGTCGGTTGCACCATCGAGGACGCGACGGGCAATACCGACAAACCCATTTACGATTTCGAACTGGCCGTTGATCGAATCTCCGCCTGTGTCGAAGCGGGCAGGGGACAGAACTTTCTCCTGACGGCTCGCAGCGAAAATTATCTTCATGGACGGCCGGAACTTGACGATACGATCCGGCGTCTGCAGGCTTTCGAGAAAGCCGGCGCCGATGTGCTCTACGCGCCGGGGCTGCCCGATCTCGCCGCCATTCGCGCCGTCTGCGAATCCGTCAACAAACCTGTGAATGTTGTCATGGGATTGTCAGGTCCGACATGGTCGGTTGGCGTTCTCGCGCAGGCCGGCGTCAAGCGCATCAGCGTCGGCGGATCTTTTGCGCGCGCAGCCCTCGGCGGACTGGTTCGCGCGGCGGAAGAGGTGTTGAACAGCGGAACCTTCGCCTATGCCGACGACGCTTTGCCCCATGCCGCAGCGTTGCGGTTCATGGCCGGAAAGGGCGAAGGGGGGTAGAAGCTACTTTTTGGCGCGTGTTATTTTCAGGACACGGTTCACCAGTTCGTCCTGCAGCTTCGGATTCTTTTCCAGATTCATGTGGCCAACATTCTTCATGTCGGAGATATCAACGTTTTTCAGACTTCCCTTGAAGCCCGGTCCCTTGGTGATGGCGTTGGAATCGGTGGCGTTTGGCACATAGAAATTGATGACGTTATCAATGTTCTTGCCGACGGTCCGCTTGATCGTCGGATCATAGGCGACAACAAGGGCAACCTCCAGACCGTTATCGGCAAGGTAGTTGGCCATCGATACGGAACTGTTGGCGCCAAGCGAGTGGCCGGCGATCACAATAGGATAAGACACCTTCTTGTCTTTCGACCGACGCACAATATCGTTTGCAACGGATTTCCAACCGCTGTGATTGAAGGTCCTGGCGTTCAGCCCGCGGGCTTCCATCTTTTTTTCTATTTCGTCCATGCCGAGGGAAAAGATGTTGGCGAGACCACGCAGCAGATACACTTCGCCGGTGCGGGGATCCACTTTCCGGTTCTTGGCGCTGCTGTAGCTGTGATTTGTGGTGTCACGGGTCTGACGGTTTGTGTAGTTGCTGTCGTTCTCTGCAAAGCTTGCAGGTATAGATAGTGCAACCACAAGTGTTGCAGCGCAAATGGCGCCAAGCACAGATTTCATCGTCTTCACGATGCCAAGCATAGAGCGTACCCCTCTCAATCGTCCCCCGACGTGACGGCATGACTTACCGCGCATTGCTTCGACAATAGCGCAAGTGCGGTTGTAGAACTACTATCAGAGCGGGATTTTGTAAGTCCCGGGCTGGTATTTATTATACAATTGTCATCAAAATTGAAAGAAGGCAGTCCGCTTGTTTAAGGACTTAGTAGATCCAAGGAATGATCTTTTTTGTTCGTTTAACGTATGAACGATACTCTTCCCCGAATTCAGCCTCCATCATCTCTTCTTCAGTGCCGACGCGCAGGAAAAACAGTGCGCCGAATCCGACGATTCCTGATAGTCCCGAAATCCAGTTCGCGAAGAGGAATGGCTGCGCAAGCGCCCAGACCCAGAAGGCCGTATACATGGGGTGGCGCAGGTGCGTGTAGATCGAAGTGGTGATGAGTTGGTGGCCGGTCCGCAGGTCAAGGCTGTTCGACCACATCGTGCCGAGCGCCTTGTGGGTCATATGGAACAGTATGAGCGACACGATCAAAAGGATCGTCCCGACGGCGATCGAAAACGGCCCTATGTCATGATTGAAGGGCCGAAACCACCGCGTCGACATCCAGATGACCGGCACAAGAAACAGGCCGCTGAAGGAAATCACCAGGGAAATATTCTCCCTCAGGCTACGCTTGCTTTGCTTGACGCGATGACGACGCGCGCGGACGTTCGGCCGCCATCTCAAGGCCACCCATACGGCGATGAATATCCACCAGACGGTTTTGCCCGCCAAAGACCAGTCAATTGATGACATATGCGCTATCCCGGCCGAGCCTTTTGGTCAGATGCGAGCAATTTGACGATGTGCGGCGTTGCGGCAAGTGACCTTGTGTCAAACGGTCCGAACAGCCGTATCCCGAAATCGAAATCGACGGGATTGTCGTAATAGCGCACATATTGGCCATGGGTGCGATAGAGCGAGCGTTTCATGTGCCGGTAGCGGGCCGGCGTCATGCCCCGCTTGAAACGGACGCGATCAATCTTGTATCGATCGGGGTCGCCAGACAGACCGGCGGGCTTGAACGGGTCTGACTTGTAGAAGGCGATGGCGTCGTCCTTCGACTGGAATTCGTGCCAGAAAAGCGCGGGCTCCGAGAGCACCCTTTTCAATTGATCTCTCATCCATGACGCTTTGGGGCTCAGCGCAATCTTGAGATGGCTTGAGCCGAGCGCCAGGAATCGCAGTTTCTTGCCTTCCAGCAACGACGGGTTTTCTTCAAGCGCGCGTGTGAGCGCGCCAATAGCCCAGAGGCTCCCGAAGCTGTGGGTGGAGATAACGATTTCATCATGTGTGGACGAAGCGATTTCCTCGGCGACGCGTCTGGCGAACAGACCCATGCGATCATCGATCTTGGGATTGCTTCGGTTGACCATATCCCGGGCGAATCCCCAGTCGCTGATCGTAAGCGGCATGTAGAAAAAGCGTCCAGGCCAGCGGCACATAATAAGCCAGAAGACGATGGCTGCTGGCGGGACCAGCCAGTTCGTCAGCCCCAGCCAGTCTGCGATCCAACGCACGGCCATAAGGCTTGCCGCAGCAAGAATAACCGCCAGGACAAGCGGATAGATGGAGAAGAGAAAGTACAGTTTGCTGGTGCGCATGTATCGCAGCACCGTGCCATCTGCGAAGAAAGCAAGATATTTGACAAAGTTCGCCAGGAAACCCGCCGGATAGGGCGAGTTCTCGTATTCCGCCACGATGTCGAACCATCCGAACTGCACGAGCCTCGTGTCAACGCGCCAATCCGATCCCTGAGAGCGGAAATCCGTGACGCTCATATGATCGGCTTCGCGCGCGTCCTTGGGCGAACGCTCCACCGTGAATCCGAACACGCTGCCGGTCTTTTCCGCGCAACGGGCGAGGCGATCAACGAGCGCATGAACGCTGGTGTTTTCGAAACCGGAAAAATTGAGAACCAGTCGCGTAGCGACCCTGTCGCTGACGAAACGCCGACGCGCTTCCGCAGAATACTGCGCTTGCTTATCTCCGTGGCGTCCTGATTGCATGTTCATCGGCGAGTCATCCGGCCCAGACAGCACGTTCACTTCCAGACAGACCGGTAAAAATCAACTCTTATTTCCCTGTTACAGTTCGAGATAATCGCCTCGCTCGGGCATGAAAATGCACTGACTCCATAGGATCTGCAATCCACACCGTAAAGAAACATCAAGAATAACGTCGTGATTTCATTCGGTTGCAGGTACGGTTTGCTGTGATCCCGGTTTGCAGCGGCGCAGCTTCCATTCCATTTTGTCCGAAAATACCGTATAAGTTCCTCATCGAAAGTAACATCGGATCAATGCGCAAACGCAACGCGCTCTCCCAACATCAGGGGTGATCCGCACACCCAGTCAGCGCAATGAAAATCAAGTTTCCCGAGGTGTTTCGGCCCCTCGTCGGTCAGTCGCGTTTCAAAGGCGCGTGGGGCGGACGTGGCAGCGGAAAGTCACATTTTTTTGGAGGATTGTTGTGCCTCAGGGCGCTTGACGGAAAGGTGAGGGCCGTATGCCTGCGAGAAACACAGAACTCGATCCGGGATTCGGTCAAGCAACTGATCGAAGACAAGATAGCGGATTTCGGGCTTGAGGCGTTTTTCGACGTCACCGAAACGCAAATCCGGGGTCCCAACGACAGCCTGTTTGCGTTCCGGGGACTGAAGCACCACAACGCCCATTCCATCAAGTCCCTGGAAGGGTTCAACATTGCGTGGATCGAGGAGGCGCAAACCGTCAGCCAGAAGAGCCTGGATCTGCTCATTCCAACGATCCGCAGTCCGGGGAGCGAGTTGTGGTTTTCCTGGAACCCTGAAAGTCCGACGGATCCGATCGACCGCTTCCTGCGTCGGCAAAAGCCGAAAGACGCCGTCGTCGTTCGGGCAAACTACACCGACAATCCGTTCTTTCCGGACGTTTTGAGGGCGGACATGGAGCGTGACCGGGCGTTTGACCAGAACAAATACGAGCATGTGTGGCTGGGCGATTACCGCAACCTCTCTGACATGCAATTCATTGCTCGCGAGACTGTCGCTGCTGCGCGAGACAGGCAAAGCGCCTCGCCTGAAGGTCCAAGGATCATGGGGCTGGACGTCGCGCGCTTCGGAGACGACAGAACCGTGCTGGTGGCGCGCCACGCCTACAAGCTTGCCCGGATCTGGCGCTGGTCGACGCTCGACCTGATGCAGACGGCGGGAAAGGTCAGCGAGATCGCCGTTTTGGAGAAACCGAACGCCATCTTCGTTGATGGCGTGGGCGTTGGAGGCGGGGTGGTCGACCGACTGCGTCAACTGGGATTGAAAGTCATTGATGTCAACGGAGGCTCGCGGGCTTCAAACAGTCTCCGTTTCAGGAACAAGCGCGCCGAAATGTGGTCGCGCATGCGCGACTGGCTGCGCGATATCGGAGACATACCGGATGATGACGAATTGATGATCGACCTGCAGTCTCCAGAATACAGTTTCGACGCGAGAAACCGGATCCAGATAGAAAAGAAGGAAGACATGAAGCGGCGCGGGCTCTTGTCGCCCGACATAGCGGACGCGCTGGCGCTGACCTTTGCGGAAACCGTCCATCACGAGCGACTGAAGGCAAGCGCCGGCCTGCAGGTCAGTCCTTCGGGATTCGATCCCCTGCAAGGCTGGTAGGCGACTTTCGTCCGACAAGACACTGTTCTCAACGGGAAGGAATCAAGAATGAGTTATGAAACTGGCGTCACCGCGCAAAGCCTGCCGGTGGAACTGGCCGACGGCGTCGGCGCCGTGGCGATCAGCAACGCCGCCGGCCTGTCCTGCGAAATCAAGCTGAGCATTGGCGAGGACATCTACGTCAAATCCGGCGACGGCGCGACGA
Source organism: Flavimaribacter sediminis (assembly GCF_019492055.1). Classification (GTDB taxonomy): domain Bacteria; phylum Pseudomonadota; class Alphaproteobacteria; order Rhizobiales; family Rhizobiaceae; genus Flavimaribacter; species Flavimaribacter sediminis. The sequence goes on along the minus strand of NZ_JAICBX010000006.1, from coordinate 182,180 downwards.
TCACCGACGAAAGACTTGTGCCAATCGATGTCGGCGCGCCGTGCTGGGTGCGCGTGGACGTCGCCTCCGGATCCTGCGATGTGCAGGTGCTGGAAAAACGCAGGCGATAGCGGCCATGTCGAGAGGCGCGGTAGCGATCGTTCCGGCCACATTGCGCGATGTGTCCTATATCGTCGCCAATTTGCGGCCAGACGACAGAAGCGAAATCCGATGTCAGGTTCCGCCAGACGCCAAGCCGGCGGCGATTGCCGCAAGCGGCCTCGCGGCTGGTGAAGCCTTCGTCGTCCTGCGAGGCGGCCAGCCATCCGGCGCGTTCGGGTTTGCGCCGATCAGCGAGGGCGTTCTGAGCGCCTGGGCCTATGGCGCATGCGGTTTCGAACGCTGCATTCCCGCCGTCACGCGTTTCGTCTTTCGCGAACTGGTCGACGCCTGGAACGCAGGCGGCATTCGCCGCATCGAGGCGCGATCGATCGACAGCCACACCGCTGCGCATCGCTGGCTGGAGGCAACCGGCGCCAGGCGACGATGCGCCCTCGAGCAATGGGGCAGAAATGGCGAGCGTTTCTTACTTTACGAATGGGTGCGCGGCGGCGTGCCTGCATCAGTCTACAGGAGATGGGGCCATGTGCTTCAGCACGAAAATCGAAACACCGAAGACAACCACGCCGCAACCGGTCAAGCGTGAAGCGGACGCGAGCCTGTTGTCTGAAGCCCGCCGACGCCGGCGACGCGCCCGCGGCTCCAGCGCCAACATATTCACGTCCGCGCTCGGCGACAGCGCATTCGGGTCCTTCGTGGAGCCTGCGCGCACGAACCACTCTTCTGAAGAGGAGCTTTGATGTCAGAGGATCCGACAGTCGAGACGTTGCTTGCGCGTCTGGAACAACTCGCCAATGCGAGACGGCCATGGGAAAGCCACTGGCGCGACATCTCGCGCTATGTCGCGCCCGGTCTTGAACATCAGGCGATCCTTTCGGCGATCGAAGCGGGAGGTGCCTCGAGGCCCTATGGGTCTTACAATGCGCCAAACATCTACGATCATACATCGCTGATGGCGATCGATCGTCTGGCCGCGGGTGAAATCTCGCTGGTGATGCCGGCGAGCGCTACATGGCATACGCTTCGCAGCAGCGAACCGTTTGCGAGCGCGGCAAGCGATGCGGAGTTGCGATGGTTCGACGAACTGACACGCTACATGTTCAGGATGCGCTACAATCCATCATCCGGGTTCGCGCTGGCCGGGAAGGCGGCGGTGAAGGGCAGGGCGGCGTTCGGGACAAGCGTGATCTACGTGGAAGACGCGCCGGCGCGAACGCTCGCCGCACCGGTGACCTATCGCCACATACCATTGCTTGAAAACTATCTCGCGGCGAATTTCGAAGGCGTGGTCGACACCAATTTCCGCGTCTTCACGCGCACCGCGCGACAATGCGTCGAACGGTGGGGCGAGCGATGCTCGACAAAGGTGCGTGACTGCGCCCGCGATCCGAAGAGACAGGACGACGCCGTAACCATTCTCCACGGCGTCATGCCAAAGCCGGATGACGATCGCCATGGGATGGATTTCGTCTCCTACTATGTCGAGAGAGACGAGCGGCATTTGCTCGGCAAGGGCGGCTACCGGAGCTTTCCCTATATCGTGTTTCACTGGAACCGTGAAAATCAGGGCCCCTATTGCGAGGGGCCGGTGGCGCTTGCGCTCGCTGAAATCAAATCCGTCAACATGCTTTCCAAGCAGGAATACATCGCTACCCAGCAATGGGTGAACCCGCCGACAGCCCAGCGTGACGACGCAACCAACCCTCCGAATCTCAACCCGGGAGCGCCAAATCCGGGATTGCTGAGTGAAACGGGCGAATTGCTCATCCGGCCGATTGTTACGCAACAGCGACCGGATTTTGCGCGGGCCATCATCGAGGCGAAGCACAACCAGCTGCGCGAAAGTCTTTACGTCAATTTGTGGCAGATCCTGATCCAGAACCCACAAATGACGGCGACGGAAGCCTCGATACGCGCGCAGGAGAAGGGGGATCTGCTTGGTCCGTCCGGTCTCTCCTTGCAGGAAGGCCTGGCGCGGATGATCGATCGCGAGTTCACGCTTCTCGAAGGTCGCGGCGTCTTTCGGCCGGGTCGGCCTCTTGCGGCGCCCGGCGGATTGCAGGGTCATGAGATCGGCGTCACTTTTACCGGTCCGCTCGACAAATTGCGACGGGCCGGGGAAATCGTTGGCATGCAGCGGGTTCTCGAACTGGCCGGCGCTATGGCCAAATTCGGCAAGCCACAGGTTCTGGAGCGATTCGATCTCGACGAAATGCTGGACATAGCGCAGGACATTCACGGCGCCCCGCGGTCCATGTTCAAGCCCCTCGAGGACGTAGGGCAGGCCGAAGCGGCGTCGCAGCAGGTTGATCAGATCAAAACACTGACGGAACTGGCTGTGAACGGCGGCAATGCGGCGAAAGCCGTTGGTGAAGGAAGCGCAGCCTTTAGTGACATGCTTGCGATGGCGCAAAACGCCGGTGTCCAGCCATGACGCCCGCATATCATTCCCTATCGACTGGAAAAGATGGCGGTGAGCGGCGCGACCGGCGGGCGTTCGCCGAACTGCAGGCCTCCTATCGCCGACTGTTCTTCGAAACCGGCGCGACGCGCAGGGATCAGGAGATCGTGCTTTCGGATCTTGCAGCCTACAGCGGCTATTTCTTTGCGCAGACGCACGAAAAAAGCGCGGATGCGCTCCGTGAGGCCAACGCCATGCGACGCGTCTTCGCCCGCATCATTCGGCTTGGCCTGTCGCCGGACGGCGACCTGTCGGCGCTTTATCGCGCCGCGGCGGCGGAACTGATCGCCGATCAGGAAGAAGGTGTAACGCTTTGAACGCAAAAAATAAGGCGCACGCCGCCGAAGCCGTGAGCAAGAGAACGTTCGTGGATGCCATTGTCGATCGCGAGCGCCGTCGTGTTCGTTTCGATCCGGACACCGAAATAAACTTCTGGGGACACACCCTGAAGCTTGGCGACCGGATCATCGGAGATCCGGATGTGGGCGGCGTCAGCTACTTTCCGGATGACTATTCTGCCAGGGAGAGCACGTCACCGAGCCGACCTCGACCGAGGCCGGTCACGCTTGCCGAAATTCTGTTCAGGGACGGCGTTTTCCTGAACGGCGATGACGATTTGATCCGCTCGTCGCATGGACATCCGATCGAGACCATCCATGATCGTTTCGTCAGTCTTTCGCTGGCTTCGCGTACTGGCGCGACGGCGGACCTGGACACGGTGCACACAGCGCGTCTCGGTCAGAGATTTATCACGAGGGACGGCCAGGACAGCACTATTGGCTATGTGGCGTATCTCGCGGATAGCGGTTTCGACAGGGAGGGGATGCTCGTGCATCTGTCCGGATCGAGACGGGCCTTCAGGTGGACCATTACTGATCAGCCGCCGACTCCATGGAGCTATCTGATGCAGATAAGCGGGTATGCCTCGAACCGCTATTCGCCGCGCAAGCCTTCACGGGCCGGATGGCAGGCCTGGCGCGCGGCAAACGGTTTCGCTGCGCCGAAAGCGCCGGCTGGGAACAACAACGCGGGGGTCCATCGCGCGCCATCGAAACTGCCCGTGACGCATGTGCCGGTGCGCGCATGACCAGGCGCAACAAGGCGAAGGTGACCGAAGGCGCCGGAGGCAATGGTATAGAACTGCTGGAAAATGGATCGAATTTTCCGATGATACGCGACGCCGTCCTGCAGGCTGCGACGGAAGCCGGCGGCGGCAGCATGGTCGAATATCTCCGTGTGCAGGCGCAGAAGCACCCGGGCGGATTCATGACGCTCTTGGGCAAGGTCCTCGCCATGCAGGAAGTCAGGCATGAAGGCGGAACCTTCAAGCTCGATTTCACCGTGCAGTTCGTGAACAGTGATCGGGAAAACGAATGAGCGGGGCACAACAAAAAGACGCTGGCCTCGACCAGCGCCTCCCTGTTCAAATGGAACCTGAAATCCCTTTGCAACGGATTGCCTTTGACATTCTGCTGCAATCGAATTGCCGGCTCATCTGACAACCAGAACCTCTTTTGAAATCCTGACCCATGATCTGTCGCGACCGAAGGTCTGACAAACATGCCGGATTTAACGAATTAGACCGCCGTTTTCCGGAGTATCGGTACACTTTATCGCGTATGCATCCGTTTCCAGTGCGTCCCTTGCGCCAGGTGTAGCAAGTTGCAATCGCCGTGGGCGCGTGCCGACATGCCACGCAGGGGTTGCAAGGTGTTCCGGTTTTTTTACCCATCTGGCAGTTGGGAATGTCCCCGGCTTGCAAGGAAATAATCATCCAAAGACGGCGCCCTGTCGAGCGCGATGTTTCCACAGGGGATAACTCAGTGGATTGTTCAAAAGAGCTGTTTGCCTGTCGGGAGATAGCGGTTGACGGCAGTTTTATCCGTCGTTCGCGCTGACGGTAGCGCGTTACGTTTCAATCGAAAGGAAAGATGATGATCGTAAGTCTACGCAGGAGAAATAACCAATGAGTTCAGCAAGGTAAAGTCTTTTTTGCGCTGCAATACGCATTTGCAGCCTTTCGGCGCGATGGAAATTTTGCCGAAAATCCTCTATAAAGAGACATCAGCAACTACGATCGGTTTCGTGCGTCCGGGGCAAGGCTTCGGACCCCGGGTCGTGACTTCAACACAAAACGGAATTCCGCCAACCGCTGCGACACCGCAGGGGCGGGTTTCCGCGTGCATTCGCATGTGACCTGTCCGGTCAAACCAACACCTACAAGGAATTATCATATGACGACGCTCGACGGGTCCGCAACTCATGCGGGCAGCCTTGACGCCTCTGAAGGCGGAAGTGACAACGGGTCAAACCCTTCCGCATCGAATTTCCTTTCCGGTCTCGACAGAGACAGCCGGGAATGGATCAACGCGAACGGGATCAGTGATGACGATCCGGCGGAGATGCTCTCCGGTCTCGTCACGAAATCCCGCGAGATGGAAAGCCTGATCGGCCGGTCCGTCCGGTTTCCGGCCGAGGATGCAAGCGCGGAGGAAGTCGATACATTCTACGATCGTCTGACTACGCGCCTTCGACCAGAGGATGCGGCCGGCTACGAATATTCGTTGCCTGAGGGACTGCCGCAAGACATGCCCTACGACAGTGAATTCGCCGATGCCTGGCGGCATTTCTCGCACGATGCGAAATTGCCGGCGCATGTGTCGTCGAAAGCCCATGACTGGTTTCTGCAGCATGCTGCGACCGCCATTCAGGCCCGGCAATCGGAAAACAACGCGCTTTTCGAACAGCTCGCCGACGACTCCACGAAAGCGATCGAGGAGGCCTGGGGACCGAAGGGTTCCCGGCGTTATGCGACCAATCGGGAGCACTTCTCGAAAGCGATCGACGGTCTCGGCGGTGAAACCCTGATGTCCGAACTCGTGGACGCGGGCGTCATCGACGAGGAGCAGCGCGTCCTGGCGCCCAGAATCGTGATGGCTCTCGCAAGAGCCGGGGAGGCGATGTTTGCCGAAGACCGGCTTGTCTCCGGAGGCGCGGCGTCGCGCAATCCGTTTTCGGACGAGAGCCGGAACTGGGACGAACAGAACTCCATCATTCGCGACGACCCGACCCTTGCGCGCCAACTCATCCAGTCAGCGGGAAAGGACCCGAAGACCTATCGCTTGTGAGCGCACTTTTTTGCCAATGAAAGAGGATTCGCATGGCTATTACATATCAGTCAGACATCATCACGCCCGAGGTCTATCTCGGCTACATGAAGGAGGAGTTCCCGGAGCGAAACCTGTTCGTCCGGTCCGGCATACTTGAAACGCCGCCGCAGGAAGTTCAGTCACAGCTGAACGCTGGCGGACGCCTGATCAATATGCCTTTCTGGGACTACCTCTCGCGCACTGCGCCGGACATCGTATCCGACGACGACACGGTGGAGATCACGCCCAGGAAGGTGACGGCCAGCAAGGATCAGGCGGTCAAGCACTACTGGGCCAAGGCCTATTCGCACATGGACATTGCCGGGATCATGGCGAGTGGACACCGAAAGGATCCGGCCGGACATGTGCTGCAGCATCTTGCGGAAGACTGGATGGGGGCAGAACAGACAATGCTCATCGCGTCCTGCCAGGGTCTGTTTGCCGACAACGCCGCCAACGACGACTCCGACATGATCTTCTCCGTCTATCAGGATATCGCCTCGCCTACGGCAGCCAACCGTTTCTCCCGATCGGCGTTCGACAGGGCTTGCCAGACGATGGGAGACCGCCTCGGCGACGTCGTGGCCATCGCCATGCATTCGTCCGTGTTCCTGTCGGTTCAGGACAATGACGATATCGACTATGTCCAGGACTCCAAGCTTGAGAAGGACATTCCCTACTACAAGGGACGGCTGGTGATCATCGACGATCAGATGCCGGTGACCTCGGGGACAAACTCCGACAAGTATACCTGCTACCTGTTCGGGCGCGGCGCCTTCGCCTATGCGTCGGCGTCGCTGGATGCGGACCAGGCGCTGGAATATGACCGGTCTCCGCTGAAGGGCAATGGCGGCGGCCAGACCAACATGGTCACGCGGCGGCATTGCGTGCTGCACCCGCGCGGCGTGAAGTGGACGGACGCTTCCTGTTCGGGGATTTCTCCAACCGAATCCGAACTGGTTCTCGCGACAAACTGGGACCGTGTCTACGACCGGAAAAACATCAAGCTCGCCCAGCTTGACGTCAACGCCGGATAACCGGCTCAGCGACGGGGGCGATCGCCCCCGTTTTCTTTTTCAGGAGATCGAGATGACGAAAGCCAAACGGCTCCGCAATGGAGCCGAAATCGTTCGACGCGACCATCTGGCGAGGCTCGCCGCCGGAGCAGAAGGACTGACCAACCTGGTCAAGACTGACGACGCCGCGGCTTTGAAACGCCGGGAGTTGGCGGAACAAGTGGTCGCCATCGGCCGAGAAAACAGCCGGCCAGCACTTGCGGGAAGCAAGTCCGGAAGCGGCTCCACGAGCGCCGTGTCGGGAGAAAAAGCATGACGTCCGCGATGACGGAAACCGGCGTGTGCAACATGGCGCTGGACATGCTGCACGAGGGGCCGATCGGGTCCATCGACGATGACGAGCCGAATGCGCGCCGGTTCAAGAGAAACTTCGAAGCGTTGCGGGATTCCTTTCTCGCAACGCATCCCTGGAACTTCGCCATTGCGCGGACGGAACTGGCGGCCAGCGCCGACGCACCCTTCTTCGGCTGGGACTACAGCTATCCGCTTCCGGACGATTGTCTGCGTGTTTTGCCGCTGCGCGAAGAGGGTCTGTTCAATGGCGGAACGATTGCGCACGAAATTGAAAACGGGAACATCCTGACGGACGCCGCGCCGCCCATCAAATGCCGCTACATCAAGCGCGTCACCCAACTCGGGCTCTGGTCGCCTGTCGCCACAACCGCGTTCGCCGCATTTCTGGCTGCCAATCTCGCTCATGCGATTACCGGCAAGGCGAGCTTCGCCCAACTTGCCGCAGACCGCTTCGAGCAGGAACTCAAACGCGGACAGCGGATCGACGGTTTGCAGGGAATGACCGAGCGCGCCGACACCAATGACGTGATAGCGGTGCGAGGTTAGGCGCAATGGCTGTCTATCCCATTCAGGCGACGTTTTCGCGCGGTGAGTTGTCGCCGGCGTTGCACGGACGCATTGACACCGATCACTACGCCATGGGGCTCGCCAAGTGTGAAAACTTCTACGTCCTGCGGCAGGGCGGCATCCGGCGCCGGTCCGGAACGGTATTCGTTGCGGAAATCAAGGACAGCTCGGACGTCGCTCGCCTGTTCCCGTTCGCTTTCAATGAAACGGAAGCCTATGTCGTTGAACAGGGTGATCGCTACTGCCGATTCTTTGCGCTTGACGGTCAAATCCAGATTGACGGCGAGGCCTACGAAATCGAATCTCCGTATGATGTTTCCGACGTCGCCTCTGTGAGCTACGCCCAAAGCGCCGACGTTCTCTACATGGTTCACGGCAATTATCCGCCCTACAGGCTGATCCGTGCCGGCGAGGTGGACTGGTCGTTTTCGGCATTCGAATTCGAGGACGGGCCTTACCTGGAGGAAAACGCGACCGCGACGACGCTGACTCCTGAAAAATCGGGTCACATCACGCCGCAGATGTCGGCAAACACGGAATCCGATGGAGCGGCGAGCGCCAGCAACGGATCGACGGACGCCTTCCGCATGTTCGACAGGGAAAAGGTCGCCCAGGTTGCGCTTGCCGAGGGGTCGAGCGGATATATACGGTTTCAGTTCGCGGATGACGCCCGGAAAGTCGCCGACGCCTACTGGATCACGGCCGCCGATAACGAACCGAAATTCAACGACCATTTCACCCAATGGGAATTCCAGGGATCGAATGATGGCGAAAACTGGACCACGCTGGATAGCCGGGACGGCGAGACGGCGTGGAGCGGAAGCGAAACCCGCTATTATGAATTCGAGAACGACGCCGCATACGCCTATTACCAGCTGAAGTTTTCCGGCGGCGGCGGAAGCGATGGCGAGTACTCGCGCAGCGCAGAACTCGCCATTCATCACAAGGCCAGCGATCAGACGCCCTTTGACCTCACCGCGTCTTCCACCGAGGGCATCAACCAGGACGCCGGTTTTCAGTCCTCGGACTTGGGCCGGCACATACGACTGCTCGGATCCGACAGCCGTTACAGGTGGGCGGAAATCACGGAGGTCGTGTCCACGACGGTCGTCCGGATCCGCCTGCACGGCCACGCTTTGCCGGATCTCAATCCGATCGTCTTCTGGTCGCTTGGCGCATGGTCGGAACAAAGCGGGTGGCCGCACTGCGCGGGCTTCTACCAGGCAAGACTTGCATTCGGTCGGAACGACACGATGCCCAGAACGGTCTGGCTTTCGAAGTCGCTGGAGTTCGGCAATTTCGGGCAATCGGTTCCTGTCGAGGACTCCGACGGATTGTCCATCTCAATGACCGGCGGCCGGTTGAACGCCATTTCCTTCATAGAGGAGAGCGGAGATCTCGTGATCGGGACCAACGGCTCGATGCGGACGCTTGGACCGGCCGCAAGCACCGAGGCGCTGGCTCCGGGCAATGTGCGCCAAAAGCAGCAGACGACGACCGGATCGGCTTCCATTGCGCCGGTGACGGTGTCCAACACACTGATCTACGCCGGGTTTCACAAGGCCACGCTGCACGAGTTTTCATACAATTACGACGCCAATGGTTACCTTTCGCCGGAACTGACTGTTCTGTCGGATCACGCCTTCAAACCGGGGATCGCCTTTCTGAGCTACCAGGAGACGCCGGATAGCCTGATATGGTGCGGGCGAACGGACGGCGTGCTTGTCGCAACGACCTATGACCGCCATCAGAAGGTTGTCGGCGTTTCAAGGCATATCGTCGCCGGCGGTCATGCAGACGAGGGCGCCGTGGTCGAAAGCGGATGCGTGGTTCCGGTGGAAACCGGCGATCGTCTCTGGCTGATCGTGAAACGCACGATCGACGGCGCGGTGAAACGCAGCGTCGAATATCTGGACATGCCGTTCGACGGCAAGTCGATCGGCGAAGGGGTGTTTCTTGACGGCAGCCGGACGGTGGAGTTCGAGGAGGCGGCGTCGGAAATTACCGGCGCCGAGCATCTTGAAGGCGAGACTGTCGGCGTGTTCGCCGACGGCGTGGATATCGGCGATGCGGTCATTTCCGGCGGGGCGTTCACCCTGCCGGGCGACGCGTCTGCCCTGAAAGTCACCTACGGGCTGCGTTTCGAAAGCTATGCCGAGACACTGCGATTGCCGCAGGCGGGCAACCGGGACGGCGCAGGGTTGGGACGCCGGATGCGTGCAGTCTCCGTCAGTCTCGACCTGCTGGAGGCCGGCTACATCCGAGCCGGCACAGCTGCAAGACAGTTCGAATACCTGTTCAGGAAAAGCACCGAACATCTCGGCTCCGCGCCTGAATTGTTCACCGGCTGCAAGAAGCTTTCGGCGGAGGACAACTGGAGCAATTCCGGCGTGACGATCATCCGCTCGGACAGGGCTTACCCCGCCACGATACGCAGCGTCATGGTCGGCATAGAAGGAGAACCGTAATGTGCATTCAATTGCTGCCGCTGGTTGGCGGCGTGTTGTCGGGCCTCGGCAGCCTGGCGGCGTCGCGGGCGCAGGCCAATGCGTATGAGACACAGGCCGATCTTTACGAGAACCAGGCGGAAATGGAAGCCGAACGGGGGCGCTACGAAGCCGACAGGATCACCCGTCAAGCCAGAATGCTCGCCGGACGCCAGGTGGCCAACTACGCCGCCTCCGGCGTGAAGCCAACGGGCAGCGCCGCGGCTGTGATCGACGACACGGCTGCGGAAGCCGCTTTCGACATACGGGCGATCCGCTATGGAAGCGAGGCGCGCACGCGAAACCTTATGACCAATGCCCGATACCAGAAGCAGAATGCCGCCGCAGTGCGGCAAAGCGCGATCTACGGGTTTCTCTCGCCCGTGATCGGCGGCGTTGCAAAGACCAACTGGGCGACCATCTGAGCGGAGCGCTAGCACGATACAATGGCCAGGATACCGACATATTTCTCAAACGCTTCGCTGAATACAGACCGGGGCGGAATGCCGCGCGCGCCGGTGGACGACGCGGCTGGAAAAGGCCTTCAGCAACTGGGCGCGGTCATCAGCCGAATCCGGTTGAATCTGGACCAGAATACGATTGGCGATGCAGCGGCGGAGAATGCTGCTGATGACGGAGTGGACGTCGCAGAGGAATCCGTAGTCGGACAGCTTCGCGACCTTCGTCTCGAAGAAGCAGCCAGGTTCGATTTCCTGACCGAACTGGAAGAAACTGTTGGGCAGGCCGGCGTCGACGTGGCGCAGACGGCTCGGCAGCATGAAGGCGATCCGGGCGACTTCTACTCAAGTGTCGTCGAGCGCATCGTCGAGCCTCGCCTGTCCGCCTTGCGGGCGAAACAGCCGGAGCATATGCAGCCGGCGGCGGCCGCTGTCGCCGATCGGGCCATGGAGCCCGTACGAAATGCAGCGGCCGTCGCGCAATCCGACATCATGCGCGGCCACAGGCTGACGACGCTCGCAGACGCCGGCGAAAGGGCCGCGACCGCCGTGAGAGAACAACCTGCGGCCTATGACGACGTCATGCAGGGGTATTTGCAAAAGGTCGCGCTTTCCGGGTTGCCGGATCAGACAAAAGAAGCGCTGGGCGGGAAGATCCGCCAGCGCCTCGCGACAGCCCTGGTCGACAATTATGTCGACCATCGTCCCGACGAGGTGGGCGAATTGCTGGGAGTCTCGCGACAGCAACTTTTTAAAGGCGACGGCAGGAAAAACCTGAAAAGCCAGATCCTTGCCAAGTCTGTTTCAGAGGGCGACGCGTTTGTTTCCGGTGTCTTCGATCAGATGTTCAGAAAGATGTTCTCCGCCAGAATGAACTTTGACGAAGGCGCAAAGGCGACGGCCTTCGCCCAAGGATGGCTTGGTGCTTCTCCTGAAGGCGTGAGCGCGTACAGCGACAGCCTGCGCGCATTCGCCAGACCTGCTGGACGCCGCGACAGGGGAGATATCGTCGTATTTGAAAATGGCCTGGGTATTGTCGCCGACAGGACAGGTGAAAAAGCGCGCCTGCTGGAGGCCGGCGCCGGGCAAGCGGCGTCCGCTGCCGAGATCGACGCCTCCGGCGTCACCGGTTCATTTCGCGCGCCGGAAAAAGAACAGGGTGACCTTTTCGAGGCGGCGCTCGCCAACGAGATGGAGGATGGAACGGGCGTGATTGCGGGCGAGCCCAACTCTCGCGTTGCTTTCCTCGGCTTCACGGGGCGACTGCGGGAGGAGGCAAGGGCGAGGGGTCTCGTTGCGCGTCGCAAGGCCCTAAAGGATATCGCGCAATTCGACAAGAGGACCGAAAACGCGCGGCGTATCGAAAGCGCGATTGATCGCGGCGACCTTGCGAGCGGGTCTGACGTTGCTTTGGAAGACCTGACGCCCGCTGATCGGGCGCGGCTCGACGCCAGACTGAGCAAGCGATTTGAAAGTCAGGCGCGTAGCCGCGAATTCCGTGAGGCCTTATCAATGGCGCACGCGGCGACGGATGGGAAAGATCCGCGTCAGGCCGAGGTCGCGGATCAGGTCTGGGCCGAAATGGAAAGTCGCCTGAAACCTGAAAACCTGCGACGCGCCGAACTCTCCTTCCTGCAGGCGACGGGTTACCTGCCCGCGCGGGTGAGGATTGGCCTGGAAATCGGGATGGACAGCGAAGATCGCGAACTGCGCGCAGACGCGATGAGCCGGGCCAAGGGTCTATTGAGCACGGCGCCGGGGGAATTCGACAGGAATTTCTCGACAGCCGCCTGGCGCGCCGAACTCGACCGCTTTGTGGACCTGACTGATCGTGGATACACGCCGCATGAGGCAATCGACCATATCGCGCGGCGCTCCAAAGCGGAGCAACGAAATATTCACGCCGCCAATGCGATAATCGAATCGGATACGAGTTGAATTGCAACAACGACTGAAACGAGAGGCCAGACATGCTCGGTAGCGGGTTCCAGCAGGCGACGATTGCCGCGTTCCTTGCTTTCCTCGTGTTCGTCGTTTTGCCGAAGGCCTGCGGCGGCGAGCCCGACCAGGAAGCCGCCGAGACCGAGACTTGCGAAATCCACTGGAACGGTCGCGGCTACGAGATCCAATGCGAGGAAACGGAAGAATAACGTTCTCTCCCGCTCCTTTACACTCTCCACTCGGATGATCTGCTTCGGCTGATCTTTTCATTCCACAGGACAAACGAGGCAGTTCGGCGCTCTTCCGGGGGGCCGGTTGTCTCCATGTGCGCGATCGAGGACAAAGATGACCATTTCGACTACGGAAAGCCGTATCCGCTATTCCGGCGACGGCGCGACGACTGCCTTCTCCTTTCCGTATTTCTTCGAGCAGGAGAGCCACCTTTCAGTCTATCTGACGGATAAGGACGGTCTGGAGGGCCTGCAGACCATCGCCGTCGACTACACGGTGGCCGGCGAGGGAACTTCAAGCGGCGTGGTGACATTTCTGGAAGCGCCTCTTGCGACGGACACGGTTACCATCATCCGGGACGAACCGCTGACACAGGCGACGGAAGTCTCCGATATCGGCACGTTCCGCGCGCAGGCGTTCGAGAGCCAGTTCGACCGGTTCGCGCGGGCGCTGCAGACGCTGGACGGTCGCATCCGCCGCGCGCCAAGGGTGAAGGCAAGCTCCGGAAACACGGATGTTGTTCTGCCGGAGCCGGAGGCGAAAGCGCTGTTGCGATGGGATGGATACGCCGCGGACCTGGAAAATGGTCCAACGGCCCTTGATATCGAGAATGCGGAAGCAAATGCGGCGATCGCTTCCGAAGGCGCCGATGTGGCGCTGGCGGCCTCTGTTGAGGCGGCTGCGCACGCCTCCTCGATCGCGGTGAAGTTCTTCGCCAGCCGTGAGCTCGCCGAGGCGACGGCGATCTCCGACTTCACGCAGATATTGCTGGTGGCCCACAACGGCCGCGCGCTGCGCTATGTGGAAGACGCGAGCGCGGCTACGCCGGCGCTGACGACTGCGGACGGCCGGCTCTGGATTCCCGCCGACGAGTTCATCACCTTCGACCATTTCGGCGCCGTGGCGGACAATGCGACCGACTGCAGCGCGGCCATGCAGGCGGCGATTGACTATGCGGCCGCGTTTGATGATGGCGCGACCGTGCATGGTTTGCCCGGCAAGTACGCGATTGCTTCGCAGCTCGAATGGCTGCCTGGTGTGTCGTTCGAGCTGCAGGCCGGATGCGTTGTCAGGGCCAAGGCCGCGATGTTTGCGATGCTGAACGTCGCCACGGGGGCGTCGAACCGCATCAAGCGCGTCCGTTTCCGCGGCGGCAAGCTGGACGCAAACTATCTGGCGGAGCGTGTGCTCTTTCTCAAGGAATACGAGGCGGTGGAAATCGCCGACTTCCATTTCACCGATTGCGACGTCAATTACATCCATCTTGGCACTGAGGGACAAAACGCTAACAACTATGAGGCGCGCATTCACGATGGCCTGCTGGAGCGCTCGGCCGACAACAATTTCGACGTCTCCGGCACTTCACCGCGCGGCATCTACTTTGACCTCACCGGGTCGAACTCGGACGCGCTGATTTCCGACGTGGTGATCCTCGGCTGCAAGACCGGCGTTCAGGGGCAGATCTATGGTTCGATGATTTCCCGGGTGCATCCGTGGAGCTACGTGCCGACCACGGGCACGATGGAAACGGCGTTTCGCCTGGTGGGCGACAACAACATTGTTTCGGAATGCTACGCCGACTCGTTTTCGCTCTATGGCTATCATTTCGACGGGGTGAGAAACGTGTTGAACCACTCCCTCACCAACGCCTCGAGCTATCATGACGACGATACGGGCGGATGTGTTCTGCTCTCGACAGGCTCCTCGCTGTTTGCGACCGGCAATGTGTTTCGTTCGTCCAGCCCCGACCACCGGATCTCGAAAGAGTTTGACGGCGACACCTCCAGCCTGATCGCCGACTCCAACCAGACACAGAACATCGTCTCGGTGTTCGGAGATCAGGGCGTTGGCAAGACGGAGGCCTATGTTGCCTTCACGACGAACACCGGCGCGGATCCCACGATCGAGACCGGGACGAACATCAACAGCATCACGCGCAACAGCGACACGGACTTCTCGATCACCTTCAATCGACAGATGGCGAGCACGGCTTTTCAGGTCGTCGTGGAGGCGACGCCGTCATCCTATCCGGGGATCGTCATTCCGGTCATCCGTGACAAGTCAGTCTGGATGGCGCGCGTGCAGTTTCTCGACGAGACCGGAGAGTTTGTTGAGCCGGCGACGGTGGCCGTGACGGTGAAGGGTACAGTTTGCCTTTGATGGTGGGTTGATCTGCGTACAATAATGCATCAAATAATTGCATTCTTAGTCCGTCTTAAAGTAGCAAATGCGGTGTGAATTTTGATTGTTTTTATCATTGGTGCTCAGCGTTCCGGCACAACCAAAGTCGCGTCCTATTTCAGAGAAATACTCGGAATTCCTGGACATGCGGAGAGTCATATTTTCAGGCTGATGCATCACTTGGAAGTTGGGGTGTCCGAGATACAACGTACCATCCCTAGAAACGCCTATTCACTGAACAAGGTCGGTGCCGACCGTCTCCTCAGAATGTCCTACCATGCCTACAAGTCGACATATCTTGATTATTTAGATTGGCCGCAGATTGCTTACGACAAAACGCCTGGATTTGAGATGGTAAATGCTTGCAAACAGATTGCCAAATTCGATGAAACCGCGAGGTTCATACATCTCACAAGAAGTGGAATCGGCAATGTGGAATCTCTTCTACGCAAGGACGAGGGGCGTTCATTCGAAAGTGCCTGCAAGACTTGGTCCCAGGTGATCTCCGCCTTTGACGTGGTCTACCCGGTGATTAAAGATCGTACTCTTTCATTGACGATGGAAGAACTAGCTGAAAATCCGTTTAATGTTCATTCCCAAATTACCTCTTTCCTAGAGGGTTACGGTAGTGACATCGATAGGTCTGTAGTCGAAGATTTTTTCTCTACGACCAGTAAAAGTTCCAAGCTTAATTATGTGCCCCGCACAGAACCAAGTTTGGGCGATACTGGATGGACTGAAGACGAGCAAACTAAGTTCAAAGAAATCTGCGGCCGTGAAATGATATCGGCAGGTTATTGGTAAGAATGAGTTATTGATGTAATTCAATATAAGAAAAGCAGTAATTCAAGTAATTTAACCAAAAACATTCGACGAAAAAATATAAATCAAGCGATTTCGGAAGTAATTTGGTGTTTGGTGCAGTCCGTTAATTGTCGACGCATATCGTAACGTCAAGATTCCGACGCGGCCTGCTCCCAAATCCCTAAATCAAAACAATCGAGGTTCCCCATGACGATTTCTATCGGAATCGATCGCTTTGACGCGTGCCATGCAATCACGGCCAAGTGGGAGGGCGGATGGTCTAACCATGCGGACGATCGGGGTGGCAAGACCATGTATGGCGTGACCGAGGCGACCTATAAGGCCTGGCTTGAAAAGCGGAAGTTGGCGGTCAAGCCGGTGCGGCAGATCACCTATTCCGAGGCGCTGCGGCTCTATTGCGACGAATACTGGCATCCGACGGCTGTAAATTACAATCTGGTTCCGGGCGTCGATCTCGCTGTCTATGACGCGGCGGTCAACTCGGGCGTGTCGCGCGGGCTGAAATGGCTGAAGGCAAGCGTCGGCTCGTCGGATCATACGGTGACGGTGCGCGCGATCTGCCGCAAGCGGCTTTCCTTCATGCAGAGCCTGAAGATCTGGAAGACCTTCGGCAAGGGGTGGTCGAACCGTGTCGCCGATATCGAGGTCAAGGCCGTCGCCATGGCGGCCCAGGCGATGACGAAGGGCGTTGGGGAAAAGGCGAAGCAGCGCACGGCGCAGAGGGTCGAAGAGATCGCCAGACGGGAGATGTCTGACGGCGCCAATGAGGCGGCCTTCAAGCAGAAAGCGGCCGCAGCGAGCGGCGCGGGCGGTTCGCTGACCGGCGGCGGGGTCGCGATTGATTCGACCGGATTCGATATTCTGACAAGCTGGATCGTCGGCGGCGTGGCTGCGGCCGCAGTGCTGGTCGCGATCGTGCTGATCGTCCAGTCGCGGGCCGCAAACGCACGGGTCGAGGCCTATCGAAAGGTGACGGCATAATGGGCGCGCTTGTTTCAATCCTGCTCAGCGTCGGCGCGCCGATCCTGGCAGGCATCCTGAAATCAAAGGGCGGCAAGGGCGGCGCGATCGCCGGCGACGTCATCGAGGTCGTGGCCGAGAGGCTCGGCGCGGACGCCACACCACAGGCGATCGAGGAGGCCTACAAGGCCGATCCGGAGGTTTTCACACAGACGGTGCGGACGATCGAGACGAATTACGCGGCTATTGCTCGCGCCGGCGCGGAAGCCCACATGGCCTATATCGAACTTGCGAATGGCGACCGGAATAGCGCCGATCTTCTGACGAGGGTCTGGCGGCCGATCAACGGCTTTCTGTTTCCTGTTGGTTGTCTGATTATTGTTGTGACCGTGTGCGTCATGCTGCTGTCGCGGATCTCCGTGGACGCTTCCGTCCTGCCGCTGATCGGGATTGTCGTGCCGGTCATGACAGCCTGGGCCGGCGTTGTCGGTTACTATGTCGGCCAGCGCACGAAAGAGAAGACAACAGGGGCGACGTGATGGCGAACAACGATATCAATGGCAACGCGCGCCGGTTCATCGATTGGCGCCTGTCCGTCGGCAACATCATCACCATTCTCGGGATGATCATCGGGGGCCTGAGCATGTGGTTCGGGCTTGGTGAACGGGTGACCATTGTCGAACAGGCAGTGGCGACACACGCCGTTGATATCGCCGAAAACGCCGACCGTTTGACACGGTCCGAGGAGCGCGCGGGCGATGTGCGGGAGCGACTACGCGGCATAGAAGTGACCCAGCAGCAACAGAATGAAACGCTCAAGAGAATCCTGGATGCTGTGGAGGCTCGTTGAAGAGTATTTTTCCTGTTTGCCCCATGCTTTACAATGACTGTTTCGAATGCTTTATCGGGGCGAATGAATCACTTGTGCGCCGAGCATCTGACAAAATCCAAGAAGGTAGTTTCATGCGATCGAACGAATTTACAGCTATTGCAATTTTTGTCGGGTTGCTGCTGGTTGCAGCGTCCATACTATGGCGTTCGACGGAATTCGACGCTTGTTTCCATGAAGCAAGAAAACTGCTCGAAGAAGCAAATCCCGATGGCGACAGCCTGAAGATCAGGCTGCGCGCAATACAGGTGTGTCAAGGCGACGCGCAATAGCATTTAGCCTGCACGGTGATGCGCTCGCCTGTTTTTTCGAAGCGTCAGCCCTTCCGGAAAGGGCCGTGGTCCTTGAGTATCCGTGACATGTGGTCGACTTCCCGCCGCTCGCCCGAGAGGTAGTCGTCGACGGCGCGCCTGAGACCCGGATGGCAAATATGGTGGGCGGAATGTGTCGTGACAGGCATGTATCCGCGGGCCAGCTTGTGTTCTCCCTGCGCGCCGGCTTCCACCGTCGCCAGCTTGTTGGCGATAGCGAAATCGATCGCCTGGTGATAGCAAACCTCGAAATGCAGGAACCGGTGGTCTTCTATACAGCCCCAATGCCGCCCGAACAGCGTATTCGAGCCGATGAAGTTGATCGCGCCGGCAATGTATCGCCCTTCACGTTTCGCCATCACAAGCAGGACATCGTCCGGCATGCGCTCGCCGATGAGCGAGTAGAATTGACGGTTGAGATAAGGGCGGCCCCATTTGCGTGATCCTGTGTCCATGTAGAATTCATAGAACCGGTCCCACACGTCCTCGGTCAGGTCTCTCCCGGTAAGCCACTCGATGGATATTCCGTTTTCAAGCGCGGTCTTTCGCTCTTTCTTCAGGGTTTTGCGTTTTCTCGACGCCAAGGACTCAAGGAAATCGGCGTATTGCGCGTAGTGTTGGTTGTGGAAATGGAATTGCTGATCGGTCCTGTGCAGATAGTCCTGCGCCATGAAAACCTGCATTTCGGCGTCTGGCACGAATGTGGCGTGAGCCGAGGAAACGCCAAGCCTTTCCGCCAGCTGTTTAAGTCCGGCCGCCAAAGCCTCCATTATCGCAGGACTGCGATCTGAAACAGTTGTCAGCAGTCGTGGACCCGTGGCGGGAGTAAAGGGCGTCGCAGCCTGCAGTTTCGGATAGTAGCGCCCGCCGGCTCGCTCGAATGCGTCGGCCCAGCCATGATCGAAAACATACTCGCCTTGGCTGTGGCTCTTCAGGTAACAGGGCAGGGCGCCGTGCAGCCCGCCGTCTTCGGTCTCCAGAAGCAGATGCTGGCCAAGCCATCCAGTCTCGGCGGTCGCGCATCCACTGTCTTCCAATGCGCTCAGAAAAGCGTAGGAGACGAAGGGGTTGTAGCCTTCCGCCCCTCGCGCTGCGCCCGCCAGTCCCTGCCAGGCGTTTTCATCGATGTCCGAAAAGGAATCGACCACCCGAATACGGAATGTCGCTTCTTCCTCACTGTTCCTCCCGCTATCTCCCCTGCAATCCGAATGGTCCTGCGTCATCCTGAAGCGCGCTGTTCTCGCGAGTGTTGCATATCGGGATCAAATCCTTCGAAGGTAATCTGGTCCGCGTGACGGTAGGTCAGTTCCAGTTGCTGTTCGGTCCTGACCGTCCAGGTAATCACCGGCAATCCCCTGGCTTTCGCATGATCGACAAACGTATGCGGAAGATCAGCGACATGGAAGGAAACGAAACGAACACCGCTGTCCAAAATATCCTCGTCAAGGTGAAGCCCGTAATCGCTGTGCGCTTCCGCGGTCAATCCCACCGGCCAGGGCGATCCAAGTCTGATCAACTCAAGGATAAGATTCGCATCGAAGGACATCAAGGCGACGCGCCCGATATATTCGTTCAAATCTTCGAGCACTGCAGTCGCAAACACTGTGGTGAGGCAGTCTGACTGAGGCTTGAGCTCGATCACCAGGCCCGTGCGATCATCGACCTGACGGAGCATATCCTTCAGCGTTTGCGGATGTTCTCCGGACGAGCCGATTGTCAGCTTTTTGAGTTCCGCGGCTGTCATCTCCTTCACGACGCCTTCGACGTTGCACAGCCGATCCGTTTTATAATCGTGAAAAACCACCGGCATGTTGTCCGAAGTGATCTGGAGGTCGCACTCGATATTGTATCCGGAGGCGATCGCGCGATCGAAGGCTGTCGATGTGTTTTCCCAGACGCATGAGTTCATGTCGTGGAGGCCGCGATGCGCGATCGGCCTCGCCGTCATCCAGGCAAGCGTCGACATTGTCAGACGATTTCTATCAGACAGTCGACCTCGACGGCGGCGTTCATCGGCAGGGCCGACATGCCCACGGCGGCGCGGGAGTGACGACCTCTCTCCCCAAGTATTTCCACCAGAAAGTTCGAAGCTCCGTTGATCACCAGATGCTGTTCGACGAAATCAGGCGTCGATGCGACGAAACCCTGAATTTTCACGACCCTCGTGATGCGCTCCATCGCGCCTTCGAGCGCAGCGTTCGCGCATCCGAGTATGTTCAACGCGCAAATTTCAGCAGCCTTCACCCCGGAGTCCAGATCAACATTGTCTCCAAGTTTGCCGGCGACCTGAAGCGACCCGTTGACGAGCGGAAGCTGGCCGGAAATATAGAGCATCGATTGACTGATGACATAAGGGACATAGTTGGCGGCAGGCGAGGCGACCTCTGGAAGCGCAAGGCCCTTTTCGGCGAGTCTCTCGGTGATCGTCTGGTTCATTGATGTCTCCGGTTGAAAGGGATTGGAACGTGGCGGCGCAAGCTGATAGGAACAGATAGGCGTAACGGCGATGTGCGATCCTGTAGCGCCCGTTGTTCGGGAAGGAATTTAATAGTGCGACTGATAGCAGCCTTTTCTGTTTTCGCAATCATCCAGCAAAGCGGCGTCGCCTTGGCGGGCGTTACCGAAGGACTGGCGCCTCATCGGGCTGTTTATGACATAGAACTTGCGGACGTATCGGAAAGGTCTCGCATTGAATCGATGTTCGGTCGCATGGTCTACGAGTTCGGCGGCTCGCCGTGCGAGGGTTACACTGTCGATTTTCGTTTCGTGTCGCAACTGGATACGGGCGCGTCTGTTCGGGTGACCGACCAGCAGACCCAAACCTATGAGGACATCGAGAACGCCACATTCAGTTTCATGACGCGGACATACGTCAACGACAAGCTCGACAAGGAAGTTTCGGGAAATGCAGCGCTGGAAGGAGACGCCACCTCGGTCCGGCTGAAGCTTCCCGAACCGGATGATCTGACGCTGGCGGCTTCGGAGTTTCCGACTGCGCAGATGATCACCTTGATCGAAAAGGCCAAGGCCGGTGAAAAATTTTTCCAGTCACGCCTTTATGACGGCACCGAAGAGGGCAGGGAAATCATGCTGACCTCCAATATTGTCGGATCGCCGCGTCTGATCGAGGACGACGATGAGGCGGACGCCATCGGTTCGCTCAAGGATGATCCGGTATGGCCTGTGTCCGTCGCCTATTTCGATGAGTCTGAACAAGGTGATGGCGTACCGATCTATCGCATATCGTTCAAGCTTCACGAGAATGGCGTCACACGCGATCTCGTGATGGACTATGGCGAGTTCACACTCAAAGGCAAATTGACTTTGCTAGAGGTGTTCGACAGTGAAAGTTGCAAATAACGCAAGTCTACCGCTTATCGCTTACTGGTTTCATGTTATTATTGTGTGGGAATCATCACGGAACCAACTTCCACAGTAAGCGTTAATAACAGTTAATCTCCCGATTTGCGTGATTAGCGGCAGACGCGATCTATTGGAATACAGCACCGAAACCTGGATACAGTGACTAAACAGTTCAAAATTAGCGATACAAGGCCGCATCAGTATGCGGCGCTTTGCTACCGCGTGAAAAAGAGCGGCTTGAAGGTTCTGTTGGTGACAAGCCGGGACACCGGACGTTGGGTCATGCCGAAGGGGTGGCCGGTAAAGAAGCAGGATGGCGAAGGCTCTGCGGCCTGTGAAGCCTGGGAAGAGGCTGGCGTCATCGGGAAAACCGACGGAAAACCTATCGGCTATTATTGCTACGACAAAGTTTTCGACAAGAACACGGCCATCGAATGCGAAGTCGAGGTCTATCCGCTGGAAGTTACAAAGCTCCAGAAGTCCTACCCGGAATGCAAGCAACGCGTACGGCGCTGGTTCTCTGTCAGCGGGGCGGCCAAGCGCGTGGACGAACCCGATCTTGCGAAATTGATCCTCGGTTTTACGCCAAACCACTAATCCTGTGTAACAGGTCGCCAAAAGGCGGTCTGTTGGACAGGGTTGCAATTCCTGATCTTACGATGTAATGAGCCGCCCATTCCACACGTGGAGCATGGGATTGTCCGGGAGAAATCCGGGCGTTTCCGCCGGTGGCGGGTCGAACAGGCCTGCTGTAGCGCCACGGAGGTATAACCGGAAAGGAGAAAAGGCATGGCATTGCCAGATTTCAGCATGCGCCAGCTTCTTGAAGCAGGCGTGCACTTCGGCCACCAGACTCACCGCTGGAACCCGAAGATGAAACAGTACATTTTTGGTGAGCGAAACAACATCCACATCATCGATTTGAGCCAGACTGTTCCGATGCTTGAGCAGGCGCTCCAGATCGTCAGCGACACTGTCGCCGGCGGCGGCCGCGTTCTGTTCGTAGGCACCAAGCGACAGGCTTCCGAAGTCGTCGCCGATGCTGCCAAGCGCTCCGCGCAGTATTACGTCAACTCGCGCTGGCTTGGCGGCATGATGACCAACTGGAAGACGATTTCCCATTCGATCCAGCGTCTTCGCAAGCTTGACGAACTCCTGGCTGCTGAAGCGCAAGGCTTCACGAAGAAGGAGCGTCTTAATCTCGAGCGCGAACGGGACAAACTTGAACGGGCTCTTGGCGGCATTCGCGACATGGGTGGAACGCCGGATCTGATGTTCATCGTCGACACCAACAAGGAGTCGATCGCTATCCAGGAAGCCAAGCGGCTTGGAATTCCCGTCGTCGCAATCGTCGACTCCAACTGCGATCCCGACACGGTCGAGTTCCCGATTCCCGGAAACGATGACGCCTCAAGGGCCATTTCGCTTTACTGCGATCTGATCGCTCGCGCCGCCATCGACGGCATCGCGCGCCAGCAGGGCGCCTCCGGCGTTGATGTCGGAGCCGCAGAGGAAGCGCCGGTAGAAGAAGTTGTCGAAGAAGCCGTTGCCGAAGAGGCGCCTGCGGAATCATCCGAGGCGGCTGCGGCTTCAACTGAAGAGACGCCCGCGAGCTAGGTCTTGCCAGCCGGATGAACTTTTTCATTCGGCTGACACACGAATCATAACAGAGAGCAATACCGTGCGCGCCCGATGGCGGGTGTGTCACGCAAATATATCAAGAGGCTAGGATGAGCATTACAGCTTCTCAGGTTAAAGAACTGCGCGAAAAGACAGGCGCAGGCATGATGGATTGTAAAAAAGCCCTGACTGAAACAGGCGGCGACATGGAAGCTGCTGTCGACTGGCTGCGCGCCAAGGGCATCGCCAAGGCCGACAAGAAGTCTGGCCGTACGGCTGCGGAAGGCCTTATCGGCATCGCCGCGGACGGCGCCCGCGCGGTTGTCGTCGAGGTCAATTCGGAAACCGACTTCGTCGCGCGCAATGACGAATTCCAGAAACTCGTAAGCGGCGTCGCGGACGTGGCCCTTGGAACGGACGGCGAACTGGCTTCCGTCAAGTCGGCGGTCTATCCGGCGACCGGCAAGTCGGTGGAAGAGACGATTACCGATGCAGTCGCAACAATCGGTGAAAACCTCAATCTGCGTCGTACGGCGATGTTGAGCGTGGAGCAGGGGATCGTCGCCAATTATATCCACAACTCCGTGGCCGATGGTCTTGGCAAATTGGGCGTTATTGTCGCCTTGAAGTCGACCGGCGACGCCTCTGCTCTGGAATCCCTGGGCAAGCAGATTGCAATGCATGTGGCTGCGTCCAACCCGCTCGCCGTGACTTCGGCCGACGTCGACGCCGAAGTCGCCGAACGCGAACGCTCTATCTTCATGGAGCAGGCTCGCGAATCCGGTAAGCCTGAGAACATTGTGGAAAAGATGGTCGAGGGACGCATGCGCAAGTTCTTCGAGGAAGTTGCTCTCGTGTCGCAGAGCTTCGTCATGAATCCTGACCAGACCGTCGCCGAAGCGCTGAAAGAAGCGGAAGGCAAGGCCGGTGCGCCGGTTGAGGTTGCCGGATTTGTGCGGTTCCAGTTGGGCGAGGGCGTGGAAAAGGAAGAAAGCGATTTTGCAGCCGAAGTCGCCGCCGCCGCGCAGGGCTGATTTCAACCAGTCTGCGCCCGGGCTTTCCGGGTGAAACAAAATTGAGAAATTCGAAAGGGCGCCGCGTGACATCGCGGCGCCCTTCGTGTATCCGGCTCTGCAAACCGCACATGGAACGCCAGATGCCCAACGCTCCCGTTTACAAAAAAATCCTTCTGAAAGCCTCAGGAGAGGCCCTGATGGGAAAGCAGGGTTTCGGGATCGACGTAACGGTGGCCGACCGCATTGCCGCCGATATCGCCGAAGCGCGGGCAATGGGGGTTCAGGTCGGCGTCGTCGTCGGCGGGGGCAACATTTTTCGCGGAGTAGCGGTTGCATCGAAGGGCGGCGATCGTGTGACCGGCGACCACATGGGAATGCTGGCCACTGTCATCAACGCGCTTGCGCTGGCGACATCGCTGCGCAAACTCGGGATAAACACGGAAGTGCTTTCCGCAATCGCCATGCCGGAAATATGCCAGAGTTTTTCCCAGCGCGCGGCTTTGCACCATCTCGAAAAGGGACGTGTCGTCATCTTCGCCGGCGGCACTGGCAATCCGTTTTTCACGACGGATTCAGCTGCGGCCCTGCGCGCCGCGGAGTTAGGCGCACAGGCGATTTTCAAGGCGACCCAGGTCGATGGCATCTATTCGGCGGATCCGAAACAATTTCCGGACGCCGAGCGTTATGATGAACTGACGCATGATGAAATACTGGACAAGGGTTTGGCCGTAATGGACGTGGCCGCCGTAGCGCTTGCCAGAGAGAACTCAATTCCGATAATCGTATTCTCGATTCACGAAAAAGGACAACTTGCCGCAATTCTCGGTGGAGGCGGAACAGCGACTATCGTAAAGGATGCGTAAAGATGCTACGTATAACAAGCTGGTGAGGGCGATGTTGCGTTCTGCTATTGTATCGGTTGCGATGAATAGTACGGAGTGAATTACTTCAACAGAAAAGTAGTAATTCGGCGAAACGATCAAAAGACCATTAGAACAGGGAGCAAACCCGCATGAGCGACGGTGCTGATTTTGTTGATTTGAAGCGGCGGATGGAAGGCGCGATTACCGCATTCAAGAGTGATATTGCAGCGCTTCGCACGGGACGCGCATCGGCGAACGTTCTCGATCCGGTGACGGTCGAGGCCTATGGATCGAGAATGCCTCTCAACCAACTCGCCAATATCTCCGTTCCGGAACCGCGCATGATCTCGGTTTCGATCTGGGACAAGTCGATGGTGTCGGCTGTTGAAAAAGCCATCAGAGAGTCCAATCTGGGGTTGAATCCGATTACCGATGGCGTCAATTTGCGCATTCCCTTGCCGGAACTCAACGAGGAACGCCGCAAGGAACTCGTCAAGGTGGCCCATAATTACGCCGAGAATGCGCGCGTTGCAGTTCGCCATGTAAGGCGAGACGGGATGGACGACCTGAAAAAAGCCGAAAAGGACGGCGATATCAGCAAGGACGAAAGCCATGACCAGGCTGAAACCGTGCAGAAATTGACCGACGACATGATATCCCAGATCGACAGCCTGCTGACCGACAAGGAAACTGAGATAATGCAGGTCTGACACTGCGAGTTTCGGCAACTCGACACGGGGTTTTTGGAGCGACATATTGAACAAGCCTCAACATGTGGCAATCATCATGGATGGAAACGGGCGCTGGGCCGAAAGGCGCGGCCAACCGCGCGCCATCGGGCACCGCAAGGGTGTCGAAGCCGTCCGCAACGCCGTGAAGGCTGCTGGAGAAAACGGCGTCAAATACCTGACTCTCTTCGCATTCTCCTCCGAAAACTGGAACAGGCCTCAGCAGGAAGTCAGCGACCTGATGGGATTGCTGAAGTTTTTTGTTCGACGCGATCTGGCTGAACTGCATAATGAGAATGTGCGCGTCCATGTCATCGGTGACCGGCGTGGTCTTTCAGCCGACATATTGGCGTTGCTGACCGAAGCCGAGGATCTGACCCGCGAAAATACGGCTCTCAATCTGGTTATCGCTTTCAATTATGGTGGTCGCGACGACGTCACGCGCGCGACCAGGACGATCGCCCAGAAAGTCGCCCAGGGGCTTGTGGACCCGGCCAGAATCACCGAGCAGACGATTTCTGATTGTCTCGATACGGCGGACATCCCCGATCCGGATCTGATCATCCGCACGAGCGGCGAGATGAGAATCTCGAATTTCCTGCTCTGGCAGTCGGCCTATTCTGAATTCATCTTTCTGCCGTGTCTCTGGCCGGATTTCGACGAAGAGGAATTCCGCAAGGCGCTGAAAGAATACGCATGCCGCGATCGCCGTTTCGGCGCCACGACGGATCGGGCCGCTGCGGCGGCGACTTGATGCAGAACGAGGTTCTCGTCCGGACAGTTTCCGCTTTGATCCTCGGAGTGCTTGTGCTGGCGCTGACCTGGATTGGCGGCGTTCCGTTCCGCTTTCTGGCGGTGACGATCATGTTGCTGCTGTTCTATGAATGGTTTCGCATCGTCGAAAAGAAACATCTGAGCGCCACAGATCGCCTTGTTGGCGGCGTGACAATGTTGGCGACTGCTGTCGCCATCATGATCACCATGCCGCTGATCGCGCTGGCCTGCTGTACAGCAGGCGCGATTATCCTCGCCGTGCTGCGCAGGATAGAGGGACATGATCTCTATGCGCCGCTCGGTTTGCTATACGCCGGATTTTTCGGAATCGCGTTTACCGCGTTGCGCGGGAGCGAGCCTACCGGATGGATGGCCATTATCATTGTGTTCGCCGTTATCTGGGCGACCGACGTTTTTGCGTTTTTCGGAGGGAGGAGTATCGGCGGTCCGAAACTTGCGCCGCGAATCTCGCCCAAGAAGACATGGTCGGGTTTTCTCAGCGGTCTCGCCGGCGGCGTCGTCTGCGGCATTGTTGCAGGCTGGATATTGGGGGCGCCGGAAATTCGTCTGCTCGCATTTCTTTGTGGCGCCCTTTCGATTGTCGGGCAGATCGGCGATTTGTTCGAATCCGGCTTGAAGCGCCATTTTGACGTCAAGGATTCAAGCGATCTTATTCCTGGCCACGGCGGCGTCATGGATCGGGTGGACAGTCTGGTCTTCGCGGTGGTCGCGGCCTATTTGCTCAGCATAACCTGGACGGGGCTCGATCTGACGCGGATCGGGTGATATCGGTCTAGGAGCGAGAAAACTCTGGGCGGCGACAGAGCCGCAGGGAACATTTATGGACGTACTTGGGAATATCTACAGCATCATTGTCGGCACGGTTCTGCCTTTCATCATCGTACTGACCATCGTGGTGTTCGTGCACGAGATGGGCCACTATCTCGTCGGCAGGTGGTGCGGAATTCGGATCGTCACCTTCTCAATCGGCTTCGGCAGGGAGCTCGCCGGGTTCACTGACAGAAACGGCACGCGTTGGAAGCTGTCTGCCATTCCACTCGGTGGCTATGTTAAGTTTTTTGGCGACGAGAACGCCGCCAGCTTCCCCGACGAAGACAAGATTGCGGAAATGAGCC
Source organism: Flavimaribacter sediminis (assembly GCF_019492055.1). Taxonomy (GTDB): domain Bacteria; phylum Pseudomonadota; class Alphaproteobacteria; order Rhizobiales; family Rhizobiaceae; genus Flavimaribacter; species Flavimaribacter sediminis. The sequence continues at coordinate 154,752 of NZ_JAICBX010000006.1, read as the reverse complement.
AGGCGGAACAGTCTCAAACTTTCCAGGGCGCGTCTCTCGGACGTCGCGCGGCGACAGTGGCAGCGGGTCCGATCGCAAACTTCTTACTTGCCATTGTTATCTTTACGGCGGTTTACAGCTATTTCGGAAAAGCCGTGCTGGATCCCGTCGTGGCGTCTGTCCAGCCGGCAAGCGCCGCCGCCGAAGCCGGTCTTGAGCCTGGCGACCGTATTCTGGAGATAGACGGTAGAACCATCGACTCCTTTGACGACCTGCGCATCTACGTTTCGACGAGGCCCGGCGTTGAATTGCGACTGATTGTCGAACGCGACGGCCGAAACAAGGATTTCGTACTCGTTCCGAAACGGGCGGAAGTCGACAACGGTTTTGGAGACATGATCGAAGTCGGACAAATCGGCGTCGTCGCGTCTGCAAACGAGGATACGTTCAGATACGAGAAGATGGGGCCGCTTGAAGCGCTGGCTGAAGGCGTAGGGCAGTCTTTTTTCATCGTCAGCCAAACGGTTCAGTACTTCAAGAACATCATCATCGGCAGAGCCAAGCCGGATCAGATCAGCGGTCCTATCGGCATTGCCAAGATCAGCGGTCAGATGGTTTCCGTCGGACTTGTCTCCACTATCACGTTCATAGCCTTCATATCGGTCTCGATAGGCTTTCTGAATTTGCTTCCGATTCCGATACTCGATGGCGGCCATCTCCTGTTTTATCTGATCGAATTTTTGCGCGGCAAACCGGTAGGGGAAAGAGGTCAGGAGTTTGCTTTCAAGATTGGTCTCTCTCTGTTACTAATGTTGATGATTTACGCGACTTGGAATGACGTCACCTAGCTGACAGAAATAGGGTTCTGAAACCGAGTGTGACGATCCGGAGTCGGTTCTGTGGATATCTGGAGTACGTTCAGTCGGTGTATTGTCGGGATAACTGTTTGTTATCCATAAACTCACCGCGGTAGTTGCTTATCGGCAACGAATGGAGGGCAAGTAAACAGAAATTAACTCAATCACTTGCTTGTAGCTGAAAACATTGTAAAACGGCGGGGAGACAGAATCGTGTTCTGTCCGCTCGTGGGGACGCTGAGATTAAGGGTAAAAATGCCAATGAAGGCCGGTTCTAGAGTACTAGGCGCTGTTCGTGCGCTCGCACTTGCAACGCTTATGGCGGTCGGTAGCGTGGGGGCTGCCGTTATCGCATCGACAGTAACGGCAAATGCGGCTGTTGTAAGTGTCATCGAAGTTCGTGGTAATGCGCGCGTGGACGCCAATACGGTGCGCGGAAACATTACGATCGAGCCTGGCAAGAGTTTCGATAATTCGGATATTGACGCGTCCATCAAGCGCCTTTTTGCGACGGGGCTGTTCAGTGACGTTCAGATTACCCGTCGAGGCAGCACCCTTGTGGTCACCGTGGACGAAAACCTGATCATCAATCAGGTCGTGTTCAACGGCAACAAGAAGCTCAAGGATCGCCAACTCGAGGCGGTCGTTCAGGCCAAGTCGCTCGGTCCCTACAACGAAACGATCATCGAATATGACGTCGAGGCGATCAAGGAAGCCTACGATCGTATCGGCCGCGGCGAAGCCGAGGTGTCGACACAAGTCGTTTCCCTTCCCAACGGCCGTGTGAACGTCGCCTTCAATATCAACGAGGGCGGACGGACGAAGATCGAGTCCATCAATTTTGTCGGCAATCAGGCATATCCCAACGGCCGTCTCAAGGAAGTCATTAGTACAAAGCAGTCAAATTTCCTGTCCTTCCTGACGCGGAAGGACTTGTACGATCCGGCCAAGCTTCGCGCAGACGAGGAGGAGCTTCGACGCTTCTACTACAATCGCGGCTACGCCGATTTCCGGATAATTTCGTCTACTGCGGACGTGGATCCTGCAACTGGCAACTGGATCATCACTTTCACGCTGGATGAGGGCGAGAGATATCAGTTCGGCGACATCCAGGTGGATAGCACCGTTCCCGGCATCGACGTCGAGAGAATGCGCCGTCTGATCGAGTCGCGATCCGGAGCCGTCTATAGCGCCGAGAAAGTCGAGGACTCGATCGTGGCGATGTCTGAAGCGGCTGCGGGCGAGGGATATCCTTTCGCCGATATCACACCGCGCGGCAATCGCAACTTCGCTAATCGCACGATCGACGTCACCTATCTCATCGACCAGGGGCAGCGCGCCTATATCGAGCGCATCGAAATCCGTGGCAACACCCGGACGTCGGACTATGTTATCCGTCGTGAATTCGACCTGGCAGAAGGCGACGCCTATAACCGCGTGCTGGTTCAGGAAGCCAAGAAGCGACTGGAAGCGCTTGGATACTTCGAAGCCGTCAACGTTACGACGTCACCCGGCACGGAGCCCGACAGGGTTATCCTCTTCGTGGATGTGAAGGATCAGTCCACCGGCGAGTTCTCGATCGGCGCCGGTTACTCCACCGGCGGCGGCGGAGCGACAGCGGAAATCGCGCTCTCGGAGCGCAACTTCCTCGGCCGCGGTCAATATCTGAAGATTGCCGTCGGCGGCAGCGTTGACACCAGGAACTACACGCTGTCCTTCACCGAGCCCTATTTCCTCGGTTACCGTCTGGCGGCTGGTTTCGACATTGGCCGTAATACAGATAGTTCTCAGGAAGGCTATAATACCACGACAACCTATGGCACGCTTCGGGTCACTGCGCCTATCACTGACTCTCTGTCGACCAAGCTTGCCTATACTTATAGTGTGGAAGAGTACGACCAGGACGGCAGTTTCTTCCTGCCACCGAGTCCGCCGATTCAGCAGGCGCTCGATCAAAGCCCGTGGACGACGTCCGCGATTTCCTGGGCGCTTATCTACAATACGATCGATGACCGGTCGCTGCCTCGCGAAGGCATCGTCGCCAGCGTGGAGACGACCTATGCAGGACTTGGCGGAGATGCCGACTACGTGTCGATCACCGGTAAGGCGTCCTATTTCCACACTCTGTCGGATTCGCAGGACATCATAGGACAGTTGGCTATAGGTGGTGGATATATCGCTCCGACAGGCGACAATCTGCGCGTGTTCGACCAGTTCTATATTGGCGGCGAAACCATTCGCGGTTTCGAATCCCAGGGTATCGGCCCGCGTGACTATAACGGCGATGCGTTGGGTGGCACGACCTACTTCAACGCCACGGCGGAAGTCGGTTTCCCGCTTCCGCTGTTGCCTCGCGACTTCGGAGTTAGAGGCGCCTTTTTTGCCGACGCAGCGACCCTGTACGGATCTGATCTCGATTTGAGTTGGGCGACGTCTCCGGGCGATGTTGAAGGCATCGATATGGCCTGGCGCGCATCAGTCGGCGCGAGCCTGATATGGGCCTCCCCATTCGGTCCGCTGCGCTTCGATTTCGGTTTCCCGATCCTCAAGGAAGACTACGACAAGACCCAGATCTTCCGTTTCGGAACGTCCGCGAGGTTCTGATCGCAGCCCGTTTCCCTTAAGCCGGAACGACCGCAACCGACATGAAACTGGTAAGGGCCTGCCTGAGAAGGTGGGCCCTGATGTCTTAAAGATGGATGATTTTCGATTTTTTCCTCAACATGAGGGCATCGAACTTGAGCGGCTCGCGAGCGCGCTGAAAGCGGAATTGCCCGATCCGGCGTTTGCTCAGGTCCTCATCCACGGACTGGCTCCGCTATCGAGGGCGAAGCAGGGCGAACTGACCTTCATCAATGCACGTCGACGCGCCGACGCGCTTGCCGGGCTAAAGGCCACCGCTATCTTGTGCACGCAGGAATTGGTAGATCGTGTTCCGGAAGGCTGTGCGGCGCTGGTCTGCAAAGATCCGCAATTTGCGTTCGCAATCGCCGGTCAAATGCTTTATCCGGACGCGATGCGGCCGTCTCTTGTTCTTGGCGAGCCTGGCGTTTCAGAAAAGGCGGTTGTCTCTGCTTCTGCCCGGTTTGAAGACGACGTGACGATTGAAGCCGGCGCAATCGTCGGCGACGATGTCGAGATCGGCCGCGGAAGCGTCATATCGGCTGGCGCTGTCATCGGTCCGGGGTGTTCGATCGGCCGCAATTGTCATATTTCGCCGAATGTCACGCTTCAATGCGCCTTTCTCGGAAATCGGGTTATAGTGCATCCTGGCGCGCGCGTTGGTCAGGACGGGTTCGGATATTCCCCATCCGCCACCGGTTTGACGAAGATCGTTCAGGTTGGGCGGGTGATCATTCAGGATGATGTGGAGATCGGGGCGAACACCACCATCGATCGCGGCGCGCTGGACGATACTGTGATCGGCGAGGGGACAAAGATCGATAATCTCGTCCAGATCGGACATAATGTTACCGTTGGACGCCATTGCGTGTTGGTCAGTCAGGTCGGCATATCGGGCAGCGTCATCCTTGGCGACGGCGTTATGCTGGGCGGCAGTGTTGGCGTCAACGGCCACCTTACAATCGGCGACGGAGCGCAAATAGCCGGCATGAGCGCAGTCGCAGGCGATGTGCCTGCAGGCGCGAGATGGGGTGGCATTCCGGCGAGACCCATGAGGGCTTTTCTGAAGGATGTGGCAGAGATGAACGCAAGAGCATTCGGCCGGAGGAAAAAAGGTGCAGGAAATGAGTGACACTGATCAGAGCGCGCTGGAGACCGCCGATCTTGCGGAGATCATGCGGGTTCTGCCGCATCGTTACCCCTTTCTGATGGTCGATCGCATTATCGATATCGACGATGACAATTCCGCAGTCGGCATCAAGAATGTGACCGTCAACGAGCCGCATTTCAACGGACACTTTCCCGGCAACCCGGTAATGCCGGGCGTGTTGATTATCGAAGGCATAGCCCAGACCGCCGGCGCCATTTGCGCCCGATCGCAGAACAGTCGATCCAATCTGGTCTATTTCATGACGATCGACAACGCGCGCTTTCGTAAACCGGTCGTGCCGGGCGACATTGTGGAGTATCACGTGACCAAACAAAAGCAGCGCGGCACAATCTGGAAGTTCCACGGCGACGCCATTGTCCGTGGAGCCAAAGTCGCTGAGGCCGATGTCGGGGCCATGTTGGTCACAGAGGACAATCCCAGATAATGATTTCGGCATCTGCAAAAATTCACCCGTCCTCGATCGTCGAGGACGGGGCTTCGATCGGCGACAACGTGAGCGTTGGACCTTTCTGTCATATCGGTTCCCGCGTTACGCTGGCGGACAATATCGAGGTCATGAGCCATGTCTCGATCCTCGGCCGAACAACAATTGGCGCCGGAACGCGTGTCTTTCCCGGCGCAGTGCTGGGCGCCGAGCCTCAGAATGTTCACTACAAGGGCGAAGATACAGAACTGATCATCGGCAGTGGGTGCACGATCCGTGAAGGCGTTACGATGCACACCGGAATGCCCGACGCTGGCGGCAAGACGAAGGTTGGCGACAATTCCCTGTTTCTCGCCTACTCCCATGTTGCTCACGACTGTCACATCGGCTCCAATGTGATCCTGTCCAACAACGTCATGCTTGGCGGACATGTCGTTGTCGGAGACCGGGTGATCATGGGTGGCGGCGCGGCGGCCCATCAGTTCTGCAGGATCGGTCATCACGCATTCGTCGGCGGGCTTGCCGCCTGTTCGAACGACGTCATTCCCTACGGTATGTTGAACGGAAATCCAGGCATTCTGGGCGGGCTGAATGTCATTGGAATGACCCGATCGGGGATTTCCAAGTCGGATATTCACGCGGTTCGCCGCGTCTACAAGATGCTGTTCAGCGGTGATGCGCCGATCAATGAAGTATTGAAACGCATCAAGCCCGAGTACCAGGGCGTCGAAGTGCTGGAAGATCTCTTTGAGTTTATCGAGGCTGACAGTCATCGAGGACTGTCGTCGGCGGCGAAAGCCAGAAGGAACTGATCATCGTGTCCCCGACCGATACCCAGGCCGCGCCAAGTGGACGCCTGGCTATCATAGCCGGGAGCGGACGTCTTCCATTCGATGTTGCCGCCGCCGCGCGCCGCGCTGGCGAAGACCCTTACATCATTGCCCTCACGGGCGAGACGGGTGAACAGGTTTCGGATTACGATCACACCTTCATTGGCCTTGCGAGCGTCGCGCAACTGCATCAGATCTTGCGGGACAACGCTATTGACCGCGTCGTGATGTCGGGTGGCGTCAACCGCCGCCCCGAACTTTCCGAAGTACGAATACCGTTCCGGCTGGTGTCGAAATTGCCGGCCATGGTGAAGACGCTTTTCAGCGGGGGCGACGACAAACTGCTCCGCCTTGTCATCCGCCTCATCGAGAGTGAAGACTGCAGGGTCGTCGGCGCGCAGGAGGTCATCCCCGACCTGCTCGCCACGACCGGCCCATTGACGACAAAGAAGCCGAACAAGACCGATTGGAAAAACATTGAAGCCGCTCGAAAGGGAGCCCTCGCGCTCGGCAGGCTGGATGTGGGACAGGGCGCTGTCGCTGTGTCCGGGCGGATCGTAGCGCTGGAAGGCGCGGAAGGAACTGATGCGATGATCGACCGCGTTGCGGAGCTTCGCAGAACCGGACGCATATCGGCGACGAAGACGGGCGTGCTGGTCAAGTTCTGCAAGCCTCAGCAGGACGAACGCGCTGATCTTCCGTCCATCGGGACAACCACTATCGAGAATATCACACGGGCGGGCTTGTCAGGTGTGGCCGTGGAAGCAGGTCGCTCGCTGGTGCTGGAAAGAGAGCTGGCGGTCGATCTGGCGAACAGGACCGGCGTTTTCATCATCGGAATTGGCCGGGAGGAAACGCCCGACGGCCGTGTTGATGGATCGCAATGACCATGGGAGCGACGCCGTTCAAGCTTGCAATTGTTGCTGGCGAGGTCTCCGGAGACAATCTGGGCGCCGACTTGATCTCCGCCGTCAAACGACGACTGGAAAAGCCTGTAGAGCTTGTCGGGGTTGGCGGCCCCGCCATGATTGAACAGGGACTGAAGTCCATTTTTGATTTCCAGGAGCTCTCGATAATCGGCTACAGCGCGGTCCTCTCCAGCTTGCCGCGGCTTGCCGTGCGCATACGCTCAACGATCGCCGCCATCGTCGCCGCGCGCCCCGATGTGCTTGTCATCATCGACAGTCCCGCATTCACTCACAGGGTTGCCGCCGCTGTTCGCAAACGGTTGCCCGACCTGCCCATCGTCAATTACGTCTGCCCGACCGTTTGGGCCTGGAAGCCTGAGCGGGCACAGGCCATGACTGCGTATGTAGACCATGTTCTTGCGGTCTATCCGTTCGAGAAGGATTTTCTCGCTGATCTTGGCGGTCCGCCTCTGACCTATGTCGGACACAGGTTGGCCAATGATCCTTCGCTTTTGGCGATTGCCTCGGAGCAGGCAGGAAGACGACATCTGGTAGAGAGTGGGACTGTGTCCGGCGGGGAGGAAAAAGAGAAAGTCTGCCTGATCCTGCCTGGTTCCAGAAAAGGCGAAGTCCGCGCGCTTTTACCGGATCTGGAGCGTTGCGCAGAAATCCTGGCTTCGCGCACGAATAACGTCCGCTTCGTCATTCCGACCCTGCCGCGTATCGCCGATGAAATCGAGCGACAGACAAAAACTTGGAGCACGTCGCCGGAAGTGGTGCTTCATTCTGAAGCGAAGAACATGGCCCTTGCGCGCGCCGATGCGGCGATCGCAGCTTCCGGCACCGTGCTCCTGGAACTCGCGCTTGCCGGTATTCCCTGTGTTTCCATTTACCGGCTCGACGGGGTTGCGCGGCTTCTCATCAATCGGGTCACGGCGTGGACTGCGGCGCTGCCAAACTTTATAGCCGACTACCCGGTGGTCAATGAATACATCAATGAAAGCCTCCGGCCGGGTTTGATCGCACGCAGGATCGAGCGTCTCATCGACAATACGGCCGAGAGAAACCAGATGCTCCGGGACTTCGATCTGGTGCGCGAGAGGATGCGAACCGACCGGCCGTCGGCGGACCTGGCCGCCGAGGTGGTCTGTGAACTGGTGAATGGAAATATTCAGGGAAGCGCCTGATAGACGGCCGTTCGCATTTCGTCCGCAAGTGGATATCTCGAACCGAGATACTGGGTCATGACGACGCCTACCATTTTCTCGTCCGGATCATTCCAGTGGAATGTGCCAGCAGCGCCCGACCAGCCGCATTCCTTTGGTCCAGTCAGCCCCATGGCGCCCATCGGATCAGCCATGACGCGGCCGGCGAGCGTGAAACCGTAGCCGGGTAGCGGGATAGGCCCGATGGAAAGCGGCATCTGGCGTGCAGGAATACGGTTTGTCCACATCATGTCGATCATGTGTCGCGACAGGAGCGTGTCTCCGGACTGGTTCATGCCCGACATCAGGAACTCGCCAATCTGCGCGTAATCGTCGGCCGTCGAATACAGCCCGTAGCCGCCGCGGGCGAAGTTCGGATCGTCAACCGGGTAATGCGGCGAAACATCCACCGGAGTAAGCTGTTGCGGTCCATCGGGAAAGTTCACCAGTCCGTCGAGATCTTCGCAACCGAATACCGGCATCAAGCGATAAAGTTCGTCTTCCGGCACTTTAAAACCGGTGTCGGACAAGTTGAGAGGTTCGATTATCCTGTCCGATACAATGTCCTGTAACGGCTTTCCCTCGACGATTTCGATGATCCGCGCCACGACGTCCGTCGCCACGGAATAGCGCCATTCGCTGCCGGGTTCGAAGGCTAGAGGCAGACCTGCAATGGTGTCGATCATCTCCTTCAATGGTGGCGCGGAAACGCCGAGGCCGGCCTCACGGTAGCGTTTGGCGGCGGCGCAGCCCGGCAGGAAACCATAGGTGAGTCCGGACCTGTGGGTAAGAAGATGTTCAAGCAGCATGACCCGTTTTGCAGGATGCAGGGCGCCGTCCGGATCAATGATGTCCATTGACGCAAAATCAGGCAGGTATCTGGCGACCGGGTCGTAAAGTCGGAGTTTGCCCTCCTCGATCAGCATCATTGCAATAGACGCAATCACCGGCTTCGTCATGGAATACAGCCTGTAGATCGCTTTATCCGGAACCGCCACGCCGTTATGCGGATCCGCCTGTCCGACGCTTCCGCGGATCCACTCCTGACCGTCGAGCCGCACCAGCCATTCGATTGATGGATAGGCGCCCAATTCGACATAGCGTTGAGCGACCGCCCGCACACGGTCTGTTCTCGCAGTCATTCGTCAACCTCCTCGCCGGAACCGCAATTCGTCGTCATATAACGACGCCGAAAGAGCAACCGCAATACAGATTGCGGGCGTCTGGGCGAAAGTTATCGCGCGGACTGACCGGACAGGCGACGAACGTGCTCCTCAGCTTGCGAGTTGCTCCAGCGGTGGACAAGTGCAAACGAGATTGCGGTCGCCATAGACATTGTCGACACGGGACACTGGCGGCCAGTATTTTGAGGCGAGCTGATCCACGCCGGCGGGCGCTACTGCGAACTGACGATCGTAGCCGTGCACCCAATCATTGGCCAATGCTCCCTGGGCCGTATGCGGCGCATTGACGAGCGGATTATCCTCACGGCTCCACTCCTGATCTTCTATCTTCCTGATTTCCTCGCGAATCGCGAGCATGGCGTCGCAGAACCGATCGACTTCTCCTAGCGGCTCGGACTCGGTCGGTTCTATCATCAGCGTGCCTGCGACCGGCCATGACATGGTCGGCGCATGGAAGCCGTAGTCGATCAGACGCTTGGCGATATCCTCGACGCTTACGCCCGCGCTGTCCTTGAAGGGGCGGGTGTCGACGATGCATTCGTGCGCAACTCTTCCGCGCTTGCCGCGAAACAGAACCTTGTATCCGTCATCCAGCCTTTTCGCGATGTAGTTCGCCGATATAATGGCTGTCTCGGCCGCCGATTTCAGCCCTTCGGCGCCCATCATGCGGATATACATCCAGGAAATAGGAAGTATGGAAGCGCTGCCGTAACGCGTCGCCGCAACGGCGCCGCTCTCGTCGTTGAGGGGATCGCCTGGCAGAAAAGGAACAAGATGCCCGGCGACGCCGATCGGGCCGATCCCTGGTCCTCCGCCGCCATGCGGTATGCAGAACGTCTTGTGCAGGTTCATGTGGCAGACATCGGCGCCGATATCACAGGGCCGCGCAAGACCGGTCATGGCATTCAGATTGGCGCCGTCGAAATAAACCTGACCGCCGTGAGAATGGACAATTTCGCAGATCTCCCTGACGCTTTCCTCGAATACGCCGTGGGTCGATGGATAGGTGATCATCAACGCAGCAAGATTGTCAGAAAACTGTTCTGCTTTCGACTTCAGGTCTTCAAGGTCGATATCCCCGCCGTCTGTGCATTTGACGACGACAATCCGCATGCCGGCCATGGAAGCGCTGGCAGGGTTCGTTCCGTGTGCGGAGGAGGGGATTAGACATATTTCCCGGCGCCCCTCGCCACGGGACTGGTGATATTTGCTAATGGCGAGGAGTCCGGCGAATTCTCCCTGGCTGCCGGCATTGGGCTGCAAGGACACCTTAGCAAAGCCGGTAATCTCCGACAGCCACCGGTCGAGGTCGTCGACCATGGCGCGGTATCCCTCGACATGCCGATCGGGCGCAAAGGGATGTATGTTGGCGACCTTTTCCCAACTGACAGGCATCATTTCAGCCGCGGCGTTGAGTTTCATCGTGCAGGATCCAAGGGGAATCATCGCCCTGTCGAGCGCGAGATCCTTGTCTGCAAGTTTGCGCAGATAGCGCATCATGTCTGTTTCGGAACGAATCGCGTGAAAGATCGGCTGTGTCAGCCATGGCTGACTACGCAGGGCGTCTGGCAAGCGTGAATCAGAGCTCTCAACTGTCGTACATTCGAATACCTGGCACAGCGCATCAAGATCGCGGTCGCTGCTCGTTTCATCGAAGGCCACAGAGACGTGATCAGCATCAACGAAGCGCAGCAGGTAGCCGTGTTCTTCCGCCGCATCGCACAGGGCCTGCGCCTTGCCCGGCGCGTGCACGGTGACAGTGTCGAAAAACGTTGCGCCGTATAGCGCGTAACCTGCTGTAGTTACGGAATCGGCAAAGCGGCTAGCCATTGAGGCGGCGCGCCGGGCGATCGCTTGCAGTCCGTCCGGGCCGTGCCAGATAGCGAAGGCGGCGGCCATATTCGCCAGCAGCGCCTGGGCTGTGCAGATATTGGAGGTAGCCTTGTCGCGCCGAATGTGCTGTTCGCGTGTTTGCAGCGCAAGACGATAGGCGGGACGGCCCGCAGTGTCGACGGATTCACCGACAAGCCGGCCCGGCATCAGTCGCGTGAGCTTTTCTGTCACCGCGATATAGGCGGCGTGAGGGCCGCCGAAACCCATGGGCACGCCAAAACGTTGCGCGGACCCGATCACGATGTCGGCCCCCCAGTGACCCGGCGGATCGAGCACGGTCAGGGCGAGCGGATCTGTCGCGACAATAACAACCACATCCATTTCTCTGGCCTGTTTGACGATTTCGCCGATATCGTCGAAACAGCCCAGCGTGTCCGGCCACGAGATAATCACCGCGGCCATATCCTCGGAAATTGCGCCATCGATAATTTCCACTCCATGCGGCGCCATCCTGGTTTCCAGCACCGTGCGCGATTGCGGATGCAGGCGGTTGGCGACCGCAATCTTCTGGCGCTTCATTCGGTGGTGTCTCCACGCAATGCCCGCGGCTTCGGCGACTGCGGTCGCCTCGTCAAGAAGCGACGCATTGGCGATCGGAAGCCCCGTCAACTCACTCACCAGCGTCTGGAAATTGAACAGCATTTCCAAGCGGCCCTGGCTGATCTCGGGCTGATAAGGCGTGTAGGCTGTGTACCAGGCCGGGTTCTCAAAGAGATTACGCTGGATCACGGGCGGCACATGACACCCGTAATATCCTTGTCCGATATTGCTCCGCGCGACAACGTTGCTTTGCATCCGCGTTTTCAGTTCAAGAAGGGCGTCCTGTTCTGAAGCGGGCGCGGGCAGGTCGAGCGCGCCCTTGAACCGAATGCTTTCCGGGATGGTCTGGCCAATCAGGGTCTCGATGGACGGAACGCCGATGGTTGCCAGCATTTTCCGTATGTCGTTGTCGTCCGGACCGATATGTCGGGCCGCAAAACGTGTGTCTTTGGCGGGTGCGCCAGTCGTGGAAAGCATGTCGGTTTGGCTCCTTAAGCGACCGACGCCTTGTAGGCGTCAGCGTCCATCAGGTTTTCAAGTTGCGAGGCGTCGTCGATCCGCATACGCACCAGCCAGCCGTCGCCCTCCGCGCCGGAATTGATCAGCGCCGGTTCGCCAGACAGGGCTTCATTAACGGCCAGAACTTCGCCGCTTACCGGCGCATAGACGTCCGAAGCCGCCTTCACAGACTCAACCACGATAAAGGGGTCTTCCTTCGCAACCTTGCTGCCGGCTTCAGGCAGTTCGACAAATACGATATCGCCAAGCTGATCCTGTGCGTAGTCGGTGATGCCGACCACGGCCTCGTCGCCTTCCAGGCGAATCCATTCATGATCTTCCGTGTAATAGACCTTGCTCATTGCTCTTTTCCCCTTTTGTATTTGTGTGGAACGAATGGAAGTTTCTGAAGAGTGCAGGCGAGTTTTCGTCCGCGAACGTCTGCATAGACCGTGTCGCCGATAGTGAAGGTGCGATCGACGCTGGCAATAGCGACGGGATGCCCGCAGGACGGCCCAAATCCGCCCGAAGTGACGACGCCGATTTCTGCGGCGCCATCGCTGTCGCTGTCAAAGAGCAGCGCGTCTCCCCGCACGGGCGCTTTGCCCTCGGGCGTCAAGCCGCTTCTCTTTCGGTCCGCGCCAAGTTCGACGCGTTCGGCGATCGCCTTGGCGCCGATAAAGGTTCCGTCAGTCCGCAAATCCTTCGGAATGGCCCATACGAGGCCAGCCGTGAGCGGATTCACGGTTTCATCCATATCCTGTCCATAGAGCGGCAGACCTGCTTCGATACGCAGACTGTCGCGCGCCCCAAGCCCGATCCATTCGACTTCCGGTTCGTTCGCGAGGTTCTCGGCGAATGCAACTGCGTCTGCGCCCGGATCGATTGCGATTTCGAACCCGTCTTCCCCTGTGTAGCCTGATCGGGACACAAACGTGGACGCATCGGTTACGAGCACCTGCATGAAGGTCAATGAGCCTGATTCCGGCAAATGACGCGAAAGGACTTCCGCTGCCTTTGGTCCCTGTAGCGCAAGAAAGACGCGCGGTCTGGGGCGCACTGAAACGTCGAAATCCGCTGCAAGCGCCTTCAGGTGCGCAAGATCCTTGTCGGCGCAGGCGCCGTTCGCAACGACGAGATAGCCGGATTCCGACAGGCGGCTGACGATGAGATCGTCGATCATGCCGCCTGTCTCGTTCAGCATGTAGGTGTAGCGTCCCGTGCCGATAGCTTGATCGCCAGCGTGATAAGGGCAGGCGTGGGCAATGAACCGACCAGCGTCCGGGCCTTCGACCTCGATGTGCGACATGTGTGATATGTCGAACAGTCCAGCGTCCGATCGCGTGTGCAAATGCTCTTTCATCACACCGAGAGGATAGGAAATCGGCATGGAATAGCCCGCGAACGGGCCAAATCGGGCGGAGGCCGCCTCATGCAAAGCAGACAGTGGTAGCGTTTTGGTCATTCCGACTCCGGACACAGTTGCACACCCCCATGCAGATGCATGGAACACGTGCCCCTCTGTCTGGAGCCTGAGAGACTTGCGCAACCGGATCTCTGTCGGCGGCGCTTACACCTTCGGCGCGGAACGGCAGTTCCGACTTTCCAGAGTGTCAATCATTCCACGGTCCTTTTGCCTGAGAGATTATGGGCATTTTCCCCTTCGGCGGCGCCGGCCAGCGGCGCTCTCTCCCGCGGATGATGCAAGACCGCCTTGCGACGATCTCTTGACGCTGGTTAAAGTAAAGCAGGAATCAGGGGATGTCATCCACTGAGGGGAAGTTTCAACGAGAAACGTTGCGCATTTTGGTCAATTCCTTGGCTATGAAACTGAAAAAGAGAGGAAATTTTCCTGCGCTCGCTTTCTTGGCGGCGGCTTTTCTCATTGCAGTTCGAATCGTTACGGACACCCAGGCGGCATCTGGGCCGTTGAAACCGTACAAGGATGATCTCTTCGCCTATCCCGGCGTTCTGGAATTGCAGGACAATGGCGGCTTCATGAAAGTCGACTATCAGGAACTACGGGATATCAATAAAAGAGATCAGGTGCCGGAGCGCCGCGTCCAGCGCCGATATGTTTCGCTGAAACCCAATCGGCAACAGCGTAAGTTCGATCTCAAGTCAGACGGCCGAACCCTTGAGACATACGAGATTGGAAAGGCCTCGCGCGCGCGGTTCGCTGTTATCTTCGTGCATGGCAGGGGCGGGGACAGACGGCTCGGCGTGAATGACTGGTCCTTCGGCGGCAATTTCAACAGGCTGAAGAACCTCGCCGTCAATAATGGCGGCGTCTATTACGCTCCCAGTTTCTCCGATTTTTCCGACGGCGGTTATCGGGGGCTGTTGTCGCTGGTCGACCATATTGCGAAGACATCTCCCAACGCGCCGATCGTGCTGGCCTGCGGCTCGATGGGAAGCCAGCTTTGCTGGCGCGCCGCACACGAAGCAGCTCTCGCGCCACGGCTCGCCGGTATGATCATCCTTGGCGGCCAGCGCGATGACCGTTTCCTGCAAAGCGAGGCCTTCCGTTACTCCAGACCCCTGCTGCTGGCCCATGGAAGCCAGGACAGCGTCTATCCGTGGCGGCAGCAATATCATCTCTATGACAGGACCAGACAGGCAAGACCGGATTATCCTGTGCGCTTTGTCCTGTTCGAAACAGGCGGCCACGGCACGCCCATTCGCATGATAGACTGGCGCACCTCGCTGAACTGGATATTGTCACAGTCCTGACATCGAGTTCCGGACGGGTTGCGCAAATGGCCTTCACGCTCAGACAATTGCAGTATTTTGTTGCGGTGGCCGAAAACGGCTCGGTGACGCGCGCCGCCCATTTGTTGTCGATATCGCAATCGGCGATTACGGAAGCCCTCAAGGAGCTTGAAGCGGATCTTGGCGTCAGCCTGTTCGAGCGGCATTCTCGCGGCCTCAACATCACGCATAATGGCCATAATTTTTTGCGTCACGCGACGAGCATCCTGTCCGGGGTGGCGGACGCCCGTCGCGCCTTTTCCGATCCCTCCGAGAGGATGGGCGGACGTCTGAACCTCGGCGTCACCTCTCTGGTTGCCGGCTATGTGCTTTCCGATCTCCTGTCCCGCTATCGACGCACCTATCCGGGCGTCGCGGTCAATGCGATTGAGGACACGGGCGAATATCTTGAACATCTGCTCATCGGCGGCGAACTCGACGTCGCCGTGATGGTGACGACCAACCTGCGCGACCGCTCCGCGCTTCAAGCGGAAAATCTCGGCATCTCGTCCTACAAGCTCTGGCTACCGCTCGGGCACAATCTCTCGACGGTGCAAAGCGTGAACCTGTCCGATCTGGCAGATGAACCGCTGATCCTGCTTACGGTGGATGAAATCGAGGAGATGACAGGAAAACTGCTCGCTGTGCTTGGAAAACCACCCAACGTTGCTTTCAGAACCCGGTCGGTCGAGGCCGTCAGAAGCCTTGTTGCGACAGGAGCGGGCATCGCCTTGCTGCCGGAACTCATTTATCGCCCTTGGTCGCTTGAAGGCGATCGCATCGAAGCCCGTGATGTATCCGCAAGCCTGCCGGTGGTGCAGGTCGGCGTCGTCTGGCGCAAGGGCGCCGAAATCTCCGAAACCGCGAAACGCTTCATCGCCAATTCAAAGACATACGGACCGCTGCGTTAATGTCTATGAATTCGGTTTTTCCGATATTGTCATTCTGATCTTTGAATTTGCGAACTCTTGAGCCTGCATACATTCTGTAATTGCGGCGGCAACCGAGAGAATTGCAATTCAACCCCTATTCGGGAGAGCAAGATGAAAAAGCGAATGAAACTGGGCATTCTGATCGCGGCGTCGACGGCGCTGACCACTCATCACGCATTTGGCGATATGTTGACTGAAGTCGGACCTGCAGAGGGTCAGGTCAGCATCGTAGCCTGGCCCGGATATATCGAGCGTGGAGAAACCGACCCGGCGTTTGACTGGGTCACCAAGTTCGAAGAGACCTCGGGATGCAAGGTCAACATAAAGACGGCCAATACGTCCGATGAAATGGTCGCCCTCATGAACGAAGGCGGTTTCGATCTCGTGACGGCTTCCGGCGACGCTTCGCTTCGCCTGATCGCCGGCAAGCGTGTGCAGGAAATCAATCCGGACTTGATTCCGAGCTGGAGCAAGATCGACGACCGACTGAAGGACGCGCCCTGGCACACGGTCGACGGCAAGCATTACGGAACGCCGTATATGTGGGGCCCGAACGTGCTCATGTACAATACAGAGGTGTTTTCGGAAGCGCCAACAAGCTGGAGCGTCGTGTTTGAAGAAACGACCCTGCCAGACGGCGCCTCGAACAAGGGCCGGGTTCAGGCCTATGACGGTCCGATTCACATTGCCGATGCAGCAAACTATCTGATGCATCACAATCCCGATCTTGGCATCAAGAGCCCCTATGAGCTCAACCAGGAACAGTATGACGCCGCGCTCAACCTGTTGCGTCAGCAGCGCGAACTGGTCGCCCGCTACTGGCACGACGCCTTCATCCAGATCGACGACTTCAAGAACGAAGGCGTTGTTGCCTCTGGTTCCTGGCCATTCCAGGTCAATCTACTGAAGGGTGAGGATGAGCCTATTGCTTCGACCTTCCCGGAAGAAGGCGTGACCGGCTGGGCCGACACCACCATGATGCACGCGGATGCGGAAAATCCGAACTGCGCCTACATGTGGATGGAGCACACATTGTCCTCGAACCTGCAGAGCGATCTTTCTGTCTGGTTCGGCGCCAATCCGAGTGTGCCTGACGCCTGCACGGATGGCAGCGGAATGCAGACTGCGGAAGGCTGCGCGACGAATGGTTTCGATGATTTCGAAAAGGTTGCTTTCTGGACCACGCCGGTTTCAAAGTGTGCGAGCCAGGATGAATGCGTGCCCTATTATCGTTGGGTCTCCGACTATATCGGCGTGATCGGCGGTCGCTGATATCTGTAAATGAGGATGGCCCGCCGCAAGGCGGGCCTCAGACGGGACCGGACGAATGCAGGTAGCGGTGAAGCTCTCGGGCGTCTCGCGCCACTTCGAGGAAGTGCGCGCGGTCGACGAGGTCGATCTCGAAATAGCGGAAGGCGAATTCTTCGCCATGCTTGGACCTTCCGGTTCCGGCAAGACCACTTGTTTGCGGATGATCGCAGGCTTCGATCATCCGTCTTCGGGCGAGATTTCCCTGTTCGGCCAGTCGGTCGTCGGCGTTCCGCCATACCGCCGCAACGTCAACACCGTATTCCAGGACTATGCGCTGTTTCCGCACCTGGACGTCGCCGCCAACGTCGCCTACGGGCTCATGATACGCGGCGTCGACAAGGCGACGCGCATGCGGCAGGCCGAGGAGGCGCTATCGCTTGTCAGACTTTCCGGCTACGGAAAGCGCAAGCCGTCGCAATTGTCCGGCGGTCAACGCCAGCGCGTGGCCCTTGCGAGAGCCCTTGTAAACAAGCCCAGGATCCTGCTGCTCGACGAACCGCTGGGCGCGCTTGACCTCAAGCTCCGCGAGCAGATGCAGGAGGAACTGAAGGAACTTCAGCGCTCGCTGGGCATCACCTTCGTGTTCGTGACGCACGATCAGGGCGAAGCCCTTTCGATGGCCGACCGGATCGCGATTTTCAATCTCGGGAAGCTGGTGCAGACTGGAACGCCGACGGAAATCTATCACCACCCACGCAATCTCTTTGTTGCTGACTTCGTTGGATCTTCGAATATCCTGCCGGCGTCGCTCGCCAGCAAACTGAACGGCCGCGAGAGCCCGGCAAGCCTGCGCCCGGAAGCAATCAGGATAGTCGGGGAGGGCGGTCATCCGGCGACCGTGCTTGGACAGAGCTTTCTCGGCGCAACGCGCCGCCTCACAGTCGAAATGGACGGAACGCGATTGAACGTTCTGCTTCCGAACCAGGTGGACACGCCGCCCGTCGGCGCTGAAATTCGCATTGCGTGGGACAATGAGAGCCTTCATCCGCTGGAGGAAGTGTGATGTCGGACGCCATCATCATCCGGCCTTCGGGATTTGGCGACCGCTTGTCGGATGTGCTCTGGCGGCGACCGACTTTGCTTATCGGCCTGATGTTGGCGGCGCCCGTGCTGTGGCTTGGCGTCGTCTATGTCGGATCGCTGGTCGCCTTGCTCGTACAGAGCTTTTTTTCGATCGACGAGTTCACCGGCCTGATCAACCGGCAGTTCACGCTGAAGACCTATCGCGAACTCTTCACCAGTCCCGCCAATCTCGACATAATACTGCGCACTGTCCTGACGGCGGCCTGCGTTACGATCGCATCGGCGATGATCGCGTTTCCAATCGCCTATTATGCCGCCCGCTATGCCCGCGGCCGCTGGAAAGCGCTGTTTTATCTCGGCGTCATGTTACCGCTCTGGTCGAGCTATCTCGTCAAGATCTACGCCTGGAAGCTGATCCTCGCGAAAGAGGGAATTCTGAGCTGGCTTCTCGACAAACTCTATCTGAACTGGTTGCTGGAGGCCTATCTCTCTCTGCCTCTTATCGGCGGTAATTCGTTGTCCGTGAGTTACACCGGCACTTTCATCGTCTTCGTCTATGTCTGGATGCCCTTCATGATCCTGCCGATCCAGGCAGCTCTCGAACGCGTTCCGTCGAGCATGCTGGATGCGTCTTCGGATCTCGGCGCGCATCCGGCGCAAACCTTCCGGCATGTGCTGCTGCCGCTTGCGCTGCCTGGCGTGGTCGCCGGATCGATCTTCACGTTTTCCCTGACGCTTGGAGACTACATCATTCCGCAGATCATCGGTTCGTCACGACTGTTCATCGGTCAGGCGGTCTATGCGCATCAGGGAACAGCCGGAAACATACCGCTCGCCGCGGCCTTCACCGTGGTGCCGATCGTGATCATGGGCTTCTATCTTTGGATGGCCAAACGACAGGGGGCGTTCGATGCGCTCTGATCTGCAAAACCGGGCTCCTCTGGGCCTCAAGATCGCCGCCGCAGCCGGCCTGTTGTTCCTGCACCTGCCCATTCTGCTTATCTTCGTCTACGCCTTCACCACCGAGGACAAGAGCTATCAGTGGCCGCCTCCCGGATTCACGCTCAAGTGGCTGGGCGTCACCTGGAACAGGCCCGATGTCTGGGAAGCGCTCTGGCTTTCAGTCAAGGTGGCGACGATATCGACCATCATCGCGTTGGTTCTGGGCACTTTGTGCGCGGCGGCAGTTGCGCGAACAAGGTTCTTCGGCCGCGAGACCATATCCCTGCTCGTGATCCTGCCGATCGCGCTGCCCGGCATCATCACCGGCATATCGCTGCGCTCCGCCTTCAACCTCATGGACATTCCGTTTTCGGTCTGGACTATCGTCCTCGGTCACGCGACATTCTGCGTCGTCGTTGTCTACAACAACGCGGTGGCGCGCTTCCGTAGAACATCGGCTTCGTTGATCGAGGCGTCGATGGATCTCGGCGCCAACGGCTTTCAGACTTTGCGCCACGTTGTGCTGCCGAACATCGCCACCGCGATGCTCGCCGGCGGCATGCTCGCCTTTGCGCTAAGCTTCGACGAGGTGATCGTCACCACATTCACCGCGGGACAACAGGCGACGCTGCCGATCTGGATGCTCGAGGAACTGGTTCGTCCGCGCCAGCGGCCGGTGACGAATGTCGTCGCCATGGTCGTGGTGCTTGTAACGCTTCTGCCGATACTGGCCGCCTACTATTTCACGCGAGACGGCGACAACCCGGCCGGACATGGAAAATAGCGCAACTCAGGGAGACCGAAATCATGGATACAAGTCTGCTCATCGGATCCGGCTTTGAAGACGGAACGGAAACGCCGGAACAGGTGCTGAACCCTCGCACCGGGGAAACGATACTGGAGGTGCCGGAAGCATCTTCCGGGCAGATTGACCGGGCGGTGCAGGCGGCCTCGAACGCATTCAGGACTTGGTCGCGGACAACGCCTGCGGAACGCTCCGAATATTTGCTGAAGATCGCCGACCGGATCGAGAAGGAAGCCGACGGCTTCGCTGCGCTTGAAGCGCTCAATTGCGGCAAGCCGATCAATGCGGCCAGAGATGATGAAATTCCGGCGATCGTCGACTGCTATCGTTTCTTCGCGGGGGCGGTGCGCTGCACGCCGGCAAGCGCGGCGGGCGAATATATGGAGGGTTTCACCTCGATGATCCGGCGCGACCCGATCGGTGTTGTCGCCTCAATTGCGCCCTGGAACTATCCGCTGATGATGATGGCGTGGAAACTCGCGCCGGCAATCGGCGGCGGGAATACGGTTGTCTTCAAGCCTTCCGAGCAGACGCCGCTGACCGCGCTCAAGCTCGCCACGATACTGGCGGACATCCTGCCGGAAGGCGTGGTGAATGTCGTGACCGGTAGGGGACAAACCGTCGGCAACGCGCTCATCAATCATCCGAAGGTCGATATGGTCTCGATTACCGGCGACGTCGCCACCGGCAAGAAAGTGCTTGAGGCTGCGGCGCGTTCGGTCAAGCGGACACACTTGGAACTCGGAGGCAAGGCGCCCGTCATCGTTTATGACGACGCCGATATATCCGCCGTCGTAGAAGGGCTGCGCGCCTTTGGCTATTACAACGCCGGGCAGGACTGCACCGCCGCCTGCCGCATCTATGCAGGCGACAAGGTTTACGACAATCTCGTCGCAGATTTGACCAGCGAGGTCTCGAAGATCACCTACGCCCAGGACGACGACGCGCAGAACGAGATCGGGCCGTTGATCTCCCAGCGCCAGCGTGATCGGGTCGCGAGCTTCGTTCAGCGCGCTTCGGAACAAAAGCACATGGAAATCACCACCGGCGGCGCCGTGCACAGCGGCAACGGCTTCTACTACCAGCCCACCGTTGTCGCCGGCGCGTTGCAGGAAGACGAAATCGTCCGCCGGGAAGTGTTCGGTCCTGTGGTGTCGGTCACGCGGTTCAGCGACGTGGAACAGGCCGTAACCTGGGCGAACGATTCAGACTATGGTCTGGCGTCTTCGGTCTGGACGAAGGATATCTCCAGGGCGATGAAGACTGCGGCCGCGCTCCGTTACGGCTGCACCTGGATCAACACGCATTTCATGCTCGTGAACGAGATGCCCCACGGCGGCCTGAAACAGTCCGGTTACGGCAAGGATATGTCGCTTTATGCGCTGGAAGACTATACTGCCGTTCGCCATGTCATGATCGCGCACTGAGGCAGCGGAATCAAAATCAGAGATAACCGCGTCAATCGACTGAAATCGCTCTATATTCGCTCGGGCTGCAGCCGGTGAACGCGCGAAAGGCCGCGTTGAATGCGCTGAGTGAATTGTACCCCGTGCGAAAGGCGACCTGGGTCACCGGATCAGCCTCGTTCGCGAGGATTTCGATGGCCCTGATCATGCGCATGCGGCGCTGAACCTGACGCCAGGTCATGCCGGTTTCGTCAGCAAAGCGACGCGCCAGCGATCTCGGGGAAAGCCCCGCGGCCGACGCCGCCTCGTCAATGGTGATCGATTGGTCCAGACGGGCTTCCGTGAATTCGATCGCTTTCTTCAGTCGATCGGTTCGGCCGCGCGGTATCCAGCAGTTCGACGGACTTGCCGCAAGATCGCGGCAAAGCAGCCCCAGGGTCTGGAACATGCTGTCGGCCAGGGTATGGGGAAAAGGCCGGTCGGCGTTCCATTTCCGGCAGGCGTGAACCATGTCCCGGGCAAGCGGGCTCATTTCGAAGACACGCAACGCCTGGTTCGGAGCGTCGATTGCATCCACGGAATAGAGCACCGAACAACACGTCACCGGGTGCTTGATTTCGAAGTGAATCGGCGTGTCCGCGGCAATCCAGGCGGCGCGGGACGGCGGGAGCGACCATGCACGGTCCTCGTCTATCAGGCGTAAAGCGCCACGTACGGAATAGAGCAGATAATGCCGGTCGAATGTGATCGTACTCGGCGGAGAGGGATCGAGAGTTCGGTAGAAACAGTAAGACGGCGCAACAGACATGCCGGATAGTAGGCTCATGTCGCGGATCTTCAAACAGGCAAAGCGTTAAAGGCTCGGCTCGATGGCGGTCCGGTCATTTCGGGCTTCAGATATTGGTTCAGCGCTGAAAAACTGTCACTTGCCCTGTATTCTGCGAAAGCAGGTTCATCCCGCCATTCCTGCACAAGGACGATCCCGCTTTCGGATGCGGCGGAGACAAGCGCCTGGTAGGCCATATTGCCTTCCATGCCGCGTACATTTCGCGCTTCCTCTTCGATTTGTTCAAGCAGGGCGCGACGGCGTGAGGGGTTCACTTCGAATTCGACAATTGCAATCAGCATGACGTCACTCCTTTGAAGAGTTTCCATCCTGCCTGATCCTTTCACGTCGCGCTTGCGCGCGCATGTCAAAGAAGTGCTTGAAACGGACAAAAAAGCCGGGCGTGAGGCCCGGCTTCTTGATCGTCGTGCAGGTGTTGGTCAGTAGGAGTAGTACATGTCGAACTCGACCGGGTGCGGCGTATGTTCGAAACGGATGACTTCTTCCATCTTCAGATCGATATAGGCTTCGATCTGATCCTGCAGGAACACGCCGCCGGCTGTCAGGAATTCGTAGTCGGCTTCCAGAGCCGCAAGCGCTTCGCGCAGAGAAGCGGAAACGGTCGGAATGTCCTTCAGTTCTTCCGGCGGCAGATCGTAAAGGTCCTTGTCCATGGCGTCGCCAGGGTGGATCTTGTTCTTGATGCCGTCGACGCCGGCCATCAGCATGGCTGAGAAGGCGAGGTACGGGTTTGCTGTCGGATCCGGGAAGCGAACTTCCACACGCTTCGACTTCGGCGAGTTGCCGAACGGGATACGGCAGGATGCTGAACGGTTGCGCGCCGAATAGGCGAGCAGAACAGGCGCCTCGAAGCCCGGAATCAGACGTTTGTAGGAGTTGGTCGACGGGTTGGTGAAGGCGTTCAGCGCCTTGGCGTGCTTGATGATGCCGCCGATGTAGTACAGGCAGCTTTCCGACAGGCCTGCATATTCGTCGCCGGCGAAGGTCGGCTTGCCGTCTTTCCAGATTGACTGGTGAACGTGCATGCCCGTGCCATTGTCGCCATAGACCGGCTTCGGCATGAAGGTCGCTGTCTTGCCGTAAGCGTTTGCGACCTGATGGACGACGTACTTGTAGATCTGCATCTTGTCGGCGTTGCGGGTCATGGTGTCGAACATCAGGCCGAGTTCGTGCTGGGCTGCGGCCACTTCATGGTGGTGCTTTTCAACAGTGACGCCCATTTCAGCCATGACGGTCAGCATTTCGGAACGCATGTCCTGAGCGCTGTCGACCGGCGGAACCGGGAAATAGCCGCCCTTTGTGCGCGGACGGTGGCCGAGGTTGCCGACTTCGTATTCGGAGCCGGTGTTCGACGGAAGCTCGGAGCTGTCAAGCTTGAAGCCCGTGTCATAGGGGTCGACGGAGAAGCGAACGTCGTCGAAGACGAAGAACTCGGCCTCGGGACCGACATAGATCGTGTCGCCTATCCCGGATGCGTTGACGTAGGCTTCGGCCTTTTTCGACGTGCTGCGCGGATCGCGGTCGTAGGGCTCGCCCGTGATCGGGTCGAGAACGTCGCACATGATCGCGAGAGTGGACTGCGCGAAGAACGGGTCAGTATGGACGGTTTCCGTATCAGGCATCAAAACCATGTCGGATTCGTTGATCGCCTTCCAACCGGCAATGGACGATCCGTCGAACATGATGCCGTCAGCAAACATGTCTTCGTCGACAACAGCGACATCCATGGTGACGTGCTGCATCTTGCCGCGCGGGTCGGTAAAGCGAATGTCGACGAACTTGACGTCGTTGTCCTTGATTTGCTTGAGAATATCTGAAGCAGTTGTCATGTATACTTCCTCATTTCAGAGATGGTTTGCAGTTTTGCACCGGTTTGAAACGGTGCGATTCAGATGGCGTCGTTGCCGGTTTCGCCAGTTCTGATACGGATGACTTCCTCTACATTCGAAACGAAAATCTTGCCATCGCCAATACGACCTGTTTGAGCCGCATTGCGTATGGCTTCGATGGCCGCGTCGACCGTTTCGTCCGAAAGGACAACCTCGACCTTGACCTTCGGCAGGAAGTCTACGACGTATTCCGCCCCGCGATAGAGTTCGGTATGACCCTTTTGCCGGCCAAAACCCTTTGCCTCCGTCACGGTTATGCCCTGCAGGCCGACTTCCTGAAGCGCTTCTTTGACTTCATCGAGCTTGAAAGGCTTTATTATTGCTTCGATCTTCTTCATCAGAAATGTCTCGCTGCTTGATTTTCTAAGCGAATGAAATCCTGTTTTTTCGGATTCGCCTCCACCTCACCAGCCGAATGCATAAGCCGTGCCAATTAGAGCTGCCCGGTTAAAAATAACTCAGCCAAAGGGCGCTGCCGCCTCCGTTGCCTCGGTTTCGGGAGCGCTGGACCCAATGGCCCGACTTATGCATCCGGTTTTGCACATTCAGGCTAAGCCAGTCCTATAAATAGGACAATGGCTTATGCATTATTTATGTGCAAATGCATAAAAGATAATCATATCGGTTTCATTTCGCTCGTCTTAATTCGATTGAAGAGGTTATCGCTCTGGTGTCTATTCAACGGGAGGAACGGACCGAGTCCAAAGGACCGCGGGAGAGATGAGAACTGCCCTTGAACCAGTCGTCACACCGGTGGCGATGGGCCGAATCGACCGGCGCGCAATCGACTCCGGAATTGTCGGATATCGCCTGATGCTGATGGCGGGCGCCGCCATTGCGGCGTCGGTCCTGCGCCACTACGGCGACGCGGCGGGCGTCGACGTATTGTGCGGCCCCGGCAACAATGGCGGTGACGGCTACGTCGCTGCGAAAATGCTACAAACGTCGGGCATGTGTGCGGCCTGTTACAGCCTGGGCGATCCTGTAAAACTTGCGGGCGACGCAGCCTGCGCCAGGGACGACTGGGGCGATGAAATCCTTTCTCTCGAGGATTATGTTCCGACTGACGGGCGCGTTGTTATCGACGCGCTGTTCGGCGCCGGCTTGCAGCGGGATGTCGAAGGGGTTGCTGTGCGTGTGATCGAAGCGGTCAACGCGTTTGATATCCCCGTCATTGCCGCCGACCTGCCTTCCGGTCTGTCGGGGGAGAGTGGACGCGTCAGAGGAACGGCCTTGAGGGCAAGTCGCACCGTCACGTTCGCGGCGCCCAAGCCCGGACATTTTCTCCTGCCGGGACGCGACCTTTGCGGTGTGCTCGAAATCGCGGACATCGGCATACCGTCCCGTTGCATCGAAGCGGAGACTGAAGGTCTCTGGCTGAACAGGCCGCCGCTGTGGCGAGACGCCCTGCCGCGGCTTGCCGCGAATTCCCACAAGTACACGCGCGGGCATCTCGGTGTTTTCAGCGGTGGCTATCGCCAGACGGGCGCCGCCCGGCTGGCGGCGATTGCAGGATTGCGCGTGGGAGCGGGCCTTGTGACCGTGCTTTCGCCAGCCTCCGCAAACGCCGCCAATGCAGCGCATCTGACGACAATCATGCTGCGAACAATCGATGGCGGCGCCGATCTCGACGGCCTGCTTGAAGACATGCGATTCAACAGTTTCGTGCTCGGACCCGGATTTGGGGTGGGAGAAAAGGCGCGGGATTTTGCGGAACGCATTCTCGGCGCAGGCCGCGCTCTCGTTCTCGACGCGGACGGCATTACCTCCTTTGCGGGCTATCATGATCAACTCGCAGAGGCTGCCGCCAAGCAGGACGCCATTCTGTTTATCACGCCGCATCAGGGAGAGTTCGCGCGGCTGTTTCCGCAAATTGCGTCCAATGCATCGCGTTCCAAGGTGGAGCAGGCGCGATCCGCCGCCAGGGAGACGGAAGCGATCGTTGTTTACAAGGGCGCGGATACGGTGGTCGCCGATCCGTCGGGGCGGGCGGCAATCTGCGACAACGCCCCGCCATGGCTGGCCACCGCCGGATCGGGCGACACGCTTGCCGGGTTGCTTGGCGGCCTCGCTGCGCAGGGCATGCCGGGCTTCGAGGCGGCTTGCGCCGCGGCCTGGCTGCATGGAGAAGCAGCCAACCGCGCAGGCGCGCGGTTGATTGCGGAAGACCTCGCCAACAACCTGCCGGCCTTTTCCGAATTTCAGGAGTATTGATGGTTATGACGATTTCAGAGGGAAATATTGGCGCGAAATTACCGGCCGGACCGATTGCTGAAGAGATTTTCGAGCGACTTTCCGGCAGCCGGGACGTCCTTATAGAGCGTATCGTTTCAACCGGGCAGGCGACGCCGGAAGGCGAGTGGTACGATCAGGAAAGAGACGAGTGGGTGATGGTGGTGTCAGGCGCGGCGCGCCTGTTCGTCGAGGGGGAAGAAGACGAACGTGACCTATCGGCCGGCGACTGGCTGCTTCTACCCGCGCATTGCCGTCATCGTGTCACCTGGACGCAAGACAGTCCGCCGACTGTCTGGCTGGCCGTTCACTATCCGCCTAATTCTGATTGAGGCGATCGGTTTCCTGGCTGATCGACAGTTTCAAAAGATGTCGCCAGAGCGCTTCTGCGAAATCCGGGTCGAGGCCGTTGTCCGACGCGTTGCGCCGCGCATTGTCCAGCACTTCTTTCACCCGCCATTGGGTGTCCGGCGCTTCTCCCGTCACGCGCTTGATGTCGGCGGCGCGATCAACATAGGTTGAGCGTTCCGCGAGCAGTTTCATCAAATCGCGGTCTAGCCGATCGATCTCGACACGAATGTCGACCATCGTCTGGCAATCTTCGGCGGTTTTCATGTTCATATCCCTACAAGGCGATCAGCCAGAGCCAGGGCGGCTTGCGGCGCATTCACCTTACCCTCATGGATGAAATAGAAATAGACGTCCCGGGTCTTGCCGTCAGATTTGGGATCTGCGGCGCAGGAAAGACCGGAAGGCGCTTCGCCGCACGCCCGCTGCCTGGCGCGCTGCGCACAGACGTCGAGCTGACTATCCTCGTAAGCCGTTGGAATAGCATCATCGCCTTTTTGCAAGCGTGCATAGACAAAAGGCGCCGTTACGTCTGCGATCTCCGGGTAGGTGAAGTGGTCGGCATAAACGTTGGCGACGCCGTATTGCGTGCAAAGGTCGGCGTATTCAGGCGTTGAGAAGCTGGGGTGCCGGACTTCGACGGCGTGTTTCAACGCCACGCCATTCCATTCATTCGGCAGCATGGCGAGAAAGGCGCCGAAATCTTCCGGGTCGAATTTCTTGGTTGGCGCGAACTGCCAGAGAATAGGGCCGAGGCTGTCGCCGAGTTCGGTGACGCCTGAATTCAGGAACTTCTCGAGGGACTCTCCGGAATCCGCAAGCACTTTGCGGTTAGAGACATAGCGAATGCCCTTGACTGAAAACACGAAGCCTTCAGGAACATCTGCCGCCCATTTTGCAAATGTTTCCGGCTTTTGCGATCCGTAGTAGGTGCCGTTTATCTCGATTGTTCCGAGTTTGCGGCTCGCGTAGTGGAGTTCGTCCTTTTGTCGCAAATCCGCAGGATAGAAGGTTCCGCGCCAGGGTTCGAATGTCCAGCCGCCGATACCCGTGCGGATCACGCCGTGTTTCGCCATTGAAACCTCCAGGACAGCATCAATTATTCGGCGGCTTCGATGTCCTTGCCGGGCCGCCGTTCGAGTAGGTCTTTAAGGAACTGCCCCGTGTAGGATCGGGGTTCGAGAACGACGTCTTCCGGCGTTCCCGTTGCAATAATTTCTCCGCCGCCGTCACCGCCTTCCGGTCCAAGATCGATGACGTGGTCAGCGGTCTTGATGACTTCGAGATTATGCTCGATAACCACGACCGAATTGCCCTGGTTAACGATTTCATGCAGCACGTCGAGGAGCTTGGCGACATCATGAAAATGCAGGCCTGTCGTCGGTTCGTCCAGAATATAGAGCGTGCGCCCTGTCGAACGCTTGGACAGTTCCTTCGCGAGCTTGACTCTTTGCGCCTCGCCGCCCGACAGCGTGGTGGCCTGCTGGCCCACCTTGATGTAGCCGAGCCCGACTCGTTTCAGAGTCTGCAGTTTGTCGCGAACGGCGGGCACTGCAGAAAAGAAGTCGCAGCCCTCCTCGACAGTCATTTCCAGAACATCGGCGATCGACTTGCCCCGGAATGTGACTTCCAGTGTTTCGCGGTTGTATCTCTGGCCGTGACAGACATCGCAGGTGACGTATACGTCCGGCAGGAAGTGCATTTCGATCTTGATGACGCCGTCGCCCTGGCAGGCCTCGCAGCGGCCGCCCTTGACGTTGAAGGAGAAACGGCCCGGCTGATAGCCGCGGGCCTTTGATTCCGGCAGCCCTGCGAACCAGTCGCGTATCGGCGTGAAAGCGCCGGTATAGGTGGCCGGATTGGATCGGGGCGTGCGACCGATCGGCGACTGGTCAATATCGATCACCTTGTCGATATTCTGGAGTCCGTCGATCCGTTCATGCGGGGCCGGGTTTTCGCGCGCGCCCATGACCCGGCGCGCCGCAGCCTTGTAGAGCGTTTCTATGAGAAACGTCGATTTGCCGCCGCCCGAAACGCCCGTCACGCAGGTGAACAGACCGAGGGGGATGTCGGCTGAGACATTCTTGAGATTGTTCCCCGTGGCGCCGACGACGGAAAGCATTCGCTTCTTGTTTGCCTTGCGGCGCTCGGCAGGCACTGCCACTTCCATCTTTCCGGACAAATACTGGCCGGTCAGCGATTTCGGTGACGCCATAATGTCTCGGGGTGTCCCCTGGGCAATGACCTCGCCGCCGTGAATGCCGGCGGCCGGACCAATATCGACGACATAGTCGGCCGTGAGGATGGCGTCTTCATCATGCTCGACCACAATCACGGTGTTGCCGATGTCCCGCAGGCGTTTGAGCGTGTCCAGAAGGCGCGCATTGTCTCGCTGATGCAGGCCGATGGATGGTTCGTCGAGCACATAAAGAACGCCGGTCAGTCCGGATCCGATCTGTGAGGCCAGTCGAATGCGCTGGCTCTCGCCACCCGAAAGCGTTCCGGAATTGCGGGCAAGCGTCAGGTAGTCGAGTCCCACGTCATTAAGAAATTTCAACCGGTCGCGAATTTCTTTCAGGATTCGCACGGCGATTTCGTTCTGCTTTTCGTTGAGGGCTCCGGGAAGTTCCTCGAACCAGCGTGCGGCGTCGCGAATAGAAAACGCCGTGACCTCGCCGATATGCAATCCGCCGATCTTGACGGCCAGCGCCTCCGGTTTGAGCCGGTAACCGGAGCAAGCGGGGCAGGGGGCGGCTGTCATGTATCGCTCGATCTCTTCGCGCGACCATGCGGAATCCGTCTCCTTCCATCGCCGCTCGAGATTGGGAATTATTCCCTCAAACGTTTTCGTTGTCTTGTAGGAGCGGAGGCCATCATCGTAGCGGAACTCGATCTTTTCATCGGTCCCGTGGAGAATCGCATTTCGCGCAGCTTCTGGAAGTTCGTTCCAGCGCGAGCCGAGCTTGAAGTCGAAATGGCGGCCGAGCGCTTCAAGCGTCTGGGTGTAATAGGGCGAAGAGGACTTCGACCAGGGAGCGATCGCGCCGTCGCGCAAGGTCCGTCCGGGCTCCGGTATGACCAGCGTCGTATCGATCTTTTGCTGTGTGCCAAGTCCATCACAGGACGGGCAGGCGCCGAATGGATTGTTGAAGGAGAAAAGCCTCGGCTCGATCTCCGGTATGGTGAATCCGGAAACCGGGCAGGCGAACTTTTCCGAGAAGACCAGCCGCTCATGGGTTTCGTTTTTCGACTTGTTGGCGCCCTCTCCGGCGTTTTCAATCGGCCGATCGGCGAATTCCGCGATCGCCAGGCCATCAGAGATCGACAGGCATGTTTCCAGGCTGTCCGCGAGCCGGGTTGGCAGATCGTCGCGCACGACGACGCGGTCGACCACCACGTCGATGTCATGCTTGTATTTTTTGTCCAGCGCCGGAACATCAGCGATTTCGTAGAACTCGCCGTCCACCTTGACGCGCTGGAAACCCTTCTTCATCAGATCGGCGAGTTCCTTGCGGTATTCTCCTTTGCGACCGCGCACCAGCGGAGCCAGGACATAAAGCCGAACGCCTTCCTCCAGCATCATGACGCGGTCCACCATCTGGCTGACAGTCTGGCTCTCGATGGGCAGACCCGTTGCAGGCGAATAGGGCACGCCGACGCGCGCGAACAGAAGGCGCAGATAGTCGTAGATCTCGGTGACCGTTCCCACCGTCGATCGCGGATTGCGCGATGTGGTCTTTTGCTCGATCGATATGGCGGGCGACAGGCCGTCGATCTGGTCGACATCCGGCTTCTGCATCATTTCCAGAAACTGCCGGGCATAAGCCGAAAGACTCTCCACATAACGGCGCTGGCCTTCCGCGTAGATCGTGTCGAAGGCAAGTGAAGATTTCCCGGAGCCGGACAGCCCGGTCATCACGATCAGTCGGTTACGGGGCAGATCGAGATCGACATTCTTTAGATTGTGCTCGCGGGCGCCGCGTATGGATATGGTCTTCAGTTCGCTCATGCCTTGTCGTCCGCGCTCCGTCGGTCATGCGTCCGGTTGTCTTGAAAAGCGCCAAAGTCTGGCTCGTGCCGCTTCCTGTGCAGCCCCATAATCTAGTTCCTGAACATCGAATGTCGAGATGTAATCTCGAATAGCTTTGTGACCACAGGGCGAGAATTCAGCGCCGGGGAATCATTTGACAGCCAGCTTTACACGAACTAGAACATAATAGGAACAAAAAGCTCCTGTGGAAAGAGCAATTCCATCCGGCAATGGCCGGTCAATTGGTCTATTGTCGGGCGAAATTTCAGGGGCCGCGCGCCAAACGCGGCGAACCTTTTCAAAATCCAGTGAGGAAAAGTCATGGCGGGTAGTGTCAACAAGGTCATTCTGGTGGGGAATCTCGGCGCTGATCCGGAGATTCGCCGCACGCAAGACGGACGGCCGATCGCAAATCTGCGCGTCGCCACCTCGGAAAGCTGGCGCGACCGTAATTCCGGCGAACGCCGCGAAAGAACTGAATGGCACCGCGTCGTCATCTTCAATGAGGGCCTGTGCAAGATCGCCGAACAATATCTTCGCAAGGGCTCCAAGATATATCTCGAAGGGCAGTTGCAGACCCGTAAATGGCAGGACCAGAGCGGACAGGATCGCTATTCCACCGAAGTCGTGCTGCAGGGCTTCAATTCCTCGCTGACGATGCTGGATGGCCGGGGCGACAATCCGGGGCAGTCCGGCGGCGGTTTCGGCGACAATGACGACCGGGATTACGGACAGCCGTCGCAGCAGGGCGGCGGCGGTGGCATGGCGAACGATCTGGACGACGACATTCCGTTTTGATCGCCGATCGCACCGACAGGCGTCATCGCACGATTTTGATTTTGTTCGAGCCTCTGTGAATGCCAGATTGCGTCACCTGACGAAGGAGGCGACGATGGGCTTTGCAAGATTGTTTTACAAAGGCGCGGCTGTAATTGTGGCCGTTGGTCTTGCGACTGTGACGGCGGCTGCGGGAGAGGTCGATGTCCAGGCGGTCGACGCCAGGCAGGCCGCCAATGGAAGCTGGACGTTTTCCGTTACGCTGCGCCACGACGATGAGGGATGGGATCATTACGCGGACCGCTGGGACGTCGTTGGTCCGGACGGAACAGTTTATGGCGAGCGCGTTTTGCTGCATCCTCATGTCGAGGAACAGCCCTTTACGCGTAGCCTGTCCGGCGTCGAGATTCCCGAAGGCGTCAACAGCGTCACAGTGCGCGGCCACGACAAGGTTCACGGGTTCGGCGGCGCTGAATTCACCATTGATCTGCAAGCCGGCAAATAGAGCCTGTCAGGCGGGACGGGCCGGGGTTCGCGTGATCCGTGCGCCGATGGCGTTCAGGCGTTCCTCGATCCGCTCGTAACCGCGTTCGATTTGCTGGGCGTTGTTGATAATCGACGTTCCGTCTGCGGCCATGGCTGCTATGAGCATGGCCATGCCAGCCCTGATATCAGGACTTTCCAGGCGCGCCGCCTTCAACCGCGTCGGACCGGAGATGACCGCCCTGTGTGGATCGCACAGCACAATCCTCGCGCCCATTGCAATAAGCTTGTCGACGAAGAACATGCGAGATTCGAACATCTTTTCGAACATCAGCACCATGCCGGTGCATTGGGTGGCGGTAACAATCGCAATCGACATTGTATCGGCGGGGAAGGCGGGCCAGGGCTGATCCTCGATCTTTGGAACATGCCCGCCGAAGTCCGGCTGTATGAGCTTTGATTGCTCCGAGGAGACGGTCAAGTCGTCGCCTTCGATCGCGCAGTTGATCCCGAGCTTTTCGAATCCCATCAGGGTCGAACGCAACTGGTCAACGCCAGCATTCGTAATCCGAATTTCAGAACCTGTTGCCGCCGCAAGGCCAATCAGGGAGCCAACCTCAATATGATCCGGACCGATACGGTGGCTGACCCGACCGAGCGGTCGACCGCCCTCGATCGTCATGCAGTTGGAACCAATTCCTTCAATCCGGGCGCCCATCCGGTTCAGAAAATGCGCCAGATCCTGAACGTGCGGTTCGGAAGCGCAATTGCGCAGAACCGTGGTACCGCTGGCTGAGACTGCAGCGCAAAGCGCGTTTTCTGTCGCCGTCACAGATGGCTCGTCCAGAAACACGTCTGCGCCGGTCATACGTTTAGCCCGAAAGACGATCTCCTGATTGAGAGATATCTCTGCGCCAAGCTGCTGCAGCGCCAGGAAATGGCTGTCGAGTCGTCGCCGGCCAATAACGTCTCCACCTGGCGGCGGCAGCGTTAATTGTCCGCAACGGGAAAGCACCGGCCCTGCAAGCAGGATCGACGCCCTGATCCTTGAACACAGATCGGGGTCGAGTTGTGTCGGTTGCACGACTTGCGCATGAATCGTCAATTCGTTCGGACCGGTCCAGACCGCTTCAACCCCCAAAGAGCGTATCAATTTGATCAGGGCTTCGACGTCGCGGATACGGGGAACATTGGACAGTTCGACCGGCTGGTCAGTCAGCAGGGCGGCGCAGATAATCGGCAGCGCGGCGTTCTTGTTGCCCGAGGGCTCTATCGCGCCAGACAGACGGTGTCCGCCCTCTACCGCATATTCGATTCGATCGGGGCTTTGAGGCATGGTCATGATCGTGCTCGGGACAACTGACAGGGATTCTGTTTGACCACTTACAAAGAAGTGAGGCATGCCGCCACCCAAAAAGGTTCCGGTGAGCGCAAGTTCCCATGCGGACATCAAAGTGCAACATCACCTGACTAGAACGCCCGACATTCCAAAAGGCTATCATACGTCAATGGCGAAATTCGACTCTTATGTTATCTGTACGTCGCCGCGCAGCGGCAGCACCCTTTTGTGCCAGCTCTTGTCGGCAACAGGCGTCGCCGGAAATCCTCATTCCTGGTTTCACCGACCCTCGATCTCCGACTGGCTGAGGACGTTCGACCTGCCTTCGCAGACAGGATTGTCGGAGCCCGACATACTGGCCGCTGTCTTTCGCGCTGCAATCAAGCAGGGAAGTCTCGACACCGGTATGTTTGGATTGCGACTGCAGAGGCACAGTTTCGATTTCTTCACGAAGAAACTGGCGGTTTTGTATCCGACACGGTACGGCGATGGCGAGCGTTTGCAGGCAGCCTTTGGACGAACCCTTTATATACATCTGACCCGCGGCGACAAATTGGGACAGGCGGTTTCGCTTGTCAGGGCTAATCAGACTGGCCTTTGGCACCGGGCGCCGGATGGCGCCGAAATAGAGCGGACGGCGCCACCCCGGGAACCGGTCTATGACGCTGATCTGATAGCCCGAAATCTGGCGGAACTGACAGCCTATGACGAAGACTGGGAACGCTGGTTCGAAAAGGAACGGATCGCACCTGTCCGCGTGACGTATAAAGAGCTTTCCGACGACCCTGTCGCTGTCCTTGTGCGCCTTCTCGAGCAGCTCGGTCTGAACAGCGCAGCTGCGGAGGGGATTGTACCGCAAGTCGCGAAACTGGCGGATGAAACCAGCCAACAATGGGTCGAGCGCTACCTGTCAACACAGGGCGCCTGAGGCGCCTGATGCAAGGCTTTTGCAGAGCGATCTTTCCTTGGTGAAAAGCGCCCCATCGCAACGAAATTTCCGGATTCACCCGATTTGACGCGGCGACAGCTTCGGACTTAGCTACAGCCAGCGCCATCCGCCATTTATCCCGTTGAAATAAATAAGAAACCAAAGGTAACCAAAAGTGACCCGAGATTGGCGTTCAGGCGGCCGATCGGCTATAAATGACAGCAACGATTCGCAATCCTTAAGCAGGCCAGTTTTTGTCAGAACACGATAATTCGCTTACACCGCCTTCCGGACCTTCCGGCGTCGAGCCGGTATCCATCATGGAGGAGATGCAGCGCTCCTATCTTTCCTATGCGATGAGCGTCATCGTCAGCCGCGCCTTGCCGGATGTCAGGGACGGATTGAAGCCGGTGCATCGTCGTATCCTCTACGCCATGCATGAAGGCGGTTTTCACTGGAACCGCAAGTATGTGAAGTCGTCGCGCATCATCGGTGACGTCATGGGTAAATACCATCCCCATGGCGACCAGGCGATTTATGATGCGATGGTGCGTATGGCGCAGGATTTTTCAATGCGCGTGCCGCTCATCGACGGGCAGGGCAATTTCGGTTCCGTTGACGGCGATCCGCCGGCGGCAATGCGATATACAGAATCGCGCCTTGCCAAGGTCGCGCACGAGCTTCTTGAGGATATCGACAAGGAAACGGTCGAATTTCAGGAGAACTACGACGCTTCCGGAAACGAGCCGCGAGTTTTGCCTGCGCGGTTTCCCAATCTGCTCGTCAATGGCGCCGGCGGCATCGCCGTCGGTATGGCGACGAACATACCGCCTCACAATCTTGGAGAGGTCATCGACGGCTGTATTGCAGTCATAGACAACCCCTCTATCGATCTGATGGAACTCCTGCAGATCATTCCCGGACCAGATTTTCCGACGGGCGGTCTGATTCTGGGGCGTTCAGGAATTCGCAGCGCGTACGAGACCGGGCGCGGCTCGGTGCTGATGCGCGGCAAGGTGTCCACCGAGCATATTCGCAACGAGCGTGAAGCCATCATCATTACCGAAATCCCTTACCAGGTGAACAAGGCCGGGATGATCGAGAAGATGGCGGAGCTCGTGCGCGAGAAGCGGATTGAAGGCATCTCCGACATTCGCGACGAATCCGATCGCGAAGGCTATCGCGTCGTTATCGAACTGAAGCGAGACGCTGTCGCCGATGTCGTGATCAACCAGCTTTATCGCTATACGCCGCTGCAGACCTCGTTCGGCTGCAACATGGTGGCGTTGAATGGCGGCAAGCCGGAACAACTGA
The DNA here is from genome assembly GCF_019492055.1 of Flavimaribacter sediminis. Taxonomy (GTDB): domain Bacteria; phylum Pseudomonadota; class Alphaproteobacteria; order Rhizobiales; family Rhizobiaceae; genus Flavimaribacter; species Flavimaribacter sediminis. The sequence goes on along the minus strand of NZ_JAICBX010000006.1, from coordinate 119,284 downwards.
CGCTGATGGACATGCTGAAGGCCTTCATCGCCTTCAGGGAAGAGGTCGTCAGCCGCCGTACGAAGTTCCTGCTCAACAAGGCGCGAGAACGCGCCCACGTTCTCGTTGGCCTCGCAATCGCCGTCGCCAATATCGACGAGGTGATCAATCTTATCAGACGCGCTCCGGATCCGGCGACCGCACGCTCGCAGTTGATGGAACGGCGCTGGCCGGCCAGGGATGTCGAGGCGCTGATCCTGCTGATCGACGACCCGCGCCATCGCATCAACGAGGATGGAACCTACAATCTGTCCGAGGAACAGGCCCGCGCTATTCTCGAATTGCGCCTCGCTCGCCTGACCGCTCTTGGCCGCGACGAAATCGCGGACGAACTCAACGCGATCGGCGACGAGATCAAGGACTATCTGGATATCCTGTCCTCCCGGATCCGGATCATGGAAATCGTCAAGCAGGAACTGACCGACGTGCGCGACGAGTTCGCAACGCCGCGCCGCACGGAGATCCTCGAAGGCGGCGCGGACATGGAGGACGAAGACCTCATCGCGCGCGAGGACATGGTCGTCACCGTCACGCACTCCGGCTACATAAAACGCGTTCCGCTCGCCACCTATCGCGCCCAGCGCAGAGGCGGCAAGGGTCGGTCCGGCATGTCGACGCGCGACGAGGATTTCGTCTCAAGGCTGTTTGTCGCCAATACGCATACGCCGATCCTGTTCTTCTCCTCGCGCGGCATCGTCTACAAGCTCAAGGTCTGGCGCTTGCCGATCGGCACGCCGCAATCCAGGGGCAAGGCGCTGATCAATACGCTTCCGTTGCAACAGGGCGAGCGCATTACCTCCATCATGCCGTTGCCGGAGGACGAGGAGAGCTGGAGCGAACTCGACGTCATGTTCTCGACGACCCGCGGCACGGTTCGCCGCAACAAGTTGTCCGATTTCGTCCAGGTCAATCGCAACGGCAAGATCGCCATGAAGCTGGACGTCGAACAGGACGAGATCCTGAATGTCGAAACCTGCAACGAGTTCGACGACGTATTGCTGACGACTGCGCTCGGACAGTGCATTCGCTTCCCCGTGACCGATGTGCGGGTCTTTGCCGGCCGCAATTCGATCGGGGTGCGCGGCATCGCCATGGCGGACGGAGACAAGGTTATTTCGATGGCCATCCTCGCCCATGTCGAGGCGACGCCGGCCGAACGCTCGCAGTACATAAAATGGAGCAGGGCGGGCGATGTCGAACTGGTCGGAGAGGACGCCGACACCGAAGCCGTCGAGTCCGAAATGTCTGATGAGCGATTGCAGGAACTGCAGGCTCGGGAGCAATTCGTCCTGACGATCAGCGAAAAGGGGTACGGCAAGAGGTCGTCCTCGTATGACTTCCGTATTTCCGGCCGTGGAGGCAAAGGCATTCGCGCGACGGACACCGCCAAGGTGGATGAGATCGGTCCGCTTGTGGCGACTTTCCCGGTCGAGAACGAAGACCAGATCATGCTTGTGTCCAATCGCGGGCAACTCATTCGAGTGCCGGTGGAGGGCATCCGCATCGCCAGCAGGGCGACGAAGGGCGTGACGATCTTTTCAACTGCGGCGGACGAGGCAGTCGTCTCCGTCGAACGGATCAACGAACCGGAAGAGGAAGCCGAAGAGGCCGACGCCGAGGCAGAGATCGAAGGCGGCGATCAGTCTCCCGCCGCGCCATCCGATGGCGAAGGCGAAGGCGAAAGCTGATTGACGACCGATCAATGAAGAAGCCCGGATGGCGGGGGAACCATCCGGGCTCGGGGTAGAGGGTGTTTCAACTGGAGGTCAGAAACTACCCTATGCAGCGGGAACTAACGAGCATTTCGGGGGGGACGGCTCTGGCTCCGCACTGCAATACGTGATTGCTGCTGTTTCATGGCGAGAACGGCTCCACTCATGTTCGCGAGCAAAATGGCTGCGATCAAAACTGCCGAGACTGAGAGTACCGTAATCATGCCTGTTCATCCTTGCCTTGGTTACGTTGTTGTTCAGCAACCTTCGCCGCAAACTTTGATCTAATGTAGTGTCGAAGTCACGGCTTGCAATATGCATCAACAAATATGTGATATTGCACTTGTTGACGGCAATTTCATGGCGAAGGGCGCCAGGCGCGCCTGCCGGGGCGCGTGGGGGCCAGTTCTTCGCGCGGCGCCGCCAGAAGCAAGGCTGACGCGAACACGGTTGCAATGAAAGCAGCGCCTGTGATTGCCAGAATGAACATAACTACACTCCTCGAATTTCTGGCTAAATAATAGAAAAGCATTCTTAAGGCCGGCTGAAGCCCGCGTTCATATTCCATTCATATTAAGAACAGTCTGAAACCATTGAAGAATTGGCGTCAGGCTTGACAAGTGGCCGGCTATTCAGCAGGAACGAGCTACCTTAAACGGGGTGATGCAATGACCACAGCCTTTTATCCGGGATCCTTCGATCCGATCACGAACGGTCATCTCGATATTCTGATGCAGTGTCTCAATATCGTTGATCACCTGGTTGTGGGTATCGGAATTCACGACACCAAGAAGCCGCTATTCAATTTTGAGGAACGCGCGGCTCTGATCGTTGAATCCCTTTCCGAGGCCCTGCCGGGCCAGGAGGAACGGGTCTCGGTGGTGTCTTTCGATAAACTCGCCGTTGACGCTGCGCGCGAAAACAACGCCTCCATCCTCATGCGCGGTTTGCGCGATGGCACCGATCTTGATTTCGAAATGCAGATGGCCGGTATGAACCGCCAGATGGCGTCGGAAGTCCAGACAGTGTTTCTTCCCGCAAGCCCTGTCAACCGGCCCATTACCGCCACATTGGTCAGGCAGATCGCGGCCATGGGCGGAGACGTCGAAGCCTTTGTGCCAGGCCCGGTTTTCAGGGCGTTCGCCAGAAAGCATTCTTGAGGCTTCGCGGAGATCCATCCGTCTGATCCAAAACAGGAGTCACCATGAAATTCTTGAGTATTGCAGTGGGCGCAGCCATGTTTGCGTTCGGTCTTGTCGGCGCCGCAAACGCGCAGGTCGCGCCGGAAAACACCCTGACCATTTCCTTGAAGGACGGGGATGTCGTTATCGAATTGCTGCCGGATGTTGCGCCCAACCACGTCGAGAGGATCAAGAAGCTGGCCGCTGACGGGGCTTACGACAACGTCGCATTCCACCGGGTGATTGAAGGTTTCATGGCGCAAACGGGCGACGTACAGTTCGGCGACATGGAAGAGGGTTTCCAGCCCCGGCGCGCCGGCACAGGCGGATCGGATATGCCTGATCTCAAGCAGGAATTCTCCGATGTGCCATTCGACAAGGGCGTTGTCGGCATGGCGCGAGCGCAGAATCCGGATTCCGCGAATTCGCAATTCTTCATCATGCTGGAAGATGGCCATTTCCTGAACGGCGATTATACGGTATTTGGCCGGGTCATCGACGGCATGGATCACGTTGAAAACATCAAGCTTGGCGACAAGGCGCAAAATGGCGTTGTCGCGGAACCCGATCGCATGATCACCGTTCGCACCGGTTCCTGAAGACAAGGAGAGTACTATTGGCCGACTACAAGGACCCTGAAAACACCATCGTCATGGAAACGACAAAGGGAAAGGTCGTCATCGAGCTGTTTCCCGATGTCGCGCCCAAACACGTGGAGCGCATCAAGTCGCTCAGCAGAGAAAACTTCTATGACGGCGTGGTGTTTCACCGCGTCATTGAAGGGTTCATGGCTCAGACGGGCGATCCCACGGGCACCGGAATGGGTGGATCGGACAAGCCGGACCTTCAGTCCGAGTTCAACAACATGAGCCACGTTCGCGGCACGTGCTCGATGGCGCGCGCGCAGAACCCGCACTCCGCCAACTCCCAGTTCTTCATCTGCTTCGATGACGCTCCTTTCCTCAATCGTCAGTACAGCGTTTGGGGCCAGGTCATTGAAGGCATGGACGCAGTGGATCAGATCAAGCGCGGCGAACCGGTTCGCGATCCGGACAGCATCACGTCGATGCGGGTCGCAGCCGATCTCTGATCGCCGGATTCATCGAGGTTGTGGAGCGCCCGCGTTTCCGACGCGGGCGTTTTGATTGATACGATATGCGTGTTGACCTTTTCGATTTCGACCTGCCTGAAGACCGCATTGCCTTGCGGCCTGCGTCGCCGCGCGACAGCGCCAGGCTGCTGCGGGTCAACCCCCAAGGTGAACTGTCCGATCACACCGTGCGCAATCTGGTCGGTTTCCTGAGGCCGGGCGACGCTCTCGTTTTCAACGACACGCGGGTCATTCCGGCGCAACTGGAAGGGACGCGACACCGGCAAACGCCTGATGGAGAGGCGGTCTCGGATATTTCCGCGACACTGCATATGCGCGTCGCCGATGATTGCTGGAAGGCTTTCGTTCGTCCCGCGAAACGCATCAGGGCGGGCGACCGCTTTTCATTCGGCAAGGACAATGAGGCCTGTTTCGACGGAACCTTGACCGGAGTCATCGAAAGCCGGGGCGAGGGCGGTGAAGCCACACTCAAATTCGATTTTTCCGGACCTGAACTGGACAGGGCGATCGCCGCGGAAGGGCATGTGCCGCTTCCACCCTACATCGCCTCGAAGCGTCCGGAGGATGGCCGCGACCTTGCGGACTACCAGACGGTCTATGCGCGGCACGACGGCGCCGTGGCGGCGCCAACTGCCGGACTGCATTTTACCGAGGATCTGCTGGAAGAACTGGAGCGTCATGGCGTCGAGCGGCATTTCGTGACCCTGCATGTTGGCGCCGGCACGTTTCTTCCGGTCAAGGCGGATGATACGGAAAACCACGTCATGCACGCCGAGATCGGCGAGGTCAGCGACAGCGTCGCAGAGGCGTTGAACGCGGTTCGGCGACGGGGCGGACGGATCGTGTCTGTCGGCACAACGTCATTGCGACTGCTCGAAACGGCTGCAGGCGAAGACGGCGTGTTGCGGCCATGGCGGGGCGCGACGGATATTTTCATTACGCCCGGCTATCAATTTCGCTGTGTCGATATGCTGATGACCAATTTCCATCTGCCGCGCTCGACCTTGTTCATGCTTGTTTCGGCGTTCAGTGGGCGCGATACGATGCTGGCGGCCTATCGCCACGCCATCGACAACGGTTATCGTTTTTATTCGTACGGGGATTCGAGCCTGCTTTCGCGGGCGGAACAGGACCATGACTAAAGGTTTCGGGTTTACGGTGTCGTCGACGGACGGCAAGGCGCGTAGCGGCAAGATTACCATGCCGCGCGGCGAGGTGCGCACTCCTGCCTTCATGCCCGTCGGCACCGGCGGGACCGTCAAGGCCATGTACATGGATCAGGTGCGCGAACTCGGCGCCGATATCATTCTCGGCAACACCTATCACCTGATGCTGCGACCGGGCGCGGAGCGTGTCGCGCGGTTGGGTGGTCTGCATGAATTCGCTCGCTGGCCCGAGCCGATCCTGACCGATTCCGGCGGATTTCAGGTCATGTCGCTGGCGGCGCTGCGCAAGGTGACGGAAGAGGGCGTCGCATTCCAGTCGCATGTCGACGGAAGCCGGCACGACATGTCGCCGGAACGCTCTATCGAAATCCAGGGACTGCTCGATTCCGATATCCAGATGCAACTCGACGAATGCGTGCGGCTGCCAGCCGAACGCGACGAGATCGAGCGGGCGATGGAACTGTCGCTGCGATGGGCGGAGCGCTGCAAGACGGCGTTTGGCGACCAACCCGGCAAGGCAATGTTCGGCATTGTCCAGGGCGGGGACGACGTCGCATTGCGCGAACGTTCGGCCAGCGCGCTTGCGGCGATGGATCTGAAGGGATACGCGGTCGGCGGTCTCGCGGTCGGCGAACCGCAGGACGTGATGCTTGCGATGCTGCAGGCCACCTGTCCGTTGTTGCCGGAGGATCGACCACGGTATCTGATGGGCGTCGGGACGCCGGACGACATCGTGCGCTCCGTGGCGGAAGGCATCGACATGTTCGACTGCGTGATGCCGACGCGGGCCGGACGGCACGGCCTTGCCTACACGCGCAGAGGCAAGGTCAATCTCAGGAATGCGCGTCACGCCGACGACCCGCGTCCGTTGGACGAAGAATCGTCCTGTCCGGCCGCGCGGGACTATTCACGCGCCTATCTGCACCACCTGGTTCGGTCGAACGAGACATTGGGCGGCATGCTCCTGAGCTGGAACAACCTGCACTATTACCAGCAACTCATGGCCGGCATTCGCGGCGCCATTGGCGAAGCGCGCTACGGCGATTTCACCGCCGAGGTTCAGGAGCAATGGGCGCGCGGAGACATCGCTCCGCTATGAACCGTCGGCGCTACTTCAGTCGATCGGCGTGCCAACGCAGGTGATCGGCCATGAAAGTCGACATGAAATAGTAGGAGTGGTCGTAGCCCTCCTGCATCCGCAGTGTGAGCGGGATTCCCGCATCCTTGCAGACTTCCTCGAACAGCCAGGGCCGCAGGCCGTCGTCGAGAAACTCGTCGGCTGTTCCCTGGTCGATCAGGAACTCTGAAAACCATGCGCCGCTGGAAACAAGCGCACAGGCGTCGTATTCTTTCCAGTCTTCCGGGCCGCCGCCGAGATAGGCGCCAAGCGCCTTGACGGACCAGTCCGCTGTCGTGGGTTCAACGATCGGCGCAAAGGCAGAACAGCTTTTGTAGATATCAGGGTTCTTCAACGCGACGGTCAACGCGCCGTGGCCGCCCATCGAGTGACCGAAGACGCCCTGTTTCTTCATGTCGACTGGGAAGTTCTTCTCGATCAGCGCCGGCAATTCGCCGGTTACATAGCTGTACATCTGATAGTGCTGCTTCCACGGATCGACGCGGGCGTCGACATAGAACCCTGCGCCGGTTCCCATCTTCCAGCCCTCTGCATCAGCCACCGCGTCGCCGCGCGGGCTCGTGTCGGGGCAGACGATGATCAGGCCGAGTTCGGCAGCCATTTTTCTGTATTCGCCCTTTTCCATGACATTCGCATGGGTGCAGGTCAGGCCTGAAAGATACCAGAGAACAGGGCAGGGACCGTCCTCGGCCTCGGGCGGAACGAAAACGGCGAAAGTCATGTCGCAAGAGCAGGTGTTGGAGGCGTGACGGTAAACGCCTTGCGTTCCACCGTGTGACTTCCATTTCGATACGACTTCCATGACTGTCTCCAATCCAGTTTATTACACTTCAGACCATATGCTTAACATATTCGACGCTCAGGCGTTCCGGGCCTGGCGTGCGACATCTTCGAGCGTTTGCAGGAATTGCGACCTGTCCCGCGACGAGAAGGCGGCGTTGTAGCCCTTGATTTCTCCGCTTTCGCGCAAATGCTGATTGAGATCGCGCATCGCCGAGACCATTCCGATATTGCCTGCGTCAAAGCGCCTGCCGGTCGGGCCGAGCACGAGCGCGCCATTCTCCACGCAACGCGAGGCGAGCGGAATATCCGCTGTAACGACGATATCGTTGCTTTGCGCGTGCTCGACGATCCAGTCGTCCGCGGCGTCGAATTTATCTGAAACGATGACGTTTCTCACCATCGGATCACGCGAAGGGCGCAAGCCGCCGTTGGCGACGAAAATCACCGGCATGCCGTGTCGTTCTGCGACCTTGAGTATCTCGTTCTTTACAGGGCAGGCGTCCGCATCGACATAGATCGAGGCGGACGCGGCCCTGTTTTCGTCAGTAGAGGACAACGGAGCGGATGGATTCGCCCGAATGCATCAGATCGAAGCCCTTGTTGATCTCGTCGAGCGAGAGCGTGTGGGTGATCATCGGGTCGATTTCGATCTGGCCGTTCATGTACCAGTCGACGATTTTCGGAACATCCGTGCGGCCCCGTGCGCCGCCGAAAGCAGTTCCGCGCCAGGAACGGCCGGTGACGAGCTGGAACGGGCGCGTCGAGATTTCCTGACCGGATCCGGCGACGCCGATGATGATCGATTCGCCCCAACCCTTGTGGCAGCATTCAAGCGCGTCGCGCATCACCTTGGTATTGCCGATGCATTCGAAGGAGTAGTCGGCGCCGCCCTTCGTCAGATCCACGAGATAGGGAACGAGGTCGCCTTCGACTTCGCCCGGATTGACGAAATGGGTCATGCCGAATTTCTCGCCCCACTCCTTCTTGTCGTTGTTGAGATCAACGCCGACAATCATCTCGGCGCCGATGAGGCGCAGACCCTGGATAACGTTGAGGCCGATGCCGCCCAGACCGAAGACGACGGCCCGGCATCCGGCTTCCGCCTTGGCCGTATTGATAACGGCGCCTATGCCGGTCGTTACGCCGCAGCCGACATAGCAGACCTTCTCGAACGGCGCGTCAGGATGGATTTTGGCGACCGCAATCTCGGGAAGCACCGTGTAGTTGGCGAAGGTGGACGTGCCCATGTAGTGGAAGATCTTCTCGCCATTGACAGAGAACCGGGACGTGCCGTTCGGCATCAGGCCCTGTCCCTGGGTGGTGCGTATCGCCTGGCAGAGATTGGTTTTCGGGTTCAGGCAATATTCGCATTCCCGGCACTCCGGCGTATAGAGCGGGATGACGTGGTCGCCGGGTTTGACGGATTTCACGCCGGGGCCGACTTCGCGGACGATGCCTGCGCCTTCATGGCCGAGAATGGCGGGAAAGATGCCTTCGGGATCGGCTCCGGACAGCGTGAACTCGTCCGTGTGACAGATGCCTGTCGCCTTGATTTCGACCAGAACCTCGCCTTCTTGAGGTCCTTCGAGCTGCACCGTGGTGACTTCGAGTGGTTTTCCTGCCTCAACGGCAACGGCCGCGCGTACATCCATCGGCTGGCTCTCCCTTGGCTGACTGAATCTGTTTGTTTTACCGGTATTTTCGATAAAGGAGAAAGAAGCAACAGTACAGTGTCAATGCCTGTGCTCTCTTTCAGCCGATTTGCTTTGCCGAATTACTGGTTCTCGAGCTGGCGGGACATGCGTTCGGCTTCCTGCTCCAGCGTGTCGATCATTTTGCCCATCGATGCGTGGGCCCGCTTCAGCTTCGAAAGCTGTGTCATCATGACATGAAGCTCCGAATTGACGGCGGGAGTGCTTGGCAATTCGCCGATGCCGGTCAGAAGCCAGGTCGGGGACACGCCAAGCATGCCGGCGAGCATGATGACCCGGTTGGAACGCGGCTCCGAGCGATCATTTTCCCAGGCCTGGACGGTTTCAGTCTTCACGCCCAGTCGACGCGCCAGTTGCGCCGTCGACAGTTCAAGAGCGTCGCGCGCCCGGGAGATCCGCCCTCCTATTGTATCGTCCTGGTCATGTATGTCGAAAGACTGATTCACGATTTGCTCCGCCAGCGAATTTGAGATAGCGATCACCTTGCAGGTCTGATTTCAGAAAACAGGTTACGCTTAACAAATGGGTTCGCCGTTTCCAACAGCGGCGCCAGGTTTTTTGTTTGCGCTGTGATCCGCCCAAACGCGAATTGCCTGAGTAAAGGCGGGGAGCAATTGAATTTCATCAGAAATAACACCAGTTTGCAGAGCTTGGGACGAGTGCTGACTTGAGAAAGGCGAACGGTGCGAATATTTGCAGTCTCGGACATTCACGTCGATCACGAGGTCAACGCGCGGTGGTTCAATGGCCTGTCTGAGGTGGATTTTACGGACGACTATCTCATTCTGGCGGGTGATGTTTCCCATGTGCTAGGGGAAATCGAAACCGTTTTCGATCGCGCCAGCCGAAAATTCGCGCGGGTGTTCTACGTGCCTGGCAACCACGATCTCTGGCTGCGCAATGAAACGCAGTTTGCATCGTCGCTGGACAAATTCGATGCTGTGCATGACCTGGCCGACGACGTCGGAATTGTGACCGAGGCGCATCACGAGGATGGATTGTCGATTGTTCCGCTTCTTGGCTGGTACGACTATTCCTTCGGCGCGCCGGGCAACATCTTGAAAAGCGCCTGGAGCGATTACCGACTTTGCAAATGGCCGCAGGGCCATGACGACGCGTCGGTGACACGGCGTTTTCTGGCTATGAACGAGCCGCTTCCCGACATGCCGGCCGGCAACAAAGTCATCAGCTTTTCACATTTTCTGCCACGGATCGACGTGATGCCGAGACGCATTCCGCCGCACCGGAGGTTTGTTTATCCGGTGCTCGGCAGCGACAGTATCGACGCGCAGGTCCGGCGGCTTTCTTCCCATATTCACGTCTATGGACACAGCCACGTCAACCGCAATGTCACGATTGACGGCGTGACCTATATCAACAACGCCTACGGCTATCCGAAAGAGACGCGGATATCAGCGAAACGGTTGGTCGTCATCCACGAAGATTGAGGCTGCTCATTCTATCGCGAGCCGCGATTTCAACCTGTCGATCGCCTCGACCTGCAGGTGGTTCAATCCCCCGTCCGCGCCGGCCACGTCCGTGACGAGGTCAACGAGCTCCCGTCGCTCGTTCATGTCGAGCGACCCGGTCCACAGTCGGCCAAGCCGGAGCGATATGTTATTCGGGTCGGGAATTTCCCGGACAACCCATTTTGCGAACACCAGCTCCTCCTCGGTTTCCGCGATGTCCAGTACGTCGGTCATCAATCGCGTCAGCGTCTCTTCCTGGGCCTGAGACAAGTGCCTGTCGCCGCCAGCGACAGCCACGGCCATGACGACGGCGGCGGTTCTCGGGTCCTTGATCGCCGTGATTGGCGAGCCTTCGACCTTCTTTTTGAAACTGCGGCGGCGGTATGCGCCGCGCGCGCGTCCGGCGGCGTCGATGACCTCGGAAGCTGCGTCATTCGCCCGCCGGATAAAAAACCAGTAGTAGCTGACGGCGCCAACGATACCCAGTATTGCGACAAGGATGTGCATCGTTTCTCTGGACTCGGTTGATAAAGGATACGGTGATGCGTGCAATTTGAAGTAGAAACTTCAGGACACTTTATTCAAACTGTCGCTGGCATGTCCAGTCACTGTCGCCTTGCCTCGCGCTCAAACATCGCTATTGGTTGAGCGGACAGGATTCAGTAACAGCGGTGGTGTTTTGAACAATCCGGCGCTCTCCGTTCCCGATCATCGTTTTCAGGCGGCTTTCGTCATGGCCTGCGCAATGCTGGCCATGCCGCTTATGGATGTCGGGGGCAAATACCTGACCTTGTATGAGGGCGTATCGCCGGGAACGAACACGTTTTTCCGTTTTCTCGTCCAGATGATCCTGACGGGCGCCGTGATTGTCGCTTTCGACGGAGTAGCGGCCCTTCGACCCAACCAGCTTCTTTTGAATCTGTTGAGAGGCGTGCTGCTTGCCGCTGCAAGCGGTATCTTCCTGATCGCCATCAAGTATGTGCCGCTTGCCGACGCGCTCGCCATATTTTTCGTTGAACCGTTCATCCTCACAGCCATGTCGGCTGTGTTCCTGCGGGAGCAGGTGGGTTGGCGTCGCTGGCTTGCGATTGTTGTCGGCTTCAGCGGCGCCCTGCTGGTTATCCGCCCCAATTTCCTCGAATTCGGCGCGGTCTCGCTTTTGCCGTTGCTGACAGCCACAACTTTCGCCACCTATCTGCTCCTGAACAAGGTTCTTTCGGCTCGCGACAATTCGATGGTGATGCAGAGCTCGGCCGGGCTGGGAGGATGCCTGTTCGCCGCAGCCATACTGGTCTTCGGTTCGGCTGCCGGCGTCGACGATCTGGCCTGGACGCCGCCGGTCTCGGCGATTGCCGTTGCTATCCTGATCGGCGTTGGCGTCGTCTCGTCCTTCGGGCATCTGCTCATCGTCAGCGCCTTTCGCCTCGCGCCGGCTTCTCTCCTGGCTCCCTTCCAGTATTTCGAGATCGTGTCGGGCGCAGTCCTGGGGTACATCGTCTTCAATGAATTCCCCGAGTTCATTGAATGGATCGGCGTCGCGATCATCGTGGCGTCCGGACTGTATATCCTCTATCGCGAGCGACAGCTTGCAAGGGCGGTCAGCAAATAGACCGGGCAAGGTCTTGTCATTACTATTTGTTCCCGACTAATACAGAGTTCGCGTCGCGGGGGTGCACGAACGCGATGGCCGCATGACGCGGCCGGAATTCGGGAGAAGTCTATGTTCACAAAAATCCTCATTGCCAATCGTGGCGAGATCGCATGCCGGGTCATCAAGACGGCGAAGCGCATGGGGATTGGAACAGTCGCGGTCTATTCGGACGCGGACAGGGAAGCGCTGCATGTGTCGATGGCCGACGAAGCGGTGCATATCGGCGCGGCGGCGGCAGCGGAAAGCTATCTGGTCGCCGACAAGATCATCGCCGCCTGCCAGGAAACCGGCGCGCAAGCCGTACATCCGGGCTATGGCTTCCTCTCCGAGCGGGCGAGCTTCTGCGAGGCGTTGGAAAGCCGGGGCATCACATTCATCGGCCCCAAGCCGCACGCCATCACCGCCATGGGCGACAAGATCGAATCGAAGAAATTCGCCAACGAAGCCAAGGTCAACACGGTGCCGGGCTATCTCGGCGAGATCGACGACACGGAGGAGGCGATAAAGATCGCATCGGAGATCGGATATCCGGTGATGATCAAGGCTTCCGCAGGCGGCGGCGGCAAGGGCATGCGCATCGCATGGGACGAATCGGAGGTGGCCGACGGCTTCGACCGCGCAAGGTCCGAGGCGCGCAACTCGTTCGGCGACGACCGGGTCTTCATCGAGAAATTCGTCGTCGAGCCGCGGCATATCGAGATCCAGGTTCTGGCCGACAGCCACGGCGAATGCATCTATCTCGGCGAGCGTGAATGCTCGATCCAGCGGCGCAACCAGAAGGTCGTCGAGGAGGCGCCGTCCTCCTTCCTCGACGAGGCGACGCGCAAGGCGATGGGCGAGCAGGCCGTCGCCCTGGCCAAGGCCGTGCAATACCAGAGCGCCGGCACCGTCGAGTTCATCGTCGACAAGGATCGCAATTTCTATTTCCTCGAGATGAACACCCGCCTGCAGGTGGAGCATCCCGTGACGGAACTCATCACCGGCGTCGATCTCGTCGAGCAGATGATCCGCGTCGCCGCCGGCGAGAAGCTGGCGATCAGACAGGACGACGTGACGCTGAACGGCTGGGCTGTCGAAAGCCGCCTTTACGCCGAGGACCCGTATCGCAACTTCCTTCCCTCCATTGGCCGGCTGACGCGCTATCGGCCGCCGCAGGAAGGCCAATTCGGCGATATCGTCGTGCGCAACGACACCGGGGTCTTCGAGGGCGCGGAGATCACCATGTTCTACGACCCGATGGTGGCGAAGCTGTGCACCTGGGCGCCGGACAGGGCCCGCGCCATTGAGGCGATGAGCATCGCGCTCGACGGGTTTCTGGTCGAAGGCATCGAGCATAATATCCCGTTCCTCGCAGCCCTGATGCAGCACCCGCGCTGGCTTTCCGGCGACATTTCGACCGGCTTCATCGCCGAGGAATATCCGGACGGCTTTCATCCCGCCGAACCCGACGAGGAACAGCAAAGAACGCTCGCGGCCATCGCGCTTTCGGCCGAGCTTCTGCGCAAGGAACGGCTCGACCGGTTCGCCGACCGGCTGGCGCCCCATTCCGGCAAGACAAGACAAGACTGGGAAGTGCGCATCGGCGACAGCTACCTCAAGGCGCATCTGGTCGAAAGCAAGATCGGTATGCCGATGACGCTGACTGTCGAGATCGACGGACAGCCGGCCATAACGGTCGAGACCGCCTGGCGGCCGGGCGAATTCATCTGGCGCGGTACAGTTGGCGAGAGGTCCGTGACAGCCCAGCTGCGGCCGGTTCTCAATGGTTTGCGGGTCGACTGGCGCGGCCTGTCGGTGCGGGCGCGGGTGATGTCGCCGTCGATCGCCGAGATGGACCGGCTGATGCCCGTGAAGCTGCCGCCGGACACCTCCAAGATGCTTCTGTGCCCGATGCCTGGACTGGTCGTCTCGATCGCGGTATCCGAGGGTCAGGAAGTCAAGGCCGGCGAGACGCTGGCCGTGGTCGAAGCCATGAAGATGGAAAATGTGCTCAGAGCAGAGCGCGACGCTGTGGTGAGCAAGCTCAACGCAGCGCCCGGCGAGAGCCTTGCCGTCGACGCCGTGATCATGGAATTCGAATAGGCTCCGGCTCCGCTACGGGCGTCGTACCGCCGAAAACCGTCTCGAAGCTCGTCTTCAACGCGACATCGACATCGCCCATGGTGACGGGCAGGCCGAGATCGACCAGGCTGGTGACGCCGTAATCGGCGACGCCACAGGGCACGATGCCGCTGAAATGCTCCAGATCCGGCTCGACATTGATCGCAATGCCATGGAAGCTTACCCAGCGCCGCAGGCGAATGCCGATCGCGGCGATCTTGTCTTCCGCAGGCGAGCCGTCGGGCAGGGGCGGCCTGTCCGGCCGCACGACCCAAACGCCGACCCGGTCTTCACGCCGTTCGCCCCTGATGTTCATCTCGTCGAGCGTTCGGATGATCCAGTCTTCGAGCGAGGAGACAAAGGCGCGCACGTCGCAGCGCCGCCGCTTGAGATCAAGCATCACATAGGCGACGCGCTGGCCCGGCCCGTGATAGGTGAACTCGCCGCCGCGGCCTGTCTGGAACACCGGAAAGCGGTCCGGCGCGATGAGATCCGCCTCGCGGGCGCTGGTGCCGGCGGTATAGAGCGGGGGGTGCTCGACGAGCCAGACGAGTTCATCGGCTTCGCCCGCGCTGATCGCAGCGGCGCGGTCTTCCATGACGCGGATTGCCTGCTGATAGTCGACGAGGCCCGGCTCCACTTTCCACTGCACGGGCGGGGAGCCCGGTTGTGCGAAGAAACCCGATGCGATTGCGTCACGATTCATGGCTGCGCAGTCCTGCTTTCGACAGAGTGTATTTGGAACGGTTCCACGGTTCATGCAAGGGGGCGGGGCTCCGGCGGAGCAGTCTATGTCCTTGTAATTGAAGCGACAGTGAAAAAGCGCAAAAGCCTCTTGTATAGCCTAAAGTGATTTGGTACATGCGGCGCGCCGGTGACGGCTTCTACCACGTGCGGTCGTGGCGGAATTGGTAGACGCGCAGCGTTGAGGTCGCTGTGGGGCAACCCGTGGAAGTTCGAGTCTTCTCGACCGCACCAGCAATAATCCTGACAAGTAATTGAAATTGCAGGATAAAACCCAGTTGCAAAATCTCACAAATTGATTGGTTGTGAAATTCCGTGCTACAAAACGTGCTACATTTTGCGATGTAGGGGCGTATTTTGGGGCGGCACAAATCAATTCCGAACGAGGTCAAATCTCGTGATCCGGATCGCTATCTGAAAAAACGGCACGGCCATTGGCACTATCAGCGCCGTGTACCTGTCTATATCCGCGAATTTGATGCTCGTGGCTTTATCCGCAAGTCACTGAAAACCACGTCGCTTGAAATCGCCCGTATGCGCCGGGACGAGATTGAGAAGGCGGATAACCTCTTCTGGGCGAGTCTTGCCGCCGGCGAAGCGCCTGCTGGCGCGACCGATCGCTACTATGCAGCGGTGAAACGAGCTGTCGCTATGGGCTTCGTCTACAGGCCGGCCGAGATCCTTGCGGAAGTGGTTGCGACCGAGGAGATCATAGCGCGCGCCATTAGGGTGTCCAGTCGAGGGCCGGTCATCGCTGAAGCACTGCTCGGCGGTGCCGACCTTCCGAACCTGTCTGTAAGTCAGGCCATGGAATTCTACCTCGACACAATCGGTATTGAGGAGGTGCGTGGCCACAGCCCGAAGCAGATCAGGAGCTGGAAGAAGGTGAAGCGACGTGCCTCGAGCAATTTCGTTAGGGTTATCAGCGACATTCCTCTCCTGGATGTCACTAACGACCAGGCACAGACATTCTGGCGGTGGTGGTTTGATCGGATCAGTGCCGGGGAGGTCGGGCCAAGCGCCGGCAACCGGGATGTCGGAAACATGCGAAAGCTCCATCGTGAATTCTGTAAATGGCACAAGGTCGACCGACCCAATCCGTTCAACGATCTCAGCTTCACGATACGCAAGTCGAAAAAGAAGAAGCGTCCGCCATTCTCTCTCGAGTGGATTCGGAATGTCATTCTGGCTCCCGATGCGCTTTCGGGATTGAATGTTGAAGCAAAGGATATTCTCCTTGCACTGATTGAGACCGGCGCTCGGCCTTCAGAGATCTGCAACATTCCGGAGAGGAACATCAAACTGGATGTGAAGGTGCCGCACTTGGTCATCGAATTTGCTGATGATCGGGCCCTCAAGACCGAGTCCAGCGAGCGCGAGATTCCGCTTGTCGGTGTAGCTCTGGAGGCCATGGAAAGGCACCCACAAGGATTTCCGCGCTATCGTGACAAGGAAGACAACCTATCGGCCGTACTCATGAAATATTTGCGTGCTAATGGCCTCTTGGAGACCAAGGACCACGGTGTCTATTCACTGCGGCATAGCTTCGAGAAGCGGATGGTGGAGGCGGGACTTACAGACGATTTTCGGCGTTTAATTATGGGGCACCATATCGAGCGGCCGGAGTACGGAGATGGTGGTTCGCTGGAATGGCGTCGCGAGCAACTGGAGAAGATCGCTCTGCATGATGCGAATTAGGAATGTCTTGCGCTCATGCTATCCTCAACGCTGTCTCTTCTTGAAAACTATAGCGATTTGAAATGCACTGTGTGTCGCGAATACTCGATCTAGTAAGTTCCAGAGTGATTAGGCTGTCATCAGCAAATGCTGGGCTTAGCTCAAGTCGTAAGTATTCAAATAATTGACGATCATGGACCGCAATAATTACCTGTCGCGCATGTTCTTTGGATAGAGTGCGTAGTAGAGAAGAAAAATGTGCAATGTGAATGTCATCCATCGATTGGACAGGGTCGTCCAAAATAAGCCAGGGTAATTGTACAGATACCGATAAATGTAGTGCAACAAACAAAGTTAAGGCAGCAGTATTCAGATTACCGGCACTCAACATGGCACCTGGAGTTCCACCAGCGCCTTCATCACCTAAGTCCCTGTGCGGCGTATATAATTTGGGCTGAAGTCGACGGGTTTCTGATTGAGGTATGCGAAAAGCTGGAACAAACTCCTCACTGGGGGCCAAACGAAGGAACAAGTCACGCCAAAGCTTGTTTAGCCGGTCATTAAACTCCCGCCGAATGATAGCTGACCGTACTTCATCAACGGCATTCCGAATCCTGCGACCCTCTGTCCGTAAATTTTTTCCACGCTGAAGAGCGGACTCGTAATCCTTCAATTGGAACTCGTATTCTGCGATCGTGCTATCGATCACACTTATTCGCTCCTTTGAGTTGCGAATGTCATGAATTATACCACGTGCCTCCGCCCAACTACGGACACGTTTTGACGTGTGGTCGCGTGTTTTTGTCAATGTCAGCTCTATTCGACTGGCGAGAGCTTCGATTGTATCGCTTTGTCCTTCATAGGAAATCTCCGCACTGCGCGCCAAATCGTTCAGGTTTTCCCGTATAGCCAATCGCCGGCTGCTTCGAAGCCGGACATTCGCTAACGCCCGTTGAGCAGCGACATTGGCTTCTATAAGTTGCTGTCCATCCTCCAACCTGGGCCCGACCTCTTCCAGCAAACGAAGTGTCAATGTTATTGCACCAGCCCGACGGTCCATCCGAGCTAAAACTTCCATATGAACTTGGCTGGATTCTAAACCGTCAATCGTCTGAACCAATCTATCGATTGAATCCTTATGATCATTTCGTGAGCGCCCAAGTAAGATCAACCTCTCAGCGGAACTCGAGAGCGCCAGCGCTCTGTTGTGAACGTGTTCTCTAAGCGAACCTTCCTCAAGTTCAGCATAGTCTCGGCCGCAGACAGGGCAATTATCGTCGACAATGAAATTAGATATTTCAGCAAATATTGTGCTCAGTGCGCCAGCATTGGAGGCGATTGCTGATACTTCCTTGTCAATAGTTCTTAATTGTGCATTTGCTACTTCAAGCTGCTCCCTTGCGTCTGTGAGCTGTTTCGCCTCCTGTCTGGCCCTCTGCACTCTATTGTTCAGTTGATTCTGTTCTGCAGATAACAGACGTTTTGCCTCGTTACGAAAAGCAACTAGGTCAGTCGCGAAATCGACATTTGGAAATATAGCCTCTACTCGCAATCTTACATCTGAAGCGATATCTTCGTGAGCCTCTCTCCAAATACGAAGGGCTTCCTCAGTATTTTCAACATGCTCGGCAAGTTTAACTTCGATATCATGGGTGTCACTATCCAAGGAATCCGAAATGTCCCGGCGAATCGACGCCAGAAGTCGTAGCTCATCTGTTACCTTGGCCAATCGATTTTCGTCTTCAATTCGGATTTCATCAGGCGTAGGTGCCGCTTCTTCTGGCAACTTTTCGTCATGTTCGACTTCGAGAGCCGCATATATTGCAACGAGGTTACTGCGCTTTGCAGCAAGATCCTCGGCGATAGGTTCTTTAGTCCGAAATTGATCTTGGATGATCGTTTTTAACCGGCTTATTTCGTTTTCAACTATTGACCATCTGTTAATGACTCGTCGAACATTTCGCAGGTCTTGAAGGGGACTCAATCCAATTTCGAGCGCGTCCAAGCGATCAAGTCCCAGTAAATTACTGACAAAACGAGCTAATGGAGAGTCAACGTCTGATCCAGCCTCCTGATAGATTTGAAGCAATTGACCCAATAGAGATTGTGGAAGGTAAGCGCGCTCAACGAAAAATTCGGTCAACTCAACCGGTAACCGTTCTTCGAAGCTGATAGTTTGCTCAGTCAAATCGGCACGGTACCGCGCCAAATCATGATCCAATGAGACATTGATTTCAGCATAACCGTTTGTTTTTCGCTTATGCAGCAGTTGCATTTCATAGTTTGGATCCGCACGGCGCAGGGCATCAATCTGACCAGTTAGGGCAAGTTCGATGGCAGATAGCAGACTGGTTTTACCTGCACCGTTTTCACCGTGCACTAACACAACTTTGGCGTCTAGCGGTGCATGGACATGCCCACGAATGCTGCGAAAGTTTTCTAAATCAATACTGTGCAGATGCCCATACGTCACGACACATCCTCGATTTTCATTCGGTCATCAAATACACGCCTCATTTCTCGCTCAACCGCATCTTCTCCGTGCCTAGAGCTGTTTAAAAGTACCTGAAGGAAATTTTTATCGATCGTATTGGGAAGTTTTGTTTTTAAAGCCTCGTCGGCAGCGGGTTCGACGTCCAGCCCCTCATCCCGAGGAGGAATTTCCAATGGTAACAGTAGGCGAATGCGATCATCGAGTTGCTGCCTCGCCAGTTTATCTTTGGGGACACCGTCTAATCCAACGCCAATGGGCTCTACGACGAGAACGCGACATGTCTCTGACAGCGCCTCAATATCATTAGCTGTAGATGCACCGGCAAGCACCACTGTGAGTACAAGGCGCGAGCCGACTACATCAAGTGCTCGGCTGAGCGTCTCTATTCTCCTCCTGACTTGTACTGAATCAGTGTCACCCATTTCGCCGGTAGCCGTGTCGATCACGATGACTAAATCATGCGCCCGTCCGTCACGGCCTCGCATTACTCGGGTGAAATCGAAACTGACTGAAGCAACTCTAAATGGAGTTGCGACATCGGAGTAGCCCGCTGCTCTAAGACGTTTAGCAATCGCAGAAACCAGTGGTGAGGTGCTCATAGTGGCATCTCCGAAACCAAGGCTTTCATCATAGCATCCATACTCTCATTGTCCTCTATGATTTTTTGCATGCTTACATGTTGCGGATATATACGCCCAATTCTGCCTGGTGCAGCGCCAACTCGTCGTGAACCTCCCCGTATTTCCACCATGCGGCTCCATGTATCATCCGCATGGATCACGATTGCGCTGTTGTCTGTCAGTACCCCCGCTTTGTTTAGAGTTAACGCTTCTGCTGCTCCTTTGACCATAAACATAGGTCTCACGTCGGCTTGCTCCCAGGATCCCTTTGCAGCTATCGCCCCTCGTGCCAGCGGTTCCTTCGACAGCGTGCTTAGGGACCAGAGTCCACTAATTTGCCCATGACGAAGCAAGGACAACGCGATTGCGAGATCACCGAGCCTCGCCGCCTTTGCGTTGGCATCGGTCTGAATATGTTTGAGGCTGGAGGAACTAATACGTTCATAGCTATCGTCGATAGGGGGCAGAGTTCCCGTTCGAAAAATCGCGACAATTCGTGACCAGGTCGCGATAGCCTGAACTACAGAAGCTGTCCGGCTTTTATCGACAGGGTCAAACTGTGCGAGTTCAGATAACTTATTGCGTAACTCCTCCAAGGCGGCAACAATTGCGGTTTCAGCACCATCACGTCCGACCTCCTTGAGTCTATCGCACATAAGAAAGGATAGTTTTTTTTCAATGACATAGAGTACTAATGCGATTAACACCTGCTCTGCCCAAGAGCGTATATGCGAGGCCGCCTCAATGTCTGCCATGCTTTCATTGTAGCTGTCTCCATAGACGATTTTCAGAACATCACGTTGCCCCTCTTTAATTGTGTCTTCGCAGAAAACGTGACCCGGTGCATTCGGTTCTGGTGGCCAAGGCCAAGGATTTGCTTTCTTCGCTTTTGAAAATACCCCTTGCAAATTTGCATCCTGGATAGACAGCCCCATCACCAACGTACGATGGCTGGTAGCTAGTGCGGTTACCGATTCTACCATAGCTGTAAACTGTTGATTATGCGGCCACTGAACTATTTGAGTGTGACTGCCTGTCAGAAAACGTCGAAATACATTTGGTTCCTGTGACGCGTGGAGGATACATCCGTGAAACTTCAATAGTCGTGCTATTCCGCGACCACCACGCAATTGGCTGGGATCAACCACCACCTGAAGTATCCCGTCAGCACCACCACTTAGTCCTTCGACAGCCTTTTCGATGAAGCCATCCCAATTGGCTGATGCTATCTCGCCTATGGAACCCTCAAGTATGAGAACAGCGATGCATAAGTGCTCTGCGGCGGGAGAATTTGGTTCGGCAAATGCCGCCCGAATATCGATAGCTTCCCACAACATATAATCAGATGGTTTAGAGTTAATCCGTATGTCTAGAAACCGAGAGTATTTATTCCAGAGTCTACCTTGGATGACTTTGTGCTGAGGCCAGGATTCGAAAGGTTGCCCATATAGAGGCTGTAATTCCTTCAGATTACCTTCAGCTATTAGAAGAGCTTCTTCCAGTTTTGGGTAAAATATTGTTTTTGTTTCAGGATCAATGGCACGTAAGCGAAGAGCCTCGATTCCCAGA
Source organism: Flavimaribacter sediminis (assembly GCF_019492055.1). Lineage (GTDB taxonomy): Bacteria > Pseudomonadota > Alphaproteobacteria > Rhizobiales > Rhizobiaceae > Flavimaribacter > Flavimaribacter sediminis. The sequence continues at coordinate 98,118 of NZ_JAICBX010000006.1, read as the reverse complement.
TCGATTAAATTGCCCAAACTCGGTGCCTTACGAGATATGCCTGCTCCGAGCCACAAGGCGAACTCGCCGTTTGCTACTGCTTCAGCTACTTTCGAAAACGTACCCTCGAGCATGTCGAGAACTTCTCGAACTGTCACGTTATCTGCACTTGTCACTGTCCCCCCCGCAACCAATTTTCGACAGATACTGAATTTGATATTCAGATATGTTCCCAAGTAAAAGTTTGAATCCTTTCGAAATACAGGTCTAATCAAATGATAACCAAGATTACGACATCACCACACTTATAGGTCGAAATAAACCACAATAAAATGTAGACTTAACTGCGATCCGATTAAAAAGTTGAATTATTTCGTCAAACCTCAGTGGTTTCTGAATACTGCCGTCAGTGGATCAAATTACTCCTTGTCGGGCCCAAATCGGCCCTTCGAGACAACTTGACCCATCGCCATTAGGCATACTCGAAGACAGCTAGAGTCGGGCGGCAGCGAGGTACAGGTTTGCGAACTGGTCGACAACAATTAGGAGATTGGGGCGAGAAGGTCGTCGCTAAAACTTGCCTCTGCCCGAACTGCAAAAAACACAACACTCTGAAGCTACTTCCTGCCAACTTCAAATGTGCCGATTTGATTTGTGATTTCTGCGGATACCTTACTCAGGTAAAGACAGCTAAGGTTAAAGACGTGAATCGCATCCCGAAGTATGTCCTTGGTGGAGCTTGGGGACCGCAAAAAGACCGCATGCAAGCGGCTATCTACTTCTCTATGTATTTGGTTCTGACTACCGAAGAACGGACGGAATATTCAATACTATTCCTGTCACGAGACCTTCAGAATGAAAGGATGTTTGTCCCTCGAGAGCCATTATCGCCCAATGCAAAGCGAGCCGGATGGCAAGGATTCCGCATTAATCTCGCTGAAATGGCAGATCGGTTTGTACGCTTGGTATGAAATCGTCCCGGCCAATCATCTTCGGCGTTTCAGGGGTGGAGCGTAACGGGCAACTTTTGGGCTTTGACACGTCTACGTGCAGCCGTTAACCGACCAGCTCGCGAAACCAGAGCCTCGCGCTCTCTTTCCAACCGCTCGAAAAGCGGCCAGTAAACCTCTCCCCCCGGATACGTCTCGATCGCTTCGGCGATGATTGCCATAGCTAAGTCAAGGCGTTCCAGCGTGACTGGCGGAAACTTTCGAACCGGGGAGAAGGCAGAGTTCACCGGTCCGCCTTCCATCCATTGTAGGCGTGAAGTAAATCGAGCCAGCGGGCGGCCGCGGCCGGGTTGGTGTTCAGCTCGCGACGTGAGCTGATCTCGAGCACCTTGTGCAACTTGCCAACAAGCCAATCCCTATCGGCATCCCGCTCCAGGCCGTGCCAGAGCTCCATATATTCCCGGAACAAAGGATCATCGCAAACAATTGCGCAGTTGGCGGCGTAGTTGCCATTCGGTCTGAGTTTTCGGAGCTGATCCTGCTGCCGTCCCTGTAGGTCGCGGATCTTCGTTGTGGCCCGGTCGATCAGGTTCAGAAGAAATCGGATCGTCTCCGGAGCTGCGGCAAGCTGCTCAACCAGATCGGAGGGGGCGGAGGGCAAGAAGCTCGCGAGTATCTCCGGCTTCTTCGTTGCGGGGTCGGTCCATTCGATCAGCAGCAGGCCGTCGCTGTATGCCATCGCCAGTTCAGAGGGCAGGGCGTCCGCCTGGGCGCGAAGCCGTGCCAGACGCTTCGCATCAGGGCTTTGTAAAGATGCGCGAAGGGCGGCTGAGACTGTCACGACATCAGCCTTTTCTGGCTTTGTCTTCGAAGATCTCCGCTAGCTTGCCGAACTCACGTCGCGCGCGCCGCTCAATGTCGGCTATGTGATCGGCTGCGATCGCGTTTTCCTGGTCCGGAAACGTCAGCCAGCCGCGAAGTGACGAAAGGTATTTGTTGAGTTTGTGAGCGGCTGCCGATGCCGCTTCCATTCTTTCTGACGGGATCATTCTGTCGCCCTGTGCAATCAATATTAGTAAACTTAAGGTCTGGCGTGCGAGTGTCCTATTGCGGACCTCTCTGTTCACAACGCCCCAAAAGATGTCGAAAAACGACAATGAGTGTCAATACTAAAATATGATGAAAAACGACAAAAAATCCTAATTGTAGAAGCGCACCAAAACCAGGCTATTTATGTCAGATATCGTCAGGTAGGCGTCTTGGATGGTTAGGTCTCTCTCCGTAAGGAGTATCTGACCTTGCCGAGGATGGAGACTTGGCCGGCTATTGTATTTTCGAGCTCAATTGGCTGCTGATGTCTCGGATCAGTTGACTCCGGCATCAGCCAGAATTTGCCAGAATTATCGGTTATCGCAGTCTTTGCAGTAGCTTCCTTCATGCCGTCTGATCGGCGTGTTTCGATAATGTATGATGCGTTAGCTTCCAGTTGCAGTGGGTTATCCCCAGCCTCCGAGTAAACGAGCACGGAACCATGCGGAAATTTTTTATTCATCGAGGGGCCGCGCACTTCAGCAGCATTTAAGCTATATGTCTGTAATTCTGCATCGTCGGGCACAGTGATTTCATACCATTGATCTTCAGGCCACTCAGTATGTTTCATCCATTGATCGGCTTCGATACTCGACCGAACTTTTACAAAGCGCGTATGCGTCTTGTTTGTGATCAGGTCTACTGGCTCACACTTCAAAAGAATGGCGAGTTCTTTCATGCGCGAAAGTGTGAGTTCCACCTTTCCTCGCTCAAGTCGATTGTAGTTGGCAACAACTATTCCAAGCGCGTCGGCCACATCTGATTGTGACAGTCCGCGAGACTTGCGGATTCTTTTGAGTTGTTCGGTCATGCCGCAAATATAGCGATTTTCGTCAAAAATAGAATTGCCGATAGACGGCAAGTTATACGAGTTATCTTGAATTCGCCGATTGACAAAAAATATCGAATAACGACAAAAATTAGATATTGATTCTTTGCGGATATTCGTGTTGCGACGGTTCAAATCAAATACAGACTGCTTCCAAATCAGCACATCCTGTCTTGGGACTGCGCATCAGTCTGCACGATTTGAGTACGGCGTCTCCGAAAATCGAGACCTAGCTATTTCCCAGATTCAGGAGGGGCAGAATGGGCGACCTGCCAGGGCCGGGTAAGGCCGGCTACATGTTGAAGGCTGCGGTGCGGCACGCAGTGACACTCGCAGGCGGGGTGAGTTTCGTCTCGCAGGATCTCGGAATAAGCGCCGGCTATCTCTCAAAATGCCATTCGCCAGTCTATGCGGACCATCATCTGCGGATGGATCTCGTGCCGCAGCTGGAGGAGATGGCTGGCTCTCCGGTTATCACCGAGACGCTCGCGAAGCTCCAGACTTTCCGACTCGTGCGTGGCGACGAGCTCGCCGCTGGTAACGCGACACTCGCCGACCTTGCGCGGATCCTCTGCCAGGTCGGTCATTTCTCGACCTGTTTCGCGACTGCGCTCGAAGACCGGATTTTTGACGCGCACGAGCGCCGGGAAACCAACTCCCGGATCGAGGACCTGATCCGCGAACTTCGGAACGTTCAGTCCAAGGTCAACGGGGAGGGTGCATGAATGGACGAGAAAACCATCGATCGCCTTTACCGCGAGCAGTCCGCTACAACCGACGGAACCGGCCGCACGGCACAGCATGCGGTGGAAGCCGACAAAGACTACAAGCGCGACTGTGAAGCGAAGCGGGAGGCTCGGTCATGATGGGCATGCTCCCGGATGAATGGTGGCATCGCACCTTGCTCTGGCTCTTTGCCGCAAGCGCCGCGTCTATGGTGCTGATCATCGGTGCTTTCGCACTTGTTGCGTGGCTGGTGTGGGGGTGAAGATGGCCGATATTCCCAACGAAAGGCGACCGGACCTTTCCGAGATCTTTGACCTCAACCGCCACAAGGCGGTGCGCGATTTCGTCGAGCGTTTCGAGAACTTGATGCGCGATCAGGACGCCGTTCGCAACGACATCAAGGAACTGACTATCGAAGCCCGCGAGGCGATGTTCTCGCCGGTCGAGATCAAGGCGATGAAGTCGATCGCCAAGCTGCGGAAGGACGACAAGGCGAACGCGATGGCGGAAAGTCTCGCGGCTCTCCGCCGGGTTTCTAATGCGGTGCGGTTCGATCTGTTCACTTGGTCGGACGAGCACCGGAACGAGGGTAAAGATCAGCCATGATCCCGTTTCACCCGATCGCCAATCTGTTCCCGTTGATCGAGGGGAATGCTTTTGACGATCTCGTGGCTGATGTTGGCGATAACGGCTTGCGCGAATTGATTGTCATCCACGAGGGGCAGATCCTCGACGGGCGGAACCGCTACCGGGCCATGGTGGCCAGCGGCCAGATGAACTCCGAAACGGGAGCTTATTCCTCGAAATCGGTTCTTAATGAAGGCTTTCGCTGGTTTGGTTCGAAACCGGAGGATGGCGACGACCCGCTCAAATGGGTTTTGTCGAAGAACCTGCATCGCCGGCACCTGAGCCAAAGCCAACGAGCCATGGTGGCGGCGAAACTGGTGAATATGCCCCATGGCGGAGATCGGTCGAAACAGCATCGTGCAAATTTGCACGATGCACCGGAAGCTGCCCAGATGATGGACGTTTCCGAGCGGTCGATAAAAACCGCCAAAAAGGTGCTTCGCGACGGCGCGGAGGAACTGCAGGCGGCTGTCGACCAGCGCACTGTGACGGTGAGCCTCGCCGCGCAACTGGCTGCTCTGCCGATCGACGAGCAGCGTGAGATCGTGGCGCTTGCCGACCCTCGCGCCATCAAGGCCGCGGCGAAGAAGTGGCGGGTTGCCGACCAGCAGGCAAAGAAAGATCGCAGAACAGCGCGTGAAGCCGATTTGGCGAACGGGCAGGCTGCGTTGCCGGAGAAAAATTACGGCATCATCTATGCCGATCCGGAATGGCGTTTTGAACCGTATGATCAGGAGAGCGGCATGGATCGCGCCGCCGACAATCACTATCCAACATCCGATCTGCAGACGCTGATGCGGCGCGATATCGGCGCACTGGCTGCGGATGACTGCATCCTGTTTCTCTGGGCGACCGTGCCGATGCTCATCGAGGCGATCTGCTGTCTGGACGCATGGGGGTTCGCCTCGATCGACAGGGACGGCGCGACGGGCTTCCTAACGCCGGACAAGCGACGCAGCCGATATGTCAGTCACTTCGCCTGGGATAAAGGCAGGATCATTACCGGCTATTGGAACCGCGGCAAACACGAGGTCCTGCTGATCGCAACGCGCGGCAACCCGGTGGCGCCTGCGCAGGGCGATCAACTGGCGAGCTGCTTCACCGCCAAATCACCACGCCACTCGGCCAAACCAGACATTGTCCTGGACTGGATCGACGAACAGTGGCCGAACACGCCGAGGATCGAACTCAACCGCCGTGGAAAGCCGCGCAAGGGATGGGATGCGTGGGGCAATGAAGTGGAGATCGATACCTCGTAGTCGAGCCTCGCACCGCCTGCAGTTTGTGTATCTCCGTTCAATAAAAACCTGATCGACCAAACATACTCTTGGCCGAATGTACTGCGTTTGCTTTCAACTCAAACCAATTGAAAACAAATGAATATTCAAAATTCTGATTTTACGAGACCGCGGCGGGATCCGTTGCGAGTTCTGGTTGCTTGCGAATTTTCCGGAACGGTCCGCAACGCTTTTCTTCGGAGAGGCCATGACGCCTGGTCGTGCGACCTCCAACACTCCGACGATGGCAGCAACCGGCATATCATTGGTGATGCGCGCGAGCTGCTGAAAGACGGCTGGGATCTGCTCTTGGTGGCGCATCCGCCCTGCACGCGGCTCTGCAATTCCGGTGTGCGGTGGCTGAAGAAGCCTCCGGCCGGGCGCACTCTGGCTGAAATGTGGGAAGAACTGGAGCAAGGCGCTAGCCTGTTTTCAGATTTCTGGAATGCGCCGATCGATAGGATCGCGATCGAAAATCCGATCATGCACAAATACGCAAAGGCGCTGATCCGCAACTACCAGCCGCCGGCACAAATTGTACAGCCATGGTGGTTCGGTGAGCCGGTGTTCAAGGCGACAGGTTTGTATTTGAAGAACCTGGACCCTCTACAGCCGACGAAACGGCTTACGCCGCCTCTCAAGGGCACCGATGAACACAAAGCCTGGTCGAAGGTCCACCGGGCATCACCAGGACCAAACAGGGCAAAGGAGCGGTCACGGTTTTTTATCGGTATCGCCGACGCCATGGCGGACGTCTGGGGTGGGGAGGTTGGTCACCATGCCTGAATCCCGTTGCTGGAGTTGGCGACAGGCTATCACGCAGTCCGGACTGCCGCCGACAACCCGCCATGTGCTCCACGCGATCTCGTTTCATATGAACGAGCATGGCGAAGGCTGCTACCCAAGTGAGCAGACGCTCGCAAACGAAACCGGTTACAGCCGAGAAACTGTCAATCGGCACATTTCCAAAGCGAGGAACGCCGGGTGGATCGAGGTGCGTCAGTTTGGCTTCCGTGGCCAGAAATGGCGGCGCAACGAATATGTCGCCAGATGGCCGGAACGCGACCTGCTCTCAACCGTCATCGAGCAGGAAGGTAGTGACGGAGGATCACAACCTTTATCGGAAAAGGTTGTGATCGAGAGTCAGGAAGGTTGTGATCCTCCGTCACATAAGGTTGTGATCGAGGATCACACTAACCCTCCAAGGAACCCTCCCATTAACCCTCCATCTGAGAGAGAGGGCGCGCGCGAGAAAGAGGAAGAGGGAAAATCGAAGCGAAGCCGTGACCAATCGCGTCGTCTCTTCCGAAGGGGTCTCGAAGCCTATCCCGAAAAAAGCGGATCTGCATCCGAAGCGGAGCGGGAGTGGTATTTGCTGACCGATGAACAGCAGGATCACGCGATCGGCCGGATGACGGAACAGCTCGCTGTCTGGAAATCGGGAGGACGAAGTTATCTACCGGCATTCTCGACCTATCTGAGAAAACGCTTCTGGGAGGGGCTGCCGGCAAAGCCTCTGCCGCAAGAGCGCACGCATGTCGGGGCAGCCGCCTATGGCAAGCTTTGGGGCGCCAGGCGCTTCTCGCGGTTGCTGCATCCGCCCACGGAAAAGCTGCCCAAGCCTCCGGATTTCATCAGGCTGAAGATCGAGGGCGGTGGACCTGACGGCGAGAAATGGAAGCGGCACTTTCTCGCCCAGCATGGTTGGCCATCAGTGAAGCGCATGCATGCCGATGCTCAGATCGGCCGCGGCGACGCCGTTCCAAAGGCCTTCGAAAACGTCGTCGAGGAATTCCGGCAGGTGCAGTCGGACTCGCTGCTGATGGCGGCGTGGCGCAACGAACACGAAAGGCGAGGCTGGCCGTGGTTCGAAGGCTCTCTGCCGCAGTTCGTCTGGATGCCAGACGGAGAGAATCCGAAACAAGCTCTCGATGCCTTCGTGACAGCGTTGCGGGCGGCAGGATTGATCGAAAACGAGGAGCGGATGCATGAATGCGCGGCTGAATGATCTGAACTTTCATGACCCTGTTTCTGCGCATTCCCGAATTGAAAGGCTGGTCGCTGCACGGCAACGGCGGCAGGTTTTGTTGTCCGCCGCAAGCGAATCAGTACCTGGTGATTCGGCCTGGTATGTGCTTTCGGTTCTCAAACGCAGCGAAAGGGACATCGAACGGGCGCTTCAGGAGGAAAATATCTGCGCCTGGGTGCCGCTTCGCTGGACTTGGATTCAGCTCAGACGCAAGCGCAAACCAGTGCGTCGTCGGGTCCCAATTTTCGATGGATATGTGCTGGTGAATGTTGTGCCGGGCAACGCCGCCTTTGCCGGTCTGCTCAGCTTCAAGCATGTCTTTTCCATCCTCGGAAACGAGGCGGGTCCGGTTCCTGTGTTCGATAAAAATATCAGAAATCTCAATAGGATGTTGGATCGCAATGTCTTTGAGGATTCGGCAAAGCAGTATCGTCAGCGCATCATCCGCGAAGGTGTGTCGGTCGAGATAACCGAGGGCGCTTTCGCCTTCACGAAAGCCATCGTGAAAGAGTTCAACGGAGGCAACTCGGCCAAGTGCGTCGCCACACTCTTTGGTGGAAATGCGGTGCTGAATATCCCTCTGGACAAACTTCGGAAGATCGAATAGCGACTCTTGTCAGGACGACCTGTGGATCTCTTGACGCAGCGTATGAGGGGAGTGACGTCGGATCACTCACGAGAGAGGCGAAAGCCTCCACGCCGAGCGCGACACAGGCCCTGAATGGAGCGGCTTGTTTTTGTTTTCAGCGCCCATTCCCTTTCTTGGTTTGTGTCTTGCAATAAGTAGCTATTTTACTCGACTGGCTCATTCATCGCGCATTTTTTCCCATTGGTAGGCGCAATAACTACACAATTCCTCATGGTCCGGACTGTATTCGTGAATATCTATTCCGTTGCCACACCGTGCACACGTACCCGATACCGATTCCTCGCAATTGTAACAAAAGCTAATGTCGCCAGTCTCAACATAGGTGTCTAGGCCGCATGAAGGGCAGGTATTGATGGGCGAATTCATGCCTTCTTTAGCCATCAAGTACGCGTCTACTTCAAAGCAGGCTTCCACGACCATCTCTATTGATTTCTCATGATTGGATTCGTTTCCACACCTAAAGCACTTACACATAATCTCATGATGTTCGGTGTTTTCCCGATCAAGCTGTGCTACGAGCGAGGAGCCGCATTCAGGGCAGGCTAATAGATCCAGACGTTCTACGCTTTCTTTCCATTGAACCGCCTCCCACGAGGCAAGACAGTCAGCCTGAATCTTATCGAAGGCTGCTTTTTGCTCTAAAATGGTCTCCCAAACCTCATCAAGGAGTTCCTGTGGGTTTTCGCCGAGAATGCCAAAAAACTCCACCATCATGGAAAAGGAAGATGCAATCGCTTCACTTAGAGCGCTCGACGGTTCTTTTAAATGATAGTGCTCTAAGTCATTGCGGTAGCTTTGCAATTTCTTGATATCAGTTTTCGGCCAAGTTAGACCGAAGTCTTTAAATCGACTACGCAGCTGTGAAAGGTCGACTGTAGTGTAACCTTCGATTACGTGTTCAACACCACCATCGCCATTGGGTATAGGTTTAAATCGGGCGCCGATAATCTGAGATGGTTCTGCCTCGGGAGCGGCGCGTATCAGACATTCCTTTGCTAGCAAAAGTAGCCCCGCATAGTAATTTCGCGCTGCGCTAAGCATGCGATCGCTGTCATCAGTTTCGAAATCTTCAATACCAAGTCTGATAGACGTAACTGCGTTGCTGAAAAGCTCAGACATTCAATAGCTCTTGCGAAATGCATTTATTGATTGTTTCAAATATAGCCAAAACGCGTCGCCAAATGAAGAGCCTGCAACGCCAGATAGCTTTCGTTGAGGCCTCGACGGCCACGAAGACGGCTGGCGACTGTAAACGGGCACTGGAGCGGTCGATTGACCGTGAGTTCGACCGGCCGGTCAAGTACACGCAGAACGCCATCGCCATCCGACCGGCGCTCAAGTCGAGACCGGTAGCGCGCGTATTCGTGAAGGATAGGCAGGCGGACTATCTGATCTATCAGGCAAGGGGCGGGGTGCGAACGCCGAAAGGCAAAGCGCTCGTCATGCCGGTCAATGCCAGGCTCAACCGCTACGGCAATCTGAGCCGGAACTATCTGAAGAACCAGCTTGCTAAACCGAACGTCTTCAGCGGGAAGGTGAACGGTGTGGCTGGAGTCTATCAACGCATGAAGTCGGGCCGCATGAAGCTGCTTGTAGCCTTCGAATCGGAAGCCCGTTACCGTAAGCGCTGGAACCCGGATAGTATTGTTCGCCGCACCGCGCAGCGTATGATGCCCATTCACTATCGTAACCAACTTAGCGCTGCTTTCCGACAGGTCTCCTAGATGCTCAACCCGGTGATGAACAACACGAAATGGGACGAGCTCAGACTGGCGATGGATGAGGTTATCCCAAGCCCTTATTGGAAGTCTCTTGCAACGAATGGCTACAATTACGGACCTGACTGCGACTGGCTCGAACACTTCCGGGAAGGCGGGTACGACCATATCGTTCACGTCGATATTCTGATCGAAACAACCGATCAGCGCGACCTCGTCCGATCCGCACTCAGAAAAATTCATGTGCCTGGCGAAGAGACGCCGGAAGGTTTTCGGGTGTTTGGCTATCTTCGAGATGGTCAAAGCGCCGACTACATCTGACGCCTACCGCTTCTGATTTCCATATTCCTCGCGGGTCCTTCCTGGCATCGAAGCCGCGCGGGTAATTCGCGACCGCGGGGTGTCCGGTTTTGTGAGCTCCGCGGCCGGTTAATCTTTTGATTGTTGTTGTCCTATGTCCGACCAGCCTCTCGACATCGAAGCCCTGGTGAAGGCCTATCCGTTGCCGGAGGGCGTGCCGGACGCGGTGTTGAACAAGACGGAAGTGGCCGAGTTCTTCCATGTCTCGGAGCCGACGATCGCGGCGTGGATTCGCGACGGCATGCCGTTCGTCGAGGAGGGCACGAACGGCCGGTCCTACAAGTTCATGGCCTCGCAGTGCTGGGCCTGGCGGCAGTCGAAAAAGGCGGGCGAGGAACAGCAACGCAGTGAAGCCCGTGCGGCGATCGAGGCGATGCGCCTGAAGCTGATTGGCGGGGAGGTGGGCGACACGATCCGCGCGTTGCCGCCAAAGGAACGCCAGCAGCTCTACGATGTCGAGGCAGCGCACCTCAAGCTCTGCCGGGAGCGCAACCAGACGCTACAGCGCGAGGACGTCAGCGAGGTCATGACCGAGGTGCTGCGGCTCTGCCGTGATGGCGTCAACCAGTTGCCGGACGTGCTGGAGCGCGAAGTCAATCTCGGACCGAAGGCCGTGGCGGTCGCGATCCAGCACTGCGACACGGTGCTCGAAGAGCTCTACCAGACGATCGAGCGCTACTTTGCCGACCGGCCGATCGTCACCCGAGAAGAACGCGCGGACCTGTTCAACTGATGCTGGATGTCGAACGTTATCTCGGCGCATTGCCGGTGCCGGACTATTGCGATCCGGTGGATCTCCTGACCGAGGCGCTTCCTACGCTGAAGCCTCCGAGACGGATCGACGTTCCGGACTGGGCCGCCAAGGAAAGGCGGTTACGCACGCCGTCCTACTCCGGGCCGTGGAGGAACGACTTCGCACCATACATGGTCGAGCCGTCACGGATGACGACGAGCCGACGCTTCGGCGCGGTGGCCTTTACCGGACCAGCGCGGACCGTGAAGTCCGACAGCCTGATCCTCAACACCTTCGGTCATCGCGTGTGCTGTATGCCGAGGGAGATGAAGATCATCTGCCCGACGGAAGCGACCGCAAAGGAGTTCTCGCGCAAGAAGGTCTCGCCGATGATCCGGGCGACGCCGACCGTCGCCGAGCGGCAATTGCCTGGTCGCAGCGCCGACGCGCTGCACGACAAGCAGTTTCGGGGCGGCATGAACCTCCGGATAGCCTGGCCGGTGATCGGCGAACTTTCCATGTTCGACATCCCGGACATGCTGCTCACCGACTACGATCGCATGGTCGATGACGTCGGCGGCGAGGGCTCGCCCTTCGATCTGTCGATCAAACGCAACCAGACTTTTGGATCGATGGGCATGACGATCGTCGAGGGCTCACCCGGCCGGCCGATCCTCAATCCGGACTTCAAACCCTCGACGCCGCACGAAGCGCCGCCCGCGACCGGCATCATGGCGATCTACAATCAGGGAACGCGGGGCCGCTACTACTGGAATTGCCCGTCCTGCAACGAACCGTTTCAGCCGCTGTTCGACCGGCTGGAGTGGGAGACGAAGGACACGCCCGGAGAAAGCGCCAAGACAGTGGTGATGACCTGCCCGAACGGGTGCGTGATCGAGGCCGCTTCGCGCAACGATCTGAACCGATCCGGTTTCTGGCTGCACGAAAGCGGGCAGGGGCAGCCGGTAGAGATCGATGATCCGAATGTCCGCGATACGGAGATTGTTTCCTACTGGTGCGAGGGACCAGTGGCGGTCATGCAGGGCTGGGAGCAGCTTGTTGCTCGTTATCTGAGGGCCAAGGAAGAATTCGAGACCAAGGGTGATGAGCAGGCGCTGAAAACGACAGTCAACGTCGATCAGGGCAAGCCTTATCTGCCGAAGGTCTTGACCATCGGCGACGGGCTTTCCGACGAGATGCTGAGAGCACTTGCCCAGCGCTTCCCGATGAAGATGGCTCCGGCCGCGACACGCTTTCTGACGGTGCAGGTCGATATCCAGGCGAACCGCTTCGTTGTGCAGGTCGACGCCTGGGGCGTTGGCCTGGAACGCTGGCTGATCGACCGTTTCGATCTGATGGTGCCGCCAGAACTGGCGCCGGGTGGCCAGCGCGACGCGGCGGGCAATGCGGCGCGATCGATCGATCCTGGCCGTTATGTCGAGGACTGGGAAGTGCTTTCGCCGCTTCTGGAGCGCTATTACCCGCTTGCCGGCGGCGGATACGAGATTCGGCCGGCAGCCATGATCATTGATTCCGGTGGTCAGCCAGGCGTTACGGAAAACGCCTATCTGTTCCTGCGCCGGCAGAAGAAGGCTGGCAATGCGAGACGGGTCTTTCTGGTCAAGGGGCAGGGCGGCCTCGATAAGGACCGCGCCCGCTTCGGCCAGCCGCAGAAAATGGAAAAGCGCCGCAGGACGCGGCGCACTGATATCGAACTCGTCTATGCGGGAACTGATCTGCTGAAGGACGAGATCGCTCTGTCGCTTACCCGCAAAGATCCGGGACCAGGCGCCTATCACCTGCCGGAGCAACTGCCTGACCATGTCTTCGAGGAATTCTGTGCGGAAGTGCGTATGCCCAGCGGCTGGGAGAAGAAGCGCCACGGCATTCGCAACGAAGCGCTGGATCTCGCCGTCTACGGAAAGGCGCTGACGATCGTGCTGAAGGCCGACAAGATTCCCGATTGGGATAAGCCACCGGCATTCGCCCGACCACTCGACGAAAACACCTTTTCGCGTCGGACTGACGGGCAAGAGATGGAAGAGATCTATGCTCCGGTCAAGCGGACATCACGTCGCAAACGCAAACAGAATTATGTTGCAAGAGGCATGAATGGCGGGCTTTGAAACTCTGGATGCGATGCCGTCGGTGGCGACAGCCGGCGACGCGATCCCGATCGTACTCGACGAACTGTCGGCGCTCTATCCGATCGACGATTACAGCCTGACGGTCAGCTTACGGGTCGGATCGGGTGATGCGGTGACTGTTGATTTGGAAGATGCGGACGGGCTGCACTCCGGCACGCTCCAGATCTCGCAAACGCCAGGCGCGCTTCACTATGCGATCAAGGCGACACGCCTCGCCGACGATGTGGCTATGACGGTGGAGCGCGGCGTGATCACCGTTGCGCCTGATCCGGCGCTCGCCGATCCGCGCTCGCATGCCGAACGGATGCTGGATGCGATCGAGGCGCTTCTGGAAAACCGTGCGTCCAAGGACGTGCAATCCTATGCGATCGCCGGCCGGAACCTCACGAAACTGACAGTCGACGAGCTGCAGCGCTGGCGTCGCTTCTATCGCTCCGAGGTCGCGCGCGAGCGCGGCAACGGCCGCAAGATCACACTTATGAGCTTTTCCTGATGTTCGGACTGTTCAAACCGAAAGTGCGAACCGTGGTTCAGCGGCCATCGCCTGTGCCGAAGATCCGCCGCTTCAACGGCGCGCGGCCGGACCGGCTTGCCGGCGGCTTCGGTCTTCGCAATACGACGATGCTCGCCGAGGAGCATCGCATCGACCTGATGGGCATGGTCCAGCATTCGCGTCTGCTTGCCCAGAACAACGATTATATGCGGGCCTTCCTGATGATGTGCCGGCGTCACATGGTGGGCGCGCGCGGCATCAAGTACAATCCGCAGGCAAGAAACGCAGCCGGCAAGCTCGACAAGGCCGACAACAAGCTTCTTGCAAAGGCTTTCGCCAAGTGGGGTGAGCGGGGCAATGCCACGGTCTGCGGCCGTTTCAATTGGCTGGAGATGCAGTGGATCGCGGCGATGGTGGCGCCACGCGATGGCGGCGTCTTCATCCGCTTTTTCCGCGGCCGCGACTTCGGTCCGTTCGGCTTTCAGATCCAGTTCCTTACTGTCGACCGGCTGGATGTCGGCTTCAATGCGGAACTGGGCAATGGCGCTTACGTCCACGGCGGTGTTGAATGTGATCGCTACGACCGGCCGGTCGCCTGGCACTTCCTGAAACGCAACCAGGTGAATGGCTATCAGCTCTCCGGCGAGCGTGTCCGTGTGCCGGCAAGCGACATCGTCTATCTGGCGTTACCGGAAGACTATTCGGTGCAGCTCCGCATGCCATGGGCGCATACGGCAGTGCGCCGCCTCAACATGTTTCATGGCTTCGAGGAGGCGGCTCTCACCAATGCCCGTGTCGGTGCCTCCAAGATGGGCTTCGTGGTGCGCGGCCTCGATGCGGACGTTAATGACATCCCGACTGACAAGGAACCGGAGGTCGAGGATCTCGAACCGGGCACCGTCGAAACGCTGCCGATCGGTCACGACTTCAAGTCCTTCGATCCAGATTTCCCGAACAATGAGATGCCGTCTTTCATCAAGGCGATCCTGCGTGGCGCCGCTTCCGGTCTCGGCGTTTCCTACAACGGCATTGCCAACGATCTCGAAGGCACGAACTTCTCCTCATTGCATGTGGGAAAAAGCGAAGAACGCGACGAGTGGCAGATCCTGCAGGCCTGGCTTGCTGACGCGATGCACAACGAGATCGTCAAGCAATGGCTGCCGATGGCGATCCTGACCGGTGCTATCAATCTTCCCTTCTCGAAGCTGGAAAAATTCTTGGAATGCGAGTGGCAGCCGCGCGGCTGGCGGGCGGTCAATCCACTGCAGGAAGCGACGGCGAACGTCACCAATGTCGAATCCGGCTTCACCTCGCCGCAGCGGGTCGCAGCCCAGAACGGTGAGGATATCGAACAGATCTACGAGGAGATCGCCGCGGCGAAGGAAAAGGCCGAAAGCCTCGGCATCGCCTTTACTCCGGTCGTGCAGTCCATATTCGACACAAACCAGCAGCAATCCGAATAGCGGAAACAATCCCATGCCCAAGACGATCGATGTGCCGGAGCGGGTCTTCCGCTCCGGCGAGATTACCCATGCGACAAGAGAAGGCGAAGCCGAAGCCTCTAACGAGATCGAGTTTTCATTCTCTTCCGAAGAGCCCTACCGGCGATGGTGGGGCACCGAGATACTCGGCCACAGAGACGGAGAGGTCGATACCGGCTTCGTCGGCAGCGGCAACGCGCCGTTGCTGGTCGACCACAAACGCGATGTCGACAGTCAAATCGGCATTATCACCAGGGTCTGGATCGAAAACGGCAAGGGCCGTGCCCGCGTGCGCTTTGGAAAGGCGAGACGCGCGGTCGAGATCCTGGAGCGCGTACAGGACGGAGAGTTGAAGAATATCTCCGTCGGCTACGAGATCCTCCGAATGCGCCTGGAAGGCGAGGAAGAGGGTGAGGAGACCTACCGCGTCACGTCCTGGAAGCCGCACGAGATCAGCATCGTGACAATTCCGGCCGACCCCACGGTCGGCATCGGCCGCAACGCACAATCCAACAAATCAATCGAAATTAACGGAGACCAATCCATGCCAAACGAGAACCCCGTTCCGGCGCCCGAACCCGTACCTGCAGCTCCCGCCGTCGAGACCCGATCCGAACCGCCGGTGAATGCCGACGAGATCCGCCGCGCCGAGCGCGAGCGGGTCGCCACCATCACCGCGATCGGCTCGCGCTTCAATATGGGAGACCGCGCCAATGAAGCAATCGCCGGCGGCACGAGCGTCGCCGCCTTCAATCAGCTTGTGATTACTGAACTTGGCGAACGCGCGCCGGAGGTCGCGAGCGCGCGCACCGAAGTCGGCCTGACGCCGAGGGAAAAGAAGAACTATTCCTTCCTCCGCGCGATCCGTGCTCTTGCCAATCCGACCGACCGGCGCGCCCAGGAGGAGGCGTCCTTCGAGTTCGAAGTTTCGGAGGCCGAATCCGGTCGTTCGGGTCGAACAGCGAAGGGCATCCTTATCCCGTCGGATATCTTGAGTGCGCCGATGAATGGCACGCGCGAACAGTCGGTGGCTACGGCCACGGCGGGCGGTAATGTGGTCGCCAATACGCTGATGTCCGGCTCCTTTATCGAGATCCTTCGCAACAAGATGATGGTTCGCAAACTCGGCGCGACGGTCATGAACGACATGGCCGGCACGTTCGATCTGCCCAGACAGTCGGGTTCTGCCGGAATCTTCTGGGGCAGCGAGGGCGATGACGCAGCGGAGACCGGCTACACCTTCGATCAGGTGTCCTTCGCGCCGACGACGGCGAGCGCCTACATCGATCTGACCCGCCGGTTCATCATCCAGTCCTCGATTGCGGCCGAATCCTTCACCCGTACGGAACTGGCGACCGCCATGGCGCTCGGCATCGACTATGCCGCGCTCCACGGCAGCGGAACAGGAGACGAGCCGACCGGCATTGCCAATATGACCGGCATCGGCGCTGTCGTCGGCGGCACCAACGGGGCCGCGCCCACCTGGTCGGATATCGTCAATCTGGAGACGGAGGTCTCGGTCGACAATGCCGATATCGGCAGTCTCGGCTACCTGACCAATGCGAAGGTCCGCGGCAAGCTCAAGGAAACCGAAAAGGCTGCCGGCACCAACGGGATCTTTATCTGGCCGGAGGGCCGCAACACCGACGGCTTCGGCTCGCTCAACGGTTACAGGGCGGGTGTTTCCAATCAGGTTTCCTCGACACTCTCGAAGGGAAGCTCGACCAATGTGGCTTCTGCCATGTTCTTCGGCAACTGGGCGGATCTCATTATTGCGACCTGGTCGGGCGTCGACATTCTGATCGATCCCTACACCAAGGGGCTCGCCGGAGGCTTGCGGGTAATCATTCACCAGGACGTCGACGTCAAGGCGCGCAGGCCCGAGAGCTTCTCGGCCATGCTTGATGCTCTGACGGCCTGATAGCGACCAAGACAGTCAAAAAGGAGAACTGAGACATGTCGACAAAACTGAAGAAGGGCTATGCGCTCCGGCGCATGTTTGTGGATGGCGAGGTGGTGGAGCCGGGTGAAGCCTGCACGGTGCCGGAAGGCGACGCCGACTACCTGAAGAACCTCGGCAAGTTCACAACCGACAAGGCGGAAGCCGACAAGCTGAAGAAGACGAAGGCCCCGGCCTGACGCTCACACCGGCGGCCCGGCGTCCAGCCGGGCTGCCTTGGAGATACACTATGTTTGAAATCAAAACACTTCGAACGCTGGCGGGCGCCGCTGGCATGATTGCCCGCGGCGCGGTGCTCCAAGTTGGCAAGGATGTGCCGGACGCGATCGCGCGCGCCTGGCTGCGGGCCGGTCATGCTGAACGAGTGACGGCGCCTCAAAAGAGCAAGCGCAATCGATCGCCCGGCAGCGACGGATCAGACACAGAACTGGAGACCCGCTGATGACGATCGAGGACGACATCGAGCGCGCGATCTTCACCGATCCTGACGAATGGGGCGCGGCGATCGGCTACACGCTTGCAGGCGGCGGATCGACAACGATCGCTGGGATCTTCGATCGCGAGGCGCTGCAGGTGACGCTCGGCGGCGCTGTCGATTTGTCCGACAGCGGGCCTCAGGTGATCGTTGCGGAAGCCGATTTGCCGATCGGTCACGCAAATGACGATACGCTGACGATCGACGGCGTGGATTGGGTTCGCAAGACGGCCGAGCCGGACGGTACGGGTTTTGTCACGCTGCTTCTGGAAACAGCATGACCGACCATATCTGGATTCAGATCCGCGAGGTCTTCGTCGACCGGTTGACCGGACTCGATGTAACGATTGGCACGGAAACCGTTGTACCCGACGTGCAAACGGAACTGGTGCATGAACCGAACCCCGACGATCTGCCGCTCTATGCAGTCTACTGGAACGCAGAATCCATCCTCGATCGAACCCGTGACGATATAAGGCGCGCTCCGCAGTTCGTGGTCGAGTGCTGGTATGCCGGCGCAGATGTGACCGACTGGCTCGCCGAAATGGCCAGTGTTGCGCAGGCCTCGATTGAAGCGGATCGCAACCTCGGCGGCGTGGTGATGAAATGCCACTATGACGGCGCGGAACAGAGCCTCTCCGGCGAGGGCAGAAAACGATCCGGCGTTATCCGGCTCAACTTTGTCTGCGAAGTTATCACGGCGCACGGCAATCCCGGCCTTCGGGCCTGACACTTCACTACATCATTGAAAGGCTAAGACCATGGCGGCATCATCCGTTGTCCATTCGGGCAATGACGGCGTGTTCCAGATTGATGGCAACGCGTTGCAGAAAATCATCTCCTTCGAGATCACCGAGGAAGAGGGGTCAACAAGCCGGGTCGACGGGATGGGCGATACGTCGGAAGACACCGTCCTGCACAAGACCAAATGGTCGGGTTCGCTCAGCGGTCGTCTGCTTCAGAGCGACACGACTGGAGCGCCGGCGCTTCGGGTCGGTAGCGAGATCACAATCAGCGCTTTTCCGGATGGCGACATCTCAGATTATCTGGAGATCTCGGGCTTGGCGCGCGTCAGCAGCATCTCCATGCCGGTTGATCAGGAATCCGATAACCGCATCACCATCCAGTTCACCGGCAAGGGTGAGCTGACACGGGGTGTCGCGGCATGAGCGCCCTAAAGAAACGTATCCGCGACCAGGGGAGTGGCATCAAGTGGCGCACCCTGGAGATCGCCGCCTGGGGCGAGCCGGACAATCCGCTGATCGCAAAGGTCAGGACGCTCTCGCTCGATGAGTACAAGTCGTGGTCGGAACGGTTGAAAGACGGCGATCCTGGAGAGCGCGTGCTGCTGGTGATTGACCGGCTGCATGATGAGAAGGGCAAGGCGCGGATCTTCGACACCGCCTCCACCGACGACTACAAGCTGCTTCGCAATGACGCCGATCCTCTGGTGATCGGATCGATCGTCGCCGAGATCATGCGCTGGGGCGACGCGGGCGCCATCCGAAAAAACTAAAACGCGATCCGGCGCTGTGGAACACCTTCGTGGTGGCGGATCGCCTGAACAAGACGCTCGATGAGGTCGGCGCCATGACAATCGAGGAATTCCAGGGCTGGCTGGAATACATCCGCGAAACAGCGCCGAAGGAAACATAGGACCGAACATGCCGGATCTTAGCTGGAACATCCGTGCGCGAGACCGCTCGGACGCCGCATTCAATTCATTCGATCGCCGGGTGCGGACATCTGACGCCGGGGTGCGCCGGCTCGGCGTCTCGATGAATGCTGTCGGCGCTGCCCGCACCAATATAGCCGGAGCTGCCGCGGCTCTCGCCGGGATCGGCGTGAGTGCAGGAGCGGTGCGTTCTGTCGTGGAGGACATGTCACGGCTTGCGAAGGACGCGGACAAGGTTGGACTGCTGACAGACGAATTCCAGCGCCTGCAGTTCGGTTTTGGTCTTGCCGGCGTCGAGGCCGACAAGTTCACGATGGCAATGGAGCAGTTCAACAAGCGACTGACGGAGGCGCAGACAGGAACCGGCAACCTGAAGAAAATCCTCGACGCCAACAACATCTCGCTCTTCGACGCGAACGGCGAGATGAAATCGGTCAATCAGCTGCTGGCTGAATATGCCGACCTGATCGCCGGCGCGGAAAGCTCCCAGAACAAGCTTTATCTAGCCACGGAAGCCTTCGGCCGGTCGGGTGGCGATATGGTGCTCGCAATGCGCAACGGCGCCAAGGGCGTGCGGGATCTGGCCGGTGAAGCCGCGAACGCCGGTGGCGTCATTGAGGAGCAGCTACTGCGGAGGGCCGAGGAATTCGACGATGACTGGACACGGGTCAGCCGTCGCTTTGAGGTTAACATGCAGCAGGCCATTCTCACCGTCGTGGATGCTTTCTACGAGATAGGAGACGCTGTCGACTGGATTGAGGAGAAGCTGGGCAATCTTGGAAATGCATCAATCTTCGAGAAACTTGGTAAGCTCGTAGGCGCAAATCAGGACGCCGTGTTCGTGCCGGGCAGGGGCATTGTCACCGATCCGGATGAGATCAAGCAGATTCAGCAACAGCAACAGATGGCCGCTAATCCGCTCGAACCTTTCGGTGGCGCGGGCGACTATCAATATGATTTACCCAGAACGATGATCCCGGAACCGGCCAATAACAATCGGACAGGATCGGCCAGATCTTCATCAGGCTCCAGTGCGTCCAGCGCCCAGCAAACCATTGATGCGTTGACGTTGGAGATCGAGCTGCTCGGCCGTACGCAAGTCGAGCAGGAAAAGCTGATCCAGCTTCGCGCCGCGGGCGTTGACGCTTCCTCCGAACAGGGCCAGCAGATTATCGCGCTCGTCGACCGGCTCGAACAAGAGCGCCAGGCAATTGCGGCCGTGGCCGAAGAACAGAAGCGGCTTGAAGAACAGCAGAGAGCTTTTGCGGGTTCGCTACAGGCGCTTGCAGACTACGGCGTCCAGGCCTTTGAGATCTGGCAGTCGGGCGCTGAAGACATGGAAGAGCAGCTCAAAAGGCTGGGCGTGCAAGTTGTTTTACTCGCTGCCCAAGCCCTTCTTCTCGGACAAGGACCTCTTGCCGGCCTGTTCGGAACAACAGGCGGAGGTCTGTTTGCGGGTTTGTTTGCCGAGGGCGGCGAAATCCCGGCCGGACAGTGGGGGATTGCCGGCGAGGCGGGGGAACCCGAAATCATCAAGGGCCCGGCTACTGTCATCCCGATGTCGAAACTGGTCGGCCCGCGGCTGCAGTCTGGCGCCGCACAGCGTATCGCCGTCGATCTCAACTCCAGTATCGGTGTGAGCTTCGACAGTGACGCCGGATTCCGATCCTTCGTGAAAGACCAGGCGGTGCAGACCGTCCGCTCCAGCGCGCCGGCGATCATCGGCGGATCTGTGCAGCAGACGAACAAGCAGCTCCCGCAGGCTATGGCCGAGAAGCAGAGGCGCTACCAGTGACCAAACCATCCTGGCCTTCGGCGGTTCTGAAACCTCAGGCGGCGACGCTGCCGCGTCTCGCGCCCAGAACACTATCGGGCGGCGCTTCGGTATCGGGCCGGACGCAGATCGTCGCAAGCGACGCCGGCGTCTGGGTTGCGACATTGTCGAGCGTTCCAGTTTACGACCGCGACACACTGCTCACCTGGCGCGCTATCGAGGCCTGGTGCGATGGCCGGCTGAATGCGATCGACGTCCCATTGCCTGCCTATGAGCAGGCCTATGCTCCCTTCGCGAGCGGTCTCGATTACACCACATTGTTCTCGGCAGTGCCGCACAGCGATGACTCCTATTTCTCGGATGGAAGCGGCTATGTCGGCGGTATTGTTGACGTGACCGTTTCAGGAGATCTAGCGCTTGGCGCGACAGCGATGACGGCTTCGGTCGCCAATGCTCCTCGGCTGCAGCCCGGACAGGTGTTTTCGATCGATCATGCTGGCAAGGGCCCGCGCTGGTATCAGATCAGGTCCTGGGACGAGGACACCGCGGCGATGACGTTTCGGCCGCCGCTCCGCGAGGCCGTGGCCAGTGGCGCCAGACTGAATTTCGACAGGCCGACCTGTCGGATGCGATTGCGCTCCGACGACGCGATGCGGCTCGACCTTCAGATGCCCGCCTATGGCTACCCGTCGGTCGAATTTATCGAGGATTTGTAAGCCTTGGCATTCTTCACCGCCGACGAGATTGAGGCGCTGTCGCAGACTGAAGTGCGTTGTGCGATCCTGACTCAATTCGACTTCGTGTCGGAGACCGTGCGGGTCTGGAACGGCGAGCGCGATTTGATGGCCGCCGCCGAGATTTGGACTCCGCTCTACGGGACCGGTCAGGTCAGCGGCATCCAGTTTTCAAGAGAGCCTGTGTCGGAACGTTTCGAACTGTATCTTCACGGTGTGGCGGGTGTGGCGCCCGACATCTTTGCGAAAGCTCTTGCCGAGACGGAAGAAGTTGAAGGGCAGGTCGTTACGGTGTTCCTGCAGCTGATCGACGCGGAATGGCAGACCTACGGATCGCCGATCGCAATTGCCTGGGGCTACATGCGCAAGCCGCGCGTGACCTGGACTCGGCACGATGAGGAAACCGGCGGCGTGCGCCGCATTGCAATCGCAGCGGAAAACATCTGGTACAATCGGTCTCTGCCGCCAGCGGGCCGCTACACCGACACCGATCAGCAGGCGCGCGTTCCCGGCGATCTGATCTGTCAGTTTGTTCCGTCATTGCGGAACAAGGTCTTCACCTATCCCGACTACTGACCCGTCCCGACCAATGGATCTCAGAACGTTTCTCGAAATCGAAACGGCGAAACCGTTCGCCTGGGGCGAGACGGATTGCTGCGCCATGGCTGATCGATGGGTGAGCTTGCGCGCCGGGTTCTCGCCACTCGACCTCTATGGCCGTCGGCATCGCTGCCGAGCAGACGCGATTGCCTGGATTGATGACGACGCCCGAAACCTGGCGCGCGCCGTATTTGCGGTCATGCAACACGCCGATCTGAGGCGGACGCGCAATCCTCAGCCGGGCGACGTCGGCCTAGTGCGGATCAGAAACAAGCTGGTGATGACGATCTGTTCGGGTCGGTTATGGATCGGCCGTGATGTGAACGGGTTTATGGCGGCTTCATCAAATGGGCTTGCGAGAGCGTGGAGGGTGCCGTGCCGGGAGCAATAACCGCGATTGCCACCATCGCGGCCTCGGTCGCCACCACCACTGCGGCGGCCAATGCGATCTTCTGGGGTGTGACGATCGCCGCCTATACCGGTATCTCGGTCGGGATCAGCTATGTCAGCTCCATCCTGACGAGGCCGCAGGAACCGCGGCCGGAGGATGTCCAGCAAAGCACCCGGCAAAACACGGCGGCGCGCGTGCGTCACTATGGCCGCGTGAAAACATCCGGACCATGGCTGTTCGCCGCCACCAAACAAGGCGGGTTCCACAAGATCATCGCCATCTCTCACGGCGAGATCGACGGGATCGAACAGTACTGGATTGACGATAACCAGGTCACGTTGGACGACAGCGAATTCGTGCAATCCGATCCGTATTTCACGTCCTATGGCGGATCGCGGTGCAGCATCATTACAAGGCTCGGCGCGTCGACTGACGAGCCGTTTACGCCCCCTTTCGATGCATTCACGGAGGATCACAGAGGCGAGGGCATCGCCATGCTGTACTCGGTGCAGCTTCCGGTCGGTGAAGAGGACTACGCTGAGATCTTCCCCAACGGCATCAACACGCTGTTTCGCGTTGTGCTGCGTGGCGCAAAGATCAAAAATCCGACAACCGGTGCGACTGCCTGGGATGATAACGGCGCGAGCGTGATCCGCGATTACCTGATCAGTGCGGAAGGTATGCGCCTGCCGGAATCAGCCCTCACGACGTCTCTGGCGCAGCTGGGCTGGGAGAAGGCCTTTGAGCGGTGCGCCGAGGCGGTATCCCTGAAGGCAGGCGGTACAGAGGAGCGTTATCGCCTGTGGGGCAGCTATTCCCTTCAGGAAAGGCCGGCCGATGTGATCGGTCGAATGCTTGCCTGCACCGACGGTCGGATCGTGCCAACCGCAGATGGCGGCGTGACGCTGAAGATCGGCACATGGACTGAACCGGACGTGACGCTCGACGAGGACTCGATCATCGACGTGATCGAGTTGACGCGTGGGCTCGACATTGAGCAGCGGCCGAACACGATCCGGGCGACCTTTCTCGATCCGGACGCCGACTACGCAACAGGCGACGCCGATCCGTGGGAGGACGAAGACGATATCGTTGCGCGGGGCATAGAAGTCGACGATGTGACCTATCCGATGGCGCCGAGCCATGGGCAGTGCCGCAGACTGATGAAGAAGCGCTGGTACAGGCGCAATCCCGAATGGGCAGGGCGGTTCGCGGCGAACATGAGAGGTCTGGCGCTGATCGGAGAGGATCTGGTTCGCATTCGACTGGAGGCCTTCGGGATCGATCACGTCTTCGAAATCCAGGATCTTGAATTCAATTTCGGGGAGGGCGGCATCCTGCTCGGCGTGGTTCTGGACGTGATCTCGCTTCCTGAAGAATCCGAGGCATGGTCACCAGCAACCGAAGAGGGCGACAAGCCTGAAACGACCGATATCGATGAAGATACAACCGTTCCGGAGCCAACCGGATTTGTCGTCACAATCAAGCGGATTTCCGCAAACCTGCCCTATGCGCTGATCGGGTTCGATGCGCCGCCGGCGGAATCTGTCTCCGTTGAGGCTCAATACAAAAGAACGGCCGTGAGTCAGTGGATACCGATCTCCGTGTCGAGCGGCGCGACGGAAGCCGAAAGCCCCAACTTGAGTGACGAAACGGAATACGAGTTCCAGGTTCGGCATATCACTGCTCGCAACCGGCCAAGCGATTGGACCGATTCAATCACGATCACATCGACGACCGACGAGGCCGCACCCGATCCTGTCTCTTCCGTAGCTGCCACGCCCGGCGTAGGAGAGGTCGCACTGCAGTGGACAACACCGGGCAACGACAACTTCAGTCGGACGGTGATCCGCCGCAACACGACGAACGATGAGGGCGGCTCGGAAGAAGTGACCGCTTCGCCGGTCTATGGCCCGGTTTCGACGGTCATGGACCTCGTCGAAGAGGAGCTCGACGCCGGGACTTACTACTACTGGATTTATGCAGCCAATGCGGCCGGCGTGGAATCAACCGCCGTCGCAACTGGCGCTGTTGTTGTGGTCTGAAAGGGAGATATCGACTATGGCGGTTTTGCCATTTGACACCGTTCTGCGTGATTTCGAAATCGACGGTGTTCCATCCTCCGGCGGCCACGCCATCTCGAAAGAGGATTTCCGGGACTCGCTCAATGCGTTGCAGGCCTTCTTTGCCAGTCGTGAACTGGCGGAGGAGGCGACAATCTCAGCCTCCACTGTAACATTACTTGTGGCGCACAATGGCAGGGTGCTTTCCTACCTCGAGGATGAGGACGCCGACATTCCGGCGCTGACGACCGGCGACGGCCGGCTTTGGGCGCCGGCAGGCGAGATGATCACCTTCGACCATTTCGGCGCCGTGGCCGATAATGCGACCGACTGTAGCGCCGCCATGCAGAGCGCCATCGACTATGCGGCGAGCTTTGCCAACGGCGGCACGGTCTACGGACTGACCGGCCAATATGCGCTTGCAAGCGGCCTGACATGGATGCCCAAGGTCTCGTTCTCCTTCGAGGACGGATTTCACCTGCGGGCAACAGCAACGATGGTCGCCATGTTCGAGGGGTTGACCGGAGACGATCTTCCCAAGCGGGTGTTCTTCAAGGGCGGCAAGATCGACGCCAACTATCTGGCCGAACGGATCATCTATTTTCACGATTACAAGCACGTCCATATCTCGGATTTCGAGTTCGTCGACTGTGACGGCAATTACATCCACCTGGGCTCCAGCAGCGGCACATCGCAGTGCGGCGAGGCGATCATCCATGATGGGCTGATCCTGCGAGAGCCAGGCAATCCGTTCGACGGCGATACGACCCAGCCGAAGGGCATCCATTTCGACTTTCCTGCACCTAATTCGGACTGTCTGATCTCGGATATGATCATCAAGGGATGCTGGCGTGGCATTGCCGGCGAAATCTATTCCGGCATGTTCGCCCGCGTTCACTGCTGGAGCTATCCCTCCACTGACGGCGAGATGGAAAGCGCCTTCCGAATATCCGGGAACCAGAATGTCTTCGTTGAGTGCTATGCCGACGACTGCGCGCTGTTCGGCTTCTATTTCGACGGCGAGATGAACGTGCTGACAAACTCGACTGTCAATCTGCCGAACAACGGCCTGACAACCACAACGGCCGTCTATCTCGAATCTGGAAGCTCGCTCACCGCCAAGAGCAATATCTTCCACTGCTACACCAGCGACAACCAGATCGTGAACGGGTTTGCCGGCGATACTTCCAGGCTCGTTACGGAAGACAATATCGAAAGCGATGTCGAGAACGTGTTCGGCAATCAGGGGCTCGGAAAAGTGGAGGTGCATGTCTCCTTCACCACCAACACCGGGGCCGACCCGACGATTTCCTCCTCGACCAATGTCGAAAGCATCACCCGTCATGCAGACTGGGATTTTGCGATTAACTTCGACAGGGACATGGTGGACACGAACTATCAGATCCTCGTCGACACAATGCCGGTGAGCTATCCGGGTGTGGTCATCCCGGTGATCCGGGGTAAGAACGACTGGAACGTGCGCGTCCAGTTCGTCGACGAGACCGGCGCCTATGTCGAGCCGGCTTCTGTGACCGTAACCATATTGGGGACGGTCACCACATCAAGCTAATGGCAGTCCGCATGTCCTCGACATAGCCACGCCTGAAAATCGTGATTACCTTTGCAGGGATTTCGGGATTGTGGTTGGCATTGAGTGAAAAGGCCCAAAAGCCGAACCTGAATGAGCAAAAGTCAAAACCGTTGGCAAACTCCACTTCGCAGTCATACTCCTAGACCCATTCTCTCAACGACCGGATCGGAACTGTTCTCAGGTTCATTCCTGCGAAGTTAATAACGTTATTCGTGAACGAGATTGTGTCTACGCCGGAGTCCTTGCTGAAATAGACGAAAATGCCTTTCTCATCGTAGGCGTATTCGGAGACACCAATTTGTTCTGGATATTCGCGACAGATCTCGGTCGTGTTCGGAGCGCCGAGGATGCGTGTGATTTCATGGGCCGTCATGCCGAAGCGCAAAGGGCCTGCGCCAATGTAGGGGTGAAAATCAAATTTCATATCTAGTTCGAGTATCGATTAAGGAATTTGTCCTACGTATCAGATCAGCCGGCTTTCAATAAACCCAAAAGTTGCATTAATTTGCATTGGATAATGGCTTGCACGGATAGCCCGTCGGTTCGGGATCTTTTGGCACTTCTCGAAAGATTTCCCCATTTGGTTGAGGAATCTTTAGAGCTTTGCCGAGCTCCAGAGCTCTGAAATAGCGCCCGTTTGACGCCCAACTAACCCCCAACACACAGCGCTTACCGATTTGACGGCCGCGACACAAAGCGGGGCCGTCTCTTAGGATTCTACCGAGAAATCAGAAATCATTTTGAGGCGACTATGTCCATTTCAAAGAGCGAACGTTTTAACATCTGCCATACAATCACGGCCAAGTGGGAGGGCGGATGGTCGAACCATGCGGCCGATCCGGGTGGCAAGACGATGTATGGCGTGACGGAGGCGACCTATCAGGCTTGGCTCAAAAAGCGGAGGCTGGCGGCAAAGCCGGTGCGGCAAATCTCTTATTCCGAGGCGCTGCGGCTCTATCGCGACGAATACTGGCATCCGACGGCGGTAAAATACAATCTGGTCCCGGGCGTCGATCTTGCCGTCTATGACGCGGCGGTGAATTCAGGTGTGTCGCGCGGGCTGAAATGGCTGAAGGCGAGCGTCGGCTCCAGCGATCATACGGTGACGGCGCGGGCGATCTGCCGTAAGCGGCTTTCCTTTATGCAGAGCCTGAAGATCTGGAAGACCTTCGGCAAGGGCTGGTCGAACCGCGTCGCCGACATTGAGGTCAAGGCCGTCGCCATGGCGGCCGAAGCGATGACCAAGGGCGTGGGAGAAAAGGCAAAGCAGCGCACGGCGCAGAAGCTCGAGGAGATCGCCCGGCGCGAGGTCGTCGACGGCAAGGACGAGACGGCATTCAAACAGAAGGTGTCGGCCGCGAGCGGCGCGGGCGGCTCTCTGACTGGCGGTGGCGTTGCGGTTGATCCGGCCGACTTCGATATGCTGACGAGCTGGGTTGTTGGCGGCGTGGCTGCGGCCGCAGTGCTGGTCGCGATCGTTTTGATCGTCCAGTCGCGAGCGGCGAGCGCGCGGGTCGAAGCCTATCGAGAGGTGCTTGCCTAATGGGCGCGCTTGTTTCCATCCTGCTCAGCGTCGGCGCGCCGATCCTGGCGGGAATCCTGAAAACAAAAGGCGGAAAGGGCGGCGCGATCGCCGGCGACGTCATCGAGGCTGTGGCTGATCGTCTCGGCACGGATGCAACGCCGCAGGCGATCGAGGACGCCTACAAGGCCGATCCGGAGATCTTCACGAAAACGGTGCGGACGATCGAGACCGACTATGCGGCCATCGCCCGCGCCGGCGCCGAAGCGCACCTGGCCTATATCGAACTCGTGAAGGGTGACCGCGACAGCGCGGATATTCTGACAAGGGTCTGGCGGCCGATGAACGGCTTTCTGTTTCCCGTCGGCTGTCTGATGATTGTCGCGACCGTATCCGTGATGCTTCTCTCGCGGGTCCCGGTGGACGCCTCTGTCCTGCCGCTGATTGGCATTGTCGTGCCGATCATGACCGCCTGGGCCGGCGTTGTCGGCTACTATGTCGGCCAGCGCACCAAAGAGAAGACGACAGGGGCCACGTGATGGCGAACAATGACACGAACGCCAACGGACGCCGGTTCATCGACTGGCGCCTCTCCGTCGGCAACATCATCACCATCCTCGGCATGATGATCGGCGGCCTGAGCATGTGGTTCGGACTTGGAGAGCGCGTGACCGTGCTGGAGACCAATCTGAACATGCAAGCGGCCGATATTATGCAGATATCAGGACGCCTTCAGCGCGTTGAAGAGCGTGCTGGAGATGTGCGAGAGAGGTTGAAAGGTATCGAGGTTACCCAGCAGCAGCAGAATGAGACGTTGAAAAGGATATTGCAGGCAGTGGAGGCCTCAAACTAACCGGCCTTTTTTACCGACGCTTGGTTGTGTTGATATACCACAAAACAAGCGAATAGGTTCACAAGAGTAGCAAAGGAACCTATCCAAGCAATAAGAAGTAAAATCCTCGAAGCAGTTATACCGAGAGGTGTCCAGAGTTTCTCTGCCTCGTAATTGGCTGTTGCTATTTGTGCTTCTTGGAGGAAAGGACATGTATCCGCAAATAGATTATATGCATCAACTGAGCAGAATAAACCCTTAACGCCAATATCCTCATTTGGCATTTTAAATATTAAAAGAGAAAACAATGAGAAATATAATATGGCAAAGATCAATAGAAATAATAGATTATTCTTCATTTTTCGATTAATTGTATTTCGATTAGCTTTTGATAGCATTTGATATACTAATACGAGGGCTATAAGTTGAACTATTGCAGTGATTTGTACAATCGCTACTGGCCAAGGCGGAGCAATGTCTATAAGTGCAGTGACCAAAACTAGAGCTGTAGTAGCTACACCCGCTACAATCAAACCAATGAAAGTTTTAAAAAATTTATAGAAGTCATCGATGCCATTCATCGTAGCGATCCTGGTGATTATCTAGAAGTTAACTACTTCATCTTCAAAATCGTCTATTTCAATTTCTCTAAATAGTACCTTGCCAGAGTTCCTTGTGATTTTGGCGCGATATTTTCCAGCAAGTAGTTCCGTTTCCTGAACAGAGTCGCGAACATCTGGGCATTCATTGCTATTCCAAGGATCAAGACCTTCTCTCTCGCAAATCAGATAATCAAAATCTGTAATCAGCTGTAGTCGTTCTGTAGGCTCGCGAAATTTGATATCAACACTAACCTCACCAGCCCCACACTCTCCTACGGCAAGAACAATGGCTGGTCGTTTCAGTCGCCCTTGTTTCCAAGCATGCCTGAACGCTTGGTTGGCGCGAATAGACAACAGGCCAACATCTCCTATCTCTGCTGTGAGCTGATCGTCAGCTTCTATCCATGACAAGAACTGATCGGTAAAAACGGTTTCCGACGCCTGCAGCTCAAGATTAAATTTCTTGATGAAATCTGGATTATCAAAATCAGAGAAATGAACAGAGTCATCTGGTAGCGTTTTAAACGGCTCGTTACACATTGGTACATATGCCCAATCAGAATCTTCATTGAACAATTCTTCGGTAGTATAGGGATTGATAGTGAACCACGGTGTATCGTCTTCGGACCATTCATGAATATTAGGGTTATACATCCAGTTCTCTTTCAGAGACGCGAGATCCTTGCCGAAATGACATTCGCCTCGATCACCAAACATCTCACATTCATAGAAGAGCGCTGGTTGATGCATGGCAAATCGACCAAAAAACGGAGCATCGAAATTTATGTAAGGTCTTTCGCCTTTCATATCCCAGTAGTAATTAAACGTTTGGATATACCGTAGACGTGGAGTGTCTGCGTGCGCAGTAAAAACAAATAGTAGTAAAAATGGCAAAGTCATAAACGGCGTTTTCATTGTGACCATCTCTACATCGGAATCACTGAAGATTTACGGCAAGCCTAACTCACGGTTGTTGATTGCTATTCAAATTTTCTGTTTCTGTTAGTTCTGAGCGGTATGGAACTGGAACGCAATTGTGAAATGGATTGCCGCTAAGGTGCTGATTTGCTTGCCGAGTAGCATGTTGATGCGAGCCTGGCTGACCGATAAAGCGATTTTCTGAACGGCAATAAGCTCGATATTGAGTTGGCTTTTCCTCAGACGCTTGATTTTCCATTATTTCAGCTCCCTGTTTAAAGGTGGTTTGATTCTAGATCGAACAGCCTGCAAACTTCTATAAAACTTACAGCCGTCATGTATGCATCGAGTTGTGCCGTCATAATCCCGGCTCATCGCCACAAGCTATGAAGCCAATACCAAAAGTTGCAACATAAGTGATTTACACATAAAAACACCAGTAACGTATAAATTGCAATAGATAGTCAATATCTAATAAGTAGCAGAAGAAAATAACATCGCGACAGCGCAACTAGGGAAGAAATGCCGAAATATCGGCACTCTCAGTGTTCTGAAATATCAAAATATTCCGGCTAATTAATTCGACAAGCCATCGATTACATTTGTGTTTTTCCGTAAGTAGGAAATACCAAGCAGGTAAATTCCGCAGGCACAACTGCTGCTGCATTCGAGGCCGGCGCTGTCCAAAACTCCTTCAATGCTAACTAGCGTGTCCATCGGCGGTTAGCATTGGAATCGGGACTGGAATCTGGGCCAGCGCACAGACCGTTCGTTCTGCGACAGTTACGAGTGTTTTACCTGGTTAGTCGACGGTTATGCGATCTGGTTGAGTGGAGAGACGGTTTGTCTCGCCGGCATCCATGCCCTGCAGGAGTATGACCCGCACTGCTCCATTGAGGCGGAGTTAGCATACCAATTAACGTACAAAAATTGGGAGCTTTTGTGGTCTAATGAATGGCAACGTGCGCCGGTTCTTCGATTGGCACCTATCCGTCGGCAACATCATCACCATTCTTGGCATGATCATCGGCGGTATGAGCATGTGGTTCGGACTCGGCGAGTGGGTGACCGTGCTGGAGACAAACCTGTCGTCCCAGCCGGCTTATATCGTGCAGATGTCCGGTCGTCTTCAGCGTGTCAAAGAACGGGCAGGAGATGTTGGGGTAAGGCTAAAGGGTATCGAGGTTACTCAGCAACAGCAGAACGAGACGCTTAAGCGGATTCTTCGGGCGGTGGAAGCCGAATGGAAACAGCATTAATTCAGAGCAATGATGATTGGCACCGCTTTCAACAATTCAATTGGCAGTGTCAAAAATGCCGATATTTGACTCGGGTTGTCTATGGTCAATCCCGTCAACATTCCATTTTGAAAGCTCGCCGTTGTGCTATTTGCCACGAACTGCTTCCGCCAAAAAAAGAGTACTCCAAGGGCTTGATCTGATGGCGCCCAAACACTGGCGACGGTTTTCGCATTTGCTACTTCTTCATCGTCGGATACCGCAGCGATTGAACCATCAACTTTAACAATTGTCTCACCTGTAGAGTTGAAAGATAGCGATCCATTTAGACTTTTAATTGATTTCTCTTGTTTCTCCCCCTTTTGTTCCTCTGCCTTTTGCTCCTCTACCTTTTGCTCCTCTACCTTTTGTGCCTCTGCCTTTACAAATATCAATTCAGAGTCCCAAGCTCCAATTGAAGTCTGCTTTAATTCCCCCTGTATTCTCCTTTCCCATCCATTGCCGCTTAATTTACCTGTTACGATTGATTTTGTCGCACACAAGTCAATTGGTACGTCCTCCTCAATAGCGCCCTTGATTTTTATAGTAGCTGTTTTACGGAATATGATATGGCCGGTAGGCAAACCTGAACAGGTTTTCTTATCTGGTGTGCGAGGCTCTTTACCTGCTTCGGGTTGGCTGCTTACCTGAGAGAAACCATGATACGATCCTGAAAACTTTGAATCTTGAGTCTTCGTTTTCGATGCTTTGAGTAGGACTGTTATAATATATTCTTCTGGTATCTTGAAGCAAACCGCAGTTTTACAATTATTTACATTGGCACTCTGAAGTGAAAGTTTAACGCTATCTAAATCATTTGTAATATTAGAATTTGCAGAATATTCTTTGTGCTTGTAATTAAATTTTGTATTTCTTTTCAATATGCGGACTTGATATTTTATATTGCAGTTGTTCGGTTCACCTAGATAATATTCAAAGCCGTCAAATTTACTAAAGCCTTCTTGATTGGTAGGCTTCAACTTGAATGGGTCAACATTTATAAGTTCAACTGCACTTCCTTTTTTGTTGTTTTCATTGAAAGTAGTTTTATTAATCTTGTAGTACAGATTAAAGCTGAAGTCCCCACATTTACCAGGTTTTTTGGTCTTGTTGCCTTCTTTCTCGCCGCCTTCAACGAGCGATGTGATTTGATCCCGCCTTTCCTCATTTTTTTGGTCAATAGCTTTTTGAACATTGGAATATTGTTCTAATATCGAAACTAAGTTCTTGATTATCGGTACGGTTTGATCGTCATCGGTTGTCGAGACTTTCTCAAGTAACCGATTTGAAGTCAGCTTAATATCGATTTTGTCTGAAAAATTATATTTCTGTTTATATACTAGTCTATATAGCGTTGCAGGATCTGGCACAATTTCCATTTCAAATTTGGAAATTTCAATGCTTGCTTTCTTTTTCTCCGCTTCATCCGTGTACTTAACAGCTAATTTTATCCTGCCTTCCGGTAAATAATACTCTGTAACTGCTCCATTTAAGTAATCAGCAGGATCGACTTTATCCAACGTCTCAATGACAGTCCCTGAAGTGCAGGCTGACAAGGCGCCCGCAATTGCCAAAAAGATAAGAAATCTCATTTGAATTGCCCCCAATCCAACGCTGAAATTAATAAGTATTAATAAAAATGCAACCTTAGATTATTTTGCTGGCGGCATTTCCCCTAGAATATTCTTATATTGGTTGTGTTTTTCACGAATTTTTCACGGCCACGGGTTGCACATCCAAATACAGTCATACGGCAGCGACAAGTCCGGGGGGGCAAAATGATTAGAATTGCAGTATTCTGCTGGGTCATGTGTTGCGCTGGTCTCGCGATATCGGCTGATTTGACTGTTGTGACTTTCAATACTGAATCTGATGCCGACACGTCTCCAAGTTTGGTGGCACAGCAAATAAGGGAGATGGGTGCGCTTGACGTACTTGCAGTTCAGGAGGTCGAAGGTCCTCAGGCTCTTTACCAGTACACCAAAGCACTCGCTGAAGAGCGCGGCGGCCGTTGGCGCTATGTCATAAGCGAAAGTGGTGTAAACAGAACACGCAAGGACGACTTACTCGGAATAATCTACAACACGGATGATTTCCGACAACTCGCTACAACCGAATTTCACATGGTTCGTTCTCAGGACGCAGCAGGCACATATGGCGACCCATATTGGTCTCTGCGAGGCGTTTTGATGCTGCGTTTACTTCACTACGAATCTGGAACCGAGTTTCAGATCGCAACGATGCATTTAAAGTGCTGCAATAAACCAGCCGTAAGGCGCCACCAAACAAAGGTATTGGCTGCTGAGCTGCGAAATCAGAGTCTCCCGACAATTCTACTCGGCGACAGCAATATTCCGATTGATCCGGACGGCAGTCCGCTGACGGGAGCTAATCTAGACACTTTCACCAATCTCACCAAATTCGCTGGTCTCACGTGGGCGACGCCTGACAATCCGATGCCTACCCAATGCAGCAAGAATTTTAATTCTATGCTTGACCAAATCTATGTTCCGCGGATGGCTGCGGAAGCAACTCAGGCCACCATACTATTTCCTGAAGAAGCGTACTGTGACGGAGATCCAAAAGGATACTCAGATCACCGGCCGATCCGGGCGGTGCTTCGTGGCTTCTTAAATCAATCAGAGCATTCGGAAGAGGCGATGCTGTCGAATGTCTCAATTCAAACTCAGGACATCGATGAGGTTGAGGAGAAAGCCCAACAGTTTGATAGGCCAGGGGATGTCCTCCCTGATTAGGACAAAGCGACAGTCTTGTTAGGACACGCTATCGAACTGAAACGTATTGGCAAATATAGAATTTGTATTTCTAAAGGAGGATCTGAATTCATGGCGACTAACCCTGTAAGTATGAAGTACTCCAAGCGGTTGGGTAAGGACTTCAAGGATGTGACACACATATACGCTAACGGTGCAGTATGTGAAACAGATTCACTGGGTCATTCGGATCCTCAAACAGGCCTTTCTCCGACTGAACTGGTTGTGCATGCCAGAGACGGGTTCATCCCGCTTTGGGCGAAGGAGGTCGTTCTGAAATGGAGATTTAATGAACGGTCAATGACGATCTTTAGGAATCCGGACCAGGCGCGAGATTATTTAAGAAATATCTTGGCAGAAGGAATTCTGCTTTGGGAGGATGCTGCTCCAGTTAAGTTCAAGGAAGTTGGACCAGGAGATGCCTGGGATTTCGAACTGGTCGTTAGCCCTCACAAGAAATGCGTCCCTAACGTGGGCTGTACGTTGGCAAGCGCATTCTTGCCAGATGGCGGACGTCATGAGCTGACTCTGTATCCTGACCTATTCGATGTAAGCCCGAAGGAGCAAGCGGAAACGATGGCGCACGAGATTGGCCATGTATTCGGTCTCAGGCACTTTTTTGCGCAGATTGAAGAGCAAACCTGGGCAAGTGAGGTATTCGGCGAACATAACGAACATAAGCCTTTTTCCATTATGAATTATGGGAAAGATAGCTTCATGACAGCGACAGATCGTGATGATCTGAAGAAGTTATACAATTTGGTGTGGAGTGGCGCATTGACGGAAATAAACGGCACGCCAATTCGGCTGGTTCATCCGTTTACAACTCTCAGGCCGCTTTACGGGCATGAAGATTTGATTGCCATGCGTATGTAGCATCCACATATCCGATTTTGGTGGGGGCGCGAATGGGATACGATGAGAATTTTTTACAGGGGCACAGGATTCCATTGCCGACGGCAAGCACGTCGATCGTTGAGGATTTGTACCTAGGTGGACAATTTGTCCATCATTCAAGAATCTCAGTTCTATTCAACAAGCGGCGAGGATTCACAGCCTGTTCGGCTCACAATGTTGATGGCTCTTCATTGCCCGAAGGGCAGTGGACGAAAAGAAACTTCAAGCTAGATCCGAAAATCAAACCTACGAGCCTCCAAGTGGGAGACAAACGCGGCTATTGGAAAAACGATTGGGATCGAGGCCACATGGCACGCCGTAAGAGCATGTCATGGGGGAATCCGGACGATGCGCGCCAAGCCGAGTTGGAAAGCGATTACTTTTCGAACATCTGCCCTCAGCACGAGAATCTTCATGACATTGCTTGGGGTAAGATTGAAGACTGGATGCTTGAATTAGCTAACGATAACTCCAGCCAAGCCTGCGTATTTACGGGTCCGGTGTTTACCCCGGATGACCCCGAAATCACCAATGCTCCAGGACAAAAGCCGGTGAAAATTCCAGCTGGCTTCTGGAAAATAATTGTTGTCCTAGTCTCAGACAAAGTGCGCGCAGCTGCTTTCTTGGTCTGGCAACGTGACTATGACACCGAGGAGCCGCTTCCATTCGCTCCCGTACTAGAGCAGGTCCGGATCACCACGGTTGAAGTATTGTCAGGTCTGACGTTTTCGACGCTGAGAAAGTATGATCCGATGCTATTTGACCGTCGGAACAATATTAGATCAGAGATTACGGAGGCCGGTTTGAGGGGCGTGTTGTATGAGAGCGCATCAGGCTCTCCACTGGAATTGACCGAGGAAGCAATCCGCCGCTTTGCCCGTGCGACCCAAGGTAGGAATAGCCCGGGTATTTTCTCTCCGGCTGATATTATTTTGTAATATCAGGTATTTGAACAAGGTGATCTGAAGGAGGAGTATATGGCTCACGAAGAAGGAATTGAGCCTGATAGGCGGGGGCAAGGGCATCGGGATGAGCCCGAGCAAAGACTCAAATCGGAAGAGTTTGAGCTACGAAGATACGAAGCGCGGATGGGACTGCTTAAGGTAGTCTATGGCACCATGATAGTTGGACTTGCCGGAGTCCTGATACCGGCGGCGATTGAGGGTTGGGGGCTTGTATTCCAACAATTGCAATACGACGCAAAACTGAATTTCGAGAGCCAATCGCGTCAGCAGGAATTTCTTACGAAGCACTTCAATACGGCGATCAATGAGAGTTTGGATTTGCGATCCCGGTTTGCTGAATATTACGCATTTACTGTCGATGGGTATGATCCGGAAAGCGGAGTTGAAGGCAGGAATACTACACCAGATGCCACTCAAGGTAACTGGACTCGGTATTACAAGGCATTGATTGAGCGAAAAGAAGAGATAGAGAAATTAATTCTCGAGAAAGAGGAAGAAGTAAGATTATTAATGACCAAACCAGTGAGCGAAATTCAAGCAGGGGACGAAATAAAGCGTGGGTTACTTGAGGTAGAGCTAGCTTGGCTTTACGACGAAATTGAATACGCAGTGCCTGGCCGAGACAGCAAGCCGCGAGCTTCAGTTATTTCATCCAACGACACTCAGATTATTTTACAAATGGCTTCATATAGCCCGCAATACTGCGACACTGCACAAGAGGAAATTGAAAAATATGGGTCTGAAGCTTTTGGCCGAACACCAACACTTTGGTTAGCAAATGGAGCAAAAGTGGTTGTAGTCGGTTTGGCGGCAGACAATCTTGAACAGGCAAATCAGGATCTAACAACAGCCCTGAAATTGTCCAAGCAGGAAAAATACAAATCCGAATCCCTAGACCAAGCGCGAATTCGTACAAATCCTGAATGGGTGCCACTAGAACGGTGTGCCGACCTCATATAGACGACAATTTTATTTGTAGTTCCCAATCGTCCGGAACTTTCTAATGACCATCAGTGATGATGTACCAACGGAGTGAGCTGGAATGCTCCAGAAGTTAGACAAGCGGGTGAAATCATATCAGTGAAGGTCCCCTAGTTTGTCTCTGTTTTTTGTGCCACTTTTTGTGCTACATTTTAGACCCAAAGCTGGGCTAACTTATTGAAAATAAAAGAATGAAGGCTGCCTGGGAGTCTTCTCGACCGCACCAATGTCTCAAGTAGACATCCTAAATCATTGAAATCGGTACTGTATTTGGATTCAGAATGCCGCGTTTGGAGCGGCGCTGGCGCTGTTCAATCCGCTAATCCTGTCAATCTGGCTTTGTTTCGGGAATCTGTGTTTTCGGCTTCGTTTATGTCCGGCGACGCCGAAATCTGGCTTCGTTTCGGTAATTTGCGATTCAGGCTTTGTCTGGGGTTCTCACGCCTCTGCTGATTTGGGTTTGTTTCGGGAATCCGTGTTTTTTCGGATCTTGCCG
The DNA here is from genome assembly GCF_019492055.1 of Flavimaribacter sediminis. Taxonomy (GTDB): domain Bacteria; phylum Pseudomonadota; class Alphaproteobacteria; order Rhizobiales; family Rhizobiaceae; genus Flavimaribacter; species Flavimaribacter sediminis. The sequence goes on along the minus strand of NZ_JAICBX010000006.1, from coordinate 60,504 downwards.
ACGAAACGCCTGGATCGGTGAAATCTGGCTTTGTTTCGGGAATCCGGAAAATCCATCCTTGGCCGCTGAATCTGGTCGTCGTGGCGTCTGTGCTTCCTCTGAATCATAACACAAATGCATCGCTTATGCAGCAACAATGTTCCGTATATGTTCCATGTTATGCGCTGAGGAGATTGCCTGACGCCGGGTCGATTTAAGCGCTGGAATTAGAATCGTCGTGCGGTTTACAGTCCAAAAATCCGTCTGACATGCTCTGTTGCATGAGGAAAGGGAGAGGGATGAACGCAGACGCCGCCGGCGCACCATTGGAGTTGACCAAATTCCGTAATCCCAGTCTGCATGATTTCGAGATCAGGCAGGTTTTCTGATCATTTGAGAGAGTGTCTCTCCAACTCGAACTGGGGGAGAGGAAGAAACTGCGAATGGATCTGTTTGGCGTCCATGCGATAGCCTTCTGCGTCGAGCACCCGCTGAACGTCATCTTCGATTGCTTCCACGCCAAGATTGATCACGCCAACGTTGACGCAGTCAAATCCCGGTTCAGGTATATCTTCAGCAGGGAAGAGATTATCGGCAAATTGTTCATAGCGATGGATTTCAGTACGCCGTCCGAGTTCTGCTGTATTTGCGACCGGATTGAGATCAAGGAGTAAACTCAGGTGTTTACTTCTCGTGTTTTTGTCGGGCTACCAGTGGTTCTTCTGGCTTCGAACGTATGTTTTGCAGGCAGCTTTGAGGAGGGAACGGACGCCTATAATCGCGGCGACTACGAACTGGCGCGACAACTCTATGAGGAAGGCGCTGAAAACGGCTCGGCGGATGCAATGACCGGATTGGCGCTCATGTACGGTTCCGGCATAGGGGCACCGCAAAGCAACCGCAAGGCCGTATTCTGGTATCAAAAGGCGGCGGAGAAGGGAGACATGCCGGCGCAATACAATCTGGCGACCATGTATGAACGTGGCGCAGGGGTGGAGAAAGACTACAAGGCGGCGGCGAAATGGTACCGCAAAGCGGCCGATCAGGGTTTTGACCGCGCGCAATACGGTCTCGCTCTGTCGTACGAGATCGGCAGAGGTGTGGAGCAAGACGATGTGGCAGCGGTCCGCTGGTATCGAAACGCTGCAAATCAGGGTCTACCAATCGCGCAATTGGCGCTTGGCATGATGTATTACTTGGGCAAGGGCGTGCCGGCCAACGAAACTGCCGCCGCAATCTGGTTTCGATTGGCTGCTGATCAAGGATCGCCTGAAGCTTAAATGTCACTATCCGTCATGTATCTGTATGGCGCTGGCGTCAAACAGGACAACGTGTCAAGCCTAAATTGGATGCTCGAGGCGGCAGAGCAGAACAATTCCGAAGCCTATTTCACGCTAGGGGATCGCTACGAGGACGGCGAGGGTGTCGCAGCCGATCGCGTGGAGGGTTACATGTGGTATTCCCTGGCGATCGATCAGGATCACGCCGAAGCTGCTCTAAACCGCGCGCTACTTGCCGAGACCATGACGCCGGAGCAAATCTCCAGAGCCGAAGCAATGGCTCGGGACTGGAGGAGCAAGCACAATCAGTGAACTGCAGCCGTTGTCATGCCTGCGTGACTCTTCCTCACCAGCACGGTTCGCTCCGAGCGATTCGCCACCTTCCCAAACTCCCGTGGAACTCTCTCGCGCTCCCTTCGTTATCACCACCGATAAGAAGGAGACTCCGACAAATGAAACAATGGCTGATACTGGTGTTCGCCGCATTCGCAATTGCAGGCTGCACGCCGACTGAGAAGGGCGCTGCGATTGGCGCTGGAACCGGCGCCGTCGTGGGCGGCATCGCCACCGGCAATGTACAGGGCGCGGCTGTCGGCGCTGCTGTTGGCGGTGTTGCGGGCGCTGTGATCGGACGGGTGTCCGAAGGCTCGAACCGGTGCTACTACCGCGACCGGTATGGCCGACGTTACGTCGACGCCTGTCCGTCAGGATACTGACGCAGACCGACGTTCAGACATTTCGCTCGAAGGCGCGCAATCAGGACCGATTGCGCGCCTTCGTTGCTTTTCCGACTGTGCGCGGCTTCGAAAAGTCGGCTTCGTCTTCCAGCTTGCCCGACGGATTGGGTTCATCCGTTGTGAAGGCGTCCGCCCAGTCGCCGAGTTTTTCGGCGAAATCCGGCCAGTCGCGCATGTCCTCGTCGTCGCGATACATCGTAAATGGCCGCAGCGTGCTTTCGTAGAAATCGATCTGCTCATGGGTCCGGTACTGCCGCGGCTCGTAGCGATCCCAGTGGCAGAGCTGTTCCAGCGGACGGCGGTAGCGCCGGTCCTGTTCGGCGACGGGAAAGCCGACCGGAATGGTCCCGTAGGCTTTCATCCACGCCGGATAGCCGAGCAGGGCGCTGAGCTCGCGGTTGGTGGCGTCTTCGCCGCCGCCGGAAAGCCAGGCGGAGGTCAGACCCTCGGCGGTGACGCCAAGCTGGATGTTCTGGATCACGGCGCCGAGCGAACAGAGAAAGATCGCTTCATTGTTGTCCTGGTATTCCTCGTCCCATTCGGGGCTGGTCGCCTGGGGAAAGCAGACCTTCCAGCGTGGATCGCCGATCACGATGATGATCGCGACGGTGTTGGACAGATAGTTTTTGGAGACCGCCGGAAATCCCTTTGCATGGTCGCGAAGCCGCTGCGCCTGACGCAGGAAGACCTGGCGGACTTCCTCGCTCATGGCCGGGTCGTGAACGACGATGCAGTCCCAGCATTGCACATTGGCGCCGGAGGGCGCCCAGCGGCCGCACTCGACGATCCGCTCGAGCACGTCGCGGCCGACTTCCTTGCCCTTGACGAATTTGCGCGTGCTGCGCCGACTTTCAACGACGTCGCGAAAATCGCTCGTCCTGCCCTTAACGGTCATTGTCTGCTCCTCCTTGCTGCAGGCTACTCCGGCAAGCCGGCCGCAGCGAGGTCCGTCACAAGGGCGGCGAGATAATCCGGGTGCATGCTTTTCCAGTTCTTCTTCAGGTGATCGAGCGTGACGCCCGGCCAGGCTTCGTGCAGCCTGGCGATGATGTCTGCGGCCTCACGGAGCCGTTTCTGCCGGACAAGAATCGCCGCATAGATCATGGGCCCGACGGGGCCGGTCTGCTGTCCTGTCGCGACGTGATGGCCCACTCTTGCCGCCTCGTCGATGTCGCCAAGCATGTAAAGGCACATGCACTTCATCATATGCTTGAACTCGTGAAACGGGCCTTTTGGACTGAGCCGTATCGACATGTCGATCGGCGCCAGCGCGCCGGCTGCGTCGCCGTTCCAGATATGCGCCAAGGCAAGACACATGACGGCCATGGAGGAACTCGGATTGAGCGCGACGGCTTCTTCCGCCTGATCGATCGCCAGTTCTGTTTGCCCCTGAAGCATCAGAACCCTGCTGAAGGCGACACGCGGCAGGCTGTCCGTCTCGTCGAGGGAAACGGCGAGCGTCGCCTCCTGGTTGGCGATTTCCAGATCCTTTTCAGGCATATCGGTGACGCACACGGTTACGTCGCGGCATAGGATGATCGCGCGCAGGGCGTGGGCTGCGCTGTAATTGGGCGTGTCCTTGATGATGTCTGTCAGGAGCCGCTTGGCGTGTTCCGTATGATCGTCCGTCGCCCGGTATACGTGCCACAGAGCGTCCTGATAGCGTTCCCAGACGCCCAGATGTTCGGCAGAGCGTTGCGTGCGCTGGCGCTCGGTGAGCTTGAGTTGGGAATCGATATTGGCTGCTATGGTGTCGGCGATCTGCTCCTGCAGGTCGAACACGTCGACAATGGCGTCATCGAACCGTTCCGCCCAGATGTGCTGGCCGGTGCGCGCGTCGATCAGCTGGACGGAAATGCGAATGCGTGAGCGGGCCTTGCGCACGCTTCCGGTCACGACATAGTGCACGCCGAGTTCCTGTCCGATGCGCATGACATCGGCTTCCTGATCCTTGTAGGTAAAAGACGAGCCGCGCGAGATGACCATAAGCCAGTCGACATGCGACAACGCCGTGATGATCTCCTGCGTGACGCCGTCGGAGAACCGCTCCTGGCGGACGTCTCCGCTGAGGTTCTTGAACGCCAGCACCGCGATCGACGGCTTTGCCGGTAGCGGAGGATGCTCGGTGTCGCGGTGTCTCGACGCGTGAGGCGCGTCGCTTTGGGGCGGCGCGGCCGATGTCGACACGACCGTTTCGGACGACGGAACGGACAGGATGAAGTTCGACCCGTGTTTCGGCCAGTCGATGGAATTGTGGTTGAGGTAATCCTTGAGGTTTTGCGCCGCAAACAGAAAAGCCATACGACGGCTTTTGTCAGGCAACATCTTGTGGGTGAAGTTCAATCCCGCGGCGACCCGCGCAAGCAGGTACTGGTTCTGCATATAGGAAATGCGTGACTGATGGTGATCCCGGACCCAGTCCGTCAGCCCGTTCTGCCACTCCTTCATCAGTTCAAGCAAGCCGAGATCGTCGCCTCTGGGATCGATAGCCGTGCTTTGTTCTTCAAAGGGCCTGAGGTGATAGAGAAGCGACTGCCAGTTCGTCGCGTCGGTGTATTCGCGAGACATCAGAAGGTGGCTGATCTCAAAATAGGCGTGGTCGTAGAACAGGAACTGGCTGTTCTCGTACATGGCCAGATCGATGAGGTAGTAGGTGGTCGGGCTGTTCTTCGCCGTGCTCGCCAGGACATTGTACCCGTGGAGGTCTCCGTGGGATTGACCCATGACGGCGCGCAATCTCAAGCGACTGCCGAAATCGGCGTGTCTTGCCGCAAACGCCAAAGGATTGGGATACCAGCGACCTTCGAACACGAAGCTGCTGTCGTCGGGCGCGACGCCGCATGTGTCGTTGACAAAAGCGTGGATGCGTCCGCCATTGTTCGGATCCATCCGATAGTCGAGCCAGTTCCACAGCAGATCCTGGGGCGATCGAAGTCCTTCGGAAAACGTGTAGCCCGCATTCCAGCCTTCGAGCAGACCGAGCGACAAATCCAGTACGACGCTCAATTGTCTCCGGTGCGAACATTCCGCCCATGGAGTAGCGAATTCCAGGCCCTGGCCGGCGATCGTGGACAGAATGGCGAGGCTGTCGCCGTGATGCAGCGTGTGCAGGATCCTCGGCAAATGGGTTGCGGCGTATTCCGGAGCCGTTTCGTAGGCGAGTTGATGCCGCTCGTCCTCGTCGCGTTCCTTTTTCCCGGAATCGCTCGAATGGTCGAATTTCAGAATCGCCTGGCCGTTGAACTCGCTGCTGTTGATGTCGGTCGTATAGACGGCGGCGCCGGATTTGCCGCTGAGCTTGTGGTGAAGATAGATTTCATTGCCCACGCCCCATTTTTCCTGAAGCAGAGGTTTCAGGTCCATATAGGCTTCTGGCCACGGAAGCCCGAGATGAGCATTCGCGCTTTCTTCTCCCATGGCGTCCTTTCCAACAGGCAATCTTGACCGGTAAAATCAGGCGTTGATGAATATGAGGCGGTTACGCGTCGCGCCTTCCGGCAACGTTCGATACATCAGATAAAATCGCCGCAGAATCAACCTTTCGGAGAGAATCTTTCAGGTCATTTGGCGTTCGTTGTCTCTGGCTCCGCCGGATGATAAACGAACAGCAAGGGGCAAAAGGTGATGGTTTGGAGCGGTTCCAGGGAGAGGCGGTCGATGGCGGCGTTGTTTTATCTTGAAAAGGTCGAAACGGCGGGATTGGCGCAATGAATGTTGCGTTGTGGCTGAAAAGGGCGGCGCAGCTTTACCCTCACGCGCCGGCGCTCCTGAAAGGCGAGCGCGTTGTCGCCACCTATGAAGAGTTCTACCGCCGCGCCAAAGGACTGGCGGGCGCCTTGCAGACCCGGTACGCGATCGGCGAAGGCGACCGCGTCGCCATCTTCATGGCGAATGCGACCGAATATCTGGAGGTCATGAACGCCGTCTGGATCGCGGGCGCCACAGTGGCGCCGATCAATGCGAAACTGCACCCCCGCGAGGCAGCGTGGATCATCGAGAATTCCGGCGCCAAACTCATTATCAGCGCCGGCAAGGATCTGGCGGGGATCAGCAAGGAGGCCACCGTCGCGGGGCTCCCTCTTATCGACGTCAACAGCGACGCCTACACCGGCCTCTACGACGCGGATCCTGTCGCCGAACCGCTGCGTCAGCGTCACAGTAACATCGCCTGGCTTTTCTACACCTCCGGGACGACGGGTCGTCCGAAAGGCGTGATGCTGACCCATGGCAATATACTTGCAATGACGCTGACCTATTTCAACAGCGTGGACGACACAAGCCATTCCGACTGCACGCTCTACGCCGCCCCGATATCGCATGGAGCGGGATGCTACAGCTTCGCCTTCACCTTGCGCGGCGCGCGTCATATCGTTCCGGAGTCCGGAGGTTTCGATCCCGCGGAAATCGTGACCCTTGCGCCTAAATTGAAGCAGTTGTGCCTGTTCGCGGCGCCGACGATGGTGCGTCGCCTGGTGGACCATGCAAAATCGGTTGGCTATGACGGCGAGGGGCTGAAGACCGTGGTTTATGGCGGCGGGCCCATGTATGTGGCCGATATTATCGAGGCGGTGGACGTGCTTGGGCCGCGCTTCGTGCAGATTTACGGCCAGGGCGAGAGCCCGATGACGATTACCGCGCTGTCCCGTGAGTTGATTGTCGACAGGACGCATCCGCGATGGCGCGAGCGCCTTGGCTCGGTAGGCGTGGCGCAAACTTCTGTCGAAGTCATCGTTGCGGACGAGGAGGGCAATGAACTGCCCCATGGTGAAATCGGCGAAATCCTGGTGTACGGAACACCGGTCATGAAAGGCTATTGGGAAAACGAAGCCGCGACCCGCGAAACGATCCGCGACGGCTGGCTGCGGACCGGCGACATAGGGACGATGGACGAGGATGGTTTCGTCACCCTGCATGACCGGTCCAAGGACATGATCATTTCCGGGGGAACCAATATCTATCCCCGTGAAGTGGAGGAGGCGTTGCTGACGCACGCCTCCGTGGCGCAGGTTTCGGTCGTCGGCAAACCCGATCCAGAATGGGGGGAAACAGTCGTCGCTTTTGTCGTGGCCGAAAAAGGACACACACTGGACGACGCAGAACTGGACCGGCATTGCCTCGATCAGATTGCGCGGTTCAAGCGGCCGAAACAGTATGTCCACCTGCCGGATCTGCCCAAGAACGCCTACGGCAAGGTGCTGAAGACGGAACTGCGGCATATGCTGGCATAGGACGGTTAGCCGGAGGTTGGCGTCTCCCCATAGGCCTCGCAGGTTTTCGGCAGCTGGTTCGGGGTGGCGCGGTCGGTGATCACATGGACGGGTCTGCTTCTGTGACGCATGCGACAGGCCGCCAGATCAGAGCGACGATCAAGGATGGGGCGCACATTCCTGCTTTGCCAGTCATCGATGATCCAGATACGGCCCTCACGCTCGATCGTGGCGGCTATCAGGCGCTCCAGTTCTTCGTCCGAACCGGGGCCGGGCGTCACTTCGATGGACTCATCCAGCGAGAATTCATAGTCGAGAATGATCTTGACCGTGAGAACGCGGTTCGGAGGATAAACCACCAGCACGTCGGAATCCTTGCGCGCCTCCAGCATGTGTTCCACGGAGTTGCGCCAGAGGCGCTGGGTATGTGGCCAGAAATACGCATTCGCCGCCTGCAACAAGAGACCTGAAAGCAGTATGAGGAGCAGGCCAGCGCCAATGCGCTTGCGCCAGACATAGTCGGTGCTGATGGCGATCAGCGCGAACACCCCGGGCGTAGTCAGAAAGAAATATCGGTCAACCATCAGGCTGGTCTTGAAACTGATGAGGACGTAGAGGATTGGCAGTGAAATTGCGGCCGGCAGCGCCGTCCAGAACAGCGCTCTGTGTCGGGATCGCAGCAGAAAGGCGCTCAAAACCAGCACGACGCCTGCCACGGCGATGATTGATTCCAGCGTCTGGGACGCGCTTGTCCATGAGGGATCGATTGAAGAGAACGTGCGGGATACGACACGAGAGAAAGTGTCGAACGAGAGGGGAGATCTCCTGTCCACCCAATAGGAATCGGATTTACGAATGATCGCCGACGACAGCAGCCATGAAAACAGCGCCGCCGACGCCAGACCCGGCAACATCGCCCGCCACCATCTGGCGAGGAATGTCCTGCTTCGTCTGAGATCTGCATTGAGCAGCGGCGTGAAAGACAACGCCACCACGTAAAGCGCCCCCGACATGAGAACAGCCGGAGCAAGCGCCGTGGAGACGGAGAGAATAATCCAATGCCTTAGCGGGGTTTCCGGCTGGCCGATCGCATCCTGTTCTTTGGCAAGCGTGCGCGCGAGAATGACGAGCAGGCTGGCCATGCCAAGCATCATCAGCATCACAAGCAGGGCGTAGGGCCTGGCGAAATGCGCGAGATATATCCATCCCGGGCATGTCATGAGGCCGATCGCGTATATGTTGGCAATCCGTTTCGATATCGCAGAGCCGAGCGCGGCGACCATCACGCCAAAACCGATCGCCGAGAAAAGCGACGAGGGATAGCGAAGGATATGCGGGTCGTCGCTAATGGAATACAGCGGTTTGACGAGCCAGAAATAGACTGGCGAATGCGTCGCCCCCAGGCGCTCGCGGGCGATTTCCGACCAGGTTTCCTGAACGACGCGGTAAGTAATGACCTCGTCTACGTGAAACTCCAGATTGCCACTGGTCGCGACAAACAGGGCAAACGCGATGAGACCCCAGGCAAGACCGAGGTACAAAGACTCGTTGGCTGGTTTAGTGGATTTGGTTCGCACGTTTAATTTGCTCGCGCCGCGGTTGTTTCGGGCGTGGGAAACTTGGAAATTTTTCATTTAAAAATTGTAAATACAATCACTACATCAGGTTCCGGGTGGGGTAGGTACTGTTATTCCGGTTGAAATGACAGTAGCAACTGTTCTATCCACCGTTCGGGAGAATAATCCGCAGTTTACCGGATCTGTCCTGTAATATTGGTGATCGACAAGAGATCCGTGTGAGCAACATACTTGGTATTTCCGCATTCTATCATGACAGCGCCGCCGCGATTCTTGTCGATGGCCAGATCGTCGGGGCTGCGCAGGAAGAGCGTTTCAGCCGCATAAAACATGACGCCGGATTTCCGGTGCATGCGATCTCGTACTGCCTGGAAGCCGCAGGTCTGACTTTAAGCGAGATCGACCGCATCGTCTTCTACGACAAGCCGATCCTGAAATTCGAGCGCCTTCTTGAAACCTATGTTTCCTATGCGCCTTCCGGCATTCGCTCCTTCATCGCGGCGATGCCGGTGTGGCTGAAGGACAAGCTGTATCTGAAGCAGGCGATCCGCGAAGACCTGGCCGAACTCGGCGACATGAAGAATAAGGACCTGCCGCCGCTTCTGTTCGCCGAACATCACCAGTCGCACGCCGCGTCTGCCTTCTATCCAAGCCCGTTCGAACGCGCCGCCGTACTGTGTCTCGACGGGGTGGGCGAGTGGGCGACGACCTCGGTGTGGGTCGGGAACGGCCGAGAACTGACACCGCTGTGGGAAATCGACTTTCCGCATTCGCTCGGACTGCTCTATTCGGCCTTTACGTATTACACCGGGTTCAAGGTGAATTCCGGCGAATACAAGCTCATGGGCCTCGCGCCCTATGGCGAGCCGACCTATGTGGACGCCATTCTCGACAATCTGATTGACCTGAAGGACGACGGCACCTTCCGGCTCGACATGAGCTATTTCAATTACGCGACCGGACTGACCATGACGAACAAGCGCTTCGATGCGCTTTTCGGTGGTCCGCCACGCAGGCCGGAAAGCCCGATCAGCCAGCAGGAAATGGATATCGCCGCCTCGATCCAGCAGGTCACGGAAGAGGTGGTGCTGCGACTGGCGAAGACGGTTCATGAGGAAACCGGAGAGACGGCGCTGTGCCTCGCCGGCGGCGTGGCGCTGAACTGCGTAGCGAACGGGCGTCTTTTGAGAGAGGGGCCGTTTGACGATATCTGGGTGCAGCCGGCGGCCGGCGACGCAGGCGGCGCGCTTGGCGCGGCGCTGCTTGGCTGGCATGTCTACGAGCAGAAGGAACGGATCGCGGTTCCTGGCGACGCCATGCGAGGCAGCTATCTCGGACCTGAATTCGACGACGAAGCGATCAGGACCGCGCTTGACGCCGCAGACGCCAGGTATCAGCGGCTCGACGACCCGGAACTGATGTCGCGTCTGGCCGGTCTCATGGGCGAAGAAAAGGTCGTCGGCTGGTTCCAGGGGCGTATGGAGTTCGGCCCGCGCGCGCTCGGAGGCCGGTCGATCATCGGCGATCCGCGATCGGCGAAGATGCAGTCGGTCATGAACCTCAAGATCAAGTACCGGGAATCGTTTCGGCCCTTTGCGCCTTCGGTTCTGCGCGAGCGCGTGTCGGACTATTTCGACATGGATGCCGATAGCCCGTACATGCTGATCGTCGCAGATGTGCGGAAGGATTTGCTGGTTGAGCTCGATGAAGAACAGCAGAAGCTGAGCGGCATCGACAAGCTGAATCTCAAACGCTCGCAACTGCCGGCGATCACCCATGTGGACAATTCGGCGCGCATCCAGACCGTGCATGAGGGCACCAATCCGCGTTACCACGCGCTTCTGAAGGCCTTTGAGGCGCAGACCGGATGCGGTGTTCTGGTCAACACGTCCTTCAACGTGCGGGGCGAACCGATCGTGTGCACGCCTGCAGACGCCTATCGGTGTTTCATGCGCACCGAGATGGACGTTCTGGTGGTCGGCAACTTCCTTCTGCTGAAAGAGGATCAGACGCCCTGGGAGAAGGACGAGGCCTGGAAAGAGGAGTTCGCACTGGATTGACCCGCGACACATCCCTGACCGCAAAACAATTGAGGCGTTTCGCCTGGATACTGGCGGCGCTGTTCGCATTTTTCGGATGCGTGCTGCTGCCCTGGCGCTGGCAGACGCCGACGGTCACGGCGTCTGCCGTCATCGCCGCGGTGCTCCTCGTCTGGAGCCTGGTTGCGCCCATGTCGCTCGCGCCCGTCTATCGCGGCTGGGAACGGTTCGGCAATGTGCTCGGCTGGATCAACAGCCGGATCATTCTGGGCGTCCTGTTTTTTCTGATTGTTACGCCAACGGCTCTCATCATGAAGTTGATTGGCAAGGATCCGATGCATCGCAGCCGCGACGCTGCAGCGACAACCTACCGAATTATGCGGCAGAAGCCGCCGAAAGACACTGACCTGGAAAGGCCATACTGATGATCGAACTGCTATCCGATCTTTGGGGATTCATGCGGGAGCGCCGCAAATTCTGGCTGGCGCCCATCATCATCATTGCGGTGCTGCTTGGCGCGCTGCTCGTCTTTGCGCAGGGCTCCGTGGTCGCCCCCTTCATCTATACGCTGTTCTGAGGTGGCGTCCGGCATGAAAAAGGCGCTTGGCAACATCCTGCTTATCCTGGCGAGCATCGTCTTCACGCTGCTGGCGGCCGAGGCGGTGTTGCGCATCGTTCCTTTGGATATCGCCGGCAGCGCCGGAGGCGATCGCGGCTACTTCTCGCGTTTCGATCCGGAACTCGGGTGGGCGCCGCTGCCTTCGGTCGAGCAATATCACGTCGACCACGGGTTTTCCGTGACGGTGCTGCAGAACGCCATGGGGTTGCGCGCGTCGCGGGAGCATGCCTTCGAGGACAAGACCGACCAGCGCAGAATTCTGGTGCTTGGCGACTCCTATGTGTGGGGCTACGGCGCCGACCAGGAGGATATTTTCACCGAGCCCTCGGCGCATGGCGACGAAACTGTCGAAATGATCAATCTGGGCGTTTCAGGCTATGGAACCGACCAGGAACTGCTTTTCTACGAGAAGCTCGGCAAGCAATTCGACGTTGACGAGGTGGTGCTTGCCTTCACCACCTACAACGACATTCTCAACAACATGTTCGCCGAACAATATGGCTATCAAAAGCCGTATTTCACAGATGAGAACGGTTTGACGCTGCATGACGACCACGTGGTCGATCGCACGGCGCGCAGTATCGGATTCTGGTTCCGGGACAACAGTCGCGTCGTGGCGCTTGCCGAGACCGGTTTTCTCAATCTGAAACATCTCTGGCAGTCCCGTTTTGGCGACGACGAACCCTTCGCTCATCCCCGCAACCGGGTGCTGGGGCCCCGCGCAATCCGTCCGATCGACAGCCAGGGCGTCGACCTGACGGTTCGGTTGATCGAGCGGCTGCGCGACGACGTGGAAGCCGCCGGCGCCGAATTTTCGCTTGTGTTCATCCCCTACAAACCGAATGTCCTGGCTCTGCAGGCCGAGGATCATCCGCTGGTCACGGCGATGACGCCGGCGCTGTCAGAGGCGGGAATTGATTGCTATGATCCCTATGCGATGTTCGTGGAAGCCGCGCGCGACGGCGCGAGCCTTTTCAACGAACGCGACAATCACTTCAACGCGAAGGGACACGAGATCTTCGGCAAGGTGATTACGGATCGGCAATTGCGCGAAACGGTCAGCGTATGCCAGTAAGCGGATCGGCTACAGCATCTGGTAATGCAGGTCGAACATGATCCACAGCGTTCCGCCGATCATGAGGAAAATCAGCACGCCGGCGAAGGCGAGCGCGAGCAGGTTTTCCTTTGCCGTGGTGCGGTAATTGATGTGAAGGAAATAGACCAGGTGCACCACCACCTGCACGATCGCCGTGACGGCGACGACAAGGAGCGTGGTCCTTACGGAGAACCAGCCGGCCCAGGCGAAAGCGAAGGGAATGGCTGTGAGAACGAGCGCGACGACATAGCCCGTCAGATAGCTGCTCAAGGTGTGGGTTCCGGCGTTCGAATTGCTCATCACAGCACTCCCGGCAGATAGACGACGGAAAAGATACCGATCCAGACGATATCGAGGAAATGCCAGAACATGGCGAGCCGGGTGAGGCGAGAGCGCACGGGCGGCGTCAAACCTTTCACAGCGACCTGGCATATCATCACGAAAATGCCGAGTGAGCCCAGCGTGACGTGAACGCCGTGGGTTCCGACCAGCGTGAAGAAAGCAGTGAGCATGCCGCTGCGATCCGGACCGGCGCCCGCGGCGATCATGCCGCTGAATTCGGCGAGTTCCATGCCGACGAAGCCAACGCCAAGGATCATGGTGACGGCGAGCCAAAGCATGACCCGCGTCGCCTGACCAGCCCTCATGGCGAGCGATGCAAACCCGAATGTCAGTGTTGATGTCAGGAGCAGAAATGTCTCGCCGGCGGTGTGGCCGAGGCTGAAGAGGTCCTTTTGCGTCGGGCCGTCCGAGTAGTTCTCGATCATCACCACATAGGTGGCGAAGGCGAGCGCGAAGATCAGCGAGTCCGTCATGAGATAGACCCAGAAGCCGAATTCGCGATCCTCGTATTTGGATTCTTCTCCGTGAACGGCGCCGTGTGCGGTTGCTTCCAGGCTCATGTCATGCGCTCCCGGGAACAGGGCTGCCGTCGGGGACGGGGGTTTCGGAGGCCCCGATCACCGGATGCGGCGGTTGCGACGCGATGATTTTCAGGCGCTCTTTCTCGATTGCCTCAACGTCCGCTGCAGGAATGATATGCTCGTCGTCGTCATTGCTGCTCTTGATGATCAGGCAGGCGACCACGACGACAAGGCTGACGACCGCCAGCCACCACATATGCCAGATCATGGCGAAGCCGAGGACGAAACCAAATCCGCCGATGATGAGGCCAAGCGGGGTGTTGTCGGGCATCTCGATATCTTCGTACCGCTCCGACGCGGCGTATGCGAGGCCGCGCTTCTTCATGTCGTGAAACGCGTCGATTTCCTCGACGGTGGGAACGATCGCGAAATTGTAGACGGCGGGCGGCGACGCGGTCGCCCATTCCAGCGTCCGGCCGTTCCATGGGTCGCCTGTCAAATCCATGTTCTTGGCGCGGTCGCGCACGCTCACCCAGAGCTGGACGCCGATGCAGATCAGGCCGATCATGACGAGCACGGCGCCGAAGGCCGCGAAAATCAGATAGGGCTGCCATTCCGGCACGTCATAATGTTCCATGCGGCGCGACATGCCCAGGAAGCCGAGAACGTACAGCGGCATGAAGGCGCAGTAAAAACCGCTTATCCAGAACCAGAAGGAGCGCTTGCCCCATTTCTCGTCGAGCTTGAAGCCGAAGGCTTTCGGGAACCAGTAGTTCATGCCGGCGAAATAGCCGAACAGCGCGCCCGGTATCAGCATGTTGTGGAAGTGGGCGACCAGGAAGGTCGAATTGTGCATAAGATAGTCGGCCGGCGGAAGCGCCAGCAGGACGCCCGTCACGCCGCCAATGACGAAGGTGACAATGAAGCCGATCGTCCAGTACATCGTGCTGTGCATGATGATGCGGCCGCGATACATCGTGAACAGCCAGTCGAACACCTTCACCCCGGTGGGCACCGCGATGATCATCGTGGCGATGCCGAAAAAGGCGTTGACGCTCGCGCTCGATCCCATGGTGAAGAAGTGGTGCAGCCAGACCGTGAAGGAGAGAAACCCGATCGCCGCCGTGGCGTAGACCAGCGATTCGTACCCGAACAGGCGCTTCTGGGAAAATGTCGCGACCACTTCCGAATAGACGCCAAAGGCAGGCAGGATGAGGATATAGACCTCCGGATGGCCCCATATCCACAGCAGGTTGATGAAGTTCATCATGTTCCCGCCGTCGCCATTGGTGAAGAAGTGCATGCCGAAAATGCGGTCCAGGCCGAGCATGACGGCGACAACGGTTAGCGCCGGAAAGGCGAAGGCCATCAGCAGCGCGACGACAAGCGACGTCCACGAAAACATCGGCATCTTCATCAGCGTCATGCCGGGCGCGCGCAGCCGCAAGATGGTGACGATGAAGTTGATGCCCGTCATGGTGCTGCCGACGCCGCTGACAAGCAGCGCCCAGAGCCAGTAGTCGACGCCGACGCCGGGGCTGTATTCGATGCCGGAATAGGGCGGATAGCCGGTCCAGCCGGCCGTCGAAAACTTGCCTATGACAAGCGAGACAAGAACCAGTCCAGCGCCTGAGGCGGTGAGCCAGAGGCTCACGGAGTTCATGAACGGGAAGGCGACGTCGCGCGCGCCGATCTGCTGCGGCACGACAATGTTGATCAGTCCGGATACAAAGGGCATCGCCATGAAGAAGATCATGATCGTGCCGTGCGAACTGAAGATCTGGTCGAAATGGTCCGGTGGAAGATAGCCCTCATTGCCCATGGCGAAGGCTTGCTGCATGCGCATCATGATGGCGTCGACAAAGCCGCGGACGAGCATAATCAGCGCGAGAATGATGTACATTACGCCGATGCGCTTGTGGTCCACGCTTGTCAGCCAGTCATTCCACAATGGCTTCCAGAAATTGAACCAGGCGACGAGCGCAAGGGCGCCGGCGCCGCCGAGCACGGTCACTCCGGCTCCCGTCATCGCGACCCAGCTGTAAAAGGGCAGGGCGTCAATCGTCAGTATGCCGAACATTGGCGTCCTCCCTCAGGCTGGCGAGCTTCGGCGCGACCGGTTCCGATTGGGCCGTGGCTGAACAGATCAGGTTGCGGTGGTCCTGGTTCATCGCATATTTCAGCAGGATCGAACCGAACAGGCCTGGCGCGAAACTCGAATAATACTCGACTTCATGCTTGATCGTGGGCTTGGCCAGCTGTGTGTAGGCGGCCTCGTCCAGTCCCGTTTCGGACTGCTTGACCTTCTCGACCCAGGCTTCGAAATCCTCATTGGACATGGAATGAGCCTGAAACCATTGTTCGGCGAACCCGTCGCCGCTGTACTGGGTGTTGCGCCCGCGGAATGTCCCGGTCGAATCCGCAACCAGGTGAAGCTGCGTTGTCATACCGGCCATGGCGTAAATCTGACCCGCCAGCGACGGGATGAAAAAGGAATTCATCACCGTGTCGGAGGTGATCTTGAAGTTCACCGGCCGATCGACCGGCATAGCGAGTTCATTGACGGTCGCGACCCCGTACTGTGGATAGACGAACAGCCATTTCCAGTCGAGCGCAATGGCCTGAACCTCAAGCGCCGGCTCGCTGCTCGCGAGCGGTTTGTAAGGATTCAGTTTGAAGGTCGCGTTCCAGAGCAGGTAGCCGAGAACGATGACGATAATGGCCGGCACGATCCAGATGATGGCGTCAATTCCGACCGAATACCCCCAGTCTGGAGCATATTTCCCTTTTCCTCCGTCGGCCCGATACCGCCAGACGACGAGAAAGGCCATGATGAAGACCGGTATGACGACGATCATCATCACGAAAAGGGCTGCGAACAAGAGATCCCTCTCCGCGAGAGCGATCGGACCCTTAGGGTAAAGTATGGGCGCTGTGTTGAGACCGCAGCCCGACAGAAAGATCAGGAAAAGCGACGTTAGAAGC
Source organism: Flavimaribacter sediminis (assembly GCF_019492055.1). GTDB lineage: Bacteria > Pseudomonadota > Alphaproteobacteria > Rhizobiales > Rhizobiaceae > Flavimaribacter > Flavimaribacter sediminis. The sequence continues at coordinate 44,122 of NZ_JAICBX010000006.1, read as the reverse complement.
AAACGTATCGGCAGCGTTTTCGGAAGTCGAATCAAAACCGCACCCCTCGCACCCGCGTCGAATCAGAAATCTGAACGCAAAAATCGCATACGAACTTAAAAGCATAGTTGCATGACACGTCAACATGTCTGGAACCATTAAAAAAAACCGGAGACATCGTTTGATGCTCCGGTAGAGATAGAGGGATGTTCTCCCGCAAGGGAGTGGTTGAGGGGCAGGCCTTTAGTTGAGTAGGGCCTTTCCCAATTCGGGCGAGGCTTCTTCCAGCCTCTGGAGCCGGGCAATCAGCGCGACGTTTCTGCAATAGGTCGGCGGCGTGTCCAGCGTATCGTTCTGCGACAGAAGATTGTCGCAGTCGCCGGCCTGAGCGCAGCCCATGCAACGCTGAACGGCCCGGCGGGAAATTTCGGACGAATGGGGCAGATCAAACAATGTCTGTTGAACGCCGAGCTTTCTCATCATGGCGTGAAACAGCCGATTATGCTTCGAAAGCCTGGCCAGATATGATTTGACGCCCATTCGCTCCTCCGGAACCGGAAATTGAGGTTGAATAGATGCTTATCAGCCTGGTCGCGCGGTCCATTTGATCCATGTCAAGGATTTGCGCAGTTTGCCTGAGCCCGCAGCGCCGCGACGGACCGCAGGGAAAAGCTTGAACCATCATTGCCGATCGTTTAACCGGTAACGCAACATCCCGATCCTCCCAACGTTCAGCGACTTCACATGACCATCATCGACACGCGCACGCCTGACCCAAAACGACTGATCGCCGGTTCAACCGGTGACTGGGAAGTCATCATCGGGCTCGAGGTTCATGCCCAGGTCACCTCCAATTCCAAGCTTTTTTCGGGCGCTTCCACGGAATTCGGCAAGGAGCCGAACGCCAATGTGTCGCTCGTCGACGCGGCGATGCCGGGCATGCTGCCGGTGATCAACGAGGAATGCGTCAAGCAGGCCATTCGCACCGGGCTTGGACTAAAGGCGAAGATCAACAACCGGTCGGTTTTCGACCGGAAGAACTATTTCTATCCGGACCTGCCGCAGGGCTACCAGATCTCCCAGTTCAAGGACCCGATCGTCGGCGAGGGCGCGATCATTATTTCCGTGGGCCCGGACTCCAGCGGCAATTTCGAGGATATCGAGGTTGGCATCGAACGTCTGCATCTCGAACAGGACGCCGGCAAGTCGATGCACGACCAGCACCCGTCCATGAGCTATGTCGACCTCAACCGTTCCGGCGTCGCTCTCATGGAAATCGTGTCGAAGCCGGACATGCGGTCTTCCGACGAGGCCAAGGCCTATGTCGGCAAGTTGCGCACAATCGTCCGCTATCTCGGAACCTGCGACGGCAACATGGACGAGGGATCGATGCGCGCCGACGTGAACGTCTCGGTGCGCAAGGTCGGCGACGATTTCGGCACGCGCTGCGAGATCAAGAACGTCAACTCGATCCGGTTCATGGGACAGGCGATCGAATACGAGGCGCGCCGCCAGATCGAGATACTGGAAGACGGCGGCGAGATTGAACAGGAAACGCGGCTCTTCGACCCGGCCAAGGGCGAAACCCGCTCCATGCGCTCCAAGGAAGAAGCGCACGACTATCGCTATTTCCCCGACCCGGATCTGCTCCCGCTGGAATTCGACGACGCCTATGTCGAGGCGCTTGCCGCCGGACTTCCCGAACTGCCGGACGACAAGAAAGCCAGACTGATGGCGGACATGGGGCTGTCGGCCTACGACGCGTCGATCCTCGTTTCGGAAAAGGCGATTGCGGATTATTTCGAGGACGTCGCGCAAGGCCGGGACGGCAAGTCGGCTGCAAACTGGGTCATCAATGATCTCCTGGGCGCTCTCAACAAGGCCGGCAAGGGCATTGGAGAAACGCCGGTCACGGCGGATCAACTCGGCGCCATCCTGGATCTCATCAAGGAAGGCGTCATCTCCGGCAAGATCGCCAAGGACCTGTTCGAAATCGTCTGGGAAGAGGGCGGCGACCCGACAAAGATCGTCGAGGAACGCGGCATGAAGCAGGTGACCGACACCGGCGCCATCGAGGCCGCGGTGGACGAAGTGCTTGCGGCCAACCCCGACAAGGTGGAACAGGCGAAGGAAAAGCCGTCCATGGCCGGCTGGTTCGTCGGCCAGGTGATGAAGGCGACCCAGGGCAAGGCCAATCCGCAAGCCGTGAATGCGCTCGTCAGGCAGAAGCTGGGGATCGACTAATCGAAACGGACACCGTCTTCTACATCAGGACGGCCGGAGAACGCGATTTGCCGGAGATCCGCGAATTGATCGTGGAAACCTGGCATGACGCATACGATCCTCTCTACGGCGCCGCGGAAGTCGAGCGGATGACATCCGAGTGGAGCTCGATCGAGCGTTTGCGGCAGGATATGGCGCGACCCGATTCCGAGTTCATCGTCGCCGACACCGGCGAGGCTATCGCCGGAATGGCCTATGCCGCCAGTTCAGATGAGGGACGGACTGTCCTGCTTTATCAGATCTGCGTGCTACCGCGGTTTCAGGCAAGAGGCGCGGGATCCGCTCTTCTCGACGAACTGGGTGGTTGCTTTCCGCAAGCCCGGTCCATGCGTCTCCACGTGGAGCATGCCAACAGCAAGGCGATCGAGTTCTTCCGACGCCGCGGTTTTGTCAGAACCGGCAAGGCGGCGAGTCTCGATGAAGGCGGCGGGTCCGGCCAGTCGCTCGAATTCGAGAAAAGCCTTTGAATCATATCAAGGACGCTTTTTACCGGTGACCATGCTGCGAGGGAGATTCTCTTTGTGGACGAAACTGGCAAGCGCGACGCCTCCCAGATGGAAGAGAATAAGAACGAGGGTCAGATTTGCGCTGACCTCGTGAATTTCTTCCCAAAAATCGTCCTCACGTTTTCTCTCCGCGCCATTGTTTCGGTCTTCGGAGCTGTGGCGCTCTCTATTCGTCGGGGTCTGTGAAATGATCCCGGCTAGCGGACCTTCACCATCCTTGGCTGCGAAGTTGGCCATGCCGCTGAACGTCGTAACGGCCAACATCACCAGAATCGCAACCGTCATGGCGCCGCCAGCCGGACTGTGGCCAATATAGCGTCTGGATTTCCGCGCTATCAGACCGCGGAGATAGGCGAATACGGCGCTTGGGCCGGTCACGAAATCGGAGAACCGCGCATGTTTCGGACCGACAAAGCCCCATAGGACGCGAATGACGACGACAGTCGCGATTGAATAACCGGCCCAGGTATGCAGCCACTCGGGCTCGCCTTCCGTCAGATATGCGATTGTAAACGCAATCACAAGAATCCAGTGGCCGATTCTGACTATCGGATCCCAAACGGTAATCTTTTCCATGTTCGGAGGTGAGGCTTTGCCATCCATCGTCAAATCCTTTACATGCGCGATCTGACATGCGCATGGTGCGAATATACATCAATATGATTGTCGCCGACTTTGATTTGTCGCAAACCGGAAAAGCGCGCCTCGAACGAGCGCAGCGTCACCGAATGGGCGCATTCGCGTGCAATCAGGGCTCATCCGCTGGACAATCGCCGATATGCGCGGCATAAGCGGACGAGTTCGATCGCGGGCAAAAGAGGTTTCTGATGACGATCAGCCTGGTTCAAGTCTTTGGGTGGTGGCACAAGGCGACCATCGGAACGCTGTTTCACACCTGGCGCAAGGGCGAACGGGTGGGTGAAGACGAATTCGGCAACGTCTACTATCAGGGCGGCAAGGATTCGGAGGGCCGCACGCGCCGCTGGGTCATCTATAACGGACCGGCCGAGGCGTCCGCGATTCCCCCCGGTTGGCACGGATGGATGCATCACAGGACCGACGTTTCGCCTGCAGACGAGCAATACAAGCCGCGCGACTGGCAATTGCCCCATCTGCCGAACATGACCGGCACGGCCGCGGCCTATCGTCCGAAGGGATCTATCCTCAATCCTGCCGAACGTCCGCGCGTGACAGGCGACTATGACGCCTGGTCGCCGGAAAGCTGACATCGGAAAGCCCGCGGCATATGAACACGAAGCCCCGCATTTCTCTCTCTCGCGCGATCGCGCTTTCGATCTGTATGGTTGTGGCGGGCGTTGCGACCCCGGCTGGCGCGCAGTCTGAAGTCGAAATTCGGGATCTGGATCTGGAGGCCCCTCCGGCGGACGGTTCAGGCACAGAACAGATGGACACCGGAGTCGAGAGCGAGCAGCTGGAACCGGCGCGCGACCCGCGCATCGCAAACAAGGTCGCCGTATTCTCGGGCCTCGACAAGATCACCGGCCGCATCATCACATTCGACGTCTACATCAACGAGACCGTCCAGTTCGGCGCGCTTCAGGTGACGCCCAGGGTCTGCTATTCGCGTGAAGAAACGGAACAGCCGAAAACGACGACGTTTGTCGAGGTCGATGAAATTACGCTCGACCGCAAGATCCGGCGGATATTCACCGGCTGGATGTTCGCCGATTCGCCGGGCCTCAACGCCGTCGATCATCCGGTCTACGACGTCTGGCTGAAAAACTGCCGGATGGATTCCGACGTGCCGCCGCCATCAGCGACGAACTGATCCTGCGACTAAAACTCAGCGTCGATCAGCAGGGCTTCCTCCAGCATTTCGCGATAGACGCTTTTCGGCACTTCAATCGCCCCGAAACGCTCCAGATGCTCCGTCGTGAACTGCGTGTCGAGCAGCACGAAGCCACTCTCCATGAGATGGCGCACCAGATGGACGAGGCAGACCTTGGACGCGTCGGGCGTCCTGGAGAACATGCTTTCTCCGAAAAACGCGCCCCTGAGGGAAACGCCGTATAATCCGCCCACGAGCTTGTCGTCTTTCCACGCCTCGACGCTGTGTGCATGGCCCATGTGATGCAACTCGGTGTAGAGTTGCCGTATTGTGCCGTTGATCCAGGTGTTGAGGCGTCCCGGCGCCGGTTCGGCGCATCCGTCCATGACGGCTGTGAAGGCCGTATTTCTGCGGATTTCGAACCGCTTTTGCCGAACGACCTTCTTCAAGCTCTTCGGAATATGGAAGTCGTCGAACGGGATGATCCCGCGCATCTCCGGCTCCACCCAGAATACGTCCGGGTCGTCGGCTGAATCCGCCATCGGAAAAAGGCCGCAACTATAGGCCTTCAGCAGGAGCTGCGGAGTGATATTCGATCGATCACCACTCCCGTGCATCGTAAATGATTACCCCTGGTTTCCGGCCAGGTACTTCTCCAGCCAATGGATATCGTAGTCGCCGCTTGCGATATCGGGATTGGAAAGCAGATCGCTGAACAACGGGATGGTGGTATTGATGCCGTCGATGACGAATTCGCCAAGCGCGCGACGCAGTCGCATCATCGCCTCGGGACGCGTGCGGCCATGCACGATAAGCTTGCCGATCAGACTGTCGTAGTAAGGCGGGATCTTGTACCCCTGATAGACGCCCGAATCCACGCGCACGCCGAGACCGCCAGGAGGGTGGTAGTGCGTAATCGTGCCGGGTGACGGCGTGAAGGTCCTGGGATCCTCGGCGTTGATCCGGCACTCGATCGCGTGGCCGGTGAAGTGGATCTCGTCCTGGGTGACGGAGAGACCGTCGCCAGAAGCGACGCGGATCTGTTCGTTGACGAGGTCTATGCCGGTGATGGCTTCCGTGACGGGGTGCTCGACCTGCAGACGGGTGTTCATTTCAATGAAATAGAACTCGCCGTTCTCGTACAGGAATTCCACCGTGCCTGCGCCGCGATATTTCAGCTTCTGCATGGCGCGCGCGCAGATCATGCCGATCTTGTCGCGCAGTTCCGGCGTCAGTGCGGGAGAATTCGCCTCTTCCCAGATCTTCTGGTGACGGCGCTGCAGCGAGCAGTCGCGTTCTCCGAGATGAACTGCGGCGCCTTCGCCATCGCCCATCACCTGAACTTCGATGTGACGCGGGTGTCCCAGATATTTCTCGATATAGACGGAACTGTTTCCAAAGGCCGCCTCGGCCTCCTTTTGCGCCGTTGCAAGCGCCACCGCCAATTCGCTTTCGTTCCGGGCGACTTTCATGCCGCGGCCGCCGCCGCCGGCGGTCGCCTTGATCAGGACCGGGTAACCGATTTCGGCGGCCACGCGTTTCCCGGCGGCTGCGTCGGTCACTTCGCCGTCGGATCCCGGAACGACCGGTATGCCAAGTTCCTCCGCCGTTTTCTTGGCGGTGATCTTGTCGCCCATCAAATGGATGTGCTCCGCGGTCGGCCCGATGAATGTGATGCCGTGAGCTTCCAGAATTTCGGCGAATTTCGCGTTTTCCGACAGGAAGCCGTATCCCGGATGAACCGAATCCGCGCCGGTGATTTCACAGGCCGCCACGATCTGGTGGATATTGAGATAGCTGTCACGGCTTGCGGGCGGCCCGATGCAGACGCTTTCATCGGCCAGCCTGACATGCATGGCGTCGGCGTCTGCGGTCGAATGGACCGCAACGGTGCTTATGCCGAGTTCCTTGCAGGCCCGCAAAACGCGGAGGGCGATTTCGCCGCGATTGGCTATGAGAACTTTCGAGAGCATCATGCGATCCTACTCGATGACGAGAAGCGGTTCGCCGAACTCGACGGGCTGGGCGTCCTCAACAAGTATCGCAGTCACCTTGCCGGAGCGCGGGGCCGGTATCTGGTTCATCGTCTTCATGGCTTCGATGATCAACAGCGGCTCGCCTTCCGAAACCGCCTGGCCAATTTCGACGAAGGGGCGCGCGTCGGGCGAGGGCGCGAGATAGGCGGTTCCGACCATCGGCGCGGTGACGGCGTTGGAAAGATCGTTCGCCGCAGGCGTGGCGACGCCGGAGGCGGCGGGGGCTGCTGTCGGCGCCGGCGCGGGCGCTGCTTGTTGCGACGGCGGCGCGTAGTAGGTGACGGAACTTTCGCGGCTTCGGGAAACCCGGATGCGAAGATCGTCCTGTTCGATTTCTATTTCGGTCAGATCGGTTTCGTTCAGTATCGTCGCCAGATCGCGAACGAGATCCTGATCGATCCCTGATTTTTTTGTTGCCATAAAAATGGGCCCTTCACTTTTTTATTTGCCTGTCATGTCGGCCAGCGCCCGCAGGGCCAGCATATAGCTGCCTGGGCCGAAACCGCAAATGACGCCCTTCGACACAGGGGCTGTCATGGAAACATGACGGAACGCTTCTCTAGCATGAATATTGGACAGATGCAGCTCGACGACCGGGATGTCGATAGAGCGGATTGCGTCGTGCAACGCTATGGATGTGTGCCCGTAGGCGCCTGGATTGAGCGCAACGCCGTTAGCCTTGTCGCCGGCTTCCTGCAGCCAGTCCACCAGCACGCCTTCGTGGTTGCTCTGCCGAAAATCGATCTTGAATCCAAGTGTTTCGCCGAGATTGTGGCAGTCGGCTTCAATGGCATCCAATGTCTTCCCGCCATAGATTCCGGGTTCTCTCTTGCCGAGGGCGTTGAGATTCGGTCCGTTCAGGACATAGACGGTGGAAACCATTGTGCCAGACTATCCTCGATCGTCGCAGACCCCGACATATAGACGGGCAAATTCGGCAGGAAAAGCCCTGACTTAGGGTTCTTGGCTAATTGATATTCGAAACTTGTTGAAATTATAAGGCAGGCGAATTCAACGAACGTAGCATTGTCGTGGCGCGTGAACGGCGCGCACAGGCGCCGTTCGCATACGATGCGCGATCAGCAGGTGGCGCTGTCGCAATTCCTGACGTTTTCGATCTTGCTTGCAAGCTGCTGCACGCCGACCGCGCCGAACACTGTTTCGTCGCCCACAACGTAGGAAGGCGTTCCGGATATTCCCAGCATATCCGCAAGCTGGAAGGTTTCACGATACCCCTGTTCTATCGACGGGTCGTCCATCGCCGCCTTCAACGCGTCTTCGTCGACGCCCAGCGACAGCGCGATTTCCATGGCGGATTCTTCATTGGCCCTGCCGTGACCGCCTAGCAAGGAGCGGTGAAACTCCGCGTAATGCTCTGGCGCCACAATGTGCAGGGCGCCCGCCACCCGGTGCGCCGCGACCGAGTCTTCTCCGAGAATCGGAAATTCCTTCAGTACAAACCGAACATCCGAATTGTTCGCCAGGATGTCTTCCATGTCCTTGAGCGCGCGCTTGCAGTATCCGCAGTTGTAGTCGAAGAACTCGACGATCGTGATTTCGCCTTCCGGATTGCCGAGAATGACGTTGTTCGGCGAATTGAAAATGGCGTCGCTCGCATTGGCGATGATGTCCTTGGATTTTTCCTTCTGCAGGATTTCCTGCTTGGCCTCATAGGCTTTCTGGACCTCGAAGAGGATTTCCGGATTTGCTATCAGGTATTCCCGAATGAATGCGCCAAGTTCTTCCTTTTCCGAATCGTCGAGCGCCTGGGAAGGCAGCACGACGCAAATCGATGCGATGACGGCAAAAAGGAGTGTCGCGAAGCGTTTTGTCATTGATCGAATCATTGGGTCCTCTCGATGCGCCGAACCAGACCGGCGGTTACTTCTGCAGTTGTTACAAACAAATATCGTCGCCTTTGTGATCGACGTTTCCCGGACAGGGCCTGGAGACTGGGCCGACATGTAGCGCGGTTTCCACGCTTTGCACAGAGACTTGCCTTCCCATTTCGCACGAATGTGAAGAGCATGGAACGGTTGTGATGAGGACGCCGATAGGGCATGTGTCTGGCTGATCACAGGATCCGACGCAGGACACGACCTTCCATGAAAATTTCCAGACGCAGCCAGGTAGAGCCATTCCACGCGATGGATGTGCTGGCCGAAGCCATCGAACGCAAGCGGCAGGGCCGGCCGGTTATCTCCTTGGCGGTGGGACAGCCGGCAAGCCCCGCGCCGAAGGCGGTGCTGGAAGCCGCGCGCGAGGCGCTTGTCGTCGGGCGGCTGGGCTATACGGATACGCTCGGGCTGATCGAACTGCGCCAGGCCATATCCGCCTATTACCGGCGGAGACACGGCGTTGATATCGACCCTGCCAGGATCGCCGTGACGACCGGTTCCTCAGCCGGTTTCAATCTGGCTTTTCTGGCGCTCTTCGATCCGGGCGACCGGATTGCGATTACCCGGCCAGGCTATCCGGCCTATCGGAACATCATGGCGGCGCTTGGCCTTGAGGTGGTGGAGATAGCGGTCGATCGCGCCAGCGACTTCACGCTCTCGCCGGCTGTTCTGGAGGACGCAGCCAGGACCCATGGAAGGATTGACGGGGTGTTGCTCGCCAGCCCCGCCAATCCCACCGGAACGGTGACGGGCAAAGGCGCGCTGGAAGCTGTCATGAACTACTGCCGCGAAAACGAAATCACTTTCATTTCAGACGAAATCTACCACGGTCTGACATTTTCCGGGGACGAAACGACGGCGCTTTCGCTTGGCGACGAAGCGGTCGTCATCAACTCGTTCTCGAAATATTACTGCATGACGGGGTGGCGGATCGGCTGGATGGTGCTGCCGCAGCAGGCGGTTCGCCCGATCGAGCGCATTGGCCAGAACCTCTATATCAGCGCGCCGGAACTCTCCCAGATCGCGGCCTGCGCGGCGTTCGACGCGACGTCTGAACTGGAGGCGGTCAAGGCCGTCTATGGCGAGAACCGAAACATGTTTCTGGAAAGATTGCCGAAGATCGGCTTTTCCATCGCCTCACCGATGGACGGCGCCTTTTACGCCTACGCCGACGCCAGCCGTTTTACCAACGACACATCCGAATTCGCCCGAACCATGCTGGAGGCAATCGACGTTGCGGCGACGCCGGGCAAGGATTTCGACCCGATCGACGGACACAAGACGATACGCTTCTCTTATGCCGGTTCGAGCGCGGACATGGCGGAGGCGCTGGACCGTATCGAGGATTGGCTGACTGCAAAATAGAAACGGCCGAACAAGGGTTCGGCCGTCTCGCTTAAATCTTAAAAGAAGCCGCGGCGTTGCCACCAACCGACTTTCTTCTCCTTCGGCTTTTCCGGCTCTGAAGCGTCGTCGGGCGCGTTGGACGTCAGAACCGGTCCGCTGTTTGCTGCTGCGTCCGAACCGGTCTTGCGGCGTGAGCGCTTGGGCTTTTCCGGAGTTTCCGCCCCGGTCTCTGTGGGCGCCGATGCGACTTCGTCGGCATTCGTCTCGACTGCGGGCGTCTCGACGGCGGGCGCATCGTCGGCGACGGGTTTTTCTTCCGTGTCCTTGGCGCGTGGTTTGCGACGCGAACGGGATTTGCGCGGCGCGGCTTCCTGCTCTTCGGCCTTCGCCTCTTCCGCAGGCGCGGCGTCGTCCGCCGGTTGCGTCGCGGCAGGTGTTTCCGCTTCAACGGACGCTTCCGCAGCGGATTCCCCGGCGTTGTCCGCTACCGTTGCGTCAGGGCTGTCGCTGTCGGCGGCGACTGCATTTTCCTGACCGCCGGCTTCGCCGTCGCGATTGCGCCGACCACCGCGTTTTCCGCGTCTGCGGCGCTTGCGTCTTTGATCGCCTTCGCCGCCATCCTGCTCGTCCGAATCGGCTTCTGCTGTCGACGGCTGTTCGTCCGACGCCGCATCGTCTGTCGCGGCTTCCTGCTGTTCACCGCCGCCGCGGCCGCCCCGCTTGCGCCGGCGGCGCTTGCGCTTGCGGCCTTCGCCTTCGGAATCGCCGTTATCCTGCTCCTCATCGGCGCTTTCGATCACTGCGACGGTGTCATCTTCGGTTTCAACAAACGGGATGACGATGTCTTCGACAACGACCGGGTCTTCGACTTTTTCGCCCTGGACGATGGTGACCATCTGCTGGCCGACAGAAGGATCGGCCTCGAGCGTAATCGTGAGGCCGAACCGGGTTTCCAGGTCCCTGATCGTGTCGCGCTTCTGGTTAAGCACATAGAGCGCGGTTTCCGGCAAGGTGCGCAGGGTGATGTTGTACTTGGTGTTGCGCAGCAGATATTCCTCTGCAGTGCGCAGGACGTGCAGCGCAACGGACGACAGCGAGCGCACGTAACCCGTGCCTGCGCAGTGTTCGCAGACCTGCATGGTGCTTTCCAGAACGCTGGCGCGGATGCGCTGGCGCGACATTTCCAGAAGGCCGAAATGGGAAATGCGTCCGACCTGGATGCGCGCGCGGTCGTTCTTCAGGCAATCCTTCAGCTTCTTCTCGACGGACCGGTTGTTGCGCTTCTCCTCCATGTCGATGAAGTCGATCACGATCAGGCCCGCGAGGTCGCGAAGACGCAGTTGGCGCGCCACTTCCTCGGCGGCTTCCATGTTCGTGCGCAGCGCCGTGTCCTCGATCGAATGCTCCTTGGTCGAGCGGCCGGAGTTGACGTCGATGGCGACCAGCGCTTCGGTCTGGTTGATGATGATGTAGCCGCCTGATTTGAGCGTCACCTGCGGCTGCAGCATCTTGTCGAGCTGCGCTTCGATGCCTGACCGCGCGAAGATCGGCTGCACGTCCCGATAGGGCTGCACCGCCTTTGCGTGGCTCGGCATCAGCATTTTCATGAAGTCCTTGGCTTCCCGGTATCCTTCCTCGCCGGAAACAATGACTTCGCCGATATCCTTGTTGTAGAGGTCGCGGATGGAGCGCTTGATCAGGCTGCCTTCCTCATAGACCAGACACGGCGCCATGGAGGTTAGGGTCAGGTTACGTACGGTCTCCCAGAGGCGCATCAGATATTCGAAATCGCGCTTGATCTCTGACTTGGTGCGGTTGGCGCCGGCGGTGCGCAGAATGACGCCCATGCCCTGCGCGACATCCAGTCCGCGCGCGATCTCCTTGAGACGCTTGCGGTCCTGCACATTGGTGATCTTGCGGGAAATGCCGCCGCCGCGCGCGGTGTTGGGCATCAGGACGGAATAACGGCCGGCCAGAGACAGATATGTCGTCAGCGCCGCGCCCTTGTTGCCGCGCTCTTCCTTGACGACCTGGACAAGCAGGATCTGTCGGCGCTTGATGACTTCCTGGATGCGGTACTGCTTGCGCGTCTTGCGCGCGCGGTCGGGCACTTCTTCCAGAGCGTCTTCGGCGCCGACGAGTTCGACGCTCCTGTCGCTGTCGTCTTCTGAAGCGTCGTCGTCGCCATCGTCCTCATCATCGACGCCGGGCTCCCGACGAACGGCTTCAGACACCTGGTCGGCGTCGATAACCGCGGCCATCGTTTCCGGCGGAGAGTTCTTGTCGTCGTCTTCATTGTCTGCAGCGCCCTGGCTTTCCGGGGCGTCTACAGACGGGTCGTCCTGCGGGGCAGGGGCTGCGACATCTTCAGAAGACGCCTGCACTGCGTCTTCAGCCGGTTCAGGACTTGAGCCGTCGTCAGTTGCGGTCGCCTCGACAGCGTCATCCGAACTTTCGCTCTTTGCGGTCTTGCCGGCGGATTCGGCCGTTTTGCTGCGGCTTCGCCTTGGCCGGCTCTTGCGACGGGCAGGCTTTTCCGTTTCCTCAGGCTGGTCGTCGTCATCGTCCATCGATTCCCGGGCTTCCGCCTCAAGAAGCGCCTGACGATCGGCGACCGGGATCTGGTAATAGTCGGGGTGAATTTCAGAAAAGGCGAGAAAGCCGTGGCGATTACCGCCATAGTCGACAAAGGCCGCCTGCAGTGAAGGTTCGACGCGAGTTACTTTCGCCAGATAGATGTTTCCGCGCAGCTGTTTCTTGTGCTGCGATTCGAAATCAAATTCCTCGATTCTGTTTCCACGAACCACGACGACGCGAGTTTCTTCCTCGTGGGACGCGTCGATCAGCATTTTGTCTGCCATGAATTGTTTGCTCCACGACGTTATACCGACGCCCGGCCGAATCGGGCGATCTCGCCCTTTTCCAGCCGGAGCCTGTACCGTCGATTTTTGATTGTTCTGCTGAACCCTGCCGGAGCCGACCTTCCACACCTGACGCGCCGCGCGATGCAGGTGTATTTGGGATTTCAGAAGGCGTTTCTCGTAGCATGTTGATCCAAGCAGATATTTACGAACATGCGGTCAATGTTGACCAATGAATTTTGGCTTGATGACAAGCCTCAGCATTTGCTGTTACTCGATGCCTGGAATCCTCCAGGATTGATCGATTACTTGAAGGATTTGAGCAACTTGGACGTCAGACGGATCGGCCGATGGCGCCATTTCTCCTGGTTCAGGTGGCAGCCCGGGTTGGACAATCCTATCTCGTCAGCCTATCAAACCCTCTGTCCGCTTTTATGTCCTTGCGGACGGTCTTGCAAGAGGCAAGATGCAGCTATTGCTAAATGATGAGTTGTATTGAGCGAATGGCGCCCTCTTAGATAGATCTCGAAACTTTCGATTAATATTAAGTATTTACGTCTGTTATGTAACTAAACGTTCTAAACATATCCCGAGCAGCGGAAGGCTCATGCGGACCTGTTGGGGGAGAGGCTCCCCATAGCGGTTTTCCGAGGGCGCTCCGGCTAAATTGCAGGATGCCGTCCTTGTTTGAATTGAGCTTCGCGAAACGTCGTGTATAGGTGTCGACAAATGCGGTCCGAATCCTGGAGTCGCGCCGGGATCGACGCTTGCCAGAAGAACAGATGCGAATGCGGAATTTCGGTGCTGACTGACGCTCTCCATCACAAGTTCGTGATACTGATGCTTACGCTATTGGCTGTCGCGATGACCACGGAAGCGGCGCTAACGACGCCGTCGAGCGCGACGGATGCGGCCGGCGACACGCAGTTCGCCTTCGAAATCCGCATTGCAGGCGATGCGACCCGGACGCGCATCGTCCTTGAATTCGAGGACAAGCCGGAGTTTTCCTACCACTATCTTGACGCTCCGCACCGCGTGGTCGTCGATTTTCCGGAGACTGTTTTCGGTTTCTCCGGGAAGGAGGCAGAGCCGCGCGGTCTGCTGACCGACGTGCGTTATGGCGCGATGGCGCCCGGGCGTTCGCGCATGGTCGTCTCGGCGTCCGGTCCCGTTCAGGTCGCGGAGAGTTTGGTCCTCGAAGACGACGAGGCGGACAGCTATCGGCTCGTGCTCGATATGGAGAGCATTTCGCACGACGAATTCGCGGCCCTGCTTTCGAAACAGCAGTGGTATTCGGAAGAGCAGGGCGAGAGCAAGGAGCCTGCTCCCGGCGCCGCTGCAGATCCTGCACACAAGTTCACCGTCGTCATCGATCCCGGTCATGGCGGCATAGACAGCGGCACGCGCGGACGAAACGGACTTGAGGAAAAAGAGGTCACGCTCAATCTCGGGACCGCTCTGAAGGATCTGCTGGCCGACAACAGCGCCGTGGAAGTGTTCATGACCCGGACTGACGACCGGTTCGTCTCGCTCGGCGACCGGGTGCGCTACGCCAGGGAACAAGGCGCCGATCTTTTCGTGTCGCTGCACGCCGATTCGATCCGTCTGAGAAAGATCAGGGGCGCCACGGTCTACACCCTGTCGGAAAAGGCGTCGGACGATTACGCCCGGGACCTGGCGCAGCGTGAAAACAAGTCCGATGCAATCGCCGGCCTGTCGTTCGAAGACGAACCGGAGCGCGTTGCCGATATCCTGATTGACCTCATGCGGCGCGAAACCAAGTTGTTTTCGGTACGTTTCGCGGATTCGGTCATTGAAAATCTCGATGGCAAGGTAGAACTGATCAACAACCCGCATCGTTACGCCGGATTCCGGGTATTGCGGGCGCCCGACGTCCCCTCAATTCTTGTTGAGATCGGGTATCTTTCCAACGCGGAAGATGAGAAACTGCTGCAGGACGAGAATTGGCTTGCGGAAATGGCCGATTTGTTGGCAAAAGCCGTCGACGATTTCCGTGTGCTTGTCAGAGGCGACGGAGAAGGGCCGGAGGAGGTCAACCTCAGCCGGGACTAGTGTTGGTCGATCTGGTGGTCGTGTTGCTTTGGCGCCACATTGTCGGCGCAACGGGATCGATTGGTCGGGCGGTGTGACGCGCAGCCCTATTTTGCGCACATTCGTCTCGGAATTGGGGCATACTGAAGCCTCACGGCGAATCGGCATGCATAACGCGGAAACGGTATAGTATTCATGGTCAGGCTGATAGGATATCTCTTCGGGATTGGAACGGTGTTGTTCCTGATCGTCGCCGCGGGCGTTTGGGTATACGTGGGCAACATGACCCAGGACCTGCCGGACTACGAGGTTCTCGCCAGCTACGAGCCGCCGGTCACCACCCGCGTCCACGCCTCCGACGGCAGCCTGATGGCGGAGTACGCCCGCGAGAGGCGTCTTTATCTGCCGATACAGGCGGTGCCTGACCGCGTGAAAGCCGCCTTTCTCTCCGCCGAAGACAAGAATTTCTACAGTCACCCGGGTCTCGACTACGGTGGACTGATGCGCGCGATCGTCACCAATCTCCAGAATTATTCCTCCGGCAGCAGAAGGCTCGTCGGCGCCTCGACGATCACCCAGCAGGTCGCCAAGAACTTTCTGCTGACCTCGGAGCAGTCGATCGAGCGCAAGATCAAGGAAGCCGTTCTCGCTTTCCGCATCGAGCAGGCCTATTCCAAGGACAGGATCCTCGAGCTCTATCTCAACGAGATCCCGTTCGGCTTCAACTCCTACGGCATCGCGGGCGCCGCCTTGATCTATTTCAACAAATCCGTCAGCGAACTGACGCTGCCGGAAGCCGCTTATCTTGCCGCCCTGCCAAAAGGGCCGGCGAACTACCATCCCTACCGGCACCCGGAAGCCGCCGTCGAGCGGCGCAACTGGGTGATCGACCGCATGGTTGAAAACGGCTACGTCGATACGCAGGACGGCGAAGACGCCAAGGCCCAGCCGCTTGGCGTCAATCTCCGCCGCTTCGGCTCCTATCTGTTCGCATCGGACTATTTTTCCGAAGAAGTCAGACGCGAAATCATGGAGCGCTATGGCGAGAAGTCGCTATACGAGGGCGGGCTTTCCGTACGCACGACGCTTGATCCGCACCTGCAGGAACTGGCGCGCAAGGCGCTTCAGCGCGGCCTGATGGGCTACGATACGAAACGCGGTTTTCGCGGACCTGTCGCGACTGTGGACGCCAGCGGCGACTGGGGTCTGGCGGTTTCGGAAATCAAACCGCTGCGCGACGTGCCGGAATGGCAGCTTGGCGTCGTTCTCGAAGCAGGCGCCGATACGGCGCAACTTGGCCTGAGGCCGGTCACCACGGCGTCCGGCGAAGTCGACGATGCGCGTGAAACCGTCACCATTTCCGGCTCTGACATGGAATGGGCCTACCGGCTTAACAATGACGGCGCGACGTCCAAGGCCAAAAGCGTTTCGGATATTCTGAAGGTCGGCGACGTCGTCTACGTTGAAGAGGTGCTCGGCGGCGAGCAGGACGCGGCCAACAAGTTCGTCATGCGCCAGGTCCCGGAAGTGGAAGGCGCGATCGCCGCAATGGATCCGCACACAGGACGCGTGCTCGCGCTGATCGGCGGATTCTCCTTCTCGAATTCGCAGTACAACCGGGCCACCCAGGCCATGCGTCAGCCGGGTTCCTCGTTCAAACCCTTCGTCTACGCCGCTGCGCTCGACAATGGCTACAGCCCGGCGTCAGTGGTTCTCGACGCGCCGATACAGATTGTTTCGGGCAACGAGATCTGGGAGCCGAAGAACTATGGCGGCGGATCGGCCGGCCCTTCCACTTTGAGGCTCGGCATCGAGCGCTCTCGCAACCTGATGACAGTGCGTCTCGCCAAGGATATGGGCATCGAACTCGTCGCCGAATACGCCGAGCGCTTCGGCATCTATGACGACATGCCGCCTTATCTGCCGATGGCGCTGGGCTCGGGCGAAACGACGGTGCTGCGCATGGTGACCGCCTACGCGGTTCTGGCGAATGGCGGCAAGCAGATAACCCCGTCGCTGATCGACCGGATCCAGGACAGATACGGCCATACGATTTACAAGCACGAAGATCGCCGCTGCGACGCGTGCAACGCTGAAGAATGGCAGAACCAGCCTGAGCCGGAGATCATCGACATGCGCGAGCAGGTGCTCGATCCGATGACCGCCTACCAGGTGACCTCGATGCTGGAAGGCGTGGTGACCCGCGGTACAGCGGCGAGCAAGGTCAATCTCGATCGGCCCGTCGCCGGCAAGACCGGCACGACCAACGAGGAAAAGGACGCCTGGTTCGTCGGCTACACGCCCGATCTCGTAGCCGGCGTCTTTATCGGTTTCGACAATCCGACGCCGATGGGTCGGGGATCGACCGGCGGCGGCCTTGCTGCGCCCGTCTTCAACGAGTTCATGAAGGCGGCGCTGGAAGGCAGACAGCCGATCGGCTTCCGCATTCCTCCCGGTCTGAAACTCATTCCGATCAACCGGAAGACCGGCATGGAAGCAAGAGCCGGCGACCCGGATGTGATTTACGAATCCTTCAAGCCAGGCACCGGACCGGCCGACTTCTTCTCCGTCATCGGCGCGGAATACGCCACCGGCGCCGAAATTCTCGATATCTCTCCGCAGGCGAACCGGGCTGTCGGCTCCGGGGCCGGAGGTCTTTACTGATCTGATCAGTCACGCAACGGACAGAGCCCTTTTCTATGAAATTGAAAGGGGCTATGGTCCGCGCGATTCTGCCTGAGGGCGACAACACACGTGTAAGAAACCAGGGTATATCATGCGTTCGGAAATTCAGTCTCTCGTCGACGAAATCAAGCAGGCCATAAGCCTGCTGAGGAGGCATCTTTGACTGGGAACCTGCTCTCAAAAGACTGGAATTCCTGAACGTCAAGGCTGAAGATCCGGATATCTGGAACGATCCGCAGGAAGCGCAGAAGCTGATGCGCGAGCGTCAGCAACTCGAAGAGCGGATCAACGGTCTGCGCGGACTCGAAACCCGGCTTGACGACAATATAGGCCTCATCGAACTCGGAGAAGAAGAGGGCGACGGCGACGTCGTGACCGAAGCCGAGGACGCGCTGCGCGCGATGAAGACCGATATCGAGCGTCAGCAGATCGAATTGCTGCTTTCAGGCGAGGCGGACGAGAACGACACTTATCTTGAAATCCACTCCGGCGCCGGCGGGACGGAAAGCCAGGACTGGGCCAACATGCTGTTGCGCATGTATTCCCGCTGGGCGGAAAAGAACAAGATGAAGGTCGAGGTCCTCGAAATCCACGACGGCGAAGAGGCAGGCATCAAGTCGGTGACGATGCTGGTCAAGGGCCACAACGCCTATGGCTGGCTGAAGACCGAATCCGGCGTGCACAGGCTTGTGAGAATTTCGCCTTTCGACAGCCAGGCGAGACGCCACACTTCGTTCTCGTCTGTATGGGTCTATCCGGTGGTCGACGATTCGATTGAAATCGACATTCCGGATTCCGATGTGCGTATCGACACATACCGCGCGTCCGGCGCCGGCGGGCAGCACGTCAACACGACCGACTCCGCGGTGCGGATCACCCATATTCCGACCAATATCGTGGTGCAGTGCCAGAACGAGCGTTCGCAGCACAAGAATCGGGCCACCGCCTGGGAAATGCTGCGCTCGCGTCTCTACGAAGAAGAGTTGAAGCGCCGCGAGGACGCGGCCAGCGAGCAGGAAG
Source organism: Flavimaribacter sediminis (assembly GCF_019492055.1). Lineage (GTDB taxonomy): Bacteria > Pseudomonadota > Alphaproteobacteria > Rhizobiales > Rhizobiaceae > Flavimaribacter > Flavimaribacter sediminis. The sequence goes on along the minus strand of NZ_JAICBX010000006.1, from coordinate 25,666 downwards.
CCTCAAAGACCGATATCGGCTGGGGCCACCAGATCCGCTCCTACGTGCTGCAGCCCTATCAGCTTGTGAAGGATCTTCGCACCGGCGTGGAAAGCACGAGCCCCCAGGACGTGCTGGACGGATCGCTTGACGAGTTCATGGAAGCAGCGCTCGCCCACCGCGTCCATGGCGGCGACGAGGTGGTCGAGGATATCGCCTGATAAAGCTGCGGGATCAGTTGCTCGCCGGCAGGAATTCGTGGTCGCCGAACTCGTCGACAAAGAGCTCCCAGGTGTCTGGCTCCGTGATGGACGGGTCTTCCTTCAGGTAGACATAGGTGACGAAACCGGCGTTTTCCGACACGCCGGTGGAGTTCTCCGGCCGCATGTCGGTGATGTAGGCGCTCATGTCGGTCAGTTCCTGGATCTCTCTTGTATCGAGAACGGTCGGGCTGCCGTCCGATAGACCAAGCTTCTGCAGATAGAGCCTTGAGGTGTTGTCCTGCGAACGAACCGCGACGGCGCGGTAATACCCGCTGCCGGCGTCGCCGTCGGCTGAACTCTCCCATCGACCGCCGCTCACCACGGCGACCACCTTTGGCGAGAGGGCGTCGGCGGCTTCACGCGCATTCTCTTGCGCTATCGCGATGGTAGCGGGACCGGACGCGAGAAAAAGGGACAGAAGGGCTGCGCGCGCGCCGGACTTCAAATCGGAGGGTAGGGACGTAGTTGGCATTTCGGCCTCCCGGGCTGTTTTCCTGATTCAGGGCCTGTGAGCACCTTCTATAGCACGACAATGCGACCGAATCCGAGCCTTCGTCGCTAGTAGAGAAACTGTTCGGCCAGGATCCTGTCTTCCCAACTGTGATCCGGATCCGAGAGGATCTGAACGGTGACTTCGCTGGATTCGCGGATGCTGACGTGAACGACGGATTTGACTTCCGTATGGTCCGCAACGGCGTTGACCGGTCGTTTCCTGTTTTCCAAAACCTCGATATCGACCTTCACGCGGTTAGGCAGAAGCGCGCCGCGCCAGCGCCGGGGACGAAACGCGCTGACCGGCGTGAGAGCAAGCAGGGGGGCCTCCAGCGGCAGGATCGGCCCGTGCGCCGAGAGATTATAGGCGGTCGAACCCGCCGGCGTCGCCACCATGACGCCGTCGCAGATCAGTTCCGCGAGACGTTCGCGTCCGTCGACCATCACGCGCAGCTTGGCGGCCTGATAGGACTGCCTGAGCAGGGAGACCTCGTTGATCGCGTAGGCTGCTGTTTCGTTTCCTTCCGTGTCGGTCGCCACCATCTCGAGCGGGTGGATGTTGTGTTTGACGGCGTCCGCGATGCGTTCGATCAGTCCCTGTTCGTGATATTCATTGAGAAGAAAGCCGACCGAGCCGCGGTTCATGCCGTAGAGCAATTTGTCGGAATGCATGTTCTCGTGCAGCATCTGCAGCATGAAGCCGTCGCCTCCGAGGACGACGATCACATCGGCATGTTCAGGGTCCGTCTGGCCGTACAGAGCGGCGAGTTTTTTCGCCGCGCGCCGCGCGCTGTCGGCTTCGCTGTATACAAACGCCAGAGACGGTGTCCGACCTGTCATGATTGATCCTTCAAGAGCTCTTTCTAGGATGGCGTTCGGCGATCGCGGATACAAGGGCTATCGGATACAGCGATTAAGGATTGTATAATTTCGACGATTTTAACTTTACACACTTTTCGATTATGATAAGTGCACCGCGTTGCCCTTGTAGCTCAGTTGGTAGAGCATCTGATTTGTAATCAGGCGGTCGGGAGTTCGAGTCTCTCCGGGGGCACCAAAAACTCAACAAAAACAACATAATGAACGGTTGATCAGAATTATTCTGTGTCTTCGCGAAATTGTGTCCGCATAATGTCCGGATTTCCATTTCACTTCCTTCCCGAATATCCGCTTGCTGAAATGGTGATAACGCCGCCGCGATGGCCGCATCTTTCACAACGCAATGCAGACGCGATGCGGGTTTCGCCGATGATGACGTAATCCGGTCCGAAGCGTTCTATCAGCCCATCGATCGGCAGCGCTCTGCCATGGCTGCACCCGTGAGCGCCGCAATTGCCATACAGCGTGATGCCGTTTGAGCGTTTGAAGTCAGAGAGAGTTTCGAGGGAAATGGTCACAATGCGGCTCCATGGTTTTCAGGTCTGCCGCACGGGGAATATATTGGTTTAACTCGCAGAGAGAAAGTGGGGTATAGCCAACAAGCTTGGCTGCTTATGAATTTCACCGACTGAATTGGCGCGAAAACGAAACTATACGACTATCAACTTTGACGTTTCGCGTTCCGGTAGATACTGTTTTCAGGGTTAAGTTGAAAAAAAATTGTTTGGGCAGTGGAAAAGGGGAATTCCATGTCTGATGTTCGGGGACAATATGAAGGATTGGGTGGCTGGCTGATCCTGGTTGGAATCGGTATCGTTGTCACGCCAATTCGTACGGCGGCAGAATTACTGCCCATATATGTACCTATCTTTACTGACGGAACTTTTCAGTATGTCACCACGCCAGGGACAGAGGCCTATCATCCACTTTGGGCTGTTATTATATTGAGTGAAGTCTGTATAAACGCACTACTGTTCTTAGGGGGTGTTTACCTGATATATTTATTCTTTCGAAAAAGAGAGTTCTTTCCAAGACTATTCATATATCTCGCAGTTTTTGGTTTCGTGTTCGTCTTTGTAGATGCGATGTCAATCAAGATTGTGCTTCCTAGTGAACCAATTTTCGATACCCCTACCATAACGGAGTTAGCAAAGTCTGGTGCTACTGTGTTCATATGGGTTCCGTACATGTTGGTATCTGAGAGGGTTAAAGCTACGTTCACCCGCTAACAAAAAATGACCCGCCAAGATGACGGGCCTCCAGATCCGCAACGGTTGCGGTTTTATCGGGCGCTGAGCCGCTTGAGGTCGGCTGTTAAAGCCAGAACGTGATCCGGATCGGGATTGTCAGTGCCCCAGCCCGAAAGTTCCCCTACACGAGCCTTGGCAGCAACCCCTTCCATGGTGCTGGCCGGCATCGCGAAAAGCCTGTCGGCGATCTCCTTGCATTTGTCCAAAGCTTCGGAAACCGCGCCATCCTTATCAGGGTCGTCGAGATCGTCGGCATTCACGAGCTCACGCCAATGAGCATCGGCCTCGATGAACTCCTGTTGGGCTTTGAGCAGTTCCGAATCGGGACTCCACTTGTCGCCACGAATACTATCAATGATGGTATGGCAATCTTCCATCTTGCTTTTAAGCGGCAGCATCACTGCTTGAACAGCGCCGGCTTCATAGTCTGACATGGCTTCACAAGTCATGAAAACCGCATCTGCCAATCTTTTGGCCTCGTTCAGCAAGTCGCATGCCTGAAGCAGCGTGCCGGGACTTCCGTCCGCTGTGGTAAAGTACACATTTGTCGATTGCATTGTCTTCTCCTCATTTGGAAATTTTCCAGCACAGGAGGATGCAATGCCGTTGCTTCGACGGATTCGTGATGTAGAAGGAAGTCGGTCACTGGCAGCGCTTCAACGCTGGTGGTGGCAAGTGCCTGGCGGGGACGGCAATCCCTGTCAGGTGCGTTCAGTATGCTTCAATTTCCGGTAGCTAACAACCCGTTTTTCCCGTCAACCATTGATCGGGTCATCGGTGTACGCGAAGAGTTGCCTTTGCGACTACGACAAATACCCGCTCACAAAGCCCTTTAAGCACTAGTTGTTCCTCATGTTCGATCAACGATAGTGCTTCAGAGCAACGTTCAGAAGCTTTTGGTTTTTCACATTCGAAGCGTATCAGGCCCATTTTCTTAAACCGAGCATTTGTAATTCCGTGGCCTTTTGCGAGCGTCTTCATGTCGTGATCTGCAGCAACAAGAATAGCGTCGCTTGCCGCTGCAGCGGCGCAAACTATAGGATCAGCAGCGCCCTTAGCTAGGCCGCTGTTGTTAAAGTAAGTAACATCATGGCCCGCCTTCTCGAATACTTTCCCGACCGAAACCGGAACCCCCTCATCCAGTAGCAGCTTCACGCAGCATTACGTCCTTCAAATTTTATAGCAGCTTCTACATCCGCTTTAGTAAGGCTCGGATATTCTTTTATGATTTGTTCGGGACTGTAACCAGCTTTGTGGAATTCAACAATGGTTGAAACGGGGATTCGAGTACCAGCTATGACTGCAGCGTTTCTACTTACATTCCGTTTCTTTTCGATTTGACCCATGTCGGATGGTTCTCTTTTGGACAGTTGGGCCACTGCTTCACGTGTATCCGACACTACTGTTCTAAGTGGAAGGCCAATAATATACTGTCCGCTAACTATTTCTCTGTATTTTTCGGTGCCAGGTTCAGCAAAAATAACCCGTCTATTTAGAACAAATAGCTCGGTTGCCGTCCATTTATCTTCGGATAGATAGCTTAGTTCTTGAGATACTTTGCGCAGGTGCTGTAGTGGCACATTGTATTGGTTGCGAAGTACATTCAGGATGCGAAGCTGTACTATATCTCGAAACGAATATATCCGGCTGAATGCTACGCGCCGGTTGTCGTCGCTCATTTCAGGACGATAAAAGTCAGTCCTGTCCCAATATCGAAGTTGTTGCTTCGATACCCCTGTCAGCCTTTCAACGTGTTCTTCGCTGAATGCTGATATTATGTTCGTCGAATCAGCCATAGCTGCGAGTTCCCTGATAATCCCTATGTTACGCCTTGTAGTAGAACGCGCAAGATGGCAAAGCGTCTGTGTGATATAGTGAAATCAATTACTTACCAAAGAATTTATGTCAGTGTTGGCGATAAGCAACACTCTCAACACTCTCATATCGATCAAACTTTGCTGCGAGGCATTATCCGCATGGCTGTCCATGCACCTCTTCGACTCACAGCAGCAATCCTACTCATTTGGCCTCCATCATCCGCTCGATTGTGTCCGCTTCGTTCTTCAGAAGCTCCTGGAGCGGCTTGAAGTTGACCAAATCATCCCTGGTCGGTAGTCGTGCCAATTCTATTCCTTCGGTAATGGCGGTTTTGGTCGCTGCAGAAGCAAAAGGCGGAGTCCACCCGAAATGCAGCGCCACATATCCACTCAGTTAATCAACGCTTTCAGCGCCGCTTTCTGTTGGCTCTGAGGCAGGCTACGAAGCCACGTCTGAGCTGTCTTGTAGTCAGCTTCCGGCATGGCGCTGGCTAGCGCTTCCATCCGCGCGATGATCTGCCCGAAATACCGTCTCGCACGTCCGCTGCCCTCTCAAGGAAATTACGGCGGAGCAAGCCTTGGAAGTTCGGCTTCTCAAAAAAGCATGTTCACGGATGGGGGAGACGAGGAATGAGATATTCCGCATCCGAGAAGATTGAAATCATCCGGCCGGTCGAACAATCGCATCTGTCCGCCAAACAGACGCTTGATAAACCCGGCATCCCGGAATCAACATTCTACACCTGGTATGACAGGCATCAGACTGGTGGGGGATGCCTCTGCGGCTCTAGCCGACTTGGCGCGCACTGGCTGGAAGATTTGCTTGCCTGCCTCGAATAGAGCCGTTCAATCGAAAATATCGGCGATGACGGCCTGTTCTGCGTCCTCCCATCGACGCACGACATGGCTTACCTTCTCAATTTCCTTGTCGCTGAGGTGGTGGGCGCCTTCTTCGTTGATGCGACACAGGCTAAACGGCTCACCGACACTGGCGGAGGTCATGTCGAGCGCCTTCAGCACGCGCAGGACCGCTGCGCAGCCGAATTGCAATGATCGCTCGGCGAGGTGAAAGTGGGACAGCAGGGAACCGGCCTGCTGGGCCATAGGCGCACCGCTGCCAATAGCATGGAAACCTATGTCGGCGTAGTGCCCGATCATTCCCGAAGGCGTGATTTCCAGGATCCATGGCTCCCCGTTTCGCCAACCGGCGGCCATAACATACGCCGAAGGGGTTCCGCCGCCTTCTTCGCCCGGCACGTCCGGGATGAACGTGTCGTAGTGATGCTCAAGTACAGGCAGCACCTGCGCCTGCAGCGCGCGACCAATGTCGGGCGCTTCCAAGATTGCAGCGCTGTTTTCGTTGAATTTCCGTTCTACATCCGCAAGCACCGATCTTGCGCCGCTTCCGCCCCATGCCGCAAGCTCGCCCAGGGGGTGAATCTTCTCCGCGGGATATGTCATGCCTCGCCCCTTGTCCGTGATCTGGGAGTCCGAGCCAAGCACGACTCCATCTCGGCACACGGTGGCAAGCACAACTGTCATGTAGCTATCCTCTCAAGTCGGATTTCCTGGGCATCCCTCGCGCCAAATGCCGGGCGGGACGCGAGGTGCTTAAGACAGTAAACCCTGATTCACTATGAATGGTTCCAACAGGGGAGACGTCAATTACGGCTGTCAGGGTGCGGTTCCGCGCCAATCTGTCAGAGCCGGGACGTGAGTTTCTGACATGGCCGGCCGTTGAAAAGGCAGGACGGCAATCGATGGCTGGAGTTACAAACCCAAGAATGCCGTCCCGAGCGCTATCACTGTGCTATTAGGTCGGTTACTGTCTTCATAGCGCCTGATCTATTCGTACCGGTCGTGGCGGCGCACCCAGTCCATGCCCCTGGCCTCGTTGCGGCCTTTAGGCGTGAGGTCAAGCATGGCGTAAGCGCCCATCATGACCTCGACGCCGCGGCCATAGGTGGAGTAGGTGCGATAGACGTCGCCGGCCCCGTCCTTGAAGAAGACGCTGACGCCTGGCATTTCCTCGCCCGCCATGGACCATTCGCCGAAATTGTAGTCGATGCGGTCGCTCGCGATTTCCTCCGGCGTGAAGCTGACCCGGTAATCATAGTTGAAGTCGCTTCCAAAGGACGAGACCCATTTGAACTTCCAGCCCATGCGCTTGCGATAAAGTTCGATTTCATCGAGCGGCGCGCGCGAGACGGCGATCATTGTGACGTCGTGGTGGGCGAGGTGCAGGTTCATACCGTCCGTATGGTCGGCCATGAAAGAGCAACTGGGACAGCCTTCCTTCCAACCCGGTCCCAGCATGAAATGCTGCACCAGAAGCTGCGACCGGCCATCGAAAAGATCCGGGAGCGAACGTTGTCCTTCCGGCGTATCGAAAAGGTACGCCTTGTCGACGCGCGCCCAAGGCAGGGCGAGCCGGTCTTGCGCGACCTTGTCGCGAAGGCGCGTCAGGTCCTTTTCGGCTTTCAACAGCTCCTTGCGGGCTGCGAGCCAGTCCGAATGTGAAACGATGGCGTGTTGCATGATTACTCTCCTTTGGTAGGTATCGTCGTTTTGTCGAGGCGTTGCGTACGGGTGAAGGCAAGTTTCAGCCACGGCGACAGGTGGAAAAGGCCCATAATGAGGTACATAAGGGCCATGGTGTTGACTGGCGAAAAGCTGGAGTCGCTCGCGCATATCGCCATTTCTTGCGCGTCAACCGCAGAAAGCCAGGCCATCATGGCGAAGGTCGGCGCTGCGGCCAACGCCAGCCAGTCCGCAAGGTTACGCGTCGGCCCGCTGTGTGACGATCTCTTCCGTGTAAATGCAAATAGTGTCATTTTCTCTGCTCCGTCCGTTCCCGGCTTTGCGGTCATTGCGGGATGAGCAAGGATGTAGGCCAACAGGCAGAGAAAGTGAGAGTTACAAGTATGACGGGATTTGCATGGACTCGCTGATCAACTCTGCGGGACGCGCGCTTTCTGTTGGCGATCCTCTAGCCGCGCTGAAACGGATAGCGTTGCGCGACGACGCTCCGGCGCTGGCTTTGCGCGGCGTCGCCATGGCGCAGCTCGGTGACCTGCCGCGCGCAAGGGAGCTGTTGCGCAGGGCCGCGCGCGCCTTCGGCAAAAATGAACAGATATCCCGTGCGCGTTGCATCGTCGCCGAGGCGGAGATTGCGTTCGTGTCGCGCGATCTCAACCAGTCGCTTCGTTTGCTCGGCCCTGCGCAAGCGACGCTGAAAAGGCTTGGCGATCGCGTCAACGCCGCCCACGCCGGCTATCTTGACGCGCGCCAGCATCTGCTGATCGGTCGCCTGGACGAGGCCGAACGGATGATCAGGGAGTTGGACGCCGACGCCTTGCCGCCGGCGTCACGCGTCGGCTTTGAACTGGTGGCCGCCGGCGTCGCAATCCGCCGCGTCAGGGCGTCCGACGCGCGAGCTTCGCTGGAAAGGGCGGCGCATTATGCAAGCGAGACGGCCATTCCGGCACTGGGCGTCGAGGTTGACCGCGCCATGCGCGCGTTCTCCGCTCCCGCGGGGAGACTGATCTCGAACCACGAAGAACGTGAGATCGGGCTCGCAGAGGTGGAAGCGCTGCTGGCGACAGATGCGCTCATCGTGGACGCCTGCCGCAATGTCATATCCCGGAGAGAGACACCTGTATCGCTTGCAACGCGACCAGTCCTGCTGGCGCTCGTTCGAGCGCTGGCGGAAGCGTGGCCGGAGGACGCTTCGCGGGAAACGCTGCTTGAACGCGCCTTTCGCGCGCGCCAATCCGACGATTCGCATCGCGCGAGACTGCGTGTGGAGATTGCGCGGTTGCGCAAGGAAATCGAGTTGCTGGCCGATGTGGTTGCGACCAAAGACGGGTTTATGCTGATCCCGCATGGCGCTGACAAGGTCGCAGTTCTTGCGCCGCCGGCCGATAGCGATCACGCAGAGGTGCTGGCGCTTCTTGCCGATGGGGAGGCCTGGTCGAGTTCGGCTCTGGCGCTGGCGCTCGGCGTCAGTTCGCGGACGGTTTTGCGCGCCCTCGATAAACTCGCCGAAACGGGCAGGGTCGAATCTTTCGGGCGAGGGCGCGCCTGCCGGTGGATGGCGCCGCAAGTACCGGGTTTCCCGACAAGTTTGTTACTCCCCGCATCAACCATCGCGGGTTAGGATGCGCCTATGAAACACTCACCTGCAGAAATCCTCAGAGAATATGGCCCGTTTCCGGGCGTCGCCAACGTGGCCGGAGTCACCTTTGACGGCGACCGGATATGGTTCGCCACCGGAAAAAAGCTGAACGCGCTCGATCCCGAAGGCGGCGAGATAACGCAGTCGCTCGACATCGCCGCCGACGCCGGCACAGCCTATGACGGAAAACACCTCTACCAGATCGCCGAAGCCGTGATCCGCAAGATCGATCCCGGTTCCGGCGAGGTGCTGGCAACGATCCCGGCGCCAGGCGAAGGAGGGGATTCCGGGCTCGCCTGGGCGGAAGGATTCTTGTGGGTCGGGCAGCATCGCGGACGCAAGATCCATCAGGTTGAACCCGATACCGGAAAGGTGGTCCGCACGATCGAATCCGATCGCTTTGTCACCGGCGTCACCTGGGTCGACGGCATGCTCTGGCATGGCACATGGGAAGGCACGGAAAGCGATATCCGGCGCATAGACCCGGCGACGGGAGATGTGCTTGAGCGACTGGAGATGCCCGACGGAGCCGGCGTTTCCGGGCTGGAATCCGACGGCGGCGACCGCTTTTTCTGCGGCGGCGGCGACAGCTGCTTATTACGGGAAGTTCGGCGGCCGACAGCGGAATCCTGAGCGGCTTGCCCGCCTTCCGGTATCCAGACAGATTTTGTTATCAATCAGAATTGTTCTTGTGCAGGGCTATTATGGCTTGACTCTCTTTGCCTCTTGCCTCGTGATCGGCTATCGATCACTTTGTGGTCGATGCTGGAGGAGCATCACTGGACTATCGAGCCCGGGCTACCGGGCGAAAGGGAGGATTACATGAAGAGAACACTCTTAACGGCGGCCGCTGTCTGCATGAGCGTCGTCGGCGCGCAGGCGCAGGACGTCACGCTTAGATTTGCTCACTGGCTGCCGCCGCAGCACGCTGTGCCGCAGACCGGCATGGCGCCATGGATGGAATCGATCACCGACGCTTCCGGCGGCTCCATCACTTTCGAGGTGTTTCCGGCTCAGCAGTTGGGCGCGGCGCCGGACCACTATGACATGACCCGCGACGGGATCGCCGATATCGGATACGTCAATCCCGGCTACAACGCCGGCCGTTTTCCGATTTTCGAACTCGTCGGCGTTCCGTTTCTGGCTAATGACGGCCTGAACGCCTCGAAGGCGATTCACGAGTGGTATCTCGACTACGCCGACAAGGAAATGAGCGACGTCTATTTTTGCCTGGTCAATCCGCACGAGCCGGGACGTTTCCACGGCAAGAACGAGATCAAGGTTCCGGCCGACGTGAAAGGCCTGAGCGTGCGCCCCGCCCACTCGACCATGGCCCGGTTCGTCAACTCTCTTGGCGGTTCATCGGTGCAGGTGCCGGCGCCGGAAGCCCGCGAAGCCATTGCCCGCGGCACGGCGGACGCCGTGACCTTTCCTTATGAGGCCATGAAGATCTTCAAGATCGGCGAGGAAACCAAGTTCCATAATGACATGCCGCTTTATCTGTCGGCCCAGGTCATCCTGTTCAACAAGGCGACCTATGACGGACTGAGCGCGGATCAGAAAAAGGTGATCGACGATCACTGCACGCCGGAATGGTCGAAGCAGTTCTCGGCCGGCTGGACGGAGTATGACACGAATGTTCGTCAGGAAATCATGAACGATCCGGAGCATACCGTCTACACGCCGACCGCCGAAGAGATCGCATTGTGGCGCGAGGCTGCTGTCCCGACTCTTGAGGCCTGGAAGGCGGACGTCAAGAATGCCGGTTATGATCCGGACGCGGTTCTGGAAGGCATGCGTTCGGCGCTTGAGGCCAACGGCACGCTCAACAAATAACGCAGACACTGAAGGAGAGGGGCGCGCTCCTCTCCTTTTTCAACGAGGAAACACGCCATGGCCTCTGATCGCCGGCGGTCGACGGATCGCGTGGCTTTGTGGATTGAACGCATCGCCGCCGTGATGCTGGGCGTTGTGACGCTGATCATCTTCGTATCGGCGATCGGGCGCTACCTGTTCACAGCGCCGCTTCCGGACGCTTTCGATCTTTCCAGGCTGACCCTGGCGGTAGCTATTATTTGGGGCTTCGCCTCCGTCGCCTATCGCGGCAGCCACATCAAGGTCGATCTGCTGGCCCATATGTTGCGCCCTGACTTGCGCCGCTGGCTCGACATCGTCGCCTGGACCGTGCTTTTCATCTTTACAGCCGCGCTTGTCTGGAAAATCGGCGGACGGGTTCTTTCGCAATTGACCGGCGGCGAGGTCACCATGGACCTGCGCATTCCGCACTGGCCGTTTCTGAGCGCTATCGTGCTTGGCCTTGTCGCGGCGCTGATCATGACATTGATCCGCATATGGCGCATCTGGCGCTATCACGAAGATCTGGAGGATTACGAGACCATTCCCGAGGAGGCTCCGCATGAGTGAGCGGGACCTGATCGCCGCCGGCGGCTTCGTTGCGCTGTTTGCGCTCATGCTGATCCGCGTACCGATCGGCGTTGCGATGGGCATCGTCGGCATCGGAGGTTTCGGCCTGGTCGTGGGCTGGACGCCTGCGCTCAATTTGCTCGCCACTTCGCCGATCCGGACGGTGACTGACTTCAACCTGACGCTCATTCCGTTCTTCATTTTGATGGGAGTGCTCGCGACGCGCTCCGGCATGAGCCGGGAACTCTTTCGCGCCGCCAACGCCACGCTCGGCTCTTTCAAGGGCGGACTTGGCATCGCGACGGTCGGCGCATGCGCCGGATTTTCTGCAATTTGCGGTTCATCCGTCGCAACGGCCGCGACAATGACCGATATCGCCTATCCGGAAATGAAACGCGCCGGATATCGCGACGAAGTGGCGACCGGCGTCATCGCCGCAGGCGGAACGCTGGGCATTCTCATTCCGCCTTCCGTCGTTCTGGCGGTCTACGGTTACATAACGGAACAGGATATCGGCACGCTGTTCATCGCCGGCATCGTACCGGGCATTCTGGCCGTGTTGATGTATATGGCGACGGTGCGGATCTGGTTCGGCGCGCGGCTGCCGGCGGACGCGCCCTTCAATCTGCGCGAGGCGATTGCGGCGCTGCGCGGCGTATGGGCGGTGGCGCTTTTGTTCGTGGCGGTGATCGTCACCATCTATTTCGGCATTGCCACGGCGACCGAAGCGGCCGCAGTCGGAGCTGTGCTGACGGCGCTGATCAGCTTCGCGCGGGGCAGGCTCAACGCCGCGGGACTGCTCGAGGGTCTTGTCGAAGCGCTCAGAACCTCGGTGGCGATCTACACCATCCTGATCGGGGCAATCCTGTTCGGCTACTTTCTTGCCGTGACCCAGGTGCCGCAAAACCTGACGCGCTTTCTTATTGACCTCGGACTTGGCGACTACGGAACCCTGCTCCTGATCATGGCGCTATTCGTGGTGCTCGGCTGTTTTCTGGACGCCATGGCCATGATCATTCTCATGGTGCCGATCGTCTTTCCCGTCATCCTGCAACTGGGCTTCGATCCGATCTGGTTTGGCGTGATCATCGTCATGACGGTGGAACTCGGTCTGATCACGCCGCCGATCGGCATGAACGTCTTCGTCATCAACACGATCGCGCGCGACGTGAAGCTAGGCAGCATCTTTCGCGGGGTCCTGCCATTCGTGGCGACCGACCTCATTCGGCTCCTGATCCTTATTCTGCTGCCCGGCCTGGTGCTGTTTTTGCCGAATTCGATGTAGGGCATCAGCAAGGTTCCTTCACGACGACATCGGCTACGGCGAGTTCCTGTGTCGTTTGAACAGTCACACCTTGAAACGCGAATGTGAAAACTTGTTGCGCGGGTCATTGCGGACAGTTCAGGAATAAATATATACCCGACCGAGTATGAAACGTTTCCTGCTCAAGAACGCCATCCGCGGTGAGCGGATCTGGGACAGCCTGAAGCCCAGCAGAAAGACCGATTCCGTCTATATTGATCCCTTTATCGGGTACGCATCGCCTGAAGGCCTTCATGTGCGGGGCAGGGTTCTGAACGGATCTCCCGTCGCCGACCTGCCGGCGGACAGTTCCAGGTGGAGCAACCTCCGCAACATGATCGCCCGGTTCATCACGCATGAAATTCCGGATATCGAGGTCGTGGTCGAGGGGCTATCGACGACCACGGACGAAGAGGGTTATTTCGCGATCGACGTGCCTGTCGGCGACGGCGAAAGAACGGCTGTGGAAGCAAGCCTGCCGGGTCATGAGGCAAGCGCCAGCCTTTCGGTCGTCATACCTCACGACAAGGCCAGATTCGGTATAATCTCTGACATAGACGACACGCTGATCCGGACGCAGGCCTGGTCGCTGAAGCGCAATATCTACAATACGCTGACCGGAAATGTCGCGAGCCGTCAGGTCTTTCCGGACTCCGTGGCGTTTCTCAAGGCTCTCCATGACGGCGTCAATCCGGTGTTCTACATCAGTTCGTCGCCCTGGAACCTGCATGCATTCCTGGTCGAAATCTTCAGACGCAACAACCTCATACATGGTCCGCTTTTTCTGCGGGACCTCGGAATTTCGGAAGACCGCTTCATCAAGGGTTCGCACGGCGAGCACAAGGGAAGCATGATCGACAAGGTGCTCGAAGCAAACCCGTCGCTTCGGTTCATTCTGATCGGCGATACGGGTCAGCACGATCCGGAGATCTATCATGCGGCGGTGGCGCGCCACCCGGATCGTTTTCTGGCCGCATGGTTTCGTGTCGCCGGGCGTGAAGTCGACGCGCGCGACCGCCAGTGGATCGAGAAGATCCGCGGCCTGGGCGTTGAAGCGCACGCCAGAGAGCGATTCGAAACCGGAATCCTGTCGGTATAGGCTGAGTCTGCGTCACTTACCGGCGGTGGCGGCGATCGCTTCGGCAGCCTTTTGCATCTTCGGAACGTATTGCCGCTCGATCTGCTCGACCGAAACGGCGTTGCGGGCGGTGACGATGTTGATGCAGCAGCGCAAGCTGCCATTGACGATGACCGGCACGCCGGCGCCCGCTTCGGCGTCAAAGAATTCCCCCGATTGCAGACCGTAACCCCTGCGGCGCGTCTCGTCGATGATCGCCCGCATTCTTTCCGGATTGGCGAGCAGATCCCGTGATTCCTGGGGATGCGGGTTTTCGAACTCCAGGATGCGTTCGCGCATTTCGTGCGAACAGAAGGCCAGCCAGGCGCGTCCCGTGGCCGAGATCGTGAACGGAAGCTGTGAGCCGGGACCCCGGTGCCTCACAATCGAGAAGTGGGCCTGCTTCGTGTTCGTATCGGCGATGACAAGACGGTCGTTCTGGCAGATCACGATGTCCGACGGCCATCCGAGATCGGCGCGCAATTCGTTGACGACCGGTTTTGCGATCGCAACGATTTCGTCAGTCGGATTGTAACCGCGGCTTAACGCAAGGGCGTGCAGGCCGACGGCGTAGGTCTTGTCGATGGGATCGTATGTGGCGAAACCCGCTGAGCAGAGGGTCTCGAGCATCCGAAGCGTCGTGGCTTTCGGAAGTTCAGCGCGCTTGTGTAACGCGGTGAGACCTGCAGGTCCGACATCGTTGAGGGCTTCCAGGACTTCCAGAACCTTCAATGACGCCGAGACGGCTTTGTAAACCGGGCTGCGCTGCCTGCTGCTTTTTTCCACTCTGAATCCCTTGCTGTTCTGCACTGATTGGTTCAACTGATGAACCAGACGATTCTCCCTAGCATCGCCTGTAACGCCAGGCAAAGGAAGATCAACAGATATGCGGTCTATTTGTATCCGATACCTTGACAGCAGCGCTGATGTGTCTGTTAATCTATTTTTGAACAGCGGGTTCACTAGATGAACCCTTATAGAGAGTAGAGTGAATGTCCAGCCAACAGGTGTCGCCTTCGGTTGCACGGGCAGCGCAATTTTCCTGTGAAAAGGATCCGGTTACCGGGTCCCGCGGCGTGGCGGTCACCAACCATCCGCTGGCCTCGGCGGCGGCGATCGAAATCATGGCGAGAGGCGGCAACGCCGCCGACGCCACGGTTGCGGCCTTGTTCGCGCTGACCGTGGTCGAACCCATGATGGTGGGCTTTTTCGGCGGCGGATGTGCGGTTGTCCGCACAGCGGACGGTCGTGAAGCGGTGATCGACGGCCTGTGCACGGCGCCAATGGGCTGTACACCTGACACCTACACGCCGGTATCCGATGACTGGCCGGATTATATGGAAACAGCGAACCGCGAAAACAGGGTGGGTATTCGCTCCATCGCGGTTCCGGGCAATCTTCGCGCCTGGTGCGAGATGCTGGATGAATTCGGAACGCTGAAACTGCAGGACGTCGTCGAACCCGCTGTGCGACTGGCGGAAAACGGTTTCCTCGTAACGCCCTATCTTGCAAGCTGTATCGCCGAGCACACCGCCGATCTGTCGCGGGATCCGGCAATTGCCGCCATATTTCTTCCCGCAGGCCAGCCGCTGGCTGCAGGCGACAAGCTCGTCCAGCGCGACTACGCCCAAACCCTCCGGCTGATCGCCCGGGAAGGACCTGAGACGCTGTACAATGGAGCGCTTGGCCGGCAAATCGCCGAATACATGACCGCCAATGGCGGCTTCGTGACTGCGGATGATCTTGCCGGATACACAACCGAGTGGCGCACGCCGGTCCATGGGAATTATCGCGGCTACGATCTGATCGGCCCGCCGCCGCCCTGTTCCGGCGGAGTTCATGTCATCCAGATGCTGAACCTGATGGAGCGCTACGATATTGCCGGCAGCGGCTTCGGAGCGCCCGAAACGCTGCACCTCGTGCTGGAAGCGCTGAAGATCGCCGCATCCGACCGGCGGGCGGCGACGGCCGATCCTGCCTTCGTCAACGTGCCGGTCGCGCGACTTGTATCGAAGACCTACGCCGATCGTCGGCGCGCGGAAATCAGCATGGATTGCGCGAGTGATTACAAGGCGCAGGTTTTGTTGAACGAGTCGGACAATACGACCCACGTCACGATCGCCGACGGCGAAGGGAATGTCGTGACGTCCACACAAACGATCAACAGCCTGTTCGGCGCACGACTGGTTTTCCCCGGAACGGGGATCATTCCGAACAACTACATGTATCTGTTCGATCCGCATCCGGGCAACGCTTTATCACTGGAGCCCGGCAAGCGGATCACCAGCGGTATATCCGCATTTATCGGCATGAAGGAGGGCGATCTGGCTTTCGCCCTCGGTCTGCCGGGCGCGCATCGCATTCCCGCCTGCGTGTTTCAGGCAATCATGAATATCATCGACCATGACATGAGCCTGCAGGAAGCCGTGGAGGCGCCACGGGTTTTCACCCAGGGCCAGGAAGCGGAAGTTGAATTCGGATTCCCGCCTGATGTTCACGAGGCGCTTGCAAAACTCGGACACACGGTGCGCGGGGTTGCTCATGTTGGCGGCGGGATGGCGGCGATCGGTTTCGATGGCGCTCACATGGAGGGCGCCGCCTGCTGGCGAGCGGACGGCGCCCCCATGGCGATCGGCGGAGGGCTGGCGCGCGAGGGCGTCACCTTCTGGCCCGACCCAACGAAGGCGCACAAGGAACAATAAAGTTCGGCGGACCCGGGACCATGGATTTCGGGCGCAAACGGGGAACTGGAAAATGAACAAGGAGAACATGCAATGAGCAGGAAGAGCTTTATCGCAGCGACTGCGTTAACGGCAGTTTTGCTGGGCGCGACGCCATCGATGGCGGACAACATGATTACAGTGAGCACGGGACAGATTTTCCGCACGCTCGATCCGGCAAAGATGTCCGACCAGAACGACTACGCCGCCGTTGTCAATCTGTATGACGCGTTGCTGACGGTGGTGGAGGGCGGCGCGCTGGCGCCCGAGCTCGCTGAAAGCTGGGAGGTCTCGGACGACGCGAAGGAAGTCGTGTTCAAGATTCGTGACGACGCTGTCTTCACCGACGGATCCCCGGTTGAGGCAAGCGACGTCGTCTACTCCATCGAACGACTGCAGCGCATCAACCAGGGGCCGGCGAACCTCTTCAAGGGCGTTCTGGACGAAGGCGCAGTGACGGCCGTCGACCCGAAGACCGTCAAGTTCACCCTGTCCAAGACCTTCTCGCCATTCCTTGCGACGGTCCCCTCGATCTTCATTCTCAACGCCGACATCGTGAAGGAGAATGCAGGCGACGATGACGGCCAGACCTGGCTGTCGACCAACGTCGCGGGCTCCGGCGCCTACCTGGTGAAGGATTATGACCGCGGCACCGGTCTGACGATCGTGCGCAACAAGGATTACTTCGCAGGCTTCAACGACAAGCCAATAGACGAAGTCCGATGGATCGTCGTGAACGACGAGGCGACCGTCCGATCGCTCGCCGCATCCGGTGAACTGACCGTGAGCGGAGCATTCCAGGCGCCGGACACCTACAAGGCGCTGGAAGACATGGGCCGCTTCTATATCGACAAGTTCAGTACCGCGACGGTGTTTCTGTTGAAGCTCAACACGAAGATCGCGCCGACCGACGATATCCACATTCGCAAGGCGATCGCTCTGGCCACCGACTACGACACGATTCGCGAGGTGATCTATCCGGGCGGATTGCTGTCTACGCCCTTGCCGTCCGCCTTTGCGGATTTCCATGCGGACGACATCCCGGCGCCTGCTTTCGACATGGAAGCAGCGAAGGCGGAAATCGAAAAGTCGAAATACGCCGGGCAGGAAATTCCGATCACGCTCGGTTATGTCGCCGGCACGAAGTTCGAGGAGGAGATCAGCCTGCTGATGCAGTCAAATCTCGAGCAGCTCGGCTTCAAGGTCACGCAGCAGGCGGATCCCTGGAACCGGATCACCGAGATTGCGACGAAGGAGGAGACGACGCCGGCCGTAAACCAGATCTTCTTCGGCCCGGTCTATCCCTCTCCGGATTCGATATTCTTCTCGCAGTATCACTCGGATTCAGCCGGCACGTGGGCGTCGATGGAATGGCTGCTGGACCCTGAAGTCGACGCGATGATCAACGAGGCGCGCGGAACGGCGGACGTCGACAAGCAGGCGGAAATCTACCGGTCGCTGCAGCACAAGCTGGTGGACATGCAGCCGGACGTTTTCCTGCTGACCCTCGATGCGCAGCTTGCGATCGACAAGTGCCTGACAGGTTACAAATATGTGCCCATGCAGTCGGTGCCGTACGACTTTACGCGCTGGAGCTGGAACTGCGAGTAAAGCGGTCAGTCCGCTGACGTGTTAGTGTGACGGGCAATGATGGTTTGTTTCGTTTGAAACCGTTGCCCGTCGCCTTCAGCCGGCGCTGTCGAAGGAGCCCCTTTCTTGGAATTCCTGTTCTTCCTGGTCCGGCGAATTCTCTGGTCGCTGCTGGTGCTTGTCGGCCTGTCGATGGTGATCTTCACCATCGCGCGCGGGGTGCCCGGCGATCCGGCTCGGCTCGCGCTGGGTCCGCGCGCAAGCCAGGAACAGGTGCAGGCGCTGCAGGACAAGCTTGGGCTGAACAAGCCGATGGTTGAGCAGTACGGCCTTTTCGTCGCCGGTCTGGCGCGCGGCGATCTCGGCTATTCGCTGCTGACGGAACGGCCGGTCAACCACGATATTCGAGACACCTTCGCCGCCACCTTCGAACTGGTGCTCTTCACGATCACGCTCGCCTTCCTGTTCGGCATGCCGATGGGCGTGGCGGCCGCCTACTGGAAGGATCGATGGCCGGACAACGTGGTGCGGCTGGTGGCGCTTTTTTCCGCCGTTGCGCCGGCTTTCTTTCTCGCCTTGCTGCTTCAGATCCTCGCAGGCTATGTCCTGCATGTGTTGCCGACCACGGGGCGGCTGCCGCACGGAATGGATTTTACGGCGAGCATTACCGGCCTGTTGACCATCGATTCCCTGCTACTCGGACGTCCCGACGTCTTCGTGCAGGCGGTAAGGCATTTGTTGCTGCCGTCGCTTGCGCTGTCCTCCGCCACGCTCGGGCAGATCGCCTTGACAACGCGATCGTCGATGATCGACGTCTCCAGCCAGGACTATATTGAAGCGAGTCGCGCTTTCGGAGTTCCGGAACGGGTGCAGATCTTCAAGTACATGCTGCGGCCGAGCTTCGTTCCTCCCATGACCATTCTCGGTCTCGCCTTCGCGTCTCTGATCGGCTCCGCCTTTGTCGTGGAGCTGGTCTTCTCCTGGCCGGGCATGGCCGCCTACGGCGTCCGCGCCATCATGCAGAAGGATCTCAACGCCGTCATGGGCGTGGTGATGGTTTCGGGCGTCTTCTTCGTTGCGGTCAATCTGGCGATCGATGTCATGCTCGGCGTGGTCGATCCGCGCGTTCGTGTCAGGGGAGCGCGCTGATGACGGACGCGACATCAGTTTCCCAACCGCGCCGGCTCTCCAACGCCGATCAGAACTGGTATCGCTTCACGCGCAATCCGACGGCGCTGATCGGTGCCGGCATCGTGATTTTGTGCATTCTCGCAGCGATCTTCGCACCGTTCATCACGCCTTATCCGGAGCATGTTGGAGCAGTGGTGGATTTTCGTTCCCGTCACCTTCCGCCGTCTGCGGATTACTGGTTCGGAACTGACAATGTCGGACGCGATATTTTCTCCCGCACGATATTCGGCATGCGCATATCGCTGCTTCTGGCGGTGGTAGTGCTAGGCATCGCGGTTCCTGTCGGAACTATTCTCGGTCTGGTCGCTGGCTATTTCGGCGGCTGGGTCGATATCATCATCATGCGCATAACCGACATCGCTCTCGCCATTCCGGCGCTGGTGATGGCGCTCGCCGTGGCGGCCGTCCTGTCTCCCGACCTCATCAACGCGATGCTGGCCATTGCCGGCCTTTGGTGGACATGGCACGCGCGGCTTATCTACGCGATCACACGGCAACTGCGCAGTCAGGAGTTTGTTGAGGCGGCCGAGACGCTCGGCGCCGGCAAGATGCACATTCTGTTTCGCGAGATCCTGCCCAATTGCGTTTCAGCGCTTGCCGTCAAGACATCTCTGGATTGCGGCTTCGTTATCATCGTCGGCGCGTCCTTGTCGTTCCTCGGCCTTGGCATACAGCCGCCGACGCCCGATCTCGGGACTATGGTCGCGTCCGGATCCGACTTCCTGCCGGATTACTGGTGGGAATCCGTGCTACCGGGTTGCGCCATCCTGTTCGTGGCTCTCGGCTTCATTCTGCTCGGCGACGGTCTGCGCGACCTCTTCGACGTGGAGGAGATCCGATGAGCGAAGCCTTGCTCAGCGTCCGTGATCTCTGTGTCGATTTCACCACCTATGGCCGACCGCTCAGTGTGCTGAAAAACGTGTCTCTCGATGTCGCCGCCCAATCGCAAGTCGCGCTTGTCGGCGAAACCGGCTCGGGCAAGACGGTGACCACCAAGGCGATTATGGGAATTCTTCGCCAACCGCCTGCGACTATTACAGCAGGCCGTATCCTCTACGACGGACGCGATCTCCTGACAATGCCGAAAAAGGAACGGCTGGCGCTGCGGGGCACCGCGATGGCCATGGTCTTCCAGGACCCGGTGCGCTCCCTCAACCCGGTATTCTCGATCGGCGATCAGATGCGAACGATCCTGAAATACGCGGATCGCCGCCTTGGTCGACGGCGCACGCGCACGCAGCGCATGGATCGGGTGCTCGAAGTCCTGGGACAGGTCCGCATGCGCGAGCCAGAGCGGGTCGCGCGCTCCTATCCGGTGATGCTGTCGGGAGGCATGTGCCAAAGGGTGCTGATCGCCATGTCGCTGCTGAGCGAACCACGGTTGCTGATCGCCGACGAACCGGGCACCGCGCTCGACGTGACCACGCAGGCGCAGATCCTCAAGCTCCTGAAAAAGCTGGTTCAGGAGCAGCATCTGGCGTTGCTGATGATAACCCACAATCTCGGCGTGGTGCGCGAGACGTCGAACTATGTTTACGTGATGCACAAGGGCAAGGTGGTCGAGCAGGGGCGGACAGCCGAACTCTTCGCTGAACCCAAGGAAGACTATACAAGGCAGTTGATCGCGGCGGTGCCGCGTCTGACTGGCGGGATGACGTTCGGAACGTCGGAGGCGGCGCGATGAGCGGTCCCATGCTCCGGATAGAAAACCTGACCAAGACGTTTCCCGTGCGCAACGCTTTCGGCCGGATTTCGGGCGAAGTGACAGCGGTCGACAACGTGTCGTTCAGCATCGAACCTGGCCGGGTCTACGGTCTGGCGGGAGAAAGCGGTTCGGGCAAGTCGACCATCGCTCGCATGATCATGGGGCTGACCCGCCCCACCGCCGGAAATATATATCTCGATGGCCTGAACATTACCGACGCCGGCAGCGGCCGCTCAAGGCGCGGCAAGGTCCAGATGGTGTTTCAGAACCCCGGATCTTCGCTGAACGCACGCCGCACCATTGGACAGTCCATTTCGGTGCCGCTGGATGCACACGGTCATCCGCGCCACGACCGGGCGCGGCGGATCGACGAACTTCTTGAAATGGTGCAGCTGCCGGCTGAGTTCGCCGAACGCTATCCGCACGAGCTTTCAGGCGGGCAAAAACAGCGCGTCGCGATTGCACGTGCGCTTGCCATGCCCCCGAAACTTCTTGTGCTCGACGAGCCGACATCCGCGCTGGACGTATCCGTGCAGGCGAAGGTTATCGATCTCCTCGTGGATCTTGGACGGCGGCTCGACCTGACATTTCTTTTCATTTCCCACGATTTGAGCCTCATGCGCAATTTCGCTCAGGACGTAGGTGTGCTTTATCTAGGCCGGATCGTGGAAGCGGGGGCGACCGCCGATGTGTTTGAAAAACCCAGTCACGACTACACAAAACTTTTGCTTGCATCAGTTCCCGTGATGTCGGCCGAAGAGGAGGCGATGCGTCCGGCGCTGCCGCTGGTTGACGGGGAAGTCCTCACCTCGGACAGGTTGCCGGTGGGGAGCAATACAAGCTTCGAAAGGTTGGAACAATGAAATTTATCGAGACACGGGAAGAATTGAGGACGGTGTATCGCGAAGCAAAAGGCGGCGCTGTGCTCAAGGAACTGAAAAAGCTTGAACAGCACGCAAAGGGTTTCCTTTCTCGTTGTCCGTTCGTGGTGATCGGCTCACAGGACGCGGTAGGCAACGCCGACGCGACGCCGAAAGGCGACAAGCCGGGTTTCGTCAAAGTTCTGGACGACACCACTATAGCCATTCCGGACCGGCCGGGAAACAATCGTCTAGACACCTGGGAAAACATCATTCAAAACCCGGCCGTCGGGCTGCTTTTCCTCATTCCCGGGATGAATGAAACGCTGCGAATCAACGGTATCGCCCGGCTTACCACGGATGATGACTTGCGCCAGGAGTTCGCGGTGGACGGCCGTCCGGCGCTGGCGGTCATGGTTGTCGAGATCAAGGCCGTCTACATGCACTGCGCCAAGGCGTTCATGCGTTCGCAGCTCTGGCAGCCCGAGACCTGGCCGAACCGGACCGAACTGCCGACGCTTGGGCAGATCATGCGCGACCAGCTTGCGCTTGCCCAGAGCGGCGAGGAACTGGACGCCAATCTGGCGGATGGCTACGCGAAATCCATGTGGTGACTTCACGATGATGTATTGTCTGAAGGAATCCGATTTGCAGCCTCTCTCGATCGGCGCAGCCCTGCTTGGCACCGGCGGAGGCGGCAATCCCTATATCGGGATGCTGCGCGCCCGGGAGATGATCCGCGGCGGCGCCAAAGTGGAAATCGCGTCGCTCGACGAACTGCCGGACGATGCATGGGTCGGGCGTGTGGGCAGCATCGGCGCGCCGGTGGTGGGGATCGAAAAGCTGTCCGAAGGCGGCGAATGCTTCAGGGCTCTTCGCGCTATCGAGGAAGCGGCCGGCGTAAGGATGTCAGCGCTGATCGCGGCGGAAATCGGCGGCGCAAACGCCATGGCTCCCATCATCACGGCGGCCAAGGCCGGTCTGCCGGTGATTGACGGCGACGGGATGGGCAGGGCCTTTCCCGAAGTGCAGATGACAACGTTCTCCATCTACGGACCGCAGGCGTCGCTGACTGCGCTTGCGGACGACAAGGGAAACGTGGTGCTCTTGAGGGAACTGCAGGATTCCCGATGGCTGGAGCGTTTCGCGCGAACGGTCGCCGTGGATATGGGCGGCGGAGCGGGCGCCGCAGGAGCGCCGCTTTCCATGGAGGTCGTTCGCATAACGGCCGTGCCGGATACGGTGACTCTTGCCCTGAAGATCGGAGAAACGGTGCTCGACGCGCGTCAAAAACGGCTGAATGTGATCGAGCGTGTCGTCGACTTGACGGCCGGCCGGATATTCTTCACGGGCAAAATTACCGATGTCAGACGCGAGTTGACTGGCGGGTTCGCCCGCGGACACGCCCTGCTGTCCGGGTTCGATCAATGGTCGGGATCGGAAGCGCGAATCGCGATTCAGAACGAAAACCTGGTGCTCTGGATCGATGGAGAACCGGCGATCATGGTGCCTGACCTCATCATGAATCTCGAGATCGATACGGGGGAGCCGATCACAACGGAGATGCTGCGCTTCGGTCAGCGGGTTGCTGTTATCGGCATGCCGGCCCACCCGCTGATGAAATCCGACAGGGCCCTTGAAGTGGTCGGCCCGCAGGCGTTCGGATACCCGGAATTGACATTTACTCCGCTAGCGGCTTGAAGGTTCGTCGCCGGCTGGAGATTTTGAATGAAAAAACTGTTGGATGGGATTTGCATCCTCGAAATAACGACAATCGTGATGGGTCCTCTGGCGGGACAAATTCTGGCCGATCTCGGCGCTGAAGTCATCAAGCTCGAACCTCTCGACGGCGATCTCGCGCGCTATTCCGGCACTGTTGGCCCGAGCGGCATGGGCGCGCTGTTCGCCAACAACAATCGCAACAAGAAGAGCATAGCAGTCGATCTGCGCAAACCGGAAGGCCAGGCGGTTCTGAAGCGACTTATGAAGCGCTCGGACGTGCTGCTGCACAATATGCGTCCGAAAGCCGCCGACCGTCTCGGCCTTTCCCTGAATGCGGCGCGCGCGGCGAATGAGAAGATCATTCACTGCGCGGCGGTCGGCTTCGGAAGCGACGGTCCTTACGCCGGCAGGGCGGCCTATGACGACGTGATCCAGGCTGTGTCCGGCGTCGCAGCCCTTCCTCTGGAAATGGGCCGGGAGCCGCAATACGCGCCGACGATCATGGCCGACAAGGTCGCGGCGCTACATGTCGTATATTCCATTCTGGCGGCCTTGATGCACCGCGAGCGCTCCGGCGAAGCCTGCGCCGTGGAAGTGCCGATGTTCGAAGCGATCACCGCTTTTCTGCTCAACGAGCATCTCGACGGCGCCAGTTTCAATGAAGACGCCAGGCCCGGCTACGTCCGGCTTCTCAATCCCAACCGCAGACCCTACAAAACCGCCGATGGATGGCTTGCCGTCATGCCGTACAGCGGCGCGCATTGGGAAAAGACACTCGCCGACATCGGAGAAGAGGCGGTGATGAAGGAGACGTGGTTTGCGACGGCTGCAGGCCGCAACGCCAATTCGGAAACGTTGTACGGAGTGCTTGTAAAGGCGTTGCCAAGCCGAACGACGGCCGAATGGGTCGACACTTTCTCGAGGCTCGATATTCCGCACGCCGTCGTCAATACGATGCAGGACCTGATGCACGACGAGCACCTGCAGGCCGTGGATTTCTTCCGACCGACAGACGGTCTCGAGGGTCGATTGCGATCAGTTCCGCAGCCGGTGAAATTCATGGATGTCGAAGAGACTCCGGACGGGCCGCCGCCGGAACTTGGCGTTCATGCCGATGCGATACTCGCGGATCTCGGTTACTCGGACGAGGAGATCGCGGAACTGCGCAAGGCAGGCGTGCTCTCGCGATAAATCAAGCTGGTCATGGGGCGTGTGTCCTCTCGGCCGGAATATCTTTGAATGTAAATTGCACGTAATAATTGCAGGCTGTGATAGGGTGACGCCAATCTGCGATGGAGGCGTGACAATGGCCCATGACAATCTCGACTTTTTGCGAGGATCCTTTACGCCGCTTGTTGTTCCCTTCAGGAACGGCGAAGTCGACTATGAGGATTACGCCAGGCTCTGCGAATGGCAGATCGAGAACGGCGCAAATGGTCTTTTGACGAACGCCACCATCGGCGAGCCCACGACACTGACTACGGAGGAAAGGTGTCGGTTGGCGAGCGTCGCCGTCGAAGTATCCGACGGCCGGGTTCCGGTATGCGTTGGGACCGCCTCGGAATCGCATGCCCAGACCGTCGAGATGATCCGATGATACAATGATCTTCAGCCCGACGTTATTGTCATCGTGACGCCGTTCTACTGCAAGCCGCCGGAGCGGGCGATGGTGGACTATTTCCTTGATGTGATGGCGCGCACGGAGCTGCCTGTCATGATCTATCACATTCCGGGTCGCGCTGGCGTACGGCTCACTGTCGATACGATCGCGGCGATCAGGGACCATGCGCCGAACTTCGCCGGATTGAAAAACACCGATGAATCGACGGGTCTGGTGACAGCGATCTTCAACCGCTTTCCTGACATGAAAATCTTCTCGGGGATGGAACCGCCGACGCTGGCGATGCTGGCGCTGGGCGTATCCGGCGCGATGATTTCCGTCGCGAACGTCATTTCCCGCAACGAACATCATCTGCCGATGGCGCCGTTGACGCCCGAACTAGAGAAACGCCTTGACGGCGTTCTGGAACGCGCGGGCTTGCTCTCGTATTAGAGCACGTCAGGTTTTGATTGAAGCGTAGCCTGCATTTTTGAGATAGTTTTCAAATTCGCCGGGTGCGATTGTCTCGATGAGACTTCCCACATGACGCCATGTCTCTTCGATGGTGCGTTTCTGA
>NZ_JAICBX010000005.1 GCF_019492055.1 Flavimaribacter sediminis | reverse complement strand
ACGACGATGCATACCTTCTCAATGAGGGCACCCTGTCGCCGGGCGGTTCGGGGTCGGTGCTGACGAGTACGATTACCGGCGCGGTCGAGCAGTCGAGCACCGGCGTCTATCTGGTCGACCTCGACGGCGCCTCGACCGACCTGATCGATCTGCCGTCGGGCGTGGTCCTGCTCGACGGATCCGCAAGCGTTAATCTGATCTCGGTCGCCGACTCGACCGGCACGTCCACCATTGTTACGTCCACCTCGACCGACGATATCGGTTCAAGCCTCTCCGTCAGCGGTACGGCGGCGTCCGACTATTCGATCGTGAGTTCGGATTTGGGCACGGTAAAGCTGAGCTGGGATATCGACGCTGCCGACGAGGACCTTCTGGGATCGGCCAACGGCAACCAGTCGGCGGTTGCGGGCCACCTTCAGAATGTCCTGGAGAACGGCGGGCTCGGCAAGGAGCTTGCGACGCTTCTCAACATCGTCGACGAGGACGAGTATGTCGCAGCCCTCGACACCTTCGCCTCGCAGATCGCCTCCGACATCCAGCTGACCTCGCTGTTCTCGGCCCAGCGCTTCTCGGATGCGCTGCTGAGCTGCAGCGTGGGTGACGGGGTCTACCGCTTCATCGACGAGGATCAGTGCGCCTGGATGCGGGCCGGCGGCTCCGGCATGGAGCGGTCTTCGAGCAATACCAACCGGCCTTTCGACCAGACCGCCTGGCAGTTCGAGGGCGGCGGCCAGTTCGCCCTTCACGACAACTGGTTCATTGGAACCGGCTTCAGCATCGGAACGCAGTCCCTGAGTGTGGATGACATTGCCGACAGCGACGGTAACTTCTACCAGGGCGGTGTCGTGGCCAAGCACACGATGGGCAACACGCTCCTGTCGGCTTCGCTGACGGGCGGCTATGGCGACTTCGATATCACCCGGTATCTCTATTCCTCCGACTTTGCTCAGGGCAACGAAACGTTGTGGACGCTGTCGGGCCAGATCAGCGCCTCGCACGCATTCGTGCGTGGCGGCTGGTATCTGAAGCCGCGCGTCGACATTGGCTTTGACCATGTGAACATGAACGGGTTCACCGAAACCGGGGCCGGCGGGGCAAGCCTCACAATCAACGACAATGCGCAGACCTACTACAGCATCCAGCCTTCGATCGAGATCGGGGGTGAGATTGCGGCTGCGAACGGGGTTCTGGTCCGACCGAGCGTTTCCGTCGGTCTGACGCAGTTTCTGGGCGATGCAGCGCCTTCGACGACGGCTTCTTTCTCGGATACGCCGGCGGGCATTGCGCCGTTCACGATCGGCAGCGAGTTCGACACCACGTATTTCGACGTGACGGCGGGGCTGGAGGTTCTGGCGACGGATCGTCTCAGCCTGTCGGCCGAAGGCTTCGGTCAGTTCTCCGACAGCATCACAAGCTATGGCGGCTCCGCCAAGCTCGCAATCCGGTTCTAGGGGATAAAGTGAGAGAAGGGAAAGCAGTGATGAGGTATTGGGCAAAAGGGATCCGTAAACCGCATCCTTCGCCAAGGCTTGCATGCGGAATCGCGATATTTTCAGCTGTATCCCTATGGTCCGCTTCGGCCTCGGCAGCCTGCACGCAGGACGGCACGACGATTACATGCACCGGCAGCGATCTCGGCCCGATCAGCTATACGGAATCTGACGCTGTCGACGAGCTCATCATCGAGGATCTGACCGGCGATGTCAGCGGTTCGGACGGGACGGCGGTTTCGCTCGTCGAAACAGGAGACGATGGTTCATCCGACGGGGATGACGGAGAGGCTGCCCTTCCAGCGACAGTGAGTTTCGACGGAACGAACGGCAGCGAAACCTGGGGCATAACGGATGCCACATCGGTCAGCGTGACCGTTACGTCTGCGGGCGGCGAAGGGGCAACGGGAGAGTCCAAGAGCGGGCGTCACGAGACCGGTGGGGATGGCGGCGACGGTGCAACCGGCGGCGCCTCCGTCTTTACGATGAACGGAGGCTTCATCACTCAGACGGAGGGCGATAGTGGTATCGCGGTGTCGAGCACAGGCGGAGCCGGGGGCAAGGGTGGTGAAGCCGGGTATACAGGGACCAGCAACGACGATTCAGATCTCTATGGGGGCGCCGGCGGATCCGGCAATGATGCCAATACGGCGACTCTGACGATCAGTGACCTTTCCAATCCTGACGGTAGCGACGGGATCGTTGTCTCCGGTATCGCAACAGGCATCAGCGTAACCAGTACGGGCGGCGCAGGAGGCATGGGCGGAGAGGCTCGTTGCGATGGAGAATTTTCGACGTGTGGAGCTTATTCCGGAGCAGGGGGCGCAGGTGGAGCGGCCGATGATTCGGGCGCGACCATCACCGATACGGACATTTCGATCTCGGATCTCAGCAGCGTCGGTATCGAGGTTCTCAGTACAGGCGGGAACGGTGGAGACGGTGGTCTCGCAAAGGCCATATGGGCCGATTCCTATGTCGGGAACACCCCAACGAACGGTTACGGATTCGGCGGCGCGGGCGGCGATGCGGGCTCTGCTTCACTCGAACTGACAGACAGCGAGATCAGCGTCGCCGACAACAGCGAAACTGCGCTCTTGGGCCTCGCAGTCTCCAGCACAGGCGGTACCGGAGGAGAAGGCAATGAATCTTACTCCAACGGCCTGTATCCCGGTTTCCAGACCGGCTGGGCTGATGGCGGCGACGGCGGCGCGGCGAGCGATGCGTCGTTGACGCTAACAAGCTCTACTGTCTCGGTTTCCCTTTCGGCCGATGATGCCGTCGGCATCCTGATCTCGTCAACCGGCGGCGAAGGCGGGAGCGAAGGCAAGTTGGATGGAAGCTTTAAAAATTTGCCTTTTGAAGGCGCTGATGGCGGGGCGGGCGGAGACGGGGCGTCGGTTTTAGCGACGATGGATTCCACTTCATCGATCGATGCGACAACCACTGGAGCAGGCGGCTCGATGGGTGCGTTCACCTTGATGGGGGCCGGTGGCGGCGGTGGCGACGGCGGTTCGGGTGAAGACTATGAAGACGGTAAAGACCCTACGTCTGATGACGACTATAAAGGCGCTGGCATTGGCGGTATGGGCGGCTCTGGCGGCGATGTGTCCGGCGCCATGACGACGGTTTCTGCAACGACGTCCGGCGATGATGCCTTCGGTATCTATCTGGCGAGCCTGGGCGGCGATGGCGGCACGGGGGCGGGTGGCGATGGCTCTGGCGGTGACAGCAGCACCATCGATGTCTCCTTTTCCTCGGTCACCGTTCAGACGGGCGGCGACGGCTCGCACGGCATCTATGCGCTGAGCCAGGGCGGTGCGGGCGGCGACTCAAGCAGTGACGGCGACGGCGGCGACGCCGACTGGGTCAAGCTGACCGTCACCGACGGCACGGTCGAGGTGACTGGAGACAGCGCCTATGGCATTGCTGCGGTTTCGAGCGCCGGCAGTGCGGGCAGCGGCAAATTGGGCGAGACGGCCGGCGATGTGACATTGAACGTGGGGGCCGATGTCACGGTCTCGGGCAGCGGCGGCGTCGGTCTCTATGCGGAAAGCACCGGCAGGACGACCAGCGGTACGATCGACGTCACGGTTTACTCGGGCGCCACGATCACGGCTTCGGACTATGCGACCGCCGCGGTCAGCTTCGTAAATGGCGACAGCAACACGCTGACCAATGACGGGACCATCACCACAGACGATCTGGCGAGCCAGTCGATCTACGCCGTGACCTCGTCCGGCGGCGCCCTGTCGGTCACCAACAACGGCACATTCAGCGGCGCGGTCGACTTCGATACCGACTATACGAACAGCTTTACCAACAGCACCGGTGCCACGCTGATCATGAATTCCGAATTCGTGCTGGGCAATGGCGGCACGATCACCAACAATGGCACTATCTCGCCCGGCGATACGGGACTGCTACTGGCAACCGGGATCAAGGGCAATTTCACACAAGGCAGCGACGGGACGTATCTGCTCGATCTGGACGGCAAGTCGACCGACCTGCTGATCTTCGAGACCGGAGACGTAACGCTTGACGGTTCGGTTGCCGTCAATATCATCTCGGCGTCGGAAGCGGACGGGTCTTCGGTGATTGCCGAGGCATCGGACGGAAGCATCACGTCGGGCCTTGCGGCGACCAATACAGCGACGGCCAGTTACACAGTGACCACGGGAACCGTCGACGAGGTCACGCTGACTTGGTACTTTTCTTTGGACGACAGCGATCTGCTGGGATCGGCGAGCCGCAACCAGTCGGCGGTTGCGGGCCACCTTCAGAATGTGCTGGAGAACGGCGGGCTTGGCAAGGAGCTGACGACCCTGCTCAACATCGTCGACGAGGACGAGTATGTCGCAGCCCTCGACACCTTCGCCTCGCAGATCGCCTCCGACATCCAGCTGACCTCGCTGTTCTCGGCCCAGCGCTTCTCGGATGCGCTGCTGAGCTGCAGCGTGGGTGACGGGGTCTACCGCTTCATCGACGAGGATCAGTGCGCCTGGATGCGGGCCGGCGGCTCCGGCATGGAGCGGTCTTCGAGCAATACCAACCGGCCTTTCGACCAGACCGCCTGGCAGTTCGAGGGCGGCGGCCAGTTCGCCCTTCACGACAACTGGTTCATTGGAACCGGCTTCAGCATCGGAACGCAGTCCCTGAGTGTGGATGACATTGCCGACAGCGACGGTAACTTCTACCAGGGCGGTGTCGTGGCCAAGCACACGATGGGCAACACGCTCCTGTCGGCTTCGCTGACGGGCGGCTATGGCGACTTCGATATCACCCGGTATCTCTATTCCTCCGACTTTGCTCAGGGCAACGAAACGTTGTGGACGCTGTCGGGCCAGATCAGCGCCTCGCACGCATTCGTGCGTGGCGGCTGGTATCTGAAGCCGCGCGTCGACATTGGCTTTGACCATGTGAACATGAACGGGTTCACCGAAACCGGGGCCGGCGGGGCAAGCCTCACAATCAACGACAATGCGCAGACCTACTACAGCATCCAGCCTTCGATCGAGATCGGGGGTGAGATTGCGGCTGCGAACGGGGTTCTGGTCCGACCGAGCGTTTCCGTCGGTCTGACGCAGTTTCTGGGCGATGCAGCGCCTTCGACGACGGCTTCTTTCTCGGATACGCCGGCGGGCATTGCGCCGTTCACGATCGGCAGCGAGTTCGACACCACGTATTTCGACGTGACGGCGGGGCTGGAGGTTCTGGCGACGGATCGTCTCAGCCTGTCGGCCGAAGGCTTCGGTCAGTTCTCCGACAGCATCACAAGCTATGGCGGCTCCGCCAAGCTCGCAATCCGGTTCTAGGGACGACAAGAGTAGAGGGGAAATCCGGGATGATAATCAAGTCAAAATCAGTTCTGAGGACAGCTTGTCCGTGGACATCAGCCGGTGTTGGCGTTTTCGGGCTCCTGTTGCTATCCGCAGGCCCGGCGTCTGCCTCCTGTTCGAAGAGCGATACGACTGCGACCTGCACCGGCGACCTGGATTCGGTGGTTGACTACGGCACCGACAGCGGTATCGACACCGTCATTGTCGAGGACCTGACCAGCGATTTCGCCCTTGTTTCCGGATCGGGCGTCAAGCTGACCGACAACGCCAGCGATGCTAGCGAAACGGGCGATGACGGTGACGACAGCAGCGATCTCTCCGTCACATTCGATGGCGGCGACTACGGACTTTACGGCATGACGCAGCACGGTTTCGACATTCATGCGTCGGGTGGCGACGGTGCTGCCGCGGATGAGGTCAAGGACACGACTACCGCTGCGGACACTGGCGGCGGCGGCGGTACGGGCGGCGATGTGTCACTCGATATGACGAGCGGATTTGTCTACCAGACGGTCGGGGTTGACGGTATCGCACTTTCCTCGGAGGGAGGAACTGGCGGTCAAGGTGGTGAGGCCGAACAGGGAGACAAAGAGGGCGACACCTACATCATATCAGGTATTGGAGGAATCGGCGGTGACGGAGGATCGGCGACTGCAGTCCTCGATGGTCTGAGCAATCCGGACGGAAGTGCCGGCTTCACGATCGCCGCCGTGGAAAACAGCATCGAAAACATCACCATCGGCTTCGCAATTTCCAGCATCGGCGGCGATGGCGGTATGGGTGGTGAGGCGTTCTGTCAAAACAGTTACAAGACGACTACCGCGGTCGACTACACTTGCGGGACCTATTCGGGCGAGGGCGGCGCTGGCGGCGCCGGCGGGCCGGCGGCGCTGGGCGTTTCAGACACCGACGTTTCGATCACCGATTTCAGCGAAACCGGGATTACCGTCACGAGCACAGGGGGCGATGGAGGCAAGGGGGGGCTCGGAAAATTCCATTATTCGGTCTGGGGCGCAAATGATGGCGATTACGGTCGCGGAGGGGACGGCGGAGATGGCGGCGCCGCGACGTTGACGCTCGAAAACAGTGTCACCACCATAACCGGTGACAGCAGCGCATCATACGGCATAGTCGTACAGAGTGGCGGTGGCGCTGGCGGCGACGGCAATGACCTCGAAGCGAGCAATACTTGCAGTGATTGTTATCCAGGCTTCGGGAACGGCGGCAATGGCGGCGTCGGCAGTGAAGCGTCATTAAGCCTGATGTCATCAGATCTCATGGTCTCGGTGAGTACGGATGACGCTGTCGCCATCCTGATCGAATCGTCCGGCGGCGCCGGGGGCACCATCGGCACGGCTAACGAAGCAAACAACTCCAGCTATTGGAAATATACCTCCAGCAACCGCG
Organism: Flavimaribacter sediminis; assembly: GCF_019492055.1. Lineage (GTDB taxonomy): Bacteria > Pseudomonadota > Alphaproteobacteria > Rhizobiales > Rhizobiaceae > Flavimaribacter > Flavimaribacter sediminis. Next base: position 482,671 of record NZ_JAICBX010000005.1, on the reverse strand, counting down.
TCGACACGACGGCCAACGGCGGCGATGGCGGCGATGGCGGCATGGTTCTGGTTGAGATGGATTCCGACTCGACTCTGACCGTTTCGACAAGTGGGGACGCCATCATAACGGGTGCGCTGAGTCTGATCAGCAGTGGCGGCGCCGGGGGCGACGGTGCGTCCGACGAATTCTATGGCGATACGAGCACTGGTGGGACCGGTGGTGATGGCGGCGAGATAAAGGCGACCTTTGCCGGTACGGTCACGGCGACGACGTCCGGCGAAGATGCTTACGGTCTGCTTTTCGAAAGCAGCGGCGGCCGGGGTGGAACCGGATACGAGGCCGACGGCGACGGTGGCGCCGGCGGTGAGATCGATGTCTCGCTCAGCGACGTCGCCATCACAACGACAGGCGAGAACGCATCCGGAATCTTTGCTGTGAGCTACGGCGGCATAGGCGGCGATTCGACCAGCGATGGCGATGGCGGCGACGCCGGCATCGTTAAGCTGCAGGTGGATGACGGCACCATCGACGTCAGTGGCGATAATGCGATCGGCATCTACGCAATCAGCGAATCTCTTTCCGGCGGCAGCGGATCCACCGGCACGGCCGATGACGTCACGGTGGAGACGGGCGCCGACATCACTGCCTCCGGCGAGTTCGGCGCCGGCATTTATGTAAGCAGCTACGGCGATGACAATGGCGATCTCGGCGTGACGATTGACAGTGGCGGCACGGTGACAGCGTCCGGTGAGGAGTCGGTGGCGGTCTATTTCGATCGCGGCGACGACAATACGCTGACCAACAATGGAGCGATTGCTGCGAGCGACCTGTCGAGCACGACGATACTCGCGCTCAGGTCGGTGGATGGTGGCGTCGCAGTGACCAACAACGGTATCTTCAGCGGCTCGGTCGATCTGGACGACGATTACGTCAGCACGTTCACCAACAACAGCGGCGCCACGCTGAACCTCGGAGCATCTTTCGATCTGGGCGACGACGGCAAACTGATCAACATCGCGACCATATCTCCGGGTGGTGAGGGTTCAATTTTGACCAGCACCATCACTGGCTCGGTCACCCAGACAAACACCGGGATTTTGCTGATCGATCTTGACGGTACGTCGACGGACGAACTCGTCTTTGAAAAGGCCGGTGCTGTTCTGGAAGGATCGGTGAGCGTCAACGTGACAACGGCGTCGGATTCCTCCGGGTCTTCCACGATCGCTTCGTCTTCCGATGGTGATATCTATTCCGATTTGACGGTCAACAATGCGGCGGCTGCAAGCTACACGATCACGACAGGCTCGTCCTCGGACACGATTACATTGTCCTGGAATCTTACGCTGGACGATTCCGATCTTCTGGGGTCGGCGAGTGACAATCAGAGGGAGACTGCCACTCACCTTCAGAATGTCCTGGAGAACGGCGGGCTCGGCAAGGAGCTTGCGACGCTTCTCAACATCGTCGACGAGGACGAGTATGTCGCGGCCCTCGATACCTTCGCCTCGCAGATCGCCTCCGACATCCAGCTGACCTCGCTGTTCTCGGCCCAGCGCTTCTCCGACGCGCTGTTGAGCTGCAGCGTGCGGGACGGAGTCTACCGCTTCATCGACGAAGACCAGTGCGCCTGGATGCGGGCCGGCGGCTCCGGCATGGAGCGGTCTTCGAGCAATACCAACCGGCCTTTCGACCAGACCGCCTGGCAGTTCGAGGGCGGCGGCCAGTTTGCCCTTCAGGACAACTGGTTCATTGGAACCGGCTTCAGCATCGGAACGCAGTCACTCTCGGTGGACGATATCGCCGACAGCGACGGTAACTTCTACCAGGGCGGCGTCGTGGCCAAGCACACGATGGGCAACACGCTCCTGTCGGCCTCGCTGACGGGGGGCTATGGCGACTTCGACATCACCCGGTACCTCTATTCCTCCGACTTTGCCCAAGGCAACGAGACGCTGTGGACGATCTCCGGCCAGATCAGCGCCTCGCACGCCTTCGTGCGCGGCGACTGGTACCTGAAGCCGCGGGTCGACATTGGCTTTGACCATGTGAACATGAACGGGTTCACCGAAGCCGGGGCCGGCGGCGCCAGCCTGACGATCGATGACAATGCGCAGACGTACTACAGCATCCAGCCTGCGATCGAGATCGGGGGTGAGATTGCGGCTGCAAACGGGGTTCTGTTCCGCCCGAGCGTTTCCGTCGGGCTGACGCAGTTCCTGGGCGATGCAGCGCCGGCGACATCGGCCTCGTTTGCCGACACGCCGGCCGGCATTGCGCCGTTCACGACCGCAAGCGAATTCGACACGACGTATTTCGACGTGACGGCCGGTTTCGAGGTTCTTGCGACGGAGCGCCTTTCGGTAACCGCTGAAGGCTTCGGCCAGTTCTCCGACAGCATCACCAGCTACGGCGGCTCCGCAAAGCTCGCGGTCAGGTTCTAGGTGCAACCAGCTGAGGGGAAATCCGGGATCGTGATGATCAAGTCAAAATCAGATTTGATGAAGGCGATTGCGGCAGTTTCAATCGGTTTTGCTGCGACTGCGGTTCTGGCAATGATGTCGAGTATCGCATGGGCGGCCTGCACGCAGGACGGCACGACGGTGACCTGCGTCGGCAGTGATCTCGGCCCGATCGAATATTCCGATGACGACGATGTCTACAAGATCATTGTCGAGGATCTGACAGGCGATGTCCGCGGTTCGTTCGGCACACCTCTTTCCCTCACAGGCGATGGAACCGATGGTACGACTGATGGGGAGGATGGTTCGGATGGATCCTCCGCTACCGTGACATTTGACGGTGCGAACGGCAGCGAATCTTACGGCATTACAATTTCGACAGGTTCAAGCGTCGTTGTAACCTCGACGGGTGGTGATGGCTACGAAGGCGAGACTGTCAGCGGAAGACACGCGACTGGTGGAGACGCCGGAATCGGGGGGCAAGGTCGAACAGCGACGTTTTCGATGTCGGGCGGCTTCATCAGCCAGAGCGAAGGGGACATAGGCATTAAAGTATCGAGCACGGGCGGCGCCGGCGGCAAGGGCGGTGAAGCTGAATACACCGGCTCCAGTTCAAATGACTCCGCTCTCTATGGGGCGGCGGGCGGGATAGGCGGCAATGCCGGCATCGCTGCGTTAGCGCTCAGCGATCTTTCCAATCTCGATGGCAGTTACGGAGTCGATATTTCAGGTGTGACAACCGGCATCAGTGTTACGAGTACGGGCGGCGAAGGCGGCAAGGGTGGCGAATCACGATGTAACGCAGTTTACTCTGCCTGCAGTTCATATTCAGGCGCAGGTGGCGTTGGCGGTCTAGCTCGAAATGCATCGGTGACCGTGATCGATACTGATATTTCGGTCACGAATTTCAGTGGCGCAGGCATCGAAGTACTCAGCATGGGTGGTGACGGCGGTAAAGGAGGGTTGGCAAAGGCCGTGGATGAGTTGAACAAAGTGAGAAACTCACCCGCGAATGGTTACGGCGAGGGAGGCGCCGGCGGTGATGCCTCGTTCGCTACGTTCCAAATTACAAATGCTACTGTTTTGATTACGGACGACAACGCAGAAGCTATCCATGGCGTTCACGTTTCCGGTACTGGAGGTGATGGCGGCAATGGAAACGATTCATATAGCAATGATTATGGCAAACATCCTGGTTGGGGTAACGGAGGTGACGGTGGCGGCAGTTCGTCCTCCGAGATAAATTTGACAGGTTCTAAGCTCTCTGTCTCCTTATCTGCTGACGCAGCCATCGGAATTTTTGTCTCTTCTATGGGGGGGGATGGCGGGAGTGAGGGATCTAAAGATGGTGATTGGATAAGCGTCCCTGACACTGGAGCCAATGGTGGGTTCGGCGGTGATGCCGGGGCAGTTTCCGCCCTGATGGATTCAACTTCCTCAATCTCGGTTATGATGAGTGGGACCGGCGGTTCTATGGGCGCACTCTCCCTGCTTAGCCAGGGCGGCGACGGCGGCGACGGAGGATCAGGCGGAGATTATGGTGACGGCGTCGGCGGGGCCGGTGGAGATGGAGATAAGGTTACCGGCAGGTTGACGACGGTCGATGCGACGACCTCGGGCGTCAATAACTATGGCATATATCTAGCCAGCCTTGGCGGCGACGGCGGGACAGGGGCGGCCAACGACGGGGTCGGCGGCGCCGCCGGCACGATAGATGTGTCGATTACCTCGGCTACCGTGACGACTTCCGGCGAAGGCTCCCACGGAATATTTGCGTTTAGCCAAGGCGGCGCTGGCGGCGATTCCAGCTCTGGCGGCTCTGGTGGCAATGCAGATTGGATCACCCTTGATATCGGCGGTGGCAAGATCGAGGTGATGGGCGATGACGCCTATGGCATTGCGGCGGTTAGCAACGCCGGTAGCGCGGGCAGCGGCGACAGGGGAAATACGGCTGGTAGCGTGACACTGACGGTTGGCGCTGATGTCACCGTGACAGGTAGCAATGCCGTCGGCCTTTACGCCAAGAGCACTGGAGGATCTGGTAATGGAGTGATCGATATCACGGTTGACTCCGACACCATTATCTCCGCCTTAGATGATGCAACCGCTGCGATTAGCATAGTAAGTGGGAGCAACAATACTTTGACCAATGACGGCGTGATCATCACCGACGATTTGGCGAATTCTTCGATCTACGCGCTCAAGGCCTCCGGCGCCGCTCTATCTGTAGTCAACAACGGAATATTCAGCGGCGCTGTCGATTTCGCAACCGGTCACACCAATTCTTTTACAAACAGCATTGGAGGCATTCTTGAGGTCGGCTCGACCTTTGATGTCGGCTCGGACGGCTCGCTCGTTAATAATGGGGCCCTATCCCCGGGCGGTTTTGGTTCGGTGCAGGAAACCACAATAACGGGTGTTTTCACCCAAGGCAGCGACGGGACCTATATGGTCGATTTGAACGGCAAATCGGCTGATCGGTTGGTGTTGAAGACGACGAACGCTCTACTAGACGGCGCCGTTAGCGTCAATGTGGTTTCATCGCCCTCGTCCAGCGGTAGCGCGCTGATTGTGCAATCCGATGTTGGCCTCATGGAAGACTCTGGTCTGACGGTTGGCGATACGGCGGCAATGGATTTTTCGCTCGATCACAACAACGGTTATTATGTCTGGCTCGACTGGTCGGTAGATATGACAGACTCCGTTCTTCTGGGTTCGGCGAGCAACAACCAGTCTTCGGTTGCCGGCCATCTGCAGCAGGTTCTGGAAAGCGGCGAGGGCGGGCTTGGCGAAGAGCTGACAACCCTGCTCAAAATCGTCGACGAAGACGACTATATCGACGCGCTCGACACCTTCGCCTCGCAGATCGCGTCCGACATCCAGCTGACCTCGCTGTTCTCGGCCCAGCGCTTCTCCGACGCGCTGCTGAGCTGCAGCGTGCGGGACGGGGTCTACCGCTTCATCGACGAGGACCAGTGCGCCTGGATGCGGGCCGGCGGCTCTGGTATGGAGCGGTCGTCGAGTTCGGCCAACCGGCCGTTCACACAGACCGCCTGGCAGTTCGAGGGCGGCGGCCAGTTCGCCCTCCAGGACGACTGGTTCATTGGAACCGGCTTCAGCATCGGAACGCAGTCACTCTCGGTGGACGACATTGCCGACAGCGACGGCCATTACTACCAGGGCGGTGTCGTGGCCAAGCACACGATGGGCAACACGCTCCTGTCGGCCTCGCTGACGGGCGGCTATGGCGACTTCGACATCACCCGGTATCTCTATTCCTCCGACTTTGCCCAGGGCAACGAGACGCTGTGGACGTTCTCCGGCCAGATCAGCGCCTCGCACGCCTTCGTGCGCGGCGACTGGTATCTGAAGCCGCGTGTCGACATCGGTTTCGACCATGTGAACATGAACGGGTTCACAGAGTCAGGCGCCGGCGGGGCAAGCCTGACGATCAACGACAATGCGCAGACCTACTACAGCATCCAGCCTTCGATCGAGATCGGGGGGGAGATTGCGGCTGCAAACGGGGTTCTGTTCCGACCGAGCGTTTCCGTCGGTCTGACGCAGTTTCTGGGCGATGCAGCGCCTTCGACGACGGCCTCCTTCTCGGACACGCCTTCGGGCATTGCGCCGTTCACGATCGGCAGCGAGTTCGACAAAACGTATTTCGACGTGACGGCGGGCTTCGAGGTTCTGGCGACCGACAGGCTGGCGCTGTCGGCCGAAGGCTTCGGTCAGTTCTCCGACAGCATCACAAGCTACGGGGGGGCGGCAAAGCTCGCGGTCAGGTTCTGAAAAGTTATTTTCGACGGCGACCCTTCTTGCCCGTCGTACGCGCCATTCTGGTGTCGCTATCGCGATTTGCCGCTTCTACGTCTTCGGCTGCGAAATCTCGCGTCGCCTAGACGTCGTTCGCTTCGACTTCTTCATCGTCGCAACCTTCCTTCGCGACGTCGCTGCTTTCGTCATCGGATGCAGCATCCTGAGGTTGTGTCGTGATGCGAAAAGCGCTGGAATTCTTCAGGTCGCGCCAAAATGACATATTGGCGTAACGTTCGAACAGGTCGGGTGGCAGGATCGTACGACGACGTCGTGGTTCGACTTTGCGACGCACGCGATGCAGGCCGGACAAACCCAGTTGTACGTCGAACTCGGGCGCATCGTACTCGACATTGTTGAAATCGTGGGCGAATTCGGGTTCATCGAGAAACTGATAGAGCAGGCGCATGACCTGGCTTGGTGCTGCCGACAACAGGTCGTAGTCAACCATGACTAGCCGATCGGCGAACTCGCTCCAACACGCTTCACGAAGCGCCTGGTAGGAAAAACCGACGAGCCGGTTCGAGGAAGCCAGGGCGTCGACACGGGTATAGACCGTCGCTCGTTCCATCGGCGTGTTGAAAAGCCTGGTGTTTTCAAAAGCATTTGAGCGGTATTGGCGCTCGAGGCTGTCGAGTACCCAAGCGACATCACGGACCGTGCAGATCAGCCGCGCATCGGGAAAGAGATGCATCAGCGCCGGTAGCTGTGCGGTCCACGCGCGGTTCGTATCGAAAATGATGTCTTGATCCAAATCACCGTAATAGCTTTCGAAAAGCCCTTTGAGAATGGCGGCGCGCTGTTCCGGCGTCACCATGGTCGAAAGTTCGCTGCCGGCGGAAACCTGGGCGATAATACCTTCAAACAGCGATGCGACAGGGCTCGACATGCTGGCATGAAAACGCGGATTCTGGCGGAGGATGGCGGCCAGCAGTGTGGACCCGGAGCGGGGAAGCCCAGAAACGAAATGGAACTTTGTCATGAATGGTACTCCTGAATTCGAATGATGTTAGTAAGTTTTACGAAACGAAGCAAAGGCATAGCAGTTATAGCAACAAATAAATTACCTATTCTAATAACATAATAATTTTTCAACATTATAATAAAACTTGAAGTTTTTTATCCATAAGTCAGCTTGATAGATAGTTCCAATATTAATGATAGCGCCGTCCATGGACTATCAAATACAACACACACTAATCTTTCAAGGTAGGGGATATCTATATTCTTCGACTAACGACCAGGAAATTGGAAAATACAAACAGATTTGGAATTTTTAATGATTATATTTTGAGTATTTGCCTGTTTTACGATGCAGAAATTTTAGGACAACCGGATTTTCAATTCAATATTCCCTGTAAATACCTGTCACCTTGGAGATTACTATGGGTGTTCTGATTGGTACAAATGGGAATGACGATACTGAAGGCACAGACAAAGATGACATTGTGCTTTCCGGTAATGGTGATGACAGCGTCAATTCGGGTGATGGAAACGACATCGTTCTGAGTGGTAACGGCGCTGATACGATCGACGCCGGTGATGGCAATGACATTGTCATCAGTGGCAATGGCAGAGATACGGTGAATGCCGGTGACGGTGACGACATCGTCGAAAGCGGAAATGGCGCTGACACGATCGACGCCGGTGATGGAAACGACATCGTTCTCAGCGGTAACGGAAGTGACACGGTCGATGCGGGCGACGGCGACGACATCGTCCTGAGCGGCAACGGTAGCGACACAGTGAATGCGGGGGCTGGTGACGATATCGTCCTGGCTGGCAACGGTAGCGACACAGTGAATGCGGGGGCTGGTGACGATATCGTCCTGGCTGGCAACGGCAATGATACGATTATCCATGTCGAGGCCGACAATCCGGACAATCTGGATTTGTACGATGGAGGAAACGGACGCGACACCATAAGCCTGATCGTCAGCCAGACAACATTTACATCGGAAGAGTTTCAAGCGGAACTTGCCGCCTTGCAGGCGATGATCGTTCAGACCGGTTCCGCTTCAGGAGGTTTTGCAAGTCTCGGGATCGAGCTCAGATCGTTTGAAGTCATAGAGGTTGTCGTCGATGACAGCGGCAACCAACCGCCGACGGTTGCCCTGGAAAATGTGACGGCCAGCCTTGCGGAAGACACCGACACCGGTACCCGCATAAAGGTCGCCGATATCGTGATCTCGGACGATATCCTCGGAACCAATGCCCTGTCGCTGTCGGGCTTGGATGCGGGCCTGTTCGAGATCGTCGGGACGGAGCTCTACCTGAAGGCGGGCGTGAGCCTGGACTTCGAGAGCAGCCCGGCGCTCAACGTGAGCGTGCTGGTCGATGACGCCACAGTGGGCGCGACGCCGGACGATGCGGCAACGCTCTTGATTGCCGTGACGAACATCAACGAGACGCCGGTTGCCACAGCAGTGGATCTCGGCGCCATCGACGAGGATGGCAGCCGCATCATCACGGCGGCCGAGTTACTTGCCGGGGCATCGGATGTCGACAGCCCGTCGCTGGGGATCTCCGACCTGTCGATCCAGACGGGCGGCGGGGCGCTTGTCGACAACAATGACGGCACCTGGACCTACACGCCGGACGCAGATGACGACAGCGAAGTGACCTTCGTCTTTACGGCTTCGGATGGAGAGCTGACTGCCTCCTCGACCGCCTCGCTTGACCTGACGCCGGTCAACGACGCGCCGGTCGCCACTGCAGTTGACCTCGGCGCCATCGATGAGGACGGCAGCCTGGTGATCGCGGCTGCGGAATTGCTTGCCGGTGTTTCCGATATCGACGGACCTGCAACGAGCATCACCGACCTGTCGATCCAGACGGGCGGCGGCTCGCTTGTCGACAACAATGACGGAACCTGGACCTACACGCCGGACGCCGATGACGACAGCGAAGTGACCTTCGCCTTCACAGCTTCAGATGGAGAGCTGACTGCCTCCTCGACCGCCTCGCTTGACCTGACGTCTGTCAACGACGCGCCGACAGTTGCCCTGGACAATGTGACGGCCAGCCTTGCGGAAGACACCGATACCGGTACCCGTATCAAGGTCGCCGATATCGTGATCTCGGACGATACCCTCGGAACCAATGCCCTGTCGCTGTCGGGCGCGGATGCGGGCCTGTTCGAGATCGTCGGGACGGAGCTCTACCTGAAGGCGGGCGTGAGCCTGGACTTCGAGAGCAGCCCGGCGCTCAACGTGAGCGTGCTGGTCGATGACGCCACAGTGGGCGCGACGCCGGACGATGCGGCAACGCTCTTGATTGCCGTGACGAACATCAACGAGACGCCGGTTGCCACTGCGGCTGATCTCGGCGCCATCGATGAGGACGGCAGCCGTCTTATCACCGCAGTAGAATTGCTTGCCGGTGTGACAGATGTTGACGGCCCGTCGCTGACGATCTCCGACCTGTCGATCCAGACGGGTGGCGGCTCGCTTGTCGACAATGGCGACGGCAGCTGGACCTATACGCCGGCCGCCGACGACGACACCGCAGTGACCTTCGCCTATACGGCTTCAGACGGAGAGTTGACTGCGTCATCTACCGCGTCGCTGGATCTCACGCCTGTCAACGATGCGCCGGTCGCCACTGCGGTGGATCTCGGCGCCATCGACGAAGATGGCAGCCGTTTGATCACGGCAGCTGAGCTTCTGGCTGGCGTATCCGATATCGACGGTCCGTCGCTGATGATCACCGACCTGTCGATCCAGACGGGCGGCGGGGCGCTTGACGACAACAATGACGGCACCTGGAGCTATACGCCGGCCGCCGACGACGACACTGCGGTGACCTTCGCCTTCACAGCCTCCGACGGCGGCCTGTCTGCGTCCTCCACCGCCTCGCTTGACCTGACGCCGGTCAATGACGCGCCGACAGTTGCCCTGGACAATGTGACGGCCAGCCTTGCGGAAGACACCGATACCGGTACCCGCATCAAGGTCGCCGATATCGTGATCTCGGACGATACCCTCGGAACCAATGCCCTGTCGCTGTCGGGCGCGGATGCGGGCCTGTTCGAGATCGTCGGGACGGAGCTCTACCTGAAGGCGGGCGTGAGCCTGGACTTCGAGAGCAGCCCGGCGCTCAATGTGAGCGTGCTGGTCGATGACGACACAGTGGGCGCGACGCCGGACGATGCGGCAACGCTCTTGATTGCCGTGACGAACATCAACGAGACGCCGGTTGCCACAGCAGTGGATCTCGGCGCCATCGACGAGGATGGCAGCCGCATCATCACGGCGGCCGAGTTGCTTGCCGGGGCATCGGATGTCGACAGCCCGTCGCTGACGATCTCCGACCTGTCGATCCAGACGGGTGGCGGCTCGCTTGTCGACAATGGCGACGACAGCTGGACCTACACGCCGGATGCCGATGACGACACCGCAGTGACCTTCGCCTATACCGCGTTCGACGGAGAGCTGATTGCCTCCTCCACCGCCTCGCTTGACCTGACGCCGGTCAATGACGCGCCGGTTGCCACAGCGTTGGATCTCGGCGCCATCGACGAAGACGGCAGCCGCATCATCACTGCGGCCGAGTTGCTTGCCGGAGCATCGGATGTCGATGGCCCGTCGCTGACGATCTCCAACCTTTCGATCCAGACGGGCGGCGGTTCTCTTGTCGACAACGGCGACGACAGCTGGACCTATACGCCGGCCGCCGACGACGACAGCGCGGTAACCTTCGTCTTTACGGCTTCGGATGGAGAGCTGACTGCCTCCTCGACCGCCTCGCTTGACCTGACGTCTGTCAACGACGCGCCGGTTGCCACAGCGGTTGATCTTGGGGCCATTGACGAGGATGTCAGCCGTCTGATCACCGCAGTAGAATTGCTTGCGGGCGTAACCGATATCGACGGTCCGACGCTGACCATCGCCGACCTGTCGATCCAGACGGGCGGCGGCTCGCTTGTCGACAACAATGACGGCACCTGGACCTACACGCCGGCCGCCGACGACGATACTGCGGTGACCTTCGCCTTCACAGCCTCCGACGGAGAGCTGACTGCATCCTCCACCGCCTCGCTGGATTTGACGCCAGTCAACGACCCGCCGACAGTCGCCCTGGACAATGTGACGGCCAGCCTTGCGGAAGACACCGACACCGGTACCCGCATCAAGGTCGCCGATATCGTGATTTCGGACGATACCCTCGGAACCAATGCCCTGTCGCTGTCGGGCGCGGATGCGGGCCTGTTCGAGATCGTCGGGACGGAGCTCTACCTGAAGGCGGGCGTGAGCCTGGACTTCGAGAGTAGCCCGGCGCTCGACGTGAGCGTGCTGGTCGATGACGCCACAGTGGGCGCGACGCCGGACGATGCGGCAACGCTCTTGATTGCCGTGACGAACATCAACGAGACGCCGGTTGCCACAGCGGTGGATCTCGGCGCCATCGACGAGGATGGCAGCCGCATCATCACGGCGGCCGAGTTGCTTGCCGGGGCATCGGATGTCGATGGCCCGTCGCTGACGATCTCCGACCTTTCGATCCAGACGGGTGGCGGCTCGCTTGTCGACAATGGCGACGACAGCTGGACCTACACACCGGATGCCGACGACGACAGCAAAGTGACCTTCGCCTATACGGCTTCGGATGGAGACCTGACTGCGTCATCTACCGCGTCGCTGGATCTCACGCCTGTCAACGATGCGCCGGTCACCACTGCGGTGGATCTCGGCGCCATCGACGAAGATGGCAGCCGTTTGATCACGGCAGCTGAGCTTCTGGCTGGCGTATCCGATATCGACGGTCCGTCGCTGACGATCTCCGACCTGTCGATCCAGACGGGCGGTGGGTCACTTGTCGACAACGGCGACGACAGCTGGACCTACACACCGGATGCCGACGACGACAGCGAAGTGACCTTTGCCTATACGGCTTCGGATGGAGAGCTGACTGCCTCCTCGACCGCCTTGCTTGACCTAACGCCGGTCAATGACGCGCCGGTTGCCACAGCGTTGGATCTCGGCGCCATCGACGAGGATGGCAGCCGCATCATCACGGCGGCCGAGTTGCTTGCCGGGGTGACGGATGTCGATGGCCCGTCGCTGATGATCACCGGCCTGTCGATCCAGACGGGCGGCGGGGCGCTCGTCGACAACAATGACGGAACCTGGACCTACACGCCGGCCGCCGACGACGACACTGCGGTGACCTTCGCCTTCACCGCCTCCGACGGAGAGCTGACTGCATCCTCCACCGCCTCGCTGGATTTGACGCCTGTCAACGACGCGCCGAGGGTTGCCCTGGACAATGTGACGGCCAGCCTTGCGGAAGACACCGACACCGGTACCCGCATCAAGGTCGCCGATATCGTGATTTCGGACGATACCCTCGGAACCAATGTTCTGTCGCTGTCGGGCGCGGATGCGGGCGTGTTCGAGATCGACGGGACGGTGCTCTATCTGAAAGCGGGCGTGAGCCTGGACTTCGAGAGCAATCCGTCACTCGACGTGAACGTCCTGGTTGATGACGCCACAGTGGGCGCGACGCCGGACGATACGGCGACCCTCTCGATTGCCGTCACAAACATCAATGAGGCGCCTGTGGCCTTGGCAGTCGATCTCGGCGCCATTGACGAGGATGGCAGCCGTTTGATCACGGCAGCTGAGCTTCTGGCTGGCGTATCCGATATCGACGGTCCGTCGTTGATGATCACCGACCTGTCGATCCAGACGGGCGGCGGCGCTCTCGTCGACAACAATGACGGCACCTGGACCTACACGCCGGCCGCCGACGACGACACCGCAGTGACCTTCGCCTATACGGCTTCGGATGGAGAGCTGTCTGCGTCCTCCACCGCCTCGCTCGATCTGACGTCGGTCAATGACGCGCCGGTTGCAACGGCGGTGGATCTCGGCGCCATTGACGAGGACGGCAGCCGCACCATCACGGCGGCGGAATTGCTTGCCGGTGTGACGGACGTCGATGGTCCCGCAACGAGCATCACCGATCTCTCGATCCAGACGGGCGGCGGCTCGCTTGTCGACAACAATGACGGAACCTGGACCTACACGCCGGACGCCGATGACGACAGCGCGGTGACCTTCGGCTATACGGCGTTCGACGGAGACCTTGCTGCCACCTCAACCGCCTCGCTCGATCTGACGCCGGTTAATGACACGCCGACGGTTGCCCCTGTCGACCTGGGTGCGATCAATGAGGACGGCAGCCGCATCATCACAGCGGCCGAGTTGCTTGCCGGGGCATCGGATGTCGACAGCCCGTCGCTGACGATCTCCGACCTGTCGATCCAGACGGGCGGGGGTTCGCTTGTCGACAATGGCGACGACAGCTGGACCTACACGCCGGCCGCAGATGACGACAGAGAAGTGACCTTTGCCTTCACGGCCTCCGACGGAGACCTTGCTTCCACCTCGACCGCATCGCTCGATCTGACGCCGGTCAATGACGCGCCGGTTGCAACGGCGGTGGACCTCGGAGCTATCGATGAGGACGGCAGCCGTTTGATCACGGCGGCGGAATTGCTTGCCGGTGTATCCGATATCGACGGGCCTGCAACGAGCATCACCGACCTATCGATCCAGACGGGTGGCGGGGCGCTCGTCGACAATGGCGACGACAGCTGGACTTACACGCCGGATGCCGATGACGACAGCGATGTCACCTTCGCCTATACCGCGTTCGACGGAGAGCTGACTGCCTACTCGACCGCCTCGCTGGATCTCACGCCGGTCAACGATGCTCCGGTTGCCACAGCGGTGGATCTCGGCGCCATCAATGAGGATGGCAGCCGCATCATCACAGCGGCCGAGCTTCTGGCAGGGGCATCGGATGTCGATGGCCCATCGCTGACGATCTCCGACCTGTCGATCCAGACGGGCGGCGGGGCGCTCTTCGACAATGGCGACGACAGCTGGACTTACACGCCGGATGCCGATGACGACAGCGAAGTGACCTTCGCCTATACGGCTTCGGATGGAGAGCTGACTGCTTCCTCGACCGCATCGCTGGATCTCACGCCGGTCAACGATGCGCCGACGGGTTCGGTGTCGATATCGGGAAGAGTGCAGGAATACCAGACTCTGACAGCCGACGCCTCGGATCTTGCCGATGCCGACGGGCTGGGGTCTCTGTCATATCAGTGGCAGCGCTCGACCGATGGCGGCGTCACCTTCGATAATATCGCCGGTGCGACGGCCGGTACCTATACGCTCGGCGATGACGATGTCGATGCGCAGGTCCGTGTTATTACAAGTTACACCGACGGTCAGGGGACGGCCGAAAGCGTGGCGAGTGAGGCAACGGGTGAAGTCGTAGCGACAAGTATCATTGTCACCACAACCGAGGACGTGGTGGATGCAAACGATGGACAAACCAGCCTCCGCGAGGCGATCGCCCTGGCAAACAGTTTCAGCAATCGGGACGCTGATGGCGATGGCTCCGACCACGATACGATCACCTTTGCTTCCGACATTGGCGAAGCCTTCGAGAATGGCGGAACTATTTATCTCGGTGACTACGGCGAGCTGCTGATCAATTCAGATATAACGATAAATGGCGATGTCGATGGCGATGGCGTGGCCGACGTCACGCTTGACGCCAACACAGCGGAAGGCGCCGAAGATGCCTCCAGCCGTATATTTTCCATCCAGAATACCAGTGTCGATCTTGAAGGACTGGTCGTCACTGGCGGCAATGCAAATTCCTCAGGCGGCGGCGTATTACTGGCCGGTGGCAGACTGGATCTCCTGAATACGACCGTGTCGAACAACACATCGAACAGCGACGGTGGCGGACTCTTGATCTCGGGAGGCGGCGTCGTGACGCTGAACAACGTCACGCTTTCGAACAATGTCGCCGGCGGTTCGGGTGGCGGCTTTGCCTCTCTGGGTTCGGTTGCGGTTCTGACGGATACGACAATTTCCGGCAACAGTGCATCTACTTCCGGCGGCGGGTTTGTCACGCAGGGAGGAACCGAGACGCTGACGAATACCACCATCTCGGACAATCATGCCGGTAATGAGGGTGGCGGGATTGCGTCACAAGCTGGTCGAACCACCATGACGAACACCACTCTTTCGGGGAACGGGGCGAACAGTTTCGGCGGCGGAATCAGCTTGAGAGGCGGCGAAGCGACACTGGTAAATGCCACCCTTTCGGGCAACTCTGCCTCGACCGGCGGTGGTCTCTCGAAACTTGGCGGCTCGGCGAACCTGAGCAACACGCTCGTTCTGGGTAATAGCGGTGGCGAAACATTTGGCGGGTACTCCGATGATGGCGGCAACATTGTCGGCGGCAAAGATGTGGAGGACGTGTTCGCCGAGATCGATCTGGATACCGGTGGTGGTCTGCTCGCCGACAATGGCGGGCCGGTCAAAACCATAGCATTGAAGGTGGATCTCACCAATCCGGCGCTGGACGCGGCAGTGTCGGACGGGTCGTTCATGATCGAGGCCACGGATGCTCGCGGCGAGTCCGCGTTCGACCAGTCAGACGTGGACAATGGTCTCGGCAATGCGGACGGCCGCGATATTGGAGCCTATGAGCTCACCCGGAGCGTGGTTAACAATGCGCCGACAGGTGAGGTGCTGATCGTTGGCACGGCGGAGGAGGATAGGGTTCTCAACGCAGACGCCTCGGGTCTTGCCGACGCGAACGGGCTCGGCACGTTCAGCTACCAGTGGCAGCGGTCCATCGATAGTGGCGCCACCTTCGATGACATTGCGGGTGCGACGGTGCAGGGCTACACGCTCGGCGACGCCGACGTGGGCGCCCTCGTCCAGGTTGTCGCCAGCTATACGGATGGTCAGGGCACAGCCGAGAGCGTTGCGAGCGCGGCAACCGGTCCGGTCGCCAATATCAACGATGCGCCGACGGGCGCCGTCCTCATCACCGGCACGGCTGAAGAAGATCAGGTTTTGACCGCAGACGCTTCGGGTCTTGCCGACGCCGATGGCCTCGGAACCCTGTCATTCCAGTGGCGGCGCTCGACGGACGGCGGCGCCACCTTCGACGACATCGCCGGGGCCACAAGCGCCGATTACACGCTGGGCGACGCCGATGTCGGCGCGCTTGTTCAGGTGGCGGCGAGCTATACAGACGGTCAGGGTACGGCCGAGAGTGTGACGAGTGCGGTCGTCAATGTGAAGGCCCCCCCGACAGGTTCGGTCCTGATATCGGGCACGGCCGAAGAAGATCAGATGCTAACGGTTGACGCCTCGGCACTTGCCGACGCGAACGGGCTCGGCACGCTCAGCTACCACTGGCAGCGGTCCATCGATGGCGGGTCCACGTTCGACGATATCGCCGGGGCTACCGCGGAGACCTACACGCTCGGCGACGACGATGTCGGCGCGCTTGTGCAGGTGGTGGTCAGCTATACAGACGGTCAGGGTACGGCCGAGAGTGTGACGAGTGCACCGACGGGTGCGGTCGCCAATGTGAATGACACCCCGACGGGTTCCGTGCTCATATCGGGCACAGTTGAAGAAGAACAGGTCCTCACTGCGGATGCCTCGGGTCTTGCCGATGCGGACGGTCTGGGACTCCTGTCGTACCAGTGGCAGCGCTCGACCGATGGCGGGGCCACGTTCGACGATATCGCCGGGGCTACTGCGGAGAGCTACACGCTGGCCAACGACGATGTGGGCGCTGTGGTTCAGGTTGTCGTCAGCTACACGGACGGCCGTGGCACAACGGAATCCGTCGCCAGTGATCCGACCGCAGAAGTTGTCGAGCCTTCCGAAACTCCGAGTCTGATTGTCACAACGGCTGAGGATGTGGTTGACGCCAATGATGGCGTGACCAGTCTGCGGGAAGCGCTGGCCTACGCCAATGCAACCGATGACGCCGATGGCGATGGTTTCGGCAACGACAAGATCACTTTCGACGAAAGCGTGTTCGGTGATGACGCCACAATCTACCTTGGCGCCAACTATCAACTTATAATTACGTCCGACGTCACGATCGATGGCGATATCGACGGAGACGGCAGAGCCGATGTAACGCTCAATGCGAACTCGGGCGCAGGGCAGGACGATGCCGTGACCCGGGTTATGATGGTCAGTGGAGGCACTTCGCACCTCGAAGGATTGATCTTCACCGGCGGCAACGATCTCGATGGCGCCGGCGTGCGAGTAAGTGGCGGTGCGGCCGTTGTTCTGGAAAACAGCATTCTTACCGGGAATGCATCCTATTTAACAGGCGGCGGTCTGTATATCCAGTCCGGCAGCATGGCGACACTGACCAACTCGACCGTTTCGGGCAACAATGCGAATTACGGCGGCGGGATCACCAACCGTGGCACGGTCGAACTCAACAGCACTACCGTTTCAGGCAACAACGCCGCCTATGGCGGCGGCATCTATAACCAGGGCACGGCCACACTGGTCAATTCCACGATCGCAGACAATGAAGCCGACTTGGGCGGAGGACTGTCAAACTACTCCGAGGCGACTCTCATCAACGCGACGTTTTCCGGAAACGTCGCGGAAAACGGAGGCGGAATCAGGGCTGCGAACGGTTCCCTTGCGCTTACCAACTCCCTGGTGCTCGGCAACAGCGGCGGCGAGGTCACCGGAGGTTATACCAGTGGCGGCGGAAACCTTGTCGGTGATGGCGCTGTCGCCGCTGAAGACGTATTCGAAAACACCCATTCAAACACCGCCGGAACGGTAGCCGGTGTCCTGGCGGACAATGGCGGGCTGGTCGAGACCATCGCGTTGAAATCCGTCGCTGACAATCCTGCGCTGGATCGTGGCGGTTCGGTCGCGGAAACAACGGATGCCAACGGCAATTCGCGTGACGTCGATCTGTATGATGCGTACGGGGCGGACATCGACAACGGCGGCACAGTAGACGCTGGCGCAGTGGAGCTTGCCGCCGTGCCGGAAACAGCTTCTCTGGTGGTCGATACCACGCAGGATATCGTCGATGCGTATGACGGTCTTACCAGCTTGCGGGAGGCGCTCGCCTACGCCAACAGTGTAGATGACGCCGACGGCATCGACGGAACCAACGACACCATTACTTTTGCGGCCGGCGTCGGCGACGCGTTCGAGAATGGAGGCATCATCGTCCTCGGCGGCAGTCAATTCGCGATTACATCGGATGTCACCATCCTCGGCGATGTCGATGGCGACGGCAAGGCAGACATAACCCTCGACGGCAACAATGCCAGCCGGGTACTTAGCGTCGGCAATGGCACATCTGTCCTCACCAGCCTGAATATTACAGGCGGGAATGCAGGCAGGGGCGGGGGTATTTCCGTTGCTCCCAGTGGTGATCTGACTGTCACCAACAGTACAATTTTTGACAACTACGCTTCGATTGACGGTGGAGGCGTATGGAACGACGGTTCGATTTCTCTGCTCAACACCACGCTGTCAGGCAATACGGCTGCAGATTTCGGCGGCGGTCTTTATTCAGGTGGTAGCGCAGATCTGACCAATGTGACACTGGCGGGCAATGCTGCATCCGACGGGGGAGGTGGAATCGTCAATGTGCACGGCAACGTCTCTCTCGTAAACACGACGGTTACCGGCAACACTGCAACCGATGGCGGCGGAATCCTGAGCGATATAGCCATATCGCATCACATAACCGGGTCTACGACACTGACCAACAGCCTGGTGCTCGGCAACAGCGGAGATGAAGTCTCAGGCGTCTATACAGGTAATGGAAATCTGGTCGGCGGCGCGGATATTGCTACCGTGTTTGCAGAAGTGGATCTTGATAACGGAGGCGGACTGCTTGCAGACAATGGCGGACCGGTTGAAACCGTTGCATTGAATGAGAGGTCGGATAACCCGGCGCTCGATTTCGGAAATCCCGTATCCGAAAGCACAGATGCGAATGGAAATGTGCGCGAAGTTGACATTCCCGGCGTCGACAATGGCGGTGCCGTCGACGCGGGAGCAGTCGAAGTTCAGCCGGAAATGTATTCGCTCGTTGTCACGACGACCCAGGACGTTGTCGATGCAGACGACGGACTGACCTCTCTGCGTGAAGCGCTCGCGATCGCCAATGCCGATTATGATGCGAGCAGGGAAGACAATGCTGTCTACACCATAACATTCGCCGGCGGTTCGGGCGAAGCATTCGAAAACGATGCCACGATCTCTCTTGGCGTCGATGGACAACTGCAGATTGCCTCGAATGTCATGATCCTGGGCGATGTGGATGACGACGGCGAATCCGACGTCACGCTGGATGCGAGCGGAGCCAGCCGTGTCCTGATTGTCTCGAATGGCAGTTCCACGATCGATGGCATCACGGTCACTGGCGGAAATGCCGGCCAGGGCGGCGGCGTACGGATCAATTCAAACGCGACCCTGACCCTGACCGACAGCGTGATTGCTGACAATACTGCAACTGCAAACGGCGGCGGACTTTGGAACGCCGGCTCACTTACGCTTGCCGGCACGACCGTATCGGGCAATACGGCCGAAAAGGGCGGGGGCTTGTGGAACAATGCAGGCGCGTTGACCCTGACCGGCGCGACTGTTTCCGACAACAGCGCCAGCAAGGGCGGCGGCATCTATGATTTTCAGGGCGTGACGGAGCTGACGAACACGACCCTTTACGGCAACGTCGCTACCGGGAGCAGCGCTGCCGGATATGGGGGCGGACTCGTCGCCCAACTGGCGACGGTCAATCTGACCAACACCACGGTTACCGGAAACACAGCTGTCAATGGCGGAGGACTGTACAATCTCTCAAGCACGATGACCCTGACCAACACGCTGGTGCTTGGCAACAGTGGGGGTGAGACATCGGATGTCCATCCCTATGTCGACGGCGGAGGAAATTTTGTCGGTGATGGTAGCGTGGATGCAAATGATGTGTTTGCAGAAACACAGAACCTGTCCGACGGGACGGAGGCTGGCGTCCTCGCAGACAATGGCGGACCCGTCGAAACCGTTGCTCTGAAATTGACGGCCGACAATCCGGCTCTCGACCGGGGCGATGTGATTGTCGAAAGCACCGACGCGAACGGAAATGCGCGCGCACACGATATTCCAGGCCTGGACAATGGCGGGGCTTTGGATGCCGGGGCGGTTGAAGTCCAGAGCGACGAAATCGAAGCTTCTACGCTCATCGTAAACACGACGGCCGACGTGGTCGATGCTACGGATGGCGTCACCAGCTTGCGGGAGGCGATTGCCTTCGCCAACAACATGGACGATGCCGACGGTGTCGACGGCAGCAATGACACAATCACATTCGATTCAAGTGTATTCGGCAACGGTGCAGCGATCTATCTTGAATACGGGCAGCTCCGAATCATGTCGGACATCACAATCGATGGGGATGTAGACGGCGACGGCAAAGCCGATGTGACGGTGGACGGGAATTCGAACAGCCGTGTTTTCTTTTTTGGAGGTGAAGGGGTTTCCACAATCCAGAGTCTGATCGTTTCCGGAGGAAATTCCGGTGACGCCGGCGGCGGCATACGTGTCGACTATGACACTACCTTGGAAATAGCCGACAGCGCGATTTCGGATAATGTCGTTTCTTATGTCGGAGGTGGAGTCGTGAATTACGGAATCCTGTCACTGACGAATACGACCGTGTCCGGCAACAGCGCGAGTTCGGGCGGCGGGATTGCCAATTCGGGGGAACTCATCCTTACGAACACGACGGTCGTGGAAAACACCGCCAATGTCGGCGGTGGACTCAACACGATTGAAAGCGCCACCCTCGTCAACACGACGATATCGGGAAATACAGCGGATATCAGAGGCGGAGGCATCAACAATGAAAGTATATTCGATAGCACTGCATTTCTGGGACTGGAAAACACAATCGTCCTGGGCAACAGCGGCGGTGAGGTATCCGGCGGCTACAGCGATGACGGCGGCAATCTGATCGGAGATGGAATCATCGACGCGAATGACGTATTCGCAACAACACAAAACCTGCCCGACGGTACTGTGGCGGGCGTCGTCGCTGACAATGGCGGCTCTGTCGAGACCATTGCACTCAAGCCGGACCTCGACAACCCGGCTCTCGACCGCGGTGACGCGATCTCTGAAAGCACAGACGCAAACGGGAATCAGCGTGAGTTCGATGTCTTGACCGTGGACAATGGCGGCACGGTGGATGCGGGAGCGGTCGAACTGCAGAGCGATGAAATCGAGCCTTTCTCACTCGTGGTGACAACCACCGAGGATGTGGTCGATGCTACGGATGGCGTCACCAGCCTGCGCGAGGCGCTTGCCTTTGCGAATACGACCGACGACGCCGACGGCGACGATGGAAGCAATGACACCATAACCTTCGACGAAGTCATTTTCAGCGGAGGTGAAACAATCAATCTTGCCGGGCAACTGGTCCTGTCCTCCGATGTCACCATCGACGGTGATGCCGATGGAGACGGTGCGAGCGATGTGACTGTAGATGCCGGCGGAAACAGCCGCGTTTTTCTTGTGAACGGCGGCGGCGCATCGACTCTGGACAGTCTGGTCATTACCGGAGGACAGGCTATATTCGGTGGCGGTGTCCGTATTGAAGGGAACACCAGCCTATCCATCGTCAACAGCAGGATTTCTGGCAATGATTCGTCGAACAAGGGCGGAGGCGTCCATGTCAACGAAGACGCCACTCTTTCCATGATCGCCAGCACCGTTGCGGGCAACTACGCGAAGAACGACGGTGGCGGGATATGGAGTGCAGGTGAAGTGAGCCTTACGAACTCGACGTTGTCTGACAATACAGCGAACAGGGACGGCGGTGGGCTCTACAATGCCGGTCTATTCTACGATGGCTACAGTTTTTCCGGGTTTATTTACGCCGGGTCGGCAACACTGACCAATACCACAATTTCCGGCAATGTGGCGAACAGGGACGGGGGCGGAATATCCAGCTACATCGACCTGGCATTGATCAACACGACTGTATCGGGCAATGCCGCCGGCGGACAGGGCGGCGGGATTATCAACCATTTCATCTTCGCTGCGGATCTGACGAACTCGATCGTGCTTGGCAACAGGGGGGGCGAAACATCGGGCGGTTTTTTCAACAACGGCGGAAGCAGCCTGATCGGGGGCGGCGCCTCCACAGCCGAGACCGTTTTTGCAGACACATACATATTGTCCGACGGAACCGTGGCGGGCGTCCTGGCTGACAACGGCGGTCCCGTCGAAACTATCGCGCTGAAACAGGACTTGTCCAATCCCGCGCTCGACCGCGGCGACCCGATCTCCGAAACTTCCGACGCTGCAGGGGGTATCCGCGAGGTCGATATTCTTGACGTTGACAATGGCGGTACAGTGGATGCGGGCGCCGTCGAGCTTCAGTACGAGGAACGTTCGCTTGTCGTCACAACAACCGAAGACGTGGTCGATCGGATCGACGGCCTGACCAGTCTGCGCGAGGCAATCGACTTCGCCAATTCGGTAGATGACGCCGATGGCGACGGCTCCAGCAACGATACGATCTCCTTTGACGAAGATGTCTTCGGCGCAGGCGACACCATCTATACCGGCGGCGGTAACCAGCTCATAATCACCTCGGACGTCACGATCAATGGGGATGCCGACGGCGACGGCGAAGCGGACGTCACGATCAACGCGAATTCGGACGAAGGGCTCGATGATGCGACGAACCGGGTAGTGATCATCAGAGAGGGTACTTCGGTCTTCGAGAACCTGGTCATCACCGGCGGCAATGCCAATTTAAGCGGTGCGGGAATTCGCGTAGACTCCGGTGCCAGCCTGGCAATCTCCGACAGCACGGTTACCGGCAACCACGCAAAAGGCAATGGCGGCGGGATCTCGAACCTCGGCACGATCACACTGACGAACACCACGATCTCGGGCAACAGCAGCGACAGTAACGGCGGCGGCATCGACAGCCAGGGCACCGCCACGCTGGTGAACGTGACGTTGTCGGGCAATACGGCGGCAGGCAATGGCGGCGGCGGATCGTTCGAAGGCAACAGACCGGCGACGCTGGTCAATACGACGGTATCAGGCAACAGTGCCACGGATGGAGGCGGTATCCACACCAATTCCGTCCTGAGTATCCTGACCTTGACGAACACGCTGGTGCTTGGAAATGGCGGCGGCGAAGTCTCGGGCAGCTACAGCGGCAGTGGAAATCTTGTCGGCGACGGCACGATCTATGCATCGGATGTTTTTGCCGACATCGATCCGCTCAGCGGCGGCGGACTGCTTGCCGATAATGGCGGACCGGTCGAAACAATCGCGCTGCTCGAACATCCTTCCAATCCTGCTATCGATACCGGAAGCGCGGTCTCTGAAAACGCCGATGCGAATGGCAATCCCCGCGATGTCGATATCCCGTCGGTCGACAATGGCGGTACGGTCGATGCGGGTGCGGTCGAGTTGTCACTGCAAAATTGGGATGTGCCCTCGCTCGTCGTCACCACGACTGATGATGTCGTGGACGCGCTCGACGGCCTGATCAGCCTGCGCGAGGCGCTGGCCTTCGCCGATGCAGTGGATGATGCAGACGGCGACGGCTTCAGCAACGACACGATTTCCTTCGACGCGGATGTATTCGCCGAAGGCGCCACGATCTACATCGGCGGCAATGACCAGCTCGTGATTGCCTCGGATGTCACCATCGACGGCGATGTCGATGGCGACGGCGAATCCGAGGTTACGATCAGTGCGAATTCGGGTGAAGGTCTCGACGATGCGACAAACCGTGTTCTGATTGCGGAAGCGGGTGCATCAACGCTCGAAAGCCTTGTGGTCACCGGCGGAAACACCGCTGCCAGCGGTGGAGGTATTCGGATCGACACAGGTGCAAGGCTGGCGATCGTAAACAGTACAGTTGCCGGCAACGATGCAACCGGCAATGGCGGCGGGATCTCGAACGCCGGCAAGATCACTCTGACCAACACGACGATTTCGGGCAACAGCAGCCACAGCGACGGCGGCGGCATCGACAGCCCGGGCACCGCGACGCTGGTAAACGTGACGTTGTCCGGCAATACGGCGACAGGCAATGGCGGCGGCGGATCGTTCGAAGGCAACAGACCGGCGACGCTGGTCAATACGACGGTAACTGGCAACAGCGCCACATATGGCGGCGGTGTCCACACCAATTCCGTCCTGAGTATCCTGACCTTGACGAACACGCTGGTGCTCGGAAACAGCGGCGGTGAAGTCAACGGCAGCTATTCCGGCAACGGAAACCTCGTCGGTGACGCAACGACAGATGCCGCAGATGTTTTTGCCGGTACGCTCGTTCTTTCCGACGGCGCCGTGGCGGGCGTGCTTGCGGACAATGGCGGACCAGTTCAAACCGTTGCCTTGAGGACAGTCGGCTACAATCCGGCTCTCGACATCGGAAATGCGGTATCCGAAACCACGGACGCCAACGGTAATCCGCGCGACATCGACCTCCCCGGGGCTGACAATGGCGGCACTGTCGATGCCGGCGCGGTAGAGGTCCAGGAGGCCTTCATCGAAACGCCTTCGCTGCTCGTCACCACAACAGATGACGTCGTCGATCCGCTCGACGGCCTGACCAGCCTGCGCGAGGCGCTGGCCTTCGCCAACGCAGTGGACGATGCAGACGGGGATGGCGAGAGCAACGACACGATCGCCTTTGCGTCAGGTATCGGTGAGGCGTTCGAGAATGGCGGTACGATCATTCTCGAAGGAAAAGAGTTGGAACTGACTTCCGATATCACGCTTACGGGAGATCTGGATGGCGATGGTGCGGAAGACGTGACGCTCGATGCCAATGCCGAAAGCCGTGTCCTGTTCGTCAGTGATGGATCCGCCATTTTGGACGGCCTGATCATCACTGGCGGTTCTGCGTCAGTTGGTGGTGGTATCGGCGTCGCTTTCGGCGGAAGTCTCGCCTTGTCAGACAGCACGATTATCGGCAACGCAGGAGGTGGTTTGGTAAATTCCGGCACGGCCACCCTGACGCACACAACCATATCGAACAATACTGCCACCAATGACGGCGGCGGAGTTGCGAATGTCGGCGGACACTTGAGTTTGGTCGCTTCCACCGTTTCCGGCAATTCCACATCCGCGAACGGCGGCGGCATCTGGAATGGTGCAATTATCAGAGGGCTCGAACCGGCTATCGCGGGAGAAGCAATCCTGATCGACACCACGATTTACGGTAACAGCGCGACCAACGGCGGTGGGGTTTACACTGGCTTCTACGGACAGACGGAACTGACGAACGCCACCATATCGGGCAATTCCGCCAGTGTTGAAAGCGGAGGGATCTTCACTAACCGGTTCGGCGCTCTTGATCTTGCGAACAGCATCCTCCTCGGAAACAGCGCTCCGGAGAATTCCGAAATATCGATCGATGCGGCGAACGTCGACGCCACAAAGTTCTTCGGCCTCAATATCGTTGGGGCGGGGTCGGATACTGATGCAAGCGATCAGGTCATCAACGCTGACCCGACCGACATCTTCGCTGAAACCGTGGTGCTCACTGACGGAACGGTTGCCGGCAAACTTGCCGACAATGGCGGCCCGGTCGAGACCATCGCGCTGAAACTGAATGCCGCCAATTCGGCGATCGATGCCGCGATTACCGAAAATGGAGGCGCTATTGATCCAACAGATGCCCGCGGCGAAGATGCCTATGACGCCCCGGTGATCGACAATGGTTCCGGAAACACTATCGGTCGTGATCTTGGCGCCTATGAACTGCTCAATGACGAACCGGTTATTACACTCCTCAGCGATACCCGGATTCAGTTCATCGATACCGATGTCGATGACAGCCATTCGGCCAGCGTGGCGCTGGTCGCGGTCACCGGAAACGAGAATGTGCTGGGCGGCGCCGACACATTCGATTTCCTGACACTCGATCCGGTGGACCAGGTCGCCGATACGGTGGACTGGGTTTTCGACTTGCCGCAGCCGGTCGCGGACAACATCGCCGCCGGCCTGGATGAGGGTGAAACGGTTACTCTGGATTATACCGTTGTCATTGCCGATGAACTCGGTCAAACCGACGAAACGGTACTGTCGTTCAGACTGGATGACGAAGGGATGCTGGTTTGATCCGTTTGTGACTCCCGCCCGATTGGCCTGGACCCAATATGACGGCGACCGTATCCGACTGAAACAAGGCAAGACCGGAGCACGCGTCGTCATGCCAGTAGGGGCGCCTCTGAGAGCGGCTCTCAATGCTCACCGGTGCAAGGAAGGCAGGATTCTCGTGAACAGTGAAGGGGCGCCTTGGACACTGACGGCTTCCGTTCATCTTGGAGAAAAGCCTGTGGAGCCGCCAGAATTGTCGGCATTACGTTCAATGATCTGCGCGGGACGGCTGTAACCCGACTTGCTGTCGCCGAATGCACGGAAGCTGAAATCGCTACAATAACTGGACACTCATTGCGGGACGTTCGATCGATCCTCGATTCACACTATTTGCACCGGGATCAGAAGCTGGCTGAAAGTGCGATCAGGAAGCTCGAAAAGGGAACAAAGATTCCCAACTAACCACCCAACTGGCACTTATGTTTTTCGTGGAAACCAGAGAAAATGCTAAAAAAAATGGCTGGGGAACCTGGATTCGAACCAGGACTAACGGAGTCAGAGTCCGTGGGTCTACCGTTAACCTATTCCCCAACGGGCCTTGATCGACAAGGCGCTGGCGAAGCGATTACAGGCGCTGATGCGCTCACCGCTTCAATTCGGCGCCACCTTTATCACATTTGCCGCATTGATCAAGCCCGAACTTGGCTGCAAAATCCGGCCAGGTTTTGCCTTCTATCCCATTGGCGATATTGCCCATTAGCATGGAGTACGCCTCCCGCGCGGGCCGCAATCAGGTGCAGATTGCAGCAATTTGTTTACTCCGCCTTAGAATAATCAAAATTCAAGTGACACATATACGGTATGTGAACTTCCCGCGCTTATATAAGCGGGATCTGGAACGAATGTCTCGCGTGATCGTTTCTGTGAAGTTGAATGGCTTGCCGCGGAAGAGATCGAATGGTTGACAAACAAATATTTACAGCCCGCCTTGGTCAGACGACTCTGGTTTCGATGTCGCTTGATTCAAGCGACAGCGCAATAGGTCGCAAGGTCGCCCTCCTGCTTTCGGAAATGGGTCGCGATCTCGCCGGCATCGCCGACTATCTCGGATACTCCACAGTCGATACGGCGCAGATGATGTTGTCTCATTGTGACATGGACGGCGAAGCGGAAGCGCTTCTCTTGCAGATCGACAGAATGCGGAGAACCGGTTTTCGTCTGATTTGTCTTGATGGCCGCACGCATGGCGACCAGATCAATGATTTCGCCGATCAGGGTCTGGTCATCCACAAGCGCAACAGCGACAAGATTTCCGTTCGCCTGACGGCGCTTGGAGAAGCAGCCGCCCTTATCGCTTCCGAAGACTGCGTGCATCAGTCCGCAGCCTGAAGCCGCGTCCGATCCCTCTTCCAAAAACCATTTGCCAAATGGTTTCCGGCTGATAGACTTTATCCAACAGCAAACGGACAAGCGCTGGTCGCCGCGTGACAACGCCGGGCGCAGCGCGACAGGATTTGACGTGACGGACCCCGTGGACGGTACACATGTGCCAGGCAACGGGGCGCAGGGAGCCGGTTCTGGAGCCGATTTCGGGAAAGATCGAAAGCCCGAATCCAGATCCGCGCACGGGCCGGACAGGAACCGTGCGAGAGCTCAGCCAGGACGGGACGCCACAAAGGCGGACTCTGTCCAGCGCTCCGAAGAACAGGCAGCCCCATCGGCCGATGAACCGAATGGCGGCGTAGCCGACGGCAATTCCAACAGAAAGAAATCGCGCAAGAGACGCCGCCGCAAGGGCGGTCGGCGCAACGAAGCGCAAGACATGCGCCAGAACGCCGGCGACAAGCCACTGCAGGGTGAACGCGGTTCGAGGCGCAAGCCACAGCGGACCGGCGCCCAAGGCGCCGGCGAGCGACGCGTGGATGCCGGAAACGGCGCCGAAAGTACGAGACCCAACCGGGAGAAGGCGGATGGCGGCGATCGTTCCGGCGCGCCACCCTATTATGCTGCGCTGGATCTGGGCACCAACAATTGCCGCCTGCTGGTGGCGTTGCCAACGAGACCGGGGCAGTTTCGCGTCGTCGACGCCTTTTCGCGGATCGTACGGCTCGGCGAGGGTCTTGGTTCCCAGGGTAAGCTCTCGGAAAACGCGATGGACCGGGCGATCGATGCGCTGAAAGTCTGCGCGCACAAACTGGACAGCCGGCCGATCCGGCGCAGCCGCCTGATTGCCACGGAAGCCTGTCGCGCCGCCGCCAATGGCACCCAGTTTCTCGAACGCGTCCGCTCGGAAACCGGCCTCGAACTCGAAATCGTCGACCGGGAAACCGAGGCGCGCCTTGCGGTATCCGGTTGCTCGTCCCTGGTCGAGCGCGAGACCGAAGGCGTGGTGCTGTTCGACATTGGCGGCGGATCGTCGGAGATCGCCGTGATCGATCTTTCCAGCAACCGTTCGAA
Source organism: Flavimaribacter sediminis (assembly GCF_019492055.1). Taxonomy (GTDB): domain Bacteria; phylum Pseudomonadota; class Alphaproteobacteria; order Rhizobiales; family Rhizobiaceae; genus Flavimaribacter; species Flavimaribacter sediminis. The sequence continues at coordinate 453,981 of NZ_JAICBX010000005.1, read as the reverse complement.
CAGACTGGCCAACCATATCGCCGCGTGGACGTCGCTGCCGGTCGGCGTCGTGACCCTGTCGGAACGCCATGGCGGGCGGGAGGTGACGCCGGCGATCTTCAACGACATGGTGGAGGAAGTTTCCGGCATGCTCGACGCCTTCCTGTGCCCGGATCTGCCGGGATGCAACGGCCAGGCCGCGGGCGTGTTCCATCTGCTGGGCACCTCCGGAACCGTGACAACCCTTGCAGGCGTTCACCTGAACTTGCCGCGCTACGACCGCCGGCGCGTCGATGGCCTGTGGCTGTCGAACAACGAGGTCGACCTGATGATGCGGAAGCTGCTGTCCTGGGATTTCGACCAGCGGTCCTCCAATCCCTGTATCGGGGCCGATCGGGCGGATCTCGTGCTCGCCGGCTGCGCGATCCTCGAGGCCATCCGGCGACGCTGGCCGTCTGAGCGCCTGCGCGTCGCAGACCGCGGACTGCGTGAGGGCCTGCTTACGGAAATGATGGCCGCCGACGGCATCTGGCGGCGAGGCAAAAACCGGCGCTCGTTCTATCGACGCGGCAAGCACCATCGAAACGGCGGGCGCGAAGCCTCGAAAGCGGATAACTGATGCGGCCAACCACCTCAAACCGGACCGGGCGCAAGCTCGGACAGAAAGTTCGCAAAAGGGGCAAGCTCAAGGCCTCGTCGCGACGCTGGCTGGAGCGGCATATCAACGATCCCTATGTCCAGCGGGCCGAGATGGAAGGCTGGCGTTCGCGCGCCGCCTTCAAGCTGCTGGAGATCGACGAGAAGCACAACATCCTGAAAGGCGCAAAACGCATCGTCGACCTTGGATCGGCGCCGGGAAGCTGGTCGCAGATCGCGGCGAAGGTGACAGGCTCGACGGACGAGGAACCGCGCGTCGCCGCCATCGATTTTCTCGAGATGGATCCGCTGCCCGGCGTGTGCTTCCTGCAGATGGACTTTCTTGAAGACGCAGCGCCCCAGAAGCTGATCGAGGCCTGCGGCGGCGCGCCCGATCTCGTCGTTTCCGACATGGCGGCGCCGACGACGGGGCACAAGCGGACGGACCATTTGCGCACCATGCACCTGTGCGAGGTGGCCGCCTGGTTCGCCGTCGACGTGCTCAATCCCGGCGGGCATTTTCTGGCCAAGACCTTTCAGGGCGGCACGGAGGCGGACCTTCTGACGATGCTGAAACGAAACTTTCGCCAGGTCATCCACATCAAGCCGCCGTCATCGCGCTCCGAATCCGTGGAGATGTATCTTCTCGCCAAGGACTTCAGGGGCGGCGGCGACGCAGACAGTTGAACGCTCGCTTCGCCTTCGGGCTGCGCTTGCCATATTTCCTGTTTCAATAGCCGCCTTTCCATGGTACCAGCCATCGCCAACTTCTCGAATTTGAGTCTCGTTTGCCGCGGATTCCTGCCAGTCCGCCGCATCCCTTTACAGAAGAGGATTGGCCATGGCGCGCATCATCGAAACGATTACCGGACTTGAAGCCCTGACGTTTGACGATGTGCTGTTGCAGCCCGGTCATTCGACCGTCATGCCGGGCGAAACCGACATAAGCACGCGCATCGCCGACGGCATCGACCTCAACCTTCCGATCCTGTCTTCCGCCATGGACACGGTGACCGAGTCGCGATTGGCGATCGCCATGGCGCAGGCCGGCGGCATCGGCGTCATCCACCGCAACCTTTCGCCGGAAATCCAGGCGGAAGAGGTGCGCCAGGTCAAGAAATTCGAAGCCGGCATGGTGGTCAATCCGGTCACGATCGGGCCCGACGCAAAGCTCGCCGACGCCTACGCCCTGATGAAGGCGCACGGCATTTCCGGCATCCCTGTGGTGCAGAACGGCGGCGCCGGCGGTTTCACGACCGGCAAGCTGGTCGGCATCCTGACCAACCGCGACGTCCGTTTCGCCTCCGACCCCGAGCAGCGGATCCACGAACTCATGACTGCCAGGGACCTGGTAACGGTCAAGGAATCGGTGGATCAGAGCGAGGCGAAGAAGCTGCTTCATCAGCACCGCATCGAAAAGCTGCTTGTCGTCGACAATGACGGCAATTGCGTCGGTCTGATCACCGTCAAGGACATCGAGAAATCCCAGCTCAACCCGAACGCCTCCAAGGACGCGCAGGGCCGCCTTCGGGTTGGCGCTGCGACCAGCGTTGGAGACGATGGTTTCGAACGCGCCGAAAGGCTGATCGACGCCGGCATCGACCTGCTGGTGATCGATACCGCGCACGGCCATTCCCAGCGCGTGCTCGACGCGGTGGGGCGGGTCAAGAAACTGTCGAACTCGGTGAGGATCATGGCCGGCAACGTGGCGACTGCCGACGGCGCCAGGGCGCTGATCGATGCAGGCGCCGATTCGATCAAGATCGGCATCGGGCCGGGCTCGATCTGCACGACCCGGATCGTCGCCGGCGTAGGCGTGCCGCAGCTGTCCGCCATCATGGGCGCGGCGGAGGCGGCGAGCGTCAACGGCATTCCGGTGATCGCCGACGGCGGCATCAAATATTCCGGGGATCTCGCCAAGGCGATCGCAGCCGGCGCATCGGCCGTCATGGTCGGCTCGCTGCTTGCCGGCACAGACGAAAGCCCGGGCGAGGTCTATCTCTATCAGGGCCGGTCGTTCAAGGCCTATCGCGGCATGGGATCGGTGGGCGCGATGGCGCGCGGTTCCGCCGACCGCTATTTCCAGGCGGAAGTCCGCGACACGCTGAAACTGGTGCCGGAAGGCATCGAGGGGCAGGTGCCGTACAAGGGCGCCGTGTCGGCGGTGCTCCACCAGCTCGGCGGCGGATTGAAGGCGGCGATGGGCTATGTCGGCGCGGCCAATCTCGACGAGTTTCACGAGCGCGCCACCTTCGTGCGGATTTCCAACGCGGGCCTGAGCGAAAGCCACACCCATAATGTTGCGATCACCCGCGAAAGTCCGAATTATCATGGCGGAAACTAGCACTTAACCAGCAAGGGAAAACCTGATGTCGAGCACAGCCATCTTCTGGCCGATGATTGCCCAGACGCTTCTGATCTATTGCGTATACTTCCTGGTCTCGAAGCGGCGCGTGGGCGCGGTGAAGGCCGGCAAGGCGAAGGTGTCCGACTACACGATCCCGACGGTCGAGCCGGAGCCGAGCGCCACGGCCGCGCGCAATCTCATCAACCAGTTCGAGCTGCCCTTCCTGTTTTACATCGTCTGCATTCTGCTGCATCTGGTGAATGCGGTCTCCTATCTGGCGCTGCTGGTCGCCTGGTTGTTCGTGGCAAGCCGCGTCATCCACGCCGTGGTTCATACCACCAGCAACGATGTCAGGATCCGCCGGCCGATGTTTATCGTCGGCTTCCTGCTCAATGCGATCCTGTGGCTGTATCTCGCCTGGGTGCTGCTGGTCCGCTGAAGGTTTGAACCATGCGGCTTGGCGGCAGGATAGCGGCGGCGATCGAGGTGCTGGAAGATGTCGGCGCGCGCAAGCGCCCCGTCGCGGACGCTCTGAAAGACTGGGGGTTGTCGCACCGTTTCGCCGGCTCCGGCGACCGCGCGGCGATCGGCAATATCGTCTATGACGGCTTGCGCAAGAAACAGTCTCTTGGCTGGCTGATGGAGGACGACAGCGCATCGGCTCTGGCCTTCGGCGTGGTGCTGCGGCAGTGGAAGATCGAGCGCGACGTGCTGGTCAAACAGCTGGCCGACGACAAGTTCGCCCCGCAACTGCCCACGCAGGAGAAGCTGGACGGCTTTTTCAAGCGCAAGCTTTCCAAGGCGCCCAAACACATCAAGGCGGATATTCCCGAATGGCTGCAATTCGCCTTCGAGGAGAATTTCGAAGACGACTGGATCGAGGAGGGCAGGGCGCTTGCCGAGCGGCCGCCGCTCGATCTCAGGGTCAATACGCTGAAGGCGGATGTCGCGAAGGTCGCCAAGGCGTTGTCGCGCGCCAGGCCGGAGCGCACGCGGATCGCCCGGCACGGGCTGCGCATCGCCGCCGGAACCGGGCCGGCGCGCCTGCCGAACGTAACGGCGGAAGTCGCCTTTGCCCGCGGCTGGTTCGAAGTGCAGGACGAGGGCAGCCAGGTCGTCTCCGACATGGTGTTCGCGCAACCGGGCGAACAGATCCTCGACTATTGCGCAGGCGGCGGCGGCAAGACGCTGGCGCTTTCGGCGGCCATGGACAACAAGGGGCAGATCCACGCCTGGGACGCCGACCGGACGCGCCTTGCTCCAATTATCGAGCGGCTGAAGCGGGCCGGCACCCGCAACGTCCAGGTGCACGAGGCTGACGAGGATATTTCCGCGCTGGCAGGCCGCATGGACCGGGTGCTGGTGGACGCGCCCTGCACCGGAACCGGCACGTGGCGACGCCACCCCGAAACCAAGTGGAAACTGACGGCGAAGAACCTCGAAGACCGCGTGGAGCAGCAGGAGGAGGTGCTTTCGGCCGCTGCGGAATTCGTGCGGCCCGGCGGCTTCCTGATCTATGTGACCTGCTCGGTCCTGCCGCAGGAAAACGAGGGCCAGGTCTATGATTTCTGCGAGAATGACGGCAGGTTCGAACTGATATCGGCGGGCGAGGTCTGGGAAGACCTGTTTGCTTCGAGCGACCTCAAACCCTGGTCGGCGGATCTGAAGACCATCACATTGACGCCGGCGGCCACCGGCACGGACGGCTTCTTTCTGGCCGTCATGCAACGACGGGATTAGCAGGCATCCTGATGGACAAGTTCAAACCCGCCAATCCGGATTTCCTGAAGCGAACGGCCGAGAGCTTCGAGCGACAGCAGGTGATGAAGACACTGGGCATCCGGGTCGTCAACGTCGACGCGGGGTCTGCCGAACTGGAAATGCCCTATTCGAAAAAATTCACCCAGCAGCACGGGTTTCTCCACGCGGGCATTGTTTCCACCGCGCTTGATTCCGCCTGCGGCTACGCGGCGTTTTCACTGATGGGCGCCGACGCTGCAGTGCTGACGATCGAGTTCAAGATCAACCTGATGGCGCCGGCCAGCGGCGAGCGCTTCCTGTTTCGGGCCGAGGTCACCAAACCCGGCCGCACGATCACCGTCGCCGACGGCAAGGCCTACGCCGTCAAGGCCGATGGCGAAGAAAAGCTGATTGCAACCATGACCGCCACCCTGATGGCCGTCGTCGGACGAGAGGGAATTGAAGGATGAATGACATTCTAAAAGGTGTCGCCGGAAAGAAGCTGCTCTACGTGATGGCGGCCGATCAGGAATATGGCCCACATCTGAAAGAGCGGTTCAACCCGCTTTTCACCGGCGTCGGACCGGTCGAGGCGGCCGTCAAGCTGACGGCGGCGCTGCAGGAACTCGCCCAGGGCGGCAACGCGCCCGACATGGTCGTCAGTCTCGGCTCCGCCGGCTCGGCCAGGCTGGAACAGACGGAGGTCTACCAGGCGACGGCGGTCTCCTACCGCGACATGGACGCCTCGGCGCTCGGTTTCGAACGCGGCGCGACGCCGTTTCTCGAACTGCCGGTAATCGTTGACCTGCCGCTGCGCATCCCCGGCATTGCGGAGGCAAGCCTTTCGACCGGGGCGAACATCGTTTCCGGCAAGACCTATGACATGATCAACGCCGACATGGTGGACATGGAGACCTTTGCGATCCTGCGCGCCTGTCACCATTTCAACCTGCCGCTCATTGGCCTGAGGGGAATTTCGGACGGGGCTGCGGAACTCACCCACGTCAATGACTGGATCGAATATCTCCACGTGGTGGACGAGAAGCTTGCCGAGACGGTCGATATTCTGGAGACATCGATTGGCGAGGGGACGCTTCGGAACGTCTAGAATAAAAATTAATAATTAAAAACAATTACATAAGGCATTTTCACTCAAATCTGGCTTTGTTTCGGTAAATCGCCTTTTTGCGATCTGGCTTCGTTTGGGGAACTGGCTTTGTTTAGGGAATTCGCGTTTTCAGCAATCTGGCTTTGTTTCGGGAATCCGGAATTCTGCATTGGGATAACCGGATCTTGCACATAGCTATTCACCGTTCGAACCGGATTATCATAGCATAGAAGCGTAAAATATGCAGCAACAATGTTTCTGTTATGTTCGCTTGGCTTGTTTTCATGTGCGTGAGGAATGTGGCAGGCCGAATGCGTGCGCTGCAACGACTCACGAAAGCCTTGTCATTGGAAGCCAGGCCCTGGGCGGTTTGCCGAGCATCCGCCTGAACATGGTGGTGAAGGCGGAAACACTGTCATAGCCGAGATCCAGCGCCACGCTGGTCACGGATTCTCCTTCGGCAAGGCGCGGCAATGCGGCGAACAGGCATGCCTGTTGTCGCCAGGTGCCAAGACCAAGCCCGGTTTCCCGCCGGAATGCCTGGGTGAAGCTTCGTCGGCTCATTCCGGCGACGTTCGCCCACTGATCGATTGTCGCCCGCGCACGCGGTTGCCTCAGGAACTCCCTGCACAATGCGGCCAGTCTCGGATCCCGCGGAAACGGCAGAGCCAGCGGTCGTTCCGGCAAGTTCGGAATTTCGTGCAAGAGCAGACCATGCACAAGAGACGCCCTTTCCGTATGCAATTGCGCCGCAGGCAAGCCGGCGGCCGCAACAATCAGACTGCGGGCCAGATCGGTGATCGCGACCACGCGAAGCTGCCTCGGCAAATCTTCGCGCGCCTCCGGCCGGACATAAACCGAGCGCATCTCGACATCGCCCAGCATCTCGACGCTGTGTTCAACGCCTGCAGGCAACCAGATCGCGTGTTCGGGCGGCACCATCCAGCGGCCGCTGGCCGTAGCGACCATAACCACTCCCGAGAAGGCGTAGAGCAATTGAGAGCGACTGTGCTGGTGAAGCGCCACTCTGTGACCATCAGGAAAATCAACCGAATGTGTCAGAACCGGATCATCAGTCGTTTCGATACTGCGCAACAGTTGCAGATCGGGAACGCCGCCGCCCCTGGCGATGCTTGCGGACTGTGAGTCAGCAGGATCTCTCATTTCCATTTCGCCTTCCTCCTTTGCCCACTCGCGAAGATTTTTGACAAAACCACGAAAGAATCTGATCTGCAACTGGCTTATACAGGGCGCCAAACCGAACGAAATGAATGGTATCGTGACGCACTCTTCAGCAATTCAGGGAGCATTTACCCGGCAACCGACCGTCTATGCGGTCATTCTGGCGGTAAGCTTCTGCCACTTTCTCAACGACGTCATGCAGTCGCTGTTGTCGGCGCTGTATCCGATGCTGAAGGTCGATTATGGGCTCGCATTCTGGCAGATAGGCCTGCTGACCCTTGCCTTCCAGGTGACTGCGTCCCTGCTGCAGCCAATGATCGGCATGTATACCGACAAGCGGCCGTTGCCGTATTCGCTGCCGGTCGGAATGAGCTCCACCTTCGTCGGCCTGTTGTTTCTTGCCTTTGCCGGGGAATATTCGCTGCTCGTCATGGGCGCCATGCTCATCGGATTTGGCTCATCCGTGTTCCACCCTGAAGCATCCCGGGTCGCGCGTCTTGCTTCGGGCGGACGCTACGGCACAGCGCAATCGTTGTTTCAGGTCGGTGGAAATCTGGGCACCGCGCTGGGGCCTTTGCTGGCCGCATTCATTGTTGTTCCGCGTGGACAGGGAAGCGTCGCCTGGTTTTCCGTGGCTGCGCTTGTTGGCATTATCGTGCTGACGCGGGTCGGCGCCTGGTACAGCCGGATTTCAACTGCCGGCGCAAACAAGCCTGCAAGGTCGGCGTTTCCCGCCTTGCCGAAACGATCCGTAGTGGCGGCGCTGCTGGTGCTTGTCGCACTGATGTTCTCCAAGAATGTCTATTTGGCCAGCATTTCGAGCTATTACACGTTCTTTGTGATCGAAAAGTTCAATGTGTCAGTTCAGGTATCACAGATGCTGTTGTTCGTCTTCCTCGGGGGAGCGGCCATCGGAACCATTCTCGGCGGGCCGATCGGCGACAGGATCGGCGCCCGCTCCGTGATCTGGTTCTCCATCCTTGGCGTGTTGCCGTTCACGCTGGCGCTTCCTTTCGCCAATCTCTTCTGGACGGTTGTTCTTTCGGGCGTGATCGGACTGGTGCTGGCTTCCGCATTCCCGGCGATCGTCGTCTTCGCGCAGGAACTGGTGCCGGGACGGGTCGGCATGATTGCGGGCGTGTTTTTCGGGCTCGCCTTCGGTATGGCCGGCATCTCTGCGGCGGTGCTGGGAGTCGTCGCGGATGCGAAGGGCATCGAGTTCGTGTTTGTCGTTTGCTCCTTTCTTCCCGCGCTTGGCCTGCTGACCGTGCTCCTTCCCGATTTGCGCCACTGACTTGATCAGCAATCGTGAGCACAGGGACGGCTGAAGGCCATGTGCGCTTGCGTGCGGCGCAACGAATCACTAAAGCCTTGTCATGGAAAGCACAGCCCACCCCGATTCCATCCTCATCGTCGATTTCGGATCCCAGGTCACGCAGCTGATCGCGCGCCGCGTGCGCGAGGCGGGCGTCTTCTGCGAGATCGTTCCATTCCAGTCGGCCGAAGAAGGCTTCCGGCGGTTGAAGCCGAAGGCCGTCATCCTGTCTGGCGGACCGGCCTCGACGTCCGACATCGGATCGCCCCGGGCGCCGCAGCTCATTTTCGACAGCGAAGTGCCGGTTCTGGGCATCTGCTACGGCCAGATGGCGATGTGCGTGCAGACAGGCGGCAAGGCCGAGAGCTCCGACCATCGCGAATTCGGCCGCGCCTTCGTCAAGGTGCTGAAGTCTTCGCCGCTTTTCGAGGGTATTTGGGAGCCGGGCACCCAGCACCAGGTCTGGATGAGCCATGGCGATCGGGTGATCGACTTGCCAAAAGGCTTTGAGGTGCTGGCGGTCTCCGACGGCGCGCCCTTTGCCGCCTACGCCAACGAGGACCGGAAATATTACGGCGTAATGTTCCACCCGGAGGTGGTGCACACGCCCGACGGCGGCAAGCTGCTCGCCAATTTCGTGCACAGGATCGCCGGACTTGAAAGCGACTGGTCGATGGCCGGCTATCGCGAGCAGGCGATCCGCGAGATCCGCGAAAAGGTTGGTGACGGCAGGGTGATCTGCGCGCTTTCCGGCGGTGTGGACTCCTCGGTTGCGGCGCTTCTCATCCACGAGGCGATCGGCGACCGGCTCAACTGCATTCTCGTCGACCACGGCCTGATGCGGAAGAACGAGGCGGCCGAAGTGGTCGCCATGTTTCACGACCATTACAATCTCAATCTGAAGCTGGTCGACGCGTCCGACCGTTTCATATTGGCGCTCGAGGGCGAGGCCGATCCGGAGGTCAAGCGCAAGACCATCGGCAGGCTCTTCATCGATGTGTTCGAGGAAGAGGCGAAGGCGATCGGCGGAGCCGATTTCCTGGCCCAGGGCACGCTCTATCCGGACGTCATCGAAAGCGTGTCGTTTACCGGCGGTCCGTCGGTGACGATCAAGTCGCACCACAATGTGGGCGGACTGCCGGAGCGCATGAACATGCAGCTCGTGGAGCCGCTCCGAGAACTCTTCAAGGACGAGGTGCGGCTGCTTGGCCGCGAACTCGGCCTGCCCGAAAGCTTCATCGGCCGCCACCCGTTTCCGGGGCCGGGGCTTGCGATCCGCTGCCCGGGCGGCGTGACCCGCGAGAAGCTGGACATCCTGCGCGAGGCGGACGCGATCTATCTGGACGAAATTCGCAAGGCGGGTCTATACGACGCCATCTGGCAGGCCTTCGCCGTGCTGCTGCCGGTGCAGACAGTCGGCGTGATGGGCGATGGGCGCACCTATGAATATGTCTGTGCGCTGAGGGCCGTGACCTCCGTCGACGGCATGACGGCGGATTTCTACCACTACGACATGGATTTTCTCGGCCGCGCCGCCACCCGCATCATCAACGAGGTGCGGGGCATCAACCGCGTGGTCTACGACGTGACGTCAAAACCCCCCGGCACGATCGAGTGGGAGTGAGGCCCGACCCGTAAGACGAATGGGTCCAGCGGACCAATTTGTGGGGCGTACGTCAGTGGTTGTTGGTATAATTTTGACAGAATAGTAAATGTAAAACTTGAAGATTGGGATAAAAGCGCTGCCTTAGGAGAAAGGCCGCGCTAATACTTATCAGCTTGCCTTTCTGTTCAACATGCGCTTGGCGCTTGCGAGCGGAATAGCGGATGTGCCGTATATTGGACCATAGCCCGAGCCTGGCTCGTATTCGTGACGCACTTTTTCATCTCCTTGACCCGTGAAAATTACCCGAAAACCGTTGATGATTTCATCAGTTACTTCGACGGGTTGAGAGCCTGCAAGCCAATCTCCGTAGTAGGCCGACCCATCTCCATCGCGCAAAACAATCTCGAAATAATTCTGCCCAACCATCTCAAAGAGCAAATCGAGGTGGCCTCCCGCTCTTCGTGATCGGTTTTGCAGCGGTGACCACCGCGAACAGCCTTGGGCTGATACCCAAGCCTGTTACAACCGGCGCCGTCAGTCTCTCGTCATGGCTGATGGTGATCGACATATCCGCCCTGGGCGTGAAAACCAACTTGATGGCGATGCTTGAACTCGGTTGGCGCCATGTTGCCGTAGTGGTGGTGGAAACACTGTTTTTACTCGCAATGGCATTTATCGCTCTTAAAAGCGGCTTTGTCATGGAAACCCTTTCGCATGCTTCCATCTGATACTTTTACGTCCTTCCCGAGCGGCGTGGACAACGTGTATTGCTTCGACGTGGACCGGTCTGCACTTGAGGGCTACGGAGGTCATGGTATTTTCAGTTATCTTGTGCTTGAGGCTCTTAGTGCTGCAGATGCTGACGAAGGCGGTCAGCTGGCGGTGACCGAATTTGCCGCCTATATCGAAACTGAACTACCAGAGGTCAGTTTCGAAGTCTTCCAACACCGTCAAGTTCCCAAAGCGAACGTATCGGTCTACTCCTTCTCTTTAGGCAATAAAATGCTAGTATTGAGCCCGACTGCGCAGTGAACTGTTCCGATTTCAGCCGAATTTGAAAAGTTTGAAAAGAGAACCGGTTGGATGAAATATTTATGTGTTGTTTTGGGTTGAGATTTTATAATCAATATTCTCGCGCTTGCCGCAAGCTCGACGGATTGTAATGTTTCTGTCACCCGTGAGTGTAGGGTTGTATTCGTTTGGGGGATTAAGAAGATGATAAAACTCGCGACCAGGTTTGGACTCGCGTTGGCTGCAGCCATCATGTTTGCCAGCGTAGTGCCTACATTGGCCCAGTCTCCATCAGCTGCCGATATTATCAAGGCCCTGCGGCCCAAAGCGCCTGACAAAATAACCAGCTCCAGAAGTCCGGATGGTTTATTCAACGAGCGAGGTATTGACGCCGAAGACGAAGAGGAAGTTCCCTCTATCGACATTCGCGTGAATTTCGCCCTCGATTCCATAAAACTTGAAAACGAAACATTGCTGACATTGCGAGCGCTGGGAAATGCGCTGGCCAGCAATGAGCTCTCCAATCAGGATATCGAGATAGTGGGGCATACCGATGGACGCGGCTCCGACGAATACAATGACCGATTGTCAAAGCGCCGTGCTGCTGCGGTTGTTGCCTTCATCCTGGAAAACTTCGAAGTGGATCGTGACCATATCAAATCTGAGGGGCGTGGCGAACAGGAATTGCTCTATCCCGAAGATCCGGAAAACGATCTCAACAGGCGGGTGGAAATCCGCAATGTGACTGCGTTGGAGTAAGAGAGGTTTCTCTTTTTCATGCGCCTGGTTTCTATGGCGCTAAAGACTGCAGATCCGTTTGTGGAGACATAAGATGTTAGTACGCCAAACAGCTTGCGTCACTTTGGTTCTTTGGCTGCTGGGCGCAATGCCCAGCTTTTCTCAAGATTTCTCAGAATATGGAACCGGACTTCTTCCAACGCCTCCGGATATTCTGGCGACCATTCCGCCAGCACCGACCAGGCGCGCGTTTTTACCGGAATCTGTTGATTTGAGCGATAGATTTCCTATGCCAGGGAACCAAGGGCGGCAAGGTTCTTGTGTTGCTTGGGCTGTGGGATACGCAGCCCGATCCTACTATGATTCTCAGCCCCGAAGTGGCCGCACGCTATCAAGGAGCGAGATACCAAGCCCGGCTTACATCTATAATTCTTTGGCACCGAGTTGCTGCGGATGCGGTACAAGTATTTTCCTTGCACTCGATTTGCTGGAGAATGGTGGATCGTTGTCGTTCGCTCAAATGCCGTACGATCAAAATAAATGCGACGCTCCAAGTTCATCACAAAAGGCTGCCGCCAACAAATTTAAGATAAGCGGGTATCATTTTCTTGCACCGGCCAGCGAATATGGCGGCGATCTTGAAAAGACCCGAAAGGCGCGCTTGAATCTTGTTCGTCAAGAGTTGGCTTTTGGGCACCCGGTTATTTTCGGCGCGACATTGACGACGACATTTCTAGGCCGAAAAACTTGGCTAGGGGATGGTAGCGAGTATTGCGGCGAAGAGCGCTGCGGTAGTCACGCTATGACATTCACCGGCTATGATGACCGTAAGAAAACACTTAAGTTCATTAATTCATGGAGCACAAAGTGGGGCCAAAACGGCTTCGCCTACATGACATATGATGCCTTCATGAAACATGTAAACTCGGCATACGTCCTGCGTATGCCGTTTGAACCTGAGCCGCCCAAGCCGCTTCCTACACCCACGCCCGAGGATTTCAATATCAGCTTGCCAGATATGGATTGTGGCGGGGTTATTATTGAGCGGGAAGGGCGGAACTTCAAACTGACTGGATTTGCCGGCAAGCAGGAAGATGTCGACGCGATTAAGCGCGCTGTTGCGTCTCGCGATGATGTAACTGTGGAAGTCGATTTAAGGCCATGGCCGCAATGCGAAACCCTGATGACGCTGCGCAATGTGCTTGCCGATAAGCGGAAGCCCGAGGTCGAGTTCGGCAGGGACGTCTACCATGTCGGGGAGTTGCTGGAATTCGATGTCTCAATGGCCGATTATCAAGGCTATCTACACATTGCTTACATCCAGGCTGACGGTAAGGTTGTTAACCTTGTGCAATCAAGCCCCACGACATTGAAAACCCTTTTTCCCTCCCAAAAGCTCCGGTTCGGAGATGGAAAGGAAGGGCGCGCGAAGTTCACCGTCTCACCCGAGCCGCTGGGTGAGGAAATGGTGGTCGTTATTGCTTCCAAAAGCCCTTTGTTCGATGAGAAACGTCCCAAGATAGAGGTCGAGCGCGATTTCTTGTCTGCCTTGCGCGAGGCGGTCATTTCCAGACCGGATACCTCATCTCCCGAGCGCCTTGTTACTGCAGACTATTTCATTTTGACAACGAAAAGGTGAACGCCTATGCGCGCACTATGTCTCTTGCTGTTTGCAATAGCGTATTTTTCAATCCAGTTTGCAAGTGCAGAAGTACTTCAAGGCAAGTTTCGGGTCGAACATCGCTCGGAGACTTTGTCCGCTCGGGAGGGCCCCGGCCCGTCTTTTCCGATCTCAGGACAAATTCCTGCTGGTGAGATCGTTGATGAACAGGCGCGCGATGGTAAATGGGTGCAAATTCGCCGAAAGAACGGCGAAACGCATTGGGTTTTTAGTGCCTATTTGAAGCCTGTTGAAGCCTGTGCCTTCAAAAGAGCCGACCTTGACGCGGCTTCTCCGATGGACCTTGAGGAAGGGGGGACGTTAACGGCGCTCGCGTTCGACCCTTTGGGCGAGCTCTATTTTTCCGGTTCTCAAGACGGCGCCATCCGAATTCATCGCCGAAGCGACGGAGCCGTTATCGAACGGCTGAAGCGTGATCGTGGCCGCGGCGCAATAAAATCTCTTGAGGTGAGCCAGGATGGGGCGGAGTTACTGGTAGCGCAGGGTGATCAAAATATTGTTTCGTGGGACATCGCTGTCACATGTGTAGTAAAAAAAGTCTACCTTGGCCGTCTTACCGATGAAGGTTTGATATCTGCCAGGTATCTAGACGATGGCACCAAGGTTCAGGCGTATTCAGATCAAAGCGTGACAGTATGGGACCAGAAAACTGGAAACGTTTTACCCAAGTTATCTGCCTACTACCATGAGTTCGACGATTATGAGAAATATGACAACACCCTCCTTTCAGCCGAGCGCCATTCACTGGCATTTTTTTCAGGACTTGGACGTAACAGACAATTTAAAATAATTGATATTCAGACCGGGGCGCTGCTTTCACGGTTTAGTGTCGAGGTGATGGACAGCCAAACCTTTGGCACTTTCGATTACGCACCAGACAGTGGGCTCGCACTTTTTGTCAGTAAAGGAATCTGGGCAGGATTCTTTCATGTCATTATTGCAGACAAAGCTGGAAATCTGGTTTTTGATTACGAATCCCAAGCTCAAATTAAGTCAGCGCTATTCATGCCGGACGAAACAGCGTTCCTGGTCGTTCAAGATGACGGAACAGTCCTCAAGGTTGACGTGACATCGCAAAAAGTCAGCGAATTTTTCGGCGAGGAACAATCGCCCGTGTCCCTAATCGCGTTCCACGATGGCCTAGAGCACGCTCTGATTGGCTTCAAGAACGGCGATACTCGCTTGATCCGTACCGACGAATTTAATGCACCCTCGAAGGAGGCGAATCGAGAATTTAAAACATACAGGCTGCCAACCGGACAGGTAGTCAACGAGTTGAAGAGAAAGTCAACCTGGAGGATGGTGGAAGCTGCGCCAGACCAACAGGGCTGGGTGCCGAGTACATTCCTACAGGCCGCCAACTCGAATGAAGCAGATTTCACGCCTGATGCTTTAGATCATGAAGTCTCCTTGACGGTAGACGCCGCCTCGATAGAACTGCAGACAGAACAGTTTGTATTTTCGCCTGAAGGGGACTTTCTCTACGTTCTCACCATCAATGATTTGGATATGACCTCGGGGCCGATCCTTGTTTACTCCACGAGGAAAGGAGTTCTCGTGGACATGATTGATATCCCGATGGAGTTCAAAAACTTCAAGGCCATACTCGATGGCGAGAACATGCTTGTTCTCGGCTCAGTCGATTACGCAGGCGAAGCAGGAGGTGCCCGACGTTGGGCCAGCCTGGAAATAGACATTGCCACACGCTCTATCAAAAGGGTGCGCTATTTCGGCATTTCTGTGAGCTATTATAACATGATAGGCGGTAGCGGCAGGCAGATTTTAGTCCGCAACCACGAGAGTGGAGAATTCGCTGTCATAGATCCTTACACTGGTGTTGTTGTGGAGAACCTCGGAGAACGCGCTTCGGGTTATCATGGAATGTTAAGCGGAAATGGGAAGTATCTCGTGGCCGCTGGTGAGAATATCGTGGGTGTCTGGGATGTTGCCACCGGGGAAAGGTTGGCGGGCAGCGACCGGGAAGGGGTCGAGTATGTTTGTGCATTGCCAACCCCGCGCTCAACGCGTGTGTTTGTATGCAAAAACGGAAAAATACAGCTTTTAGATTTACGTCGCGAAGAGATCGTCTTTGAAATCTCCCCTGGCCTTCAGTTTGGAGGGCTAAGATTATCCCCGGATGGGAAAAGACTGTTTCATTATACCAGGGATTCCGAAGGCGGTGTTTTACAGATTTTCGACGGCTCAGATGGCGCGCTTATCGACGCGGTCGATCTGACAAACGATTATTATGGTGGGTTGACGGTCAGTCCGAATGGAGAATTTGTCGCGGTTCGTAACTCCATAGGACTGGGCTTCAAAATTGCCGATGTATCGGGACAGGACATCGCGAGTTGGAAAGCTGAGACCAAGTTGCCTGTGCAGATGTGGTTTTCGGATGATGGGCGATTTTTGTCTGTTGATTACGTCTGGGCAAATCTGGACGAAGGGACGGATAGCAATACTGATCGTTTTATCTGGGACCTTTCACTTGCAAAGGATGTTGACTGGGACGATCCACCAGACTTCGAAAACATATCCCCTAAATTTGAAGGTAACTTTTTCTCATTTGGTTTTTACCAAAGAGATAGCGACGTTGCGAGTTGGAGCCAAATGCAGCTCCTCGGCGCTGAAGCTGCTGATAATGGCTCCGCGCTAATCAATATTATGCCGGACGGCGTTTCGCACCTCACAGGAACTTATACCGAGATCGAACAATTTTTCGATATGACATCTGAAGAAAGCGATCTATTTCAAAGCCATCAAGCGCCTGTGAGTTGGCTATCCTTCGGCAAGGGAACCTCATCCGGAATTGTAGCCAGCGCGTCTTCCGGGGACGGAACAGTCAGGTTGTGGAATATCAAAACCGGCAAGGAAATCGCGCTTCTTTCCGTTTTCAGCGACAACTCATGGCTTATTCTGACTCCAGAAGGTTTTTTCAATGCTTTCGGCGGCGGCGAAAAGCATCTGACCGTTGTTCGCGGTCAGGATGTCGTTCCACTGGATCGGGTCTATGATGCGCTTTATCGCCCCGATCTGGTTCTGGAAGCCCTTCGTGGCGATCCCGATGGAAAATTGCGGGATCAGGCGGGAGCGATGAACCTCCGCTCTATCCTGGATGGGGGGAGCCCACCGGAGGTTGCACTGTCCTCACCGGGCGGCGATGTAACAGACAAGAACACACTCAACATGACGCTCTCCATCAAGTCGCTTGATGGGGGGATCGGTAGAGTTGAAGTTCGCACCAATCAGGCTACACAATTTGTAGATAACGTTGATGCGCAGCATTCAGAGGGCAAGATAGAGCTTCAAGTGCCAGTCTACCTTTCCCAGGGTGCAAACCAGATTGAGGCGATTGCCTATAACAAGCTGAACCTAATCGCCTCCTCTGCGGCCTCAATTGAAATCACCTCAACCGCAAAGCCAAGTCCGAACTCGACGCTGCATGTATTTGCAGTCGGTATTGACGCCTATGAAAACGAGCGCCTCAATTTAAACTATGCGGTCAACGACGCCGAGAAGATTTCGCAGGCGCTGGCCGAGGTGGGGAATGCTGAATTTGAGCAAATCAAAATCCACACGCTGTTGAACCAAGATGTCACACTGGACAAGTTGGATACCGTCTTTACCAGCTTACGCGGGGACGTGAAGCCAGACGACGCATTTGTCTTTTTTGCCTCTGGTCACGGTAAAACGATAGACGGTCGCTACTACTTCATCCCCCACGATTTTACAGGTAGGTCGCTGGACGCGCTGCAACTGAACGGCATATCCCAAGAACAATGGCAAAAGTGGTTTACCTCCATTTCCGCAAAGCAATCGCTGCTACTTTACGATACCTGCGAGAGCGGCACGCTTGCCAACAATAGCGGAGCGCAGCTTGAAGGTCGCGGCGCGGTGGAAAGGCTGACGCGCGCGGTCGGTCGTACAGTTATTGCTGCGGCTTCAGATACGCAGGCCGCGCAGGAAGGTTATGGAGGGCACGGATTGTTCACCTATACCCTGTTGGAGGCTCTGGGTGCAGGGGACCGGGACGATGATGGCCTGATCGAGGTGAACGAGTTGGCATCGTATGTCAGCGACAATGTGCCCGAAATCGCCGACGAAAAGTTTCACACACGGCAGGTTCCCAAGGCTCTTATCGATGGATTTTCCTTTGCGCTTGGCCGTCCAACGCAAGTGATCAGGCCATAATGGAGGATTGTCAGGGGCTTGCCGCAAAGCATATTAAGAAAATGCCGAGAGACTGGTTGATCGAAGGGGGGCGCTTTTCAACACATTCCCAAATATGATCCGGATAGTGTGATGTCGTTGCTGAAGTATTATGGCGTTGAACAAGCGATGAAACTGGTTGTGCTCGTTCCTGCGATCTGTCTTCTCGGTTGCCTTCCCGCACTTGCTGAGCCGTCTTGTGAGGTGCTCAACGACCTGTATCAGAACAAGTATATCGAAGATTTTTCGATCAATCGGGGCGCTTTTGACTTTGGTCGTGAGGCGCGGTTTGACTGTGGGGGATTTGACAGGAATTTCATTATGGCGCGGGCCATCCATGACCTTGAAACATTGAAACCGGTAAAGGGCGACGACCCCGATTATTACAGCGACGTTTCTCAAGTCATGAACCTGCCTAACAACATGATGTCGTATGTTGACGCGCTTGTTCATTGGCCCGATGCCGAGGCACGCACGATGCATGAAGGACCTGCCTCGGCGATATTCTATACAGACCGTATGATACGGTCCCGGGAGCGCTTTCGCCCGACATATTCGCTGGTGCATGAGGCTCGGCACACCCTGAAGCACAAAGAGTTTAACGGGCAACCTATTCCCGATGAGCCCGGTCACGTTTTGTGCACGCGCGGAAAACACCAAGGCAAAAGGGCGTGCGATGCGCGACTATCTAAGGAAGATGAACTCGTCTGGGGTAGCGGCAACAGCCATGAATTCCTATTTCTCATCTTTGTCAGAGACCACCCCAATGCATCAAAACAAATTCGCCGCGAGGCGCGCGAACAATTGAGTTATCTCGCAACGCACATGTTCAACGCATTGGACCCGGGAATACTGCATTATTATGGCGTCGAGCTGGAGAGGTGAAAATTGACGAGCGCACAAGGTGGTACAGCTCGGAAGCTCAAATCTCTACCTTGCGCCCATCACGGAAACGTGAATAGATGAAAAATTTAGTCAATTCAATAACTTAGAAAAGTGACGGTATTTTTGACGGTATCTTTGCGGCAGTTGTAAGAAACATCAAATTATTCAATACCTTACGTTCCAATGAAATGATGGAGTGGGAGTGAGGGGCGGAGCGGGCGACGCGCGGCGGAACTGACTGATTTGACCTACAATCCTCTGCCCTTATACCTGTTCATCCTTGCAGACGTCGACCCACCTGGCTCCGACGAGCTCTGCAAAGCGGAGGGGTGGAATGCGTATGGCCGCATGAGTTGAGCCGGCCGATGTGACGACCTCATCAAACCTCTTCAGCCGGTTGTCGAAGTAGACCGGAAGCACAGCCGCCATGCACAGCGGCGTGATTCCGCCCTGGGGGTGGCCGGTGATGTCGGAGGCTTCCGACGCGGGCAACATGCGACCCTTTCCGCCCAGTACGTTCTTGATCTTGCGATTGTCGAGCCGGGAATCGCCACACGCAACAACGATCGCGACACTGTCGCCGACTTGCAGGGTGAGCGTCTTGGCGACCTGCGCCGGCAGCACTTTCCATTCGCGCGAGATATATTCGGTCGTATGCGCTTCCGGAAGCTCGACGACAGACAGTTCGGGCGCTCGCGCGGCCAGATAGTCACGCATCCGGGCGGCCGTCATGACCCTGCTCCGGCAGGAGATTGTGTTTCCAGTTGCGGACGCGTTGCCCGAAGCCAGCGCTGATCTTTCGGGAGTCGCTCGGGTGCTTCAAGGCCTTCGCGGTCAAAAGCGACGAAGACGTCGTGCGCCCGCATGCCATCGCCTTCGCAAAGGACAGATCGGAGTATTCCTGTTTGCGGCGGCATCGTCTGCTGTTCCTTTCGCAAAGCGCTTTCGTTCGCATTGAAGGGTACACGCTGACGCCGCCCGCATATTGAACGACTGTGATTCCTCTTATCCGTTGAAATTGACGCGTCGCCACTGAAGCGGAGACATGCCGAATGCGCTGCGAAAGCGCCGCGTCATGTGACTTTGATCCGCAAACCCTGCATCGAGCGCCGCCTCGGCCAGGGGCATGCCGGATCCAAGCCGGGTGCGTACGAGGTCCAACTGCCGCATGGTGCGGAAGCGGCTCGGGCTGGTTCCGAAGACTGTTCGAAAGTCGCGGGCAAGGCGCCATCGGTCAGTATCCGCCAAACGTTCCAGTTCCACGATGTCGAGCCGCCGGCCTGGTTGGTCGGCGATGGCGTCGCGCACGTCCTGCAAGCGGCTGAACGACGAGGAAATTGGTCGCTCGGGTCGATGGCTTCCCGCCGCGGCCTCGAGACGCTCGATCAGATCGACCACCAGTTCTGTGAGCGCGACTTCGTCCGTGGCGTCAGGATCCCAGAGCCGGTCAAACAGCGAGATCCAGGCTGCGTCTGCAGCGAGAACCGGATTGCCCACGAACGGAAGCGCGCGGCCCCCCAAAGCCTGCTGCAGCAGGCGCGGATCGAAATAGGTGATCCGGTAACCGAAGCCATCCGCGCCGCCGGCCGCTCCGTCATGCAACTCGTCCGGAAACAGGATGTGGATCTGTCCGGGCCGGGCCGTATGGCGGCGTCCCCGGTAGTGAAAACATTGAAGGCCATGCAGCGTAACGCCAACCGCGTAGTCGTCGTGTCGGTGCATCGAGTAAGGCGCGCCGTGGAAGAAGGCTTCCATGCGCCGAACGCCGGATGTCCCGTCATCCCACGTGCGAACCCTGTCTCCCGAACGGCAATCCGGTCCCTGCGCCATGGACTTGCGGTTTGTGCGACTCCGATTTCCCGGCTTGTTCATCCTGGTCGAACCAGGCGGTTTCATTGAATCGTTGTCCATTGCTCCTGAACAGAATGTCAGGCCAAAGATATCTACTCCGGCGTAAAGAACGGTATTTGCCGCCCGTCCGGCCCTTGCTGAAACGTCACCTGAACGCGCTGGCCGATTGCGACGGCCGTCAGGTCATCGGCAACGATATTCGTCATCATGATCGGCCCCTCGTCGAGCTTTACATAGGCGAGACAGTAGGGCGGATCGGCGCGGTGGGACAGGGAGCAAGAATAGATGGATCCCTTGCCGGTTGCCTCGAACCATTCCGTCTTCCCGCCGGTGAAGGGGCTGCGCTCGCGGGGATAATGAAACGCCTTGCCGGTGTCGATGCAGCGCTTGAGCATCAGCGCGCCGCGCTCTGCGCCTTCAAAGAACATGGCGATTTCGTCCGCCGGACTTGCTTCGGCCGTCATCCTGCTCACTCCCGTTCCAGTATAAGCGTCGAGGCGCCGTGGCGCCCGCCGAGTTGGCCTCCGGTGCCATGGGCGAGCGCAAGGGCGCAGTCGCGAACCTGAACGGCCGGGTGGGCCTCGCCGCGCAATTGCCGCACCGCCTCGATAATCTTCGTCATGCCGCCGCGGTTGGCGGGGTGATTGCTGCACAGACCGCCGCCGTCCGTGTTCACGGGCAACTTGCCGACCCCGGAGATCAGGCCGCCGTCAGATACGAATTTCCCGCTTTCGCCCGGCTTGCAGAAGCCGAGATTTTCCAGTTGCACCATGACTGTTATGGTGAAGCTGTCGTAGAGCGACGCGTACTGGATGTCGTCCGGAGTTACGCCGGCTTCGTCGAAGGCTTCAGCTCCGGATTTGACGCCGCCCGATTCCAGAATATCAAAATAGCCGCCATTGAGTTGTCTGACGGAGAATCCCGTGCCGATCGGCGTGACCAGCGGGCGCTTGAGGCTCTTTGCGACATCGGGGTGCACGACCACGAGCGCGCCGCCGCCGTCCGACACCACACAGCAGTCCAGCCGGTGCAGCGGATCGGTGATCATGGGGGAGTTGATGACGTCTTCGACGGTCACCACGTTGCGCAGCATGGCGTGCGGATTGTGCTGGGCGTGGTGGGAGGCGGCGACCTTCACCCAGGCCAATTGTTCCGAAGTGGTGCCGTATTCGTACATGTGGCGTTTGGCCACCATGCCGTACATGTTCGTCACCACCGGGCGGTACGGCGACTCGAAGGGCGACTCCGTCGTGTCGTTGGCGCTTCCCTGGCTCAGATCCGGACGCGTCGCCTCGGCGCGGGGACGCCCGGCCAGAGTGATGAGGGCCACGCGGCATTTGCCGGCCGCAATGGCCTGCACGGCATGCGACACGTGATTGACGTAGGCCGAGCCCCAGCTTTCGGTTGAATCCAGGTGGCGCAGATTGAGGCCCATATACTCGACGATAGAGAAGGGGCCCGTGCCTGGCGCCGACCATCCGGTGATGTCGCCCGCGCAGAAATATCCGTCGACATCCGAGAGACTGAGCCCGGCGTCTTCCAGCGCGCCTATTGCGACATCGGCGTGAAGCTGCGCGACCGATCTGTCCACCGCTTTGCGCGTGGGGTGTTCATAGGCGCCCACGATGTAGGCCTGGCCCTTGAGGCTCATTCATTCTCCTCCCGATTGGATTGCCGCTCGCCGCTTTAACACAAATCACATCCGCGGTGTCAATATAGCGCAGATGGGTCTTGCGCGCCTGGTCGGCGCGGCTGTGGGCGAGATCGGGAGAAGCGCCGTTGACTATCAGGCTGCGTTCGAAACGCCCCAGCGCGGAAACGGATCCGGCAGGTCACGAAAGGCGGTTGGATCGAACTCCTCGATCTCGTCCTCGACAAGGCAGCGATCGAGTTCGGCGCGGATAGACGCCTCGTCCATGCCCGTTCCGATGAAAACAATTTCCTGGCGGCGATCTCCCCAGGTGTCGTCCCAGTTGCGGCGAATCATGTCCCGCCATTCCGGGTGATCCGGCCAGCGCGATGTCGGCGTCGCGCTCCACCAGCGCCCCATGGGCGTGACGCGGGCGAGGGCTCCGGCGAGGGAAAACTCGCCAACCCAATCCGGACGCGTCGCCAGCCAGAAATGTCCTTTTGCGCGGATCAGGCCCGGCCAGGTCGCGCCGATGAAGTTGCTGAAGCGTTCGGGATGAAACGGCTTGCGCGCCCGGTAGACGAAACTGCCGATGCCATATTCCTCGGTTTCCGGGACGTGATCCGCAAAACCGTAAAGCTCTTTCGCCCAAAGCGGATGCATTTCCGATTTCGCTTCGCTGTAGAGGCCTGTGTCGAGGACATCATCAAGCGCGACGTGTCCGAAGTCGGTCTCGATGATCCGCGCGTCGGCGTTCAGCGATTTGACGACCTTGCGAACGTTGGCGAGCTGCTCGGGCGAAACATCGGACTTCTTGTTGATGACCACGACATCGGCGAATTCGATCTGCTCGACATGCAGGTCTATGAGCGTGCGATTGTCGTCCTCACCGGCTGTTTCGCCACGATCGCGCAGGAATTCGTTCGAGCCGTATTCCCGCAGCAGGTTCACGGCGTCGACCACGGTCACCATGGTGTCCAGCCTAGCGATATCGGACAGGCTTTGCCCGTTTTCGTCGCGAAACGAAAACGTGCTGGCGACCGGGAGCGGCTCGGCAATGCCGGTTCCTTCGATCAGCAGATAGTCGAACTTGCCTTCCTCGCTGAGCCTGCGGACCTCGACCAGCAGGTCGTCGCGCAAGGTGCAGCAAATGCATCCATTGGTCATTTCGACCAGTTTTTCGTCCGTGCGGGACAGGTCCGCTCCGCCGTCGCGCACGAGATCGGCGTCGATATTGACCTCGCTCATGTCGTTGACGATAACCGCGACGCGCTTGCCGGCGCGGTTGTTCAATACGTGGTTCAAAAGTGTCGTTTTGCCCGATCCGAGAAAGCCTGAAAGCACGGTGACAGGCAACAGGTTGCTGACAGACTGGGATTGCTGCATGATCCATCCATATACAATGTTATAACGTAACAAATACGATAGTGACCTGTACATGCGGCTGTCAAGACTGCTGCGTATGTATCGATCCTAGATCGCCTTCTGAACGCGGACCAGCACCTCGTCGGCGAGAGCCAGTGACGCAGTCAAACCGGGCGACTCGACGCCGAACAGGTTAATGACGGCGCCGGCTCGGTCGTCGATAACGAAATCGGCGACGCCGTCCGTCATGGCTTTGGGGCGAATGCCACAATAGTCGGCGTAGAGGGCGCCGTCGGGCAGACCCGGCCAGTATTTGCGAATGGCGTCATAGAATGGCTCCCTGCGCTTTTCGTCGACCGAATAGTCGATGTCAGGGCCGTCGAGCCATTCCACGTCCGGACCGAAGCGGACGCGTTGTCCAAGATCGAGCGTCAGGTGAACGCCGAGACCGCCTGGCTCGGGAACGGGGTAAATGAGGTGCGAGAATGGCGCCTTGCCCGTCAGGCCAAAATAGTTGCCTTTTGCATAGCGCATTTCCGGAATGGCGCAATTCGCCCCTTCGATGCTTCCCGCGACCCTGGCTGCGCCCAGACCCGCCGCGTTGACGAGAACGCGGCAGACGATTGTCGAGGGCTCCGCTCCTCCGACGTCCAGTTCGACGGCGTTGCCGTCCGTCCTGCCGGACAGAACCGGCGAATGGAATGAGATGACGGCGTGATGGTCTTCCGCCTCGCCCTGCAGCGACAGCATGTATCCGTGCGTGTCGATGATGCCGGTGCTGGGCGAAAACAGCGCCGCGCAGGCGTTCAATTCGGGCTCGATGCGGCGGACGGCGGCGGCGTCCAGTATCTCGAGGTCATCGACTCCGTTGCGCGCGGCGTTGCCCGCAATCTCCTCCAGAGCGGCCCGTTCGCTCTCCCTCGTCGCGACCACAAGCTTGCCGATTCGTTTGTGTTCGACGCCGCGCTGTTCACAATAGCGATAGAGCTGGTTGCGTCCCCTCACGCAGAGCGCGGCCTTCATGGAATGCTGGCGATAGTAGAGGCCTGCATGAATGACCTCGCTGTTGCGGCTGGACGTTTCCGTTCCGATTGCGCCGGCGGCTTCCAGAACAATGACGTCAAGTCCGCTCAAAGCCAGGCTACGCGCCACGGCAAGTCCGACGACGCCGGCTCCCACGACGACGATATCGACGTCGACGTCCTTCATCTTACCGGGATCATCCTCGCATATGGCATAGAGAGCTGTTGTCCTGACCTGACTTCCGGGCGATCAATCGGCTTCTACTCTGATAATATATCCACCGTCTCCGGCGCCAGAGATTTTCCGACGCCCGGAGAATCACGCGCCGCTGGTTCTCGCCAGCACGAAGTCGTGTTCGACCTCCCAGAAACCGTTGTCGAAGTCCAGTTCCTTCGAGCGCGCCGCATCCTCGATCCATTTGAACTCCGCGAGCAGGCTTTTCTTCACTCCGAACACGGCGTCGGAATTGATGTACCGATCATCGGGATCGAAGATGTGGGTGGTCAGTGTCTCGAACCCTTCGCAGTTGATGATGTAGTGCAGATGCGCCGGTCGGTAGGGGTGGCGGCCAAGGGCGCCGAGCAATTTTCCGACCGGGCCGTCATCCGGAATGGGATAGAATTTAGGCTTGACGGCGCGGAACCAGTAGCGACCGTCCGGGCCGGTCCTGAAGACGCCGCGCAGGTTGAAATCCGGCTGGATGCCCTTCTGCTGCACGTCGTAGAAGCCTTCGTCATTGGCCTGCCAGACATCGATCACCGCATCGGCGATCGGCTCGCCCGCGGTGTCGAGAATGCGGCCGCTGACCACCATGTCCTCGCCTTTCTGGTCAAGACAGATATTCGCGCCCATTTCGAGTTCCGGCGCTCCCTCGACGTGAAAGGGGCCGAGCACGGTTGATTCCGAGGCGCCGGAAGGTTTTCTGTTGTTGATCGCGTCGACCAGCATCGAGACGCCGAGAATGTCCGACAGCAGAATGAATTCCTGACGCCATTCGTTGCACATATGGCCGGTTTGGGTGAGGAACATGATCGCCTTGAACCACTCGTCCTGGGTCGGCTCGATCTCCTTGACGGCCTCATGCAGCTTTCGGGTGACGACTTCCATGATGAATTTCAGTCGTTCGTCCTCCGCCTTCGCGTTTCGTATTGTAACGACCTCGACGGAGTCTTCCTCAGTGAAGTATCCCTGTTCCTGCGTATCCATTTTTCTCTCCCGGCGTATTTTATGTCTTGTCAATTTGAAGGTTCGCGGCCGTCGAAGGCGTCCTGCAGCAACTGCCGGATGGCTTCGCGTTCGACGGGGCGCGGGTTTTCGTAAGGGTTTTCGACGGCGATGTCGGCCGCCTTGTCCAGATCGGCCTCGGTCAGGCCAAGATCAACAAGCCGCGTCGGCGCTTCGATTCGCTTTGCGAGATCGTACAGGCCCTGGCCGGGCTTCATGCCGAAGATGTCCTGAAGCGGCTGCAGCAGTCCAGGCGCGGCGACGGCGTTGTAGGCGATGGTGTGCGGCAGCATGATCGCATGCGTTTCCGCATGCGGGGTATCGAAGGTTCCGCCGAGCGTGTGGCAGATCTTGTGATGCAGCGCCATGGCGACGCCGCCAAGCACGATCCCGGACAGCCAGGCCGCATATTGCGCCAGCTTTCTGGCTTCAGGATCCTGCGGCTTTTCAACGATCGCGGGAAGCGCCTGGCTGAATGCGCGGATGGATTCGACGGCGAGCAGGCTGATCACCGGGTTGCGGTTCGAGGCGTAAAGCCCTTCCGCGGAATGGGCGACTGCGTTCAGACCCGACGTCACGCTCATGGCGACAGGGAGGGACAATGTCAGATCGATGTCGTAAATCACCGTCTCCGGCAGGATAGACGGGTCGCGCCGGGTCGTCTTTCGTCCACCTTGCGTTTCGCCGAGGATGTCGGTCATTTCAGAACCGGCATAGGTCGTGGGGATGACCACCTGGTCTGCTCCGGTGCGAGTGGCGATCGCCTTGCCGAGGCCAGTCGTCGATCCGCCGCCGAGCGAGACGACGCAATCCGCGCCGGATGTTCTGAAGGCCTCGAGGGCGGCTTCTGTGACGGAGACCGGCGTATGCATCGCCGCGCCGGAAAACACGCCGGCGCCAAGGAATCCGAGCTTGTCCGACAGGTCTCGCGCCTGCTCCTCCTGCTGTGGCGTCGACAGAACCAGCGCGCTTTTGCTGCCCAGTCTCTCGATTTCCTCTCCGGTTCTTGCGAGCGACCCTGCGCCGAAAACCACGCGGGAGGTAATGCCGGGGAATACGAAAGAATCGGGAAGCTTCACGATGCCTGCTCCTGTGTTTTGTCGGTGGCCATGACGAAGGAATACGCCAGTTCCCATTCGCCGGCGCCGGATTTGCGGAATTCTCCCACAAGATCGCGCCGCACGCCAAGAATGGCGTCTTGCGTGAGAGAAGGATCATCCGCGTCGAAGATCTGGGTGACCAGGGTCTGATATCCTTGTGCGGATATTCGGAAATGCAAGTGCGCGGGTCGGGTCAACGGATAGTCCAGCCTTTGCAGGAGCCTGCCGACCGGACCATCACAGGGAATGTTGTAACCGCCCGGCTTGACCGTCCTGAATATGAAGCCGCCGTCGTCGTCGCAGACGAACTTGCCGCGCAAATTGAATTCCGGCTGCAAATCCGGTTGCTGGTTCTCGAATATTCCGTCTGCATTGGGCTGCCAGACCTCCAGAAGGGCGCCGGCGAGAGGATTTCCGTCAAGATCGGTGACGCGACCGTGAACAGTCAGCGGTTCGCCCCTGGCGTCGAGCGATATGGAGGCGCCGCGCGGCAGTATCGGCGCGTCCGCCCTGTAGAAGGGGCCACGCGGCGTATTGGACGTAGCGCCCGCCGGACGAACGCTGTTCATGGTTTCGACGAGCGTGGAAACGCCGAGAACGTCGAACAGAAGAACCCATTCCTGCCGATGATCTTCCGTGGCGTGGCCGACATCCGTCAGGAACGCGACGATTTCGCGCAATTCTTCGCGGGAGGGCCGCAACTCGCTGACAAGCGCGTGGATATGCGAAACGATCCCCGACACGGCGACGCCCAGCCGGTCGTTTTCGGGACGCAGCCGGCCGGAAATCACGGCCGATGCGTTCCGTTCGTTGAAATCGAGATTGTCCGACACCGGCCTCATCACTCCTCCGTGCGTTGGTCACGCGTGATGCAGTTCGGATTGTATCGCCGGAATGCAATCTGGATTATGATTTTCTTCCGACTTAATATAACAATCTGTTATGAAGCTGGATGAAAGACACCTCGTGCAACTGGCGGCCGTCGTGCAGGCGGGCGGCGTGACGGAGGGCGCAGCGGCTCTCGGCATCTCGCAGCCGGCGATATCCCGCACGCTCTCGCAACTGGAAAAACGGCTTGGCGAACCGCTTTTCGTGCGGGGAAAGAGGCCGCTTGTACCGACGCAACTCGGCAAGGCGCTGGCGGAGCACGGCCAGATCATCCTGTCGGCGTCGCGCGCAGCCTCCGAAGTCATCGACAGTTTTCGCAGAGGAACGAGCGGCGTAGTGCGAGTGGGCGGCAGTCCGTTCTTCATGGATGGCCTGATCGCGCGCATGATCGCCGGCTTCCAGGACCGCTATCCGGACATCAGCGTCGAACAGTCCTACGGCTATCTCACGGAGCTGAGGGCTTTGCTCCAGTCCGGCCGGATCGACGTCGCGGTCTGTCCGGTCGATGTTCTGGACGAGGGTTCGGGGCTTGAATTCAGTGAAATTCTGCCCGGCAGGAACGTCGTCGCGTGCTCGTCGACGCATCCGCTTCTGATCAAGCGCAAACCGACCTCCGGCGATCTGCTTGAGTATCCGTGGATCGCGCCGCCGCCGGGAAGTCCGCTTCTGGCCGACCTGCGCTCCATTCTGCATTCCCTGGGCGTCGCGGAGATAAAAATCCGCTTTTCAGGTGGTTCGCTCGCCAGTGTGCTCAATTACATGACGGCGTCAAACGCGTTGACCGTTCTGCCGCACAGTGTCGTCTTCGCCTTTCGCAAGGAGGGCCAGATCACGGCGCTTCCGATCAATATCCCGCATCCCGACCGCTCCCTCGGGCTGCTTCGCCTGTCAGCGGCGCCGCGCATTCCGGCGGTCGACGCCTTTGCAGGCCATATCGCCGAAGCCTTCGCGGATCTCGGCCAACTGATCAAGCGTCACGAGCAGGCGATCGTCTGGGGCGCCTGAACCGGTGCGGGGACTTCATGAATGGCGTCGGCGTCAGACAGTTAAAGCGCGAAGGCGATTGGCATCGGCGCAAGCAGATGCGCCGCCTCGAACTGGCCGATCGCCATGCGGTCGCGCACATTCGCCCAGGAGGTTTCCCTCTTCCTCCGCGAAGCCGCATTCACGCGCGGCAACGAGAATGACGCTGTCGGTAAGCGGCAGGAAAGCGGCGGTGATATCGGTCGCGGTCATGTCAGGCCTCCGTCTCCGAGCAGATCGGCGGCAACGATCAGGCTTTGCGCCACATCGCTGATCTCGCGGACCGAATTGTCATCGATGACCAGGACGGAAGGCATGCGGATCGTCATGCCTATATTTTGCGCATGCGAAGAAAATGTGCAATGCAAAACATATACGGGCTGGTTCAGTTCCAGATCAACTTTTGTAGCCATGAGATGCAGAGGCGACGGAATGCTCAAGGAGTGAGTCCGGCCGGCTTTGCAGGTCGAGACGACATCAAAACGTTGACAGCGTGCACTCAAGAGCGTTGAAAGTTGTCAACTATGTTTACGATTCTGGAGATTGCGGATGAATACCGAAATTGCGGCGGACACTGAGCGGCTGGTTGAGCTTCGTCGTGACCTGCATCGCTGGCCGGAGATCGGGTTCAACGAGCAGAGAACATCTGCTCTTGTCGCCGGGAGGCTTTCGGAACTCGGATGGACGGTAACGACGGGGCTTGCCGGAACGGGCGTCGTCGGCGTCATGCAGAATGGCGACGGGCCTGCCATCGGCATAAGGGCGGACATGGACGCCCTGCCAATGCAGGAGGCGAGCGGACGAGCCTGGGCTTCCAAAACCGAGGGCATGTTTCATGGTTGCGGCCATGACGGCCACACGACCATTTTGCTTGCCCTGGCCGAGCATCTCGCCTCACGACAGCAGTTTCGCGGTACTGTCGTGTTGATTTTCCAGCCGGCCGAGGAGGGACTCGGCGGCGGACGGGTGATGGTTGAGGAAGGCCTGTTCGATCGCTTTCCTTGCGGCGCCGTCTATGGGTTTCACAACATGCCGCTATTGCCGCTTGGCAAAGCGGTGGTGAAAGCCGGACCTTCCATGGCCTCGCAGGATGAGTTCAAGGTGACGTTCCGCGGCAAGGGTGGACATGCGGCGATGCCGCATATGTCGCGGGACGCTGTGCTTGCAACGGCGGAGGCGACCATGGCGCTGCAGGGTCTGATATCGCGCGAAACGGATCCGCATGCGGCAGCGGTCCTGAGCGTGACCGAAATCCATTCCGGCACAACGCACAACGTCATTCCCGAGGACGGTTGGCTCGGCGGCACGGTGCGAACGCTTGATCAGGCGGTGCGCAAATCGCTGGAAGAGGGGCTGCGGCGCGTCTGTTCGGGCGTGGCGGGCGCGCGCAACGTGAACGCTGAAATCGACTATCATCACGGGTATCCAGTGCTGGTCAACGATCCAGCCTGCGCGGAGAACCTGCGCCAGGCCGTCAACAAGGCTCTTGGTCCTGACACGCTCGACGATGCATTCCAGCCATTGCTTGCAGCCGAGGATTTCGCCTACATGCTGAATGAGCGACCCGGCGCCTATGTCCTCCTGGGGCAGCGCGACGACGAACACACTGCGATGGTGCACAATCCCGCCTATGATTTCAACGACAGGCTGATACCCATTGCAACACAGGTTCTCGCCGCTCTGGTCGAGGATTAGCCGAGGTCGGCGTACACGGACTGTGAAGCAGGTAAAGGTATGGAATGAGCAAGACGCAGCCGCAAAAGAATATTCTGGATGATGCAATTCTGGAAGACATGCGGCGACGCAATCTCGGTCGCCTTCTGGATGAAGTGCACGTCGGCTTCGACCGGCATGCGCTGAGTTATCTCCATGCAGCCGGTTATCCCGATATCACCGCCGCGCATACCCATGTCCTGCGGACCATGCGTATTGAAGGGGACAGTATTACCCGCATGGCCGAGAACGCCGGCATTTCAAAACAGGCCATGAGCAAGCTTGTCGCCGCATTTGAAAAGATGGGCTTCGTCGAATGGCGCACAGTTGAGGGCGGACTGGCGCGGCTCGTTCATGCAACCGAAGAAGGACGCCGCCTGCTTTCGGTCGGTATCGAAGCCTTGCAGGAGGCGGAAGCCGCCTATTTTAGTGAACTGTCGGAGGCGGAACGGGAAGTTCTCCGCGATTTATTGCTGCGCGCCGCCACGTCGGCGGACGCCGCCACCGGACGTTCATCCGCCTGGCGACGGCGACGCGCATAAAAAATCGTCAACATAGTTGACAATTTTTCGAGTCCAGTCCATCTTTCCATTCGGCGGCGAACGATCGCTGAAAAGGAGAGGCGTTGATGTCGAAATTCATGAAGAGAATTGGTGTTGCACTGGCATTGGGCCTGGCGGCTTCACCCGTATTCGCCGAGACGCTGACGTATGGTTCCGGCGTGCCCGAACGCTCATCGGCCAACAGGGCGGGCGTACTTCCGCTGCTGGACAAGATTTCCGAGGCAACCGAAGGCGACGTAACCTTCACGCCGGTGCTGGGCGGGCAATTGGTGTCCATTCCCGGCGCGCTGCAGAGTATTGCCGACGGCGTCGTCGACAGCGGTTTCTTTATTACCCAGTTTCATCCGGCTGAACTTCCGGCCGCCTCTCTCATGTCCGAAGTAACCGGACTGGGGATCGACCCCTACGCAACGATGGGCGCCTTGAACGAAGCTTTCTTCGTGGTCTGTGAACAGTGCCGCGAGGACTTTCGCAAGATTGGCGTCGTTCCGGCCCTGATCCAGTCCGCCACGCCGCTGACGATGCAATGCACGACCGAGGTCTCGTCGATGGACGACCTGGCCGGGCTGAAGGTTGCGACGATCGGGCGTCCCGAGATGCGCTGGGCGACGTCGATTGGCATGACGCCGGTGCGCACGTCGATTTCCGACATCCTTTCAGGCCTGCAACTCGGCGCCACGGACTGTGCGCTCATCGGAACCGCCTGGATTCGCAGTTATGGCCTCGATGACACGATCAAGTCTGTCATCGAAATGCCGCAGGGCATCATCTCGGGCGCCGTGCCGCTGGCCTTCAACGCCGGATCGTGGGAGTCTATCCCGGAAGAAGTTCGTCAGAAGATAGTCGATCTGATGCCCGCCACGCTCTGGGACTATGTGACCGGCGCCTATGTCGACTCTGACGCTGCGGTCAAGGAATCGCTGGCCGGTAAGGTGACCTTCAGTCCTGGCGACGAGGCGCTCGCAGAAGCCTGGGCGGCGTTCTACGCCGGGGAAGCGGCCGCGTTGAAGGAAGTGGCTGAATCCCGGGGCATCGAAAATGCCGATGAACTGATCGACCAGGTCGTCGAGGTCTTCCGTGTCTGGCACGACGAACTCCTGCCGGAGTTCGAAGGCGACAGGGAAGCGTTCATCAAGATCGCAAACGATCGCATCTTCTCGAAATACGACTTCTGATCGGTCACAAATCGAATGCGTCCGGTTGGTCTGGTGGGCGGGATGAGCTGGCGCTCTACCGCCCTCTACTATCGCATGCTCAACGAAATGTCCGAGGCGCGCCACGGCAGTCTCGAAAACACCGCGAGCATAGTCGTGACGCTGCCATTCGCCCCGCTCGTCGCGGCGATGGAGAGAGGCGATAGCGACGCGGTCTCCAGCCGGATAGCCGAGGCGGCGAGCCAGCTTGAGGCCGCCGGCGCCGGCTGTGTCCTGCTGACCGCTTTCACGGCGCATTTTGCAGTCGACGTGGTGCGCGACGCGATTTCGATCCCTTTGATCGATGTCGGCGACGCGCTTGCACAAGTCTGTCGTGACCGAAAGCTGGACCGGGTCGGAATGCTTGGCACGACCTATACGCTGGAATCCGGTCATGTGGCTGGGCGGCTGGCGGCGAACGGGATTGAGGCGCTTCTGCCGGAGCCCAAGCTGGCGACGCGCGTCAATGCGATGATCCAGGGAGAACTGACGAGGGGATCTCTCTCGGAGACAGGGGGCGGGATCTTCGATGAAGCGGTCGATCACCTTGCAGGTCGCGGAGCACAGGCGGTTGCGCTCGCCTGTACGGAATTGCCCCTGCTCTTGCCAAGGACGTCGCAGGTTCCGCTCATCGACGGGGTAGAGGCGCATGTCGCATTCGCCCTTTCTGCAATGGAGAAGAAGGCATGAAGGCATTATATTTCGAGCAGCACGGCGATATCGATGCTCTGAAATACGGCGACATCGAAACACCGGTTCCGGCGCCGGGATGGGCGTTGCTTCGCATGAAGGCGGCCTCGCTGAACTATCTCGACGTCTTTACGCTGCGCGGCATGCCAGGCATCAAGGTTCCCTTTCCGATGATAACGGGCGGGGATTGCGCCGCCGAAATCGTCGAGATCAACGGCGATGCTTGCGATTGGGCGGTCGGCCAGAGGGTGCTCGTCAATCCCGCCCATATCGACGACAAGTCGGGTCATTTCGAAATGATGGGCGAGACGCGACCCGGAGCGCTTGCCGAATACGTCACCGCGCGAGTGGAGCAATTGATCCCCATACCTGACGGTGTCAGCGACGCTCAGGCGGCTTCGCTGCCGGTCGCCTACGCCACCGCCTATCGCATGCTGGTCACGCGCGGCCGGGCGGCGGCGGGCGAATCCATTCTGATACTGGGCGCCAGCGGCGGCGTAGGAACGGCCTGTGTTCTCATCGCAAAAATGCTGGGCATGACTGTGACGGCGGCCGCTGGATCAGAAGACAAGTGCAAACGGCTGATCGAGCTGGGCGCCGACGAAGCCTATGATTATTCAGCGGAGCCGGTCGACGCCTATACGCGACGCACCACGGGATCCCTGTTTCGCGGCGGCGGGTTCGATGTCGTGGTGAATTTCACCGGCGGTGAAACCTGGCCGCAATCGCTGCGCTCCGTCAAGCGCGGCGGACGACTGCTGACCTGCGGCGCGACCGCCGGCTTCGATCCGAAGACCGACTTGCGTTTCATATTCATGTCGGAAATGGACATTCTCGGCTCCACAGGATTTACTGAAGAAGAAATCGTCGCCTGTCTCGATCTGGTCGCGGAAGGCAAGCTTGACCCGGTTATAGACAAGACTCTGCCGCTTTCGCGCGCCGCCAAAGGCGTCGCCATGCTTCGCGACCGCAAGGTCTTTGGCAAGGTTATCGTGGCGCCGGACGCATGACCGACAAACCTGTTTTTGATGGTCCGGAATCGGTAGCGTGCGTCGAACGCGAACCCCTTGAGCATTG
This sequence comes from Flavimaribacter sediminis, assembly GCF_019492055.1. GTDB lineage: Bacteria > Pseudomonadota > Alphaproteobacteria > Rhizobiales > Rhizobiaceae > Flavimaribacter > Flavimaribacter sediminis. Next base: position 420,204 of record NZ_JAICBX010000005.1, on the reverse strand, counting down.
GCTGCAAGGCTCGACCGTTCCCGACATCGTGCTGAATATCGGTAAAGCGCAGGGGGCGGCGCTCGCCCACCGTTTTCTAGCGACCCCCGACGGCCCGCCCATAAACCAGAGCTTTTCGGATATTGCGATACGCACACAACGCTATGCCGCCGCCTTTGCTTCCGCACCGGAGAAACCGGTCGTGGCAAGCCTGCTGCCGGCGCTGCCCGAAGCCTTGCCGCTCGGCTATGCGGCGATGTGGGCCGGGATCTATCTGCCGATCAATCCGTTTCTGGAGCCAGGCGCGATCATCGGGATGCTGGAAAGCACCGGCGCTCGCATTCTGCTTGCCGAGGGGCGCTCCGGCAAACAGGGCGTGGCGGAAAAATTGGGCGCCATCAGCGCGGCGTTGCCTGACCTTGAGATTATTCTCTGTGGTGAAGAGGAAGGCGAGGGCCGTCTGGAAGAGTGGATTGAAGGCAAGGAGTCGGCGCCGCCGCCCATGCCCGAACCCTCTGATGTCGCCGCCTATTTTCATACCGGCGGCACGACAGGCCTTCCGAAAATCGCCCGCCTAACCCACGCCAATCTCGCCTATATGGCCTTTCTTGCCGGTTGGGGCGGGGATATGCGCGACGGGGACGTCATCCTGTGCGGGATGCCGCTGTTTCATGTCGGCGGCCTGATCTTCGGCGGACTGGCGCCATTCGCCGCCGGAGCCAGCGTCGTTCAGCTTGGCCGCGCCGGCTATCGCGACCGGGCGATGATCGAAGGGCTGTGGGAGATCGCCAGGCGCGAGGGCGCCGATATCCTGTTCGGACCGCCGACGGTCGCAATCGCTGCGATCGACCTGTTCAAACCGCCTGCGCCGCCGAACGTGCGGCACTGGGTGTCTTCCGCGGCGCCGCTTCCCGCCGCGACGCATCGCAGATTTACCGAAACGACGGGAATTGCCGTGAAGGAGGCCTGGGGGCTGACCGAAGCGAGCCTCGTCCTTACGTTTATGCCGGCGCTCGGCGAAAGCCGTCCGGGCTCGGTTGGCGTCAGGCTGCCTTATTGCGAACTGGGAATTGTCTCCCTGACGCCAGGGGCTGGCCCGGCAAAAGCAGGCGAGGCCGGTGTGATCATGGGCCGCTCGCCCGGGCTGTTCGCCGGCTATCTCGGACGCGACACGGATGGCCTTGAAACCGCGCCGGGTCTCGGCGACGGGCGCTGGCTCAATACCGGCGATGTCGGATATTTCGACGAGGACGGCTATCTGTTCATTACAGGACGGGCGAAGGACATGATCCTGCGCGGCGGTCATAACATCGACCCCGCGACCATCGAGGAGGCGTTCGGCGCGCTCGACGACGTGTCTGCGGTCGCCGCGGTCGGTCGTCCCGACAAAAGGGTGGGTGAATTGCCGGTGTGCTACGTCACCGCGGCGCCCGGAAAATCCGTCGACCCGTCCGATCTGCTCGCCCGCGCGGTGACCATGATCGCAGAGCGGGCGGCGCATCCGAAGGCTGTTCATGTGCTTGCCGCCATGCCGCTGACAGCGGTGGGCAAGATCGACAAGGTCGCCTTGCGCAGGGACGCCGCCGTACGCGCGGTTCGTGAGGCGTTGCCAGCAGCCGACATCGTATCGGCGCGGACCGACAGCAGCGGCCGGATCGTGATGTCGCTGTCTCCTGTTCCGGAAAACGCGAGCGTAGTGCTGTCTTCACTCGGCCTTGTGCTGGCCGAAGAAAGGGATCAAGCTGATGACTGACAAGATACTGGCCATTGACCACCTGATGATTCACGTCGCTGACAGCGAGGAAGCCGGGACCGTTTTCGAAAGGTTGGGTTTTATTGCAACACCGAAGAGCGATTTGCCGGGCCTGTCTAACCGCCTGATCTGCTTCGGTGATACGCCTCACGAACGCGGCGTGTGCAACTATATCGAGTTGATGGCTCTGGAGAACCCCGCGATCTCGCCGCCGCCCATGCCGCAACTGCTTAGAGAGTACGGTCCGGTTTCGACGGTGCTGTCGGTCGATGACGCCCACGCGGTTCATGCGCGCCTCATCGCGGAGGGAATAAAGATAGGTCCGGTTTTCGATCTGCAACGCGACTGGACGCTTCCAGACGGTTCGGTCGTCACGCCGGCCTTTACTGTCGCGATCCCGGAACTTGGTCAGGCGCCGGTCTACTGGAACTATTGCCTTCACAAGACCGCGCAGCATTACATCCGGCAGGAATTCATCGAACATCCGAACAGCGCCCTGTCATTCGATGAAGTCTATGTGGTCGTCGATGATCCTGAAGCCGCCGCCGCGCATTATGTCGAGCACTGGCAGGCTCAGCGTGAGGGCGACCGGCTCTTGCTGCCTGACGGGCCGGCCCTGCGGCTTTTGAGCAAGGACGAGATCGGGGCTGTCCTGCCGGCTGAGTTGATCGAAAGCGAGAGTTCCGGCATCAAGGCCATGCGTGTCCTGGTGGCAGATCTCGACATGGCGAAAGCTGTGATCGCGAAAGCCGGTGTGACGACTGTTCCGGTCGCGAGCGGCTTCGCGGTAAAGGCTTCCGATGCGGCGGGCTGCGCACTCCTGTTTGAGGAGCGTCATGAACCGGATCGGTAGATGGGCGGCGCAAGCCGGTCAGTGGCTCGCCGTCGCAGCCCTGGTTGCGATGATGATCCATCTCGGCGCTGATATCCTGCTGCTCAATCTCGCAGCGCGACCGCTTGACGGAACCCTGGAGGTTGTCGCCGGGCTCTATATGCCTTTCGTCGTTTTCGCAGCGCTGTCGGCCACGCATCTGAACCGGGAGGAAATCCGGGTCGATCTCGTCGGTAATTTCCTGCCGCAAACCGCTGTAATGTTCCTGGACCGGGCCGCTCAACTGCTCATGGCGATTTGCGCCGCGGCGCTGGCCTGGCTGACCGCCAGTCATGCAATGCGGGCCTTCGACATCGGCCAGCGCATCGAAGCCGGCTCTCTCGTCATTCCGCTCTGGCCGGGAAAGGCGATTGTCACCGCCGGTTTTGTGCTTCTTGCTGTCGCGGCTCTGGTCCGCCTGTTTGGAAAGGCAGACAATGGGTCCGTTTGAGACAGGCGGGACGGTTCTGGTCGCCGCCCTTTTGATGATCTTCCTGCGCGTTCCGGTCGGGCTTTCTTTGGGTCTCGCCGCGTTCGGAGGCGCGTTTGCGCTGTTGCCTGCGACAGCTGCGATCAGCCTGATGAGCCGGGTTCCGTACGAGTTTACGGCGAGCTGGGAATTTGCAGCGGTGCCCCTGTTTCTCGCCATGGGCACGATCATCACCCGGTCGGGCATGGCCGATGGCCTGATCATACTGGCGGAAAGAAGCCTGCGGCGACTGCCGGGCGGGCTTGCAATCGCCACGAATTTCGCCGGCGCAGGATTTGGCGCGGCGTCGGGTTCAAGCCTTGCGACGACGGTGGCGCTTGGCCGCATGGCCATCCCGCAGATGCTGCGCGCCGGATACGATCCCGGCCTCGCGACCGCGACGACGGCCTGCGCCGGCACGCTTGCCGCTCTCATTCCGCCGTCAATACCGCTGATCGTCTATGGAATACTGGCGGAGGTCTCCGTCGCGAAACTGTTCTTCGCAGGCATTGTGCCCGGACTTCTGACCGCATTCGCCTATGGCGCAATGATCTATCTGCGCTGCCGGTTCAATCCGGATCTCGCGCCGCGCTCGGAAACGGCGACGGATGAGACCGTGGGATGGAGCGTTGCGACGTTTCCCGTCATAGCGATCGTCATTCTGGGCGGAATCTACGGCGGATATTTTTCGCCGAGCGAAGCGGGCGCCGTGGGCGCGCTGGCCGCCATCGCGCTGGCTTTTTTCCAGCCCGGATTCAACTGGCGTGAACTTGCCCTGGCGCTTGCCGAGGCGGCGCGCCAGACGGCCGCCATTCTGTTTGTCGCCGCGGGCGCCTTCATGCTGACCCGGACCATGGCTTTGACAGGCCTGCCGAACGCGCTCGCCGATCTCGTGCAGACCTGGTCCGTATCGCCGCTTTTGCTGATCCTCGCATCCTCCGTGCTGTTCCTGCTGCTCGGCATGGTGCTCGATCCGTTCGGCGTCATGCTCTTGTCCGTCGCCGTTTTACTGCCGGCCTTCGAACGCCTCGGCTTCGACTTGATCTGGATGGGCATCATCATCGTCAAGTTCATCGAGATCGGGCTCGTCACGCCGCCGGTTGGCCTGAACGTGTTCGCAGCCAAATCAGTGGCGCCGCCTGAAATCGGCCTGACCGTCATCTTCCGCGGCGTGAGCTGGTTTCTGCTCGCAGAGGCTTTCGTGATGGCGATCCTGTTCCTGTTTCCGGCGCTGACGCTGTGGCTGCCGAACAATCTGCTTTGAGGGGACGGCGATAATCGATGTCGACGCCGCTTGAACAGGTTCAGAACGGCAGACCGACGTAATTGGTCGCGAGAGCCGCCTGGGCGTGGCGGTTTTCGCCCAGGAACTCGAACTCGGCTCTCCGCATTCGCTGTTCAAATGCGCCGTCATCCGGGAAATGGTGCAGCAGCGTCGTCATCCACCAACTGAACCGCTCGGCTTTCCAGATCCGCGCCAGGGCCTTTTCCGAATAATGATCGAGGCCGGAGGCGTCCTTTTCGATGATGGCGGCGACCAGCGCTTCGTAGAGGTAGTGAATATCGGAGGCTGCGGTGTTCAGACCCTTCGCGCCGGTTGGCGGCACGATATGCGCGGCGTCGCCGCACAGGAACAGCCGTCCCCAGCGCATCGGCTCCGATACGAAGGATCGCAGCGGCGCGATCGATTTCTCGATCGATGGGCCGGTGACCAGACGATCAGCGGCTTGCGGCGGTATCCGCCGCCTCAGCTCCGACCAGAAATCGTCGTCCGACCACTCTTCCGGGGTGTCAGTCAGGGGAACCTGAACGTAGTAGCGACTGAGCGTGTGGCTGCGCATGGAGCAGAGCGCAAAGCCGCGTTCCGATGTCGCATAGATCAGTTCGTCATGGACCGGCGGCGTATGCGCCAGAATGCCGAGCCAGCCGAACGGATAGGTCTTTTCGTATTCGCGACGGACATTGCTGGGCACGGTCTTTCGACTGACGCCATGGAAGCCGTCGCAGCCGGCAATGTAGTCGCAGTCGATGCGATGCTTTTCGCCATCCGGAGTCGCGTATGTCACATAGGCGGAGTCCGTGTCTGCGTCGTGGATCGTGACCTCGTCAGTCTGGTAGATGATCGGCAGGCCCTCGCTTTCGCGCGCCTCGTAGAGGTCCCGCGTCAGTTCCGTCTGACCGTATACAAGCACATGCGCGCCGGTCAGCGCATCGAAATCGATGCGGATCTCGTCTTGGTCGAAAGAAATGATTGCGCCGTCATGCGGGAGGCCTTCGCGGTCCATGCGTTCACCGACGCCGGCCTGCCGCATCAGGTCCACGAAGCCCCGTTCGAGCACGCCGGCGCGAATGCGGGACAGAACGTGTTCCTTCGTTGTGCGTTCCAGAACGATAGTGTCGATGCCTGCTTTGTGAAGCAGTTGTCCGAGCAACATGCCGGATGGCCCGCCGCCGATAATGCAAACCTGGGTGCGCATTGCGTTTCCTCCCTGACCCTGAATTTGCCCAATCATGATGGCGGACGCAAAAATTGGAATGGACGCATCCTGCAAAAAATAGCATTATTTCACCATGAATCAGATTGTTCCTCCCGCCGAGACCACGAGAACCGGACGCACAGGTTTCGTTCCGGATTTCGAGCTTTACGGCGAAGAAACGGATTTTCCAGACGTTCTTCATTGCGAGCTTCTCAAGGATCGGGCGCCGGCGCATGGCTGGAGAATCACACCCCACCGCCATGGCCGCCTCCATCAATTTTTCCTGATCATGGCGGGCGACGGTCGCTGTCATCTGGACGGCGAAACCTATGAGTTGCGGCAGGGAAGCGTTCTCAATGTGCCTGCCGGCGCCGTGCACAGTTTTTCTTTCGAACCCGGGATCAAGGGTTATGTGCTGACCATTCCCGTCTTTGAGCTTGCCGATGCGCAGGAGCGGCTTCCGCTTGGGTCTTCCGCGCTTGCCGGCTTCTTCAAGGCAAACGCCGACAGGAGCATCGTCGACATGTTCCGGGCGGTTCATTCCGAATTTACCGGACATCGGCAATTGCGCGCGCCTATGCTCAGGGCAATGAGCCGGCAGATCGCCTGTGTCGTCGCCCGTTTGGCGCCCACGGAGGCCGGCCCGGCGCCCGGCGCTGGCAGCGACGCGCGCATACAGCGTTTCGAACTGCTTGTGCGCAATGAGGATACGCGGGGTTGGCGTGTGTCCGACTATGCGCGGGAAGTAGGATTGTCGCCCAATCACCTGATCAGGCTGTGCCGCGCACATTTCGGGGTGAGTCCGCAGCGTTTTATCGAGGATGTGGGGTTTCGCGAAGCGCGCAGAATGCTCGCCTATACACGGATGTCGATCGCCGAGGTGGGTTTCAGCGTCGGCTTTGAAGACCCTTCCTATTTCAGCCGCGCGTTCCGCAAGCGGACCGGCGTGACTCCCAAAGCCTATCGGGAATCCCTCGCGAGTTGACGGCCACACCAGACGCCAGGGAAACTACGATACGGTATTCGCCGGGCTGACGGGCGACGTGACGGTTACGTATTCCTCGAAGTAATCGGAAAACCCCGCTACACGCGGCGGCAATTTCTCGTAGGGCGGATAGTAGAGTGAAAGCCAAAGGAGAGGCGGCGTCCAGTCTGCAAGGATCTGGACAAGGCGCCCGCTCGCAATGGCGTCCTCCACGATGAAACGCGGCAGGAGCGCGGCGCCGCCGTCGCTTTCCACGAGCTGCGCAAGAAGGTCGCCGCTGTTGGCGCTCAACTGGCCGCCTGCGCGTACGCTGCGGGTCTGCCCGTTTCTTCCAAGCAGCCAAGTCTCGTCGCGTCCGGCGGCGCTGAAGGCGTAGCACTGCAGCGGGTCGAGATTTTCCGGGGTTTCGGCGCTCGCGTCTGTAGACCCTGACGCTGTCACCAGAATACGTTCGACCGGGCAGATCCTGCGCCAGATCGTGGACTTGTCGGTCGGCGGTTCCGATATGCGGATCGCCAGATCAAAATCCGCGCCGACGATATCGACGAATTCATCAGACAGGCTCACCGACAGTTCGATGCGCGGATGTTGCGCGCGAAAGCCGGACAATATCGGCGGCAGCAGTTTCAATCCCAGCGACATCGGCGCATTGATGCGCAGCAGACCGGAATCGGCTTCCGCGCCACTGCTGAAATCATTGGCCAGGCTGTCGATGTCCCGCACCAGAGGCTCGACGCGGGCTGCATAGGCGGCGCCCGCCGACGTCAGGGACACCTGCCGGGTGGTTCGCACGAGCAGTTGGGTTCCCAGGCTCTTTTCGAGCGACGAGACCGCCCGTGTGACCGTAGCTGGAGGCGCGCGCAGTTGCCGTGCGGCCTCCGCGAAGCTGCGGTTCCGCGCCACGGCGAGAAATGTCCGGATTGATCCGAGTTCGTCCATTGCTTATTATTTCATTTCCAGCAATAATATCTTGGGTATTATAGCTATTCTAAAAATGCCGCGCCAGTCCCAGATTCCGCTTACAATGATTATCGAAACGCCGTCTGATGACGGCTGGAGGATAGCGAGATGCTGAAACAGATCAGAGGCCTGCACCATGTGACCTCGATGGCCGGCAACGCTGGTGAAAACAATGATTTCTTTACCCGGACGCTGGGTTTGCGACGGGTCAAGAAGACGGTGAATTTCGACGCTCCGGATGTCTATCATCTTTATTATGGCGACGAGGCCGGCACGCCGGGTTCCGTGATGACGTATTTTCCCTTTCCGGACATTGCGCCGGGCAAGCCCGGAACGGGCGAGGTAGGCGAAACCGACTTTGCGATACCGGAAGGCGCACTCTCCTGGTGGCGAGATCGTCTTGTCGCCGACGGCATCGCAGGCCTTGAGGAGGACGAGGCGTTCGGCGCCAAGCGGCTGCGATTCCGGGGACCGGACGGCGAGGGCTTCGCGCTGGTCGAGGCGCCGGACGATGCCCGCCCGCAGTGGACCGGCGCAGGCGTTCCGGACGATGGCGCCATCCGCGGCTTCAGCGGCGCAAGGATGCGGCTTCGCGACATCGGTCCGACAGCAGAATTGCTGCGGTTCATGGGATACGAGGAAACCGAAACCCGCGATGGCATCGTGCGCTTTGTGCTGCCGGGCGGAAACGGCGCCGATACGATCGACCTGGAGGCTCTGCCTTCGGCGCCCGCTGCGCGACAGGGAGCAGGCTCCGTGCACCACATCGCCTACGCGGTTGAGGATCGCGCCGCCCAGCTCGACGTTCGCAAGGCGCTGCTCGACACCGGATACCAGGTGACGCCGGTGATCGACCGCGACTATTTCTGGGCGATCTATTTCCGCACGCCCGGCGGCGTGCTGTTCGAGGTGGCGACCAACGAGCCCGGTTTCGACCGGGACGAGGATACGGCGCATCTGGGCGAGGCCCTGAAACTGCCGACGCGCTACGAACCGCTTCGAGCGAAAATCGAGGCGCATCTGCCGCCGCTTGATTGAAACCCCGCGGGCAGGGCTTTGGCCCTGCCTTGCTCACCGATGGAGGTGGATATGTCTCTCGACGCCTACACCTATCGAAAGCACGAACCCCGCCCGGGCGCGCCGCTGGTGTTCGCCTTTCACGGCACCGGGGGGAACGAGAACCAGTTTTTCGACCTCGTCCGGCAAATGCTTCCCGACGCAGGCGTGATCGCGCCGCGCGGCGATGTTTCGGAAGACGGTGCGAACCGCTTCTTCCGACGCACCGGGGAAGGCGTATACGATATGGAGGATCTTGCCCGGCGAACAGAAAAGATGACCGGCTTCGTGCGCGCCCAGAAGGAAATTCATCCGGATTCGCCGATCTATGGTCTCGGCTATTCCAATGGCGCCAATATACTGGCGTCCGTGATTTTCCAGGAGCCGGCGCTGTTCAAGGCCGCCGCGCTCATGCATCCGCTGATTCCGTGGAGGCCGGAGCCCGATGCGCGTCTGGCCGGACTGAATGTTCTGATTTCAGCCGGCAAAAAGGACCCGATCTGTCCGTGGAACATGACAAGCCGGCTGGTCGACTATTTCGAAGCGCAGGGAAGCGCCGTCGAAACCAGCGTGCAGCCGGGCGGGCACGAGGTAATGCAGACGGAATTGCAGGACGTCGCGGCGTTTCTGGCGCGGCAGGCGGTTGCGTAAGCAGATACTTCAAAACAGAAAGGCCAGTCCTGGTCGACCGGCCTTTCTCGCCCAGACACGCCGCTTACCGATCAGGTCTCGACGGAGGGATATTCCTTGCCGCGCCAGTGCTGCAGTTTGCTCGCAAATTCGCGTTGGAAGGATAGCGGACCGTTCTTTTCCATATACGGCTCGTCGTAGATGCCGATGAAGATCGTCAGGTTGAGAAAGAAATGCGCGCCCATTTCGAAAAGCGCGACATAGTCGTGATTGACCAGCGCTTCGCGTTCCTTGTCGGTAAAACCGTGGACCGTGGACATCTCGGCGTCATTGAGCTTCGGTCCGATGGACTGCTCCCAGGTCGCGACGAAAGTCCGGGGATCCTCCGTGTAGCGCTTCAGATAGTCCGGATCACGGTCAACGGTGAAGAGAAACTTGTCGACCCAATATTTGCTCATGCCGCCTGCTCCTTCGGGTACCAGGTGAAATAGGCTTCCATCGTATGGAAGAGGTCCAGATTATCGACATAGTCGGCGCCTTCGGGGCCGGCCACGCCGAGCATCAGGATGAAGTTCAGGAAGCCGTGGGTGGCGTTGCCGCTCTGCGCCATGCTTTCATGCGTTACGTTTTCCAGGATAGCGTCGACATCGCCGGCTCGCAGCCACTCGATCGCCTGCCGGTCGAACTCCGGGTCCGGGCCCGTTTCCATGAACTGGCGTGGACCGCCAAGCTCCAGAGAAAGATGTCCGGTGCCGATCGCCGCTACGCGAAGGTCCGACGGGTAGTCGTCGATCGCCTTTCGGATCGCCCGGCCGAGATCATAGAAGCGTTTCGGCGAATGCAGGGGCGGAGCGAAGATGTTCGTGTAGATTGGAACGACGGGCAGATCGTTCTGCGGCCGCACGGTGATGATCGGGCAGATGATCGAATGGTCGATCTTCAGTTCGTTGGAAAAGGCGAAGTCGAAATTCTGGTCCATCAGCGACTGATGCATGAAGCGCGACATGTCCTCGTCGCCTTCCAGAACATAGGTCGGGATGCCGAATTCACGAATCTCGTTATAAAAGGTCGCGTCGTACCGCGGCGCCTTGCCGATCAGAAACTGCGGGCAGTTGTCAAGGAATATCTGGTGAAAATGGTCAGAGCCAACCATCACGAGGATGTCGGGTTCAGCGCGGGCCAACGTCTCGCGATAGGCCTCGACCTTCCGCTTCCACTCGGGCGCTTCCGGCATTTGTTGCTCGGGCGGCATTGTGGTCGCCTTGAGATAAAACGGATGGTGTGTCGATGCCAGTGTGGCGACAAGTTTGGCCAATTTCGTGCTCCTTCCCTTGGGCGTTGCCGGGAGCGGGCCTGGCCGGCCCGCCCCCGTTTTTCAACTATGCGAACAGATTGCGTTCGACGCCGGCGGCTTCGAACAGGTAATCGCGGCTCTGCTCCAGCTCCGACGTGAGGCGCGGAACGTCGAAGCCCAGCAGCTGGCCTTTCCATTTCTTCACCTTGCCGGCGACGATCACCGAATCAACGTTGCTGCGCTCCATCAGCGTGACGATGGCGCCGGGAACATTATTGAGCGGCGCCACATTGATCGCCTCGGAATCGAGCAGGATGATGTCGGCCTCCTTGCCCGGCGTGAGCGAGCCGATCTTGCTGTCGAGCTTCAGCCCCTTGGCGCCGCCCATGGTCGCCGCCTTGACAGCGTCGAGCGTGGTCATCAGCTCCGGATAGTCTTCGCCGGCCAGGGCCTTTGCATTTGCTTCCATGCGCTGCAGCGTCACCAGACCGCGCATCTGGGTGAACATGTCGGCCGTCATGGTGCATTCGACGTCCGACGAGAGCGAGATGTCCATTCCCATATCAATGGCTTTCTGGATCGGCGGCGTACCGTGACGCATGTGCATCTCGATCGGCACGGCAAGCGAAACATGCGCGCCGGCGTCGGCGGCGTGTTTCCACCCGTCTTCCGACATGCCTGTCATGTGAATGAAGATGTTGTCCGGTCCGAACTGTCCCGCCGCGCCAAGCTCGTCGAAAGTCGGCTGCATGCCGAAGGTGCCGACGACGTGCAGCGCCACTGGCAGGTCCAGTTCGCGGCCGATCTTCCACGACTCCTCGTATCCCGGCAGATAGATCTCTCCGCCCATGACCATGGTCAGCAACTGGTCGTCAGAGGAGAAATACTGCTCCTTGATGCGCCTGGCGTCCTGCGGATATTTGGCTCTGTCGCCCCATCCTTCGAAATAACCGAAAACGGCGCGGCGGCCGGCGTCTCCAAGCGCCTCGATCGCGGCGTCTGAATGCTCCGGAGAATGATGGATCTGGCTGACGTCCATGACCGTGGTCACGCCGGCGTCGAGTTGCGCTATCGAGCCGAACAGCTCGTTGATGTAGACGTCCTCCGGCCGGTAGACCAGTGAGAACTTCTGAAGGATCGTATCGTAGTAGTTCTGTTCGTTTGCGGGGCGCCCGTCATTGATGAGGATGCCGTTGGACAACTGGCTGCGCAGCGCCGTCTCGAACTGGTGGTGATGGGTGTCGATGAAGCCGGGCAGGACGATCTTGCCGTCGGCGTTGAGGACAGCGGCGTCGCCGGCGTCGATATTTGCGCCGACCTCGATGATCCTGGAGCCTTCGATCAGAACGTCTCCGACTGCGAAGTTGCCGACGTCGTCGTCCATGGACAGCACCACGCCGCCTTTGATCAGGACGCGGCGGCCCGGTTCGCCGATGCCGTCGGGTAGTGTTTCAGCGGCTGCCTCCTGCGCCGCCGCGTTGCCGGATACCACCAGGCTGGCGGCGGTGGCCGACGCGCCGGCCACCATGCCGACCTTGATGAAGTCTCGTCGTGTCGGGCATGGTAAGTCCGGCTTCCTTGGGTCGCATAGTCTGCACATGGTGTTCCTCCCTGTATCCGTGTGGCAGTCAGCTTCTTATGATCGATTGAAGTACGGGATAGCGGCTGATCTCATGGGCGATGTAGGACGCGGCCTCGCGCAGTTCCGGCAAGCGCTCGCTGACGAGCGATTTCGGCGTCACCTTGCCGGTGTATCCCGAGGTGTTGAGCGCGGCGATCGTCCTGCCATTGAGATCTCTGATCGGCACGGCCAGCGCCGTAATGCCGTAGTCAAGCTGGTCGATGGTTGTCGAATATCCGGTTTCGCGGACCGCGAGGACTTCTTCGCGCAGCTTCGCGGTGTCGGTCAGGGTCATGGATGTCAGCGGCTGTGGCCGGACATTGGCGATGTAACCGTCGAGCGCCTCGTCCGAAAGACCGGCTAGCAGCACGCGGCCGAGCGAGGTTGCGCAGGCCGGGTAACGCGCGCCCACGACGGCGGCCGCGCGGCGAGCTCTTTGAACGCTGTAATGCGCGATGTAGATTACGTCGTCGCCGTCGAGCGTTGCGACCGACGACGCGTCGCCGAAACGGCTCACCAGCTCCCTCAGGCTTGGCTGAATCACCTCGTCAATGCGCGCCGAGAAATAGAAGGCCGATGAAAGCGTCATGACCTTCGGTCTCAAATGAAACCGCTTGTCCTTCAATCCGACGTAACCCAGCGTCTGCAGGGTAATCAGGCTGCGTCGCGCTGTGGCCGGCGACAGGCCGAGCCTGTGGGCGACTTCGCTCAACGTCATCTCGGGATGGGTTGCGTCGAAGGATTCAAGGACCGCCAGTCCCTTGGCCAGGCCTTCCACGAATTCGGCCGGGCGTTCCTCCGATTTCAGATCGGTTATGGTGTCGTTCACGTTCGTTGCTCCTCGTACGGACATGGTCGCGTCTGGCAACTTTATATCACGCAGTCCACCGTGTCCCGAGGCGACCTCGGCGACGATCGTGGCGTCGACGTCCAGCTTCTGGCGGCCGGCCTGCATGCAGCTCCTCCGGTTCCTTCCCCCACAACTTTACCGGCGCGCGCGAGGCGGCAGGATCATTGTGACTTGACGATAGATTAATTGGTCATTAAATTTTCGGCAAGTGCAAATAATTTCGCTAAGCGAAAATGAGGGATGGAATGCGAATTGGCAAGCAAGAGCAGTCATATACGGCGATTGCAACTTCCGATGAAGACAGTATCACGGTAAGGGGTCTGGATCTCTGCGACGATCTGATCGGCAAGATCGACTTCACCGACTACTTTTGGTTGCTCGTTCTTGGCTCGCGTCCGACCCGTGAGCAGCGCGCCATGATGGACGCCTGCCTTGTATCGATCGCAGAACACGGGCTGGTGCCGAGCGTTCAGGCGGCGAGAATGACGCTTGTTTCCGGTCCCGAAGCCTGGCAGGGCGCAATGGCCGCAGGACTCTTGGGTATGGGCAGCGTTGTCGCCGGCAGTTCCGAGATCGCCGGGCGCTATCTCGCCGAGATTATCGAGACGGCTGAAAAGGATGGCGTTGACCTGGAAGCCGCGACGATTGAAAGCCTGAAGGGCCTGAAAGCGGCGCGCAAAAAGGTTCCGGGTCTCGGCCACCCGCAGCACAGCGCCGGCGACCCCCGCGCCAATCGCTTGCTCGAAATCGCGAAGGGCCTCGGCATCGGCGGCAAATATATCGAGACATTGTACTTGTTGGCGAAACATGCGCCGGACATCATGCAGCGGCCGCTGCCGATCAACGTTTCAGGCGCTATCCCCGCGACGATCCTCGACGCCGGCTGGCCGCTCGACGCGCTCAAAGCCGTGCCTCTGCTTGCCCGCGCCGCGGGCCTTTCGGCGCATCTTTACGAGGAATCACAGCGTCCGATCGGGTTCATCATGTCGCACAAGGCCGACCTTGCGATCACCTATGACGGGCCCGGCGCCAGCGATCCGAAAGAGCAGAAATCGGCTCAGGGGTAATCCATGGTCAAGATTCTCAAGGATATCCGGGTCATCGAACTCGGCACCTACATCACCGGTCCCGCAGCGGCGATGCATCTGGCCGATCTCGGCGCCGACGTTATCAAGGTCGAGCGGCCGGAAACCGGCGATCCATTTCGCGCCTTCAAGGGCGGGCTCTATTCGCCGCATTACCAGACATACAACCGCAACAAGCGGTCGATCGCGCTCGATACGAAGAACGCCGACGATATGGCGGTTTTGCTCGACCTGGTTGCCGGAGCCGATGTCTTCATTCAGAACTTCCGGCCTGGCGTCGCTGAAAAGCTCGGCGTTGGCGAAAAGGATCTTCACAAGGTCAATCCTCAGCTGATCTATTGCGCGATTTCCGGCTTCGGTCAGTCGGGTCCCTCACGCGATCGTCCAGCCTTTGATACCGTCGCCCAGGCCGCAAGCGGCTATCTTCGGTTGCTCACGCCGCCAGCCAATCCGCGGGTGATCGGCCCTGCGATCGCCGACGCCGTAACTGGCCAGTATGCGGCGCTCGGAATCATGGCGGCCCTTCTCGAACGCGTAAAAACCGGCAAAGGCCGGCGGCTCGACATATCGATGCTCGAGGCCATGGCGCATTTCAATCTCGACAGTTTTACCCATTATTATTCGGTGGGCGAAGTCATGGGCCCGCTATCGCGCCCGGTCGTTTCGCAAAGCTATACGTTCGAATGCAGCGACGGAAAGTGGATCGCCATCCACATGTCGTCGCCAACGAAATTCTGGGAAGGTCTGCTTGAAGCGACCGGCCAGCAGGCGCTGGCGACGGATCCCCGCTTTTCCGAACGGCTGGAACGCATCAAGCACCAGGACGACTTGATTAAAGTCTTTACGCCGATCTTCCAGTCCGACACGCGCGACGCCTGGTGCGACAAGCTGCTCGCGCATGAGGTGCCGCATTCGCCGGCCTATGATTCCGACGAGGCGCTGGAAGATCCGCAGGCGAAACACCTGAAGCTGGCGGTCAGCACACACCATCCTGAGATGGGTGACTCCACAACTGTGCGCGCACCCTATAGTTTTGATCACGAGCCGGATCTGGATGTCCTGCCGCCGCCAACGCTCGATCAGCACGGCGAAGAGATCCGGAACGAGCTCAAACGCAGTAAGACCGGCTGATCCGGCTTGTCTCGAGGGAGGAGAGAGATGAGCACAGACGACAATCCAAAATCCGTTCCGGTGAAGGACGTGATGGCTGCAAGCGGCGCCATGCTGCAGAAGCAGCTTTTCGCGATTTTCACCAGCCCGGTCGACGGCCTTGGGCCGATATTCGCCAACATAGAAGAGCATTTGAAGTTCCAGGTGGAGCTGGAGCGCGAAGGCGTCATGTTTGCGGCCGGTCCGTTGTGGACCGACGATGGAGAAAGTTGGGAGGGCGAGGGGCTCGTCGTGGTCCGCGCCGAATCCAGGGAGGCCGCCATTGCGATCGCGGAGCGCGATCCGATGCATGTCAGCGGCGCGCGCAGCTTTCGCGTCAGGCCCTGGCTCATAAACGAGGGGACACTGTCTGTGCGGCTCGATTTTTCGACTCAAAAATTCACACTAACCTGAACAATTCATAGGGAGGAAACCAATGAGAATTCTGTTCGGACTGATGACTGCCGGCATGATCGCCATGCCCGGCGCACTTGCGGCTCAGGAGACTATCAACCTGACGGTCGCTTCCAGCCACCCCACGGTCATTCCATGGGTCGGCATGATCAAGTCCCATTTCATGGCCAAGACCGACGAAATCCTGGCCGAGGAGGGAAATTACAAAATTGACTGGAACGAGGCCTTCGGCGGCCAGCTCTACAAGGCCAATGCCACGCTGACCTCGGTCGAGGAGGGCATTACCGATATCGGCTGGGTCTTCTCGTTCCTGGAGCCAGCCAAGCTGCCGCTCAGCCAGGCGTCGAGCTATGCGCCCTTCTCGACGGCCAATCCGCCGGTGCAGCTCGAGGTCATGCAGGAGCTTCTGGACAACAACGAAGCCTTCAAAAACGAGTGGGAACAGTACAATCTCAAGGTTCTCGGTCTGACCGGAACCGACATGTACGACATCTACACGAAGACGCCGCTTGAAGGCATTGACGGCAT
The DNA here is from genome assembly GCF_019492055.1 of Flavimaribacter sediminis. Taxonomy (GTDB): domain Bacteria; phylum Pseudomonadota; class Alphaproteobacteria; order Rhizobiales; family Rhizobiaceae; genus Flavimaribacter; species Flavimaribacter sediminis. The sequence goes on along the minus strand of NZ_JAICBX010000005.1, from coordinate 404,083 downwards.
CGACGGGCTGAAGCTTTCAGCCCCGGGCGTTCTTGGAAACTGGCTTCGGGGAACCGGCGCCAACGCCGTCGACGGCGCGCTGACCACGTTCTACACCGATATCCAGACGGGCGTGTCCGACGGCGTGCTGACGCTTGCTCTCGGCGCATTGCCGGCAAAGCTTTATGAAGTCGCGCCCTATATCAACCGTTTCGATGCGGGCGGGGCCTTCTCGGGCGCCGTGGCGATCAACCGCGACACCTGGGACACGCTTCCCGAGGAAGTCCAGAACGCCATGATCGAAGCCGGAAAGTATTACACCGACGCGCACGGCCAGGACCTTCTGGATCGGCACGAGTTCGCGCTCAACAAGATGGTTGAAGTCGGGGCGACGCAGGATCCGCCGGTCACCATCGTCGTCATGCCGCCGGAGGAACGCGCCGCCTGGGTGAACAAGCTTCCGGACATTGCGGGCGACTGGGCTGCCGAACTGGAAGCCCAGGGCGTGCCGGCCAAGGCGTTTCTGTCCGCCTATATGGACGGTCTTCGCGAACGCGGCGAAACGCCGGTTCGCGACTGGGACAAGTAAGTTCCGGGCAGCATGGCGCCGAATGACGAACAATCAGGAGTCCCCGAAGAGCGGGGGCTCCCCGGGGGAGCCGCAGGCCGGATCTGGCAAGTCTTCGTGGACGGGCTCGCCGCCCTGGGAACAGCGCTGATACTGGTGTTGATGACCATCATCTGCGCCGACATCGTCGTGCGCAACGGCATGGGATCGTCTCTCCCGCTCATCTCCGAACTCGGCGCGCTTCTTCTGGTGATGATCGTCGCCCTGCAACTGGCGACGACGATCCGGGCGGACCGTCTGGCGCGAACCGAGTTCTTCTACAGCGGCTTCAGGCAAAACCACCCGATCGCCGGCTCGTTGCTCTCGGCTCTTTTCAATCTCGTAGGGGCAGGCATGATTGGCGGCGTCGCCTGGGCGAGCATCCGTATTCTCCAGAAGGACTGGTCGTCCGGCGAATATATCGGCGTCCAGGGCATCGCAACGCTGGAGGTCTGGCCGTTTCGGGCGCTGATCCTGCTCGGCATGACCGTGGCGGCCATCGAATTTCTCTTACGCGCAGCAGTTGATCTCCGGAGCGCTCTGTCCGGCAGGAAGACATCATGAGTCCGGTCGAAATCGGCGCGGCGGCAATCGTCGGTCTTATCGTGTTGATTTATCTCGGCATGCCGATCGGTATCGGGATGCTGTTTGTTTCCTTCGTCGGCGTCGCCGCAATCCGCAGCGATCTGATCTCGCTGCGCATGCTGGGCGCGGTCGCCAACGATTCCTTGCGCGAATATCTGTTCGCGGTGGTGCCGCTGTTTGTTCTGATGGGGCTGCTCGTCACTGTTTCGGGGGTTGGCAAGGATACGTTCGACGTCTTCGAGCGGTTATTGAGGCGGGTCACCGCAGGACTCGGCATCGCCACCGTGTTCGCCAACGCCGTCTTTGCTTCGATCACCGGCATTTCCATTGCTTCGGCCACCGTCTTTAGCCGCGTCGCCGTGCCGGAAATGAAACGTCACGGCTACACCAAGAAATTCGCGACCGGCGTCGTCGCCGGCTCCTCGGTGCTGGGCATGCTGATCCCGCCGTCCCTGTTGATGATCGTCTATGCGGTGCTGGCGGAGGAATCGGTCGGCCGAATGTTTCTCGCCGGCGTCGGTCCGGGGATCCTTCTGGCGCTGATCTTTTCCATTACCATCATTCTGCTGGCCCGCACCAGGAAGAGTTTCGTCTTCGATTCAACGGACGACACGGCCGACTACACGGACATGTCCAGTCTGACCATGCTTCGCAAGTCCGTGCCGATCGTCGCCTTGATGCTGGTGGTGCTCGGCGGTCTCTATGGCGGGTTTCTCAATCCGACCGAGGCAGGAGCGGCGGGCGCCTTCGGCGCGCTGGTCGTGGCGATTGCGAGACGGTCGCTGAATGCGAAAACGTTCTGGAACCTGCTGGTCGAAACCGGCCAGATCACTGTTTCGGTGCTTTTCCTGATCCTCGCCGCAACCTTCTTCAGCCGCATGCTGGCGCTTTCCGGCGTGCCGCGCAGCCTGGCCGAATTGCTGCTGACCGGTCCAATCGGCCCGTATGGATTCCTGATCCTTTACCTGCTCTTGATCGTCGCGCTTGGGTGCCTGATCGACTCGATCTCGATCATGCTCATCCTGCTGCCTATCGCTCTGCCGGTTGCGGAAGCCGCCGGATTCGACCTGATCTGGTTCGGCGTTCTTACCGTGGTTTCGGTCGAGATCGGCTTGCTGACGCCGCCCTTTGGCATTTCCGTCTACATCATCAAATCGGCGATGGACGATCCGGATCTGCAGGTGGGCGAAGTTTTTCGCGGCGCCTTTCCGTTTGTGCTGGCGATGCTTGTGTGCGTCGCCATCCTGATCGCATTTCCTTCCATTGCGACCTGGCTGGCGCGGTTGTGAGCGAGTTTAGGAATAAGTGGACCGTGCGGCCGAGGCCTACAACACTTCGTAGACCTGTATCACCACACTAGAGGCGCGCCGCGCTCCCGTGCCGATGAAGACGGTGCGGTTGATCCAGGCGTAGCGCGGGTCGCCGCTGCTCAGGCGCGGCAGGGTCCGCATGTAGTATTCAGAGGGATCGACGTCCTCTCCGGCGGCCAGTCTCTTCAAGACTTCAGGCGGGCCGTGCCGGTAGCCGAAATTGCGGATGTCGATCAGCGCGCCGTCATGGGTTTCGATGGCGTAACGCGTGTCGAGTTCGGCGTATCCGACGTCGAAGACCGTCTGCCAGTCGGCGCCGAGATTGAGCACTCGTCCCGAAATCCGTTCGCCGCGCACTTCACCGCCGACGATCGGGATGATTCGCCACCGGCCGCCCGGCCCTTCTCCGTTTTCGATCGGGGTCGCGAGTTCCGCCACGATTTCGCAGACATGTCGCAGTTCGGGTTGTTGCATCTTGTTGTCCCTCCAGACGAATCCTCACCTTTAATAAACATGCCAATTCGCAAAAACGAAAGGGCCTCGCGCGTCGCATGATATTCGATAAGATGAGATTGACGAAACAGAATGGAGAGGCAGAACGATGACGACGATTTTGGGACTGTCTGGCAGCCTGCGCCGCGCATCCTTCAACACAGGACTGCTGCGCGCCGCCGTTGGCGTCGCGCCGGACGGCGTCACGGTCAAGGCGGGGTCCATTCGCGGCGTTCCGCTTTATGACGCCGACGAGGAGGCCGCCAACGGCCTGCCGGAAACCGTGCAGAGCCTGCAGGCGGATCTGAAGAGCGCCGATGCCCTGCTGCTTGTGACGCCCGAATACAATAACGGCGTGCCGGGCGTGTTCAAGAACGCGCTCGACTGGATGTCGCGCGGCGATGGTCTCGGTTATTTCAAGGGCAAGCCGGTCGCGGTGATCGGGGCGACGCCGGGAGGTTTCGGCACGATTCTCTCCCAGAACCACTGGCTGCCCGTGTTGCGTACACTGCGAACGAAGCCCTGGCTGGAAGGCCGTCTTTTGGTCTCGCGCGCGAAAAACCTGTTTGACGATGACGGAAATCTGATCGATGAGGACACCCGCGAGAATCTGCGGGATTTCCTCGCCGGCTTTGCGGCGTCGCTTGGACCGACGGCTTCCGGCGCAAGCTCTTGATGACGACATTTGTCGTTATCCTTTTTTGCCTGACTTATCTCGGGATGGCGGTGGGCCGCATTCCCGGATTGCGCGTCGACCGTTCGGTGATCGCCATGATCGCGGCGGTTCTACTGGTTGTGGCCGGCGCGCTGAGCGACGATCAAATCGTCGACACCATTCATTTTCCGACCTTGCTCCTGCTTGCCGGGCTCATGGTGTTTTCAGCGCGGGTGGGAGCGACCGGGCACTACGAGGCGCTGTCCCTCTGGATCGACCGGCAGTCGGCGCTCAGTATCTCAGATTCGGATACCAGGTCCGAGCACGGCCGTCTGGCGTTGTATCAAGGATCGTCCATAGCGGATCGATATCAGGCGCGCCGTGCGGATCCTGTCCGGTGTCGGCCATGCCCGCGCCAACCTCCTGGCTCCGGAAATAACGGATCGTTCCGTCGCGCCTGGTGAAGACCGTGTAGCCCGCAATATCGCCATTTTCGGCGCTGACGTAATCGCGCGTATAGGCGCCGCTCATGTCGGAGTAGATCTTGAGCTGTTTCCAGCCGCGCGCATTCTTTTCCTCTACAAGGCGTTCAATCGGGGATCGCGCCACCATGATGAGGGCGATGTTCTGCTCGAAATCCCGCTGTTTTGCATCGAGCGACGTCATCGATGATGTGCACATGGGGCAAGGATTCTTGCGTTGCGGGCCGAACATGTAGCTGTAGACGACCAGCGTATCCTTCTCGCCAAAAAGATCGGAAAGGGATGCCTGGCCTGCTTCGCCGACAAAGTGATAATCCGTGGTCACTGCGCCGCCTGGCGGAAGTTGGCGCCGCTTTGCGGCTACGCGTTCGATTTGTCGCCGCAGTTCGATCTAGTCTGCCAGCAGGGCGTTGCGGGTCTGGCTCTCGTTTGGAAAACGGGCCTTGTCGCGGGACGCAAGCACCTTTGCAGCGGTAAGAGGCGTATGGCTGTTTATGGAGAATTCCTTCGAAAGGTCAGACCGGGAGAACGGCTTGACTATAATGTTGATATCAACACAATAAAGGCATGTCAAAATCGGATTTCGAAAAATTCGCAACGACGCGCCACATCCGCGACCATTGTCTTTGTTTGAAAACCCAGAGGGTTGCTCGCGTGCTTGCGCGTCATTTCGACGAGGCGTTCCGGCCTCTCGGTCTGACCAACGGCCAGTTCTCGCTGCTGAACGCCATCAACCGGCCAGAGCCGCCGACCATGGGCTCCGTCGCTTTACTGTTGGCGATGGACAGGACGACGCTGACAGCCGCGCTCAAGGCGCTGGAGCGGCGCGGTCTCGTCGCGGTGAGCCAGGATCCTGAAGACAGGCGCAGCCGCAGGCTAAGGTTGACGGAGGAGGGCAGGGAACTGCTTGATGAAGCAACGCCCATCTGGCGTGATACGCATGCGGAGGTTGACGCCCTGATCGCCCAGACGGATGGGGAGAAACTGCCGGCGGCGATCGACCGCATCACCGAAGCGCTGCAGGACTAGACTGAAAGATCGCAGGGCGCCCCTCTCAAGATGGCGAGCATTATGACAAAATCGTAAGGTATTTGCGCTTGCGCCTGTTGTTTCCCGGTGCAATAGCTGCGGCATGAACTACGCCAGCAGCGATCCGGCGCAGCCGTCGCAATTGTTCCCGCAGTCGCCTCTGAAGCTTGCCCTTGGGGGCATGATGGCGATGGCGGTCGCCATGGGCATTGGCCGCTTCGTCTATACGCCGCTGCTGCCGGACCTCATGGAGGGACTGGGTCTGTCGTTCTCCCAGGCCGGCACCATCGCTTCCGCCAATTATGTGGGCTACCTCGTCGGCGCAGTGCTGGCCGGATTTGGTTGGGCGTCCTCGCGAGAGCGCCTGGTCTTTTTTCTGTCTCTGGCGTCGACGACGCTGCTTCTGGCGCTGTTGCCGCAATTCACGTCCATCGTCGCGCTGGGCGCCATCCGGTTTCTCGCCGGTGTCGCGAGCGCCTTTGCGATGGTGTTCGGGTCAACCATCCTCTTCAGCCATCTTGAAGTCGCCAAACGCACCGACCTCCAAGCGTTGCATTTCGGGGGCGTTGGCATCGGGCTCGTCGCTTCGGCGGTGCTGTTGATCATCCTCAGCGGCATGGATCACGAATGGCGCGCCGGCTGGTATGCGTCCGCCGCCATGGCCGGTGTGGGTTCGATCATCGCGGTCAGCCTCCTGCATACGGCGCCGGCGCAGTCTGCAGGCGCGCCTGCGCGCGAACCATCGCTGCGCTGGAACCCGGCCTTCACCATGATCACCATCGCATACGGCCTGTTCGGGATCGGCTATATCGTGACGGCGACATTTCTGGTTGCGATCGTCCGCGGCAGTTCCGAACATGCGTGGCTGGAAGGCCCTGTGTGGCTCGTCACCGGACTGGCGGCGATACCGTCGGTGTTCCTGTGGGCGCCCGTGAGACGAAAGATGGGGCTCGTCATTACTTTTATTGCCGGATGCCTCGTCGAGGCGGTTGGGGTCGCCGCAAGCGTCATCGTTCCGCCGCCGTACGGTCCTGTTGTCGGTGGAGCGCTACTTGGCGCGACATTCGTCGCCGTCACCGCCTACGGGTTGCAGATCGGCCGCATCTTTGCGCCGGAAGCGCCGCGCCGCGCGTTCGCCGTCATGACCGCCTCCTTCGGGATTGGCCAGATCATCGGTCCGTTGATCGCAGGATACCTCGCCGACATCACGGGAAGTTTCGTGCACGGCAGCTTGGCGGCGGCGTTTGCGCTTGTCGTCTCCGCAGTTTTCGCGATGCTGACCAGGGCGTACAGGACAGGAACATGACCATGACGCCCGGCTTCCGAACAGCGCAGGGTTCAACCAATCGCCGCCCCGGCCGGGGCGGTCGCCCATAACCGAGAGAACAAGCCGTGTTCAAATCTTTCTTTCCCCAGCCAAAGCTGTACTTCGCGTCATTCGCGGTATGGTCGTTGTTGTGTGTTTGCGCATGGTTTTTCCTATTCCGCGACCTGGGCGATAGCCTCAGCCTTGGACCCTTGTTCGGAATGGGGTTCCCAGACCTTCCCACGGAAGCAAACGCCGAGATCTCCGGAGCATTGCAGTCCGCGCAGACATACGCGGAAAACTTCTATTTCTATCAGTACTTTATAATCACAATCCTATTGTTTTGCGGATTCTGGTTCTGGTATTCGCCGCACAGATGGCAACGCTGGTCCGTTGCCGGATCAGCGGTGATTATTTTCGTCAACTGGTTCCTCGTTCAGCTCGACGTGATGATCAATGAGTGGTTCGGCGACTTCTACAATCTGATACAAAAGGCGCTAGGCGCGCCGAATTCTGTGACCGGCGAGGAATATTACTGGACGATCTTCACGTTCCTGCAGATTGCGATGGTCTATGTTTTTGTCGCGACCATCTTCCGATTCTTCGTAAGCCACTACGTGTTTCGATGGCGCAACGCGATGAACGATTACTACATGCGACACTGGCCCAAGCTGCGTCGTATCGAGGGCGCTTCCCAGCGTGTGCAGGAAGACACACAACGCTTTGCGTCGATCACCGAGGGATTGGGATTGAGTTTTGTCGATTCACTTATGACGTTGATTGCATTCCTTCCACTGCTGTGGGGACTCTCAGCCCAGGTAACGGAGCTGCCGATCATAGGTGAAGTAAGCCAAGGCCTGGTATTCGTCGTCATCATCTGGTCGGTTTTCGGCACCGCATTGGTCGCAGTAGCTGGAATTAAACTTCCCGGCTTGCAGTTCAATATTCAGTTAACGGAAGCGGCATACCGAAAGGAACTGGTTTTCGGGGAAGATCACGAGGATCGTGCGCAGCCGCTAACCGTCAAGGAACTGTTCGACAATGTCAGACACAGCTATTTCAGGCTCTATTTCCACTACGTCTATTTTAATCTGGTCAGGATATTCTACCTGCAGTTCGGCAATCTGATCCCCTACATCGCCTTGGGGCCAACAATCATCTCTGGCGCAATCACCCTTGGCGTCATGCAGCAGATCATTCGAGCCTTCGGTCGGGTAGAAAGCTCGTTCCAGTTCCTGATCAATTCCTGGTCCACGATCGTGGAACTCATGTCCGTCCACAAACGGCTTATGGCGTTTGAATCCGTCATTGGACCGGACGATCTGGCGCCGGACGAGTTTGCTCCGCAGCAACCTGCTCGATAAGGCATGTAAAGGGGCGTGGTTTGACTACGCCCCGCCATCCTCTGCGTTTTCCTGCAGCATGCGCATCGCGGTGCTGTAGGTGACGCAGGCGACGTCGGGCATGGCGCAGGTTTCCGTGGCGAAACGCTCCATCGCCCGCCAGTAGGCGCCGCCGTTCATCTCCACGAAGTGGAAACCGATCTGTAGCGGACGACGCTCGCCATTATATTGTTCGTCGAAGGCGCGCCGGAAAGCCTCAAAGCTGCGCGCCTCGAACTGTTCGGTGTTCTTGGCGTTCTCGAAGCCGCCGGAATGGCGCACGAACAGATTGTAGTCCATCGCGATGATGCGCCTGTTTCCCGGGCCTTCGGGAATGAGCGGCAGGTCGAAGGTCGTGACCGCGCCGTTTCTGCCAGGCATAACCGGGCCGCGCGAAACGCCGCTGGCGTCATAGGCAAAGCCGGAGGCGTTGAGCGCCGCATAAAGATTGCCGCTAGTGGAGAGATAGGGGGCCCGAAAGCCCTTGATCCCCGTGCTTGCGAATTCGCGCCAGCCTTTCGGCTCGCTTTCACCGTCGCCATTGCGCGCCCAGGCGTCCTTAAGCGCCTGTGAGAAGGCTGCAAACTCCTGATTCCAGTCGCGCGCACTCCAGTCCTTGCCATCGAAATGGCCGCAGCCATGGCTGGCGATTTCGTGGCCCTCCCGGCGCGCTTTCCAGATGTGGCCAAGACGCTGGCGCACGTCTTCATGCGAAGACGCGAAGCCGACATTCGACTTTCCGGCGCGGTGGTGAGGCGGATGGTAGGACCTGCCGTCTTCACGGGTCATGAGGAATGTGCACGAAAGGAAATAGGTGAAACGCGCGCCGGATTTCTCCGCGATCGTCCGGCTCTTGTCCCAAAGCGCGTTGTCATGCGCGCCGTCGAAGGAAATGATGACGAGTTGCTTCGGGTTTTCGGCGGAGTGGGTGGCCGCCAGGAGCGGAACGGATGCGGCGAGAAGGCCGCCGAGAACAATACTGGGAACGCGCTTCATGAAAGTGCAATATCCGGATCGTGATAGGGAAACGCCAAGCGGTTAGCGTGATTCGGTTCGTTCACACAGTCACTAAAGCTTACAGCGGCAAAGTTAAAATCACATTGACTGTAATGTAAGCTTATCGCGCAGAGGCGCAGCGCACGCATTTCTCGGCCATCGGATCTATGGCGAGGCGCCCGTCGACGATTTCCGCGTCGCACTCCACGCAATAGCCGTAGTCGCCGTCTTTCAGCCGGCGCTCCGCCATCTCGATCCGCAGAAGGTCGCGTTGTCTTTGACGTTCCTGGGCCTGCGCCATGGCCTGCTGCTGCATGGAGTCCATGCGTGACAGGCGCCCGACCGCCTGCTGGTCGAGCGTAACGGTGGCGCGGGCGCCTTCGGAGAGCTCCGACATCTCTTCCAGTTCGGCCTTTCGTGCGGCAAGGCGCCGTCTTGCAATGTCGATGTCAATCGCCATCTTTAAATGCTATGTCGTTCGCGAACTTCGGGCAAGTTGCGAGCGTACGCCAACCAGCCGTTCAGCCAAACGCAAGACGCTGGCAAGCAGAGGGGAAAACCATGTTCTGGCTCATCATCGGGCTAATTCTGTTTTTAGGCGCGCATTCGGTGCGGATTGTCGCCCCCGACTTCCGTCAGCGATTTATGGAAAGCCGTGGCGACAACGCCTGGAAAGGCCTCTACACGCTGGTATCCCTTGCCGGGTTGATCCTCATCATCTGGGGGTTCTCGATCGCGCGATACGGACCGATCATCTATGATCCGCCGCTTTGGATGCGCTACATCACCGAATTGCTGATGCTGTTCGCTTTCATTTCGCTTGCTGTTTCCTCCGTTCCGGCAGGAAAGCTGAAACCGGCGCTGAAGCACCCCATGCTGCTGTCGGTGAAGATCTGGGCGCTGGCGCATCTTCTGGCCAATGGCGACCTCGCGTCGTTGCTGCTCTTTGGATCTTTCCTCGTCTGGGCCGTGGCGGACAGGATCTCGGAAAAGCGTCGGCTGAAGGCCGGTATAACGCAGCCGACAGAACCGGGACCGGTGCGCAATGACGTCATCGCCGTCATCGTCGGCGTGGTCGTCTATGGGCTTTTCATTTGGAAACTGCATTACTGGCTGATCGGCGTTCCGGTCCACGCCTGAGACCAGGACACCGAGATAGCCGCTCAATTTGCGTCTGCCCCCCTTACATCAGCGGTAAAATCGGATAAAAGGCGCGGCTAACCCGATCGCTCTGCTTGAGCGGATCGCACAGATTTGAGGGCCGGCGCGCCGGTATTGCAGATGTCAGACGACAGTTTTTTCCGCGAAGTCGATGAAGAGCTCCGTTCCGACCGGATGAAGAGCATCTGGCAGCGGTTCGGCAAATATCTGATCGGACTTGCAATTTTGATCGTGCTGGCGACCGCGGGGTTTCGCGGCTACGAATACTGGAGCAAAAGCCAGGCGTCGAAATCCGGTGATCTCTTCCTGGAGGCAATTACGCTGTCCAACGAGGGCGAACTCGACGAGGCCCTCGGCGTGCTTCGCGAACTGGAGGTCGACGGTTACGGATCCTATGACGTGCTTGCCCGGATGCGCGCAGCGACCGTTCTGGCCGACAAGGAAGATTTTCGCGGCGCGATCGCAGAATTCGTGGATGTCGGACGGGACAATGACGTTCCGAAGGCCATTCGCGACGTGTCGCGCGTAAGGGCGGCCTACCTGCTGGTCGACCACGGTTCTTATGAAGACGTTTCGGCGCAGGTCGAGGTCCTGAGCGGCGCCGACAACCCCATGCGGCACTCCGCGCGCGAAGCGCTCGGTCTTTCAGCATGGAAGAACGGCAATTTTTCCCAGGCAGTCGAATGGTTTTCCCTGATCGTCGGCGACACGGATGCGCCGTCCAATGTCCGGCAACGCGCCGAAGTCATGCTCGACCTCATGGCCGCGGCCGGGCATGATACGAAGCAAACCTGACGCAACACATCTCGGCCTTTTTGTGCTGAGTCCCGGATGGACCTATGAGCTTTACCGTTGCCATTGTGGGGCGACCCAATGTCGGCAAGTCGACGCTTTTCAACCGGCTTGTCGGACGCAAGCTGGCGCTTGTCGATGATACGCCCGGCGTAACCCGCGACCGGCGACCAGGCGAGGCGCGCATCGCCGGCCTCAAGTTTCACGTCATAGACACGGCCGGTCTGGAAGAATCCGGACCGGACACGCTCGAAGGGCGTATGCGGGCGCAGACGGAGGCGGCGATTGCGGAAGCCGATCTGGCGCTGTTCCTGGTTGACGCGAAGGCTGGCCTTACGCCCGCGGACGAAACGCTCGCCGGCATTCTGAGACGCCACGGCAAGCCGGTCGTGCTTGTCGCCAACAAGGCGGAAGCGCGGGGCGCGGAGGCGGGGCTCTACGACGCGTGGCGCCTCGGACTTGGCGAACCGTGCCCGATTTCAGCCGAGCATGGCGAAGGCATGCTGGATCTGCGCGACGCCATCGTCGCGACGATCGGGGAAGAGGCGGCGTTCGCCAGCGAGGAAGCCGAGGCGAAGACGGATGTCGATGTTGCGGATGCGGCTGACGGAGAAGCAGAGCCGGTCTACGACGAGAGCAAGCCCTTGCGCGTCGCCATCGTCGGCCGCCCGAACGCTGGCAAGAGCACGCTGATCAACCGGTTTCTCGGCGAAGATCGGCTGCTCACCGGACCGGAAGCCGGCATTACGCGCGATTCCATCTCGGTTGAATGGACCTGGCGGGGCCGCCGCATCAAGATGTTCGACACGGCGGGCCTGCGCCGCAAGGCGCGTGTTCAGGAGAAGCTCGAGAAACTGTCGGTGGCCGACGCGCTGCGCGCCATCCGCTTTGCGGAAGTCGTGGTGGTCGTGCTGGACGCCGCCATCCCTTACGAAAAGCAGGACCTGCAGATCGCCGATCTCGTGATCCGCGAGGGCAGGGCGCCGGTGATAGCCTTCAACAAGTGGGATATGGTAGAAGATCGACAGGAAACCCTGACTGAACTGCACGAAGAAACCGAACGCCTGCTGCCGCAGGTGCGGGGCATCCGCGCAGTCCCGATTTCCGGCCAGACAGGCGAGGGACTGGACAAGTTGATGAAAGCCGTCACAGACGTGCACCGTCTTTGGAACACGCGCATATCGACGGCAAGGCTCAATCGCTGGCTCGAGACGATGCAGGTTCAGCATCCGCCGCCCGCCGTATCCGGCCGGCGCATTCGCCTTAAATACATGACGCAGATTAAGGCGCGGCCGCCCGGATTCATCATTTCCTGTTCGCGCCCGGAAGCGCTGCCGACATCCTATACGCGCTATCTGGTGAACGGGCTGCGGCAGGATTTCAAGCTGCCTGGCATTCCGCTTCGCATATCCTATCGCAAGGGCGACAATCCCTTTGCGCCGAAAAAGAAGCGGCGCTGACGCCGGCTGCCGCGCCAGAGCTTTCTCATAGTAATAAAAAGTTATTGAACCGAACTGTTTTTAATGAATTTCGCCCGATTAACGCTCCATAAAGGTTAATAGACCATCCTCCACCGGGATTTGGGTCGTATTGCGTACTGTGGAGACGGGTTTGCGTAACAAAATAGCTGCAATCGGACAGCTTGCCGCCTATGGCAGCGGCTGGTTCGTATCTCTTTCGTTCGGCGCGCTGGCGGTGATCTTCTCGACATCTCAATTGGCGTATTCGGAAATTGCGCCGATGGATGGCCAGTATGCCGGCAAGGTCCGCTGGCAGAGTTATCTGAGTATGCGTCCGGTGGATGCGTCCGCCGAGTTGCAGGAGGTGTTTCCAGCTCCCGATCCGGTGACGACGGGTTCCGTCAACGCCGACATCCAGCCGGAAAAGACGTCACGCCACGTCAACGCGACAAAATACGGAACTCCGGACGCGCTTCCCGACGAACAACGCGTCAATCGCAAGCAGAAAATGCGCCGCGTCATATCAACAACGCCGATATCGCCGCCGAAAAGCTTTACGGCCGGTTCGGTTTACGAGCGGACCAGCTTTCTCGACACGCCTTCAACCGGTCAGAATCCGCACATGGCCTTCGTCAAGCCTGACATCATGGGCCGGGAGGTGGAGATTGCCATGGCCTTCCACCATCCGGTCGAAGATGACGTGAAAGCCAAGATGCCGGTCATGCTGGCGGAACTCGTCAATAACGACAAATACGACGTGCTCGCGACCGCCTATGCGCCGACGGAACCCGATTATGTCCGCAATTCCCCCTTTGCTTCGATCCTCAACGCCGAGGAGGAGCAGGGACGGTTCCTGCCGCCCATCCTGAAACACGACCACAGCTGGGCCGGGACTGCTCTTCCGGAGACAGTCTTCTCGGACAGCGAACAGCAGTGCCTTGCGTCAGGCATCTATTTCGAGGCCCGCGGCGAACCGGTGAAGGGACAGGCGGCTGTCGCCCAGGTGATTCTCAATCGCGTGCGCAATCCGGCCTATCCGAACACGGCCTGCGGCGTCGTCTACCAGAACAAGCGCTGGCGCAACCGCTGCCAGTTCTCCTTCGCCTGTGACGGCATTCGCGACAGGGTGCGCTCGAAAACCCATTGGGAAATGGCGAAGGACGTGGCGATGGCCGTGACCGCCGGCAAGATATGGCTGGAGGAGGTTGGCTCCGCGACGCATTATCACGCCGTCTATGTGCGACCAAAATGGGCGCGGACAATGAAGAAGGTCGGCCGGATCGGGCTGCACGTTTTCTACCGCACCTATGGCGGCGGCTGGAGCTAGGCTTCCGGCGAATCTCTTTAAAAAACGACCTCCCGGTGAGCAGCTTTGGCGCCCTGCGATGCGCCAAAGTGCTGCAGCGCGGCGCGATTCTTCCGAACTTCCGCAGGGAAGAATCGCGAAAGTCTTTTAAATATATGATATTTATATGAATTTTAGTTCGCGGGATGGTCGCTGACCCGCCTTGACTTGGCGGGGGCGTAAAACTATGTTGCGCCCGACTTCGAGACGGCCCCGTTCGAAGTTGCCTGGCGCCTTCTGGAGTGCGACACAGTGAACACATCGTCGCAAGACAGCGGATCAAACGATCCCGGCGCGGGCAGCGAAGAGCGGAAATTGTCGACCAGCGATCTCGAGGGACGCCGTGAACGGCTGGAAGCGGAACTTGCTTCACGCCGGGTTGCCGAGAAGAAGGAAGCGGAGAAGAACGGGACAGCGCCCTACGCGCGAGCGTTTCAACTCTCCACGGAATTCATCGCAGCCATCTTCGTCGGCGCCTTTCTGGGCTACTGGTTGGACAGGTTTGCCGGAACGACGCCCTGGGGCATGATAATTCTGCTGCTTCTGGGTTTCGTAGCTGGGGTATTGAATGTCATGCGTTCGGCGGGCGTGATTGAAGAAAATCGCGTCCTTCGGTCAAATGACGGGGACAATAACGACGCCGGCGCGAATTCCGGCGACTGAGAAAGAGGCATCCGGTGGCAAACGATCCGATCCACCAGTTCCAGATCAATACGCTGATTCCGATCGAGGTCGGCGGACTTGATTTTTCCTTCACCAATTCTTCGCTGTTCATGGTCGCAACCGTCGCCTGCGCGTCCGCATTCCTGTTCTTCACCACATCGAACCGGGGCATGGTGCCGGGTCGGCTGCAATCCGTCTCCGAGATGGCCTACGAGTTTGTCGCCTCCATGTTGAGAGACGGCGCGGGGACGGCCGGGATGCGCTTTTTCCCGATGGTCTTTTCGCTGTTCATGTTCGTGCTGGTGGCCAACCTGATTGGCATGTTCCCCTACTTCTTCACCGTAACAAGCCATATCATCGTCACCTTCGCGCTCGCGATGCTGGTGATCGGCACCGTGGTCGTCTACGGCTTCATGAAACACGGGCTGCATTTCCTGAACCTGTTCGTTCCGAGCGGCGTTCCGGGCGTGCTGATGCCTCTGGTCGTCGCGATCGAGATCATTTCGTTTCTCTCGCGCCCGATCAGCCTCTCCGTTCGTCTGTTCGCCAACATGCTGGCGGGCCACATCACCCTCAAGGTCTTCGCCGGCTTCGTCACGTCGCTCGGCGCGCTTGGAGCGATAGGCATAGGCGGCGCAATCTTGCCGCTCCTGATGACTATCGCCCTGACCGGCCTCGAATTTCTGGTCGCCTTTCTGCAGGCCTATGTCTTTGCGGTGCTGACTTGCATGTACCTCAACGACGCCCTGCACCCGGGTCACTAGGAGAAAACACGGCGCACAGTCGCCAGGATCAACCGCAAATTTCCCATTCGAAGGAGTTCACAATGGAAGCGGAAGCAGCAAAATACATCGGCGCAGGCATTGCATGTCTCGGCATGGGCGGCGCAGGCATCGGCCTCGGAACAATCTTCGGCAACTACCTCGCCGGAGCCTTGCGTAACCCGTCGGCCGCCGACGGCCAGTTCGGCCGCCTGATCTTCGGCTTCGCCGTGACGGAAGCCCTGGGCATCTTCTCGCTGCTCGTCGCACTTCTGCTCCTGTTCGCAGTCTGATTTATCAGGTTGCTGGACCGCATTGCGGTCCGAGGCGCTGCCCGCGCGGCGCCGGGCTTAATCAGCCGTAGCGCCTGATCCGCATTCGCGGATTGGCGCTTACGGATTTTTTGGAGGCAGATATGCTGGTCTCAACAGCGTATGCAGCGACGGAAACGGCGGAGCATGCCGGCGAACACGCCGGCGGCGGGAGCTTCCCGCCCTTTGATCCGGGCTATTTCGCATCTCAGCTTCTATGGCTGATCATTACGTTCGGCCTTTTCTACCTGTTCCTGTCGCGCGTCGTCCTGCCGCGTATCGGCAGCATTCTGGAAACGCGACGCGACCGGATCGCCCAGGACCTCAACGAGGCCAATCGCCTCAAGGAAGAGGGCGACCTCGCCATCGCCACCTATGAAAAGGAACTGGCGGATGCGCGGTCGCGCGCCCACGGCATTGCCCAGAAAGCGCGTGACACGGCCAAGGCCGACGCCGACGCGGAACGGGCGAAGGTCGAGGCCGAGCTTTCCGAAAAGATCGGCAAGGCGGAAGCCGAGATCGCCAATGTGAAAAAGCAGGCGATGTCGAATGTAGACGCGATTGCCGCAGACACGACCTCGGCCATTGTCGAGCAACTGATTGGCGATCAGGTTTCGAAAGAAAGCCTCGACTCGGCTATCAAGTCGGCGTCGGGCCAGGGAGACTGACATGGACGCAACGTTCTGGGCCTTCGTGGCCCTCATCATCTTTCTTGCCCTCATTGTCTACCTGAAGGTTCCTGGAATGCTCTCCTCGTCGCTTGACGAGCGGGCGGCAAAAATCCGCAACGAACTGGACGAGGCGCGTCGCCTGCGCGAGGAGGCCCAGCAGTTGCTGGCCGAATATCAGCGCAAGCGCAAGGACGCTGAAAAGGAAGCGAGCGAACTGATTTCCGCTGCCGAGCACGAAGCCGCCGGCCTGGTGCAGGAAGCTCGTCAGAAGACTGAGGAATACGTCGCGCGCCGCACTGCCATGGCTGAGCAGAAGATTGCTTTGGCTGAAACTGAGGCGGTCAACGAGGTTCGCCGGCGCGCCGTCGATATCGCCGTCGCCGCCGCCGAAAAGCTTATCGTCGAAAAGGCTGACGCCAAGACACAGAACCAGCTTTTCAAGGATTCGGTCGCCGAGGTTAAAAGCCGGCTGAACTGAGGTTCAAGACTGTATCGTGTTTTAAAGCCGGGGCTCACGCTCCGGCTTTTTTGTTTTGGGTGCTCATGCTGGTTTGTTCGGAAGCGTCGTGAGCCTATTCACTCTGCATCCACCCGGATCGGGCGGAAGCTCATCCTGTGCAGAGCGCAGGGACCGTGGTCGGAGAGCGCCGCGAGATGGGCTTTTGTTCCGTATCCGACATGTTTTTCGAAGCCGTAGTTTGGATGCAGCAAGGCGGAATGCCTCATCATCCGGTCCCGGGTGACCTTGGCGACGATCGAGGCCGCTGCTATCGACAGGGAACGTGCGTCTCCGCGGACGACGGCGCTGGCCGGGCAACATAGCCCCTGGGGAACATCGCGGCCGTCGATCAGCGCGTGATCCGGTTGTCGCGTCAGCCCGTCTACCGCCCGCCGCATGGCGTCCAGGCTTGCAAGCAGGATATTGGTCCGGTCAATGCCGGATGGACCGGTGCTGGCGATAGCGACGTCCGCTGTAGTGAGGATTCGTGTGAACAAGGAGAGGCGGACATCCTCCGACAGTTTTTTCGAGTCGTTGAGACCTTCGGGAATGTTGTCCGGATCAAGGATGACGGCGGCCGCCACGACCGGTCCGGCCAGGGGGCCGCGTCCGGCTTCGTCGACGCCGGCGATCAGCCGATCGGGACTGCCAACGGTTTTCTCCAGCATGTAGTCGGGAACGGAGGGTTGATCCTCAAACAGTCGCTTTTGGCGTTTTCCGGACGCCTGTTTGCGGTCTTTTGACTTTGGTTTGCTGGGAGAATCGGAAGGTCTGCGCGACATGGTGCGGCACAATCGCACGACCCTCCGATTCCCCGCAAGTCCCTCCTGTCACCGGATGGCGTGGCGCGTCGACGACGGGGTGTCGCAGCGCTGGACGCTCCGATGACCCGGCCCGGTGCACGCGGCTCGTACGCACCGGACCCGGCAGCGGCGCCGGAGGGAAAGCCGTCGGGATTGCCAGGGGACAGGCAATGGCGACGGAAGCGGCTTTTACAAAAGCGACAACTGAACTCCCGAGCCGTTGGGGGGCGTGAAAAGGTCAGTGCGAAGCGCGCGCCCCTTCTTTTCAAAGCCAAGCCTCCTGGTTGTCAGATCGAAGCGGCGCATCAACTGCCAGGCATACGGACCTGCGCCTTTCATCCTGGTGTTGAACTCTGCGTCGTAATCCTTGCCGCCGCGCATCGAGCGCACCAGCGACATGACGTGCCGATAACGATCGGGATAGTGGCGAAGCAGCCAGTCCCTGAAGAGCGGGCTTACCTCATGCGGCAGGCGCAGCAGGATGTAGCTGGCGGTGAGGGCGCCGGCGGCCTTCGTCGAGTCAAGAATGCGCTCCATCTCGTGATCGTTCAGCCCCGGAATGACCGGCGCAAGCATGGCGCCGACCGGCACTGCCGCTTCGGACAGCGCGCGTATGGTCTCAAGCCTTTTGACGGGCGTGGCGGCGCGCGGCTCCAAGGCCCGGGAGAGCTTTCGGTCAAGAGTCGTCACGGAAAGGGCGACCTTGACAAGATTTTTCTCGGCCATCTGCCCCAAAATGTCGATATCACGCATGACCAGCGCCGACTTGGTGACGATGGTGACAGGATGATTGGCGGCGTTCATGACTTCCAGTATCTGCCGCATGATCCGCCAGGTCTTTTCGACCGGCTGATAGGGATCAGTATTCGTGCCGATGGCGATAGGCTTCGGCGTATAGCCGGGTCTGGAAAGCTCGCGTTCGAGCAGTCTCGCCGCATCGGGCTTCGCGAACAGCTTCGTTTCGAAATCAAGGCCCGCCGACAGCCCCATGAAGGAATGGGTGGGTCTGGCGAAACAATAGATGCAGCCATGCTCGCAGCCCCGATAGGGATTGATCGAACGGTCGAAGGAAATGTCCGGCGATTCATTGCGGGTGATGATCTTGCGCGGTTTCTCGATCTGCACTTCGGTTTTTGCGGGAGGCAACTCTTCCAGCGTCGACCAGCCATCGTCGAATACATGGCGGGATTCGTTTTCGAACCGGCCAGCCGGGTTGAGGCCCGCGCCGCGTCCGCGGCGTCTGTCGATCTCCACGCGCATACCGGAGCGCGCCACCATGGCGTCCGCCAGTTCGGCCCTGTTGCCGTGATCGAGAGCAGTCTGTCTCAGGTGCGCCAGTTCGCTCATTTCACCAGATCTTTCCGTTTCGGCTTATGAAAATATTCCTATCATGAGGAAAAGAACATAACAAGAACAAATATGTCCGAACTGTCTCTTTTGACAAGTGGTGAGCAAACAGGCTGCGGTGATTGTTCCGCATTTGACTGTTCCCGGAGCGCAGGCCTGAGTAATATGCAAATGGATACATGCAGTAGCCGAAGGGCAGGGAGGCCGGTGTGACGCAGAACTTATCCGACAGGGTGCTGATCGAAAACGACGGGCCGGTCTCGACCGTGACAATTAACCGTCCGGAGCGCCGCAACGCGGTTGACGCCGAGACAGCCGCGCTGCTTGCCGAGGCGTTCGTCTCGTTCGAGGCGGACGAGCGGCGTTCGGTCGCGATTCTGACCGGCGCGGGGGCTGCGTTTTGCGCCGGCTACGATCTGCATTCGGTCTCTGAAGGCGCATTGGCTTACGACCCCGAAGCGGGCGGTCCGATGGGGCCGACGCGCATGCTGCTCACAAAGCCGGTCATCGCGGCCGTAGAGGGACACGCCGTGGCCGGAGGCCTGGAACTGGCGCTGTGGTGCGACCTTCGAATTGCATCGGCCACGGCGATATTCGGCGTCTTCTGCCGCCGCTGGGGCGTGCCTCTCATCGACGGCGGCAATATCCGCCTGCCGCGCCTGATCGGGCATGGCAGGGCCATGGACATGATTCTCACCGGACGTCCGGTGAATGCGGATGAAGCTCTGCAGTTCGGCCTCGTCAACCAGGTGGTGGAAGCAGGCGGCGCGCTGGCGGCGGCGAAGGATCTGGCCGTGCGCATTGCGGACTTTCCCCAGACCTGCATGAGAACCGACCGGATGACGGCGCATCGCCAGTGGGGAATGCCACTTGAGGAAGCGCTTCATATAGAGGCGGTCGAAGGCGCAAAGCCATTGGCTGACGAAGCGGTCAAAGGGGCCACGCGCTTTTCAAGAGGCGCCGGACGCTCTGGAAACTTTGACGACTGATAACTCAGGAGCCGCGTTTCAGGTGCTCGTCGAGCCGTGGCATGATCTCGATGAAATTGCAGGGCATATGGCGATAGTCGAGCTGCAGTTTCAGAATGCCGTCCCAGGCGTCCTTGCAGGCGCCGGGCGAGCCGGGAAGCACGAAAACGTAGGTGGCGTCGATTACGCCGCCGGTCGCGCGCGACTGGATCGTAGACGTTCCGATCTTGTCATAACTGATCCGGTGAAAGACTTCCGAAAAGCCGTCCATCTGCTTGTCGAACAGCGGCGTGATCGCTTCCGGGGTCACGTCGCGCCCGGTGAAGCCGGTGCCGCCGGTGGTGATGATGACGTCCACCTGCGGATCCTGCGCCCAGCATTTGACGAGGCCAGCTATTCTGTCGCGATCATCCGTAATGATATCGCGCGCGGCAATTCGGTGCCCGGCGGCCTCGATACGCTCGACCAGCGTATCGCCTGACCGGTCGTCGTCCAGCGTCCGTGTGTCGGAAACTGTCAACACGGCTATGTTGACCGGTATGAATGGGCGGTTCTCTTCGATCCTCATCACTGCATGGCCTTTCCGGTTGCGTTCTGTGAGCCGATACACCGACCGGCGGCGACATACCAGCGCGGGAAGCGCCGTTGAAGCTCGGATGCGGCCGATTGCGCGTCTTCAAGCGAAGGATAGAGGCCGAAACAGGTCGCGCCGGATCCGGACATCCGCGCCAACGCGGCGCCGGCGTCCTGCAAAGCTCGATTGATTGTATCGATTTCAGGGGCGATTGTGCGCGCTGGAAGCTCCAGATCGTTTCTCAGGTCTTTGAGAAAGTCGATCAGTTGATGGAAGCCGCTGATCGACGAGATCTCCGGTATGCCGGGATTTGTTTTGGAGGCGAGGCGAGAGAATATTTCCGGGGTCGAAACGCCGGTCAAAGGGTTCGCCAGCACGATCGGAAGCGGCGCGACGGATGGAAGCAATGCGATCCTTTCCCCGATCCCGCGCGCAACCAGAGGCTGGCCGGCAAGACACATCGGAACGTCCGCGCCAAGCTGCAGGGCGAGGTCGGCAAGGTCTGCGTTTTGAGGAATTCGCCAGAGCGCGCGCAACGCCTTCAGACTGGCCGCGGCGTCAGCCGATCCGCCGCCTATTCCGGAAGCGACGGGAAGGTTCTTTTCCAGATGTATCGAAACCGGACGCGCTATATCGGGAAAGGCGTCGCGCAGCATGTCTCGCGCCCGAACCACGATATTGTCCCGCGCTGCGTCCAGTTCCGGCGCGAAAGGGCCGGACAGGGAGAAACGGTCTTCGCGCGCCGCCTCGACATGAACACGGTCGCCGATATCCGCAAACATGACGATGGTTTCCAGAAGATGATAGCCATCCTCGCGCTGTCCGGTGACATGCAGACACAGATTGATCTTCGCCGGAGCGAATTCGGCTATGCGGGCCATGAATTGGTCATGCCGCGCACGTCACGGCAGATTAATAACCTGCCCTGGATGAATAAGGTCGGGCCTGCCATCGAGTTCGGGATTGGCCTGCAGGATCTGCTCGTAGAGCGCCCCGTCGCCAAGAATTTCAGCAGCGATGTTCCACAGGGTCTGTCCCGGCTTCACCTTGTACTGCGCTGCCTGGTTTGCGGTGTCCGGATCCGCCATGCTTTCCTTTTGCGGCGCGTCCGATTCGGTTTCCGGCTGAGTTTCGGTCTTGTCCGAGTTCGCCGTCGCCGGTTTCGCTTCGGGATCGTCCGGAAGTCCCTTTTCCAGTTTTGCCTCGATTTTCGGGATTTCTTCCGGTTCCGGCTCCATAGTCAGCGAACGCTCCCACTGGAACCTGGCCTCGTTTCTGCGGCCGGCGCGCCAGTATGCGTCGCCCAGGTGATCGTTGATCGTCGGATCTCCCGGCTGCAATTCGGCTGCGCGCTCGAGTTCCTCCACAGCGTTTTCATATTCACCGAGGCGATAATAGGCCCATCCAAGCGAATCGACGATGTAGCCGTCATTGGGGCGCAGCCGAACGGCGTCACGGATCAGAGCCATGCCTTCGTCGAGATTGATGTTCATGTCCACCCAGGAATATCCCAGGTAATTCATGACCTGCGGCTGATTGGGAAACAGTTCCAGGGCGCGTTTGAAATTCGGTTCTGCCTTATCCCATTCCTTGATCCGCTCATAGGCGATGCCGCGCTGGAAATAGATGTTCCAGTGCGACCGGTTCGGCAGGACACCGATCGCCTTTACGGCCTTGTCGTAATTCTCCGCCATCTCGTCATATTCTTTGGCTTCAGACAGGACGCTGCCCAGTGCCAGGTAGGAGCGGAGATCGTCAGGGTTTTCCGCCACCAGGCCGTTCAGATAGGTCTTTGCCTCCTCTACCTGTCCGAGATCGGCCAGGTTGAGCCCGAGCTGCAATTGTGCGACGCGGTGCATGACGGAGTTATCGGGTATGGCGCGGTAAATCGCGTTTGCGCCTTCAATATCCTCGAGTTTGGCGGCAAGATCGCCGAGGATGATCAGCGTCGAGGCATTGTCCGGATCGAGCGCCCGCGCAAAATTCAGATACAGGGCGACATAGTCTTGCGCGCCTTCGCGATTGAGCGCGCTGCCGATTGTGAACAGCACGGCGGCTGCGCCCTGCTCGGGGCTTGCAATGTCGGCAGCCAGAGGCATGTCCGCCTCGATCATGTCATGCAGCGTTTCCAGCGGCATGTAACCGTTGGCGAAAGCGCTTCCGGACGCAAGCGCGTCCAGAGCGGCGCGCTTGTTTCCGCTGCGCGCTTCCATGATGGCGAGCGCCATGGTTGCCCGGATGAAGGTGTCAGGCGCGGTGCGAGCGGCTTGCTGATCGAGAATCAGGGATGTGTAGAGGCGCCGCGCCGCGTCCTTGTCGCCGTTCAGTTCGTGTATGGACGCAATGTGAAACGTCTTGAAGATGTCGTACCAATCCGGCCCCGACAGCGAATCGACTTCGGAAATGGCTTTGTCGGCGTCGCCTTCGCCGTAAATCGCCCAAGCGTTGAGAAGTCCGTTGAGCAGGCGCTCAAGATCTACAGCGCTTTCCGCGTCAAATTGCGTCTGCGCGCGTCCGAACTCCCGCTTCCTCATGGCGTCGACGCCGAGCGCGAGGGCTGCGACGCTTGCAACATCGGTTTCCGTCTTGAGTTCCCCGGCGAGTTCCACGCCTTCCTCGAAACGGCCGCTTTTGAAAAGCAGGAGCATCAGCCTTTGCTTGATGTCGATATTGTCCGGTTCGTAGCTGAGCGCTTTGGCGTAAAGGTCAATCGCCGTGTCCAGGTCAAGATCGGCTTCCGCGCTCTGGCCTGCAAGAACAGCGCCTGCATAGCTGTTGGCTATCGTCGTGTCGAAATCGGCGTCGGACGTCTGGGCAAGGGCCGAAGCGGGAAGGGCGATAAATGCGCCAATCGTCACTGCACCGAGTAGCCGCTTCAATTTCCGTTGCAACATAGTGTTTATTCCCGCAATTTCATGCCTGTTACAGATTCTTCGCCAAACGTGATCTTCAAGCATGGCTATTTTTCGTCAAGACGCCGGATCTCTCGCCTTCGCGCAACAAGCCGGCAGTCAATGGACGCGGCTGATGCAAAAATCGATCACATCCAGCAAGGCGTCTTTTTCCGCTGTTTCCGGCAATGGCGCAAGAGCGTCGCGCGCTATGGCGCCGTAATGCTCTGCCCGCGCGATCGTGTCGTTCAGGGCGTTCGTGGCGAGAAGCAGCTTGTGCGCCATTTCGAGGGCGTCGTCGTCGTTCTTCCCCTCTTCGATCGCGGAGCGCCAGAAGGCCCGGTCCTTTTCGCTTCCGCGCCGGTAGCTCAAAACCACGGGAAGCGTGATTTTCCCTTCCCGAAAGTCGTCGCCGACGTTCTTGCCGAGAGCCGCAGCCGAGCCACCATAGTCGAGCACGTCGTCGACCAGCTGGAAGGCGAGGCCGAGATTGGCGCCGTAGGACCGTAGCGCATCCCGTTCCGCCTTGCCGGTTCCCGCGACGATCGGACCCACTTCCGCGGCCGCCGAAAACAGCGCGGCCGTCTTGGCGCGGATGACGGAGAGATAGTCATCTTCCGTCGTTTCCATGTTCTTTGCCACGGAAAGCTGGAAAACCTCGCCTTCCGCAATGACGGAAGCGGCCGTCGAAAGCACGTCGAGGGCGTCCATGGAGCCGACCTCGACCATAATTCTGAAAGCTTGTCCAAGCAGGAAATCGCCGACAAGGACGCTGGCCTGGTTGCCCCAGATCATGCGGGCCGTCGACTTGCCGCGTCGCAGATCGCTCTCGTCCACCACGTCGTCATGCAGCAGCGTCGCCGTATGCATGAATTCGACGCTGGTTGCGAGCTTGACGTGGTGAGAGCCCTCGTATCCGAACATCGTCGCCGAAGCCAGCGTCAACATCGGACGCAGGCGCTTGCCGCCCGACGAGATCAGATGATTGGCGACCTCCGGTATCATTTCGACGTCGGAGCCGGCCTTCGACAGGATGAGCTGGTTTACCCTTTCCATGCCGGGTTTCGTCAGGTCGACAAGCTGCTTGATCGACGCGGCATGCCTGTTTTTGTTTTCAAGGGGTATTACAACGCCCAATTTTCACAAACTCCAGTTTACTCACCCGATTACAATAGAAACAGGCACGTGCGGCGACAAGGGTTAATAGTGACCGCCGGGCAATCTATCGTGTATTAGAAGCCATGCGCTGATCGAACGCGGCGGCGGGCATGCTGCTGAATGGCGAGCCGCGATCATATGTCTATCTTGAGCGTATCCGGGTCAGGAAAGGGAAGAGGGTGAAGGAACTGCTGAGAACCAACAATGTCGTGACCATATCCTTCGTCACGAGCCTGATGAAGGACGCCGGCATCGCCTGTTTCGTCGCAGACGAGAACATGAGCGTGCTGGATGGTTCCATCGGCATTTTGCCGCGCCGCATACTCGTTGATCCCGACCGAATAGACGAGGCGCGCAACCTTGTTGAAAGCGCCGGACTGGCGGAAGAACTGAAGCCGCCAAAATGACGGCGATGGCGGATAATCGGTTGAAAGGCGCCGATAACGAAACTGTTGACGCCTTTCATTACGGCGCCTTCCATGTCATCCAACCGAAGGGGCAGGGACATCGCTCGGGAAGCGACGCCATGTTTCTTGCAGCCATGGTGCCTGGCGACGCCCGTGGAAAAGTGGCCGATCTCGGGGCGGGTTCAGGCGCTGCAGGCATGGCCGTGGCGTCGCGCGTGCCCGCTGTAGAAGTGACGCTCGTCGAGCGTTCCGCAATGATGGCGGAGTTTGCAAGACGCTCCGTCGATCTCGATGCCAATACGGCGCTCAAACCCCGGATGAGCGTGCTTGAAGCGGATGTGACTCTGACCGGCAAGGCGCGCCTTGCGGCGGGTTTGTACGACGGCGTTTATGATCACGTCATAATGAATCCACCCTTTAACCTGCCGGCCGATCGCAAGACTCCCGATGCGCTCAAGGCCGAGGCCCACGCCATGCAGGCGGAGATGTTCGAAAAATGGCTGAGAACCGCCAACGCCATCGCGAAGCCAGGCGGCCAGCTTTCGCTGATTGCGCGCCCGCAATCCGTCTCGGAAATTCTTTCCGCATGTGAAAACCGTTTCGGCGGTCTGTGCATTACGCTCATTCATCCGCGAGGCGACGCCAACGCCACCCGGTTCCTGCTTTCCGGGGTGAAGGGTAGTCGGGCGCGACTGGAATTCCGACCGCCGCTGATTGTCCACGATGGCGACGGTCACCGGTTTACTGAGTTTGCCGCCGCCCTGAACAACGGCAAGGCGCATCTGCGTCGGCGATAGATTTTCTTCGATCGGCTTCGCATTTTCATCCGGTTGTACGAAAAGATCGCCGCCGCCGGTGTCAGATTACTTTCCTTTGACGCCCGGTTTCGCGGAAAAGCTCTAGTTGATCGACACCAGCTCAATGGCGAATGTCAGGTCTTTGCCGGCGAGTGGATGATTTGCGTCGAGAACGACCGATTCATCGGTGGCTTCGATGACCGTCACCCCGACTGTCCTGCCGTCACGGGTCTGCATCTGTAGCTGTGTGCCGATTTCAACCGGGATGTCGGCGGGGATCTGTTCGCGGGGTATGGATTGCCGGGCGTTCGGATCGGCCTGTCCGTAGGCTTCTGTCGCCGGAACATTGACGGTTTTCGTATCGCCGACGTTCATTCCCGGAAGCGCTTGATCGAGTCCCGGTATGATCTGGCCCGATCCAACTACGAATTCCAGGGGTTCCCGGCCTTGCGAACTGTCGAACTGGTTGCCGTCGATCAGTGTCCCTACGTAATGTATGCGGACGGTATCGCCCGATTTGACTTCGGTCATCATGAATTCCAATCATTTGCGGGATGAGTGTTTGAGGCCGCGATAGCGCGGGTGCTCGGATGTAGCTTTCAGGCTACCTGACACAACGGCAATGTAAACCGATTTCTGGCAGCAAACAGCCGCCGGTTGCTCGAACCGACGGCCGCGCCTTGCATAGCCGTACCGCCCGCACGTTTGCGAAGGCGGCGCGCAGTTTCGTTACTTGTGACCGGCGTGTCCGCCTGCAATCTCGTCCGTCTGGTCGTCATCCAGCTCTTCAGGCAGAAGCAGGTTCAGGACGATTGCAATGAACGCTGCCGGAAGGATTCCCGACGTCAGAAGAACCTTGACCGTAGGGGGCATGAAGAACAGGGCGTTCGGCTCCAGTTGGAGCCCAAGACCGATGGAGATTGATATCGCGAAGATCACCATGTTGCGGCGGTTCCAGTTCACATCCGAGAGCATGGAGATGCCGGCGGCCACGACCATGCCGAACATCACGATCACACCGCCGCCAAGAACCTCGATCGGAACCGAGGAGACGATGGCGCCAATTTTCGGAATGAAGCCGGCGATAATAAGGAAAATCGCGCCGATCGTCACCACGTTGCGGCTCATGACGCCGGTCATGGCGATGAGTCCGACATTCTGCGAAAACGAAGTGTTGGGCAGCGCGCCAAAAACGCCAGCGACCGCGGTTCCAACTCCATCTGCGAATGTCGCGCCGCGAATCTCGTCGGAGGTCGGTTCGCGGCCGGCGCCGCCCTTGGTGACGCCCGAGACGTCCCCGACGGTTTCGACCGCAGAGACAAACGCCATGAGGCAGAAGCCGATAATCGCGGCGATCGAGAATTCGAACCCGAAATGGAACGGATTCGGCAAGGCGAAGACGGCGGCGCTGGCTACACTGCTGAAGCTGACCATGCCGAAGATCCAGGAAACGGCATAGCCGACAATCAGCCCGATCAGGACCGCCGAAACCGAAATCATGCCGCGTGTGAAGAACTTGACGCCAAGCGTGACGACGACAACCAGCAACGCAATGCACCAGTTAAGCAGCGATCCGTATTCGATGGCGGAGAAGTTCGCCGCGTCGCCGCTCGCCTTGGCTGCGGCCAGTTCATTCGCGAGCTGGTTCATCGCAGGCACGCCGCCAGCCGCGTATTGTATGCCGACCTGAACCAGCGCGAGCCCGATCATGGTGACAACCAGGCCGGTTACGAGCGGCGGCAGGGCAAACCGGATTTTTCCGATAAAGAAACCGAGACAGGCATGAAACAGGCCGCCAATGATCACGCCGCACATGAGCAAGCCCATAGCTTCGACGCCCTTTCCGGCCACCAGCGGTATCATGATGGGAATAAAGGCGAAGGATGTGCCCTGGACGATCGGCAGGCGCGCGCCGACGGGGCCGGCTCCGATGGTTTGAAACAGTGTCGTAATACCGGCGAACAGCATCGACATCTGAATCATGTAGATCATGTCTGGAAAGTCCGGCGAATTCGATCCGAATCCGAATCCGGCGGCGCCGGCCACGATGATCGCCGGCGTGACATTGCTGACAAACATTGCCAGTACGTGTTGAATGCCCAGCGGCACTGCCGATGCAAGCGGTGGTGTGTAATTCGGATCCCTGAGCTGTTCAGGCGTTCCAAGTGTAGTCATTGTCGACATCCGGCTTCCCCTTTTTATGGCGGACCGGAAATACGGCCCGTCACAGGCCATGCAACCACCAATTTTCCATGGAGTCGCAGAAATCTTGATGAAATCGGTCTGTTTTCCTCAGGAAACTCCAGGTTTTGAACAAGTATCAGAAGACACTACATCAATGCGCGCGCAATTTTCTTTATCGGCGCCCTTCAAGGCGTCTGTTTGCTGACCTGGTGTGTCGAGCGTTCCAGCCAAGCCGGTTCGATCTCAACGCCCCAGCCGGGCTCGTCAGAGACGCGCGCGTGTCCGTCCACAATCTCATAGGGAGATGACCGGAAGAGCCCCTCCTGCCATGGGTAGTAATCCTCTTTCTCAATCGAGAACTCGAGATATTTTCCGGCGTTCGGAATCGCCCTCAGAAGATGCATGGTGAAGAGCGTGACCATGGACAGATTGGCGGAATGGGGCGTGCAAGGAATGCCGGCCTCATGCGCCAAACGCGCGACCTGCATCGTCCGATGCATGCCGCCGAGATAGCAGACATCCGGCTGGATAACGTCGACGACGCGACCATCGATCATGCGTTCCCAGTCTACCAGCGAACAATCCTGTTCTCCGCCGGTGACGTCGATGTCGAGCGCGTCGGTGACCTGTTTTGTCTGCTCGTACCGCCAGTAGGGGCACGGCTCCTCGTAGTGGCTGACGCCGTTGTCCTCGAGGAACCGGCCAATCTCGATTGCTTTCTGCGGCGAGTAGCAGGAGTTGGCGTCGACCAGCAGTGTGGTTCCATCAGCCATAGCCTTGCGGATCGCTGGCACGATCTCCTCCGTGCGGCCGGGCCATTCGTCCTGGTCATGTCCGCATTCGGACCCGATGCGAAACTTGACGGCGGTAAAGCCGTAGTCCTGCTGCAATTTTTTCAGTCGTTCCGCCTCGTCGGCCGGCCTTATGTCGCGCTTCATCGAAGACGCATAGGCGCGAACGGTTCCCGGAGCGCCTCCAAGCAGTTCGCAGACCGGCTTGCCCTCGAGCTTGCCGCGCAGATCCAGAAGCGCCGTGTCGAGTCCGCCCATGGCGCGCGCCAGGTAGGATCCTGGAAATTTGTGCTCGCGCTCCGGAATGATCTCTATCAGGCGAGCAATGTCGAATGCGTCCTGCCCCAACGAATAGGGCGCGACCTGGCGATGAAGCACCGAAGCCGTGATGTCTGCGTTGTACGGGGCGACCTGTCCCCAGCCTTGCGATCCGTCTTCGGTGGTGACGCGGACAAAACACACAAATGCGTCGGTAAAAGTATCGATGGAGGTGATTTTCATGTCGGACCCTGGCGTGATGGCGCCCACAACAGCGCGGATCGGTTTTCGGTTTGCCAAAATATGCGGAATTGGCCTCTATAGTAGGTCCGTTTTGCATAAAATCACATACCAATCGGAACGAACATGAAACGTCACGGAGGCGCGCTGCTCTCATCAATCCGCATCGACCGGTTATCGGACCGGCGCTATTCGGTGCAACTCTACATGGCGCTCCGCGAGCTTCTGCTCTCCGGCGCGTTCAATATCGGTGACCGAATGCCCGCGACCCGCACGCTTGCTCTGGAAATCGGCGTATCACGGACGACTGTGATCGACGCGATCGATCGCCTGGTTTCTGAAGGCTTGCTGGAATCGCGCGTTGGAGCCGGCACATTCGTCAGTAAAACGCTTGCCGCGCAGATCCGTTTGTCAGATTCGGCGCAAGGCGATGTCGGTGCTGTCGCGCCGCCGAGACTCTCGCGGATGACGACCCGCGCCGCGAACGCAATTACGTCGCGTAGTCGCCTTCCGCACAAATCCGAGCCGTTCATCACCGCGCTGCCGGCGCTCGACGCCTTTCCGATGGCGCAGTGGGCGCGGCTCTCCGCACGGCACTGGCGAAAGGGGCGTGACCATATCGGAGGCTATGGAGAGCCGTTCGGATATGGCCGGCTTCGCTCGGCGATCGCGCAACAACTGAATGCAGCGCGCGGGATCAAGTGCGATCCGGAGCAGATCTTCATCGTCAACGGCGCGCAGCACGCCTTCGCCACGATCGGACTGATGCAGGTCAATCCCGGTGAAGCGATCTGGTTCGAGAACCCGGGCGCCGTCGGAGCGCGCAACGCTTTCCTCGCCTGTAACGCGCGACTTGTGCCTGTCTACATCGACGTCGAAGGCTTCTGCGTCGAGGACGCGCTGGAAAAGGAGCCCGATTTTCGTCTGGCCTTCGTCACGCCCTCGCACCAGCAGCCGCTTGGTCTCGTGATGAGTCTTGCGCGCCGGCTTGCCCTCTTGCAGGCGGCGAAGGACGCCGACGCGATGATTGTCGAGGATGATTATGATGGCGAATTCTACTATGGAGAACAGCCGCCGCCGCCGCTCAAGAGCATCGATACCCAAGAAAGGGTCATCTATGTCGGTACGTTCTCCAAGTCGCTGTTTCCCTCGTTTCGTCTTGGCTACATTCTGTCTCCAAAAGGTCTGGTGGAGAGTTTCGAACGTCTGTTCACCACCTGGCAGAGCGGCGCGCCAACCTTCAATCAGGCGATTGTCGCCGATTTCATGGATGAAGGATTCTTTGCAACCCACGTCCGAACCATGCGGCAGATCTACAAGGCGCGGTACGAGGCGCTTGTGGAGTCCGCAGACAGGATTGGCGAGTGGGTGGATTTGCAGCCGACAGGAGGCGGATTTCACACGACAGGTTTTCTGCGGACAGAAATCGAGGAAGCAGACATCGTGGCCGCAGCAGCCGCCGCCGGCGTGACGACTGCGCCGCTGGGACGATATGCAATAGCCCCCTATCTAAAAAAAGGGCTGGTTTTCGGGTTCGGGAGCACAACGCCGGAAGACATCAGGTCCGGAATGGAGACGCTTGGACGCGCGATGAGCCAGCTTGGAAAAAACAGGAAACTGGTCTAAGAAAAATTCTGCAATGGATATATTTTGCAGTCCAATCAGCCCATACAGTTTCGGAGTTAGGCTCCGACGGTGCTGAAAATGACAAGAGGGAGACGACTATGCGGATGACTATGAAAACCGCTGTACTGCTGGCCGCGACGATGCTGGCCGGAACGGGCGGCGTGCAGGCAGAGACTTTGAGATTGCTGACCTGGGGCGGTTACGCGCCAGAAAACGTGATCGCCAAGTTCGAGGAAATGTATCCCGACATCGATGTCGAGGTGACGCTTTCCAACAACGAGGAAATGGTCGCCAAGCTTCGCGCAACAGGCGGCGCCGGCTTCGACCTCGCGCAACCGAGCCACGATCGCATCTACGCGCCGCAGCTCGAATACGATATCTACAAGCCACTCGATATCAGCAAGATCGACACGTCCGTATTCGAGCCGAAACTGCTCGACGGCGTGAAGGCGAATACGACGATCGACGGAGAGGTCTACGCCGTGCCGCACCAGTGGGGCACATCCGGTCTGATGGCCGACAAGTCGAAAGCGCCGGATTTCAAAAGCTGGGGTGATCTCTGCGACCCGAAGTACAAGGGCAAGACCTCAATGCGCCTGAAGCGCACGATTCTGCTCGGCACGGCCTATGCGATGGGCGAGGATCCGTTCGCCACCTATTCGGACCTCGACGCCTATCAGGAGTTGCTCGACAAGGTGGTCGACAAGCTCAGCGCCTGCAAGGACAACATCAAGGCCTACTGGAAGGGCGGCGACGACCTTTCGGCCATGATGCTCTCGGGTGAGATCGTCGCTTCCGAAACCTGGGACTCGACGGCCTACAAGCTCTACAACGAAAACAACAATATCGTTTTCGTTCCGCCGGAAACGGGTGCGCTTGCCTGGATCGACACCTTCGTCATCCCGCGCAAGGGCGAAGCCGATGACGCCGCCTACAAGTGGATCAATTTCGTGCTGCAGCCGGAAATCTCCCAGATGATGTCCGAAAGCACCGGCGCGATTGTCGCAGTCAAGGGCGGCAAGGACCTTCTGCCGGATCACCTCAAGGCAGCCGTCAATGCGGCCTTCACGGATGAGGATATCAATAACCTGAAGTTCTTCGCCAACATCCCTCCCGGGGTGGAAGACATGGAAGGCAAGGCGCTGGAGAAGATCCAGGCCGCCACCGGAGGCTGATCCGGTTCTACTCGATCCGGTGGACGGCTCCCTTTGCGGGGCCGTCCGCCAACTTGCCAACATAACGCCATCCAAGCGGGCCGCCACGTGACCGATTCTGCAGTCTCCGACCTCGAATGCAGTAATGTCTGCAAGAATTTCGGCTCCGTTCAGGCCGTCAAGGATGTTTCATTCGAAATACCAAGCGGCTCGTTCTTTTCAATTCTCGGACCCTCGGGATGCGGCAAGACCACTCTGATGCGCATGATCGCCGGTTTCGAGGAACCTGATTCCGGCGATATCAGCATCAAGGGGCGCTCGGTGCTCAACGTTCCGCCCAACCGGCGCAACGTGAAGATGGTTTTCCAGCACCTCGCCCTTTTTCCGATGATGAACGTCTTCGAGAACATCGCCTATGGCTTGCGGTGCATCGGCGCGGATCGCGACGAAATCAAACGCAAGGTCCAGGACGTACTCAACCGCGTGGCCCTGCCGGACGTCGGCGGTCGCGAAATCCACCAATTGTCAGGCGGACAGAAACAGCGCATCGCGATTGCACGCTGCATGGTGCTCGATCCGGACGTGCTGCTGCTCGACGAGCCTCTGGGCGCGCTTGACCTGAAGCTGCGCGAGGCCATGAAAATCGAACTGAAGCTGCTGCAGCATCAGTTCGACACCACCTTCGTCTACATCACGCATGACCAGTCTGAAGCGCTCGTCATGTCGGATCGCGTTGCTGTGATGAACAATGGCCGGTTCGAGCAGATCGGTTCGCCGCAGGATCTCTATCATCACCCCAAAACCGCCTTCGTGGCCGGTTTCGTAGGCGATTCCAATCGCTGGACCGGTAGGGTGTCGGCAGTTCAGGGCGAAGAGGTCATGGTCGAGACTGACGGCGGCATGAACGCTCGCTGCCGCCCGGGAGAAGGGGCGTCGGTCGCGGCAGGCGATACGGTCACGCTGTTCGTTCGGCCCGAGTTCGTGCATCTCACCCAGGGTCGCGAGGCGTTGGGCGAGAACAGTTTGCAGGGCAGGGTGGACAACCTTCTGTTCAACGGCGCCAACAGTCGGGCCCTCGTCCGAATGGGATCAGGAGAACTGGTCGAAGTCGACGTCACGCTGACCGGCGGCGCAGACGACGTGAAGCCGACGGACGACGTCGCGCTTTCATGGTCGGCTGAAAATGCGATCTGCTTCCCCTCCGGAGAAGGGCGATGAACCAACGGGACGCCCGGCGGCTATCGCTGATCCTGCTGTTCATGCCTTTTGCGCTGTGGATCGTTCTTCTCATCCTGTTGCCGCATATCGGCATGGGTGTCTTGTCGCTTCGCGAAAAGATCGCCCCGCGCCAGTATGAATTCGGCTTCGACAATTACATCGAATTCTTCACCGAGCCGATCTACTGGCACATCATGGCGCGCACCGCCGTCATGTCGCTGATCGTGACCGCCCTTGCGCTGGTTATCGGCTTTCCAGTCTCCTACTATATCGCCAAGATCGCCGGTCCGCGCACGCGTGGCGCGATGTTCATGTTCTGCCTGATTCCGCTCTGGGTCAGCGACCTGATCCGCGCTTTCGGCTGGATATTGCTTCTGCGCGAAACCGGGGTGATTTCCGGCGTGCTGCAGTGGACCGGTCTGATCAGCGAGCCAATAGAACTGCTGTACAACGACGCGGCCGTGATCGTCGGCCTCGTTTACACGGTCATGCTGTTCATGATCGTTCCACTGACATCGACCATGGACGGCATGGACGATTCCATGATCGAGGCGGGATACAATCTCGGTGGAAACGGCCTGACGGTCCTGCGGCGCATCATCATTCCCTACGCGATGCCAGGCATCATATCGGGCTCGATCATCGTGTTCATGCTGACAGCCGGCAGTTATCTGACGCCGGTGCTGCTTGGAGGGAAATATTCAAGCTGGTTCACCCAGACCATCTACGACCAGTTCATCACCCGCTACAATTGGGAATCCGGCGCCGCTTTCGGCTTTCTTCTGCTGATATTTACTTCACTGGTCGTCTGGATCGGATTGAAGCTTTCCGGCCAGTCGCTCTCAAGCACCGTGGCGCGGAGCTAGAGCATGGCGAGGACAGGCGGAAACAAGGCGTTTGCAGTGGGCTACCGTCTCTATATGGCCGCATTTTTCATCTTTCTTGTGGCGCCGCTGATCGCTGCCGGGATCTTTGCTTTCAACGATTCCGTCTTTCCATCTCTGCCGTGGAAGGGCTTTACGCTCGACTGGTTTTTCGGAACGTCGGAGCCGAAGCTGGGCATGTTCCACGACAGGCGACTGCTTCAGGGGCTCTACAATTCCTTCATCATCGCCGTGTCGGTTGCGCTGCTGTCGGTTTTTGTCGGAACCTGCAATGCATTTCTGTTCGTGCGATCCAGCCTGCCCGCCAAGAATTTCTTCTACATCATCATGGTCCTGCCGCTCGTCATTCCCGGCGTCATTCTGGGTATCTCGATCCTGGTGCTGGCCAGCACTGTCGCCAACACGCTCGACGATTCCTACGGTATCGATCTTGGTTTCTTGAGACCTGGCATCGTGCTTGTGGTTCTCGGCCAGTTCTCCTTCATCGCGACCATAACGTCGCTGGTGATCACGGCCCGCCTCAGGAAGTTCGACGCCACGATGGAAGAAGCGGCCTACAATCTTGGCGCCAGCCGTGTCCGGGTGCTCTGGTCGATCACGCTTCCCTTCCTGCGACCGGCCATGATCGCCGCCGGAATCGTCGCTTTCCTGGTCTCGTTCGAGAATTTCAACACGACGCTGTTCCTGGTTGGATCGGAATCGCCGCTGACCATCACCATGTTCGACCGGATGGCCAAGGGCGGCTCGACGCCGGTGCTCAACGCCGTTTCCTTCTTCCTGATGCTCGGTTCCGGACTTCTGGCAATCATCTCCATTCTCGTTCAGCGCGACAAGACCGCCCGGTAAAAACGGATACTCAACAATGCAGTCGTTTGATTTCGTCATCGTCGGCGCGGGATCGGCTGGCGCAGTGCTCGCCAACCGGCTTTCGGAGAATGGCCGGTACAGCGTATGCCTGCTGGAGGCCGGCGGGACCGACAAGAACTTCTGGATCTGGATGCCGATCGGCTACGGTAAGGCGTTCTACAACGAGCGCATCAACTGGATGTACCGCACCGAGCCAGACGCGGAGCTGAACGGACGCGTCGGCTACTGGCCGCGCGGCAAGGTGCTGGGCGGATCGAGTTCTATCAATGCGATGGTCTTTATCCGGGGCCAGCACGCCGACTACGAAGACTGGAAGGAAATGGGCAATCCCGGCTGGGGCTGGGACGATCTCCTGCCTTATTTCCGCAAGCTCGAATCCTTCGACCAGGGCGCCAGCGACTATCGCGGCGGCGATGGCCCGATCCACGTTTCGACGGTGAAAGATCTGTTGCATCCGTTATGCGACGTGTTTCTGGAAGGCGCGCGACAGGCCGGCTTCAGCGACAATGCGGATTTCAACGGCGCCGACCAGGAAGGGATCGGCTGCTACCAGATCAACACGAGAAACGGCTTTCGCATGTCGACTGCTCGCGCCTATCTGGCTCCGGCCAAGCAGCGTCCGAACCTGACGGTGGTGACCCAGGCGCATGTGACCCGGGTGATCATGGACGGAACCCGCGCAACAGGCGTCGCTTATCAGAGGCGAGGAAAAGAATACAAGGTAACTGCCGGCCGCGAGGTGATTTTGAGCGCCGGGGCCGTCAACTCGCCACAGATCCTCATGCTGTCCGGCGTCGGGCCGCCTGAGGAACTGAAGAATCACGGCCTCGCGGTCGCCGTCGCCCGCAAGGGCGTCGGCCAAAACCTGCAGGATCATCTCGGTCTGGACTTTCTCTACCGGTCCAGAGCGCCGACCCTCAATAACATGCTTCGGCCCTGGTGGGGCAAGATGCGCTACGGGCTCTACTACGTCTTGACCCGTTCGGGCCCGCTATCGCTCAGTGTCAACCAGGCCGGCGGTTTCGTTCGGTCGTCGCCTGAACGCAAGCGGCCGAACATGCAGCTCTACTTCTCCCCGGTCAGCTACACGAAGGCGCCGAAGGGCACGCGCCCGCTGATGAGCCCGGATCCGTTTCCGGGATTTCTGCTCGGCTACCAGCCGACACGACCGACCAGTCGTGGCCATATCGCGCTGCGCTCCGCCGATCCGCTTGCGGCGCCGGCGATCCATCCGAATTCGCTAAGCACGGAACATGACCGGATCGAGATGATCGAAGGCAGCAGGCTGATGCGCAGGATTGCAGAAAGCCCGGCGATGCAAACGGTGATCGACGAGGAAATCGTTCCGGGGTCCGCCACGTCGAGTGACGCGGATTTTCTCGCCGATATTCGCCAAAGGTGCTCGACGGTCTTCCATCCGGTCAGCACCTGCCGCATGGGCCCGGATCCGGAAACCGATGTCGTCGACACGCGGCTTCGCGTTTACGGAGCACAGAACCTGCGTGTCGCCGATGCGTCGATTTTCCCAACCGTAATATCCGGAAACACCAATGCGCCGACGGTGATGGTCGGAGAGAGGGCCGCCGATCTCATCCTCGAGGATCAGGGCGATGCCTGATTTTGCTGCGTCGGCGAAATCTTTGACCATTGCGTTCGCGACAATAGTACATACATCTGGATGGCAATTGATTCCGGAGAAAACTTTGACGATGGCGCGATTCAAGCAACTGGTCCCGAAGCGATTTCGAAACGAAGGAACCGTGATACCGGTCATTCGGCTGCAGGGAGCGATCATGCCCGGGGGCAACCAGTTCAGGCCGAATCTCAACCTTGCGGGTGTTGCGCCATTGCTTGACAAGGCGTTTGGCGACAAGAAGGCGCCGGCTGTCGCAATTTCGATCAACTCGCCCGGCGGTTCGCCCGTCCAGTCGCGCCTGATTTTCCGTCGTATTCGCGACCTTGCCGCGGAAAAGGAGAAGAAGGTGCTGATGTTCGTCGAGGACGTCGCGGCCTCGGGCGGTTACATGATCGCGATTGCAGGCGACGAAATCTACGCTGACCCGTCATCCATCGTGGGCTCTATCGGCGTCGTTTCGGCAAGCTTTGGTTTTCCCGAAATGCTCAACAAGATCGGCGTTGAACGCAGGGTCTATACCGCGGGCAAGAACAAGGCGACGCTTGATCCGTTCCAGCCGGAAAAACCGGCTGATGTCGAGCATCTGAAATCACTGCAGCTCGAGGTTCACAAGGTCTTCATCGACATGGTCAAGGATCGTCGCGGCGACAAACTCGCTGACGATGATGATCTGTTTACAGGACTGTTCTGGTCCGGCATGCGGGGCAAGGAACTTGGTCTTGTCGATGAACTGGGCGACATGCGGTCGGTTCTGAAGGCGAAGTTCGGCGAAAAGACCGAACTGCGGCTGATTTCGGCGTCGCGCGGTCTCTTTGGACGGCGCGCCACTGGAGCTTCGGTCGAAAGCTGGGCCGGCGCCCTCGGCGCCAACGCCACAGACGGGCTGATCGGTTCACTGGAGGAGAAGAGCTTGTGGAACCGCTACGGTTTGTAGGACCCTGTCGGCGGCCCACAGCCGCAATGCAAACGACGGAGGCGGCGACATGGCGCAACTGATGCTGCTTGCCGCAGTCGGCATCGTCGCCTGGTGGGGCTACAAGAAATTTCTGGCCGAGGCCAAGCGCGTTTCGGCTTCCGTCCGGCGGGCCGAGAAGGAAGCGAAGACCGGCGCGCAGGGAACGCTCGTGAAGGACCCCAAAACCGGCGAATACCGGTTGGAAGAGAAATCCGGCGATATGTGACGGGCCGTTGCGGCGCTAAGGCCTTGACCGGGCGCAGCTTAAGTGGCACCTGTCCGGCGCATTCCAGACGAGACCAGATCAATCCGGACCGTATCCATGACCGTGCACGCTGGCGAACTGCCGCCGCATATGCAGCCGACCCGTTCCTTTCAGGGACTGATACTTGCGCTTCACAATTACTGGGCGGATTACGGTTGCGTGGTCCTTCAACCCTACGACATGGAAGTCGGCGCCGGGACTTTTCATCCTGCGACCACACTGCGGTCGCTCGGACCACGACCCTGGAACGCCGCCTATGTTCAGCCCTCGCGCCGGCCGACTGACGGGCGTTACGGGGAAAATCCCAATCGCCTTCAGCACTATTACCAGTATCAGGTGCTGCTGAAGCCGTCCCCGCCGGATCTGCAGGACCTTTATCTCGGTTCGCTGAAGGCCATCGGAATCGATCCTCTGCTGCATGACATACGCTTCGTCGAAGACGACTGGGAAAGCCCGACGCTCGGCGCCTGGGGTCTCGGCTGGGAATGCTGGTGCGATGGCATGGAGGTTTCGCAGTTCACCTATTTTCAGCAGGTCTGCGGCATTGAGTGTTCGCCCGTCGCCGGAGAACTGACCTACGGGCTGGAGCGGCTTGCGATGTATGTTCAGGGCGTGGACAATGTCTACGATCTGAACTTCAACGGCCGGGAGAACGGCAAGGTCACCTACGGCGACGTGTTCCTGCAGGCCGAGCAGGAATATTCGCGGCACAATTTCGAATTCGCCGATACGTCGGTTCTGCTGAGGCATTTCGACGACGCCGAGGCCGAATGCCGGGCGCTTCTGGCGGTGGGCGCGGCGGACGATGAAAATTCCGTGCATAAATGCGTGCTGCCGGCCTATGACCAGTGCATCAAGGCCTCGCATGTCTTCAACCTTCTCGACGCCCGCGGCGTGATCTCGGTGACCGAACGGCAGAGCTACATTCTGCGTGTTCGCAACCTCTCGAAAATGTGCGGCGAGGCCTACCTTCTGACCGATGCAGGCGGATTCGACAGCCGCCTCTGAGTTTACCGGAAGTCCTTCAATGCCTGACCTGTTGCTGGAACTGCGTTCCGAAGAAATCCCCGCCCGCATGCAGAAGAAAGCCGCGGGCGATCTGAGACAATTGGTGACGGATGCCCTGGTTGACGCCGGCCTGACCTATGAGGGTGCGCGCGAATACTGGACGCCGCGCCGGCTGACGCTTGACCTGCGCGGCCTGACAGCCCGCTCATCCGATGTGCGCGAAGAACGCAAGGGACCGCGCACCGACGCTCCCGAAAAGGCGATCGCCGGCTTTCTGAGAGGCGCCGGGCTTGCATCCGTCGAAGAAGCGACGGTCCGCTCCGACCCCAAGAAGGGGGATTTCTATGTCGCCGTCATCGAAAAACCGGGCAGGGCGGCCGAAGAGGTCATCGCGGAGGCGATGCCGGGCATCATCCGCAATTTTCCATGGCCGAAATCCATGCGCTGGGGAGAGGCGTCGGCGAAACCCGGAGCGCTGCGCTGGGTCAGGCCGCTGCAGTCTATCCTGTGCACCTTCGGTCCAGAGACGGAAGAGCCGGAAGTAATTGCTTTCGAGGTCGACGGCATCATCGCGGGCAATGTCACCTACGGACACCGGTTCCACGCGCCGGAGGCGATCAGCGTTCGCCGCTTTGGCGACTACGTAGAGAAGCTGGAAAAAGCAAAGGTTGTGCTCGACGCGGAACGGCGCAAGGAGATCATCCGCACAGACGCTCGCAATCTTGCTTTCGCGCAAGGGCTGGAACTGGTCGAGGACGAGGGATTGCTTGACGAGGTGTCCGGTCTTGTCGAATGGCCAGTGGTGCTGATGGGCGAATTCGAGGAGGCCTACCTTGCAATTCCCGCTGAAGTGATCCGCCTGACCATCAAGGAAAATCAGAAGTGCTTCGTGTTGCGGCCGCAGGGCGAGGCAGATGCCCTTGCGAACCGGTTCATCCTCACAGCGAACATCGAGGCGAGCGACGGCGGCGCGGTCATCGCCCATGGCAACGGCAAGGTGGTGCGGGCGCGATTGTCCGATGCCTTGCATTTCTGGAAAACCGATCAGGCCAATCTTCCCGACCTCGAGACCCTGCGCAGTTCTGCGCAAAGGCTTGATCTCGATCTTGCAAAGCCGCTGGACCAGCGCATGGCGAAGCTAGACGCGCTGAAGGTGACATTCCACGCAAAGCTCGGAACGCAGGGAGCGCGCGTTGAGCGGATACGGCGGACGGCGGGTGAATTGCTGTCGCTGCTGGGCTCCGCACAGATGGATTTCGACGCCATCGCCGGTGAGGTCGACAGGGCGGCGCTGCTCGCCAAGGCGGATCTCACAACCGAAGTGGTCGGTGAGTTTCCCGAGTTGCAGGGTCTGATGGGGCGCAAATATGCCCTCCTGCAAAGCGAAGATGATGCTGTCGCAGCCGCGATCGAAGAGCATTACAAGCCACAGGGTCCGTCCGACGATGCGCCGACAGCGCCTGTTTCCATCGTCGTGGCGTTGGCCGACAAGCTCGACATGCTCGTATCCTTCTGGTCGATCGACGAAAAGCCGACAGGATCAAAGGACCCCTATGCACTGCGTCGCGCGGCCCTCGGCGTTGTCCGGCTGACGCTCGAGAACGACCTGCGCCTGCCGCTGAAAAAGGCCGGGGTCGACGCGGACCTGCTTGCCTTCTTCCATGACCGGCTGAAGGTCTATCTGCGCGACAAGGGCGCGCGCCACGATCTGATAGACGCCGTTATCTCGCCCGAGGCCGACGATCTCCTGATGATCGTCAAGCGGGTCGAGGCGCTGGGCGCTCTGCTCGACACCGAAGACGGCGCAAATCTGCTGACGGGCGCCAGGCGAGCGGCCAATATCCTGGCGGCCGAAGAGAAAAAGAAAACGCGAATCTCGGACACGGTCGACGCAGCGTTGTTGAGCGAAGAGGCGGAGAAAGTCCTGCTTGATGCAATCGTTCTTGCCGAGAACAACGCCGCAGACGCCGTCGCACGCGAGGATTTCACGGCGGCGATGACTGCTCTTGGCGCGTTGCGTGGGCCGGTTGACCGCTTCTTCGACGACGTGCTTGTCAATGCGGAAGACGAGGCTGTGCGAGCGAACCGCCTTGCCTTGCTGAATCGAATCCGAACATCGACGCAAACGGTCGCGGATTTTTCCCGCATCAGCGGGTGACAGCGATGCGCAGGTTGACGGTCGCATCAGTCTGCCTGATTTTCGCGTGTTTCCCGGCGCAGGCGTTCGAAACCCGCGATGGCGATTTCGTCGCGAACAAAGCCTGTGAAGCCTGGCAATCCAAAAACAAGCGCACCAATCCCGGAAACGTCGTGACGGAACCCGGCCGGGCATACGAGGTGAAGGGCGTCAACGCCCCCGGCGGCGATTACTTCCAGATCGTGCTGCCAGATGCGCCAGGCGCCACGGATCGCTGGGTACGCGCCGATTGCGGAACCTTTGTCGACAAAGGAAAACCGCAAAAGGCCGCGTCTCGCGACGCGCCGTCAGAGCATGGCGAAGCAGGCGGCGACTTTGTGCTTGCGCTGAACTGGCAACCCTCCTTCTGTCAGGTTCGGCCGGCAAAGTCGGAATGCAAAAAGCTAAATCGCGGCCTGCTGCCCGAGACGGAAACGCAATTGTCGATCCACGGCCTGTGGCCGCAACCGATCCATGAGGAATATTGCGGCGTCTCGCGAAGACTTGTCGAGCATGACAGGGCCGGGCGCTGGTGGCTGCTGCCCGAACTCGACCTCGATGGCGAAACGCGAAAAGCCCTTGATTTCACGATGCCTGGCACGGCGAGTTATCTCGATCGGCACGAATGGTATAAACACGGCACCTGTCATCCGGGCGATGTAGACGCCAACGGATACTACAAAGACACGCTTCGGCTGCATGCGGCGATCAACGACACGCCGATCAGCGGGTTTCTGGCGGACAATATCGGCCGGCGTGTGTCGACCGCCGATATCAGGGACCTGTTCGACGAAGCTTTCGGAAAAGGGGCGGGCGCGCGGGTGCGGTTTCGGTGCACGGACCACAATGGCCGCATTCTGCTGAATGAGGTCCTGATCAGTCTTCGCGGCGTGCTGGACGACAGCGTGCCTGTACAAAATTTACTGCTGGCTGCAGATCCGGTGGCGATCGGCTGCAGGGAAGGCGTTATTGATCCTGCGGGACTACAGTAGTTCCGGGGCGCAGATCGAGAATCTCGGGGCCGGAGTTGGATGGTCCGTCCACATTATCGTGCTCGGCATTTTCCATGTTGACGGAAGAGGTTCGGGAGCCTTCATCCACGGCCTCGCCTGAAGAGGGGCCGACTTCCTCGACGCCGAAATCTCCGCCGCCGCTGAATGTCACTGCAGATCCCTCATTTTCCTGCGTGTTCTGGACGACAACCGGTGGCTCGTTGTCATCGAGGTCGCGGAAAGTGCGCACGGGGCTTCCGCCCATCATATTGTCGACCTGGACTGCCTTCCGGTCGCCATCGACGCTGGTTTCAGTCACTTGCACGGCCGGTTGGCTGCCGTCCTTGTCCTCTTCGTCGGACGTACAGCTCTTGCAGTGAAATTCCAGGATTGCGCCTGCCTGAATTTCGGGCGACTTGATTTCGATTATTGATTTCTGGGCCATCGCCGCGGCCGGCGCGAGCAGCATTGGGATCAGGATAGGCGCAAGACGTCTCATGTCACACTCCGGTTTTCGGACATGATGACACGGAAGAGTTTTCATCCCGTGTGCAAGCATGGTTAACAGCCGGATGCGTCTAGCCGTTTCGACCGATCGCCCGCCAGCCAATGTCCCTGCGGCAGAAGCCGTCTTCCCATTCGATCGCATCCACGGCTTCATAGGCCTTGCGCTGCGCCTGGCCGACGGTGCGACCGAGCGCCGTTACGCCGAGCACCCTGCCGCCATTGGCGACGATCTCGCCGTCCCGCATCGCCGTGCCTGCGTGGAAGATCTCGACGTCCTGAGCCGCGCCGGCCTTGTCCAGATTGCGGATCACGGATCCCTTGGCGTAGGAGCCGGGATAACCCTTTGACGCCATGACGACGCAGAGCGCGGCGTCATCGCGCCAGCGGGCGCTGGTCGTCCAGAGCATTCCGTCGGTCGCGGCCTTCAGGAGTAGCAGCAGATCGTCCTTCAGTCGCATCATCAACGCCTGGCATTCCGGGTCGCCGAAACGGACATTGTACTCGATCAGGCGCGGTCCTTCGGACGTGATCATAAGGCCGGCGTAGAGAACGCCGGTGAACGGCGCGCCCATCTCGGCCATGCCTTTCAGCGTCGGGCGAATGATCTCGTCCATGGTGCGCTTGATCATCGCGTCGGTCATCACAGGCGCCGGAGAATAGGCGCCCATCCCGCCGGTGTTGGGGCCCGTGTCGCCTTCGCCCACCGCTTTATGGTCTTGCGCCGTGGTCAGCGGCAGAGCGTTTTCGCCATCGCAGAGACAGAAGAAGCTTGCTTCTTCGCCTTCCAGAAATTCTTCAACCAGAACCTCTGCGCCCGCCTCGCCGAACGCGCCCTCGAAGCAATCCTCGACTGCGGCGCAGGCTTCCTCGACCGTACGGGCGACCGTTACGCCCTTGCCGGCGGCGAGCCCGTCCGCCTTGACGACGATCGGCGCGCCTGCGGCTCGAATATAGGCCTTGGCTTTAGGCGCATTGTTGAACCGCATATAAGCGCCGGTCGGAATTTTGTATCGGTCGCAGAGATCCTTGGTGAAGCCTTTCGACCCTTCCAGACGCGCAGCGGCGGCCGTTGGTCCAAACACCGGAATGCCGGCTTTTGTCAGATCGTCGGCGATGCCTGCGACCAGCGGCGCTTCAGGGCCAACAACCACAAGGCTGATCTCGTTGTCTCTGCAGAAGTCGACGACCGCCGCGTGATCGTCGATGTCGAGTTCGACGCATAGGGCGTTGCGGGTGATGCCGGGATTGCCCGGCGCGCAATAGAGTGTCTGAAGGATCGGGGACGCGGCCAGTTTCCAGGCGAGCGCATGTTCCCGTCCGCCCGATCCGATCAGCAATACGTTCATGCGTCTTCCCCGTGCCAGCGCAGAGTTTGTGTTCACCTAAGCAGCGGCTCGCAACCGGTCAAGTGCGAGTGGCCGGATGGCGGCGATGCGGGCGGGCTTATCCACGCCCTCTTGACGAAGCGGCTGCGAGGCTGCAACGAGAAGCGATGACGCATTCGGACGAGCATACGGGGCGCGTGGCGGACGCCACATCGGGAAGCTGGGTCTATTCCGCCCTTCCGGCGGGCTTGCGCCCTTACGCCCAGCTTGCCCGCTGGGACAGGCCCATCGGTT
Organism: Flavimaribacter sediminis; assembly: GCF_019492055.1. GTDB lineage: Bacteria > Pseudomonadota > Alphaproteobacteria > Rhizobiales > Rhizobiaceae > Flavimaribacter > Flavimaribacter sediminis. The sequence continues at coordinate 360,272 of NZ_JAICBX010000005.1, read as the reverse complement.
GGCAATTGCTGTTATGGCCGTGCTGGTGGTCGGTCATGCTTGCCGCCAATGCGCCGGGGCAGCCCGTGGAGCGGTGGCGCATCATCTATTATCTGGCGCTGTTTGCAATCGGTGCGATTGCGATGCGCGGCGCCGGATGCACCTATAACGATCTGGTCGACCACGAAATCGATGCTCGCGTGGCGCGCACCCGGTCGCGTCCGCTGCCGTCGGGCCGGGTCAGCCGCATGCAGGCCAAGATTTTCATGGCGCTGCAGTCACTCGTCGGGCTCGGCGTACTGCTTCAGTTCAACGGCTTTGCAATCGTACTCGGGATCTGCTCGCTCGCTATTGTGGCTATCTATCCTTTCGCCAAGCGTTTCACCGACTGGCCGCAATTGTTCCTGGGCCTGGCGTTTTCCTGGGGCGCGTTGATGGGCTGGGCTGCGATGTTCGGCGGTCTCTCCGCCGCGCCGCTGCTTCTCTACGCGGGAGCCATTCTGTGGACGATTGGCTACGATACGATCTACGCCCATCAGGACAAGGAAGATGACGCGCTGGTTGGCGTACGATCGACCGCCCGCTTTTTTGCAGAGCGGACAAAACCCTGGCTTGCAGGGATTTACACCGCTTCGGTGGCGCTGATGGCGCTTTCGGCCTATGCGGCGGGTGCGGGATGGCCCGCTTATGTCGGGCTCATCCTGGCCGCACTACTGCTGGCGCGCCAGATCGTTGTGCTCCACATTGGAGATCCCGACCAGTGTTTGGCCCTTTTCAAGGCCAATCACATCGTCGGGTGGATCATTTTTCTGGGGCTTGTCGCAGGCGCAGTCGAGAACTGGCTCTAATTCCGTGCGATCATCTCGACCCCGCCGATCACCAGACGGACGCCCGTTGGCTTGCGTCCGCGGCGCATGCGGATGCCGGGCTTGCGCGACTTGAGAACTGTCTTACTCCGGCGTGGCGCTACCGTCTCCTTGCTGACCGGCGTCAGAGGCTGGTCGAGCCTTGACGCGCTTCCGTCCGCCTCGATCATCAGCATCGGCAGATTGTACAGGCTCGTCCAGGAGCGCCAGTCGGCTGCGATGTCGCAGAGATCATGCGCGACAAGAAGCGGCACACAGAGGTCGGCGTCCTTGTGGTGCAGCTCCAGCGTAACGGTAATCTGTCCGTCGCCGTGATCGATCGCGCGGGCGGCGACGCCTTCAAAGGCGCGCGCAGGCAGCGCAATTGAAAGCGGCAGTCCGCTCTGCGGCAGCACCTTGCGAAGCACCGCGCCACGATTACTGAGCGTAAAGGTGACGTCCGCGGCGTCGTGACGTGATGCATAGCTCACCTGTTGCGGTAGATTTGACGGATCCAGCCGAAGCAGATCACCCGCCCAGGCGGGTTTGCGCAGCGTGTTCTTCATGTTGTAGCCTCTGTCACTTCTGAGAGCCGGTCGCCCGGCGCGGGACTTCTGTCCTCTTGTGACGGCTACACTAACGCAAACGGTTACCGCTCGCCTTAACGTTTAGGGTTAAGAAAAGACTGAGTTTTGAGATGGTTATCAAAACGGAACCGCGGTTGTGAAGGTTTGAGGAAAATTGGTCGGCGGGCGGTAACGGCGCCGCGATTTTGTTGCCGCGGCGCCGCCTGATATTACGACAGCGGTACGAATGCGTATCCGTCCCCGTCCTTTTCGATCTTGCCGGCGTTTGGCAGGCCGAAATGATATCCTGCGACGGTGGCTCCGTCAGCGACGGCCCGTTCGAACATCGCCCGGCGGTTTTTTTCCGCAAGTTCGGGGTCCATGTCGAAGACGGCGTGCCAGCCCGGATTGGCGACAAAAAGCGCCGGTATATTGGAAATATCGCCCATGACGATGAGTTCGTCAGAGCCTGAGCCGACAAGATAGGCCGTGTGCCCTGGCGTATGACCGTAGGCCGGCAGCATGCTGATTCCCGGCGCAACTTCCTTCTCGCCGTCCACTCGGGTGACATTGTCCCACTTGGCCAAAGTCGCCTGGAGGCGCTGGACGAGCGGTTTGGCGGAATCGGGCATTTTTTCCAGCGTCGCAGGGTCGCTCCAGAAAGCGTATTCGGTTTCGGGAACGATGATTTCCACGTCAGGGAAGGTCTGCGCGTTGGTTCCTTTATCCATGAGTCCGAAGACGTGGTCGGGATGGAAATGCGAAACAAGAATCTTGTTCACGCTGGCTGGATCGATGCCGGCGGCCTTCATATTGTCCGTCATCGCGCCGGCCTTCGGGCTGAGTTGCCCTCCGGTGCCGGCGTCAATCAGAATGACGTCGTCGCCGGAGCGGATCACCGTCTGGGTGAATTCGATCGGAATGAAATCCGCTGAATGGCCGCCTTTTTCCAGCGCCGCTCTGGCGTCGTCGACCGTGGCGTTGCGGATGAAGCCGTCATCGTGGCTCTTCTCCCAGATCCCGTCATAGATGGCGGTTACGTCGATGTCGCCGATGGCGTAGCTGTGATAGCCCTTCTCGCGGATCTCATCTGCAATGGCGCTTGGAATAAAAGACAGCGAGCCGGACAGTCCGAGCGCTGCCGCGCCGCCCGAAAGATAGAGCACTTCCCGTCTGGTAGCGTTGCGCATAATTACACCTCCTGATGAATGTTGACGCATCAGGCTTCAAACTAGCGTCATGGTCCGACGGGTCCATTGGCGCCCGTTCATTTGCGTTCACAATGCCGAGATCAGCCTTGCGACGGAAAGGCTTGGCGCTATCCAGGCCTGGACAAGTCGCGATGTCACCGCAACAGGGCGTCGATATGGATCGGGAAAGATTTTATCCTCGCGCCGGTGGCGTGCCAGACCGCATTTGCGATCGCGCCGACTGTGCCTGTAATGCCGATCTCGCCCACGCCCTTAATCCCCAATGGATTCACGTATGGATCTTCCTCATCGATGATGAGCGCCTCGACCGATGGAACGTCGGCATTGACCGGCACATGGTAGCCGGCGAGGTCTGCATTCATCGGACGGCCCGTGCGCGTGTCGTGCAGACCTTCCTCATGAAGCGCAAACCCGACGCCCCAGATCATTCCGCCGGTTAACTGGCTCTTCGCCAGTTTAGGGTTGATGATGCGTCCTGCCGCAAACGCGCCGACAAGACGGCTAACGCGGATCTGGTAAAGGTCGGGATCGATGGTCACTTCGGCGAAAACCGCGCCGTGCGAGAACATGGCTCGCGCCTCAGCATTCGCCGGGTCGCGGCCGCCGGAGCCGGCGCCTTCGATCTCGTCAAGACCTGCGCGGGCAAGAATATCCTCGTAGCGCTCGCTTCGGGTTTCGTCGTCTGCGCGGAAAAGACGGCCGTTGCGGGCCGCCACGCCGACATTGCCTGCGCCGAAGAGCGGGGAGGCGGGGTCGTTCGTTGCGAGACCGGCCAGCTTCGCAATTACATCGCTTCCGGCCGCATACAGCGCGCCGCCAGCCGAGGCGGTATGCCCGGATCCGCCGGCAATCCCGCCATCGGGCAGATCCGAAGTGCCTGAGCGGAACTCGATCCTGTCGGCGGGCAGCCCTACGCCGTCGGCGGCGATCTGGGCAAGCGCAGTCCAGGCGCCCTGGCCCATGTCCGCGCCTGCTGTCTCGACCAACGCGGTTCCGTCGCGACGCAGAACAGCGCGCGCCTGCGCCGGGAACATGGGATTGGGAAACAGGCAGGAGCCCATGCCCCAACCGACGAGGCGCCCCACATCGTCGCGCATCTGGCCCGGGGCTCGCGGTCGCGACGCCCAGCTGAACTGTTTGGCCGCCGCCGCGTAGCACTCTCGCAAGGCCTTCGACGAAAACGGCTTGCCGCTGGCTGGATCGGTCTCGGCGTAGTTCCGTAAGCGGAATTCCAACGGGTCAAGCCCGGCGGCCTCGGCTGCGATATCCATCGCGATTTCGAGCGCAGCAGATCCCGATGCTTCGCCCGGAGCTCGCATTGGACCGGGCGTACCGATATCGGCGCGCACGGCCTTGTGGCGGGTCACTATCGCCGGGCTGGCATAGAGATTGTGTGAGGCGTTGGCGGCGGGTTCGATGAATTCGTCAAAGCTGCTCGTAACGCCTGTCGAATGGTGTTCAAGGGCAGTGAGGCGTCCATCTGCGTCCGTTCCAAGTTTCAGCGTCTGGCGGGTCGCGCCGCGATGCAGCACCGGCCCGAACATCTGGTCGCGACGAAGCGCCAGCTTGACTGGACGCTTCAGCATGCGCGCCGCCAGAATCGCGAGAAGTTGTGGACCGATGGGAACGGCCTTGGAGCCGAAACCACCGCCGAGATACGGACTGCGCAACGTCACGTTTTCCGGCGGCAGGCCGAAATATCCGGCAAACATGCCGCGCGCCATGACGATTGCCTGGTTTGGTGTGTCCAGGGTCAGCCGGTCGCCATTCCACTCCGCGACGATGGCGTGGGTCTCCATCGCGTTGTGATACTGGATAGGGGTCTCGATGCTGGTCTCTGTGCTGTATTCGGCCGATGCGTGTCCAGCATCAATGTCGCCCTTTGTAAATGACGGCGCAGAGCCGATCCCGATAGCCGGCGGATCGTAGGGCGCATCGCCGTCGAAACCGATCCGGACCGGCTGCTCTTCGTAGGTCGGCGAAAGCAGCCTTGCGCCCTCGGTGGCCGCTTCCAGCGTTTCTGCGACGACAAGCGCGATTGGCTGACCGGCGTAACGCACCGAATCGTTCTGCAGGACTTCGATACGCCATGAAAAGGCGTGCGGTTTGGCGTCCGGATCGATCTCCAGCGACGGGCAGTTTTGCGGCGTGAGGACTTTGACCACTCCGGGGTGTGATTTTGCCGCATCCACATCCATATGGCTCACGCGACCGCGGGCGATCCCCGCGGAAGCGAAAACAGCGTGAAGCAAGTCACTGGGTCGGTTATCCGCAGCGTAGGTGGCTGAGCCCGTCACCTTTGCGACGCCGTCGCGACGGGTCATTGGCTGGCCGGCGTTCGATCCGAGACGGACGCGACTGGCGGTCGGGGCGGTAGGCGTATGGGTATCAGGCATGATCGGAAACTCCGGTGTCGGAAGCGAAGACGGAGGCGGGCAGGGCGGGCATGCGCTCGGGCGTACCCTCTGCTGCGCGCTGCAGAGCGCGGATGACAAGGCGTTTTGAGAGCTCGATCTTGAAAGCATTTTCGCCGGAAGGTTCAGCGCCCTGCAGAACGGCTTCGGCGGCTTCGACGAACAGATCGGCGCTCGGCGCGGCGTCGCGCAGTCTTTCCTCGGCGATCACCGATCGCCATGGGCGGGCGGCGACGCCGCCAAGCGCAATCCTGGCTTCAGCGATTACGCCTCCTTCCATACGCAGCATTGCCGCGGCCGAAACGATGGCGAAGGCGTATGACGTCCGTTCCCTCAACTTCAGATAGCGGGCATGGCCAGCAAAGGAGGCCGCGTCCGACGGTAGACGCAGCGCGGTGATCAATTCGCCATGCGCGAGGTCGACGCCGCCAGGCGCCGCTTCGTCGGGAAGTGAATAGAAACGGGAAAGGGGCGCATCACGCGGGCCCTCAGGACCCTCGATCTCGACCACCGCGTCAAGCGCTGTGAGTGGGACGCAGAAATCGGACGGATGGGTGGCGATGCAACTATCGCTCCAGCCAAGCACCGCGTGATTGCGCGTATCGCCGCCGAGAGCGTCACATCCGGTCCCTTGCTGTCGCCGATTGCAGGCGCTGTGCGGGTCGTAAAAATAGGCGCAGCGTGTCTGCTGCATCAGGTTGCCGCCCACGGTCGCCGCGTTTCTAAGCTGCGGCGAAGCGCCGGAAAGCAGAGCCTCGGCGACGGCGGGACACGCAGCCGCAAAGGCCTTGTCTCGGGCAAGATCCGCATTGCGCACCAGTGCTCCGATGCGGATAGTTCCATCATCATGCATCTCTGTTCGGTCGAGGCCCGGCAACCGTGTGATGTCGACGATCCTGTCGGGACGCGCTACGTCCACTTTCATCAGGTCGAGCAGATTGGTGCCGCCGGCGAGATAGGATGCTCCGGGCTGTGATCCGGCGGCGATAGCCTCTTCAAGGGTGGCGGGGCGGATGTAGTCGAAGCTTTTCATGCGCTTACCCTTTCGTCGTCCGCAAGACGCCTCTGTGCGTCGAGCACGGCCTGCGTTATTCCGGGATAGGCGGCGCAGCGGCAGATATTGCCGCTCATGCCCTCACGGATGCGTTCAGGATCGTCGCCAGCGTCGCCCTCGGCGATCAGGCCGACCGCGCTCATGATCTGGCCCGGCGTGCAATAGCCGCACTGGAATCCGTCATTTTCAATAAAGGCGGCCTGCACGGGGTGAAGCTCGCCGTCACGGGCGAGACCTTCGATCGTTGTAATCGTGGCGCCGTCAACGCTCGCGGCGAGCGTCAGACATGCGTTGATCCTGCGGCCGTCGACGAGGACGGTGCAGGCGCCGCACTGTCCGCGGTCACAGCCCTTTTTCGTTCCGGTCAGGCCGATGCGCTCGCGAAGCACGTCGAGCAATGTCGCCCGCGCGTCGTCGAGCAGCGTGTCATGTCGATTTCCGTTTATAGTGAGGCTGATGGAAAGGGGCATGATTTCTCCGATGCTGGGTGCAACCTTGCAGCAGACTACGCGGGCTCTTTCGTTCCCGGTTCATTCCGTGCAATATGGGTTTGCGGGTGGAAGTCCATCGAAAGGAAATATACGGAGGCACCCTCCGTTTATCAAGAGGGGTCTCTCCGATTTTGTCAAATGGACGTTGAAACGCAGAAAACCTCAAGGCGTCCGCGCGCCGATTCAATCCGCAATCGCGAGCGGTTGCTTGAAGCGGCCAGAGAGGTCTTTTCGGCCGGCGGTCCGGGCGCAAGCCTCGAAGCGGTAGCTCGAAAGGCCGGCGTCGGAATCGGCACGCTCTACCGTCATTTTCCGACCCGGGAGGCGATTTTCCAGGCCGTCTATCGTCGCGAGGTGGATGAGATGGTCGAACTGGCCGACAGACTTGCCACGGAGCCGGATCCCGCGGATGCGCTGAAGCGCTGGATGCATGCGAGCGTCAGGATGGTGGCGACCAAGCGCGGCATGCTCGCGGCGCTCTCACCTGTGATGGACGGTTCGACGGAGTTCTTCGCTGATACGTCCAAACGGCTGATGTCTGCTATTTCCGGCCTGCTGGATCGCGGCGTCGCCGCAGGAAGACTGCGCGACGACATCACGGCCGATGAATTGATGCGGGCCTTCCTGGGCATTTGCTACATCCCGGAAAAGCCCGGGTGGCAGGACACAGTTGTCCGGCTGCTCGATGTGTTCGTCGACGGTCTTGCGACGGATCGGGACGTTAGGAAGTCTGGATAGGATTCAAAAGCCGATCAGCGCAAGCACCGCGCCTGTGGCTGCCGCATCGAGAGCCGCGTCGGCCAAGCCGTAGGAGCCGTCGTCGGGCTGTTTCGACTGAGCAGTCCGGGTCTGGTCCGCAGTCTGCTGCGACGCTCCGCCGGATTTCAGGTCAGATGAGATATCCGCCACCATCCGCGCAGTCTGCTCGTCGGCCGTGTAGCCGGCTGCGCGAAACTGTTTCGCGACAGGTTCGCGCGACTCGTCAAGAAGAGAGAAGGCGAATGCGCGCTGCCCTCCAGCTTTCGCGCCCTTGCTTATGAGAAAGCGGACGGTTTCGGTGTTGTTTGTCGCCGCTGCTATGACAAGCGGCGTGTCTTCGGGGCTGCCGACATTGCAGGTGCGATTGCTGTCCTTGGCCATGCGATTGACCTCCGCGCCTTCCTCGACCAGGTAGCGCGACACCGCGAGCGAATTCGCCTTGACCGCATACATCAGCGGCGTGCGCCCTGCGCAATCGGGAACGTCTACTTCGGCGCCCGCAGCAACCAGTTCTCGCACGATCGCGATATTCCCCTTGCCAGCGGCCGTGTGGATCGGCCGTGAATCGAGCTTGTTGTTGGTTCCATTGACGTTCGCGCCGTTCTCGATGCCGGCGCGCACAGCCACGAGGTTTTCGTTCATGATAGCGTAGTTGAGTTCGCCGGTGGAGGTAGTGGCGCTGCAGGCGCCCAGAGGGCCAATTGCAGCGCATAGGAAGAGTATTCTTATTTTCATGCAGGCAGTTACTCGTAAGATCAGGACTTCACGAGACGTAACACGCCGTTAACGATCCATCAACGTTTGGCGGTGGACAGGGTCACGCCTTTGGCTAATGCGGTATCTGAAACCCATGGCGGCGCACCACCATGGCCGATGGCGTGAAGTACTTCATGCCAAGCTGAACGCGAAGCGTCACGACGTTTTTTACCGGAGACGCCGCAATCAGCATGTTGCGACCCTCGCTCAGTCCGGTGGCGATTGGCAAGGCGACGAAATCGTTGGCGAAGCGCCAGTCGTGATCCGGGAGGAGCCCTACCGTCAGACCTCCAGCCGACAGGCAGCCTCTTGAAACAGCCTCCATAACGCCGGTCCGGCCTCCGTAGATAACGCTAAGGCCGAGAGCGCCCGGTGCAGTCCCAATCGCCTCGGCGCCAGCAAGCTGTTTAGCCGTCGCATCCCGTGGTCCAATCACGCCGACAGGTATTTTTCTGGCTGCTCCGGTATTGCCGATGACGCTCAGCGCCTCCCGCGCAGTCACCGCATTGGCGGTGTTGGGCGCCGTTGCGGGCGTCCAGCGCCACATCCATGCGTCCAGCCGACCATACCGGCTGTAATTCGTGTCATTCTCTAAAAAGTATTCCGTCTCGATCATGGCGCTCCGATGTTTGGCGCAAAGTTTTCTTACACTTGATCGTGAAATCAGGACTTGTCCACGAACTGTCCGAGCTTGGCGCAACCCCTTTTTCGCTGAATGGCGGTGGAAGGAAACATCCACGACCGAACGCAGTCACCGTTTCTGACACAAGACACCAAGTTGTGATATGGCAGGTAAAAGCAAAAAATATTATGCTATAGACAAACAAATTTTATCCTATTAAGGAAAAGCCACGATGCAGCCAGAATGGACAACACTGGTAGCCGACCGTCTTGCGGAGCTTTACGAAAGAAAGTTCGGCGGCAAGGACAAGGGACGGTATCGGATTTCGGTCAGACTCGTACGGGAGGCGGCGGGACGCAATCGCCTGTACGAGGACGATGTGAAGATGCTCACCCGCAGCATGCTCGAGAAAGGCTTCGTCCTGATCGACATGGACAGTTTCTTCGTGGTTATGGGCATGAATTCATTTGTCAATTACCGTCGCGCCAATGAGGAACTTCTGAAATGAAGGCCGCAATGAACAAACCGGTCAGGAAATCGCCGGAGATTATCGGATGGCGCGAAAATGTGTCATTGCCGGAGCTTGGACTGCAGAGACTGGCCGCGAAAATCGACACGGGCGCTCGCACCTCTGCGCTTCATGCTGTAAACCAGCGCATTGTCATGCGGGACGACGTCCAGTGTGTCGAATTCACAATCCCGGTTGGCAATCGCCGGTCGACTAACATAGTCTTTGCGCCGCTGGTCGGCGAAAGGGAAATCAAGAACTCCAGCGGCGTGAGTGAGCGTCGCCTGGTTGTTTACACGTCGCTCGTGATGGGGCGTCATCGCTGGCGCATCGAAGTGTCCCTGACAAATCGCGAACGGATGGAATACGACATTATTATCGGCCGCACTGCGATCAGGAAGCGCGGCATTCTGGTGGATCCGGGACGTTCGTTTCTCCTCGATCCTGTGCAGCCAAAGTCAGAATACGGCGAACATGGAGCCTTCCCGATTGAGATCGGGCAATTGAAAGGACGCACCCTATGAAAATTGCAATGATGGCGAGGAACCCAAACCTCTATTCACACATCCGCCTCAAGGAAGCAGCCGAGGAACGTGGGCACGAACTGACGATCATCAACACGCTGCGATGCTACATGAACATCGCCGCGCGAAGGCCGGAAGTTTATTACAATGGTGAGAAACTGCCCCGGTTCGATGCGGTCATACCGCGTATCGGCGCGTCCGTGACCTTTTACGGGCTGGCGGTGCTGCGCCAGTTTGAAATGCAGGGCGTGTTTCCGCTGAACGAGTCGGTCGCAATCGGGCGGTCGCGGGACAAGCTGCGTTCGATGCAATTGCTTGCGCGTGAAGGATTGGGTTTGCCGGTTACGACATTCGCCCACGATCCCAAGCAGACCGAAGAGGTGCTGAAACTCGCCGGCAGCGCGCCGCTTGTCGTCAAACTGCTTGAAGGCACCCAGGGAATTGGCGTCGTTCTCGCAGATACAGACCGGTCCGCCAAGTCGGTTATAGAGGCGTTCCGTGGCGCGGGCGTCAACATCCTCGTTCAGGAGTTCATCAAAGAAGCTGGAGGAACCGATATCAGGGCGCTGGTAGTGGGTGGGCGTGTCATCGCCACCATGCAGCGTAAGGGAGCGGAAGGCGAATTCCGGTCGAACCTGCATCGCGGCGGCAGCGCGCAGGCTATCAAAATCTCGCCGATAGAACGGTCCACGGCCATACGGGCCGCCAAGACGATGGGGCTCAATGTGTGCGGCGTCGATATGTTGCGCGCCAACCATGGACCGGTCGTTATGGAAGTCAATTCATCTCCTGGTCTAGAAGGTGTTGAAAAGGCTACAGGAATCGATGTTGCTGGCAAGATCATAGAAAGCCTTGAGAAAAGCGCAAAACCTGGCAAGACCAAAACCAGGGGAAAAGGCTAATCCCGGCGTGACGGTAAAATCGTTCGAGATCGGCGGCCAGAAAATTGCGCCGGGCTCGCAGCGCACGATTGACCTGAGGATAAGCGTCCTTTCGGACAATACGCCTGTGAGCATGTCCGTGCACGTGGTGCACGGACGGCGACCGGGGCCGACCCTCTTCGTCAGCGCCGCCGTTCATGGCGACGAGGTCATCGGCGTCGAGATCGCCAGGCGCCTTTTGCGATCGCCGCAACTGGCTCAACTCAAAGGCACGCTTCTTGTCGTGCCTGTCGTCAATACGTTCGGTTTTCTCAACCATTCGCGTTATCTGCCGGACCGACGCGATCTCAACCGGTCGTTTCCCGGCAGCGAGAGCGGGTCTCTGGCCGCGCGTCTTGCCCACATTTTCATGACCGAGATCGTTCTTCGATCTGATCTGGGGATCGATCTTCATTCGGCTTCGATACACCGTACGAATATGCCGCAGATTCGTGTCTCCCCGGCGTCTGGCAAGACACTGAAATACGCTGATGCATTCGGCGCGCCGGTCGTCATTGTCTCCAAACTGCGCGACGGATCACTCAGAAAAGTGGCGCAGAAGCATGGCGTTGATATCCTCCTTTTCGAAGCTGGCGAAGCGTTGCGCTTTGACGAGTTATCAGCCAGGGCCGGATTGGCCGGCATCCTGCGCGTTATGAACGCGCTGGACATGATCCCGAGAAAGGGCGTTTCGCGGGCGCGGCACAACCCCTTACACGCTTCGTCGACCGAGTGGCTACGCGCTCCGGCAGGCGGCCTGATGCGCAGTTTCAAGGCGACTGGAGAATTCGTGAAGAAAGGCGATCTCCTGGGCGTAATTTCCGATCCGTTCGGAGTGGCTGAAAGCGAAATCACCAGCGAGGAACAGGGGTTGATTATCGGCCGAACCAATCTGCCGGTCGTGAACGAAGGCGATGCGCTGTTCCACATCGCAGAAACGGTTTCGCCGGACGCCGAATCGAGATTCGAGAAATTCACCGCCGAACTCGAAGGCGATCCGATGTTCGACGAAGACGAGATAATCTGACTTGAGAAAGGGCCCGGACGCGCCAGATTCCGGACCCTTATACGCAACCCGCAATGTGCATTATCGTCGACGCCCTTTCGACTTTTACACACAACACCTGAAGCTAACGTCCGGGGGTTGCATTGTTTCGGCAAACCGCCGCCGGAAGGCTCAACTCGCCGACGCCAGAGCAACGGCGTCGGGGCCGGCAGGATAGCGCAGCCTGCTTGCGGAGTCGTTTGCCGCCAGTAGCACGACCTCGGCCACATCTTGTTCACTGGTCATTTGCGAGGGGCTGGCGTAAGCCTCGAAGACCGGCCCGGCGAAGGCCGCATAGGCTTCAGGGATTAGGTCCGACACCTTTATGCCTGTGTTCTCCGCAAACCGCGTAGTGGGTCCATATCCCGGCTCCACTAGCCTTGCACGTATATTGAATGCGCCAAGCTCGAGAGCAAGTGACCCGGTGAAGCCTTCTATGGCCTGCTTGCTAGCCGTATAGACCGCCGTCAGCGGCATGGGAGCGAGCGTTGCGCTGGAGGTCACATTCACGATCACGCCCGATCGGCGGGCGCGCATCTGCGGAATGACCGCCTGCACCATGGCCATCGCGCCGAAGGTGTTGGTTTCAAATACTCGACGCACCATAGCCATCGAAGTCGCCTCGAAAGCGCCTGCCATCCCGATGCCGGCATTGTTGACCAGCACGTCTATTTGTCCTGCCTTTTCGACTGCTGCTGATATGCTGTCCGGCTCCGCAACATCGAGAGGCAGGATGCGGATACGATCTGATATTGGAAGAACGTCATTGCGAGGGCTGCGCATGGTGGCGATCACGCTCCAGCCCCTGTCATGGAAATGGCGCGCCGTTTCGACCCCATAACCCGATGAGCAGCCGGTAATCAGGACGGTTTTCATGTCGATCTCCCTTGGCTCGAGTTTGACGGTCCGGAGATAATCGGCATTTATTGGACTATCATCTATCAATAGTCCCAATTTTATTTGTAATAGTCCAAAATGTCAGATCCGTTGTCCCAGGTAATCTAGCTTTTGCGCCCGCACGCTGTCTTCTCGAAGGCAATCAGCGGGGCCGGCCGCTGGGCCGTACGCTATTCCGATTTCGGACAGCCAGGTTTTTGCGCCGTGACAGAGGGGCGATGCCGCCTGGCTGTCGACGGTGAGTCGCCAGTTGTGCTGGAAACGGGAGATTTCGTCCTCCTGCCGGCGACACCGGCCTTCACCATGTCCGGTTTCGAACCAGTGACGCCGAAGCGCGTGGATCCGCACCATGCGGCGCCTGGCAAGGAAATTCGCTACGGCCGTCAGGACGGTCCGCCTGATGTCCGCCAGTTCGGCGGATACTTCACATTCCAGTCGCCTGACGCCGCACTGCTCGTATCGCTGCTTCCCCGTATGATACATATCCGCGGTCTACCGAGACTGGCGCAACTGGTGAGCATTGTCGGTGATGAGGCCGCCGCCGACAAAGATGGCCGTGACCTCATCCTGACTCGCCTGATCGAGGTCCTTCTGATCGAAGCCCTGCGATCCGTTCCGCGTGAAGCGGCCTTGCCGGGGTTGCTGCGCGGACTGGCCACACCCCGGATCGCCATTGCATTGCGGTTGATGCACGACGACGCCGGGCAATATTGGACGGTGGGTGGTCTGGCGCGTAAGGCCGGCATGTCCCGGTCGGCTTTCTTCGAAGAGTTTGCCCGCACGGTCGGCGTCAGGCCGATGGAATATCTTCAGATTTGGCGGATGGCCGTTGCGAAGGACCTGCTACGAACAGGTGGGGTAGCTCTGGATGAAGTGGCGAGAAAGATCGGATACGGCTCGGCGAGCACTTTCAGCACTGCCTTCAGCCGTCACACGGGCGTGCCGCCTGGCCGATTCATGCGAACTGCGGGAGAATTGGGCATATAGGCCCGGGGAAGATGGCGACAGAGGTGTAAGTTCGGTCTACGGGCACGCAAAAGGGCCCGGATGTATTCACCCGGACCCGGTCTTTGCAGTGCGACCGCACAGTTCCATTCTGTCATTCTATTCGCCGAACTGGCTGCGCCGCCGGGCAAAACCCGCCATGATATCGCCGCGCGTGAGTCCGATATCATACAGTTGACGGTCGTCCATCGCATTGAGCTTGTCATAGTCGCGGCGACGCCGCCTTGCGGCGCCGACCCGTTCGATCGCGCCGCGCACTGAGTTGTATATAGACATTTTTTTCTCCTTTTTGATTTCTGAATTCCAAGCTGGAATTGTCGTTATTGCCGCGCCAGGGACAGCGGCTGTAATTTTGCTTCTGCTTTGTTCCGATCCACGACGCCTACTCGTTCGCTACGACTTCCGGTCTGGGTCGGAAGCCGGCCGCAGCGCACGCCGAACCGCTGTGACACGCGGTCGAGCGCTTTGCGGCATTGACTCACATAACGCTGCCCCCTGAGCTTGATGTCGATGAGCACAAGGGCGCGTCGCGGCAGGGGATAGAGGCGATCAAAGTCGAGCCCGCAGCCATTCACGATTGCGAATGGAAGGACCTGCATCATCGTGACCATGTTCATGAAAGTGAGCGAGATCAGCGACGTGTGATAGACATGGTTGTTCTTCGCGGCCATGGTTTCGCCGTCGAACGCATAGAGCGGCAAATCCCGCAACTTTTCCAGAAACATCAGATGCGTCAGGAAATAGGCGGCGGCGCTCGAGAGGAAGTGCACCATCGAACGTGGCGTAATCGTCAGGATTGCGCCATGTTCAGAGAGATACGGTTCGTCGGCGTGTTGGTGGCGCATCAGATGGCCTGTGCAGTTGATGAAGACGCTTCCAGGTTCCACGCTTCTTCGCTCGCCGCTGCGAAACACCATTTCAGGGCCGTCGGCGGTGTCCACGACATCGACAAGATACTCGTTGAAGATCTCGTCAACGCCATTGGCGATGTCTCGGCGTTCCTCTTCCGACAATATGCCGAAGAAAAACTGTTGCTGCGCCCCTGCAAGACCAACCGTGTAGTTGCGGCGGAAATGATAGAACGCCTCGTCCTCATTCGTTCCGTCGAACAGCATCGCCTGATCCCGAAAGACCCTGGTCACCATATGTCCGTCCCACCAGCGCCGCGCGCCGCGGGGAAAGAACTTGCCGCGTTCCGCAAAGACGGAGCCAGTGCCGTTGATCAGCTTGAGGGGGCGTTTTGGCAACCGGTCGAGAACTGCAAGACAAGTGTCCATTCCGGTTTTTCCGCCGCCCACGACGTAGATCGGCGCCCGGTCGTCAAGATCTGCGCTCGCGCCAAGCAGTTGCGGCGTGGTCGAAACGATCCGGCTGCTTTCAAACGTTATCGGCTCCGGTTGCGGAACATCATAGCCGTAGGCTTTGATCACCCTGCGGGCCTCGATGATCCGGCGCTCTCCTTCGGAGCCATTGGGATGGACCGTCACCCGCGCGATCGCGCCCTTGCGCGCCGGGATCTCTTCGCATTCAGTCACCGTGTGTCCGAACAGCTGTTCGACGTCCACGCTGTGTCGCAGGGTTTCATAGCAGCTTTGCAGATGCGCTTTGACCTCGTGGGCGGTGGCGAGATATTCCCTGGGCTTCGACCAGTTCCAGTTCATGTTGCCGACGGTGAAGGACGGATGCGGCTGGTGGAGACGGCAGAAGTCATAGACTTGCGTCCACATTCCGCCTGCTTCTTCATTTCGGTCGATCAGAACCACCTTGTCGGTCGGTTGCAGATATTGCGCGGCGGCGAACAAGGCGTTCAGACCGGAGACGCCCGCTCCAATGATGCAGACTTCGCAAGTCTGTACGGCGAGATTCGAATCCTCAAGAGTGTGTGCCATTAGAGGTATCCATTCGTTCGAGTTCGAAATGCGCGTTCTTCCATTCGTGACCGTCTGCGGACGTCCCGACGGCGTGTCGGGGTCTCTGCTGGCGATCTGAAGATCGGCTTTGATGGTGGATAGGCGCTTTGTCCTGCCGGGCCTTGAAAAGCACGGCCGTTGGAATGATCGTGGTAATTAGCCTGTGTCGTCGTCGCTCAAGCGTTGAAACTGAGTGTTATTTCGGCGCGGGTTCCACTCCTGGCTACAGTTTCGCAACGTGATGCGGCGGCAAACCCCGTGGAAATGCACCTTTTGCTGCTCGATTTTCATTTGCAATGACGCCGGCGCACTAGCGATATGCGACGCAGTTCCAGCGCCGCGTTTTTCTTGAGCGGCAGGCGGCTTGCGATCTGGACATCGCCGCGCGTCACGCCGATATCGTCGAGTATCGCATCCTCCAGATCGAGCAGCCTGTTGAATTGCCGTCGATCGGTGAAATGCTTCAAAGCCTGGCGGAAGTCTGCGCCCAATTGGCTGACAATTCGGCTGCCTGGTATATTGATGGCTGACGAGAACATTTTCGGACCCTTTCCGTTACTCTGTCTGGCAAGCAACCCTCAGTTGCCTGATTGGTCGCCAAGCGTGCATTAGGCCTGATGGCGGGAAAGCACGGTGACAAACACCACACTCTCCCGACTTTGCGCGGATTCGTCCCTCCGGATCAGGCTGCGTTTTCGAGGTTGGTCTGCGTATCGTCGATTTCGCAGACAGTCGCCGCCAGTCTGGCTGCAACCTGATAGGGGTCGGCGTTTGCGCCCGGACGACGGTCTTCGAAGTACCCAGCGCCGTGCAACTCCACGCCGAGCGGTATGCGGATCGATGCGCCCCTGTCGGCGCTTCCGACCTTGAAATCACTGATCGAACAGGTTTCGTGCAGACCGGTCAGCCGGTCAGCGAGCCCGTGGCCATAAACGCTGATGTGGTCGTCGTGCCGACCAGACAAACGCTCCGTTGCTTCCCGAATTGCATTGATTCCGCCTTCTGCGCGCGTCTGCAGCGTCGAGAAATTTGTGTGCATTCCGGCGCCGTTCCAGTCGCCCTTGATCGGCTTGTTCTCCAGGGAGGCGATCAGGCCTGCCTTTTCGGCGATCCGGTGAAGGTTGTAACGGGCGATCCACAGGTGGTCGGCTGCATTGAGAAGCGACGGATCGTCCCTGTCGTCACCGCGATAACCGATCTGGAACTCCCATTGTCCGGGCATTACTTCAGCATTCAGGCCGTAGTAGAGCAAGCCTGCCTCATGGCAGTATCGGGCATGCGTTTCGGCAGTGTCGCGGCCGAACGCGCGGTCCGCGCCGATACCGCAATAATAGGGTCCCTGCGGGCCAGGATAGCCTTCTGTGGGAAAGCCCAGCGGCCGGCCGGCCTTCATCAGCGTGTATTCCTGCTCGAAACCGATCCACGGGTCCTGCTCCAAGGCGCCGGCGTTCAGCACCGCGCGGAGGCCAGCGCGCATATTCGTCGTGTGAGGAGAGCCATCCGCATTGAAGACCTCGCACAGCACGAAATAGCTGTCGCCGCCACGGATAGGGTCCTTGACAACACACACAGGCGCCAGGGCGCAATCGGAATCCGATCCATCCGCCTGGCTGGTCGACGATCCATCAAAGCTCCAGTCGGGAAAATCGTGCGGTTCAGGATTTTCCGCATCGCAACGGACCATGCGGGTCTTGGAACGCAGGCTCTGGGTCGGCTGGGTTCCATCCAGCCAGATGTATTCTGCAAAAATCATCAACTTGCTCCATATCGTTGTTTTGACGCGGCGGTGTAAACGCCCGCCATGTTGGAGCCAGCGTGGTGGAAACCGTGGAATCGACAATCGGCGACCGTTGGAATGGCGTAGAAGTCGCGTCAAAGAAAAATGCCCACGGATCGAGGATCGTCGACATGGGGAGCGACGGTTACGGGGCAGGCAAGTCGGGCGGCAATTCAGGCC
Organism: Flavimaribacter sediminis; assembly: GCF_019492055.1. Lineage (GTDB taxonomy): Bacteria > Pseudomonadota > Alphaproteobacteria > Rhizobiales > Rhizobiaceae > Flavimaribacter > Flavimaribacter sediminis. Next base: position 342,809 of record NZ_JAICBX010000005.1, on the reverse strand, counting down.
TCTGTCTGCAAAAAGCGCCTTACGGCCTTGAGGAATTCCATTGAAGCCGGTTCACGCCCGATCAGGAGATGGTTCTCGCTCTCCAGCCCTACGAATTCGGCATTCGGGATCTGCGCCGCCAGCGATCGGCCCGAAGACATCGGAATACGCAGGTCGTTGCGGCTGTGGATGACCATCGTTGGGCACCGGATATCCTTTAGCCTCTCGCGCACGTCGATCGTGGAGAAGGCTTCGAGAAACCGGACGGCGTTTTCCGGAGAGGTTGTTCGGGCCTGGAACTCGTCAAACCAGGCCAGCTCGTCCGCTGTGGCGCTTGGCATGAAAGTTTGCGAAAAGAGGTGACGATAAGAAGGATTAGCGCGACCCCAGCCAGTTTCCGTCAGCACCATTACGGCTTCCCGTTCCCTGACTTCCTCGGGGCTCGCAGTATGTCGCCATCCGGCCGCATAACCACCAAAGAGGATGAGATGCGACACCCGATCCGGATGGCGCGCAGCGAATTCGATCGACACGGCGGCGCCCTGACTGATCCCCAGAAGCGGGAAGCGCTCCAGACCGGCTGCGTCGGCGACAAGTTCAAGATCCTTGACGAAACTTTCGAAGCTGATCTCCGGAGCGTCCCAGTCCGAAAGCCCGCAGCCCCGCTCATCGTAGCGGATGAAGTGATAGGATTTCGCCAACTCGCGAAACTGCGGGCTCCAGATCGGCGCTTCCCAATCGAGTTCGAGATGCGATAGCCAGTTGGCGGCTTTCACCAGGGGTGGATTGTCCGGTTTGCCGACGGTTGCCCAGGCCAATGAGATATCGTCTTCCGACTGCGCGAACCGTACAACCTGTTGTGGCGTCTCTTCGGTATTCAGCTCGTGTGCAATCGGCGTAAACGAAACGCCCGTAGCGATGGGATCGACCGACCAGTCGGGCTGGTCCAGCCCGGCTTCTGAAAACGCCCTGTCCATTTCTTCGGCCAAAGATTCGGCCTCATGCTGTCGTCCGAGACGCCGTTTCGCGGCGACCGCGCATTGCGCCGCCACAGGGTCGAAGGGAGCATCCATGAGCCAGCGTTCGGCCCATACTTCCGTGTTCTCCGGGGCCGCGTCGCCGGACATCGCCAGGTGACGCGCCAGCCGGATGCGAAGCCTTGAGACCTCACCCCGCTTGTGCTCGAGCCACGCTCCGAAATCCGACTGGTTTGGCAGTTCGCAATTCTCCATCAGGAGGTGGTTCGCGCGTTCCCACGCCTGCTCGAGAGTGGAAGCTTTCTCCGTCTCGCCATTCGCCTGCATCCTGACTTTGTGAAAATCGACCGATATCGTGCCGGGGTCGATCTGGACGCGTTCCCGGTCCGCCAACAGCCGCGTCCTGCCTCCGGTGTTCATCAGCGGTCTGAGTTTGCTTAACGACCAGCGCAACGCGCCTCTCGGATCGTCAGGCACATCCCAGAAAAGATCGCACAGCCTGTCTCGACGCTGCGGGGCTTCCGAAAGGACCAGAAATCCCAAAAGCGCCCGCGTCTTGCGGGAAGCGGGCATCTGCAAAGCTTCGCCGTCGAGCGTAATCTGCAGTGGACCCAATGTCTGAATGGCGATCACGAATGGTTCTCCGAGCCTGTTGCTGACAATTGCATCTGGCCCTGTTAGAAGCAACGCTCAACCGGAGGTGTGGTCTTGACCACACATCGCAAGAATTACCTCTAAAGTACTGATTCGGGAACTTCACTCGCGCAAGCATCTCCGGCCGTTGTTCGCAATGATGATTACCGATACCTCTCAATGAGGCATGATGTGCGAAGCTTGTTTGGGTTTTGTCTGCCAGGCGATAATCGCTGCAATAGCTGAAATTCCGAAAGGAAACGTGTGTCCTTTCGGAATATTCGTTTGCGATCTATGGCTGATAGAAGGCGGTTTCCGCCTTGTCGTCGGACACGGCCGGCGTAACGACACGTCAATGACGACGGGAAACTACCAGAAAACGGCAGTCGCCGGCGTGCCGGTGTTCCGGGCATCAGTTTTCGTGGTCTGCGCCGGACGGTCTGCCGGCATGCCCGCGGGTCGTCCTGCAGACGAAAACACGCCCGGTCCGTTTACCTGGGGAAACAGGATCGCAAGGGAAGCTTCAAGCGTCGGATCAATGTTCAGAAGATGGTCGAGACCCAGGCCCCGTAGCATGTCTTCCGTTGTGCGGTTCGCGCCGCAAATTCGCATCTTGTCTCTTCCAGGCATAAGAAGCTTCGCCGCGACGACCAGTCCCCGGACGCCGGCGCGGGTCATCGACTGCACTTTTGAAAGATCGACAATCAATTTTGACTGGCTGTCACGCACGATATCCACGAGCACGTCATAGAGTTGTCCCGCCGATCGGCTGTCTACAGCGCCGGCGATTTCGACGATCGACAGCGAGCCTGTCGTTCTTGTTGTACATTCCATGTTGGGTTTTCCTTCCTGCGCGGCTCCTGGCATGCGGCCGCCTGCAGGCCGATCAAATGCGGCCCGCCTATTACAGGTGAAATCCACTGCGGGCGTGTGAGCGAGCGTGGTAGGGGCAGTGGTAATTTCAGGTCGGCAGCGTTGAAATTGCGATTCCGATTTTAGTCGGCCGCGTTCTCGATCGCTTCCATATCGTCATCCGAAAAACCGAAATGGTGGCCGATTTCGTGTACGAGGACATGCTGGACGATCGCTTCGAGCGTATCGTCATGATCGCGCCAATATTCCAGGATAGCGTTGCGGTAGAGCCAGATCCGGTTGGGCATCTGTCCAGTTCGGACTTCCGTCGCCCCTTGCGCCATGCCGACGCCCTCGAACAGGCCCAGCAACTCCAGCGGATCCTTGAGGCCCAGTTCGTTCAGAACATCTGCGGCGGCATAATCTGCGGCTACAATCTGGACATCCCGGCAGACATTTAGAAATTCCTCCGGCAGGCTGTTCATCGCTGCGCGGCCAAGCGATTCGAATTCATCGAGGCTGGGCGTCCTGTTGTCGTTACGATGTAATTCCATCAATTTACATCCATGTATCGGCTCATACGGAGTTTGGACTGTGATGCTCAATATGGGACGGATCGTCTTTGGACGCCACTGGCGATTGCCGTCCGCCGCGGGGAACCTGCGCCGCTCACAAGCATTCCTCCCTGGTCGAGATCAATCAGGACAAGACATGAAACATTATCAGACAGGAACCACGGTGGAATGGAACTGGGGCTCGGGCGTGGGTTCAGGGACGGTCGCCGAAATTTTCACCGACAAGGTGACGAGAACCATCAAGGGCAACGAGGTGACGCGCAACGCCAGTGAGGAGGAGCCCGCCTACCTGATCAGGCAGGACGACGGCGATCGTGTTCTGAAGAGCCATACAGAGCTCACGAAAAAGGGCGGCGCTTCAAACAAATGAAGCGCCGCCCCCGGCAATCTCGGAAACGAGTAATCCGGATCAGTCGATCAGATCAAAACGATCCGCGTTCATCACCTTGGTCCAGGCTGCCACGAAGTCGTGCACGAACTTCTCCGCATTGTCGTCCTGGGCGTAGACTTCGGCGTAGGCGCGCAGCACAGAGTTGGAGCCGAAAACAAGATCCATGCGTGTCGCGGTCCATTTGACAGCGCCGGACTTGCGGTCGCGGATCTCATATGTGCCGTCTCCGACCGGTGTCCAGCTATTGCCCATGTCGGTCAGGTTGATGAAGAAATCCGTCGTCAAAGCGCCTTCGCGGTCGGTAAAGACGCCATGCTTCGTGCCGCCATGGTTTGCGCCCATGGCGCGCATGCCGCCGACCAGGATCGTCATTTCGTTCGCGGTCAGGCCCATGAGTTGCGTGCGGTCGAGCATCAGTTCCTCGGCGCTGACAACGTAATCGTCCTTCAGCCAGTTGCGGTATCCATCGGCCAGCGGCTCCAGCGCGTCGAAGCTTTCCGCATCCGTCATTTCGTCGGTAGCGTCGCCGCGACCAGGCGTGAAGGGAACGGTCACATCGAAGCCGGCGGCGGCGATCGCCTGTTCCACTCCGACATTGCCGGCCAACACGATAACGTCAGCGATCGAAGCGCCGGTTTCGGCGGCTATCGGCTCAAGCACCGAAAGCACCTTCGCCAGGCGGTCGGGCTCGTTGCCTTCCCAATCCTTTTGCGGCGCCAGCCGGATGCGCGCGCCGTTGGCGCCGCCGCGCATGTCCGAACCGCGATAGGTCCGTGCGCTGTCCCAGGCCGTTGAAACCAGTTCGGTCAGAGAAAGGCCGGAAGCGGCGATCTTCGCCTTCACGGCGTCGACGTCGTATGAGGTCGAGCCGGCCGGGATCGGATCCTGCCAGATCAGGTCTTCCTGGGGAACTTCCGGTCCGATGTAGCGGACTTTCGGTCCCATGTCGCGGTGGGTCAGCTTGAACCAGGCGCGCGCGAACGTGTCCTTGAAATATTCCGGGTCCGCCATGAATTTCTGGCAGATCGCGTTGTAGATCGGGTCCACCTTCATCGCCATGTCGGCGTCGGTCATCATCGGATTGTGACGGACGGAAGGATTGCTGGCGTCAACCGGCTTGTCTTCTTCCTTGATGTCAACCGGCTCCCACTGCCAGGCGCCTGCCGGCGACTTGCGCAGTTCCCATTCATGACCGAACAGCATGTCGAAGAAGCCCATGTCGAATTTCGTCGGCTCCGTCGTCCAGGCGCCTTCGAGACCGGACGTCACGGCGTTCGCCGCCAGGCCCTTCATTTCCGGGTTGGCCCAGCCGAGGCCTTGCGCCTCGGGCCCAGCGGTTTCGGGATCGGGACCAAGCAGGTCGGCGTTGCCGTTGCCGTGGGTCTTGCCGACGGTATGTCCGCCGGCCGTCAGAGCAGCGGTTTCCTCGTCATTCATCGCCATGCGCTTGAATGTCTCGCGAACCTGCGCGGCGGTCTTCATCGGGTCCGGCTTGCCGTTCACGCCCTCCGGGTTCACGTAGATCAGGCCCATCTGGACGGCGGCGAGAGGATTTTCCATCGTTTCCGGATGTTCCACGTCGCCGTAGCGACCGTCCGAAGGAGCGAGCCATTCCTTTTCCGCGCCCCAATAGACGTCCATTTCCGGATGCCAGATGTCCTCGCGGCCATAACCAAAGCCGAATGTCTTCAGTCCCATGGATTCATAGGCGACGTTGCCGGCGAGAATGATCAGGTCCGCCCAGGAAAGCTTGTTGCCGTATTTCTTCTTGATCGGCCACAGCAGGCGCCGCGCCTTGTCGAGGCTGACATTGTCCGGCCAGGAGTTCAATGGAGCGAAACGCTGGTTGCCCGTGCCGCCGCCGCCGCGGCCGTCGGCCAGACGATAAGAGCCGGCGGCGTGCCAGGCCATGCGGATCATCAGTCCGCCATAGTGACCCCAGTCGGCCGGCCACCATTCCTGGCTGTCGGTCATCAATGCGTGCAGGTCTTGCTTCACGGCGTCGTAGTCAAGCTTTCTGACTTCGTCGCGATAGGAAAACTCCTTGCCCATCGGATTGGTCTTGGAATCATGCTGATGCAGGATTTCCAGATTGAGCGCATTCGGCCACCAGCTCATGACATTGCTGCCCATGGCGGTGACGCCGCCATGCATGACCGGGCACTTGCCCGATTCGTCGACTTTCTTGTCCATTTTTCTCTCCCGTCGTGGTCGCGTGGGTTGTTTGTACGAGGGTTATCAGGCGCCCGGTAACCGGGCTTGCTTAAAACAAAAGCCACCTCGCTCGCCGGTCTGGGCGCCGACTGAGTCCTGACTTCGTTTGAACTATAATAATTCTTGTTGATTAGATAAAGTTGTATTTTCTGATTTTTGCGATAAGATTTTCTTATGAAAAATTTGACACTCAAACAGCTTCGCTATTTCGAATCGCTTGCGCAGCATGGACACTTCGGACACGCTGCGGATGCATGTGCGATTTCCCAGCCCGCCCTGTCGATGCAGATCCGTGAACTGGAGGAATCCCTGGGCACGGAACTCTTTGAAAGAGGCGCTCGACAGATCCGACTGACTAATTTCGGAGAGGAGTTCGCCGGTCGCGTTCGCGATATTCTCCGTTCGGTCGATGAACTGAGCGACCTCGCCCGCGCTTCGCAGAACCGCCTGGTTGGACGGCTGCGGATTGGTGTGATTCCAACGATCGCGCCATATCTTCTGCCGACGATCATCGGAAATCTCGCCCGGGTGCATGATGGTCTGGATATCCATTTGCGGGAGACCCAGACGCAGAAGCTGATCCAGGAACTGGAGGACGGCCGGATCGACACGGCGATCGTGGCGCTGCCGGTGTCGGAGCCGTCATTAACGGAGGTTGCGCTTTTCAAGGAAAGTTTCGTTTTGGTTCGACCGGGAGAGGACGAGGGCAAGCCCATTCCTGATCGCGACATGCTGCGGGAAATGCGGCTGCTGCTGCTCGAGGAAGGACATTGCTTTCGCGATCAGGCGCTCTCCTTCTGCAACATCCATGCGGGCCTGTCGCGGGAACTGCTTGATGGAAGTTCGCTTTCCACGCTTGTTCAGATGGTCAGCGCAGGTATAGGCGTGACGCTCATTCCCGAAATGGCGGTGCCGGTTGAAACGCGCTCGGCGTCGGTGTCCATCGTGCGCTTCGCCGAGCCGCAACCCTCTCGCACGATCGGCATGATCTGGCGGAAAACGAATCCGCTGGCCGGGCAACTGATGCAGATCGCGGAAATAGTCAGGGAATCGGCGGATGCGTTGCCCAATCAGCAACCGGCTGCGCCCCCGACGAAGACTGACGAGTCGGCGGGTCTTTCTGCATAGATGCATGAGCGTAACTCGTCGTGCCAAATCATATCTCTGTGCGGGAAACAAAGGCGATGAAATATTAAAATCGAATTATTCGAGTTTTGCTGTAAATAGTACTCGTTGGTCTTGGCCATGATTGTGGTATATTTATAGTTCATAATATTTTTGAACAGGATCATACTTGTGGAGGAGTGCTATGACACGATGGTTGCATTCGTTGGCAATGGCGTCATTTGTAATAGGGGCGCCTTTACCCGCTGTATCTCAGGATTTTCAGTCGGACTCCGGCAGTCTTACTGACCTGAAAGCCGAGCGCGCTTTTCAGGACAAAAAGGCGTACTCGCCCTATGCCGATCGGAACTTCCCGACGAGGCCGCTGTTCGGCGACACTCATCTCCATACCTCTTTCTCGATGGATGCGGGAGCATTTGGCGCGCGTCTGACGCCGCGCGATGCTTACAGGTTCGCCCGCGGCGAACAGGTGACAGCGTCTTCCGGACAGCCGGTGAAGTTGTCGCGCCCACTCGATTTCCTGGTCGTTGCAGACCATTCCGACAATATGGGTTTCTTCCCCGATCTGTTCGCCGGCAAGCCGAACGTGCTCGCCGATCCCACCGGCCGCAAATGGTACAACATGGTCAAGAACGGCCAGGGAAACGAAGCTGCGATTGAGATTATTACGGCCTTTTCGCATAACACCTTTCCGCAAGAAATCTACTACGGTCCTGGCCAGCCTGCCTACAAGCACGCCTGGCAGGAAACGATCGACGCCGCTGAGGCCTACAACGATCCCGGACGCTTCACGGCTTTCATCGGCTACGAATGGACGTCGAACACCGATGGAAACAACCTCCACCGCAACGTCATCTTTCGCGACAATGGCGACAAGGCCAGCTAGGTCGTGCCGTTCACGGTGTATGCGCCTGGAAGCGACAATCCGGTTCACCTCTGGGAATGGATGGCCGCCTATGAAGACAAGACCGGCGGCAATGTGCTCGCCATTCCGCACAACGGAAATCTGAGCAACGGGATCATGTTTCCGGTCGAAGAAGCCTTCGGCAAGCAACTCGACAGCGGCTACGCCGAAACGAGAGCGAAATGGGAGCGCCTTTACGAGACGACGCAGACCAAGGGTACGGGCGAAGCCCACCCCTATCTTTCTCCCAATGACGAATTCGCGGATTTCGAACTCTGGGACAAGGGCAATCTCGACGGCAGCGTTCCGAAGACCGACGCCATGCTTGAATTCGAGTATTCGCGCTCCGCTCTCAAGAACGGCCTGAAGCTGGAAAAGGAGCTTGGCGTCAATCCGTACAAATTCGGCCTCATTGGCAGCAGCGACGCGCACACGGGACTGGCGGCCATGGCCGAAGAAAATTTCTTCGGCAAGACAACGCCGCAGGAGCCGAGCCCGGAGCGCATGAAGGCTGTGTTCGTCGATAATCCGGCCACAGGAATCAAGATCATGGACTGGGAAGTCGGCGCGTCCGGATATGCCGCCGTCTGGGCCGAGGACAATACCCGAGAGGCTCTCTGGGACGCCATGTATCGCAGGGAAACCTATGCGACCACAGGCCCGCGAATGGTCGTAAGATTTTTCGGAGGATGGGATTTCGCACAGGCCGACGCCGAGGACCGTCTGCCGGCCGATATCGGTTACACGAAGGGCGTGCCGATGGGAGGCGATCTCGGAAATGCGCCTGACGGCAAAGCGCCGACATTCCTTATCGCCGCGTTGAAAGACCCGATTGGCGCGAATCTCGATCGCTATCAGATTATCAAGGGTTGGATGGACGCCAATGGAGACCTGCACGAAAAGATCTATGATGTGGCGTGGTCGGGCGACCGTGAGCCCGGAGACGACGGGAAGGTTCCCGCAGTTGGCAGCACCGTCGACGTTGAAGCTGCAAACTGGACCAATACCATCGGCGCGCCCGAACTGATCGCGGTTTGGGAAGACCCCGATTTCGATCCCGCTCAACCCGCATTCTACTACGGCCGCGTTATCGAGATACCGACGCCGCGATGGACCGCCTACGATGCGAATCGCTTTGGCTCCACACCTCTGGAGGGCACACGCATGACGCTGCAGGAACGCGCCTACACCTCGCCGGTCTGGTACAATCCGGAGGAATGACGCTGCGAGGTCCTGCTTCCGCGCGGGGATGAAGGACTGACTGGCGAATTGTGTCCACCGTCGGAAATGGTGTTCTCATGAGTTTGTTGCGCCAGATGCTTCGCGAACCTGTCGTCCAGTTCCTGCTGATCGGCGCAGCAACGTTTGGTGCGTATCTTTATCTCGACCGCGCGCCGCCCGAACCTCCACGCGAAATCGTACAGGTCGGAGCCGGTCGAATTGCCCAGATCTCGGAAATCTTCGCGCGAACATGGCAGAGACCGCCGACCGAGAAGGAATTGCAGGGCCTTGTCGAGGCCTTCGTAAAGGAGGAAATCTATTACCGTGAAGGCCGGAAACTGGGGCTCGACCAGGACGACACGATCTTTCGGCGGCGTCTGCAGCAGAAAATGGAGTTCCTTGTCGAACCCGACGAGCAGGAAATGATTCCGGACGAGGGTGCACTCGCCGCATGGCTCGAAAAGAACCGACAGAATTACGTTGTTCCCTATCGCGCATCCTTTCGCCAAGTCTATTTCGACCCTGCGCGGCGCGACGGTGAAGCCATGGTCGACGCCCGCGCTTTGCTATCGTCACTGGAAGAAGAGGACGTCTCGACGGGAAACAGCGGTTTGGGGGACGCGACCATGCTTCCTCGGTCGATGGCGCCGAGCGGCCGCCGCCAGATCGAAGCCTTGTTCGGACCGAAATTCGCGTCTGCGCTCGAGACATTACCGCTCGACGCGTGGTCCGGACCGGTCATGTCGGATTTTGGCGTTCACCTCGTGCGTCTGAATGCGTTCGAGCCTGAAAGACAACCCGGTCTCGATGAAATTCGGGAAATCGTTCTTCGAGACTGGCGTGACGAGCGTCGCAGGAAAATCGCCGAGCAGCGTTACCATGCCATGAAGGAGAACTACGAAGTCATTGTCGACTGGCCGCAAGGTTCCGCCGAAGAGGCGAGACAGTGAAATCTTCTCTGCTGCGGCTGGCCGGACTGATGCTGGCTCTGTCCCTCTCCAGCGCGGCCGCGGCGCATGAGTTGCGGCCGGCCTTTCTGGATATCCGTGAAGAGGGTGCAATTCTGTACGACGTGCTTTGGAAAACGCCGGCGCGCGGCGATTTCCGCCTGTCGCTCGATGTCGAGTTGCCGCAAGCGTGCGAAGACGTATCGCCCGTGACCAGCGAACGAACGAACAGCGCCCGTGTCAATCGCTGGCGTATTCGATGCGTCGACGGACTGCAAAACCGGACGATTGGCATTGGCGGCCTCTCGGCGACATATACCGATGTGCTCTTTCGATTTACACGGCGCGACGGCACGGTCCAGACGTCTCGGCTGACACCTGAAAGACCTGAAATAACCGTCGCATCCAGCCCGTCGCTGCTCGATACTGCAAGAACCTATTTCCTGCTGGGTAAGGAGCATATCCTGCAAGGCGTCGATCATCTGCTGTTCGTGCTGGCCTTGCTCCTGCTGATTCCGAGTGTCAGGCTACTCGTCGAGACAGTCACCGCCTTTACGGTGGCGCATTCCATCACGCTTGCCTTCGCCGCCTTCGGTTGGGCGAGCGCTCCTCAACAGCCTGTGGAGGCCCTGATTGCCTTGAGCATCGTCATCGTCGCGGCCGAAATCATCAACCGGGAGCGCGGACGCCGGGATATCTCGATCCGCTATCCCTGGCTGATCGCCTTTGCCTTCGGGTTGCTGCACGGTTTTGGTTTCGGCGGCGCGCTGAGGGAAATCGGATTGCCGCAGAAGGATGTGCCGATGGCGCTCCTGTCCTTCAATCTCGGCGTTGAAGCGGGGCAACTCCTGTTCATTTTTGTCGTGTTGATCGCTATCGCTCTGATCCGCAAACTTGTCGTTCTGAACAGTCGTATGCCGCAGATGATTGCGGCATACGGCGTCGGTTCGGTCGCTGCATTCTGGTTCGTGGAGCGGGTCGCGGCCTTTTGAACCGGATTAAGCGCCGGGAGCAAAGCTTAGCGCGATGATCATCAGGGCGACGGCGGCGACCCACGATCCGAGAACCCGGATCGCAATTCCGTTCCAGCGGCTTTTCAGAAGCGCCGCCACTCCGCCGAAAATGATGAGGATCAATGTGGCGCCGAGCGTCGATCCGGCCCGCAGCAACCAGGGCGACTGTTCCGAGGGAATGTCTGCGTTGACCGAATTGCCGATCAATACAGCGACCGCCAGGGCGAAAACCGCAGGGCCGACGGCGCCGATGTCGAAGGCGAGGACGGCTACAAGTCCGCACACAAGGGCGAGATAGAGCAGGGCGATATCCGACACCGGCGGCGTCGGGTAAGCGAGCGCGGCGACAAGCGCAACAATAAAGGCGGGCAGGGCCATATTACTGGATTTCGGCGCATGTTGCCCGATGACCAGTCCGAGCGCCAGAAGCGTTACGAGGTGTGCAGGCACAAGAACCGGATGCAGCATGCCATTGTAGAATTCACCGATGCCCGGAACCGGACTATGCGCCCGAGCGGAGACGATGTCCCCGCCCAAAAAGACCGTCAGAAAAAGAAGACGCCTCATGCAACTCCGGTCAGGAAAGCAAGTCCTGCGACCGCGATTGCTCCGCCGGCGGCGCGCACGGCGACCTTTCCTGCTTCCCAGCGCGTCGTCATGCCAAGGGCGATGCCGGCCAGATGCAGGAGGCCTGTGCCGATCACGAAGCCGACCGCATAGGAAACAGCGTCCGCCGCCACTGGCAGTTCCGTGCCGTGGGCGTGGCCGTGAAAGATTGCGAAGGCGCCAACAATGATGGCGGCGACCCACAGAGGCGGCCGCGCGCCGAGCGCCACCATGATGCCGAGCACGACCGCCGAGGCGGCGATGCCGGTTTCGACAGCCGGAAGCGGCGCGCCGGCCACTCCCATCGCGCCGCCCACCGCCATCACAAGCGGAAAGACGATCGGAAGAAGCCAAATTCCCGGTGCGCCCAGAAATGCGCCCCACAGGCCGACGGCGACCATCGCCGCAACGTGATCCCAGCCGAGAATGGGATGCATGAAACCGGAGGCGAACCCGCCGACGACGCCAGCGCCCTCATGGGCCAGGGCGGGATTGCTCGCCAGAGCGCATAGAAAGACGATCGAAGACAACTGGAGTTTGGTTGGCAGGCTGATATTCATCTTCGTTTCCCTAAATGTGCGTATTTGGCGCAAAGCGCATATTGATAATGGGGCACTTTACCCGCACATCGGCGGCTGTCCAGCGCGTACGGCTATCGGAACCGCCCGTTTTCTTTCCGTCAGGGGCAGACGATCTTTCCGGGATTCATGATGTTTGCCGGATCGAAACTCGTCTTGATGCGGCGCATCAGGTCAATCTCGATCGGCTGACGAATGGCCGCCAGCTTGTCGCGCTTCATCTGTCCGATTCCGTGTTCGGCCGAGATCGATCCGCCCATCCCAAGCGCGATGTCGTAGACCATGTCGTTGATCTCGTGCCGGCGGGCGAGATGCGCCGAGCCGTCGGCGTTTTTCGCCTGCTGGATATTGTAGTGGATATTGCCGTCGCCCATGTGGCCAAAAGCGTAGATTCGGGCGTCCGGCATTGCCTGATGCACTGCCTTATCCGCCTTGCGAAAGAATTCCGGTATTGCTGACACCGGCACAGAGACGTCGTGCTTGATCGATGCGCCTTCGCTCTTCTGTGCTTCGGACATGGTCTCGCGGATATGCCAGAAGGCGTCCCGCTGGGCTTCAGACTGGGCAATCACGGCGTCCTGAACGAGATCCTTTTCGAATGCTGTCGCCAGCAGGGTTTCCATCGTCGCAGCTGCTTCTTCCTCGGAGCGCATCGAAGAGAGATCGATTAGCGCGTACCAGGGATGCTGGCTTTCCAGTGGGTCGCGGACGCCCGGAATATAAGCGGACGTGAATTCGACGCCGATCCGGGGCATCAGTTCGAAGCCTGTAAGTTCGCCGGCGCATTGCTGCTGCGCAATGCCTAGAAGAGCAAGCGCGTTGTCCGGCGACCTCAGGCCGGCGATCGCCACCTGCTTGCCCTTTGGCTTGGGCAGCAGTTTAAGCACTGCGCCGGTGATGACGCCCAGCGTTCCTTCGGCGCCAATGAAGAGATCGCGAAGGTCGTAGCCGGTATTGTCCTTCTTAAGTGTTCTGAGCCCGTCCCAGATTTCGCCGGTCGGCAGCACGACCTCCAGTCCGAGGCACAGGTTGCGCGCATTGCCATAGGCGAGAACGCCGGTGCCGCCGGCGTTTGTCGACAGATTGCCGCCGATCTGGCAGGAGCCTTCCGATCCAAGCGACAGCGGAAACAGCCGGTCTGCGTCCGACGCTGCCTTTTGAATGTCCTGCAAGATGCAGCCGGCGTCGACCGTCAGCGCGTTCGCCGAAAGATCGATCGAACGCACCGCATTGAGACGGGACAGCGACAGGATGATCGCCGGCTGCTCATCAAGCGGGACCTGGCCGCCAACATGGCCGGTATTGCCTGATTGCGGGACAATCGGAGTGCCGGTTTCCGTGGCGAGCGCGAGGATTCGCGATATCTCGCCGGCGTTCGCCGGGCGCAGCACCAGCGGTGTCGAACCATGATACAAACCGCGCGGTTCACGCAGATAGGGCGCCGTCTCGTTGACGTCGGTGACGGCGTAGCGGTCTCCGACAATGGTCTTGAATCGTTTAATGGTTGCGTCGCTGATCATAATCGAGACATAGCGGCATCGGGACCGCTGGTCGAGATGCAAATGGTCATGCGTTTCGCGGCGCTGCGGCGCGGCGCAGTCGATCATTGATCGCTTCGCCCAGCCCGGTTTCGGGAATCGGCGCGACAGCGATCATACCGGCGCCCACGCGGTCGGCCTGAAGGATGGTGTCGAACAGGTTGGCGGCAGCCTCTACCAGATCGGCGTCAAGGCTGAGATTGAAAACCAGTGTTGCATGTTCAGCGCCTTCCACGGCGCCGCCACCGAAGGCGATGAGCGCCTCGCCCGGTTCTATGAACGATGCATTCATCCGTAACCTGGCTTCGGGGGCGTAGTGCGAACGCAGCATGCCCGGCGCCTCGATCGCGGCTTCTCCCGGCGCTGGCCGGTTCAAGTGTCTGCCGGCGACGGACTCTATGCTGTCCGCTTCCAGCCCGCCTGGCCGCAGCAGCGATAACTCGTCGCCGTCGACCTTGACGATCGTCGATTCCACGCCCACGGTCGCCGGACCGGCGTCCAGGATCAGGCGAACGCGCTCTCCCAGATCGGCCTCGACATGTTCGGCCCGCGTGGGGCTCACTTTGCCGGATCGATTGGCGCTGGGCGCGGCGAGCGGATTGCCGAAGCGCTCGATCAGTTCATTGGCGAAACCGGCTGGCGTCCGCACGGCCAGTGTTTCAAGGCCTGCGCTCGCCAGTGGATGAACCGGCGAATCCGATCTCTTGGGAAGCACCAGGGTCAGCGGACCGGGCCAGAATGTCTCGGCGAGTTTGCGGGCGAGATCGTTGAAGACGACGTGGCTCTGCGCCATGCCAATGCCCGACATGTGGCAGATCAGCGGATTGAAACGCGGGCGTCCCTTGGTTTCGAAAATCCGCGCCACGGCCTCGCCATTGGTCGCATCTCCGGCGAGCCCATAAACGGTCTCCGTGGGAAGCGCAACAAGTTCGCCGGCGGCAAGCACTTTGCAGGCTTCTTCCAGCGCTTCGGATCGGTTGTTAATGATGGAGAGTTTTGCCATATCTGTATTGTGGCTGATAGCAGCCTTGCCACGGCTGCTCAATGTTAAAAGCAGTCGCCGGACGGAAGCGTCGACAACGAAGCCGTTGATTGACGTTTACGTAAAAATAACTTAGGCCGGTCGCAAAACCGGAAGCAAGATATCGCCGCGCATCGATGCGTCGGCCAGGGAGAGGATCGGCATATGTACCGCGCGCCCGTTGACGAAATTTCCTTTACGCTCAAGTATGTCGCAGGTCTGCAAACGGCTATGGACGAAGGACGTCTGGGAGACCTTTCCGAAGATCTTGTGGACGCCATTCTGACCGAGGCAGGCCGCTTTGCCTCAGAAGAGATTTCACCGTTGGCGCTTGCCGGAGAGGACGGAACGCCGCTGTCCGATGGCGTTGTGACGACGCCTGAAGGTTGGAAGGAACTTTACCAAAACTGGATCGGCGGCGGATGGAACGGGTTGACCGGATCACCGGATTTCGGCGGGCAGGGTCTGCCGATGATGCTCTCGATCGCGGCGAGCGAAATGTGGAATGGCAGTTCTATGGCCTTCAGCCTTTGTTCCCTTCTGACCATGGGCGCTATAGAGGCGCTTGAAAAACACGCTACCGACGAGCTCAAATCCACCTATCTCGAAAAGTTGGTGACTGGCGAATGGACCGGCACAATGAACCTGACCGAGCCGCAGGCGGGTTCCGATCTCAATGCGCTCAAAACCCGCGCAGAACCCGTGGGCGACGGCACGTATCGCATTTTCGGCCAGAAGATTTTCATCACCTATGGCGAACACGACTTCGCAGACAACATTGTTCATCTCGTGCTCGCTCGCTTGCCGGATGCGCCGGCTGGAACGCGCGGCATATCCCTTTTCCTGGTTCCGAAATTCATTCCAGACGCAGATGGCGTGCCGGGCGCGCGCAATGATCTCTTCTGCAGCGGCGTGGAACACAAGCTCGGCATTCATGGGTCGCCAACCTGCACGATGATTTACGGAGACGGCAGTCGGGGCGATACGCCCGGCGCTATCGGCTGGCTGATAGGCGAGGAGAACAAGGGTCTCGCCTGCATGTTCACCATGATGAACAACGCGCGTCTCAACGTCGGCATACAGGGCGTCGCCGTGGCCGATGCGGCCTATCAGCATGCGCTGGCCTACGCGCAAGAGCGCACCCAGGGCCGCGCGCCCGGCTGGACCGGAGAGGGCATGAGCCCGATCATCGAGCATCCGGATATCCAGCGCGACTTGCTGACCATGAAGGCGATGGTCCAGGCGTCGCGTTCCATTGCCTATTGTTGCGCCCACGCTATCGATATGGCGGACGCAGCCGAGGAGCAGGGCGAGGCGGACGCGCGGAAATTCTGGCAGGAGCGAGCGAACCTGCTAACGCCGATCGCCAAGGCGTTTTCCACCGATATCGGCGTCGACGCGGCGTCTATCGGCGTTCAGGTTCACGGCGGCATGGGTTTCATCGAGGAAACGGGCGCGGCGCGCTTGTTGCGCGACGCCCGCATCGCTCCGATCTACGAAGGCACAAACGGCATTCAGGCGATTGATCTCGTGATGCGCAAGCTGCCGCAGTCCGGCGGCGAGCACGTTCTTGGATACATTGCAGAGCTCCGCGATATCGCCGCCGATGTAGCGCGCCGCAACAGCCCGGAGTTCGGAACCACGGCCGATCGCCTGGAAGCGGCGCTCGATGATCTGGAAGACGCCACGCGCTGGCTGATGGCGGCGCAAAGCGAGGGCAAGGTAAGCGAAGCGCTCGCCGGCGCTACGCCATTTCAGCGTCTGTTTGGTCTTGCCGCCGGCTCCGTCTATCTGGCGAAGGGCGCGCTTGCCGAGGCCGGAGATGGAAACGAGCCGCGCCGCATCGCGCTCTGCCGGTTCTGCGCCGAAAATCTTCTCGGTGAAACGTCGGCGCTTCGTCAGGCTGTGACCGGCGGTGCTGAAAGTCTGTTCAACGCGCGGTTGGCGCTGGCCGTTTAGGGGGAAGATGATGAGTGAACTCGTTCTGGTCGAGCGACCACAACAATATGACGGAGCGGTCCAGGTGATCCGCTTCAATCGGCCGGACAAGAAGAATGCCATTACGCAAGACATGTACCGCATCATGGCCGACGCGCTTGAGGCCGGTGACGATGACGTTGCGGTCCGGGTCCACGTCTTTCTCGGCGCGCCAGGCTGCTTTACCGCCGGCAACGATTTGGCCGACTTTCTCGGCTACGCCGTCAATGGACGTATAGGCGAAGGCGAGGTCGGCCGTTTCCTGATGGGACTGGCGAACGCCAAAAAACCGATCGTTGCCGGGGTGGACGGCCTGGCGATCGGCGTTGGCGTGACGATGCAGTTCCATTGCGACATGACCTTCGCCACCGCGCGGTCTGAATTCCGAACGCCCTTCGTCGATCTGGCGCTGGTGCCGGAGGCTGGATCCAGTCTGCTTGGGCCGCGCGTGATGGGCTATCAGCGCGCCTTTGCGATGCTTGCCGCCGGTGTCGGGTTTAGCGGCGAAGACGCCCGTGACGCGGGTCTCGTCTACAAGGTCGTGGGCGAGGATGAGCTCGAGATTTCAACGCTCGCCGCGGCGGAAACCATTGCGTCCAAGCCGCCGGAAGCCATGCAGATCGCCCGCGAGCTGATGCGTGGAGGAACCCGCGAAGAGGTAGTCGGGCGGATCAGGGAGGAATCGAACAGGTTCAGCGAACGACTGGGCTCCGCCGAGGCGCGGGCCGCTTTCGAGGCTTTCCTTGCCAGGAGCCGCAAGGCGGGCTGACGATTTTCCGGACAGAAGAACTCCTGCCCACGCCGCCCTGGGGCAGGGGCTGCATGAGCGAGACCTGCGCTTGACCTTCCGAGCTTATATGCGACCATTGCACGCCTAGATAGATTTTTGGAAGTATCGAGCAGCCAGGGAGGGTGACGCCATGACACGAATGTTCTGTTCGCACCTGATCGTCCTGTCGATTTTCGCAGCGACGCCGACTTTCGCGCAGTCAGTGGTTATGGAAGCCGACAGCTTTGAGAGTTTCAGCAGTGCATTCTGCTCCGCCAGCCACGACGCAGAACATATTTTTGTGGTTCCCGCCGCTGTGTTCAGCGAGCACAGTGAAATCGCCTGCGATAACGGCGTATCGGGTCTACGATCGAGCGAGCCGGAAGACGATCCTGGACATACGGTGTTCAACATCGACCCGCCATCCGGCGCGCCGACGGCCCTCGATTGCGACGGCAAGGCTGACACGGGCATGGAGACGATCGCGATCAACTGTATTCCGGCTGACATGGAAAGCGTTGATCACAAGAAAACGTGACGGCGCGGCGTCATGGGCTACTTTCGTTCGAGCAGCGCGACAACCTCGACGTGAGGCGACCAGAGAAACTGATCGATCGGCGTCACTGACGTCACCTCGAAACCTGCCGTCGTCAGGATTTCCAGATCGCGGGCAAGCGTCACCGGATTGCAGGAGATCGCAGCAACTCTTCTGACCGTTGACGCCGCGATTTCCAGGCATTGTTGTTCGGCGCCCGCCCGCGGCGGATCAAAGGTCACGCCGTCGAAGGTCTTCAATTCGTTTCTCGTCAGAGGTCGGCGATACAGATCCCGCTTTTCGCTCGTGACAGGTTTCAAACCCGGCGTGTGACGCGCCGCGCGATCGAGCGCAGCGAGCGACGGGCCGTCGCTTTCCACTGCGTGGACTGCAGACTGTCCGGCAAGCGCCAGCGCAAACGTTCCGCAGCCGCTGAAGAGATCGGCGACGCGTTTCGTCTTCTTCAGATGTGCGAGCACAAGGTTCGTCATGGTCTTTTCGGCCTGCAATACGGCCTGTACGAATCCGCCGGGCGGCGGGGTTACCGACGCCTTGCCGAATTGCAGGACCGGCTTGCGTGGCTCGATCAAAATCTCGTCGTTGCAGGAAAGACGCGCGATATCGCGCTTCAGCGCTTCGGCGACGGCCGCTTGTCGCTGGGGCGGGCGCAATGCAGGCCCCCCCGAAATTGCGACATCCAGTCCGGTCTCTGTTTCCAGAGCCGTCATCCGCAGCGATTTGCCGGGAATGTGCTGCAACAGGGCCCTGAGATCGCCAAGTTTACGATTGAGGCCATCTGTCGCGACGAGACATCGCTGAAGCGCAAAGACGGTGTGGCTACCGGCCTGGTTGAAGCCGAGCACCGGGCCTTCTCCGGTTTTACGCGCTGTCAGCACGATACGCCGCCGCGCGCCCGGTTCACAGATATGCAGCTCTGCGGTTTCGGTTTTAATGCCTCTGGACACGAGCGCGTCCACGACGAGTTGGCGTTTCCAGCGTCTGTAGAAGCCGTCATCGGCATGCTGGGTCGCGCATCCTCCGCACAGGTCGCCCGCTGGCCCGAAATGCGGGCAGGGCGGTTGCCTTCGGCTCTCCGAAGCCTTCAGTACGTCAGTCAGGATGACTTCCTTGCCGTGACGTTCGATCGAGACAGTCTCTCCCGGCAAAGTAAAGGGAATGAAACCGCCGTTTTCGGCGATGCCGTCACCCTGTGCGCCCATGGCGTCAATGACAACTGTCTCTGTCATGATCTTGCGCCGCCAAGCAGGAATTCGCGATTTCCGTCGGAGCCTTCTATGGGGGAGGGGATAAAGCCAAGGCTTTTCCATCCCGGCAGGCCGTCGAGCCATGCAGACACTTCGTGTGCGATCTTTGGGCCCGCTTTCGGATCGCGCAATATACCGCCCTTGCCGATCGCCTCCTTTCCTGCTTCGAATTGCGGTTTGACAAGCAGCACGCAAAAGCCGCCTTGCGCGACCATGCCAAGAGCCATCGGCACGGCGAGGCGCAGCGAGATGAAGCTGACATCGCTGACAACGCCGCTCACTATTCGTCCGCCGGCAATATCATCCGGCAAATCGCGGGCGTTCACGCCTTCGCGGTTCGTCACCCGCGCATCGGCGAGCAGCGAATTATGGAGCTGTCCATGACCGACGTCGACAGCGATCACATGCGAGGCGCCGCGTTCGAGCAGCGCCTGGGTGAAACCGCCAGTCGACGCGCCGATATCGAGTATGCAACATCCAGCCGGTTGGAAATCGAAATGATCGAGCGCTGCGACCAGCTTCAGGGCGGCGCGTGACACGTAACCCCGCGCAGGGTCATCGATAGCGATCACGGCGTTCTCCGGGGTTTTGGCGCCGGGTTTAGCGCAGACGTCGCCGTCAACCGAAACCGTACCGCGCAGTATCGCGTCGCGCGCCCGCGCGCGGCTGTCGAAATGGCCGAGTTCGGTCAGCAACTGGTCGAGCCGCTGGCGTTTGGCGTCATGCTCTTCCGACATCGGCGTAGCGGGAATTGGGGGCCATGAGCAGGATTGCGAACAGCATCAGCGAGAGCCCCGTGAAAATGGCGCTGAAGCTGGTGTATTCCGCGACATAGCCAATCAGCACAGGCGCGACGAGGATGCCGGAATAACCGATCGTCGTGGTTAGCGACAGGGCGATGCCGGGAGCAATGCCCGGGAGATTGCCGGCCGCTGAGAAGGCGATAGGCACAAGATTGGAAAGCCCAAGCCCGGTGATCAGAAAGCCTGCGACAGCTATTTCGGGCGATGTCGCCATGCCGGCGATCAGGAAACCGATAAAGGCGGAGCCGGCGCAGATCTGGACAGTTCTGACAGCGCCAAGCCGTTTGCGAACGGGATCGCCGAAGAACCGCACGGTCGCCATGGCGGCCGAGAAAGCGCCGAACGCCAACCCTGAAACGAAGGCGTCAGCGTTCAATTCCTGTCGCAGATAGAGGGCGCTCCAGTCGATCACGACGCCTTCGGGCATCGCGGAAAACAGAGCGAGCAGCCCAATCATGTATGGCAGCAGGGTGCGCGGAAAACGGATCGGCTGGCGCTGTTCGGTGTCCACGGGCGCATCGTCAAGGCGCAGGCCAAGCAGGACAAATCCGACCAGCGCTGCCGAAATCGCGGTGACGAACAACGCATGCAGCATGACGCCTGCATATTGCAACAGATAGCCGCCCGCGACCGCGCCGAACAATCCGCCGAGGCTCCAGAAGCCATGACAGGAAGACATGATTGGCGCGCCGCGCCTGCGCTCGACTTCAACGGCCACGGCGTTCATCGCCACATCCATGCCGGCGATCGATCCGCCGAACACGAACAGCGAGAGTGCGGCAAGTCCGTGGTTGGGCGCCAGCGTGACCCACAACAGCGTCGATGCTGCGACAAGTGCGGTAAGACGTACGGCGAAAACGGGTCCGATGCGGGCGATCACAACGCCGGTCAACGGCATGGTGACAAGGGCGCCCATGCCGAAGACGGCGATCATGACGCCAAGCTGACCTTCGTCGAGCAGCAGCCTTTCGGCAAATTCCGGAATCTTGGGCGCCCAGTTACCGATCAGGAAGCCGTTGACGAGAAACAGCAATGACACATGGACGCGGGCGTTGTTCATCATCGTGTGTTGGAGCCGGTTTTGGGGTGTCGCGGACATGGCGTCGCGGAGGGCGGAACGTTTAGCAGACGGACCTATGCCTGTCGATAGCGCGCCTTCGATGCTGCTCCGCATCCCGCATCAATGTATATTCAGTTCCGCAGGAGATTCCGTTTGACCGAAATTACAATTTCATACCTTCATCCAAAAGTGGGTCTATGTGAAGGATGTACGCGCTATAGAGAGAAGCCAAATCTATGAAATTAATAGGTAAATATAATTGAATGAGTTCTTTCACACTTGGTGGACGGTGTTTCTTTGGTAATATCGCCGCGTAATCGAGGAAACTTATGACATTGATATTGGCAGTGGATGGTGGAGGCACCAGTTGCAGGGCCGCCGTGGCCGATCATGGCGGCGCTATCCTCGGGCGCGCCGTTTCCGGTCCGGCCAATGTTTCAACGGATCCGAAAGGTGCTGCGGAGAATATCGTAATAGCGGCGCGCGCGGCGCTCGCCGACGCCGGACACGGTGATGCGACGCTCTCCTCACTTCCCGCCTTTCTGGGGCTCGCGGGCGCCAACCTTGCATCCGCGGCCGAAGCGGTCAGGGGGCATTTGCCGTTCGAGCGGTGCGTCATTGAAGACGACGCCGGAACCGCCCTGCAGGGCGCGCTTGGCGACATGGACGGCGCGGTCATGGTGCTGGGAACCGGTTCGGTGCTTTTCGGCCGCCGAAACGGCTCAATTTTCCGCGCAGGAGGCTGGGGCTTCGCCGTCGGCGATCAGGGAAGCGGCGCCAGAATCGGTCGCGAGCTTCTGCAGGAGACATTGCTGGCTTACGACAAGGTCCGGGCGCAATCGCCCCTGACGACCGCAGTGCTGGCGGAATATGACAGCGATCCAATGCGCCTCGCCGAGTTCGCCCAGCAGGCCAGGCCCACCGATTTTGCGCGCTTCGCTCCGCGGGTGTTCTCTGCCGCCGATGACGGTGACGCCGTGGCGCTGGACATTCTGGATAAGACGCTATTACAGGTCGAAGCGCAACTGCAGGCGTTTTTGTGGCCCGAATGCGAGGCGCTCTGTTTGCTTGGTGGGCTTGCAGAGCTTTATACGACCCGTATCGGAGCGCGCTTCCGGGCGATTGTCAAACCGCCACAGACCGACGCGCTTGTTGGCGCCGTACAGCTTGCTGTGCAGGAATTCCGAACAACCGGACAGATCAGATGACGACGAGCATGAGGCGTGAAATCGCCGAGATACCGGATGCGGTCGAGCGAATGCTCACACGGTCTGCGGATGCGATTGCGAATGCGGCTGACGCTTTCCGCGTTGCGGACCCCGGCTATATCGTTACGGTCGCTCGCGGATCGTCGGACCACGCGGCGCATTTCCTGAAGATTGCCTGCGAGATCGAGCTTGGACTTCTCGGCGCTTCCGTCGGGCCGTCGCTTTCCTCCCTGTACAACGTCACGCCGAAAGCTGCGAACGCCGTGAGCTTTTCAATATCCCAATCAGGACAAAGTCCGGATATCGTCGCCATGACTGACGCCTTGCAGCGAGGCGGCGCCACGACGATCGCCCTCGTCAACACACTGCCGTCGCCCCTGGCCGATGCGGCTGATTACGTCATTGACCTAGCGTCCGGCCCGGAGCGCAGTGTTGCGGCGACAAAATCGTTCGTATGCTCAGTTGTAGCCGGCCTTGCGATCGTCGCGCGGCTTTCGCCGTCTCCGGCGCTGGGGCAGGCGCTGGACCGTTTTCCCGATCAATTGAGGGAGGCGCTTTTGTGCGACTGGAGCGCAATGGGGCAGGTGCTTCATGAAGCGCGCTCCGTCTTCGTGCTTGGCCGCGGTCCGACACTGGCGATAGCGAACGAAGTAGCCCTGAAATTCAAGGAAACCTGCGGCGTGCACGCGGAAGCCTATTCAGCGGCGGAAGTCATGCACGGTCCGGTGGAACTGGTCGAGCCTGCCTTTCCTGTTCTCGCGATCGCCGCGCGGGACCGCGCCGAAACCTCCATCGTCGCCTCGGCCGACGCCCTGGCGGCGCAGGGCGCCTCGGTTTTCGCAACATCGGCCTTGTGCAGAAATGCGCATTCCTTGCGGGTTCCGGACGGCGGCCACCCACTACTCAACGCGCTCTTGCCAATCGCGCCATATTACGGCCTGATTGAAGCGCTGTCCCGGCGTCTTGGACGCAATCCGGATCGGCCGGAACGTCTGAGCAAGGTCACGGAGACGCTATGACGGTCAAACGCGCCATATCGAGCCCGCGAATCTACGACGGAAGCGCGTGGCATGAAAATGCGGTCCTGCTTGTCAATGGCGACCGCTGCGTCGGCATCGCGTCTGCTGGCGCGGCTCCGGCGGATTTCGAGATCGTCGAGGCGGCCGGCGCGATGCTGGTTCCCGGTTTCGTCGATCTGCAGGTTAACGGCGGCGGCGGCGTCCTTTTCAACGAGAGGCCTAACGTCAGGGGTATCAAGGCAATCTGTTCGGCCCATGCGCGTTTCGGCACGACTGCGCTTCTGCCAACGCTGATCACCGACGATACGGATGTGACTCGGCGAGCGCTGAAAGCAGGCTTCGAGGCGCATCGCACAGGCGTGTCGGGTTTTCTCGGTCTGCACCTGGAGGGCCCGCACCTTTCAAAGGCGAAGAGAGGCGCGCACAGCGAAGACCTCATTCGCGCCATGACCGAGCGCGACCTGAAACGCCTCATTGACGCCAGGACGCGCCTGCCGGTTCTTGTGACTACCACTGCGCCTGAAAACACGAAGCTCAAACAGGTCGAAAAGCTGGCGGCGGCCGGCGTTTCCGTCAGCGTGGGGCACAGCGACTGCGACTACGCCACGGCCATGGAATACTTTGCCGCCGGGGCCAGTATGGTCACTCATCTTTTCAACGCCATGAGTCCGCTCGCCCATCGCGAGCCGGGACTGGTCGGCGCGGCCCTCTACAGCGGCGAAATTTACGCCGGTATCATCGCCGATGGTTTCCACGTCCACCCGGCTGCATTCGGCGCCGCGTTGCGCGCAAAAAAAGGCCCGGGCCGGATTTTTGTCGTTACAGACGCCATGTCGACGATCGGAACGGAGCTTAAGTCCTTGACGTTGAACGGACGCCATATTTGCAGGGAGAATGGACGTCTGACGCTGGAAGACGGAACACTGGCAGGCGCCGACATCGATATGGCTTCGTCTGTCCGCTTTCTGAAAGTCGAGATTGGTTTGCCGCTGGAGGAGGCGCTCGCTATGGCCTCGCAATATCCGGCCGAGGCCGTCGGCGTCGCCGACCGGAAGGGAAAGTTGGAACCCGGCTTCGATGCCGATTTCACCGAACTCAACGCCGATTTGCAGGTGCAGAAAACCTGGATTGGCGGAACGGCGGTGTTCGAAGCGGCGTGATCAGGCCTGCGTGGAGGTGAGCTTTCCGGATTCGCCGAGCGCCCGGAACACTGTGTCGACGATGCCTTTGCGATCGAGGCCGGCGCGGCTGTTCATGATCTCTGGCTTCGCCTGGTCCATGAAGACGTCCGGCATGACGAGAGGGCGGACCTTCAGTCCGTTTTCAAGCAGGCCCTGATGCGCCAGGAAGTGCAGCACGTGATCGCCGAAGCCGCCGATTGCGCCTTCCTCGACCGTGACGAGCACCTCGTGATGGCGCGCCAGTTGCACAATCAGATCGGTATCGAGCGGCTTGGCGAAGCGGGCGTCTGCGACCGTCGTCGCAAGTCCAGCAGCGTCCAGATCTTCAGCGGCGAGCAGGCAGTCAGCGAGCCGGGTTCCAAGCGATAGCAGGGCGATCTTGCCGCCTTGCCGGACGATGCGACCCTTGCCGATTTCCAGTACGGAGCCACGCTCCGGCAACTCGACGCCGACGCCTTCTCCGCGCGGATAACGGAAGGAGCAGGGGCCTTCGTCATAGGCCGCGGCTGTACGCACCATATGCTTCAGCTCAGCTTCGTCCGCGGCGGCCATGACGACGAACCCCGGGAGGGTCGCAAGATAGGTAACATCAAAGGAGCCTGCATGGGTCGGGCCGTCGGCGCCGACAAAACCGGCGCGGTCAATGGGAAAACGCACGGGTAGCTTCTGGATCGCCACGTCGTGCACCACCTGGTCGTAGGCGCGCTGCAGGAAGGTGGAGTATATCGCCGCGAAAGGCTTCATGCCCTCGGTGGCGAGACCCGCCGCAAAGGTGACGGCGTGCTGCTCTGCGATGCCGACATCGAAGCAGCGGCCCGGATGCGCGTCCTTGAAGAGGTCGAGCCCTGTGCCGGAAGGCATAGCGGCTGTTACCCCGACAATGCGGTCATCTTCGTCGGCTTCGCGGATCAGAGCCTCTGCGAAGACCTTGGTGTAGCTTGGCGCATTCGCCTTTGCCTTGCTCTGGGCGCCAGTGATGACGTCGAACTTTGATACCCCGTGGTACTTGTCGGAGGCGGCTTCGGCGGGCGCGTAGCCCTTGCCTTTCTGGGTTACGACGTGGATCAGCACCGGGCCTTGCGCGTTGTCGCGCACATTGCGCAACACGGGCAGCAGGTGCTCGAAATTGTGACCGTCAATCGGGCCGATATGATAGAAGCCCAATTCCTCGAACAGGGTGCCGCCGGTTACGTAGCCGCGCGCATGCTCCACGGCGCGGGTGATCGCGCGGTCGACGGCCTTGCCGAGATATCCGGTCAGTTTCTTGCCGAATTCCCGAAAACCCATATAGGTCCTGCCGGAGGCGAGCCGCGCCAGATAGGCGCTCATGGCGCCGGTCGGCGGAGCGATCGACATGTCGTTGTCGTTGAGGATGACGATCAGCCGCGCGTCGAGAGCGCCGGCGTTGTTAAGGGCCTCATAGGCCATGCCGGCCGACATCGCGCCGTCGCCGATCACCGCGATAACGTTGCGCGGTCTATCCTTGATCTGTGCGGCCACGGCCATGCCGAGGCCCGCGGATATCGAAGTCGAGGAATGGGCGGCGCCGAAGGGGTCGTATTCGCTTTCGTCCCGTTTCGTAAACCCGGACAATCCGTCTTCCTGGCGCAATGTCCTGATGCGATCGCGGCGTCCGGTCAGTATCTTGTGCGGATAGCACTGGTGGCCGACATCGAAGATCAGCCGGTCTTCGGGCGTGTCGAAAACCTTGTGGATCGCCAGCGTCAATTCCACCACGCCGAGGCCTGCTCCAAGATGCCCGCCGGTGATCGAAACGGCGTCAACCATTTCCGCCCGCAATTCGCTTGCAAGCTGATTCATGTCCCTGTCTTCGATCTGCTTGAGATCGGCGGGAATTTTCACGCGATCGAGGAGTGGTGTGTCCGGCCTGGTGTTCAAATGTTCGCCTTGCTTCGCTGGCCTGCGGCCTGTTCAAGGGCCGCTGCTACAGGTTCAGGTAATGCAATGCAGCCCCAAGAGCAAGATCAAGCCCCCTGACAGGCTGTCGCGTTGGCGTTTGCAGCATGCCGAACATACGAACGGCAATTATTCCGGATCGAGTGGCTCTGCGCCTTCCGGACGGCCGGACCGGTCGAGACGGATCTTTTCGATACGGCTTTCCGCAGCCTTCAGCAGTTTCTCGCAATGCTGTTTGAGCGCTTCACCGCGTTCGTAGATTTCAATCGACTGGTTCAGTGGCACGTCCCCCTTTTCGAGGTCGCCGACAATGGTTTCAAGCTGGGCGAGCGCCTGCTCGAAACTCATCGCCGCTATGTCTTCGTTCTTTTTCGCGGCTTCGGCCATATCCTATCCTCTCATCAGGCGCGTCACATGCACGGCGGCCGACTCGGCCAAGCCAACGAGATCATAACCGCCCTCGAGCAGGCTGACGACCCGGTTGTCGCAACGACGTTCAGCCACGCCCATGACTTTTCCTGTGGCCCAGTCGAAATCGTCTGCGGTCAGATTGATCTCGGCAAGCGGGTCGCGATGATGTGCGTCGAAACCGGCCGATATGATGATCAGATCAGGACACATGTCATCGAGCTCGGGAAGGATTCGCGTGCGAAAAGCTTCACGGAAATGGTCGCTGCCGGTTTGCGGTGAGAGCGGCGCGTTGAAGATATTGCCGACGCCGGTTTCCGATAACGCGCCAGTGCCGGGATATAGCGGCATCTGGTGGGTCGAGAAATAGGCGACGGTCGGATCGTCGTAGAATATGTCCTGCGTGCCATTGCCGTGATGCACGTCCCAGTCGACGATGGCGACGCGCTCGACGCCATGGGTCTTCTGCGCGTAACGCGCGGCGATGGAGGCCTGGTTGAACAGACAGAAGCCCATGGCCCGATGCTTTTCGGCGTGGTGTCCTGGCGGGCGCGCCGCAACGAAAACATTGTCCGCCTCTCCCGAAAAGATGCTGTCGACAGCTTCCAGCGCTGCGCCGACGCCCGTCAGCGCGGCCTCGAGGCTTTTCGGACTGACGCTGGTGTCCTCGTCGATCGCGACGATCCCCTCGTCGGGAATACTGTTAACGACCTTTCGCAGGTGATCCTCTGTGTGGACGAGCAGAACCACGTCCCTGTCTGCCGGGGCGGATTCCGCACGCTGCAAGTCTTCAAACGCCTCGTCGGCGAAAGCAGCTTCCAGGGCTTTCATCCGGTCGGGTCTTTCCGGATGATCGGGCGGCGTCAGATGTTCGGCATGGATCGGGTTCGTGTACAGCCTGGTCGTCATGAGACCTCGCTTGTGGTCGGGAGCCAACCACATAGCATATTCGGTATGCCAGGTAAGAGTTTGAAATGCCTTTCGCCGACGGGCCGTGCAACCAATTTCGAATTCTGGCGTTTTTGTGACATGGAAACGACAGCAATAGCACTCATCGCTCTTATCTGCACGCAGAACAATCTCGTTTGTCGGGAAGATCCGCAAGGCATATCGACATACAATACTGTTCAACAGTGCACAGCAGAGCTGAACACCCTCGCCAGCCAACCGTTGGCTCCGGAATACAAGATCATTGGCAAATGCGTTCCGATACAAAAAGAGACCACTGGAAAGGAGTGGGCGTTGAACTGGGCGGGAGATTCGATCGGTTTTGTCGAACGCGCTTCGATGCAGACCGCCGACGCCGGATCTTCGACGGCCCCTGACGCTGAAACCGTGAAGCAGGAACCGCTCAGGACGGCGGATCTGAATATTGCCGGTGCGGAAGAGCAGCCAAAGCGCATCTCGATGACGCTGAATCCGGAAACCACAGTCAACTGATAAGGCACATGGCGCAATCGCAGGCCGGACAAAACAACAAATCCCGTCATGTAGAAGCGGCGGGGTCCAAATTCGGAATGGCTCAGTGGATTATTCTGCTGATGATCATCTCCGCCGTCCTGTGTTTCGTGGTCATAGCCCTGGCTGTCGATCGTGGATGGATGGATCCAATCGATAATGCAATCCTGGATTCGATGGGTGAAACCGTGATGAGCGACGATCCCTGGGGGCCGCCCTGGTTCGAGGAAACTGTCGTCGAGATCAGCGCTCTCGGCGGCTATCCTGTGATCGTGCTGGCCACGGTTTTTGCGGCGATTGTCTTGTGGCTCGCCTCCAGACGCACAGGGGCTGTCCTGCTTGTCGCCGCCCTTTCGAGCGGCGCATTGGCGTCAACCGTTTTGAAACTGGCGTTTGATCGCTCCAGACCCGATTTTGCGGAACCGATGGATCGTACATTTACAGCCAGTTTTCCGAGCGGACACGCCATGATTTCCATGGTGTCGTGGATGACGCTCGCGGTAGTTGTCAGCTGCTACGTGCCCCGACGTGGGTTGCGCGTCTTCATTCTCTGCGCCGCATTTCTCCTCGCCATAACCATCGGACTGAGTCGGGTCTATCTTGGCGTTCATTGGCCGAGCGACGTGTTTGCCGGTTGGTGCATCGGACTTGCCTGGGCGGGAACCGCCTGGCTCATCGCGCACAACAAGATAGGTGTTTACCATGAACGCGTTTACTGAACATGGCGGCATACAGGTCGCGGCGAGGGCAGGGTATGCGACCCGTGGGGTCGTTTATCTGATCATTGCCTTTTTCACATTCCTTGCCGCTATCGGCAATGGCGGCAAGACGGGTACAAAAGGAGCGCTTCAGACGCTCATGGAACAAAGCTTCGGCGCCATTCTGATCGGGCTCGTTGTGTTGGGTCTCTTTGGATACGCGGCGTGGCGCCTCCTGCAGGCGATTGCGGACGCCGACAATCACGGTGTGGACCCAAAGGGGCTCGTCATCCGCGGGGCATTGCTGGTGAGCGCATTCACCTACCTTGCTCTATCATTCTATGCTTTGTCGCTTCTCGGCCTGTGGTCGTCTTCCGGTTCCGGGGGGAAAAGCAGCGTGATTTCGATGGCGGTGAACGCAGTTGGACCGATGATCGTCACCATGGCGCTCGGGCTCGTATTCAGCGGGGTCGCTTTTGCGCATTTTCGCAAGGCCTGGACGAAGAAATTCAACGATCACATCCAGGCGCCGGCCAAATATCAAACGATGATCGATATTATTTCGATCGTCGGGCTAACCTCGCGCGGCCTGATCTTTGCGGTTATCGCGATCATACTGTTCACACGCCTGCCGCAACTCGGCGAAGGCGATGTCAGCGTTCCCGATCTTAAGACGGCGCTGGATTACGTCCAGTCACTGCCAATGGGTTGGCTGCCTCTGGCGCTGCTTGCAGTCGGCATCGCGCTTTTCGCATCCTATTCACTGGTTGAATCGCGGTGGCGGCAGGTGTCCGTCTGACGCTTGTCAGTCGTCCACGAGGATCGTCTTCGATATCGCGATGCCGAACCCTTCCAAGCCGACATAGTGTCGCTCTCTGGAGGAGAAGAGTTCGATGGAGGATATGCCGAGATCCTTGAGTATCTGCGCACCGAGGCCGATCTCCAGCCATTCGCCCTTGCGTTCCTGCGCTTCCCGATGCTCCTCGGCGTCATCGCGCTCGCCAGCCGCCGTTCTCTCATTGCCGAAATTGCCGACCCCGACCGATCCTTCCCGCAAATAGACAATGACGCCGCGTCCGCGCTCTGCAATCTTCTGCATGTAGTGATGGATAGGCGGTTTCTTGCCAAAAACGTCGTCCACCACCGTTTCCAGATGCAGTCTGACGGGAACGTCGACGCCGTCTCGAATATCGCCATAGACGATGGCGACGTGCTGCATCGGGTCCCAGGTCAAAGAATAGGTATGCACCATCGCCGGACCGAACGCCGTCTCAACCGGCATCACGTCGCCCCTGTTCACCAGCGTTTCCTTGCGCTGGCGATAGGCGATGAGATCGGCGACGCTGACCTGCTTCAGACCGTGCTTTTTCGAGAAGTCCGCCACTTGAGGGCCGCGCGTTACGGTTCCATCATCATTGACGAGTTCGCAAATGACGCCGACCGGCGGTAGTCCAGCGAGTCGGCACAGATCGACAGCCGCTTCCGTGTGTCCGGACCGCATCAAAACGCCGCCCTCACGGGAGACCAGAGGAAAGATGTGGCCGGGTCGCACGAAATCCGCTGATCCTGAGTTGGGATTGGCCAGGTTGCGAACGGTCAAAGTCCGGTCATCCGCCGAAATTCCGGTCGTCGTGCCATGCTTGTAATCCACAGACACGGTAAACGCCGTTGCATGCGGCGCGTCGTTCTCGGCCACCATGGCGGTGAGGTTTAGCCGCTTAGCCTCTGATCTTGGCATCGGCGCGCAGACGATGCCCGAGGTGTGGCGCACGATGAAAGCCATCTTTTCCGGCGTACAGTGCGCAGCGGCGACGATCAGATCGCCTTCATTTTCGCGGCCGTCGTCATCGGTGACGACGACGATTTCGCCAGCCTCGAAGGCCCGCAACGCCTCTACGACACGCTTTGAATCAAACGTCATTGGAAAGATCTACTCCTCGAATCCGGCACGCCCGGTCTGGCCCCTGTGCCGCAAATAATGGTCCGCCAGGGTGCAGGCAAGCATGGCTTCACCGATTGGGACCGCGCGAATGCCGACGCATGGGTCGTGCCTGCCCTTGGTGCGTATGTCCACTTCGTTGCCGTCTGCGTCAATGCTCTTGCGTTCGGTCAGGATTGACGAAGTCGGCTTGACCGCAAACCGCGCGACGATCTGTTGCCCGGTTGAAATGCCGCCCGCAATGCCGCCGGAATTGTTGGACAGGAAAACCGGTCTGCCGTCATCGCCTATTCGCATTTCGTCGGCGTTTTGCTCGCCGCTGATCTCGGCCGCTGCGAAACCATTGCCGATTTCGACCCCCTTGACCGCGTTTATCGACATCAGATTGGCGGCGATGTCCTGGTCCAGCTTGCCGTAGATCGGCGCGCCGAGTCCGGCCGGAACACCGTCGGCAACCACCTCGATCACTGCGCCGACAGACGAGCCCTGCTTGCGAATCCCGTCGAGGTAGGCTTCCCACTCCGATGTCATCTTGGGATCGGGACAGAAAAAAGGATTTTGGTCGACGCAGTCCCAGTTCCAGTTGTTGCGGTCGATCGTTTTCTTGCCGATCTGGACGAGGGCGCCGCGAATCCTCACCTGCGGCAACACTTTGCGGGCCAGCCCGCCGGCTGCCACGCGGGCCGCCGTCTCCCGTGCGGAGGAGCGACCCCCGCCGCGATAGTCGCGTAATCCGTACTTCCGGTCATAGGCGTAGTCGGCGTGCCCCGGGCGATAGCGCCTTGCGATTTCCGAATAGTCCTTCGACCGCTGGTCGGTATTCTCGATCAACATCGAGACCGGCGTGCCGGTAGTGATCAGGGCGCCGTCATCGCGTGCAAGCACGCCGGACAGAACGCGCACCTGGTCGGCCTCCTGACGCTGAGTGACGAATCGGGACTGGCCGGGCTTGCGCCGGTCCATCCAGTGCTGGATCTCCGCTTCGGTAAAGACGATTCCCGGCGGACAGCCGTCGACGACGCAACCGAGCGCCGGACCATGGCTTTCACCCCATGTCGTGACGCGAAACAGATGACCAAAAGTGTTGTGCGACATGCAGGTGTCCGGAGTTTGTCGACAGAAGATCGCCTGATCTATGCAGTTTTGAGGTTCCGGTCAAACCCCGTAGGCGTTGGCAGGAAGCCAGCTCATCGAGTCGCCTTCGATTTTCAGGATCTGATCCTGCGGCGTCGAAATTTCCGCCGCCTCGTCGCCGTCGAGCCCCGCGATCAGGTGAAACAGGGTGCGGATAACGCCGCCATGGCAAACGCAGACAACGGGTTTTTCCAGTGACTGCAGCCAGGCGGCCACGCGCCAGCTCAGAATTTCGTAGCTTTCCGCATGTTCGCCGGGAGGCAAGAAGCTCCACTTGTTCGCCGCCCGCTCCGCGATTTTCTCGGAACTGGTTTTTTCGAGCTCCGAAAGGGTCTGTCCCTCCCAGTCCCCGAAGCTGATTTCGATCAGCCGCTCGTCAATCCTGTAGTCGTCGGGCGGCAGCCGCATGGCTTCCCGCATCAGCGCCATCGTATCACGAGCGCGAGCGAGCGGGCTTGAAACATAGTCAAGATCGGTTGCCTTTTCACCCAGAAGGCGGGCCAGCGCCTCGCCATTCTGTCGCGCCTGGACCCGCCCCTTGGCGTTCAGGTCGATGTTCTTCGCGCCCTGGAACCGGACCTCGACATTCCAGTCCGTTTCGCCGTGCCGAATCACGTAGATCGGCGATGTGAAGTTCAGCATGTTCGGAGCCTGAGTTTCGCTCAGCTGTCCTTGACGACGGAAATGTCGGGAGCATCCACCGATTTCATGCCAATCGTATGATAGCCCGAGTCGACGTGATGCACTTCGCCGGTTACGGCGCGCGACAGATCGGAGAGCAGATAGAGCGCCGATTCTCCGACTTCGTCTATGGTCACTGTGCGTTTCAGCGGCGAATTGTACTCGTTCCATTTAAGGATGTAACGGAAATCGCCAATTCCGGAAGCCGCCAGTGTCTTGATCGGGCCAGCCGAAACGGCGTTGACCCTTATGCCGCGGTCTCCGAGGTCGACTGCGAGATAGCGCACGCTCGCTTCGAGCGCAGCCTTGGCGACGCCCATGACGTTGTAGTGGGGCATGACCTTTTCCGCGCCGTAATAGGTCAGCGTCACGATCGATCCGCCGTCATTCATGATCTTTTCCGCACGCTGGGCAAGCGCCGTCAGCGAATAGACCGAGATTTCCATCGAGCGGTTGAAGTTCTCGCGGCTCGTGTCGACATAGCGTCCCGTCAGTTCGTCCTTGTCGGAAAAGGCGATGGCGTGGACCATGAAATCGATTTTGCCCCACCGTTTTTCGACCTCGGCGAACACTGCGTCCATCGTATCCGGATCGGTGACGTCACAATGACCGACGACGTATGCGCCCAGCTCACTGGCCAGAGGCTCGACCCGTTTGCGCAAGGCGTCGCCCTGATAGGTCATGGCCAACTCGGCTCCGGCGTCGGCGCACGCCTTGGCGATACCCCAGGCTATGGAGCGGTTATTGGCGACTCCTAGAATGATGCCGCGCTTACCCTTCATCAAACCGGCGGTCAGACCCATGCTCAGCTCCTCGATTGTTCGTGCAAAGCCTATGGCACAGCCGGCAAAAGGGTTCAAGCTGAAGGGCGGCATAACCGGCTGGCGGATTTGAGAATTTCAGGCGCAATCGGAAAACTGCGGCCTCAACTCCTATTCTCGCATTTCCATGGAATTCAGGTACCAGTCTGCGCCGCGGCGGTTTCGGCACGCTTCGCCGGTAAATTGCGAAACGCCGTTGTAGGATTGCCTGGAGGCAATGAAAGTCCTGCACAGTTGCGTGTCTTTTCCTTCTTCTCCCACAATCGTCACAGAGCCTGAATTGCCGTTCTGTTCGTTTGTCCAGGCAAGAGCGACAGTTGGAGGCGTTCCGGGTTCAGCTCCGGCGACGGCTGCGAGAATGGAATTCTCGTCGCTGCCTTGTTCGGTCGCGACACCCGCCGGCGCCGGCTGAGAGACGGGATCGGCGAGGGAGGCATAGTCTGGACCGTTTGTCGCGCATCCGGCTGAAATCAAGACGACAGCCAACAATACGGCGACGCAGAATTTCCGGTTGTCTCTTGCCAGCGCCCGCACTATTTCTGAGCCGCCCGGTCGAAGCGGACAACTCCGTGGCCTGACCGCGGTTTGGAATTTAACAATGGAAGAAGTCATGGCAACCGAAACTGACACCCAGACTCGTGACTTTACCCTGTCGGAAGAACCAATCAAGCTGTTTGGCGAATGGCTGGCGGATGCAACCAAGCGCGAGGTGAACGATCCTACGGCTCTGGCGCTTGCAACCGTCGACGACGACGGCATGCCGAATGTCAGAATGGTCTTGTTGAAAGGTTTCGATGACGCCGGCTTCACGATCTACACGAATTTTGAGAGCGCCAAGGGCGAGGAAATGCTCGCCAGCCGCAAGGCCGCCATGTGCTTTCACTGGAAGTCATTGCGTCGCCAGGTGAGAATCAGGGGAACGGTCGAGATCGTCAGCGACGAGGAAGCTGACGCCTATTATGACAGCCGGCCGCGCGGCAGCCGTATCGGAGCCTGGGCCTCCCGACAGTCGCGACCGCTGGAAAATCGCTTTGCGCTCGAAAAATCCGTCGCGGAGTACACGGCGAAGTTTGGCTTGGGCGAGATTCCAAGACCTGCTCACTGGTCAGGATTTCGCGTTGTTCCGGAAAGTATCGAATTCTGGCACGATCGAAAGTTCAGGCTACATGACCGGATGAGGTTCGAGCGCGATCCGGAGAACGAAAGCTGGCGCAAAACCCGTCTATATCCGTAGACTGTCTTAATTCGCGGAAAGTACTGCGCTTATCCGTTTCCGACGTTTTGTCCGAGCACGCCGGCGAATCTGAACGGAAGGCCCGTCAGCAGCGCTTCAATATAGCGAGATTTCTGGAAATAGCCGTTGAGCGATATGCGCGGCAGCGACAGCATGTTTACGCCATCCGAGGTTCCTATCATGCCGGGTCGCGTCGTAACTGCAATGTCGAAACCGCATTGCGCGGCGATTTCAAACTCGCGCTGGCAGGCTGCGCCGCGTCTTCCATACGGATAGGCGAAGAGCGTCGGTCGTTGTCCGGTCAGTGCGCCGATTTCGTCGGCTGATGTCGACATTTCCCGGGCGGCGAGCTCCGGTTCGAGTTTCGCAAGGTTCAGATGGTTGACCGTGTGCGCGCCGATGGAAACCAGCGGATCCCTGGAAAAGGCCGCGACGTCCTGTGACGAAAGAACCTCGCGCTCGACGATCGACATCGGATCGAAGCCAAGAGCGTGCGCATGGGCGTCCAGATCGTCGACACACTGATTTTCTTCTGTGCCTTCAAGATAGTGGCACACCCGATCGAATGCTGCATATTTCTCGAGCGCGCTTTGTGTCTTCATCTGAGCGCCGCCGAATGTCAGCGATCGGCTGCTGCGCAGGATTTCTTCCAGCGTCATCCACCAGATCGAACGGCTGCGTCTCATGAAGCCCGAGGTCACAAAGACCGTGAAGGGAACTTCGTGCTTCCGGAATACGGGAAGGGCTTCGCTTCTGTTATTGCGATAGCCGTCGTCAAGCGTGAACACAGCGTAACGGTCGCCATTGTCGCCGCGAGAAAGCAGGTGCGGCAATTGCTCCAGCCGAACAGGTTTCCAGCCGTTGCGACGCACCGTAGCCAGAACCCTGTCAAGAAATTGAGGCGTTATCGAAAGATGCGCATTCGGCTGGAAACGATCCGGGCGTTCGGCGCAGACGTGATGCAAGGTGAAAATAACGCCGCGATGCTTTTGTGTTGGAACGATTTTCAGCTGCGCTGCGAGCGACACGGCTTCCAGCGCGCCGCTGATGGCCAAGCGGTGCGCACTCCGGTAGGCCATAGCCTGTATTCGTCCCATGCATCGCTCGATTGCGTTGGCGGATAAGATGGATTCCCGCCGGCGAACGCAAATGCGCCGGCGTTTGTCGGGTCATACCACCATCGGGATTAATCGATGCTGAATCCGCGCCAAAATGTTAAGTGCGCCGGATGTCATGCGGCCGTCAGACCTGAGTTCCGCCGATCGTCATCTGGTTCATACGCAGATGTGGCTGTCCGACGCCGACCGGCACGCTCTGTCCGGCCTTGCCGCACATGCCGATACCGTTGTCGAGCTTGGAATCATTGCCGACCATGGTCACCCGGTGCATGGCGTCCGGACCGTTGCCGATCAGCATTGCGCCTTTGATGGGAGCGCCTATTTTGCCGTTTTCTATCATGTAGGCTTCCGTGCAGCCGAACACGAATTTGCCGGACGTGATGTCCACCTGTCCGCCGCCGAAGGAGACGGCGTAGACGCCCTTGTCCACCGAGCCGATGATTTCTTCAGGCGTGTAATCGCCGCTCAGCATGTAGGTGTTGGTCATGCGCGGCATGGGTTGATGAGCGTGCGACTGACGACGTCCATTGCCTGTCGGCTTCATGCCCATCAAACGGGCGTTCTGCCTGTCCTGCATGTAGCCGACAAGCTTGCCGTCTTCGATCAGGACATTGTATCCGGACGGCGTGCCCTCGTCGTCGATCGTCAGCGATCCCCGACGGCCCTCTATCGTTCCATCATCGACGACTGTCACGCCGGGCGCCGCGACCTGCTGGCCAAGAAGTCCGGCGAAGGCCGACGTCTTCTTGCGATTGAAATCCCCTTCGAGACCGTGCCCGACTGCTTCATGAAGCATTACGCCCGGCCAGCCGGCGCCAAGCACCACGTCGAAGGCGCCAGCGGGCGCCGGGAGGGCGACGAGATTGACGAGCGCCTGTCGCAAGGCCTCGTCGGCGGCCTGTTTCCATGAATCCTCGGCGATGAACTCGCCGAATCCCCGGCGGCCGCCCGCTCCGAAAGAGCCGCTTTCCTGACGGTCTCCTTCACCGACAACCACGCTGACATTCAGGCGGGTCAGCGGCCTGATGTCCTGCATTCTCTCGCCGTCCGCGCGCAGAATATTGACGATCTGCCAGCTTGCGGCCAGAGAGGCTGTCACCTGGCGGACCTTCGGATCCTTTGCGCGCAGATAGGCGTCGATCTCCCGCAGCAGCTGAACCTTTTCCTCGAAACTCGGCGCGCCGATCGGGTTTTCTTCGCCATAGAGGTGCTTGTTGGTTCTTGCGGGAGACGCAGCATAGTCGCCTCCATAACCGCGCGTGACGGACGAAACGGCCGATACGGCGCGTTTCAGCGCGGCTTCCGAAAGGTCGCCCGCATGCGCGTAGCCAATTGCCTCGTCAGCGACGCAACGCAGGCCAAACCCTTGGTCGCATGTAAAATTTCCAGCCTTTAGTCGGCCATCGTCAAAGACAAGCGACTCCATCTCCTCATACTCGACGAACAGCTCGCCATCGTCGGAACCACGCAGCGCGTCGCTGACGATTTCGGCGATCTTCTCTTCCGAGCAGTCGAAGTTGCGGAGTAGATTTCTGTCCATGTCCAGTCCCGGTCTCTTGCCTGTTTTCGGTCGCGCCGGAACGGCTCCGACCCCGCGTCACATATAATGCGCGTCAGCCGCGGTTTCCAAGGGCGTATCGAAGTCGCCGTCAGGGCAGGGTTTCGAAACCATCGGTAAAGCCGCTGAGGTCGACCGGGATTCCGATTCCTTCCTCCGGCGTCTGGAAGACGATGAAGGTGGCCATAGTGCCGTTTTCAAGCGTCGTCAGCAACGTGTCGTCGAGTATCACTTCGGCGTAGCAGCCGTCCGTGAAACAGCGCACGAAATAGGCCCGGCCGATATCCTTGCCGTCGACATTCAGACCGAGGCCATTGGGAAGCAAAACGCCCAGCGGCGCCAGCACCCTCAAGACCCTCGCCTTCTTGTCCGCCGTCTTGAGCACAACGACCGAAAGCGCGACCTCCGGACGGTCTTCTGCGATCACATTCTGCATCAGCGCGCATTGCTCGGTCGTCGCGCCGGCCGGCTTGTCGCAGAGAATCGACCAGGCGCCATGCGTCGACTTTACAGTGCCGGGCTGTTGCGCCGAAGTCGGGATCGGCGAGACGGCCAGCGTCGCGAGGGAAAGGAGAGCAATAAGGTGTTTTTTCATCTGCAGAGTTTCTGTTTTCGTCGCTGGGGAGCGAATCACATGCCTATCGTGAACCG
Organism: Flavimaribacter sediminis; assembly: GCF_019492055.1. Lineage (GTDB taxonomy): Bacteria > Pseudomonadota > Alphaproteobacteria > Rhizobiales > Rhizobiaceae > Flavimaribacter > Flavimaribacter sediminis. Next base: position 304,801 of record NZ_JAICBX010000005.1, on the reverse strand, counting down.
GTTGGCTCCGCAAGGAAACGGGTCGCAATCAAGTTCACGACAATGGTCGGGTCGACGCCTAGGGATAAATTGCGGCAACAATCGTTCACCATCCCGCCTACGCTCCTCCGATTGATTTTGATGGCCGGTCCCATATGTCCTGTTTCACGGCTCTATTACAAGATTTACCGGGCCTTGATCCCGCGATATCTTGTTGGAAGTGCCGAAAATGTCGCATGGATTCATCTGTCCTCTAGTTGCGATTGGCTCTAAACTATGATTTTAAGCGCTATAAATTGAGGGACTTTGCGGTTTGGCCTGCAGCCAATCCGTACGCTCGAGGGAGAATGGTAGTGAGAAACCCGTTGAATGCAGTTCTAGCCCTGATAGGCGTGCTGCTGATGGTGACCCCGTCCTTGGCCGATCAGCCGCGCCCCTGGGAAACAGGCATGCAGCAAGCGGCGACCGGCATCATGCATGAAATCAGATGGTTCAATCACTATACCCTGTGGTTCATTGTCCCCATCACAATCCTCGTGCTGGCGCTTCTGGTAATTGTGGTCCTGCGTTTCAGGGCGGGAGCAAACCCCGTTCCGTCGAAAACCAGCCACAACACACTTGTCGAGGTTATCTGGACGATCGGCCCTGTCGTCATCCTGCTTTTCCTCGCCGTGCCCTCCTTTCAGCTGCTGAACGCGCAATATACGCCTCCGGGAGAGCCTGATCTCACGATCAAGGCGACCGGATACCAGTGGTACTGGGGTTACGAATACCAGACCGAGAATGAGCTCTCTTTCGATGCGCTGATTCTTGCCGACGCGGACAGAGCGCAGTACGGCAAGGAAGACAAAGCCGTCTATCCGCGGCTGCTCGCCGTTGACAACGAAGTTGTCGTTCCGGTCGGCATGACCGTCAGACTTCTGATTACCGCTGCGGACGTGATACATTCCTTCGCAATGCCGTCTTTTGGCATCAAGATGGACGCCGTGCCGGGTCGGATGAACGAAACATGGTTCCTGGCCGAAAAAGAAGGCCTCTATTACGGACAGTGTTCTGAACTGTGCGGTAAGGACCACGCCTATATGCCGATCGCGATCCGGGTCGTATCGGAAGAGCAATACAACGCATGGCTGGCCTCGGCGGCCGATAATCTCGGCGAGGCCAACAAGCAGTTGATGGCCTCCATCGAACAGGACAAGACTGTCAGGCTTGCAGCCAACGAAGCAGAGAAGATCAAGGAGTAGAACATGGCTGGATCTTCCACAGCGACGCACGATCACGGCGAACACAAGCCTTACGGCTGGACGCGTTGGGTCTATTCCACGAACCACAAGGATATCGGGACCCTCTATCTGATCTTCGCGATCATCGCCGGCATCATCGGCGGCACGCTCTCCATTTTCATGCGTATGGAGCTGGCCGAGCCGGGAATCCAGATCTTCAACGGTCTGGCCTCGATGGTCTACGGATATGGCGCTGACGGCTCCATTGACGGCGGCAAGCAGATGTACAACGTGTTCACCACGGCGCATGGTCTCATCATGATCTTCTTCATGGTGATGCCGGCTCTCATCGGAGGTTTCGCCAACTGGATGGTGCCGATCATGATCGGCGCGCCGGACATGGCGTTCCCGCGGATGAACAACATTTCCTTCTGGCTGCTGCCTCCGGCTTTCATACTGCTGCTGCTGTCGATGTTCGTCGAAGGCCCGCCGGGCGCTTATGGCGTGGGCGGCGGTTGGACCATCTATCCGCCGTTGTCGACGAGCGGACAGCCGGGTCCGGCCATGGATTTCGCGATCCTGTCGCTGCACATTGCAGGCGCGTCGTCGATCCTTGGCGCGATCAACTTCATCACCACGATCCTGAATATGCGCGCGCCCGGCATGACTCTTCACAAGATGCCGCTGTTCGCCTGGTCGGTGCTGATCACCGCCTTCCTGCTTCTGCTGGCGCTGCCGGTTCTGGCGGGAGGCATCACCATGCTTCTGACCGACCGCAACTTCGGAACGTCCTTCTTCGAGCCTCAGGGCGGCGGCGATCCGATCCTTTTCCAGCACCTGTTCTGGTTCTTCGGGCATCCGGAAGTGTATATCCTGATCCTGCCGGGCTTCGGCATCATCAGCCACATAGTGGCGACCTTTTCACGCAAACCGGTCTTCGGTTACCTGGGCATGGCCTACGCCATGGTCGCTATCGGCGCAGTCGGCTTCATCGTGTGGGCGCACCACATGTACACGGTCGGCCTGTCGCTCGACACGCAGCGCTATTTCGTCTTTGCGACGATGGTCATCGCGGTGCCGACTGGGGTGAAGATCTTCTCGTGGATCGCCACCATGTGGGGCGGCTCGCTGACTTTCCGCACGCCAATGATATGGGCTCTGGGTTTCATCTTCCTGTTTACCGTGGGCGGCGTCACCGGCGTTCAGCTGGCTAATGCCGGCCTCGACCGCGCCATGCACGACACCTACTATGTTGTCGCGCACTTCCACTATGTGCTTTCGCTGGGAGCAGTCTTCGCGATCTTCGCCGGATGGTACTACTGGTTCCCGAAAATGACCGGTTACATGTACAATTCCTTCCTGGCGAAGAGCCACTTCTGGATCATGTTCATAGGCGTGAACCTGGTTTTCTTCCCGCAGCACTTCCTCGGTCTGGCCGGAATGCCGCGCCGCTACATCGACTATCCGGACGCCTATGCGGGATGGAACATGGTTTCCTCGATCGGTTCCTACATCGCGGCGGTCGGCGTTCTAGTCTTCCTGTTCGGCGTATGGGAAGCTTTCCGGCGCAAGCGCGTCGCTGGCGACAACCCATGGGGCGAGGGCGCCACCACCCTGGAATGGACCTTGAGTTCGCCTCCGCCTTTCCACCAGTGGGAACAGCTTCCGCGGATCAAGTAAGCTAACGCGGGAGCCGCCTTCGGGCGGCTCCCTGCATCTGATAAGGGACGTTGAAAGTCGCGAATGACCTATTCTGAAGACATGGCAACGCTCGACTCCGCCGATATCGGGTTTTCCGAGGCCGAGCCGCGTGACTATTTCGCGCTGTTGAAGCCGCGCGTAATGTCGCTTGTCGTCTTTACGGCCCTTGCCGGAATGATCGTGGCTCCGGGGGGCATCCACCCGTTCCTGGCCTTCGTCGCCATCTTGTGCATCGCAATTGGCGCGGGCGCCTCCGGAGCGTTGAACATGTGGTACGACGCCGACATCGACCGCGTGATGTCGCGCACCTCAGGCCGTCCGATCCCGACTGGGCGGATCAAGCCTCAGGAAGCCTTGTCCTTCGGTCTGGTGCTCGCCGCCTTCTCGGTGTTGACGCTGGGGCTTCTGGTCAACTGGTTCGCAGGGTTTCTTCTGGCCTTCACGATTTTCTTCTATGCCGTCATTTACACGATGTGGCTCAAGCGATCGACGCCACAGAATATCGTGATCGGGGGCGCCGCCGGCGCTTTTCCTCCAATGATCGGTTGGGCCTGCGTGACCGGAACCGTGTCTATCGACAGCATCGTTCTCTTTCTGATGATCTTCCTTTGGACGCCGCCGCATTTCTGGGCGCTGGCGCTTTACAAGGTCGGCGACTACGAAAAGGCCGGCGTGCCGATGATGCCGAACGTGGCCGGCATGAAATCCACCAAGGGGCAGATCCTGTTTTACGCCGTGTTGACAGCTTGCGTCGGCGTGCTCCCTTATGCTCTCGGGTTCGCCAGTCCCGTATACGGCGTGTTTTCCGCCATAATGGGCTTGCTGTTTGTGCAACGCGCATGGCGAGTGTTCAGGATGCCGGACACCGATGCGGTGATGGCCCCGGCGAAATCCCTGTTCGGATTTTCTCTTCTCTATCTTGCCAGTCTGTTTGCGGTCCTTCTTGTCGAAGGATTGGCCGTGCGTTTTGGATTATGAGTGATGGATCGGATAGAACTGACCGAGAGTCAGAAAAAGGTCAGACGTCGTCGTTCGGTGGCGATAGCCTTGGCGCTGGCGCTTCTGGTCGTGCTTTTCTATGTCGCGACGATCGTGAAATTCGGTCCCAGCATGTTTGACAGGCCGCTTTGAGGACAATGATGGACAGGCCTTCGGAAAAGCTCAAAGCGAATGCGAAGCGGAACAACGCAATCCTGCTCGGTTGCGTTGGCGTCGTTGTCGGCATGATCGGACTTTCCTACGCCGCAGTTCCGCTTTACCAGCTCTTCTGCCAGGTCACGGGTTATGGCGGAACTATCCAGAGAGCCGAGCAATATTCGAACCGGATCCTTGATCGGACGATCAAGGTGCGGTTTGATTCCAATATTTCAAGCGGGCTCGACTGGGAGTTCAAGCCCGTGGAGCGCGAGGTCGAAGTCCGGATAGGCGAAACCCGGCAGATTTCTTATCTCGCCAGGAACAAATCGGACAGGACGACGGGCGGGCAAGCCTTGTTCAACGTGACGCCCCAGGCCGCCGGCGTCTATTTCAACAAGGTCGAATGCTTTTGTTTTACGGAAACGGATCTGCAGCCGGGAGAGACGCTGGATATGCCGGTCGTGTTTTACGTGGATCCGGCGATTGTCGACGCACCTGAAACGAAACACATCACGACACTGACGCTTTCCTATACTATGTATCCCATCGAGGATGAGGCGAAGCCAGTGGCGGAAGTCAGGCAGATCAGGAACGAAGAAGCCGGAAGGCTCTAATATCAACAGCGCCGCGCAGGCGGCGAGAGAATGACGTAATCGGGGAAAACGAAATGGCCGAGGCGCATCAGAAACAACACGACTATCACATTATCGATCCCAGCCCTTGGCCGTTTGTAGGATCCATGGGCGCGCTTGTTATGGCGCTCGGCGGCATCGGATACATGCGCTACCTGTCAGGCGGCTCGCTACCGTTGTTCGGAATGGATATGGCCAGCCCCTATCTCTTCTTCATCGGACTGGCGGTTGTGCTGTTCACCATGATTGGGTGGTGGACCGATGTTGTAAAAGAAGCCCATCAGGGTCATCATACCCGCGTTGTGTCGCTGCATCTGCGCTACGGCATGCTGATGTTCATCGCTTCGGAAGTGATGTTCTTCGTCGCCTGGTTCTGGGCCTTCTTCGACGCAGCCATTTACGCAGGCGAAGCCGCGCAATACGCCCGTGTCGAGCATACTGGAGGACACTGGCCGCCGGTCGGCATCGAGGTGCTGGATCCCATGCACCTGCCGCTTTACAACACGATCATCCTGCTGCTTTCCGGCACGGCGGTGACCTGGGCGCACCATTCCCTTCTGCACAACCGTCGCGACGGCCTGGTGGCAGGACTTGCCATCACCGTTGCGCTCGGTGTCCTGTTTTCTTTTGTACAGCTCTACGAGTACATTCACGCGCCTTTCGCCTTCAAGGAATCGATCTATGGCGCGACGTTCTTCATGGCCACCGGATTTCACGGGTTCCACGTCATAATCGGAACGATATTCCTGCTGGTCTGCCTCATCCGGGCAATGGCTGGAGACTTTACCCCCAAGCAGCATTTCGGCATGGAGGCCGCCGCTTGGTACTGGCACTTCGTGGACGTTGTCTGGCTGTTCCTTTTCTTCAGCATTTACATCTGGGCTTCCTGGGGCGCGGAAATTGCGCACTGACCAGCCCGGCGGCAATTCGGAAGGGCGCCGGCGCTACGCGTCGGCGCCCTTCATCATTTCGGGAGACTGATTTTCGATGAGCGAGCAGGACAGGGCGATCTATCCGTCACTCGATCCGATTTCGACAGGTATTAAGGGACGATGTCCGCGGTGCGGTCAGGGACATCTATTCGATGGTTTCCTGACGCTGAAAAAGAACTGTGCAATGTGCGGTTTGGATTATGATTTTGCTGATGCTGGCGACGGACCGGCGGTCTTCGTCATCCTCATCATAGGCTTTATTGTTGTTGGTCTGGCGCTTTGGCTAGAGGTCAGCTACTCGCCGCCGCTATGGCTGCATTTCATTTTGTGGATACCTCTAACCATTGGACTGTCCCTCTGGCTGCTGCGGGCGCTCAAGGGCGTGCTGATCAACATGCAGTTCAAGAACGACGCCAGTGAAGGCAAGATCGACAGGGGTTGAGCATACGCCGCCCCAACAGGAATGCGAGCGGTGACATCGAACCCCAAAACGGCGGGTAAACGCCAAGCAGTTGAGCAGGAGCCGGGGCGAAGGCGGCGGCCCGGCCTGCTGTTCTATACAATCACGATCGCGGCGCTCGTCATACTTGTCGCGCTTGGCAGCTGGCAGGTCAGGCGGCTCGAGTGGAAAGAAAATCTCATTGCGACAATCGAGCAACGAATGCGGGGCGCGCCGCTGACGCTGGACGAGGCGCTCGCATTATGGCGAAAAACGGGGGATGTGGATTATGTGCCAATCCGGCTCTCTGGCGTTTTTGATCACACAAAGGAACAGGATTATCTGGCGACCCATCAAGGCGCGTCCGGCTGGTATCTGTATGCGCCGCTGACCACGGCTGACGGCAAGACGATCATCGTCAATCGCGGCTTCGTTCCCTATGATCTGAAGGACGCCTCGAACCGTCCCTGGAAGCCGGTGGACCGACCTGTCGAATTTGTAGCGCTCGCCCGCAATCCGCTCTTCGAAAAGCCGGGCTGGGTGGTGCCGGACAACGACCCCGCCAACGCCACGTGGTACTGGAAGGACATGCCGTCGATGGCGACTGCAATGGGCCTGGACCCCGAAAAGGTCACGCCGTTTTTCGCGGATATCGCTTTGTCGGACGCGCCGCCGATCGAAGGGCCGATCGCCGGCGTCACCCGGGTCAATCTGCCCAACAATCACCTGCAATATGTGATCACATGGTTCGGATTGGCGGCCGCTCTCGTGCTTGTGGCCGGCTACTACGTCTGGCGCGCGCGAAACGAAAAAGACTGATGAAGGTTGATCCCGGACCGGCGATCCCATATCTGCTGTAGCGATGACGCGCCACACAAATGATTGCGATTTAATCCATGACCGAAGCTGAGAAGGCTCCGCTGACCATTCGCCTGTGTGGACCGCGCGGCTTTTGCGCTGGCGTTGACAGGGCGATCCAGATCGTCGTTCTTGCGCTCAAGAAATACGGCGCGCCCGTCTATGTGCGCCACGAGATCGTCCACAATCGCTATGTCGTCGAGGGTCTTCAGGCGCGCGGCGCCGTGTTTGTGGAAGAGCTCTACGAGATTCCAGAGGAACACTATCGCCAACCGGTGATCTTTTCAGCCCATGGCGTGCCGAAGTCGGTTCCCGCCGATGCGCGCGAACGCAACCTGTTTTATCTGGATGCTACCTGTCCGCTGGTTTCCAAGGTTCACAAGCAGGCCATGCGTCACCAGAGGCTCGGTCGGCACGTGGTTCTGATCGGACACGCCGGACATCCGGAAGTGATCGGAACGATGGGGCAGCTGCCGCCGGAAGCCGTGAGCCTCATAGCGACCGAACAGGACGCCGAAACCTACCAGCCGACTGATCCCGACGCGCTCGGTTTTGTAACCCAGACGACCCTGTCGGTCGAGGATACGGCCGGCATCATCAAGGTTCTGCAGCGGCGGTTTCCAAATCTGGCTGCGCCGGCCGCTGAATCCATCTGTTATGCGACGACCAACCGCCAGGAGGCCGTCATGGCGGCGGCGCCCGACTGCGACCTGTTCGTCATCGTCGGCGCGCCGAACTCGTCAAATTCACGACGGCTTGTCGAGGTGGCGAGCCGCTTTGGCGCGCATGATTCCATTCTGGTGCAAAGAGCATCTGAAATTCCGTGGGACAGGATCGATGACACACAGTCTTTGACCGTCGGTCTGTCAGCCGGAGCTTCGGCGCCCGAGATCATCGTCGACGAGATCATCGACGCCTTCAAGTCGCGGTTCGACGTTCGAATAGAACTGGCCGAGACTGCCATCGAAAACGAGAATTTTCCGGTCATGCGGGATCTGCGAGACATTGAACTGACCGATTCCGATATGGCCTTCGTCAATGGCGACAAACCGCGCGATGCGCCTGCGCCCCGTCCGCGCAGCCTGGCCCGCGCCGGAACCGAATAAGCGTTTTTCCCTGAAAAAGCCCGTGGCGTCCCCAAACCGCCTTGCATATTGGTTGCGGGAAATTTAGTTCCGACGGGAACAACTCAGCACTGCCGCGACAAGGGGCTCGGAATTGGCCGTTTATACTGATATCTCCGAAGCGGAACTGATCGCATTCCTTAAGCAATACGATATCGGGACGCTGCTTTCTTACAAGGGCATCGCCGAGGGGGTCGAGAATTCCAACTTTCTCATGACCACCGACAGGAATTCCTTCATCCTGACGCTGTACGAAAAACGGGTCGACCGCTGCGATTTGCCGTTCTTTCTGGGACTGATGGAACATCTCGCCGACAAGTCGGTGAAGTGCCCGCTGCCGATACGCCGCAAGGATGGCGAGGCGATCGGGCAATTGGCCGGACGTCCCGCGGCCATCATCGAATTTCTGGAAGGCATGTGGCCGCGCAATCCCCAGGCTTCGCATTGCCGCGAGGTCGGGCGGGCGCTGGCGCAGATGCACAGCGCCAGCCAGGATTTTCAGCTTGAGCGCGCCAATGCGCTATCCGTGGGTGCCTGGCGGCCCCTGTGGGAGATGTCTTCGGCGCGCGCCGAAGAGGTCGAGCGCGGCATGGCGGCTGAGATTGAGAACGATCTGGTTGAGCTTGAGGAGGGCTGGCCCGTTGATCTGCCTGCCGGCGTGATCCACGCAGACCTGTTTCCCGATAATGTATTCTTCCTCTCGGACAGGCTTTCGGGCCTGATCGATTTCTATTTCGCCTGCAACGATCTCCTGGCCTATGATGTCGCCATCTGCCTCAACGCCTGGTGTTTTGAGAAAGACGGGTCTTTCAACATCACCAAGGGAATGGCCCTTTTCGACGGCTACATATCCGTGCGACCGCTTGACGATGCGGAACTGGAAGCGATGCCGTTGCTCGCAAGGGGCGCGGCCCTGCGTTTCTTTCTCACCAGACTCTATGATTGGCTGACGGTTTCCAACGACGCGAAAGTGGTCAAGAAGAACCCGGTCGAATATCTGAAATATCTCCGCTTTCATCGCCGGATCGGGAATGTCGGAGAATACGGCTATCGGGGCGTCGAATGAATTCGGTCGAAATCTTCACCGATGGCGCCTGTTCGGGCAATCCGGGGCCTGGCGGTTGGGGCGCGATTTTGCGCTACGGCAAGGTCGAAAAGGAATTGTCGGGCGGTGAAGCCGAAACCACCAACAACCGAATGGAACTGACCGCCGCGATCGAAGCGCTTGAGACGCTCAAGCGGCCCTGCAGCGTCGATCTTTACACCGACTCGTCCTATGTGAAGGACGGGATCGGCAAGTGGATACATGGCTGGAAGAAAAACGGCTGGAGAAACGCGGCTAAAAAGCCCGTGAAGAACGCCGATCTCTGGCAGGCGCTCGATGAAGTCCGCAATCGGCACGAGGTCAAGTGGCACTGGATCAAGGGCCACGCCGGACATCCGGAGAACGAGCGGGCGGACGAACTCGCCCGCCACGCCATGGAGCCTTACAAGCCTAAAGCTGCTCGATAATCGCCGCTGCGCCGGAATTGGCCACCTGGCCGGGGTTGTCTTCGACGTTGAGCGATGTGACCACGCCGTCCTCGACGATCATCGAGTAGCGTTTCGAGCGAACGCCGAGCGTTCCCGCTGACAGGTCCATATCCATGCCGATCGCTTTCGTGAAGGCTGCGTCCCAGTCAGCCACGAAGCGGATCTTTCCTGCGCCGTTGGAGGCTTTCGCCCATGCGTCCATGACGAATCCGTCATTGACGGAAAGCACCGCAATCTCGTCTACGCCCTTGGCCAGGATCGTGTCGCGGTTTTCCAGGTAGCCCGGCAAATGGTTGAGATGGCAGGTCGGCGTGAAGGCGCCCGGAACTGCGAACAGCACCACCTTTTTACCTGAAAACAGATCCTTGGTCGTCACCTCGTTCATGCCGTCGGCTGTTGCTTCCTTGAGCGTCAGTTCCGGCAGTTTGTCACCTGCTGATATCGTCACTTTTATCATCCCTTTGCTTGGCGGCTTTAGCTGCCGTCATTTGTGTGCGCCGTTATACATACTGCATCGCCAGCGTCTGTCGATGGCTCAGGGCACACTAATTTCGGTCTCGATGCTCTGACGTCCGGCTTTCGCGAGGATGACGACGCTGGCGCCGGAGAGCGTTGCGTCTTGTGGCGCGTCGAGAATAGGCGCCTGGAACGTGGTGTACCCATCCTTGGAAGCCTGTGCTTGTGGCGCGTCGAAGACCCAGCCCTGGGGACCCGTCACAAAGATTTCGATCTCATCTCCGGGCGCATGCATATTGAAGCTGACTGACTTGCCATTGTCGTCAAGCGTGACGCCGTCAATGCGAAATCCGTCATGCGGTTGAGCGGGTAATTGGCGAAATGCTGTTTCGACGAGATGCTTTTCATAATCGGTCGCTGCGTCCTGCGGCGCCACCGTCACGTTGAACTCCGCCTGTACGGGTATGCATATCTTTTCGCAGATGCCCATGAAGACGTTAACGTCGATGACGCTCTGCGTTCCGGCTTCGCGTTGATCAAGGCGGATCGGAAATGCGACCGGATAGGTGTAGCCCGCCCAGACCGCATAGCCGTCGTCGATGCGTTCGGGGGCCGGAAACTTTGTTTCGGCGGTCTCGATATTGGCGCTTTTTGCAAAATCGAGCTGCGGCGGAATGCCGGCGTCGCCCGGATCGCGCCAATAGGTTTTCCAACCCGGCAGCAGGTCGACGTCGAGAATGGCGAGGATTACGCCGTCTTCCGACGGCGGCAGTGCTGTAAGGCGCACGCGCCCGCCCTCCGTTTCAGCCCACTCGCTGCTGGCGGTATGTCCCACGACCGGCAGTGTGATGAAGGCAAGATAAAATGCAACAATGGCGGATGAGGGGGAATGAAGGATTCTTAACATGACGAGACATTAGGCGCTGTCGCGTGCGCGAACCAGTAAACTCTGTTCGCTCCGGATCATATTCGGGTGATGCCGACGCAGCAAAATCCGCCCATCCGGCCGCTCCGTCCCTTCCCATTCGCACAGAGCGTGCTAAGCTGGCGTCCATGAACATTCTTGAGGAAACCGGTCCTGAGGAAAGAGGCAATGGCTGCTTCGAAGGCCAGCTTCTTATCGCCATGCCTGGGCTAAGCGACAGCAATTTCGCCCGTACGGTGATCTATGTCTGCGCCCATTCGGAAAACGGTGCGATGGGGTTTGTCCTCAACCGTCCGCAGCAGCTCGGTTTCGACGAATTGCTCCTCCAACTGGAACTCATAGACGAGAAGGAAGCGATCACCCTGCCAGACCGGGCGCAGCGAATGCGGGTGCAGAATGGCGGGCCGGTCGATACGGGCAGGGGGTTTGTCCTCCACTCCGACAATTACACCAGCCAATCCACGATGGTTGTTGCCGAAAATCTGTGCGTGACTGCAACCACCGACATCCTGCGCGCGATCAGCGAAAACCGCGGACCCGAACAGGCGATCGTCATGATGGGCTATTCGGGCTGGGGCGCGGGGCAACTCGAAAACGAGATCAGCGCCAATGGCTGGCTAACCTGTCCGGCCACCGCCGATTTCATTTTCGGCGAAGCCATCGACGACAAATACGACCAGGCCTTTGCCTGTCTCGGCATAGATCCGGTCATGCTTTCAAGCGAGTGCGGTCAGGCCTGAGGCTTTTTCCACCTTCAATTTGAATCAGGTAAGCGTGAAGTGTTCGCGCAGCAGCTTGATTACGGAGTCCTTTTCGATGGGTGGTCCGAAGATAAAGCTCTGCGCGTAGTCGCAGCCCATTTCAGCCAGTTCGTCGGCGTCCTCCGTGGTTTCGATGCCTTCGGCGACGATGCTCATTTCAAGATCCTGCGCCATCGCGATGATCGAGCGCAGCAGCACGAACTGTTTGTCGTTCGGGCTGCGAACCAGTGACTGATCGAGTTTGATCGTGTCGAAGGGAAACCGCGTCAGATATGACAAGGAGGAATGACCGGTGCCGAAGTCGTCAAGAGCAAGCCGAATGCCGAGCTGCTTGAGACGCTCCAGAATTCGCGCCGCCTGTTCAGGATTTTGCATCACGACGGTTTCTGTCAGTTCCAGCTTGATGTTGCCGGGTTGGCATCCGGTCTTGGTAAGCACCGAGCGCACATCGGTATAGAGTTCGTTGCGCAGCAACTGGTTGCTTGAAAGATTGACCGAAACGAACAGCGGGAGTTCTCCAATCGCCCTTTGCCACTCCCCGAAATCCTCGCAGGCCTTCTGCAACGCGAACATCCCGAGGCGGTTGATCAGATCGGAATTCTCTGCAATCGGAATGAACTCGCTGGGCGGAATGCTGCCGCGGCGCGGGTGCTCCCAGCGCATCAGCGCCTCGAAACCTGCGATGTCGTGGCTCTCGATATCGACGATGGGCTGGTAGACCATCGAGATTTCCTTGCGCTCGAGCGCCCGTCTCAGGTCGGATTCGATTTGCAGCTTGTCGGTGCCGGCGTTTCGGAAAGCCGGACGGAAGGGTTCGATCCGGTTCCCGCCGGCGCGTTTGGCCTGGTACATGGCCAGTTCCGCGTCCTTGACCAGATCCTGCGGAGAGGACTTCTCGTCGACCCATGTCACGAGGCCGATCGAGGTCGTCAGGATGATTTCCTTCTGACTAAAATTGATCGGCACCATGATCGCCTTGTTTATGCCTTCCGCAAAGGCCGCGACCTTGGCCGGGTCCTGTTCGGACAGCAGGATCAGGCCAAACTGGTCGCCGCTGATGCGCGCAAGCGTGTCGTGCGGTTTCAACAGCCGCTTCAGGCGTCGGGCGATCGTCAGCAAAATCGTGTCCCCGGCGGAAATGCCAAGTTCATCGTTGACCTGCTTGAACCGGTCGATGTCGATGGCGAAAATCGTCGGTCTGACGCTGTCTTCGGCGCTCGCCAGAGCGATAATGGCGTCCAGCCGGTCGACGAATAATTCGCGGTTCGGCAAACCGGTCAGGTTGTCGTGCACGGCGTCGTGCAGCAGTCGCTCTTCCGAACTCTTTTGTTCCGTGACGTCGATCAAAGTGCCCACGCAACGAATTACTTCGCCGTCCGAGCCAACGACAGGTCGCGCGCGCAGGGTCAGCCAGTGATAGTGCCCGTCCTCCGCCCGTATGCGAAACTGGTGGTTGATCCGTCCGCGCCGATGCTCGAGCACGACGTCGAGCGTGGTGCGGAAACGGTCACGGTCGTCCGGGTGGATGCGCGGCAGCCAGTTTCTGGCCGGGCCGAAAAGGCTGCCGGGCGTCATGCCGAGTTGCCAGCTTACATCCGGCATGGTGACGATCCTGTCGCGCGAAACGTCCCAGTCCCACACGATATCGCCAGAACCGGTCAACGCCAGCGACTGGCGTTCGAGATCACTGAACAGTCCTTGCTGGTGCACCCCGCCGGCGAAAGCGTGCTGCATCACTGTAAAGCCGATGAGAAGCACGATCAGCACCAGCCCGCCGCCAAGCGCAGGCTGCACGATGTCATTGGCCAGCTGGCCGGTGACCGTCAGCCACGCACCGAACAGCCAGCATATGATCAAGACCCAGGTGGGGATCAGCATGATGGCGCGGTCGTAGCGGTTGAGGCACAGATACGCGATAAGGGCGGTGCCCGCGATCACTGTGGCGGCGAAGGAGAACCGGGCGATTCCGGCGGCGATCGAAGGATCGTAAATCGCGACGCCGGAAAGAATGCCGAGCCCGACGATCCAGGTCAGCGTCGCAAAGCTCAAATTGGCGTGCCAGCGATTGAGATTGAGATAGGTGAAGAGAAAGATCACCAGACCTGCCGCAAGCGTTATCTCCGTGCCGGCGCGCCATATGCGCTCATCCGTGGGGGTCGTGCTCACGAGTTTCGCCAGAAACCCGAAATCCACGCAAATATAGGCGAGCACCGCCCAGGCGAGCGCTGCGGTCGCAGGCAATACGGATGTGCCCTTCACGACAAAAAGGATGGTCAGGAAAACGGCGAGAAGACCGGCGATCCCCAATACGATGCCTCGATAGAGCGTGAAGGAATTGATGGTGTCCTTGTAGGCTTCCGGCTCCCAGAGATACAGCTGCGGCAGTTTCGGCGAAGCCATTTCCGCGACGAATGTGATGATCGAACCGGGGTTGAGCGTCAGCCGGAATATGTCCGCCTCGTCGCTCTGCTCGCGGTCAAGCGCGAATCCCTCGCTTGGCGTAATCGATGTGATCCTGTTGGAGCCGAGGTCCGGCCAGAAGAGCCCGGAGCCGACAAGCCTGAAATGCGGCGCGACGATCAGCCTGTCGATTTGTTCGTCGGTGACGTTGGCGAGTGAAAAGACGGCCCAGTCGCCGGAGTGATTGTCGGAACTGGCCCGAACCTCGATGCGTCGCACGATGCCGTCGGCGTCAGGCGCGGTTTGTGTCTGAAATGCGCTGCCCTGTTCGGAGAAGATCTCGGTCGTGGTCGTCAGGTCGAGCGCGTTGTCGTCCCTGGAGATCTTGACTGGCTCCGCCGCCTGTACGGCCACGGCCAGCGTCAGCACGCAAACAAACGCCGCTGCCGCGTTCAGACAGAACGCCGCGCAGGTTCTGAAATAACTAATCAGATGAACTAAAATTCTGTTTTGCATCTAGCGCGAGACACTTTCAAATCGAAATGATCCCTCAAAGCTCGCCCAATTGCATATTGCCGGCGAAAAAGCCGGTGATACGCCGCCATTCCTGCAGTGCCCAGGATCGGCTGCCAATGAAGGAACGCCTATCCTTTGCGAAGATCGTTTCCGCCGCATGTCGTTACGGCGCGCCGAGGTCTGCGTTCCCACATGAACGCCGGTCAACCCGCTTGCCGTTTCGCTCGCCGAACCTGTCTTCAGCCAACAGAGCATATAGACTATGATCTCGCCATCTGCCATTGATTTTCAAATATCCCCTCAAAAAGCCTTCATACTGAAAGCCGGCCTTTTCAAGGAGTTTCACGGATCGTGTGTTTTCCGGAATACAGGCAGCTTCAATTCTGTGCAACCGCAGTGTCTCGAAGATATAGGGTTGCACGGCTTCGATAGCCTTCAACATCCAGCCTTGTCCGGAGTGCTCCTCGCCCATCCAGTAGCCGATCATGCAGCTTTGCACCGCGCCGCCGCGAATGTTGCCAATGTTGAGACCTCCCAGCAGAGCGTTGTCTTCTGTCCGGAAAAGGAACAATGGCACGGCCCGGCCTTCAGCGAAATCGGCCCTGTAGCGGCGCACCAAACCCAGGTAGGAGCGCCGGGACAAGTAGTCCAGCGCCCAGTTTGGCTCCCAGGGTTCGAGAAAGGAGCGGCTGTTGCTTCTGAGTTCGTACCAGGCGCGATAGTCGCGTCCTTCGGGACGGCGCAGGAAAAACCCGTTTCCGCCGATGTGCGGCGTAGTGGCGAACCGGTTGAATATGCGCATATCACCTGGATATCCGGAGAGCTATCCGAGAGCAGAACGGGGCAAACCCTGAGCGGTGGACAGGCTGCCCGAAATTTCTTCCATGGACATCAGCCGGTCGAGAGGCCCGACGGCCGAGAGCGTCAGCGGTGAATCGAAAAACAGGCGCGCCGCCAGGTCGGTCAGTCTCTGTGTCGTTATGTTCTCCAGCCGCTCCATCAGTTCCTCGTTGGGGATGGGGCGGCCGAACAACAGCATCTGCCGGGCGATCTGGCTTGCGCGCGCCGCGGGACTTTCCTGCGCCATCAGCAGGCCGGACCGGAATTGCGCCCGGGCTCTTTCGATTTCCGGTTCGTCGATCCTGTCGGCGACCTTGCGCATTTCGTCAAGGATGACCGGAACGAGTTCGGGAATGTCCTCTTCGCCGGTCGCCGCGTGCACGGCGAACACGCCTGTGTCTGAAAATCCCCAATGCAGCGCATAGATCGAATAGCAAAGACCGCGATGTTCGCGGACTTCCTGGAACAGCCGGGACGACATGCCGCCGCCGATGAGATTGGCCAGTACGTTCGAGGCGTAGAAATCTTTCGCGTGGTAGGCGCGCCCCTCGAAGCCAATCAGCAGCTGCGCATCCATGAGCTTCCGGGTTTCCCGGTATTCGCCGCCGGTATATTTCGCTTCGACCTTCTCCGGCGTTTCGGTCGACGAGGACGCGATCGACCCAAAGCGGTCTTCGGCCAGTTTCACGATCGCATCGTGATCAACAGCTCCGGCGGCGACAAGGATCATCTTGTCGGCGGTGTAATTGCGCCTGAGGTAGGTTCTGATCTGGTCGGAAGTGAACGAGTTGACGGTGTCCGGCGTCCCCAGGATCGGCCTGCCGATGGTCTGGTCGCGAAAGGCGGTTTCCGAAAAATGGTCGAAAACGACGTCGTCGGGCGTGTCGGTGGCCGCGCCGATTTCCTGCAGGATGACGTGTTTCTCACGCTCCAGTTCAACCGAGTCGAACACCGAGTCCGTCAGGATGTCCGACAGGATGTCGATGGCGAGCGGCACATTGTCCTTGAGGATTCTCGCATAATAGGCGGTCGTCTCCACCGATGTGGAGGCGTTCACCTCTCCGCCGACATTCTCTATTTCCTCGGCGATCTGTCTGGCGGTGCGCGTATGCGTGCCCTTGAAGGCCATGTGCTCCAGCAGATGGGCTATGCCATGCTCGCCCTGGCGTTCGTCGCGCGAGCCGGCGTTCAGCCACACTCCGAGAGCGGCGCTTTCCAGGTGGGGCATGTGTTCGGTAACGACCGTCATCCCGTTCGCGAGCCGGGTACACTCAACTGACATACTATGTTCCGCGTTCTTCAACGGGCAGCGCGGGCATTTCGGGCAATGTAGCTCTCGACCGCTTCGAGATCTGGCTGCAACCTTTCGAATTTCTCCTCCCGATGCATCAGGTCAGAGAGCCACGAAGGAAGGGCCGGGTCAATACCGCAAGCCGAAATTACTGCGTCGGGAAACTTGGCCGGATGGGCTGTCGCCAGCGTAATCATGGGCGCGTTGGGCTTTTCGAAACGATGTGAGACGTGCACACCGGCCGCCGAATGCGGATCGAGCAGATAGCCGCTTTCCTCCATTGTCGAGCGGATGATCGCCGCCACCTGCTTTCGGGTCGCCTTGCCTGCGGAGAAATCCTTGCGGATGCGCTTCAGAGCATCGGCCCCGATGGTAAAGGCGCCGGACTGGGTCAGTCCCGCCATGGCCTGTTTCACGCTCTGTGCGTCGCGCCCGAATGCATCGAAAAGCAGCCTTTCGAAATTGGATGATATCTGGATATCCATCGAAGGCGATGTTGTGTGTACGACGCCGCGGGTTTCGTAGCGCCCGGTCCTGAGCGCCCGCGCAAGGATGTCGTTCTCATTGGTCGCAATGACCAGCTTGGCGATTGGAAGTCCCATGCGCTTGGCGCAATATCCGGCGAAAATGTCGCCGAAGTTGCCGGTCGGAACCGTGAACGAAACCTTGCGGTCCGGGGCGCCCAGGCTGATCGCCGTGGTGAAGTAGTAAACAATCTGGGCCATGATGCGCGCCCAGTTGATCGAGTTCACGCCTGAAACCTTCATGCTGTCGCGAAAACGCATGTCGTTGAACATCGCCTTCACCAGATTCTGGCAATCGTCGAACGTGCCGTCGATCGACAGGGCGTGAACATTGCTCTCGCCGGAGGTCGTCATCTGCCGTTGCTGCACCGGCGAAACCCGTCCGTGCGGAAACAGGATGAAGATATCGGTGTTGTCGCGACCGGCGAACGCCTCGATCGCGGCGCCTCCGGTGTCGCCGGACGTTGCGCCCACGATCGTGGCCTTGTCGCCGCGCTCCTGAAGCGCGTTGTCCATCAGCCGCGCAAGCAACTGCATGGCGATGTCCTTGAAGGCAAGCGTCGGTCCGTGAAAGAGCTCCATGACGAAACTGTTCGGGCCAGACTGGACGAGCGGCGCCACCGCCGGGTGACGGAATGTCGCATAGGCCCCATCGATCATGGAACGGAACGCATCCGGCTCGATGTCGCCCTCGACGAAGGGCAGGAGAATCTCGAACGCGATCTCCTGGTAGCTCTTGCCGCGCAGTTTGCGAATCTCCCGTTTTGAAAGCTCTGGCCAGCTTTCAGGCACGTAAAGACCGCCGTCGCGGGCAAGCCCTGCGAGGAGCGCGTCGTTGAAGCCGAGGGCCGGAGCATCGCCCCTGGTCGATATATATTGCAAGCTCGTTTACCTGTATGGATTCATCCGGCATTTCGGTCGGAAGGTGTTGTGGTGCAGCGTGGCGCTGGTATAGAACATCGCAAGATTACGTAAAAGGCCCGCACCACAAATTGGACCATCTTGTTGGTTATCATCTGTCCGGTCGGGGGAAGTGAAAGTCGATTATGGTGTCATTACAGTCTGTTCGCGGTTTCGCATTGGTTTCGCTTATGGCTCTCGTCGCGGGGTGCAACACCTCCGGCAATACCGGCGGCGCCGGCGCCATTGACGAAAAACTTGGAGCAAAGGTCGTCCAGGGCGGTTGTCCCAGCGTGCAGCTGAGGGACGGCACCGCCTATATCCGCAGATACGCCCGGGGCGGTGAGGATGATCCGCAGAAGATCGTCTACCAGGCGTCGATCACTGACACGACGCGTCAGTGCTCGATCACCGGCAGCCAAATGAACATCACCGTCGTCGCGGCTGGCCATGTGGCCGCCGGCCCGGCCGGTGGAGCAGGCGTCGTCAAGATGCCGATCCGCGTCGCCGTCGTCGAAAACGGTACAAACAACGTGATCTATTCGGAGCTCACGCAGTTCGAAACCTCGCTGCCGGAAGGCGCGCCGACTGCGCAGTTCCTGTTCAACGATTCCAACATTAATATCCCGATCAGCGCTTCGCGGTCTGTCCGCGTCTTTGTCGGTTTCGACGAAGGGCCTCCCAAACGGAGCTGATCTTGTGGCGTCTTGCCGATCTCACCAGATTTCCTGCTTGCGTCGTGAGAGAAAAAATCCGCGACCGGTTTTGTTGCGGCAAGTCAGACCGGTGCGTTCCGACGTACAGGTGATATCGCCGAAGTCAGCGGAAGCGCCGTAATCAGCGATGTCGGAATAATCGACGCCCTTGGGCGCTTCTCCGCATGTCATACACGCGGGACCAGACCCTTCAAGCGTGAATTCATGGCCCCAGACGCCGGCGCATGACGCCGGTTTCGGCAGTGCGAATTCACCGCTTCTGGAAACGATCGTGCAGCCGATGGCACCGCCGCCGCTTACATAGCCGTTGCAATAGATATTTCCTGACGGCGTCATGAAGCCGAAACCGTCGGCCAGGGCGGCGCCGGAGGTCAGCGTTAGCGTCAGAATTCCGAGAAAACAACGCGTGATCATTCCCGCCGGGAGAGGCCGCCTTAATACCATTTCCGCCATATAATGCAGGTGAACAGCCCCTTATTGGTTTCGATATCGGAGCGGCTGACAACGATGGCGCCGCGGCGCTTGTACTTCTTGTACTCCGGTTCGATGTTTTTCCAGAAGTCGGTGTAGATGTAATAAATGCTCTGCGTGCCTGTGCTCCCATACTCAATTTTCGCATAGGGTCGACTGTTTTCCAGTTTGCATTCGATTTTTTTGTAGACCAGTCCCTGTCCCTTGCCGCGGTTTATCAGCGCGTTGAATTCGCGAATCTGCTTCTTGTTCGTCAGGTCGATCCAGCCTGTCGATTTCGCCAGGGCTGACGCGGGAAGCAGGGCAGCGGCGAGCAGTCCGAAAATCAGCAGTCTAAGCATGACAGTATCCTTCGAAATGTAATGAATGGCGCTCAATATTCAGTCAGCAGGTCTGAACCAGATGACACAGGATAGAGTGCCATTCTTCGTCTTGACGTTGGATCGCGAGCGGTACCGGATCTTCAACCGTTTCTGTTCCGGTTCTGAAATCCATGCATCGACTTTCTGCTTGGAATCGATCATGACTCCATAGAATCCGCCGGACATCACCATGTTGTAATTGACCTTGACGTAGACCTTGCCATTTTCCTGTTTGCACTGAATTGACTTGTAGGTTTCGTACACTCCGAAATTATGCTTGGCTGCAGCCAGCGCCGCTCTGAGTTCTCTCTCGTTGTTGAAATCGATCCATCCTGTGGTTCCGGCGGAAGCAGTGAGCGGCCAGAACAACAGGCCAACAAGCGAAACAGCACAAACTAGTAGGCGCACAATAAAGAACTCCCGAAAATTGTCTCTATCTATACAACCGATAATTGCCAAATTAACATCGCAACGCAATATAAAACTCGTGAAATATTGGTGGAATGGATCAGAATGTATCTGACCATCCGGACAATGCTTCAACCACGGCCGGAAGATCGACCAGTCGGTTGATCACCGTTTCCGCGCCGGCCGCCGTCAGGGTGTCTGCATGCGAGGGATAGCTGTGCGAGGCCCCGGTAAACCCGACAACCCGCATGCCTGCGGCTTTCGCCCCGGCGACGCCATGTGCGGAATCTTCGACCACGATCGCGTTGACCGGGCGCACATTCATGGTTTCCGCGGCATGCAGAAAGACGTCGGGCGCGGGCTTGGGCCGCTTTTCGCCAACCTCGCGCGATGAAAATATATTCGGTTCGAACAGCCCCAGGTCGCCGGTGCGCTTCAGCATTGCCCTGATTCTCTTCGGCGACGAGTTGGAACAGACGCAGCGGGGCAGGCCGGTTTTCAGGGCGGCGAATTTTACGCCGGCGATCGGCTTGACGTCCCGCGCCAGTTTCTTGTCGAGGATCGTCTCGGAGGCTTCCAGAAGCGAGGCCTGCAGCGGAATGTCGGCTTCCGCCTCGACGGTCAACAGGATGTCTTTCCAGGTCATCCCGGAAAACCGTTCCGCAACCGTCGCCGCGTCGATCGGGTATCCGGCCTCGGTCAGCAGTTTGGCGTCCACCTGCGCGGCGATAATTTCTGAATCCACGAGGACGCCGTCGCAATCAAAGACGATGAGGTCAAAACCTGCCATTTATTTTCCCGCTGCTTGTTGGCTTTTGTTCCGGTGGGGAGTCCGGAATGGTGCGGCGCCCGGGGATTACACCATTGTCGTGGCCGCGACAACGCCGGCGAATTCATGAGAGCCGGCGCTACGCGCGCGGCGTTTTCTATTTGATAACCATATTGGGCGAACATGTCGCCAGTTCAACGAGTAAGCGTATTCGGGTGTCCATGTTTGTACTTTCTCCTGCAGAGCTCGCCGGCGGTTCCGACTCCGGCTTTTTCCTGAATTCCATCATCAAAGGCGATTGCGTTGCTGCGCTCGAGGCGCTGCCGGAACATTCCGTGGATGTGATCTTCGCAGACCCGCCCTACAATTTGCAGCTCGGCGGCGATCTCCACAGGCCCGACCAGTCCAGGGTCGACGCGGTGACTAACGCCTGGGACAGGTTCGATTCCTTCGCGGCCTATGACGCTTTCACGCGCGCATGGCTGCTTGCCTGCAGGCGTGTCCTGAAGCCGAGCGGGACGATATGGGTCATCGGCTCCTACCACAACATCTTCCGCGTCGGCGCGATTTTGCAGGACCTGAATTTCTGGATCCTCAACGACATTGTCTGGCGCAAGACCAATCCGATGCCGAATTTCCGCGGCCGCCGGTTCCAGAATGCGCACGAAACCATGATTTGGGCGAGCCGTGACAGTTCGGCCCGCAACTACACTTTCAACTACGAAGCCATGAAGGCCGCCAACGAAGACGTTCAGATGCGGTCCGACTGGCTTTTCCCGATCTGCAGCGGCGGCGAGCGGCTGAAGGGTGAGGACGGCAAGAAACTGCACCCCACCCAGAAGCCTGAAGCGCTTCTCGCCCGCGTTCTGATGTCATCGTCGAAGCCCGGCGACGTGGTTCTCGATCCCTTCTTCGGATCCGGCACGACAGGCGCGGTGGCCAAGCGCCTCGGCCGTACCTTCGTCGGCATAGAACGCGAACAGGACTACATCGACGCCGCAACGCGCCGAATTGCGGAGGTCACGCCGCTGGGCAACGCCGAATTGACCGTCATGACCGGCAAGAAGGCGGAGCCGCGCGTTGCGTTCAGCGTTCTGGTCGAAGCTGGTCACATCCAGCCTGGCGCAACCCTGCAATGTGCGAAAGGACGCCACAGCGCCACTGTCAGGGCCGACGGAACGCTGGTCAGCGGCGACATGTCGGGGTCGATCCATCGTGTCGGCGCCCAGGTGCAGGGCCTCGACGCCTGCAACGGCTGGACCTTCTGGCACTATCCCGACGGCCGTGAACTGGCGCCGATCGACAATCTGCGCAAGGTCATCCGTCAAGAGATGGCGAAGGCCGGCGTCTGAAATCCGTGTTCAAACCTTCACGCCGTATTTTTCGAGTTCGGCGAGCAAGTCGGGCGCGCTTTTGAAGTGAATAGCTTTCCAGCCGGCTGCGCGCGCGCCTTCGACGTTGGGGTGGCTGTCATCGATGAACAGGCTGTTCGCCGGATCGAGGTCGAAGTTTTCCACATGGCTTTCGTAGATTGCGACATCCGGTTTGATCAGACCGATATCGCCTGACACGGTCACGCCGCGCGGTTCCTTGAGAAAGGTGAAGCGCTCCTGGGCCTCCCGGAACGTGTCGGAGGCGAAATTGGTCAGCATTGTCACGTCGTAGCCGTTGCTCATCAGGCTTCGCATGACATCGACGCTGTCGTCATAGGCGTGCGGCACCATCTCGTGCCAGTTCAGCCGGAACGCCCGGATGCGTTCCTCGTGGTCAGGGTGTTCGGCGATCAGATGCGCTTCAGCCTCTTCCCAGCTTCGCCCGCGATCCTGCTCGATGTTCCAGTCATGGGTGCAGACATTGTCGAAAAACCACTGTCTTTCCGTCTCGTCGGGGATGATCCGGCTGAAGGGGATGTGCGGGTCGTAGTGGAGCAGCACCTTGCCGATATCGAAGACAATGTGGCGAACCGGATCGTTCATAAGACGATAATCCTTCCGTAGGCTTCACGAGATTTCAGGAGATAGCAGCCGCTATCGCCTTTTTCATGACCGTTGGCAACGCTTCGCCGTCGATTTCTCCGGGCGGAGACCACCAAGCGCTTTCAAGCGGAGGGTTCGCCTTGACGTCCGCGCGATAGACGTCAAGTCGCAATTCGAAATGTGTGAAAACATGCTTGATACTGCCTTTCGCCTGCCAGTCGGCGGAAAACGGCGCGGCTTGCGGGCCGGTGGCGCCGTCTCTCCTTGCGGTCCAGTCCGTAGTCGGAACCTCGCTCATGCCCGCAAGCAGACCGCTGTCCGGCCGCCTTCGCAACAAAATGGCGCCAGCGCTGTCAACAGCGACGAAGGCCGCGCCGCGACGCACAGGTTTTGCCTTTTTCGCGGGTTTGACGGGATAAAGCTCCGGGTCGGAAGAGGCGAGCGCCTCGCAGTCGGAATTGAAAGGGCAGAGCGCACAGGCCGGTCGTTTCGGCGTGCACAGCCTGGCGCCGAGGTCCATGAGGGCTTGGGCGAAATCGCCCGGCCGCTCCTCCGGCGTCATATCGTGAACGATCGCCTTGATTTCGGTTTTCGCGGCCGGCAGGGGCGTGTCGATGGCGTTGAGGCGTGAAATCACCCGCTCGATATTGCCGTCGACAACGGCCGCATGGCTGTCGAAAGCAATGGCCGCGATCGCCGCCGCCGTATAGTCGCCGATGCCTGGCAGATTCTTGAGCGCCTCGGTCGTCTGCGGAAACCGGCCGCCATGGTCGCGCATGATGGTGTCGGCGCATTTCTTCAGGTTTCTCGCGCGACTATAATAACCGAGGCCGGCCCATGCCTTCAAAACATCCTCTTCACTGGCCGCGGCAAGCTCGGAGATCGTCGGCCAGCGCTTCAGAAAATCCGCAAAATAGGGTTTGACCGCCTGCACGGTCGTTTGTTGCAACATGATCTCCGACAGCCATATTCGATAGGGATCGGGCCGTTCTCCGCGGTTCCTGTCCTGCGGCGAAACCCGCCACGGAAGGCTGCGGTGATGCTTGTCATACCAGTTGAGGAGAGTTTCGGCGTGCGCCGTGGTAGAGTGGTTCATGGAAGCCGCCGGCATTGCAGTGGGTCCATTCGACTTGTAGAGTGCGTCAAGGCATTTTCAATGCCGTGTGGTGGAAAACTCGGTTGCGCACGAATGGTCAAGAACGCCGGCACGAAGCAGATCAGCGAAATCGCCAATGCGCTGATTGATCCCGTTCTGGCGAAACGCGCCGGCATCAACACCATGTTGCTCGGCATGTGGGACGAGGTGGTCGGACCCGACTATGTCGATTGCACCCGGCCGGAAGCCATCAAATGGCCGCGCAGGAGCGGGCCGGACGAGCAATTCGTCCCCGGCGTGCTGACGATCGCCTGTGAAGGCGCCAGGGCTCTCTTTCTTGCGCACGAAACCGATCAGCTTATCCAGCGGCTCAACGCGGTTTTCGGATTTCCGGCAGTCGACAGGGTAAAAATCGTCCAGAAGCCCGTGTCGGCCCAGCCACGCCGAGCGGCCCGAGTCAGGCCAATGGCTCCCGAACAGCAGGGCAGGCTCGATCGGATGCTCGAACAGATCGAGGATGACAGGCTGCGGCAGGCTCTGGACAGGCTCGGCAAGGCGGTAATGACGCAGCCGGACGCGCCGCGGCGATAACACGTCTGTGAATCGATCCCAAAACGGTTGTTCTGCCGCATTTATGGCTATATGTGTCCCTTCCGAGTGGCTGGAAATCAGGGAAATTACAAATGTCGTCAAATGCGAACACCGTTGTCCGGAACATGACCAAACTGGCTGGAGCAACGGCTCTGGCGATCGCGCTTGCGGCATGCTCTGACAGCGGCGGAAACAAGACCGCCGAGACGATGGCGCCCGCTACGTCGACATCGCAGATGAGCGCCGACAATTCGATCACCACAGGCGCCATCTCCGACGGTGAGACGAAGCAGACATCAGCTGCCTCCTCCGCCGAAGAAACCGTTCAGGTCGCCCAGGCAAGCACCAGTAGCTCGGTCGATCTGCCGTCATCGGACGGTAGCGTCGATATGGACGCTGTCCTTGAGCCGGGTCCGATGGAAGAAATGTATCTCGGCGACGCGGACGCCCCGGTCAAGATCGTTGAATACATGTCGATGACGTGTCCGCATTGCGCGGCCTTCCACAACAACACGTTCAAGCCGATCATCGAAAAATATGCGGACAGCGGCAAGATCCAGTTCATCGTGCGGGAATTCCCGTTTGATCCGCGCGCGACCGCGGCGATCATGCTGGCGCGGTGCGCGCCCGACGACAAGTTTTTCCCGATGGTCGAGGTTCTGATGCAGCAGCAGCAGAACTGGGCGCGCGCCCAGGATGCGCGCACCGCGCTGCTGAATATCGCCAAACTTGCGGGTTTTACACAGGAGACCTTTGAGGCCTGCTTGACGAACCAGCAGCTTGTAGACGATGTGAATACAGTAAAAAACAAGGCTGTTCAGGAATTTGGCGTCACATCCACACCGACTTTCCTGATCAATGGAAACCGGTATTCGGGGAACATGTCAGTTGACCAGATGTCGGCCCTTATCGACAGTATGCTTTGACACCTCCCATTCTGCAGATTGCGTCGCGTATTTCTGCAAATACTTCCTGACGTCGTTTCACGGGAGGATCTCCCGTGAAATTTGACCGGCTTCGCCTGCTGGGTTTCAAATCCTTCGTCGATCCCACGGAATTCCACATTGAGAAGGGGCTGACGGGCGTTGTCGGTCCCAATGGCTGTGGCAAGTCCAACCTCGTCGAGGCGATGCGATGGGTCATGGGCGAAAACTCCTACAAGAACATGCGCGCGTCCGGCATGGACGACGTCATCTTCTCCGGCTCAGGCAACCGCCCTTCGCGGAACACAGCCGAGGTCGGGCTGTTTCTCAACAATGCTGACCGCACAGCGCCCGCCGCCTTCAACGATGAGGACGAGATCCAGGTGACGCGCCGCATCGAGCGTGAATCCGGGTCCGTATACCGTATCAACGGCAAGGAGGCCCGCGCCAAGGACGTGCAGTTGCTGTTTGCCGACGCCTCAACGGGCGCCCGTTCCCCTTCCATGGTCGGGCAGGGCCGGATCGGCGAGCTCATCCAGGCGAAACCCCAGGCTCGGCGGCAGTTGCTCGAAGAGGCGGCCGGCATTTCCGGCCTGCATTCACGCCGGCACGAGGCGGAACTGCGTCTGAGGGCGGCCGAGACCAATCTGGAGCGTCTCGAGGACGTGACCTCCGAGCTCGAAACCCAGATCGAAAGTCTCAAGCGCCAGGCGCGTCAGGCAAACCGTTTCAAGATCCTTTCCGCCGATGTCCGCAAGGCCGAGGCGACGCTCCTGCATATTCGCTGGCTGGAGGCGAAGGCCGCCGAGGCGGAAGCCGAATCCGCTCTCTCACAGGCGACCAGCCTTGTTGCTGAACGTTCGCAACAACAGATGGAAGCCGCCAAGGATCAGGCGGTCAACGCCCACAAGCTGCCAAAATTGCGTGAAGATGAGGCAAAAGCCGCCGCCGCCTTGCAGCGGCTGCAGATCGCCCGCGCGCAGATCGAGGAAGAAGCCGAGCGGTTGGCCGGCCGACGGTCCGAGATCGAACGACGCATGGCGCAGCTTTCCGCCGATATAGAGCGCGAGGAGCAGCTCGTCGCCGACAACGCCGACATCCTCCAAAAGCTGGCCTCCGAGGAAAACGAGCTGCGGGAAGCCGATCAGTCTGGCGGCGAAGTCGAAACGGAAAAGGAAGCGCGTTTCAGGGAGACCGAGGCGACACTGGCGAACAGTGAGGCGGCGCTTGGACAGGTGACCTCCGAACGGGCGGAGGCGGCCGCCCAGCGAACCCAGTCGGAACGCGCGCTCGCGGAGGCGAGCGAACGTCGTGACCGGTTTGAAAGACAGCTGGCCGAAACCAGGCGTGAGCTTGACGAGATCGGCGAAAAGATCGCTGGACTGCCCGATCCAGCGCTCAAACTGAACGCCGTGAAGGAATTCGAGGAAAAGGTGGCCGCGCTTGAGGCGGTGCTTGGCGAGCTTGAAGAGACGATCGAGGCCGGGCGCCGCGCAGAAGTGGAGTTGCGCAAGCCGGTGCAGGAAGCGCGTTCGGAACTGAACCGGATTGAAACCGAATCCCGCACAATCTCGAAAATTCTGAACGCCGGCGGCAATGATGATCTGTTCCCGCCTGTCGTTGACAAGATGAAGGTCGAGAAAGGCTATGAGGCGGCTCTTGGCGCGGCCCTTGGCGACGATCTCGAACAGCCGCTGGACAACTCCGCCCCCGCCTATTGGGGGCTTGTGTCGGATGCCGGAAACGATCCCTCTCTGCCTGCGGGCGCGCCGTCGCTTGCCTCTCGCGTGAGCGGTCCGAAGGAGCTGGCGCGACGGCTCGCGCAGATCGGAATCGTCGAGACTGCGGAAGAAGGCGCGCGGCTTCAGAGCCAGTTGCAGACAGGGCAGGCGCTTGTGGGCGTCGATGGATCGCTCTGGCGCTGGGATGGTTTCGTCGCCACCGCAAATGCGCCTACAGCAGCGGCTCAGAGGCTTGCACAGAAGAACCGGCTGGCCGAACTCGACGCCGAGGCCGTCGAGGCGACGAAAACCCTGCGCGCGGCCGAGGACGGGTTGAAGCAGGCTGAAGAGGCGCTCAAGGCGGGCGGCGAGAAGCAGCGTCAGACGCGCGAGGAATTGCGCAGCGCACAGCGCGAGTTGAACTTGGCGCGCGAGGCGCATTCGGCGGCGGAAAAGGCGACAGGCGAAATCGCCAATCGCCGCACTGTCCTCAGCGAACTCCGCAAGCAGATCGACACACAGCTCGAGGAAGCGCAGGGCGCTTACAAGGAAGCGGAGCTTGCGCTGGCGTCCGCCCCCGATCTCGGCGCGCTCGAAAGCCGTCTGGAATCGTTGAGGGCGAATGTCGCTGCCGATCGCTCCGCGATGGCGGAAGCCCGCGCTGTGTATGAAGGGCTGAAGCGCGAGAAAGAAGCCCGGGATCGCAGGCTCAGGGCGATCGCCGGAGAGCGCGAGAACTGGACCAGGCGCGTCTCCAACGCCGAGCAGCACATCACGACGCTGAAAGAGCGGCTGAAGGAAACGGCCGAAGAGGCCGAAAAGCTTTCCGATGCGCCTGACGAACTCGAGCAGCAGCGTCGTCGGCTGATGAACGAACTCACCAACGCCGAAGAGTCGAGGAAGAAGGCCGCCGATATACTGGCGGCCGCGGAGAATGATCAACGCGAGGCCGATCAGGAAGCCTCGCGCGCGCTGGAGCTTCTGTCACAGGGCCGCGAGCAGCGCGGACGCGCCGAAGAACGGCTGAACGCGGCGAAGGAAAAGCGTTCGGCTTCCGAAACCCGTATCAACGAAGCCCTGAAATGTCCGCCGCACGAAGCCATTCGCCACACGGGACTGGCCGCTAACGAGGATCTTCCGGACCCCGAACAGGTCGATCGCCGGCTGGAGCGGCTGAAGATCGAGCGCGAGAGGCTGGGCGCGGTCAATCTGAGAGCGGAAGAGGAACAGCAGGAACTGTCGGAGAGGCTGCAGACCATCCTTGTCGAGCGTGACGATGTAGTCGAGGCGATCGGCAAGTTGCGTCAGGCGATACAGAACCTGAACCGCGAAGGCCGGGAGCGTCTTCTCGCAGCCTTCGATGTGGTCAACGAGCAATTCAAGCGGCTGTTTACCCATCTCTTCGGCGGCGGCACGGCGGAGCTGCAGCTCGTCGAGTCGGAAGACCCTCTCGAAGCGGGACTGGAAATCCTTGCTCGCCCGCCGGGAAAAAAGCCGCAGACCATGACGCTGCTTTCGGGCGGCGAACAGGCGCTGACAGCGATGGCGCTGATCTTCGCGGTCTTTTTGACAAACCCGGCCCCGATCTGCGTTCTCGACGAGGTGGATGCGCCCCTTGACGATCACAATGTCGAGCGTTTTTGCAATCTGATGGACGAAATGGCGGCGACCACCGAAACCCGTTTCGTCATCATTACTCACAATCCGATCACCATGGCGCGCATGAACCGGCTCTTTGGCGTGACAATGGCTGAACAGGGCGTATCGCAACTGGTTTCCGTGGATCTGGAGACCGCCGAACAGATGCGTGACGCAAGTTGATTGCCGCAATGCACAAATTCAATCGATAAAATATAAATTGTCCGGCTTCGCGCTCTGGTATTCGACCCTGTTTGTCATGTAGGTCATTGGCGCACCGACATAATGTCGGAGTAACTGGAGAAGCCGCATGACGAAATGGGTCTACACTTTTGGGGATGGGACGGCCGAAGGCACGGCCGACATGCGCGATCTTCTCGGCGGCAAAGGCGCCAATCTTGCCGAGATGTGCAATTTGGGGCTGCCCGTGCCTCCAGGCCTCACCATTACCACCGAGGCGTGCAACTGGTATCTCGGAAATGCGCGCGCCTATCCGGACGAACTCGCAGAACAGGTCAACACGGCGCTGGCGCATATCGGCAAAGTGGCGGGGCGCGATTTCGCCGACGCCAAGAGGCCTCTCCTGCTTTCCGTGCGTTCGGGCGCGCGCGCCTCTATGCCGGGTATGATGGACACTGTCCTCAATCTCGGACTGAACGACGAGTCGGTGCTTGCGCTGGCCGAAGGCGTTGGCGACGAACGCTTCGCCTATGACAGTTACCGCCGC
This sequence comes from Flavimaribacter sediminis, assembly GCF_019492055.1. GTDB lineage: Bacteria > Pseudomonadota > Alphaproteobacteria > Rhizobiales > Rhizobiaceae > Flavimaribacter > Flavimaribacter sediminis. The sequence goes on along the minus strand of NZ_JAICBX010000005.1, from coordinate 275,232 downwards.
TTCATCCAGATGTATTCCGACGTCGTCATGGGGCTGGACCACGAAGTCTTCGAGGAAATCCTGGAAGACGAGAAGGCCCGTTTCGGACACGAACTCGACACCGAGCTGACCGCCGACGAGTGGAAACAGGTGATCGCGCGCTACAAGTCGGTTATCGAGGAAGAGCTTGGGCAAGCGTTTCCGCAGGATCCCCAGCAACAGCTCTGGGGCGCCATCGGCGCGGTGTTTTCAAGCTGGACGAACGCCCGCGCCGTTACCTACAGGCAATTGCACGACATCCCGTCCGGTTGGGGCACGGCGGTCAATGTGCAGGCGATGGTTTTCGGCAATCTGGGCGATGGTTCGGCCACGGGCGTGGCCTTCACGCGCAATCCGTCGACCGGCGAGAACACCCTCTATGGCGAATTCCTGGTCAACGCCCAGGGAGAGGACGTCGTAGCCGGCATCCGCACGCCGCAGAATATCACTGAAGCCGCGCGCATCGAGGCAGGTTCCGACAAGCCGTCCCTGGAAAAACTGATGCCGGACGCGTTCTCCGAGTTTCTCGGCATCTGCAACAGGCTCGAAAACCACTACAAGGATATGCAGGATCTCGAATTCACAATCGAGAACGGCAAGCTCTGGATGCTGCAGACGCGTGCGGGCAAGCGCACGGCCCGCGCCGGATTGAGGATCGCCGTCGATCTGGCTGAAGCGGGCATGATCACGAAACAGGAGGCGATCGGCCGCATCGATCCGGCGTCGCTCGACCAGCTTCTGCACCCGACCATCGACCCGTCGGTCTCGCGCGATGTCATCGGCAGCGGTCTGCCGGCGTCGCCAGGCGCCGCCACCGGCGAAATCGTCTTCACGCCCGATGAAGCGGTCGAAAAGTCGGAAGCAGGCAAAAAGGTTATCCTCGTGCGCGTCGAAACCAGCCCGGAAGACATTCACGGCATGCACGCTGCGCAGGGAATCGTCACGTCGCGCGGCGGCATGACCAGTCACGCGGCCGTTGTCGCGCGCGGAATGGGAAAGCCTTGTGTTTCCGGCGCCGGCAACATCCGCGTCGATATTCGTCGCAAGCTCCTGCTGACTGAATCCGGCCCGTTGAAGGAAGGCGAAATCATCACCGTCGACGGATCCTCTGGACAGGTGCTCAGAGGCTCTGTGCCGATGCTTCATCCGGAGCTGTCGGGAGATTTCGGACGTCTCATGGAATGGGCGGACGGCTCGCGGCGCATGAAAGTCCGCACCAACGCCGAAACGCCGGCCGACGCCAATGTGGCGCGCAAGTTCGGCGCGGAGGGTATCGGCCTTTGCCGCACCGAACACATGTTCTTTGAGGATGATCGTATCGTGGCGATGCGTGAAATGATCCTGGCCGGAGACGAGGAGGGGCGCAGGACCGCGCTCGCGCAGTTGCTGCCCATGCAGCGGGCGGACTTCGTGGAGCTTTTCGAGATCATGAAGGGGCTTCCTGTCACGATCCGGCTGCTCGATCCGCCGCTTCACGAGTTCTTGCCGAAGACCGACGAGGAAATCGCGGAGGTCGCTGAGGCCATGAAGGTCGAGGAGGAGCTTTTGCGCCAGCGGCTGGAGGCGCTGCACGAATTCAACCCGATGCTCGGCCATCGCGGTTGCCGTCTGGCGGTGTCCTATCCGGAAATCGCCGAAATGCAGGCGCGCGCGATCTTCGAGGCGGCCGTCGAAGCCGGCGCGAAAACGGGCGAACATGTGGTGCCCGAAATCATGATCCCGCTTGTCGGCATGATGACAGAGCTCGAATACGTCAAAAAGCATATCGAGAAGGTGGCCAACGACATCATGGAAGAAGCGGGTCAGAAGATAGACTATCTGATTGGCACCATGATCGAGCTGCCGCGCGCTGCAATTCGCGCGGACGTGATAGCCGAGGCGGCCGAGTTCTTTTCCTTCGGCACCAATGACCTGACCCAGACGACTTTTGGTATTTCACGCGACGACGCATCGTCCTTTCTGTCGACCTATCAGAAAAAAGGCATCATCGAACGCGACCCGTTTATCTCGCTGGACATCGCCGGCGTCGGCCAGTTGATCCGGATGGCGGCGGAAAAGGGCAGGGCCGGGCGCCCTGACATAAAGCTCGGCATTTGCGGCGAGCATGGCGGCGATCCGACCTCGATCCACTTCTGCGAGGAACTGGCGCTCGACTACGTTTCCTGCTCGCCCTTCCGCGTGCCTATCGCCCGCCTCGCCGCCGCCCAGGCGGCGCTGAAGGGAGAGGACGCTTAGCGCACTTAACCGGTAGATCAGGCTACCTCCAGGACGATTTTGCCGACATGACCCTTCTTCATGAAGGCGTCCTGCGCGGCCGCGATTTCGCGAAGCGGATAGGTTTCGGCGACCAGCGGCCTGATCTCCTTGCGCTCGATACGCTTGACGAGATTGCCAAAGACTTCTGGCTCAAGCTTGGTGCAACCAAAGAATCTGAGGTCCTTGAGATAAAGCGTGCGAACGTCGAGTTCCACAATAGGGCCGCCGATAGCTCCCGCGACTGCGTATCGGCCGCCAGGCCGCAGGATATCCAACAGCCACGGGAAATTGGGTCCGGCCACGAGATCGACAACGACATCGACACAACTCTGACCCAATGCTGTTGCGGGTTCTTCGTCCCGGCCGATCGTCTTAGCAGCGCCAAGTTTCAGCAGGTCTTCCGCCTTCGTCGGGCTGGTGACTGCGATGACATTTGCATTTCGGGCGCTCGCCAGTTGCACGGCTGCTGATCCGACGCCGCCCGACGCGCCTGTAACAAGCACGCTTTCTCCCTCCTTCACGCCCGCGCGGGTCAGCATGTTTTCGGCGGTCGAGTAGGAACAGGGGAAGGACGCCAGTTCGATATCCGTCAGGTCGCTGTCGATCTTGTGGGCATGGCGTGCGGCCACCTTTGTAAACTGGGAAAAGCCTCCGTCACATTCCGAGCCGAAATACCAGGGCGTCTCCAACGGCTTGCCTGCCGCTTCAACGAGACATGGCTCGACCAGCACACGTTCGCCTATGCGACCGGTGTCGACGCCGTCGCCAACGGCGATAATCCGACCGCACGCGTCGATGCCCTGAATGCGTGGGAGCTCCAGCGGCGCGCCTGCCCAGGTTGCATCGGCCGCGTCTCCATCACCTTTTGAATACCAGGCCGTGCGCGTGTTGATGTCGGTGTTGTTGACTGCCGCCGCGCCGACTTCAATCAGCACCTCGTTCTGGCCCGGAACCGGAACCGCGAGATCATCACGCCATTCCAGCATTTCCGGTCCACCGTGGCCCGTTAGAACGACGCCCCACATTTTGTCCGCCATATCGCATTCCTCAGAAGGAAAATGGCGACAATCGGGATTGCGGTTCGATTTGTCAAACGAGCCGCAAGCGGGCGCGCTGTCTTCAGGGTGTTGAACGGCGGATCAGGCCTTGGTCTTTACCTGCCCGATCTGTGCCTTATCCCCGAAGATTGTCCTTTTTCGCCAGGAACTCGGTGTCGTCGAGGGCTTTCTCCATGCGGTCGAACAATGCGTTCAGCTCTTCGGCCGTGATAATCATCGGCGGACAGACCGCGAGCGTATCGCCGATGGCCCGGAAGATCGCGCCGTTCTGGCGGGCGAGCGTCGCCGCCTTCGGACCGATGCCGACGGAAGCGTCGAAAGGCTGCTTGGTCGCCTTGTCGGCAACCAGTTCCACGCCTCCCATCAAACCGCAGTAACGGGCTTCGCCGACAATCGGGTGGTCCGCTATCTTCTTCATGCGCGCCTCGAAAACCGGGATGAGGCTGCGGACATGGCTGAGAATGTCGAGCTTCTGATAAATCTCGATCGCCTTGACGCCCAGCGCGCATCCGAGCGGATGACCGCCATAGGTGAAGCCGTGACCGAATGTGCCGATCTGTCGCGAATGGTCGACAAACGCCTGATAGATGTCTTCCGGCAGCATCACGGCCCCAAGCGGGGCATAGGCCGACGTCAACTGCTTGGCCGCCGAGATCGTCTTCGGCGTCATGCCGAGCGTTTCCGAGCCCCACCAGTTGCCTGTCCGGCCGAAGCCGTTGATGACTTCATCGTCGATGAGGTAAATGTCGTATTCATCCAGGATCGGCTGAATCGCCTCGAAATAACCCTTCGGCGGCACAATCACGCCGCCGGCGCCCATCACCGGCTCGGCGATCATCGCGGCGATGGTGTCCGGTCCTTCGCGTTCGATGAGTTCGCGCAGTGACGTGGCCAATCGCGTCACGAAGTCGGCCTCGGATTCGCCGTCCTGCCCGAAACGGTAGTAATGCGGACACTCGGTGTGCACGACGCGGTCGATCGGAAGGTCGAAACCCTTGTGGTTGTAAGGCAGGCCGGTCAGCGAGGCGGACATGATGGTGACGCCGTGATAGGCCTTGATCCGGGAAATGATCTTCTTCTTTTCCGGTTTTCCGCGCGCATTATTGTAGTACCAGGCAAGCTTCACTTGGGTGTCGTTCGCTTCCGAACCGGACGATGTGAAAAACACCTTGGAGATCGGAACCGGGGCGAGTTCCTTCAGTTTTTCGGCGAGTTCGATCGCCGGCTCGATGCCCATTCCTCCGAACAGGTGATAATAGGGCAGCGAGCGCATCTGTTGCGTGGCCGCTTCGACCATCTCCTCGTTGCCGAAACCAAGGCCGGCGCACCACAGACCCGACATGCCCTCGATATATTCGTTGCCCTGGGTATCGTAGACATAGACGCCCTTGCCGTGATCGATCACTGTCGCGCCCGTTTGCGGCAGGGTGTGCAGCGGCGTGTAGGGATGCAGGATCGCATCCAGATCGCGAGCCTGAACATTGGTAAGGGGAGGATTGCTGTTCATGGTTATACCTGCATGGGAAATCGGAGGAAATGACGGATCGAGCCGCGTATGGGAAGTGCCGGGACACTATCGCGTCTAGCCCGCCGGTGTCGAGGGAATTTGCATTCTCGGCTGGATTTGAAGCAGCCAAGGCTTTATTCAGATTCCCGATTTCCGCTCGCTGCCGGGTGGAAGCGCGTTTTGCCGGTAAGAGCGATCCTGTCTGCATCATGAAAGTCCGTTACGAGCGATCCGTTTCCCATGCCGCGCAATGGTCCCGCCGCCTTGGTCTATTCGCGTTGGCGCTCTTCGTTTTCACAGCCGTGCTGCATCGCTTCGGGTTTCTGGAGGCGATCACGTTCGCGGCGACTTTCGCGCTCAGCGGCGTCATAGCACTCCTTGCTCTGCTCCTGGCGCTCTGGGGAATTTTCCGTCTCTGGCTGGTCGGCGCGGTTGGCGGCATGGCGGCTTTCAAGGGCCTGCTCATGGCGATGGCGGTTCTTATCCCCTCGGGACTGGTGCTTTATCGGGCCTCTACCCTGCCGCGGATCTACGACATCACGACCAATGTCGAGGAACCGCCAGGCTTCCTGCAACCCGTGTCGCATGAAAGCGAGTGGCTGATTGCGGAATTCATGACGCCGGCTGAACCATACGCCGGGCAGGCGGAGGCCTACCCGCTTGTAACCGGACGACGCTACGAGGGAGCGGTGGACCGTATTCTGCAGGCAGTGCGCCTGGTTGCGGAAAACCAGGGTCTGAAAATCGTCGAGACGCTTGAGCCGCAATCCGAACCGGACGCAGCGCCGGAAGAACCCGCATCGGAGACGGATGGAGAATCCGAACCTGTTGCAGAGTTGGACGAAGGCGCGGGCAGCATTATAGAGGTGTCGACGGCGGAGCCTTCTTCAATCACTGCGCCGCAGAACGAGGAGGAAGCCACCGAAGCTCTCATCCTCGGGCCGCTCGACGTTCAGTTGCTGCTAGAGGGCGCGGCCGGCAAGACCGCCGAAATCATTATCCAGGCTGAAACCCGGACGCTCGTCTGGGGGATGGAAAGCGACATCAGCATCAGGTTGACGGAGGAAGCCCAGACAACTTTCGTCGATATGCGTTCCGTTTCGCGATTCGGCCCGCATGATTTCGGTGTGAACGCGCAAATCATCACGCGCTTTCTCAATGCGCTGGACGCCGAGCTGTTGGGAATTGCAGTCAGATAAGAACGCAGCCTTGCATCCTGAAGAGCCGATGCAAGGATTCGCATTCAATATCCGTCAATTGCCTGCCTGCAGGGCATGATCTCGAAACCGAGATCCAGCGCGTGGGCGATCACCTTCTCGAGCGCCGCCAGACGCGCTGCGTCCACTCCGGTGATATGGGCGTGATTGATCATTGTGACGAAGCCGCGACGGTCGGCGACGTTGCGCAGAACCATGCTCCAGAATGCGGCGAGATCGTCGGGATTGCGCAGGCCGTTTTCCGCCAGCACGTAATGGATTGCGTCGATCATGAACCATTGCCAGGGGATACGGATCAGGCCTTCCGGAGACCGCGTCGGCCCGTCTCCTGCATAGTCTCCCGGGTCAGTCGTGGTTTCGTCCGGCATCGCCGTGTCGACGCTGCTGTCATAGGAAAATCCGGTTTCGGCGAGGATCTGCAACCCGAAAGGGCCGATCTTTCCACCCGGAGCCCGAAAACCGGCCGGACTGACGCCGCGCAATTTCAACGTCTGCACGCCGTCATTGACGAATTGTCTCGCAGTGCGTTGCGGCAGATCGGCGAAAATCTCATGTATCCAGCCGTGCAGTCCGATTTCATGACCACCCCGCTGGATTGATTCCACGACGTCTCCGTAATGCAGTGCGCTCCAGCCTTCCACGAAGAAGGTCGCCTTAAGGTCGTATTTCGCAAGCAGGTTCAGGATATTCGGGTAACCGACCAGTATCGCCGGGTCGGCGAAATCCGGAGTTGCGGATTTTTCGAGAAAGACGTTATGGGCCTCGCCCATATTGTCGAAGGTCAGACATAGAACAGGCTTTTCCCGTTGTCGCGTCATCGCAGTCTGTAGCTCCCGTCGATCGAAGGCGGACCTTCCGTTTGCACGATCTGGCGGTTAACGAGGTCTTCCAGATGCGCGAGCAACGACAGTCCCGCAGCCTTGTGAAGGCGCGGATCCGTATCCCGGTAGATCGATTTCACCATGTCGGGAATTGTCCGGTCGCCCTTGGAGAGCCGGTCGAGCAGGGCTGATTCGCGCATCCGCCGATGGCTCTTCAGCGCGCGGACGAATTTTGCAGGTTCGGTCACCGGACCGCCATGGCCGGGATAATAGATCCGATCTTCACGCTGCAGCATCTTGTCCAGCGAAGCCATGTAGTCCGCCATCGCGCCGTCCGGCGGCGCCACGATGGATGTGGACCAGGCCATGACATGGTCGGCCGAAAACACGGCGCCCGTTCCCTCCAGTGCGAAGGCCGCATGGTTGGCGGTGTGGCCGGGTGTGTGCAACACCCGCATGGCCCAGCCTTCTCCTGAAACAACCTCGCCGTCGCTTGCGACGATGTCCGGCCGGAAATCCGTGTCCGAACTGCCTTCGAGTGGATTCGTTTCGCCGATGTGCAGGGAACGGGCAGGGCGGTGCGGACCTTCGGCGACAATTATCGCACCCGTTTTCTCGGCAAGCGGTCTGGCGAGCGGCGAGTGATCGCTGTGGGTGTGGCTGACGAAGATATGCGTGACTTCGCGCCCTTCGAGCGCTTTCATCAGGGTCGCGAAATGATTGTCGTCCTGTGGTCCGGGGTCTATGACCGCGACAGAATCTCGGCCAATGATGTAGGAATTGGTGCCATGAAACGTCAATGGACCGGCGTTGGGGGCGGTAATTCTCTGGACGCCCGGTTCGACCTCTACCGCGCTTCCGTGCGCGGGCTCGAACACCATGCTGAAATCGGGTGAAGACAAGGCCTTAAGTGTCCTTTCTGCGTATTGCGACGTCTGAGGTTAGTCAATATACCTACAACTGCTTCATGACCACCGGGGGTTGCCTCGGGTCTGTTGCGGGAATTGAAAATCTGGAGATTGCATATGTCGACATCTGCGCCGACGCGTTCGCTCGCGGTAAATCTGGCTTCCGATAACCCGGTGCTTCGCTATGCCTGGTACGCTTTTCTGGTGGTTACAGGAACGATCATACTGGCGATATCAGCCAAGACAAAGGTTATTCTCGGGCCTGTCGACCTGTCGATGCAGACCCTTGCGATATTCCTGATCGCGGCGACTTTCGGCTTGCGTCTTGGCGTTGCGACACTGCTTCTCTACATGGCGGAAGGCCTGTACGGCCTGCCGGTCTTCCAGGGGACGCCTGAAAAGGGAATCGGGCTGGCCTACATGATGGGATCGACCGGTGGATATCTCGTTGGATTTGTTGTCGCCGCCGCCATCGTCGGCTGGGCCGCGGATCGTGGTTGGGACCGCAATCCATTCAAGCTGTTCGGCGCCGTCCTGTCGGCCGAAGCAGCTATCATGCTTTTCGGCTTCGCCTGGCTGGCTGTGCTGATTGGCGCAGACAAGGCCTGGCAGTTCGGCGTTGCGCCTTTTGTTCTTTCTGATCTGATCAAGGTCGCGCTCGCCTCGGCAATCGTACCGGCGGTTTGGGGCGTCCTGCGCAAAATTCGCGCCTGAAACTCTATAATCATGCGCGCGGTCATCCGCGCGCATGATCTCCCTCCTCAGGCAGCGCCGATACGCAGCATGTCGAGGACATGCAGAATGCCGACCGGTTTGCCGGCCTCTTCCACGACCAATGCGCCGATCCGGCGATCCTGAATGGTCTTCAGGGCTGTCGCGAGCAGCATGTCGGGCTGGATGGTTTGTCCCCCCACGGTCATGACCTCGTCGACGAGTGTCAACTTGGCGTCGACATGAGCGTGGCGCCGCAGGTCGCCGTCGGTGATGATGCCGCGGATGTTGTCGTTTTCATCGGTTATCACGGTCAGGCCGAAACCTTTGTCCGATATCACCGAAATGGCGTCGATCAGCACAGTGCCGGACCGCACGACCGGCAACCGTTCTCCGCTATGCATGGCGTCGCGCACCAGGGTAAGACTTGCGCCCAGCGTTCCCCCGGGATGAAAATGCCTGAAGTCCCGGTCGGTGAAGCCACGGCGCACCAGCAAGCCGATCGCAAGCGTGTCGCACACCAGCATCTGCATAAGGGTTGAGGTCGTCGGGGCGAGTTTCAGCGGGCAGGCTTCGTCTACCTGTGGCAGTTCGAGCGTGATCGTCGCGTTCTTCGCCAGCGTGCTGGTCGTTCTGGACGTGACGGCGATCAGTGGTATGTCCATGCGCCGCGCATGATAGACGATATCCGACAGTTCCCGCGTTTCGCCCGACCATGACAAGGCGAGCACGCAGTCGTCGGCTGTTATCATGCCGAGATCTCCGTGGCTCGCTTCGGTGGCGTGCACGAAGAGCGCCGGCGTGCCGGTCGAGGCGAGCGACGCAGCGGCCTTCGCGCCGATATGACCGCTCTTGCCGACGCCGGTCACGATCACGCGGCCTCTTTTGGAGGCGATCAGTTCCATCGCTTGCAGAATGGCCTCTCCGAGCGGCCCCTCCATCATATCGACGGTGGCTGTGACGCCGTTAAGCGACGTGTGGGCGGCTTTCAGGATTTCCGCCTTGAGATCGGAAGGCGGAGGCATCACGCCGCTCCCTTGGCGAGATCGTCGAACGCTTTCAGGCGCGACAGCATCGCCGGCATTTCTTCAAGCGGAATCATGTTCGGCCCGTCCGAAGGCGCCGACTCGGGATTGTCATGGGTTTCAATGAAAACCGACGCGCAACCGACCGCGAGAGCCGCGCGCGCCAGAACCGGCGCGAACTCGCGCTGGCCTCCCGAGGACGTGCCCTTGCCCCCGGGCCGCTGAACCGAATGGGTGGCGTCGAAAACCACCGGATACCCCGTTTCGGCCATTTGCGGCAGCGAACGGAAGTCCGTCACCAGCGTGTTGTAGCCGAAGCTTGCGCCGCGTTCGCACAGAAGAATGCGTTCATTGCCGGTCGAGGCGATTTTCGCCGCGACATTCGCCATGTCCCAGGGCGCCAGGAACTGGCCCTTCTTGACATTGATCGCCTTGCCGGTGGCGCCGGCCGCCAGCAGCAGATCGGTCTGGCGGCAGAGATAGGCCGGTATCTGGAGAATGTCGACAACCTCGCCGGCGACCGCCGCCTGCGGACTTTCGTGGATATCGGTAATGACGGGACATCCGAAACTGTCGCGTATTTCGGCAAGGATCTTCAGGCCTTCATCAATGCCGACGCCACGCTCGCCCGCCACGGAGGAGCGGTTGGCCTTGTCGTATGATGATTTGAAGACCAGCGGAATGTCGAGATCGCCGGTGATCCGGACGACGGCCTCCGCCATCTTCATGGCGTGGTCGCGGTTTTCGATTTGACAAGGTCCGGCGATAAGGACAAAAGGCAGCTTGTTCGAGAACGTGACCTTCCCGACCGCGACGGATTTTGCTTGCGGCGCCATACTTCTCCACCCTTCTTTTTGTTGCGATGTGGCGTAGGCGATTATCGAACCAAGTTCAAGCACAATGCCTGATCGCGGGGTCGGGCGAATGCTGGTTCTTCGATGTTTTATGCAGTGAAACTATAGTTGCCAAACTATACGCTTTGACGCCCAGGCTTTACTGGGCTTGGCGAGTATGAGTTGTATGTATTAATCATTCACGAAGGATTAACTATTTTTTTGTGGACATGGAACGCAACGTCGATATGATTATTGGATAACTTGAGACGGAGGCTCCGGGTTTTTCCCGATTGGGAGAGCATCATGGTTCTTATTATCCTGACGATAAGTATTATATCTTTTGCAGGCTGCATTATTGCGGTGACGATGCTGCGTGAAAGCATGCGTTTGGCCCGAGAAGATATGGAATTCGGTGGTGGACGCCACCGCTATGCGCCGATCGTCGCAACCGAGACAAGGTCCCGGTGGCGGCACGCAAACAACAATTATCCCGTCACAGCCCGTCTCTAGTTCGATCGTTAATCCTGATTTTTGTCCGGTTTCGGCTCGCTGGCTGAAGCCGGATTTTCGATGTCCTCGTCCACGATCCGGCTGATCTTTCGCAATGAAGGAAGCTGAGCGGCCATGTCGAGTATCGAGTCGATCGTCGCGTTGACCGGCGATTTGTCGTTCTCGTCCCTGATCCTGGCGTAGCCGTAACCGCCGGTCACGTGGTGGACCTTGATCGATTCGATTTTCTCGGCGGGTTTGACCAGCTGTTCCACAATTCCCGGCAGCGCTTCCAGGCGCGCGAGGTTGGTCCGCAATTCGGCGATTTCCGCGGTCAGCAGGTTTTCCGCCTCGTTGAGGGCCCTGTTGCCCTCTGCCCGGGCGGTCATTTCCTCTTTCATTGTCGCGATGCGCAGCTTCGCAGCCTTTGCCTGTTCGATTGACGCCTCGGCTTCGGCTTTCGCGCGCGAGACCAGTTCTTCCCGCGAGACCTGCTGGTCCCGACGCGCCGCGACCATGGCGACGTCGCTCGCACGCTGCGCTTCAGCCAGCGCTCTCGCCGTCGCAATGGCTTCGGCCGCCTCTACGGCTGCCGCCCGCGCCAGATCCGCTGCGGCGATCGCCTTGCTCTCATCCTGCGTCTTTTTCGCATTGGCGATGGCGCGGTCCTGTTCAGCCTCCTTGATGGCCTGTTCGCGGGCGATGTCGGCCTTGCGGATTTCCTGCTCCATCCGGATGCGGGCTTCGCTGGCCGCCCGCTCACCCTCGGCCTTTCTTGCGGCGATCTCGGCGATCTGGCTGGCCCTCAGGCTTTCCAGTTCCCTTGATTGCTCGATTTCGGCCGCCTGCCGCTCCAGGTCGATCTGCAGCTTGCGCTTGCTAGACTCCATCGCCGCCCGGTGCACGGCGACGTCCGCGTCGGTATCGATGTCGGCGCGTTCCTTCTTGGACGTCGCGATCACTTCGGCGAGCCTGCGCATGCCGACGGCGTTGAAGGCGTTGTTCTCGTCCAGCGACGCGAAGGGCGTCTGGTCGAGCGCAGAGAGCGATACGCTGTCGAGCGACAATCCGTTGCGGGCAAGGGTATCTTTCAGCGCCTCTCGCACAGCTGCGGCGAATTCCGAACGGTTTTCGTGCAGTTCGTCCATTGTCCGCTTGGCGGCTTCTGATCTCAGCGTATCGACCAGCTTGCCTTCGATCAGACCCTTCAGCCGGTCGGCGTCGAAGGTCCTGTTGCCTAGCGTTTGCGACGCTCTGGCGATGGCCTCTTCCTCCGGCTCCACCGAAACGTAGAATTCCGCGGAGATGTCCACGCGCATCCTGTCTCTTGTGATCAGCGCCTGGTTCCCGTTGCGTTGCACATCGAGCCGCAAGGTCTGCATGTTGACCCGGCCGATATCCTGAAAATACGGAATGGCGATAACGCCGCCGTCCATCACGACCCGCCGTCCGCCAACGCCGGTCCTGATCAGGCTGACCTCGCGCGTCGAGCGATGATAGAAATAGGCGATCAGAACCACGGCGATCGCGATGACGATCAGTGCAAGTATGACAAGGGTGATGAAGGTGTTCATCTCGTATCTCCTCAGAACACCGGCGGAATGGGACGCTGTCCGCGATCCAGTGTGATCCAGCGTGTTTCGGTGAAGGTTTCGTTCGACCAGCGGCCTCCATGCCGGCCGACGCCCGACGATTTCGCGCCGCCAAAGGGAATGTGCGGCTCGTCGTTCACAGAGGTGCAATTGATGTGGCACATGCCGGTTTCCAGCGCCGAGGCGATGGCGAGACCTCGGCTTTCGTTGGCTGTCAGCACGCCGGACGACAGTCCGTACTCGGTGTCGTTGGCGATCGCCACCGCTTCGTCATCCGTCTTGAACGGGATGACCGGAACAACGGGGCCGAAGGTCTCCCTCTGGTAGATCAACATGTCCGGCGTTACGCCGGTCAGGATCGTCGGCTCTACGAAACGACCGTTGATGCCGCCGCCGAGTTCCACCTTGGCGCCGCGCGCCACGGCGTCTTCGAGCTGTTCGCGAACCTGGTTCGCCTGCTTGTCGTTGATCAGCGGACCGATGACATTTGCGTTGTCGTCGAGCGGATTGCCGACCTTGAGCTTGGCGGCGCGCTCGACGAAGAGCTTGAGGAACGCGTCATAGACCTTCTCCTGCACCAGGACCTTTTCCACGCTCATGCAGATCTGACCCTGGTGCATGAAGCTGCCGAAATTGGCGAGCTGGGCTGCTTTTTCCAGATCCGTGTCATCGCAGACGATCAGTGAATCCTTGCCGCCCAGTTCGACGCAGACCTTTTTCAGATGAGCGCCGGCCTTCGCCGCGACCATGCGGCCGACCGCAGTCGACCCGGTAAAGGAAATACCCTTGATGAGCGGGTTCTCGATCAGTTCGTCGCCAATCGCCTGGATATTGTCCCGGGAACACGTGACGACATTGAACACACCGTCCGGCAATCCGGCGGCCTCGCACACTTCGGCGAAGATCAGTCCGCCGCTATAGGGCGTTTCTTCCGAAGGTTTCAGGACGATCGTGTTGCCGGCGGCAAGCGGAATGGCGAAGCTTCGCGACGAAAGGATCGCCGGGAAATTCCAGGGCGAGATGACCGAGACAACGCCCATCGGACGCCGAACCACCATCGACACCTTGTTGTGCTCGGACGGCAGGATTTCGCCGATGGACTGGTAGTTCATTGCAGCCGCGGCCCGGAAGACCTCGACCACGTAATGGGCTTCGAACATGCCCTTGCCGAACCATCCGCCGCCTTCGCCCTGAAGCGCCGTGACAAGATCGTCCGTTCGTTTCTCAAACTCGTCGGCGAGTTTGAGCATGTAAAGGGCGCGCTCGGTATGGGGCAGGGCGGCCCAGCCCTCGAACGCGTCCTGCGCCGTCTGGATGGCGCGCCTCACATCGCTGAGACTGGCGTCAGGCGCTTCCGCCCACACCGATCCGTCGGCGGGGTTCATGACCTTGAACTTCGAGCTGGTCCCAACCCATCCGCCGCCGGCGTATATTCCTTCGAAATTACGAGCCATCGTGGTCATCCTCCGTTCTGTGTGAGTTCCTGTCGGCGGCGTTTGCGCCGCCGGACATTGCCGTGCGCGCGGCCTGTTCGATTTCAGCAATGATCCGGGCGACCTCCGGGTCGCGCTTCGCGCTTGCGTCCGGGGCGATCGACACTGAACGCGACGCTGCAGGCGGTTGACCTGTCGAGGGTTTCGATACAGGTCTAGCGGCTGTGTAGCGTCCCTGGGCTGATCCCGCAGCCCTTGATATCATGCTGGTTATGGATTCGCCCGCCAGCGCATCCGTGTTGGCCGGGTTGTGGGTTGCTCCGCCGGGCCGAATGAAATGTTTTTCGGAAGCAGCTGGCGCGGTCGGCGTGCTTGTCTGCCTGCCGCCCGGCGGCTTTGTGCTTCCGGCGCCGAGATAGGCGGCCTGCACGGCGGGATCGTTCAGCAACGAAGCGGCGTCGCCGCTTCCCGTTATCTCGCCATTTTCGATCAGGTAGCCCCTGTCGGCGATCGCCAGGCTCTGCTTGGCGTTCTGCTCGACAAGCAGCACGCCCATTCCGGCGTCGCTGATATGGGCGAGGCTCTGAAACAGTTCCTTGCAAAGCAGCGGAGAAAGTCCCAGCGACGGTTCGTCGAGCATGAGAATCTTCGGGTCAGCCATCATCGCCCGGCCGATTGCTACCATCTGCTGTTCGCCGCCGGACATGGTCCGCGCAACCTGGTTTCGGCGTTCGGTCAGTTTCGGAAAAAGCGAATAGATCCAGGAAAGGTTGGCGTCTTGCCTCTCTCGCGCCCGTTGCGAATAGGCGCCGAGCAACAGGTTTTCCGCGACCGTCAGGTCGCCGAAGATGCCGCGCCCCTCCGGAACGAAAGCGACGCCGCGGTCCACGATGTCATGCGGCTCCAGGGTCGTGATGTCCTCGCCGTCAAGCGCGATGCGCCCGGCCACCGAACCCTCGCACATGCCGGCGATGGATTTCAGAAGCGTGCTCTTGCCCGCGCCGTTGGCGCCGAGAATGACGACGATTTCCTTCTGGCCAACCGCGATCGAAACCTCGGACAGAGCCCTGTGCATGCCGTAGGAGACTGAAACATTGCCGACGTCAAGCATCACTCGTCTCCCAGATAGGCGCGGATGACTTCAGCGTCGGAAAGCACTTCGTCTGGCGCGCCCTCGGCGATTTTGCTGCCGGAATTCATCACCACGCAGCGGTCGCACAATGACCGGATCGCATCCATGACGTGCTCCACCAGGATCACGGTGCGGCCTTCCTCGCGCAGGCTTGCGACCAGGTCCATGCCGATCTGCAATTCGGTCGGGTTAAGCCCCGCCAGCCATTCGTCGAGCAGCAGGACCGCAGGTTCGCCGGCGACCGCGCGGGCGATTTCCAGACGCTTCTGATCTATGTAGGTCAAAGAGGACACTGGCTGATGCCGATGTGCGCCGAGCCCGATGCGCTCAAGTAAAGCTTCGGCGAAAAAGCGCGCCTCGTTGCCCCAGCGGCGGCGGTGACCGAACACCGCGCCTGCCATCACGTTCTCGATGACGCTCAGACCCGACAGCACCCGGACGAGCTGAAACGTGCGGGCGACGCCAAGCCGCGCGATCTCGTGGGCCGGCGCCTGCGAAAGCAGATGGCCGCGCATGTCGATTGCGCCGCTTGTGACAGGCAGCGCGCCGGAGATCAGGTTCATCATCGTCGTCTTGCCGGAGCCGTTCGGGCCGATGATGCCCATGACCTCGTGCTCCTGCACATCGAAGGTCATGTCGTTGACGGCGACAAGACCGCCGAAGCGCTTGGTGACGTTCCTGACGGTGAGAAGGGTGGAGCCGGTCGTCATGCGCGCGACCTCTCGACCAGATCCTCGATCAGCCCGATGAGACCGCGCGGAATGAAGTAGACAATCAACAGGAACGCGAGTCCAAGAAGCAGCGTCGTGTAGTTGGGAAACGAGATGCTGATCGCCTCCCAGAGCAGGGTGAAGGGGATCACGCCGACAATTGGCCCCCAAAGGCGATGCGTGCCGCCGAGCAGCGCCATGATCACGACAAGGAAGCTGAGTTCCGGTTTGAACACCAGATTGGGTTCGATGTAGGAATAACGTGGCGCGATGATTGCGCCGACAATCGCCGCGAAGAAGCCGGTTGTCATGAACAGCAGCACCTTCGACCAGGCAGTGTTGATGCCGACGTGCCGCGCCACAGTCTCGTCATTGCCGATGATGCGCAGCGCGAAGCCGAGACGCGAGCGGTTGATCAGCCAACCCAGGAGATACACCGCGGCCGCCACTGTCAGCAGCATCCAGTAGATGTCGGCGTCGGTAAAATCCGTCAGCACGTATAGGCCGCGCGAACCTAGGAAGTTGTTTTGAACCCATGACACCAGGTTGCGGATCATTTCCGCCAGACCCAGCGTGAAAATCACGAAATAGACGCCGGAAAGCCGCAGCGTCGCAAGGCCGATCAAGGCGGCGAGCACGGTCGCAACGACTGCGGAAATCGCCATCATCAGCCAGAACGACAGGTCGTAGTCGCTCATGCCGGTGCCGACCAGGTAGCCGCCGATCCCGAAGAACGCCGCGGTCGCCAGCGAAATGTAGTGCGTGGGGCCGGAAAACAGCGCCCAGCTCGTCGCCAGCGCCATATACATCATCGCCGTGACGCCAATGCTCATCCAGTATCCGTCTGCGATCAACGGAAAGCAGGCAGCCGCAATGATGCAGACGATTATCGCCGTCAGGCTCTGGACCTCCTTGCCGTTCATGTCGCGCGCCTTCCAAAAAGTCCTTGCGGGCGGAACAGGAGAACCAGCAGGAAGATCAGATAGGCGGCTGCGAGCGTCAGCCCCGGATCGATCAGCGACGCCACGGCCGTTTCCACAAGTCCGAGAATCGCCGCCGCGATGATTGCGCCGCGAATGTCGCCAACGCCGCCCATGATCACGATGATCAGGGCTTTCATCGTGAAGATGACGCCGATCGAGGCGTCCAGCGTAATGAAGGTGGAGATCAGCGTTCCGCCGACGGCCGTTATCGCGCCGCCCAGCGCAAAGGCCATCGCCGAAACGCGCGCGACGTTTATGCCGACGAGTTTCGAGGCGTCGCTGCTGACGGCGACCGCCCGGACAGCCATGCCGGGACGAGAGCGATGAAGCCACAGATAGAGCGCGAGCCCGATTATGACGGCCAGGATGAAGGCGATAAACCTGTTGAGCGCAACGGTCGTGCCGAGGATCGAGAAGGGGTCTGCGAGAAAGGAATAGGTAAAATAGCCGCCCTGTATGCTCACCATGACGCCGACAAGCGCGAAACTCATGCCGAAGGTCGCGAGGATCGAGTCGACTTCCAGCTGTCCCTGGTTCTTTGCGCGGCGCACGAGAGGGCGCAGGAGAAAGCGGTAGATCAGCCAGTTGAAAAGAAAGGCTGCGGGCGCGACGATAAACATCGTCAGAAGCGGGCTGAGCTGTATGCTGACATAGAAAGTAAAGGCGGCCAGAGCGCCCAGCACCAGCATTTCGCCATTGGCGAGATTCATGATCCGGGCGACACCGTATTGCAGGTTCAGCCCCATGGCCATGAGTGCGTAAGTGCCTCCGAGCAGCAACCCGGAAATGATTATATCCATCGAAGCCCGAAACCTGGTGTTCTAACGGCTGCAAAGAGTGACGCGCCCGGACAAATGTCCGGACGCGGCCTGCGACAACGGCTTATTCCCAGCCGGATTTCGCAATCACCGGAACGGCGCCGTCCATGTTGGACGAGGCGACGCCGCGGAAGACGCCGTCCTGCCACTGGCCGACGGTCCAGAACCGGTTGGAAACCTGCTCGTCGAAGACGATCGGTCCCATGATCGTGTCGAACTCGTTTTCCTTCAGATACTGGGTGACGGCTTCCCTGTCGGTGCTGCCGACGCCTTCGATCGCCTGCCCGAGGATCTGCATGCTCGCGTAGGTGTTCGCCGAAGCCCAGTAATCGGGTTCCTGGCCCATCAATTCCTTGTGGGCCTTGCGGTATTCCGCGATTGCCGGCGTATCGGGATTGACGCCACCTGCGCCGAGCACGCCGTTGATCTTCGATCCGAACTTCCCGCCATAGGCGGGGAAGGCTGTGGCGACCGCCGTGTAGAAGGCCTTGACGTCGAGATTCTCGATCGCCGCCTGCTCGGTGATCGCGAACGTGTCCGGCGGGTAGGACCACGCGACGAATGCGTCGGGATTTGTGGCCTTTGCGCCCTTGACGACGGGCGAGAGATCCGGCGTGCCCAGCGGGTAGGATTTGTCGTAGACGATGTCGAATCCGGCCTCGGTGAAGATAGGACGCGCCACTTCGGCGAGCTCTATGCCGAAGGCGTCGGCGACATTGACCATGGCGACCTTGTTGCCGATCACGCCGTCGTCACGCATCTTGACGAGGATGTCCTTGACGCCGTTGACGAAGGACGTCGTGTCTCCGAGCGTGAAGAACAGGCCCGGATAGCGTTCGGTCAGTTCGCCGATGAGATCGGAAATGGACGTCACAGCAATCTGGGGATAGCCGTACTTGGCGTAGATCGGCGCAACGGCCACGTTGAAACCTGTGCCGTAGGGCGCAATCAGGAAGTCGACTTCGTCCTGCGTGATTGCGCGCTGCACGGCCTTGATGTGCTCGCCCGGGTCGGTCTTGTCGTCATACTCGATCAGTTCGATCATCTTCTGACCGTCTTTGAGCTTGAGGCCGCCCTTGTCGTTGGTCTGCTTGACCCAGAGCTCGATGCTCGGCCAGTGGGTGACGGTCGATCCGCCAGCCAGTGGTCCGGTCTTGGGCGCAACGGCGCCCAGCTTTATGGTGTCGGCGGCCAGAGCGGTTCCGGCGAGAAGCGCCGCCATGCCTGCTGCGGCGACGGTTTTTGCAGCCGCCGCAACGAAATTGCGTCTGTTCATGATTTCCTCCCTGCGGGCGAAAAGCCCGACAACTTTAAGCATCTGATAAATGCAAAAATTATGTATCCATAATAAATGTGATCTTTCAAGTTCAAATTCCGGTTTTCCATAATATCAGAAAATATCGAGCAAAAATCCTTGATTCTGTTAAATTATGGATACAAAGTTGGGTGATTTTGGAGGAGACATCCAATCATGAACCAAGATGGCGGCGCTGCCGTCAGGCGTGAAGCGACCGACAGCGCCGCGGGCAATCTGGATACGCCGACCTCAGACCAGCGCGCGCTGGCGATCCTGCGTCGCATGATCGTCGACGGCTCCATCGTGCCGGGCGAGAAGGTAACCGAAGTCGGAATCGCGGCGCTGCTCGACATGTCTCGGACGCCGGTCAGGCTCGCGCTCAAGACGCTGGAGGTCGAAGGCTTCATCCGCAAGCGCGACGGCCGCGGCTACACGGTGGTTCAGATCGAACTCGAGGATGTGTCGAAGGCCTACGAGGTGCGCGGCGTGCTTGAAGGACTGGCGGCCAAGCTTCTCGCCCACAAGGGGCTGGGCGAGGACGTCGAGCGGAAGCTTTCGCGATCCATCGCCACTTCCGAAAGGATCATTGCGTCGGACATCCCCTATGAGGATCGCATTGAGGCTTACCAGAAGGCCAACACGCTGTTCCACGAGACGATCATGCATTCATGCGGCAATGACTATCTGCCGTTCACACTGGCGAAGCTGGAATCGCTGCCCATGCTGAAGATCGGCAGCGTCGCCTTCAACCGCAAGAATGTCGAGCGCGAGCTCCTGCGCCTGACCGTCGGGCACACGCAGCACATGATCGTGTTCGACGCCTTAAAGAGCGGCGATGGCCAGCGCGCCGAAGCCATGATGCGCGAACACGCCAACGCAACGCTCGGCTATGCGGAGCTGTTTGCGCTTTAGATTGCTATGCCCGCACCGATGACGGCGTGCGTCCGTATTCCCGCTTGAAGGCCATGGAAAATCGCGAATTTGCGGTGAAGCCGGTCATCTGGGCGATTTCGGTGATCTGCAGGTTGGAGTGCCGGAGCAGGCCCATGGCCTTTTCCAGGCGCAGTTTCATGTAGAAACGGCGCGGCGTGTCGCCGGCCCAGCGCAGGAACAACCGTTCGAGCTGCCGTTGCTGGCAGCGGTTTCTCTGGCAGATTTCGGCGATCGAAAGCGGCGCTTCGATATTGGCGAGCATCAAGCGGATGACATTCTGCAGAAGGCCGGGATAGGTCGAAATCCGGGCCATGGAGCCGTCGGGCTGGTTTTCGCCGCCGCTGCGCATGCGGTCGAGATTGTACTGGTTGGCGACGGCCTGGGCGGTCGCTTCGCCGTGGTCGCGGGAGATCAGTTCCAGCACGAGGTCCGCGCCGGCCATGCCGCCGGAACTCGTATAGAGTTCCCGGTCGATCACATAGAGATTTTCCTCCACGTCAATCTCCGGCCAGCTTTCGCGGAAGGTCGGCAGAAACTCCCAATGCACCGTGCATCGGCGGTCCTTGATCAGGCCGGCTTCGGCCAGAAGGAACGTGCCCGCCGAAACCGCGCCCATGCGCACGCCGCTGCGGTTGGCGCGATGCAGGGCGGCGTTCATGCGTTTCCTGTCGGGCGGGCCGATGTCGAGGCCGGCGCAGATGAAAAGATAGTCGAGATCGCGCGCCGCCGTATCGAGCGGTTCGGTTTCCAGAACCAGGCCGCTGGACGATGTCACAGGACCCCCTTCCAACGACACGAACGTCCATCCATAGGCGTCGTATCCGAGAAGCCGGTTGGCGCTGCGAAGCGGCTCGAAACAGGCGACAACGCTCAGGATCGAAAAACGCTCGATCAGCAGGAAGCCCATTCTGTTTGGCATGTCGTCTTGCATATTCAAATCGAAATAAGTTTGATGCTGAAATTCGTTCCATCTGAGATCGTCGCCGTCTCCATTGCAAGCAAAAAAACAGCCAAAAGCGACAAATTTGTCGGTTTTTGCGATTTTTGTGTCGGCTGGCATATTCCGTTCCCCGCGCCAGTCCATAGGGTGGAGCGTCTGGATTGCGAGCGGGGAGTCACCAATGAAAAGTCATGCGCAGGCAGTCGTTATCGGAGGCGGCGTGGTCGGATGTTCGATCCTCTATCACCTGACAAAATTCGGCTGGACGGACGTCGTCCTGCTTGAACGCTCGGAACTGACGAGCGGCTCGACCTGGCACGCGGCCGGCGGCATGCACACCATCAACAGCGACCCGAACGTCTCCAAGCTGCAGAAATACACCGTCGATCTGTACCGCGAGATCGAGGAATATTCCGGCCAGGACATCGGACTGCACATGACGGCAGGCGTCATGCTCGCCGCCACGCAGGACAGGTTCGAGTGGCTGAAATCGGTGCGGGCGAAGGGCCGGTATATGGGGCTGGAGGCCGAGATCATTTCCCCCCGCGAAGCCCATGAACTCATGCCGTTGCTCGATCCGGACCAGTTCGTCGGCGCGCTTTACGACGAGGTCGAGGGTCATCTCGATCCCTATGGCGCGACCCAGGCCTATGCGAAATCGGCGAAGAAGAACGGCGCGGAGATCGAACTCCACACCATGGTGAAGGATCTTGTGCAGAACCCGGACGGCGCCTGGCGCGTGATCACCGACAAGGGCGAGATAATCACGCAACATGTCGTCAACGCCGCGGGTCTCTGGGCCCGCGAAGTCGGGCGCATGACCGGCCTTGAACTGCCGGTTCTCGCCATGGAGCACATGTATCTCATCACGGAGGACATGCCGGAGGTCGTCGAATTCAACGAGACGGCGGGCAAGGAGATGCTGCATGTCGTCGATTTCGACGGAGAGATATACTTGCGCCAGGAGCGCAAGGGCATGCTCATGGGCACATACGAGAAGGACTGCCGGCCCTGGTCGCCGAAGCAGACTCCCTGGGATTTCGGCCATGAGCTTCTGGCTCCGGATCTCGACCGCATTGCGCCCTCGCTGGAGGTCGGTTTCCGGCATTTCCCGGCCTTCAACAACGCCGGAATCAAGCAGATCATCAACGGTCCTTTCACCTTCGCGCCCGACGGAAATCCGCTGGTCGGTCCGATTGGCGGAGTAAGGGGTCTCTGGTCGGCTTGCGGCGTCATGGCCGGCTTCAGCCAGGGCGGAGGCGTAGGCCTCGCGCTCGCCAACTGGATGATTAATGGCGATCCGGGGTTTGACGTCTTTTCCATGGATGTCAGCCGCTACGGCGATTATGCGACGCTCGCCTACACCAACGCCAAGGTGCAGGAAAACTACGCGCGGCGTTTCTCGATCCGCTTTCCGAACGAGGAACTGCCGGCCGGCCGGCCCCTTCGCACAACGCCGATCTACGACCGTCTGGAAGCAGCCGGCGCCCGTTTCGGCGCGGCGTTCGGTCTGGAGGTCCCGCTCTGGTTTGCACAGGCAGGCGAGGTTGATACCTTCTCGTGGCGCCGGTCGACGGATTTCGATTGCGTCGGCGCGGAAGCGCGGGCGGTGCGTGAAAGCGTGGGCCTGAGCGAAACCTCCTCTTTCGCAAAATATCGCGTGACCGGCTCCGGCGCATCCGACTGGCTCGACCGAATGCTGGCCTGCCGCATACCGGCGCCCGGTCGCATGACGCTCGCCCCGATGCTCAAGCATGACGGCAAGGTCATCGGCGATTTCACGCTCGCCAATCTCGGGGAAAACGAATTCTTCATTGCAGGCTCCGGCGTTGCGCAGGACTATCACATGCGCTGGTTCGAACAGCACCTGCCGGGTGGCGGCTCCGTCTGGATCGCGCCCTATGGTCTCGAACTCGCGGGGCTATCGATCGCCGGTCCGGATGCGCGCAAGGTTCTGGAGCTGGTGACGGACGAGGATGTCTCGCCCAAGGCGTTCAAATTCATGGATGTCCGCCAGCTGGACATCGGGTTGGCGCCGGCGATCGTTGGCCGCGTCTCGTTTACCGGCGACCTCGGCTACGAAATCTGGATGAAGGCGGAATATCAGCGATACGTCTTCGATCTTCTGATGGAAGCCGGCGGCGCGTTCGGCATTCGCCTCTTCGGGTCGCGCGCGTTGAATGCGCTGAGGCTTGAAAAGAATTTCGGAACCTGGGCGCGGGAATACCGTCCGGTCTACGGCGCGCTCGAAAGCGGCCTCGGCCGCTTTGTGGCGGTCTCGAAGGAAGCCGATTTCATCGGCAAATGGGCGGCGGCCGCCGAAAAGGAAAACGGCGGCAGATTGCGGTTGCGCAGCTTCGTGGTCGACGCCCGCGACGCCGACGTCATCGGCGACGAACCGATCTGGCTCGACGGCAAGGTCACCGGCTGGGTGACTTCCGGCGGTTATGCTCACGCGTCGCAGAAATCGGTTGCTATGGGTTACGTGCCGAAGGAAGTCGCGGACGTCTCCGAAGGCTGGGAAATCGAATTGCTGGGCGAGCGCCTCACAGCCCGTCTGCAATCCGTCCCGTTGTTCGACGCCAATGCGCAGCGAATGCGCGGGTAGGGCGTGCTCTTTGTAACCCGGTGTATCGGAATCAAGATGGCTGTCGATTGAGGGCGTAGGTATTCGCCATGGCGGCGAGGTTCTGGAATTTCTTGCGATAAGCCGCTGGCGTCAGGCCCACGCGCTTCTTGAATAACCGCCGGAAGGAAGACCCGTCTTCGTAACCGACGGCCGCTGCGATGTCTTCCACCGGCCGCTGGTCCCGCTCGAGTTCCTGCTTTGCCTCTTCGATCCGCAGCGCCTGCACATAGTCGATGGGCGTGTAGCCTGTCGTCGCGCGAAAACGGCGCGCAAATGTGCGGGCGCCCAGTCCCGAGCGGTCAATCATGGACTCTACGGGCCTTTCGACCTGATAATTTTCGGCGATCCATGCCTGGCAATCGGCGATCGCAGCATCCTTGACCTCCATGGGACGGGTCATCACGGCATAGGGCGACTGGCCTTCCACGTGGTCGGTCATCAGGAAAACCTTGGCGGTGTCGATTGCGTGTCGATACCCGCAATAGCGCGCGATCAGATAGAAGGCGAGATCGTGCCAGGCGCTGACTGCGCCCGCCGTAACGATGCCCCGGTCCTGCGCCTTGAGGCAGAGCGCCGCATTGTCGAGAAACGTGACCTCGGGATAATAGCGATGGAACATGTCGCGATAGGCCCAATGCGCAGTCGCTTCGCAGCCGTTCAGCAAACCGGCGTCCGCCAGCACCAGCGATCCCGAGCACACCGAGGAGAGCAGCACTCCCGCCGCGTGCATCTCGCGCAACCAGGCGCATTCACGGGGGTAGCGTGCTGTGGGCGTGGCCGTTACAGCGATATACATGTCGCAAACGACCACAGCGTCGGGGAGCGTCTTGCCATTGCGGAAATCGGCGAACCCGGCATGGGGACGCACGGGGATATCGCCGGCGCAGCTGAAGGGCCGGCCATCCGCATTGACGATTCTGACGTCCAGCAATTCGCGCTCCGGCGCGCCCTTGACGAGTTCGGGATAGACGGCGCCGACAGTTGTTAAAACGTCGTAAAGTCCATAGAGCACCATCGCCGAGGTTTCGGTCGAGGCGAGCAACGCAATCGTGGAACGCCGCCGGGTGGCGTCTGTCGATTCTGTCACTTTGTGCACGCTCCTGTCATATTCAGCCGCCCGCGCTGTCAGTTTTGACACGCCTCTGTGATTTTTGCCACTGCCGTATCGCATCGCATTGACGGATACAGCCCCCGGTTTTGCAACCAGTTCCAACGAGGAGGCTCCTATGGACGCCCAGAATAATGCAGTTGACGACTTGAAGAAAGATTTTGCAGGAAGCGTTTTGACCGAAGGCGACGCGGAGTTCGATAACGCCCGCCAGCTTTGGAACGCCATGATCGACCGGCGGCCGACAGTTATCGCGCGTTGCCGCGGTGTCGCCGATGTCATTCAGGCGGTGCGATTCGCCGAGTCCCGCGGCATGCCTGTCGCCATTCGCGGCGGTGGACACAACGTGGCCGGCCACGCAGCTTGCGACGCCGGCGTGATGATTGACCTCTCCGGGATGCGCGCCGTTCATGTTGACCCCGCGCGGCGGATCGCCGTGGTTGAAGGCGGCGCGACTTGGGCTGACGTCGATCGCGAAGCCCAGGCGTTCGGTCTTGCGACGCCCGGCGGTTTGATCTCCGAAACCGGGGTTGGCGGGCTCACGCTGTCGGGCGGCTTCGGTTACCTGCGTGGCCGGCATGGCATGTCCATCGACAATCTGCTCGCCGCGGATGTCGTCACGGCGGACGGCCGGCTTGTGCGAGCCAGCGCTGATGAAAATTCGGATCTGCTTTGGGCGCTCAAGGGCGGCGGCGGCAATTTCGGCGTCGTTGTGCGTTTCGAATTCGCCCTGCACAAAGTGGGCCCGGAAGTGCTGTTCATAGCACCGATCTATTACCTCGATAATGGCCCCGGTCCGATCCGGGCGTGGCGCGATTACGTCGCACAACATGATGAGGAACTGGCGATGATCTGCGAGTTCTCGACGGTTCCGGAAGACGACGAGTTTCCGCGCGAAGCCTGGGGCAAGAAGGTTTTCGCGCTCGTCGGCGTGGCCCTCGGGGACGCCGAAGAAGCCGAAAAACTCGCCAGGCCGTTGCGCGAACTCGGACCTCTGGTGACGGATTTCTCCGGTCGCATGGCCTATGCCGATATACAGCGCCTGTTCGACGCGCAGACCCCGTTTGGCGAGATGCGCTGCTACTGGAAGGCCCGCTACCTGACGAACCTTCCCGACGAAATGATCGACCTCGCGATGGAGAACGCCGTCAATGCGCCGTCGCCGAACACCATCTCCTCGCTCTGGAACATGGGTCGCGGTGTGCGCGCTGTGCCGGCCGGTGATACTGCATTCGGAGACCGTTCGATGCGCTGGATGTATTCGGCGGACGGGGTCTGGGCGGACGCCGCAGACGACGCGGCCAACATTGCCTGGGCGCGGGAAAGCTGGTCGCGCGCCGAACCGTTTGCTCAACAGGGCCGCGCCTATCTGAACTTCCCCGGCCACGGCGAGGACGGTTCACTGACCCGAGACACGTTTGGAGACGGTTACGATCGTCTGCAGAAGATCAAGGCGAAATACGATCCCGGAAACATGTTCAGGTTCAACCAGAACATTGCGCCCGCCGACTGACAGCGGCGACCGAATGATATGCGGCATTGCAGGTGCGTCCACGACGCGCCTGCGATCTCGCGGACGCCGGGGTAAAGATCTCCGCCTCGGCCGGGTTGCGGAGCAGAATGATGCGTTGGGGCGCCGAGGATGGCGCATGCGGCCCGGACGCTCCGCACGTTACCTGTTGTTTCCCGACCCGCGGCGACCGATGATTTGATACGAGTTCTTCTCGCTTCGCCGCAGGTCCCGATCCTTGGTGTCGGATTGACGCTCAAGCCGTTGCGGCGACCCGGTCTTTCACGGCAATTCCCGGATTGTTACGCGAAGTCGTGGTGAGCGGACTTTTTGCGAGACCTATACCTCCGGCAGTGTCAGTCGAATGCTGAACACCGCGGTAACACAAGGTCGCTTTCCGAGCGGACATTGCAACCGGCGCACTGAAACCGTCGTGCCTGACCCCACGATAGATGAGGGCATGTTTTGTACGCGCCAACGTCTCGATGTTTCCGTCATGTGCAACGCTGCGATAAATCAGTTTGTCCATTGTTACGTTCCTTCTCTCAAGGGTCTGCGCTGTTCCAGCGCTGAATAGACAATCTCACGAACCGGAATCCGGGTCTGTGAACGAATTCACACCCCATGGCGTTCGACGAGTTTCCGGCGATCAAGGAGCCCCGACCGTCTTTTCCACGGTTGCCGGCAGCGTGCGAATGAATTCCGGGACATGAAAAGTTGGCGTTGCGGTTTTCGATCTGCATAATGACGCCAGTAGCTCGGGCGGGTGGACAGACAATGAGTTTTGGGGGATGTGGTGTCAGCAACCAACAGCGAGCCCGGCGCGGTGCGTCGCGGAAACGCGCGCGTCGAAGCCGCCAGCTTCCTGCCTGCGACGGCGCGAAGGCTTCTTGAGACAACAAACGTAGCTGGCGCTCAGGCCCTTTCATGCCCGGGGGCCGTTCTCTTCTGTGACCTCTCTGGATTCTCGCGGATGGGAGCTGAGGCCGTTGCACGCTCGGAAAGGGGCGCGGAGACTTTACGCGCCGTTATCAATACGATCTTCACCGATGTTGTGAAGGTGATAGGCGCCTATGGCGGATCGGTCCTCTACTATGCCGGCGACGCAGTGGCTGCGCACTGGCCGCTACACAACGATCCCGCGCAGGCGGTCCGTGCAGCCGTTGCCTGCGGCCTGACCGTCCAGGATACGGTCGCCGCAATGCCGGCCGACCTAGGTGTGATTGCGATGCGCACGAGCGTCAGTGTTGGAGACCTGTGGCTGCTGGATGTCGACACGCCGAGCGCGCGCCAGGCCGTTTTCTGCGGCCCGGGGCTGGCCGCGGTTGAAGGGCTGGACCTGACGGCTCAGGGGGTTCGTCTGACGGAGGAGGCGGCTCTGCTTCTTGCCGAAGACGCGAGATGGGAACGGGATTCACATGGCCCGGTCGCCTCTGCGGTCGAAGCTCCAAAAGCCCCGGCGTCGTCTCCACCCGCAATAGACGCCGACCCCTGGCTCAGAACGCATCAACGCGCCGGGTTGGCGCTTGGCCCGGACTGGGTCGCCGAGTTCCGGCAGGCCCATATCCTGTTCATTCGTGTCCCGGATTTTGTTTTTCGGGGTGCAGAGGATCGAGACCGTGCGGCTGAAACCCTCCGCGCCATTGCCGCTGCCGTCGAGTCGGAAAGCGGCACGCTGCTGCAGACCTGCTTCGACGACAAGGGTCTCGTAGCGGTGGCCGCCTGGGGCCTGGCGTCCAGTGTCCGCGAAGACGGCGCCGAACGGGCGGCTCGAGTTGCACAGGATCTTGTTCGCGAGCGCGGCGAAGGCGCCCTCGTCGCGGCCGTGGCCGCAGGCAAGGTCTTTTCCGGACTGATCGGGATCGAGCCCTATATGCAGCATATCGTGGTCGGAGACGCCGTTAACCGCGCCGCCGCCATGTGCCTTGCCGCCCTGGCTCCGGTCACACTCGACAGGTCCACGCGGGAAGCGGTCAACCGCCGCTATGAAACAACCGAGCTGGCGAGACTGACTCTCAAGGGTCAGACGGAAATGGCTCCGGTCTATAAAATCGAAGGCGAACGGTTACGCGGCCTTGCCCATGCTGGCGCGATGATCGGGCGATCAGCCGAAAGGGAGCGGCTTGTGACGATTTCCAATCGGCTCGCTCGCGGCGAGCCGGTCGATATATGCATTTCCGGCGAGGCTGGCCTGGGCAAATCCCGCCTCGCTGCCTGGTTTTCGGAAAATCTTGCAGAGACCGGCGTTGCGCAACTCGAGCTTCATGCCGACAGCATTCGCCGGGCCATTGGTTACGCGCCATTCGCGCCGTTCGTCGCCTCGCTACTTGAACTGGACTCCACAGCCGATGCCGAAGCCTGCAGAAAAGCGGTAACGGACGTGCTTGGCGCGGAAAACGAAGCGTTGCTGCCTCTCCTCTCGCCACTTTTGCCCGCCGATCTGCCCGATACGGATGTGACGCGCGCACTTGTCGGCGCCGGACGCGCGGAACGAACGCGCGATCTGGCCACCAGCCTGCTGTCGCGTCAGCTGTCCGGTAACCGCAAATTACTGGTTGTCGAGGATGCCCATTGGCTTGATTCGGCGTCCTGGCAACTCCTCGACGCGCTCACACGGCGCTCCGCTGTTTCGCTGTGCCTGTTGACGCGTCCTGTTTCGCCGGACGACCTGCCAACCGAGGCGCGTCGCTTCCTCGATCCGAAGCGCGTGGAAACTCTGGAACTGACCCTGCTCGATGAAGAAGAAAGCGGCGCACTTGCCGCACAGGCTCTGGGCGCGCATGCCTCGGCGCCACCGCTCGCAAATCTGCTCCACCGCGAAGCATCCGGTCACCCACTTTTCACCTCGGTCCTTGTACAGGCGATGTCGTCCCGCGGTCTCGTGAAAATCGAAGGCGGCTATGCCCATCTCCGGCTGGGAGAGGCAGGTCTTTCGCATCTCGATATTCCCGCCGACGCCGCAGGCGCTGTCGAGGAACGCATCAGCGCGCTTAGCCCTTCCGAGCAGTTGACGATCCGCACAGCAGCCGTGCTGGGACGTTCTTTCGAGATCGATGCGCTGGTGGAATTGCATCCCGCTTCGGACCGTCCGGAGATTGAGGCCGATCTCGTCCAGATCGAAAACACGGGTCTCGTGGAATCACAGGGCGATGGAGCCTGGCGCTTCCATCACGCCATCATTGCCGACGCCGCCTACCGCTCGCTCGTGACCGAACAGGCCAGAAGTCTGCACGCCCGCGCCGCGGCAGGCATAGAGAAAGGCGCCGGGGCCAAGCCTGAACAGAGAGATCTTGCCCTGATGGCTTATCACTCCGAGCGAGCTGGCGACACGCAGGCTGCTCTGCGTCATCTGGCGGCGGCGGCTGAAGGCGCGCGTCTGGCATACGCCAATCTCGAAGTGGTTGATTTCCTGACGCGCGCCCTTGCGCTCGGGATCGAGATCGAGGCGCTCACCCTCGCGCGCTGGCGTTACGACATCGCCTACGCGCTGCGCGCGCTTGGACAGTATCAGCGAGCAGAGGATTTCCTGAAGCTTTGCATCTCGGACCTCGACCGTCCACCGCCCGAAACCGGAGGAGAGGCTGCGCGCGGTCTTGTCAGCGGCTACGCGGCCTTCCGTCTGCGCCCGCATCGCGACGCCCGACCCGAAGCCGAGCGCGCGCCGATAATCCTGGCCGCGGACGCGACGATGATGCTTTCGGAACTTCATTACGAGCTGAACAAGATCCCGTTTGCGCTGGCGGAAATCCTTCGTGGCGCCAACCTCGCCCGCGCTGCCGGCGGCGACAGCGCCACGCTGGCCAAACTCTATATCGGTCTGTCGCTGATCTCGAATGCGCTGCCCTGGGCGCTCGACGGCGATGCGCTGCAGGCCAGGGCGCTGGAAATCGTGGACCGGATGGACGACCTGGCGACCGAATGCTGGGTCTACATGGTCTCAGGCAATTACGAAACAGGCAAGGGCGGTTGGGAGGCAGGCGAGAGCAATTTCCGCCATGCCATGTCCGTTGCCGAAACCTGCGGAGAACGCAAGACATGGGAAACATCGACGTCCACACTCGCCAATCTCAAGAGACTGGAGGGTCGTTTCGAGGAAGCGATCGGCTGGTCCGACATCACGCTTGCCGCCAGCCGTGACCGCGGGATCGCGCACGGCGTCATCTGGTCTCACAACGGACGCGCCCGTGATCTGCTGTGCCTGTCCAGATGGGATGATATGCGCGAAGATGTCGCCGCGCTCGGCCGGCTTCTGGATGATCCGGCCAATTCGCTCGACGCCAACGACAACAACCGGCTGGTCTTTCACTACACACGCTCCGCTCTGGCGCTGGCTGACGGGGACGAGGCCGGATCGATCTTGGCTCTGGACGAGGCGTTGGCCATTGTTGAGCGGACCAAGCGTCCGCAGGTCTATATGACCCAGAACGCCCCCTTCTATAGCGACCTCATATGGGCGCTGTGGGAACGCGGACATCGCGATCCAACCATGATTGCCCGTCAGGCGCTGGTGGCGCGTTCTGCCTATCGCATCGGACGGCAATATCGCACAGGCGTCCCGATGGCGTCGCTTGCTGCAGGCGACAGCCTCTGGCTGCAGGGTCGGCAAAAGAAGGCTCGGTCCCGCTGGACCGCATCGGCCGAGGCCGCCGAGGAGCGTCGCATGAGCTATGCCGCAGCCCACGCCTATGACCGTCTCGCTCGCGTCGGCGTCGGAGATAGCGCGGCCGCGCGCGACCGGCATCTCCAGAAATTGGGGATCGAATTGCCTAAACTCTGGCGTATTTGATCTTCAGGCCTGCACGGCTTTGGCAGAGTTCAGCTTGCGACGCCAGGCGATGAACGGCAATACGAGAACCCAGGCTGTGACCGAATAGATTGCGGTTGGCAGGGTAAGAGCCGGCAGTCCCGTCGCCACACCCGCCACGATCCCGCCAACGGCGATGCCAAGCGTGCCGTTTTGAATTCCCGACTCGATTGCGACCGTCGTTGTGTCGCGCGCGTCGAGGCCCGCGATCCGAGATGTAACCAGACCGACTATCAGAAGCACCGCAGTCATCGTCAGGAGCGCCGGACCCAGGGTTCCGATATTTGCGGTAAACGTCGCCCAGTTCGCCGCCAGCGCCAGCAGGATCAGGATTGCAAAGAGGACTGTAGTGATCCTGTTCATCCAGGGCCCGATCTTGTCTGTCAGAACTGGCGCAATCCTGGTCAAACCCATACCGAGCGCGACAGGCACAGCTGTTAGCAAAAACATGGTCAAGCCCAATGCGGTCACATTCACCTCTGGAGCCTCCGCGCCCATGAAGTGACGGACTGAAAGAGCCGTCAGCACCGGCAGGGTTACAATAGAGACAAGGCTGATCACAGCTGTCAGGGAAACCGATAGCGGAACCGATCCTCCGGCCATCCGCGTTGCGACATTGGACATGACTCCGCCGGGGCAAAGCGCCAGGATCATTGTCCCCGCCGCAAGTTCCGGCGGCAGCCCGAACAGCGTAGCCACGAAAAAGCCGGTCAAGGGCACCACGACGATCTGGTTGATCGCTCCCAGGCTGAAGGCCCCGGGAGACCGTGCGACGCGGGAAAAATCGGCGCCCGTCAAACCAAGGCCGAGCGAAAACATGATGACCGTCAATACGGCCGGCAAAAACAGATCAACAAGCATGGTTTGCTCCACTGGTCGGAGTGTTGGTTGGCGCGCCCCGTTCGAGATGCCCGGGCCATCCCGGGTAATGATTCCCCGGCGAGGTTAGCACCCAACCCGGCCGCGTCCTGTGAACCTGTTCACTGCGCGTCGGTCCCATGTCTGCGAAATTCCTTCGACAATGGGAGGAAGACATGAATGCCGAGATTTGGTTCGCATTGGCGGCGGCAAACTTTGCCGCCTCGGTGGCGCCGGGGCAAAACGTAGCCCTGGTCGGTTCGGCGACCGCAAGGACAGGTCTGGTCGGCGGGACCGCGGCCCTGTTGGGCATCCTGGTTGCGGAACTCATATGGTCTGTGCTCGCCCTGACGCTCGCTGTCACGGCGCGCGAGGTCAGCCCGATCCTCTTCACCTGCCTGAAGGCGGCCAGTGGCGGTTTCCTGTTCTGGCTGGGAATGAGCCTGCTGCGCGAAGGTCCGTCGGCCGCAAGCGACGCAGCCGCGCCTGCGGGCTGCTTCGCCCGGTTCACACTGGACGGTTTCTGGATCGGATTGGCCAATCCGTTGGCTCTGATATTTTTTCTTTCGCTCTTCCCGGGTCTGGTTTCCGACCTCGGCGACACAACCGATCCGATGGTGCTGGCCTGCTGTGTTTCGGCCATCCTGCTCTCGTCGGCTGCGGGGCTTGCGCCATGGCTTGTCTCCTCCGGCGCCCTGGCAAAAATCGGTTTCGCACGCCACCTGCACGTTTTGTCGGGCGGTGCGCTGCTTGTGATGGGAGTGCTTGTTACCTTTCGGCTGATATCCTGACTGGGCGGCAGATGGCCCCTTCGATCGTGGAGAATTGCGCACTGAATCAATTCAGAGTTCATTCATTTCCACTTTCGGCGATAACAAGCGATGCGTTCAACGGTGGTTCGCCAGTTTCTCTGCTGTCTTGGCGCGCGCGGCGAGGGCCGCAAGATTTGGTATCGCGATCATTCCATTGGCCTGCTTCACAAGGCCGTCGTGAACGAGCGTCTTCAGCCGCTTGTTCAATGCCTCGCGTGTAACCCCCAGCATCTGTGCAAGGTCTGTCTGCGAAAACTTGCGGGTGAACCGCGCCCGGGAGCCTTCTATCTCTGCATGGGCCAGCGCGAGTTCGTGCAATCTTTGCGCAAGCCGCCCGTCGAGGCCGAGAAAGGCAAAACCGCTGAGCGCCTCGGTGTTGCGCCGCAGGATTTCGCAAAGCAACTGGATCAGATGGCGCGCAAGGCGGGGATCACGGACAAGCAAATCGACCATTACCTCCTGAGACGTGAAAAGACATTCAGTCGCCTCGATCACTGTCGCATTGGCGGTTCTCGGAAGTCCGTCGAGCAGAGCTATTTCTCCGAAAGGGTCTCCGGGTTCCATGAGAGCCAGTGTCAATTCCCGCCCGTCTGCGTCCGCAATCCAGATGCGTGTGAGGCCGGATAGCACGACCCGGAGCCCATCCGACTCGTCGCCTTCCATAAAGATTGTGCTTCCCGCAGGGTAACTGACGATGCGGCTGGAACGAGCCAGCGCCGCGACACTGTCCTGATCGGCTCCGGCAAACAGATAACAACTCCGGATGGCTGCAATCGTGTTCTGGTCCACGAGTAATCCCCCACTCCATTATTACGATGCGGCAACGGCACAATCCAGTCAACTTGCAGGGGGTTGCATGTTTCGCCGGATCTGGACCCGTCGAAGACGGAGGTGGACAATAGTTGCCTTTGGCGCTGTTACTCCCTTTTCCGGTGTCGCAGCCCGACGCCTGGACCACGGGTTGCGCTATACCAGCGGTCCCGGCCTAGGCGACCGCGTTTGGCGACCGTTTCATGGGCTGGATGTGCTCGGCCGCCTCACTCTTCGCCCAGGATCCGTCGTTTCGCCTCGGCATAAGTCGGCTGCGCGAGGATCGCGTCGGCATAGGCCGCTCCAAGCTTTTGACCTGCGACGACGTCGTCCGGATAATGCACGCCGGCGATCACGCGGCCATAACCGATGTCTACGGCTAGCGCCATCAGATCGTCGCTGTGTTTGGGAAACAGGTCGGACAGGATCTTGCCATAAACCATGGCCCGTGTGGCGTGGCCGCTGGGATAGGAAGCCACAGGCCTTGGGTCGCCAACGGGGCGAACGCGCTTGTCCACCTGAAACGGGCGCGGTTCACCGTAAATAGCCTTCAGCGCGTCATAGTCGGCCCGGACCTCGTTGATAATGGCGTCCAGCGTTGCCTTCAGCAACCGGCCGTCCACGTCGACCAGCTCGGCGCTGATAAGGGACGCAAAACGCTCCAGGTTGAGCGGCTTTTCCACGAAGGCGACCTGCTGCGGCGTCCGGGTTTTTTGCAGCCAAAGGACGATCGCCATCTGTGTGCGGTGTTCTTCGGAATCAGGAGCCGGCGGCGGACCGATCAGTTTTTCCGAATCTGCGACGCTCATTGGCAGATAGATGCGCCCGACGTTCTGTTCGGCCATGGCCGACGGCGCAAGGACAAAAACGAGAAACATTGCGAGTACGGGTAGGCTCAGTCGCTTGTACACGGTGCGGGTCCTTGGGTGAGGTCGGTCATAACAACGACCCTAGACCAGGCGTTTTGGCCAGGCCAGTTCGGCGTTCAAATTCCGGGCCGGAATTCGCTCGCCGCTCTTTGCCCTGGTGCGCTGTTATCTCTCGCCGTTGCTGTCATGGTGACCACTCCTTTCGCATCGGCCACCGAGAGTTCCAGCCCGTCCGCGCCTTTTTGCGCATGCAGCGTGAAATCCTGGTTGCAGGTCAGCGCCGAGACGCCGCGATAGTGAAAGGACGTGAGGCCGCCCAACCGCTCGCGCGCGAGCATCATCAGAAGCGTCGCCTGCAGCGGTCCGTGCACGACGAGGTCTGCGTAGCCTTCGACGCTGGTGGCGTAAGGGTAGTCGTAGTGAATGCGATGACCGTTGAAGGTCAGCGCCGAATAGCGAAAAAGCAAAACTGGATCTGCGTGACGCAGGCTGTCCGGCGCGGGCAGGTCCGGGATTGAAGGCGCCGCCGCGCCGTGCGAGGGTTCCCGGTAGACGATGTTCTGTAATTCGGAAATCGCCGCCCCGCGGTCGGTCGCATAGTCATGGCGCACATTGACGAAGCAGAGTTCGCCGCTGCGGCCGGTCTTGCGGTCTATGCTTTCGATCGTTGATGTCCGTTCCACGGTCTCGCCGACCCGGAGATCGTGAAAAAAGGTGAGGGCGCCGCCCGCCCACATGCGCAGCGGCAGGGGGATTGCCGGCAGGAACTCGCCCTTTTTCGGGTGTCCGTCCGGTCCAAGGCGATCGGACGTGAAAACAGGCGGGTCGATGCACCAGTGAATTCCGATCGGAGCGGGATCTCCGGTCCTGAACTGACTGTCCTGGTCGCTCACCGTGACCGCAAACCGCCGCGCCAAATCCGGGCGGATGGTCTCGACCGATCGTGTCTTGTGGCCAATCCAGTCGCCAAAACCGTCTTCCGGCCATTCGCTAGCCATTGCCTGCGGCCTTGGTTTTATCCGCCCGTGAAAGACTGTTCTCACCGACTGCGGGAACCGGGCCATATTTTCTTTCTGAACCGGCGAAACGGGCCGCCGGCGCCGGGTAGCTCACCTCGCCGCTCGGGGTCTTCACCAGAATGCGCCTGAGTTCGGGGTGCTTCGAAAGGCCCTCCGTGTCGTTGACCACCGCATAGGCGATATCCGAGGCGTCGAGATTGGCGATCAGATCGGCCAGATCGCGCTGTAGAAAGATCTCGGCGACAAGCGCGTCTGTCTCCTTGCGGTTCGTGGCGCGCGCCGTGTTGTCCTGAAATACTGGATCGGTAAGCAAGTCCTCGCGACGCAGCACATTCCGGCAGAATTTGACCCATTCGCGCTCGCTCTGGACGGAAACCAGAATGTCCTTGTCGTCGCCTGTGCGAAAGACACCGTATGGCGCGATCGACGGATGGGCGAGGCCGATGCGTTTCGGAGGGTTGCCGGCTTCGGTGTGGATCAGCGGAACGGTCATCCAGTCGGCCATGACATCGAACATGGACACGGTGATATTGGCACCCTTGCCGGTCTTTAAACGGCCGATGACGGCTTCGAGTACCGCAGCATAAGCTGTCGCGCCTGTTGCGACATCCACGACCGATACTCCGACGCGCGCCGGTTCGTCAGGTCCGCCCGTCACCGAAGCCAGACCGGATTCGGCCTGGATCAACAGGTCGTAGGCCTTGCGGCGCGCCATCGGTCCGGCCGGGTCAAAGCCTGTGATCGAACAGCAGACCAGGGCCGGGTCCCGTCTGCAGAGGTCTTC
Source organism: Flavimaribacter sediminis (assembly GCF_019492055.1). GTDB lineage: Bacteria > Pseudomonadota > Alphaproteobacteria > Rhizobiales > Rhizobiaceae > Flavimaribacter > Flavimaribacter sediminis. The sequence goes on along the minus strand of NZ_JAICBX010000005.1, from coordinate 239,345 downwards.
CGGCGCAAAGCCGAATTTTTTGGCGACGCCGTGCCTGAGGTTCTGCACGACGATCTCCGCGCCGCTTATGAGTTCTGCAAGCCTGCCGCGGTCCGCCTCGACCGTCAGGTCCAGCACGACCGACTGCTTGCCGCGATTAAGCCAGACGAAATAGCTGCACTGGCCGCCCGCCGCCTTGTCGTAGTCGCGGGCGAAATCGCCTTCCGGCCGTTCGATCTTGATCACGGTTGCCCCGGCGTCGGCCAGCCGCGACGTACAGTAGGGCGCGGCTACGGCCTGTTCGAGCGTAACGACGGTCATCCCTTCGAGCGGCAGGAACAGTTTCGACATCAGTAGGACCTCGGCAACTCCAGAACGTGCTCGGCGATATAACTCAAAACGAGGTTCGTCGAAATCGGCGCGACTTGATAAAGACGCGTCTCGCGGAATTTGCGTTCGACGTCATATTCTGCGGCGAAGGCAAAACCGCCAAGGGTCTGCACGCAGGCTTCCGCCGCCGCCCAGGAGGCTTCTGCGGTCAGCATCTTCGCCATATTGGCTTCCTCGCCGCAATTCTCGCCTTCGTCATAGAGGCGCAGACCCTCGATCAGCAGCAATTCGGCTGCGCGCATCTGCGCATAGGCGCGCGCGATCGGAAATTGCACGCCCTGGTTCTTGCCGATCGGCCGGTTGAAAACCTCGCGTTCGCTGGCGTAGCGCCGCGCCTTGTCGATGAACCACTTGGCGTCGCCAACGCATTCTGCGGCGATCAGCATCCGCTCGGCGTTCATGCCCGACAGGATGTAACGGAACCCGTCGCCCTCGTTTCCGATGAGATTCTCCGCCGGGATCTCCACATTGTCGAAGAAGATTTCAGTGGTGGAATGGTTCATCATCGTCCGGATCGGGCGAATGGTCATGCCGTTGTCCTTGGCGGCGCGCATGTCCATCAGGAAGACGGAAAGGCCCTGGGTTCGTTTTGTCGTCTCGTCTTTTGGCGTGGTGCGGGCGAGAAGCACCATCAGATCGGAATGTTCGGCGCGCGACGTCCAGATCTTCTGGCCATTGATGATATAGCGGTCGCCCTCTTTGCGCGCGAATGTCTTGAGAGAGGTCGTGTCGCTGCCGGTGGTCGGTTCGGTCACGCCGAAAGCCTGAAGCCTGAGTTCGCCCGTGGCGATCCCCGGCAGATACTTCTGCTTCTGAGCGGCGCTGCCATGCCTGAGAAGCGTGCCCATGGTGTACATTTGCGCGTGGCACGCCCCGCCATTGCTTCCCGAACGATGGATTTCTTCTAGGATCGCCGCCCCGCCGGCGAGTGGCAGCCCGGAACCGCCATATTCTTCCGGGATCATGGCCGCCAGCCAGCCGTTTTTGGTCAGGGTCTCGACGAACTCCGTCGGATAACGGTTCTGCTGGTCGAGCTCCCGCCAGTATTCGCCAGGAAAACCCTCGCACAATTTGCGGATTTCCTCGCGAATTTCGGGAAAACTCGGGTTCGTTTCCTTCATGACCGGCTTCCGGCGGGATCTTCCTGTGCAACTGTATTGCGCAGCAGGCCGACGCCTTCCGCCTCGACCACGACCTCGTCGCCGGGCACAAGCCAGAGCGGCGGATCGTGCCGCGCGCCGGCGCCTGTCGGCGTGCCGGACACGATGATGTCGCCTGGAACGAGCGTGGTGAAGGTCGAGATATAGGTGATCAGCTTGCGGAATCCGAAGATCATCCGGCTCGTCCGGTCGTCCTGGCGCAGTTCTCCGTTCACATGGGTCGTCAGTCTGACATCGGCGATCTGGCTTTCGTCCGTGAACGGAACAAGCCACGGCCCCAGAGAGCCGCTGGTGTCGAAATTCTTGCCCTGGGTCACGTTGAATTTCGCATGCCGTATCCAGTCGCGCACGCTGCCTTCGTTGCACAGGGTCAAGGCTGCAATATGGTCGAGCGCATCCGCCTCGGCGATATGTCTTCCAGGCTTGCCGATGACGAAGGCGATCTCGCCTTCGTAGTCGAACTTGTCGGAGACGGAAGGACGGATGATCGGCGCCTCGTGTCCGACGAAGGACCGGGGAAACCGGACAAAAAGTGACGGGTTGCTCTGGGCCGCCTGTCCGTCCTTGTATTCTTCGTTGCGGTCCGGGTAGTTCACGCCGACGCAGATTATCTTTTCCGGCGCGGGGATCGGGATATCCCAATGAAATTCGCCAGGCGCGAAATCAACCTCCCGATCGCCGAATTCCTCCGCCAGCGCTGCCAGCCGCCCGGCTTCAATGACCTCCCGAAGCGTCGGCCATTTTACGCCTTGGCGCGCGGAAAGATCGATCAGGCCCCGCTCGGTGACCAGGCCGTAACCCTGTCTGTCATCTGAGTGGAAGGCGGCGAACTGCGGTGTTTGTGTCATGAACTCTTACTCTGTTCAGGGCGCAATAATCGGCTGCGCTTTCAAATCCGGCTCCCGCAATTCGCTGCCGACGAACGTGCTTCCCTGTTCGAACCAGGACCGCGGCGCCGGCGCGCCCCAGAGCGTTTGCCGTTGCGGATCGGTGAGATCCCACTTGATCGGTTCGAGATCCGGATCGACGGTCTGATAGTCGGAGCAATAAAGCTCCACGCGATGGCCGTCCGGATCGCGCACATAAAGAAAGAAGGCGTTCGATATGCCGTGACGGCCCGGTCCGCGTTCGATATTTGCGAGATAGCCGGAAGTCGACATGATATCGAGAAGATCGATGATGTTGAGAGGCGTCGGCACCCAGAACGCCAGATGATGAAGCCGTGGCCCGACCCCGTTGGTGAACGCCATGTCATGGATGTTGCCCTTGCGGTGCATCCAGGCCGCCCATAGCTTCTTCGATATCTCGTCCTCGGTGTATTCCGTCACCCGGAAGCCCATTTCGTTGTAGAAGGCCACCGACTCGTCGACATTCGGGGTGAAGCAGTTGAAATGATCGATGCGCAACGGCTTCACGCCGCTGTAGCGTTCGTATTTCTGGTGGATCGGTTCAAGACGATCCATCTTCGCGTAGAATTCGAGCGGTATGCCTTGCGGACAATGGGTTCGCAATGTCCGGCCCTGATAGGCTCTTTGCACCCATTCCGTCGCAAGGCCTTTCTCGGAGAAAAACTCCGCGGCGCGGTCGAGGTCTTCGTCGGCGTAGACCTTGAAGCCCAGGAAGTTGGCCGCCGGTTCGTCGCCCTGCTTCAGGATGACGCAATGGTGACCGCGCTCCTCCATGGCGCGCAGGAAGATCTCCTCGTCGTTCTCGTCGGTGACCTGCATGCCGAGCGTGTCGACATAGAAGGCGCGGCTTCGCGCCAGATCGGTGACGATCAGTTCGATATGGCTAAGCCGAACAATATTGAACGCCGGATAGAGATTGGATGGTGGTACAGGCATGCCTCGCTCCTGTCATTGCCCCAGTTTCGGGATTTTGTGGGCCTCGGTCGCGAAGGCCATGTTGACGGTTTCCATGTAGAAATCGAAGGACCAGTCGCCGCCGTCGCGGCCGATGCCGGAATTCTTGACGCCGCCGAACGGGGCCGGCAGATGTCGGATATTCTCCGAATTGACCCACATCATGCCGGCCTCGAGCCGGTCGGTCATGCGGAGCGCCCGCGTCAGGTCAGACGTCCACAGATAAGCAGTAAGCCCATATTCCACGTCATTCGCCAGCGCCAGCGCTTCAGCCTCGTCCCTGAAGGGCATGGCTGTCAGCACCGGTCCGAAAATCTCCTCCTTGGAGATGCGCATGGAATGGGTGGCGTCGGTGAAAAGGGTCGGTTTGACATAACAGCCGCCGCCCGGACCGTCGGCTTTTTCTCCGCCGGTAGCGATTGTCGCTCCCTCCGACCGCGCAATGTCGAAATAGGAAAGGACCTTCTTTTCATGCACCGGATGGATCAGCGGGCCGACGACAGTGTCCGGGTCGAGAGGATGACCGACCTTGATACGGGAGGCGCGCTCGGCGACCTTCGCGGTGAACGCGTCATAGATGGAGTCCTCCACAAGCAGACGGCTTGACGACGTGCAGCGTTCGCCGTTCAGCGAGTAGATCATGAACACGGCGGCGTCCGCGGCGCGTTCTAGATCGCTGTCGGCAAAGACAATGACCGGATTCTTTCCGCCAAGTTCGAAATGAACGCGCTTCAGCGTCGCTGCGCCCTGCGCCATGATCATCGAGCCGGTGCGGCCTTCGCCGACGAAACCGATTGCTTTTATATCGGGATGTTCGGTCAGGGCCTTGCCGGCGTCTTCGCCCATGCCATTGACGAGGTTCCACACGCCTTTCGGCAGGCCGGCCTCCTCGGCGATCTCGACGAGCAGACGAGCCGTCAGCGGCGAGAATTCCGCTGGCTTGTGAACCACGGTGCAGCCAGCGGCAAGCGCCGGCGCAATCTTCCAGGTCGACAGCATGAAAGGCGTATTCCACGGCGTGATGATGCCGACCGGTCCGATCGGACGTCTCGATGTAATGTTAAGTTGTCCTTCCGTGCGCAGCGCCTGACCGTCGCGCGCTTCGGATGCGCGGTCGGCGAAAAAGCGAAAGTTCTCTGCGCCGCGCAGCGCCGCCTTGGACATGAAGCGGATCGCCTGGCCGGTGTCCACGCTTTCGACAAAGGAGATTTCCTCGGCCCGGGCCACAATGGCGTCGGCGATCTTGTGAAGCAGCTTCTTTCTTTCAGCGCCGGGCATTTCGCGCCATTCCGAAAAAGCTTCTTTGGCTGCTTTCGCCGCCCTGTCGACGTCGTCGGCACCGCCTTTCGCTACATCCGCAAGCGGTATCAGATCAACCGGTGATATCGACTGGAAAGTTTCGCCGGAGACGGCGGGGACCGCTTCTCCGCCGATGTGGTTGAGCACGCCGTGCTCGCGGAATCGGGCGAGGTAAGTTTCCGCCTTCCCGAGATTGTCTTCAAACGCAGTCATGGTGACTCCATCAATTCTTTCTGAAACGCTGGTGGATGCCGTTCTTTTTCCAGCTGGATTCCGGCGGAATTTCCGTCAGATAAAGCGACAACGCCAGATGCGGCGCCTCGAACAGTGGCGCCAGTTCCTCCGCTGCGCGATCGAAAACCGCTTGTCCCAACATTCTCCTGTCCTCCTCCGTCCTGCCTTTTCCGATCCGGATGTCAAGATGAACAAAGGCATCATAGGGGTGGTCGTCCGCAATAGCGTAATGGTCGCACTTGTGCGCCCTTACCCGGATGGCGCCGGTCTCGAACAGGCCGGTCGCGAGAGCCGCGTCGCGCACATGCTTGCATAGCATGTTTATATCCGCCCTTGTTTCCAGGTTGGCGGAGTATTCGATGATGATATGCGGCAATACGATCCTCCCGGTGAACGCGCCCCGACAGGTACTTACAGGATGGGCGTTCAGGTTATCAACAGTCTGCGGTTGTCACGTTTAGTGTGTCTTATTGCATTGCCACAACCTGTGCTTTTGTGCGATTATGCTTATAGAGGCGCTTCATACATGAATAGAGATGGGAGAATTGATGACATCGGCCGGTAAGATGGGCGGCACGAGGGTTAGACTGCGAAGTTTCACGAATTCACTACCACTGGCCCTGCTCAGGGCTCGAGAAAGCATGATGGGCCGGTTTCGGGCCCCGTTGAGGACGTTCAACATAACGGAGCAACAATGGCGCGTACTGCGCGCGCTTAGCTCGGTAGAGAGAACGGAAGTGACCGTTCTGGCAAGGGCGACATGCCTCCTGCCGCCTTCGCTTTCTAGGATTCTGAAAGATCTGGAAGATCGTGGTCTTATCACCAAGACACAGGACATGGACGACCTGCGCAGGTCGATCGTCAGCATAACTCCGATGGGGTTGGATGTGATTGAAGGCGCAGGGCCACAAGTGGAGGAGATATACAGCGAGATCGCTGATGCGTTCGGGTCCGAGCGGACAAGGCAGTTGCAGGACTTGCTGAGCGAACTGGAGGCGACCATTCGCAACCTTCCGCCCGTGCCAGAGTATGAATCGGCAGTGCCTGAAATGCCTCACACAGAGGGGCGTTCTCATATCAGGGGACGGCCGAAAAAGAAAATCGCCTGAACCGGCGATTTGTAAACTATTGACTGGCGCGCCCTGTTAATCGGCGGCGGGGTTCGTCAGCTTGTCTTTGTCCGAATAGTAATCTTCATGCAGCGTAACATCACGACACTTGAGGAGCTGGATTCCCTCGCTCGGTTTCGGCGCCTTGACCATCCGTTCGGAACGACGCAGTGGCGTATCTGGGGAAAGGGTCCATCACTGATCCTGCTACACGGCGGGTGGGGCTCCTGGCGGCACTGGTTTCGCAATATCGAACCGCTTTCAAGGCATTTTCAGGTTCTGGTCCCGGATATGCCCGGCTTCGGGGATTCGGACCCGCTGGAGGCGACGTCCGTTGCGGCGATCGCGGAAAATTTGTCAGAAAATATCGATCGACTGCCGGTCTCTTCCAGGCTTTCGATCGCCGGTTTTTCCTTCGGCGCCTGGGTTGCGGGACATATGCTCGCCCATCGCCGCAACCGGATTGACTGCATGATCATGGTCGGCGCCGGCGGCCTGGGGCGGGTCAACAGCCGGCGCAATGCAATGCGCAGCTGGCGGTTTGCGCAAAGCGACGAGGAACGCATGGCGGCGCATCGACACAATCTCCAGGCACTGATGCTGGCGCGCCCTGAGACGATCGACGATACGGCGATCCTCATACAGGCGCAAAACGCCGAAGCGACGCGGTTCCGGCACAGGCTCGCGAACGATTCGATGCTCTTGAAGGATTGCCTGGAACATTGGCCCGTCAGCGTTGCGGCGATCTGGGGGCAGGACGACGTCGTCGTGAAAGGGTATCTTGAGGAGCGCCGCGAAGCGCTGATGGCGATCGACCCGCAGAGCCGCTTGCATGTCGTGCCGAAGGCTGGACACTGGGTGCAATATGAAGAGCCTGATGCCGTCAACGCCTTGTTGATCGAGGAACTTTTGCGCAAAAGGGACAGGCTGAACGTATAAAACCGTATCGCGCCCATTGAATCAGGAAAGAACTTTGTGATGACCGAAACGCTGTTTGACGTCCCTGCCGCTCCCGTCATTCCCGTCGCTGGAGAAGCAGCCGGCTTCCCTGTTCACCGCATTTTCTGCGTTGGCCGCAACTACGCCGCCCACGCCGCCGAAATGGGGCATGAGGTCGATCGCGAAGCGCCGTTCTATTTCACCAAGCCTGCGAGCGCGATCGTTCTCAGCGGCGCCGAAACGCCCTATGCGCCAGGAACCGAAGATCTGCATCACGAGGTCGAGTTTGTCATCGCCATCGGCGCTCCGGCGTTTCGGGTGAGCGTAGAAGACGCGCCCTCGGCGGTCTTCGGCTATGCGGTGGGCGTCGACATGACCCGGCGCGATCTGCAGCAGCAGGCGCGGGTGAAGGGGCGTCCCTGGGATTTCGGCAAGGCGTTCGAGAATTCTGCAATTATTTCGGAGATCACCAGGGCCGCCGAGTTCGGCGAAATCGGTCCTCAACGGATCTGGCTCAAGGTGGGAGAAGAAACGAAACAGGACCAGAAGCTCTCCGATCTCGTTTGGAGCGTTCCGGAAGTGGTCAGCCACCTGTCCGGTTATTACCATCTGCTGCCCGGCGATCTCATCTACACGGGCACGCCTTCCGGCGTTGGTCCCGTGCAGCCTGGAGATGTGTTAACGGGCGGCGTCGACGGCCTGGCCCCGATTGAGCTCAGGATTGGTCCTCCGGAGTAATTCGGACGATGTGGTCGTTTGCAAAGGCGCTCTTGGCCGGTCTCGGTCTGATCCTGCTTCCCGTCACCGCCAGCGCAGCTGATCCGTCCGGCTCCTTCGGCGTGGTGTCGGATATTCATTTTGACCCGTTTCAGCCGCCGCAACTGGCAAGGGATCTGAGGACGATCGACACCGGCCGCTGGAGTGAGCAATTTTCCAGGTTTCCCGCTGAACCGGCTTCGCAATGGGGGAGCGACACCAATTTTGTGCTCCTGCAATCCGCGCTCGGCGCCATCGCCGAGAGGCTGGCGGACGTGGATTTCGTCATATATCCCGGCGATCTTCTGTCCCATAGTTTCGAGACGGACGCCGCGAGCGCATTCGATGTCGCCGTTGGCTCTGTTGAACAGCGCCGTTTTGCCGAGCGCACAGCCCGGTTCGTAATTGCGTCGCTGACCGGTGCGCTGCCTGACAAGCCTCTGATTGTCGCATTGGGCAACACCGATTCCGAATGCGGCGACTATGAGATAGAGCCTGGCGGAGAATTTCTCGCCGAAACCGCCGAATTCGTTCGAAACGCCGCCGGCAGTGAACGCGTCGCGGCGGATTTTAACGAGAGTTACCGGGCGGGCGGTTATTATGCGCTGCGCCACCCAACTGTCGAAAACGGCGTGATCCTCGTCCTCAACGATATCCTCTGGTCTCGCAAATACGCCAACAGATGCGGCGGCAACGGGCAAGACGCGGCCCGGCTGCAACTGCAATGGTTGCGTTCAAAGCTCGCGGAACAGGCAGCCAATGACGCCATTGTCTGGATCGTTCACCACATTCCGTGGGGCATCGACGCCTATTCGACGCTTCATTCGAAGGCCCGGAATTGCCGCGCCGGCATCGTTCCATTCCTGCGGGAAGACGTCACCGGAGATCTTGTCGACCTGCTCCGATCCCATGCCGGAAGGATGGAGATGAACTTCTCCGGCCACATCCATTCCGATGATTTCCGACTGCTTCTTGATAAAGACGGGCAGGCGGTCGCCGTTGACAAGATCGTTCCGGCGATAAGCCCGGTCTTCGGCCAGAATCCCGGGTTCCAACTGTTCACCTATGACGTCCGGAGCGGCAAGCCGCTGGACTACGTGACCTACTATCTTTCCAATCTGTCGTCCCTGTCGTCGACTGTCGCCGGTGACTGGAGGCAGGAATATGTGTTTTCCGAAGCATATGGCGAGACGGAATTTTCTGTGCAGGCGGTGGCCCGGGTATGGAAAGACCTGGCCCGGCCAGGCTTGGTCCGCGACGCCTACAGACGAGATTACAATCAGCGCCACAAACCGCTCTCAACGGCGGATTTGCCTGCCTATGCCTGCGCCATCGCGAACCTGGATGTGGAGAGCTTTGCGCAGTGTCACTGCGCGCCATAGGGACGCTTCAACAGGGCCAATGCATCTGCCGCGTCTGTTCAGTCCTCGATGACGCGGCCGAAATATTGCACGGAAGCGACTTGCGGATCGATGCCGGCCCGTTGACCGCGGTCGAGCGCGTCTATTGCGGCGATGTCGCCGGCTTCGAGTTCAAAATCGAATAGGTCTGCGTTCTCGCGGATGCGTCCGGGGGTCACCGATTTGGGAATGATTGACACGCCGTTCTGCAGATGCCAGCGCAGGATGATCTGTGCCACGGTCTTGTTGTATTTGCCGGAAAGCCCGATCAGGACCTCGTCCTTCAGCGGAATGAGCGAACCATCGCCAGAATAGCTGCTGACGCCGCCGAGCGGCGACCAGGCTTGCGGGACGACGCCCATCTCGCGGATCGCTTCGCGCAGCGCAGCCTGGGAGAAATACGGATGCATCTCGATCTGGTTCAGGACGGGCGTTATACCGGTCGCATCCGTCAGTTTTTTCATCTGGTCCACCGAGGCGTTGCAAACGCCGATGGCGCGTATGCGACCCTCTTTGAGAAGGCGCGACAGGGCTTTCCAGCTCTCGATCGTCAGGTCGAACAGTTTCGGCTGGGGCCAGTGCAGCAGATAGACGTCCAGCGTCTCGAGACCAAGTGTTTTCATGGACCGGTCAAAGCCGTGCAGCGCCTTGTCAAAGCCGTAGTCGCTCATCCAGAGCTTGGTCTGGATGACAACCTCCTCCCGTGGGACGTCGCTTTCCCGCAGGCCCTGGCCGACATAGGCCTCGTTGCCATAGGCGGCCGCCGTATCGATCATGCGATAACCAACGGAAAGCGCGGCTTTCACCGCCTCGACGGTTCCTTCCTCTCCGGAGCGGAAAACGCCCAGTCCGAGCGCCGGAAGTTCGACGCCGTTGTTGAGCTTGAAGACAGGGTGTTTCATCTGGCGAACTCCGTTCGAATGCGGCATTTTTGTTGCTGCTACAAATTGTCTGTCTATTGCTTTTATCATGTCAGACACATTCTGACTGTTATGGATGCGCGAAATTCAATTGCCGGATCCTTCAGCCATTGGAGATTTTCATGACAGCTTCAGACAGGGTAACGCTCTACTATTCGCCACGGACCCGCGCGAAGGGCGTTCGCGTCCTTCTTGAGGAACTGGGGGCGCCTTACGATCTTCACGCCCTCAATATGGCGAAGGGCGAGCAGCGGGCGCCCGACTATCTCGTGATCAATCCTCTTGGCAAGGTGCCGGCGATCCGTCACGGCGACGCCCTGGTGACGGAGCAATCCGCGATCTACATCTATCTGGCGGACGCCTTTCCGGACGCGGGATTGGCGCTGGCGATCGGCGAACCGGACCGGGGCGCGTTTCTGCGCTGGATCGTTTTCTACTCGTCATGCTTCGAACCGGCCCTGATCGACAAGTCCATGGGCCGTGAACCGCCGCCCGCCAGCCGTTCGGCCTACGGCAGTTTTGAAACCGTCATTGACGCCATCCAGTCCAACCTGTCCGCGCAGGCGTTCATGGCTGGCGACCGTTTCACCGCGGCGGACCTTCTCTGGGGTGGGGCGCTCCGCCTGATGACGGGTTTCGGACTTGTGCCCAGGACACCGGTTTTCGACGCCTATATCGAGAAAACCACATCACGACCATCCTTCCGCAAGGTGGCGGAAGAAGACGAAATTATGGCTGCTGCGCACGATGAAGAGGCCGCAGGGGCCGCGTGAAAGACTTGATCGAATCTGCGAAGTAACAGAATCAGCCTTTCAAGTGGTTCCGCAAACATACTGATATTCATTGATAAAATACCCTGCCGCATTGGTAGTCTATTCGATTGCTTTTATGCGGCGGGGTTGGGTTTTGTTTCGCCGCAACCTGGTTTCGGGTAATAATCGGCTATCGGTGCGGCGGTGATTCGCTCCTGACGGCCGGGCGCAGGAACAATACGCACTGTTACTGAGGGAGAAGCCCGGGGAGAACTGCGACCATGAGAAAGGTCCTGGCGGCCATAGCGGCCCTGGCGCTTCTGTTTGCTGCGGTCATTTACTTGCTGCCGCTCGCCTTCGGCGCGGATTCGCTCAGAACCATGCTTGCGCGGCAGGTGTCGTCGGCGTCCGGCGCCGATATCACGCTCGCCGGCCCGGTCCGTTTTTCCGTCTTTCCCGACTTCGGAATTGTTGCAAACGACGTCGCCTACCTTTCGGCGGACAAGGCGCTCGCCGCCAATGCCGGCAAGGTGGTCGCCTCCGTTCGGGTGATGTCGCTGCTGTCCGACAGAATTCAGATCACAGGAATCGAACTCGAAAAACCGCAAATCACCCTATCCGATTCAGCGGCCCCATCTTCCGCGGAGGCGCCACAGATCGGACAGGAAGAAGACGTGTTCGAAATGGCCGCCGGCTATCTCGAAAAACTTGCGATCGATCGGTTTCGTATTCGCGACGGCGAGGTGCTGGAAGACAGCGGCGCCGGAGTTCGGCAGGTCGCCGGCGACCTGAATCTGGACCTGACGGTCCCCGGCATCGAGAAACCGGCGAAGCTCGCCTTTTCCGGGACGGTCGATGGAACAGCCATGACGTTCGAAGGCGAGATCGGTTCTCTGCGCGACCTTCTGAACCGGCAGCCGTCGCAATTCACGTTCTCCGGAACAATGCAGCCGCCGCCGCATCCGGCGGTGGAAAGCGTCAGCGCCAAGGGATCGATCCAGTTGGCCGCGGATGGAAGTTATCGGGTCGCTGACGGCGAGATCATGAGCGCGGGCCAGCCGATGCGGCTGGACGCGGCCTACACGCCCGGCGCCCGTGACCATGTCAGCGTCAGAATCAGGGCCGGCGTGCTCGACTATGCAGCCTTTGAACCGGAAGTCGGCGCAGGCGAGGCGACGGACGCCACGGCAGGCAATGGCGGTGGAGCGCCGGACCTTTCCGCACTCAGGCAGTTTGATGTGGATTTTGACCTTCAGGCCGAAGCCGTCAAGGCCGGTGACGCCGTCGCGAAAGGCGTCGCCGTGCAGGCCACGCTCAACGATGGAGAGTTGGACGCGACCGTAGTCTCGCAGCAGGTCGCCGGCGGCGGCCTCAAGGCTGGAGTGCGGGCGGATTTCAATCCCGATACGCCGGCGATCCGTGGCTATGCGACGATCACAGGCATCGACATTACAAGCCTGATGCAGCTCGCGGGCGTGTCAGCGCCGCTGACCGGCAGGCTCGGTTCCGACGTGCAATATGCCTTCTACGGTCTGGATGAAGACACGATCCGCAAATCGGTGAATATGAAGGGCGTGGTGACGATCGCCGACGGCGCGGCTGTTGTTCCCGAATTGGCGGCGGCGATCGGGCCGGGCGCGGAAAACATAACCGGGCTGAATATCAGGGCGGAAGTGTCGGATATCGCAAATCCCGTCGATGTGTCCGGAACGATGAACTGGAATGGCGAGACCGTCGGGCTGTCGACATCAGTCGCCCTGGCCGGTCTTTTGAGCGGTGAACCGGGACCGCTGACAGTCGAAGTCAGGTCAACGCCGGTCGATGCGCGTTTTTCCGGAACCGTTGGTCTCGACGGCAGCGCCAACGGTAACGCCTCGATCGAGACGGCGTCGCTGAGCGGGCTTCTGCGCTGGCTCAACAATGATCCTGGAACGCCGCTCGGTCGTTTTGCCTATAGCGGCGCCATCGCTGCAAGCAGCGACCGGGTGTCGCTCGAAAATGCGCGGATCACGCTGGACGACATGACGGCGACTGGCAGCGCATCCGTCAGCATGGCTGGAAAGACCACCATCACGGCGTCGCTCGCGGTCGACACGCTGGATTTCGCCAAGCTGATCGGAGCAGGTGATGAATCTGGCGCAGGCGGTTCGAACTCCGCTTCGGCCCCCGCATCGCAATCCTCGACTCCTGTTGACCTGTCCGCGCTGCGCGATCTTGACGCCGACATAACATTGAAGGCGGAACGGATCGGATATGGCGACGTCAAGGCGGGGCCTGCAACGGCTTCGCTGTCGGTCAAGAACGGCGTCGCGCGCCTCACCGTACCGGAAGCAGGCTTTTACGACGGTTCGGTTTCCGCCGAGATCGTCGCCGATGGCACAGGGACGCCGGCCGTCGATATCGCCGCCAGGCTCGTCAGTGTCAGCGCCATGCCGTTTCTTGACGACGCGGCCGGATTTACACGGCTTGAGGGCGCGCTCGACGCGGCTGTCTCGCTCAAGGGGGCCGGCGGCGACACCTATGCTCTGGCGCGCTCGCTCGACGGCGAAGCGCGCGTTGTCTTCTCCGACGGCGCAATCCGCGGCGTCGATGTCGCCAAGCTCTTCAGCAATGTCCAGTCGCTGATTTCGAGCGGAAGCGCGCAGCAGGACGCCGGAGACAAGACGGAATTCACGGAACTCTCGGTGACTTTCGCGGTTGCCCAGGGCGTTGCCAAAACCGAGGATCTGAAACTCCTTGGGCCGCTGGTGCGCATGGATGGAACGGGCTCGGTCGATCTTGCGGATCAGACCATCGACATGCGCCTCAACCCGCGGGTCGTGCGTTCTCTCAATGGGCAGGGCGGTGAATTCGACGTGGCGGGTCTCGGCATGCCGATCATCGTCAACGGCCCATTGTCCGGCCCGCGCATTTATCCGGATATCAGCAATATTCTCTCCAATCCGGCTGAGGCCCTTCAGACGCTTTCAGGTCTCGGCAGCCTGGTCGGCGGCCTTGCCGGCGGCGCCTCCGGAAACGCCGGCTCCATAACGAATCTCCTGACCGGCGGGGAGAACGCCGACGCTGACAAAGTGATCACAGGCGTCATCCAGCAGCTCGGAAACAGCGGCGGAAACGCATCCGGAGAAACCTCCGGCGAAAGCGGCGATCTGGTCAATTCCCTGCTCCAGGGCGTCCTTAACAGGGGCGGTTCAAACCGGCAGGAAAGAACGAACCGTCAGGCGGCTTTGCCGATCGGCGACGGACAATCCGATGCTCAGGTGATACAGGAGCAGGCCGTCAGCCCGGATCCGACTGCAGGGGTGGAAAACCCGGAACTCGTGCCGCCGATCGAGATCGTACCGATCCCGCAGCCAAATCCGCTTCGCACGGCGTCTGCAAACGACGCACCCGTCCAGCAGCCCGAGCGAAGCTTGACGGACCAGGCCCTCGACGCAGTATTGCCGGAAAAGCAGGATGGCTCGGGCGATGAGCCGAGGGACCTGATCAAGAACCTGCTGAACCAGATGGGCAATTAGCTGTTGAGCTGTAAATGAGCTACTCTGGCGTTGCGTTGTTCGTCTGCGCGCGCCGGTAGTGCATCGCAACGACGCCGTTTTGCAGCGGTCTCGACGAGACCAACTCCAGATGTCGCGGGCTCGGCAGGCCGATCTCGTAAAGGTTGGGGCCGTGGCCGATGATCCTGGGGTGGACGAGGAACTTGTACTCGTCGATCAAATCCAGTCGATCCAGTCCAACCGCGAGCTTGCCGCTGCCGAGGAGCACGCCGTCCGGGGTCCCGTCTTTCAGTTTCTGCACGCCCGATTTCAGATCACCCTCGAGGTGGTGACTGTTGGTCCACGGGAAGTCCTTTCGCGTCGATGACGCCACGTATTTCGGCTTGGTCTCCAGGTAGTCCGCCCACGCGCGCATCGCTGGCGGCGCGTCCACCTCGCCCCGAGCGACCATAGGCCAGTAGCTCTCCATCATTTCGTAGGTGACGCGGCCCCACAACATCGCGCCGTTCTCGTTCATTAGATCGGTGAAGAAGGCGTGTGTCTCGTCGTCGGCTATTCCCGCCTCGTGGTCGATACAGCCGTCCAACGTGACGTTTAGGCTGAAGGTCAGGATTCCCATCAAGCTGGCTTTCGGAAATTTATGTCGAAGATTGAACCGGCCCGGCCTGTTTTCGGGCGCTGAGCCAGTTCAGGGCGAACAGCACGACGATCAGCGCTGCGCCGGCCGCCTCGATCGGTATCGACTGCCAGAAAATGGCGATCACTCCGGGAATGATCAGCGCGCGCTGCCAGAGGGGGATGGGTCCAAACAGGAACGCCTCCAGCGCCGCCGCAAAGGCCGCCAGAGCCAGTATCACGATCAGGCCGTTCCACAGCACCAGCAACAGCGGCCCCCCTTCGATGATCGACGGATTGTAGACCATGAAGAGCGGAATGAGATACAGGCCTTTGGCATATTTCCACGCCTGCACGGAAGTTTCCGTCGGACTGGCGTTCGCGATCGCCGCCCCCGCGAATCCCGCAAGGGCCACCGGGGGCGTCACGTTGGAATCCTGGCTCCACCAGAAGACGACGAGATGTGCGATCAGCAGCGGCACGCCGAACTCGCTGGTCAGCGCCGGGCCCACCAGGATGATCAGCACGATATAGGCGGCCGTGACCGGCAAGCCCATGCCGAGGATAAGACTTGCGATCACCACCAGGATGAGCGCCAGGAGCAGGTGGCCGCCCGAGAAGGCGAGCATCATGGCGGAGAACTTCAGGCCAAGTCCCGTCAGCCCCACCACGCCAACAACGATGCCGGCCACGGCGCAGGCCATTGAGACGGGAACTGCGTTGCGCGCGCCGAGTTCGAGCGCTTCCAGCGTCTTCATCAGTCCGGCTTTTGAAAGTGCGACCAGACCGTCCAGCGTCGGTTCATTTGTGACGTAGTTGTACAAACCCCGCACTGCCGCGGCGGCGATGACGGCAAGGATTGCGTAAAAGCCGACGCGCATCGGCGAATAGCCGAGCACAAGCAGCCATATGAGCACGATCAGCGGCAGCAGGAAATGCCAGCCTTCGGCCAGCACGTCGCGCACCCGCGGCAATTCGTCGGCCGGAATGCCCTCCATGCCCTGCTTGACGGCCGCGATGTGGACGAGCAGGTAGACCGAGCCAAAATACAGGATCGCCGGGAAGATCGAGATCATGACGATCTCGATGTAGGGAATGCGCGTGAATTCGCTGACCAGGAAGGCGCCGGCGCCCATCAGCGGCGGTATGATCTGGCCGCCGGTCGAGGCGGCGGCTTCAATGCCTCCGGCCTGCGCAGGCCGGTATCCCAGCTTCTTCATGAGCGGGATCGTGAAAGCGCCCGTGGTCACCACATTGGCGATGGCCGAGCCGCTGATCGACCCCATGCCGGCCGAGGCGATGACCGCGGCCTTGGCAGGGCCGCCGCGCTGGCGTCCGGTCGCCGCATAGGCGAGATCGATGAAGAATTTACCGGCGCCAGTGACTTCGAGAAAGGCGCCAAAGAGCACGAAAACGAAGATGAACGTCGCCGCGACGCCGATCGGCAGACCGAACAGGCCCTCCGCGCCCAGCGTCAGCTGGCTAGCCAGGCGATCGATCGAATAGCCACGGTGATTGAGAATGCCGGGCAAGAAGTCGGCGAGCCAGGGCAGTTCGCCCCTGTTGCCGGCAAAGGCGTAAATGATGAACACGACGCCGATGATCGTCAGTCCAATGCCGATGGCGCGGCGGGTCGCCTCAAGCACCACCAGAACCGTGATGATGCCGACGATGACGTCGATCTGGCGGGGAATGATCGCGTTTGCGATGATGTCGATATGCGACGGCACCCAATAGCCGGCAAGCACGCCGCACAGGATGAGCGGTCCGTCTATCGCCCAGCCAATAACGCCGCGCGGCCGGTCGCCGGTGACCGGCAGCATCAGGAAACACAGAACGAGAATGAAACCCAGATGGATCGGGCGCAGGATGAACAGGCCAAGCGGCTGGATGCCCGAGGCGTAGAGCTGGAACAGCGACAGCAGAATTCCAACGACGGTGATTGCGCGAAGGACAATCTTCGGCTGGCTGTAATGCGTTTCGTCGCTCATTCGCCGCCTCCGGGTTCAAGCGTTATGCGCACCCGGGCGTGCGCGGCGAGGGCCGACAGCGACACCTCGCCCGACTCCGCGCGCAGCCGGTGATCCACGGCCATGCTTCCGGGTCTGAGAATGTAGGAGTCCTGCGGCACCGGCTCGTCGATATCCTCGATCCAGTAGCCGCCTTCGCCGTCCGAGACCTGTCGACCCCGGCCGATCATATGCCCGAGCCCGGCCGCGAAATCCGGCTGGTGCGATCGCACGAGCACCATGTGGCCCGCGCGATTCTCGTAGCAGTCCTTGACCTCGAAGCCCTGCACGGAATGACGCCAGAGAACGCACCACCCTGCGCCTTCGGGCACAGGCAGGCGCGCGACTTCGTCGCCATCGATCAGAGTTGCGGTCAGCATGCCTGCGGCGGCCGGTTGCGACAGAAGAAGGAGGGCCAGAAGCCCTCCTTTGAGCGTCAGTGTCACTGGCGCAGTTTTGCGGGGATCTCGGCGCCGATTTCTTCGAAATACCGGATAGCGCCGGGATGCAGGGGCACAGGCGTCGCAGCCATCGTGAAGGCGACGGTTGTTTCGTTCGCCGCCGGATGCACGGCCTGCAGTTCCTTGATGTTTTCGTACATCGCCTTGGTGATCTCGTAGACCGCGTCCTCGTCCATTTCAGACGAGACGACGAGAACGTTTGGAACACCGATTGTCGGCGTTTCTTCGCTCACGTTGTTATAGACGCCAGCCGGCAGGGCAAGCGGCGCCATGACCGAATCCTGGCCGACCGCCGCATCGATCTGCGCCTGGGTGAGCGGTATCATGCGGATATCGTTGGTCGTGGCGAGGTTGAGGATCGACGATGTCGGGGCGCCCACGCTCCAGAAACCGACATCGATATCGCCATTGTTCAGGGCGTCTGCGGTTTCGTTGAAGTTCAGCCGCTCGACGGTGAAGTCGTCGAAGGAGATGCCGTTGGCGTCGAGAAGGGTCTTTGTATTGACTTCGGTGCCCGAACCCGGCGCGCCGACGGAGACCCGCTTGCCGGGAATGTCTTCGATTGATTTGACGTCGGAATCGGCGAGCGTCACGATCTGCACCATGTTGGCGTAGAGCGATCCGATCGCGCGGATCATCGGCAGTTGCTGGCCGTCGAAGCGACCGGTGCCCGAATAGGCCTGCTGCACAGTGTCGGCCAGACCAATCGCCAGATCCGCATCGCCGGTTGCGATCAGACCCATGTTCTCGACCGATGCGCCGGTGACTTCCGCCGTGGCGTTGTAGCCTTCAACGTGCTTGTTGATGATTTCGGCCAGACCGCCGCCCATCGGGTAGTAAACGCCGCCGGTGCCGCCGGTCGCGATCGAAAGCTGCGTCTGCGCAAGCGCCGGCGTTGCGATGAGCGCTGCGGCAAATGCAATAGATTTCAGTAGTTTCATGGATGCCTCCCGTTTCAAGGAATGGATTTCTCTGTTTGCTTGCCATCCCGGTCCTGCAAACTAGCAGGGAGCTATCGGGATTCAAGCAGAATAAGCAAGTCGGATCCGCGGTCCGGCGCAAAGGCTTGTTATTCTTGAGATTTGTTGCAATCACGCGTTTGCGCCGACGGAATTGCCGTCAGGTCTTTATTTTTACTGACATTTTACCGTTCTTCGTTCGGGCGTGGGCAAGCTGCGGCAGGCGCGGCGCCAAAACCGCAACGAGAGCCGTCTACGACGAAGGTTTAATGTCCGGCAGTGGGGTCAGCTTGCGGCGCGAAGCGGCTACTGCCGGCCTTTTTTCCATTCGTCGTAGCGCGCGCGGGTTTCGTCATTCATCGGATAGAGCCCCGGCAATTTTTCGCCGCGCTCGACTTCCGTCACGATCCAGCCTTCCAGACGCTCCTGTTCGGGCGCTTCTTTCAGCACGTCGCCGAGAAAGGCTTTCGGGATCAGAACCGCGCCGTCCCTGTCGGCCACCACGATGTCGCCGGGGATCACGCAGACCCCGCCGCAGCCGACGGTTTCTTCCCAACCGACGAATGTCAGGCCCGCCACCGAGGGCGGCGCGGCGGCGCCCCGGCACCACACGGGAAGTCCGGTTCCCAGGACCCCTTCCAGATCGCGGACCACGCCGTCGGTCACCATGCCGGCGGCCCGGCGCTTGACCATGCGGGCGCATAGAATGTCGCCAAACACGCCGGCGTCGGCGATCCCCATGGCGTCAATGACCGCAAAGGCGCCCTCTGGCATCGCCTCGATCGCCGCCCGCGTCGAGATCGGGCTGGCCCAGCTCGCCGGCGTCGCCAGGTCCTCGCGGGCCGGAACGAAGCGAAAGGTGAAAGCGGGTCCCACCACGCGTTCCTGGTCGGGTCGCAACGGCATCGCGCCGCGCATCCAGACATTGCGCAACCCCTTCTTCAAAAGGATCGTCGTCAGGGTGGCGGTCGTGACCTTTTTCAGGATTTCGATTGCATCGGCGTCGAGCGTCGGTGTTTCGGGTTCAGACATGGCCGGAGTTCCTCTTAGCATTTTGCGAGAGCTTTAACCGAGATCGGACCACGAGAGAATGGCTGTTATGGATCGGATTGAAGGGAATAGGCGTCATGCAGAATCATGGAATCCGGATTGGGATTTCGAAAATTTCTTTCAATTGGCCGAGAATGACCGATTGCGCGGGGCGTTGAGCGGTAGTTCTGACAAAAAATGTGGCGGCGCTGAACAAGGCTGAAGAGCCGAATATTATATGAAAAGCCCCCCACGCACCTTGCATGCGCTGTCGCCGGAAGCATGTTGAGATCGTCGCCACAAGACCATAATCCATTGGGCATCCGTGTGTGCACACCCCCTTTGGAGTCCGGGTCATTATCGCACAAGCAATTGAATTTAATGAGAAATTAATGACACTGAGATGCTTGAATCATCGGGGCAAACGAATTTGGACGTTCGCGTGGAACTGGAATTTTTTTCAAGGCAATCGTATAAACAGAACGAATAAGTTTTGTGAATACTTCGCAGAATTGAACTGAAATTACGCCCGGTGCTTCGCCATTCTGGTTGTGAGGTCCTCGTCGCAGCATCCTCGCATTAAAGACAGACACAAATATTGTCGACTACAAGAATCAATCATAAGATGTATAAGTAAAGAAATGCAATTCAAGATAATCACAAATCGTGCACATTGATACAATATTCCAAAGATGTATGATACGCCAGTCCATGGACTAAAATCAGTAGACAGCATATTGTCGAAACATACTAGGCAGTGAATATAGCATAGTTGACAATACTCGAAGCGCCCATCGATGTCAGCTAAGTATTGGCAGAAAAAAGCATATTAAATAGCTTGGTTGTATTTACTTTGGAAGACGTATACTTCCAGGCAGCCTCTGGTTTGCAGGGGTGATGCGTTGATGGACAAAGCCGTTCCTGAAAAGGTGAAGGCGCAAGAAAGTGATTTTTCGCTTTCGAGCATTTCAAGCCCTTTCAGGGACGGTTTTGGCCCAACGCTCAAAACGGGAGACCGCCGCGGTTTGTTCGTAGTGAGAACGAGCCGGATCGAACAAGCCCGACTTGCAGAGGTCGGGCGCAAACAGGTCGGTCTTTCGCCGGAGTTGGCGAACAGGCGCAAGCACGTGCTTCCTTCTCGGCGCCGAAACCGGTCGACAATCGCCAAGACGCAGCCAGGAGTGCCGCGAGCCCGCGGAACTGGAAGCGGTTTACCGTTTTCGCTATGCCGGATATGTCGAGTAAGAGGGATTGTTCAAGAGCGTCGCCGATCATGAGAACCGGTTGCTCAAGGATACGATCGACACATTCGGAACGAATTTCGCCGCCTTCTCCAGAAACAATGAAGTCATCGGATTGATCCGCTGACCTTGGAATGAGGGGCGTGGTGACGCGGGCCTCGGTGCATTCCGATTGGCGGTCAATACCCGTGTTCGGCAAACTCGTTCTTGCAACCGCTCGTTACATGAAAAACAGCAGGGTTCGCCGGGTCTTCATCGACACCGCGACATCGCGCGGAGCCAAAGACGAACAGCGGTTCCTTTCGCTTTATTCCTCCATGGATTTTAGGGTCTGGCGGGACGACGTGCTGGTTCCCGGCATCGGTTTCGGCGGCGCATTGCTTCTGGATCTGGAAGCAGTAAAAGCCAATCCCGAGAGCCTGGAGGGGATGTATCTTCGCGGTGACGTTGCGCGGGAAGCCCGGCGTAAACTTTCCGACGCTCGAGACTGCGACCCGATCCGGCAAACATGCGATTCAGACCATTCTTGAAACCGAAGGCTCCGATCTCGGGATAGTTCCGTTCGATCGCCCGCTTCATGCGCGCAAGTTCAAACTCGCTCAACGGATCATTGGCGCCCGAGCGCATCGGTAGGTCGCGCGCCGGCAAGATTTCCTTTCTGCGCATTGGCGGCCCCGCCCGAATCCCTCTCATAAGACGCGGGCGCTCGCCTGTCTCTTACATCACGGCGCCGACATGCCAGGGCGCGAATTCGTTCGAGCCATAGCCGAGCGCTTCCGATTTCGTGCGCTCTCCGGAAGCCACGCGAAGGATCATGTCGAAAATCTCTCGCCCCTTGGCTTCCAGCGACGTTCCCTGAAGGACATCGCCGGCGTTGAGGTCCATGTCCTCTTCCATTTTTTCGAATATCGGGGTGTTGGTGGCGATCTTGATCGAGGGGCAGGGCTTGTTCCCGTAGGCCGATCCGCGCCCGGTCGTGAAACACATCACGTTGGCGCCGCCCGCCACCTGTCCCGTCGCCGAGACCGGATCGTAACCGGGCGTATCCATGTAGACGAAGCCCTTTGCGGTGACCGGCTCGGCGTATTCGTAGACCGCCTCGAGAGGGGCAGAGCCGCCCTTCGCCACGGCGCCGAGAGACTTTTCGAGGATCGTGGTCAGGCCGCCCAGCTTGTTGCCCGGGCTCGGATTATTGTTCATTTCCATCAGGTTGCGGGCGGTGTAATCCTCCCACCACTTGATGCGCTGGATCAGTTTCTCGCCGACGTCGCGGTTCACGGCGCGGCGCGTCAGAAGGTGTTCGGCGCCGTAGATTTCGGGCGTTTCCGACAGGATCGTGGTCGCGCCCTGGGCGACCAGCAAATCGGAGGCGACGCCAAGCGCCGGGTTGGCGGTGATGCCGGAATAGCCGTCCGAGCCGCCGCATTGCATGGCCAGGATCAGTTCGCTGGCCGGGACCTCCTCGCGCTCGACCGCGTTGACGACGGGCAGCATCTCGCGGATCGCCGCAACGCCCGCCTCCACGGTCTTGCGCGTGCCGCCCACCTCCTGGATCGTCATGGTGCGGAATGTTTCGCTCTCGGTAATCCCGTAGGCCTCTTTCAGGCGGGGGATCTGGAAGCCCTCGCAGCCGAGCCCCACGACGAGCGCTCCGCCCATGTTTGGATTGCTGGCGTAGCCCCAGACCGTGCGGCGCAGGATGGTGAAGATCGTGCCGGAATTGTCGACGACGCAACCCTGCACCTGCTTCAGCGCGATGATGCCGTCGATATTGGGATAGTCCCGCAGCACGCCGGACCGTTCGATCTCGTCCACGATCGCGGCCGCGACCGTGGTCGAGCAGTTCACGCTGGTCAGCACGCCGATATAGTTCCGCGTGCCGACCTTGCCGTTGGCGCGACGGAAGCCGCGGAAGGTGGCTTTCTCCGTCGCTTCCGGTACGGGACGCGTTTCCTCGCCCATCGCATAGTCCAGCGCCGCTTCGCCCATGCCGACATTATGGTCGTGCAACCAGGTCCCGGGCGCGACGTCCTCCCTGGCGTAGCCGATGACCTGACCATATTTGCGCACCGCGCCTCCCGCCGGAATGGCGCTCAGAGCCACCTTGTGGCCGCGCGGCACGTCTCTCAGAGCTTTTGCACCGCCGGGTATCGGGGTTCCTTCGCGAATTATCGAGATAGCGACCGCGACATTGTCGGCGTCGTTCAGTCTCAGGATATTCGCAGCCGCATCTGCCATCGCTTCCTCCCTGGTGGAACACGTTCTGGTTTCTGAAATTGTCACTTGGTGAAAAAATCCGTTGTCGGATAATCGTACCGATCTTGCTTTCTCCGCGTCAAGTGAGTGGTGCAAGAGGACGGTCATCAGTTAAAGGAGCGAAGGTCGGTTTCAAAGCCGATTTCGGGAGTGGGTGGGCATGGGAGGCATCAAGACCAACAGACCGATCCTGTGGGGGCTGAGCGTCATCGAGGCCGGCTATGTGCGTCGCGAGGCCAACGGGCGGCAATACTTCCTGACAACCCGCATCCTGCAGATATCAACCGGCTTCCTGAAGGCGGCCTGATTCAGTCGCGCCGTCTCCTGGAAAAAAAGTCCTGATTTTACCCTTTCGCGAACGCAATCGGATAATCTCGAAATAAAGCCAGAATCTCCTTCGGGCGGTAGTAATTACGCAAGTAATTGTTTCAAATGTATATTGCACAATCCGCAAATGTGGGTTGAACAGCGACTGAGTGCCTTCAATATTTGGAGTTAAAATAGAATGGGTACAGAAGAATCGTATCACTACTCTTGAGTGAAACAATTTTCCTATACGCTATGCGATGGCGTTGACAAACGTCTAGCGCTCAGAGAGTTTGGATTCGTATTGCCGCCCGGGGATACACTTGCCTGTTCTGGGCAAATTTCCTGCCAATACATCGAATATTCAAGACGAATTAGAGGCAATATGTGCACTTCGCTGATTTATCGTGACGCAGAAGACAAAGTCTATTTTGGTCGGACACTGGAACTGACGTCAGACCTGCCTTACCAATTGATCTATCTGCCTAAAGGCGTTCCCTTCCAGTCTGTGGTGGAGGGGCATCCACCCGTCGACTACACCGGAAAGTACGCCATGCTCGCCATTACAATGCCTGCGCGGTTGCCGAAACCGGAGTCGCCGCTTGGCCTCGCAGATCTCAAGGCGCTCGAAGGCATGAACGATCAGGGGCTAACCTTCAGCCTATTGTCCTATCCGAACTCCGGTGGAACGCAAAAGACGGTTGAAGCGACCAGAGCTGTTCTCTCCGCCTCGGACCTCGGTTCCTGGGCCCTCAGCCAGTTTGCAACTGTAGCCGAGCTCAAGACGGCGCTGGCCAGCCAGCCCGTGATGCTGGAGGCGCTGGCCCTTCTCGGCGGGGTCGAGTCTCCGTTCCACTATGTCGTGCATGATGCAGCCGGGGACGCCTTCGTCATCGAGTTCAACGAAGGGCAAATGACGACATACGACAATCCGGTGGGCGTGATGACAAACGGACCGGAGTTCAGCTGGCATCTGACCAACTTGAACAACTATACCTTCCTCACCAATGTCGACAGGTCCAGCGCGACCTTCGGAACATACGCGGCTGTACAACCCGATTCCGGCGTCGCTACGGCCGGCCTGCCCGCCTCCAACACATCCGTCGGCAGGTTCGTGCGCGCCGCTTTCTACTCTCAGTATACGGAAAAGGCGGACACGCCCGATCTGGCGGTGCAGACTCTCGCCCACATCATGAACAATTTCGACCGGCCTCGCGGCGTCACCATCGATTATCCGAGTGAAGGCGGAGGTCACATGGAGGTCGCGGGACTGGAGGCCGATGCAAAGACGGCCTACGCGACCGAATTCACCTGCTGGACCAACCTGTCGGATCTTGACCGCAAGCAATTCCACCTGCGGACCTATCGCAGTCTGAATTACGCCAGCTTCGACCTGAAGGCGCTCGCTGACGCCGATGGCCCGCGGGTTCTTCCACTCGGACATCTGGACGGGCAGGCTGGTGACTCGACAGATCTTTTGAAAGCGGCCAAGGCCGCTTGAAGCGGTTGATCTTCGACGATCTTTTAGTAGCCCGTCAGTACCGGATGCCGAACCGGCGCGCGCTTACCGCAAGAACCTGAAACAGGACAGCCGTCGACCAGCCAAACAGAAGAACGCCATTCATGGCCGTCATGGGTCCCAGAACCTGCCACGGCGCTTCGGGAACGAGACGGCCGTATCCCAATGTCGTGTAGTTGATGAAAGCAAAATCAAAATCAGCGCTGCTGTCCGGCGTTACCCCGAGCAACCGGTAAAACAGGCTCCATATCCAAACCTCGATCAGATGCGCCAGCATAAGTATGGCGGCCGCAATGATCATGATCAGGACTTCCCGGAAAACGACGTTTGGTTGCGATAGCCGCTCTGCATCCCGGCGGACCGTGCGCACCATGACCACAGTAAATACCGCATGGACTGCAATATTCATCAGGCTGATGCAGACGCCGATTCCGATTGCAAACACTGTCGCGTTCTCCGCGCTGGTTGGTGATCACGCCGGGCTTGGCGCCCGGCGTTCAGTCAGGCTTTTCTATTCCTGTCCGGACCGCCGTGCGCCGAGGAATTGGAACGGCGCTGCGTCGATAAAGTCGTCTGTTGCGTTGCCCGAAAAGATGTTGCGCTGGGCTTCTCCGAGATCCAGCTTCTTGACCTTGCCTGCATTCTTCGAGAAATCGATCTGCTTCAGATCCACCCAGAACGTGTTGGGCGTCAAAGCAGATTCGAAAAAATAGATCTTGCGACTCTGGTCCGAGACGGTTCTCCAGCGGGTCGAAGAGATGTTCGGTTCGTCCGGCGTCGAAATCCCGTAAGGGACAGACACGTTGCGGATGATCGAAAATACGCCGGCGACCGCCAGATTGACGTCGGTGAACTTCGGGATGGAATTGACGTAGAACGAAGCGCGGGCGAAGCGGTCGGCTGCACGGTTCGTGCCGGGCATGAAGACCGTGCCCTTGATTTTCTCCCAGTATTCATCCAGCGCCAGTTGCTTGTCGTAGGTCGGAGAATTGGTCATCACCTGGTATGATTTGTCGTGATGAATGACCTGTTTGCCGTCGACATATTCGACGATGGCGCTGTCGCCGCTGGCGTCCGACATGGACAGATGGAGGGCTGCGAGCCGTGATTCACCCGGCACCTGATCGGTGACAATGACGAATGCGTCCTTCTCGAGTTCCGCCACGGCCTCCTCAACCGTCGCGAAATTGTCGAGAATGTACTGCGCCCATGCGGAAATCGACAGACCCGGCTTGTCGCTTTCGGTCGGATACTCGGATTCCGCCAGCCACAGGACGTTTGCGACCAGACCCTCTTCGTTCATGCCGTCCGTGGTCGCGATGTCGTAGGCCGAGGCGATGACGCTTCCGTATTTCGATGTCCAGGAAATGGAGTTAGGACCTGTCTCGCCACTGCGCTCGATACCGCGCGGCAAAATCCAGAGATTTGTAGCAATATCTGTTTTCCAGTCCATCGATCGTGCTGTGTAAACGGAATCGCTGGCGCCCAGATAGACCAGTCGCGTGCACGCATAGGTATGGGTGGTGAACATGATAGACAAAATGGCGATGAAGAGCGCCAGAGGCGCCTTGCCAGGCAAACAAAGCTGTTTCTTCCGCATCGATTTCTCCTGCTGCAGACATGGGGTTGCAAGATGTAGTGAAGAACTCTCCGGAGAGGTCGGAGGAAAAAGGACAGTATTAACGCCGAGTGCCTAGGTCAATTCAAAGTGGTGAGACAAATCGCGCAAACAGAAACGGATTGAAGCCACCCCCGGCTTTAGTTCGAAAACAGCAAGGCGGCGGACGTCCGCGACGTCATGGCGCCGAGTGAGAAGGCCAGAGTGGAGGCGGCGACGAGCGCCGAAGCATGCGCGTCAGCCTGCGCCTGGCGGGCGTCGAGCAAACCGGTTTCCGCCTCGATCGCATCGGTAACCGTCCCGACCCCGTTCTTGTAAGCGTCGAAGGCCGCGTCATAGGTGACCTTTGCAGCCCGCACCAGTTCGCTCGCCGAAGCGTAGGCCTGCAAGGCCGAGCGCAACGTATCGGAGGCAATGACGATTTCCTGGACTGCGGTGTTGCGTGTCTTCTCGAAGGACGCCTCCGCGGCCGCGACAGCGGATTGCGCCTGGCGTCTCGTGCCTTCGCGAATCCCGCCGCTGTAGAGCGGCACTGTCAAGCCCACGAAAACGCCGGAGGTCGTGCCCTGGCCGGCAAGACCGGGCAGATTGCCGCTCTGAATCGTGCCGTCACCCATTGCGGCGATTGCGCCGAGATAGACTTTCGGCATGAAGCGGGCCTTTGCAGCCATTTCATTTGCCTGGCTTGACTTCAACTCTGCATAGCTTGCGATCACATCCGGACGACGTGAAAGGGCGGCTTCGATGACCTGTTCCGTGGGGAAGGATTGTGCGCTCGGAAGTCTGCGATTGGCGGATGAGGCGATCCTGATCTTGGAAAGAGACGAAATGCCGACGGCGGCCAGTACGTCCTGATAACTGTCGCGAAGCGTATCCTGCGCCTGGACGAGCCTGTACTTTGCTTCCGCCTCAAGCTGTTTGGACTGCGCAACGGCGATAGTGGTGCCAATTCCGTTGGCGTAGCGCGATTGCGCCGCATCCCTGATGCGCTTGCTATTCGCCAGAGCCTGCTCTGCGATTTTAACGTTGCTCTGTGCAGCTCCGTAGAGGTAGTAGCTGCGGGTTACGTTGTATATAACAGCCTGATGCGCGCCATTGAAAGAAACATTGGCCGCATGGAGGTTGTGCTTGGCGGCCTCCCGCAGGGACTTGCGCTGACCGAAATCGAAAACGAGCCATTCCAGGGCGACGTTCGGCGCAAAGCCGCTGGCCGTGGTGGTGACATCGGTTGTGCCGCCGCTCAGGTCTGGCAATGGCGTGACGAAATTCTGGTAACCGCCGATCACATTCGCGGAAATGGTCGGCAGATAGGCGGCTTCGGACATGCCTACGGCGAGCGCCGCCTGTCGCGCCTGTTCCCACGCTATCCGGGTTGCGGGATTTTTTGTCTGCGCGAGGTCGATCAACTCGGTCAGCTTGTAGACCTTCTGTGAATCGACGCCCCTTTCAAGTTTGGCGACAGCCGGTTCGGCAGGCACCGAAAAATCCGAACTTGATGTCGTCGACCCCTCGGGCCGCCATGCCTGATCGGGTGAATCCGAGGCCAGATCCAGGCTCTTGCTGATGCAGCCTGTCGCGGTGATCATGACTGCCGCGGCAAGCAGACTCAAGGAAGCCGGGCGGGATTGAGATATGAAAATGGTCATCAGGCCGCACTTCCTGGTCGTACACTTCAATACTGCCTGATGCGTAAAGCAGTTTGGTTAACCTGTTATGACTTTGACCTTGAATTCGGCTTGCTTTCGTACGAAGCCGCCCACTTTACTGGCGGAGCGCCTTCAGCCTCGAGCCAATATCGCTGCTGCCTGCATCGCCTGCAAACAGGCTTCCGGCAAGATCGCGGCTTCCGGAAATAGCCTCAGCGGCTGTATCCAGTTCGGACGCCGGGGGCCGCATCGTTGCGGGCTCGAACATGGTCGTCTCCAGTAGCTGTGACGCAGCGCCCAGCCTGACATAGGCTCCCGAAACGTCTTCGACCTTGAGGCGTTGGTCGGTCGACGGACGATCGGCGAGGCGCATCAGCCCGTCGAGCGCCGAATTGATATTCTGCCTGACAGTCGTCATCGCGCTTCGCGGCCAGAACTGCGTGAAAATGAAATAGATGACGACATTGCCGATCAGGATGCCGACGATCCTGTCGCTGGCCTGCGAAAACTCGAAACTGGGGCCGAAACCGTTGAGGATCGTCAGCAGAAACGCCAGCGCAATCTGTACGCCTGCATAACTGATGCGTTCATTTCCGGACGACACCCAGCCAGCGATGAACACGCCTGCGAACACAAGCAGCATGAGGCCGCCAATGGATGTGAGCGACGGCATGATGAACAGCAGCGCCAGGACGCCCATTGCCGCGCCTATCAGGCATCCGATGATGCGCAGCGCCAGTTTGCGCACGGTTTCTCCGGTCGAGCCAAGGGCGGCGACGTAACAGGTGATCATCGCGGTGTGGATGCCGTCCCAGTGCAGCCCGGTATAGAGGAGATAGCAGATGACAGCCGCCACAGACGTCTTCAGGGCGTATCGCTGATGATCGGGATTGGAAAACGCATCGGGCGATAGGAGAGGCGGTTTTTGCGGATGTGGCGACCCACCGCCGTCCGCGTGAGAAAGATCAGCAATTTCGCGCCAGATGTCGACGCCAGGTCCTTCTAGCTGTGCTCGCGCAGAAACGGTGACGTTGCGATCTTTGGCGGAAACCTTGCCTGCGACATCGAGCAAGGCGTTCGCCAATCGGCTTCGTTCGTCTTCAGGCAAATGCCTTGTGACGTGGGACGCGGAAACCAGAATGGCGTAGCTTGTCTCGACAGCGCCGTTCAGCCATTTCGCATAGTTTCTGGGGCACAGATACAAAAGTTTCACAAGCTGCATCTGTGACAACAGCGTTTCGTTTCCTTCGCCGAGCAGCTCGTCGATTTCGTCTGCCTTGTCCCGTCCGCGCAAATGCTCGGCCGCGACCGATAGCCGCTTGACGACTTTGTCGCGAACCTGCCGCTCGGTCGAAAACCCGAGAAACAGGTTGAACACGATCATGAGCAACATGGGCATGGCGGCCATCTTCCAGGCCATGAGCAGCCCCTGGTCGGCAATCTGTCCGACCGGCACGTCCGTGACCAGCGTCATCAGAAAGGCAATAATCAGGCCCACTATGGCTGCTTGCTCGCCGAGGGGCGTCGTGGAGCTCAAAAACAGGAACAGATACGAGGCAAAGAAGATGATCGCCAGCCGGGCCGGCGGATTATCAATCGTAAGGTTGATGACCGGGATCATGATCACGACGACAATGCTTGCAAGCAGGATAAGGCCGGCGCCCATGACGATGTTCTGGGCTGCGTCGGGTTTCATCAGAAAGATGACGAGATAGCAGCTGATTGCAGCTTCCGGTATCTTCATCATCATGGCCGTGGCGGAAACCAGACTGCATAACAGCGCGATGCGCCACGTCATCCCGAAGCGTCCGGGAAACGGTTGCAGGTCAGTCCTGGCCTGTCGATACAGGTGTCGCCAATTATAACGTGCAGGCATCGCCGCGCTGAATGATCGAAACGGCGGACGCGCCCACCCGCATCAGGTCGGCTGGTGGATTGTCCAGCCGGATGCGGACGGGAAACCGCTGTTGCACCCTGACCCAGTCGAGTGACTTCGGAATGATCGGAAGGGCGTTCGGCAGAAGGATCTGCTCCTTGGAGCTGACGCCCCAGCCGATCCCGTCCACGACGCCCTGGATGGCGCGGCCGCGATCGGCAAGCACGTATACGGTTGCGCAATCGCCGATCTCGATACCCGGCAACGCAGTCTCGACATAGGCGGCCGAGGCGAACCATGATTGGGAATTGATCAGGGTGAAGACCGACTGTCCGGGCAGGACGTACCCACCAGCCGAAACGGACAGCCCAACGACCCTGCCGTCATTGGGCGCGCGCACCACGGTTTGCTCGAGTTCAAATTCGGCAATGGCCAGAGCCGCCCGTCGCGCCTTGACCAGCGCCTTGGCGGCCTCCTCGTCGCTGATCAGCACCTCGGCTGCTTCTTCCTGGCGCAGGGCCTCGTTGAGACTGACTTCGGCGTCCCTCTTGGCGGTGCGCGCGTCGTCTACCTGTTGTACGGACACATAGCCCTTGGACTCCATCGGCAGCAGCCGGTCGAGGGTCTGTGTCGCAAGATCCAGGTTCGCGCGCGCCCGTTCTACCTGCTGGGCGGCGATGATCGCGTTTGTCTGTTCGGCCTTGATTGTGCGGGCCTTGTCGTTTGCGCTTGCGACGGCGATGGCGAGATCGGCGCTGGTCTGGTCTACAGCCAGTTGATAAGGCGTCTTGTCTATTTCGAAGAGGGTCTGGCCCTCCGAGACGTAGTCGTTCTCCCTGACCTGTATCCTGCTTATGCGCCCGGCGACCGACGGGGCGATATGGACGATATCGGCTCCAATGGTCACGTCGTCGGACATCGGATTGCTTCGTGTCCTGGTCACCTGGTGATAGATAAGGACGCCGGCGGCGAGGATCACAAGAAGACTGGCGCCCCCGCCCAGGATCAGTTTCAACTTGTTCGAAAGAGACGCCATTGTACGCTAACTGTTAAAAACAAGCGAAAGGATGATGTAGTTCACAATCAGCATCATGCTGACATACACGGCGACCTTCCAGCGCAGAACGTCATCAAGCCCTACCGCAACGAACAGGCCTCTCAGGATCATCGTCAACACCACCGCCCCCAACAGGCAAAGAAGCCATGCCGGAAAGAAACTGCCAAACATCGGGATAGAAGGCGCCATGCTCATAGACAGGTTCGTGAGGATTGTTTCCGTGCGAGTCGTATATTCAACTCTACATGCTATGCAGTCCGGATGACAATTCAATTGAGCATGCTGCTTCATCCGGCATAGCCTTAGAAATACCGCTCGAAATCTACGACAAGAACGATCCCTTCGGAGAACCGGAGGCCGGTATTGCGCCGGATTTCAATGTCGGCCGCAGTCGTTCATTGGATGGCTGGACGACATATTCCCCGTTTGCACTGGCGCGCAATGGCGCCGCCCCGGCCTGCTTTGAATTCGCCAGGAAAGCTTCTTGTCTGTTCCATTGCGGATAGCCTAAGGCTTATCGTGCGTCAGAAGCGTTTCAGCAACGGTTATCGAATTTGAGGTTCGGTCCTGTTCCGGAACAAAAAGAGAACTTTTCGGGAGAATTTCTGTTGAATTTGTGCTAGAAGATAACACCGTTGAATCTAGTGGTCGTCACCCATCGAGCAGACGCAATCGCAAAATCCCGAAACAAAGCCAGAATGTGCAAAAACGGGATTCCCGAAACAAAGCCAGATATGGCGGGGGCCAAATCCCGAAACGAACCCAAATCCCGATTTCGCGAATTCCCGAAACAAAGCCAAACGCGAAAACCATATTCCCGAGACAAAGCCAGAATCCTAAATGGCTAAGAGGTTTTATTGTAAGATATTGTTTTAATTGAATTTTTAAGAAATGGTCGGAGTGAGAGGATTCGAACCTCCGACCCCCTCGTCCCGAACATGGTTATCTTCGAGGAAAAGCCCGGTTTTCTGGGATTTTTCATCGCCGTTTATCACGCATGTTCACGTTCAGTTCGTGGGTTTCAGGTGGGTAACAGGTGGGTAGACAACGGGGACGTCAGCCCAGGTTTACGACATTGCTGTTGGTGGCCCGCTTCGGCAACGGCCGCTTGGCGGTAATCCTGGCGGCCGCGTCCGCCTGAAAATCCGGATGATGGTGATAGTATGTCGATCGGAGCACAGCCTCCGTCATGCCGAGATAGTCGGCGGCATCCGACAGGGTAGCGCCGTTCTGCATCAACCAGGTAGCTGCTGTGTGGCGCAATACATGCGGCGTCACATCGGTCTGAAACAATCCGTCTTCGGCATACCAGCCAAGACCGGCTGCTTCGCATGCAGCCTTGAAGCCCTTCTTGACTGAGCTCACCGGCTTGCCGCTCCACTCGACGACGTAGTCCTCGGAGATCATCCTGCCGATGTTTTTGCTTTTTCCGCGATTCTTCGTCTTGATCTCCAGTGGTGTCGTCGACCACCGCCGCAAGTGCGCAAGAAGGCGATCCGGGATTCGGACCGGAGGTTGCCGTTTTTTTGTTTCCTGCTGTTTGGCCGAGCGGCGAAAGAATACGCCTTGCTCAAGGTCCACATAACCGCAGCCCTCTTTTGGCCTGATAGCTGCTCCGCAGATCGCTCCAGAACGCGTTCCTGTGTAGAGACCAATGAGGATGAAGCGAGCGACGTGGCGGCCGGTCCTGCGGTCGCTCTCCTGTCCTTTCCAACTCTGTTTCATCCGCCACGCAGCCCATAGTAACCGCGCAGCCTCGTGTCGAGTCAGCCATCTTTGTCGTCCGATTGGCTTGTTCGGCAAGATAACGGCCGGAACCGCTGTTACATAACCTTCCGCGTAATAGTGATTGATCGCTGCGCGCAGATCCTCAAGCTGGCGTCGTGCTGCTGCTGGCGTCGAGGCTTCTGAAGCATATCGCCGGCAGGCATTCCCGTTGATATCGGAAAGATGCATGCGACCAAAGAATGTGAGAACCTGAAGTAGTCGCGCGCCCGTTTCTTTCGGGTCCTTGTGAAAGGGCGCCCTGTCTTCAAGATATACGCTTATGATATCAGCTACTTTGACCTGATCTGGACTACGGTCCCGGTGTCGCGAGGGGGCGTACTTGGCGGAGATGTAGGCTGCGAGTTTTTGATCAGCTTCCACGCGGCCATCTTTGCCGCAGCCAGTGCTGAATCGCTTTCCTCCGTCCTCGATGTACCATCCGGCAGCGTTTCTGATATTCCCATTCTTCTTCCGGCTTTCTCGTCGCCAGACAAGTCTGGCGCCTTTCGATGGACGCGACATCGTTCCCTCATTCGCTGAATCTCGGCCAGGGTGACGTACTCCTTGCCGGCAATCATTTCGGTGACGAGGCGGCCGCGATCACGTTCCTTGCGCAAACCTGCCACCCCCATAGTGCCATCAGGAAATGCTATTTTAGCGGCAATGTCCATGCGAATGGGTTCTTCTGGTTGAAAAATCGTTGGATTGGTGGACTGTTTCTTCGCGCTCATTGGCCAACGTTTTAAACAATTGAGGGTATAGATGCAGAGTGGGTATCGAGCTCTTCCGGTCTATGATCGAGGTAGCGCTGCTCTCACGTCAACAAATTGGCGAAGACACCAGCATGCACAGCGAGGACGATGATGTTTGTGCGGTAAATCATCTCTCCAGCCGGACCCGGAACCAATAGCAAGACTATTTTTACCAACCATCTCCGCACTCCTCATCAGTCGCACAATACTCGTCCTTCTAGGATAAAGGCGCCACGGCAGGGTCAACCAGCAAATCGGCATGGGAAACACATCGGTTCGTCCCCCGCCGACAATCCCATGAACAACAACCAATTAAATCGATGTGGCATTGGCTGACCATGGCCGCGCACGGCGCTATTCCCGGCGTTTTAGCCATGCGCCAACGAGGATTTGCCAAGGCTCATGATCTTGGCAACCAACTGCGTCTGGATGGAGATGAATATCGAGCGGTTGACAATTGGCATCCGGATTTCGTTGGCTGTCTCACCTCAAGACGGTCTTCTGGATCTATGCTCTCCAGGCTTCCGACACATTTGGTCATCGTCCGGATCATCGATAGCTAAGGCCCTGACCCTAACCCTGGCCACATCCAGGTGTGGTCCGAACCCTGAGAATTTCGATCCTTTCCGCTTTGCAATTGCCAAAATCGGGATCGGTGTGAGAACGCCAACCCCCTGCACCCCGGGGTGCTCCCCGGCTTTGGGGAAAGGGCTTGTGCCCCGCAACCATGTGGATCAATGCAATTGTCGCAAGGTTCGACGCCGCACGCGGCCCGTTGTAGCGGCATCGCCGAATAACCAGGACCGATCCCGCTGATTCCCAATAAGCGGGATGAATGGTATTTTATGCAGAATTATCAGCGGCTTACCAGAGCCGTGAGAAGGTATTTTGTGAGACGCGGGCCTTTCGGTTCCTCTAACTCATTGATTTTATTGAGTCCAGTATTTCCGATTGATCGCCTACCGACTGCGCCTTCTGACCGGGGATCGGTTTGACCTTTCTGAAGTTGAATGGTGCCCAGCTATCGATGACCGCGACCAGCATCGGTTTACATCATGGAGCGGCAAAACATCGCGTTCAATCTTGCGCACAGACTGCACGGCAAGAACTCAATCAGCCGCGACCGGCGCATGGCGCTCGGCGCTAGCTCAACGTACCACTTATGCATCTCATTCGAATCACCGGTCAGATACCATGCCGAAGCTGCAAGTGGATAGTTGTGTCCATTCGTCTGGTAGCAGACCTCTCATACCCTCGTCTTGCGGTTCAATTTTTACTTAGGGAGATCTGCGCAGTGGCATCTTTCTCAGCAGCACCATCGTGGTTTTGCTTGTTCTGGCCTCTGCAGAATTCCCGTCGGCGCGGTCTCACAAGGCCCCGTAGTCATGTCTGAAAAGTCCGGTTTTATGCGGATCAGACATATCCGCATATTTAAATGGTTTCGTCTGGATGAAGGTGTCTAGGTAAGTGTCTAAATTGATGTCTATAAAATATATAACAATATCAATATCATATAATGATTTAGACACTTTAGACACCTAGACACCTGTATATCTCGCGTACGCGCGCGCCCGCGTATGTGTGAGGAATTTGGTGTCTAAGGTGTCTAGAGTGTCTAATCCCAATAAAAACAGCTGCTTAAGCTAGACACTTTCCTAGACACCACCTAGACACCTCGGCTCGATAGGCTTCACATCAACCTGTGTTTGCAGATTAGGCGCGATCGGATACCGTCAACCGCGACCATG
The DNA here is from genome assembly GCF_019492055.1 of Flavimaribacter sediminis. GTDB lineage: Bacteria > Pseudomonadota > Alphaproteobacteria > Rhizobiales > Rhizobiaceae > Flavimaribacter > Flavimaribacter sediminis. The sequence goes on along the minus strand of NZ_JAICBX010000005.1, from coordinate 204,189 downwards.
TTTGAAACCGGAAGGCTTCGGGCAGGGTAGGGGTCGTCCGTTAAGCTATGTGTGATAAGAACCAGTTACAAATGGACATAGTGCGACGGATGGGAAGTGTGAACACTGATTGTGACGTGCTCCCCTGAGATGTTTCCGTTTTTGGGTTAGCCTGTTCCTGAACGAAGGAGACAGGCAATGAAACGATCACGGTTCTCTGAAGAACAAATCATCGGCATTTTGAAGGAGCATTAGGCGGGCATGACGCCAGCCGAGCTGTGTCGCAAGCACGGCATCAGTGATGCGACGTTCTATACGTGGCGCAAGAAGTATGGCGGTATGGAGGTGTCGGACGCCAAACGGCTGAAGGCGCTTGAAGAAGAGAATGCGAAGCTGAAGAAGCTTCTGGCGGAGCAAATGATGGATGTATCGACGCTCCGCGAGATGCTGACAATGGGAGCAGGCGAACGCCATGCGTTCGAGAGAGCCTGCGAACGCTTCTGACGCCCGGCTCCAGGAGGAAAGCCGTGAGTTGGGCAATCGAGATGAGAGACTATTCGCAGCGGCGGGCCTGTGCCCTGGTTGGCATTGCGCCGCGTGTCTTCCGTTACCAGTCGAGCAGGCCGGACGACGCCGGCCTGCGACAGCGCTTGCGGGAACTGTCTTCGGAACGGCGGCGGTTCGGCTATCGCCGTCTGCACCTGCTGTTGAAGCGCGAAGGCGTCGTGGTGAACTGGAAGAAGCTGTATCGCCTCTACAAGGAGGAACGGCTTACCGTCCGCAAACGTGGCGGCCGCAAGCGAGCTTTGGGCACACGTGCTCCCATGGCGATCCCGCAGGATCCCAACCAGCGCTGGAGCCTTGACCTCGTGTCGGACGCGCTGGTCGACGGACGTCGCTTCCGTATCCTGTGTGTCATCGACGACTTCAGCCGGGAATGTCTGGCGACTGTCGTTGACAATTCGATCTCGGGCGAACGTGTCTCTCGTGAACTGGATGCGATCGCCGAACGACGCGGCTACCCCTGCATGATAGTCTCGGACAACGGCACGGAACTCACATCAAATGCCATGCTCGCCTGGCAACAGGACCGCAGTGTTGAGTGGCACTACATTGCACCCGGAAAGCCGATGCAGAATGGATTCGTGGAAAGCTTCAACGGCAGGCTGAGGGACGAGTGCTTGAACGAGCATCTCTTCCGCAGCTTCCGCCACGCCCGCGAGATCATCGAGGAATGGAGGATCGACTACAACCTGCACCGGCCACACACGAGCCTCAACGGGCTCACACCGAACGAGTTTGCAACCCGGTCCGCAATGGACCACAACGTGAACAGGGCTAGCCTATGAATGGGTACATTCAGGGGAGCACGTCACGCCGCCAAAAGGAACTTCCTCAGAGATCCCGAGAAAGCCCCACCGGAGAAAGCGTCGCTATCCAGTCGCTATACGTTCCAGAATATCGAATCTGGGGCCATGGTGAACCGCTCGTATCCATCTTCGGTAATCACAAAGGAGTCTTCAATGTTGTACGGTCCCGGTGCGGGAGCTCCCTGGGCCGCCATATACGAGCACTCCATACTAATGCACATGCCAGGCTGGAATACGGTTTCCTCATTTTGCGAGATCTTAGGAACGTCCTCTGCTGTCGGAGCCACGCTAATGCCGTGCCCCATGTGTCCTCGGGGGTAAACAGGAATAACCGACGACTTTTCCACTTCTGCCCGGATTGCAGCATAAAGATCCTTCATCTTCACGCCAGGCGCGAGCATCTCAAGGCCTTTTGCGAATCCGGCATACAATGCGTCATAGGTATCCACCTGCGCTTGATTTGGCTTCGAGCCACCAACAACCCAGGTACGCGAGATGTCACTGATATAGCCCAAATGCACTCCGCCGCCATCAATACGCGCAACATCGCCCTCCTGGATTACATAGTTCCGAGGGGCTAAGCCGATGCCCCAATAAGGTCCAATTCCAGTCTGGTAGCCAAGAGTGCTCATGGAGTTTTCTCTATCTTCCTCCCAAGCGGCTATTTGAATCATCTTATCAAAACCCATGGCGTTCATCCCGGGTTTCAGTTCCCGAGCTGCGCGCGCCATGAAACGCTCCGCATGTTGGGCCGCCAATCTCAGCATATCGACTTCCCAAGGAAACTTGATCAGGCGCGATTCAAACATCACGCCGCTACAGTCCGTTAACGGCGTACCGTTTAGTTCACCTTCTATGTAATCCCTAAATCCTCCGAGCAACATGCCCGCCTCGATACCGATTTTTCCATCTGGACCCAAGTAGTCCTGTGCAATACTTAATGCAGCTTTAATGGTAAGAGCTGGGTCAAGGACGGGATCGCGTTCCTGATGTGACTCCGCGGTTCCGTCATCTACAAAAACGAAACCGGCTACGGATTCATACTCAACATCTATTGTCTGTCTTGGGGCATCATCTTTTTCGTACAAGCTGACGACCAGATGTGCCTTCCCTTCTGCCGGAATAACTGCCGCCGTCTGGGATCCTGCAGGAACCCCTGGTGCATAGGCGAATTTGGAAAAATAGCCCGTTGAATAGAGTATATTTTCCGGGTTAATCAGCAAGAGAACATCAAATCCTTCTCGATGCATGATGCCTTGAAGACGGGATAGAATATCGTTGTGAGGTCGCTGGGCAGCCAAGGGGTGCCAGTTCTTGCCATCCTCGGGCGGCGTCACGGAGAACTGGTCCGATGATCCTTCGAACATGTTCGTTTGGGCCATCGCCGACCCGGGGGCGACTGCGGGAAGAAACAACCCGCCAGCCGTTGCAGCTGTACCAAGACCAAATTGTCTACGAGAAAGTTTCATATCATGCCTCTGTTTTCATGGGTTTGCTTGGGATTTAGTTCGGATTTCGAAGATGATGAGGGGTCCGAACTTGCCATCTCAAACCTAACACGCACCGCTGACGCGCTTTTTCTGGCACCGTCAGGATCGGACTTCGACACCCTTCGTAGATAGGTAACCGTGTTGACGTGGTCGAGGGCCGCAATGAAGAAACGCTTGGAACCGTGGCCACGATCATCCGTGCAGACCAGATTCCTCGATGCTTCACGGCAACGCAGGTATTCGCCGGGCGCTTGCGGCGCGACTGCGGCAGCACGGCCATCGAGAAGGCAGCAAGGACATGGCGAAGAGGCGTTGCGAAGGGCCGAAGCAGCAGCACCATTCTCAATTGCCCTTCGATTTCATGACCTAAAACCAGTCGCATCTACACACCCGGCACGATTGGCGCAACTTCACCTAGGCTGATACTTTCAGCAAAAGGGTCCGCTTTGAACAAAAAAGAAGGTGCAAATCATCCGATACCGGTCGATTGCCTCAAAACAAGCTATAGTTGTTCCGACACAAACTAAGGTGCGGTAGTTGGTCCGACACGAACTAAGGTGCGGTAACTGTGTTGACCAAAGGGGAGGCCGATGGGTCACCGGCAGAGAAGAGAGCTCAATTTGGAATTCCTTGAGCGGATTCCCACGGTTTACTCGTCACTTGTCCAACTGGATCCGGGTCACTTGGGCTTGGCCCGTATCGAAGTGCGTGGGCGAGACAGCTTTATCGTTCGTATCAGGACGGGCGCCCGGTCAATCTGGACGTCGGTTCCCGAAGTGGATTGGATCGGTTACTCGATTCCAATCACCTGGAAAGGCGACTACCTTCTTAATGGTATGAGCGCGACACGAAATACCGTCTTCAAACTCGACGGCGCACATGAGTTCGACGTCGTTGCAGAGTCTCGGGACTTTATAACCTTCGGTATACGCAGGTCGGTGCTGAGCCGGATGATCTCCTGTTTGATCGGTCGAAATTTCGCTATATCTGTTGACACGTACCGACAACTGCACGTTCCGGAGGCCCACAGGGAGCGGCTGCTGGGAATCCTCTTTAAGCCGCTTGCTTGGGCCCCGTCGAACGGATCTGAAGCCACCTTTGGCAGGTTGCCTCGTTCCGTTGAAGTTGCGATGATCGAAGCCATTGCAGACTGGACCATCGAGGCGGATCAACTGAACTACAGCGAGACCGTGAACCGCAAGAGCGAGCTGAGAATTGTTCGGGACTCGCTTCGCAAAATCAGAGAGGCCGACTGTTCTCTCCTTACCATTGCCGATCTCTGCCGCATGGCAGGTGTAGGGAAGTCTCGACTGCACCAGGCTTTTTCTGACATATACGGAATGTCGCCTGGCGCGTACTTGTATCGACTTCGCCTCACATCGATCCGGGAGAAGCTGGTCTCAGAGGAAGCTCCTCCAAGATCCGTAAAGGACGTTGCCATTCAGCATGGATTCTTGAGCAGTGGCCAGTTTGCCCGCGCATACAAAAATATGTTTGGCGAGTTGCCCAGCCAGGCCTTCAGGGTAAGACATAAATGATAGGGATCAATGCGTCGCCATACGCTGAGAACCCGCTTGCGGTGTCTCTCGAGTCTCGCCCCCAAGACGAATAGTGATCCGTAGCGAACTAACTGTCGGCGATCCGAGAAGTAGTCGTGCACGTCCAATGCGCCGCCTGCCGTCAGGTGTGCCGTAGTCTGAAGCCAGATGACGGAGTGAACTGATGCGGTACATGCGCTCACCCAGCGGCATATCGTATGCCAAGGTCGTAGCTGGCGAGGACCGTGGACAGGCGCTGTAAATCCTCCAGCGCGTTCATGACCGTTCAGCGCCGGCGGCGTGTCTTGCCTGGGATGGGGATCAGCACCTCATGGCGATGCTTGGAAATGTCACTGGCGACCAGCAAGGTTGGCGGGATGGAATGGATGGCGGTCATGGCCGGTCTCTTCAGGGCTGTGGTTCTGAAAAACCACTGTTGAGACCCGAGACCCGGTTATTGCCACGCGCTAAGCCATCCGAGGGCGGCGCGGGCGGCCAGCCCCATTTTCGCCGACCTGTTTGGAGAAAAGGAAGGTAACGCCGAATCGCATGCCCCAGTCGGGGCCGCCTACTGGGCCTTCGACGTATTGGCGGCCGCCAAGCTGGAAGCTGTTGGGCAGCTTGCCGAAGGTAACGAGTTTACTCAAGGGAAAGAGGCGTCACGAAGGGCCGAACAAGGACCATCACGTCCAAGAGTCCTTCGATTTCATGAACCTACTCCAGTCGCAACGCCGCACCCGGCAACATTGGTGCGATTGCACCTAGACTCACACTGTCAGCAACAGGATCCGCTTCGAACAACAGTGAAGATGCAGATCATCCGATTTCGCCCCCAAAAAGAAGGTGCAAATCTTCCGATCGGGACTATAGAATGTCTGAACAACCTTGCCCTCTGAGCGACTTGGGGTAGATTGGCCGGGATCACAAAGGACGCTCCCCATGCCCAAGCAGCCCGCCTTGTCCGGCCTCCTCGAACGCAGCCGCTCCCGACCTGACGAATCTGCTTTGAGATCAAGGGAGCGGAAATGACTTCTACTTCAACATATCCAACGACGACAGACTTAGGATGCAATCATTTTTCTGGTTTACCAGTATTCGGAAGGCAATCAATTCAGGAAGGAAACCGGCCCGGGGGAAATGGCCATGCATGGTAAATTTTCGGTTGGGCTGTTCGCGGCAATCGGCGCTGTCCTGTCGCTGACGTGCGAGCCAGCCGTTGCCGACGCCGCTGCCGACGATGCCGACCTCGCCAAGCAGCTTGCGAATCCGATCGCGTCCCTGATCAGCGTGCCGTTCCAGTTCAACTACGATACCGGTTACGGGTCAGAGAACGGTGAAAAGGCCTTCGTGAACGTTCAGCCTGTGATCCCGTTTTCGCTCAGCGAGGACTGGAACGTCATTTCACGCACCATCGTTCCGATAGCATGGCAAGACAACATCTCGGGGTTTTCCGGAGACCAGTTTGGACTGGGAGATATCACGCAAAGCATCTTCTTTTCACCCAAACAGCCCGGCCCGGGCGGGCTCATCTGGGGAGTGGGTCCGGTCTTCCTGGTTCCGACCGCCACCGATGAACTGCTGGGTGCCGAGAAATGGGGAGCGGGCCCCACCGCGGTCGTCCTGAAACAGAGCGGTCCGTGGACGGTCGGAGGACTGGCCAACCATATCTGGTCTTTTGCCGGCGACAGCTCTCGCGCCGATATCAATTCCACCTTTCTGCAGCCCTTCCTGTCCTATACGACACAAGATGCCTGGACATTCTCCCTCAACACGGAATCGACCTACAACTGGGAGACCGACGAGTGGTCGGTACCAATCAATTTCGCGATCAGCAAGCTCGTGAAGTTCGGGAAGCAGCCCGTCCAGTTACAGGCCGGAATACGTTATTGGGCCGTCAGTTCGACAGGCGGTCCGGAGGGTATCGGCGGACGGCTGGCTGTCACGTTCCTGTTTCCCGTGAAATAGCAAAATTGGGTCATACGCGCTGTCAATGATCCGCAAGAAGGAAGGATGAAAAATGTCAAACAGACTTAAACGCGCTCGCTTCGCCGACATTATTACCATTCAATAGTTTCAATCGGCCCTTCCGAATATCGAAAAAATTCGTCGAATACGGTCCAAGCAGATAAAGGATCAATTTCCATGTGAAGGACAGGCCACGTCGGAGCTGGATCGGCATCAACGATGCTCAACATCAAAATCACTCATATTTAATGTATATCTCAGAAATGCCGGTAATTCGAGGTGTCCGACTGGAAATCGCTTGCTCCACTGACAACGTCAGGCGATGATGGCCCCAAAACGGCAGGTTGTTTGGGGATTTCAGAATTAGGGACCAATGAACATATAAAATGACATCTCGTTGCTTGATAACCCGGAGGATAGGGTGAGCATGATCATGAAGGGCGGCAAGGAGGTCAAGAATGATATGTGAGATGGACCGTATGAGACGGATTGCGCTGCATGCGCTTTCTCTGAACCGGCAGATTGTGCTGACGGGCGCGATCTTTGCTCTCTTTGTTCCGTCGACCTTGCACGCGCAATCTAAGATTGAATCACTCGCCGGGCCGGGTTCGATCACTGCCACGCTTGAGTCGGACGTTCAGGATCAGGACTCGGTGCTGGACGTCGATTTGCTTCAGTCATGGTCGGCTTGGAAAGCCTCGATAAAGGATCGCACAGGCCTCGATTTCGGGCTCGACTATATCGCCCTAGGATATGTCGCGTCAGATAGCCCGGGCGAGAACACGGCCGCCACCGGTGTCTTTCGCGTCTTCGGGGAGTGGGTACTGACCGGGCGCGGCACCGAAAACACAGGCAGTTTGCTTTTCTCGGGCGGTAACCGCCACCGCTTGGACACCGTTCCGGTCAAGGATTTCGCCGGGGAACTGGGATATGCCGGTATTATCGGTCCCACCTACAGTGATCAGAGGTGGCGGTTAACGCACCTCTACTGGAGACAGCTTTTCGCCGAGGGTCGCGGGGCCGTTTATTTGGGTTTGCTCGATACCACCGATTATACCGATGCCTATGCGCTTGCGAGTCCCTGGCAGGGATTCGCCAACCTCGCCTTCCAGACCGGGTCCGGAACCATAGGCGGGCTGCCCGATGCCGCGCTGGGTGTGGCCGCAGGTTATTTCCTGAACGACAATTTCTACGTCGGGGGTGGGATTGTGGACGCCAACGCAGATGCGGCGGACCCCTTCTCCATCAGTCTGTTCGACGAGGGAGAGACCTTCAAGTCGTTTGAATTCGGGTGGACGACGGGGTCCGCGGCGCGGTTCTTCAACAATTATCACCTGACCTTCTGGCATATAGACGAGCGAAATGCGGCCGGCACGTCCGAAGGGTATGGCGTGGCCTTTAGCATCAGCCACGTCGTGAATGAGCATTGGCTTCCGTTCCTGCGTGGTGGCTGGTCAGAAGGAGGCGACGCCCTCTATGAGGCCTCAATCAGTGCAGGCATCGGATACAGCCGGGATATCAGCAGCAGCCTTTTCGGCCTTGGCGTAAACTGGAGCCGACCGAGCGAAGATACGTTCGGTGTCAAACTGGACGATCAGATCACTGTCGAGGTTTTTCAGAGGTGGCAGCTCACCGAGGGCATCGAACTGACTCCGAGCATGCAGTACATCCTAAACCCTGCCCTGAACCGCGAAGACGACTCGATCGCGCTGTTCGGCCTTCGGTTCCGAGCGGCATTATGAACAGGAAAGCGCACATGAAATTGGATCGCTCAGTCCTTTTCGTCGTGGCCGCACTCGCGTCACTTGGATTTGGCTACGGCCAAGTGAACACCGAGCCGAAATCAATCGCATTTTCCGACTTGCCGGACCCATCCGCGCAGGAGTTCAAAGACCTTTTCAGAGACCTGAACTGAAATTCCCCAAGTGGCGGCGGCGTCAGAGGGAATCCGGTTGAGGCTGGCAGGGCGGTCCTGTAACTTTTCGCCATGCCCAAACGCGACCGAGGCCGTGTGAAAACGCGGCTTAGGGAGCATTTTTAGCAGCGTTTGTTGGGCCTGATAATGCAGCGCATATTCCAGCGTGCGCGTGCGATCAACTGATGATGGCGCTGATCAGCGGCTTTATACCGAATATTTTGATCATTCGCTTGAGATTGTATGCAAGAACACTCAAGGCCATCTCGGTTTTGGCGTTTTTGAGGCGCTTCATCAGGAATGGCGTTGTGCCCATCCAGGCTTTGAGCGTGGCGAAGGTGTGCTCAACGGTCTGCCGGCGGATAGCCATGGCATCGGGCATGTCCTCAAGCCCTGCCTGCATCTCTTCAAGCACCTCCTCGCCTGCCATGCGCTTTACGCGCTTGAGCCTCTCGGGCGTACACCTGGGCTTGAGTGGGCAGGTCGGACAGCTGGTGAGATTGCGGTAGATATACGTCGCCTGGCGGCGGTCGGAGCGCACCTTGCCCTTGGTCAGGTGCTTGCCCGCCGGGCAGGTGTAACGGTCGTGCTCAACATCATAGGCGAAATCGGCCGTGGTGAAACGGCCATGTCCCGTATTGTCGAAGGCATGGGTCTTGGGGATCAGCGGCACGATGCCGGTTCCCTTGCACGCCAGCACCTCGTCGCGATTGTAGTAACCCTTGTCCGCCAGCACCGTCACTTCCGGACACGCGATTGCCTCACGCGCTTTGCGGCCCATGGGCGTCAGTTGTGCCCGGACACTGCCGGCGTTGGAGACCTCATGGGCAACAATCAGGTGATGCTCGGCATCAACCGCGAACTGCACGTTGTACCCCACGGTGCCCGTGCCCTTGCCGCTGGTGGCCATCGAACGGGCGTCGGGATCGGTGAGCGAGACCTGTTTGTCAGCAGCTGCCTCCACCTGCCGTTCCATTGCCTTGAACGCGCGCATCTGACGGCGCAGGCGTTCGATCTTCTCGGTAATCCGCTCCGTCTTTGCTTCCATCACATCATCGTCCTGACGGTCGGCCCGCTCAAGTGCTGCCAGATAGCGCGCAATGCTCGCTTCTACCTGCTCGATGCGCTTCTTCACCTTGTGCACCGTAAAGTTCTTGTCGCGATTGTGTCCGACGTCAGCGCCCATGAGACTCCCGAGCTGGTTTCGAAACGGAGGGTTTTCGGCTCATCGTGCCCGAGGAGGCCAGACGATGAGACGGAAGTCCGAGACGACGAAGCCGCCGGCCGAAAAAGTCGTGAAGGACATCCGGCGGAGGATTCGCAAAAAGCATTCCGCGAAGGAGAAGATCCGCATCGTGCTGGAGTGGCTTCGCGGCGGAGAGAGCATCGCCGACCAGTGCCGCCGCGAGGGTATAGCGACGAGACTTTGCTATGGCCGGTCCAAGGAGTACCTGAAGGTTGGCAAGCGCCGGCGGCCCGGGGGGCCAGGCGACTTCGGAGGCGTCCGGCGGGGCACGACAGCGCCGGCCGGGAGGTCGGAGGCCGGTCCCGGCCGGACCGGATACGACCGCCCGGACCGGATCATGGCGTCCCCTCCTGCGCCGCCGTCCGGAGCGGCGGGGCGACTGCCGCTTGCAGCCTACTTTCCGCAGCTGGCGTCTGCACGAAGGTCACGACGAAGAGCGTGGCTCCGATAACAAGCACGCAGGCGGCCCCGGCGATGCGTGCGCCCGCCTCGAAGCGGATCCGCCGTTCAGGGGTCACGGCAACGCGAGCCTCGGTCCAGTTGCGCCCGAGGATCGCCGCGACCCCGATGGCGGACATGGCGAGCGCCATCCCCGCCGAGATCGCGACCACCATCATCACCGCCGGAACAACCAGATCGTTGGCCAGGCCGAAGAGCATGACGATCAGCGCGCCGGTACAGGGCACCACGCCAACAGCGGCAGCGATCCACCCACCGACTTTCGAACCGGCATTTGCAGCGGCGCAGGCAGTGCAGCCAGCATGGGCGTCGTGATGATGGAGGTGGTGGTGGTGAGCGTGGTCCTCGGCCGCGCGCTGTGCCCGGACGGCGGCGAGCGCGCGCCAGAGCATCACCGCGCCAATGGCGACGATCAGCGCGTAGCTGCCGAGCCGGATCAGCCGATAGTCCGACGGCGCCGCGCCAGTCGCCTGGCGTACTGCAAAATCAAGCAGGAAGACGACAACCACCGCCGACAGCACATGCATCGCGGCGATCCGCGTGCCCATCACGAGACCGCGGCGCAGGCTGCCGCCAGCGCCCGCAAAGTAGGAGATGACGACGGCCTTGCCGTGGCCCGGGCCGAGCGTGTGGATCGCGCCGTAGGCGAAGGCGATCAGCAGCGCGAGGCCAATGGTACCGGCGGACCGACCCTGCTCCAGGTTCCTCATCGCCGTGGTGAAGATGTCGGTGATCCACGCCTGCGTGGCCGCGAACCAGGACAGATCGGCGGACGCAGAAGCAGCGGCCACCACCTCGCCGGGCGTGCCGCCGATCGCTGCCTGCTCCATCGCGTAGGAGGTGGCGACGCGCCGGGTGCCGTCGACAAGAAACAGGTCGTATTCAGCGGGCCGATGCGTCAGGCGGCCCTCCAGACGGATCGGCGTGAACAGGCTAACCGCCTCGAACCCTTGCGGGTAGTCAATATGAACGATCTGGTTCGCCGGTGGCGGCGGCGTATGAACGCAGGCGCCCACCCACGGCACCAGCAGGAATTCGACGACGCGCCCCTCTTCCGCCCGCAGCGGCAGGGCGTATCCGTCCATCACGACTGTCTTGTCCAGGTGCGTGGTGGTGACGCCAAGGGCCGCCTTCTCCCGCCGCTGGATGATGAGCGCGCGTTGCGCGAAGAGGGCCTCGACGTTGAGGCCCGCCTCCTTGGCCCGGCGCCGTGCCTGTTTCGCCGCCTCGACCATTGCCTCGTCGAGCTGACCGGCGGCGGCCGCCATGTCGGCGCGGGCGATGATGCGCAGGGTGTCGATCTGCTCGAAGGGCATCTCGGCGAAGGGGTCGTCATAAGGCTCCACAGAGGGCGCCAAAGACGCCCAGGTGGCCAACTGCGCCGCCGACACAGTCACGGCGAGCATCGCCCAAAGGAGCGGCGCTGCCAGAAGCGCCACCACGCGCAAGCTGGATATCGACGACGGCGCAGCCATCACAGTTCGTCCTTGTAGATCACGCCGTCTTTCATGATCAGGTCGATGTTGTCGTAATCCATCAGCAGGGGGATGTCCTGCGCCGGGTCGCCGTCGATCAGCAGGATGTCGGCATAGGCGCCTTCCTTTATCACGCCGAGAACGCCATGCAGATAGGGGTTCTTCCAGCCGGAGAGCCCAAGGATTTCGCCGTTGTTTCCGGTCACCTGCTGCATCTGTTCGATCGGCATGAAGAAATCGTCGCGATAGGCGAATTCCTGCAGGAAGTTCTGGAACGCGTCGACGCCAAAGAACACGTCCGTGCCCCAGAGGATATTGACGCCGTACTGCTTTGCACAGCGCATTACGTGCGGCGCGCCTCCTCCCGCACGGCCTTAAGCTTTTCCTGCTGGATCGATTCCTCGAACATCGGGTTCTTTGAGTTCGTATCTGGCATTTGCGTTCTATTCCTTGTGCCCCTTTGGCGTTCGCCGGATCGGCTGTCCCGGCAGGACATCGGTAACGATCTCACCGTCCTTCAAGATGAAGACGCCGTTGACGAGTGTGTGATGGAAGCCGTCGTTGAGCGCTGCTACATCGTCCCAGGTGGCGTTGGCCTTTACGGACTTGGGGTCGAACACCGTAATGTCCGCGTCCATGCCGACCTGCAGGCGTCCCTTGGTGTTGAACTGGGGGATGTGTGAGCCCAGCGCCTTGGCGGGAACAATGGTGGAGTTGGCGATCGCCTGCATCAGGGTCAGCGCACCCTGCTCTCGCACCCATTTCCCCAGGATTATCGCGTGGGTGCTGGTGGTTCGCGGCTGGCCGCTGGCATCCTCTGGCAAAGGCCAGACATCAACCCCGGACCCCAGGCCCAGTTTGTCCGCGCCCTCGGGTTTACCCTCCCACGCGACGGGCGTTCCGTCGGCGGCCGGGATGGTCCCGGGGAAGGTCACCGCGGCGCGCATCGCGGCCAGGCCCTCGTCCGTGCTCTCGTCGATGTACTCCATTTGCACGAACTCAGTGGGATTTTCCTTCTGGTACTTCTGGAAGTCGGCCTTGTCCTTGAAAGTGTAGTGGGGCGTCTTCTCGGTGCGGATCTCGTCCCACTCGAAGCCGATGCGCTCATCGGAGTTTTCCCATTGCAGGTAGTCGGCCATTATCGGAGGAGCGGTGACGCCGAAGGGATAGACCTCGGTGGTGAGCTTGAGTCCTGCCTTGCGACCGGCGTCGATGACGTCGAGCATCATGTAGGGATCGCTGAGGCCGAGCAGTTGGATGTGGCAGAGAATGGCGTGGGCGCCCGATGCGGCGGCCATGCCCAGCATCTCGTTCATGGCTTCAACCGAGCTGTTCGGATCAAGCATGGACTGATAGCGCACATGAACCGAAACCGGGACGTTGTTGGCCGCCGCCATCTTCCACAGTTTGATCGACTCCTTCACGCCGGCACCGCTGCCGTAGGCGGGAGGGAAGCCGACCGCGAGGGCCCCATCGTCAAGATCCTTCTGGATCAGCGCCAGGATCTGACTTTCCTGCAAAGGATCTGAGACCGTCGAGCCCCACCCTCCCCCGGCGAAGAAAGCCTCCTCCAGGCCTTCGAAGGTCGCCTCGCCATCGTAGCCCCCCATGACCTCGGCCCGCCGCATGGGCCAGCTGGCGGCATAGCCATAGTTTATAGGGTGGCCGCCGCGCTTTTCAATGATCTCGTAGGCCTCGGCCACGGGACTGCGGCCGAACTCCAACTCCATGTGGGTGGTGGTGCCGTCCTGCGCCGCAAGTCGGCCATCGGCAATGTCGAGGCTGTGCTGGTGGGTGTCGATGAAGCCCGGCGAAACCACAAGCCCATTCACATCGATGATTTCCGTGCCAGAGAGTTCGTCCTTGGTCACCGCGGTGATCTTGCCGTCCTTTATGCCCACATTCATGACCGCATCGAGCGAGGTCTCCGGGTCCATGACCCGCCCACCCTTCAGCACAACGTCATAGTCCTGGGCGTGGGCTTCAACCGCTCCGATCAGCGCTAGAGCCATTAGCATCGTCAGCACTTTGCTCATAAATGACTTTCTCATCTCATGGCTCCTTTTTTTGGTTGGCCGTCCGCTCATCGGGTTGGACCGCCGACGGTTAGGCTGCAGCCCCGGCACGATTGGTGCACATCCGTTTAGGCCTACAGTGTCAGTAAAAGGAACCGCTTTGAACAACAACTGAGGTGAAAATCATCCGATTTCGGTGCCCCCTCCAAAAAAGGTGAAAAGCATCCTGTCGGAGTGAAGATAAGAGGACAAGGATGTGCAACGGGGACGAGATGGCTGACAGGAAGGAAAGGCCGCCGCCGCTCCAAAGCGGCTTCCATCTGGGGAATGCGGGATGAAAAAGTACATAGACTGACCACAGGGAACGGCAGGCCCGGCGGACTGTTTCGAAGACCTGCGTCCGGCAGGCCATTCTTTCCGTTTGCCCTTGTTGTATGACCAGGTCATCCGGTTGGAGCCTGGCGATCCGGCCTCCGACTTTCAATTTTCTCCAAGTAACCCTTGGTTGGGTTGATGCTACTGGCTCAAACGGGGGGTGACAACCCCTTGTCGGGCGTGCGCGAGAGCTTCGCTGGGTAGTGTGTCTGACGTCGTATGCGATGCCTTCCTTGTGGAGAGCGTCGAGTATATTTATGATTGCGGTGTTGTTCTGGAAACCAGCGTCGATTGTCGTTGCAGTCGTTTCGGATCGAATTGGCAGTTGACGAATAAAACTTTCGCTCTGCGCTGGCTTTCCACTGGACTTCCTTCGCAAAGGAAGGGGTAGTGGTTGCGGGTCAAACCGCAATGGGTAATTGCAGCACTCGGCATTATGCTATCTGGCAACCATTCCAGATATCGTGTCAATTGGAGATCGTTCGTTTTCGAGGGAGAATGCCCATGCTCGCCTTTGGCTTGAACATAGTCCGTCTGCTCAGGGCGATTGGTCGATCGTGGCATGTCCCAACCTTTCGATCAATCCTCCTGCTCGCATTTCTAATACTGTTATCCGGGACAATTTTTTATCGCAGCATCGAAAGGTGGTCATGGGTCGATGCTTTGTACTTTAGCGCGACGACAGTTTCGACCGTTGGATTCGGGGAACTGTCTCCAGCTACGGATTTGGGCAAACTCTTCACGATCATCTATATGTTTATCGGGATCGGCGTGTTCGTTCTTCTGTTTACCCAATTGGCCAAGTCCATGCTGAAGCTCGATGATCGAGAAGATGAATGATAGCTTGTTGCGAACGCGTCAGATCGTCTCTCGTTAAGAAGCTTGTCGCGAACTCGACACTGGGCCTAGAAACCAATGTCTTAAAGGTCCGCTGAGCCGTCATGCATAATAGGAGCGCCGTAGGATGACTTTTGGCACATTTTCGCCGTTCCGTGGATCAAATCATGCTCTGATTGCGACAAGTCGTTAATGTCCGGTTTCAGGATCCGTACGTTAATCTGCGATGGTCGGCAGACCTGAGAGTTAGGTTGCAAAACGTACCGGGGTGAGAGGATTCGAACCGCGGTCCCCCGAAAAAGGAAATTTTCTACAAACCAAATTTGGACATCATGACAGAAACCTGACAGAAACAACGGAACATATCGTGAAGTTTCTGTCATTGTCCGCAGGTTAAGTGATTGGTTTTTCGCAAACTGCGTTTTTCAGACTCCCTTGGTAAGTGAGTGGTCAGCTATCGTTGCAGGACGCGATAGTTCGGGGGCAGGTCTAGGCTTTTTGAAATCAATAGATGCCAGTTAATGACATTCCATCGCAAATATAGAGAATTATTCCAATCTCCGGGACTCGAAATCTTGGCACTAAATAGTCGTTGCCTCCGTCTTCCCACCAAGGGAAATAGACGGAGCCACGACCCCGGTCTAACGACCTGAGAATTTACGATGCAAGACATTATATCAGGTGGGTATCGGGGTGGGTAAGACTTTAGCGTCGAAGCTAAGTTATTGAAAAATATGGTCGGAGTGAGAGGATTCGAACCTCCGACCCCCTCGTCCCGAACGAGGTGCGCTACCAGGCTGCGCTACACTCCGATCCGTATTTCCGGCGACGCTACACGAGCATCCCGGTCATCGGCGGCGATAAAAATTTCGGGATGGCCGCCAATCGCCCGCATGTAACGGCGAATGCGGTGAGCGTCAAGTCCGGATTCATCCTCTTTCAAAGCAGCGTCCGGACACGCCGCGCATCGGCGTTCGATATTCCGAAACCGGGGTTTCGGAGATTCTCGGAAACCTCGTCTTTCGATTCCATCTTTTTGCGGTATAACCGCCAGGATACAACCAGCGGCGCAACGCAGTGTAACCGCGATCAAGGGGGAGACCGACGATGAGAAGCTTGTCCATGCCAGACCGCGGCGTGTTCGTGGGACGGGTCTGGCTTCCGGATGCGCAAGGCCCTGCTATTGTCACGCTGCGCGACGGCAAGCTGTTCGACATCACGTCGAAAGATGTTGCGACGATGCGCGACCTCCTCGAACGCGATGACGCCGTCGCGCATGTCCATGCGACGGCTGGCCAGTCGATTGGCGCACTCGAGGAAATCGCGGCGCGCAGCTTCCACGCCGGAGCCGACGCCGTCCATCTGCTCGCCCCTTGCGACCTTCAGGCCGTCAAGGCCTGCGGCGTGACATTCGCCAGTTCGATGATAGAGCGCGTGATCGAAGAGCGGGCGGCGGGCGACCCGACCAAGGCGGACGCCATTCGGCGTCGCTGCATGGAAATCATCGGAGACAGCCTGAAAAATCTCGAGGCTGGATCGGAGCGGGCGCGCGAGGTCAAGAAGGCGTTGATCGACGAAGGGGTCTGGTCGCAATACCTGGAAGTCGGCATCGGCCCGGACGCCGAGGTCTTCACCAAGTGCCAGCCCATGGCCTCCGTCGGTTGGGGGGCGGCGGTCGGGCTGCATCCGGTCTCGGCCTGGAACAATCCGGAGCCGGAAATAGTTTTGGCGGTGGACAGCAAGGGCGCGGTAAAGGGCGCGACGCTCGGCAATGACGTCAATCTGCGCGATGTCGAGGGCCGATCAGCGTTGCTGCTCGGCAAGGCCAAGGACAACAATGCGTCCAGTGCGATCGGGCCCTTCATCCGTCTCTTCGACGAAACCTACGACATGGACGACGTCCGCAACGCCGAACTGGATCTGATGGTGGAAGGCGACGACGGTTTCGTGCTGAAAGGCTCCAGCTCCATGAAGGAGATCAGCCGCGATCCTCTGGATCTCGTCGGCCAGGCCTGCGGCGCTCATCACCAGTATCCGGACGGCTTCATGCTGTTTCTTGGAACGCTTTTCGCGCCGACCCAGGATCGCGACATCGAGGGCGAAGGCTTCACCCACAAGCTGGGCGACATCGTGGATATTTCCGCCTCCGGCCTCGGCAGCCTGACCAATATCGTGAAGCTCTCGACCGAGTGTCCGCCCTGGACCTTCGGCGCGCGGGCGCTCATGCAAAATCTCGCACGCCGCAATCTTCTCTAACTCAACAGAAGGACAGGACGGACATGACCATTCATGCAAATCTCATCGACGGCGAATGGATCGGCGGTTCCGAGGCGCCGAACATAAATCCATCCAACACAGACGATGTCGTTGGAGAATATGCGCGCGCCGACGCAGGGCAGGCGGCGCAGGCGATCGCCGCCGCGAAAGCGGCCTCTCATGCCTGGTCACGGTCTGGACTGCTGCAGCGTCACGACATCCTGAAGAAGGCTGCGGACGAAATACTGACGCGCAAGGATGAACTGGGCGCTCTTCTGTCGCGCGAAGAAGGCAAGACGCTCGCAGAGGGGATCGGCGAAACGATCCGCGCGGCGCAGATCTTTGATTTCTTCGCCGGCGAGGCGCTGCGTCTGTCCGGTGAAACCGTGCCGTCCGTCCGTCCCGGCGTCGGCGTCGAGATGACCCGCGAAGCCGTTGGCGTGGTGGGCGTGATCACGCCCTGGAATTTCCCGATCGCCATCCCCGCCTGGAAAATCGCGCCGGCGCTGTGTTACGGCAACACGATCGTCTTCAAGCCGGCGGATCTGGTTCCGGGCTGTTCCTGGGCGATCGTCGACATTCTGCATCGGGCAGGATTGCCGAATGGCGTGCTCAATCTCGTCATGGGGCGCGGTTCGGTGGTCGGACAGGCGATCCTCGACAGCGCCGACGTCAACGCCATCACCTTCACCGGCTCGGTCGCGACCGGCAAGCGGGTGGCGGCTGCGAGCGTGGAGCACATGCGCAAGTTCCAGCTCGAAATGGGCGGCAAGAACCCGCTCGTCGTGCTCGACGACGCCGATCTTCCAACGGCCGTCGAATGCGCGGTCAACGGGGCGTTTTTCTCGACCGGTCAACGTTGCACGGCGTCCTCGCGGCTGATCGTCACGGAAGGCGTGCATGACGCCTTCGTGGCGGCGCTGACAAAACGGCTTGAAGGCCTTGTCGTCGACGACGCGATGAAGGAAGGCACGCATATCGGCCCGGTCGTCGACCAGAGCCAGCTCGACCAGGATGTGTCCTATATCGGGATCGGGCAATCCGAAGGCGCGAAACTCGCCTTTGGCGGAGCGCGATTGCAAAGGGCCACGCCCGGCTTCTACCTGCAGCCGGCGTTGTTCACCGAATGCACCAACGAGATGCGGATTTCGCGCGAGGAAATATTCGGACCGGTCGCAAGCACCATCCGCGTCAAGGACTACGATGAGGCGCTGGCCGTCGCCAACGACACGCCGTTTGGCCTGTCTGCAGGCATCTGCACGCAGAGCCTGAAACACGCCACTGACTTCAAGCGCAATGCTGAGGCCGGAATGGTGATGGTCAACCTGCCGACGGCCGGGGTAGATTTCCATGTGCCTTTCGGCGGTCGCAAGGGGTCGAGCTATGGTCCGCGCGAGCAGGGCCGCTACGCCGCCGAATTCTATACGACAGTGAAAACGGCCTATACCAGCGCCTGATCGGAGAGACACGTCCGGCTGGGCTCTTTTTGTTGAAATTCTATCGAAAACAGTGTCCCCGATCCGTAGATCCTTTTTCGGGATGATTTTGAAAAATGCCGGAACTTCAAATCCTCGATACTTGTGTTTGCATTTATGAAATCAACTTGTCATAGTGCCCGCCCAGAGGGACAAACGTCGACAAAAACAACAATCGACGCCCTTGGGGAACTGGGTGATACTATATGAGCGATACTGATGTGTCGGTCCTCGATGTCAGGAACCTGAAGGATGTCTTTCAGGCGCCGCAACGGGCAACGCGCGACGTCATTTCCAAACGTTTGTTCAGTAAACTCGATGCGCCGTTCTGCGCCTCGCCGCGAAAGGTTGATTTTTCGTCTCATCCTTTAGGCGACGTGCTGTCGGCTGGTTGTTTCCCGAGGATGTCTCTATTCCCGTGCGCCCCTCGCGGACGGAGCAATTCGACCGGAAAATTTGAACTGACGTTCCGGAAGATCGGAGCTGTCGGATTCATGTCGCGTCACAGGCGCGAATTCATGATCGCGGCGGCTTCAACCAGCAGCAGTAGAATCCAACACTAACGAACGAGAGTGAGAATGAGGAAAAGCACGTGTTTACTGGGAGCGCTCGCCGTACTGGCCTCGGCTCCCGCCGCGCTGGCCGACAGGGGGTCCGACGGCCATGTCAACATCATCTACTGGCAGGCGCCATCGACCATGAACCCCTATCTGTCGGGCGGCACGAAGGATCTTGAAGCCGCCTCTCTGGTGCTGGAGCCGCTTGCCCGCTACAACGAAGCAGGCGATATGGTCCCGTGGCTGGCGGAAAGCATTCCGACCGTCGAAAACGGCGGCGTTTCGGAAGACCTCACCACGATCACCTGGAAGCTCAAGGAAGGCCTCTTGTGGGCGGACGGTACGCCCGTGACGTCCGAGGACATCATTTTCTCCTGGAAGTATTGCACGGATCCGGCAGGCGGGTGTGCGCAGAGTGAAAAGTACAACGACGTCACTTCAATCGAGGCGCTGGACGATCGCACCGTCAAGGTCACTTTTGGCGTGGCCAAACCGTTCCCCTACGGCCCGTTTGTTGGCGCACAGTCCCCGATTCTTCAGGCGGCGCAGTTTGCCGATTGTCTCGGCGCCAAGGCTCCGGAATGCACCGACGCCAATTTCGGCCCCATCGGCACCGGACCGTTCCGCGTGACCGATTTTCGTCCCAACGATGTGATCTCCCTGGAAGCCAATCCAAACTACCGCGACGCAAGCAAGCCTGCTTTCGCAACGGCGACCCTCAAGGGCGGCGGCGACGCCATGGCAGCCGGCCGTTCCGTTCTCGAAACGGGTGAATTCGACTATGCCTGGAACCTGCAGCTCGCACCGGATGTGATCGCGAATATGGCCGCCGCGGGCAAGGGAGAGACCGTATCGGCTTTCGGTACACTCGTTGAGCGTATCGAAGTCAACCTCACCGACCCGGATCCGGCGCTTGGCGCCGAGCGTTCGACAGCCAAGCACCCGCATCCTTTTCTGACGGAAAAGGCCGTGCGGCAGGCGCTTTCGATGGCAATCGACCGTGAACTGCTGGTCGAAATCGGTTATGGCAGCGCCGGTCGTCCGACCTGCAACGTGCTGCCCGCGCCGGAAATCTACAAGTCGACGGCCAATGACGCCTGTCTGGTCCAGGATATCGAAGGCGCCAAGAAACTGCTCGACGAGGCTGGCTGGACAGTGGGCTCCGACGGCGTGCGCGAAAAAGACGGCAAGCGCCTTTCAATTCTCTATCAAACCTCGACCAACGCTGTGCGCCAGGATTTTCAGGCGCTGATCAAGCAGTGGTGGTCGGAAATCGGTGTGGAAACGGAACTTCGCAACATCGATGCGTCGGTCTTCTTCGGAGGCGACCCGGCAAGCCCCGACACCTTCCAGAAGCTCTACGCAGATCTCGAAATGTTCGCCAACAATTTCGACGGCACCGATCCGGAATCCTACATGGCGAACTGGGAGTGCAAGCAGGCGCCGCGGCCCGAAACACAGTGGCAGGGCAACAACATGCCGCGCTATTGCAGCGAAGAGTACGACGCCCTTGTCGCCGAAATGGCGAAGACCGGCGCGCTTGAAGAACGCGCCAAGCTCGCCAAGGCGATGAACGACATGCTGATGCAGGAATATGTTCTCATTCCTCTCGTCGATCGCGGACGTGTTTCGGCGAAATCCAACACGCTCGGCGGCGTTGTCCTGAACGTCTGGGATTCCGAACTGTGGAACGTCGCGGACTGGTATCGCGTCAAGTAACCAAAATGGCCGTCCCGGAAACCCGGGGCGGCTCTCCTGCAGGCGCGAGATGCAGACGCAATGTTTCACTACACGATAAGAAGATTGCTCCTTGCAATCCCGACCCTGCTGGTCATCAGCCTCATCATTTTCCTTTTGCTGGATCTGGCTCCGAGCGATCCCACAGCAAATCTGCCTCTGACCATTCCGCCGGAAGTCCGTGAAAGGATTCGTGAATCCCTGGGCTTCAACGAGCCGGTCCATATCCGGTTTCTGCTGTGGTTGAAGCAGTTCTTCGTCAATGAACCCCTGAATGTCATCGAAAGCTGGCTAGGCCTCGAGCAGGGCGATCGCCTTCGTGTGTTGAGCTGGCAGACCCGATCGCCGGTCGTCGATCTGATCGTGCAGCGTCTTCCGCAGACTTTGTGGGTCGTCGGCATGTCCTACGTTGTCGGCGTTCTCATCGCCCTGCCGATCGGCATCTACTCCGCTTACCGCCAGTACAGCTGGTTCGACCAGATCGGAACCCTCGTTTCAATGATCGGGTTTTCGGTGCCGACGTTCTTCACCGGCGTTCTGGCCATCGTCGTCTTTTCGGTCTGGCTCGGCTGGTTTCCGTCGATCTACGATACGACGCACAAGGTCACAGACTGGGAGAGCTTCCTGTTCCAGGTCCGGCAGATGGTCATGCCGGTCTGTGTGCTGGCTCTCTACAACGCCGCGCAGATCAGCCGTTTCATGCGGGCCTCCGCGCTCGACAATCTCAATCAGGACTATGTTCGCACGGCGCGCGCCAAGGGCGTGCGCGAGCGCAGCGTCGTGCTGATCCATGTCCTGCGCAATTCGCTGATCCCGGTGGTGACCGTCATCGCCCTTGGCGTGCCGCAGATCTTTGGCGGCGCCATCATCACCGAGCAGATCTTCAAGGTGAACGGCCTCGGACAGCTGCTGATCATCGCGATTCAGGGCGGCGACGTGCCGACGGTCCAGACCCTGACCTTCATCTTCGCGGCGCTGATCGTGTTCTTCAATCTGATCGCGGATGTGCTGTACGGACTTCTCGATCCAAGGATTCGTTATGACTGAGGCCGTCCATTCGACCCTCGTGGACACAAAAGAGCCGCGTTCCCAGTGGCTCGATGTCTGGGATCAGTTTCGCCGCCATCGCGGCGCCATGTTGGGAATGGCGTTTTTCGTCTTCATTCTGCTTGCAGTCTTCGTCGGGCCCTATCTCTGGACGATAGACCCGCAGTACATCGACATTCGCGCACGCAGCCAGGGCCCGAGCTGGGGCCACCCCATGGGCACCGACCAACTCGGCCGCGATACACTCGCGAGGATGCTGGCGGGCGGACAGGTGTCGCTGGCCGTCGGTATTTCCGCCATGCTTCTGGCTCTGGTGGTCGGGGCCCTGATCGGGGTTCTTTCGGGCTATTTCCACCTGCTGGATGGCCCTCTCATGCGTCTGACGGATTTGTTCCTTGCGCTTCCGCTCCTGCCGCTGCTTCTCGTGATCATCATGCTGTTCAGGGACACGCTGCGAGCGGCCTTCGGCCCGGAGACGGGGATATTCTTCCTGATCGTCTTCGTGATCGGCATAACATCGTGGATGCAGACCGCGCGCATTGTGCGCGGGGACGTGCTTGCATTGAAGGAACGCGAGTTCGTGATCGCGTCGAAATCGATAGGCACGTCGCCGTTCCGCATGATCCTGCGCCACATTCTTCCGAATGTGCTTTCGCCAATCACTGTTTCCGCGACGCTTGGCATCGCCAACGCGATCATTACCGAATCCGCGCTGTCCTTCCTGGGGCTTGGATTTCCCTCGGATTTTCCGACCTGGGGCCGGCTTCTCTATGACGCCACGGATTATCTGCAACAATATCCGGAACGCGTTATTTGGCCCGGACTCGCCATTTCCCTCACGGTGCTGAGCGTCAACTACATTGGCGACGGTTTCCGTGACGCCCTTGATCCTCGCATCCGTGGCCGATAGCCGCTCACGAATTCGAGCGCGCAATGTGAGTGGTTTTACGCGACAGAATCAATAATATAGCCGTGAAACGGACAGTTTGGCGGTATTTGAACCAATATTCTCGCCGAACCAGAGAATTCCGGAGTGCGGGTTATTGAGACAGGTAGACACGGCAGTGAGTGAAAAAGGGTCGCCGCCCAATTGGCCTTGCGCCGTCGTCGGGATTACATCGTGAGCGCTCTCGGACTGGAAGTAATCAGTAAGCGTTTCGGCGCTTTCACGGCGCTGGATCATATCGATCTAGACGTTGGATCCGGAGAACTGGTTGCGCTACTCGGCCCCTCCGGATGCGGCAAAACCACCTTGCTCAGACTTATTGCCGGGCTTGATGCGCCAAGTTCAGGAACCATTCGGTTCGATGGCCGCGACATGGCGGATGTCGCGGTAAGGAAGCGCGGCGTGGGCATGGTTTCGCAGCACTACGCACTGTTTCCGCATATGAGCGTGGCGGATAACATCGCTTTCGGGTTAAAGGCGCGAAAACTGGCGCGAGAGGATATCAAGAAGAGGGTGCGCGAGATCCTCCAGATTGTTCAACTCGATTCCTTTCGAGACCGGTTTCCCGCTCAACTTTCCGGCGGCCAGATGCAGCGGGTCGCCATCGCCAGAACACTGGTCACCGAACCGCGCATTCTTCTGATGGACGAGCCTTTCGCCAGTCTCGATGCGGCCTTGCGCATCGATATGCGCCGGTTTGTGAGAACCTTGCAGCAAAGATACGGGATCACCACCGTTTTCGTGACGCACGACCAGGACGAAGCGCTGGAAATCGCCGACCGCGTGGCGATCCTGCTTGACGGCAAACTGCGACAGTTCGATACGCCGGACGTCGTGTATCACAGGCCGGCGGATACGGAGGTTGCGCGTTTCCTGAAGGCCACCAACATCTTCGCCGGAACCGTCAGTCCCGAAGGCCGCCTGGTCATGCCTTGGGGCGAACTCGAGCTTTCCAGGGACATCGCTGTCGAACCCGGAAAACGCGTCACCGCCATGATACGAGACGAGGCCCTCGCGCTATTTCCTTCCGATCATCCGGACCAGTCCAATCTGTTGCCGGTTGTCGTCAGCCGGGTGGATTTTCACGGTGCCACGGTTTCTTATGTCGTGGAGGCCGGAGACATGCAATTTACCGTCGAGGAGCATTCGACGCGCCGGCTTGAGCCAGGCGCCGCGCTTCACCTTTCGGCGCCAGCCAGGCATCTGTGGCTGTTTCCGTCCGAGCGCGGCGGCGCGAGCGCGTTCCGCCCTTTAAAGGAGAAGATTGAATGACAAAGTCTCGCGCAGTTGCTGCGCTTCTTGCCGCGGCGATTGGCCTTTCAGTAACAACGCAGGTGGTGAATGCGGCAGAGCAGTCTGCATCCTTCCGTCACGATTATCTGGCGGGCGCAATCGCATGGGACAAGGTCGAGGCTCGGGCCAAGGGCGAGAAGGAGCTGAATTTCTACTATTGGGGCGGCGATGATACGCTCAACGTGTGGATCGACAGCGTGGTTCGCCCGGCCATGGCGGAACGCGGAGTCAAGCTCAACCCCGTGCGCATCGCCGCGACCAAGGACGCGGTGGATCTTGTGCTGACCGAACTCGCCGCAGGCAAGGCGGAAGGCGAGGGCAGCGTCGATGTTATCTGGTTGAATGGCGAGAATTTCTTTACCCTCGCTCAGCAGGACGCGCTGTGGGGAAGTTTTGCCGAGACGTTGCCCAATTCGAAGAATTTCGTGTGGGACCCGACCAGCCCGCTCTCAAGCCCCAATCTGCGGGATTTCGGAACGGAGACGAAGGGACGGGAAGTGCCGTGGTCGGGCGAACAATATGTCTGCGCCGTGAACGGTCAGTATGTGCAGGCGGCGGATGCGCCATCGACATTCGACGATCTCAAGGCCTATCTGGATGCCAATCCTGGCAAGTTTACCTACGTGAAACCGCCCCATTATGTCGGCAACACCTTCGTGCAGGAAGCAATTTATGCGCACAATCCGGACGGAAACGGCGCGGAACCGTTCCAGAAATCAATCGATGAGCTTGGCGCTAAAGAGCTGGCGCGCCTCATCGCTCCCGGACTGGACTATCTGAAGACGATCGAACCGCAACTGGCGACGGCCGATGGCGGCAAGCCACGCTATCCCGAGGACACCGCCGCTCTGGACAGCATGTTCCTCAATGCGGAAGTCTACTTCAACTGCAAGTTCGGGATCTATGCAGTCAATAGCGGACTTATTACAGGCCGCTATCCGGAAGCCGCCCAGGAGTTCATCTTCCCGGAAAATCTGATGATCAAGAACAAGAACTACCTGGCGATTCCGTTAAACAGTCCGAATCCCGCCAGCGCGCTTGTTTTCGCCGACTACATGTCCTCCGTGGACGCCCAGGCGTCGAAGTTGAAGACCGTGGGCTATCCGGTCGGAATAGATCCCATGCAACTGTCGGCCAACGACCGTGAACTCGTCAAGATTGCTGCGCCAAGCCATTACGGCGTCACAAGCGAGGACCTCGACGCCAACGCCGTCGCCGACACGAACGCCAGCCTCGTCGATATCATCGAGGCGACCTGGCTGGAATATATCGAACGCGGTTCCGACAAGCCGATTGCTAAAATAGTTGCTGATGCTGTCGGCAAATCCGCGCCGGAATGATGCAGGGCGATCGGTCGCGACTGATCGTCATCCTCGAACTGGCGCCCGTCACGCTTGTTCTTGCTGGATTGTTCGGCGGAGCGGTCGTTCTGGCTGTTCTGCAGAGCCTCGGATTTGCGCCGTGGTTCGGCATCAACACTTTTCCGGACTTTTCCTATTTCGCCCGGCTTTGGAGCGGCGAGGCTTTCTGGATTTCGCTTGGGCTGACGCTCTATTACGCCGTCGCCTCGACCGTCGTGGCGTTGGCCCTCGCTCTCATTCTGAGCCTCGCTTTGATGAAGAGCTTCACCGGGCGCCGCTTCGTCAAATTCGTCTACAAGCTTCCGCTGGTCATTCCCTACGCCGTTGGCATCGCGCTCGCTATCCTCATGCTCGGAAATGGCGGGATGTTGTCGAGGCTCGCCGCCTTTGCCGGCTGGATCGGCGATCCGTCGGACTTCCCGTCTATTCTTAAAACGCATTACGGTTGGGGCGTGATCGCCGTCTATGTCTGGAAACAGCTTCCCTTCATGACCTTGGCGGTCGCGGCTGTGCTGGTGGGGATTGGTCAGCGGACACAGGAAGCAGCGTCGCTTCTGGGCGCCGGACCGCTGGCGATCTTCTTCCGGGTGACGCTGCCGCAGATCGCGCCGGGCGTCGTCACCGCAGTACTGATATGTTTTTCCTTCAACATCGGCGCTTTCGAAGCGCCTTTCATTCTCGGCGGTGGTTATCCCGACACGCTTCCGGTGATCGCATGGCGCTATTTCAACGACGCCGATTACGCCCTGCAACTGCAGGGCATGGCGGCGGTCGTTTCGATCGGTTTGCTGTCCGGATGCATCCTTCTGGCCTATCTCTGGTCCTATCGCCGCTTCGAGCGGCGCATCGGCAGGAACTGATCCGGATGCAGTCGTCGTCGATACAAATGAGGCTGTCCGTATTCCAGCGCTTTTACATTGTGGCCGTCGTGGCGTTTGTCCTCGGCCCGTTCCTGCCGCTCGTCATCCAGAGCTTTGCGTTTCGCTGGGCGTGGCCGGATCTGCTGCCGTCAGCCTGGTGGCTGGAGCGCCGAGCTGATTCACCGGTTCCGCTCGCCTGGGACTACGTCCTTTCGCCATACTCGCAAGTCGGGATCGCGACGATCAACACCCTGTTCATCGGCTTTGCCGCGACGCTCCTGTGTCTTCTGATCTGCCTCCCGGCGGCGCGGGCCCTGGCACGGGATCGTTTCAGGGGCAAGCGGGTCTTCGAATTCCTGTTGTCGATGCCTCTGATCGTGCCGGAAGCCGTCATCGGCATGGCTTTGCTGATGATCTATATACGTCTCGGTCTGGCCGGCAGCTACACCGGCGTCATCATCGCCCATCTCATTCCGACCATTCCCTACATGGTTCGCATGCTGACATCCGTCTATCAGGGACTTGCGCGGGACTATGAAGAACAGGCGGCCATACTTGGGGCCGGTCGAGTGCAGATCCTGATGCGCGTAACCCTGCCAATGCTCATGCCCGGCGTGGTCGCGGGCGCGCTGTTCACCTTCCTTGTATCATCCAATGTCTTCCTGCTGACCTTCTTTCTCGGGCAGGGGCGGATCGTGACTCTGCCGACGCTTCTTTTCTCGAAAATCTCCGGTGGCAGCCTCGATGCTTCGGCAGCCGGCATCGCGCTTGTCGCGTCTCTTCCCGGCATCGTGCTCTTCGCCCTGTCGGAAAGGCTGGTCAGGGAAGAGCTTTTCGTCGGTGGCCTTGGACGATAGTTCCTGTTAAGGGAGATCGATTTTTTTCGGGAGGAAGGCGCATGGCCGGCGACTACAAGTTCGATACGCTCGGATTGCATGCCGGGCAGAGCCCGGACGAGCGGTTTGGTTCGCGCGCCGTGCCGATTCACCAGACCACATCCTATGTCTTCGAGGACAGCGAACACGCAGCTGCTCTCTTCAATATGGAAATTGGCGGACACATCTACTCCCGCCTGAGCAATCCGACGGTCGCCGTACTCGAGCAGCGCCTCGCGGCTCTCGAAGGCGGAGTCGCCGCCGTTGCCGTCGCGTCAGGCATGTCGGCGCTCTTCCTGACGGTTCTGGCCCTGTGTTCGGCCGGCGATCACATCGTGTCCTCGTCGCAGATGTACGGGGCGAACATCAATCTGTTCGAACACACGCTAAGCCGTTACGGCGTCGAGACAACCTTCGTGAAACCCAGTGACCCGGATGGCTTTGCGGCTGCGATCCGGCCGAACACCAAGATGATTTTCGGAGAGGTGATCGGCAATCCGGGTCTGGACATCATGGATGTGCCGAAGATCGCAGCCATCGCCGAGCACGCCGGCGTTCCGCTGGTTCTGGACGCGACCTTCAATACGCCATGGCTGTTCAAACCCCTGGATCATGGCGCCAATATCGTGATCCATTCCCTGACGAAATGGATTGGCGGTCACGGTGTGGCCATGGGCGGCGCGATCATCGATGGCGGCAATTTCGACTGGGGGCAAAACGATCGCTTCCCGACGCTGACGAGCCAGCACTACGCTTTCCAGCAGGTCAATCTGTGGGAAGAGTTCGGGCCGCTCGCCTTTACCATGCGCGTGCGTTCAGAGGGCATGTACAATGTCGGTCCGTGTCTGTCGCCGACCAATGCCTTCCATCTGCTCCAGGGGCTCGAAACCCTCGGCCTGCGGATGGAGCGACACATGTCGAACACGAAGAGAATGCTCGCGTTCCTATCTGCGCATGAACAGATCGGCTGGGTCCGGCATCCTTCGCTGGACGATCATCCTGATCATGAGGTGGCGAAGCGTCTGATGCCAAAAGGAGCCGGATCGATCATCGCCTGCGGCGTCAAGGGCGGACGCGAAGCGGGACGGGCCTTCATCGAATCCGTGGAACTCGCCTCGCATCTCGCCAATGTGGGAGACGCCAAAACTCTGGTCATCCATCCGGGATCGACAACGCATTCGCATCTGACGCCGCAGGCGATGGAGAACGCCGGATTGACGGACGACATGGTCCGCATTTCCGTCGGGCTAGAGGATTTCGACGATCTGGCGGCGGATTTTGACAGGGCCTTGAAAATCGCCGGCAAATCCGTCGGAGTTTCGAAATGAAGATCGATGTGAACGGCGCCGAGGTTTTTGTCAGCACCGGCGGCCGAGAGTTTGATCCGAACGGAACGATATTGCTTCTCCTGCACGGCAGCGGGCAGACCCATTTGACATGGATGCTCCAGGGTCGGTTTCTCGCCAATCGCGGCTGGCAGGTGTTGATGCCCGACCTGCCAGCGCATGGTCTTTCCGGCGGGGAGGCCCTGACCTCCATTCGCGATATGGCTGAATGGTGCGCGGACCTGTTGAAACAGGCAGGCGTCAAGCTGGCCCATGTCGTCGGTCATTCCCAGGGGGGGCTGGTGGGCCTTGAGCTTGCATCCTTTCGTCCGGACGCGGTTGCGTCGCTGACGCTGGTTGCAACGGCGCTCGCGATACCGGTCAATCCGGCTCTGCTCGACATGGCGCAAAACCGCGAGGACAAGGCGATCGCCGCAATGACGGATTGGGGACACGGGCGGGAAGGGCATTTTCACGATGCGACGCTACCGGGTCTCGATCAAATGAATTTCGGCAGGCATTTGATGGCGAGCAACGAATCCGGCGCCCTGTTCGCCGATCTGTCTGCTTGCGCCAATTATGAAAGGGGAGAGGACGCTGCGCGATCCGTTGCGTGCCCGTGCCTTTGCCTCCTCGCGGAGAATGACAAGATGACGCCACTGAAGCAGGGGCGGAAGATGGCGGCCGCCCTGACGGATGCAAGAGAGATCGTTATCCCGGGCGCGGGCCACATGCTGCCGGGGGAAAAGCCTGACGAAGTGTTGAAGGCGTTGCGCGGGTTTTTGCCTCATCCAGCCTGAGTGGCGGCAATCTCGACGCGGAACGGTTTCAGGAGATTGTTGAAACTGCTATCCGGTGCGCTTTCGGTCACGATGATGCTTCCCTCGGGCATCCTGGGCAGGCTTAGCAGTGGACTACGCCCCGTGTCCCTGAACTTGGCTCCGTCGACAGCCATTAAGCAGCAAGATGCGACCTCCATCATCGCCCCGGCAATATCCTTTTCGCATTGTTCCTGAACCAGGAAGCCGCGTTTCGGATCGACCTCGGAGGCCGAGAGGATTGCGTAGTCCACCTGGAAACCGCCGATCACATCGAATGCCGCGCGATCGAATGCAGCCCCATCATGGTCGCGCAAGCGGCTTCCCGCCATGAACACCCGATTGCCTTCGATCATCGACAGCGTGCTTGCGACGAACGCCGAGTTGGTGACCACGGTCAGGTTGCGGCGAACACGTAAAGCCTGCGCCACATAGGCTGATGTGGAGCCGGTGTCGATGGCGACAATACCGTCATCATCGATCAGTTGGGCAACCGCCGCTGCGATCGCGGCTTTCTCTTTCTGCTGCTCGTGCATGCGCGCAAGAAATGGCGGATCCATTGCTCTTCTAGCGCTGACGATAGCGCCATGCACTTTCCTGACCTCGCCCCGATCGACCATCGGCTTGATGATCCGGCGCACTGTCTGGCCGGAAACGTCGAGGGCGTCGGCCAGTTCGGCGACTGTAACGCTGCCGCGCAGTGTCACGGCTTCGCGTATCGCAGTTTCATATTTCGACATGGGTTTGCTTCTTCCACTTGTCCACATCTGGATGATAGCAGTTTATTTATTTCAACATAAAACAACAATATTTGTTGATTCATGTCCACTTGGCTTGGATAGTGTTTTCCAGGCAAACCAGCGGAGTACGGCGCGTGAGTGCAAATTCGGTCAATCATCTGATCATCGGCGGCGGCATTATCGGCTGCTCGATCGCTTACCATCTCGCTCTTGCCGGCGAAAAGGACATCGTTCTTCTAGAAAAATCGGCGTTGACCGAAGGCGCGACCTGGCATGCGGCCGGTTTGGTCGGTCAACTCCGCTCGTCCCGCAACACGACACGCATGCTCAAGCGGTCGGCGGCGCTCTACGACCGGCTCGAAGCTGAAACGGGCATGGCCTTCGACTGGAAGAAGGTGGGAAGTCTTCGTCTTGCGGCGACGAAGGAGCGGTTGCTTGAAGCAAAACGGCTCGCCACCATGGCGCGCAGCTTCGATCTCGAAATGCACATCATTTCGCCGGCCGAAGCAAAGGAACTGTTTCCCTATATCGACACGGCCGGCCTCGAAGGGGCCGCATTCATACCCTCCGACGGGCATGTCGATCCGGCGAGCCTGTGTCAGGCGATCGCAGCGGCGGCCCGCAAGCTCGGCGTCGATATCCGCCAGAACACGAAGGTCACCGATTTCGAAATCAAGGACGGACGGGTGCATCGGGTACTGGCGGGAGAGGCCGTCTTCGAGGCGCAGACCGTCACTTTGGCGGCGGGTATGTGGAGCCGCGAGCTCGGCCGCAAACTCGGCCTCAAGGTTCCGGCTTGCGCGGTGGAGCATCAGTATATCGTCACGGAGCCGATCCCAGGCTTTCCCGACAATCTGCCGACGCTGCGTGATCCTGAACGCCTCGTCTACTACAAACCGGACGCGGGCGGGCGACTGGTTATCGGCGGATATGAGGATGACACCATTCCGTTCGGTGATCGCGGCATTCCCGGTGAATTCGCACGCCAGCTTCTGCCTGAAAATCTGGAGCGTTTCGAGCCGTTGGCCGTTAAGGCCGGCGAGGTGACGCCGATCGTCAACGAAGTCGGAATACGCACCGTCATCAACGGTCCGATTCCCTATTCGGCGGACGGCGATTTCGTGATGGGTTGGGCGCCCGGCTTCGATAACCTCATGTCCGCGACCGGCTTTCTTTACGGTATAGCCGCCGGCGGCGGCGCTGGCGAAATGATCGCAGAATGGATACTCGAAGGCAGGCCCAGCCTCGATCTCTGGCCGCTCGACATCCGTCGGTTCGGACCACACCACGGCGCGCGAAGTTTCATGTATCCGCGCGCGGTGGAACACTACGCGCATCATTACAAGATGCGCTATCCGGGGCAGGAACACGAGACGGCGCGGCAATTGCGTTTGAGCCCGCTCTATCATCGCCTCAAGGAAAAAGGCGCCGTCTATGGGTCAAAGAATGGTTGGGAGCGTCCGCTCTGGTTCGCGCCGGAAGGCGTGGAGCCGGTCGATCAGCTTGCTTTCGTCGATCCGGGCTGGAAAGCCTTCTCAGCCGGTGAACACCAGGCGGTTCGCGAACGTGTCGCGCTTATTGACCAGTCCAGTTTTTCCAAGTTCGAACTGACGGGGCCAGGCGCCTGTGATGCGCTTCAGACGATCGCCGTTTCAAATGTCGACAAGCCTGTCGGTTCTGTCATCTACACGCAGCTCTGCAACGAGGCGGGCGGTATAGAGGCGGATCTCACGATCACCCGGCTCGGTCAGGATCACTATTACATCGTCACAGGATCCGGATTCGGCGTTCACGATTCCGACTGGATCCGGAGGCGCCTGCCGATAGAAGGTGGAGCGCAGTTGATTGAAGTCACATCGGCGCGCGCCGTCATCAACATCTGCGGACCGAAGGCGCGCGATGTTCTGGAAGCTGTCTGTGAAGACGATGTGTCGAACGATGCGTTTCCGTTTGCAACGGCGCGCGACATCACCATTGGCGCAGCGCCGGTGCGCGCGATCCGCATCGGCTATGTCGGCGAACTGGGATGGGAACTGCATGTTCCAACGGAGTTCGGGCTGCACGTCTACGACACGCTGTGGCGGGCCGGTCTTGCCCACGGCGTCGCCGATGTCGGATATCGGGCGATTGAATCGCTGCGGCTGGAAAAGGGCTACCTCTACTGGAGCGCGGACATAACGCCGGACTATACGCCGATCGAAGCCGGTCTCGGCTTCCGTGTGCACCTGAAGTCGAAAGGGGATTTCATTGGCAGAACGGCGCTTGAAAAGCAGAAATCAGAGGGCGTCGAGCGACGGTTGAATACATTCGTGACCAGCGAAAAACTGCCATTGACCGGCGGCGAAACCCTGCTTCTTGATGGCGAAACGGTTTCTCTCGCCTGCAGCGCCGGGTATGGCTTTACGGTCGAAAAGACGATCCTCTATGCGTATTTGCCGGTCAGGCTGGAGGCTGAAACCGGTTTTGAACTGGAGGTGTTCGGCGAACGTTACCCGGTTACGCGCGCCCAGGGACCGCTCTATGATCCAGAAAATCAGCGTTTGAAAGCATAACGACACGGGAACGAATGATGACGAATGAAGACACCGGCGCCGTGATGGCGGCTCTGCGAAATGCGCCAGGTTTCGAGGCAGTCGAGGAGCAGGACTGCTCGATCGAACGACTGGGGGGCATGACCAACAAGGTCTACCTTGTTGCAACCGGCGGGCAGTCCGTCATCGTTCGGATACCCGGCGATGGAACCGAGGCCTATATCGACCGCAAGGTCGAACTCCATAATGCGAAAGCCGCCTGGCGCGCCGGCGTGTCGGCGGAAGTGCTTTGGGGCGATCCAAAATCCGGCGTCATGATCAGCCGGGCGATCGACGACATCGAGACCATGTCGCCGGATCTGTTCAAGACCAGATCAGGGTCGCCGGCCCGCGCTGGCAAGGCGCTGGCCAAGCTGCACAATTCGGGGGAGACGTTCGAATTTCGCTTCGAGCTGTTCGCCATGATCGAGGATTATCTGAAGGTTCTGGCTGACAAGGACGCCACGCTGCCGGACGGATACCACGACATCGTCGCCGCCGCCGAACCTGTGAAGCAGGCGCTTGAGGCGGCGCCAGCGGCGCTCGCTCCCTGTCACTGCGATCCGCTCTGCGAGAATTTCCTCGACGACGGGACTGTCATGTGGATCGTCGACTGGGAATATTCGGGCATGAACGATCCGCTTTGGGACGTCGGGGACGTGTCCGTGGAAGCCGGGTTCGACGAATCTCAGGACGACGTAATGCTGCGCGCCTATTTCGGACAGGAACCGACCGCCGCGCAGCGGGGCCGGGTCGTCGTCTACAAGGCGATGTGCGACCTGCTCTGGACGCTCTGGGGCCTGATCCAGTATGCCGACGACAATCCGGCGGAAGACTTCTGGGCCTATTCTGTCGGTCGTTTCGAACGGTGCAAGGCGCTGATGAACGCGCCGTCATTCGCCGGCCATCTGGAAGCCGTCAGAAACGGCTGACTTACCGGCCCGGGATTGGCTCGTCCAGCAGACGCTGAATGATTTCACTGTTGTCCGATGTGGTCGTCGACACCGTGTCCATATGGGTCGCGCCCTGTACGAGAACGGTCTGGTCAGGCATCATCCGCCGCAACGGGTTGATCGGATTTTTCAGTCGCCTGTCGAGAAATTCGCTGGCGATGATGTCGACGTGACTGGCGATGCTGTTATCCGAACTGTAGGCGTAGAAAGCGCGTCTGAGTTTCTCCGACGCGAGAGTCGCTTCGTCTGAGCGGTAGGCGTTGATCAGCGTCTCGCCTTCGAAAGCCTCATGCGACTTTGTCGCGTCAATGTCGTCCGCCGAGACGAAGTCGTGTCGCTCTTTCAGCAACCATTCCCTGATCGCCGGAATGGCGAGCGCCTTCTCGTCGATCGGATCGATCCAGTGACCCGTTGCGCGCCAGCAGGTAAACTTCTGCCGTATGCTCCGCGTGAACGACTTGAAACGCGTATTGGCGTAGGCGATTTGCGCTGTAAGGCTACCCGAGTGATCGCGTCTTGCCCGCTCATACTCATCGCGCATTCGGCCGTCTTCAATAAAGGGATCGATGAGAATGATCCTCTCCGGCCTCTTGCCGCTTTCCTCCAGACGGCGGGCGATTTCGAAAACGATCCAGGACCCGGAGCACATGCCGGCAAGATGCCACGGGCCGTCCGGGCTGACCTGCAGGATGGCCTCGAGATAGCAGTCGGCGATTTCCGCGACTGTGTCGAACGGCTGCATCTGGCCGTCATAACCCGGCACCTGGAAGGCGTAGACCGGCTGGTCGTCATGAAAGGCCCGCATGTAGTCGACATGGGGGAAGAAAAACCCGGCGGCGCCGTGCACGAGAAATAGGGGCGCTTTCGTCCCGCCTGTCTGCAATGCGAAGACGTGCGAAGGCAGTTGCGTCCTTCCGGCGGCTTCGAGCGCCGCGGCGATTTCACGAATGGTCGGGTTCTTGACGATTTGCCCGGCCATGAAGCTTTTGCCGAGCTCCTGTTTGATTGTCTCCGTCAGCCTGGTCGCCTTGACGGAATCGCCGCCGAGATCGAAGAAGTCGTCATCGATGCCGATGCCGTCGATTCCGAAGATCTCGCGCCAAAAGGCGGTCAGTTTTTCTTCGACGATGGTTTCCGGCGCGGTGTAGACGTTTTCCAGTCCGAGGTCGTCTCGGGCGATAAGCTCCGTATCCCTGGTCTGCGCTTCCATTGACGTTCAAGCCTTCCGGATAGGCTTGGCTATCAGGTCCTGCATGATGGAACTGTTGAGCGCGGTTGTCGTCGACACCGTGTCGTTATGCCTGCGACCGGCCACGATGATATCGTGATTGGGCATCGCTACGCAGACAGGGTGATGCGGGTTCTTCAGCTTCTTCTTCAGATGCTCGCTGGCGATGATGTCGACATGGTTTTCGATCGAATGATCCGTGCTGTAGCGATAGAAGGCGTATCGCAGGACTTCGGATGCGTAGACGCCGGTGTCCGAGCGGTGCTTGTTGATCAGCGCCTCGTTCTGGAAACGCTCCTTGCCGGTGACGTCCTCATCCCTGGTCGGCTGTTTCCGGTTTTTCCGCCCGTCCTCGAGAATTTTTTGTCGCACTTCGGGAATGTCGAACGCCTTCGGGTCCGTGCTGCTGATCCACAAACCGGTCGCGCGATAATTGCTGATCTTGCTTTTCAGACGCGTATAGGAGAGCCGCGATCTCGACAGCGCCGAGGCGGCGAACGCGACGGGGCCTGACGCTCCGACCCTGCGATTTGTCTCGAACTGTTCGCGCATTCTGCCGCGCTCGATATAGGGATCGATCAGGATAATGCGGCCCGGCTCCTTGCCATGCTCCTTGAGCCGGCGCGCCATTTCAAAGGTAATCCAGCATCCCGAACACATGCCTGCAAGATGCCAGGGGCCGTCCGGATCGACCGCCAGCACCGCCTTGACGTATTCTTCCGCGATCTCCTCCACTGAGCCGAGGGGCTCCATCTGTCCGTCGAAACCCGGGACCTGAAAGGCGTAGATCGGCTGGTCATCGCGGAAAGCGCTCATATATTCGGCATTCGGAAAAAAGAAGCCGGCCAGCCCGTGCACGATAAACAGGGGCGGATGATCGCCGCCTGTGCGCACGGTCAACATATGCGAGGCCAATGTGTTGGGGTTGTCCCCAGCGCTCTCGCGATCGATTGCAGCCGCGACTTCGCGGATAGTCGGATTTTCGACGATTTGGCCGGCCTTGAAGTGTCCGCCAAGGGAGAGGTTGATCTCTTCCGTAATGCGCGTCGCCTTGACGGAGTCGCCGCCTAGATCGAAGAAGTCATCGTCGATTCCAATGTCGTCGATCTCGAAGACCGAGCGCCAGATCGAAGCGATCTTCTTTTCCGTTTCATTCGTCGGCGCTTCGTAGGCGGTCGGAAGGTCAAGCAGATCCCTCGATGTGTGGAGTGACTGTGCGTCCATTGAACTTCCGTCGTCGTAAACCCGGTGCCGTCAATTGTCTGGAAGAGGCGGTATTAGCACAAATGACCATCGTTTCAACATGACATGCGTGAGCAGTGTCGACTTATTCCAGTTCGGGACCGGGCCAACGATCACGCGGGAACAGGTGTTCTACGAGAGCGGACAATGAAAGCACGCCTTGATCGTCGAGGTGGCGGCCCATGATCTGCAAGCCAACCGGGAGGCCGTCGCTTGTATATCCGACGGGAACCGATGCGGCGGGAAGCCCCGTCAAATTGGCAAGCGGAGAAAATGTCGTCCAGGCGGACGGGGGTACAGGCCGTCCCGCGATCTCGGAAGGCCCGGAAGAGCCGATCGGAAACGCGGCTGTCGCCGTTGCGGGCGTTAACAGAAAATCGAATTCACCCATGAACCGGGCCATGGCGTTGGCCACGCGCTTTCGCTCCATGAGCGCGGCGGTAAACTGGTCCGCGTTCCATTCGCGCTCGAGGATGTCGCGGAGCCAGCCGTCCAGTTGAACGCCCTGATTGGCGGCCATTGCCTTCAGCCCGACGCGATCCGTTTCAAGCGCGACGAGCGTGTCGAGAAGACGTTCGGTGCTGCCGACCGCCGGGCATTTGCCTTCGACGCAATCCACCACCGATTGCAACCGGTTGACGGCGTTGTCGAACGCCGCGCCGACTTCCGGATCGACAAGCGCGTAGCCCAGGTCTCTTGTGACCGCGATCCGAACCCCTCGCATGGCTTCAATGTCACTGAGTTCCCATTGGACATCCTGCGAGGGGATCGAATGCCGATCATAGGAGGACGGACTGCACAACACCGACAAGGCAAGCGCCGCATCAGCCGCGTTTCGCGTCAAGGGCCCGATGTGTTCGAGCGTTTCCCAACTTGATTGACCCGGAAATCTCTCGTCGCGACAACCGGGATAAAGGGGCACGCGCCCCCAGGAGGGTTTCATTCCGTAGACGCCGCACAGGGAGGCGGGGATGCGGACCGAGCCTCCGCCGTCGCTTCCCAGCGCCAGCGGGACCATTCGCGCTGCGACCGCTGCTCCCGAGCCGGCGCTGGAGCCGCCGGATGTGAGAGCCGTGTTCCATGGATTGCGGGTTGTCGGAAATACATGATTTCCGCCGGTCGCCCCGTAGCCGAATTCGGCTGCGTTCGTCTTTCCCAGAATAATCGCGTCCGCCGCCCTGAGGCGTTCAACCACGATGTCGTCCTGCTCCGGGATGAAGTCTTCATAGAGACGAGACCCGAATGTCGTGCGCAAACCGCCAGTGCAGATCAAATCCTTGACGGCGACCGGAACACCCGCAAGTCGCCCGACGGCCTGACCGTTCGAAAGTCGGCGATCAACGTCCTCCGCCTGGGCGATTGCGGATTCGTCCAGCGTGCAGAACGCATGCAAATCCCCGTCGACCGTTTCTATTCTGGACAGGGAAGTTTCTACGACTTCGCGGGCTGTATACCGGCCTTGCGCTATCGCCTCGCGCAACTGTGTGAGATCGAGCTCCAACGGCGAAATTTCAGACATCCGGCCCCTCTTCGCGATTCGCAGTGCAAATATGGGTTGCCGCTCTTGCCCCGTAAACACTTATCGCCGCGAAAGAGCCATATATTCAGTCCATTGCGTTCATATAGTCAATGATCCTGGAAACGCTTTCGTTGACCCGTCGAGAGCCGCTGTCGAGTATCAGTCTGTCTTGCGCCCATTTCTGATAGAGCCGCTGCTCAATCTCGCTCCAGTTTGGATACACCAGTCCCCGGATCTCGCTTTTTCGTGTTTCAACGCGGCGGCGATGTTCGTTCTCGTCTGAACAAACAATCTCGACGTTCACCAGCATGGCGCTGCAGTCAGCAGCGACCTGCGCCCAGAGCGCCCGTGTTTCTGAAACCGGATTTACCGTATCGGCGACCACGTTTTGACCAAGCGCAAGATTGTCCTTCGCGATGTTGGCCGCCGCGAGATATCCGGCGTCTTCCGCATCGGGAACACCAAGCGCACTTACTTTGAGCGCCGCTTCAATGGAATCCACCCGTATATAGACGGCCGAAATGTCACGCGCCAAAGCTTTGGCGATCGTCGATTTTCCGACGCCCGGCAGGCCAGAGAATGAAATGAGTTTCAACATTGGTTCCTGTAAGCCTTTTCTGATTTCCAAAATAGCGACAATGAATCGATCATCCTTGTCGACACGGCGCTCTTTCCCCGGAGGACGCCGTCTGCGCCAGACTTCAGCCGCGTCGTCTCGAGGTCTTGTCCGGGCTTGCCGACGCGGTTACGCTGCGAATCAGGCTTGGCCCGCGCCTCCCTCCATCCGACCGGGGAAGTATTCGACATACGGGGCAGTTTCATTGTCGAACCATCTGTTTGGGCCCGCATGAGGAGGGGTTGCGCTGCAGCTCGCAACGGAGGTTCTTCGAATGAAATTTTCTGCTCCCGTTTACCGCTTGAAACGTCAGGCCAAACTGCTTTCTCGCGAAAAGAAAATCACTCTTAACAAGGCGCTCGACACGATCGCCCGCCGGGAAGGGTTCGCGACCTGGAGCCTGCTTTCCGCAGCAGCAGCACAGTATTCTCCGGCCAGGTCAATTCTCGCACGGCTTGGCGACGGCGACCTTCTGCTTCTCGGCGCCCGTCCGGGACAGGGCAAAACCCAGCTGGGTCTCGAAATCCTGATCGAAGCTATGGCGCAAAATCGCAAGGCGGCTTTCTTTTCACTTGTCTTTACACGCCAGGAAGCGGACGCCCATTTGGCGTCGCTGGCGCCCGATGCGTCCTTCCGCAATCTGACCATTGTCACCACAGACGATATCAGCGCCGCACTGATCATGGACACATTGAAGCTTGCGCCGCCCGGAACGCTGGCGGTTGTCGATTATCTGCAAATCCTCGACCAGCAACGCAGCAAGCCGGAGCTTTCAGTCCAGATGGAAGATTTGCAATATTTTGCGAGAACACGGGGCGTTATCCTTGTTTTCCTTTCGCAGGTTCACCGGTCCTACGATCCCGCAACCCGACCTCTGCCGGAGATCGGAGACATCAATGCGCCGAACAGGATCGAGCCTGGAATTTTTTCGAAGACCTGTTTTCTGCATGACGGTGAGATGCGTTTTTCTGATAGGAAGTAAAAACACAATAAAAACAATAATATATATGGATTTTAGAGGCTTGGCGCAAATTTGGCTTTGTTTCGGGAAACGCTGATTTACGGTTTGGCTTTGTTTCGGGAAATCCTGATTTGCAGTCTGGCTTTGTTTCGGGAAACCGGTTTTTCAGGCCGCGACGAACAATCATGTTTTGCGGCGGCGACTCCCGAGACGGCGGGTGGTCTTTTCTCCTTATAGCATATTTTGCCGCGCCACACATTAGTTTGTTCCTGTTTTGTTTAAGGGTTTGCATTGATCGCGCCGTTCCATTTACGCGCGCCTTGATTTAGTCTGTGGCCTCGCGAGGCGGCAGCCAAGCGCGGGGTGGGGAGGCCCCGGAACCATGGAAGCTGGTCAACAGGAACATTATTCGGCTCAACCGATAAAACTGGCGGTCAAAACCGCGACTTTCGAAGACGTGAAACTGGCTTTGCGCGCCGGAGCGCAGGACTTTCTGGCTCGCCCCGGTCTGAGCCTCTTTTTCGGCCTGTTCTACGCTCTGCTTGGCGCCGTTCTGCTCTCGGGCTTTCTCGTGTTCCAGCAAATCTGGTTCGTGGTGCTTGTCAGCGTCGGCTTTCCGCTTGTCGCACCATTTTTGGCGGCGGGGCTCTACGAAATGTCGCGCCGGCTGGGGCGTTCGGAACGCTTTACGGCTTCGGACATATTTCTGGTCATTTTCAAACAGCAACGCCGCGAGTTCGGCTGGATGGCGTTCGTCGTTCTGTTCGTCTTCTGGATCTGGGCCTACCAGGTGCGCCTTCTGTTCGCGATCTTCCTGCAATGGCAGTCCGTCTCGTCCATGGATGGGCTTGTGTCCGTCGTGCTGACGACAAGCGAGGGCGCCGGATTTCTGATTGTCGGAACGCTTGTCGGCGCTTTTCTGGCGACGGTTCTCTATTCGATAACAGTCATCGGCATGCCGCTGTTGCTCGACAAGGACGTGGACTTCGTGACCGCCATGATCACGAGCTTGAAGACCGTCCACAATAGTCCCCTGGTCATGCTGGGCTGGGGCGCGATCATCGGCGCGCTGACCCTGCTGGCCGTCGCGCCGCTGCTTCTGGGTGTGATCTTCATCTTTCCGATCCTCGGGCACGCGACCTGGCATCTCTATGAAAGGCTCGTTCACGAGGCAGAATGAAAGGCGGCTTCTGTCCAGAAAACCGCAAGTGGTTTTATGACGAGCAGACGAGCATGCTCCACAGAAAAACAAGAAATTGCAGTTTTTACCGACAGGTCTTCTAACATTGCTGCAATAAAGATAGGGTAAGTGCATTCCCCAACCTTTATTTCTCAATTCGGGAGGAAAAGATGCGACTGCTGTATACGATCGGCGCTTTGCTCTTGGGCGTCACACTCGCAAATGCTCAAGAGGACAAGCCAAATATCCTCATCATCTGGGGTGATGACATCGGCCAATTCAACACCAGCGCCTACAACCATGGAATGATGGGATTCCGCACGCCGAATATCGATCGGGTCGCACAGGAAGGCGCTCTCTTCACTGACTGGTACGGCCAACAAAGCTGCACGGCCGGGCGCGCGGCGTTCGTTACCGGCCAGTCGCCGATCCGGACCGGTCTGACCAAGGTTGGCCTGCCGGGGGCGCCGGAAGGCATGAAAATCGAGGATCCGACGATCGCCGGTCTGCTGAAGCCGCTGGGATACGCCACGGGACAGTTCGGCAAGAACCACCTTGGCGATCGCGATGAAATGCTGCCGACCAATCACGGCTTCGACGAGTTTTTCGGAAACCTCTACCATCTCAACGCGGAAGAGGAGCCGGAAAATCCCGATTACCCGAAATCCCCGGAATTCCGCGAAAACTTCGGGCCGCGCGGCGTAATCCACTCTTCCGCTGACGGAGATATCGAGGACACAGGTCCGCTGACGCGCAAGCGTATGGAAACTGTGGATCAGGAAACCACCGCAGCCGCCCTCGATTTCATCGACCGGGCGCACGCGCAGGGCAAACCGTTCTTCGTTTGGTGGAACTCCACGCGCATGCATATCTTTACCCATTTGCCGCCTGAATGGGACGGCAAGACAGGGTATGGCATCTATGCCGACGGCATGGCGCAACATGACGCCGATGTCGGCCAGCTGCTGGACAAGCTGGATGAACTTGGAATTACCGACAACACCATCGTGATGTATTCCACCGACAACGGCGCGGAGACCTTCACGTGGCCCGATGGCGGAACGACCATGTTCAAGGGCGAAAAAAACACCCAGTGGGAAGGCGGCTTCCGCGTTCCGACGATGATCCGCTGGCCGGGCGTGATTGAACCGGGAACCGTGATCAACGATCTTGCCGCCCATGAGGACATGTTGCCGACGCTGCTTGCCGCGGCGGGCAATCCTGACATCAAGGAGCAACTGCTGGAAGGCGGCGTTCAGGCGATCGGCCGTGAATACCACGTGCACCTGGACGGCTACAATCTGCTGCCCGCCTTCAAGGGCGAAGGCGATTGGCCGCGTCATGACTTCATCTACTGGACTGACGACGGCGACGTCGCGGCGCTGCGCTATGACGACTGGAAGGTCACCTTCCTGCGCCAGAACGCAGAGGGCATGAAGGTCTGGACGACGCCGTTCGAAAAACTTCGCGCCCCGTCGCTGACCAATCTGCGCATGGATCCGTTCGAACGCGCAGAGGAAGAAGACGCGATGGGCTATCAGCGCTGGTGGATCGAGCGCATGTTCGCGATTGCGCCGGCTTCCGCTTATGTCGCCAACTGGCTGCAGAGCTTCAAGGAGTTCCCGCCTCGCCAGAAGCCGGGCAGCTTCTCGCTCGACAACGTGATGGAAGAATTGGCCGCCGGTTCGCCGGGCAACCAGTAGGCCTTCCGGGTCTTCCCCGCTTCGGACATTTCGTCCGGGCGGGGGAGATGCAATTTGCTGCGAAGCAATTGTTTAGCTTCCACCCGCCATGCAGGACGATGCTGTCTGCAACGCCTCTTCCCGCTCGCTTTTCTCGACCTGCGCCAGATACTCGACTGCGCCGTAGAACCGCTCATAATTGCCGCCGCAAAGATCGAACAACCGCTTGAAGTCCGACACGAGATCGCCATAGACAGAGATTGTCGCAAGCTTGGCGTTGTTGATCGGCTCGTCAAACCAGCGATCGAAGCCGCGATACCCCTTCCATTTTCCGTTCCGCAATTGATGATACCGCGCCCGCAAACGCTCGATCTCCCTTGCCTTGGCAGTGCGCATTTCCTCGACTGAGATGTCCGATGCGTAAATACTTGCAAGCTCCTGGCGTGTTTCCGCCACCAGAATCTGGAAATCCTTGTAGCGTCGCAGACCCGCTTCATAGTCTTTCAAGACTGCATCCTCGCCGCGCTCGCGCAGCCATTTCTCGACGCCGTTTTCCTCGACGGTGACGGCGAAGGCCTCATTGAAGTTTGAATCGTTCTGGACGTACACCCGCTGGTGAGCGAGCTCATGAAACACCACGCCCGCGAGATACACATCCCCGCGAATGACCATCGTGTTCATCAATGGATCGTCGAACCAGCCGAGTGAAGAATAGGCCGGCACGCCGCCGACATAGACGTCCATGTCCTGCTTACGCAGGGTCTCGGCGAACTTCTCTGCCGCTTGTTCGGAAAAATAGCCGCGATAGGGCACGCAGCCATAGATCGGGAAACACCAGGTATTGAGCCCGACGGAAAATTCCGGCGATGAGTAGACAGCCCAAGACACATAGTCTCTGCCGGTGTCCACATATCGCCGATAACTGTTGTTGTCGGGCAGAGCCAATTGCTCCGACGCGTAGTTGCGTATCTCCCGTGATATCGCGAGCCGCTCCTTCAGATCCGGGTTGGTGTCGCGACGCTCCAGAAGCCTGTCGACCGGCTGGCTGGACGACACGATCTTGATATGGCCGCCAACCGAACTGGCGTAATAGGCGGGATTGCAAGCTTGCAGCGCAGGAAGCATTGCAATAACGGCGAGCATTTTCGGAAGGCGGAAATCCATGTGCTTTCGCTTCAAAATCCATCGATGGAAAAATCGGGCGCGCCCTTCCATATCAGCTTCCAGCTTGCGCCGGGACGTACATTCTGGACGATGCCCGGATCGAAGGCGACAAAACACCGACCTCCCGGACGTCGCGCCGAAGGATAGAGCAGCCCGCGATATCCCTGCCGGCGAAGCGTCTTCGCGAGCGCCTGGCCCTCCGGATAACCGATATCCGGATCGGGATCGAGCGCAGGATGCTCCGGGGCGCCGTCGAGATCTGGAAAGTCGCCGATAAAGTCCGCCAGAAGTTCGACATAGCGCGCCTCGTCCTCGTAAATCCCGATGTTTGCAAGTTCCCTTGTGCGATGGAAACCCACTTCTTCGGCGGATGTCAGCACATCGTAACTGCAATACCAGGCGCCCCGGTCGCCGCTGTTGAAACGGTTGCCGGTCGGTCGCGTATAGGTGAACGCCGCATTGATATGGGTTTGCCCGTAGACCTTGAGGTCATGCGCGCGCCGCGCAAAGACAAGCTCGCGCCGGTCGAGGGCAGGGCCGCCGTCGCGCTCGGCGACCAGCCGCGCGCTGGTTTCACCCTCGAGT
Organism: Flavimaribacter sediminis; assembly: GCF_019492055.1. Classification (GTDB taxonomy): domain Bacteria; phylum Pseudomonadota; class Alphaproteobacteria; order Rhizobiales; family Rhizobiaceae; genus Flavimaribacter; species Flavimaribacter sediminis. Next base: position 160,535 of record NZ_JAICBX010000005.1, on the reverse strand, counting down.
TCGGCCAGAATGGCGGCTTCCTCGTCCGTATCGACGAGACCGCGCAACACTGGCGGCTTGTGACGCGTTTCGGGGATGAGACGGATCAATCCGCGATCATTGACGCCGGTGATCTTCAAACGCCGCCCCGCAAGGCGTCGACATAGGCGCGCACGCGCAGGATTTTGGGCAACCCGCCGTCGATCATGGCGGAGAGCGGCGTTTTGCCTTCGAACTCCGGGCCGCGGTTCGGAAGCTTCACCCATCGTTCTGCGATCGGCGGATTGAAATAAAGTTCCAGCGACTTGTAGAGACCTGTCAGCGCGCTCAGGCGCAGCATCTGGTCGCGTGTCAGATCGCCGGCGAATCCCGGCTTGCGCGCGCGTTTCCAGGTCGATTCCGACATGTCGGCCAGGGCCGCGGCCTCCCGGCCGGTCAGCGACCACGCCTGAGCTATCCTGCCATAGGCCTTGAGCGCAACGGCCTGAACATCGCCCGCCGGCCGCTGGATGACGGCGTTTTCCATGAGAGACTCCATTTGGAGTGCAATTTAGGATCATATGAACTGGAAATCAAGTTCATATGATTTTATTGACGCCTAAATTTCCTTTCCTATCGGTTTATCTCTTCGGCGCCGTGGTTTCCTTTCCGCTGGCGCGCCACTTCGCTCACCGCTTCTCCGATCTCCGCATTGGTGTGCGCCAGATGCTGGAAGTCGCGGGAACCGAGTACAAGAAGATCGCAGCTCCTGGCCGCTATCACGGTAGCGCTACGCCGCTGTCCTTCAGCGACCAGCGCCATCTCGCCGAAGAAATCGCCGTCCGTAAGGTAGATCGGGCCGGATGGCAAAATGACTTCCACCCGACCGGTGGTGATAAAATACATTGCGTCGGCTTTCTCGCCTTCCGTGATGATGACATCGCCCGCGGAAGCCCTTCGCGCCGTCAACAGACCGATCAGACGCGCCACCGCAGCGGCGTCAAGGCGGGCAAAGAGAGGTACTCTCGCCACCATGGCGAAGCTGACGACGAAGTCCCGGCGCCTTATCTGCTGTTGAAAACTGGTGGCGATGATGCCGACCGGCAGGGCGAAGAACATTATGCCGAATATCATTGTGAGGCCGGCGACCATTTTTCCCGGAAGGGTTATCGGCACCACGTCACCGTATCCCACCGTGGACAAGGTGACGACCGCCCACCAGATGGCCCGCGGCACGTCGCCCAGCTTTTCGGGTTGAACAGCCCCCTCGGCAAGAAACATGGCCACACCCGAAAAGAGAAGCAGCCCCAGAAAAAGCACGGCGCTACCAGCGAGCGAACGCCATTCCTGCGCTATCACGCCGATAATCGTTGCGAGAACCGGCGAATAACGCGCCAGGCGGTAGAAGCGGATGATGCGCAGAATTCGCACCACCGCGAGGTCTGCGCCGAAAATCAACTCTATGAAGAATGGCGAAATGGCGATCAGATCCAGCACCAGCATGGGGCTTGCAGCGTGGGTCAGCCTGGCCCGCCAGGCAGAAAGATCCTTCAATGCCGGGTGTTCGGGCGCGGACCAGATCCGGCCAACATATTCGAGCACGAAGATCAGTACGCATATTCCGTCGAACAGCGAGAGAACGTAGCTGTAGCGCTCGTAGACGACAGGCACCGTTTCGATAACGGAAGCGGCAACGTTCGCCAGGATTATACAAACCAGAAATATGTCCAGAAATCGCGAAAGGCTGTCTCCGCGTTTGCTCCGCTCGAGCACGTCGAAAAGCCGGCGTCGGAAAGGCTCGAATGAACTGGCTTCAGCCATGACAGTGGAATCCCGGAAAAGGAAAGGTTCCGGATCATATATCCGCCGACGACCTTCCGCCACCAGAAGAAGAATGGCGTCAGATCAGCGAATCCTCGCCGGGAATCGCTTTTTCTTCTTCGCCAGCGAGATCGGGCGGCGGGCGCCTGAAGCCGCGCGTCATGAACGCCAGATAGGCGATGCCTGCTACGCACCAGACGCCGCCCAGAATATGGGCGTAGACGCCGAGATTGAGCAGCAGCCAGATGGTCGCCGCCGCGCCGATGGCGGCCGGCAGCAGCCACATCGCTGTTCCGGCCGCCTTGCGGCGCCTGGCGGTTCTCAGGGCATGGGCGATCACCGACAGATTGACGAATGTGAAGGCGACGAAAGCGCCAAAATTGATGAAGGTGGTGGCGGTTTCGACCGTCATGACCACGCCGAGAAGTCCGATCGTTCCCACCAGCGCCAGATTGAAGACCGGCGTTTTGAGTTTCGGATGAATGTATCCGAAAGGGCCCGGCAGCACGCCGTCGCGGCCCATGGCGTAGAGAAGGCGGGCGACGGTCGTCTGCATGGCCACTGCGCCCGCCGCCTGTGTCGTCAGGATTCCGGCGATGAACAGGATCTTCAGGAATTCGCCTCCGACCGACAGGGCGATTTCGTCGACGGCCGACTGCGGATCCTTGAACGTAGTGCCCGGATGCGCAAGCTGTGTGACATAGGAGACCAAAATGAAAAGGGCGCCGCAGAAGAGAGCCACGATCAGGATGGCGCGTCGCATGACCTTTCGCGCGCCGACAGTCTCTTCCGACAGGGTTGTGATAGCATCGAAACCGAGGAAGGACAGGGCGGCGAAGGAGGCGCCCGCGACTGTGATCGCGAGCGGCACATCCGCTCTGAAAAAGGGCTCACTCGAGACGAGCGCGGCCGGGCCTGACGTCGTCCAGACCTGGTGTGTCGCCATGGCCGCGAATATAACGAGGACCGCAAGCTGGATCGCCATCAGCACGTAATTCATGCGCTCGGCCAGAACGATGCCGCCGATATTAACGGCGGTCGTCGCCGTAATAAGTATCACGATCCAGGCGGACACCGGGATTGCCGGCGTGACGGAGGCCGCGAAGACGGCGCCTAGCAGCCAGGCAACCATCGGCAGGAGGACATAGTCGAGCATGGCCATCCAGCCGACCAGAAATCCGACATGATTGCCGATAGAGCGGCGGACATAGGTGTAGGCGGAACCGGCGACCGGATAGAGTGTGACCATGCGCCCGTAGCTGAGCGCCGTGAACAGCATCGCGACGGTTGCGAGCAGATAGGCGCCGGAAGGCGTGCCCTGCGATAACTGGTCGAGCTCTCCATAAATGGCGAGCACACCAAGCGGGGCGATATAGGACAGGCCAAAGAGCACGACCCCCGGCAGCCGCAGCGTGCGCTGCAGCGCCTTGCTCTCGCCGGTAGCCGATTGGTCCGCCATGCCTGAGTACCCGATGCCCTGATGACGGAGCCAACCTAGCTGCGGTGGGAGGGTCGGACAAGCCGGGGTGGGCGCTACAGTGACCGGTGTCCATGGGCAATAGATATCCTGCGCGCCTGAGCGCTAAATTCAGCGAGCAGTCGTTCCGAGTTATAAAGCAAAGTATTTTTGCTGTATAACCAGACGCTTTGAATGCACTGCCTGGGCCCGAGTACACCGATCGAAGGCGTGAGTAAGTTTCCACAAGTCTCAACTTGACTAGTCAACTGGTCATATCTAGTCTGCCCCTATGCAGAGACCGAACGTCAAGCCGCGCTATCAGGTTCTGGCCGAGCTTCTCAGGAGCCGCATTCATGACGGCGACCTGATCCCGGGGGACCGTTTGCCCAGCGAGGCCGAGTTGTGTCTTGAGTTCGGCGTCAGCCGGGGAACGGTGGTCAAGGCCGTGGAGCAATTGGTGAGTGAGGGCATTGTCCATCGCCATCAGGGGTCGGGAAGTTTTGTTGCAAGGCCTTCCCTGCACAGGCGTGCAGGAGGTCTCCTGAGCTTTACCGAAGCGGCGGCCGGGGCTGGTCATCGTTCCTCACAGATGCTTGTCGACATGCGGGCCGCGACGCCCGAAGAGATCCGGGAGTTCGATTGCGGCCAGCCGGCCGTGTCGCTGATCCGGTTGCGCCACGTCGACGACGTGCCGTGCGCGGTCCATCACTCGCTGGTGCCGTCGACGGTCGCGATGCGGATCCCGGCGCTGAACGGCGATGCCCCCGAGGCGCTGCAGGATCCAGGCTTTTCACTTTACCGTTCGTTCGAGAACATCGGTCTCGCCGCGGACGAGGCGCAGGAGCGCGTCACCACGCGGCTTGCCAATGAAGAGGAGCGGCGTCTGCTCGGCCTTTCGGGTCCTGCTGCAGTCATGGTCGTTTTTCGCAAGAGTTTCGACCGCGACGGCCAGCTCATCGAGGCCGTCGAAGCCGTCTATCACGGCGACTACTACACTTACGACATGCGCCTCGTCCGGGGCAGGGACACGCGTTCCTCCTCCCCGGCCGGGCAGGTCGTGAGCCTGAAGACACGGATCGACAATTCCGACAATTGAAGAAGGGAACATGTGACATGAAGAAACTGTCTGCACTTGCAATCGGCGCCACAATGGCGCTTTCAGCCACGGCCATGCCCGCGACGGCCCAGGATGTCGCGCCGGCTGCGCTTATCATTTCCCAGGGCGGTCTGGGCGACGGATCGTGGAACGACTCCGCATTTGCGGGGTTCGAGGCGGGTCTTGAAGCGACCGGCATCGAAGGCCGCCCGATCGAATCGAACGACGTCGCCGCGCAAGGCGAAGAGATCATGCGCCGCGCCGCCGACGCCGGCTTTGGCCTGGTGATCAGCCTGGAATGGATCCACGGCGAACCGATGGAAAAACTGGCCGTCGACTATCCGGACACCGACTGGGTGATCATGAACCAGACCCGCGAGGGCGACAACATCGCCTCTGTGGTGTTCGCCGAACATGAAGGGTCCTATCTCGCCGGCGCGCTGGCCGCCCAGGTGACCACCGACACGTCCATCAAGGGCATCAACGCAGAACCGATCATTGGCGTGATCGCCGCCGTGAAAGCGCCAGGCATCGACAAGTTCCTGGTCGGCTTCATCCAGGGCGCGATGGCCATCAATCCTGATATCGAAGTCAAGGTCGCCTATGCGGAATCCTTTGGCGATCCCGCCAAGGGCGAGCAGATGGCCAACGCCATGTTCGACGAAGGCGCCGACATCGTCTACCACGTCGCCGGCGGCACCGGCATCGGCGTTATCGAAGCCGCCAAGAACGCCGGCCACTACGCAATCGGCGTCGACACAGATCAGGACGGCATGGCGCCTGGAAGCGTGCTCACCAGCATGATCAAGCGCGTTGACGTGGCCGTCGACGAAATCGTCCAGGGCTATGCCGCCGGCGAGTTTCCCGGCGGCGAAGTGATGGATTTCGGGCTCGCACAGAACGGCGTCGCGCTCTCCGACATGGAGTACACGAAGGACATCATTCCGGCCGAGTATCTGGAGAGGGTCGAAGGCTTCAAGCAGGATATCATCGACGGCAAGATCGATGTCTGGGACGTCTCTTCACAGGGCTATCCGGACTTCTTCAAGTAAAATCGATGAAGGCGAATGATCGGGGCGCAAACCGCCCCGATCCTGTTTGACGAAGAGCAAAACCATGGCGGAAGCGGCGACGGCCCGCGCCGATGCGACAGTTCGGCTTGGCGCCCGGAACATCTCCAAATCCTACGGACCGGTGCGTGCGAACAGGGATATCTCCCTTTCCGTGGCGCCGGGCGAGATCCACGCGATCGTCGGTGAAAACGGCGCCGGCAAGTCGACTCTGATGCGCATTCTGCAGGGCATGGAGCATCCGGACAGCGGCGCGATCATCGTGGACGATCAGGACGTCCGTTTTTCGCAGCCCCAGCAGGCTCTCGAAACGGGGATCGGCATGGTCCACCAGGAATTCATGCTGGCGCCCGATCTGACCCTGCTTGAAAACCTGGTGCTCGGAGACGAGCCGGTTTCGCTCGCCGCCGGGCCGCTGTCGCGGATCGACTGGGCGCAAGCCTTGCAGTCCGGCGAGGAACTGGCGAAAAAAACGGGCGTGGCCGTCGACTGGCGTCGCCGGGCCGGCGGAACGCCCGTGCATATCCAGCAGATTGTCGAGATCATCCGCCTTCTGCGGCGTGGGACGCGCATTCTGATCCTCGACGAGCCGACCGCGGTGCTGGCGCCGCAACAGGTGGAAGACCTGTTCGTGTTGTTGCGAAACCTGCGCGATGCGGGAACGACCATCCTCTTCATCAGCCACAAGCTGAAAGAGGTGGTGGCGCTGGCCGACCGCGTGACCGTGATCCGCCGCGGCGAGGTCTCCTATTCCGCAAATGTCGCCGAGACCGACAGCGACACGATCGCCCGCTACATCGTCGGGGGAAACGATACATCGCTGATCGAAACTGGGCGCGCTTCCCGTAGCAGGACCGGAGACGGCGAGGTCGTGCTGAACGTCGCCAGGCTCGAAGCTCCATCGCTTGAAAAATCCCATCCGCTGCACGGCGTGTCGTTGTCGGTTGGCAAGGGCGAAATTGTCGGGCTGGCAGCCGTATCCGGCAATGGCCAGGACGAGTTGGTCGAATGCCTGGTGGGCCTGCGGTCCGCTTCGAAGGGCAGGGTGGAGCTGATGGGCGGCGACGTCACCCACGCAACGAACGGCGAACGCCGTCGCAAGGGCATCGCCTATATCAGCGCCGACCGCAGGCACGAGGGGCTCGCGACGCTGGCGCCTGTGGAAGACAATGTCGTCGCCGGCAGCCACGACCGGCCGCCAATCGGGCAAGGCATGTTGCTGAGCCTGAAGCAGAAACGGCGGGTCGCGACCGAACGGCTCGCAAGCGTCGATGTGCGCTACGGCAACTTGGGCGATCCGGTCTCCAGCCTTTCCGGCGGCAACCAGCAGCGGCTGGTCTTCGCCCGCGAAATCGCTTCCGAGCCGAAAGTGATGGTGGTCTCGCAGCCGACGCGCGGCGTCGATCTCAACGGCATTGCGGCGATCCACAAATTGTTGCTGCAGTTCCGCGACGACGGCGGCTCGGTTTTACTGGTTTCTGAGGAACTTGAGGAATTGCTTTATCTTTGCGACCGGATCGTCGTGATGGCCGCCGGGCGCATCGTGGGCGAGGCGCCGGTCGAGGGCACGGACATTGCCGAGATCGGCCGGATGATGGTCATGCAGGGGCACGCCGATGGCTGACGTTTCCGTTGAATCACAATCTTCGGCGATGTCGCCAAGCCTATGGCTCGAAAAGGGTTTCGGGCTCGCCTTTCCCTTCATCGTGGCGCTTGTCGTCGCCGCCGTCATCCTGCTGGCGATCGGCGAGAACCCGATCGACATCTTCTCGCTCATGGCGAAGGAATCCTTCGGGTCGGAACGGCGCATCGCCGCGACGCTGTCCGCCGCCACGCCGCTGCTCTTCACCGCGGTTGCCACCGCCATCTGTTTCCGCACCGGGGTCTTCAATGTCGGAGTGGAAGGCGCGTTCGTCGTCGGCGGCATTGCCGCGGCCTTCATCGGGTTCAGTCTGCCGGCCGGCATGGGATTCACCATCATCCTATTCGCTTTCGCGTTCGCCGCCCTTGTTGGAGCGATCTGGCTCTACATTCCGGGCGTGCTGCTGGCGAAGCTGCAGGTCGACGAGGTGGTCTCCACGCTCATGCTGAATTTCGTGGCCTTCGGCGTCACCGGCTATCTGGTCAACGGCCCGCTGCTTTCGGAGGTCTCCGGCAACAATGTCACGCCGCCCGTTCATGAAGCCGCCGAACTCACCCGGCTGATGCCGCCCTCGACGCTGCACGCCGGCTTCATTGTCGGCATCCTGGTGGTCATCGCCTACGCCGTCTGGGCGCGCCGCACGCCGACCGGTTTTTCCGCCGCGATGGTCGGTTACAGCCAGCGCTTTTCCCGCGCGGTCGGCATTTCGGTGCCGGCGAGCATCATCCTCGTCATGGTGCTGTCAGGCGTCGTCGCCGGTTTTGGCGGCGCCTCGCACGCGCTCGGCCAGCTTCACCGTTTCAGCGACGGCTTTTCCGCCGGCTACGGCTTTACCGGAATGGCGGTCGCGCTGCTCGGACGCAATTCGGCGATCGGCATCGTGCTCGGCGCAATCCTGTTCGGGGCGCTCGCTTCAGCCGGCACGACGATCCAGCTCTTTTCCAACATCCCGCTCGATCTGGTGAACATCATCCAGGGCACGGTCATGATTTTCGCGGTCGTCGAAATCGGCCGGCTGCGCTTCCTGTCGCGTAGGGCCGCGCCATGATCGTAGAACAGATCATCGCAGCCTCGATCGTCATGACGACGCCGATCCTGCTCGCCGCCATGGGCGGCCTCGTCAACCGGCAGGCCGGCATCGTCAACATCGCGCTTGACGCCAAGATGCTCACCGGCGCCTTCGTCGCAGTCGTCGTGTCATCGGCGACCGGAAGCTGGCTTGTCGCCGTCATCGCGGCGGCGCTGGCGGGCGCTCTCGTCGGCCTGTTGTTCTCGCTGGTGATCACCCGCGCCAATGCAAACATGATCGTCGCCGGCCTCGGCCTCAATGTTTTCGTCACGGGATTCCTCGGCTTCATCCTGACCTGGGTCTACAAATCCAGCGGCACGCTGAGACTTCCGGACGTGCAATTGCTGCCGCATTTCCTGCCGGAGGCTGTTTCCGGCATACCGATCATCGGACGGGCGCTTGCCGAACTGGAACCGCTCACAGTCTTCGCATGGGCGACGGTCATCGTGCTGCCGTTCCTGCTGGCAAGCACGAGGATCGGCCTCTGGGTCCGGGTGACGGGCAACGCACCGCAGGTCGCGCGCTCCATGGGCCTGCCGCAGAAGTCGATCCAGGATTTCTCGACCAGCTTCGCGGGCTTCTACTCGGGCCTGGGCGGCGCGCATCTGTCGCTCGCCTCGATCGGCCTCTTCAACGAGGGGCTGACGGCGGGACGCGGTTTCATCGCGCTTGCTGCATTCTATTTCGGACGCGACCGGCCGGTGGCGACGGCGATGGTCTGTCTGCTTTTCGGCTTTCTGGAAGCGACCCAGATCCGCATGCAGACGGCCGGTCTGCCGCCCAAGCTCATCGGCACCATTCCCTACCTCATGGTTCTGGTGGCGCTATGCATCGCCGGGTGGCGCGCAAGCCGCAGAAAGGCATTGTCATGACCAAGACAGCACTCATCGTGATCGACATGCAGAACTCGTTCCTGCATCCGGACGGCGAGAATGCGTATCCCGACGCGCAATCCGTGGTCCCGAACGTCCGGGCGCTCATCGAAAAGGCGAATGCGAATGGCCGCATCGTCGTTCACGTGGCCGACCGGCACCGGGAAGGCTTCGAGGATTTCGAGGACAAGCGCTTGCCGCGTCATTGCGTGACCGGCGGCTTCAACGCCGAATTCTTCGAGGGCTTCGGACCGTCGGGCGCCGTCGGCGAAATCGAGATCGTCAAGCGTCGCTTCAGCGCCTTCTTCGCCACCGAGCTTGCGCTGTTCCTGAACGAACAGGGCGTCGGCCGCGTCGTCATCTGCGGCGTGAAGACGAATGTCTGCGTGCGCGCCACCTCCCAGGACGCCTTCGCGCACGGGTTCGAAGTGGTGGTCGTCGGCGACGCGACCAATTCCAACCGCGAGCATCTCGCCAGGGCGTCGCTTGAGGATATCGACCGCTATCTGGGCAAGGTCGTCGACACGGGCGAAGCGCTGGAGATGCTGGCATGACGCAGCTTGCCGTTACCGGCTATGCGAGCCTCGACTATCCGGTCGCCCTGTCGGGACGCGCCGAAGGCAACGCCACCACGCACATCAAGTGGCGGTCCGCCGAGGACTGGCCGCGCCTTGGCGGCTGTCCCGCCTATGTCGCCGCAGCCGCCGTAAGCCACGGGGTGACGGCTTCGCCGGTCTGCTGGACCGGCGCCAATCGCGAGGGCGATCTCTTCGTTTCCGCGCTGGAGAAGAAGGGCGTCAGCACCGCCGGCGTCGACAGGATCGCGGGCGAACGCGCCCCGTCGGCCATGCTGATCTACCAGTCCGACGGCAGTTGCATCTGCCTCTATGATCCCGCCTTCGGCGGCGCTGAAACGCTGACGGACGTACAGGCCAGGGTGATCGCGGACGCCGAAAACCTTTGCGTCACGGTTGGACCGGGTCATCTGATGGACGCCATACTGGCGGCGCGCAATCCGCAAGGCCGGTTGTCCTGGGTGCTGAAGAACGATCTCAACTGTTTTACGCCGGAGATTTGCCGCCGCCTGTCGGCCGATGCGGAGATCATATTCTGCAACCGCCACGAACGCGGCCTCATCGCCGAGACGCGCGAGGATGTGCTGATCGTCGAGACACAAGGCGCGGAAGGCGTCGTCGTCGAACGCTGCGGCGAGAGAACAGAAATTGCAGTCGAGCCCGTGTCGGCGCTCGATACGACCGGGGCTGGCGACACCTTCGCCGGCGGCTTTCTGGGCGCATGGAGTTCCGGCGTCGACGATCCGGTGGAAGCCGCCCGTTGCGGCATCGCGGACGTACGGTCACTGCTTGTTGAAAGGTCAGGGGGACATCTGGAATGAAGACGGCCTGGTATCTGGGGCACCGCCAGGATGCGGTTGCGAAAAAGGCCATTCTGGTGGGCGATCCCGACCGGGTCGACCGCCTTGCAAAGAAGCTCGACAATCCTCGTTTCCTGCCCGTCAGCCGAGGCCTGAAGACTGTCGTCGGAGACTATGGCGGCTACGGCGTGACTGTCGTCTCCTTCGGCATGGGCGCGCCGATAGCGACCATCGTGCTGCATGAACTCGCCGATCTCGGCGTCGAGAAGTTCCTGAGGATCGGCACGGCCATGTATTTCCCGCCGGCGCAAGGCGGCGATTTCCTGGTGAGCGAAAACGCCATCGGCTTCGACGGCACGTCGCCGGCCTATGACAAAACCGATGATCCGGTTCCGGCCGATCCTGCCTTTGTCAAGCAGCTTGCATTGGCGGCGGAGGGCCTCGGCCAGACAGTCCATACCGGTCTCTACGCCACCTTCGACGCCTTCTACCGGGACATGTTCGCTCTCGACGAGTCGAGCCGCGATCGCGTCGACGCCAATCGCCAGATGCTGGCGGACCGCGGCGTCATGGCGACGGACATGGAAACCTCCGCCCTGCTGACGGCGGCGAAGGTGCTCGGCGTCTCCTGCGCGAGCCTTTGCCTCGGCACCGTGGACGCCATCACGCAACAGAAACTCGGGGCCGAACCGCTGGCCGCCGGAGAGGACATGCTCTTCGATATCGCGCTCAAGGGCATTGCCTGAACATTCTGCGGCAACAACAAGAAAAGTAAGAGGAAATTGACATGACGGAAATTGCCGGAAGCTATTTCGAAACGCTGATCGGCCGCCTGCAGACGGTCGCCGACACGCAAGGCGACGCAATCGAGGCAGCCGCCGAAATCTGCGCCGAAACGATCATGGATGACAAGTTGGTCTTCACCTTCGGCACCGGCCACGGCTCGTTCGCAGCCATGGAGATGTTCCCGCGCACCGGCACCGTCACCGGCTTCCGGCCAATCGTCGAGAGCACGATGATTTCTTTTCACCGGGTGCTGGGCGACGGCGGCGCTCGCCAGTATCGTTTCATCCACAGCAGGGAAGGGTATGGAGACGCGATCCTGTCGTCGCACCAGCTTCTCGCCGGCGATGCGATGCTGATCTTTTCCCATTCCGGGCTCAATGCGGTCACGCTCGATATCGCGGTCGGCGCCAAGGAGCGCGGGATGAAGGTCATCGGGGTGACGTCCGTTCCGCATTCCTCTTCGACCCCGTCGCGACACAGTTGCGGCAAGCGGCTCTATGAGCTCGCCGACGTGGTGATCGACACGGGCGTTCCCAAGGGCGACGCCGGTTTGGAAATTGAAGGCCTGAAAGGACGGGTGGGCGCCACATCGACATCAATTGCCATCGCTATCGGACAGGCAATCAATGCGGCGACCGCGCAGAAGATGATGGACAAGGGCTACGAGCCTTTCATTATGGTCAGCCCCAACACCACCGAAAAGGCGGCCGCCGACGTGCAGAACGACCGCAATTATGCGGAACTCTGGCGCCGCCTGAAGATGCGCTGAGGCGATGACCATGGATCGCGGATTTTTCATCGACGGCCAATGGCTTTTGCCGGACGGCAAGGAAACCTTCGTCATCAACGACCCCGCCACAGGAGAGAAGGTCGGTTCGACGCTGCTCGCCGATGGCGCCATCGTCGGACAGGCGGTTGCGGCCGCCAAACGGATCGAGAAGAGCTTCGCCGATATGCCGGCGGCCGAGCGGGCGGTCATTCTCGTCCGCGCGGCAGAGCTGATCGAGACCCGGGTCGAGGACATGGCCCTGCTGCTGACGCGGGAGCAGGGCAAACCCGTGCCCGACAACCGCAAGGAAATCCTCTTCGGGGCGACGGTGCTGCGCTACTATGCCGGCGAGGCGACTCGCATATTCGGGTCGCTCCGGCCGGCATCGGCCCCGGGCATAAAGAACGTCGTCACCTATCAGCCGGCGGGCGTCGCCGGCGCGATCGTTCCGTGGAACTATCCGGTCGATCTTTATTGCTGGAAAGTAGGGCCCGCGCTTGCCGCGGGCTGTCCGATCATCGTCAAGTCGCCGCACGAGACGCCGCTGGCGATCGCCATGCTGGTCGACTGCCTGCACGAGGCGGGCCTTCCGAAAGGGTGCCTCGCGGACGTGCCGGGCTACGGGCCGGTGGCAGGCGCCGCCATTGCCAGACATCCTGAAATCCGGGTGATTTCGGCCACGGCCTCGATCGCCGCCGGACAGGAAATCATGCGCAATGCGGCCGAGAACCTGAAACGGGTCTGTCTTGAACTCGGCGGTCATGCCCCCTTCATTGTTCTTGCCGATGCCGATCTGGAGGCCGCTGCAAAGGCTGCCCATCGCCGGTCTTTCTCGAATATGGGCCAGATCTGCATCACGGTGAACCGGATCCTCGTCGACAGGCGCGTGCATAACGAGTTCGCTTCGATACTGGCGGATCTTGCCGATCAGACCGAACTCGGCCACGGCGTCGCGCCCGGCGTCGCCTACGGGCCGGTGCTGAACCGGTCGGTCATCGATCGGGTGGAGGCGCACAGACAGGATGCAGTGACAAAGGGCGGACGGGTCATCGCCGGCGGCTATGCGCCGACGGAAGGAGACTTCGCTCGCGGCCATTTCTACCGGCCGACGGTGATCGACGATGCGCCGCTCGACAGTCTGGCGATGACCGAAGAAACCTTTGGGCCGCTGGCGGCCATGACCGCCTTCGACAACCACGCCCAGATGATCGAGATGGCCAACAGCCTCGAATACGGGCTTGCGGCCTATATGTACGGCGCCGATCTCGAACGGATGTGGACTATCGCCGACCGGCTGGAATTCGGCGGGATCGGTCTCAACGTCAACGATGTCAGCGAATTGCAGGCGCCGTTCGGCGGCTGGAAGATGAGCGGCCTTGGCCGCGAACTCGGACCGGAAGGGCTGGAAGCCTATCTGGAGACAAAATTCCTGAAGATGCGCGTTTCGGCCAGCCTGGAGTGATACTCGCCCGTCGCCGAGGCAGGCCGGCGGATGTCCCTGAACCAGACGTGATCAGAGTTGACGATCCCGCGAATTGCGGAACGGAGGACTGTGATCAAGGATGGTTTCAGGGATATCCGTAAAGGGAGGCCGTCATGCGCCGTCTGTCGTCAAACATCTTTGCACTGGTTCTGGTACTCGGCTTCGCCGGTTCGGCATTGGCAAGCTCCATTGCTGATCGGGAGGGTTGGGTCATCAGGGAGACGCCCTACAGCTTCGCCGACCTCAACAGCCGCCTGGATCAGGCGATCAAGGGCGCCAAGATGGGCTTAGTCACGCAGGCTAGCGCCTCCAAGGGCGCCGAAAGCCGGGGCGTCACGATAGCAGGCAACCGTGTCGTCGGCGTCTATCGCAACGACTTCGCCGTGCGCATGCTGGATGCGAGCCTTGCCGCCGGGATAGAGGCGCCGATCCGTTTCTACGTCACAGAAGACGAGGGCGGATCGACCCTCAGCTACAAGACGCCGACCTTCGTTTTCTCTCCCTATTTCGATGAGGGGGGAGAGACTCTGAAGTCGCTTGCAGCGGAACTCGACGGCATTTTTGCGGGCATCGCCGATCAGGCTGCCGGCAAATAATTATTGCGCCGATATCGGCCGGCTGTCACGTCGCAGCAGCGAGCTCCAGGCTCCACTTGTTGTGCTCGGCGATGACCGGCTCCATGTCCATCGCGGCGATGCGGCCGTCTTCCACGACGACGCGGCCGTTGACGACGGTCGTGTGTGCATTTTGCGGAGCGCAGAAGACGACGGCTGCGACCGGATCGTGCAGGCCGCCCGCATAGCCGATCGTATCCAGCTTGAGCGTGAAGAAATCGGCGCATTTTCCGGACTCCAGCGAGCCGATGTCGTCGCGGCCCAGAACGCTGGCGCCGCCGATCGTCGCCAGTTCCAGCGCTTCGCGGGCCGACATCCATTCGTCGGACCGCAACGGGTGCGACTGCGAGAGCAGGAAATGCTTGCGCGGTCCCTCCGGCGGCAGTAGGCCGAGGCGCAGGCGGGCAAGCAGCATGGCCTGGCGGACTTCGGCAAGCATGTGCGAGGCGTCGTTGCTTGCCGACCCGTCGACGCCGAGACCGACGCGGACGCCGGCAGCCATGTATTTCTTGATCGGCGCGATTCCCGATCCAAGCCGCATATTGGAGCAGGGGCAATGGGCCGCGCCGCAGCCGGTGCTGGCGAAGCGGGTGATCTCCTCGTCATCGACATGGATCGCATGGGCGAACCAGACGTCGTCGCCCAGCCAGTCAAGATCGGCCATCCAGTCGACCGGTCGCTTGCCGAAGCGCTCCAGCGTGTAGCGCTCCTCGTCCAGCGTCTCGCAGAGATGGGTGTGGAGCATCACCTGCTTGTCGCGCGCCAGCACCGCTGTCTCCTTCAGCAGATCTTCCGAGACCGAGAAGGGAGAGCAGGGCGCAAGCACGATGCGCGTCATCGCGCCATGCGATGCGTCGTGATAGCGGTCGACCACGCGCACGCAGTCGCGCATGATATCGTCCTCGTCCTCAACGCATTCGTCCGGCGGCAGGCCGCCCTTGGATTCGCCCAGCGACATCGAACCGCGGCTCGCGTGGAAGCGGACGCCGAGATCCTTCGCCGCCTCGATATGAACGTCGATCGTATTGCCGCTCTTGAAGAGGTAGGAGTGATCGAAAACCGTGGTGCAGCCGGAGAGCAGCAATTCGGCCATGCCGATCAGGCAGCTGGTGCGCGACGCGTCCGGATGGGTGCGGGCCCAGATGCGATAGTGGACCTTCAGCCATTCGAACAGATTGTTGTTCTGGGCGGCCGGCAGGTTGCGCGTCAGCGTCTGGTTGAGATGGTGGTGGGTGTTGACAAAGCCAGGCAGCACGATCTGGCCAGTGGCGTCGATGACCTTGTCGGCTGACGGCGGCAGATCCTGCGTCTTGCCCACCTGTCGGATCACGCCGTCTTCGGCGTAGAGGCCGCCATCCTCGATCTCGCGTCGCTCCGCGTCCATTGTCACAAGCACGCGGGCGTTCTTTACAAGCAGCGTCGTCATTTCAATGTCTTCCAACCATGACGCAGAGCAGTTCGAACATGATCGAAACTGCAAGCCAGGCCGTGCCGCCCGCCTGATCGAAAGGCGGCGAGACCTCGACCAAATCGGCCCCGATAATGTTGACGCCTTCGAGTTCGCGAACGACCTGTAACGCCTGGAAGGAATTCGGACCGCCGACCTCCGGCGTGCCGGTGCCGGGCGCAAAAGCCGGGTCGACGAAATCGATGTCGTAGGAGATATAGGTCGGGCCCGAGCCCGCGATTTCCCGCGCCTCGGCCATGACGTCGGGAATGCCGCGCTCGAAGAACTCTTCAATCGCGATGACCCTGACGCCGACCGACTTGGCGAAATCGCGGTCTTCCATGTCGTAGGCCGTTCCCCGTATGCCGATCTGCACAACGCGCTGCGGATCGAGAAGTTCTTCCTCGACGGCGCGGCGGAACGGCGTGCCGTGGGTATACATGCTGCCGTTGAAATAGCTGTGGAACAGGTCGGTATGGCTGTCGAAATGGATCATGCCGACCGGACCGTCGGACGCCAGACCGCGCAGGATCGGCAATGAGCACAGATGGTCGCCGCCGGCCGTCAGCGTCCGGACACCGGCTTGCCTGACCCTTGAATAGAAGGTCGTGAAGCGGTCGAGGCTGTCCATGACGTCGGCCGGATTGGGCGCGACGTCGCCCAGGTCGGCGCAGTTCGCCGCGTCGAAAGGACGAACGCCGGTTGCACCGTTCTGCGCGCGTATCATGGTCGAGAGGTCGCGCAATTGCCGGGGACCATGTCTCGGACCGGGCCGATTGGTGGTTCCGCCGTCCCAGGGCGCGCCGACGAGGCCAATCTGGACGTCGGCGATATCCGGATCGTCGAGCGTGATGTGCGGCAATCGCATGAATGTCGGCACGCCCGCAAAGCGGGGCAGATCGAAACCGGACACCGGCTGGAACCGGCTTGTGCTCATGGAGAACCTCGTCGAATGACCGAATGATCTCTCAGCATGTCACAGCCGGCCGCAAGAATGAAGCATGGGCTTTTTCCGCTACTCCGGCGTTTTGCCGCAGATGATGTCGTCGACGCCCTTGTCGACGGTGTCAGAGTGGGACCGCATATGCGTCGCGAAGGCTTTGGCGACCTTCAGCGGATCGTCCTCGTCGTTCTCCGCAGCGCAAACCTCGCGCAGCGCGTCCGAGAGCGACTTGTTGATATGGGCGTTGATGTGCAGAAAGCGGGTCACGCGGATAATGTCTTCGATGTTCATGTCGCCCATTCGCCGTTGGCCAACCTCGCTTATCTGTCCATAGACGGCTTCGGCCAGTCGATTTGCGCGTTCCGTGGCTTCGAGGAATACCTTTCGCCGGTCCTCGGTGTCCCGGATACGGCGCAGATATCCGGCCTGTTCCAGCCGGTCGACGACGGTTGTCACGGCTCCGGTGGTCAATCCGCTCATGCGGGCGAGATCTCCGGCAGTGATTCTTCCCAGTCGGTGAACGATATCCAGGCAGCGTGAATCCGTCCTGTTGATCCGAAGCAGGGAGGAGAACGCTTCGTCCATCATGTCCGAGGCGTTCTGGCTGACCCGCAAAGCCTCGACCATCTCTGCGACGGCGGACTCTTTATCTCTTGACGAGAAAGTATTTTGATTCATAAGATATATGAATATCAAGATAATTGGGAATCGTCAAGATGCTGGAAGCTGCCAAAGAACAGGCGATCGTGGCCCGCGGCCTGAAACGAAGCTACAAGACGCGCGCGGAAACCGTGGACGCGGTGCAGGGCATCGACCTGACCGTGGGCAAGGGCGAGATTGTCGGCTTCCTTGGTCCCAACGGCGCCGGAAAGACGACGACGCTGAAAATGCTGTGCACGCTGCTGGAACCCACAGACGGCGAGGCCATCGTCGCCGGATGCGACCTGCGGCGTGACGCGAGAGGCGTGAAGAGACGGATCGGCTATGTCGCCCAGGGCGGGACGACCATGCGCGAGGCGAAGGTCAGCCTCGAGATCGTCTCCCAGGCGCAGCTCTACGGTCTGAGCAGACAGGAGGGCGAAAGGCGGGGAAAAGCGTTGCTCAAGGCGCTCGATCTCGACGGAATATGGGATCGCGCCTGCGGTTCGCTGTCTGGCGGACAGCGCCGCCGTCTCGACATCGTCATGGGCCTGATCCACGAACCGGAGCTCGTCTTTCTCGATGAACCGTCGACCGGCCTCGACCCGCAGGCGCGGGCCAATCTGTGGAACCATATCCGCAGCTTGCGCGACGAGTTCGGGACCACCGTGTTTCTCACGACCCATTACATGGACGAAGCAGACGCCCTGTCCGACCGGCTGCTGATCATCGATCACGGGCGAATTGTCGGGGAAGGCGCGTCGGCCGAACTCAAGGAACGGTTGTCGGGCGATGCGATCACGCTGACGCTCAGGACATCCGAAGACGCAACGAAGTCGCAAGAAACGGCCGAGGCGCTGGATAACGCCGCCAATGTCGTGTGCGAGGGAAATGTGGTGCATTTCCGCGTTCCCAACGGGGCGTCCGTCCTGCCGGGACTGCTGCGCAGGCTGACGGATCTCGATATCGAGCCGATCGGCGTGGAGATCGCCCGCCCGACGCTTGAGGACGTCTTTCTCAACCTCACCGGTCGCTCGCTGCGCGACTGAATTCACTGGAGCCAAGTCATGAGTTTCTTCCGGGACACATTCATCATCTTCAGGCGGGCGACGCTTCTGTCCCTCCAAAATCCCGCCTGGGTGATCATCGGGCTGATGCAGCCCATCCTATACCTGGTGCTGTTCGGTCCACTGCTCCTGCGCATGACCAGCGTTCCGGGGTTTCCGCCGGGTAACGCCTGGCAGGTGTTCGTGCCGGGGCTGCTGGTTCAACTCGGGATCTTCGGCGGTTCCTTCGTGGGCTTCGCCATCATCAACGAATGGCGCAGCGGCGTCATCGACCGGATGATGGTCACGCCCGCCCATCGCGTTTCGCTGATTGCCGGCCGTGTCTTGCGCGACGTCATGGTGCTGATGATCCAGGCGATCGTTCTCGTGCTCGCCGCCATGCTGTTCGGTCTGCGGGTTCCGTTCGGCGCGCTTTTGCTCGCGCTGGCGCTGGTGGCCATGCTGGGCGCGTCGTTCTCGTCGCTCTCCTACGCCGCCGGCCTTTCGATGAAATCCGAGGACGCCTTCGCTCCGCTCATTAACACCTTCGCGCTGCCCGTGCTTCTGCTTTCCGGCATCCTGCTGCCCATGAGCATGGCGCCGGCCTGGCTGCGATACGTGTCCGACGTCAATCCGTTCAAGCACATGGTCGAGGCGCTGCGCGCGGTGTTTCGCGGCGAGATCTTCACCTTCATCGTGCCGTTCGGTTTCGGGCTGTCCCTTGCGCTGGTGCTGATCAGCCTGTGGACGGGCGCGCGCGTCTTTCGCAACCAGACCCGGTAAATTGCCTGTTCGTGTCTTTCGCCACTTTCGGGGTTGATCGCCAGCCGCTAAAGAACTTGCAAATCCAATCAAGCGGAGCGGTATTTATGGCAACAGCGCAACTCAACGGCATCTCGCTCTATTACGAGGAACATGGCGAGGGCGAGCCGTTGCTGCTTGTCGCCGGGCTTTCCAGCGACAGCCAGAGCTGGTTGCCTGTCATTGAACCGTTGGCGGCGCATTACCGGCTGATCCTGCCGGACAATCGAATGGCTGGCCGCACCGAACCGAAAACTGTGGAGACCGGTATCGGCGTCATGGCGGACGACGTCGTGGCCCTGATGGACGAACTCGGCGTCGACAAAGCTCATATTGTCGGCCACTCGATGGGAGGCGCGGTGTCTCTCGATCTGGCGGCGCGCTATCCGGAGAGGGTCGAGAAGCTCGTTATCCTGTGTTCCGGCCCGATCAGGACGGCGAGAAACATCTCCCTTGTCGACACCCTGGTTCGCCAGCGCGAAGAAGGCGTTTCGGACGATACGTGGTTCCGTTCCTTCTTCTACTGGCTGTTCTCGCCCGGATTCTTCGAGGACGAGGCCGCCGTCGGTTCGGCGGTGGAGATGGCGAAGACCTATCCGTGGCGGCAGCCGGTGGAGGCGATGCGAAAGCAGCAACAGGCAATCGCAGCCTACCAGGCCGGCGATGTGATCACGCGGATCAAGGCCCCGACGCTCGGCGTTGCCGGCGGCAACGACCTGATGATACCCCCGGAAGACATGCGCGCGGTTCTTTCAGGCGTCGTTGATTTTCGTTTCGAAGTGATCGACAACGCCGCGCATTCAATCCACTGGGAAGCGCCGGAGGCGGTGGTCGAGCATGTCCTGTCTTTTCTTGGGAAATAGCGCCAGGAGCTAGCGCGCCGCCCACAAGGCGCCGCGCTCGAAGATTGTGCGCATTTCGGGAACGTTGAATTCCTCGGCGACGTGGCCGAGCGCGCTGTAGAATACGTGACCCTTGCCGTATCGCCGCTTCCAGACGACCGGCATGTCGACGCCCTTCACATCCTCGCAGTAGGTTCCGTCGAAGCGGGTTGTGGCAAGCACCTCGTTCACCGGATCGACATGCAGGTAATACTGCTCCGAGCGATAGGCGAAGTCCGTTACGCCTTCCATGATCGGATCATCCGGTCGGGTGATCTCTATCCTGTAATCGATGATGTTGCCTGGATGCGCGACCCATTGACCGCCTGTCATGAACTGGTACTCCGGCTCCTTGCGAAACGCGTCGCACATCGTGCCGTGAAATCCGGCAAGCCCCGTTCCGCCCTTGACCGCGCCGAGGAGACCGGAGAGGGCGTCGCTGCCTATCTCCGACTGGGTGATCACCGGAACGATCAGCGAATGCTCGCCGACATCCGGCGATGCGAAGGCTTCCGTGGTGTCGGAAAACGTCACGTCGAATCCATGGTCTTCAAGCATGGACTTGACGACCGTGGCGCTTTGCTGGGGCGTGTGGCCTTCCCATCCGCCCCAGACGATTAATGCTGTTCGATTGGCCAGTTCACCCTCCCAGGTGCTTGTCTCTCATACGGTTGCAACCGGTAGCGCAGAGAACAAGTCTGTTCAACCGGCAATCGAAGCGGCGCCGTGAAGATTATGGAGGCTTCTTTCTGAAAAGCATCTTCTTTCATCAACAAGTCATCCAGCGTAAAACCTCATCCTGATTCAGAAGTTGAAAACGCCTTGCCAAGTGATTCAAAACTATTGAGAAAGAAAAACTCCTCACAACCGGAAACCTTCGTGATCCTCAATCCGGCGGCCGGCAGGGGCAGGGCTGCGCGGGTGTGGCCGGAAGTCGAGAGTGACATGCGCGCCGCCATCGGCGAATTCGGTTTTCGGGCGACGAAGAGCAGAGACGACATCAAGGTGGCGGCGACGGAAGCCTTGAAAGAGGGATACAGGCGCATTGTCGGCGTCGGCGGCGACGGGACGATGGGCTTGTTGATGAACGCCATCATGGCCAATAGCGACGTACCGCGGTCAGAGGTCGTCATGGGCCAGATACCGTGCGGGACTGTGAATGTCGTCGCCAATTGCCTTGGTCTGTCGACGCCCCGGCGGGCCGTCGAAGCTCTTGCCGGCGCGAGCGTGAAACCGGTTGACGTGATGCGGCTTGACGCCGCAGACGGCGGCGAAGGCGCCGCGCGGCACGGCTTCGTCATCGTTTCCGTCGGTCTGCCGGTCGAAGCGAGCAGGCTGACCGCAAGCATGCCCTTCGTGAAGCTGCTTGGCGGCGCATCCTACGTTCTGGCGGGCGTCCTGTCGGTGCTCGGCGGACGTCCCCGTCAATTTGCTTATTCTGCAGACAGCGCGCCGCCGTCGACCGTCAAAGCATGGGGATATTTCTTTTGCTGCTTTCCCGGTCTTCCCGGCGAGATCAGTTTCGCGCCAGAGGCGCAATTCGATGACGGATTGCTGGATTGCGTGGAAATCGGCCCTGTTTCGAGAGGCCGCATGCTGACGCAAATCCTCCCGGCCATGAAGGATGGAAGCTATGTCCGCAAAGCCGGCATGCGGGTGACGCAGGGAAGGGTGTTTCACATCGAAACGCCGGCGCCCATGCAAATCGAGGTGGACGGCGAACCGGCCGGCGTCACGCCGGCGACAGTCAGCATCGTTCCGGGCGCGATAAGCATGATTTTTGCGGATCAATGAGCATTGGTTCAATTTTTAATCAAAAACGAATAAATAGCTGGCAGCATTTTATACAAATAAGCGAATACTTTTAAATGTTGATTTCAAACAATAAAAATGATTTTTCGCCCGAAGAGCGTACAGCAATTCAGGTGAATTACGTTGTTGGATATTGCTATCATCGGAGCCGGATGGTCCGGCCTCTATGCCGGCCGGTATGCGCGAAAACACGGTCTCAGCTTCACGATTCTGGAACGTCGCGACGATCTCGGCGGCGTCTGGAACTTTACCGAAGACCGCGATGTCGTGACGACCATGTCGACCACGGTGTCGACCTCTTCGCGCACCATGACGGAAGCCTCTGATTTTCCGATGCCGGAGAAAGTCGGTCACTTCTTCCACTGGAGCGAGGCGCTGGAGTATCTCAACGCCTATGCGGACGAATTTAGCCTGCGCGAGCACCTGGAGTTTGGCGCAAGCGTTATCCGGACCGAGCGGGATGACGAAGGCTGGACCGTCTCTTACGAACAAAAATCCGCCGACGGCGCAACTGTCACGCGACGCCTGCGCGCGAAGCGGCTTGCGGTCTGTGCAGGCGTGCATAGTCGCAAAAGGCTGGCCAGCGGTCCGATCGCCTCATTCGCAGGAGAGTTGATTCACTCCGGCGACATCAAGGCGGTTCGCGATTTGAATATCACCGCCGCAGATCATGTAATCGTTTACGGCGGCGGCGAGACCGCCTCGGACATGATCGACGAACTGGCAAAGACCAGGGCGCGCGTCACCTGGGCGATCAGCGGCGGGCAGCATTTCTATCGCAGGACGGCGGTCGACGAGCGCCTGCCCGCCGGCGTCTTCGACCGGCATACCAGCGCGCTCGACATCAATATCACCACGATGCACCGGGTGCTGAGCAATATTCCGGATCGCCAGCCGGGCATTCGCGTTCTGACGAACCTTTTGTGCACCGGTTCGCTGATGGGCTACCAGGGGCACGGGGTGCCTGAATGGAGCAATGACATTCCGACGGGTCACGCCTTCTTCAACAAGGCCGGCCATTCGGTGGAGTTCGTGCGATCGGGCAGGGTGGAGGCGGCCGGCGCGATCACCGAAACACAAGGCAATCGCGTTACCTTCGAAAGTGGAGAGAGCGTCGAGGCGACGCGTATCATCTACTGCTTCGGATACCAGCCGTCCTTTCCGTTTCTTCCCGAAGCCTACAGGGAACGCGATCCGTCGCGCCTGCTGCAACTGATCTTCGATCCGGTCGATCCGACGCTCGCCTTTTTCGGCCTGGCGCGGCCGACATGGTCATCGCTTCCGTTCATGACGGAGTTGCAGTGCGGCTACGCGTTCAAGGTGTTCGCCGGCGAAATCGCGTTGCCTGAAACGGTGGAAGAGCGCGTCCAGCAGGCGGACGCCTACCGCGACATGCGTGCGAAACATTTTCCGAAAACGCGGCTCAACACGCTTGTCGATCCGGTCCAGTATTACGAGAGCTTCGTGGAGCTGGAACGCAATCCGGTTTTTACGCTTCGCCGTTTTGTGCGCGCGCCATGGCGGACGATCAAGCTTGCGACCGTGCCGATCTCGCCGCGTCTCAGCCGATGTCGCGACGATACGGATCTGGAAGGCATCGAGCCGATGACGACGCCGCCGATCGGCCGGGCGCTGCGGTATCTCGAGTGCTCGAACGCGCTGTCCTACGTCGCGTTGTGTGTGCTGATTATTCCGCTGTGCAGGCTGCTGAGGATCGATGACATCGCCGACTGGTTCGGTCGCCGGAAGCTCGCAAAGGGCCACATCGTTGGCTATGCGGGGCCGAAAAGAAGCGGCTTTGCTTCCGGGCCGCGACCAGAACTCGAGCACGGGCGCTCGTAGAGCAAGGCTGCTAGCGGAACAGGACCGCGTCGAGCGACCAGCGTCCGGCGCCGAAGGCCGCCAGCGCCAGGAATCCGCCGGCGATCGCCATGTCCTTGTAAAGCTGGATCATGGCCATCGGATCTCCGGAGCCGGCGTGGAAGAGGACGGCCGTCGTCAGGCAGAACCCGGCGAGCGCGAGCGACGCCAGTCGCGTCAACAGTCCGGCGGCGACAAACAGGCCGCCGCCGAGTTCGGCGATGATGGCGAGCGGGAGAAGGCTGCGGCTGACGCCGTTCGCCTCCATGTAGTCGCCGACGCCGCCATAGTCGATGATCGCCACGTACCCGTCATAGATGAAAATCCAGGCGATCAGCAGCCGCGCCGCAAGCGCCGCCAGTGGTTGGAATCGGTCGATAATCGCTCTCATGAAGACAATTGCTATCAAAGGCCCTAGGGATCAGCAATCGCCTTCAAAAAGTCTCTTAAAGTGTACACTCGGAAGTTTTATGTAATTTGTTTCGTTCACTGAAATTGCACCAATGTTTTTCGATTGGCAGATGACAGACGACCGGATGCCTGCAGATTACCCAGATCTCTTTACGTACAATAAACGCTCCGTCTTGCCCCCTTCTCTTCAGCAGGCGTTGAAGGATGTGGGACCGTGTTTGAAGTCTGGAACGGTAAGTCTCCGACAAGTTGCGTATTTGCGAGACAGATATCGCACCGTCTGTCCTTCGACCATGTATCATGCAAGCAGTCACATCCGGCAAATAGCCGAAATTTGGGAAAACACACCTTATGCACCGACGATTCGGGCTATTCAGAAGCCGTTGATCAGGCTTGGCGCGCTTCGTTCCAGTCCTTTCCAACAAATTCGAAACATGCCTGATTTGGCGTGGTTGTATCTGTTTCACGGCAGTGGATATGTTCGGGAGGCTTCATTGTCCTCAATCCAGACTGCTCCCTTGTCTGCTTTTGAATATGCGGCGATTGCATACCGCCTCAACGATTGGGTCGCACAAGTACGCGATGCTGCACTGGATTGTGCGGAGAGAGTATTGGGAAAAGCGGATCCTGCGATTGCCGCTGAATTTGCTTTCAAGTCCCTGGATCTAATTGGCTCCCGTGGGCGAATGAGCGCCAAGGCCAAGGATTTTATCTATTCCGTAATCCTCAAGCCGGATGTACTTTTACCGTTGCGAAACAGGATACTGAGCGAAAGAACGTCGTTCGTGGGACGGACATTTCGCAGTTTGCTCCCGCACCCCGAGTTCGATGATCACCTGCAGATTATCGCTTGCCAGGCCGTGTCGCCTTCAGCACGCGCCATTGCCATGAGAACGCTTCTATCAGGCGAGGCCAAATGGGTGGTCGGTTACGATATGAACCATGATTTCATAAGGTCGCCCCGATTTGAAGTGCGTCCCGTTTCAACGGAATTCGGCTATGAAGGACTTTTGTCGGAAGCGGCCAGCGACAATGCTTCAGCTGTCAGGAAAGTGGCCGCGGATATGTTGATTGCGCATCGACACAAAACGACGACCCGAATGGACGAAATCGCCGAAGTACTTTCGATGGACCACAATGCCGCCGTCAGGTCACGGATCGATTTCTACTTCCGGCAAGGAAACAAGTAAGTTTGTGCGACATGGCGTCGTCGTCTGGTCCCCTGCCTTTGTTTTGGTTGGCGCTCCATCAGCGAACGCGGACAATCTAGGTATTGAGTCGGAAAGTCTGGAACTGTTCCAAAAGACTTTATATAAGGAATCCTTAATATAAGAATTCCGATGTCCGCAGGCATGTGGACCTCTGAGACGTATGAAGGATTTACGATAGAGCGCCAGGGGAGGAGACCGGCCAGTGCTTGCGAAATGGACAGTCGGAGACGGTAGCGGTTCATGAATGAGATCCGACACAAGGTAGAGCTTTCGGCTCATGTGTCCGACGAGGTGCGCAAGACCACCTGTTACATGTGCGCATGCCGTTGCGGCGTCAACGTGCATATCCGGCAGGGCGAGGACGGAACGCCGCGCATCCGGTATATCGAGGGCAATCGGGACCATCCGATCAATAAGGGCGTGCTGTGCGCCAAGGGATCGGCCGGGATCATGCAGCATTATTCGCCGGCGCGACTGATGAAACCGCTGTTGCGCACAGGCGAGCGGGGCAGCGGCGAGTTCAAGGAAATCGAGTGGGAGGAGGCGCTGACGCTGGCAGCCGACTGGCTCGCCGATATCCGGCATCGCGATCCGAGAAAGCTCGCCTTTTTTACCGGCCGCGACCAGAGCCAGTCGCTGACCGGCTGGTGGGCGCAGCAGTTCGGCACACCCAATTTCGCCGCGCATGGCGGCTTCTGCTCGGTCAATATGGCGGCCGGCGGCATCTACACGTTCGGCGGCGCCTTCTGGGAGTTCGGATCGCCGGACTGGGACAAGACCGAATACTTCATGATCTTCGGCGTCGCGGAGGACCACGATTCCAATCCGATCAAGATGGGGCTCGGCAAGCTGAAGGCGCGCGGCGTCAAGATCGTTGGCGTCAATCCTGTCCGCACCGGCTACAACGCCGTCGCAGACGAGTGGGTGGGCGTGACGCCTGGCACGGACGGTCTGTTCATCCTGTCGCTGATCCACGAGCTTC
This sequence comes from Flavimaribacter sediminis, assembly GCF_019492055.1. Classification (GTDB taxonomy): domain Bacteria; phylum Pseudomonadota; class Alphaproteobacteria; order Rhizobiales; family Rhizobiaceae; genus Flavimaribacter; species Flavimaribacter sediminis. The sequence goes on along the minus strand of NZ_JAICBX010000005.1, from coordinate 134,488 downwards.
TGCGGCTCGGCAAGGTCGATCTCGACTACCTGCTTCGCTACACCAACGCGCCCTGGCTGGTGATCGACGATGAGGGCGCCGCCGATCACGGGCTCTTCGCGCGCGACGAGAACGGCGATCCGCTGGTCCTCGACCGCGAGGCCGCCAGCGTCGTGTCCTGCAAGAATGGCGCGTCGCTGAAGGCAGCGCTCAAAGGCGCGGCGACGCTGCCCGACGGACGCGTAGCCCGGCCGGTGTTCGAGCTGCTGGCGCGCAAATATCTCGACCCGCGGTATGCGCCTGATGCAGTCGAGGAGGAAACAGGGGTTTCCGCGGCGCAGATCCGCCGCATCGCGGCCGAGATCGCCGAGGCCGCCTTCGAGCGCGAAGTCGTGGTTGAACAGTCCTGGACCGACATGAAGGGCGAGCGGCACGAGCGCATGATCGGCCGACCGGTCTCCTTCCACGCCATGCGCGGGATCTCCGCGCATTCGAACGGCTTCCAGACCTGCCGCGCGCTGCATCTGCTGCAGATCCTGATCGGCTCGATCGACAGCCCGGGCGGCTTCCGCTTCAAGCCGCCCTATCCGAGGCCGGTGGCGGCGCAGCCGAAACCGCATGGCGGCTGCAAACCGGACGAGCCGCTGCCGGGGCCGCATCTCGGCTTCCTGCGCGGGCCGGAAGACCTGTTGCTGGAGGCGGACGGGACGACGCCGCAGCGGATCGACAAGGCGTTCAGCTGGGACGCGCCGATGTCGTCGCACGGGCTGATGCATATGGTCATTTCCAACGCGCACGCCGGCGACCCGTATCCGGTCGACGTGCTGTTCATGTACATGGCGAACATGGCTTGGAACTCGTCTATGAACTCGTCGGGCGTCATGGACATGCTGACGGACAAGGACGAGAACGGCGACTACCGCATTCCGAAGATCATCTACTCGGACGCCTACGATTCCGAGATGGTCGCCTACGCCGACCTGGTGCTGCCCGACACGACCTACCTGGAGCGGCACGACTGCATCTCGCTGCTCGACCGGCCGATCTCCGAGCCGGACGCGCTGGCTGACGCGATACGCTGGCCGGTGGTGAAGCCCGAGACCCAGGCCGAGGGCAGGGACGTGCGCGGCTTCCAGTCGGTGCTGCTCGATCTCGGCGCGCGGCTGAAGTTGCCGGGCATGGTCGACGGGAACGGCGAAGCGCTCTACGCGGACTACGCCGACTACATGGTCAATCACCAGAGAAAGCCCGGCGTCGGTCCGCTGGCCGGCTGGCGCGGCGCGGATGGATCGGAAGCAGGGCGCGGCGCGCCCAATCCGGACCAGCTTCAGCGCTATATCGACAATGGCGGTTTCTTTGAAACGCACGTGCCGGAGGAGGCGCGCTACTTCAAGCACGCCAACCGCGCCTGGAGCGACTGGGCGATCGCGATGGGCTTGCAGGATGGGCCGGTCGAGAACGTCTTCCAGCTCTACCTCGAGCCGCTGCGCAAGTTCCAGCTTGCCGCCGAGGGTCATGGCGAGCGGCAGCCGCCGGACACCCATCGCAAGCGGATACTCGAAACCTTCGACCCGCTGCCGCTCTGGTATCCGCCATTCGAGGGCGCAGGCGTCGACGTGAGCGACTATCCCTACCATGCGATCACGCAGCGGCCGGCGGCGATGTATCATTCCTGGGGCTCGCAGAACGCCTGGCTGCGCCAGATCCACGGCGCGAACGTGCTCTATGTTCCAGGGCCGGTCTGCGATGCGGCCGGGCTGCGCGACGGCGACTGGGCATGGGTGATCTCGCACCACAGCCGCATCAAGGTTCCGGTTCGGCGCATGGAGGCGGTCAACGGCAAGACGCTGTGGACCTGGAACGCGATCGGCAAACGCTCCGGCGCCTGGACGCTGGACGACAACGCGCCGGAGGCAAAGAAGGGCTTCCTGCTCAATCACCTGATCCACGAATTGCTGCCGCCGGCCGCCGACGGCTATCGCTGGTCGAACTCCGACCCGATCACCGGCCAGGCCGCCTGGTTTGATTTGCGGATACGTATCGAGAAGGCCGAGGTCGGCGACAATCCGGTGACGTTGCCGCAATTCCCGCCCCAGAAGGATCCGTTGCGCGAGCCGCCCGCGGTCGTCGCCTACGGCAAGGAATGGGGAGAGGGCGAATGACTTCTCTGCCCACAGCTATCGAGCGCAGCCTTGGCCTCGTGATCGATCTCGACACCTGCGTCGGCTGTCATGCCTGCGTCGTCAACTGCAAGGAATGGAACACCGGCGGCTACGGCGCGCCGCTGGGCGATCTCGACCCCTATGGCGACGAGCCGGTGGGCTCCTGGCTCAATCGCATCCATACGTTCGAGGTGACGCCGGAGGACGCGCCGGCCTCGATCGTGCATTTCCCTAAATCGTGTCTGCATTGTTCGGACGCGCCCTGCGTGACCGTGTGCCCGACCGGCGCGAGCTACAAGCGCTCGGAAGACGGGATCGTGCTGGTGGACGAATCCATGTGCATCGGTTGCGGCCTGTGCGCCTGGGCCTGCCCATACGGCGCGCGTGAGATGGACCCGGTCGAGAACGTGATGAAGAAATGCACGCTCTGCGTCGACCGGATCTACAACGACAATCTGCCGGAGGAGGACCGGACGCCGGCCTGTGTCAGGACCTGCCCGGCCGGCGCCCGTCATTTCGGCGACTTTTCGGACCCTGAATCGAATGTGTCCAAGCTCGTGGAGGATCGCGGCGGGTTCGACCTGATGCCGGAAATGGGCACGGCGCCGGTCAACAAGTATCTGCCGCCGCGACCGAAGCAGGCGACGGAAAGCTGTGGCGCATCTGAAGCCAAACCGGACGAGACTGCGAACGCCACGGGCTTTCTCGGCTGGCTTGACCGCGCGCTGGAAAGGCTGGGCTGATGCATCCTGCTATATCGGTCATCTTCTTTACCGTAACTTCCGGCGCCGGCTTCGGTCTGATCGCGATGATCGGCGTCGGCGCGCCCATGTCCCAAGGGCCGCTGGCGGCGTTTCTGATCTCGCTGCTGGCCGGCGGCCTTGCGGTGGCGGGGCTGATTTCCTCGACCTTTCATCTCGGCCATCCGGAACGGGCCTGGCGGGCTTTTTCCCAATGGCGCTCGTCGTGGCTGTCGCGCGAAGGCGTGCTGGCGGTGGCGACGCTGTTTCTGTTCGGCGTCTATGTCCTGTTCTGGCTTTTCGCCGGTAACCGGCCGCTGTGGCTCGGCGTTCTGATCGCTTTCCTGGCGATCGTCACGGTGGTCGCGACGGCGATGATCTATACGCAGCTCCGCACGGTGCCGCACTGGAACTCCATCCTGACGCCGCTCGTCTATGTCGGTTTCGCGATCGCCTGCGGCTACGTGGCGGCGGCTGCGCTGAACCCGGAAACGAACTCTTCCGATCGCGCAACGATCGCCGGAATGGCCTGCCTTGTGCTCATCGTCGCCTGGGCGCTGAAAATGTCCTGGTGGCACAGGGCTGGCCGAACCTCTCTGGCGGCCGTGGGCTCTACCCCGGAGACAGCGACAGGGCTTGGCGCGATCGGCCGCGTACGGCTGCTCGAAAGCCCGCATTCCGGCGAGAACTACCTGACGCGGGAGATGGTCCATGTCATCGGCCGCAAGCATGCGGCGAAGCTGCGGGCCATCGCCCTGACGACGGGTTTCGCGGCTCCGCTTCTGATCTCGCTGGCCGTGGCGATCAGCGGCGGTCCGCTTGCCTGGCTGGGGGTCGCTTTCGTGTGTCTCATCGCCGGGCTCTTCGTCGAGCGCTGGCTGTTTTTCGCTGAAGCTCGCCACGCCGTATCGCTTTACTACGGGCGGTAAAGAAGCCGATTTACGCCCGAATACAGGCGTCAACCAAATTTCACTTTTCGGCTTTAAAGCGCTGTATCTTTCGCTATGATTGCGCCAACTTTTCGCGCCTTGCGCGGAAGGGAACCCGTTTTAATCGGATCAAGGGCCGGACAAACCGGTCTGCAATTTGGGAGAATAATCAATGATGCCAACACTCAAAATGGCGCTTGCCACCGGCGTCGCGCTTGCCTGCCTTTCCGGCGCAGCGACGGCCGCCGACGTCAAGTTCGGCTTTCTCGGCGGTGTAACCGGTCCGATCGAAAGCCTGACGCCGCCGATCATCGACGGCGCCAATCTGGCGCTCAAGAACGTCAACGACAATGGCGGCCTGATGGACGGCAAGACCATCGAGTTGATCGTCGGCGACACGACCTGCGCCGACGCCACCAAAGCCGCCGACGCGGCCGACCGCGTCGTCAATGTCGACAAGGTTTCCGCGATCGTCGGCGCGCTGTGCTCGGGCGCAACGATCTCCGCGGCCAACAACGCCGGCATTCCGGGCGGCGTGGCGATGATCTCTCCGGCCTCGACTTCGCCGGCGCTGACCACTCTGGACGACAAGGATCTGGTGTTCCGCACAGCGACCTCCGACGCCTTCCAGGGCGGCGTTCTGGCGCGCGTCGTCAAGTCCGCCGGCCATGACAACGTCGCCGTGACCTATGTCAACAACGACTACGGCAAGGGTTTCGCAGAAGCCTTCGTCGCAGCCTTTGAAGCGGAAGGCGGCACGGTGGCCGACTCCCAGGCGCATGAAGACGGCAAAGCCGACTACCGCGCCGAAATCGGCTCGCTGTCCTCCTCCGGCGCCGACGCGCTGGTGATCCTGGCCTATGGCGACGGATCCGGCCAAACGATCCTGCGCCAGGCGCTGGAAGGCGGCGACTTCCCGATCTTCTACGGCGGCGACGGCATGGTTTCGCAGGCTATGGCCGACAATGTTCCGGCCGCCACCGGCAAGATCATCATGACCCGCCCGGGCACCCCGGACCTGCCTGGCTCGGACGCCTTCAACGTGATGGCGTCGGAAGCCGGCGTGCAGGCTGACGGCACCTTCGTGGCCAACGGCTATGACGCCGCCTTCATTCTGGCGCTGGCCGCCGAAAAGGCCGGCAGCACCGATCGCGCGGCGATCGCCGGCGCGATCCGCGACGTGGCCAACGCTCCCGGCGAAGTGATCCTTCCCGGCGAATGGACAAAGGCCAAGGAACTGATCGCCGCAGGCACGGACATCAACTATGAAGGCGCCGCCGGCTCGCAGGATTTCGACGAGAATGGCGACGTGCCCGGCGTCTACGTGACCACAGCCATCGAAGACGGCAAGATCATGAACACCGGCATGGCGAAGTAATTTCGCCCCACCAATGAAGCATCGAAGGCCCGGAGCGATCCGGGCCTTTTTTGTGGCCGGCGATGAATCTTCTTGACAATAGGTCAGCAATATTGACCTATTGCGCCGAGGAGAACGATCATGTCAGACGCAGCACTTCTTGCGCGCGCGCCGCGCCTTGCCCGTCGCGCATCCCGGATGCAGGCTTCGGAGATCCGCGAGCTTCTCAAGATAATCGAGCAGCCGGGCGTGATTTCCTTCGCCGGCGGCATTCCCGACCCGGCCCTGTTTCCGGTCGACGTGATCCGTCAGCACTATTCCGATATCCTGTCCGATCCCGTTTCCGCCGGCAGGGCGCTGCAATATTCCGTCAGCGAGGGCGACGCGGATCTGCGCGACTGGATCGTCGACCACATGCGTTCCCGCGGCGTCGCCTGCAGCCGCGACAACATCCTGATCACCAGCGGCTCCCAGCAGGCGCTGGAGTTCACCGCCAAGCTTTTCCTGTCGCCGGGCGACACGGCCCTTGTGACCGCGCCCACCTATCTCGGCGCACTGCAGGCGTTTGCGGCGAGCGAGCCGGTTTTCCAGGACCTCGATGTCGCCGATATCGAAGCGACGGCGGCGCAGGTCCGGACCCGTTCCGAAAGCGACCCGTCCGACTGCAAGTTCGCCTATGTGGTGCCCGATTTCGCCAACCCGTCCGGCGAAACCATGGACCTTGCGGCGCGTCGACGCCTGCTCGACCTCGCCGAAAGGCTGGATATCGCCATCATCGAGGACAGTCCCTACGCGGCGCTTCGCTACGAGGGCGAACCGGTTGCGCCGATCCAGGCGCTTGACCTGGAGGGCGGCCGTTCCATCGACGAGTCGCGCGTGGTTTTCTGCGGCTCCTTCTCCAAAGTATTCACCCCGGGCATGAGGCTCGGCTGGGTTTGCGCCTCGCGGGACCTGATCCGGCGCCTGGTGCTGATCAAGCAGTCCAGCGATCTCAATGCGCCGGCCCTCAACCAGATGGTTGTCGCCCGCCTGACGGCCGACCATTTCGACCGGCAGGCAGCGCGGGCGCAGGCCCATTACCGCGCCAAGCGGGACGCCATGCTGGAGGCCCTGTCGCAACATATGCCGGCGCACGCCCGCTGGTCCGAGCCCGAGGGCGGCATGTTCATCTGGCTGGCGGCCGGCGCCGGGATCGACACGGCGGCGCTGCTGCCGCGCGCCATCGAGGAAGCCCGCGCGGCCTATGTGCCGGGACGCGCTTTCTATGCCGATGGCCGGACCTCCGACGCCATGCGGCTGAGTTTTTCGCTGCCCGATTGCGCACAGATTCGCGCCGGGGTGGAGCGGCTGGCGGAGCTTGTCCGGCAGGCGGGCTGACGACACGGCGGCGCAGCTTCAGGTTCGCACTGCGACCTTGCGAATGAGCGCGGCGAGGATCATTGCGCCGGCCGGCCAGAGGAACCAGAGGGTTCCGCTCCAGGAAAACAGGTTGATGAGCGCCAGGGCGGCGATCGCCACGCCCATGCGCAGGGCGAACACCGTCTGGCTGCGCGACGCGGCGAGCGGCGCCATTTCGATGCCGATGACGGCGAGGATGGGGATGGCCGGCCACTGGACCCACATGCCGCTGCCGGTGGCGAAGTCGATGACGGCCAGCCCGACAAGGACGAGACCCAGGGTCTGCGCGTGGCGGATCACCTTGGTCCGGTAGGTGTCGTCGTCCTGCCGCGAGGCGTCGCTGTCTTCCCGATGCGCGGTTTTGCAATGACTGCGGCGCGACCGTTCGGCGCTTTCCCGCGAGGCTTCGCGAGCGCCCGCTTGGCGATTTGCATGACGGCCGAAGACGGCGGCGGCGGGCTTCGCCCGGTTGAGCGAAACGCCGTAGACCGTCACGCTTTCGGTCAGGTTTTTCGGGTGTTTGACGCCGAGGTAGTCGAAACCGACCGAGAGCTTCGTGTGGACCTGGTCGTAGACCTGCTGGGAGATGAGAATGCCGCCGGGCTCCGCCATGGTCTGCAGCCGGGCGGCGAGATTGACGCCTTCGCCGAGCAGGTCCTCGCCGTCGACGATCACGTCGCCCAGATGGATGCCGATGCGGAAATGCAGGCCGCCCTCGGGGCCCTTGCTGCCGTTGAGTTCCTGCTGCACCTCGATGGCGCACTGCACGGCTTCGACAACGGACGGGAAGTCGGCGATCATGCCGTCGCCGGCGGTGTTGGCGATGCGGCCGTTGTGCCTTTCGATGAAGCGGGAAAAAACCTTGCGGGCGGCGCGCAGCGAGGCGAGCGTTCCGACCTCGTCATTGTCCATCGCGGTGCTGTAGCCGGCGGCGTCGGCCGCCATGATCGTCGTCAGCTTCCGCACAACTTTTGCGTCGGCATCGGCAGAGGCGGGGTCTGGCATGGTCGTGTTCCGTTCAGGCTCGGATGGACGCCCATAATATATGGGCTGGGCGAGACGATTAAAAGAAGCAGGCCCGACAAACCGGACGGCGGGGTTGCGGGTCACGGTGTGATTCAGGGTAAGATTATGATATTATTATGTAATAATCCTTTAATCGGCAGATTCCCGCGACGGTTCGGGCAATCTGGCTTTGTTTCGGGATTCGGCGAACTTCGAGCATTTCACGTGATCTGGGTTTGTTTCGGGAATCTGCGATTTTCAGGTCTGCGGGCTTCGGGTGGCGCCATCTCGCTTTGTTTCGGGAAAACAGGTTTTCTGTGCTTTCTGTGATCTGGGTTTGTTTCGGGAATCTGCGATTTTCAGGTCTGCGGGCTTCGGGTGACGCCATCTGGCTTTGTTTCGGGAAAACAGGTTTTCTGTGCTTTCTGTGATCTGGGTTTGTTTCGGGAATCTGCGATTTTCAGGTCTGCGGGCTTCGGGTGACGCCATCTGGCTTTGTTTCGGGAAAACGGGTTTTCGGTGCTCTCTGCGATCTGGGTTCGTTTCGGGAATTTGCGTTTTTCAGGTCTGTTGGCTTCGGCTGACGACATCTGGCTTTGTTTCGGGAAAATGGATTTTCAGGCTCGAAGCTTGCAGTCCGGCCATGCGTCCGCAAGGGGCGCCGGCGATTTCAACAGGCTGCATCCTAACACAAAACGGCTGTGAATGCACGATAAAGTTCTTGATTTGTTCTGGTAGGCGTGGAATGATGGTTGCATGAAAGAGATATGCAACCCTGTTCGTCCCGGCGAAGTGCTCAGCGAGCTGTTTCTCGAACCGTTGAAGATGAGCGCCGGCGCGCTCGCGAAACGCCTCGATGTGCCGCGCGCCCGGATCGAGCGTCTCGTCAAGGGCGACATGGCCCTGACGGCGGACACCGCCCTGCGCCTCTCGATAGTCTTCGGCAATACGCCCGAATTCTGGCTGAACCTGCAGCGCGCCTGCGATCTCGCTCAGGCGCGCAAGGTCGTGGACGTTTCGAATATCGAGCCGTTGGTGGTGGCTTAAGGGTGTGAAAATGCGCGTTGGATAGGTCGTATCTAGAGTTCAACTAACGGTCACTACTAGCTGTCGTTCTCTTTGGATTCGAAATTTTTTGGTCTACAGGCTGCGATTGTCGCAATCTGGCTCCGCTTCGGGAGAACGGATTTTCGGCGTTTTCTGCGATCCGGGTTCGATTCAGAATTCGACGGTGAGAGACTCGACGTGTTCCTTCCGGCCCTGCTTCCCCAATTGGCGGTTGTGATTTGGTTAGGCTCAATCGTAATGTATAACGTCCGTGAATGCAGAAATTAGAGTTTGATTTGCTCGTGCGGCGGCTGTGTCTATTCAGATCATTACTCTTTGCGTGAAAGTCATGTTTCATTCCGATTCGACAGACCACCGTGTTGTGTATTCAAGGCTGCTAAGGAAATCGACAAGCTTGATGATATCTTCGGGATAGAGCACATTTCCAGAAACAGGCTCCGAAGACCAGACTTTCAATGACCGATAGAATTCAGCCCGCTGCACTGGCGAGAGCGTTTTATAAATCGGGACTCCCAACGGATCGAAGTGGATGGTGATGGCATCGGCAAGATTTTTTATGCTGCCAGAATGTCCATAAGGTGCGGTCTTTCTGACATTGTACAGTGGCGGCGTGCGAAATCTTCCGCGGTCACTGGGATCGAGAGTCACATTGTAGCGGCCATAGTCAACTCCGAATCCATTCTTGCCAAATCCAGCAGGTGGAAATGGAATTCCGTGAAACTCGAGGTCGCTGAAATACGGACCATTGTGGCAACTTGCACACCCGCCTTTTCCATAGAAAATCAAGCCACCTTCGACCACTGAGCGTGGAAGCGGCTTGCCATCGAAAACAAATCGGTGAAATGCTGTTTCGCTGACTTGAAAATTGGTGCGGATAAACGCTGCAATTGCCTCGGCTATATCCAAGAATGCGAGTTCGCCAAGTTCTACCCTACGTGCTCTTGCCAACGCCACGCCGAGTTTCGGATCAGCTGCAACACGCTGGGTGGCAGCGCTATAAAGCAGTTCCGCCGAATTTACCGTTTCAGTCTGTACTTTATCTTCATCAACTTCAGTTCCGACCATTTCACTCAATTCGGCAGGCGGTAAATGGACTGCCACAACCAGCGGATCGTGAGATGGTGTCGCTGAGCCAAATTGGCTGTGCAGGCGACCACCTGTTCCATCGACCTTGCCATCCCAAAAAAACACATTGAAGGCGACGCCGCCGCGTCCCCAAAACGGTAACGTGTTCCGCGGAACAATCCTGCCATTGCCTTTCAAGCGTTCGACGCCAATTCCCGTTCCACCGATCCCAACCGCCTGCTGCAATCCATCCGCAGACCCAAACCTGTCAATATGACAGGTCGCGCAAGCGATTGTATTGCTTGGCGACAAAAGCTTTGATTCGAAAAGCAATTTGCCGACTTTTGCGAGTTCCAATGATACCAGCACATGCGTTTCAGCGGCCGGAACAAGGCCACTCGAAACAGCTGCTTGCCTTAATGTCTCCTCACGCAACCCATCCGCATGTACCGGCAAGATAAGAACCATTGCCGCAATTAGACTAAAATTAATAATGGATTTCATGGATTTGAATTACTTTGCGTAGGGACCCGCTTTCTGCTTCGGCGGCTTGTAGAACCATCTCGCCGACTTCGTTGTCGCTGAGACCCCAACGTTTCATTTTCTTTTGCAACAAGTCGTATTTCTGACAATCTAAAAGGCCAATCTCGGCCGCCTTAAGTTCATCTACATTAGATTCGGTAGTATCGAGTGCGACCTTTTGCTTTGCCATGAAGTGGACGCGCATCGATTGATCGCAGGCGAATGTATAGTTGGAAAATTGATCACGCCAGATTTCCATGAGAACCATTTTATAGAGCGGCACTGATAAATAACTGACTGCGATCCCAGCCAAGAATCCAATGCCGACTAGCAAGGTTTTATTCCGCTTTGATTCCGAAAACATCCAGGACCTCCGCCGTCACAGTGCCGGTCACTTTAAGACCATGGTCACGTTGAAAACTGGCCAATGCAGCTTTTGATTCACGGCCAATGATGCCGTCAATAGTCCCATTGTAATATCCGAAAGCCTGTAGTGCGAGCTGGACCTGCATGACGATCTGACGGAACTTGGGCGTGTTGCCGGGGAGTGTTTTGGGTGCAGCTTTTGGTGTGCTGGGTAAGATCGATGATGGCGGAGTGCTATCCGATTGGGGAACGGGCGTGGTGGTACGCGGTACAGAATATCCTCCACCAGAAGAAGAACGATGACTGCCGTGGCTGCGATGGCTTGAGTGGGACCTATGAGCGGCCAAATGGTATTTGTGGTTCAGTCGCAGGCGTTGATCTATAATTGGATCGTCGAACTGTTTGGATTTTGCACCGTCTGGAATAGCTGCCTGGGCACCAGGGCTAACAAAACCGGCCGCAAGCAATGACGGAATAGCGAAAACTCTTTTTCTCATATACCGCTCACACGTTTGTATCCGTTTGCGAGATCGTACCAACGGAAAAAGCCGCCACAATGAAGTCTCTCGGAACAATTGTTACATTCGGAGAAATATTTCTGTTTCCAATCCGAGATAGAATTTACTGAATAGCGTCGATATGCTTCCGGGATCGTACATAGTGGAAAGTTAAATAGGCTTACACTCAGACCGCGCCCTGAAGCGATGTTGAGAGCACGTGCGATATTCTGAAACTCTATTGAACTGTCAAAAAACTCACTACTCCAATTAAGCTTTCCATAACCAATATTCTCCAGCTGCATGATCGCCCAATATTCACTGTAGGGTAGATAGTCAGTGATGAAATCGGCCAAATAGTGAAGCGTGCTGTAATTTGATTGCAATAATACAGTACGAAGTTCGATACGCGCTAGGGTATGAGATAGTATAGTAAAACTCTCAATCAGCTGATTAAAAGCACCTTCTTTTCCTACAATTCTATCGTGCGTTTCAGCTTCAGGGGCATAGATCGGTATGCCCCACAGAATACGCTCTGCTGCCGGTGAATTCAGGAACGTGCAATCCTCTGCGGAAAAATTCTGCCCATTCGAGAGAACATGAAAGGAAAGATCCTTTCGGTAAGATAATATATTTTCCAGAAATACGAATAGCTTCTCTTTATGAAGTAGTGGTTCTCCGCCGGAAACACCCAATACAGAATTGTTCGGTGCCAGCAGCGCAGCATCGAGAAAGAGATTGAAAAGATCGGTATGTTGTTTCTTTGGCGGCTGCGAACACATTACGCAAAGCTGGTCGCATTGCTCGGTAACTAAAAAGGTATTGTGCAAAGATCTGGAGCGTATGATCCTATGGGCAGCTGACTGTCCAGGGAATATCAATAAGACATCGCCGTCGACATCTTGCTCCGGGGCTTTAATACGAAACCGCTGATCGTGAAAGTAGTATGTACTCCATTCTCCTTCATTCCTAACAAGTATGGAATCCATACGTAAAGAGGACTTGTCGTCTGTCTCTTTGCATGATCGCAAGCGGGTAACAAGCGGCCGATCGGTTCTGAAATCAGCAATGGGTACACGAAGATTCATCATACGAGTACGCGGTTTAAAAGTGGATCGAAATCGACAACTCCAGTCCAAATCGCGAGTGAATGTCGCGCAGCTGGTGAAGGATCATCCAAAAGTTCTAGGACATGATCAAACAAGTCCATATGCCGGTGACAAAATTCCGTTTTGTTGCGTTCGATATCAATAGTTCCGTAGCGCGCTAGATCATCGATTACATCGCGTCCGCAAAACGGCTGGTGACGGCAAGAGCTGCATACCGGATCGTTCTCATTATCTACATACATATTGAGAAGAGTGCGTTTTTCCTCATCAATTCCGTCAAATACATTGCCGATCGACAGATCGATTTGACCGGTCCGAGTCAGCATACGTGCTTCGTCAGTTGGATAAATACGGCCATCGTAGTCTATAAGAATATGATCATGCCCAATCATGTTGGGACTACGCAAATCGATGTGATTGTTTGTTCCGGGTTGTAAGACACGGCGAAGGCAATGTGTGAAGTAAAATTCCTCAAACGTTGTATTGTGCTCGTAATTGTACGCGATGAGTTGCTCCATGAACTTTCGTCGGAAGCAATTCCAATGACTAGCTATTGTCCTCGCGGTATGTCGTTTGCGAGCAAATCCATAGTGCGCCACCGGTCGAAGATAGATCGAGTTGAAACCGAATCGCTGATAAAAACTGATCAGTTGTTCTGGTTCAGGTAGATCTTCGATGTCGAGCGTTGGCAGGGCCGAGACCTTTGCTGGGCCAAAGCGGTCCAGAGCGGTATTGAGGTTAGCAAGAAAGACGTCTGTATTTTCATTTGACTTCGTGCGCTGTTTCTTATGAAGCGCGAGCGAGCCGTCGAGTGAAGTGCTGATGGTTGTATCGCTTGCTTCCAAGAACTCCCACGCTTGTTGATCAACATGCTGTAGATTCGTGCAAACGACAAACGCACGTCTAGTGAAAAGTCCGCGACAAAAATTTCGTACTTCGTGAAGACGTCTTAGCGCCAGAAGCGGTTCGCCACCTTGGAATTCAATTTTGATATCTTGGGCGGTCAGGCCAGATAGAAAAACAAAGACTTGCTGTGCGACTTCATCAGTCCAGTCGAAACCCCGGACATTTTCGCCAACACGAGCGACCTGGCAATAGCTGCAAGCAAGGTTGCATCGGAGTGTGGGGACAAGGACGACGTAGCTAATATTGTCTTCAACATATCGCCGGCGCTGGCGACGGTACATCTTCGCCCTATCTCCTAAGACCGGCAAGTAGTCTGGCACGGCAAATACTTTCATAGAATATCGTCGATACTGCTTTGATAGTAGTGATTTGGACATCTCTAATCAATCAAAAGTATAGGTGGAAAATGAGAATCGCGTTGAGGTCGCATTTTTGTTGGCTCAGTGCGAATAAAAACAGTGTCGACTATTGACGAACTAAAACGTGATCTGGGGTAGCCGCCCTATGGATCGCGGATCTTCGTTCGCGATGAGGATGGGGAGGTTGTGCGCAAAGCTGGCGCTGGGGGTCTTGCGGGTGGTGGACTCGCAGTGTTCCTGTGCCTCTCCTCTTTTCTCCATGCCGCGCCTGATGCGGTGTCCGGACGGGCCTTTCAACCGGCGGCCGATGCGTCGGACAAGGTCTGGGCCGCCGGTCTGATCGGGCCCCGTCATGGGGGTGAGGGCCGGCTTCGCTGGTTTGTTCAGAGGATCGAATGGCCCTGGCGCTTCAGGGTGACGAACCAGGCGATGAACAGCGAAACGAAGACGATGTCGCCGAGGATGACGACTATCGCGAAGGATGACGTCCATCCACTCATGTACATGATGAAGAGGTTGAGTGCGAAGAGCGCCTTGCCGGCGCCGCCCATCAGCACAACGCCGGTATGGCGCGCCGGATTGACGGCGGCCAACAGGAAGCCGAAGCCGTAGAGGAAGGCCGTGCCCCAGGCGCCGCGATAGACCGCGACCATGACCGGGTCGGCCAGCGCGTAGCCGAATTCGCGCTCGAACATGCCGGTCGTATTGAACAGCCCGGGGATCGCTCCGGCGAAATTCCAGATCGCCGCAATCACGAACAGGATACGGAACAGCAGCATCGCGCCGCCGGGCTGTTCCTGTGACGGTCCTGCTTTCTGTTCCGTTGCATAGTGCGCGCGCGCTTGCATCGCCGATCCTCCTGAATTAAATATAACGCGTTATAATTAAATATATCGACTTGGTCAACCACCGCGATCTGCGTAGACTGGACGCATGCCCACACCCCGATCCCTCACATCCCCATCTTCGGCGGGCCGGCCACGCGGACGACCCGCACAAACCGGCAAGGAGATGGCCGACATGCGCCGGCATATCGCCGACTGCGCGCTACGGCTGTTTCAGGAAGACGGCTACGACGCCGTATCGATGCGGCGGCTGGCGAGCGAGGCCGGATGCACGGTGATGACGCTCTACCGGTATTTCGACCGCAAGATCGATATTCTGCGCGCGCTCTGGACGGAAGTCTTCGCGGAGTTGTTCGACAGGCTGGATCGGGTCGCCGCCGGGGAGGCGGACCCGACCCACCGGCTGTTGGCCGTGTCGCAGGGGTATGTCGATTTCTGGCTCGAGCGCCGCGAGCACTATTTCCTGGTGTTCATGTCAAGCGGCGTGACGCAATCCGACGTCAGCGTCTTCGTGGGCGATGACGGAGTTGTCAGCCGGTTCAACGTGTTGCGCGAAAGCCTTGCCGGCGCGCTTGACGGCCGCCCGGGCGAGGCGGAACTGAAGCTGAAATCGGAACTGCTTCTTTGTGCGCTCAACGGGATCGCACACAATCTGATCACGATCAGCGCCTATCCGTGGTCGGAACCGCAGGCGCTCGTTCGCGCGGCCGTCACGGCGGTGCTGACGCGCCCGGAGTAGAGCGGCGGTATCGCAAATGACGCCTTCAGAAGTCGCGTCTCGGGGCCATCAAGAGATAGGACTGGGCCACTGCGTCTCGCGCGGTCGAGTACGGCGTCTGGGGCAGACAGTCTCTACGAGACCGTTTGCGGGTTGGAAGGTTTCGCGGCAAGGCGGGAAGCTCTGCGGTTGGGGAGCGGTTGGCGCCCGCGCGTCTGAAGTTTGCAACGATGCGAAGCAAACGAAAGTCGATGGAAAGGAACATTTTCAGATCTCCCGTAATTGACCGGGAAATCATCCGACGGACGTGAAGTACTCGATAGTAACAGGGAGAAACCTGACTGGTACTCTTTTGGTACTGGACTGCCGTTCCACGATGGCGCTAGCCTAGCCCGGGTCAGGGAGGTTCGGATGTCATCAACCAAACCGTATGGCCTACTTTGTCCCGTATCCAAGGCTTGCGATGTGCTTGGAGCGCGATGGACGTTGCCGATACTCTGCGAGATGTGGGCGGGCGAAACACGCTTCAACGACATTCGTCGCGCCGTCGGCGGCATTTCCCCAACCGTGTTGTCACGACGTCTGGCCGAGATGGAGAAGGCGGGCCTTGTCTATCGGGTCGAGGATCGGGCCAAAGGCTCCGTCGACTATGTCAGAACAAAAAAGGCCATCGACCTGGAACCGGCGCTGAAGGCGCTCGGGAACTGGTCTCAACGTCATATCGAGGCCGAACTTGCCCTGTCCTACGACTTGTCGACGCTGATGTGGGCCATGCGCAGGCTCGACACCAGCGCTTTTCCGAACAGGCGCGTCGTCATCCGTTTCAAGTTTACCGAGACCACGGGTCCGAAAGACAAATACTGGCTTTTCTACCGTCCGGGCTTGCCACTGGAGATCTGCGTCGACGTGCCGGGATTTGACGTTGACGTTTTTGTCGAGTCCACCGAGCAGTCGTTCGCCGCCGTCATCATGGGCCGATCCACGATCGAGCGGGAGATCGAGCAGGGTCGTCTCTACGTCTCGGGAGACGCCGTGATGATGCAAACGCTCAAGGAATGGTTCCCGCGATCGAAATACGCCGATCTGGACGGCATTCGAGAACTTCCCGATGGGGCCTTGCTGGAGGTAAACTAGAAACCGGTTCGGGGCCGAGCGTTGCCGCCGCCCGGCTTGCGCCTGCCCTTACGCCCGGATGGCTTCGCCGAAGGCTTTGAAGATGACCTGGTTCACCGGGTTGGTCTGAGGGTCGAATTCGGCGTGCCACTGTACGCCAAGGGCGAACGCGGACGCGTCCCGAATGCTGATCGCCTCGACGGTGCCGTCTTCGGCGACGCCTTCGATGACGACGCGCTCGCCGGGCTGCAGAACGCCCTGTCCATGCAGCGAGTTCACCCGTATTTTCTCCCGGCCGTGCAGTTTGGCGAATACGCCGTCGGGAATGAAGGTCACGTCGTGACGATCGGCAAAGACAACGGCCTGGTCAGGGTGGACCTCGCCGTTCTCGAGGCGGGGCATGCGATGGTTCATGCGTCCGGGAAGGTCGCGGATTTCCGGATGGAGAGACCCGCCAAAGGCGACGTTCATCTCCTGCATGCCGCGGCAAATGCCCAAAAGCGGAACGCCGCGTTCCACGCACGCCCGCACGAGAGGAAGCGCACTACCGTCGCGCCGCTCGTCATAGGGTTCGTAAGCCGCATCGGGTTCGACATCGAAAAGGGATGGATGAACATTCGCCCTTGCGCCGGTCAGCACGACGCCGTCCACTGTATCAAGAAGCGCGTCCATGTCGGTGACGTCAGGCGCGCCGGCGAACATCAGCGGAAGCGCGTTCGCCACGTCGGCGATCGCCCGCATGTTCGATTCGCCGCAAAGCTGAACCTGAAATCGTCCCTCCAGCAGATATCCGTTGCCGATTACGCCAACGACCCGTTTACGCATGCGTCTTTCCCTAAACATCCATGTCTGGTCATCGAATATATCAACATGGAGCGCAAGCCTAGTGTGACGAGTCTGCGGGTCGGCGCCGCGCGCAAATATTTTTAGGGCCGGGTCGTTGACGCGACTCATCGCCGGTGTGCTAGTCTGCGCCATGGCTATACATAGATCCTCAGTTCATTCCGCTCTGGCGCTGGCAACCATGCTGGCCGTAGGCGCCGGCTGCACCGTCTCCGACACAGGTCCGGTCAATACCGGGCCGCCGAGACCCGCGGCCGCGCAGGAGCTGCCCGATTCCATCGTTGGCAAATGGGACGTCTATCCGGCGATCGGACCAACCAGCAGGGGATGCACCGCTGACTTCAAGGCAAGCTATTCGAATGGCGGCAAGGGGAGCGTCAACTTTTTTGCCTGCAACCTTGTGGAAGGCCTTGGCGGGATCAACGGGGTCTCCCGGATCAACGCCTGGGAACGCAAGGGCAGGACCATCATCCTGTCCGGCATCGCGCAACCGAATATCGGCACGATCGACCTGCCGGTCGATTCCTTCACCGACCGGGTGTCGGGCGTGACGCGCGACGACGTGCGTTTCATGATGATCCGGAAGTGATCGCCGACGCCATGGCGCCGGCGGCCTGATTCAGTTCACCGCTTTCCAGGACGGATTGAGATACCAGAGCTGGCCGGAATAGTTTCCGCAGGGCGCGAGATGCGGCTGGTTGTTGTCGGCGCCGCCGTTGAAGATGTCCAGGCACATGCCGGCGCCACGAAAATCCGTTGTCAGTTTGTAGGCCTGGCCTTGCGGCCGGAGCGCCCAGAACTGCCCCGAATAGTTTCCACAGGGCGTCAGATGCACCTGGTTGTTGCGCGCGCCACCGTTGAAGACGTCGAGGCACATATTGGCGCCGCGGAACATCGTCGACAGGCGCCAGTAACCGTTGCCGGCCGGCGTAAACCGCCAATATTGCCCGGACACGTCTTGGGCGGGCGCGAGATGCGTCATGTTGTTCTTCGGTCCACCATTGAAGACGTCGAGGCGCATGTCGCCGCCGCGAAACTCCGTCGATAGCGTGTGATAGTAATTGGCGTCGATCTGCTGGGCGGCCGCCTGGCCGCCGCACACGGCGAGAAACACGCCGGCGATAAGCGTATGCAACTTCATCGGTAAATCCCCACTTGCACGAAGAGCCCGCGAGAGCCCGCCCCATCGGGACTCGCCGGCATTTCTGATGCAAGCTCCTTCGGGCATTTTCCCACGACAGTCAATTGCCCGGATTCGATCATGATGCGAATATTCGGAGTTTCCGGAACAGCGGCGCGGGGACCGGAAGTTATAAAAAGTCGTCATGGCCAGGCGAGGGGCATTCATGCGACACTGCGATTCCCGCCGGATCGACCGTCGATCCCGTGCATGAAACCCCGTATTTTATTCAGCCGGTCTGCGCTCCCATGTCGCTTTCAGACGCCATATTTGGTCCCTTCGAGAAGCTTGTCCGCCCGCTGGACATTCCCTATTCGCCGCTGCCCGATAGCGGTCCGTTTGCACTGGTCATGCATTTCGCGAAGATGTTTCGCGGCGTGCTGGCGGCCTCGGCCATTCTCAGCGTCGCCGTCGAGCTCATCAATCTTTCCGTCATCTGGGGCGTTTCGGTTATCGTCGACGGTGTGAACGCCAAGGGGGGCGAGGCGTTTTTAAAGGAAGACTGGCTGACGCTCGCCGTTCTGGGCGTTCTGCTTTTTCCGGTCATGCCGGTGTTCATTTTTCTGTCGAACACGCTCGGGTCACAGGTTGTGGCCGTCTGCCTGCCGGCGGCCATGCAATGGCAGGGCCACAAGGCGGTGGAGCGCCAGGACCTGGCGTTTTTCCACGATCTGTTCGCCGGCCAGGTGGCGACCCGCATTTCGCAGGTGGCTAGCGCCCTGCAGCAGCAGATCGTCGTCGCCTTTCAGAGCGGGCCGCATTTTCTCGTGCAGTTCGTCGGGTCGCTGGCGCTGCTGGGGGCGCTCGCCTGGCCGCTGGCGGTTCCGGTCTTTGCGTGGATCCTCGCCAATATCGCGCTGGCGGTGAAGGCGACGCCGAAATTTTCCGGTCGCTCCCGCCGCTCGGCCAGGGCCAACAGCCTGGTCGTCGGCGCGATGACCGATCTCTACAGCAATATCCAGATGGTGAAGCTTTTCGCCGCCGAAGACAGCGAGGCCGGCGCCATGCGCACGGTGGTGGGTAACGCCGTCGAGAGCCAGCAGCAGGAACGACGCATCTTCCTGACGACCGACGCCACCGTGGTGCTTTTCAACGTCGCTCTCCTGCTCGGCAATTTCGCAATCGGGCTGTGGGGGCTCGTCGCCGGGTTCATCACCATTGGCGAATTCGTCGCCTCGGTGGCGATCGTGCAACGGCTTTCGGGCAACGCCCGGGCGTTCCTGCACATGGGGCGGCAGGTCTATCAGGCGGCCGGCACGATCCGCGACGCCATGCCGGTAATCACGACGCCGCCGACGATCGTCGACGCCCCGGACGCCCGCCCGCTGCGGGTGAGCGACGGCAAGGTCGAGTTCCGCAACATCCACTTCGAATACCGCGCGCGGCAACAGGTGATCAGCGATCTGTCGCTGACGGTGCGCGCCGGCGAGAAGGTCGGGCTGGTCGGGCTGTCAGGGGCCGGAAAATCGACCCTCGTCAGCCTGCTGCTCCGGCTGTTCGAACTGCAGGACGGCTCGATCCTGATCGACGGGCAGGATATCGGCGGCGTGACCCAGGAGAGCCTGCGCGAGCGCATCGGCGTCGTGACGCAGGACGTCTCGCTGTTACACCGCTCCGTCGGCGACAATATCCTGTACGGCCGGCCGAAGGCCTCGCGCGCGGAAATGGAGCAGGCCGCCCGGCTCGCCGAGGCGCACGACTTCATCACCGGCCTGACCGACGCGGAAGGCCGCACCGGCTATGACGCTTTTGTCGGCGATCGCGGGGTGAAGCTTTCCGGCGGTCAGCGACAGCGCGTGGCGATCGCCCGAGTGCTCTTGAAGAACGCGCCGATCCTGGTGCTCGACGAGGCGACCTCGGCGCTCGACAGCGAGGCGGAAGCCGCCGTTCAGGAAAAGCTGACGCTGCTCATGGAAGGCAAGACGGTGATCGCGATCGCCCACCGGCTTTCGACCATCGCCGAGATGGACCGGATCGTGGTGCTGGACGAGGGGCGGATCGTCGAACAGGGCAAGCCTGCGGACCTGCTCGCGCGGGACGGACTGTATGCGCGGCTGTGGAAGCGGCAGACCGGCGGCTACATCGCAGACACGATGGATGCGGATTAGCCGCCGTCGAGCACGTCTCGCGGAAACCCGGCGGCGAGATGGTCGATCAGGGCGCGGACGGCGACGGGCAATCCGCGCCGCGTCGTAAAGACCAGGTGGACCAGGCCTTTCTGGCCATGCCATTCAGGCAATGCCCGCACAAGCCGGCCGTCATCCAGCGCCGGAAGGCAGGCATGATAAGGCAACAGCGCAACGCCAAGTCCCGCAGCGGCGGCTTCGCGCACCGCCGCCATGTCGGCGCAGCCGAAGCGTGGCTCGTGGCGGTGCAAATGCGCCTGGCCATCCACGCACTCCAGCCGCCATTCGGTCTCGGCGTCCGCATCGCTGGTGGCGAGCGTCGGCGTCTGTTTCAGTTGCTCGATATCGTCCAGCCGGTTCGCCACCGCCGGGCTGGCGACCAGGACGCGCGTGGAACTGCCGAGCGAGCGCATCGTCAGTTCGGCGTCGCTGGTCAACGCGACGCGCACCCGCAAGGCGAGATCGATCCGCTCGCCGATCAGGTCCACGGGCCGGTCGGCCGCCACGAGTTGAAGCCGCATGCCGGGATAGCGCTCCAGAAAGCTTCGCGTCAGGTCCGAGACGACCTCCACCATGCCGGTCGGGCAACTGAACCGGATCAGCCCACGCGGTTCGGATTGCGACTGCAGCACCAGCGCTTCGGCCTGCTCGGCCTCGAGCTGGATCGTACGGCAGCGTTCGTAGAAGGCCTGGCCGACATCGGTGACGCGAAAGCGCCTGCTTGAGCGTTCAATCAGCCGGATCCCGAGACGCGCCTCCAGCCGGGCGACGCGCCGGCTGAGCTTTGATTTGGGTTCCCGCAACGCACGGGCCGCGGCGGCGAAGCCGCCATGCGTCACCACTTCCGAGAAATAGGCGTAGTCGTTGAGATCGGGTTTCATGATTATCGTTCCATATTCAGAACGATAGAGGCCAATTTTGGATACTACAAGCGTAATCGTTGCAGATTTATCTCCAAAACACGGGGCAGGGTGGTCCTGCCCGCGACACAGGAGACAGACGATGAGCAAGTTCGACAACAAGGTCGTGGTGATAACCGGAGGCACGAGCGGCATCGGCCTCGCGACCGCCAGGGCGTTTGCGGCTGAAGGCGCTGCAGTCTTCATCACGGGCCGGCGCCAGGAGGCGCTCGACGCCGCAGTGCGATCCATCGACGGCAACGTGACCGGCGTGCGCGGAGACATGTCCGACCTCGCCGATATCGACCGGCTTTACGACGCGGTCCAGCAGACTCACGCGCAGATCGACGTGCTGTTCGCGAATGCAGGCGGGGGCGGTTTTGCGCCGCTCGGCGCGATCACCGTGGAGCACTTCCAGCAGACTTTCGATACGAATGTGAAGGGCGTGCTCTTCACCGTGCAGAAGGCGCTGCCAATGCTGCCCGACGGCGCTTCGGTGATCCTCACCAGCTCGACGACCGGCAGCGCCGGCACGGCCAACTTCAGCGTCTATTCGGCGACCAAGGCGGCGGTGCGCAATTTCGCCCGCAGCTGGATCCTGGACCTGAAGGATCGTGGTATCCGCGTCAACGTCGTCAGTCCGGGCCTGACGGAGACCCCCGGTCTCAACGGACTTTTTGCAAGCGACGCGGAGGCCGAAGAGGCAAAGAAGCAGATGGCGAGCCTCGTTCCGGCCAACCGGATCGGCAAGCCCGAGGAAATAGCGAATGCTGTCCTGTTTCTGGCATCCGACGCTTCGAGCTTCGTCAACGGCGCCGAGTTCTTCGTCGACGGCGGCCAGAACCAGATCTGAACAACAAGCCGGAGGCGGTCGTTGCGGCCGCCTCCGGTCGTCTCGCCTATTCTCCGACCATTGCCGCGTGCGGCAGCGTCGGGTCAGCGCCCCACTCCGACCAGGAGCGGTCATAGACGCGCACCCGAGGATAGCCGAGAAGCCTCAGCGCAAAGTAGCTGTGCGCTGCCGCGGAGCCATTCTGGCAGTGGACCACCACGTTGTCTTCCGGATGGACGCCGGCCTCGAGGAAATGCACGGCCAGCGCCTGCGGGTCGAGCATGGTTCCGTCGGCGTCCAGATTGGCCGCCCAGGGAATGTTGCGCGCCCAGGGGATATGCCCCTTGGTGAACAGGTCGGTCGGGCGCACATCGACGACAACGGTTTCCGCATCGTCCCGCCGCTCCAGGATCCATTCCGCCGAAGCGTAGCGCCGCGGCGTATAGGCGACCGGAAAGCGGGGCCGACCGGCCGGCGTTGAGCCCGCGCCGACCGACAGAGGCAAATCCGCCGCCGTCCAGGCGCCGATTCCGCCGTCCAGGATCGAGACGTTGCGATAGCCGTAGAGCTCGAGCAGCCAGAACAGCCGCGCCGCCCGGAAGCCGCCGCGATCGTCGTAGAGCACGATCTGCGACGATGTATCCAGTCCTGCGGCGGCGAACATCCCGGTGAGCTCCGCCTCGGAGCGCAGCATGCCTTCGACCGGCCCTTCCGGGTCGGACAGCGCGGTGAACGGCATGCTCTGCGCGCCGGCGATGTGACCTTCGGCGAAGGCCTCTGCCGGACGCATGTCGATCACGACGACCGGGCTTTCGCTGTCGGCCGCAACGAGCTCGACAAGCGAACTCGCGTTGATGATCAGATGATCGTTCGGGTAGGCGTTTTCTCCGGCGAGGGCGGCGGTCGACATGGCGATCGCCATCGTCGCCCCGATCAGATATTTTCTCATTGTCTTGATCTCCGTTGCGGATTTTCAGGCCGGCTGCGGAACGATGCGCATGTAGGGCAGCGGCGCGTCCCAACCTTCCGGATAGCGTTCGCGGGCCTCGTCATCCTTTATCGCCGGCACGATGATGACGTCTTCGCCCTGCTGCCAGCCGGCCGGCGTCGCGACCTGATGCTTTGCCGTCAGCATCAGGCTGTCGACCACGCGCAGGAGCTCCCTGGCGTTGCGGCCTGTGGTCATCGGGTAGGTCATGGTCAACTTGACCTGTTTGTCAGGACCGATGACGAAGACGCAGCGCGCCGTCGCATTGTCCGAGGCCGTCCGGCAGTCGGCGACGCCGGTCGCGTCTAACGGCAGCATTCCGTAAAGCTTGGCGATCGAAAGATCGGTGTCCCCGATGATCGGAAAATCGGGCGAAACGTCCGAGTAGGCCATGATGTCCTTTGTCCAGGCCATGTGATCCTCGACGCTGTCGACGGCCAGGCTGATGAGCTTGACGCCGCGGCGCGCGAATTCCGGCGCGGCCAGCGCCATGGCTCCGAGTTCGGTGGTGCAGACCGGCGTGAAGTCCTTCGGGTGCGAGAACAGCATGCACCAGTTGTCGCCGATCCATTCATGGAAGCGGATCCGACCTTGCGTCGTGTCGGCAATAAAGTCGGGCGCGATCGCGCCGATATTGAGTGTCATAACCTCTATCCTTTTGTTTCGAACATCGCGCCGGACATCGGCGCTGATGACGGCAAACTGTCAGGATGAGAGCCTGTCGACCTGAGGGCGATGTGAAGTTTTCATTAGGAAACGCTAAAGCTTCGCTGAGGTTGTGGGAATGCCCACACACATCCCGACAGGTTGAGCTAATTCTGCTTTGCGCATAAAGATGAAGCCGAATTGTGAAGGGCGGATGTGGTGATGATGATCGCCGAAGGACAAAAAATCGGGCCGTTCGACGTGGACCTGGACTCCCGGCGCGTTCGCCGCGACGGGCGGGAATCGCGGCTGTCGCCGAAGGCTGCGGGCGTTCTGGCCCTGCTGATGTCTGCGAACGGCCAGGTGGTGGCTCGCCAGCGCCTGCTGGACGAGGTCTGGCCGGACGTGACGGTCGGTGAGGAGGTTCTCACGCAGGCGATCGCCGAGTTGCGGCGTGTCTTCGGCGATCACGCGCGCAATCCCCGGTATCTCGAGACGATTTCGAAATCCGGTTACCGGCTTCTCCCCGGAGAAGTCGCGACGCCAGCCTCCGCCACGGCGAGCGAAACCGCGCCCGCAAGGAATGAGGCGCCGCCGCTTGGCGACTGGGCCTTGCCTTCAGGACCGTCTGTCGTCGTCCTGCCATTCGAGACCATTGCCGCGTCGCCAGAAACGATGGCGATTTCGACAGGACTGTCGCGTGACATCGCTGTGGCGCTCGCCCGCTCGCGCTGGCTCTTCGTCACCGGACGTGGAAGCGTTGCGGTTCTCAAGGCCGAAGAGCTCGACCCGATCACGCTCGCGCGGCGACTTGGCGTTCGCTACGCGCTTTCCGGTCACGCCATGGCCGACGAAAGGCGGCTTCGGGCCTCCGTGCAGCTTTGCGACGCCGAGACCACCCGCGTGGTCTGGGCTGAAACGTTCGAATGCGCGCTGGACGGCGTGTTCGACGTCATCGACGCCATCGGCAGACAGATCGCCACGTCGGTCGAAACGCGCATCGAGGCGCATATGCGTACGATCGCGCGGTTGAAGCCGATCGAAGAGCTTGACGCCTGGGGCCTCTATCACCGCGCTGAGGGACCGTCGCGCTATGCCTCAACGATGGCCGAGGTCGAACAGACGCACGCCATTCTTTCCCGCGCCGTCACGCTCGCCCCGGATGCGGCCCGGATTTCCGCCGCTCTGGCGTCGCTGGAATTTCGCCGGCAACTCCTGTTCGAGCCGCCCACCAGCACGGACGCCCTCCTGCGTTGCGTCGATCTTGCGGGCCGCGCCATCGAACTGGACGCGGACGAACCGGACGGCCTCGTGGCCATGGGGTGCGCCATGGGCGCCATGGGCGACAGAAGCGACGGTCTGCATCATCTGCTTCGCGCGGTCGCCTTGAACCCCAGTTCCTACATCGCGCGCAGTTTCTGCGCCTGGGCGCTGCTGTTCGTCGGGCGGAACGCTGACGCGCTCGCGCACGCCGATGCGGGGCAATCGATCAGCCCCCTGGATCCTGCGGGTTTCCACATGAGCGCTATCCGCGCCCACGCGCTGACGCTCGCAGGCGAGGTGGAGGAGGGATACCGGGCCGCCGAAGCATCCGATCTGCACCCGCGGTCGAGCCACCTGGCCAGCATTATCGCGGTCTGGTGCGCCGTCGCGGCAGGATTGCCGGATCGCGTGGACTTTCACGTTGCCCGGCTGCGCGCAGCGCGGCCGGATTTCGGGCTGGAGGATTACTTCAAGCTGTTTCCCTTCGAAGGCGACGCCAGGGAAACAATCGCCCGGTATCTCAAGGCGGCGGGCCTCTGAGCGTTCACGCTCCTGACGGCAGCCGGCGGGGCGATCGAACCGATTTTCGACATTGGCGCGGTAAGATAATAGAAAACGACACAACATCGTTTTGATATCGCGTCAAAGGACGTCTGAATGGACCTGACCAACGGCAAGACCGGCAACCTAGACTGGCAGCCGGAATTGCGCACGTTGCGCTACTTTCTTTGCGTGGCCGAAGAGAAGAACATGACGCGGGCGTCGGAGCGGTTGCGCATCGCCCAACCCGCCCTCAGCCGGCAGATCGCGCGGCTGGAGGAAGGCCTCGGCGTAGCCGTTTTCAAGCGGACGCCGCGCGGCGTCGAACTGACCGATGCCGGCGAGATCCTTCAGCGCCGCATATACGCCGTCATGGCGCAGATCACCCAGGCCCACCACGATGTTACGGCGCACACGGAAGCGCCGCGCGGCGTGGTCGTCGTCGGCATGCCGCCGACGCCGGGAGAATTCATCGTGCCGCCGCTGCTGGCGGAAATGAAAGCGAAATATCCGGAGATCGAGTTGCGTTTCGTCGAGGGGTTCAGCCGCGACCTTGAAAGCAAGCTCGGGCGCGGCGAGATCGGTCTGGCGGTGATGCATGACGCTCCGCTGCAAGACGACATCGAGACGTCGGAACTGCTCGTCGAGCATCTTTATCTAATTGGCCCACACGGCTCGCTGGACCGTCCGAGCTACACGTTGCGCGAGGCCATTTCGCTGCCCCTGATCATGCCGAGCAGGCCGAATTATCTGCGGATCCTCGTCGACAAGCACGCCGACGCGATTGGTGAAGAACTGAACATCGTCCAGCGCGTGGACGGCGTGTGGCATCTCAAGTCGCTCGTTCGCCACGGTCACGGCTTCACGATCCTGACCTATGGCGGCGTGCTTTCCGAAATCCAGCAGGGAACGCTGGAGGCAAGACCAATCACAGAGCCGAGAATCGACTGGACGCTCTGCATCGCCACCAAAGCCGACCAGCGCCGCAAGAAGGCGATCCAGATCGTGGAACACACAACGCGGGTGATCGTCGCCGATCTGGTGGCGCGCGGGATATGGCGCTAGGTATTCCTGAAAGGCATGGAGGCGATCAGTTTATAGTATTTGCAATATATCGACTGCATGCGGCATCGTCCGCCCTGCCGGGTCAAGGAGTGGCCCGCTGTACATTATTTGGGAGGAACCATGAATTACACGAAGCTGTTTCGTTCGACCGGGCTCGCCCTGGCGACAGTTCTCGGCCTGACCGTATCGGGGCAGGCGGAAGTTTACAAATGGATCACATTCAAGCCTCAGGGCGCCGGTGACGCCCAGGCGGTCACGACCCAATGGCTGGTCGACGAGTTCGCGAAGCGGACTGGCGGCAAGCACGAGATCGAGGTGTTCTGGGGCGGCTCGGTCGCCAAGACGCGCGAAATACCGGATGCGCTGGCGGCCGGTGTCGGCGATTTCGGCGATATCATCACGCCCTATTTCCCCGACGCAATGCCGATGAACAACGCCGTCGGCTTCTTTATTCCGCAGCCGATGGGCACCCTTGAAGTCGGCCAGTTCCTGGAAAAACTCCACGAGACCTATCCGCAGTTCAAGGACGAACTGGCGAGCCAGAACCTCTACGCTTTCGGCTTCCGGCCGCTGGAAAGCTACGGCCTGCTCTGCACGAAACCGGTCAACACTGTGAAAGACCTTGAAGGTCTGCGCATCCGGTCCTACGGCTTCGCCTATCCGAAACTGATCGAGGCGCTTGGCGCAACGCCGGTTTCAATCGCCACATCCGAAGCCTATGAGGCCCTGCAGCGCTCGATCATCGACTGCACGCCGATTGGCCCGGCCCTGGCGCGGGGATGGAAATACGACGAAGTCGCAAAGTACTATATCGATATTCCGCTTGGCGCGTCTTTCGGCCACCTGCTGGCGATGAACCTCGACAGCTACAACGGCATGGACGACGAAACCAAGGCGATCGTCGATCAGCTCGGCAAGGATTATCTTGTCGAATATGCGCGTGTTCTGGATGAGGATCGCGCGCGCGTCGGCGAACTGTGGAAGGGCGATCTTGGCGTAGAGGTCATTGAATTCCCGCAGGACGAACTGCTCGCCGTCATCGATGACGCCGGTATCCAGGCCGTACGCCAGGAATGGATCGACAAGGCGAACGCCGCCGGTTTGCCGGCCGATGAGATCGTCAGCAATCTCAAGTTCTGATAGAGACTGGCCCCGTCACTATTGGCGGGGCCAATAATTATCAGGGACCGCGAAATCGATGAAAAATCTTGAGCGTCTGCGCGCATCCTATGGCGTGGTGTTGACCCAGTGCGGCTTGCTGGCCGGTATCCTGACCTTTGCCGTCATGTGTCTCGTCGTCGCCAACGCGCTTCTCCGTTTCATCTTCAACGAGCCGATTGCAGGCACGCTTGAACTGACGGAAAGCGCCTTGCCACTGATGATTTTCCTGTCGCTGGCGCTGACCCAGCTGAAGGGCGAGCACATCAAGGTCGTTCTCCTGACCCAGCATTTTCCGGCGCCGCTGCAGCGTTTCGTCAAGGTCATCGCCATGCTGCTTGGCGCGCTGCTCTTCGCCTGGGCCGCCTATGCGGGATGGAACATGGCAATGAAGAGTTTTGCGATCGGCGAACTGGAACGCGGCTCGATCCGCTTTCCGATATGGCCGGTCAAGTTCGCGGTGTTCTTCGGTTTGGCGCTGCTCGCCATCCAGTTCCTTCTTGATGCGATTTACTGCGCCATGGGCGGAAAACTGGCCGGTGACGAAGCGGGAGAAGCGCAATGAGTTCGCTTTCGATCGGCATGCTTGGCGTTGTCGCGCTGTTCGCCACGATCCTGCTCGGCGTCAATGTCATGGTTGCGCTCGGGCTGGTGGGCGCCTTCGGCCTCGCCTCCCTCGTCGGATTCAAGGCCGCGACGGCGATCCTCGGCACGGTCTTCTTCGACACCACCCATTCTTTTCATTTCTCGGTCATTCCGCTTTTCCTGCTGATGGGCTTCTTCGCCATGCGCGCAGGGCTGGGCGAGGACCTGTTCGAGGCGACGACCAAATGGCTCGGCAACCTGCGCGGCGGCCTTGCCATTTCGACGACCCTCGGCGCGGCGGCGTTCGGGGCTGCGTCCGGATCCTCTGTAGGAACGGCGACGGTGTTCACGAAGCTGGCGCTCCCCCAGATGCTGGATCGCGGCTATGACAAGAGCCTCGCCTCGGCGTCTATCGCGATCGCCGGCACATTGGCTGTCATGATACCGCCATCGGCGTTGGTCGTCGTCTACGGAATCCTGACGGACAGCTCGATCGGTTCACTGCTGATCGCCGGTTTCATTCCCGGCATCGTCTTTTCGATCGTGCTCTGCATTGCGATCTGGCTGACCGTCTTTCGAAACCCGAAGCTCGCGCCGTTGCAGCATCAGCATTTCACCCTGCGGGAAAAGCTGGCGTCCCTGCGCCTCGCCGGCCCGCTGGTTCTCGTCATCATGGTGATCGTGGCGGGTTTGTATCTGGGCATATTCACGCCCACCGAAGCCGGCGCCATCGGCGCGGCCTTCACCTTCCTGCTTGCGATTATCCGACATCGCGGCCTGAAGGGCGTCGAACTGAAGAAGACGCTGCTGGAGACAATCCGCACTTCGGCGATGATTTTCGCCATCCTGATCTGCGCGCTGCTGTTTTCCAAGTTCCTGGCGTTGTCCGGCGTCGCCAACGCCGTTGGCGGATATCTGACCGGACTGGAGGTCAATCGCTGGGTCATCGTGGTTCTGGTGTCGCTGATCTATCTTGCGCTCGGCATGATGATGGATGCGCCGGCGCTGCTTGCGATCACGCTGCCGATCACCCATCCGGTGATGATGTCGCTCGGCTTCGATCCGATCTGGTTCGGCATCTTCGTCGTTCTCCTGGTCGAGATCGGCGCCGTGACGCCGCCGGTCGGCATCAACTGTTTCGTGGTGCAGGCGGCGTCGGAAGGCCGGGTGAGACTGGAGCAGATCTTTCGCGGTCTCGTGCCGTTCGTTCTCGCCGGTTTCGCCATGCTGATCCTTTTGTGCCTGTTCCCGCAGATCGCCCTGTTCCTGCCGGAAACGATGAAATGACCAGCACACTGAACGCATTGAGCGGCTGCGAGCCGACCAGTCGCGCAGTCCTCCGCTCGACACTGACCTCGCCATTCGGGCGCAAGGTGCGCATGGCCGCCGAGGTGCTCGGTCTCGCGGACGCCATCGATATCCAGTCGGCCGACACGCTCGACGCCGGGGACGATCTGCGCCTGCAGAACCCTCTCGGCAAGATGCCGTGCCTGCTGTTGGACGACGCCGTGCTTTACGATAGCCGGGTTATCCTTGAATATCTTGACATGCTGGGCGGCGGCGGGCGGCTTTGCCCGACAGGCGGACTTGAGCGCTTCGTCTGTCTGACCCGGTCCTGTCTCGCCGACGGGGTTGCCGATGCGGCGTTGCTGATCGTCTATGAGGGACGTTTCCGGGACGAATCCCAGAAGTCAGATCGCTGGCTCGAGCATCAGCACGGCAAGCTCGCCAGGGCGCTCGGCGATCTGTCCGACTGCCCACCGGATCCGACGCATACCGACCTGGTCTCGATTTCACTTGCATGTGCGCTCGGCTATCTTGACTGGCGAAAGCCTGTCGACTGGCGCGCCCGGTGGCCGCAGCTCGTCGAATGGCTGGATGCATTTGCGGCGTCGGAGCCCGCGTTCAACAATACGGAGCCCCCGAAATGACCGACTGGCCCGAACAGCGACTGGGCGCGCCTGATCCGTCCCGTTACGACGCGCGCCAGAAGGAAATTCACGAGGCGATCGCGTCCGGCCCTCGAGGCGGCGTTCGTGGACCGCTTGCGGTCTGGCTTCACCGGCCGGAACTTGCGGCGCGCGCGCAGGAACTCGGCCGATACTGCCGCTATGATTCAAAGCTCGAGCCGCGGCTGTCGGAACTGGCGATCCTGACGATCGCCCGGATCTGGGACGCCGAATATGAGTGGTGCGCCCACAGGAAACATGCGCTCGACGCCGGTCTTTCCGAAGCGGTGGTCGAAGCGATACGGAACCGGACCGCCCCGCCTTTCGCCAGCGAGGAGGAGGAAGTCGTGCATGCCTTCACGAGCGCGGCCATGGAGACAAGGCAGGTGACCGACGCCCTTTACGCAAGAGCCGAAAAGACCCTCGGCGTGGACCGGCTTGTCGATCTGGTTGGCGTCCTCGGCTATTACAGCCTGATTTCGCTGACGCTGAACATCTTCCGCATTTCACCTCCATCCGATGCGACGAAAGAGCTGACATGAACGACGCGCCGATCACCTGGAATCCGTCGCCTTCCACGCCGCAGCTGCAGCTGCCGGCGGGCGCGACGGACACTCATTGCCATGTCTTCGGTCCCGTCGACCGTTTCCCTTATGCGCCGGAAAGCGGCTTCAAGCCGGGCGATGCGCCGAAGGAAAAGCTTTTTGAACTGCATGACATGCTGGGTATCGAGCGCTGCGTCATCGTTCAGTCCGGTTGCCATGGCTTCGACAACACGGTGGTGGCCGACGCGATCGCCGCTCGCCCCGGGCGCTATCTCGGCGTCGCGCTTGCGCCGCCCGACATTCCAGACAGCCATATCGCCGAACTTGCCGAACAGGGTTTCCGGGGATTGCGCTTCAACTACATGTCGCATCTTGCGCCCGGCGCCGATCCGGACGCGCTTCGCGCCCTGTCGAAACGACTGGCGGACGCGAACTGGCATTTGCTGATCCACATGGAAGACCGGCTTATCGCGGAGCTGGCGCCGGTGCTTGCGGCGCTGCCCATACCTGTCGTCGTCGATCACATGGGGCGCATCGACGCTTCGAAGGGCATCGATCAGGCGCCGTTCGCGCAACTGCTCAAGCTGCTTGAAAACGAACATGTCTGGGTCAAGGTGTCGGGATGCGAGCGGGCGTCGCGGCTGGACCCGCCCTACGCCGACGCACTTCCATTCGCCCGGAAGCTGGTCGAGACCTATCCGGACCGGGTGCTGTGGGGAACCGACTGGCCGCATCCCAATTTCCGGGCCGATCCGCCTGACGACGGCGGCCTGGTGGACCTGATCGGCGCGTTCGCGCCTTCGGAAGGCGCAAGGCAGGCGCTTCTCGTGGATAATCCACAGCGGCTCTACGCCTTTGGCGAAGATACGGCTCGGCAATGAGCGGGCGCCTGGAAGGCAAGGTCGCGATTGTCACGGGCGCAGGCTGCGTTGGCCCGGGATGGGGAAACGGACGCGCGGCCTGTGTCCGGTTCGCCGAGGAAGGCGCCCGGATCTTTGCGGTCGATCTGAAGGCCGACACCATGGAAGAGACGCTTGAGCGCGTGCGCGACGCCGGCGGCGAAATAGAACCGCATCTTTGCGACGTCACGGATCGCGGCTCGGTGGAGGCGATGGTGGCCGCCGGTATCGCGCGCTACGGACAAGTCGATATTCTGGTCAACAATGTCGGCGGATCCGCCAGGGGCGGCCCGGTGGACATGGAAGAAGAGGTCTGGGACCGGCAGGTCGACTTCAATCTCAAATCCGTCTACCTCACCTGTCGCGCCGTTCTTCCCCATATGTCCGAACGCGGAAACGGCGCAATCGTCAACACGTCCTCGACGTCGGGTCTGCGGTGGACAGGCGCGGCGCAAAGCGCCTATGCGGCGACAAAAGCCGCCGTGATCCAGTTTTCGCGCGTGGTCGCCGTGGAATACGCGCCGAAGGGCGTTCGGGTGAACACGGTCGTGCCGGGTCAGCTTCACACGCCTATGGTCGAGGCCCGTCTCGCCGGCCAGCGCGCCGGCGGCGACGTCGATGCGTTGCTTGCCGCGCGATTGAAGCGTATTCCTTTGGGTTTCATGGGCGACGGACGGGACACAGCCAATGCGGCGCTCTTCCTCGCTTCCGACGAAGCCCGATTCATCACCGGGACCGAAATCGTGGTGGACGGCGGTATGACCGTGCGCTGCGACTGACGGGACAACGAGCAGGAAAGACCGAACATGCATTATGGCGACGAGCGCCCGGAGGCGCTCAAATTCGACCCTTTCAAGGCGATCATCGCGCCGAGACCCATCGGCTGGATCGGGACGCGCAACGCCGACGGCGTGCCCAATCTCGCTCCCTATTCCTTCTTCGCCGGTCTCGGCGCCACGCCGAACATGATCGGATTTTCGAGCGAAGGCGCCAAGCACTCCTTCACGAACGCCCGCGACCGCGGCGAGTTCACCATATCGCTTGCCACGGAAGCGCTTGCGGACGCCATGAACATATCTTCCGGGTCGGTTCCCGACGGCGCGAACGAATTCAAGCTGGCCGGTCTCACGCTCGGCGAACCGGTCGAGATTTCGACGCCCTTTGTCGCCGAAAGCCCGGCGGCGATGGAATGCATCACGGTGTCGGCGACCCAGCTGAGCGACAAGGACGGCAATCCGATCAACCGCTTTTTCGTCATCGGTCAGGTCGTGCACACGCATATTCGCGATGAATATATACGCGACGGCCGGTTCGACACGGCCAGCGCCCGCCCGATCGCGCGCATGGGATATCGGGACTATGCAACGGTGACCGAAGCCTGGGAACTGATGCGTCCCGACGACGCCAAAGCTGTTTGAGCGGTCACGCGATCGCGAACTCGCGCAATCCCTGCCTGATCGTTATTGCTAATGCCGCGCCTGGCGCTCAGGCAGCAGGCCGCGGGGCGCGAAGCGCAACACCAGCGTTATGGTGAGGCCGATGACGAAGACGCGCATCTGCAGCGCACGGCTGTTGAAATCCGACGGCGGCTCCCAGTCGAACCAGGCGACGCCGTAGGTTCGGATGACGTCGAAAAGGGCGAGCGTGATCGGCTCTGACATGACCCAGACGATGTAGACGAAGATCGCGCCGAAAATGGCGCCGCGGTTGTTGCCCGAGCCGCCGAGGATCACCATCACCCAGATCAGAAAGGTGTGGTTGAGATCGAGGAAGCCGGACGGATCGTAGATGGAGGCGAAGTGGATGAGCATTGCGCCGCCGAAGCCCATCAGCACGCTGCCAAGCACGAATATCTCGATGCGGCGGCTGGTGACGTTCTTGCCCATCGCCTCGGCCGCGGTCTCGTTGTCGCGGATCGCCCGCATCATCCGGCCCCAGGGCGCATTGTAGGCGCGCTCGAGAAGCAGATAGATGATGACGACGGCGATCGCCACCAAGCTGAGATAGGAGGCGCGCGCCATGATGAATTCGCCGCCGCTCGGCGTCTCGACCGGCCATGGAAGCGGCGAGACGGTGAGCGTGCCGCGGGTCAGCCAGTCGGCGTTCTTCAAGAAGTGCTTGATGATCTGGGCGATGCCGAGCGTCGCGATCGCCAGATAATCCGAGCGTAGCCCCAGGCAGATCTTGCCGACGAACCAGGCGATGATTCCGGCGACGACGCCGGCGACGATCCAGCCGACGAGGACGGGTAGTCCCAGCCCGCCGATCCAGCCGCTGTTCGCCTCGATCTGCTCGGCCATCACCGTCATGTGCGCCGACAGCACGAGATAGGCGACGGCGATGGCGATGACGATCAGCAAACCGCGCAGCCGGCGGCCTGCGCCGAAACGGCCGGAAATATTGGCGAGCCACAGGAGAGCCGCGCTGAAGGCCAGCTTGACGAGGAATATGCCGACCAGCTGCGGGCCGTTGGAATTCCAGAAATCCGGATTGGTGGGGAAGGTGATGAGCACCGAAGAGGCGGCGCCGGCGGCGATGAAGCCCATGACGCCGACATTGAAAAGACCGGCGTAGCCCCACTGTATTGTGAGCCCGAGCGCGATCATCGCATAGCAGCCGGCTTCCACCAGCATGCGCAGCGAATAGACGCTGCCTTGAGTGAGGAAGATAACGGCGACGAGAAGGGCAAGACCGGCGAACAGGATCAGGTCGCGGCGGTTGCGGTCGAACAGGTTTCCTTCCATCAGAGCACCCTCCCGCGGAAAATGCCGGTCGGGCGGTAGATCAGCACGATGATCAGGATCAGGAACGGCACCATCAGCTTGTACTCGGTGGGCACCAGCGCCATGTTGCGCGGCAATTCGAACCACAGGCTGTCCTTGATCGGACGCAGGAGCACCGACCAGTTGAAGACAGCGAGCGTTTCGCAAAAGCCGACGAGGAAACCGCCGGCGATCGCCCCGTATGGCTGACCGATTCCGCCGACGATGGTCGCCGCGAAGATCGGCAGCAGGATGTTGAAGGAGAGGTCAGGCTTCAGCGTTACGTCCATGGAAAGAAGCGAGCCGGCGGCGCAGGCAAGCCCGCCGCCGATGATCCAGGTGGCCCACACGACGTGATTGGTGTTGATGCCGGTGATGCGGGCGAGCTCCGGATTGTCGGAGACCGCGCGCATCGCCTTGCCGAGACGCGAGCGCGTCAGAAACAGGTGCAGCGCCAGCACCGCGACGACGGTGAAGCCGATCAGCACGATTTGCGGCTCCGTCAGGATTACTGCGCGCGTCGCGCCAGGGAAGGGTATCTGGAAGATATCTTTCGGCTGGTCGATGAACATGTCGCGGGCGCGCACGCCGGCAAAGAGGCGGATCAGCCCCTGCAGCATGAGGGTGACGCCGACCGAGGCCATGACGAGGACAACCGGCCTGGCGCCGGCGTTGCGCAGCGGCTTGTAGAAAATCCTGTCGAGGCCAATCGCGAGAACCGCGGTGACGGCCATCGCCGGAATGATCGCCGCGAAGGCGATCGGGCAGGGCAGGACAACGCCGGCGGACGCCAGAAGCGCGGCGATGATAAGCGTCACGAAGGCGCCAAGCGTCATCATGTCGCCATGCGCGAAATGGGCGAAGCGCAGGATGCCGAAGATCATGGTAACGCCGATCGCGCCCATGGCATAGATCGAACCGATGATCATCCCGGACAAGAGGCCCTTGTTGATGAAAAAGACGAGATCGTTCACGTGGTCCTCCCGCTATCCGCCAAGGAAGCTCTTGGCGACTTCGGGGTTCTCGAGGAGATTTCTGCCCGTGTCGGTGAATGAGTTGGCGCCATTGGCGAGCACAAATCCCTTGTGCGCGATGGCGAGCGCCTGTTTTGCGTTCTGCTCGACCATGGCGACGGTGACGCCGGTCTTGTTGATGGCGATCACCCGGTCGAAGATTTGCGACATGAACATCGGCGAAAGACCGGCCGTCGGTTCGTCGAGCAGGATCAGCTTCGGCTCGATCATCAGCGCGCGGCCGAAGGCGACCATCTGCCGCTGGCCGCCCGACAGTTCGCCGGCCGGCTGGCGGCGCTTTTCCTTCAGCGGCGGGAAGATCTCATAGACGTGGTCCATGACCCGGCTGAAATCATCGCGCCTGATATAGGCGCCCATCTCCAGGTTCTCGTGCACCGTCAATGTGTGGAACACGTTGTTTTCCTGCGGAACGAAGGCGATGCGGTGGGCGGCCAGCGCTTCGGAGCGGATACCGGTGATGTCCTCGCCGTCGAATTCGATCGAGCCTTCCGTTATGTTCAGCATGCCGAAGATGGCCTTGAGCGTCGTCGACTTGCCGGCGCCGTTGGGGCCGACGATGACGCCGATCTCGCCTGCTTCCAGCGCCATGTCGACGCCTTTGAGGATCGACATCTGTCCATAGCCGGCGTGCAGGTTGGAAATCTTCAGAAGGCTCATGGCGCAGCGCCCGCGGCATGGTCTGCGCTGGTGGTGGCGTTGCCGGTGGGCGAGCCGCCGAAATAGGCCTCGATCACGGCTTCGTCGCGCTGGATATCGGCGATATGGCCCTGGGTCATTACCGAGCCGGATGCCATGACGATGACCGGGTCGCACAGCCGCGCGATCATGTCCATGTCGTGCTCGATCACGAAGAAGGTGTAGCCGAACTCCCGGTTGAGGCGCTCGATATTGTCCACCAGGTCGTTGAGCAGCGTGCGGTTGACGCCGGCGGCTATCTCGTCGAGGAGGACGACCTTGGCGTCGACCATCATGGTGCGGCCGAGCTCCAGCAACTTCTTCTGGCCGCCGGACAGGTTGCCGGCGAGCTCGTTCTTCACGTGGCCGATCTTGAGGAAGTCGAGCACTTCCTCGGCTTTCTGGCGCACCTCTGATTCACGCTGGCCGACGGCGCCCGGACGAAACCATGCCGAAGCGAGATGTTCGCCCGGCTGGTGCTCGGGCACCATCATCAGGTTCTCCGTCACCGTCATGTGCGAGAACTCGTGGGCGATCTGGAAGGTTCTGAGCAGGCCGCGGCCGAACAGCGCGTGCGCCGGCAGGCCTGTAACGTCCTGGCCGTCGAGCAGGATTTGGCCCGAAGTCGGGGAAAAGGCGCCTGCGACGATGTTGAAGAGCGTGGTCTTGCCTGCGCCGTTCGGCCCGATCAGCCCGGTGATGGAGCCTTTTTCAACCGAGAGGCTGCAGTCGTCGACTGCGTAAAACCCACCGAAACGCTTGGTGACGTTTCTGACATCGATGATGTTCGTCATGCTTCCCCGGTATTCTTTTTGGTCTCGTTGGACCGTTTTTTGTCCCATTAACACCGCCGAAGCCCGATGGGAAGTGGCGCGGCGAGGGCTAGAATACAATCAGTGCACAAATTTGTCGCAAACAGAAAAATTCAGTTCTTGTTTGCGGGTTGATCTCGCCGCAAAAATGAACATGCTATGTCGCCATGATAATAAACGCCACAAAGGCGATTAATGGGGAATGCATGATGCCGCCAACAGTCCGGCCGCCGATTAACGGTGCGCGCCGGAAGAGCGAATTGTGCCCAATGCACTTCCGGGCCCGCTCCCGGTCGCATGAAACTTCCACCGCTACCTACGGGCGCGTCGCTGAAATTCCGGCGCGGGCCGAAAAGAAATTCAACGTGGGTTCGGTTCAGGAGCCGACGCGGCGGCAGGCTGCGTTTGTTCTGAACGCGGACAAATCTTCGAGGGGACTGATGCATGGCAGGTGACAGAGGCGCGAGCGTACGCTTTGATCAAGTGCAAAAGAGCTATGATGGCGTTTCGCTTGTCGTGAAAGACCTGAATCTGGACATCGAGGCGGGCGAGTTCCTGACCATGCTCGGGCCGTCCGGCTCCGGCAAGACGACATGTCTGATGATGCTGGCCGGTTTCGAGCCCGCCAGCCACGGCGAAATCTACCTCAACGACAAGCCGATCAACAACGTGCCGCCGCACAAACGCGGCGTCGGCATGGTGTTCCAGAACTACGCGCTGTTTCCGCACATGACGGTTGCGGAAAATCTCGCCTTTCCGCTTCAGGTGCGCAGCATGAGCCGCGCCGAGCAGGAGGAAAAGGTCAAGCGCGCCCTGGAAATGGTTGAGCTGCCGCAATTCGGCTCGCGCCGTCCGGCGCAGCTTTCCGGCGGCCAGCAGCAGCGCGTCGCCGTCGCCCGCGCCCTGGTGTTCGAGCCGGATCTGGTGCTCATGGACGAGCCGCTTGGCGCGCTCGACAAGCAGCTGCGCGAGCAGATGCAGTACGAAATCAAGCAAATCCACGAAAACCTCGGCGTGACGGTCGTCTACGTGACGCATGACCAGACCGAGGCGCTGACCATGTCGGACCGCGTCGCCGTGTTCAACGACGGTGTGATCCAGCAGCTTTCCGCGCCGGATATGCTGTACGAGGAGCCGCAGAACTCCTTCGTCGCCCAGTTCATCGGTGAAAACAACAAGATGAACGGCACCGTAACGGCGATCAACGACAATATCTGCGACGTCAAGCTGGACGACGGAACCGAGCTGAAGGCTGAAAGGGTCAATGTCGACGGCGTCGGACACCGCACGACTCTGTCGCTGCGGCCGGAGCGCATCGAGACGGTGCCGGACGACGCCATGGAAAACATCGTTCCTGGGAAGATCGAGGACATGATCTATCTCGGAGACCATCTGCGCGTCCGGATGAAGGTTGCCGGCAATGATGAATTCATCGTCAAGGTTCGCAACCGGTCCGGCGAGCGCAAGCTCTCCGAGGGCCAGGATATCAACATCGGCTGGTATGCGCGTGATTGCAAAGCGCTCGATCCGGTCGGTTAGGCCATTTGCATGGCCACAAGTTGGGCATTGGGAAAAATCAATGCCCGTGTATGCGTCCGGAGCACCCACAGCCCGGACCAATTCCAAAAAGGGAGCATAAAATGAAACTCAAATCTCTTCTGATCGCCGCGACGGCGCTCACAATGAGCGTTCCTGCGGCATTTGCAGAGGATATGACGATCGTATCCTGGGGCGGCGCATATTCCGATTCCCAGAACAACGCCTATCACAAGCCCTACATGGCAATGCATCCGGATGTGAACATCATCAACGACGAATCGTCCAACGAGGCGGTCGCCAAATTGCGCGCCATGAACGAAGCCGGCAATGTGACCTGGGACGTTGTTGACGTCGTCGCATCCGACGCCATCCGTCTCTGCGACGAAGGCCTGGCTGTCGAGATCGACCCGGACAAGGATCTGGCTCCGGCTCCGGACGGCACGCCTGCTTCCGAAGACTTCGGCGACCTGCTGGTTTCCGAGTGCTTCATTCCGCAGATCGTCTATTCGACGACCTTCGGCTACCGCACGGACAAGGTTGGCGACGAGCCGCCGACGGACATTTGCGCGGTTTTCGACACGGAGAAGTATCCGGGCAAGCGTTCGCTTGAAAAGCGTCCGATCAACAACGTCGAATGGGCTCTGCTTTGCGACGGCGTTGCGAAGGAAGATATCTATGACGTGCTGTCTACGCCGGAAGGCGTCGACCAGGCTCTGGCCAAGCTCGACACCATCAAGGACGATGTCATCTGGTGGTCGGCCGGCGCCGAAACGCCACAGCTTCTGGCCGACGGCGAAGTCGTCATGGGCTCGACCTACAACGGTCGTCTGTTCTCGGTCATCGAGGAGCAGGATCAGCCGGTCGCCATGCTCTGGGACGCACAGGTGTTCGACCTGGACGGCTGGATCATTCCCGCCGGCCTGCCGGAAGATCGTCTGAAAGCAGCCATGGACTACATCTACTTCGCAACCGACACGCAGCGCCTTGCCGACCAGGCCAAGTACATCTCGTACGGTCCGGCCCGCAAGTCTTCCGCTCCGCTCGTCGGCAAGCACGCCGATCTCGGTATCGAAATGGCTCCGCATATGCCGACCGATCCGAACAACGCGAAGAACACCTTCCTCTATAACTACGAATGGTGGGCTGACAATCGCGACGATCTGGATGCGAAGTTCCAGGCCTGGTTGACCCAGTAAACTGACCAATGGAGGACGGGGGCTTCCCCGTCCTCTCTCCTATCGGAATTTTAGAGATTTCAGGCGGAACGATGACGGATACGGCAGAGACAAGCCCAGTGCTGACGACCCAGGACGGAGTCCCGCTGAAGGTCAGTATAGCGCGCGCCACGCGCCGCCAGAAATTGCGCGCATTCCTGCTCGTTACGCCGCTATTGTTATTCATTCTCATCACCTTCACCGCGCCGATCGCCGATATGCTCTATCGTTCGGTGGAAAACGACATCGTTTCCGAAACACTGCCCGAGACCGTGGTGGCGCTGGAAGCCTGGGATGAGAGTTCGGGTGAAATCCCGAATGAGGACGTGTTCACAGCGCTGGCGCGCGACCTCAAGATCGCCGCCGAGCAAAAGACCCATACGCGTCTCGGATCGCGCCTGAATTACGAGAACCCGGGCATGTCCAGCCTGTTTCGTAAAACGGGCCGGCGCGTCAAGCGCATGGACGAAGGCAACTATACCGAACAGTTCATCGATATTGACGAAGACTGGGGAACGCCCAAGACCTGGCAGGTGATCAAGCAGTTCAGTTCGCCGGTCACGGCAGGCTATTTCCTCGCGGCTGTCGACGCCGAGCGGACGCCGGAAGACGGGCTCCAGTTCAAGCCGTCCGACGAACGCATCTACCTGTTCCTGTTCTGGCGGACCATGCTTTTGTCCGTGACCATCACGGTGATGTGCATTCTGCTCGGCTATCCGATCGCCTTCCTCTTGTCCAACCTGCCGATGCGAACGTCGAACCTGTTGATGATCCTGGTGCTGCTGCCGTTCTGGACGTCGCTTCTCGTGCGCACATCGGCCTGGAAGGTGCTCCTGCAGCAGCAAGGCGTGATCAACGACACACTGGTGTGGATCGGCCTTGTCGCCGACGATTCGCGACTGGAGCTGATCAACAACCAGACGGGCACGGTGATTGCGATGACGCATATCCTGCTGCCCTTCATGATATTGCCGCTGTTCTCGGTGATGAAAACGATTTCGCCGACCTATATGCGGGCCGCCAAAAGCATGGGCGCTTCCGACTGGTACGCCTTCTGGCGGGTCTATTTCCCGCAGACGATACCGGGTATCGGCGCCGGCAGTATTCTCGTCTTCATCCTGTCGATCGGTTACTACATTACGCCGGAACTGGTCGGCGGCACCTCCGGGATATTCATCTCGAACCGGATCGCATATCACATCTCGTCTTCGCTCAACTGGGGACTGGCGGCGGCGCTCGGCGTGATCCTGCTGACCGTGGTTCTGGTTCTCTACTGGCTGTACGACCGGATCGTCGGCATCGACAACGTTAAACTGGGATAGATCATGGCTTCCGCACTTCCGCCCTATGCTTCCGCCGGACAACGCGCCTGGTTCTACTCGTTCCGGGTCATTTGCGGGCTGATCTTCTTCTTCCTGATCTTCCCGGTTCTGATCATTATTCCGCTGTCCTTCAACGCGGAGGATTTCTTCACCTTCACGCCGAAAATGCTGGCGCTGGACCCGGAAGGCTATTCGCTCAAGCATTATCGCGACTTTTTCACCAATCCGGACTGGCAGTCCGCGATGTGGAACTCGTTTTCGATCGCTCCGGTTGCGACTATCTTCGCCACCGCATTCGGCACGCTCGCCGCCATCGGCCTGTCTCAATCCAACATGCCTTTCCGTTCTGCCGTCATGGCTTTGCTGATTTCGCCGATGATCGTGCCGCTGATCATTTCGGCGGCCGGAATGTATTTCTTCTATTCCCGCATCGGCCTGCAGGGCACCTATTGGGGCGTCGTTCTGGCGCATGCGGCGCTGGGCACACCGTTCGTCATCATTACGGTGACGGCCACCCTTGTCGGTTTCGACCAGAGCCTCGTGCGGGCGGCGGCCAATCTCGGC
Organism: Flavimaribacter sediminis; assembly: GCF_019492055.1. Taxonomy (GTDB): domain Bacteria; phylum Pseudomonadota; class Alphaproteobacteria; order Rhizobiales; family Rhizobiaceae; genus Flavimaribacter; species Flavimaribacter sediminis. The sequence goes on along the minus strand of NZ_JAICBX010000005.1, from coordinate 92,911 downwards.
GCCAATCCGGTGACCACCTTCTTCAAGGTTCAGATGCCGCTGATCCTGCCGGGCGTCGTCTCCGGCGCGCTGTTCGCCTTCATCACCTCCTTCGACGAGGTGGTGGTCGTCCTGTTCCTTGGATCGGCGGCGCAAAAGACGCTGCCATGGCAGATGTTTACCGGACTTCGAGAGCAGATATCGCCGACGATCCTCGCGGTCGCAACGCTGCTGGTGGCAATATCCATTGCGCTGCTCACGACGCTCGAACTGCTGCGCCGCCGCTCCGAACGCCTGCGCGGCATGACGCCGGGCTAATCCTGGCGGACGCCGACGCTCATGTCGCGTTTTCCGGCGAAGCCGGGTTGCTTCGTTACCTGAAATCCGGCCGCCGCAAGATTGCGGCGGACCCAGCCCGCCGCGGAATAGGTGGCGAAGCCGCCACCGGCGACAGTGTGATCGAAAACGGACTGCATCAGCTCCGGCGACCACATCTCCGGATTGCGCGCCGGCGCAAAGCCGTCGAGATACCAGGCGTCTGCTGATTCCCGCCAGTTGCAAACCCGATGAAGGGCGTCTCCGACATGGACTTCGAGACGAACGCCATCGTTGAAATCCTGCGCGATCGTGTCCGGCGGATCGTTTGGCCAGGCGCGGGCGAGGGCGTCGGCGAGCGGTTCGAGCTGTGGCCAGGGTCCGAGCGCGCGACGCATCTCGGCGGCGCGCATGGGAAAGGCCTCGAAGCTGACGAAGCGCAGACGCGCCGCGGGAAGGCGGTGCTCGCGCCATTGCCGCCAGGTCTCCAGAAAGTTCAGGCCCGTGCCGAAGCCGAGTTCGGCGATTGTGAATGTGTCGCGCCCGCGCCAGCGATCCGGCAGTCCGTTGCCGGCGATGAAGACATGGGCGCACTCCGCGCGGCCGTCGCTGCGGGCGTAAAAATGGTCGCCAAAGCGGGTTGAGTAGGGCATATCACCTGCATGCCATTCCAGCCCCCTGTTGCTTTCGCTATTGCCCACTGATCTGCCTCTCATGACTGCGCCCCGCACCTATAGTCCCCGAACAGCCGACTTGTCATGCGATCTGCTGGTTGTTGGCGGCGGTGTTTTCGGTCTGTGGATCGCGCGCCACGCCGCCCTGAAGGGGCTCGATGCGATCCTGATCGAGAAAGATCGCGTCGGTTCAGGCGCCAGCGGCGGGCTGCTCGGCGCGCTCATTCCGCATCTGCCGGAACGCTGGGACGCCAAGAAAAGATTCCAGTTTGAAGCCCTTACGTCGCTTCCCGGCCTCGTGCGCCCAATCGAGGAGGAGACCGGGCTCGACTGCGGCTATCGCCGTTGCGGCCGTCTGATGCCGCTTTGGAAGGAAAGCTTCGCCGACATCGCCGCCAAACAGACCGCCGCGGCGCGTCAGAACTGGAAAACGCCGGAAACCGGCTTTGCTTGGGACATCGTCGAGCGGCCTCCGCGCGAGGGCTGGCCGGCGGCGGACGCCATGCCGCTCGGGCTTGTCATCGATACGCTGGCGGCGCGCATTGATCCGCGATCCTATCTGGCGGCGCTGCGCCGGAGCATCGAGAGCCGCGTCCGGATCATCGAGGGCGAGGCCTTTGCGACCTGCGCCGACGGCGTGGTCGAAACATCGGGCGGCAAACGGATCATGGCGGGTCGGACAGTGCTGTCGGCGGGATACGAGACCTTCCCGATCCTCGGCCAACTGCTGGGCGGCGACGCTGCTTCCTACGGCCGGCCGGTCAAGGGACAGGCGGCGTTGCTTGCGGCGGAGCTTGACGACGATCTTCCGCTGGTTTTCCACGACGGCACCTATGTCATCGTGCATGACGGCGGCCGGGTGGCGGTCGGCAGCACCAGCGAGCAGCGGTTCGACGCGCCTTTTTCCACGGATGCGGCGCTCGATGAGGTGCTCGACAAGGCGCGGCGGCTTTGTCCGGCGATCGCCGATGCGCCGGTGATCGAGCATTGGGCGGGCCTGCGTCCGCGCGCCGTCGGCCGCAACCCGATGATCGGCGTGCTCCCGGACCATCCGGAGATCATTGTGGCGACAGGCGGTTTCAAGATCACCTTCGGCATTGCGCACAAGATGGCCGAATGCGTGATCGACCTTGCAACGGGTGGGACGCCGGAGCTGCCGGAGAGTTTCCGGCTTGATTCACATCTAAAAGACCGGAGCTAAGCCTACTTGATCAGGCGGCTCTTGGTTCGATCGTGTCCAGATCGGCTTCGATTTCCCGGCGGCGCTCCATCAGTTCGTAATCCGTCTGCAGACCGAGGAAGAAACCTTCCGACATGCCGAAATAGCGCGCGAGACGAAGATCAGTGTCGGCTGTGACGGCGCGCTTGCCAAGGACGATCTCATTGATTCTGCGCGGCGGAACATGAAGGGCGCGCGCGATCGCGTTCTGACTGAGGCCAAGTGGCTTCAGGAACTCCTCCAGCAGGATCTCGCCGGGGTGTGGGTTCGGCAGAAACTCAGTCGTGGTAGGCGACGATTTCGACATTCGTTGGTCCTCCGTCCTGCCATTCGAAGCAGATACGCCACTGGTTGTTGATACGGATGCTGTGCTGCCCCTCTCGCGCGCCCTTGAGGGCTTCGAGACGGTTTCCAGGTGGCGCGCGCATGTCCTGCAACACTCTCGCCTGATTGAGCAACCGCAGTTTGCGTAACGCCACCGATTGAATGTCCGGCGGCAGTTTGCGGCTTCGCCGTCCTGACCAGATCAATTCCGTTTCAGAATCAGCGAAATTCCGGATCATGAACCTAGATAACGCATAGCGTTATATAACGCAATGCGTTATGATGGCGACGAAGGATTTCGACGCCTGGGGCGAGCGTTAGTTGCTGAACTGGCGCGCAGTGTGGTCGATGTCGAGTTCTATGCGGTCAGCGGCGAAGCAGGTGACTGAATATTCGAGCCGTCTTCCGTCCATTTCGGCGTTGACGCCTTCCGTCTTCAATACGACTGCGCCGGCGGAAAGATTGAGCTCGTCGAGCAGTTCCGGCTCGGCGTGATGCGCTGAAACGCGCGTCGAAATGCGCACATAGTCGGCGACGCCGAGGCGTTTGAGGCAGGCGGTGACGGAGCCGAGTTCCCGATAGAGATCGCCGATATCCGGAAAGCGCTCTGCGTCGAACCAGTTGCGGGCTGACGAAACAGGGATGCCGTCGGCGTAATGCAGGGTTTCAAGGCAGATGACCGGCGCTCCGGTTTCGAGCTCCAGCGCGCGGGCGACTTCAGCGTCGGCGGGATTTCTCTGGACGGCTTTCAACCGCGCCTCGAGGGCGCGCGCCTGACCGGCCAACCCCTCGGTGAAACGCGTGCGACGTCCGATCGGGTATTTCAGGCGCGATCGCCTTACGATGAAGGTGCCGCGACCCTGTTCCACGCGAAGCACACCTTCGTTCGCCAGCGCGGCGATAGCGCTTCTCACCGTATGCCGGTTGACCTGAAATCGCCGCGCCAGCGCCATTTCGCCGGGCAGGGCGCCGGTGTCGTCGAATTCGCCGGCGCTGATCGCCATGCGTATCCGGTCGGCGATCTGTCGCCAAACCGAAATGCCGCTGCGCCGCTCAATCGTATCGGTTGTCACAAGGCTGTCATCCTCTGTCGCTATCTGCTATACACATTGAATGTCTAGTTGTCTAGATGAATAGACAGGTTGAGTGTTGACATGGCAAAGCAGGAAAACATGGCGGCCAGCGAAACTGCAATTGATGAAACATCGAGAGGCGAGGCGATGGCTGTTCTCGCCCGGGCCACGCAGGCGGAGCTCGAGGCGGCCTGGAGCGACTGGCGGGACAAGCCCGAGGTTGAGCCGGTCAGAGGGCCGGAAACCGGGCTCGTCATGCTGAGAGGACGGATCGGCGGCGGCGGATCCCCATTCAATTTCGGCGAGGCGACGGTGACCCGCGCCACGGTGCGATTGTCGACGGGGCAGGTGGGCCACGCCTATGCGCTGGGCACGTCGAAAGGCAAGGTCCGGTATGCGGCGATCTTCGATGCGCTGTGGCAGGACGAGCAGACCCGTGACGACGTCGAGGACGCGGTGCTTGCGCCGGTGCGCCGGCGCGTGCAGGCCCGCAATGAAAGCCGGGCCGCCGAAGCGGCCGCCACCAAGGTGGATTTCTTCACGATGGTCAGGGGAGAAGACTGATGCCGGCGACACAGAGGAATGCGGCGCAGGCGATCACCGGCGGCTTCGCCAATCCGGTTTTCGAGGCGCAGGCGGTCTTCCGCCAGCTGATGAACGCGATGGCAAATCCCGGCGTGCTTCACGCGATCGAGACGAATGTTGCGCCGCCCGCGCCGCTAACGGCGGTCGCAGGCGCGCTTGCGGCGACCCTGTTCGACCACGACACCGTCATCTGGCTGGGGCCTTTCATCGCACGGGAAGAAAAGGCGCGGTCGTGGCTCGCCTTCCATACATCAGCGCCGCTGACGGATCAGGCGCTGGACGCGCATTTCGCGATCCTCGCCGATCCCGGACACATTTCTTCCTTCGAAAATTTCGCGCAAGGCACTCAGGAATATCCCGATCGCTCCACCACCCTCATCGTGCAACTGCCGTCGCTGCAGGGCGGTCCGGCGCTCGAGTTGACGGGACCGGGCATCAAGGACCGAGCAGTTATCCGGCCCACCGGGTTGCCGGACGCCTTTCCGGCGCTCTGGAAGGCGAACGGCGGCAAGTTTCCGCGCGGTGTCGATCTCGTGCTTGCCGGCCCGGATGCGATTATCGGTCTGCCGCGAACCACCCGGGTGGAAGCGCTCGCCAACGTGAAGGAGGCCAGTTGACATGTATGTCGCAGTGAAAGGCGGCGAGAAAGCCATCAACAACGCCCATCGGTTGCTCGCTGACAGACGGCGCGGCGACCGGTCGGTGCCCGCAGTCAGCCTGGATCAGATCGTCGAACAGCTCGCGCTCGGCGTCGACCGGATCATGAGCGAGGCTTCGCTCTACGACCGCGAACTGGCGGCTCTCGCCATGAAGCAGGCGCGCGGCGACATGATCGAGGCGATCTTCCTTCTCAGAGCATATCGCACGACCCTGCCGCGCTTCGGCTACAGCGAGCCGATCGACACGTCGGAGATGCGCATCGAGCGTCGGATTTCCGCGACCTACAAGGACCTCCCCGGCGGGCAGCTTCTGGGTCCGACCTTCGACTACACGCATAGGCTTCTCGATCCCGATCTGATGACGGACGGGGAGGTGGAAGAAGGAATTGCAGCGGAGGCCGAGACCGGCCGCACGCCGCGTGTTTCAGAAATCCTCGCTGATGAAGGCTTGATCGAAAGCGATGGCGAATTGCCGGACGATCACCGCACCGGCGACCTGACCCGTGAGCCGATGGAGTTTCCGATGGAACGCGACATAAGGCTCCAGGCGCTGGCGCGCGGCGACGAAGGCTTTCTGCTGGCGCTCGGCTATTCGACCCAGCGCGGCTACGCCCGCACGCACCCCTTTACCGGGGAGATCCGCATTGGCGAGGTGGAGGTGCTGCTTGACGTTCCCGAACTGGGATTTGCAGTCAGTCTCGGCGAAATCCAGGTGACGGAATGCCAGATGGTGACCCAGTTCAAGGGGTCGGCGAAATCTCCGCCGCAATTTACCCGCGGCTACGGGCTGGTCTTCGGCCAGAGCGAGCGCAAGGCGATGGCGATGTCGCTGGTTGACCGCGCTCTGCGCGCCGAAGAGCTGGGCGAGGATATCGTCGCGCCGGCGCAGGACGAGGAATTCGTGATTTCCCACTCGGACAATGTTCAGGCGACAGGCTTCGTCGAGCATCTGAAATTGCCACACTATGTCGACTTCCAGGCCGAACTGGATCTCGTGCGGCGCATGCGCGCGGAATACGAGGAAAACCAGAAAAAGCGGGAAGGAAACGGCGGCGACACGCTGGAGGCGGCCGAATGACCATGCAGCAGACCGACATGGCGACCTACAATTTCGCCTATCTTGACGAACAGACGAAGCGCATGATCCGGCGCGCGATCCTGAAAGCGATCGCCATTCCCGGATATCAGGCGCCATTCGCAAGCCGTGAAATGCCGATGCCCTATGGCTGGGGCACTGGCGGCGTGCAGGTCACGGCCGCCATCCTCGGACCGGACGACGTCCTGAAGGTCATCGACCAGGGCGCCGACGACACAACGAACGCCGTCTCGATCCGCGCCTTTTTCCAACGCGTTGCGAATGTCGCCGTGACCACCCACACGAAGGACGCGACGGTGATCCAGACCCGGCACCGCATTCCGGAAGAAACCTTAAGAAAGGGACAGGTGCTGGTCTACCAGGTGCCGATCCCCGAACCGCTGCGCTATCTGGAGCCGCGCGAGACCGAGACGCGCAAGATGCATGCGCTCGAGGAATACGGCCTCATGCATGTGAAGCTCTACGAGGACATCGCGCGCAATGGGCATATCGCCACGACCTACGCCTATCCGGTGAAGGTGGAGGGGCGCTACGTGATGGACCCGTCGCCGACGCCGAAATTCGACAATCCGAAGATGCATATGTCGGAGGCGCTGCAGCTTTTCGGCGCGGGGCGCGAGAAGCGGATTTACGCGCTGCCGCCCCATACGGAGGTCGTCAGCCTCGATTTCGAGGACCATCCGTTCGAGGTCCAGAAATTCGACCAGCCCTGCGCGCTGTGCGGCGCGGAAGGCGTCTATCTGGACGAGGTGATCCTCGACGACAAGGGCGGGCGCATGTTCGTCTGTTCCGACACTGATCATTGCGAGAAGCGCCGCGAGGAAGGCCATCGCGGACCGCTTGCCGCAGAAGCCCCGGAGATGCACTCATGAGCGACCAGCCCCTGTTGCGCGTCAACGCGGTTACGAAATATTATGGCGGCCGGATCGGCTGCGATGAGGTGACCTTTTCGCTGTGGCCGGGCGAAGTGCTGGCGGTTGTCGGCGAATCCGGCTCTGGCAAGACGACGCTGCTCAACTGCATTTCAACGCGGCTGCCGCCGACTTCGGGAACGGTGGAATACCGCATGCGCGACGGTCAGATGCGCGATCTCTACCGTATGGGCGAGGCCGAGCGGCGGCTTTTGATGCGCACCGACTGGGGTTTCGTCCACCAGAACCCGGCCGATGGCCTGCGCATGACGGTTTCGGCCGGCGCCAATGTCGGCGAACGGCTGATGGCGGTCGGCGATCGCCACTACGGAAAGATCCGCGCCGCCGCCGGCGACTGGCTGGGCCGGGTCGAGATCGACGTCGATCGCATCGACGATCAGCCGCGGGATTTTTCGGGCGGCATGCGCCAGCGCCTGCAGATCGCCCGCAATCTGGTGACCGGACCGCGGCTGGTTTTCATGGACGAGCCGACTGGTGGCCTGGACGTCTCCGTGCAGGCGCGCCTTCTCGACCTGGTGCGCTCGCTGGTCGCCGATCTCGGCCTTTCGGCGATCGTCGTGACCCACGATCTCGCCGTGGCGCGGCTTCTGTCCCATCGCATGCTGGTGATGAAGGACGGCCACGTGATCGAACACGGGCTGACGGATCGCGTGCTCGACGATCCGCAGGAGCCATACACCCAACTCCTCGTTTCCTCCATTCTGCAGGTTTAGAAACATGGCTACCCCTTTGGTTGTTTCGGAAGTTTCCAAGAGTTTCACCATGCATCTGCGCAGCGGCGTGAAACTGCCGGTGGTGGACAACGTCAATTTTTCCGTCGCCGCCGGCGAATGCGTCGTGCTGGGCGGGCCGTCGGGCGTCGGCAAGAGCTCCATTCTCAAGATGCTCTATGGCAACTACAGCGTGAACGAGGGGCAGATCCTGATCACGCATGGCGATCGCACCGTCGATATCGCCAGCGCCGATCCGCGCATGGTGTTGGCCTTGCGACGCGACGTGATCGGCTATGTCAGCCAGTTTCTGCGCACGGTGCCGCGCGTCGCAGCCGTCGATGTGGTAGCCGAGCCGCTGATCGCCCAGCGCGCATCGCAGGATGCGGCGATGACAAGGGCGCGTGAACTGCTGGCGCAACTCAATCTGCCGGAACGCCTCTGGTCGCTTCCGCCGGCGACCTTCTCCGGCGGCGAGCAGCAGCGCGTCAACATCGCCCGTGGTTTCATCACCAGCCACCCGGTGCTGCTGCTGGACGAGCCGACGGCGTCGCTGGACGCGGCGAACCGGGCCGTCGTTATTGACCTCATCCGCGCCAAGAAGGAAGCTGGCGTAGCGCTCCTCGGCATCTTCCACGACGCCGAAGTGCGCGCCGCAGTGGCCGATCGCACGATCGACGTCAGCGAGTTCCGCGCCGTGGGCGAGGCGGCCTGATGAAAAAACTGTCGGTTGAACCGCTGATCCACGAAACCGCCCGGGTGCGCGACAGCACGTTTGGCCGCTATACGGAAGTGGACGAACGCTGCCAGATCGCAGAATGCGAGATGGGCGACTATTCCTACGTGATGCGCGACAGCGAAATCTGGAGCGCCACCATCGGAAAATTCGTTAATATTGCAAGCCATGTGCGCATCAACGCCACCAATCACCCGACCTGGCGCGCGACGCTGCACCATTTCACCTATCGGGCCGGCGACTATTTCGAAGGCGCCGAGCACGAGCAGGACTTCTTCAACTGGCGACGCGAGAACTCCGTGACAGTGGGTCATGATGTCTGGCTTGGCCACGGCGCAACCTTGCTGCCGGGCGTCACCGTCGGAAATGGCGCTGTAGTGGGCGCTGGAGCCGTCGTTTCAAAGGATGTTGCGCCTTACACGATTGTCGGCGGGGTGCCGGCGAAGCTGATCCGGGAGCGGTTTTCAGCCGCCACGGGCGCGGCGATGGAAGCGCTCGCCTGGTGGGACTGGAGCCACGACCGGCTGCATGCGGCGCTGGCCGACTTCCGCGCGCTTGACGCGGAAGCCTTTGTCGAGAAATACGCCCGGGCGATTTGAACTTTCGCCAGTCGCGTGGGCGTGGAGGCGCAGTAGCGGTCTCCTCGCCATCGCTCAGGCGCGAGGCCCGTCAGTTCGACTTCGAGTGACCGGAATGGTCGTGCGATCCGTGACCGCCCTTCATGTCGCGAACCGGCAATTCCAGTTCGACGGTTCCGGCCTTCTCGAATTCAAGCGTGACCTTACGGGTTTCGCCGGGCTTGAGCTGCTCCTTCATCTTCATGAACATGATGTGGAAGCCGCCGGGTTTGAGCACGACCTCGCCGCCGGCCGGGATTTCCAGGCCGTCGGAGAGTTCGCGCATCTTCATGACGTCGCCGTCCATCTTCATTTCATGGACCTCAAGATGATCGGCGAAGTCTACAGATCCGCCGACGAGACGATCGCCTTCGGCGCCGGTGTTCCTGATGACCATGTATCCGGCGGAAACCGGCGCGTTGGGCGGCGCGGCGCGGGCATAGGGCTGGTCGATTTCCAGATCGCCGACCTTGATGATCTCCATGCCGTGATCTCCATGCGAGGCGCCATGGTCGTGGCCGGCGCCATGTCCATCACCGCCTTCCGCCGCTGCGATTTTCAGACCCGGAGCCGGATGCGCCAGCGCATGCGGATCCTGGCCTTCCGCCGGGATCTCGATCCAGGCCACTTCGCCCTTCATGCATTCCTGGACGGTGGGGATGTAGACTGTTTCACCGACAGGCAGCGTGTCTGCAAGCCGTGCTTGGAAGACGAACTCGTCGTAGTGATCGTCCTCAAGCTGGCCGGTCCAGACGATTTCCTTCACGCCGGACGTGATCTCCCTTCCGTGAAGGGTGTAGGTGTTTTCGTAGTCGCCCTTGACGGTTTCCAGTTCCCAGCCGGGTTTGGGCATCGGTTTTGCGCTAACCATGCCTTCAGGAACCGTGATGCGGACTTTCAGGGTCGCCTGGCCGTCGCATCCGTGTGGGATGCGCATCACCGCCTTGTAGTAGCTGTTGATAGACGCCTGACCCTGCTCGAGCGTGGCGTGGGCATGGGCCAGCGAGGGGGCGAGAGAGGCGACCATGGTCGGGGCGAAAAGGGCGGCGGTGAACGCCATGGCGGATTTTGTCAATTTCATCTTGTACCTCCATGCTGCATGCGCATGCGGCGCATCGGCAGCAATGTCCTTTTTAAAAGTTTGCAGGAAATTCGGGTGACGCTGGACGGGCCGGAGCCCTGTCTTCGTCAATCAGACGATGGAGGGCGGCGCTCGGGAACCCAGGCCGGGGACGACACGGGTTGAAATTTGCGGTTCGATGTAGAGCGGAGGCGCAACGGGAGCAAAGCGCGCCACGCGCAGGATCGCCGGTTCGCGGGACGGCGGACCGAGGATTTTCGACAGTGTGCAGAGCGGACAATGCGCACGGTACCCGCCAGCGGGATCGTCGCCGCCGGTTGCCGCGCAGAGAAACGGCAGCGAGCCGTCGGGCAGCACATAGGCTGAAAGATCCGCGACCTCGCCATTGTTCGTGACAAGAACCGTGCGCGGCAGCATCGGCCAGGCCAGCAGGAAAACGATGCTGGCGACGGCAATCAACATTGCCGGCAGCTTGATGTCCCGTTTGGCGAATTGCGCGGTCATGGTTGAAAGCGCTTAGTGGAAATCGCGGCGATAGGCAATGCGACAATCGGCGTCCGAGCGTCGCCGAGGGGACATCTCGCCAGAAACAGCTGGAAATGGCCGCGGGAACCGCGATGGAGAATGAAGATCTCCTGTTTTCTTAATGGCGGACGATACAGCAGTCTAAATCCTTGTGAACGTGAGGCCTGGCGCCAAATCACGCAAGTTGCCGACGCTTTATTTGTATCAGGTATGCTGATATGCATCATTCTGTTGCGTATCAAACGGGCCAGACATGAGCGGAAAAGTCCTTGTAGTAGATCCATCGGAGCGGCCGGACCTCATCCGGGGCCTCGCGAGCGAGGTGCGCGTCTCGATTCTCAAGCTCCTCCGGGATGGCGAGGAAAAGAACGTCAACCAGATTGCCGAGAAGCTGGGACTTCCCCAGTCGACGGTCTCCTCCAACCTGCAGGTTCTGGAGGATGCGGGCCTCGTGACGACCGAAAGCCGCAAGGCGCGCAAGGGCAGTCAGAAGGTCTGCCGGACGGCTTTCACAGAAATCCTGGTGGGATTTCGCGATCCACTTCCGGAGGCGGACGACGGCACCATTGAGGTTTCGATGCCGCTCGGTCTCTATACCACTTGCGAGGTGGCGGGACCGTGCGGACTTTGCTCGGCCGATGGCGTCATCGGGCTGCTTGATGTGCCGAATACATTTCTTGAGCCGGACCGCATGAAAGCAGGACTTCTCTGGTTCACCAGAGGTTATGTCGAATACCAGTTTCCCAACAACACCAAGCTCAATCGCACCAGGCCGACAGCGCTGGAATTCTCAATGGAGCTGAGCTCCGAGGTGCCCGGCACGGCGGCGGATTGGCCTTCCGACATTTTCCTCCAGGTCAACGGGGTCGATATCGGAACATGGACTTCGCCGGGCGACTTCGGAGACAAGCGCGGCGTCTATACGCCCAACTGGTGGAAACTCGCCGGCTCACAATACGGCAAACTGAAGAACTGGCGAATCAACGGCAGCGGCAGCTATATCGACGGCGTGCGGATTTCAGACGTAACCCTGGACGACCTGATGATCGACAAGCACCACTCCATTCGCATGCGCATCGGCGTGAAGGAAGACGCCGAACACCCTGGCGGCATGAACATTTTCGGCAGGGGATTCGGCAATTACGACCAGGACATCGTACTGCGTATTGCAACCTGATCGAGCAATTTTACGAAATTGGCTTGACGAACCACATCTCCCGGCGCTTATTATAACATCATATCCGGTATAAACCGGAAAATGCGTTTTAAATATGGGAGGAGCGACGTGGAGGCACACGTCACTGCGCATGCGCGCTATGTGATCGCGGATATCGACAGGCGCCTCTACGGATCGTTTCTCGAACATCTGGGACGCGCCGTTTACACCGGCATCTACGAACCCGATCACCCGACCGCGGACGAAAACGGCATGCGCCGCGATGTTATCGATCTGGTTCGCGACCTCGACACGCCGATATGTCGCTACCCGGGCGGCAACTTCGTTTCCGCCTACAACTGGGAAGACGGCATTGGTCCGAAGGAGGAGCGTCCGACCCGGCTGGATCTGGCATGGCACACGTCTGAATCGAACCATGTCGGCATCCATGAATTTGCAGAATGGGCGCAAGCCGCCAACACCGAAATGATGCTGGCCGTCAATCTCGGATCCCGTGGTCTGGACGCAGCCCGCAACTTCGTCGAATACGTCAACCATCCGGGCGGCAGCTACTGGTCCGACCTTCGAAAGAGGAACGGCCGCGCAGACCCCTGGAACGTGAGGCTATGGTGCCTGGGCAACGAGATGGACGGCCCATGGCAGGTCGGTCACAAGAGCGCCGCCGAGTACGGTCATCTCGCCAACGAGACAGCCAAGGCGTTGCGCGCCTTTGACGACAAACTCGAACTCGTGGTGTGCGGCTCTTCGCATTCCGACATGGTCAGCTACCCGCAATGGGAAGCGACCGTGCTGGAAAGCACCTACGAACAGGTCGATTACATCTCGCTGCACATGTATTTCGAGAACTACGAAAAGAACACTTCGGAATTTCTTGCGATGCCCGAAAAACTCGACCGGTATATCGGCACGGTCGGCGGCGTCATCGATTACGTCAAGGCGAAGCGGCGCGCCACAAACGACGTCAGGATTTCATTTGACGAATGGAACGTCTGGTACCACGAGCGAAAGAATGACGCCAAACGCATGAAGGAATGGGGCTGGCCTCATGCTCCTGCGCTGCTTGAGGATGTCTACAATTTCGAGGACGTGCTTCAGGTCGGCTGCATACTCAACACTTTCATCCGGCGTTCTGATATCGTTCGCATTGCCTGCATAGCCCAGCTTGTAAACGTCATTGCGCCGATCATGACCGCGCCGGGCGGCGCCGCGTGGAAGCAGACCATCTATTATCCTTTCCAGTTCGCCTCGCTTTACGGGCGCGGCGCGGCGCTGCGGCTCGACGTCGACTGCCCGTCCTATGACGCCGACATAGCCAATGGCGTGGACTACCTGGACATTGCCGGCGTCCACGACGGCGATGCGGGCACGCTGACCTTTTTCGCCGTCAACCGCAACGGCGGGGAACCGATGGATATTACCATTTCGATCGAAGGCTTCGGGGAGGCGAAGTTGGTCGAGCACACGCTGATAAAGCATGACGATCTGGAGGCGACGAACACAGAGACGAATCCGGACGCCGTAAAGCCCGAGACGAAGAGAGGAGCTTTCATCTCGGGCGGCAAGCTTGTGGTTTCCGCGCCAGCGCATTCCTATTCGATGATCAGGGTCCGGCTCTAGTAACGACTTTACCGCGGCCCGCAGGGCCGCATACGCAGGGAGGAAGAAGCAGATGTTTAAAAATGGCATTATTGCAAAGACTGCGCTGGTCGCCGTGGCGTTGATGACGACCTCGGCCCAGGCGCAGGAAACCGTTGTCTGGTGGGATTTCCTCGCCGGCGGCGACGGCGTGCGCATGAAGCAGATGATCTCGGATTTCAACGCCGCCCACGAAGGACAGATCTCGATCGACGCCACGACCCTGGAGTGGGGCGTTCCCTTCTACGCAAAGGTGCAGACGTCAGTCGCTGTCGGTGAGGCGCCTGATATCATGACATATCACGCCAGCCGCATTCCGCTTGCCGTCAAGCAGGGCCTCCTGCAGGAGATTACGCCCGCGGACTGGAAGAAGATGGGGCTGTCGAAAGACGACTACGCGGATGCGACCTGGAACGCCGTCACCATCGACGACAAGCAATATGCGGTGCCGATCGACACCCATCCGATCGTCCTTTACTACAACAAGGACGTGCTTGGCGAAGCAGGTCTTCTGACCGAAGACGGAACGCCGAAGGGCATGGGCAGTCGTGAAGACTTTACCGCCATGTTGCAGGCGCTGAAGGAAACCGGCGCCGTAAAATTCCCTCTCGGCAGCGTGACGGCGGACGGCAATTTCATGTTCCGCACGATCTATTCGCTGATGGGCCAGCAGGACGGCGAACTGATGACGGATGGCGAATTCCTGGCTGGCGACAACAAAAAGAAACTGGAAAACGCACTCGCGACCCTGGCGGAATGGACGAACGAGGGCTTGCAGTCGACCTATACCGACTATCCGGCGACCGTTGCGCTTTTCACCACGGGCGACGCAGCGATGATGATCAACGGCGTGTGGGAAGTGCCAACCATGGTCGATCTGCACAAGGAAGGGAAGTTGTTTGAATGGGGCGCCGTCGAATTGCCAGTGATCTTCGACCATCCGGCGACCTATGCTGACAGCCACGCCTTCGCTATCCCGGCAAACAAGGGCAAGGAAATGAGCGCCGAGAAGCGCGACGCCGTGCTCGAGGTGATGAGCTGGATATCGAAGAACTCGCTGTTCTGGGCGACGGCGGGTCATATTCCCGCCTACGGTCCGGTAACGGCGTCAGACGCGTACAAGACGATGGAGCCAAACGCCACCTATTCGAGCCTGACCGAGAACATGATCTTCGATCCGAAGACGCCTCTCGCAGGCATCGCCGGTCCGATCTTCGACGTCATGTCGACCTATTTTGTGCCGACGCTCAACGGAGAAATGGAGCCGGCCAAGGCCGTCGACGAAATCCAGTACGAACTGAACGACATGCAGTAAAGTCCTCCCTCAGGAGCGGCCTTTGCGCCGCTCCTGATTTTTCGGCGCAAGGGGAAGGAAGTTGATCCGCAATCCCAGGAAAGAAGCGCTGGTCGCCTATTTGCTGATCGCGCCGTTCGTCGCGATCTACGGGCTCATTTTCATTTATCCAACGGCGCAGCTCTTCCATCTTTCCTTCACCGATGCGCCGCTCATCGGCCCCGGCGACTTTCTCGGAACTGACAATTATGGCCGGTTGCCGGGCGATCGCCGCTTCAATACGGCGCTCTGGAACACCGCCTATTTCGTCGCGCTGACGGTGATCCCCGGCGCCATGATCGCGCTGGCGATCTCTCTCGGCGTCAGCCGCCTGTCAGGACGCCTTCAGGCGCTGGTCCTGGCGCTCTTTTTCCTTCCCTACATCCTGCCGGTTTCGGTGGTCTACCGGCTCTGGGACTGGACGCTGAATTTCCAGTTCGGCATCGCCATGCATGCATTCGACCTGGTTGGAATAGACCGCGTCCCGATCTTCAAGGTAACCGGCTGGTTCATGCCCGCCGTGGCCTTCGTGACGATCTGGTGGACGGCGGGCTTCTCGATCCTTTTGTTCCTCGCCGGCTTGCGCGCCATTCCACGGGAGATCTACGAGGCGGCTTCGCTCGACAACGCCAGCCGCTGGCGAACCTTTCGCAAGGTGACCTGGCCGCTGCTATGGCCTGTGACCTCGCTGGTGCTGACCATTCAACTCATCCTTCAACTGAAGATCTTCGACCAGGTTTACCTGTTTTCCGACGGCGGCAGGCCGAACGACAATCTCGTCATGGTCTATTACATTTTCCAGCGCGCCTTCGAGCGGGACCAGGGCGGCCGCGCCGCCGCCGCAGCCGTAGTTCTGTTTCTGATCGTGATCGTCGTTTCAGTCCTGAACTTTCAGCTGATGCGGCTTTCAGGAAGCCGCAACAAATGAACCTGGCGTCACCCCACCGTTTCAACGCCATTGGTTTTGCGATCACGCTCGTCACCGTGATCTGCGCCGTGCTCTGGGCGTTTCCGATCTATTGGGGGATCGTGAGTTCCCTGAAACCCGACGACGAAGTCGTGCGGGCCTATATCGAACTTTGGCCGGATAATTTGACGTTCGAACACTATGTCTTTGCCCTGACGCAGACCCAGATCGGCTACTGGTACATGAACTCGATCGCCACCGCGATCGGCGTCACGGTTCTGACAGTCGGCACTTCGGTCTTCGCAGGCTATGCGATCTCGCAGCTGCGATTTCCGCTCAGGCGCCCCCTCTGGTGGCTGATCCTCGCCAGTTTCATGGTGCCGACCCAGGTTCTCATCATCAATCACTTCGTGCTGATGGCCAATATGGGCCTGCTGAACTCCTGGGCCGGGATCATCCTGCCGCAGCTTATCCATCCGGTCATCATCATCGTCTACAAGCAGTTTTTCGACCAGGTGCCGACTGATTTCCGCGAAGCCGCAATCATGGACAATGCTTCCGAATGGCGAATCCTCTTCAAGGTCTACATTCCGATGAACTGGGGAGTGACCGCCGCGCTTTCGATCGTAACGTTCATCTGGGCCTGGAACGCCTTCCTGTGGCCGTTCCTCGCGGTTACCAGGACCGACATGATGACGATCACGGTGGGGATCACCCAAACCAACGACAGTTTCGGCGTCTATTATGCGAGCGAACTGGCGGCCGCGGTGCTGGCCGGTTTTCCGGTCGCGCTGGCCTATCTTCTTTTCCAGCGCAGGGTCACCGAGGCGATCACGCTTTCAGCCGGGATCAAGGGCTGATCCCGGCTCAGTGCGCGTGATAGACAAGTCCCTTGTGGTCGAAGAGATGCACTGCGGATGGGTCGAAACTCAGTGCGATTTCGTCGCCCGGCGCGACCTGTGAACGACCACTGTCCTGCGCGACGAGTTCGCTACCGTCACGCAAGGTGCAATAGACAAGCGTGCGTTCGCCCAGCCTCTCCACGACGCCTGCCGTGGCGCGGGTCGTGGCGTGATCGCCGCCGCCGGCGACGACAACGCGTATGGCTTCCGGCCGGATGCCGAGTTCGTACGAGCCGCAGCCGGGATGATCGACTTGAAGAGGCACCACCGTCCCGTCGGCGAGCCGGGCGACCGAATTGTCGCTCTCCGTCACTTCAACTTGCAGGAAGTTCATTCCGGGACTGCCGACGAAGCCTGCAACGAAACGCGATGCGGGCCGCAAGTAGATTTCCATCGGCGTCCCGATCTGTTCAATTTGCCGGTCGTTCAGCACCACGATGCGATCCGCAAGCGTCATTGCTTCGGTCTGGTCATGCGTGACGTAGATCATCGTGACCTTGATGCGCTGATGCAGTTCCGCGATTTCAACGCGTGTGCGCACGCGCAACGCCGCATCGAGATTGGAGAGCGGCTCATCGAACAGGAAGGCCTTCGGCTCCTTTACGATTGCGCGGCCGATCGCCACGCGCTGCCGCTGCCCGCCCGAGAGCTGTGCGGGACGTCGCTCCAGCAGTTCCTCCATTTCCAGAGTACGGGCTGCATCCCTGACACGGCGTTCTATCTCGCTGCCCGCCATGCCGATATTCTGGAGCCCGAACGCCATGTTCTCGCGCACCGACATATGCGGATAGAGCGCGTAGTTCTGGAACACCATCGCCACGCCGCGCTGGCCGGGGGCGAGGTGCTCGCTCCGTTCGCCGCCGATGGTAAGAGTCCCGCTGTCGATCGTCTCGAGGCCGGCGATCATGCGAAGCAGCGTCGACTTGCCCGATCCGGAAGGGCCGAGGAAGACGACAAGCTCTCCCGAATTCACCACCAGCGAAAGACCGTCGATGACTTTCACACTGCCGAAACTCTTCGAGACATTCGCCAATTCGATATCTGACATCGATTCCTCCTCATCGACTATAAAATCATCATTTCGGGTATGCATCCAGAGTCAAGATATTTAACGGGCTGGACCATCAGTTGGACTGTCAATCAAGCAATCAGCGCGTCGTCGCCGGGTGGTCCGAACGCCGCCGCCGGTGTCAAAAATGCAATTTTGGGTTAAGATGTCGCCTGCGTTCGTACAGTGCGAACATAGAAAAACCATATCAACTGCAGCATTGCTGCCGGGTAGTGCAGCATTACCCGGGAGGCGACAGGGTCATGGTTTCCAGATTTTTCAACAGCGCAAGCCGGCTCGTTGTGATGGGATTCGTCATGATGATCTGTCTCGCGCTCGCAACGAACGCTACTCTTGCGCAGGCGGACAACGCCGATGGCGGCGTCGAGGAGCGGGTTGTCGACGCGATCGTCGAGCAGAACACCGATCCGGACGACAAGGACGCTGAAACCGGTCTTTCCTCGCACGTCAAAACACCGGGAATAGACACAGCCGAACTCGAATATCGGCTTGTCCCGCTGACGAAGGATGAACTGGCCGCCCTTGCTGATGAGTGGCTCGCGATCGTGAAGGGCAAGACCGAGGAGGTCATGGCGGCCCAGATCGCGATATCCAGAACCGACGGCGAAGTCGAAACTGCGGCAAGGGAAAAGCTGACGGAACTGACCCACGAGCGAAGGGCGCTCTTCGACAAATATTCCAAGGTCATTTCGGCCTGGGAAAAGAAAGGCGGCGACCCGGACGCGATCGCCGGCTACCGCGCCTACCAGAATGCGATCATCGTTGAGGAGACGCGCCAGGCGGACTTCAAGACGCTTCTGTCGCAGGCAAGGGCATGGCTTTTCGCCTGGGACGGCGGGTTGAAGATCGGCATGAACCTGCTGATCCTGGCAGCCGCGATCCTGGCCCTGCTTTTCGTCTCGCGTGTAAGCAGGGGCGTCGCCAATCGCTGGATCGGGCACGTGCCCAACCTGTCGAAACTGCTGCAGGCCTTTCTCGTCGCCGTCATATACTGGGTGGTGTTCGCAATCGGCCTGATGGTTGTGCTTTCGGCGCTGGGCGTCGACATCACGCCGGTGTTCGCCCTGATAGGCGGCGCATCCTTCATTATGGCGTTCGCCTTTCAGGACACGCTCGGCAATCTGGCCAGCGGCATGATGATCATGATCAACAAGCCCTTCGACCAGGGCGATTTCGTCGATGTCGGGGGCGTTGCCGGAACGGTCCGGGCGGTCAACATTTTTGCGACGACGGTGGCCACGCCCGACAACCAGATCATCGTCATTCCGAACAAGAACGTGTGGGGCAACGTGATAACCAATGTGACGGCGAGCCTGACGCGACGCGTGGACCTCGTGTTCGGTATCTCCTACGAGGACTCCATACCGCTGGCCGCGCGCGTGATCGAAGAGACGGTGAAGAACCATCCGCTGGTTCTCAAGGACCCCGAGCCGGTGATCCGCGTGCACGAACTCGCCGACAGTTCGGTGAATTTCGTCTGCCGGCCCTGGACCATGACGTCCGATTACTGGACGGTCTTCTGGGACCTGACGCAGCAGGTCAAGGAACGCTTCGACGAAAACGGCATTTCCATTCCCTATCCGCAGCAGGACGTTCACATCCGCCGCCCCGCGCAGGTTGAAACAAAGAACGAGTGACGCGCGCTGCTGCGGACGGATTTCCTCAGGGGCTTTAAACAGCGCCGAACCGTTTCGCGCCTTCGCCGCCTCCCGGCGTGAGGGTGAGCGCAAGCAACGCCCTGCGGGGTAAGCTTGGGGTTTGACCGCTCAAAATCCGGGCATTTGCCGGTCTTGTGCACAGCAATGCGCCGTTCAACAGACGGCGTTGTGGATTGTAATATTTCCGTAACAAAAATGACACGCCGCGTTCACGTCGACCCACTAACCGATGCATGACAAAGCCCGCCTACTGTTCAGGGACAGACATGCTGAAGCTTGAGAACGTTACCCGCCGTTTTGGCGGATACGCCGCAGTAAACAACGTGACGATCACCGTCCCGAAAGGACAGATGGTCGGCGTGATCGGCAGATCCGGCGCAGGCAAGTCGACGCTTCTGAGAATGCTGAACCGGCTGATCGATCCGAGCAGCGGGTCGGTGCGTTTCGATCAGACGGAAATCACGGAACTGAGGGGCGCCGCGCTCAGGAACTGGCAGCGCGACTGCGCGATGATCTTTCAGCAGTTCAATCTCGTGCCACGCCTCAACGTTCTGACCAATGTGCTTCTGGGTCGACTGAATTATCGGTCGACCCTTTTGAATCTGACTGGCTCGTTTTCCAAGGAAGAGAGGGCCATGGCCATCTCGGCGCTTGAGCGCCTGGGCATCGCCCAGACCGCGCTGCAGAGCGCCGGCACGCTCTCCGGCGGCCAGCAGCAGCGCGTCGCCATCGCCCGCGCGCTCATGCAGCAACCCAAGATGATTCTCGCGGACGAACCGATCGCCTCGCTCGATCCGCTCAACGCCAAGGTCGTGATGGACTCCCTGCACAATATCAATCAGGAAGAAGGCATCACCGTCATCACCAATCTGCATACGCTCGACACGGCCAGACACTATTGCGAACGCGTGATCGGCATGGCCGCCGGCGAGGTCGTCTTCGACGGACCTGCAGAGAACCTGACATCGGAAGCCGTGCGCATGATCTATGGCGCCGCAGCCGAAGAGCTGTCCGAAGACATCACCTCGACCAGCATCAAGGACAAAGCGTCAACCCCATCGGTCGGCTCGCTACAGCACGCCGTTTGAGCGGCAGGCAGCCGGGATCGCCTTGCCCGCGTCAAGGGCCCATCGACTTGCAAACCCAAGACTGGGACAAACAGGAGAAACCCATGTTCAAGAAAGCCCTTCTGGCGACAGCCGCACTGCTGACGATCGCTGTCGGCTCAGCTCAGGCCGAGGACCTGAAAGTATTCCGCATCGGAATCCTGGGCGGTGAAAACGAAGCTGACCGCCTTCGCAACTTCCAGTGCCTTACCGACACCCTGCCGGAAGCCATTGGCGTTGAAAAAGTATCGCTTTTCCCCGCCGCCGACTATGACGGCGTGATCCAGGGCCTGCTCGGCGGCACGCTCGACTACGCCGAACTCGGCGCTTCCGGCTACGCCAAGGTCTACCTCACCGACCCCAAGGCCGTTGAGCCGATCCTCACCACGATCCAGACCGACGGCTCCACCGGCTACTACTCCGTCATGGTCGCCCGCAAGGATTCCGGAATCAAGACGCTGGAAGACATGAAGGGCAAGAAGCTCGGCTTCGCCGATCCGGACTCCACCTCCGGCTTCCTCGTTCCGTCCGTTTCGCTGCCGGGCGACATCGGCATGCCGGTTGAAGAATATTTCGCTGAGACCGGCTTCGGTGGCGGCCACGAGAACCTCGTTCTCGAAGTCGTGAAGGGCAACTTTGACGCCGGCACAACCTGGGCTTCCGGCGTTGGCAAGTTCGAAGACGGCTACACCTCCGGCAACCTGGCAAAGATGGTCGACAAGGGCATCCTCGACATGGGCGATCTCGTCCAGGTCTGGCAGTCGCCGCAGATCCCGAACGGACCGATCGTTGTCCGCACGTCCATGGACGACGACATGAAGCAGAAGTTCAAGGCGTTTATGATGGCCCTTCCGGAAAGCGATCCGGAGTGCTTCAGCGCCATCCAGGGCGGTGACTACAAAGGCTTCACCGAAGTGGACGAAGACTTCTACAAGACCATCATCGCCGCTCGCAAGGCGAAGATCGGCAGCTAATCGCCAGCTCCAAGACAATTCCCGTCGCGACCGCCCGGTCGCGACGGCGACACTTTTCCTGCCTGAAACGGATAGCCCTGCATGAGCGCCTCGTTGCCGTCGGTCCACCTCTCTCCCGAAGGACAGCTCGTTGAGCGTCACTGGCAGGAGATGCAGTTCTGGAAGAGGCTCTACACCTGGGGCGGCGTCCTGGCGCTCGCCGTCATTCTGTTTTTCTCGCTCTGGTTCGCGAACGAGACCAACGCCGGAAAATTCTTCGACCGCCTTCCGCATTTCTTCGATTTCGTCGGCGATCTCATCCCGCGCGACTGGCTGGAGGTGCCGCGCGCGCTTTTCGATCTTCCGACGCCTTATGAAGACGGCAGCCTGAAATTCAACTATCCCGACGGGCGCTATTACATCACCGAGAATTTCTACGTTCCCGAATATTTCTACAAGATGTTCGAGACGCTGAATATCGCGCTGCTGGCGACCCTGACCGGCTTCTTCTTCGGGTTTATTCTGTGTTTCCTGGCTGCGTCCAACCTGACGACCCGCCGGTGGCTTCGCTTCTTCGTGCGCCGCTTCATGGAACTCCTGCGCGCCTTTCCGGAGATCGTGATCGCCGGCTTTTTCCTCGCAGTTCTCTCACTCGGGCCGATCCCTGCCGTCATCGCCGTTGCGATCCATACGATCGGCGCGCTTGGCAAAATGTATTTCGAGGTGGTCGAGAACGCCGACATGCGCCCTGACGAGGGCCTGCGCGCCGCAGGCGGCAACTGGGTGGAACGGGTGTGGTTCGGCATCGTGCCGCAAGTCATGCCGAATTTCCTCTCCTATGCGCTGCTCAGGTTCGAGATCAATGTCCGCGCATCGACGATCATCGGCGCCGTGGGCGGCGGCGGCATCGGCGAATCGCTGAGACTTTCGATCAGCCGCGGCCACGAGGCGAAGACCCTGGCCATTGTCATTCTGCTGTTTTTCACGATCGTCGCCGTCGACCAGTTGTCGGCCTATCTGCGCAAGCGAATCGTCGGCGAACAAGCGTTCGCTTTCGGGGCATGAGGTCAGACCAACAATGAACACCATGTCCGCACAGTCCGTTGACGCCGCCGCCGCCAAATATCCGGATGTCTTCGAACAGCCTTTCTTCAAGCGTTATCGCGCGCCTATCGCCGCCGTCGTTATTGTCGCCTATCTGATCTTCTCCTGGTTCTTCTTCGGTTTCGGCAAAGCCTTTTCGGAAGGGCGTTGGGACATCGCCGGCGCCTATCTGTCAGACTGGGTAAGCTACGAGGTGAGACCCGACGTCGAATATGACGGCGATTATCTCGCCGTCGAGTTTCCGCGTTTCTCGCCGCTCGGCTCAGACCCGGATCCCGCGTGGCTCCAGAAGACCAATGAACAGGTGGAGCGCCAGGTCGAAGTTGAGGCAGGCGCAGGCGTCGGAACGGAAAACAGCGCCTTTTCCAGCACCGGCAGCTTCATGGTGGAAGGCGCGCCTGGCTCACAGGAAGGCGGCGCCGACTCGGAGGAAAGTTCAGGCAGCTTCATGGCGCCCGGAACGCAGGCCGCCGGCGCCGGCGAGACGACCGAAGCCGCCGAACCGGAGATGAAAACGGTGACGGAAGTCGTCACGACCAAGGTCGATCTCGAGATTGGCGGCGCGCAAGTTCTAATCGTTCCCGGGCTCGTGACGGTGGTCTATGAAAGTCAGGAACTGGTGATCGACGTTGTTCCGGACGTATCGGTCAACGCCCGCGGCGCGCTGCCCGAATGGGCCGCACAGAGAGAAGCCGGCGGCGACATCAAGATGAGTTTCGGTTTTGCCGGAAGGCTTGAGGTCGAAAGCGACGAGGTGAAGATACGCAAGCGCTTCCTTGGCTGGGAAAACTTCTGGTTCGACACCTATTCACCGTTCTGGGGCAAGAGTTTTACGGAAGTCGTGGGTCTGATCTTCTCGTCCGACCGGATCGATCCGGAAATGTCGAACGCGGCGCTTGCCTTCAACAACTTCCTTTACAACGGCGAATGGCAACACCTCGACGTATGGATCAAGCTGCTGCAGACCATCGTCATGGCCTTCGTCGGAACGCTGTTCGCCACATTCCTCGCCTTTCCGCTGTCCTTTGCGGCGGCCCGCAACATTACGCCCAGCCGTCTTGTCAACCAGGGGCTGAAGCGCTTCTTCGACTTCCTGCGCTGCGTGGACATGCTAATCTGGGCGCTGTTCTTCACGCGGGCTTTCGGGCCGGGGCCGCTGGCCGGTATCTCGGCGATCTTCTTCACCGACACCGGAACGCTGGGCAAGCTCTATTCCGAGGCGCTGGAAAATATCGACGACAGGCAACGTGAAGGCATCCGGTCCGTCGGCGCGTCGCCCGTCCTCGTTCAGCGCTACGGCGTCATTCCGCAGGTGCTGCCGCTTTTCGCCAGCCAATCACTGTATTTCTGGGAATCGAACACCCGCTCGGCGACCATTATCGGCGCCGTCGGCGCCGGCGGCATTGGCCTCAAACTCTGGGAAGCCATGCGCACGAATGCCGATTGGGAAAACGTCGCCTATATGGTAATACTCATCCTCATCACGGTGTTCGTTTTCGACAATATTTCCAACGCCATCCGAAGCCGCCTGATGGGCCAGGGCGGTGAACGGGTCTGACCGTTTCGGAAATCGTGCATGAAACTGTCATGCAAATCAGTTAGACCAGCGAAAATCAGCCAGAATCACCGTCATTCGAGGAAGACAGAATGCGATATGCAATCTATTTTGTCCCGCCTATGAACGACCCTCTCAACAGGGTCGCGACGAACTGGCTCGGCCGTGATGTCTTTACCGGACAGACGGTCGAGGCGCCAGCGATCACAGGCCTCAATTCGGCCGAGATTGCGTTTCATACCGCAGCTCCCAGACGATACGGTTTTCATGGAACGCTGAAAGCGCCGTTCGCGCTGGCCGAGGGCCGCACGGAGGAAGACCTGCTCAGGAAGCTGATGCGGTTCTCCGACACGGTCAAACCTTTCGAGATTCCACGCATGGAGATCAGCAGGATAGGACCGTTCTTCGCGCTCACACCGAGCGAACCGGTCCCCGATCTTCATGATCTTGCGGCGCGCATTGTGCGGGAATTCGATGATTTCCGGGCGCCGCCGAGCGAGGCGGAACTGGAGCGGCGCAATCCCGACAGTCTGACGGCCGCCCAGCTGGAAAACCTGCAGCGTTGGGGTTATCCATACGTCTTCGAGGAATTCCGATTCCACATGACGCTTTCAGGTCCGGTCGACCGGGCTGAAAGAGACCGGGTGGAGCAGGCGCTGCACGCCTTCTTTGATCCGGTGCTGAGCGAGCCTGTCGAAGTCGACAATATCGCCCTTTTCGTTGAGGACGAAACGGGCGCGCCATTTTCGGTCCATTCGCTTCACCCGCTGGGGCGACTGGATCAGCGCCGAACTGCATGAGCGGGTTTTAGAGTAGAAACGGAAACATGTCCGAACTGATATTGAAGAACGCCAGAATTGTCCTCGACGACGAAGTCAAGAAAGGGACGCTCGTCGTGCGCGACGGGAAGATTGCAGATATCTCGACCGACACCTCGGTTCCCTCCGCCGAGGATCTCGCCAACGACTACCTGATCCCGGGCCTAGTCGAGCTCCATACGGACCATCTGGAAGGTCACTACGCGCCGCGCCCGAAGGTGCGCTGGAATCCGCTCGCAGCCGTGCTGGCGCATGACGCGCAGATCTGCTCGTCCGGCATCACCACCGTTCTCGACGCCCTGCGCGTCGGCATGGACCACGACGCGGACCTGACGGCCGAGGAAATGCTGGTTCTGGCCAACGCGATCGACGACAGTTCGGAGAAGGGCAGCCTGCGAGCCGACCATTACCTGCATCTGCGCTGCGAGGTTTCGGCGCCCAACTGCCACCAGCAGTTTCAGGGTTTCGACGGGCATCCGCGCGTGCGCATGGCCTCGCTGATGGACCATGCGCCGGGCCAGCGGCAGTTTCGCGATATCGAGCAATACGCTGTCTATTACCGCGGCAAACTGAAGATGACGGAGCAGGAATTCCAGGATTTCTGCAAACTTCGCATCGCCCAGTCGGAGGCCAATTCCGACCGCAATCGCGGCATCATCGCCGAGACCTGCAAGGAACGCGGCATCGTACTGGCGAGCCATGACGACGCGACACTGGAGCATGTCGAGGAAGCCGTGCAGCAAGGCATTCACGTCGCTGAATTTCCGACTACCATGGAAGCAGCCAAGGCGTCGAAGGAGGCCGGCATGGCGGTGCTGATGGGCGCGCCGAACGTCGTGCGCGGCGGATCCCATTCAGGCAATATCGCGGCGCGCGAACTCGCCGAAAACAATCTGCTGGATATCCTGTCCTCGGACTACATCCCGTTCAGCCTGATCCAGTCGGCCTTCCATCTCGACAACGAAGTGGACGCGATTTCCCTGCCGCAGGCGATACAGATGGTGTCCAGGAACCCGGCGAAGGCCTGCGGTCTCGACGACCGCGGAGAAATCGCGATCGGCAAGCGCGGAGACCTTGTGCGGGTCGGCGTCGATCATGCGATCCCGATCGTGCGCACCGTCTGGCGCGAAGGCCGGCGCGTGGTGTGATGGGTTCAGGCGACGGGGCAGACCCGGCAGGCGCGACTATTGGCGGCGGCGCCTTCATCGCCGTCGTCGGTCCGAGCGGAGCCGGCAAGGACACGCTTCTCAATCATGCTCGCAACGCGCTTGACGGCGACGAGCGCTTCGTCTTCGTGCAGCGGGCGATCACGCGCCCGGCCGACGGCGAGACCGAAGATCACCGGCCGGTCACGGACGCCGACTTCGACGCCGAACTGTCGCGCGGCGGTTTCGCCCACTGGTGGGACGCCCACGGACTGAAATACGGCGTGCCGGTTTCGGTCGACGAGGTCGTGCGCTCCGGGCGCATCGCGATCTGCAACGGGTCGCGCGGCGCACTCGACGGCCTGCGCGCCCGCTATGCGAACTTCACCGTCATCAGCCTGACGGCGCGGCCGGATGTTCTGGCCCGGCGGCTCGCCGGCCGCGGTCGCGAGAGCGAGGCGGAGATCCTGAGGCGTCTCGAGCGTCAGCCTGATTGCGATGCGCAAATGGCCGACGCCGTCGTCATCGAGAATAACGGGGCGCTGGAAGACGCGGGCAGGGCGCTTGTCGCTGCGATCGAGGCGGTCAGTCGTTCAGTTGCGCAGACAGGATAATGGTTCAAACCGGTAAGTCTGTCGCTTGAGCGATTGTTCCGTGGTCGCCGCACGTCAATTTAGCAGCCGGCATCGTTCTTTCAGGCAGGCTTCCAGCGCGCTTCGCATTTTCTGGCCGTACGCGCCATCGACCGGCCCGTCAAAATAGCCCATCTCGATTAGTGAGGTCTGCAGCCTCTTCACCAAAGCCGGTTTATGTTCCTCAATTATAAAAGCATCCAGTTCCGGTAGAGCCTCCTGCCATTGACCCAACACGCTGAGGACAAGCGCCCGGATGTTGCGGGCGTGTCCATACCCTGGACGGAGTTCCAGCGCCTTGTCTGCGTTCTGGAGCGCCAATTCGTCGTGGCCCAAGGCATACAACGCCCAGGCGCGACCGACATAGGGGAAGTAGTAGTCCGGATCGATATCGATCGCCTGGTCGTAGTCCATTACCGCCCGATCATACTGATCCTGATACCAGTATACGTTGCCTCGATTGTAGTAGGCTTTGGCGAATTCCGGATCGATTTCCAGCGCCAGGTCGTAGTAGGCGATGGCTTTTTCGTAATTGTGACGGGTCTTCTCCACCAGGCCAAGGTCGATATAGGGATGCTTGTAATTCGGATCGAGTTCGAGGGCGTGATTTAGGTCCTCCACTGCCTGGTCGAGGTTCCCGAGCCTGCGGTTTACATTCCCGCGATAATAGTAGGTCGTCGCCAGCCGCTCGCCGGAGACCTTGCCTGCTTCAAGGACTTTGGTGCAACCGGCGAGACTGAGCTTCAGGTCGCGTTCCTTTGCGCAGTCGTCCCAATCGCTGGCCTGTGCGGAGGCGAATGCTGAGACAAATGCGAACATGCCAAAGGCAATAAAAACAATACGCATTCAGCTGATCCTTGTCCTTGCGTTGCCTGGCATACTGAACATGCGTTGACGGAGTCTTGGCACTCTGCGCGTCCGATCCATCGGCCTACCGTTGTGCGTCGCGCAGTCCCGACCAAAGCAAGCTTGCGCCCATCGCGCCGAACGCCGCGGCGAACACGCCCTCGAACCAGCGGGAAAAGCGGGCGTAACCGCGCATCGCCAATCCGGTGGAAAACAGGTACGCGTAGGCGCCGTAAATCACCAGACCCGACAGGGCGCCCAGAGGACCGAAAGCGAGAACCTGAAGCGGGCCCAACGCCTGTCCGAAAAGGAACGAGGCCACTGCGGCCCACATCAGCGCCGCCTTGGGATTTGTCAGCACGACGAGAACGCCGCGCCGCCAGGCCGCAGCATTGCCCAGCGGGCGCTCATCCGGTTTTATCTTCGCATTCCCGCCGCCCCGGATGATCGCGCGCGCAGCCTCGAGACCGAGATAGAGCAGGTAGCCGCCCCCGGCCAGCTTCAGGATCAGCAGCGATGCGGGAAAGGCCTCGATGAGCGCGCCGAGGCCGAGTGCGGTCGCCAACGACCAGACAAGCATTCCCGAAGCGACGCCGGCGACGACGAAGAGCGCCGGCCGCCGACCCTGCGCAAGGCCGATGGACGCGACCGCGGCGAGATTAGGTCCCGGAGAAATCTGGGCGGCAAGCACGCCGGCCCATGTCAGTGCGAAGATTGCAAGCATGAGGAAGCCTTTCCGATGACGCCGCTTCACATTCAGTAGGAGGATGCAATAATCAGACCGAAAACGCACGGCGTTGGCATGCAATGACGCGCGTTCGTCGTGAGAAGAGGATTGAGTCGAATGCGGTGGCGGAACCAGGAAGAAAGGTCTTTCAGGTAATCCGCCAACTGCAGCGAGTTGGAAAAACTCCGACATCTGACTGACAAGTTACTTTCCCAAACCGTGTTGTAGCCCTTCGCATCTGTCCACACCATGTCGCAGTTCGAGGCTTGATAACGCCTCTTCGCGGTGATATTGATCCATTAATCAATTTTGGAACAGTGTTCAAAAAATGAAAAATTCAGGCAACAAAGTGCTTATGCCGATCGGTGACGCTTCGGAAACAGTCGATACGCTTTATCCTTATTATCGGCTGCAGGAAGCCGGTTTCGAGCCGGTTGTGGCCGCGCCTGAAAAACGTGTCTACCAGCTTGTCATGCACGAGGTGCGCCCGGGCTGGACGATCACGCGCGAGTGGGAAGGCTATCAGCTCGCCGCAGACGTCGCGTTCACAGACGTCGATCCGGAAGATTTCGCAGGCGTGTTCTTCTCCGGCGGTCGCGCGCCGGAGTATATTCGCGACGACGAAGATCTCATTCGCGCTACGCAGCATTTCTTCGACGCCGACAAGCCGATCGCCAGCGTCTGCCACGGGGTCGAGATCCCGGCGCGCGCCGACCGGGTCCGCGGACGCCGCATGGCGACGGTCGCCAAGTGCCAGTTCGACCTGGAGGTCTGCGGCGGCATCTATGTGAACGCGCCCTGTGTCATCGACGGGAATCTTGTTTCGGGACGAACATTCCACGATCACGGCCACTATGTCGGCCCGTGGATCCGGCTGCTAGAGGAGTGGCAGGCGGGAAAAAGCCAGGCGGCCGCATCCGCGGCGGGCTGACACTGACAATCATCAAAGGGAGGAAACCATGATAAGCAGAATGATTATGGCCGCGCTAGCACTGACAGTGTCTGCCGGCGTCGCAATGGCCGACTGGAAGCCGGAAAAGCCGGTCACCGTCATCGTGCCTTATCCGCCCGGTGGCGTCACCGATCTCGCAGTTCGCGCGGTGGCGGCGGACCTCGAGCCGGTCCTCGGTCAGAAAGTTGTTGTTGTCAACCAGCCCGGCGCCAATGGGTCCGTCGGAACTCAGGCGGTGCTCGATGCGCCGAAGGACGGATACACCTGGCTTTCCGGCGGGGTGCGCGACATAGGCACCTACAAGATCATGGGGATGATAGACACGACCTTCGACGACTGGCATCCGTTCATCATCGCCTCCATGTCGTCGGTGCTCTCCGTAAATCCCGATACCGGCATCGGTTCTGTCGAGGATTTCATCGCCCGGGTGAAGTCCGACGGCGACAAGCTGCTGATCGCGACGGCGGGACCGAATTCGTCTGGTGGTCAGGGACTGGCCGCGATTGCGACGGCCGCCGATATCGATCCCAAGCAGATCGTCTATGATGGCGGCAATCCGGCGATTCTCGCCACCGTCTCCGGAGAGGCGCAGGCCACCACCCAGCTCGCGCTGGAACAGGCGGAAATGATCCGCGCCGGCCGGCTGACGCCGCTGGCCGCCATCGGCACGACCGAGATCAAGCTCGGCGATTTGTCCATTCCGCCGATCACCGCACAGCTGCCGAACCTGCCGCCCGCGGAAAACTTCGTAGGAATCTACTTGCCCGACGGCGTGCCGCAGGAGGTGCTGGACATGCTGGAATCCGTGTGGACGGAAACCTTGTCCGGATCGGATGCACTGCAGCAGTTATGCACTTCCCGCGGATGCGGGGTAAAGCCGGTTGCCGGAGACGAGGCGATGAAATCGGCCGATCCGGCCATCGCCGCCGCGGCCTGGGGGTTGTATGATCGCGGCGATGCGAAGATGTCCCCCGAAGAACTGGGCATTACACGGCCCTGAACCGGAAGCGGGATCGTGAGCGAACTCAATGGTCGGCGGCTTCATGCCGCCGATCTCGCAACCGGATCGATACTGATCGTTCTTGGCGCCGGGATGCTTGCCGCATCGCTGGCCATGCCCACTTATGCAGATCGTGGAACCGTTCTGACGGCGCCCGCGATCTTTCCCGGCTTCATTGCCGTCGTCCTGCTTTTGCTGGGGGCCCTGCTGGCCCTTCGAACCGTGCGACGTCCCGCACCAGCCTCGTCAGCGGACGGACTGGCGTGGCGACCGATGCTGACCGGCCTCGGACTGATGACGGTTACTATCGCCCTGATCGGACACATCGATTTCCGTCTTCTTCTCGCGGGGTTTTGCGTGGCCTTTGCCGCTCTCTTCGTTTCGTGGCGCGGCCCGCGTGAGGAGATCGTCCGTCGCGCCGCGGCATTTGCCCTCGTCATTCTCGTCGTCGCGGTGCTCGTTCCGATGACGTTCCAGCATGTTTTCCTGATCCGGCTGCCATGATCGACGCCTTTCTCGAACTCGCCAGCGCAACGACGCTTTTCAACGTACTCTGGGCGACGCTCGGCGGCATCGTCATCGGTGCACTGCCCGGCCTCACCGCGACGATGGGCCTGGCGCTGATGACGTCGCTCACCTATGCGATGGTCGGCCAGCAGGCGATTCTCGTGCTGATCTGCCTCTATATCGGCTCGATCTACGGAGGTAGCCGCAGCGCCATCCTTCTCAACATTCCGGGCACGCCCGCCAATGCGGCCACCGCACTGGACGGCCATCCGATGGCGAGAAACGGCATGGGGCACCGCGCGCTGGGGCTTGCCACCCTGGCATCGCTCACCGGAGGCCTGATCGGCGGCGTCGCGCTTGCGCTTATCGCGCCGCTGCTCGCCGAACTGGCGCTCGGCTTCGGCTCGACCGAATACTTCCTGCTCGGGATCGTCGGGATCATCGTCGCAGGCCGGATGACGGCCGCCGACGATCCCCTGAAAGGCTGGATCGCAGGCTTCCTCGGCCTCGCCATCGCGACGGTTGGTCAGGAGACGATGCACGCCTATCCCCGCTTTTCCTATGGCAGTCTGGATCTCGCCGCTGGCATTGCGCTGATTCCGGCCATGGTCGGCGCCTTCGGGATTTCGGAGCTGCTTATGTCGCTGGGTTCGGGCAAGGCGCGCATGGTCGACGCGCCCATGCAGGCGACACCGCTCCTGTCGAATTTCCGGGACATGATCCGCCGCAAGGTCACGGTTATCCGCTCGTGTATCATCGGCATCGCCATCGGCGTGATTCCGGGCGTCGGCGAGGATGTCGCCGCCTGGATTTCCTACGGCGCCGCGCGGCGCGCCTCGAAAACGCCCGATGAATTCACGAAGGGGTCGGATGACGGGCTGATCGCCGCCGAAACCGCCAACAGCGCCGCGCTGCCCTCGGCCATCATTCCGGCGCTGACGCTCGCCGTCCCGGGTTCCGCCCCGGCCGCCGTTCTGCTTGCGGCCATGTTCATACACAATGTCCGGCCCGGCCCGATGATAATGATCGAGAACCCGGATTTCGTCGCCGCGGTGTGCTGGATGGTCATCTTCGGCACCATCGCAATGGCCGTCATGGGGCTCGCCCTGTCGCGGCCGCTGCTGCTGGTGCTGAAGGTCCCGCGGGAGTTTCTCACCCCCGTGATCTTCTGTCTTTGCCTGCTGGGGCCCTATGCCCTGACGCAACGTGTCTTCGATATCTATGTCGTGCTTGCTTTCGGTCTGCTCGGCCTCGCCATGCGATTGATGCGATATCCCATGGCGCCGCTCATTCTCGGCATCATCCTCGGCGGCATGGTCGACCAGAATCTGCGCCGCATGCTACAGTTGATCGATCGGGACCCAACGCAGGTCTTCACCCGACCGATAGCGCTCGTGCTGGTCGCGGTCTGCCTGGCCGCGATCTTCGCCGGCGTTCGCCGACGTCCCCGGAATTCACAAGTGAAACGACAGCAGGCCAGGAAGCAGTAATGTCCGTACAACTCCAGAGAGCGATCGATATTCTGGAACTGATCGAGGAGGCGGAAAGGCCGGTGGGCCTGGCTGAAATCGCCCGCCAGCTCGACATGCCCAAATCGGCGGCGCACCGCCTGCTGCAAGTGTGGGTAAAGCGCGGCTATATCGAGCAGGAGGAGGACGTTCAGCGCTATAGCGCCACGCTCAAGCTCGCCATTCTCGGCTTCGCCCATCTCAACGCCACCGGCATACGGGACATCTGCCATCCGGACATGCGGCTTCTCGCCAAGGAGACGGGCGAGCTCGTTCGCCTCGCCGTGGTGGTGGGCGGCGACAGCATGGCCTGGGTCGCAGAGGCGCAGGGCGCGCGCGATGGCCTGCGCTACGACGGCAATCTCGGCCGGCAGGCGGTGCTGCACGCGACCGCCGCCGGCAAGGCCTGGCTTGCGACGCTCACCGACGAGGAAGCTGCGCGGGTGGTTCTTGCGCAAGGTTTCCCAGACGCTGGCGACATGGGCCCCAATGCCCTGCGCACCATGCGGGCGTTGCAGGACGAGCTGGAGTCGATACGCTCGCGCGGCTATTCGACCGCGATGGAAGAGGCGTCCATCGGCGTCAACGCCGTCGCCGCCGCGATTTTCGAGGGCGTGGCGTCCGACAAGGTCGTCGGCTCGGTAATCGTCGTTGGTCCGAGCGCCCGCATGACGCCGGCCCGCATCGCAGAGATCGCGCCTCGCGTCATGACCGCGGCGAAACGCCTGTCGTCACTTTGGCCAATCAAGATTCATCTCGACACCGATGTGCCGGATCAGGGGGCGGCATGACTCCGGGACAGGGCGTCCTCGCCATCTGGAACGGCATGGAGGAAGGTCACGACGCGGAATTCATCCGATGGCATGTGCACGAGCATATTCCCGAGCGGTTGACGGTTCCGGGTTTCCTGCGCGCGCGGCGCTATGCGGCGGTGGACGGTCAACCGACGTATTTCAATTTCTACGAGACTGAAACGCCGGACATCCTTTTCTCCGAAACCTATCTATCCCGGCTGAACGACCCGACGGAATGGACGCGCCGGGTCGTGCCCCATTTCACGAACTTCTCGCGGACGCCCTGCCAGGTCGTTGCGAGCACAGGCCATGGCGCCGCAGGCTTCGTGATTGCTTTGCGGCTCGATTGCGACGCTGACCTTGCAGCGCCGGTCGCCACGGCGCTCATCCGGTCGAAGAACCTGTCGGCCGTACACCTTTTGGAACGCTGCGGCGAAGCGGTGCTCGAAACGGCTGAATCAGCCATGCGCGGCAAGAAGGACGAGACCTCGCGCGCAATCCTTTTGGCCGAGGGGCCAATGGCCGAGCCGTTGAAGGCGGCCGTGGACGCGATCCTGGCATCGCCGGAATGCGATACGCCGCCAGTGACGGCGTCAGGCCTTTACCGGCTGGATTTCATAATGGAGAGCTCAGTGTATGAAGCCCATCTGAATTGAATCGGAAATTCAACTTTTGCCGCTATCTGAAGATCAGAGATCCCGCTCCCACATCTGACCGACAAGGTCCTTGCCGAAACTGTGATGCGGTTCTTCTTCGAATAAAGTGAAACCCGCCGCCTCGTAGATGCGCCGGGCGGATACGAGGATATCGTTGGTCCAGAGCACCATGCGGCTGTATCCTCGCGCCTTTGCGAAGCGGATGCACTCGTCCACGAGACGCCGGCCGAGACCCATGCCGCGCGCCGATTCCTCGACGTAAAGCATGCGCAGCTTCGCGATCTCGTCATCTTCGCGCGTCACGAAGACGGAGCCAATGATCTCGCCCTCGCTTTCGGCGATCCAGCAGCGATCCCGGGCGGGATCGAATTTGGTGATGAATTTCGAGACGATCTCTCCAAGCAATGCCTCGAAGGTCCAGTCCCAGCCATATTCGGTTGCATAGAGCCGGGTCTGACGATGGATGATGGCGCCAAAGTCGCCGGGCTCCGGATCGCGAAGCGTGACGATGCGGTCCGGTCCGTTCGTACCGAGCAGCCGCTCGATCCGGTGCATGGACCCGACCAGCTGGCGCTGTTCGCTCGGGTGGAGCCTGCCGAGCAGTGCAGTGACCTCCGCCGCCGATGCCGCATTCAGTTTCGCAAAGGTGGCCCGACCCTTTTCCGTCAGTTCCAGATCCAGCCGTTTCGCATTGTCCCGGGAGGGAAGGCGGGTGATGAGCCCCCTTTTTTCAAGCCCGACAATAAGCCGGCTGAGATAGCCCGCATCGAGGACGAGGTCGCGGCCGAGATCGGCGGCAGAGACGCGGCCGCCGGCCGGCGCATTGGCGACCTCGTAGAGGATCCGCATCTGCGGCAACGAAAATTCGGAGGAGAGTAGCCGATCGTTCAGCGCGCCCACGAGGCGTGTGTGAAAGCGGTTTGAATCTCCGTACGGCGGCTACGTTTTCCGCGGGGACTTCAAATTCGGGCATAATTTTGCCAATAACAAATATATATTGCTTTAGGCAAATTAACCGACGCGACACATCAACACAAGTCGGCTGGCCAGGAATGAAAGCGCGTTCAGTCTGGATCCGTGTCGTCCACACCGCCGATTGCGAGTGCTGACTTTGCTGCTTTCAGCGTTTCCAGAAAGCGCTTCGATCTGATGATGTTGCGCTCCACTTCCTCGATTTTTCCCTGAAGAAATGCCTCGCCATCGAAATCGTGGATGGAGGCGGCATCAAGCTGCGCCATGAACCTGCGAAGCTCGGAAATGGTGAAACCGGCCGCCTGTGCCTCCGCGATCATTTCCAGCGTCGGCAACAGGTCTTCCGGATAGTCGCGGTAATTGTTCGACGGTTCGTCACCGGGATCCGACCGGATCAGCCCGTTCTTCTCATAAAAGCGGATCGAGTCACGGCTGAGGCCCGTTCGTTTCGCCAGTTCGCCAATACGCATTCTGTTCCTCGAATCAAAACCATTGACTATAGACAACGGTTTTGCGATGGTTTCAAGAGCCCCGAGCGGTATGGAGAGACCCATGAGCGGTAAATGCCAGAGTTGTGGAATGCCCCTCAACAAGGACCCGAAGGGCGGCGGCTCCGAAGCCGACGGCTCCCGCAGCGGCCGGTACTGCTCGCTTTGCTACGAGAACGGCCGGTTTGTGCATCCGGACTTTACGGTTTCCGAGATGCAGGAACACTGCGTGGTTCAGCTCCAGAAGAAAGGTATGCCGCGTATCATGGCCTGGCTCTTTACCCGCGGTATTCCGAGACTCGAACGATGGCAGCACTGAAGCCGCAGACCGGTCCCGATATCGAACACCGGCTCGCCTGCAGCCAGGGACGGCGGGACGAGGGCCCCAATGTGGAGCTCGCCGAGGAACTGGCAGAAGCCGACGATGCAGGCGGCGTCAAGGCGGTGGCCGAATGCCTCACCTTCGGATCGTCTGCCATACAGTCCGACGCGGTCAAGGTTCTCTACGAGATCGGCGCGCGCAAGCCGCATCTGATCGTGCAGCACATGGCCATTCTGATGGAGCGGCTCCAGAGCAACAATAACCGGATCGTCTGGGGCAGCCTGACGGCCCTTGCCTGTGTGGCCGAAGTGGCGCCGCACAAAATTGCCGGTCAACATCTGAACGTTATCCTCGACGCCGCCGACCGCGGCAGCGTCATCGCCAAAGATCAGGCCATGAATATCTTGATCGCCCTGATGCTGGAGCGGCTCGAGACGGCGGCCGTCAACCAGTTGCCCCTGTATGCCGAAAGGATCTTTCCGGTCCTGGACAAGTCGGAGTACCGGGCTTTCCGGGATGTCCTGATGCGTCGTCTCGACGATCACATGGCGCAAAGCAAGCGCAAGCGGATCGAAAAGATCATCCGCAAGCTCGAGCGCTGATCATCGTTTCGACCCGGGCTCCTTTTCGATGCGCCCGATCCGGCCATTGATCGGCCAGCGGACCGTACGAACCATTTCGGCCGCGCCCCAGAGATCCGCCAGCTCTTTCGCAAACACGTCGATGGCCGCTTCGGCGCCCGCCTTTCTTGCAGCCTTCGCCGCCGACCATGTCGAAACATAGCCGAGCAACTCTCCGAGCGTCCATTGGCGCTCGATCGCGATGTCGGGCAGGGCGAGTTCGGGGAAGGGGAAGGGCATCGCCGCATAGCCGTCCTCGACATGGCGGCGCGCCGCCGGCCAGTATTCGAAGATTTCCGTCCAGTAGAAATCGTGAAAGCGCTGTCCGATGTCGCCATCCAGTTCCGGCACCCCGTAGGAAACAAGCGCGATGACGGCGCCCGGACACGCGACCCGCTGCGTCTCGGCGTAGAAGGCGTCGAGATCGAACCAGTGCGCCGCTTGCGCGGCGACGACAAGATCGGCGCTGTCATCGGCAAGGCCGATGGCCTCGGCGCTCTCCTGTCGGTACTCTACCTTCGGATCCTGAAACGCGTTCTCGATCTGCTCCGCGCTTGGATCGGTGGCCGTGACCGTATCGAAGCGGGTGGCGAGAAGACAGGAGAACTGACCGTTGCCGCAGCCGACGTCGAGGGCGTGGCGGGTCGATCCGCACAGATCCGCCAAGGCGTCCGCGAGCGACTGCGGATAGGTGGGGCGGAAACGGGCGTAGTCCGATCCGCCTTTCTCGAAGGGGTTGTTCCAGGCGTTGCGGCTGCTCATTGTGTCATCCTCCGCCGACCGCCTCCGTCGTCATGACGGAGGCTGCAGCCGGTGGATGCTTTCTACGCCCGGCGGCCGCCCCGCAGCAAGATGTAGATCGCCGGGATCACCAAAACGGTCAACGCCGTCGACGAAGCGAGCCCGAAGAGCAGCGAGATGGCCAGACCCTGGAAGATCGGGTCCGTCAGGATGACGGCGGCGCCGATCATTGCGGCGAGCGCCGTCAGCAGGATCGGCTTGAAGCGAATGCCGCCGGCTTCCAGGAGCACGTCGATCAGTTCGCGATCCGGTGTCCGCGTGTGCTTGACGAAGTCGACGAGCAGGATCGAGTTGCGAACAATGATGCCGGCAAGCGCAATGAAGCCGATCATCGACGTCGCCGTGAACGGAGCATGGAACAGCCAGTGGCCGAGCATGATGCCGATGAAGGTCAGCGGGATCGGCGTCAGGATGACCAGCGGCACCTTGAACGAGCCGAATTGGGCGACGACGAGGATATAAATGCCGACCAGGGCGATCATGAAGGCAGCGCCCATGTCGCGGAAGGTGACCCAGGTCACTTCCCACTCGCCGTCCCACAGCAGAACCGGCTGGCTCTCGTCTTCCGGCTGGCCATTGAGCTTGATCGTCGGCTTCGGCAGGTCGCCCCAGTCGATCTCGTCGAGCGCATTGGCGACGGCGATCATGCCGTAGACAGGCGCCTCGAACTCGCCTGCAAGCTCACCCATGACCATCTCTGTGGAGCGCATGTTGTGGCGGAAGATCGGGTAGCTCGACTTCTCTTCGCGAATGGTGACGACGTCGCCCAGCTCCACGATGCTGCGGTTGCCCGGCAGAAGGTTGGCGGCGACCGGCGTTGAAAGCGCCCGTTCGTCGACGACCCTGTCGCTCTTGGACGGCGCGACGGTGATGGCGATCGGATGCCGGCCATCGCCGCGGTGGGAATAACCCACGGTCTGCCCGCCGAACCAGGCGGAGATCGTCTCGAAAACATCGCTGTGTTCAACGCCGAAGAACTCCAGATTGTCCTCATCGATGAGCATGCGGATCCGCGGCGACTGCACGCCGAAAGAATCGTCGACGTCCACGACATAAGGCACTTTCAGGAAGGCTTCGCGGATTTTCTCCGCAACGGCGCGGCGGGTTTCGCCGTCCGGGCCGTAGACTTCGGCCAGCAGCGTCGCCAGGACAGGCGGGCCGGGCGGCGGCTCGACGACCTTGATGGCCGTTCCTTCCGGGACATCAAGACCGGCGAGGCGCTCGCGAATGTCGAGCGCGATCTGGTGACTGGTGCGGTCGCGGTGCTCGCGCGTGACCAGATTGACCTGTACGTCGCCCTGATTGGGCATGCTGCGCAGATAGTAGTGCCGCACCAGACCATTGAAGTTGAACGGGGCGGAGGTCCCGGCATAGGTTTGGAAAGAGGTGACTTCCTCGATGTCGGCGAGCCGCTGGCTGACGGTCTCGAGCACACGGTTGGTCTCCTCGACCGACGTGCCTTCCGGCATGTCGACGACGACCTGCAATTCGGTCTTGTTGTCGAACGGCAGCAGCTTGACCGTGACGTGCTGCGTATAGAAGGCTGCGAGCGAGCCCAGCGTCGCAATCCCGACCAGCATCAGGAAGACGAAGGAGCGGAACCGGGTTTTCAGGATCGGCCGGGCGACGGCGATATAGACCCGGCCAAGCGCGCCGATCGTCTCGTGATGCCCGTCGCCATGGGCGGAGGCCTTGGCCGCGATGCGCATCATCAGCCACGGCGTCAGCATGACGGCCACGAAGAAGGAGAAGATCATCGCCGCGGACGCCACCGCCGGTATCGGGCTCATATAAGGACCCATCAGGCCGGAGACGAACAACATCGGCAGCAGCGCGGCGACGACAGTGAGCGTCGCCACGATGGTCGGGTTGCCGACCTCGGCGACCGCCTCGATCGCTGCGCGGACGCGCGGACGGTCATCATTCATCGCCCAGTGCCGGGCGATGTTCTCGATGACGACGATGGCGTCGTCGACGAGGATGCCGATCGAGAAAATCAGGGCGAAGAGGCTGACGCGGTTCAGCGTGTAACCCATGATCCAGGCCGCGAACAGGGTGAGCAGAATGGTCGTGGGTATGACGATGGCGACGACAATCGCCGCCCGCCAGCCAATGGCGAACGCGACCAGAAGGACGATCGAGATGGTCGCCAGCCCGAGGTGGAACAGCAGTTCGTTGGCTTTTTCGTTCGCCGATTCCCCGTAGTTGCGCGTCACCGTCATTTCGACGCTTTCGGGCACAAGCTCGGCCTCGATCGCTTCAAGCCGGTGCAGGATTTTTTCGGCGATCACCACGGCGTTGGAGCCTGGCCGCTTGGCGATGGCGATGGTGACTGCGGGCACGCGCGACAGCGTATCGCCGTCGCGGGCGATGTGAGACACGTAGGTCTCGTTTGGCGAGGTGATCAGGTCGATATTGGCGAGATCGCGGACATAGACGGGCCTGCCGTCGCGCGCCGTAACCAGCAGATTGCCGATTTGAACGCCGCCCTGCAGGGTCTGGCCGGCGACCAGCCCGACCTGTTCCTGGCCCTCGCGCACCTGTCCGACCTGAAGCGACCGGTTGGCGCCGGTCAGCTTGCCAGCCAACTGCTGTAGCGTGACGCCGAAAAGAGACAGTTTTTCCGGGTCCGGTTCGATGCGCAGCTCTTCCGGTTGGTCGCCGACGACATAGGTGAAGCCGACATCTTCCAGCTTTGTGATCTCGACCAGCACTTCGCGGGCAAGCCGCGTCAGGTCATTGGCGGTCCAGACGCCGGGCGCTTCGGGATCGGGAGCCAATGTGACGGTGACGATCGCAACGTCATCGATCCCGCGGCCGACGATCAGGGGCTCGGGAATGCCGGTCGGTATGCGGTCGTAATTGGCGCGGACCTTGTCATGCACCCTCAGGATCGCGGCGTCGGAACTGGTTCCCACCTCGAAGCGGGCGGTCACCATGACCTGGTCGTCATTGGTCTGGGAATAGAGGTGTTCGACGCCGTCGATGGATTTGAGGATGGTCTCCAGCGGCTCCGTCACCAGCTTGACGGCGTCGTCGGCCTTCAGGCCGTTGGCCTGGACATGGACGTCCACCATGGGCACGGAAATCTGCGGCTCTTCCTCGCGCGGCAGCGTCATCAGCGCGATCAGACCGACCGCGAAGGAAGCCAGCAGCAAAAGCGGCGTCAACGGAGAGGTGATGAAGGCCTGAGTCAGGCGGCCTGCGATACCGAGATTCATGGTGCGACCACCGTATCGCCGGCGCGCAGACCGGTCAGAATTTCAATGAAATCCTCGCCGTCGATCGTGAAGGATTCACCGGGAATAACCGTGACTTCGGTTTCCTCGTCGCCCTTGAGAACCGTGACGTAATCCATGCCGTGGCGGGTCATCAGGGCCGGGCGCGGCACCAACAAAGTCTCGCGGGAGCCGATCGGAATGGTGACGAGGGTTCGTTCCCCGACGAAGAAATCGCCGAGATTGTCGACTTCGACATCGGCCGTGACGCGGCCGTCGGAAATCTCCGGATAAACCTTCGCCACATGGCCGGTGGTCAGCTTTTCGCCGTCGTCCGAAGGCGTGAGCCCGCGAGCGCCGACGGTCACCTCGTCGCCCTGTTTGATGCCGGCGGCGTGGCGTTCGGGAAGCGACAGGCGCAGAAAATAGCCGCCGCCTGCGATACGGGCGATGGTTTCGCCGGCCAGAACGACGGAACCTTGCGAAACGGGCACGGACAGCACACGGCCGGAAGCCGGCGCCAGCACCGTGCC
The DNA here is from genome assembly GCF_019492055.1 of Flavimaribacter sediminis. GTDB lineage: Bacteria > Pseudomonadota > Alphaproteobacteria > Rhizobiales > Rhizobiaceae > Flavimaribacter > Flavimaribacter sediminis. The sequence goes on along the minus strand of NZ_JAICBX010000005.1, from coordinate 52,448 downwards.
TTCCTTCGCCTGCTGGACGATCACCGACTTGTCGGCCTCGATGGCGTCCAGCTGGTTCTGGAGCACGTCGAAGGCGGTCTGCTGCTCGTCGAGGCGCGTCTTTGCGACCGTGCCGCGTTCGAAGAGCTTTCTCGCCCGTTCGACATTGGTTCTGGCGTTTTCGAGTTGCGCCTCGATGGCTGCTTGCCGGGAATTTATTGCGTCGAGCTGGAGCGCGATTTTCTCGTCGACCACATTGGCGATCTCGTCGCCGAACTGAACCGCGTCGCCTTCATCGATGAGGATTTCGACGACGGTTCCACCGATCCGCGCGCGCGCCGGAAGCGTGTCGCGGCTCTGGACCTGGCCAAAGACGGACTTCATGACCGGAACCGTGGTCGGCTCGATCACAAAATCGGCGGCAGAGGCGGAAGTCGCAAAAACGACGGCAATCGTCAGTGCCGTGAGTGGTCGTCTCATCGTTTCGTCCCTTTCAGGCTTCGGCGGCCCGTTATAGTTGCGGTCAGGAAAAGGCGTTGCCCGCTCTGACGCCGAGCTTTTTAAACACGATAGCAGCCGGGCAAAAGCCCGTGAAGGAAGACTGGATCATGTTCAGGCCAGCAAAGGCGGTAAGCAGAAACCACCCGGGCGAGACAAAGTAGCCAAGTGTGACGGATACGAGGATAACAACGCCTGCAAAGGCCATAACGGCGCGATCAATGTTCATTTTTCTTTCTCCTTTTTCAGGTCCGGGTCCGGACAGTGGATTTCCTTGAGGGTCGTGAGCAGGTACCGGAGGTTTGCATCCCCGATCGAGTAGTAGAGAACCTGACTTTCGCGCCGGTAGGTCACCAGACCTTCCTTGCGCAGCTTTGCCAGATGCTGGGACAGGGCGGATTGACTAAGGTCAACATATTCGGCCAGCGCGTGGACCGCGCATTCTCCCGAGGCCGCCAGCCGGCACAGGATCAGAAGCCGCTTCTGGTTCGACAGGAGCTTGAGCAGCCGGGCGACCTCGTGTGACCGCTCGATGAGCGGACCGATGTCGCCAAGCTTGCCGTCCGTGCCAGACGGGGCGTCTTCCTTTATCTGGCGGAGCTGTTTCAACCGGCGTCTTCCATGTGGATTTCCTTGAGCTTCTTGATGCCGAGCACATCGAGAGCGAGGTTTTCGTAGAACGTTTCGCTCTTGCCGCTACGGACCTTCCTCAGGAAGTATTTCTCGAAGCCGATCTTGGCGGCGTGAACCCAGCGGCCTTGGGAAGACCAGTTGACGTTGCGCGGCGGGAGTTGCGGCTGCGCGACGAAGGCGATGCCCTTGTCGCCAAAATCGGCCAGGCAGATCGCGTTCCAGGTGGCCACGGCGCGGGGCTCGTCGCCCTTGATGAGCGCGGAAACGTTTTCGGCGGTCGCAGTCACCATGGACTCTATCATGAACCCGGTTTTCGGCACGCCGACGGGCAACGGGGTCTCGCCGACGGGCGGGATCGCCACGCAGACGCCGATTGCAAAGACGTTCGGGTATTTTCCGTTGCGCTGGTGCTTGTCGATCGTGATGAAACCGCGCGGGTTCGTCAGGCCCTCGATGCCGGAGACGGCCGAGACGCCGCGAAAGGCCGGCAACATCATCGAGAACGAGAACGGCAGTTCATGGGCCTTTTTCAGGCTGCCGTCTTCGTTGACCTCCTCGACATGCATGACGCCTTCTTCAACCCTGTTGACGCGGGCGTTGGTGATCCACTTGATGTGCTGATCGCGAAGCGCGCTCTCAAGCAGCGACTTGGTGTCGCCGACGCCGTCGAGGCCGAGATGGCCAATATAGGGTTCCGGTGTGACGAAGGTCATTGGCACCTGGTCGCGCTTTTTCGCGCGCCTCAGGGCGGTGTCGACGATGAAGGCGAATTCGTACGCCGGACCGTAGCAGGAGGCGCCCTGGACAGCGCCGATGATGGCGGGACCGGGCTTCTCGACCAGCTTTTCAAAGGACTGCTTTGCATCCATTGCATGATCGATATGGCAGATGGATTCGGTGCAGGCCTGCGGCCCGAGCCCTTCGATTTCGTCGAAGGCGAGATCGGGACCGGTCGCGATGATCAGATAATCGTAATCCACCATCTCGCCGTCATTGAGCTCAACCCGGTTTTCTTCGGGATGGACCTTTTTCGCGCCCTGCGGCTTGAGGGCGATGTCGCGTCGGGAGAATACCGGCTCCAGCTCGACGGAAATGTCGTCCCGGTCGCGCCATCCAACCGCGACCCACGGGTTCGACGGAACGAAGGAATAGGTGGAGCCTTCGTTGATGACCGTGACGTTGGCCGTGCTCCCCACCTTTTCCTTCATCTCATAAGCCATGATTACGCCGCCGAGGCCGGCGCCAAGAACCACAATGTTTTTCATTTTCTCCTCCTTTTCGACGCGGCGAAGCGATCGAAATAATTAATTAGATTATACTAATTTAGCAATTACTAAAATAAATGCAAGGAGAAAGTGCAAAGGATGACTCCGGACGGTGCAACCGTGTTGGCGGCGGTTGGACGAGCGTTGCGATTTCGCGCACATGGCAGGCGCAACTTTCTCCTTGTCACCGCGCCGACCATGGGCAGACTGCAATGCAGCAACAGAAAGGACTGGTCTGTGGATTTTATCGCGCTGCCCAAGGCGGAAATACATATTCACCTGGAAGGATGTTTCGAGCCGGACGATATCGCCGCGCTGGCCGCGGAAGCGGGCGAAGAGCTGCCGCGTCCGCCCGGCGAGCTCTACGATGTGTCGTCGCTCAGCAATTTTCTCGCATTTCTGGACTGGACCTGCGGGCTTGTCCGCACCCGCGACCAACTGGCGCGGGCGGCCTACGCCTTCGCAAAGCGGCAGAGCGGCTCTGGCGTGCGATACAGCGACGTGATCGTCAATCCAACGCATTGGGAGCACTGGAAAAAGGATATTGCTGGCATGCTGGACGGACTGCACGCCGGGTTCAGCGAAGCCGAAGAGGATGGCTACCAACCATCCATGCTTTGCATCAGCCTTTTGCGCCAGCAGACGGCTGAGGAGGGCGTCGAACTGGCTGACCTGCTTGTTGAACTGAAGCATCCGCGGGTCGTGGCCTTGTCGATCGACGGGAACGAGACTGCGGCCGGGCGCACCGGGCCGCGATTTGCAGAAGCCTACAGGCGGGCGGCGAAAGGGGGCTTGCGCCGCACAGCGCACGCCGGCGAATCGAGCGGTCCGGACGGCGTGCGCGACGCCATCGAACTGCTTCAGACCGAACGCATCGACCATGGAGTGCGCGCCATCGAGGACGACGAAGTCATCAGCATGCTGATCGACAACGACATCGCGCTTGGCGTTACCCCGTCGTCGAACCTGACGCTCGGTCTTTATGAGGACTTTGCCGCCCATCCCTTCGAGAACCTCCGCAAGGCCGGCGTGACGGTGTCCGTCAACACGGACGACCCGGCTCCGCTGCGTCTCAGCCTCGAACAGGAATACGCCAACATGGCCGGCGCCAATGGCTGGGACGCGGAGACGGTCCGTGAACTCGCGCGCAACTCCGTGCGCGCCTCCTTCGCCGACGACAATCTGAAAGCTGACATCCTGAAAGACATAGACGCCTGGTAGAGCTAGCCCGGTTCGCGGCCGAGCGCGCGAGGGCCGGCCTTGCCGCGGGCCGAGAGCACCAGCACGAACAGCGTGGCGGCGTAGGGCAGCATGTAGAAGAGCTCGGTCGGCACCCCGGCGAAGCCGCTTTCGCTTCTGAGGCTAAGGCTGTCGAAAAAGGCGAAGAGCAGGGCGCCGACGAGCGCGCCGGCGGGCGTCCAGCGGCCGATGATGACGACGGCCAGAGCGACATAGCCGCGCCCGGCCACGACGCCCGAGGTAAATGATCCGAGAAAACCGATGGTGATGGCGGCTCCGCCAATACCCATCAGTACACCGCCGACGATAACGGCGGCCATGCGGATGCGGTCGGCGCGGATTCCCTGCAGGCTGGCGCCTTCGGGGTCGTCGCCGACGGCTCTCAGCCGAAGTCCGCCTCTGGTGCGCGCCATGTAGAAGGAGACGCCGGCAAGCAGCGCCAGGGCGGCGTAGGTCAACAGGGTGTGCGAAAACAGCAACTGTCCGAAAAAGGGCAGCTCTGCGAGGCCAGGTATTTTCAATGTCGGAACCAGCGGCACGAACATGGCGGACTGGCCCGACGGCTGCCATATCTTGAAGAGATAATCCGTCAAACCCGTGCCGACGAAAGCGATGGCGATGCCGACGATGATCTGGTTGGCGCCGCCTTTGATGACCGACAAGGCGATCAGCAGGCCGTACAGGCCGCCGACGATTGCAGCCGCCAGCAGTCCGCCGGTCCAGCCGAACATGCTCGAGCCGACCACCGCGGCGAAGGCGCCGGCCGTCATGATGCCGTTGACGCCGAGATTGATCAGCCCGGATCGCTCGGTCAGCATTTCTCCGAGAGCGGCGAAGATCAGCGGCGTTGCGAGCCGGACGGCGCCGGCGAGAACCACTTCCCAGAACAGGAGATCGTGCCAGTTCATGGCGTCGCCTCCTTCATGTGCGCAACCTGCTCAGGTTTCGCGGGCCTTTGCTTCGAGCCCGGCGATTTGAGCGAGCGGCCGGCGACGACGAGAGCGACAGCCAGCAACAGCAGGCCCTGTATGACCTCGGCGATGGACGCCGGCACGGAGGTGCCGATCTGCATGCCCTGCGCGCCGGTGTCCAGCGCGCCCAGCACGAGAGCCGCCGCCACGATGCCGACCGGGTTCAGTCCGCCGAGAAGGGCCACGAGAATGCCTGTGAAACCCAGGCCGCCGCCGACGCTTGGATAGAGCGTGTGTGTCAGACCGCTCACCTGCATCCAGCCGGCCGCGCCTGCCGCCGCGCCGGCGACCAGCATGGTGGCGATCACCGCCCGCGGTTCGGAAAGACCCAACCGCGCCGAAAGCTCCGGTTGCGACGCGTGCAGCCCGTAGCGAAGACCGCTTGCGGTGCGTGTCCATATCATGGCGGCGACGAGCAGCGCGAGGACCAGCAAGACGCCGGCGTGCAGCCGCGTTCCATCGAGAAGGTAGGGCAGGTGGGCCTCCGCCGGCCATGGATCGCTGCGCGGCGTTGCGATCTGCGCATTGGCCTTGAGCGGACCGTTCAACATCATGAGCAGGAGATGACCCGCAATGTAATTCAGAAGCAGTGTCGACAGGATTTCATTGACGTGCAGATAGGCGCGCAGCAGCGCCGGAAGCAAAGCCCAGAGCATGCCGCCGGCCATGCCGGCCAGGATGCCGATGGCCAGGTACTCCGGTCCCGAGCCTGGAAAGGAGAGTGTGACGGCTGTGGAAACCATGGCGCCGATCACCAGCTGACCCTCGGATCCTATGGTGAATACGCCTGCTCTCAGCGCCGGCATGACGCCGAGCGCCACGATTGCAAGCGGCGCCGCCGTCACCAGCGTTTCGGCGATGACGTAACTGTCGCCAAGCGTGCCCTCGATCAAACCGGAAAAGGCGTGCAGGGGATTGGCGCCGGCCAGCCAGATCAGCGCGACTACGATGACCAGCACGAAGCCCAGCGCCATGCCGGCTCGCGCGCCGGAACGCCCCGTCATGATCTGCGTCCGGACATTACTGGTAAAGCCCCGGTTCCGGCTCCCAGCCAGTCAGGAGGTGCCGGCCGATTTCTTCCTGTTTCCAGTTGACCGGATCGTGCAGGGCTATCGTCCGCACATTTCGCCAGTAGCGATCGAAACCGTTCTTGCCGGCGACCGAGCGGGTGCCCATCAGCGCAAAGACATCCGATGTTGCGGCGAGCGCCGCCTTGTCGGCCGCAATCTTGGCGGCGTAGACGGGAATGGCGAGATCTGTGCGCGATATATTGCCCGCCTCGAATTCGTCGAGCAGGTCTGCGCCGTCCATCATCAGCGAGTAGGCGGCGACCAGCGGCGCGGTCAGCTCGCCCATGGTTCGGCGCACGAGGAGATCGTCGGCGGCGTTGTCGACGCCGGCCGAAGGCCATGGGCGGCTCTTTGCGGGAACGAAGGCGGCCGCCTCGCGAAGCGCGCCGATGGCGTTGCCGATCATGATCGCGCAAAATCCGAGCTGATAGCGCAGCGAGGCGCTGACAGGCGACACCCGGCCGGGTTCGTTCGCCATCCAGTCGGGATCCGTCTTGACGTCGGCGAAGGTAATCATGCCGGAATCGGTGCCGCGCTGGCCGAGAGCATCCCAGTCGCGGTGGATCGTGACGCCCGGCGTCGAGGGCGGCACGAGATTGAGCTGCAGGCCGTTGAGCGGATTGTCGTCGACGCCCTCGGCCTGCGGGTTGAACGCCCAGACGGCGATATAGTCCGCTTCCGCAGCGGCGGTTGTGTAGATCTTGACGCCTTCGATGGTGAAACCGCCCTCGGGCCGTCTCAAGGCGGTCGTCTTCATCGGATCGGTCACGGTCTTGCCGGATTCGGCGACAGCAAGGCCGATGATGGCGTCATCTGAAAGAATCGCGCTGGCGAGGCGCGGTTTCAGCCCCTCTGGGCAATAGGTGTAGATTTCGCGAACGATTTCGTCATGTACCTTGTAGAGTTGTGCGACAGCAGAATCGGCGATGGCGAGGCGGAGCTGGATCTCCATGCTTACCCGAGAGGGAACTCCGACGCCGCCGAAAGCAGACGGCACGATCTGGTGAAGCACGCCGGTTGTTTTCAGGGCCGCGATGGATTTGGTCGGATAGCGTCCGGCCGCGTCGACCTCTTTCGCCATCGGCGCAATGTCGGTTTCGATCACCTGCTCCAGACGAGCGAACAGGTCATGAAACTCCGGCTCGATCCGGTTGGCCGGAAAGGCTTTTCCAAGCAGGGGGGTGAGTTTGGTTTGGGTGGTAAGCACGGGAACGTCGCTCCGCAGGTTCTATTCGCTTTTGTTGAAACTGTCCGCGTCCATCAGCTTGTGGACAAGGTGGGCGTGGCTCGGACAACGGCATCCGACAACGCCGTTATTCTCGGAAAGGATAAGATCGATGAATTGCTGGGTTTTCGCCTCGACAAGACCCTGTTCGGTCAGACCGAGATCCGGAACGGCGGTCAGGCCGATGAACGACATGATCATGTAGGGACCCTGGATCGTGCAACCGATATCGGCGGCGGCCGCATTGCAGGCAAGCGACTGGTCGCGCACGGTCTCCCAGGGCTGGTCGCTCATGCAACCGCCAACCGCCAGCGGCACCGAACCCAATATTTCTCCATCGGCGACGGCGACGAGACCCCCGCCGATTTGGTTGATGGCCTCTATGGCGAACGACATTTCCTCGTTCGATGTGCCGACAATGACCAGATTCTGGTTGTCGCAGGTGGTGGTGGCGGCCATGGCGCCGCGCTTCAGGCCGAAGCCGCGCACGAAACCGATGCCGACGGATTCCGTGCCGTGGTGCCGGTCGATGATCGCGACCTTGAGAATATCGCGCTCGATATCGAAGGCGACGTCGCCGTCGATAACCGGCAATTCGGCGTGGAAGGCGCGCTTGAAGTAGCCGTCATACATCTCCATCGCCTGCACCCAGACCTGCGACGCGTTGCTGCGAACAGCGAAGGACGAAGCATCGAGTTTCGGGTTGAGGTGGACGGTATTTCGGGCGAAATCCGGAATAGGGTCGGTGTTTTCGAACAAGGGCTTGCCGTCGCGCGCCACGACCTTGCCGTCCACAATGACGGTCGACGGTCGCGCATCGGCAAGGTCAGGCACGATCTGTATGTCGGCGATACGCGAGGGCGTCAGCGATCCGATCAAATGGTCGAGCCGGTAGTAGAGCGCGGCGTTGAGCGTCGCCATGCGCCAGGCCTTCATCGGCTCCACGCCGCATTTGATCGCCTCGCGGACGTGATGGTCGATATGGCCGGTCGCGTCCAGATCCTCGCAATACTTGTCATCGGCGCAGAATGTGATGTGGTTCAGCCCGTCGCCGAGAGCTGCGATATCGGCGAAAACCTCCGGCGTGTTGTCGTTCATCGAGCCCGCCATGACGGTCAGCACCGAACCGAGCCGCAACCGCTCGACCACATCCCTGGTGGCGTGTGCGTTGTGATCGTCGCTGACGCCGCCGGCCAGATAGGCCCAGAGCGGCTCGTTCTCGAGAAGGGCCGTATGACCGGTCTGCCGTTTGCCGGCCGCGATTGCGGCGGCGCGCTTGCGCGCGGATTCCACATCCATGTCGAACGGGCTCGATTCGCCAAAGGTCGCGGCGTCTGGGCGCTGCACGCGGTCTATGATCTGCTCCGGCGTGAGGTGTTGGGCGTTCAGCCCGAGATCCGGAGCGCCGGGCACCTTGGCGGACACCTGCCGGAAGATTTTCAGCGGCGTCGACGTCGCCCCCATATAGTCAAGCCCCGGCTCGCCGCAGACATTGGCCATGCAATTGGCGTCGGCGAGCACCGTCGTCGTGCCGCGCGGAATGGAAATCCGAGCCAATTCACCTGGAACCAGCTTTGTATATTCGATGTGGATGTGGACATCGATAAAGGTCGGGGCAACGTACTGGCCCGTTGCGTCGACGACCATGTCGCAGTCGAAATGTCCGACCGGCGTGATCGCGGCGATGTGCCGTCCTGCGACGACGACGTCGCGCTCCAGAACCTCGCCGGTATGCAGAGCCAGCACCTTGCCGCCGCGAACGATCATGTCCGGCGCTTCCTGGCCAGCGGCCACCCGCCGCAGATTCATGATCTCGTCGACCGAAGGGGCATAGGCTGTGCCGGTGGTGGGGAAATTGATCGGATCGGATGTCATCAAGCAGTCTCCAGCGGGGCGGCGTCCGCCATGGCCTGGCCGAGGCGGCCCATATCAAGCGGTTCGGCAAGGTCGAAGACGCCGCTGATGCGTCGCCCGGAAAGAACCACAAGGCGATGGCATATTTCCATGAGTTCATCGAGATCGGCGGATATGACGACGACCGCCGCGCCTTTGGCCGCGACATCGACAAGCGCTGTGCGTATCGCGGCGGCGGCCGACAGGTCGAGGCCCTTGGCGGGGCCGTGAGCGATGACCACCGCCGGATCGTCGTTCAGTTCGCGCCCGACCAGCAATTTCTGCTGATTGCCGCCGGACAGGCCGCCGGCGTGCAGCGACGGGTCGGGCGGCCGCACGTCGAAACGGCGGATGATGTCGGCGCCGAGTTCGGTTTCAGCCTGACGATCGCGCAGAAGTCCGAACCGTGTCATCGCCTTTTGACCGATCCTGAACAGGCTGGCGTTCTCGGCGGTGCTCAGTCCGCCGACAACGCCGCGTGTCCGGTCTTCGGGCACATAGGCCAGACCCACCTTGCGGGCCCGGGCGGGCTGACCTGCGATGTTGACGCCATCGACCTTGACCGAACCCGAGACCGGAGCGAGAAGGCCGGCCAAGGCCTCGGCCAGCGCAGGCTGCATGGGGCCAGAAACGCCGGCGACGCCGAGGATCTCTCCCTGGCGAACCGTAAAACCGATATCCTCGATCAGCATCTGCCCGTCGCGCTCGACGCGGAGATGTTCGGCCATCAGGCGTTTCCAGTCGGTCTGGATCTTTCCGAGCTCGACGCGGTCGCGATTGCGGTCACCGACCATCAACCGGGCGATGGAATCGCCGTCGAGACCGGTCGTTTCTCCGTCGAACACCAGTTCGCCGCCTCTCAGGACGGTGACCGTGTCGGCGCCCTGCATGACTTCTTCTATTCTGTGCGTGACCAGTCCGATCGCCTGGCCCTTTTCGGCCAGCATGCGCATGGTGGCGATCAGCGCTTCTATTTCGCGCGGTCCGAGCGCGGATGTCGGCTCGTCGAGCAACAGAACCTTCGAACCGGCGGCGATCGCCGACACGATTTCACCCAATTGGCGCTGGGCGAGACCGAGTGTTTCGATCGGCCGGTCTGTCTCGATGTCGAGCGCGACCTCAGCCGCGGCCGCCTGCAAGGCCGCGCGGGTCGCATCGTGGTCGAGCCGCCATCCGGTCTGGGCAAGCATATGGTTTTCAACCAGCGTCAGCGTGCCGATGAAAGACAGGCTCTGCGGCACGAAGGCAACGCCGAGATCACGGGCGGCCCGGCGATCGGACAGCGTCACAGGTTCGCCGTTGCACAGAACCGTTCCTGAATCCGGCGCGTAGATGCCCGCCAGGATCTTTGCAAGCGTCGATTTGCCGGCGCCGTTCTCGCCGACAATCGCACGTACCTGCCCTGCAGTCAGCTCAACGGCCACATCGGACAGCGCGGTGACCGCGCCGAACCGCTTGTTAATGGCCTGCGCCGAAAGGAGCGGGTGCGCCGACTGCGGCATATCAGAACTGCGGCAGGGTCTTTTCACCCGACGCCAGCGCGCTAACGAGGTCGGAGACTTCCTTGCCGAGATCGTCAGGCACAATGTCGCCGACATCGTTGATCGGTGTTGCGACCAGGCCGCCATTGCCGATACCGGAGATGAAGAACTTATCGCCGAAAGAGCCAGCATTGATATCGTCAATATAGGCCGTGTACGTCGGATACATGTCGAGATCGACGCTTGCGATATTCACGCTCTTTGCAAGACCGCCGGCGTCGCCGGACACGCCGAGCGTATAGGCGTCGCCCTGTGACGCTGCGGCTGCAACGCCGTTGCCGATGCCGTCGCCCGATGTCCAGATCACCTTGGCTCCCTGGGCGATCATGCCACGCGTGACTTCTGCGGATTTCTGAGCGTCGTCGAAGGAGCCGGTATAGACTTCGATGAGTTCAGCATCGGATCCCGCTTCCTTGAGAGCGGCTTTGAAGCCTTCATGGCTGGCGACAAGGAACGGCAATTCCGGACCGCCGACCATGCCGATGACGCTGACGTCATTGAGCTTGGAGGCGATGAAGCCGTTCAGATAGCCGAGCTGCGCGAAATCGTAGGTCCATCCGTCGACATTCGCGATCAGCCGATCGGCGAGGTCCATGCCGCCTGACGCTGCGAAATGAATGTCCGGGAAGGAGGACGCGACGGTGAGGATGGGCTCGCTGAGCTCGATGCCGTGTCCGATGATCAGGTCGTAGCCGCGCGAGGCGTACTGGCGAATAACCGGTTCGGATGTGGCCGGGTCCGCCTGCTGCTCGCGCAGCTCGAACTCGACCTTGCCTTCCTCGGCAAGCTTTTCCATCGCCTCGCGGGCGACCTGGTTGAAGCTGCCGTCATTGGCGAGGCCCGGCACCAGCAGAGCGACTTTGAGCTTGTCTGCGGCGAGCGCCGGCATGGAGAGCGCGGTGGTGGCGGCAAGCGCGATGGCGAGCCTGGAAAACAGTCTGCGATCAATATTCAGCATGGTGATATCCTTGCGGTGTTTTCGGTGGGGAGGATGGGATTTCCACGGCCAGTGGAGACACGGACAGGCTTGGTCCGTCAAAGGTCTGGCTCATGCGGTGCAGCAGAGCGAGCGTTGCCCCGGATTGAAGCTCGAAACAGGGATCGAGAATGGGATCGGCGACGCCAAGTTGTTCGGCTGGAACACACACGACCTCGTAATCGCCAAATTGACGTACGGTAGCAGCCCCCTTGATTGCATTCTTCCGGGCCGCGGCGACCAGCGCGGCCGTAGACAGATATCCACCGGCGTCGCTGGCGTCGCCACAGAATGCATTCTCGGGGCAGGCGAGTTCGCTCACCAGGCCGTCCGGGGAAACGCTGACGGCCTGCAGGGCGCGCATCGCCCAGGCCGGCGCGCCGCCGACGACGCCGAAATTGTCGCCATCGCGCCAGATGTCGATGCGCGCCACATAAGTGGGTTCGGTTTTTACGCCGGAAACCAGAAAATAGGGCGGCAGGCCGGATACCCACCTTGGAAGATCGATCTCTGTGCCAGCGGCGGGATCAGGCGCCGCAATCGCTGTCGTCAACACCGCCATGATTGCGCCGGCTAGACCGACCAGCCGGGCGTATGGTCTGCAGTTGAGCAGATTGGCGGACAATTTGGCGTGTACTCCGAAACGATATAAACAACTTTACTCGTTCAAGAGTTTCACTGGCCAAGTGTGCGCACAAGCATAGAATTATGCATGGAGCGTACGATTTTTTGCATCGCAGCAGAGTGTGGTCAGCGCTTGTGTGGGGGAAGATGCTGTTTCAGGGTATCAATCATCGATTGCGCCATGGCGCTCGGTCGATAGCCGTGCGCTGTGCACAGCGATAACGTCTCGGACGTGACCGGGTTGCTTTCGATCGGTTTCTGAAGGAGGTCGCCGCGGGCGAGTTCGTTATGCACATCGAGCTCGTTGAGAATGGCGAGGCTGTCCCCGGCTGCGACGAGCGCCTTTACCGCCGCGATGGAATTGGTCGTGGTGACGACCGGATGGGAAATACCGGCGCGGCTGAAGGCGTGGTCGATGAGGTTGCGCAACGGCAGGGAGCGGTCGGGCTGGACGAAGGGATAGCTGGCGCAATCTGCCAGGGACAGCGTTTCCTCGCCGGCGAGTGGATGGTCCGGCGCCATGACGATGCCAGGAGGGAATTCGGCTGTGTAGGCGACCGAGAGCTGGGTGCGATGCGGCGGGCTGAAGCACAGCGCCATATCGATCTCGTTGGCGGCAAGCTTCTTGATGAGTTCTTCCGTGCCGCCCAGCTGCAGGTCGATTGCGACCAGCATATGATCGGCGCGGAAGGCGGCGATCGCTTCGGGCAGGATAGCGGTCGAAAAGCATTCCATGGCGCCGATGCGCACGATGCCGCGGCGCAGGCCGGTCATGTCCTTCAACTGCCCCTCGGCCCGGTTCTGCTCGCGCCGCCAGCGCCGGATGTCGGCAAGAAGCAGTTCACCAGCGGCCGTGGGCCTGACGCCGCGGGGCAACCGCTCGAACAACTCGATCCCGGCGTCGCGTTCGAAATTGAGGATTTGCCGGTTGATCGCCGATGCTGAAATGTTCAGGCGCTCGGACGCCTTGCGGATCGATCCGGACCGGGCGACTTCGTCGATCATCAGGGCGGCGGAAGAAAGTAGCTGCATTTGGTCACCGTTTCTGGTGTAACAATTATTCGCACGGTATCGTCGAAAATTGAAGCTTGTTCGTGCGCTCACAGGCGATACCGTTCGTGTAAATACCAAGGCAGGACATCGGAAATGGCATCAGGCAAGCAAGAATCGGCGGAAGAGCGGGACACCCGGTTCATGCGAAAGGCTTTCGCGGTCGCCAAAAAGGCGCTTGACGAGGGAAGCCATCCCTTCGGCGCGATTCTTGTCGGTCCGGACGATGCGGTGCTGATGGAGCAGGGCAATGCATTTCTGCCGCACCACGACATGACTGGCCACGCCGAGCGGGTGTTGATGACACGGGCGTCTCAGGCCTACGATCCGGAATTCCTGAAGGGCTGCACCATGTACACCTCCGCCGAGCCCTGTGCGATGTGCGCCGGCGCGGCCTACTGGGCGGGGCTCGGACGCCTTGTCTACGGCCTGAGCGAGGCGCGCCTGAAGACCATTACGGGCAACCATCCGGAAAATCCGACGCTCGATCTATCCTGCCGCATCGTCTTTGCCTCCGGACAGCGCGAGGTGAAGGTGACGGGTCCGATCCTCGAAGACGAGGGCGCGGCACTACATGAAGGCGTGTGGGATTAAGCGCCGTCGTGTCCGGAAACCGCTCGTACCAATCCGTAACAACCAACCGAAAATCCAGCCGTAGTGCAAAACCGCAAAGGCGCCGCGACTGTGGTGACGCTCGTGCGCACTGCAAAGAAGCAATGTAGTTCCGGCTGGTCGGGTCGTTAAATTTCAAGAACTTGCGGGGCGAAACCCTTTAAAGTTTTACAATAGGCAGTTTCAAGAAAACAATGGGCTCCCGGGCGTCGAGTTTTGGCGCTCCGAATGCTATTTTTCATCGCAACCACAAACAGTCCGGAAAACTCCATGTATCCACGCGACATGATTGGCTACGGCCGCACGCCACCCGACCCGAAATGGCCCGGAGACGCCAGGATCGCGCTGCAATTCGTCATCAATTACGAAGAAGGCGGAGAGAACAACATCCTGCATGGCGACAAGGCCTCGGAAGCGTTTCTGTCGGAAATCGTCGGCGCACAGCCCTGGATCGGCCAGCGGCACATGAATATGGAGTCCATTTACGAATACGGGTCGAGGGCCGGTTTCTGGCGGCTCTGGCGGATGTTCACCAGCCGCAATCTGCCCGTAACAGTCTACGGCGTCGCGACGGCGCTGGAGCGCAATCCGGAAGCGGTCGCGGCCATGAAGGAGGCTGACTGGGAGATCGCCTCGCACGGCCTGAAGTGGATCGAATACAAGGACTACGACAAGGAAGCCGAGCGCGCAGACGTGATTGAGGCGATCCGTCTCCACACCGAGGTGACCGGCGAACGTCCGCTTGGCTGGTACACCGGCCGGTCATCCATCCATTCGACCGACCTGGCGATGGAAGAGGGCGGGTTCCTCTATACCTCTGACGCCTATGCCGACGACCTGCCCTACTGGATCAAAGGGCCGCACGGTCCGCATCTGATCATTCCCTACACGCTGGACGCCAACGATATGCGGTTTGCGACGCCGCAGGGCTTCAATTCGGGCGACCAGTTTTACAGCTATCTGAAGGACGGCTTCGATTATCTTTATGAGGAAGGTCGCGAGGGCGCGCCGAAGATGATGTCGGTCGGTCTGCATTGCCGGCTTGTCGGGCGTCCCAACCGGGCCGCGGCGCTGGCGCGTTTCCTCGACTACGCGGCCTCGCATGACAAGGTCTGGATACCGCGGCGCATCGACATTGCGCGCCACTGGCGTGAACATCACAAGCCGGAGAGCGCCTGACAATGACGACGCGCGAACAGTTTCTGGAGGCGTGCGGCGGGGTCTTCGAACATTCGCCCTGGATCGCCGAACAGGCCTGGGACGCAGGCCGGATCGGCGAGCCGCTGACGCTTGAAAACGTGCACGCCGCAATGTGCGAAAAGTTTCGCGACGCCGGCGCCGATCAACGGCTAGCCGTCCTGCGCGCGCATCCCGATCTTGCCGGCAAACTGGCGATCGCCGGCGAACTGACGGACGATTCAAGGAACGAGCAGGCGGGCGCGGGTCTCGACCGGTTAACGCCGGACGAACACGCCGAGTTCACGCGTCTGAACACCGAGTATACCGACAAGTTCGGGTTTCCCTTCATCATTGCGGTCAAGGGGCTGGACAAGACGGATATTCTGGACGCTTTTCGAAGGCGTGTTCACAACAGCAGCGAAGCGGAACTCCGGACCGCGTGCGAGCAGGTGGAGAAAATAGCCCGCCTGCGGCTGCAGACAATAATAACGGAGTAAGTGGAGATGGACGTGGCGATAACGACAAAGCAGGTAATCAGGGCGCCGGAATTCACACGCGGAAAGGTCAATCTCGCCTCGGCGCGGCTGGGCGCGGCTGCGCTCTACTCCACCGACGAGTTCTTCGCTCCGGTGGAGCGCATGCTCAACGACGATCCTGCGGTTTTCATTGACGACAAGTATGACGATCACGGCAAATGGATGGACGGCTGGGAATCGCGCCGCAAGCGCAGTCCCGGGCATGACTGGGCCGTCATCCGCCTTGCGGTGCCGGGCAGCATCGACGGGTTCGACATCGACACCAGTTTCTTTACCGGCAACTATCCGCCGGCGGCCAGCATCGAAGCTATTTTCGAAGACGATGGCGATCCCGACGACGAATCGGACTGGATCGAGATACTGCCGCAGACATATCTCGAACCGGACGAACATCATTTCCACCAGGTCGCGGACGCTGAAATGCGCAAGCGCGTCTGGACCCATTTGCGGGTTCATATCTATCCGGATGGCGGCATCGCGCGCCTTCGGGTGTATGGAGAAGCGCATTTCGACTGGTCCAGGGTGACGGCTGAAGAGGAAGTCGATCTCGCCTATATCTTTCATGGCGGAAGGGCGCTCGCCTGGTCGGACGCCCATTACGGCTTTCCGGCGAAACTGATTTCGCCAGGCCGCGGCGTCAATATGGGCGACGGTTGGGAAACCGCCCGTCGGCGCGGACCCGGTCACGACTGGGCGATCCTGAAGCTGGGCCATGCGGGCACAGTTGACAGGGTCATTGTCGACACGGCGCATTTCAAGGGCAACTACCCCGACCGGTTCGACCTGCTGGGCGCTTTCATGCCGGATCATGTGGGAAGCCTTTCTGACGATGATATCGTTGCTTCCGTGGACTGGACGCCGATCCTGAAGGACCGCAAGCTGCAAATGGACCACATCCACGAATACCACGCGGATACGATCCTTGATCGCGGGCCGTTTACGCATCTTCGCCTGAACATCCATCCGGACGGCGGTGTCAGCCGTGTGCGCGTGATGGGACACAAGGCCTGATGTCGGTCCGGCTGGAGGTCCGGAAACTGACGAAAGAAGCGTTCGCGCCCTTCGGCGACGTCATCGAGACGGAAGGCGCCGACGTGCGGCTGATCAATGGTGGAACCACCGAGCGTTTCCACGCGCTGGCGCAGGCGCAGACCGGCGGGGGCGCGGCGATCGTCAGCATTTTTCGCGGCCAGCCGAGGTCCTGTCCCTATTCCGTGACGATGATGGAGCGCCACCCGCTGGGCAGTCAGGCTTTTTATCCCCTGCAGAACCGGCGCTGGCTTGTGGTCGTGGCGCAGGATGTGGACGGCAGGCCCGGTTCACCGGAGGTTTTTCTGGCCTCCGGCGCCCAAGGGGTGAACTATCGTGCGAATATATGGCATCATCCGTTGATGGCGCTGGATGACGTGAGCGACTTTCTGGTGGTTGACCGCGAAGGCGAGGGCAATAATCTGGAAGAGTTTGATTATCCGAACCCTTTCGAAATCAATTGGAGCAAGTAGATGGCCAACGGACGACTGACGACCCACGTGCTGGACACGGCGAAAGGAAGTCCGGCCGCAGGCCTCAAGATCGAATTGCGGGAGGTCTGCGCCGACGAAACCTTCCATGTGATCGGTTCGGTCGTGACCAATCATGACGGTCGCTGCGACGGCCCGCTGCTGAGCGGCGACAAAATGAAAACAGGCGTCTACGAACTGGTTTTCCACGCGGCAGACTATCTGAAGCGCACTGGCGCAGACCTTACGGAACCCGCTTTTCTTGATGTCATTCCCATCCGCTTCGGCATTGCGGACACGGATGCGCACTACCACGTGCCGCTGCTGATTTCACCCTACGGCTATTCGACCTATCGGGGGAGTTGACGCTTCCGACCTGTCATCTTTCGCCTGCACGGACGTGCCGGCCGCTGGATCCCTGTGTGTTGACTTTGTGTCATATTGGGTGCGGGCGGGAGATCGTTGGATCCCAGATCGCTTGAGATCGCGAGCCGGCATCCGGTAGCGCTGCGTCCGCGGCGCAAAAAGTCCCATGCTGCAACGCTTTGGTCTGCTCCCTGAAAGAAGAGAACTTGCATTTTTGGGAACGTGCAGCAGATCATGGCGTTGAGGTTTGTTTGTCGGGGTTGAGTTCCCATGAAAGCCGAAGCGTTGCTGAGCCCGCGGCCGGAAGGTCTCTACTGTGCGCCGGGCGACTTTTACGTCGATCCGGTTCGCCCGGTCGAGCGCGCCCTGATCACGCATGGCCATTCCGACCATGCGCGCTCCGGCCACCAGGCGGTTCTGGCGACCCGGCAGACGCTGGACATCATGCGCATCCGCTACGGCGAGGATTTTTGCAGCCAGGAGCAGGCCGCCGATCTGCGTGAGATGATCGACGTCAACGGCGTGACGGTGACCTTCCATCCGGCCGGTCATGTGCTTGGCTCGGCGCAGATCGCTATTGAAAAGGACGGTATGCGCATCGTCGTCTCCGGCGACTACAAGCGTTCGGTCGATCCCACCTGCGAGCCGTTCGAACCCGTTCCTTGCGACGTCTTCATCACCGAGGCGACCTTCGGCCTGCCGGTTTTTCATCATCCCGACCCCGAAGCCGAGATCGGCAAGCTGCTGAAATCCCTGCAGACGTTTCCGGAGCGCAGCCACCTCGTCGGCGCCTATGCGCTGGGAAAGGCGCAGCGGGTGATCGCGCTGGTGCGCAGGCAAGGATATGACCGCCCAATCTATATCCATGGCGCGCTGGCGAAGCTTTGCGATTATTACCAGAGCCAGGACGTCGATCTGGGAGAACTCCTGCCGGCGACGGTGGAAAAATCGGCGCGCGACGATTATCGCGGCGCCGTCATCGTGTGCCCGCCATCCTCCTTCGCCGATCGTTGGGCGCGGCGCTTCGCCGACCCGATTTCGGCCTTCGCATCCGGGTGGATGCTGATCCGCCAGCGCGCCCGGCAGCGCGGCGTCGAACTGCCGCTGGTGATTTCCGATCACGTCGACTGGCCCGAACTGACGGACACGATCAGGGACGTGAGCCCGGGTGAAGTGTGGGTGACGCACGGGCGCGAAGAGGCGCTGGTGCGCTGGTGCGAACTGGAGGGCATTCCGGCGCGGCCACTCCACCTCGTCGGCTACGAGGACGAGGGCGACTGATGAGAGCCTTTTCCCGTCTCCTCGACCGCCTGACGCTGACGCCGCAGCGAAACGCGAAACTGCGGCTGCTGGTCGACTATTTTTCGGCGACGCCTGATCCGGATCGCGGATATGCGCTGGCAGCACTGGCCGGAACGCTGGACATCAGGCTCGTCAAGCCGGCGCTGCTGCGCGAGCTCGTGCTGGAGCGGATGGACGAGACGCTGTTTCGCTATTCCTACGATTACGTCGGCGACCTGGCCGAGACGATCTCGCTTGTCTGGGAAGCGCCGGAGGAGGGCGAGGCCTATGAGCCGCGACTGTCCGAGGTGATCGAGGAATTGAACGGGCTCGGCCGCAGCGACGTGCCTGCGCATGTGCGCGCGCTTTTTGACCGGTTGGACACCAGCGGGCGCTATGCGTTGATCAAGTTGGCGACCGGCGGCCTGCGGATCGGCGTGTCTGCGCGCCTGACCAAGCAGGCGCTGGCGCTGATGGGCGATGTCGACGTGTCCGAAATCGAGACGCTTTGGCACGGACTCGAGCCGCCTTACGAAAGCCTTTTTTCATGGCTGGAGGGCAGGGGCGACAGGCCCGAGCTTTCGACGCCGGCGATCTTCCATCCCGTGATGCTGGCGCATCCGGCGACCGACAATGATCTCGAAAAACTTGACCCTGCCGACTATCTGGCGGAATGGAAGTGGGACGGCATTCGCGTTCAGCTGTCCGCCGACGGCGCTCATCGCAGACTTTACTCGCGCAGCGGCGACGATATCTCAGGCAGTTTTCCCGACATTCTGAATGCGGTCGATTTCGAGGGCGTGATCGACGGTGAATTGCTGATCGGCGGCACGGCGCGCACCAATTCGCCGACGCTGACCTTTTCCGATCTGCAGCAACGGCTGAACCGCAAGACGGTTACGCAGAAGCACATGACCGACTATCCGGCCTTCATTCGCGCCTACGACCTGCTGTTCCTGAAGGATTGCGACGTTCGAGAGGAGCCGCTGGAGGATCGGCGGGAGCGGCTTTCGGAAGTGATTGAGACAGCGGCGCGGGAGCGGTTCGACCTTTCGCCGTTGGTCAAGTTTGACAGCTGGGAGCAACTCGACAGCCTACGCAAGGATCCGCACGATCCGGTGATCGAAGGCGTGATGATGAAGCGGCGCGACAGCGCCTACCAGGCAGGGCGGGTCAAGGGGCCCTGGTTCAAGTGGAAACGCGAACCGCATATCATCGACGCCGTGATGATGTATGCGCAGCGCGGCCACGGCAAGCGGTCGAGTTATTATTCCGACTTTACGTTCGGCGTTTGGACGGGGGAACCTGGCGCCGAGGCGCTGGTGCCCGTAGGCAAGGCCTATTTCGGCTTCACAGACGCTGAGCTCGAAATCCTAGACCGGTTCGTGCGCAACAATACTGTGGACCGCTTCGGGCCGGTGCGGGCCGTGCGCGCGGAGCCGCAGTCCGGCTTCGTGCTTGAAGTAGCCTTTGAAGGGATCGCGCGATCAAAGCGCCACAAATCGGGCGTGGCTATGCGCTTTCCGCGCATTTCGCGGTTGCGCCAGGACAAGCTGCCGATGGAGGCGGACCGCCTGGAGACGCTGAACGCGATGATCGATGATCGGGGTTAGAGCGCGCAGCGGAAACCGGTGTTTGCGGCGCTTGAGTCGGGTGAATTGAAGGTGCGGGCCGACAGCCGGTAACGGTTGCAGTATGAGGCGTGGCAGAGATAGGAGCCACCGCGGATAACCTTCGCCTCGTCATTCGACGGACCGACCGGGTTGACCCGGGTGGCTGTGGTTTCTTCGACATGCCAGACGGGGCTCCAGCCGTCATTGCACCATTCCCAGACATTGCCCGCGGTATTGTAAAGTCCGTAGCCATTCGGTTCGAACGAGCGGACCGGCGCGGTCATCAGAAAGCCGTCGGCGGCGGTGTTGTCCGTCGGAAACCTGCCTTGCCAAACATTGCACATGTGCCGGCCGTCGGGCTCCAGTTCGTCGCCCCATGGAAACCGCGACTGATTGCGCCCGCCGCGCGCGGCCTTTTCCCACTCGGCTTCGGTGGGTAACCGCCTACCGCAGGCGGATGCAAAGGCCTGCGCGTCGTTCCAGGAGACATGAACCACAGGATGGTCGGGCCTGTCGCGCCAGTCCGATCCCGGCCCGTCCGGACATTTCCAGCAGGCGCCCTTCACCGCCAGCCACCAGGGGGTTCCAGGCAACCGTCCATCCATGATGTGGCCGAAGGCGGCCGGATGGACGGCGGCGGCGAACACGAACGACCAGCCGTAGCGTTCCGCGTCGGTGACATAGCCGGTCCGCTCCACGAAGCGGGCGAATTCGCTCGTCGTCACGGCGCAGGAATCGATCAGAAAGGAGGCTGTCTCGACGGAGCGGATCGGGCCTTCGCCATCGGCCGGAAAGCCGTCCGCGTCCTCGCCGCCCATGTCGAATGAACCGCCGGGGATTTGCTGCATATTGTCTCGCGACGGCGCCACGTCAGGCGCGAATGCAGGCGGGTTTTGCGCTGGCTCGCCGCTGCCGCGCGACGGAGTGCAGCAGCCTTTCATGTCGTCCCGTTCACTCATCGCAGGACGTTACCACTCCGACAGACGCGGAGGCAACGGATCGACCGTAAAGGCCATACGGTGCGTGAGTTTGGTGAGCATGTCCGCCTTGAGGGATAGCGAGGCCGGATCGCGCCACAGGTTGTTGATCTCTTGCGGGTCGGCGACGAGATCGTACAGTTCGCCGTCGTCATGGGAATGATCGACGACGATCTTGTGAGTCTCGGTCCTCAGCATCGTCAATTGCGCCGTCGGATCAACGTGATAGGGCATGGCGTTGTAGTATTCGCAATAGACGGAATCGTCGCCCTTTTTCGCTGTTTCGTCGCCGCTCAACCAGTCCAGGAGCGAGCGGCCCTGCATGCCGGCGTAGGGCGTAGCGCCGGCTGCGTCCATGAGGGTCGGCGCGAGATGCACGAGTTCCAGCAGCTCGCGATACCGACCGGGCGGAATCCTGCCGGGATAGCGGATCATGAAGGGCACGCGAATGCCGGCGTCGTAGAAATAGGGGCCCTTGAGATAGATGTTGTGATCGCCCATCATCTCGCCATGGTCGGACATGAAGACAATGATCGTGTTGTCACGCTGGCCGGTGTCGTCGAGCGCCTTGAGAATGCGGCCCATCTGCTGGTCGACATGTTCGCACATCGCCCAGTAGGCCGCTTTGACCATGCGGTGGTCAATGTCGCGCATTTCGTTGCGCCCGTAACCGCCGATGAAGCTCTTCACCTGACCATAGGCGCCGTCTGAATCAACGCGCTGATAGTGGGTCTTGGCGTCGAGATCGTCTTCCGTTGAGGCGGGTAGTGGGACCTCGTCCAGCCGGTCAAGCCAGCGCTCCATGAAGGAGGGCGGCGGATCGAAAGGATGATGCGGCGCGTAGATATTGGCGACGTAGAACCAGGGCGCATCGCCCGATGCATGTTTTTCGATGAATTCGCACGTCCTGGTTCCGCACCAGGCCGCCTCTGTCGCGTCCTCCGGCATGCCGTTCAGAACCCATGGCGAACGGTCGTGGGGCGTGGTTTCGTAATGCAGGCCGCGCGCCTTCAGGAAACGCGTATAGTCCGAGTTCATCCCCCACATGTCCATCGGAGACTGCGCCCAGTTGAACTCGGAAAAGCCGTCATCGATGCGCGGCTCCGTGGTCTTGGCGATCGCCGGGTCGCCGGGTCCAAAATGGAATTTGCCGACGAGGCCGGCGAGATAGCCTTCATCGGCCAGCAGCTTCGAGACCGGCTTTTCATCCGGCGGCATGATTTGTCCGTTCTGGCGCAGCCCGGTGGTGCGCGGGTAGCGCCCGGTCATGAAACTGCCGCGGCTGGGCGAGCAGATCGGACTCTGCACGAAGGCGTTTTCGAACAGGGCGCTCTCTTGGGCCAGACTGTCGATATGGGGCGTGGACACCTGATCGTTGCCGTAGCAACCCAGCGTATCGGTGCGCTGCTGGTCGGTGCATACGATCAGGATATTCGGACGGTCACTCAAGCCAGGTCTCCTTTAAAGGCTGGGACTCGGTCGTTCAAAAGAGCCCATTGACAAAAAACCGTCGATCCGCAAAACTGTCAATAGTGAAAGTAATTAGTTTCATTTTTGAAAGTAAGTGATGGCAAACCCACTGGCTGCCGGTCGTCGCTCATTGCGGCTGATCGAACATCTTGCGGAGTATCCTTACGAGCGGTCGTTTTCCGATCTCGCAAAGGCAATGGATTTGTCCGGAGCGTCTCTGACGCGTCTTCTGAAGATGCTGATGGAAGAGAACTGGATTCGCCAGCGCCAGTCGAACGGCCGCTACACGGTTGGGTACCGGACCTTGCAACTGGGCGACGCCTTGCGCTCTTTCGGACTGCAAAGCGCGCAGGTTCTGCAAAGCGCGCAGGTGCAGGGCACCGTCGCCAATCTTGCCTATCAGACCGGACATTCGGCCTGTATCGCCTCCTATCACGGAGACTGCTTTGTGCTGCTCGCCAAGACCGAACTGCACAATTGCTACCATTTCATCGATGTCTTCGCGCCGAATACGGACTGGATCCAGAACGGCATAGGCCAGTTCCTGCTTGCTTACCAACCGAAAGCGGACGTCGAGCGGATCTATCGCGATATCTTCGGTTTGGAAGTTCCGCAGGAACACCTGGACGGTTTCGAGACAATCAGGAAGACAGGCCTGCTGGTTCGCAGCGAGGGCGCGATTACCCGTTTCGTCATGGGTCTCGATCAGCAGGGATCGGGAATCGTTCGCAACGTCGTTTCGGTCGCGGCTCTGAATGCGCATCCGATCAACAAGACCGAAGTCCTGTCCAAACTCGAATTTGCGGCCAAGAAGGCTTCGAGCGGGCTGGCGGGCCGTCCCTTTACACCAGTTGAACAACCAGAAACCTGAACCAACCAGAAGGAACACATGGCATGTTGAAAAACAAAGTACTCGGCGCCGCGGTGGCGCTCGCCGCAACGGTCGCGCTCAATGTCTCGGCGCAAGCGCAGGAAGTCGTGCGCTATGCGACTGACGGCTACGGAATGGGCTCGCTCGCCATTGTCGCAGCCGAAAAGGGCTTCCTGGAAGAAGAAGGCATCAAGCCTGTTGTTCAGACCTATTCCTACGGGGTCGACACCGTCGACGCGGTGCTTGCGGGCAACGCCGATTTCGGCGTGATCATCGACTTTCCGCTGCTTACCCGCTTCGCCGCCGGCAAGCTGATGTCCCCGGCGATTATCGCCGAGCCGCTTCCGGGCTGGCACAAGCTCTACACCAAGGCCGATCTCGAAATCCCGGGCGACCTGAAAGGCAAGGATATTGGCGTCGCCACGGGCACGGCGCAGGAATTCGTCACCCGGACCTATCTCTCCGACAACGGAATCAATCCGGATGAAGACGTCAACATGGTTGGCTTTACCAGCCTGTTCGAGATCGTCGGCGCCATGAAGGCCGGGCGACTGGACGCAGCGTGGATCTGGGGCGAGGGCGTTCCGACCATGGACGCCGATGACGGCTGGAAATTCATCGCCGACGACAGCGTCGTCAACCAGAGCACGAGTGCGCCGCTCGTCGTCCTGAAGGATTATTACGACACACATCCGGACACGGTCGCCAAAACCCTTCGCGCCTTCCAGAAAGCCTCCGAATACATGAAGTCCGACCTGGACGAAGCGGTCGCGGTGATCGCCAAAAGCGTGGGCGGCGATGAGAAGCAGATCAAGAACGTCATCCAGCAGCAACGCTATGGCCTGAGTTTCGGAAGCTCGCCGATGTCCAGCCTGAAAGCAAAGTACGACTTCATGGTCGCTACCGGAAAGATCGAGCCCTACGATTTCACCGCGCAGTTTGACGCAGGCGCCCTGACGGAGGCCATTCCGGGCGTCGAAGTCGATCCGATGCTTCAGAAGTAAATCGAACCTCCAGAACAGTCCCGCCGGAGACAAAGAATGACGATTGAAATGAGCAGCGTTTCCTTCGCCTATAATGGCGGGACAAAGGGCCTTCCGGTCTTGGCGGATGTGGATCTCACCGTGCCCGACGGCGAGTTCCTCATCCTGCTTGGACCGAGCGGCTGCGGGAAATCGACCTTGCTGAAGCTGATCGCCGGCTTTGACAAGCCGACGACCGGCGAAGTGAAGGTCGCCGGCAAGACTGTGACCGGTCCGGGCAAGGACCGGGGCATGGTTTTCCAGGATCTCGACAGCGCCCTGTTTCAGTGGCTGACGGTTCGGGGCAATGTCGAATTCGGTCTGCGCATGAACAAGGTTTCCGACGCCGACCGCAAGCGGCAGGCCGACGAAGCATTGCGCATGGTCAATCTCTCCGGCCATGTCGACAAGCTGCCCGACGAATTGTCGGGCGGCATGAAACAGCGCGTGCAGATCGCCCGGATGCTCGCCATGCGTCCCGAAATCATGCTGATGGACGAACCGTTTGCCGCGCTTGACGCACAGACGCGCCAGATGCTGCAGACCCAGCTCGTCACGATCTGGTCGGAGGTCAAGCGCACGGCCATCTATGTGACGCATGACATTCGCGAGGCGCTCAACCTCGGACAGCGCGTCCTGCTTATGTCGGCCGGGCCGCGCGCCGGCATCAAGCATGAATACGAGGTTCCGTTGTCCTATCCCCGTGATCAGACCGATCCGACCTATATCGACCTGCTGGACAAGCTTTCGAAGGATATCGAGGAAGAGGTGACCAAGGTATGGTCGTAGAAACAACAGAAACAACGCCGCCCAAAACAGCGCTGCTCGGACGCTGGATCGCCGGCTTCTGGATCTCCTTCCTGTCGATTGTTTTCGGATTGATCGTGTGGGAAATCGCGGCGCGCTTTTTCATCGATCCGTTTTTCCTGCCTCCGGTCAGCGCCATCGTCGCAGGCGCGATCGAACTGATCGAGCGCGGCCTGCTGTTTCAGCATATTGCCATCAGCCTTTTCCGTATCATCACGGGCTTCATTCTGGGCAGCCTGGTCGCAATACCGCTCGGCCTGATTATCGGCAGCTACATGCCGGTGCGGCAGATCTTCGATCCATATATCCATTTTCTGCGCTTCATTCCGGCGCTTGCGCTGACCACGCTGTTCCTCGTCTGGTTCGGGGTGGGCGAGGTCTCGAAGATCCTGCTGGTTATGTATTCGACCGGATTCATCGTCGTCATCAACACCGCGACCGGCGTGGTGACAACGCACAAGAACAAGAAGCTCGCCGCCGAGACGCTGGGCGCGTCGACCTGGCAGATCTTCTGGTTTGTCACCGTGCCTGCGGCCGTTCCGTCGATGTATGTAGGCATGCGGCTGGCGCTCGCCGGTTCCTTCCTGGTCATCGTCGCGGTGGAAATGCTGGCGGCGGAATCCGGTCTTGGCTACTTGATCTGGACGTCGAAACTCTATTTCCGGATCGACTGGATGTTCGTCGGAATCTTTCTGCTGGGTTTCTTCGGGCTTCTGACCGACTACGCCTGGAAGATGCTCGGGCGGCACTGGCTGCGCCGTTATGTGCGCGAAACGGCCAACTACTGACATGGCGGCGAACATTATCGTATTCCTGACCGACGACCACGGCCAGTGGGCGCTCGGCTCATCGGGAAATCCGGGGGTCGAGACGCCCAATCTCGACTACCTCGCCCGCACGGGCGCGGTCATGGAAAACGCCTTCACGCCGACGCCGGTCTGTTCTCCGGCGCGGGCCTGTTTTCTGACCGGATGCACCGCCTCGCAGCATGGCGTGCATGACTACCTCGACAACGAGCCAGCGCGTTTCGGGCGGGACTGGCTGGAGGGTCAGAAAACCGCGCCCGAACTGTTGCAATCAGCGGGTTATGAAACGGGGCTGGTCGGCAAGTGGCATCTCGGAAACGACACGAAACCGGCAAGGGGTTTCGAGCACTGGGGCGCGCTTGCGGGCGACTATCCGATCGACGCAGCCGGTCCGGCGCGGTATTGCAAGGACGGCGAGGTCGTCACTATCGCCGGCTCCAAGGCTGACGTGATCACGGACGCCGCGATCGACTTTCTCAGGAAGCGCGATGGGGAAAGGCCGTTTTTCCTCGTGGTCGGGCATGTCTCGACGCATAGCCCGTGGGAGGGCCATCCCGAGCGTCTGGCGGATCGCTACCGCAGCCATGACTTTGCCGAGCTGCCTCAAGGCGAATCTTTTCCATTTGGAGCCCAGAACCTGGAATCCAGAGATCTGATCGATCGTGCGCATCAAAGCGAGGCTCTGGCCCAGTATTATGCCTCCGTGACGGCGATCGACGAGGGCGTCGGCCGGGTGCTGGATGCGCTCGACGCCGCTGGCGTGAGCGAGAACACCCTTATCGTCTATACTTCCGATCACGGTCTGAATTGCAGTCATCACGGCATTTGGGGCAAGGGCAACGGCACCCTTCCGCTCAATATGGTGGAGGAGACGATCCGCATTCCGCTTATTGTGTCGGGCCCGGGCGTGGAAAAGGAACAAAGAAGAGCCGAATTCGTCGATCACCTGGACCTGTTCCAAACGGTTCTTGATGTCGCAGGCGTCAATCCGCCGACGGACATAGACTATGCAGGCCGTTCCTATCTTGGTTTGCTCGGGGGCGGAGACCTGGCCGATTGGCGTGACCTGCAGTTCTGCGAATACGGAACAACGCGTATGGCGAGAGGCGATCGCTACAAATGCGTCGAATGGCTTGATACCGGAACTGTGCGTCTTTTCGATCTTGTGACCGATCCGCGCGAGGAGACCGATATCGCCGGCGACAATCCGGAGCTATGCCGGTCTTTCCTTGACCTCATCGCGGCCTATTACGACCGTTTCAGCACGCCGGAGCATTCCGGCGCGCGGCCGGGCGGACCGGAGCCCACGAATGAAACGTCTCCCTGGGTGTTGTAATTCAACTCACCGCACCGGCCGCGTCGCCCGGAATGCGATGGCTGCGTGAAGGCCGACAATCAGAATCGCGCCGGCCAGATATTGCGTCAGGCTCGCCGGCTGGGCAGCAAAAATCCAGGCCGAAAGCGGCAGGAAAAGGACGATTGCCGTGACGAGGCCAGGATTGTATTGCCGGGTGCGGACTGCGGCCACAATATGGACCAGCGCATTGATCGCCATCAGATAGGCTGCGACGACGCCCCAGCCGGGATTGGCCGACGCCGCGAAGAAGACGACGAGCAGCGCAAACCATACGAAAATGACGTTGATGATCCAGACCGCAGTGTGAGAAAGCCCCCGCGCCTTCGGCCCGAACATTCGGTTGATGCTTTTTCGAAAGCGATCGGCGTCGTGTTCTTCATACTGGTGCAGCATTTAGATCGGCAGGGAGAGGTAGACGGGCAGGGCGATCCCGTTGACGAAGGGAGCAAACAGGATCAGCAGCAGGGCAATCGGCAGCGCGCCATAGACCCAGTTCTCGGTCAGCCGACCGATCCGGTTTTCGCCGTTTTCCGCTTCTCTGATATCGTCAGCCACTTTGAGCCCGTCGCTTCGACATATTTGGCGAGTGATGTATCTGATTTGCCAGGTCTGGGAAACAGACCCGCCTATGAACTCTGTCATTGTGTGGCGAGAACGCTCTTCGCCGGTTCTCCGGCGACATAGGTCTCGACGATGGCGCGGTCGTCGCCGAGCGTCTGCATCAGAAACAGTTCTTCCGCCAGCGTGCCGACTGTCTCCATCCTCAGCTTCATGGCCGGCGTAGCACCGGCGTCCAGCACGACGAGATCGGCGTCGCGACCGGGCTCGAGTGATCCGATATGCTGGTCGAGGGAAAGCGCCTCTGCATTGCCGCGCGTCAGCCGCCAGAAGCATTCCAGCGGCGTCATTCTCTGCCCCTGCAACTGCAAAACCTTGTAGCCCTCGTCGGCGGTCCTCAGCATCGAATAGTTCGTGCCGCCGCCGACATCCGTCGCGATGGCGATGCGCACCCGCTTCTCGCGTTCGTCCAGCGTCTTCAAAGGAAAAAGCCCGCTGCCGAGAAACATGTTCGAGGTCGGGCAGAACACGGCGACGGAGCCGCTTTCGGCCATGGCGTCGGCCTCGCGCTCGCTTAGGTGTATGCAGTGACCGAACAGGCTCTTCTCGCCGGCAAGTCCGTAGTGTTCGTAGACGTCGAAATAATCCTTCGCGGACGGATACAGTTCCCTGGTGAATTCGATTTCCGCGAGGTTCTCCGACAAATGCGTCTGCAGCAGGAGATCGGGATATTCGCGCCGCAGCGTTGCGGCCATCTCCATCTGTTCCGGCGTCGATGTAATTGCGAAGCGCGGCGAGATGGCGACGTGCTGCCGCCCGACGCCGTTCCATCGTTCGATGATCGCCTTCGTGTCATCGTAGCCGCTCTGCGGCGTGTCGCGCAGTTCCGGCGGCGCGTTGCGGTCCATCATCACCTTGCCGCCGACCATGCGCATGTTGCGGCGGTGGCTTTCGGCGAAGAACGCCTCGGCCGATTCCTTGTGCACCGAGCAATAGGCGACTGCGGTCGTGGTCCCGTGGCGTGTGAGTTCGTCCAGAAAGCGCGCTGCTATGCGCTGCGCGTGGGCCGGATCGCGGAAGCGCTGCTCCTCGACGAACACGTATGTGTTGAGCCACTCAAGCAGCGCAGGCGCATAGGAGCCAATAACCTGCATCTGCGGCAGGTGAATGTGCGGGTCGATAAACCCCGGCATGACGAGACAGGGCCGGTGATCGATGACCGGAGTGTCAGCCGACGCGCTCCCGGCGACCTCCGCGTAATCGCCGGCGGCGGCGATCAGGCCTTCGCGGATCAGCAGCGCTCCGTCTTCGTGATAGGCGTAGGCGTCGGCGTCGTCGAAGGACATCGGTTGCCGCCTGAACGAAAGCAACCGCGCGCGAATGAGCTTTTCGGTCACGTCTAGTTCCTGTCGCCGTAAACCGAAGTCTCGAACCAGGCGACGAGGATTTCGCGCTCGTCCGGTGCGATTTCGGTGACATTGGCCGGAGGCATGGCGTTGGTGCGGCCTGCCTGAAAATAAATTTCGCGCGCATGGGCGGCGATCTCGGCGTCGCTTTCCAGAAGCACGCCCTTCGGCGGGAAGTTGACGCCCTGCCAGACCGGATCGTTTGAATGGCACATGGAGCAGCGCGACAGCACGATGTCTTTCACTGCCGGGAAATGAGCATTGTCTGCAAATCGTTGATAGGTGGCCGGAACCGAGGTTTCGCCCTCTGCGTCCATGTCGCTCAGCTTCGGCGAGGAGGACAGCCAGATGATGACGATGAAGATGATCACCGTGACCAGCCACGTCCAGGTCGGGCTGCCCTTGCGGGCGTGTTGTGTGTTGAACCAGTGGCGGATGGTGACGCCCATAAGGAAAACCAGGGAGGCGATGATCCAGTTGTATTCGGTAGCAAAGGCTAGTGGGTAGTGGTTCGACAGCATCAGGAAGATGACCGGCAGGGTCAGGTAGTTGTTGTGCGTCGAACGCTGCTTGGCGATCTTGCCGTAGATCGGATCAGGCGTTTTGCCCGCGATCAGGTCGGCGACCACGATCTTCTGGTTGGGGATGATGACGAAGAAGACGTTGGCGCTCATGATCGTGGCGGTGAAGGCGCCCAGATGCAGGAGCGCAGCGCGTCCTGTGAACACTTCCGTATAGGCCCAGGCCATCGCCACCAACAAGGCGTACAGGAACACCATCAGGATCGTATTGCTGTAGTTGACGAACGTCTTGCATATGAAGTCGTAGGCGATCCAGCCGAAAGCGATGGAGGTGAGCGAGATCAGGATCGCGACGGGTATCGAGATATCGAGCACATTCGGATCGATGAGGTAAAGATCGGCGCCGGCGTAGTAGACGATGCACAGCATCGCGAAGCCCGACAGCCACGTTGTATAGGACTCCCACTTGAACCAGGTCAGATGTTCGGGCATCTCCGGCGGCGCGACCAGATATTTGCGCATATTGTAGAAGCCGCCGCCATGCACCTGCCATTCCTCTCCGGAAACCCCTTCCGGCAGGCCTGGACGATGTTGCAACCCGAGATCGAGCGCGATGAAGTAGAAGGAAGATCCGATCCAGGCAATGGCGGTGATCACGTGCAGCCAACGCGCAGCGAAAGCAAGCCATTCCCAGGCGACGGCGAAATCGTACATGAAAAATCGTCCCCGGCAGTTTTGTTTATTGTGCAGGGCAGCGACGCTCTTGAAAAGAGGAAAGTCGAATGATGACTTTCAAAAAAATCTGTCAAATCATATGGTCTAACCATGTCATACTTTGAAAATCTCAAGGTCTTTGTCCGCGTCGTCGAACTCGGAAATCTCTCCGCAGCGGGTCGGGACATGCGTATTTCACCCGCGGTGGCCAGCAACCGCGTCAAGGAACTGGAAAAATATCTCGGCGTCCGCCTGTTCAACCGCACCACGCGACAGCTTACGCCGACCGAGCACGGGCAGATCTTCTACAAGGGCGCAAACCGCATCATCCAGGCGGTAGACGACGCCGAGGCCTCGATTGCGTCAGTCTCCGGCAAGCCGAAGGGAACGATCCGCGTCAGCGCGCCGCTCGGTTTCGGCCGGCGTTACATTGCCTCCGGCATTCCGGCGTTTCATGACCTTTATCCCGACATCGAGGTGCGCCTGCGGCTCTCCGACCACAATGTCGATATCCTCAAGGAACGGATTGACCTCGCATTTCGCCTCGGCGTGATCGAGGACTCCAGCCTGCGCATGCGCTCGATCATGGAGTGCGAACGCGTGCTCTGCGCATCGCCCGCCTATCTGAAAAAATTCGGCGCGCCGGCGACGACGGACGAACTGGCCAAGGGAAATCACAATTGCCTGCTTTTGCGGTTTCCCGGCTCCACCGAACATGCATGGACGCTCAAGACGCCGGAAGGCGCCAGCAAGATCGATGTGCGTGGCGTCTTCGATTCCGATGACGGCGACGTGCTTCTGGCCTGGGCGCTGGAAGGCCATGGCATCGCAAATCGCCCGCGCTTCGAAGTTCAGGCGTATATTCAGGAGGGCCGGCTGGTCGAGGTGTTGAAAGGTACGCCGCCGGTTCCCGCCCAACTCGCCGTGATCTATCCGCACAAGGATTTCCAGGACCCCAAACTGCGGCTGTTCATCGATTTCATGACCGCGCGATGCCAGAGGATGATTCTGGAAGCATTGAACGGGAATTGACGCCAAACGGCCGGTTTCAACTCTTCCACCGCCCGACAGGGCCGAAAGGCGTTGACTGCTCGCGCAATAGCTATTAATTTTCGAATAGAGTATTTATTTTCGCTATCCGAAAATATTATGCAGAATAGAAGCAGCATTGTCTCCGGCTGCTTCCATCCACAACGCGAAACATCCACCGGGAGGATAAGCATGACAGGCACCGGCATCCCCACACCGAAGACGCTGCAACAGGCCATCGACGCGGCGGGAGGTCCGATCGACCTTCTGCGCACCTCGAACATGGGCACAACCATCTTCCCGGGGATACCGCCGGAGTTCACCAACTGGCGTGACGAACAGCGCGCATGGAAGGAAAGCGTCGCGCTTCTGGAGCAAACCTATCACATGACGGAAATGCGCCTGCGCGGTCCGGACGTGATGGCCTTCCTGTCGGAGCTTGGAACCAACCGGTTCGACACCTTCGCGCCGATGCGCGGCAAGCAAGTGATCATGACCGGTCCGGACGGCAAGATGATCTCCGATGCGGTGGTGTTTCGCGAGGAAGAGGATTTCCTGCGCGTCGTCGGACCGCCGACCGCCGCGAACTGGGTTCAGTTCAACGCCGAAAAGACCAACTACGACGTGACTTTCGAGCGGGATGAAAACATGATCGTGCCGCGCGAGCGTCGCGATGTCTATCGCTTCCAGCTCCAGGGACCGCATGCGCTTGCGCTCATGCAGGAAGTGACCGACGGGACGCTGCCCGACATCAAGTTCTTCCACATCGGCGAGTTCAAGATTGGCGGCAAGACCGTGCGCGCCCTGCGCCACGGCATGGCGGGCCAGCCTGGTTTCGAGGTGTACGGCCCATGGGACGACCAGCAGGCGGTGCGCGAAGTCGTGGAAAAGGCGGGCGAAGCCTACGACCTGCGCAAGGCGGGCTCAGTGACCTATGGCACAGCGGCGCAGGAATCCGGCTGGATGCCGCGCCCGCTGCCGGCGATCTACGAAGGCGAATTCATGCAGTCCTATCGCGAGTGGATACCGGCGCGCTCCTTCGAGGCGGCCGGATCGCTCGGCGGCAGTTTTGTGTCCTCCGAGATCTCCGACTATTATGTCGATCCTTTCGAGGTCGGGTACGGCAATTTCGTCAATCTCGATCACGACTTCATTGGTCGCGACGCGCTTGCACGCATGAAGGAAAACCAGCAGCGCAAGAAGGTGACGCTGGTTTGGGACAATGGGGATGTGTTCGACATTCTGCGCCAGTCACTGACCATTGACGGCCCGCGCTCCAAGTTCATCTCGCTGCCGGTTCCGATGTATTCGTCGTTCCAGGCCGATGCGGTGATGCGCAACGGCCAGGGAATCGGCATTTCCAACTGGATGTCCTATTCGTCCAATGCGGGTTCGATGCTCTCGACCGCCCTGATCGACATGGAGCATGCCGAACCGGGCACGGAGGTAACCCTGCTTTGGGGCGAGCCAAACTCGCGTCGACGCACGGTGGAAGACCACGAAGTGCGCGAAATCCGCGCGACCGTTGCGCCGGTTCCCTATTTCGACAAGTCGATCAAGAGCAAGGCCGGCGACAAGACAGTCGCCGCCTGACATTGATCGCTATCAAAGCGTAACGGGCGTCGGCCGAAAGGCTGGCGCCCTTTTCATTTGGAAAACCAATCAAGCCGGAAAGGCGTTGCGGCGCGCGCTGATCGTGTGTCCGGTCATCAGGAGGATTGCGCCGATCGCCGCGGGAATGAACACGAAAGGCGAGGGGATCATGACTAGCGCGGCGAGGGCAAGACGCGCCGCGGTTTCCCACGCAGCAAGTTTCGAGCGATCGAAACGCGCGAGCGCGCTGGCCAGAAGATACAGCGCAAGGCCAAGTCGAAGCAGCAGGAGCAGCAGAACGCCGAGGTGGAATTCGCCGTCATAGCCCGGCAGGAACCTTGGCGCGTCGGCTGCCGTATCGGGGTTCAGCACTGCGGCCGGAACCAGCAGGAATTCGGGATAGAAGGCGAAGACGAACGGGATCACGAACATCACGATGCCGGAACGGACGGCCGAGAAGCTCGTGGCGATCGGATCTGCGCGGGTGATCGTGGACGCCGCGTAGGAGGCGACCGCCACAGGCGGCGTTATGGCGCTGGCGCAGGCGAAGTAGAATATGAACATGTGCGCCGTAAACAGGGAAATGCCGAGTCCGACGAGAAGCGGCCCCATCAGGAGCGCGGCGTTAATGTAGGCCGGCACGGCGGGCATGCCCATGCCCAGCAGGATCGCCAGAAGCATCGTTACTAAAAGCGCAGCAAGCTGGAAGACACCGGGACCGCCGCCGCCAAGGTCGAGCGCGCGCAGCCAGCCCAGGACGTCCAGCGCGACGAAATTGGCGAGCCCGGTCAGGTTGAGGCTGATGTCGATGACCGAAACGGCGAGGAACATCAGGTAGAGCGTGGATATGGTGACGCCGGCGTTCGACAGGGCGTCGGCCAGAAGGCGCGGCTTGCTGCGAAACTTGGGATCCATGAAGAGCAAAGCCATGAGCAGGATCGAGGCCCACCAGCCGACGCTGCCCGCGTCTCCGGCCGAATTCTGCACGAGCTGCATGATCCACGGCAGGCTTTCAGCGCGGCAGGCGCTTCCGGACAGGATGACCTCCGCGCCGAGCAGCCGACTGACCGGGTCGCAGCCGATGGCGTCCTTGGGGATGAGCAACAACACGATGATCAGCAGGATCGGCAACGCGATCTGGAGAAGATGCGTCCAGTCCTGGCGCGTCAGCTTCATGTCGTCCGGAATTTCACCCACTGCCTCGATGCCCTGCTTGCGTGACTGAAAGAGCACAGAAAGGAACATGCAGAAGAAATAGGCGACGGCCGGAATGGCGGCGGCGATCGCCACCTCTCGATAGGGTACGCCGGTCATTGCGGCGAGCACAAAGGCGGCGACGCCCATGATCGGCGGCATGATCTGTCCGCCGGACGATGCGGCCGCCTCTATGCCGCCGGCATAGACCTTGGAAAAGCCCCTTTTGATCATCATCGGAATGGTCAGGACTCCGGTTCCAAGCACATTGACCACTGGCGTTCCCGTGGTGGTGCCGAACAGCGCCGAAGCGACGATGGCCGCATGGGCCGGGCCGCCCCGCAACCGCCGCGTCCACACGAAAGCGAGCTTGATCAGCGTGTTGCCTCCGGCAGAAACGGCAAGCAGCGCGCCAAGCACGATATAGGGGAACACCGTGTTCAACATGATGTGGAGGAACTGCCCGAGCAGCCCGGAGCCCTGGTTTATCAGCAGATCGTGTATGCGATAGCGCCCGTCGAGCAGCGTTCGCGGCTCGCCGCCAAGAACGGTGATCGCGTATTTGTTCATGCCCTCGGGGCCGAAGACGTACCAGATCAGGACGGTGCCGATGGCGTAGGCCGCCATGACGATGGACACCAGAACCAGCGAGAAGCCCCAGATTTCGACATTGTAGGCGAGAAAGACGAGGACGGAAAAGCCGACGATCCAGACGAGCCAGACGCCGGTGTCGACCTGGCACAGCGGGTTGTCGACACTGGTGGGCTCGGGCAGGCCCATCAACTGGGCGAGTTCCTTTTCGGCCTTCAGCGCGTTTTCCATCAAGATAGCGCGCTCGCCGGTGATGACGTCGATCATGCAGACCGCCTCATTCTCGATGAGATAGGAGGCGGCTATCGCCAGCGCGGCGACCAGCAGCGCGACATCCATGGCGAGGCCAAGCATGCGCCAGCCGTTTGATCGGTCTTGCCATCTGCGCCAGATCGAACTGGACAGAACGACGATGATCATCATCCATGCAAAGGCGAGAGGATAGAAATATTCGTAGGGAAAACGCCGCACCAGCAGGTCCGGCATTCCCGTCAGGTTGCGCCAGAATTCGTCCCATCCGGGAATTGACGGCGTGGAGTTGATCATGCCGACGACAACCAGAACCAGCGCGAGCGCGTAGAGGAGCCTGCGCGCGAACACACTGGTGGAGTGGCTATCGTCAGTTTCGGTCATGATGGTCGGGTGGATGTCCGGTTGTCGCGGCCGGCCGCGACACAGGCGGCCGGCT
Organism: Flavimaribacter sediminis; assembly: GCF_019492055.1. Taxonomy (GTDB): domain Bacteria; phylum Pseudomonadota; class Alphaproteobacteria; order Rhizobiales; family Rhizobiaceae; genus Flavimaribacter; species Flavimaribacter sediminis. The sequence continues at coordinate 16,794 of NZ_JAICBX010000005.1, read as the reverse complement.
CAATTTGCAGTGGCCTATATTGCGCAATCCGGCACAGTGTAACCTGCTTCCTCCCAGGCGCGAATGGCGCCGGGATGAAATTTGACCGGGTTCAGTCCGCACATGCCGGACTTTTTCGGGTCAAGTTCCTCCAGGCCGATATTCGTGGCGTATGGCGCTTTTGCGTAGAGGGCGTCGAGGGTTTCGAGATGGGCTTTCGTCAAGTCATAGGCGAGATCGTCGCTCATTGACGCATTGACGCAATTGCCGCCGACCGAGCCGCGCGTGCGGAAGAGATCGTCTTCGGAAACAATCTTGGCGTTTTCGCCAAGCGTCTGCATCTGCTCCATGGTGAGGATGAACGGCGCCGTGCCTGGCGACGATAGCAGCTTCTGCATCGGCTCGCTCTCGAAGGTTTCCTTCGGGATGGACCAGAACGTCATCTTGCCGGCGGACAGGGCCTGAAGCGGTCGATCGCTGGGGATGAATTCCGGCAAGACGGCGACATCGGAAGACCCCTCGGTGATGGTCGTCACCATTTGCGGCCAGTCGCTTTCGATCGTCTTGTAGTCCTCGTCCGGCTTCAGGCCGGTCACGACCTGGATAAGACTGCGGGCTTCGGCTGTTGCGGCGCCGCGCGGCGGTCCGTCGAGAATGGTCTTTCCCGCCAGATCGTCCCAGCCGCCAACGCCGGCCGTGTCGTAGGCGTAAAGCATGTAGGCGCCAAAGGAGTAGGGATAGAGCACGCGCAGGTTGGCGGCGAGCTCAGCGCCTTTTTCCGCGCCGAGGGCGGCGTAGGGACCGGCGCCTTTCGACAGCAGGAATGGAAGGATGAACGGGCAGTTTCCGACATCGGCTCTGCCTTCCGCCACCGCCTGCGTCTGGTTGACGCCTGTCTGTCCGAGCGTGATCTGGATATCGGCGATGCCGCGGTCTGCTGCAATCTCCGCCAGATGCGAGATCGTCAGATGCACCGCGGTTCCGGGCGCCGATGTCATCGCAGTAAGATTTTCCTGCGCGAAAGCGGCGCTCGCCGTAACCAGGGACATGCCTGCAATCAGGGCGGTGGTGGTCTTCATCATCGCTAGTTCCTCCCTTGCGATAGGCCGGCTGCGTATCGCTCGCCGGTGTTGGTGGGTCATTTTCCGGGATGCCGGAAAGGTTCTACGGATATGCCTTTGCCGATGCGTATCGTCATCAGATCCTCCGCAATCAGCACGACGCCTTCATATTCCTCACCGATTTCCGCGAGCAGGCCGTCGATGCTCGGCGGGTCCGGCGGCAGCAGCGCCAAATGCGTCAGCATGGCGAGCTTAGGCCTGGTCTGCGCGAACACGCGGCCGACTTCGGCCGGCGACGAATGGTGGTCGATCGCGATTTTGACATTCGGATAATTGTCGAGTGTCGATTGTCGCGCAGCTGCGACTTCGTGAATGAAGACGTCAGCGCCGTGCGCCTGAGCGATCAGGTTTTCGTTGTAACGCGTGTCGTGGGAATGCACGAAGACGTGGTCGCCATATTCGACGCGAAAACCGAAGGCCGTCGGTATGTTGTCGCCGTGATCGACCAGAATGGCGATAATTTTCAGACCACCGCGGTCATAGACGACGCCTTCCTCGTAGACGTGCGGGATAATGCGCATGTCCTCCGGATCGATCTCGTGATCGGCTACGCGGATGTCGCGATCGGGCTTCGTCGCAAGCCAGGCGCCTTCGGCGAGGTGCTGTACGCCTTCCGGTCCGTGGACATGCAGAGGGCCGCCTCTGCCCGCCCACGCCTGCCGGATTGTTCCCGACATCAAGAGATCGAAAATGCCGCTGTAATGGTCAGAATGGTAATGCGACAGGATGATCGTATCGACATATCCGACAGGAAGTCCGAGTTGCGACAGCCGGATAACCGCGCCGCGGCCGCAATCGATCATGACCCGCTGCTCGCCCGCTTCGATAAGGGTGGACGTGCCGAACGCCTGAACGCTTGGGTTCGGAATGCCAGTTCCCAGCAGCGTAATCTTCAGCATGGGTTTTCCGACGTCGCGATTAACATGAAAATCTTTTCCTCATCCCATGCGGATATAATTTTCGCATATCGAAAATATTTGCACATATCGAAAAACTAAAGAGGAACCGGGCCTTCGTCAAGCTTCTATGTGTACGGGTTGCGGGTTTTACGACTGAGGTTGACTGCCAAGCACGGTCATCAGTTCGGCGGCGACGAGCGCTGCGATTACGGCCGGTCGCTTGTCCCGGACCTGCGAGCCGCCGATCGGGCACACGAGCCGCGCCGGATCGGCGCCGCCGCCTTCCTTCTTTAGCCAGCTTCGCAACTGGGCGAGCTTTGTCTTCGAACCGATCATCCCGACATAAGGTGCGTCCAGGCGCTGTAACGCCTGCTCGACAATGATGAAATCCTGCGCATGTTCATGGGTCATCGTCACATAGGCGGAGCCTGCCGGCGCATCGGCGATGACGCTTTCAGGCACAGCGGTCAGGCGTTTCTTCACCCTGTCGGTCGCGCCGTCCAGCTCCGCTTTTCGGCTTTCAACGAGCACGGTGCGCACAGGCAGCAAAGAGAGCGCCTCGGCGAGCGCCTTGCCGACATGGCCGGCGCCGAAGACGTAGACGCAGGGCAGGGCGTCTTCTTCCATGCGGCACTCCGCCTGCAGGGCGTCATGGCTCGCGGCGTCCAGCCTGTCGAAGGAGAGCGCGACATTGCCGCCGCAGCATTGGCCGATCTCGGGTCCAAGCGGGATATCGAGATGCGCCGAAGTCTCTCCGGAAGTCAGCAGTTCGCGCGCCTTTTCGACGCCGGCAAGCTCCAGCTGACCGCCGCCGATCGTGCCGGCCTGCGCCTTGGCTGAAACAAGCATCCAAGTGCCTTTTTCGCGGGGCGTGGAGCCGCGCGCACTGGCGACGGTGATCCTGACCAGCGGTTCGCCGGCGTCGAGCAGTTCAAGCGGCGAGAGCGGTCGCGCCATGGATCATGCCTTCTTCATCCGTTCGACGGCCATGAGGACGCGCTCGGGCGTCGCCGGCGCGTCGAGGCAGGGGCAGACGCGGTAATCGCCTACGCTGGCGACGGCCATCGAAAGGGCTTCGAGAACGGAGTTGGCGAGCATGAACGGCGGTTCGCCGACAGCCTTGGAGCGCCGGATCGTGCGCTCGCGATTGGTCGACCACTGGGCGAGCGTCACGTTGAAAACCTTCGGTCTGTCGGAAGCGAGCGGGATCTTGTAGGTGGACGGCGCGTGGGTGCGCAGTCTGCCCTTGTCATCCCACCAAAGCTCTTCGGTCGTCAGCCAGCCCATGCCCTGCACGAAGCCGCCCTGTATCTGACCGAGATCGATCGCCGGGTTCAGCGACTTGCCGACATCGTGGAGGATGTCGACGCGGTCGACATGATACTCGCCGGTCAGCGTGTCGATGCTGACTTCGGACACCGAAGCACCGTAGGCGAAATAGAAGAACGGCCGGCCCTGACCCTTGTCGCGGTCCCAGTGGATTTTTGGCGTTTTGTAGAACCCGGCGGCCGACAGCTGCACGCGCGCCATATAGGCCTGCCTGATCATGTCGGCGAACGGGATCAACTGGTTTCCCACGCGCATGTGGTTCGGCACGAAATCGATCTGTTCCTCCGGTACGCCGTATTGTTCGGAAGCAAATATCACCAGCCGCGTCTTGATCTGCTGCGCAGCGTTGGCGGCGGCCATGCCGTTGAGGTCCGAGCCGGAAGAAGCGGCGGTCGCCGACGTGTTCGGCACCTTGCCTGTATGGGTCGCGGTGATGCGCACATTCTCCAGGTCGATCTGGAATTCGTCTGCGACGACCTGCGCCACCTTCGTGTTCAATCCCTGGCCCATCTCCGTGCCGCCGTGGTTGAGATGGACGGAACCGTCCTGGTAGACATGGACGAGGGCGCCGGCCTGGTTGAAGAACGTGGCGGTGAAGGAAATTCCGAACTTGACGGGCGTGAGCGCGATCCCCTTGCGGAGGACTTTGCTTGTCTGGTTGTACTCGATAACCGCCTTGCGTCGCGCCTGATAGTCGGAGCTTTCCTCAATTTCGTCGACGATTCTGGCGATGATGTTGTCCTCCACCTTCTGGTGGTAGGGCGTGACGTTGCGCTTGTCCTCGTCGTAGAAATTGATCCGGCGGATCTCCAGTGGATCCTTGCCCAGCCTGTAGGCGATTTCCTCGATAACCCGTTCGCCGCCTATCATGCCCTGCGGACCGCCGAAACCGCGAAAGGCGGTGTTCGAGACCGTATTGGTCATCATGGGTCGCGACACCAGACGGGTGTTCGGCAGGAAATAGCAATTGTCGACGTGGAAGAGAGCGCGGTCGGTCACCGGGCCAGACAGGTCGGAGGAGAAGCCGCAGCGGGCGGCGAAGGTCGCCTCCAGCGCCTCGATCCGGCCGTCATTGTCGTAGGCGACGTCATAGGCGACGTGGAAATCGTGCCGCTTGCCGGTGACGGTCATGTCCTCGTCGCGATCCGGTCTCATCTTGACGGGGCGCTTGAGCCGTTTGGCCGCGATGGCGGCGATGGCGGCGAAGATGTTGCCCTGGGTCTCCTTGCCGCCGAAGCCGCCGCCCATGCGGCGGACATTGACGGTAACCGCGTTGGACGAGGTCCCGAGCGCATGCGACACCATGTGCTGGATTTCGCTGGGGTGCTGGGTGGAGGCGTAGACGGTGACCTCATCGTCTTCGCCGGGCACGACCAGCGAGACCTGGCCTTCAAGATAGAAATGATCCTGACCGCCGACCCGCATTTCGCCTGAAAAGCGGTTTGTGCCATTGGCGAGCGCTGTGTCCACGTCGCCATATTGTAGTTTCAGAGGATCTGTGACGTGCTTGTATCCGGCGTTCATAGCGCCGACGACATCGGTCTCGAAGGGGAGATCCTCGTATTCGATTTCGGCAAGCGTCGCGGCCCTGCGGGCTTGCTCGCGCGTTTTGGCGATAACGGCGAAGAGCGGCTGTCCGTGATAGAGGCAGGTGTCCGTTATGAAGATTGGCTCGTCATTGAGCCCTGTGGGGCTCAGATCGTTGACGCCTGGCACATCGGCAGCCGTCAGCACATCGACCACGCCGGCCGCGCTTCGCACCTTGTCGAGATCAACGGATATGATCTTTGCATGCGGTCGATCGGTTCCGCCCAGCGCGCCGTGCAGCGTGCCGATCGGTTCGCCGATATCGTCGGTGTATTCGGCCGTTCCTGTGACATGCTTGTGGGCGGAATCATGCTGGCGCGACGTGTGAACGCCGCCGGAGATTTCCGTGTTGCTGGCGGATGTCTGTTCCATGGTCACGCTCCCGCCGTTTCGAACCGTTCGATGACGACCGAATTGCCTTCCGTTTCCAGGAAGAATCGCATCAGCAGGTTCTTCGCGACCAGAAGCCTGTAACCCGCCGTCGCACGCCAGTCCGTCAGTGGCTGGAAGTCTTTTTCGAATATTTCCATCACGGTGTCGATCGTGGTTTCGTTCCAGGGCTGGTCTTTTAGCGCTGCTTCGACGGCGGACGCCCGTTTCGGCGTCGCGGCCATGCCGCCGAAGGCGATGCGGATATCGGCGACGCGACCATTCTCCAGCTTGACGTTGAAGGCCCCGCAGACGGCCGAAATATCCTCGTCGCGCCGCTTTGAAATCTTGTAGGCGGCGAATCTTCGCGATGCGTCAAGCGCCGGGATGTGGACAGCCGCAACGAATTCACCGGGCCGGCGGTCCTGCTTCCCGTAGTCGATGAAGAATTCCTCGAGCGGCAATGTGCGTTCGCTTGCGCCCTTGCGCAGGGTCACCTGCGCCGATAGCGCAATAAGCGGCGGCGGCGTGTCTCCGATCGGAGATCCATTGGCGATATTTCCGCCGACGGTGCCCATATTGCGCACCTGCTCGCCGCCGATGCGCTCCCAGAAGCCGCGCATCTCCGGATAGCGTTCGGCGATCGCCTCGAAGGCGTCGCTGTAGGTCACGCCCGCGCCTAGCGTCAGACCCTCGCTGGTCTCGGTGATCTGTTTGAGTTCCACGAGATTGTTGATGAAGACCACCGGCGTGATCGACCGGAACTGCTTGGTGACCCACAATCCGACATCGGTGGAGCCGGCGACGATCGTCGCTTCGGGATTTGCTTCCAGGATTTCGGCGAGGTCGTCCAGGGACCCGGGTACGAAGATGATGCCGCCGTCGCTTTCGATTTCGACGCGGGCGCCGTCGCGCAATTCGCTCAGGCGGGCTTCCATGGCCGCCCTGCCGGCGACGAGGCGATCATCGTCGCAGGCGACGCTGCTGGCAGCTTTCGCCGCCTCGATGATGGTCTCGTACCCGGTGCAGCGGCAAAGATTGCCCTGCAGCGCCTTTTCCACCGCCGCAGGCGTGGCGTCAGACGTTTCGAGCCACAGATCGTAGAGCGACATGACGATGCCCGGCGTGCAGAATCCGCATTGCGAACCGTGCCGGTCGACCATCGCCTGCTGGACCGGGTGAAGCGCGCCGTCGGAGGCGGCCAGATACTCGATCGTGACGACGTGGCAAGCGTCGAGCGAGCCGACAAAACGGATGCAGGCGTTGACGGTTTCATAAACAAGACCGCTGGCGCCGAGCCGCCCCACAAGCACGGTGCAGGCGCCGCAATCGCCTTCTGCGCAGCCTTCTTTCGTGCCGGTCAGTCTCTGATCGATGCGAAGAAAGTCGAGAAGCGTGAAGTCGGGAGCGATATCGTCGAGACTGATCGGCCTGTCATTGAGGATGAAGCGGATCTGCTTGCGGACGGGTACGCTCATACTTTCTCCTGACGCTGAAATAGAACGGTTTGAATCTATCCTATCTCGCTTTTGCGAAAAAGTACCAGCAGCTTCCCGAAAAGTCTTTCAATCGAAACTTCAAAGTCTTCAAAAAATTAACAGTCAAACCGGGTTGCCGGACGCCGGCTTGTTGGCCGGCGTCAGGGCGCAGGAGCGCGTGTTTCTCAGTTTCCGAGGATGCCCGGCAGGCGCAGACCGTTTTCCTTTGCGCAGTCGATGGCGATCTCGTAGCCGGCGTCGGCGTGGCGCATGACTCCGGAGGCCGGGTCGTTCCAGAGCACCCGACCGATACGCGCATCGGCGGCTTCCGTGCCGTCGCAGCAGATCACCATGCCCGCATGTTGCGAGAAGCCCATGCCGACGCCGCCGCCGTGGTGCAGGCTGACCCAGGTTGCGCCTGAGGCGCAATTGAGCAGCGCGTTCAGCAGCGGCCAGTCGGACACGGCGTCAGAACCGTCCTTCATCGCTTCCGTTTCGCGATTGGGCGAGGCCACAGAACCGGAATCAAGATGGTCGCGACCGATGACGACAGGGGCCTTCAGCTCGCCGTTGCGCACCATCTCGTTGAAGGCGAGGCCGAGACGATGCCGCTGCCCGAGGCCGACCCAACAGATGCGGGCGGGCAGGCCCTGAAAGGCGATCCGCTCGCGCGCCATGTCCAGCCAGTTGTGCAGGTGCGGGTCGTCGGGGATGATTTCCTTGACCTTCTCGTCGGTGCGATAAATGTCCTCCGGATCGCCTGATAGCGCGGCCCAGCGGAACGGGCCGACGCCGCGGCAGAAAAGCGGCCGGATATAGGCCGGCACGAAACCGGGGAAGGCGAAGGCGTTTTCCAGACCCTCTTCGCTGGCGACCTGGCGAATATTGTTGCCGTAGTCGAGCGTCGGTATGCCCATGTTCCAGAAATCGACCATGGCGGCTACATGGACCTTCATCGAGGCGCGGGCAGCCTTTTCGACCGCCTTCGGATCGCTCTCGCGTTTCTCGCGCCACTCGGCGAGCGTCCAGCCCTGCGGCAGATATCCGTTGAGCGGATCGTGTGCGGAGGTCTGGTCGGTGACCATATCCGGCTTCACGCCGATGCGCACGAGTTCCGGAAAGACGTCGGCCGCATTGCCGAGCAGGCCGACGGATTTGGCTTCACCGGCCTTTGTCCAGCGGTCGATCATCTCCAGCGCTTCGTCCAGCGTCTCGGCCCGCTCGTCGAGATAGCGGGTGCGCAGACGGAAATCGATACTGTCTGGATTGCATTCCACCGCGAGCATGCAGGCGCCGGCCATCGTGGCGGCAAGCGGCTGAGCGCCGCCCATGCCGCCGAGGCCGCCGGTCAGAATCCACTTGCCCTTGAGGTCGCCGTCATAGTGCTGGCGGCCTGCTTCGGCGAAGGTTTCGTAAGTGCCCTGAACGATGCCCTGGCTGCCGATATAGATCCAGGAACCGGCCGTCATCTGGCCGTACATCATCAGGCCCTTCTTATCGAGCTCGTGGAAATGGTCCCAGTTGGCCCAGTGCGGGACGATGTTGGAATTGGCGATCAACACCCGCGGCGCATCCGCATGGGTCTTGAAGACGCCGACCGGCTTTCCCGACTGGACAAGCAGGGTCTCGTCGTCTTCCAGCGTCTTGAGGGAGGCGACGATCTGGTCGAATGCCTCCCAGTTTCGCGCCGCGCGGCCGATGCCGCCATAAACGGTGAGTTCATGCGGGTTTTCGGCGACGTCCGGATGCAGATTGTTCATCAGCATGCGCATCGGCGCTTCGGTGAGCCAGGATTTGGCGTTCAGTTCCGGCCCGGTCGGCGGATAGACGTCGCGCAGGTTGTGGCGTGAATTGGTCATGGTCGATTACCTGTAGAATTCTGTCGATTTATTTGGATCCGGAGGTCTGCTCACGCGCCCAGGTGTCGAGAGCGTGCAGGATTTCGCCGAGATGATGTCGCAGGGAGTTCGCATTGCGCTCATCCAGATCGAAGGGGGCTGCCTCGGCCTTGAGGTGTGATCTCTGTGCGAGCTCCATCTGGATCGCATGGACGCCGGTTTCCGGCTTGCCGTAGTGGCGCGTCGTCCAGCCGCCCTTGAAGCGGCCATTGACCACCGAGGTGTAGCCGTAGGCGCTGTTGCAGCAGGCGGCGACAATGCGTTCGATCTCAGGGTCGCAGGTCGTTCCACGGTCCGTCCCGATGTTGAAATCCGGCAGGGCGCCTTCAAACAGGAAGGGAATGTGCGAGCGGATCGAGTGGCAATCATAGAGGATTGCGACGCCGTGTTTTGTATGAACGCGCTCCAGTTCCGCTTTCAGGGCGGCGTGATAGGGACGATGAAAGGCGTCGAGGCGTCGTTCCACCTCCGCTTCGTCCGGTTCCATTCCCTCGCGGTAGAGCGGCTTGCCGTCGAAATCGGTGGTTGGACAAAGCCCGGTCGTGTTCTGTCCAGGATAGAGACTTTCTCCGGACGGGTCGCGATTTGCGTCGATTACGTAGCGGTGGAACGTCGCGCGCACGGTCGTCGCATCATCCAGAAGCCCGTCATAGAGTCGATGAATGTTCCAGTCGGTGTCGGTCAGCCGACGGCCGGTGGCGTTGAGCGCTTTTCGAATATCGTCGGGCACGTCGACGCCGGTATGCGGCATGCCCAGAACGATAGGCCCGCTTCCACGGACGACTTCGACAGGATCCATCATGCTTCCCCCAGATGAATGAACGGCTCCAACCCGCTTTCCCGGATCAGGCGTCTCGACTGTATCAGTTCCGCGACGTCTTTGAGATCCTTTGCGATGTGGCGATCGTCCTCCAGGGTTGGAATGTCGATGCGAATGCGAGCGACGACCTTCTGCAATTGAGGGCTTGTCTTCAAAGGTTTGCGGAATTCTATACCCTGCGTGGCGCAGAGAAATTCGACAGCGAGTATGTGGGCGAGATTGTGGTTCATCCGCTCCAGTCGTCGCGCGCCATGGGCGGCCATGGAGACATGGTCTTCCTGGTTCGCGCTCGTGGGCGTGGAGTCGGTGCTGCAGGGATTGGCGAGATGCTTGTTCTCGCTCATGAGCGCCGCCGTGGTCACTTCGGCGATCATATAGCCTGAATTCAGGCCGGGTCGCGGCGTGAGAAATGTCGGCAGCTCGAAATTGAGCGCCGGATCGACCATCAGCGCAATGCGCCGCTGCGATATGGCGCCGATCTCGGCGATCGCGATGGCGATCTGGTCTGCGGCGAATGCGACCGGCTCGGCGTGGAAATTGCCGCCGGAGACGATGCTGTCTTCGTCGAGGATCAGCGGATTGTCGGTTACGGCGTTGGCTTCGATTTCCAGCGTGTGGCCGGCCTGCCGCAGCAGATCGATACAGGCGCCTGTGACCTGCGGCTGGCACCGGATGCAATATGGATCCTGCACGCGGCTGTCGTTTTCGAGGTGGCTTTCGCGTATTTCCGAACCTTCCATGAGTTGTCGGATCGCCGCAGCCGTTTCGATTTGTCCTCTGTGACCACGCAGCTCGTGGATTTCCGCGCGCGTCGGCGCGGTCGATCCCATAATTGCGTCCGTGGACAGACTGCTGGCGACCAGCGACGCCTCCGCGTGGCGCCAGGCTTCGAACAGGCCAGCAAGCGCATAGGCGGTGGAGAATTGCGTGCCGTTGATGCAGGCGACGCCTTCCTTGACCTGCAGGACGAGCGGTTCGAGGCCGGCCTTGCGCAGCGCGTCGCCGCCATTCATGACCGCGCCCTCATACTCGGCCTCGCCTTCGCCGATCATGACGCATGTCATGTGGGCGAGCGGCGCCAGGTCGCCGGATGCGCCGACCGATCCTTGCGCCGGGATAACCGGCGTGACGCCCTTTTCAAGCATGCCCTCGATCAGCTTGATGAGACCCCAGCGCACGCCCGATGCGCCACGGCTGAGGGACAGCATTTTGAGGATCATCATCAGCCTGACGACGCGCGGCGGCGTCGTCGGACCCACGCCGCAGGCATGGGACAGGATGAGATTGCGCTGAAGTTTGACCCGGTCTTCCGCCGCGATCTTTACGCTTGCCAGTTTCCCGAAGCCGGTATTGACGCCGTACACAGGCTGGTCGCCGGCGGCCGCCTTAAGGATAATCTCCTCGGCGCGATCGACGGCGGGTTTGCAGGCGGGATTAATCCTCGCCGGCAGATCCTGCCAGTAGATGGTTTCGAGCTGACGCAGGGTCGTTGCGCCGGGAGTGAGGATCGGGCTGCTCACGGGTTCATGTTTCCTTTGATGATTTGGACGCCATGATGCGGCGTTGAAGCGGGTTGAAAGCGATGCGGTAGGCGAGTTCCGCCGGGCTTTCGACATTCCAGACTGCAAGGTCGGCCCGGAATCCCGGCTTGATCATCCCGACGTCGGAGAGGCCGAGCGCTTGCGCGGCAATCCGCGTCGCGCCGGCCAGAACCTCTTCCGGAGTCATGCGGAAGAGCGTGCACGCCATGTTCATCGACGTCAGCAAGGAGGAAAGGGGAGACGAACCGGGATTGCAGTCGGTCGCGACCGCCATCGGGAGGCTGTGCTTGCGGAACAGGTCGATCGGAGGCAATTGCGTCTCGCGTAATGTATAGAAGGCGCCGGGCAGCATGACAGCGACGCTTCCCGCATCCTTCATGGCGGCCACACCGTCTTCGCCCACATATTCCAGATGATCGACAGACAAGGCGCCATAGCTTGCAGCGAGTTTCGCGCCGCCCTGATCGGTCAACTGCTCGGCGTGAAGCTTGACCGGCAGGCCCAGACGTCTGGCGGCCTCAAAGACACGGGAAATCTGCTCAGGCGTGAAGGCGATGGATTCGCAGAAGCCGTCGACGGCGTCCGCCAGACCCTCGGCGGCCGCCTGCTCCAGGGCCGGAATGCAGACCTCGCCGATGTAGGCGTCCGGACGGTCTTTGTATTCGGGTGGTATTGCGTGAGCTCCGAGAAAACTTGTCCGCACTCTGATATTGCGGGTCTGTTCGATCCGGCGCGCGACCCGCAGCATCCGAAGTTCCGTCTCAACGTCGAGACCGTATCCTGATTTGACCTCCACGACCGAGACGCCTTCGCCGATCAACTGATCGACGCGGGGCAGGGCGGCGGCAAGGAGTTCGTCTTCACTTGCGGCGCGGGTCGCCGTGACGGTCGAAACGATGCCGCCGCCGGCGCGCGCAACTTCCTCGTAGCTTGCCCCGTTAAGCCGCATTTCAAATTCGTTGGCGCGATTGCCGCCGGCGACGATATGAGTGTGACAGTCGATGAGAGCCGGCGTGACGAGCCGCCCGTCGAGCTGTTCGGTCTCGAGGTCGGCGTGGTCTGCGGGGATCGCGTCCGATGCGCCAATCCAGGCAATGCGTCCGCCCCTGACAGCGACAGCGCCATTGTCGATCAGACCATAGGACGCGCCATTGTCGGTCATCGTGGCGATGCGCGCATTTTTAAGGACGAAGTCAGCCATCAGGCTCTGTTCCCGTTTGCTTCTTTCGAATTATTATGTATATTCATAATAAGATTATGTCAACAAATGCGGATACGTGATGACGATCCTTTTTTCACCTCTGGCGCTGCTTCCCGAAGGTATTGTTCGCGATGTTCGGATCGCCCTCGGCGGCGATGGTCTGATTGAGGCCGTGGAAACGGGCGTATCCGCAAAACCGGGCGATGAAGTGCTGTCCTCGCGTCTTGTGCTGCCTGCGCCAGGCAACCTGCATAGCCACGCTTTTCAGCGCGCCATGGCCGGAATGACGGAGTATCGCTCGGCGGCACATGACGATTTCTGGAGCTGGCGCACGCTCATGTACCGGTTCCTCGATATTCTGACGCCGGAAGAGATCGAGGCGATCGCCGCGATGGTCTACGTGGAGATGCTCGAGTCGGGTTATGCGTCTGTGGGCGAGTTTCACTATGTGCATCACCAAACCGGCGGGCGTGAATATGACAATATCGGCGAACTGTCGGAGCGCATATTCGCGGCTGTCGGAACGACCGGCATCGGGCTCACCCACCTGCCGGTGCTCTACGCCTATGGTGGGGCGGGCGAGGCGCCTCTGGCCGGAGGACAGTTGCGCTTCGGATGTGACAGTGAGCGTTTCCTGCGCCTTTACGGGGCGGCGAATGACGCGTTGCGCGCTCTGCCTAAGGATTGCTCCATCGGGGTTGCGCCGCATTCATTGCGCGCCGTCTCGCCTGACCTGCTGACCTTCGTCGCTGACGAGTTCACGCATGGACCGATCCATATGCATGTCGCCGAACAGGAAAAGGAAGTGCATGACGTCGAGGCCTGGCTGGGCGCGCGCCCGGTCGCCTGGATGCTGGACAATTGCGCGATTGACGATCGCTGGTGCTTTATTCATGCGACACAGATGACCGAGGAAGAAACTCTTGGACTGGCCGCCTCACGGGCCGTCGCTGGTCTGTGCCCGATTACGGAAGGCAATCTCGGCGACGGCGTCTTCAACGGCGAAACATTCCTTGGCGCCGGAGGGCGTTTCGGCGTCGGCTCGGACTCCAATATCCGCATTTCGCTGTCGGAGGAGTTGCGCCAGCTCGAATACAGCCAGCGTCTGAAGCGCCGTATGCGCAACGTCATGTTGGCTGGCGAGCAGTCGACGGGAACGACCCTCTTCAAGACAGTCACAGCCGGAGGCGCGCAGGCCTTGCAGCGTAACGCCGGCGTGCTCGAAACGGGCCGGCTCGCGGATCTTGTTGCAATCGACACGGCTCATACGGTCTTGACGGGACTTCGCGAAGACCAACTGATCGATGGCTGGCTTTTTGCGGGAAATGACGACGTGGTGAGCGATGTCTGGTCGGCGGGCCGCCACATGGTGAGGGAAGGGCGCCACATCGCGCGCGAAGCCGTCGAGAACACCTTCAGGTCGGCGGCGCGCAGCTTGCGGGAAAGGCTCTGATTGATGCCGACATACAAGGAAATACAAAGCGTCCTGCTCGACCGTATCAAGAGCGGAGAGTGGAAACCCGGCATGCTGATGCCGCCGGAGGCCGAACTTGCCGGCGAATTCGGAACGACCCGCGTCACGGTGAACCGCGCCATGCAGGCGCTCGCCGAGGACGGTTTCGTCGAACGCCGGCGCAAGGCCGGAACGCGCGTTGTCCGGCGCATGACGCGCGACGCGCATGTTCGCATACGCATTGTCAGGGACGAAATTGAGCAGAGCGGCAGGCGCTACAGCTATCTACTGGTCAGCCGTGGTGTGGAAAGGCCGCCGCAGGCCATTCAGGCGGAGCTTGGACTTGCCGCCGAAACCGGCGCGCTGCATGTCATGTGCCTGCATTTTGCGGACGGGAAGCCCTTTCAACTGGAAAACCGTTGGATCAGTCTCGACGTCGTGCCGCAGGCGGCAGATGAGCGTTTCGAGACGGTCAGCCCGAACGAATGGCTTTTGCAGACGGTGCCCTATTCGAATGCGGAGCATGTCTTTCGCGCGGCCGGCGCTAGTCCGCAGGAAACCGAGCATCTGGATCTTGGTCCAAACGAACCGGTTTTCATCATCGAGCGCACAACCTGGCTTGAAGGTCAGACGGTCACCCATGTCAGGCTGTCTCATCCTGCGGACGGATTTCGCATCGTGACGCGCGACTGACCTTTTCAATTCGATTGACCTTACCTTGGAAAAGAACGAATCTGCCGAATTGACGATCTTCTGAATGCACAGGAGAAACCTTGACCCGGCGACACTACCGACTTCCCTCCCTGACGGCGCTTGCGGTTTTCGAGGCGGCGGCTCGCCATCTCAGTCTGAAGCACGCGGCCCAGGAATTGAACGTGACTCCCGGCGCCGTAAGCCACCAGATCAAAGCGCTTGAAGCGGAAATCGGCGTTGCGTTGTTTCTGCGGGTCCATCGCGGCGTTGTCCTCACGCCGGAAGGCGATGAACTCTACGCCACGCTCGCCACTTCGTTCAGCCGCACGGCGGCGGTGATCGAGCGGATACGCGCGCCGGACTCGGACCGCGTCATAACCATTGGAGCGTCCACTGCGGTCGCCAGCTTGTGGCTGATACCCCGAATTGCGCGGCTCTGGCAAAGGCATCCCGAAATTCGCATCAACCACCGGGTCTCCGACATTGCAAGCGATCTTGAAGGCTCCGACGTCGATCTCGCGATCCGCTACGGTGACGGCAATTGGCAGGGAGTGACGGCGGTAAAGCTGTTCGCCGACGTCATCGTGCCGGTGTGCGGTCGGGAATTTGCGAAGCGTCATCCGGTGCGCCATGCGGCGGATCTCATCGACCTGCCGCTGCTGCAGCTTCAGGCGATCGATGTCGGATGGATGAGCTGGAACGAGTGGTTCCGACTGTGCGGGGTCAAGAAAAACGCGCCTGTGAACAAGACCTTCAACAACTACACGATTGCGCTTCAGGCGGCGGAAGAAGGCGCCGGCGTCGTGCTTGGCTGGCGGCGTCTGATCCGGACCTATCTTGACGCCAACCGACTCGTGCCGATAACCGACGCCAGCGTCGATGCGCCGAGCGCCTACTACCTGACCTGGAACAGCGAGCGGACCTTGAGCGCCGCGGAGGAATTGACGCGCAACTGGCTTGTCGACGCAGCGTGAAGACGTGAATTCTGCTCACTCGACGCGCAATCGAATTCATATTGAAACCACGGACAGGCGCGCGCAGACTGTGATCGTTGTCATTGCCTCGGGAGAGAGCCATGAATCAGTTCCAGCAGTTTGCGCTCGAACAGGTGACGCAGCCGGTTGAACAGGCGCGCGGGTTACCCAACGAGCACTATACGGATCCCGGTCTGCACGAGGCCGAGAAGCAGCATGTCTTTTTCGACAACTGGATGGCCCTGTGTTTCGGCAAGGATGTGCCTGAGCCGGGCGACGCAATGCCGATCGAGGCGCTTGGCCAGCCGCTTTTCGTCCTGCGCGGGCGCGACGGCGTTATAAGGGTCTTCCAGAATGTATGCCGCCACCGGGGCATGATCCTTGTGGAAAAGAAGAAGCGTCTGTCCGGCGTCGTTCGCTGCCCCTATCATTCCTGGTGTTACGACCATTCGGGAGCGCTGCACACGACGCCGCATGTCGGCGGACCCGGTTACAACACCCATGAGGCCATCGATAGAGCAAGCCTGGGACTGATCGAAATCCGTTCTCATGTCTGGCAGGATATCGTCTTCGTCAACATGTCTGGCGCCGCGCCGTCATTCACCGACTATGCGGCCAGCCTGATCGAACGATGGAGCGAGTTCGAACAACCGGTCTGGTTCGGCGGCGAGGACAGCGCTTTCGAGCTTGATGCGGCGACCAACTGGAAACTCGCCGTCGAGAATTATTGCGAGAGCTATCATTTGCCTTGGGTGCATCCTGGCCTGAACAGCTATTCGCGGCTCGAGGACCACTACAACATCATCGAGCCTGGCAGGTTTTCGGGTCAGGGGACACTCGTCTATCGACCTATGCTCAGCGAGACGGGCGAAAAGTTCGACGATTTTGACGGGCTCGGCGAAAAATGGGCGACCGGCGCGGAGTACGCGGCGTTGTATCCCAATGTGTTGCTCGGCGTTCACCGAGATCAGACGTTTGCAATCATTCTCGTGCCCACCGGCTTGGAGCGCACGCTAGAGCGGGTCGCGATCTATTACGCCTCGCCCGGAATGCAGGACGCGTCCATGGCAGACATGCGGCGGCGAAACGCAGACCTCTGGAAGGGCGTGTTTGAAGAGGACATTTTTGTCGTGGAGGGAATGCAGAAGGGCAGGCATGCGATGAAGTTCGACGGCGGGAGGTTCTCGCCCGTCATGGACGGCCCGACCCATGCGTTTCATCACTGGGTGGCGTCCCAGTTCAAGCGCGCGCCGTGAGCGCGACCGCCATCGAGAGGATCGACGCGGAACTGCTCGCTGCGCACGAACGCGGCGACGGCCCGACGCTAGAGCACGTCAGGTTTTGATTGAAGCGTAGCCTGCATTTTTGAGATAGTTTTCAAATTCGCCGGGTGCGATTGTCTCGATGAGACTTCCCACATGACGCCATGTCTCTTCGATGGTGCGTTTCTGA
>NZ_JAICBX010000004.1 GCF_019492055.1 Flavimaribacter sediminis | reverse complement strand
CCGGAAAACCGAAAATGGTCATCCGCATTGCGCTTGCACGCAAACTTCTCGTCATCCTCAACGCCAAAGCGCGCGATGCGAGAACAGAGTTTGCAAATGCAACTTGACAGCACAGATAGTCGCTCATTGCGGGCTTCACCCGCGATCCAGCGGCCACGCGTCTGCGTGGCCAGAGATGACAAGCCTAAAAACACAGAATCCCGAAACAAAGCCAAATCATACGGGAAAAAAGCATTCTTATTATTATTATTTATTTCAATATCTTACATTATTATCTTTCACCATAATCTCTCATCTGCAACCGAATGCGCCAAATCCATCCGTCAATACTCCAATCGCCCGAACAACTCGTCGAACGGAACCATGACGGCGTCGCGATAAGCCGAACGTTGCTTCAACCGCTCATACCAACGCACGATATTGGGGATATCCGGCCGATCGATATCGACCTCGAAATAGCGATAGAGGTGCGTGCCGATCGTAATGTCGGCGAGAGTCATCGCCTCTCCAAAAAGCCATGGCTTGTCGGCCATCACGGTGTCCAGCAGTCGAAAATGGTCGGCGCAGCGCGCGACGCTCCGCTCAATCGACTGCGTATCGCGCTGTGCTTCTGGCGTGCGGTAGTAGCCCCAGAAAACGCCCGTGAGAAAAGCCACCTGAAGCGTCGTCTGCGACCAGTCCATCCAGGAGTCGACATTAGCGCGTTCAGCGATGTCTTCGGGCCAGAGAGCGTGGTTCTTCGCATGAAGGGACGCCAAATATCTCAGAATGGCGTGGGATTCCCACAAAACAGTATCGCCGTCTTTGAGAACAGGAACCTTCCCGTGCGGATTCATCAATCGGAACTCGGGCGTATCCAGCCCGCCAAACGCGCCGCCAAGTTCTATGTGACGATGCGGCAGGTCAAGTTCCGCGAGCAGCCACGCGACCTTTTGAACGTTGAAAGAACTGCGCCGGCCGATAAGTGTAAGCATGGCGTCCTCCCCCTTGTTGCGCCCGGAGCTTCCGGACAGCAAAGATTCGATATTGCTTTTTCGCAAAAAACAATGGGAATATCGTGGACAGGACGGAGCACGCCGTCTCCAATCGCGTTTCGGCGCCAAAGACAAACTGCAGAATAAAAGGGAACTGACACATGCGTTTCTCCAAATATATCACTTTCGGGGCGGCCGCCCTCGTGGTCGCCGTCGGCATGGGCGCCGCTCAGGCGCAAATGAAGAAAATCAAGATCGGGACGGAAGGCGCCTACCCTCCGTTCAACAACCTGACGTCCGACGGCAAGCTCGAAGGCTTCGACATCGACATCGCCATCGCGCTCTGCGAAGAGATGAAGGTCGAATGCGAATTCGTGACCAATGACTGGGACGGCATGATCCCGTCGCTGATGGCAGGAAAATTCGACGCCATCATCGCGTCCATGTCGATCACGGACGAGCGTCTCGAGCAGGTCGATTTCAGCGAGAAGTATTACAACACGCCGCCGGCGATCGCCGTGCCGAAGGATTCCGACATCACCGACGCAACGGACGCTGGCCTCGACGGAAAGGTGCTCGGCGCGCAGAGCTCGACCACCCATTCCAACTACGCGGAAGAAAAGTTTCCTTCCACGGATCTGCGGCTCTATCCGACGCCTGACGAGTACAAGCTGGACCTTGCAAGCGGCCGCATCGACGCCGCCATTGACGACGTCGTCGTCCTCAGCGATTGGCTGAATTCGGACGACGGCGCCTGCTGCATGATCCTGAGCACGCTTCCGACCGACCTGGTGATCAATGGACCCGGCGCGGGCATTGCCGTCCGCAAGGGCGAGGAAGAACTGCGCGACGCCTTCACACAGGCAATCGCCGCTATCCGCGCAAACGGAAAATACGAGGAAATCAACGACAAGTACTTTGAATTTGATGTGTATGGCGACTAAGCCGCGCCTCAAGCGCCATTTGCTGCGGGATGCTTCATCCTGCAGCACAGGTTCTGCATGATCATTCAATCAGCGCCTCATCCGGTCTGACGTCATGGATCGGACCTTGACCCTTCTGAGTTTCGGGCCGAATGGCTGGATGGACCAGATCATGTATGGTTTTCTGGTCACCGGCGGCCTGGCGCTCGCCACTCTTCCATTCGGCTTGTTCATCGGATTTCTTCTCGCGCTCGCCAAGCAAAGCGAGGTGAAGCAGCTGCGGCTTGCCGCGGAAATCTTTACGACCATCTTCCGGGGATTGCCGGAACTCCTCACGCTGTTTCTGGTCTATTTCGGCCTGCAGATCGGCTTCAGACAAACGTTGTTGTTTTTTGGCGTCGAGGGCGGCATCGAAATCAATTCGTTTCTTGCCGGCATGATGGCGTTGGGCGTCGTCTTCTCAGCTTTCTCAAGCGAAGTCCTTTTGTCCGCCTTCAAGGCCATTCCGGTCGGGCAATATGAAGGCGCTTATGCACTTGGGCTCGGCAAGGTCCGCACGATGACGAAGGTCATCCTGCCTCAACTGGTGCGCATCGCTCTCCCCGGCCTCGGAAATCTGTGGATGATCCTGCTCAAGGACACCGCGCTCGTGTCGGTGATCGGCCTGCCGGACATCCTTCGCCAGGCGGGAATCGCCGCCCGCGTCAGCAAGGAGGCCTTTCTCTTTTTCGGCATCGCGTGCCTGCTCTACCTGCTGCTTGCAATCGTCTCCTCGATATTCATCAGCGCCGTCGAGCGACGCGTCAGGCGATCGGAGGTTCGGGTATGAGTTTCGCCGAGCAGATGATCCCGCCCCGCAGTCCGCCGCCGGCAGTCGCGCCGGGCTGGTCCGCCGCCAAGACAACCGGCGCCATCGCCATGGCGTTCTGGTTGATCGTTGGCGTAGGCCTGATCTACTTCCTCTTCAGCGCCTGGGATCCCGCCAAGGTCGCCCGATACGGCCCGAAATATCTGTCCGGTCTTGGCGTGACACTGACGCTTGTCAGCATCTCGATCGTTCTCGGCGCGCTTGTCTCGATACCGGTCGTCGCCGGGAGAATGAGCCGTAATCCGCTGTTTTCCGGCGTCGCCTACGGCTACGTATATTTCTTCCGCGGCACGCCGCTGATCGCGCAACTCTTCCTTTTCTACTACGGTCTCGGCGAGTTCCGGCACCAGCTTGAAGCCGTCGGTCTATGGGGATTCTTCCGCGAACCGTGGAACTGCGCAATTCTGGCCTTCACGCTGAACACCGCAGCCTATCAGGCCGAAATTCTAAGAGGCGCCATCCAGAGCGTTCCGAAAGGACAAGTCGAGGGCGGTCAGGCGCTGGGCCTTAACCGCGTCCAGATCTATCGAAAGGTCGTGTTGCCCCAGGCCATGATCGTGGCGTTAAGGCCCTATGGCAACGAGATCATCCTGATGATCAAGGGATCGGCTGTCGTAGCCATCATCACCGTTCTCGACCTGACAGGCGAAACAAGACGCGCCTATTCCCGCACATTTGATTTCCAGACCTACATCTGGGCGGCTATTTTTTATCTGTTGATTGTCGAAGTTCTTCGCAATGTCTGGAACTGGCTGGAACGCCGGCTGACGCGGCATTTGAAGCGGTAATGAAAAACCGGGCGCCCTGTGCAAACGCCCGGTTTTCCCCCAGCCGGCCGACATTTGCGGGTTTGGCCGGCCCTCTCCGGCGTTCAGATTGCAGTTTGAATCTGAACGCCGGATGAACAGCCGCCCGGCTGACGACGACGAAACATTCGCTGACGGATTCCTGTCATTGCACGCCTGCGTTTTTGTGCTTATTCATTGAACCAACACACTCATAACAAGGGAACACGGGTGGTTTTCATGATCTCGAAAAAAGTACTTCTCAGCGCCGGTGTCGCTTTTGCGATTCTGGCCATGGGCGCCAACGCCCAGGACCGGGTCGTCAACGTCTACAACTGGTCCGACTATATTGCCGAGGACACACTGGACAAGTTCACGGAAGCAACGGGCATCAAGGTCGTCTACGACGTTTACGACAGCAACGAGGTCCTGGAATCCAAGCTTCTGTCCGGCAATACGGGATATGATATCGTTGTTCCGACCGGCGACTTCCTGCAGCGGCAGATGCAGGCCGACGTCTACCAGCCGCTCGACAAGTCAAAGCTTCCCAATCTCGCCAACATGGACGCCGGCTTGATGAAACAGGCTGCCGAATACGACGCCGACAACGCGCATTCGGTGATCTACATGTGGGGCACGACGGGCCTCGGCTACAATGAGGACATGATCGCAGAGAGGCTTGGAGACGATTACGTTGTCGACTCCTGGGCCGTTCTTTTCGATCCGGAGGTTGTCTCCAAACTGCAAGACTGCGGCGTCGCCGTGCTTGACGCGCCGACGGAGCTTTTTCCCGCCGCCCTCAACTATCTCGGTTACGATCCGAATTCCTTCGACAAGAAGGAACTGGAGGAAGCAGCCGATTTGATGAAATCGGTTCGTCCCTACATCCGCTACTTCCACTCGTCGCAATATATCAACGACCTTGCCAACGGCGACATTTGCCTCGCCATGGGCTGGTCCGGCGACCTGTTTCAGTCACGCGACCGGGCGGACGAAGCCGATAACGGCGTCAGCATCGCCTATGTCATTCCGAAGGAAGGCGCGCTTCAGTGGTTCGACGTCCTCGCCATCCCGGCCGACGCCCCGCACCCGGAAGAAGCGCACGCCTTCATCAACTTCATCATGGATCCGCAGATCACGGCCGACATCACCAACTATGTCTGGTACGCCAGCGCCAACAAGGCGGCCATGCCGCTGATCGACGAGGAGATTACGTCCGATCCGGGCATATTCCCTCCGCAGGAAGTCCTCGACAACCTCTTCGCCGACAAGCCGCAGCCGCCTTCCGCCGATCGTCTGGTCAATCGTTTGTGGACATCGGTCAAGACCGGTCAGTGAAGCCCGCCCTGTCGCCGCCGGAGGATGGCAGGCATGAATGAGCGCCAGTCGCCTTCGGATATGCCGTGGCGCAACGGTTCGGAACCGTTCGTCCGTATCGTCGATGTCTCGCGAAGCTTCGGACCCGTTGTCGCGGTCAACAACGTTTCGCTCGACATATACAAGGGCGAATTGTTCTGCCTTCTCGGCAGTTCGGGCTGCGGCAAGACAACCTTGCTGAGGATGCTGGCCGGATTGGAAACTGTTTCCTCCGGCCGCATCGAAATCGACGGACAGGACATGGCCGGCATCTCGCCTTGGGACCGGCCGACCAACATCATGTTCCAGTCCTATGCGCTTTTTCCTCACATGAATGTCGAGCGAAACATCGCCTACGGCCTCTATCGCGACGGCATTCCCCGCTCCGAGGTCACAGACCGCGTTGCCGACATGATCAAGCTGGTCCAGTTGTCCGGGATGGAGCGGCGAAAGCCGGACCAGTTGTCCGGCGGGCAGCGCCAGCGTGTCGCGCTTGCGCGCTCCCTGATCAAGCGGCCCAAACTTCTGCTGCTTGACGAACCTCTTGCCGCGCTCGACAAGAAGCTGCGCGAAGAAACCCAGTTCGAACTGGTCAACATCCAGGAAAAGCTCGGCGTCACATTCGTAGTCGTCACGCATGACCAGGAAGAGGCAATGACGCTGGCGACGCGTATTGGCGTCATGCGCAACGGCGTCATCGAGCAAGTCGCAGAGCCCCGAGAGATCTACGAATATCCCCTCAACCGCTTCGTCGCGGATTTCATCGGCTCGGTGAACATGTTCGAGGGCGTCGTCGCCGAAACCGATCCGGACCGGACGCTCATCCGTTGCGAGGACGCGGACATGACGATCAATGTCTCCCACGGCGTGAGTTGCTCGCCCAGTCAGCGCCTGTGGTTTGCGCTCCGACCGGAAAAACCGGAGATCAGTCGCCATCGGCCCGACGGCGTCGACAACGTTGTCGAGGGCGTGGTCGAGGAGATTGCCTATCGCGGCAATCTGTCGATCTTTCGTGTGCGGCTGAAAACCGGAAAACAGATCGACCTGATACGCACGAACCAGGAGCGCTCGGCACAGGAACCGATAACCTGGGACGATCCTGTTTTCGTTTCATGGGACGCCGCGTCCGGCGTGGTGCTGACGTCATGACAGCGGCGGTCGGCAGTTTTTTCCTGAAGCACCGCCGCCTTCTGGTGATCGCGGTGCCGATGGTCTGGCTGCTGATCTTCTTTCTCGCCCCGTTCCTCGTCGTCTTCAAGATCTCGTTTTCCGAAGCCGCGATGGCTCGACCGCCTTATCTCCCCCTGACATCCTGGGAAGACGGTCGGTTGCTGATCACGCTCAACCTGGGCAACTACCAGTTCCTTCTGGAAGATCCGCTTTATCTGCTCTCGCTGATATCTTCCGTTCAAATAGCAGCGGTCTCGACCATATTCGCCCTGCTCATCGGCTATCCGATGGCATGGTATATCGCACGCTCTCCGGCCAGGCGACGCAATATACTTCTGATGCTCGTCATACTGCCTTTCTGGACTTCGTTTCTGTTGCGCGTATACGCCTGGATCGGGATCCTGAGAAGCACCGGCGTTATCAACAATACGCTGATTGCAATGGGGATCATCGACGAACCGCTGGTCATGCTGCAGACCAATTTCGCGGTCTATATCGGCATCGTCTACACATACCTTCCGTTCATGATCCTGCCGCTCTACGCCAATCTGTCGCGGCTTGATCCGGCGCTGCTGGAAGCCGCCGCGGATCTCGGCGCAAAGCCCGCAACCACATTCCTCACGGTGATTCTGCCAATGTCGCTGCCAGGCATTATCGCCGGCTCCATGCTCGTCTTCATTCCGGCGATCGGCGAATTCGTCATTCCCGCGCTGCTTGGCGGGCCCGATACGCTGATGATCGGTAAAATTCTGTGGACGGAATTCTTCAACAACCGCGACTGGCCGGTGGCGTCTGCTGTCGCCATGGTGCTGCTGGCGATCATTGTCCTGCCGCTCGTGCGCTTCCGCCGGGCGCGCGGATAAGGGGGGACGATGAAACGCAGCCCCCTTCTCTCGATCATGGCGCTCATCGGCTTCATCTTTCTCTATGCGCCGATCCTGTCGCTTGTCGTCTACAGTTTCAACGAGTCCCGCCTCGTCACCGTATGGAGCGGGTTCTCGACGAAATGGTACGGCGAATTGTTGCGTGATCCGCAAATCCTCGGCGCCGCGTGGATCAGTCTGAAAGTGGCTGTGGCGAGCGCGACCATTTCTCTCGTTCTGGGCACGATGGCCTCGCTGGCGCTCGTTCGATATGGCCGTTTCCGGTTTCGCGAACTCTTCAGCGGCATGACGACCGCCCCGCTGGTCATGCCGGACGTCATAACCGGCATTTCCCTGCTTCTGCTCTTCGTCACGATGGAATCGCTTTTCGGGTGGCCGGCGGGTCGAGGATTGCTCACGATCATCATTGCCCACACGACGTTCTGTATGGCTTATGTCGCCGTCGTTGTCGAAACGCGCCTCATCAATGTCGATCGCTCGGTCGAGGAAGCCGCCGCCGACCTTGGCGCCAAACCCTTGCGCATCTTCTTCGACGTGACACTGCCAAGCATCGCGCCGGCGCTCGTATCAGGCTGGCTTCTCGCCTTCACGCTGTCGCTGGACGATCTCGTTATTGCAAGCTTCGTCGCCGGGCCTGGATCGACCACCTTGCCCATGCTGATCTTTTCGAAGGTCCGCCTGGGGGTCAGTCCCGATGTCAACGCGCTCGCCACCATACTGATCGGACTGGTTGCAATAGGCATCGCAATTTCGGCGTTCGTTATGACCCGCAACGGCAGATCATCCGAATCCGGCGCGTGATGTCTCATCCGGATATTTGATCGCGAGAAACAGCCGTTTCTCCGCAATATGGTCATAGTTTCTTCCATTATGACAGTTCGGCGACACTGTCGGCGTCTTCGCCGAAGCTGGAGTAGTGCGTAGTGAGTTTGAGCGTATTGTTTGTCGGCGGAACCGGTGAAATTTCGTGGGCCTGTGTTCATGAAGCGGTCCGGAAGGGCTTCGACGTGACTGTCCTCAATCGCGGGCGATCCGGTGAACGGCTCCCCCTGCAAGTCAAGCACATTGACTGTGATTTTTCCGATGACGCAGCCTATCGCGCGGCGGTCGAGCAAGGCTTTGACATCGTTTGCCAGTTCCTGGTCTTCCATCCTGAACAGCTTCAACGCGACATTGACGTCTTCAGGGACAAGGTCGGTCAGTACGTTTTCATATCCACCGCCTCGGCCTACGCAAAACCGGTCAGCCGTGTCCCAATTGTCGAGACGACGCCTCTGGTAAATCCCTATTGGGAGTACAGCCGCCGGAAGGCGGCCTGCGAGCAGTTGTTGCAGGCGGAAAAAGCCCTTCCTTACACGATCGTTCGTCCCAGTCACACGATCAGGAAGCGATTTCCGACCGCCATGTCGGAGGGCGACACGGCTCTGCATCGCATGCTCGCCAACAAACCGATCATTGTGCCCGGTGACGGCGCAGCGCTTTGGACGCTAACCCGCAGCGAGGATTTCGCCGTTCCGTTCGTCCGTCTCTTCGGCAAATCCGCGGCGATCAACCGTGATTTCCACATCACCTCCGACCATGCCTGGCCGTGGGATATGATCTACACGACAATAGGAAGCCTGCTTGGCGTGCAGGTCGATCTCGTCCATGTTCCGACCGACACTCTGGTTCGGTTCCGGGAAGAATGGCGCGGCCCCCTTTTGGGCGACAGGGCCTATTCCGTGATGTTCGACAATTCCAAGGTGAAGTCTGTCGTCGGCGATTTCACTTGTGAACCGGACCTTTCCAAGATGCTCAGAAGTCCATTCGAGCACTTGCTGGACAAGGGCGGTCCTTCAGGCTTGCAGCCTTCGGAAGAACTCGGCGCCCTCTTTGACAGGCTTGTCGCCGCCCAGCGTAGGGTCAAGCCCAAGGTCCACGCTCTGTAGCCACCGGGCAAACGCCATGCAGCTACACCAGACTTGTGACCCAGCGCATGTCCGCCTATATCAGCGGCAGCTCAACCATAATCGTTAAAAAGCTAGAGGATTTGTCCCACCATGAGCGAAACGGCTGCTAAGGAAACATACTCGTTCCAGACCGAAGTCGGTCGGCTTCTCGATATCGTTGCGGGCTCGCTCTACTCCAATCGCGAGATCTTTCTTCGCGAACTGGTCTCCAACGCATCGGACGCATGCGACAGGCTGCGCTATCTGGCGATCACCGCGCCCTCTCTCGTCGAGGGCGATCAGCAATTCCGCATCGACATCAGCCTTGACGCGAAAGCCAAGACCATCACGATTCGAGACAATGGCGTCGGCATGAATCATGACGACCTGCTGGAAACACTGGGCACGATCGCCCGCTCCGGCACGGCCGCCTACCTTGAGACGCTGGACAAGGGCGACAAGAAGAACGGCAAAAGCGATCTCAGCCTTATCGGCCAGTTCGGCGTCGGCTTCTACTCCGCATTCATGGTTTCCGACCGGGTTGACGTCGTCACCAGAAAGGCAGGCGAGCAGGAGGCCTGGCTCTGGTCGTCGGACGGTAAAGGCGAATTCTCGATTGAACCTGCAGAGCGAGACGAACGCGGCACGACTGTAACGCTTCACATCAAGAAGGACGCCAAGGAGTTCCTTGAAGAGACGCGCATCCGCCACATCATCAAGACCTATTCCGATCACATCGGCTTTCCGGTCAAACTCGGCGACGAGACCCTCAACGAGGCCTCGGCGATCTGGACCAGGCAGCCGAAGGAAATCACCGAAGAGCAACACAGGGAATTCTATCATCACATCGCTCACGCCTTCGATGATCCGTGGATGACGATCCACAATCGCGTGGAAGGCGTGGTAAGCTACATCAACCTGCTCTACATCCCCTCCACCCAGCCTTTCGATCTGTTCGAGCCTGAACGCAAAGGTCACGTAAAGCTTTATGTAAACCGGGTCTTCATCACCGAGGATACAAGCGGCCTGTTGCCGACCTGGCTGCGCTTCCTGCGCGGCGTCGTGGATTCGGAGGATCTCACCCTGAACATCTCGCGCGAGATGCTGCAGACCGATCCGAAACTGGCGAAGATCCGGACAGGTCTGACGAAGAAGGTCCTCACCGAGATCAAGAAGAAGGCCGAGAAGAAACCGGACGAGTACGAAACGTTCTGGAGCAATTTCGGCGCCGTCGTGAAGGAAGGCCTGATCGAGGACGCAACCCTGCGCGACCGGATACTGGAAATCTGCCGGTTCACCTCGACGCAAGGTAGCGGGCAGGTCAGCCTCGCAGACTATGTGGGTCGAATGAAGGAAGGCCAGGAGGCGATCTACTACATCGCCGGCGAAGACGCTGCAAAGATCGCCCATTCGCCGCATCTCGAAGGCTTCAAGGCAAAGGGCATCGAGGTTCTGTTGCTCTCAGATCCAGTCGACGAATTCTGGATGCAGCACGTCACGGAGTATGAAGGCAAGCCATTCAAGTCGATCACGAGAGGCGCTGCGGATCTCGACGCGATCAAGGGCGAAGAGACTGCGGATGAAAAAAAGGAAGACGACGACGCGGCGTCGATCGACAGCCTGATCGCTGCGATCAGACAGGAACTCGGCGCCGAAGTGAAGGATGTCCGTTCGTCCAAGCGTCTGACCGAAAGCCCTGTCTGCCTGATTGCCGATGAAGGCGACATGGACGTCAACCTTGAGCGTCTGCTCAAGCGTCACGGCCGGCTGCAGGGCGGCGGCATGCCGCGCATTCTGGAGATAAACCCGGGCCACGCTATGGTGAAAAAGCTTGCGAACCGGGCCGGACAGGCTGATGCCGAAAACGATTCCCTGCTCAAGGACGCCGCGCACCTCCTTTTCGATCAGGCGCGTATCGCCGATGGCGAATCGCCGGCCGATCCGGTCGAATTCGGCCGGCGTTTAACGGCTGTCATGGAAAGCGCACTGTAGACTGCAAGGCCGGCGGCTACACCGGCCTACATCAGCTGCACGAACATCATGATCAGGCCGGCAATTGAAATCAACCAAAGGCCGGTGCGCAGGAATTTTACGCCGGCCAGATAGGCTGGAAAGTAAAGTATCCGCGCGATGATCCAGATCGTAGCGCCCATGCCGCCGACGTTGCCAACAGCAATCAGCGCCAGATCGAGCGCTACAAAAGGAACAAGGTTCTGGACATAGTTCTCCAGAGCCCGGCTGGCGCGCCCGCACACTGTTCCCTTCGGCTGCTTCTGTTCGTCGCGTGACGAAAACAGATAGTCGTCACCGAACTCCGAGCGTGCGACGAGAACCTGGACAAGCACATGAGCCAGCCAGAGGGCCATAGCAATTTGAAGGCAAATCAACTCACTCATTCGTCTCCCCTCCTCTGAGATAGACGCAGGTGTCTGAACACAACGAGTGTTACGTGCCAAGAATACTTCACCACGCCAAATGATACAAACTGGCGGTCTATGGACCGAGCATCGCTTTACTGTCAGGCCGCAAGCGAATTGGAAGCCGAAAGACTAGGCATTGGCCGCTTTTCGGGTTTTGCGATCCGGCAATCCCGCTTTCAGAATGCGATTGATCGTGCGCGCGCAGGCAATCGCGCGCTTCTCTTCAAAAGCCATGTGATTAGCTTCGAGCTGTTCGAGATCGTAGAGATAGTTGGCCATGACGCCACAGGATTGGCGGATACCGTTGGCCGAAATATCGGCCATGGGCAGAATGTCGTGAATGAGCGCACCGTTTCCAAGATGAAAGCGCGCGACGGGGTCGAACGGGAGGCCATTGGCTCGTTTCTCCTCCACCAGATACAATGCGGCGAGGTAGCGCAGGCTGTTTGACACCGGTTCAAGAGGCTTTGCGCCCTCTTCGCCCTCCGCCGCTTCCACTGCTGCAAGGATTTCGGAAATGCGCGAACCTTGTTCCGCGCTTACCTGCCTTTCCAGCCATGCGCGGAAACCCGGAAGCGGCGAAAGCGTCACATAGGTATTCAAATTCGGAAGGTCCCGGGAAAGGCTCTCGATGACCTGCTTGATCAGCAAATTCCCGAACGAAATTCCGCCGAGCCCCTGCTGAGAATTGGAAATGGAATAGAAGACCGCGGTATCAGCCTCGGATTCTGCGAGGATCCGCCGTTCCTTGGCAAGGATGTCCTGAACCGAAGCAGGTATCCCTTTACACAGGGCGATTTCCACGAAAATCAATGGTTCGTCAGGCGCCATGGGATGGAAGAATCCAAAGCACAGCCGGTCTTCCGGCTCAATGCGCCGTCGAAGATCATCCCAACCGTCGATCGCGTGGACAGCCTCATATTCAATGATTTTTTCCAGGATGTTGGTCGGCGCTTCCCAGTCAATTCTGCGGAGCACGAAAAATCCCCTCATGAACCAGGATACAAAGCGTTGAAAGAAATAAATGTCGATCCCGCCGCGCGACGAAGTTTCCTTCATGGCTCGGTAAAGATCAAGTCACATCATGTCAGGTTTGAAGGTGCGCCTATGCGTAGCGGCGCCGAAAATGGTTGGCGGCGCACCGGACAAAAATGTGTTTGCAGTGGAAACAGGTATCCGCCTCACCGCAAACGGTGAGGCGAAGTTGTCGCAGGTTACAGCGAGGGAAGCGGCGGAAGCTTCTGGCCCAGCCACTTTTGCGAGAGTTCGTCCAGTTGGCCGCCAAGCTTCTTGTGCAGAATGAAGACATTGACCCACTGGAGAAGATCGAGGTTCCCCTTCTTCACACCGATGAACGCCGGCGATTCCTTGATGATGAACTTGGTTTCGATATCGAGATCCGGATTGTCGGCGGAAAGTTGCGCGGCGACGGTGTTGCCTGTCACGAGTACGTCAACCTGCTTTGAGAGATAGGCCGACAGCGTCGCTGCATTGTCGCCGAAGCGGACGATCTCAAGCCCTTCCGGACCATTCTCTGTCAACTCGAGGTCCTCAAGCGTGCCGCCAGTTACGCCGATCTTCTTGCCGGCAAGATCGTCCATGGATGCAATCGTCATGTCTGAAGCGGCAAATGCGCCCGAGAAAAACGGGGCGTAAGCACTCGAAAACCAGATGGACTTGGCGCGTTCCGGATTGGCGCCCATGGAAGAAATAACCAGATCGACGCGATCCGTTTCGAGGAACGGGATGCGCTGCTTGGAGGTCACCGGCACCAGTTCGAGTTCGACGCCGAGATCCTCTGCGATGAGATTGGACACATCGACATCGTATCCGACGTGTTCGCCTTCATCCCCCAGCGATCCGAATGGCGGGAAATTTTCCGGTACTGCGATCTTGATCGTTCCGGCGCTCAGGATGTCCGAAAGATCGGCGTGAGCCACGCCAACCTGCATCATCATTGACGCCAGCAATCCGACCGCTGCGGCCTTGAGTTTGTTCGTCATGTCTTTTCCTTTCCTCTTCACATAATATTCTGCGTTTAGGCGACTGCCGGCTTGTCCCTGGCCTTGACGGCGCCGAGCTTGCGTTCGAGATGACGCGACCAGGCCGAAAGCGGAAAACAAAGGCAGAAATAGATGAGCGCCATCAGCGGATAGATGACGAAGGGCTCCGTGTCGGCCACCGGCGCGTTCGCCCAGCGACGTCCGACGGCCATGAGATCGTGAAAGCCGATAATGTAGGCCAGCGAAGTTCCTTTGATAATCTGCACCATGAAGCCCACGGTCGGCGCAAGCGACAACCGAAAAGCCTGCGGGACGATGATGAGACGAACAATCTTCAGAAAACGCAGTCCGAGCGCCCTGCCGCCTTCCCACTGCCCTTCCGGGATGGCCTCCACTGCTCCGCGCCAGACATCGGAAAGATAGGCGCTTGCATACAGTGTCAACGCGACGCCGGCTGCGATCCAGGAATTGATGTCGACGCCAAGCAGCCGCGGCACGCCCAACCCGAGCAGGAAGAGGAGCATAAGCAGCGGGATAGACTGAAACAGCCAGATATAGGCGCTCGCGGCCGCCTTGGCCCGCTTCGATGGCGCGATCCGCACCAGCATGACGGCGAGCCCGATCAGACCTCCCCCGATAAAGGCAATCGCAGACAGGTAGATTGTGAATTGCGTGGCGTCGAGCAGTTGGAAAATGACGATGCCAAACGGTTTGCCGAGTATGGATACGAAGAAGTCTTTCATCGCACTGTCCGCCACTTGAAAGCTGAGCGGTAGATGGCGTTCAACACGGCTTTGAAGCTCAGCGCCATTACTATGTAAATCACCGTCAGCGCGGTAAATACCTCGAAACTGCGGAATGTTCTGCTGTCGATGTAAAGGCCCGCATGGGTCAAATCCGTCACACCGATTTCGGCGATCACCCCGGTCGTCAGGAACAGAAAGATAAACTGGCTGTTCAAAGACGGATACATGGCGGCCACGGCCTGGGGGAATACGACCTTGCGAAAGATCGTCGCCTTTCGAATGCCTAGAGCTGCGCCCGCCTCCAATTGTCCCGAAGGGATTGAACTGAATCCGGCGCGCAGTATTTCAGCGAAATATGCGGAAAAATTCAGGGTTAGCGCGAGGAGCGCGTGCGCCCAGAATGGCCAACTGTAACCGAGCAGCAGCGGCAACCCAAAGGCTACGAAGAACAGTTGAACGATCAGCGGTGTGTTTCGGATGAACTCGACATAGGCCGCGGATATCCTGCCAAGAACGGGAACCTCGGCATAGCGGCTGACGGCAAGAAGCGTCGCGAGCAGAAATCCCACCAAACCGCCGCCAATTGCAAGCGATGCGCTGACGCCGGCGCCCTTTGCAAGCAGCAACAGATATTCGCTGCTTCGGTAGATTTCGAAGAACCTGAATTCCAAGCCTTATTCCTCTGGCGATGAAAATTGCCATGCAAAAAAGGCGCCATACGATTTAATGCTCTAGGCCGGAGTCCGTGATTGTCAGGCTTCCGAAGGCGCCCAATTCTTCAGCAATGGCGCCTTTATTTACTCCGCCGAGCCTGGAACAACCAGATTGCGAAGGCAGTCACAGCCGCAATCGCGAACAATGATACAATCGTGTGAAACGGGGACGCGGTGATGTGACTGGCCAGC
The DNA here is from genome assembly GCF_019492055.1 of Flavimaribacter sediminis. GTDB lineage: Bacteria > Pseudomonadota > Alphaproteobacteria > Rhizobiales > Rhizobiaceae > Flavimaribacter > Flavimaribacter sediminis. Next base: position 597,066 of record NZ_JAICBX010000004.1, on the reverse strand, counting down.
TTTCCCACCGGCAGATGGTCATGATTGCCTGGATGCGCAAACGCCTGTCCGCTCGACACCAGAACCATGGCTGAGACGACGGTTCGATTGATCATGAGTTTATCCTTTCTCTGAATGAAAACGCGCTTTTAAAAGCGTGACGAGATCCACGTCGTCCCGTTCGGTCAACGAGACATAGGTAAATGTCATGTTCTCGCGCTCGCTGATCATTTCACCGGGAAACGGCATGTAGACGAGTTCGCGCGATGCAAAAGCCGGAGACGCGGTTCCGATCTGCCAGTTCGAGACGATCGAGGCGTCGACAAGGTTCAGCGTCAGCCCGTCGGACCCCTTCCTGGTAAATGGTATTCCCGAAAGCCTGAGATACGAGCTCTTGTCGTCCGCCTTTCTGAATGCATCGATGAAACTTGCGGCCAAGGCCTGTAATTCATCCATCCGCTCGCGGTCCGGCGTGCCATGAACGTGCGAATGCAAGTGGTCGACAGGATGATTATGCCCGGCGCCATGATGATGATGATGGTGGTGGTGGTGGTGGTGGTCGTGGTCGTGGTCGTGGTCGTGGTCGTGGTGATGATGGTGTCCCATGAGCTCTACTCCAAATCCGGTCCGGCCGGAATTGTGACGGGCTTGTCTATGATCGCCTTGTGCGATCCCATCTTGCCGTGGGAAACGAGTGTGCCCAGCACGTCGACGATGACGCGCGTCGCCAGCAGCGCAGTGATGTCGGACGTGTCGTATGGCGGCGAAACCTCTACGACCTCGAGACCGCAAATGCCCTCAGCGGCGACCAGTGAAACGAGTTCAAGCGCTTCTCTCGGCAGAAAACCGCCAGGCTCCGGCCAGCCGGTTCCGGGCACGAAGCCGCAGTCGACACTGTCGATATCGAACGAGATATAGACGGCGTCGGCGTCCTTCCAGGCAAGCTCCAGCGCCCGGGCGGCGGTTTCCGCCAGACCCAGTTCCTCGACATCGCGCATGGTAAAGATATTGGTGTTTCGCTTTCGGGCTATCTCGACGCCCTCGCGCGGCACCTGCCAGCCGCCGATGCCGACCTGCACAAGGTTGACGGCCGGCACATTGACGAGGTCCGTCGCATGGAACCACGGCGTGGTGTGCATGCGCTCGTCGAGATCCTTCTCCTGGATATCGATGTGGCGGTCGAAATGGACAATGCCAATCCTCTTCGATGTGCACTCCGCAATGCCGCGCACGCATGGAAAGCCGATTGAATGATCGCCACCGATCATGATTGGCAGCGCGCCGGAAGACACGACGTGACTGACGGCCCGGGTGATCTGGTCGAATGTTTTTTCGATATTGGCGGGAATCGTGAACACGTCGCCAACGTCGCAGAGCGTCATCTGCTCGCGCAGATCGATGCCCATCTCATAATTGTAAGGCGTGTAGAGCGCCGAGATCCGGCGCACGCCCTGCGGGCCGAAACGCGTGCCCGGTCGATAGGTCGTGCCGCCATCGAACGGAATGCCGATAACAGCTGCGTCATAGGCGCCAACCATGGTGACGTCTTCAATATAGGGAGCCTTCAGAAAGGTGTTGATGCCGGCGTAGTGGGGCAGTTCGCCCCGCGCGAATGTGGGGATCGATTTGTCCTCAAGGCTGTCCGATCCGGTGAGCCCCATGCGCAACGCCCACTGCTTTTCCTTTTCCCACGCCGCCGTTGGCAGCGTTCCTTCCTTTTCGGCTGCCTTCCATCCACGCAATTGCAGTTTGTCGAAGTCGGGATGATGGTGGCGCACAGGCGCGCCCCGGCAGACCGTTCCCGCTGCCCTTTGCTTGCGGGCAGGTCCTGTCGCAAATATGTCCTTCATGCGCTTGCTCCTGTGCTTGTGTCGGCGTTCATCGCCAGTCCGGCCAGTTCCGGCGGCGGTCCCGCGTCTTTTCTGGTTAGTGGAAGGTCGTAGGTGATCGTCGCGCCATAGGCGTCCGGCGCCTGGGGATCATGCCTGATCTTGTCGAAGACGAGAATCCGCGTTCCCAGTTTGAAGGCTTCCCGAATGTCATGCGTGACCATGAAGACGGTCATTTGGAGCTCTTCCCAGAGACCAAGAAGCAGGTCGTGCATATCGGCGCGAATGCCCGGGTCCAGCGCCCCGAAAGGTTCGTCGAGCAGCAGCACCTTCGGGCGCTTCAATAGCGCCTGAGCGATTGCGAGGCGCTGCTGCATGCCGCCAGACAATTGAGCCGGATATTTCAGGCGCGCCGAGCCAAGGCCGATCTTTTCCAATGTGTCGTCGATTTCGGCGCGCGCCGCCTTTCGCGATGAGCCGAAGGAGCGTCCGAAAAGGCGAGACCTCTCGAACTCCCGGGCGAGAATGAGATTGTCCTCGACCGTCAGATGCGGAAACACCGAATATTTCTGAAATACGATGCCACGGTCCGAGGTCGGTTCGCCCGGCAATGGCGCGCCGTCGAGCTCGATGCGTCCACGTGAGGGCGTTTCTTGCGACAGCAGCATGCGAAGAAAAGTCGACTTGCCGCAGCCCGAGGCTCCGACAATCGTGCAGAACGCGCCCTCCTCCACGTCCAGATTGAGACGCTCAAGCACAGTCATGTCGCCATATGTCTTCGCCACATTGCGTGCGGAAATCTTTGGCCCCGCGCTCACAGGCTTTCCCCGCCGAGATGATGCCAGGGGAATGCGCGCTTCGACAAAAGCAGGAGGAGCCGGTCGATGATGAAAGCAAGCAGCGTGATCCAGACGACATAGGGAAGGATCACGTCCATGGCGAGATAGCGTCGTACGAGAAATATCCTGTATCCGAGACCGGAAGTCGATGCGATCGCTTCCGCCGAGATCAGGAAGATCCAGGCTGGAACCAGTCCCAGCCGCATGGCGTTGACCAGCTTGGGAAGAGTTTGCGGCAAGACCACCCGGAAAATCATCTGCAGGACGCTCGCGCCGAGCGTCTCGGCCTTGATGATCAATTCGCGAGGGATGTTCATTACCTCCTGCGAAACCGATCGGATCATGACGGGCGCCGTCCCTACAACGATCAGCATGATCTTCGATGTTTCCCCCAGACCGAAGATGATGAACAGGATCGGCAGGATGGTGATCGGCGGAATCAGCGAGAAAGTGGCGATGTAGGGCGCAAGAGTGCTGCGCGCGTGTGGAATGAAACCAATCAGAATGCCGAGCGACAGCGCAAGGATCGTCGCCGCGCCCATGCCCATCCCGAGCCGACAGAGGCTGTCATAGGTATCGAGCCACAGCAGCAGATCGCCGGATCGCTTATCCGGCACAAAGGCCATGCGCCAGAACGTTTCGCCCATCTGCTGGAGCGACGGCAAAAGCTTGTCTGCGGGATTATCGAGCCGGCGATAATGGCTCGCCAGCGCGTAGGCGCCGATCGTCGCCACGAAGGGCAGCGCCGTCAAAGTGATGCTCGTTACGCGCGATGGCTTGCGATTGATGATGCGCACGAAGAATACCTCGGTGCGACCGTCCGGCGGAAACATCCCGCCGGACGATCGATTGCCGTGGTTAGAGTTTGTCGCCGGCGGCCATCTCCATGTAGGAGGTGTCGAAGCGCAGCTTCACATTGTTCGCGTCGCCATAGACGCTCCCATCGGGAAACTCGACCCCAACGAATTCAGGACTTGGCGCGCCTTCACCGAGAATTCCGTTATCGAACAGAAATTCTGCGACGAATTTGGAAGTCTCCGCAAGTTCCGGAGATTTGGTGAACTCGACGGCTGCATCCGGCGTGTAGAACATCTTGGTCGTAGCCAGCTGTGCGTCATATCCGGGGAGATCGGTGCCGGAAGCTTCGGCCATCGCCGTGCGCGCCGCTTTGCCCTCTTCGCTGTCGGAAGACATGATGCCCATCAGTTCGTACCAGGCGCCGACAAGCGCTTTGCCGAAATCCGGATTGTCCGCCAGCGTTTCGGTGTTGACCATCATGATGTCGATGATCTCGCCCGGAATGCCGGAGCTGTTGAATACTTCGGTGGCGTTCGGCTGTGCGACAATCTCCGACAGCAGCGGATTCCACGTAACAACCGCCGTTACGTCCGGCGTCGCATAGGCCGCAATCATGTCGGCGTCCGAGGTGTTTACGACAGTAATGTCCTTTTCGGACATGCCGACGCTGTCGAGAGCGCGCGCCAGCAAATAGTGCGAAACTGACAGCTCAACCAGATTGACGTTCTGGCCCTTGATCTCGTCCAGCTTCGTCTTGTCCTTGAGGACAATGCCGTCATTTCCGTTTGAATAATCGCCGACGATCAGAGCCGTCGTGTCGACGCCGCCGCCAGCGGGTATCGACAGTCCGTCCATATTCGTCATCGAGCAGCCGTCATAGGCGCCGGCCGTATACTGATTGATCGATTCGACATAGTCGTTGATCTGAACGATATCGACCGTGATGTCGTATTTGTCGGCCCATTTCTTCATGAGGCCTGAATCCTGCAGGTAGCCCCAGGGCATCCAGCCGACATAGATCGACCAGCATACTTTGAAGTCCTTTTTTTCTTCGGCATTGGCAATCGTCGCGGCAGACAACGCGGCGGCTAGCAGCGCGGTCATTCCAAGAGCTTTGATGGGTGTTCGTATCATGTCTGTACGCCTTCCTGATTTGCGCCAATCGATGACTGGCTTTCAAAACCTGGGCTCTGCGCACAAACCGGGAGAAGGTCTGCGCGCGCAAACCTGTGCAGTTGTCTCCCGGGATTTTTTCCCGCCGTGTCACCGGCTATGAATGTCGCCGGCTTGCGCCTCTTGGACCAGCGTTCCGCAATTTTTGGTCGAATCGCGGAACCGGAACCCTAGGCGCGCTGCACATCATTCAGGAAAGCAAGGGTTGTGCCAGTCAATTCACGATACAGGGAATCGAAAATAAAACAGCGCGTTTTCTGTTGTTTAGCGAAAACTTCGGAGAAACAGAATCCAGTCGCGCGCCAACTGCCTTTTGGCGTAAAGAAGCAAGTTTAGGCCATTTGCATAATTATTGGTCAGCGTTCGGCTGCTGATCAGCAAGAAATGGCCAAATCGTATCGGCCAGTTTATCGGGGGCGCTCAGTTGCGGTGCATGCCCCGTTTCAAGCGTCCGGACTTTAGCGCCCGGCACCAGTTCCTGCATCCTTCTTTGCAACGAAACGTCGATCGACCGGTCCATGGAACACTCCACATACAGACGCGGCGCAGTCCCGTAGCGTTCCTCGGTCCAGTTCGCTGCGACTGCGCGCCCGGACTCCGGTTGCGGCGTCAGTTTGTCTGCGGCCTTGCGCGCGGCTGCGGGCTCCGCGTCATGGTAGAAAATCTCAATCGCCGCATCAGCAGGCACGCTGCTCATCAATCCGTCGGAGGACCAAAGGAGATGGTCGCCAATCCCGATCAGGCCTCTGTCCCGCGCATATTCCTGTGCCAGCAGGTCACCGAACGACATCCCCGACGGCAGCATCATTCCTGCAAGGTAAACGATGCGGGCGACACGGTCCGGGCGCGCCTCCGCCACCGCGGTCGCGACATTTCCCCCGCCGGAATGCGCTACAAGGCTGACGGGCCTATCGAGACCGTCAATGAAATCCTCGACATGGCGCGCGTAAAGCTCGAGGGTGACACTTTCCGGAGGCGTGGCGTCCGTTCCGTTTCCGGGCAGATCGACGGCGTGACACGCCAGCCCCCTCGCCTGCAGCAGTCCGATCAGATCCCGCCAGGCCCAGCTTCCCTGCCAGGCGCCGTGTATGAGAATAACCGGATCGAACATCGTGACAGCAAGTCTCCCGCGCGAGGTCCCCCGGGGTGGGCGACAGTTTACTTTGACAGGCAAAACGTCTAATCGGTGAGCCGCATCGGTGCAACGGTGCAGAACCAACGTGGCGCCCGATCCGGATGCGGAATAGCGGCGCATGCCAGCAGACCCTAGTTGCGTCATGAGAATATTGCTGATCAATCTGGATCGGTCGCCGGATCGGCTGACCTGGATGCAAAAGGAAATGGACGAACGCGGACTGACCTTCGACAGGATCAGCGCCGTTGATTTCCAGTCATTATCTCAGGAAGAGATAAGCCGACATCAGATCGATCGTGAAATCATCATGACGATCAGCCCGGGCGACGTTGCCTGCTTCCTCAGTCATCGCAAATGCTGGAATGACATGATCGAGCATGGCGACGATTATGTCTGCATTCTTGAAGACGACATCTATCTCAGCCGGGACGCTGCACAATATGTTTCTTCTGCAGACTGGATTCCAGACGGCGTCGACATCGTCAAGCTGGAGACCTTCCGCGACAAGGTCGGATATCTCGCAAAGGACCCGATCGAGGTCGGCGACCGGATTCTGGCGCCTCTTCTCGGCCGTCATATCGGCGCCGGCGGCTATATCATTTCACGCGACTGCGCCGAACGCCTGCTGAAAACAACTGAAGATTTCCACGACCCCGTGGACGAAATGATGTTTAACCCGAAACTTGGTTTGTTTCAGACCCTGGATATCCTGCAGATGGTTCCGGCGATCTGTATTCAGACCATGCACTATTATGCAGAAGCGTCCGATCCGCTTCCTGGCAGCACGATCCATACGGTGCGTCTGGAGATGCTGAAGCCGAGACAGGGATGGAAGAAGTTCAAACGTGAGGTGACGCGGCCCTTCATCAATTTCGGCGAATGGCTGCGGATGACCTATGTTCGATTGACGACCCCCAGCGTGTGGGGCGAAATCCCCTTCAGGGAATGATCATGCGTCTTCTGGTCATCAATCTGGAACGGTCCCTTGAACGGCGAAAATGGATAACTGACAGCTTCGCCGCCCAGACGCTCGTCCCTGAGTTCGTGCCGGCGATAGACGCCAATGAAATGAAACCAGTCGAGATCGACGCCTGGAATGAATCCAGCGACGGGCCTCCCATGATGGCTGCAGAAATCGCGGTCTTCAAAAGTCATCGCAAGTGCTGGGAGGCCGCAGCCTCCGGCGACAACGATTACGTATGCGTATTCGAAGACGACGTCCATCTGTCCAGCGACGCGCATCTTTTCCTGAAAGACGACAGCTGGATTCCGGACGGCGCCGATATCATCAAGATCGAGACATTCAGAAACAGCGTGCTTTGCTCCAGGCCACCGTTGCCGCCGGTTCACGGACATCAGCTCCTGCGGCTTCATACGCTGCATTGGGGCGCAGCCGGTTACATCCTGTCGAAATCCTGCGCAGCGCGTCTTCTTGAACTCTCCAAGACCCGGCTATACGCTGCGGACGAATTTCTGTTTTCGCCCACGTTCAGTATTTTCCGGGGTCTCGACCTGTACCAGGTCAGTCCGGCCCTGTGCATCCAGGATATGCAGCTCGAAGAAATCAACAGGGCGGGCAATCTTCAGAGCGTCAAGGGCGTGCGCGACGACCATCACCTGATGCAGCAGCCCCAGGCGCCCGTTCGCGGCTGGAAAAAAGCTCGAAGAGAAATCGAAAGGCCCTTTCGGAAACTTGCCTCGTCCATCGATCGCAAGGTCAAAGGCAAATTCAGCACAGTGATCGACTTCGAGGCCTGACAGCCTCACCCATTATAGGTTCTGCGATACATTTCCTGCAGATGATCTTCCACCTTGACCGGAGCGTATTTGGGCGTCTGACCGTCGCTCAGGCAAGTCGGAATGCACGACACCTCGAAATCGGGGTTCCCGGTGAAGAAGAACGGAACCGAATATCGCTCGCGTCCGGAATGATTGATCACGCGGTGCAGGGTGGAGCGATAGGCATCATTCGTCCAGCGGGCGATCATGTCCCCGAGATTGATGACGAATGTTCCGGGAATCGGCGTCGCCCGTATCCAGATTTTATTATCCTGATCGTAGACCTGCAGACCACCATTGTCGTCCTGCAGGAGAAGCGTCAAGCCGCCGAAATCCGTGTGGGCGCCTGCGCCAAGCTCGTCCGGGTCCGATTGGGGTTGTTGCGGCGGATAATGCAGCAGGCGCAGAATGGCGAGCGGATCCCGCACGAAACCGTTGAAGTAGTTCTCGTCCAGATCCAGCGACAGCGCCATGCCGCGCATCAGCCGCTCCGCGAGATCGAGCATGGCCGCATAGTAGGCGCGCATGGCCGGCTTGAAGCCTGGCAGATCCGCAGGCCACTGGTTCGGACCGTGATTGAACTTGCCGGCCAGGACGCGCGGATCATCCTCCGGCAGTTCGTAGCCTATGTAATAGCCTTCCTTGCGATCCGGCTTGGCGCCGGCCTGCAAGGTCTGTCCGCCCAGATGCTCGTAACCACGATTGCAGGGTGAATGCGCCTTGTCCACTGCGAGCTTTGCCTCTTCGGGCAAGTCGAAGAATGCCTTCGTCTCCGCGAAAACGGCGTCGATCAGGCCTGAAGGAATTCCGTGCCCGGAACAATAGAAGAAACCCTTGTCGAGACAGGCGGCGCGCAACGCCTTGCCCACCCCACGGCGTTCATCCTCTTTCGAAGACGACATTCCGGAAATATCGATAACGGGAAGCTGCGCCTGATCGACCGCCACAGCGCTGAGTTCTCCGGGCATCTACTGGTCCTTTGTGAAAAATTGACCACGCTACTATGCGGACATTTTCCGGCGCCGACAAGTTGAATGCCGCTGGCGACAATGCGGCGGAATCTCGCAGATCGAATCAGAAATCAGCGCCATTGATCTGAAGCAGAAGGCTAATCGGTTTCGTAATTTTCCGAAAAGGCGTTCGAAAGCTGATCAACGAAGCGCGCCGCCGCGACAGGCAGCGTGCGACCGCGGAGATGTCCCATATAAATCATCCCCGCTGGAATATCGCGTGTATCGATCGGCCGATGCACGAGATCGGCGTCGAGACTGTCAGTCGGCAATCCGATCGGGATCTGCAGGCCGATCCCGGAACTCACTCGGGCGAAGCTTCGCAGAAACTCGAAGCTGTCTGACTCGATCGACGGCAGCGCCTTGAGCGTCGAACGCTCCGTGCCGGCCTCAAGCAGCGCGCGCACGCCGTATGGCGCCGTTGGCAAAGCCAATGGCCAGGCCGCACAATCGCGCAGCCGAAGCACCTTATGCGAGGCGAGCGGATGCCCCGCGCGCATCACGGCGTGCACCGGCTGCTTGATCCGCAATATCGTCTGGAAGTCGGCGAACCGCACCGGCTCGAAAACCAGCGCCAGATCGACGCTGTAATCCATCAGGGCTTCTTCCGCCGTCCGGCGATCGCGGACATATACGCCGAAAGTGACGCCGGGATGTTCGTCCCGGTAGATCGAAATCTGACGCGGCAGAAAATATGGAACCAGGGCCTGGCTGCAGGCGACATTCACGTTTCCGCGCCGGATGCCGGTCAAATCGGAAATCTGCGACCGCACGCGTTCGAGATCGAAAATCTGGTTGCGAATGTGATTGATCAGAATTTCGCCGGCCGCATTCAGTCGAACGCCACGCGGCAGACGTTCGAAAATGGGTTCGCCCAGTTCTTCCTCGAAGGCAAGGATGCGCCTGTTGAGCGCCGATGACGTAATCGAGAGGGCTTCCGCCGCGCTTCGGATGGAACCGACGCGCGCGACCGTGTCGATGTACCGGAATGTCTGGAACATCCGCATGAAGACATACTCCAGTGGTGCAAAAAGTGCAGCGATGCGATGAAAAGATAACAGATGACCGAATATGTCACCACGACTAATAGTCACGCGTCCGGACGTGTATAGTGGAGCTGCGCGACAAGCGGGAATGAAATGATACAGGACTTGCCTTTCGATATCGCCAGGCTTCGGGAAGCCTATCAAAATGGTGAGGCTGCGGAAAACGTCGTCTCAGAATGTTACCGCAGGATCCGCCTCGCCGACGATCCCGGAATTTTTATAAGCCTGAGAGACGAAGCCGACGTCGTCGCCGAGGCGCGTGCTCTTGGACCTTTCGATCCTGAGGAAAAGCCGCTCTATGGCGTTCCCTTTGCAGTCAAGGACAATATTGATGTCGCCGGCGTTCCAACGACGGCGGCATGCCCCGCATTTTCCTATAATCCACAGTCCGACGCCTTTTGCGTCAAGAAGCTTCGCGAGGCCGGAGCGCTGGTGATCGGCAAGACCAATCTCGACCAGTTCGCGACAGGTCTCGTTGGCGTAAGATCCCCCTACCCGATACCTCGAAACGCCATCGATCCGGAGATCGTGCCGGGCGGCTCGAGCTCGGGGTCGGCGGTCGCCGTGTCGCGCGGCATCGTCAGTTTCGCGCTCGGAACGGATACGGCCGGATCGGGCCGTGTGCCGGCCGCGCTCAACAACATTGTCGGACTCAAGCCAACGCTGGGCGGAATATCGTCGTTCGGCGTCGTTCCGGCCTGCCGTTCTCTGGACACGGTGTCGATCTTTTCGCTGACGGTCGACGACGCGTGGTCCGTCTATCGAACCGTCTGCGCCTACGACGCGGAAGACGCATATTCGCGGGAGCTGGCGTCGCCCGGGCTTTCCGAAATGCCGCCATCACTCACCGTGGGAATCCCCGACAGTTCTTCCATCGAGTTTTTCGGCGACGCTCTGCAGGCCAAATCCTTCGCCGCCTCAGTAGAGACTTTGCGACGGAAGGGAATGGAGATCGTGGAACTCGACTTCACGCCATTCTATGACATTGCGAAACTGCTCTACGAAGGCCCGTGGGTGGCTGAGCGTTACGCCGCGATCCGCCGGGTCATCGAAACGCAACCGGACGCTCTGCTACCGGTAACGCGCGGAATTATCTCCAAGGCGGAGGCTTTCAGCGCGGCGAATGCTTTCGAAGGCGCTTACCGCCTGAAGGAACTCGAAAGAAAAGCCCGCGCATTACTGGGTTTGGCGGACATGCTCTGTGTGCCGACGGTTCCGACATTCTACAGCGTCAGCGATCTCAAAAATGATCCCGTCGGGCCGAACTCCAATCTCGGGACTTACACCAACTTCGTCAATCTGCTCGACCTTTGCGGGATCGCTGTTCCGATGACGGCGCGACAGGACGGGCGACCGGGCAGCGTCACGCTGCTCGGAGGCGCGGGACGTGATGCGTTCCTGGCGTCAATCGGCGCCTGGCTCCACCACGACGCCAAGGTTTCTCTGGGCGCTACAGGCTGGGGACTACCGGAGCCCGCAAAGCGCCTCCCCGCCGCGCAGACAGATGAAATCGCTGTCGCCATGGTTGGGGCGCATATGTCGGGATTGCCGCTCAATGGCGAAGTTACGCGGCTTGGCGGCCGGTTTCTCTCCGCTACCAGAACTGCCCCGAGCTACCGCTTTTACAGCCTTGCAGGCGGCCCGCCGGCGAGGCCGGGCCTCGTGCGCAGCGAAGAAGGCGGATCTATCGACCTCGAAATCTGGGCTCTGCCGATATCCTCTTTTGGCGCGTTCATGGCCGGCATTCCCCAGCCGCTTGGCATTGGCACGATCGATCTTGTCGACGGGACGTCGGTCAAGGGTTTTCTGTGTGAACCCGCAGGACTTGAAGGCGCGGAGGAGATCACCGGCTTCGGGGGCTGGCGCGCTTATCTCGCGAGCCTGAACTGATCAAAATGCTGCTTGCTGGCGCGCCGGGTTTGCAGAGGTCGTCCTATTCGATGAACTCCACCGGTTTTTCCCACTGGATCAGGACGACGCATCCATCCTCCGACCACACGCGATGGTCGGAGCCCTTCCTGTTTACGACGAGCGAACCGGCGGCGTAACGGCCGTGGTCGTCACTTTGCGATCCTTCGAGAACGAGGATTGACTCCATGCCATGGTGGATGTGACGCGGCGCTTTCGCGCCTGCTTCGTAGCGAAGCAAGGCGACTTCGGGATCCCCCTCGACCAGCCGGCATATCTCGATGCCTTCGTGAAAAGGACCGAACGTCACATTCTTCCAGCCGCCTCCAAGAAGGGCTGTGAACTCGAACGGTTTAGGCATGAAGCGCATCCACAATTTTTGAAGTCGGCGCGGTCCAGCCGACGATCGCTCCCTGCGCGCGGATCATGTTGAGCACCGCCTGCTTGAATTCCGGGAAGTAGCTCTCGGTCGCGTCCTCCGCGAGAAGACAATGATAGCCGCGATCATTGGCTTCGCGCATCGAGGTCTGCACGCAGACTTCCGTGGTCACGCCCGCAAACACGAGATGACTGATGTCGCGTTCCTCCAGCCATCCCGACAGGGGTGTGGCGTAGAACGCTCCCTTCCCCGGCTTGTCGATGACGAGTTCGCCGGGATGCGGAGCAAGTTCGGGAACGATCTCCGCGCCGGGCTCGCCGGACACCAGAATACGGCCCATCGGACCGTAATCTCCGATGCGCAGCGCCGGATTTCCACGCTCGCGCTTGGCCGGCGGACAATCCGAAAGGTCCGGCTTGTGGCACTCGCGCGTGTGAACGATCGTCAGACCCGCTGCGCGAAAACCGTCAATCAGATTTCTGACGGTGGGTACGATTTTCTGAAGCAGTTCGACATTGTTGCCGAGGCTGGCCCCGAAGCCCCCCGGCTCGACGAAATCACGCTGCATGTCGATGACGACAAGCGCGATCTTTTCCCGATGGAAGGGAAAATGAAAGGGATCTGCATCAAGCAATTTCATGCGTGACCTGCCATGTGTTTTCCGATATCGACGACACTCGCCTGTTCGATTGACGCCTGATATACAATCGCGCCCTCTGACATTACCAGAACACGATCCGACAATTCGAGAATTTCGTCCAGATCCTCACTGATCAGAAGCACCGCGGCGCCGGCGTTGCGCGCGGCCATGATGCGCGCCCGGATTTCGGCCACAGCGGAGAAATCCAGCCCGAAACAGGGGTTCGAGATGATCAGAAGATCCACCTCGCCTGTAAGTTCCCTGGCGAGCACTGCGCGCTGCACATTGCCGCCGGACAGCGAATCGATGGGGCTCGCCGGAGACGCCGTCTTGACCTTGAAGGCTGCGATCAGTTCACTGGCCGCCTCGCCCATTCGGCCGCGGTCGATCCAGAAACGTGTCTTGCCGGCGTCGTTGACGTCAAATGTGCGGAAGGCGAGATTTTCGGTGACGCTCATGCGCGGCGCGCAGGCGTTGCGCAGCGGCTCCTCGGGCAGATACCGCACGTGAAATTCACGCGCCTCGGCGCGGGTCGCGGAAAACGGTTCGTTCTCGACCCGTATCTCGCCCGCCGAATAGGGCCGCTGGCCAGCGAGAATCTCCATCAACTCCATCTGCCCGTTGCCCGACACGCCCGCAATGCCGACGATCTCCCCGGCGCGAATGGTCAGGTCCTCGATCCGGATCGACTTCAGTCCTGACCGGTCGCTGGCGTAAACCTTGTCGACCGTGAGGATTGGCTCGCCGACTGTGCCGGACCGCTCAGCCGTCTTTTGCAACTCTTTCTCCCCGATCATCATCGCGGCCATAGCCGCGTGATCCAGATCCGAAACCTTGCCGCCTCCGACGAAGGATCCGCGCCGCAGCACCGAAACGTCATCGGCGAAGGCGGTGACCTCGCGGAACTTGTGGGAGATCATCAGGACCGTCAGCGCGCCGGCCTCTGTCAGACCGCGAACCATACCGAGAAGTTCGTCGGCTTCCGACGGAGTCAGCACCGAGGTCGGCTCGTCGAGGATGAGGAAGCGGCGCCCGAGATAGAGCTGCTTCAGCAACTCCAGCTTCTGCTTTTCGCCTGCAGCAAGCCGGTTCACAGGCTGATTCAACGGAACTCGGAAAGGCATTGTTTCCATGAAGGATTCCAATTTTCCGTTCTCTCTGCGCCAGTCGATCATCTCCGGCGCATCAGAGCGACTGATGACCAGGTTCTCAGCCGCTGTAAGCGACGGCACGAGGGTGAAATGCTGATAAACCATGCCAAGGCCTTGCGCGTGGGCGGTCTTCGGATCCCGTATCTCCACCTCGTGATCGTCGATCATGACCTGGCCGGAGGTCGGCTGATAGAAACCCATGATGCACTTCACCAGCGTCGATTTTCCGGCGCCGTTCTCCCCCAGGAGTGCGTGGAAACTCCCCGCCTTCACCTTGATGGAGACATTGTCGAGCGCTGTGAAGGCGCCGAACCGCATCGTCATACCGACCGTCTCGACGCCGATCGCAGCTTTGTCCTTGCGCCCCGACGTCATGGCAGTGATTCAACGAAGGCTTCGGAATTGCTGACGGATCCGAAGACACCGCCCTGCATCTTGATCATCTTCACCGCCGCATCGTGATTACCCCTGTCCGTCGCGGCGCAACAGTCTTCAAGAAGCAGGCATTCGAAGCCGCGATCGTTGGCCTCTCTCATCGTGGTGTGGACGCACACATCCGTCGTCACGCCGGTCAGAACGATGTTGTGAATGCCGCGCGTACGCAAAAGCAATTCGAGATCCGTCGCGTAGAAACTGCCCTTGCCCGGCTTGTCGATGATCGGCTCGCCATGTTGCGGGGTGAGTTCCTCGATGATTTCCCAGCCCGGTTCGCCGCGCACGAGAATTTTTCCGAAAGGTCCCTCATCGCCGATGCCCGCGCCTATCTGACGGGACCGCCATCGCTTGTTATGCGGCAGGTCGGCGAGATCCGGCCGGTGCCCCTCACGCGTGTGCATGATGTGATAGCCCCTCCTGCGCATCGCCTCGAGCACCTTCCTGATCGGCTCGATCGGCGCACGCGTGAGACTGAGGTCATAGCCCATCCGGTCGACATAGCCGCCCACGCCGCAGAAATCCTTCTGCATGTCGATAACGATCAGCGTCGTGTTTTCAGGGCGCATATCGCCATGATGAGGCCAGTCATAAGGGTCGGATGCGATAATGGTCATTTACGCAGCTCCTTGGTCGACAGACATGTTTCTTTCATATCGCTTCCTACTTCGTTATCGAGAGTGCGCCGGGTGCGCCCGCCATGTCCCGCGTTGTCGAACTGGTTGCGATCAGGACGCCCAGCGTCAGGACGTAGGGCGCGGCGTAGAACAGATAATAGCCCTGCGTGACGCCGATGGACTGTAAAGCCGGGCCGAGCGCCCCTGCCCCACCGAACAGCAGCGCCGCCCATATGCAGCTTACCGGGTTCCAGCGGGCGAATATCACCAGCGCCACGGCCATCAAGCCCTGGCCGGATGAAATCCCCTCGTTCCAGCTTCCCGGATAATAAAGCGACAGATAGGCGCCGCCGACGCCGGCTAGCGCGCCGCCAACGGCAGTTGAATAAAGGCGCACTCGGTCAGGATGGAAACCGAGTGCGCGCGCGGCGTCGGTGCTGTCGCCGACGACGCGAACCATGAGACCGATGCGCGTGGAGCGGAACATGCGCGCCATCAGGATTGCGACGATGATCGCAAGCAGGAACAGGACGTTGATCCTGAGAGCCGCCTGCACCTGCGGAAGGTCGGACCACCAGCCGAAAGGTATGGAGGGCAGATCCGGGGCCACCGGCTGGATGTACGGTTTGCCGAAGAAGAAGGCGAGCCCCATGCCAAGGATCATCAGGGAGATGCCGATGGCGATGTCATTAACTCTGGGAAGCTTGCACATCCAGCCATGGGCAAGGCCGAAGGCGGCGCCGGCAATCGCCGCGGCGATGACGCCGAGCCAGGGCGAGCCTGTTTGGTACGCGATGGCGTATCCGCTCATCGCGCCGAAGACCAGCGTGCCCTCGAGCCCGAGATTGATGCGGCCCGATCGTTCCGTCAGACACTCTCCGACGCTTACCAGAAGGAAAGGCGTGGAAACCCGAATGGCGCCGCCGAGAATGGCGAGCGGTACGCCCCAAAGGCCGATATCGGTCTCGTTCATGCGCGCCTCCACAATTCAGGTTGAAACAGCTTGAAGCGGCCATAGAGCGCATCGCTGAGCAGGATCGCGACGAATACAAAGCCCTGCAACACGAGCACGGTGGCGTCAGGCAGATCCATTCGACGTTGCACCAGACCGCTCGAGGCCTCGAAACCGGCGAGCAGAATGGCGACCGGGATGATGGCGAGCGGATTGTGCCGGGCGAGAAAGGCGATCAGAATGCCGGTATAGCCGTAGCCGGCGGCCAGTGAGCCGTTGGCCGAGCCATGGACAGCGGCGACTTCGATCATGCCGGCGATCCCGGCGAAAGCGCCGCCAAGCGCTGTAAAGCCGATGATCAACCACCCAACGGGCAGGCCCTGAATTTGCGCAGCGCGCACATTGCCGCCTGCGATTCTCGCGGCGAAACCCCAGCTCGTGCGCTCGATCAGAACCCAGGACACAATGCATGCGACGACGCCGACGGCCAGTCCCCAATGCACGTCGAAACCCGGCATCGATCCGATCCGCCAGCTTTCTGCGAGCGGCGCTGTCGACGGTTTGTTGAGACTGGCGGGATCGCGGAACGGGCCCTCGACCAGATGGTTCATGATGGCGATGGCGATATAGGCCATCAGAAGGCTGGATATGGTTTCGTTGACGCCGCGCAAATGGCGAAGCGCGCCGACGAGACCAATCCAGATCCCGCCGGCGCAAGCCGCGAAGAGCGCCATGCCCGCCATGCCGGCCGGGCCGGGCAAACCCGGCGCGAACATCGCGAATGCGCCTGCCGCGACGCCTCCCAGCACGATCGCCCCCTCTCCACCAATGACGACAAGTCCGAGTCGGGCCGGCAGCGCAACGCACAGGGCCGCCAGCAGCAGAGGCGCAGTGCGCGACAGCGTATTCTCCCATGAGAATGCGGTGCCGAAACCGGCCTTGTACACCAACGCGTAGAAGTCGAAGGGCGACTTGCCGAGAAACAGAAGAAACAGTCCGAATACCGCGAGGCCCGCCACCAGCGCGCCAACGGGGATGACGAAACCTTCCGCGTTACGAGCGGCCTTCTCCAGCCACTCGCGAACCGCTGTTTCCGATCCCGCGCCCGATGCCAGATCGACGCTCATTGATGGTCTCCTTCAACAGTAGGCCCGGCCATCGGCCGGGCCAGACCGCGGGAATGCTCAGCTTGTGGAGCCGACCACCCCTTCGACCAGGTAATCCATGCTCTCCAGCTCGACATCCGTCTCGGCGAAGCTCTGGCCTTCCGTGGCGATTACGTTGCCCTTGTTGTCCTTCATCGGACCCTTGATGACGGCGTAGTCGCCCTTGAGGATCTCTGCCTTCGTCGCCTCGAACTGGTTGCGGGCCGCATCCGACACCGCCGGCCCGAGCGGACTCATCTTGATGAAGCCTTCGGCCAGTCCGCCGCGAACGAAATTGTCGATCTTTTCGCCAGCCAGCGTCTTGTTGATCATGTCCGTATAGACGTTGCCCCAGGCCCATTCGGCGCCCGTGAGGTATTTGTCCCCGGCGAGCGGTTGCTGGTTTGCGTGGTAACCGCAAACGAAAGCGTCGCGGCCAGCCGCCGTTTCCATGACAACCTTCGGACCGTCAACGTGACAGGTAATGACGTCGACACCCTGGTCAGCGAGGGCGTTCACCGCCTCGGCTTCCTTGACGGCGAGCGACCATTCGCCGGTGAAGATCACCTGGCAGGTGATTTCCGGATCGACCGAGCGCGCGCCCAGCAGGAAGGAATTGATGTTGATAAGAACCTGCGGGATTGGCTTTGCAGCGACGAAGCCGATCTTTTTCGTCTTCGTGGCGTGCCCGGCGGCGATGCCGTTCAGGAACTGGCCCATGCCGATATAACCGAAATAGGATCCTGCATTGGCCGGATGCTTGTCAGCGCTCCACAGACCGCCGCAATGCTCAAAGCGGACGTCCGGATTGTCCGGCGCAAGCGTCAGGATATGCGGATCAAAATAACCGAAGGACGTCGGAAACAGCAGCGACGCTCCGTCAAAATTGATCATGCTCTCCATGGACTTCTGGACGTCCACGGTCTCGGCGACGTTTTCCTCTTCAACGATCGTCACCCCTTCGATGCCCTTGACCACCGCAGCCCCTTCGGCGTGCGCCTGGTTGTAGCCGAAGTCGTCTTTCGGTCCGACATAGATGAAGCCGACCGTCAGGTCCGCGGCGCGCGCAGACGTCAGCGGCAATGAGGCGCCGAGCGTCGCAAGACCGGCCAAGCCTGCGGTCGATTTGAGAAAGTCACGACGCGATGTGTTCTTGATGATAGCCATATTCGCAATCCACCTCTGAAATTTCCAACCGGCAATAAGGCCGGTCTCTTCTGCCGCCTCAGCCCCGATGATCGGCATCCCGAAGATGGTATGACGCGCTACCGCTTCTGTCTTGTGCTCAATTTTTGGCACAGCGCTGCAAAAACTGCAGCATAAGAAATGCTCTTTATTCGTGTGATACTAGCCGCACCCCACGTCATTGTGGCATGATCTCTCCGAAAATGCGGAGGAGAATGCATGACAAACGCCGGGCCCGACCACATCATGCGCGTCGCCATCGGCTACGGCGTGTCCAAGGCGCTGCTGACCGCCGTCGGCCTCGGGCTCTACACGCGGCTCGCCGAAAACCCGATGACCCTTGACGAGATCATGGCGGAATACGGCCTGCGCCGGCGACCCGCCATGGACTTCCTCGACCTGCTTGTTTCCGTCGAAATGCTCGGACGGGACGGAGACGGACCGGACGCGCGTTACTGCAACACGACGACCACCGGCGCCTATCTCGACCGGAACAAGCCGGACTATATGGGCGGCATTCTCGAACTGTGGGAAGCGCGCAACTACCGTTTCTGGGCCGATATCGGAGAGGCCTTCAAGACCGGCGAACCGCAGAACGAATCGAAAGCGGCTGGCACGCCTTTCTTCCAGACGCTCTATTCCGAACCGGCCCGGCTCGAAGCCTTCATGGATGCGATGAACGGCTCGTCCCGCCACAATTTCGAGAAACTCGCGGAGGTTTTTCCGTTTGAATATTATAAAACCCTTTCGGACATTGGCGGTGCTGACGGGTTGCTGTCGCGATGTGTCGCCGCAAAGCATCCCCACATCTCATGCACGAGCTTCGACCTGCCCAATGTGACTGAGATCGCAAGGAAGAAGATCGCGGCAGACGGCCTTTCGGACCGAATCGAAGCCGTTTCCGGCGACTTCTTTGCCGACCCTCTGCCGCCGGCCGATATCATAACGATGGGCATGATCCTGCACGACTGGAACCTCGAACAAAAAAAGGCTCTGGTGAAGAAGGCCTATGACGCGCTTCCCGAAGGCGGCGTTTTTATCGCCGTCGAGGCCCTCATCGACGACGCGCGCCGCGAAAACACCTTCGGTCTCTTCATGTCGCTGACCATGCTGATGGAATTCGGCGACCGGGCTTTCGACTTCACCGGCGCCGAATTTCGCGCGTGGTGCGGCGAAGCCGGGTTCAGGCGTTTCGAGGTCATCCCGCTTGTCGGACCTTCCAGCGCAGCCATCGCCTATAAGTGAATTGATCTAACATTCTCTTCTAAATTGCTGTTATTACTTATATATTTTCAATTCGACAAATTCCGTTGCAAATCTGGCTTCGTTTCGGGAAATGAGGTCTCGGGCCGTTTGGGTTTGTTTCGGTAAACCGGGTTCGTTTCGGGAATTCGCCTTTTCACACGTTTGGCTTCGTTTCGGGAATTCGGTAACTGCGGCAATTCAGAGCGGTTCTGCGGCAGTCAATCAAATCTGGCTTTGTTTCGGGAAATTGCCTTTTCTTCAATCTGGCTTTGTTTCGGGAATCTGCGTTTTCCGGCCCCCCGCGCTCGACGGCAGGTGGATTTCAATGCGCTTTTATAGCACAGATCAGAGTAAAAATCAGCAATCTGTTCTTCTTTTGTTCCAATCGTGTTCCCAGCCCGATGCTTGGCCCCCGATTCCGGCTCATGTACCCTTCCAACCAGCGGACTACATGAACAGGAACCTATCCATGGACAAGCAGCGAATCCGTATTGAACAGCACGGCGGTCTCGGCCTGATCTGGTTGGCGGGCTGGCTTTTCACCATCGGCTATCTCGACCTTGGTTTTTGGCGCGGCGTGCTCGCGCTGATCGTCTGGCCGTATTTTCTCGGCGTCGACATGGCGGCGATTGATCCACCCGCCTGAGCATCCGGCGCTTTCGCCTGACCCTAATTCTGCTATGAATTCGACGTTGAAGCGACGCCCAACTGGACACAACATTTGATCTGGATCGATACGGATATGGGATTCGACGACATGCTCGCCGTGATGATGGTGGAGCAGTCGCTGGTCGACATCGCAGGCGTTTCCCTTGTCTATGGAAATACGAGGCTGGAACAGGTCGTCCGCAACGCATTTGACGCCTCAAGCTTCCTTGGCTGGACCATGCCTCTGTTTGCAGGCGCTTCCCGTTCGATCCTCGGATCTGTCGAGACTGCTGAACGGATCCTCGGCCCGACCGGCATGCCGACGCTCGGCAAGCGGCTTCCGAAGAATGCGACCACCGATATTCCCTCCGCCCTCAGCGGCCTGACGAAATGGCTTGAAGGCCTTGATGATGCGGAACCTGTGCTTGCGCTCGGACCGCTCACCAATATCGCCATCCTGCTGCTGGCACGCCCCGATCTTGCCCCGCAAATCAGCCATGTCCTGTGGATGGGCGGCGGCTCCGGTCCGGGCAACCACACCGCCTCGGCGGAGTTCAACGCCTTCAGCGATCCCGAGGCGGTCGCCATCGTTCTTGCAAGCGGCGTCGAACTGCGGATGGTCGATCTGGAGTGCTGCAGGCAGGTGCTGGTCGGTCCTGATTTTGCTGCGCGCCTGGACGCGGGAGGCGATGAGAAAACTTCCGTTCTGAAGGATCTCCTGGGCGGCTACATCGATATCGCGATACAAAGGGGCCGTCCCGCCATGGCGCTCTACGATCCCGTCGCGGCGGCGATCGCAATCGAAGACAGCGTTGCGACGCTCGAGGCGGTTTGGATCGACGTAGAGTTGGCTGGCGGCCTGACGCGCGGCCGGACAGTCGTCGACCGCCGCACCTCAGCAGGCGCAAACGCCAGGATCGCCGTTCGACCGGACGCCGATCGCATCCGGTCCATGACGCTCGACGCCCTCGAAAAGGCCACACGACAATGACTTCTGCCGCCCTCGAACCGGATGATCTGAACGACAGAACGCTGCGCGATCGCGCCGTGGCGGCGGCGCGCGGCGATGCGCCTTTCGATCTTTTGATCGTCAATGGCGACATGCTCAGTTCCGCGACCGGCGAAATCCGCAAGGCCGATATCGGCATCACAGGTCCGATGATCGCCAGCGTGCATGCGCCGGCAAGCAGAACGGACGCGGCAGAAGTCATTGACGCCACGGGGAAGATCCTCACGGCTGGTCTGATCGACGCCCATATGCATGTCGAAAGCTCGATGATCACGCCCGCGACCTACGCCGAAACAATCCTGCCGCGTGGGGTGACGACGGTTGTCTGGGACCCGCATGAGTTCGGTAATGTCCACGGTCTCGCCGGCGTCGACTGGGCTGTCGAAGCAACGTCCAGCCTGCCGATGCGCTTCATTGTCCTGGCGCCGTCCTGTGTTCCGTCCGCGCCGGGTTTCGAATGCGCGGGCGCGGCGTTCGGCGGAACAGAGATGGAGGCGATGCTCGCCAATCCCGGGATCGGCGGCGTTGCGGAAGTGATGAACATGGCCGGCGTGGTCAGTCGTGACGCACTGATGACGGATATCGTCCAGGCGGGACTTGCGAGCCGAAAGCCGGTGTTCGGACATGCGCGGGGCCTGAGCGGGCGGGATCTGAACGCCTTCATGGCCGCCGGCGTCACGTCGGACCATGAACTTACCTCCGCAGAAGACTTTCTTGAAAAACTCCGCGCGGGATTGACGATCGAGATCCGCGGTTCGCACGATCACCTGCTTCCCGAGATCGTCGAGGCTTTGAACAGGATTGGGCATCTGCCGCCGACCGTAACGCTTTGCACCGACGATGTCTTTCCCGACGATCTGGACAGAAATGGCGGTCTCGACGATGTGATCCGCAGGCTCGTGCGGTATGGCATGCCGCCTGTTTGGGCGATCCGCGCGGCGACGCTCAATGCCGCCATGCGCCTGGGGCGCAGCGATCTTGGCCTGATCGCAGCCGGTCGCCGCGCCGATCTGGCGGCTTTCGACAACCTGCAGTCACTGAAGGCGGATTTTGTGATCGGCAATGGCGAGGTTGTGGCCCGCAATAATCGACTGAATTCGCCGCCTCACCGGATCAAAACCGATTTGCTTGAGAACTCCGTCAAGGCGCCTCAATTCAAACCGGATGATTTCAGAATAAAGTCGCGCGGCAATCGCGTGCGTGTAGCGACTATCGACCGGCCGCGCTTTACGCGCTGGCGCGAAACGGAAACGGAGGTCAGGGATGGCCATGTTGTTCCGCCTGAAGGCGCAACCCTGATCGGCGTTTGTCATCGTCACGGACGCCTACCGGCCGAAATGAAAGTCGGCTATCTCACGGAATGGGGCGCGTGGGACGGCGCTGTCTGCACGACGGTTTCCCACGACAGCCATAATCTGACTGTGTTCGGAGGCAACGAGGCGGACATGGCGCTTGCGGCGAATACCGTCTGCGCCATGGGCGGCGGCCTGGCCGTTGTCTCGGGAGGCGTGGTTCTGGCCAGCCTGCCGCTGCCGCTTTCAGGCCTTGTCAGCGAAGCGCCGATCGCCGATGTCGGCGCGGGCTTCACCGCGATCAAACAGGCGATGGACAAAGTCGTCGCATGGCAACCACCCTATCTTGTCTTCAAGGCCTGTTTCGGCGCAACGCTTGCCTGCAACGCCGGCCCGCACCAGACCGACCTCGGCCTCTCCGACCTTACCCTGGACGGTCCGCTCGAAAGCCCGATTCTCGAAGTCACAGGTTGAGGGTTCTCGAGGAAGCGGGAGCGCGTGGTATCAAAGAGCAAAAAAGGAACCGAAAGCCGCAGCCTCTGTTGTTCCACAGGCAGTCCTCCGCGTCGCCGCGGGAAACGCGCTCCCGAACAAATCCTATCCAACAAGCCCTAGCGGCGCAAGTTGCGCAACGCGACGAGAGAGACGAGTCCCATCTCCTCACGCAGACGCTTGGGCGGTATCTGGCGAAATCCCCTGTTTCCCGCACGGCCTGTAGCGGCCTGGACGATCTTTCTGGCGATCCTGAAATCCATATCCTTCAAGGCGCCGCGATTTGAGGCGACCCTTAGAACCGTCGCCAGACCCGGCGCGGCGAAAGGGTTTTCGATATCCAGCATCACATTGGTTGCCGAGACGAGAATTTGCGCCCTGTCCGAGGACGTTTCTCCGGCAAACCCCGCCGCCAGTCCGTCAATCCTGGAGCAGATGCGTTTGACGAAACGCGCCTGCAGATGTGGAGCAGGACTTAGTCCACCGTTGTAGGCAATCGAAATACCAAGAAAATCAATGCTGGCGCCACCTTCATAGGCCGGATCGGCTGTTGATGGCATTCCGTTTCCGCAAAGCGCCACACGGCGCTCCTTTTCCATCTTCCTGCTGACGCCAAGTCGGGCGAGGATCGGCTCCAGATCGGCGTCCACCTGCTTCAGCGTCTGCAAATCGGCATGGGCCAGAATGAAGTCGTCGTTGTAACGCGCATAGAAGAGGCCCTCGACTCCGTTCAGGTAGACGTCCATTTCATGAACCGACAGATTGGACACCAACGGCGTCAGCGGCGTGCCCATAGAGACGCCGTGCGTGCGCGTGAAGGACGATCCATCCGGAGTTTTAATGACCGGTCGAACCAGATCAACGATAAGGGACCAGGTTTGGTCATTGACGTCGCCGCGCGGATTTCCAAGATTGGCCACCTCTCGCATCGTCTTCCAGAGCGGCGCTGCTGGCCCCATGGGCAGGGACTCGCCAAACTTGCTGAAATCGGATTTGAGAACGTGGAGCGCCGGCGGTCTTGGACCCGCCTGCTTGCGAAACCGATGGATAAAGTTTGAAAATCCAATCGCTGCGGAGAGATTGCTGCGTCCTGGCAGATAGGAATGTACGCCAGGCAGGCCATAGGCGCGGGCGTTGCGGGTCAGCAACTGGAACAGCACCGCCCCGACAACCTGATCGACGAAAACAGGCCGATGCGCGGGCCGAACCTTGCCGTGGCGCTCCAGGAACCAGAGCGCCACCGGGCTTATGCGATACTCTCCGGCGGCAATGGTCTTTGCGATCCGGGACGCCAGCGCCCGACGGTCGGCGGCCGCGCGATAGTAGCTCACGCCGGGCGCCGCGTCCGCAGCTATTCGACCGCTTCGCACGCGCTTGGAAAACATCTTCAGTATTTCCGCCTCATAGACGGATCGGTCCTGAAGACTTGCCTCGATATCGACCGGCTCAACCATCGGCGCTGACCGTTTGCTTCTGTTCTGCGACAGTGGCGCTCGCGCGCTGCGCCAGGGATTGTCGCCATCTCTTCAAGGCGTCCCGGCCCGCTTCCGGGGGCAGCACGAGCAGTAAGCGCAGCGCGCCCTGGCAAAGCACAGGGACCAGCACATGATCGCGGATCATGGCGGCGTGCTTTCCATATCTGTAACTTTTCAAACCGGTTGTCAGCGCAAGCCGTGTGATACCGGGATCGAGGCGTTTCATGCCGACGCTGCCCTCCCCGGTCGCCAGATCGACGAAGCCGCCATTTTCGAACATCGCTGTGAAGAGCGATTTCTGTTCATCAATCGGGCGTCGCGCGACCTGTTGCTGCATGTCAGGCCAGCGCGACAGCAGGACGGTTGCGGCCGACACGCCGTCGGAAAAAACCGGATCGCCGTGGCGCGTCGCGGCTGTTGCGCCGCCCGACATCACGGAAAGATCGATATCCAGATCTTGCGCCTTCACCACATCGCGGTGAAAGAAAAGGAGTGAGTCCTGATTTCGGAACGCGTAATGACCGTGTCCGGAAAGCCGCGCGCGAACGGCGCTGATCACCTGACGACGCTGTATCTCGGGAATGTGCGGCGCAAACCGCAATTCGCCGACGAAGACAGGTCGCTCAACCGCCCGCAGCGTTTCGAACCATGCCGCCAGATCGAGCTGGACGGGCAAGACCTGCCTGCGGTTTCTGAAGTGATGCAGATTGATGAGGGCCACCAGCACGACGATCATGACCGCAGTGACTTCCAGCAAATCGGAAGCCGGCTGCGGATCAAGCCATACCAGCCACAAACCGAGAGCGAAGAGGCCCACGCTGCCAACCACGGAAAGGAGTCGCTCGTCCGCAAACATGCGGAACTGGTAAACGCCGATCAAGGAGCGCAGCAGAAATAGCGGCAACAGCGCCAACTGCAATGTGAACGAGAAATCAATCATTTGCAGCACACCAAGCGAGAAGCCCAGAAGCCAGAACCAGGTTGCAATCATCATTGCCGTGATGATGACGCGCTTGAAGAAAGAGCGACGTAACGCGTGATATTCCTCCGTCCGGCGCAATCGCACGAAATCGAAATAGAAAACCCTTGCCCAGCTATAGCTGCCGGTCAGGGCCGGAAGCAGGAGATAGAAGAAGGCGAACGCATTGATTATGTGCCAAGCCGGATCGGCGGCGGTGAAATCTATCTCGCGCGCGCTTCCCGACACGGAACCGAGGAGAATCAGCACAAAGATCGCGTCGAGCTGGAGACACAAACCCGCGAGCAGGGAAAGCGCCGCCCGCCCCGCAGGCAGGCCTTTGAGGAATGTCGAAAAACCGACCGGTTTCAGGACCGACCCCAACGTGCGACCGGACAGTTCATAGACTCTCAGCGTATAGCGCAGACCGAGCACGATTGAGGCTACCGACGCGGCGAGGATGGAGAGGAGCAAAGCCGCGGTGGGCAAAATGGCGTATCCGATCGCAAGAATTGCGATCTGGATGACAAGCGGCGCAAAGATCGACCAGCTAGGACGAAATATGCGCCGTGTCGCGTACATGCCGGAATGAATCGTGGTGACCGGCAATTTGGCGACCGTCTGCAGGAAGATGAAGAAACTGTAGATCGCAACGATGGCGCCGCCTTCCAACGGCAATATCTCGATAACGATGAAGAGGATCGCCGCGCACAGGAACGTTGCCGCCACCAGGCCCGTCAGGGCTATCCAGTTGCCGACCTCCTGATCTCTTTCCTGCGACCGCCCCTCTTCGGTGAGATCGCGCAGGCGCTCGCGCATGACTTCCAGAAATCCCCACCAGGCCCCGTCGACCAGAAGCGAGCCGACCCGGAGCGCGAGAACGATAAAGGCGTCGACATGACCGAGAAGCCGGTAGACAAGGAGAAATTCGGCCGCCCGGGCCACAAACATCAACGTGTCGAGAATGACCACATTGCGCAACCGGTACAGGAAGTAGCGTCCCATGGAACCGGTCACCACGCACTGGAAGAAGGAAACCAGCTTGTCTTCGCTTTTTGCCGCCCGCTCGAACCAGGGGTCGATGCGCTTCATGAGCCGCCTCGCAAATCAGGATCTCCCGTTTCACCCTCTTTAGCACCTGGTTGTAGCGCAAAGAAAGCAACACGTCCCTCATATCAGCATAGCGCAGAGCTTGTTTTATTTCGGGACCTCGCCGATAGTATGTGCCTTGACGACCACGCGGAGACAAGGCGCTGACACGCCAGGATTTGACAGTTTTGGGCCTATCGGCGGGGCTTCTGACGGTGGCCGCCGCCTGCGTGATTTTCAGCGTATTTGTCGTCGACACGCAGTCGAGCGCGACTATGCGCCGGTCGGAGGAAGCAGCGCTCAGCAAAAGCAGCGTGTTCACGCTGAACTGGGCGCCGGCTTTCTGCAAGACCGATCCGGAGAATGAAGGCTGCAGCAGCGGGCGCCTCGCCCGACTGGGCGACCAGTTGATCATTCACGGTCTGTGGCCGCAGCCCTACGAAAACGACTATTGCGAAGTTCCCGAAAAGGAAAAGCTGGCGGCCGAGCACGGCCACCTCGATCAATTGCCGCCGGTCGATATCGCTCAGCCCATGTTTGACCGGCTATTGCCGCATTATTCGCGAAAAGAAAACCTGGCCTATGAGTGGCTCAAGCACGGCAGTTGCTCGGGCGTTGGCCAGGACGAGTATTTCGAGGACATCGAAGATCTGTTTGGACAGGTCAGCGGTGTCCTCGAACCGTTGTTCCGGGACGCGGCTGGCGGAATGCTGAAGGTGGAAACCATCCAAGAAAAACTGGATGCGACGCTGGGCCATCGCGCCGGTTCGCGCTTCAAGCTCGTATGCGGCAAGGCGCATGGAATATCCGGAGACGTCATCGTGGAAGCGGAACTGTCGCTACCGCGCGTCGAGGATCTGCGGCGGGACGGCGCGCTGAAGCCGCTGAAGGACCTCTTGACGCATGCGCCGCGAATTGAGGCGGGATGTCCGGAAGGCCTCGTAGTCGCGTCCGAAAGCTGACCGGCGCGCTGGACCGGTTTCAGGCCGGAAGCCGCCGCTCCACCAGCCGCGCCCAGAAGCTTGCGCCGGTGATGATGGCCTCGTCGTTGAAATCGTATCGGGTGTTGTGGTGCAATGCGCCGTCTTTTGCAGGCCCGTTGCCGAGCCACACATAGGCGCCTGGAACTTCGCCCGAAAAAAACGCGAAATCATCACCGGCGGTGGATGGGGGAAACTGCGTGCGCACCGAACCGCAGACGTCCCGCGCCGCATCCAGCGCTACCTCGGCGGCGCTCGCATTGTTGACCACCGGCGGTATGCGCCGCTGAAAATCGTAATCCGCCTCGACGCCGTAAGCCATGGCGACGCCCCGGGCCAGCCGTCCGATTTCCTCCTCGAGCTGATCGCGAACCTGGGGCGTGTAGGCGCGCGCGGTGCCGCCGATATCGACGATATCCGGTATGACGTTGAGCGCTTCCGGATCGCCCGCCTGCACCGAACAGGCGCTCACGACAGCCGGCTGCAGCGGATCGACCACCCGGCCGACAATCGTCTGGAGCGACGTGATGAACTGACCGGCGGCGGTCACCGGATCGCGGCCGAGATGCGGCTTCGCCCCATGCGTGCCGATACCTTTGAACGTGACGCGCCAACTGTCGGAGGACGCCAGTTGCGGACCGGCCACGACGGCCATCTCGTCGACAGCCAAGCCCGGCATATTGTGCAGACCGAAAACCGCGTCACAGGGAAACTGACGGAAAAAGCCTTCGTCGACCATGCGTTTGGCGCCGCCTCTTCCCTCTTCGGCCGGCTGGAAGATGAAATGCACCGTGCCGGAGAATTTGCGCGTTCTCGCCAGATGGCGCGCGGCCCCGAGCAGCAGCACCGTGTGCCCGTCATGCCCACAGGCGTGCATCTTGCCGTTTATCGTCGACTTGTAAGGTCGGTCCGCCTTTTCCGGCATGGCGAGCGCATCCATGTCGGCGCGCAAGCCGATTGCGCCGTTGCCTTCGCCGACCTGAAGCGACCCGACGACGCCGGTTTTGGCGAGCCCGCGATGAACGGTGACGCCTGCCTCCTCCAGAATGTCGGCGACGATGGCGCTCGTGCGCTCCTCCTCGAAGCCCAGTTCGGGATGGGCGTGCAAATCACGCCGCAGGTCGATAAGAAACGGCAGGTCATCGCGTATGGCGTCAATGGTCGGCATGTATCACTCCGTAGGAATAGTCCCGAAAACATAGTATCGGAAATGAGCGACGAACAGGACCTTGAACCACTCATGCACGCCATAGATTTCTGGCAGACAATCGAGCCACCGGGGACATGGGACTGCTCGCGGCAGGCCCGGTTCGACGATCTCTATCCCGCAGCGTTGCCCGATGGACGCCAGATCGCCTTGCCGGTGCGCGTTCGTTCAGGCGGAGAGGAGGCCCTGCCCTCCCTCATCCTGAACCAGGCCGCCTTTGCAGTCGTGGATGCGCTTTCCGAAGCCCTGGCTGATCGTCTGAAAGTCCACCGACCGGAGGTGATCGTCGGAATGCCGACGCTGGGTCTGACGCTCGCCGCCGAAACGGCGCGCAAACTCGGCCATGACCGCTATGTGCCGCTCGGCACGTCAAGAAAGTTCTGGTACGACATTGCCCTGTCGGTCCCTTTGAACTCGATCACCAGCCCCGGACAGGAAAAACGGCTCTATATCGATCCGCGCATGCTGCCGCTTCTGGAAAACAGGCGCTTCGTGCTCGTCGACGACGTCATCAGCACCGGCGCATCGATGGCCTCCGGCTATCGTCTTTTGCAAAAAAGCGCGGGCGAACCGGTCGTTCTGGCTGCAGCCATGCTGCAGACCCGTCGCTGGGTCGATTGTCTGGACTCTGCCCGAACAGGGCTTTCGCAGAAAGTCTGCAGCGTGTTCGAGGTCCCCCGGCTGGTTCCCGATGGCGCCGGAAAATGGATGGCGGACGCTTGAATGATTTGGGCGGCGCGTTACGGCGCCGCCCAAAAGACAGTCCCGTTCAAAGACGGATCATTTGGGCTGCGCGACGACCCTCAAGTAAGGTTTCAGGGTCTTCCAGCCATCCGGGTATTTGGCTTTCGCTTCCTCGTCCGACACGGCCGGCACGATGATGACGTCTTCGCCATTTTCCCAGTTGGCCGGCGTCGCCACCTTGTGCGCCGCCGTGAGTTGCATGGAATCGATCACGCGCAGGATCTCGTTGAAATTGCGTCCCGTGGTCATCGGGTAAATCAGCATCAGCTTGATCTTCTTGTCCGGCCCGATGATGAAGACGGTGCGGACCGTCTGGTTATCGGCGGCTGTCCGGCCTTCCGACGTGGAGCCTTCCTCTGCCGGCAACATGCCGTAGAGTTTTGCGACCTTCAGTTCCGGATCTCCGATCATCGGAAACTGCGGCATGAAGCCTTGCGTTTCCTCGATGTCTTCCGCCCATTTCGCATGGTTGTCGACCGGATCGACGCTGAGGCCGATCACCTTGACGTTGCGCTTTTCGAATTCCGGCGCGATACGCGCCATCTGGCCGAGTTCGGTCGTGCAGACCGGCGTAAAATCCTTTGGGTGCGAGAAAAGAACGCCCCAGGAATCTCCAAGCCATTCGTGAAACCGGATCGCGCCTTTTGTGGTCTGGGCCTCGAAATCGGGGGCTTCTTCGCCAATTTTCAAATTCGTCATACTCGTTGCTCCTCTTTCAGAATGCTGGACCTTGCGGACAGGCCGACGTTTCGCCGTCCGGGTCTTGGCAAAGCCATAGTCGCACACTCGTGTGAATGCGAGTAGGAAAGCGCTGCCTCTTGCGACCCCGATTGCGAAATTCTTTTTCTGTCACCGTTGTTCCGACGCGCCTTATGGCTGTTTTCCGTACCGGATGGACGCTTCGATTTACAGTGGAATCCGACCGCTTGCACAATATTTAGCCACCGCCAGTGGCGATAGCGCAAATTAGGCACTTGACACGTTTAGCTCAAAAATGACACCGTACTGAACGTTCAGTAATACGACGTTTACGGAAAGCGTATCTTTGCTCCACCACCCTCTAGACCATGTCCTGTGGGCTTGCGCCGACATTGACAGCGGCAACGAGACTTTCGAACACGCCACTGGCGTCAAGCCGGGCAATGGCGGCAGCCACGACGGAAACGGCACCCGCAATACGCTGGTTTCTCTTGGCGTGAATTGCTACTTTGAAATAATCTCGATCGATCCGGCTCAAGGCACGCTTGGCCCGCGGGCGAAACATATTTCCGCGATCACGACACCCGCCCTGCACGCGTTTGGCGTATCGGGAAACGATCTCGACGCCTATTTCGAAACCGCAAGCGAACTCGGACTTTCGGTATCCGCGCCGACATCGATGCAACGCGTCAGAAAAGACGGCGTGCTCGTGCGCTGGCGCGCAATCTATATCGAAGATCCGACCTGGGGTTACATGATCCCGTTTCTCATCGACTGGATGGACAGCGAGCATCCCTGGAAAACCACGCCGACCGGATGTTCGCTGGTCGAATTTCAGGCGCTTCACCCCGAGGCGGAGCGGCTTCGGCATATCTATGAGGCCCTGGGCGTCGACGTCCCCGTCATCCGTTCGAACACCGCCGGCTTTCTCTGTCGGCTGAACACGCCCAAAGGCGAGGTGTTGCTCACGTGAACGCCTCCGTCGCGCCCGCAATCGACATCGAAGCCCATGACCTGTCCGGGAAGCCGGTCGCAACGGGCCGCAGCGCGCGCAAATTTTCTTCCCCGATCAAATCCGTTCGAAATTCCAGCAACCACGTACAGGAGAAAATGCGATGACCAAGAAGACAGAATTACCGGGAGTTTTTCGCCAATTGAAAACGTCGCGTCGCAGCGTCTTGCGCAGCAGCGCCTATCTTGGGCTGGGTTTGGCAGCGCCCTCGATCATATCGCGGGCGGCCTGGGCGCAGGATGCGAAGAAAATCACGTTTGTCAGCGAGGAATCCAATCCGAAGGCGCAGGCCGTCTACGACAAGATCAACGCCGACTTCGAAGCCGAAACCGGCATATCAGTCACCATGGAGTATCCGGGATTTGAGAACATCGCCCAGCGCGTTGCGACGCTGATCGCCTCGGGAACGCCAGCCGAACTTGTCTGGTACGGCGCCGGTTCGGCAATGGAGGTCGCGCTTCAGGGTCAGCTTGCGGATGTCAGCGATCTCGTGACGGATCTTGGAATTCCCGACAATCTGCGCCTCGTGGTCGACGGCGCCGATCGATCCGTCGCCACCAGCCAGCAATTCGTCTACGGCTGGTATCGTTCCGACCTTTACGACGAGGCTGGTCTGGACCCCTATGCTGATTGGGACAGCTACCTCGCGGTCAGCGAAAAACTGAACAATCCGCCCGCCATGTACGGCAATATCGTCCCCTCCGCCCAGAGCGGCGCGTCTCACCTGCTCATGGAGACCATGATGCAGAAGAACGACGCTCACTGGTTCAAAATGGGCGATGACGGCGAGTATGAAGTCTACCTCGACCAGGGCGACAATATGGGCAAGGTGGTCGAGACGCTTGAGTTCCTGAACAAGGCTCACAAGTTTGCGCCGGAAGGCTCGAACTACAGCTGGGGCGACCTGATGAGTCAGTATTTCACCGGACGCGTCGCCAACAGCTACTACGTCGGCGCGCGCCTGCTGGAGCAGACCATGTCGAACGCGCCTGATCTCGCGCCGTTGACGAAGCCGATTTCGCTGCCCGCGAAGGCGACGGACAACTACTATCTGTCGGTTCAGGGTTTCCACGTCGGCAAAGGCTCGAACGAAGACGGCGCAAAGCAGTATGTGAAGTTCTTCATGAACCACCCCGCCTATATCGAGTGGCTGCACTCCGTGCCGCTGCACATCATCCCCGCCAAGCAGGAAGTGCTGAATTCGGAAGCCTATATGGATAACGACGTCATCCAGCAGCGAATGGACGTGCTCGAGTTCCTCGACAGCATCTGGGGCAAAGGCCGGGCGCCATACTACTGGGATGGCGACAAGCTGAACAAATATGTCGGTCTTTACCAGAATGACAGTCTCGGCGGCTGGATGCTCGCGGCGATGAATATCGGCGGTCAGGATGCTGAATCCGTCGTCAAGGAAGCAGCCGACAAGATTCGTGAAAAGATGAGCGACCTCTGATCGCGACACGACGCAACGGGATGGCGGGTCACAAGCCGCCGTCCCCATTATTCAGACAATGCAGGCAGCCCAAATGTCGACTTCAGATAGCCCCCGCGAAGGTGGATGGGTCGCCGCCGCGATCGGCCCGGCGCTTATACTGCTTCTGCTGACGGCCTATATTCCGATCATCTACGCACTGACGCTCGCGTTTTACAACAAGACCGCCTTCAACCCGGATATGGATTTCGTCGGCCTGAAGAATTTCTTTTGGCTGCTCAAGCGCGACGATCTCTGGGCGGCGCTTGGCAAATCCATCGTGTTCACCCTTGGCTCCGTCGGGTTCCAGCTCGCCTTCGGTCTGTTCTTCGGGCTTTTGCTCAACGAAGCGATACGCGGCCGGGCGATCATGCGCAGCCTGGTCATACTGCCCTATCTTCTTCCGACGATCGTCATCGGGCTGGTATTTCGCTGGATCCTCAATCCGGAATTCGGGGTCGTGAACCAGATCCTGCTTTCCTGGGGCGTCGTGGAGCGTCCCATCAACTTCTTCGGCGGCCTGGACGTGGCGATGACATCGATCATCGTGACCACCGGATGGCAGTACGGATCCTTCGCCGTCCTGCTGATCCTCGCCAGGCTGCAGTCCATCAATCCGCGCCTTTACGAAGCAGCCCGAAGCTGCGGCGCCGGAACCTGGCGCTGTTTCGTGGACGTCACCCTGCCAAATCTTCGGACCACGCTGCTGCTTATCGCGTTGTTGCGCGGCATCTGGATGTTCAACAAGTTCGACCTGATCTGGATCATCACCAAGGGCGGCCCCCTGCAGGCGACGGAAACCCTTCCGATCTACGTCTACAAGATCGCGTTCCAGGATTTCAATTTCGGGCGGGCGGCGGCTGGCTGCTTCGTCATGTTTGTCATTCTGCTGGTCGTATCGTTGATCTACTTCAAGTATTTCAATCCGACGAAGGAAATCGAGGTGAACCGATGACAGCGCATTTTGTCGTGCGATGGATGCGGTTCATGTGGCTGTCCGTCGGCATGATATTCGTCGTCTTTCCGCTCTACTGGATGGCGACGACGGCCCTGACGCCGCGGGCGGAACTGTTCAAGCCGCCCTACCCGTTGCTTCGCACGAGCTACTCGCTCGAGAACCTGATCGAACTGCTTTCCGCAACGCAGTTTCTGACGTTTCTCAAAAACAGCCTGATCGTGGCCGCCGGCGCTGTCTGCATCAATGTCGTGGCGGCGACGCTGGCGGGCTATGCGCTCAGTCGTTTTGCCTTCAGAGGCAAGAACCTGTTCGCCGCGGCGACCTTGTGGACCTACATGTTCCCGCCGATCCTGCTCGCCATCCCGCTCTATCTGATGTTCTCGACGCTCGGGATGAGAAACTCCTATTCCGGGCTGATACTCGCGCACGTCTCGATATCACTGCCTCTCAATATCTGGATCATGTGGCAGTACTTCCAGGTCGTGCCGCGTTCCCTGGAAGAAGCAGCCTGGACATCCGGCGCCAGCCGGTTTCGGGCGCTGTGTGAAGTTCTCCTGCCAAGCGCGATGCCCGGAATCATATCGGCTGCAATTTTCGCCTTCGCGCTGTCGTGGAACGACTTCGCATTCGCGTTCATCCTGCAAACCGATATCAGCATGTTCACGCTTCCGGTGGGCCTCGCCACGTTCGTCGAGCAATCGGCCATCCACTGGGGCTTGATCATGGCCTCTTCGCTGATCGTGTCGCTTCCCACCTTTGCCCTCGTGTTCCTGATGCAGCGCTACCTGATGCGCGGCTTCGCAATCGGCAAATAACAAAGGTTAGAAATGTCTGTCGGACTTACCCTTGAACATGTAACCAAGACCTTCTCCCAAGGCGCAAAGTCGATAAACGCCGTCGATGACCTGTCCCTCGAGATCGGCCCTGGCGAATTTTTCACATTTGTCGGGGCGTCGGGATGCGGCAAGACGACGACGCTCCGCATGATCGCCGGCCTTGAAAGCGTCAGCAGCGGTCGAATCCTTTTCGACAAGGAGGACGTCACCGGAATTCCGACGCAAGGCCGCGATATCGGCATGGTCTTCCAGGACATCGCGCTGTTTCCCTATATGTCGATCCGGGAGAATATCGGATATTCACTCAAGGTCGCGCGCGTGCCCAAAAAGGAAATCGACGAGAGGGTCGAACGCACGGCGGAATTGCTGTCCATCAGCGACAAGCTGGCGATGAAGCCGGTGCAACTGTCCGGCGGGCAGCAGCAACGCGTCGCCATCGGCCGCGCAATCGTGCGGGAACCGAAGGTTCTGCTGCTTGACGAGCCGCTTTCGGCGCTCGACGCACGGCTTCGCACCGAGATGCGCAGCGAGATATTGCGCCTTCACCGCAGGATCAACTCGACGATCATTTACGTGACGCACGACCAGGTCGAAGCAATGACGATGTCGTCGCGCATCGCCGTCATGGAAGGCGGAAAAGCCGTCCAAGTCGACCAGCCAAGGAGCGTATTTCGCTATCCGGCGCGCGAAAGCGTGGCGACCTTTATCGGCACGCCGGCGATGAACGTATGGGACGCCAGCCTCGAGGGGCCGACCGACGCGCCGCGTCTGAGCTGGTCGGGAGTATCCGTTCCGATCTCACGGGAAGACGCACAGGCTCTGTCAGGACTGACAACGGTGAGACTGGGCGCACGACCTCAGGCCTTGAAGCTCGTTCCGGCCGATGAAGCGCTGCTGGAAGCCACACTCAGCTTGAAGGAACCACTGGGGCTCGAAGACGAATGCCATCTGCAGGTGGCGGACGGGCTTGAGCTCAGGCTGGTCGGACGGGTCCCGGACAGCGTCGCTGAAGGCAGCCTCGTCCATGTCAATATCGACCCGTCGGATTTCTGCGTGTTTCACCCGGAAACCGGGGAAGTCTTGAGACACGGCCTGAACAAAGAACAAATCAAAACCATTTAGGGAGAAGATAAACCATGCGCGCAATTGTCTTCAACGAACACGGACCGTTCGAAAACCTTCAGGAAGCCGAAATTCCGCAGCCCGAAGCCGGTCCGGGACAATTGCTGCTTCGCGTCAAGGCGGTTTCCCTCAATGGATTCGATCCGATGGTGATGCGCGGGATTCCGGGACTTCGCACCCCTCTTCCGATGATTCCGGGCGCAGACATATCAGCGGAAGTCGTCGAATTCGGACCGGACGTCGATCAAAGCAAATTCTCTCTCGGGCAGCGCGTGGCGATCAATCCAAGCAATGATCGCGGCATGATGGGCGAAACGCTGAGAGGCGGAATGTGCGAGTTCATCGCCGTCGACCAGAGCCAGATCCTGCCGATACCCGACGACGTGACCGACGTTCAGGCGGCATGCCTGCCAACGGCCTATGCGACCGCCTATCGCATGCTGTTTTCAAGGGGCGGCGTCAAAAGCGGGGAGAGCATACTGATACTCGGCGCAAGCGGCGGCGTCGGCACGTGCTGCATCCAGTTGGCCAAGGCGGCTGGTTGCCACGTGATCGCGGTGACGAGCAGCAAGGACAAGGCGGAAAAGCTCAAAGCCATAGGCGCGGACGACGTGGTGGACGCCAGCGAGACCAGCTATGTCGACTTTGTAATAGACAAGTTCGGGAAACCGCGCACCAAAGGACCGACAGGCGGCGTAGACGTGTGCGTCAACTATTCCGGCGGCGACAGTTGGGCGGAGTGTTTCAAGGTCGTTAAGCGCGATGGACGCATTCTCACCTGCGGCGCGACGGCGGGCTATGATCCCAAAACAGATATTCGCTATATCTGGTCTTTCGAGCAAACGATCATCGGGTCGAATGGCTGGCGGCAATCCGATCATGAAAGGATGCTGGACATGATCGCCAAAGGGGAACTGGATCCGGTGATCGATCGCGTCGTTCCGATGTCCGACGTTCAATCCGCCATGCGCGACCTGCACGATCGCAAGGTGACGGGCAAGGTCGTCCTCACGGTACCACAGTAAGTAGAAAGGCATTCAGCTATGTCGTCCGGGAATCTTGGAAAATGCTTTGACGCCGGCGCGTTCGGCGAGAAGATTGCCTTGATAGAACCTGCAAAACCTGCCGGGCAACGCGAAACCAGCTACATCGAGCTCGATCGCGAGGCCGACGCCGTAGCCCGGGGCCTGATCAAGAAAGGTCTGGTCGCCGGAGACAGCGTCGGTCTGATCGGCCAGAACAGCCGGGAATTCCTGAGCGCGTATTTCGGCGTGATGCGCGCCGGAATGATCGCAGTTCCAATGTCATTCAAGCTTGCGCAGAGAGTGATTGACCACATTTTCCAGGATTCGGAGATAAAGGCGGCCTTTGTCCAGGCCGATTTCGCAGGGATGGTTCCCGAAGGCGTTCAGGCGTTCAGCCTTCACCGGGATGATGGCTTCGAGACGTTGCTCGACCACGGACCGTTCGAAACGTTCGAACCCCAGGGGCGGGAACTGGCCATGATCCTGTACACGTCCGGCTCCACAGGGTTGCCCAAGGGCGTGTTGCTGTCGCACGCCTCACAGCGGTGGTCAATCGACCACGTCGCAAAGGCCGGCGACGACAAACAGCATCATCGTTACATTGTGGCCGCGCCGATGTTCCACATGAACGCCACCATCAGCGCCAAATCGGCTCTGGCGGTGGGCGCCAGCGTCGTCCTTCTGCCGACTTTCGATGCTCTCGAATATGCCAAAGCGATCGGCGATCATCGCGTGACCTGGCTGACCTCCGTTCCGACGATGCTGGCGATGGTGGCCAGGGAATCCGAACGATTGGGCAATATCGATCTCAGCAGCGTCACCAATGTAACGATGGGGTCCGCCCCGCTGACGCAAGCGTTAATCGACAAAGTGCAGGCAATGTTTCCGGCTTCAGTAATCAACAACAGCTACGGCACGACCGAAGGAGGCCCTTCTCCATTCGGCCCGCATCCTGACGGCGTCCCGCGCCCGGCGCTTTCGCTTGGATACCCTTTAAGCGGCGTGGAAACGAAACTCCTCGAAAGCGACGAACCCAACCAGGGCGTGTTTTACGTAAGAAGCCCCATGGTGATGGAAGGGTATCGCAATCTTTCCGAAAAAACCGGCGAAGTTCTGCAGGACGGCTGGTACAGAAGCGGCGACCTGATGCGCCGCGACGATGACGGCTTTTACTACTTTCTCGGTCGCGCGGACGACATGTTCAACGTTGGCGGAGAGAATGTCTGGCCGGGAGAGGTCGAGAAACTGATAGAAATGATGGACGGCGTCCATCAGGCAAGCGTCGTGCCCGCTCCACACGAATTGAAGGGCCAGGCGCCGTTCGCGTTCGTTGTTTTGCGTGAGGGCGCAAACCTCACCGAGGATGACATAAAGGCCTTTACGATCGCGAATGGACCTGCTTTCTCCCATCCGCGCAATGTCCGGTTTGTCGACTCGATTCCTCTTGCCGGAACAAACAAGCCGGACAGGAAACTGCTCATCGAAAGGGCGGCGCGCGAATTGAGTTGAGCGAATTATCCGCCAAAGTGGAGGAAAAGACATGAACTTGCTTAGCACCGCCGGAACGCGCATCAAGCAAACCTATCGTGTCTCCGACTACCAATCGTCCGAGACGATCATGACCTCCACCATCGTCGCCTGCGCCGAAGATCTCGTCAGCACAGCTGAATGCATGCACGGATTCGCGGTACTGGATTTCGTGCTTCACAACTCCTGTGTTGCAACAAGTGAGCAATTTGACATTACCGCGCGTCTCATGGATCGACGCGGCAGCGTGGCGACCTGGGAGTTGCACGCCGAAACACGGGACGCTCGCCAAATCGCGCGAATGTCTGTGTCGATGACCAGCGACGACGAACCTGCCGTGAAAATATTGAAGGTTTCCGAGCCGGAAGAGGCTCCGGCGTCCGCGCCAGCAGCCGAGAAAGCGGCGCCAGGCGACAAGCGGGAACTGATCGCCGAAGCGGCTTGCCGCGTTATGGCCAAAAAGGGCTTTGCAGCTTCCACCATGCGGGAAATCGCCCGCGAAGCTTCGATGCACGTCCCGACAATGTATCAATATGTCAGGAGCAAGGAAGAAGTTCTTGAACTGATATATCATCACCTTTGTCAACGTATCCGGATTTCCACGAGGCCGGTTTTCGAAGCTCAGTTGCCGCCGACGGAGAAGCTGAAGGCTGTGATCAATTGCCTGATTCACGTCAACGGATCCGTGAGGAAGGGATCCGGCGTCATGAACCGCGAGCTGAAATCGCTATCTCCGTCGGCGCGGCGGCGCGTTCTGGACGACTACGCCGAGATTGTAGACAAGATCGCGAATATCATCTCCGAAGGCATTGCAATCGGCGAATTCAGGCCGACAAACAAGCTGATCGCTGCTAATTTCATCGACTCGATGTGCGATATCTGGGTTCTGCGTCCTTTCGCAATGCAGGGCGTTTGCGAGCAAGACTATATCGATCAGGTGGTTGACTTCACCTTGAGCGGTCTTGTCGACACGGCTTCCGCCGCCAGATAGCGAGCCCTGCCGGGCATTGCAAAGGAGGCTGGCTCTCCGCTAAAGCTGTCCGCCATGCAGATACGCCCTGAAGAACCGATCGATGAGCCAGCCGTCCGAGCCATTCTCCTGCAATGCTTTCCTGGGCCCGACGAGGCGCGTCTTGTCGACCAACTGCGGTCCCGTGGCGACGCGGAAATCATGCTTGTTGCGCTGGAGGATGGAAAACCTGTCGCATTTGTCGCGCTGTCACGGATGCGCGCGCCGTTCAAGGCTTTGGGACTTGCGCCCGTCGCCGTGCTGCCGGAATACCGAAATCGCGGCTTAGCCGCCGAATTGATCCTGCGTGCGCTTGCAGACGCAAGAAGCGCCGACTGGAAGGGAGTGTTTGTGCTGGGCGACCCCGAATATTACAATCGCTTCGGATTCTCCATCGAAGCCGCGCACGGTTTCAAATCCCCCTATGCAGGCCCGCATTTCATGGCGTTGGCGCTTGACGGAGACCGTCTTCCGGCGACATCCGGCGCGGTGGAATACGCGCCGGCTTTCTCCAACCTTTGACCGACTTGATCAAGCTCCCGCCGGCTCAGGCATTCCGCTTCTGGCGGACCGATACCAAAGCAGGATCGCGACGATCACAAGATTGATGACGCCAGCGGCCGCGGCGTAAGCGTAGGAGTAGCTGTACGTGCCGAGCTGGTCGTAGAAATATCCCGCCTGGAAGCCGCCAATTCCCATGCCAAGCCAGCCCGCCATACCCACGATGGCGACTGCGAAACCTGTGATGCGCAGAGGCGCAGCCTCCCTGGCGCAGATCAGCAAACAGGTCATGACTCCGGAGAAGAAGAACCCGAAAACGATGGAAAGCAGGTAGAGCAGCGGAAGCGAGGCCGTCTGGGTGAACCAGAAAACAGACGCCGTCTGGCCGATCGAGGCGACAAAATAGGCGCGAAGACCGCCGACCCGGTCAGCGATGGTTCCAAACAATATCCGTCCGACCACACCGGACGCCATAAGCGCAAGCAGCAGGCCGGCCGCCGTTTGCGGAGACAGACCCAAATCCGTGCCGAGCGGCACGAGGTGCATGAGCGGCGCCGCCATGCAGATACAACAAAACACCCCGGCGATGGACAGCCATGGAATGGTGATCGTATGCGGCATTCCCCAGAGATTGTCATTTGATTTTCGCACCTGCGCGCCGGATTGCACGAGAACCGGCGGCGGCCGGAGCAGGAACATGGCGGGCAACAGCAGTACGAGATAGCAGACGCCGAGGGCGAGCATGGCCGTTCGCCAGTCCCAGGTCGAGATCATATATCGCGCCACGTAGGGTACGAGCCCCTGCCCCAGCGCGCCGCCGGCCGTGGCGATGCCGATCGCCATGCCTTTTCTCCGGCTGAACCACAGACCGGTCAGAGCGAGCAGCGGGGTAAAGAGTCCCGCGAAGCCGACCCCGCCGATCAGCAGATAGAGAAGATATATCGCATAGAGATTGGACTGATAGCCGACAGCCGCCACGGCGCCGGCCAGCGTGACGCTGGCGAGTATCGCAATCTGCCTGGCGCCGATGCGATCCGAAAGACTGCCCCAGACCAGACCGCCGAAAGCAGCGCCAACGGTGACCATGGTGTAGGCCATGGATATTTCAGCGCGTGACCAGCCGAATTCGGTTTGAAAGGGATCGATCAGGACCGTGACCGAGAGATTCGCGCCAAAGCCCAGGGCGAGGCTCAATGTGGCGACCGCCACGATGACCCAGCCGTAAGGCTGTTCCTGGATATTTTCCTGAGCCGCCAACAGTCTTCCTCCTGCTTCCCGAAAGCCGAACGCTGGCTCGCGGGAGAACAAGGATATCTTTATTCGACCAGACCGACCAGTCTGCGGTTTTCTTCATCTCTCAGGGAAAAGTCGCCTCCGGCAAATCCGGCAGCCGCTTCTGTGCAGAGCCAGACGGTGGCGCGTCCCGCCCAGCTTGCAGGAATATGGACTGTTGGATCCAATTGACTGACCGGATTGATGCCGGAGGCTTTGATGGCGACCTGCATATCGGTCGCCACCGTTCCGGGGCTGAGTCCGACGACACGAATACCCTTGTCGCGGTATTCCATGTCGCCGCAGCGCGTGAGGGAAAGAGCCGCCGCCTTGGAGGAGCAATAATGGCTCCAGCCTTCCAGCGCGGAGACGGCGGCGCCGGAACTGACATTGACGATTACGCCGCCGCCTTGTTCAAGCATGACAGGGATGGCGGCGCGCATGCCGTAATAGACGCCCTTGTAGTTGACGTCGGCGACCTTGGTCCATTGTTCGGGGTCGGAATCCGCCAGCCGCGCTATCGGTTCGATCTGGCCGGCATTGTTGATCAGAATGTCGAGACCGCCGAAGCGATCGACGCAGGCTTTCACCAGAGCGCTGACGCTGTCATAACTGGCGACGTCGCATTGCATGGCTTGCGCCGAACCGCCGGACTGACGGATTTCCTCGGCAATTTTCTCGATTGCATCCAGGTTGCGCGCCGCCAGAAGCACCTGAACTCCGAGATTGGCAAGTTCGCGGGCGCAGGCTTCGCCGATGCCCTTGCTTGCCCCGGTGACAATCGCCCTTTTCCCAGATAATTCCGACGTCATACAGTTATCGCAGCAGTTGCTATTCAAATCGTTGCTTCAGGCGATGCAGAACACTATTCGAAAATGTTTAGACACGGTTTGAAACTTGATAAACAGTTCGACGCGCACGACATTCATGTGTATTATGCATGAATGGAAGTCGACACGCTGAGAATATTCACCTCGGTTGCGAAACTCGGCAGCTTCGCGGCGGCCGCCCGATTGCATAGCACCGACCCATCGACCGTGTCGCGAACGATCTCGAACCTGGAGGAAGAACTCGGCATCCGCCTTTTCCAGCGGACCACGCGCAGCATGACGCTGACGGAAAGCGGAGACGCCTATCTCGGGCGCATAGCAACAATACTGGAAGACATCGACATCGCCCGCGAAGACGCGATGGCGGTCAGCAAACGGCCCACAGGCACGATCCGCATTACGACGACCTACGCCTATGGCCAGATCCGGATACTTCCGCTGCTTGCAAAATTTCGCGACAGGTTTCCCGGTCTGAAACTCGATCTCATACTCAGCGACTCCACGGTCGACCTTGTGACAGATGAAATCGACATCGCGATCAGACTGGCGCCGCGCATCCGGGGAAACGTGATTGCGAGCAAGATCCAGGATCTGCGCTACCATGTCTACGCAAGCCCGGACTATGTGGCGAAACACGGCCCCATAGACCGTCCGGCAGACCTTGAGAGACATCCTTGCATTCTTTTTCGTCTTCCGGCGTTCGGAAGCGTCTGGATGGCGCAGGACAGGAACGGAATCGAACGCGAAATCCGCATCCAGGGCGACATGAGCATCTCATCAATCCTCGCGCTCAAGCAAGGAGCCATCAACGGGCTGGGGCCTGCATTGCTGGCCGACTGGGTGGTCGAAGACGATCTCGACGCAGGCCGGCTCATCAAACTGTTGCCCGATTACACCTTCTCTGCAATGCACGTTCAATCCGCTGTCTGGCTGGTTTATCCGAGTCGACGATATCTTCCGACAAAGGTGCGCGTGGTGGTGGATTTTCTCAGGGAAAACCTGACACTCTAGGGCATGTGAACGGATCAGGCGGCGAGCGGCTGGCTGATTTTTTCGGAACACCGCCTGCCAGGGATTGAAACGCCATGACCACCCCGCCCTCCAACGTATCCGACCAGTCCTGGACCGTCGATGTCGCCGGTCTTCTTGTCGATTTGCCCATCGTTGCGATCAAGCCGGATTTCGCGATCTCGCTCATGATGGTCATCGATCTTGGCGTCGGCTTCATTTCACATGTCGGCGCGGAGTTGGCCCAAAAACTGGCGCCTCTCAAACCCGATGTGATCGTGGGAGCGGCGACGCTGGGAATTCCGGTGGCGATCGAGGTCACGCGGGCCCTGGGGCTGGACACCTACGTCATCCTGCAGAAATCACCGAAGATCCATCTCGGAGACGCGCTGACGCAAACCATCGCCTCGATCACGTCGAAAGGCGACCAGCGCCTTCTGCTCGACCGTCGCGCCGTCCCCTTGCTTGCAGGCAAGCGCGTGGTCGTGGTTGACGACGTGGTCGCCTCGGGATCGAGCCTGAAGGGATCTCTGGAGTTGGTGCGCGCCGCCGGCGGCGACGTCGTCGGCGTCGGCGTGATCCTGACCGAAGCCAAAGACTGGCGGGACGCGCTGGGGCCGGACGCGGATCTGATCCTCAGCCTCGCCCATATCCCGCAATTTACCCGAACTGAAGACGGACAGTGGACGCCGATTGCGGGAACCTTCCTTTAGAGCCGCCCTCGCCCGGATCTGGCTTCATGGAGCGTTTTCAACTGGGACTACTGGCCTTTGGCGATGTCGTGAGATGATATAGGGTAGGCAATTCCGTTCACTGCTGGAGCAGCAAATGAATTTTACACCCGGCGCCAATGATTTCAGCGAAGCCGTCGAAAGCGACCGCGCCCATGTGTGGCACCATCTGAGTCAGCACAAGCGCTACGAGACCACCGATCCGATGGTGATGATCGAGGGCAAGGGCCTGCGGCTCTGGGACGCCCAGGGACGGGAATTCCTTGATGCGGTTTCAGGCGGCGTCTGGACCGTGAACGTCGGCTACGGACGCACGAGCATCGCCGACGCCGTGCGCGACCAGCTCGTCAAGCTCAACTTCTTCGCCAATTCGGCCGGCAACATACCGGGAGCGCTGTTCGCCCAAAAGCTGATCGAGAAGATGCCGGGCATGAGCCGCGTCTATTTTTCGAACTCCGGATCAGAGGCCAACGAAAAGGCCTACAAGATCATCCGCCAGATCGCCCACAACAAGTATGGCGGCAAGAAGCACAAGATCCTGTATCGCGAACGCGACTATCACGGCACGACGATCACAGCGCTCAGCACGACATCCCAGAACCAGCGACGGGACCAGTACGGTCCGTTTACGCCGGGTTTTGTCGAAGTTCCGCATTGTCTGGAATATCGATCGCAATTCGGCCCATGCGAGGATTACGGCGTTCGCGCCGCAAAGGCCATCGAAGACGTTATCCTGCGCGAAGGCCCAGACACGGTCGGCGGCATCGTACTGGAGCCGGTGACGGCCGGCGGCGGCGTCATAACGCCGCCCGAGGGCTACTGGGAAACCGTTCAGGAGATCTGCCGCAAGTACGACATCCTGCTCCACATCGACGAAGTGGTGTGCGGCATGGGGCGCACCGGCAAGTGGTTCGGCTACCAGCACTACGGCGTCAAGCCGGACATCGTGACCATGGCGAAGGGCGTCGCGTCCGGCTACGCGGCGATATCCTGCACCGTGACCACGGAAGCGGTCTTCGACGAATTCAAATCCGACCCGTCGGACCCGATGAGCTATTTCCGCGACATCTCGACCTTCGGCGGCTGCGCCGCCGGCCCGGCCGCGGCGCTGGAAAACCTGCGCATCATCGAGGACGAGAATCTGCTCGAAAACACGACGCAGATGGGCGACTACCTGATGGGGCGGCTCGAGGAGCTCAAGCAGAAGCACGATATTATCGGAGACGTTCGCGGCAAGGGCCTGTTCTGCGGCGCTGAACTGGTCAGTGACCGGGAGACGAAGGAACCCGCCCCGGAACACATCGTTCAGGCGGTGACGGCGGACTGCATGGCGCAGGGCGTCATCATCGGCGCCACCAATCGCAGCTTCGACAGCTTCAACAATACGCTGTGCCTGAGTCCGGCTCTGATCTGCACCCGCAACGATATTGACGCAATCGTCAACGCTGTCGATGGGGCCCTGGAACGCGCGACGGCTTCATAGGTCAAAATCACAGCTTATTACGAGCCTATTTCGCCTGAAAATTGCAAAATAGTCGCCAAACTCTATTGGCTTGTATCACAGACCCC
Source organism: Flavimaribacter sediminis (assembly GCF_019492055.1). GTDB lineage: Bacteria > Pseudomonadota > Alphaproteobacteria > Rhizobiales > Rhizobiaceae > Flavimaribacter > Flavimaribacter sediminis. The sequence continues at coordinate 552,360 of NZ_JAICBX010000004.1, read as the reverse complement.
CTTAAACAAGGGGTCTGAACTGCAATTCGTTCCGCCATTACTGTAGTTGCCGAATTCCCTCCAAGGAGACTTGTTCGGCTGACTGCCATGGAACGGAAGCCTTGTTTCCGGGGTCTTTTGTTGTGCACCGGTATAGTTGCAAATTCCTTGCGTGAATCACCCATCCCATCACTCGCAAGGATTGTCGGACGGGGACCACCCGGTCCCCGTCTGTACCGGAACCGGCGGGCCGAGACGTGTTATTCCGCCGTCCAGCCGCCGTCTATCGGCAGAAGAGAACCGGTGATGGATGCTGCTGCGTCCGAGCACAGGAAAACCGCCAGAGCCGCGACCTGATCGACAGTGACGAATTGCTTGGTGGGTTGGGCCGCCAGAAGCACGTCGCGTTTGACCTGTTCTTCCGTCATGTTGCGGGCCTTCATCGTATCCGGGATCTGGTGCTCGACAAGCGGCGTCCACACATAGCCCGGACAGATGGCGTTGACCGTCACGCCGTTCTGCGCGACTTCGAGCGCAACCGTTTTCGTCAGACCGGCAATGCCGTGTTTCGCCGAAACATAGGCCGCCTTGTCGGGCGAAGCCACCAGCGCATGCGCCGAAGCGGTGTTGATGATGCGCCCCCAGCCGCGCTTCTTCATGCCGGGCACGGCGGTTCGTATCGTATGGAACGCCGACGAGAGGTTGATTGCGATGATCGCGTCCCATTTGGCGATCGGGAAATCCTCAATCGGCGCAACATGCTGGATGCCGGCGTTGTTGATGAGGATATCGACGGAGCCGTATTCGTTTTCGGCGTCCGTGATCATGGAAGCGATCTCGTCCGGCTTAAGCATGTTTGCGGGCGAATAGGAGCATTTTACGCCGTGTTCCGACGCGATGCCGCTGCGCGTCTTTTCTATTTCGCCGGCGTCGCCAAGGCCGTTGATGACGATGTTGGCGCCTTGTGCGGCGAGCGCATTGGCGTAGGCAAGTCCAATTCCGGACGTCGAACCGGTTATCACGGCAGTCTTGTTGGTCAGCATCTTTGTCTCCGATTGTTCGGGTTAAGGGCGATCGGCCGTTATGGGTCAGGCCAGATAGTCATAGACCACCTTGCCGAGACCGAGGGTCAGATCGGCCTTGAGATGTACGGCGGAAAGAACTTCCAGCACCGGCAGGTCGGCGACCGGCGCCAGCGCGTGGGGAAACAGCGACAACGCGGCCGGACCGGTCCATGCGCCTTTCAATGTCACGTCCTCGAGCCCGTATTCAACGATTTCGCAAATGCGGGGCGACCCGTCGACATGCGGGATGATCTTCAAAAGATAGTTCGGCGCGTCGAGGCTTTTGCGCACCGCGTCCAGATCGGCTTCGCGATGTTTGAAGCCCATGGTTCCCGTCGCCACGCGCACGCGGCCATAGTCCAGGGTTCCAACCAGCGTATCGATCTCGGCTTTCAGGCTTGGCGAGGCGAGCTTCTTGGGAAAGCCCCAGAGCTCACGACCGCCGGCGATGGGCGGATGATCGTTGAGAAACATGCAATGGGTGTAGTTGCCCGCCCTGCCCTCGAACGTGACCGGTATGACCTGGCCGGTTTCGGTATAATCGCCGAAGCCGGTCGAATCCGGCATGCGGATGAACTCGTATTTGACTACCGGCTCCGTCATCGCCAGCGGTTCGGGGACAACCGCCCGCAGACGCTCGGGATCCGTCCGATAGGTGATCGTGAAGAACTCGCGATCAACGAACCTGTATGGTCCGGGCGGATAGGCCGGGCTTGTGAGCGGCATTGAAAAGGCGGATTTTCGCACATCGTCCAGTTTCATGAGCCGATTTCCTCATCGTGGCGGTTGGCAGCAGGCACGCGTCGTCAGGCGGTGTCCGACAGATAGTCGAACGTTTTCACGCAGGACACATTTTCGGGCCTTTCGAATATCTCCGGATGACGAAGGGAGTGGACGGCGTCGATATATCCGGATTCCCAGTGATCCTCGACGCTGAGGCGCGAGAACTCGTAATCCCTCGATGACCCTTCATAGTGTTTCGAACGGTAGATGAGGTGCACGATGTTGTAGACATGGTGATCCATGCTGTCCTTCAGGCGCCGCGCTTCCTCGGTGTCGGCGAGCTCGGCGGGAAGCTGGGACAGGAGCTTGGCGATATCAGCCTGGAGTTCGTGTTCGCGGCTGAATTCGTTCGTGCAGTGGCGCGTCCGGCTTGAGAACTGGATTTCCTTCTGCCGCTCTGAAACGTCGGCGAGGTTTTTCGGGAATTCGCCTTTCGCGCTCCAGAGATCGACCTGGAACGCCAGCGTGTCCTGACGGGTGCCGCTGTCGCGCAGCACCCATTGGAGCGGCGTGTTGGAGACGAGCCCGCCGTCCCAGTAGAACTCGCCCTCGATCTCCACGGCGGGGAAGCCCGGCGGCAAGGCGCCGCTCGCCATGACATGCTCCGGCCCGATCGTGTGGGTTTCCGTATCGAAATAGGTGAAGTTTCCGGTTCTCACATTGACGGTTCCAAGCGACAGGCGATTGCCGTCATTATTGATCCGGTCGAAATCGATCAGGTCCTCGAGGGTCTTCTTCAAGGGGTCTGTGTCATAGAAACTGGTGGCGGCGAGCGAACCCGCCGGCTCGAAAAACGGCGCCGGAAAACGCGGCGCAAAGAAACCCTCGGCTCCATTGAGAAGCGCAAGTCCGGCGCTCATCTCGTTAAACCAGGTCCGCGCCTGATCGCCCTGCGTCGCCGCGCGGAAATACTCGCGATAGGGCGTCAGGAAGGAACGGTCGGATATGAGATGCCAGAACTGGTCGAGTTTTTCGACGCGGTCTTCCGGCGCGTTACCGACGATGATGGCGGCGTTGATCGCGCCAATGGAAATGCCGGCGACCCAGTCCGGTTCGATCGCCGCCTCGTTCAGAGCCTTGTAGACGCCGGCCTGATAGGCGCCCAGCGCGCCGCCTCCCTGAAGTAGCAATGCTATGCACTCGAATGGAGGGCGTTCGAGACCGTGGTGATCCTTGTACAGTCTGGGGGCTTCACTGACCATGGCGCGACCGGTTGACCGAGGAAAAGAAACGCGGCGTACTGCTGCACCGCAACAAGATAGCGCAAGTTCTACGCAACGCAACATCGTTACTGCGAAAGATACGGTGGCGTGCTTAACAGTGTGCTTACGGCGCCCGGCGTTCCGGCAATAAAACCGTCATTTCAGTGAATATTTTCGAGGTCTTCCTCAAGCTCCGACATCTGCTCCCCTCCCGCCATGAGGTTCAGCACCTCTTCTCGGGTCTTTTCGCCGCGGGAGAACCGCGCCGCCACCTTGCCGTGGATCAGGACCGCGAAGGCGTCTCCAACGGCCATGGCGTGGCGGGCGTTGTGCGTGATGAAGACGATCGCCACCCCTTCCGCCCTCGCTTGACGCATAAAGCGCAGAACAACCGAAGCTTCCTTGACGCCGAGGGCCGAGGTGGGCTCGTCGAGGATCAGCACCTTCGCCCCGAAATACATCGCACGGCCGATCGCAAGAACCTGACGTTCGCCGCCGGACATTGTGCCGACGAGCTGATTTCCGTCGGATATCCGGGTGATGCCGAAACGGGCGATCTGTTCAAGCGCAATCTCATTCGCCTTCGCCTCATCGAACCATCGAAAAGGACCAACGCCCTTTGTCGGTTCGGCGCCGAGGAAGAAATTGCGGCCAACGCTCATGAGCGGGATGCTGCCGACGTCCTGATGGACGGTCGCAATGCCACGCTGACGCGCTTCGCGCGGGCTGGCGAACGCTATCTCGTCGCCTTCCAGCCGGATCGTGCCCGCCGTCGGCTCGTGATATCCGGACATGACCTTGATCAGGGTCGATTTGCCCGCGCCGTTGTCGCCGAGGAGGCAGAGGATCTCGCCGGGCCGAACTTCGAGGGAGACGTCTTCGAGCGCACGGGTGCCGGCAAAGGATTTCGAGATATGCTGTAGTTCGAGGATGGGTTGCTTGCGTTCCATAATCAACGCCTCGCCATCAGCGCAAAGCGCCGGACATAATTGTTTGCAAGTACGGCGAGCGCCAGCAGCACACCCAGAAAGAGCTGGATCCAGTCGGTGTTCCAGCCCGTGTAGAATATGCCGGTCGAGATAACCCCGAACAGGGCTGTTCCCAAGAAGATGCCGGCGACCGAGCCGTAACCGCCGCCCAACAAAACGCCGCCGATAACCGCGACGATCGGCGCCTGAAAGACATAACCCTGACCGTAGGTGGAGTTGCCGGAATTCCACTGGACGCCCTGGAGCACCCCGACGAAGGCTGCCGCAACGCCGGTCGCGATAAACAGGATAATCTTGACCCGCTCCACCGGCACGCCTGCGCCGCGCGCAGCCTGCATATTGCCTCCGGTCGCATAGACCCAGTTGCCGAATGTTGTTTTAGACAACACCCAGCCTCCGACGATCGCGGCGCCAAGCCACCAAAGGATCGAGATGTTGGCCTGCCCCCAGCGTGCGGCGAAGACCGCGTGTGCGGTGTCAGAGGAGACGATGGAGCTCGAAGTGACATTGGCGATCAACCGCGAAAAGCCCATTGTCGCCCCGATGACGATGAAGTTCGTCGCAAGCGTGACGATAAAGGACGGCAGATTGGTGCGCACGACGGCCATACCATTGGCCAGACCCACCAAACCGCCAATCAGCAGGGCCAGACCGATCGCCGGCCAGATCGGCATGCCGTAGAAGCTCGTTGCAATGGCGACTACCATGGAGGCGGCGCCGACGGTCGACCCGATCGACAAGTCGAACTCGCCGGAAATCATCAACATTCCGACCGGAATCGCAACGATGCCCAGTTCGGCGGCCAGATTGAGCCAGCCCGCCGTTCCATTGATGGAGACGAATCCGGCGCCATGGGTCGCGATGGCGAAAAACACATAGGTCAGAATGAAGGCGGCGAATGCGCCAAGTTCGGGTCTGCGCAAAAGGCTCGTCATGAACCGGATTTCCATTCCTCGAATTTCACGGAAAACATTCTATGCAGCTGGCCGGGTCCATGCCAACGGATCGCTCAAAAGATCGGGACGCAACGCGCCCCGACCTCCATCGTAAGTCTCTGGCGGTCACGATGCGCCGCGAACGCCCGAGAACTCCTTGTTGACTTCAAGCGTCTTGTCGACGTTGGACTTGTCAATGACCAGCGGCCCGGTTGTGACGGCGCCGATCGGGTGCAGTCCGTAATCGAGATACTGCTTGGCGGTCTGGATCGACAGGAAACCCTGCAGATAGGGCTGCTGATCCATGGCGAAGGCGATGTCGCCGGCCTTGATCGCCTCGAGAACCTCATTCGAGAGATCGGCTGTTCCGATCATAACCTCGCCTGCTCTTCCCACTTCCTGCACGGCGCGAAGCGCGCTCATCGCAGGCACGGCGTTCAAGGTGTAGACGCCGTCGATCGTATTGTTGGCCTGAAGCGTGCCCTTGATCGCCTGGAGCATAGCCTGCGGGTTGGTGGCGTCGCCCGTACCGATGGTCTGGTAGGTGGTTTCCAGACCAGCTTCCTTCATGGCGTCGACATAACCGGTGCATCGCGCCTCAACTGTCGGATTGCCCGGAACCTGGTTGAAGCACAATCCATGTTTGACGCCGCCCTCAGCGTGAATCTGTCCGGCCTTGAAGCCCATCTGGTAAGGATCTTCGCCTATGAACCCGATCGATCCGTTCTGTTCCCAGAGCGTCTGGCCGGAATTGTGAATAAGCACCGGAATGCCGGCGGCCGTCGCTTCCTTGATCAGCGGGTCCATGCCGTCCGGAAAGAACTCGCCGACGAGCAACATGCGTGGATTTCGGCTGATCGCCTGCTGCAGAAGCCGCGGATAGTCACTGGTCATGTTCGCGGTGTCGGTTACGGCGACGTACTGGAAGTCGACATCGAAAATTTCCGCCGCGTCATCGAAGCCCTGCTTGACTGCTGCAAAAAACGGCCAGGACAACGGTCCGCTGACAACGATGATCGGTCCGTCATCGTCAGCCCTTGCATGCATATCGACGAACGGGACTGCGCCAAGCGCCAAGGCCCCGGTGAGCATTGCAACGCCCAACCCGCGCCTGCTGATGCGGGCGGCGGAATTCAAATAGTCCAAAATGCCTCTCATGGCGATCTCCTCCTGATGTTTCAAACTGCGCCTGTCGAGCAGGCGCCCTCTACCCCTGAACCGATCGAAATTACACTTCCCGACCGATTTCGATCGTCAGAAAACACTGCAAAACAGGCCATGTCAATAATTATTCATCTTGAATTATTAATTGACAGCGCTCACGCAGCTTTCTAGTTTATCGCGGATGGCGTTTGTGAGGAGGCTGTCGGACCGTCATCCGACACTAGGAATAAATCAGTCAATTCATTATGTTGCATGACAATCTTCAAAGCCTGCCGCATCTGGCGTTTTGAAGTCTGCGTCATGTCAGAGGGAAGAATGAAAACCGTATTGTGTTATGGCGATTCAAACACCTGGGGGCAAACGGCGGCCGACCGCCCGGATGACCGCTACGGACCGCATGAACGCTGGCCCGGCGTTCTGCGCGACCTTCTCGGCTCCGAATGGCTTGTCATCGAGGAAGGCCTGAGCGGTCGCACGACGGTGAGCGACGATCCGGTTGAAGGTCACGAGAAAAACGGCAGAACCTACTTCAAACCGTGTCTGCAGAGCCACAAGCCGCTGGACCTCGTCATCGTCATGCTTGGCACGAACGATCTCAAGGTGCGGTTCAACAAACCCGCGTCCGAGATCGCGATGGGAGTTGGCGCGCTCATCCTGGACATCAAGGCGCTTGCGCCTGGCCACGGGGGCGGCCTGCCATCGATCCTGGTGATTTCCCCTCCGCCAATACGCCGGGACCTCAAAGGATGGGAAAGCGTCTTCGACGGCGCCTATGAGAAGTCGCATCTGCTCGCGACTGAATTTGAACGCATCGCGGATGCGCACGGCGCCTATTTTCTCGACGCCGGATCGGTGGTGACATCAAGCGAAGCGGACGGTTTTCACCTCGATATCCCGGCGCACAAGAAGCTGGGACAAGCCGTCGCTGACTGGGTCACGAATTCGGACTGGCCGGCGCGAACTTGACGGAGGAAGACCGGATACGTGACGCGCTCCCGAAATGATATAATGAAGTTCAATACGGGAAGGAGTGTTCCGATTGCCTGACATGCGATTTGCACCGCCGTCGGCCATGCGCGTTGTGGACCGCGGCGGCGGCCTCAACCAGACAAGCGTGCGGACTTACAACGAACGGCTTGTGATGTCGCTCCTGCGGCGGCACGGCCATCTCTCGCGCATGGAAATCGGCCAGCACAGCGGCCTGTCGGCGCAAACCGTTTCCGTTATCGTGCGATCTCTTGAACGCGATGTCCTCGTTCAGGCGGGAGAAGCCCAACGCGGACGTGTCGGACCACCCTCCATACCCATGTCGCTCAACCCGGAGGGCGCGTTTGCAATAGGCATCAAGATCGGACGCCGCAGCATCGACGCCGTTCTCATGGATTTTGTTGGCGGCGTTCGCACGCAGACGCATCACAATTACCCCGAGCCTGACCCCGACACGGTTTTCTCGCTGATCCAGGAGGATATCGAGGCCATACGGGCAGGAATGGAAACCGACCAGCGCGAGAGGCTTGTGGGCATCGGGATATCGCTGCCGGACGATGTCGAGATATGGTCCAATTTGAGTTCCGACGAAAACTGGACGGACATCAACGTCGAAGACAGGGTGGCGCGCTTCTCCGAACTGCCGGTTTATCTCCAGAACGACGTGACGGCCGCCGCCGGCGCGGAATTGCTGTTTGGCGCAGCGCGTGAGCTCAACGACTTCGCCTATTTCTACATCGGCTACAGATCCGCCTCGCGACTGGTTCTGAACCACCATGTCTACGCCGGCAGGAAGGGACGCGCTGCGTCGGCCGCCGAGCAGCTGGCGTCGATAGCCGATCTCGAGGTGTCCGTCGTTGCGGCAGGGCTGGACGCGGAGCCGCTGTCCGCCTCCCCTGGTTCCTGGCCTGACTACGGCGAGGCGCTAGACAAATGGATAGAGGCGACGGCCAGCGAACTGAGTTCCTCCATTATGTCGATGCTGACTTTCGTCGATGTCGACAGAGTGATTATCGACGGTCGCATGCCGGCAACCATCCGCAACCGTCTGGCCGAAACAGTCGGCCGCAAGGCCGCTGCAGCCGGACTGCAAAAGGATAACGCGCCATCGGTTGCGCCTGCGCTCACCGGGCCGTTTTCCAAGGCGCTCGGAGCGGCAAGCCTGCCATTCCATTCCCGGTTCATGGTGGAACAGGTCGGACTGACTGCCGACTGAAAGTCATTATGGCGCGACGGAAATCCCGGCCTTTTCCTGGCGTCGTTGCAAGATCAGAAATACAACGCCGATGACCGGAAGCAAAACGTCCGTCCAGAAGATGACGCCGGCGTTTCCGGGAGCGAAATTGTGTTTTGTCACCATCTGGTAGACATGCCCCCCGGCGGCGCCCCAGAGAAAAAACGCCGGACCGAGAATGGCCGCCAGGCGCATATCGAAGCTGCGCCAGACCGCGAGGAGTCCGACCACGGCGAAGCCCAGACTGGCGAAGCCAACCTCATATTGGAACGGGCTGTTGGCCCAGCCGATAAAGGAAGCCGCCGTCTCCGCGAAGACTGTATGCATGACGGCGTTGTAGAAACAGCTGACGCCAATGGAGAAGAACAGGAACCACTTGAAAAGGGCTTCGGTCACCAACGGCGCCGAAAGCGGCTTTTGAATACGCATCAACCTCCACGCCGATACCATCAGCCCGATTACGAAGAATGTCAGCGTGAAGTTGCCGAGAACGAACTGTATCAGTCCCGCCATTGCCGTTCGCTACAGGTTCAGGTGCGGCAGGTCGTGGAAGGCTGAATTCAGCGCCTTCGACCAGGCTTCCGACAGGGCGGTGAAATCCTCGTCGTCCTTCTCGATGCGACGCTGTTTGAAAAAGCAATATTCGTCGGCCTTGATGACGGCGAGATCGAGCGGCATGCCGACCGACAGATTGGATCGCAAGGTGGAGTCCATGGAAACACAGGCAGCCAGCGTCGCCTTTTCCAGTGGCGTCTCGGGCGTGATCACCCGGTCGAGTATCGGCTTGCCGTATTTGTGTTCTCCGATCTGGAAGAACGGCGTATCGGGTGTGGCTTCAATGAAATTGCCGGCGGAATAGATCAGGAAGAGCCGACACTGACCGCCTTTTCGCTGCCCGCCGACCAACACAGTGGCGTCGAAACTCGCGCCCTGCATCTCCATGCCTTCGCGATGTTGTTCCTGCATCTCGCGCATGGTGTCGCCCACAATCTGGGCGACCCTGAACATGCTGTCGGCGTTCAGTATCGTTTCCCGATCCGGATTGTCTCGCGACTTCTCGATCTGCTTGTCCAGCCGCGTGATGATGCCTTGCGTAATAGACAGATTGCCGGCCGACATCATCGCGATGGCGCGTTCTCCCGGAACCTCCCAGCAATGCAGCTTGCGGTAGCGCGAGATATTGTCCACACCAGCATTGGTTCTCGTGTCCGCCAACATCACCAGCCCGGCGTTCAGCCGGATAGCAACGCAGTATGTCACCCCCGTTTTACTCCATCATTGCTGCGTGCTGTCGACGACAGCGACTTCCGCAGCCAGAGATATATCTGATTCTCCCACGACGTGTCCCTTTATGGGCGTCGCGTCGTCTGCATCAAGTCCACAGGCAAGTCGTATATAATGGTCGGTCGGGCACACGGCGTTCGAGGCGTCGAAACCGACCCAGCCCAGACCGTCGATAAAGACCTCCGCCCAGGCGTGGGTTTCCAGCGTGTCTTCCTCTTCATCGGCCGCATTCAGATATCCGGTGACGTAACGCGCAGGAATATCGATGCTGCGACAGGCGGCGATCATGACATGCGCATGGTCCTGACAGACCCCTGCCCCGCCTGCCATCGCTTCGGCGGCCGTCGTTGCCGCGCTCGTTGCGTTTGGCCGGTAGGCGACGGCCTCGTGCACGGCGTCGCACACGCTGTGACAGGTCGCAAGCGGATTCTGCTTGTCGACGGCGGCCTCGGCCAATTCGCGTATTTCATCCGAAATCGCGGTCAGCGGCGTGCTGCGCAGAAAAACGCCTTTCGGCGGGCGACGCGGGAGATCGGCGACCACGCCGTTCCTGTTCTCGGTTTCCACGACGCCTTCAGCAAGAACGACGACGGACTTCGCTTTGTCTGTGCTCTGCCAGAGGGCGACGTCGTCGCCATAGCCGGACATGTAGATCGGATGAACCTCTTCACCGTTAACGCTGACATTCCAGGAGCGGATGTACTGGCCATCGAAGCGGGACGGAAACAGCTTTATACGCAAGGAAACCCGCAATGCTTCGGGTTCATAGGAATATTCCGATTTGTGGCGCACTTGCAGGTTCATCAGGCCCCTCCATCAGAAGTGATAGGCATCGGAAACCTCCTGGCTGATGCGGGATGTCCTGGCGATCTCCTCATTGATGAATTCATGCAAGCCATCATTGAAAATCCCGGAAATATCGATCCGGTTGAGCCTTTCGAGTTCCTGCCGCGCCGTTTTCTGACATTTGTGGCTGCCCCCGTGATCCGTCTCCATGTGAGAAAGACAAAGGTCGATCTGCGAGTAGCAGAAGGCGAGCGACCGCGGGAAAATCTTGTTCAACAGGAGGAAATCGGCGATGTTCCACGGCGCGTAATCGCTGCCGTAGTGATAATGGTAGGATCGCAACCCTGAAACGGCGTGCAGGACCGACATCCACTGATGATGATCGCGGCCTCCGCCGACCACTTCGGTTTCCGGCAAAAGCAGGAAATACTTGACGTTGAGCAGGCGCAACGTCATGTCGGCGCGTTCAATCGAACTTCCCAGGCGCAGGAAGTAATACCCTTCGTTGCGCAGCATCGCCGTATCGACGGCGCCGCGAAAATAGGCGGATTTCTTGCGCACCCATTCGAGCACCTTGGAGAGCTGCGATCGTGCTGTCAGCTCGTCCAGCGACTCCAGATAGCGCCAGTCCTCATTGAGACTTTCCCACATTTCCTGGGTCAGGCCCGTGCGCACAGCGCGGCCACTGTCGCGCGCCCGCAACAGGCACGCCTGGATGGAGGACGGCCCCTCCGGATCGAGGATCAGGCGTTTGACGACGTCGAGCTCGGAGGCCATTTCGTCCTCCGGCATCTCGGCGCCGGTGGTTTGCATGACCGAGGTCCATTCGGATCGTCCGGGCGTGCCGGGCAACATGGCCATCCGCTGCCCCATGGAAATGATGCGGGCCGTGGATTCGGCGCGCTCCATGTATCGACCAAGCCAGAACAAATTTTCGGCGGCGCGGCTTAACATGGCGTCACTCCTGTAGCACCCAGGTGTCCTTCACGCCTCCCCCCTGGCTGGAATTGACCACCAGGGATCCCTTCTTAAGGGCGACGCGCGTCAAACCTCCGGGCACCAGTCTTATTGTTCTGCCGACAAGACAGAAGGGGCGAAAATCGACGTGCCGGCCTTCGTAACCCGTCTCGACCAACGTCGGCGCCGTGGACAGATCCAGCGTCGGCTGCGCAATGAATTCGGAAGGATTGGCCTTGATCCGCTCGCCGTAGGCGGCGATTTCCTCTTTCGAACTCTTCGGCCCGATCAACATGCCGTAACCGCCGGAGCCGTGGACTTCCTTGACCACCAGATCCTGGATGTTTTCCAGCACATATTTGCACTCGTCCGGTTTGCCGCACTGCCAGGTCGGTATGTTTTCCAGCACCGGCTCCTGATCGAGATAGAAACGGATCATGTCCGGAACGTAGACGTAAATCGCCTTGTCGTCGGCGACGCCTGCGCCCGGCGCAGAACAAATCGTGACGTTGCCTGCGCGGTAAGCGTCAAAAACGCCTGGCACGCCAAGAACGCTGTCCGGCCTGAAGGTCAGCGGGTCCAGATAGGAGTCGTCTATTCTCCGATAGATCACATCGACCTGCTGAGGCCCGCTGATGGTGCGCATCCAGACTTTCGCTTCGTCGACGAACAGGTCCTGCGGCTCGACAAGTTCTATGCCCATCAGGTCTGCGAGGAAGGAGTGCTCGTAATAGGCCGAGTTCAGCGATCCCGGAGTGAGCAGAACCACCGTCGGATCACCGCTGTTTGCAGCGGGCGCCACCTCCTTGAGGGTGCGAAGCAATTCATTGGGATAGTGGTCGACGGGACGAACCGGACCGCCGGAAAAGATCTGCGGGAACATGCGCCCCATGATCTCGCGGTTTTCCAGCATGTAGCTGACGCCCGACGGCGTGCGGCAATTGTCTTCAAGGACCTGGAACTTGTCCGGCCCGGTGCGCACGATATCGATGCCGACGATGTGACTGTAGACGCGGCCCGGCGGTTCGAACCCGATCATTTCAGGCAGAAAGGCCTTGTTCTCGTAGACAAGCTCCGCCGGGATGACGCCGGCCTTGATGATCTCGCCGCGGTGATAAATATCGTAGAGGAAAGCGTTGAGCGCCCTAGCCCGCTGGCGGATCCCGGTGTCCAGGATTTTCCATTCATTGGCGGAAAACGCGCGGGGCACGAGATCAAACGGGATCAGCCGCTCGGGATCTCCGCCCTCGCCGTAGACTGCGAACGTGATGCCTATTTTTCGAAAGATCGCCTCGGCTTCTTCTCGCCGACGCAAAAGGAGTTCAGTCCCCGTCTCCTCAATCCACTGCGAGATATTCCTGTAAGGCGGACGTATACCGTCCTTGCTCTCCATTTCGTCGAATGGCACGCTTAACAACTTCCCTTCTGGCTGTTCCGGCCCTGTATTTTGTTGTGTTCCCCAACGCTAACATGATTATCCTGTCACAAACAAATATCACTTCGCAACGGGATTTTTCGCAGTGCGGCACGAAGACCGGACTTGATTTAGGTAACGGATCGAACAGGCGATCGTTCCAAAACAAAAGGCTCGACGTTCGAAGGAAGGATGTAGAATTGTCTCTGAAACATCTTTCCCTGAATGCGGAAGAGCCGCAACGGGTCGCAATGCTGCTTGCGACGCTTCTCGGCGGCGAGGCCTTGCCCTTTCCACCATTTCCGGATTCCTGGATCGCATTTTCGGGCGCGGACGACGGCTCGGCAATCGAGGTCTATCCAAACGGACACCGCCTCAAAGCCGGTCCAGACCGGATTGAATGCTATTCGGGCCAGCCGGATCGAAACCATTCCTTCGTTCATGCAGCGTTCGGCTCACCGCTTACCGCCGACGAGATCCTTGCTGCGGCGAAGCGCGAAGGCTGGCTGTCGCGCCTGTGCGATCGCGGGCCGTTCCGGTGTATCGAGATATGGCTGGAAAACCGGATCCTGGTGGAAGTCCTCGACCCCGACATGCAGAAGGACTACCGCGAGGGCATGACGATCGGGAACTGGAAGGCCATGTTCGGCCTCGAATGACCGCTCAAACAGACACCGGGCTGCGAGCATCGCCGAGAATACGCCCGCCGATCGCAACGAAACATACCCCCGCGGCGCGTTCGATCCAATGACGAGAGCGGCGGAAACCGCTGATCACCGGCAGTGACGACATGAACAGGCTGACGATCGAGTACCAGATCAATGCGCTGGCGAAGACGAGACCGACCATCAACGCCATCGCCCAGTCAGGCGTTTGCGCGGTGACTGCCGTTGCGAACACGCTGGTAAAAAGCACCACGGCCTTGGGATTGGTCATCGTGACCAGAAAACCGAAAAGCAACGGATTGGTGCGCTTCTCGTCCGGGCGGTCAGCCACCTCCAGGTCCTGCGGACGGGCGAACAACAGCCGGATGCCGAGATAGATCAGATAACAGGCGCCGAGAACCCTGACAGTCCAGGCGAACCACTGGTATTCGACGAGGATGGCCGACAGGCCGACCAGGCTGAGCGTGGCGTATAGGCCAAGGCCGATCGAGACGCCGAGCGTGGTCAGCAGGCCAGACCGCGTACCGCCCGTCATGGACGAACGCACGACGGCGATAAAATCCGGCCCGGGCAGGATGAGCGCCGGAATAAAGATGGCGAAAACGCCTATGAGCATCATTGAAATTTGCATGAGCGCCATCCCTTCCCGATCCGGGTTAGCATAACGCTTGCGCCTCTGCATTAGAAGTGGCCCGAAAGCATGCGCCAGCACCTTTGACGCGGCGACGCTTGCCGCTATAAGCGGGTCTGTTGTCCAGCAGACGGAGATCCTCACATGCCGAAGCCTCAGATACTGGCGCTTGGAAAACTGATGCCGGTTGTCACGGAGGGCTTGCAGGCTGAATTCGATCTGCGCGAGATCCCGCCAGACGCCGATCGCGAAGCCTTTCTCCAGTCCGTGGCGACTGGCGTACGCGGCCTCGCCTGCGGCGGAGGACTGGTGGACAGCGCCTTACAGGACAGGTTTCCAAAGCTCGAGATCATCGCCAATTTCGGGGTCGGCTACGACAATGTCGATGCAGTTCACGCGGCCAGGCTGGGCGTCATGGTGACGAATACCCCGGATGTTCTGACCGACGAAGTCGCCGATCTGGCGATGGGCCTCATGATCGCTACTGTTCGCGAAATTGCTTCATCCGATCGCTGGGTCAGGGCCGGCAACTGGACGCAGTCTCCCTATCCGCTGTCGCACGGAACCCTGAGGGGAAAGAAGCTGGGCATTCTGGGTCTTGGACGCATCGGCAAGGCGGTCGCGAAGCGCGCGGAGGCATTTGGGCTCGGCATTTCCTATTATGGCCGAACCGAAAAGCCGGACCTGCCCTACACCTATTTCAGTTCACTGAAGGACATCGCCTCGCACAGCGATATTCTGCTGTCGGTGCTGCCTGCGACCGGCGCGACGCACAAGGCCGTCAACGCGGAAATTCTGGAAGCTCTCGGCAGCGACGGAACCTTCATCAATGTCGGCCGGGGCTCGACCGTCGACGAAGAAGCCCTGGTCAAGGCCTTGCAGGACGGAACGATCCATTCGGCGGGGCTCGACGTCTTCGCCGACGAACCCAATGTGCCGGCAGCGTTGAAGGCAATGGACAACGTCGTTTTGCTGCCGCACATCGGATCGGCTTCAAAGCACACCAGAAACGCCATGGGCCGCCTGCAACTTGAAAACCTCCGTCGGTGGTTCGACGGCACGGGTCCCGTAACGCCGGTCGCCGAGACGCCCTGGCCTGCTGAAAGATTATCCCTCAATAGAAATTGACCGATACATGATGCAATTTGGCATGATTTGACCGCTGTGGCGGTCATCGGTTTCAACATCCTCTAAGGCAACATCGACTCACGCCCGAAATCAAGCCGCTTTCTGGGACGACGAGCCTCTGAACGTGAGGCTTGATTATGATAAATGCCCAAAAACGTGATCAGCACAAGAATCCATCCAAGCCATTTTCTTCAACGAACAGAACAGGCTTGGCCGCATCCCTTTCTGTCTTGAAGCAGTGCGTTTTTCCTTGTTGAAAATAGAGAGAAGAAATCGGATTCGGCCGATGTATCTGTGTCTGCAATGCCCACAGCGCCGGACTCTTGCGAACCGAGTCCTATAAGCTTTCGGCCATCGCCTGCGATCCCACGCGCGGTTAAAAGCAAAATCAAATTAAAGGGTAGTCTCTAACCGTAGCGAGAACGGAGTATCCTCTCCTAAAGCCATCCGGACAGTTTCGCGACCTCGTCGATAGCCTGCCAAAGCGCTTCCCGTGAGACATGAACCGAAGGATTAAGCCAGGTAATTCCTGCAAGATCACTGTCCTGATACGCCCTTTGTTCCCATTCTGTGACAAAAAATAGGGAAGGATGTTTCTTCGTGTCGGCAGGCGCATAATCGACGTCCATTTTAGAAATCGTTTCAGGGTGTTGGTCGCGATTCCGCGCCAGAGTGACCTGTTCGAGGATATCGAGATCAGCAGGACATTTGTCCCAGTTCAGTCCAAGCACTTCCGTATACGCGTGTATATACCCCCAGAGGAAACCGTTTTTAAAGAGCTTCTTCCGCTCGCCATCTTGCCAGGTGATATCGAGTTCCACTTCCCAAGTCTTGAAGTATAGCTTCAAAGAAGCTGACAACATTGAAACACATGCGCGGCCTAATACATCCAGACCTGATTGCGCATTGATCCATTCGGACAAATAAGGAGGTTCTTCGTCCTCGCTGTATGGCGGTTCGTAGGGTGCCTCCCCCGCGCCGATCTTTTCCATTACGTCATTGAACGGAGCTGCAGCCGTATCGTAGAAGTCACGGATAAACTTTAGCCTGAGATCGAGGAAACCTTTAACGTCCATGTCATTTACCGCGAGCCACCGCCAAAGCCGCCTCCAGAGAATTCGTTCCAGTCTGACGCAAGACTTCGCTACGGTAATCAGGCGTCAACCGCGTTGAAATTCCGTTTTCTATCGCATCCTTGAGGTACGTGACGCCGTCTCGACCATCGTGACGGCCTGTTGCACTGGCTATTGCCAAACTTGCCAAGTCACGGGCGGTAAGCGGTTCAATTGTGGCGGCCAATCTAGTGTATAGAACCTCTTCAATCCCTTCAAAATCTATCAGTCGTGCAACTACGATCGTATTCCTGCCAGGGTCATCGCTGTGGACATAAGATTCTCCGCCACCAACAGCATTTTTCTCGCGCCGATACAGTCGATTTGCGGCCTCAGCCACACCGACGTTCAAGATAAAAATTTTTGCATTGACAGGCTGCCCGTCCTCGACCGGAACTAGCGTCGGCGCCCCTCTCCTTCCAACGCTTTTACGAGCGAATTCGACGTTAAAGGGCGTAACAACACCGTCCTTTACATCGACTGCGGCTTCTTCGATTTCCCTACCCGGATCAGGTATCAATGAACCATACGCAAGGATACCTGCTGTCATGTCTTGTCACTCCATCGGCTATAGAACACGAATTGCCAGGCTGTGATCTACACTCCTACAGCAAGACGCGCCGAACCAACTGGCACTATGGTTGCGCTCGCGGATGACATTCGCCGCGCGGCATAGCCTAAAGAAACGCCACCCTGTCGACTGACAGGACCTGCAGCAGTTCCTCATGCACGGCAGGACAGGAGGCCGCAGCGACCCTGCCGTCGGATTCGAGCGTCAGCGGCTTGCCCTGCCAGTCAGTGATTACGCCGCCGGCTTCCTCGACCAGCGGAACGGCCGCCATGTAGTCATAGGGTTTCAAACCATAATCGACCACGGCGTCGACATGTCCGCCGGCAAGCAGGCAGTAGGAATAGGCGTCGTAGGAAAACCGCATGACGCCGCAGTGCGCGTTCAGTCGGCTCAGGAGATCGTCTTCGCGCGCGAGAATCCGGTCGCCCTCGTTGACGTAGACCATCGCTTTGGAAAGCGGCTTGCTTTCGGCCGTATTCAGGCCATGCTCGCCGAACCAAGCGCCCTGCCCCACAGTTGAGGCATATTGCTCTCCGACTGCCGGAAAGGTCAGGACCCCGAGCACCGATTGCCCCTTCTTCTGGTCAAACAGCGCAACGAGCACGCTGAACAACGGCATGCCTGAAATAAAGGATTTGGTCCCGTCGATCGGGTCGACGATCCACAGCATCCGGCTGTCGCCCCTGACGGTCCCGAATTCCTCGCCCAGAATGCCGCAATCCGGAAACCTTTCCGAAAGCCTTTGACGGATCAGTTCCTCTGTCCGCCTGTCGGCGATCGTGACCGGGGAATCGTCCTCCTTCGAGATGACGTCCAGCGGTTTGCGGAAATAGGGCATGGCGCCCGCGCCCGCCTCTGACGAAATGCGCAGCGCCTCTTCAAGATAAAGAGAAAGGTCGTTTTTCACGTCAGTCGGCAATCTGGATATCTATCTCGTTTTCTCTCAAGGACGCCGCAAGATCACTTGGCGGGTCACGGTCGGTGACAAGCATGTCCATGCGCGACGGATCGGTGATGCGCACCGGAGCTGTCTTGCCGAACTTGGTCGCATCGGCTGCGACAATACGCATTTGCGCCCGCTGCATGATGACGCGGGTGAATTCCGCTTCCTGGAGATCCATAAGCATGAAACCCGTCGGCGCATTGATCGCCGCCGCGGAAAGGATGGCATATCGTACGGAGAATTGTCGAACGAAATTCATCGCCTCGATGCCAAAACTTCCGCCGTCATGGCCCCGCAACTCACCACCGGCCATGAAGACGCGGTTGTTGTTGCGCGTCGCCAGGGTATTCGCAACGCTGAGCGAATTGGTGACGACGAAGAGATCGCTGTGACGCTTGAGGGCCTGGGCGACATAGGCCGTGGTGGAGCCGATGTCGAGCATCAGCGAATCGCCATTGCCGATCATGTTGGCGATGTGGCGGGCGATGCGCTGCTTCGCTTCCCGCTGCTCGCCCATGCGCTGCTGGAAACTGGGCTCCTGCAGCGCGTCCTCCTGAAGATGGACGCCGCCATGCACCTTGCGCACCACGCCGGAGGCCGCCATCTGGCGCACATTGCGGCGGATCGTTTCCTCGGAAACGTCGAGACGGCGCGCCAGATCCTGAATACGGATCGAGCCAGAGAGCCGCAGCTCCTCCAATATCTCCATCTGTCGCTGTGTCGAATGGTTGGCCATGGCTACCGCGTTTCTACCGATATCCCACATTATCCAATTTTTCTGAACGCAATTACAACAAAAAACCACATATTCCCACATTAACGCACAAATTCAGTTGACTCGTCTCCCATTTTGACCAAGCTTGAGCGGGTCGGACGCACGACCGGCCGTTGACGAGGCCGACGGCGGCGCCCCGACTTCCAGGGGAACAGGAAAGGGAATTCGATGCTCAAGACGCATTTTCTCGGTGCCGCATTCGCAGGCGCGCTGGCAATCGGCCTTTCGGCCAGTCCGGCGCTTGCAGCGGAATCCGAAGAGCCGATCAAGTTGACGCTCCACGACTGGACCGGCCAGTTGATCACGACAAACATCATGGGCGAAGTGCTCAAGAAGGCCGGCTACAATGTCGACTACGTCCAGGCGGATTACATCGCACAGTTTGCGGGTCTGAAGACCGGCGACCTGCATGTCGCCATGGAAATCTGGGAAACCACCGGCCGCGAGGCTATGGACGAAGCCACCGCCACCGGCAATGTCGAGAATCTCGGCGAGACCGGCATGCAGGCGATCGAGGAATGGTGGTTCCCGGCCTATATGAAAGACGTCTGCCCGGGACTGCCCAACTGGGAAGCGCTCAATGATTGCGCGGAAGACTTCTCGACGCCGGAAACCGCGCCAAGCGGACGTTATCTCGGCGGCCCGGTCACCTGGGGCGGGTTCGACGACGAACGCGCCGAAGCGCTGGACCTCGACTACGAAGTGGTTCACGCCGGAACCGACGCCGCGCTGTTCGCTGAACTGGAGTCCGCCTATCAGCGCCAGGCGCCGATCCTGCTCTGGGTCTACGCCCCGCACTGGGCTCCGGTGAAATTCGCAGGCGAGTGGGTCGAGTTCCCGAAATATGAAGCCGCCTGCTATGACGACCCGTCCTGGGGCGTCAATCCGGACATGGCCTATGACTGCGGCAAGCCGCGCGGCCCGATCTGGAAAGTCGCGTGGTCGGGCGTCAAGGACAAGTGGCCGGGCGCGCATGACGCCATCACGAAGTTCAAGATTTCCAATGAGGACATGGGCGCGATGGTCGCCGCTGTCGATCTCGAAGGCAAGGATCTCGACGCTGTTGTCGCCGAATGGATGAACAACAACGAAGACACCTGGAAAGCCTGGATAGAGTAAAAAGCCGAGCCGCCGGGCGGTACAGACTGAGAGTTTCCGCCCGGCGGCGCTTTTCCGCTATTATCGCCTCACTGAAACCACTGCGTTGTCCGAAAGTGCGCAATGAGCGACGAAGCTGTCAAACTCTCCGCCCGCAATGTGTGGAAGCTCTTCGGTGACGGCGCCGAAACCTTTCTGAAAAATCATCCGAAACCGGACTCATCCAAGCTGAACGAGGCGGGGCTCGTCGGCGCTGTGCGCGAAGCCTCGATCGACGTGCGCCAGGGCGAGATTTTCGTCATCATGGGCTTGTCGGGATCCGGCAAGTCAACGCTCGTGCGGTGCCTTTCCAGACTGATCGAGCCCACAGCCGGCGAAGTGCTGTTTGAAGGCATGGATCTGCTGCAGGCCAGCGAACGCAAAATGATCGACATACGCCGTCACAAGATGGGTATGGTGTTTCAGCATTTCGCCCTGCTGCCGCATCTCAACGTCCTTCGAAACGTCGCCTTTCCGCTGGAAGTCCAGGGCGTGAACCGCGAAAAACGCGAAAAACGCGCGCGCGAGGTGATCGATCTCGTCGGACTGGCGGGCCGAGAATCCTACTTCCCCCGCGAATTGTCGGGCGGGCAGCAGCAGCGCGTGGGCATCGCCCGTTCGCTCGCCGTCGAACCCGAGATCTGGTTTCTCGACGAACCGTTTTCCGCGCTTGATCCACTGATCCGGCGCGAAATGCAGGACGAATTCCTGCGCCTTCAGTCGGTTCTGAAGAAAACGATCGTGTTCATCACCCATGACTTCGACGAAGCGATCCGGCTTGCCGACCGGATCGCCATCATGAAGGATGGCCTGATCATCCAGACCGCGACGCCTGAACAACTCGTGCTCGAGCCGGCGTCTGAATATGTTCGGGAATTCACCAGACACATTCCGCGCGCCAAAGTGCTGACCGCGGGTTCGATCGCGCAGCCGGCGGCCGACGGGACGGAACTGGCCGGCGAGGTTCCCGCCGGCGCCGGTATCGAGGACATCGCCGACCGCGTTGAATCAGCGGGCCTGCCTTTTGCGGTGGTCGATGCGAACGGCGACCGGATCGGCGTCATCGATGGGCGCGCCATTGTAGACGTCCTGATTGGACGGGAGCGCTGAGCGATGCGGCTCTTGCGCGCCATCAGTCCTTCCGGCTGGTTCTGGATCGGGGCCTTCGCCATATCGCTGTTTCTGGCCGAACACGCAAAGAGCTGGTCGCGCGCCCATGACATGCGATGGCTCATGGACACGCCGCGTGCAATCCGCTTTCCGATCAAGGACGATATTTCGGATTTCATGGATTGGCTTGTCAACAGCGCCACATTCGGCCTGTTCACCTTCACCCAGTTCACGCGCGCGATCTCCTGGCTGATCGAGCAGCCCTATCTGCTCGTCAAATCCATGCTGGTGACGGGCTGGGTCGAGGGATTCGGCGACAACGCCGTGCAACTCCTGCCGCCTTTCAGCTGGATCGCCGTCATCGTCACGGTGTTCGCCATGGGGTACTATGCGCGCAATCTGTGGCTCGGTCTGTTCGTTGCGGCGTGTTTCCTTTACCTGGCGATTTTCGGCCAGTGGGAAAGCGCAATGGTGACGCTGTCATCCATCCTGATCGCCGTGCCGATCGGGGTCGCTGGCGGCCTCCTCCTCGGGATCCTCGCCTATCGCTGGCGCTGGTTCAATCTGGCGATTTCGCCGGTGCTCGACCTCATGCAGACGGTGCCGATCTTCGCCTATCTGGTGCCAATCCTGTTCCTATTCGGTTTCGGCCCGGTAGCCGCCCTGCTCGCAACCATCATCTACGCCATGCCGCCCATGGTTCGCATCACGACGCTGGCGCTGAAATCGGTTCCGGAGGAAATCCGCGAATTCGGACTGATGGCCGGCTGCACGAACCGGCAAATGACGTGGAAAGTCCTGGTTCCCGCCGCAAACCGCAGCCTGATGGTCGGCGTCAACCAGGTCATCATGCTCTCGCTCAACATGGTGATCATCGCGTCGATGATCGGCGCTGGCGGCCTGGGCTACGACGTGCTGACGTCGCTGCGCCGGCTCGATATCGGCGGCGGCCTTGAGGCAGGCGTCGCCATTGTTGTCCTGGCGATCGCGCTCGACCGTCTGAGCCAGGCCTTCGCAGACCGCAATCCACCCGATCATTCCGCCCTGCCCGCCAGTCCGGTCCGTCGTCATCCGTGGATCACGACATGTCTCCTCGTGGCGCTTGGAACAGGCCTGGCAGGTCTCTTTCTGCCGGCGCTGCAAACCTATCCGCGGGAATTGTGGCTCACGACCGGAGACTTCTGGTCGAAGCTCGTGGAATATATCAACGTCAATTTCTTCGATCAGATCGAAGCCGTGAAGACCTTCATGCTGGTGACTTTCCTCGTGCCTGTGAAGCGTTTTCTGCTCGGCCTTCCCTGGCCCTGGGTGATTGCGTTGCTGACATTCGCGGGTTGGCGGCTCGGCCGCTGGCGGCTGGCTCTCCTGGTTTTTCTGATGTCGCTCTTCATCCTGGTCAACGATCTCTGGGACAAGGCGATGGTGACCGTCTACCTGGTTGGCGTGTCGGTTATCATCGCAAGCCTGATCGGCATTCCGATCGGCATCTGGTCGGCCCAGCACAAACGCGCCGACCGCATCGTGGCCGCCGTCATCGACACGCTGCAGACATTGCCGAGCTTCGTCTACCTCATCCCTGTCGTCATGCTGTTTCGCGTCGGGGACTTTTCGGCGATGATAGCGGTCGTTCTCTACGCGCTCGCGCCGGCCGTCCGGTACGCCTCGCACGGCATCAAGTCAGTCGATCCGCAACTGATCGAGGCCGGTATCGTCTCCGGCTGCACGCGGCGACAATTGCTGTGGCGCATCCGGTTGCCGCTGGCGCTGCCGGAAATCATGCTCGGCATTAACCAGACGCTCATGCTTGCGATTTCCATGCTGGTTATCACCGCGCTCGTCGGCACGCGCGAACTCGGCCAGGAAGTCTATATCGCGCTGACCAAGGCCGACACCGGCCGCGGCATCGTCGCCGGCCTGTCGATCGCCTTCATCGCCATCATCGCCGACCGGATGATCGCCGCCGGCGCCGCGCGGGCAAGGAAGCGGCTCGGACTGGAGGAGGCCCGATGATTTCTCCCAGAGACCGCGCAGCATCGCTTGCCTGCTGGAGCGGACCGGTTGACCCGACGCCGCTCGACGGCGGCATTACCAACACCAATTTCGTCGTCGAAGACGCAGGCCGCCGGTTTGTCGTTCGCATCGGCGAGGACATTCCCATCCACCAGGTAATGCGTTTCAACGAGCTGGCGGCCAGCCGCGCCGCGCATGCTGCGGGCATTTCGCCGGCGGTTCATCATGCCGAGGCGGGCGCCCTTGTACTTGACTTCGTCGAGGGCAAAACACTGTCGGAAGAAGACGTGCGCCGGCAACCCGTGCTCGAGCGCATCGTTCCGGTGATCGCACAATGCCACCGCGAAATCCCCAAACATCTGCGCGGCCCGGCGCTCGCATTCTGGGTCTTTCACGTTCTACGCGATTATGCGGCGACGATCGCCGAAGGCGAAAGTCCCCACACGGATCTGCTGCCGATGTTGATGAAACGCGCAGAGCGTCTGGAGGAACGGGTTGGCCCTGTGACGCTCGTCTATGGTCATAATGACCTCCTGCCCGCGAATTTCATCGACGACGGCGACCGTATCTGGCTGATCGACTGGGATTACGCCGGGTTCAATTCACCGCTGTTCGACCTTGGCGGCCTGGCTTCGAACAACGGGCTATCGCCCATGCAGGAAGACTGGCTGCTCGAAACCTATTTCGAAGCGGCTGTGACAGACGCGCTTCGCGACAGCTACCAGGCCATGAAATGCGCCTCGCTGCTTCGCGAGACAATGTGGTCGATGGTCTCGGAAATCCATTCGAGCATCGATTTCGACTATGCGGCCTACACCCATGAAAATCTTGCCCGTTTCGAAGCAAGTTGGGCTGAGACAGAAACAAGATGAGGAACGACTGACAATGGCTGACTTTCCAACTTCGGCCAGGGCCGTGATCATTGGCGGCGGCATCGTGGGATGTTCGACAGCCTATCATCTGGGGAAACTCGGCTGGACCGACACCGTTCTGCTGGAGCGCAAGAAGCTGACTTCCGGCACGACCTTCCACGCCGCGGGCCTCGTCGGCCAGTTGCGCTCGAGCGCCAACATCACCCAGATGCTGGGCAATTCCGTGGAACTCTACAAGTCTCTGGAGGCCGAAACCGGACAGGCCACGGGGTGGAAGATGAATGGCGGCCTGCGTCTTGCCTGCAACAAGGAACGCTGGACGGAAGTCAAACGACAGGCGACGACCGCGCATTCCTTCGGCCTGGAAATGCAGCTTCTCACACCGCGCGAAGCGCAGGACCTGTGGCCGATCATGGACATTTCCGATGTCGTCGGCGCCGCTTTCCTGCCGACTGACGGCCAGGCGAATCCGTACGACATAACCCAGGCGCTGGCCAAGGGCGCGCGCATGTCCGGCGTTTCGATCTTCGAGGACACGAAGGTTCTGAAGATCCTGACGCGCGACGGCAAGGTTGTCGGCGTGGAGACCGATAAAGGCGCGATCGCGTGCGAAAAGGTGATCTGCTGCGCCGGACAGTGGACGCGCACCTTGGCTGCCACCGTCGGCGTCAACGTGCCCCTGGTGTCGGTCGAGCACCAGTACATGGTGACCGAACCGATCGAGGGCGTAACGAACAGCCTGCCGACTTTGCGCGACCCGGACAGACTGACCTATTACAAGGAGGAAGTCGGCGGGCTCGTCATGGGCGGATATGAGTCCAATCCAATCCCCTGGGCGATAGACGGCATCCCCGAGGATTTCCACTACACGCTGCTCGATTCGAATTTCGACCATTTCGAGCCGATGGTGGAACTGGCGCTCGGACGCGTTCCGGCTCTGGAAACGGCGGGCGTCAAGGAACTTGTCAACGGGCCGGAGAGCTTTACCCCGGACGGCAATTTCATTCTCGGCGAAGCCCCCGAGCTGGGGAACTTCTTCGTCGGCGCGGGTTTCAACGCTTTCGGCATCGCCGCCGGTGGCGGCGCCGGGCAAGCCCTGGCCGAATGGGTGACGATGGGAGAGCCGCCCTACGACCTGTGGCCGGTCGATATCCGACGCTTTGGACGACCGCATTTCGACACGGACTGGGTGCGCACGCGAACACTCGAGGCCTATGGCAAGCACTACACCATGGCCTGGCCCCACGAGGAGAACAGTTCGGGACGGCCGTGTCGTCGATCGCCGCTCTACAGCCAGATGAAAGACGCAGGCGCGTGTTTCGGAGAAAAGCTTGGATGGGAGCGGCCAAACTGGTTCGCCGACCTCGCCGCGGGCGAAGAACCGCGAGACGTTTACAGTTTCGGTCGCCAGAACTGGTTTGGCGCCGTCGCCAGGGAACATGAAGCCGCGCGCACGGATGCGGTGCTCTTCGACCAGAGTTCGTTCGCGAAATTCAAGCTGGTCGGCCCCGATGCGGAGGCGGCGCTTTCCTGGATCTGCGCCAATGACGTCGCAAAGCCCGTCGGTTCGTTGACCTATACCCAGATGCTCAATGATCACGGCGGCATAGAATGCGACCTTACGGTTGCGCGCATCGCTCAGGACGAATTCTATATCGTCACCGGCACGGGCTTCGCCACCCGCGACTTCGACTGGATCAGGCGCAATATCCCCGACGGAGTGAACGCGCAGCTCGTTGACGTGACGTCGGCCTATGCGGTGCTGTCGCTGATGGGACCTAAATCGAGGGATATCCTGCAAGCCGTCACCAAAGCCGATATCGGCAACGACGCCTTCCCCTTCGGCAAGGTTCGGTCAATCGGAATTGCAGGCGCGATCGTCATGGCGCTGCGCGTGACCTATGTCGGAGAACTCGGATGGGAGCTGCACATTCCGTCAGAATACGCTATCGCCGTATTCGAGGCGCTGCAGGGGGAAGGCAAACCTCATGGTCTGCGCAATGCCGGATACAGGGCGATCGAATCACTGCGCCTGGAAAAGGGATACCGTGCATGGGGTTCGGATATCGGCCCCGATCACACTCCGCTGGAAGCTGGTCTCGGGTGGGCCGTCAAACTCAGGAAGAACATTGACTTCAAAGGTCGCCGGGCAATCGAGAAACAGCGTTCGGAAGGTGTTCGCAAAATGCTGGCCTGTTTCACCGTCGATGACCCCGAAATTATCCTGCTCGGACGCGAGACGATTTTCCGAAATGGCGAACGCGTCGGCTGGCTGACGTCCGGCGGTTTCGGCCATCACCTGCAAACGCCGATCGGATATGGCTATGTCCGCAATCCCGAGGGCGTCGACGCCGACTTTGTGCTTTCGGGCGAATACGAACTGGAAATCGCAACGGAGCGGGTTCCATGCGCAGTCACGCTCGATGTGCTCTATGACCCCCAAATGCTCAGGGTCAAATCCTGAGCATTTCCCGGCTGAACGTACAGAATTGACATTCGCCGGCGACGCAGTGCGGAAAATCGATTCGGTGATGAAAGAAGAGGGGGAAAGCGGCAGCCATCCGTTGAGGCGGAACTTCTGGCCCCGCTTTCCCTTTTGATGCAACCCGGGCGACATGGGTCACACTCAAAACATTTTTCCCCGATGCGTTGTATTCCGCTATCAGGGACAGATCACGTTTCCTTCAACCATACGAAGAAATTTTGGTAACCGGCTAATCAGAAAAATCCGCATCCAATTTCGCCGAAAACCTTTCCTCCCAAGGTCTCAAGCAGCCCGGAGATTATGCAACCATTGCGACTGACGCAATCACCCGAACGGGTGATGGGATCTCTGTCGCCACATCTATAGTGTTGGTTTCACACAATATATTAGGACAACCATGCATAGGCAGGTTGATTGTTTGGTAAAAAAAAATTGACAAAACAGGTGTTTCGGTTGAATCGCTAGTAAGAATATTTTTTTGCTTACGATTTTGATTGTCTAGTCGCATTGTTTGTAGTCACGATTTGGAATCAGCTTGCAAAATTCGATTGATGAAATACAGGTTAAAATTGCGATCATGGAGCAGCTGGCCCGGCGCGCTCCGATATCCGTCGCGACATCCATCGTGTTCGCTTCTATTGCAGCGATTTTTTTTGCATTCTCGAATACGGTTCCGGAAATCATAACCTGGTGGCTGGTCATCTTCCTGTGCTGCATTCCCCCGATGCTCTACGTGCTTGCACAGCGCACGTTTCCATTCAACAGCGGGAATATCGAAAGTTACCAATTTCTACACACTTGCAATGCAGGCATTTCGGGGTTCGCCTGGGGCGTTGGCATCGCGATATTGGCCGATCCCACATCGAATTATTCCCTGACATCATCGTTTCTGCTGCTTTCCTGCTACGTCATTGCAGCGATTCTTGTTCTCGGAGACTTCTACCGCTCATATATTGTGTTGCTCGCCACGGGGCTCGCGCCTTTCGGTTTTGCCATGCTGATGCACGGAAGCATCCAGTCATCGGCGGTCGCCGCAGTCGCGCTGCTGCTGATCCTGATTATCAGTTATTCCGTCAGGGTGATCAGTCAAAACCGCTACAGGAAAATACGGGCGCAACTCGAGAACCAGCTTTTTCTCTCACAGCTGCAGCAACAACGCGACGCCATCCAGCGTGTCAACGAGTATAAAAGCAGCTTTCTCGCCGCGACCAGCCACGACATGGCGCAGCCGCTCGAAGCGCAGGGCAATTTCATCGCTTCCCTTCGACGTCTGCTCAAGAACCGGGAAGAGCGTGAATTGCTGGCGAAGATCGAAGACAGCTGGAGAAGCATGAAAAATCTGCTTGAAGGCCTGACCGACATTTCAAGCATAGACGCAGCCACCATCATGCCACGGCCAACGGAGATCGACCTGAGCGATCTGATCGAACGTCTTGTCGATGAAATCAGCATCAAAGCGCGCAGGAAATCCCTGAATTTGAACACCGAACTCGAACCATGCACCGTTTATACCGACGCAACGTTGCTTGAAAGGATCCTGCGCAATGTACTGTCCAACGCCGTCAAGTTCACGCCTTCGCGCGGCCGGATAGACATCGGCGTGGAGTGCTTCGGAAACCAGGCCGTGATTTCGATCGCCGACACAGGCCCGGGCGTCCCGTCGGACAAGCATGTGGCTATTTTCAAGGACTATGTGCAACTCGGCGCCCCGGGCCGCGGGAGCGATATGGGGCTGGGGCTCGGACTTTCCATTGTCAAACGGCTGTGCGAACTGCTGGATATCGAGATGGATTTCCGATCCGCGCCCGGCGCGGGCACACGCTTCAGTTTCCGGCTGCCCCCGAATCACGCCGAAACCGCGAGACTGCCGGCGCCCTACCCAAGTCTTGAACCTTTGCGAAAGCGTCTGCTCGTCATCACCCCGGACAAGATGCTGCGCGAAGACATCTCCAGAACGCTGTCGGAATGGCAATGCGAGGTCTATTGCAGCGGCAACGCAGAAGAGGCGTTCCGTATCATTCGAACGACCGGATCGATGCCCGATGTCGCTATCGTCAGTCTGGACGGCCCGGAGAAAACCGGTGAAACCGTGGTCAGCCTGCGCTCTGAAATGTCGTCGACGATTCCTGCGATCGTCCTGCGCCATGAAGGCGACGGACCGCCGCCTGACCTGGACCGCACGACCGTGCTCGATGCGCCCCATTCCAACAGAAAACTGCACGAGGCCGTGCTTGCCGCATCGGCTTCGAGCCTTGCGGCGGAATAGCCGGTCGTTACATCATGATATGAGGCCGGTCTGCTGCGCGCGCCGGATACAGGCCGCCCTCGTCCCGACATTCAAGACCTTGAAAATGTGCTTGAGATGCGATTTTACCGTATTCTCGCTGATGTTCAGCGCGTAGGCGACTTCCCTGTTGGAATGGCCGTCGGCAATCAGGTTCAGGACTTCGATCTGGCGCTCGCTCAACTGTGAATCGGGCTGTACGGCGTTGCCGCCACGCATGGCATAGCGGTCCTGCTCGAAAAGATCCCATAATTGCGGCGGCAAGTAAGTCTCTCCGGCGAATACCGTATCGAGCGCATCCGACAACATTGCCTGGGTCGCGGTTTTTGGAATGAAGCCCTGGGCGCCCAGCCGTAGCGCCTCCTCCACCGGCGGGGCAGTGTGGACCCCCGACACGATAAGCACCGGCATCTTGAACCCTCGCGACCTGAGCGCCTTGACGAAGGCGATTCCGTTCAGGTTTTCCATGATGAGATCTGAAATGATCAGATCGAACAATCCGCCGTCGGCCAGAACCTCGATTGCGTCCAGCGGCGAGTTGAAAACGGTGCAGCGATACGTATCGTCCATGTCGGCGAGCAAGTGCGACAAACCGTCGGCGAACATCTCATGGTCGTCGATAATCGCGATCTCGACTGTTTTTTCAGCCATCGCACCTTGTCCGTGCGTCGGCCATTCGCTCTGCGCCCAGGGACCACTTTCGCCGCAACACCAAATACACTCCTCAGAAAGCTTCGGCGCTGGCGCGCCGCCAGTGATCCGCGAACGCCGGCCGCACATTGTCGCCCAGAAGCTCATCCGGATCCAGGGTTTCCTGTATCTGGGTGATTGTGCGCTCTGTCTCGTCGGCGACGCGCCGGTGGATTGCCGACGCATCGAGATCAGATGGTTTTTCGAGCCCCATCGCGCCAATCAGGTCAAGGAAACTCTCGATCGTCGCCTTGTGGAAACTGGCGACCCTGTGTTGGCGCAAATTGATATCGACGGCCTGGGCGCGCTTGCGATCCTGGGTGGCTACCCCCGATGGACAGGTGTTGGTGTTGCAGCGCACGGCCTGAATGCAACCCAGGGCGAACATCATCGGACGCGCCATGTTGCACATGTCGGCGCCGAGCGCGATCTTTTCGATCATGTCAAATCCTGTGACTATCTTGCCGCTGGCGATGATGCGGATCTTGTCGCGCACACCCGCTCCGACGAGGCAGGAATGGACAAAGTGAAGCCCCTCGTCGATAGGCACGCCCAACCGGTCGGTAAACTCGACCGGCGCAGCGCCAGTGCCGCCCTCCGCGCCATCAACCGTGATGAAGTCCGGGAGGTTGCCCGTCTTCAGCATCGCCTTGACGATCCCCATAAATTCGTGTTTGCGACCAATGCACAATTTGAAACCGACCGGCTTGCCGCCGCTGAGCTCGCGCAGTTGCACCACGAAATCCAGCAAACCCTCCGGTGTCGAGAATGTCTTGTGCGCGGGAGGCGAGATCACGTCCTTGCCCATCGGAACGCCGCGAATTTCCGAAATTTCCTTGTCGACCTTTGGCGCCGGGAGCACGCCGCCGTGCGCCGGTTTTGCACCCTGTGAAAGCTTGATCTCGATCATCTTTACAACATCGAGCTTCGCCTTTTCCGCAAATTTGTCCGGATCGAAATCACCATCTACTGTACGGCATCCGAAGTAACCGGTCCCGACCTGGAAAAAGATGTCTCCGCCGCCCGCCAGATGATATGGGCTCAATCCACCTTCCCCGGTGTTGTGCGCGAAGTTGCCAAGGCGGGCGCCGGCGTTCAGCGCGTGGATGGCGTTCGGGCTGAGCGCTCCGAAACTCATTGCGGATATGTTCAGGCGAGACGCTGAATAGGGTTTCTGGCATTGCGGCCCGCCAACAAGCACCCGAGCGGATTCGGGATCGGCCTTCTTGGGCGCAAGGGAATGGCTCGCCCTTCTGAATCCCACATCCAGTATGTCGTATTGGGTGCCGAAGGGCTGCGTTTCAATCGTGCCGTCGGCGCGCGCGTACACCAGACGTCTCTGCAGCCTGTTGTAGGGTCTTCCGCTCTCATTGCTTTCGATGAAATATTGCTGGATCTCGGGGCTGATGAACTCGAACGCGTAACGAAGATGCCCGATGACCGGATAGTTGCGCAGAACATTGTGTTGCGCCCAGTGGATATCGAATATTCCGAGCGCCACGAACGGAACGACGATCACGAGAAGCCACCAGAACGGCGCCCACAGTTGCGCCAGAAGAGCAACAATGACGAGCGCCGCCACGGCCGTTATATAGAATATGTTGCGAACCACGAATTTCCTCCCGTCGGTTTTGCTTCGGCTGGATTGACACCGGCTCTGTATGGCGTGACCAAAATGTCTTTCCCCAATCCTGAAACGGTCGCCGACCCTGCAAATCTAAAAAGCACATATCGCATTTATCGGCATGGACCGTGAGTGTTGCATAAGTGTATCAACAATCAGTTTCTTTGGAACAGGTGTATTGAACTGCGAGTTGAACACAATCCGGCCCAAGTTTAGAGCAAAACCCAAGCCACCCTGAAAACCGGTAATGCGTCCGAGAATCATGCCAACAAGGAGCTCATGATGAAACCAGGCAAAACAGCCGCAGCAATCGCGCTTGCAATCACAACAGCATTTTCATCTGCGCCGATTGTTTCGGCAGCAGACATGACCAGAGGAGCCCCCGCCCCTGCGCCAGCCTACAAGGAACGATTCGTCAAGATCGGTGTCCTGAGCTGCCTCAACGACGGCAGTTTCGGCTGGATCATTGGATCCCACAAGGACCTTCAGTGCCGGTTCGAAGGTCAGGGAAGCCGTGAACTTTATGCGGGCTCGATGACCAAGGTCGGCGCCGATATCGGCTTCACCGCCAAGGAAAAGCTCGTATGGGCGGTCTACGCGCCAAGCCATCAGGTGCGCCCCGGCACATTGTCCGGCACCTATGTCGGCCTGTCGGCGAACGCCGAAGTCGGACTGGGCCTCGGCGCGAATGTGCTCGGCGGCAACTTCCGGGACAATATCAATCTTGTTCCGCTTAGCGTCAGCGGCAGCATTGGATTGAGAGCCACCGCTGCGATCGGCGCGCTGACGCTGACCCGGTTCTGATCCAGGAAACGATCTGAATATTGAAGCGTCCGCTGTTTTCAGCGGGCGCTTTTTTTGTCTGACGCCGCCATTTGAAACAGTCGATAACTTACTCAATCGTAATGAAATGCAGGTTGATATCGCCGCTGCTGACTCCGATATCGAATAAAGGAAGTGAGTAAGGACCAAGACATGAACAACCGACTTGCAAGGGGAAAGGAGACGCTCCCGGACATCTAGAACATCAACCAACCGACGGAAACTGGTCGTTTCCCACCGCCGGCAAACTGCAGCCTCCGATTGCTGTCGCAATCGCGCCGCTCAAGTGAGGCAATGCCATGTTGTACGCAAACTCATACAAGGACCCAGAGGACTACATCGCCATCAATCCCAACTTTCGGGCAGTCGACGTAAGCCGCAAAAAGGTGCTGCTGCGCGGAAAGCGCAAATCGGTCAAACTGCCCGGAGAACTTAATGTCGAACTCGTCTCTCTGATGGACGGCTCATTGCGGCGGGACGAAATCAAGAACCTGCTGAGCGCGACATTCGATCAGGCGTTGGTGGAAGAGTCCATCAGCCAAATGATCGACAGCGGTTACGCCATCTACTCGCCGTCTGCGCAGAACGCATCGGACACCGCGCGGCGAATGCTAAGCGCACTTATCGCAAACAGGGAAAGATGGTCAGAATCGCCGAGGATCCGCTATACTGCGGACGGCGTGATGAGACCCGCTTCCGGCAGCCGCCGGCGGCGCCGCGCAACGAAGTGATATCGGTGGGAGGATCATCGAAGTTCAGATCCTGGAGCGCCCGGCCAGCGGATGGACAATCCCGGCCGGGACTATTGCACAGCGGCAAGCCCCAGACAGGAAGCCGCCGGCAACGAACGAACAATCATTCAAATCGCAAGCAAAAAGCCAGCAGGAAACGTCTTAATGTCGCACTATCCGCATATCTTCAGGCCGCTCCCTCTCGGTTTCACAACATTGCCGAACCGCATCCTCATGGGATCGATGCACACCGGGCTTGAAGACCGTGGCGCGCATGATCGTGTCGCCGCCTACTTCGCGGAGCGCGCCCGGGGCGGCGTCGGCCTGATCGTCACCGGAGGCGTGGCGCCGAATGTCGAAGGTTCGGCGTTCCCGAATGCCGGCAAACTCTCGGAAACAGTCGAAATCGCCCATCACCTGCCCGTGACGCGCGCCGTCCACGACGAAGGCGGCAGAATAGCCATGCAGATCCTCCATACCGGGCGCTACGCCTACCATCCCGGCGCGGTGTCGGCGTCCGGCGTCAAGTCGCCGATCTCTCCCTTCGCGCCGATTGAGCTAGATGAGGCGGGGATCGAGAAGCAGATCGCCGATTTCGCAAATTGCGCGACGCTTGCCCGCGAAGCCGGCTATGACGGCGTCGAAATCATGGGGTCGGAAGGCTACTTCATCAACCAGTTCCTGGTTACCCATACCAACAAACGGGAGGATGACTGGGGCGGATCCTATGCCAACCGGATGCGGCTGCCGATCGAAATCGTCAAACGCGTCCGCGCCGCCGTCGGCGACGATTTTATCATCATATACCGCCTTTCAATGATCGATCTCGTGCCGGACGGCTCGACGTGGGAGGAAGTTGTTCAGCTCGCAAAGGCGATAGAGGCGGCCGGCGCCTCCATCATCAACACCGGCATCGGCTGGCATGAGGCGCGCATTCCAACCATCGCCACCTCGGTGCCGCGCCGCGCCTTCGCCTGGGTCACCAAACGCATGATGGGCGAAGTGAACATTCCGCTTGTCACCTCCAACCGCATCAACACGCCGGAGGTCGCAGAAGAGGTCCTGGCGGACGGCTGCGCCGATATGGTCTCCATGGCCCGTCCATTTCTCGCCGACGCATATTTTGTCAAAAAGGCGCAGGAAGGCCGGGCCGACGAAATCGCGCCATGCATCGCCTGCAACCAGGCCTGCCTCGACCATACATTCCAGCTCAAGACATCAACCTGCCTGGTCAATCCGCGGGCCTGTAACGAGACCGAACTTGTCTACGAAAAAACGGGCGATCCAAAATCGATAGCAATCATCGGCGCCGGTCCGGCGGGACTGTCCACGGCGATTGTCGCGGCGGAACGAGGCCACCGGGTGACGCTGTTCGACAAGGCCGCTGAAATAGGCGGGCAGTTGAACATGGCCAAGAAGGTCCCCGGCAAGGAGGAGTTTTACGGCCTTATCGACTATTACAGGCGACAGCTTGAACTCAAACAGGTGAAGGTGGTTCTCGGCGCCACGGTCGACGCCAACATGCTACGCGAGCAGGGATATGACGAGATCATCATCGCGACCGGCGTGCTTCCCCGCGTCCCCGAGATTTCAGGCCTCGATCATCCTAAAGTGCTGACCTATGTCGACGTGCTCGCAGGCAATGCGAAGGTCGGCGGCAAGGTGGCCGTTATCGGCGCCGGCGGCATCGGCTTCGACGTCTGTGAGTTTCTCGCCCATGAAGGCGCATCGCCGACAGAGGATCTGGACCTCTGGAAACACGAATGGGGCGTCAGCGATCCTGCGGTCGATCGCAGCGGCTTGTCTCCGGAGGGGCCGCAACCGGCTCCCTCCCCGCGCGAAATCACACTGCTTCAGAGAAAATCGAAAAAGCACGGCGCCAGTCTTGGAAAGACGACGGGTTGGATTCACCGCGCATCGTTGCTGATGAAACACGTGAAGATGGTGGGCAACGTCAATTACGAGGAGATTGGCGACCGCGGCCTGAAGATTTCATTCGGGGAAGACCGCCGTGACCCGCAATGGCTGGACGTCGATACGGTCGTGATCTGCGCCGGTCAATTGTCCGACAACGGCCTGGCTGACGGGCTTGCCGCTGTCGGGATTTCCAGCCATGTCATCGGCGGCGCCGATGTGGCGGCGGAACTGGACGCGAAACGGGCAATCGACCAGGGCAGCCGGCTGGCCGCCGCGCTATAGCATCGCGGCCGTTCACAGCTGCGCCTTGCGCGGCGACGGCCAATTTCCTACCTGACTCCGGTCAGGGACAGGAAACATGAAGATTTTCATCGCATCCATCGGCACCCGCGGCGATGTCCAGCCCTATGTGGCTCTTGGCAAAGGGTTGCAAGCCGCCGGTCACACCGTAACGCTGGCGACCTGCGAGCGCTTTCGTGGCTTTGTGGAGGGGCACGGCCTCCGATACGGCTATGTCAACGACGAGATCATGCAGCTCATCGACAGCGATCTCGGCAGGGAATTGATGGAGGACACCAACGGCCTACTGCGCGTGGTCGCAGCCAATTTCCGCCTTATGCGCCAGGTGGGGCCGATGCAGGAGCGCCTTCTCGACGACACATGGAAGGCGGCGCTCAAGGCCGATCCCGATCTGATCCTGTTCCATCCCAAGGCGATCCTGGGACCGGCCATGGCTGAAAAACTCGGCATACCCGCCGTTCTGGCAAGCCCCATTCCGTTCATCGTGCCGACGGGCGATTTTCCATGCGTCGGATTTCCCGCATTGCCTTTGGGTCGGGCCTACAACCGGCTCACCTATGGCCTCGTCAACTTCATCATGAGGCTGATCGCCGGCCGCTATGTGAAAAAGTGGAGAAAGCAGAGCGGAACTCCCGCGAAACGGCGCAATCTGGACCTTCTGCACGATCCGGAAGGCAATATCGCGCCCGCCCTCTTCGGGTACTCCAACCACGTCATTCCAAGGCCGTCCGACTGGCCCGACAATGTTGTGGCGACCGGCTACTGGTTTCTTGACACAGAAGAAGAGTGGCGGCCGCCCGCAGACCTGCTGGACTTTCTCGCTGCCGGCGAACCGCCGATCTATGTCGGTTTCGGCTCCATGTCCGGGCGCAGACCGGAACGCAAGGCGCGTATGATCGTGGAGGCACTGATCAAAAGCGGGCATCGCGGCATACTGGCCCGCGGCTGGGGCGGGCTGGACGCGACCGATCTGCCGGACACCATCATGGCGATCGACGAGGCGCCGCATGACTGGCTGTTTCCGCGCATGGCGGCCGTCGTCCATCATGGCGGCGCCGGAACGACGGCGGCGGGCTTGCGCGCGGGAAGACCGACATTGATATGTCCCTTCTTCGCCGATCAGCCGTTCTGGGGCCGAAAGGTCAACAGGATTGGCGCCGGGCCAGAGCCGATCTGGCAAAAAAAGATGACCGTGGACAGGCTGACGGTCGCATTCGACCGACTCGTCAATGATCAGGCGATGAGAAAAAGGGCCGAGGAGATCGGCGCTCTTATCAGGACGGAAGACGGGATTGGAAACGCCGTAACGTTCATAGGAAATTCGAAACGCTGACGGGGCCGCCCTACACATGCGGCGTGAAGGCGACCACCACGTCGGATGGAATATCCGTCAGGCTGTAATTGTCGGTCGTGACGAACATCAGAGACTGTTCCCCCTCGCCAAGCAGTTCGCGTGAACTGTTGAAGAGCTGGTGTTCGAGTTTCACGAATTTTCGATTGTAGGTCTTGATCCGCAGCCGGACGATGATTTCCTCGAATTCGCGGGCTTCGCGAATAAACTTGTGATTGAAGCTTCGCGTCAGGATGTAGAACGGCGTCTGCTTGAGATCGAAATTCGGCATGCAGCGGCGAAAGAACAGCTCCCGCGCCTTGCCGACCCAGGACACGTAGTTCGCAAAATAGACATTGCCGACGGAATTCGTGTCGGAATAGGTCGCCGTCAGCCTGATCTCGAACCACTTGCCGTCGAACCGCCCGTCGGGATCGAATGCAGGAAGAACGTCGCGGGGCTGCAGGATAACCTGTTCCTTCCGCGAACCTTGCAGAACCTCCATCGCGTCCAGCTTTGGCGCGGGCACGATCTCTTTGCCATCCGTCGATACGGCGCGGCGTCTTTCTATGAGCAGCGGCGATAGCGCTATCAGTCCGGCGATCGTCATCAGCAGAGGAATATCATTGAGATATCCGGCGCTCATGACGAGCAGCGACGCGAGGCCTGCGAACTGGGTCTTCGTGGTAATTTCAGTCCGCTTCGATCCGTCCCAAAGATCATGCAGCAGTATCGCGCTGTAGGGCACGAAGAGAGTCGCATAGACGATCATGAAATATTCCAGGTGACCGCCAACCGACCAGACCAGGACCGCAGCGCCCGAGGCCAGAACAAAGGCGGGCAGCGTCGAATTCAACACACCCTGCGGCATCATGCGCAGCAACGGGTTGTCGCTGGCGTTGACGACCGTCGGCAGGAACCATGAAAGCGCCGACTGGGCGCTGTCGAAGGTCGCCAGAAGGCAAAGCAGAACCCAGACGCAATAGAGGAAAAGCGGCCATCCGCCGACCTGCGACAAAGCCTGCGTTACGGCCGACTGCGCGTGGACGAAACCATCCTTGCCAATGAACATCCCGGCTTCCAGCCCGCCTGTCACCTGCAAGGCGAGAGCGCCATTGAGCATGAGAAGGCAGAAAAAGATGACGCCGCCTAAGGCGAAACTCCGCGCAACCGGAACGTTGCGCTTCTGCATTTCGACGGCTCGTTGCCATTGCTGTATGTCATAGGCCGGCCCGAGGAGGAGACCGACTATCATCGGAAACAGCAGGCCTACAAAAAATGGCAGATCGCCCGTCTGAGTAGACGAAACGGCGGCCGGCCCATTTGCTATCAGCAAGATTGCAGCGGCGACCGCGACGGCAAGATAGACTGCATGCAGCTTGACGAGACGACCTATGCCCGCGAGTTCGCCGGTGAAAACACCGATTGCGAGAATGGAGAGCGCCATGAAAACTGCAGGCGTTGAGGCGAGCGGCACAAGGAAGTAGGAGATCAGGGCAAAAAGGGTGAGTGCGACAGCGGCGATCTGATACAGCGAGAACAGGCTTGCATGGTGTGCAAACGCACTTTCGATCCAGGTCTTGAGAGACGTATTTCTGCCACGGCGACCCGCAATCCATCCAAAGACAACCAGGCTCAACGCGTTGGGGATGGCGAAGCTCAGCAGGCCCGTCCAACCATACAGAAAGGTGAAATGTACGGAAAAAAATAGTCCGAGCCCCCACATCCAGGACAAGGCTACGGACGCACCCCATACAACGCTATTCATACGATACAAACCTCAATACAATACGCCCTACGACATATCCCTATGCCCTCCCCTTTCGAATTTGTTACACTGAAGGATTGTATTTGTACAATTTAATATTTGTATACGTATTTTATTTTAAGTATATTATTGTTTTATTACTTGTTGAATAAAATACAGAAATAAATAATTTAGAATATTATTAAAATATGATGCAATAACGACGCTATCACTGCTGTCGCATTTCATAGAATGATACGACGCATCATTTTCTGAATTCAGGATTGTATATGAGTCCGATGCAGTTGCCCCAGGGGTCCAGCACCGAGGCCGTAACGATCTCGCCTCCAACATTGGTGGGTTCCTCGTGCAGCGTCGCTCCGAGCTTAATGAGACGCGCGACCTCCGCCTCGATGTTCTCGACGCCCCAATAGGTCATGACATTGTCCGATCTGGCTTTGTTTCGGGAATCTGGCAAAAGACCGAGTTCGTACCCGCCAATGTTGAATCCGACATAGAATGGTTCATCAAAATACGGATGGGTCTCGAAGGCTTCCGTGAACCATTTCTTCGCGGCGGCGATGTCATCGACCTTGTAAATACAGGTTCTGAGACCGAGTGCGGGCATGGGGCGACGTTCTCCAAAACAGCATCGAGGAATATATTCCTATATGCACGTCATGGCAACAGTCTGAAGGCGTAAATCAATCCTTGAGCGGGAAAAGGTGGTCCACCATATCGTCGATCAACTCATCCGCGTCCAGCGCAGGCAAGGTCTCGACATAGAGCGGATCTGTCAGCACCGAGGCGGCGCCAACGACGCTGACGATCATGTTCAGATACACGAACTCGACCGGCCTCTCGGGATTCCTGCTCTGGCCCTGGGCGCCCAGTATAGCGCGGGAACTGTGGATATAGAAGGCGGCCAGAACTTCCTTGACGTTGCGTCCCGCCGTGCGACTGACGTCCGGATTGCGAATGACTTCGCTCAACGCCCTGTTGTCGACATGCCAGCGCATGCAGGCGCGCGCCATCGCGCGCAGGCGATGGGCCGGATTGTCGCCAGCCAGATATCCGGCGTCGACGGTCGTCGTCAGCATGTCCTCGTAGGCCTCTTCCATGATCGCGGACAGCAGATCGGCCTTGTTCTTGAAATGGCGGGTGGGCGCCGAATGGGATACATCGAGATCCCGGGCAAGAGCGCGCAGGCTGAGGGCCGCGACCCCTTCGCGGCCGATCACGTCGACGGCGGCGGCGATCAGCTCATCACGCAGATTGCCGTGATGATAGTTCTCGTCGTCGTTCAGTACGTCATAAGCTACGGACATACAGCAATTCACTCAGTTAATGTGGATGCTGACAACATGCTATGCCAGCCCGGCAAGGGCAAGCTTTAGTCGAACACTTACCGTGTGCTGTGGAAAACATTCCGTTATGCGACATATGAAATTTTTAATAATTTCACAGAACACCAAGACAATACTGTCAAAACGGATCCGCCGGCCATCGCCCGGCCGACAAAATTCGGGGTGTGGAAAGACAGTGGTCTTTTGATCACAGTCCGACGGTCGTCAACAATACTTTGTAAACGCTGACATCAGACTCCGTTTTGCTGGTCCTGACGCGCCTTGTCGCGTTTCGCCTTTTTCTGGGCTTCCTTGTAGGCTTCCTCATCGCGGCGAATTTCGTCTTCAGAGAGGCAATTCTTGTCGATGGCTACCTTGGTGATCGCATCGTAACTGCCCTTGTAGCTCGCGAGTTCGGCCTCCTTGTCCTTGCCGACGGCCAGGAGAAACAGCGCCGGCCAGAAAAGCACTACGCCCACTCCGACAGCAACAGCGTCGCCGCCAGCCTTGTTGGCCTGCTGCTTGGTTATCACGCGTACATTGTCGACGATCGTCTGGCGTTCCGACAGGAGCTGATCACACGTGTAGTCCTTGTAGATGGCCGGCGACACATATGTTCCGTCGATTTGGCCGGGCCGCGAAGCGCAGCCGCTCACCAGAGCCAGGCACAGGCCCGACACTATTATCCTGTTCAAAATACATCCCCCGAAACAGTCAAAACAAGTCAATACTTGCGACTAGCCGAAAGGGATGCAGCGCGTCACCCTTCAATTTCTGCGATGAACATGATTTTGTTTATCATGTTGCTTGCGCGACACACCCTGATACGCCTGCAATTCAAGATGGCAGCATGATCTTTGCGGTCAACCCGCCGCCTTTATTGTTTGCAAGCGTTAGAGCGCCGCCATGGGCCTGGACAGAGGATCGGGCGATCGCAAGTCCAAGTCCGATACCGCCGGTTTCCTCGCTGCGAGACGTCTCCAGCCTGACGAAAGGCTCGAAAATGTCGTTCAGGCGTTCCTCTGGAATACCGGGCCCGCTGTCGGTCACGGTTATTTCGACGCCGTCGGTGCGCGGTGTGAAGCCAACCCTGGCCTCTTCGCCATAGCGCAGCGCGTTGTCGATCAGATTGCGAAGCGCGCGCCGGATGGCGATGGGGCGGCATGAAACGACAGTCCGGGCTACATGATCCGGTATGGCAAGGCTGACCGGCTGCCCCATATCCTGATAATCGGCGACGATTGCGTCCAGAAATTCAGCCAGATTGACCCGGCCGAGCGCTTCGCGTTGCGCTTCGTCGCGCGCAAAAGAGAGCGTCGCTTCGACCATGCGCTGCATTTCGTCAAGCGTGGCGATCATCTTGTCGCGATTTTCCTCGTCATCGATGAATTCGGCGCGGATGCGCAGCGAGGTAATCGGAGTCCTCAGATCGTGGCTGATCGCCGCCAGCATGGCTGTGCGATCAGTGATGAACCGGGTCAGCCGCTCCCGCATGACGTTGAAGGCGTAAATGGCGCTGCGCACCTCGGGCGGTCCGGCTTCCTTCAGTTCCTGCGGATCATCGCCCCGGCCGAGCGCGTCCGCGGCCTCGGCCAGTCGCCGCAACGGCTTCGTCAGGCGTCGCACCGTGAAGGCGATGACGAGAATCACGCCAACCGCCATCAAGCCGGCGGCCAGCATTGTCCTGAACAACGAGCCGCGCGGCATGCTGAGGTCGGCCGCCATGTTCAGCCAGTTTCCGTCGTCGAGCTGGATCGACATGGCGAATACAAGGGGGACATTACGCGAATATCGGGGCGGCGGTGGCCGGTCCAAGCGTTCGCGCGGCTTGACCCTGTCCTTTCCGCCTTCGCGGTCCTCACGGCGGTCGCGATGCGGTCTGTAGTGTGGAATCTCGATATCGCGGCCGGCGTCCGTCCGGATCTGCCGTCCGTCGCCGAGCAACCTCTGAAGGCTCTTCAGTATGCGCTCGTTGACGCGCTCCTTTCCGCTATGCTGTAGCAGAGGCTTTTCGGATATCCAGTAATAGAGCAAGGGACTGGAAGCTGCGTTGCGGATCTGCTCGTGAAGCTGCGGCGGCGACTCGTCCAGCAACTCGACAAGGGCCGCGGTGCGCGAGACAACGGTTCCGGCCGCCAATTCCATCAACGCAAGGCGACGCTCATCCGTAAACAGCCAGAGCGCGAAGGCCTGGGATATGATAATGGCCGCAAGCGTCAGCGAGATAAGCTGGGTAGCGAGACTTGGGGGCCACAGCCCGAACCGCCGTTTCATCTGTCCGGCTCCACGACGTCAGCTGTAAAAGAGTAGCCGCCACCCCAGACCGTCTTTATGAGAACCGGGTTCTTCGGATCCTGTTCGATCTTTCGCCTCAACCGGCTGACCTGATTGTCGATCGAACGGTCAAACATGTTGGCTGCGCGACCGGTCGTCAAATCAAGCAGTTGATCGCGCGACAGAACCATCCGGGGACGTTTGAGGAAGGCCACCAGCAATTGGAACTCACCGGTGGACAGCGGCGTGATGACGCCGTCTCCGCCGACCAGATGCCGTTGCGCCATGTCCAGAACCCAATCGCCGAAGCCGAGTTTCTCGCTGGAAACCGGATCGCGCTCCTTCGGCGCCAGGCTCGCCCGGCGCAGCACCGCCTTGATGCGCGCCAGCAATTCGCGGGGATTGAATGGTTTGGTGACATAATCGTCCGCGCCGATCTCCAGCCCGACAACCCTGTCCGTGTCCTCTGCCATTGCTGTCAGAAGGATGACGGGCGTTGCATCGCTTGCGACAAGGTGACGGCACAGCGACAGGCCGTCTTCGCCCGGCATCATGATGTCCAGGACCACGAGGTCTATCACCGCCGCCTTCATGACCTTGCGCGCCTGCGCCGCGCTGTCGGCTGTGCTGGCTCGCATGCCGCTTCTTTTCAGATAGCGGGCGAGAGACTCACGGATGTCGCGATGGTCGTCGACGACCAGTATGTGAGGGGCCATGTCGCTCATTCGGGCTGCCTGTCGTTGAATGTCCGGCCCTGTCTATTCCGGTTTTGCGCCGGACGCGAAGCAAAGTTGTAACAAGATGTATCACTGAGCCGATGTGCGACAAAGGCTGACACTAATGCCGGTTTGCCAACGTATTTCTGCGACAAGTCCATCCTAGATCTTGCGCTATCGCAACAACAACCGAAAGGACAGAAGCGATGAAGCCTATCGGAAAGACAGTCATAGCACTGATGGCCACCACATTCCTGAGCGCAAGCGTATTACCGGCGCTTGCTTCGCCCGGCGAACGCGGCCAAGGCGGACATGGATGGAGCCAGGGATTTGGCGGCGCCTTCAAACAGTTCTCCGGTCGCAAGGCCATAAGGGAGTTCGATGCAAACGGCGACGGAGTGGTGAGCCAGGCCGATGTCGACGCTGTCATGGCGGAGAAATTCGAAGCCATGTCGGGCGACGATGGAACAGTCGATCTCGAGCAGTTCAAGGTCTACTGGAGCGAACAGGCCAGGCCGCGCATGGTCAGAGGCTTCCAGCGCTTCGACCGCGATGGCGACGGTCAGATCACCCGGGAAGAGTTCGACGGCGTTTCGAACGCCATGTTCACATTGCTTGACCGCGATGGCAGTGGCGAACTGACGCGTCCGGCGCCGGGAGAAGGTCCACGCGCGGACAACCGTCCGGAACGATCTGGACCGCGCGGCGAAGGCAAACCCGGGCGTGGCGGACCCGATGGCTCCGACAAGAAGATGGGTATGCGCGGAGATCGCGGCGGCAAGCACCACGGCGGTCGCCATGGATACGGCGGGCATGGCCGCATGGGCGGTCAGCTGGCCATGATGGAAATCATGGAGCGTTTCGACATCGACGGCGACGGCAAGATCACCCGCGCCGAATTCGACGAGGTGCGGACAGCAACCTTCGACGAGGCGGCCGGCCCCGGCGGCACGGTCGATCTGGAAGCGTTTGCCGGGGTCTGGTCGACAATGACCAATCGCATGATGGTCAAAGCGTTTCAGCAAATGGACGTCGACGGCAATCTCGAAGTGACGGCTGAGGAATTCAGCGCGCCAACGAAAGATATCGTCAAGCGTTTCGACCGCAATGGCGACGGCGTTCTGACCAAGGCCGACCGGAAGGCTGGCATGCATCGCAAGGGTCACGGGCCCGACAAGGGCGGCATCCACCACAAGGGTCATGGGCCTGAAAAGGCCGGCATGGAGCGCAAGGGCCCTCCAAAACCCGAGAACGAAGACATCTGATCATGTCCCGAAACGCCGCCGAAAGGCGGCGTTTCCATTTTCCGGCAGAGCGCTACATGCGCGACAGAATGAAGCCCGCCAGCGCGGGAGACAGCCAGTGGATGGCGGCCATCAATCGCGCCTTTCCGACATAGACGCGCGGTCGACCGCTCATGATGGCCTTATATATCTGTTCGGCGGCGACTTCCGGACTGATTTTTCCGGTCCCCCTGCCCGCCGTCATGTCTGTGTCGACCAGCGGCAGATACACTTCCTGAAACCTGATCTTTCCATCTTTCGACTGAAGACGCAGCGCCTTTGCGACCATCCCGAGGCCGGCTTTCGCGGCGCTGTAGACTGCAGCCGAGCCCTTTGGCTCGAGCGACAGCAAGGACTGTATGAACACAACCGCGTCGATTGAGGCCGCCCCGCACAGAATGCGGGTCAAAAGGATTGGCGCCGTCAAATTGAGAGCGACGTTGCGCGTGAGCGCATCGGCCGTGTTTCGCGCGTCGAAGAATTGCCAATCGTCCTGGGTCGCGGCGTTGTTGACAAGTATGGCTCTATCCGACAGGGCGGCGGCGATGGCCTCGCCCGCCGCCGCTGCCTGTTGCGGGTTTGAAAGGTCAGCCGAATGGCATTGCAACGGAGATCCGGACGGCGAAAGGCGCTCAAGATCGTCCAGGTTGCGGGCGACCGCGACGACCGGATGGCCTCGCTCAAGGCATAGCGCGGTCAAAGCCCGGCCTATTCCCCGACTTGCGCCGGTAATGATTATCGTTTCTTGTGTCACAGGATCATCTCTCCGTCTCCGGAAACGGCGCTGTCCGTTTCCTCAATTTTCTGAGTCCCTTGTGCCGGAGCGCATAATGTCCCGCATTAACCAGGATTAATCGATGACAGGTTTGGCGGCGGAAGCATTGATGAACCGCGTCGCGCGGGGGCCCCTGCCCGACTGGCGGGTCTTTGCAGAGGCGTTTTCGGTGTCGCGCGTCGCAGCCGGCGCGTCGGTGTTCAGGCCCGGCGACCAGGATCGTCGAATATTCATCGTCCGCAGCGGGCTCATCAAACTCGTCTACACGCTGCCCGACGGCGAAGAGTGGATCAAATCCTTCATTGCGGAGGAAAAATTCTTCGCCTGTTCCTCAACGCTGCAATCCGGCGCGGCGGCGGGATTTGGCGCCGAAGCCATGGAGCCGAGCGAACTGGAACATTGCGACTTCAGTGTACTGGAGCGGCTCGCCGGACAGCACATCGAATGGGCCAGGGTTCTGAACGCG
Source organism: Flavimaribacter sediminis (assembly GCF_019492055.1). Classification (GTDB taxonomy): domain Bacteria; phylum Pseudomonadota; class Alphaproteobacteria; order Rhizobiales; family Rhizobiaceae; genus Flavimaribacter; species Flavimaribacter sediminis. The sequence goes on along the minus strand of NZ_JAICBX010000004.1, from coordinate 507,838 downwards.
CTGCTGCTCGATTTCGCTGCAAAGAAGGAGGAGCGCGAACGCGTTTTCCTAACGCTCAAGCCGGCGGACCGGTTCGTGTGGCTGAAATCGACGATGCCAAGCCTCGTCGAGCGGGTTCCGCAGAAGGATCTGGCGGCTTATCTTGGCGTGACGCCGGTCGGACTCAATCGCATCATCAAGCGGCTGGAGAAGGACTGACCGTTCTTGCCCTTTGCGCTGCTGAGGCGTTACTGTTGCCCGATGACCCTTCCGGACCAGACTTTCAGAGAAATCAGAGACATTCGCCGTGACCTGCATCGCCGACCGGAGCTTTCCGGCGAGGAATTCGCGACCGCTGAAACGATTGCAGGACATTTGCAGGCCTTTGCGCCGGACGCGATCCTGACCGGCCTTGGCGGCGCAGGCGTGGCCGCCATTTTCACCGGTCCCGGCGAAGGGACGACCGTGCTGATCCGATGCGAACTGGACGGCCTTCCAATCGAGGACCTTTCCGGTCTCGAACACCGATCAACCATCGCAGGCAAAGGCCACCAGTGCGGCCATGACGGTCACATGGCGATAACGCTCGCAACGGCCCATCTGCTGGCGCGGGAAAAGCCTCCGCGGGGACGCGTCGTCCTATTGTTCCAACCGGCAGAGGAAAATGGCAAGGGCGCGCGGGCCGTCATCGCAGACCCGCGCTTTGGAACCATCGCTCCGGACTTCGCGCTGTCGCTGCACAATTTTCCTGGCTACCCGCGCCATAGCATCCTGGCGAAATCGGGATTTGTAACCTGCGCCTCCCGCGGCATGCGCATCTCTCTCGAAGGCCGCACGGCGCACGCCTCTGCGCCGGAAACCGGCGTCTCTCCAGCCGTCGCCATGGCGGACCTGATCCAGCGACTGAACGCCATGTCTGCTTCAGCGCGGCTCGACGAAGATTTTGTTCTGGTGACGGTCGTGCATGCGCATCTGGGAGAAAAAGCGTTTGGCGTTTCGCCCGGTCACGCCGAAGTCTGGGCAACGCTCAGAACCCTGACCGATGAGCGGATGGCGCAGCTCGTGCGCCGCGCGGAAGAGAACGCGCGCGCGGTTTCGACAAAGCACGGGCTGCAACTGCATATCGACTACGACGATGTCTTCAGCGCCTCTGTGAATGACAGCGCCCTGACGCAGATGATCCGGCAATCGGCTGGCGAACTCGACCTAAGGCTTTTCGATCTGGAAGAGCCGATGCGTTTTTCGGAGGATTTCGGCGAGTTTGGAAAGATATGTCCGTCTGTGATGTTTTTCCTCGGCGCCGGCGCGGAACACCCGGCGCTTCATAATCCCGACTACGACTTTCCGGACGAGCTCATTCCGACCGGCGCGGCGATGTTTCACCGTACGGCTCTGCGCCTGCTTGGCGGCAATTAACGCTGCTCAATCGCCCACAGTACAGGCGAGCACGCGGCTGATATGGGTGAAAGGCCGGCCGGACTCCTCGCGCCACTGATTGAACGCCTGCTGCGCTTTCAGACGATCCCGCTTCGACGTCGCCGCCTTGTCGACCACGCCTTCCCTCACCAGCGCCGCCACCACGTCGCGCGACAGGATGAAACTGTCGCGTCCCATGAAGCGCAAGAGATACATGCCGGTGTTTCCGCTCAGCCGCGTTCCGCGCAGCTTCAGCACGTCCAGCAGCCCGACATAGTCTTCGTCCGGCCATTTTGCGAAGAACCTGGCGGCCGATCCGTGTTCCTTCGCCAGGTCGGCGAGGAACTGCGCATTGTCGCGGATTGCGGCAATCTTGGCGCCATTGCGGATGATGCGCTTGTCGGAGAGCAGCGTTTCGATGTCCTCGTCGGTCATGAAAGCGGCGCGGGCTACGTCGAAACCGTGGAACACCTCCTCGAAGGCCGGCCACTTGTTCTCGACGACTTTCCAGTTGAAGCCCGCCTGAAAGATGCATTTGCTCATCATGGAGAGCCAGCGGTCGTCCGGTATGGCGGCCAGTTCATCAGGCGTCTTCGGCGTCGTCAGGGTCGCCTCGAAAGCCTCCGGACCGCCCTTGCGATCCGCCGCCATTTTATACAATTCATCGAACGTTCTCATGCCCCCTCCCGTTCTTGCGAATTACTCCGCCTCGATTGTGATGCTGACGCGTTTCGGGTCAAAGGCGATACGGCCCGCCAGCATGCCGGCGAAATCGAACGGATCGGTATAGGACCAGCCCAGATTCTCGGCCAATACATGCCCGGCGCCGTCGACCACGGAGAAATAGGAGGCGTCGCCCTTCAGCGGACAATGGGTCGACTTCTCCGTTTGCACGAGGGGGGCCACGATGTCGGATTCCGGAATGTAATATTGCGGCGGATAGAGCCCCTTTCCCACTTCCAGAAGCCGAAGCGGCTCCCGGGTTTCGGCGATCAGCAAACCGTCCAGCACGATCCGCAGCGTCTGCGTGAGACCATCGAGTTGCATGTAGTGCCGTTCATTGTCGGGATTGTGCACTGTCTGTCGTGTCATGTTCCTGCCTCGCCTCCAGGTTGACACCCGATATGGCGCCTCGGCTTTGCAATTTCGATAGGCCTCGGCCAGCGGTCACCAGACTGGCACGCCTCAATTTCAATTAAGCCATTGTTTTTATTATATTAATAAATTCTGGCTTTGTTTCGGGAATTCGGCCTTTGTCCGATTTGGCTTTGTTTCGGGAATCGCCTGTTTTGAGCGAATACGCCTTCTCAACCGGCGGCAACACGAACATTCCAATCAGTGAAATCAGAATGTTCCGTATTTGTTCTAGCATCTCGCAGCGTTAAATTACAAGAGCGACAATGGCGGTAATCACAAATGCGGGGAGCTGTGATAATCAGGCCTTAAGTCAGATTCCACCGAACGAGAGCCAGCAAATGACCCCACACAACGAAGCAAACAGCGGCGATTACGCGGAAGCGGTGTTGCTTCCCGGCGACCCTTTGCGCGCCAAATGGATCGCCGAGACCTTTCTGGATGCGCCGCGGCTCGTCAATTCCGTCCGCAATTGTCTGGGTTTTACCGGCTCATGGAAGGGCAAGCCCGTGAGCGTGCAGGCGACAGGCATGGGGCAGCCGTCGACTGCGATCTACGTGCATGAACTGGTCACTGTCTATGACGTGAAAACGCTGGTGCGGGTCGGCACCAGCGGCGGGCTGACGACGAAGGTCAAGGTTCGCGACATCGTGCTGGGCGCCGCCGCCTCGACCGACAGCGCCATGAACATATCCGTCTTCGCGCCCTACACCTATGCGCCTTTCGCCGATTTCGGCCTTCTGCGCAGCGCCGTCGAAAAGGCGGAGAACCGCAGCCTCAAACACCATGTCGGCGGACTGGTGTCGGGCGACGTCTTCTATCACGACAATCCGGCGGAAACCTATCGCACGCTTGCAGAGCATAATGTTCTGGCCGTCGAGATGGAGGCGTCGACGCTTTACACGCTCGCCGCCCGGTTCGGCGCGCGGGCGCTTGCGATCTGCGCCGTTTCCGATTGCCTGATCACGCGCGAGGAGATCGACCCCGCGGCGCGGCAGAGCTCTCTGCATGAACTGGCGGAGCTTGCGCTCGACGTGGCGGTGGAAGCCTGATCCCTACCCCGGCGACCCGGCAAGACCGCGCGCTTCGGAAAGCGAGTTTGCAAGCGTGATACCGGGATAATAGTCCCGCCAGGTCTCATAATAGGACGAGATCTTGGCCGTCGCATTGTCGATGGCGATCACCCGCTTGCCGAGCGCTTCCGCGAACAGCGCGCCGTGCAGCCGGTCCGTGATTACGGTTTGCTTGTCCACGAGCGCGCGGAGCGCTGCATCCACCTTTTGCCGGGCTGTAAATTGTCTGATGCGCCAGCGCATTTGCGGTTCGGGGAAGGCGTTGACGAGCTTGCCCGCCCGGTTCCAGAGCCTGAGCGCGGTCAGATCCGGCCAGTCCCATGCGTCCAGACCGTCGTCCCCGGCGCGTTCAAGGGCCGCTTCCCCGTCCGAGCGCAAAATACAGGCGACGCCATTCCCGCTTTTTGTCGGCCCCGGCAGGCACAGGCTCGCCGGATCGGGACAGAGCCCGATGTCCGTGTTCATCAACTCGCCGAACAGACGCTGGCTCGCGGCGTCCCGGGCGAGCAATGTGAGGTCCGGATGGGACTGCAGCGTCTCAAGGATGTCTGCAGCGAGCGGATCGCCCTCGCGGTCGAGCCCGGTGTTGCTTTGCGGCAGCAGTACGACGCGACATCCGGGTACCGCGCGGATCGCGGCGAGCCTCATCCGGTTGTGTTTGGCGTAAAGTGCGCCGAGATTGCCCCCGCCCAGAAAGTATACCGAGCCGTCGCCAATCGCCCTGACACAGCGATTGGCGTCGAAACCGCGCAGCGTGGACGCATAGTCGGGCGGGCGACCGTAAATCCGGCTAAGGATTTCGCACGCGCCGAGCCATATCGCGCAGTCGCCGGGGTTCAGATAATCAGGATAGTCCACCAGCGCATACTTCCCCTCGCGACACCACGGTCGCCAAGAATCGACGAGTTGCGTCTCGGGAACCGTCAACGCCTTTAGTTCCCGTCTGTTTCCCGCTCGCCCGTAGCGAGCGAAGCCACCGGCCAGGTCGCTCGCCGGCGCTGCATGTGGCTGTTCCGGAAAACTGCCCACTTGGTGGCGCACTGATACCGTGTATTTCTTATGAAACGGCTTATGTCGCCGCCGGCCCAGAGACTCTCACGGTCCTGGTTGATTTCGCTCGACGTCTGCAGCGCTTCCGACGGCTGGCAAACGGACGGCTGCACGATCTTGACGCAGGCCTCGTGGTTCCACCACTGCTTCATATCCATGTCGACCGGCAGCGAGAAGCGGCTGACCCGTTGCGCCATATAGGCAGCCGCCGGTTTCGTGATCGCATAGCCGATGGTCGACATGGGCAGGATACGCGACACGCCATAGTAATATCCGTATCCGAGAAACTCCCTGTCGAAGAGGTGCTTCGTCTTGTCGGAATAGAGTTTCAATATGTCCCAGTCCGGCGTGCGGCTAGCGATCTCTTTCAGGACAGCGGCGGCGTCTTCTCCAAATGTCGCATCATCTTCGAAAACAAAAGCGGCAGGGTGGTCTCCCTGCGCAATCTCCTTCCAGACCGCGATATGGGAGAGGTAGCAGGCGATTTCGGCGCGCGTGAGCGGTTTCTTGATGATTGCGCGTTCAGGCTGGACCGGATGCTCGCTCATCCGGGTGCGATCCAGTTCTTCGCCGTCGATTGCCGAAAAGCGCCGGAACGGAAAATCGAGACGCAGCATCTCCTCCTCGATCGCGTTCCTGCGGGCGATCGAACGGTCGAGATTGATGACGTGAATGGGCCAATTCAACATTTTATCGGATGTTTCGCCACTTTACAGACACTGCGCAGGGCAAACCGATATGAGCCGGATTCCAAATTCGCCCGCCGCCATTAAGCTATTTAACAAGACAACTTCCATTTACTTCATTTCACAACAAAAACCATTTGAATGGAAAAATTCCCTCGCCTGCCGTCGTCCATGCGCATACCACCGCTCAAGCCGCGCCGCTCCGATCTTCGGCATCGGCTGGCGCGGAGTGCTCGAGGCCCCTGCCCAACACACGATCGCCACGCAACAGGTCGCAGTAATGGCAAATGGTTTCCCGTCCGCAGTATTCGATCCAACAACTGATCGGCTCTTCCCGATCATGCCAGAGCCTTTCCAGATGGTCGGCCCTTGTCGACTTGACATAAATGAGGTCGTTTGGCCGCCTTGTGTCTTCAATGAAGCGGTTGAGATTGAAGACATCATCAAACATATGCAGCCGGCCTTCGGATTCCGCGACGAGTTTGCGAACGTGCTTGGATTGCTTGCCGTAAAAACAGACGACGTCAGCCACTTCAAGCGCCTGTCGCGCGACCTTGCGATATTTGCTGCTGGCGTCGCCCCGGTAGCCGGACAGCGTTCCGACGACCACGATCTTGCGGGGAGACCGGCTGTCGCGCACCACCTCCATGCTGCTTTCGAAACTTGTCATGGCGTTCTTGAAGCAATCGAGGACGATATAGGAACCGTCCGAAAGGTGATGAATGCTGTCCCGGTAAAGATACGGCTCGAAACCTTCCAGCGTTTCGCAGATTTCGGCGAACGGCACACCCAGACTTCTGGTTGTCGCGATCGCGGCGCCAATGCTGACGAGCCAACGGCTGCCGGCGAATTGCGTTCTGATTTCGCGGGTTTCGCTTCCGTCCGTTACTGTCAGTCGCAGGGTGTCCGGCAGACCATCCGACCAGTCCAGTATCCGGATATCGGCCTCTTCCGAGTGACCAAACGTCACGATCCGGCAGCGGCAGCGATCCCGGATGGCAAGCACGCGAGGATCATCCGCATTCAGGACAGCCAGCCCGTCCTTCGGCAATCTCGCCGCGATCGACCCCTTTTCCACGGCGACGTCGTCGAGATCCTTGAAGGCCTTGATGTGATCGCCGGCGACGGTGGTGACGACCGAAACCGTCGCGCGCATGAATTTGTTCGATTTGGCGAGTTGCCCGGGATAGGAGCCGCTGGCCTCCTGCACCCAGTATTTGCAGCGCCATGGAAGGCGCGCCAGCTTCTGGGAAACCGGGCGTGGCGCATTGGCGTCAACGCCAAGGTGAACCTTGCCGCGTTTGGCCAGAATGGCGGCGATCATGTTTGTCGCGGACGTCTTGCCGACGGTGCCGGTGATGGACACGACCTCTTCAGGCGCGCCGAACCGGCGAATCATGGAGCCGCGCCAGACATAGAAGTCGAACCGCCGCTCGCGTACGAAACTCCTGACGCGTCCGTGTTTGTCGCCTCGAATATCCAATCGTAATGGCCCCCCATTTACGTTCACATATATACAAAAGAACAATCAGGTTGAAAGTAAGACGGAACTATTCGTAAATTGTGGATAGGACGAAAAACTGCAATTCAATACTAAAAATCACATGGTGTTATTCGCTGGCGAAACGGTGCGTGTTTGAGATCGGAACCGAAAGCTCAAGTTTGCGTTTGATTGATTATCCGGAAAGTGTTTTACCAGTATTTAAAAAAGGAATGAAACTACAAATGGCGCTCGTCGTATTCCTGATTCTCGTGGCGTTCGCTGCTTCCGGCGGCGTTTTTTTCCGTCCCGGCACGCACTACGAAGCGCTGAAGAAACCAACCTGGACCCCGCCCAACCGGGTTTTTCCAGTCGCGTGGACAATACTTTACATCATGATCGCGATCGCCGGCTGGCTGGTCTGGCGCGCGGAGGGCGCAGGCGCGGCGTTGTGGTTCTGGGTGATCCAGCTCGTGCTGAACGGCGTCTGGTCATGGTTCTTCTTCGGCCGCAAGGACATACGTCTGGCGCTTTACGACATCCTGCTGTTGCTCGCGATGATCGTGGCCTTCATCATTGCCGCGGCGCCGACATCCACATGGGCGGCCCTTCTCTTCCTGCCTTATCTCGCATGGGTCGGCTTCGCGACGGCGCTTAACTGGCGGATTTTTCAACTGAATGGACGCCGACCCGCCGGCTCACAAGGCTAGGCGCCACTGCTCTGCCTGTAACGCCCGGTTGTATGGGCGGCGTGATAGGAGTATTTCAACGGCGCGCTAATTTGAAACGCCGGAGAATCGCCATGACGCGCGGACGCTCGAAATCCGCTTCGACACTGTTGATGACAATGACGATGTTTGCTGGAACGACCGTGGGAAGCCTGGCAGCCGGCATGGCCTGCGAACCCTTCGAGGTTGTCAGCGACGGCGGCAAGCGGGCTGTCGAATTCATCGACGTCAACAATGACGGACCTGGGGTCGGCGACTACCGAATCGGCGCGCGGCAATTGCTGAACGCCGACGGCGACCCCGTTGGCGAAACCCATTGAACGCTGCTTCTCATGAACGGCGTTCCCGGCGGCGCGCCACAGACCTCCATCCAGTGGATCTTCCTGTTCGAAGACGGAGAAATTTACTCCAACACCATTGGTGGAGGAACAAAAACGGCGGGTGAAACGAGCCACCCGAGCCTGAGTGGCTTCCGCGGACCAGTGAGCGGCGGAACCGGTGTATTCAAGGGCGCGAGCGGTGTTCTCGTCGGTGTGATCGAAGGTCAGACGATCACGTTCACGTTCGACGTGCATTGTGACTAAGCAAAGCTATTTCCATTATTTTGGAAATAGCGCTTGACATATCGACAGCTCGGGAGCATTTCTATTTCCATGAATATCGAAATAGCATCACGCCAGCTCGAAGCGCTTGGCAATCCGTCTCGTCTTACGATCTACCGGACACTGGTTCGGGCAGGCCGTGCGGGGCTGGCTGTCGGCCAGCTTCAGGAGCGCATGGACATGCCGGGCTCGACGCTGTCGCATCATCTCAAGCGGCTGATCGACATGGGGCTTGTGCGGCAGGAGCGCGCCGGAACCAGCCTGATCTGTCACGCCGAATACAGCGCCATGGACGCGCTGCTCGGCTTTCTGGTCAATGAATGCTGCGCCGATGAAGGCAATTGCCTTCCGCCTGCCGTCAAGATGGTTCGGCGGACGGAAACGGTCACCTAAAATTTGAGTTTTATTTCGAAAATTCCGGAAATATGGAAGGACTAGACATGACCTCGACAAGCACTCTTCCCGTAGCGATCGTCGGCGCCGGCCCGGTGGGGCTTGCAGCCGCCGCGCATCTGGTTGCACACGATATCGAGCCGCTCATCTTCGAACGCGGCGCGCAGGCCGGCGCGACGATAGCCGAATGGGCGCATGTGCGCGTCTTCTCGCCCTGGAAATACAATGTCGACGCCGCCGCCCGCACGCTTCTGGAGCGCGACGGCTGGCAAATGCCCGACCCGGACTATCTGCCGACCGGCGGCGAAATCATCCGTGATTATCTGGCGCCGCTTGCCGCGCACGCCGCCATCGCGCCGCATTTGCGGCTGAAAGCGGAGGTGATCGCGATCAGTCGCGAGGGTCATTCCAAGCTCGATTCCGAGGGGCGCGACGAAGCCCCCTTCACTATCGTGTGGCGTGACGCGGACGGCGCCCAGCGGCGCGCGCAGGCGCGAGCCGTGATCGACGCGTCCGGAACCTGGGTCAAGCCAAACCCGATCGGCCGCGACGGACTGCCCGTTGAAGGCGAGATCGAGAACGGCGACCGCATCGTCTACGGCATACCCGACATTGCGGGCGACGCGCGTGGCGACCACGAAGGCCTGCATACGCTGGTGATTGGCTCTGGCCATTCGGCCATCAACGCGGCGCTCGATCTCATCGACCTGAAAGACAACGCGCCGGAAACCCGCGTCACCTGGGCGACCCGTTCCGGCGGCATCGGACGGCTGCTCGGCGGCGGCCTGAATGACGCCCTGCCCGGCCGGGGTCGACTGGGTTTGCGGGCGGTCGAGGCTATCCGCTCCGGCGCTGTGACGCTGCGCTCTCCCTTCAGCGTGCGCCGTATAGCATCCGAGGACGGCTCATTGCAGATCGACGGGATGGAAGACGGCGAAAGCGTAAGTTTCGGCGTCGACCGCATCATCGTGGCCACCGGCTTCCGTCCGGATCTGACGCCGCTTGCAGAACTGCGCGTGTCGCTGGATCCGGCGGTGGAAGCGCCTCCGCAGCTTGCGCCGCTGATCGACCCGAACCAGCACTCCTGCGGCACTGTGCGGCCGCATGGCGTGGTTGAACTGGCGCATCCGGAACAGGATTTCTACATCGCCGGGGCAAAAAGCTACGGCCGCGCGCCGACCTTCCTGATGACGACCGGCTATGAGCAGGTCCGGTCGATCGTCTGCGAACTGGCGGGCGAGCATGACGCCGCGCGCGAGGTACATCTGGAACTTCCCGAAACCGGCGTGTGCAGTTCCGACCCACTGCCCCTGGCCGATAGCGATGCGGCCGGCTGTTGCGGCGGGGCGCCGAAAGCCGACGAAACCGCTTGCTGCGTCGCAGACGAAGAGGCAAAAGCGGAAGGCCTGTCCGGTTGCGGATGCGGCTCCGGAAACACCGTAAAGGAAACCGCCCATTCATGATCCTGTCCGAACGCCAAGGGACGATATCCGCGCTCGGCATTGTCGAGATTTTCGCCTGGGGCAGCACCTATTATCTGATGGCGGTGCTGGCAGGGCCGATGAGCGCGGATTTCGGCTGGAGCCCCGGCGCAATTACGTCCGGCATATCGCTCGGACTGCTTGTTTCGGGCCTTGCGGCACGCCGCGTAGGCCGGATCATCCAGGCCCGTGGCGGCCGGCAAGTGCTGGTGGCCGGCATGGTGATGATTTCGGCGGGACTGACGGTTCTCGGTCTGGCCGATAGCTTTCCCGTCTATCTGTTCGCCTGGGCGCTGCTCGGCCTTGGCATGTCGGCAAGCCTCTATGACGCCGCCTTTTCGACGCTGGGGCGCCACTATGGAAGCGGCGCACGCTCGGCAATCACGATCCTGACCCTTTGGGGCGGCTTCGCGAGCACCGTCTGCTGGCCGATCTCCGCCTTTCTTGTAGAGAGCGTGGGCTGGCGCATGGCCTGTTTCGCCTATGCGCTTCTGCACCTCACCGTGACGCTGCCGCTGTGCTGGTTTGCCCTGCCCCGCGGCGTCAGCACGGCTACGGGCCACGATGAATCCGCCAGCGGCGGATCGCGCGGCGTCAACGGCCGTTTCGATCTGCGTTTCTGGTGCATTGCGCTCGCCGGGACGGTTCTGTCTGTGCTTGCTTCCATCTGGTCCATCCATCTCATCACCATCTTGACAGCGGAAGGCTACGCCCTGGCTGCGGCCGTCGGTCTCGGCACGCTGATCGGGCCGGCGCAGGTGGGCGCCCGGATCCTCGAAATGATGGGGCGCGGACGCCATCACGCGATCTGGACAATGATCGCGTCGACAGCGCTTACACTTGTCGGCTTCATTGGCCTTTATTTCCAGTTGCCCGCCGCCGCCGCTCTTGTCGCCTATGGCGCCGGCAACGGACTGTGGTCGATCGCGCGCGGCTCGCTGCCGCTCGCGCTGTTCGGCCCCCATGATTATCCGCGCATCATGGGACAGCTGGCGACGCCGATGTTGATCGCCGCCGCCGCGGCGCCCATGCTCGGAGCATTCCTGATCGAAGCCTACAGCGCGCGCGGCACACTTATGGTGCTCGCGCTTGGCGCGACAATTCCCTGCCTGGCTGCGCTCGTGCTCTCTCTGGACCTGCTGAAGGAGCGCAAGGATCTCAGAAAGGCGGGCGCTGTTTGACCAGTCACTCGTCCGGGGACGTCTCCGAATTGAAAACGACGATCCAGATATAGGCGGAGGACCACGCCACCCCCGCGAGTGTCAGGGCGTAGAGCGTCATCTTGATGTCGTGCGACAGGTAGAGGTAGTTGGAAACCGCCCAGACGAACGCGAACGACACTCCGGTGATCTCCGCAAGCAGCAAGAGCGTGGCTGCAACCACACCGAACATGCGGCTTGCGTCTACGATACGGTTTTCGGCGGAACGCAAGGGAGGCAGACGGAACAAACCCGAGAGACGGGAATGCATTGGATGAAACTCCGGACATGTGCGGCTTGATTGCCGCAGCAAGGCACGGAATCATCGCCGCGATTGCGGCCGATTGGTGGCCGAACAGGTCCGAGCGCAAAATTATATTTCGCACAGATCCCGGGTTCAGCAATCGTTATCGGCTGTAACCCAATTTGCATCCGACTTCCTATTTGCCAGGCGTTTTCCGCCACAGTTCCGCCATCGTGCGCTCCGGAAATCCTGCTGCTTCGGCGACGCGCCGATGCATTCATCAACAGGAGACTATCATGAACAGATACGTCGTGGCGTGCGCCCTCATTGGCATCGTTGCGGCAGCCGGGTGCAACAACGGCGCCGGTTTCGCATCAGTCGACGCTGACAGCAATGGAACCATATCCATGGACGAAGCAGCGTCCGGAATGAAAATGGACGAAGCCAGGTTCAAAGCGGCCGACACGAATGCTGACGGCTCGCTCGATTCCTCGGAATACGAGGTGGCGAGCGCCCGGTAACATTTCGCATGGGCAAGCCCTCCGTCTGCCGAGACGGAGGGTCGAATAAAATATTGACCGGGGCCTCCCTTGCGCACGCTCAATGCTCATCCCATCTGAACCTGCGTCGGAGCGCAACCGCCGTCTCCGGCCAGCTCCCACGGATCTGACGCAACAAGACCGCTCAAAGAGCTGCCTCAATGGAGGTGACTTGAAGTGGGTCTCATGCTTGTCGACGCGTTCGGCTACCCCTTGTGGATGTGGCTCTCGTTTCTCGTGCTCGTTCTTGTGCTGCTGGGGCTTGATCTCGGCGTCATCAACCGCGGGCGGCGGGACATCGGATTTCGCGAAAGCCTGTATCTGTCGGCGTTCTACATCTCGATCGGAATCGCATTTTCGCTCTGGATCGGTTATGCGCTCGGACGCGACGCCGCATTCGATTATCTGACGGGGTTCGTGGTCGAGAAAAGCCTCGCCATGGACAACATCTTCGTGATCGCGATGATCTTCGGATATTTCGCTATCCCGCGTCCCTATCAGCACAAGCTTCTGATCTACGGCATCGCCGGCGTAATAGTTTTGCGCGGCATCATGATCGGAGCCGGCGCAGCGGCTGTGATGCGGTTCGAGTGGCTGCTCGACGTGTTCGCCTTTTTCCTGGTTTTCACCGGATTTCGGCTGATGATTTCCGGCGACAAGCAATATGATCCGGGATCGAACATCCTGCTTCGCTGGGTTTATCGTCATTTTCGAGTGACCGAGGCACTGCATGACGGCAAACTCGTCGTGCGCCTGCCTGACGCCGGCGGAAAGCTGAAATATCACCTCACGCCCCTGTTCCTGGCGCTGGTCATGGTGGAAACGGCTGACGTCATATTCGCCGTCGATTCGATACCCGCGATCTTTGCGATCACCACGGATCCGTATGTCGTCTATACCTCGAACATCTTTGCAATCCTCGGCCTGCGCGCATTGTATTTCGCCCTCGCGCCGCTGCTTCAGAGATTCAGATATCTGTCTCAAGCGCTTGCGCTGATTCTCGTTTTCATCGGCGCCAAGGTGCTCACATCCAGCCTCCTGGGCCTTGAGTCGATTCCAGCCTGGATTTCACTGTGCGTCACGCTTTCGATTCTCGCCGGCGGCGTCGTCTATTCGGTGTGGCGGGATCATCGCGACAGAACCGCTGCAGGCAAGGCCGCGGAGAGACCGCAGTGAGCGTCTTGCACGGACGGACGCCCGCATATAACGGCTCACGGGACGCAATTCGCAACCGCGCCAGACCAAGCGTCTCTCCCAGCTTTTGCGGATGCTGCAGCGCTCGCCATCGCGTTGCTGGCTCTCGGACTGGGCGTTCGAGACGGTCTCTGGTTCGCCGCAGGTCTGCTGATCGCGCTGATCGTGACTGGAATTGCGCTCGGTGTCGCTTACGCTCTTGTGATGATCCGTTGTTGATCGCGCCTCCGATTCCAGACGCCTGCCCCCGACGCTACCTTCACCGGTTGGAGCGCTCGTTCCACCCTCAATGACATTTTCAGGATGCGTTGCAATCTCATCAAGTCGTATTTGCTTAACATATCAATCATATCCACCTGCATTGATTTGCATATTGCCGTCGACAGTCGCATAAGGGTCTCCGACATCACGTGAACACGCGTCATCCGGAGATTCCTTCACGGCATGAACAAGCAGGCTGAAGACACGTCCCTACCGCCCACGCCCGCCGAAAACAACGCAGACCCGCCGGAAGGCGGCGGCAAGAAAGCAAAACAGGGCGGCCTCTTCGACAAGATGACATTGTTCTTTGCCGCGCTTGGCGTCATCGCGGCCATTACGCTGGCGATGCAGCGCGGGTCGGATGCGGTCGTCGAGTCGCTGTCCGAATCCGTTTTCCTCGCCGTCGGACTGCTGCCGCAAATCGCGGTCGGCCTGTTTCTCGCATCCCTTGTCAGCGTGATGGTTCCGAAAGACACGGTCGGCAAATGGCTTGGCCAGAGTTCGGGCCTCAAGGGCCTGATCGGAGCGACGATCATCGGCGCGATCATGCCTGGCGGTCCCTTCGCCTCCTTTCCGCTGGCGCTCGCCTTCATTGCGGCCGGCGCGGATATCGGCTGCATGATCGCGTTTCTGCTGGCCTGGGCGACCATCGGGCTGAACCGGCTGCTCGTCTGGGAGGCGCCCTTCATGGGCTTTGATTTCTCGATGCTGCGCTTCTTCTGCAGCCTGCCCGCGCCAATCATCGCCGGCTTCGCCGCACGGTGGCTGGTGCGCCGCTTTCCCTCGATACGCCCGGATATCGGTTAGATGGGGTTCGGATTCTACATACTGGCGGCGATTTCGCTGGCGCTGCTCGCAGTGCTCGCGCAACGTTCGCCCGGGAAAATTCCCGAGGTCTTTCGCGCGACGGGACGGCAGATCAGGCCGCTGCTGATCCGGCTGCCGGTCGCCGTGATCGCCGCCGGACTTCTTGGCGCGCTGCTTCCAAGTTCGTTGATCGCGGAGCTTCTCGGTCGCGACACCGGGCTCATCGGAATGGCGACCGCGACTGCGATCGGCGCGCTTCTTCCCGGCGGACCCTTCGTGTCGTTTCCGCTGGCGCTGCTGGTGTGGCAGGGCGGCGCCGGCGAACCGCAGATGGTGGCGCTGCTCACTTCCTGGTCGATCCTCGGCCTTCACCGGGTCATGGTCTATGAGCTGCCGATCCTGGGCGGCCGGTTCGTCGCGACCCGGCTTCTTGCCAGCTGGTATCTGCCGCCGCTCGTTGGCCTGATCGCACTGCTGGTTATATTGTCGGGCGCGGTCGGCGATACGCGCGACCATATTCCGGACGGTCCGGCTGTGACGGAAGACGTTAAACCGGAGCCGTCTTCATGATCAGAATATTGCGACGGTTGTTTCTTGTGGTTGGAGCGATCGTTGCGATCCTGGCGGCGGGCTTCTTGAGTGTATTTTTCACCATACAGATTCTCTACATAAACCCAGTAGAGCGTCTTTCCGAGACCATCGACGTCGTCATGGATCGCGAAGAGGTTATCTCAGCGCTCGATGATTTCGCCGAAGGTCGCGACGATAAATCGTCCGGTTGGTTCGGCTACCGCTTCGGCTACGACAAAGACGGAGACGATATCTACATCGGCTACAGCAACGGCTTCGACGGATCGAATCTCGTCATCGATTTCGATGGCGAAACCGGTAAGGTGACCTCTAAGAGGTACTTTAGAGATTGACCTAAACGTCAGCCCACGCGGGTTCAGACGCCCAGCCGCTGTGGGTGTCGATGCGAAGCAATCACGTATCCTGTTCTTCGGATCGCCGTCCGGCGCAACGATGTCGCGCACGGAGCAAAATCCCCAAAATAGCGCGCAGTTTTCAGGCGCACGCGCCGCCTCGCTTTTTCAGGCTGCGTCGATGTTCTGCAGCCGGCGATCGCTTATTTGCACAGCATCGTCGTCTATTCGGCGGCAGCCATATCGCCTGAAGCTCCGATTGGGTGGTGAACGATTTCGGTGCCCAGTACGACGAGATATTCGCGTATGAAGGCTGCGAGCGCCGTCCAGCCCTCGGCGGTCACAAGATTGCCGTCACGCAGGGCCTCCTTGCCTCCGATCGGGACATAGGTGGCGTCGGTCAAGGCAATCTCCGGCTGCGTCGTGAACAAACCGGAAATCCGCTTGCCGGCAATGACCTCCGGTACGGCGACCAATACCTGCACGCCGTGACAGATTGCGGCGATCGGTTTGTCATCCCGGTGAAACTCGCGGACGATCTCCCGGACCCGCTCGTAGGTGCGGATATACTCGGGTCCGCGACCGCCGGCGATATACACGGAATCATAGCTCTCGGTTGTGGTGGCGTCGAAGTCCTGCGTCACCTCGATTGCATGACCCTTGTGCTCCGTCCACGTCATGATGCCCGGTGCGAAATCGTGGACGCTGGTGGTCACCCGATCGCCCTTCTTGGTCTCCGGACAAATGATATCGACTGTATGGCCCAAGGCCTCCAGCGCCTGCTGCACGACGAAGATTTCGTATTCTTCCGAATATTCGCCAATCAGCATGAGTATGCGTTTGCCATTCATGATATTCTCCTCTCTTGAACGTTTATGCGTGGAAAGCGGTCGCTTTGCTCACGCCGTATCGCCGCGGTTCCATCCACGGCCTTCGCTCCCGTAGAGCTCGAAACCGTTTTCGGTGACCGCCAGCGTATCCTCCAGTTTGATGAAGCCCCGGCTCGGATGCTGCATCGTCGTTTCGACAGAAAGGACCATGCCCGCTTTCAGCGGCTTGTCGGCGTCAACGCCTTCATAGGCAACCGGATGATTGGTCATGAGGAAAGGCGCCTCGTGTGTGATGACGCCCATTCCATGAGCAAAGAAATCCGTGCTGTTACGGTTCGGCTGCTTCGCCAGCGCCTGCTGTCCGGCTTCAATCAGGTCGCCGCCGAGAGCCCCGGCGCGCACCTTCGAGAACGCCGCCTGCTGAATGGTTTCGATTTCCTCCAGGAGATCTTCCAGTTCCGAGTCCGGCTCGCCCAGAACGCCCATACGACAGATGTCGCCGATGTAGCCATCGAGATTGCCGCCGGAATCGATGGAAAGAACCTCTCCTTTGGCCCACGACTGGCCGGATGCAGCGCGGTTGTGAGAGGCGCCAAGCGTCAACAGAACATATTCGAACTGCAACCCTCGACCGGTCTCCTCCTGCCGCAGTCTTTCGATAATCTCATGCTTGGTCGACCCTTCGCGAGACGCTGTAATGGTCGCCTGCATGGACTGGCCGATACGCTCCGAGGCGTCCTTCAACAGGGCGAGTTCGGCTGGCGTCTTCACAGCACGCAGTCGTTCAAGAACGCCGCAGGCGTCCACAAGAGGCGCGTTGGAATAGGCCGCGACCAGATTTTGGGCGGCGTCAATCGGCAAGAAACCAGGCTCAATACCGATCCGCGGCGATGCGGGCGCCGCCGATTTCAGATGCTGAATCGCATCGGCCATCGCGTCAGTCGACCCCCATGCGACCGGCTTGAAATGCGGGGTCCAGAACGGATTGTTGGCATGCTCCATCCCCTCCATCCTGTTCGCTATGTAAGCGGTCTTTTCCGGTGCGCCCCTGACATAAACGATGATGGGCAGGTAGCGGCTGTGTCCGATAGCGTCCATCGCCGAAAAGAAGATGAATCTGTACCCGCCCAACAGATACTGGACATTGTGCTTTGATGTGGCGAGCAGGACGTCGATGCCAGCCTCCTCCATCAAATCGTCCAAATGGTTGAAATCGTACGGCAGAGTGTCGGTAGAATTAATATCCATTGTTCAGACTTTCGCTGGAATAAGGTGGAAATCTGGCATTTCCTTCAACAGCTCTTCGGGACCCGCAGGCGAATACACTACGAAAATCTGCATCTCTTCCGAACCGGTGTTAAGCGTCGAATGGAATCGGCTTTCGGGAATGAACACCGAACATCCGGCAGAGACTGTTTCGGTATGCGGAGCGCCCGTCTCATCCTCGATCATTTGTTCGCCCTCTCCCTTGAGGATGAAGATGATTTCCTCGGAGCCGGGATGGTTGTGTCGTGAATGTCCCTGCCCCGGCGGCACTGTCACCACGGCCGCCGAGAACTGCTTTGCATCGTTCACTTTCGGTCCGAGCGTCACGGAGAGCTGTCCCCAGTCGAAACCGTAGGCGTCGACATCGCGCGGATATTTGAAAAGATCCTTCACGTCCGTCATTCTTTTCCTCCCTTAACATTGACCGCCTTGAAGGCTCGTATCTGGTCTGCGATCGCCCGTTCGGCCGGCAGCCTTTCAGCCGACGATGCGCCATAGAAGCCGTGGATCCTGTCAGCGTTCGAAAGCACATAGGCGGCGTCCTCCGGCATCGAGATCGGGCCGCCGTGGCAAAGCAGAATTACATCTTCACGAACACTGCGCGCAGCGGCGGCGATCTCGTCGATTTCGGCAACGCACTGGTCGAGGCTCCTGGCCGACGTGGCGCCGATGGCGCCGCCCGTTGTCACGCCCATATGCGCCACCACTATGTCCGCGCCGGCCTTCGTCATTACGACGGCCTCCTCAGCGTTGAAAACATACGGCGTCGTCAACATGTCCTGTTTGTGCGCCATCGCGATCATGTCGACCTCGAGACCAAATCCCATGCCAGTCTCCTCGAAGCTTTGCCGCATCGCGCCGTCGAAAAGGCCGACTGTCGGGAAATTCTGCACGCCGGAGAAACCCATATCCTTCAGTTCTTTGAGAAACTGCGGCATGAGAATGAATGGATCGGTGCCGTTGACGCCGGCAAGGACAGGCGTGTGCTTGACGACCGGCAGGACCTCCAATGCCATTTCCTTTACGATTTCATTGGCGTTGCCATAGGCGAGCAGACCGGCGGCAGAGCCCCGGCCAGCCATACGGTAGCGGCCTGAATTGTAGATAATGATCAGGTCGATGCCCCCGGCTTCCTCGGACTTGGCCGACAGACCGGTGCCTGCGCCGCCACCGATAATCGGCACGCCCTCCCCGATCATCGACCGGAAGCGTTCAAGTATGGTCCTTCGTGAGATCGCAGTCATCAGGTCTCCATCAGCGTCTGAAATATCTCGGCTGCCGCATCGGCAAATTCCGGGTCATTGATGTGGCAAGGCAGGAAAACCAGGCGGCTCTTATCATCGATGCTGTCGCGAATGGCTTCGAACAGGGCCGCATCAGCTTGTGGGTCCCAGAACTCGCCGCCTTCGATATCGAGTCCCGACAGGCCCTTTTCAGGTAACAGCAGCCGCACGGGACCATCGCATTTATTGAGTTTATCGGCGATCCAGCGCCCCATTTCCGCATTTTCCGACGGCGTTGTCCTCATCAGGGTGACGTTCGGATTGTGTCGGTAGAACTTCCTGTCCCGAAAGCGTTCCGGAACCGTTTCCGGAGCCCAGAAATTTACCATGTCGAGCGCGCCAACCGAACCGACCCAGGGTGCGCCGGTTCGCGCCACTACATTCAGTCGATCCGGCTCTGCGGCGAGGACACCGCCGAAGAGCAGGTCGGCTATCTCGGTCGTGGTTATGTCGACCAGACCGGAAATGAAACCCTGCTCAAGCAGTCGCTCCATGGAACGTCCGCCGGTTCCGGTCGCGTGGAATACAAGACAGTCGTATCGCGAACCCAGCCGATCCGTAATGGCGGTGACGCAAGGTGTGGTCACGCCGAACATCGTCAGACCGATTGCGAGCTTTTCGTCATCCACCACCGCTGGCGGAGAATTTACCGCTCCGACCAACGCATGGGCGGCATTCGAAAGAATCACCCGACTCAGGCGGTTCAGCCCGGCAATATCGGTGATAGAGGGAACCATAATGATGTCGGACGTGCCGATATATGGCGCCACGTCGCCCGAGGCGAGTGTCGAGACCATGAATTTCGGGACGCCGTAAGGCAGTTCCCGCATGCCTGAGCAAGCAATTGACGTTCCGCCGCCGCCGCCGACCGAGATGATTGCGGTAATCTCCCCGGCATGGCGCCGGCACCACTCCGCGAATGCTCTTCCCATCTCCGATACGGCGGTTCCGCGGTCGTCGGCTCCCAATACGGCGTCTTCACCATTTGGATGGCAGGATGCGACGTCATTCGCGGATATGTCAGTCAGGATGCTCGGGGATCTTATACCCAGATCGACAATTACGGCTTCTTGCCCAGCAGCAACGATGAGATCGCGCAGGTATGCAAGCTCTTCTCCCTTGGTGTCGGCTGTGCCGACAACATGAACTACGCGCAATGCGCACTCCTCCCGGAACCCGACGGCCATTCTGATTGCGGCCTGCTGAAAAACCCACTTGACCAAAAATGGGACTGCAGTACCATATTGGGATGGATGTCCCACGTCAACGCAACGAAACCGGCGACCCTCCGACTGCGCTCAAGGGCGCGTCGGCGAGGACCTGGGCTCTGATGGTGAACACCGCGAACGACATGATGCGACGCGGATTGTCTCCTTCTGTCAGCGAAGTGGCTGAAGCAGCCGGCGTATCGCGGTCGACGGCTTACCGGTATTTTCCGACACGGGCGGATATGCTTCGCGCGGTGGTCGCAGAAGCGCTTGGTCCCATTCTCGACTGGGACGACGGCGCAACGGGACGAGACCGCATCGACTCGCTTTTCTCGACGGCCTTCCCCAGGCTCTATGAGCATGAGGCGACCTTCCGGGCCGCTCTTCGCCAGTCGCTCGAAACCGATGGCGCGGACACCACGTTGGGCCGGGGGCATCGTCGACAGCTCCTGGCCAGCGCAATACGCGAGCTCGATCTTCCCGAGGCGCAGGTCAAACGCCTCAACCAGGCTCTGTCGCTGACTTTCGGCATCGAAGCCATGGTGGTCCTGAAGGACATATGGGGCCTTGACGACGAAGAGGCCCGCAACACGGCCCTCTGGGCGGCGCAGGCCATGATAACGGCTGCCCAAAGCGAAGCGGAAGAGGACGCCGATGTTTGATATAGAGCAATCTGGTCTGGCCAGTTTTGGCCATTCCAGCGACAATCCGGGGATGGCGCACGCACTGTCCGGAGGCATGGTTGGACTAGCAAGAATGTTTATTTTGGAGGAAAGACACATTGGCTATCCAACATCAAAACCGTTTGGGAGGATTTAAACACCTCCTTGACAATCAAGGCAATCTGGTAATACCAAATTTGTTATCGTAACGGTGACTTTTCCGAAGCGACAGGCGGTGAGGATGGATTGAAGGTTCCTGGAACCGAGACCGCCAGGCAATTACATTGGGAGGAAATCGAAATGAGACGATATACCAGCCGGCTGCTTGCCGGCGCTGCTGTACTGGCGCTTTGGGCGCCTTCTGCAAATGCCCAGGAACTGACAATCTTCTGGGCGGAATGGGATCCTGCAAACTATCTGCAGGAACTTGTCAACGAATACGAGGAAGAAACCGGAGTGATGGTCACCGTAGAGACCACGCCCTGGCAGGACTTCCAGACGAAGGCCTTCACGGAATTCAATGCTCGCGGCAACGCATACGACATGATCGTCGGTGACAGCCAGTGGCTCGGCGCAGCCTCCGAAGGCGGCCATTATGTCGACCTGACCGAGTTCTTCAAGGAGCACGACCTCGGCAACGTCATGGCTCCGGCCACCGTGAAATACTATGCAGAGTATCCGGGCAATTCCGGCAAGTTCTGGGCTATTCCGGCCGAGGGCGACGCAGTTGGCTGGTCCTATCGCAAGGACTGGTTCGAGGATCCGGAGGAAATGAAAGCCTTCGAGGAGAAATACGGATATCCGCTCGCTGTGCCCCAGACATGGGATCAGTTGATCGATATCGCCGAATTCTTCCACCGCCCGGACGAGGATCGCTACGGGATCGCCATATACACGGACAACTCCTACGACGGTCTGGTGATGGGCGTGGAAAACGCGCTGTTTTCCTACGGCGCCAATCTCGGCGACTACGAAACCTATGAGGTTGAGGGCATCCTGAACTCCGATGAGGCTGTCAAGGCGCTCGAAGCCTACCGCGAGCTTTATCAGTATACGCCTCCGGGCTGGTCGAAGACGTTCTTCGTGGAAAACAACCAGGCTATCACAGAAGGCCTGGCCGCGATGTCCATGAACTACTTCGCATTCTTCCCGGCGCTGGTTAATCCTGCGACCAATCCGAATGCCGAGAACACGGGCTTCTTCGCGAATCCCGCCGGTCCGGACGGCGACCAGTTCGCTGCTCTTGGCGGACAGGGCATCTCGATCGTGTCGTATTCCGACAATATCGACGAATCCTACAAGTTCCTGGAATGGTTTATCCAGGACGACGTTCAGAAACGCTGGGCTGAACTCGGCGGATACACCGCCCACGCGAAGACGCTGGAAAGCGACGAGTTCCGCAACGCCACTCCCTACAACGAGGCGTTCTACCAGACCATGTTCAAGGTCAAGGACTTCTGGGCTGTGCCGGAATACGCCGAGTTGCTGACGGCGGCCAACCAGCGTCTCTATCCCTATGTCGTGGGAGGAGAAGGGTCAGCCAAGGAAGTCCTGGATGCGCTGGCGGAAGACTGGAAAGAGACCTTCAAGAAGTACGGTCGAACCGACTAACCATCCGAAAATCCGACACGCCGGCGGGTGCGCGAGCGCTCCCGCCGACTGTTTCATCCAGAAAGCGACATCGTGACAGACGTAATCACAAGGCTGGAGCCGGATAGCCGCGCCGCTTCGCGGGGACTTTCAGATCTCACAATTCGAAATCTGTTCATCATTCCGACGATCGCCTTTCTCATAATCTTCAACGTATTCCCGCTTTTGTATTCTCTGTGGACATCGTTCACGGATTTTCGGGCATCCACGACGGCTCCGGCCAACTGGATCGGTCTCGCCAACTATCGCGAACTGCTGAACGATCCATTCATCTGGCGGAATTTCACCATTACGGCGAAGTACGTAATCATCTCGGTGACCGGACAGGTGGTCGTCGGCTTCGGTCTGGCGATGCTTCTCAACAGGGCCATCCCCTTCAAAGGCCTTGTCACCACGTTGCTGCTGCTGCCCATGATGCTTTCGATGGCTGTTGTGGGCCTTTTCTGGAAACTTCTTTACGACCCTTCGTTCGGAATCATCAATTATTTCCTGGGCCTCGGCAAATTCGAGTGGCTGGCCGACCCCCAGGTGGCGCTCTGGGCCGTCGCCATCGTCGACATCTGGATGTGGTCTCCCTTCGTGATGCTGCTGTCGCTCGCCGGGCTCTCCGCAGTGCCTAAACATCTCTACGAAGCCGCGGAGATAGACCGGGCGGGCCCGTTCTATACATTCTTCCGAATAACGCTCCCGCTGGTCGCACCAATCCTGATGATCGCGATCATTTTCAGGACGATGGAAGCCTTCAAGACGTTCGACCACGCCTACATCCTGTCGTCGCAGCCCACAACGGAGCTGATTGCGATCAGGCTCTACAAGATGGCGTTCCTGGAGTGGCAGACAGGCCTGAGTTCGGCATTCGCCTACATCGTGCTCATCATGGTGGTGGCGATCACCAACATCTATGTGAAATATCTCAACCGGGCAAAGGCGCGCTGACATGGCCGAGGTGAAAACCAAGAGCGAAGTCGTAATGAACCGCGTGGCGATCGTCGCCGTGTTCGTTGCGCTGATCATCATGCTGACGCCCATCTACTGGATTGCGTCAACCGCGTTCAAGCCGCGCAGTCTTGCCACGACCGTGCCGCCGACAGTCATGTTCGAGCCCACACTGACGCCCTTCGCAAAGCTATTCGTGCGTCGCTCGCAAATGCGCGAGCCTGTCGAGCAGGAAGTCTACGAAGCGGCTCCATGGTGGGAAAAGCTGATTTATGACGACGGCGAGAACGTGGTGCGCAACCGGAGATCAGGGGATATCACGCCGTCCGGCTATGCTGACCGATACAAGAACTCACTGATCATCTCGATCATATCGACCTTCCTTGCCGTATCCATGGGGACGCTGACCGCATACGGGTTTTCGCGGTTCAAGGTGAAGGGTGAACAGGACTGGCTGTTCTTCATCCTCAGTACGCGAATGCTTCCACCTGTCGTGGTCGCGATTCCGATGTTTCTCATGTACCGGACGGTGGGGCTGCACGACACCCATCTGGGGCTGATCATCCTCTACACCGCCTTCAACCTGTCATTCGCCGTCTGGATCATGAAGGGGTTCATCGACGAGATACCGAAAGAGTACGAGGAAGCAGCCCTGGTGGATGGTTACACGCGCCTCCAGGCATTCTGGAAGATCGTTCTGCCGGAAGCCCTGACCGGCATCGCGGCGACGGCGGTGTTCTGTTTCATCATCGCCTGGAACGAGTACGCATTCGCGCTGATGATGACAAACCGCAATGCGCAGACCGCCCCGCCCTACATTCCGTCGCAGGTCGGTTCCGGCCTGCCTGACTGGAGCGTCATTGCAGCCGGCGCCTTCCTGTTCCTGCTGCCGGTGGCGATATTCACCTTCCTGCTCAGAAATCACCTTCTGAGAGGCATGTCATTCGGAGCTATCCGGAAATGACCTTTCGAGAAATGAACGCAAAATGGTTCGAACCGGCTTCGCAGTGGATCATGATCTCCGGACTGATCTTCCTCTGCCAGCCGTGGGTCGAAGTCCTGCACCGGTACGGATTGTCCATCACGATACTCGGCCTCATCGGATTTCTCGTGACATCGCATATTCCACCGGAACCTGAAGTCGAGGACGACGAAGAGGAAGAACTCATCTGATGGCGCAGATCAAGCTTCAGAATGTCCAGAAGTTCTTCGGCGCCGTACAGGTGCTGAGAGACATCAACCTTGAAATCGCGGACGGCGAGTTCGTGGTCATGCTCGGCCAGTCAGGCTGCGGAAAGACAACCACTCTGCGCGCTATCGCAGGTCTGGAAACCGTCTCGTCGGGCACGATCACGATCGATGGACGCGAAGTCCAGGATCTCAAGGCGGCGGACCGGGACATAGCCTTCGTCTTTCAGTCGTTCTCGCTCTATCCGCACATGACGGTTTACGAGAACATCGCGTTTCCCTTGCGCGCAGTCAGGATTCCGCAGTCCGACCGCGACAAGGAAGTGAAGGAAGTTGCGAAAGTTCTGGGTATCGAGCGCCTTCTTTCGAAACGACCATCGGCCCTTTCGGGCGGGGACATGCAGCGCGTGGCGATCGGCCGGGCGCTCGTACGCCGACCGAAAGCGCTTCTGATGGACGAGCCCATCGGCGCGCTCGACGCCAAGCTGCGCGAGCAGATGCGCGCGGAAATAAAGCGGCTGCACATTGCCCGCAATTCAACCAGCGTCTACGTCACCCATGACCAGGTCGAGGCGATGTCGCTCGCAGACCGGATCGTCGTGATGCATGACGGCGTGCTGCAGCAGGTGGATTCTCCCGAGCAGGTGTATCTACACCCCGCCAACCTTTTCGTGGCGCAGTTTGTCGGCTCTCCTGTGATGAACATTACCGATGTGTCCGTTGAAGGCGCCGGAACGGACGCCCTGCTCCGCATCGGCAAGTCGGAAGGTTTTCGTGTTCCCTCCGCGGTGGTTTCTCATCTGAACGGAGCGCCCGCAAAACTCGGCATCCGACCGGAAGCCATCATCCTGTCGCACAATGGAGGAGAGGGTTTCGTTGAAACCGAGACGACCAATGTCGAGCCGCTCGGCAGCCATGACATCGTCGACATAAGAATTGGCGATGAAACGCTGCGCGCACGATGCGAGTCAGGTTTCGCCCGCGGCGAAGGCGAGCGGATGTGGGTTTCACTGGATCACCATCGGGCGCATTTCTTCGACGCCGGCAATGGTCAGTCGCTGAGAAAGGAAATCTGATGGCGCGGGTCGAACTCGAAAATGTTTCAAAGCGTTTCGGCGGCACCCGCGCGCTGAAGGAGTTGAGCCTGACCGTCGAGGACGGCGAGTTCTTTGTCCTGCTCGGCCGCACCGGCGCCGGCAAGACGACGACGCTCAGGGTCATCGCGGGGCTGGAGAAACCGGACTCCGGCCGGGTGATCATTGGCGACACCGATGTGGTGGGCAAGACCGCAGCGGAGCGTGACGTAGCGCTCGTCCTGCAGCAATATTCCCTCTATCCCCGACTGTCGGTGCGCGGAAACCTGGAATTCCCATTGCGGCCGAAAGTCCGCAAGATGAAGGATGACGAGATTGCGCGGCGCGTGGAGCGCGCGGCCAACACGTTGCAGATAACCCACCTGCTTGATCGCAAGGTCGAGCGGCTGTCCGGCGGCGAGATGCAGCGCGTCTCCATCGGACGCGCCATCGTTCGCGATCCACGGGTGTTTCTGATGGACGAACCGTTATCAGCCCTGGATGCGAAATTGCGCGAGTCGTTGCGGGTCGAGTTGAAGAAACTCCATCAGGACCTTGGAGCCACTTTCCTGTTCGTTACCCACGATCAGGTCGAGGCGATGTCGATGGGCGACAAGATCGGCGTGCTCAGAAGCGGCCGACTGGTTCAGGTCGGTTCTCCTTCCGACATCTACGAACGCCCACGCAACACATTCGTCGCGCGCTCCGTCGGATCTCCGCCAATGAATCTCATCGAAGGGCGCTTTTCGGACGGCAAGGCGGAAGTGAACGGATTCAGCCTGCCGGTCGCTTCCTCTGCAAGCGCCGGTCCGGCGGTAACCTTTGGCGTCAGACCGGAAAATCTCGTGCTGGAACCGGGCGCTCCGGCCGAAGCAAAGATATTCGACATCGAGGACCAGGGCGTCGTAAAGATCCTCACGCTCGATATGGGCGAGACGCGACTTCACGCAACCGTTCCCGCCGGGTTGCATATTCAGCGTGATGAAACGGTGCGCTTTGGCTGGAAGCCGGACCGCGTGCTGACTTTCGATAAGGAAACGGGCCAGAACCTGGCTGTCGCGTAGTCAGGCGAAGCGTGCGCGATATCTTGCAACGGCGTCCGGATTGACGAGTTGAACAGGCAACTCGCCTTCGGCGATTAGCCGTGCTTCAGTCACCACGCCCTCGCCCATGCGCAACATGCTCTCTTCCGTGATTCCGGCCATGTGCGGCGTCAGAATAACGTTGGGAAGATCGAAAAACGCATGCCCCCTGGGAAGCGGCTGCGTGTCGAAGACATCGATCGCCGCGCCGCCGAGTCGACCGCTCTCCAATGCGTTTTGAAGCGCCTCCTCGACAACTACCGGACCACGGGCGACGTTGATCAGTATTGCCCCCTGCCGCATCGACTGAAGTGCGCGGGCGCCGATCAGGCCTCTGGTTTCATCGGTCAGCGGGCAGCACAGGACCAGTATATCGGACGTTTCCAGAAGTTCGGAAAACGTCACAGCCTGCACCTCTTCCGGCATGCTGCCCGGTCGGCGCGTGTGACTGATGACCTTCATGGCGAAACCGTTATGCGCTATTCGGGCGATTTGCCTCCCGACATTGCCCATGCCGAGGACGCCCATTGTCTTTCCCGACAATTCACGTCCCGCGTCCGCATGCGCGCGCCCTGCCGACCACCCGTTGTCGCGAAGATCGCGATTGACTTCCGGATAGCGCCTGAGGAGCGCAAGCGCCGACCATATGGCGTGCTCGGCGACTGTGACGGCGTTGGCGCCAGGAACATTCGCAACCAGCACCCCCGCCCGGGTCGCGATATCGACAGGGATCATGTCGAGACCTGCCCCATGGCGCACGAGCGCGCGCAGCCCGCTTTCCCGTTCGATCACCTCCGGCGGGATTGGCGCCCTTACGACAATCAGCTCCGCGCACCTGCTTTCGGCGAGAATGGCTTCCGGCGTCGGCGCGCTCGCCACCGTGTAGTCGCCGAGCGCCGAAAGGGAATCGGTCACCTGTGGATGCAGAGGATGCGTGGAAAAGATCGAGAGCGCGGGCATGTCAGGAGCCGGGCGCTTGCGGTTCCAGCAACTCGGTCCAATAGCTCATCACGCCGCGCAGATGCGACACCATGAGCGCCGAAGTCAGCGCCGAGTCCCGTTTCACCAGAGCATCGTAGATCTGCTTGTGTTCTTCATGCGATTTTCGATTGCGATCAGGATCGCGAAAATACACCTTAAGCCTTTGACGGCCGAGTTCGTAGAATGACGTGCAGATACTCAGGAAAAGCGTGTTTTGCGTGGCGCGAACGATCTGCAGATGAAATTCCTGGTCGAGCGCATCGATGCCCTCCCCGGCCGCGATCCGTTGCTCGGAACGCTCCAGCACATCCTGCAAACGCTCGAAATCCTCCTCTGTGGCGCGAACCGCCGCCAGTTCCGCAGCCTTGATCTCGTGGATCTTGCGAACCTCAACAGCTTCATAAATCTGTCGGCTCTCGAGCGGAATACCGGCGCGCGCAAAAAACGCCATCGCCTCAAAGCCGGAATTGTCGGTGTTGACGTAGATGCCGGACTTGGCGCGGCGCTCGATCACCTGCATTGATTCCAGGATCGCCAAAGCTTCGCGGACCTGGCCGCGGCTGACAGAGAAATGTTCGGCCAGATGTCTCTCGGAAGGAGCCTTGCCGCCATTGGCGCGCGCACTGTCCAGAAGGTGGGCGGCTATCGCCGGAAGGATTTCCTGTCCCTGCATATTCACTCCATCAGCAGACCGTAAATCTGGAGACGACGTCCTCGTCGATCTCGAGGCCAAGGCCAGGCCTGTCGGGAACTGCAATCGTTCCGTCCTTGACCACCACCTTTTCCCGGGAGAGATCGTGAATCATCGGATTCGCACCCAGTGAGAACTCCACTATAAACCCTGATGGCGCGGCTGCGACAACGTGCAGTCCTGCAAAAAACGCAGGCGCGCCGGCCCAGAGATGCGGCGCCAGCCGCAAATTGAAGGCGGAAGCCAGCGTCGCGATGCGCATCGCTTCGGTAATTCCTCCGCAAAACGCCGGATCCGGCTGGAGAATATCGACCCCCCGCGAGACGATCAGATCCCTGAAATCGAAACGCGTGCACTCCGATTCTCCAAGCGCCACCGGAATGTGGGTGGCGGCGCGGAATTCCGAGACGCCGAAACGGTCGTCCCCCGTGATCGGTTCCTCGAACCAGGCGAGATCACAGTCGGCGACCATACTGGCGAACCGTTTGGCCTCTGCGACGGTATAGGTTCCGTGGGCGTCCACCATCAGGTCTATTGCAGGTCCGATCGCCTCGCGGGCGGCCTGAACACGCTCTGCCGAGACATATGGCGCCCCGTCCATCGAGCCCACCCGCATCTTGACCGCGCCAAACCCGCCGGAATCGATGTAGCTTTTTAGCTGATCGCCTATGCCGTCCGCGTCCGCCCAGCCTCCTGAAGCATAGGCTGGCAGTCTTTCCGCGGACCGGCCGCCAAGCAGGGACCAGACCGGCGCACCAAGCGCCTTGCCGCGAATATCCCACAGGGCGATATCGATGGCGCTGATGGCCGCCACCGTCAGCCCGCGACGTGACAACTCGGGCATCACATGCCCCCTGGCGGCAGCGCTTTCGCACCGGCTGCCGCAGTAGAGGCTCTCCCAGATCGGCGTAATGTCGGAGGCATCGCGGCCGATGAGAACCGGGGCATATTCCTCGTTGATGAGGTGAACCAGCGCAGCGTACTGTCCAGCGCTGCCTGCGGCGTTCTTTCCTTCGCCCCAGCCGACGACGCCATCTTCGGTTTCAATTCTGATGATGGCGGCGTCGAATGTCTGCAGACGGCCGAAGTCACTGACATGCTGGCGAGATTTCTCGATCGGTATCCGCACCCACCGAGCATTGACCGATTTTATCCGCATCGCATCTCCTTCAGCCGTCCGTATTCGCTCACTTCATCAGCGGGAGCAGAGTTTCAGCGGTGATCCGCATCTGATCCGCGTAGAATTTCTCGGTGAGAAGCGAAGAGCCGTGGTCCTGAATGAACTTCAGTTGCTCCGGCGAAATATCGACCGGATCGGTTTCGACCATGTCGGGGTACATCGTCGCGGGCGTCCGGTCGACCGGGGCGACGAACTCGTTGGTAAGAGCGCCGTCATAGCCGATTTCCTTTAACGTTCCCACGATCTTCGGCCAGTCGAGATGGCCCAGACCTGCTGCGAAGCGATTGTTGTCGGCAACATGGAAATCGAACAGCCTGTCTCCGGCCAGCCGTATCGCGTCGTAGATGTCGCTCTCTTCTATATTGAGATGGAAGGCGTCGAGGCAGACGCCGCATTCCGGACTGACTGCATCGGCCAGCGCCAAGGCCTGTGCGCAGCGGTTGAAGACGTAGGTCTCGAAACGGTTCAACGGTTCGATCGCTATCTTGACGCCTTTTTTCTGCGAATGATCGAAACATTCCTTTGTCGCATCGACCAGCCAGTCCCACTCCTCCTCCGGAGTGCCGTCGGGCACGACCTTGCCGACAGTCGCCGGCACAAGCGTTATGATCTCGCCATCCAGCTCCGAGACCATGGTGATGACGGACTTCACGTAATCTACAGATTTCGCACGCTGCCCCTCGTCTTTTGCCGCCAGGTTGCGTTCACCCAGCATCAGGGTCACCGCTCCCCAGCAGCGCATGCCGGTTTCCTTGAGCAGGGCGCGCGTTTCCTTGACATCATACTGTTCGGGCTCACCGGATATCTCGATGGATTCGTAGCCGTACTGCTTGATGCGGCGCACGGTCGTCTCCAACGGTTCCGCGCGCATCCAGTTGTGTGTCGACAGATGCATTAATCTCCTCCCGCACCGTGTGCTGTTTAAAATCATTCTACGAAACAAATTCTGGTTAGACCAGATTGCTGCAGTTCAGACAAGTGGTCAAGTGACATAAGATCGCAGCGCACCTTCAAGTCTACACGTTTCAGCTGTTTACCAGTGCATTCGGCAAGTTATCCGTTTTTCCCGGCTGGCGGAGCTCAACTCAATCTGGTATTACCAAAAATGGAACGGGAGGGTCAGGTTCTTGAAAATCGGAATGTGTATGTTTCTCTGGACGACGCGTGTCGGGCCGGAGCATGAAGCCCTGCTGGAAGATATTCGAGAAACAGGGTTCGACGGCGTCGAGATACCCGTTTTCGAAGGCAATACGGCAGACTACGAGAATCTTGGAAAAATGCTCGACGGCTTGGGTTTGGAGCGGACGGCGGTCAGCGCTATCGGCGATCCGCAGTATGACCTGATCTCGCCTTCGAAGGCGGTGCAAACCGCGGCCGTCGATCATATGCGCTGGGTTCTGGATTGCACGTCCGCCCTCGGCGCCAACACGGTGTCCGGACCGCTGCATTCCGTTCTGGGGCAGTTTTCCGGCGCAGGCCCCACGTCGGACGAAATTTCACGAGCCGTCGAAACTCAGAAGCTGGTGGCGGAGCACGCCGCGAAGGTCGGGGTGACGGTCGGGCTGGAGGCGCTCAACCGTTTCGAGTGTTACCTGGTCAACACGATGGATGATCTGTGCTCGTTCTTGCACATGGTCGATCATCCCAACATCAAGGCCATGTACGATACTTTCCACGCCAATATAGAAGAGAAGGACCCAACCGGCGCCCTGACGCGCAACGCCTCAGACGTGGTTCACATCCATATCTCCGAAAACGACCGGGGTGTCCCCGGGAAAGGCAACATCCCCTGGCCAGAGACCTTTTCCGCAATCAATGCGATCGGCTATGATTCCTGGCTGACGATCGAAGCGTTCGGTCGGGGGCTTGCAGACCTTGCCGCGGCGACAAAGGTTTGGCGCGACCTCGCCGACAGCCCGGAGCAGGTCTACCGGGAAGGATACAGACACATCGTTGAGGGGATGAGCCTGGCAAGACAGTCCTGAAAGATCATGAACTATGCCGGACGATAGACCCGCGCCGCGGTGTCATGAAGGATCGCCGCCTTCGCATTTTCGTCCAGCTCGTCAGCGGCGGCCCGGTAAGAATCCACCATGGTCTTGTGATCGGTCCAGAGCTTCTCGATCGGGAAATTGGAACCGAACATAAGCCGGTCGCCGCCAAATATATCGACCGCCCGGGAAACGATGAAATCGATCAGCTCGGGATCGTTGCGATGGATGAAGGTGCCGAGACCTGAGAGTTTCGCAAAGACATTCGGATGCGCCGCTAGTTGTCGCAGGCCTTCCTCCCACGCCGCCACTGTAGCCGGATCCATATCCGTCAGCATACCGACATGGGTGAGGATGAACCGGGTATCAGGATTTTCCTCGACGAGCGTCGCGCCGTCGGCCATCTGCGCCGGGAACAGCTGAAGGTCGAAGGAAAGCCCGTAGTCCTTGAGAAACGCCACGTTTTTCCTGACATTTGGGTCCAATACCTGCTTGGCCGATGCAGCGAAACGATAGTCCGGGTTTTCATGCCAGTGAAGCTGCATGCGGACGCCTCGCAACAGGGAATATTTCGCAAGCCGGTCCAGTTGGGGGCGCACGTCGTCGACCGTCATGTCGGCGAAACCTACGATCGCGTGCGGCCAACCGGTACGGTCTGCGGTTTCCTGCACCCAGGCCGTTTCCTTCTCGAAGTCGTCCTTCGCCCAGTTGGTCTGTACGTAGACGGCTTTCTCAATCCCGGAGGCCTCCTGGTCGGCGAGAAATTCCTCGATTCCATAGTCGCGCCGGATCGGATCGTATGGACCGAATATGCGTGGAACCATGGGGCCAATCAGCCATGGCAGATCCTGCTGGCGCCAGATGTGAAAATGAGAATCGATGATCGGCTGCATCAGGAAGCCCTCCGCCAGATGGATATTGCGGCAGGCGCGGATCGCGCCAGCGACAGGAGAAAATCGGCTACGCACGCCACGGACGAGCCGTCTATGAGATCGTCAAGCATCGGAAGGATCGCCTTCATCGCAGCTGTTTCGGGACGAAAGCGCGGATCGCCGGCCAAGGGCGTCACGAACGTCAGTCGCCAGGCCCTGCCACGCAGGCGGCTTATCGCGAGCTCCATCGGCGCATGATCGCCGCGCTCCAGACCATCGGACAGGATGACGACACAAGACCCATTGGCGAGAGCGGCGAAACGCGGCGTAGACAGAAAAGCAAGCAGAGACGGACCGATGCGCGTTCCGCCGCCCCAGTCGTCGACCAGCGATGAAGCCCGGGCGACCGCCATTGACCTGTCGCGAACACGCAACGCCGATGTCAGACGAGTGAGCCGTGTGCCGAAGGTAAAAACCTCGACACGCGCCGCTCCCTGAACGGCTGCATGCGCCATTTCAAGAAAACCGGGTGTGTATTGCTTCATCGACCCAGAAACATCGATGAGCAACAAAAGCCTGCGCGGCGCCTGGCGGCGCTTGCGCCAAACGGGCGACGGGATATCACCACCATTGCGAACAATGGACCGCAGCGACCGGCGCAGATCAAGCGCGCCCGGAGTTTTGGAAATCTCTGTACGGAACGAGCGCCGTTTCGGCAGGGCGTGACCGATCTGTCTCTGAAACGCAGGCAAACTGTCTGCCCGGACCGAAAACTCACGTCGGGTCAGCCGTTCCTCGATCGAGGCATGCTCACCGCCCGCTTCGCCTTGCTCAGGGGCCAATTGTTCCAGGCTGGAACCGTTTTCCTTGACGCCGGTTTCCTCGTCCTCGCCTTCTCCCGCATGGAGAACCTGCTCCTCGCCATGCAGCCACATGCGAAAGAGCGCATCGAATTCGTCGCGCCGATCCGGCGGCGGCGCCAGCGTGGCCAGCGCAGCCTCTCGGATATGATCGACCGACCTCGGACCCAAGAGGGCGATCGCCTGCATGAAGGTCGTCGCCTGCTCCGACGACGCCATGAATTCGTGACGCCGAAGAAGCCGTGCGAAACCGAGAAACGGCGCGGCTGCCTGCGGCAGATCCGAGGCGGCGGGCGGAGTCACGAAAGCGTCCCTTCAAGAATAGCTTCGAGTTCGGGTTCGATCGTGGCGAGGTCTTCTTCGTCCTTGATCAGGAGGCCCACGGCGCGGCGCAATGCGATCGGCCATGGGCTGCCGCCCTTTTCGAGGATCGTCGCGGCGTTGGCCCAGTCAACCGCCTCGGCGATGCCCGGCGGCTTGGCCAGCGGCCGCGCGCGTATATCGCGCACCGCAGCGGCGACGGCTGCCGCCGTGGTCCTTGCCACGTGACCACTGCGAAGCATGATGATTTGCGCCTCGCGCCCGGCGTCCGGATAGTCGATCCAGTGATAAACGCAGCGCCGCCGCAGCGCTTCCGCCAACTCCCGGGTGCGGTTCGAGGTCAAAAGCACCAGGGGTCGGGACACCGCCCGGATCGTCCCGCGTTCGGGAATGGAGATCTGAAAGTCCGCCAGGAATTCGAGCAACAGAGCCTCAAATTCGTGGTCGGACCGATCGATCTCGTCGACGAGCAGCACGCAGCTCTCGGGTGATCTCAGAACCTGCAGCAAAGGTCGCGCGATGAGGAAGCGATCGTCGTAGAGATCGACCTCGGCGTCGCCGGCCTGGCGAAGTGCGAGCAACTGGCGCTGGTAATTCCACTCGTACAGCGCCTGGCTCGCGTCGATGCCTTCGTAGCACTGTAGCCGGATCAGGTCCCGTCCGAGAGCCCCGGCCATGGCCTTGGCCGCCTCGGTTTTTCCAACGCCGGGAGGACCCTCTATCAGAAGCGGTTTGCCGAGCTGGATTGCGAGAAAAATGGCCGTCGCGAGGCTTTCGTCGGCAACGTAGCGCAGCTCTGACAGATGCCTGGCGACCTCGTCCGGAGTTTCCATGATGTCGGAACCCGCAATGACCATCAGCCGGCCGGCGCCGCTTGCGACCGGGCCTTCAGTGCCCGCAACACCCTCTCCGGCGTGATCGGCATGGTGTCGACGCGAACGCCGACCGCATCGAAAATGGCGTTCGCGACCGCCGGTATCTGCGGATTGGCGCACATCTCTCCAACGCCCTTGGCGCCGTACGGACCGTCTGTCGCCGGACGCTCGATCACGATCGTCTCGGTATCCGCGAGATTCCCCGGCCCCGGCATGAGATACTGGTTGAAATCGGTTCCGCCATGGTCGCGATCCGGATAATAGGGCTCGGTCGTTTCATAAAGCGCGTGGCTGATGCCCATCCACGACCCGCCGACGAGCTGCTGCTCGACCATCTTAGGGTTCAGCGCACGACCGACATCATAGACATTCTTGACCGAAAGCACCGTGACATCACCGGTCTCGTCGTCGACCTCGACATCCGCGACGACACAGGCATGGGCGTAGCATGTCGCCGGTTTCATGGCGCCGGTCTCGGTTTCCGGAAAAGACCGCGGGACAAGGAACATGCCGCGTCCCGATATCGATCTGCCGTGTTTGAAGTGCGCTGCGAGCGCGGTATCGAAAACAGATATCGACTTCTGTGGCGCGCCCTTCACGTGAATATTGCCTGTCCCGTCCGTGTCGAGATCGCCGGCGTCGACTTCGAGCTCTTCCGCCGCGACTTCCAGCATGACATCACGGGCTTCCCGGGCCGCCTGCACGATGGCGTTTCCAATGCGGTGGGTGCCGCGCGATGCGAATGTTCCCATGCAATGCGGACCGGTATCGGTATCGGCCGTATCAATGGTGACGGCCTCGGTCGGCACGCCAATCGTTTCGGCGCAAATCTGCGACATGACCTGCCTCAGTCCCTGACCCAGATCGACGCTCGACAGGGTCACCATGAAACTGCCTGTCGGCGTGGAATGGACCAGCGCCTGGCTCGGATCGCCGCCCAGATTCATGCCGGTCGGATAGTTGATGGCCGCAACGCCGCGACCCCGTTTCAAAGCCATGTCACGCCTCCCTGCTGCGCGAGGACATCTCGTAAAAGCGATCGGCGACCGGCCAGTCGGCGACGCGCGAAGCCTCCTGCATGCATTCGATCAGCGCCGCCCCCTCGGTCGGCTGTCGATGCGCCTTCATGTCGCCGTCGCGATAGGCGTTGATGAAGCGGAATTCCAGGGGATCCATACCGATAAGCCGGGCAAGCTTGTCCATCTGAACTTCCAGGGCGAAATCGGCGATCGTCACGCCGAATCCGCGCATCGCGCTCGACGGCGTCCGGTTGGTGTAGACGCAGTATGTATCGATCCAGACATTTTCGACTGTGTAGGGACCGGGGTAGTGCGCGGCCCCTTTCTGGGCGCCGTAGGGCGAATGGCGAGAATAGGCGCCGGCGTCGGTGTAACCGGTGACCTTGCGGGCGACCAGGCGACCGTCATTCATCACCCCGTCCCTGATCACGATCCTTTCGGCGGCGCGTGGCGAGGAAATCTGCATCTCCTCCTCCCGGCTGTAGATGAAAGAGACCGGTCTGCCGGTCACTTTCGCGGCGAGAATGGCGATTGGCTCGACGATGACATCGACCTTCCCGCCGAAGCCTCCGCCTACGGTGCCGCCGACCATGTGCAGTTTGTGGCCGGGCATCTGCAGTATGATCGAGGCGTTGTCCAGCGTGAAGAACATGGCTTGGGTATCGGTGTAGCAGGTAAACCGGTCGTTTCCATCCGGCGTGACGATACACCCGGTTGTCTCAAGGGGCGCCTGCTCGATCGGCGAGGAATTGTATGTCTGCTCGAGAATGTGGTCGGCCATCGCGAAGCCTGCTTCCACATCGCCGAAACGGACCTTGCGATGGTCGCCACTGTCATAGAGATAAAAGTTGCCTGGATGGTGCTCGTTGACCAGCGGCGCATCCGGCTTGAGCGCTTCTTCCATGTCGAAGACGGCCGGCAGAACCTCGTACTCAACCTTGACCTTCGCCGCCCCTTCCCGGGCGGCGCGCTCGCTTGTGGCGAGCACAGCAACGACCGCTTCTCCCTTCCAGCTTACCTTCTTTTCGGCGAGAACCGTTTCGTCCTCCGGACCGACCTGGATGAGGATCAGGATCGTGTAAAGATTATGCGGGACATCCTTGGCGGTGAGCACGCGGACGACGCCTGGATGTTTTTCCGCTTCGGAGACATCGATGGAACGGATATTGGCGTGATGATGCGGACTGCGCACCATCTTGAGATGCAGAAGACCGGGAAAAGTACGGTCTGCGAAATAGGCCGTCTTGCCTGTGACATGGCCCGGCGTGTCCGAACGCGTCCGCGAGTGGCCGATCTCATGCAGATCGTCGTTGCGTTCGTCCGAGAAATAGACTTTCCGAATTTCCATCGTCGATCCTCAACCGGCCTTTTGGGAATTTGATCGCGCGGCTGTCAGCACCGCCTGGATAATCGGCTCGTAGCCGGTGCAACGGCAGATGTTCCCGGAGATCGCCTCGATGACGTCTTCGCGGGTCGGATTCGGCGTATGGTCGAGCAGGGTTTTCGCAGCCATGATCATGCCAGGGGTGCAAAAGCCGCACTGGGCGGCGAAACCGTCGACGATGGCGCGTTGCAACGGATGCAGGACGCCTTCACTGGCAAGACCGGCGGCGGTTTCGATGGAAGCGCCCTCGCATGTTTCCGCCAGCGTGAGGCAGCTCAGTCTCAGTTCGCCATCGACAATCACGGAACAGGCGCCGCATGCGCCTTGCTGGCAGCCGCCTTTCGGCGACGTGTCGCCCATCGTGTCGCGCAAGGCATGCAGCAACGTGACGCCGCTTTCAACGAACTCGGCCCTCTCCTGGCCGTTGAGCGTGAACTGAACGGGAACTCTGGCCATTTCTCCTCCTCGTGTTCCGGCAAGCATTCCGCCGAACACCTCCTTTTTTCTCAGCCGAGCAAAAGTCGACTGAAATGCACCGGCAACACCTCGCTGCGATACCAGGCGCTGGCGACCGGATCGGTAATCGGGTTCGTTCCCTCTCCGATGACCGCGACTGCATCGCGGATATCGTCCTTCTCCAACTTGCAACCGATCAGCGCCTGTTCGGCGGCTTGGGCGCGTATCGGACGGTCCGCCATGCAGCCGAGCGCGATCCGGGCGGACTTGACCTTGCCTGCGTCATCCAGCGCCAGCGCGGCTGCGATCGTTACGACGGAAACACCTCTGGGCTTCACCCGCGAAACCTTCAGAAATCGCAGAACACCAGCGGACGGAACATCAAGGCTCACCGCCGTGACGATGCCGCGCTTACGCCTGTCATCCCGGCCGGCAAGGAAGTCTTCGATCGGCGATTCACCGTCAGCGCCGTGGACCGTTGCGTCCAGCGCCAGCAGCCCGACGGTGAAATCGCCATAGGGCGCCGGCGCAAACAGATTGCCGCCGACCGTCGCCATGTTGCGAACGGCCGGGCCTCCAACGGCTTTCGCAACGGGATGGAGACCGGCAAGACCGGCGTTGGCCAGAACGGCCGCCATTGTAACCGAAGCGCCGATGGTCGCCCTGCCTTCGACGATATCAATGGTCCGTAGCCCCGGAGCCGTCGAGCGCACATATCCCGTGATGGAAACGTCGCCCTCGTTGACCGCCCGCACCACCAGCGTACCGCCGCCGAGATAGCGTATTCCGTCTGGCTTCATTGCGTCGGACGCGTCCCGAACCAATGAGTATGTCTGAACAGCGAGCGACATGTCGCACCCTTCCGAGAGATCAGGATTTGCCGGTGAAATGGTCCTGCAACGCGTTGAACCCGCCCTGGAAGACGTTGGCGCCCATTCCGGCCGCCACCTTGTCCGCCTCCTCCTCGGGCGCGTCGAAAGTAGCCGTCCATTCGGCGAAGGTCCGATCGCCGTCGGTGACCCTGCGCAATTGCAACGTGGCGCTGTGGTTGGTGATCGGCTGGGGCGTTTCGAGGATCGAATAGCTCACCAGATAGTCGTCGTCCGAGAAGGCGGTCAGTTGTTCACGCAGCTTCGGACCGCTCGCCAGCGTGAAGTTGCGCACGCAGCCGATTTCCGTAGCGGATTTTCCATCTTCGATGTGGCTCTCCACCATGCGCGGATGCCATTCGGGCAATCCGTTGAAATCCCGGATGCGCGCCCAAACCTTTTCGACCGGCGCATCGATGATGCTGGAGACAGTGATTGTTGCCATGGATTCTTGCCCTCATGAATTCACATTGGCAAAACCATAGCGCGCCAAAATTGCCGCGCTTATCAAAGCGTCTTCGCGCCTTATCAATCAGTCGGAAAATCGAACCGCTCTAAACTAGTGGTCCGATTCCGACATTTGCATCCTAATGCTGCTCGTCCTGCAGCAAATGTCGGAATCTTCAGGACCACTAGCCAGATTATATTTCTAGTGGAGCTTCAAATTTGACATTTGAAAACGAGTTCGCGTCTTGCGGGACTCAAATGTCAAATTTGCTCCACTAGTGCTGGCTGCGCGCCGCCTCACGGTACTGGATGGGTGGAACACCTACATGATCCCGGAAAAACCGGGAAAAATTGCCCTGCGTCGTGAAACCGAGGTTGCAGGCGACCGAGATGAGCGGATCCGGCGAGCTCTGCAGCTGGCGCCGCGCCTCTTCCATGCGCAACATATTCCAATAGACATTCGGCGTCAGCCGGGTCTGTTCCTTGAAGAGGGCAAAAAAGTGCGCCCGCGACATGCCGACCTTTCGCGCGACGTCATCAAAGCAAATGCGCTCGCAAATGTTCGCTTTCATCAGTTCGACCGCCTTGCTTACGCGAAAATCACGCGCAGACACAGGACCGCCCGCCCATCGCGCCCGGTTACGCGCGCACCGGGCGGCGGCGACCACCTTGTCGATCAGCTTCGTGATTTGGCTTTCAACGCCCTCGTCTTCGGAAGCATCGATGCGCAGACGCCGTTCGAGATGAACTGCGTCATTGTAGAGCCAGTCGCCCAGATCGATCGCGGAATTGGTGAAAAGCGGCGCCCCGTCCGCCAAACCGTACTGGCGCTCCGCCCATTCCGGGTTGATGTAGAAGGCAAGGAAAACTCCCGGACATTCGGCGGCGGAAAAGGCATGGCTGTGCGGAACAAGGGAATTGACGCCGGCGGCGACGCCGGGTCCAAGCAACACGGTCTCGCCGCCAATGGCCATCCTGCCGGCTGCGCCTTCGAGCCAGATGATGATGTGGGCTTCCGGATGCGCGTGTGTCACCAGATCGCTGGCGACGTTAAGCACAGAGACATGGCCGAACCGGCCCCGAAAGAGCTTGATCGAAGTCATCGCGATTTCCTCCCGAAACGCCTCTCAGTGCGCTTCGGGATGAAATCTAGGTCCGTGCCGAAGGCGGCGTCAAGGTCATGCTGCGACAGGTCGGCCAGAAAAGCCGGGTTCCGTAGGGCGGCGACGTTTCAAATCGACGTTCAAGGACTTGGGATATATCGGTCTGGAGCTAAGAACATAGCAGACGATCGACACACCGTTCGGCACGAGGTTGTCACCCATGTCTTAGGTACGATCTGTTACTATGTCTTTGGGCTGTACACTTGGTTTTTTGGTCGGAGCGGCGGGATTCGAACCCACGACCCCTTGACCCCCAGTCAAGTGCGCTACCGGGCTGCGCTACGCTCCGAGCCGCGCAAACCCTTATATAGTCCGGGCATCTGGCGCAACCCAAAAACGACAGTTCCGAGTAAAACACAAATCTCATGCGCCCACCTCCAAGCTCGATGGCCGAATTACTACTGACGCAGTGGCTATTAATCCGTCAGTCATGGCCGCATTACAAAGGGGCCTAGTAAAAAGCCCATATCGGGTGACCGCGCCCTCCCCAGTATCGATACCATTTTCCGGCTGATTCGATTACTTCCAGTTTTTCCTCATCCGGCATGTTCGCAATTTGCGCCCGTTTCCGCCGGCCGAACATTTTGGCCAAAAACCCTGATGATAATTGGCGCCGTTCGCCGGAATTGCGAAACTGTTCTGCAGCTTCCAGCAACTGGTTCCCATAGTCGTTCGCATCTTCGGGCCGCATGACATCTGTCCAGGCCTTTTTCAAAAGGTCGCTTCCGATGATGTCCTCACAGTCTTCGAGAAATGAACCGCGAAAGGAACAGCGATCAATACCATCATATGCTCCGGCGTTCGAGTAATTTGGTATACCGTCCGAAAGGTCAAGGAGCGCGAAAACCCTGTTACCCTTATGTTCCTCAAGGAACTCTGCATCCGGGAGATCGCTGTCGGCCGATTTGTTTTGCAGCGCCCAGGCGTCGGCCTCCGGATCTCTCCCGACGACCGGAGCGCCTATCGTCTCTCCGGGTTCGATCGAAATTTCGAGCAACCTCGCCTGCATCTGATCCGAAATTTCCGGGTTGCGGTAGAGATCGTTCATGATGCTCTCCCATTCATCCCTGAACTCCGGTTTCGCAGCGCCCAAAGGCACGCAATCGAGCCCCATATATAAGATCCTTTAGCTGTTTGCGAATTCAAGCTTTTCACAAAACACCTTCTGGTTGCAATACTTCCTGCGGTCTCTCCTCCCTCTTTCGTGGAACCAAAATCACGTTCTCGCATTCTTAAGGCCAGGACTGCACCCCCAAACGGGAAAGGAAACACGGCATGGCTCTCAAGAACCTGGAAGACCTGTTCGAACACACGCTTCAGGATGTGTATTTCGCGGAGAACTTCATTCACAAGAAGTTGCCTACAATGATCGAGAAGAGCAGCAACGCTTCGCTTGGAAAGCTGTTCAAGGACCACCGCGCGGAAACCGAGGGACAGATCGAACGGCTGAAAACGGTGTTCGAACTCATCGGCAAGAAGCCCTCTTCCGAGGAATGCCCGGCGATCGAAGGCATCGTCAAGGAAGCCGAGGAACTGATCAAGGAAATCGAGGACCCGGAAACGCTTGACGCCGCGCTGATCGCCGCCGCACAGGCGGTCGAACATTACGAGATCACGCGCTACGGCACGCTGCTGACCTGGGCGAAGCTTCTCGGGTATGAAGACGCGATCAGTCCGCTGCGCGACAATATCGAGGAAGAAAAGAGCGCTGACGCCAAGCTTACCCGGCTCGCCGAAGACAAGCTCAACAAAAAGGCCGCCTGACCCGGCCATATCAACAGCGCCGTCCGGCGATACGCCGGGCTGCGCTACCGGAACCGGATCCCATCCCATCTTCCGGTTCCGGTCACCCAGCCGGCTGCAGATCCAGACATGCGGCGATCATTCTCAGAGCATTGCGCATGAAGGTCTCATCGTCGATGGGCTGAAGCGCAGCAGGGCGTTGGGCGGGATCAATGCACGACCTGAGCATGGCGGATATCTGGTCGATTGCGAATGCAGCCGCCTCTTCGGCGTCGGCGACGCCGATCTCCTCTCGACGGGCAAGAACGAGTTTCAGCAGCGCACGGCGGGAATTGCCCTGTATTTCGGCGTAGTGCGCGGCCAGTTCGGGATAGTCCGCGACAACCGCGGATACAGCGGCCTTGGCCGCTGGATCCTCCCTCGCAGCGTTCAGGGTTATCTCCATGTAGCCGCGGAACAGGTCAAGCACGGTGGCCCCTCGCCATATCTCGGGATCCGAGGCTTTGGCGTTGAGCGCCTCGTAGGCGTCGGTCATTCGATCAAAAAGCGCCAGGAACAACGCTTTCTTGTCCTTGAAATGATGATAGACGGCGCCCACTGAAAATCCGGCCTTTGCGGCGATATCGGCGATCGATGTCGCTTCGGTGCCTTTCTCGAAAATCAGGGCCTCCGCCGCGTCCAGCAGCGCCGACTGCGTGCGTTCGCTGCGCGACTGCTGCCCTGCGCGGCGCCAGTGAAGTTCCGATATCCAGCGGTTTTCGGTCATGATCACACCAAAACAGAATTCATGTTCGGTTTTATTGACAGCGAAAGCGCGCCATGTCAAAACCGAATGGAAATTCGCTTTCTACTCGATTCAAGGATTCCAGCAATGAAAAATACGGCCCTGATCACCGGCGCATCCAGCGGCATTGGCGAGGAAATGGCCCGGCTGCATGCGAGCCGCGGCGGAGACCTTGTTCTTGTCGCCCGTCGCACGGACAAACTGAACGTTTTGAAGGAAGAGCTCGAATCCAGACATGGCGCGCAAGTGCTCGTTCTGGCCGAGGATCTCAATGACGAGGACGCGCCACAGCGCATATTTGACAAGGTGACGGCCGAAAACATCGACCTTTCCTTCCTGATCAACAATGCGGGGTTTGGCCATCGCGGCAAGTTCCATGAACTCGACTGGGAAGACAATCGCTCCATGATACAGGTCAATGTCGTGGCCCTTGCGGCGCTGACCCGGCTTTTCCTGCCCGGATTCGTCGCGCGGAATTCCGGACGCATTCTGAATGTCGCCTCCACCGCGGCCCTGACGCCAGGCCCCTTGCAGGCGACCTATTTCGCAACGAAGGCCTTCGTCATGTATCTTGGCAACGCCATCGCCGAGGAAATCAGCGACACGTCCGTAACCGTGACGACGCTGTTGCCTGGCGCGACCGCGAGCGAGTTCGCGAAAACGGCCGGGATGGACAAGACATCCCTTTTTAATCAAACGACGCCGGCGGCCGACGTCGCCTTAACCGGTTACGAGGCGATGCTGCGCGGCGAAC
Source organism: Flavimaribacter sediminis (assembly GCF_019492055.1). Lineage (GTDB taxonomy): Bacteria > Pseudomonadota > Alphaproteobacteria > Rhizobiales > Rhizobiaceae > Flavimaribacter > Flavimaribacter sediminis. The sequence continues at coordinate 465,081 of NZ_JAICBX010000004.1, read as the reverse complement.
TCAACGTCTTTGCCGGCGTGACGCGAAAGCGCCAGATCATGATGTGGATCGCGCCGCTGCTGCCGAAGCGCTACGTTCTCAAGAGCGTCCGGGAAATGCAGGAAGCACAGACGGCGTGAACGTCAAGCAGGCATTGCGTCCTTGTAAATCCTGCCGTCCTTCATGATCATCAGGAAGTTTGTTTCGGGATCGGCGATCAGATTGATGTTATCGAGCGGGTTTCCGTCGACGATCAGAAGATCCGCCAGCGCTCCGGCCTCGATCACGCCCAGTTTGCCAGGATAGGGATTTCTGGGGCCTGAGAGACCCAGCAGTTCGGCGTTCCGGCTAGTGCCCATCTTCAGAACGTCGACGTTAGAAAACCACCGGGAAATCTTCGCCAGTTGCTTGCCCTGGGTGGAGGTTTTTGCGGGATCAAAAAGGATATCTGTGCCCCAGGCCATATTCGCTTTGTGTTTCTGTCCGAGTTCGAAAGCCCGCATCGTCCCTTCCGCGATCATCTTCTGCTGCTCCCTTTGCTCGGGCAACTGCTTTGGATTGGCGTCCTCATCGGCAAGAAACGGCTGCAAGCTCCACCAGGTGTCCGTGTCGGCCATACGCCGCACAGTGTCCTCGTCGGCGAGTTGACCATGCTCTATGCTCCTGACGCCATTGTCGATCGCCCGATTGATACCCTTTGATGTATAGACATGGCTGCACACATAGGTGCCCCAATCAGCGGCTGCGTCAACAGCGGCCCGGATCTCCTCCGGCCGCAACTGGGTTGAATCGATCGGGTCGAACAGCGACGAGACGCCGCCGCCCACCATGATCTTGATCTGGCTCGCGCCGAGCGCAAGCTGCTCACGTGTCCTGCGCAACACTTCCGCATCTCCGTCGGCGATCGCGGAAATGCCGGCCGCCTCCGCAGCGCTCAGGCCAGACTGCGCGCTACGGGGTATCTCGTTGCGAAACCGGAAATCGCCATGACCGGAGGTCTGCGAAATCATCGCACCCGAGGGAAAAATGCGCGGCCCCATAACAATCTGCTCGTCGATCGCGCGTTTCAGGGCAAAGGACGGGCCGCCGACGTCCCGGATGGTGGTAAAGCCGCGCATCAAAGTGCGTCCGGCCTCTTCACCAGCGACGTAATGGACATAGGTGATATCGGCGGTCAGCGCGACAACCTGCGGAATGGCCGCCATGATCGAATGCCAATGGGCATCGATCAGTCCCGGCATCATCACGCGCCCGGCTCCGCTGATGACGCGCGCGTCGCCTACCGCCTCTCCCGCCGGCACCAGCGCCTCAATTCTATTGCCCGAGACAAGTACGTTCACGCCTTCCAACAAAGCGTCCGAATGTCCGTCAAAAACCCGCATATCGGTAAACAGGAGCGGACGTCTATCTGGTTGCGCCGCAGCCAGCGGCGGAGTGAACGGCGCTGCGGCCAACGAGGCGACGACGCCCTTCAGCGCCGAGCGCCGGGAAATCCCCTTGAGCAGCCGGTCATTGATCCGCAGGAATTCCGGCGAATGACAAACGCAGCCGAAACCGTGTTCGTACCTGCTGTATTTGCCGCCAAGCCGCGCCTGTATAGTCATCGTTCCGTTCTTTTTAAGCCAAGCCGGGTCAAATCGACTTATACTTGTCTGTACAGGTACTTGTATCGGGATTTGTTTCCAAAGTCTTATGCAGATATCACAATGGCGTTCTCACAATATTTAAGACGCATACCATAGGTGATCATTCCAGGCATCGAATCGCCCCAGAATTGCGGAACCCTTCAGTCGTACGGAAGTTTCAAGTGCGAATAACCGAAAGGGTGATCCAATGAGAAATATCGCAACAATTACTTTCGCGTCACTGCTGCTCGGACTGGCGGCGTGCTCTGATTCCGGCGAGACGGAGACAAGTTCGACCGACCAGCCTGTAACAAGCGAAACGACTTCGGCCATGGAAACGACCGAACCGGTGCCCGACGCGTCCGACAACACAGTAACGGGATCGATTTCCTCTGACGCCGCAATGGCCTCGAACGTTCCCGACGTCGCAGTGGACGCGTGCCTCAATGCTGTTCAGATGGAGGCGTCCGCCACCGAAACCGACGTTATCGGGGCCGAGTATTCGGAAGCGAATTCCATCGTGACGGTTGGCGTGGGCGCTGAAAAGACGCCGTGGCGTTGCCTTGTATCGAATGAAGGTCAGGTTGCGGAAGTAACCCAGGAGACAAACTGATATCGATCGCAAGACCGTTAAACCCGCGCCCGTCGGAGCCTCCGGCGGGCGCGTTGCATTTGATGGGATAATCAGACCGTTGCGAGCGCCTGTGCGATCACGGGCCGGAAACGGCTCGCCACTTTCGCAAAGCCGGCGCTCGTTCCATGTATTTCGTCGTTCCAATCGGACACGTCCGGCATGGCGCCGCGACAATCCACCAGCCAGACCTGTGTCTGGCTCGAATCTCCGGCAAATTCCTCAAGCATTTCGTAAAGCCGGTCGATGAGGTAGGCGCAGACGCCCCTGCGCAATGCGGGATGCATGATTCCGCGGGCGTCCAGCGGCGCGCCAAGCCACTCATTGTTGTCGGCATAGGCCGGATTTCGCGGATCGCTGCTTCCCCAGGGATAGGGGAAAACATAGTCGTAACCGTGAATGAAGATCGGCAATCTGCTGAAACCGGGCTCCTTGCGGACGTTCTCGATCACTGTCGAATAGGCCCCTCTCAGAAAATCCAGTTTGTCGCGCAGCAGCGAGTGGTTGATATGGCCTTCCACGTCGTCCGGATCGCCGTTGAAGGGCGTCAGGATGTTCAGAAGCACTGCCTCGCCCGTAACCGTATCCTCTCCGATAATGTCGTTGCCCGCAGCCGAGAAGATAAACCCCTTCACCGCCGGCATCTGCTGGCGCAGCGCAAGCATGTATTCCGTCCTGCCGGGTTGCTGCGGCCCGAAGACCATGTTCTGCGCCGTATCTCCGGCGGCGCCGACAGACCATATGAGATAGTCGTCGTAGAGCTGGTCGATGATCTCCTTGATCAGGAGCGGGAACTGGCCCCAGCTGTCGCATTCCGAGACCAGAACCGGCAGCGACGACCCGAGGGCTTTTCGGGTGCGAAAATGCGCCTGCCGCCGGTAACGCGCAAGGCCATTGCCCATCTGCATGGCGTTTTCGAGTTCAACGTCTTCCGCGGTCATCTCGACCATCTCGGGGTCGGGCTCCACAACGATGCTGAAGGCGCCCTCTCCGCGCCTGACTGTTGAATAGCGAAGAAGCTCTTCGTCACTGACATCGGGATTGCGCGCTATCCGCAGGTAATCGTCATAGCTGATCTTGGGCATCGTCCACTCCGCCATTGTCGCCGGCTTGCCTGCGATACGCCCGCACACAGACCAGCCGTGTTATTCGTTCCGATACGAGCGTATTGGAGAAGTATAGTCCTATTTTTTCGGAATTATGTGTTGTTTCACACGTAATCCTTGAAAGATCAGAGAGCTCAATTCGGATAAAAAGCCAAAATACCCGGCGTCAATATTGTAATAAATTGAAACATGACTTGAGAATTTCGACACTTTTTCGCCCCAAACCCTGCCTACCCGCGAGCTATCAGTAACGGCCGGGTGTGATCCCGCGCTCTTGTCAAACCACCGATTGCGGCCAGCAGGTTAGTATCCCACAATGAAGAAACATGGTTTTATCGGCGTCAGGGCCGCCGGTCTTGTCGTCGCGGCGCTTTGCGCGATCTCCACCGCCACACCTATGGCGTCGGCCGTCGCGAACGATGGCGCGGCGTCAGTCTTTCCGGTCGCATTCAAGCCGAACCGGGTCCATTTCAACACGCTGAAAGGCTACAACAAATCTCAGGTTTCGGTCGCCAACAAGATCGCGCGCGGCTTCGCCAAGGCGGGGTACGGCAGGCAGCATCAGATCGCCGCCGTATCTGTCGCCATTCGCGAATCCACGCTGAACCCGAAGGCGGTCAACAGGGGTTGCGGTTGCTACGGTCTGTTTCAGCTCAATAAAAGAGGCGGCCTTGGCCGCGGCCAAAGTGTCGGCACGCTGACCTCGGCTGACAGCAACATTGCGCTTATCATCGGTGAAGCCAACCGATTTCCGCAGTTTCGCAAGGCCAAAACAGTCGATCAGGCGGTCAACGCCTTCGTGCGCTATGTCACCCGCCCAGCCAACAAATCCAGCGTCGTCGGCAGGACCGTCAGGACCGCAAGGATGGTGGAGAAACACGCCCAATAGATACGGAAAAGGCGCCGGACTTTTCGTTATCCGGCGCCACTGGGAGGGAGCTATTCATCATTTTCCGTTCTTCAGCTGATGTGCAGACCACGCATCATCAGCGGGTTGGGCCGCCTTTCACCGCGTCGTTTGTTGTAGGCGTCCTTGCAGGATGCGAAGCTGCGTTTGAACCATCTGGCACGATGATCACGTGCGATCAGGGGGGCTTCGACGTGGTCGGCGCTGCGATTGCTCTTTAAGATATTCATCTGTCATCTCCCGTTTGATTGCTGAACAACCTCAATATGGGGGACCGCAGATGAACATCGCCTGTCCGGAACATTAATTGCGAGACAGAAACAACTCAATTCAAGATTGAATTTTTGATAATCTCGCAAGTTGAGAATTCGCGCCAACAGGCAAGCTATTCCGCGGCGGCCATCACCTCAATTTCAACCTTGAATTCCTCTCGCGTGAAGCCACTGACGATGATCAGCGTTGAAGCCGGCGGAGGTTCGACCCCAGCTACATAGGCGTCCCGCGCCTGCATGTAGCCCTGCATCCATGCGCGGTCAGTGACATAGGCGGTGATATGGAAAATGCAGCTTCGATCCATTCCGGCCTCGGCCAGAATGGCGTCGATATTTGCAAAGCATATCTCAGCCTGCGATCGCACATCGTCCGGAACGACGCCGTCGTCGCGCAGTCCAAGTTGCCCGGACGTTCGCACAATGCGGCTTCCCGGCGGTGCCTCCACGCCGTGGGAATAGTGCGCGAAAGGAGGAGCAATCTGTTTCGGCGTCAATGCTCTCATGGTCTTCAATCCCTGTTTCTGCCTCTTAATGCGTCAACAATGAACAATCATTGCGCATTGCGATCTGATTTTGCACAATAATTAATCCCAAGCATCTATTGAATATATTTTAATCAGAAATTCGTTGACAATCCATATGCTCATGCCAAGTCTGGCGTCAGATCGATACAACAACATGGAGAGTTTTCATGAAAACCGTATTCCTGGCGGCCGGCATCGCGGCGCTCACCGCTTCCACTTCGGCTTTCGCGCTTGAGAAGGTCGCATTCGGAACGAACTGGCTGGCCCAGGCCGAGCACGGCGGCTTCTACCAGTCTGTCGCTGACGGCACCTATGAGGCATGCGGACTGGAAGTCGAGATCGTTCCGGGCGGACCGCAGGTCAACAACCGTGCATTGATGCTCGCCGGCAAGCTGCAGTTTCATATGGGCGGCGACATGCTGCAGGCTTTCTCTGCGGTTGAGCAGAACATTCCGGTGGTCGCCGTCGCCGCAATCTTCCAGAAGCATCCGCAGGTTATCCTCGCGCATCCCGGCGAGGCCGAGACATGGGAAGATCTGAAAAACCTGACGCTGCTGATCGGCGACAACGGGTTCCAGAGCTACTATCAGTGGATGATCGCGGCCTATGGCTTCACCGCAGAACAGCGGGAGCCCTATACGTTCAACCCGGCGCCTTTCATCGCCGATCCGAAAAAGGGCATGCAGGGCTATCTTTCGTCGGAACCCTACGTCGTCGAGAAGGAAGCCGGGTTCACGCCGGCCGTGTTCCTGATCGCCGACGCCGGCTATTCGACCTACGCCACGACGATCGAAACCATGGCCGACACGATCAAGAACAAGCCGGAAGTGGTGAAGTGCTTCGTCGACGGCTCGATCAAGGGCTGGTACACCTACCTCTATGGCGATCGCTCCGGTGCTGACGAACTGATCAAGGCCGACAATCCGGAAATGACCGATGACAAGATCGACTACGCCGTCGAAAAGATGAAAGAATACGGCATCGTCGACAGCGGCGACGCTCTGGAAATGGGCATTGGCGTCATCACGCCCGAGAAGGTCAAGGACTTCTATGACAAGATGGTCGAAGTCGGCGTCGTTGGCGGAAACATCGACTGGGAAGCGACCTTCGACGCCGAGTTCGTCGGCGACGGCGTCGGCATGGACCTCAAGAAAGACTGACACTAGATTACTCGCATAAACTCTGGCCTCAGCGGGCGGACCAGATCCGCCCACTGTCCACTGGACAGAAATTATGGAAATTCAGGTTTCAGCGACCGATTATTCCGCGTCGCGCGACAAGCTCCTCACACTTCATAAAGTCGACAAGGTTTTCGGGCGCGACGTGGTCGCGCTTCAGAACATGTCGCTTGATATATGCGAGGGCGATTTCATCAGCCTGCTCGGCCCCTCGGGCTGTGGCAAGTCGACGGCGCTCAGACTGATTGCGGGTCTGATGCAACCGACGAACGGCTTCATCCGGTGGGAAGACGGACGCCAGGGCGAATCCCTGAGCGTGGTGTTCCAGGAACCGACGCTGATGCCGTGGGCGACCGTCGAAAAGAATGTCTGGCTGCCTATGCGGCTCAAGGGTGTTTCCTTCGCGAAGGTCAGGGACGACATTCGCGAAGCCCTAGAGCTCGTTGGTCTGGCGGGCTTCGAACACGCCTATCCGCGGGAACTCTCCGGCGGCATGAAGATGCGCGTGTCTATTGCGCGCGCCATGGTGACCAAGCCAAAGCTCGTGCTCATGGACGAACCGTTCGCCGCCCTCGACGAGATCACGCGTTTCAAGCTCAACAACGACCTGCTGCAGATGAAGGCGAAGATCGACTGTACGGTCGTCTTCGTTACGCATTCAGTTTTCGAGAGCGTGTTCCTGTCCGACCGCATCGTCATCATGGCGGCGCGTCCCGGCCGGGTTATGCAGGAACTGAAGGTGGACAAGCCTTATCCGCGGGAAGAAGAATTCAGGACTTCGAACGACTACGCCGCCTATTGCCGCGCGGCGTCTCAGGCGTTGAAAGAAGCCCAGGAAGGACCCCGGCAATGAGCGACCTCGTCCAAGATCCCGCAGCTTCCTTCGTCGACGAGGAAGAACGCGCAAGGGCGCGCAAGGAATTACGCAATCGCATCGGCAAATGGATACTCCCGGTCGTCGTGTTCGCAGTCGGAATTCTCGCTTGGGACTGGATCATCAGGATCAACGAGATCCCGCACTACATTCTCCCGGGGCCAGGTCTCGTCTTCCAGACCCTCATTCAGGACAGGGCGATATTGCTCGACGCACTGATGGTGACCCTGCAGATCACATTGCTCGCCCTGCTGGTCGCCGTCATCGGCGGCGCCGGCCTCGCGATCCTGTTCAATCAGTCGCGCCTCGTGGAGATGTCGTTCTATCCATACGCCGTCGTTCTGCAGGTGACGCCGATCGTGGCGATCGCGCCTCTGATCTTCATCTATGTCGAAAACAAACTCGTCGGCCTGCTGATCTGCGCCTGGATCGTCGCGTTCTTTCCGGTTCTGTCGAATACGACACTGGGCCTCAGGAGCGCCGATCACAATTTGCGCGACCTTTTCAGCATCTACGGCGCCAGCCGCTGGCAGCGGCTGCTTTATCTGCAGCTTCCTTCCGCCCTGCCCTATTTTCTCGGCGGCCTGCGGATCGCAGGCGGTCTGGCGCTGATCGGCTCGGTAGTCGCCGAGTTCGTCGCCGGAACCGGCGGCATCGGCTCAGGGCTCGCCTTCCGTATTTTGGAGGCCGGCTACCGGCTGAACATTCCGCGCATGTTCGCAGGCTTGATCCTGATCGCAGGAACCGGCGTCCTGATCTACGCGGTGCTTAGCCTGGTAAGCCATCTCCTGCTGCGGAAATGGCATGAAAGCGCAATAAAGCGGGAAAGTTGAGATGGATTTCAGGACACTGCCCGCTGGCGGCGCCTTTACACTGACGAACTGCGTCACGCCATCCGGGCTCAGCGGCGCCGATGGCGACTTTCTCCCGGTTGACCTCGCAATTGCCGACGGAAAGGTCGGCGCCGAGGCGACCGGTCCGGAAATCGACATGGGCGGGTCGATCGTCCTTCCGGCTTTCACCGACATGCATACGCATCTCGACAAGGGGCATATCTGGCGCCGCGCGAGTAATCCCGACGGGACGTTCATGGGGGCGCTGACGACTGTGGGCGCCGACAGAGAAGCGAACTGGTCGGCGGAGGACGTCCGCGCGCGCATGGATTTCGCGCTGCGCTGCGCCTATGCTCACGGAACACGCGCAGTCCGCACCCATATCGACAGCCTCGCGCCCCAGGACGCGATCTCCTGGCCTGTTTTCCGCGAGGTCAGGGAAGACTGGAAAGACCGCATCGAGCTTCAGGCAAGCTGCCTGCTCACCATCGAGGCGGTCGAACCGGACAGCCCGTTCGTTAAGACGGCTGATCGGGTCGTGGACAGCGGCGGCGTGCTTGGCACGGTCACATTCCCTGTTCCCGATCTCAAGCAACGTCTGGAATTCTTCTTCCGAACCGCCGCCGACCGCAATCTGGTCGTGGATTTTCATGTCGACGAGACGGGTGATCCGGCCGTGCGGACGCTGCGCTCTATTGCGGAGACGGCGATCGAGATGAAATTCGACGCCCCGATCGTCGTCGGGCACTGCTGCTCGCTGGCTGTTCAGGAGGAAGACTACGCCGACCGGACCATGGACCTTATGGCCGAGGCCGGCATCGCCGTGGTGTCGCTTCCCATGTGCAACATGTACTTGCAGTCGCGCGAGCGTGGCCGGACGCCGCGCTGGCGCGGCGTTACGCTGGTGCACGAAATGAAATCCCGCGGAATTCCGGTTTCCTTCGCCTCCGACAACACGCGTGATCCGTTCTACGCCTATGGCGATCTGGACATGATGGAGGTGCTGCGCGAGGCTACGCGCATCGCCCAGCTCGACCATTCCGATCCGGACTGGATCCGCTCTTTCAACACCACGCCGTCCGATGTATGCGGATTCTCGAGCCAAGCGCTCGAACCCGGAGACCCGGCCGATCTTGTGATCTGCAACGCAAGGGACTGGACAGAGCTCTTCGCCCGCCCCCAGTCCGACCGCATCGTCGTGCGCAACGGAAAACCGATCGACAGAACATTGCCCGATTACCGGGAACTCGACCACCTCATGGAGGATGCATGACGCCGAACGTAGCCGCAGCCAAGGAGAAGCTCGCCCATCTGGAAATCGACGACAACCCGGTGACCATCAAGAACAAAAGCCGGGATTTTTTCTGGTACTCCCCCGTTCTGAAAACGCGGCTCGACCATGTCGTCGGCGATTTCGTTGTCTCGCCACGCAACGAGGCCGAGGTCATCGAGGTTCTCAAGGTCTGTTACGAACATGACTGCCCCGTAACGACGCGCGGCGCCGGAACCGGCAATTACGGACAGGCGATGCCCTTTTCCGGCGGCTGCGTCATGCATATGAAGAACATGACCGAGGTCAAGGAAGTACTGCCGGGCCGTGTGATCGTTGAGCCGGGTTGCCTGCTCAAGGACCTGGACGCCGCCTGCATCGCCGCTTCCGGCCAGGAAATCCGCATGTTTTCCTCGACCTGGGCGACCGCCACAATCGGCGGATTCATTGCCGGCGGTTCAGGCGGCGTCGGTTCCGTGCGCTGGGGATCGCTGCGCGACCTCGGCAACATTATCCGGTTGCGCGTGGTGACGATGGAGGAAGAGCCGCTGGTTCACGAATTCACCGGCGAGGAACTCGCCCGCGTCTCCCATGCCTATGGCACCAACGGCATCATTACCGAACTCGAAATGCCACTTGCGCCCGCCTATGAATGGGTCGATGTCGGGGTCGCCTTCGACGATTTCATGGACGCAGCGAAATACGCCGACGACCTCGCCAACGAGGACGGCATACTCTTGAAACTGGCGACGCCCATCGAAGCGCCTGTCCCTTACGATTATTTCCAGCGCTTCAAGCCCTATATACGGCGCGAACAGAATCTCGTCATGCTGATGGTCGCGCCGCAGTCGATCGACGCATTCGAAACCTTTACCAAACGCGTTGCGAGTGCGGAGATCATCTACCGCTCGGACGACAATGACTGGGCGCGTAATCCTGGTCATATCTTCGAGTACGCCTGGAACCATACGACCCTGCGCGGTCTCAAATTCGATCCGACCATCACCTATCTGCAGGTTCGCTACGGCTTTCCCGATCACCTGGAGAAGGTTGCAGAAATCAGGAAGATCTTCGGCGACGAGGTCCCGCAACATCTTGAGGCCATTCGCGGCAACGGCAAGATCCATTTCGCCGGACTGCCCATCGTGCGTTTCACCACCGAGGAACGCCTGGAAGAGATCATCCGCATTCATGAAGACCTGGGCTGCATGATCTTCAATCCGCATCGCTACACGCTCGAGGAAGGCGGCCGCCAGATGGCCGATGCGCGCCAGCTTGACTTCAAGAGGGAAGCAGACCCGAAGGGCTTGCTCAACCCGGGAAAAATGATCGCCTGGGACAAGCCCGACTGGAGCTACGAGACGATGTACGACTATTCCGGAATGCGGAAGGCCGGCTGAATGCGCACCCTGGTCCTGTTCGCACACCCCGTCCCGGAGAGCTTTTCATCGTCGCTTCACAAGACTGTCGTCGACACGCTCCAAGCGCGTGGATGGGAGATCGATGATTGCGACCTGAACGCCGAAGGCTTTTCACCGGTCCTGACGACCGAAGAGCGGCGCAACTACCATGAGGAAGACATCAACACCGGTCCGGTGGCCGAATATGTCGAACGGCTGCAGGCGGCGGAAGCGCTGGTGCTTGTCTTTCCCGTGTGGAACTTTGGCTACCCCGCCATTCTCAAGGGATTCTTCGACCGGGTATTCCTGCCCGGGATTTCCTTCAAACTTGTCGACGAGAAGGTGGCGCCCAATCTGACCAATATCCGCAAGCTTGCGGCCGTCACCACCTATGGCGGCAGCAGGATGCGCGCCTTCCTTTCCGGCGACCCGCCGCGAAAGGTCGTAACCCGACCATTGCGCTTTGTCATGCACCCGCAGGTCAAGACGCGTTATCTTGCTCTCTATGACATGAACCGCGCCGACGAAAAGAAGCGGGCCGGCTTCGTGGAGCGCGTGAAGACCGAAATGGAGCGGTTTTAGTTCGATGAACGCACTGGTGGTCTATTGCCACCCGCACGAGGGCAGTTTCACGTCCGCCGTGCGCGATGTCGTGACCGGTCATCTCCGGAAGATCGGTGCGGAATTGCGCGTGATCGACCTTTACGGGGAAGCCTTCCAGCCTGTGCTGTCCGAAAGCGAGTGGCGCAGTTATGAAGCAACAGAGGACAGAAGCGACGATATCGCGCGACACGCCGAAGCGCTCGCATGGTGCGACACGCTGATCTTTGTCTATCCGACTTGGTGGTACGGGCATCCCGCCATCCTGAAGGGCTGGATGGAGCGGATTCTGCTGCCTGGAGTAGCGTTCGAAATGCCGGACGGCGGCGACATAAAGCCTCTCCTGCGCAACGTTCGACGGCTCGCCGTCTACACGACCTGCGGCGCGTCATGGTGGCTGACATTTTTCATCGGGTCGCTGGGCCGTAAGACCATATTGCGCGGCATCGGCCTGCTTTGCCATCCACGCGCCCGCAAATCTTTCGCAGCCCACTACAGCATGGACAGTTCGACTGCGGAAAGCCGCGCGCGGCATCTTGAAAAAGTTGAAAAAGCAATTGCAAAACTGACGGCAAGCCGGGGAGACCAAGCATGAAGGATCAGCACATTTGGGCCGCCTACAAGACGACTGAATACCAGGATATCGATCCTCAGAAAACGATCGCGATCCTGCCGACGGCGGCGATCGAGCAGCATGGTCCGCACCTTCCGGTCGGCGTCGACACGATGATCAACCAGGGCATGCTGGAGACGATGAGCGAACGCGCTCCGGAAGCGCTCGACATCCGTGTTCTGCCGGTTCAGGCGGTTGGCAAGTCGAACGAGCATCTGCATGCGCCTGGAACGCTTACCCTGCCGGCGGAGCTTGTGATCGGCATGTGGACGGAGATCGGACTTTCCGTTGCGCGGGCCGGCGTGCGCAAGATGGTGATCGTCAACTCCCACGGCGGCAATCTGGACATTATCGGCATCGTCGCGCGAGAACTGCGCGTGCGCGCCGGCATGCTGGTCGCCAAGTGCCAATGGGGGGGCCTGGGCCATCCGGAAGGTATGTATTCGGACCACGAGCGCGCCTACGGTATTCACGGCGGCGACGTCGAAACGTCGCTGATGCTCCATTTCCAGCCTGACCTCGTCGATATGACGAAGGCGGAAAACTTTCGCTCGACGGCCGAAGACATAGCGCCCGATGACCGGCTGGCGCCAACAGGCCCGACCTCCTACGGATGGATCGCATCGGACCTGAGTTCCGCCGGCGTCGTCGGCGACGCGTCGGCCGCCACCGCCGAAAAAGGCAAGGCCACCGCCATACACCAGGCAGACGGCTTCATCGAATATCTCCAGGAAATCGAACGGTTCGACATCAACCGTTTTCCGCTCCCATCTGCAAACAGGCAGTGACTAAGCCACGGTAACGCCCTGTTTATCAGAACGGGACAAAATCACCATATGTGATAATCTTGCGGGACTTTCGGGAGCGCGCCCACGCAATGCTGCATCTTCTGGTCGATTTTCTTTCGGGCATCATCCGCATTCTGGCGGCGGCCTGTATCGTCGCCGGCACAGTCTACGGTTATGTGCAGGCGCCGGTCATGCAGGTGGAGCCATGGGTTGGCGGCCTGATCGGTTTCTCGGCCGGTTTCCTTGTTGCATCTCTGGGAGGCGGCCTCCTCGCCTGCCTTATCCTGATCGAAAATCATCTGCGCGTACTGGCGGACGCCCAGCGCCGCATCGACAGGGCAAAGCCAGCTCCAAGGGCGCGCCGCGTGGAGGAAAAACCGGCTGAAAAACCGGAGCCGGATCCGGAACCTGAATCTGAGCCCAAGACGACCGACTACGCCGCCTATCGCAAACAATACGCTTTCCAGCCACGGCCGCCGGACGACGCGGCGTCAGAGACGGCAAAGGCGGAATCCGGGAAAAACGGAAAAACTGACACGAAATAGGGATCGCCTGTCTGGTTGCGCATTTCATATTGCGCGGCGCAAGAGGCGACCCGGCCCTACCGCGCCTGATCCAATATTCGCTTGCATTCCAGCAATTCGTAGAGCGTTTCCTGCAGCAACGCCTTGTCATCCGCCGCAAGATCAGGTTCGCCGTCGCTCTCGCCTTCCTTGCCGCCGCCGAAGCCGAACAGTCTCTTGCCCTTCGGAACCTTGGCCTGGCCGACCAACCGGTCATCCTCGAAGCCCGTATCCTCCCGCGTCTTCGGCGTCTGTTCGGGCTCGGGCGCCTGCGTCTTGTCGAAGGCTGAAAGAGCCTCAGCCGCTGTAACCTCTCCGGCGCCGATGGAAATTGCGAAGCGAGATCCGTTCTGCTTGAGCAGTTTCTGCACGCCCTTGATTGTGAAGCCCTGATCATAGAGGAGATGGCGGATGCCCTTCAGAAGCTCCACGTCGTCCGGACGATAATAACGACGACCACCGCCGCGCTTCATGGGCTTTATCTGATTGAAACGGGTCTCCCAAAAACGGAGAACATGCTGCGGCAGATCCAGTTCGTCAGCGACTTCGCTGATGGTTCGGAAAGCGTCAGGGCTCTTGTCCATTTCACCGACCTCCTGTTGGGTCCGAGACGCCGGTCGGAGCATTGCGACAACCGGCGTGACGCCCGAAGCGCGGACCGACTCGGCTTGCGCTGATTGCACCGCTAAATTGTGGATTTTTCAAGTAAAAAGAACGTACTCGGCTGCGGGCCCTGACCCTAACCGTTCTTCTTGCGTTTCAGATGCGCATCAAGAACGCGCTGCTTGAGCACGTTGGAGGCCTTGAACGTCATGACCCGGCGCGGCGAAATCGGCACTTCCTCGCCCGTCTTCGGATTGCGGCCGATCCGCTCGTTCTTGTCCCTGATCTGGAATGTGGCGAAGGAAGAGAGCTTGACGCTTTCGCCCCTGACGATGGCGTTGCAGATCTCGTCGATTACCATTTCGACGAGAGACGCGGATTCTGTACGCGACAGTCCAACCTTTCGGAACACTGCTTCCGCAAGATCCGCCCTGGTGACCGTTTTCCCGCTCATTTATATTTCGCCGTCCCCGAATGCTTATCAAATATTTATTTTGCAGCGCTTAGACACTATTGACGTATTTTGGACCGGTCAAGCCGTGATTTTTCCGGCCAGCAACCGAAAAAGGTTGCAAAACATCAAATTACGGTGGCCGCCTACCAACGAACCAGGACGGCCCCCCAGGTGAATCCACCGCCCATCGCCTCCAGGAGCACGACGTCGCCCTGCTTGATCCGACCCGCGTCCAGCGCATCGCAAAGCGCCAGTGGAATGGACGCCGCCGACGTGTTTCCATAACTATCGACAGTTATGACGACCTTGTCGGGGTCGATGCCGAGCTTGCGCGCAGACGCGTCGATAATGCGCTTGTTGGCCTGATGCGGCACGAACCAGTCGATATCGTCGGCGTTCATGCCTGTCGCGTCGAAGACGGATTCGATCACATCGGTAATCATTCCGACAGCATGTTTGAAGACTTCACGCCCCTGCATCCGCAGATGCCCGACCGTTTGTGTCGACGACGGACCGCCGTCGACATAGAGCTTGTTCTTGTGACAACCGTCGGATCGCAGCTTGCTTGCAAGCACGCCACGATCGTCCAGCGTTCCGGTGGATTCGACCGCCTCTACAACCAAGGCTCCGGCGCCGTCCCCGAACAACACGCAGGTTGTGCGGTCTGTCCAGTCGAGAAGCCGCGAGAATGTTTCGGCGCCAATCACCAGCGCGCGTTTGGCAAGCCCCGTGCGCAGATAGGCGTCGGCCGTCGTCAAGGCGAAAACGAAGCCCGAGCACACGGCCTGCACGTCGAAGGCTGCGCCCTGCGTAATCCCGAGGCGATTCTGAATATCGACGGCTGCGGCCGGAAAGGTATTGTCAGGCGTCGACGTCGCCACAATGATCAGGTCAATGTCCTGAGGCTCGAAACCGGCGTTTTCCAGCGCGGCCCTCCCTGCGCCGGCGCCCAGCGAACAGGTCGTCTCGCCCTCGCCCGCAACATAACGCTGGCGGATGCCCGTGCGCTGGACAATCCATTCGTCCGAGGTCTCGACGAGGCTTTCCAGATCCTTGTTGGTCACTGCCTTTTCGGGAAGGCACGACCCGTAACCCCGCACCACTGTTCGGATCATTGTTACCCCTGACTCACTGCCGCCTGCACGCTGCCAATCGTTTGTTTCGCGTGGTAGAGTTTAAGATCGTTTTCGATCTTCGATATCAGATCATTTCGCGCCATATCGTGCGCAACATCGACAGCTGCTGCGAAGCCGTCTGCGTCCGTCCCGCCGTGACTCTTGATGACGATGCCGTTCAAGCCCAAAAAGACGCCGCCATTGACCCTGCGCGGGTCCATCTTCTCACGAAGCCTGTCGAAAGCGCTTTTCGCCAGAATATAGCCGAGACGGGCAAGGATTGTGCGGCCCATGGCGGCGCGCAGATATTCTGCGATCTGCCGCGCCGTGCCTTCCGCGGTCTTCAGCGCGATATTGCCCGCAAAGCCTTCTGTCACGACGACATCGACCGTTCCCTTGCCAAGATCGTCGCCTTCCACGAAACCGTGATAGTTCATGCCCGGTAGTTCGCTCGCCTTGAGGATGCGACCCGCTTCCTTGACTTCTTCCAGCCCCTTGACCTCCTCGACGCCGACGTTGAGCAGCCCCACGGACGGCCTGTCGATCTCGAAGAGCGCGCGCGCCATGGCGGCGCCCATCATGGAATAGTCGGTGAGTTGCTGGGCGTCCGCGCCCACCGTCGCGCCGACGTCGAGCACGATGCTCTCACCGCGCAAGGTTGGCCAGATGGCGGCAATTGCCGGACGTTCGATATTCGCCATGGTTCTGAGGCAAAACCTGGACATCGCCATAAGCGCGCCGGTGTTTCCCGCAGACACGCAGACATTCGCCTCGCCGTTCTTGACAGCCTCAATGCTGCGCCACATGGACGAGCGCCAGCGACCCTGACGCAACGCCTTGCTAGGCTTGTCGTCCATGCGCACCGAGATATCGCAGTGATGAAACGTGCTTGCCGCCGCAAGCTTCGGGTGTTCGGCGATCAAAGCCGTGCACTTGTCCTCCTCGCCATAGAGGAGGAATTTCAGTTCGGGATGCCGGTCCAGTGACTTCGCCAGACCCGGTATGGCTACCTCCGGCCCGAAATCACCGCCCATCACGTCCACGGAAATGGTGATCAAACTAGATTTTCCCTCTTATTCTTTTTCTGGTTGCGGCAATCCAGTTCTGACGCCATATCCGGACAGTATTGGGGTCTCGATACGCATGATCTGTTACTGAAGCTTTTCACAGGGCGCCATAAATAGACTCTTTCCAAGTTGATACAACCGGTTTGTCGTGTTTTTCCGGCATTTCCGCCGCCTGTCGCGGGAAATTACACTGAGACCAAACGCTCTACTGTTTCGTTCCGCTCCAGCCCTTCAATCCTGCAAAGGGCGAAACCTTCTCACTCTCATCGGAGGCGTCATCAGAAGGAGGCGTAAAAGCCGCGCCCTCTTTACGCGGATAAGGATTGATTGCCAACACTATAAACTCCTCGCATATGGCGGCGATGTCGATGCTGTCGCCAGTGAAAGTCTCGGGAATGTCCGGTCCCTCCGCATCGACCACCATCTCTCCGGTCTCGTCCGTGTCAACACGCGCGAGCCTCGAGCCCTCCGGCACGAACAGCGCCTCCACCTCCTCGTCTATGGTCTCATGCACCGGCTCCAGCGTCACGACGCAGTTCTGAACAAGCGACGCCTTCACCCGGCCCTTCACGCGCACGCCGTCGCGCTTCCAGCGCGACAGGTCGAAGTCGCCCTCGACCGATTCCACCGCGGGAACATTCCAGCGCCGCGCCAGCGCCTCACGCTGACGTTCATCGGCCTCGACGTGAACCGTCACCGGATTCTTGGAGATATGGCCGACATTGACCGGCCAGGAGAATGTTTCGGACTTCTTCTCAGACATTTGCGACCGTTTCCTGTTATACTGATTCAGCCGGCCGCTGCAGAATATCGCCGGACAGGATGCCAGCCTCCTCGCAACCGGAGAACTCTTCGTCGAGACGCAGCACCGCTTCCGCGAGCGCGCTCATGTCCACGCCTGGCTCCGCCGCGGCGTCGCCGGCTAGGCCAGGGTGAATATTGCGCTTCAAAGCCTCAGCCAGCGCGGCGGCGTCTCCTGCATCGAGAGCCGCGCGATAGGCTTCCGCGCGCCCATAGAACATGCGGGCGAGCTTCTTCATGCGTTTCGGCACGCTGTTGTCGCCAACGCCAAGCTCCCTGATCGAATGGTCGATCTCGGCGAAGAAGCTGTCGACGACATCCTGCGCCAGTTCCTGAACGGTCGAGGAAGCCTGACCCGTGCGGCGCAGGAAGAGAATCATCATGATGCTGATCATCTCGTACCGACCCATCACAGTATCCGGGACGTTCATGTGCATATAGTAGGACGGTTTGCGCGCCGCTCCGGTCAGTTGACCGTAGATTGAACGAACGATTTCCCGATTTTTCCGGTTTCTGCTAAAATAGCCGAATATCATGTGTTTGCCTTTGCGCGCCTTAATTTCGGCGCTGGATTGCTGCAAAGCATGAGGCGCATTCATATTGGCCTGTTGCATCGCTTGCGATCGTGGTTTACCGAAGCATTCGGGAAAAGCAACTCAGCCAGACTGTCAGATGGAGATGCTGTTGACACGGCGTGTTTTCAACCGAACGAAAGAATATTTTTACGGCACGACCGTCGCCGTCGGACTTTCGGCCATGGCCCTCTCGGGCTGCTCGATGACCGAAGAGCTGACGCATGGTTACGTTCTGGAAGAACAGACGCTGGAACTCGTCCCTCCTGGCTCCAGCAAGGAGCAGGTTCTTCTGTCGCTGGGCACTCCGACCGTCGAGGGCGACTATGGCGGCGAGGCCTACTACTATATTTCGCAGAAAAAGGTTAAACGGGCCGAATTCCTAAAGCCGCGTCTGGTGGACCAGTCCATCCTTGCGGTCTATTTCAACGAGGAAGACGAGACCGTGACACGGCTTGCCAACTATACGCTTGAAGACGGCAAAGTGTTCGACACGATCAGCCGCACGACGCCGACAGGCGGCAAGGAAGAAACCTTCCTGACGCGCGTCCTGTCTTCTGTCGGAGGCGGCGGCAAGGCGGCTGCGACAAGCGGGCTGTTCGGCGGATAAGTCTAAAAAGTTCCGGAACAGTCCGATCGGCGATCGCCGGACATCCAGGACAACAAAACCCGCGGCTCTTTCGAACCGCGGGTTTTTCTTTGGCGTGAAACTCCTGTGTTTGATCACATGCCCGAGTGGGCGAGGATCGCAAGCAGCAGCAGCGCCATGATGTTGGTGATCTTGATCGCCGGATTGACGGCCGGACCAGCGGTGTCCTTGTAGGGATCGCCGACCGTATCGCCCGTGACCGACGCCTTGTGGGCTTCACTGCCCTTTTCGTGACGAACGCCGTCTGCGTCGACGAAGCCGTCCTCGAAGGACTTCTTGGCGTTGTCCCAGGCGCCGCCGCCGGATGTCATCGAAATAGCGACGAACAGACCGTTGACGATCACGCCGAGCAGCGACGCGCCGAGCGCCGCAAAGGCCGACGCTTTCGAGCCTGAAATCAGCAACACGCCGAAATAGACCACGAGCGGCGCCAACACCGGCAGCAGCGAAGGAATGATCATTTCCTTGATCGCCGCCTTGGTCAGTATGTCGACCGCCCGCGCATAGTCGGGACGTTCGGTGCCTTCCAGGATTCCGGGCTTCTCACGAAACTGACGACGCACTTCCTGCACGACTGTGCCGCCTGCGCGACCGACCGCCGTCATGGCAATGCCGCCGAACAGATACGGGATCAGGCCGCCGAAGATCAGACCGGCCACAACATAAGGGTTGGACAGGCTGAAAGAGATTGTCCCGACATCCGCGAAATACGGAAAAGACTCCGAATTGTTTACGAAGAACTCGAGATCGTTCGAATAGGCTGCGAACAGCACCAGCGCGCCAAGTCCGGCTGAACCGATGGCATAGCCCTTTGTCACGGCTTTCGTCGTGTTGCCGACCGCGTCGAGCGCATCCGTCGATTTACGCACCTCGGACGGCAACCCGGCCATTTCCGCGATGCCGCCAGCGTTGTCGGTCACCGGCCCGAAGGCGTCGAGCGCAACGATCATGCCGGCGATGCCGAGCATGGCGGTGACCGCGATGCCAGTGCCGAAAAGCCCGCCAAGCTGATAAGTGGCGATGATGCCGGCGATGATCACGATGGCCGGAAGCGCCGTTGCTTCCAGCGAGACCGCGAGGCCCTGGATGACGTTGGTGCCGTGACCGGTGACGGAAGCCTGGGAAATCGAATTCACCGGACGCTTGTTCGTTCCGGTGTAGTATTCGGTTATCCAGACGATCAGACCGGTGACGATGAGGCCAACAATGCCGCAGACGAAAAGATCGAATCCGGTGAACGTCGCCTCGCCGACCTGGCCCCAGCCGATGGTGAGCTGGGTTGCGACAGCAAGTCCGACGATTGAAAGGGCGCCGGTCACGAACAGCCCTTTATAAAGAGCTCCCATGATCGAACCGTTCGATCCCAGACGAACGAAGAAAACGCCGACAATCGAGGTTATGATGCAGGTGCCGCAGATCGCCAGCGGATAGATCATGATGTCCGCGAGCACCGCCGAGCCGGCGAAGAAGATCGCGCCGAGCACCATGGTCGCCACGACCGAAACCGCATAGGTCTCGAAGAGGTCTGCGGCCATACCGGCACAGTCCCCGACATTGTCTCCGACATTGTCGGCGATGGTGGCTGGATTGCGGGGATCGTCTTCCGGAATTCCCGCTTCGACCTTGCCGACGAGGTCGCCGCCGACGTCGGCGCCCTTGGTGAAGATGCCGCCGCCCAGTCGCGCGAAAATCGAAATCAGGGACGCGCCGAAACCGAGCGCCACCAGTGCATCGATCACTGTGCGGTCGCCAATGGCGAATCCGGCGATGTAGGTCAGATAATAATAGTAGATCGCCACGCCCAGCAGGGCGAGACCAGCCACGAGCATGCCCGTGATGGCGCCCGACTTGAAGGCGATATCAAGACCTTCGGCAAGGCTGTTGGACGCCGCCTGCGCCGTGCGCACGTTGGCGCGGACGGAGACATGCATACCGATGAAGCCCGCTGCTCCGGACAGAACTGCGCCGATCAGAAAGCCGATCGCCGCATATCCCGACAGCAGTATCCACGCAATGATGAAGACGACGACCCCCACGATCGCTATCGTTGTATACTGACGAGCGAGATAGGCTTGCGCGCCTTCCCTGATTGCGCCAGCGATTTCCTGCATGCGCGCGTTGCCCTGATCCGCAGCCAAAACCGACCGCGTCGCCCAAATGGCGAATACGATCGAAAGCAGGCCACAGGCGATGACGGCCAATAATAGTGTCAATGCCAATTCCTCCAGTTTGCCGGCTCACACTCCCTCCGGCAGTTGAAACAAACGGCCGTATGACAATTGGTCGCGGGCCGCTCCATCGGGCGGATGTTTGGCGACAGCGCGGGCGGTCGTCAAGCTTTCAGTGGCGATTCTCTCGTGCTTTCCGACGAAAGACACATATATCAGCCCGCAATCTCGCGGTTTTTTCGATCGCTTCTAACCTGCAGGGCCAGCAGTAGCAGGCAGAGAAGCGCCGCTGGCCACAGGACCTGGCTGATTGCATGCCAGCCGAAGGAGTTCAGGACGCGGCCCGACATAAGCGAGGCGAATGCTACAGTACCGAAAAGAATGACGTCATGAACGCCTTGCACCTTGTTCTTCTCCGCAGGCCGGTATGTGGTGCTGACCATGGTCGTTGCGCCGATGAAGCCGAAGTTCCAGCCGACGCCCAGCAGGACGAGCGCGCCCCAGAAATTCCAGAGTTCGATGCCCATACCTGCGACGACGGCGCAGGCGATCAGAATCACAAGGCCGCTGGCGATGATCGGCGCATATCCGAAGCGGGCGATGAGCTTGCCAGTAAAGAAGCTTGGCGCGAACATGGCGAGCACGTGCCACTGGATGCCGAGCGCCGCCATGTCCGTTGAAAACCCGCAACCCACCATGGCGAGGGGCGCGCCGGTCATCATGAAGGACATCAGCGCATAGGAGCAGACGCCGCAGGCGAGCGCCGTCAGGAACTTTTGCTGGAGCAAGATCTGCACAAGCGGCCGCTCAGGGGTCTCCGAGCGGTGTTCCAGCAGGACCGTATTCTCCTTGATCCGAAGCATTGAGAGGATAACGACGCCAATCGCGGCGAGCCCCAATATGGAAGCATAGGCGCCGGCGAACATCACCGGAGCGAAGAAGTCGCGGGTGAAAATCACCAGTTGCGGCCCGATGACGGCGGAAATTACGCCGCCCATGAGAACCCAGGAGATCGCCTGCCCCTTGAAATTGTCCGGCGCATTGTCGGTTGCGGCAAAGCGATATTGCTGGATGAAGGAGTTGCCCATCCCGATGATCAGGAGACCGAAGGCGAACAACCAGAAACTGGACTGGAACAGCGCAATGGTCGCGACAGCTCCGCCAAGGCCGTTAAGGCAGGCCCCGCCCATGAAGCCCAGCCGACGCCCGATCAGCCGCATCAGCCACGCCGCCGGCAGAGCGCCGACCGCCACGCCGAGCGTAAAGCCGGTGACCGGAGCGGTCGCCAACGACTTGTCTTCGCCCAGCATGTAATCGCCGGCCAAACCTCCGAGCGACACGGCGATGGGCGCGCCGGCGCCGAGGAAGGCGTTCGAGGCAGCAAGAATCAGTGCATTGCGCTTTGCCAGAGCGAGATCGACGTCTGACCCCGGCACGGTTTGATTTACATTCATCAATGTGTCCCGGCCGCCGTATGTCGGTTCAGCGCGCCTTGCTCATAATCAATGGTCCGCCGCAAACGGCAAATTTACCGGGCGATGAATATATCAGCGATTGGTAATAGGCAATCGCGCTGTGGCGCGGTCTGGCTTCATTTACCCGCGCATGCGTTCGCCCTGCGGGTCGAATGGCGGTTCGGTCAGGATCCGGGCGGAGCGTCGTTTGCCGAGAATCTCGATTTCGAAAACGCCTTCTTCCTCGATATCGGCCATGGCGGCCGGCACGTAGCCCTGAGCAAGCGACATGTCGACATAGTGCCCATAGCCACCCGAGGTGACCCAGCCTACGACGCGCCATTCGCCGTCCCTTTGGGGATGGATTTTGGGCATCTCCGCGCCTGACGCATCAAATCGGGGCGCGCCATAGCCGTGCGGCGGACTGACCAGACCATGATCGACGTCGCCGACCGTGGCCCAGACGGGTTCGTCGCCCATCACATCCGTGTCGTCCGCCTGGATTGCAAAACTGACGCGTCGCGCCTTTGGGCCCTTTTCGTGTTCCTCCGCCGCCTTGCTCATTCCAATGAAATCGTTTTTGGACAGTTTCACAAAACGCTCCATCGCGCCTTCATACGGGCCGTAGATCGGCCTGAGTTCTGCGAACCATGTCGGGAAATTCTTCTCCAACCGCATCGACAACAACGCCCGCATGCCGAAATCGGCGATGCCGAATTCCGAGCCAGCGTCCTTGATCGCCAGGTAAACCGTCCGTTCATAGGCCGGCTCCATCCAGATCTCGTAGCCGAGATCGCCGGTATAGCTGATTCGGTTGACCTTGCAGGGGCAGCCTGCGACGTCCATTTCGCGATAATCCATGAACCGAAACGCTTCGTTCGAGACATCGATGTCAGCCAGTTTTTCCAGCACGGCGCGCGACTGAGGTCCGGCGATGGACAGACCGACAAGTTCCTGCCCGAAGCGCCTCAGACGCACGGTTCCGTCAGTCGGCAGATGGCGCTCGAACCAGCGCATGTGATAGATCTGCGCGGCCGTGGATCCCCAGACCATGAAACGCTCGTCGCCGGCGTTGGCGATCGTGAAATCCCCGATCAACTTGCCTTCATGATTGAGCATCGGCGTCAACACGATGCGGCCGGGCTTCGGCATCGTGTTGGTCATCAGCCTGGACAGCCATCCGCCCGCACCCGGGCCCGATACTTCGTATTTGGCGAAGTTGGCGATCTCCGTGACGCCGACGCGTTCCCTGACAGCGCGCACCTCGGCGCCGACATGGGCGAAATCGTTGGACCGATGGAACGACAGGTCGTCCTTTGCCTCCCCGGCGCTCGGCGCAAACCACAGAGGCGTCTCCAGACCCCAGCTGTTGCCCATGACGGCGTGGTTGTCCCGCACCATGATATCGTAGAGCGGCGTCGTCTGCTGCGGTCTTGCCGCCGGCAGTTCCTCGTTGGGGAACCGGATCGAGAAGCGCCGGGAATAGTTTTCCCTTACCTTGGCGTTGGTGTAGCGCAGCGACGTGAAATCTCCGAAGCGGGCGACATCCATGCCGAAAATGTCGTGCCCCGGATCGCCCTCGGTCATCCAGTTCGCCAAAGCGAGGCCGACGCCGCCACCTTGCGAGAATCCCGCCATCACCGCGCAGGCGCACCAGAAATTCGTCAGTCCCTGAACCGGTCCGACGAGCGGATTGCCATCCGGCGCGAACGTGAATGGTCCATTGACTATCTGCTTTATTCCCGCCCTTCCAAAGGCCGGGAAATGCTCGAACCCGACCTCCAGGGACGGCGTGATACGATCGAGATCCGGCTGCAGCAATTCATGCCCGAAATCCCAGGGCGTCTCCTTCGCAGACCACGGCACGCAGGCCTTCTCGTAGGTGCCGAGCAGCAGGCCTTCGCGCTCCTGCCTGGTGTAGATCTCACCCTTGAAGTCGATGACCCCGACGAGTTCACGGCCCGAAACCTCGTTGAACTCACGGACTTCCTGCATCGATTCTGTCAACAGATACATGTGTTCCATGGCGAGCAATGGCAGTTCGAGCCCGACCATGCGTCCGACCTCGCGCGCCCACAGGCCGCCCGCATTGACAACATGTTCCGCCCTGACGGTTCCCTTTTCCGTCGTCACGGTCCAGGCGCCATCCGGGCTCTGGGAGAGATCGGTCACGCGGTTGCGCAATTCTATCTTCGCGCCAAGCTTGCGCGCCGCCATGGCGTAGGCGTGCGTCGTTCCGGACGGATCGAGATGGCCTTCCACCGGATCCCACAACGCGCCGACGAAACGGCTTTCATCCATCAGCGGGAACATCGCCTTGGCCTCGGAAGGCGTGATGATCTCAGTATCCATCCCGAGCGCCCTGCCCGTCGCCTGCGTGTAGCGCAGGAAATTCAGTCGTTCCTCGCTGTCGGCCAACATCACGCCGCCAGTCAGGTGGAGCCCACAGGACTGGCCAGACAGTTCTTCCAGTTCACTGTAGAGGGAGACGGTGTAGGCCTGCAGGCGCGCGACGTTCGGATCACCGTTGAGCGTGTGAAAACCGCCGGCCGCATGCCAGGATGAGCCCGATGTCAGTTCCGACCGCTCAATCAAAAGCACGTCCTTCCAGCCGGCCTTCGCCAGATGATAAAGCACCGAACACCCGACGACCCCGCCGCCGATCACCACTGCGCTTGCATGTTCCTGCATTAATATCGCCTTTCGTTCCGCAATCAGGTGAAGCCTAGTCCATTGGCTGTAGCATCAATGGACTAGCGGCACGATACACACTAACAATCAAAGTGGACCAGTCAGATTAGGTTATGCAATGGGCCAGACATCCACGGATTTGAACGAAAGCACTCCGCGCAACGCGACGCCAGGCAGGCGCCGGCGATTTTCCGTGCCGCTGAAGGCGACCATCCTTCTGGTCTTCGTCCTGACCACAGTGCCGGTGCTCCTAGCCATCATCGAGATCGACCAGCGCACCGGCAGCAAGGTCGTACGCACTCACGCGGCCGAGATGGTGGAACGCTTCCGGAACGAGACTATTCGTGAGATCGTGACCGAATTCAACGCACTCAAGGTGTTGATTTCGACCGCAGCCGAGCTCGGCCGTCAAGCGCCTGACGTCTTCGAAGACGACCGCGCGCTCCGGTATCTCTTCAGCCTGCTTCAACACGGCGAGACGATGCTGAACGTCTACGTAGGGCTCGAGGACGGGTCCTTCCGGCAAGCGCGGCGAATCAATGATCCGAACATGGATATCCACGGCGCCCGTCCGCCCGCAGGCACGGGATATGCCTATCGTCTGCTGGAACCGAATCGCGGACCGTCGACACTCGACCGCTACATCTTCCTCGACAACGAACAGAATACCCTTGGCGAAGTCTCGGCCGAAAGCGGCTACGACCCGCGCCGTCGCGCCTGGTACAACGTGGCGGTGGACGCCGGTACGACGACGATTACGGATCCAGAACTGTTCTGGGCCTTTGGACTGGTTGGTTTCACGGTGGCCGAACTCTACGAGGTCGACGGCAAGCTCGCCGGTGTGGTCGCCGCGGATGTGACTCTCGACAGCTTTTCGTCCTATCTCGCGCAGAAGCCAGTGAGCCCGAACAGCCTGAGCTACCTGCTGGACGACCACGGGATGGTACTGGCAGCCTCGGACGGCGCCACGACCTATGGTAGCGACAACGATCAGGTGTCCCTGCCGCATGTCGCGGACGTCGAGAACCGGCTAGTCTCGCTGGCCTATTCGCAGCGGCCCGAGACGGCGGGCACGGAAGTCTACAGGTTCAGCCACGAGGGAAGTGACTTCATTGTCGGACTGTCTTCCCTGGAAGAGGATCTGGACAAGCCATGGCGGCTGATGGTGCTGACGCCGCTCAGCGATTTCACAGCCGAGTTCACGCGCAACAGCCAGCGGATGCTAATCATCGGCCTCGTGGCCATTGCCGTTCAGCTGACGATCATCTACGTGATCGCCGGCCTGATCGCCTCGCCCCTGCAGCGGCTGACTCGCAAGGTGGCGCGGATCCAGTCGCTGGAAATCAGCGCCGACCTTCCGATGCAGCGGTCACGGATACGCGAGGTGGACGTTCTGTCCCAGGCCATCGACACGCTCGATACGGTGGTCCAGGCCTTTGCCCGCTTCGTACCCGTAGGCCTGGTGCGCGAGCTGCTGAAATCGGACCGCCAGCTGGAACTGGGCGGGCAGAGCCGTTTTCTGACGATTCTCTTCTGCGATGTCGAGGCGTTCTCTACCCTCGCCGAACGGATCGCTGCGCGCGACCTGCTGGCCCGGGTTTCGGTGCTTCTGGGCGATATCACGAATAGGGTCCACGATCAGAAGGGAACGATCGACAAGTTCATGGGCGACGGCGTGATGGCCTTCTGGGGCGCCCCGGTGGCGCTTGACGACCATGCCTGGCACGGCTGTGTTGCGGCGCTGGCTATCCAGCGCGATCTCGAACGGCTGAACGCCGAATGGCGCGGCAACGATGAACCCGAGATGCGGCTTAGGGTCGGCATTCATTCCGACGTGGTGCTCGTAGGCAATATCGGCTCAAAGGATCGGATGAGCTACACCGTCCTGGGCGACGGTGTGAACATCGCGTCGCGACTGGAAGGCTGCAACAAGATCTACGGCACACTCGTCTGCATCAGCCACGACACGTTTAGCGAGGCGGGCGACCGGATTTGCGTGCGTCCCATCGACGAGGTGCAAGTGAAAGGTCGGCGCGCCACGGTCACCATTTACGAGCTGCTCGGGGCCTATGGCGCTGGCGAGATCTTCGAGCCCGATACCGAGACGCTGGAAATTGCACGGATCACCCGCACCGCCTTTGATGCGCTCGTCGGCGGCGACCGGCCCGCTGCGCTTGCCGCCTATCGCGAGGTACTGGCGATTCGGCCGGACGATCCTGTGGCAAAGCTGCACGTCAGCCGGCTGGAAGCGGGCGAGGCTCTTCCGCGAGCACAGGTAAAAATGATTGAGGCCAATGATGGCAAGTTTTCCTGAAGCTTCCGACACGGACAAATTTCGCCCGAGTGATTACTCCGCAGCGCTCGTCAACTGCCTCCTTCAACACGGAACCTGGGCGCACGGTGCGCGAGTGCTCGATGTCGGCTGCGGCAGCGGCGTTCTCCTTGCGGCGGCCGGCTCGGCCGGGGCGGTTCGTCTTTGCGGCGTCGATATCGAGGCCGACGCCGTCGCGGCGACGAGCGCGCTACTGGACAGGCTCGGCCACTCGGGTGAGCGCGAAGTCCACCTCGGCGAAATGTTCGAGCCAGTCGCGGGACTCCGCTTCGACCTTGTACTGGCCAATCTACCCCACTTTCCCATGGATGGGGCGGCGGTCGACGGACGACATATGTCGTGGAGCAACGGCGGCGCAGACGGGCGCAGACTGATAGACCGTTTCCTCGACGGCCTTGCCGCGCACCTGGAACCAGAAGGGCATGCGCTTGTAATGCACAACGATTTCATCGGTCTCGACCGTACGCGGGAGTTGGCCGGTCAGCACGGACTGGCAGTCGAGATCGCCGACAAGATCATGGTTCCGATACCGGACGCCAAGCTTGCCGTCATGTCCGATGACGTTCTGAAACGCGAGTCGGGGCTGTCGATTCGCCGCTTCGGCAACTATACCTTTGGCGCGATCTCGGTCCTGGTGATCAAACATGCGAGAGAGGAGAAGGAGCCGTCATGATCGGTGCGTTACGGGGCACACTGGCACTGCTTGTACTTGTCCTTCTAGTGGCGCTTTCACCTGCCCGCGCCGAAACACCGGACGAGGCGCTGGACGCCCTGCTTGCCAAGGTTCGGTCCGAGATGCCCGAGGCCTGCGACAAGGAGGACGCCGACACCCTGGTCCGCATTCTGTGTACGGGCACGATGCGGGTCGGGGTCCGCTGGAACTATCCGATGTTCTCGACCCTGGTCGGCGACACCGACGAGCGGATCGGCTACGACACCGCCGTGGCCGGCGCGATTGCCGCGCGGCTGGGGGTGACGCCGGAATGGGTCCATGTCCGCGCTGCCACCCGGATCTCGACCCTGGCCGAGGGCGGAGCCGATGTCGTCATCGCCACAATGGGGCATACCAAGCAGCGCGATGGGCAGACCCGATACATCCGCCCCCACTACTACAGCTCGGAAACCATCGTCGTCGGCCCGCGCGAACTGGACGTCTCCGGCTGGGACGATATCAAAGGCTGGCGCGTCTGCAGCACGATCGGCAACCACGCGAACAGCTATCTCGTCACGAAGGACGTCCGGCTGATGTTGTTCGAGAGCGCCGTCCGCCTGCCGGAGGCGCTCGAAGACGGGACCTGCAGGCTCGCCTCCCAGGACGACAGCTTTTTTGCTTCCTTTATAGCCGTACCGGAGTTCGGAGCCCGGTTCGAGCGCAAGTTCGGCTTCCACGCGGTGCCGTGGGGCATGGCGGTGGCGCAAACCGGCAGCGACGAGTTCGCCACCGCGCTGGAACTCATCAGCGCGATCATGCATCGCGATGGCGAATTCCTAGAACTCGGTATCGAGAACAGCGTCTTCACCGGATTTCTCGAAGAACAACACGACAAGTGGCAAACCCCTACCTGCGCCGATGCCTCGGCCATCGCCGATGCGGGCTGCGTCCTGCCTGCACTCGACAACACACCGCTGCCGACCCGCTTCGCGGACGAGGTGAACGCAACCGTGGAATGGATAAAAGCCAATCTCGGCCTCTCCCTGGAACTGCCGATGCTGACCAGCGTCCCGGCCTTTGAACTCTTCACCGCCGGGATCGTCAATTCGTTGATCCTGGTGATGGGCGCCCTAGGTGCGACGCTTGGTTTCTCGCTCATATTCGGGTTCTTCTCGATAATTCCCCTGCGGGTGTCGCGTTTCGTGACCTGGGGAATCGTCACAACTATTCAGTCCTCGCCCGTTATCCTGACGCTGGTGGTCGCCGGCACGGTGGCCACCACAATCTTCACCTATTCGCCCGCCGTGGCGCTCGGTTCGGCCATCGTTGCGCTCGGGCTCATGAACGGGGCCAACGCGGGCCAGGCAATCGGTGAGGCCGCAGAGAGCCTGCAGCGGGACGGCCGGTACGGATCCGGCTTTAGCGGGGCCCTATACTGGGCTGCGGTAAGGCGGTCGTTGACGCAGCTCCTGTCCTTCCTGATCAACGCCGCAAAGGGCACGCCAATCGCGAGCTTCACCGGCGCCCCGGAGCTGCTGAGCGCACTGACCGACATCACCTCCTTTTCCGCGGGCCGCGGGACCATGTACACGATGGTGCTGATATTCTACATTGCCGTTGTCTTCCTTGTCGTCTGGGCCTGCGAACGGGTCCGGACCCGGCTGAACAAGCGAGAGGAGGCGCAGGCATGACCAGTCTGACCGATCTTCTCGCAGGCAACTATCCCCGGGACCTGGCGACCGGGATGGTCGTCAATTTCCAGATTGCGGCCATCGCGCTGGGGCTGGGTCTCGCACTCGGGGCGCCCTTCGTTCTCCTGATGCTCGGAGGCAAGCTGACGCGCCGGCTGGCGAGCCCGCTGATCGGACTGATGCGAGCGGCGCCCACCTTCGTGGTGATGTTCTTCCTTCTGAACATCATTCCCCGTCCCTTCCTCTTCTTCGAGATCGAAGTGTGGATGCCCCCTTCGCTGATCGTCGCCCTGTCGCTGACGCCCTATGCCGCAGCCTATGTCGCCGACAATGGCCGCGCCGCGCTCGTCGGGTTACGGGCCGGATCGCAGACCGAGGCGCTGTTGTTCCTGCCGAACCTGATCCGGGCCTTTACCGTTCTGGTCATGTCGTCGAGCGCGGGCGTCGCCATCGGTGTGAACGAAGGCGTCGCCGTCGTCCTGCGAGAGGCCGAGCGCTTGCCGACACTGGGCGAGCAGATGCTGTGCTTCGCCCTCGGTGTCTTCGCCTTCGGCGCGGTGTTCCAGGTCGGCTTTGCCATTGTCCGCGTGATGATGCGCCACCTGTCCCGACGCAAGGACGCCGACGCGATCCATGCTGGTGAATAGCGGCTACCGCAAAAGAAAAGGCCCATGTAGTTCAGGAGACGTGCAAATGCGTTGTCGCTAAAGCGGCGTGTCATAGATCGAATGCGCCTCCTGCTTCATTGCAGTAGTGCGAGCATTCCGTCCTGCTAAACAGATCGCAGATATTCCCAACTGCCTGCCATGGCAGATCATGGAACCGGACATATTATTGTCGGTCGGGACAAGGCTTTTCTCTCGGCAAGACCGATTTTCGCGACCGCTCCGCTAATCGGAGACCTTTTTCGGGGGCCGCAACTTCTTCGCCAGACGATCGAGGACGGCGTTGACCATTTTTGGTTCGTCCTCGTCGAAGAACGCGCCGGCGACGTCCACATATTCAGTCACTATGACGGCGACAGGAACGTCGCGTCGATTGACAAGTTCATAGGTCCCGGCTCTCAGGATCGCGCGCAGCGTCGAGTCGATCCGCGACAGCGGCCAGTCTTCGAGAAGCGCCGAACGGATCATGGGATCAAGTTGTTTCTGCTGCTCGACCACGCCTGAAACGATGGCGCGAAACCATGCGGCGTCGGCCTCGCGATACTGGTCGCCGTCGATTTCCTTGCCGAGCCGGTGAAGTTCGTATTCCCTGACTACCTCGAGGACGCCGGTTCCGCCAACATCCATCTGGTATAGCGCCTGGACTGCAGAAAGACGCGCGGCGCCGCGTTTATTGGCCGGCCGAAAAGGCCGGTTTCGTCCGTCTTCGGTCACGCGCCGAGCCTTTTCTTGATATCGATCATCGTCAAAGCCGCCTTCGCTGCAAAGCCGCCCTTGTCTTTCTCACCGACGCCGTCGTGCTGGCTGGCGCGTTTCCAGGCCTGCTCCCAGTTTTCGACCGTCAGTATGCCGTTGCCGATCGCCAGCGATTCGCTGACCGCAAGATCCATCAGCGCCCGGCTTGACTCGTTCGAAACGATGTCGAAATGGTAGGTTTCGCCGCGGATGACCGTGCCTAGCGCCACGAAACCATCATACTCCTTGCCGCCCTCATCCGCTCCATCGAGAGCCATCGCGATCACGGCCGGAATTTCCAGCGCGCCCGGAACGGTGACGACATCGTAGGTCGCATTCGCTTCCTTGAGAGCAGCGGTCGCGCCTTCAAGCAGCGTGTCGGCGAGATCATCATAGAAACGCGCTTCGACGATCAGAAGATGCGGATTCGATTTCGCGCCCATGGGTTCTGTCCTTTGGAAAAGTGTGCCGCGGTAATTACAGCAACGCGGCACAGAGGCAAGCACAAACCGACCAACCGCATCATAATTGCGTCGCGGCTGAAATCAGTCGGCAGCCGCGCGGAAACCGATCAGCCGGTCGGCGTATCGCGCCATCTGGTCAATCTCCAGATTGACCCTGTCTCCGGCGCTACGCTCCGACCATGTGGTCACTCCGAGCGAATGCCGGATCAAAAGCACATCGAATATCTCCGCCTCGACGCTGTTGACGGTAAGGGACGTTCCGTCCAGCGCGACCGAGCCCTTGGGCGCTATGTATTTCGCCAGATGGCATGGCGCGCGCAGTCGAAAGCGGCGGGCCTCGCCCTCATCAACCACTGAAACAATGTCCGCCTGCCCGTCGACATGGCCCGAAACAAGATGCCCGCCGAGCTCGTCGCCCATCCGTAGAGACCGTTCGAGATTGATCCTCGAGCCCTCCCTCCAGTCGCCGATTGTGGTCAACCGCAGCGCCTCTTCCCAGGCTTCAACCTCGAACCATTTCGCATTGTCTCCCGGCCCCGGGAGCCCGGTGACCGTAAGGCAGACGCCTGAGCAGGCAATCGATGCGCCAATATCGATCGTCGCCGGATCATATTGTGTGGCGATGCGAAGCCGCACGCCTTCATCCATTTCCGAAATCTTGTCGATTCTTCCGATATCCGTGACGATCCCGGTGAACACAATCATATCCTCTCGTAAATTCGACACACATCCCGGCCGTAGAAAAGCGTATCCGCAAGCCTGAAACCATCTGGAATATCGTCAGCGTCAAGCGGCGCATCCACGCCGTGCAGTCCTATGGCGTCAGGACCGGTGTAAAGCACAATCCTGTCGACGAGACCCGCTTTCAGAAAGGACTGCGCAACCCGTGCGCCGCCCTCGACCATTACGGTGAAATACCCCCGCCCAGCCAGATCATCCAGCAATTCTTCGAGAGCGATGCCGCCATCGGCCGATTCACTCGCCATCAATTGGCATCCGGCGTCCGACAGGGCGCGGTATTGAGCAGAGTCTGGCGACGCTGTGGTGGCCACGATCACCGGCGTGGTCGCGGCTGATTGCACCAGCCTCGACGAAAGAGGCAGCCTCAGGCGACTGTCGAGCACGAGCCTGACGGGAGAACGTGACTCCAGCCCAGGCAGCCTGCATGTCAGCTCGGGATCGTCTGCAAGCGCGGTCTCGACGCCGATCAGAATGACATCGCTGACGGCGCGCAAAATATGGGTCGCCGCACGGCTCTCCTCACCGGTGATGGCAACCTGCCCCGCCCCTTTCCTTCCAATTTTCCCATCGGCGGAAAGCGCCATCTTGAGAGTCACATGCGCACGGTTCTTGTTGCGTTGCATGAGGTATCCCGCCATCGCGAAATCGGCGTCCGCCTTGTAAACGTCCGTCAACACCTCGACGCCGGCCTCCCTCAGGATCGCATAGCCCTTGCCGGAAACCCTGTGATCGGGATCGGTGGTGGCGGCCACGACTCTTTTAATGCCGGCTGCGACCAGCGCATTAGCGCAGGGCGGCGTGCTGCCGTGGTGGGCGCATGGCTCCAGCGTGACATAGGCGGTGGCGCCTTTCGCCAGTTCTCCGGCTTCTGCAAGCGCCTCGGTTTCAGCGTGCGGTCGACCGCCGATTGCGGTGACACCCCGTCCGACGATCACCGGACCCGCCTCCGTGTCGCGGACGATCAGCGTGGCGACCGACGGATTGGTGCCCGTTCGACCAAGATGCCGAAAGGAATAGCGGATAGCGGCGGCCATCATCCGACGGTCGAATTCACTTACCTTTGACGAAGATGCAGGCATGTTCATGGAATTCTTCTAACCGTCCGGATCCACTTCGCCGTCGATCTTCGCGGTCAGTTCATTGATGACGTTCTCGAAATCCTTGGGATCGCTGAAATCCCGATAGACGGAGGCGTAGCGCACAAAGGCGACATCGTCGATCGCTCGCAACGCCTCGATAACCATCAGTCCAATCTTGTCGGAAGGAATGTCGGTTTCACCTGAGCTTTCGAGGCGTCTAACGATGCCCGAAACGGCCCGCTCGACCCGGTCGCGCTCGACCGGGCGCTTTCTCAACGCAATCTCGAAGGAGCGTATCAGCTTGTCTCGGTCGAAAGGCACTCGCCTGCCGGTTTTCTTTATGACCTGCAGATCGCGTAGCTGCACGCGCTCGAAGGTGGTGAAACGACCGCCGCAATCCGGGCAAACCCTGCGCCTGCGAATGGCGGTCCCGTCTTCCGCAGGTCGCGAATCCTTGACCTGTGTGTCTTCCGAACCGCAGAAGGGACAGCGCATGGCCTAGACCGCGATCTGGTTGGATTGAACCATTTGACAGAAGTTTCTCCGCTTGCTTGACGAGCGATACGCGCGTCGTAGCGCATCCCGGCCATGCCCGGGGTTCAACGCAGTCTGGAGCCGGAACCGCCCGGTCCGTTCGCGGATTTTTCCAATCATCTTGCTCTATGCTTTGCCTGTAAGCCTGCGCGCTCGCTCGACGACCCCGCCGGCGAATCTGCGAACGTACTTAACAGAACTGCTCCATGCATGGAAATAGGCGCCGGGAAAGCTGCCCGCCGCATCGGACCAGATGCCGGCGACCGTAAACTCCCGCCGATGGCGATTAATGTCGAACAGGCGATAAAGAAGAACGCAAATCAGGGTGCAGAACAGAATTGCAAAGATCGTGTCGCTGGTGAAGTGCCGTCCGAGCATGATCCGCAGC
The DNA here is from genome assembly GCF_019492055.1 of Flavimaribacter sediminis. Taxonomy (GTDB): domain Bacteria; phylum Pseudomonadota; class Alphaproteobacteria; order Rhizobiales; family Rhizobiaceae; genus Flavimaribacter; species Flavimaribacter sediminis. The sequence goes on along the minus strand of NZ_JAICBX010000004.1, from coordinate 431,063 downwards.
ATTGCCGCAACGCCCGCTGCCGCGACGATAAGCCAGGACAACGGTTTCCAGGTGAAGACCCTGTCGTTTTTTCCCATGAGGATGATGAGAACAGCCGCAAACGTCGCCGCCGCCGAGCCTTCGCCGGAGACAAACGAACAATTCTGCATACACTGGTCGCTTATGGAGAAGGCAGACGAGAAATTCGCGTTGCCGCCGAATTCCAGCACCTGTTGCGGTCGCGCCCTGCCCCAATACTCCTTCAGGATCCCGTTGACCAGGAGTCCCGGCCCAAGCAGGAAGGATGAGCAGACAAAGGCCCAGACGTTTCTGTGAACCTTCAGCCGTCCGGGCTCATAGAAGCTCGTGAGATACATCAGCAGACTAAAGATGATGCCGGCTGTAATAATCCAGATGAAGGCGGAGCGAAGAAAGCGAACATAGGGATTCCAGGTGAGGAAAAACCGTCCGCTGTCATTCGTAAACAGCGAGCTGATCCAGATGTCGATTCCGGGTAAACCGACGAACAGGACAGTCGTGAACAGGCAAACGGAGAGCAAGACAGCCAGTGTTTTCCAGAACTCCAGCTCGCTGTTCATCCCCATCTGTTCCCGTGCATTATCCGAATGAAGCAACGCCCGCGACCGTCAGAGGTCCTGATAAATCGGGAAACGGTCCGTCAGGGCGATAACCTTTTGCTTGACGGCCTGCTCGACGGATGCGTTGCCTTCTTCCGAATTCGCCGTGCGCAGTCCATCCATCACCTCGAGAATCAGCAAACCAATTTCGCGGAATTCGGCAGGTCCGAACCCACGGGTCGTGCCGGCTGGCGTTCCGAGCCGTATGCCGGACGTGATGGTCGGCTTTTCCGGATCGTTTGGCACGCCGTTCTTGTTGCAGGTGATGAAGGCCCGGCCGAGCGCCTGTTCGGAAGCCTTTCCGGTCAGGTTTTTAGGTCGCAGATCAACCAGCATCAGATGCGTGTCGGTTCCGCCCGAAACGATGTCGAGCCCGCCCTCGACCAGCGTTGACGCAAGCACCTTGGCGTTTTCAACGACCTGTCTCGCATAGTCGGAGAATTCCGGCGTCAAAGCCTCGCCGAACGCGACCGCCTTGGCGGCGATTACGTGCATCAGCGGGCCGCCCTGCAGACCGGGAAAGACCGCCGAATTGATTTTCTTCGCGATGTCTTCGTCATTTGTCAGCACGAGGCCGCCGCGCGGTCCGCGCAGGGTCTTGTGGGTGGTCGAGGTTGCGACATGGGCGTGCGGAAACGGGCTGGGATGAACGCCGCCGGCGACCAGGCCAGCGAAATGCGCCATATCGACCCAGAACCACGCGCCGACGCTGTCGGCGATGGCGCGGAACCGCGCAAAGTCTATTTCGCGGGAATAGGCTGAACCGCCGGCGATAATGATGGCAGGACGGTGCTCCCGCGCCAGCGCTTCGACCTGGTCGAAATCTATCAGGCCAGTCTCCGGCACGACGCCGTACTGGACAGCGTTGAACCACTTTCCGGACATATTCGGACGCGCGCCGTGCGTCAGGTGTCCGCCGGCGTCGAGACTCAAGCCGAGGATCGTGTCGCCCGGCTTCGCCAGCGCCATCATGACCGCCTGGTTCGCCTGACTGCCGGAATTCGGCTGCACATTGGCGAAAGCGCAGTCGAACAGCTTGGTGACCCGCTCGATCGCAAGGTTTTCCGCAATGTCGACATACTGGCAGCCGCCATAGTATCGCCTGCCCGGATACCCTTCCGCGTATTTGTTGGTCATTACCGAACCCTGCGCCTCCAGCACGGCGCGGGAGACGATGTTCTCGGAAGCGATCAATTCGATTTCGTGACGCTGGCGATCGAGTTCATCCCCGATCGCCCCGAACAAAGCCGGATCAGCCTCCTGCAGGGACCGCGTGAAAAACGTGTCGGTGGAAGTTGCCGGAGATATGGCTGCATCTGACATTCGGAGGTTTCCCTTCAGCTGTTCGGTTCGATCTTGCTGATTCTGCAGGTCTGCGCAGGCCGGAATTCCGACCATCTCTCGCGCTCGTCTGGCGACTCAATAATGCGATGCGGCAAAATACTCAAGAACGGCGGCGCAATCCTGTGCCGCTAGCGAATTGCGGCGACAGGTTTTGCGACATGGGAAACGTTTTCGCAGCTTTCGAGGCGAAGTTCGAATGACGCAAGGCGCCTCGAAAACGCCCGGCCTTATTGGAGAGCGAGTTCTTCCACGCCGTCACGATGGTAAATATCGTCACGGAACTGGACCACGCCATCGGATGTCGACCAGGCGGTTATGTAGGTGAAATACACCGGAACCGGATCAGCGAGCGCAATTTCCGTATTCTCGCCGGTAGCGATTACGGTTTCCATGGTCTGGCGATCCCAGCCGGCCGTGTTTTCCAGCAGCCAGGTCGTAAGGTCTCGCACGTTCTGGACGCGAACGCATCCGGAAGACTCGAAGCGCATCAACTGACCGAACTTCGACTGCTGCGGCGTATCGTGCATGTATACGGCATGCGGATTGTGGAAGTTGATCTTGGTCGACGCCATGGCGTTGATCTTGCCGGGATCCTGCCTGAACATCAGTTTCGGCGCCTCTTCCACGCTCCAGTCGATCGTCTGCGGGGAAACCTCGTTTCCGTGATAGTCGAAGAGCCGGATGTTGTTGCGGGTCAGATAGGTCGGATCCTCCCGCATCAGCGGCATGATGTCCTTCTCGACGATCGAGCGCGGCGCCGTCCAGTACGGATTGAGAATGATCTCGTGTATCTTGGAGTTCAGGATCGGCGTCTGGCGACTGATCTTGCCGACGATAGCCGTATGGCGCTGCACGACGCGATTTCCCTCAACCGCCTCGATCTGAGCCGCGGGAATATTGACGACGACGTAACGATCTCCAAGGAAACCGGACATCGATTTCAGCCGCACCAGATTGGTTTCAAGCTGGCCAAGACGGATATTGGCGGGAACGTTTAGCGCCGCGAAGCTGTATTGACCGAGAACGCCGTCCGCCGGCAGGCCGTGACGCGCCTGGAAACGCTTGACGGCTCCCTCGACATAGGTGTCGAAGGCGTTGGAGGCGCCGGCCGCGCGCGGCAGGTCGCCGGAAATAAAGAGACGCTGACGCAACACCGACACGGCAGGATCGTTGTCGCCAAGCTGAAGCTTGTTGGAGGCGGGCACCATTGGCCAGCCGCCCTGCATCACGATATTGTTGTAGGTGCGAATGGCGTCTTCGACGTAAAGCACCGTCTCGGGGCTCAACATCGGCACGCGGGAACTGACTTCCTGACCACCGCGGGACCCTTGCGCGTCGAACTGATCGTCCCACGAACCGCGCTGAGGCGCATTGATAATGCTCTGGATCGCGGACTGCGACAGTGTCTGGGCGGACGCGCCGGAGGCTGCCAACCCTAGTCCAGTCATCGCCGCGCCTCTGACGAAAGCGCGTCGCGACAGATGTTTACCGATCTTCATTTTCGACATTTGCATTTACCGTCCGGCGAAGAAAACTGTCATCCATCGTTCATAACAGCCATATGCTTAACAAAACGCGATCATAGGCGCTACGATCCGCCTGCGCTCTTCACGATATTGCGAGTGCGCGGCTCTGGATCACAGGATCGCGACGCCACCCAGGAGCAACGATCGGGTCTCGAGTTTCACAGCAATATGGCCAATTCAAGGACTATTACTAACCGATCCCCTGCAAGGTCGCAAATCCGGTCAGACCGAATATGTTTGCTCCCCCGTGATCATTTTGTCACATAGGTCGACGCCACTCATATTGCCAGGAGGCCACCGTGAAAATTCACCTGAGGGACGAGGATCGGCCTACCGAGCGCCGTGCGCCGGTGACCCCGCAGCATGCGCGGACACTGATCGAGGCGGGATGGGACGTCGATGTTGAAACAAGCGCCAAGCGGATCTTCCCCGACAGCGACTATAATGCGGCCGGTTGTCATATGAAGCCCGCCGGAAGCTGGATCGATGCGCCCGGCGATACGGTGATCCTCGGCCTGAAGGAACTGCCTTCCCTTCCCGAGACATTGCCTCACAGGATGATCCACTTCGCCCATATCTACAAGGACCAACATGGCTGGCGGGAGGAACTGCGCCGCTTTGCGCGCGGAGGCGGCCGACTCTACGACCTTGAATTTCTGGTGGATTCGGAAGGCCGCAGGAAAGCCGCTTTCGGATACTGGGCCGGCTGGGTCGGGGCCGCCCTTGCGCTTTGGCGTCACCTGGCGCGCGATCTCGGCGCCGCCGGCCCCTCGAAAGGCTTGAGCAGTTTCGAAAACAGGGACGCGCTGCGCTCGGAAATAGAAACGCTTGCGCAAGGTGGAAAACGCCTTCCCCGCGCGATCGTCATCGGGGCGAAGGGTCGTTCCGGACAGGGCGCGGTCGATGCGCTCAGCATCGCCTGCGGCGAGATTACCGAGTGGGACAAGGAAGAGACCGCCGATCTCGATCGGAGGGCGCTGACCAATCATGACGTTCTGGTGAATTGTGTGCTGGTATCCGGCCCCGGATTGCTTCTGCTTACTCCGGAAAACCTTGGAGGGCCAGACCAGAAAATCAGAACGATTTCAGATGTATCGTGCGATCCCTTAAGCGACTACAACCCGCTGCCCATCTACCGCGAACCGACAAGCTGGAAGCGACCGTTCATCACGGTGGGCATGAACGGCGACGGCGAAGAAATTGAACTGACCGCCGTCGATAATTTGCCGTCATTGCTGCCTAAAGAAGCCTCCGAGGACTTCTCCAGGCAATTGCTTCCCTCCCTTCTCTCCTTCGATCACGGAGAGGAGTGGCGGGCGGCGCTTGATTTATTCGAAAGCAAGATCAGAAAACTGGAGATGGCCGGATAACCAGGTGAGCGGTATTGCCAACAGACGCAGCATCGCCTTAAGGACTTCCCCAATCTATTCAAACACTGGAACCGGAGAGTGACGATGACGGATTTTCGCAACGAATCAGACAGTCTCGGAACGGTTCAGGTGCCAGCCGACAGGCTTTGGGGCGCCCAGACCCAGCGATCGCTGCACTATTTCAGCATTGGCGACGACCTCATGCCCGAGGACATGATCACCGCCTATGCGACTGTGAAAAGGGCTGCTGCGACCGTCAACCATCGCGGCGGCAGGCTGGAAAAGAAACAGTACGATCTCATCGTGCAGGTGTGCGATGAAATTCTGGCTGGCGAGCATCGCCAGGAATTTCCGCTTCACGTCTGGATGACAGGCAGCGGCACCCAGTTCAACATGAACGTGAATGAAGTCATCTCCAATCGCGCCTGCCGGATCGCAGGCACGGAAGTCGGCAGCAAGTCCCCGGTTCACCCCAATGACCACGTCAATATGGGACAGTCGACGAACGATTCATTTCCTACCGCCATGTGTATCGCCGCCGCCGAAGGTTCCGCCAAGCGGCTCCTGCCAGCCGTTCGCGCGCTACGGGATTCGCTCGACGCAAAGGCGAAGGCGTGGGACGAGATCGTGAAAATCGGCCGCACCCACATGCAGGACGCGACGCCGCTTACGCTGGGCCAGGAGTTTTCCGGCTATGTCGGGATGCTTGACGATGCTGCGCGTCATGTGGAGCAGTCGCTCGAAAGCGTTTTCAGGCTGGCGCTTGGCGGCACTGCGGTTGGCACCGGAATCAACACAGCGGCCGGTTTCGACGTGGAAACCGCAGGCGAGATCGCTTTTCTTACCGGCCTGCCCTTCGTGACGGCGCCCAACAAGTTCACGGTGCAGGGTTCCCATGACGCTCTGGTTAACCTGCATGGCGCGCTGAAGGTGCTCGCCACCGCGCTCTTCAAGATCGCAAATGATATTCGACTTCTGTCCTGCGGACCGCGCTGCGGATTTCAGGAGCTGATCATTCCCGAAAACGAGCCGGGTTCGTCAATCATGCCCGGCAAGGTCAATCCGACGCAGTGCGAAGCGCTTGCCATGCTGGCGGCGCAGGTGATGGGCAACGACGTTGCTGTGACGATCGGGGGCGGCGCAGGATACCTGGAAATGAATGTCTACAAGCCGCTGATCATATTCAATCTGTCGAAATCCATCCGGCTGATGACCGATGGCTGCGACAATTTCCGTCAGTTCCTGGTCGAGGGCATGGAGCCCAACCGCAAACAGATCGACGCCTATGTCGAGCGCTCGCTTATGCTGGTGACCGCTCTCAGCCCCGTCATCGGCTACGACAAGGCCTCGAAGGTGGCGCATCACGCGCATCACCACGACTTGTCGCTGCGCGAGGCGGCGCTTGCTCTCGGCTTCGTCGATGCGGAAGAGTTCGACCGTATCGTCGACCCGGCCGCGATGGTGCGGCCGGCCAAGGCCGAATAGGTCTCCGCCTACAGCCGGTAGAGGATCTGGTCGTTCCAGAAACGATCCAGTCGCTGCAACGCCTTGTTCATCGTCTGGAATTCTTCGGCGCTGATGCCTCCGACCTGTTCGATTGAACCGATATGGCGGTCATAAAGGGCGGCCACGACGTCGGCGACTTCCCTGCCCTTGTCCGTCAGACTGATGCGGACGGAACGACGATCGACGCGCGAACGGCTGTGATTAATGAAATCGAGATCGACCAGCTTTTTCAGATTGTATGAAACGTTCGATCCGAGATAGTAGCCGCGGCTACGCAGTTCGCCGGCCGTCAATTCCGAATTGCCGATATTGAACAGCAGCAACGCCTGAATAGCGTTGATGTCGTTACGGCCATTGCGGTCGAATTCGTCCTTGATTACGTCGAGCAACCGGCGATGCAAGCGCTCTACGAGTTGAAGGGATTCCATGTAAAGCGAACGCAAAGCATCGCGTTCGACCTTCGGCGGAGACTGCTCCGCGCGCTGTCTGTTTTCCATTGTCATGCCTCACTGTTTTTTGCCGGTTGTTTTTTCCGGCTTGAGGCAACACTATCGAATACGTCTAAAATTCACCTTAAAATGCAGCATTAACAGGAGGTTACCTGAACGAATGCAAATTGAGGGTGAATCAAATATTACTTCCGCCCATTTCACCGCGTGGATTGAAGTAGATGATGAGCCGTAAAATCACATAGGTAGCGGCGACCACGCAGTGGATGGCGAGCAGGTACCAATAGTTTCCATAAAGGGATGAAAACCCGCCATACATCAGGGATTCCGCCGCCGCCGCCACGATCCATACGACCGGTCCCCAGGACACCAGCATCCACAGGCCGATGCCGGCGACCGGCCACAGCACGGCGAGGATAGCCACCGCGGCTTTCCAGTGAGACGGCAGAACGTCGAACCGCCAGGCGCCGCCGCCGTAGACGCCTATGAGCAGCGACCAATACCACAGGCCGGCCCCAAGACAGTAGAAAGCCACGATCCTCTGGAAGATATCGAAGACTGTTTCCGCCGCAGTAGGACGCGGCGGCATCGGCTCCTGGACATCGGTCACGCGTCGGGCACTCCTTCAAGATCGCCGTTTTCCAATGACGTGAAATAGGCGTCCACCATGTCTTTTGTAACCTTGTCGAGACTGTCCGGATCCCATTGCGGCGTCGCGTCCTTGTCGATGATGACGGCGCGAATGCCCTCGTAGAAATCATGTCCCTGCAACATTCTCACGAGGATCCGATACTCCATACGCATACATTCTGCCAGACTGCGCCCGCGGCCTTCGGCCAGCTGACGGAACGTCACGGCCATACTCACCGGACATTTGGAAGACATCTTTTCCTGACAGATCGCAGCAACCGGATCGGACTCCGTTCGAGACCTGAGATTGCTTATGACGTCCGTAAGCGTGTCGCCCGTAAAAATATGTCTGATATGTTTGTGGTCGTGGCTGGCCGGCGCCGCCTTCGCCGGATCGCACAGATCTGACAAGACCTTCTCCGGATCTCCGGTCTCGGAAAGCAGACGTAGAATATTGTCCAGATCATCAGACCGGGCGCTATGGGTGGCGATCCCGCACTTCAACGCATCGCCGGATTTGACGCGGTCGCCCGTCAGCGCAAGATAGAGGCCAAAATTCTCTTCCAGGCGCGGCAGGAAATGGCTTCCGCCGACATCGGGGAAGAAGCCGATGCCGACCTCCGGCATGGCGAAAACCGCATTCTCGGTCATGACGCGATATCGGCCGTGGACCGATATGCCAACGCCGCCGCCCATCACGATGCCGTCTATCAGGGACACGATCGGCTTGGGATAAACGCCCAGCCATGCATTGAGACGATATTCATCCGCGAAGAACCCATAAGGTGGATCGCCCGCCATGCCGCGTGTATGAACCTCCAGCAGATCTCCGCCGGCGCTGAAGGCGCGACCTGCCGCCTTGATTACGACTACCTGGACCCGTTCATCTGACTGCCATTCGCCGAGCGCGGCAGACATCGCCTTGATCATGCCATGGTTGAGCGCGTTCAGCGCCCTTTCACGAACAAGCGTGACGACGCCGGCCCGTCCGCTTATTTCAAACTCGATCTGGCCGGCTATGTCGAACTGCATTGCAGGCCCTCCCTGTCAGAAACAACCCTTCGTCTATGCAAAGCCCTGCGCGTGGCGTCAATGGCCGTGACGGAAATGTTGTCGCATGGCTCCGGTTAGCGGTTTGGCGCAACAGCAACGACATGATAAGGAAGCGGCAAGGCAACCACTTTATCTACAGCGGAGCAAGCATGAACCGCCAATTCACCCGGGACACACTCGGCCGCAGCGTTGACGACATTACCGGCAGCCGGCGCATGCGTCGCAACAGAAAGGCGGACTGGACCCGCCGAATGGTGCAGGAAAACCGGCTCACCGCCGACGACCTGATCCTGCCGATCTTTGTCGTGGCCGGCGAAAACCGCAGCGAACCGATCGAAGCAATGCCCGGTCTGTTTCGGTTATCGCCGGATCTTGCGGCGCGCAAAGCCGAAAGAGCAGCCGAACTCGGAATCCCGGCTATCGCCACCTTCCCGGCCATCGACGCCGAACTGAAAGACAATTCCGGTTCGCATATCCTGAATCCGGACAACGTCATCAATCAGGCGTCGGCGGCTATAAAGAAGGCGGTTCCCAAAATCGGAGTGATCACCGATGTCGCTCTCGACCCGTTCACCGACCACGGCCATGACGGCGTCCTGCGGGACGGCGAGATCCTGAACGACGAAACCGTCGCGCAATTGACGGAAGCCGCGCTTCTGCAGGCGGAAGCCGGCGCCGATATCATCGCGCCTTCCGACATGATGGACGGCCGCATCGGCGCGATTCGCGAGGCGCTGGATCGAAACGGCCACCAGAATGTCGGCATCATGTCCTACGCGACGAAATTCGCTTCCGCCTTCTACGGCCCCTATCGCGAGGCGATCGGCACGCAGGGCCTTCTGAAGGGCGACAAGCGCACCTACTATATCGATCCAGCCAATAGCGACGAGGCTGTGCGCGAGGCGGCGCTCGACGTCGAGGAAGGCGCGGACATGATCATGGTCAAGCCGGGCCTGCCCTATCTCGACATCATCTTTCGACTGAAGCAGACCTTCGAAATGCCGACCTTCGCCTATCAGGTGTCAGGCGAGTATTCGATGATCAAGGCCGCCGCGCAAAACGGCTGGATCGACGGCGAAAAGGTGATGATGGAAACCCTGCTCGCCTTCAAGCGCGCCGGTTGCGATGGAATTCTCAGCTATTTCGCAGAGGAAGCGGCGGAACTTCTCCAGAAGACCTGACCGCGGGCGCGGCCAGCGCCAACTTGATATCAGAGGTCGCAATACCCACTTGCTGGGTGTTCGCGCGCGGCCATGCAACCGTGCGAGAGAGCAAAAAGCACTGGAGATGAAGTTATGTCGCTTGCGGAAGCAGATGTCATTGTGGACAGAAACCCCGATCTGGACAGCTGGAAAAGTTTCAGCGGCGTGCGGTCGCGACGGGTTTTCGCGTTCCTGATCGACTACGCTTTGATCCTGGCGCTTTGTGTGCCGGCCGCGGTGCTGGTTTTCTTTATCGGCGTTTTCAGCCTTGGCCTTGGCTGGATGCTCTATTCCATCCTCTTCTTCCTGGTCGCTGTGCCCTATATCGGCCTGACGCTGGGCGGCCTGAATCAGGCGACGCCTGGAATGCGCCTCAATGGCATCAAAATGGTGCGGCTCGACGGCGCGCCGGTCGACTCCATGCTCGCGATCGCCCATGGCGCGCTGTTCTGGATCGCCAACGCTGTGCTGACGCCGCTGATTTTGCTCGTCAGCCTGTTTTCCGGCAGGAAACGCCTGCTGCACGACATGCTTCTGGGCGTCGTCGTCATCCGCGACGAAGCTGCATAGTCGGCAAAACAACCTATACGGTCATATTGAGGCCTTGGTTCCCATAAAGATGGCGTGGCGAATTTTTTCATTCGCTTCTCATTTCCTGAGGGATAATCCGAGTGTCATTTCTGAACGGCATTGCGACCCGCGCGCCTTCGATTTCAAAGACATTCGCACGATTTCCATTGCCCGTGCTGGCGAGCGTCATTGCGGCGGTGATCGCCAATCTCGACATTGCCAAACTCTACAAGCTCGCTGACTACGATAATGAAATTCCTGGATACAGCCAGTTTTCCTCTACTCAGATATATGCGGCTCTGACAGCCGCCTTCTTCGCATCCGGCGCGGCCCACCTGTTCGCGGAAAGCGCGCGTTGGAAAACAGGCGCAAATTATGCTCTTGCCGGAGTGGTCGCTCTGATTGCCGCTGCACCCTTCTGGCTCGTCAGCGGCCTCGGGATGAGTGTTCTGCTCACCTTCTGGCTGCCGGGAATTCTTTTACTCCTGATGGTTTCCGGTTTTCTACACGGGCGCAACGACGATCTAGCTCTGTGGACTTTCAATTACCGTCTCGGCCTTGCTGTCATCCTGGCCGGACTCGCCGCGCTTGCGTTCATTCTTGGAGCCTACGCAGTTCTTGCAAGTATCGACTATCTTTTTGAGCTCGATCTCAAATACGACATCTATGATCATGTCTATATGACCGGGTTGCTACTGATCGCGCCGCTCTTCGGATTGGAGATGGTCCCGTCAGATTTGCACGGTTCAGGCGAATTAGAAAAGAAGGGGCTCACATATCGGGTTCCTCTTCTCCTTCTCACCTATCTCCTGCTTCCACTTCTGCTCATCTACACGATTGTTATATACGCCTACGCCGCGAAGACCGCCCTTGCATGGGAACTCCCGCGTGGACAGGTGGGAGTGATGGTTCTGTCCTTTGCCGCCGGTTGCGTCTCGATCTGGATGCTGGCGATCCCCTATCGCGACAGCAGTTCTCTCTTGCTACGGCTGTTCCGGAGAAACTGGTATTGGCTCCTGATCGTCCCGCTTGTTCTCTTCGTCATAGGGACCTACCGTCGCGTGTCCGAATACGGGATCACCCCGGAACGTTACGGTCTTATCCTCGTTGGAATCTGGATCGTCGGCATGATCTGTCTCTTTGCGATACGCAGACAAAAGGTCCAGCCGCGCGTCGTCATCGCCACACTCGCCATCATGCTGATGTTGGCGTCCTTCGGACCGTGGGGCGCGGCTGACGTTTCCGTTCGCGACCAGTTCAGGCGACTGGTCGCCTTGCTGGAAGAAAATCAGATTTTGGTCGACGGCAAAATCGCGCCGCCTCAGACGACCGACACCAATACGAGAGAGAGCATAAAATCCCTGCTTACATTCCTGTCCAAGTCAGGACATCTGAGCGATCTGAAAGTCTATTTCGAGGACAGCGAAGATGAAGAAAAATGGTTCGATCGAATTGACAGTATAAGACGCCTTACGGCCAGGCTTTCTGGCGATGAATCCGAAACGAGAAGAATGCAGGACGTAGAGTTTCGCAGCCGCAAACCGGGGCACGTAGAAGCTGATGGCTCCACGCTAGTATCCGGCCCCTATAAGCTCGGCAACAAATGGGGTCGCGCTATCGATACGTTGGCTGGTCAGTTAAAAGTTGAGATGCAAGAAGGTCATCTGCGTGTCGACTATAAAGAGCGGCATTGGACCATATCCGCCAGACACATTTTGGACGAAGTGCAAAACCGGCACCCGGCAACAATGGACGAGGCGATACCCTTTGAAATGGATGGACCTGAAGGCCGGGCATGGCTCATCGTTAACTCGCTCACTGGCGAACTCCATACAAAGATGGGCGATGGGTCGGATTCGTCTGATATTTCAAGCTTGAATGCTACTTTCGTCATAAGCACAGACTGAGTTGCACAAATTCGGGAACCATTTCCCGCAAACATCTCCTTCCCGGCAATGAAATCCTGAATCGGGACTGATAATCGCAACAAGCCGCTTTGATGGCGCCAATTCCATCGCTAAGATCGCGCACCGTGCAACAAAATACTCAGGGCGGCGCATGCACGAATTTCATCTCTACGCGACATACGCGATCATATTCTGGACGATTGTGGCCTTTGTCAGTGAGCGGTTCTCCATCGAAACCGTTTCACTGGGCTGTCTGTCGGCAATCCTTCTGCTGTTCGGCGTTTTTCCTTATGAACAGGCCAACGGCGACATTCTGGATATGCGCAGCATTCTCGCGGGCTTCTCCGATCCGGCGCTCGCAACTGTCATTGCGCTGCTGATCGTCGGCCAGGGGTTGTTCGCCACAGACGCAATCGACGGACCGGCAAGGTTCATCAGCAGGCTTGGTGGATCGAGCAAGAACCTGACGATCTTCATCGTCATCATCGCCGCCGGTCTTCTGAGCGCCTTTCTCAACAACACGCCGGTGGTGGTGATCTTCATCCCGATCCTCACGGTGATTGCGGCGCAGCGGCGATATCCCGGATACAAGGTGTTCATGCCACTGTCCTTCATGAGCATCCTCGGCGGGATGACAACGCTGATCGGTTCGTCCACCAACCTGATCGCGGCGGGCGTTGCAGACGATTTCGGCGTTTTCATCTCGTTCTTCGACCTGACCGGCATGGGGTTGATGCTCGCCGTCATTGGCGGCCTCTACGTCATCTTCCTGATGCCCCGCATGCTCACCGAGCGCACTTCGACAATAGACCGCGCCAAGACCGACCGCGGAACCCAGTTCATCGGCGAAATTCCAATCACCGCAGGACACCCCTTTGTGGGCATTGCTTCCAAATCCGGCATATTTCCGGGCATCAAGGATCTGACGCCGCGGATTCTTCTGCGTCGCGATGTTCCGTTTCTGCCGCCATTCGAAGACATCACATTGTCGCCGGGAGACACGTTGGTGGTGACCGGTACGCGCAAGGCGTTCTCTCGGTCGCTCGCTCATGGCAATGCGATCGCCGACACGGATGAAAAAAGCGAGGATCGTGAAGCAGCGGAAGACGCGCAAGAGTCTGCGCGACCCGGGCCCGGCTATCACCTGGCTGAGGCAGTCGTTGCGCCGGGCTCGCGTTTCGCCGGCCGCACAATCCAGCTGTCCGGCATTCGCGCCCGCTTCGGGATCTCCGTGCTTGGCGTGCAGCGAAAGAGCAGGATGGCGCGAACGCCGTTATCCGAGATCCGGCTTGAGCCCGGAGACACGCTGCTTCTTGGCGGCAATTACGAGCAGATCACGCAGTTGCGCGGCGACCACGACCTTTTGCTATTGGAACATTCCGCGGAGGCGGTGCCGCAGAGCCGAAAGGCGAAGATCGCCTTCGCCATCTTCTTTGCAATTGTCGTTCTGGCGGCTTTCGAGATCGTTCCGATCGTTGTGAGCGCGATTACCGGCGCAGCGCTGATGATGGCGACAGGCTGTCTGACCATGTACCAGGCGGTGCGCGCATTCGATCGCCAAATCTATCTGCTTGTCGGCTCGTCCATCGCCATGGCGACTGCGCTCGACAGCACCGGAGGCGCGGCGCTGATCGCCCAGGGTTCGGTCGATCTCCTGAAAGGCGCGCCGGTGCCGGTCATCCTGTCGGTCCTGTATCTGGTCATGGCCGGCGTCACAAATGTATTGAGCAACAACGCGACGGCGGTTCTGTTCATGCCAATCGCGCTGAACATGGCGCATGGACTCGGCGCTTCGCCGGTCGCGTTCGCTTCCGCGGTCATCTTCGCGGCGAACACCTGTTTCGCCACCCCGATCGCCTATCAGACCAACCTGCTGATCATGGGACCTGGTCATTACAGCTTCAGAGACTATCTTAAAGCAGGACTGCCTCTGGTTTTTATTGTCTGGTTGGCCTTTTCACTTCTTGCGCCATGGTATTATGCGTTGTAATTTTTTTGAGGTCGATATCAGGTGAAATAATTTACGATCGATGACCAACCAACCCGTCCATTCTCCCCAGTTCTTTCTGACGGCGCCGTCTCCGTGCCCGTATCTCGACGGGCAATTCGAACGCAAGGTGTTCACGCATCTCGTTGGCGAGAAGGCGGCGGAACTCAACGACCTGCTGACGCAGGGCGGGTTCAGACGATCGCAGAACATCGCCTACCGGCCGGCCTGCGAATCCTGCAGGGCCTGTGTGTCCGTGCGCATCGTGGCCAGCGAATTCGAACCGAATAAATCCATGCGGCGCAATCTGGCGCGCAATTCTGACATTACGGCGCGTGAGTTCCAGGCGGAGCCTTCAAGCGAGCAATACGCCTTGTTTCGGGACTATCTCGACGCCCGCCACCAGCGAGGCGGCATGTCGGACATGACGGTGCTCGACTATGCGATGATGGTGGAAGACACCTATGTGCCGACCAAGATCATCGAGTATCGCATCGAGGGCGAGCCGGATCCGGACGGGAGCATTGCAGAACAGGGTCGGCTTATCGCCGTCGCGCTAAGCGATATCATGGGCGACGGCCTGTCGATGGTCTATTCGTTCTTCGATCCGGATTACGCATCGCGTTCGCTCGGCAGCTATATGATCCTTGATCATATCCAGCGCGCCAAGGATCGCGGTCTACCGCACGTCTATCTCGGCTATTGGGTCGAGGGATCGCGGAAGATGGAATACAAGACCCGGTTTCGCCCGCAAGATCACCTGGGCCCAAGCGGCTGGGACCGCTACGAAGACTGAAAGCTATTTTGCCGCCCGATGGTGCATGATCCGGCCAATCGCATTCATCAAAATTTGCGCCGCCAAAATTGAAGTGGAGCCGGTCGGATCGTAATCGGGCGCGACTTCCACGCAGTCCATGCCGATGATGTCGCCTTGCCGGGCAAGGCCGTCGATCAGTTCCAGAACTTCGTAATATAGAAAGCCGCCATGGCTGGGCGTTCCTGTGCCTGCGGCGATCGAGGGATCGAAACCGTCGATGTCGATCGAAACGTAGTAGCGCCGCCCAACTGGAATTCTGGCCAGGACGCCGTCGACGCCGAGCTTGCGGAACTGTCTTACCGACAGGATATCCGAGCCCATTTTGCGGGCATCCTCATAGCCTTCGCGCGCAGTGGAGGAGACGTTGCGGATTCCGATCTGCGAAAGTCCCGTCACGTAATCCTTTTCCGCCGCGCGGCGCATCGGATTGCCATGACCGTAGCGCACGCCGTGGCGTTCATCGACGAAATCCAGATGCGCGTCGATCTGGACCAGGTGAAAGGGCTTCTGGTCATCAAAAGCGTTGATGCAGGGAATATTGACTGAATGATCGCCGCCCAGCACGACGGGAACAGCGCCGCTCTTCAGGATCTTGCGCACGCCGAATTCGATGTTGCTGTGGCTGGTCATCATGTCGGTGTGGACGATATCCGCGTCGCCAACATCGACGATCCGAACCGTTTCCGGATCAAGATAGGTGACGTCGTCCTCATGGTCGTATGCGCCGGCGTGACCAAAGGAGAACAGCGTCGAAGCCTCTCGAATGCTGCGGGGGCCGAAGCGCGCGCCGGCGCGCCATTGCGTGCCCATGTCAAGCGGCGCACCCAGCACTGCGACGTCCGCGTCTATCGCATCCCAGTCCTCGACGTAAGGATTTTTGCCGAAGGTGCAAAGACCGACGAAGGGCAGGTTCAACCGGCCGCTGTCATAATTGTTTCCCGTGCTCATCGCGCGTCTATCGCTCCTGCATTCGTGCGTCCGGAGACAATGATTCAGGATGTGCCGACAGGCCCCTGATTTAATTCACTATCCGGAGAACCTGCCGGAGCGTGGAAAGCCTTTCGGGACGGTGCGGCCGGCCTGCGCGCGGTCGCCGTACCACTCGCGCAATTCTTCCATGGTCTTGGTATGGGTGCGGCCGGCGGAATCCTGCCAGCTCAGCCCTTCCGCCTTGTTGAACGTTCTGACGTCGGCGACCCCGCCATCCTTGTAGCGTTGCAGACGCACGCCCTTGCCGCGACTCATCTCGGCCAGTTGTTCGAGCGGGAAGATCAGCATCTTGCGGTTCTCGCCCAGCACCGCGACCGTGTCTCCCTCGACCGCAATGCACAGCTTCGCCTCGTCAGGCATCTTTACATTCATGACCTGCTTGCCCTTGCGGGTATTGGCCGTGATATCCGACTGCGAGACGACGAAACCATTGCCAACGGTCGAAGCCAGAAGCAGCTTTCCGTCCGGGTTGTGCACGAAGGCGGACACGATGTCCTGATCGTTGTTCATGTCGATCATGATGCGCACCGGTTCGCCATGCCCGCGACCGCCCGGCAAGCGGTCGCCGCCGACAGTGTAGAACTTGCCGCCGGTGGTAAACAGGATGATCCGGTCCGTCGTATAGGCCGGAAACGCCAGCTTGAGGCCATCGCCTTCCTTGAAAGTGAGGCCGGATGTATCGGACATGTGGCCGCGCATCGCCCGGATCCAGCCCTTCCGCGACAGAACGACCGTAACCGGCTCTTTTTCGATCATCGCCTGCTGAATGGCTTCGAGGTCGGCTTCCGGAGCCTCGGCGAACCCTGTGCGCCGGCGTCCGAGTTCGGTGTCCTTGCCGAACTTCTTCTTCACCTGGGAGATTTCCCAGGAGATCGTCGACCACTGCTTTTCGTCCGAAGCAAGCAGCGCTTCGATCTCCGCCTTTTCCACGGTCAGCCCATCGAACTCCTTGCGGATCTCGAACTCTTCCAGCTTGCGCAGAGAGCGCAGGCGCATGTTCAGGATCGATTCAGCCTGCAGATCGGTCAGTTCGAACCGCTGCATGAGCTCGGCTTTCGGATCATCCTCTTCACGGATAATCCGGATCACCTCATCGATATTAAGATAGGCGACCAGATAGCCGCCAAGGATTTCGAGACGCCGCTCGATTGCCGCCAACCGATGCCGCGACCGCCTCTGAAGCACCTCGCGCCGGTGATCAAGCCACTCCAGGAGCACATCGCGAAGGGACATGACCTTGGGCACCCGCCCCTTCGAAAGGACATTGAGATTGAGCGGAAAGCGGGATTCGAGATCGGTCAGGCGAAACAGCGATTCCATCAGCAGATCCGGATCGACCGACCGGCTCTTGGGAACCAAGACAAGACGCACATCCTCGGCCGACTCGTCGCGAACATCCTCCAGCAGCGGCAGTTTGCGGGCGATCAGCAATTCAGCGATCTTTTCGATCAGCCGTGATTTCTGCACCTGATAAGGAATTTCGGTGACGACAATGATATAACTGCCGCGACCGGTGTCTTCCTTCTCCCAACGCGCGCGCGTGCGAAATCCGCCGCGACCAGTCTTGTAGGCCTCGACGATCGAATCACGGCTGTCGACGATCACGCCTCCAGTGGGCATGTCGGGACCGGGCACGTAATCGACCAGTTTTTCAATCGTCGCATTGGGGTGCTTGATCAGATGCAGGGCGGCGTCACAAAGCTCCGCGGCGTTGTGCGGCGGGATCGACGTCGCCATGCCGACCGCAATGCCGGTCGCGCCATTGGCGAGAAGGTTTGGAAAGGCGCCGGGCAGAACCACCGGCTCCTGGTTTTCCTCGTCATAGGTCGTTCTAAAGTCGACAGCGTCCTGGTCGATGCCCTCCAGCAGCAATTCCGCAACCGGCGTCATCTTCGACTCGGTGTAGCGCATTGCGGCAGCGTTATCGCCGTCAATGTTACCGAAATTGCCCTGCCCGTTTACCAGCGGGTATCGCACAGCGAAGTCCTGCGCGAGACGAACCAAAGCGTCATAGATCGCCTGGTCGCCATGCGGATGGAAATTACCCATCACTTCGCCGACGATCTTGGCGGATTTCTTGAAGCCGCCATTCGCGCGCAGACCCATATCGCTCATCGAATAGACGATGCGGCGATGTACCGGCTTCAACCCGTCGCGAACGTCGGGCAGCGCCCTATGCATGATCGTCGACAGCGCGTAAGCGAGGTAGCGTTCTTCAAGAGCGGTTTTCAGATCGACGGGCTCTGACCCGCCGTCGCCGCCGCCCGGCGGAATAAGGCTTTTTCCCATGGTTCGGGCTTAAACGAAGCACCGATTCGCGGCAAGTCTCGATTGATTCGATCCACGCCTATGCGTCTGAGCCGGCGTCCTCCTCCTGATCGTCCGACAGAGCGAGCGACACCGTTTCCGGCGTCGTCGTCCTCGTCGGAGCGGAAGGTACGAATTCGACCTTATGTTCGGGCTTGACAGGAGCGCGTCGGCTGATGCGCCAGATCGTGTAGATGACAATCAGGATATGCACGGCGATAGTCGTCATGAACAAAGCCGACGTTCCGATCGCCGACATCCCGAAACCGGCGAACAGCGGTCCCACGATGCACCCGACGCCGAACACAAGCAGCAATCCGCCGGATGTCTGGATATAGCTGTCAGGTTCCGCGTGGTCGTGCGCATGGGCGACGATCACCGGATACATGGCGTAGGCTGCTGCGCCGAAAAGGAAGACCAGGATAAAATTCACCCAGGCCAACTCCGGCTGCAGAATAATGAACGCCAGGTCGCCGATAACCCCGACAATCGTAATGCCTATCAGCACCTTGCGGCGATCCATCCGGTCAGACAATTGCCCGACCGGGAGCTGCGCCAGGGCGCCAGCGAGTATCGGAATACTTGTAAAGAGCGCGATCGCAGAGAGCCGAAGGCCGATCTGGTCGGCATAGACGGCGGCAAGCGTGCCGAAAGCGCTGTTGGAAATGCCCACCATCAAAACGGCGTAAACGGCGACCGGCGAATTGCGCCAGAGAGCGCCAAGATCGAGCCGCACCTTGACGAGCGGTTTTGGCGTTGCAGTGGACGAAATCGCTGTCGGTATCAGCGCCAGCGAATAGAACATCGCGCCGATGACAAAGAAGGTGTACCCGCCCGTTTCACCGAGCGTCAGGGTCAGCTGACCCGTCGTGGTCGCCATCAGATTGACCATGGTGTAGACACCGAAGACGCGACCTCTGGAACTCGCATCCACCCGCTCGGACAACCAGCTTTCGACGATCATGGCGGCGCCGGCGAAGCAGAAGCCGGAAATGGCGCGCAGCGGTATCCACGCCCAGGGCGTTATGAACAGCAACGATGCGAGAATGGCGAGCGCTGCAAGCGAGGCCATAACGCTGAACGAGCGAATGTGGCCGACCCGTCCGACGAGGCCCGGCGTCATGATGCACCCGAGCACGTAGCCGATCGCCCAGCCGGTGCCGAGCAGACCCAGAGAAAAGGCTGAAAAGCCTTCCTGGGACCCCCTGACCGGCAGGATCAGACCGTTCATGCCACCGGCGTAAAGCAGAAAGGCCGATCCCAGCAAGAGCGCGCTGATGGGAATTAAATGACGTACCATGCCAGCTAGCGCCCCGCGCCATCCTTGCGTTTAATTATTTCGAGATTACCAAGCCGGAACCGGCTCGAACTCCGGCGCTCAACCACCCTCTCGCTCGAAACGATAGCGAGATCAGGCGCGGCTTTCAATTCTTGATGATTGTGGAAATTCCATGGTCAGATCGCGCGAAAGCGACGCCGGTTTGACCGAACATATTCCGGTAATATCTTCGAAACCCTGTAGAAATTCTTATGTGAAGTCCGGTTGCAATCGTATGTCTGCGTAAATACTGACATAAAACCGGCTTATTCGGATGAGACCAAAACGACTGGCGGTTGTAAAGCGCCCAAAGATGGAAGGATTTTATATGCTTGCTCAACATCTTCGTACAGGACTTCTTGCGGGACTGGTCGTTTTCGCGCCAATCACAGTCGCGGGCGCCGTCGAAGCAGACCAGTTCGCCGAGAAGCTGTTCGGATATTATGATCAGAACGGCTACGAGATCACTTACTCCGGCGCGGAAAGCACGGGCGACAGCGTTACGATCAGCGACATCGCGTTCAAGCTGCCCGAAACGGACGAGACCATCGATCTCGGAGACCTGACATTCAGGGGTGTCTCCGAAGACGGCAAGGGCGGATATAACGTGTCGGAAGTCGAGCCGTTCGACTTTTCCGTCAGCATCAAGGAAGCCGGCGAAAATCCGATAGATATCGACGTATCGATCGACGATATTAAAACCACCGGCCTGCATGTTCCGGCAAACCCCGATATGTCGTCGGCCGAAAACCTGATGACCTATGACAAGTCGTCGACAGGCGCGATCGATGTCAAAGCAGCTGGGGCCACAGTGTTTTCTGCGCAGACCTCCAGCGCCTCCAACCCCGCACCCGGACCGGATAACACAATCAACTTCACGTTCGACCTCGACGGCATGATGATCGACCTCAGCGGCGTTGAGGATCAGGATGCCCGCAAGACGCTGGACGCGCTCGGTTATACGAAGCTGACGGGCGGCCTTTCTGCGAACGGCTCCTGGAACCTGGACGACGGGACGCTGAGCATCGACCAGTATGTCACGGATGTCGACGGGGCCGGCAAGCTGGACCTTAAGGCGTCTGTTTCGGGCGTGACACTGGAATTCGTACAAGGTCTGCAGGAAATGCAGGCGCAGATGGCCCAAATGGGCGACGATGCGAAGGCAGAGCAGGCCATGGGCATGGCGATGATGGGCATGATGCAACAGCTCACATTCAACGACCTGACGCTGCGTTTCGATGACCAATCCCTGACAGGCAAGATCCTCGAAATGGCCGCCGCACAGCAGGGCATGAGCGCCGACCAACTTGTCCAGAGTATCAGCGGCATGCTGCCGATCATGCTGGCGCAAATCAAAAATCCGGACTTTCAACAGAATGTCAGCACTGCGGTCAGCGCCTATCTCGCCAATCCGGAGAACATCGAGATCAGCGCCACGCCGCCGAGCCCACTGCCTTTCGCGTCCATCATGGGCGCCGGCATTGGCTCCCCGGAGTCGCTGCCGACGCTCTTGAATGTGCAGGTAAAGGCGAACCAGTAAGGTACAGGTCTGGGCCCGTTATCAGCGGGCCCAAACTTTTCCCGGATCAGTTTGTCTTGGCGGCCGGTGCGATGCGCAGGCTCAGCTCCTTGAGCTGCGTCTGATCGGCGATGCTCGGCGCGCCCATCAACAGGTCTTCGGCCTGCTGGTTCATCGGGAACATGGTCACTTCTCGCAGGTTCTTCGCGCCGACGAGCAGCATAACGATGCGGTCGATTCCGGCTGCCATGCCGCCATGCGGCGGCGCGCCATAGTGGAAAGCCCGGTAGAGGCCGCCGAACCGCTCTTCCACCACCTTCGCGTCAAGTCCCACCTTGCCAAACGCCTCGACCATCACTTCGGGTATGTGATTGCGGATTCCGCCGGAGGCAATCTCGTAGCCATTGCAGACCATGTCGTACTGCCAGGCCTTGATGGCAAGCGGGTCTTCTCCTGACAGCGCCTCTTTGCCGCCCTGCGGCATGGTGAAGGGGTTATGCGAGAAATCCAGCCGGTTTTCCGTCTCGTCCCATTCGTAATAGGGAAAGTCGACGATCCAGCACAGGGCGAACCGGTCGGCGTCGATCAGACCCAGTTCCTCACCGACGCGCGTTCGGGCGTCGCCGGCGAAGGCGGCGAATTTCGCCGGAACGCCGGCCACGAAGAAGCAGGCGTCGCCGGATTCCAGACCAAGCTGGTTGCGGATCGCCTCCGTGCGCTCCGGGCCGATATTCTTTGCGAGCGGCCCCGCGCCGGCGACGGCGTCGTTCTCCTCACGCCAGAAAATATAGCCGAGACCAGGCTGACCTTCGCTCTGCGCCCAGGAATTCATCCGGTCGCAGAAGGCCCGACTGCCGCCGGTCTTTGCCGGAATGGCCCAGACCTCGACCTTCGGATCACGCTCGATCATGCCGGCGAAAACCTTGAAGCCGGAGCCGGCGAAATGTTCGGTCACCGCTTCCATTACGATCGGGTTCCGCAGATCCGGCTTGTCGGACCCGTATTTGCGGATCGCCTCGTCATAGGGAATCCGCGGAAATTCCGCTGTCACCGCCTTGCCGTCGGCGAATTCCTCGAAGACCTTTCGCACCACCGGCTCCATCGTCTGGAAGACATCTTCCTGTTCGACGAAGCTCATTTCCATGTCGAGCTGGTAGAACTCGCCCGGCAGTCGGTCGGCGCGCGGATCCTCGTCGCGGAAACACGGCGCGATCTGGAAGTAACGATCGAAGCCCGACGCCATGATGAGCTGCTTGTATTGCTGCGGCGCCTGGGGCAACGCATAGAAATTGCCCGGATGGATGCGGCTCGGCACCAGAAAGTCGCGTGCGCCTTCCGGCGATGACGCAGTCAGGATCGGCGTCGAATATTCCGCGAAACCCGCCTCGCCCATCAGACGCCGCATGGCGGCGATGATCTTCGTACGGCGGACGATGTTGGCGTGCAGCGTCTCGCGGCGCAGATCGAGGAAACGGTATTTCAGACGCACGTCTTCCGGATAGTCCGGCTCTCCGAAGACCGGCAGCGGCAGTTCACCGGCCGCCGACAGCACTTCGATGTCGCGGGCATAGACCTCGACCTCGCCGGTCGGCAGTTTCGGGTTGACAGTTTCGTCCGAACGCGCCCTGACGTCGCCATCGACGCGGATCACCCATTCGCCGCGCAGAGTCTCTGCGAGATTATAGCTGTCGGAATCCGGATCGACGACAATTTGCGTGATGCCATAGTGGTCGCGCAGGTCGATGAACAGCAGTCCGCCATGATCGCGAACGCGATTGACCCAGCCCGACAGGCGGACGGATGAATCAACGTCTGTTTTGCGCAGAGCGGCGCAAGTATGGGAGCGATAGCGGTGCATCGGTTTGTCCTGCTTTTTCTTTCCGTGAGACTGCGGTGACGCGAAGGGTCGCCTTCTGTCAAAACCGGGCGGACAAGCGCACGACGCACGCGATTTGTCAAGCAGCCAAGCCAGCTTTAATCGAATGCTGTCGCTTCCGGCGCATCGTGATATCATCTGCACAAGTCTCAGTAGCCCGCCGAGTCGCCCCGTCCATGTCCTCTCTCCGTCCCCTTGCGCCGCTGTTTTTTGCAGCGGCGATCCTGCTAGCCGGAAACGGCATGCAAAGCACGCTCATCGCGCTTCGCGGGGCTGATGAGGGCTTCACGACATCAGCCATCGGCCTGATTGGCGCCAGCTATTCGATCGGCTTCATGGCCGGAAGCTTCCTGATCTCTCCGATCCTGCGGGCCGTTGGCCACATCCGCGCCTTTTCGGCGCTGGCGGCGATGGGCGCCAGCGGATGCCTGCTCCTGGTGATTCTGGTCGATCCGCTTGCCTGGGCCATAATCCGGTTTCTGTCTGGCCTCTGCTTTGCAGGGCTTTTCGCCACGGTGGACAGCTGGCTGAACTCCGGCATCACCAACCAAACGCGCGCGCGGGTGCTTTCGATCTACCGGCTTATCGACATGGTCTGCGTAACCGGGTCGCAGTTCCTCATCCCGTTTTTCGACATATCAAACTTTGTGGTGTTCTCGACGCTAGCCATCATGATCAGCCTCTCGCTGGTTCCGATCTCACTCGCCGACAGATCGAATCCCAAGCCGCCGGGCAGATTTTCCTTCAATCCGGCCGCTATCTGGCGACTGTCGCCTATCGCATGCATTGGCTGCATCGCCATTGGCCTGACATCTGCGACATTCCGCATGATCGGTCCCATCTACGCACAATCCATCGGGCTTCCGGTGTCATCCATTGCGACTTTCATGGGCGCTGGAATCCTTGGCGGAACAATCCTGCAATATCCACTTGGAGTCTTGTCGGATCGGCACGACCGGCGCGTCATCCTCATCATCGCGACAGCAGGCGCTGCTCTTTCAGGCCTCTTCATCAACACGTTCGCCGGCTCTGACCCACTGTTGAACTATATCGGAATCTTCTTCTTTGGCGCCTTTTCGCTTCCGCTTTATTCCCTGTCGGCCGCTCATGCCAATGACCACGCTGAACACGGTCAGTATGTCCAGGTCGCCGCCGGACTGCTCTTCTACTGGTCGATCGGAGCCACTATCGGCCCCTACATCGCATCGCTGCTGATGCAGAATTCCGCGCCCGGCGTCATGTTCACCTACACCAGCATCGTGCATGCGAGCCTGATCGTCGTCACCCTTTGGCGGATGCGCGTTCGAGCAGCAGTTCCAGCAAGCCACAGGGGCCGCTTCAGCGCGCTGTTGCGCACGTCCCTCTCGTTTTCCCGGATGGCCAACCGTGTTACGTCCAGGGACTATGACAGGGAGCAGTTTCGTACCGGGAAAAAATGATCTAAACAAATTCCATGAAAATTATAACGACGACCTCCGAACTTGCAGCAACCTGCGAGCGACTTTCACAATCCGACCACATCACAATCGACACGGAATTTATCCGTGAGACGACATTCTGGCCGGAACTCTGTCTGATACAGATGGCCTCGCCAGACGAAGCCATGATTGTCGACCCTCTTTCAGACGATCTCGATCTCGCACCGTTCTTCTCACTGATGGCCGACAGTTCGGTGATGAAAGTCTTTCACGCAGCGCGTCAGGATCTGGAGATCATCTATCACCTCGGAAGCCTGATACCGCATCCTATTTTCGACACTCAGGTCGCCGCCATGGTTTGCGGCTTCGGCGATTCGATTTCCTACGATCAGCTTGTGCAGAGAACGACGGGCGCCCGAATCGACAAGTCATCGCGTTTCACGGATTGGCGCAGACGCCCCTTGAGCGAAAAGCAGCTCGACTATGCGCTGGCCGACGTCACGCATCTGCGTGATGTCTACGCCATGCTAAGGCAGCGCCTTGAAGAAGACGGGCGCGCCCACTGGGTGAAGGAGGAAATGGATATTCTCGAATCCCCTTCGACCTACGATCTGCATCCGGAAGACGCGTGGAAGCGATTGCGCATGCGGTTGCGCAAACCGCATGAACTGTCCGTGATGAAGCATATCGCCGCCTGGCGTGAACGCGAGGCGCGCGAACGAAACGTGCCGCGTTCCCGCGTTCTGAAGGACGACTCGATCTACGAGATCGCCCAGCAGCAGCCGAAGGATCCGGAAGCGCTTGGACGGCTGCGGACAATCTCCAAAGGCTGGGAGCGCTCCCAATCCGGACGAGCGGTGGTCGACGCCGTCAACGAAGCGCTCGCCCTCCCCAAGCACGAGATGCCGCGTCTTCAGCGGCCTGCTCAATCGCCCGAAGGCGCCGCCGCCGCGACGGAGCTTCTCAAGGTTCTGCTCAAGATGACGACAGAAAAATACGGCGTGGCGCCCAAGGTGATCGCCAATTCCGAAGACCTTGAGCGGATCGCCGCCGATGGCGAAGACGCCGAGGTGGAGGCGCTGAAAGGCTGGCGTCGCGAACTCTTTGGCGAAGAGGCCCTGAAACTGTTGCGCGGAAAAACGGCCTTGCGGTTCGTCGACCGAAAGGTCGAGGCTGTCGAACTCTAGTTCAGATAATCATAAAGCCGAAACTTCCCCGGACGACGGAAGGCCGGTTTTTCCGCAAATATCGTGCGTGCAGACGCTTTTTCCTTTCCAGGCGAGGATATGGAGCGCTGCGAATGAAACGTAATTGTAGCCCAGCAGCACCAGCGGCGTTGAAAGAAAATGCAGCAGATTTCGCGCCATGCCGACCTTTCCGTCCGTTGTCTCGATATTCCGAACGAAGATAGCGTCCATGAGGAAGCATCAGGTGATGAATAGCCATGGAATGACGCTGACAGCATACCAAATGAGATGGTCGTTGCCTGCGTGCCACTGGGTGTAGTGCCAGATAGGCGAAGCCACGATTGTCGACGCGAACATGATTGTCTGAAACAGGCCGTAGAGCAACAGGATCGTCGCGCATAACCTCAAAGTGCTCAGATAGCCAAGATTGCGTCTTTCACTGACCACATAGTGGAATATCTCGAAGGCCCCAATGCTCCAGCGCCTCGCCTGGCGCGCCCACTCCCGCAGTTCCTCGGAGAAACTGTTTCCACTGGTGGGGCCACAGATCACCGGCAGATAGATCGGTTTCAACCAGACCTTGCCTCGCCTTGTAACCATTGACTTCACGAAAAAATGCATGTCGTCCATTTGGTAGGTCGGGTCGAAAAGATTGTTGTCGCAACACAATTTCAGCGAATAGGAACTCACGCTCATCGAATGCGACTGTAGCGGGATGTTGAACCCGATCATCCATATGGTGCGCAGCAAGCCTGTGACGCGGGTGAAAAACAATGAACGGTCGAGACCGAAGTTGTAGAAGAGCCCGCCCTGCCAGACAGTTGAGTATACCCGGTCGTCACCGGCGCGCAGAAACTTGTCGCCCAGCACCTCAAAATAACGACGATGGAGGATCGTGTCCGAATCCATCGATGTCAGTGTCGTCGTAGCCATGTCGAGCTGGATATTCTCCGACCTCGTCCACTCCAGAGCGCTCTTGACCGTCCAACGGGCATTGCTGCACTTGCCGCGGATCTCGCCGGGAATTCCAGCCGGATGGATCGTGATGTGGAAAGCACGAAAGCTCTCCCGGTGTTTCGCCTCGAGCGTCCTGCGCGTCTCATCAAGATCTGGACTGCTTTCCTCGAAACTCATCACCACAATCAGCCGGTCCGCAACCGATTGGGCGACAAGCGCGTCGAGTGTCGCCATCAGGACGCTGGGAGGCTCGTTGTAGCAAGGCAGCAGAACCACGTGGGTCAGACTGTCGAACTTCGGGTGGATGTCATCGAGCTCACTCCGGCTTTCCCGTATCATGCGGCGCATGAAGATCGCGCTCAAAACGATCATAAGCACCATGATGATGTCCTGCGCAATCCAAAGTGTCAGGGCGAACCGGTCGCCGAAATCGAACCCTATTCTCCACGAGTAATAGGAAAAGAACAGCACGATCCAAAGGATCGGAATAATTATCAGATAATAGCGCAATATCTGCTTCGATCTGGCCTCGTTTACCAGCCGGGACAGAAAGGAGTGCGGTATCGTGTCTTCGATATGCATGGGTGGAAATTTCTTCTGAGACTAGACTTTCAACATTGACGCAAGCCTTCGCCGCTTTCGCGGAACCTCCGTCGCGAAACGACCAAATCACCAGAATCGGGTATCGCTTCCCGCCAGAGCAATATTTTTTATAGTATTCTCGTTGAAGACTATGGCACTTACCGGATTTGACACCATTCCTGACCCTTTGTCACCCCGTACGGCTATCAATGGTTCGTGGACAATTTCTACATGCCGGCATTGGCATATTGGACGCCAACTGCGCCGGAAGGATTGACATAAACATCCTATCAGTCCTGTTTATAATCATTTAGGCGGCTAACGGGGGGCGCTACACTGATTTCGACTTTGGCCAAACGCCTGAATATCGGTTTCCTTACGGGCGTCTTGCCGCTCGACAAAGCAAGGATACCGACAGAGATCGCCGCCGGCGTAACGCTCGCCACACTCGCTGTTCCAACAGTGATGGGCTACACCAAGATAGCCGGGACGCCAGTCATAACCGGTCTCTACACAATGCTCATACCGGCG
Source organism: Flavimaribacter sediminis (assembly GCF_019492055.1). Taxonomy (GTDB): domain Bacteria; phylum Pseudomonadota; class Alphaproteobacteria; order Rhizobiales; family Rhizobiaceae; genus Flavimaribacter; species Flavimaribacter sediminis. The sequence continues at coordinate 403,400 of NZ_JAICBX010000004.1, read as the reverse complement.
CTTCTCTTTGCGCTGTTCTGCTCATCAAAACATCTCGTCGTCAGCGCCGATTCGGCGACCGCTGCAATCCTCGCCAGTTCCCTTGCAGGTCTGGCGGCGCCTGGCGGCATGGAATATCTCGCGCTAGCCGGTCTGCTTGCGATTATGGTCGGCGTCATGCTGCTGCTCGCGAGTTGGATCGGTCTGGGTTTCATGGCGGACTTTCTGTCGCGCACCGTCCTAATCGGGTTTCTGACGGGCGTTGGCATTCAGATTTCACTCCGCGCAATAACGGAACTCTACGGCCTGCCTGCGCCCGATCTCGACACGATCACAACGCTTTGGACAAAACGCGACCAATTCGAACATCCCAATCCGGCCGTCCTGATCGTCGCGGGCGTCGTCGTCGTCGCCATCCTTGCAGGACGTTATCTGGAAAAAAGAACCGGACGGGCCATACCTGTTGCCCTCGTCGCCATTGTCGGCGCAATAGCGGGAAGCTGGTGGTTCGACCTCAAGGACATTCTGCCTGTGGTCGGCGATGTTCCGGCAGGATTGCCGCAACCGGTACTGGATCAGGTGAAATGGCGCATCCATCCTATCAGGGATCTTCTGCCGACGGCCTTCGCCATGGTCATCGTGATCCTTGCGCAAAGCGCCGCGACGGCGAGGGCCTACGCCGCCTTGCACACAGAGGGCGTGAACCTCAAACAGGATCTCGCTGCACTTGGATTCGCCAACATCGGCGCCGGCTTGACCGGAACGTTCGTTGTCAATGGAAGTCCGACACAAACCGAGATGGTTCACAGCGCGGGTGGTCGAAGCCAATTGGCGTTGATCGTCGCGTGCGTTGTGGTGCTGCTGATCCTGCTATTCCTGACTGAGCCGTTGGGCCTGTTGCCGGACGCCGTGCTCTCGGCAGTCGTATTCCTGATCGGTCTGAGGCTGATCAACATCAAGGGTATGTTGCAGATACGACGAGAGAGGCGCGCCGAATTCCGGATTGCGCTTCTGACAACAGCCATAGTTGTCGTTCTCGGTGTTGAGCAGGGCATCATTATCGCTGTCGTTCTCTCGCTGATCCTGCACACGCGGCACGGCTACCATCCTGACAATCAACTGCTGGTCAAAAACGAGAAAGGCAACTGGCGCGCCAAGGATCTGGAATCGGGCGCACAGGCGGCGCCAGGTCTGCTTATCTACCACTTCAATCACACCATGTATTACGCCAACGCCGGCCTGATGAAACAGCAGATCGAAAGCATCTCCAAACATGCCGAGCCTGAACTGCGCTGGCTTTGTATCGACGTGACAGCGGTCGACGATATCGACTTCACGGCGTCCGAAACGCTCGTCGATCTGGTCGCCGAGCTTGAAAAGAAAAACGTCCAGGTGGTGTTCGTTCAAAACGTCCGCCACATCAATTCCAGAGCTCGTCGACAGTTGGAGGAACGCATGCCGGATCAGGCAGTCTTCAAGTCGCTGAAAAAGGTACTCTCGGCCTACGCCGACAGCCAGCAGCCCTCGCCGCCGGAGACAACTACGGATACTCAATCGGCCTGAACAAGCTGGAAATACATGGCGCAGCACCGATAACCGCTTCAGCCTGCATTCTGTGCCCGGCTGATCGGCGCCCCACTTTTTTGATCTCAGAGGGTCTCTGAGCCATAATAGCAGTCAGACGTCGGCGTTTGTCGCGAAGCATGCATATCCATGAGAGATTCGCGCCAGACGGGGTCGGTTGACCGCGTAGATAGCCAAGGGGGACGCGACATGCTGAATGGATTTCAACAACGATCATTTGCGGCAGAAATATCCGGCGGCCAAACGGTGGAGCACGATGTCTATGAAAAAGGCGAAGGGCCTGTCATCGTCATTCTGCACGAGCTTCCCGGGATTGAAAAGGAGACGATCCGGTTTGCGGACAAGATGGTCGCCGCCGGATTCCGGGTGGTCCTGCCGCATCTTTTCGGGCCGCTTGGCAAATTCGCGATCGTGCGAAACATGGCGCGCTTTTTCTGTGTCCGGCGCGAAATTGATATCTTCGCGCGCAACCGATCAAGCCCCATCGTCGACTGGCTGAAAGCGCTCTGCCGCGACCTTCAACAGCGCCACGCTGTCTCAGGCGTCGGCGTAATCGGCATGTGCCTGACCGGGAATTTCGCCATATCCCTCATGGCCGACGAGAGCGTTCTCGCCTCAGTCGCCTCGCAACCCTCCCTGCCCCTCTTTGCTCAGCATGCTCTTCACATGTCGCCGGAAGACATCGAGGCGACGAAACGCAAGCTCGACACGAATGGCCCCATGCACGCCTACCGGTTCGCTGGCGACAAACTCTGCAAAGCTGAAAAATTCTCCGCCATCGAGCAGACCTTCAATTCAGGCAAGGAGCGCATCACCCTTACGCATGTTCCCGGCAATAAGCACGCCATGCTAACGGCGCATTTCATTGAGGGCGAGGACTCGCCGACCCAGGCGGCTCTGAACGAAATCATCGGATATTTTAGGGAAAAGCTCTGAATCTATCCGAAGTCGAAACTCAGAGTTTTTCCGGTGTAGCGCGCGAGCTGCTGCAACCGGCCATCCAGCCGTTCGCCGGCGAAGTCCTTTACTCGCTCAGGCAGCTTGAAGATGAGACCGTCGTCGCCATCCTGCTCGAAATCGATCAATGGCACGATTCCAGGCATCGATGCGGACAGCAGATAGCTGACACGCATCAGGCCGCCCAGAAGTTTCGCGAAGGACCGGAACCGCGGCGTCGCTATTTCGGCGATCGCGAGGTTCCGCTCGTCATGATTGTTGTCGCTCAGCCCCTCGAACCTATAGAAATTTGCGAGCGCGATATAGGCCCGGCCCGGATGGCTGATCGCGGTGAAAGTTCCGTTGGCGATGAGGTTGAACGACTGCGCGCCGCGATAATCCGGATGCGCCCGCCAGCTTATGTCGGCCAGCAGACAGGCCGCGCGCCTGTAGCGGGCTTCCTCGATCGTCTCCTCGATGCCGAAGGCGGCGAAGGCCTTCCCGGTCCATTCTGCGAGTTCGCGCGCATGTTCAGGCGAACGCGCTCTCAAGATCGCAAGTTCATTGGCCGCCGCCAAAAGCGGATCTTCAAGTTGCGTCTCGCCGTCAAGCAGGGAATAGAGATAACCTTCCCGCACGCCGAAGGCGGAAAAGCAAATCGACTCCGGTTTCATCGCGTCGATGATTTCGCGCAAGACCGCCGCGCCGTAGGGCAGCAACAGACGACGATTGCGGGAAATCGCCCGCATCGCCGGATCCTTGGCGTCGATCTTGTCAACCTTGTCCAGGAGCTGCAGCGTTTCCTCGGTAGAGATATTGTAGCCCTGCATCATGTGCAGCGGGTAATCCGTCATCTCCATATGCAGCTTTGCGAGATTTCGCCAGGTGCCGCCAACAGCGAAGAAGGTTCGGCCCTTGCCCCGTTCGAGTAGCGTCGCCATGGCCATGTTTCGACGCGCGATGGACCGCGCTTCCTGGAGAGACCCGTCAGCCGCCTCCGCCAGACGCAAGCCTCCGATCGGCAGGGTGATGCCATCGCCGATATTGCGATCCTCGATGTCGACGAGTTCGAGGGAGCCGCCGCCAAGATCGCCAACGATGCCGTCGGGATCGAAAAAGGCGCTGATAACGCCCATTGCCGAGTAATGCGCCTCCTTGCGGCCGCTGAGCACATCGATTTCCTGACCCAGTATTTTTTCCGCCTGGCTGATGAAATCGGGGCCGTTGGTTGCTTCGCGCGCGGCCGCAGTGGCGAGCACATGCATACGCGTCGCCCGCGCCTGTCTGGACAGCATGCTGAATCGGTGCAGTGCGGCGAGCGCCCTGTTTACGCCCTCGAGATCGAGCATGCCCGAGGTGGCCAGTCCCTTTCCAAGACCACACAGTACCTTTTCATTGAAGAGCACGGTCGGAACGCGGTTCAGTCCTTCGTAGATGACGATACGCACCGAATTCGATCCGATATCGATTACCGATACCGGCGCAATGCCCGGCAATCGGCCTTGAGCTTCAGATTCGACCATTCACCCTGTTCACTTTGAATTTTTACCCTTGGACAAACGTCCGGCGATCAGCTTGGGAGCGCTGGAGGCAAGCGCTCCGCCCCGGCCCGACAGGCTGGGATTGGTCATGAAATAGTGCTGGGCGTTGAAAGGCTCCTCGCCCGGTTTGACATCGATGCGGCGCGACGTCCCGTCCGACAGGATCTCGTAGCTTTGCTGATTGTCGATCAGGTTTCCGAGCATGATCTGTGACTGCACCTGCTCCTTGACCGTAGGGTTCTTCAACGGCGTCATAGTTTCGACGCGGCGATCCAGATTTCTCGGCATCATGTCGGCGGAGCCGATATAGACAATCGAATCTTCGCTGGGGAGACCATGGCCGTTGCCGAAACAGACGATGCGGCTGTGTTCGAGGAAGCGCCCGACGATCGATTTGACGCGAATATTGTCCGACAGGCCGGGCACCTGCGGCCGCAGGCAGCATATGCCGCGAATGACGAGGTCGATTTCGACGCCGGCCTGGCTGGCTTTGTAAAGCGAGTCTATGATTTCAGGATCAACCAGGGAGTTCATTTTCATCCAGATGGCGGCCCGACGGCCATTGCGGGCGTGGTCGGTTTCCGCGTCGATATGCTCCAGCATGCGCTTGCGAAGCGTAGCCGGAGACACCGCGAGATTCATGCGCTCCGTGGGTTTGCCATAGCCAGTGATGAAGTTGAAGATGTGGGCGACGTCGCTGGCGATTTCCGGATCGCAGGTAAAGAACGACAGATCTGTGTAAATCTTCGCGGTCACTGTGTGGTAGTTGCCCGTGCCGAGGTGACAATAACTTACGAGCCTGCCTTCCTCGCGGCGCACCACCAGCGACATCTTCGCATGGGTTTTCAATTCCAGAAAACCGAAGACGACCTGCACGCCCGCGCGCTCCAGGTCGCGCGCCCAGCGGATATTGGCCTCTTCGTCGAAACGCGCGCGCAGTTCAACGAGCGCCGTGACCGACTTGCCCATCTCCGCCGCATCGATCAAGGCGCGCACGATCGGGCTGTCGTTCGACGTCCGGTAAAGGGTCTGCTTGATGGCGAGAACATCCGGGTCGCGCGCCGCCTGCCGCAGGAACTGCACCACCACATCGAAGGATTCGTATGGATGGTGGATGATGATGTCCTTTTCCTCGATCGCGGCGAAGCAATCGCCTGCATGTTCGCGGATACGCTCGGGAAAACGTGCGTTGTAGGGTTCGAACTTGAGATCGTCCCGAGGGATACTGACGATCTCCGATATGGTCGAAAGCGCGAGCAATCCGGGCAGCGTGGCGACACGATCGGCTGGCACATTGAGTTCGGTCTGCACGAAGTTGCGCAAGGGATCCGGAAGTTCGGAATCAAACTCGATGCGGATCACTGAACCGCGACGTCGGCGCTTCAGCGCGCGTTCGAACAGCCGCACGAGGTCTTCAGCTTCTTCCTCCACCTCGATATCGCTGTCGCGGATGATCCGAAACGTCCCGCTTTCGGTTATGTCGTAGCCCGGAAACAGCACTTCCATGAACTGCTCGACGATATCTTCAAGCGAGATAAAGCGCATCTTGCCGTTCTCACGCTCCGGCAACAGGTAGAAGCGCTTCAGCGCGACAGGCAGCCTGACAAGGCCGGTCATCGGCTCTCTGGTCTGGCGTTCGTACAGCTGCAGGACGATCGAGAAACCCAGATTGGGAATAAATGGAAACGGATGGGCGGGATCGATCGACAAGGGCGTCAGAACTGGAAAAATCGATTCGATGAATTCATTGCGGAGCCATTCCAGGTCGGCGTCGTCGAGCGAACCCGGACGAACGATGTGAATGCTCTCCTCTGCGAGGTATTGTTGCAGGACGGCGAGCGAGGCGAGCTGCTCCAGCTGCAGCTTGCCGATTTCGCGCAGCGCCTCCTCGAGCTGTTGCAGCGGCGTGCGGCCATCCGCCGAGCGATTGAGAATCCCCTCGCGAATCTGGGCTTCGAGGCCGGCGACGCGCACCATGAAGAACTCGTCGAGATTGGCGGCGGAGATTGAAAGGAACCGCACCCGCTCCAGAAGCGGATGTCCGCTGTTCTGGGTTTCCTCGAGCACACGGCGATTGAACTGCAACCAGGACAGTTCCCTGTTGATGAACCGCTCTGGACTCTGCATCAGGGACTCGACATCGGCTTCTGCGGATGTGTCGATACCGGCTTGCGTCGGTTTGTCGTCCATATCCTAGCTCCGGGCGGGGATTCCTGATCCGCGCTGCACTATCGGACTATAACACGTCTTCATGATGATCCCGATCTTCCAGTTCCTGCAACACGTCCGCGGCGATGCGTCGGTTTATCCTGCTGCCCCGCGAGAGCGCAAGATTGTCCATCCGGTGCACGATCAGTTGAGCAGCGTCAAGTGACCTTTCCATTCTGTTCACAAGGTACGAGACCACCTTTTCATCCACGCCCAATTGCCTGTCGGCGAACAGCTTGACGATGACTCGAGCGAGGAGTTCGTCGTCAGGTTCTCCGATCTCGACAACGGTTGCGGCTTTCAGTCGCGATCTCAGGTCAGGAAGGTCCAACGGCCATCCGGCAGGCCAGATGCGCGACGTGACAAGCAGCGATGTCCGATGCTGCAACACGGTGTTGATCAGGTGGAAAAGCAGCGTCTGGTCGAAGCCGGTACGGTCTATGTCCTCGATCAGCACCGGTCCGCTTTCCGCCGACTTCAGGTTGTTCTCTTCGCCCGATCTCACCGTGATTTCGACGGCGCACGCCCGATCCCGCCAGATATTGGCGAGATGCGTCTTGCCCGAGCCTGTCGGGCCAGCGAGGATCGTGACCGGTGAAGGCCAGGCAGGCCAGTCGTCAATCAGCCGGATGGCCTGGCTGACAGGATCCGAAACGACAAGATCATCGCGCGACGTGCTGGCGTCGTGGGCGAACCCCAGGGGCAGTTGGTCGTTCGGCCGATCGGCGGATGTATGGTCGCTACGGCTCATCGCCCTGTCTTTCCGTCACCGGCACGGTGAGTTCGACATCCTTGTCCTGTCCACCTTCGTAGAGATCGCTTTGCAGATACCGTTTCAGTGCGAAACGAACCAGAACAGCCGTCGCAGCTGCCGCAGGCACGGCGATCATCAGCCCAACGAACCCGAACAGCGAACCGAAGGCGAAGAGCGCAAACATGAGCCAAACCGGGTGGAGGTTGACGCTCTTGCCGACGAGTTTCGGCTGCAGAATATTGCCTTCCAGAAACTGTCCGGAGAAGAAAACCAGGAGCACAATCCCAATCGAGACGTAGTCCGGCCAGAACTGGACGACAGCGACGCCGGCTGCAAGCAATAGACCAACGAACGAGCCGACATAGGGAATGAAGCTTATGACGCCGGCGAACAAGCCGATCAGAAGGCCGAAATTCAGCCCTGCGAGCGTCAGGCCAATACCGTAATACAGTCCGAGAATGATACAGACGCTGCCTTGGCCGCGCACGAAACCGGCGATCGCCTTGTTCATGTCGCGGAGAATTTCACGCACGTCGTCAAGATGATTGCGCGGTATCCAGCTATCGACCGTATCAACCATCCTGTCCCAATCGAGAAGCAGGTAGAAAGCAACGACTGGGGTGACGACCAGCAGGGACGCAATGTTGATCAGCGCCATGCCCGAATTCCAGATCTGCAGCAGGATCTCTCCCACGAAGCCGGCGCCCTGAGACAACAGGGCGCCGACCGATGATTTCAGATCCGGCAGCTCCATCCCGATCCAGTTTTTCACCCATCCAAGTTCGGCCGGGGAAATCAGTTGCTGCAATCTTGAAAGATACTCGGGCAGACCGGCGATGAACTGGTTGGCCTGACTGACCAGCAGTGGAATGACAACGATGATCGCGACGACGAAGAGCACAACAAAGGCAGCAAGGATCAAGAGCGTCGCGACAAGGCGCGACAAGCCCAACTTTTCCAGTCGATCCGCCACCGGATCAAGAAAATAGGCGAGCGCCATTCCGGCCACGAAGGGGAGCAGTATATCGCTGAATACGTAAAGAAAGAGCCCGAACGCCAACAGGACGCACAGCCAGAACACAATCTGCCAGCGCAAGGAGGTCCTGAATGTCTCGGTCGTCATAGGTTCGCTCCGTCACTCCACATCTGTCATATGATGAATCCAGACGCGGAGATAGGCTCCGGCGGATAAAATGGTCAGAAGCGTTACGACATAGACAAGAATTGTCTGCAGGTCGCCAAAGCGAACCTCGAAGGCAAGCTCCGCTAGAACGATGGCTGCGAGTGCGATCTGAAAAGCCGTGTTGGCTTTGGAAACCAGCAATGGATTAACCGTGATCGGATGCGTCATCAGGCTGGACAGAACGACGGCGATCATGATCAGCACATCGCGCGACACCACCAGAACCACCAGCCAGTGCGGCAGGTAGTTGAGGATCGCCAGCATGATGAAGACGCTGATCAGAAGCAATTTGTCGGCGATCGGATCGAGATAGCTTCCCAGTTCCGATTGCTGATTGAACTGCCGGGCAATGAATCCATCTATTCCGTCGGACAATCCTGCCAGGACGAAGATGACGAAGGCCGGCACCATCTCGCCCTGCAGAAGCGCATAGATGACGCCCGGGACCATGAGGAAACGGCAAAAGGTGATGATATTGGGAATGGTCATCGGATCAGAATACTCTGTGGAACCGGCGACGCCTGGCTCCTCTCCTCCATGAGAATCGTCATCGTCCTCGACATGACTTAGGGCCTATTCCGGTGGATTATAAGACTGATCTTCCTCCGGAACACGATCCCCCGTGAAATGCGCCGGCGAAATTATATGCGTTTCGCCGTCATGAACCGAGTCGGAGGTTTGCAATGTGGCTCTGTATGCCTGTTCATGCTTTGCATTCGACTAAAAAAACACGGCAAAACAATGTTTTACGGGTGGCTTCGAAAATACCGGCATTTGCTTGGTCGAGCGCCACGTCGGGATGCTAATGTTGGAATAGGACGATTGGCGTCTTGCACGATGATCCGCGCCGTGCAATCTCGCCGAAAAGCGACTACCCGGACAGGAACATGACGGACGCCAGAAAGAACAGCCTCACCTACAGCGACGCCGGTGTCGACATCGACGCCGGCAATTCGCTGGTTGAACGTATCAAACCGCTTGTGCGCTCAACAAGGCGTCCCGGAGCAGACGGCGAAATCGGCGGATTTGGCGGCCTGTTCGATCTCAAGGCCGCAGGCTTCGAGGACCCTGTCCTTGTCGCCGCAAATGACGGCGTCGGCACGAAACTGAGGATCGCCATCGAAAGCGGCAGGCTGGACACAGTCGGGATCGACCTGGTCGCCATGTGTGTCAATGACTTGATCGTGCAAGGCGCCGAACCGCTGTTCTTTCTTGACTATCTTTCGACCGGCAAGCTGGATCCGGAAGAAGGCGAAGCTATCGTCGCAGGCATTGCCGACGGATGCCGCCAGGCGGGCTGCGCGCTGATTGGCGGAGAAACCGCCGAAATGCCAGGGATGTATGCGGACAAGGATTTTGATCTGGCCGGTTTCGCCGTCGGCGCGGCCGAGCGCGGCCGGCTGCTCCCGTCGGGCGCAGTCCAGTCAGGCGACGTCATACTGGGCCTGGCGTCTTCCGGCGTGCATTCGAATGGATTTTCGCTTGTCCGCAAGATTGTCGAAATAGCGGGACTGTCCTGGGACGACCCAGCGCCTTTTGCACCGGACATCAGCCTGTCGGAAGCGCTGCTGACCCCGACGCGCATATATGTCAGATCCCTGTTGGAAACGCTGCGCTTCACCGATCGCATCAAGGCGCTGGCGCACATCACCGGGGGTGGCTTCCCGGAAAACATTCCGCGTGTTGTGCCGGCCGGCCTCGCCGCCGAAATCGATCTCGAAGCCCTCGCGCCTCCACCCGTGTTCTCCTGGCTTTCTTCTACCGGCGGAATCGAACCTGCTGAAATGTTGCGCACCTTCAATTGCGGCGTCGGCATGATCGCAATCGCCGCTCCTGAAGACGTCGCCGCGTTGACGGCTTCGCTCGGAACCAACGGCGAAACGGCCCAACAGATCGGTGTGATTGTCGAACGCGATCCGTCCGAACCCGGCGTGCGTTATCGAGGCGCGCTGGGTCTATGACCGGAAAGTCCGTCAAGCGGGTCGCCGTATTCATTTCGGGCCGCGGCAGCAATCTGGGAGCGCTGATCGCTGCCAGCGCGGCACAGGATTGTCCCTACCGGATCGTCGCCGTCCTTTCGGATAACCCGGAAGCAGGCGGTCTGGCTCTGGCGGCGCGAGAAAACATCGAGACATTCGCCATACCGCGCTCCGGTTTCGGATCGCGCAGCGCACACGAAGCGGCCGTGCTCGATGCTCTGAGTTCCATCGAACCTGACATTATTTGCCTCGCTGGATATATGCGCCTCCTCTCCGCCGAATTTGTCGGACAGTGGAAGGGGCGCATCCTGAATATCCACCCTTCCCTCTTGCCGAATCTGCCTGGGCTCGAAACACACAAACGCGCGCTTTCACTCGGCATGCGGATCCACGGATGCACCGTGCATTTCGTCAATGAGGGGATGGATGACGGCCCGATCATTGGACAAGCCGCCGTTGTGGTGCGACCGGACGACGACGAGAATGCGCTCGCAGCACGGGTTCTAAAGGCGGAACATCGGCTATACCCGGAAATGCTCCGGCTGGCGGCCACCGACCGGATCCGAATGAGCAGCGGCGGCGAAACAATTTTTGACGACGCCTCTGCGCCGGATTGCGACGATGTCGTCCTGATCTCGCCCATTGAAGGCACGAAGCGATGAACTTCAGCTGAGCCGCTCACACGCATCACCACGGCCCTGGCTGTCATGGATATGTTAAGAAACCAGATTACTGCTCATTCATCCGAATGAATGGGCGGGCGATGTTGCGAGACAAATGGAAAACGGTAAGGGCCGCTATCGACGAAGATATCGCCAGTGGCAAATTCGTCCAGGGCGACCGCATCCCAACCGAAACCGAGTTGGCTGAAATATATTGCGCCGGCCGTCACTCGGTCAGACGCGCCGTCGCCGAACTGGCCAAAGAAGGCAAGCTCAGCGTCGAACAGGGCCGTGGCACCTATGTCGAAGCGGTTCCGCGCATCGTCTACGCTATTGGTAAACGCACACGCGTACACCGCAATCTCCTGCCACAGGGCATCAAGGTTACCGGAGAACTTCTCGATGCCGAGATGACCGATCCAAGCGATGGGCTCCGACAAGTATTACGGCTTGAGGACGGCGAGCCAGCCATCTCATCGCGACGCATCACCTATGCGGACGGCTTGCCTATCGGCTTTGGCGTCGCATGGCGATCGTCCATCCGTTTTCCTGATTTCGTCGAGCGGCAGAGCCTTCTCCTGTCGGCAACCGAGACCTACAAAACCTATGGCATCACCGACTATTTCAGGGCCGAAACCACCATAGAAAGTCGCCCGGCCCAGCCAGAAGAGGCCGAGTTATTGCGGCAGCATCCTGATATGCCGGTGATGATCCTGCACTCGGTCGATACGCTGATCGACGGAACTCCGATCTGTTACTCCGAGACGGTCTGGTCCACGGCCCGGGTCAGGTTCACCATTTCGGCGACCAACGACGATTAAGACGCCAGGTCGCGACAGTTCTACACCGGTCGCCGACCGGACTTCATCAGAAACCGTCACTGACTTAACCGCGCCTCGACTGGAGAAGCGGCGCCCCAAAGACAAGGAGTCAACATGCTCTGCGCGACCTACAACATCCAGTATGGCAAGGGTAAAGACGACCGCTACGATCTAGAGCGTATCGTAGCTGAATTGGGAAATCCGGACCTCATCGCCCTCCAGGAGGTGGATACGTTTGTTGATCGCTCGGGCATGATCGACCAGGCAGCGGAGATCGCCGCGCTGCTACCGCACATGTATTGGGTCTATGGCCCTGGTGTCGACGCTGACGCCTCCACCTTCGTCGAAGGTCGCGTCGTCAATCGCCGGCGACAATTCGGAAACATGGTGATCTCACGCTGGCCGATCCTTGCATCAGCCAACCACCTCCTTCCGAAGACGGCCTTGCATGGCCAGGTGCACTCCCGTCGGGCAATGCTCGAAACCGTGATAAAGACACCCATTGGTCCGCTGCGCTTCGCCTCGGTGCATTTCGATCATATCGGGCCGCAAACAAGACTGCCGCAAATCGAAGCGGCGAAAAAGATACTGCTCGATGGACCGGCGACCGGTGCAACCTGGGGCGGTCCCTTCGACGCGGGATGGTTCGACAATCCAGCCCCTCCAATGCCGGATGACATCATCCTGATGGGCGACTTCAATTTTTCGCCCGATAGCGTGGAATATGACCTCTTTATCGGCGAGATGACCGAACACCACGGCCGTGTCGGCGAACTGAGGGGTTTCGTGGACGCCTGGGTGGCCGCAGGTCATGCAGAAGAGCACGGCGTCACCATATCCTTCAACAGCTTCGGAAAACGGATCGACCATTGCTTCGCCACACCAAGGCTCGCGAGGATGGTCAGACGCGCCTGGATAGACAATGACGCGCAAGGGTCTGACCACCAGCCGGTCTTCTTCGAATTCGCTGACACAACCGCGTAAAGGAAACTTCATGCAGGTGTCACGCCTCTGTTATGTCTCGAGACAAACATCCGGATGTTTCCAGTTCGCGTCTGATCAGCGAACTCCATTCTCTCCTCTTCACGCCCATTAGGAGCTCCGATGTCTCACCTTATCCGTCCTACGCGCCGCGGCTTTATGACCGGCGCGGCCGCTCTCGCCGGCGCCGCCACATTGCGCTTCCCGACCCCTGCCCTGGCCCAGTCCGATCGCCCCGATCTGGTTATCGCCGTGCAGGGTCTCGTCGACAACCTCGAACCGATCGCGGCCATTTCGAATGTCGGCATGCGCGTCGTCAACGCCATGTATGACACGCTTCTCTACCGCAACTTTCTTGCCAATCCCGATGGTTCGGGCGCGGTGATCGAACCCGGTCTTGCGACCAACGTTGAGCGCCTTAACGACCATACCGTTCGCGTTACGCTGCGCGACGACGTGGTTTTCCACAATGGCGAGCCGATGACCGCTCAGGACGTGGCCTTCTCGTTCGGCTACGACCGGATGTTCGGCCCCGAACCGCTCACCCCGCGCGCCGCCTATTTCCGACCCGATCTCGCTGAAGTCAGCGTCATTGACGACTCGACGGTCGAGTTCGTTACCAACGGACCAGACTACGCAATGGAAAAACGGCTCGCATCCTGGATCGGCTGGGTAGTGCCTGAAGGGTATTTCAGAGACAAGGGGCTCGATGGTTTCGGCACCGCGCCCATCGGCACCGGCCCCTACAAGTTGAAGGAATTTCTGCGCGGCGACCGCGTCGTGCTGGAAGCCAATGACGACTACTGGCGTGGCCGCCCGACCGCCCGCACGGTGACCTTTGTCGTTGTCCCCGAAACCGCGACCCGCGTTGCTGGTCTGATTTCTGGCGAATACCACATCGCCTGTGCGCTGAATCCGGACAATATTCCGCTTTTGCAACGCTACGAGGAAGTCGAGGGCCGCGGCGCACAAATCGAAAACACCCATCTCGTGGTTCACAATCAGGTCGACAATGTTCTGGCTGACAAGCGAGTCCGCCGCGCGATGCACAAGTGTATCGATCGCGACGCCCTCAATACCGCTCTGTGGGCTGGCCTCGCCGGCGTGACCAACGGCTTTCAGCTTCCAATGCAGGGAGAGGCATACGATCCGGGTCGCGCGCCGTACCGGCAGGATATCGAGGGCGCTAAAGCGCTGCTCGCAGAAGCCGGATACTCGGGCGAACCGATCACCTATCGCACGCTCAACGACTATTACGTCAATTCCGTCGCCGCCGCCCAGGCCATGCAGCAATGGTGGCAGGAAGCCGGTCTCAATGTCGAAATCGAGATCAAGGAAAACTGGGGACAGGTCACCGGCGACGGTCTGATGAGCCGCAACTGGTCGAACGGTTTCCCGCTGACCGACCCAGTCACACCGCTGACGACCGACTGGCACGAAGGCTCCAACGTTCAGAAAAACTACGGATGGAAGGCGCCGGAGGAATTCAACGCCTTGCTCGGTAAAATCCGTTCGATGCCGAACAGTCCGGAACGCAGCGCCGCGTTCCAGCGCGCACTGGATATTTTCGACGATGAAGCGCCCGGCACGCCGCTTTATCGGCCGTACGAACTCTACGGCATTCAGTCCTCGATTGGCTGGAGCCCCGTCACGTTCGAATGGATGGAGCTGCGGCCGCATAATCTTGCGTTCGATTGATGCAGATCCCAACGCTATCGTCAGCGGCCTTAACGGCCGCTGACACACCTCAACTCTCAATCGAAGGGCTATCCGTTGCGCACCGGTCTGCGCCCCAGACCCAGCAGGTTTCGGACGTATCTCTCATATTGCCGGCCGGCGGCGCGCTCGGCATAGTGGGTGAATCCGGATCGGGAAAGAGCCTCACCTGTCTGTCGATCATGGATCTGTTGCCTGGCGCGCTAAAACAAAGCGCGGGAGTGGTTCGGCTGCACGGAAAGCCGCTTGCGCCCGGTCGCAAGGGCATACGCGGCCGGCGCATCGCAATGATATTCCAGGACCCGGGCGCAACGATGAACCCCTTGCGGCGGATCGGGCCCTTTCTTTCCGGTCTTGTCAAGCTGCACCGTGGGCTGACAGGGGCCGCCGCCGAAGCGGAAGCCGTGCGCCTTCTCGACTCCGTGCGCATGCCGGCGGCGCGAGCGCGTCTGCGCGCCTATCCGCACGAACTCTCCGGCGGGCAGAACCAGCGCGTGATGATCGCTGGCGCTCTGGCTGGTGACCCTGAAATCCTGCTCGCCGATGAGCCAACCACGGCGCTGGACGTAACGACCCAGGCGCAAATCCTCGACCTTCTGGCAGAACTGAGAGCCGAACGCGGCATGGGCCTCGTGCTCGTCAGTCACGATTTCGGCGTCATCGCGGAAGCCGCCGACCATGTCGCCGTCATGCGCGCTGGCCGCGTGGTTGAGAAAGCGCCGGCCGACCGCCTGTTTTCGTTTCCGCAACACCCTTATACGGCTTCTCTGCTTGCATCCATACCTCCGGAACTGGGTCGCGCATCAGCTTTAACGTCGCGCAAAAATCCGCCGTGCAATCGCCCATCGAACGCGACGAAGGCAATCGGCCTTAAGGCGCGCGGCCTTTCCCGTCTATTCGAAGCCCGCGGCCGCGTCCGAGTCCACGCACTCAATGGCATTGACCTGACCGTACAACCGGGCGAAATGCTGGGGGTCGTCGGGGAATCGGGATGCGGCAAATCCACCTTCGGCCGACTGCTCGTCGGCTTGGACAAACCGAGCTCTGGCGACATTCGCGCTGGTGGAAAGCCACTCGTTATTGAAGACGGCGAAGCCTTCCGCAACTCGCGCCGTCAGCTACAAATGGTCTGGCAGGACCCCTTGTCCGTGCTCAATCCCCGTTTGTCGATCGGGCATCAGATCATTGAGGTTTTGCAGACGCATCGAATCACAGACGATACACAAAGTCGGATGCTTGAATTGCTCCAGGCGGTCAATCTGAAAGCAGAGCATGCGTCGCGATACGCCCATCAGCTTTCCGGAGGCCAGCGGCAACGCGCCGTCATCGCTCGAGCGCTCGCGGTAGAACCGCAGATCGTTGTGTTTGACGAACCCGTTTCCGCCCTCGACCTTTCCGTGCAGGCGCAGGTCATCGAAATGATCGCCGATATTCGCGATCGCTTCAACCTTACCGGTATATTCATCAGCCACGACATTCGGGTTGTCCGCTACGTCTCGGATCGTATTGCGGTCATGTATCTCGGACGGATTGTGGAAATCGGGCCAGCAGACGACATATACCACGCTCCGAAGCATCCCTATACGCAGGCCTTGCTTTCCGCTGTCCTCAGCACTGATCCGAAGCGTCGCAAATCCAGGAGTATTCTGCGCGGCGATCCGCCCGACCCAGCCCAAATGCCATCCGGTTGCCCCTTCCACCCACGCTGCCCCAGGGCCGCGGCCCGATGCAGGGTCGAGACGCCGGCGCTTCAGGCAGGAGCGGACAGCCGTTTCACGGCATGCCATGCGGTAGATGTCGAAACATCTGGCCGGCATTGGGAGGCCGCAGCGTGATCCGTTTCATCTTCATCCGCACGATACGCGCGATCCTGACTGCATTGACCGTCGTGACCACAACTTTCGTTGTTCTGCGCGTGACCGGCGACCCTGTCCAGTCATTGCTGCCGGTAGAGACAACGCCGCCCGAAATCATCGAACTTTATCGGCGCATGTGGAACCTCGACCAGCCGCTCTGGCAGCAATATGTCGGCTATTGGCAGGGCATATTCCACGGCACGATGGGACGGTCGTTCGTCGATGGACGAGATGTGGTCGGCATTATTGCCGAACGCATTCCGATCACGCTTGAATTGATGGGCTGGACCTTCGTTGCGATGCTGGCGATTGGCCTTCCTGCAGGCATTGCCGCCGCCCTGAACCGTGGAAGCTGGATTGACCGGCTGGTCATGGCCGCAGCAGTCGCAGGGCACGCGCTGCCCGGCTACGTTATGGGCATCCTTATGATCTGGCTGTTCGCCGTCGAATTGCGCTGGCTGCCCTCCTCCGGTTACGGCACGCCGCAGCATCTGATCATGCCCGTCATAACGCTCGCGACCGCCTACGGCGCCGTCATCGCCCGTTTCACCAGGGCTGCAGTGCTGGAAGTATTAGGCCAGCCGCATGTTCTGGCAGCGAGATCCCAGGGCTGGGCCGGACACACCATCATGCGCCGAGAAGTACTTCCGAACGCTGCGATACCGCTCGTCACGATAATCGGCCTTTTTCTTGGCGGGCTGATCGGCGGTTCGGTGATCGTCGAATGGATCTTCGCCTGGCCGGGCATCGGCCGCCTGCTCGTCACATCGGTCGCCGGCCGCGATCTCGCAATTGTCCAGGCGCTCGTCTTGCTTTTCTCCGCCACAATGATTTTCGCAAACCTTATGGTCGACCTCGCATATGCATTTCTCAATCCGGCAATCCGCGTCCGCGGTTAGGCAAAGTTCTCCGGTGCTAGTCGCCGCATGCGTCTGGCTCGGACTTATGGTCTTTGTCGCTGTTTTCGCGCCATGGATTGCGCCCTACGGCTATGCCGAACAGGATCTGCTCCTGCGCCTGCAGCCGCCGAGTTTTGCAGGCGGTCCGCCAGGACACTGGCTGGGTACTGACCATCTCGGTCGGGATGTCTTCAGCCGGGCGATCTATTCTATCCGAATATCCATGGCGGTCGCCTTCTTCGGAGCGTTGATAGGGGCAGTTGTCGGTACTTCGCTCGGCGCGCTCGCAGCTCACAGACGCGGCCTCGTCGAGGAAATCGTGATGGGGCTGGTCGATGTCCAGGCAGCGCTGCCTTTCCTGATCTTCGCCCTTCTTGTGATCGCGTTTTTCGGCAACGATCTTTTTCTGTTCGTTCTCGTTGTCGGCTTTCAGGGCTGGGAGCGTTACGCAAGGCTGGCGCGCGGCCTTGTTCTGGACGCAAAGACGCGTGGCTACGCCGCAGCGGCCCGTTCCATGGGGTTACCTCTTTGGAGGGTCTATTTCGTTCATATCGGGCCCAATATCGCTGGCGCCATGGCCGTCCAGTTCACTCTGAACCTGCCAGAGACAATCATTCTGGAGGCAGGCCTGTCATTCCTGGGACTGGGCATACAGCCGCCGCTGACGTCGCTTGGCCTCATGCTCAATGACAGCCGCAACTACATCTTGTTGCACTGGTGGCTGCCTGCAGTGCCCGGCGCGTTGATTTTCATCACGGCGCTGTCAATGAGCCTCATCGGCGACGGACTGCGCGATTGGCTCGACCGCTCCCAGAGATAGCTCAGTTGCCCGTCTTGCGAAGCCACACGTGGTTATCGTGGAAGGCCGCGCCGCCGTAGGGCGCAATGCAGTCGGCGCCGGTCAACACGTTGATTCCCTCGCCGTCCAGGAAGCTCTTGTTCGGCCACAGACCTTCGGAAATCAGCACCCCTTGCTTCAATCCCTCGGTCACCTTTGCATGAAGCCGGACTTCTCCACGCTCGTTTCCAAGCGTGACGATGTCGCCGTCAGAAATTCCCAGCTCTTCGGCGTCATGGGGTTCGACAAGAACTTCGGGCCGCCCCTCCCGCTTCCGCGATGACGGCGTTTCAGAAAAGGTCGAGTTCAGGAAGGAGCGAGCCGGCGACGTCGCCAGTCGAAACGGAAACGCATCGCTGGTTTCCTCGATCGTCTCGAAATGATCGGGAAATTCGGGCAGGTCCCGATAGGGTCCGAGCGCTCCGAGAGACTTCGGCGGCCGGTTGGGGGCCGGCGAACCGGACCAGTCCGGACGGAAACGGAATTTGCCGTCCGGCCAGTTGAAGCCGTTGAGGTAATGCGACATCTCGAAATCCGGCTGGCAATCGAGCCAGTGCTCCCGTTCCAGGGTTGCGAGATCGCTCCGGTCGCTGGCGCGCAGCATGTTGTCGATCAGTTCATTCGCCGTCTTGTGGAAAGCCGGATCCGCATCCACGCCAAGACGACGCGCCAGACCGTTGAGGACATCGAGATTCGGGCGCGGGCCTTCCGGCGGATCCACCAGTTTCGGACCGAGGACGATGTGCTGGTTTCCGCCCGACTTGTAGATATCGTCATGTTCCAGAAACATTGTCGCCGGCAACACCACATCAGCCATATCGGCGGTTTCCGTCATGAATTGTTCGTGGACGAACGTGAAAAGATCTTCGCGCGCAAAGCCGCGTCGGACCAGACGCTGTTCCGGCGCGACATTCACCGGGTTGGTGTTCTGGATAAGCAACGCCGTCACCGGCGGGCCATGTCGCAGCGCCTCGGGGTCTCCCGTCAGCACCCGGCCGATCTGGGACTGGTCGAGATAACGCACACTGTCATCCCGCATACCAAGTCCTGTGACTTCGGCGGTGTTCAAGCCGTATATTCCGCCATTGTTATGAAAGGCGCCACCGCCTTCGTGCTTCCAGGCGCCGGTAACGGACGCAATGCACATGGCGGCGTGCATGTTCACGGTGCCGTTGCGCTGGCGCGTGAAACCGTAACCCAGTCGCAAATAGGTGCGCGGCGTTTCGCCAACCAGTCGCGCGAAGGCTTCAATCTCCTCTGCGGCCAGCCCGGTGATAGCCGAAGCCCAGACAGGATCGCGGGTTTTCAGATGCGCCTCAAGGCCGGCCGGATCATCCGTGTACCGCTCCAGGTAGTCCCGATCGGCAAGGCCGTCCCTGAAAAGGACATGCATGACGGCGCAAGCCAGAGCGCCGTCCGTGCCAGGACGCAGGATCAGCTTCATGTCCGCCTGCTGTGCGGTAGCATTGTCGTAGATGTCGATGACGACGATTTTCGCGCCGCGCTTCTTGCGAGCGCGCGTTGCGTGGGTCATTACATTGACCTGCGTCGCGACCGCATTCGTGCCCCAAATCACCACGCAATCCGATTTCGCCATCTCCCTCGGGTCAGGTCCGGCAAGAAGCCCTGTGCCCAACACGATGCCCGTCCAGGCAGCATTGGTGCAAATGCTGTCGAACTGCCCGGAATATTTGGCGGCGTGCCTCAGGCGGTGGATTGAATCGCGCTGCACCAGCCCCATGGTTCCGGCGAAATAATATGGCCATACGGTTTCGGAGCCGTGTGTCTGTGCGGCGCGAATGAATTGTTCGGCGACCAGGTCCAGAGCGTCGTCCCACTCCATCTCCTGCCACTCGCCAGTTCCCTTTTCGCCCTTTCGCCGCATCGGTTTGAGCAACCGGTCGGGGTGGTAGAGCCGTTCCGCGTAGCGCGCAACCTTGGCGCAGATGACCCCGGCGGTATAGGTCTGCTCCCGATCGCCGCGCAGACGGGTCACCGTGTTGCCGTCCGCAATATCGACCTCGAGGGCGCATGTTGAGGGACAGTCGTGCGGACAGGCAGAATATCCGGTCCTCATCTGTGCATGTTCATTCATGGATATTATTTTCTTCCGATCGGATCGCTCCTATAGACTACTGGTCACTGACCAACGAGGCAATGACGTGAACTACCGGCATATCTATCACGCGGGCAATTTTGCGGATGTATTGAAGCACAGCGTCCTTGTTCGCATCATTCTCTACCTGCAAAGAAAGGACCGCGCATTCCGGATGATCGACACCCATGCCGGCCCGGGGCTCTACGATCTCGGCAGCGAGCAGGCAGGAAAGACCGATGAATGGCGGTCAGGAATCGGCAGGCTTCTGGATTTCACTTTCGACAGGCGGATGGCGGATCTGCTGTCTCCTTATCTTTCGGCTGTCCGCAAGTGCAATCCGGACGGAGAAATGACATGGTATCCCGGTTCGCCGAAGCTTGCGCGACTGCTACTGCGTCAGCAGGACAGGCTCTCGGCAATTGAACTGCATCCGCAGGACGCGAAGCTACTGACAAGACTGTTCGACGGGGATTTCCAGGTTCGTGTGACGCAACTGGACGGCTGGCTGGCGCTTGGCTCGCATGTGCCGCCGAAGGAAAAGCGCGGGCTCGTGCTCGTCGATCCGCCATTTGAAATTCCGGGCGAGTTCGATCGGATGGCCGACGGCCTGGCGCGAGCGCACCGCCGCTGGCCGGGCGGCGTCTACTGTCTGTGGTATCCGGTCAAGCAAACCGCGGAAATCGATGCTTTCCACAAGAAGCTGAAGACGCTCGACATTCCGAAAATACTGTGCGCGAGCATGCAGGTCGGCAATCCCAAAGACCATGCGGGGCTCGCAGGCAGCGGCCTCATTGTCGTCAATCCGCCTTATGTGCTTGAAGAGGAACTCGCGGTCATGCTTCCCGCGCTGACGCGATGTCTTGCGCAGTCGGAGGCGGCGTCACATGAACTCTTCTGGATTGCATCCGAAGCGGCAATGGAATTTTAAGCTCGTCATGTTTTGCTTCAGTCTTGACGGTCGTCACCGTCTCGACCATCTTCTGATGCATTCTCATTTCCACATTCGGGGGACCTGTCGTATGTCTCTGAAACGCCTTCTGCTCGCCGCCGTTACCCTTGCGTCCGTTTCCACGGGCCTGCTGCCGCTGACCGTTTCTTCCGCCAGGGCGGAGATCGCTTGCGAAAGCTCGCTCGTCCTATGGTCAGTTTCCCGCAAATTTCACACCTATGATCGCAATGTCATCAAATCAGGCTTGCGTATCGAGGAGCTTTATGACGCCCATCCGGTCTACTCGACCAATCACACAAGCGATACGCTGATACCGCGGCAATATTGCAAGGCGCGCGCGATGATGAGCGACGGCCGAGATCGCACCGTCTGGTACGTCATCGAATACGGGCAGGGCTTCGCCGGCGTCAGCTACCGGGTCGATTCGTGCATTCCGGGTTTCGACCCATGGCATGTTTACGGCGCCGACTGCTTTACCGTCAGATAATCAAGAAAAAACTGCGACCGGGATCGACCGTCGTCCTGTCGCCGACGGGTGGTTGTTGACGCCATCCCAACCAGAACAGGAAACGCCACATGAAAATTCTCTATTCCCCTACTTCACCCTATTCCTCAAAGGTGCGGATGGCGGCCAATTATTGCGATTTGGCGTTCACGGAAGAACTGGTGGACGTCTATTCCGATCCCAGCCAGTTGCTTGAGGTCAATCCCCTCGGCAAGATTCCGACGCTCCTCGAAGAGGATGGCGTCGCCGTGTATGACAGCCGCGCCATCATGCAGTATCTGGATCGCAAGAGCGGCCGCAAGCTGTTCCCGCGCAACCCCGCCAAGCGCTCCGAAGCCGAAAAACTGGAAGCGCTTTGCGACGGTGTCATGGATGCATTGCTGGCGATTCGTTTCGAGCCGATGTTCCATGCGCCCGAGAAAATCGAACAGGCCTGGATCGACAGGCAATGGTCGAAAGTGGTCCGTGCTCTGGACCACCTCAACGCAAATCTGCCGAGAACGTCGAAGAACCTGCATGGCGGCCATTTCGCCCTGGCTGCTCTGGTCGCCTATCTCGGTCTTCGCTTCGAGGGCGAATGGGAGCGCGGCCGCTCCAAACTGAAAAACTGGCCAGACAAATTCAGCCGCTTCTTTCCCGAGTTCGAGAAACTGAAACCGCAGGTTTGAAGATGCTGCGGCCAATTCGGCCGCGCATTCATTGAGTTTTCAAGCTTCGTACCTATATCCGGGGTGCTCAGCCCTTTCACAACAAACTCATCAGCAAACCGAGCAGAAAACAGTCAGTCGATGTTCAGCATACTTATTCTTGTCGCCGGACTCGCACTGCTCATTTTCGCCGGGGACCTGCTCGTGCGCGGGGCCGTGGCCTTTGCCGAAAAGATCGGAATCAGCCCTCTCATCATTGGGCTGACGATCGTCGCTTTCGGAACATCGGCGCCGGAACTCTTCGTCTCTCTCAAGGCTGCCATGAATGGCATTTACGGCATCGCTATCGGCAATGTGGTTGGCTCGAACATTACCAATGTGTTGCTGGTGCTTGGCATCCCCGCGCTAATCATGCCCGTCGCCTGCCGTGAAAAAGGCCTTGGCTTCAGCCTTGTCATGATGTCGGCCATGACCATCGTGCTGATGATCATGATGGCGATGGGGCGGCTCGGACATATCGATGGTTTGATATTGCTGGCCATGCTCGGCGTTTTTCTCGCCTGGCAGTTCAAGCGGGCGCATTCCGATATGAACAACCACGAGATGGTTGAAGACTATCATTCGGAACTCCAGAAATTGCCGGTCGAGAATTCCCGCATTGCGGCCTACACGCTGTCCGGTCTGATCGGCTTGCCCATCGGCGCGTCGCTGACCGTGCACGGAGCCGTCGATATCGCCCAGTGGATGGGCGTGTCCGACACTGTGATCGGTCTGACCATCGTTGCTATCGGCACATCCCTGCCCGAACTTGTCACCACCTTCATGGCGGCGTGGCGGCGCAGCGGCGCGGTCGCCATCGGCAATGTCGTCGGCTCCAACATCTTCAACGTCGGCGCGATTCTCGGCATTACCAGCCTGGTCCACCCGTTGCGGGTGCCAGTGAGGATCGTCTATCTGGACATGTGGATACTCGCCCTCTCCACTATCCTGCTCCTCGCGCTGGCTTTCATTTCCAGACCGATTGGCAAGCTGGGAGGCATGGCCCTTGTCGCCGCCTACTGTCTCTACTTCGCGGTCATCCTGTATTGAAGCGGAAGCGAATGGCGGTTTGACAGCCCTGCGGTGACGGACCACATACTGGCCGGAAAATGGCCGAAGGCCGATTCGAGACAGTGGAATGACGCCTGAAGAAGACACGGCCGCAGAAAGCGGACCAAACGAACAGATATCCGACGAACCGGCAATCAACGCGACGACCTGGGAAGGCGCCGGCGCGCTCGCCTCCGATCTTGCCGGGCCTGAGCGCATTCAGGAATTCGTCAAGATCCTTCCCAATGCGCCAGGCGTTTATCGCATGCTCAACGGCGATGGCGACATACTTTACGTCGGCAAGGCGCGGAGCCTGAAGAAGCGCGTTTCAAACTACGCGCAGGGTCGCGGCCACACCAATCGAATCTCCAGTATGGTGCGCGACACAGCGAACATGGAGTTTATCACCACCCGCACGGAAACCGAGGCGCTGCTTCTTGAAGCGAACCTGATCAAGCGGTTCAAACCCCGCTACAATGTGCTTCTGCGCGACGACAAATCATTTCCCTACATCTTGCTGACCGGCGATCACGAAGCCGCCGGCATTTACAAACATCGCGGCGCCCGCTCACGTCAGGGCTCCTATTTCGGGCCTTTTGCTTCGGCCCAGGCGGTTGACCGAACCATCAATGCGCTGCAGCGGGCGTTCCTCATCCGCACATGCACGAATGCGATGTATGAGACCCGGACGCGGCCCTGTCTCCTCTACCAGATCAAGCGTTGCTCGGCGCCCTGCACGGGCGAAATCGATCTCGAATCCTATCGAAAGCTCGTGGACGAGGCGACGGATTTTCTTTCGGGCAAGAGCCAGAAGGTGAAGGGCACCCTGGGCGAAGCGATGCAGCAAGCTTCCGAAGAACTCGATTTCGAGCGCGCGGCGGTTTATCGCGACCGGTTGGCGGCTCTATCGCATGTTCAAAGCCACCAGGGCATCAATCCGCAGACGGTGGAGGAGGCCGATGTTTTCGCTATCCACCAGGATGGCGGCCTCAACTGCATCCAGGTCTTTTTCTTCCGCACCGGACAGAACTGGGGCAACCGCGCCTATTTTCCGAAGGCCGACCCCGCGCTTCCGATGGAGGAGGTGCTCGGCGCCTTCCTCGCGCAGTTCTACGACGACAAGCCCTGTCCGAAACAGATCCTCGTGTCGCACGCCATTCCGGAAAGCGATTTGCTGGTCGAGGCACTGTCAATGCGCGCGGGCCGCAAGGTCTCGATCTCCGTACCGCATCGCGGAGAAAAACGCGATCTCGTACAGCAGGTGGCCACCAACGCCCGTGAAGCCCATGGTAGACGACTTTCTGAAACATCCACGCAAGGCAATCTTCTGAAGGCGATGGCGAGCACCTTCGGTCTCGCCCGTCCGCCGAGCCGCATCGAGGTCTACGACAATTCCCACATCATGGGCGCCAA
Organism: Flavimaribacter sediminis; assembly: GCF_019492055.1. Lineage (GTDB taxonomy): Bacteria > Pseudomonadota > Alphaproteobacteria > Rhizobiales > Rhizobiaceae > Flavimaribacter > Flavimaribacter sediminis. Next base: position 378,762 of record NZ_JAICBX010000004.1, on the reverse strand, counting down.
CGCCGTCGGCGGCATGATAGTCGCCGGCGCGGAAGGATTTGCGAAGAACCAGTACCGCAAGTTCAACATCAAGTCCGAAGAGATCACGCCCGGCGATGATTTCGGGATGATGCGGGAGGTTCTTCACCGGCGCATCGCCCGCCTGATCAAGGAACATGAAAGACCGCAAACGAAAGATGCGGACGACGACTCGCACGACGTTGCAGAAATTCCGGCGTGGCCCGACGTTTTGCTGATCGACGGCGGCCAAGGGCAACTCTCCGCTGTTCAGGGCATTCTGGAGGAACTCGGCGTTAGCGATGAGATCACCGCAATCGGCGTCGCAAAGGGCGTTGATCGCGAAGCTGGTCGGGAACGTTTCTTCATGAAGGGACGCCAGGCCTTCTCGCTGCCGCCGAGAGATCCGGTTCTGTATTTCATTCAGCGCATGCGCGACGAGGCGCACCGCTATGCAATCGGCGCGCATCGCGCTCGACGGAGCAAGGAGATTACGCGCAACCCGCTCGACGAGATCGCAGGAATCGGCCCGGCGAGAAAACGCTCTCTGCTGCACCATTTCGGCACGGCGAAAGCCGTCTCGCGCGCAGGCGTCGAGGATCTGGTGGCGGTTGAAGGGATTTCGCAGGCCACGGCTCAGATGATTTACGATCATTTTCATGAGGATCGCCGCAATTAAGGCAATCTTCGCTTTATAGAAATCATTTGATCGTCGGTGTTGACGCGAAGCGCGGCGCCCTATTTTTATGACGGTGACATTCTCCCGGATTTCTCCATGGCGTCCCATACGTATAAATTACCTAATCTGCTTACCTACGGTCGCATTCTCGCCGTTCCTTTGATCGTGCTGTGTTTCTTCATGGAAGGTCGGCTGCATGGCTCCGACTTCGCGCGCTGGAGCGCGCTTGCGTTGTATCTGATCGCTTCGATCACCGATTTCTTTGACGGATATCTCGCCCGTGTCTGGAACCAGACGTCGCCAATCGGCCGTATGCTCGATCCCATTGCCGACAAGCTGCTGGTCTCATCGATTCTTCTGCTTCTGGCTGCGGACGGGACTATTGCCGGATGGACCATCTGGGCTGCGATCATCATTCTCTGCCGGGAAATCCTGGTGTCCGGCTTGCGCGAATATCTGGCGGAACTGAAGGTTTCGGTTCCCGTGACCTGGATCGCCAAATGGAAAACCACACTCCAGATGATCGCGATCGGCTTCCTCCTGGCGGGCCCTGCTGGAGACAAGATCATCCCCTATGTGACCGAGACCGGCATTGCACTGCTCTGGATCGCCGCGATCATCACCATGTATACCGGATACGATTATTTCCAGGCAGGCCTGAAACATGTGGTGGACTAGACGATGGTGAAACTTGTCTATTTCGCGTGGGTTCGCGAGCGCATCGGCAAGAGTGAGGAAGAGATCGTTCTGCCGGACAGCGTAACAACAATCGACGACCTTCTCGACCACCTGAAGCAACGCGGCGAGGAATATCGCAACGCGCTTGAGCATTCCGACGTGATCCGGGTCGCCCTTGATCACCGGCACAGCCAGCATGACGCCGCAATCGGCGGCGCCAGCGAGATCGCGCTTTTTCCGCCCATGACCGGTGGGTAACCCTGTCATGAAACCGACGATACGGGTTCAGTCAGAAGATTTCGACATTGCTGCGGAAATCCAGGCCCTGACGGCCGGAAACCCTGACGTCGGCGCCGTCGTGACATTTACCGGCGTATGCCGCGACGAGGCCGGCCGGCTGGCTGCGCTCGAACTCGAACATTATCCCGGCATGGCGGAGCAGGAAATCAGCCGCATCGCGACACGGGCGGACGGGCGGTGGCCGCTGACGGGTCTCGCCGCGATCCACCGCTTTGGCCGAATCCGTCCAGGCGAGAATATCGTTCTGGTGGTCGCCGCGTCCAAACATCGTCAAGCCGCATTCGAGGCTGCCAGTTTCATGATGGATTTCATGAAGAGCCGCGCCCCGTTCTGGAAGAAAGAGATATTTCTCGACGGAACAGACGGCGGCTGGGTCGACGCGCGTTCCACGGACGAAGACGCGCTGGATCGCTGGTCGCAGAAGTAAAAAAGGGACAAAGAAAAACCGCCTGACCGAGGTCAGACGGTGATTCATCAATTCTTCGCAAGCAGATGATCAGCCGACGATTTCGGTGCCCGAGAACCAGTATGAGATCTCTTCGGCTGCGGTTTCCGGCGCATCCGAGCCGTGGACCGAATTTTCGCCGATCGAAAGGGCATAGGTCTTACGGATCGTACCTTCGGCGGCGTCTGCCGGATTAGTCGCGCCCATGACTTCGCGGTTCTTTGCAATCGCATTTTCACCTTCGAGAACCTGGACGATGGTCGGACCTGAAGACATGAACTCGGTCAACTCACCAAAGAAGGGGCGCTCCTTGTGCACGGCGTAGAAGCCTTCAGCTTCGCGCAGGCTCATCCAGACGCGCTTTGAGGCTACGACGCGAAGACCTGCCTCTTCGAGCATCTTCGTTATCGCGCCTGTGAGGTTGCGCTTTGTCGCGTCGGGTTTGATCATCGAAAATGTGCGTTCGATCGCCATGTCTTTTCCTTGCAAATGTTGGCTGAGATTTGCGCGCTCTATAGCGGCGCGCCGGCGACAAGACAAGGCCCGGCGCGCTCGCGCGGCAGATTTCAGGCGGCAGCGGGCACAGACCGTCCAAGACCGTCATAGAGGTCGAGCAGCGACTGAAACCAGTCGTTAACGGGATCATCCGTATCGAGCAACTCTACCGGAGAGCAGATGCGCGACCATTGGAACGCGCCAAAGACGATATAGTCGCAAAAGAGCGGGCTTTCGCCGCCGATGAAAGGTTGGCGCTTCAGCATCAACCTTAGTGGATCCAGTCGTCCCTTCAGGCTGTCGAAGCGCTCTTGTGTCGCCTGCCTGCACTCTTCGAGCGACATGCCAAAACGCTCTTCCCTGCTCTGCCTGAAATAGGTCTGGTCGTCCGGCGCAAGCATCTGGTGTATCTCTTGCACGATATGTCCGATGATCACGGCGTTAATCTGCGTCGCTGTCCACGCTTCCACGAAGCGCGCCATGGACTTGCCGCCCTCGCCGCCGAACAGGGACGGACGATCAGGATAAGCCTCGTCGAGATACAGAGCGATGTCGAAGGAATCGACGACAACTCGTTCTCCGTCGCGGATAATCGGCACAGTCTTGCCGGCTCCACCCTCGACCTTTGGGACGCCGGTAAACGGTACCGGCTCACGTCGATAATCCAGCCCTTTGTGGGCCAGAGACATAAGCGTCTTCCAACAATGCGGACTGAATGGCCGGGACGCATCGCCGCCAACAAGTTCGTACACTATGATCGTCATCAGCACCTCCATTTAGACGGGTCGCGGCATTCTGCTGTTTTTCGATATCATTTCAATTCTCATGGCCATGCCGTCTTTGCAGTCATTCGCGGTTGCGGTATGAGTGCGGCCCAATTCGATACAGCAACGGAATGCGCGGACATGAAAGAACATTATGAAATGTTTGCAGCCTACAACAGATGGGCCAACGACCGAATCTGCGCAGCTATCGACGGCGTGTCGGACGAAGACTATGTTCGGGATTGCGGCGCATTCTTCAAGTCCCTGCATGGAACTCTGAATCATCTAATGGTCGCCGACCGGATCTGGATGCAGCGCTTCACCCAGGAAGGCGACGCGCCGAAGAGTCTTGACGCCATTCTGTTCGATGATTTTGACACGCTGCGGCAAGCGCGCATCCTGGAAGACAGACGCATCATCTCCTGGATCGCTTCGCTGGATGAAGAAGCGCTCAAAGGCGATTTCACCTACACGCCGGTATCGAACCCTGTGGAGGCGACACAGCGGCTGGCCCCCACCCTCGCGCATTTCTTCAATCACCAGACCCATCACCGCGGACATTTGCACATGACCCTCTCGGTGCTCGGTCACGAACCACCGCCGCTTGATCTCATCTATTACCAGCGGACCGAGGAAGGGGCGCGCTTCAAGTAATAGCGTCCCCACTTAACCGCGCAAATCTCGAAACTGCAATGCTGACAATTACCGACCTGTCCGTACGTATAGCTGGCCGACTGCTGATCGACCAGGCCTCCGTAACGCTGCCCACCGGCTCGAAAGCCGGACTGGTGGGCCGTAACGGTACCGGGAAATCTACGCTCTTCCGCGTCATATCCGGCGACCTCGCCTCGGAAACAGGCTCGGTTTCCATTCCGAAAAACTGCCGGATTGGCCAGGTGGCCCAGGAAGCGCCGGGGACGGAACAGCCTCTCATCGAGATCGTGCTCAGCGCAGATACGGAACGGCTTGCGCTGATGCGCGAGGCGGAAATAGCGACCGACCCGCACCGGATCGCCGAAATCCATACGCGGCTGGTCGATATCGACGCCCATTCGGCTGAAGCACGAGCCGCCAGCATTCTCGCCGGCCTCGGTTTCGACGAAGCGGCGCAACAAAGACCCGCTTCCAGTTTTTCCGGCGGCTGGCGCATGCGCGTTGCCCTCGCCTCGGTGCTGTTCGCTGAACCCGATCTCCTGCTGCTCGATGAGCCAACCAACTATCTGGACCTCGAGGGAACTCTCTGGCTGGAAGATTATGTGCGGCGATATCCGCACACGGTGCTGATTATCAGCCATGACCGGGACCTGCTCAACAATGCCGTGAACTCCATCGTCCATCTGGAACAGAAGAAGCTTGTCTTCTACCGCGGGCCTTACGACCAGTTCGAGCGCCAGCGCGCCGAAGCCCGTGAACTGCAGACGAAGATGCGGGCGAAGGTTGAGGCAAAACGCAAGCACATGGAATCTTTCGTCGAGCGTTTCCGCTACAAGGCGTCGAAGGCCAGGCAGGCGCAATCGCGTTTGAAGGCGCTGGAACGCATGGGAACTGTCGCCGCCGTCATTGAGGAGCATACTCAGGGGTTCAGCTTTCCGGAGCCAGACAAACAGGCGTCGTCTCCGATCATTCTCCTGGAACGGGCGTCGGTCGGCTACGAGACAGGGAAACCGATACTGGCCGGCCTTGATCTGCGAATCGATCATGACGACCGCATCGCCCTTCTTGGCGCCAACGGAAACGGCAAATCCACATTTGCAAAGCTGATTTCCGATCGTCTGGACCTCGACACAGGCTCCATGGTGCGCGCGCCCAACCTGAAAGTCGGTTACTTCGCGCAGCATCAGCTCGACGATCTTGTGCCGTCGGAAAGCGCGGTCGATCATGTCCGCGCCCGGATGCCAGACGCGCCGGAAGCGAAAGTGCGCGCCCGGGTCTCGCAGATGGGGCTTTCAACGGAGAAGATGGGAACGGCGGCTCGCGACCTGTCCGGAGGCGAAAAGGCGCGCCTGCTCATGGGGCTCGCCGCCTTCGATCATCCAAATCTCATTATTCTCGATGAACCAACCAACCATCTCGATATCGACAGCCGCACGGCACTTGTCGAAGCGCTGAACGACTATGACGGCGCAGTCATTGTGATTTCGCACGACCGCCATTTGCTCGAAGCGACCGTTGATCGGCTATGGCTGGTCAATCACGGAACGGTGCGCCCCTATGAAGGCGATCTCGACGACTACCGCACGCTGATCCTCAAAGGTGATAAGACAGATACCGACCCGGAGATTTCCGACCCCGGTTTGTCCAAATCGGAGCAGCGCAAGGCTGCGGCGGATCGCCGGAAGCAGTTGGCGCCGTTGCGGAGAAAGATCAAGGAAATCGAATCCTTGACCGAAAGACTTGAGATCCAGATTCAGAAACTCGACGCCGAGCTTGCCGAACCGACGATCTATGACCGGTCGCCCGGCCTCGCAGCCGACAAGGCGCGAGAGCGCAATCAGGCGCAGCGCAGCCTTTCCAGGGCGGAGGAGGAATGGCTGGAGCTTTCAGCCGAGTATGATGAGGCGATGGCGGCCGAATGACCGCAGCGCCGCCCTATTCGGAACTCCGCAACAGGCGTTGATAGACAAGGCCGATGCCGACCAGCACGACGCCCAGACCAATGAATGACAGGGCCCGGAGGAATCCGGTCAGGGCCGCCATATCGAACAGGAACACTTTCGCGATAACAGCGACAATGATGACCCCGGAAATGATGCGTAGATAGCGCATGCCTGTGGCGAGCCCGGCAAGCAACGTGATGATGCCGATGAGCAGCCAGGCGGCAGAGTACATATATAACTCGCCGTCGCCAGTCTCTCCCACCGTGAGCCGGCCCGGATGGAAACCGTGTCGGATCGTCAGAGAAATCCACGCGAAGAAAAGCACACCAGACAGTGCGACTGCGGATCGGCTGTAATAGGGATGGCGTCGACCAAGACTGAAGAAGCCCAATGCGCCGTATGGAAGCGCCGTCAGCAAATAAGCGAACAACAGCACATTGAAGAACAGACTCTGGCCGATCCATTCACCTGTAACAAGCGGATTGTAGACGAAGAGCAACCCCAGACCGGCGATCGCCATGCCAACGGCGCCCAGGACTTCCGAAAGACGCTGAAGGGTAACGCTCGCGGCTGTGCGCGGCAGGCGTAGCAGCGCCAGCGCCATGCCGCCGCCAATCACCGCGAGCATGGCGGCTTCGGCGAGTGTATCGATTGCTGTGAAAAGGCTGTCCGGGTCGATCGCATGCAACCCGAGAAGCGCCAGCGTCACGGTGACAGCGAGCGTAGCGATCGCCTCCATGATTTCGAGCCAGATATCGCGACCGCGAAGCCCTATAAGATAGGCTGTCGCGACAAAGCCGGCCGCCGGCGCGCCGTAGCCGAGCAACAGCCAGTTGAAGACCGGTGTCGCGCCAAGATCGTCTCCCACGATCGCCGGATCCCAGGCAACCCGAGCCGCCCACAACGCCGCCGCCAAAATGGAGACCACCCGCAGCGAAACCAGCGGATAACGGACATAGACGACAGCAACAATCAGCGCCATCAGACCAAGCGCAACGGTTAGCGCCCCGCGATCGAGCATCATGCACAGACCAAGCGTAAAGGCGGAGAGAGAGGCTATGAGCCACACCGCGATCGCTCCGTCACGTCCATACGTCTCCGCAGGCAATCGTCGCTTCAGAAAGTCAGCAAGCCCGAAAAGCGCAACGCTCAGCACGATTGCAAGCAGGCCAAAGCGGAAGGAAATCTGCAGGACGTCCATTCGCGCATAGGCGACGGCGACGACGAGAACCGGCAGAAATGCCCCGCCGATGGCGACGGGTATTCTCGCCGTCGAAAACAGAGAGCCCCGCATACCCATAAGGACGGCAAGTATCCCCAGCCCTGCTCCAAGCAAGGCGTAGGTGGACAAGAGTTTCTGCTGGAAGCCCGGCAGCATATCAAGCGCCGGCGCGGCGTCCGGCGCCGGCTGCAGACGCCATTCTGTCAGGCTTTCAAGCGCAATGTCCCAACCGCTATATCCGAGAGCCACGATCACAACCGCTACTGGGGCGACGTAGCGTGAGGCCGTCCATTCCTGCGCTACCAACATCGGCGCGCCAAGCATGAGGACAAGTATCACTACATTGAGCGTATCGGCGTGGTCCGGCGTCAGCCCGAGCAGCGGCAGCAAAGCAAGAGACAGGAGCGGCCACGCCGCGTGATCGGGGCTGGTGATCGCGTCGACCGAACGATCATAAAGGCTGACGACGAATACAAAGCATATAATCGCCCACGAAATGACGGCGTAGGCGGCTACCACCGGCCGATAACCGTCCTCCGCAGAAAACAGCAGAACCATGCCCCAGAACACCATGCCGAGCGCGGCGACGATCGCCATCCAGCGCCAGAATTTCAGGCGGGCGACGCCGAACGCCGAGATCGAGACCGCCAGCGCATAGGCGGACAGTCCGATTGTGCTTGGATTGTCGGTCGCGACCAGGAAAGGAACCAGAAAGCTTGCGAGAATACCGAACCCCGCCAGCAATGGACCGTGCAGCAAGGCGGCCGCCATGGTCAGCAGCGTGACGGTCGTCAGGCCAGCGAATGCGATGAAGGGAGACAGAAAACCGTACAAGGCATAGGCCGCGAAGATGGTCGCGAAGGCGGCGAGCGTTCCGACGGCAGTCAGGATTGAAGGAATGTTGGCTGACTCAAATCGGGCGAAAGACCACTGATTGCCGGCCCGACGCGTCCACTCGCCTGCTCCCGCCATGGCGATGGCGAACAATGCTCCAAGAAGCACTCGGGCGCCGGGCCCCAAAAGCCCCTGCTCTATCGAGTATCTAACGAGGAAGACGCCGCCGAGCGCCAAGGCAATTCCGCCGATCCAAACGGCCCATTTCGCTCCGAAGATTTCTTCGAAGTTCCTGTCTGGCTTCGTCTCCTGAGCGGCAGACGGTGCGTCGGGCGGTTTCTCAGGCTTCGATTCCTCCGCCGTATGGACACTGGCCTCCTGCGGCTGGGGGATGAATTCCTCCGGCTCGGGCTCCAAGGCATCGTTGGTGTGGCTATCGGTTGGCGGCTTGGCTGCTCTTTCTGCCGCGACCCGCGCCAAGGCGCCTTGTCCGACGTCCGGCAGCGCGCCGAACTGGGCTTTGAATGCGTCGAACTCGCGCCGCAAAGTCCGCACGCGGAAGAAGGCGACTGTACCGAGTATCGGACCGATCAGGACAAAGGCGAGAACGATGAAAATCGGTACGACATAATCCAAATCCATCGGTCATTACCCTTTCAGCGTTCCGCGAGACCTTTCCGATGTTATCTGGCGGCGGCTTCCACGACCCAGTCGAGACGATCCTGCCCCCAGTGCATCTCACCGTCGACAAAGAAAGTCGGCGCTCCGAAGGCGCCGCGCTCAGCCGCTTCCTGGGTATTTATCCGCAATTCGTCCTTGATCGCCTGGTCCTGCGCCAGATTGGCGATTTCCTGGGCCGGAAGGTCAACCTTCTCCATAAGCTCCATGACGACTTCGGGACGTCCGAGGTCGCCGCCCTCCGCCCAGGAAGCATCGAACATCACGTCCATGTATGATTTCACGTAATCCGGATTGAGCTTTTCAGCTGCAATCACACCGCGCATGGCCAGAATTGTATTGAGCGGAAAGGCCGGATTGACGGAAAACGGTATGCCAAATTTCTCGGCCGTCCGACTGAGATCTTCGAACATCCAGCGCCCCTTGGCCGGGACATGGGCGGGCGTTGTGTTCCCGACTGCCTTGAACAGACCGCCGAGCAGCATCGGCTTCCACACGATGTGTCCGCCCGCTTTCTCCAGCATTGCCGGAAGTCGTTTATAGGCCAAATAGGACGCGCTGCTTACGAAGTCGTAATAGAACTCAACCGGCTTGCTCATTATGATTTGCCTCCCCTGTAACAAGCGCCTGCGATGGGCGTTCGGACAGGTTTATGGAATGTTTGAAGGCAAAGCAATGCGAAGATAACGGCAGGAACAAGACCTAAACGGCCGAGAAACATAAGCTTACTAGAAACCTCAATTCACGCGAAGTTGAGATACATCTGGCATAAGTTTTTCCTGTTATTCGCTTGATTTACTGAAAACTAATGCAACTATTCTAATAAGGTTATGTTCGGCCTTGCAAAGACGGGGCAATGCGCGCCGGTCGAGGTAGTCTGTTTTGGTGGATGCGGTTTTTTGTAGGGGGTTGCCGTGAGAATTGATTTTTTTGTCCGAGGCGTGGCGCTCGCACCAGTCGCGGGAATGATGGCGTATCTTTCCGTTGGTGTTCACGAATCCTGGGCGAATGCTCGCTCGGGAATCGAAAAAGACGTCATCGAATGGTCTCATCCCGACAATCGTTCCGACGAACCTATCCTTTTGATCGTTTCGTTGGACAAGCAGACGATCAGGGTCTTCTCGGGCGACAAGCTTGTGAAAACCTCGAACGTCTCTTCCGGAAAAGACGGTCACCGGACGCCTACGGGCGTATTCAGCATTCTGGAAAAACGCCGTCATCACAAGTCGAACATCTACAGCCAGGCGCCAATGCCCTACATGCAGCGCCTGACATGGTCCGGCGTCGCGCTTCACGAGTCTGACAGCGTTCCCGATCAGCCTGCGTCACATGGCTGCGTGCGACTGCCGGGAAAATTTGCACGTCAGCTCTTCGGTTACACGGATATTGGAGCGCATGTCGTTATCGTCGGTGAAGAGAAATCACCTTTTCCAATCACGCACGACAATCTCTTCTATCCGCCCGTCGAACCTGCGGCCGAGGTTGCTGGAGATCCGCAGGAAAAAGCGAATATGTCCTCGCTGGTCGAACAGGCTTCCCTTCATATGATCGGTTCAGAGGCAAACGCGCATTTTGAGGCCGACGTTGGTTCGGACTATTCGCTGAGATCCGGCATCGACGTCAGGGATCCCGGCGAGGCGGCGCAAAGGGAACCGGAATTCGCGCAAGAAGATCCCGATCCTGTGCGAATTCTTATTACCCGGCGAACCGGACGCGAACTCGTACGCGACATCCAGGTGATGCTCAATGAATTGGGCTTCAATGCGGGAAAGGAAGACGGCTGGATGGGACCTGCTACCAGTCGCGCCATCATCCGCTTTGAAAAGAGCCAGGAACTCGATGCGACCGGAACGCTTTCCATGGATATAGCAAGGAAACTGCACGAAGCCTCGGGCCGCGGCTCTTTCAAGAGCGGCCACGTCTATGTCCGCCGCAACTTCAAATCAGTGTTCGACGCTCCGGTAGATATAACCGAACCGGAAAGACCGTTGGGCGCGCATTTTCTGACCGCCCTTGCCGAAACACCGGGCGACGACATGATATATTGGCAAAGCCTCTCCCTTCCCGACCAGCCGAAAAAGTCGATTTTGTCCGAGATCGTCTTTTCCGAGGATGGTAAAACATCCGTGTCGTCGGATACCGCGGAAGCGCTAGACCGTATCGTCATGCCGCCGACAATTCGTGAGCAGATCAACGGCATGATCGTCGCCGGCTCGTCACTGGCGATATCCGATGAGGGCCTCAGTCGCGAAACGACAGACCGCGGCACGGACTTCGTCCTCGTCACGCGCCCACCGGAAGCGAATTAAAGCGAGAGGCCGCCGCTTAGGCTTTGCGCTCCCAGCGCCTGTCCGGGGTTTGCTGCCAGTAGGTCAAATCATGGCCTGCGCCCTTCAGCTGCTTCCATTGCCCGCGGGCAGCCTCAAGTTGTTCCTGGTCGTGGCCATCGAACATGAAAACGGCCCGGTCGTAAGAAACGAGATCCGGCGGTTCCGCGCCGTCGACCAGAAACCGCACACTTGCGTTGTTGGCGTTGGAATGGCTGTTGCACAGCAGCACCGGCTGCATATTCGCGTGTTCCGCTGATTCGACGCCATGCGGCAGAAAACTGTCGTCTCGCCAGGTCCAGAGGAGTTGGTCGAGCGCATCCCGCCTTTCATCCGATCCCGTCTGAACGACAACGCGCCAACCGCGCCCGAGACTCTTCTCGAGCAGCGGCGGCAGGGCTTCCTCCAGGCGGGACTCCGTCAGATGATAGAAAAGCAGTTCCGCCAAATGTTCTAGCTTTCGTAATTGGCTCTTACCAGTTCATCCAGAAGCCGCACGCCATAGCCAGATCCCCAGGAGCGGTTGATCTCCGTATTGGGCGATCCCATGGCGGTGCCGGCGACATCAAGATGAGCCCAGGGAACATCGTTGACAAAACGCTGAAGGAACTGCGCGGCGGTAATCGCTCCTGCCGAGCGCCCTCCGGTATTCTTCATGTCGGCAAACTTGGAATCGATGAGTTTATCGTAATCGGGGCCGAGCGGCATGCGCCAGACACGCTCCTCCGTCGACAAACCTGCCTGCGTCAACCGCTCGCTCAATTCGTCGTTGTTGGAGAACAGACCTGCATGATGGTGGCCGAGCGCCACAATGACGGCGCCGGTCAAGGTCGCGAGATTGATCATGAATTCCGGCTTGAAGCGATCCTGACAGTACCACAGCGCGTCGCACAGGACGAGCCGGCCTTCGGCGTCCGTATTGATGATTTCGATGGTCTGGCCGGACATCGAGGTAACTATGTCGCCTGGTCTCTGCGCGTTTCCATCCGGCATGTTCTCGACCAGTCCGAGAATGCCGATGGCATTGGTTTTCGCCTTGCGCGCGGCAAGCGCATGCATCAGACCGATCACGGCTGCGGCGCCGCCCATGTCGCCCTTCATGTCCTCCATGCCGGCGCCGGGTTTGAGCGAAATACCGCCCGTATCGAACACAACGCCCTTGCCGATAAAGGCGATGGGTTTTTGCTTTTCCTTGCCGCCCTTCCACTGCATGATTGCAAGCCGCGGCGGTCGAACGGAGCCTTGGGCGACGCCGAGCAGCGCAGCCATGCCAAGCTTTTTCATTTCCTTTTCGGTGAGGATTTCAACCTCGACGCCGAGTTCTGCCAACGCCGCGGCCTTGTCCGCGAATTCGACCGGCCCAAGGATATTCGGCGGCTCGTTGACCAGGTTTCTGGCGAGCGCCACGCCCTGTTCGATCGCCTTGAGGTCTTCAAAGGCCTTCTTTGCGACGGAAGCGGCCCGCGTGACGATCGTCACCGAATATTTCTTCGGCGACTTGTCTTTCCCGTTGCCCTTCTTTCGTGTCTTGTAGACGTCGAAATTATAGGCGCGAAGCAACATGCCCATGGCCATGTTCGCGACGACCTCGCCCGAAATGTCCATATCCGGCATGTCGGTGTAGACCGTCACCTTCTCACTGTTCCTGAACTGGGCGAACGCCACGCCGCCCAGCTTCAGCCAGTCGTGGCTCTCCACCTTTCCCGGATCTCCAATTCCAAGGAGGCTGAAACGGTCGGCTTTGCTGGCTTCCGGCGCCATGACCTCCAGCGTCGCCAGGGGTTTGCCCTCAAAGGCGGAGATGGTCATCGCCTTCTTCGAAACGTCGGCCGGATCCACTTCGCTGGCGTTTGTGACAAGTCCGCCCCCTTTTGCACAGAGCATAACCGCCAGTCCGCCATTGAGCTTTGCCGATTTCGAGAAGGTGATATTCACTTGCTTGGTCATAATTTCTCCAATGATGGTTCGCTCATGAATATATTCCGAACCACGTAGACCGCAACGAGCGCCGGGATCGATTTGTCATGTTGTTGACGTTTTCACAGACAATAAGCAAGGCCTGCACGCCCGACCGTGTCACACAGGCGCCACACAGGAGCCAATTCCGTGTGCACAATTGCATGAAATACAAGAAATCCGGAGTTTTGGGCTTAACCATTTGTTTACTATGTGTATTGGTCGCTCATTAGGTATAGTTCCCTATAGTGGCGATGATCTGAGAAAAGAGAAGCGGCGGGATCCGGAAGCCGGACTGCATGAATCTGATTGAACGCTATATATTCCGCAGGGTCCTACTGCTGACAGTCGCCACCCTCCTCGTCACCACGGCGATCGCTATGATCACGCAGGTTCTGATCCATGTGAACCTGATGAGTTCGACCGGTCAGTCGCTAATGACCTTTCTTCGGCTTGCAGGTTTGCTGATTCCGTCCATGCTGGTTGTGGTCACGCCGTTCGCATTGATGCTCGGCGCTTCGCAGACGCTCAGCACAATGAACGGTGACTCCGAGTTGCCGGTAATAGAGGCGTCCGGCGGCTCCAGGATGCTGACTGCAAAACCGATCCTGATACTCGCCATGCTGATGTCTCTGGCTTCGCTTGCGACCAGCCTCTATGCCGAGCCTTGGGCCAACCGAAATCTCAGGAACCTTCTGGTCGAGGCGCGGACAGATCTGCTCTCGGTCGCTGTCCAGTCGGGCATATTTCACAAGCTGCAGAACAACCTGTACGTCCATGTGGCCGACAAGCTAGCCGGCGGGTCGCTTGGCGGCATCTTCCTCTCAGACGAGAGAGATCCGGCGACAGAACTGGTCTACTACGCGAAATACGGCGCCTTCATCGAAAGCGAAGGCAAGAACTTCCTGGTGATGTCGGACGGTGAACTGCACAGGAAAATCAAGGCAGACGGCAACGTGTCAGTCATCAAGTTCGCCACATACGCCTTTGATCTCAGTCTGATCGGCGACAGTCAGTCCAGCGCCGCCTTCTACTATCCCAAGGAACGGACCACGGCGTATCTGTTCAATCCCGATCCCAACGACGCGATTTATCAGAGAAGGCCGCAGAACTATTATTCGGAAATAAACAGACGGTTCTCGGAATGGCTCTATCCGGTTCTCTTTGCCCTGATCACGATCTATTTTCTCGGCAAGGCGCATTCCCACAGGAGCGAACAGATCTGGAGCATGATCTTCGCCGCGGCGATCGGCTTCTTCCTGCGTGGGTTGGGATATTTTGTCACAGACAAATCCGGCAGGGATGTCATCTACATGATCCTTTGCTACGCGATTCCGGCGGGGGGCATCGTGACCTTCGGATCCCTGATCCTGACCAACATAACCTTTCGCACACCGCAATTCCTCATTGACGGCGCAACCAGCCTTGCGGCGTTTGCGATGCGGATCGCGCGTCCCCTGCTCGTCCGGTTTCGGCTCATCGACAGCTATGGCGGGAGGAGCGCGTCATGATGGGCCTCACGCTTTGGCGTTATCTCTTTCGACGCTACCTTGTCGTAACCGGCTGGTTCGTTCTTGGAATGGTCGCTTTGATCTTCCTCGTTGATTTCACAGAATTCGCCAGCCGCATATCGGGACATGAAAATTACACCATCGGCCTTGGCATAAAGCTTTCGATTCTAAGGCTACCCGGAATCATCCAGGTCACGGCGCCTTTCGTCATTCTGTTCTCTGCAATGACGCTGCTTCTGATGCTCAATAGACGCTACGAACTGGTCGTCGCCCGCTCGACCGGCGTATCAGCCTGGCAGTTTCTATCGCCGCTGTGCGTGGCGAGCCTGCTCATCGGCGTGTTTCTGATCACCGCAATCAACCCGCTTTCCGCAAGGGCCCTTGCGATCGTGCACGGATACGAGGTTTCCCTCGGCATGCAGCGCGGAACAGTCGGCGAAATCGAACGCACGCCGTGGCTGCGTCAGCGCACCAATGAGGGCGTCACGATCATAGGAGCTGAAACCATTGCAGAGCGCGGCCTGCTGCTGGGCGGCGCAAAGTTCATTCGGTTCAACGAGGCAGGCGATATTATTGAGAGACTGGACGCCGAGACGGCTGAACTTCAGGATGGTCAATGGGTCCTGTCCAACGTCAAACGCGTCTCAGGTCCGGGGCCGGCGGAAATCAAGAGCGCCGTAATCCAAACCAATCTCAATCCAAGAGCCGTGGAAGAATCACTTGCCGCGCCCGAAGCTGTTTCCTTCTTCGAACTGCCCGACAAAATCGAGGTGGCGCGCTCATTCGGTCTGGGCGCGAATGCATTCGCCATGCAGTATCAATCCCTGCTTGCGCTACCATTACTTCTCGTTGCAATGACCCTGATCGCCGCAACCGTTTCACTCAAATTTATACGGTTCGGACAATCGGTCGGGATCATTTTGGCTGGCATCTTGGCCGGGTTTCTGCTTTATGTCGTATCTGTTCTGGCGAAAGCTTTCGGAACGGCGGGGACAGTGCCACCTTTTGTTGCAGCATGGCTGCCTGTTATCGTTGCGATGGCGCTTGGAGTAACAGTTCTTCTCCACAAGGAGGATGGGTAGTGGATTTGTCGAGAAGCCGCGAAAGGAAGAGTATGCGTATCGTCGGCTTGGTTACCGCGCTGTCCGCTATTCTGGGGGGCTCGGTCGCAATACATCCGGCTATCGCGCAGAGTCCACCCAATTCCGGTTCCGGTCTCAACATCAATGTGTCTCCCGACGCCCGTCTTATCCTGACGGCCAATGAACTCGTCTACGACTACGACAATCAGATCATTACTGCTTCGGGCAATGTCCAGATCGACTACGACAAATACAAGATGGTCGCCCGACGACTGGTCTACGATCAGAATTCCGGACGACTGAAAGCTTATGGCGATATCGAACTGATCGAGCCGAGCGGCAATGTCATCTACGCCCAGGAACTCGACGTCACGGATGATTTCGCCGACGGGTTTGTCAATGCGCTGCGAATCGAAACTCCCGACGACACGTATATCGTGGCAGACAGCGCACAGAGGATCGGCGGCGATCAGGCTGTCTTCAACAACGGCGTCTACACTGCTTGCGAAGTGTGCCAAGACAAGCCGAAAAGCGACAAGGCGCCCTTGTGGCAGGTCAAGGCGCGGCGAGTTATCCAGAATGGCCAGACACAGACGATCACCCTGCAGCACGCACGGTTCGAACTGTTCGGAATGCCTATCGCCTATATTCCAACGCTGCAGGTGCCTGATCACACAGTCGAACGCAAATCCGGATTTCTCACGCCAAATTTCCAGTTCAGCAGTGAACTCGGTTTCGGGCTAACTGTCCCCTATTTTCTGGTGACGGGACCGCGAAGCGACGTCACCATCCAGGTAACCGGCTATACACAGCAGGGTTTCCTGGGCCAGGCAGAGTTTCGAAGGCAATTCGACAATGGCGCGCATGTGCTGACGGCTGCCGGAATCTATCAGCTCAACAGCGGAGCCTTTGAAGAGGGAACCGTTGACGCTGAGAATGACGCGCGCGGCATGATTGCTTCAAAGGGCGACTTCCGAATCAATCCACGTTGGATTTTTGGATGGAACGTCATGCTCCAGAGCGACAAGAGCTTCTCGAACACATACGGGATCGAGGGTTATCGTAACCGCACTGTGCCGTCCACTGTGTATCTGACGGGGCTTGAAGGGCGAAACTTCTTTGATTTGCGCGCCTTCTACTACGACGTTCAGTCGATAAATCCGCAGAACATAGCGGAAGAGCAGCAGCCGATTGTTCACCCTTCGCTCGACTACCACAAGACATTCGATCAGCCTATGGCAGGCGGGGAGCTTAGCTTCGACGCCAATATTCTGAGCCTGACGCGCCGCGAAGCAGAAGAATATCCCTTCTATGACGCCTATCGCGGCGTGAAAGGAACAAATACGCGTCTGACAACCGAACTCGACTGGCGCCGGACGTTCTACACCGATATCGGTCTTCTGCTTACGCCCATCCTCGGTCTGCGCGGCGACGTAAATTTTCTCGATGTTGACCCGCCGCTGACCTACCCTGGCCCGTTCGTCAACTCCAACACCGTCGGCCGCTACATGGCGACCGCCGGTCTTGAGGCGCGCTATCCAATTCTGTTCTCGACGGAGCACAGCTCGCATATCGTGGAGCCAATTGCACAGATTTTCGTGCGGCCCGACGAGCAATATGCAGGCGGCCTGCCGAACGAGGACGCGCAAAGCTTTATTTTTGACGCCACGAACCTGTTTGAACAGGACAAGTTCTCCGGGTATGACCGCATAGAAGGCGGAACAAGGGCCAATCTCGGCATTCGTTACACAGGAACGTTTGACAACGGCATGTCGCTGCGCGGCGTGTTTGGTCAATCCTTCCAGCTTGCCGGCCTGAACTCCTTCGCAACCGACGACCTCGTGAATGTCGGCTCCTCTTCCGGCCTTGAAACGGCGCGTTCCGACTATGTCGGCGGAATCGGACTTGATCTGCCGAACGGTCTCACATTCACTACTCAGGGGCGTTTCGACGAAGCCGATTTCAGCCTTCAGCGCGTCGACGTTGGTGGATCCTATTCTGGACGCAATTTCAGCACGGCTATCTCCTACACCTCGGTTGTCCCGCAACCTGGTTACGGTACGGACACCTATCGTCATGAATTCAAGGGAGCTGCGTCGATGCGGTTCGCCGAAAATTGGCGGGCCTTCGGCGCCATCGAATGGGATCTCGAAAACGATATCATCACCAACAATACCTTGGGCTTCGGCTATGACGACGAATGCACGGCCATTTCACTGGCCTATACTCAGACGCGTGATGATAACGAAGCGGTCGACTGGAGCATTGGAGTAAAAATCAGCCTGAGAACGCTGGGTGACTTCAATTTCGGCAGAGGAGAAGATGTCGGCTATGACAGCAAACTGTGGGACAATGACGACATCGGTTCGTCTCCGTTCACCACGGTCTACTGACGGAAAAATCGCAAAACCGGTAGTCCGAGCAACGCCGCCGGGCGTTTAAATTTGAACATTTTGGACCTTCATGTGTCTTTATTGTGCCAAAACGTTGTGTAATTGACACATAATACCGGATCACGCGTACACTGACACACCAGATTAAACAGGAAACGGACAATGACAATCGGTCTCAAAAGGGAGATATCGGCCGGAGGGATTCGCCTGGCGCTCCTCATCGCCGTAGTTGCGGCGTCGCTTTTCCATGGCGGAACCGCAATCGCCAACAAGATCGCAATCGTGGTGAATGACAGGGTTATTACGACGCTAGATCTGCAGCGTCGGTCAAAGCTCCTGCAATTGCAGAGGCAAAAGGGCAATTTGAAAGAAAAAGCCAAGGAGCAGATGATCGAACAGGCGCTCAAATTGAGCGAGGCCGATCGGCTTGGTTACAACATCAGCGACGCGCAGGTTAATGCAGCATTCACCCGTTTCGCCAAGGGCAACAAGATGTCCGACAAGCAGATGGAAAAGGCTCTCGACCAAACCGGTGTTGGAGCGGACCATTTCAAGGAATTTATCAAGACCCAAATGACCTGGCCTAAATTGGTCGAGGCAAGATTCTCTACTTCCGGGGGGCGTATGTCGACGGAAGAACTGGTCAAGAATATGCTTGAGCGTGGAGGCGAAAAACCCACCACAACCGAATATATCCTTCAACAGGTCATTTTTGTTGTTCCGCAATCCAAGCGCAGCGCCATCCTGAACCGGCGGAAGAAAGAGGCTTCCAATATGCGCAGCCGGTTTGTGGGGTGCGATTCGAGCCATGAGTTCGCCAAGGGTCTACTGGATGTTTCTGTGCGCGACCTTGGGCGCGTCATGCAGCCGGAATTGCCGAAGAACTGGAAAGCTGCGGTCGAAAAGACACCGGAAGGCGGCACAACTCCGGTTCAGGTGACAGAACAGGGCGTGGAATTCATCGCCGTGTGCCGCGCGAGACAAGTGTCCGACGACCTTGCCGCCGAGATGGTGTTTCGCAGCGAAAAACAGGATAGTGGCGAGAGCAACGCCAACAGCGAGAAGTTCCTGAAGGAGTTGCAGGAAAAGGCGCGCATATCCTATCACTGACCGGTGACCCGACGGCCCCGTTCAATCGGGTGAGGATCGATGAAAGCGACATCCCTGCCCCTTGTCGTTACAATGGGCGATCCCGCCGGGATCGGACCTGACATAACGATCGATCTATGGCGTCGCCGCGCGCAGCTCGACCTGCCGCCTTTTGCCGTACTCGGCTCTCCCACATTGTTGGCGGAGCGCGCAAAACTGCTGAATGCGGAAATTGCAGTTAGCGAAATAGACCAGGTGTCCGACGTTCTGTCGCAGGCCGAGGCGTTGCCAGTACTGCCTCTCGAAAATCAAGTTTTAGCTAAACCCGGCAAACCTGACCGAAACAATGCAGAAGCAATTCTGGAAGCGATCCGGCGCGCCGTTGATCTGACGATGTCCGGCAAGGCCGCAGCGATTGTCACCAACCCGATAGCCAAGGCGATCCTCTACGACGCCGGATTTGGATTTCCCGGCCATACGGAATACCTGGCGGAACTCGCAAAACAGCACACAGACGAAGCGCATATGCCAGTGATGATGCTGGCCGGCCCAGATCTGAATGTCGTACCGGTGACCATTCATATCCCGCTACGAAAAGTGCCAGAGCAATTGACGACCGATCTTATCGTCGAGACAGGCCTGACAACGTCGTGCGATCTGGAATCCCGCTTTGGAATATCCAAACCGCGCATCGCCGTCGCCGGTCTCAATCCGCATGCCGGAGAATCCGGATCGTTCGGATCCGAGGATCTCGCGATCATCGCACCTGCCATAGCGGAAATGCGCGCCCAGGGCGTGAATGCATTCGGCCCCCTTCCCGCTGACACTATGTTTCATGCAGAGGCGCGGCGCGACTATGACGCTGCGCTCTGCATGTATCATGATCAGGCGCTTATTCCGGCCAAGGCGCTGGCGTTCAACGATACCGTCAACACGACGCTGGGGCTGCCGTTCATCCGAACCTCTCCCGATCATGGAACGGCTTTCGATATTGCCGGCTCCGGCAAGGCGCATTCGGGTAGCCTTCTTGCAGCCATGAAACTTGCCGCCCGCATGGCGGCGCACCAGCGAAAGCAGCGCCATGTCGGCGATTGACGATCTGCCGCCGCTGCGCGACGTCATAGCGCGTCACGGGCTCGACGCGCGCAAATCTCTTGGTCAGAACTTTCTGCTCGATCTCAATCTGACGGCGAAAATCGCCCGAGCAGCCGGCCCACTTGAAGGTCGCACGGTCATTGAGGTCGGTCCTGGCCCCGGCGGCCTGACGCGCGCCTTGCTTGCCGAAGGCGCCGACCGTGTGATCGCGATCGAAAGGGACAGCCGCTGTCTTCCAGCGCTTGCCGAGATTGCGAACCGCTATCCCGGCCGACTGCGCGTCATTGAAGGCGATGCGCTGGAATTTCGGCAGCAGGACCTCGATGCCTGCAAGGTAAAGATCGTCGCGAACCTGCCTTACAATATCGGCACTCGCCTGCTTGTCGACTGGCTAACCGCCGAGCCCTGGCCGCCATACTATGAGTCGCTCACGCTGATGTTCCAACGCGAAGTGGCGCAGCGTATCATCGCCGAAGCCGGCGCAAGCGCTTATGGCAGGCTGTCGGTGCTTGCCAGCTGGCGTTGTCAGACCCGCCTGCTTTTCGACGTCCCCGCCCAGGCTTTTACGCCGCCACCGAAAGTCACCTCGTCCATAGTCCAGCTTCATCCAAGGGACAAACCGCTGCAATGCGATGTCTCTGCGCTGGAACGGGTAACGCAGGCTGCTTTCGGTCAGCGGCGCAAGATGCTTCGCCAAAGCCTGAAAGCGCTTGGCGGAGAGACGCTTCTTACGCAATCCGGCATCGATCCGCAAAGGAGAGCCGAAACCCTATCGGTGGAGGAATTCTGCACTCTTGCGTCTGCCACAGGTCAAGCTTGCAAAGTCCATCTTTCCTGAGTCTGCAAAGCGTTCTGATATATTACCGCATCTTCTTTGTAATATTGATCAATGAATGATATTATTTCTGTAGGCATTTCATTTATATATATTTTATGATCGAACTCTGTGTACATTATATTTGTTGCTATTTTTTTAATAAATAATGGTATTATTTTTGATCTTCGAATTTTTACATATATCTTGTCGTTTTTATCTGCCAATGACTTCCGAAGACCGAACCTTTTTATACGTGTTTGATTGACTGGGGCTCCTATCTTCAGCTTCCGATGAACACTGTCTCCGATCCCGGCGACTAGAAGGTCAAGGCGGTGCAAAGGCAGTACGACGTCAACTACCCGCTTGTCGTCAAGATCCAGGTATCGGGATTGCTTCTCAAAATGTATCCTCTCTGGATCGCAGAATCCGTTCAAAGTTTGCAGATAGTTACAGACCTTTTCGCATTGCCGGATAACATCCCTACTAGCCATTGTCGTAATGTCGGTTCCGGAAAACATTCTTTGATTTTGAGACAGAGCGGAGAAAAAGCGTTCTCGTGGATCACGCACCAGAGCGAACGCTTTGTATTGTTCAATCTTTGAGAATTCCTTGGCGAAATGTTCTCTTAAAACTTCCAGAGGAATATGTGCGTAATCGAGTCTTCCCAACGCTGGATGCTCATGTATGCCCACGATGGGCAAATCTGTCTCATTATAGCTGCTTATGACATGTTTAACGGTGCTACCTCCGCATTTGGGTATGTGAACAAATGCAAAGCCGTAAGTGTCACTGATGATCATTTTTGATATTTTTCCCGGGGTTTCTTACAACTGTTTTTGCTGGGCGCCCAAGAATCCGTCAGCCTGGATTTGTGTCCCGCAAAAACGCATATCTTGTGCTAAATCCTGACACTCATTGAAGCAATAGCGTTGTCGGATTTAGTATGGCCGAACGCTCCTAATAAGCCCGCAAAGTAGATCAAAAACGTATCCAGCGTTGATCAACACATGTCTGGAAGTTTTTCGCTAAATGAGTTTTGCAACCAAATGTTTCCGGACACGCCGAATGGCATGGAAACAACGGCCGCCGCCATGCTCAGCCGCATTTATTACTGCAAATACGGCAATTATTACTGCAAAGAATAAATACAGGCGCTCGACGTTTAACGTCCCAAACTGCAGGGCTCAGCTGGGCTTTTCTTCAAGAAGCCCGGAAACAAAATCGAACAGTCCTGGCCGACGATCTCGGCGCAGACGTTCAGCCTGGACAATCGCCTTCACCGAGGAATAGGCCTGGTCGAGATCGTCATTGACCACCACGAAATCATAGTCCATCCAGTGACGTATTTCCTCGCACGCATTGGCGAGACGTCTTTCGATCACTTCATCCGTATCCTCGGCGCGCCTCTTCAGCCGCGAACGCAATTCGCCAAGCGAGGGCGGCAGGATAAAGATGGAAACCACGTCAGCCGCCATCTTGTCCAGCAATTGTTGAGCGCCCTGCCAATCGATGTCGAAGAGCATGTCGCGGCCTGCGGCCAACGCAATTTCAGCCGGTTCCCGAGGAGTTCCGTAGAAGTTTCCGTGAACTTCCGCCCATTCGAGCAACGCGTCCGTGTCCCGCATTCTCGCAAATTCCGATTCAGAGACAAAACGGTAATGGACGCCGTCTATCTCGCTGCCGCGTCGCTGACGCGTGGTAACGCTGATGGACAGCTTCAAATCGGCATCGTGTTCGAGAAGAGTGCGGGCAATCGTCGATTTGCCAGCGCCGGAGGGGGAGGAAAGGACAAGCATCAAACCACGACGCTTGATACCGGTGCTGCTCCGATCGGTTGTCACAGCGCTACTCCAGATTCTGAATTTGCTCGCGAAACTGATCAATGATCACCTTCAGTTCCAGCCCGATCGCAGTGACTGACGCGGCGTTGGACTTGGAGCAGATCGTGTTGGCTTCGCGGTTGAACTCTTGCGCCAGGAAATCGAGCTTGCGCCCTACAGGTCCTGTCTCCTCAAGCAGGCGCCTGCAGGCCTCGACATGAGCGTAAAGCCGGTCGATCTCCTCACGAAGATCAGCCTTCGATGCAAGCATAGCCGCTTCCTGGTGAATGCGGTTCATATCGAGTTCGGCGCCGCTATTCAGCAGAAGCGACACCTGTTCCGCCAGCCTCTTGCCAATCGCCGCCTGAGTTCGCGACGGATCTTCGTCTACACGAACCGCAAGCGAATGAATTTCGGTGACCTTTGCTTCCACATATGCGGCGATTTTCCCGCCCTCGGCAAGCCGCGCCGCCCGCAGATCGCTGATTGCGAGGTTTAGCCCCTCGAGGATTGCGCCCTGCTCCGCTGCGAGAGTTTCTGAATCGAGATCGGGTTCCTTGAGTTCGAGCACGCCGCGAATATTGAGAAGACCGTCCCAACGCGGCGGCGCAGCCTCTATCCTGTCGCCCAGGCTCTCAATCATCCTGACGATGGCGTCTAACGCTTCCTGATTGATGACAGCCTGAACAGCCTGACCTTCACGCGTGAGCGTCAAAGTCGCCTGAATATTCCCGCGCTGGAACCCGTTCTTCAACGCTTCACGAACCATCGGCTCCAGCCGATCATAGCCGACGGGAAGGCGTATTCGGCAATCCAGCCCCTTACCATTGACGGACCGCACCTCCCAGGACCAGCGGAGCGTTCCACAGACGCCTTCCTGTCGGGCGAAGCCGGTCATCGATTGTATCGTCATGGCTCTACCAGTTATGCGGCGCTTCAGAGCCAGCGCCGGCGCCTGCATTCCGAATCGTTATTCTTTATTTCTCCGAGGCCACTTTACGAGGTTCGGGAGGCAAGCAACAGCTACGCACCCCTTCAGCAGCGGCTAAAACCCCAGCTTTCATAAAGAATTCCCACCACACGCGGAGCCCTTAAGAGGTACCGAACAGAGACGAACTGCAGGCTAAAAGATCCTGCACCGCGGGACAGCCGGCGTTTTGCTTGAACGCCGGGACGGAGGGAATGCAATTACTGCCCATCTCCGGCGGTCGCTTCCGCTTCTTTCGCCTGCTCGGCTTCAATCCGGCGCCAGCGCCTGACATTTGCATTGTGTTGTTCAAGCGTTTCAGAGAATGCATGCCCGCCCGAGCCGTCCGCCACGAAGTAGAGATTGCCCGTCTTCGACGGGTTCGCGACAGCCTCAAGCGCAGCCCTGCCGGGATTTGCGATCGGCGTCGGCGGCAGACCATTGATCTGATAAGTGTTGTAGGGCGTTACTTTTTCTATATCCGACTGATAGATCGGCCTGTCGGATGGCTTTCCGGCTCCGCCGAAGATGCCATAGATTATCGTCGGGTCGGATTGCAGGCGCATGCCGCGATCAAGCCTGTTCAGGAATACTGACGCCACCATTGAACGCTCATCCGCGCGGCCCGTCTCTTTCTCGACGATAGAAGCGAGCGTCACGAATTCTTCCTTTGTGCTGATCGGCAGGTCATCGCTGCGCCGGCTCCAGATTTCGTCGATCAGCGCCGTCTGGGACTTGTGCATCTGCTCAAGAACCTCGCGACGGGTGGTGCCGCGGGTGAACTTGTATGTTTCTGGGCGCAGATAGCCTTCGGGCGGCAGTTCTTTCGGAAGATCGCCGGTCAACTGGCTGTTTTCACTGAGCCTCTGAATGATTTGTTGAACCGTCAGGCCTTCGGGAACTGTGACGCTATACAGAATGGATTTGCCGGACCGGAGGAGATCCATGATTTCCCGCATCGAAGACCCGGCCTTGATCTGATACTCGCCAGCCTTCAGGGAATCGTCCGGCATGTATGTCCGCACTCCGAGCTGGAAAATCAGTGAATTGGAGATGATGTCGCGTCGCGCCAAAAGATCGGCGATCTCCTTGACGCTTGAACCCTGACGGACAAGGAACTCTGTATTCCGGCCGAGCGGGCCGCTTTCATCAAATTTCAGCTTGCCATAATAGACCGCAATCGCCGCGCCGATCAGCAGCACGACGACAAGGGTCATCAGAAAGTTCAGGAAAACGACGAACTGGCTACGCGCGCGCCTGGAACGTTTCGGCGGCTGTGGCGCTTCTTCCGGCTTCAACGACTGGCTTGCGGTGCGTGGAAGGACTGGTCCGCCGTCAATTGTGGGCCCATAGCCGGCGCCTCGTCCTGAACTTCTGCCGTCGTTCACCTTGAAACCTCTAAATTGGGAATCACCACACTGTTACAGCACGCAATAAAATACAGGATTGTGGCAATTGATGGCTGATCCGCACGTCGTTTGTTAACCTGCATAACGCCGTAACACAAGCGAGGCGTTGGTGCCGCCGAAGCCGAAAGAATTCGACAAAGCAACATTGATCTCGCGTTTCCGCGCGACCTTCGGAACGAGATCGATCTCGGTCTCAACCGCCGGATTGTCGAGATTCAGCGTCGGAGGCGCGATATTGTCCCGTATCGCCAGTGTGCAGAAAATCGCCTCGACCGCGCCCGCCGCGCCCAGCAGATGTCCAATGGCCGATTTTGTCGACGACATGGAAATGCCGGAGGCCGCCTTGCCCACAACGCGCTCGACCGCTCCAAGTTCGATCGTGTCAGCCATTGTCGACGTACCATGGGCGTTTATGTAGTCGATGTCGGAGGCTTCTATGCCGGCGCGCTTCAACGCGCTCGACATGCACCGATAGGCGCCCTCGCCGTCCTCGGCCGGCGCGGTGATGTGAAATGCGTCGCCTGAAAGGCCGTAGCCGATGACTTCCGCATAGATCTTTGCGCCGCGCGCCTTTGCGTGCTCCAGCTCCTCGAGTACGACGACGCCAGCGCCCTCGCCCATTACGAAACCGTCCCTGTCGATATCGTAAGGCCGCGAGGCGCGCTGTGGTTCATCGTTGTAATCGGTAGATAGCGCCTTGCAAGCGGCGAATCCGGCAAGCGCGATACGGCAGATGGGCGATTCCGCCCCGCCCGCCACCATCACGTCGGCGTCACCGAGCGCGATCAGTCGGCTGGCATCGCCGATCGCGTGCGCGCCCGTAGAACACGCGGTGACCACCGAATGGTTCGGCCCGCGCAGCTTGTGCTTGATGGAAACCTGACCAGAGGCGAGGTTGATCAGCCGACCTGGAATGAAGAATGGAGAGACCCGGCGCGGCCCCCTGTCGCGTAGTGTGTAGCCGGCTTCAATAATGCCCTGAAGGCCGCCGATCCCGGAGCCGATCAGCACGCCCGTTGCAATCTGATCATCGTCCGATTGCGGAAACCAGTCGGCGTCGGCAAGTGCCTGGTCCGCCGCCGCCATCGCATAAACGATGAACGGATCGACCTTTCGCTGCTCCTTCGGCTCCATATATTTGTCGGGATCATAAGTGCCGTTCGAACCGTCGCCCTTGGGGATCGAACAAGCAATCTTCGCCGGCAGGTCGTCAACCTCGAACGCTTCAATCTTCGCGGCAGCGTTTTCGGAGGCCAGGAGCCTGCGCCAGCTGACCTCCGTGCCATCGCCAAGAGGGGAAACCATTCCGGTTCCCGTAATTACAACACGACGCATGTGTTGCCCTCCCTATGTCTTACATTACGCTCTGATGAACGCGTATCAGCCGCGGCGCGGCGCCAGTTATTACGGCTGACAAGACAATACAGCCCGGAAAAACCGGGCTGTGGCGCAAAGCCTTCAGATCATGATCAAATTTTCGGATTTGACTTGCTGTCAGGCTGTGCACCGCCGATCCGGTTAATTTTGGGACTTCTCGATATACTTGATCGCGTCGCCAACAGTCAGGATAGTGTCGGCGGCGTCGTCCGGAATTTCGACACCGAACTCTTCTTCGAAAGCCATGACCAGTTCAACAGTATCCAGGGAATCGGCGCCAAGATCATCGATGAAGCTTGCCCCTTCCGTCACTTTCTCGGCGTCAACGCCAAGATGCTCGACTACAATATTCTTAACGCGTTCTGCGGTATCGCTCATGTCGGTATCCTCGACCCCTATACGTTTTGCTATGCCTTGGATAGCGGCATGCATTCACTCATTCAAGCTCAAAGCACCTTATAATTCGGCGCATGAGCACCGTCAAAATACAAGCCTTTGATTTCCCCAGAAATCCGGGATATCGCCCGCGCCGTTACGGGCGCAAACAACACTGGATGCGGCCCTTAACACGGTTTCTTCCGGGCGCAAAGCCCAAACTGAAACCTTTCATGCGCAGGCAGCGATCGCGGCGTCGCGTCATATCATATCATCGCCATGCCGCCATTGATGTGCAGCGTCTGCCCGGTGATGTAGCTTGCCTCGTTCGACGCAAGGAACAGGACTCCAGCCGCCACTTCGGCGCCGTCGCCGATGCGCCTCATGGGAATTGCTCCCATGATTGCGTCTTTCTGTTTGTCATTCAGTTTGTCGGTCATCGCCGACTGGATGAACCCCGGCGCCACGCAATTGACGGTGATGTTGCGCGGAGCAATTTCCTGCGCTAGCGACTTGGAAAAGCCGATCAGCCCCGCCTTTGACGCGCAATAATTGGCCTGGCCGGGATTGCCTGTGACACCTACGACCGAAGTGATGTTGATGATCCGGCCGTGGCGACGGCGCATCATCGGATGCGTCAACTCCCTGGTCAGCTGGAATACGGCGGTCAGGTTTACGCCAATGACCGCGTTCCAGTCTTCGTCTGACATGCGCACAAACAGGCCATCCCGCGTTATGCCTGCGTTGTTGACGAGAATATCGACGCCCTCGAGTTGCTCCTCGGCCTTTTTGCCAAGAGCCTTCACTTCGTCGGCGCTTGAGAGATTGGCGGGAAACACATGCACATTATCGCCGAGCTCAGAAGCAAGCGCGTCCAGCTTTTCGACCCGCGTGCCATGCAGCCCGACAATCGCGCCGGCCTTGTGAAGACTGCGGGCGATCTCCTCGCCAATACCGCCGGACGCCCCGGTCACGAGAGCCTTGCGGCCGCTCAGATCAAACATGGATCAAACTCCGATTTCATTTATTGATTTGCAAGTTCCGCAATATCCTGCGGCGTATTGACGGGCTTCGCCGTCATGTCAGGCGCAATGCGACGCGCCAATCCGGTCAATACTTTGCCGGCGCCGATCTCGAAAATTTCGGTTACGCTATTGGCGTCCAGCCAGCCGACGCTTTCGCGCCAGCGCACCTGACCTGTCACCTGTCTGACCAGCAGATCGGCGATTTCCGCCGGATCAGTCACCGGACCGGCCGCCACATTGGCGACGAGCGGGACGCAGGGCGCCTGAATGTCGACCTCGGCCAGAGCCGTCTTCATGGCGTCCGCAGCCGGCGCCATCAGGGCGGAGTGAAACGGCGCGGACACCGGCAGCAGCCTTGCGCGCTTGGCGCCCATCTCGCTCGCCTGCTGCGCCGCCGCCTCTATGTTGGCCTTCGAGCCGGATATGACAAGTTGGCCTGCTCCATTGTCATTGGCTATCTGGCAGACGCCGCCTGTGGAGTTATCGTTGCATATCGTATCGACCTGGTCGCGTTCGAGACCGATGATTGCGGCCATCGCGCCTTCGCCAACCGGCACTGCGGCCTGCATGGCCTCTCCGCGAATGCGAAGAAGCCGCGCGGTGTCGGCAATCGAAAAAGCGCCTGCGGCGGCCAGTGCCGAATATTCGCCGAGCGAATGACCGGCGACATAGGCTACCTTGTCCTTCAGGACAAAACCCTCCGATTCCAGCGCGCGGACAATCGACAGCGAGACCGCCATCAGCGCCGGCTGGGTGTTGGCTGTCAGCGTCAGATCTTCGTCAGACCCCTCCCAGATGATTGTGGAGAGCTTCTGACCCAACGCATCGTCGACCTCCTCGAAAACCGCCCGTGCAGCAGGAAAGGCGTCAGCCAGTTCCTTGCCCATGCCGACAACCTGGCTGCCTTGTCCGGGAAACGTAAATGCCCAACTCATCCCAAATGCCTTTCATCGATGCCGCAGTGGGATCGCCTAACACCATCGAACGAAGGGCAAGTCAAGGGGCAGATCACTATCAAAGGTCAGTAGGCCTGTGCGTATTTCTCGCATATTTCCGTGTTCGTCAGGCCGTTCATGATGTCGATCTCGCATCGCTTGTGCGCAAGATAAACGTCGATAAAGGTTTCGCCGAAAGCAGCTTTCGCCCAGTCGCTGGCTTCCAAACGGTCAAGAGCTGCGACCAGACTGGTCGGCAGTCGGGCGCATCCGATATCCGCAAGCTGCTCTGGCGTCATATCGTTGGGGTCGCTCTCGGTGATTTCCGGCGTAGCCATGCCTTCGTCGAGACCGTTCAGGCCGGCGTTCAGAAGCGCCGCCATAACCAGGTACGGGCTCGCTGCCGCGTCCGACACGCGATATTCGAAATGGAACTTCCCCGCGACATCTTCCTCGTCTTGCGGCGTGAAAACCGGGCAGATGCGCACAGCCGCCTCACGGTCGCGATAGCCGAAATTGTCGCAGGTCGGGCTCCAGCGATGCGGAGTCATACGGATGTAGGAGGCAACGGCCGGCGCCGTCATCGATATGAATTCCGGCAGGCGCCGCACGACGCCGGCAATGAAAGCGCCAGCCCTGTCGGATACGCCGTGAGGCTTTGTTTTATCGAAGTCGACGGGATTGCCGTCGACGTCATGCAACGAAAAGTGCAGATGGGCGCCGTTTCCGACGCCGTCCGGATCAAGGATCGGCGCGAAACTCGCCCGCTCTCCAAGACCATTCGCAACGGCGCGTGTCATTTCCCGCAATACGACGGCGTCGTCACAAGCGCCAATCGCATCGTTGGGGCCGATTGTAACCTCGCACTGTCCGGGACCGTATTCCGGCATGAAGGTGTCGAGTTTCAGACCGACGCGATCAAGGACCGCCATCAGCCTGTCAGGAAACCCGCCCATCCGGCGAAAGGCGCGCAGCGCATAGCCGAGACCCGGCTGCGGCTGGCCACCCGAGTAGTGGAATTCGTGCTCAAACGCCGCCTTTAGAATAAGCCCGTGGACATTTTCCAGCCGTTCGGCGGCGGCTTTCGCCTGACCGCGCAGACAGCATTCCCAAGGCTCGTCCTCCAAAGTCATTACATCGCCGATCACAAAACACTCGTTAACCCCGTATTCCGGGATCGCAAGGTCGATCATCGTCGAGTAATCCGGCCTGATCAGAAGATCCCCCCCGCGGACCCCACGGACTTTCAGCAATGGGACCGAAAGAAATTATCTGCACGCATGTTCCGGTCCATCCGACGCCTGTTTCCGTCCGTAGAACCTTCGCCCGCAACGGCATCGCCTTGCCGCGCAACTGACCCGATATGTCGCTGGCCACAACCATCATCAGGTCGGTGTTCTCGCGGTTGTCCGTCATCGCTCCGTCCTCCAACCCGAATGAAATCTGAGGTTGCATCCTTCATCCCAGATAAGAGGGATCGAGTAAAGCAGACAAAGCCGCGGCAGAGACAATTCCCGCGGATATCAGCAGTTTAATGACAGACAGGACGAACTCTCTTGATCAGAGACAGTCCCGGTACAGTTGGGCGGTGTTTTCCCGGGTCATTTCGACCGGATTGCTGCCAGCCGTCGGGTCGACGATCGCCATTTCGGTCAGTTCGTCGATTCGATCTTCGGATACGCCCATCTCCACCAGCCCGCTCGGGACGCCGAGTTTCGCGCGCAAGTCGACGACATAATCGTAGAAGCCGTCAAAACCGCCCGCGACGCCCAGATATGCGGCGGCCCGCTCGATCTTGTCCTCTATCACCGAACGATTGAATTTGAGCACCGGGGGCATAACGACGGCGTTGGTCATGCCGTGGTGGGTGTTGTAAACCGCTCCAACGGGATGAGACAGCGCATGGATCGCGCCCAGCCCTTTCTGGAATGCTACGGCGCCCATGGCCGCAGCGCTCATCATGTTGGCGCGGGCGTCCAGATTGTTCGGCTCTGCAAACACGACTGGCAGGTTTTCCTTCACCAGCCGCATCCCCTCCAGCGCTATTCCCTGGCTCATCGGGTGATAAAATGTTGACGAATAGGCCTCCAGACAATGGGCGAATGCGTCCATGCCAGTGCCGACGGTAATCGCCTGCGGCATGCCGCAGGTCAGTTCCGGGTCGCAAATTACCGCGGACGGCAGCATCTTCGGATGGAAAATGATCTTCTTCACATGGGTTTGGGAGTTCGTCAGAACCCCTGCCCGCCCAACTTCCGAACCGGTGCCAGCGGTGGTGGGGACTGCGATGTTCGGGGCGATCGCATCGGCGTCGGCGCGCGTCCACCAGTCGCCGATGTCCTCCAGAGCCCAGACCGGGATAGACTGCCCCGCCATGAGAGCGATGCATTTGCCGAGATCGAGACCCGAGCCGCCGCCGAATGCGACGACGCCATCGTGTCCGCCAGCCTTGTAGACTTCAATGCCGGCGGCGAGATTAACATCCGTGGGATTGGGATCGACGTCGGAGAATATGGCGCGTCCGAGACCCGCCTTCTCCAGAAGATCAAGCGCCTGGGCGGTGATCGGCAGGTTGGCCAGGCCACGGTCGGTCACCAGTAGCGGTCGCTTAATTCCGGCCGCAGCGCAGGCGTCGCCAAGTTCGGCGATACGTCCGGCGCC
This sequence comes from Flavimaribacter sediminis, assembly GCF_019492055.1. Classification (GTDB taxonomy): domain Bacteria; phylum Pseudomonadota; class Alphaproteobacteria; order Rhizobiales; family Rhizobiaceae; genus Flavimaribacter; species Flavimaribacter sediminis. The sequence continues at coordinate 347,234 of NZ_JAICBX010000004.1, read as the reverse complement.
AAAGCGTATCGGATTGGGGTAGCTCCAGTTTGCAACCAAATTCATCGTTCAGGCTTTCTTCAAATGGTAGGATTTCGGGCGCGTCAGATTCTGGTATCCAATAGCTGAAAGCGCGCCGCCTTTGCCGGTGTTCTTGCAGCCGGTCCAGCACAGACCGGGATCGAGATAGTCCGCTCGGTTCATGAAAACGGTTCCGGTTTCAATGCGCGCGCCGATACGGGCGGCGCGTTCCGGATCACGCGTCCAAAGCGACGCCGTCAGGCCGAATTCGCTGTCATTCATCAGCGACACGGCTTCGTCGTCATCAGCAACCTTCATAATGCCGACAACGGGTCCGAAGCTCTCTTCCCGCATAACGCGCATATCATGGTTCACGTCGACGAGTATCTGCGGCATGAGATAGGCGCCGCCGTCCTGGGGGAAGAGTTGCGGGTCGATCAGCGCCCGGGCGCCTGCTTCAATCGCTTCGGCGGTCTGGGCGCGAACCTCATCGGCAAATCGCAGCGTCGCCATCGGGCCGAGCGTCGTCGTCTCTTCAAGCGGGTTGCCCAATGTGTAGCCACTGACGATGGCGACCGCTTTTTCAACAAAGGCGTCGAAAAGCGAGGCGGCGACATAGATGCGCTCGATGCCGCAGCAGCACTGACCGGAATTGAACATTGCGCCGTCGATAAGCGTCTCTGCAGCCGCTTCGACGTCTGCGTCTTCCATCACATAGCCTGGATCCTTGCCACCGAGTTCCAGACCAAGATTGGTGAAAGTTCCGGCCGCAGCCTGCTCTATGGCCCGACCGCCGCCCACCGACCCGGTGAAGTTCACAAACCCGAAGCTCTTTGCCGCGATCAGGCTTTCTGTTGTCTCATGATCCAGAAACACGTTCTGAAATACGTCTTCTGGCACGCCGGCCTCTGCGAAGGCTCTCGCCATTCTTTCGCCTACGAGAAGGGTCTGCGTGGAGTGTTTCAATAACACCGCATTGCCCGCAATCAGCGCCGGGGCAACCGTATTGATCGCCGTCATGTAGGGATAATTCCACGGCGCAATCACCAGAACAACGCCATGCGGCTCGCGAAGGATACGGCGCTCGAAATTGTCGCTATCTTCCACGACGATCGGCTTTAAAGCCTCCTCGGCGATGTCCGCCATGTAGCTCGCACGTTCTTCGAAGCCGCGGAACTCGCCGCCATAACGCACTGGGCGTCCCATCATCCAGGCAAGTTCCGGTACGATCTCTTCATTCATCTCGCCAACGCGGGCGACGCCTGCGCGCACCAGCGCGATCCTCTCGGACAACGGCTTCGCGGCCCAGGCTTTCTGCGCCTCGGTCGCCCTGTTCACGGCCTCTTTCGCCTCGGAGAGCGACAAAACCGGCCGCTCGGCATAGACCGTTCCGTCGATCGGCGATACGCATTGTAGTGTCTTGGTCATATCAAGCTCTTTCGAAGCCGCGCGCGACTTCCCAGTCGGTAACCTTGCGGTCGTATTCTTCCTGTTCCCATTCGGCGGCGCGCACGTAATGGTCGATCACCGCATCGCCAAACGCCGCCCTCAACATGTCGGATTCGTCCAATGCGCGCATGGCGCTGCGCAGGGTGCGCGGCACGGACCGCGCCTTTTCAGACATATAGGCGTCGCCCTTGAACTCATCCTCGAGACTGCGCTTGTTCTCGATGCCGTCGAGGCCTGCGGCCAGGAGGGCCGACATGGCGAGATAGGGATTGAGATCGGCCCCGCCGATACGGCATTCGACGCGCACCGCCTTGCTGCTCTCGCCGCATAACCGGAAACCGGCCGTCCGGTTGTCTGTGCTCCAGATCGCTCTGGTCGGCGCGAAGGTGCCCTCGGCGAACCGCTTGTAGGAATTGATATAGGGCGCCAGAAACCAGGTGATCGCCCCGGCGTTGTGCAAAAGGCCAGCCAGATAATGCTGCATTAGCTCCGACATGCCGTAGGGGCCATCCGGATCGTAAAACAGCGCAGTCTTGCCATCGTCGGACCAGAGCGATTGATGGATATGGCAGGAATTGCCGGCCGACTGCGTATGCCACTTGGCCAGGAACGTCAGGGCCTTGCCCTTTGCCCAGGCGATTTCCTTGCTGCCGTTCTTTATGAAAACGTGTGAGTCGGCGATATCGAGCGCATCGGAATATCTGACGTTGATTTCTTCCTGGCCAGCGCACGCTTCGCCCTTGGTGCACTCGATCGCGATGCCGGCGCCGTAGAGGCCATTGCGTATCGACCGCATGACTTCTTCTTCCTTGGTGGTCTGGAAGACCGCGTAATCCTGATTGTACTTGCCGATGGTGGTGAGGCTGCGATAGCCGCCTGCTTGCGCCTCCTCAAAGCTCTGGTCGAACAGGAACAACTCCAGTTCCGGCGCCATATAGGCCATCATGCCCATGTCCTTAAGGCGCGCGACCTGCTTCTTCAGCAAGGCGCGTGGCGCATGCGGAACTTCCTCATGCGTATGATGATCCATCACGTCGCACAGCACATAAGCGGTTTTTTCAAGCCAGGGCGTGCGCCGCAGAGTCGTCATGTCTGGCGTCATTGTATAGTCGCCATAGCCGCGCTCCCAACTCGCAGAAGCGTATCCGCTAACGGTCTCCATCTCGAGATCCGTGGCCAGCAGATAGTTGCAGCTGTGTGTTTCCTTGAAGGCGTGTTTTACGAAGTTGTCGGCGTGGAACCGTTTGCCCATTAACCGGCCCTGCATATCGACCTGCACGGCGACGACCGTGTCGATCTCACCGCTTGCGACCGCGTTTTCGAGCTCCTTGAAGCTAAGATTGCCGGGCATATGTTCAGCCTTCCGGAATGTGTTCTGTTATCAGTAAATTGCCGCCGGTTTCGCAGAAAACGATTCCGGCGACAACAGCTTTCTCAAATGCTAGCCGTAGCGGTAGGGCGGACCCGCCTTCTGCATGGTTTCGCGGTATTTCTTGAGGATCTCGACGACCTTCGCGTTACGCGGGCTCTCGGCCGCGATTTCGTCCCAGAATTTCAAGGCCTCGTCTTCGACGGTGGTCCATTCCTCTTCCGGAATCGACGTCAATTCGAGCTTGCCTCCGGTCGTGCGGTAATGCGCCTCACCCCACCAGTACCAGTATTGGCGGTGATAATGAGAGCTGTTGATGCAAAGCATGTAGAGCGTCTGCAGGTTCTCCGGCAGTTCGTTCCAACGTTCCTCATTGACGAAATAGGAACCCGCCCAAGCGCCGGAAATGTTGTTGGTTAGGTAGTAGTTGGTCACATCGGCCCATCCGACCGTGTAGTCCTCGGTGATGCCCGACCAGGCAATGCCGTCAAGCTCGCCTGTCTGAACGGCGACCTCGATGTCTTCCCACGGCAGCGTCACCGGCACCACGCCGAAGCGCTGCAGGAAGCGGCCGGCGGTCGGGAATGTGAATACGCGTTTGCCCTTCAGGTCTTCCAGGCTCCTGATCGGATCAACAGTCGCGAAGTTGCACGGGTCCCAGGCGCCAGCGCTCAGCCATTTCACGCCCTCAACTTCCGAATAAGCCTCTTCCCAGATTTCCTTCAGCCCGTACTCATTGAAGAGCACCGGCACATCAAGGCTGTATCGTGACGCGAACGGGAAATATCCGCCGAACACCGAAACATCGACCGGCGCTGCAATCGAGTCGTCGTCGCTCTGCACGGCGTCTATCGTGCCACGCTGCATGGCGCGAAACAGTTCGCCCGTCGGGACAAGCTGGTCGGCGAAGTAGAGTTCGATTTCCATCTGGCCCGCCGCGACCTTGTTGAACTGGTCGATGGACGGCTTGATCACGTGTTCGGCGAGCGCCGGACCAGCATAGGTCTGGAGCCGCCACTTGATGGGCGCCTGCGCCTTGACATGAGGAGCAGCGAGCGTGGCGCTGCCGGCGGCGGCCGTGAACAGGCCTGCTTTTTTCAGAAAATTACGTCTGTTGGTCATAGGTATTCTCCCGTTTCGAGATGCGCGAACCTTTCCGTCGCACCTCCTGTTCAATTGTTCCCTTCTATTGTGTTCGGCGGCGCGATCTCCTTTTGCGGTTAGCGGGCATAGACGTGTTGCGGCAGCCAAAGGGCGATTTGGGGAAAGACCATGACGATCACCAGCGCCAGCAGCATCACAAAAACAAAGGGCACGATGGACCGGTAAATGTCGGTCAGCGAAATTTCCGGCGGAGCCATCGCCCGCATCAGGAAAAGATTATATCCGAAGGGAGGCGTCATGTAGGCGATCTGGCTGGTTATCGTGTAGAGCACGCCGTACCAGATAAGATCGAAACCAAGTGCATCGACCAGCGGAATGTAAAGCGGCGCGACGATCACAAGCATGGCCGTATCGTCGAGAAATGTCCCCATCAGCAGGAAGGAAAGCTGCATCAGGATGAGGATCTCCCAAGGGCCGAGACCAAGTTGCCCGACAAAAAAGCCCTCGATTGCGCGCACTGCGCCCAAACCATCGAACACCGCGCCGAAACACAGAGCCGCCAGAATAATCCACATGAACATGCAGCTCACACCCAGCGTCTTGCGCAGGGTCTCTTCCATCACATGCGCGGTCAGCCGTCGTTTCACAATGGCGGCGGCCGTCGCCGCAAGCGCTCCAACGGCGGAACTCTCGACGAGGCTCGTCACACCCATCAGAAACAGTCCGGTCATGCAGAAGAATATCAGAATTGGCAGAATGCCGGCTCGCAGCAGCTTCAGCTTCTCGCGCATCGGAATGTCGCGTTCTTCCTCCGAGAGCGGCGGGCCCAGTTCCGGCTGGATGCGGCAGCGAATGACGATATAGACGATGAACAGACCTGCCATCATCAAGCCGGGAAAAACGCCTGCCAGCCACAACTGCCCGACCGGCTCTCGGGCGATCATGCCATAAAGCACCAGAACAACGCTCGGCGGCACGAGAATGCCGAGCGAACTGCCGGCCTGCACGACCCCGGTGATCATGATCTTGTCATAGCCACGGCGCAGCAGTTCCGGTAGCGCAATGGTGGCTCCAATCGCCATGCCGGCCACGCTCAGCCCGTTCATTGCGGAAATCGCCACCATCAGAACCACCGTGCCGATCGCAAGACCGCCGCTCAGCGGTCCAAACCAGACATGAAACATCCTGTAGAGATCATCGGCGATACCGGATTCAGAAAGCATGTAGCCCATGTAGATGAAGAGCGGTAGCGTCAGCAGCGGATACCACTTCATCAGCTTGACGCCGGCTGAAAACGCGATCTCCGACCCGCCATCGCCCCAAAGCAGCAGCGATGCGATCACCGCCACGGCGCCGATCGCCCCAAAAACGCGTTGGCCGGTAAGAAGCATCACCATCATGGAGGCGAACATGAGGATGGCGATCATCTCATAGCTCATCACAGATCAACCCCGCGCACCTTGCCGATGCTCCGGAACATCGAGGCGATTGCCTGAAGCAGCATCATTAGAATGCCGAGGCACATGACGATCTTGATCGGGGCCATATAGGGTCGCCAGGCGGAATAGCTCCTTTCACCGTACTCGATGGCGTAGGCGGTGCTGTTGTATCCGCCGTACAGCAGGACGCCGAGATAGAAGATCAACAACAGTACGGTGAAGCAGTCGACCCAGGCTTTCGTCTTGTCGGACCAGGCGCCATACAGGAGATCCATGCGCACATGGTCGCCCATCTGCAGGGAATAGGCCCCTCCAAGTATGTAGTAGCCGACCATGAGGAACTGCGCAGTTTCAAGCGTCCAGAGCGGCGGAATGAAAAACGTCTTGGTGAAGGATGAATAGAGGAGTACGCCCATCATCGCGAAGATGAGATACATGGCGAAACGCCCGATAATGCGGTTGAACCGGTCAACGATCCGGATATAGCCGACGATGAAGCCGGGCATCAGGAAGCCCTCGCAGGCGAGGATTCTGTTTGGTGAACGGGTTGCTCGAGCGCGGCCATCAACATGGCGACCAGTTCGTTGGCTGCTCGATTCTGACCAGCTTCGTCTGCAATAAGGTCATTTCGCACCTCGATCATGACGTTAAGCAGGTCGCGCGGCGCGGCGTGAATGTCGATCGTATGCATGACCCCCTGCCCCGGCCCATAGGGCTCGTTGCGGCGGGTCACTTTGTCTGTGAAACGCGAGGCGTGATCGAGCATCGCGTCGGCCAGGCGAGCGTCCCAGTCATGCAGTATGCCGAGTTCCACCTCCCGCATTACGCCATGATAGACCGGGGTAAAACTGTGAATGGTCACGATGACCGGATGCCGCCCAGCATGCGTCCGTTGCTCTATCGTGTCGGCGACCGTTTCGTGAAACGGCGTGTATATTTCGATGATGCGCCGTTGCTGTTCGAGTTCGGACAGACGGTGATTGCCGGGCACCTCGTATATTTCGCTGATCGCCGGCATGGCGTCATGTGCTCCCGGCGCGCGGTTGCAGTCGAAGACGAGACGCGAAAAATTCTGGGAAATAAGCGTCGCGTCCAGGATATCAGCCATCGCCATCGCCACCTCGATGGCGCCGGGGTCCCACGCGATATGGCTTTGCAGAACTTCCGGTTCGAGACCCAACATGCCGAGGGCGGCCGGAATCCGGTTCGAAGCATGTTCACACACAAGCAGGATGTCGCTGTCGCCGCTGGGATTGGCGACGGAAACCGGTCCGCCATCCGCGACAGTCAGAAGTGACGCATGAGAGGTCAATGCCATTATCCCCTGTTCTGTAAAAATCTGTACAGAAATTCCGGTCTCGTCAATAGGAACCTGAAATTTTCATTACAAATTTGTGGCGCGCTGTGGAACGACGCGATAGCATGTCCCAATGGAGGAAAATACGCAGACGATGGACAAGCCGGTACTTGAACTCATCAGAGACAGATACGACGCTCTGACGCGCACGGAACGCCGGCTGGCCGACGCGCTTCTGGAAAACTACCCCGTCGCCGGCCTAACCAGTATGACAAGGCTCGCAGAAAGCGCCGGCGTGTCCACGCCATCCGTCCTGCGCATGGCCCAGAAGCTGGGTTTTTCCGGTTTTCCCGACCTGCAGGCTTCGCTCCGCGCGGAGCTGGAGGCGACAATCTCCAATCCGATCGCCAAACATGACAGCTGGGCAGAACACGCGCCGAACACCCATATCCTCAACCGCTTCGCCGATGCGGTGATGCAGAACATGCGCGAGACGCTGGGCGCGCTCGATCCAGAGGACTTCGACGCCGTGCGGACACGATTGGCCGACCGCAGGCGCAATATCCTCATCGCCGGCGGCCGCATTACGCATGCGTTGGCGCAATATATGTTCACCCATATGCAGGTGATCCGCGAAAACGTGACGCTGCTGCCTCCGAACGCCAATACCTGGCCGCATTTCGTTCTCAACATTCGAGAAGGCGACGTGCTCGTCGCATTCGATATTCGCCGTTACGAGAACGATACGCTGAAACTGGCCGAAATGGCCCGTTCGAAAGGCGCGTCCATTATCCTCTTCACCGACCGCTGGGGCTCCCCTGTCTCACGGTTCGCCGAGATCCGGTTCAATGTGCAGATCGAAGCGCCGTCGGCCTGGGACTCCTCTGTCGTTACGATGTTCATCGTCGAGGCGCTGATCGCCGCCATCGAGACCGATATCTGGGGTGTGACCAGCCAGCGCATGAAGCAGCTCGAAGGGCTTTTCAACGAGACGCGTCTTTTCAGGAAGGCCCGCGACTAGCGCCTGCGAGCCTGTGAGATGAGATCGACCGCTTGGGTTATATTGTCCTTCCCACCGAATGAATCACAAATCTGGAAGAGCAGACCGATCCGTTTCACACCTCAATTGAACCGGTTTGGCTTGCAACCCTCGCAAAAACGTGTACAAGCGCGCTGTTCGAAACACCCGGTCAATTGGCTGGGGGCTGAACGGAGGGCCGTCCGCTTCATAATGGACGACAGGAAGAAAAGTCTTCCGGCCTCCCGTGTCTCCGCTCTCGACCGTCTCGAAACGAACGCCTTTCCTGATCCCGCTTGCGCGGTCGGAAGGTCGTTGAGGCTTAGCCGCCTTTGCCGGGTGATGAAATGCAACGAAGGAAAGGCAAGTCATTCATGGCTCTCTACGAACATGTATTCCTTGCCCGACAGGACGTATCCGGACAGCAGGTCGAAGCCCTTGTGGAACAGTTCAAGGGTATTATCGAAAGCAATGGCGGATCAGTCGGGCGTATTGAAAACTGGGGACTGAAGTCCCTGACCTATCGCATCAACAAGAATCGCAAGGCGCATTACACGCTGATGAACCTCGACGCGCCGTCAGACGCCGTCAAGGAAATGGAACGCCAGATGCGCATCAACGAAGATGTGCTGCGTTACATGACCATCCGCGTCGACGAACTTGAAGAAGGTCCGTCCGCGATGATGCAGAAACGCGACCGTGACGACCGCCGTGGCGGCCGTGACCGTGATGACCGTCCGCGTCGTCCCCGCGAAGACCGCAATTAAGGGAGCCTGACCATGGTAGACATCAATCAGATTCCGACACGGCGCCCGTTTCACCGTCGCCGCAAGACATGCCCGTTTTCCGGCGCCAACGCTCCGAAGATCGACTACAAGGACGTACGCCTCTTGCAGCGTTACATCTCCGAACGCGGCAAGATCGTCCCGTCCCGTATTACTGCCGTGAGCCAGAAGAAGCAGCGCGAACTCGCCCGTGCGATCAAGCGCGCCCGTTTCCTCGGCCTGCTGCCCTATCTCGTAAAGTAAGGCGGACTGCAAACACCTGGCCGGGGAACGCCCCGGCTTCGGCCGCCGTGATGGGCGCGGCGGCCCTGAAACCAAAACCCCGAGTTGGGGCGACCGGATATTGAGAGACTGATTCCGGATTTGCCTCTAACTGCTTGAACAAGCAGGACAGCGAAACGATGAACACCGCGACTCAATCCATTGCTGTCGGCATTTTTGCCGGAATTGCTTCGGCGATGCTGGTGCTGAGCGCGCTTGCGTTTCCGCTTCTCAATTTTCTCTTCATGTTTCTTTCGCTCGTTTCAGTGCTGGTCGCCGGAATTGGCTGGTCGAACCGCGCCGGAGTCATCGCCGGCTTCATCGGCGCAATAATTTTGGGAATTGCGACCTCTCCTTTTGTAGCTGCATTGTTTGCCGGGGCCTTGTTCGCGCCAGCGGCATGGATTGCGCATCTCACCAACCTGGCCCGCCCCGCCGACGAAATCGGCGGACCGGAAGGCGAATTGGCGTGGTATCCGCTCTCGCGTTTATTCCTCTACATTTGTGGAATTTCGGCCGCCCTTTCTTCCCTGCAAATCCTCTCCGTAGGCGACAGTCAGGAAATGCGCGACACCTATTTGATGTTGCTTGAAGAATTTATCGCGCAGACTCCCGAAGCCGAGACAATTCCCCTCAACTCGATGGAAGCCGCAATAGACCAATTCCTCGCAATCATGCCGTTCCTCCTTGGCGCCTTCTTTGTACTGCTGCTCTTTTTCGGTTGGTATGTATCGGCGAGGCTTGCGGATAAATTCAGGCGTTCAAAGCGGCCCCGCGACGATCTTCCAGCTCACCTTCGTATGCAGCCAATCGCAATACCCATCCTTGGCGCAGGGCTTGTTGTCTACTTTATTGGCGGCGGCCTGTCTGCAGCCGGATTGGCGATCACGGGCGCTTTCACCGCTGGGTTTACGCTGTCCGGCCTCGCCATGCTGCACTTTGCGACCCGCGGAAAACCCTGGCGCTTGCTGCTTCTCTGGTTTGCCTATGTTGTGGTCTTCATCGCTTCGATGATGCCGCTCGTGGCTTTCTTCATTGCCGGCCTGTTCGGGACTACCCGGACAACGGCTCCGACATCCCCAAACAAGAACGACAAAACCACCTGAAAGGACTTATGCAATGGACGTCATTCTTCTCGAACGCGTGGCCAAGCTCGGCCAGATGGGCGACACCGTCAAGGTGCGCGACGGTTACGCCCGCAACTATCTCCTTCCGCAGGGAAAGGCGCTGCGCGCCAGCGAAGCCAACAAGGCTCGCTTCGAGGCCGAACGCGCGCAGCTCGAAGCCCGCAACCTCGAACGTCGCGGCGAAGCTCAGCAGGTCGCGGACAAACTTGAGGGCTCGTCCTTCATCGTTGTGCGCGCCGCCGGCGAAACCGGCCAGCTCTACGGCTCGGTCGCAGCCCGCGATGTTTTAGAAATCCTCGACAGCGAAGGTTTCAGCATCGGCCGCAACCAGGTCGAACTGCAGAACCCGATCAAGACCATCGGTCTGCACGACGTCATCATTTCGCTCCACGCTGAAGTCGAGGTGAAGATCGAACTGAACGTCGCTCGTTCCGCAGATGAAGCCGAAAGGCAGGCGAAAGGCGAAGACCTCACCTCCGCCGAAGCCATCTACGGTGTTGACGAGGAAGAAGACGTCAATGCAGAGGAACTCTTCGAGGAAGGCGTCGAATTCGAAGCCGCCGAATCCGAAGAACTTGGCGACGATGCTGCGGACGAAGCTGACGAAACCACAGAAGACGAAGAAAAGGCCTGAGGAAACTTCTCATGGCGACTATCTCGATGCCCGGTCAGTGACCGGGCATTTTTATGTTGTGGCATTCTTATCACAGCCTGACGCATGATACTGGATTATCAGATTTTTCATTGTTACAGTCACTACAAACAACGCCGAATTTCTTCGGGGACAGAGACTGACAAGCACGAGGCCTATTGTCGTGGACCGTTTTCTTGAGCGATTGATAAACAGACTGGTCAAATCGGGAAATTTGACCGTAACATTTGCAGGCGGAAGGACGAGCAAGTTTGGAGACGGCGCGGGACAGCCGGTTCATGTCCGCCTCAATTCCAAAAAAGCCGAACGCGAGATCCTTCTCGATCCATCACTCAAATTCGCTGAAGCCTTCATGGACGGCGATATCGACATGGTCGAGGGCGATATCTACGATTTCCTTGAAGTGATCTTCGAGAATGCCGGCTCCAACGCCACCACATCCTCGGCCTGGCTTAAAATTGTCGATGGCCTTCGCCGCGCTGTGTCTCATGTTGGAGACTGGAACACGCTCGGACGCTCAAGGGCCAATGTCCAACATCACTATGATCTGTCTGGCGAACTGTATGACCTGTTTCTCGACCCGGATCGCCAGTACTCCTGCGCCTACTACGAAAAACCGGATTTCGATCTGGCGGAGGCTCAGCTTGCCAAGAAAAAACACATCGCCGCAAAGCTCTATATGGAGCGCGGAAAGCTGTCGGTTCTTGATATCGGTTCCGGATGGGGCGGCATGGGACTTCACCTTGCCCGCGAATTCGACGCCCGTGTCACCGGGGTGACCCTGTCGGACGAGCAGTTCAACGTATCGAACCGCCGGGCGCGTGATGAAGGCCTCGCCGCGAAAGCCGAGTTCAAGCTGCTCGACTATCGCAAGATCGAACAGAAATTCGACCGAATCGTTTCGGTCGGCATGTTCGAACATGTCGGAAAGAAACATTACCAGACCTATTTCGACAAATGCGCCGAGATACTCGACGACGATGGCGTCATGCTGCTGCACACGATCGGTCAGACACATCCGCCCTCGCCGACCAACGCGTTCATCAAGAAATATATCTTCCCGGGCGGATATATTCCGTCCCTGTCGGAAATGCTGCCGGCCATCGAGCGGTCCGGTCTCGCAGTAACCGATGTCGAGATATTGAGGCTGCATTACGCCGAAACGCTCAAAGCCTGGCGCCACGCCTTCATGCAGAATCGCGACAAGGCGAAAGAACTGTACGACGAACGATTCTGCCGCATGTGGGAATTCTATCTCGCGTCGTCCGAATCAGGTTTTCGCCATCAGGACCTCGTTGTCTTCCAGATCCAGATGGCGAAGAAGGTCGATGCGCTTCCAATCGTACGCGATTACATTACCGAGATGGAGCATGCGCCAGCAAAGGCGAGCCCAGCGCCCTCTCCCGCCAAAATGAGACAGCCAGTGACCGCGAAATAGGCGCCCGCGAACTTCACTCATTTTTCAGTTCCTGACGGGCCTTATCCGCCGGCTTACGTTGCGTCTGCTGCACGAAAGACGAACAGGCTCAAGTTCGCGCATCTTCCCCGCCACATTTTGATTCCCTTTCGCCTGTCAAACAGAATCAGATATCAATTATATTTCCACACGAGGCTTGTGGACATCGAGCATGGCTGGACCATTTTTCGGTTTTCGCCTGATTTTGCGCCTATACCGGTCGCCCGTAAGGCAGACGATTTCCAGCGCGATCGCGGCGCGAAGAGCCGCCAGGTGAACGGGCCCGCAGACAAACGGGTTCAGTGAAGAAGGGATATTATGAGCGACCCGGCAAGACGCATCGACCAGAACGCCAATAACAACAACAGTATATACCGTGAGGCGCCTGGAAACATTGAGGCTGAACAGGCGCTGCTGGGCGCGATCCTCGTGAATAACGACGCCTATTACCGTGTCTCGGATTTCCTCAAGCCGATCCATCTGCATGAGCCGCTTCATCGCAAGATTTTCGAGGTGGCCGGCGAAATCATTCGTATGGGCAAGACGGCCAATCCAGTCACCATCAAGACATTCCTTCCCGCGGACGAGAAGGTCGGCGAAATGACGATCGCGCAATATCTCGCGCGTCTCGCCGCCGAAGCCGTCACCATCATCAATGCGGAAGACTATGGCCGCGCCATTTACGACCTGGCGCTGAGGCGCGCCCTGATCACGATCGGCGAGGACATGGTCAACATCGCCTTCGACGCGCCATTGGACATGCCGCCCCAGAGCCAGATCGAAGACGCCGAGCGCCGGCTTTTCGAACTCGCCGAGACTGGACGCTATGACGGCGGTTTTCAGAGTTTCAACGACGCCGTCGCGCTCGCAATCGACATGGCCGGCGCGGCCTATCAGCGCGATGGCGGGCTTTCGGGCATTTCCACCGGCATTCACACGCTCGATCGCAGGATGGGCGGCCTCCAGCAGTCCGACCTGATCATCCTGGCCGGGCGACCGGGCATGGGCAAGACTTCTCTTGCGACGAACATTGCGTACAATATCGCCAAAGCCTACAGGGCCGAAGTGCAAGCCGACGGTTCGTCGAAGGCCGTCAATGGCGGCGTCGTCGGCTTCTACTCACTGGAAATGTCGTCAGAACAGCTCGCGACCCGCATCATTTCCGAGCAGACGGAGATCCCCTCTTCCAAAATTCGCCGGGGCGAGATCACGGAAGCCGATTTTGAACTTCTCGTGGGCTGCTCCCAGGAGATGCAGAAGGTGCCGCTCTTCATCGACCAGACCGGCGGCATTTCGATCGCCCAGCTTGCGGCGCGCGCGCGTCGGCTGAAACGCCAGCGCGGTCTCGACCTGCTGGTCATCGACTATGTGCAGCTTATGACAGGCTCAAAGAAGTCAAACGACAATCGCGTCCAGGAAATCACCGAGATCACCACCGGGCTTAAGGCGCTTGCCAAGGAACTCGCGGTGCCGGTCATTGCCCTGTCGCAGCTGTCGCGTCAGGTGGAAAACCGAGACGACAAGCGCCCGCAGCTTTCCGACCTTCGCGAATCGGGTTCGATCGAACAGGACGCCGACGTGGTGCTTTTCGTCTATCGCGAGGAATATTACGTCAAGAACCAGGAACCGCGCCGAACGCCGGAAGAAGTCTCGGGCAACATCAAGACCGAGGAATATCTGCGCTGGGAAGAAAAGATGGCGAAGGTGCGCGGCACGGCCGACGTTATCGTCGCAAAACAGCGCCACGGCCCGACAGGCACGGTGTCACTCGGCTTCCAGGACGAGTTTACGCGCTTCTCCGACCTTGCAGACAGTTCCTATTCGCAATACAGCCATGAATAATATGAACAGACGGCGGATTGGCTGAACTATTGAAGGTTGACGAGATCGACGGCGCGATTGCGAGCGATGACGACTACGGGGCGCGACTGACTGTCGACCTTGATGCGCTCGTAGAGAACTGGCGGAGCTGCCGCGCAATGAGCGGCAACGCGCGTTGCGCGGCCGTCGTGAAGGCGGACGCTTACGGGCTCGGCGCCGTCCATGCAGTCGACGCTCTCTATGAAGCGGGCTGCAGGGATTTTTTCGTCGCGACAGCGCGCGAGGGCGCCGAATTGCGCCCACATGCGCCGGACGGCCGCATCTATGTCATGAACTGCATGCTGCCGGGCATCGAGACGATTTGCCGAACGGCCGAACTGGTTCCGGTTCTCGCATCAATGGAGCAGGTCGCCTGGTGGTCGGCGCATTGCATCGAGATGGACGATCATCCATGCGCCCTTCAAGTTGACACTGGCATGAACAGGTTGGGGGTAACCGTCGAGGAAGCGCTGGAGCTCGCAAACGACGTCGCGCGCCCGGCCGGTTTCGCGCCGGTGCTGGTAATGAGCCATCTCGCCAGCTCCGACGAACCGAACCATCCCCAGAACACAGATCAACTGGAGCGGTTCCGTCGGGTCGCGGACGCCTTTGACGGCGTTGAAGCAAGCCTTGCCGCATCCGCCGGCATCCTGCTCGGGCCGGACTTTCACTTTGATCTTACGCGCCCGGGCATCGCCCTTTATGGCGGTCGGGCGGCGAATCAGGGCGACACACCGCTCAGGATGGTCGCCGCCGCCGAAGCGCGCATCATGACTATCCGCCAGGCCCGCGCCGGCGAAACGGTCAGTTACGGCGCAACCGTGGAGCTTGCAAGGGACAGCCGTATCGCAGTGTGTTCCATCGGATATGCCGACGGCTATCTTCGCTCCGTCTCGGGGTCGGGCGTTCCTTTGCGCGATGTGATCGAAAATGGCGCCAGAGGATGGATCAACGGTCAGGCGGCGCCGGTTCTCGGACGCGTGACCATGGACATAACCGCCTTCGACGTCACCGACTTGCCTGCAGGCAGCGTTGCGGCCGGGGATTTCATCGAACTGTTCGGACCGAACATACCGGTAGACGAAGTAGCCGATGCGGCAGGCACCATTGGGTACGAGGTTCTGACGTCGCTCGGTAAGCGCTATTGCCGCCACTACATTCGGCCGCAATCGGGACCATCCGGCGATGGCTAAAGCCAGAGCACGCTTCGTCTGCCAGAATTGCGGCGCCGTTTACGGGCAATGGGCAGGTCGGTGCGACAATTGCGGCGAGTGGAACACGATCGTCGAAGACAACCCGACCGCCGGGGTCGGCGGGGGGCCGCAACGCAAGACCAGAAAGGGACGCCCTGTCGCTCTGACGCCGCTTTCCGGAGAGATCGAGGATGCGCCGCGCATTTCGAGCGACATTGCCGAACTCGATCGCGTGACCGGCGGTGGCTTTGTGCGCGGCTCGGCCATGCTCGTTGGCGGCGATCCGGGCATCGGCAAATCAACCCTGTTGATGCAGGCGGCGGCAGCCCTCTCCCGTAACGGCCACAGCGTCATCTATGTCTCCGGAGAAGAAGCAACAGCCCAGGTCCGGCTGCGCGCGCAGAGGCTCGGCGCAGCTGACAGCAATGTCATGCTGGCGGCCGAAACCAATGTCGAAGACATTCTCGCCACGCTCGATCAGAACAAGCGTCCGGATTTCGTGATCGTTGATTCCATACAGACGCTTTGGAGCGACTTCGCAGACTCTGCGCCGGGAACCGTAACGCAGGTGCGCACAGGCGCACAGGCAATGATCCGGTTCGCCAAACAGACCGGCGCCGCGGTCGTCCTTGTCGGACATGTCACCAAGGATGGCCAGATCGCCGGCCCGCGCGTTGTCGAACACATGGTCGACGGCGTCCTCTATTTCGAGGGTGACCGGGGTCACCACTACCGCATTCTGCGCACCGTGAAAAACCGCTTCGGGCCGACCGACGAGATCGGCGTTTTCGAGATGTCGGACGCAGGCCTGCGCGAGGTCGCCAACCCTTCCGAACTGTTTCTCGGAGAACGCAACGAAAAGGCTGCGGGCGCCGCGGTGTTCGCCGGAATGGAAGGCACGCGGCCGGTTCTGGTGGAAGTCCAGGCGCTGGTGTCGCCCTCGCCGCTTGGCACGCCGCGGCGCGCGGTGGTTGGTTGGGATTCGGCGCGCCTGGCGATGATACTCGCAGTCCTCGAGTCCCATTGCGGCGTGCGGCTCGGTCAACATGACGTCTATCTCAACGTCGCAGGCGGATATCGGATCACGGAACCGGCGGCGGATCTGGCGATCGCCGCGGCTTTGGTGTCTTCGCTTGCCGGGCTGGCCCTGCCGGCCGATTGCGTGTATTTCGGCGAAATCAGCCTTTCCGGGGCCGTGCGCCCGGTTGCACATACGCTGCAGCGACTCAAGGAAGCCGAAAAGCTCGGATTCACACAGGCTGTGCTGTCCGGAGGCTCCGCAGATCTGCCCGCAAGGCCTGACGGAGAATGGAGATTTGTTGAAAACCTGTCCGATCTGGTGGCGCGCATAGCCGGAACGGATATCCGGGATTTGCAAGACGTCGGGGAATAGAATAGTCAGAACCGGAAACGCCGGGTAAGAACCCTGCGCAGTTCCAGGCTTTTCGATTGCATCACGAGGTTCATCCAATATGCCGATTACCCTGCTGGACGGATTAGTGCTTGCCGTTACCCTGTTCTCGGCCGTGCTCGCCATGGTTCGAGGATTCTCGCGGGAAGTTCTCGCCGTCGTGTCATGGGCGGCTGCCGCCTTTGCCGCATACAAGTTTTATCCAACGCTTCTGCCGTTCGTGCAGCAATATGTTTCGAACGACGATGTGGCGTTGATAATTTCGGCCGCAGCCATATTTGTCGTGGTGCTGATCGTCGTCTCCGTTATCACGATGAAGATCGCCGATTTCATCATCGACAGCCGGATCGGCGCGCTCGACCGGACGCTGGGTTTCCTGTTCGGCGCGGCGCGTGGTATCCTGCTTGTGGCGGTCGCAATGCTGTTCTTTAACTGGCTCGTTGCACCTCCGCAGCAGCCGCAATGGGTTGCGGACGCCAAGTCGAAGCCGATGCTGGATTCGCTTGGGGATCAGCTTGTTAACCTGCTTCCCGAAGACGCCGATTCATCGATCATTGAACGGCTGCGCGGATCAGAAACGGGTTCCGACGATGAGGCTCGAATAAGTGACTCAGACGCACCAGACAACAACTGAAAACGAAGCTGACTGCTTCCGCGACGAGTGCGGCGTTTTCGGTATATACGGAAAGCCGGACGCCGCTGCGGTCGTGACGCTTGGACTGCACGCCCTGCAGCATCGGGGCCAGGAAGCAGCCGGCATTGTCTCGTTTGACGGAAAGCAATTTTCGGTCGAGCGCCATGTAGGCCTGATCGGCGACACCTTCACCAAACAGTCGGTCATGGACCGGCTTCCCGGAAGCCGCGCCATCGGCCATACCCGGTATTCGACAACCGGCGGCGAAGGTCTGCGCAACGTGCAGCCCTTATTCGCGGAATTCGCAGGCGGCGGTTTCGCCATCGCGCACAACGGCAATCTCACCAATGCATTGACGAAACAGCGCGAACTGCAGAAACGCGGCGCGATTTTTTCCTCGACATCCGATACCGAAACAGTGCTGCATCTGATAGCCGTGAGTGAACGGGATCGTCTCGTGGAGAAATTCATCGACGCCGTCACCCAGCTCGAAGGGGCGTTCTCCTTCGTTGGCCTGTCCGGCAAGAAGATGATCGGCGCGCGCGATCCGCTCGGAATCCGCCCTCTTGTGCTGGGCGATCTCGACGGCGCTTACATCCTTGCGTCAGAGACCTGCGCCCTCGACATTATCGGGGCTCGCATCGTCAGGGACATTCAGCCGGGCGAGGTCATCGTTATCACCGAGGAAGGCCCTCGCAGCTACTTTCCGTTCGAGAAGACAAACCCGCGCTTCTGCATATTCGAGTATGTCTACTTCGCCCGTCCGGATTCGACGATCGAGGGGCGCAACGTCTACGAGGTGCGCAAGAAAATCGGCCAGGAACTGGCCCGAGAGGCGCCGGTAAACGCTGACATGGTCGTACCTGTGCCGGATTCGGGCACGCCCGCGGCGATCGGCTTCTCCCAGGAAGCAGGGATACCTTTCGATCTCGGGATTATTCGCAACCATTACGTCGGACGGACCTTCATTCAGCCGCAGTCGGCGATCCGGCACATGGGCGTGAGGCTGAAGCACAATGCCAATCGATGGGCGATCAGGGACAAGCGTATCGTGCTGGTTGATGATTCCATAGTCAGGGGCACTACATCGCAAAAAATCGTCCAGATGGTGCGTGACGCAGGCGCCGCCGAGGTGCATATGCGCATTGCGTCGCCTCCCACATCCGCGTCTTGTTTCTATGGCGTCGACACGCCGGAGAAGTCGAAGCTGCTCGCCTCGCGCATGTCGATCGAGGAGATGCGCGATTTCATCCGCGTCGATTCCCTAGCGTTTCTGTCGATCAACGGCCTTTACCGCGCCGTCAACGAACCGCAACGCAACGATCAGTGCCCGCAATTCTGCGATGCGTGTTTTACGAGCGACTATCCCACGGCTTTGACCGATCAGGAACACACTGAGTCAACGCGCGTCCTCTCTTTGCTCGCCAATAACGGATAATCACCTATGACAGACCTGACGGGCCGGATCGCCCTGGTCACCGGCGCATCCCGGGGGATCGGATATTATACCGCGCTCGCGCTTGCCGACGCAGGCGCGCATGTCATCGCCGTCGCCCGCACCGTTGGAGGTCTGGAGGAGCTGGACGACGCAATTCGAGAACAGGGACGCGGCTCGGCGACGCTGGTGCCGCAGGATCTTCTTGACATGAAAGCGATCGACAAGCTGGGAGCAGCCATATTCGAACGCTGGGGCAAACTCGACATTCTGATCGCCAACGCCGCAGTCCTGGGCACGCTCTCTCCCGTTGGCCACTACGAAGCGCGCACTTTCGAAAAGACGATGAACACCAACGTCAACGCGACCTGGCGCGTGATCCGCACGGTCGATCCTTTGCTTGCGAAATCCGACGCCGGTCGCGCCGTTATCGTTTCGTCAGGAGCGGCGCACAGTTGCAGGCCCTTTCACGGTCTCTATGCGGCGAGCAAGGCCGCCGTGGAGGCGCTGGCGCGTTGCTGGGCGGCGGAGACGATCAACAGCCCGCTACGCGTGAATTGCGTCAATCCCGGTCCAACGCGCACCGCAATGCGGGCGCTCGCCATGCCAGGGGAAGATCCCATGACCCTGCCGCATCCGTCAGAAGTCGCAGGCAGCCTCGTTGCACTATGCGATCCTGAGTTGATCGAAACCGGCATGTTCTTTGATGTCCCCGAAGGACGCTTCAAGGCTTTTCAGGCGCCGAATTGAAGCAACCGCCTTTAAAAAAGGGCGCGTATTCAACTAATTTTGCGATGCAGCATCGGCGCCACGGGTGATTCGTAGCGCATATTTTGATTCATATGTTTCGATTAACCAATTGAATTTTCGCAACAAAGCCAAAGCTTCCCACTGCCAGACAGACACGATTTTGTGATACGATTTCGATTTCATGATTTTGCAAACGCAAAAACGAGCGAGTATATACTTGTTCGATATATATTGAGTCACTATATAGCCGCGAAGCATGCATCAGTTCTCGGTTTCCCGCCGCGAGCGTAAGTACCGGATCCGCCAATTAATGAACGTTCGCACCCTCTGCCTGGCCATACTGCACTTTTCCGAGGCCACCGGTTACGAGATCAAGAAGATGTCGACCGAAGAACATTTCTCCTTTTTCGTCGATGCAAGCTTTGGGTCGATCTATCCCGCCCTTTCCAGGCTGCAGGATGATGGATGCGTCACGGTGCGCGAGGAATTCGAGTCCGGAAAACCTTCGCGCAAGGTGTATTCGATCACCGAAAAGGGACGGCAGGAATTGCATGAATCGCTCCGTGTGCTGCCTCGACGCGACTCTTTTAAATCAGAATTTCTCCTGATGGCCATGTGCGCAGAAATTCTCGATCGCGAGACGATCGTCCGGGCGATCGACCGCCATATCCAGGATATGAAGCTTGAAATCGAAATGCTCGACCAGGTGCTGGAATGCTGCGACGAGACCTCGCCGGGCAAGACCTGGGTCGCCAAATTCGGGCGTCAGGTCAAGCAGCAGGCGCTCGAATACTTCATCAAACACCGTCACGAACTCGAAGCGCTGGTTCCCGACAATCAGGCGCAAGCCGCCGAATAGAGTATAATAGGACCGCAACCATGGCATTTCGCATCAAAGGTTCGCACATTACCGCGCTGATCATAGCCGGCGCAGTCATCGGCTGGATGTCGTCGGGCGAGATCGTTGTCGGCGGCCACGCTGACTCGCCTCACTCAGTCGCCCCGCCGGCCGAACGTCAGGAAAATCAGGACGAGTTGTTCAAGGTCCGCTTCGTCACCGTCGAGCCTGAGCAGCGGTTCGAGACATTGCTGCTGCACGGCCGCACCTCTGCAAAGTCGGTGATATCCGTGCGCGCGGAAACAAATGGCACACTGCAAGAACGCTTCGTCGAGAAGGGCGATATGGTCAAGGCCGGAGATCCGGTTTGCAGGCTCGATCCGGGCGTCAGGGACACTGACATCCTGCAGGCCGAGGCGGCGCTTGAACAGGCCAAATTCGACTATGAAGGCGCCTTGAAGCTGAAGGAAAAGGATTACATTTCGGATACGCGCGTCAAGGCGCTGAAGTACGCCATGGACAACGCCGCCGCCCGGCTTGCCTCTGCGAAGCACGAAATGTCGCATGTCGAGATTGAAGCGACGGCGTCCGGCATCGTCACCGACCCGATTGCCGAAATCGGCAGCCATCTTTCGAACGGCGATGTCTGCGTGACGCTGATTGACCCAGATCCGATGCTCTTTGTTGGACAGGTTTCCGAACGGCATGTCGGTGATATCGGCATCGGTTACGACGCGGAAGTGTCACTGATCACCGGAGAAAAAGTCGAAGGCAAGATAAGCTATGTCGCCCCTGCCGCAGACTCCGCGACCCGCACCTTCCTGACCGAAATCGAACTTCCTAACGGCGACGGCAAGCTGCGCGACGGCGTGACTGCCACAACGACGATCAAGCTCGAAGGTTCGGAGGCCTACAAGATCGCCGCGTCCTGGCTCACTCTCGACGATAAGGGCGTCCTTGGCGTGAGAACAGTGGACAGCGACAACGTCGTCGCCTTCAATCCGGTCAAGATCGTCGCACACACGCCTGAAACCATGTGGGTGACCGGGCTTGCGCCCGGAGTCCGCGTCATCACGCTCGGACAGGACTATGTGATCGCGGGTCAGACCGTGACGCCGGTTCCGGCCGAGATTGCCCGGCAGGTTCCAGCGAAGGCTAATGCTCGCTCATGACTTCTGCGCTCCAATCCATCATCACAAGGCCGAAGACGGTCCTGGCGCTCATGGTTTTCATGGTCGCGGCCGGCGTGATGTCCTACATTGGCATCCCGAAAGAGGCCAATCCGGACATTGACGTTCCCGTCTATTATGTCTCGATCACCCAGCGGGGTATTTCCCCGAATGACGCCGAGCGCCTGCTGGTGCGGCCAATGGAAACGACGCTACGCGGGCTCGACGGACTGAAGGAACTGACGGCGATTGCGTCCGAGGGACACGCCGGCATCGTGCTTGAGTTCAATGTTGAAACCGATGCAGACGAAGTGCTCGCCGACATCCGGGACAAGGTGGATCAGGCTCAGGCCGATCTGCCTGAAGAAGCAGATGAACCGACAATCACCGAAACAAACTTCGCACTGCAGCCGACGATTATCGTCACGCTGTCGGGCGACGTTCCCGAACGCACCCTGACCCATCTTGCGCGCCGCCTGAAGGACGAAATCGAAGCGGTTTCAACAGTTCGCGAAGCCGAGCTGAAGGGAGATCGGGAAGAGCTTCTCGAGGTCATTCTCGACCTCATGAAACTTGAATCCTACGACATCACCCAGGACGAGTTGCTCAACGCGCTTTCACAGAACAACCAGCTGGTTGCGGCGGGTTTCATCGACGACGGGAACGGCCGCTTCAACGTCAAGGTGCCCGGCCTCGTTGAGAACGCCGAGGATGTCTACAACATACCGATCAAGCAGAATGGCGAAGGCGTTGTGACGCTTGGCGAGGTCGGTGAAATCCGCCGAACCTTCACGGATCCCTCGATCTTCACACGTGTGAACGGCCAGCCGGCGATTTCAATCGAAGTCACCAAACGCATCGGCACCAATATTATCGAGAACAATGACGAAGTGCGCCGGGTCGTTGCGGAGTTTACCAAGGAGTGGCCGCAGTCGATTCACGTCAACTATCTGCTCGACCAGTCGAGCTTCATCTTTGAAGTGCTGGGATCGCTTCAATCATCCATCATGACCGCAATTTTGCTGGTCATGATCTGTGTAGTCGGCACACTTGGCCTGCGCTCCGGCCTCCTTGTGGGCCTCGCCATCCCCGGCTCCTTCATGCTCGCCTTCCTGATCCTCGCCAGCCTCGGCATGGTGGTCAACATGATGGTCATGTTCGGCATGGTTCTGACCGTTGGCATGCTGGTAGACGGCGCGATCGTCGTGACCGAATACGCCGACCGAAAGATCGCGGAAGGCATGGAGCCGGCCGCCGCCTATCAGCGGGCGTCGAAACTGATGTTCTGGCCTGTAGTGTCCTCTACCGCGACGACCCTCGCCGCCTTCCTGCCGCTGCTTCTGTGGCCCGGCGTTTCCGGGGAGTTCATGAGCTACCTGCCGCGCATGGTGATCATCGTTCTTACGGCGTCGCTTCTCACGGCCCTGGTCTTCCTGCCGGTTACCGGAACATTGTTCGCACAAATCGCGGCAGTGGTTTCCAGGAGGTCGAATGCGATCCTGGCCTTGTTCGTGGCCGCGATTGCCGGTCTATTTGCCTTTTTCGGTCCGCTTGCGTCATTGGGGCTACCCATACAGGCCGCAGGTTCAGCGTTGACGGCGGCGATCGCGCTGTTCCTCACTTACCGGATATCAAAATTCATCGCCAACCGGCGTCGTGAGCACGCCGTCTCTGAGGCAGACAACGTCGCGATGATGCTATCGTCGGATTCGAAGCTGGACATCGCCAAAGTGCCCGGCATCACAGGCGGCTATCTGCGCTTTCTGAATCTCGCTGTCGGATCGGTTGTTGGCAACATCGCGGTTATCGTGGTCATCATCGCCGCCACCATAGGCAGCTACATGTATTTCGGCGCCAACAACCAGGGCGTCGAATTCTTCGTTGATGAAGAACCGGATGTCGCGATCGTTCTGGTATCGGCACGCGGCAATCTCTCCGCCCGCGACATTCGAGACCTTGTCGCGGAGGTCGAGTACGAAGTGCTCAGGATCAACGGCATTGAAAACGTCGTGATGACCGCCACCGCCCCCGGCGGCGGCGGTAGCGGGGGCCCGCAGATAATCGGAGGAGTTCAGGACAAGCCTGCCGATGTCGTGGGCGAATTGCAGATTGAACTCGCAGACTATTGCTGCCGACGCAAGGCGGTCGACATCTTCGAGGACATTCGTCAGAGAACAGCTGATATCGCCGGCATCAAGGTGGAAGTGCGCAAGATCGAAGGCGGGCCGCCTACCGGCAAGGATGTTCGTCTGGAAGTGAAATCGACGGACTACGACACAATGGTGGAAACCGTTGGCCAGATTCGCGAGCAGTTCGACGCCATGGAGATGCTCACCGATCAGGAAGACGCCCGCCCGCTGCCGGGCATCGAGTGGGAAATTGATGTCGATCGCGAACTGGCCGGACGCTACAACGCCGGTATCGTACAGGTCGGATCGATGGTCCAACTCGTAACCAACGGCGTGCTGATAGGCTCCTATCGTCCAGACGATTCCCAGGACGAGGTCGACATTCGCGTGCGCCTGCCGGAAGAAGAACGCACCCTCGACCAGTTTGAGGTCTTGCGTCTGAGGACCGCCAACGGCCAGGTGCCCCTCGCGAACTTCATTACCATGGGCGCCCAGCACAAGGTTTCTTCGATCACCAGACGCGACGGACTTTACGCCATGGACGTCAAGGCCAATCTCGCAGAAGGCGTTATGGTCGACGGACGTCCTGCAACGGCCGACGACGCGGTCAAGGAAGTCCAGAAATGGCTTGATACGCAGACATTTCCGGAAAGCGTACAGCTGCGGTTCCGGGGCGCCGACGAGGAACAGCAGGAGGCAAGCGAATTTCTCGGCAAAGCCGCCATGGCCGCGCTGTTCATGATGTTCATCATCCTGTTGACCCAGTTCAATTCGTTCTACCAGACCATCCTGACGCTCTCGACGGTCATTCTGGCGGTCTCTGGCGTGCTGATTGGAATGGTGGTGACGTCACAGCCCTTCTCCATCATCATGACTGGCACAGGCATCGTAGCGCTCGCGGGCATAGTGGTGAACAACGCGATCGTCCTGATCGATACATTCAACCGAATGCGCGAGGAAGGCGTGACCGACACGCGGGAAGCCGCCCTCAAGACGGCCGCCCAGCGGCTTCGTCCAATCATGCTGACGACGATCACGACCATCCTCGGACTTGTGCCAATGGCGCTGCAGATCAACATGGACTTCTTCAGTCAGACGATCTCCGTCGGCGGCATCACCGCGATCTGGTGGGTCCAGCTTTCAACCGCGATCATCTTCGGCCTGGCCTTTTCAACCATGCTGACCTTGGTCATGATCCCTGCAATGCTGGCCATGCCCGACAATATCAGGCGACTGTGGGGTCGGATCACAGGCAATGCCTTCGTTCCGCAACCGGCCTATGCAGGCGTCGGAAGCGTGACCTCGGACGATGGGGATGTGCGACCGGACCGTCGTCCGCACAATGACGACATGCCGGCAAGACGGCCGGACGCGGCTGAGTAAGTCATAGAGTTTCTCCAGGGCGCGACTGGAATGCGGGCCGAAAGGCCCGCATTTTTCTTTCCGGGAAAGATCCCCATTTTGGGCGTCACTCTTTGCTGGAACGCTTCGGCTTGACCCGGTAGCCAAGCGGGAACAGACGCAATCCCGTCAGATCCTGAACCAGACCACAAAGACCTTTCGGCGCGACCAGCATGACAGCAATCGCAATTGCGCCGAGCACGATCAGGTAAATTGATCCGAGGTCGGCCAGTGTTTCGCGCAAAAGGAAGAATGCGACCGTGCCGATAATCGGTCCCTCCAAAGATCCAATTCCACCAATCACGACGATAAAAATCACATAGGCGGTCCAGTCATTGACACTGAACGCCGCATCCGGAGAGATCCTCAGCTTTTGCAGGAAGATCAGCGACCCAACAAGCGTCGACAAACCGCCCACTACGACATAGACAACGAATTTCGAACGCCAGATATCAATGCCAAGAGAGGAAGCCGCGAGTTCATTGTCCCGGATAGCCGTCAGAGCCAGCCCGTTGCGCGATCGCAGAAACAGATAGGCGATTGCCATGACCGCCGTGGCGCATCCAAGCGTCAGCCAGTAGCTGGCGGCCTCGCGAGCGTCGCGACCGTCGGCGAGTGAACGCACCACATCCACCGGCAATGATGTCCCGGACCCTCCGCCGAGGGCGCTCACCTGGGCGAAGCCCAACCGGAACACCTCGGCGATGACCCATGTTCCGATGGCGAAATAGGCGCCGCGCAGTCGGAAAATCAACGCCGCGACAGGCACCGAAACCAGTGCTCCAACCACAACTGACAAGCCTATGGCGGCAAATGGATGCAATCCGCCAAAAATTGTCAACGCAAACAGGACGTACCCGCCCAGGCCGACGTAGGCTTGCTGGCCGACGGAGACGAGGCCTGCATATCCGGCAAGCAGGTTCCAGAGCATCGCCAACGAAAGATAGAGGTATATTTCGCCGAGCAGCCTCAGATCGGCCCGGCCCATCCACCAGGGCGCAACGGCCAGAGCTAGCAGGATCAGCAAGCCGAGAACCGAAGCAATGCGGCTTGCCGTTGTGACGCGAAAGACACGATGTGTATCGACAACGCTCATCCGTCCATCCTCGGGAAAAGGCCACGCGGGCGCACGGCGAGTATGATCAGGAAGGCAATATGGCCTGAGAGAATCTGCCAGCCCGGATTGATCTGCGCGCCGATCGATTGCGCCACGCCGAGGATCACACCGCCGGCGAGCGTGCCCCACAGATTGCCAAGCCCGCCGATAATGACCGCTTCGAACCCGAAGATCAGCCGGGCCGGGCCGGTTGCTGGATCGAACGAGGTCCGCACGCCAAGGAAAAAGCCTGCGATCGCGGTTACAGCCAAGGACAGCGCCATGGCCAGTCCGAAGACATGGCGACGGTTCAGCCCCATCAATTGAGCGATGTCCTGATTGTCCGAAACCGCACGGAAGGCCCGTCCAAGCGCCGTGGCGTAGAAAATCCACTGAAGGCCGGCTATCACCAGCACCGCTGTCAGAAATATTACGAGCGGAAGATAGCCGACCGCCAAACCGCCGATGCTGGCGCTCGCCACCTCGATAGCACCCGCATTGAGCTTTTGCGGATCGGCGGAATAACTTTCCAGTAGCGCGTTCTGAATGATCACCGACAGGCCAAATGTGACCAGCAGTGGCGGCAGAATATCATCTCCGAGCGTCCAGTTCAGAACGCCGCGCTGCAGGACATATCCGAAGCCGGCCATCAGCGGCGCGACCAGAATGAGCGATACAAACGGATTCATCGAGAGAGCCGCCGTCACCGTCAAACCGAGATAGGCCGCCAGAACGATCAGGTCGCCATGGGCGATATTGACCAGACGCATGACGCCAAAGATCAGGGACAATCCGGCCGCAAACAGAGCATAAAGCCCTCCGAGCAACGTTCCCTGCACGATCGCATTGATCCAGTCCATTCCGTCAAGTCCCGAAATAGGCGGCAGAAATCTGCTCGCGGCTAACGTTGTCTGTCCGGCCTTCCAGCGAGACACGGCCCTCCTGCAGGCAGTAGACGCGCGATGAAACCGAAAGCGCCTTTGTGATATCCTGCTCCACGATCATTGCGCTCATGCCTTCGCCGACAATCGTTGGCAGCGACTCGTAAATCTGCCTGATGATGACGGGAGCGAGACCCAGGCTTATCTCGTCGAACATGACAAGGTCCGGGTTGGCCATCAGCGCCCGGCCGATCGCCACCATTTGCTGCTGGCCGCCTGACAGGGATGTCGAAGGGACATTCCGCCTCTCTTGCAGAACGGGAAAGAGGTCATAGATCCGTTGAAGCGACCAGGCTCCCTTGCGGCCGGTCCGGCCGCCAATGATCAGGTTCTCCTCCACCGACAGCGACTGGAATAGCTGCCGCCCCTCGGGCACCAGGGCTATGCCAAGGCCGGCGATCTGATCCGCTCTCAGGGCGCCGATGGGTCGTCCCCGGTACGTGATCTGTTCCGCCCGGTTCCGCATCAGTCCGGAGATCGACCGCATCAAAGTCGTCTTGCCCGCGCCGTTTGCGCCGATGATCGCAACCACCTCGCCCGCCTCGACTGTCATATCGACGCCATAGAGGGCCTGGAAATCTCCGTAATGGGCGTCCAATTTCCTGATGTCCAGAACAGGCTCAGGCATCGGCTTCAATCCCAAGATAGATTTCCTTCACCTCACGGCTTTCCATGACTGTCGCCGGATCCCCCTCGGCTATCATCTTGCCGAAATCGATGACGATCAGACGTTCTACTACCTTGAGGAGCGCATGCACGACATGATTGATCGCGAAAGAGCGAAATCGCTTGTCGAACAGGAATGGGGACGGCGCGGCATTGCCGGCGACTGGAGGCAATTCAGCGCAATGCTCGACAGCGTGGCGGAATCCGGCCTTGCCTACGACAATGACGAGCACACACCGGGCATATCGGCGATCGGAACCGCCTTCGTCGACATGACCGGTGAATATCACGCCATTTCCGTGCAGATACCCACCACCCGCTTTCTTGACAAGCGCCATGCTGTGGAAGACGCATTGCGCGCAACCGCAGATCAGATCCGCTCAGCCGTCGGTTAACGCCAATAGCGTTCCCGGAAGCCCCTACTCCACGTCCTGCTTTCTTGCCGCCAGTCCGTAGCGTTTCTGCCATGCGCGCGCGCCAAACGGCAGCGAGATCAGGTAAAGCACGGTCGTCACGGTCATTGTCTCCCACATGTAGGTCAATAGCAGGCCGACATAGAGCACGATCACCAGCATCAGTGGAAAGACGAGGTCGCGACGAATGCGCTGGCCGAGCGACTTCCCCGAATAGACCGGCAAGCGGCTAACCATTAAAAAGCCGATCAGCATCGTGTACGCCGACGCCACATAGGCGAATCCGGGGCTCGGATCGACGCCAAGAAATCCGAGATAGATCGGAAACAGCGCCAAAAGCGCGCCGCCAGGCGCCGGAATTCCGATGAAATAATCCGACTGCCAGGCAGCCTTGCTCTGCTGCTCCGCCATCACATTGAACCGCGCCAGGCGCAGACCCGCTGCAATAGCGTAGACCAGCGCCGCAATCCAGCCGAATGACCGCACCTGGTCAAGCAGATAGACGTAAAGAACGAGCGCCGGCGCCACGCCGAAATTGACGATATCGGCCAGTGAATCCATCTGCGCGCCGAACTTGCTGGTCGATTTGAGCAACCGGGCGACGCGGCCGTCGACGCCGTCGAGAAAGGCCGCCAGCAATACCATCGCGACGGCCAGTTCGAACCGCTGTTCGAAAGCAAGCCGCACGCCGGTCAGCCCGGCGCAAATCGCAAGCGTGGTGATCACGTTCGGCAGCATCATGCGGAAAGAGATGTCGCGCAGGCGCGGCCCACGGCTCCTCTCGCTCGACTTTTCCGGACCATGCGGGTCGAAAGGGGAAAATCCCGTATCCATTCTAGCCGAGTCCCATCATGCCCTGCGCGAAACGGTCTTGCCGCGCGCCGCATTATATTCCGCAAGCACGGTTTCGCCGGCGACGGCGGTTTGCCCGACCGAAACGCGCGGGGCGGCCGACAGCGGCAAATAGACATCGAGCCTTGACCCGAAACGGATCAGTCCGAACCGTTCTCCGGCGTCCAGCGTGTCGTTGACAGAACGCCAGCATACGATTCTGCGGGCGACGAGCCCGGCGATCTGGACGACGCCCACGAGCCCGTGCTGGCCTTCGATCACCAGTCCGTTGCGCTCGTTTTCCTCGCTTGCCTTGTCGAGCTCGGCGTTGACGAAGCTGCCCGATTTATACACCGCCTGACGCACCACGCCGCGGATCGGCGCGCGATTGATATGGCAGTTGAAGACATTCATGAAAACTGAAACACGCAGCATCTCGCCTTCGCCCAGATCAAGCTCACGCGGAGGGATCGTCTGCACGACAGAGGAGACCTTCCCGTCGGCTGGACTGATCACAAGATCATCGTCCAGCGGCGTAACTCTCTCGGGGTCCCTGAAAAAATATGCGCACCAGGCCGTCAGGATCAGCCCGATCCAGAACAGCGGATCCCAGATCCAGCCAAGCACCAGCGAAGCTGCAAGGAAGGCCATAATGAACTTGTAGCCTTCCTTGTGGATCGGGGTGAGCGCCGATGTCAGCGCATCAAAAAAATTCATAAACGAAATCCTCGCAGTGCCGCCGTTGTTCGGGATTTTCAATGTAACATGGACGCGTGTCGGGGTTCTACATGTTGTCGGGTCGCTTGCGCACGATAACGCCGAGTTCGTCGTGCTCCTGGAAATCCTTGAGCCTTTCTTCGGTTTCCTGCGCCTCGCGCTGGCGATCCCACATGGCCTTGTAGAGCCCATTCTCATCCAAAAGCGAATTGTGGGTGCCGCGTTCAGCGATCACGCCATCCTTCAGCACTATGATTTCGTCAGCGCCAATGACAGTCGACAGACGGTGCGCAATAACCAGTGTCGTGCGTCCCTTGCTGACATAGTCGAGCGCCGACTGGATCTCGCTTTCCGTCGCGCTGTCGAGCGCCGAGGTCGCCTCGTCCAGAATGAGGATCGGCGGAGCTTTCAATATCGTGCGGGCGATCGCGACGCGCTGCTTTTCGCCGCCCGACAGTTTGAGGCCGCGCTCGCCAACCATCGTGTTGAGGCCGTCCGGAAGGCTCCGGATGAAATCGGCGATCTGGGCGAGTTCCGCCGCCTCCATCACCTCTTCATCGGTTGCGTCCATGCGGCCATACCGAATATTGTAGGCGATCGTGTCGTTGAAAAGCACCGTGTCCTGCGGGACCATGCCGACCGCCGCGCGCAGCGATTTCTGTGTGATGTCGCGGAGATTCTGACCGTTGACCGTGATGGCGCCTTCCTGAATGTCGTAAAAGCGGAACAAAAGGCGCGAAATCGTTGACTTGCCGGCGCCCGAAGGCCCGACCACCGCAACCGTCTTGCCATAAGGGACCTCGAAGCTGATACCCTTCAGGATCGGCCTGTTTTCGTCGTAGCGAAAATGCACGTCATCGAAGCGGATTGATCCATTGTCCATCACCAGCGGCTTGGCGTCCGGCTTGTCGACGATTTCCGGCGGAACGTCGAGCAGATCGAACATGTGCTCGATATCGGTCAATCCCTGACGGATTTCCCGATAGACGAAACCGATGAAATTGAGCGGTATCGCAAGCTGCATCAGCATGACGTTGATGAAAACGAAGTCGCCGATCGTCTGGTCGCCGCGCTGCACGGCCAGCGCTGACATGACCATCATGATCGTCATGCCGACGCCAAATATGACGCCCTGCCCGAAATTGAGCCAGCCGAGCGAAGTCCAGACCTTCGTCGCCGAGTCCTCGTATTTCTCCATCGAGACGTCGTAGCGCCGCGCTTCCATCTCCTCGTTGCCGAAATATTTGACGGTTTCGAAGTTGAGCAGCGAATCGACGGCCTTTGTGTTGGCGTCCGTATCGGAATCGTTCATGTCGCGGCGAATGGAAATCCTGAAATCCGTAGCGCGAACGGTGAACCAGACATAGAGCCAGATCATCACTGCGGTTACAGCGACATAGGCGAAACCGTAGGAGAATCCGAAAATCGCAGCGACAAGGACGAATTCGAGAAGAGTCGGCAGCGTGTTCAGTATGGTGAAGCGAACGATCGCCTCAATTCCCTTGACGCCGCGTTCGATGATCCTCGACAATCCGCCGGTACGCCTCTGCAGATGAAACCGCAGCGACAATTCGTGCATGTGCAAGAACACCTTGTAGGCGAGTTGATGGACCGCGTGCTGGCCAACCCGTGCGAACAAGGCATCGCGCAACTGGTTGAATCCAAGCTGAACGATGCGAGCCAGATTGTAGGCGAGCACCAGGATCACCGGACCGATCAGGAAGGCGGGCAGGAAACCGAGATTGTCGTGATTGCCGTTGAGGGCGTCAGTCGCCCATTTGTAGAAATAAGGGACCGTAACCTGGCCGACTTTCGCGGTGACCAGGAAGAATGTCGCCCAGAGAACCCGGCGTTTCAGATCGTCGCGATCCGATGGCCACATATAGGGCCACAAATTGCGAAGCGTCGTTATCGGATTGCCAGTGTCTTTGGCAACGGTCTTTTGCTGGTCTGACAAGTTAAGCCTTGGATTGGGTAAGGAATTGATTGTTCGCCGGGCCTCCCGATCTCGACAAACAACGATGGGCGGCGCACCACGGCTCGCCACCCGACTTTAAATAGTTACCGTGACAGCTGCGTCAAGGACGTCGCAGCCAGGCGAACCTGCTACTGCGTCTCCCGGATCAGCGTTTGAGCACCCGGTCCCGGTGCAACTGCTCGGCGTTCGGCAAGGGGTTCTCCGGAACCATGAAGGTTTGTCCGGGCTCGATGAAATCGGGATTGTTGATCTGGTCCGTATTGGCGAGATAGATCGTGGTGTAGCGCACTCCGCGTCCATAGACCCGGCGCGATATCTGCCACAGAGTGTCGCCGCGACGAATGATCACCGAACTGTCGTGCTGCTCGAGCGGGGGCTGCACAACCGTAGGCGGCTCTCCTTCTTCACCCGCGACAGCGACCCTCTTGGTCTCGGGCTCCGGTTTCGGCTCCGCTACTGCCGCCACTTTTTCTTCGACTGGTTCGGTCGTCTTTGGCGCGTTGACGACAGCAGGTTCCTCCTTGGGCTCGACAGACGGAGCCGCGCTGTCCTGAACGGCGACCGTTTTCTGGTCCGCGTCCGACTTCATTTCAGTTTGCATTTCAGCCGGTTTTTCATCCGTCTTCGCCATTGTCTCTGTCGACATTGGCTCAGATACGGTTTCGGAGGTCATGTTGGCGGCAGGCGCCTTGACCACCACTGCTTCGTCAGCAGAGGCTTCCGGCGCGGACTTTTGATCGTTAGCGCCGGCACCCGACATCGCCTTGTCTTCCTTGTCGGTTACGGCTTCCTCGTCTGCATTTGGCTGTGGAGCCACCGCAGCGACCATATCGCCTTCGGGCCGGTTGAATGGAACAGCGACCCGCATGGCGGCAGCTGAACCGTTCGGCAAATACAAATCCGCCCGGATCGTATGGTCGCCGACCGAAAGTTCTTTTTGTGCCTCGACCAGGAAACGACCGGTCGCGCTGATCATGCTTTCACCGATGTCGTCATTGTCCGCAAAGACAATCACCTTGCCGCCCGGCGTGCCGGAGCCCGCGACGAAGAGTTGTCCATTCTCGATCTCCACGGCGTCGATCCGCACCCGGACATCGCCCGACGCGGCAGGTCTTTCCGACTTGCCTTTGTCCAGTGACGCGACCTCAATGGTTTCTTCGGTTTCCGTTTCTGCTGTGTCTTCGGCTGGCGCGGCTTCGGCTGAACCTTCCGGCTCCGGCGCGGCCTCGCTTTTCTCCGTCATCGCCGCAGTCTTCAATGGTTCAGCTGTTTGTTTCTCCGTCGACGCGGAATCCTCATTCACAACGGCATCCTGCGCTGTTTCGGTAGAGTTGACGCCCGCGTCGGCTTCCGGCGAGGAAGTGGCCTCTGGCGCGGCGACGGCAGTCTCAACCTTATCATCCGTTTTCTCCACCATCACAGTTGCGACAGGCTTGTCCTGCGTTGCGCCCTTCGCCGGTTCCGCGTCGGCAACTTCAGTCGCCGCATCCGTAGCCGTCTCGGTTGCTCCTGTGTCGGTGGCGCTCGCCGTCGACTGGCCCTCGGTCGACGCCATTTCCGATGTCTCCTTCCGGTTCGTCGAAACTGAGTCGCCGCTGGTCATCGCGCTTTCTGAAGCCGTGTCCGGTTCGTTTACAGTCTCCGCCGTCGAGGCGACCTGAACGGTTTCCCCACTGCTCGTCTCCTCGTCCGCGGCAGCCGTGGTCACTTCTTCGGTCGGCGTCATTTCCGATGTCTCTTTCTGGTTCGTCGAAACTGAGTCGCCGCTGGTCATCGTGCTTTCTGAAGCCGTGTCCGGTTCGTTTACAGTCTCCGCCGTCGAGGCGACCTGAACGGTTTCCCCACTGCTCGTCTCCTCGTCCGCGGCAGCCGTGGTCACTTCTTCGGTCGCAGCCGCAGGTCCAGTGTCTTGCGCTGTCGCGCCGGCTTCAGAGGTCGCAGCAGTCTCTCCAGCCGTCTCGGACGAAGTCTCTGCAGCGGCCATCTCTTTGCCGGCGGCGTCAGATGTCTCCTCGGATGCGGCTGCCCTGTCATCTGACTGCAAATTCTCGTCGCCGCCTGCGTCGGCTACAGCCTCCGGCTGGTCAAGCAGACGGCTCGGCTCGCCGGGTTTGGTCACCATGACCATGAGTTCGCGACTGTCTTCTTCGGGAACGCTGACGGTCGCAATCTCCTCGGAAAGCATCACCATGTCGGCGTCACCGCGGCTTCGCAGGCCGATCTCGTAGTCGCCTGGCGGCAGTGGATCGTCGAAAACAGTTACGAAATCGCCCGATGGCCCGACATCGGTCTTCGCAAGCACAGTGTCGCCGCTGAACACTTCGAGCATGACGCCTGGAGCCGCGCTGCCAGCCACGACTGTCGACCCGTCAGGCTCCACGCGCAGAAGGCTGAATGTTGGTACGCCGCCTTGCGGCGCTACGTCTGCGATCTCCGGTTGCGATGCGGCGGCGTCATCGACATCGTCTGCGCGGGATTGCTCTGCAACTGTCTCCGCCGCGGCGTCGGCGCCGTTGTCAATCGAAACGGTTTCCTCAACGACGACCTCTTCGTCAGTCGCTTGCTGAACCTCGGGTTTCTCCTGCCAGCCGTAGGGGTCGAACCGAAGCAGATAACCTATCCCGACAACGATAACGAGAAGCGCCAGAATGGACCAGAACCGGCTTTTGTTGTTAGTCATTTTGCACTCCAGTCGCACGACGTTTCGAAGCAAAAGCCGGATTGTGACAAAACGGCGAATTTTCTACTTCGTGTTTCCGCGACTATCGCCGAAAACTCAAGGTTCCGGCGCCATTGAAAACCTCTTAAATCTGTTGACAAACTAGACTTTTCCGCAGTTGCAAACAAGTTTGTCCGCCCAACCGGCTTTCCGGCCTCACAATTCGGCGACGCAGCCAACTGAATGCTTGACGGCTGGCGCGGCCTCATGCTTCCTCGAATGATGTCAAGGAATCGAACCATCTGCGTCTACTGCGGCTCCCGCAACGGACAAAATCCCAACTACGAAGCAGCGGCCCGGAAACTGGGCCTCGACATGGCCGCCAAGGACATCGGCCTGGTCTTTGGAGCAGGCACTTACGGCATCATGGGCGCCGTCGCTGACGCCGTTGTCGCCGGCGGCGGCAGGGTCACCGGCGTCATTCCGGATTTTCTGAAAAACAAGGAAGCAAACGAAGCGGATCTGAAGCAGTTCGACGAGTTGATTGTCACCGGCGACATGCATGAGCGCAAACACATCATGTTCCGCAAGTCCGGCGCTTTCGTCGCTTTGCCGGGCGGCATTGGCACACTTGAGGAAATCATCGAAATCATGACCTGGGCGCAACTTGGCCGGCATAACCTTCCGATGGTGCTTGCCAATATTGACGGCTTCTGGGACCCGTTGCTCAAGCTGATTGAGCACATGGCCGGCGAAGGCTTCCTTCACACCTCCCATCTGGTCAAACCACTCGTCATTGACAACGCCGCAGATATCGTCGACGCCGTCCTGGCGGCCTGGGAAGGCATAGACAGAAACGGCGGCGACGCCGAAATCATCGAAAAACTCTGAAACACGCCCCCAGAGAGATTGGCGCCGTCGGCGTCTTTTCTGACTGGTTTGCGACAACCATCTTCTACGTTGGTTGCATGCTCGCGAAGGTTTGAATTGAATTCGCCGGCATTCCCGGGATTGAATTCAGTCGCTACACGGAAGGATGAAATCCATGAAGCTTTACAATGCCGATCTCTCGCCAAATGCGCTTCGTGTTCGCGCTGTCGCCTTTGAGCTCGATATCGAACTGGACATCATAGACGTCGATGTCTTTAAGGGTGGGACGAAGACCAAAGAGTACCTCGCACTGAATCCGAACGGAAAAGTGCCAGTGCTGGTCGACGGCGACTTCGTACTTTGGGAAAGCCGCGCAATCAATGTCTATCTGGCCGGCGTGAAGCCGGAACGGAACCTGTATCCCGATGATCTCCAGAGTCGCGCGCTCGTTGATCAGTGGTCCTACTGGCAGGCGATCCATCTCGGCCCGGCCATGCAGCGCGTTGCCTTCGAGCGCATGCTCAAGCCGATGTTCGGTATGGGAGAAACCGATGAGACCAATATCGAACAGCAATTAAAGGAAATCGCCCAGTTTCTCCCGGTGCTCGACTGCGCGCTGGCGGGAAAGGAGTGGATCATCGACGATCTCAGCCTTGCCGATTTTGCCCTCGCCAGCACCTTCATGTACCGGGACCCGTGCCGCATTTCGCTCGATGAAACCGCCAATGTCGACGCCTGGATCAAGCGTCTCGAAGCACGCGCTTCGTGGCAAAAGGCCGTCGCGCCGATCCTCGCGTTTGGGCGCAAGTAGCTACTCGCCAGCCGATGCCGCGGGGCGCGCGCGCAAAGTCCGAAAGCTCGACCAGGAATAGATCGCGAGCGCCGCCCATATGAAGCAGAACGCCACGAACTGCCAATAGGAGAAAGGCTCCTTGAAGACAAAGACGGCGATCAGGAAAATCAGTGTCGGGGCGGTGTATTGCATCAAGCCGATCGTCGAATATTTCAGCAGTTTCGCGCCGAAGGCATAGAGGATCAGCGGAAACGCCGTCACAGGACCAGCCAGCATCAAAAGCAGCATGCCGTCAAGGCCGTCATTTGTGAAGTGTCCGTCGCCGAACAGCCACAAAAGCGCAAGCGCAGGAAGACTCAGCAGCAGTACTTCCAGCATGAAACCCTGCGTCGGACCGATGGGAAGCGTCTTCCTCAAAAACCCGTAGATGCCGAAACTGAAAGCCAGCGTCAGCGATATCCAGGGCAATCCTCCGGCGTTGACCGTGAGTATAACAACGGCGATTACCGCCAGACCGATTGCCGCGGTCTGCGGCTTGGTGAACCGTTCTCTCAGAAACAACGCGCCGAGGCAGATATTGACCAGGGGATTGATATAGTAGCCAAGCGCTGTCTCGACAGTCCGATCAACTGACACGGCCCAGATATAGATCCACCAGTTGATCGAGATCAGCGTTGCTGTCAGCGCGGCAAGAGCAAGCGTCCTTGGTTGCCGGAACGCGACCTTTAAGTCGGACGTTCGCCCGAGCAGAAGCAGGATTACGCCGGCGATTGGAACGGACCAGAGTATCCGGTGCGCGACCACCTCATAGGCCGGCACATGGGAAACCGCCTTCATGTAGAAGGGCATCAGGCCCCACAGACCATATGCGCCGAGAGCGTAAAAGAATCCCTTCCGGGATTCGGCGTCGCCTTCCTCCTGTGAATTCATGAACTCGACAACTCTTCAATCGACGTCCGGTTCTTGATCAACTTGTAATTGATCGAATCCATCAGCGCCTGGAAAGAAGCGTCGATGATG
The DNA here is from genome assembly GCF_019492055.1 of Flavimaribacter sediminis. Taxonomy (GTDB): domain Bacteria; phylum Pseudomonadota; class Alphaproteobacteria; order Rhizobiales; family Rhizobiaceae; genus Flavimaribacter; species Flavimaribacter sediminis. Next base: position 310,473 of record NZ_JAICBX010000004.1, on the reverse strand, counting down.
TTGTCCGACACGCCGACCGTCCACCAGCGCTCGCCGCTGTCGTCGCGCGACTCGATAAGCACCCGGGTGATTGCTTCGGTGCCGCCATTAAGGATACGCACCTTGTAGTCGCAGAGCTCCAGATCCTCGATTTCCTGCTGGAATTTGCCCAGATCCTTGCGCAAAGCGATGTCGAGTGCGTTGACCGGACCATGTCCCTCGGCCACCGAGATGTGGCGCTCTCCATCGATCTCGACCCGCACGATCGCCTCGGAAATCGTCTTCAGGACGCCGTTTGCGTCGAAGCGGCGCTCCACCATGACGCGGAAACTTTCTACCTTGAAGAATTGCGGAAGCGTGCCGAGGGTGCGACGCGCAAGCAGCTCGAAGCTGGCGTCCGCGGCCTCGTAGGCGTACCCGCTCGCCTCGTGCTCCTTGACGATTGCGATCAGCGTGTCGAGCTTCGGGCTGCTCTTAGAAACCTTGATGCCCCGGCGGGTCAGTTCGTTGATAAAATTGGATTTTCCGCCTTGGTCCGAGACCATGACCTTGCGCGTATTACCGACGCTTTCCGGCTCCACATGCTCGTAGGTCTTCGGGTCCTTCATCAGCGCAGACGCGTGAATGCCCGCTTTGGTCGCGAAGGACGAGGCGCCCACGTAGGGCATTTGCGGATCGGGGGAGCGGTTCAGAAGTTCGTCGAACGCGTGGGACAGACGGGTCAGTTCCGTCAGCTTCTCCTCGTCGATCGACGTACAGAACCTTTTGTTCCAACGCGGTTTCAACACCAGATTGGGGATCAGGACAACCAGGTTGGCGTTGCCGCAACGTTCGCCAATACCGTTCAGAGTGCCCTGGATCTGACGCGCGCCGGCCTCCACCGCCGCCAGCGTGTTGGCGACCGCAAGGCCGGTGTCGTTGTGGGCGTGAATGCCGAGCTGGTCACCCGGAATTCCCGCCGCGATCACCGCCGTCACGATCTCCCTTACTTCCTCGGTCTGGGTTCCGCCATTGGTGTCGCAAAGAACCACCCAGCGCGCCCCGGCGTCCAGCGCAGTCTTCGCACAAGCCAGGGCGTATTCTGAATTCGCCTTGTAGCCGTCGAAGAAGTGCTCGCAATCGACCATCGCCTCCTTGCCCGCGGCAACCGTCCGCTCGACGGAAGAGCGAATGCATTCGAGGTTTTCCTCATTGGAAATACCGAGCGCGACATCTACATGGTAATCCCAACTTTTGGCGACAAAACATACAGCGTCGCTGTTCGACTGGACGAGCGACGACAGGCCCGGATCGTTGGACGCCGAAACCCCGGCGCGCTTCGTCATACCGAAGGCGACGAAGGACGCTTTCTTCATCCGGTTCTGCTCGAAAAAGGCGGTGTCGGTCGGATTGGCGCCGGGATAACCGCCTTCGACGTAGTCGATTCCGAATTTGTCGAGCATCCCGGCGATCGCAATCTTGTCCTCGACGCTGAAATCGACGCCAGCCGTCTGCTGGCCGTCTCGCAATGTCGTGTCGAACAGGTAGATTTTCTCGCGGCTCATGGCTGCACATCCCAGTTTTCTGTGTCGTGATCGGGGTGCTGGCGATTGCTCGCGGCGATCGCCGACAATTCTGCGTCATCCATCTCGCCATCGGTTCCGGTTTCATGCGCCTCGAGACCGGCGAGATCTTTGAACCAGGGCATCTGCGCCTCAGTTCCAAACTGCTGCAATGGCGCCACGAGGTCCGGCTGGTCCAGCGAACCGAGCGTCACGGAATAGTGGTCGGACGCCAGCGCATCGAATATCAGCGGCGTCCCGCACCGGTTGCAAAAACCGCGCCGGACGGGCTCGGACGACCGGAACCACGATATAGCGCCGCGGGTAACGTGGAACTGCTCGCGTTTCGCTCCAGCCAACGGCATGAAATAATTGCCCGCCGCCTTCTGGCACATCCGGCAATGGCAGATATGCGGGTCGCTCAGTTCGCCGTCCACGCTGTATCGGACGGCGCCGCACTGGCAACCGCCTGTTGTTTTTTTGGTGCTCATGATCCACATGCGGCGGATAGGTCGGAAATCTGTCTCCGTCCTACCGCCTCACCTCCCATTCGGTTGTCCTCTCGCCGGTCGCCGGGTCCTTCCCGTCCTTCAGCTGGATTCCTGCTTCCGACAGCCTCTCCCTGATTGCATCCGCTTCCGGCCAGTTCTTCTGTCGGATCAGATCAAGCCTCTGCTCGATCCAGCGGGCAATTTCTCCTTCGTCCATATCGACGGAGGCCGTTTCCCGGTACGTTTCGAAGCCGAGGAACGACAGCGACGAGGCCAACGCCGCGCCGTCCAGTTCGTTTAGCCTTGGCAGAGCCTCGGAAACGTTCAGGTCGTCCGCGATCGCCGCCATGACAGCGTCATCCACCGGTCCGTCCGCCGGCGCGTCCCCTGCCCGCCTTGCAAATTTGTCCAGGATACGCTCCGCCTCCTCGAGCTTGCGCACGCTGAAATCGATGGGCTCGCGATAGTGAGTCATCAGCATTCCGAGACGCAGAACCTCGCCAGGCCAAGAACGCCCGCCAAAGGTTTCTGTCTCCAGCAACTCGCGAATTGTTACGAAGTTGCCGAGGCTCTTTGACATCTTTCTGCCCTCGACCTGCAAAAAGCCGTTGTGCATCCAGATATTGGCCATGCGCTCGGTTCCGTGCGCGCAGCAGGACTGGGCGATTTCGTTCTCGTGATGCGGAAAGATCAGATCGAGGCCGCCGCCATGAATATCGAAGGTCTGGCCGAGATAGCGCGCGCTCATCGCGGAGCATTCGATATGCCAACCGGGCCGTCCGGTGCCCCATGGCGAAGGCCATCCAGGTTCGCCTTCGGATGACAGCTTCCACAACACGAAGTCTCCGGGATTACGCTTGTGCGCCTCGACTTCGACGCGCGCTCCGGCCTGCTGATCTTCAAGCGAGCGATTGGACAACCCTCCATAGGCTGGCATCGAGGTTACGTCGAACAGCACCTCGCCTCCGGCCTCGTAGGCATGGCCCCTCCTCAACAACTCCTCGATCATTTCGATCATCTGGGGAATGTTGTCCGTCGCGCGCGGCTCGACGCTGGGCTCAAGGCAGCCAAGCGCGCGAACGTCTTCATGAAACTGGTCTGCGGTCTTCTTCGTCACCCGGGCGATGGCCTCGTTCAGAGGTTCCCCAGGATAATCGCGGGCTGCGCGGGCGTTTATCTTGTCGTCCACATCCGTGATGTTGCGCACATAGGTCACGTGATCCGGTCCGTAAACGTGCCGTAAAAGTCGATACAGCACATCAAAGACGATGACCGGTCGGGCATTGCCGATATGGGCGTAGTCGTAAACCGTAGGACCGCAGACATACATGCGCACCCTGTCGGGATCGATCGGATGGAATTCTTCCTTCCGCCGAGTCAGTGTGTTGTAGAATGTCAGAGGTCGTACGCCCATAACAAAACTCCCGGTGCCACTGGCCGGGCGTTTGTCGTGATTGTGTTGAGACGAAAACGGCCGGGCCAGCGAATGGCTAGCGAATAATGATCCAGCAAATGCAGATGGCGATAACGCCATATATCGTTTTCATGAGCGCCTTATCGCCGCTCGACAGGCGAAGGTCAAGCGCTCATTAGAGGAATTCTCATTCAGCGAAGAAGCGTTGCAGCAGCCCCAGCGCCAGCGCCGCCATGACGAGCCCGATCAGGATGTCCAGTGCGCGCCAGGCCGACGGCCTGGCAAAAAGCGGCGCAAGCAGACGCGCGCCGTAACCCAGCCCAAAGAACCAGACAAAGGAAGCCAGAACAGCGCCTGCGCCGTAGGCGACGCGCGCTGCCCCCGCGTATTGTCCCGAAAGGCCGCCGATCAGCAGCACAGTGTCTAGATAGACATGCGGATTGAGAAAGGTCAGGGCGAGACAGGTGGCGACTGCGGTCCTCAAGGTCTGTTCACGGGAATTGTCCGCCAGCAGCGCATGCGGATGGAGCGCCCGCCGGAAAGCGAGGAGCGCATAGGCAAACAGAAAGGCGGCCCCGCCGAGCGTCACCGCGGAGATCAGCCAGGGCGAGCGGGCAATAAACGTCCCGAGACCGGTGACGCCGGCGGCGATCAGCAGGGCGTCCGAAAGCGCGCCAATCATGCAGACGACGAAAACATGCGACCGGATCAGGCCTTGCCGCAGGATAAATGCGTTCTGCGCGCCTATCGCGACGATCAGCGATCCTCCGAGGAAGAAACCCGACGCTGCCGGGCCGAACAATCCCTGGTCCACCGCCATTCCTTCGGCCTAACCCTGCCCGAACAGTGACATCTGGCCACCATCGCTCTGTTCGGATTTCTCCGTCTCTGGCTCAGGTTCGACGCGCTCCTGAATTTCGGGCCCGGTATTGGCGACCTTGTTGACGAGACTGGACACCGGCACGGCTTCGAAGAAGCCGGGTTCAACCGGCTGCAGCAGATCGTCGACATCGCGCGGCTCCTGCGTCCTGCAGTCCAGCCAGCGCGCGAAATCTCGCTGGCGAATAACCACCGGCATGCGATTATGGATTGGCGCAAACTCCTCGTTGGCGCCAGTGGTCAGGATCGCGCCGGTATCGATTTCGGAACCGTCCGCGGCCAGAAGCGTGTCGGTCAACCCGGCGAAGGCGACGAGTTCGCCATTGCGCGGCCGCACCCAGTAGGCCTGCGGTTTGCTCCGCCCTTCCCGCTGCCACTCATAGAATCCTGAAGCCGGAACAAGCGCGCGCCGATGGCGCATGGAAGCGCGGAAGGAGGACTTTTCATTGGCCGTTTCCGAGCGCGCGTTGATCAGCATTGGAAAATCGCGCGGATCCTTGACCCATGACGGCAGCAGGCCCCATCTGACCAGCGTCGCTTTTCGGTCTGGCATGTTTTTGCGCTCGTCCGGATCGGCGCCCGGACCGGCCATGACCGTGAGGATCGGCTGGGAGGGAGCGATGTTATAGCGCTGGACAACCTGAATCTCGAGCTCGGCGAGTTCGAAAAACAGCTCGATGGCGTGGGCGTTCGCCAACAGCGAAAATCGGCCGCACATAAATCCTCCGCGACATTGGACAAGCGACGACCTTATAGCGGTTCACACTCGCGGCACAATATTCTATGGCAACAGGATGAAATCGCCCCCTCAACCTCTTTCACCCGTTGCCGCCGTGTCCTGTATTGTCCGGCGCGACAGCCGCTACCTCCTGGTCAAGCGCGCCAGGGGCGAAGCGAAGGGACAGTACGCCTTTCCCGGCGGAAAGGTGGAGCCGGGGGAAACATTGACGCAGGCGGTTTTGCGTGAATTGCGCGAGGAGACCGGTCTGGTTGGTTTCGGCGTGCGTTTCTTCAGGCTGTATGACCTGATCGCCCGCAACGACGACGGTTCCTTGCGAAGCCATTATGTCCTGGCGGTTCACATGGTCGAGCAGGTAGACAGCGACCAAGCGATCGCCGCCGACGACGCGGAGGAAGCGGACTGGTTCGCCGCTTCGGATTTGCAACATATTTCGGTAACTCCCAGTGTGGCAGAATGTATCGATGAGCTGGAAGAGGCCAGATATGGGCGTGACCGCTAGGCGCATCGCCTCCATCTTTCTCGCGGGAGCGTTGAATGCGGGGCTCCTCGCGCCTGTATCGGCGCAAGTTGTGCTTCCGCCTTATGAAGACAGGCTTTTGCGGCTGTCGGAGATTGTCGGGTCGATCCACTACATCCGGACCCTGTGCGCCAAGCGCGATGAGGGCTGGCGCGACAAGATGCAGGCGCTGATTGAGCTTGAAGGAGAGGACGCCCCTTCCCGCGCCCGGTTGACGGCCGCCTTCAATCGCGGCTACAGGTCTTTCGCAGCCGTGCACACGAAGTGCAACGAAGTAGCGCTTGAGGCGGAAGCCCAGTACAGGAAAGAAGGTCTCGACCTTGCGTCGGCCATCATTGCGCGCTACGGAAATTAAACAATCATTAACCTGACAATCCGGACTGCCATTGGAAGATCACAGTCTGTGGTATTCTTGAGTCGGGAAGAAATTGGAGCCTTGGTCTCCAGGTGGTGACATGAGAGAAGCAGACTTGTCTGAAATTGACGAGATGATCATTCACGAAAAGATGCAGACGGCGCTTGAACACCAGGTCGAGGCCTGGGCGGACGGCGTCGCCGACGGAATCGAGCCTGAAATCATCGCCGACGCGGCCTTGGTGACGGTCATGCGTGAAGCCGTCAAACTGTTCGGCGAAGACGGCGCGGAAGCCGTGCTTGACGATTTGAAAAGCAGAATACTCGCCGGAGAATTTTCACCGGACCGCCAGATTCAGTAGTCGCCGGAGGAGCCATGCCTTTTGCCGCCACGGGACAATCGGCGTTTGCCGCGAACCTCGGCTTCATGGCGTATTTCCTCACCGCAGGCGCCGCCTGGCCGGCTGAGCCCGTGTCAAAGGGCGATGCCGTGCAACGACCGGACCGAATTGAACTCGCGCTCAGCGAAATCAAGGAAATTGAAACCGAGGACGAAACCGGCTTCGAACAAGGCCTGCCGCTGCCTCCCAAACTCGGCGCACCTCCTCAGGAAGAGAGCGTCGAACGCCGCGATCTTCCGGACGTCGAAGTCGGCAAGGATCTGTCGCTCCTGCCGGAGCCGGTCAGACGTATGCGCGAATTGATTGTCGAGGCCGCGAAAAGCGGCGATCCGGAAAGCCTGCGACCGCTTCTGGGAATTGGGCCGACAGCCACGCAACTCTCTTTCGGTCCGGTTGACAGCGATCCGATCCAGTATCTCAAAGACGTGTCCGGAGATCAGAACGGTCTGGAACTCCTCGCCATTCTTCTCGATATTTTCGACGCCGGCTACGCCCGCCTCGACGCAGGAGAAACGACCGAAACCTATATATGGCCGTACTTCTACACCCTGCCGCTCGACGCGCTCGACGATCGGCAGATGGTTGAACTGTTCCGGATCATCACCGCTGGCGACCTGCAGGATATGCAGGCCTTCGGGTCCTACTCCTTCTATCGCACGGGCATTTCTCCGGAGGGAGAATGGTTGTTCTTTCTCGCAGGAGAATGACCATCGCGCCATACGGTCTTGCCCGAAGCCCCTCGGGTCATTAGGTAATGCCGCATACGGCAAGGAAGAGCGGATTTGAGTCGAATAACGCTGGAAAATCGCGGCATCGTTCATATTCACGGACCTGATGCGGAAACGCTGCTTCAGGACGTGATCACATGTGACCTTCTGTCACTTGAGCCCGGCGTGGCACGGCAGGGCGCCCTGCTTACGCCGCAAGGTAAAATCATGTTCGATTTCCTAGTATCGCGTTATGGCGAAGACGGATTTCGTTTCGATATCGACCGCGTGGCGCTGGGTGATTTTGTAAAGCGCATGACCATGTACAAACTTCGCGCAAAGGTCTTCATCGAGCATAAGGATTCCGAGTCCGTGACGGCCGTCTGGAACGAAGAAACGCCTCAAAACAGCCTCGCCGACGAACGCTTTGCGCAGGATTCCGGCGTCTACCGGCTTTATGGCGAGGCAGGCGGCGAAACTGCCTCTCTGCTCGATTACGACAACTTGCGAATCGACTATGGCGTGGCCGAGGCCGGTCGGGATTACGAGACCGGCGACGCGTTTCCGCATGACGCGCTGATGGACCTGAACAGAGGCGTGTCGTTCAAAAAAGGCTGTTTCGTCGGCCAGGAAGTGGTCTCCCGCATGCAGCATCGCGGCACTGCGCGCCGTCGCGTCATGCGGGTCTTGGCCGACGCGGATCTTCCTGAAACAGGCTCCGCCATCACAATCGGCGACAAGCCGGTCGGAACGCTCGGCTCCGTTGCCGGCGCAAGGGCCCTGGCGATTGTCCGCACCGACCGTGTCGCGAGCGCGCTCGGCGAGGATGCGGCGTTGCTGGCGGGCGACGTCCCCGTCAGACTTGTCTTTCCGGGATGGACAGGCCTTATGCTCGCGCAGGGCGAACAGGAATCAGGTTCGGCGACGCAATGAGTTCCAGCAACGCCGCGCCGCGCGCATGGCAGCGCATGCTTTCCGGACGTCGTCTCGATCTTATAAACCCGTCGCCGCTGGATATCGAACTGTCCGACATCGCGCATGGCCTCGCTCGGGTTGCGCGCTGGAACGGGCAGACGATCGGCCGCCACGCATTCTCGGTCGCCCAGCACTCCGTCCTCGTGGAACAGATCTTCAGCCATCTGAAACCGAAAGCCTCTGCCGCCGATAGAATGGCTGCGCTCCTTCACGACGCGCCGGAATATGTCATCGGCGACATGATCTCGCCTTTCAAGGCGATCGTCGGCGGCGACTACAAGAGCGTTGAACGCAGACTGCAGGAGGCGATCCATCTGCGTTTCGGGCTGCCGGCTCAGATGACCAAAACGCTGAAGGACGCAATAAAGCGGGCCGATCGCATTTCGGCATTCTTCGAAGCGATACAACTCGCCGGCTTCAGCGAAAGCGAAGCCGCCCGACTGTTCGGACGGCCGCGCGGCATTTCGCCCGATGCGCTTCCGATCGAGCCCATGTCGGCGACCAGGGTCCAACGTCTCTTTTCTAGACGCTTCGAGGAGATCGAAACCGGACGCCCGAAGAGCACGGAATAGGCGCCATGCCGCATCTGGTTGTTTGTCCGCTCTCCCGGCTCGAAAAGACCGCAAGCGAGCACGATGTGCGCGATGTCATCACATTGCTGTCGCCGGACATGCAGGCCGAGCGCCCGGCAGGCGTTCCGCCTGATCGCCATTTGCGGCTCTCTTTGCATGATATCAGCGCTGAAATCAGCGGCATGGAAAGACCGGCCGCCGATCACGTCTCCGGAATGATCGATTTTGCAAGATCATGGACCCGGCAAAAACCGCTCCTGATCCACTGCTGGATGGGAATTTCCCGATCGACCGCCGCCGCCTATGTCTGCGCCCTTTCGCTCAATCCGGATCTCGACGAAATGGAACTGGCGCTTGCACTGCGCAGGCGATCGCCGTCGGCGACGCCAAACGCCCGCCTCGTAGCTCTGGCGGATGAAATTCTTGGAAGAGAGGGCCGCATGAACGCTGCAATAAAGCGGATCGGACGCGGTCGGAATGCGCGGGAAGGCGCGCCATTCGTCCTGCCGATCAAGTGATAATCCATCACGACCAACGTGGAGAATCTCCACAAAACATCAATTTCTCTGATTGATCGTGCAGAAATGCTGCTTTGACTTGCAGGATTGAACGGGGCTATTTCAAATGACGGACAATCCTGCAAACATTCAGAAATCCAGTCACCACGGCGGAAGGATCTTGCGATGAGCACAACGGCAAAGGAACCGACCGCTAGCGCGCCGGCAAAGGCTGCACTGCCCTGGATCATTATCGTTTGCGGCTGTCTCATTGCGCTCATGACGTTCGGTCCGCGGTCTGCGATGGGATTCTTCCAACTTCCCATGCTTGCCGACACAGGCTGGGACCGCACGACCTTTGGTCTGGCGATGGCGCTGCAGAACCTTTGCTGGGGCCTTGGTCAGCCGTTATTCGGCGCGATCGCCGACAAATACGGCACGTGGCGCGTTCTCTTCCTGTCGGCGGCGCTCTACGCCGCCGGACTGTGGATCATGGCCCTTGGCACGACGCCGACCTGGCTTCATATCGGCGGCGGCGTCCTGGTCGGTCTGGCGGTCGCGGCCGGCTCTTTCGGCATTATCCTGTCGGCGTTCGCGCGCAACGTAGCCCCTGAAAAGCGTTCGCTGGTCTTCGGCTTCGGCACGGCCGCCGGCTCAGCCGGCATGTTTGTTTTTGCGCCCATAAGCCAGGGCCTGATCGACTCCTTCGGCTGGTCGGATTCTCTTGTCTATCTCGGCATCGCAATGCTGATCATTCCGGTTCTGGCGATACCGCTGCGCGGCAACGCCGCGTCGGGAACGCAGTCTGCCAGCGAATACGAGCAGACGGTGCGCGAGGCCCTGCGCGAAGCTTTCAATCATCACAGCTATGTGCTGCTGACAGCGGGATTTTTTGTCTGTGGATTTCAGGTCGCGTTCATCACCGCGCATTTCCCCGCCTATATCGGCGATATCGGCCTGGACGCCGGCTATGCGGTCATGGCGATCGCCCTGATCGGTTTCTTCAACATTATCGGTTCGCTGGCGTCCGGCATCATAGGGCAGACGCATTCCAAGCCGATGATGCTGGTCCTGCTCTATGTCGGTCGTTCAATCGCAATTACGATCTTTCTGCTCACGCCGCAGACCGGCGCGAGCGTGATCGTCTTTTCCATTGTCATGGGACTGCTGTGGCTTTCCACAGTGCCGCCAACCAACGGCCTGGTAGCGATCATGTTCGGTACACGGCACCTCGGAATGCTCGGAGGGGTTGTATTCCTGTCGCACCAGATCGGTTCCTTTCTTGGGGTCTGGCTGGGCGGCTATCTTTATGATCGCCTCGGCAGTTATGATCCGGTCTGGTGGCTTGGCGTGGCGCTTGGCCTATTCGCCGCGATAGTGCACTGGCCGATCCAGGAAAAAGCCGTAGACCGGCCAGTGGTCGCCCCCGCGGCATAGAGCGGTCCAAGAACCACCCTACCTCATAGTCCGATTCCGGTTGTTCCGCCTGAAGTATGAAAACAAAGGCAAAATCGGACATCGGACAAAACCAGTTTCAATGAATGAAGGTCACATTGGCCAGCCGGTGGGCTGTGACAAGTTCCTTGCGCTCCTGGCGGGTCAATCGACCCTTCGTGCCCAACCTGTGCGCTCTCTCCTGCGCCGCCTTCCTGCAGAGTTCGGTTATATGGGACATCAATATTCTCCGTTTGCGTTGATGAAACGGATATAAATGGAAAAACGAGAATTCCTAATTAAACAATCGTAATGATTGCATCGCCGCGCAGGGCCTATTGCGCAGACCCAAGCGCCTTCAACGCAGCCTGAATGAACCCTGCCCGCGCCTCCGGGGCCTGCAGGCCGCGCGGCTCATAGACGTGCCGCTCGAGAAAATAGCCGGTCAATCGAAAGGCGGAGGCGAGCCCCTCCCTGTCGGCCGCCCGCGTCGAAGTCTTGCCAAGGAATTCCGGAAGAACGAGCATCTTCCCCGCCCAGGCTTGGCCGGCGCTGCGACTGACCGCCCTGCCCGATTTCGGGGAGACGAATGCAAGGTCTTCGGTCGCGCCGGTCGCCGCGCACCGTTTCAGGTCCAGTCCGAAACCAAGATCGTCCAGAACGGCGAGTTCGAAACGGATGAAGAGTTCGCCAGCGTCAGCTGGCTCGTGAAGATGGCCGAGAATAATGCCGAACGCCTCAAAGAGATGCGGATGCGGATCGCGTTCGGGCAGCAGCCGCAGAAGCGCTCCGATCGCCTGTACGCCATAGACCGCCGTCGCGGTTTCCATCAGACGCGCGGCGCGCAGTTCAAGCGCCTCGACCTGGTAGTTGCCAAGATGCTGATCGAGACGCGCGCGCCAGTTGAGCGCTACGCTGTTGCCCGGCTGCAGCAAAGGCTGCATGCGGCGCGAGCGGCCGCCTCGCACCAACCCCAGGTGCCGGCCGTGCTCGCGCGTCATCGCTTCCGCAATCACGCTTGTTTCGCCATGCTGGCGAACCCCGAGAATTATGCCTTCATCCTGCCACTGCATGACGGAACCTTCCCGCGCGGTCAGTCGGGATATTCAAGCCCGATTTCGCGGTATCGCTCGGGATCATCGCCCCAATTGCCGCGGACTTTCACGAACAGGAAAAGGTGGACATTCTGGTCGAGTATCTCGGCGATTTCCTTGCGCGCCATCTGGCCGATCGCCTTGATGGCCTCGCCCTTGCGACCGAGCACGATCTTCTTCTGGCTGTCGCGCTGCACGTAGATCACCTGTTCGATGCGGACGCTGCCGTCCTTGCGCTCTTCCCATTTCTCGGTTTCGACGTGGGAGGCGTAAGGCAGTTCCTGGTGCAGGCGCAGATAGAGCTTTTCGCGGGTAATCTCGGCGGCGAGCTGTCGCATCGGCAAATCCGAGATCTGGTCTTCCGGATAATACCACGGCCCCTCGGGAAGCCGCTGCGCCAGGAAATCAAGCACATCGCTACAACCGGATCCTTTCAAGGCGGAAATCATGAAGGTTCGCTCGAAATCGACCGTTTCGTTGGCTTTCGCGGCCAGATCAAGCAGTTTTTCCCGCTTCACCTGGTCGATCTTGTTGAGGAGAAGGATCTTCGGTCGGTCGACCTCCTTCAGCCCTTCCAGAATGTTCAGCGCCTCGTCGACGAGACCGCGTTCGGAATCGATGATGAACAGGATGATGTCGGCGTCATGCGCGCCGCCCCAGGCGGACGAGACCATGGCCCGGTCAAGTCGTCTTTTGGGCTTGAAGATGCCCGGCGTGTCGACAAGCACGATCTGTGCGCCGTCATGCATGACAATGCCGCGCACGACTGAACGCGTCGTCTGCACCTTGTGGCTGACGATAGACACCTTCGCACCGACCAGATGATTGACGAATGTCGACTTGCCGGCGTTCGGCGCGCCGATCATCGCGACGAAACCCGACCGGGTTGGTTTATCCTGCTGCGGTTCTTCTGTCTCAGTTGTCATCGTTGGTCCGTTGCCACACGCCTTCCCGCTCCAGGAGACGGGTCGCCGCATCCTGCTCCGCGATCCGCCGGGAGCGGCCCTGCCCGATCTCGGGCTCACTGCCGCCAATCTCGACGCGCACGGTAAAATGAGGGTCGTGATCCGGTCCCGTTCTCTCCACGATCGTATAGCGCGGCGTATCGCCGGTTCTTACGTGCGCCCATTCCTGCAATTCGGTCTTCGCGTCCCGCCGCGCCTGTTCGGAGTCTTTCGCCCGAGTCTCCCAGTTTTTGGCGATGAACTGCCTCGCCGCGTCCAGTCCTGCATCGAGATAGATTGCTGCAATCAGTGATTCCATCACGTCGGCGCGAACATTGGTCATCCGCTTTCCCTTGACGCTCTTCACGTCGGAACCGGTGCGGATGTATTGGTGAAGCTGCAATTCGTCGGCAACCGCAGCACAGGTTGTGGCGCTCACAAGCCGGTTCAGCCGGACGGACAATTCGCCTTCCTTCGCCTTTGGAAACAGGCTGAACAGCATCTCGGCGATCACTAGCCCGAGCACCCGGTCGCCCAGGAATTCCAGACGCTCGTAATTTGAATAGCTCCCGGCGCGGGCGCTGGAATGGGTCAGCGCCCGTTCCAGCCTGTCACGGTTCGAGATCGGGTGTCCGACAATGTCCTCAAGTCGCCTGAAATCGCTTTCCGAGAGACCTGCGTTGTGACTCATTCAGTGAACTCGAAGAAGCGCGTCGGCCGCAGATCCTGAGGCCATTTCCAGATCTGCAGAGGCGAGGCGCCGTCGCCGATCGAGAAGAAGATCATCTCGGCGCGTCCGACAAGATTTTCGGCCGGCACATAGCCAACGTCGAAACGACTGTCGGCCGAATTGTCGCGATTGTCGCCCATCATGAAATAATGGCCTTCGGGCACCAGGAATTCCCGCGTGTCGTCGCCGGCTCCATTCGGGAACTCATCGAGCGTGTCGTAGCTGACGCCGTTTGGAAGCGTCTCGTGAAACACGGCCGCGGGATTGTCGTTGACGCCGTGGGCGCGCGGATTGAACTCGCCGACCCGCTCGCGCTTGACCGGCGTGTCGTTGATGTACAGCACGCCGCCCTTCATGCGGATGCGGTCGCCGGGCAGGCCCACGACACGTTTGATATAGTCGATCTTCGGATTCGGCGGGAAGCGGAAGACAACGATATCGCCGCGTTCCGGCTCGCCGCTCCATATACGCCCCGAAAACAGGTCGGGCGAGAACGGAAACGAGTAACGTGAATAGCCGTAGGCATATTTCGAAACGAAAAGGTAGTCGCCCTGCAAGAGCGTCGGCATCATCGATCCCGAGGGAATCGAGAAAGGCTGGAAAAGAAAACTGCGGATGACGAGCGCCAGTATCAGCGCCTGGATGATGACCTTGACGGTTTCCCAGAGAGCCGATTCTTTCTTTTCCGCTTTGTCGGACACGTTTGCCAAACCCTTTAATCCTTTTCGATGCTGCAGCTTACTAGATCGCCGGCCCTGCGTTGTAAATGGAATCCGGTCACTATGCTGGCTTTTCACCCGCATGGGCCTCGATAATCACGAAGGCCTGGGCCAGCGGAAAATCATCAGTTATTGTCAGATGCAAGGCGGCGGAGAAGCCTTGAGGAAGCAGTTTTTCAAGCTGTTGCAAAGCGCCGCCGGTCAACTCAAGCCTCGGGCGCCCGTCATCGAGATTAAAGACGCCGATATCCCGCCAGAAAACGCCTTTCGATATGCCGCTTCCAAGCGCCTTGGAACAGGCTTCCTTCGCGGCAAATCGTTTTGCATACGAGGCTGCTTTCTGCTTGCGGCGTTCAGAGCGCTCCTGCTCGACTTCGGTAAAGCAACGCGTCGTGAACCGCTTGCCATGACGCGCAATGGTGCGCTCAATGCGCCGGATGTCGATGAGATCGCTGCCGATGCCGATAATCATAAACGCTGGATCCGGCTGGTCATACAGTCTGACCGTTGGAGAGGCCGTCGCGACGCGTGCGCTTCTGGTCAAGCCTGCGACGGCGCTGGCTCTGGAAGGCGGCGACGCTCAGATAGGCGATCAGATAGGCGCCGACGCCGAATACCAGCGCAAATGGCAGGCAGCCCACCGCCATCGGCTTCAGGATTGGCCCCCAGATCTGTGAGAAATCCAGGTGTCGGAACAACTGACCGAGATCAATGACCTTGTGGGTTTCCTGAAAATCGTCAGTCATGATCCGGTTTCCGAGCTTGTAGCTGGCGGTCCAGATGAAGGGAAAGGTCAGCGGATTTCCGAAGGCGGTGCCAAGCGCCGATGCTATGATATTACCCGCAAGCACATAGGCGAGAGCCGCCGCGATCACGAAGTGAAGCCCGAGAAAGGGCGTCCAGGAAGCGATAACGCCTGCCGCTACGCCGGCTGCGATGGCGTGCGGCGTCGCCGTCAACCGCAATATCCGCTTGCCGAAGTACTGGAACGACCGTGAGAAGGACCGCCGCGGCCAGAGGAAAACGCGTATCCTTTCAATAAAACCAGCAGGTTTGCGTCGGCGAAAGAGCATGTGTCGATGTTCGAGAACGGAAGCGGCTATCTGGAATCAATGTACATGGTTGCGTTACGGATAACAGTCCCTTTGTGCACTGGTCTGGTTAAACAAATCCTGATTCTCCGGCTAATCTGTGGCCGGAACTAATCATATATGCGAACGGCGTCGCTGACGCAGGAAAGCCCCTTCAATGTGCTGACAAGTTTATTGAGGTGCTTGAGGTCCCAGACGCCAAGATCGAATTTCATCTCGGTGAAATCGTCGGCCACCCTGACCATCGTCAGCATGTTGATGTTGGTGTCGCTCGCGGCGATCGTTTGCGCCACTTCCGCGAGCGTTCCAGGCTCGTTCAACGCGTTGACGGTGACGCGGGCGTTGAACCTTCTGTCGCCGGCCTGGTCGATATCCCAGCGCACGTCGATCCAGCGCTCCGGCTTGTCGTCGAACTCCGTGAGTTTGGAAGACTGGATCGGGTAGATCGTGATGCCCTGCCCGGGCTCCATGATGCCGACAATGCGGTCGCCGGGCACAGCGCCGCCCTTCCCAAAGGAAACCGGCAATTCTCCGCCCGCTCCCCGGATCGGGAGCGCGTCGTCGACAGCCCGGTCCTTTGTATCCTTGCGCGCCTTCGATCGACCTGGAACACGGAAGATCATGCCGGCGGCGCTGCGCAGATTGAACCACCCCTCGTCGGAGGGAGTTTGCTTGATCGTCATGCGTTCGCTTTTGTGGTCCGGATGGATCGCAAGCAACACGTCTCTGGACGACAACTCGCCCCGGCCCACAGCGGCGATTGCATCTTCAACGTCCTTGAAGCCGATCCGGTGCAGAACCGGCTTCAGGTCGTCGCGCGTGAAAACCTCTCCCGCCCGGCTGAAGGCCCTTTCGATAATCCGGAAACCGAGGCCGGAGTACTGCTTGCGCACAGCCGCGCGGGTTGCGCGGCGAATGGCGTGCCGCGCCTTGCCGGTCACGACGATCTCTTCCCAGGCCGGCGGCGGCACCTGCACGCCCGAGCGAATGATTTCCACCTCGTCGCCGTTGCTGAGACGGGTGACCAGCGGCATGATCCGGCCATTGATTTTCACGCCCACGCAGGTGTCTCCTATGTCGGTGTGAACCGCATAGGCAAAATCGATCGGAGTAGCCCCGCGCGGCAGGGCGATCAACTGTCCCTTGGGCGTGAAGCAGAACACCTGGTCGTGAAACAGCTCCAGCTTGGTGTGTTCAAGAAATTCTTCCGGATTGTCGCCTGTAGACAGTTGTTCGATCGTATGCCGCAGCCAGGAATAGGCTCTGGAATCCTCCGGAAGCGCCGCGTTGCCGACATTGTCCTTGTAGAGGGCGTGGGCGGCGACGCCGTATTCGGCGATCTCGTGCATCCGCTCGGTGCGGATCTGCAGTTCCACGCGTTGGCGAGACGGCCCGATGATGGTCGTGTGGATTGAGCGGTAATCGTTTTGCTTTGGCGTGGAGATATAGTCCTTGAAGCGGCCAGGAACGACGGACCATCGCGTATGAACGATGCCAAGGGCGCGATAGCAGTCGTCCAGATCGTCGACGATGATGCGGAAACCGTAGAGGTCCGACAATTGCTCGAAGGACAGTGACTTGGACTGCATCTTGCGGAAGATCGAATAGGGTTTCTTCTGCCGGCCGCTGACCTTCGCCTTCAAACCCTTCTCGACAAAGAGCTCCTGCAGCTCAGTCTCGATCTTCTTGATGATGCCCTTGTTTTTCTTCGTCAGCTCCTCGAGCCGCGCCGACACGGTTTCGAAGGCCTCGCGGTTGAGATGCTGGAAGGAGAGTTGCTCCAGCTCCTCGCGCATATCCTGCATGCCCATGCGTCCCGCCAGCGGGGCATAGATGTCCATCGTCTCCTCGGCGATGCGCGCGCGCTTGTCGGGCGCGACGTGATCCAGCGTACGCATGTTGTGCAGCCGGTCGGCCAGTTTGACGAGCAGCACGCGCACGTCGTCGGAGACTGCGAGGAGCAGCTTGCGGAGGTTTTCCGCCTGCTTGGCGCGCTTTGTGACCAGATCGAGCTTCTTGATCTTGGTCAGTCCCTCGACAAGCGCGCCGATATCCTCTCCAAATAGCTCGTCAATCTCGTCGCGCGTGGCGGTCGTATCCTCGATCGTGTCATGCAACAGGGCGACCGCGATAGTCGATTCATCCAGATGCATATCGGTCAGAATCGCGGCGACCTCGAGAGGATGCGATATATAGGGATCGCCGCTCGCCCGCGTCTGCTTGCCGTGCTTTTGCATGGCATAGACGTAAGCCTTGTTCAGCAGGGCTTCGTTGACGTCAGGCTTGTATTTGTGCACGCGCTCGACGAGCTCGTACTGACGCATCATTGACGGTATAACTCCACACAATCAGGCATGACGGGAACCCTGCCCAACAAAAAGAAAAATGCGCCGGAAAGGACCCCGGCGCACCGAATCTTGCTCATATTGTAACACCACCGAAGTGGTTCAATAGTCGTCGCTTTTTTCCGGCGGCACAAGTCCTTCGATGCCTGCAAGCAGATCTTCTTCCGACATGCGGTCGAAAGCGACGCCCTCGACTTCCGGCTGCGGCGCATCTTCTGCGGAGACGGTCTCCGGCGCAGCGGCCTGATCGGTCGTCTCGAGGAGGGAGGCCGGATCGGGCTCCGGCTCGTCCACTTCCACATGCTTCTGCAGGGAATGGATGAGGTCTTCCTTCAGATCGCCCGGAGAAAGCGTCTCGTCGGCGATTTCGCGCAATGCGACAACGGGGTTCTTGTCGTTGTCGCGATCGACCGTGATCATTGCGCCCTGGGAAACCTGACGGGCGCGGTGACTGGCAAGCAGCACGAGATCGAAACGGTTGTCTACTTTGTCGATACAGTCTTCGACGGTGACGCGGGCCATGGCCTGTCCTTTGTTAAATCGTTCGTTCAGGGATTACGGAGCCAGATACTCCTTAATCTCCAGTTTTTCAAGCGAATTGGGCGATATTCAGGTGTCCGCCCGTTCAAACGGCTTTCATTGTTGCCAACAGCAATAAAATTCTGCGAAAACGCTTGCCTCTTTGCGAACACAAAAATATGTCTGTGTGGGACTTACGTGACAGGTTGTGACGCGATGTCTTTATACTATGCATAGTTTCTATTGATGCTTTAGTTGAACCGTTATGTTAAAAACTGCTAGATATACTCTTTCTAATTTCTGTTTTATGATTTACTCTCACTAAAAATCAACTACAGGATTATAAATGTTTGATTCTCGCGAAAAAATATCTCTCTTTATTGACGGGGCTAATCTTTATGCAACAGCGAAGAGCCTCGGATTCGATATAGACTACCGTAAACTTCTTACAGCTTTTAACCAACGCGGATATCTCCTGCGCGCCTATTATTACACGGCTGTCGTGGAAGATCAGGAATATTCCTCCATTCGTCCCCTGATCGATTGGCTCGACTACAATGGCTACCGCGTCGTCACCAAGCCAGCCAAGGAATTTACCGACGTAAGCGGCCGACGCAAGATCAAGGGCAACATGGATATCGAACTCGCCGTCGACGCCATGGAGCAGGCAAGCACGGTCGATCATCTGGTGATCTTTTCCGGCGATGGCGATTTCGCCAGCCTGGTTTCCGCCCTGCAACGGCGCGGACGCAAGGTATCGGTCGTCTCCACACTCGCCACGCAGCCGGTCATGATCGCCGACGCGCTGCGTCGTCAGGCCGACAATTTCATCGACCTTGCGGACCTGAAGGACGAAGTCGGACGCGCAGCGTCGGAACGGACTTCGCGCGCACCGATGATGGATGAAGAAGAGTACGACATGCAGCATTGATTGCGGCCTGGTTTAATCCACAAAAACTGCCGTTTATTTCCGTTCCACCGATTGCGAGTCGCGCAACGCTTCGTAAATAGTAATCGGCATGACGACACCGATCGACCCTCCGCGCGATTGCCCGCTTTGCCCCCGCCTGCATGACTTCATCGCAAGACATCGGCTTTCGCACCCCGATTGGCACAATGCGCCTGTCGACACCTGGTACCCTGCCGGCGGCCCGAAGGACGTCAGGCTTCTGGTTGTCGGTCTCGCCCCCGGCCTGCGCGGCGCAAACCGGACAGGCCGCCCGTTTACCGGCGATTACGCAGGCGATCTGCTTTATGCGACCTTGAACGAGTTCGGTCTTTCGAAAGGCCGGTTCGAAGCCCGTCCTGACGACGGGCTTGAACTGGTCGGGACAGCCATTACCAACTCGGTGCGTTGCGTGCCGCCTGAAAACAAGCCGACCTCCAGCGAAATCAATACCTGCCGACAGTTCCTTCTGACGTCTCTCGACGTCATGCAAAACCTCCGTGTCATACTGACACTTGGCAAGATTGCGCACGACTCGACGATCCGTGCGCTTGGCGGACGCGTCGCCGCCCACCCTTTCAGCCATGGCGGCGAGACCGAGATTGGCGGCCTTTCGATCGTCTCCAGCTATCACTGCTCTCGCTACAACACGAACACCGGCCGGTTGACCGAGCCGATGTTTCATCAGGTCTTCCGGCAAATCTCCGATCTGATATCGCAATCCGGACGTTGACAGCGCCGTCAATCCATACTTGGCTGCAGGCCGGGCGTAGTCCGATTGATCGGCACTGGAGACACGCATGCAGATTACGGTTCTTGGCGGCGGCGTCGTCGGCATCACCGCAGCCTATGAACTTCAAAAGGACGGCCATCTGGTCACCGTCATTGAAAAGAACGACACAGTCGGCTCGGAAACGAGTTGGGGAAACGCCGGTCTGATCGCGCCCGGCCACTCGTTCACCTGGTCCTCGCCGTCTGCGCCGATGACCATGCTGAAATCTCTGGTGTCGCCAAACCAGTCCATTCGCTTCAAACCTTCTCTCGATCCGGATCTTTGGAGCTGGTCGCTCAAGTTTCTCGCCCAATGCACGCAATCGCGCTCGGCGCGCAACACGGAGCGCAAATATCGCCTTGCCTCTTATTCCCAGACGATTCTTCACGAGACAATTCGTGACACTGAGATCGATTACGACCGCGTCGATCGGGGTATTCTTTATTTCTATCGCGATCCGGCGAAGCTCGAAGCCGGCGTTCAGCACATGCGCATCATGGAAGAACTGGGACACCGCATCGACGTGCTTGACCGGGCGCAGGTTCTGGACCTGGAGCCGGCGCTGTCGGCCGTCGGCCACAAGATCGCCGGCGGCGTATACTGCCCTACCGACGAGAGCGGTAGTTGCCACAAATTCACTGCCGGACTTGCCGAGCACATCAAGCGGAACGGCGCGGAAATCCGTACCGGCGAAACCGTCACTGCGCTTGACGCCGAAGGCGACAGGATCACTGCAGTCCACACCGACAGGGAAACGCTGAAAGCCGATCTCTACGTCATGGCGCTCGGCAATGGCAGCCCGTTCCTGTCGCGCACGATCGGAGAGTCCCTGCCGATCTATCCGGTCAAGGGCTATTCGTTGACACTTCCAGTCGGCAATAATCCCAATCCACCCACGGTTGGCTCGGTCGACGAGGAAAATCTCGTCGCCGTATCACGCTTCGGCGATCAGGTACGGGTGACAGCCACCGCCGAGATTGCCGGTCACGACCGCAGCCACCGGCCGGAGGATTTCCGGTTCATGGCCGATGTCGTGCGCGAACTCTATCCCGAGGGAGCCGACCACGACCGACCCCATATGTGGGCGGGCCTGCGGCCCATGACCCCAACCAATCTGCCTTATATCGGACGCCGAAAACACGCCAATCTCTACTACGACACCGGCCACGGCCACATCGGCTGGACAATGTCGCACGGTTCGGCGCGCATTCTCGCTGATGCGGTGGCCGGGCGCGCGCCGGCGCTCGATCTCGCTTCGATCAATGATGGCTGAGGAGACTCTGATGACCCTTGATGTCGCCGACTTCCTTGACATTGGAACCCTGCCCTGCACGCTCGACGGCGGCGTCGCCTCCCGCGCCGCGATCGGATTGATCGTTCTGGCCACGGACCAGACCATGGAGCATGAGTACCGGACGCTTATGCCAGCCATCGGGATAGGGCTTTACTGCACCCGCGTATTCAACGACGCCGACATCACGCCGGAAACGCTCAGAGCCATCGGACCGCGCATCGCGCCGGCAACCGAACTCATCATGCCTGGTCTCGACCTCGACGTGATTGGATTCGGCTGCACGGCCGCCACCATTGCGATGGGCGAGGACGCCATCTTCCGCGAAATCCGCAAGGTTCGTCCGGGCATTGAATGCACAACGCCCATCACCGCAGCGCTCGCCGCATTCCGCGCCTTCGAGGCCCGGCGCATCGGCGTCATTACCCCGTACGAACCGGCCGTCAACGAGATCGTCCGCGCTTATCTGGAAGATCGCGGCGTGCATGTAGCGGCATTCGGCACCTACAACAAGATGGATGATCGCGAGGCCGCGCGCATCGATCTCGATTCGATCGCGCAAGGCGTCGCCGCGCTCGCCAAAGCCACGCCTCTGGACGCCGTTTTCATTTCGTGCACCTCCCTCAGGCTTGCAGAACGGCTGCCGGAAATAGAAGCGGCCGCCGGACTGCCTGTCACATCCAGCGACCACGCAATGGCCTGGCATTGCCTGCGACTGGCGGGCGTTGAAGACGCCGTGGCGGGAGTCGGAAGGCTTTTCGCTCTCCCGCTGAAAGAGCCCGACGCTGCGTTGACATCCTGACGGGCATTGCCCAGAAGGATGCATCCAAAGCGGCGGATTCCGCCAATTTCATCGTTACGGACAAGGAGAACATGATGAGTGACATCAAACGGATAGACGTCGGCGCCCGGATGAGCCAGGCCGTCGTGCACGGCAATACGGTCTATACCGCCGGCCAGGTCGCGCTTCGCGCTCCCGGCGCTTCAGTAGCCGAGCAGACGAAGGACATTCTCGCCCGGATCGACGAACTCCTGGCCGAAGCCGGCACGTCCAAAGAGAAGCTGCTGATCGCCACGATCTGGCTGTCCGACATGGCGGGCTTCAACGAGATGAACGAGGTCTGGGACGCCTGGGTCGTTCCCGGTGCAACACCCGGCCGCGCCTGCGTCGAATCGAAACTCGCCGCTCCGCAGTTCACCGTCGAAATCCAGGTCATAGCGGCGCTCTGATTTCAGCTCGTTCCGGGTCGGCGGCAATCCGCCGATCCGGCTCCACAATCTACGTCCACGCAGTCACGGCAGGCAGGACGAGTTGGCTGCGATCTCTACAATAACGCCTTTGGAACAAGACTTTCTGCGTTCAGAAATAAAGCCGCAGTTGCAAAGACTTGATTGAATTCGTTGAGAAATTGATTCGGGAGTGAAACTACCCGCGATCGCGCAGAAGCCTTGCTTTCTGGCGATCCCAGTCGCGCTTCATTTCGGTCTCGCGTTTGTCATGCTGCTTCTTGCCGCGCGCCAGAGCAAGTTCCAGCTTGGCGATGCCGCGATCGTTGAAATAGATCTTCAGCGGCACCAGCGACATGCCCTCGCGCTGCACCGCCCCGATGAGCTTGCGGACTTCACGCGCATTCAGGAGCAGCTTGCGATGTCGCCGAGGCTCGTGATTGAAACGGTTCGCCTGCAGATATTCCGGGATGTGCGAATTGATCAGCCAGATCTCGCCATTTTCCTCGGTCGCGTAGGACTCGGCGATATTCGCCTTGCCCTGGCGCAGGCTCTTGACCTCGGTGCCGGTCAGAACCAGCCCGGCCTCGAAGGTCTCGATGATCTCGTAGTTGAACCGGGCCTTGCGGTTTTCAGCAGCAATCCTGCCCCGGGGTTTCGCCCCTTTAGCCATGTCTTGCGAATTCCCCTGCGATTTCTCAGTTCAGGAGACCTGCGTGGCGCATCGCATCGTCAATGATCGCACGCGTCTCCGGAGCAACCGATACGAGCGGTCTTCGCAGGGAATCGGTCATATGTCCGAGCTTGTTGAGCGCATATTTCGCGCCTGCAGGGTTCGGTTCAACAAACAGCGCCTGATGGAGCGGCATCAACCGGTCCTGATACTCCAGCGCCAGCGCATAGTTTCCGCTCCGAGTCGCCGCCTGGAATTCGGAGCAAAGACGCGGCGCGACATTGGCGGTCACCGAAATGCAGCCCACTCCGCCATGCGCGTTAAAGCCAAGCGCAGTGGCGTCCTCGCCGGACAGCTGGATGAAGTCCACGCCGCAGGCAAGCCGCTGGAGCGATACGCGATCCATCTTCGCCGTCGCATCCTTGACGCCGACGATATTGTCGAATTCGCCGGAGAGCGCGGCCATGGTCTCGACGCTCATGTCGATCACGGAGCGGCCGGGAATATTGTAGATGAATATCGGCAGCGAAGTGGCGCGGGCAATCGCCGAGTAATGTTCGTACAGGCCCCTCTGGTTGGGCTTGTTGTAATACGGCGTTACAACGAGAACGCCGTTGGCGCCGGCGCTTTCTGCGTGCTTCGCCAATTCGATCGCCTCGCGCGTGCTGTTCGAACCGGCGCCGGCGATGACCGGCACGCGCTTGTTCGCAACCTCTATGCAGATCTCGACGACACGTTTGTGTTCATCGTGGCTCAGGGTCGGGGATTCACCGGTCGTGCCGACAGGCACAAGACCGTTGCTTCCTTCTGAAATCTGCCATTCCACGAAGGCGCGGAATGCCGGTTCGTCCAGCGCGCCATCCTCGTCGAACGGCGTTACAAGCGCTGGGAGTGACCCTGTGAACATTTCATCTCCTGACAGTTCTGACGTTCGTTCTCTGCATCGAGGGACGTCGTTTCAAGCCAGTTCAGCCGTCAGGCCGAAAGGCGCTGCACCATAGTCCCGCTCCCCTGCCATCGCAAGCGATAACCGCGCGCGTTTTCGATACGGGAAACATTCCATTAACGCTCTTTTCATCGGTGTCTGAGACCCTAAGTGTTGACGATACCCGGTTGGAAACGCCGGGCATGCGTCCCGACTTACGCCGCATTTTCACGGTCAGATGAAGCCATGACACGACGCCTCACAGCAACTTTGATGATTTCAACCGCCCTGCTCGCCACATCCGGCCCCGTCTGTGCGATGACGCTGCTGGAAGACGTGCCGGTGCCGACGCCACGACCGTCTGTCGATCGCGCTTTCGTCGCCGAGGAAGCCTCGCCTTCTTATGAGACCACCGCATCGATACCGCGCGCCGCCAGCCCCGCAGCCGTCTCGCCAAAGCTGAAAATCGGCCTCGACGCGTTGAAGGCGGATCAGATCGACAAGGCGCGCGCCATGCGAGACAGCCTGCCCCGCGGCTCGCTCGACAACCATATCCTGACCTGGGCGATCGCCGTATCGGGCGCCAAGGGCGTTCCGTCGGTAGACATCGCCGTCGCGTCTCGCGAATTGCAGGGCTGGCCGGGACTTGATTCGCTTCGCGGCAATTCCGAAGAGGCGCTTTTCGAGGAATATCGCGATCGCAAGGCGACCGCGCGGCAGGTCATCGCGGCCTTTGGAAGCTCGACGCCCGAGACCGTCGATGGCTCCATTGCACTTGCCCGCGCGCTGCAGGCGACGGGCGATTCGAAGAAGGCAGCCAGCGTGATTTCCAACCTCTGGCGCACGAGAGCGCTCGATCGGTCGACGGAGAATCTCGTTAAGTCCGAGTTTTCCGGCCTGTTGACGCAGGCCGATCACAAGCGGCGAATGGATATGCTGCTTTACCGGGACCGCGTGTCCCAGGCGCAGAGGGTCGAGGGCCTCGCCAAGGCCCAGTCGCTCTTCAAGGCCCGCGCCGGTCTCAGTCAACGCAGCGGGAACACCGGCAAATTGCTGGACGCCGTTCATTCGAGTTGGCATGGCGACCCGCTCTACATCCACGCCCGCGCGAAATATTACCGCCAGGCGGATAAATACGAGACCGCGGCGAAATGGCTTCTGAAAGCGCCGCGCGACGCCGACGCGCTTGTCGACACGCATGAATGGTGGACCGAGCAGCGCATCGTTTCCCGGTCGCTCGCAGAAAGGGGCGACTACCGACTCGCCTACAAGGTGGCCACACAACACACAGCGACGGACGCCGGCGACTATGTCGACGCCGAATGGCACGCCGGCTGGTACGCGCTACGCGGTCTTAATGACGGAAAAACGGCTGCGCGTCATTTTCAGGCGGGTCTCGACCGTTCCGCCACGCCGATTTCGAGATCGCGCTTCTTCTACTGGCTCGGCCGGGCGGCGGAGAAAGGCGGACCGGGCTCCGCCAAAGCGCTCTTCGCCAAAGCTGCGGAATATCCCGGCACCTATTACGGCCAGCTTGCCTCCGCGAAACTGAACCGCAAGTCGATCCGGATCGACTACCCCTCTCCCACGCCGGCGGAACGCCAGAGGTTCTCGCAACGGGAATCCGTGCTCGCGATCAAACGCCTGAACGACGCCGGGCACGGCTATCGGGCGACGAGGCTTTACCTGGCCCTGGCTGAAGAGCTTGACAGTCCGGGAGAAATCGCGCTGCTGACGGCCATGGCCGAACGCGAGGGCGATCATCGCATGTCCCTGCTCGTCGGAAAGGCCGCCTTCGCCCGGAATTCGGACGTCGCGGCGCTCGCCTTCCCGGTCGGGGTCATTCCCGCCAACGCCAATATCGGCGGCTCCGGCAAGGCGCTGGCCTATGCGATCGCCCGGCAGGAAAGCGCCTTCAATCCGGCCGCGGTCAGCGGCGCCAATGCGCGCGGCCTGCTGCAGCTGTTGCCGTCGACGGCGAAGCTTGTGGCGCGCAAACATGGCATCTCCTATTCCGAATCGCGACTGACGAGCGACGCCGCCTACAACGCCACGCTCGGCGCGCATTATCTTGGCGAGCACATCTCTGATTTCGACGGCTCCTATATCCTCACCTTCGTCGCCTACAATGCCGGCCCGCGCCGCTCGACGGAATGGATCGAGCGTTTCGGCGACCCACGCGGCAAGTCGATCGACGAGGTCGTCGACTGGGTCGAAAGCATCCCCTACCCCGAAACCCGCAATTACGTGCAGCGGGTGATGGAAAACTATCAGGTCTACAAGACCAGGCTGGGACAGGACGCGGATATCGTAAGCGATCTGCGATATGGCCGTCGCTGAGAAATTGTTCTATTCCCTTGGCGCCGGACAGCCAGTATTCGAAGCCTGAGGGGAATTGATGCAAGCAGACACCGTTAGCGGATACCAGTCCGTCACCTTTTCATCACCGGACGGATTGAAGCTGCATGCCCGTATTTACGGCCATGACAATCCCGAGGCGCGCGACCGCACGCCACTGATCTGCCTGCCTGGTCTCACGCGCAACAGCGCGGATTTCCACCAGTTCGCTCTGCTGATCAGCACGCACGAGACAACGCCCCGACGGGTTGTCTGCTTCGACTATCGCGGCCGCGGCGGTTCCGAATGGGACAAGGACAGGAAGCATTACAATATCCTGACGGAAGCCGATGACGTCGTCGCCGGCTGTACCGCGCTCGACGTTCCGCACGGCGTGTTTCTCGGAACCTCCCGCGGCGTCCTTATCATTATGGCGCTTGCAGCGACCCGACCGGGCGCGATCAAGGCGGCCATATTCAACGACGCCGGGCCGGTGATCGATGGCGAAGGCCTGGCGCAGATCATGAGTTATCACGACCACAGAAACCAGCCGAGTTCCATGGCCGAGGCGACGGCGATGATGAAGGAGGCCTATGGCAAATCCTTCCCCGTTCTGACCGAAGAAGACTGGGTCGACTACGCCGAGGCGACATTCGTCGAAAAGGATGGCCGGCTGGTCGGCAATTTCGATCCGGCGCTTGCGGACATGCTGCGCGAGATAAATCTGAACGCGCCGCTGCCGACGATGTGGCCGCAGTTCGATGGCCTCGGCGCCGTGCCCCTGATGACCTTGCGGGGCGAACATTCGAAACTGCTTTCCGAGGAATCGGTGCGACTGATGGCGGAAAGACACCCGGGCATGCGTTCTGTCACGGTTCCCGGTCAGGGACATGCGCCGATACTGCATCTGGGCGGACTTCCGGATACGATCATGACCTTTCTGGAATCCGTGCCGGACGCGAATTGAATCTGCCAGCCGGACGTCTATAACACCTTGGCTGAGCGCCGAACGGGATCGACCACGTGTTACCGCCACTGAACTTGTCCTTCGATGGACCTGACGCCCCGTCCGACCAGGTCGATGTCAGCTTTGCGTGGGGTAAGACGCGCCGGACAACCTATTTTTCCTGCCCCGGTCACTCTCTCCTCAAAAGCGGCGACGCCTTGTTCTGTCTCGGCCTCGTCCCGGCCATGGAAATCGGCGTCGATCTCCACATCCACAGCCCCGTGGATCAGGCGCTCCTGGACAATGGCCAGAAAATCCAGGAACTGCTCTGTCAATGGTATCCGGGATACAGGCCCATCAAGGTTCTGGCGGAGGCGACGATCCGCCAATATCCGGACGGCCGCGGCAGCGGCGTTTTCTACTCCGGCGGCGTTGATTCGTCTTTTTCGCTGGCCGACGCGAGTGATCGTCTCGACGCCCTCGTCACGCTTGTCGGCGCCGACGTCGATATCGGCGACACGCGCCAGGCCAGCCATCTCGACGGCGTGGTGAGGCAGGTCGGCGCCCGGTACGGACTGGAGCCGTTTATCGTCCACACGGATATCCGGCGGGTATCCGACCGGCTGATCGGATGGGTCGAATATCACGGCGCGCTGCTCGCCGCCGTCAGGCACATGCTTGCCGACCGCCTGGAAAACCAGCTCATCGCCTCTTCCGCGGACGAATCTTCCTGGAACAGACGGTGGGGGTCGCATCCGGCGCTCGACCCGCTTTTCGGAACGCCGGGCGCCCGCGTCGAGCATCATGGCCTGGTGGACCGGTTGTCCAAGGTTGCGAGAATCATCGATGAGCCCGACCTGATGTCCAATCTGAGGGTCTGCGATTATTCGGTCGACAATTGCGGAGTGTGCGAGGACTGCACCTTCATGCTGATGGCGCTCGACGTGCTCGATGGATTTGACCGCGCGCCCACCTTCAGCCGGGCGCCGGTCGATCCGGCGCGGGTGCGCGTAACGGGGGAAGGATCGATATCCGATCTGACCAAGCTCCGGCAGGCGTTCATCGCGCGAAAACCTTCCTCGCCCGCGGTGGACTATCTGACGAAGGCCTTTGCGCGATACGACCGGGAAAAGCTGACCCGGCGATGGGCGCCTTATGATGAATGGCGGAGAAAACTCAAACGCGTGAAGCGACAGCAGCGCTATCGTGCGGCCAGTCGCGGAGGAGACGGCAAGGCGTGACCCAGTCATCGGAATCAAGAATGCGGCGTATCTTCGGCGAGGACGTGTTCATCGCGCCGAGGCTTATGGAGGAGATGAGCGAGTGGGTGATCGATGATCTGAACACGATCGAGTTCATGACGGCGGGCCTTGTGGCCGTGGCGGGCGACATGCCGATGCTGGTTCATGAATCGACCATGTCGCCCGACAGCTTGTCCGCCATGAAAGACTGCGGTCTCAGCATCGGCGAGAACGTGATCACCTACAGGGACCGGCAGGACTATATCGGGCAGGTG
The DNA here is from genome assembly GCF_019492055.1 of Flavimaribacter sediminis. Taxonomy (GTDB): domain Bacteria; phylum Pseudomonadota; class Alphaproteobacteria; order Rhizobiales; family Rhizobiaceae; genus Flavimaribacter; species Flavimaribacter sediminis. The sequence goes on along the minus strand of NZ_JAICBX010000004.1, from coordinate 281,895 downwards.
ACGGCGATGGCGGCTTCGGGACTGAAACCGGTTTTTCAGCACGCCAATCCGCCCGGACTGTTCGAGGATTGCGATCCGGCGATACGCGATGAAACCATCCGCTTTCTCAACGACAAATCCAATCTCGGTGAACTGGCGGGACCTCACAACGCGCCGGCGCGGAGAATCCTCGACCCATTCGACGAGGCGGCGGCGCTTGGCCTGAAGACGCCGACTGTTCTGAAAGTAGCGACAGACAAGCCGAATGGCGGCGCGACCGATGTCGCGATCTGCCGCAAGAAGCGCCACCTGCCCCGGGCCTACAAGAAATTTTCCAGCGCTGATCGCGTCATCGTCGAAGACTACATCCAGGCCTCTGCAAACTGGAGCGTGCGCTATGAAATCTTGCGCGCCGAACCGCCCCGATCCTCCGGCCACAGCACGCAGATCTGCATGAGGAACGGCGTCCATGTCGGCAATCTGGTTCGCGCCGAGGATGCTCCCCCGGCCACCGTTCTCGACCTTGCGCGCACCATCGCCGAGGCGGGCCGTGAACGCGGCTATTTCGGTTTGGCCGGTTTCGACATACTGGTCGATCGCAACAGTCGCGCCTGGGCGATCGACCTGAACTTCCGGATGACGTCGAGTTCGGCCTTCGGCTATCTTTTCGACGCGTTGGCCGAGCCGCGCGCCATGACCTGCGGCAGGCTCGCATTCTGTTTCATCGATCACGGTCTGTCGTCCTTTCTTGTCCGGTGCCGCCCGGCGTTCGAAGCCGGCTGGCTGGTTCCCGTCTCGACATTCGACCCGGAATTCGGAGTAGCTGATCCCGGCCAGGCGCGATGCCGGATGATGATCATGGGTCGCGACGAAGACGACCTGGTTCGCAACGAACGCCGGCTGGAAGCCCTGGGCGCCGAACTTCACCCGCTGCGAAAGCCGCCGTTCTGGCGCGCCTTTTTGCCCTCCTCCCTGTTCGGCGCAGCGTCTTTCTGATAGCCAAGTGACAATGCGACTCACCCTCGAAATCATCCGAAGCCAGCAAGCGCTGGAGGCGCTTCGTCCGGAATGGGACGCCCTCCACGCCCGCTGTGACGCCAAGGCGTTTTTCAACGATCACCGCGCGGTGATGCTGAACTGGGCGCGCCACCGGGAGGCGCGATCGAATTCGCTCCACATCGTCACCATGCGACAGTCGGGCGAACTCGTCTTTGCAGCCCCGATGATACAGCAGCGCGACCGGATCGGCACCTCGACGCTGAAATGGCTGACGTCTCTGACGCCGCTCTATGACGACGTGCTCATCGCGCCTGAGGCGGATGTCGACGTGATCGCCGGTCAGTTCGCCAGGCATGTTCGCTCCATACCGTTTGCACGCAAGCTGAAAGCCTCGATTGTTCGGGAAGATTCCAGTCTCAACGCGATCCTTTCCGGTATGGGGCCCGTCGATTCCAGCGAGCATCCGGCGCTTGAAGCCGATCTCACCGGATACGCCGACCGGGACGCCTATTTCGCCAGCAAACCGGCCAAAAGCCGCAAAAGATTCCGCCTGTATTTCAACAGGTTGTCTCAAATCGGCGAAACAAAATTCAACCTCATTGGCGCTGACTCCGACCTGAAACCGGAGATTTCCTGGATATTCGACGTCAAGCGCGACTGGGCCTTGGAACGCTCCGGAGACAAGGGCTGGATCTCCCAGCCTGAAACGGAGCAATGGTTTCAGTCCTTCAGCGAGGAACTGACCCAGAAGTCCAAGGTTCTGACGCTCACATGCGGCGACAAGCGGGTCGTTTCAGCGCTGTTCTTCATCCACCAGGATACGCTTTTCGGCTCGAAAATCGCCTATGATCCGGAGTTCTCCCATGCCTCGCCGGGCCTGCTTCTCATGGTCGAGCTCTGTCGCGTCGCGATCGATCTCGGAATGCGCCGCGTCGATATCATGACAGGCGATTCGAGCTGGAAGCGACGCTTTGCGACCTTTTCGGTTCCCATCAACAGCTATCGCCTGTCTCTTGATCCATGGCGGCTGCACGGCAAGAAATGGGTCTAGAACCCTTCCCCGCCTGCAGGACAGCAAGGAAATTTCGACCGATCAGACGAAGCGGCTGGTCGTGATGCTGAACCAGCCGAGAAACTGTTCCGGCGCCTTGCGGATGCCATCCAGCAGGCAGTCGCGGGCCTTCAGCGCCAGTATCGCCATCGCCTCATTGTCACGCCCTTTTCCGGGACGGGCCGGAGCCGCCAGTTCGTTCAGCGCCGGGCTGAAATCGACGCGATAGCTTTGAAAGGGCTCTGTCTCCACAATATTCATGACGTGAAGCGGCGTTCCGCGCCGCGTCGCCATGGAAAGCGCAGTCGTCGACATGCTCACATAGGTGTCTCCGGCTGCGGGAACTTCCACGAAACTACTGCCCGCAAACGTGTTGTTGCCGATAATGATCAGCGCGCCATCATCCAGCCGTTTCAGTACTTTCCGGGTGACCGCCGCGCCGTCGTCCTTCTCGAATATCAGGCGTTCGCCCAGATACCGGTCTTCCGCCGCCAGGACGACTTTGTTGACAGTGTTTATCCCAAAAGATGAGTTGGAGAAGCCGTGCTGCTCGACGCTGATCTGCACGGGCTTGAAGCCTTCGTTCCACAGCACGCGTTTGCCGAAAAGCGTCTGTGACGCGAACTGATTGGCCCATAGAATCGCTCCCTTGCCGGCCTTGAGCGACGATTTGACGTGTTCCAGCCCCTGTGCCGACAAGTCGACAGGTCGCTTGCCGCGGGTGTATTCTGCTGCAATTGTGAGCCGTCGGCGCATCTGATGGGCGCGCCAATCTTCATGAAGTTTCCTGACCTGATCCGCATCGCGCATTTCCAGGATCGCCGCCGCCCGTGTAGAGAGAGCCTCCAGTTGCTTGCGTCTCGCCTTTGCCAGGCGAAATCGCGCGGCGCCGTCGCAGTAGGCGCGCCAGGTGGATTGCGGAGCAAGGGCGGACACCGCGAATGCGCCGCCCATTGACAGAATTTCCCTGACGTCGCTTTCGGCGAAACGTCTGCGATGCGCTTCAGCCTCTGTCGTCCTGACAAAGAAATCTGCTTTCTCGCCATTCTCCCCCGCATCGACGGAAGCAATCTTTTTAAAACTGAAATAATCGGATTTCCGTGTTTCCTGCGTCACTCAAAATTTCCTTCGTGGTCAACAGGCGTGGCTAGTGGACAATTGGTCCGGCATTATTGCGGCAGTCGTCCAATAACCGACTTTCGCCAACCGGATTTAAGTCAGAATCGTTAAATTTGATAATTTGTTTCTTTCCAGTGGTCGTGAATCCGGGGATCGCCATGCGCTTCCCGCACGTTCAGACCATTCTGCTCCACCAAAGAGATGCGATATTCCAGATGGCTGTCGCTGCTTGTCGGTCAGTTGCCACAGCGTGATCATGACAACACATCGCGTCATGCTCGCCGGGCGAAGGGCCGGAAAAGCGTCTTTCCTTCGACACCACATTGCCGGGAAGCCGGATGTCGTTCGCGGCCGAACGGTTAATCCCTTCTATAGTATTGTTATATTTGAAAATTGTTGAAATTCCAGCGAATCTGGCTTCGTTTCGGGAATCGGCCTTTTCCGGCGCATTGGCGCTCTGGCTTTGTTTCGGGAATCCGGGATTTTGCGGCCCGTCGGGCGTGACCGGCGGCGGGGTTTCTGCTTCAGCGGGGCATTTGATCCAGGCGGCGAAGGCCTTTTTGCGCCGTGCGCGGGCCTCGTTGCGGTAGCGCCGGAGAAGCCGGGCGGGATCTTCCATGCGGCGCGCGGCCCGCGGGTCGAGGAGAGCGTTGAAAAGGCTCATCACCCTGCGGTCTTCCAATCGGGTGAGGCTTTCGCCGGCAAGCGCGCGCTTCATCAGCTCCGCATCGTCGCAATGGTCCGGACAGGGATCGTCCGTGTTCGCGCCGGCCTCGAAATTGGCGAGCGCCCGTTCGCAGGCTTCAAGCCGCGCCTCGGCCTCGGCGAGCGCCAGGGCGCGGAAGCTGCGCTCGTCGCAGGGGATGAACTCCACGAGGGTCAGATCGGGTCGGCCGAGAATGATGCGCAGCCACAGGCCGACGCGCGCCGGCTGAGGCTTCCCGGCCGCGCCGTGCTTGCGGGCGTTGCCTGCTGCGGCGGCCTTGCCGGCCGGCGTTCTGGGGCCTGTGCTTTTGCCGGCGTTCGCCCGGTTGCGCTGGATGATGTGGTCGGCTGTCACAGGGCTAGCCGATCAAGGCCGGGCGCCTGGTGTGACACGGTTTGAAGACTGCAAATCACTGTGTCGCCTTGTCGTGATTTTGGGGGCGCTTCATAGCACGGATAGCGCGAAAATGCAAGGATTTGTTCTTTTTTTGTTCCAATTTGGAAGCTTGGCCTTGGTAGGTTGATGTAGAAACGATGTCTGCAAACTCCACACCTTATAACCCACTTCCAACAGCAGCTTTCCATCTCTGCATATTTTTCTATTTCGTAAAATTGCCAATTTGATCATTTAATTCTTTTTGAGCCGCCAAAAAATATATTTTAAAAAGAATTAACTTTACATCTGCTTTCTCTTTTTTACTGCATGAATCTAGAAATCCAAGATTCTTAAACATATTGAATCTTAATTTATTTTCCTTTCCGGCTTTTTCTTCAATAATCACGTCGGGTTCAAACTGTTCACTAGCGGCATTGACAATCCCCAAATCCACGGCGTGTAAGTAATCTTCTTTGTCTATTGTCCCTCTATCTAGTTTAAGTTTGATGTAGGTGGTTTTATACGCCTTCCATCTGTTTGGTCCATACTTTCTGGCTCTTTCAATAAACTCGACTATGTCGCTATCTTTAAACCGAAATTCCAAACCTTGACGAGCAGCGTCCTCATTAGAATCCTTTGTCAACTGCGAGATAAACTCTTCCTCCGTCTGCATCTCCTCGGCCGTGAGGTTAGCTTCCACCCTGTCGAGGATTTTGGAACGAATAATTTCAGGGTCGAATGACGTCTCGGCTATTCGCTCCAGTGTTTCCACCGCTTCCGGTCTCTGAAAGGGTTCGAGTTTAAGCAACCGATCCATAAAATCGGATTTGAGCAGCGGGAATACGGTCTCCATCCCTGCTACCGTCAGGTATTCATCTGCTGCCGCTCTGGCAGAGGTGTCCTGCGCCGATGCGGGGAGAGAAAAAACACATACAAAAATCAAGAAAGCAGCAATGCGTTGAACCATGATTTTTGATGTCCTCGGTCAATTGATCTGATGGCAATCCTACTTGCTAATTTGAAGGTCTGTAGTGGCTCCGCAAAACGGCCGAACCGGATGGGACCGGCTTCGTGACTCTCTACTTGGAGGTTTTGTACGAAGTTTCAGGATCAAGGTCTGTCTGCGCGTAAACCTCAGTAAGGAACTCTTCCAGTTGCACGTTGGCAACCTCGTCTAGTGCGTTGTAAAAAACATCGGAAACCATGCGGTTTCCTTTCAGAATGTCCAAATATCTTTGCAAATCTTCAGTGGATGCGGAGCGATAGGTAAACAGGTAGTCTGCCAGCAATAGTTTGAGGAGGTTCGGCTGCTCCTTAGCAATTGCTTCATCTATCTTGGATGCAACCACATCCATAGGAGGGCGTTGTTCGGCAGGAACGCTTTTCATTCTGACGCCAATGACAGTCAGCGCCGCTGTCTTTGCTGTCTTTGTTGTCCTCTCAAGCGTCTCTGTAACATCCATGATTTCCAGCACAGCATCGGTTTTTTCAGGATCAGTGTCGTATTTCTCCAGAATTTGCTTCCAGTGTTGGGTCAGATACCGCCGAGTTTCCACAGTGCTTGCGGCCTTCTCCATCGCAACCATCTTTTGTCCGAACTCGGTTTTATTATCGTCGATAGCCGGCTGTATCTCCTCAGCCGTGAGGTCGGCTTCCACCCTGTCGAGGATTTTGGAACGAATAATTTCAGGGTCGAATGACGTCTCGGCTATTCGCTCCAGTGTATCCCTCGCTTCCGGTCTCTGAAAGGGTTCGAGTTGAAGCATCCGATCCAGAATTTCGGATTTGAGCCGCGGGAATACGGTCTCCGTTCCTACTACCGTCAGGTATTCATCTGCCGCCGCTCTGGCAGAGGTGTCCTGCGCGGATGCGGGAAGAGAAAAAACAAATACGACGATCAGTAAAGCAGCAATGCGTTGAACCATGATTATTGATATCCTCGGTCAATTGATCTGATGGCAATCCTACTCGCCAATTTAACGATCCAACTTTTTTCTACAACCGAGAGAATACTTTTGCAGATCACATCTGGATGCAAATCCGTGAGGTTTTTGCTGGCAAGGGCGCGCTTCATCAGCTCCGCATCGTCGCAATGGTCCGGACAAGGATCGTCCGTGTTCGCGCCGGCCTCGAAATTGGCGAGCGCCCGTTCGCAGGCTTCAAGCCGGGCCTCGGCTTCGGCCAGCGCCATGGCGCGGAAGCTGTGCTCATCGCAGGGGATGAAATCCGCGAGGGTCAAATCGGGTCGGCCGAGAATGATCCGGAGCCACAGGCCGACGCGCGCCCGATCGGGTTGCTGTTGCGCCATGACGACGCGCGTTGGCGGACGCGGCCGCCTTGCCGGCCGGCGTTTTGGGGCCCGTGCTTTTGCCGGCGTTCGCCCGGTTGCGCCGGATGATGTGGTCGGCTGTCACAGGGCTAGCCGATCACGGCCGGGCGCCTGGTGTGACAGGGTTTGAAGACTGCAAATCGCTGTGTCGCCTTGTCGTGATTTTGGGGGCGCTTCATAGCACGGATAGCGCGAAAATGCAAGGATTTGTTCTTTTTTTGTTCTCGTCGGCGAACCATCGGCTTGGAAAAACGAGGCCGATATGCCAACTTCAAAGCATCAAATTATCCCATTTGTAATATGTCGGGTAAGAACTATTGAAACGCATCACCAGTCCTGTGTCGAAGACTTAACCATTCAAGCAACAAATGGAACACAAAATGCTCAGTTACTTTAAAATTCTTGGCCTATTTTTGATCGCCGTGTTGATCGCATCGCCTGCGGCTGCGGAATTTCGTAAATGCACCGTGAAATTGATGGTGTCGGCAAGAGACATGCCTGAAAAGGAAGTGGACGGCGCACGGTTTGTCGCCTGGGGCAGATCGCAAAACTACGCATCAGCAGCATGGAACCGCGTCAACGATGCCGCCAAGGCATGCGCCCAGCAATTGATTGCGCGCGACACGAACTCGGCGCCAAGCGCCTGTGCCGCCAATCAGACGCAGCTTGATAACTCGGCATACTACGATGTCTCTGGCATAACCGGACTGCAGACGACGCATGTCAAGACTTTGCTGAAGCAGGCGATCTGCCGTCACCACCCCCGTCCGGTTTCCGGTAAGGAAGACTATTATAAAACCAGGGAAGTCCACGGTCTCTATGTCACCGTCAGACATACTGGCCCGGTCGGGGCCTGCAAGACGCAACGGGTCTCGGGACCCAATTACGTCAAAATCCGCTGCGCTCGCAGCGACGCGGCGGACACCGAAGCAATGTGGCATTTGAAATGAATGCCATTCCGGGTCGCCACTCTGTTGGCGGCCCGTGGCGTTGTTCAATTCTCAAAGCGCAGGCCTGACAACAACCCACGCAATGCCGACCGGGGGAAGTCCCGGAAAAGCCTCTCTTTCGTCAACGCATCGCGGGCTGACTTCGACTTCTACCGTAGTGAGCCGCCACCAAGCCCTTCGTCAGTCTATTACGGTGACAGTTTACTCAATCACCAAATTCCGTTCTGGCCTCCTTCATGACACGTAGTGCGCGTATGCTCATCCCGGTTTTTAATCTTGAATGCCAATCTTCCTACGCGCCGCAGACGCGGCGCCGACTGGATTCCGGCTCAAGGCCGGAATGAGGAGTGGGGGAGGTTCCTGCGCTAAAGCCCCTCCGGAATTCGTGGCTCGTGATTGCTTCGAGCCGGGCGGGTGCTGATTTTGCTCTGACACCGGTCAGCCGCGTAAGAAAGCTGGCGATTTGACATTGAGGTCATTGTCGCCTGAATGGAAGACGACCACTCTCAGGCAGCGTCTCTTAGCTGAATACCGTATTTGTACTCACCATGTTTGCACATGCAGAGGCTGCAAATTCAAATCTCATTGTCCGAGATACGACAACCAGAGAAGAACGCCCATCGGAACAATCAACGTATTCGCAAGCCAAGAAACTTAAGAAGACAAATTCTATGTGCAGCATTATATGGCTGCATAATATGTACAATATATCATGCTTACAGTGTCGTCTTTCGAGATTCCAAACTCATATAACGCACCGCTTTCACCATTTATGATAGCAGTTCCGCTAATCACTTTGTCTGGAAGTGACATAATTCTGTATTTTGTTATTTCCAATTTCTTCCCATCAGCGCTTTTTAGTATATTTCTATCAATTACTTCATACTTTATATTGTATTTATCAAAAATATGAATTAATTTTTCTTCTTTCATTCCCAAAAATACTTCAGAGCAACTAAACTCATTGGATGCAGATGTCGCCTTTGAAAGGGTCAAAATAACTAAAACAGCTACGAGAAGGCATGTGAGCTTATTCATATTCCTAACCTTTGTTTGCAACCGTTTCTGAGGTGTCAATTCCAAGGTGTCATTTCCACTACTGGAACCAGATCAGGCGACACCGGAACCTGATTACGGTGACAGTCCACTCAATCCCTGGAATCCGTTCTAGCCTCCTTCATGACACGTAAGGCGCGCATGGTCATCCCGGCTTAGAAATCTCATAGATCATTCTCCGCGCCGCGGACGCGGCGCCGGCTGGATTCCGGCTCAAGGCCGGAATGAGGAGTGGGGGAGGTTCGGTTGCTGCAACACCTTCAGTCGTTGCAGGTCCGCTGGAGCGGCGGAGCGGACGCGCCCTGGCATCGTCTGACGCAGGCCGACCGCGGAAACGCAACGGCGGCGGCGGATTGACCAAACGGTCCTCGGATTTCCCAAGCTGGACCGAGACTGAACTTGCTCCTCTGGACCGCCGTTGACAACGCCGCCAGCACACGGCATTGGGGCGGCTTCAACCTTCCTGACCGGTGTTTCCTATGCTGACCCTGGCGTCTCTTGGCGAGCGTATTGTTGTGCTTGGCCCGTCCAACGCCGGTAAATCGACCCTGGCTGTGGCGTTGTCGAAGAAGCTTGATCTTACTGCTGTGCACCTGGACCAGCTTCACCACATACCCAACACCTTCTGGCAGGCGCGTCCGGAGGCGGAATTCACCAAGCTTCATGACGACGCCATCCTGGGGGAGCGCTGGGTGATGGAGGGCAATTACAGTCGACTGTTTCCGCAGCGCCTGGCCCGCGCCACCGGCGCCATCCTGATCACGTCAAATCGCTGGCTGCGTGTTTCGCGGTATGTCAGGCGAACTCTGGTCAATCGCTCTGATCGCGCCGGACATCTCGAGGGCGCCCGGGACAGGCTCAAGTGGGACATGATCAACTGGATACTTGTCGAGACGCGAAACAGCGCTGACGCCTATTCCGCCATACTTCGCGCTTCGGACCTGCCCTATGTCGAATGCCGCTCGGCAAAGGCGCTCAGGGACATCTATCGGACCTGGGAGCTTCCGTTTCCACACTGAAGCTTCCAGGCCATGTCTCGCCATTTTGACGTCGTTCCTGGCGCTTATCGCGCATGTTGTCACGCCCGGTCTATTCAACGCCAGATTACAGTGACAGTTTACTCAATCACCAAATTCCGTTCTGGCCTCCTTCATCACACGTAGTGCGCGTATGCTCATCCCGGTTTTTAATCTCGAATGCCAATCTTCCTACGCGCCGCAGACGCGGCGCCGACTGGATTCCGGCTCAAGGCCGGAATGAGGTGTGGGGAGGTTCTGACGTATAACGCTTTGAGTGTTTATGGCCCGGCTGGGGCTTCTGGCAGGATGCATCCTGAAATAGTCTGATGACGGTCAACCCCGGAATACGGCTAAGGACTTCGGATCGAGTGAACTGCCACCGGAACCGGGAAACAAGCCGGCTGATCGAACCGCTGAAAGCTGTGGTTTCGGCCGATTGCCCTTCCCCACACCTATTGTCGTCAATATCCGTAGCTAACAGCTGATTTGTCCGTTAATACGGCGGGCGCACAATTGCCGATCCTCGATATTCGGATTCAAATCAGAATGGCCAATACTGACAATTTGTTTCTTTCCAGCGCTCTTGCTTCCAACGATCATCCTGCGCTTCTGGCGCCGGAGAGACCCGCCTGCTCCCATGCAGAGTTGCGGCGTTCCTCAAAAGCGGTCGCCGATCAGCTGGCGGCTGTCGGCGTTGGTCGCGGCGACGCCGTGGCGATCATCATGCCCAACGGGCCGGAACTCGTCACAGTCCTGCTTGCCGCCATGTCCGTGGCGTCTGCGGCGCCGCTCAACCCCGCCTATACGGAATCGGAACTGCGTTTTTATCTCGAGGATTTGACCGCGAAACTGCTGATCTGCCCGGCGACGGGGTTTGAGGCCGCGCGGTTGGTCGCTTCGTCGCTTGAAATTCCGGTCATGACGGTGGATTTCGATGTCGCTTCGGCCTGCGGCGTCGTGTCGATGACGGCGCCGAATCATGCGGCGGCGACTGAAAAGAGTGCGCATAACGAAGCGGACGACGTCATTCTGCTGCTGCACACATCCGGAACCACGGCGAAGCCGAAACTTGTAGGCCTGTCGCGCGGCAACATCGAGGCGTCGATGGCCAATATCCGGTCGGGCCTCGAACTTGGTCCGGAAGACACCGGCCTCTGCATCATGCCGCTGTTTCATATTCACGGCATTGTCGCGACCGTGCTCGCGCCGCTGAGCGCAGGCGGATCGATCGTCTGCACGCCCGGCTTCAACGCCTTGCAGTTTTTCCGATGGGCCGACGCTTTCAGGCCAAGCTGGTATTCGGCGGTGCCGTCCATGCACCAGGCGATTGCAGCGCGCGCATCGCGCAACACGGAGATCGTGGGACGCCTGCAGCTGCGGTTCGTTCGCTGCTCTTCCGCCGCCATGCCGATCGTGACGCTGGAAGCGCTGGAACAGATTTTCCGCTGTCCGGTCATCGAAGCCTACGGCATGACGGAAGCCGCTCACCAGATCACCAGCAACCGGCTGCCGCCCGGCGACCGGAAGCCGGGCAGCGTCGGGTGGTCGGCGACCACCCGCGTCGCCATCATGGATGACGCCGGGCGCTTGCTCGGTAATGGCGAGACGGGCGAGATCGTCATTGCGGGCGAAAACATTCACGCCGGCTATATCGATGCGCCGGAGGCCAATCGCGCGTCCTTTGCCGACGGCTGGTTTCGCACCGGCGACCAGGGGCGTCTTGACGAGGACGGCTGCCTGACGATCACCGGCCGCCTCAAGGAAATCATCAATCGCGGCGGCGAGAAAATCGCGCCTCTGGAGCTCGACAATATCCTGTTGCGACACCCCGACATCGTGGAAGCGATCGCCTTTGCAGCGCCGCATGCGCAACTCGGCGAGGATATCGCCGCGGCGATCGTTCGCCTGGAAAATTCCCGGCTCGGCGAAGACGAGGTGCGCGCCTATCTGGCCGACGAGGTCGCCGCCTTCAAGATTCCCCGGACCATCCTGTTCGTGGATGAAATTCCGAAGGGCGCGACGGGGAAGATACAGCGCCTGAATTTGGCGAAGCAGATGGGCTTGAGCGATTAGCAACGTTATTGTCTCAATGAGCATTACGCTCGACAATTCCGATCGTTACTGTTTGTACGATAGCAACAGTCGCCATTTATTCGGGTAAATTCGCCCCGTTCTATTGCTATTTGCGGCATCCGCCAGTAACCGAAACCTCCCTGCAAGATATGCTGCTAGACGACCAAGATCGGGAGGATTTCAGATCCAGGCAATGGCTCGCAACCTGTTTCAATCTGTGAAAAATGCTGTCGGCGGCAAGAACAGCGTCGCGCGCAAGACCGTCCGTTATGTCCGCAAGGACTGGCGCCGGACCGCCGGCAAGATCCGCAGGCGCTATATCGACTATGACGCGATTGTCGGCATAACCGGAAGCGCCGGAAAGTCGACCACGGCGCGCCTGGTCGGCGCGATCCTGCAGTCGCAGGCGCCGACGCGAACCGCTTTCGGGGTGAACACCTATCGCGGCATCGTGAAACGCTTTTCACGCGCCAATCGCCGAGAACGCTACTGGGTGCAGGAGTTGAGCGGTCATGAGCGGGTGGACCTTTCAAAACAGATCAAATTCGTCAGGCCGACCGTTGGCATCGTCACCACTATCGGAATGGATCACATATCGACCCATCGCAGCCAGGACGAGATCGCCAATGTGAAGGCGCAACTCGTCGAGTGGCTCAAGCCGGAAGACATCGCCATTCTGAACGCCGATGACGAACGGATCATCGCCATGGCCGGGAAGACAAATGCGCGCGTTGTGACGTATGGGCGAGCGGAATCAGCGGATATAAGGCTGATTTCGGCGCAAAGCGGTTTACCACGCCGACTGAGCCTGACGGTGAGTGTTGGCGACCGGACGATCGACGTCGAAACGCAGTTTCCCGGCGATCGCTGGATCACCTGCATTCTGGCGGCCATCGCCTGCGGCCACGCCATGGGCGTTCCGCTGGAACAATGCGCGGAGGCGATCGCGGGCGTGGCGCCGGAACTCTACAAGGACTCCATCCACGAAAAAAACGGCGTGACCGTCGTCCTCGACACGTTCAAGGCTCCCAACTGGAGCATCCCGACGAGTATGGAAATCGTGAAGGCTGCGCAAGCGCCGCACAAGATCGCCGTGATCGGCACGATATCCGACTACCAGGGGACGTCGCGAACGCGCTATCGCAGGGCTGCGGAAGCCGCGCTCGACTCCGCCGACGAGGTGATCTTCTACGGCCCCCAGAGCGACAGGATACGGCGGCTGTTGCCACAATATCCCGGTCGCCTTTTCGCCATCACCGAATTCGAGGAACTGCGCAGCGATCTCGAAAGCCGCCTCGGACGCGGATCGCTGCTGTACATAAAGTCCTCCGGCGCCGACCATCTGGAGCGCATCTGGCACGCCTTCGACAGCCCGATCTCGTGTGGACTGACCAAGTGCAAGCAGCTTTATACCTGCATCGATTGCAAACGCCTGCGCGCCAAGGGCAAGCCGGCGACGATCACGCTTGCGCCGGTCGGGGAACCGGCGACGGCCGAACAGGTCTGACAACGAATTGACGATACGCGGCAAATTGTCGTGAAACTGCGGTCTCTTCTGGTGCTGTCGCGCGCAGCAGCATAAATTCACTTGTGAACCGTATTGTGGTTCGAAAATATATTCTTCGGTGTGACAATGGCCAATCCAAAGACCCGCGTCCCGAATGCCGAACATAGCGTGCCCTGGTTCTGGCCGATGGCGGCGGGAATCGAAATGGGCGAGGCCGGACTGGACCTGTTCCGCAGGAACCTCGAATTCTTCACCGAGGCGGAAGAAATCGACGCGCCGCCGGCGCCCGAGTGGGCCACGGAAAACACGATCCTTCTCGATCTCGACACGATGCGCCTGCGCGACTTTTCCGGCGGCGGGTCACGCGACGACGCGACGCCTGTGATCATCGACGCGCCCTTTGCCGGGCACAGCTCCACCATCGCCGATTACGCGCCCGGGCAGAGCCTGACGGAGGTGCTGCTGGCAAGGGGCCTCGGCCGGGTGCTGGTCACCGACTGGAAGAGCGCGACGCCGGAAATGCGCGACTTCGACATCGACAAGTATCTCGCCGAGATCAACATCGTGGTCGACGACCTTGGCGGCCGCGTCAACCTGGTGGGCCTGTGCCAGGGCGGCTGGATGTCGTCCATGTACGCAGCGCGTTTTCCCGGGAAGGTCGCGTCGCTGGTGCTGGCGGGCTCGCCGATCGACACCGACGCCGGCGACGGCCCTATCCGCAAGATGGCGCACGAGACGCCGCTTTCCTTCTACGAGGAACTGGTGGCGTCCGGCGACGGGCGCATGCTCGGACAATTCATGCTGGCCGGGTGGAAGAACATGCATCCCGCCAGGCAATATGTCGAAAAGTATATCGACCTCTACGCCCATATCGAAGACAGGAACTACGTCGAGCGGACGGAGCGTTTCGAAAGCTGGTACGAAAACCCCGTCGACCTTCCGGGACGATATTACCTGCAGGCGATCGAACTGCTGTTCAAGGAAAACCGCTTCGCCAGGGGCGAATTCGTCGGGCTGGGCCAGACCCTGAAACTGTCCGATATTTCCTGCCCGGCCTTTCTTCTTGCCGGTGAAAGTGATGATATTACAACGCGGGAGCAGGTGTTCGCCGCGAGCGAACTCCTCGGCGCGCCTGCAGGAGATATCGAACAGAAGCTCGTTCCCGGCGGTCATATCGGGCTGTTCATGGGGTCGCATACGCTGGAAGACGCATGGCCGGGCATTGCAGACTGGATCAAGGCTAAAGGGAGCGCCTGATGAAGACGACGGGTAAAGCGAAAGACGCCGAGGACTTCTCCAAACTTCCTTTACCCGAACTGGAAAAAAAGCTCGACGCCACGGCCGACGGCCTGAGCGAAGCCGAAGCCGCGAAACGGCTCGACCGCTACGGCGCGAACGAGATTCCTGAAAAGACCGTCAGCCCGCTCATGAAGTTCCTGAGCTATTTCTGGGGGCCTATCCCCTGGATGATCGAAATCGCCGTCGTGCTGTCGGCGATCGACGGGCACTGGCCGGATTTCTTCATCATTCTCCTCCTGCTCTTCGCCAACGCGCTGGTCGGCTTTTTCGAGGAACACCAGGCCGGCAACGCCATCGCCGCGCTGAAGAGCCAGCTCGCTGCACGGGCAAGGGTGCGTCGCGACGGCGACTGGAAGGACGCCGAAGCCCGCAAACTGGTTCCCGGCGACGTGGTCCACCTGCGTCTCGGCGACATCGTGCCGGCCGACGTGCGCATCCTGAACGGCAAGGAGGCCGAGCTCGACCAGTCGGCGCTGACGGGAGAATCGCTTCCCGTCACGCGGCAGGAAGGCGACGCCGCCTATTCCGGATCGATCATCCGCACCGGCGAATTCGACGGTCTGGTCTACGCCACGGGCGCCAACACCTATTTCGGCCACACCGCGCAGCTGGTGCAGGAGTCGGGCGGCAAGAGCCATTTCCAGCGCGCTGTTCAGCAGATCGGCAACTATCTCATCGTGCTCGCCCTTGCGCTGGTCGCCGTCATCATCCTGATCTCGCTGTTCCGCGGCGACCCGCTGCTCGGCACGCTGCAATTCGCCCTCGTGCTGACCGTGGCGGCGATCCCGGTCGCGTTGCCGACGGTGCTGTCTGTGACCATGGCCGTGGGCGCCAAATTGCTGGCGGACCGAAAGGCGATCGTAAGCAGGCTCGCGGCGATCGAGGAACTGGCCGGCGCGGACGTGCTGTGTTCGGACAAGACCGGCACGCTGACCATGAACAAGCTGACGCTGGGCGAGCCCTTTTGCCTCGGCGACATCGACAAGGAGGCGGTGATCCTGGCAGGCGCCCTCGCCTCTCGCGCGGACGGCGCCGACGCTATCGACACGGCCGTGCTGGGCGGCCTGACAGATCCCGCGGCCGCGAAGGCCTACACGGTGAAGACCTTTAAGCCCTTCGACCCCGTCAGCAAGGATACCGAAGCCGAACTGGCCGGCCCCGACGGCGCGGTGATCCGCGCGGCCAAGGGCGCGCCGCAGGTCATCATGGCTATGTCGAGCCTCTCCGACGCCCAGACCGCGGACGTCAATACGGCCGTCGACGGCTTCGCGCAGAAAGGCTACCGCTCGCTCGGCGTCGCACGGGCCGAAGGCGACGGGCCATGGACGTTCCTCGGCGTCCTGCCGCTCTTCGACCCGCCGCGCGACACCGCGAAGGACACGATCGAGCGCGCCCGCGCCATGGGCATCGACGTCAAGATGGTGACCGGCGACCAGCTCGCCATCGCGCGCGAGACGTCACGCGTACTGGGGCTTGGAGGCAATATTCTCGACGCCGCGACGCTGGGCGACGCGAAGCACCATGAAGGCGTCCGCGCCGACGACGCGATCGAAAACGCAGACGGCTTCGCGCAGGTCTTTCCCGAGCACAAATATCACATCGTTTCGGTGCTGCAGGACAACGACCATATCGTCGCCATGACCGGCGACGGGGTCAACGACGCGCCCGCCCTGAAGAAGGCCGATTGCGGCATCGCCGTCTCGGGCGCAACGGACGCGGCCCGCAGCGCCGCCGACATGGTTCTGACCACGCCCGGCCTCTCCGTCATCATCGAGGCGGTCGACGAGGCCCGCAAGATCTTCCAGCGCATGAACAACTACGCGATCTACCGGATTGCCGAGACGCTGACCGTGCTTTTGTTCATGGCGGCCTCGATCATGATCTTCAACTTCTACCCGATGACAGCTGTGATGATCGTCATGCTGGCGTTGCTGAACGACGGCGCCATCCTGTCGATCGCCTATGACAATGTGAAGGGCAGCGAGACGCCGGAACGCTGGAACATGCACCGCGTTCTCGGCATTTCGACGCTTCTCGGGCTCATCGGCCCCGTCGCCGCCTTCGGCCTTTTCTACATTGCCGACCGGATCGAGCAGATGCCGCACGACCAGATCCAGACGCTGATGTATCTGTTTCTGTCCGTATCCGGACACCTCACCGTGTTCATCGCGCGCACACGAGGACCTTTCTGGTCGTCGCGGCCGGCCAATATTCTTCTGTTGGCGGTTTTCGGCACGCAATTGCTGGCGACGATGATCGCTGTCTTCGGCCTGTTCATGACGTCGATCCCCCTGAGCTGGGCTCTCATCGTCTGGGGATATGCGCTCGCCTGGTTCGTCGTCACCGACGGCTTCAAGGTGCTGGCGTATCGGCATCTGGTGACGCCGGTCAACTCGACGCCGGGCTGATCTCGCCCTGCCCCTCGAGGCAGGTTTTGACCGCCGACAGCGCGAGGACGCGTTCGTGGCAGCGTCTGATTGCGGGCGACGCCGACAGCAATGCGTCGACCGGCTGATGCCAGGTGACGAGCATGGTCATGAATATGTCGAGGATCGTGGGTTCGCCGCCGACGAAGTACGGGCCGTTTTTTGAAAGGTGGCTGTCAACGAGCGCCCATCGGTCCTTCAGATCGATGATCGCCTGCGCGTTGACCGAGGCCTTGAGCGCCGGGTCATGTACATAGCGCTCGGGGTAGAAGTACCGCTTGTAGGCCTCCTGGATGGAAGTTGCGAGATACAACATCCACCGCAGGAATTCAGGACGATCCGGGTGATCGGGCGCCGGCGACAGCTTTGACTGCGGATGCAGGTCGGCGAGACAAAGGCAGATCGCAGCCGCCTCCGTCATGATCCCGCCATCCGGCAGGCGCAGGGCCGGAACCCTGCCGGCCGGATTGAGCGCCAGATAATCCTTCGTGCGGTGCATGCCCTTCAGGATGTCCGTTTCGACAAGCCTGTAGGGCAGTTGCAGCGTCTCCAGAACGATGTGCGGGGCAAGGCAGGCTGTTCCCGAGGAATAGTAGAGTTCGTACAACTGCCTGCTTTCCTCAGTGGTTGTCCCGCGGCACGCCTCTGGATGCTATCTTCTGGTATTTGACGGCGGGTTTGAGAACCATGCCGTCCGAAAGCTGATCGACGACGGCGCGCTGCAACTCCTGCCAGGGCGTCTGGGACTCCGGATACTTGTAGCCGCCCTCCGCCTCCAGCTCGGCGCGGCGCTCTGCGATCTCGGCGTCGTCCACGAGAATGTCCGCACTGCCCTTTCGCAGATCGATGCGCACGCGGTCGCCGGTCTTCAGCAGCGCGAGATTGCCGCCGGCGGCGGCTTCCGGCGAGGCGTTGAGGATCGAGGGCGAGCCGGAAGTGCCCGACTGGCGGCCGTCGCCGATGCAGGGCAGCTCCGTTATGCCCTTCTTGATGAGATAATCGGGCGCGCGCATGTTGACGACCTCGGCCGCGCCGGGATAGCCGATCGGCCCTGTGCCGCGAATAAAGAGCAGGCAGCGCTCATCGATCTCCAGCGCCGGATCGTCGATCCGGTGGTGATAGTCTTCCGGCCCGTCGAAGACGATCGCCCTTCCCTCGAAGGCGTCCGGGTCTTGCGGGTCCGACAGGTAGCGCCTGCGGAAATCGTCCGAGATCACGCTGAGCTTCATGATCGCGGAATCGAAGATATTGCCGCGCATGACCTTGAAGCCGGCCTTCTTCGTGAGCGCCGTGTCGAAGTCGCGAATGACGTCGGCATTGGTGATCTTCGCCTCGCGGCAATTGTCGCCCATGGGCTTGCCGTTCGCGGTGACGGCGCCTTCGTTGATCAGGCCGTGTTTCATGAGTTCGGCGACCACGGCGCGCACGCCGCCGGCGCGGTGAAAATCCTCGCTGAGATATTTTCCGGCCGGCTGCAGGTTGACGAGCAGCGGCACGTCAAGGCCGTGCGTCTCCCAGTCGGCGAGGTTCAGATCGACGCCGATGTGCCGGGCGATGGCGTTGATGTGGATCGGCGCGTTGGTGGAGCCGCCGATCGCCGAATTGACGACGATGACGTTCTCGAAGGCCTCGCGCGTCATGATGTCGGAGGGTTTCAGATCCTCATGCACCATCTCGACGATGCGCTTGCCCGTGCGGTAGGCCATCTGGCCGCGCTCGCGGTAGGGCGCGGGAATCGACGCGCAGCCGGGCAGCGACATGCCCAGCGCCTCGGCGAGCGAATTCATGGTGGAGGCCGTGCCCATCGTGTTGCAATAGCCGGCCGACGGCGCGGATTCGGCCACCATGCCGATGAACTGCTCGTCGTCGATGGTTCCGGCCGAAAGCAGCTTGCGCGCTTCCCAGACGATGGTGCCGGACCCGCAGCGATCGCCGTTGAACCAGCCGTTCAGCATCGGTCCGCCGGACAGGACGATCGCAGGAATGTCGACCGTGGCGGCCGCCATCAGGCAGGCCGGCGTGGTCTTGTCGCAGCCGGTTGTCAGCACCACGCCGTCGATCGGGTAGCCATAGAGAAGTTCGACGAGCCCGAGATAGGCGAGATTGCGGTCGAGCGACGCGGTCGGGCGCTTGCCGGTCTCCTGGATCGGATGAACCGGAAACTCTATGGCGATGCCGCCAGCCTCGCGAATGCCCTCGCGCACCCGCTTGGCGAGCTCCAGATGCGGACGGTTGCAGGGCGAAAGATCGGAGCCGGTCTGTGCTATGCCAATGATCGGCCTGCCGCTGCGCAGCTCTTCCGGCGTCAGTCCGAAATTGAGATAGCGCTCAAGATAGATCGCCGTCATGCCCGGATTGTCCGTGTTGTCGAACCATTCCTGGGAACGCAGCTTCAGATTCTTTGTTTTCGGTGTGTCCGCCATGTCTCGATGCCTGTCCAGTTTCGGGTAAACTTCCATAGCAGGCATCGATGGGACGGTCCATTTCGCTGATCGGCAATCTCGCCTACTCGTGCCGCAGGACCAGTTTTTCCACGGCGACGACAATCAGGAACAACGCAATCGACAGACCGGAGGACAGAACGATTGCGCCATAGAGCCGGTCGGACTGATAGTTGTAGGTCGCCTGGATAATCAGGGCTCCCAGCCCCTTGTCCGAACCGATCCACTCGCCGACGATGGCGCCGATGACGGCGGTCGCCGTGGCGATCCGCAGCGATGAAAACAGCATCGGCAGGGATCTGGGCAACCGCAGGCGCCAGAAATTGTCCCACGGCGTGGCCGACAGGATGTGCAGCAGTTCGCGCTCGTTCGAAGAGGCCGAATCAAGCCCGCGGATCATGTTGACGAGCGTCGGGAAGAAGCAGATCACGGCGGCGACGATGATCTTCGGCGTCAGTCCCAGTCCGAAGATGAGAATGATGATCGGCGCGAGCGCCAGGACCGGAATCGTGTTGAAGAACAGCACCACCGGGAAATAGGCCGCCCGGATCGGCGCGCTGTAAACGAAGACAACCGCCATCAGAACCGCGGCCAGATTGCCGATCAGAAAGCCGGCGATCGCCTCGATGACCGTCGTCCACACATTGTCGGCGAACAGCGGCCACTGGTTAGCGAGCGCGCCGGCGATGCCTGTCGGCGTCGGCAGGATGTAGGGCGGGATACCGGCGATCGGCACCAGGTACTGCCAGGCGAGAATGATCGAGAGCGGGCCGAAAACGGGGGCTATGACCGAGCGGAGAAGACTGTTCACGAGACCTGCTCCAGCGTCTTGCGCAATTCCGACATGAGATTGACGATAGCCGGGTCTTCCCGCGCGCAGCGATTGTCCGGCGTCTTTTGACCCTTGAGGTCGCGCAGCGCCATGACGCGGCCCGGATTGGCGCCAAGCACCATCACCCGCTGGCCGAGATAAACCGCTTCCATGATGGAGTGGGTGACAAAGAGGATCGTCGTGCCGGTGCGCCGCCAGACGTCCAGCAATTCCTCGTTGAGACGGTCCCGGGTGATTTCGTCGAGGGCGCCGAAGGGTTCGTCCATGAGCAGGATGCGCGGCTCGCTGAAGAGCGCCCGCGCGATCGCCACGCGCTGACGCTGGCCGCCTGACAACTGTTTCGGATAGCGCTTTTCAAGCCCGGCTATTCCCAGCATTTCCAGCAGGTCTTTCACACGCTTGCGGTCGCTGTCGCGCACCCCTGTGCGGCCTCGGCCCACTTGCACGGGCAGTTCGATGTTCGCTTCGACGGTCCGCCAGGGCAGCAGCGTCGATTCCTGAAAGACGAAGCCCACCTGCCGCCGGCTGCGGATGACGGACGGGTCTTCGCCCAGCACGCTGATATCCCCGGCAAGCGGCTCCAGCAGATCGGCGACGACCCGAAGCAATGTCGATTTCCCGCAACCGGAAGGCCCGAGAATGGTCAGGAATTCGCCGTCAGCAATCGACAGGTCGACGCCCGAAAGAACGGTTTGATCGCCTTTCGGGCCTCGATAGCCGATGTTTAGCGCTTTTGTCTCGATCGCATTCACGGTTATGCGATCAGCCGATCTTGGGACGCACGTCAGCGGTCATTTCCAGGATCTTCGTCGTATAGACGTCCTCGAGCTTTGGCCGTCCGTTCGGATACTGGCCAATCCTGTCGTAGAGAGAAAGTTGCTCCTCGAGAGAAGCCGGATCGAACGTAGCCCAGCCGTTTTCCGCCGTGGCGGCGTCGAAGCTCAGCTCCATGATCTTGTCGATGGTTTTCATTTCCCACTCCAGGCTCAGCGCCGGATAGGCTTCGACCATCTGCTTGACGGCTTCCTGCGGGTTCTCGTAGGTCCAGCCCCAGCCCTTGGCCGCAGCGCCAATGTAGCCAGCCAGGACATCGGCGTTCTCCTCGATCGCGTCGTCCGTGGCGAAATAGACATTGGCGTATGACGGCAGGCCAAGGTCGCTCGCCAGCAGGTCGATGCGGTCATCGCCGATAATGCTGAGGGCTTCCGTGTTGGTGATCCACCCGCCAATGGCGTCCACTTCTCCGCGCAGAAGCGGCGCCTTGTCGAAACCGACATTGACGGCGGTGACCGAAGACGGGTCCATCTCGTTCTTGGCGAGGATGGCGTCGAGCAGGAAACGTCCCGTGGGCTGGATGCCGATCCTCATGCCCGGCAGATCGTCGATCGAGCGCAACGGCTTTTTCGGCAGCGAGGCGAAGGCGTATGGTCCGGTGCGGAAACCACAGGCGAGGATCTTGACCGGCACGCCGCTGGCGCGCGCATTGAAGAGCTGGGGCGTCTCGGAAAACTGGCCGAGAGCGGCGGCGCCCGATATGACCGGAGGCACGGTCGCGGAGTTCGGTCCGCCCGGGGCGAATTCAACTTCGTACCCGGCCTCTTCGAAAAAACCGTGCTTCAACGCCATGACGTCGCCGATCTGTCCGTTGGACATTAGCCAGTCCAGCTTGATGACGATTTTGGTCTTGTCCGCAGCCCGCGCGGGCGCGACGAGACTCATGCCCGGCCCAACGGCGAGTACGCCGAGGCCAAGGCCGGCGGATTTCAGGAAGCGTCTTCTGTCGATACCGTTCTGTCTTGTCATTTTGATTCCCCTTTTGCGGATAGAGTGCTGTTTTATTGATATGTTTCGTGCCAGGAGTCCGGTCCGCCCTCAAGCCATGCGTAGAGTTCCCAGAGCATCCCGTCGGGATCTGTGAAGTAGGCGCAGCGGGCGTTCCATTCATAATTTTCCGGAGGACCCTGAAACTTGACGCCCTTGGCGGAGAGGTCTGCGTACATCGCGTCGATGTCTTCCGGCTTGTCCAGATTCATGGCGATGCAGCCCTTCAGCGCGCCTTCCGGCGCGCGCAGATTGCTGACCCCGGTGTGCCTGGAAATGTGGTCGAGCTCCCAGGCTGCGAGGATCACGTTTTTTGCCTCGAAATCGGCGAATCCTTCCGCCTTGCGTCGGAGGCGAAAGCCCATCACGTCCGTGTAAAAGGCGATGGAGCGCTCGACATCCTCGACGAGGACGCAGACGTCCGTGATGGTCTTTTTCGGCTGGCTCATGATGCAGCGATTCCTTCTGCGGCGTTGCTCTGCTCGTTTCTGAAAATGACGCCGATGCGGCGACCGGCCTCCGTGATGTGATTCACCATGGCGACCCGGGCGGCCTCCGGGTCTCCGGCTTTCAACGCGTCGAGGATGACGACGTGCTCGCCGACATTGACCTCGACGAGCTGCTCGATCTGGTTGGCGTAGCGCGCCATGTGGATGGACCGCCGGATCTGATCGCAGATGAAGCAGACAAAGGTGTGGATGTAGGCGTTGCCGGTGGCCCTGGCGATCGCGCGGTGGAAGACCAGATCGGCCTCGATGCTGCCTTCAGACCACTTCTCGTCGCCGCGCATGTCTTCCAGCGCCGCCGATATTTCGGCAAGGTCATCGTCAGTGCGGCGCATGGCGGCAAGGCGCGCGGCCTCCCCTTCGAGCAGCGCCCTCAATTCGAACAGGCCCTCCATGCCCTGGATATTCTCGAGATCCGTTGGATCGAGCCGGATAGCGAGCCGTTCTTCCGGCGCCATCACGAAGGCTCCTGCCCCCTGACGCGCCCGCACCAGTCCGTCCGCGCGCAACTGGGCGATCGCTTCGCGCACCACGTTGCGGCTGATGCCCAGGGATTCGGCAATCTGGTGTTCGGTCGGCAGGCGGTCTCCAGGTTTCAGGCGTCCGGAACTGATTTCCTGGCTCAGGATGCTGGCCACCCGGCTTGGAAGCGGCTGCGCCGGCGCAAGCTTGCGGGATAGATTGTTGATAGTGTCCGCCAAGCGGCCGTCCCCGATCCTTGTTCAAGCCGATAGTTGAAAACCTTCCACCTGCGTCGTTTCAGAGGGATTCGATATCACAATCAAATTTGTCCTACAACCCTACGACAGGATGTTTGAGCACAATTCGAATGGCCGCGCAGCGCCGCTCGATCCGGATCGAATTGATGGTCCACTCAGTGTACGATTGAAAAACGGGCGGCGTCAGCCGATCCGGCGGGCTTTTTCGTAAGCAGCATCAAGGCCTTTGGCGATACTGATATCCAGATCGGAGTCCTGCATTGCGAGAAGGCCCGCGGCGGTCGTGCCGGCATAGTCGATCATTTCAGTCACATGATCCGCGGGCGACATCGGACCGTCCGCCATCATCACGCCCGCGGCGTGAAAAAGCTGCCGCACGGCCCGTTCGGCCGTCTTCGGATCGACGCCTCTTGCCGACGAGTAATCGACCATGCTCACGGCAAACTGCGCGACGAAGCCGGGCACAGGTCCGGTGACGGCGGTGAACAGGTCGATCTGATCCTCGTCCGGCAATTCGTCCGTGGCGCCGACTGCCGCGAAAACTGTACGGGCAAGGGACTTGTCGGCGTCTGTGGCCGCAGGCGACGCGCACCAGGGCGAGTAAGCGAGCCGCAGGGAGGCGGCCGGGCTGGACATGGCGCGGATGACGCAATCGGTTCCGGTTTGATCGATGATGCGCGCAATGGAGATACCCGCCATTACCGATGAGACGAGGGATTTTCCTGCTTCAAAACGGACATCCGAGAAATTCGCCGGTGGAACCGACAGAAGGATGAAATCGGAAGCGTCGGCCAGCGCCTGGTTATCTGTGAACGACCTGACGCCGCCGTGACCGAGTTCAGGCAGATTGCCGGACCGGCTCGAGATCCCCAGTTGCTCCGGCTTGATAACGCCGGAATCGAGCAGTCCCCTGGCGATTGCGCTGCCCAGCATGCCGTTTCCGCCGATAATTCCGACCGTGAATTCCGCTTGTGTCATAGCCGTTTTCCCTTGCTGTTCGTTCAAGGAGTAACATGGATACCGGTTATTCAGTCGCGAATTTTCCCGAGGTGACGCGCCATGAAGGCCTCCACTGCGGCGACCTCATCGTCGCTCATGCGAATACCCAGTTTGGTGCGCCGGAAAAGCGCATCCTGCGCATTTCTCGCCCATTCGCACTCGATCAGGTAGCGCAGTTCCGCTTCGTAAAGCCCGTGACCGAAATCCTGGCCGAGATCGGCGAGACTCTCGCAACCCGCCAGCACCTGGTCGACGTCCGTGCCGTAGAAGCGCACGAGGCGGGCGATGACAGACTTTTCCACAAACGGGAACAGGTTCGCGGTTTTTCCGACCAGGTCGTCGTATCCGTCGACCGGAAAATCGCCGCCCGGAAGCGGCGCCTTGCAGGTCCAGGCCTTGCCGCGTTTGCCGAGCGTGTGCTCCACCTCCTCGACGACGGATTCCGAAAGGCGGCGAAAGGTCGTGATCTTGCCTCCGAAGATGTTGATCAGCGTGCCGTGCCCCAGTTTCGGGTCGCGGCGAACGACATAGTCCCGCGTCGCCGACTGGGCGGACGACGCGCCGTCGTCATAGAGCGGCCGCACGCCGGAATAGGTCCAAACAATATCTTCGGCGCGCACCGGCTCTTCGAAATATTCGCTCGCCATCCGGCACAGATACGCGGTTTCGCCGTCCGTGATTTCGGGTCGCACGTTCATTCCGGGATGATCGGCGTCCGTGGTTCCGATCAGCGTGTAATCGTCCTGGAACGGGATTGCGAAAATGATGCGGCCATCCGCGTTCTGGAAGAAATAGCAGCGGTCGTGATCGTATTTGCGGGGCACCACGATATGGCTCCCGCGTACGAGCCGGACATTGTGCGCGTCATTTTGGCCGAAGACCGATTTCAGCACGTCGTCGACCCAGGGACCGGAAGCGTTGATGATCATGGAGGCGGTGATCGTGCGCACGGCGCCGTGTTCGGTGTCGGACAGCGTGACCGTCCACCGGCCATCGGCGAAGTTCGCGCGGGTGACCCGGTTGTGCGGGTTGATCTCGGCGCCGAGCCGCTGCGCGTCGCGCAGATTGAGGATCACCAGCCGGGAGTCCTCCACCCAGCCGTCGGAATATTCAAACGCCTTGCGGAAATCCGGTTTCAGCGGCTTGCCGGCCTTGTCGCTTGAAAGATCGAGCGTGCGCGTCGGCGGCAGTATGCGGCGGCCGCCGAGATTGTCGTAGAGAAACAGGCCGAGCCTGATAAGCCAGTTCGGCCTGCGGCCCTTCATCCATGGCATGACGACGGAGAGCAGACGGGATGTCGGCGTATCACTGTCGAACCGCATGTCGTCGTGACAGGGCAACACGAAGCGCATCGGCCAACTGATGTGGGGCATCGCGACGAGCAGGTTTTCCCGCTCGATCAGCGCTTCGCGCACCAGCCGCAATTCGAAATATTCGAGATAGCGCAGGCCGCCATGAAGCAGCTTGGTTGACGCAGACGACGTCCCGCCTCCGAAATCTCCGGCTTCGCAGAGGCAGACCGAATAGCCCCGGCCCGCGGCGTCGCGCGCAATGCCCGCGCCGTTTACCCCGCCGCCGATAATCAACAGGTCGAAATCCGATTGCGCCTCGGCGCCGGCGGTGTCAGTCGCTTGCTGCATCATCCGTAGACCAGTTCCGACTGCAGCGGCTCTGCGACTGTCACCGAAACGCCGGCGACCTCGCACAATTCGGCGATCCCGTCCGGCGGCGGCGCGTCTGTGACGAAACAATCCATCTCCGAGATATGGCCGATCTGGACGGGCGCCCGGCGCTCGAACTTCGTCGCGTCGGCGACCAGGATCTTCTTGCGCGCCTGGGCGAGGATCGCCTGGGCGACCCGCACCTCGCGATAGTCGAAATCCAGAAGCGCGCCCTCCTCGTCGATCGCTGAGGCGCCGATGATCGCGTAATCCACCTTGAACTGGCGGATCAGGTCGATGGCGGCCGCGCCGACGATGCCGCGATCGCTCTTGCGGACCATGCCGCCGGAAATCACCAGTTCCACGCCGGGCGCTTCCGAAAGGATCATCGCCACATTCAGGTTGTTGGTGATGACCATCAGCCCTTCATGACGCGTCAGGGCGCTGGCGACGGCTTCCGTTGTGGTGCCGATATTGAGGATAAGCGAAGCATTGTCGGGGATCAGTTCAGCGACTTTTTCGCCAATCCGAACCTTGCCGCCGGCGGCGATTTCGCGCCGCGACTGGTAGGCGAGGTTGACCGTGTTGGACGGAAACACCGCCCCGCCATGCACGCGGTGCAGAATTTCCCTGTCGCACAAGTCATTGAGATCCTTGCGAATTGTCTGCGGCGTCACGTCAAACCGGTTCGCCAGAGAATCCACCGTCACACGGCCTTCGCGACGGGCAGTCTCGAGAATATCCATCTGACGGGGCGGTAGTAACGGTTGCATAGTATCTCCTGAACGACTTTCGGATAATTGCGATATTTTTCGATAATTTCAATAAAAGACTCTATTGACTTTCGTTAATTTTCGCATTTTGGTTGCGTTTGGATGATTGACGGTTGCGGACGCCCGCGCCGACAGGTCCAAATTTTGGGAGGAGCACTTATGAGAAAGTTTCTCATGGCCTCGGCGGCTGCCGTGGCCTTAAACTATTGGGCGTTGCCCGCGCAAGCCGACATGGCCGCTGCGGAAAAATGGGTCAATGACGAATTCCAGCCTTCGGTCCTGTCCGTGGACGAACAGATGGCCGAAATGGAATGGTTCATGAAGGCCGCCGAACCCTTCGCCGGCATGGAAATCAACGTATTGTCGGAAGGCATTCCGACCCATGATTACGAATCCAAGGTCCTGACCAAGGCCTTCGAGGAAATCACTGGCATCAAGGTCAACCACCAGATTCTCGGCGAAGGCGAAGTGGTGCAGGCCGTGCAGACGCAGATGCAGACCGGTCGAAACCTCTATGACGCCTATGTCAACGATTCCGATCTGATCGGCACGCATTCCCGGCTGCAACTGGCCGTCAACCTGTCCGACTGGATGATCGGCGACGGCAAGGACGTCACCAATCCTGGCCTCGATCTCGAGGATTTCATGGGCATCAGCTTCACGACCGGCCCGGACGGCGATCTCTACCAGTTGCCCGACCAGCAATTCGCCAATCTCTACTGGTTCCGCAAGGACTGGTTCGACCGGCAGGATCTGAAGGACCAGTTCAAGGCGAAATACGGCTACGATCTCGGCGTTCCGGTCAACTGGTCCGCCTATGAGGACATCGCCGAATTCTTCTCCGAAGACGTCAAGGAAGTCGACGGCGTCACCATCTACGGCCACATGGACTACGGCAAGCGCGCGCCCGACCTTGGCTGGCGCATGACCGACGCCTGGCTGTCCATGGCGGGAACGGGAAGCAAGGGCGAGCCGAACGGCGTGCCGATCGACGAATGGGGCATCCGCATGGAGGCCGGATCCTGCAACCCGCAGGGCGCAAGCGTGTCGCGCGGCGGCGAAACCAACGGCCCAGCCTCCGTTTACGCGATCAGGAAGTGGGACGAGTGGCTCCGCAAATACGCGCCTCCCGGCGCCGCGGATTACGACTTCTACCAGTCGCTTCCGGCTCTGGCGCAGGGCAACGTCGCCCAGCAGATCTTCTGGTACACGGCGTTTACGGCCGATATGGTCGCCCCGAAAAGCGACGGCAACAACACGGTGGACGACGAAGGCAATCCGCTGTGGCGCATGGCCCCCTCGCCGCACGGCCCCTACTGGAAAGACGGCCAGAAGGTCGGCTACCAGGACGTGGGGTCCTGGACGATCCTGAAATCCACGCCGACCGATCGCGCCAAGGCGGCCTGGCTCTACGCGCAGTTCGTCGTCTCCAAGACCGTGGACACGAAGAAATCGCATGTGGGCCTGACCTTCATCCGCGATTCCACGGTTCGCGGACCGAGCTTCACCGAGCGCGCTCCGAAGCTGGGTGGTCTCGTCGAGTTCTATCGCTCGCCGGACCGTGTGCGCTGGTCGCCCACAGGCATTAACGTGCCCGACTATCCGAAGCTCGCCCAGATCTGGTGGCAGCAGATCGGTGACGTGAACTCCGGCGCCTTCACGCCGCAGGAAGCGATGGACCGCCTCGCCGAGGAAATGGACGTCACCATGGCCCGCATGCAGCGCGCCGACGAGCAGGGCAACGTCTATGGCGGCTGCGGACCAAGGCTCAACGAGCCGAAGGATCCGTCCGAATGGCTCGGCAAGCCGGATGGCCCGAAGGCCAAGCTGGAGAACGAGAAGCCGCAGGGCGAAACAGTCAGCTACGACGAGCTCGTCGCACGCTGGAAAGAGCAGTAGTTACCCCTCATCCGGTAATTGCGCGCTCGGGTCCGGCGTCTCCTCCCCTTGGATCGCGCCGGGCCCGCTTTGTCTGTCAGGAGGATCATTTGGTGCGGAAGCGTTGCATGCGAGGCGTATATGACGCTTGAGTTGCGAAATGTATCGAAACGGGTCGCGGGCGACGACTGGATCTACCCGATCGACCTCGTGCTGGAGAGCGGTCGCTTCAACATGCTGCTCGGCACGACGCTCGCCGGCAAGACCACCCTCATGCATCTGATGGCAGGACTGGAAAAGCCGACGGAAGGCGAGATCTGGTTCAAGGGCGCCGACGTCACCGGCGTGCCGGTGCAGGCCCGCAACGTCTCGATGGTCTACCAGCAATTCATCAACTATCCGAACATGAGCGTCTTCGACAATATCGCCTCGCCGCTCCGGGTCGCCGGCGAAAGCCGCGACGAGATCAAGCGGCGCGTGGGCGAGATGGCGGAACTGCTCAGGATCTCGGCGATGCTCGATCGCCGCCCCTCGGAACTCTCGGGCGGTCAGCAGCAGCGCACAGCAATGGCGAGGGCGCTCGTCAAGGATTCCGAACTGATCCTGCTCGACGAACCGCTCGCCAATCTCGATTTCAAGCTGCGCGAGGAATTGCGCGACGAGCTGCCGCGGATCTTCGCCAACCGCGACTGCGTGATTGTCTACGCCACCACCGAGCCTTCGGAAGCCCTCCTTCTCGGCGGCTTCACCGCAGCGCTCGACAAGGGCCGCCTCGTCGATTCGGGGCCAACAGGCTCGATCTATCGCCACCCCGCCAACATCACCAGCGCCAGGGTGTTCTCGGAACCGCCGATGAACACGGCCAGGGTGACGAAGAGCGGCGGGCGCGTGACCTGGACGGACGGGGTGAGCTGGCCGGCGGGCGGCGACTTGCCCGACGGGGATTATACGTTCGGCATTCGTCCGCATTACGTCCTGCCGTTCCGGAAAAACGAGAACGCCGTCCCGATCGAAGGTCAGATCGTCGTCGCCGAATTGAGCGGATCGGAGAGCATGGTTCATTTCGAGGTCTTCGGAAACGACTGGGTGTCGCTCTCTCACGGCGTCCATCCCTTTGAGACCGGCGCGACGGCGACGCTTTACGCCGAACCCGAACACGGCATGTATTTCGACGCGGACGGGCGGCTTGTCGGCGCAACCGGGCTGGCGGGCTGAGATCATGGCGCGCATTACGCTTTCAAACCTCGCCCACAGCTACCGGCCCGACCCCGTGTCGGACGCCGACTGGGCGCTGAAGGAACTCAATCTCGAATGGGACGACGGCGGCGCCTATGCGTTGCTCGGACCGTCGGGATGCGGCAAGACCACACTCCTCAACATCATTTCGGGATTGCTGACGCCGACGCATGGCAGCGTGCACTTCGGCGACGAGGATGTGACCCAATTGCCGACCGAAAAGCGCCATATCGCGCAGGTGTTCCAGTTTCCCGTCGTCTACGACACCATGACAGTCTACGACAATCTGGCCTTCCCGCTGCGCAACCGCCATGTCGACGAGGCGACGGTGCGCGCGAAGGTGGCCGAGATCGCCGAAATGACGGATCTGACCTCGATGCTGGACCGGCGCGCCTCCGGCCTGACGGCGGACGGCAAGCAGAAGATATCGCTGGGGCGCGGCCTCGTGCGCACCGACGTCAACGCGATCCTGTTCGACGAACCGCTGACGGTCATCGATCCGCATCTGAAATTCCAGCTGCGCTCCAAGCTGAAGGAGTTGCACAATCGCATCGCCAACACGATGATCTACGTGACGCACGACCAGACGGAAGCCCTGACATTCGCCGACAAGGTGGTCGTCATGAATGTTGGCGAAGTGGTGCAGATCGGCACGCCCGAAGAACTGTTCGAAACGCCGCAGCACGTCTTCGTAGGGCATTTCATCGGCTCGCCCGGAATGAACGTCATCCCGTGCGACGTAAAGGACGGCGCCGCTTTCATCGACGGCGTGCGCGTCGCGACCGCGAACGAAGCCGACGCGGCGGTGACGAAAGGCGAACTCGGCGTGCGGCCGGAATTCGTCACGTTCTCGGATGACGGCCTGGAGGCGAAAGTGGTCAAGGTGTCGGACGCCGGGCGGTTCTCGATCGTCGAGACCGTGTGTCACGGCAAACCGGTCAAGCTGGTGGCGCCGGAAGGCGCCCCCATCCCATCGGAGACGACCAGGATTGCCTTCAAGCCCGACAACACACGCATATATGTCGACGGCTGGCTCGCCGGCGCCAGGGGGGCGGCATGAACAAGACTGTCAATCACAAGGCCTGGTTCTTCGTCCTTCCCGTGTTGCTGCTGGTGGCCTTCAACGCCATCGTTCCGCTGATCACGGTCGTCAATTATTCGGTGCAGGAAACCTTCGGCGACAACGTCTTCTTCTGGTCGGGCATCACCTGGTTCGAGGACGTGCTGCAATCGCCGCGTTTCCATGCGGCGCTCGGGCGGCAACTGGCCTTCACCTTCACGATCCTCGTGATCGAGGTTCCGCTGGGCGTGGCGATCGCGCTCGCCATGCCGCGCAAGGGCATATGGGTCTCGGTCTGTCTCGTGCTGATGGCGATGCCCCTGTTGATCCCCTGGAACGTCGTCGGCGCAATGTGGAACATCTTCGCGCTGCCGGAGATCGGGCTGCTCGGCAAGACGCTGAACTCGCTGGGTTTCGACTACAATTACACGCGCCAGCCAGGGGCCGCATGGTTCACCCTCGTGATGATGGACGTCTGGCACTGGACCTCGCTTGTCGTGCTGCTCGCCTATGCCGGCCTTGTTTCCATACCGGACGCCTACTACCAGGCGGCGCGCATCGACGGGGCAAGTCCCTTCGCGATCTTCCGCTACATCCAGTTGCCGAAGATGAAGCGGGTGCTGACGATCGCGATCCTGCTGCGGTTCATGGACTCCTTTAACATCTATACGGAGCCATCCGTGCTGACCGGCGGCGGCCCCGGAAACTCGACGACGCTGCTTTCGATCGATCTCGTCAAGATCGCGCTCGGGCAGTTCGACCTCGGACCGGCGGCGGCCATGTCGCTGGTCTATTTCCTGGTGATCCTGCTGATGAGCTGGATCTTCTACACCCTGATGACCCGGAACGAGGAGAATTGACGCGATGAGACGTTTCTCCTGGCTGGTCCCGACGATCTACATCCTGTTTCTGATGCTGCCGATCTACTGGCTCGTCTCGATGTCCTTCAAGACGACCAACGAGATCCTTGGCTCGTTTACGCTGTGGCCCCAGCAATTCACGCTCGCCAATTACCGCGTGATCCTGACCGATCCGACCTGGTATATGGGCTACGTCAATTCGCTCATCTACGTGACCTTGAACACGGTGCTGTCGGTCGGCGCAGCCCTGCCCGCGGCCTACGCCTTCTCGCGCTATCGGTTCCTTGGCGACAAGCACCTTTTCTTCTGGCTTCTGACAAACCGGATGGCGCCGGCGGCGGTGTTCGCCCTGCCCTTCTTCCAGCTCTATTCGGCCGTGGGTCTGTTCGACACGCATCTCGCTGTTGCGCTCGCCCACACGCTTTTCAACATTCCGCTGGCCGTGTGGATCCTAGAAGGTTTCATGTCCGGCGTGCCGAAACAGCTCGACGACACGGCCTATGTGGACGGCTACTCGTTTCCGCGTTTCTTCGTGCGGATCTTCATTCCGACGATCGCGTCCGGGATCGGCGTCGCCGCCTTCTTCTGCTTCATGTTTTCCTGGGTGGAGCTGCTGCTCGCCAAGACGCTGACCGCCGTCGCCGCCAAGCCGATCGCGGCGACCATGACGAAGACGGCCTCCTCATCCGGCTATGAGCTGGGGCTGCTCGCGGCGGCCGGAACGCTGACGATCATTCCGGGCGCCATCGTCATCTATTTCGTACGCAACTATATCGCCAAGGGCTTTGCCCTCGGCCGGGTGTAAGGAGCCGTCATGGAAGACGCCGTCATGTTCAGCGTTCAGTGGTGGACCGAACCGCTCGGCACGTGGATGGCCTGGACCCGCGCCACAATCGCCTTCTTCCTGTTTGTTTTCGGTTGCATCGCCCTGATGGGCGCCTGGGAATATTTCAGCCCCGGCGGCAATCCGCGGCGCGGCGTCTTCGCGCTGGAGACGACCCGCGGCGACCGGCTGTTCATCACACTGATCGGCTGCGCCTTCATCTTTATCGGCTGGCTCTATTTCTTCGGCGCGCCCCTGTGGTGGCCGCTTGGTGTGTGCGTGCTGTGGGCGCTTTTTGTTTTCAGCCTTGTGTGAGTGCAGCTGAAGGGGAAAATTCAGGTTGCATATTCACGTCCGGTAGCGAAACTGGCGTCATTCTGCACAACGACAATTGCCAAGAATGATAGACCAACCCGTATTTTCCAGCACCATCGACAAGACCTATGAAGACGATCTCCGGATGGTCCACATCGCCGGCCGACATGTTCGCAACAGCCCTGCCTTCAAGGCGTCCAGGATCTCTATTATTGCAGCCATGCTCGCCGGGTTTGTTTTGCTGACCCACTGGCTAAATGACCTGGTCTCGCACTTTCTGAAAACTGACGATCTCGCGCTGCTGGTAGTTATTGTTTCGGCGATTCCCATCACCTTCGTTTTCACCAAACTGATGCGGTTTCAATTCGTGCACGCCGGAGCGCGAAACTTGCGCAATATTCGCGCCGAGAAGCCGGAGACCTATGAGATCGGGCCGTCGGGCGTCCGCGTCGAAGGCGCAGGACTGTCCATGACCGCCGAGTGGCGCAGCATCTTCTCGATCGTCGAGCGCCCCGAATTTGTGGCCGTGCTGCTTGGATGTTCCGCCATCGCCATTCCTGCCCGCGCGTTCGCCGACGCCGCCGAGCGACGGATGGTGATCGACTACATGCTGGACAAGCTTCCCGAGGATGCGCGGAAGAGATCGATATGCCGGAAACCAGCCTGAACAAGGATGTCGTCGGAAAGACGATCGAACTGCTGATCGGCGAACCGTGGGATTTTCACGATCCTGCCTCGCCCGATAGGGAAGTCCGGGGATCATATCCGTTCTACGCGACTCTGGTTGAGATCATCCACGCTGACGGCGACCAGCCGGCCTTCCTGATAAAAACAACAAAGCCTTTCCATGCGAACGGCAAGGCCATTCAACATCTGAGAGCGGTCAATCGATATTCCCCTGAAGACCAGGACATCATTGCGGATTTAAGGGCCGGCCGACCTGTGTCGATGAATTTCGTCTACAGACAAGACGGCGCCGACTTTTCCGCAGACGAATTGTCGATCATTCACCGGGGGCCGGACTATGGAGGCCTTGTCGGCGGCCTGGTCGCTTCGGATGGGAAAACGCCCTTTTCAACGGACCGCTAGGAACCGCCGTCACACTTTCCGCTTGGCGGCGCTTTTGATGCGTTCGCGATGCAGTGCGAACAGTCCCGCCCCGACGATCAGCACGATCCCGCAAAGAACGTTCAGCCGCAGCGCTTCGCCGAACACGAAAATCCCGATCGCCGAGGAAAAGACGAGCTGCAGGTAGGCGAAGGGCTGGATAGCCGAGGCCTCCGCCGCCTCGTAGGCCCTGATCATGAAATAGTGACCCGCCATGCCGGTCACGCAGAGACAGGCGAGAAGCATCCAGTTGAAGAGGCTCATCGGCTCCCAGAAAAACACCCCGATCGCCGTCGCCACCACGGCGCCGACCGTTCCTGTCCAGAAGAAGCTGGTCGCCGTGTCGTCCTTGCGGGCGGCGTAGCGGTTGAGCAGCCCGTAGAGCGCGAACATGAAGGCCGCCAGCAGCGGAATGGCCGCATAGGGCGAGAACGCGGCAAAGCCTGGCTGCAGGATGATGAGCACGCCGATGAAACCGACGCCGATCGCCGTCCAGCGCCGCCAGCCGACATGCTCGCCCAGCACCGGGCCTGAAAGCGCCCCGATAAGCAGCGGATACATCGCGAATATGGCGTGGCTTTCAACAAGGCCAAGATAGACGAAGGCGATCACCATGACGATGATTTCCAGCGCCAGAAGGGCGCCGCGCAAGATCTGTATGAGCGGCTGCGACGTGCGCGCAGCGGCCGCTATGGAGCCTTTCTGGCGGCGCGCGATCGCCATCACGAAAAACGCGAAGAACCAGTAGCGGACCATGACGATCATCGGCGTATTGGTCGCCTCGGCCAAATGTCGCGACAGGCCGTCCTGGGATGCAAATATCAGGGTGGTCGCCACCATCAGCCACATGCCGCGGCGTGTGTCGTTGGTGATCATGTCGGGCGGGCGCCGGACTGGAGTGAGAAGGGATGCTTCATGATACGATTACGGAAGTCTTTTTCATTTCCGCCAGCCAGGCGGAGTTGATCCGAAGCATGCACACATATCGTGGCTGATGGATAATGCAAACAAATCCGCTTGCCGGCTGGAGCATCCGCGAAGACGCTCGATCCGTCATGACAGTCGGCGTTGGACTTCAAATTCCCGTGAGTACTGACCGCGAAAGGCCTGTCAGGAGCTGCTGCGGGCCCTATGTGCTGTTTCAGTTCGCCACCGGGAAAAGGAGTCATAGCCGAATGCCTGTTACACGCCGCAACCTGATGAAATACGGATCGACGGCCGCCGTCATGATCGGAGCCTCCACAATCCTACCCTACGCCGCGTTCGCCCAGAGCGGCGCCATGGAAGAGGATATCTATGACACCGACAACGGCGAGATCGCCATCATTCCGGTCGCTCACGCGTCGTTCGTGATGAAGACCCCCTCGATGGTGATATACAACGACCCCGTCGGCGGCGCGGATACATATGCCGGCATGCCGGCGCCGGATCTGGTGCTGCTCACGCACGAGCACGGCGACCACTACAACGTTGAAACGCTGCAGGGGATCGTCGCCGACAATACGCAGATCATCGCCAACCCGGCGGTTTTCGAGATGTTGCCGGAAGACCTGAAATCGAAGGCGAGCGCCATCGCGAATGGCGACAGCACAACGGTGGGCGACATGCCGATCGACGCCATTCCGGCGTACAACATCACCGAGGATCGCCTGAAATACCATCCGCAAGGCCGCGACAACGGATATGTTCTCAACATAGACGGCGTTCGGGTCTATGTCGCGGGAGACACCGAGGACATCCCCGAAATGCGGGCGCTCACCGATATCGACATCGCGTTCGTTCCGATGAACCTCCCCTACACGATGGACGAAGAGCAGGCGGCGTCCGCCATCAACGCTTTCAAGCCGACCTACGTTTATCCCTACCACTACAGGGATTCGGATATCGACAAGTTCGCCGGCCTCGTCGGCGACGGCGTCGAGGTCAAACGCGGACCCTGGTACGAAGGCTGACAGTTCGACGCCTATCGTCAATCCGGAGCCGGGCACGGGCCCGGCTTCTTCCTATCTGGCGACCGAAAGCCCTTGCGCCGCGCAATCGGCGAACCATTCTTCCAGGATCGCATTCACCGTTTCCGGCTTTTCCAGCGGCGGACAATGTCCGCAATTATCCAGAATAACGAGGCGTGACCCGGCGATCGCCCGGTGGATTTCCTCCGAACAGTCGGGCGGCGTGACCTTGTCGTTGTCTCCAACGATGACAAGCGTCGGACAGCGCACGCCGGCGATCACCGGACGGCTGTCGTCACGGTTGATGATGGCGTGCTGCTGCGCGCCGTAGGCCTTCACGCCAAGCTTAACGGCAGCGTCCTGCACCGCCTTCAAGCGATCCGGCGGAACGGCGTCAATATCCTGGCAACTGAAAGCCATGGTCTTGATGTTGGCGGCAAGCATGCCATCGCGTTCCGCGACCGCAAGGTTTTCGAGACGGCGTCGGGTGCTGTCGGGGTTTTCCGGTCTGGCGGAGGTCGCGATGCAGACCAGGCTCGATATCCGGTCTGCCATGTCGGCCAGCATCCGGAATCCGATGTAGCCGCCCATCGACCAGACGACCAGATGAAATCGCTCCGGCAGCTGCGGCTCGATCGCCGCCGCCATGGCGTCGATCGTGACGTTGTCGTGATAGCCCGACGGCACCACGACGTTGTATCGATCGCCGAAATGCTCCGTCTGGTAACTCCATGACGGATAGTCGGATTGCAATCCGGGCAACAGCACCACTGATTCTTTCATCTCAAAATTTCTCACGCGACATTCATGTTCAGGGAGGATGCGATCGTCTCGGCCTTGTGGCAGGCGACCATGTGCGGGCTGTCCGCAGGACGAAGTACCGGGACCTTTGACGAGCATTCATCTCCGGCGAAGGCGCAGCGGGTGCGAAAATGGCATCCGGACGGCGGATCAATGGGGCTGGGCAATTCGCCACTGACGGCGGCGCGCGCGTGGCGTTTCGCCGGCGTGGGCTGCGGCACGGCCTCGAGCAGCATGCGCGTATAGGGGTGCCGCGGATTGCGAAACAGGCTTTCCGTGCGGCCGATTTCCACGATCCTGCCGAGATACATGACCGCGACGCGGTCGGCGACGTGCGAGACGACCGACAAGTCATGCGAAATGAAAACCATGGTCAGGTCCAGTTGCTGACGCAGACGGCCAATGAGGTTGAGGATCTGCGCCTGTATCGACACGTCGAGGGCCGACACGGGTTCGTCTGCGATGATCAGTCCGGGATCGAGCGCAATCGCCCGCGCTATGCCAATGCGCTGGCACTGGCCGCCGGATAACTGATGCGGATAACGGTCGAGATGAAAATCGCCAAGGCCGACGAGCGCGGCCAGTTCGTCAACGCGCTGCGATGACGCTTTCCCGTAGTTCCCGAGTATCTCGCCAATGATCGCGCGCGCTTTCATCCGCGGATTGAGCGACGCCTGCGGGTCCTGGAAGATCATCTGGAAATTGCGGCGCGCCTGCTTGAGAGCCGGACCGCGCAGCCTGGAATGGTCGACGCCGTCGATCACGACGCGGCCGCCCGTCGGAACCTCTAGATGCATGATCAGCTTGGCGAGCGTGGATTTGCCGCAGCCGCTCTCGCCGACAAGTCCCAGCGTCTCTCCCCGCGCGACCTCGAGGCTCACGCCGTCAACCGCATGGACATGACGCACTGCGCCGCCAATCTTCGACGGCTTCAGCGTATATGTCTTGCCGACGTTATCGAGAACAAGATAACCGGTCATGCCCACGCCCTTACAATGTCGTTGTCGCTCATGGCCTCGCAGACCGCGTCGGCGTGGATGCACCGGGTCCAGTGCCCCTGCGCCCGCTCCTGTGCCCGCGGCAGCGGCGCCAGGCAGGATTGGGAAGAAAATTCACAGCGCGGCGCAAAAACGCATCCCTCGATTTTGCGGTCCAGCCGCGGAACGGAGCCCGGAATTTCACGCAACTCGTCGTGCATGCGGGCATTGACGCCAGGCAGCGAACGCATGAGACCTGCGGTGTAGCCATGCGCCGGATCCGCGAAGAGCTTCTCCGTCGGGCCCTGTTCGACGATGCGGCCGGCGTACATGACCATCATCCGGTCGGCGACGCCGGCGACCACTCCGAGATCGTGAGTGATGAGGACGACGCTCATGCCGATATCGCGTCGAAGGTCGGCGATCAGGTCGAGCACCTGCGCCTGGACGGTGACATCCAGGGCTGTCGTCGGCTCGTCGGCAATCAGCAGTTCCGGGTCGCAGGCGAGCGCCATGGCGATCATCACCCGCTGCCGCATGCCGCCGGAGAGTTCGTGCGGATAGGCGCGCAGCCGGCTCGCAGCATCCGGAATGCGTACCAGGTCGAGCATTTCCAGCGCCCGCTTTTCCGCCGCTCTGCGACTGACGCGGCGGTGTTTGCGGATCGTTTCGGAAATCTGCATGCCCACTGTATGAACGGGGTTGAGGGAGGTCATCGGATCCTGGAAGATCATGCCGATCCGGTCGCCGCGAATCCGGCGCATCTCCCTTTCGCTCGTCTGCAGCAGATCCCTGCCCCGCAACAGCGCAGATCCGCTGGTCACCCGCGCGCCGTGTTTGGGCAAGAGCCCCATGATCGTCATCGCCGTCACGCTCTTGCCGCAACCGGATTCGCCGACGAGGCTGACGATCTCGCCCTCGCCGACGGAAAACGAAACGGCGTCGAGCGCAAAGGTCACCTTGTCCCTGTCCGCGAATTCGAGGCTGAGGTTTCGAACGTCGAGAACCGGATCGGCGACGGGAGCGCGGGAGGTCATGTCGTTCATACCGAGCCCCTCACCATCTTGCGGGGATCCAGCGCGTCGCTCAGCCGGTCGCCCAGCACGTTGACAACGAGAACCAGCAGCGACAGCAGCACGCCCGGATAGACCATCAGTTCGGGATGAATGCGGAAGAACGAGCGCGCATCGGCCATCATGCCGCCCCAGCTCGGCACTTCCGGCGACGTGCCGACGCCAAGAAAACTCAGGACCGCTGACGTGATGATCGCGGAGGCGCAGGCGTAGGTCGCCTGCACGAGCACCGGCCCCAGCGTGTTCGGCAGAATATGACGCCAGACCAGCGGCAATCCGCCGGTGCCGATGGATATCGCCGCCGCGACATAGGGCTGCTGCCGGACGCCGAGCACCACCGATCGCACGAGCCGCACCATGCGGGGAATTTCCGGTATGGAGATTGCGATGATGACCGTGAGAATTCCCGCATCCATGAGGGCTGCGAAGGCGATGGCGAGCAGAATGGCGGGGATCGCCATCATCGCGTCCACCAGCCGCATCGCTATGGCGCCGCCGACTCGCGACATTCCGGCGTAGATTCCGATCGCGACGCCGAACACGGTGGCGATCGCGGCGACCGAAAAGCCGACGAGCAAGGACATGCGCGACCCGTAAACCGCGCGCGCGAACACGTCGCGCCCCAGGTGATCGCGCCCCCAATGGGCGCTCGCCGAAGGGCCGGTCAGCCGCTCAGCCGGATCGATCTTCACCGGGTCGCCGGCGATCAGCGGCGCGAAGACAGCCATCAGGACGAAAATCAGCAGGACGCCGAAGCAGATGGCCGTCGCGGGGTTTGCGGCCAGATAGCCGGCCGCCGCCGAAATCCGGCCGCCATGCCTGCCGCGAGTGGCTGAAACCTGGTCGTACACGCTCATGATCAGCCCTTCACCCGCGGGTCGAACAGCGCGTAGCTCAGATCGATCAGGAGATTGATGAGAATAAGCAACGCGGAGAAGAACAGGATCACGCCCTGCACGACCGGATAGTCACGGCGGGTGATCGCATCCACCGTCAGGCGGCCGATGCCTGGAATGTTGAAAACCGACTCGGTGACAACGACGCCGCCGACCAGCGTCGCGAAACCGATGCCGATAACCGTGATGACGGGAATTCCGGCGCTTTTCAGCGCATGGATCACGAGGATGCGAAACGTTCCGAGCCCCTTGGCGCGCGCCGTCCGCGTGAAGTTTTCGCTGAGCGCCTCCAGCATCGCCGCGCGGGTGACGCGGGCGATCAGCGCCGCAAAGACCAGCGCGAGCGCAATCGACGGAAGCGTGACCGAATGCAGCGTCGTCAGCAGGCCATTGGAGAGCGGCTTGTAACCCTGAACCGGAAACCAGCGCAGACTGACCGCGAAGAAATAGACGAGCAGATAGGCGATCACGAAGACAGGCACCGAAAATCCGAGAACGGCGAAGGCCATGATGCCCCTGTCGATCCAGCCATTGGCGCGCCAGGCGGCGATGACGCCGAGCGGCACGGCGATCGCCACTGTCAGAAACAGGGTGACCGCCGCCAGCACGAAGGTCGGCTCGATCCTCTGGGCGATCAGCTGGGTCACGGGCTTGTTGGAATAGATCGATTCACCGAGGTCGAACTGCAAAGCGTTGCCGGCCCATATGCCGAACTGGACGATGAGCGGCTCATCGAGATGCAGCCTTTCGCGGATTTTCTCCACCTGTTGCGGATTTGCGTTGTCGCCGGCCAGAAGCACGGCGGGATCGCCGGGCGTCAAATGAACAAGCGAAAAGATGAAAATCGCGACGAGGATGAAGATGGGGATGGCGGCGAGCAACCTTCCCAAGACGTAACCCAGCATGTCGAACCCTCGGTAGCGGCCATCCGGAGCGCATCCGGATGGCCAATGTCGTTGCGGCTATTGCGTACGCTGCACTTCCCAG
The DNA here is from genome assembly GCF_019492055.1 of Flavimaribacter sediminis. Lineage (GTDB taxonomy): Bacteria > Pseudomonadota > Alphaproteobacteria > Rhizobiales > Rhizobiaceae > Flavimaribacter > Flavimaribacter sediminis. The sequence goes on along the minus strand of NZ_JAICBX010000004.1, from coordinate 241,293 downwards.
AAGAAGGGAACGGGACTTTCGATGAAGCCCTCGAGATTGGTCGCAATACCCTGGGAGGGGAAACTCTGGCCGAGCGGAACGTAGCTGACAAGATCGTGGGTCAGGATCTGCATCTTTTCCGCCAGCGCCTTCTTTACCTCCGGATCTTCGGCCTCGGCGAACTGCTTGCGCAGTTCCTGCAGCTCCTCCGAACAGGCCCAGCCGAACCAGCCGTTGTCGCAGTCGCCCGCGACATAGACGTTGGTCATCGGATTGGACTGATCGACGAAGCCCCAGCCTGTGAAGAACAGGTTCCAGCCGCCATCGGCCACCGGCTCCTTGCTCGCCCTGCGGGTCGCCACGGTCGCCCAGTCGGACGGCTGGTCGTCGACGACGAATCCGGCTTCCTCGAGCATCGGCTTGAGCACAGAATAATAGGCGTCGTGCGCCGGAATGTCGGTCACATGCATCAGCACGACCGGCGTGCCGTCATAGCCGGCCTCTTCCAGCAAAGCCTTCGCCTTGTCGACGTCGCGGTTCAGCACCCGTTCCGTGTTGGCGTCCGTCGCATAGGGCGTATCGCAGAAGAACACGGCCGCGCACTCCAGATAGCGGTCGGTGGCGTTGCCGTAGGCGGCTTGCAGGAAGGGCTTCTGTTCGACCGCCCACTGGAGAGCATGGCGGATCTTCGGGTCGTCAAACGGTGGGTTCAGGTGATTGACGACCAGCTGCATCGAGTTGCCCGACTGGCGCGCGGCGATCGGCTTGGCGCTGTCTGCGCCCTCGAAAAAGGCGAGCATGTCGGCCGGCACTTCCTCGATCCAGTCGATTTCGCCCGCGATCAGGGCGTCGATCGCGGTCGCCGTATCCGGGATATAGACGAGTTCCACGCGGTCGAAATGCGCGACCTTGCCTCCGGCCGCCATATCGGCCGGCTCGTCGCGCGGAACATAATCGCCGAATTTCTCGAAGACCGCGATGCTGCCAGGCACCCATTCGTCGGGAAGCAGCTTGTAAGGGCCAGACCCGATCGGGTTGGCGACCGCCTCGCTCGGATCATTCGCCGCCTGGCTCGCCGGCATGATCACCGGAACGTTGGAAGAGATCTTTCCAAGCGCAGGAATCACCTGCCCCCAGGGCTCGTTCATCGTCAGGACGACGGTCTTGTCGTCCGGAGCCTCGATCGACTGGAGCTTGGAGAACAGGATCTTGCCGAGGCCATCGACCTTTCCCCAGCGCTGGATGGAGGCGACGACGTCAGCCCCGGTGACGGGTGAACCGTCGTGGAACATCAATCCGTCGCGCAGCGTGATCGTGTAGACGCGGCCATCGTCGGAAAGCGTGTAGCCCTCGGCCATCTGCGGCTGAACTTCATAGTTCGAATCCAGCGCGAACAGCGTATCGTACATGAGATAGGCGGCGTTGCGGATCGTGAAATTCGTCGTCGAGATCGGGTCGAGCGTATTGATGTCTCCGTTCAGTCTCAGCCGCAGAACCTCCTCGGCCGAGGCGGACACGGTTCCGGCGAGCATCGCCGCCCCGATTGCCGCCGACAGAACAATGGTTTTCAATCGTCGCATTCTCTTCTCCTCCGTCCGCCGCATGGCGGCGCAAAACGTTACGTATCAATTATAAACCAGAATTCCACGCCTCGAAGCGTTGCACCCTCCCAAAACGCGAAACGTTTCGTGTTTAACGATTCCATAAATACTATGCAACCCGGTTTTAGCTTTTAACAGGGACTTTTGAGGATTTCCTGTTTGACGAAACGTTTCGCGTCGCTATTTTGGCGCATCTTGAATGCGAGGACGAGTCGGTTGGCGACAATCAAGGATGTGGCGCGACGCGCCAATGTTTCGGTGACGACCGTATCGGCGACCATCAACGGCACCGCCCCGGTCAGCGACGCCCTGAAGGCGCGCGTCTGGGCGGCGATCCGTGAAGTCGGCTACCAGCCCGATCCGATCGCCCGCAATCTGCGCAAGGGCGTATCGACGACGATTGGCCTGATCGTGCCAGACATCTCGATCCCCTGGGCTGCGCACCTTGCGAAATCGATGCAGCGCGCCTTCTCGGAAATCGGCTACAACATGCTGTTCGCCAGCAGCGAAGACGATCCGGAGCGCGAGTTCAGCGAGATCGAGGTATTCTCGGCGCATCGCGTCGCCGGGCTGGTCGTGGTCCCGACATCGCGCGGAGAGAATTACAGCGCCCGCCTCGTCGAGGGGATCCACGTGCCGACGGTGCTGGTGGACCGGGTGCTGCCGCAACGGCATTTCGATTCTGTGACCGACGACAATCTTCTCGGCGCGCAGATGATCGTGCGTTACCTGCACAAGCTCGGCCACCGCGACATCGCCTTCATGGCGGGCCGCACGGGCATATCGTCCTCAGACGAGCGGCTTGCGGGTTTCAGAAGAACCATGGACGAAACCGGCGTCGCCATCCGCGAGGAGCTCGTGCGGCAACCGGTCTATCTGCGCGATCAGGCCTATGCAACCGTCCAGCAGCTGATGACGCTGCGGGATCCGCCGACGGCCATCGTCTGTATCAATATCGCCCAGCTGCTCGGTACCATGGCCGGACTTGGCAATCTCGGCCTCAGCGCTCCGGACGACGTGTCGGTTATCAGTTTCGACGGCTTTCATCCGGCTGAAGGCTGGTCGCCGGCCATCACCTCGCTGAAGCAGGATATCGCGACCACCAGCACGAGGGCCGCGGAACTGCTGATGGCGCGCATCCGCGAGGAAAACCAGCCCGAACCGCAAGTCATCCGGGTTCCGCCGAGCCTGCAGATACGCAGTTCCTGCCGCGCCGTGGCGTGAGGCTGGCGGCTATGTCGAGCCGGCGACGGTGACGGTGACGGTGACGGTGCTGGGAACGGTGAAGATTTGATGGTAGGCTTTAGAAGCTCGATATTTCCTCACCAGACATTCTCCAATCCAGATGATCAAGAAAATTGCGATAGCACTTTCGATCCTTATTCTGGCGTTTGTCGCAGAATTATCCATTCAAGTAGCAATGAAATTTAATGACGGAGGTTATTCGATCGTAAGCAAGTTGCCGAGAGCCGTTCAAAGATTGTATTTTTCTTATACGCTACAGCCGACCTTTGGATACTTCAGAAATTGTGCACGAAAACACAGCGCATTTCGACTGATAGAAAGTGATGTTTCTGACGGCAGGAAAAATCGACTGAGTTATGATCGCCGACTACTCATTCCTTATTTATCAGACGGCTATCCCATGTTTTCAGGGGTAAATTGTCCGATACTGATGGAACCATTGCCGAGGATCGCGAAGGAGGCTCTTATCTCATCGGGCAATACAGCTGCGATTGAAGAGGCAATCGCGTTTTATCCCAAAGATGGCCGCTTTATGCCGGTGTTGAAGAATGCGATTTCAGGCGATGGGAACTGATAATCTGGCTTTCATTCCGTTCACTGACTTTGACAATCACGGTGTTGGGGATGATTACCCTTAGGCTCTATCGTTACGAATACTAGCGGCCGACTGCCGTCAAATACAATCGCGGTCGGGTCATCGATTTCCTGAAATTAATGACAACCGAATGTTGTGCGGCGGAAAGACTCGACTCGAGCGGAATAAGAAAGGAATATAGTTCCGATGCATTGTCCGGCGAAGCATCGGCCGGCGGCCCGATAGTTAAAGTATGTATTGAATATTTGGAGTAGCGGTATGGCGCCCCGTATAGTCATCCTCCCCTCTCAGACTCGCTCCCCTGCCCTGCGGGTCGCCGTTATTGCTCTCGCAGCCGCGCTTTCTGCCTGTCAGAGCGTTGAAACTGAGTATTACGACGCCGGGGGGACTACCGTCGAGCAGGCATTCCGGAGCGTTGGCAGGCACGGCCCCGATCGCGGAAGGGCAATCGGTCAGACCGAGGTGGCGATGAGCATGGATTTCTGGACACTCGAGAGCGATACGGACTGCCGGATTGTGAAGGCCGAAGTCAATCTCGAATTGAAAGTCATCCTTCCACGCTGGACCGAACTGGACAAGACCGACGCGGCCAACCGCGCCAACCTCAAGAACCTCGCCAAATATGTCAAGGATCACGAACACACGCATGTCCAGATCGCCAAGCGTTTCCAGCGCCAGATCCAGAGGGATGTAAACAGGATTCCGCCAGCGAAGACCTGTAAAATCGTCGAAAACGAAGCCAGGAAGGTTTTCAGGCAAGGTATGCGCGTTCACGATAGCGCCCAAATCCAGTTCGACGCCAATACATCATAAGCGCCATATTGCCGACGCCAAAGAGACTTTTTCGATAGCCTCTGGTTGATCTCGATACTTGTTCGTCAACTTAAACTATTCATCCCCTTTTTACTTGATGGCGACAGAAAACTGTGGCCCTTTTGAACTTGAGTCATGAACGGGATTGGGGGCGATCGTGATCAAATCAATTCGTATCTTGTTACTGGTGGCGTTTTCTTTCTTCAGCGCCTGCGCGATGGCCCAGACCGGTTCCGGCGAACCCTCCGGAGCCAGCGTCGAGGAGCTGGTCGCCAAGCTGACGCCGGAGCAACGGCAGGTTCTGGGGCAATTGCTCGAAACACTGGCGAGCGAAGTTGAGGACAACGCGGCCGACGCAGCCGCGCCGCGCGATTTCCGCGCCGAGCTGGGGCTGGCCTGGCAAAGCTACAAGGCCTTTCTATGGTCAAACATCACGGGGTTTCCCGACGCTGTCATAGGCGTCGGCAAAACGATCCACCGGATCGTCACGGGCGACGGACCCGGCCTCAATCTTCGCTTTCTGGCTGGCCTCGGCATAACGATCCTGTTTGCCTGGCTTGTGGAAACCGTCGTCGAACGCTTCGTGCGCACAAGCCGCGAAGCCGGCACGCACAAGGGCGCCGGCACCTATGCCGGCGCGGACAATCTCGGCGAACAGCTCAGCATATTGCTGCGCGCGCTCGGGCGTGATCTCACCGGGCAGATTTCATTTTCCATCGCCGCCCTGATCGCGATCCAGTTCGCATTTTCCGATCCGACCAACGGCTATGTGGCGACGATCTTCATCTTCTATGCAATTCTGGTCTATCGCTTCTCGGCCGCCATCCTCCGTTTCATTCTGGCGCCGTTCGAACCGCAGTACAGACTGGTGACGACAGACGACTGGACCGCGAAATTCATCTATTATCACCTGGTCACGATCGCGACGTTCACCGGCATCGTGCTGTTTCTGATCTCCGCCATGCAGCGGCTTTCCATCACCGGCTTTGCGCCGCTGGCGTTCGTATCCGGCATTATCGTTTATGGCGGCATCATCTATGTCTCCTGGCGGGCGAGAGACGGATTGACGACAATCCTGCGCGGAGGCGACAATGACGTCTCGCCCGGGCTGGCGCGCATGGCGACGTGGTGGCCGCCGCTCTCCATCGCCCTCATCATTTTCCAGTATTTCGCCGCGCAAATCGCAGGCGCGACCGGGTCGCTGGACATATCCGCCGGCGCTGCCGTCACCGTGCTGGCGATCATCGTTTCCGCGCCGTTCCTCGACACGATGATGCGCGGCCTCGTGCGCCATCTCGTGCCGAACATGCAGGGCGAAGGACCGATTGCGGAGGCCGCGTACAACGAAACCCGCCACAGCTATGTGCGGATCGGCAGGGTCATCCTTTTCGTCATTCTGATACTTATTTCCGCGCGGCTCCTGGGCATCAGCATTCGCAGCTTCGCCGAAACCGGTTTCGGCGTGCAGTTCGCCGCCAAGGGCTTCGGTTTCCTGATGATCCTGGCAGTCGGCTATCTCGTCTGGGAATTTATCAACCTGTTCGTCAATCGCCGGCTGGTGACGGACATCTGGGAAGCGGCGACCGGCGAGAGCGCGGAACAGGGCGAAGGCTACGGGGCTGGAAAATCGCGCATGGCGACGGTCCTGCCGCTGGTTCGCATGGCGCTGCAGGCCGTCACCATCACCCTGACGGTTCTGCTGGCGCTGGCGCAGCTTGGCGTGAACATCACGCCGCTTCTGGCCGGCGCAGGCGTACTGGGCCTCGCCGTCGGCTTCGGCGCGCAAACGCTGGTCAAGGACGTCGTCTCGGGGATCTTCTTCCTGCTTGACGACGCGTTTCGCGTCGGGGAATTCATCGACACCGGCGGCATCCAGGGCTCGGTAGAGCGGATTTCGGTGCGTTCGCTGCAACTGCGCCATCCCAACGGTCCCGTTCATATCGTTCCCTATGGCGAAATCTCGAAGCTGACGAATCACAGCCGCGACTACGTCATCATGAAACTGAAATTCACCGTCCCCTTCGACACGGACATCGAGAAGGTGCGCAAGCTCTTCAAGAAGATCGGGCAGGAGATGATGGAAGACCCGGCGATGGCGGATGATTTCATCCAGCCGTTCAAGTCGCAGGGCGTCGCAGCCGTCAACGACGTCGGCATCGTTCTGCGCGGCAAGTTCATGGCCAAGCCCGGAACCCAATGGGTGATTCGCAAGCAGGTCTACGCAAAAGTGCAGAAGGCGTTCGACGAAAACGGCATCCACTTCGCGCGCCGCGAGGTTCGCGTCCAGATGAGCCCGGGCGGCGAAATGGAAATCGACGAGGATCAGGCGCAAGCCCTGGCCGCCGCCGCAGCCGTCGCTGCCGACGGCGATACGAAGTCCTGATGATGGCTTGTAATGAACAAAGGCGTCGGGCTGTCATCGCGCGACGCCAATATGTTCAATCATTCCAGCCACTTGGTGGCGGAGAGGAAGGGATTCGAACCCTCGATACCATCTCTGGTATACTCCCTTAGCAGGGGAGCGCCTTCAGCCGCTCGGCCACCTCTCCGGAAGGCCCGACTTAGCCCGTAATACCTTTGTTTGCAAGGACTTTAGGGACGTTTTGGTCCATTTTTTGTCTCGTAGATACGTGCAGGCAAAAACAGAACGAAACGGGATCAAACGTCAGTTTGCGCCAATTTGTGGCACAGATTCGGCACAAGTCGATCGCGGTTTGTTCCGGTCAACGCCATGTCGCGCCAATAGGCGCTAAAGTCAGTCTTGCTACCGGTTGCGACACCCGTTTCATTTGATCTTCAAGGTGGTAAAGGCCGGAAATCACATGTGGCCGAATCTCCGTCCAATCACTGTCGTCCACACTTTCCGCGGGCTTGCGGACGATCCTGATCAGTGACTGAATTCCGGAATGCTACGCGGACTCGTTTTCGCTCTATGGCTATCATTTCGACGGGGTGAGAAACGTGTTGAACCACTCCCTCACCAACGCGTCGAGCTACCACACCGACGATACGGGCGGCTGTGTTTTGCTCTCGACAGGCTCCTCGCTGTTTGCGACCGGCAACGTGTTCCGTTCGTCCAGCGCCGCCAACAGGATCTCGAAGGAGTTTGACGGCGACACCTCCAGCCTGATCGCCGACTCCAACCAGACGCAGAACATCGTCTCGGTTTTCGGAGATCAGGGCGTTGGCAAGACGGAGGCCTATGTGGCCTTCACGACGAACACCGTCGCGGATCCCACGATCGAGACCGGGACGAACATCAACGGCGTCACCCGCAACAGCGATACGGACTTCTCGATCACCTTCAATCGGCAGATGGCGAGCACGGCCTTTCAGGTCGTCGTGGAAGCGACGCCGTCATCCTATCCGGGGATCGTCATTCCGGTCATCCGTGACAAGTCAGTCTGGATGGCGCGCGTGCAGTTCCTCGACGAGACCGGCGCGTTCGTTGAGCCGGCGACGGTGACGGTGGCGGTGAATGGGACGGTGAGGATCTGATCAGGCCCGCAGTTGGCTCCAACCACGGGCCGGGACATTTGATTCGATCAGGCCTTGTCTACCGCCTTTTTGGCGGCATCTTTTGCTTCGCCCTTGGTTTGCTGGAGTTTGCCCTTCGTTTCCTGGGCTTTTCCCTTGTTTTTCATTGATTTATCGTCGGTGGCTTCACCAACTCCCTGCCGCACTTTGCCGGCGACTTCGTTGGCTTTGCCTTTGGCCTTGTCTTCTGTGCTACTCATGGGTGCGTCTCCTGAAGCGACATGATCGTCGCTCCTAATGAACGTTGTTGCAGTGGAAACGTTCCTCCAGCGAAAAATAGTGATCTCGGCCCGATCTGCGGACAGATTTCGGCTGAGCAGGACACGTTCGGTCCCTCTCACATTACCAGCGTGATGGTCCCTCACAATCGACCCCGAGATTTCAGGAAGCGATTAAGGGCGCCATGACGATTTCCAAGGCCGATCGATTCAACATCTGCCATGCGATCACCGCGAAGTTGGAGGGCGGCGGGTCCAACCACGCCGCCGATCCCGGCGGCAAGACGATGTACGGCGTGACCGAGGCGACGGCATGGCTGGCGAAGCGAAAGCTGCCGATGAAGCCCGTCAGCAAGATCACCTATGCGGAGGCGTTGCGGCTTTACCGTGACGAATACTGGCAGCCGACGGCGATCAAATACAATCTGGTTCCGGGCGTCGACCTTGCCGTTTACGATGCGGCGGTCAATTCCAGCGTGTCGCGCGGCCTCAAATGGCTGAAGGCGAGCGTCGGCTCCAGCGATCATACGGTGACGGCGCGCGATCTGCCGCAAGCGGCTTTCTTCCATGCAGAGCCTGAAGATCTGGCAGACCTTCGGCAAGGGAGCGCCTTCAGCCGCTCGGCCATCTCTCCGGAACGCCAGACTTGGCCCGAAATTCCTTTGTTTACAAGGACTTTTGGGAGATTTTTGCCGGAAATAAAACTCGTAGAAACGTGCACGAAACTGCAGAATGAAGCATGATTAAACCGGAAACTGCGCCAAAAAGCGGCACAAATACGGCACAGTGTTTTCCGGTTTGTTTCGGTCCCTAGCCTGCTCGCGACGCAGCTGCGCGATCAACCGGCCTTGCCGGCGAAGTCCGCGATCGACTTTTTCAGGGCCTCCCAATTGGTCAATTCCTGATCCTGATCGGGTTCCTGGACCGGCCTGCCAGGCAGAACCTGGTCCTGCAGGATCATTTCCTCGTAGTAGCCGTAGGAATCGTGCTTGATCGCGCCCGACACCAGCAGATAGTCGTCGGGACGCCAGTCGAGTTCCTCGCAGAAATCTTTCACATACCCTTCCGCCTCGGCGAGCGTCTTTTCAAACGCCGCCGACAAGCTTACCGACAAAAGAAGGGATTTCTTCGCGTCGATGGTTTTCCTGTGAGCCGCGATGAAGGCGCCCAGCATTTCCTGGTGCCGGTTGGCGTGCACCGAGCCGGCCAGTATGACCGCGTCAAAATCTGCGGGGTCCTGACCTCCGAGATAGGCGTCCGCGTCTTGCGACGAGGCCGTGTGCCCCAGCTCCTTCAATTCGGCGACGACAAATTTTGCAATCTTGGCCGTATGCCCCTCGGTAGTCGCGAATATGACGAGTATGTTCATGGAGAACTTCCAATCCTGGGACGTTTTCCGGACGGTACATGCTTCGGTTCAATCGCGGCATTGATTCAGGTCAAGCCAGCAAGAGACCACGCATTGAGTAGAAGTTCGCTCAGGCGCTGCCGGGCCCAAGAATTTTCACATGACGCGCATCGCCCTGTCCGAAGTCCTGCAGGAAGCCGGCGACAGCTTCCGGATCCATCGGCTCGCCAACCAGATAGCCCTGGATGATGCTGCCGCCCACGCTGGCGAGGGACTGCGCCTCTTCCTGCGTCTCGACGCCCTCGAAAACGCATGCCATGCCCAGACTTTCGGCCAGCTCGATCATGGCGCGAACGAGTTTCAGCGCGGCAGGATCTTCGCCCAATCCGTCCAGGAACGACTTGTCGACCTTGAGCTTGGTGATCGGCAATTGCTTCAGATAGCTGAAATTGGAATAGCCGACGCCGAAATCGTCAAGCGCGACCGGATGACCGCATTCTGCAAACCTGCGGAGATTGCCGCGCGCGAGCCTAAAGTCATGCATGAGCGCGGTCTCGGTGATCTCGAACTCGATTCGTCCCGGAGCGACCCCGGAGCGCTCGACAACCTCGCAGATCCGGTCGATCGTGGTCGTCGAAACCAGGTCGAGCGCCGAGAGGTTGAACGAGACGGGAAGCGCCTCTGGCCAGGCCTTCGCATGGGCGAGCGCCTTTTCGAGCAACGCCGGGCTGAGTTTTGAAATGAACCCGGACGTTTCCGCGATCCGAATGAACACTGAAGGCGGCGTCTCGCCGAGCGTCGGACTGTTCCAACGCGCAAGCGCTTCGAAGCCGGTCGCCTCTCCGCTCGACAGATCGACCTGTGGCTGAAACCTGACCGAGAATTCCCGACCAATATCGGAGGCCCGCAACGCCCGCTCCAAGGCGAACCAGTTCTCCCTTTCCTCGGCAATCCCTGTTGATGCGTCCCCTTCTCCTCCAGGACGATCTTTTGCCATGGAAAGGGCGAACTCGGCCCGCTCCACGACGGCCGTCGTCGTCAGATTCGGGATAGAGCACACATAGTGTCCGCTCGACGCCGACAGGTTCACCGTGTCAGGATCGAGATGATACTCGCCGCTCAGAGCAGTCCGCAAACGCAGCGCGAAAGATTCGGGATCTGCAACGGTTTCCGGATCATCGCTGATGACGGCGAATGCGCCTTGCCCCATGCGAGCGCAGAAATTTTGGCCGCCGGCGGCCAATTGCAGGTTCGAGGCCACCTGTTTGAAAAGGCCTGCGCCCGAGCGATGCCCGATACCGTCATCTTTCAGGTCCAAGCCGTCCAGGGCCAGGATTGCGAGCAGGAACGCCTGGCCGCCCTGTTTCAAACCGTTCATTCTCTTATCGAGTTCATGAAACAGCCGCGCCCGATTGGGAAGCCCTGTCATAGTGTCGGCATCGGCCTGCAGCCGCGCTTCCTTTTCCAGCCTTTCGGCTTTTTCCTGCTGTTGTCTCGCGGTGCTGCGGGTGGCGATGACCTGCAGGAGCGCCTGTCTGGTGAGCCACCAGACGCCGATGGAAGCAACCGCCGCGCCGAGACCGACATACTCCAGAAAAAAGCCGAGGCCATGCCCGTTGCAAACAATCTGGTAGGCCATGCCGCCGAGCGTGACAGCGACGCTGACCATGATCTGGCGCAAACTGACGCCGACCGAGGCGAATATCATCGCCGCCACGATGAAATAGACCAGTTTCGTGGGATCAAAGGTCAGTTCGATCGCGATCCAGATATTTGCAATGATCGCAAGATTGGCGATGAGCCCCCATAGTTCGAGCGTGCCGAAAGCCGGCGTGCGGCGGCACTGCAGAAAGCCGACCGCCGCCAGAGCCGCCGCCACGGCTGCGCCGGCCAAGAAAGGCCACTCGACGCCGTTGCGGTAGAAGAGATGCGCAGGCGTGAGCAGACAGTAATAGATACTCGTCGCCGCCAGATAAGAACGCACAATGGGAAGATACACGACCGCAATATCGGACGGTTTAATGTTATGAATCTCTTTGCCCCCGAAAATCAGTCGAACGAAATGCGCCATACAACGGGCGCAGATCTATCACCATGAATCAATTTGCGTTTATGCGAGTTTCACTCGTCTGCAAAAACCGGCTTGCAGCTTTAGCTTGCACGCCATTCTCATCAATCGCAAGTTCCCTGCAAGGCTTGACGACGAGAAACCCCGGTTTGATTCCGGGCCTTCAAATTATTTGCGAAGTCGTCACGGAACATTACGCCAGGTCTTGTTTCCGACACAGTTTTTTGCCATATAGCGGTCATCGAACTTTCGGCCGATTGACTATGGCCCGCGTTATCCGCGCTTGCTTTGTCTCTTCTACCCTGATTTCGACGAAACCGTTCAGGGCTGCGCCCGGCGCACTCAGGAACACGACAAGCACTTGCATAAAGGAACAACGCAATGGCTACAGGAACCGTCAAATGGTTTAACACCACCAAAGGCTTTGGCTTCATTCAGCCGGACGCCGGTGGCAACGATGTCTTCGTGCATATCTCCGCAGTAGAACGCTCGGGAATGCAGTCTCTGGCTGAAGGCCAGAAGGTCAATTTCGAAGTCGTCAAGGATCAACGTTCGGGCAAGTCGGCTGCCGACAATCTCAGCGCCGCCTGAACGCAACCACTGTCCGCGCCTGTCGAGTCACGGATGTACTGGCAGGCAGGCGACAGGCAGACGCGCCGCGTGAGCGGCGCAATCCGGGAGGCGGGCTCGTTCCCGCCTTTTCCGTTTTCGGGGCCTGGGGCATTACGCTCCGATTGACGTCAACGCCCCGTTTTCATTCCGGCAATGCAATGTTGCGGGGGACTTGTGCGGGGCAAGGGTCGACGGTCGGCTTTCGCCTCAGGCAACGCAAACGAAAGGAGACATTTTGCAAATCCACGTCAGAGACAACAATATCGAGCAGGCCCTGCGCGCGCTTAAGAAGAAGATGCAGCGCGAGGGAATCTTCAGGGAGATGAAATCCCGCAGCGCATACGAGAAGCCATCCGAGAAGCGCGCGAGAGAAAAAGCCGAAGCCGTTCGCCGGCATCGCAAACTCACCAGAAAACTGGCGCAGCGCGAAGGTCTCCTTCCGGGACGCCGCAAGGCCCGCGCCCGGTAACGATAAAAACCGGCGTGAGATTGTCTGCACAACAAGCCGCGACGGCTTCAGTCGACAATCTCACAAGCCCGATACATGACTGGCGCGTTAGCGCGAATCGATCGCACCGCGCCTCTCTGATCGCTCTCTCTTATAAAGTAGCGATCCTCTTGAGCCGGTCTTCTCGCCTGCGGGTGATTGCAAGACGCCAGACCGGACATCCTTTCCCACCCTCTCTTTTTATATCGGCATGCTGAGAATTCAGCCGCTCCTGCCAAACGGAAGCGGTCTTCGGGGATTCGCTGCGCCGCCCTCCCCTGCGCACAGCGTTCTTTCTCCCCGTCATCCTGTTTGCGATGCTCTGCTCTGCGAATCTTTCAATGCGGACAACCCTGAAATATCGGGGGAATCAGCCGTCCAGCCAGGCAGAGGTCGCGCGATTGACCTGACGATCGGAACGACTCAATTGCCCGAAAACCGCATTTCGCCGGCTGCGGCGCCGATTCCAATGGCTGATTCATTAAACATTTTTTAAGAGTCCCAGCGCCTGCCGGATCAAATCGTGTCTTTTTTGCAACAGAAAGAATTCATCGACAGGGATTGCCGCCCGGCTAAGCACATAGCTGTTGCGTGCAGAATGGGGATGGGTATCTTCGGATTCGGAAGAGAGGCGGGTAGCCGTGGTTCTTCTTTGAGTTGGGGATGGGAAAGATAACGCTGCCCGACAGCATTTTACCCAAACCGAAATTAAAATTTGACTGGAGGTCAGAAAATGAAAATCAAGAGCCTGCTTCTCGGCTCCGCTGCAGCACTGTTTGCAGCCTCTGGCGCATCCGCAGCCGATGCCATCATCGCTGCCGAGCCTGAGCCCGTTGAATATGTCCGCGTCTGCGACGCGTTCGGCAACGGCTACTTCTACATCCCGGGCACCGAAACCTGCCTTCGCATCAGTGGTTATGTCTGGTTCCAGGTTGGCGCGACTGACGTCAGTTGGGATTCGGCTTACAGTGATACTTGGGAAAACAGCACACGTGCACGTGTCAACATCGACGCGCGTTCGGACACGGAATGGGGTGAACTGGCTTCCCGTATCCGTCTTCAGGGCACCTGGGGTAATAACGTCGACGGCAACACTACTGTCGACCAGGCTTGGATCCGTCTCGGCGGCCTGTTCATGGGTTACTCGGAATCCTACTGGGTGAACGCCTACAACACCGGCCCGACGAACTTCGGTTCGCACTCCTGGGACGGCATGGGTTACGGCTATCAGCAGCGTCACCAGATCGGTTACACCTTCAACACCGGCAACTTCTACATAGCTGCTTCGGTGGAAGACAACTCGCAGCTTGAGCCTAACGGTTTCGGCGGTGTTTCGCCGAGTTGGACTCCTGACTTCGTCGGTAAAATCGGCGGTCAGATTGGTTCGTTTAACATCTTTGCCAAGGCTGGTTATGATGCCTTCACCGGCAATGCCGGTTACGGTGCAGGCTTGGTTACGGATGTTGGCTCAGCGGGTAACTTCATCCTTTATGGTTATTGGGCTCCGGATGGCTCGACGAGCTACGGCGGCAACAAGAGCTTTGCTGTAGACACCGGTACGGGCAATTGTCTGTTTGGTGGCATCGTGTATAGCGCCTTTGGAAGCTGTCAGGTCACGCCTGAGTGGTCTGTCCTCGGTTCATTCCGCTGGCAGTTCACGCCTGAGTTCTCCGCTTCTATCGGCGCTCAGTACTTCGGTGACTTCTACTATCCGACAGGCACTGGCCTCGGTGACTTCAGCACCGGTATCGATGCTTGGCAGGCCGAACTTGAACTGGTCTGGACTCCGGTTACGGACTTCGAAATCCGCGCCTACATCCAGTACTTCGACGCTGATCAGATCGGCGATGTCACGACCGGCTTCCTGCGCTTCACCCGCAGCTTCTAAGTCAGTCTGAACCACAGTCAAAGAAGCCCGGTAGCTCTGCTACCGGGCTTATTTTTTGCAATGTGTTATTTGTGAAACCGGCCTTGTCCCCTGTGGACAAGGCCGGATTCTTTTTAGTGGGTCATGTTGTTGAGCGCGTCTGCGCACACATCCAGATGCCTTGGCGACAGATGGGCGTAGCGCAAAGTCATGCTGAGCGTCCTGTGTCCCAGGAATTCCTGGATCCTCTTGATATCGACGCCAGACTGAGCGAGCCGTGACGCGCAGGTGTGCCGCAGCACGTGGGGCACGACTTGCGGATCATTGCGCATCGTGGTCCGGCTCTTGGCCAAATTCCAGCCGTCACGAAATTTTGGATAGGGGATGTCCTGAAACGGTCCGCACTGCGCGCGCTCCTGATCCCTCACGTCCTGAACGACACCCTGAGCCCTGCGGCTGAGTGGAATGGTTCTCGGACGATGGGACTTTGTTTCCCAGAAAGTCGTATATCCAGGTTCGATGTCGGCCCAGTTGAGTTTCAGGGCTTCGCCGATACGTGCGCCTGTTTCAGCCAGGAAGCGTGAAAGCTGCGCATATTTTTTGTTTTCTCTCTCCAGTTCGCACAGAAGATCTGCTTCTTCCTCCCGTGTCAGAAACCGAACCCGGCCATTGCGCTCCGGTAATTTCTGGAAATCCGGAAGGTTGACGAGAAAACCGTTCTTTTGGTGCTATCGCAGCAATTTCGAAAGACTGGCAAATTTGCGATTGATGGTCGAGTTCCTGTTTCCTTTTTTACGGAACTCGATCGTCAAGGAGTCAAGAAGCTCGTTATCGAACTTCCTCTGATTATTGAGAATCATAAATCGATGCATCTCGTCGATATAGGCTCGGCAAGCCTCTTTGTGCTTGCCGGGTTCCCACAGCAAATCGCCGTAGCGCTCCCATAGATCGAGAAGATGATAATCCATATGCATTTACACACTCCGCGCCTGTTAAATTAACGACCAAGGCAATAACTTAATTAGCGGTTGTGTAAAATATGGATGCGTATATTTAGTTGTAAAAAGTCACATCTGGAGACCCGGCAGTTCTGGCTGCCAGGTCCAATCGCATAGTCAACTCGGTTCGATTTGGTGGGCTGTCCCGAAGCACAGCGTAATCACGTCAAACGAACCGCTCCTTTTTCAGCCTTCAAACCGGCTTAGAAGCTACGCGTGAAGCGCAGGAAGCCGGTCGTGATCTCGCCAATCTGATCAGCGTCGAAGTACTGAATGTAAGCACGAACTTCAAAGTCCGTGACCGGGGTCCAGACCAGTTCGAGTTCTGCCTGCCAGGCGTCGATGCCAGTGCTGATATTCTGGTAGGCAGCTCCGGCAGGGTAATAGAAATCACCAAAATACTGTCCGCCGATCGACGCCGAGAATTCAGGTGTGAACTGCCAACGGAACGAACCGAGGACCGACCATTCGGGCGTTACTGAACAACTTGCAAAGGAAAGTACTCCAAACAGACATTCACCGGTAGCCGTATCGGTTTTGAAGCTCTTGTTGCCGCCATATGCCGTGGCGCCATCGGGAGCATAGTAGCCGTACAGGATGAAGTTACCCGCAGAACCCACGTCCGTCACGAGACCGGCGCCGTAACCGGCGTTGCCTGTGTCGTCGTCATATCCGCCTTTGACAAATACGTTGACCGGGCCGAATGCGCCGCCGATCTTGCCAACGAAGTTCGGCGTCCAGTCGGAATTGTCATTATTCTCAACAGAACCAGCGATATAGAATTTGCCGGTGTTGAAGGTGTAACCGATCTGCTGGCGCTGCTGGTAGCCGTAGCCCATGCCGTCCCAGGAGTGCGAACCGAAGTTCGTCGGGCCGGTGTTGTAGGCGTTCACCCAGTAGGATTCCGAGTAACCCATGAACAGGCCGCCGAGACGGATCCAGCCCTGGTCAACGCTGACAGGACCATCGTCATTGGATCCAAAAGTGCCCTGAAAACGGATACGGGAAGCCAGTTCGCCCCATTCCGTGTCCGAGCGAGCGTCGAAGTTCATGCGAGCGCGCGTGCTGTTTTCCCAGCTGTCGTCATAGCTGGAATCGTAGCTCACATTGGTTGCGCCAACCTGGAACCAGACATAACCACTGATGCGAAGGCAGGTTTCGGTGCCCGGGATGTAGAAGTAGCCGTTGCCGAACGCGTCGCAGACGCGGACATATTCAACGGGCTCAGGCTCGGCAGCGATGATGGCATCGGCTGCGGATGCGCCAGAGGCTGCAAACAGTGCTGCAGCGGAGCCGAGAAGCAGGCTCTTGATTTTCATTTTCTGACCTCCAGTCAGAAAATGGACGCCTGTTTCGATATTTGAATAAACTATTGTTTTTCAATAATTTATCTAATTTCTGGATTCGAAAGAGTAATCTTCTGGCGCATTTTCACACCTGAAACAGGCCCGCCAGGGAACGAAATTGCGCGCGTTCGGGACTGGAATCAGTCGCCAAACGTGTCCTGAAGCCTCAATTGACTTGCGAAATCTCCGAATTCGGTGTCGCCGCGGCTGTCGAACTGAAGGCGCGCGCGGCTGCCTGTCTCGTCCCCGCCAGACCGGCTGGACGTCCCGAACTGGGTCCATACATAACCGCTGACGCGCAGGCACGTGTTCGTCCCCGGAACAGGCGCGTAGCCTTCGCCATAGGATGCGCAGATCCCGTTATCTTCTTCATATTCGAGCGAATCGAGGGAATCGAAGGTCAATTCCTCCTCCGCGAAGGCGCCGGCGCCGTTCAGAAGACCGTACGCCAGAACGGCCGCAGAAAGAGATTTCGCAAACATACCACGCCTTTCGCCGATACCGCCCGTCCGGCAAGACGGGCCTGGTTCCTTGTGAAAGACAATGCGCGGAGATTCTGGTGATTTCAAGTCCAGCAGCCGGATTGGAGGCGTGCGCAACTTAGTGCATCGTCATCCATTCGCGAGCAGAACGCAGCGCGGAAGCGAGTTCGCCCTTGCTCATGGTCTTGGCCAGATCGGCGCGCAATTCCGCAGCTCTCTCCGAGCCCTTGATGGCTGCGATGTTGAACCATTTGTGGGCTGCGACGTAGTCCAGCGGACAGTCGCGACCGATCGCATACATCATTCCCATTTCACAGAAAATATCGGCTTCCGCCTTGCCGCCTGCCACTGCCAGCTGCTGATCGAGCATTTCGTAACGCGCCATCTTCTTATCCCCGTTGGTCCGTTTGTCTTGCCTGTTAAACTTCCGAGAGAGCCCCGGTTTTCGCCGGTTTGTCCGGCGTTTTGTTGATGAGGCGAGTGTGCACGCAGCCGCTGAATCCGGTGTTAAGCAGCATGATTAACCGGGAGAAAACAAAACTCAAACGATTGGTAAATTTGGGTTTTTGTTAAACATCGCAGCGCCCGGCTTTGCGAGGTTTCGCAATGAATTTAATAAAAATGCAGGAATTCGGATCGAAACCCTTTGCTAACCACAGCGAAAGGCGATGTCGTAAAAACTCTTCGTCCCGCTTCCCGATTTGACCGATTGGCAGCCGCCTGAAATCCCGATATCGTCGTCCGCAAGACCGTTAATGTGGAGGAAAAATGATATGTTCAGACGGCTTCTCGTGTGCCTGCTGCTTCCCGGATTGCTGATCGCGTCTTCGGCCATGGCCGCCGATGCGATACAAGGAAACTGGACGACAGAGTCCGGAGAGACGGCGTCGATCGCGCCTTGCGGCGGCGGGAATTTCTGCATCACGCTGAAAACCGGCTCCTATGCAGGCAAGAAGATCGGTACGCTCGCCAACAGCGGCGGCGTCTACAAGGGCAAGATCACGGATCCTTCGGACGACAAGACCTATAGCGGCAAGGCGTCGATTTCCGGCGCCACGCTCAAGATGAGCGGCTGCGTGCTTGCCGGCCTGATTTGCCGCTCCCAGAACTGGAAAAAGCAGTAGACAGAAACCCTCAAGGCAAGGCGCGTCAGCGCCGAGCCCGCTGTCCGAAGAGTACTTTCTGGACTTCCTTGTCATCGGCTAGGTTCGCCTGGCGGCGCTTGTCCTTGCCGACTTCCGTTCCCCTGATCACGGCCGGACGCGCCCGCATTGTCTCGAACCAGCGCTTGAGATTCGGGAACTCGTCGAGATCCTGCCCCTGGCGCTCATAGGGCATGACCCAGCCGATACACGCCATGTCGGCGATCGAGTAGTCGCCGGCCAGGAACTCATGTTCCTTCAGCCGCGTATCCATGACGCCATAGAGACGGTTCACCTCGTTGGTGTATCTGTCGATAGCGTAAGGCACCTTTTCGGGCGCATATTGTCTGAAATGATGAGCCTGGCCGGCCATCGGGCCGAGACCGCCCATCTGCCAGAAAAGCCATTCATCGACGGCGACCCGCGCGCGCTCGTCCGACGGATAGAAGCGGCCGAACTTGCGACCGAGATATTGCAGGATTGCGCCGGATTCGAACACAGATATCGGTTCGCCGCCCGGACCTTCAGGGTCAATGATCGCCGGCATTCTGTTGTTTGGAGCGATCTTCAGGAACTCCGGCTCGAACTGCTCTCCCTTGCCGATATGCACATATTTCACATCGTAGGGACATTCGAGTTCCTCGAGCATGATGGAAATCTTCCAGCCATTCGGAGTAGGCCAGTAATACAGTTCGATCGGACTGGTTTGCTTGGTCATGGGAAGCTCCGCAAATTCTGATGCCAATCACTTAGTGCACCGGAGTGGCTTCGTGAAGCAAGGGGGCGTTACGATCAGAAAAATGAGATGAACGGCGGATGAACGCAATCGTCAGACCGTGTTCATCCGCCGCGTGGAACTTTTGCAACGCTGCAATGATCCGGGGCTGGCCATGGGAACTCTTCTTTCGCGTCATCTTATCGGGCTTGCGGCGGTCTGCCACCTCATCGTCGCGTTGGCGTTCCATTCCGTGCACCGTCCGCCGCAGGAGCGCCACTGGGTTGCGGCTGCACAGCCGTCCCTCGCCATTCCGGTCGCCCGCTCCGGCCCCTTGAAATGCTGCTTAAAAACTGGTCACTGAGACGGTGTTTGTCGTTTAAATGCCATGCCGACCCGACTATATTGGAGCATGGACAAGAGAATCAAACATCACGAACATATCTCGATCATATCGCCTCCGGAGATCCCGGGCGCCTCGTATTCCAATGCGCGGGAAGCGGTCAACGCGATCGAGGCCATCTATAACAGAAACGTCAATTTCCTACGCAAGAAATTCCTCTCGCTGGGCGCCGGCAAGGATTTCGAACTGTGTCGGCATCGCGCCTATTATCCGCAGGTTTCCCTTTCGACCTCGACATTTTCGCAGATCGATTCCCGACTGGCTTTCGGCCATGTTCCGGCTCCGGGAAATTACACCGCGACCATAACCCGTCCCGATCTGTTCAGAACCTATCTGGAAAACCAGCTCGATCTGTTGATCCGAAACCACAACGTTCAGCTGCAGGTTGGCGAATCGGATACGCCGATCCCGCTGCATTTCGCCATGGGCGACGACACCATTGCGGAAGCCGCCATGGCCAATCCGATCACAACGCCGCTGCGTGATCTCTTCGACACGCCGGACCTGACCATCACCAACGACGCCATCGTCAACGGCACCTATGATATAGACAATGCGGACCAGCTTCCGCTTGCCGCCTTCACCGCCCAGCGGGTCGACTATTCGCTGGCGCGCCTGTCGCATTACACAGCCACGCGCGCCGAGCATTTCCAGAACTTCGTTCTGTTCACCAACTACCAGTTCTATATCGATGAATTCCGCGAGCACGCGCGCGAACTGATGCGCAATGGCGGCGGCGGTTACTCGGCGTTCGTGGAACCCGGCAATGTGGAGACCCTCGCCGGCCAGGATTCGTCGACAGATCCGGAAACCGCCGTGCGCATGCCGCAAATGCCCGCCTACCATCTCAAGAAGGAAGGCCATGGCGGCATAACCATGGTCAATATCGGCATCGGTCCGTCTAACGCGAAAACCATTACAGATCATGTCGCGGTGCTGCGGCCCCATGCCTGGCTGATGCTCGGCCATTGCGCCGGACTGCGCAACACCCAGCGGCTCGGCGACTATGTGCTCGCCCACGCCTATGTCCGCGAAGATCACGTTCTGGACGATGATCTGCCGGTCTGGGTGCCGATACCGGCGCTGGCCGAAATTCAGGTGGCGCTGCAGGAAGCCGTCGCAGACGTCACCGGCTTCGAAGGTTACGACCTGAAACGCATCATGCGCACCGGCACCGTGGCCACCATCGACAACAGAAACTGGGAGCTTGTCGACCAGAGCGGTCCGGTGAAACGCCTCTCGCAGTCGCGCGCCATTGCGCTCGACATGGAATCGGCGACCATCGCCGCAAACGGCTTCCGTTTCAGGGTGCCCTACGGCACGCTCCTGTGCATCTCGGACAAGCCGCTGCACGGCGAACTCAAACTGCCAGGCATGGCGACCGAGTTCTACCGAAAGCAGGTCAACCAGCATCTGAAAATCGGAATTCTGGCGCTGGAGAAACTTGCGGAAATGCCGCCGGAGCGTCTGCATTCCCGCAAGCTCAGAAGCTTCTTCGAACCGGCTTTCCAGTAGTTCAGGCTGGCGCGGCGTTGTCCCGCCAGTTCGGATCCAGCCGGCTGATATTGCGGTGACGCCGCCACAGCAGTGCGATCAATATGAGCGCTATGGCGCAGGCGCCTATGCCGATCATCAGCGGGAAACCCGGGTTGATCGACATTGTCGCGCCGCCAATAAAAGACGTTGACCCGGAGCCGATTGTGTAGAGGGCGATCGCCACGCCCATGACCCACCCCTGTTCCGTCCCGTCCACGCTTTGCGAGAACATCGACAGCAACGTCGGGTAGGTGAACGAAAACGCACCAATCAACGGGATAACGAGCACATAGGCGAGCAGCGGCCAGGCATTGACGAGAAGCGCCGCCATCGCGGCGATCATGACGATCGTGGTGATCACGATCACCTGGACCTGGGTTGCCCGCGCGGCGACAGGGCCCACAAGAAACGCACTGACAAATCCCATGGTCACGCCCATGACGATCATGACGGCGCTGTTCTGCACGGTGTCGAAATGGAAGCGCGTAAACAGGAAGTCGCTCATGAAGATGAAGCAGGCGTTGAAGCCCATCACCACAAAGAAGAACACCGGCGCCAGACGTAGCGTGACCGGATGTTTGAGAATTCGCCAGAGCGTTAAAAACACCTCCGAAAGACCGAAATCGATTGCGCGCCGCCTGGCCAGCGTTTCAGAGAAAAACACCGAAATCAGCACTATATTGACCGTAATCAGAAAAATCGCGGTATAGAGCGGCCATTGTAACGAAGCGTATGCGCCCATCACCGCCTTGTCGCTGAAAACGCCGGTAAAGAGCGGGCCTGTCACCATACCGAGCGCGACTGCGCCGCCGATATATCCCATCAACCGCGCCTTCTGCCTGTCGTCATCGCACTGATCGATCAGCGCAGCTTGCGCAATCGGCTGGTTGCCGGCCGTGAAGCCTCCGACAGCTCGACCGATAATGAGAAGCGTCAGGCTGGCGGTCTCAAGCGCCATAACGGTGCAGGCGTAGGCGGCCAATGCGCCGACAAGACAAATCAGGATGCAGATCTTGCGGCCGATATAGTCCGAGAGTTTGGAGATAAAGGCCGCCCCGAAGAACCAGGCTGTAAAAAACAGGCCCAGAACGATGCCGAAACGCATTTCGCGCGAGGCCGCGGACATCGATTTCGGCAGGAAATCCTGGGCCGGATCGAGCAAGATCGAGCTCAGAAGAGGGAACAGAAGCCCCTGCCCCAGAATGTCGATATAGACAACGAACAGGAGCGCCAGTCTCGCCATCAGGTTACGCGGTCCCCTGAAGAGCCTCATCACATCTCGGTGTAGACAGGCCCCTCGCCCCCCTGCGGCGGAACCCAGTTTATGTTCTGGTTGGGATCCTTGATATCACAGGTCTTGCAGTGAACACAGTTCTGCGCGTTGATGACGAAACGCGGTTCTTCCTCGCCTTCCGTGACCCATTCATAGACCGCCGCCGGGCAGTAACGCGATGACGGCCCCGCATAGACTTCGAATTCGGAGTCTTTCTGCAGTTCGGGGTTCTTGACCTGCAGGTGAACCGGTTCGTCTTCCTCGTGATTTGTGTTCGACAGGAAGACTGAAGAGAGCCGGTCGAAGGTCAGCACGCCGTCGGGCTTGGGATAGTCGATCTTCTTGCAGTCCTTCGCAGGCTTCAGGCAGGCATAGTCCGGCTTGCCGTGCTTGAGAGTGCCAAGGAAGGAAAAGCCGCCGAGAAGCGTGTTGACCCACATGTCCAGACCACCCAGCACGACCCCGCCAATGGTGCCGAGTTTCGACCACAACGGCTTGACATTGCGCACGAGTTTCAGGTCCTTGCCGATGTCGCTGTCGCGCCACTCTTCTTCATAGGCCGTGATTTCATCGGATGCGCGGCCGTCCTTCAGCGCCGCTGCGACATGCTCCGCAGCCATCATGCCCGAGAGCACTGCGTTGTGCGATCCCTTGATCCGCGGCACATTGACGAAGCCCGCCGAACAACCGATCAGCGCCCCGCCCGGGAAAGTCAGTTTCGGAACGGATTGCCATCCCCCTTCGGTGATGGCGCGGCCGCCATAGGAGATCCGCTTCGCGCCTTCAAAGGTGGGCGCGATCGCCGGATGCGTCTTGAAGCGCTGGAACTCGCCAAAGGGCGAGAGATACGGATTCTGATAGTTCAAGTGCATCACAAAGCCGACGGCGACCTTGTTGTCTTCGAGATGATACAGGAACGACCCGCCCCCGGTCTTCATGTCGAGCGGCCAGCCGAAACTGTGCTGGACAAGGCCCGGATGATGCTTGTCCTGCGCGACTTCCCAGAGCTCCTTGATGCCGATGCCGAATTTCTGCGGCTCCCGGCCCTTCGCCAGATCGAACCGGCTGATCAACTGCTTGGCGAGCGACCCGCGCACGCCTTCGCCGATCAGAACGTATTTGCCATGCAGCTCCATGCCGCGCGCATAGTTCGGTCCGGGCTTGCCCTCGCGATCCAGCCCCATGTCGCCGGTTGCGACGCCCATCACCGCGCCGTCGTCATTATAGAGCACCTCAGTCGCCGCGAATCCGGGATAGACCTCGACGCCCGCCTCCTCGGCCTTGGCTCCCAGCCAGCGGCATACATTGCCGAGCGAGACGATGTAGTTTCCGTGATTGTTCATCAGCGGCGGCATCATGAAATTCGGCAGGGTGATCGAGCCGGCGGGACCCAGAAACAGAAACTTGTCTTGTTTAACGGGGGTTTTGAAAGGGTGTTCGGGATCGTCGCGCCAGTCCGGCAGAAGCCGGTCCACGCCGACGGGATCGACCACGGCGCCCGACAGGATATGCGCGCCGACCTCGGCGCCCTTTTCCAGGACGACCACCGACATTTCGGGATCCAGTTGCTTGAGACGGATTGCCGCGGACAGGCCCGCGGGACCGGCGCCGACGATGACAACGTCGAACTCCATGCTCTCGCGTTCGGGCAGTTCCATCTCTTCGCTCATATCAGATCCCTCCAAACCACTTTAATCTCGGCCGTCGCCTTACAGGGAATAACCTGCGCGCAAAGCCAGTGCAATTGTTTAGAACCATTCCGTTCTTCAGACATCGATTTACCTTGACGTAAAGGTAAGTCAACATCGACCGCCTGAAAACAGCGCGTTTCCATTGTTCTTCGACAGGCCTCCACCGGAACCCGCGCGCATTCTGTCCACAGTTGGTTCCAATGACACAGTTTGCTTTTCACCGTCCGGTCGCTGCGATAGGATCGCGACATGACGACAAGCAACGAAAAAGCGGCGCAGGCGGGACCAGAGGCCAATCTGGCGACTTTGCTGCGTTTCTACGCCGAATCCGGCGTGGATGCGCTTGTCGGAGGTGAGCCAGTCGACCGTTTTGCAGAATCGGAGAAACCGGAACCGGCTCCGGCGCCCGCCCGCGCGCTGCCGAAAAAGTCCCCGCCTCCCGCTCGCAGCGACCAGCGCGGATCGCAATCGCCGCCGCCGGCGGCGCCCGCGGCCGCAGCCATTCCGGATCAGGCCGCGGTGAACAATGCGCGGGAAACCGCCGCGAAAGCAGCCTCCATCGATGCGCTTCGCGAGGCGCTTCTGGACTTCAACGGCTGCAATCTGCGCTCCGGCGCCCGCAACACCGTTTTTGCGGACGGCAATCCCGCAGCAGACATCATGTTTGTGGGCGAGGCTCCGGGACGCGACGAGGACAGGCAGGGGCTGCCCTTCGTCGGACGCGCCGGACAATTGCTCGACCGTATGCTCGCTGCGATCGACCTGGACCGCGAAAGCGTCTACATCACCAACATGATCCCCTGGCGTCCGCCCGGAAACAGAACGCCTACGCCCTTCGAGATCGAATTGTGCCGGCCGTTCATCGAGCGACATATCGCGCTTGCGAACCCGAAAATCATTGTTTTTCTCGGCAATGTCTCGACCAAGTCGATGCTCAACACCACGCGCGGCATTCTTTCGATCCGCGGCTCCTGGTCGCGCTACAAACCGGGCGACACGCTGGACATACCGGCGCTGCCCACGCTGCACCCCGCCTATCTCCTGCGTAATCCCGCGCACAAGCGCCTGTCCTGGATGGATTTCCTGGCGCTTAAAAAACGCGCTGACGAAATCGCATCACAGCCGGACGAAAGCTGACTCCTGCGGGTCGGAATTTTGCGCGCCTGTCGCAAATTGGGGCGCATGTCGTTTCCAGATGTGAAAGCGTCAGAGGCATCCGCCCGATTCGTCGACAGGGATCCATAATCGACCCGCTGCGAAACCGGAACCTCCACCCGATTTGAACTCAGTTGTTGGCAAGGACTGATCTGATATGGCCCGCAATCTGTTGCCCGTAGCAAGCCTGCTATTGTCCGTATTCTTCATGATGATCGGCGGCGGTCTGGCCGGCTATCTCCTGCCGCTTCGCGCGGTGGGCGAAGGCTGGTCCACATTCCACATCTCGATGATCGCGACGAGCTACTCGCTCTTCTTCACGCTGGGATGCATCGTGGTCCCGCGCATGGTGCTGCGGGTCGGGCATGTGCGCGTCTTCGCGGTGCTGGCGGCGCTCATGTCGATATCGCTGCTCATGCACGCGCTTGTCGTCGAAATTCCCGCCTGGATTCTCATTCGCGGCATCGCAGGGTTTTCGATCGCCGGCGGCTACATGGTGATCGAAAGCTGGCTCAACGAACGGGTGACCAACGACACGCGCGGCGCCGTTTTTTCGGTCTATATGGTCGTGTCCATGATCGGATTGATGGCTGGCCAATACATGGTTCCGCTCGGCAATCCCATGTTGCCGACCCTTTTCATGGTCTGCGCCGTGATCTATGCCATGGCGCTGATCCCGACCGGCCTGTCCAACGCGCAGTCCCCACAGCCGCTGACCCAGGTGTCAATCGATCTGAAGCAGCTCTACCTGACGTCGCCCGCCGCGGTGATCGGCTGTCTGCTTGCAGGCGTCATCGGCGGCAGCTGGCTCAACCTGGCGCCCGTCTATGCGCAACTGAGCGGCCTTTCCACTGCTTCGGGCGCAACCATGCTGGCGCTCGCCATGTTCGGCGGGGCGCTGCTCCAGATTCCGCTCGGCAGGATGTCGGACCGTATGGATCGTCGCTTCGTCATGGCCTTCGCCGGGGGCGTCGGCGCTTTCATGTGCGTTCTCGCGATGCTGTTCGGAACCAGCAACCTTTACGTCTTCTTCGCGATCATGTTCCTGCTCGGAACCGTGCTGTTTCCAATCTACGCCCTGAGCGTCGCCCACGCCAACGATCATGCCGAAGCACATGAATTCGTCATCGTCTCGAGCGGCCTGCTCATCGTTTACGGCGTAGGGACGGTGGTCGGCCCGATGATCTCCGGCGCCCTGATGGATCAGGTGGGCCCCTTCGCGATGTTCATCGTCATAGGCTTGGGCTTCCTGGCCTATGCTCTGCATTCGCTTTATCGCAGCTATCGCAGGGAGCGCGCGACCGAAGAGGAAAGGGTCGAGTTCCAGCCCATACCGGTCACGCGCAACCAGACGCCGCAAACCTACGAACTCGACCCGCGCGTCGACTTCGAGGCGGAGGAGAACGCGGACACGGCGTGAGTGCGCCGCCGAAATCTGTCTCAGCCGTTCGGCGTGTGGAACTTGCGTTCGTTCCTGCGCTCGATGCCGAGCCGGTGTTCGCGAAGGATGATGAATATGCCGGCGGCGACGACGATGCTGGTGCCGACAAGCATCGAAATCTCCGGAATATCCCCGAACAGGAAATAGCCGACGATGATTGCGCCGATGATTGAGGTGTATTCGAACGGCGCGATGGTCGACACTTCCGCGAACCGGTAACTCTGCGTCAGCAATATCTGGCCGATGCCGCCGAAAACGCCGGAGGCAATCAGCAGCCACAGGGTGGTCATGTCCAGCGCCACCCAGCCGAAGGGAAGCGTGGCCAGCGACAACAGCGACGCCGACAGGGAGAAATAAAGCACGATCGTCGGCGTTCTTTCGGTCTGGATCAACCTGCGCACGAGAATTGAAACGAAACCGGCGAGAACCGCCGAAACAAGCGTGACAATAACGCCGAGCGCCTGTCCGTCCTCCCAATCGCCGTCGAACAGGGTCAGTTTCGACCAGGAAATGACCACGACCCCGACCAGGCCGACTGCAACCGCCGACCAGCGATAGACCCTGATGGTCTCGCCCAGAAAGATCGCGGCCAGCACCACCATGATCAGGGGCCTGGCGTAGCCGAGCGCCACGGCGTCAGGCAACGGCAGAAGCACGATGCCGATGAAACTCAGAGCCATGGCGCTGACGCCGATGAGGCCTCGCCAGAAATGTGAAAACAGGTGTTTTGTGTAGAACGCCGTATGGAGCTGTCCGCGCAAGGCAAGATAGACGAGGATCGGGATCATGGCGACCGAAGACCGGAAGAAGACGACCTGCCCGGCCGGCGCCCGGTCACCAACTTCCTTGATGCAGGTCACCATCCCGAGAAAGACCAGAATCGAGGCGATTTTCAGCGCAATTCCCAGAAGAGGATTGGTGTGTGTGGCGTCGTCGAAGACGACCGGCTTCTTGTCCAACAGTGCGAGTCCCGCGAACTCCGGCCCGGCTTCGGCCGGGCGCGGCGAATTGCATTATGCGCCAAAACGAATGTTCCGGGAGGCCAGGCGCGGCTTTCGCGCAGGGAGCTGGCGGATACGCTACCCGAAATCAGCAGGATCGCGACGTGCGCTTTATCCGCCGGCCTGCTGGATCGCCGTCCAGACCCGCAAGGGCGTCGTCGGCATCTCGATATGCCTTATATTGTAGGCGCGGTCCAGCGCGTCGACAACGGCGTTGAGAACAGCCGGACAGGAGCCGATGGTGGCGGCTTCGCCGGCGCCCTTGATGCCCATCGCATTGGTGGTCGACGGGACGTTGCGGGTGGAAAAATCGAAGGACGGCATGTTGTCCGCACGCGGCATCGCGTAATCCATGAAGGACGCCGTCAGAAGCTGTCCGTCCTCGGAATAGATCGCGTGCTCGAAGAGGCACTGGCCAATGCCCTGCACCGCGCCGCCATGGATCTGGCCGAGCAGCAGGACAGGATTCACGATCACGCCGAAATCATCGACAATCGTGTAGTTCACGATTTCGGTGACGCCCGTTTCCGGATCGATTTCCAGTTCGCAGACATGGGTGCCGTTCGGATAGGTGGCCTCGTCCTGCTTGACGTCGCTCATCGCCTTCAGGTCTTCGGGATCCCTGGCCTTGTCCGCGATGTCTTCATAGGACATGCGCCGGTCGGTGCCGACGATGCGGGCCTCGCCGTCGACGAGTTCGATGTCGTCGGGCGCGGCTTCCAGTTCCTCGGCCGCGATCTTGCGCATCTTTTCCGACAGGACTTCGCTTGCGCGGTTCACCGATACGCCGCCCAGCGGAATGGAGCGCGATCCGCCCGTGCCGCCGCCGGCGGCGAGATCCTTCGTGTCGCCCTGCTTGACCTTGATCTTGTCGAAATCGATGCCGATCTTTTCGGCGATGAACTGGCTGTAGGCGGTGATGTGCCCCTGCCCGTTCGCCTGCGTGCCGATATGCAGGGTGATCGTACCGTCCTTGCCGAGCTCCATGAAGGCCGGTTCCGAGCCCGCGAAGGCGCAAGCCTCCACATAGGTGGAAAAGCCAAACCCGCGGATACGGCCGCGGCTCTTCGCCTCCTCGGCGCGCGCCTCGAAGCCCGCCCGGTCGGCGCGCTCCATCGCGGCGTCCATATGGCCCGCGAATTCGCCGACGTCATAGAGACGGCCGGCGGCTGTGCGATAGGGAAACTGTTCCGGCTTGATGAAGTTGCGCCGCCTGATTTCCGTCGGATCCATTCCGATTTCGCGCGCGCAGGCGTCTACGAGCCGCTCGAGCAGGAGCGCGGCCTCCGGCCGTCCCGCTCCGCGGTAGGCGTCCACCGATACGGTGTTCGTGTAGACCGCCTCGATTGTCATGTCGTGGGTCTGGATATCGTAGACGCCGGTCGCCATGATCGCGCCCAGCGTCGGCACGAACGGGCCGAATCCGCTGAGATAGGCGCCGAGATTGGCCTTGACGTCGATCTTCAGCGCCTTGAAGCGACCTTCGGAATCAAGGGCCATCGAGGCCTTGACCAGATTGTCGCGGCCATGAAAATCGACCGCGAAGTGTTCCGAGCGATCCGACACCCATTTTACCGGCTTGCCGAGTTTTTTGGACGCTTCCAGAACAAGCGGATATTCCCGGAACACATGAACGCGCGTGCCGAAACCGCCGCCCACGTCACCGGTGACCACCCGCAAGTGGTCCTTTTCCATGGGAAACGTGAAGGAGGAAAGCGAGTTCTGAATATGATGGACGCCCTGGGTGCCGGTCCACAACGTGGCGTTTTCCTTCGCTTCGTCCCATTCGGCGACGGCCGCGCGCGGCTCCATATAGTTCGCCACGAGGCGCGTGTTTTCGAATTCGATTTCAGTGACGTGATCGGCCTCTGCAAAAGCCTTCTCCGTCGCTTCCGCATCGCCCTGGTGATAGAGATAGACGCGGTTCGTTCCAAGCTCCGGCCACACCAGCGCAGCGTCTTCCTTTAGCGCTTCGCCAGTCGTTGCAACAGCTTCCTCATCCTGCCAGTCGATTTCTATCAGTTCGGCGGCGTCCTGCGCCTGCTGATGGCTGTCAGCGACCACGAACGCAACGGCGTCGCCGACGAAGCGCACCCGGTCCTCGCAAAGCACCGGACATTCCCGCACTTCATGCGCGGTGCCGTCGGCCTGGGTGACGCCGGCGTGACATTTGAGCGGGCCGAGATGGCCGAGATCGGCTGCGGTCAGGATCAGACGCACGCCCTCGGACGCAGCGGCTTCCTCCATGGATTCTATTGTAAAGGTCGCGCTCGCATATGGAGAGCGCACCACATAGCCGAACAACTGGCCGTCGGGATTGACGTCGTCGCTGTAGTTTCCAATTCCCCGAACCAGGGAATCGTCTTCCTTCCGAAGCGCAGAAGCGCCTACGCCGAATTTCGGTGTGACAGCATTCATGGAGAAACCTGTATCTGATTGTGGCGAGCCGACTGGTCGCAGATTGCATGGACAGAGTATAGGACGCAATCGCCGCCTTGTCATCTTTGCAGATAATCAATAACCAGACTGCGAAACAGTCGAGGCGCCGGACGCATCTCCAGAGCGCCTCTTGATGACAGGCGTACAAGGACGGAACGACCATGACCATAGCAATTCCTCAAAACGAAATCCGCCTTGAAGATTATCGGCCGACCGACTTCGTCCTGTTGACCGTGGACCTGGCTTTCGATCTGGACCCGCAAAGGACAATTGTCACGAGCACGATCGCGATGGCGCGTCGTGAGGGCGTCGACCGCGAGGCGCCGCTGACGCTCGACGGCGACGAACTCGAGTTCGTTTCGCTGAAGATCAACGGCGTTGACGCCGAACCGCACGCTGTCACGCCGGACCGGCTGGAAATACGCGGCCTGCCGGCAACAGGTGAATTCACCCTCGAAATCGTCACGGCCATCGCGCCGGCCTCGAACACCAAGCTCATGGGCCTCTATAGCACCAATGGCGTCTACTGCACCCAGTGCGAAGCGGAAGGCTTCCGCCGAATCACCTATTTCCTGGACCGGCCGGACGCGCTTGCCGTCTACACGACGACGATCCGCGCCGACGCCAAGGCTGCGCCGCTGCTTCTGTCCAACGGCAATCCGGTCGACAGCGGCGTGCTTGGCGATGGCCGCCATTTCGTCGCCTGGAATGATCCGCATCCGAAGCCAAGCTACCTCTTCGCCCTGGTCGCCGGCGATCTCGGCGTTGTCGAAGACGATTTCACCACCGCATCGGGCCGCAAGGTCAAGCTCGCCATCTATGTCGAACACGGCAAGGAAGAGCGCGCCGCCTACGCCATGGACGCGCTGAAGCGCTCCATGCGGTGGGACGAGGAGCGCTTCGGCCGCGAATACGACCTCGACATCTTCATGATTGTCGCCGTGTCGGATTTCAACATGGGCGCGATGGAGAACAAGGGGCTGAACGTCTTCAACGACAAATACGTCCTTGCCGATCCTGACACGGCGACCGACGCCGACTACGCCAATATCGAGGCGATCATCGCCCACGAATATTTCCACAACTGGACCGGCAACCGCATCACCTGCCGCGACTGGTTCCAGCTCTGCCTGAAGGAAGGGCTGACAGTCTACCGGGATCACGAATTCTCCGCCGACATGCGCTCGCGCGCCGTCAAGCGCATCGCCGAAGTCCGGCTGCTGAAGGCGCACCAGTTTCCCGAGGACAACGGCCCCCTCGCCCATCCTGTGCGACCGCGCAAATACAGCGAGATCAACAATTTCTACACGGCGACCGTCTACGAGAAGGGATCGGAAGTCGTTCGCATGATCGAAACCCTGCTCGGCCGGGACGACTTCAAGAAGGGGATGGATCTCTATTTCGAGCGCCATGACGGCGACGCCGCGACCATCGAGGATTTCGTCGCCTGCTTCGCCGAGGTCTCCGGCAAGAACCTCGACCAGTTTTTCCTCTGGTATGAACAGGCCGGAACGCCCGAAATCACAGTCGCCTCGCAATACGAGCCGTCGACGCAGACCCTGCGGCTGGAACTGGAACAATCGATACCGCCGACGCCAGGCCAGTCATCGAAGCAGCCGATGCACATTCCGTTGCGCGTCGGCCTTTTCGAAAGCAACGGCGAGCCGGCCAGCCCCAGGG
Source organism: Flavimaribacter sediminis (assembly GCF_019492055.1). Lineage (GTDB taxonomy): Bacteria > Pseudomonadota > Alphaproteobacteria > Rhizobiales > Rhizobiaceae > Flavimaribacter > Flavimaribacter sediminis. The sequence goes on along the minus strand of NZ_JAICBX010000004.1, from coordinate 209,621 downwards.
CGATCGAGGGCATCGAGGCCGACGGCGATGTTCTGAATTTGCGCGAGCGCACTCACACGGTGCGCATCACGGGCGTCAAAAGCCGGCCGGCGATTTCCGTCAACCGCAGCTTTTCGGCGCCGGTCAATGTCAGGCAGCAGCAATCCGACCGCGAGCTCGCCCAACTCGCCCGCATCGAAACCGACCTGTTTTCGCGCTGGCAGGCGCTCAATGACCTGGCGATGCGCCATCTCGTCAGCGCGACGCAAAAGGCGGAATCCGGCGAGGCCGCGTCGGCGAACCGCGAACTGACGGATTGCCTCTGCGCCGTGCTCGCCGACCGCACTCTGGAGCCGGCTTTCCGGGCTCACGCGATCACGCTGCCCGGCGAAACCGATATCGCCCGCGAAATCGGCAATGACATCAACCCGGACGCCATCCACGAAGCGCGCGAGGCGCTCGTCGCGCAGATCGCGTCACATGGTCGGGACCTCTTCGAAGAGATCGCCGCCGAAACCCGGCCCGCCGGAGACTATTCGCCCGATGCGGCAAGCGCCGGAGACCGCGCGCTTTATCTCGCCTGCATGTCACATCTGGCTGTCGCGTCCGGCGATCCGTCAGGCCCCCTTTCGCTGTATCGATCGGCCGACAACATGACGCTGCTGAGCGGAGCGCTGGCGATGCTGGCGCATCGCTTTCCGCGGTCGCCGGAGGCGGAGGAAGCGCTCGCCGATTTTGAGGCGCGCTACCGCGACAATCCCCTCGTCATCGACAAGTGGCTGACCGTTCAGGCGACAATTCCCGGAGCCGACGCCCTGTCGCGCGTGAAGACGCTTATGGACAAGCCGCATTTCCAGCTGTCCAATCCGAACCGCGTGCGGTCGCTGATCGGCACCTATGCAAGCGGCAATCCGACCGGCTTCAATCGCGCCGACGGCGCGGGATACGATTTCCTCGCCGGGATCGTCATCGATCTCGATCCGCTCAATCCCCAGGTGGCGGCGCGGCTGTTGACGGCGATGCGTTCCTGGCGGTCGCTGGAAGCGGCCCGGCGTGAAAAGGCGCTTGACACGCTGCGAAAGATCGCTCGCGTCGAAAAACTTTCGACCGACGTGCGCGACATCGTCGACCGGATGATCGGCGACGACTAGAGGCGTTTTCTCAAGCCGGCGGAACCTCCCGATTGTGGATTTCCACCCAAATGGAACTGCCTAGAGTCCTGAGACTCCACGCGGAATCCGAATTTCGCGTGCAAAAATATATGGTTAAAAAAGATTTAACTTTAGGGCTGGACAAGGCGAATCACCTTTGATTCATTAGGGTAGATTCGGAAAAGCGGTATCCGGATCACTTGAAGCCAAAAGGTGGATTTGATGGCGGAAGCGCGAAGCGGTAGCGCTGCTGACGGGGAGAATCTGTTCCAGTTTGCGGGAGCGCAAGGTTGGAACCCGGATCTCGCCGGGCCGGCCAAACTCTTCGCCAAGCCGGCCTATGGTCGCCTGATCAAGGCCGAACCCTATCTCAGAAAATCCATTCCCGTTCTCATCGTGGCCTTTCTGCTGATCGTCGCGGCGGCGCGCTTTCTCGATCTGCTGCAGGACCGCAGCGAGATCGAGGACACGGCGCGACAGGCGACGGCACTGACAGCGCTCGCCGGATCGGCGGCGCTTGCGACATCGCCCGACCAGGATTCTCTCAAATATCGCTGGCGCGCCGAAAGCCATCTCGCCGACAGCCTGCCGCCGGACCTGTTGCACGACGGGCGGTTCCTGGTGGTCGCCAGCCAACGCGGCGACGTCTACGCGGCGACCGCAAATGGCGGTGAATTCGTCGGACGGCGCATCGACATGCTTCTGCGCGATGCGCCGCAGTTGCGGATCTTCGGAACCCGCGCCGGCGTGCACATGCTGTCCGTCGACGGCGACGAGTATTATGCGGCCGTTTCCACCAACGAGCTTGGACTGATCGCAGCCTTTACGCCGGTGGCGATGGTGCTCAAGCCATGGAAGCAGCAGGTGTCGCTGAACGTGACACTGTTTGCAGCGACCTCCAGCATCCTGCTTGTCATCCTTTACGCCTATTTCACGCAGGCGTCCCGCGCCCGCGACGCCGACGAGATCTATCTCGAAGCGCATCACCGGGTGGACACGGCGCTGTCGCGCGGCCGGTGCGGCCTGTGGGACTGGGACCTCGACATGGGCCGGATCTACTGGTCGGCCTCGATGTACGAAATTCTCGGGCTGCCGCCACGCGACTGCGTGCTGGACTTCGAGGACGTCCAGGCGATGATGCATCCCGAGGACGAGAGCCTTTACGATATTGTCGCGGCGATCGAGACCGGCGAAAGCAACCAGATCGACCAGATGTTCCGCATGCGCCATGCAGAAGGCCGCTACATACTGATGCGCGCCCGGGCGCAGGTGACGCAAAGCGCCTCCTCGCTGCACGTGATCGGCATCGCCATGGACGTTACCGAACAGCATCGGCTGGTGCAGCGCACGGCTGAAGCCGATCAACGTCTGTTCGACGCCGTCGAAAGCACGTCGGAAGCCTTCGTTCTGTGGGATCGCGACAAGCGGCTCGTCATGTGCAACACCAAGTACCAGAGCATTTTCGACTTGCCGGACGAGGTCGTCGTTCCGGGAACGGATCAGGACGTGGTGCTCGCCTCGGCCCGGCGTCCGGTAGTGGAGCAGCGCGTCGCCGCCTCTGAGCACGGCGAAAGCGCCAGAAGCATGGTCGTGCAGCTTGCCGACGGCCGCTGGCTTCAGATCAACCAGCGCAACACCCGCGACGGCGGGTCGGTCTCCGTCGGCACGGACATCACCCAACTGAAGCGGCATCAGGACCGCCTGAAGGAATCCGAACGCCGGCTGATGGCGACGATCGGCGATCTGTCGTCCTCTCAGTCGCGGCTGAAAGAAAAGGCAGGAGAACTCTCCGAGCTCAATGCCAAGTTTCTGGCGGAAAAGGACCGCGCCGAAGCCGCCAACAAGGCGAAATCGGAGTTCCTGGCCAACATGTCGCATGAGCTGCGCACCCCGCTCAACGCCATCATCGGATTTTCAGAGATCCTGCAGAACCGGATGTTCGGTCCGCTCGGCTCGGAAAAATACGGAGAATACGCCGACGACATCCACAGCAGCGGCAAACATCTGCTCGGCGTCATCAACGACATTCTCGACATGTCCAAGATCGAGGCCGGACGGCTTCGTCTGGACCAGGAGACCATTGACATCGCGCCGCTGATCGACGAGACGCTGCGGCTGATCGCGATCCAGGCTGAAAACAAGTCGATCACCATCAAGTCGAATATAGCGGAAGGACTTGCGCTGTTCGCCGATCGACGCGCCATCAAGCAAATCCTGCTCAATCTCCTGTCCAACGCGCTCAAATTTTCCGACGAAGGCGGCCGCATCACCGTGCGCGCGCGCCGTCACAAGGACGCCGTCACGCTGACCATCGAGGACAAGGGCATCGGCATTCCGGCCGCCGCCCTGCGCAAGATCGGCCAGCCCTTCGAACAGGTGCAGAACCAGTTTTCCAAGAGCAAGGGCGGATCGGGTCTTGGCCTCGCCATCTCGCGGGCGCTGACCGAACTGCATGACGGCGCCATGAAGATCCGCTCGAAACCCGGCGTCGGCACCATAGTCTCACTGCGCCTGCCGACCGGAAAAGACGCCTGATTTTCTTGCTTTCGACTTTGCCCTGCGGCTCTACTTAGCCCCCTGATCCAGCGGATCGGGGGCGCCTTTTTCACCCGTCAGGCTCAGTTGGGCGCCGACGGAACGCAGCGCCGCTTTTCCTCCCTGCTTTGCCGGCTTATCGCCATTTTCTGATTACAAGGGTCGCCACACGCAGAATTGCTCGGCTGCGCTCTCGAACTGTCGGCAGGGATAACCTAACTATCGATTTGCCAACAACGTCCAAATCATGCTCATTTCCCTGTAACGCAAGGGCTATTGGAACTTGGAAGTAACGAATGAAATTCCGGACGCTCCGGTCACCGGGGCGGCGCGATCAAGGTGGTTCTACGGCGCGGTCGCAATCTCGCTGCTGGTCCACGTTGTTCTTGCGATCGTTGTGCTTCAACTGATCCACCGCGAGCATGATCCGGAGATCGAGGCCGTGATGGTCGACCTCGTTCCGCCTCCGCAAGCGGAAGCGGAAGAGCCGGAACTTGAGTTGCCCGAGGATTTCACGGCCGAAGCCCCGCCGCCGGAGCCGGCGCCTCCCGCTGTGGAAGAAGTCGATGAAGAACAGGAAATGGCCCAGTCGGCGCAATCCATGCCGGTGTTGAAGCCGGTCACCGAGTTCGGCGAAACCGACAGCGGACCTCTGATCAATCGCGATGGCGTCGCAAAGCAGCAACAAGGCGAACCGGAGGCCGACACTGGCGCCTCGGAGATGGATGGTCCCGCCGAGACGCAGACCGCGGCCAGCGAGACCAGCGACGAGGCCGTCGACTCGCCGAAAGAACAGGCTATGGACCTGCCGGAGCTCTCCGAACCCGTGGCAGAGCCTGAACTTGCCGCGGACTCCGGCGACGCCGTTGAAAGGATTATCGCTGAAGAGCAAAGACTTGCTCTTGTTGCGCCCGAGGCGGAGACGGCCCCGCAAACGGCGACGGCCAGCGGCGACGCCGCCGGAACGCCGGACGACCTGCCGCACGCCGAGGAGCTTTACTCAGACACCATGCTCGAAAGCCCGCGCGTCCAGACTGCGATGAACGGCATGTCGCGCTCGGAGCGGGCGAACCTGCTCTGCGTGACGGAAATGCGCGGGCAGTTGATGGCGAGCAGTCCGCCCTATCCGCCGGAGATGCTTCCCTCATTCAACCTTCCCCAGGGCACGGTGCTTGCGCCGGATCAGGCCGCGTTTCGAAGCCAGGGGCAATGGTATGACTTCGCTTTTCGATGCGAAGTGAATGAGGAGGTCACGAAAGTGGTGAACTTCAGCTACCGCGTTGGCGCGCCGATACCGCGCGATCAGTGGTCGGCGCGCGGCTTTCCGAGTTTTTGACAATACGCCGCTGGACCCGAAGAACGGACGCCCTGGCGTCACCATTGCAAGCGGACATTAGAGGTCCGGAACGCAGTCAATATATGCGGCGTCACCAGCGCCGGGTGAACGGGGGCTTTTCATCGCTGGTCAGAAATCGAACGGTACGGGAAATTCGAGCATCCGCAGGCGGCGCTAGGCGCTTCTTGCCGGCGCGGCGCTCATGATCGGAGCGGCCCTGCCCGCCATTTCCTCCCATCCCGTATCGGCGCAAACGGCGCAGCAGCCGATCTCGGTTTCTGCAGGATCGCTGACGCGGGCGCTCAACGTCCTGCTCGCCGGAACGAATGTCACCGCCAGCTTCGCCGCCGACGATCAGGTTGCGCCGGAAATGGAAGGCGCGCATACGTGAAATCCACCCGACCAGGCCCCCTGCTCGTTCTGCGGGATTGACCATATCGCTGCAGCCGGAATTGGAATCAAGCGTGACTTTTGCAATCATCCTGGCTAGTGAACAGGATGCAACCTCTTCGAGTTTGTCTCGCCGCTGTTGTGATCCAGCCAACGGGAGGAGCAGGGCATGGCGCAGGAAACCGAATTGAAACCGGAATTTCTGGTCAAGGACGAGGAAGACCTGAGATCCCTCTTCCCGCCAACCCACGCAATTGCCGTGGAGAAATGCCAGAAGCGGTTGGACAGGCACGCCAGGGATTTCCTGGCCCGCTCGCCATTTCTTTGCATCGGAACCCAATCGCCGGACGGCGCAGCCGATGTCAGTCCCCGCGGCGATCCAAGGGGTTTTGTGAAAGTTCTCGATGACAGGACCTTGTTGATCCCGGATCGGCCCGGAAACAACCGTCTGGACACCCAATCAAACATTCTGGCCAATCCCGCCGTCGGACTGCTGTTCATGATTCCGGGATTCGACGACACGCTGCGTGTGAACGGGAAAGCGAGAATCACCCGAGACCCGATCTGCTTGCCTTGATGGCGGTGAAGGATCGAACACCGACGATCGCGATCGTCGTTACCGTCGAAGAGGTGTTCCTCCATTGCGCCAAGGCGTTTCGACGTTCGAAGCTGTGGGACCCGAATGAGTTGCAGGATCGCAGCGAAATGCCGTCCTTGCCGAAAATGATCCTCGACCTGACATCCGGAGCGCCCGACGACCCGGAGGAGATGAACAGGATCGACGCCGATCTGGAGGTCGAATACCGCAAGTCGATGTATTGACCTAACCGGTCTCCTCATCCTCCGGCTCCGGAAGCGCATGGTCGAAAATCTCTCCTACGTCTACGGTTCTTGACTTGCTCGACCAGGCGCCGGGCGTGAAGTCCACCAGCCCGCAACTATCGCGCGGATGGCATGCCAAGGCATTCACAATCGTAAAAGAGCTAACGATGACGCAGTCCGAAACCTCGATCAGCAAGTTTCTGAGTTACGTCCGTCGCCACAAGCCTGATGCCGTCGGGCTCGAACTCGACCCCGAAGGGTGGGCCTATATCGACGAGTTGATTGCGAAATCCGACATCCCGATCACGCGAGATCAGCTGCTGGACGTCGTCGCAAAAAGCGACAAGCAGAGATTTGCGCTCTCGGCGGACGGGCTTTTCATTCGAGCCAATCAAGGCCACTCGATCAAAGTCGATCTCGGCCTTCAACCACTCGCGCCGCCGGAGTTTCTGTTTCATGGAACAGCGACCCGCTTTCTCCACAGCATCATGAAACACGGCGTTCTGCCCCGGAACCGTCAATACGTTCACCTGTCGGGCGACCGCGAAACGGCGGTCAAAGTTGGCCAAAGGCACGGCAAGCCTGTCGTGCTGACCATCCCGGCTTTGAAAATGCATCAGCAGGGCGCGCAATTCTTCCAGGCCCGAAACGGCGTCTGGTTAACAAACGAAATTGCGCCGCAATACCTCGAACCAGCCGCAACCTGATCTCCATTGGCGACCATCACCAAGTCCTCAAGCGCGCCAAAGCTGGCGCCTGAAATTTGCACTTCCGGAATTGAATTTTGCGACCATATGCTGTAGCAGGACGGCAGTGTTCAACCGAACCTGATGTCGGTATTCCGGCATAATTTCATGAAATCGAAAATCACTGCTCCCGAAGCCGTGTGCGCGCAATTCGAAGAATGGCGTGCTCCGCGGCGAGGCAAATCCAATCCTGAAAACCAAACAAATGACGTGTGGCGCTGGCTTGTCGACAATCCGGTATGGCCTCTCCGTGCACATCAGGCTGTCGGGGCGCCGCAAAAGAATTACCCGACCTGGTGCTTCAGTCGCTACGGACAATCGGAAACCTGTCTACCGAACGGTTCAGTCGTCTACATAGGCGGAGAACACGAGGACAGCTACGATCCGGATTTTTATATCTATAATGACGTTGTGGTGGTTCGTCCCGACACCTCTGTCGAGATTTTTGGGTATCCGACGGACGTGTTTCCGCCGACCGATTTTCACAGCGCAACCCTGGTAGATCAATCCATCTACATCATCGGCGGCCTCAGATATCCGGAAGACAGGGATTACAGAAACACACTGGTCTATCGCCTCGACCTGACGGACTTCAGCATCCGCCTGACACCTACACAGGGCAATCCGCCTTGCTGGCTATACAAGCACAAGGCGATGTTCGATCCTGATGCAGGCAAGATCATTTGCACTGAAGGGGTATCGACCCACCAACAGACACAAATGGATGTCGAAAACCTGACAACCTGGGAGTTCGCGCTCCAAACGCGGTCTTGTGTTGAAAAGGACACAAAGCCTTATCGGCGCTGGTTATTGGTCAGGAACGACGGGTCATGCAATACGTTGTGGCAAATTAGTGTGATCGCTAAAGCCAGTCGTTCTCTACGACAATCCAGCTTGGCCGAAAAATATCTTCGGAACTTTGAGGAGCGAGGGCACACCGTTGACCCAGAACTGTATTTCTCCCGATTTCGGCCACCCATCCCACACGTAAAAATTGATCGAAATGCCGATCAGCACACTGTCAGAAGCCACCGAATTCTCGTGGACGGCGTCGTCGTTAGATACGTGGAAAATTGTTGGCAGATAGTAGTGACCGTTGAAGGCGATTTGAGCAGTGAAAAGCTCGAATTGTTGAAGCGCCATGGGTTGGACACCTACAGCCGATTGGAAGGCGCGCGATACAAGTGTCTGATTTTGTGACTGATAGAGGCCCGCGCGCAGGCCAGTCCTGACAGAGACTTCAGGCCGGCCTCATCCCGTTTCGGCGTCTTCCCCTCCTTCCGGTTCCGGCAGCGCCTTGTCGAAAATTGCCCTAACATCGGCCTCGGTCTTGAGCACATGGGCTTCCAGCGTCGCGATATCGGGCAGATCGACGACACGCAGCACCAGATCCTCGAGCGCGCCCGGCGCCTTTTCGGGGTCGAACTCGCCGTCGATGCACAGGCGTATGATCTGGGAGAGCTCGGTAAAGGCCTTGAGGGCGGAGACGAGCCGCTCCGCCTCGTCATGACCAATCATGGCAGGCGCAAGCGATTTGATGATGTCGAGCGTTCTCGTCTCGCCGCGATTGAACCTGACCTGTTCGCTCGCCGCCATGAGACGCAGATACTGGGCGATGAATTCAATGTCCATCAGCCCACCCGGCGCAAGCTTGAGGTCCCAGAAGCTCGCGGCTTTCTTTTCCTGCTCGATCCGCATGCGCATTCCGCGCACGTCCGCGGCAATCTCGGCGGCGTCCCGCTTGCGGTCCAGCACCTGGTCGAACACGGCGCGGGCCTGCGCCACGAGCTCCGCATCGCCGCTCACCACGCGCGCCCGCGTCAGCGCCATGTGCTCCCAGGTCCAGGCGCTGTCGCTCTGGTATTTGCGGAACGACTGAATGCTTGTGGCGATCGGCCCCTTGTTGCCGGAGGGTCTCAGGCGCAAATCCACCTCGTAGAGAACGCCTTCGGCCGTCGGAGACGAGAGGGCGGAGGCCAGCCGCTGCGTCAGGCGCGCATAATAGCGCGACGGATCGAGCGGCTTTTCCCCGTCGGAATCGGCGCAGTCCGGATCGTGCGCATAAAGCACGATGATGTCGATGTCGGAGCCGGCCGTCATTTCGCGGCTGCCGAGTTTGCCCATGCCGACGATGGCGGCCTGGCCACCGGAGATCCGGCCGTGCTGATGCTCAAGCTCCAGGCGCACTGCGGCGAAGGCGGCTTCCAGGATCAGGTCGGCAAGGTCGGAAAAGGCCTTGCTCGCCCGGTCCCCGCTGATTGCCCCTGTCAACAGGCGAACGCCGATCAGGAACTTCTGTTCGGAAGCGAAAATGCGCAGCCGGTCGAGAATTTCCTCATAGAGAAAATCTCCCTGCAGGAAGGCGCCGAGCCGGCCGGCAAGATAGGCCCTGTTCGGCAGTTCCGCTAGAAGCTGCGGATCGAGAACGCCGTCGAAGACATGCGGCCTGCGGCTGATGATCTCGGCCAGTCGCGGCGCCGAAGCCATGATGGAGACCAGCAGCGTGCTCAGGTTGGTATTGCTGGAGAGCAGCGAGAAAAGCTGGATGCCCGCCGGAAGGCCCGACAGGAACTTGTCGAAATTCAAAAGCGCCTCGTCGGCGCGCCGGGTCTGCGCAAAGGCTTTCAGCAGCACCGGCATGATTTCCGTCAAATGCTTGCGCGCGCGCTCCGAATGCATGGCCTTGTAACGGCCGTAGTGCCATGTCCGGATAATACGGGAAATGTCGGATGGCCGCTCGAATCCCATCCGGCTTAGCTGCTCGAGCGTGTTCGGATCGTCCCCGTCCCCCGTAAAGACGAGGTTGCCCTCCCCGGTTCCAAGTTCGTGCTCGTGTTCGAACAGTCTGGAATAATGCCTCTCGACGGAAGTCAGCACCTCGTTCATATCGGCGATGAACGGCTCAACGTCTTCATAGCCGGACATCAGCGCAATAATGCGCAAATCCTGGTCGCTTTCCGGCAGGGTGTGGGTTTGCTCGTCGCGGCGCATCTGGATCCGGTTCTCGACGTGACGCAAGAACCAGTAGGCGAAGCGCAACGACTCTTCCGTGCTGTGACCGAGCCACTGGGCGCTGGACAGCGCAGACAGCGCCTCGTCGGTCGAGCGCACGCGCAGATCCGGCGTTCGCCCGCCGGCGATCAGCTGCTGCGTCTGCACGAAGAATTCGATCTCCCGAATCCCGCCGCGACCAAGCTTGATATCGTGACCGCGCACGGCGATCTTGCCGAACCCCTTGTGCGCGTGGATCTGCCGCTTGATGGAGTGGATGTCGGTGATCGTCGCATAGTCCAGATACTTGCGATAGATGAACGGAACCAGTTCGTTGCAGAAGCCCTGCCCCGCTTCGATGTCGCCGGCGACCGGTCGGGCCTTGATGAAGGCCGCCCGCTCCCAGTTCTGTCCCCGGCCCTCGTAATAAAGCAGCGCCGCGCGATACGGCACCGCCAGAGGCGTGGCGCCCGGATCGGGACGCAGCCGCACATCGGTTCGAAACACATAACCGTCCCGCGTGCGCTCCTGCATGATCTTGACCAGGCGACGCACAATCCGGGAAAACACGTCGGAAGACTCGTCAGGATCCCTGACGACGCCGGCTTCCGGATTGAAGATCGCGACGATGTCGATATCCGACGAGTAGTTCAGTTCCTCGGCCCCGAACTTGCCCATGCCGAGCACGAAAAAACCGGAGCGACGCGACGGACGCCTGGGATCGTCAAGCCTCAGCTTGCCCTGGTCATGGGCGGAGAGCAGCGAGAAATCGACCGCGGATTTCAGGGCCGCCGCCGCGAAGCGGCTGAGCCAGATGGTGATCTGGCGCGTGTCGACCGTGCGCGACAGGTCGTACATGCCGGCGAAAAACGAAAAGTCCTGCCTGGACAGACGCAGATCGGACATCAGGCGGGCCTCGTTTACGTCCTCCGCCTTCCAGGCGTTTTGCGCCTCCTCGATGCGCTGGTCGATAAGCGCGCCGGGTTCCGAGTTCAACAGCTGGAGAATGAGCCTTGGCGAGCGCAGCGCGATATCGCGCAGGTATTGCGACAGGGTAAGCGCTGAAAGCACGAACCGGCTGGCGGGCGTATCCTCGACAAGAAAGGCGCCGAGTTCCGGATTGCCGTCGGCGAGCTTAACCAGTTCGTCGCGCAGCGTCTCAAGCTTTTCCTGTGACGCTGGCAGGATGACCGGATCCCGCAGGTCCTTCAACTTGGGAAACGCCGGTCCTCGTAACACGCTGACTGCCTATCTTCTGAATATCATTCTGGCGCGCAAACCCGGCCACTGTTCGTCATCCGGGTCGGCGGCGCCAAACTCAAGTCTGCCCCTGTGCAGCGACATGATAGCTTCGACGAGGCTGAGACCCAACCCGTTTCCGGCAAGGTTTCGACTTTTGTCGAGACGCACGAAACGCTTGACCACCTCCGCGCGGTCCTCCTCCGGGATGCCGGAGCCATTATCGGCGACGGTGACGACGACCGCATCCTCCGCGGTTTCAAGCGAGATCGCAACGCGGGCGTCCGGTTTCCTGACGGCGGAGTATTTGATGGCGTTGTCGACGAGATTGGAAAGCCCCTGCCCGATCAGTTCGCGATTGCCCTCGATCTCGACGCCGTCCTCGATCTCGACCGTCAAAGCCACGCCCGCTTCCTCGGCGACCGGCTCGTAGAGCTCCGCCACGTCGCGGGCGATCTGCGAGAGATCCAGTCGCCCGATCTCCGCGGCCGAAGAACCGGCCTCGACCCGCGAAATCATGAGGAGCGCGTTGAAGGTGCGAATAAGCTGATCCGATTCCTCGACCATTTGCTCAAGCGCCGTTCGGAAATCCTCGATATCCTCGCCGGACGCCATGGCCGCCTCTGCGCGATTGCGAAGCCGGGTCAGCGGCGTCTTCAGGTCATGGGCGATGTTGTCGGAAACCTGGCGCAGGCCTTCGTTCAGGCTTTCGATCCGCGCCATGATTGCGTTGAGCGATTCCGAAAGCCGGTCGAATTCGTCGTTCGATCCCTGGATCGGAAGCCGCTGGCTGAGGTCGCCCGCCAGGATCTTTTCGCTCGCCCGTGACATTCGCTCAATGCGACGCAGGGCGCGGCGGCCGAGGAAAAGCCAGATGACAAGGGCGCCGGCAACCATCATGCCGAGCGCAAGCGCCAGCGAACCGCGCACGAGCGTGCGAAACTGGGTCGGCTCCCTGAGATCGCGCCCGACCAGAAGCCGCATGCCGTTGGGCAACAGAATCACTTCGGCCAGCGCCGTGTGGATCGGGGTTTCGGGCGTCTGGGTGAAGCGTCCATAGGTAAAGGGGGTCTCCGTCCAGCCCTGCTTGTCGAGGACGCCCCCCTGGATGCTCTCCACATTACCGGCGATCACCTGTCCGTTCGGCGCGGCGATGAGGTAGAGATTGGCGCCTGGCTGGCGCGACCGGCGGTCGATATAGCTGATCAACAGCGTAACGCCGCCGGTGCGATAGGCCCGACCAAGCAGCTCCAGTTCCTCATGCACGACTTCCTGGGTCTGGTCGATCATGATCCTCGACGTCAGTCCGGAAATGTAGAAGACCAGGACAAGGGCGCAAATCAGGAATAGCGTGAAATAAAGCGCCGACAGTCTGACGGCGGTCGTTCGCAGCACCATTCCCAAGCGACTCATGACGGAGCGCGCCCTAGCTTTCCGCTTTCAGGATATATCCGGCGCCCCTGACGGTGTGGAGAAGGGGCGTATCGAAATCGCGTTCGATCTTCGAGCGCAGCCGCGAAATATGCACGTCGATGACATTGGTCTGGGGATCGAAATGGTAGTCCCAGACATTTTCGAGCAGCATGGTGCGGGTGACCACCTGGCCGGCGTGCTTCATCAGATATTCCAGCAGCCGGAATTCGCGCGGCTGCAGCAGGATTTTCTGCCCTCCCCGGTGAACTTCGTGGGCAAGGCGATCAAGCTCCAGTTCGCCGACGCGGTAGACCGTGTCGTTGTCGCGGGTTCCCTTGCGCCGTCCGAGCACTTCCACGCGGGCCAGCAGTTCAGAAAAGGAATAGGGTTTGGGCAGATAGTCGTCGCCGCCGGCGCGCAATCCGGTCACGCGGTCGTCGACCTGGCCGAGCGCCGAGAGAATCAGCACCGGCGTGTCGATGGACTTTTCGCGCAGGGCGCTGACGATGGACAGTCCGTCGCGCTTCGGCAACATGCGGTCGATCACCATCACGTCGTAGCTGTTTTCAGTCGCCATGTAGAAGCCGATATCGCCGTCACTGGCGTGATCGGTCACCATGCCCGCTTCATTCAATGCTTTCGTAAGATATGCCGCCGCCTCGAGGTCATCCTCGACAATCAATATTTTCATAGGTGCACCATTGAGCGCTCCGCGCTCCAATATGAATTTCGATAGTGCACAGGATACTTGTTGCATACTCATTCAGCAATCCACACGGGTGTTGCTTTTGCAGATCAAATGGCCTCAACGAGAGGAAGGCAGCGAGCCGATGGGGGGCTCGCTGCCACAGTTTCGAGCGTTTGGTCTGGGGGCGACATGATAGACCGCCCGCCCGAACTGTCAGCCATGCGCAACCGGAAGCGCGACGAAACGGCTGTTGTTTTCGTTACGCAACTGGAACAGCACTGCCTTGCGGCCCTGTTCTCCGGCTTCTTCGACGGCTTTGGCGATATCCTCGACCGAGCCGACCTTCGCGTTGTTGACGGCGACGATGGTGTCGCCCTGCCGCATTCCGCGCTCTGCGGCAGGGCTGTCAGGATCAACAGATGTGATCATGAGTCCTTCGCCTTCTTCCGCCGGCTGAACCGTCAGGCCAAACTCCTCGAGCTCATCGCCCATACTGGATTTACCCGGCGTTTCATCATCGGCAGCGGCTGCTGCAGTTTCCTGCAATTCGCCGATTTCGACCGCAATCGTCTTGCTTCCACCCTGGCGCCAGACGGTGATGTCGGTCTTTTCGCCCGGATCTTCGCTCGCAATCCTGCGGGCGAGATCCTGCGGGCTTTCGACGACTTCGCCGTTGACGGCCGTCACCACGTCGCCGGATTTCAGGCCGGCGCGTTCGGCTGGCGAGTCCTTCTGGGGCTCGGTGATGAGCGCGCCCTTGGCTTCCGCCAGTCCGAGGGACTCAGCAATGTCCGCGGATACCGGCTGGATCTGGACGCCGAGCCAGCCGCGCTCGACATTGCCGTCGTCTATCAGGTCGGTGACGACCTCGTTGGCGAGCGCCGCCGGAATGGCGAAGGCGATGCCGACATTGCCGCCGGACGGCGAGAAGATGGCGGTGTTCACGCCGATAACCTCGCCGCGCAGGTTGAAGGTCGGACCGCCGGAGTTGCCGTGGTTGACAGCGGCGTCCACCTGGATGAAGTCGTCATAGGGGCCTGCGCCGATGTCGCGGCCGCGGCCGGAGACGATGCCGGCGGTGACGGTGCCGCCAAGGCCGAACGGGTTGCCGACGGCCACGACCCAGTCGCCGATGCGCGTCTTGTCGTCACGGGCGAATTCGACATAGGGGAAGTCGCGGTCGCCGCTGACCTTGAGAACCGCGAGATCGGTGCGGGCGTCCTTGCCGATCAGTTCCGCGTCGAGTTCGGTTCCGTCATCGAGAACCACCTCGAATTCGGTTCCCTTGTCGACGACGTGATTGTTGGTGACCAGCAGGCCGTCTTCCGAGATGAAGAAGCCCGAGCCCTGGGCGATTGGCCGGGCGCGCTTGCTCCAGCGATCGTTCTTTTCGTCTTCGTCACGCTGGCTGAACTGCTCCTGGTCATCGCCGAACGGGTTGCCGCGAAACTCCTTGAAGAACTTCTTCATGGGATGATCGTCCGGCAGATTGTCCATGCCGGGAACGCCGAAACCGCCCCGATTTGCAACGGGGCGCAGGTTTGACTTGACGCGCACCGAAACAACAGCCGGGGAAACGGCTTCGACAACGTCCGCGAAACTCGGCAACGCCGCCGGGGCTTCGACCCTGACCGCGTCGGCCCGCGCCTGCTCCAGGAGCGGCGGCACGCCTGCGGCGGCGACGATCGCGCCCAGGCCGAGAACCGCGGTTGACGTCATCAGCTTCTTTTTCGTGGAGGTCTTGAAACCACTCTGTCGCATCTGGAATTCCTCTGCTTGTCGCATATTCGATATGTTAAGCAATATGCGCCACAACATTACGGGAGGCTGGCTGGATCATGAACTTTTGGTAAGGTTCAGGTATTCGGCAAGTAACGATGCCTTCAGAGGCAGAAAAGCATCGCAACCTGGGCTGATGGTTTGACCACAACACCGTCACTGACCCATATTGCTTGTATCGAAAACAAAATGCGGGGCTTGCGCCATGAAGGGGCTTCTGCTGCGGCAGGGCGGGTTTGCCGAAAAGGCAGAATCTCTCGACACCCATATCGACCGGCCCGGCGACTATCTGGAGCTGGCGGAATTCCCGAAACCGAAGCTGGCGCCGGGACAGGTGCTGATCAAGATGCGTCGGGCGACAATCAATCCGTCGGACATCGCCTTCGTGCGTGGGGTCTACGGACAACCGCGCGTCGAGGGAAAGCCGGCCGGGTTTGAAGGCGTGGGCGTCGTCGTCGACGCTGGTCCGGGTTTGTACGGCAATTTTCTCAAAGGCCGCAGGGTGGGTTTCTACGTAACCCCTGACGGATCCGGAACCTGGGCCGAGTATGCGGTGACCCAGGCAATGCTGGCTTTGCCGTTGAAAAAAGGCGTGGCGGATCGTGACGCCGCCGGGCTGGTCGTGAATCCGGTGACGGCGGTGGCCATGCTGGATCTGGTGAAACCCGGAGAGGCTTTTGTCTTCTCCGCCGCCGCCAGCCAGCTGGGCAAGCTGATGGCAGGACTGGCGAAGGACCAGGGCAAGCGCATGATCGCGCTGGTGCGCCGCGAAGCGCCCGTAGCCATGCTCAAAGATCTGGGCGCCGCCTACGCGCTGAACGAAACGGACGCGGATTACGAAGCGGATCTGGCGAGCATTCTGGAGAAAGAAAAGCCGGTCGTCTTCCTCGACGCTGTCGCAGGCGGCAGGAGCGCGCAGACCCACACCATGATGGGCGACCGGGCGCGGTGGGTCATCTACGGCAGACTGGACGACTCGCCAGCCGAGATCCTCGATCCCGGCGCAATGATCTTCAAACGCAAGATGATCGAAGGCTTCTGGACTACGGATTGGGCCGCCAAAACCAGCTTTGTCCAAAAAATGCGGGTGTTCAACGAGGTGCAGAACCGTTTCCGCGACGGGCGCTGGAAAACCGACGTGTCGGTGGAGCTGCCGCTGGAGCAGGCGATTGACCGTCTGCCGCAGGCTTTGGCGCAGCCCGATGGCAAGGTGCAGATCGTCATGCCGGACGGCTGACGGCAATGGCGTCATACGGACGCCCGTTCCCTAAGAGCGCTCAAGCAACGGCATCATCATGGCAAACAGTTCCGCCTGGGATGATATATCGCACTTGGCGTATAATTGTTTCCGAAACACCTTTACGGTTTGTGGACTGACGCCAAGGTGTAATCCGATAGAAGGCGAGGAATGACCTCGCAGAATAAATAGCGCAACCTCGGCCTGGCGCTTGCTCAATTTCACCCCGTGGCGATCCTGCATGGAGCCGATAAGATTGTCGGTAATGGACAGAACATTGATATTTTTCCGGCTTGGCGACTTGGTCAATTTGGCATGCGATTTGAGCAAGGCCATGATCACGGGCTCATGCTGACGCAACTTCTCCTCGTTGCGGTCGCCGAACATCTGATTTGATGAAGAATCCTTTCCTATGGATATGGTGATGGTGGTAAACTCACTGACTGGCAAGACGATTGTGATCTCGTCGATTATCCCGATCCTGCCATAGTACCATTTGAAATATCGACTACGCCGGAAATGATCAGGCGCAACATCCAGCAACCTGTACAATCCGGGGTTTCCCCGATCCAGATGGAATTGATAGATTGGGTCGAGCAGATATGCTGCCGGCAAATACTGATCTTCAACATGTCTGAAAACGTCTGGCCCATGAATCTCCCGAAAGAGAACCAAGGGGACATCTGTTCCATGAAATACGATCACTATGATGTTGTCGTAGTCGATACAACCTCGTAGGTAGCCTGCAATATTGGGGTAGAAGTTCTCATCCCCAATAGAAGAAATCGTTTCTCCCAGACTTTCCCAAGTAAATTCCATCGCTTAATACCCCGATAGGGGTATATACCCCTGAATTAGGCCGTTTGTAAGCTAAACTCATCTATAGGGGGGTATGCCTGAATGCGCTACCCTGAAGCGGCGGAACCCGCCGAACCGATGCAGGGGATCTAGAATGAAGCGAGCTGTGGACCACAGCGCAATGATAATTGCTGGTTATACTACGCCATGGAGCGCGGCGTCGGGACAATCGGTTAGTCTACATCTTTCGTCTGTCGAGCCCGTGCGAACGGTCAATGTGCGTCGTCTGGATTTGCCGTCGCCTCGATCAATGGATTGGCCGATGCAATTCGATAGTGCTTCATGCGCCCACAGAGACTTCAACCAGGGGTCATTTCTGCGGATATCGGCGAATGAAGTCAGGAAGGCCGGTTGCCTCAAGGGCATCAGTTTCGAGTTGCTTCTGACGCAGAATGAGAGTCCACGCACAATCTTGAAGCACGGGCCGCTCAGCCTGCTTCTTAGGAACGGAAAGGTTGTTCTGGAGATAGATTCCATTGAGCTGGAATTACTGCCAGCCACAAAACATTCATGGCTGACGGTAACTGTGGAAAATGATGATGAATGCCTCGCTGTTGAAGTTAGAGGCCATGATGCGCTTTACCCCATTCATTTTCGCAGACGCATCGATGCAGTCTCATGGAAAAATCTGTCACAGGATATTCTTTTCGGATCGGACGGCGAAGACAAATGCCCGACGCTCAACGCAAGGTTCGCCGCAATAAAGCTGCTTACCGAAGACGGCGAAGTTAACTGGACCTTCCCTACCTTGCTGCCGCGAGGGAATATCCTGGATAAAAATCGAATGCTGGTGCTGGAGGTTCTGAACAACCCGACCTTTTGCGTGACCTCGCTTCGATGGGATGGCAGTGGTTTTGATCCTCGAATAGCGCCAACTCACTACGACGCAATCCATTGCCATGACGACGACATGGGCCCGCTGGACTGGCCCGCGTCCGTCATTGCGGAGGTTCCCGCTGCGGCCGAGCCAGGTGTTTATGCGTTCGAAGTCACTTGTGACAGCGGAAAGGAAGACATCGTGTTTTTCGTTTCAACTCGGGAAGCGCGTGCGCCGTTGTTATTTGTAATTCCCACGGCGACCTATCTCGCGTACGCCGACGAGTTTCTGCCTCCACACCTTTATGAATGGCTCTGTGAAGACAGGGGACAACGTTTCGCGGTCGACAACAACTTACGGTCCCTCTACGACTATCACAGTGACCATAGCGGCGTTTCCCTGTGCTCCTACCGCAAACCGAAAGCAACTTTGCGCGCAGACTACCGCTACCCTTTGTGCGGCTGCCCGCATAACCTGCCGGTGGATTTGCATTTCCTGCGCTTTTGTCACGACAACGGCATTGCCGTCGATATCATGACTGATCACGATCTGCATGAGCGCGGCCCCCAATCACTTATGCATTACAAGGCGGTCGTTACAGGCAGCCATCCAGAGTATGTGTCAATGGAGATGGAAGGCGCTCTTCGTGAATTTCTTTCGTCCGGAGGCAGTCTGGCATATCTCGGCGGCAATGGATTCGCCGGAACAGTGGCCTTCCAGGACGACCTGATGGAATTAAGGCGATCGCCGCTTGAGGCTGGCAGAACGTGGGACGGTCCAGTATCGGAGCAGGCGCTCTCGATCACCAATGAGCCCGGCGGATATCTACGTAATCGAGGCAGAGGGGAATTCTCACTCGTCGGAGGCGCCATATCGCTGATGGGGTTCAGCGGCGCCCGCCCCTTCTCCCGAACACCGGCGAGCCACGCTCCGAAACACGCTTGGTTGTTCGAGGGCGTCTCGAATGAGACCTTCGGCGACAGCGGGATGGTCCTCGGCGGCGCCGCCGGATACGAGGTCGACGCGACCGATCCTCACCTCGGAACTTCACCGGGTGTTGTTGTAGTGGCGCGGGCAACCGGGTTTCCAGACGACTTTTTTCATGATCCGACACGCTGGTATCAGGGTGGAGAAGACGAACAGAACAGCAGACGCTGTGCGGAAATGACAATACGTCATCTCGCGGCCGGGGGCCTGATATTCAGCGCCAGTTCGGTCGCGTGGTGCGGCGCGCTGCCTGAAACCGGAGAGATGAACGATGTTGGCGTCATTACGCGCAATCTGCTCGAAAGACTATCGATGGACCGAAGCTAGACTGAATGACAACTGGATCCACAATGCGAAGGAGAACATGCATGTATAAAAAATTGGGAATAACACTCGCGGCCCTGGTGATGGGCACGACAATAACTCACGCTGAACCCGTGAGACTCGGACTGCAGCCCTGGCTTGGCTACGGACCCCTTTGGGTCGCGGAAGAAAAGGGTTTCTTTGATGATAACGGTGTGGAAGTCGAACTGACGACTTTCAATTGGGACCAGGACATGACCGCAGCGCTCGCGAGCGGCAATCTGGACGTAATCGCCAGCGCCACCAACGGCATGATCGCCAATTTCAACCAGGGAGTTGATCAAAAGGGCTTTCTGGTTATGGACCTGTCTTTCGAAGCAGACGCGATCCTTGCCGGGAACGACATCGGATCCATCCCGGAACTCAAAGGAAAAACGGTTGCCTTCGAGACGGGCGCGACGAGCGACTTGCTCATGAACTATGCGCTGAAGGCCAACGGCATGACAATGGAGGACATCGAGCATGTTCCTATGGGAGCATCGGAAGCAGGTCTGGCGCTCATCGCCGGCCGCGTCGACGCTGCGGTGACATATGAGCCCTACATCTCTACGGCTTTGGCCCGGGATGACAATTACAAAGTTATCTACACAGCCGCTGAGAAACCTGGCCTCATCAGTGACATGTTGACTGCTTCCTCCACCTGGATCGAAGAGAATCCAGAAGCGGTGAAAGGCCTGATCAAGTCTTGGGACGATGCGATCAACTTCATCCGTGAGAACCCCGAGGAAGGCGCAGCGATGATCGCGAAGGCCGTCGGAAGTCCGATGGAGGAATTCGAGCCGGCTTTCAAGGGTGTTCGTCTGTACAACGTCGCCGAGAACGTCGAATTCCTGAAGGGTGACTTCCAGGCCACCGTCACCGAAATTGCCGAGATCATGCAGGCAACCAACCCGCAGGAGATCAAGACCATCCCGTCGGCCGATGACCTGTTTGTACTGGACAACCTCTACGAGGTTGCTGGTCAGTAGATATCGAATGGCTGGGGCGTCCCTGGGACGCCCCGGCGACACCAATATGAAAAGCGAAACTGATCAGATGCATTCGCCGCCGAAAACGCCCCGCTGGCATGTACGAGACCTTTTCCGGCTTCGCGCCGATATCCCCAAGCCGATCTTCACCGCCGCAGGAATCGTCGTTCCGGCAATCTTGCTGCTGGTTTGGTGGCTGGTTGCCTACCTCGTCCTCGTCAAACCCTTGTTCCTGCCCAGTCCGGGCGCGATTCTTTCCGAAGGCTGGCGTCAGATTACTGAGGGAATACTCATCGCTGACGCATCCGTCAGCATATATCGCATTGTCATCGGTTGGCTCACCGCAACCGTTGTCGCGGTGCCGGTCGGTATTCTCATGGGGAACTTCAAGATCATCGAAGGCGCTCTTGAGCCCCTGATTTCAACCGTGCGATACATGCCGGTTGTTGCGCTTATTCCACTGTCCATTTTGTGGACCGGCATCGGCGACGGTCAGAAGATTCTAATCCTCTTTCTGGGCACCTTTTTTCAGCAGGTTCTGATGATCATGGACAATGTGAAGAACATCGACATGAACCTGATCCGCGCTGGTCAGACGCTGGGATTCAGCAATCGCGAAATTCTCATGCGCATCATTCTGCCGGCGGCGTCGCCGGCGATCTGGGACACCTTCCGGATCACCATCGGATGGACCTGGACCTATCTGGTTGTCGCGGAACTGGTCGCTGCGAACCAGGGTCTCGGGCGACGAATTATGGATGCGCAGCGCTATCTGGCAACCGACACTATCCTTTTCGGAACCTTGTTTATTGGCGTTCTCGGACTGGTTACGGACCAGATCTTCAAGAGAGTCGGCCGACTGATGTTCCGCTGGAACGAAACGAATCGATGAACACTCAGAAAAACGAGGCGACAGGCGCGCCGAAGGTCGAATTGGACGGCGTGGCAAAGGTGTTCCAGGTTAACCGCGCTCCGTTTGTGGCCATCGAACGGATCGATCTTCGAATCCTTCAGAATGAATTCGTCTCTATCGTAGGCACGTCCGGATGCGGCAAGTCCACACTGCTCAACATGGTCGGCGGACTGGACGAACCCAGTGCGGGAGAAATCAGGATCGACGGCGCGTCCGTACGCGGACCGGGTCGCAATCGCGGTTTTGTCTTTCAGAGCTACAGCCTGTTTGAATGGATGACGGTAGAAGGCAATATCCGCTTTGCATTGGAAAAGAGCGCCATTGCGAAGAGCGAGAAGGCGGAACTTGTCAGACACTATATTCATGCGGTCGGCCTCGCCGGGTTTGAAACGGCGTATCCGAAGCAACTCTCCGGCGGTATGCGCCAGCGTGTGGCCATCGCCCGGGCGCTCGTCTACAAACCTTCCATTTTGCTGATGGATGAACCCTTTGGCGCTCTCGATGCACAGACGCGCGGCATGATGCAGGAGCTTCTGCTGAAGGTCTGGGAAGAGCATAAGGTCACTGTGCTTTTCGTCACCCATGATGTCGATGAGGCTGTTTTCCTGTCCGATCGCGTGATCGTGCTCGCCAGTCGTCCGGGCCGGGTCAAGAGGGACATCGCCATTGACCTCGAGAGGCCTCGCTCCTTCGAGTTGCTGACCGATCCGCGCTTTACCGACTACAAGAGGGAAATCCTCGCCGAAATTCGCGAGGAGACCTTGAAAGTTATGGCTCTGGAACAGCCTTAACGCCGAAACAAACCTCGCGAGATACTGCCGATGACCGAACTGACACCGCCTGCCGGAGACATTGTTCTGCATGAACTCAGCGCCATGTCTCAAAAGCGGCGATCCGCTTTGCTGACGCGCACGGAGGATGACCTGGATCGCTTCATCGAAGGCGCCGCTCCCATCGTCGAAGCCGTGAGACTTAACGGCGACGACGCCATCAAGCATTATGCAACAGCGTTTGACGATGCGGACCTTGAAAAGCACGGGATAGCCGCCAGTGCATCAGAGTTCGACGCGGCTTTCGACGCCCTGGAACCGGATATGATCCGCACGATTGAATACGCTGCGGACAACATCCGCCGCTTTCACGAGGCCCAGCGCCCCGAAGCCATGTGGCTGAAAGAGATGCAACCGGGCGTGCTCGTCGGCGAGCGGTTCACGCCGATAGACAGCGCCGCCGTTTATACCCCGAGGGGAAAAGGGTCGTTTCCGTCCGTTACCCTGATGACTGCGATACCTGCAGTGGTGGCGGGCGTGCCGACTCCGATTGTGTTGACCCCGCCCGGCCCGAACGGCAAGGTCGACGCCGCCACGTTGGTGGCGGCCCGGATCGCCGGTGTAGACAGAGTATACAAGGCGGGCGGCGCGGTAGCGGTAGCGGCAGCGGCTTTCGGAACACAGACTGTGCCGCGTTGCCTGAAGTTCGAGGGACCGGGCAGTCCGTGGATCGTCGCCGCCAAACGCCTGCTTCAAGGACAAATAGCGTCGCGTGTTCCCGCCGGCCCGAGCGAAAGCATCGTACTCGCGGATGGAACGGTCGAGGCGGGAACTGTTGCCCTCGATCTCCTCATCGAAGCCGAGCACGGTGCGGACAGTTCCGCATTCCTGGTAACCTGGTCGAGGGATCTCGCAGAGTCTGTCCGGCAAAAAATCCCACATTTTCTGAAAATGATGGACGCCCGGCGGGCAGGATTCGCGAAGTCCGTTCTCTCCGGCGCGCAAGGCGGCGTTGTTCTGACCGACTCGCCGCAGCAAGCGTACGAATTCGTCAATGCCTATGCGCCCGAGCATCTTCAGATACTTTCTGAGACTCCATTCGATCATATGCCTCATATTCGCAATGCGGCGGAGATCCTGCTCGGCAGGCACGCCCCGGGTTCGATTGCGAACTACGTCATGGGACCAAATGCGGTTCTGCCAACTGCCGGCGCAGCGCGCTACGCCTCACCGCTCGGCGTGCACGACTTCCTCAAGAGCGCTTCCATCGGTCATGTTACGGCGGAAGGTTACAGCAGCATGGCGCCCTACACGAAGCGGTTTGCAGAGTACGAAGGCTTTGACGCTCATGCGAACGCAGTTTCGGAGCTTCGGCAGACGGCGGGACTTGCGAACTGACTCGAAATCAAACTCGTCGCCGAGGTGACACGCTCTCCTCACCGAAATAGGACGGATCCTGTGACGATCTCCAGGATCAATGACCTTTTACCGCCCTGCCCGGGGTTCAATCCGTCAATACCAGCGTCCGAGATATCTGGCTGAGCGGCCCTTTGCGAAAGCGCCGATTACGGCGCCAGCGATTTTACCGCCGATGCCGCGTCCGCCTTGGTTCGCCCGCTTCGCACCGGCAGAGCCGGCGCCGGAATGGCGGGAGATGCGGAACCGGTTGTATTTCCAACCGGCTCCCACTCGCTTGCGCGCGGTCTTCCTAGTCCACGCCATAGGTGGCTGGATCGAGCTTGTCGTAGATCTCCGTGCGGGCCAGCGCCGCCAGTGCGTCCACGTCGGTCCGGTCCACGCCTTCAAGAAGCCCGTCCCAGCGGTCCACCACGGCCTTGAATTCGGTCAGGATTGCCTCCGGGTTTTCAACACCACGCTCTTTCGCGGCGGCGATCAGGGCGGCTTCGTCGGAAGCCACGAACTCGTCCAGCGCGGCCTTCAACGCGTCATCCGGTTCGTAGATCGCCATTCCTTCCGCCTTGGCGTTTTCGATGGCCTTGTCCACGTCGGCGCTGAACTCGACGCGGCCTTTCGCCAGGAAGTAGGCCATCTGATCGAACAGGATGGAGCGTAGCTCGGGCGTCAGTCCCTCCCACAACGACTTGTTGTATCCCCACAGGAATCCCGCATAGTAGTTGCCAATCGCCAGGGTGTTCATCGAATTGATTACGTCGCTGAGGCTGAAGCTGTCGATGGAGTCGCCCGGCGTCACGGCGCAGTCCAGCGAACCGGTGTCCAGGCCGGTGTACATTTCGCTGGACGGGATGGAGACAGGCACGGCGCCAACATACTCCGCAAAGCGCGACCAGGCGCCGCCGGCCATGCGCATCCGCTTGCCCTTGACGTCGGCGAGCGTTTCGACGGGCTTGTTGCAGATCATGTAGTATTCGGAGGTCGAATAACCGCCGCCGAACACGACGCCGTTCTTCTTCCATTCGTCGAGGGCGGCCGGGTTCGTCATGCTGAATTCGGTCGACGCCATCGCCATGACGAACGGGTCCGTATTGTAGAAGGCCATGTTGCCGATCAGGTTTTCGACCGGCAGTTCCGCAGGCGTGTATGTGCCGGCGTGATAGGTAACCTGGGCGACGCCGTCCCTGACGCCTTGCAACGAGGCGTTGGCGGGTATCAGCGAGCCGCCTGAAAAGACGCGGAAATCGATCTCTCCATTGGTCGCTTCCTTCACCTTTTCGGCGAATTCGACATAGGGTCCGCGCACCAGCGAATGGCGCTCGGCGAAAAAGTGGTTGGCGTTGTATTCGTCAGCCAGGGACGGATACGCGACCGAGGCGATCGTCAGTGCAGTGGCTCCTGCCAATAACCTTTTTATGTGCATTGCATGTTCCCCTTTCATTGTGGGTGGGTTAGCCCGCCATCAACGACGGCAGGAAGAGACTGATTGCCGGAAAGGCGATCAGAAGAGCGAGGGTCACCAGGTCCATGGCGATGAACCAGGTTGCGCCGGCGATGATGTCGCCGAGACGAACGCGCCCGGAAAGCGCGCTGTGCAGAACGTAGAGATTCAACCCCACCGGCGGAGTGACGAGACCAATCTCCAGCAGTTTGACCGTGATGATCCCGAACCAGATGAGGTTCACATCGGTGGCTTCGAGAACCGGAAGGATGACCGGCAGCGTCAGCAGCATCAGGCCGATGGAGTCGATGAACATGCCCAGCACGACGTAAAGCGCGGCGATCATGACGATGACGACGATCTTGTTGTCGGATATCGCCAGCATCCCGTCCGACATGAATTGCGGCACGCCGGACAATCCCATGAACCGGGTGAACATGACCGCGCCGATCGTAAGGAAGAAGATCGAAGACGTCGCAACAACGGTCTGGCGAATGGCCTGCCACAGTGCGTCCAGCGTCGCCTGCCGGCGAATGAATGCGATCAGCAGCGCCAGGGCCGCGCCCACCGAGCCGGCCTCGGTTGGCGTGAAGAAGCCGCCGAAGATGCCGCCAAGCACGCCGATGACAAGCACCGGAAAAGGCCATACCGACAGGATCAGTTCGGTGAGGTTCGAGTGGTCCTCGACAATTTCCCGCCTCGGCGCCAGGTCCGGATTGCGGCTGCAGCGCACGGTGATCATCATCATGTATATGGCGGCGGACAGGACGCCCGGAATGAACCCTGCGATGAACAGCTGGCCGATCGACTGTTCGGTGAAAATTCCGTAGAGAACCATGAGGATGGACGGCGGAATGAGCGACCCCAGCGTTCCGGAGGCTGCGACCACGCCGGTCGCAAGTGTCGGGTGATATCCCGCCTTCAGCATTTCAGGCACTGCGATGCGGGACATCGCGGCGGTTGTCGCAATGCTCGAACCCGAAGCGGCCGCGAACATCCCGCAGGCGCCCACCGCGGCCGAGGCCAGTCCACCGGGCACCTTGGCGAGAACAAGCCGCAGCAACTCGAACGCCCCCGCCGTCATGCCGGTGTTGGCGGCGACAAAGCCCATGAACAGGAACATCGGAATTGCGGTCAGCGACCAGTCGCCGATCAGGTTGAAAGGAAGCGCGCTGACGATCCCGAACGCCGCCGTCAGGTTCAGCATGATCCATATGCCGACGAACGAAACGGCCATGAGCGCCACGCCGATCGACATGCGGACAGCCAGCAGCCCGAACAACACAGCGATACCGGTCAATCCTATCGCCAGATTGCTCATGCCGTGTACTCGTGGCTGGATCGGGTCACCGGCATGCCGAGCGCCGCCATCACCATGCGAAGACCGGATGCGATCGCGGCCAGGCCAAATCCCAGCGGAAGCATGCATCTGGCCGGCCACACGATGATTTCGCGATTGCCCATCACGACCTCGCCGACGCGGAAGGCCCGGATCGCGTCCTGGCCGGTCCGCCAGGTCATGACGAGCAATATCGCCATGGCGGCGGCGCAGACCAGCGTCAGGCATATGCGCTGCAGCCAGGCGGGGAAATGATTGAAGGCGAGGTCGACGACGACCTGCTCGTCATCCAGCTCGACCAGCGCCATCGGCAGCATCACGATGGCCACCATGTAGTAATAGGAAGAGATCTCTATCGTGCCTTGTATCGGCGTGTTCCAGATAACCTTCAGGACGACGTCGAGCACGACGTTCGTCATCATGAGGACAACGCCTGCGCCGCCGAACAACATCAGCGCCTGACAGATTTTCCGGAAAGTCTTTTCCAATGACCTACGCGCCTTTCATCGCGTTCACCAGCTGCAGCCGCGCGCTTCTATCGGCCAGATGTCGACCAGCGTGTCGCCGCGCACGATGTGATAGAAATCATAAAGATTTACGGTTGGGTCGCAGTGCGGCGTGACGCAGGTCAGGACATCGCCCGCCGTCAGGTCTTTCTCCCCTGCAGGCAGATGCACCCAGCCGTGTTCGTCCCCCAGAAACTTGTATTCAGTCTCGCGGGAGGCGCCGGAGAAGACCTTCGGGCTCGGGCCGTCCATCGCGAAGGATTTGTAGCCGGCGTCCGTGGTCGCCCTGCCCTCGACGTTCGCGCTGATCACCGTTGTCTGGACGAACAGCGAGGTCGCAAACGGCCCTGCCGTCTGGTCTGGTCTTGTCACTGCGTTGTATTCCACGTCCATGAAGATGTATGAGCCGACCTGGTATTCGTTAAAGACGTCCGCCTCCAGGTCGATATCGTAGGAGCCCGTGCCGCTGCCGGATGAAATCGGCAGTTCCCCGAAAGCCTCGAACATTGCTGCCTTCGTGTCGCCGATCCCCTTGAGGGAGCGTTTCGCCTCGAAGGCGCGTTTTTCCGGGTTTTCGATATGCTGAACGTAGCCGGCATAGCACTGTATCCCGGAAAGCGTGACGCCGGGCTTCGACGTTATATACTTGCCAAGATCGACCGCCGCCGCCGTGTCGCGTGCGCCGGTGCGATTGTTGCCGATGCCGATGTCGACGATCACCGGAACGTCGACGCCGGCTTCGGTCGCCGCAGCGGAAATCAGGTCCACGGCAAGCCTGCTGTCGACCGCAAAGATGAGTTCCTTCAGATCCGGAAGCAATCCGACCAGTCTGCGAACCTTGTAGGCGTCGACGACAGGCGAGGTCAGCAACAGGCTCGGCACGCCCGCTTCGGCGAGCCTGATCGCCTCTCCCGGCTTGGCGCAGCATACGCCGAGCGCTCCGAGCTCGATCTGCTTTTTGGCTATGGTTGCGCATTTATGCGTCTTCGCATGCGGCCGGAGGTTCTGCGGCCGCCCGGAGAAGATGTCGGCCATCGTACGCATATTCCTCTCCATCACGTCGAGATCGATGACGAGCGACGGAGTCGCGAGTTGCGCGCGCGATCCCTCAATGCCGATCAATCGCTGGTTCGGGCCGAGATCCTCAGCGGTATTCCCCATAAATTCGGTTCCTTCTCATGTTAATTGCAAGGCCCGGACGCTAGCGCGCAATAGCCCGTTTCGTCATTTTCTT
Organism: Flavimaribacter sediminis; assembly: GCF_019492055.1. Classification (GTDB taxonomy): domain Bacteria; phylum Pseudomonadota; class Alphaproteobacteria; order Rhizobiales; family Rhizobiaceae; genus Flavimaribacter; species Flavimaribacter sediminis. Next base: position 181,706 of record NZ_JAICBX010000004.1, on the reverse strand, counting down.
CTGCAGAAATTCCTCGAGGGCGCCCGGCCCCCCTTCGCGGCCGATCCCGCTGGCCTTCACACCGCCGAAAGGCGTGTCGGCTCCGGCAAGCGCCAGATTGTTGACGCCCACCATGCCGGTGTCGAGACCATCGGCGGCCTGTTCGGCCAAGGCCTGGTCGTTGCACAGGATGTAGCCGCCCAGCCCGTATTCGACGTCATTGGCCATGGCGACGACATCGTCTGTGTCGCCGAACGCCACAATCGGCGCGATCGGCGCAAAGGGCTCCTCCTTCATGATCCGGCTGGTCGGCGCGACATTGGAGAGAACCGTGGGTTCGAAAAAGAAGCCGGTGTTCCGGGCGCCGGGCCTTCGGCCGCCGCAATGCAGGATCGCGCCTTGATCAAGAGCGTCCCTGACCAGCTCTTCCGCCGCATCGAGACGCGACCGGTTGACGAGCGGGCCCATCGTCGTTTCGCTGTCGGTTCCGGGGCCGAGTTTGAGGGATTTCGCGAATGCGACGAGCTCTCCGGTGAATTCATCCGCAATGCGCTCGTGCACGAAAAAGCGGCTTGGCGACACGCACGCCTGTCCGGCGTTGCGAAACTTGACCGCGCCGGCCAGGGAGGCTGCCTCTTTCGGCGAGAAATCGGGATAAACGATGACCGGCGCATGTCCGCCGAGTTCCAGCGTCATGCGTTTCAGCGATGCGGCTGCCATCGGCGCCAGCAATTTGCCGACCCGCGTCGAGCCGGTAAAGGACATGGCCTTTACTTCAGGCGCAGCCAGCCAGTTCCTGGAGACTTCTGACGGCTCGCCGAACACCATGTTGAGCACGCCTGCAGGCAGTCCCGCGTCGTGCAGCGCCTGGACAATCAGCATTGCGATGCCGGGCGCCTCCTCGGAGGGTTTGAGAACCACAGTGCATCCGGCGGCCAGCGCATAGGCTACCTTGGCGGCGATCTGGAGCGCCGGAAAATTCCACGGCGTGAAAGTTGCGACCACGCCGACGGGAAGATGTTCCACGGTGGTGATCGTGCCGGCCGGGCGCGCCGGCACGATCTGACCCGTCAGGCGGGTCGCCTCTTCGGCCGCCCAGTCGAAATGATCGGCGGCCATTCCGATTTCACGCACCGCTTCCGCAACAGGCTTGCCCTGTTCGAGACTGAAAACAGACGCGTGCGCCGAAGCGTTCTCGCGCAGCAGCCGCGCTGTCGTCTTCAGAAGCGCGGCCCTGTCCCAGGCGTGGCTCCGGCGCCACGTTTCGAATGCGCGGGACGCTGCACTCACGGCTTTCTCAAGATCCGCCTCGCGCGCGAGCGGAATGCGTCCGATCACGTCCTCGCTGGCGGGATCGACCACGTCGAGGAGCCGGGCCTCATCCGGAAACTCCCACTTTCCGTCCAGATAAAAGCCGCACGCTGCGTAAAGCTGCTCATTGGGCGTCGCGATTTCGATTCGGTTCATGAGGATAGCCTTTTGTTCTTGACGTGATCGCTGATCTTTTCCGCCATCATGATGGATGTCAGATTTGTGTTGGCGCTGACGATGGACGGCATCGCCGAGGCGTCCACGACCCGCAGCGCATCGACGCCGATGACGCGGCAATCGCTGTCCAGCACCGCGTCGGGGTCTTCGCGCGCGCCTATTCTGCAGGTTCCGCAGGCATGCCATCCGTGGGTGACGTTGCCGCGGACCCAGTCGACAAGCCGGTTTTCGTTTGAAATCAGCGCTGAGAGATCACCCTGGGGCGCTATGATGTGGTCCGTGACGAGCCGTCGGGAAAAGTCGCTCGAATCGATCAGGGCCGCGCCGACGCCGGCGAGCAGCCTGTTCATCGGCGTTGATTTTCCGAGCCGGCGTTCGCGATCCGTATAACTCGCCGCGAACGGCGCCGGAGCGACCGCGCGCAAAGCTTCGTGGCGATACAGTTCGGCGATGAACTTCACCGCGCTCACCAGCCTCGTCAGGTCTCGCTGGTCGTCGAGAAGATTGAGGTCGACGATCGGCTCCCCGTGCGGGTTTCGGCTGTCGAGCCTTGCAGAACCGCGCGAATAGGATTTGTTCACCCAGGCTATCAGCGCGGCGTATTGCTTTCCGATGCTGTGCCAGGCGACCTGATTGGCGCAAAGCAGGTACATGTCCCCTGCCGAGCACCCGTGCAAGCCAGAACTGTAGCGCGCTCCCAGCAACAGGTGCCTGCGCATTCGGGCTGACAATCGCGCCGACGGCACGATGTAGGAGGCGATCCCGACCGTCGGATGGTCCTGCAGATTGGTTCCGACGCCCGGCCGATTGACGCGGATTTCCAGTCCCGCGTTGGACAACATGCTGGCCTCACCGACGCCGGATCGCATGAGCAGCGTCGGTGTGTGCAGGGCGCCGCAGCAAAGGAAGACCTCATCCGCCGTGTGCATCAGTGAGACGTTGTCAAGCCGCGCGACGACGCCCGTCGCCCGACCGCTGTCGATTTCGATCCGCTCGGCGTGCGCATTGCACCTGATGGACAGGTTGGGTCGGCTTCGGACTTCTGAATCGAGATATGCGGCGGCGACCGACACGCGCTGATCATCCCGATTATTGATCGGCATCGGGTAGACGCCAATCTCAGAACCGTCGTTGTGATCTTCGCCATACAGAATACCGGCGTTTTCGATGGCGCGACAGGCGGCTTCGGAGAAACCCGGCCATTCGGCGCGCGGAATGCGGCGCACCGGAAGCCTGCCTTCCGATCCATGTCCGGACCCGCTCATGTCCAGATCACGCTCCAGTTTCCTGAAATAGGGAGCGACGTCTTCCCAGGCCCAGCCAAGCGCGCCAAGGGATTTCCAGTCGTCGAAATCGGAGGGGAGCGCCCGGATGGCCATCATGCCGTTGATGCTGGAACTGCCGCCCATGATACGGCCCTGTTCATAGGCCTTGCTTCCGGCAGCTTCGCCGAGCGCGCCGTTCGCCACCCTCAAACCAGGCCAGTGGTAGGCGGCGTTGTAGTAGGCGTGGTGCGGATAGCTGTCGAGAATGTCAGCCGGCACATGGCCGGGCTTCGTGTCCGGACCGGCTTCGAGCAACAGAACCCTCTTGGTGTGATCTTCCGACAGCCGGCTCGCCAGGACGCAACCGGCCGATCCTGCTCCGACGACAATGTAGTCGAAGTGATCGCCTTTCGCCGCATCGGCGGCGGGAGGGGTCGTGTTGCGATCCGGCATCCGGACAGCGCTCCAAATTAGATGTTCACTATGCGAACAAATGTTCGTATGATGAACATTATGATTTTTCTCATGGAGTTGTCAACATTGCAGTCGCAAAAACGCCAGCCGGGTGATTACGATCGATTTTTCGTATAACTGGACGTCGCTCGCGAATCCGTTCGGGGCGATTGGCGACGCTGCGCGGCGATGAACGACTGGCGTAGTTTGTTGGATGGAGGCGTCAGAATGGCGGAACCAAAGCAGGACCAGAAGGAATGGGTGCGCTCTCTGGAGCGCGGCCTTCACATACTCGAGGCGTTCGACGGCGGGCCGAACGGCATGACTCTGTCCGAGGCCGCAAAGCGCACCGGGCTTTCGCGCGCGACGGCCCGCAGGCTCCTCCATACGCTGACGGGGATGGGCTATCTAAAGTCAGACGGCAACCTGTTCGTTCTACAGCCACGCATCCTCACGCTCAGCCATGCGTTTCTTTCCTCCGTTGCAGTCACCGACCTGATGATGCCGCACATGGAGCAGGTCATAGAGGGCTCGTTGCATGTCTCGTCGTCAGCCTCGGTGCTCGACGACACAGATGTCATTTTCGTGTGCGGCGTGCCGGCGAAAGGCTTCGTGCGCACGTCCATGACAGTCGGGCTTCAGTTTCCGGCGCCACTGACTGCGACCGGCCGCGCAATGATGGCGCAGATGCCGGCCAAGGAAATGGAGGACATTCTGGAGCGCAGCGCGCTCACGCAACTGACGCCAAGGACGATCATCGACAGAAAGCAGCTTCACGACATCATCACGGAAGCGACGAAAATCGGCTATGCGACGAATGACGGCGGCCTCGACCTGACGATCAAGAGCGTTGCGGTGCCGGTCTTCAGCCGCGACAACCACTGTTTCGCCTCGATCAGCATCAGCTGCCACAATATGGATATCGAGCTTGATGAACTCGTCGAGCAATTCCTGCCGCGTCTCAGATCGGCGGCCGACAGCATCTCCAGAAGCTACCCCACATCAGTCATGACGAAGAAAACCAAGGCGGTCTGAGCAGGCGCCGCATCGTCCTACTTGATCCCCGCCCTGAGGAACGCCTGGACGAACTGGCGCTGGAAAACCAGGAACAGGATCAAGAGCGGCGCGATCACCATGATCGTCGCGGCGGAAATCACCGAAATATCCACTCCGTTCTCCGGCGCGGCGAAAATCGACAGCCCCACCGTCAGCGGCCGCGTCGTGTCGGAATTCGTCACGATCAGCGGCCACAGGAAATTGTTCCAGTGGGTGGCGATCGAGACGAGCGCATAGGCGAGATAGGTTGACCGGGCGGCCGGCACGTAGACGCGCCACAGCACGCCCAGCGTGCTGCAGCCCTCGACCCTTGCCGCCTCGTCAAGTTCCTTCGGTACGGATTTGAAGGTCTGCCGCATCAGGAAAATGCCGAATGCGGACGCCATGTAGGGCGCGCCGATGCCGAGAATGCTGTCGAGCAGGCCCAGTTGCGCTGCGACCGCGTAGTTTTCGACGATCAGCACCTCGGGCAGGATGAAAAGTTGCAAGAGCACGAGCACGAAAATCACGTCCTTGCCGGGTATCTCGACCTGCGCGAAGGCGAAACCAGCCAGGGTGCAAAGGAAAAACTGCCCTGCCAGCACGCTGGTGACCAGCAGGAAGGTATTGAGGAAATAGCGCAGCCATGGCGCGCCGTCCCAGGCGGTCCGGAAATTCTCCAGCGTCCAGGGCGCGGCCAGATTGAAGTTGATTGCATCGGTCGGCGCGTGGAACGCCGCCCATCCGGCGAACATCAGCGGAGAGATCCAGACCATCGCCACGAGCAGCGCAAGCGCCGCCTCGGCATGTCTTGCAAGCGCGCTCATTGATAGTGGATCCTTCTGTCGAGCAGCCGAAACTGCAGCGCCGCTACAGCTCCGAGCACGATCAGCACAATGACGGTCATCGCCGCGGCGGCGGGCGCATCGAAGAAAGCGAAGGCGCTCTCCCAGATATAATAGAGGATCAGCTTGGTGCTATTGGAAGGCCCACCCTTCGTCAGGATAAAGAGATGGTCGATCAGCTTCACCGAATTTATCAGCGCGTTCACCAGCACGAAGAGCGTGGTCGGCATCAGGAGCGGCAACACAACGCGGCGCGTATAGGTCCAGCGGCTCGCGCCTTCGATTTCAGCCGCCTCGCGAAGGTCTTCGGGTATGGTCTGGAGCGCTGCGAGGTAGAAGATCATGAAGAAACCGGATTCCTTCCAGACAGTCACCGCGCAGACCGCCCACAGCGCCGTTCCCGGCTGGCCGAGCCAGTTGACCGACGGCGCGCCGAACAACGACAGGATCTGGTCGAGCACGCCGAACCCGGGCGTATAGAAGAACAGCCAGAGGTTCGCCGCCGCGATCATCGGCAGCACCGTCGGCGTAAAATAGGCAGAACGCACAAAACCGCGCGCGGGAATTTTCGAATTCGCCCAGAGCGCCATGACAAGCGCGATGGCGATCGAAATCGGGATCGTCACCGCGGCGTAGAGAATATTGTTGAGCGCCACTTCGCGAAACGTCGGGTCCTCGAACAACCGCGCGTAATTCTCCAGCCCCACGAATTCCGAGGGGTTACGGCGCGTGCCGCGGCTGAACAGGCTCGTCCAGACGGTGGCGATCGAGGGATAGAAGGCGAACGCCGTCAGCATCACCAGCGTCGGCGTCAGAAGAAGCCAGCCGTGGATTGCCCGACGGCGGCGTTCGGAATGATAAAAATCGGTGGCGTTTGCGGTCATTGTCATTGGTTGGACGCGCCGGACCTCGCCCGGCGCGTCCTCGTTCGATCAGCGATAGTTGGACAGCAGGCGGTCGGCCGACTGCTGCGCTTCGCCGAGCGCTTCCTCGGCGGATTTTTCACCGGTCAGCGTCGCCTGGATCGCGTTGTTGAGACCTTCACGCACGCGGGCGGTCTCGAAGGTCGAGAATTCCGCAACGGCGTGTTCAAGCTGGTCGCGCGCAACGAGCGCCGGCGGGAATTCCGCCGTATAGGCCTTCAGCGCTTCCGTTTCGTAAGCCGCCGGAGAAACGCCCATATAGCCGGTCGCGATCGACCATTTGGCGGCCTGTTCAGGGGAAGTCATGAACTTGATCAGTTCGAGAGCGGCCTTGCGCTCCTCTTCAGAAGCGTCCTTGAAAATGTAGAAATTGCCGCCGCCGGTCGGCGAGCCGAGGCGTTCGTTGCCTGGCAGCATGGCGACGCCAAAATCGAACTCGGCGTTGTTCTTCACCGCCGTCAGGTTGCCGGTTGAATGCCACATCATCGCCGTCTCGCCTTCAAGGAAGGCCTGACGCAGGGTGCCCCATTCAACCGTTCCTTCCGGCATCACGCCGTGTTCGGTCGACAGCGACTTCCAGAAGTCCAGCGTCTCGACAACCTTCTCGTCGTCGAACTTGGTGGTCAGGCCGTCGTCCGACATCAGTTCCTTGCCGTTCTGGATCGCGAGCGCCTGGAACATCCAGTAGGGATAGCCGGTGGACGGGATCATCAGTCCATAGTGGTCGTCATTGGTCAGCGCCTTGCCGGTTTCCACCAGTTCGTCCCAGGTCTTGGGCGGATTTTCCGGATCGAGGCCTGCCTCGCGGAACATGTCCTTGTTGTAGTAGGCGACGATGGTCGAGCGCTGGAACGGAACGCCCCAGGTCTGTCCCTCGATGGTTCCGTTGGCCATCAGCGCCGGATAGAAGCTGTCCAGCCAGGCCTTTTCCTCATCGCTTGTGACGACCTCGTCGAATGGCAGGATCAGGTCCTGCTCGATCAGGTCGTAGGCGTCGATGGAGAACATCACGGCCAGTTGCGCCGGATCTCCGGAATTCAGCGCCGCAAGCGCCTTGATGCGCGTGTCGTCGTAGTTGCCGGCGTAAATCGCTTCCACGGAGATGTCCGGGTTCTGCTCCTCGAACTCGGCGACGATGCCGTCGACAACCGCGGTCAGCGGTCCGCCTACGGCGATCGGGTAATACATGGTAAGTTCGGTCTCGGCCTGGGCCGGATTGACAATTGCGGTGGTCGCGGCGAGCATTGCCGCGGCAGTGGTATAGCGAAGCATGGTCTCTTCCTTTCAGTCGGTCACAGATTGTGGATGATGTGCCGTGTGGCTATCACGGGGCTCCGTTTGGCGATGGCTCGCCCCGCAATTCTGCTGCGGGTCCTTTTTGTTTCGCCCTGTGTCGGCGTCAAAAAGGACCCGGTGTTTGGCTGGTAACGTCAATTCGATGGTCTGACCCGGGCGCCAGTCGGCGTGTCCCGTGGCCGAGACGATCAGGCCGCGCGCCGCGTCGTGATCGACAACAATATGCGTCTCCGCTCCCAGATATTCGACCTCTCGGACGAGGCCGATCAGGTCGGCCTTTCCCTCCGTTGCAACGGACAGGTGTTCAGGTCGTATGCCGACCCATGTATCGGGCGCGCCCAGCGCCGCGCCGTCGACCATGGCCATGGGCGGTTCGCCGACAAATTCCGCCGCGAATATGGTTTCGGGCGCAGCATATAGGGCCTGCGGCGAGCCGATCTGCTCCACCCTCCCCTCGCGCATCAGCACGATCGTGTCCGAAAGCGACATCGCCTCGGTCTGGTCATGCGTGACGTAAATCACTGTCAGTCCCAGCCGGCGCTGCAGGGCCTTTATATCCCGGCGCACGGAGTGACGCAGCTTCGCGTCCAGGTTCGACAAGGGTTCGTCCATCAGGCACAGCGGATGCCCGGAGACCACCGCGCGGGCCAGCGCCACCCGTTGTCGCTGGCCGCCGGAAAGCTGCGAGGGTTTGCGCCGCTCCAGCCCCTCCAAGCCCAGCATCGCCGTCGCCTCGGCCAATTTGGCCTCCCGCTCGCGCGCTGGCGCCCGTCGCACCCGCATGCCGAACAGCACGTTCTCGCGAACGGTCAGGTGCGGGAAGAGCGCATAGGACTGGAAAACCATCGACAATCCGCGCCTTGAGGCCTGCACATGGGTCTCGTCACGGCCGGAAATATGCACCGTTCCGCTCTGCGGCGTCTCCAGCCCGGCGATGATCCGCAGCAAGGTCGACTTGCCACACCCGGAAGGGCCGAGAATCGAGACGAAATCGCCTTTGCCCACCTCCAGCGAAACATCTGCAACGCCGCCCCGGCCGTGCCATTGGCGGGTCACGTTGCGCAACGCGACAAAGGGAGCGCCCTGCATGTCAGGCCTCCGCCATCGCGGCGACAACGAGCCGGTCGGCGATCGGCTCCAGAAGCGCCGCATAGGGTTCGCCGGGGCGCGCATCGATAACCACGTTGTCGGCGTCGCCGAGACGTCCTCCGGCTGCGGCGGCCCGGCGCCCGAACTTGCTCTTGTCCGCGACAAGAACCGATTTGCGGCTGTTCGCCCTGATCTGTTCCCGGATGCTCACCTCGGCCAGATGGAAATCGAACAAAGAGCCCTCCTTGTCGATACCCCCCACGCCATAGATGCCGAAATCGGCCTGGTGCGATCCGAACAGATCCATCGACGCCTCGTTCAGAAAATCCCCGTCCGGCAGACGCATCTCGCCGCCGGGAAGAAAAATCCGGTTCGTCGTGTTCTCGGAGAGCGCCATGGCGGCGTTCAGATTGTTGGTGACGACGGTCAGCGATTCCTTGCGTGACAGGGTGCGCGCGATAATGGCTGGCGTGCTGCCGATCGAAATGAACACCGTTGCCCCGTCGAAAACCATGTCGGCGACCGTCTCGGCGATGGCGCGCTTGGCGTCGTAGTTCAGCACGGAGCGCGCGCCGTAAGGCATATTCGCCGTGCCGTCCATGAACTCTGCGCCGCCGTGCAGGCGCCGCAGTTTGGCTTCCTCGCACAGCGCGTTCAGATCGCGGCGAATCGTATGGGCGGACACGCCAAGCTCGCCGGCCAGCCCGTCCACCGTAACCCGACCATGCCGCTGCGCCGCCGCAAGAATTGCCGACCGCCTGTCCATGGGTCCTCCACTGTTTTGCTCATATGAGCAAACCTTCGTGACAACCGGTTGACAGAAACAGCGCCGTCATGTGGAGGAAGCGTCAGAACATCGCCGGACCCTGGCGATCACCGCACCAGGCTGACGCCGCGAACGCCCACCAGTCGCAGAGCGAGCTGTGTGATGATGAGGAACGCGACGACCGTCGCCATGATGCAGACGGCGAAAGCCGCGGCCTGGTTCAGCGCGCCGCGGTCGTCGAGATAGAGAACCGAAACGGCGGCGAGCTGCGTCGACGGCGTTATCAGGAAGATCACCGCCGACAGCGTCACCATGGCGCGCATGAAGAAGAAGACGCCGACGGCCAGCACCGTCGGCCAGATCATCGGCAGCGTCACCCGCCACACTGTTCGAAGCTTCGTTGCGCCCAGCGTCGCGGAGGCCTCGTCGAAGGTCGAGCTGATCTGCTTGATGTTCGTCGTCGCGAGCAGGAAACCCTGGGCGTGGTAGTGATAGACGTTGCACAGCGCGATAATCAGGATCGTGTCGTAGATCCAGTAGACGGGCTGACCCGGCGTATTGAAGGCGAGGATGTAACCAAGCCCCAGCACCATGCCCGGCACCGCTGCGGGAAGGATCGCCAGGAAATACAGGATCCGGCTCGCCCGCATCGGGAAGGCGTGGTTGGCGTAGGCGGCCCCCGTGACGAAGAAGATCGACAACACTGCGGTCACAAGCGCCACATAGATGCTCGTCCACAGCGGCTGGATGCCGTTCTGGACGTCGAACTGGTAGTGGCGCAGCGAGAAACTGAGATTGTAGGGCCAGAGCCTGACGAAGCTGGCGTAGATGACGATCGCGACCAGCGACAGGATCGCCAGCGCCACGACCACCGAATAGACGAACCAGGCGGCGTCGCGCGCGCGGTTCGGCTGGACCACCAGGGGGATCGACTGGGAGGTGAGCGAGGCGAATTGCCGTCGCGCAATCCATTTCTCCCCGATCACGGCGAGCGCCGCCGGCAGCAACAGCAACACGCCGATGACGGCGCCCATCGAGAAGTTCGCCTGCCCCGAGACCTGATTGTAGATCTCGACCGCCAGAACCGAGTAGTTGCCGCCGATGACGACCGCGTTGCCGAAGTCGGTGATGACAATGGTGAAGACGACGAAGGCGGCCGACGCCAGTCCGTAGCGCGTCGCCGGCAGCGTCACCGTGCGGAATATCCGCCAAGCGCCTGCGCCCAGGCTGTCCGCCGATTCGTAGAGTCGCGCATCGGCCACGGCGAGCGCCGTTGACAAAATCAGGAAGGCGTGTGGAAAGGCGTATACCAGGTCAGAAATGAAGATGCCCCAGAACCCGTATATGTCGATCTCGGTGCCGAAGGTGCGATTGACGAACCCGTTGCGGCCGAGAAGGAACTGCAGGCCCAGCGCCTGCACGAGCGATGGTGAGAACACCGGCAACAGGGCGACGATCCTCAGAACGTTCCTGAAGGGCATCGTGGTGCGCTGGACCGCATAGGCGAACCCGTAAGCGAGCGCCAGCGTGGCCAGCGTCACGCTGATCCCGACTTCGAACGTGTTGCCGACGATCGTCACGAAACGCGCGTCGGCGAAGTAATGGACAAAGTTGCCGAAGCCGATGCTTCCGTCCGGCGTCACGAAGGAGTTCTTCAGGATCGCCCAGAGCGGAATCAGCACGAATGTGACAAGAAGCAGGATCGTCGCCATCACCGTGGCGACGCCGAACACACGGTCCGAGTCAAGCAGGCGCGACGTGCGTGAAACCGTCATGGCGATGATGCGGCGAGCCGCCTGACCCGGTCGGCGGGCAGATCGAATGTCACCGTGTCGCCAACCTGCATGCGCCTGCGCCGGCCATGCACCTCGATTTCGAGATCCTGCCCGCCCGCCTCGACGCCGAGCCGCATGGTGTTGCCCAGAAAAGCAACGTTGCGCACGGTTCCGCTATGCGCCCCGCCGTCGGCGACAACGATATGCTCGGGGCGAATCGCAAGCACCGTTTCGCCAGCGGTCTTATCGAGGCCGGCGCAAAGATCGGGCGAACTCAACATGTTGATGCGGCCGATGAATTCGCCGACAAAGCGCGTCGCCGGATCCCAGTAGAGTTCTTCCGCGCTGCCGACCTGTTCGATGCGGCCGCGATTGAGCGCCACGATCCTATCGGCCATCTCCATCGCCTCGTCCTGGTCGTGGGTGACCATGATCGTGGTGATGCCCAACCGCTTTTGCAGTTCGCTGATTTCGCCGCGCAGCGATTCACGCACCTTGGCGTCGAGCGCCGACAAGGGTTCGTCGAGAAGCAGGACGGCGGGTTCAGGAGCCAGAGCGCGCGCCAGCGCGACGCGCTGCTGCATGCCGCCTGACAGCTCGTGCGGATATTTACCGGCGTCCCTGCTCAGATGCACGAGTTCCAGCATCTCGGCCACGCGCGCCTCGATCTTCGCCTCCTGCCATTTTCTGCATTCCAGACCGTAGGCGATGTTCTTCGCCACCGTCATGTTGGGAAACAGCGAATAGGACTGAAAAACGACGCCGAAATTGCGCTTGCGCGCCGGCAGGCCTGCAAGGTCGGTCCCTTCGAGCAGCACTTCGCCGTCGTCCAGCGTCTCCAGGCCGGCGATCAGGCGTAAAAGGGTCGTCTTGCCGCACCCTGACGGGCCGAGAAAGCAGACGAATTCACCCTCGGTGAGGTCGAGATCAACGTGATCCACCGCCACCAGAGAGCCGAAGCGTTTGGTGACGCCGCGCAAGCTCAGGAACATGGCGATCCTCGATGGAAAGGCGGGGGCTGTGCGCCCCCGCTGGTTATCAGTTTTCGTAGCGCTTCTGCCATTCGGCGATGATGCGGTCGCGATTTTCCGCGGCCCAGCCGTAGTCGACTTCGAACAGAACGGTGGAGATGTCGTCCGGCAATCCCGCGCTGGTGAACTTCTCCGGCATGTCGCGACCCTGCATGGTCACGATCGACTTCCACTTGTTGTACTCGGCCTCGGCGTTCTTGGAGACGGTCCAGTCGAGGAACTTCCTGGCGTCTTCCTTGTTCTGCGAGGTCTTCATCAGCGCGTTGGCTTCCAGCTCGTGCCCGGCGCCCTCGCTCGGAATCACCATGGTGATCGGATAGCCTTCGTCGATGTTCTTGATGGCGCGCAGCGCAAATGAAATGCCGATGGTGTTTTCGCCGGCGCTCGCCGCGTTGCACGGCTTGGAGCCGGACTTGATGTACTGGTCCATGTTCTTGTCCAGCGCGTCGAGATAGGCCCAGCCCTCTTCCTCGCCCATCATCTGCAATATCGATGCGACATGCAGATAACCGGTGCCTGAACTCGCCGGGTTCGGCATCACAAGCTTGCCTTCATATTCCGGCTTGGTGAGGTCCTGCCATGACGACGGCATTGGCAGATCGTCCTTTGCCATCTCTTCGTTGTTGACGCAGAATGCGCCCATATACCCGGTGGTGGCGAACCAGTAGCCGTCTGTCGCGGAAACGCGCCGGCACCTTGTCGATGTCCGCCGGCGAATAGGGCTCGAGCATCTCCTTGATGCGGGGGTCGACCATTGACGTCGCCGCCCATCCCCAGATGACGTCGTGCTTTGGATTGTCCGCCTCGGCCAGCATGCGCGCCCTGAGATCGCCTGTCGAAAGACGCAACACGTCCACATTGACGTCCGGCAGATCCGCTTTCATGGCTTCCAGAAACGCCGCCAGTTCGTCTTCTTCATAGGAAGTATAGACAGTAATGTCGCCGGCCTTGGATATTCCCGGAACTGCGGCGACAAGCGTCGCGCCAACAAATACGCCGGCCGCCAACCGACCGATGCTTGTGCGTACGGAATTTGAAATACTGCTTCTGGCCATGGAATGTTCTCCCGTTCGAGGCTTGTTCCCGTTGTTATAAAACTGTCATATTTCTGTCACAAATGACTTATCCGAATTGGGACGGCGGTTCAAGCTGAGCAAACGACATGCACTTGGAGCCTTCCATCGATCCGGCTCCGCCATATGTCCTGCACAGCCCTGTATTCTCGGCTCAGGACCGAGTTAGGCAGTGCGTTGTCCACGGTTTGCGGCTTTCAATTAATTTGGGAAATGCGGCGTTTTTGCTCAGAGCCGCGATCCGGATTGTTGCGGAATGCCCGAAGCGCCGGCCATTCGGCGCTTCGGTCGAGTTATCAGAGGGCGCCTTCGTCGCCCATGAACATCAGCGATGCGCCCCGTCCGTCATTCGACACCAGGCAGCGCCACGGCGCGCCATTGGCGCCGACCCGCATGTACACTGCGCTGTTGGCCTGGGAAAACTCGGAACCAACCACCTGCACGGTTCCGTCCGTCTGCGCATCCAGCGCATCGCGGCAGGCGCTGACCGCCGCGTTGCTTACCGAAGCGTCCATGGTGGTGATGAACGGAGGCCCGGACGGCGAGGCCTGCATGGTTCCGCCGCCGGTGGTTTCAGTGCAGCCGGCAAGTGCCGCAATAGCAGCGACGCCAGTCAAGATCTTGATGATATAAGTCATATTCCTCCCGTTCCTTTTGTTCTTTTCAGTAAAAAAGGTATTTATGCAGAAAAATAAATATCTGGAAACAGTAGATCTAAAAATAAACTAATTACAACAGATCTTAATACTTAACATAGACAATGACCAGATGACACGGCGCGACGGCGGGCAAAGCCGCCGCCGTCCATGTCGCACGTGGTTCCAAATGTCAGGGATCATACGCCGCCATTGACTTCGGCGACCGGAAGATGATGCATGGCGGGCCAGTTCTTCTGAGCCTTGGCCAGCGTTCCAGCCTTGTCTTCCTTGTATTTTGCGAAGGCGACCGCGTTCAGGAAGACGTAAAGCTTGCCGTCGACGATGTCGGCGTAGCGCGGCGCGGCGTCCAGCTTCTTGCCGATGGCGACGCCGAAGGCGCAGAAGCCGCCATATTGCGGCATGTAGCGCTCGGGGTTCGCCTGAAACTGGCTCATCGTCTCTTCGGAAGAGAAGTAATAAGCCACGCCGTCGTGCTCGACAGTGTGTTTCGCATGGCCGGCAGCAACTTCCAGTCCGGTGGCCAGCGCCACCACGTCGTCGCCCCGCAAAGCGACGCCGGCGCCGCTCAGCGTAGTGCCCGTCGAGACATTGTATTCGTCTGCTCCGAAGGCCGGCGCGCCGGCCGATAAGACAGCTGCGAACGCCGTTGCTGTAATAATGTTTCTGATCGTGTTCATTGCATTTTCCTTTCATGATGCGTCGTCGTCGACGCAGGGTTGAGCCTCCTCTTGGCTGTCGAGGGAGGCGGCCGCCGGGTTCAGCGGATTCTTTGACGCGACGTTACGCCGCCGCGCTTGGTTCAGGATGTCGTTGGCGTTATTTGCGCCAGTCTGTTTTCGAGTTCCGCAATCCGCGCATCGCGGTGTGCGATCGCTTCGGCCGCAGCCGCGGCGTCCACGAGCACGGGTATGTGCGCTGGACAGTTGATGTCCCACGTCGCCACCTGGAACAGGATGGCGCGCTCCGCCCGACCGCCCGTCTCGGGCCGGAGGCGGGCGATCAGATCCGGATCGCTTTCAACAACCCGGGCCTTGCCCCAGAACTTCACGCGGTTGCGGGTCGCGTAATCCATCAGGAACAGGAAGGCCGCCGGGTTCTCCGACAGGTTCCCGAGGGTGATGTACTGCCGGTTGCCCGCGAGATCGGCGAAACCGATCGTCCGCTCGTCAAGCGCGCGCATGAAACCGGGCGGCCCTCCCCGATGCTGAATGTATGGCTGACCTTCCCGGTTGGCGGTGCCGAGAAATGCGCTGTTTCGCTGAGCAATAAAATCAATGATCTCCGGGGTCAGCCGATCGGGCCAGCGCCGCCGCTCCGTCATTCGCTGAATTGCCTCGCGGGAGCCGCGCGCCGACTGCTGCTTTCGGACGGCGTCCGAAAAGGCGATGTCTTCCGGGTGCAACCTGTCCATCGTTCAAAGCCCCAGTTCCGAAAGCGACGGATTGTCGTCGGGTCGACGACCCTGCGGCCAGTGAAACAGGCGGTCGCTTTCGGCGATCGGTCGGTCGTTGATGCTGGCGTGGCGCTCGGCCATCAGGCCATTGGCGTCGAACGCCCAGTTTTCGTTTCCATAGGCGCGGAACCAGCGACCCTGCGCATCATGCCATTCATAGGCGAACCGGACGCCGATGCGCTCACCCCCAAACGCCCACAACTCCTTGATCAGGCGATAGTCCTGTTCATGCGTCCATTTGCGTGTGAGAAACGCAACGATCTCGTCGCGACCGGTGATGAATTCGTCCCGGTTACGCCAGCGGCTGGCCGGGCTGTACGCCTGAGCGACCCTTTCGGGGTCGCGGCTGTTCCAGGCGTCTTCGGCAAGGCGCACCTTTTCCAGGGCGGTCTCGTAAGTGAAGGGTGGAAGTGGCGGGCGCATCGTATGGCTCCTTTTTGCAACGCTCGCCATGACGATAGAGGCTTCCATATTTCTACGGCAGATAGTAATATTGGCAACCACCCTTCCAGAAAGTGAGAGATCTTGACTGATCGCCTGCAAGCCATGTCGATCCTTTCTGCGGTCGTCGACGCCGGATCGATTTCCGCCGGAGCGCGCGCACTGCGCATGCCGCTCGCCACCGTCAGCCGTAGGGTGGCGGAACTCGAAACGGAGCTTGGCGCGGAATTGCTGCTGCGTTCGGCGCGTGGGCTGACGCTCACAGACACCGGCGCAGCCTATCTGGAGGCGGCGAGACGGATTCTCGAGGATGTCGCCGAAGCCGAGCGCATCGCCACCGGCGAGTTCAGCAGGCCGAAGGGCACGCTCGCGCTGACGGCTCCGATCGTGTTCGGGCGCCTGCACGTCCTCCCGGTCGTGACCGACTTCCTCAAGGCTCATCCCGACGTGGACGTGCGGCTGGAACAGACCGATCGTCCCGTCAGCCTGCACGAGGAAAATTTCGATCTGGCGGTCAGGATAGGCTCGCTTCCCGACAGCAGCCTCATGGCGCGTCGGCTGGGCTTTGTGCGGCAGGTCGTCTGCGCAAGCCCCGACTATCTCGAGCACAACGCAACGCCTGAACATCCCCGGGACCTGGCGGATCACGACTGTGTCACATTCGGCAATCTGATGTCGCCGAACGCCTGGCGTTTCGGTGAAGGACGCGAGGCGACTGGAGCCGCTATCCGCTCACGACTGGTCGTCAATACGGCGGAAGCAGCCATCGCCGCCGCGGAGGCCAGTCTCGGGATAACGCGAGTTCTTTCGTATCAGATCGCCGACGCGGTGAAACATGGGCGCCTGGTCAGGATACTCACATCGTTCGAGCCCGAACCGTGGCCGGTCAGTTTTGTATATCCACCGCGTAGCCTGGCCCCGCAGAAACTGCGCGCCTTCCTCAGTTTCGCGTCACCGAGGATCACAGAAGCATTGAACCGCTGAGGTCAGCTCTTTACCCTTCATCTGTCGGACCTAGTGTCCAATATCTGAAGTACGCCATAATTTGTAGCGCGCCTGTACTATCATCTAGTAATGGCGCGACGAAGGCACGCATATTGTTCCCACCTATCTTAGACTAGCAAAAGTGAAAATATCTCTTATCGTTAAACTTGCACGCGCGCCAAATTACATGCAAATTTACAAGATGAGATTGTTCTTTATAGCAATATTGTTGCTGTTTTCACTTCCTTCGTTTGCTCAAGAAATGAGGCCGCTGGCTGATGCGTTTCGAACTTCGGCGAAACCTTATCCATTTGTTCGGTGCGGTGGGCTTTACCAAGCCTTCTTGGAATGGACTGGCAAAGAGAGAATGGGAGCTGAAGTTTTCAATCTTTACGAAGCGTCAATGAAGGAATTTCTAGCGGCCGCTGTAATGCAGAGTATTCAGGACGGCATGACTGATAATCTCCAAGTCGCAATTGAATCAAACCTCAGAGATGCTCGTAATATTGCCGATCTCTACCTCTCCAGGTTTGAAAGGAATTATGCTGCTGTAGGGCAGGCGTTCGGTGAAGATCATTTGGTGAGTTCTGATATGATCTTCTGTATGGATTTAAGCCAAAAACCGACACGTTAGCCTGAATGAATACAGTTCTACGGCATTAATATAGATTCCGACGTAATTGGACGAAAAGCTGCTGTGTTTTATTAGTTGTTAGACTGGCAATCTTCCACGTTTGTTTGCACCAACTGATTTGTCTTGGCCGTTTCTCCCGGCTTACTCACCCTCGCCCTTCATCCGCGTCGCAACATGCGATGACGCCTCAAGCGTCCGATGCACCGGACACTTTCCCGCGATCTCGATCATCTTGTCATGCAGTGACGCCGGAATATCCGGATCGATGGAGATCACCCGTTCGAAGCGGTCGATCTTGCCGCCGTTCTCGCGCTGCTGCTGCGTGCAGTCCTCGCAATCCTTCGCATGCATCTTTTTGTGCGACACGTCGACGGTGATGCGGCCGAGATCGAGCTTCTTGTGGTCGGCGTACATGCGCAGCGTCATGGACGTGCAGGCGCCCAGCGCCGCCGAAAGGTAGTCGTAGGGCGACGGGCCGCTGTCCATGCCGCCAACGGATTCCGGTTCGTCGGCGAACAACCGGTGTTGTCCGGCGTGCACGGTGTTCTGGAATTTGCCTTCCCCGGTCTCGCTCACCCGCACAGCCTCGATGTCTTCAAGCCCCTGAGGCGCGTCTGCGGGAAGGTAGCGCGTCGCCCAGGCAGAGATCATCGCCGCGACGAAAGCGGCGTCTTCCTCTTTGCTGATCAGGTGGTCGGCATGATCCAGGGACACGAAGCTCTTCGGATGTTTCGCGGCGGTGAAGATCTTCGTGGCGTTGTCGACGCCGACGATCTCGTCGAACGGCGAATGCATGATCAGAAGCGGTTTCCGCATCGCGGAGATGCGGCGGCCGAGCTCCACCTCTCTTGCATCTTCCACGAACTGCTTCTGTATTAGGAAACTTCGTCCGCCGAGCGTCACTTGCGCCTCGCCGCGCTCCTCGATTTCATCGAGATTGGCGCCGAAATTCTTCAGGACATGCGCGGCGTCCGCCGGCGCCGCGATGGTCGCGACCGCGCGCGCCTCGCGCGCGTCGCTGGCGACGGCCAGCACTGCGGCTCCGCCTAGCGAATGCCCGATCAGCAACGATGGCGCCTGGTAGTTGTCCCGCAGAAAATCCACCGCCGAACGCAGATCGGCGACGTTGGTGGAAAAATTGGTCGAGGCGAATTCGCCGCCGCTTGCGCCAAGGCCGGTGAAATCGAAACGCAGCACGGCGATGCCAAGCCGGGCGAGTTCGGCCGCAATCCGGCGCGCAGCGACGAAATCCTTCGTGCAGGTAAAGCAATGGGCGAACAGCGCATAGGCCCTGATATCGCCATCCGGCGTATCGAGTCTCGCCGCCAGACGCGCGCCTGAATGGCCGTCAAACTCGACCTTAACGGATTTCGACGCCATGTTTCACTCCCTGTATCGTTGCTCGGAGGCTACTCGAACTTTTCTGCGTCGAGCAGCCGGTCGAGTTCGCGTTTCTCATCGTCGGAAAGCAGCGCGCCGGAGGCTGTCGCAGCGCGCCTCCGGATCGAGGCGACCAGCCAGATCAGCCCGATCGCCAGCAATATCGCCGGTGTCGACCAGAGCGCGATCGTCTGTGCCGTGAGCCGGGGTCTCAGCAGCACGAACTCGCCATAGCGCGAGACGACATAGTTGATCACTTCCTCGTCGCTGTCGCCCTCCACAAGGCGCTGACGCACAAGCACCCGCAGATCATGGGCGAGTTCCGCGTCGGAATCGTCGATCGACTGGTTCTGGCAGACAAGACAGCGCAGCCCGGCGGAAATCGCACGCGCGCGCTGTTCCAGCGCCGGATCGTCGAGCATTTCGTCGGGGGTGACGGCGAACGCCTGCCCGGCGGACCCGATCAACAGCAGCAGAACCAGCAGCGCCTGTCGAACAAGCGTCGTCATTCGGCCGGCTCCGGGTACGCTGCAGGCTTTGCCGCGCGGCTTCGGGTGGGCGCGCCGATGCGCAATCGCCGGTCAAGCAACGATATGCAGCCGCCGATCGACATGATCACCGCGCCGAACCAGATGAAGGTGATCCACGATTTCCACCACACCCGCACAACTACGGTTCCGTCCTCGCCCTCGTCCCCAAGAGACACATAAAGCTGGCTGAAGCCGCGCGTCATGATGCCGGCTTCCGTGGTCGGCATACGCCGCGCCGTATAGAGCCGCTTCGCCGATGTGATGTCGCCAATCGCGCGCCCGTCTTTCGTCACCGTAAAGCGCCCCTGCAATTCCGTGAAATTGGGACCGACCGCCGGCTGCAAACCGTCGAAGGCCAGTTCGTAACCGGCGGCTTCGACCACGTCGCCCGGCTTCATGCGGGTGACGAGTTCGGTGGAAAAGACCGTGGAGGCGACGACGCCGATCACCGTTACGCCAAGTCCGAAATGCGCCAGCGCCGTGCCGAAAGCCGAGCGCGGCAGCCCGACGAGGCGGCGCAGGAAGACAGAAGGCGCCGCCCGGCCAAATCCCGCGCGAAGAGCCAGGTCGGTCAGGCTTCCGGCGATCAGCCAGACACCGAGCGCAACGCCGAAGGCGGCGAGCACCGGCGCGCCGGTCGTGAACCAGAGAACCGCCAGCGCGGTGACGAGCGCGAGGCCCGCCGCAAGATAGAGGCGCTGCGTGACCGCCCACAGGTCGCCGCGCTTCCAGGCAAGCAGCGGCCCGAATGGCACGATGAACAGCAGCGGAACCATCAGCGGGCCGAAGGTCAGGTTGAAGAACGGCGCGCCGACGGAAATCTTAGAGCCGGTCAACGATTCCAGCACCAGCGGATAAAGCGTCCCGGTCAGAACCGTCGCCGCCGCCGTCGTCAGGAACAGATTGTTGAGAACCAGCGCGCCCTCGCGCGAAATCGGCGCGAACAGCCCCCCTTGCGAAAGCGTTCCGGCGCGCAGCGCAAAAAGCGTCAGCGCGCCGCCGACGAAGATCGCCAGGATGCACAAAATGAAGATGCCGCGCTGCGGGTCAGTCGCGAAGGAATGTACTGACGTCAGCACGCCGGAGCGCACGAGGAAAGTGCCCAGCAGCGACAGCGAAAATGTCAGGATTGCAAGCAGGATCGTCCAGATTTTCAGCGCCTCCCGCTTTTCCATCACCAGCGCCGAATGCAGCAGCGCAGTGCCCGCGAGCCACGGCATGAAAGAGGCGTTCTCCACGGGATCCCAGAACCACCAGCCGCCCCAGCCAAGCTCGTAATAGGCCCAGTAGGAGCCCATGGCGATGCCGGCGGTCAGCGCTGTCCAGGCGGCCAGCGTCCAGGGCCGCACCCAGCGCGCCCAGGCGGCGTCAATGCGGCCGTTGATCAGCGCCGCGACAGCGAAGGAAAAGCTGATCGAGAAGCCGACATAGCCGAGATAAAGCAGCGGCGGATGGATCGCGAGGCCCGGATCCTGCAGGATGGGGTTGAGGTCCTGCCCTTCCGCCGGCGCCGGCGCCAGCCGCAGAAACGGGTTCGACGTCATCAGGATGAACAGCAGGAAGGCCGTCACGATCCAGGCCTGAACGGCGAGCACCGTGGCCTTGAGTTCCGCCGGCAGGTTGCGTCCGAAACCGGCGACCAGCGCGCTGAACAGCACCAGGATCAGCACCCACAACAGCATCGAGCCTTCGTGATTGCCCCAGACCCCGGAGAACTTGTAGATCAGCGGCTTCAGCGAATGCGAGTTTTCCCAGACGTTTGCGACCGAAAAATCTGACGTCAGATAAGACCAGGTCAGCACGCAGAAGGAAAACAGCACCAGCGCAAGCGTCGCCATTGTCGCGACCGGCGCCATCGCCATCAGGCCCTCGTCGGATCGGCGCACGCCAATGATCGGGACTACCGACTGCAGAATCGCCGCCGCCAGAGCCAGAACGAGGGCGTAATGTCCAAGTTCAATGATCACCTGTCAGTTCCCCTGCCAGACGCCTTGCTCCTTCAGGGAGTCAGCGACTTCCTTGGGCATATAGGTCTCGTCATGTTTTGCAAGCACGCTGTCGGCCAGGAACACCGGATTGCCGGCCTCGAATATCCCCTCGACGACCACGCCCTGCCCTTCCCGGAAAAGATCCGGCAAAATACCGTTATAGACGACCTCGACGGTGTTGGCGGTGTCGGTCACGCCGAAGCTCACCTCCGCGCCTTCCCCCTGATTCACCGATCCGTCCACCACAAGACCGCCAAGCCTGATGCGCTGGTTCGGCGGGGCCGCGCCCTCCGCGATATCCGTCGGAGACTGGAAATAGGCGATCTGGCTGCTGAGCGCGAACATCACCAGCAACACGGCGACGCCGATCACGCAGAGACCGCCTGCGATCAGGGATAGCCGTTTCTGTTTGCGCGTCATTGGACCCGTTCCTCCGGCTGCACGCCCGCTTCGATCGCCGCTTCCTGCAGTTCCCGCATTGCGTCTGTTTCGCCATCGAACGCCGCCAGCGCGCGCTCGAGCGCGCCTTCGGCGTCGCCCGGGCGTCCGAGCACCATGTAGGAGCGGATCAGCCGCTTCCAACCCTGCAGATCGTCAGGTTCGTCGCGCAGCCGCGCGTCGAGCGAGGCGACCATGCCTTCGATCATCTGCCCGCGTTCCTCGTCGGTCATCTCTTCGGCCGCCGCCACGTCTTCCCGCGTTGGGCCGGGCAGCGTCTGCTCGGGAGCCGCGCCGTCCCCGAGTTCGGCCAGTTGCCGCCGTACGGCCGGCAACCAGGAGGCGTCGGCCGGCGCATTGTCAACCATCGCGCGAAACGCGGCCGCCGCTTCCTGCCTTCGTCCTTCCTGGGCCAGACCCAGCGCAAGAAAATAGGCCGAAAAGGGCTCGCCGGGCGCAAATTTCTGAACTTCGCCGAAAGCCGCCTGGGCTTCCGCGGTCACGATGCCGCCGGACTTCGCAAACAACGCCTGTCCGAGCCCAACCTGCCGCTGCGCCGACGATCCGAGCAGCCGTATGGCGTTCGCATAGGCGATTTCGGCGTCGGCGATGCGACCGCTCTCAAGATAGATCGGCGCCAGCACGTCCCAGCCGCGGCCATCGTCGGGATTGCTTGCCAGATAGTCCTCGGCGCGCTTGATCAGCATGGCGAGATCGGCGTTTTCGGGCGTGGCCTGCATGCGCGCCGACAAGGGCAGCGCCGGCGTGCCCGGGCTGCCGAGCGACAAATATCCACCGATGGCGATCAGCGGCAAGGCGATGACAACCACCCATCCGGTGATGCGCGCCGCGCCGCCGCCAGCTTTCCTCGTCGCGTCCGCGCCGCGCGAAGCCTTGATCAGCCGTCGACCCACCTCGGCGCGGGCGTATTCCGCCTCTTCGGCCGATATCAGGCCCGATTCGATATCCCGTTCAATCTCGGACAACTGGTCGCGATAGACCTCGGCGTCGAAATCACGATCCGCAACGCCGCGCGTTTCCCGCCGCATGACCGGAGCGAGCAGAACAATCGCGACAGCGACCGTCATCAGTGCGGCGAATATCCAGAACAGCATCTTGGTTACATAGGGTCCCGTTCTTTGCGAAAACAGGGCTTGCGGCGCGGTGTACCGGTGGGCGGTTTCTCAGCTTACGTTCTCGTCAGCAAGCCGATAACCTAGAATGACTCCAATGAAAAATGCAAAATTGTCGCTGTCGGGGTGAAGCGGTCGCGGCGACCGCTGTCGAAGCGCGTTTGGAAAACGCCAGGCGTCAGCCCAGCGGCGCCCAGTTGCCGTTCTCGTCGCGGCAAGCGGCGCCCCGCGAGGCGGTGCTTGCGCCATTCTGGTTGACGGTGTGATGCAACTGCCGGCAGTGCTGCGAGCCAACGATATAGCTCTGCCCGGCGTAGACTTCGCCGCCGACGCCGTCCTTCTTGCCCTGCCAGGTGATAACCTTTCCGGCCGAATCGAGTTCAAGCGCGCGATATTCGGCCTCCAGCGCCCGCGCCCGGTCGTTCCGGCTCAACGTGGCGGAGACCTGCGGATCGATGATCCCGCCCTGGAACGCGGCGAGCGCCGCGTTGTCACCTTGGCTCTGTGGCCAGAAGGCATTGGGCGCACTCGTCTCGTTCCCGGATGCGGCGCATCCGGAAACGGCGATGATACTGGCGAATACAAGCGGCAATGGCTTCATTGGAAAGGGCCTTCGCATCGACTGACCGGTAAGAGTTGCTCTTTAGACCATCAATGTGGCCGTGTTTTGATCGCGTTCACCGAACCGCAACCGGAAGCGACAGGCGGGCGCGCAATCCGCCAAGCGCGCTGCGCTCCAGCTTGAACGCGCCCTTGTATTCGCCGGCGATCTCGCTGACGATCGAAAGGCCGAGCCCCGTTCCGGGCTTGCTCTCGTCCAGTCGCTTGCCGCGTTTCAGCGCCTCTTCGAGTTGGTCTTCCGGCATGCCGGGGCCGTCGTCGTCGATGAGTATATCCATCAGCGGCCTCTGACCAGAGCCGCTCCTGATCTTCTCGGGCGCTTCTGCTGTAATCGAAACCTTGCCGTTAGCCCACTTTGCGGCGTTTTCCAGCAGATTGCCGAGAATCTCTTCGACATCGTGCTGTTCCATGGCGAGCTGCGGCGCGCCCTCCGGCAGCGCGAGATCGAACTCGGTATCGGGATTAAGCCGGCGCATGACCCGGGTCAGCCGCTCCAGAACCTCGGCGGTGTCAGTTCGTACGAGCAATGAGTTCTGCTGCGCGGCGATGCGCGCCCGGTCGAGATAGTGCTGGACCTGCTGCTGCATCGCCCGCGCCTGTTCGCTGACCAGCGTCGCCTGTTCCGGCTTCATCCCGCGGGTTTCGTTGAGCAGCACGGCGATCGGTGTTTTGAGGGAATGCGCCAGATTGCCGACCTGCATGCGCGCCCGCTCGACGATCCGCTTGTTGTTGTCGATAAGCGCGTTGACCTCCGCCGCCAGCGGAACGATTTCCCTGGGAAAATGGCCGGTCAGCGTCTCTGTCTTGCCCGTTCGGATGTCCTCCAGCGCGCGCTTGACGGCGTCGAGCGGGCGTAGTCCATACAGGATAGCGAAACCGTTGACGAAGACGCTGAGCACACCGAACAGCCCGAGATACAGATAGAGACGATGCGAAAACGCGGCGACGTCGCCATCCACCGCATGCTGGCTTCCCGTTACCCTGAATCGTGCGATCGTGCCGCCTTCCAGCACGATCTCGGTTTCGGCCACGACGATTTCATGGCCGTTGCTGTCAATCGTCGGGTAGAATCGTTCGTATCGCGCGTTGAACGGGATTTCGCCCGCGGAAGGCACGTCGATCTGCAGCGTGCCCATGGATGGAGACGTAAGGCGGTCCGTGTCGTCGCCGTCGACGATATCAGCGATCCAGTAGAGGCCGCTGTCGGGTTGCGAAAACCCGAGATCGCCCAGCTGCACCTCGCCGCCGAGTTGTCCGTCCTCGCCAACCGAGACCGAATTGATGAGATTGTAAAGGCGCGCAAGCAGGACTTCGCGAAAGGCGCGTTCTGCGTTGTTGCGATAGAGCGTCGATATCAGCACGGCGATCACCACCAGGGCGATCACGGCCCAGACGGTCGCGATCGTCAGCACTCGGGCGGTGAGCGACTGCGCCTTGGCGTTATTGTCCGCCATCGGCGGGCGCCTGGATCCGGTAGCCGAGTCCGCGGATCGTCTCGATCATGTCGATGCCGATCTTCTTGCGCAGACGCCCGACGAACACCTCGATGGTGTTGGAATCCCGGTCAAAATCCTGGTCGTAGAGATGTTCCACCAGTTCCGTGCGCGACACCACCTTTCCGACATGGTGCAGCAGATAGGCGAGCAAGCGGAATTCGTGGGAGGTCAGTTTCAGCGCCCTTCCGTCGACGGTCACCTTGGCGCCGCGCGTGTCGAGACGCAGCGGACCGCAGGCGATCTCCGACGACGCAAGGCCGGCGGCGCGGCGTATCAGCGCTCTCAGTCGCGCCAGCACCTCTTCCACGTGGAAGGGCTTGGCGACGTAATCGTCGGCGCCGGCGTCGATGCCGGCGACCTTGTCGCTCCAGCGGTCGCGCGCCGTCAGCATCAGCACCGGCATGGTCCGGTCGTTCTCGCGCCACTCCTCCAGAACAGTGATGCCATCCTTTTCCGGCAGGCCGATATCGAGAATCACGGCGTCATAGGGCTCGGTGTCGCCAAGAAAATGCCCCTCCTCGCCGTCAAAGGCCTTGTCGACGACGTAACCCGCCTCTTCCAGGGCCTCGCAGAGCTGCCGGTTCAGATCCCTGTCATCCTCTACTACAAGTATCCGCATGATTTCTCTTTCGTTGAAACGACCGTCATGCCCCGTCAGGGCCTGACTGTTATGGTCTTCTTGGTGCGGCGTTTGCCGCTCTGATCGCTTGCAAGCACCGTTACCCGGCAGACCACCTGGTTGCCGTTCTTGGCCGTCTGCACCGACAGCAACTGCCCGCCGGTCTGGGCGACCACGCGCGAGGCCGCGCGCGAACAATCGGCGCGGTTCTGTGCAAGAGCCTGTCCTGTAAGGGCGGAAGCGGCGAGCATCGCCGCAATCGCAAAAATCACCCGTCTGTAATGTCTCATAATTGCCCTGCTCGTCTGGCCGGACCTGTGGTCGCGGCCTGAAACTGGTTCTGGTGTACTATAAGCGGGCCGGTTGCGTCCAAGTTTTTCCTGAACGTCCCGCTGTGTTGTCCCCTGTCTACGCGACCTTGGCTGAACTCGACATGAATGGCCGCGATAGATGCATCCTCCACGTCAATGTGTATTATGATGCCGCTTGCGATCAAGGGTCGCAGGCGGGCGGGCAGACGTTCCGGGCAAATCGGTTCTTAAGGCGCACCGCCTTCATCATCGTGTCACGGAAATGTTTTTGGTGAACGGGAATTATCGCTTTTTTCCTACGATCCGTATCAGGAGCTTTTGATGCTGAAATCTTCTTTCGTCCTCGACCGTCGCCATGTTCTGAAGGGCCTTCTCGCCGCAAGCGCCGCGGCAGCCGCTCCCGGTTTCGCTTTCGCCAACACGCAAGCAGACGCCGTGCTTTTCACGATCGCCGACCTGCATGCGCCTTACGCGCGCCTGCCCGCCCTGCTTGAGCAACTGAAGACTTTGCGCGACGACGCTGGCGTTCCCTCGGCCGTTCTCATCAACGGCGACATTTTCGAGCGCGGCAACGTTGTCTGCACACGCTCGGGAGGCCTCGCCGAATGGGCGTTTTTGTCAGCGCTCGCCGCCGAAATGCCGGTGGTGATCAATCTCGGCAACCACGAAGTCGCGATTTATGACGACATGTCGACCTTTGTCGCCAAGGCTGATCAGGCTGGCGTCAGCGTCATCTCGAACCTGCTCGACAAACGCACGGGCCGCTTCTTCGCGCCGGTGTCCGATCGCCTGGGCCTTGGCGGCGTCGACATTTCGCTGCTCGGGCTCGCCGCGACCAATCCCTTTGTTTACCGCAAGCCTGCGCGCGACACGCTGACATTCCTCGACACCGCGCAATTCGTCTCAGACGCGCTGCCGGACGCCGGCGCCGACGCGGACCTCAAGGTCATCATGAGCCATGCCGGCGTCAGCGCCGACAAGACCTTCATCGACAGCCTGCCGGAGAGCTCCGTCATCCAGGGCGCGCATGACCACCTCGATTTCGCGATGAACCACAAGGGCGTCCCCTATTTTCACGGTGCAAGCTGGGGAACCCAGATCGGCGTACTGGAGCTGTTCAAGGGCCCCGACGGCGTGACGACCCGCTACCGCAGCGAGGCGGTGGAGCCGGTCGCCGGCGACGCGGCTCTGGCAGACGTGGTGGCGACCCAGATGAGCGAGCACCTCACCGACGAGGACAAGGAAATCATCGCCGACATTCCGCAGAGTTTCGACGTCCACAACTCGATCCTGCAGGCCACCGAGGCTATGCGGCAGGCGACCGGGGCGGATATCGCCATGATCGGCCACACGACCTTCGGCGCGCCCCTGTCGCAAGGCCCCCTCAGCCGCTTCGATTTCAACGCTTTCGTACGGTTTGGCGGCGGCCTGCAGGTCGCGGAGGTCAGCGGCGATCAGCTTCTGCCCATGCTCGCGCGCGCCAACCAGTTCGCGGCAAAGGATCTTGAAGGCCGCACGGGCGACTATGTGCACGTCGCCGATCACGATATCGACCCGTCGGGCAAATACCGTCTCGCCGTCAACGCCTGGACCGCCATGAACCAGAAAGCCTATCTCGGGACGGAGGATCTGCCGTTCCAGGATGTCGAGGGGCTGGAGCTGAAAGCCGTCATTTCAGACCATCTGGCCAAGACGTTTGGCTAGAACGCTCAGTCCTCGTCCACATCCTCGAACGGCCAGTCGACGATGAAGTCCTCGTAGTCTTCAACGTCCAGGCCCTCTTCCGAAACGGTTCGTCCACGCACCGAAACGCCGGCGGCGTGGACGCTGTCGGGATCGCCGGAAACCAGCGGATGCCACCAATAGAGATCGCGGCCTTCGGCGACCAGCCGATAGCCGCAAGTCGGCGGCAGCCAACTTAGCTGCCGCACGGTCTGCGGCGTCAGGCCGATGCAGTCCGGCACCTCTGACTGGCGATCGTCGTAATTGCTGCAGCGGCAACTGTTCTGGTCGAGCAGCCTGCAGGCGATATTCGTCCAGGCGATTTCGCCGGTGTCCCAGTCTTCAAGCTTGTTGAGACAGCAACGACCACAGCCGTCGCAGAGGCTTTCCCATTGCCTCTGGTCCATGTCTTCAAGCCGTGTTGTCTTCCAGAATGGTTCACTCAACCTTGATTTGTCCTGTTTATACTTCTGCAGGGGTTAATAAATACAATGTGAGAAACCCCATGTTCTTTTCAAACGGGACATGCAATAGACTGGCCGGATTATGGCTTGAGAAACAAGCCTGCCGGAGGCTTCAAACGGGACAAGCAGGGTGCAGGATCCTTTTAACGGCGCCGACAGACCGCGTTCCAGCAGAAAACTGCTGCTGCGCATCGATTCCTGGATCGATTCCACGCTCTGGTCGGCCGGGGCCGGGCTTCTGTCGTTCTGGGATAGATCCAATATCTTCTTCATGCGCTTTCGCATGCGCGGTTTCAAGAGGGCCGTGTTCGAAGTCCTCGGCGAGGCGATGACGCTCGGCACAGCTGGCGCGGTGGTCATGCTGGCGCTCGCCCTCCCGGCCTTCGAACACACCCACGGCAATTGGGCGGAACAGGACGATTTCGCCGTGACGTTCCTCGATCGCTACGGCGCCGAAATCGGCCGCAGGGGCATCATCCACGAGGATTCCGTGCCTGTCGAGGAACTGCCGGATCACGTTATCAACGCGGTTCTGGCGACCGAAGACCGCCGCTTCTTCTTCCATTACGGCATCGACGCCATGGGCCTGGCGCGCGCAATGACCGAAAACGTCAAGGCCAATTCCGTAGTCCAGGGCGGCTCGACGATCACCCAGCAGCTTGCCAAGAACCTGTTTCTGACCAATGAGCGCACGATCACGCGCAAGGTCAACGAGGCGTTTCTCGCGATCTGGCTGGAAGCCAATCTGCCGAAAAAGGAAATTCTGCGCCTCTATCTCGACCGCGCCTATATGGGCGGCGGCACCTTTGGCATCGCGGCCGCGTCGCGCTACTATTTCGGCAAGGACGTCACGGAAGTCACGCTTGCCGAAGCGGCCATGCTCGCCGGCCTGTTCAAGGCCCCTGCCCGCTACGCCCCGCACATCAACCTGCCGGCGGCCCGCGCCCGCGCCAACGAAGTGCTGACCAATATGGTTCAGGGCCGGTTCCTCACCGAGGGCCAGGTCATCGGCGCCCGCCGCAACCCCGCCAACGTCGTCGACCGCGACAGCGCCGACACGCCGGACTATTTCCTCGACTGGTCTTTCGAGGAAGTCAAGAAGATCGCCGGGCGGATGGACCAGCACTCGCTGATCGTGCGCACCACCTTCGATCCCAATCTGCAGCGCTCCGCCGAAGAGGCGCTGGAATCCGGCCTCAGACGCTACGGCAAGCGCTACCGCGTCAACCAGGGCGCCATTGTGATGATCGAGAATGGCGGCGCGGTCCGCGCCATGGTCGGCGGGCGCGATTACGGCGAGAGCCAGTTCAATCGAGCCGCCAATGCGTTGCGGCAGCCGGGATCCTCCTTCAAGGTCTATGTCTACGCGACGGCGATGGAAAACGGCTTCACGCCGGAATCGCGCATCAGCGACGCGCCAATCACCTGGAACGGCTGGTCGCCGCGCAACTACGGACGCGGCTATTCCGGCCGGGTCGATCTCACCCGGGCGCTGGTCAAATCCGTCAATACGATACCGGTCCGTCTCGCCCGCGATCATCTCGGCACCCCGGCGATCGCCGAGACGGCGCGACGTTTTGGTGTGGAATCGCCCGTGCGGACCGACAAGACCATGCCGCTCGGCACGTCGGAGGTGACCGTGCTTGACCAGGCCACGGCCTACGCGGTGTTTCCCGCCGGCGGCATTTCGTCGGACCGGCACGGCATAACCCAGATCATCAACTACGACGGCGAGGTTCTTTACGATCACGCGGTCGACGCGCCGCCGCGCAAGCGGGTGCTTTCTGTCGAGGCGACGCGGTCGATGAACTCAATCCTGGTGCAGATTCCCGAATGGGGAACGGGTCGCCGGGCGAAGCTCGACAATATCCGAACCGCAGGTAAGACCGGCACCACCCAGGCCTATCGCGACGGCTGGTTCATCGGCTTTACTGGCAATTTCACCACTGCAGTGTGGTTTGGGAACGACGATTTCACCACCACAAACCGGATGACCGGGGGTTCGCTGCCGGCCATGACGTTCAAACAGGTCATGACCTACGCGCATCAAGGCATAGAATTGCGGCCGATCCCCTATATCGACGATCCGCTTCCCGACGGCGCGGCGGCGCCGGCGACGGTGGCCGACGCCGGTCTTGAGGGCGAGAACGGCGATATCATCCAGCGGCCGCGCTTCATGTCCAGGGAAACGACCGACATTCTGCGCGCGCTCGTCGAGGATTTCGAGAATGCCCCGCAACTGACCGTCGAACCGCAGCGCTCCGCTGAAGTGAGACGCTGACGAGGGATGTTTCGCGTACCCCTGTCGATAGCAATCGTGCTCGTCATCGCCTTCGCCGGCGCGACGTTCAGCGCTGTCTACGCGCTCAAGGCAACGGTCGGCTTCGGGTCCATCGAGATCGGCGCATGGAAAGCCTGGCCTGTAGCGCACACCAAAAACGCCGACCCTTACGCCAAGGCGCACAGGGCGCGGGCAGGCAAGGTTCTGCTCGCCGGCGCCGAAGGTCTGGTCTTCGTCGCAGACAATGATGATTCAGGGCAGCGCTTGCGCGGGAACTGCAGCTACGTCGTCGGCGGCAAAACGCCGCCGGCCCGCTTCTGGAGCCTGCACATGACCGACGCGGAAGACCGGCTGTACGCCGTCGACGGTCCCTTCCCTTACGCCTTCCATTCGCATGAGGTCACCCGCGACGGCGACGGCCTGTTCACCATCGTCCTCGACCGGACGCCTTCGGCTGGCAACTGGATGGCTATTGACGGCGCGCCGCAACATTTCCGACTTATCCTCACCCTGTTCGACACGCCGACAGCAGGCAGCACGCGGCTGGAAGAGCTGGAAATGCCGAAAATCGAACGTCTGGGCTGCGACGATGCTTAGGGCGCTCTTCCTGCTGCTTGCCGGGCTGGTCGGAGCCGCGCTGCTCCACATCGTCATCATCATGGCGATCCCGCGTTACGCCGATCGCAACGCCTGGAAGCAGATCGAAGCCCTGGGGCCGACGAACTTCTTCCACGTTCTTCCCCCGGGCCGCGAAAGCCTGCTGTCCTACAGCAACCCGTTCGTCCGCAGCGCCATCTGCCGCTTCGATATCTCCGACCAACCGGTGCGCGTGAGTTCGGAAAGCGAAAATCCATACTGGTCGCTGGCGATCTTCAATCCCGCGTCGGACGAGATCTACAGCATGAACGACCGCAGCAGCACGGATCAAGGGCTTGACGTGGTCATTGCAACGCCGCGCCAGATGACGCGCTATCGCAAGAACCTGCCGGACATCCTGACGGACGCCGTGCTGATCGAATATCCCGGCAATGAAGGCTATCTTGCCCTGCGCACGGTCTCGCCCGATCCAAGCTGGGAGGAAATTTCCAGACAGTTCCTGGCCGACGCGGACTGCAGCCCGGCGCCAGAGAGCTGATTTCAGCCCGGAGGCGGCAAAAGAGCGCTGCCGCATTTCCTCGATTCAGCGTGAAAGAGAGAACATAGTTAATAGTTTTATAAAGGTTTTTCTCTAATTTGCGACATCGATAGTACTGCGTATTGGGTGTTGTGTTGGATCGTTTTCGCGACCTTGAGAGAGCCGGCGTATCGGGCAAGAAGGACTCTGCCCTGCTTGCCGCCGTGGCTGGTTACGAAGCCGTCCAGCGACCGGCGGAGCGCGAGAAGGCGCAATTTTCGAAGCTTTTCGTGGCGCTGTTCGAATTCGCGTCCGATGAAGCCCGACGCACTGCCTCGGCGGCTCTCAGCCGCCTTGCAGACGTGCCGCACGACGTCGCGATCACCATCGTTCGCGCTCCCCTCGAAATCTCCGCCCCGTTTCTCGCCTTCGGCCTGTCGCTTCAGGACGACGTGCTCGTCGAGCTCGCCGCCACGCTGGAGCTTTCCAAGGTCAGGGCGATCGCCCGCCGGTCCTTCCTGTCCGCCCCCGTCGAGGACGCCTTGCGCAGCCGCTTCAGGCAGGAGGCCGCGCCGTCGGCCACCGAAGAGCGGGTCCGCACGGAACTCAAGGCCCTGGTCAGCCGACCGTTGCGGGCAAGCGAACTCGCCCTGCCCGAACCGACCGCAGCGCCGGTCGCCGTCGATGCTCTCGTCGAAGCCGCGGCGCTGGGCGATCGCACGCGTTTTTCGAACGCGCTCGCTGATCGGCTGCAGTCAACGGCGGCGCTGGCAGAACGCATCCTGATGGACGGCTCCGGGCGTCAGCTCGCCATGACCCTGCAGGCGCTTGGACTGGGCGACGCTCAGATCATTGCGACGCTTGAAGCGGTCTTTTGGCATCTGCAGACTGTCGAGGGCGACGAAAGCCACGCTGCGCTCCTCCTCGCGGAATGCGACCCTGAAATCAGCCGCCGGAAGGTCACCGCCTGGCGGAACGCCAATCCGCCGCTAAGGGACAACCGCACACGCCACACCCGCCAGGTCATGGAGACGGGCGATCGCCCCTTGCCAACGGCCGATCGCCACCATGCGGCGCCGGTGAGCGGAGCCGCGCCGGCAGCGGACAAGTCCTTCAGTCGGGCATGATATCCAGATAGTTTTCCGGCCGCTCGGTCTCCAGTTCCACGATCCAGAGATCGGGATCGAACCGGGCTTCGCGTTCAAGCAATGCGTCGACATCTTCGTCGGCGACAGCGGACAGGCGCCGCTCGAACACGCGATCCTGCGGCTTTTTCTCGTCGAAAATCGCCTGCGGCGCCGGCGCAAGCAGCGTCGCCGTGCCGTCCCGATGGCGAACGCGAATGAACACCGCCCCCGCCTCGGCTGCGCCACGTCGCTCGATCACGGCGTAATCGCCGTCGCCGAACAGCCGCCGGACAAGCGCGCTGGTCCACACTGCGGTTGTCAGACGCATTAGAGCGCCCCGATTTCCTTGAGCTTCATAAGGACGATTTCGTCCGGAGCGCCGGTAACCGGAAGGTTGTAATGTTTCTGGAAATCGCGGATCGCTTTCGTCGTCTCCTGGCCGGCGACGCCGTCGATCTCGATATCGGCGTAGGCGAGTTTGCTGAGGCCGGTCTGGATATTCTTGACCAGATCGGGAGACGCGGCGGGAATGGGGGCTGGATCCAGCGTCGCGCGGCCAACCTGGCCAGTTTTCTCGCTCGTCGCCTCGATGGTCTCCTCAATCGTCGTCGCGCGAGGCTTGGCCGCCGGCGTCGCGGTTTGCGCCGGCTTCGGACGCGGCGTAGCGACAGAAGTCAGGCTGCGTATGCGCGCATGCACCAGCAATTCGTCGGACACCTTGCCGGTAGCGTCCAGGCTCGCCTGTTTCTGGTAGGCCATGATGGCGTCCCTGGTTTGCGGCCCTAGAATGCCGTCGGGTTCGCCCTCATAGAGACCGAGACGACCGAGCGTCTTCTGCATCTCGGAAATCGGATTTTCGAGTTGCGGACGCGGCGTCGGAATGCTTGCGGTGCGCACCGGGTCCTGCTGTTCGATGCGATAGGTTGCAACCTTGCGGACGGGAACGGGAATATCGTCGCTGTTCGCGACCAGTTTCTGAACCGGCGGCTTGCGCGTGTCGAAAAACGGCGCGGGATGCTCGCCCGGCTGGAACTGGGTCGCATTGACGGTCACGAAGCCAAACGCGACCGCAAACGCAACGGTTCCCGCCGCCAGCGACGGATGCCGGGTAATTGTCTTTCCGGTCGATCCGGCCATCCGTCTGATGAAACCGGCTTCGCTCATTCGTTTATCAGGCCGATTTCGCGTGGCCATAACGCATCTCCCCTGATTTTTCCTCTTTGCCTGCCGAATCCGGCGGCAGGTCCGGCCAACCACCATGTCGGACCCCGTCCCGTGCGGTCAAGGGACCGGCGTTCGGCAGATCGATAGTGACGGTCGTGCCTTGCGCCGCGTCGCTTTCGACGCTGAAACGCCCGTCATGGGCTAACGCCAGGCCCTTCACCAGGTACAGGCCGAGGCCGATTCCCTCGTTCCGGGGATGATTCTGGCGCCGAACCTGAAAGAAAGGATTACCGACCATCGGCAAATCCGTATCCGGTATGCCGTCGCCGGTGTCGCTGACCCTGAAAACGGTCCGGTCTTCCCGGCTCTCGACATCCAGCGTGACCGCGCCGCCAGGCGGCGTGTATTTGAGCGCGTTCGACAGGAGGTTCATTACGATCTGCTCCATCGCGCGCTTCGAAGCGGTCAGTCCCTTGTGACCGCGCGCAACCCGTGCGGTCAAAACAATTTGCTTGTCCTGCGCTGCCGCTTGCACCATCGCCTCGCATGCGCCGACCACCTCGCGCATGTCGACGAGGCCGCATTCGGCTGCATAGTCGCCGCGGTGAAGACGGACTGCGTCCTGCATGTCGTCGAGCACGGTCTGCAGACGCTCTCCCGATTGCGCGACACGCCTGGCGTAATCGGCATCGCTTGCATCGCGCCGCACGTCGCCAAGCACTGCGTTCAGCGGCGTCTTCAGTTCGTCCGCGAGGCTCGCCATAATCCGGATCCGGGCGTCCTCCAGGCCTTCAGCTTCAAACGGCGCCTGCTCCAGTCTCGTATGGCTCTCGAAGCCCGTCATCACGCCGGTCGCATCGCGCCGGGCGGACAGTTCGATCATCACGCGCATGAGTTCGTGCGACGCGTCCGCTTTTCGAAGCCGCACGGCGACTGACGCCGTTCCATCGGCGACGCGTAGGCGGTCGACCGCCTGCAGGAAAGCGATCCGGTCAGAGACATGAATATGATCGATGAAGCGGCTTCCCTTCAGCACGCCAACTGCCTTTTCGACGCCGTCCAGATCTGCCCCGCGCGTATCGAGGAAATGCCCCGCAGCGTCATGAACGCCCGCCAGTCCGGGCAGACGTCTGTTTACGATCTTTCGCGGCTCGGCATGCTGCTCGTCGCCCGCATCGGCTTTCGTCGCGACAGCGCCGGCGCTCCCGAGACCGAGCGCGCGCAACGCTACGTAGAAGGCAAGAACCGCAAGAGCGAAAACGAGAACATAACCATTGCCGGGGCCGTAGGGTCCGGTCCGGGGCGCAAGCAGATGCAGACTTGCCGCGGCGATGATCGTTGCGCTCATGGCGAGCACGGACGCCGTCGCAGTCGAACGCGCGGGCCGCACATCCATTGCTGCCAGAGGCAACGCAAGGGCCCAGAAAAGAAACGGAGAAAACGCGCCTCCTGTCAGCGCGGCGAGCACGGCGACGGCGCCGCCGCACCACAAAAGGGCCGCCATTCCACCGGCAACGGTCCTGCCCGTCTGCAGCACAAAGCCAAGGATGAGAGCGGCGCCGGCCGCCGTCGCCATCAGACCGGCCGCGATGATTTCGCCAAGAGGCAGCATCAGCAGCGCTATTGGCAGGACCGGCAGGCTCGCCAGAATCACGCACAGGAGGCACAGGTTCAGACGCCGGCGGGAATTCCGCTCGTGGTCCTTCCCGCCCGGCAGGTCCGACCAACCGAAAACTGCTCGCAATAGACGCTCGAAACCGGATTGCAATACAGGCATACGCTCTACGTGTGACTCAAAAACACTTGAATTCAGCCCAGAATGACACGGCGTGATTAAGGAATGGATAAGGTAAACACTTAAAGTTTGAACGAATAAACAAGCCCTGAAAGGGATTGTTCATGAATCGCTGCCAGAGCGGAAAGGATCGCGAAACTGGCGTGGTGGATTTGAAGTTCCTTGCAATGTAGCAGCTGCCTCATGCAGGAACTTCAAATCCGTAAACCACACTGGTATCATTTTCTTGCTAGTGCCCTTGTCGAACCAGAAGTTCGATAAATGCGAGCTGCAGGATGTAACGAACTTTAGATTCGGGGCGCTGGCCGGGCAATTTCATGCGTTTTTTGATCAAACTGGCGTTCTGGTTCTCCCTCTGCCTGATGATGATTGCAGAGGACAGGGGCGGTCTGCAATTTTTCGCCAATCCGGCGCCGATTGACGGCGAAGCCATCGAATATGTCCTCAAGGCCCGGGAACTGGCAGGCAACATAACCGCGTTTTGCGCGGAAAATCCCTCGGCCTGCCCCGATATCGCCGACCTTTCGGCAATCGAACTGCCTGAATTCGGCGACGATGAAGACAGCGTCGCCGCGCTGATCCGCGAAGCGCAGGCCGAGGGCGATTGAAGCAGCGGTAAATAATGCTATCTACGGGTCAAAGAACGGTTTCCGCCCGCCAAACAGGGACATGACATGATCGCCTACGAGAAGCTTGTCGAGGACTTCGAATTCCTGGACGACTGGGAAGACAAGTATCGCTATGTCATCGAAATCGGCAGGGACCTCGAAGACATGCCGGAATCCGACAAGACCGACGAGAACAAGGTTCAGGGATGCGTCAGCCAGGTCTGGCTTACCTACGAGGTCGACAAAGCCGACCCGGAAGATCCCGTCATCCGGTTCAAGGGCGATTCGGACGCCCATATCGTGCGCGGCCTCGTCGCCATCATGCTGTCGGCCTATTCCGGCAAACGCGCTTCCGAGATCGTCAAGCTTGACGAGAACGATGTATTCTCGCGGCTTGGCCTTATCGAGAACCTGACGCCGCAGCGCGCCAACGGGTTGCGCGCCATGGTCAAGCGCATCAAGCAGGAAGCAGCCAAAGTCGCCGCCTGACGCCCCCCGCCATCGCGGCAGGGTTCAATTCCACATGTCGCTGAATAGTGTGTTCGCCGCCTTGCCGTTGCGGAATCAAAAAAGCACGCCACCCGAACAAGGACGACGTGCTTTGATTCGGCCCGATCGTTTCGGGCGCGACCGGAAAGGGTGGCTTTACTTGCCGCCCTTGCGTTTCTGGCCAAGTCCCATTTCCTTGGCGAGACGGGACCGCGCTTCGGCATAAGCCGGAGCGACCATGGGATAGTCAGCCGGCAGTCCCCATTTCTCGCGATACTCATCCGGAGTCAGGCTGTAATAGGTCATCAAGTGGCGTTTCAGCGACTTGAACTTCATGCCGTCCTCAAGACAGATGATATAATCGTTCTGTACGGATTTCCGGACAGGAACGGCAGGTTTCGGCCGTTCCGTCGTTGGGTTTTCGCCCGAAGCGGTCGACCCCAACGCCGAATGTACATTAGCGATAAGCCCCGGGAGATCACTCGTTTGCACTACGTTATTGCTCACATACGCTGCAACTACTTCAGCCGTGAGCTCTACCAGGAAATCATCCTTGGTATTCGTTACTACCTCATCCATTTCTTCGCGCCTCAAATATTTTAGTTAAGATTGATACCAAAACCCCATCATTTTCTGGCAGTTTTCACCTTCCAAAAACTTCAGAAGGATTCGTACGATCAGTCACCCGTGGTGCTGATACCATTTGCTAGACGGGATTCAAACTACTAAATCTAGTAAAGTGGCTTTTTTTTGTCGATATTACATGGATACTCAACTTGAACTACACATTAGAAATATTAAAAGCTAATTTAGCATTGTAAAATGTAATAATACACAAAAACGAAACTATAACTCCGAATTACTTTCATTCGCTTTCATTTCATCCGCCACAGACAAGTCGCTCATCCTGTATCCGACAGCGTAGGATGCTTTTGCAAGCAAATGAGCCGAGATTGGGGCCGTAAGCAGAAAGAATATGACGCCGGCGATCGATCGCGACAACGTGCCAATATCATCTGAATAGATGCCGAGCGCTATCAATACTACCCCCGAGCCCAATGTACCAGCCTTTGAAGCAGCATGCATGCGCGTATAGACATCCGGAAACCTGACGAGTCCGAGCGCTGCGATCAGGGAAAATGCGGCCCCGATGATGATCATCACGGCGACCAGCACAGTAAAAAACGCCTCCACTAGTGATTCTCCTTCACGGCCGGCTGTTCTGCTGCGCCTTTACTTTCCTTCGAATTATCGCGTTCGAGAATGAACCGCGCAAACGCCACCGTCGCCAGGAAACCAACCAGGCCCAAAGCGATGGCGATGTCGACAAAAAGCGTATATCCGGTCTTTATGCCGATAACGGCGATGAAGCCGATGGCGACGGCGACGAGCATGTCGAGCGCCAGAACCCTGTCGGGCAGCGTCGGGCCCATGATCACGCGCGCCACCGTCAGGAAAAGCGAGACGCACAGCAATCCGAGGGCGATGAGAATTGCAAAATCGAGGAACTGTTCGGCGCCGCTCATTGGAACGCCTCCTTGATCTTTCTCTCGAAACCGTTGGCGATGTCGCGACGATTTGCCTCAGGGTCCGAGCAGTCGATAGCGTGCACGTAGAGGATCTTCTTGTCATCCGAGACATCGACGGAAAGCGTGCCGGGCGTCAGCGTGATCATGTTGGCGAGCAGAGTGATCTCGATATCGCGTTCGAGGTTCAGATGATAGGCGAATATTCCCGGCTTGACGTCCATATTGGGCTTCAGCACGGTGATCGCCACCTTCACGGCCGACAGCACCAGTTCATAGAGAAACAGCAGCGTCAGGCTCAATATCTTCATGGCGCGCGAGAAGTAGCCGACCGACCCGACCTGCCCGCGGATCAGCGATAGCGCGAAAATGCCAAGAAGAAATCCAAGGGCAAGATTCTGGAAACTGTAGCCGCCTGTAATAGCGGCCCAGGTCAGGGCAAGCAGAACATTTACGAGGAACAAGCTCATTCAGCGCCTCCCGCCGGAAATACCGAGTCTATATAGGCAGCCGGATGAATCAACTGCGAGGCGGCCGTCTGCGACATCTCGAGGAACGGCTCGGGATAAACGCCGAGAAGCACCGCCAGGCCTGTCAGAAGCGCAACCGGCAGATAATCCACCATGGGCTTCAGCCGAACCAGGCTCGCATCGCCGTCGTCGGCCTCTTGCCGCGCCCGCCAGTAGACCAGGATCCAGACCCGCCCGGCTGCGATGGTGGTCAGAAAGCCTGTCAGCAGGATTGCCGCCGCCATCCACCATTCGCCGACATCGAGCGACGCCTTGACGAGAACCGCCTTCGGCCAGAAGCCGGAGAACGGCGGCAAACCCGACACCGCGAACAGAAGCATCAGCGCCAATGCGGCCAGCGGCAGGTGCGAGCGGTAGATGTCAGCCGGTTCGGCCAGTGAAAATCCGCCTGCAATGCGCGCCGTCAGGCCGCAGACGAGATAGAGCGCCGTCATCACGATCATCGAGTGGACAGCGTAGAATATGGTTCCGGAAAGCCCTGCCATGCTGGCGAGCGCGATGCCGGCCAGCATAACGCCGATGCCGGAAATGACGAGATAGCCCAGAAGGCGGCGATAGTCCGTCTGCGCCAGCGCTCCCAGCGCGCCAAACACCATGGTGAGCGCCGCCACGATCGCGATGACCAGGCCGAGCATGTCGCGTTCGGCCGGGAACAGCATGATCAGCACCCGAAGCAGCGCATAGACGCCGACCTTCGTCAAAAGCCCGGCGAAGAGCGCCGACACGACGATCCGCGGCGTGTGGTACGAGGCGGGCAGCCAGAAATTTACCGGAAAGGCCGCGGCCTTCATGCCGAAGGCCATGAAATATATCGCGGTCAAGGTCAGCAACGGCGCGGTTTCGCTCATCTCGGGCGCCTTGCGCATGATGTCCGCCATATTGAGCGTGCCGAAAACGCCGTAGAGATAGCCGGTCGCAATGAGGAACAGCGTCGTGGCGACCAGATTGAGGAAGGCGTATTTGGTGGCGCCGTCGATCTGCCGCGGCTCCGAGCCCAGGATAAGCAGCCCGAAGGACGAGATCAGCAGCACTTCGAACCAGACATAGAGGTTGAAGATATCGCCGGTCAGGAACGCGCCGATCACGCCGGCCATCATCAGGAACAGGAACGGATAGAAGCCGTAGCGTCGCCCGCTATTGTCCACGTCGTCCGCGCCGAAAATACCCGCCGCCAGCGCAATGATCGACGCCACGAATGTCAGCGAAGCGCCCAGAATATCGACGGTGAAGGATATGCCGAAGGGCGGCAGCCAGCGGCCCATCGTCATCGTCACCGTGCCGTTGATCAGCACATGCGCCAGTAGCGCGCCGCAGACGACGACAAGCAGCGAGAGCCCGACGACGGACGCTCCGGCCTGCATCCAGGTCGTCTTGCGCAGCATCATCAATATCGCGCCGGCCGCGATGCACAACGCAACAGGCGCCACCACCAGCCAATCGGCCAGATGAACCGGGACGGTTATCATGGCTGCGGAAAGATCAACCGGGTATGTATCGGGCGACGCCATAAGGTGCTGGTCTTTCGTCAGTATTCGAGCGGAGGCAGCGTCTGCCCACGGGGTTCGGCGAACCGCATTTCATCCGTGTCATCCGTCTCCAGTTCCTGGTAGGCGCGGTAGGTCAGGACCAGAAGAAAGGCGAAGAAGGAAAATGAAATAACGATCGCCGTCAGGATCAGCGCCTGGGGCAGCGGATTGGCCATTATTTCTGCCGTTCCCGCCGGCCCGGTGGCGATGATCGGAGGCGCCTCCGGCGTCAGACGGCCCGAGGTGAAGATCAGCAGGTTGACCGCGTTCCCCAGGACCGCAGCCCCAAGCAGCATCCGGATAATGTGCCTGGACAGGAACAGATAGACGGCGACCGAGAAAAACACGCCGACGAGCAGGGCCATAAGGATTTCCATCAGTCGCGCGACCTCTCTTCGAGTGCGAGCGCCACGGACGTGATCGCCCCGACGACAACGAAATAGACGCCGATGTCGAAAAACAGCACGGTCGACACCGGAACATTTTCCTCGAAAATCGGCACATAGCCCCACAATCCGGTCATGAACGGCACATGGAAGAACACCGACAGCATTCCTGACAGCGTCGCCAGCACCAGACCGAACCCGGCGATGCCCAGCGGGTGGAAATAGATCGCGCGCCGGACAGGCGACACGCCGCAGGCAATGCCGTAGATCGCGAAGGCCGACGCCGCGATCAGCCCGCCAATAAAGCCGCCGCCGGGTTCATTGTGGCCGCGCAGCAGCACGAAGATCGAAAACAGAACCATCAGGCTGGTCAGATAGGGGGCGATTGTCCTGAAAATCAGCGTGTTCATCTGGTCATTTCCCTATTCGGTCGGCTCGTTCGCCGCTATCTCGCCGCGCCGGCTGCCGAAGCGAATCCTGATCAGTGCGTGAATGGCCAGACCGGCGATCAGCACGACCGCGATTTCGCCCCAGGTGTCCGTTCCCCGGAAGTCGACCAGAATGACATTGACGATATTGGCGCCGTGGGCGATCGACAGCGAATACTGCTTGAAGAACTCGGACAGGGTCGGATCGAAGGGAACCTGCACCACGCGCAGCAGCATCAGCACGAAAGCCAGGCCGCAGATGATCGCGATCGTCGCATCGACGATCGTTTCTCGCATTGGCCTGTGATCGGTCGGCAAGAGGCGTAGTCTGGTCATGGCCAGCGCAAGAATGACGACGGAGAGCGTTTCCACCATGAATTGTGTGAACGACAGATCC
Organism: Flavimaribacter sediminis; assembly: GCF_019492055.1. Lineage (GTDB taxonomy): Bacteria > Pseudomonadota > Alphaproteobacteria > Rhizobiales > Rhizobiaceae > Flavimaribacter > Flavimaribacter sediminis. The sequence continues at coordinate 140,444 of NZ_JAICBX010000004.1, read as the reverse complement.
GGCGCGCCGTAGAGCATGAAGATCAGCGCCACGGCGAAGCCCTGGATCCCGAGCGACACGATCGCCGTCAGCCGGTTCTTCGCCTGCAGCACGGCCAGCAGGCCAATCGCTGCGATGGCCATGATAGCGAGTTCGTAAAACTGGACCTGCGTCGACACCGCAGGCCAGGCTGGCAGCTCTCCGTTCAGCACCATCGGCAGCAGGATCGTCGCGGCGACCAGGATGAAGGTCGCCTTCATGTAGTTTTCCATGCGGCCGGACTGGTGCCAGCCGGTCACCATGAACGACAGTCGCACGATCCCGTTCACGAACTGGTCGAAGCCCCTGTCCGGCCCCCAGCCGATCGCGTCGAGAATGCGCGCCATAAGCGCGCGGGCGCTGCCAAGCACCAGATAAACGATGATGCCGAAGATGATCGTCGCGATGGACAGGAGCAGCGGCGCGCCGAAATGCGGTACGAGCGAAATATAGACCGACACCGTGTCGCCGGCGACGGCCGTAGCCATCGGGCTCGACAGGAAATGATGCGTCAGCGAGGAGAAGAGCGCGGTCAGAAAACTCAGCGCCGCAAGCACGGCGGGTCCAAGCCAGATCAGGATGTGGCTTTCGTGCGGATGATCCGAATCCGCTTTCAGCTTGCCAAGGAAAGGCTTCAAGGCGACGGCGAAGCCAACTGCGAACATCAGTCCGTTTCCGACAAACGCCACAGCTGTCATCAGGAGCGACCAGGACTGCGTCGCGAACAGGCCGAGATAGAGTTCTTCCTTTGCGAGGAAGCCGAACATCGGCCAGATGCCCGCCATCGAGACCGCGGAAACAATGGCGGCGCCGAACGTGATCGGCATGATGCGCATCAGGCCGCCAAGCCTGTTAATATCACGCGTGCCGGCGCTATGATCGATGCTGCCGGCCACCATGAACAAGGCGCCCTTGAACATCGAATGGGCGATGAGATAGAGCACCCCGCCGACGATCGCCATTTCGGTTCCGAAACCTGTCAGCAGCACGAGCAGGCCGAGCGAGGCGACGGTCGTGTAGGCGAGCATGAGCTTCAGGTCGGTCTGGCGAATGGCGAGCAGCGTGCCGACGATCAGCGTCGCGCCGCCGAATATCGGCAGCACCGTCTCCCACGGCGCCGTGTCGCCCAGCACCGGATTGAGACGCATCAGCAGATAGACGCCGGCCTTAACCATCGTCGCCGAATGCAGATAGGCCGACACCGGAGTCGGCGCCTCCATGGCGTTGGGCAGCCAGAAATGCAGCGGAAACTGCGCCGATTTGGTGAAGGCGCCGCCCAGCACCAGCACGAAAATCGCCAGATAGAACGGGCTTTCCCGCAGCAGGTCGCCCGAGCGCAGCAGCAGCGACATTTCCGTCAATCCGGTGACGTTCCAGATCAGCAGCAGTCCGGCGAGCAGCAGCAGGCCGCCTCCCCCTGTCACGATCAGCGCCTGGATCGCCGCCCTGCGCGATGCCGCACGCGTATGGTCGAAACCGATCAGCAGGAAGGACGTGATGGAGGTTAGCTCCCAGTAGACGAAGAACATCAAGAAGCTGTCGGACAGCACGAGCCCCAGCATCGATCCCATGAACATCAGGATGAAAGAGAAGAACCGTCCGAGATTTTCGTTGTTCTTCAGGTAGCCGCCCGAATACAGCACGATCAGCGCGCCAATACCGCTGATCAGCAACGCGAAAGTCAGCGAGAGACCGTCGACATACCAGGAGAAATTGACGTTGAAGGAAGGAACCCACTGGAACCCTCCTGTGACGACGCCGCCATCGGCTATCCTTGGCGCAAAGGATGAAAAATGCACGAAAATCAGCGCCGGAACGAGGGCCAGCGCCCAGGCGGCGTTGTGTTTGAGCAGGCGCGTCAGTGCAGGAGCGAAGAATGCCGCAATGAACGGCGAGAGCATTACAAGAAGCGTGACCCAGGAACTGTCTGCGTTCATGCGCTCTCCGGACGAAGGTGTTTTGTGGATCAGGTTTCCGGCAAAGACCCTGATCGGTTCCCGTAGTTTTGTTTTTACCTGCCCGTATTTAGAGCCCAGCACCTCCCGTCACAAGGTCCATGCCGGGCTATTGCACGGATTTTCCTGCTATTTCTGCATTGGCGACGGCCAATTCGCTCGAAATACGTTATTCAACTCGCCAGCATAATATATTCGTGAGGAATTCCAATCTCTCTTCCCAAGGCGCGGAATTGATTTCCCGCCGCCGCCGGACCATCTATTGGCTGAACTGTTGATTCGCCTTTGGAGCCCGCCAGATGAGCAATACGACCGATATGAAAATTCAAAAGACGGACAAGGAATGGCGTGAAATACTCACGCCTGAGCAGTACCGCGTCACCCGCAAGCACGGTACGGAACGCGCCTTTACCGGTCCCAACTGGGACAACAAGGAACCCGGCGTCTACGCCTGCGTTTGCTGCGGCAAACCGCTGTTCAGTTCGGAAACGAAATTCGAGTCGGGCACCGGCTGGCCAAGCTACTTTGCGCCGATTACTCCGGACGCCGTTACCGAACACAAGGACCGGTCGTTTTTCATGACGCGGACCGAAATCCGCTGCGCCGACTGCGACGCGCATCTGGGCCACGTCTTTCCGGACGGACCGGAGCCGACGGGCCTGAGATACTGCATGAACGGCACGGCGATGACGTTCGACAAGACGGATAGTTGAGACGTCCCGCGCCGCATATGCGGCGCGAAGCAAGTCCTCACATCGGCGCGATGTATTTGCCGTAGACCCAGCCGTTCTGCCAGTCGCCGGTGTTGGTCGGATCGTGCCAGACCTCGCACCAGGTGTAGCGCACCATCTGCCGCTGCTTCCAGTGCGGCAGGCCGGCGATGTTCTTGAGGTCGACGCCGTTCATGCATTTTCCGGTCATCGACAGCGGCGCGCCGTTCGGATAGCCGGCGCGGATCGCCGATTTGCTCGAAGGCCAGGCCCTGACGTTGAGAATGTCGTTCCAGGCGACATCGCTAACCTGCCAGGCCACGAAGGCGTTGGCGTACGCCTGACCCAGCATGGCCGGAATGGAGACAATGAGGACGACGACAGCAATTCTGAACCTGTTCATGGGAACTCCCCCTTGATTGATCGATGCGGCTGATACTACATCCGCCCCCTGAACCGACATTGAAGCCGGCGTTCATCGCCTGTTTATCTTCCGCTCGTCCCTTTTTGATTAGCCTAACGGGACGACATCAATCCAGTTGTTTCGAAAGGACAGCCCATGTTCAAGAACCTGCCAGAGGCGCCCGTGGCCGCAAAAAAGCCCGTGACCGACGAGCGGCACGGCATTTCGCGGACCGACGACTACGCCTGGCTGAGGGCGGACAACTGGCAGCAGGTCTTTCAGGATCCGTCTGTGCTCGATCCGGAAATCAGAGCCTGGCTGGAGGCTGAAAACGACTATCAGAAGGCCGCGATGGCCGATACGGTAGTCCTGCAGAAGGCTCTCTTCGCCGAGATGAAAGGCCGCATCAAGGAAGACGATTCATCGGTGCCGGCGCCGGACGGCCCATACGCCTATGGCAGCCTGTTTGTCACCGGCGGCGAACAGCCCCATTTCTTCCGCACGCCGCGCGACGGCGGCGATCGCGACGTAATGCTGGACGGCGACGCCGAGGCGAAAGGCAGCGACTATTTCCGCCTGTCCGGCGCGTCGCATTCGCCCGACCATGCGCGCATCATCTGGGGCTATGACGACAAGGGTTCGGAATATTACACGCTCAAGGTTCGCGAACTGGCCGACAAGAGCGACCGCGAAGACCGCATCGAGAACACCGGCGGCGGCGGCGCATGGACGCCCGACAGCCAGGCCTTTTTCTACACCCGGCTCGACGACAATCACCGCCCTTCAAAGATTTTCTATCACGAGCTCGGCAAGCCGCAGGCGGAAGACCGGTTGATTTTCGAGGAAAAGGACGCCGGCTTTTTCATGAGCGTCGGCGGCAGCAAGCTCGACGATTTCATCTTTATCAACATCCACGATCACGAAACGTCGGAATATCACATCATTCCGGCCGACGATCCGCTGGCGGAACCGAAACTGGTCGCAGCCCGCGAAACCGGAGTCGAATACGACATGCACGAAGGCGGCGACGTCTTCTACATCCTGACCAACGCCGACGGCGCGAAGGACTTCAAGATCGTCGAGGCGCCGGTCGAAAGCCCGGGCCGCGAAAACTGGCGCGACGTCGTCGCCCATACGCCTGGATCGCTGATCCTCGGCCACGGCGTCTACAAGGACTTTCTGGTCTGGCTGGTGCGCCATGAGGGCCTGCCGCGCATCATGATCCGAAACCGGACGTCCGGCGAGGAACACGCCATCGCCTTCGACGAAGAAGCCTATTCGCTGGGCCTGCAAGGGTCGATGGAATACGACACCGACGTGATCCGCTTCTCCTATTCGTCGATGACGACGCCGAGCGAGCAGTACGACTACAACATGCGCACCCGCGAACGCACCCTGCTGAAGACACAGGAAGTGCCGTCCGGCCATGACAAGGACGACTACGTGACGCGGCGCGTCATGGCGCCCTCGCATGACGGCGCGGAAGTGCCCGTCAGCCTGCTCTACCACAAGGACACGAAGCTGGACGGCTCCGCGCCCTGCCTGCTCTACGGCTACGGCTCCTACGGCATGACGATCCCGGCGAGCTTCAACACCAACTGCCTGTCTCTGGTCGATCGCGGGTTCGTCTACGCCATCGCTCATATTCGCGGCGGCAAGGACAAGGGCTTCGCCTGGTACGAGGACGGCAAGCGTCAGCACAAGAAGAACACCTTCCTCGATTTCATCGCCGTCGCGGAACATCTGGTCAGCGAAGGCTTTACGTCGCCGGAGCGCATAGTCGCGGAAGGCGGCTCGGCCGGCGGCATGCTGATGGGCGCAGTCGCCAACATGGCGCCCGACCGGTTCGGCGCGATCATCGCCGCCGTTCCTTTCGTCGATGTGCTCAACACGATGCTGGACGACACGCTGCCCCTCACCCCGCCCGAATGGCCAGAATGGGGCAATCCGATCGCCTCGAAGGAAGATTACGAATACATCGCCTCCTATTCGCCCTACGACAATGTGAAGGCCGCCGCCTACCCGCCGATCCTGGCGCTCGCGGGCCTCACCGATCCGCGCGTCACCTACTGGGAGCCGGCGAAATGGGTGGCCAGGCTCCGCGACATGAAACAGGGCGATGCGCCGGTGCTTCTGAAGACGAATATGGGCGCCGGCCACGGCGGCGCGTCCGGCCGATTCCAGCGCCTGGAAGAAATCGCCTTCGAATACGCCTTCGCCCTCAAAGTGAACGGTCTATCCACCTGAAAGGTCTGGACCGCAGCCTGTTCACGCGATAACAAGAGTGCAGTTGTCAAGTTAAGGAATAAGTGCTCATGAATACACCGGACACTGCAAGGAAGGGTCGGCGCACGCGCATCGGCGAAGTTGTGCGCGCAACCCGCCTGACGCCGAACATGCAGCGCGTCACCCTTACCGGAGCCGATCTTGAGGATTTTCCGCCCGGCCAGGAAAGCGCCCATATCAAGTTCATACTGCCGGATTCCGGACAGAGCCGCGCCGATTTCCAGGCGATGCTCGACGATGGCCGGAGCAAGGAACTGCGCCGCCGCACATACACGGTGCGCCATCACCGGCCGGACGTGAATGAACTGGACGTCGATTTCGTGGTCCATGAGGGCGGCGGACCGGCCTGCGACTGGGCATTGGCGGCCAAACCCGGCGCTTTCATCGGCATTGGCGGGCCAGGACCCAAAAAGGCGCCCAACGTCGTCGCCGACTGGTACGCCTTCGGCGCCGACATGTCGGCGATCCCGGCGGCCGCCGCCTGTCTGGAGGAACTCCCGGCCGACGCGGTCGGCCACGCCTTCTTCGAGATTCTCAGCGAAGACGACCGGCAGGAAGTAAACGCCCCGGCGGGAATCGAGATCCACTGGCACGTCCATTCGGACGTGCATGCGCCCAACATGAAGCAGCTTGAATTCTTCCGGTCGCTCGACTGGTCGAAGGGCAAGGCCGGCGTCTTCGTCGCCGGCGAAGGCAACTGCATCCTGGCGCTGCGCAAATATCTGCGCGAGGATCTCGGCCTCGACAAGCGCGAAATGTATCTCAGTTCCTACTGGATCATCGGCCTCGCAGAAGACGAACACCAGGTCGCCAAGCGCGCCTTCGCTGCGTAATCGCATCAGCGCCAGGCATCGCCGCAAGGAGGCGATGCCTGAAGTCATTCAGAAAGCCCTGGATACAGCTCGAGCAGCTGTCATTCATCTATTTCCGTGCGCCATATGGCCGTGTCGGCTGTCGAGAAATAGGCGTCCCCATAGGCCGTAACGTTGAAAGCGCCGCCCGGTATCGGGAAAAGGGCCACGAATTCACCTTCAGGCGTGTACTGCCGCAGACCATCGCCGGCCGCTACAAACAGGTGGCCGTCGGACGTACGGGTGATGAATCCGTCCGGAATGCCGACGGGAACCGACAGAAGCGTTCTGATTTCCCCAATTCGGTCGGGCGCAAGCAGCGGAGCCGCCAGTATGTGGTGCGTGCTGTCGGCGTCGTATGGATGTCGGCCGTCGATCGCGTCGGTGTCCCCGATATAGAGTATGTTTTCGTCGGGCAACAGCGCGAGACCATGCGGGCGGGCGGACTCGGTGGTCAGTCGCACGGTGCGTCCATTGGTCGGATCATGCGCGTAAACAGCCATTGGAACGACGGGATCGTGCTTGAAACCCTGATTGTAGCCGTAGTCCGGGTCGCTGAAGTAGATCCAGCCATTCTTCGCCTCAATCGCCTTGTTCGGCGAGTTCAGCGGCTTGCCCTCGAAATCGTCGACGAGCACCGTTCTTCCACCGTCTGCCAGTGATATGCGGGTGATGGCGGCCGGCGTTTCGCGGGTTCCCTGCTCGGCGACCAGAAGCGCCTCGCCATCGCGCGTCAACCACATGCCGTTGGCCATATTGCTCCGCTCGACAAAAGTCTCGACCTCTCCTGTTTCGAGATCCACGAAACGGATCGATATGAATGTGTCGGAAGCCCCGAAGTCCGGCTTCGATGTAAAATACAGGCGATTTTGATGCGGAACGATCACCGGTCCCTCATGGGCGTCGGTTTCAACGAAGATTTCGTGCGTCTGATCCGTCTCGCCGGCGATCACCGTTTCTGTCGCAAACAGTGTCGATGCGAAGATGACGGCGATCACAAGGCGCCAGGACCTGTATTGCGATCCCCGGCGTTGAAATAACGGTGTCATTTGCGCCCCCCGTGATGGCCGGCGGGCATTACGCCGCCCTTTCCGTCAGACAGCACGAATTCGATAATCTGCATCATGCCCTGGTCCTCGTGATCGAGGATATGACAGTGCATCACCGCCTGTCCGATATAGCGGCGATAGGTTGTCCTGACCCTGATCTTATAGGTCGTATCGCCAGATTTGGCCGGGTTTTTCACCCAGATCGTATCCTTCCAGACGCCCTTCAGACCACGAAACTGTGGATCGATCGTTCCCGTGTAATTGTCGATCGCATCCGGTCCCGAGACATCGCGCCCATCCGGATCAAGCACCTCCACGATCTGGAATGGATTGGTGTGGATGTGATGCGGATGACCGTCCCAAGTCGTCGACAGCACCCAGTCCTCGACTGCTCCAAGCGTCAGATAGCGCACATCCGCCGGATCGAAGACCTTTCCGTTTATTTCGTAGCGAACCGGGTTGGTGGTCAGATCGATGTTGTAGACGACTTCCTGCAGGCCATCGATTTCTTCCTCAAGCAGGCTGTTGTGGGGGCTGAACCGCGTAAGACGAAGCCCATCCTGCAAATCGGCGACGATGTCGTCACCAATCTCCCCGGCAATATTGGCTTTGGCCGCAGCGACGAGAACGGATCTGAGCGTCTCCGCTCCAGTCGGCGCGGTGTCTCCATCCGCGACGTCAACCACCGCAATCACCCGCGGCGGCGCCGCCTGGTCCTGCGAGAGCCCTTCGCCCGGTCCATCTTCCCCGTCCAGGACGCAGTAGCGTCCGGGCTCAGGAAAAGCGACGAGAGCGTCCCAGCGGTAACCCGGCTGCATTACGACGTCCGGACTTTCTCGCACCCGGTCCATCGTCAACCCGTCGGCGGCGACCAGAAAAACCGGAATATCCGACCCGATACAATGTTCGTCGATAAAGGCGGTCATATCGGAGGCGCTGACATTGCGCGGTTCGGGCGCTCCCTCCCGCATCTTGTGGATTTCAAGCTTGACGGTGTCACGCACGCCGGCGTGGATCATCCGCCAGCGTTCGAATACGCCGGTCTTGTCCACGCGAATGGTCGGAACGACCACCCCGTTGATCGAGGTGTGGCGAAGAGATTCCAGCCATACGCCGCCGCCGAACTGGTTTGGCGGCGCGGGCCCCAGATAATGCTCGACTCCGCCAACGTCGCCGTTGTCGCAGATCCACGCGCCTTTCGCGTCGTCCGCAGGTTCGGTCTTGATCCGTCCATCCGCGTCCCGACAGGCATAGGCGAGCTGCTGGAAAACGAGGATGCGTTCGCGAAACGGCAGCGCGTCCGTCGGCTTCAGAAGCAGATCGAGATCTCCTGAAGCCTCCCGCGTTGGCGCCCGCTCGCCACGAACGATCAGCGCGCCGCCCATTCCGCTGGACACTTGCAGCGCAGTCGAGCCATGCAGGTGCGGATGATACCAGAACGTTCCTGCCGGGTGATCGCCAGGGATGGCGTATTCATGGTCGAACGACATTCCCGGACGAAAGGTCAGCAACACGTTGTCGCTGTTTCCGGCAGGGCTTACAAACAGGCCATGGGTATGGAGATTGGTGCTGTTGAAGCAGTGCGGAATGTTGATATTCGACGGCATCGCTTCGCAACTGGGATCATCCGCCGGAAGCTGGTTCTCCAGATGAACCCGAAGCGTATCTCCTGGCCGGACTTCGATCGTGGGTCCGACAAGTCCCTCGGCTTCAACGCCCGGCGACAGGTAGGATCGCAACCGGACATTGTCGCTTTTCTGAGAATTGGGATTCCAGATCTCGCCATCGCGATAGGCGACAGTCAGTCCGAGCGACACATCCTGGCGACCCGATGTCCCTGGATCCGGCGCCCGCGCTGCAACCGGGGGATCCACCAGATCGACCGCGCCGGACGGTCCTGCCTGCGCCGCGACGCCAATGAGCGCAAGCGCCGGGAGGAAAAAGCTTTGTTGCAATCTGGATCGCATGGGCGTCCCCCACCTTTTGTTTTGAACCTGCGCCGGAACCCTTGCCCGGACTATTGTATTGGAGGTTCCGGAACAGGATCGACCCCGCATACACGCGCCGAACATGACGGAAGATCCGGCGTTGCGATCAACGTCTCGTTGCCTTGTGTCGCAGCAGATCCGCCAGTGCGGCACGCGCCAGTGAAGATATCCCTGTTTCGATAAGGGGCGGTGTATCCATCGCTCAGCGTTTCCAGAAACGCCACCAGCTGGTCTTCTTCGCGGTCGCTCAGACCCAGATCGCCGATCGTCTTGTCGACATTGTTTGGCACTTCCGGCGTCGGCCAGCAATCGACCTTTTCGGTTGTGCCCGCCGGACAGTGCCCGGATGTCACCGGATAGGCGTATTTGTCTCTGGTGTTGTAGAAATGGACGAGCTGCTTCAGGCTCTTGATATAACCATTGTGGAAAAAGCTTTTCTGGAAATAGGGAACGGGATCGCCATTCGCATCGACCCGCCCCGCCTCCGTCGTCGGACAGCTTGTTGGCGTCAGCGCCGCATTGCGGGCCGTCACTGTCTGAAAGGCTCCGTCAAATTCCGGCGCGAGGTCAATCCAGTCGGCGTTCGGGTTCACGCCGTTCACGCTCCGCAGGAAGTTCCCCATGCCCAGATCGCGATGTCCGAAGCCGGCGGGATTCGGCGTGAAGCCGTAGCCATCCGCAGTGTCCTCGTAGAAGAGCGGCAGACGCGGATTGAGAGGAAGGCCGATATTGACATAGGTCTTGTCCGTAAACAGCGGTGCAAGGTCCACATTGCCGCCGGTGTCGGCCGCACCGTCTGCGAGCAAAGATGATCGTCCGTCGAGATGGCAGGAATTGCAGTTTCCCTTGCCGCTGAACAGGTCGTAACCTGCTTTCTCGTCCTGCGTCATAGTGTAATCACCCGCCAGAAAGGCGTCGAATTTCGACGTGAAAGGGCTGACACCCGGGCCGGACTGATAAAACGACAAAGACTGTCCCCAGTGGTCAAAGGCGTTGTCAGCCTTCAGTCTGTCGTCAGTGCTGAGCTTCACGGGCGTCATGTCTGAGCCGAAACGCTCGGCGCCAGCGGGCGTCGTGCATATGTCCTCCACATCGGAAGGCCATGCGATGTCGAGCGAGCCTTCGCCCCAGACCAAATCGAACAGCTCACGAAAGTCTGACTGGTCGATCCGGTACACGATACAGGCGATGTCCGGCATCCCCATCTCGCCGGCGCTGACCGGAGGGTCAGTCGCCTGTTCGGCGTTCGGGTTCTGCAACAGCAAGCCAGTGGCGCGGCCGTCCCAGAAATTGCCGCCGTAGAAATCCTGCTGAGTCGCATTGTACTGCAGCACGGAAAAAAGCGGCGCATAGGTGTAGCGCATCGGAATACGGTCAACGCTGCGAAAATGCGTTGAGCCCGGATATGCGGACATTGTCAGATTCACCGACTGGCTCGATCCTGAAAAGCCTGAATACGGCATATGGCAGAAGGCGCAGGCCTGGTTGCCGCCAACTGAAATGCTTTCGTCATAATTCAAGAGTTCGCCCAGCAGGCTCACGGCCTTGTAGCCGGTGTCGCCAAGAACCAGGGGATTGCCGTCTTGTTTCGGCGCATCCATCGCCATCCATTCCGCGATTGCGCGCTGGTAGGCGACCGCCACCTCGCCGCGGACACGCTCGATTTCGGACTTGATATCCGCCGGCAGGATACCGGGCGGATAAGGCATGTAGACCTTTGAGCTACCGCCTTTTGAGGTTGCCGGCTGATCGGCGGCGTAGGCGCACTGAAGAAGTGCGAGGATTGCCAGCAGTCCCACAGCTTTGCTGCCGACACGCCTTTGTAATGTCAGTTCGCGGCGTTCTTGCTTGTCCAAGGCAGTCACCCCCTGTCGCGTATCTTGTTGCTCAAAACCGCCAACGCTCCGAAAGCCTTATCGGTATTGCTACCGTAACAGCAACCCAGTGTAGAGCATATGTGAGGCATATCACAATGAAGTTGTACAAACATCTCAAATGAGAAATGCGCAAATTCTGTATTCCGTCACAAATTCATCAATGAGTAGATTGCTTACCCAAAACACTGGAGGCGATGCTTGACCAACTCATGGAGCGGTTTTAAGTGACAAAAACCAATAGTAGAATTATTACTCTCAAAAAAACGAGAAATTGCATTGGAGGACACAGTGACTGCTCTTGTACGCTTCATCTGTTTTGCAGTTCTTTTTTTGGGGATCGCAGTCAACGCGGAAACAGCTCAATCGAATGATCGGCTCACCATCGGCGTTTCCTACGATATCCCTGGCATGGGCTATAAAAACCCTGAAACCGGTGAGATCGAAGGATTCGAGCCGGACGTCGCCAGGGCTATAACGGAAAAAATACTCGGCGCCCCCGACCGCGTTGACTTCGTGCAGGTCCTCGACAAAGACCGTATCCAGGCGCTCCAGGACGGGACCGTGCAAATGGTTGTCTCACAGCTGACCATAACGCCGGACAGGGCTGCGCAGGTGGACTTTTCCGAGCCATATTATGTCACCGGAGAAGGTCTGCTCGTGCCCTCGGACAGCGGCATTTCGAGCTTCGAGGACCTTGCGGGCAAGCGCATCGCGGCAACCGCCGGCTCCCTCTCGCTAAGACGCATGTGAGCGTCCCTTCCCTCGCTTCCCGGTGCGACACTGGTGATCACCCCAACGAGCAGCGATACGCTTGTCGCCGTCCAGAACGACAAGGCAGACGCCGCGTCCAACGATCTGATCGACTTGAAGTTCCTGCAAGCCGCTTCGGCTCATCCCGATCGATATGACCTGATTGATATCGGTGCGCACTTTCAGCCGAAACCATTCGGCGTCGCCGTAAAGAAAGGCGACAGTGCGCTGGTGGACAGTATCAACAAGGCGATTGCGGAGCTGAAATCGAGCGGCGAGATCGACAGATTGCTCAACAAGGCTGTTGAGGATGTAAAGCAGTAATCCGTTTCACCGCGATATCGAAGATTTCCCGAACGATTTCGGCGCTTTGCGCCGGCAGTGCCCAGCTGAACGATGCCTTGCAATATTCGCCGATCGGAACGTTTTGACTTTCTGCCGACCGCAAGCCGCCGGTCGCTTGTGCACTAATTCTCGACCCACGGCGCGATGTAAAATGTTGGTTTCGCGCTCTCCGCGCACCGGTTGTCAAGCCTGCGTCCGGGATTGTTGATGAATGCAACGCCCATGTCGATGGCGCATTCCTGATAGACAATGGCCCCGTGGCCAGCCTCGGGAATGATGAAGGCCTGGCCGTTCGACAACGTCCTGACCGCTTCTTCGGCCCAGCTTGCTGCCGTTTGCGTGTCCCATGTACTGCCCAATGACAGCGTCGGGATGTCGCTGACGACCGGATCGTGGAACCCGGCGCGAGGCTTTGCTTCGAACTGTTCGCATTTTTCGAAGAAATCGGCTGCCCCCGCATCCCATTGCGTTGGACCCAATTGCGGATAATCCAGAGATCTGGTGAGCTCCCGGTAGTTCTCAATCGAATTGTAGGGCAGGTCTTCCTGACAAGCGTAGATCGTCAGATGGGCGTCCGAAACAAATTGCTTCTCAGTGCGACCAACAGAGGTGCGAACCATGTCAAACGAAGTGTTGACCTCCTCCTCCGTCATGGCGCTGATCAATGCCGACAAGCGCTGTTGTCCGTCGCCTTCAAAATGCTTGCGCACGAAATCCTGCAGGCGTTCTTTCGACGGTTCGGCATTCTGCAATGCTGCAAGATCCATGAGGGCCGCAATCGCGCGGGATCTGTCGGCAAAGATCGGGGTGCTGGCCTTGATCAGCTCCGCATCGAACAGTTCGGCAAGAGGACCAAGTTCGCGATGACGGCGCAGGACGCCCTTCAACTCGTCGATGGCCAGATCCATTGCCTCGCTGCTATCGCTGAACAAGCCGGTATTGGCGAGCGCGATCTGGAGGATTCGTTCCTGCTCGTCGTTCAGTCTCGCAACTTTGGCCGCCGCGCTCACCTCCTCTGCGCCCGGTCGCTCGAACGCGATGTGCGGTTTCCCGTCAACCAGCTTGAATTTGTCGAGAACCATCGTCAATGTCGGCATGTCGCCGCCATTGACGATCTCGTAGATCATCGCCGGAATGTAGGCGGTGTAGCTTGCGTACTGGTAGTTGCCGTTGCGGAGGGAGAAAATTAGGCCAACGTAAAATGGCGGCATAGGCTCCCCATCGATGATCACTTCGCCGGCAGCGGCCCTGGCATAGGCTTCCGTGATCTTTTCGCCGAGATCCGGATAGGCCTTGTTGCAGGACTCGTCCGCCTTGCATTCTTCCACAAGAGTGATCATCGCCTCGTTTTGCGGAACGGCCAGCGTGTCGTAGAGGTGAACGGATGGCGGCGCTACGCCATCCAGCACAACTGCGCGCAGTCCTTCGGGATGCTGCCGCATGACTTCGAGCGACAGTTTCGTACCATAGGAAATGCCGTAGAGATTGAACGTTTCGTAGCCGAGCGTCCTGACGATCGCCGCCACGTCACGGGCATTCTGTTCGGTGTTGTAATATTCCAGGCCGATACCGGCGGTGCGCAGTTCCTCGATGCATTGGCCAAATGGGTCTTGCCCGTTTTCACCCTGCGTTTGCCCGGAGTCCTCTGTTGCAATTCCGATGATATCGATGATGTTGGCCGTCATCGCGTCATAGCAGTCGCTGGAGCGCGCTGACAGGCCGGCCGCACGCTGGTCGAACATGACGATGTCGCGATTGGCGCGCCATTTGTCAAAGAGCTCGGCAAACTTTTCAAGACCACCAAGAAGCCCGGCGCCCGGGCCGCCGTGCAAATGCACCAGAGGATCAGGTTCCGGATATAGGGAATGCGACTTCAGCACAGTGAAGACGATATCGATTGTGTTCTCGCCGGGCGTCGCGTGGTTCTCGGGTACTTTCACCGTACCGCAAATGATTGTCTTTCCCTCGATCTCATACCGTCCGATCGGTCTGGGACAAGCCGTTACGGCTACCGGAAAGGCCGGATCGGAGCCGCCGTTCTCCAGACCGGGAAAGGCCGTCGTGTCGTCCGGGCCGCCGACGAGCGCCAGCAACAGGACGATTATCTTGTCATATTCGGAGAGAATGAACATGTCGGTCCTCGTGCTACTATGATCGGATGTGAAAGGTGCGAGTTACTTTCTATTGGCGACGTTTGGTCCGGCGGGCGCCGCCAAAAACCATTCGGTGTGCATGTCACTCCTCCCCTTTCCGCCCCCGGCCTAAACCTGATTTAGCCGGTATCGGCAGAACTCGCGCCCGCTGCGAATATCGAGACAGCGAACATCATCCAGTCGTTGACGATATGGGCTCCTGTGGAGACCAGGATGTTCTTGGTGATGATATACGGCAAAAGCAGCACAATCCGTGCGACGCCGACGCCCATAAGCGTTTGGGGAACGTTCCAATCATATGTCGGCAAGTGCGCGGCCGCGAAGATGATCGCAACGAGCAATGTCGCGATGATCACTGCAGTCTTCCGGCTGAAGGAACGCCGCGCAACAAGCCAATATAGAATTGCAAGGAACGGCAGGATCGACATCACCTCTTCGCCGAAGAGCTGGATTGCGGTTCGAGCAAGGAACAGAACAAGGGCGCCGCCGCTCTGCGTGGCCGCGGAACCGACCGCATCATTGGCGGACGTCTCCATCACGCCGATCATGATGGAACCGACGACGAACGTGATGGCGATATTGAGAATGGCAAAACCAACCATCCAGAATCCGTCTCGAACCCTCAGAGGCCTGAAAATGGCAGTCCAGGCGCCCCCGGATACGAAGGCAAGTGCCGCCAGAGGGAGGACGCAATAAAGGACAGCAGGCACAAAATTGCTTACTGACCCGCGCAGAAATGGCGGCGGAAAAATGAGCGCGGCGAAGCCAACTGCGACGCCAAGCATCACGAGCCACCATTGAGCGCTCGTCAAGGCAACCGGAGCCCCCCTGTAGAAAGGAAAATCATCGCCTTTACGCTCAATCCGGAAGTAGCTTCCAGCCAAGCTCGCATCGCCAGACCCACCGGGCATCAGATAGGATCCTTGTTCCCGGTTAATAGTGAGATCTAAAAGAATATCATACTCTGATATGATGCGATATCCGGCACGCAGAAATATCCATAGTTGAAACGGGAAGTTTCATGCTGTTTTATTTCGATCCAGCGCCTGATGATTTATGTGATATTCGGAATGAGGCCAGGAAAACGTGGAGAATGTGAATTCTGGAATTCTATTCTTATTTCGCGTAAGTTATTGGCTAAACGCTATACTATTGTTTATCGCATCCGGTCTGATAACTGCGAGCTTCTTCATCGCTGACCGGCCTCCGTCTTCTCCATCCTTCTGGTCCATCGGCGTCGTTGTCAGCAGCATCCTCGTGGCGGTTGGACTTCTCGTGCTGGGAATCCAGCGGCGGACTGCTGCAATCGCGCAACTGCTTCCAGAGGGGAAAGACGCGACCGGTATCACCGTCCAGCTACGATTTCTGTTGATCTATCTGACGATCGGCGGATTTGCGTTATGTATTGTAATGGTGGTGATCGTCTTCGCGGTAGTCTCGCGAGTTGCGGAAGGGTTCGCCGTGTTTGGTTGAACGACGAGAGTGTGGGAAGACCTGCCGCGCGTCTTGTTTCAACAAAATCTCAGACCCAACGCCAGACCTCTTCCGTGAGTGAGCGCTCGCACCTAGAAGTCGATCGACGCTTCGAAGCCGAACACCGCTGCGTCGGGAATCCCGCCGCCATTCGGCCTGAACACGTACTGGAAATCCGGCGTGATATAGGTGGATTTCGAAATCTGGAACCGGTGATTGATTTCCAGAACGGTCTCGGCGCTTTGCCCCGGCAGGTCCTCGCTGAACGATCCAACATAGAGTGCGACGGCTGTAACATCGTTCTCGCGCCCGTCGAACAATCCCGTGTAATAGGCGCCGCCATAGATGCTGAAGGGCAGCGTGTTGATCTGCTGGTCTGGAGCAACGACCACCGTCGCCCAGGCCGTCAGCCCCTGGTTTCCGTTGCCGCCGGCTTCGCGGTAGAGCATCTGCTCGGCGATGGCGTAGAAACCGTAATTGCCCGACTTCGTGCGCGTCGAATCCGAAAGATACGCATAGTCGCTGCTGTCATAGACGCCGCCGAGCACATAGCGGCCCCGCAGCCAGCTTGAAGAACTGTCCTGATTGGTCGAAACGCCGATCTGGGCGAGATACAGCACGCCGTCCTGCGGATTGAACCGGAAGTCCACGCCGTGCATGTCGTCGTCCTGAACGGAAGGGTCCGCATTGTAGGCGCCGGCCACAACCGAAACGTTGTCCGTCGTCGCCAGCTTCACCCGCGCGCCCCACTGCGTGTACGGAGGCGTTGTAAACGACGGAAAGTTCTCGAGTATGCCCGTCGGATTTCCGTTCACCGCGGCGCTGACGTAATAGTCGTAACTGTCGGCTGTGGCGAAATCGTCGCCGGCGGCGAGCCGTCCCACGGCGATCTGCAGCCTGTCATGGAACAGGGACTGTTCGAAATAGAGCTGATCGAGACGGGCGACGGCCCCGGCGAAAGCCTCCGCGACGCCGAAGATGTTTCCGATCGCGTCGACCGACAGATCGCGTCCCTGCTGTATCGAGGCGCCGGCGTAAAGCGTCAGCCCCTTGATGTCGAAGAGTTTCTCGAAGTCGAAGACGACCGATCCGTAGAGACCCGATGCATAGGCGGTTTCCTGACTCGTCCCGCCGGTCGGATTGCCCAGCAGATCGCCGGTGTAATTCAGCGAGAATGTCACGCCCTGATCCTCGAGCCGCGTTCTTGCGCCACCCCAGTCTCCCGTCGCCGTCTCCCACTCCAACCAGTCCGTTTCGGTCGGCTGAGCATCCTGGGCGACCGCTCCACTGCAAAGGCACGCAGCGATGGCGCCGACAATCAGCCGCATTCCGACGGTTCCGGTCACGGAGTGCTCTTTCATGGCGGCGGTCCTCGCCCCTGTATGCAATCGGAAAACGAGTCTTGAAACTGGCGCTTGAAGACATCAGACTAATTATAACGATGACACCGGTCAATGTTTCCACAACTCATGATTGTTAACGGGAAGCCATCTGAGCAACAATGAGGCGAGCCTCGGCTGGGACACACCGCCCTTGAGGCCTGTCAGCCGTCCGCCCGACAGCAGACGGCTCCTGACGTCATTCACCGGCAAGGCGAAGCCGTTTCCTCACACGAACTGGACAGCGACGGAGCCGAGCGGACCGAAGTCGGCGTGCAGCGTGTCGCCCTTGCTCGCCCAGACCGGACGGGTAAACGAGCCTGAAAGCATCAGCTGCCCAGGCTCGAGCGTCGTTCCGAAAGGTCCAAGCTTGTTGGCGAGCCAGGCGATCGCCATCGCCGGATGTCCAAGCACGCCCGCAGCAATGCCGGTCTCCTCGATTTCCGAATTGCGATAGAAAATCGCGCCGACCCAGCGCAGGTCCACGTCCTCCGGCCGCACCGGACGACCACCGAGAACGATGCCGGCCGCCGCGCCGTTGTCGGCCACCGTGTCGAAGATCTTGCGCGGCTCCGTCACCCGCGCGTCGATGATCTCGATCGACGGCACGACCCATTCGGTCGCCCGCATGACGTCGACGAGGCCGACGCCTGGCCCTTTCAGCGGCTCCTTCAGAATGAAGGTGAGCTCCGGCTCGACGCGGGGCACGCAAAATGTCTCGAACGCCACCTTCGCGCCGTCCTGCAGCACGAGATCGTCGAACAGATAGCCGTAATCCGGCTCATCGATCTTCGAGGACGCCTGCATCGCCTTGGACGTGAGACCAATCTTGTGACCGACGATCTTGCGTCCCTGCCGCACCCGTTCTTCGGCGACGCCGGAGGATATCGCATAGGAATCCTCGATTTCGATGTCGGGAAACATTTCCGACGGGCGACGTCCCTGCACCTTCGTGCGATGACTTTCCAGGAGGGAGGCGATCGCCTCCGCGCGCTGTTCTTCACTTAGCATGCTGACCTCGGAGCTTTATGCAGACATTTCGAAGCTCGGAATAGAGTTCGATCGTTGAGACCGCAAGCGGAACGGCGAAGACAGGTTTTGTCAATAGCCGTCGGGATGCCCGGGAATGGCCTTGAGGTAAGCCGCGACCGCCTCTCGGTCGGAAGCCGGCAATTCGGCGAAATTCTTTTGCACGGCCACCATGGAGCCGCCGACGGAATCGAAATCAGGCGTGAAGCCGCTTTCCAGATAGTAGGCGATGTCGGCGGCGCTCCACGACGCCACGCCGCCGTCCGGCGTGATGTTGGGAATGACGCCCGGACCGTCGGGATTCGGGGCGCCGGAAAGCCAGGCGGCGCGTTTCAGTCCGCCGATCATGTCCCGCGGCGTGTGGCATTCGCCGCAATGGCCCGCCCCCTCGACGAGATACTGGCCGCGCGCGACCTGTTCGTCGGCGCCGGCGAGGTCAACCACCGGCCCATCCTTGAGATAGAGCATTTTCCACAGTCCCAGGCCGCGGCGAATGTTGAAGGGAAACGGAAGGTCATGCCCGAGCGAAGCCTCGCTGCTGGCGGGCAAGGTCTGCATATAGGCGAACAGGTCGTTCAGGTCCGCCATCGTCATGCGGGTGTAGGACGTATAGGGAAAGGACGGGTAGAGATGTTCGCCGCGCGCGCCGACGCCGGCTTTCATCGCGTTGGCGAAATCGGCGAAGCTCCAGCCGCCAATTCCCGCGTTCGGATCGCTGGAGATGTTCGGCGCATGGAACACGCCGAAATCGCTTTCGATCGCAAGCCCGCCGCTCAGGATCAGCTTGTCCTCGCCTTCGGCGTCAGGCGCGGCGTGGCAGGATGTGCAGCCGCCGGCGAGAAACACCTGGCGGCCGCGTTCCGGATCCGGGTCGGAAAGACCGTCGAAGGCCGATTGCGGGAGTGGGCCGGGAGCGCTCAGAAACCAGAGAACGACGGCGGCGATAACCGCCAGCACAATCAGGCTTCCGATAATTTTGCGCATACAAACTCCCGAATCAATTCAGACCCTGATCAGCTGTTCTTCAGGCGATAGGTTTCATGGCAGGACGCGCAGTTCTTGCCCACCATACCCAATTTCGCGCCAAGCTCGCTGGCGTCGTCGCCGATGCTGTCTGCGGCTGAGGCTGCGTCCGCCTTCAGTTTCGCAACACGAGCGTCGAAATCATCGCGGTTGGTCCAGATATCGGGATGCGCCTCGGTGTCGAATCCCGTTTCCGATCCTTCCGGAAACTGCTGACCGAACTTCTCGGCTGATTCTGATATAGTGGTAAAGGCCTGCTTTGCGGCGGCGGCGTCATATTCCGCCTCCCCCTTGGCCATTTTGGCGAGCGACCCCATGGCGCCCCCGATCTGTTTCATCGTCATCTGCCGTTCTTCCTGCGGTTCCGCGGCATAGGCGATGGTAGCCGTGGTCATCGATACGGCTAGGATAAGAGCAATCCCTGACTTCATGTCGCACTCCTTCTTGGCGATTAGAATTGTTACAATATCGACAGTTATCGCCAAGGAAACTCACACTTTTTTGAAGGGACGAAATAAACGCCGGCAAAACGGACTGCGACACGCCGGCGCTACCTCCTCTTTCTTTCGGGGACAGCACGGAATTTGATCGAATCACTGATTGAACACGCCTGTCGGGATGTATAGGTAGACTATCGCTTAATGAAACTGGACCTTTACATGCTCGACAACGGACGGCGGCAACCGAACTATTCCGAAAACACGAACGACGGCGAAGAAAAGCTGGAAATCGGTTCTTGGTACGATGTGTATGACTGGTCGCTGAAGCTGGCGCCGCCGAAGATCGGTCCCTGGGTCACTGAATGCCACTCCATGACCAAGACGCTTGAAGCCAGTTACAATGGCGACGTCAAGGTCGATCTCCTGTCCGAGCGCCTTGACGAAACTTTGCCCTCCGAACGCAAGATACTCGGCGAGAACGTCAAAGAGGGACGGATAAGAGAAGTCATCCTGAAAATACGCGATCTGCCGGTGCTGACCGCCCGCACTGTCATTCCGGTCGCAACCTTTGACGAGATGCAGAAGACCTTCGTGGAACTCGGCACGAGGCCGCTCGGCAACGTCCTGTTCGAGCTCAAGGACGTCCGCCGCAAAACGGCCGAAATCGCGGCGCTCGATTTCGACTACCCGCTGCTCGGCTCCATCCGGGAACGGTGCGGATTCACCGACGCCGACATTCCTTTCTGGGGACGGCGCAACCTGTTCTCGCTGAGCGGCCTGCCCCTGCTCCTGACCGAAATCTTCCTGCCGCCGTCCTTCGCAGAAGGCGCCGACATTCCCGATCCGGTGATCAGGGAAGAATTCCGCCGTCCGATTCCGCTGCAGCGGGACTGATACAAGCGGCCCACCCCTGCCCCTGATGGCGGCCGGTGAGCCGTCATCCATGCGCCCGCGTCGAGACGCGGGCTATATTTTCGTGACCGTCAACCGCCATTCGCCCACGCGATTGCGTCTGCGCCGGCCGGCAACGGGCTCGGGCAATCGGGATCGGTCGCCGCCCGCCAGATTGCTTCCGCAACATCCTGCGGTTCGGTCGTTGGCCCCTCGGGCGCCGCGCGCATGCGGGCCAAAATGCTCTCGGCGAAATCCGCATAAGGTTCGGGAAAACCGCCCTCGTCCTTCATGCGCGCCTGGGCGGTTTGTGAAAACCGCGTCGTCATTGCGCGCCCGGGCAAAACGGTGCAGGCGCGGATATCGAAAGCCGCGAGTTCGATGGCGACCGATTCCGTGAAGGCGTTGATAGCCGCCTTGCTGGCTGTGTAGATCGAGAGCAGCGGCAGGGACTTCAGCGTCACGCTTGACGAGACGTTGACGAAGACGCCTGATTTTTTTGCCCGGAACTGTGGCAGGACCGCCTGCATCATGGCCATCACACCGAAGGTGTTGGTCTCGAAAATCTCACGGATGGTGGCGAGAGGCGTGCCTTCCAGCGCATTCATCCAGCCAATTCCGGCGTTGTTGACGAGAACGTCGATCTCGCCCGCTTCCGTCACTGCGTTCTCTATGCTTTCACTATCGGTGACATCAAGCCGCAGCAGCCGCAAGCCGTCCGCCGCCGGAAGGACGGCCGGATCGGGATTGCGCATCGTGGCGACGACAGTCCATCCCCGATCGAGAAAATGACGCGCGGTCTCCAGGCCGAATCCCGAAGAACAGCCGGTAATCATGACAGTATTCATTGTGTGACCCTTTCACTGGACAACGATAACGCGTCGGAATATGGACACACGGGATCGGACTATCTATAATTTATAGTCCATGATTCATTATAATTAATCCTGATGCCTGACCCACTCGCCGATATTATCACGATGCTTCAGCCGCACGCGCCGATCTCCAAGCTGGTTCTGGCTTCGGGACGATGGCGGGTGAGCCGCACCGAGGTCAGACAGGTCTATTACTGCATGATGCTCGCGGGTTCGGCGCGTCTTGCCGTAGAACACAAATCGCCGGTCATTCTGGAACCAGGCGATTTCGCGTTGGTTCCCGCAGCGTTCAATTTCGAGATGTCGAGCATAGAACCGCCGGTCAAGGGCGAACAGTCGGTTCGGGTCCGCCAGGCCGACGGCAGTTTCCGTGTCGGATCTTTAACGGAAACAGCGGACACCCAGTCGCTCGTCGGTCATTGCGTGTTCGGCTCGCCGGATGCGGCTCTTCTCGTCTCTCTCCTGCCAGATCTGGTTGTTGTCCGGGGCGAAGACCGGCTCGCCATGCTGACCAGGCTCGTGGCGGAAGAAGTCCACTCCGCGCGATCGGCGCGCGACGTCGTGCTTGAACATCTGCTACAGGTGCTTTTGATCGAGGCGCTGCGTTCCTCTCCGGACGCGACGGCGGCGCCAGGTCTGCTTCGGGGGCTGGCGGACGAGCGCCTGGCGCCGGCGCTGAGAATGATGCATGCCGCGCCGGACCAGAACTGGACAGTTGCGAAACTCGCGCGGGAGGCAGGCCTCAGCCGCTCCGCCTTCTTCGCCCGTTTCAGCAGACAGGTTGGCGCACCGCCGATGGACTATCTGGTGTCCTGGCGAATGACGATGGCCAAGCAGCTGCTTCGTAACGGCCAAAAGAGCGTTTCGGAAGTCGCCGCCCAAATCGGCTACGGCTCTGCAAGCGCCTTCAGCTTTGCCTTTTCACGTCAGGTCGGCCAGCCTCCCGGTCATTACGCAAAGTCCGGGGAAGCTCCACCCGCCCCGTAATTCCCCTCACCGCCCGAAGCCGGAAGCAAACAATTACAGCATGTCTTCAATTTGCTTCGAAAGCGGTCGGATATCTCCGCTAAAACTTCGTACCATTGCGGCCAGAAACAGTGCGGGTTGAAGCATATCCTCGTTTAGGTCATATCCGGCGTTGCGAGCCAGCATCGTCAGGAAAACAAGTTGAACGCGCCCATTGCCTTCTCGAAAAGGATGAATGGCGTTGATTTCCGATAAGAACCATGCCGCGTCTTCGGCGAACCTGCTTTTTGCGCCAGCTTCGGTAAAGTGGTTACGCTCGGCGAGATGAGCGAACAAATCATTGGCCTGCGCTTCGATGTGCTCAGGATAGCAGAACCAGTTCTGCCCTTTGCCGGTTCTTATGGTTCGGATTTCACCGGCCCAGTCATAAACATCCTGAAAGAAGTGATGATGGACGGCTCGATAGTGTTCGAAATCAAGAGCTCCATTTGGCAGTTCTTCCTCGGCCCGTGAGGCGAACATCAGATTTTCAAATTGCTCAAGATCTTCCTGAACGGTGATCCCCGCTTTGTTTTTAAGCACTTGTGTGCCCGGATAACAGAGCGGATCGTCGAGTAAGTTGTATCGGACCACCGCTAGCTTTTCTTGAAAGCCATTGTAATTGCAGTGCGATAGGCGTCGCCGCTCTGTCCGCCTGAAGCGGCTTTTTTGGCAATCCTATGGGCGCTTTGGCTGGTTTCTATGCCTTCCACAGCAGCAAACTTGGCAGCCTTCTGCAAGCCGATTGCTTTCGTCAGAGTATTGCCTTTGACAGAGGACCGAAACTTTTTTTGTTTTTCAGACATGTCCCCACTCTATCATGTTTCCGGCAGAGCTACATCTGTGTTTGAGCTCAAATCCCCTCACCGCCCAAAACCCGACGCATAGGGCAGCCAGGTCGCAAGGCCGGGAACGAGGATCAGCAGCGCCAGACCGGCGAGCATCAGGAATACGTAGGGATAGGTCCCGCGGACGATCTCGCCGAGCGAAGCGTCGGTGATCCCCTTCAGCACGAACAGGTTCATGCCCACTGGCGGGGTGATCAGCGCCAGCTCCAGGTTGATCATCAACAGCACCCCGTACCAGATGAGGTCGATGTCGAATGCGACCATGGTCGGCAGCAGGATCGGCGTGGTGATCAGAATGATGGCGATGGTCTCGAAGAACATCCCCATGATGAAGATCACGGCCATGACGGCGAGAATGAAGCCGAGCGGTCCAAGCCCCATCTGCGTGACCGCCTCCGTCACCCCGACCGGCAGCCGGATGATGGTGATTGCGTGGCCGAACATCGCCGCGCCCGCGATGATCATGAACATCATCACCGAGGTGCGCATCGAGCGGTACGCGCATTCGATGAGGTCCCGAAGGCCGAAATTCCGATACGCGAACACGGCCACCAGCAGCGCGTAGAGCACGCCGACGGCGGCGGCTTCCGTGGCCGTGAATATTCCGAAATAGATGCCGCCCAGCACCACCGGCGGCGTCATCACCGCCCAGAAGGAGCGGCCGAGCGCCCGTGCGACCTTCGGCCAGCCCACCCATTGCGGCGTCCCTTCATGCTTCTGCGCGCCGGCGCGCGCCAGGCAGTAGAGCGAGAAGATCAGCGCCAGCAGCAGTCCCGGTATGATGCCGGCCAGAAACAGCGCTCCGATCGAGACCTCGGAGACGATGGCGTAGAGGATCATCGGGCCGGACGGCGGGATGAGGATGCCGAGCGTGCCGCCGGCCGCCACCACGCCGAGCGCATCGCGCTCGGGATAGCCGAACCGCTTCATCTGTGGAATGGCGCTCGATCCGATGGAGAGCGCCGTCGCGACCGAAGATCCGGAAATCGCCGCGAAGATCGTGCAGGAGAGCACCGTCGCGATGCCGAGGCCGCCGCGGACATGGCCGATCACGGCGTTCGCCATGTCGTAGAGATCGTCGATCACCTTTGCCCGCACCATGATCTGCGCCATGAAGACGAAGAGCGGGATCGTCGCCAGAACCGGCTTGTCCAGCGCCGCGAACACCGTGTCGGCGACGCTCGACACGCTGCCTTCGAAGATCAGCAGAATAGCCGTCGCCGCAAGGCCCAGCGCCGCGAACACCGGAATGCCTGTGACGAGCAGGACGATCAGCCCTGCGAAGACCAGCGCCATCGTCATGGGGCGGTCCGCCGCAATGCGAGGTCGCCGAGCCGCGCCAGCGCCATCAGCGCCAGCAGAACGGAGCCGACGAGCAGCGGCGTCTGCGGTATCCAGCTTGGTATCGGAAAATTGCCGGTCGTGTAGGAACCGAAGGAGCGGGCGAATGCGATCGCTTCCCAGGCGCTTACGGCGATCACCACGGCGACGGCGAGAACCGCGAGATCGAACAGCGCCCGCAGCAGGATCGCGCCGCGTCCCTTGACCCGCGAAGACACGATGTCCATCGCGATATGGTCGTTCTGCCGATAGGCTTCGGCCGCGCCGAAAAGGATCATTGCGATCAGGAGCCATCCGGTCGTCTCGTCGCCCCACAACAGCGGCCGGCCGAAGAAATAGCGTTGCGCCACGGCGTAGATCACCACCGCGAAGACGACAAGCAACAGGGCCGCGCTCACGGCCC
This sequence comes from Flavimaribacter sediminis, assembly GCF_019492055.1. GTDB lineage: Bacteria > Pseudomonadota > Alphaproteobacteria > Rhizobiales > Rhizobiaceae > Flavimaribacter > Flavimaribacter sediminis. The sequence continues at coordinate 115,352 of NZ_JAICBX010000004.1, read as the reverse complement.
CGAAAAACCGCACGACGAAACCCGTCGCGCGCAGGAAGAGCGGGGCCCGGTCGTCGGCCCCGCTATCCCCCTGGCTGATCATTGATTGATCTGGCCGATGAGATCCAGCAGCTTCTGGCTGTCGGGATCGTTGGCGACGAAGGTTTCCTCGTAGGCCGGTCGCATGATCGCTTCCAGCGCGGCAATTTCGTCGTCCGTCGCGATATGGACGTTGACGCCCTTCTCGCGCAGTTCGTCCGGCGCAGCCGCGCCTGCCGCCTCGGAGGCCTCGATGGCCCAGAGCGCCGCCTTCTTGCCAGCTTCGTCAACCGCCGCCTTCTGGCTGTCGGAAAGACCGTCATACCAGGCCGGGTTCACGTAGCCGTGGAAGTAGACCGAGATCACAGGCAGGACGTTGAAATTGTCCTGAACCTCGTAATATTTGCGGGACACGGCGGCGGCGACGTCCGTCAGGCCGCCATCGATGACGCCGGTTGCGAGCGACTGGTAGACTTCTGATCCGGGCATCGACACGGGCGCCGCGCCCAGCGCTTCCAGCGAGGCGTTGAAGGCGGGATCAAGCCCGCGGATCTTCATGCCCTCGAAATCTTCCGGCGCCACCAGCGGTTTGCCCTTGGAGGTGAACACCGAGGTGTTGGTGGTAAACAGCCAGACGACGTTGCGCACGCCCTTTTCCAGAAGCTTGTCGGACAGGAAGCCGGCGGCTTCCGAATCCGGCCAGGCGCGCCACAGATCAAGATCGCCGAAGGCGAACGGCGTGGTCGTCACGCCCATGATCGGCAGGGTCTTGCCCCACTGGAAGTTCACGGAGAAGGCGCAGTCGATGTCGCCCTTGGCGGTCGACACGATGTTTTCCTTGGCGCCGACCAGGCTGTTGGCGCCGAAGATCTGCACGTCGATCTCGCCGTTGGACCCGGTTTCGACTTCCTCGGCCCAGCGGTCGATCACCTTGGCGATGTGGTGGCCGGGCGGCAACTGGTGGCTGCAGCGCATTGTCTGCTCTGCGGCGTAGCCGGCGCCGGCCAGTCCAAGCGACAGGCCTGCAGTCGCGAGTGCGAGTTTCATTGCGTTCATGGTTTCCTCCCTTTGTGGATCAAGTAAATTGCCAGCGGACGCCGGGCGGAACGCCGGCGCGCGCGAGATGGCCGTGCAACGGCTCTCCGGGCATTTCAGCTTCGGCTATGGCGCGTACCCTTGAAAGCGCGCCTATGTCAATACCGGTCGCCAGGCCTCTGGTTTCACACAGAAAAACGAGATCCTCGAAGACCACGTTTCCGGTCGCTCCGGGTGCAAAGGGACAGCCGCCAAGCCCTCCCAGAGACCCGTCCAGAATCCGCGCGCCGGCGTCGAGCGCGGCCGAAGCGTTGGCGATGCCCATGCCGCGCGTGTCATGCAGGTGCACGATATAGGGCCTGTCGCCGCAGACCCGCGCGACGGCCCTGCACATCCGTTCGACCTGCAAGGGCCCGGCAAATCCGACCGTGTCGGCGACGCCCACCAGATCGGCGCCGGCCTCGAGGCATTGTTCGACCAGCCGCAGAACCTCGTCCGGCTCCACTTCGCCGGCGATCGAACATCCGAACGCCATCGATATGCCGACATTGACGATCTTGTTTTCGGCGTGCGCGCGTCCGGCGGCAAGCCGCACTAGATCGACGGCGCTTTCACGCGAGCGGTTCATGTTCGCCCGGCTGTGTTCTTCGGTCGCCGAGACGACGCAGACCAATTCGTCCACATCGGTCGCGATCGCATCCTCCACGCCGCGCTCGTTCATCGTCAGCGCTGCCGAGGTCGCGCCGTCCAGCGCGGCGACGCAATCGATGAGTTCCCTCACATCGGCGAATTGCGGCATGCGGGCCGCCGGCAGAAACGAGCCGACCTCGAAATGGCGAACGCCGGCGCAATATTCCTCGTCGATCCAGGCCGCCTTCGCCTCTGTCGAGGGAAAATGCTTCACCAGTTGCAGCCCGTCGCGCAGGCCCACCTCGCGCAGCGATACGCGGTCGGTCGGATAGATTGTGCGGGCGTCGGTCATGCCGCGTCCTTCTTGCCCTGCGCGGCCGCGACTTCTTGCGCAGTCAGGCCGAGAGCAGACAGCACCGCGTCGGTATCCCGTCCGATTTCCGCCAGATCCGGATTGTCCGGCCCCGGCGTATTACCGTCGACCTCGTATGGCAACGCCGGCGCGCGGAAACTCTGCCCGTCGGGCATGGTGGTGGTCAAAAGCCCGCCGGGCCTGTTCACATGCGTATCGTCGAACATTTCTGCCGGCCGGTTGATCGGCGAGAACGGCAGTCCCGCATCCTCGAAAGCCTTTACCAGGTCGTCATAGCGGCGGCCGGCGATGGCTTCGGCGAAAATCGGAAGGGTCCAGGAACGGTTGTCGATCTGGTCCATGCGCGATTGCAGGCGCGGATCGTCCAGAAGCTGCTCCAGCCCGAGGATCCGGCACAGCTTCTCCCACTGGTGCTCGGTCACCGCGCCCACGAAGATCTGCCGTCCGTGATCGGTGTCGAAAATGTCATAGACCGGCCAGCTGAAATCGCGTTCGGGCATCGGCGGCGCCTCCCTGCCCTCAATTTCGTACTGCACCATATGCTGGGCGACGAGCAGCAGCGAATTTTCGAACAAACCGATGCGGATCGCGTGGCCCTCGCCGTCTTTCTGGCGCTGCATCAGCGCGCCCAGCACCGACAGCGCGCCGAACAGACCGGCCATGATGTCGTTGGCCGACGAACCGATCCGCAGCGGCCGGCCGGTCGGGCCGGTCATGTAGGCGAGACCCGTCATCATCTGCACGACCTCGTCCAGCGCCGTGCGGTCCTGGTACGGCCCGTGCAGGAACCCCTTGCAGGAGGCTACGATCAGCTTCGGATACTTGGCCCTCAGCATGTCGGGCGCAAATCCCATTTTTTGAAGCGACACGTCGCGAAAGTTCTCGACAAACACATCCGCCGTCGCCAGCAGCTTGTCGAGCGCCGCGCGTCCGGCTTCTGTCCCAAGATCGAGCGCGACCGATTTCTTGCCGCGATTGAAGGTCGGAAAGAAACCCCGGCCCATGCCGGTCAGGCTGCGGGTCTTGTCGCCCTCCGGCGGCTCGACCTTGATCACCTCGGCGCCGAGAAACGCCAGGAACATGCCGCAGGACGGACCCATGATCATGTGGCTCATCTCGACGACGCGGATGCCTTCAAGCGGTTCTTCCGATCGGTCCATTGTCCTGCTCCCGGGGCTCGCTCAAGGGCGTAGCATTGATCGCCGGTTTCTAAAATTATAAAGAATTCAAGTTTGCTTTCGAAAATCTGGAAATCATGAACTCGAAACAGCTGCACTACTTCGCGACCATATACGAATCGGGAACCCTCTCGAAAGCCTCGATTCAACTCAATGTTGCGGTTTCGGCGTTAAGCCATCACCTTTCCAATCTCGAGGCGGAGCTGGACACGCGTCTGTTCGATCGCAAGTCGCGCGGCCTGCGTCCAACGGCGTCCGGAGAACGGCTGTATGACCATGCGCGCAGTATTCTGCGCGCGATCGACGCTGCGCGGGAAGACCTGCGGATCAGCGGCCGGGAAGTCTCCGGCGACGTCGCCATCGGCATGGCGCATTCAGGCGTCAAGGCGATCGGCGTGCCGCTGATCGAGCGGATGCTGTCCGAACATCCGAAGTTGAGATTGTCGATCTCGGAAAGTCTGTCAGGGGCGACGCTGAAACACCTCCTGTCGACGGAGGTGGATCTGGCGCTCATTTACAATCCGCCCTCCGATACGCGGCTGCGAACCTGGCCGGTGCTGGAGGAAAGCATGGTCTGCGTCGGCAAGCGCGCGATCATCGGCGACACGGAGGCGCCGATCCGCTTTCGCGAAATGCTGGAGCTGCCGGTCATCATGCTGCGGCATGGCGTTTTCGCGCGGGCGCAGCTCGACGACGCGGTCCTGCTGAAGCAGCTCGAGGCGCGCGCGCGTCTGCAGATGAATTCGGTCTACGCCATAGCGGGCGCGATCCGCGCCGGCCTCGGCTGCGTCATCGGCACCCGCCTCTTCATGGGCGACCTGATCGCCGAAGCCGACATTCACGCCCGCCCGATCATCGAACCGGAGCTCAAACGCACCCTCTATGTCTGCGAGCTCACCCAACGCCGCGCCAGCTTCGCCATCGAAACAGTCCGCGACACGGTCATCGAGATGATCCACGAGTCCATCCGAAGCGGCGTATGGGACGCCGAGGCGATCGGGGAAAAATGAGCGGAGTAAATCCGCTAAAGCAGACCTTCGATTTGGTCAGTGAGCGGACCGCAATCGCCCGTGAAGCTGAGGATCATTGCGGTGAGGAATGGTCCCGGTTTGACCATTTCCTCTATTAGATCGTATCCAGCGTTGCGCGCCAGCATCGTCAAGAAAACCATTTGAATACGACCGTTGCCTTCACGAAACGGATGGATGGCGTTGACTTCGGACAAAAACCAGGCTGCTTCTACAGCGAATTTTCTTTTGGTCCCCGTGTCGGCTGTGAGATGCTTCTTGTCGGCAAGCTGAGCGAACAGGTCGCTGGCCTGCCTATTGATATGCTCTGGATAGCAGAACCAATTGTTTCCTTTGCCAGTTCTGATCGTTCGGATTTCGCCCGCCCAATCATACACGTCCTGAAAAAAGTGATGGTGAATGGCGCAGTAATGTTCGAAATCGAGTTTTCCGCTGGGCAACTCTTCTTCAGCCCGGGAACCAAACATCAATTGCTCGAATTGCTCCAGCTCATCCTGAGTCCTGATTCCGGACTTGTTTCGCAGAACTTGCGTGCCAGGATAACAGAGTGGATCTTCTGTCGCGTTGTACCGCACCACATGCTAGCTTTTGGTGAAGGCCTTTTTGATCTCTGCGCGGTAAGCATCGCCGCGCAGACCAGCAGAAGCAGCTTTCTGCGATATCTCGTAAGAGCGCTGGTTGACAGTGACGCCCTCAATTGCAGCAAACTTTGCGGCTTTGCTCCGGCCAATCGGCTTCGTGATCGCGGAACGCTGAATTTTCGGGTTTGTTGTCATAGTTGCACTATACCACTTTATCCGAACGGTTGCCTATATCTTTAACCGAATTTGCATCGGAAGCGCGTGAAGAGAATATGCAGATTAGAGGACACTGCATTGCCAAATTCCATCTCAACAGGAAACTTTCACTAAGTTCTGACAGCAGTCATTTGCCGAAAAAGGCGTGTAATGTAGTGAGGTACTACGGAAACCGCTGCACCTCACCAACCCACTTGGCCCTCAAACGGTGAGAATAGCTTCCTTTGTACTCACAAAGCCTAAGCAAAATGACCTCAATGTACCACTGTGCAAGCTGCCACGCTTCAGGGAATGCCGATGGTAGTTTCCCAGCAAGCCGTCGTTCCGGATGAACAAGCTCGTTGCGCAGTTTCGTTACTGCTTCCGGTCCATCCGAAAACGCACCTTGCCGCTGCCATTTTCCTAATCTCTTACTGGAACTCGGGATGGCCGTCTTAATCTTTAAATTGTTGCAGGCAGCTCGAATTTTTCCAGCCGCTTTTGATTTTTTAGGAAGAATAATGCCTGCGTTACTTAAAACAGAGGCAGATAAACCTTCGAGCGCTGCTTGGGAAAGTATTAGTCCACCGTCAACTCCAACACCGTCACCCGCTCGATTGCTTCGGAGGTACCAGTAAAGAGCAGCATGGCAGGCATTCGAAAGTTTTGGATGGCGCATAAGCCTTACGAAACCGGGAAATGCCACTGCAAGCGTTTCTCCGTGATGGACATCGAACCAACTTTGACACGATGTCCAAGGAGATGAAATGCGTTGACTCCAGTCCAAGTAGGTCTCCGTGCCGTTTCGATCATAACCAATCACACCGAAAACCGGCGTCCAAGCGCCTCGTGCAAACGACAAAAACCTATATAAATCATGAACTATCGTATCGAGCTCTTTGCAGCTAAATGTACTATTGTCAGCCCGTGTCACACTGGCTATGTGGGTAATCGCATTACCGCCACTCTCTTTAAGTTCTTTAATGACTGTGTTCGTCGAAGGAAGCGCCTGTAGTTCGACAACCCACTGCAAGCTTTTCAAAAAAACTCGTCCTAGTCGCCGTCCTTGATGGCGAAGATCGCTGCTTGTTTCACCGACGCAAAAAAACTCTGGAAAATTGAGGACGTGAAGAGTTGCTGATGTTAAACGCTTACGGCCGTCACGACCCAGTGTGAAAGTCGTTCCCTTCGCCATCACACGAAGCGACACACCATTGTTGTTAATTTTTGTTTCAAAACATATTACTGGGATGAACTGGCCATGTAATCCAAACTTCAATTGAAGCTTTGGATTATTACTCATTATGAGACCTTCTACACTGGTCTCCACTTCGACAACGACGCGCTCCTTGTCAGTCATTTCGAGGCGGGCCCTGCCTGAACCGAAAACAATCTTGGAAGCAACTCGAAGTTCTACTGCAGCTGATCCCAAATCGATCGTCGTATTCGCTGCTTCTGTGGCGTATTTGGGTGTGATGGATCTAATCATCGGCTGTCCGATATCATAGTCTATATTTGCTTCTGCTTTGAGTAATTTACTCGCGACGATCCTTCAAGAATGCGTACATGCGTTCGCATCCAATATGGAATTCAACGGACAGCCGACCTCCGCAAGCTGGCAGGCGCAGCATTAGGAATCCATCAGACGCACCCTCAACACCAACAATCACAATTGCAAGAAACGTTGCCGCCTCCGACCCTAACAGCGCTTCACCCGCTGCAACTGCTTGAGTTGGTCGACTTCACGCTGATTCTTGTCGATCTGCGCCTTCCGATCCTCGTCGATTTCAATCGCAACGACCGGAGCCACGTAGAGTGCGCCGAGATATCCGCCGACCTGGTTCCGCGTCCTGTTCGAATTGATGACCTCTTCGGCCTTCCGGTTGCGCGCCTCCAGGTCGGCTTCCCGTTTGGTTATCTGCACACAGTTAAGATTGCGCATCAGCGCCTGTCTCAGCCAGCCGTCGCTGAATCGAACAGAGGCTCGAATCCCGCCCACATCATCCGCATGCCGTCGAAGGGCATCCGGGACATGTCCATATCGCCCATTTCGGCTTCCATCGCTTTGGAGGCCTTGTCGCAGGTGGCGCGATCGGGCCAGGCCACCCAACTGAACATCGCGACCTCGCCCGGTTCGGCTCTGGTCGCGCGGTAGAAGTCCGTGACCTTTCCGCGGGGCACGTCTTCTCCCCAGCCTTCGACCATGCCGGTGGCGCCGTATTTTTCAAACATTTTCCAGCCCTCGTCGGCCATTTCGGTATAAAGCGCCTTGTTGCTTTCCGGAACAGCCAGCAGAAACCCCTGATAGTATCCCGCAGCAGCGCGCGTTCCGCCCTCGTAGACCGGAGCGAACCCGCCAAATATCATGCGACTGCCGTCAAAGGGCATCTCTGGCAATTCTTTCATTGCCGGATCATCCTGCATCTTTTGCCAGGAGGCGTCGGCCGTCGCCTTGTCCGGCCATTCGATCCAGGAGAAAACGATCGTTTCTCCGTCCTCGGCGTCCACAGCGCCATAGAAATCCGTAACCTTGCCCTTGGGCACATCCGCGCCCCAGGTCTCGACCATCCGGCTGGCGCCGTAGGACTGGAACAGCGGCCAGACGGCTGCGACATAGTCCACGTATTTGCCTTTGTTGGCGGTCGGTACGGCCGCAACCGCGCCTGTGATGTAAGTCATGCAATATTCCTTCTCATGGATCTCGGAGCGGGTGATTTCCGCTTGCGATCTCAGCCTGCCAGAGTTAGTATTAAAAAACAACTGACAGTATGTTAATATGATTAAACAGGCAAAAGACACGCGCATCCGGTATGATGAGGGCTGTCTTGCGGCCCATGCGCTCAACCTGATCGGGGACCGCTGGGCGCTGCTGGTGGTCCGCGAACTGATGTTTGCGCCCAAACGCTTCCAGATGATTCGGGCCGGGCTGCCGGGCGTCACCGCGAGTGTGCTTACGGGGCGTCTGGCGCAACTCGTGCAGGCGGGAGTGATCGATCACGACGAACGCCTCGGCGTCTATGCTCTGACCGAGGTCGGGCGCGATCTTCTCCCGGTCCTGGAGGCGCTCTGCCGATGGGCGTTGACCGTGCCGGATCACGATCCCTCGCGTTTCATCAGTCCCTCGGCCTTGATGATTTCGATGGGAGTCACCCTCGTTCGCGACCGCGCACAGGGGCGTGAGTCGCTGGCCGGGTTCGATTTCGGTGACGAGGCGTTCGAGATGCGACTGGGCGGAGACAGGCTGCAAACAACTTCGGTCCGCACACCCGATACACCCTTCGTGCTCCACGGAAACGGAAACGCGTTGGCCAAGGCGGCCTATGGCGCCATTCCCCTGCAGACCTTGGTAAAACAAGGAGTGGTGGATGCCGACGGCGATATCGCCGCCGCCGAAGATTTCCTGTCACTGTTCAGGCTGCAGCCTCAGGCGTAGCCAGGGCTGAGCGGCCCTTTTCCGCGCCATACGGTCATCGAGACGGTTCACACATTAATCCGGAAAGGCTTATGGGAGGCCGAGGCGATCGGGGGGTGATCGGCGGCCCCTCGCTCACCCTCCAGGCGAATACCAGATCGGCGAGGTGTAGGCCCGTTCGGTCACGGTCATCGTGGCGTCCTCGGGAAAGTCCGAATCCGCGAAATAGGCCGCGTCATAGGCGGACCAGCGCGGCGTCGGAATTTCGATGACGCGGGCGTAATAGAACGCCCTGAGCGCCGGATCGAAGTCCGGATCGCTCCACACCGTAATCAGCTCCGGCGCGCCAATCGTGTTGGTCCATGTGGCGTTCTCCAGGTCGACGGTGCTGCCGATCAGCGGCACTTTTCCGTCGTCTCCCGGCTCGCGGTCCCCGGCCCAGGCGACGTCGTGGATCTTCTCGTGCATGGCGCCTTCGCCATCCACCCAGCCCTTGATAATCTGGATCCGGTCGAGATTGCCCGACAGCGGATCCTTCAGCGCCGCAACCAGGAACGTCGGAATTGTCGCGCCGTCGGGCGCCGGCGGCAGATCGCCGCCCATCGGCACGCCCTTGCCGTAGCCCACGGATCCGGGATTGCGTCCGAGCGCGTCCTCAGGCGTGAACTCCCATCCGCCGAAGAAACGGACGAACATGCGCGATCCAGTCGTGCCGTATACTTCCTTGCGCTTCATCGCGTCCCAGATCGAGGCGCGGGTGTTCTCCGGCGCCCAGACGGCGGTCAGGCCCGAGGCGCCGAGCTTCCAGTCCTTCACCGTGCGTCCCTCGAAGTCGAAAGCGTTTCCGGTCGAGCGTTCCGGCCCTGGCTCGCTCGCCGGGAACTTGCCGAAGAAATTGTTCTCCTCCGCCGAGGAAATGCCGGTGTGATCGTCGGTCGAGCCGAGCATGCCGAACTTGAACGGATTGGTTCCAAACTCGTCTTCGAGCTTCAATCCGCGCTTCAAGGCTTCTCGTGCGTATTCGAACTCGATCATGCCGGGTTGCTTGGGCACGACGTTCAGGTTGCCCTTGTCCCATATCTCGAAGTTTGCAAACTCGTCGCTCGGCGCCAGGCTCGGATGCTGTTCCGAGGTGCCCTTGCTCTGGGTCACTTCCACCAGCGGCTCCCAGCGGGCCCGCGCCTCGACCCAGTCCTGGTCGATCGGCTTGCCGTCAGGGGTCTCGAGGGCGAACATCAGACCGTTCGACAGGTTGCCGTTGTGCGGCACGGCCAGCACCCTGCCGCCTGTCTTTTCCTCGTACGTCTCCATCCAGTCCCAGAACTTGTTGGGAATGTCGCTGTCGTAGGTCGTCATCGGCCGCACCATATCGGCCTTGTCCTTGCCGTCGCGATAGACGACGTTGCGGTGCAGGTTGTTGCCGCCGCCGTAATTGGAGGTCCATTCATAGCCGATGAGGGCGGTGAAACTGCCCGGATCGTTGTGACCTTCCACGATCTCGGTCATCTTGCGCCACATATCGAACTGGACGTCGTTGTCGGTAACGGCTTCCGGCAGGGTCCCCTCGCCCTGCATCGTGATCATTTCCATGACCACGGTGGTCGCCGCTGCGCCGCCGGCGTTCATGCCGTTGCTCCATTTCTTCAGGGTCGGATCGGCCAGCAGGTTCGGATCGCCCGCGAGCACATTGCTCATGACGCCGAGCGAATCCGAATGGTCCGCGACCATCATGAAATCGTAGGGACGCGACAGCCTAACCTTCTGGCCGGTGCTGGAGGTGATCTCCCGGCCCTTGGCGTATTGCAGCGCCTCGTCCGGCCCCACGCGAGTGCCGGCGGCAATCGCATCGGCCGACCAGGACGTATGCAGGTGGATCTCGCCCCAGAGCGGGCGTTGAGGATAGTTCCGTCCGGCGTAGGGCGAATAGCCGGGTTGGTTGAAGAATCGTTCGACCGCCGATGCGTTTATGGTTCCGCCGTCGGTCGTCACGCTGTCCTGCGCCTCAGCCGACGGATTTGCGGTCATGAGCGCGCAGACGCTGGCGGCAAGCATAATTCGGACCTGCATTGCATTTCCTCCCGTTGGAATAGGTAGGCGCGCCTGGTGGTCTGCAGAAGAGCATACCATACTTTCGCGCAACCAGCGCTCTAAAGTATTTGCCAACGTGATCACAATTTATGCGAGAATGCCCCGGCGCCGTAACCATTCCTTCCCCGCAAAGCAAAAGAACCCCGGCGTCGCCGCCGGGGTTCGGATCGTCTCTGAAGAAGCGTCTCTGCCGGTCAGGCGGTCGCTTTTTCGTAGCACTCCAGCACGTAATCCCAGTTAATGAGATTGTCGATGAAGGCTTCGAGATACTTCGGACGCGCGTTGCGGTAATCGATGTAGTAGGAATGCTCCCAGACGTCGACGCCCAGGATCGGGGTCGCGTCATGAACCAGCGGATTTTCGCCGTTCGGCGTCTTCATGATTTCGAGCTTGCCGTTCTTCACGGCGATCCAGGCCCAGCCGGAGCCGAACTGCGTTGCGCCGGCGCTGGCGAAATCCGCCTTGAACTTGTCGTAGCCGCCGAGGTCGGAATCGACCGCCGAGGCAAGCTTGCCCGGAAGGGAGGATCCGCCGCCGCCCTTCTTCATCCATTTCCAGAAATGGACGTGATTGTAGTGCTGCGCCGCATTGTTGAAGAGGCCCTGGTTGGTGCCGTAGGATTTCTTGACGATCTCCTCGACCGAAAGGTCGCTCATTCCGGCTTCATCGGCAAGCTTGTTGCCATTGTCGACATAGGCCTTGTGGTGCTTGTCGTGATGATATTCCAGCGTCTCGCGCGACATGAACGGGGCGAGAGCCTCGTAGTCGTAGGGAAGGTCCGGAAGTTCAAAAGCCATTGTGCTCTCCTTTGCGGGTTGTTTCGTATGATTTGGTCTGGAACATATGCGCGAGGGGGTCGAACGGCAAGCGCCCCCGAAGGATTAATCGACCGCCCGCCTAATAGTTCCGACCGGTTTCAGATTTTCTCGCCGCTGTGGGCCCAGTCCCAGTAAAGCTCGCGCGCCTTGCGGGCCACGGGTCCGGCCTGCATTTCACGGTCCTCGAGCTTGATCACCGGCACGACCTTGGAATGGTTGCCGGTCGAAAACACCTCGTCCGCGTCCATGAAGTCACTGACCTTCAGGGATTTCTCCACCACTTTCAGGCCGGCGTCGGCAAGCAGTGCGATGGTCCGCGCGCGGGTGATGCCGGAAAGAAACGTGCCGTTCGGCACTGGCGTCATGACGACGCCGTCCTTGACCATGAAGACATTGGAGCTCGCGGTCTCCGCGACATTGCCGAGCATGTCCATGACCAGCGCGTTGTCGTAGCCGCGCCGGCGCGCATCCATGATCGCGCGGCCGTTGTTGGGATAGAGGCAGCCGCTCTTGGCGTTGGTCGGCATGGTCTCCAGCGACGGCCGCCGGAAGGGCGACACCGTGAGGGTGAAGCCGTGAGAAGGAATCATCGGCGATTCGTAGAGGCACAGGCAGAAGCGCGTCGAATCCGGATCGGCCGGCACCGACATATAAGCGCCGTGCTCGGCCCAGTACATCGGCCGCACGTAGACGGCGGTCTCGCCGTCGAATTTCTTCAAGCCCTCCCGGGCCAGTTCCAGTATGGCGTCGACGCTCATCGTCGGCTTCAGGCCCAGCGCCTCGGCAGACGCGTTCACCCGTGCGCAGTGCAGATCGAGATCAGGCGCGACGCGTTCGAACCAGCGCGCGCCGTCAAACACCGAACTGCCCAGCCACATGGCGTGCGAGCGCGGCCCGATCAGCGGCACGTTGCCCTCGTGCCAGTCCCCGTCGACATAGGTCCAGGTCTGGGTTTGCGCCTCGGTTAACACGGTCATCAGTTGTTTCCTCCAATTGCCCGTTTTTTCTTCTCTTTGCACCAGATTGAAGCGGCGGGGCAAGGTTTATCCGCTGCGCCTCTCCGGCGCCGGCCCTTGACCTTAACTGCGCGACGGCACAATGTGCCGCCGAAAAAGGTCACGACAGCCATGCCCGCAACGCAACCCTACGCCGCATTTGTATTCGACGCCTACGGAACGCTGTTCGACGTGCACGCCGCGGTGCGCCGGCACGCTTCCGATATCGGACCGGACGGCCCGCGCCTTTCGGAAATCTGGCGCAACAAGCAGCTCGAATATTCCTGGGTGCGCTCGCTGATGGGCGCCTACCAGGATTTCTGGGCGCTGACGGAACAGGCGCTCGACTATGCGCTCGCCGCCACGCCGTCCGTCGACAAGGCGCATCGGCAAAGCCTGCTCGACGCCTACTGGAAGCTCGATTGCTACGCGGAGGTTCCGCAGGTGCTGAAGGGCCTGAAGGCCCGCGGCGCGAAACTCGCCATCCTGTCCAACGGCTCGAAGGCGATGCTTGAATCCGCGGTGAACAACGCCGCGCTTGACGAGATTCTTGACGACGTCTTCTCGGTCGAGGACGTCGAAATCTTCAAAACCGCGCCCCCGGTCTACGATCTCGTGGCCACAGGCTATCGTCTCTATCCGGACGCGATCTCCTTCCAGTCATCGAACAGGTGGGACATCGCGGGCGCCCGTAAATTCGGCTTCCGCACGGTCTGGATCAACCGCGCCGGCAATCCGGACGAATATCTCGACTTCACGCCCCACGCCGTGCTGCCGGACCTCACCAAACTCTAGGCGGGACACGACCATGGACAGATCGGACATCGAACGCGCCGTCGCCTCGCATTACGGCCGCAGCGGTCTCGCCGACAATATTCTCAAGACACTCGGCTTGCACGACGCAGCCCCCGGCTCTGTTCCGATCGAAGCGCTTTTTCCCGTCGATCAGCTGCATCACGGCGGCGTCGGCCTGACGGAGAAAATGGCCGCAACCGCTGGCGTGCGCGCCGGTATGAAGGTGCTTGACGCCGGCAGCGGCATCGGCGGCTCAGCGCGCTTCCTGGCTGGCCGTTTCGATTGCGACGTGGACGCGCTGGATCTCAGCGAAGATTATGTCCGGACGGCCGAGGATCTGGATCGGATCGTCGGTCTGTCGAAGAAGATCCGCAATCGCGCCGGCTCGGTGCTCGATCTGCCGTTCGAGGCCGGATCGTTCGATGTGGTCTGGAGCCAGAACGTGACGATGAATGTCGCCGACAAGCAAAGGATGTTCGCAGAAGCCTTTCGGGTTCTGCGGTCGGGCGGCGTCTACGTTCTCACCCACATCGGAAGAAAATCGGACGGCGCGATCGACTATCCCCTTCCCTGGGCCATAACCGAAGCGACCAGCTTCGTCACGTCCCCGTCCGATTTCGTCCGGGCGCTGTCGGACGCCGGGTTCATGGACGTTCAGGATCACGCGAAAGACGCGCCGCCCCCGCCGCCGCCGTCGCCGGCCGCGGAAGGCGAACCGGACGACTCGCTCGCAATGGGTGATCAGATGTTGCTGAGGCGCGCCAATTTGCGCCGCGCGGCTTCGGCCGGGCTCCTTGTTCCCATGCTGGTGACGGCCGTCAAACCCTGAGCCTGTGCCTGAGCCAAGGCTGCGCCTGCCCGGACTAATCGAACGTCACGGAAACTTCCGGATTCCCCGTCAGCCCTTCATAGGTCACGGTCGCCGTCAAACCGGCTTTCGGAACCAGCAGCGGCCCGATGGAGCCGACACTGATCAGGTCGCCCTTCTCGAAGATCGCCCCGCTCTTGCGCAGCCAGAGCACGGCGTTCAGCGGATGGCCGAGCACGGCTGCGCCCGGCGCGCGCGACAGCTCCTCGCCGTCCTGATTTTCGACCGACACTGTCATGTCGGCAAGCGATGCGAAGAATTCCTGCGTCTGCTCGACATCGATCGGATCACCCAGCACGCCCAGCCGCGCGCCCACATTGATCGCGGTGATCACGGCGCCGTTCAGCGCTTTCGGATTGTCGACCACGAGGTCCGGCAGTTCGATGAAGGGATAGACGGCGGCGAGGTGTTTCATCACGTCTTCGGCGGTCGCGGCCTTGTTGATCTCGTCGTCGGCGACCGAGACGATCAGATCCGCCTCGAAACGCGGCAGCGCGCCGAAATCGGCTGGCACGGTCGCGCCGTTTTCCAGCATCATGTCCTTCATCAGCGTGCCGCGCACCGGCTCGTCGATGTTAAACGCCTCCTGAGCCGGCTTGCTCGTCAGGCCCGCCTTGTAGCCAAGCGGAGCGCCCCAGCTTTCCGACAATATGGCGACCAGCTTTTCCTGGGTGCAGATCCCGTCATTGACGGTAGCGACATCCGGCGCCGGCGCCGGTTCCTTCGCCAGAATTTTTGCCGCCAGCGCCTTCACGGCCTCGTCCGTCGCGCAGGCCGCATACGCCTGGGGCGTCCAAAGCGCCGCAGCGATCGCCGCTGCGCTGAACCACATCCGGTTTGTGTTTCTCACCATGCCCGTTTTCCTCCTCAGGCGTTCTGGAGTCTCCGTTCGATCAGGCCGTCGATATCGTCGACGCCGCCATTGTCGAGACGCGCCGGCATAATAGCATAATCCTGATGATGCGGCTCTTAAATGACGATGTCGGGCGCAACTTCCGACAGCATCTCCCATTCTTCAATGGGCAGGTCCGGCAGCACGACGCTGTTGTCCTTCTCACGCGGCCGCGCCAGCATCGTTTTGCCCACTTTCAGAGACGGCCGCCATAGGAGGTCGACGTCGCGACTTCGGAAAACGTCAACGCAAATGCGACGACGTCGTCCAAGGTCATCGACGCTTCCTCCCCTGCGGGCTTGAACTGATCCGACGGCCCCGCATCCTCGGCGCCAATTCGTACTCTCTATCCTGCCGGAATGTCGCTCTGGATGCCGGATCAAGTCCGGCATGAGGGATGTAGGATGGCCATTCCATAAAGCATTTGCCCCATAAGGCACGCTCCCATTTCCCCTCATCCCGGGCTTGTCCCGGCATCCAGTCAGCGCCGCGTCTGCTGCGTGAGAAATGCAATGTCGCAGTTTCCCGTACGCCGGCTTTACCGCCCTTTCTTCAAACTCCCGAGAATGCCGCGCGCAAGCGCCCGCCCGAGGCTCGTGGCAGCCGACCGCGCCACGGATTTTATCATGGCTTCCGTCACCGTCTGGCGCTGGTAGCGCGAGCGGGTGGAGCGGCTGCGCGTCGGGGACTGCTTGCGTCCGCGATCGTCGTAGTCGTCCTCGTCGCCGAAGCCCGGCAGCGTCCAGCGCCGGCTTTCCTCGATCTTTCGGTTTTCCTCCTCCTCGCGACGGCGCTGCTCCTCTTCCTTGCGGGCGGCGCTTTCGGCGCGTTTCGCCAGGATCTCGTAGGCCGATTCCCGGTCGACGTCCTTGTCGTACTGGCCGGCGACGGGACTGACCGCCATCACGTCGCGGCGCTCGGCCTCGGTGATCGGCCCGAGCCGGGACGACGGCGGCCGGATCAGCGTGCGCTCGACCATCGAGGGAATACCCTTCTCGGCCAGCGTCGAGACCAGCGCCTCGCCGACGCCCAGCTGCGTGATCGCCTCGAAGCAGTCGAATTCCGGATTGGGGCGGAAGGTTTCGGCCGCCACCTTCACGGCCTTCTGCTCGCGCGGCGTATAGGCGCGCAGCGCGTGCTGAATACGGTTGCCAAGCTGGGAGAGCACGGTTTCCGGCACGTCCAGCGGATTCTGCGTCACAAAATAGACGCCCACGCCCTTCGACCGGATCAGCCGCACCACCTGCTCCACACGGTCGACCAGCACCTTCGGCGCCTCGTCGAAGAGCAGATGCGCCTCGTCGAAGAAGAAGACCAGGCGCGGCTTGTCGGGATCGCCCACTTCAGGCAGTTCCTCGAACAGTTCCGAAAGCAGCCAGAGCAGGAAGGTCGCGTAGAGACGCGGGTTCATCATCAGCCGGTCGGCGGCCAGAACGCTGATCGCGCCGCGGCCGTCCGGGGTCGTGCGCATGATGTCGCTGATTTCCAGCGCCGGTTCGCCGAAGAAATGTTCAGCCCCCTGCTGCTCCAGCACCAGGAGATCGCGCTGGATCGCGCCGATCGACTGTTTCGACACGTTGCCGAACATGCCGCTGAGCTCGGAAGCGTGCTCCGACATGTAGTTGAGCAGCGCCTGCAGGTCCTTGAGATCAAGCAGCGCCATGCCGTTCTCGTCGGCGATCTTGAAGGCGATGTTGAGCACGCCCTCCTGCGCATCGGTCGAGTCCATCAGCCGCGCCAGGAGCAGCGGCCCCATTTCGGCCAGCGTCGTGCGCACCCGGTGGCCCTTTTCGCCGAACAGGTCCCAGAAGATCACCGGGAATTCCTGGAATTCGTACGGATCGAGGCCGATCGTCTTGGCGCGTTTCTCCAGGAAATCCTTCGGTTCGCCCGCAGCCGCGATACCGGAAAGGTCGCCCTTCACGTCGGCGCAGAACACCGGCACCCCGGCGTTGGAAAAGCTCTCGGCCAGGATCTGCAGCGTCACCGTTTTGCCGGTTCCGGTCGCCCCGGTCACCAGCCCGTGCCGGTTGGCGTATCCGAGATCAAGATATTCGCCCTTGTTGATGGAATCGTCCGGCTTTCTGCTCGTGCCGATGAAAAGCTTTCCGTCCTGAAGCATTGCGCGCTCGCACCCCCGTATTGTTCGTCGTTTTTCTTATAGGGATACTGGCGGCGCGGAACAATCGCTCAGTGGACGCGCGGAGCGTGCGGGGTGTCCAGACCGCCAGACACCGGGCCTTGCAGGAACGCCGGTTCAGCCACACCCGTTGTGACGGCGCCACATTTCCGGATCGTGACCTTCCGGCGCATTGGCGCACGGGTCATCGGAATACCCGCGCAAGACATTGTATTTTCTGATCTGGGCGTCGCTCAGAAGTCCGGGCGTCGACAGATGCCGCGAAAGGTGAACGAACCGCAGTTCATCGCGCGCGGCGGCTGACTCGGCAAGCAGGCCGCGAAGCGTCTCTTCGGAAAGGTCGGAACCGGAAAATGCGTCGCTCAACGCCGCCTCTGCGGCAATGAAGCGCTCGCCTGCGGCGATGGCGGCTGCGCGCATCTCCTCATAGATCGCGGAGATCGCTTCCACTTGATCTGCTGAAAGGGCCAGTTCGTCCCGCAACTCGAGAAGATGCGCTGGACCGGGCCGCCCGTTCAGTTCAGCAGGCAGGGCCAAGCCCCAGCCGCCGCCGCGGCGCAATTCTTCAATATCCTCTTGCGACAGGCTCTTGATCTCGCGAGTCTCGAAACCTGCATAGGGGGCGTCGTGCTGCCCGTGTGCATGTTCCTCCGCCAAAGCCGCAAACGGCGCCAGCGAGAGCGCCAGGGCCAGAGACAACGTACACCGCACTGACATGTTCATTCCTTCCGCAGACACGGGTTGGACTATCGAAATCAACCGACACCTTCACCCCGTTTGGCGGCGACTGCAAGCCGACATTGCATAGACCCTGCGGCAATGACCCGTGGCTACCGCAAAAACCTCAGTATCCGAAACAGATTGAGGATCTGCATCAATGAGGCGGCGACGTAGGTGAAGGCGGCGGCTTTCAGCACCGACCGCGCCGCCGGCATGTCGGGCTCGCCCAGATAGCCGCCCTGTTCGAGGATCGGCAGGCCGCGTTTGAAGCTGGCGTCGAATTCGACAGGCAGCGTCACCAGGTGCGCCAACACCCTGACCAGCCCCATCAGGACAACGGCGGCCGCGCCGAACAACAGGAGCCGGGGCGTGGCGACGGCGCTGCCCAGCACGGAAAGCGCCACCATGCCCAGTGAACCGAGCTGATCCGTAAACGCTGCGGTCCTGACGGTGGTCTCGCGCCATTTCAGCGGACCATAACTGTCGCGATCCTGGATGGCGTGGCCGACCTCATGCGCCGCGACAGCCACCGCCGTGATGGACCGCCCGTCGAAATTCTGCTGTGTCAGCCGAACCGTTTTCGCAGCCGGATCGTAATGATCCCCAGCGTCGGTCTGTTCGACCGGGACCTCCTTGAGATCGTGAAGATCAAGCAGATGCCGGGCAAGCTCACCGCCGGTTCCCGCAAAATCGTCGCGGTCGCCGCGGTGCCGGGCCATCACGATGTGAACCCACACCATGGGCCCGAATATCAGCAGCAGGATTGCGGCGACGCCGATCAGTAACATGCTGCCCTCTCCGCCCGGTTGTTCGTCTTGCTTTATATAGGTCTTGTTTGCGCGGAATCAGCCTCTGCAGTCGCGAAACCACCCAAAACAGGCGCCGCACTGGAAATAACCAAATCGAAAATGAAACTCAAACCGGCCGTATTACGGAATGGTGCGCACCTCGGATTCGGGATGCTAGCGATGCTGGTCGATCAGGATCTGGTTTCCGTCGGGATCCGTGAGCATCAGGCTTGCTGGTCCGCTTGATGTTTCGTCCGCCTCGCTCGACAACGCGACGCCTTGCCGTTTCAGTTGACGCTGAATGTCACGCACATCGTCATACGATGCGGTTTCGGCGCCGTCCTGGTCCCATCCCGGATTGAACGTGAGAATATTGCGCTCGAACATGCCTTGGAACAAACCGATGACATGAGGGCCATTCCTCAAGATCAGCCAGTTTTCCTGCTCGACCCCGCCAGCGACTTCAAAGCCAAGCTTCTCGTAGAATGCCTTGGATTTGGAAATGTCTTTCACCGCAAGACTAACCGAAAACGACCCGAGATCCATGCTTCACCACCACTATTCCGCTGCACCTTACTCAGCCGCAACCTAAAAGAATCGCCATGCTTTTACAAACCGCGACGATTAACTATGCGGGATTTGTGAATGGCGAGCGGTCGTCTGAAATGCAGTCTTGGCGCACTCCCAACCATGCGGCGATTTGGGCCGTTTCGTATCGGCCGCATTCCGTAGTACAGTGCAACCCCGCATTCAAAATCCAATTCGCGCCCCGTGCGCAGCGTCACCGAACGAGCCCATGTCCCATTCCGCGGAAGCGCAGCCGCGCCGACCCATTCTCCAGCCGAAGATCCTGACCACGATCAGGGAATACAGCTGGACGCTCTTCTGGGGCGATCTCGTCGCCGGCGTCACGGTCGCAATGGTGGCGCTGCCGCTAAGCCTCGCGATCGCAATCGCCTCCGGCGCCGATCCGGTCAAGGGGCTGGTCACGGCCGTCGTCGGCGGCTTCTTCATCTCGTTGCTCGGCGGCAGCCGCGTGCAGATCGGCGGGCCGACAGGCGCCTTCATCGTCGTCGTTTTCGGAGTGATCGCCGAACACGGATATGACGGGCTGGTGATCGCAACAGCGATGGCCGGCGCGTTGCTTGTCGTCGCGGGTTACCTGCGGATCGGCAATCTCATCGCCTTCGTGCCGGACGCCGTCGTCAACGGTTTCACCATCGGCATCGCGCTGATCATCGCGACCAGTCAGCTGCAGGATTTCTTCGGCCTGAGGGTTGAAGACGTTCCGGCCGATTTTCTCGAAAAGCTGCCCGTGCTTTGGCAGGCGCGCGACACCGCCAATCTGGCGGCGATCCTTGTCGCGGTTCTCACCATGGCGCTGATCGTGATCCTGCGGAAACGCTATCCGAAGTTCCCGGGCATTCTGCTCGCCGTCGCCATCGGTTCCGGGCTTGCCGCCGCCCTGCCTCTGCCGGTGGACACCATCGCTTCTCGTTTCGGCGCGCTGCCGAGCCAGTTCCCTGTGCCGACCCTGCCGGACCTGTCGCCGGAGCGAATCGTCGAGTTGCTGCCATCGGCCATCATCATCGCCTTCCTGGCCGGCGTGGAATCGCTTCTGTCGGCCATGGTGGCCGATCGGATGATCGACGGCCGGCACAGGCCGAACGCCGAAATCATCGCGCAAGGCATCGCCAATATCGCCTCTTCGCTGTTCGGCGGCATGCCGGCGACGGGCGCCATCGCGCGCACCGCCACCAATGTGAAAGCCGGCGGCAAGACGCCGGTCGCAGGGCTGTCGCACGCCGTCTTCATCCTGCTGTTCATGGTCTTCGCGGCGCCGCTCGCCGGCTATCTGGCGTTGCCGGCGCTCGCCGCCCTTCTGATGCTGACAGCCTGGAACATGAGCGAACCGCACCACTGGCCGGCCTACCTGAAACTCCGACTTTCGGATCGTGTCCTTCTGATCCTTACTCTGGTATTGACCGTCGTGATCGATCTGACGGTGGCGATCGGCGTTGGCGTCTCGATCGGCCTTGCGCTCAGACTCGCCAGACGCAGGCCTCCGCAAGACTGGCACTTGCCTGACAGGTGAGCATGACAGGAGAATGTTGCATCGGCCGATCCGCGTTTTTATGATCGGTCCACAGGGAGCGTAGAGACGCGCCGCCTTCGACGCGTCGGCATTCGGTGAGGATTTATGGACTATCGGGAAATTGAAAACACGGCGTTTGCCCCAGCCGATGAAGCGACATGGCGCAAGCTCGCCGAAAAGGCCCTGAAGGGCGCGGATTTCGACGCTGCGCTCGTCTCCCGCAGCGATGACGATATCGCCTACGGTCCGATCTACACACGATCTGCCTCGCCGGCGTTCCTGCACAGGATCGATGCTGACAATCCCTGGTCGGTCTGCCAGCGTGTCGATGATCCGGACGCCTCGCGCGCCTCAGTTCAAATCGCCGAAGATCTGCAAAACGGCGCCGACAGCCTGATGGTCTGCCTCGAAGGCGCGCCGTCGGCCCTTGGCTTCGGCGCCTCCGCCGATATCGCCGATCGGCTTGCCTATAACAAACCCCGCGCGATCTGGCTCGATCCCGGCGCCGATTTTGGCGCCGCGTCGAAGTTTTCCAGCATCGAAGGCGCAACCCTTTACGGCGGGCTGGACCCGTGGTGCGTCGCCGCGCGTTTCGGCGTCGATCAGGTCGATCCGGCGGCCCTCGCCCCTGCGGCGCGCGCCCTTGGCGGCGTTGCGCTGAAGGCGGACGGCCGCGTCGTGCACAACGCCGGCGGCACGGAAGGCCAGGAACTCGCCTTCATTCTGGCGAGCATGGCCGAAAATCTCCGATTGTTCGAAGCAGCCGACATCGCACCAGGCGACGTCTTCGCCATGACCGCGCTCTACGCGTCGGTGGATCAGGACCAGTTCCTGTCGACCGCCAGGCTGCGGGCGCTGCGTCAGCTTGCCGCCGCCATGCAGAAGGCCTGCGCCGTCGCGCCGGTCTCCATGCCGATCCATGCGGAAACCTCGCTGCGCATGCTTACCCGCCAGGACGCCGAAACCGGCGTCCTGCGCAACACCATTGCGGCCTTCGCCGCAGGCATCGGCGGCGCCGACGCGGTCACAGTTCTGCCTCACAGCTGGTCGGCTGGCCTGCCGGAGGCGGCCGCGCGGCGGCTTGCCCGCAACACCCAGATCGTTCTGATCGAGGAAAGCCGCCTCGACCATGTGCTCGATCCGATGGCGGGCGCCGGCGGCGTCGAATATCTGACGTCCGAAATCGCAGCGGTCGCCTGGCGCCTGTTCCAGGAGATCGAGGCGGAAGGCGGCCTGCTGGCAAGCCTGACAAGCGGCGCCTTCCAGAGCCGCGTGCATGAAGCGCGCGCCGCCCGGTTCCAGCGGATCGAAAAGGGCGAACGGCCGATCATCGGCACGACGCTCTATCCTCCGGCCGCAGAACGGCCTCTCGACGTGTACGAAAAGACCGCAGCCCCCGAAACGCCGGCCATGGATGCGAAATCGCTTGCGCCCGCGCCGCTCTACCTCGCCGCAGAAGGAGAAGCAGCATGAGCAAGCTTCCCGATTTCCGCACAATCGACTGGGCGCCCGAAGCCGGCCAGCCCTCGCCCGCCGGCGAAGGCGCAGACTGGGAGACGCCGGAAGGCATCGACGTCAAGCAGCACTACAAGGCCGATGACCTGTCAGGCCTCAAGCACCTGGACACATGGCCGGGCCTTGCGCCCTATATCCGCGGCCCCTACCCCACCATGTATGTCCAGAAGCCGTGGACGATCCGGCAATATGCGGGCTTTTCGACAGCCGAGGAATCCAACGCCTTCTATCGCCGCAACCTCGCGGCCGGCCAGAAGGGCCTCTCCGTCGCCTTCGACCTCGCCACCCATCGCGGCTACGATTCCGATCATCCGCGCGTAGCCGGCGACGTCGGCATGGCGGGCGTGGCGATCGACTCCATACTCGACATGCGCCAGCTCTTCGACGGCATTCCGCTCGACGAGATGAGCGTGTCGATGACCATGAACGGCGCAGTTTTGCCGGTGCTCGCGCTTTATATCGTGGCGGCCGAGGAACAGGGCGTTCCCCAGGAAAAGCTGTCCGGGACCATCCAGAACGACATCCTCAAGGAGTTCATGGTCCGCAACACCTATATCTATCCTCCTTGGCCCTCCATGCGCATCATTTCGGACATCTTCGCCTACACGTCGAAGCACATGCCGAAATACAATTCAATCTCGATTTCCGGCTATCACATCCAGGAAGCCGGCGCGACGGCCGATCTGGAACTCGCATACACCATCGCCGACGGTATCGAATACGCCCGCGCGGGGGTGGCCGCCGGCCTCGACATCGATACGTTCGCGCCACGGCTTTCCTTCTTCTGGGCCAACGGCATGAACTTCTTCATGGAAGTCGCCAAGATGCGCGCAGGCCGGCTGATCTGGGCCTCCCTGATGAAGAAGAACTTCGATCCGAAGGACGTCCGCTCGCTGTCGCTGCGCACCCATTGCCAGACGTCCGGCTGGTCGCTCACGGCGCAGGATCCGATGAACAACGTCATGCGCACCATGATCGAGGCGATGGCGGCGACGCAGGGCCACACGCAGTCACTCCACACCAACGCCTTCGACGAAGCGCTGGCGCTGCCGACGGACCATTCCGCCCGCATCGCCCGCAACACCCAGCTCGTCCTGCAGCACGAATCCGGGACCACGCGCATCATCGATCCGTGGGGCGGCTCGCATTATGTCGAGCGCCTCACCCATGATCTCGCGGCGCGTGCGCTCTCCCACATCGAGGAAGTGGAATCGCTCGGCGGCATGGCCCGCGCCATCGAGGAAGGCATTCCGAAGCTGCGCATCGAGGAAGCCGCCGCCCGCACGCAGGCGCGCATCGACAGCGGCCAGCAGACGGTCGTCGGCGTCAACCAGTTCCGTCCGGCGGAGGACGGCGAGGTCGACGTGCTCAAGGTCGACAACGCCCAGGTCCGCGCACGGCAGCTCTCCAAGCTGCAGGAGCTCAAAGGCACCCGCGACGTCGGCGCCGTGGAATCCGCGCTCGCCAGTCTCACGAACGCCGCCGAAAGCGGCGAAGGCAACCTGCTCGCCTTCGCGATCGAAGCCGCCCGCCACAAGGCGACCGTCGGCGAGATTTCGCTGGCGCTTGAAAAAGCCTATGGCCGCCACACCGCCGACATCCGCACGATTTCCGGCGTCTACCGCAAGGAGATCGGCGCTTCCGACGCGGCCTTCAACCGCGCCGTCGCCAAGGTCGAGCACTTCGCGAAGATCCACGGCCGCAAGCCGCGCATTCTCGTCGCCAAGATGGGCCAGGACGGCCACGACCGCGGCCAGAAGGTCATCGCCACCGCTTTCGCCGATCTCGGCTTCGACGTCATCGTCGGCGCCATGTTCCAGACGCCGGAAGAAGTCGCCAAACTGGCGATCGACGAGGACGCCGACATCGTCGGCGCCTCCTCACTCGCCGCCGGTCACCTGACCCTGGTTCCGGAACTGCGCGAGGCGCTGGACCGCGGCGGCGTCAAGACGCTGATTGCGGTCGGCGGCGTCATTCCGCCGCAGGATTTCGATGCGCTGAGACGCGCCGGCGCGTCAGCCATCTTCCCGCCCGGCACGGTGATCGCGGAAGCCGCCGTCGAACTGATCGACAGCCTGGAGGCTGAAGACAAGGCGGCGTGATATCGCAGCGCCGCATCAACGACCCGGAAAATTTTGGCAAGGCATCTCTCACCGCGCAGACGCGCGGTGGCTGGATGCCGGCTCGCAGGCCGGCATGAGGGTGATTAAGAAGGTCGACGCAATGCAGCGACTGCACTGTGCGCTGCATCGAAGATGTGCATCGCCACCCCCCCCCGCTCCTCATCCCGGGCTCAGACCCGTAATCCAGCAGCGCCGCTTCGACGGCGCGATAGATGGGCGGTGTTGAAATGAATCCAAAGGATATGCTTCAGCAAACCCCTGGAAGCTCATCCGGCAAGACAACAAGCCCGCTCCGTGAAAAAAAGGCGTAAAGCGACAGCGCCACATCCGCAGATCGAAAGGCATATGGGTATGGAATCTCTCACCGCGGAGACGCGGTGAATGGATTCCGGCTCGCAGGCCGGCATGAGGGTGGCACAAAGGTCGACCCAATGCAGCGACCGCACAGTGTGCTGCATGAGAGATGCGCCACACCGCCTCCCCCGCTCCTCATCCCGGGCTCCGACCCGGGACCCAGCAGCGCCGCGTCGGCGGCGCGAGAAATGGATGACGCGGCAAAACAGCCAATACGGATAATTGCGACGGAAACAGTTTCCTGTAAGGTCGCGCCATGATTGCTTCCGCCGTCGCCGCACCTGCGAGCAAACGCACTCCGATCATCGCCGGCGCCGTCGGCAGTGTCGTGGAATGGTACGATTTCGCCATTTACGGCTTCTTCGCGGCGTCGATCGGCAAGCTGTTCTTCCCCTCCGATGTTCCGCTCGCTTCGCTTCTCAGCGCTTTTGCCGTGTTTGCGGTCGGATACGCGGCGCGCCCGATCGGTAGCCTGCTTTTCGGCTATCTCGGAGACAGGTTCGGCCGGCGCCGGGCGCTGATGATTTCGATTGTAGCCATGGGCGCGAGCACCACCGCCGTCGCCATATTGCCGACCTACGCCCAGATCGGCGTGGCGGCGCCTGTCATCCTGATTGCGCTCAGAATTTTACAGGGACTGTCGGTCGGCGGCGAATACACCGGCGCCAGCGTCTATGTCGCCGAGCACGCGCCGCCGAAGCGCCGCGGCTTTCTTGCCTCCTTCGTCGAGTTCGGAGTGGTCGGCGGCTTCATGCTGGGTTCGGCGATCGGCGCCATGACCGCAGCGGCGCTCGGCGACGCCGGCGTTTCCGCCTGGGGATGGCGCATCCCGTTCGCCTTCGGCGGCGTGCTCACGCTGATCGTGCTGGCGCTGCGTCGGAACATGCCGGAAAGTTTCGCCGGCTCGACCGCGGAGGACCTGTCCGTCTCGCCGCTTATGGAGGTTTTCCGCGATCACTGGCGCGAGATGCTGCACATCACCGCGCTTGTCGCTTACGCCGGACCGATGTTCTACATCGTGTGGGTCTACGCCGCATCCTATCTTGAGCAGACGCTGCATTTCTCCACCGTCGTGACAATGGACATCTATCTTGTTTCGCTGGGGATAATCGGCGTGGTGGTGCCAATCTCCGGCCATCTGAGCGACCGGTTCGGCCGTCGGCCCTTCTTCCTGGCCGTCGGCATCGCCGGCCTCGTGCTGACATGGCCGCTTTTCTACCTGCTCCACCAGCCTTCGGTCGCCCAGGTGCTCGTCGCCCAGTTGGGCTTCGCCATACTTTTCGGGACCATCTACGGAATGGTGCCCGCGACCATCGCGGAGCTCCTGCCGACTCGAGTACGCTGCTCCGGCGCCGCGATCGGCTACAACGCCTGCCTTGGTCTCATAGCCGGGACCGCGCCGCTGCTTTCAACCTGGCTGGTCGCGCGCACCGGCGACGTCCTCGCGCCTGCCTGGTATCTGATCCTGCTGGCCGGCGTCCATCTGATCGGCTGGGCGTTCCTGAAGGAAAAGGCGGGCCAGCCGCTGTCCTGACGGCAGCGCCGGACCAGGCCGGATTCGACCCGATGCAGCGGGACATTTTCGGTATTTTCGGCGAGCGCATTCCGCGGAGAACGAGAAGGCGGCGCGATCCGACTACGGCGCGTCTACGCCCCAAGGAAATTCAGCAAGGCATCTCTTACCGCGCAGACGCGCGGCGGCTGGATGCCGGCTCGCAGGCCGACATGAGGGTGATTTTGAAGGTCGACACAATGCAGCGACTGCACAGTGCGCTGCATCGAAGATGCGCATCGCCACCTCACCCCGCTCCTCATCCCGGGCTCCGACCCGTAATCCAGCAGCGCCGCGTCGGCGGCGCGAAAGATGGGCGGTGTTGAAATGAATCCAAAGGATATGCTTCAGCGAATCCTTTGAATCCCATCCGGCAATACGAAAAGTACGCTTCGTGAATAACCACGATATCGTCAGCGTATCATCACTGAGAATTTCCGAAAGAACATAGAATAACGCGCTGATTTTCTTTTTCTTTCTTATCCATCCCGGCAAATGGAAGATGAACCCAGTCAGACGAAACCCTTTACCTTGCGCGCCTTGCGGAGAGGCGGTCGACAGCCGCGTCCGCTCACCCCTCATGACGTCCTGGCGCGGTTCAATCACCGGTTTATACGCCTCCCAAAGCACAGCAGGCTTGACAAGCCGGCTTCATGTGCAACTGTTGCACCACCTTCGATGGCGGCTTCGGCTTCGATCCGTAGCGACTGCCTGATGAAGGATCTTTGGGAGGAGAGACTCTTTGGGAGGAGTGACTTATGCGAACATCGCTTAGACTCGGCGCAGCCACTGCGCTGACGCTGTTGATTACTGCATCCGCCGCGTATGCGGAAAACATCAAGATCGCCTATATAGATCCGCTTTCCGGACCGTTCGCGGCAACCGGAACCAATGGCCTGCATCAATACGAATTCGCCGCCGAGAAACTTGTCAACGAAGAGGGCGGCGTACTCGGAGGAATGAACTTCGAGATTGTCGCCTTCGACAACAAGATCAGTCCGAAGGAGTCGCTGATTCAGCTGCAGGTCGCCATCGACCAGGGCATCCGCTACATCGTCCAGGGCAATTCGTCCGGCGTCGCCAACGCGCTGACAGACGCCATCGAAAAGCACAACCGGCGCAATCCGGACAACCGCGTGCTTTTCCTGAATTATTCGGCTGTCGATCCGGCGCTGACCAATGACAAATGCAATTTCTGGCACTTCCGCTTCGACGCCCACGCCGACATCAAGATGGATGCGCTAACCGATGTGATCGCGGAAAACGAGGACATCAAGAAGGTCTATATCATCGGTCAGGACTATTCGTTCGGCAAGGCGGTGGCTGCCGCCGCGGTGTCGTTCCTGGGCGAAAAGCGTCCCGATATCGAAATCGTCGGCAACGAGCTGCACCCGATCGGCAAGGTGAAGGACTTCACCCCGTACGCCCGCAAGGTTACGGCGTCGGAAGCCGACGCAGTCATCACCGGAAACTGGGGCGCCGACATGCTCGGGCTTGGAAAGTCGATCATCGAAAACGGTTTCGACGGCCCGATCTACACCTACTACGCAGCGGCCGACGGCATCACTGCAGCCTTCGGTGAAAGCGGCAAGGGCACCCTCAAGCTGGTCGCCGAGGGCGGAGACAACCCGCCGGACAAGGAAAAGGCGCAGGAATACATCCGCGCCTTCAAGGAGAAATATCCGGACGGAAACCTGAGCCAGTCCCGGATCACCAATGTCGTCGAGATGCTCGCACAGGCGATCAACGAGGCGGGAACGGCCGATGACGTCGTGGCCGTCGCGAACAAGCTCGAAGGCATGACCTTCTCCGACGGGCTGTGGAGCGGCGAACTCTACATGCGTCCGCAGGATCACCAGCTCATCCAGGATGTGCATATCTACGGGCACACGGACGTGGAAGCTCCCTTCGATTTCGATAATTCGGGTTACGGCCTGAAAATCGAGGACACCATCACCAACGCGTCCGCCGACATCGACACGACCTGCGAGATGGAGCGTCCGTAGCAATTCCGGCAAAAGGTGGTTGACCGGGCGGGCCTCGCGCCGCGCCCGGCCAATCTGAGGACTTGCCGTCCGGCTTCCCTTGCGACGCCGGGCGGCTGAGCCAACCACCGGAAGGGAGGCCTCGTGGAACTCATCTTCGTCAACCTCATCGACGGGTTGGTGACAGGGCTGCTGCTGTTCATGCTGTCAGCCGGCCTGACACTGATCTTTTCGATGATGGGCGTGCTCAACTTCGCCCATGCGAGCTTTTACATGCTCGGCGCCTATTTCGGCTACCAGATAAGCCTGTATACGGGATTCTGGGGCGGCCTCGTGCTTGCGCCCATCATCGTCGGCGTCGCCGGCGCAGGCGTGGAGCGCTACGGCCTAAGGCGCGTTCACCAGTACGGCCACGTGCCCGAGCTTATCTTCACCTTCGGGCTCGCCCTGCTGATCGAGGAGATCGTCCAGTTCATCTGGGGCAAGAACCAGGTGTCCTACGGAATACCGGAAGTCCTCCAGTTCACCGCCTTCTCGATCGCCGGCAATTCCATCCCCGCCTACAAGGTCTTCATGATCTTCATTTCCGTCGCGATCTTTCTCGGCCTGCTGTATGTGCTGACGCGGACGCGGATCGGAATGATCATCCAGGCGGCGCTCAGCTATCCCAAGACCGTCGAGGCGCTCGGCCACAATGTGCCGCTGGTCTTCATGGGCGTCTTCGGCGCGGGAACCGCTCTTGCCGGCGTCGCAGGCGTGATCGCGGGCCCCGTTCTCGGCACGTTTCCAGGCATGGCGTTCGTGCTCGGATCGATCATTTTCGTGACGATCGTCATCGGCGGCCTCGGCAGCCTGTGGGGCGCGCTCATCGCATCGCTCCTGATCGGCTGGATAACGACGTTCGCGAAATCCTACAATCTGGAGATGGCCGACCTTTTGACGGCGCTCGGTTTCGAAAAGCCGGAGCCGATCTGGGACAGCGCCTGGCGCGACCTGTGGACGGTGACGTCGCCGCAGATCGCCGACATCCTTCCCTATATGCTGATGGTCCTGATCCTGATTTTCAGACCGCGCGGCCTGTTCGGAAAGCGTGACGTATGACGGACGATATCACAACGGATCCTACCCGGCCCAGCCAGCGCATGCGCGCGGGAAGCATGGTGATCGGCAAGCTGCCCTGGATCCTGGCGGCGCTGTTTCTCATCATCCTGCCGGTGATCTTTCCTTCAAACTCCGCAATCACCATCATGAACCAGATGTCAATCACGATGGTGTTTGCGCTCGCCTACAACATGCTCCTCGGGCAAGGCGGAATGCTCAGCTTCGGACATGCGGTCTATATGGGCGTCGGCGGGTTCGCCTGCGTGCATCTCATGAACGTTGCGGGTTTCTTCGACTATCTGCCCCTGCCCTTCCTTCCGCTGTTCGGCGGACTTGGCGGCATGGCGCTGGCCATCATCGTGGGCAGCTTCTCGACCCGCAGCGCCGGAACGATCTTCGCCATGATCTCGCTTGGCATCGGCGAGCTTGTCGCGGCCTGCTCGGTGATCATCGTCGTCTTCTTCGGCGGCGAGGAAGGCGTGTCGGCGGACCGCACCCTGGGCATGCCGTTCTTCGGCATCGAGTTTCTGTACCAGCGGGAGGTCTACTACCTGATCGCCTTCTGGCTGCTGCTTTCCGCGATCCTCATGTACCTGTTCTCGCGCACGCCCATGGGGCGCATGGCCAACGCCGTGCGCGACAATCCCGAGCGGGCCGAGTTCCTGGGCTATTCGTCGCGCTGGGTGCGCTTCTACAGCTTCGTGGTGTCGGGCTTCTTCGCCGGCGTCGCGGGCGGACTGTTCGCGATCAACTACGAGATCCTGACGGAGGAAAATCTCAATCTCACCACGTCGGGAACCATCCTTCTGGTCACCTTCCTCGGCGGCGTCGGACATTTCTTCGGACCGATCATCGGCACGGTCGTCTTCACCCTTGTCCAGACGGTGCTGAGCCTGGAGACCGAATTGTGGGGCTTTTACGCCGGGTTGCTGTTCCTGGCGACGGTGATGTTCTTCCCCGGCGGCATCGCCGGCCTCATCATGATGCACGCGCCGGCGATACGGCTCGGCAAGGCGGGCCGGCTGATCATGCCCTATCTGATCTGCTTCGTCCCGGCCTTCTTCGCCGTGCTGGGCGTCGCGGCCCTCATCGAGATGGTCTTCCACGTGCGCCACGCATCCGTGGGCGACGAGGAAATGAGCCTCTACTGGATGACGTTCGACAGCCACGCCCTGTTGCCCTGGGTCGTCGCGGTCGCGGTCACGGCTGTGGCGCTGGCGCTGACCAGGCGGGCGGCGCCGGCGTTGCGGGCGGCCTGGAACGACGCCAACACACCGGAAGGAGGATCGGCATGACGGCGCCAGCGCTCGAACTGGAAGGCGTGACGAAGAGTTTCGGCAGGATCGAGATCATTCGCGGCGTGGATCTGCGTATCGCGGCCGGCGAGCGGCACGCCATCATCGGGCCGAACGGCGCCGGCAAGTCCACCCTTTTCAATCTGATCACCGGCCGCTTCGACATCACTTCCGGCCGCATCCGGCTGCACGGAGCGGATCTGAGAGGCAAGGCGCCCTACCAGATCAATCGCATGGGTCTCAGCCGGTCGTTCCAGATCACCAACATTTTCGCGAAGATGACGGTGTTCGAGAATATCCGCTGCGCGCTCCTGTGGCCGCAGGGCTACGGATACTCGTTCTGGAACCTCGTTCACAACCAGCCTTCGCTGACCGAGGGCGCCGAGGAGATCCTCGAACAGATCAACCTGACCGGCCGTCGCGACACCATGGCCGGCCTCCTGTCCTATGCGGAGCAGCGCGCGCTCGAGATCGGCATCACCATCGCCGGCGGCGCGGACGTGATCATGCTCGACGAGCCCACGGCCGGCATGAGCCATTCGGAAACCGACTATATCGTCGACCTGATCCGCAAGGTGACCGAGGGCCGCACGCTGGTGGTGGTCGAACACGACATGGGCGTCGTCTTCGGTCTCGCCGACAGGATCAGCGTGCTCGTCTACGGCGAGATCATCGCGACAGACGTTCCGGAAGAAGTCCGCCGCAGTCCGAGGGTCCAGGAAGCCTATCTCGGAACCGCCCTGGAGGCCGAACACTGATGCTCACGGTTACAGACATGCACGCCTATTACGGCAAGTCGCATATCCTGCAGGGCATCAACATGGAGATCGCGCAAGGCGAGATCGTCGCCCTGCTCGGGCGCAACGGCGTCGGCCGCTCCACGACCTGCAAGGCGATCATGGGCGAGGTCGAGCCGCACGGCTCGGTCAAGTTCAAGGGCGTCGAGATCGCCGGCTCCAAGGCCTATGAAGTGGCGAATATGGGCATCGGCTACGTGCCGGAAAACCGGGACATCTTTCCGGGCCTCACCACCCGCCAGAACCTCAGCCTGGGGCTGAAGTTCCGCCAGAAGGACGGCGCCGGGCGCTGGTCCATGGAAAACATGTTCGACATGTTCGAAAACCTGAAAACCCGGGCGGACGTCGAGGCGAGCGTGCTGTCGGGCGGCGAGCAGCAGATGCTCACGATCTGCCGCACCCTGATGGGCGATCCCGATCTGATCATGATCGACGAACCGACCGAAGGCCTGTCGCCGCAGATGGTCCAGCGCGTCGCCGAACTCGTCAAGGAGATCGCACGGCGCGACGTGGCGATCCTCCTCGTCGAACAGAAACTCGCCATTGCGCTCGACATCGCCCACCGGGTCTATGTCATGGGCCACGGCGAAGTGGTGTTCGAAGGCACGCCCGCCGACCTCCGCCAGCGCGAGGACATCCGCAACGAATGGCTCGCCGTCTGAGGCGCGCTTTGGGAGTTTGAATTACGACGGCGTGTCAAACTTCAATGCCTGCTTTGTTTCCCGCGAGGGTAATCTGTCCTGCGGGGTCAGCCGGCCGCGTTGAGCCCTTCCACGATTTGCGAGCGAAGCGCTCCCCGGCGCCTTTCGAAGGCTACGCAGCAGCGCTCTTGGTCGCGCTTCCTGCACGAAAGGCCCCGGCAAGGAGCGCGACGACGGAAAAACAGGTCACAGCCGATCCCGCGCCCGGACCTGCCATCAGAAACCCGAAGAGAGGCGCGCCGGCGGTCTGGCCGAAGGCGATGGTCAGGAACCCGATCATAAGCCCGGTCGCGGGACGGTCCGGCAACGCGTGGATGCCCCAGACAAGGTATACCCCGGTCAACATCACATACGCCGCGCCGAAGAGAGCGCCTCCGATCAAAGCAAGTGCGGGAGTGGCGATGCCCAGTCCGACCGCAAGAATGCTCGCGGCCATCAGTCCCAGGAAAATCCAGTGAACCGGGTCGAGACCGAACCGGCCGATGAGCGTGCCGGCCCAGGCGCCGGCAATGCCGCCAGCGCCGATGCAGGTCCAAAGGATGCCGGTTCCGGTTGGCCCCCATCCCAATTGCTGCGACACGAGATGGCCTCCGAAGGACCACAGGGCGGTGCTTGCGGCCCCCATCAGGAACGACGCGGAGATCAGGCGGATGACCTGGCCATTCATCGGAGGCAAACCGCCAGCGCCCTTGCCGCCCCGTGAGGCCGGAAGAGAGGCTGCGGCCGCGGCCGCGAGCACCACCGCCACGGCGGCGAACGCGCCGAAGGCCAGCCGCCACTGCCCGGCAATGGCGAGGGCGATCGGTCCCGAAAAGGCCACCCCGGCGCTCGTCCCCGCATTGATTACGGTGTTCGTAATATCTTGACGGCTCTTGTGTACCGCAGCGGCCACGGCGGCGGCCATGGGCGGCGAGGCAAGGCCGGTGCTCGATCCCGCCACCACCACGGCAACGGCAAGGACCAGTGGCGACGGAGCGAGCGCGATCCCTGTCATGCCGGCGGCGGCGACGAGGGCCGCACCGACGGCGACCTGGCGTGCGCCGATCCGTTCGGTCAGCACCGCTGATGCGACGATGGCGATGCAGTAGCCGGCGAAGGCGCCGCCGGAGATGATGCCGCTGAGCGAGGAGCCGAGGCTCAGATCACCGTCGATCTGCGGCAGGAACAGTCCGAAGGCGAAGCGGGCGAAACCGTAGCAGACCGCGATCAGGCCGAAACCTGTCGCGCCGACACGAAGGGCGGGGCTCATGTTTGCGCCCTCTCGATCAGAATGGCCGCCGCCGCCCGCGCTGCGGACACGGCTTCCGCGCCCCGGTAGACCGCCGCGTGGGTTGCCCCCTCAAGGAGAACCAGCACCTGCTCGGCCAGTTCCGGGTCCTCGCGTCCGAGGTTTACTGCGACAACCTCTTCGATCCGTCGGTGAAACGCCGCTTTGTGTATCGCAACCGCCTCCGCGATCTCGGGCGTCTCACCGCCGGTTTCCGCACGGGATCGCAGAAACAGGCAGCCCCGCGCGCCTTCTACCCGCACCCAGTCCTCGAGGGCTGCGAACAGCGCGTCCACGCTTTGCACCTCGAGCCGAGCCATGAAGCGCCGGTCCCGCTCGTTCAGCACGCGCGCCATGAGCTGCGCCTTGCTACCCGCATGCTTGTAGAGCGTCCGGCTCGACATCCCCGCAACAGCGATCAGCCGGTCCATCCCGGTGGCCATGTAGCCGTGCCGGTCGAAGAGCCGCTCGGCAGCGGCAGTGAGCCTGGTGCTCATTTCCACAAAGAGCCTCCTTCGGTGTCCATGGGCATCAATGTAAAACGTTCGTTTTACTTTTCAAGCTGGCAAGGACCAAGGTCAACTGTTCCGCTTTTACGACTTTCAAGAGAATGCGTGGTGCTGTCGGAGGTCTCGGGAATTTCGCGACAGTTGCTCTCTCAATCTGGAACCGGAATCCGATAGATTGTTCCATCGCCCCACGTGGCAGTGAGCAGCGAGGCCCCGTCGGGTGTGACAACCAGGCCGACCGGGCTGCGCAATCCCTCTGCAACAATGCGGGACTGGCCATCCGACAGAATTTTCCGCACGGTCGTTCCGCCATAATCGACCACGAATACACGGCCGTCCTTCGTCATCGCCACGCCGGGACCAGGCGTACCGAATTCCTCGCCGGCCTCGATGCGAGCGCCGTCCGGGCGCAGTATCGTGACTCCGCCGCCGATGTTGGAGACGACATAGCCATTGTCCGGTGTCTGCACCACACCGACTGGCGTTCGTAGACCGCCGATGACGGGCTCCAGGCCGCCGCTCCGGGAAACAGAGAGAATCTGGTTGGTCCGGCGATTGGCGACAAGCAGTCGGCCGGATCTGTCGAAGCTCAATCCAGCGGGTGTCGCCAGGCCGGTCACATGCACGCGGCGCTCACCGGACGGGGTGAAGCGATAGACTTCATCACGCGAATAGGATGCGACGTAGATCGTACCATTTGGGCCGATGGTCAGGCCGGAAGGACCGGAAAGTACATCCGCGAAAGTGGTGCGTTTCCCGGCAGGGTCGATGCGCGAGACACGGCCCGCCCCCCATTCAGCCACGAACAGATTGCCCTTGGCGTCGAAAGCCATGCCGACCGGCGAACTGAAGCCGTCCCATAGCTTTTCCGGTGTCGCCGGGTTCTCGAATGCGGCAGTCGGCCCAACGAATGGGGAAGCAGAAACCACGGCGAGAGCCAGTGCCCTGGCCGCAAGCGAGGAGCGCAGCGCATTCATCATTCCGATAGCCCCTGCTCGACTGGAATGCGGGCTGCGAACACTTCCTTGGCCGCGAATAGCCCGTTGAGCGCCGCAGGAAAGCCGGCATAGACCGCCATCTGCATGATGATCTCGATGACTTCTTCCTTGCTCACCCCGACATTCAGGCCCGCTTCGATATGGACCTTCAATTGCGGGGTCGCCGTCCCCATCGCTGTCAGCGCCGCGATGGTCGCGATCTCGCGGGCGCGCAAGTCGAGGCCTGGGCGGCTGTAGATGTCGCCAAACGGGAACTCGAACAGATAATTCGCAAAGTCGGGGGAAATGTCTGCCAGGGCGGCCACGACATTGTATCCGGCCTCGCCGTCGATTTCAGCGAGCGCCCGCTTGCCGCGTTCCAGCCGGCTTTCGCCGACGTTCGGGGATTGATGCGTCATAGTCTTTCATCCTCTTTTTGCTGCCGGCATATCCGGCAATCTTGGTGTCGAGGACGAGAAGGCAGGCTTGCAGTTCGGTCAGATGCGCGCGAACACGATCGCGATGCTGTTCGAGCAACGCGCTGCGCTCCGCTTCCGTGCCGACGCCGCGCTCCCGCAAGGCTGCGTATTGCAGCATTTCCCGGATAGGCATCCCGGTCGTTTTGAGACGGTCGAGAAATTCGATCCAGATCAGGATTGATGCGTCGTAGTCACGTTGACCCGATTGGTCCCTGTCGGCATAGGGAAGCAGCCCGATCCGCTCGTAGTAGCGGATAGTGTGGGCCGATAATCCCGAACGCTTCGACAGTTCACCAATTCTCATGATCGCCTTCTTTCGTCACGACGCACAGGAAGCTACAGGTTAGAGTGCGCTCTAAGTCAAGGGGGCATTTTGAGCTGCTGCCGGTTTGATGGACGGGTAGTTAGGCTTTCATCGTTCGTTTTTCGTATCCCATCGGGCTCAGGGTATCCAGCTTCGAATGACGGCGCCGGGGATTATGGAAGCGCTCGATGCAGTGGAACAAATCGGCCGTGGCCTGGTCCCGGGTACGATAGACTTTGAGGGCTGTCCGTTCAGTCTTCAGCGATAAGAAGAAGCTCTCCATGGCTGCATTATCCCGGACATTGCCTGATCGGCTCATCGAACAAGTGACGCCGTGATCCGCCATCAGGCGCCGGAACTGCTCGCTGGTGCATTGGGCAGATTCAAACGGTCGTCGCAACACCGACTGTGTGTCCTCATGGCGGCAACTCGTCAGGCGTCTCCGCCGGCGTCCTCCAGCCCAGGGCTTTCCTCGATCGAGCATTGAGGGCTGCTGCCACAGCGGCGATTTCGTCGGCACTGGCTGGGATGTGCATCAGCTGGAACGTTTGTGGGCGTTTGAGAAATGTGCTTTCATCGCCGCCAATGATTGAAGTGAGTTTTGCAAGGCGGACCACAATGCAGCATATTCCCTTTTTGGCGCCGGTGGGCGCGGCAGCCTTTTTTGTCACAATTGCAATCGGCCCGGTGATGGCCGAAACGCCTTCAGGCACAGATTTGCTGAGCTTCGCGCAAGGCGCGCTGCCGTTGGAACTGGGTCAAGACGCGGAAGTTCTGCGTGTCGGACCAGAGCACGCCATCGCAATGATTGATGGCAACCCTGTCAAATTTGTAGCGATGCGCAAACCAGCGACGGCGGAACAAAGTGTTGCTTTCCACTATGCTCTGCCCGCGCCAACAAAATTCTCGGGATTTTTCGTTCCAGGTATCCAGGAGACGCCAAGCCCTTCACAAACGTTCTTCAGGAATGTCACAGTTTCCGGATCATCCGAAGGACCGGAAGGTCCATTCGTGCCACTGGCGTCCGGTGTGCTTGAGACACATACCGAGGACGACCAGGTGACTCCGCTGACACTGGAGGCCAACCAGCCCAAGGTGCAATGGATCCGTGTCGTGTTACAGGGCGGAGTCGACGTTCAGGCAGACAAGAGCTTTCTGGAGTTCTCTGAACTCATTGGCACGGGTGTTCAGGACGAAGCACCTGTATCTGAAGGTTTCCAGGGCGTCTGGACAGGCCGCGGAGTGAAACTGGAGTTGGAGCAAAACGGTGCGACGGTGACCGGTTGCTATGACGGCGAGTCGATGTTGACCGGCACGGTGTCTGGCAATGTTCTTCGTGCACTTGGTGAGAATGCGGCCGGAATTCCCTCGCAATTTATTTTGCTGGCGAGGGACGATGGCTCGATTCAAGGGTTGCGATCAACGAACGGCGCTCCGTTCAGCTCATATAATGGCGGGTCATCGGACAATGCGGCATCCTGTCTTGCACCCGAGCCGCCCAAATTGGGCTGTGGATCAATCGTGCACGGCATTCAGTTTGACTTTGACAGCGATGTCATCCGGCCATCGTCCAGCGTTGTTCTTGCCGATCTTTATGAAGGTCTGCGGGCAGATGGCGCAGATGCGGTCACAATTGTCGGCCATTCCTCCAGCGAAGGCGCTGAAGACTATAACCGCGACCTTTCCGAACGCCGGGCGGCATCGGTTGCCA
The DNA here is from genome assembly GCF_019492055.1 of Flavimaribacter sediminis. Taxonomy (GTDB): domain Bacteria; phylum Pseudomonadota; class Alphaproteobacteria; order Rhizobiales; family Rhizobiaceae; genus Flavimaribacter; species Flavimaribacter sediminis. Next base: position 78,033 of record NZ_JAICBX010000004.1, on the reverse strand, counting down.
AAGCGCTTGTCGCTTTGGGGTTGAACGCGGCAACGGTCACCGCGGCCGGGCGCGGCGAGGACGAGCCTATTGCAAGCAACGCCGATGAGGCCGGGCGATCATTGAATCGACGGGTTGAGGTGCAATGCACAGGCTGAATGCGTTTGGGCCGGGAGCATGCGCCATGGCGTTGTTACCCGCTTCGGCCGGCGCCACCCAAACCTCCGGGGGCGCGCCAGGGTGGGACAGCCTTGACGCTGCGGCGTCAATCCGCCACCCCGATGCCTTCCGAAAAGAAGGCGATGGAATTGCTCTTCTGTTGGTTCCCACTGACCACGGCAAGCGCATCGCTGTGGAAAGCGCCGATGGCCGCGCGCTTCCCGTCTTTGCACCACTTGAGTTCCCGGCTGAGACCAATCCAGTCAACATTGCCGGTTGGCATATCCGGAATTTGGATAATACCGGTGAGGTCAACGCCCCACAGCACGCGCGGCGTTTTATGTTTTCGTTGATGCAGGAGTCGGATGACAAAGCCGACTTGAGCGATCCACCGGGGATCGGTCGCACAAGGTGTTAGCGAAGGTCCGCCGCCTGAACTCCGGGGCGATGCAGTTTTTCTGGCAAAGCAGGAGAAATCCAGCGTGATTGTGTATGTGTCGAACAATGGCAAGCGCGACAGCGACTGGCAAGGAGATTGACCGATGTCGGGACTGCGCGTTGTCCTGGTTTTGCTGGCGCTTTGGATCGCACTCCAGACAGGCTCCTATGTTACGACTTCTGACATTGAGGGACCAAGAAACATCGACACCGGATTCAAACGGCTGGATGTTTTCTTCAAATGGCAGATCGCCGCGCTTGCGGTGGCGCTGGTTGCCGCTGCGGCAGGGTTCGTTGGGCCAGACAAACGCTGGCGCAAGCGATTGATCGGGCTCGCACCGTTGGGATTAACGCTGGCCGCGGTCGGCGGTCTGGCCTTGGTGGGACTGATCATCCAAAATGCCCAGACACCTGACACCTCATTTCGGCCAACGACAGCGCCCGCGGCAACGGCGACTGAGTAATTGAGGCCACAGGCAAAGGAGACGGGGAAACGCTCGGCAAAGCAGCCATTTGCGCGGCCGCAACGAAAGCTCATTTTGTCCGCACAGCCGTCAATCGTCGCAGGTTCAGCGACTGACGGCTTCGAGCCCTTTCTGACGGATGCTGCGCGACGCATGAATGTCGGCTTTGGCAAAACGATGCCTTTCGGGCGAAATGCCCTATACTAACCTTGGAAACAGAAAGGGGGCGGCAATGACGCTAGAACAGCTACTGATCTTCCTTCCGGCGGCGCTGCTTCTAGGCGCCTCACCGGGAGCCAATAACCTTCTGGCCTTCATTTCTGCAACCAAAGCCGGCTGGTTGCAGACCGCTAAGGGTATTTTCGGTCGTCTGGCCGCATGGGCTGTCCTTGTTGTGTTGGTCTCTCTGGGCCTCGATGTCTTGCTCCGCACTTCCGAACTCGCTTTTGTCGCGCTGAAGTGGGTCGGCGTTGCGTATCTTTTCTATCTCGCGTGGCAATTCTGGACTGCGGATGTCTCGACCGAGATCGAAGCTCCCGAGGTTTCGATGCTGATACGTCGGGAATTTTTCACGCTGATGGGTAATCCCAAGGCTTACCTCCTGCTCACCGCTTTCATTCCGCAATTTGTGAATGATGGCGCTGCGTTAATGCCGCAGCTCTTTGTACTCGGCGCCCTCTATTTGCTGGTCGAAGGCATGGCCGCGCTTCTGTGGGTGTCGGCAGGAACTCTGGTCGGAGCGCGTGCCCTTACCCCTCTACGGCGCAGAATCGTCAACCGCGCCTCGGCTGGTCTGATGGGGACCGCCGCGCTTCTTCTTGCGCGAACGGAAAAGGCCGCTTAGCGCCGCGAGCAGAACCGGCGCGCCGCTTCGTCTCGCCAACAGTGCTGCACACGACGAACGTCGCCTTCGGCGGCGAGAACCGCGAAACACTTTCCATCACAGAGGCCGAGACAGGAACCGTGTTGAGCGCACCGACGGAGACGCGCGGCCCTCCCCTCTTCGGAGGATACCGAGCGGGACGCCCGGCGCCCGGCGATGTGGCTTTCGAAGGCGCGCCCGCCGACCTCCGGCAACGCAAGGACATCCGCAACGAATGGCTCGCCGTCCGAGGCGCGTTTTGGGAAACCTGGATCACGCCGGAGTATCAAACATCAGGGTCTGCTTTATTGCCCGAGATGGTAATCTGCCCTGCGGGGTCAGCCGGCCGCATTGAACCGATAGTAGTCATTCGTTTCGACAACGCGATCGACAGCTTTGCGCGCCCATTTCGGCCAGTCACGATAGAACTGGGAGCCCTGTAACCGGTCGTTCGGTCGAGCGAAGCGAATGTCCAGTGATGGCGGAATCTGTCATTCGAACGAATACTATCTTGGGAAGATGGTGAAGGTGAATTGGCCGCACCAACCCCCAAATTGTCTGAACATCCGGCCTGTGTAAATGGCTGTGCAGATGCCAACAACAGAAAGTCGGGACGCGAAGCGACAATATCAGGAACAACACCTGCAGCTTTCTCTGCAGGTGTTGCAACCTGCATTCCAAGGCCGTCGTCAAACGGCCAGTTTTGGGCTGTCTCAGCAGTCTTCCATGGAAGGATCGCAGCCTTGCTGGCCACGGTTCTGGTTGCCCTAATTGCGGCCCATCGCGGCAACATTCCGTTGACTGTACTCGTCAAAGTCGCGCCCTGGAAAAGCCGTACTGAAAATGCGGTTTCGCGCTACAAATTTGCAGTCCTATCCTGACGGGACCGCATCATGACCAATGCCAACTTGCAAAACGGGCCGATGGTCACCGACGTCCGATGTCAATCCGAAACCATATTCTCGTCGAACTGGGCAATCGCTTCATACTGGGACTGTAAACGGGATGCGAATTTGGCGCCCGGCTGGAAGCCGTTGCCAAGCTGTACGATACTGCGCTCGGGGTTGCCTCCCAAAAGTTTCTGCAAATACTCGTAAATCGAAGCGCCGACCACACCCGCCAGGCCTCCGCCCTGCAAAGTGCTGTGGTTGCCGAGCCAATGGCCCAGTGCGCCAGTCCAATAATAGTAGTGAATACCGCCGTTCCAATGTTCGGGTCCAAAACCGTCATTCGCAGCACGTGCAGCTTCGTGAAAAACAAACACTCCGTCAGGCCCAAAAAAAGGATCGTCAATCGCTGTTACATCGAAACTTCGGATTCCGATGTACCGTGCGAAAGACGGATATCGATCGACCGACTGTATGCCGAGGATATCTTCAAGCATCGGTTTTGCGAGATCTGCCTTGCGTCGATCCTGACCGGCATAGGTCCTGGGATATTCACCAGCCCATTGTTCTGGTCGAGCAAGAAGGCGTGTGACATTCAGCGCGGTGAGTTGGGCCTCGAACAGATTGACTGTCACGCGCTTTTCCTGATCGCGCCCGCGATCCTTTTTCAGCATAGCATTGATGGTTGTATAGAAAAGTCCCACAGGTGATATCGGGTTTGCAGTTTCCCGGTTCACCAGAGAGCGCTTGATTCTCTTGTACAGTTCAACTTCATACCCGGTCCGCAACACAGGTACATTGCCATCTTCGTCCTTCAGATAAAGAGCAAGATCAACGTATGGAAAGGTGATGGTTCGGGAAAGCCGGAAATTCTTGGCGCACGCCGTAATATACAGCTGAACAGCGCTTCGTTCGATTTTTTTGAGCTCCGCTAAATCCCGGTTTTTGCATGGCTGATCGCCGCCTTGTTCGTTAACGAGGTCGTTGATGATCAATCTCGCAATCGAATAGGCTACCTCTGGCGCGGCCGGTTTGACGGAGTCGATGTCATTGTGGTTGAATTTGACCTCGATATGCACGCGAACGGCCTGGGGATCGCTCAGACGCCTGTTGTCGCTTTGATATCCAAGGAATTTCTTTTTTGCTTCGGCAGTCACCCAAGCGGCTGAATAATCACTCCTGGTTTGCAAGTTCGACCGGATCCAGCGCTGCTTGATTTGAGCGACAAAAGTATCTTCCTCGCGCCAGTCGGTCCTCCGCCAATCGGTGCTTTTCCGCTTGTCAAGAGAACGAATTTTGAAATCATCCCAGTTTTTCATGGCAATGGTGGGGTGATCATAAGTGAAGGCGTTCATCTTGGCAGTGACAGTCACACTGTGAGACTTGCGTCCCTCGTCACGGGAGCAGCGATAGATGACGAACCAGTTAACTCGGCCCTTTGAACGTTCGGTCGCCCTGCTAAAAGAGGGATTACATATTGGATGTTGCGCACCAAAAGTCGCCGACATTGCTGCTCGAGCAGCCTTTTCGAATTTGGCGTTCAATTCGTTGGCGCGCTCGCTTGAGGCTTTTGCAGAAGACGCGATCGCGACACAAACAAGAAGACCTAGCAACAGTCCGAACCGGCCGGGAAGCGAATGCCAAATCCCGGCGTTGCGAGCTGGCGACAAACGTAATGACAGGTGGCTATTCGACATGCACTCATCCCATCTTGTTTGATCTTTCAACAATTCTTCGGCGATTTGCCGCGCAAGGCAGGCGCGTTTCCAAAGTCAGCCTACCGCGCCAATGGGGAAGACCGGAATCGGCAAGAGTGCCTATAGAAGAGAATGCCGGTTCTGGCCGGCAGCGATCGGCCCCAGGGCCGACGGCGCCGGTAAAGATGAATGCTGCAGAACCGGGTCCTGGCGATAGGCAGGTCGGGGTGGCGCGGTTCTCAAACCGGTTTTCCGACAAGCAGGATCGCAACCATCAGGACAAAGCAACTGGCGATGAAAAGGAACAACGCTCGCGAGCGAAGGGCATGATAACGCATTCCTTTTTCCGTGAGATGTTCAGCGGCGAGCTTGTGGCGCCAATGCACACCCGGATCGAACCAGAAACGCCAGTTTGAAGTGGGCCGGCGATTCCGGGCGGTCAGAAATCCTGCGACCGCCACCACGATCCATGATGCGACCGCCAGGCCGAACAGGGTAAATATGATGACATCCGTCATCCCCGGGTTCGCATCATTTTCCGATTGGCGGGGCGTGCACCGCATCTCATCTCCATATGGTCGCGCGCCAGTTATATGGCCCTGGGGCCCAGGCACAGCCAAAGGTGCCGCCTGCGGTTCGCCTCGGATAGTTCAGCGACCCCTTGTATGTGCACTTGCGACCTGCCTGGGGGCCGTTGATGTCCCAGCGCTCGATGATCAAACCATCGCGCACATCGATATGGATACGAAGTTCTGATCGAATACTGCCGTGGGTGGGATGGTGCCAGGCAGCATCGTAAATATTGGAAATTCCCCCGGATATGTCCCGGCGGGTCCATATTCCCTTCCAGCCACCTGGAACCGTCACATCCCAACGGTGACCAAGGCGATGGATACCGTTTTGGGAATTCGCCAAAGAAACGAATTGAGCCGACAAAACCATACATGCAAGCAAGACTGCAAGAATCCGAAGCATCATTCTCTCCTTTAGCCGTGGGCCTGTTCAGCTGGTCCGCTGTATGAGCATGAGAATGGAAAGCGCCGCGTCTCGCCACAATCGGCAAAGCTACCTAGAAATGTAAGCAGATTGCGGGACGCAGTGATTGTTCGGCAGAAGAAGGATGCTGCTCCAGGTCAAGCCCGTTCGGTTCTATCGGAGCCGGTCTCTGACGGAAGCGCGCTCTTTCCCAACGGGAACGGAAATCCGGACAATGGTGCCGTTTGGTTCGTTCTTTGCGGTGTTCCAGGTCCCGCCGAGGGTTTTGATCCTCTGGTCGATCGAGGTAAAGCCAAGGCCGAAATCGACGTCATCAGGGTTGGGCAGACCGGCCCCGTCATCGTCTACGCGTATGTCGAATGAGACGTCTGACTGTGTTAATTGCAGGCTTACATTCGAGGCGCCGGAGTGCTTGCTGATATTGCTGCCCAATTCCTGCAATACGCGATAGAGATGCAGTTGCGAGGCGCGATCGATGCGGGGTTCTCCCGCGTCGTCTTTGATATTGACCTGAATGCCGAAGGAGCGCTGCAGATTGGCAAACAGGGACTTGATCGATCTGCTCCAGCCCAGTTGCGAAACCGTATCGGGATGGAGATCGTGGGAAAGCTCCCGAACGCGGGCAAGGGTTCGTTTTGCCAATCCGGATGCCGCGCGAATATCCTCCTGGGAGGCTCTCCCTGACTCTGCCGCATCGATCAGGGCCTTCATCATGACCATGTCGTGCCCAACGGAATCGTGCAGTTCCAAAGCGATACGGGCCCTCTCCTTTTCCTGGATGGAAACGAATCCGCGAGCGTTTTCGAGTTCGATTTCGGCAAGTTGCATCCGCGCGCGTTCGGCGATGCTCCGGTGGTAACGAATACGCGCCGCAAGCGCCAGAGAGAAGGCGAGCGCCTCAACCGCGAGTGTGATCTCGAGTACATGTGCCTGGAAGATCCCGAGCTGGAGCGTCGTCAGCGACCTCAGAAGCACGAGAGTTCCGCCCGGGACCATCACCATGGCCAGTGGAAAGATCAGGATCCTGGCATTCTTGTTGCCCTTGAGCAATTCCACAACGGTAATAACCGTCGCCGCCACCGGCATCGCCAGAACGAGTATGAGCAGCAAGGATTGCGGTAGGTAATAGGGCAGGACGACACCGCTTACGGCCACAAAAATTGCAAGGGCCGCCAAGGCATAAAGGACTTTGGTGCTTGTTGGCTTGACATGATCGAAGGCAAGAAAACTCGATATGAACAGCGCGCCAACAACGATCGTGGTTGCAAGCGCGATGTTCAGGATCTGATTTGAGAGGATGACCGTCCAGATATAATAGGCGCCCAGTCCGGTCAGGTAGAGATCGATGAAGACGAGGGAGGTGATCGTCATGGCATTGAGCGCGAAAACCAACTCCCGCGAAAATGCGGACACCGCCAGATTGTAGAGGGCAATGGCAGCCACGAAGCCCAGCAAGAGAATCGTGACCAGCCATTGCTGTTCGTAGGTTTGCTGAAAGGCCTGCGGATCCCAGGCCTGCAATCCGAATGCAACCAGATTGGGCTGGCTGACGCGAAGATATCTCTGGGCTACCGGTTCAACATCTTCAGACAGGATAAAGGCGACCTGCGGAACCGGAATTGCGTTGCCGCTCCGTTTGACGCTGTCACCGGAAACCGAAATGTTCCATCCCCTGTCGTCAGGGCGTTGTTCGTACAACACTGCTTCGTCGACCATCTTGGTGATTGACAGAACGGCTCCAGGGCGAAGCACCGGAAGCTTGATCCACAGTGGCGCCCCGCCAATTCCGGCAGTTGTGTTCGAGACCTGCGGCCCATTGAAATAACCGGGCTCTTCACAACAAACGTCTTCAATCGCGACGCTCTCACCCGATTGTTCGACCTGGAAACTCAAATCGATGCGAGCCGTTTCCGCCCGGCTTGAACCAGTGGTGACAAGGACGATCAGAGCGAAGAAAACGAAGCGCAATACACAGTCTCCGAAGCGCCAAAACCGGCACCGGCCAGCAGACTGCTTCCCGACACACCTTAATATCAATAGGCCAATGTGCCTATCGCGCTACGCACGCTGGCGAATGGCGAGATGCTTCCAGCTGTGTGAGGATCGGGAGTATCTGAAAAAGCTGGATATAATGCATGGCGAAAGATGTGGAGGAATACTCATAGCCGGCAGTCTTTCTTCGGAGCGTCTTGCTTGCATCCGCCTGGAAATAAAGATGATCAGACTTTGCGCAGTCGGCGCAGCCTTCGTATTGCTATCGAACCTTTCAGCGGGAGGCGCCTCTGCACAGGGTTGGGCCTGGGCTGTCTACCATGATGGTTCCCGAACGATCTGGGTTGCGCCGATGTCCGAAATGCAGGGCGATACCCGTTGGTCGGTTTTGGAACCCTACACACATCAAAACAGGGCAAAGGCGCAAACAACGGCCTGCCAGTTGGTCTATAACGGCGATCTTCGAAACCGGCGATACAGATCCCCTCAGATTGAACGTGGTGATTGGTCCTGCTGAAAAACAAGTGATCACAATGTTCGATTTTGAAAAATTCGAAAGCCCCAAAGGGTGGCATTGGAGGTGGGGAGAATGGATATCACCAGCCTTTCCCTATCTTGAGGCAAGACCGTGGACGCCTCTCCTGATCGGAGGGAGGCTTTGCTTTTCGGCGTCGACGAATGCCAGTCACAATCTGCCTGACGAGGAATTCGTATCAGACCCTGAGGAAAAATGGTGCGTCGTTTGGGGCGATGAAGCAGGTCCAATGTTCAAGGACGTCCTTGACACCACGGAGCTTGACGGCCGCCCTTTGTACATCGCCGTACGATCAACAGCCACTGGATACCAATATCACATCGTATGGCATGACAAGATAAGCCAGGGCTTTGACCGGCAGATCACTTTCCGCGTCGAGGAAGGCAGACCGCTGATCTATCTGTTCCATTCTGCAAGCGGTGGCGCCGGCACACCCATCGAACCCGAGTGGTCGAATATCGATCACATCGTCTGACGCATTCCGGGAGGAAAGAAATGGGGGATTTCCGGCTTTCCATGTTCTGTGCACTGACACGCATCGCCGTGATATCGCTTGCGCATCTGATTGTTCCCACGGGATTTGCCGTGGCAGCGACGCTCCAGATACAAAACGAAACCGGCTTTGCCATGCGGGTCGAACTCGTCACGATGACCAGTGACGATCTGCCTGATGTCAAAGACAGCCTGAAGGCGCTCCATCTGAGCAACAGGCAGGGCGGGATAATCGATGTCGAGGCGGGGCGTTACTTCCTGTTGCCGAGCAATCCGACCGGGGCACGGGTTCCCTGTCACGCTCAATATTCCCCTAAAACAGTCTCAGGATCAGAGTGTCCGCCTGGTTATCGGCTGCACTACCAGGGCGAATGCATCAATCTGGAAGACGAGCAGCGCAACGAAGGGCAAGGACCCGTTAGAATGGTGGCGCCGCGTCCGAACTAGCTAGTCTAGACAGGTTCAATGACCGGTTTTGACGCGTTGGAACTTCCGTATTCTAAGCCCCTTCAATTGCCTCGATGATCTGGTTCTCCACCAGATAGTCGTAGTTCCGGCGGCCGAAAACAGTAAAACCTGCTGTCTCGACACGATGCGGCAGCTCCACGAGAAGAGCGGCGCTGTTCTTCTTGAGAACCCGGAGCATCGTATCTTCCCGTCGGAATCCCCGCGGGTGTAAATTCCCGGGCAGCGGCCGATGGCTTTGAACCAGGGTAAGACCGCTTCCTATCATGCTTTTCTCAAGTTCACCGAGAACGTCCCGGAACTCCGTCAGCTTGAGATCAACGGTCATGCGAAGCCCCGAGACATCGACTTGCCGATTGGGTCCCGTTTCGCTCAAAGGTACGGACACACGCCACCAGTCCATGCTTGCGATGGGATAATGATCGTAGAGCCTTATGTAACTGGCACTCGGTAGCAGCAATGCGCGGACGTGTTGGTAATCAGCGTTGTCGATCAGGAAATCGAATATTTCCTCCTGGAACAGGTCGCTCGCGTTCATGCTGTTTTACCCGAGATCCAACGTTGCGATTCCGGCAATCCTACCGCGGCATTGGCGTTCCGCGCATCGGCAACGGCAGCAAACCACTAAGCATTCTTGCCTATTGAAGCATGCTGTTTCCTCGGCAATCCTCTCAAAATGGAAACGACAGGGGCCGTCTTCCGTTGAATCCGGCACTTCAAGCCAACCGTCCAGAGGGTGTCGATAAGTTCTGTCGACATGAACGAATTGATTTTCTCAAGGATTGCAGCATTGTCGAGAGCCCTGCTTGCGTCGTTTTCCATCAAACGACTTCGCTTCGCGAGATTGGAGGCAAAGCTTCTCAAGAACTGCGAAGAGGCCATGTCCGGAAGCGGGCTTCAATGGGATATCGCTCCTCATCTGGTCTTTGCAGATCACAGGAGAAATATGTTTTCAGCGCTGCTGGTGCGATTTGCCGGCGAATATGGACCTGGATCTCACGGCAGACCTGACGCCCGGTTGATTGAGGCGGTTCTATTGATGGGGGTTGCGTTGACGGGCACTCAAGCAGCCATTCTGGATTTCAGGCAAATGGAATATGTCTGGGGGGACGACATGAGCGCGTTTCTGCGTATCTACCGCTTTTACCCTTTTGAGGTGCCCGTTGTACTGATCGTTTCCGACCTGAATTCCTATGCGCTCGGAACGCTCGCCCAGGCGCTGGGATACGATCCGAATGAAATTTTCTTTCAGGATATGGAAAGTGCCGTTCAGGGCCTGCGGGCTCTGGTCGAGCGAACGGATTCGAAAACACCAGGCAAGACTTAGAGCACAGATTACTTGATGCCGATAAGCGTGGTTCTGTGACTGATCGCTATTTCCAGAAGCCGGTTCGTACCGTGAACATCGAGCTTGTCAGCGATATTTCGCCGATGCGCCTGAACGGTCCGCGGTGAGATGTTGAGTTCCAGCGCGATCTCCTTACTGGTCTTTCCGAAAGAAAGCAGAACCAGCACGTTGCGCTCGGCATTGGTGAGTGTGGAAAAATCATGCCGGTCTTCGGTTTCTCCAACCGCTGGTGCGAACCGGGGGTCGGGATTGCCGACGGATTGGCTCATGTAGAATTCGCCATTGGAATTCTGCAAGACGCTGACGATCTCCGATGGCGCATCTTCCTTGGCAATGAAGCCGATTGCTCCCAACTCGTAGGCCCGTTTCGCATAACTCTCTGCGGCATGCATGGAAACGATCACCACCTTCGCGGGATTACCGATCGCCTTGATGCGTTTCAAAACGCTGAAGCCATCTATCTCCGGCATGTTCAGATCAAGGACAACGAAGTGCGGTTTGAGAATATCGATTTGCGAGAGCGCGGCCCGGCCATCGCCAACTTCCGCGACGATAGAGAAAGTCCCGTTCGCTTCCAGAACATGCCTGACACCCGTACGGAAGATCGGATGATCATCGGCTAGGAGGACTTTCTGCAACCCGTTCATTCACCGCCTCGTGACTGGGGGATATGCGACAGCAAGTTGAGGGACATGGAGTTTGCCGGTTCGATGCACAGCAAAAGGCCGGCTTGTCGAAAATGTAGTTGAAGCCAGACTATCACGCAAATCCGCACGAGCAGAAACGAAGCGAGGGCAATATGCCCGCGCTCCCGTTATTTTCCGGTATGTGATGCATATGTTTTTTCTGGCATGCCTTGCTCGAACATGTTGGTCTAACCGCCGCAAAGCTCCGGATTTGTGGATTGGTACCTGCCTGTTGCAACGGCGGCGCATGCATTGGCCCAGGCAGCTGATTCTGAATAGTAGGGACCGTTTTGGAGTATATATCCCCGGGAAGACCAATTGAGCCTGTCTACATGTACCGTGGGCGGCGTATCGTAGAGGTTGATGTAAATGTTGTAGAGCGTTTGCTGAGCACGGGCTTCCTTGACGGGAGGTGTCAATAATCCTGTTGCGCCGAATGCAACCGCAGCGAGGGTCAGCACAGCTGCATGTCTGATGTACTTCATTGTGCCTGTCACTTTCCATCTCCTTGACTTGGAGGCTGCGACTTTCCCGTCGCATCTCACGACCAGAACGGCTTGATGGGGTGAGGAATTTTCCACAGGCCGCCTTTGTCGAATTTGGCAGTGCAGGCAGTTTTTCACCATACTTGCGGTTGCGTAGCGATCTAGGCACATCGGCCTACAGGATGGCGCCCAACAACAGGTGCGTCAGTGATTTGAATGACTAATTCGCCCGGAATGCTCCTCGAAGCCGTCAATCCGCTTCCGGCCCCACTCTAGACATCCGCACCCGAACCTTGACGGTATAAATATCCGCTTTGCTGACCTGCGCGGTCGGTTGATATATCCCGGCGGCTCTGCCGAAGTCGATCATCGGCATTCGCCCGCCACTCCCGGAAGCGGTCGGAACCCGGAAACAGCGCCGTGAGCAGACCCGGCGCGCCGCTTCGTCTCGTCAACAGGGCTGCACACGACGAACGTCGCCTTCGGGGGCGAGAACCGCGAAACACTTTCCATCACGGAGGCCGAGACAGGAACCGTGTTGAGCGCACAGACGGAGACGCGCGGCCTTCCCCTCTTCGGAGGATACCGAGCGAGACGCCCGGCGCCCGGGCGCCCGGCGAAGTGGCTTTCGAAGGCGCGCCCGCCGACATCCGGCAACGCAAGGACATCCGCAACGAATGGCTCGCCGTCCGAGGCTTCTCTTCGGGAGTTTAAGTCACGCCGGCATGTCAAACTGCAGTCTCTGCTTTATTTCCCGGGAGGGTGATCTGGCCAGCGGGGTCAGCCGGCCGCATTGAGCCAGAGTGACAGATTCTGCATGACGCGCAATTGTCTGCTGTCGACCCTTGAAAACGGTAATTCGTGTGATAACGTCAGGCATCATCGCTGAAGATGAAGCTTCCGCTGGCAGAGTAAGCGGGAATGTCCTTCTTCTAAAACCATAGAAGGAGAACGCCATGCCAGCGTCTATTGAACCAGTCAATCCGAATACAGTCTGGGCAGTTCCAGACAATTTCACGACGATCTACAGCCATGCGACCGCCGTTGAGGGCGCAGAGAAATGGATGTTCGTCTCAGGTCAATTCGGCGTAGCGCCCTGCGGCGTCTTGCGGACATCTTTTCGCGAGCAGGCCGAACAGGCGCTCGACAATATCGAGGCCCTGCTCTCGCATGCAGGCATGGGTATGGGAGACCTGGTGAAGCTTACATATTTCCTCACGAATACCGAAGACGCCGTGGCGCTGGCGGAGGTGCGAATGCACCGCTGGAAAGAGCATCAACCGCCCGCGGTGACAGTTTTGACCGTTTCGGCGCTGGCGCGTCCCGAATACCTGATCGAGATCGAGGCTGTCGCCGCAATCGGCGGAACTGACGCGTGAGCGCCGGGATCCGCTTGCGACGCGTGCCGGGTCGCTACGGCGTCTCCCGTTTGGCATCGGACGCACCGATACCTGACTGGTTGAGCGGGGCAGGTTTCACAGCGCTAATCCGTGCGGATGACGAACTGACGGTTGTCTGCCAAATGGACCGCATTCCTGAAGGAATAGAAGCAGATGCGCCGTGGGCATGCTTGCGCAGCATGGGACCGTTTGACTTTCACACCACCGGGATTGTGAAATCACTGGTAACACCTCTCAGTGACAAAGGTATCGGCGTATTCGTTCTCTGCACGTTTGACGGGGAGCACATTCTGGTCGCCGATCGGGATATGAACGCCGCTGTTGCCGCTCTCACTGAGGCTGGGCATGAATTCGAAGTCGACATTCGTTAGGAAGCCCTGAACGGCAGATTTGTCCGTCCGCTTTGCTGACCGGCGCGGTCGGTAGATTTGTCCCGGTGGCTCTGCCGAACATTTGTCGACATTCGCCACCGCCCCGCTCACGGCAGGGGCCAGAACCGGGTTTCGGGGATCAGGAACAGCGCGGTGAACAGACCCACCGCGCCGCCGCCCGCAATCCACCAGGCCGGCGCGATCGGGTTTCCTGTCTCAACATAGAGCCAGGTCGCGATCAGCGGCGTCGCGCCGCCGAAACAGGCGAGCGAAATATTGTAGGCGAGCGCCAGCCCCGTGCAGCGCACGGCCGTCGGGATCATTTCGGCCATGCAGGCGGTCGCGCCGGCGAACAGCAGGCCCAGCGCCGTCACGTAGCCGAGCTTGCGCAGGAAGATCAGCGACAGCGGCGGACCGTGGATCAGTTCCAGAAACGGAATGGCGCCGGCGGCGAACAGCGCGCAGCCCACGATGATCAGCGGCTTGCGGCCGATCCGGTCCGACAACCGCGCCGCAAGCGGCGTGATCAGCAGCACGAAGCCCATGGCGGCGGTGTTGAGGCCGAAGGCCGCCCGTGAGCCGATCTGGTCGATCTTTTCCATGTAGGAGACGGAATAGACGAGCGTTGAATAGGTCCCCACGCCCACGGCGACGTTCAGCAGCGCCACTTTCGCCACGACGCCGCGATAGCGGCCGATGGCGTCGCGAAACGGCTGGTCGGAGCCGCCGGCGGCCTGGCCCGCGTGCAGTCCGTTGCGCAGCAGGTAGCCGACGCCGGCGATCAGCACGCTGCCGAGAAACGGCAGCCGCCAGCCCCAGGCGTCGATCTGGCTGTCGGTTAGCGCCGAGGACAGCAGGAAGCCCGTAGCCGAGCCGAGCATGATGCCGAACACCGAGCCCCAGGGCGCCCACACCGCGTTGAACGCGCGGCCGTTTTCAGGCGCCTGCTCGACGAGAAAAGCAACCGAACTCGTATATTCTCCGCCAGCCGATAGGCCCTGCGCCATGCGCAGCGCCACGATCAGCACGGGCGCGGCAAAGCCGATCGTCTCGAAAGTCGGCAGGCATCCGATGAGAAACGTCGGAACCGCCATCAGCAGGATCGACAGCATCAGCGCCCGCTTGCGTCCGAGCCGGTCGCCGATGCGCCCGAACGCCACGCCGCCCAGCGGCCGCGCCAGAAAACCCGCCGCAAACGCCCCGAAGGCCGCCAGCAGAGACGTCTGCGGATTGTCCGCCGGAAAGAACTGCCGGCCGATCACGGTCGCGAAATAGCCGTAGAGCGAGAAGTCGTACCACTCGGTCGTGTTGCCGATCAGGCCGGAAAGAATGACGCGTCGCCGCGATGCAGGCAGCATGTTCATCGGTCGCGCGGTCCCCTCGCAAACAAATCTCCGGTTGACGCTAACCCAAAGCGCAACCGATGGCGACTGCCCGCCTGACCCGCCACGCCTCTAAAAAGCCCGTGCATGGAACCTTGCGCCCGCCTGGCTGTTTCATGCACTCACGCAAGGAACAAGGCCGAGGTTACCGATCATGAGCAAGAACAAGACGACCGTCCCCCCGACAACCAACGACGCCGGTATCCGCGTGCAGAGCGACGAGCATTCGCTGACCGTCGGCCGCGACGGTCCGATCGTGCTGAACGACCATTACCTGCTCGAGCAGATGGCGAACTTCAACCGCGAGCGCATTCCCGAGCGCCAGCCCCACGCCAAGGGCGGCGGCGCCTTCGGCCATTTCGAGGTCACGCAGGATGTCAGCCAATACACGAAGGCGAAGGTCTTCCAGCCAGGCGCCAAGACGGACGTGCTGATCCGCTTTTCCACCGTCGCCGGCGAGCGCGGCAGCCCCGACACCTGGCGCGATCCGCGCGGCTTTTCGGTGAAGATGTACACCGAAGACGGCAATTTCGACATGGTCGGCAACAACACGCCGATCTTCTTCATCCGCGACCCGATCAAGTTCCAGCAGTTCATTCGCAGCCAGAAGCGGCGCGCCGACAACGACATGCGCGACCACGACATGCAGTGGGATTTCTGGACGCTGTCGCCGGAAAGCGCCCATCAGGTCACCTACCTCATGGGCGACCGCGGCATTCCGAAGTCATGGCGCGAGATGAACGGCTATTCGAGCCACACCTATTCGCTGGTCAACGCCGACGGCGAGAAATTCTGGGTGAAATTCCACTTCCACACCGACCAGGGCGACGGCAACGCCTATCTCAGCCAGGACGAGGCCGACAAGCTCGCCGGCAGCGACGGCGACTACCATCGCCGGGACCTCTTCAACGCGATCCGCGACGGCGACTACCCGAGCTGGACGCTGAAATGGCAGATCATGCCGTTCGAGGACGCGAAAACCTACCGCATCAACCCGTTCGACCTCACCAAGGTCTGGCCGCACGCCGACTATCCGCTGATGGAAGTCGGCCGCATGACGCTCACCCGCAACCCGACCGATTTCCACACGGAGATCGAGCAGGCCGCGTTCGAGCCGAACAACATGGTGCCCGGCGTTGGTCTTTCGCCCGACAAGATGCTGCTTGCCCGCGGCTTTTCCTACGCCGACGCCCATCGCGCGCGGCTCGGCGTCAACTACAAGCAGATCCCCGTCAACAAGCCGCGCTGCCCGGTCTACAGCTATTCAAAGGACGGCGCGATGCGCACGGAAAACGCCTCCGATCCGGTTTATGCGCCGAACTCATACGGCGGCCCGGCCGCCCAGCCGGACATGACCGGCGAAGCCGGTATCTGGCAGGCCGACGGCGAGATGGTGCGCGAGGCCTATAAGCTGCGCGAGGACGACGACGATTTCAGCCAGGCGCGGGCGCTGATCAACGACGTCATGGACGAACCGGCGCGCAAGCGGCTCGTCTCCAACGTCGTCGGCCACCTTTGCGACGGCGTCAGCGAAAAGGTGCTTCAGCGCGCCTTCGACTACTGGCGCAACATCGACAAGGAGACCGGCGACCGGATCGAAAAAGGCGTGCGCGACAAGCTCGGCGGCAAGTCGTCCGCCCCCGGCATGGCCTCGGCCGAAAGCATCGACGGGAAACAGGCGGCCGAATAGGCCGCCATCTGGCGGACACCGCGTCCGCCCTCCTGGCGCTTTGTCATAAATCCTATGCAAATACTGGCCATCAAGACGCATGGCCAAATCCGCTCTCGTCATCATCGACCTGATCAACGACTACCTCGACCAGTTTGACGACGCGACAGTCGCGCGCCTGGTCTCCGGCGCCAACAGACTGGCGGGCGCGTTCAGAAAACGCGCGCTCCCCGTCATCTGGGTGAGACAGGAATTCAAGCCCGATCTCAGCGACGCATTTCTTGAAATGCGCGACAGAGCGGTCAAGATCGCCATCGAGGGAACAAGGGGCGCGGAACTCCACGCCGGCCTCGACTGGAGCCCCGACGACGCGACCATCGTCAAGAAGCGATACAGCGCATTCTTCAGGACAGATCTCGACGCGCTTCTGGAAAGACACGGCGTGGACCAACTGGTTCTCTGCGGGGTCAATACGCACGCCTGCATCCGCATGGCCGCCATCGACGCCTACCAGCGCGACCTTCGCGTGGTGCTGGCGGGAGACTGCATCAGCTCATACGATGAAGAGCACGCGCGCGTTTCCCTGGCCTACATGAACGGAAAGATCGCCAAGGCGGCGACAGTCGAAGAGATCATCACTGCGCTCGGCCCGCGGGCCAAGGCGCCAGTAGGCTAACGCCCGATTGACAGTCTTCTTCACGGGTGTCCGGCGTCAGGCTCCTGAGCCCGAGCCGGAATCCACTCGCCGCCGCGTTGCGCTCATCCGGAAGCGATTTTCTTTTCCGGGTCGTAGAACGGGCGCTGGGCGATCGTCGCCGGAACCGCGCCGGCCCTGGTGACCACCTCGACCTCGACGCCCACGCTCGCATGCTCCACTAAGACCATCGCCAGCGCGATGTTCTGCTTCAGCCGCGGCGAATGCACAGCCGACGTCACCTTGCCGATCGTCGCCCCGTCCTTGCGCACCGGCCAGAACGTGGTGTTCGGCCCTTTCAGCGGTTCGCCGCCGATGATCAGCCCCACCTGCCTGCGGCGCACGCCTTCGTCGCGAATGCGGCGCAGCGCCGCCTTGCCGATGAAATCGGCTTCCATGTCGAGGTTCACCAGCCGGTCGAGGCCGAGTTCATAAGGGTTCGTGTCGATGTCGGCGTCGGCGTGATAGGACAGCATGCCGCCCTCGATGCGGCGGATCGTCGAGGTGTGGCCGGGCTTGAGGCCAAAGGGCTCGCCCGCCGCCATGATCCGCTCCCACAATTCGTCGCCGCGCGACCCGTCCTGCAAATAGAGCTCGTAGCCGAGTTCGCTCGACCACCCGGTGCGCGACACGACCAGCGGAATGCCGTCCAGTTCCATCTCGCGCAGCCGGTAATAGCGCAGGCTTGCGATCTCCGCGCCGAACAGCGCCTCCATGATCATGCCCGATTTCGGGCCCTGCAGCTGCAGCGGCGAGACATCCGGCTCGCGAATCGCCACGTCCATGCCCGCATGCACGGCCACGCCCTGCGCCCACAGCAGAACGTCGCTGTCGGCCAGCGAAATCCAGAAGCGGTTGTCGGCGAGCCTGAGCAGCACCGGATCGTTCAGGATCCCGCCGTCCTGGTTGGTGATCAGAATGTACTTGCACTGCCCGACCTGCATTGTCGAAAGATCCCGCGGCGTCAGCATCTGGGTGAAGCGCGCCGCGTCCGGTCCGGTAATCTCGACCTGCCGCTCCACGGCCACGTCGCACAGGATCGCGTCATTGACGAGGTTCCGGAAATTCTGTTCCGGATCGCCGAAATCGCGCGGAATATACATGTGATTGTAGACGGAAAATCCCGTCGCGCCCCAGCGCACGGTCGCGTCGAAATACGGCGACTTGCGAATCTGGGTGCCGAACCCGAAATCGTCAAAAGCTCCCATGGTCTCCACCTCCCTCATGTCCCCCCGCGCCATTGGCGGGCGTAAGCAAAACATAGCCTTCCCGTTCGGGAAGGCAAACGGGCGGACACGAATGCGCGCCTGGCGCCGGCGCGCAGACATCGACGCCGCAGCGCGACCGCGACATTCCTTGCAGGCGTCAGGCGGACATGGAGCGCTCCTCGAACCGTCGTGGTTCGCCGTCCTTCGGCAGACTCACTTCCGCGTCCATTCCGTCGGGATCGCGAAAGTTCACCTGCTCCAGCATGCCCCAGTCGGTGATCGTTCCGTCGCAGGCGCCGGCTTCCACGAGCCGCTGTCGCACAAGGTCGAAAGTCTGGCGATTGGCAACGGCGATGGAAATGTGGTCGAGATGACCCCTTTCGAAGAAAGCCGGTTGTCCCGCAGCTTGCGGACTTCCGCCGGCAAACTCGAACGGATGAAGGCAAAAGCCCCCGCCGAGGTCGAGGAAAGCGTGCCTGGCCTGCCCTTCATCCAGCACCCACAGCGTATCGGCGTCGAATATGCGTTCATAAAATGCGATCAAACGGTCCAGGTCTTCGGTGACCAGCGCAACATGCTGGCATCCGGATGCAAGCGGCATTGGTTCCTCCCGGGTTGCCGTTCGATCCTACACCAGGCGCTGGTTCAACTCCACGTTCACCCGCCGCGCGCAGTCGCATTTTTTTCAGAAACCGACGGAACCAAATCGCCGCGTTGACGTTTTGTTAACATCTCCCGACCCGCTCCCCCAAGCGACGGGATTGAGCCCGGCGGTCACGAACATCCGGGATTTAAAGCCAGCCGGAGCCGCCCCCAAACCCCCAGTCAAAGCTCCGGCTGGCGCCCCCTCCCGGACACATCCGCCCTGCCAACGCTTCACCCGCCCATGCCCGGTCCCGCCAAAGGGCGTCAGCGTCCTACCGGAACCTGACGATTTCCGGCGGCGCGTCGCCGGACCGCATCGGTTCCTGCACGATGATCTGCGGATTGATCTTGGGGAATTTCTTCGTGAACAGCGGAATGTCCCGCCCCGGATTGCTGGAGATGGTGAATACGCCGCCTGCGAGCACCGGCAGGCCGAAAAGGCTTCGCCCAATCACCGGAGACATCGTGATCTCGCCGATATAGGTCGCCCTGCCCGGCCTCACGGTAAACGGAATGGAGAACTCTTCCTTGGGCTCCCAGTCATGGTAGCCGCCATATTGCCCCTGAATGATCGAGAACTTGTAAAAATGATACTGTCCGGCCGGCAGCGTGTAGGATTTCACGGTGCCCTTTTCGTTGGCGGCCTTGTTTCTGATTGTCTTCTCGTTGCCCAGCAGACCGGGCGTGTAGGTGATTTTGCCGATCCCGCCGTCGGCTTCGTTTCTGAAATAGAAACTGTAAATCGCGTTGACGTTCCAGTGCTGCCCCTGGACAAGCGACATGAACACAAATCCCTCGTTCGGCTTCAGGCTGTTGCTGCTGAAATCGACAGGCGTGCCGGAATAGAGATAGTTGACGCACCCCGTCAGCGGCGTGGTCAGGACAATCAATAACAACAGACGCGACAAGATCCTTTGCGCCATCTTTTACCCCCGTATGAGATGGTTCGCTTCATTGATAGCCGGTTGTATTCTTCAGTTCCACCACCTGAAGCCAGGTTCTTGCCGCAGCACACACATTTCCGCGCGCGCATTCCGGCTTTGAGCCACAGCACAGGCCGAAAGCGCGTCAACGCGCCGCCGCCGCCGCTCGGCCCAGCCGCCAATACTGAAACTGCTGATCGCCAACGAACCTTCCACCTCGCCCTCATACCGGCGGTGAGCCGCAGCAAAGGCTGCAAGCGCGTCAACGCATCGCCGCCGCCGCTCGGCCCAGCCGCCAATACTGAAACTGCTGATCGCCAACGAACCTTCCACCTCGCCCTCCTGCCAGCGGTGAGCCGCAGCACAGGCCTAAAGCGCGTCAACGCATCGCCGCCGCCGCTCGGCCCAACCGCCAATACTGAAACTGCTGACCGCCAACGAACCTTCCACCTCGCCCTCATGCCAGCGGTGAGCCGCAGCAAAGGCTGCAAGCGCGTCAACGCATCGCCGCCGCCGCTCGGCCCAGCCGCCAATACTGAAACTGCTGACCGCCAACAAACCATCCCCCTCATGGCGGACCTGATCCGCCATCCAGCCGGCGCCGCGTCCGCGGCGCGGAAGATGTGTCCGTGAACTCTGTCAAACGCCGATCGGCAGTATGGATACCGCATCAAGTGCGGTATGAGGTGGAGAGGGGCTGTTCAACACAACACCCGCCTCCCATGGTGCGCCCACTGTTTACGACGGACCTTCCCCCTCGCTCCTCATTCCGGCCTTGAGCCGGAATCCATACGGCGCCTGCCTCACGGCGGAGGTTCAAAGATGGTTGTGGCGGCCCGTCAACCATGCAACTCTTCACTGCCGAACGGGGAAAGAAAAGCATGACAAGAAGCAGAGTATTTTTTGCGGCGCTGTTTCTGGCCAGTGCGTTCAGCGTCGGTATTTGCAGCGCCAAGCCCATTGATGGTTGCCTGCTATTCCTATTCCGGTGACAGTTTACTCAATCCCTGATTGCGGGCTTCCTTCCGGGTCTGCCAGGCGTCAGGTTGCGCCCCGTCCGCCGCTCCAGCGCCGCTACCCAGTCCGCATTGCCGATCGGCCGCCCGATCGTCTCCGCCCGCCGAAGCGCGGCAAAAGCGCTCGTCTCGTCAAATCGCTCGCCGAGAAATTCGGAAAAGTCCCCGGTCCTCTCAAGCACCGGAGCAACCCTGACCACCTTGTCGTCGCGGCCCGCCAGATGCGCTCTGGCGCTCGACCACGGCCAGTCCCCTGCCCGCGTCGCCAGTTTCGCCCTGACCGGATTGAGCGTGACGTAGCGCAAGGCGTTAGCAAGGTGATCCTCGTCCATGACCACCGATCCATAGCGCCCCTGCCACAGATGACCCGTGGTGCGGGCGCGGGCGTTGACATAACCGGTATAGCGTCGGTGAAGGTCCGCAAAGGTGCGTCGCAAGCCATCCTCGTCCGAGGGGACAAGGATAATGTGAACGTGGTTGGGCATCAGGCAATAGGCCCATACTTCCGTACGGGCGCGGGCGCTCGCCTCCGCAAGCAGGTCGAGATAGAGCGCGTAGTCGCCCTCCTCGAAAAAGGTCATGCCCCGCCGGTTGCCACGCTGGGTAACATGATGGGGGAGATCGGGAATGACGATGCGCGCCAGACGTGCCATGACCATACATGACACTAATCTGGAGTTGAGTAAACTGTCACCGTAAAAGCCAGCTCTCCGGAACACGCATGTCGTTTGATTTTGAGTACCCGGACCACGATTGGCCGGCGTTCCGATTTCGTCTCTCTGGTCTCCATACGCTGCTCATTAAAGACCTCCGATCCTGACCGGTATTATCTCAGGTTATCTCTGCATGCAAAATGGGCTCGAACCTTCCATGATCTGCAGCTCCGCGTTCTCCCGGAGTGAGCATTGTGCGAGGTAAGGACAGCTGAACGCGCATCATGACATGGGCAACGCCTCGCGCGGTGCCAATTCTGAAGCTGCCGATCGCCAACAAACCACCCCCCTTTCCTCATGGCGGCCTTGAGCCGCCATCCAGCCGGCGCCGCGTCCGCGGCGCGAAAGATGTGTCCGCGCACGCTGTCATCCGCCGAACTGCCGTATGGATACCGCATCAAGTGCGGTATGAGGTGGAGATAGGCTGTCCGGCACAACACCTGCCTCCCATAGCGCGCACGCTGCTTCCGACGGACCTTCCCACTCGTATTCCGGTGACAGAGTTTACTAAATCCCCGATTGTTGCCTGCGACCGTGGCAACCTCCCCCTTACTGTAACTCACACCGCAGTCGAGCCTCTCCCGTGTCCTTCAGGCCCTATCCTCGTCCAACGCACTTCCTCATCCAGAACAAACCACGAACAATCTCTTGCAATTTCGCGCTATCCGTGCTATGAAGCCCGCCCCCAACCACGATGAGGCATCGCTCATGGCTTCCAGCCTGCACACCCTGTCGCCCGCGTCCTTCGCGCTCGACAGTTTCCTCGCCATCCTGCCCGAACGCGCGCCGATGACCGGCGAGGATCCGGGTTCCTACAGCGCCTTCCACGCCGCCATGGCGGCGGCCCTCGCCCCCGCCTCGCCTTACGAGCAGGTGATCGCGGAAAACCTGATCGGCGTCGAATGGGAGCTTCTCCAGCAGCGCCGCATGCGCGAGGCGGGCCTGCGCCGCATTACCCGCCAGGCGATCTGCAAGGCGGTCGTGACAAGCCGCCGCGCGGCCCATATCGCGAAACTGGCGAAGGACGTGAAGGCGCACAAGGAGGCCGGCGGCGACAGCGAAACATTCGAGGCCGAGCTCTTCGACGAGGAGGCGGCGAAGGCGGCCGGCGAGCATCTGGCGGCGCGCGCGGCCTCGGCCAATCCGGACAAGCAGGCCGGCGCGCATGAGGAGATCGCCGCGCTCGGAATGGACCCGGTCGACCTGATGGGCGAGGCCTATCGCAGCTGGGAGCGCGCAGTCACCGTCCACAACGAGGCGATCGTCGCGCTGGAGCGGCGCCGCCGCGAGGTCCGGCGCTATTTCAACGCCCTGCAAAGGAAACGCCCGGCCGCGCCCCGGGAAATCGATCACGACCCGACGGAACAGTGACCGACCACATCGCCCGCCGCAACCGGGCGAATTCCGCCAAGAGCACAGGCCCCATAACGCCGGACGGCAAGGCCGTTGTCGCCGGCAACGCCCGCCGGCACGGCGCTACAGCGCGGCCCGATCCGGCGCGCGTGGGCCTGTGGCTCCGCATCATCCTTGCCCAACCCGACCTCACGCTCACTGATTTTATCCCCTGCGACGAGCGCCGCTTCCGCGCCCTGGCGCTGGCGGAAGCCGAGGCGCGGCTTGAATCCTGCGAACGCGCGCTCGCCGATTTCGAGGCAGGCAGGAACCTGGACGCCCCCTACCCGGACCATTGCGACGACGCCGAACTGATGAAGCGGGCGCTCGCGGGCGAGACCCTCACGCGCATGGAAGATCGCCGGGTGATGCGCCTCATCACCGCGCTCGTTGATCCGCGCACCGCACGCCGCATGGAAGATCCCGGCCGCCTGCTGAGGCGCTACCGCAACGAAGCCCGCGCCCGGCGGAAAAAAGCGTTCAAGGCCTGGATCGATTGCCCCGTGGAGGCAGAAACCCCGCCGCCGGACACGCCGGAAGAACCGCGAAATCCCGAATTCCCGAAACAAAGCCAGATTCCATCCGCTGAAACGGCGACATCCGCCGCCGCGCCGCCCGCATCGGACCCGAATGGCGTCAGTCGCCGCCTTTCCCGATTACGTTGTTCAGGATGCTCCAGCGCGGGGCGTCGCTCTTGCGCGGCTGGCCCTCGAACCAGTAGCGCTTCAGCCCCTCCTCGAAGCCGTTGCCGCGCTGAAGCGACAGCCAGTCGTCGACAAAGCGGGCGAATTTCGAGGAATCGGGCGGCATCGGTATGGCGATGGCGAGCGGGCTGCCCAGATTGTCCGGCACGACCGCCGAATAGCCCGGATTGGCCTCCGCCCAGGCTTCGGCCTGAAGCTGCGTCCACAGCGCGACGTCGAAACCGGGGTTGGTCGACAGCGTCCTGTAGTCTTCGACCACCTCTATGGTCGCGTCGGGAAACAGTTTGCGCGCCAGGTCTTCGAGGATCGTGTCCCTGAAGACGGTGACGCGCAGGCCTTTCGTGTCCACGTCGGCGAGGTCGAGATAGGTCTTCGCCTTGTCCGCATGCGCGATCAGCGCCAGCGGCGTATAGAGATAGGTGTCGGACACGCGCACCTGCTGTAGGCGTTTGTCGGAAACATAGATGCCGCCGATCGCAAGGTCGAAGCGGTTTTCCGTCAGCGCCGTTCCGAGCCCCGCCCAGTCGGTGATCGGGTAGAATTCCAGGTCGACGCCGAGACCGTCCGCCAGCCGGTAGGCGAGCGCCACGTCGTAGCCGACCAGATCGCCCGCGCCGTTGAAATAGCTGAACGGAATGAGCGCCTGTCCGTAGCCGACGCGCAGCACGCCGTTCTCGCGCACGCGCTGCATGGCGTCGCCGCTTCGCGCCGGCGCCGTGGCCGCGTCGCCGTCCGCGACCTTGTGAACCGTCGCCTTGACCCGGCCCTTCAGGTCCGCGTCCAGCGTGAAGCTCACATAGGGGTCGGGCTCCTTGGTCGTCACGTAGGGCGCGGCGGCGCGGCCGCCGATCGCCAGCGCAGCCATCAGCAGCGCGCTCGATCCGAGCGAAAAGAGGAGCCGTCTTTTATGCAGCCGGGCGAGCCCGTAATAGGAAAATGCGGCGATGATGGTGATGAAGGCGAGGCTCATTGCGGAGACGAGAACCTGCGGATAGCGCGTCAGCGTCATCAGCTCCACATAGAGCAGCTTCACCTCTTCCGGCAGGTTCAGCCAGTGCGCCATGAAGGAGACGGCGTCAACGGTCGAAACCGGCGTGCCGACGGTGGAAAGGATCGTGACGGCCGGAAGACTGAACCAGACCGTCGCCGGCAGGGCCGAATGCGCGTAATAGGCGGCGAAGACGATGAAGAAGGCGACGAACAGATTGCCGAGCTGTCCGATCGGATAGCTGACGGCAAGCGAGGTCGAAATGATCTCGCCGCTCTCCGGATCGTCGATCTTCCGCTCCTCGAGCATCTTGCGCGTCACCTTGATGATCAGCGGCACGGCGGTGATCGGCAGCGAGGTGACAACGGCGACGACCAGCGCCTCCTGCAGGTCGCGCATCAGTTCGGGATAGCGCATCGGGGCGATCGCGCACAGGAGCGACGGCAGCACCCACAGTGCCATCGCCAGCGCGCCGAGCACGAACAGCACCGCGTAAAGCACAAGGCCGCCGAGCAATTGTATTTCCACCGTTCCGGCGAGGTCGGCGAACAGCGCGAAAACGCCGAAAGGCGCAATGCGCACCACCCAGCCCCACACGGTCACGCTCGCCTGTCGAAACGTCTCGAGCGCGGACAAAAGACTTTCCTTCTGCCTGGAGCGCTGGATGGCGATCCCGTAGAAGACCGAAAAGACGACGATCGCCGGCACGTAGTTCCGGGTAAGGTCCGTGAAAGGATTGGAGGGGATGACGAGCGACAGGAGTTCGCCCAGTCCGCCGCCTTCGGAGGGCTGGACGAGAACCGGCGGACGCGCCTCCGGAATGCCCTGGGAGAGGATCCACAGGCCGGCGAACACCACCGCCCAGCCAAGCAGGAAGACCGGCCACCCGGAGCGCAACAGGCGAAGCGCCATTTGCGGGGTCAGGCTGCCGAGGCCGTGCAGAAGCGACGAGACGACGAAGGGAAAGACGCACATCTGCAAAAGCATGACGTAGATCGAGCCGAGCGGCTCCAGGTTGGCCGCATACTCGCCGATAAAGACGCCGCAGAAGATCCCCGACAACGCGCCAATGATGACCCAGATCGACAGATTGACGGAGGAAAGTCGCGCCAGCAGTCCCATGAATGCCTCCGGAAGGGAATCGGTCAGGGCGAGTATAGGCAGGGGCCACACGTTTTTGGAGCGGAAAGATGGCGGCCCGGCAGACCATTGCAAGAGAGAGAACAAAGCAGGAACTTTTACGTGCAATTTTCTGCGGCATGTGGTATAGGGGTTCACCAGGATGAATCTGGAGCGGCGCCTTGGGTCGTCCCAACGCAACTTCGAATGTTTGAAACGCCGGAATCCCGAAACAAAGCCAAAGCGCGACCATACCGCACCGCCTTCACTTGTCTCTTCGCTAACCCTGTTTGCGTCGTCCGGCTTGACCCGGCGGGCCGCAGGCCGCAAGGATCAGGCGTTCAACCGTCCATGGAGCAGATAGCATGAAAACGGCCTTGTACCTGTCGGGAACGGCGATGCTGGCGGCGGCCGCCGTCATCTTCGCGCACGCGACGCCCGTCGCCGCCGAAGGGGCGGCCAACGCGATGGTCCGGCCCGACGGCTCGATCGTCATGACGAAAGAGAATTACGCGCGCGACTGGAGCGTGCTCGGCGTGTTCGCGCATCTCGACGACGCCGGCGTCAGGCAGTTCAACGTCGTCTACACCCAGCCGGAAACAGTGACGGCGTATCAGCAGACCGGAGAATTTCCCGAAGGCGCCGTGCTCATCAAGGAACTGCGCGACGGGGTCACCAAGGCCGACGGCGACGACAGGACATCGTCGCTCGGCGCGCTGAAGGGCTGGTTCGCGATGATCAAGCCGCCGAAGGAAAACGGTCCGCAGGGACCGTTGTGGGGCGACGGCTGGGGATGGGCGAAGTTCAACGCCGATGCGCCGAACGCCACCATCACCACCAACTACGAGCAGGACTGTCTCGGCTGCCACATGCCGGTCAAAGCGACCGACTGGGTGCACATCGAGGCCTATCCGATGCTGCGCGATTAAAGCGTCTCGAGCAGCGCCGGCAGGTCGGCGACCGTGTCGATCAGGTAATCGGCGCCCGCCGCGTTGAGCGTCGCGCCGGCCTCGTCTCGAATATGGTCGAGCGCCGCCTCGTCGAGCGATCGCCATTCGTCGACCGTCAGGCCGGCGTGGTTGCCGGAGAGCAGCACGCCCACCGTCAGGCAGCCGGCGGCTTCGCCCTCGGCGATGCCCGGCTCCGTGTCGTCCACCTTGATCAGCTGGCGCGCGTCGGCGATCCCGAGGTCAAGGCAGCACTTGTACATGCCCATCGGGGTCGGGCGGCCATAGGGCAGATCGTCGGCGCAGACGATCGTATCCGGCGCAAAGCCCTGGTTTGCAGCGATTGGCGCGACCCGCTCGATGATCGAGCGCGTGTAGCCCGTCGTCGAGCCGATGCGGTAGCCCCTGTCGCGCAGGAGCGCGATCGCCTCGGCCGCGCCCGGCACAAGGTCGGCGTGGTCGGCCACCACGTCCTCGTTCATCGGCACGAAGACGCGGTAGAGTTCATCGACGTCGTCCTCCGTCGCCGGCTTGCCGTAGACGCGCTGCCATTCCGAAGCGATGCGCGAGGCGTTGAGCATCGCGCGGATATGGTCGCGCTTCGGCATGCCCATCGGCCGGCGCGCCTCCTCGATCGTCACCTCGATGTCGTGGCCGGCGAAGAGCTTCACGAACACGCCCATCGGCGCAAAGGAACCGAAATCGATCACGGTCCCGGCCCAGTCGAAAATCACGCCCTTGTGGTCGTCGCTCATCGTAACCCCGTCTTGTCTTTGTCTTGGCCCTTGTGGATAGTGAACTTCATGCAGACTGACAAGCAAGGCGACAGGGAGCAGACAAGCCGGTTCAACCGAAAGGGAGGCAGGATGAGACAGATCACGCCGACGTCGCTACATTGTCCAGCGCCAACACGACGCAGGTTCCTGGCGGGCGTGGGCTCGGCGCTCGCCGCCGGCGTCGCGCCGGTTCGAGCCGCCCCGCCGGCGACCCCGGACGCGCTCAACGCCGTCGAACTTGGTCTTGCGCCGGACTCTCTCGAAAACCAGGGGCCGGCGCTTGAGAGAATTCTCAACGCGGCGTCGGATTCCGGCGTGCCGGTGTTCATCCCGCCGGGCGATTTCGTCGTCTCCGACGTGACGCTCCCGGCGCTTGTCCATCTGCGCGGCGTGCCAGGCCTCAGCCGGCTGATCTATGGCGGCGGCAATCATTTCCTGCGCGCGGAAAACGCCTCCGACATTCGCCTTGCCGGCCTGACTCTCGACGCGTCCGGCTACCGGCTGGCGGATTACTGCCGCGGCGCTGTGGAGGCGGTCCACAC
Organism: Flavimaribacter sediminis; assembly: GCF_019492055.1. Lineage (GTDB taxonomy): Bacteria > Pseudomonadota > Alphaproteobacteria > Rhizobiales > Rhizobiaceae > Flavimaribacter > Flavimaribacter sediminis. Next base: position 50,059 of record NZ_JAICBX010000004.1, on the reverse strand, counting down.
CGTCAACGTCGATATTTCCGGCTGCAACATCTTCGACAGTCGCAAGCACGGCGTGGCGCTCGAAGCCTGCGGCGGGTCGATCGCGGAAACGTCGGTCTCAGCCGCCGCCTTGGCCGGGATCTACTGCGTCGATGGTTCTGCCATGCGGATCGCCGACAACCGGATCCAGAATTGCGGCAATGGCGGCGTCCTCGTCCATCGCCGGCGGCCGGGGCCGGACGGCGCGATCGTCTCCGGCAACCGCGTCACGGGCATTCGCGCCGACGACGGCGGCACGGGTCAGCACGGCAACGGGATCAACGTCTACCAGGCCAACAATGTCATGATCACCGGCAATCATGTCGCCGACTGCGCCTTTTCCGCCATCCGCTCCAACAGCGGATCTGGCGTGCAGATCGTCTCCAACCAGTGTCTCGCGAGCGGCGAAACCGCCATCTATTCCGAGTTCGCCTTCGAGGGCGCGATCGTCGCCAACAATCTGGTCGACGGCGCGGCGAACGGCGTCTCGATCGCCAATTTCAACGAGGGCGGCCGCCTAGCCGTCGTCAGCGGCAACATCATCCGCAATATCGTCAACGAGGGTCCCTACGATCCGGTCGGGCCGGGCTTCGGCTGGGGGATTGCGGCGGAAGCCGACACGAGCGTCAACGGCAACGTCCTCGACAACATCGCCCGCTTCGGCATGCTCATCGGCTGGGGTCCGTATCTGCGCGGCGTCTCGGTCACGGACAACATCGTGCGCAACAGCCTCATCGGCGTCGCCGTCACCGTGGTTGACGGGGCGCAAGGCGCGCAGATCGCCAACAACATCTTCCAGAACACGCTGCGCGGCGCGATCGTCGGCTATCGCTGGCAGGAGCGGATAACGCGCGACATGATCGCCGGCGGGGCGCAAGACTATCCGCACCTCACCGTCTTCGGCAACACGCAGCTATAGAAGCGCTTCGGTTACCCGCAAATGCCCTGTTTCAATGCCGTTCCAGTTGCTGATCGAGTGGCCGGCTATAGCCCGCAAGCCGTCGCGCAGCGCTTCGTCTTCCACCAGCAGCGCGAGAACCGCGGCGACCATCGCCTCGGCGGCCCGAGTCGCGCCGTCGTCGCATTTGACCGCCACGCCAACGCCCTGTTCGGGCAGCGCCGCGCAGAACACGCCCTCGGCGCCGGTCTTGGCGAAGACCTTGCCCGGGGCAAGCTCCATCAGCCGGGTGCAGGCCCGTTTGGAGCCGGCGACGTAAAAGGGTTCCGCCATGCAGGCCTCGATGATGCGCCGCGCCGCCTTAGCCCGCGCCGGCGCCAGGCCCTCGCCGGTCGTCATCTTCGCAAAACCGTGGGCGACAGCGGGCAGCGGCACGGCGTAGGTCGGGATCGAACAGCCGTCCGTTCCGCAAGTGTCGACCCCGTAATGCGCGCCGGTCAGGTCGCCCAGCGCGTCCCGCACCAGCCCCTGCACCGGGTGGTCGTAATTGATGTAGCCGGCGGGCGAGTGGCCGAGATGGCAGGCGACGCAAACGAAGCCCGCATGCTTGCCGGAGCAGTTGTTGTGAAGCGTTGTCAGCTTGCCGCCGGACGCGGCCATCCTGGTCGAAACCTTCATGTTGAACGGCCAGTGGCAGCCGCATTCCAGCGCGTCCGCGTCGCGCCCCGCCGCCTTCAGCATGGCGGCCGCCAGCGCGACATGCTCCGGCTGGCCGGAATGCGACGAACAGGCGAGCGCGATCTCGCGATCGCCGAACCCGTAGGCGTCGGCTGCGCCGGACTCCACCAGCGGCAGGGCTTGCATCGCCTTGACCGCCGAACGCGGAAATATCGGCGCCGACGTATCGCCCTTCGAGAATATGATCTGTCCCGCAGCGTCCACTGCAACCGCGGCGCCGCGGTGGCGGCTTTCAACGCGTCCGCCCCTCGTCACCTCGACCAGCACAGGATTGGCCATGGCGCGCCCCCCATTTTTATCCATTATAAACCCAGCCCTAACGCCGCGCCGCCGGCAATGCAAGCAGCGCCGGGGGTTCAAGGCGCCGATAAGAAATCAAAAACCAAGCGCGCAAATTACAGTTGTTCGAGCCGCGATTTGAAATAAACTGGCAACACTCGACACGTATATTTCGAGAATAAAACATCAACTTAATGCAATCAGGAGACATGTCTATGTACAAGATACTCGCCATGCTTGGCGTTGTAGCCTTGGCGGCGTCACCCGGCCTTGCTTCGGCCCAGGACGCCACGACTGCCGCCGAGCCAGCCGCCAGCTCAGCTCCGACGCAGCAATACGCCCTGCCGGCGCCGGTGTTCGAATATGTCCAGCAGGCCACCTCCATGACGTTCGACGGCGAGACGATGACGCTGGGCGGCATGGCGCCGGCCACAATCTATTTCAGCGACCGTCCCTATCGTATGGTCGGCCATGTCGACAACGTGACCTTCGCCGGTCTGTGGGAAAAATCCGGCGGCACATTCGCCGCCGACCCGCCGAACGCCGCAGTCTCCGTGCTCGGCGAGATCGAAGAGCCGCCGGCGATCGTTGAACTCACCTCGGTCGAGATGGACGGCGGATCGGTCAAATACGGCGTGCGCATGGTCTCCGGCAAGCTGCCGGAATCGGCGGACAACGTGGCGCTCTTCATCGACCATGGTCACGGCTTCGGCGGTCATGGCGGAGCCGGCGGTTTCCATGGCGGTTATCATGGCGGCGGCTATCCACCTCCCCATTATGGCGGCTATCACCCCTATCCGCCTCCCCCGCCGCATCACGGTGGCTACTACCCGCCTCATCATCCCTATGGCCCCTATCCGCCGTACCACCCGTATCCCTATCACCCGTATCCCTATCACCCGTATCCGTACTATCCGGGGGCGGCGATCGGCGCGGCGGCGGTCACGGGAGCGGCGATCGGCGCGGCGGCTGCGTCCGCGAGCAATCCCCAGCAGGTCTATGTCTATCCGGTGCCCGGCGGTCCGCTGCCGTCGCATTGCTGGCTGAATTCCGCCCATACGCGGATGATCTGCTCGGTGCAGCTGGCGAACCCGCCCCAATAACGGACCCGTCACAGACTCAATCAGGAAAGGCCCGCTCCGCGCGGGCCTTTTCATTGCTATTGCTGTGTATTGCGTCTCTCGAGCGAGCGTTCCCAGTCGAGCGCATCCCGGACGATTTCGGAAAGATCGTCATGGCGCGGCGTCCAGCCGAGTTGCGCCTTTATCTTCGCCGGATCGGCGACGATCGTTGCGGGATCGCCCGGGCGGCGATCGGCCTCGCGAACAGCAAAATCCACGCCGCTTACCTTCTTCACCGCGTCGATCACCTCCAGCACCGAGTACCCCTGCCCGTAACCGCAATTGGCGACGAGGTTACCGCCGCCCGCGCGCAAATGCTCCAGCGCCAGGTAATGCGCCTCGACCAGATCGGAGACGTGGATGTAGTCGCGGATGCAGGTGCCGTCCGGCGTCGGGTAGTCCTGCCCGTAGACCTCCATCCCGTCGCGTTTTCCGAGCGCCGCCTGCGTCGCGACCTTGATCAAGTGAGTAGCGTTGCGGGTCGATTGTCCGGCCCGTCCCTTCGAATCGGCGCCCGCAACGTTGAAGTAGCGAAGCACCGCGTAACTGAAACCGTGCGCGGCCGAGGCGTCGCGCAACATCAGTTCCGTCATCAGCTTGGAATTGCCATACGGCGACTCGGGATGCAGATCGGCGTCTTCTGAAACCGGGGCGCGTTCCGGCGTTCCGTAGACGGCGGCCGTGGACGAAAAGATGAAGTGCTTCACGCCGCAATTCACGCAGGCCTCCAGCAGCGCGCGCGACTTCACGGTGTTGTTCAGGTAATAGCCCAGCGGATCGCTAACGGATTCCGGAACGATGATCGATCCGGCGAAGTGGATCACGGCGTCGACGCCGCGCTCCTTCAGCACCGGCTGGACGCTTTCCTGATCTCCAATGTCGGCGACGACAAGATTGGCTTCCGGCGGGACGGCCCAGTCATGTCCGGTTGACAGACAGTCGATGACCGTCACCTCTTCTCCGGCGTCAAGCAGCCGCCAGACCATGTGACTGCCGATATAACCGGCTCCACCCGTCACAAGTACGCTCATGCCTTTACTCCGCAATTACAACGCGCCGGCTTGCCCGCTGCAACCGGCGTCCACTTGCGCCTGCATACTTCAAGGACGCCGTCTTGGCTACCGCACGCGCTCCATGATGGAGACGTAGTTGGCGACGGCCGCTCCGCCCATATTGAAGACGCCGCCGAGCTCTGCGCCCGCGACCTGTATGTCGCCGGCCTCGCCGCAGAGCTGCATGGCGGTCAAGGCATGCATTGAGACGCCGGTCGCGCCGATTGGATGTCCCTTGGCCTTCAGTCCGCCTGACGGGTTGACTGGCAGCCGGCCATCCTTCGCCGTCTCGCCGGACATCGCCACGGCCGCGCCGTCGCCCGGTTTCGCCAGTCCCATCGCCTCATATTCGATCAGTTCGGCGATCGTGAAGCAATCATGGGTCTCGACGAACGAGAGATCGTCAAGCGCCACGCCGGCCTGCGCCAGCGCCTTTCGCCAGCCGAGTTGACAGCCTTCGAAGGCCAGAATATCGCGCTTCGACATGGGCAGGAAATCCTGAACATGTTCGGCGGCGCGGAACATCACTGCCCGCGGCGCTTTCATGGCGCTTTCGAGATCCGTCAGCACGATGGCCGCGGCCCCGTCGGAGACGAGCGAACAGTCCGTCCGCTTCAGCGGTCCCGCGACGAAGGGATTTTTTTCGCTTTCCGTTCGGCAGAACTCGTAGCCGAGATCCTTGCGCATCTGTGCGAAGGGGTTGCCCACCCCATTCTTGTGGTTCTTGGCGGCCAGCATGGCCAGCGCATCGGACTGATCGCCATATTTCTGGAAATAGGCGGCGGCGATCTGGCCGAACACGCCGGCGAAGCCGCCCGGAATATCGCCATCCTCAGGCAGGTAGGACGCTTTCAGCAGGTTCTCGCCGATCTGGGGGCCCGGCGTCGTGGTCATCTGTTCAACGCCGACCACCAGAACATTGCGCGCGCGGCCGGCCTCGATCGTCTTCAGCCCCTGATGGATCGCCGCCGAGCCGGTTGCGCAGGCGTTCTCCACCCGCGTCGCCGGCTTGAAGCGAAGCCTGTCGTCAGCTTGCAGGACCAGGCTCGCGGTGAAATCCTGTTTGGAAAAGCCCGCATTGAAATGTCCGAGCACAATCTCGTCGATATCGGTGGCTTCCAGCCCCGCATGCGCGATCGCCCGCTCCGCGACGTCGACGACCAGGCTCTCGACCGTTTCGCCTTCAAGCTTGCCGAACTTCGAATGGGCCCAACCCGTGATACATGCCGTCATGGTCTCGTCTCCTCACCGTCCGTTTCTCGCGGAATATATGGCGTCGCGCAGAATTGTTCAACCTTTAACAAACAAGCAGCCGCGACGCCATTGGCAGTCAGTATCCGCTGATCGACTTGACCTCCAGAAATTCCTCTAGGCCCCAGGTTCCGCCCTCGCGACCATTGCCGGACTGCTTGTAGCCGCCGAACGGACTGCCGGCGGGCCGCTGCGCGCCGTTGATCATCACCATGCCCGCGCGCAATTGCCGCGCGACCCGACGCGCGCGCTCCTGGTCGGCGCTCTGGACGTATGCGGCCAGTCCGTATGGCGTGTCATTGGCGATGGCGACTGCGTCATCCTCCTCGTCGAACGGAATGATGGACAACACCGGGCCAAACACTTCCTCGCGGGCTATCGTCATGTCGTTCGAGACATCGGCGAATATGGTCGGCCGCACGAAATATCCCCGGTTCATGCCGGCCGGACGGCCGGGGCCGCCTGCGACAAGCCGCGCGCCTTCGTCGATCGCTGTCTGGATCAGGCCCTGCACCTTGTTGAACTGCATTTCACTGACCAGCGGTCCGATGTGGTTGCCTTCCTTCGCCGGATCGCCGACTTCGATGTGCGACGCCGCCTCGGCCGCGATTTCCACGGCGTTGTCATAGATCTCGCGCTGAACGAGCATGCGCGTCGGCGCATTGCAGGACTGGCCGGTATTGTTGAAACACGACTTCACGCCTCGGGTGATCGTTTCGGAAAGATCAACATCGTTGAATACGATGTTGGGCGACTTGCCGCCAAGTTCCAGCGAAACGCGCTTGACCGTATCCGCCGCAGCCTTCGTAACCGCTGTCCCGGCTCGGGTCGACCCGGTAAACGACATCATGTCAATATCCGGATGCCGCGACATCGCCTCGCCTACCACCGGCCCTTCGCCGTTGATCAGATTGAACGTTCCCTTCGGAAACCCGGCCTCATCGATCATTTCCGCAAACAGCATGGCTGAAAGCGGCGAGATTTCGCTCGGCTTCAAAATACATGTGCAGCCGACCGCCAGCGCCGGGACGACCTTGAGGGTCATCTGGTTCACCGGCCAGTTCCATGGCGTGATCATACCGCAAACGCCAATCGGCTCACGAACGATCCGTTCGCCCGATCCGTTGAAATCCTTCTCGTATTCGAAATCCGACAAGGCCTTCAGGAAGCCATCCACGTGGAACGGCCCGGACCCGGCCTGCGAACTGCGCGCCAGCGTAATCGGCGCGCCCATTTCCCTGGAGACGATGTCTCCCATTTCGTCCTGGCGACGCACCATGATCTCGAGCAATTTTTCAATCAGCGACCGGCGAAAGGCGGAATCGGTCTGGCGATACTCCTCGAATGCTGCGCGCGCGGCTATGACCGCGGTGTCCACGTCCGCTGCGGACCCGAGAGAAATGACGGCGAACGGCTCCTCTGTCGCCGGATTGATGACTTCCAGCTCCGCGGCCCCGGCCGGGGTCACCCACTTACCGTCAATATAGAAACCGGTTTTCCTGATCATCGCGCAATTCCTCTTCGATTGTGTTTTTCGCCCAAGACTTAAGCGCATTGCCGGCGGAATCAACCGAAGAAATTTGATGGTTTGATCATTGCTCTCGATGGCCGGTATCGAATGCCGCGAGCGGGCTTGTCGCGTTGCGCAAAAGGCGCTAGGTTTTTATTGAATGAATAACCAATAAAAATCAATCACACATCGAAAGCGGCTATGAAATGAAGGCGCAACCAACGGCTTCCCACTTCATCGACGGAGAATTTGTCGAGGACGTCGCGGGACGCGCGATCGATAGCGTCTATCCGGCGACGGGCGCAATTGTCGCACGTCTACACGCGGCCACCCCACAGATTATCGAATCCGCCATCGCGTCCGCCGAAGCGGGCCAGAAGGTCTGGGCGGCCATGACCGGCGCCGAGCGCGGTCGCATCCTTCGCCGCGCCGCGGACATCATCCGCGCGCGCAATCGCGAACTTTCCGAACTCGAAACCCTCGATACGGGCAAGCCGCTGCAGGAAACACTGGTCGCAGACGCGTCCTCCGGCGCAGATGCGCTGGAATTCTTCGGCGCGCAGGCGACCGCGATCAACGGCGAATACATCGATCTCGGTGGTGATTTCGTCTACACGCGCCGCGAGCCTCTGGGCGTCTGCGTTGGCATCGGGGCCTGGAACTATCCGACCCAGATCGCCTGCTGGAAGGCCGCTCCGGCGCTGGCCTGCGGCAACGCCATGATCTTCAAACCATCGGAAGTCACGCCGCTCTGCGCACTTCAAGTCGCCTCGATCCTGCACGAAGCGGGACTGCCTAAAGGGGTCTTCAACGTGGTGCAGGGATACGGCGACGTCGGCGCCGCGCTTGCCACCCACGCCATGGTCGACAAGGTTTCGCTCACCGGATCGGTGCCCACCGGACGCAAGGTGATGGCCACAGCCGCCGCCGATATCAGGCATGTCACGATGGAGCTTGGCGGCAAATCTCCGCTGATCGTTTTCGACGACGCGAGTATCGAGGACGCGGTCGGCGGCGCGATGCTGGGCAATTTCTATTCCTCCGGTCAGGTCTGCTCCAACGGCACGCGTGTCTTTGTCCAGAAACCGCTTCTCGACCGCTTCCTGGAGCGCCTTGCCGAACGCACGCGCGCCATCCGGATCGGCGATCCGATGGACGAACTCGTGCAGATGGGGCCGCTTGTCAGCAAGACCCAACTCGAAAAGGTCGCGGGCTATGTCGAAATCGGCAAGGCGGAAGGCGCGCGTCTCGTCACCGGCGGCGACACGCTGAGCCTGCAGGGCATGGAAGGCGGATATTTTATCGAACCGACAGTGTTTGCGGATGTCACCGACGACATGCGCATTGCCCGCGAAGAGATCTTCGGGCCGGTGATGAGCGTGCTTTCTTTCGACGATGAGGAGGAAGCGATCGCCCGCGCAAATAACACAGAGTTCGGCCTGTCCGCCGGCGTCTTCACGCGCGATCTGCCCCGCGCGCACCGGGTAATCGCGCAATTGCAGGCGGGAAGCTGCTGGATCAACACCTACAATCTGGCGCCGGTGGAAGCCCCGTTCGGCGGCGTCAAACGATCCGGCGTCGGGCGCGAGAATTCGCGCGCGGCGATTGAGCACTACACCCAGATCAAGAGCGTCTACGTGGCGACCGGTCCGGTCGACAGTCCCTATTGATGCGAGGAAGCAACGGTGGAAGACCAGGCATTGAAAGCTGACTTTGTCATCATCGGATCCGGATCCGCGGGGTCAGCAATGGCCAACCGCCTGTCGGAGGATCCGCGGAACCGGGTCATTGTGCTGGAGTTTGGAGGGAGCGACGCCGGCCCGTTCATCCAAATGCCCGCCGCCCTGTCCTATCCGATGAATATGGGGCTTTACGACTGGGGCTACCAGACGGAGCCTGAGCCCAATCTCGGCGGCCGACGCCTGGTCGCGCCGCGCGGCAAGGTTCTCGGCGGGTCGTCCTCGATCAACGGAATGGTGTATGTCCGCGGACACGCGGAAGACTACAATTTCTGGGAGGAAGACGGCGCGCAGGGCTGGGGGTACGCCGACGTGCTGCCCTATTTCCAGCGCATGGAAACATCCCGTGGCGGGCAGGAAGGCTGGCGCGGGGCCTCCGGACCGCTGCACGTGCGTCGCGGCGTGGCCGACAATCCGCTTTTCGGAAGCTTCATCGAAGCCGGACGGCAAGCGGGCTTCGAGACCACGCCTGACTATAATGGCGAAAAACAGGAAGGCTTCGGCCTGATGGAGCAGACGATCCACGCTGGCCGTCGGTGGTCCGCCGCCAACGCCTATCTGAAGCCGGCGTTGAAGCGACCCAATGTCGAACTGATCAAGTGTTTCGCGCGCCGTATCATCTTCAGGGACGGCCGCGCCGTCGGCGTGGAAATCGAACGCGGCGGAAAGATCGAGAGCGTCGCCGCCGATCGCGAGGTCATTGTGGCGGCCTCCGCCTTCAATTCCCCGAAGCTTCTCATGCTGTCAGGCGTCGGCCCGGCCGACCAGTTACGGGATCAGGGCATAGAGGTCGTCCGGCACCGGCCGGGCGTTGGCGCCAATCTGCAGGACCACCTCGAACTCTATGTGCAGCAGGAGTGCCTCGAGCCAATCACGCTCTACTCCAAACTGAATCTGGTCTCCAAAGCGCTGATCGGCGCGCAGTGGCTCTTTTTCAAGACTGGCCTCGGCGCGTCGAACCACTTTGAGGCCAGCGCCTTCGTGCGCTCCAGGGCCGGCGTGAAATACCCGGATATCCAGTTCCATTTCCTGCCGGTCGCCATTCGTTACGACGGCACGTCACCCGCCAGGGCACACGGGTTCCAGGCGCATGTTGGCCCCATGCGATCGAAATCGAGGGGGAATGTCACTCTGCGGTCACCCGATCCGCGCGAAGCGCCGGTGATCCGGTTCAATTATATGAGCCACCCCTCCGACTGGGAGGATTTCAGATACTGCATCCGGCTCACCCGGGAGATTTTCGACCAGGAGGCGTTCGACGCCTATCGCGGCCCCGAACTGGCCCCCGGCCGGGACATTACAAGCGACGAAGGGCTGGACGCTTTCATTCGCGACCACGCGGAAAGCGCCTTTCATCCCTGCGGAACCTGCCGTATGGGTCGCGCCGACGATCCGCGCTCCGTAGTGGATCCCGAATGCCGTGTGATTGGCGTCGACGGATTGCGCGTCGCCGATTCCTCGATCTTTCCGCAGATTACCAACGGCAATCTCAACGGTCCGTCGATCATGGTCGGCGAAAAGGCGTCCGACCATATTCTCGGCCGTCCAATGCTGCCGCGCTCGAACCTTGAGCCATGGATCAATCCGCGCTGGCAGGCTTCGGACCGCTGATGCGCTTTCGGCGTGACAGAAAGACCTCGTTAACCATATAAGGCGATGATTTTCCTGCTCTGCAGGAACGAGGCCTTTAGCGGGCGGACAAATGTCAACGACCTATGACGACACGGGGAAAAGCCGCAGCGCAGCCGGACCCGCCCTGACGCCGGCAAGGATGAAGAACCTTGCCGCGACGGGCCTTGCGTATGTCGCGTTCTGCCTGCTTATGCTGTCGCTCAGACCATTCAGCCCGACCAGCATTCTCGACGTGGAGGCGAACGAGGGCGACAGGCTGAACCAGATCGGCTTTCTCGCAGCCGGCTCTATCGTGTTCATCGGGCTCATCACATTGGTGGACCGGAAGAAACTCGCCGCCTACGTTCAGCCCGCATGGATCGGGATCTACCTTGTGCTCGCACTCTCCATCGTTGTCGCTCCTGATCCTTCAGCCGCAATGCGCTCCGTCATCCTGACTCTGATCGGCATGCTGATCGCTTCCGCGATCATACTGCTTCCTCCGGACGAGGAGAGCTTTGCGCGGATGTTGGCCGCAGCCATGCTGACGCTCCTCTTCATCAATTACGCGGGTTTTGCGCTTCTTCCGAGCCTCGCCATCCACGGGGCGGATGCATTCGAACCACAGCACGCCGGTCTCTGGCGCGGTTCATTCACTCACAAGAACATCGCTGGCCCCGTCATGTCCGTGTTCGTCATGTTCGGCATCTACATCTATCGCCGGGGGATGCGATTGTCCGGGATCGCGGTCGGCCTTCTCGCCTTCATCTTCGTGCTCAAGACCGGCTCCAAGACAACCAACGGATTGTTGCCGATGGCGATCATGGTGGTGCTTGCCGGTCGGATTTTCGGATTGTCGAAACTCACCGTTATTCTGTCCGCCCTCGCGGTGATCCTCGCCGCCATGCTGACCATAGGCACGATCTATTCGGATGCGCTCGCCAGCCTGACGGCGTCGATCCTCGACGATCCGAGCTTCACCGGCCGCTTTACGCTCTGGAAATATGGACTTGAGAACTTCTCGCAAAATTTCTGGCTGGGCACGGGCTATGACAGCTTCTGGGGAAAGCCGGTCGTCACCGGCATTGAAGAACCCTACGAATGGGCCTGGGATTTTCGCGGCATCGTCCACGGCCACAGCAATTATGTCGACATGCTTGTGACGCTTGGCGTCGTCGGCTTCGCAATCATGGTCTGGGCCATCTACATCATGCCCGCCGTCAACTATGTCAAAGCCTGCCGCAACCCTGCGAATGCGGCGCGCGCCGATCTCTTCATGATGGTGATCGTCTTTCTGGCTCTTCTTTCGTTCCTCGAGACATTCTTTCTGCGCCGCGTCGACCCGATCTGGCTGCTGATGGTCATGGCGATCATGCAATTGCAGGTGCTTGCAAGGCAGGAAGAACGGTAAAGTCGAATTCCGACGCTTGAATTTTCATCATCAGATGATAAATGCAGAGCGCTTGAACGAAGACTCGCGAAAATACTGGGGCGTGGCCAAGCGGTAAGGCAGCGGCTTTTGGTGCCGCCATGCGCAGGTTCGAATCCTGCCGCCCCAGCCAGTTTTCAGAAAATCATTATAACCTGTGGACTCCAACCAGACGCCGAGAGCGTCAAACTCAGCGTCTTTGCACCCGACTCAATCAGATAATTCTTATCCCCCGCGTCACGTTTCGTGGTGCTGTGTCGTCATAACAGGCATGGAGGTTTTGCCATGCGTTTTCTTCTTACTCCACTTGCACTCTACCACGGCGCCAACGGCGCGCTGATGCTCGCGGCCCCGGAGCTTTGGTATTCCATCGTGCCGGACGTGGGCCATACCGGTCCGCTGAACGCCCACTTCGTTCGCGATATCGGACTGGCGTTCATCGCTGCAGCGGCGGGACTGGTAATCGCTGCGCTCAACTTCAAAAACAGCATCGCGCTCTGGCCGGCGGCTATCTTCCTTGCCGGCCATGCCGGCCTGCACATGGCGGAACTGGGCGTCCACGGCGCGCCGCCGCTCGCCGGCGCCCGGGACCTGGCGACAATTGTCGTTCCCGGACTCTTGCCGCTGTTTTTACTCACCTTTCCCTGGAAAAAGGAGGTCCGGTCATGATCCGGCGTTTTCTCGACAGATCGATCAGCCGTTTCTCGAACCACTACGACTACGATGCGTCCTATATGCGCGAAATTCTCGACGAGAGCACGGCGGCGGGTCTCCAACTCGCCATGTCGAGCGCTCTCCTTCAAGGAGATTTCGGCGTCTCCAAGGAGGCGTTTTACGCTGCTAAAATTCGCAGCGTGATGCGCGCCGATTGCGGACCTTGCCTGCGCCTCGCCATGACGATGGCGGAAGAAAGCGGCCTTTCGCCTGACGCCGTCCTGCCGGCGCTCGGTCATGGCGAGCCGACTGAAGACGCAGCGCTCGCCATACGCTTCGCCGACGCCGTGCTGGACAATTCCGCCGATCTGGCGGAAACAGTCGAAGAAGCGCGCAAACGCTTCGGCGAGCGGGCGCGCATCGGGCTCGCGGTCGCTGTACTCGCGGGGCAGTTCTATCCGCTGCTAAAGCGCGGCATGGGACACGCCGCCACATGCGAGTCGATCGTGCGAGACTATATCGCATCAAACACGCGGGAAGAGTTCGCCCATGCCGCCGAATGAGGCAACAGACAGGCTCGAGGCCTTCATGGCGCATCGCTCGCGTCTGTTGCGCCTTGCCTACCGGCATCTTGGCTCCGTTTCGGAGGCGGAGGATATCGTGCAGGAGGCGTGGCTGCGTTTCGACGGCGCGTCGCAGGTGGACGACCCCGCCCGGCTGCTGTCCACGATTGTGACGCGTCTCTGCCTCGACCGCTCGAAATCCGCCGACAGCAGACATCTCGACTATGTCGGGCAATGGCTTCCGGAACCGGCGAGCGGGGCCGCGTTCGAGACAGCGGACGATCGCTCGCTCGATATCTCGTTCGCTGTCATGCGAACCCTCGAAAGGCTGTCGGCCGCGGAAAGAGCAGCCTATTTCCTGCACGACCTCTGGGACCTTTCCTTCGAGGAGATCAGCAGCACCTTGTCGCGTTCGCCGGAAGCCTGCAGGAAGCTGGCCTCACGAGCGCGAAACGCAATTCGGCAGTCGCCGCATCGCTTCTCGCCGAGCGAGACCGATCTGAACCGTTTTGTTTCCGTCTTCAGAAAGTCCGTGGAAACGGGCGATCCCGGCCCCTTGAAAGCGCTTCTGGCGGAGGACGCGGAACTCGTCGCCGATGGCGGCGGCAAGAAGATCGCCGCCCTGAACGTTATTTACGGGGCGGACGCGGTCAGCCGCTTTCTGTTCGGCATAGCCAGAAAAAACCCGGATCCAGACTCCCTGAAGGTCGTCAAGACGACCATCAACGACGCTCCTTCGCTGATCGTTTTCCTCTCCGGGCAGGTCGACCAGACATTCGCTTTCGATCTCGACAGCGCGGGAAGGATCGCTGCAATCTACATCGTCAGGAACCCCGACAAACTCGCGAAGCTCACGAGGGAACTCGACCTCCGATAAGTTCTACATTCCCCAGCGATGGGTCTCCCATTCGATGCCGCGTCCTGCGAGCCATTCCTCTCCGGTAGCGTACAGGGAAGCCACCTTGTCGCCTTTCAGTCCTGGCATATCGGACTTTACGGGATATCCGATTGAAGACTGCAGATAGGCGAGATGCCGGTACCCTTCGGGAAAACGCGCAAGAATCTCAGGATCGAGTTCGACGCGCGCGGCCGGATCGACGGGATCCATCCGGTCCTTTTCGTAGATCGGCTGGCGAAGGCAGAGGCCCCACGCTCCGGCGCGACGCTCCCAGAAATCGTAGAACCTGCCGGTGCACACCACATCGACCAGCACATCATGAACTTTCGCGCGCTGGGAGATGGTCATTTTCGTCTGCGACACGGCGCGATCGCCCGATACCTCGACGCTGCAGGCGCCGAGAAAATGCAGGATGCTGACGCCCTTGTCCCATCCTTGCCTGTTCATGGCGATAAACTCGTCCGCGGTCCCTTGCGTCCAGGTCGCCATCATTCTCCCGTCATCCTGCCAGACCGTGCGGAACTTTTCCCAGAAACCGGCGTCCCTCCAGATCACCCAGTTGTCCACCAGTTCGCGAATGCGGAGCTTGTCGTCCTTCAGGCTGGCCATATCGGCGATTTCACTGGTCATGGCGTTCTCCTCGATAACTGTGGAAATGAGCGTTGGCTGGCGGCGTCGACGTCAACTCAGTTCCGCCCTGTGCCTGAGCGAAGCGATCGCCTTTCCAAGAGCTGAGAGAGACTTGCTGCTGAGTTCATCGGTGAAGCGACCGACAGGCACGGTGACGCTCAGCGACGCGATCGGTCTTTGACGCGAATCGAAGATTGGCAGCGCGATGCCGCCGATGCCCGGCGTAAACTCCTCGACGACCTTCGCGAACCCGTTTTCGCGTATCCGATCCAGCTTCGACCGCACGTCATCGGCAGATAAAAGGGAATTTTTCGCATAGCTTTCGAAGCGCGCGCGAGAGAGGTATTCCTCGCGCAAGGTTTGCGACAAATGCGCGAGAATGACCTGGCCGCCGGAAGTTGCATGAAGCGGCGCGCGATCATTGAGCCTGAGATGCGCCACAATCCTGTGAGGACCGAGCACCGTTGCGACCACGCGGTGATCATCGCCTTCGCGAAAGTTCAGCGCAGAACTCTCGCCAGTGAATTCAGTCAGCCATTCCAGAACGGGCGCGACGACCTCGGACAGCTTTCGCGTCGTGCGCGATCGGGCGCCGAGATTCTCAATGGCGGGCCCCAGCGAATAGCCGCGCGTCTCCTGGTCGAAAGAAAGATATCCATGCCGGGTCAGCGTTCTCAGCACCTGGGTCAGGCTGCTTTTCGGAATGTTCAGTTCTTCGGAGATTTGCACGTGTGTGCGCGCGCCGCCCCATCGTCCCAGGAGATCGAGAACGTTGATCACGCGCAAGGCGGATTTGACGTCTCCGGAGCCAGCCGGATGGCGAAGGACATTGTCGACATCTTTGAAACGCGGTTCCGACATCTCGAATCTTGTCAGCTTGCTCCTTGCGCGGAAATCTGTTCGGCTAGCTGGTAATCTCAGCCGTAAACGCCGTCAATTGCGCGCGCATCATTTCCCTCGTGGTCTCGTCGGCAATCTTCTCGCCGCTCCCGTCAACCTTCGATTTGGCGAAGCTCACGAAGACCTCGGGCTTGGTGAAGACGCGCGCCTCCAGGAACACCATCACCTGCCGCATGTGGTATTGCATGCGCGAACCGCCCAGCATGCCAGCCGCCGCGGACTGAAGCGCAACCGGCTTGTTCTTGAAGGGCTGGTCGGGCAGACGGGATATCCAGTCGATGGCGTTCTTCAGACCGCCCGGAACCGAGAAATTATACTCAGGGCTGACGATCACAACACCGTCCGCCGCGCGAATATGCTCGGCGATTTCCGCCACGCGATCGGGAAAGCCGTGGGCACTGTAATCGTCCGCATTGTAGAGCGGCAGATCGCCGAATCCCGGCGCATCCTCGATCTCCCAGCCGTCCGGCGCGAGTTCAGGCAGCGTGTTGCAAATGGCGCGATTGAAAGAGCCGCTGCGAAGACTTCCACATATGGTGAGGAGTTTCATAAATCTATTTCCCTGTCGATCGGCGCAGGCCGAGGAGCCTGCGCCGCAGTCGATTGCCGATCTCTATCTTTGCTCGATGCCCGCGTCTTCGCGCACCTTCTGCCAGACGCCGATCGCATTGCGAAACTTGTCCGTGAAGGCGTCAGGCGAAGAGGGAGCCAGGATGAATCCCCGGTCCTGAAGAGACTTTGCAAACGCCTCGGACTGAATGGCTTCCTTTACCGCCTCACTGGCGCCCGCCAGGATCGCCGCATCGACGCCGTTCGGCGCCGCAACGCCGTACCAGGTGGATACGTCGAGGTCATGACCGGCTTCGGCGAAGGATTGCACATCGGGAATGGCCGGATGCCGCTCGGGCGTCGTCACACCAATGCCTTTGAGGTCTCCGGCGCCAATCTGACCAATGACCGTCGCAGCGACTTCGACCATCATGTCGACCTCGCCGGACAGCACTGCGGCAAGGCCTTCCGGCGTCTTCGCATAGGGAATTTCGAGAAGCTCGATGCCGAGTTCCGAAGCAATCAGCGAGGCAGTCAGATGCTGCGTTGATCCAACGCCGACAGACGCGATGGTGAGCCCGCCGGGATCGGCCTTGGCCTTGGCTACGAGGTCTTCAATGGAGTTGATCTCGTGATCAGGCCGCGTGACGAGCACCAGCGGCATCGTCGCAATTCCCGAAACGCCTACGAAATCCTGCGCCGGATCGTAGGGAAGCGACTTGTACATGGCGGCCGCAACGGTGTGCCCCGCCGCCATCATGTAAAGCGTGTATCCGTCGGGATCCGCCGAAGCGACCGCAGCAGCTCCGATAGTTCCGCCGGCCCCGGCCTGGTTTTTCACCACAACGGGCTGGCCAAGAATTTCGGACAGAGGCTCGGCAAGTTGACGGGCGACGGTGTCGGTGCCGCCTCCTGCCCCATACGCGACGACCATGTCGACCGGATGCGCCGGCCAGTCCTGTGCTGAGGCCGGTCCGGCGGTGACGGCCGCTACAGCCGCAGCGGTGAAAGCAAGCATGCCCTGCAGTATGCGTTTCATGAATTCATCCTCCTCCCTGGAACAATGACAGACAGATTGTTAACCCGTCCGACAGGTCTATGTAAACACATAAGTGAATTGTTCATATATGTGAACATTTTTCCAGTTGACAGGCGTGGCATGAACGTAGAGCATTTCCGACATTCGGATGGTGGGTTCGATCTGTCCGGGGGGAGGAACAATGTTCAGTTTGGCGCGATCGCTGGGACAGGATTCGGTTGCCGCACTGGCCGTGATTGCGCTCGGCGCATACGGCGTCGTCGAGTCCCTCGGTTATCCTCTTGGCGGGCTCCGCAATATCGGCCCAGGCGCCTTTCCGCTGATCGTCAGCGTCTTGCTCGTGCTGTCAGGCGCGTTGATCCTTGCCGAGGGCGTCGCCGCGCTCGGGCGGGAGCGCGAGGCGCCGCCCGACCTCGCCTCGGCTCGTGTGATGATCTTCATCGTGGCCGGCCTCCTCGCCTTTGCATTTCTGATGCCGCGCTTTGGCCTCGCGCCCGCCATCGCGGCGTGCGTCGCGCTGTCCGCTCTGGCGGATGGCAGCCTCAAACCCTGGCAGGTAGCGGTTCTTGCGGCGGCGATCGCATGCTTCTGCGCAGTGGTCTTCGTCGTATTGCTGAACCTGCCGCTTGATCTCGTGACCTGGTAACGGCGTGTCCTTTTTCGAAAACATTTCCCTTGGCCTGTCCGTCGCCCTCAGCTTTTCGACGCTCGGCTATTGCATCATCGGCGTCACCGTCGGAATGTTCATCGGGGTGCTGCCGGGGCTAGGTCCACTGGCGACCGTAGGAATGCTGCTGCCGCTGACCTTCTACGTACCGCAGACCGACGCCATCGTGATGCTCGCGGGCATCTACTACGGCTCGATGTATGGCGGCTCCACGGCGGCGATCCTTTTAAACCTTCCCGGCACTGCCGGCGCTGCAGTGACATGCCTCGACGGCAATCCGCTCGCCAAATCCGGACGCGCCGGCGTCGCCCTGTTTACGGCGACGCTCTCGTCCTTCTTTGGCGGCATGTTCGGCCTCATCATTGTCGCTTCCTTCACGCCGATTCTCGCCAGAATCGCGCTCAGTTTCGGATCGCAGGAATATGCGGCGCTCATCGTGCTCGGACTGCTCTCGGCGGCGATGGTCGGCAACGCCTCAAAGGGGCGATCGCTCGCCATGGCGCTCGTCGGCCTGTTGATCTCCATGGTGGGCATCGACCCGAATTCCGGCGCCAACCGGATGACGTTCGGGATGCTCTCGCTGGCGGACGGCCTCAATCTGGTCGTCGTGACCACAGGTTTGTTCGGCATCGCCGAAGTTCTGTCAAACGCCGGACGCATCGGCAGTCGGGACGCCCTGAGCACCCGAATTCGCTTCCGCGACATGCTGCCGACGGCGAGGGAAGCGCGAACGGCGATTGCGCCGGCGCTGCGCGGCAGTTCGATCGGAGCGGTTCTGGGCATTCTTCCGGGCACCGGGGCGGCTCTGTCGACCTTCGTCGCCTATGCGGTTGAAAAGCGCGTTTCCAGGACGCCGGAACGCTTTGGCCAGGGCGCTATCGAAGGCGTCGTCGCACCGGAATCGGCGAACAATTCCGCGGCGCAGACGGCCTTCGTTCCAACACTGAGCCTGGGAATTCCGGGCGACGCAATCGTGGCGATCATGCTCGGCGCATTGATCATCCACGGCATCGTGCCAGGGCCGCAGCTTCTGCGCGACCACCCGGACCTGTTTTGGGGGCTCGTCGCGAGCTTCCTCATCGGAAACGTGATCCTGCTGTTTCTGAATCTGCCGCTTATCAGCATTTGGGTGCGGATTCTTCGCATCCCCTACTCTGTGCTCTATCCGGCAATCCTGGCCTTCATCTGCGTCGGCGTCTATTCCATCCGAAACTCGGTGTTCGACGTGGTTGCGGCGACGATGTTCGGCGTTGTCGGACATTTCATGCGTCGTCTCGGCTTTCCGCCGGCGCCGCTGCTGCTGGGCCTGGTGCTTGGCCCCTTTCTGGAGCAAAACTTCCGCCGGTCGCTGATGCTGTCGCGCGGCGACATCATGACGTTTGTCGAGCGCCCCATTAGCGGCGGCATTGTCGCCGTGACGGTTCTCGTCGTCGTCTACATGTTCTGGAGCGATTTTCGCAGATCCCGCCGCAGCAAGGTTTGAACGCGCCGGATCACTGCTCCGCGCCGAGGCGAAACTGAAAATCGTCAAGCACGATGCGCTCGTAATTGCCTGAGCTGAATTCCAGTCTTGTAATGCCCCGGTAGTCGGCGCTGAAAAACACAGGCCCGTTGTCGCTGAGGCGCAACCGGTCGGAATAGGCGAGATCGGCGCCGCGCCACGCCTTGACAAAAACATAGTCCTCTTCGCCTCTCGGCCAGGCGACGCCGATATAGGTTCCGATGAAATCGAACGGTTCCTCGCTCGCCATCCAGGCGGGGACGCCGGAACTGTTGTAGGCGACATATTCCGAACTCGTGGTCAGGTTCACGTAACCGGAACCGGAGTAGAAACGGTTGTGCACGGCGATCCAGTTTCGCCATTCCAGCCCGCCATAGCCCGATGGAATTTCGAACAGGCTGTCGGAGATGACAAGATCGTCGAAACCGAGCTTACGCGCGCCCGAACCTTCCGGCGGCGCCATCTGCTGATCGAGAATAGTTTCCGACATCACGACAGCGCCGTATTCCACGGCGACCGGTCGTAGCGAAACCGTGGCGCCGTCCGCGTCCCTGATCTCGACGACCCAATTGCCCGGTTCAGCGACAAACCGGTAATTCCCCTTGGTGTCCGTGGAAACCTTGTGGTAGGCGCCATCCGGGCCCAGAGCGAGCACCTCGTAATTACCCGCGTCAGCGTCGTCCCTGGCGACAAAACGACCACGCACCGACAAAATCGGCGCGACGCCGATCGGCGCGCAGGTTTCCACCGGCGTCAATCCTCCGCCGGCGTTCGCCCGTTCGACGAATTCGTATTGCTGCTGGTCTGCGTCCGACAGCGATTGCCAGCCCTTGGGATAGACAGCCCGCAAGCTGTAGACGCCCGCTTCGTAGATCTCCGCGTCCTTGTTTCCGATCGACGTGACGAAGTTGGCGAATCCGTCGATATTGGACCGCGCGCCCGTAAAGCTGCCGTCGGGCCGCTCAAGCTTGATTGGCAGGCGACCGTATGGACGGTCGCCCATGTCGAACTTTCCGTTCCGGTTCATGTCGCGATAGACATAGCAGGAATGTTTCCAGGAATCCCGCGTCCCAGCTTCGGCCGCTGTTTGGAGCGCACCGGAACACAGTAAAACTGCGAGCGCTGCGCTGTGTAAGAGCTTCATGGCGAACCTTGGTACAGGCAGGACCGCGAAAACGCGGTCGAAATCAGTCGGAGGAACGATTTCGATTGCGACCGAACCCGCCTTCAAACCGGCCGCCGCCGCCGCTGAACCCGTCGAAGCCGCCGAAACCTTCTCCGAAGGCGCCGCGACGTCTAAAGCCGCCTCTCCGACCGAAACCTTCACCGGTTGCTTCAAAACCGCCTTCCTGGCTTTGGAAGGTGTTGGGAGCGTCATTCGAGGAGAAACTCGGCACGTTGCTGATGATCACACCGCCATTGCCCTCGTTCCCCTCATTGCCATAGTTACCGTAATTCCCGTAATTCCCGTAATTTCCTTCGTTTCCGAAGTTCCCCTCGTTGCCGAAATTGCCCTCGTTTCCGAAGTTCCCCTCGTTGCCGAAATTCCCTTCGTTGCCGAAATTGCCTTCGTTGCCGAAGTTCCCCTCGTTGCCGAAGTTCCCCTCGTTGCCGAAGTTCCCTCCGTTACCGCCGCCATCGTCTTCATTGACGGCCTGGGTATCGAAAAACTCGTCGGCAAACTGATCGTTCAACGGAGATCCGATATCGTCAGGCGTATTAAAATAATCCTGGCCGGAGGCTCTTTCGCCGGATGTCTCGTTTCCGCCATAGGACGGCCCGTCGCCCGGTCGCGTGCGCAGATACAGGTTGAGATATGACAGGATGTCGCCATTGATCTTGAAGGGACCGATCGGACGCATGCCCGGGCCCGGTACGAACACGCCATAATTCGGCGTTGAAATCGTCTTTCGACCCGCGCTGTTGCCAACTGTGATGATGCCGGTGCGGGTCAGCACGTTGGTTCCGTGGCCGGGCCCGCGAAGAACCGCCAGAAAAGCTTTCTCCGGATCGGCGTTTCCAACCGAAAGGCCGGAAAGCTGCGCAAGGTTGATCGCATCCTTGCCCACGATGCCTTCCATCATTGTGCCGCGGATTCCGATCGTGCCGGACGGAGTGGCTATGTTCGCATTGCTTGGATTCGCCTTACCGATCTTTCCGCTCATGAAGCGGAACGCGCCCTTGAGAACCCGACCGCTCATTTCGCCCGCATCAGTGTCCGGATCGAAAACAAATCGGTCGATGACCATTTCGCAGTTTTCACCCACCGTGAAAACGGACTGATCGAGCAGCAATATCTGCAGCGCGCTCTGCTGTTTCGTCAGCACCTCGTCCTGCAGAAATATGCTCTCCTCGACCGTCGCCCGGCGCTCGGCGCCGCCGCTGCGGACAAATGCCCTGCCTGTAACGGCCGCGCTCACGCCAACCTTCGCTTCGGCGAAAGCGCTGGTCGCGAGATCGGGGAGGCACAATACTGCGCCCGCCAGCAAACCCAACAAAGCCGTTTTATACATCCGAAGCATTCGTTTTCCGCTTTCTCCCCGGGCCGCTCTAGTATTCAAACCGTTTGGTCAGCAGAACATCAGCCGAGAGACTGTTTGCGATGTAGTTCGGAATATTGGAGTCCTGGTCCAGGTAATTCACGCCGATCTGGAAATTGATGTCGGCGATCGCTTCCGGGGATTCCAAATTGACAAATTCAAGCAGGGTGCCTACCGGCGCCCCATAGGCGAGACGGGCTTTGAACAGTTCGTCCTGCTGGGCCATGAAGGGCGAATAAATCGGGTTCGCCTGCCGGTAGTCGAGCCAGCGATAGGACACGATTCCCTTGATATACTGCCCGCGTCCGAGAAGCCATGTGTCGCTCAGCACGAGTTCGAGGGCGTCGTAGGAATAGCTTTCGAAAGCGGCGTCCTTGAAGTAGCCATTCACCCTTGCGACGACCTTGTTGGTTTCGCTTGTCAAATAGCTGAAACCAGTCGACGCGCGCGTCAGCCAACCGTCGCGGGCGCTGCCGGCTGAATCCTCGGAAACCCGGTAATAATCTTCGTAGCCCAGCCCGCCGCTTACGAACACGTCCAGCCGCGGATTGATTGCGTAGCTGAACTGCAAGTTTCCGCCGTAGGACGCGCGATAAAGCTGCCCTTCCAGAGAAAGAACGTCGGCAAAGCCGTTCGCGGTCACTTCAAGATCACCGAAGAACAGCGTGGCGCCGAGCTTGGCCCCTCCATCGGCGTAATCGGCTTCAGAGACCTGAAACTGCTCGTTCAGATCGCCGGCTGCTTCAATGAATATGAAATTTCCGGCCCCGCCGGGGATGGTGTGCTCCATGCGAACGCCCGCATTGGCGACGAAGGCGACGTCGGTCTGCGGATTGTTTCCAAGCTGGTTGCCGTTCAGGTCGACGACCGATTCCGTCGTCAGGTCAGGATTGCTGTCCACGCGAAAACCGGTGGTCACATAGCCGAAGACGCGGGTTGTCTTGGATCTGGAAACGGCTTGCGCCAGATATTTCCTGACTTCCGACTGCTGACTTGGACTAAGCGGACGATCCTGAAGCAGTTCGAGTTCGCGCTTCGATCCTTCCATGTCGTCCAGCCGGAACAACACGATTGCGTAAAACAGCCTCGCGTTATCGTAGTTCGGCTGCAACAGCAGAATACGCTCGAGCGCGGCGGACGCCTGCTCGAGATCGCCCTTTACAGCCTGCTGCTGCGCATACTGATAGTTAAGATCGATATTGTCCGGATCGTTCAATATCTGATCGTAGGTCACATCTTCAGCGAGCGCCACATTGACGGTTCCCGCCAACAATGCCGCGCAAATCAGGACGCATTTCGGAAAATCCAGACTCATCCGTACTCGCCAAGGAAGAATTAAGGTCCGGGGAAAGTTACTGAAGCGGGTAAGGCAAGTAAAGTTTCTGCAATTATAAGAAACTTGGAATTTCTTGAATCTTGGACTTATTCATGCAGATTCAGATGACCTGTGACGGAATTGCCTCAGTTCAAACGGCCCTGAATCGACATTGACCCTATCGAACTTCCGATTTTCCCGGCTGAACGCCGTATATGCGGGTTTGTTTTCCGTTGTCCTGCTGGGTCTGCTCGCCATGTTTGGCACAGAGCGTCTGTCATCTCTCGTATTTGACGAATACCAACGCCTGAAGCCGCGTGAATATGCACAGGCGCCGGTCCTCGTCGTCGACATTGACGAAGCGTCCCTGGAAGCGTTGGGACAGTGGCCCTGGCCGCGGTCGCAGCTCGCCGAAATCGTCAACGTCCTCGCATCGAACGGCGCAGCCGCCATCAGTTTCGATGTCGCCTTTCCCGAAGACGATCGGAGCTCTCCGTCGAGATCCCTGGAAACCCTGCGTGAGCTCGGAGCTGAAATCTCATTTCCGGACGGCGCGCCCGAACTCGACAATGACGTGCTTTTTGCGGAAGCACTGCAGCAGGCGCCAGCTGTCATCGGCTTCGCCCTTGACCGGCAGTTCGTATCAAAGTTACCGGAACCGAAAGCCGGATGGGCCTATGGCGGCCCGGATCCCAAGGCTATACTGCAAAAATACTATGGCAGCATGGATGTGTTGCCACTGATTGAACAAGCGGCGCAGGGCCTGGGCTTCTTCAGCTTCATTCATGCATTCGACGGAGTGGTTCGCAAGGTGCCGATCATCGCTGTGTCGGAAGAGCACACTTACCCTAGTCTGGCACTGGAAACGTTACGGGTCGCACAACAAGCTTCCAATTTTATTGTCATGAGCACCGGCGCCAGCGGCGAAGCCGATACCGGGCTGCCTGCGGTCGTCAGCGTGCGAGTGGGCGGTTTTACTGCAGAAACGAATGCAGACGGCAGTCTCTGGATCTACTATAGCGGCCGCGCAGGCGACAACACTCTGCCGGTCAAAAGCCTTCTCGATGGGTCCCTTGGTTCGCAGCAACTTCAAGAGCGTATCGCCGGTCATATCGTACTCATCGGCACCAGCGCTATTAGCTTGCGGGATCTGGTGGTAACACCTCTGTCCCAGGTTTATCCCGGCGTCAACGTACACGCCGAGATCATCGATCAAATCATGTCCGGAACATTCCTGCACCGGCCGGATTACATGGCCGGCTTGGAATATGCCCTGGCGCTGATAGCGATTATTTTTATGGTCGTCGCCGTCAGGCCCGGGCGTTTTACCATCAGCGCCATTCTGGCGATGCTCATGCTCGCTGGCGCCATTGGCCTGTCCTGGTACATGTTCGCCGAGCGACACCTTCTTCTCGATCCTATTCCGCTGCTATTCGCGATCCTGGTAAGCTATTTCTCGATCACGTTGCTGCAATATCTCGGCAGCGAGCAGGAAAAACGGTTTATCCGCAACGCCTTTGGCCGCTATCTTGCGCCATCGCTTGTCGAGCGGCTGACGGAAAATCCGAGCGCGCTCAATCTTGGCGGAGAAACCCGGGAACTGACTCTGCTGTTCTGTGATATCCGCGGCTTCACGACGATCTCCGAGGAGCTGAGCCCGCAGGAACTGACCCAGCTTCTGAACAATTTCCTGACGCCGATGACCGACGAACTGCTGAAATCCCAAGCGACGATCGACAAATATATGGGCGATGCGATCCTGGCTTTCTGGAACGCGCCGTTGACCGTCGAAAACCATCGCACAGCGGCGCTGGGAGCAACCGTGCATATGGCGAACCGCCTTGACGCCCTCAATGCGGAAAAGGGTTACGGCATCCGGATGGGCGTTGGCTTGCACACAGGCGAATGTCTCGTCGGCAATCTGGGTTCGACACAGCGCTTCAGCTATTCGGTCATTGGTGACGCCGCCAATGTGGCGTCGCGGATCGAAGGCATAACCAAATATTACGGCCTGACGCTCCTGTTCGAACAATCGCTGCTCGAAGGAGGAACGACCATTCCGGAAGGCTATCGGGCGCTTGAGGTTGATCGGGTGCGCGTGGTCGGTCGCGACAGCCCGCTTGTCCTCCATACGTTGATCGAAAAGAGCGCGCTGAACAACGAGGCCGCATTTTACGAGACGCATGATGCTTTCCTCGCAGCCTACCGCGGGGGACGTTTCGAAGAAGCTCAGGAAATCATTTCCCGCCTGACCGGGATGGCGCCGGATCGCATAAGACCAATGTATGAAACATTCGCCAACCGTCTTTCCGGCTTTGTGGCGTCACCACCGCCAGGCTGGGACGGCGTCTTCGATTTCACCGAAAAATAGCGAAGCGCGCGGGCTGGACCTTGGCGTCCATATTGTTGTAGGGGAGAACTGTTATTGGGAGTAACAAATTGGCCGTTTCCAAACAGTCAGCGGCTTGATTGCTTTTCTCCGAAAAGCAGCGTGGGATGGAATACCGAAAAATGCAGAAAGCAAGCAAAGCTCAAAATATCCTGTCCATAGAACAGGACGGCCCGATCGCCATACTGACAATGTGTCGTCCGGAGCGGCGAAACGCCATGAATGACGGTTTGCTTGAAAGGCTGGACGATTTCTTCTCCAACCCTCCCGAAGGCGTGCGCGCCGTCGTTCTTACCGGCAGCCATGGCCATTACTGCTCGGGCCTCGATCTTTCGGAGCACGTGCAGCGCAATGCAGAAGACACGCTCCACCACTCGCGAAACTGGCATCGGGTCATGGATGTCATCCAGTCAGGAGGTCTCCCGGTCGTTTCGGCCATGTTCGGCGCCGTAATTGGCGGTGGTCTGGAGCTCGCCACGTCCACCCATGTGCGCATCGCCGAACCATCGACGATCTACCAGTTGCCGGAAGGTCGGCGCGGCATCTTTGTGGGCGGCGGCGCAACCGTGCGCGTCGGCCGGATACTTGGCGCCGACCGGATGACCGAAATGATGCTCACCGGCCGCAAGTATAATGCAGAAGAAGGGCTCTCGCTCGGCCTCAGCCACTACCTCGCCGAAGAAGGCAAGGCGCTGGAAAAAGCCGTGAAACTCGCCGGCAAGATCGCGAAAAACGCATCGCTGTCCAACTATTTCATGATCAACGCCATCAGCCGCATTAGCGACATGAGCAGGACTGACGGCCTGTTCGTTGAAAGTTTGAGCGCCGCGCTGTCCCAGACAGGATCGGACGCGGAGGAAGGTCTGAAAGCGTTTCTGGAAAAACGCGCGCCGGTATTCCGGTAGCCGACGGCGTCAGTTGCGTGTTTCCCCGGATTCGCCGCAATCAGCGCTTGCTACGGTCCTTAACCTCTGGTCATAGTCCGCCACAATCCTCTTCCCTGAAGTTGATGAACAGGATCACGACGAAAGCATGCACCGCACCTTGAACACTGTCGTCGACTTTCTCGCCAGATACACGGCGCTCGCGGGCGGTCTGGTGCTGATCGCCGTCGTCTTGATGGCGTGTGTCAGCATCGCCGGTCGCGCCATGATCGGCCTTGGCCTCGGACCGGTTCCCGGTGATTTCGAACTGGTTGAGATCGGCGTCGGCTTTGCGGTGTTCTGTTTCCTGCCCTGGTGTCAGTTCAAGAGCGGCCACGCCCGCGTCGATCTGTTCAAGCCGGTCTTCGGCGATGCATTCAACCGGTTCATCGACTTCGTCGCCAATCTGCTGATGCTGATCGTCGCGTTCCTGATCGCCTGGCGACTTTGGCTCGGGATGCTCGACAAGAAGAGCTATCTTGAAACCACTTTCATCCTGCAGTTTCCGGTATGGATCGCCTACGCCGCCGGACTTTTGGGGGCCGTGGTCTTCGTTATCGTCTCCGCCTATTGCCTGCTCAGAACGCTGTACGACCCCGCGGAGCGCCTGCCATGACGAATTTCGAAATCGGGCTCTGGTCGTTCCCCGTACTGCTAGCACTGATATTTTTGCGTATCCCGATCGCCATCGCGATGCTCGTCGTCGGTTTCGGGGGCAACTATCTGGTGACAGGCTCCACAGGCATGGTGTTTTCGCAGCTCAAGCACACCACCTACGGCACATTCTCCAGCTATTCGTTTTCCATCATTCCGCTGTTTTTGCTTATGGGGCAGTTCGCGACCCTCGGCGGGATGTCGGCTGCGCTCTTCAAGGCCGCTGAAAACTGGCTGGGCCACAAACGGGGCGGCGTCGCCATGGCCGCTGTCGGAGCCTGCGCCGGTTTTGGCGCTATCTGCGGGTCATCGCTTGCAACAGCCGCCACCATGGGACAGGTCGCCTTGCCGGAACTGCGCAAATATGGCTATTCCGGACCTCTGGCGACCGGAGCGCTGGCGGCAGGCGGCACGCTTGGCATCCTCATCCCGCCCTCTGTCATTCTGGTCATCTACGCCATTCTGACGGAACAGAATATCGCGAAACTATTCGCCGCTGCCTTCATACCGGGCATTCTGGCGGCGATCAGCTACATGATCGCGATTTCGATCTACGCGCATTTAAGCAAGGATTCCGGACAGCTCCGGGAAAGACTGTCCTACGGCGACCGTTTGAAGTCGCTGCTCCCGGTCTGGCCGGTCATGCTGATCTTCGTTCTGGTGGTCGGCGGCATCTACGCCGGCATATTCACCCCTACCGAAGCCGCCGCGGTTGGCGCCGCAGGCACCGGCGTCGTCGCCGTCTTGTCCGGAGGCATGACCTTCGGCAAGCTCAAGGAAGCAATTCTGTCGACGGCCAACACAACGGCCATGATCTTCCTGATCATATTGGGCGCGGGCTTCTTCAACAGTTTCCTGGCGCTCACGCAACTGCCTCAGGAGATGGCCGCCTTCGTCGCCGAGCAGAGCTTAAGCCCCTGGCTGGTGCTGTTTCTTGTGCTTGTGCTCTATCTCGTCTTCGGCTGCGTCATGGACAGCCTGTCCATGGTTCTGCTGACCGTGCCGATCTTCTTCCCGATCATGGTCGCGCTCGATTTCGGCCTTTCGCCGGACGATTTCGGCCTCTGGTTCGGCATTCTTGTGCTGATCGTCGTCGAGGTCGGGCTGATCACGCCCCCGGTGGGCATGAACCTGTTCGTCATCAACGGCATGGCGCCGGAGATCCCGATCGGTCAGACCTTCCGGGGCGTTCTTCCCTTCGTCATTACCGATATCGTTCGGGTGGCCATCCTCGCGGCCTTTCCGGCTATCACACTGGGTCTCGTCTGGCTCATGTATTGACAGCCGGCGAGCACGCTCAGGCTTCGATCACGTCCGGCCGTCCATTATAAAGCGCGTCGACAAGCTCCGGGCGGTTGCGGAGAACCGCGCGCTGGTTGATCGATCCCTTGTCCGTCACTTCGCCCTTGTCGAGATCAGGCGGCTCGGCCATCGCGATCATGCTCATGATACGCGTTGAGGAGCCTGTCGCGGATTTCGCAAAGTCGGTCAGCTTCTCCTGAAACGCTGCGCGCGCAATGTCGCTGTCGAGAACTTCCGCAAGGCTTTTGCCCTCGAAGTGGTCTGAGGCCAGTTCCCGCACATGTTGCTCATGAGGAATTGCGAGAGCCGCAAGGTAATGGCGGTTTTCGCCGACGATGACCACGTCCTTCACCAGACCGGAGAAGTGATCGATAAAACCCGCCCGGAGCGCGCCGACAGCCACCCAGGTTCCGGTCGACAGCTTGAAGTTTTCCGCAATCCGTCCGTCGAAGAAGAAGCCCTTGGTGAAATCTTCGGGGTCGGCTGGACGCAACGCGTCGCCAAGACGATAGAAGCCTTCCTCGTCGAAGGCCTTCTTCGTCTGTTCCGCGTCATTGAGATAACCCGGCGTGATGGACGGCCCTTTGAGGCGCGCTTCCAGCTTGTCTTCGTTGGGCACGAGCTTCAGCACAAGTCCGCGGGAAGGAACGCCAATATTGCCGGCGGATTCCTGTGGCTCCATGCACATGAGCGCGAAAGGCGCGGTCTCGGTTGCGCCCAGTCCGGCGGCCAGCAACACGTCGTGGCCGGTGGTCTTTCTCGCAAGTTGCTTCAGCTTGTCCCAGGTGTGCTGGGCCATGCCGGCGCCTGCATACATCATCATGCTCAGATTGCGAAAGAAACTGGCGCAAAGCTCGGCGTCCGCTTCGAAAGCCTTGGCGAGCATGTCGTAGCCGACCGGAACATTGAAGTACCATGACGGCGAGATCTCTTTCAGGTTCCGGATCGTCTCCTGAATGCCGACCGGCGTGGGCTTGCCGTCGTCGATGTAGAAGGTGCCGCCATGATACAGGATCATGTTGAAAACCTTGTTGCCGCTGGCGGTATGGTTCCAAGGCGCCCAGTCGACGACAACCGGCGGCCCTTCCCGCAGAAACGTATAGCAATCGGCGACCATTGCCTGGTTCGAGGTCATCATCCGTTGCGTGTTGATGACGCCCTTGGGGCTGCCGGTGGAGCCGGAGGTGAAAAGATATTTGGCGACGGTGTCCGCATTTACGGCGCGACAGGCGTCTTCCGCCTCCTGCGTCGCCTCCGTCGCCAGAACGTCGTCAAAATGCACGCCACCGCCGCCAGACGGTTCCTTTTCGCAGACAACAAGATGCATTCCGGGTTTGAGGATCGCCTTGATGGCGGCTGCGAATTTCTCGCCGTCGTCGGCAAACACAAGCCCGGGCTGAAGATTGGCGACAAGATCGGATAGCTTGCCGTGGTCACTGGAGATCAGGGAATAGGCCGGCGATACAGCCGCCGAGGGAATGCCGACATATTGCGCGCCCAGCGCCATCAGCGCGTGTTCTATGCTGTTTTCAGAAAGAATGAGAACCGGCCGTGATGGGTCAAGGCCAATCGACAGCAGATAGCTGCCGATCGACCGGACAGCTGCCAGCGCATCGCGGTAATTGATTTCCCGCCAGTCGCCGCCTTTCACGCGCCGCGCAAGGTATGTCCTTTCCGGTTGCTCTGCAGCCCATCGCAGCAGACAATCCGTCATCTTCTCGGGATATGCGTCGAGCGGCTCCGTCTGCTCCATCAGTATGGAGCCGTCGCTTCGTTCCTCGATCCTGAATTCGGGCTTCCACGGCGCGAAAGACGGACGCGGCGTATCCGGTTGCAACTTTATCCTCCCACAATGGTCTGTGACCACAACTCCTCCCCGATATTGCCACGGGAAGTCCCGCATTGTCTACAATGAAACAGTTAGGTGATAGAACTAATAATCCGGCACAGGCGGAAACCGGGCGTTCGACCTCGACAGCTTGAAAGCTTCAGTTTTGGCGCCATTTACGAGTGCTGAAAAACGCACGAAAGACGCTGTCCCGGACCGTCTCAGCGCGGCGCCATGCGAATGGCGCCGTCCAGCCGGATAACCTCGCCGTTCAGCATCGGATTCTCGATGATCGATCGCGTAAGCATCGCATATTCTCCCGGCAAGCCCAGGCGCGAAGGAAACGGAACCTGCGCGCCGAGCGACGCCTGAACCTCGTCCGACAGGCCGGCCAGAAGCGGGGTCAGGAAGATGCCGGGCGCAATGGTCATTACCCGGACGCCAGAGGCCGCAAGATCGCGCGCCATCGGCAGCGTCATGCCGACAATGCCGCCCTTGGACGAGGAATAGGCGACCTGCCCAATCTGTCCGTCATAGGCGGCGACGGAAGCAGTGTTGATGATGACGCCACGTTCTCCATCCTCGTTCAACGGCTCGGCTTCGGCCATGCCGGCGGCCGCCCGCGAGGCGCAAAGAAACGTGCCCATCAGGTTTACGCGTATGACCTTCTCGTACAGCGAGAAATCATGGGGTTGCCCCTTGGAGACAGTCTTCATAGCACCGCCGATCCCGGCGCAATTGACGAATATGTTTTCCTGTCCCTGGGCGGCCCGCGCCGCCTTGAACCCGTCTTCGACGCTTTCAACGTCGCTGACGTCGACCTTGATATATTGACCGTCAATTTCCGCGCTCAGCGCCTTCCCTTTCTCCTCGTTGAGGTCGAAAAGGCAGACCTTGGCTCCGCTGCCTGCGAGATTGCGCGCAACCGCCTCGCCCAGCCCCGAAGCACCGCCCGAGACGATCGCTGTGGTGCCTGAATCAATCTTCACTCTGTTTTCCTCCCTTATCCACCATGTGAATCCGGCGCAGCAGCGCCATCAAATCCTTCCTGTCGCTCTGGCTCAGGTCCGACAGGATCCGGTCTTCATGATCGGCGATCCTCTTGATGGCCTTCCGGTAGAGCGCCTTTCCCGCATCCGTCACCGCCAACGCATAGGCGCGGCGGTCGCCAGGCGCCCTCTCCCGCACCACGAGACCGCGCTCCTCCAGCTCATCCACAATGACGACCGTTCCCGAGCGTTCGATGCCAAGCGTGCGCGCCACCTCGATCTGGCTGATATTCGGGTTCTCGATGACCAGAGACAGAACGGAAAATGTCCGCTGGCGCAAATCGAATTCGGCGAGGTTCTGCTTCAGATCCTGATAGAACAACATGTAGGCGCGCTTCATGTTGTAACCGATCAGACCAAGGAGATCGGCCTGGCCGATTTCGCCATCGGACTTTTCGTCGCCCGCTTTTGCGTCCGTTTGTTTCACGACTACCCCCGCGCATCGTTGCCAATTGTTCTATATGGTAACAATCCGGTTATGTAAATCTTGCCCGACCCGTCCGACGGTCGGCCCGTCTATTGACAGGCACTGGACCGTATGGTCACGCTTTTCAGCGAATTTTCCAGACAGGAGCGCTCGATGTCCAAACCCTTTCCCGTGTTCGATCTTGCAGCCTTCGAGACAGCGGATCCGCAGACGATAAAGACGCTTGGCGAGGATGTGGACCGGATTTGCCGCGAGACAGGATTTCTGGCCATCGGCAATCATGGCGTCCCGCAGGAAATCATCGACGCGGCGTGGGGCAAGGCCCACGAATTCTTCGACCTTCCCGCTGATGTGAAGCAACAGGCGCGCGCGCCGTATGACGGCTACCCCTATGGCTATCTGGGACCGGAAAAGGAGGCGCTCGCCAAATCGCGCGGAGAAGATACGCCGCCGGACCTGAAAGAAAGCTTCAATGGCGGACCGCTTGCGACGCCTGCTGATGTTTCCGATCCCGACGCCCTGTCTTTCTGCTACGCCGACACCATTTGGCCCGGCGACCCTGACGGCTTCGTGGACGCCTGGAAGACCTATTACCGGTCGATGGAGGATTTGGCCTCTCGCATCATGAAGGTTTTCGCCGTAGCGTTGAATTTGCCGGACGACTACTTTGAATCCTTTATCGATGAACCGATAAGCGCCCTGCGCGCGCTCAATTACCCGGAACAGACCCTCGCTCCCAAAGCCGGCCAGCTTCGCGCCGGCGCCCATACCGACTACGGCAGTCTGACAATATTGCTGCCACAGGCAGGATCGCGGGGTCTCGAGATTCTGTCTCCGGAGGGCGACTGGATCGCCGTGCCGCCCGTGCCGGGCGCCTTTGTCATCAATATCGGCGACCTCATGGCGCGGTGGACAAACGACCGCTGGGTCTCGACGCTGCACCGCGTCGTCAATCCGCCGCCGGACGAAGGCGGCATGGATCGCAGGCAATCCTTTGCGTTCTTCCACCAGCCAAACTGGTCGGCGTCGATCGAGTGCCTGGAATCCTGCCGCGCCGAGGACGGTGGAGCGAAATACCCGCCGGTGCTGTCCGGCCCCTATCTCATGTCAAAATTCCAGGCGACGACAGTGCCGAAAGCGTCGTGATACGTTAACAATAAGCGCAATCGAATCATTGCGTTCGCAGCATTCGTTGCGCATTTGATTCAGCGGCCGCTTCCGCTTGTAACAACGCTCAGCGTGACTATGATGGCGCGACCTGCCGACGCCATCGCCACCCTGTCTGGAGACCCGAAATGAGCCCTGTCCTCGAAATCGCCGATCTCAAGCGAATCGCGCGGCGGCGCGTGCCCAAGCTGTTCTTCGACTATGCGGATTCCGGATCCTGGACAGAAAGCACCTACGCGGCGAATGAAGCCGACTTCCGTGACATCAAGCTACGGCAGCGCGTCGCCGTCGACATGACGAACCGCTCGGTAGCGACGAAGATGATCGGCCGCGACGTTTCGCTCCCGATCGCCTTGGCGCCAACGGGCCTGTGCGGCATGCAGCGGGCCGATGGCGAAATCCTGGCGGCCCAGGCTGCGGAAGAATTGGTTATTCCTTTCACGCTGTCCACCATGAGCATCTGTTCAATCGAGGATGTCGCCGAACACACCAAGGCACCATTCTGGTTCCAGCTCTATGTCATGCGCGACAAGGACTTCGTGCGCAGTCTGATCGACCGGGCGCGGACCGCCGGCTGTTCCGCCCTGGTGCTGACGCTCGACCTGCAGATTCTGGGACAGCGCCACAAGGACCTGCGCAACGGATTGACCGCTCCGCCGCGACTGACGCCCAAGCACCTGTGGCAAATGGCGACCTCGCCTGTCTGGGTGGCGGCCATGGCGAAAACGCAGAGACGCACTTTTCGCAATATTGTCGGCCATGCAAAGGGCGTCTCCGATATGTCCGCCCTGCACAGCTGGACCGCCGAGCAGTTCGACCCGCAACTCTCATGGAGCGATGTCGAATGGATCAAGGACTATTGGGGCGGACCGCTTATCCTCAAGGGAATTCTCGACCCGGAAGACGCAAGGATGGCGATCAACACCGGCGCGGACGCAATCATCGTCTCCAATCACGGCGGACGCCAGCTCGATGGCGCCGCGTCGTCGATCCGGGTCCTTCCGGAAATCGTCGAGGCCGTCGGCGACAAGATCGAGATTCATTTCGATGGCGGAATACGTTCCGGCCAGGACATATTGAAGGCGAAATGTCTCGGCGCGAAAGGCGCCTATGTCGGACGCCCGTATCTTTACGGTCTCGGCGCGTTCGGAAAGGATGGCGTCCACAAGATGTACGACATTCTCAAGACGGAGCTGGATATCACGATGGCCCTGTGCGGCGAACGTGACATTGAGAATATGGGCAGGCACAACCTTTATTCCGTTTTCGGAGAGAAGGTCGAACATGGGCCGGCAGCAAGTTCAGCAGCCTAGGGAAGGCTATTGCTGCTTTGATAGCTCAGCCGGGATAAACGCCGCGGTGAACGGACGCGTGTCGCCGCGAAAGCGGTAAGCGGCCGCAAAGGACGTCTTGTCGCCAAGCGCATATGCCTCTTCGAACTGTTCCTGGAAAGCCCTCGCAGTCGCATTCGCAAAGGGACTGTTTTCCGGGCTCCAGACCAGAACGAAGTCGTCGGGCAGTTTGAAATCGCGTGGAACGCGGCCGGGCGTCAGAACCGTCCAACCGGGCTGCGCATAGGCGATGTTTCCGGCAAGCCAGCCATTGTAGGAATAGACGAAACGGGCCTGCGGATATTCTCCTGCAATCCGCTCCGTCAGAGCCGCGATCGGAGCGGCGCTGTAGGACGGCTTGCGCGGCGTTCCGTAAAGCATGTTCACCGGCAGCACCGCCAGCACCACAAGAGCCAGCACGGCGACGACCTGCGCCAGGCGGATGTGTCCAACGGCTTTCAATCTGGGCAGCGTCCACAACACAAGGGCTGGCGCCGCAAGCACAAGGACCGGCTGGAGCCAGCGGTCCTTCACGTTGGTCACACCTGAAAACAGCACAAGGGCGAGCGTCAGCGCCGCAGCAATGATGACCGTTCTGACGAGAAGCTTCAACAGAAGCGTCGGCTCAGCCGAATCGCCTTCAGGCCGAACCCCGTATCGCAGACGCAGCAAACCAAGAATGACCAAGGCCAGGACCAGGAACAGCGCCGTCGCCAGAAAATATTCAGATACTCCGGAAAGAGCGGTCGAAAGCACCCCGTGATCCTGCTGAAGCTCGAATTTCCGGGTGGACGACAGCGCCAGATCGCGGTTCGCAAGCATCCATGTAGCCGGTTTGAATAGAACAAGCGCGGCGACGAGACCGCTGACGGCCAGACGCCAGTTGGCGACGGTCGCGCGAATTTCCGGCAAAGAGAGGCCGGCGAACAGCAACGCCACCGGAATCATCGCATAGTTGAACTTCGACAGGCACCCCAGCCCAACGGCAAGCCCGAACAGAACGTACCAAAGAAGACTGCGCCGCTCATTGAGAAACCAGAATATGAGCGCCGTCACCATCACCGATGTCGTCGCCATGACGGAATGGGTCAGCGCGCGCTGGCTCTCCCAGGCGATTTGAGGCAGTAGCATGAGCGAAATCGTTGCAAGGCCCGCCTGGGTCCGGTCGAAGGTCGTGCGCAACAGCGCATAGAGGCTGAGATAGGTCAGGCACAAAAGGGCGTTCTTGAGAAGGGACAGCGAAAAGACGCTTTCCCCGATGACAAGAAAGACCGTGTGCTGCAGCCAATTGAACAGAGGCGGCTGCGGCCCGTAACCCCAGGCGTATTCCCGTGAATCAAGGATAGCCTGCGCCTCGTCCAGACCCAGGGCGCCGCCTATCAGAGTGCGCAGCAGAATTTGCACTGCGAAATAGCCAATAATGATGATCGGCCATGAACGATCGAGCCGCATATCGTGTCCGCTTGTTTCCCGTCCCTGGCGCCTACCTATCTTGCGGCCAGGCCTCTGGCAAGCGCCGGATCAAGTCTTGGAGAGCCGAAACGCGGCAAGCGGCGTCGGCGTGGCTTCAGTCGGGAAATCGCATTTGATAATTTGTTAACCACGAGTAATTGCAGACAGATTCGAGATTGATGCAGCTTTGCTCGACTCTGTTGCAAAGCAGCAACAAATGGTTGTTCCAACGTTAATCGTTTGGGAGTAATGAGGGAGACAGGTTTTTATTCCTTTGAAGGAGTGGGATAGATGAAAAGAACTCTGGCAGGTTTCGCCGCAGCGCTCGCACTAACAAGTTCGGCCTATGCAGCAGACCTCGTCGTTCCGGTTGTCGAGCCGGCGCCTGTCGGCGTCAACATGTACAATTGGACAGGGTTCTACGTCGGTCTCGGCGGCGGCACCTCCAACAGCGTTGCGGAACTCGGCAGCCCGGTGCTCGGCAACGCCAGCCTGAACGGCATCGGCGGCTGGGGCGTTTTCGGTGAAGCGACCGTCGGTTACGACTACATGTTCCAGAACCGAATGGTTCTCGGCGTTTACGGCACGGCTCGCTACGGCTACTCCGGTCCCAAGCTCGACGTTCCCGCTCTCGGCTTTAGCGCCGAGGCAACCGCCGATTACGGTTTTGATGCGCTGGCGCGTCTCGGATACGCGGTCACGCCGGGCACGCTCGCCTATGTCCTCGGCGGATACAGCTGGCAGCATTTCGACCTGTCTACCAGCCCCAACGTCCTGTCATCCGATTGGGACAGCAACGGCTGGGTCGTCGGCGTCGGTGTCGAAACCGTCCTGAACAACAAGTTCACGATCAAGTCGGAGTACCGCTACAACCAGTATGGCACGTACAGCCCCATGGGGCCGTTGCTCAACGTCGATACGTCCATGCACTCGTTCCATACCTCCCTCGTCTACCGCTTCAACGGAGGCTATACAGGCCCCGCAATGACGCCGGTCGAATTCGACTGGAGCGGCGTGAAGATCGGCGCGGCCTTCGGCGGCGGCGTTCTCAATCACGACACGTCGGTTCTGGGTGGAGCCGCTTCGCTTGACAGTCTTGCCGGCCAGGGCGTGCTGGGCGATGTGACGCTCGGATATGACTACCAGTTTGCAAACAATGTCGTCGCCGGTGTGGTTCTCGGCGCGCGCTATACAAGCATTTCCTCTGACGCCGGCGTCGCGGGCTTCAGCGGCTCGGTGGACGCCGACTACGGCTTCGACGCAATGCTGCGCCTCGGCTACACGTTTGGCTCGCCTTCGACCCTCGCCTATGTGATTGGCGGATACAGCTACCAGCACTTCGATCTCAGCAGCACGCCGAACGTGCTGTCCTATGACTGGGGCGCAAGCGGCGCAACGCTCGGAACCGGTCTGGAAGCTGCATTCAATGATCGCCTGACCGGGTTTCTCGAATACCGTTACACCTGGTACGAATCCGAAGATTTTGGAAGCGGCGGACTGGTTGAGGTCAATCCCTCCGATCACACGTTCCGCGTCGGTCTGAAATACAAGCTTTTCTAGGGTGCTGAAATATAGACACTAAAAAACCGGCTTCCCTGGGAGCCGGTTTTTTGTTTCGGTTTGTTCCCGTGGGATCAGTCCGCGTCGTCTGCGGACTCCGCGTTCAGCAACCCGTAGTTCTTTTCTCCGATGGTTTTGTAGAGATCGAGCTGGGTTTCCAGAAAATCGATGTGCCCTTCTTCGTCTGTCAGCAACTCCTCGAAAAGAGCCATTGAAACGTAGTCGCCAAGTTCCCTGCAGATCTCGCGAGATTCCTTGTAGGCTGCGCGGGCGTCGTATTCGCCGGCCAGATCCGCTTCCAGAACTTCCTTGACGTTCTGACCGATGCGCAATGGCGCAACGTTCTGAAGATTCGGATGTCCTTCCAGGAAGATGATGCGATCGATCAATCGATCAGCGTGATTCATCTCTTCAATGGATTCTTCACGCTCTTTCTTTGCGAGCTTTTTGAAGCCCCAGTCGTCGCAGAGTCGATAATGCAGCCAATACTGATTGACGGCGCCGAGTTCGAGGAACAGCGCCTCGTTAAGCCGCTCGATTACCTTTTCGTGGCCCTGCATTGAATTCTCCCAAATAGTGATTGCGCAATCTGATCAGTTTCTCCCGGAAGACGATCAGGTCAGCGCCGCTGTTCTGGGCGTGCGCGTGATACTGCTCGGTCGTCCGGATGATGATATCAACCACATTGGGAAAGCACCGGCAACACTTACCGCGCTTCTCGAGAGCATGGTAGACCTTGATCGGAACGATCAATTGCCAGCAATCTTCATCGAGAAGTCGCCAAACCGTCTCTTCGATTTCACGTTCGGTAATGATGTTGCAGTGACAGGTAATCATGCTTTTCGATTGTCTTCCGCTGGTCCGGCGTTTGTCCGCCGAGCCTCGCCAACGCAAGGAAAAATGATAATCACGCAACGATTTGTCAATGGAAAAACAGAATTTAAGCAA
The DNA here is from genome assembly GCF_019492055.1 of Flavimaribacter sediminis. Taxonomy (GTDB): domain Bacteria; phylum Pseudomonadota; class Alphaproteobacteria; order Rhizobiales; family Rhizobiaceae; genus Flavimaribacter; species Flavimaribacter sediminis. Next base: position 12,127 of record NZ_JAICBX010000004.1, on the reverse strand, counting down.
CAAAAACAATTGATTAGAATTATTCTAATTTAAATTTAGCGCCATCTTCCCCGGAAGCAGACCTTCCAGATCCAGCAAGCTCTTGAATCTTTACCGGAAAATGAAAGTTTCCCACCTGATCAGCGATTTGCAGCGTCCGTCAGAATTTCCATAGGCGATGTCTGCCTTCAAAACCTTTCAGTTCGGACTCCCCTGCGGGGCCGCAAAAACCTGTTGAAATTTTCTTTGCAAGGCCTCCGAAAGAATCCTGTCGCACTTCAGTCCGGCTGCAGCCGCCAGCAGTCTTGCAGTATAGTTGACGGGCGGGCCGATCACGGTGAAATCAAGTCGGTCAGCACCGCCAATATTACCGAAATGGAACGCGCCGTGGTGGAGAGCGCAGCGAAACCCTGTGACCAGCTCAGGCCGGCTTCGTCCATCACGGCTTCCGCTTTCCACATGGAGCGCAAGGCGGCCTCCCCGATGTCGCCGATTTCCGTTTCATCACGATATGGAAAGATGGCCAGAAAGCTGCGCCCATGAATTTCAGGATCTCTCCTCCGGCTTGCGCTACCTGGGGCGCCAGAATGTCAATGGCTTCATGGAGCAGTTCAACCAGGTCGCGGCCCGGTATCCTGTTCGACATCGAGGTAAAATCCTTCAGATCCACGAACAGAATGACGGCGCTGATTTCTTCGCCGTCACCACGATGGACCTGTCCTTCGAGAACACGCTGGCCACTGTCGCGTCCGATATAGGATGAAAGCAAGGTGATCGCGTTGAGGCGCAGCATGTAGATTTCAGTCAGCCTTCCCAGCGGCGCAGCGACTTTCTCCAGCAGATCCAAATCAGCAGCGTCAAAGCCACCAGGTCGTGACGTCGATCAGGCGCCGACATGCGTTTCTCCGGTCGTGAAGACCAGGGGAACAGCGAGATAGTCGGTCAGCCCCTGTTCGCGAAGCTCCCCAACGATGAGATAGTCCTCGGGACAGTCGGGATCTTCCAGATGCCTGCGTATGCTTTCGCCGCATTCTATGACGTGCGGAATCGGATTGGCCCGATAGATCTCGGTCGAGAACATGCCCATCGGCGCTTCGGCGATATCGACGTCGCCGTCCCTGAACCACCGGAACCTCCGGCCCTGGAGATTCGGGTGCAGCGTAAAGATGAACAGCGCAAAGCGATCGATCGGCACGCCGATTTCCAACAGTCGCTCGCATATGCAGCGGATGATCGCCTTGGCGCTGGCGCTCGGTCGCGCGCCATTGACCATCCAGTCGATCAGTTCATCGACCAGGGGCTCCCGCCCGTCGCGGGGCGTCGTTTGCAAAGGCCTGTCTGCCTCAACCATCGTATGCACCATACCCGGTCAAGCCGGGTCGGCGCGGTTATGCCGCAAGAACGGGAACACAGGCAAACAGCCTGGATGTGAAAGGCCTGCCTAGACTGTGGCGGACTGTTTTTGCGACTTCAGCCGCGTGCCCTCGACCGTTTCGAAGGTCTCCAGTTGAGGGTGCCCGAGATAAGACACCTTCGTCTGACCTGCATTGGCGTGCGACCGACGGAACTGCTCCGATTTGGTCCAGGCGACAAAGTTTTCCCTGCTCTCCCAGATCGTGTGCGAGGCGAACAGAGTATATCCCTCCTCCTCGTTCAGTGGCCCTCGCAGGAGCTGAAATTCTATAAATCCGTCAAGCTCATCGAGCCTGCTTTCACGGTTTCGCCAAACCTCTTCAAATGCTTCCTCGGAACCCGACTTCACCTTGAACCGATTCATTACGACATACATCAAACTACTCCTTGGATATGTACTCAACGTGGTCTGAACTCAAGCGGAACCGTAAACTGCCAACTGTTGCGATTGGTCCCACGCGGGAATTTCGGAAACGGCGCAGCCCGCCTGACCGTATCCAGCGCCCGTGCGTCGATTTCACTGGATCCCGATCCGCGGACGACCCTGACGGACGCCAGCCCGCCGCTGGATGTGACGCTGAAGCGCACCGTCACGACGGATCGGCGAGAGAGATTGCGGGGCATTCTGACGCTTCGCAGGATCTTCCTGCGCACCTTACCCGCATAATTGGCGATCGCCGCATTGCCTGACGGTCCCAGATTCTTGCCGGCGCGATCTTCGCCCGTCACGTTTTGCCCCTTGCGGGCGTTCGCGCTGTTCTGTCCGCTTTTCCCGCTCTTCTTGCGAGTTGGCTTCGTCACCTTCTTCGGGGGATCCGGACGCGCCGCGGCAGCGGCAGCGATTTCCTGACGGCGCTGCTTGATTTCTTCTGGCATCTCCTTCGGCACCGGAATCTCGGTGACGTTTTCATGCGTCTTGCTGCGCTCCGGCTGCAGCACTTCCGGCGCTGCGCGCTCAACAGGATCGACGCTGGCGACCTCGACCGGCTTCACGGAATTATGCTGCTGCACAATTTTCGACTGGAGCGACTTGACTGCTTCATCAGGCGACTTTTGCTCTGGTTGCTCGGCAGTCTGTTTTTGTTCCTGTTCAACCGAAGTTTTCTGTTCAACCGGTTTTTCTAGCGCCGTTGGCTCGACAGCCTCGGTGTCAGCGCGTTCCTGCTGACGTCCCGTCGTCTCGGCTTCCACTTTCCGGGTCTCGGGCGGCGGGCTCATTTCCTCGGCGGGCTTTGCGGTCACTTCCGACGGTTTTTCCGGTTCTTGCAGGTTGCTGGCGTCATCCGGTTGCAGTCGAGCAACTTCCACCGCATCGGGGCGCTGGGCCTCGGTTTGGGTTATCTGCTCGGCGAGATCGGCCGGCGCTGTCTCATTGTCCACCTCGCTCGCAGCAAGAAGCGGCGACGCGGTTTCGCTCTGTGGTATCGCTATGGTGCGCGCCTGGACCGGAGAAGGCGCTGTTGGCGTCGGATTGACAGGGCTGATGCTCTCGACAGGCCGCGCAGTATTGGCCATCGCGACGGCCGCCACCCTGGTGGACTGCACAGGCTGCGGGTTCTGCTGGACTGCTGGCGCCGCCGTCTCCTCGACGACCTCCTCAACCTCCTCGCCTTCAGCAAGGGCGTCGAACTGGACATCGCTGACAAAAACTATGGCGGCGTTGCTCACACCGGCCTCGAGAATCGGTTCGTCGTTGCTTTGCATGGCGACGTCCACCATGCCGTGAATCGACAGCGACGCCACGAGAGCCAGAGCAAAATGCCACCAGCGCAACGTCACTTCATCTTCCTTTCCGTAATCACGGTTATCCTGCCGACGCCGGCGGCGCGAAGCCGGTCGATTACATCGATGAGCTGGATGGCCGGCAACGTGCTGTCGGCGGCGATGCGAGCATGTGGGCCCGTCTCGTCCGCGGCCGCGCCCGTATCTTTCAGCCCGGCCACGTAATTTTCCACGGTGATCGTCTTGCCCTCGTAGACGAGTTCCGCCTCTGCGGTGATGAAAAGGGCGCGCGGCGGCTCCACGGGTCGAGAATCGGTCCTCTCGATCAGGTCGATGTCTTCCATCGGCGGCGCAAGGGAGCCCGCAATCAGGAAAAAGACAAGCATCAGAAACACGATGTTGATCAGCGCAATCGTGTTTTCCTTCGGGGGCTTTTCGGCCGGTCGCGGCAACGTCAGCATTGGATCACCCCGCCACCGAGATATTCAGTTTCGAATTATTGGCCAGGAGCTCCAGCGCGTCGACCAGCGCCTGGGAGGTGACGTCCTCCCGCACGACGATGACGGCGGTCTTGGCGCCCGCCTGTTCAAGACGCTGCAGTTCCGTCACCGCCGCCTCCTGCGGAAGCTCGGCCCCGTTCACCTTCCAGGAATTGTCCTTGCCAAGCCTGATGAAAACATCCGGCATTTTGGAGACTGACGCCTGCTTGCCGGCCCGCCCCGCTACGATGTCGACCTCGGAAAAGCGCGTAAAGGTCGATGACAGCATAAAAAAAAGCAACAGGAGGAAGATAACATCGATCAGCGATGTCAGGGACAGTCTGCGTCTCTTGACTGCTACCCGGCTAAACCGCATGGCTGGCCCGCCCGGCGAACTTGACGATGGATTCATCTTCCAGACTGGCTACCCTGATCTGCTGTTCCGCCATCAGTTGGGTCGCCATCGTCTCGATTGCCACGCGCTCGTTTTCCACCCGGCTTTCGAACCAGGTCAGGATGAGCGAAACAGGCATTGCGACGGCAAGACCGGCCGCCGTGGTCAAAAGCGCCACCCAGATGCCGCCCGCCAGAATAGAAGGATCGACGGCGTTGCCTGCGCTCTGCAAGGTCTGGAAAGCCTCAATCATGCCGAGAACCGTGCCGAAGAGCCCGAGTAAAGGCGCGATCTGGGCAATCGCGTCAAGCGCGCGAAATCCGCGCTGCAAGTCATAGAGGCGAGAGAGCGCGATGCGTCCAACCTCTTCCTCGATCACGGATTTCGAAATGCGCCGATCCGCGCCCAGCCGCATCGCTGTCAGCATCACAGCCGCGACAGCCGATTTGTCATTTCCGAGAAGGGAAAGTGCTTCTTCGGACTTACCGTGTGTCCAAAGATGCATGGCAGTACGGGCGTTCTTCCGTGATCCGACCCCGGAATAGAAAAACTGGACGAATTTGAGGATAATCAGAGCCAAAGCGATTACCGAAAGCCCCAGCAATATCGCGACCACAGGACCGCCCAGTTCGACCAGCGACGAGGCCGTCGCGAAGAACTCATTAAACAAGCCGGAGAAATCAATCATCGCTTGATGCGGGCGCCACGCTTTGGTGAGCCGCCCGCCCTTTCAAATCTATATGGTCATTCTGCGAGGCGTCGACGCCCCGGCGTCAGCTGCCGAATTCTATCTCGGTCCGGGTCGTCGTCTCGAGCGCCCGGATACAGGTTCCATCGGCGACGTCCTGGCCAGCGCAGGACGCGGCGTCGTTGATCAGCACCCGCGACACGTCAGGGCAGGAAATCCCGTCCAGATCGAATTGTCGAACCCTCGTCTTGTCCTTGACCAGCGGGCTGAAATCAAGCACGATCATGCGGTCCACAAGGCCTTTCCCGTCGAAAAGAACCACCTCATAAGCCAGTTGATCCAGCGCGGCATCGAGGCTGTTTCTTACCATGAAGGTGACGAGGCATCCCGCTTCGCTCGGCGAAAGGTTATTGAGTTCAAGGGTGATGTTGGTGTCGTCCGCCGCTTCTTGCGCACCGGCGGGCAGAGCCGCTGTCGCCAAAATGACAACCGAGGCGAGAGGCGCCAGGAATTTCCGGACAATATGGTTTCTCATGATGAATTCAGACCGCGCAACTGTTGATGCAACCTTTTGCTTGCCACGATAAAACATGACTATTTTCGTCCATTATTCATCACGTTTGTTTTTTCGGGTCAAGAAACAATCCTGATTATTGTCCCCAACATTCCGCTCGTCATGAGAACTTCACACGCCGAACGGTATCCGTGGCCGGAAAGGCCACGGACACGCTGTTTAGCGACCTACCAGCCGAACTGTTTGACGAGTGAAACCCTGAAGGTTCGTCCCTTGCTCGGGAAGCCTTCCAGATATTCCTGGTACTGCTCGTTGAAAATGTTGTCGATCCTGAAGCGGGCTTCCCAACCCAGCATCGGCCCGTCCTGGGGTATCCAGTTCAGATAGATGTCGTGGACGTTGAACGCTTCGGACGGATCACGGGTGTCAACTTCGTCCTGGGCGGCCACAAAGCGGCTCGTCCAGCCGAAGTCGATACCGTATTCCGGCATGCTCTTGCCAATCGTGAAGAAGAATTCATCCGGCGCAACGTCATTGAGATAACCGCCCGTCGTCAGATTGTTGCCGCGAACGAGTGAATAGCCGGCGTTCGAATAGAAGAGATCCGAGGTGTAGGAGAGTTCAACTTCCACACCATAGATTTCTGCGTCGTCGATATTTTCGTACCGAGGAAATGCCTCACGTCCATTGTCCGTGATCAGGTCCTGAATATCGTTGTAGAAACCGGTCGTCTTGAGCTGGAAGGAATCGCCAGCCTGCAGCAGATCGTATTTCGAAATGGCGAAACCGGCTTCGTAGTTGAGCGAATTTTCGACATCTAGCCCATAGTGCTGCGGGTTGTACGGATCCGAACCAATCGTATCGTATACTTCGTCCAGCGTCGGAATTCGCTGCGTCTGGGCAACCGAACCGAAAATGCCGAAATTGTCGTTGAACTTGTACAGCGCTGCAATCTTCGGAGAGAAGGCCCAGTTGTCATAGTCGGGTACGCCGAAGGGTTGCACGTCGTTGATCGCCGGCGTCAACTCGCGATAGTCGACGCGGGCGCCAGTGATCACTGTCAGCTTTTCGTTCCAAATGAATTCGTTCTGGGCGTAGAAGCCGGTGGTAAAATCGGTTCCTTCCGCATGAGTGGGGGAATCCGAGCCGTCGCGGGTGCGCTCCTGTTTGATCGTCTGGGAGCCGATCGTCAGGTAGTTCTCAAAATTCTCGCCGACATATTCAAATGTGTTGTCGATATTGAACTGGTACGACTCATACCCGAATGTCGAGTTGAAGAGATCGCTGCCGCCGTCCTGTGTTTGTTCGTTGGTGATGTCCGAATAGGACAACTGGATATTCAGATCGAGCCAGGGATTATCGCTCGCGACGTTCTCGTAGGCGATGATAGCGGTCTTGTCGGTGATGACGCGTTCGTCTATATCGCCAAAAGCTGGCTGATCGAATGTCTGCGAATAGGCCTGGTCGGTCGCACCGCCGGTATATTGCTGATACGAGATCCGCAGCCTCTGCTCCATGTTCTCGCCGAATGTGAACGTGCCCTTGGCGAGCCCGTTGGGCGCCGCGACCTCCAGACCCTCGACTTCCGTCCCGTCGCCGGTCTCGTAATCGCCGGTATTGCGGTAGTTGCCCATGACAAGGATTTCGGCGTGTTCGTTGAAACGGTGGGCAAGGATCGCCTGCCCCAGATAATCGCCGCCATTCGTCTCGTATGAGCCTTTCAGACGAAGAACCGTATTCTGGTCCTCGCCGATGAAATCCGAGGCGTCTTTCGTAACGAAGTTGATGACGCCGCCCAAGGCGCCGGCGCCGTACAGGGTCGACGATGCGGGTCCGCGCAGGACTTCGACCTGCTTGTAGAGTTCCGGGTCGGTGAACAGACCGCCCATGCGGTACTGCTCGAAATATTTGCTTACGCCATCGACATTGATGATGACGCGCCCTTCTTCGCCGCCCGATTCGGGCGCGCCGATACCACGAATGTTGAAAGCCTGACCGAGCGCGCCGGTGCCGCCGGTGGCGTTGAGGCCGACAACGTTGTCGGCGATGTCGGTAATCTCCGTCGCCTGCAGATTGTCGAGATCCTGCTGATCGACCACCGTCACGGATTGCGGCGTGTCGATGGCGACTTTTTCGACGCCGGCGCCGACGACGATGCGCTGCAAGGCCGTCATGCCGCCGGTCGTTTCCTCGACGATGACCTGTTGATTGTCATCGACCGTCTCTTCTTCGATTGTCGCCGTGGCGTCCTGCGCCCACGCAAAACCCGAGCCCGAGAGAACCGCCAACGCAGCACTGCCTAATACTATCTTTTTGAAATGTTCCAGAGTCCCCAAACCCATTTACCTCTCCATACTGATTACATGCTGGCTGGCTGGAGAGCTTGCTTGCGGACTGCCTTCAATCGAAGGCCCGACTGGATAACGAGGCGCACACTAGGCGCGCCGATATAACTTGACAATGATTTTCCACTATTGCATTCACAGTTAAGTTGATTTTTATAATCAAGTTACCGAAATGCAACACCTCAGCCCAAGGGCGCCGGTTTGCTTTGACATGAAGGCGAGAAGAGACCGGACCGACATTATGACATCCGAAGATACGGAAAACTGCCAGGAACGCGAAACGACGGAAGAAGGCAGAATGCGGATTCTCAACAGCCGCGATCTGTTCAAGGGCGCCAGTGAGCTTTGCATCGAACACGGCGAATCTGTGTACCGACTGCGCATCACGCGCCAGGGCAAACTGATTCTCAATAAGTAGGTTAAACAAGATGACAAGCAGCGCTGTTTCCAGCCTGGTTGCGCCGGGCAAGCCTACGCCCTCGCAAATCCGCAAGGCTCGGGAAGACAATCCCAAAATGCGCGAACGTGAACTTGCGACGACGCTCGGCATTTCCGAAGCAGAGTATGTTGCAGCGTGGTGCGGCATTTCCGCAACCCGGATCGAACCGCGCGTCACCGACCTGCTGACCGGGCTGGAAGCGCTTGGCGAGGTCATGGCGCTGACCCGCAACGACAGCGCAGTGCACGAAAAGATCGGAATTTATGACGGGGTCGAGGTTCGCGAGCGCGGGGTTATCGTCGTTGGCGACATGATCGATCTGAGGATCAGGCAGCAAGGCTGGGTTCATGGCTTCGCCGTGGAAAAGCAAAACGACGAGAAGGTTTCGCGCAGCCTGCAGATTTTCGACGCCAGCGGCGATGCGGTGCACAAGATCCATCTGCGGCCGGGCTCCAATGCCGAAGCCTACACAAAGCTGGTGGAAAAGCTGACCAGCGAAGACCAGTCGCCGTCCATCGAGACTGCGCCGCGACCTGCCGCCGTTCCGCCGTCGACATTGAGCGACGCCGACGCCGTGCGGTTTCGAGAGGGCTGGGCCGCCCTGTCGAACGTTCATCAATTCAGCGGGTTGCTGCGCGCGTTTGGATTGAACCGGCACGACGCCCTCCTGCATGCGACGGGCGACTTCGCATGGCGCCTGGATAAATACGCCCTGGCCGCCATGATGAAGCTTGCCGCAAGCAAGCAGGTTCCAGTCATGTGTTTCGTCGCCAGTTCCGGCGTCACCCAGATTCATTCAGGCGTGATTTCGGAGATCAAGGAGATGGGGCCGTGGATCAATGTCCTCGATGCGACCTTCCATCTCCATTTGAGACTCGACCACGTGAACGAGGTCTGGGCGGTGCGCAAGCCGACGGGCGACGGCCACGTCACTTCGATCGAGGCCTACGACGCGCACAAAAATCCGATCATCCAGTTCTTCGGTCTGCGGCGTCGCGGAGAAACCGAACGCGACGACTGGCGGTTCCTGATTGAGAACCTGCCACAACTTTGAAGCCCTTCACGCAAGCCAATCACCGACGGTTTGGAGACAATCATGACTTACCAGACATTCACGCGCAGGACGGTTCTGACGATCGGACTGGCGGCTTCGCTGTCCTTTCCGGCCGGCGCCGAAGACACCAAAGGCGGCGTCGTCGCGATCGGCGGCTCGGTGACCGAAATCATCTACGCGCTCGGCGAGCAGGATCAGCTGGTCGCCCGCGACACGACCAGCATGTTCCCGCCGGAAGCCAATGCTCTGCCTGACGTGGGATACATACGGGCGTTGTCGCCGGAAGGCGTGCTCTCGGTCAATCCGAGAAAGATCGTTGCGCTTGAAGGGTCCGGGCCTCCCGAATCGCTCGACGTATTGAAAAAGGCGAGCGTTCCCATCGTGATAATCCCGGAAAGCTACAGCCGTGAGGGGATCGTCAACAAGATCAATGCTGTCGGCGAGGCCATCGGGGCGGAAGACAAAGCCGCCGATCTCGCAAAGGCCGTTGAGGCGGATATCGCGGCGGCTGAAAGCAGAGCGGCGGATCAGAGCGAACGCAAACGTGTTCTCTTCATTCTCAGCATGCAGGGCGGCCGTATCATGGCGGCTGGCGACGGCACAGGGGCGGCCGCCATCATAGAGATGGCCGGCGGCGTCAACGCCCTGTCCGGCGTGGCCGGCTACAAACAGGTCAGCGACGAAGCCGTGATCGAGGCCGTTCCCGATGTCATCCTGATGATGGATCGCACCGGAAATCACGCCGCCGACGATGGCCAGCTGCTTTCGCATCCGGCGCTTGCCGGTTCTCCGGCCGCAGAAAGTCACAAGGTCGTTCGCATGAGCGGAGGCTACCTGCTTGGCTTCGGGCCACGCACCGCCTCGGCCATCGAGGAACTTTCCGCCGCTCTGCAGACAACCGATTGATGCTGCAACAGGTTTCGCGGACAATGCGCCTGCAGGCGGGGGGAAGAGCGGAAGGCGACCGCGCCGTCAGGGCGCGGCTGGCCATTCTGTTCCTCGTCCTGCTTCTTGTCGTCACCGCTGCCTTCAGTCTGGCGACGGGCGCATCGGACGCGTCGGTTCTGTCGGTTATCGGAGGCTGGTTTGGCGTCTTCACCGGAGTTGAATCGGCGCTCAGCGCCCGCGACGCGATCATCATCTACGACATCCGCCTGCCACGCACGGTTCTCGGCATACTGATCGGAGCGAGCCTCGCCGTCAGCGGCGCCACGATGCAGGGGCTTTTCCGCAATCCGCTGGCGGATCCGGGCATCGTTGGGGTTTCCTCCGGCGCCGGCCTCGGCGCGATCTGCATGATTGTGCTCGGCGGCACCGTATTTGCGCCGGTGGTCGGTCTTTTCGGTATTTACGCGCTGCCCGTAGCAGCGTTTGGCGGCGGTCTGGCGACAACATTTCTGCTTTACCATATTTCGACGCGGCAGGGACGCACGTCCGTAGCGACGATGTTGCTCGCGGGTATTGCGCTGGGCGCGCTCGCCGGCGCGCTTACGGGCATTCTCGTCTTCATGGCCGATGATCAGCAACTGCGCGACCTGACCTTCTGGGGTCTCGGTTCGCTGGCTGGCGCAACCTGGACCAAAATCCTTTCGGCCGGGCCGATCATCGCCGCCGCGCTGATCGCAAGCCCGTTTCTTGCTCGCGCGCTGAACGCCCTGACGCTCGGAGAAGCGACGGCGCATCACATCGGCATATCGGTGCAGAAATTCAAACGTCTGGCCATCGTGCTCGTCGCCGCCGCCACGGGCGCCTCGGTGGCCGTCAGCGGCGGCATTGGTTTCGTCGGTATTGTTGTGCCGCATCTGCTGCGCCTGTCCATTGGCCCGGATCATCGCTACCTGCTGCCTGCCTCTGCGCTGTTGGGCGCAAGCCTGCTGCTTTTGGCGGACGCTGTCGCGCGCGTCATCGTCGCGCCGGCGGAACTGCCGATCGGCATCGTCACCTCCGTGGTCGGCGCACCCTTCTTCCTGTGGATCCTGCTCAGCCGTCGCGGCGTGCTGGACATGTAGCGCGGGGGTACTGATGATTGAAACAGACAATCTCGGCGTCAAAATCGGCCCCAGGGAAATCGTTGCGGGCGTCTCGTTCCATGCCGAACCCGGCCGCGTGACAACGATCATCGGTCCGAACGGCAGCGGCAAGACGACAGCGCTCAAGGCGTTGTCCGGCGATCTCGCCTATTCCGGCGCAGCGCGTATTGCAGGGCGCGACATCAATCGCATGAAGGCGTGGGAAATGGCCTCCGTCCGCGCCGTTCTGCCACAGATTTCCTATTTATCGTTTCCTTTCACGGTGCGAGAGGTTGTCCGAATAGGCCTGACCTCCGGCTATTCCGGCGCCTCCGACCGTGATGCAGACGATTTGGCGGAAGAAGCCTTGCGGCGGGTCGACCTCGACGGATTCGCAGGGCGTTTCTACCAGGAACTGTCAGGCGGCGAGCAGCAGCGCGTCCAGCTCGCGCGCGTCTTGTGCCAGGTCTGGAAACCGGTGGCGGACGGCGAGCCGCGCTACCTGTTTCTGGACGAGCCGATTTCCAGCCTCGATATCCGCCACCAGCTGGCGATCATGGATATCGCCGTCGACTTCGCCAGCAAAGGCGGCGGCGTGCTGGCGATACTCCATGATCTCAATCTCACCGCCATGTATTCCGACCGGGTCATGATCATGCATCAGGGACGGTGCAAGGGCTTCGGAACACCGGAAGATGTCTTGCAAGACGACCTTCTTCAAGAGGTTTTCGGATGTCGTTTGCAGGTTGGCGTTATACCGCCGACGGGGACGCGATTCGTGCTCCCGCAATCCGCCCGGTAGGCGTCTCCTCGCGGCCATTCGCAATCAGCCGGTCTCTCAACGCCTGCGATCGGTCAAGCCCTTCTTCAAGCGCGAACACGTAGGCCTGGGTCAGAAAGAAACAGGCTGCGTCCACATCGCCCTGTTCTTCCTTGACGGCCCCGGCTGCTTCGTAGAGCCAGGCTAGAGCGGGTCAGTTTTTCATTGAATCGCGACGGGATTCCCTTTTGTGCTGATTTGTGATTCACACTGCATGCTGGGACGAGGAGGCCAGCATGCATGGTCAAGGCTTATTCAAATGATCTTCGCG
>NZ_JAICBX010000003.1 GCF_019492055.1 Flavimaribacter sediminis | reverse complement strand
CCACCCGTTCCCATGCCGAACACGGCCGTGAAACACCCCTGCGCCAATGGTACTTCGTCTCAAGACGCGGGAGAGTAGGTCATCGCCAGGTCTGAAAATAGCAACACATAAAATATCTTCTCTTTACTTCTAAAAAAACGGCTCGGGTCTTCCCGGGCCGTTTTTTTGTGCCTTGTTCCTGATCACTCGCCGTCGGAGCCAACGGGATAGACGAAATGATTGGCGTCCTTTCCAGGCTGGAACAGCCGCCATTCCTCCAGGGCGTGGAAGTTCTGTGAGCATGTGGGCAGAACATTGAGTTCGAGTTCGCGCTCGAAAATCACATCGAAGGCGCCGGCCGATTTCTTGGCGAGGGAAACGACGGTGACGGGGGTTTGCTCAAGCCGATCCAACAGGCTGTTTCTGTTGGCGTAAAAGACGGACTTCCGGACCTCGTCCCTGTCGCATGGTTCTCCGGTAGCGGCGTCATAGTGAAAATCCGTACTCGCAAGGATCACCGATCCGTCGCGCACGAAACGCCAGGGGCATTGCAGGTGGAGGTCCCATTCGGAGAGCTGGATTGTCTTTCCGCGGCGTTCGACAAGCGGTCCCCTGCCGAAGCCGATCATGGCCATGTCGGCCGCATAGTTGACGCCGCTCAGCGGTTTGCCGACCAGATTGTCGAGCCATGCGCATGTCGTCATCGGCGTCACCCCAGATAAAATGTCGTCGCCATCAGGAAGAAGATGAGCACGCCCAGAACGTCGTTCGACGAGGTTATGAATACGCCGATCGCCATCGCCGGATCGAAACCCAGCTTGTCGAGCAGGATGGGAATTGTCGCGCCGACCATTGCGGCGAGCGTCGTGACGCACAACAGGGACAGGGACGTCGCGATCACGAGATTCAGCGGATCCTCGATTTCGATGAACAGCGATGCGACAAGCACAAGCATGCCGAGGACGAGGCCGGCGACCGCGCCGTTGATCAGCGCGGCGACGAGTTCCTTCAGCAGGCGCCAGAGGATGTCGCCCTCCCAGACCTTGCCGGTCGCCAGACCGCGCACCGCGACGGCGGAGGCCTGAAGCCCGGCGTTGCCGGCAAGCGACATGGTGATCGGAATGAAGGAGGCGAGCACGATCGCCGCCGCCAGCTGGTCCTCGAATATGCCGACGACGCTCGCCGCGACGCTGGCGCCGACCAGTCCGGCGAGCAGCCATGGCAGGCGGCCCTTGACGATGCGCAGGATGGAGTCGTCGGCTTCTGATTCCGGCGACACACCGCTCATGAACATCATGTCTTCCGAGGCTTCCTCGACGGCGATGCGGTTCAACTGCTTGGGCGTGATGCGGCCGATCAACCGCCCGTCGCCGTCGATCACCGGGACCGTGCGCATGTCGCGATTGCGCGCGATCCGCAGCACCTCTTCCTGGTCCGTGTCGGCTGCGACGGCGATGAAATCGGTGGCCATGACTTCACCCAGCGTCTGGTCCTTCTGGGCGAGCAGGAGGGGCCCGACGCCGACTGTTCCGACAAGTCTTCCGTCCGCGTCGACCACGTAGAGCGTGAATATCTTGCGGATGCGGTCGGCCTCGGACCGGATGGCGGCCACGGCCTCCTCGACGCCCAGTGTTTCCGGCAGCGCGACGAACCGGCGCGCCATGACACGGCCCGCCGTGTCGTGGCTGTAGGCGGCGGCTTCCGCGACGCCGCTCGCATCGGGAAGATTGTCGAGCAACAATTCGGCGATATCGTCCGGAAAGCTGTTGAGGGTTTCCGCCGCATCCTCCGGATCCATGCCGTCGAGGATATCGGTGAGCTGCTGCTGGGTGGACTCCTGCATCAGCAGGGAACGGAAATCAGGCTTGAGTTCGGCGATGACCCGCACGGACGGATTGGCCGGCAGCCACTGGAACAGCTTGCGCGCATATTTCAAACGCATCCGCGTCAGCATCTGCATGACGTCGAGCGGATCCCACATCTTCAGCGCCGCAAGGAGGTCCGCCTTGCGGCGCTCCCTGACGAATTTTCTGATCGTGGCCAGCGTCTGGTCGTTGGCCGGGTCAGGCGTATCGGGTTGTTCCCGGACCCAATTCAGGTCTTCTGGCTTGTCCATTCTCGTCGTTCCCGATAATCGATTACTTTATGACATTGCCGCGTGACGGCGTAATGAATCAACAGATTAACTCATTTACAGGCTCTGATTTTCTTGAATATTGTTCGCATAGCTTCCGTCGGACGAGGGACGAAGATGGACAAGAACGAAGAACGCGCGGTTGAAAACCTGGTTCTGGCTGTCGCCAGAACGGAACTGGCGAACCGGCGCACGCTGCTTGCCTATCTGAACACCAGTATTGCCCTGTTCGTGTCCGGCGCGGGGCTGTTGAAACTGAGCGGAAGCCCGTGGCTGGAAATTCTCGGCACCGTTTTCATGCCGGTTTCCCTGATCGTGGCGACGATCGGGATCATCGACTACCGGATTCTGCGCAAGGATATCGAATCCGAACGCGTGAAACTTCAGGACGAGGCGTCAACTGACGACAGCAATGAGTTCGGGGACCAGAAGAAAGGCTGAAAGCACTGCGCCAGCCAAACCCCACAGGCGCCAGTTCCTGAGGCCTGCGGGCGAATCCGGCCGGCTGCCGATCCGCCAGAGCGACAGGTTGACCAGGGTAAAGACCATGAGGATGACGATGCTTGTCAGCTTGGCGAGGCTGACAAGGGGAACGGCGAGCGACAGGATTGCAATGATTGCTCCGACAAGAAGCGTTGCTGTTGACGGAGTGCGCCGCTTTTCATGGACATGGGCTAGAAAGCCCGGCATCAGGTTCTCGCGCGCCATGCCGTAGAGCACCCGGCTCGACATGACGATCTGCACCAGAATGCCGTTGACCATGGCGATCGTCGCCATCGCGGCGATCGGCGCGCCCGAGCGACCGGTGATCGAGGCGAAGAGATCGGCCAGGGGCGCCTGGCTGGAGGTCAGCGCCGCGCGATCCGGAGCGGCGATCGCGATCATCGAGACGAGAAGATAGATCGCGATCGTGATCAGAAGCGTCAGGATGATCGCCAGCGGCAGATTGCGTTGCGGATTGCGCGTTTCCTCCGCCATATTGACGATATCCTCGAAGCCGACAAAGGCGAAGAAGGCGATCAGGCTGGCGCTCAGCACCAGACCCCACTCGGCGCCGGAGGCCGGCAGGCTGAAGAGTTTCGGCGCAACGCCGGCTTCGAAGACGAGAGGCGCGCCGGCGAAGCAGACGACGATGAGCGTGCCGGTTTCGAGCACCGTGATGACAGCTGCGAAACCGACGCTCATGCGCACGCCGGCAAACGCAATCAGCGTGAGGGCGGCGATAACGGACAGCGCCAGCAGCCATTGCGGCAGGGCGACCAGGCTACCCAGATAGCCGGCGAAGGAAAGGGCGATAACGGCGCTCGAGACGATGCCGGTCGCCGCGACGCCGAGGCCGACAAGACGACCCCAGAACGCGCCGAGACCGACTTTCACATAGATCGCCTCTCCGGCGGCGACGGGATAGACGGCGCCGAGGCGGGAATAGGAGAAGCCGGTCGCGCCGGCGATCAGTCCCGCGATCAGGAATGTCAGCGGCGCATGATCGCCGGCAATCCGCAGAATTTCACCCATCAGGGCGAAAATGCCGGCGCCGATCGTCACCCCCACGCCGTAAAACACCAGGAGCGGCAGCCCGATCACCCGATTGAGCGATCCCTCCCGGGAGCTATCATCCACCGTCACGCCGACGACCTCCGTTTTCACCGGACACAACTATAGCCGGCATTTGTCACATGCTGTTGATCAATATCAACACGCATTTCAGGCGCGATCATGTATATTAGAATCATTCAAAAGAATGACGGACTGCGCGCATGAAGCTTGAACATGACCACAGCGTGGCGGCGATACGCGCCCGCCTCAGCGCCGGCGCCAAGCCCAACTATATCCGCGACTGGGTTTATGGAGGCATCGACGGCGCGGTGACGACCTTCGCGATTATCTCCGGCGTCGTCGGCGCCGAACTCTCGACCCGCACCATCATCATCATGGGTTTCGCCAATCTTATCGCAGACGGTTTTTCCATGGCCGCCAGCAACTACAGCGGCACCAAGACCGAGGTCGACAATCTGGAGAGATTGCGGCGGATAGAGCGGAAGCACATTGCCGCAGAACCGGAAGGGGAACGCGAGGAGATCCGCCAGATACTCCAGGGCAAGGGCATCGAGGGCGAGGCGCTCGAATCCGCGGTTGCGGCGGTGACCTCCAATGACGAGACCTGGATTTCCACGATGCTCGTGGACGAGTACGGGCTTTCCGAAGTCGTGCGTTCGCCAATGCTCTCGGCGGCGAGCACCTTCATCGCCTTCCTGATCTGCGGCCTCGTGCCGCTCATGCCCTATCTGATCGGCAGTGAAGACGGTTTCGTGATTTCGCTCGTCGCGACCGCCATCGTCTTTTTTGCAATCGGAGCGACGAAGGCCACCTGGTCGCCACAGCCCTGGTGGCGATCGGGGCTGGAGACCCTGGCGATAGGACTGGCGGCGTCGGCTGTCGCCTACGCCATCGGCTATTTTCTCAAGAGCGTCGTCTGACCGCTCATTCGGCCGCAACGGCGAGGCCGCCGGTGAAAACGAGGAAGTCGACGATCCTGTCGACGCCCTCGCCGCGGCGCATGTCGGTGAACAGCGTCTCCTTGCCGTCACGCATGCGGTCGGCGTCGCGGCGCATCACCTCGAGATCGGCGCCGACATAGGGCGCGAGATCGGTCTTGTTGACGATCAACAGGTCGGAACGGGTGATGGCGGGACCGCCCTTGCGGGGGATCTCTTCGCCTTGCGCGACGGAAATGACGTAGATCGTCAGGTCGGCAAGCTGGGGGGAGAAGGTGGCTGCGAGATTGTCGCCGCCGGATTCGATGAAGATCACGTCGAGGTCCGGATGAACGTCGAGCAAGGCGTCGATGGCCGACAAATTGATGGACGCGTCTTCGCGGATCGCGGTGTGCGGGCAGCCGCCTGTCTCCACGCCAACGATCCGGTCCGATGACAGCGCCTGCAGCCGCACCAGCGCCTCGGCGTCTTCCTTCGTGTAGATGTCGTTGGTGACGACGCCGATGGAAAAGTCGTCGCGCATCGCCTTGCAGAGTTTTTCCGTCAATGTCGTCTTGCCGGATCCGACAGGCCCGCCGATGCCGATGCGCAGGGGTCCGTTTGCCGATTGGGTCATGAGCGAAAGAGCCTCGAATATTGGGTTTCATGTCTCATCGACATGATTTCCGCCAGAAATGCGGCGCTGCCAAGATCATCAAGCGTGGAATCCATCGCGCGCTCGACCGTCTCGGTCACAGGCTCCTCGAGCGCCGCCATGATCGCCACCCCTTGCTGCTGACCGAGCGGCAGCAGCCGCAGGCTCGCCTGTACGGCGTTGGAGACCATGGCGTGCAGGAAGGCGGCGAGCGCGGCGGAAAGATCAATCCCGTGGGCGCCGGAGGCGGCGCCGGCGGCCACCGGCAGCGGGCAACTGGACGGCAACGCGTCAAACACGGGCGAGGGCCATTCGCGGGCGGCTTTCAGGAACGCCGATCCCTGGCCCATGGTCTCGATATGACGCCCTGCGGATCCCGCCATGGCTTCGGCCAGTTCAGCCACGTCCAGACAATCCTCACCTGCACGCGCCCTGCGCCAGCTCTCCGCAAAAAGAACGGCGTCGTTCCAGGGTTGACCGAAGGCAAGGCTGTCCTCCAGCCAATGGCGAAGCCCATCGCCTTCGGAAATCAGCCCGTCATGGACAGCGCCTTCCAGACCCTGGCTGTAGGTGAAGGCGCCTGTTGGAAAAGCCGGGGACATCCAGCTCATCAGCCGCAGCAGGGAGCGTTGATCAGTCATGGTGGTGACCGTGGTGATGGCCGTGCTGGCCGTGGCTCTCGCCATAGGCCCCGCCTTCGGGATCGAAGGCCGCCTCGATTTCCGTAACGGCGGCGCCAAGCCCCTCAAGCATGGCGCGCAGGGTGTGGTCGCGCCGGATCAGCATGCAGTCTTCCATGATCTGCGACGGACAGTGCCGATTGCCGAGATGCCAGGCCAGCCGCAACATGTGATGAGGATCCTGAGCTGCGACACGATAGAGTTTTTCAGGCGCGGCGTGAACCTCGATGACCCGGCCATCGTCGAGAACAAGCCCGTCGCCATGACGCAGCAGCCTCGCTTCACCGAGATCGAGCAGAAACTCGACGCCGTTGTCGGAGGTCATGACCATGCGGCGGCGGTACCGGGCGGTTTCGTCGAGCGTGATCGTGTCGGCCGCCTTCCAGCCGTCCTCGAACGCCACCTTTGTTGCGACCGGTCTCGTCAAAACAGGAAATACCTCTGGGCGAGCGGCAGAACCTCCGCCGGTTCGCAGGTGAGCAATTCGCCATCGGCGCGGACTTCGTAGGTCTCCGGATCGACCTCGATCGAGGGCGTCGCGGAATTGAGCACCATGGATGATTTGCCGATGCCGCCGCGGGTGTTCTTCACGGGCGCCATGCCCTTCTGCGTGCCGAGCTTGGACCGCAGATCGTTGGCCATGGCGGCTTCGGAGACGAAGACGACCGACGAGGCGGTGCGCGACCTGCCGAAAGCGCCGAACATCGGACGGTAGTGAACCGGCTGCGGCGTCGGGATCGAGGCGTTGGGGTCTCCCATGATCGAGGCCGCGATCGTGCCGCCGATCAGCACCATGTCGGGTTTCACGCCGAAGAAGGCGGGATTCCACATCACGATGTCGGCGCGCTTGCCGACTTCCAGCGAGCCGATATGCGCGCTCATGCCGTGGGCGATCGCCGGGTTGATCGTGTATTTGGCGATGTAGCGGCGAACGCGGATATTGTCATTGTCGCCGGTTTCGTCCGGCAGCCGCCCGCGCTGTTTCTTCATCTTATCGGCTGTCTGCCAGGTGCGGATCAGCACTTCGCCGACCCGGCCCATCGCCTGGCTGTCCGAAGCGATGATCGAAAAGGCGCCCATATCGTGGAGAATGTCTTCCGCCGCGATCGTCTCCTTGCGGATGCGGCTTTCGGCAAACGCGACGTCTTCGGGAATATCGCTGTCGAGATGGTGACAGACCATCAGCATGTCGAGGTGCTCGGCCACGGTGTTCGCCGTGTAGGGCCGCGTCGGGTTTGTCGACGAGGGGATGACATTGTCGAGCCCGCAGACCTTGATGATGTCCGGGGCGTGGCCGCCGCCGGCGCCTTCCGTGTGGAAGGCGTGGATGGTGCGCCCCTTGATGGCGTCGATGGTGTTTTCCACAAAGCCGCTTTCGTTGAGCGTGTCCGTGTGGATCATCACCTGGACATCGTAGTCGTCGGCGACTGACAGGCAATTGTCGATGGCCGCCGGCGTCGTGCCCCAGTCTTCATGGAGCTTCAGCGAACAGGCGCCGCCCATGACCATCTCGATCAGCGCGTCGGGGCGCGACGCGTTGCCCTTGCCGGAGAAGGCGAGGTTCATCGGAAAGTCGTCGGCGGCCTGGATCATGCGCCCGATGTGCCAGGGCCCGGGCGTGCAGGTGGTGGCCAGCGTGCCATGCGCCGGGCCGGTGCCGCCGCCAAGCAGCGTGGTCACGCCCGACATCAGCGCCTCGTCGATCTGTTGCGGGCAGATGAAGTGGATATGGGAATCGAAACCGCCGGCCGTCACGATCTTGCCTTCAGCCGCGATCGCCTCGGTGCCGGGGCCGATGATGATGTCGACGTCCGGCTGGATGTCCGGATTTCCGGCCTTTCCGATGGCGGCGATCTTTCCGTCCTTCAGGCCGATGTCGGCCTTGTAGATACCGGTATGATCAACGATCAGCGCATTGGTGAAGACCGTGTCAACGGCGCCGCCGGAGCGTGTGATCTGCGACTGGCCCATGCCGTCGCGAATGACCTTGCCGCCGCCGAACTTGACCTCTTCGCCATAGGTGGTGAGGTCTTTTTCCACCTCGATGAACAGTTCGGTGTCGGCGAGACGGACCTTGTCGCCGGTCGTCGGACCGAACATGTGGGCATAGACGGGTCTGGGAATGGATACGGACATTACAGGTCTCCCATGATCATCTGGCGGAAGCCGAAGACGTGACGGTCGCCGCGATAGGGCACAAGCGTGATCTCGCGCTCCTGACCCGGCTCGAAGCGCACGGCGGTGCCGGCCGGGATGTTGAGACGCATGCCGCGCGCCTTCTCCCGATCGAATTCCAGCGCCTGATTGGTCTCGTAGAAATGATAGTGGCTTCCGACCTGAACCGGCCTGTCGCCGCTATTGGCGACGACAAGCGTGACCGTGTCGACGCCGGCGTTGAGGGTGATGTCTCCCTCGGGATGGATGAATTCTCCCGGTATCATGGTTTTTCCCCTCTGTTAGCGAATCGGCTCGTGGACGGTGACAAGCTTCACCCCGTCAGGGAATGTCGCTTCCACCTGAACGTCGTGGATCATTTCCGGCACCCCTTCCATGCACTGGTCGCGGGTGATGACATGCGCCCCGGCTTCCATCAGGTCCGCGACGGCGCGGCCGTCGCGGGCGCCCTCGACGACGTAGTCGGTAATTAGCGCAATGGCTTCAGGATGGTTGAGCTTGACGCCGCGCGACAGCCGCTTTCGCGCGACCTCCGCCGCCATGGCGATCAACAGCTTGTCTTTTTCCCGGGGGGTCAGATTCATGCGTAGTCCTCACAGGTTCCAAAGTTTCGGCAGGCCATGGCCGGGTCCGATCACGGTGGCAGTCAACATTTCAAGCATGGGCGCAAGCTGCTTTCGCAATTCCAGCCCGCTGTCGGCGACCATGCGAACGACGATCTTGTCGCCCGCCGCCGCGCGCACGTGGCTGGCGCCAGCCCGCGGGCCGGCCAGCCGCAGCAGCTTTTCGAGACTATCGCCACAATCCGCGCTGACAAGCACGATCGTGGCGAGCGCGATCGCCCCGTCGGCGACATTGGCCTTGCGCAGCAATTCGGCGACATCGCCGGACAATCTGAGGTCCTCGGCGTGAATGAGGCCGCCGTTGCGGCGGATGCGCCAGCGATCCGCGATATAAGCCTGCCGCACGGTCTCGCCCATCGCCTTTCGCCCGAAGATCATGGGCTCGACCATCAGGTAGGAGGATGAGGAATCGAGTTCGACATCGATCGTGCGCGACAGGCTCGCGCGGTCGAAGATGATGGTTTCCTGCGGCAGCCAGCAGAGCGTCGCGCCGGGTCCGACCCTGATCGACGCATTCACGCTCGCGACGCCGCCGATCGAGCGGTAATACCGCTCGCAGGCCTGGGTGGTCACGACTGCGCTGGCGTTTTCGGCGACATGGATATCCCAGTTCAGGCAGTCGCCGCCGGTCAACCCTCCGGCCGTATTGATAAGGACGGCGTCGAGCGCGCGGTTCGATTGCGGCGACGGCATTCTTATCTTGCAGGCGCCCTCCTGGTAGAGCGTCGCCAGCCGCGTGGCGCGATCGACGACCCGCACGCCGAGACGACCGGTTCCGCCGGTTCTCTGCATCCGGATTGTATCAACGGCTGTTTTGTCCAGAGTTTGCAGCATGCCTATACCATCAGGTGGCGGCGTACCTCCGGCTGGTCGAGGTCTTCGGCCGGCCCCTGATGCACGATCTCACCACGATCCATGATATAGACTGAATCGGCCAGTTCGCGGCAAAAGTCCAGATATTGCTCGACAAGAAGGATCGTCAAACCCGACGTATCGCGCAGAAAGGTCAGCGCCCGTCCGATGTCCTTGATGATCGACGGCTGAATTCCTTCCGTCGGTTCGTCGAGAAGCAGGAGTTTCGGCCGGGTGACAAGCGCGCGGCCAATGGCCAGTTGCTGTTGCTGGCCGCCGGACAGGTCGCCGCCGCGCCGCGACAACATGTCGTTGAGAACCGGAAACAACTCGAAGACTTCAGACGGTATGGTCCGGTCCTTGCGCTTCAGGCAGGCGAAACCCGTTTCGAGGTTCTCGCGCACCGTCAGCAACGGAAAGATCTCGCGGCCCTGCGGGACAATGGCGATGCCCTTGGAAGCCCGCACGTAGGGCGCATTGCCGTTGATCGACGCATCCTCGAAGGTGACCGCGCCGGACGAGACAGGATGCTGGCCGGTGACAGCGCGCAGGAGAGACGTCTTGCCGACGCCGTTGCGGCCCAGAACACAGGTAATCTGCGAGGGCTCCGCCTTGACCGTTACGCCGCGCAGCGCTTCCGCAGCTCCGTAGTGGAGGTGGATGTCGTCAACCTCAAGCGTTGTCATGACGTTTCCCGTTTCATCCCGTTCTAGCGCCCGAGATAGTTTTCGATGACTTTTTCATTGGCGCTGACATGGTCGAGCGACCCTTCGGCCAGGACAGAGCCTTCGGCGAGAACCGTGACCTTGACGTCGAGATTGCGCACGAAGCCCATATCGTGCTCGACCACGACGACAGAGCGGGTTTTCGCGATCTCGCGCAGCAGCTTGGCGGTTTCGTCCGTCTCGGAATCCGTCATGCCGGCGACGGGTTCGTCGACCAGCATCAGCTTCGGTTCCTGCGCCAGCAGCATGCCGATCTCCAGCCACTGTTTCTGGCCATGCGAGAGATTGGCGGCCAGTTCGTCGCGGCGCGCAATCAGGCGGATGGTCTCGAGGATCTCGTCGATCTGCTCGCGATCCTTGCCTGTGGTTTTATAAAAGAGCGTTGAAAAGACGCCGCGCTTGCGGTTGAGCGCCAGTTCCAGATTGTCCCAGACCGTGTGGCTTTCGAAGACCGTTGGCTTCTGGAACTTGCGGCCGACGCCCATGGCGGCGATGTCGGTCTCGTCGTGCTGGGTGAGATCGATTTCGCCGTCGAAGATGACATATCCGGAATCCGGACGCGTCTTGCCGGTGATGATGTCCATCATCGTTGTCTTGCCGGCGCCGTTCGGACCGATGATGGCGCGCATCTCGCCAGGCTTCAGGACCATCGACAGATTGTTGATGGCCTTGAACCCGTCGAAGGCGACGCTGACGCCGTCGAGATAGAGCAGGCTGCCCTTGGCTTCCTTCATTCCGCCGCCGCCTCTTTTGCCGCCGAATGCAAGTTCGGGTGTTCATCCCTGGGTTTCGTTGCGCGGCCGTACAGTCCGCTGACGCTGCCGACGATGCCTTTCGGCAGGAACAGGGTCACGCCGACAAACAGAGCGCCGAGCGCGAACAGCCAGAATTCCGGGAAGGCGGCGGTGAAGAATGTTTTGCCGACATTGACGAGGACGGCGCCGATGATCGGTCCGACCAGCGTGCCGCGTCCGCCGACGGCGGTCCACACCACAACCTCGATGGAGTTGGCGGGCGCGAACTCGCCCGGATTGATGATGCCGACCTGCGGCACATAGAGCGCGCCGGCGACGCCGGCCATCATCGCCGAGACGACGAAGACGAAGAGTTTCACGTTTTCGACGCGGTATCCGAAGAAGCGGGAGCGGCTTTCGGCGTCGCGGACCGCCACCAGCACCTTGCCGAATTTCGAGCGCACGATGCCCGAACAGATCAGGAAGGAAATCGCGAGCGCGATGCAGGACGCGGCGAAGAGCGCCGCGCGCGTGGTGTCCGCCTGGATGTCGAAGCCGAGAATGTCCTTGAAATCCGTCAGTCCGTTATTGCCGCCGAAGCCCATTTCGTTGCGGAAGAAGGCGAGCAGCAGGGCGTAGGTCATGGCCTGGGTGATGATCGACAGATAGACGCCCGTGACGCGGCTGCGGAAGGCAAACCATCCGAAGACGAAGGCGAGCAGGCCGGGCACGAACAGGATCATGATCGCCGCGAACCAGAACATGTCGAAGCCGTGCCAGAACCACGGCAGTTCCTTCCAGTTCAGGAACACCATGAAGTCGGGAAGCACCGGGTCGCCATAGACGCCGCGGGTTCCGATCTGGCGCATCAGATACATGCCCATGGCGTAGCCGCCCAGCGCGAAGAAGGCGCCGTGGCCGAGGGACAGGATGCCGCAATAGCCCCAGACGAGATCGAGCGCGAGCGCGAGCAGCGCATAGCACGTATACTTGCCCATCAGGCTGATTGCGTAGTTGGGGATGTGGAAGAAGCTGTCGCGGGGCAGCGCAAGGTTTGCGATGGGCACGAAGATCGCGATCGCGACGAGGATCGCGACGACCCAGCTTGCCTTCTTGTCGAGCGCCTTGATGATGAACGGGGTAATCATGCTTCCACTGCGCGTCCCTTGAGCGCAAACAGGCCGCGGGGACGTTTCTGTATGAACAGGATGATGAAGACCAGGATGAGGATCTTGGCGAGAACCGCGCCTGCGAAAGGCTCAAGGAACTTGTTGGCGACGCCGAGCGTCATCGCCCCGATCAGCGTGCCCCAGAGATTTCCGACGCCGCCGAACACCACGACCATGAAGCTGTCGATGATGTAGCTCTGGCCGAGATTGGGCGAGACGTTCGAAATCTGCGAGAGCGCCACGCCGGCGATGCCGGCGATGCCCGAGCCGAGCGCAAAGGTGAAGGCGTCGACCCAGGGCGTTCGTATGCCCATGGACGAGGCCATCTTGCGGTTCTGCGTCACCGCCCGCATCTGCAGGCCGAAAGGCGTCTTCTTCAGCACCACGAAGAGTGCGGCGAAGACGAACAGCGAAAACACCACGATCCATAGCCGGTTTGCGGTAATAACCAGACCGCCGATTTCATAGGCACCGGACATCCAGTCCGGATTGCCGACTTCCTTGTTGGTCGGGCCGAAGATGGTTCTCACGCCCTGCTGCAGGATCAGCGACACGCCCCAGGTGGCGAGCAGGGTTTCCAGCGGGCGTCCGTAGAGGAAGCGGATGACGCCGCGCTCGAGGATCAGTCCGCAGCCGCCGGAGACGGCGAAGGCCAGCGGCAGGGCGATCAGCAGGGAATAGTTGAACAGTTCGGGGAAGCTGTTGCGGATGATTTCCTGCACGACGAAGGTCGTGTACGCGCCGAGCATCACCATTTCGCCATGCGCCATGTTGATGACGCCCATCACGCCGAAGGTGACGGCGAGGCCGATGGCCGCCAGAAGCAGCACGGAGCCGAGCGAAACGCCGTACCAGATCGTCTGGCCGTAGTCCCAGAGAACCAGCGTCCGCTCTATCTGTTCGACGGCTTTGTTGGCGGCCTCGGCGACGGCGGGGCTGGCGTTGAAGGTGACGCCCTTCAGCAGATTAAGCACATTGCGTCCGCCGTTTTCAGCGACCAGATCGACGGCCTCGATCTTGGTCTCGTCGGACGCATCGGTGTTGAGGATGACGGCGGCGCGCGCCAGGTCCATCTTTTTACGGACCGTCGGGTCCTGCTCTGCGGCGATCGCCTCGTCGAGAAGTTCCAGACTTTCCGGATCGCCGGATTCGAAGATGGTTTCGGCTGCCGATATCCTGACCGACGGGTCCTTGCTCATCAACGTCAGGCCGCCTACGGCCTTGTCAATCAGCCGTCTGAGGCTGTTGTTGACCTTGATCTTTTCGACGGCGCCGGAGGCAACGACCTCGATCTCTTCACCGGTAATCGGATCAAGCAACGCCAGGTCGCGACCGGATTTCCTGGTGATGTAGACGGTCTTGTCGGATTTCTTGAAATAGAGGTCGCCGTCTTTCAGCGCCTGCAAGGCGGGCACGACGTCGGAATTGCCGGTGGCGGCGATCGCCTCGACCTGTGCGATGCGCTGTCTCAACTTGCCTTGCGACAGCTCGTTGATCAGATCTCTCGGATCGCTCTGCGCTGCGGCGGGCAAAGCCAGGAGCGGCAGAAGGAGCAGAAAGACGAGAAATCGGAACGGTTTGAGCATGGGCTTCAGGCCGGGCTACCAAAAAGAAGGGAATGCGGAGCGGCGGGCGCCGTGGCGCCCGCCGATAGTTTCGGGGCTTAGCTGCCCTTGCCGCCGCAGGTGGCGGTTTCAACGTTGAAGTTGCCGCACTCGAGAGGCTTGCGCCAGTCGGAGATCAGCTTGGCCGAATCCGGCAGGAAGTCGGACCAGGCGTCGCCCGGCACCAGACCGTCTGTGGAATCGACGACGTCGAACTGACCGTCTTCCTGGATTTCACCGATCAGCACCGGCTTGGTGATGTGGTGGTTCGGCATCATTGCGGAATAGCCGCCCGTGAGGTTCGGGACGGATACGCCGACCAGGGCGTCGATGACGGCGTCGGTGTCGGTCGTGCCAGCCATTTCGACGGCCTTAACCCACATGTTGAAGCCGATATAGTGTGCTTCCATCGGGTCGTTGGTCACGCGGTCGGGACCGGTGAAGGCCTTCCAGGTTTCGATGAATTCGGCATTTTCGGGCGTGTCGACGGACTGGAAGTAGTTCCAGGCGGCCAGGTGGCCTACGAGCGGAGCCGTGTCGAGACCGGCCAGTTCTTCCTCGCCCACGGAGAAGGCGACGACGGGAATGTCGGTTGCTTCGATGCCCTGGTTGCCGAGTTCCTTGTAGAAGGGAACGTTGGCGTCGCCGTTGATGGTGGAGACCACGGCGGTTTTCTTGCCTTCGGAACCGAACGCCTTGATGTCGGACACGATCGTCTGCCAGTCGGAGTGACCGAACGGCGTGTAGTTGATCATGATGTCTTCTTCAGCGACGCCCTTGTCCTTCAGGTAGGCTTCGAGGATCTTGTTGGTCGTGCGCGGATAGACGTAGTCCGTTCCGGCAAGCACCCAGCGCTCAACGCCTTCGACGTCGAAGAGATAGTCAACGGCGGGGATCGCCTGCTGATTCGGAGCAGCGCCCGTGTAGAAGACGTTGCGCTGGCTTTCTTCGCCCTCATACTGCACCGGGTAGAAGAGAATGCTGTTCAGCTCCTCGAATACCGGCAAGACGGATTTGCGGGACACCGACGTCCAGCAGCCGAAGACAGCGGCCACCTGATCGACATCGATCAGTTCGCGGGCCTTTTCGGCGAAGAGCGGCCAGTCGGACGCCGGATCGACGACGACAGCTTCAAGCTTCTTGCCGAGGAGACCACCCTTTTCGTTCTGCTCTTCGATAAGCATGAGCATCACGTCTTTGAGGGTCGTTTCGGAAATAGCCATCGTGCCGGACAGCGAGTGAAGGATGCCGACCTTGATCGTGTCCTCCTGCGCCGTGGCGACAGTCGTCATCATCGCGGCGGCGATTGCAGCAAGACCAAGGGTTTTGGCCTTTCCAGTCAAAATACTCATTCATTTCTCCCTGAGAAGTATTTGCACCGAATACCGCTTCGCACGAATCGTGCCAGATTCCGATTTGGCGATGCTCATCCATGTAACTTTTTGAATCAAAACATATATTTATATGAGAAAAGGGCGAGCCGGTGCTCATCGCGTTTCGATGTTTTCGGTTCGGGCCTGTCCCGTGTAAAGGGATGCCTAATTTTTAGGCAAATCGACGCAATGCGCGTCAAAAGGTAGCGAATTCCGGATGACGGGCGCTGCGGTATGGGCTAGTTAGGTGTCACCGGCCACTTGGCCGGTAGAGGTATTTGCACCAAACCTCCGCCCTGCGCCGTACCCCGGCGCGGGGTTGCGAGACAATCCTTAAACACTGTCGAAACATCACCCGATCCGGAGATATATCATGAGCATTGCTTCCACATTGAGTTCCAAACTGTCAGATCCCGATCTGGTGAAAGCGGCGGGCTATATTAACGGGGAATGGATCGAACAGTCGGATGAGGGCGGCTCGTTCGATGTGACCAATCCGTCGAACGGCGACGTGATTGCGACGTTGCCCGACATGAGCGCGGCCGAGACGAAGCGCGCCATCGATTGCGCCTATGACGCACAGAAGGCGTGGGCCGCAAAAACCGGCAAGGACCGCGGCGCGCTTCTGCGACGCTATTTCGAATTGATGGTGGAGAACGCAGACGATCTCGCGACGATCCTGACCATGGAAATGGGCAAGCCCTGGCCAGAGGCGCGCGGCGAGATCCTGTATGGCGCGTCCTTCATCGAATGGTTCTCCGAAGAGGCCAAGCGCGTCTACGGCGACACCATTCCGGGACATCAGGCCGACAAACGCATCGTCGTCATCAAGCAGCCGATCGGCGTCGTGGGCACGATCACGCCCTGGAACTTTCCCAATGCGATGATCACCCGCAAGATCGGTCCGGCGCTGGCGACCGGCTGCACCGTTGTCTCGAAGCCGGCGAAACAGACGCCGCTTTCCGCGATCGCGCTGGCTGTGCTTGCGGAGCGCGCCGGATTTCCGGCCGGCGCATTCAATCTCGTCGTCGGCAAGTCCAGCTCGGCGATCGGCAAGGAGCTGTGCACGAACGACAAGGTGCGCAAGATCACCTTCACCGGTTCGACCGAGGTCGGGCGCATTCTCATGCGGCAGAGCGCGGAGCAGATCCAGAAGGTCGGGCTGGAGCTCGGCGGCAACGCGCCGTTCATTGTCTTCGATGACGCCGATGTCGACGCCGCCGTCGATGGCGCGATGATTTCCAAATACCGCAACGCCGGCCAGACCTGCGTCTGCGCCAACCGACTCTATGTCCAGGCGGGCGTCTATGACGAATTTGCCGAGAAGCTGGCGAAGAAAGTCGGCGAGCTGAAGGTGGGCGACGGCTTCGAGGAAGGCGTGACGACCGGCCCGCTGATCGACGAGGGCGGCCTTGACAAGGTCAAGGAACACGTCGCCGACGCAACGTCCAAGGGCGCCAAGGTGCTGATCGGCGGCGTGGAAGACAGCCACGGCGGCACCTTCTACCAGCCGACGGTTCTGACCGGCGTGACCACAGACATGAAGGTCGCGCGCGAGGAGACGTTCGGTCCCGTGGCGCCGCTCTTCCGCTTCGATACGGTGGACGATGTGATCGCCATGGCGAACGACACGGAGTTTGGTCTCGCGTCCTATTTCTATGCGACCAACATGAACCGGGTCTGGAAGGTGGCAGAAGCGCTAGAATACGGCATGGTCGGCATCAACACAGGCCTGATCTCCACCGAAGTCGCCCCGTTCGGCGGCGTCAAGCAGTCCGGCCTCGGCCGCGAAGGCTCGAAGTACGGGATCGAGGACTTTCTGGAAATCAAGTATCTCTGTTTCGGCGGCGTGGAATAGGCCTGTCGGGCAGGCAAGCTATTTCAGATCTGCTGCTTTCGGATGCCTGGGGACGGCGACAGTTGTCGCCGTCTTGCGTTAGTCAGGCTTTGATTTTCAAGTAATTCTATAAAAAATTAACTATAATCATTGATAACGGTTACGTTTTGCTTCAAATCCCGTTTGTTATTATTCATTTGGTAAGAAACGGCCGAATTTCCCTTCATAAACACGCATTTCGTTGTGATTTTGCAACATTGACATCAAAAAAAGAATTCACTCTCGCAATATTACTTTACGATGTCGGATGTGTTCTGATACTGATCGGAGCGATCATAGTATGTGTCGTCTCGATATCATGTGCGGGACGATCTGAGTCAATGGAGTGACGGATCCCGAAGGCAATCGAGTTTAGTTTGAGTAACGGGTAGCAGGTCAATCCTGAGTCGGCTTTCTTCTTCCGCCGCGACGCCATCATCAAACACTGTCGATTGACTGTTCGATCCGTCGAAACGGGGGTATACCGATGACGCCACGCCAGACATCTGCAAAATCCGGAAAAGCTGTTGAATCGAAGCGTCTGAGGAAACGACTGCTATCGGGCACAGCGATCGCGTTGTTCTCGGGCGTCGCGTTTTCCGGCCTGGCGGTTCTGACGCCATCTTCAGCCCAGGCGGACGATGAGTGCGGCGTTCTGTCGAACGACGGCTCGACCGACCTGATCTCGTGCGGCCCGACGGAAGGCCAGGACGGCATCAGCTACCCGGCCGTGCAGGACGACCTGGAGATGAACCTCAACGGCACGACGCAGAACACGACCGCCGACGGGGTGTGGATTTCCAATGACACCGGCTACGGCCCCGACGTCGTCGTCTACACGACGCAATATCCTGGACCGATCAATCCCGCCATTTATTCCAATGATTCCGATCCGGCGCTGGCGGTTGAATTGAACGAGGGCGGCAACATCACCCTCGATCACGATTACGGCGCGTTTACAAACAATGATGACGGACAGGGCGTCAATCTCTACACGTCCTCCGGCGACATCAATGTGGACATTGCAGACGGCGCTTCCGTAACGGCCTATGACAATACCGGTCTCAACCTTTATGCCGAAAACGGCGATATCACTGTTGTGAACGCCGGAACGGTTTCGGGCGACGGAGACGGTGATTATTACGGCGGAAACGGTCTTTACGCCTCGGCTTCCGGAACAGTCGACATCACCAACAGCTCCATGACCTCGATGGTCGGCGCCGATAACGGTATGGAAGTCAACTATTCCAACCAGGTGCTGATCAACAACACGGGCGGCCTGACTGTCGGTCTTGGCGGCGAAGGCATCGAGATCAACGACATCTACGGCAGTTCGTTATCCCAGGACGAGGCGAGCGTCGGCATCATCAATACGGCTGGCATTATCGCCGGTTACTGGGATGGCATCGACGTCTCGGATGTCTGGAATTCCGATGAGATGCCTGAAAACGAACTCTATATCGACAACAAGGGCGAGATGGAGAACGATGCGGTCGTGACCCGCGGCGGCCTTATTCTCGGCACGTTCGGACAGGGCGTTGATCTTGACGAGATCGACGGCGACGTCGTCATCGACAACAAGGAGACCTGGAACAAGGGTCTGAGCATCGCCGGCGTCGAGACGGCGATCGGCAGCTATTCCGGCGACGTTGAAGCCCTCGCGACCGGCCTCTATGACGCCGGTCTCTCCGGCATCTTCGGCGAAAGCCACGGCATCCGGCTCTATGACATCGGCGAGCCCAGCTACGACAATGACGGCTATGTGATCATCGACAACAGGCTTGGCCTGATCGGCGGCTACAACGGCACCGGCGTGGAGATCGGCAATGTCGGAATGAACGCGCCCGGCTATACGTCAGTAGACTTCGACAACAGGGGCGGGCTCGTCGCCGGTCTGGACGGATACGGCATCAACATCTATTCAACCAATGGAAGCGTTGAAATCGACAACGGCTCCTATGGCTACGACGACGACAACAACTACATCGGCGGCGGCACAATACTGGCTCTCGGCGACGACTATCAGGACGGCGTATACCTGTCCGACATCGGCGCCGACGTCGTCATCAACAATATGGACGGCCTGATCTATTCGGCGACAGGAGACGCTGTCGACGTGGAGGGCGTGGGCGCCACGGCCTATGTCGGCTACTACGGCGCCGGCGGGTACTATTCCGGCGACAACGCTTTTTATATCGCCCCGATGGGCAGCGCAGTCGAGATGTCCTCCTTCTATAGCGGGTATATTCATACGGGCGGACTTGCCGTCGGTTACGGCAGCGAAGACATGCCTGTGTATTATGTTGGTGGTTTCGACGAAGTCGAGATCATGAACACCGGCATTGCCGGCAGCGTCAATCTGCCCGGTTTCACGGTTGACGGCGACACGATCAACACCAGCATCCTGAATGGCGTGCCTGTCGACTTCTTCGCTGATGTCGACGATTACGACGGCACGGCCGACATCTGGTACGAGGTCGCAAGCATTTCCGACTACGCCCTGTCTGCGGGCGCCGCCGGCAGCCTGAGCAATCTGGAAAACTACGCCGATGCGGCTGACGACGTCCTGATCGTCGCCGAGGAGTATTACAACTTCAACTTCGACAACTCCGGCATCGCTGTTGGCCGCGTTCTTCTCGAGGACACGGACTACGCAAATACGGTCAGCAACTCCGGGGCCTGGTATACGCTGGGTGAGAATTACCTCGGACAGACCGGCCGCCTCTACAACGAGAGCGACGGCGTTATCCAGACCGCTTTCGGCGACGGCGACTCCGATTCCGCGACATTCGCGCTCAACTGGTTCGACAATGACGGCGCGTTGAGCATGGTTGACGGCGACGCCTATGACCGCACCTATGTCAACTTCCTCAACACGAGCAGCTACACCTCGGGCTGGGGCGGCTACGGTCACGTTGCGGTCGATGTCGATCTTTACAACGGTATGTCCGACCGTCTCGTATTCTCGAACTACTCCTCCGACTACGCTTACAATATCGAGGGTTCGAACGGCGTAATCGTCAATGTGTTGAGCAGCTCGCCGGGCGGCATCAACGAGTACGGCATCGACGTTGTGGAGTATGACGAAAACGCCTACATCGACAATAACTGTTACGGGCCGTGCGTCGAAGGCGACGCCTTCTATATATCTTCGGCGTCCGACGGTTATTTCAACTGGGGCAACACCGGCATGATCGCCGACGGCATGTTCGCCTGGTACATGGCGCAGGACGAAGACTATGACGAATTCGAGCTGCGCAGCACCTGGGCGCCGACCGTCGACCAGCTTCCGTCGCTCGTGACGCAGGTTCAGAACACCTGGTACCAGACCAACGACGTGGTCGCCGATCACATCCGCGGCAATCGCTGGCCTGAAGCCTTCGGCACCACCTACAACGCCGACTTCATCACCGCAGCGCCCACTCCGGTCGCGCCGATCGAAACCGCCGCATACAACAAGGGCGTCTGGCTGAAGGTTCAGGGTTCGTGGACCGACCGGGACACCGAACTTGCCCGCTCTGTTGGCGGTGTGACGTCGGTGGTCGACACCAGCTACGACCAGGACATCTACAGCATCATCGGCGGTATCGACATGCGCTTTGGCGACGACGGTCCGTTCCGCGCAGGCCTGTTCGGCGGCTACGTCAGCTCGCAGTCCGACTTCACGTCCTGGGCCGCCTCGGCGGACTTCGACGGCGCGACCATCGGCGCCTATCTCGATTACACGAAGGGCAACTTCTACGTCGATGCGACTATCAAGGCCGACTTCCTGAGCGGCGACTACACGGCCAATGTGAACGGCGTCAATGCAGTCTCCGGAAGCCCGGACGCAACCAGCGTCGGTATCCTCGCCAATACAGGCTACCGCTTCCAGGGCAATCGCGGCTATATCGAGCCGATCGCCTCCATCGCCTATGTCAGCACCAGCCTCGACGACTTCCAGTCGGGCGGCGCAGCAGTCAGCTTCAGCGACGGCAACAGCTTTCGGGCCGGCGCCGGCGCCAGGATCGGCACCGACTTCGACATGTCAAGCGGCGCGCAGGCGGAAGTCTCTCTGCTCGGCAAGGTGTGGAACGAGTTCGATGACGCCAACAGCGTGACTGTGACGGACATTGGCTCAGGCAGCTCCGCAACATTCCAGGACGGCATCGACGGCGTCTTTGGAGAAGTTTCGGCTGTTCTGAACGTGACCAACGCCAACAGGTCGATGTCGGGCTTCATCTCGGGCGGAACCGAGTTCAACAGCACCTACACGACCCTGAACGCAAAGGGCGGCTTCCGGGTCAACTGGTAAGCCTCACCCATAGTCGAAAATCTTCGGACCGGCGTCTTCGCGACGCCGGTCTTTTTGTGTCTGCACAGGCATGCCGCGATATCACCGCATGTTAACATAGTAAACGCAATGTGAACCCGTCACCCGAATTTCGCCCGAAACTGCCCTTTTAGTGCACGATGAAAAGAAATGCGGAGACGGGATTCATGGACAGGAAAAACGGACTGATGTCCGACATGGAGGTCCGGAGGATTGGCGCAGACCTGGAAACGCGCAAGGCCCGGCACCTTCTGCCGCTCGCGGTTTTCGCTCTTGCCGGAATCGGCATAGGCACGGCTCTGGCGCCTGATTTCACGACTGTAGGGGCGGCGTCGGAAGAAGAAAAACCCGAGATCAGGATGGCGCAGACGGTCGCCGTTGTTACGCCGGAAGACGAGCGATCTTTTGAGGCGCCGGCGACCGCGACTGCGTCCACCCCAACCAAACGCGCCCGCGTGGTTCGGGTCAGGGCCCCGGTCTCAACCGGAGAAGCGCCGGATCTCAAGCAGACGGCCAAGCGGATCAATCCGTTGCTGCGTCAGGATGTCGCCGCGGTGCGTCTCGCCAACGCCTGGGTGGAGTCGGAAATCGATACGGCGCGGACAGGGTCGATCGACCGCAACGCCGAAGACATCGCGATCGCCGACACGGAAGAAAAGCTCGTCGCGATGGAAGAGCCGGTCGAGGAAGACGGCGTTACGGAAGTGATCCTGTCGTCGCTTTCTTCCGAGCATGCGGCGACGATGCCGGAGCCGGCCAAAAAACCGGAGAAGGTCGTCGAGAAAGCGCCGCAAGCCGATGACCACGGATTGGTCGCCGGCCGCACGACCAAGGCCGTCAATCTGCGTTCCGCCCCGGCCAACGGCTCCCGCGTCATGCAGGTGGTGCCGGCCAACGCGGCGATCAAGACGGACGCGTCATGCCGCCACTGGTGTGAAGTCGTCTATGACGGCAGCAAGGGTTATATCTACAAGTCCTTCATCCGCAAAACCAGCTGACGCGAGCCCGGACGTTACTCTTGCCCGGCCGGCTGGACATGGGCGAGTGAACTGACGCCCAGCCACGCGCGCAGCGTCTTTGCGGCCATCCGGTCGCCATGCGCCTCAAGCCGGTCCGCCTCCAGAGCCTGCGTCAGGGACATGTCTCCCCGCCAGACATAGATCAGCGTCGGCAGATCCGACCGGACATAGAGGTCGACGTCGAAGCCGGGCTCCTTGATGCACAATTCGCAGCGCTCCTTTTCGTTGAGGAACCACCAGCGGCGCTTGTGTGCGGGCTGATCGGTGAACTGGATCTCGACGACGGCGCGCTCCTTTTTGAAGGCGGACGGATTGACGCTGTTTTCCATAGCCCAGAGAAGCAGATCCAGGTCGATTTCGTGCTCCTGAAGCTGGCGACGCGTCCAGCGCTGTCCCCAAACGCCAAGCGCAATGACGATCGGCACGAATTCCTCGCCGGCGGGCGTCAGGTGATAGGTCCAGCTTTGCCGGCCCTCGGCCCTTCGCCGCTCGACGACGCCTTCCGCCTCCAGCTGTTTCAGACGCCTGGAAAGCAGGGTGGGCGAAGCGAGCGGAATGCCTCGCTGCAATTGGGAAAACCGGGTCGCGCCGACGGCCAGGTCGCGCAGGATGAGCGACGTCCATCGCTCGCAGAAAACTTCGGAGGCCTTGGCGATGGGGCAGAACTGTCCGTAGGTCTTCATGGCGTCTTTCTCCCTGGAGAAGAGAATACCATTCGTTGTAGCTGGCGAATACTACACTTCGTGTACTGTTTTCGCCCGCCGGCGCGTGGTCTCCTTCGCATGACAAACGCAAGGAGGCGAAAATGCTTGATACGGATACGACTGTTCTTTCCCATCACCGGGACGCAGCCCGGCTCTGGGGCAAGGGCGGCAGGGACTATGACGATATCAGTTTCGTTATTTCCGACGCGCTCGCCCATGCGGCCCAGCGGCTTGCTGCATCCGCCGGCGACGCGGCGCTGGATGTGGCGACCGGCACGGGCTGGACGGCGCGCAACGTGGCGCGCAGCGGCGCCGACGTGACGGCCGTCGACATCTCCGAGGCGCTTCTCGACGCAGCCGTCACCCTCTCCGGACCGGGGCATCCGCCGATTCGCTACAGGCAGGCCGACGCGGAAGACCTGCCCTTCGCCGACGCGCAATTCGACAGGGTGATCTCGACCTTCGGGGTGATGTTCGCGGCCAATCACGAAAAGGCTGCATCTGAACTTTCGCGCGTGTGCAGGCCGGGCGGCCGGCTGGCGCTCGCCACCTGGGTTCCCGGCGGCAGCGTCGCCGAATTCTTCGGGCTGATTGCCAGTCACGGCGATGCGCCGGCGCCGGCGCGCTCTCCGTTCGACTGGGGCGAGCCGGACTGCCTTGAGGGGCTACTCGGCGGTTCATTCGATCTGACGTTCGAGCGGGGCGTAAGCAACGCCTATCACGATTCCCCGGAGCACATCCGCAACTGGTACATGCGCGGGTTCGGGCCCGTGCGCGATGTCATGGACAGGCTGGAGAGAGACGCCCGAACGGCCTTCATCCGGGACCTCGACGCCTATCACGCGCGCTATGAGACAGCGGACGGTCTGCTGCACATCAAGCGCGAGTATCTGGTGACGATCGGCGAGCGGCGATGAGGCGAACCGGCGGCGCTGCAGCCGCCGGAGATCACTACTCGATCGACGACACGATGGCGCGCGCCACCTCGTCGAGCCGGTTATCCGGCAGGCCGGCGATATTGATGCGGCTGTCGCCGACAATGTAGATGCCGTGATCGGCGCGGATGCGGTCGATCTCCTCCGGCGCGATGCCGAGACGCGAGAACATGCCGCGCTGGTCGGCGATGAAATCGAAGCGCGAGGAATTGGATTCGCGACGCAGCGCTTCGGCGAAGCCGGAACGGAGCTTCAGCATGCGGTTGCGCATGTCGTTGAGTTCGGTGATCCATTCGCTTTTCAGATGCGGATCCGTCAGCACCATGCGCACGATCGCTGCCCCATGGTCCGGCGGCATCGAATAGACGGCGCGGGTCACCGACATCAGCTGCGTGAAGGTCGCTTCGGCCTGCGCCGGAGCCGCTGCGATGATCATCGCGGCGCCCACGCGTTCGCGATAAACGCCGAAATTCTTCGAGCAGCTTGCGGCAATCAGCATTTCCGGCACTTTCGAAGCGAGAAGGCGCAAGCCGGCTGCGTCTTCCTCGAGCCCGTCGCCGAAGCCGAGATAGGCGAAATCGACAAAGGGCAGCAGCCCTTTTTCCAGACACAGATCGGCGATCGCCGCCCATTGTGCGAGGTCGAGATCGGCGCCGGTGGGGTTGTGGCAGCAACCGTGGACCAGCAGCACGTCGCCGGGCTTTGCCGCCGACAGCGCTTCCATCATCCCGTCGAACAGCAGCTTGCCGTTCTTGGTGTCGTAATAGGGGTATTGCTGCGTCTTCAGACGCGCGTTCTTGAGCAGCGGCATGTGGTTCGGCCATGTCGGATCGGAGAGCCAGACGGTCGCATCCGGCGCCGTGCGTCCGATCAGCATGGAAAGGATCGACAGCGCGCCGGTGCCGCCCGGGGCCTGGCAGATCCGCGCCCTGTCCATGGACACGCTGTCGCCAAGCACCAGCGACGCCATCTCGGCGCAGAACTCCTTGTCGCCCTGGACCCCGACATAGGCCTTGGTCTTCTGGGAATCGAACAGGCGCAATTCGGCCGACTTGACGGCGGCCAGAACCGGCGTGTCGCCATGGCTGTCCTTGTAGACGCCGACGCCGAGGTCGAGCTTGTTATCCCGCGGATCCTCGCGAAACTGCATCATCAGCCCGAGGATCTTGTCGGCGGGCGCGGCCTGTACGTTTTCAAACATTGTGCAATTCCCTGATTGCTGCGCTGGGCGCCGGCTGCGGTGACGTGTTCAGTTCCGAAAGCCGACGGGTCATGTCTGTTCGGACCCTTGCTACCGCTTCTTGCTTGACGGGTCCATAGCCTCTTATGTCCATCGGCAGCGCAAGCGCCGCGCGCCACTGGCGCTGATTGTCGCGGTCGAGACCATTCAGGCAGGTTTCGACAATCCTACCGTACCAGACTATCAGGTCTCGCTCCATGCGGCGCTCCTGCGTGTATCCAAACGGATCGAGCGGCGTGCCGCGCAGGCCTTTCATATGTTTGAGGACCCGGAACGCCGAGAGCATCCACGGGCCGAAGGCGCGCTTGGGCGGCCGCCCGCGCCAGTCTTTTTCGGAAGGCACAAGCGGCGGCGCAAGATGGTAGTGGATGCGGAAATCGCCTTCGAATTTCTCCTTCAGTTCCTCCAGAAACGCCGGACGCGCATGCAGACGCGCAACTTCGTACTCGTCCTTGTAGGCCATCAGCTTGAAGAGGGACCGGGCGACGGCTTCCGTGACGCCTTCGGTTCCCTGCTCCTTCTCGCGCGCCTGGACGCGATCGACGAGGGCGCGATAGCGTTCGGCGTATTTCCGGTTCGCATAGTCTTCGAGAAACGCCTCACGGCGGGCGATCGTGCGCTCCAGCGTCTCGATGGTCGGCTGTTCGTCCGCGTCGCCCGGTACGAGATCCGGCCGCGCCTGCGCGATGCGGCCCCAGTCGAAGGCCTTCCTGTTGGTTTCGACGGCGACGCCGTTCAGTTCGATCGCCCGCATGAGCGCAGCCAGCGAAACCGGGACAAGCCCCGCCTGCCAGGCCATGCCGAGCATCATCACATTGGCGAAAACGGTGTCGCCCAGCAGGCGCGTGGACAGCGCGTTGGCGTCCACTGAGGCAATGTCGTCGCGACCGATGGCGCGCCTGATCGCCTCGACGCGGCGGTCGACCGCGAGGTCGGCGTCGCGGGAGCGGACAATCTCGCCCGTTGGCATTTCGGCGAGATTGAGAACGGCCGCCATGCCGGGTCGGTAGGTCGCCGAGGCCTGAGGCGAGGAGGCGACGACGATGTCGCAGCCGATCAGCGCGTCGGCTGCGTTGCTGTCAATGCGCACCTGGTTGATCGCGTCCGGCGTCTCGCCGATGCGGATGTAGCTCAGGACCGGTCCGAATTTTTGTGCGAAACCGGTAAAGTCGAGCACCGAAGACCCCTTGTTTTCAAGATGGGCGGCCATGGTGATGAGCGCGCCGACGGTGACGACGCCGGTGCCGCCGACGCCGGTGACCAGCAGGTCGTAAGGTTCATCGAGAGCGGGGAGCTGCGGCTGGTCGAGCAGCGAGACAAGGCCGGAACTGTCGACCACATCGGGCCGGGTCTTGCGGCGTTTGGCGCCCTCAACGGTGACGAAGCTCGGGCAGAAGCCGTCGAGGCAGCTGAAATCCTTGTTGCAGGTCGACAGGTTGATCTGGCGCTTGCGGCCGAAAGGCGTCTCCTTCGGTTCGACGCTGAGGCAGTTGGACTGGACGGAACAGTCGCCGCATCCCTCGCAGACGAGGTCGTTGATGACGACGAAGCGCTCCGGATCCTCCATCGTTCCGCGCTTGCGGCGGCGGCGTTTTTCCGTGGCGCAGGTCTGGGCGTAGATCAGCACGGAGACGCCTTTCACCTCCCGCAGTTCCCTCTGCACCGGGTCGAGGTCCTTTCGATGGTGCAGGGTCACGCCGGCAGGCAGCTTGGACAGGGAAAAATTCTCCGGTTCGTCGGAGACCAGCGCTATGCGCTCCACGCCCTCGCTGCGCACTTCATGGGCGATGGTCTCGACGCTGACCGGACCGTCCACAGGCTGGCCGCCGGTCATGGCGACGGCGTCGTTGAACAGGATCTTGTAGGTGATGTTGGCGCCGGCGGCAATCGCCTGCCGGATCGCCATGGAGCCGGAATGATACCAGGTGCCTTCGCCGAGATTCTGGAAGATGTGGCCGTTGCCGGTGAATTTCGACGAGGCGGCCCAGTTGACGCCTTCGCCGCCCATCTGGATGAGGGAGGATGTCTCGCGATCCATCCAGCTCGCCATGAAGTGGCAGCCGATGCCGGCGAGCGCCTTCGATCCTTCCGGGACCTTCGTGGAAGTGTTGTGCGGGCAGCCGGAGCAAAAATAGGGCGTGCGCGCGCCGGCCCTGATTTCGATGGGCTGACTTGCGGCCCCGGTCAGCTGCGCCGCCCGCCTGCCGTATTCGTCCGTGCCGAACAGCCGGTCGAGGCGGCCGGCGACGATCGGCGCGAGCTGCATCGGAGAGAGTTCGCCGGTCCAGGGCACGAGACGGTTTCCGTCCTCGTCGCGCTTGCCGACCATGTGGTCCGGCTTGTCGCCCGGGAAGTCATAGAAATATTCCTTGAACTGGCTTTCGATGATGCCGCGCTTTTCCTCGATCACCAGCACCTCGCGCTTGCCGCGCACGAAATCCAGCGCGTCGCGGCGCGCAAGCGGCCAGACCATGCCGACCTTGTAGATGTCGATTCCGATCGACCGGCAGGCGGCTTCGTCGAGACCCAGAAGCCGCATCGCCTCCATCAGGTCGAGGTGGCCCTTGCCGGTGGTGACGATGCCGAAGCTGGCGTTCCCGACGCCGTAAATCCGGCGGTCGACGGGATTGGCCTCGGCAAAGGCGAAGACCGCCTCTTTTTTCGCCTCCATGCGCTCCTCGATCTGCGGGCCGGGCAGATCCGGCCAGCGATAGTGCAGGCCAGTGTCCGGTATGGCGTGATCGGGCGAGACGAACTGCCGTGAAGGGCGCAACTCTAAGGAGGCTGCCGCCTCCACCGTCTCGGAGATTGCCTTGAAGCCGACCCACATGCCGCAATAGCGGCTGAGCGCGTAGCCATATTCGCCGAACTGCAAATATTCGCCAATGCTCGCCGGATTCAGCGTTGGCATGAACCAGGCCATGAAGGCGACGTCCGACTGATGCGGCATGGAAGACGAGACGCAGCCGTGATCGTCTCCGGCGACGACGAGAACGCCGCCATGGGGAGAGGAACCGTAGGCGTTGCCGTGCTTGAGGGCGTCGCCAGCCCGGTCGACGCCGGGGCCCTTGCCGTACCAAAGGCCGAAAACGCCGTCGACCTGCCTGTCGGGACTGGTCTCGACCTGCTGCGAGCCGAGCATGGCGGTTGCGGCGAGGTCCTCGTTCACGGCCGGAAGAAACTCGATGTGGTTATCCTTCAGCCGGTTTTTGATGCGCCAGAGTTCGAGATCGACGCCGCCGAGCGGCGATCCGCGATAGCCGGAGACAAAGCCCGCCGTGTTCAGGCCGGCGGCGCGGTCGCGCGCGGCCTGGTCGAGCAGGATGCGGGCGAGCGCCTGTGTGCCTGTCAGATAGACGCGACCTTCGCTCCGGTCATAGCGATGGTCGAGGGTGTAGTCGCTATCGAATTGCGGTGATGCTGCGGTCATGCGCCTGCTCCCTGGCGTCTGAAAAGTATATTGGAACAATTCTAGCCTAATATGCTGGATATATCTTTCAATCTTGCTTGAACCTCTGTCAATTTTGGATAATTTTACCGGAAACTGCCGAAAATATGAAAGATATGTATGACGATTGATAATCTGGACAGCCGCGACAGCCAGATCCTGAGGCTACTTCAACAGGACGGCCGCATGTCGAACCAGGTGCTGGCCGAGAAGGTCGGCCTGTCGGCCTCGGTCTGCTGGCGGCGCGTCAATGCATTGGAAAAGGCGGGGATTATCGAGCGTTACGCGGCTGTTGTCGACAGCGCGAAAGCCGGCTGGGGGTTCCAGGCCGTCGTGCATATCAGTCTCGCCCGCCAGGACAGCAGCCATGTGGAGGATTTTATCGCCAGGGTCATGGCGCGCGAGGAAGTGCTGGAGTGTCTCTCGACCACTGGCGACGCCGACTATCATCTGAAGGTGATCTGCCGGAATCTGGACGCCTATAACAGTTTTCTCGAAACGTTCCTGTTTCGCATTCCGGGGATCGCCCACGTCAAGACCAATGTGGTGCTGAAGGAAATCAAGAAGGCCTCCTACATTCCGGTTTAGTTCATTCGCGCGTCGCTGTATGGTTGCGCCGTTCAATTCCTGAGGCATTGCAGTCGATGACTCCCAAGGCGCGCACGCTTCTGTATCTTCTTGTGGCTACCGCGTCCGGCATGTGCCTGTGGTTCATGACGGCGGCGATCCTGCCTGAAATCACCGCCGAGGCCGGGCTGACGAAGGCCCGTCAATCGCTGCTTTCGAGCGTTGTGCAGGCGGGGTTCGTCGTCGGCGCCCTGTCGATCGCCTTTTCGGGGCTCGCCGACCGGCTGGATCCGCGAAAGGTGCTGGCGACTTGCGCGATTGCAACGGCTGGCGCCAATGCGCTGCTGCTGGTCATCCCGATCGACGGATTTGGAGCGGTTTTGCTGCGCTTCGCGACCGGCGCGCTGATGGCTGGCGTTTATCCGGTCGGCATGAAAATCACTGTCGGATGGGGGTTGCGGGACCGGGGGCTGCTGGTCGGGATCCTCGTCGGCACGCTGACGCTTGGGAAATCCGTCCCTTACGGTCTTGCCTTTCTCGG
Organism: Flavimaribacter sediminis; assembly: GCF_019492055.1. Taxonomy (GTDB): domain Bacteria; phylum Pseudomonadota; class Alphaproteobacteria; order Rhizobiales; family Rhizobiaceae; genus Flavimaribacter; species Flavimaribacter sediminis. Next base: position 683,225 of record NZ_JAICBX010000003.1, on the reverse strand, counting down.
CGGGGCCGACTGGCGCATGGCGCTCGGCGCCGGCTCGCTGCTTGCCGCAGCCGGCGGATGCCTTGTGCTGATTTCCGAACTCGGTCCCTATCATCGCCGCGCGCCCGCTTTCCGCCCTGAGGCCATCCGGCTGGCGTGGACGGATCCGCGGGTGCGCTCGGCCTATCTCGGCTATTTCGGCCATATGTGGGAACTCTACGTCCTGTGGGCCTGGGGCGCGGCGGCGGCGACCGCCTCCTATGCGCTCACGCTCGACCCGGACGCGGCGCGCAGTCTGGGCAAGCTGACGGCCTTCGTGTCTATCGCGGCGGGCGCTCCGTTCTGCGTAATCGCCGGCCTTTATGCAGACAGGATCGGCAAGGCGCGGGTCGCGATCATCGCCATGATCGCCAGTGGATCGCTCGCCATCCTCACGGCGTTCAGTTTCGGCGGACCGCCGGCGTTGACGTTCGCGCTGTTCGTGTTGTGGGGCATCGCGGTTATTCCGGATTCGGCGCAATTCTCGGCGCTGGTCGCTGATTTCGTCCCGCCCGAGTGGGCCGGAAGCCTGCTGACGCTGCAAACGGCTCTCGGTTTCCTGCTGACGGTGGCGACGGTACAGATTACGCCGCTATTCGCGGCCGCTTTCGGTTGGCCGACGCTTATGGCGTGCCTCGCCATCGGCCCGTTTCTCGGCGTGCTCGCCATGCGGCCGCTGGTCAGGTTGTTCAACGCCGAAAAGGAAATCGGGGATTAGTCAAGAGTCAGTCAGATGACTTATGTCATTATTCCACGGGCACGACGTCGACAGACTGGGTCGTCTTGTGGTCTCCGTAGCTGCGCATGACGCCGCGCACCGGCGCGATGTCGGAATAATCGCGCCCCCGTGCGATCACCACGTGATCGGTGTTCGCGGCGACCGCATTGGTCGGATCATATTCGACCCAGCCGATTTCCGAGCCGCACCAGGCGCGCACCCAGGCGTGCATGGCGTCCGCGCCTTCCATCCGCGGCTGCCCGGGCGGCGGGATGGTTCTTAAAAAACCGCTGACATAGCCGGCGGGAATTCCGATGCCGCGCAGGCAGGAAATCATGATGTGGGTGAAATCCTGGCAGACGCCGTTGCGGGCGTGAAACGCCTCCAGCATCGGCGTGTCGACGGTCGTCGCCTCCGGATCGAACCGCATGTCGCGATGCAGCGCCGTTCCGATCGCCCGCACGGCCTGCAGCGCATTCGGATCGCCGCCCACAACCTCTTGCGCATAGCGGCGCGTCGCCTCGTCCAGGACAACACGGGGCGAGGGACCGACGAAATTATGCGGCGACCAGGGTTCGAGCCGTGTCTGCGCGGCGATGTCGCGTCCGAGTTCGGAGAGGCGCGGCGACATGTCGAACAGCGGGCTCGTCTCGAACATCTCCACCCGCGACTGAACCGTGAAGGCGATTTCATGATGGGCTTCGGTGAAGGCCAGTTCGATGAAGTTGTTCCCGAAATAGTCGAACCGGTTAATCCATTCTCCGGGTTTCGGCTTCACCGTCATATTGGCAGCCACGGGCCGCTGTTTTCCCGGCAGGTCGGCCGGATAGAGCCGCACCATGTGCCGGCTGGAATCGGCGTCATGGTCGTAGACATATTCAATACGGAGCGTGATGTCGTAGAACATGGTCTACCTCAGATAGGCCGCGGCCAGACGCTCGGATATGGCTGTCACCTTCTGTCCGAGTTCGAGCAATTCGTCCGTGCCAACCGTATCGGTCGTTTTCAGTGAAAGGCTCGTCTGGGCCTCGAGCACGGCGCGCTGCAAGGGGGTCAATCGCTGGTGCGGATCGACGCCCGGCAGAAAGCCGATATGGGTGTTGATGTCGTTCAGCTGGTAAATGACCGAGCGCGGATTGAGCGGATCGAGAGCCAGAAGATCGACGACGGTCGACCGGTTTGTCGCAACCGCGTAGCGCCGGCGGTGGGTCATTGAGCTGTCGGCAATCTCGATGACAAGGTCGAAACCGCCGTCGGGCGCCGCCTCGTCGGCAAACCAGGCGAGCGCGCCGAGCAGCGCGCCCGCCCGTTCAAGCGAACGGCCGATGCTCAGGAAACGCCATCCGGTGAAGCGGTACATGTTTTCGTGGACAAGCCCGGAAAAGCCGGAGAGCTTGCGCAGCAGAACGCTCATGGAGCCGGCCATGTCGGCGCCGGGCAGCGCGTGCCTCTGCATGTCTTCGACGGCGCGCGTCAGATCGTCGAGGGCCGTCCAGCCATCGACGGAAAATCGGTCGCGCACATTGCCGGCGGCGTGCGAGGCGGATTGCAGCGTGGCGACGATTCCTTCGGGAAAGGCGGCGTCCGGATCGGAGCCCATGCCCTTGAGATAGTCATGCAGCGACTGGAGCAGCGGCGTGCCGGCGCCCTCGGCTTCCGACAATCGCACGTGGTAGGCCCTGAAAAGACGGATCATGTTTTCCGCCCGCTCCACATAGCGCCCCATCCAGAACAGATTGTCCGCGGAGCGGCTTGGAAGCGCGCTGGTCTGTTTGCGCATGAACGACGCCGCCGCCGGCGACAGCATCGTGTCATTCGGAACCGGGTTTTTCGAGACAATCCAGACATCGGCCGCCGACCCGCCCTGCTGCATGGCGAGCGCCGCGCTGCGGTCCGATTTGCCGATGCGGGCGAAGCCGCCTGGCATGACCTGCCAGCCGTCGGCCGTCCGCATCAGGAATACGCGCAGGCTCATCGGCCTCGGCGTCAGGTTTCCGTCCTGGAAGGCGGGCGTTGTGGACAGCATGACGGCTTCCTGTCCGACAAGTTCACCGGCGCCCTGGTCTATCCAGTCTTCCAGGGACTGACCGATCTCGCGGTTGAACGCGCCGCCGATTGCCGAAACATCATCGAAATCCGACAGGAGCCGGGTCGCGTAGGCGTTGCCGATGGTCATGGCCGAGGCGTTCGCCTTGACGTAGTCGCGCTCGGCCTGCTGGCCGCACCACCATGTCGCAATATTCGGCATCGACAGCGCCTCGCCGTTGATCGCCTCGCTGATACGCGGCAGGAAGGCGAGGAACGCCCGGGTCTCCAGAATGCCGGAGCCGAGCGCATTGACCATCGTGACATTGCCGGCGCGGATTGCGCCGAGCAGTCCCGGCGTGCCGATGCGGGAATTCTCGTCCAGTTCCAGAGGATCGGCCCAGACGGCGTCGAGGCGTCGCCACAACACGCTGACCGGTCTGAGGCCGGCGACCGTGCGCACCATCAGTTCGCCATTGGTCACGGTCAGGTCTTCGCCCTCCAGCAGCATGAAGCCGAGATAGCGGGCGATATAGGCGTGTTCGAAATAGGTGTCGTTCATCAGGCCGGGCGTCAGAATGCCGACCCGGCCCTCGTCGCCGCCGCGCAGCGCCAGCATGCTGTCGCGAAAGGTGCGGAAGAAGCCCGCGACGCGATGGATATGGGAGCTGGCGTAGGTTTCGGCGAAGACGCGGGTCGTCGCGATCCGGTTTTCCAGCGCGAAGCCGGCGCCGGACGGCGCTTGCGTGCGGTCGCCGATCACCCACCACTGGCCCTGGGGCCCGCGGCCGATATCGAAAGCGAGAAAATGCAGGAAATGGCCGGAGCGCGGCTCGACGCCGACCAGCGGCCTCAGCCATTCCGGATTGTTGGCGACCAGATCGGCGGGAATGTGGCCGTCGGCCACCAAACGGTTTTCGCCGTAAATGTCCGCGATCACCTTTTCCAGGAGGTCGGCTCTCTGGACCAGCCCGGCGCTGATCTTCGTCCACTCGTCCTCGTCGATCAGAACCGGCATGTGGCTGAGCGGCCAGTCGCGTTCGGAAACCTTGTCGGCGTCGTATTGCCGGTAGAAGACGCCGGCGTCGCGCAGATACTGGTCGCCGCGCGCCATGCGCGCGGAGAGCTCGTCCGTCGTCATGGTCGACAGCGTCTCGAGCAAGTTCAGCCAGACGGGCCGGACGGCGCCGGCCTCGCTCATCAGTTCATCCGGCACGCCGGGCATCGTCCGGTAGCCTGAAAGCAACCGGGCAATTGCGTCTGGAGTCGGCGCGGCGCCTTGAACGGGCATGTGATCAGAATCCGGGTGACCGCCGGAGGTCGAGTGTCAGAGGAAATTCTCCATGCGGCGTCTCCGGCTGCGGCGCATAGGCACCCGGAGTATGGCCGAGCGCCTCGAAACGCGCAAGACGGCGCGCGTCAGCCTCGTTGCCGTTGACAGGAAACGTCTCGTAATTGCGGCCGCCCGGATGCGCCACGTGATAGACGCAGCCGCCAAGCGCCCGCCCGGTCCAGCTGTCGAAGATGTCGAAGGTCAGCGGGGCGTTGACGGGAAGCACCGGATGCAGGGCCATTGCCGGCTGCCAGGCCTTGTACCGCACCCCGCCCACGGCCACGCCGCCCGCGCCTGTCTTGCTCATCGGCACCGGCCGCTTGTTGCAGGCGACGATATAACGGTCAGGGTCCGTCGTCGTCAGCTTGACCTGCAGGCGCTCCACCGAACTGTCAGTGTAGCGCACCGTGCCGCCGATTGCTCCGGTCTCGCCGAGAACATGCCAGGGCTCCAGCGCCTGCCGCAGTTCGAGGTTCACACCCTCATATTCGACCTCGCCGCAGAACGGGAAACGGAATTCGGCCTGCGCCTCGTACCATTCCGGCCGGAAGCGGAAGCCGTGTTCGCCGAGATCCCTCAGCACGTCCAGAAAATCCTCCCACACGAAATGCGGCAGCATGAAACGATCATGCAGCACCGTGCCCCATCGCGTCAGCTTTCCGCCGATGGGACTGTGCCACATGCGCGCGATCAGCGCGCGTATCAGCACCTGCTGGGCGAGGCTCATGCGCGCATCCGGCGGCATCTCGAAGCCGCGGAACTCGACGAGGCCAAGCCGTCCGGTCGGCCCGTCCGGTGAATAGAGCTTGTCGATGCAGATCTCGGCGCGGTGGGTGTTGCCGGTCACGTCGACCATGATGTTGCGCAGCAGCCGGTCGACCAGCCAGGGGAGCGGCGCGTCGCCCTCGCCGGGCGCGGGTATCTGGGAGAGGGCGATCTCCAGTTCGTAGAGACTGTCATGGCGCGCCTCGTCGATCCTGGGCGCCTGGCTCGTCGGGCCGATGAACAGACCGGAAAACAGGTAGGACAGGCTCGGGTGACGCTGCCAGTGCAAAATCAGGCTCTTGAGAAGATCGGGACGCCGGAGAAACGGGCTGTCCGCCGGCTTGCCGCCGCCAACGACGACGTGGTTGCCGCCCCCGGTGCCGGTGTGCTTGCCGTCGATCATGTACTTGTCGGCGCCGAGGCGCGTTTGCCGCGCTTCCTCGTAGATGGCTTCGGTAATCGAGACGCACTCGCTCCAGCTTTCGGCCGGGTGGATGTTGACCTCGATCACGCCCGGATCGGGCGCAACGCGTATGACGTTCATGCGCGGATCGCCGGGCGGCGCGTAGCCTTCGATATGAACGGGCATGCCAAGCTTGCGGGCGGCGGCTTCCGCGGCGGCCACGAGTTCGAGGTAATCGTCGACCTTCTCGAGCGGCGGCATGAATACGCAGAGACGTCCGTCGCGCGGCTCGACCGACATGGCCGTGCGCACCGCGCCGTCCAGTTCGCCGATATGCTGTTCGACGATCTGCTGACCCGGCTCTATAGCGTTGAAGGAGGCCATGGGCTGGGCGCGCGCGCCTTGCTCTGCGGCGACGCCGTCCTGCGTTTCGAAATCAGGCAGCGGCCCGCGCTCTTCGGTCGGGTCGGCCGGATTGATGTAGGGAAACTGCGACGGCGGAATATAGGGCAATGTTCCAAGCGGCAGCCGGTAGCCGACGGGACTGTCGCCCGGCACCAGATAGAGGTAGCCGCGCCGGGTCTTCCATTTCTCGGTCTGCCAGCGAGGTCCGCCGGCTTTCGCCTGCCAGCGCTGGATCGGCAGGACGTAGCCCGAAGGCTCGGTGAGACCCCGTTCGAACACCCGCGCAATGCGATAACGTTCTTCCGGATCCTTCAGTTTCGAGTTCTCGGGCGTCACGTTCTCGGGCAGATTGCCTTCCTTGACGATCCACTCCGCGGGATCCTCAAAAGCCGGAGCAACGAAACCGTCGTCGACGCCGAGTTCGTCCGCGATGGTCTTCAGCAGGATTTCCGCCTGCGCCGGCGTCGCTTCCGCGTCGGTCTTCTCGGCGGCGATCAGATTTTCGTCGGACCAGATCGGCTTGTCGTCCTTGCGCCAGTAGAGCGAGAAGGTCCAGCGCGGCAAGGTTTCGCCGGGATACCACTTGCCCTGGCCGTAGTGCAGGAAGCCGCCGGGCGCGAAACGGTCGCGCAGGCGGCGTATGAGCTTGTCGGCGAATTCGCGCTTGGTTGGTCCGACGGCTTCGGTGTTCCATTCGTCGGCTTCGAAATCGTCGATCGAGACGAAGGTCGGTTCGCCGCCCATGGTCAACCGCACGTCGCCGGCGGCGAGCGACTGGTCGACTTCATGTCCCAGTCGGTCGAGATCCGCCCAGGCTTCCTCCGAAAACGGCTTGGTGATGCGCGGATGTTCGGCCGTGCGCCTGATCTGCATGTCGAAGGCGAAGTCGACTTCGGCGGCGCTCGCCATGCCGGATATCGGCGCGGCGTTGCGATAGTGCGGGGTGGCGGCCAGCGGTATGTGGCTCTCCCCGGTCAGAAGCCCGGATGTCGGGTCGAGGCCGATCCAGCCTGCGCCGGGAAGGTAGACCTCGGCCCAGGCGTGCAGGTCGGTGAAGTCATGATCGGTGCCGGGCGGACCGTCGAGCGACACCAGATCCGGTTTGAGCTGGATCAGGTATCCCGACACGAACCGCGCCGCAAATCCGAGGTTGCGTAAAATCTGGACGAGCAGCCAGCTCGTGTCGCGGCAGGAGCCGGTTTTCCGCTCCAGGGTCTCTTCCGGGGTCTGGACGCCGGGCTCCATGCGAATGACGTAGCCGATGTCGCCGGAAAGGCGCGCGTTGAGATTGACGATGAAATCGACCGTGCGTTCGATCGAGCGGTCGATCGACTTCATGTAGTCGGCCAGAAGCGGTCCGACCGCTTCGGGCGTGCGATAGATGACGAGATCCGGCGACAGGTCCTCGCTGTAGTCGAAGGGCCATTCCTCGGCGCTTTCCTCGACGAAGAAATCGAACGGATTGTAGACCGTCATGTCGGCGACCAGGTCGACCTCGATCTTGAATTCCCTGACCGGTTCGGGAAACACGAACCGCGCCATCCAGTTGCCGTACGGGTCTTGCTGGTGATTCACGAAGTGCTTCGTCGGCGCGACCTTCAGCGAATGCGAGATGACCCGCGTGCGGCTGTGCGGCGCCGGACGCAGACGGATGATCTGCGGGCCAAGCGACACGGGACGGTCGTAACGGTAATGGGTGAGATGATAGATTGAGGCTTTGATTGACATGTCAACTACTGGAAACTGCGTTTGGGCCGCAATGGTTTCATAAACGGCGGCGATGCACAAACGGTATTCGCGACCAAGGACGCTTGTGGTTAGTGATCGCCGACGGACCAAATATGATGTTTTGCGATCTGGCGCGCGTCGACAGTGAGCATGAGCGTCGTTCCGTCGGAATTCTCGCGGGTGAGCGAGGCGCCAATCGCCGAGGTTCTGGCGGTCAGCAATTCGTCCTTGATGATGATCGCCCATTCGACGCTCGCGGGCGCGGGCCAGATGCGCGACTTGCGGACGGCCGATACGAAAACCTGGGTTTCTGATTCGTAGTCGGCGTTCCTCAATAGAAGATCGAGTGCGACGGCGGCGTTGTGAGAAATCGCAAGATTGATGATGTCTTCTGTCCGGGCGGCTTCGACTTCAGACAGCTGTGCTCCCGCATGGCCCCGTCCGTACCATGCTGCAGCCTTTTGCCGAATCGCTGAATGGATATCGTCTTCCAGTCCATCCTGCGATTTCCCTTGTGAGTCTTCTTCCAGGAATTCGTAAATTCTCGTCCAGGAATCCGAGACGACAGCCCATCGCGTCTTGTCGAGCGTATCGATCTTGCAGATCAATATATCCAGCCCATCCGCCTCTGCATCCAGCGGGCTGTAGAGGTATCGACGTCCGCCGTCGCCGGGGACAGCAGCGGCGGCCATGCCGGTGGAGGCATACAGCCATTCGGCGATCTGCCGGTTCAGCCAGTCGATCCTCCTTGACGCCATTTCTCTTGAGCGATTGGGATTGAGCTTGGTGAGTTTGATGAGTTCTCGTTCAAACGCGTCGTCATCGACAGCCCTGAGTTCGTCCCAGCCAAGCGCCCATTGCGAAGTCATGTCCGTCAACGGCGATTCCCTGTTCACCTCGTAAAATTCCTCATCCAGTTGGTCGAGATAGGGTGCAATACCTCCCGTGAAGCCGGTTTGTTTTTCGGCTTCCTCAGGATTTTCTTCGACCCAGGAAATCATCCGGCGGAGAATGTCTTCATGTTTCGAGGCGCCCATCGCCTGCAGCGCTTCGAGAGCATCGTTCCAGGAGTGTCCGGCGGCGGCGGTGTTGTGAATAAACTGACTGTGTCCGCCGTTCATGACCTCTCCATAATATTTCTCGACGTGATAGAGAGCGACAGCTTTGGGATTGATCTGATTGCTCTCGTAATATCCGTCCCAGATCATGGCATGGACGAAATCGAAAACATCGTAAGCAAGCGATTTGGTGTCCGCTCCCGCCTTCGCGGCTTCGACAGAGGAACGTTTGACCAGAATGGCGTCCATGGGGGTGGTCATGTGTGATTGTCCTCTTCCGGGATGGGGATGACGCGCACTTTATGAGTGTATCGGCTTTTCGTGACGGGCGACATTGTGAAGGGAGCGGAATTTTTTTATCCAGCTCGGTGTAACGTCGCTGACGGAGTGTTGCGCCGGTCCTGCTCAGGTGTTCTGGATGATGTAACAGGCCAGCCGTGTCGCCATGCTCTCGAATTGAAGAGGCAATTAACGGCCTGCCGGCAAGGTTCCCTCGAGTTTGCAGATGATGCCAAGCATGATCTCGTCGGCGCCGCCGCCGATGGAGCCGAGGCGACCGTCGCGATAGGCGCGGCTCACCGGATTGTCGGCGGTGAAGCCCATGCCGCCCCAATATTGCAGGCAGGCGTCGGCGACTTCGCGATAGAGCCTGCCGCATTTCAGTTTCGCCATGGAGGCGAGCCGCGTGGCGTCATTGCCATCGACATAGTCTTCGATGGCCCGCCAGGTCAGCGCGCGCAGGCTCTCGACCTCCGTGCGAAGTTCGGCCAGCCGGAAATGGACGACCTGGTTGTCGAGGACGGATTTGCCGAAGGCGCGGCGCTCGCGCGTGTAGGCGATGGTCTCGTCGATCAGCCGGTCCAGCGACTTCAGGCTGGAGGCCGCCACCCAGAGGCGCTCCTCCTGGAACTGCTGCATCTGCATGGTGAAGCCCATGCCCTCCTGGCCGATGCGGTTGCGCTTCGGCACGCGCACATCGTCGAAGAAGAGTTCGGCCGTATCGGATGAATGCATGCCGATCTTGTGGATTTTCTGTCGTGTGACGCCTTTCGAATCGAGCGGCACGATGATCAGCGACTTGTTGCGGTGGGCCGGACCTTCGCCGGTATTGGCGAGCAGGCAGCACCAGTCGGCCTGCATACCGTTGGTGATCCACATCTTCGAACCGTTGACGATGTAATCGTCACCATCCGGAACGGCTGTTGTCCTGAGGGCTGCGACGTCCGAGCCGCCGCCGGCTTCCGACACGCCGATGCAGCCGACCAGTTCGCCGGCGATCGATGGCGTCAGCCACTCCTGCTTCAGTTCATCTGAACCGAAGCGGTCGAGCGCGGGCGTGCACATGTCCGTCTGGACGCCGATCGCCATCGGCACGCCGCCGCAATGGACTGCGCCGAGTTCCTCGGCCATTACCATGGAATAGGAAAAATCGAGCCCGAGGCCGCCGCAGGCGGTGTCGTATTTGATGCCCAGAAGGCCGAGTTGTCCCAGCTTGCCGAAGAGCTCGTGGGCGGGAAACTGCTCCGCGTCCTCCCACGCGTCGACATGCGGATTGATTTCCGTCTCGACGAACCGGGCGACCGTCGCGCCCAGTTGTCGGTGCTCGTCCGTGAATTTCATTGGCCTTCCTCCCGGCGAAAGGAGAATTCCACTCATTTACCTTTACGTCAACGTCATAATTTTTTGACGGCCTACTTGGCGCCGGACCGCGATGACGATTATATGCCGCCCGACAACACATCACCTCAGAGGAGACGACGAATGAGCATTTCCGATATCGCCGACACCATTCGGCCCCGCGTAGAGCAGGGTTCCTTTAGCAATGTCGTGAAATTCGACTGCGGCGACGATGGCGTTCTGGTCATCGACCACCAGACGGTCACCACGGAAGACAAGGACGCCGATTGCACGATCAGTCTCAGCCTCGAAGATCTGGAATCAATCGTCGCCGGAGACCTCGACGCGACGGCTGCCTTCATGCAGGGAAAGCTCAAAATCGAGGGCGATATGGGCGTCGCAATGAAGCTCAGCCAGGTTCTTTAAGCTGAAATCATAAAATGAAAACGCCCCTGTCGGCGCTCAGGCGGGCAGGGGCGAAATCCCTGTCAGCGCGCCGCGGCGGCCAGGGGCTGTTCCGTCGGAATGCCCAGTCGTCCGACAATGTCGAAACGCGAAGCCGAAAGGTCGGCGATCGTGTGTTTCGAAAGGGACATGAGAAAGGCGTTGAGCGCATCCCGCCACGCCGTGTTCAGGGCGCAGCTGTCGACCAGCGGACAATCGGCGGACTCGTTTTCAAAACATTCGGCCATGGCGAAACTGTCTTCGGTTTCGCGCACCACGTCGAAGAGGGTGATCTCCTCCGCCGGGCGCGCCAGCTTGATGCCGCCGTTTCGTCCGCGGACGGTCTCGATCAACCGGGCTCTCACCAGCGGTTTCAGGATCTTGAAGAGGAACAGTTCCGAAACGCCGTAAGCTTTCGCGATCTCCGGCACGCGGCTGAGTTCCATAGGATTCGCAGCGCAGTACATCAGTATCCGGACTGCATAATTTGTCTGTTTGGTCACCCGCATGGGACTTCTCACCTGTGTCTAATTTAGAATCATTCTATTTATTTAGATTGCGTCTGTCAAGTTTTAAGGCGAACGAGCGGGCCATGGCGGTATCCTCCCTGCATGGGTTTTTGCTCTTCTGAACCAAGATAACATGATTGTGATTATCTTGTTTTTGTTGCGGTCAATATTGACAATCACTATCCTGTTTTGCAGTGAGGAAAATCACCGAGGGGAAACGCCATGAAAAAAAGCTTCACGAAAACGATTCTTTGCGCAGCCTTCGCGACCGCCACGGCGGGCGTCGCCCTGGCGGACGAAGTCAATATCTACTCCTATCGCCAGCCGGACCTGATCGCGCCGCTGCTGGACGCATTTACAGAGAAGACAGGCATCGAGACCAATGTTCTGTTTCTCGACAAGGGCCTGGTGGAGCGGATGAAAGCCGAGGGCGAGAACTCTCCGGCCGACGTCATTCTGACCGTCGACATAAGCCGCCTCAGCAACGCCAAGGAAGAAGGCGTCACCGAAGCCGTCGACAGCGACGCCATCAACTCCACAATACCGGCGCAGTATCGCGATCCGGACGGCCACTGGTTCGGGGTCACCACCCGCGGGCGCGTGGTCTACGCCTCGAAGGACAGGGTCGCGCAGGACGCGATCACCTATGAGGAGCTCGCCGATCCGAAATGGAAAGGCAAGATTTGTATCCGAAGCGGCCAGCACAGCTACAATATCGGCCTGATCGCCTCGATGATCGCCCACAATGGCGAGGCCGCGACCGATGAATGGCTGAAAGGCGTCAAAGACAATCTGGCCCGCAAACCCGCCGGAAATGACCGCGCCCAGGCCAAAAGCATCTATGCCGGCGAGTGCGATCTCGGCATCGGCAACACCTATTACGTTGGTTTGATGATGACCAACGACAAGGAACCCGAACAGAAAGAATGGGCCGACGCCATCAAGGTGCTGTTTCCCAACTCCGATGCTCGGGGAACGCATGTCAACATTTCCGGCATGGCGCTCGCCAAGCACGCTCCGAACAAGGACGCGGCGCTCCAGCTCATGGAATTTCTGGCCAGCCCACAAGCCCAGGAGATCTATGCCGAACAGGTTTTCGAGTATCCGGTCTATCCGGAAGCCGAACCGTCTGACATCGTGAAATCCTTCGGCGAGATCCATCCCGATCCGCTGCCTCTCGACGAGATCGCGAAGAACCGCCAGAAGGCTTCCGAACTGGTCGACATGGTTGGTTTCAACAACTGATTCAGGTAGTCAGCGACCCCTGAAAGGCGGCCATTGCGGCCGCCTTTATTATTCGCCGATGTGTTTTTGGCCGCGCTTTTTCGCAAGCTCGATCTGCTTCTGGCGTTCGCGGAACCGCGCCCGGTCTTCCTCGCTGCGGGATTCATGACAATGCGGACAGCTCACGCCCTTGACGTAGAACGGACTCTGCGTCTCCTGTGGCGTCAACGGATGGCGGCAGGCGTGGCACAATGTGTGCGGCCCTTCTTTCAGGCCGTGCTCGACGGAGACGCGTTCGTCGAAAACGAAGCAGGCGCCTTCCCAGAGACTTTCCTCTTCCGGGACCTCTTCGAGATATTTCAGGATGCCGCCTTTCAGGTGGAAGACCTCGGTGTATCCTTCAGCCTTGAGAAACGCGGTCGCCTTCTCGCACCGTATGCCGCCGGTGCAGTACATCGCGACCCTGGGTTTATCACGCATTTCCTCGTGGTCGCGCACCCAGCCGGGAAATTCGCGAAACGACTTCGTCTCCGGATCGACGGCGCCCCGGAACTTCCCGATGGCGACCTCGTAATCGTTGCGCGTATCGACAAGGATCGTGTCCGGGTCGGAAATCAGCGCGTTCCAGTCTTGCGGATCGACATAGGTTCCGACGCTTTTCAAGGGGTCGATATCCTCGACTCCCATCGTCACGATCTCTTTCTTGAGCCGCACCTTCATCCGGTTGAACGGCATGTCCGAAGCACGGCTTTCCTTGTGCTCCAGGCCGCTGAACGCCGGAATCGACCACAGATGATCGAGGACTGCGCGGATGCCGTCGTCCGGTCCGGCGATCGTTCCGTTGATCCCCTCGGACGCAAGCAGCAGCGTGCCCTTCACGCCATTGTTCACGCAAACCTCCTGCAGGCGCGCCTGCAATGACGCGAAATCCGGCAGCGGCGTGAAATGATAGAGGGCGGCGACCAGAAAACGGTCTGTCGCGCGCGATGTCGTAACGTGTGTGTTCATGGCCGTTGCAATATAACCGGAAACGCGGATGTGCAACGGTTGCGTGAGCTTCTGCGCGCTTTCGCCCCGTTCGTCGCTCCCGCGCCTGTCTTGCGCCTGTATGGACATGGCCGGTATGGCGGGGTATCGACGATAGCGTGTTTCAATGACTTGCCGGGGGCGACATGGGCGTGAAGACCGAAAAACTGCTTTCCATCCTGACCTTGCAGCCGGTCATACCGGTGCTTGCGGTTGACAGCGTGGCGACCGCCATTCCGCTGGCGCGCGCGCTCGTCGCCGGCGGTCTGAAGGCAATCGAGATCACTTTGCGCACAGAGGCGGCGCTCGATGCGATCCGCGCCGTGGCTGACGAGGTTGAAGGCGCGGAGGTTGGCTCGGGAACCATTCTCAACGCCGCGCAGTTCGAAAAGGCGATGCGGGCCGGCTCGAAATTCATCGTGACGCCAGGTACGACGCAGGAACTGCTCGACGTCTCCCGCAAAGCGCCCGTGCCGCTTCTTCCGGGCGCCGCGACCGTCAGCGAGGTGATGAGCCTGCGCGAGGAAGGCTACAGCGTCATGAAGTTTTTTCCGGCCGAACAATCCGGCGGCGCCGCTTTCCTGAAATCCGTGTCCTCGCCGCTTGCGGGAACCAGTTTCTGTCCGACCGGAGGCATTACGCCGGCCAACGCAAAGAGCTATCTGTCATTGCCCAATGTCGTCTGCGTCGGCGGCTCCTGGGTTGCGCCGAAGGAACTCGTCACGGCCGGCGACTGGAAGGCGATCACCCGCCTCGCTGAAGAAGCCTGCGCCCTGACCGCGTCCTGACGCCAATGGCGTTCTGCGAAAAAACTGCATAAATTGCCTGAATGGTCAGCGGATACACCATTCGCAGGTCGTTTCGCCAGCTGCAGCTGGCGGTCCTGCTCCTGACGTTCGTCGTCGGCGCCGCCGCCGCCTATGGCGGCGGTCTGTTCCTGCGCATGCAGGCGGAAAGACAGTTGCAGGTCCGGGCGGCGGAAACGCTCGCCGTACAGACGGAGGCGCTGACCGGAATCCTCGACAAATACCGATTGCTGCCGCCTTTGTTGGCGCATGAAGATTCCGTCATCGCGCTTTTCGAAGGCTCCGGCGACGCGGCGGAGGCGAAGCGCAAGGCGATCGAGGTTTCCGGCATGTCGGGCGCAGAGGACGTGGCGTTTTTGCGGCCAGACGGCAGCGTGCTGGCGTCAGCCGATTACGACTTTCCCATATCACACGAACAGCAACGCGCTCTGCTTGACGCTTCGGCGCAGGGCCGGCTCGGCCGCCAGGCGCTGATTACTGGCGACGGCCGTCGCGTCTACGCTTTCGCCTTCGGCGTCCGGCGAGGCTCCCGGCTGATCGGACATGTGGCCGTCTACGTCAATTTCGACGCGGTGGAGGCGACCTGGTCGCTGTCGCCGGATCCTGTCTATGTGATCGACCGTACGGGCACGGTCTTCCTGAGCAACCGACCCGAATGGCGCCTGCAGCCGTTTTCTTCCCTCGCCTCGGTGAACGGCGAGGCTCTGAGGTATCGGGTTGGGGACAGCGTGCTTCCGGGCAGCGACCTTTCCCGAGACCTGACGCTTCTTGACTGGCAGCTGCATGTGTTGACCGACAGGCGGCCGCTGTTTTCGGCGAGCCTCGTCGGCGGCGTCATCGCCGGCCTCGTGGTGTTGCTGATCGGCGCCGGTCTGTTCGCCCTCGTGCAATGGCGCGAGGCGCAAATCCTGCGCATGCGCAGAGATCGATCGGCGGCGCTGAGGCTAGAGCGGCTGGTCCGGGAACGCACCCGCGCCTTGCGCGAAACCAACCTCTCCCTCTCGCAGGAAATCGACGAAAGGCGACAGGCCGAAGAGCGCTTGCGCAAGGCCCAGGCCGAACTTGTTCAGGCCGGAAAACTGGCCGCGCTCGGCCAGATGTCCGCTGCGCTCAGCCACGAGTTCAACCAGCCGCTTGCGGCGATCCGCACCTATTCCGACAATTCGGTGAGGCTGCTCGAAAAGGATCGCATCGACAGCGTCCGCGACAATCTCGGCCGCATTACAGGTCTGGTCGATCGCATGGCGGGGCTGTCGCGCAGCCTGCTTTCCTTTTCTCGCAAACCCGGCACGAGCGTGAAGCCTGTCACGCTTGCCCCGATTGTCGACGAAGCCCTGATGTTGACGAAGCCGCGGGCGAACAAGGCCGGCATCGTGATCGAATGGAACCCGCCGGACGACCTGCCTCAGGTGCTCGGCGGACGCATCCGCCTTTCGCAGGTTTTCGTCAATCTGATCAACAATGCGGTCGACGCCATCGGAGACAGGGGACATGGCAGGATCGTCGTCAGCCTGTCGTGCGACGACGAGGGCAATGTTGCCGCTTGCGTGGACGACGACGGGCCGGGCGTGTCCGACGAGAACGCCGACAGCGTGTTCGAGCCCTTCTTCACGACCAAGAGCGTCGGCAGCGGCATCGGCATCGGTCTTTCGATCGCCAGCGGCATCGTGCGTGATTTCGGCGGACGGATCTCTCTGGAAAAGAGCGCGCTCGGCGGCGCGCGGTTCGTGGTGTGGCTGCAGTCCGTCGACAGCCAAAGGGAGGCGGCGGAGTAGTGAGCGACGGTTCCCCGACAGTTCATCTGGTCGACGACGACGAGGATTTGCGCCATGCGCTCGCCCAGGGGCTGGAACTCGAGGGCCTGCCGGTCACGGCGCATGCGGGCTCGGAAGACGTTATCGCGCGGCTCGGGCGTGACGATTATGCGGTGGTCGTCACGGACATTCGAATGCCGGGCGACGACGGCATGGCGCTGCTGAAGAAAATTCTTGCTGTCGATTCCGCCTACCCGGTCATCCTGATCACCGGGCATGGCGACGTGCAGATGGCGGTCGAGGCGATGCGGGCCGGCGCCTATGACTTTATCGAGAAACCCTTTGTCGTCTCCAGATTGTCCACGGTCGTCGAGCGGGCGCTGGAGAAACGCCGGCTTGTCCTTGAAAACCGGACATTGCGCAATGAACTGGACCAACGCCACGACCTGATCCAGCGGCTTGCCGGCCGCTCTGCGCCGATCGTCAAACTGCGCGGTCAGATAAGCACGGTCGCGGACACCGACGCCGATGTGCTGATCGTCGGCGAAACCGGATCCGGCAAGGAGGTCGTCGCCCGCGCACTGCATGATTACAGCCCGCGTTCCGGCGGCAATTTCGTGGCCATCAATTGCGCTGCGCTGCCGGCCGACATTTTCGAGTCGGAACTGTTTGGACACGAACCCGGCGCCTTTACTGGGGCGCAGAAACAGCGCATCGGCAAGCTCGAACACGCCAATGGCGGGACGATCTTCCTCGACGAGATCGAGTCCATGCCGCTCGACCTGCAGGCCAAATTGCTGCGAGCGATCGAGCATCGCTGCATTGAACGACTGGGCTCGAATGATCTCGTTCCGCTCGACGTGCGCTTCGTGGCCGCCACGAAATTCGACCTGGAGGCGGAAGGGCGCAAGGGCGCATTCCGTTCCGATCTTTATTATCGGCTGAACGTGGTGACCCTCACCCTGCCGCCGCTCAGGGATCGCAAGGACGATATTCCGCTGCTGTTCTTCCACCTGGCGCGGGACGCGCGCGCCCGGTATCGAAGGGAGATACCGCCGATCGACCACGCCCTGGAACTGCAATTGCTGTCGCATGACTGGCCGGGCAACGTGCGGGAACTGCGCAACTACGCCGACCGCTTTGTGCTTGGTATGTGGTCGGGTTTCGACGACCGGTCAGACGTCGCCGGCAATCCGGACGCGACGCTGGCCGAGCGGGTGGCCGCCTTCGAAAAGGCGGCGATCGAAGCTGAAATAGCGCGCCATAACGGCGCGTTGCGACCGGTGTACGAGGCGCTCGGAATTTCCCGAAAAGGGCTCTACGACAAGATGAAGCGACTCGGCGTGACCGCAGATGTGGAGGACGTCGGCCAAGACGAACAGGCCGATGTGTAGAATCCTACCCATTGCCGCTTTCAGATTGTGTCGCAGGCTACCCAATGTCGCCGTAGCGCCTGTGCGGTCCGACACGGCGCAATCTTCCCAAGTCTTTCTGATTCATACATAAATTTTGATAATTGCCGGGCCTCCCCGGGTTTGGCATGATGCTTGCTTAAGATGTGGCGACGGCACGTTGTCTTTCGGGAGGGGCAGTTTCGTATCGACACTGAAGATCGAAGCGCATCCCTGAAACAGCATGACGTATCGAGCCGGCCCCGAGCCGGATGAGCAAATGAAGTCGAACGGCCAAAGCCGTTCGCTAACAGCAAGAGCCAGGGCTCTCTGGAGGAGACTATGAAGAAATTACTCGGCGCCGTTTCGGCAATCGCACTCTTCGCATCGGCAGGTCAGGCGATGGCTGCCTGCGACGATGGCGAAATCGTCATCAAGTTCAGCCACGTGACTGCTGACAGCGGCCATCCCAAGGGCGACGCCGCCAACGCGATTGCGGCGCGCATCAATGAAGAAATGAACGGCAAGGCCTGCATGGAGGTCTATGCGAACTCCACGCTGTTCGACGACGACAAGGTGATGGAAGCCCTGCTGCTTGGCGACGTTCAGGTCGCCGCGCCTTCGCTTTCCAAGTTCGAGGCCTATACAAAGAAGTATCGTCTCTTTGACCTACCGTTCCTGTTCTCTTCCATGGATGCAGTCAACAACTTCACGGAAGGCCCGGTCGGACAGGAGATGCTCGGCGCTGTCGAGGACAAGGGCTATACCGGTCTTGGCTATATCTATAACGGCCTGAAGCATTTTTCGGCGAACAAGCCGCTTCTGACGCCGGAAGACGCGCATGGCCTGAAGTTCCGCGTTCAGACATCGGACGTCGCGGTCGCCATGATCGAGGCGATGGACGCCTCCGCCCAGAAACTCGCTTTCAAGGAAGTTTACGGCGCATTGCAGACCGGCGTTGTGGACGGTCAGGAGAACACGTGGTCCAACATCTACAAGCAGAAGTTCTTTGAAGTGCAGGATGGCGTCACCGAGACCAACCACCAGCTTCTCACCTATCTCGCGATCACCTCGACCGACTGGCTGGACAGCCTGCCTCAGGATGTTCGCGAGCAGTTCGTGACGATCTTCGCCGAAGAAGTGCGGAAGGCCAACGCCCAAGCAACTGAAATCAATGAGCAGGCCAAGCAGGGCATCATCGCCGCGGGTGGCGAAATTCGCGAGCTTACGCCCGAGCAGCGCAAGGTCTGGGTCGAAACGATGAGACCCGTCTGGGACCAGTTCAAGGACGACATTGGTGAAGATGTCATCCAGGCTGCTGTGGATTCCAACTCAAGCAGCTGATTGTTCACCGGATAAACCGGATGCCCGCGTGATTGCGGGCATCCAAGACTTCGTCACGGGGAGGGCGAAATGGGGGAATTCATTATTTACGGGATCATGGCGCTCGTCGTCGTGATATTTTTTCTTGTCGAACGGGCTAATCCTGAAGCGATCGCTCGTTTCGAGGAAAATGTGCTGGCGGTGCTGCTGGCGCTTATCACCATTGTCTCCTTCTCCCAGGTCATTGCGCGTTACGGCTTCAATTCCGGGTGGGGCGGGGCGCTTGAATTCACCCGCATCCTGTTCGCATGGATGATTCTTTTCGGTATGAGCTATGGCGCGCGCGCCGGCTTGCATCTCGGCGTCGATGCGGTGATCCGGTTGTTTCCCGCGCGGCTTTTCCGCGTCGCCGCGCTGTTCGGCGCGTTTTGCGTGTTTGCCTATGCGATCACCCTGCTGTGGGCGTCGTGGCTGAATCTGTTCGGCGCCGACACCAAGGGCGGAGCCATCTTTTACTGGAACCGCATGTTCCAGATCGGCATCGGTCTCGATGATCTGCGTTATCCGGAATGGATGCAGGAAACCTTCGGACTGCAGGACCGGATCCAGCGCTGGATCGCCTATCTCATTCTGCCGGTCGGTCTCGCGCTTCTCGCATTCCGCGGCCTTCAGGCGATGATCCAGATATGGACGGGCGAACGCGACCTGATCATCGCCGGACACGAGGCGGAAGATCTCGTCGCTGAAAACCGCAACGTGCTGAAGGACTGATTCGAGATGACCGCAGCCATTCTCTTCATCCTCGTTCTCGTCCTGCTGTTTCTCGGCGTTCCCGTCGCCGTGGCCCTGGGGCTGTCTTCCATCCTGATCATCGCCTTCTTCTCGGCCGACTCCATGTCGTCCGTGGCGCTGCAGCTCTTCACGGCGTCGCAGAACTACACGCTGCTGGCCATTCCATTCTTCGTTCTCGCCTCCGCCTTCATGTCGACCGGAGGCGTCGCCAACCGGATCATCCGCTTCGCGATCGCGGCCGTTGGCAGTTTTCGCGGCGGGCTGGCCATGGCGAGCGTGCTGGCCTGCATGCTGTTTGCGGCGCTATCGGGATCGTCGCCCGCCACCGTGGTCGCAATCGGCACGATCGCCATCGCCGGCATGCGCCAGGTCGGTTACTCGAAGGAGTTCGCCTCTGGCGTGATCGCCAATGCGGGCACGCTCGGCATCCTCATTCCGCCGTCGATCGTGATGGTCGTCTATTCGGCCGCGACCGATGTTTCGGTTGGCCGGATGTTTCTGGCCGGCGTCATTCCGGGCATCGTCGCCGGTCTGATGCTGATGATCGCGATCTATGTCATGGCCCGCTACAAGAACCTGCCGGCCGAGCCCTGGAAGGGCGTGCACGAACTGGTCGAGGGCGGAAAACAGGCCGGCTGGGGCATGTTCCTGATCATCATCATTCTCGGCGGCATCTATGGCGGTGTCTTCACGCCGACCGAAGCGGCGGCGGTGGCCGCCGTCTACGCCTTCTTCGTGGCGATCTTCATCTATCGCGACATGGGTCCGATGAAGGGAATCCCCTGGGTTTCGGAAACCGATTCCGACAGTCGGCGCGTCGGCTTTTCGGCGACCGTCTATGGCCTCGCCTTCTTCTTCGTCTGGATGATACTGTCATTCTTCGCGACCGCCGATTCCGAAACCGTGACGCTTGCCCACCGCTTCTGGGTCGGGGTGATCCTGTCCGTCGCCATCACCATCGCCTATGCACTATGGCGGGGAACCGGCGGCGTTTCCGCCTTACCGTCCTATCTCACAGCGGGATTTCCGGTCTGGGGACGCAATTTTGGCCTGATGGGACGCAATTTCCTGCGCGCCTTCTTCAACGAGGAAACCCGCAAGGTCATGGTCGACGCCTCGCGCACGACCATCATGCTGATGTTCATCATCGTCAACGCGCTGCTGTTCGCCCATGTGCTGACCGGAGAGCGGATTCCTCAGTCGATTGCGGAAACGATGATCGGGATCGGCTTCAACTGGTTCACCTTCCTGATCGCCGTCAACGTGCTGCTTCTGATCGGCGGTCAGTTCATGGAGCCGTCGGGCCTTTTGCTGATCGTGGCGCCGGTTGTCTTCCCCATCGCCATGGAACTTGGCGTGGATCCGGTGCATCTGGGCATCATCATGGTTGTGAACATGGAAATCGGCATGATCACGCCGCCAATCGGGCTCAACCTCTTCGTCACGTCAGGCATAACGGGGATGAGCCTGATGCAGGTGGTCAAGGCGGCGCTTCCGTTCGTCGCCGTGCTGTTCGTCTTCCTGATCCTCGTGACTTATCTGCCGGCGCTTTCGACCACGCTGCCCTATGCGCTGATGGGGCCGGAGATCGTCACGCGGTAGGCGGCGGCCGGTTCGGTTTCACGCCGGGTTGAGAAACCGGTCGATCCGCTCGATCGCGGCGGCGATGTCATCGTCGGAAGCGGCGCAGGAGAGGCGGATGTAGCCTTCTCCCAATGTGCCGAAATCCGGACCGCCAACGGTGGCGACGCCGGTCTCCTCAAGCAGGGCCGAGGCCAGTTTCCTGGATTTCCATCCGGTGTCGCGAATATTGGCGAAGGCGTAGAAAGCGCCCTTGGGCAGGATGCAGCTCACGCCCTTTACGCCTTCAAGCTTTTCGGTCACCAGTCTGCGGCGCCGGTCGAAGGAGGCGATCATCGCGTCGACCTCGTCCTGCGGTCCGTCGATCGCCGAAACGCCGGCGAACTGGCTCGGCGCATTGACGCAAGACCAGCAGTTGACCGCCAGCTTGCGCACATTGTCGTAAAGCCCGTCCGGCCAGATCGACCAGCCCATGCGCCATCCGGTCATCGCCCAGGTCTTGGACCAGCCGTTGAGGACGATCAGCCGGTCGCGGATCTCCGGAAAGGTCAACAGCGACGTATGCGTTTCGCCGTCATAGGTCATCACGTCGTAGATCTCGTCGGAGAGGATCGCGACGCCGGGGAATTTTTCAAGACCCGCAACCAGCTTCTCGATCTCGGCGCGGGGTGTCACGCCGCCCGTGGGATTGGCGGGCGAATTGATGATCAGCAACCGCGTGCGGTCGGTGATCAGCGACAGGGTTTCCTCTGCGGAGAAGGCGAAACCGTTTTCCTCGCGGATCGGCACCGGCACGGCCGTCGCGCCCGTATAGTCGATCATCGACCGATAGATCGGAAAGCCGGGGTCGGGATAAAGGATTTCGGCGCCCGGCTCGCCAAACATGATGATCGCCGCAAACATGGTCGGCTTGCCGCCAGGCATGATCATAACGCGATCCGCCGGGACCTCGACGCCGGTCGTGGTCAGGGTTCGGCGGACGACGGCTTCGCGGGTAGCCTGCAGCCCGTTTGCGGGCGTATAGCCATGCTGACCGTCGCGCAGCGCCTTTACGGCCGCCTCGACGATATGCGCCGGCGTCTTGAAGTCCGGTTGGCCGATGCCAAGATTGATGATGTCCCGGCCCGAAGCCTGCAGGGCTGCAGCGCGGGCAAGAACGGCGAAGGCGTTTTCCTCTCCCAGACGGTCGAAGGCCGCAACGGTTTTCAAGTCTCTCTCCCGGATAGCAATGGTCGATCCGTGACCTGTTCGATCTGGTCACGACCTGCTCTAACCTGTAGATGGATATCCGTAAACATGCAGATCGGGCGCAATGGCACGAAATCTCGAACACTGGACCGGTTGTCCCCGGCCTGAACGCAAGGCGCTGGAAGGCCGCTTCGCCCGACTGGAGCCGCTGTCGGCGGCCAGGCATGGAGACGGCCTGTTTTCTGCCGCGACGGTCGACGACGCGGCCGCGCGCTTTACCTACCTGCCGGAGGTTCCGCCGTCCTCCCGCGCCGATTTCCAACCCTGGCTGGACACCGCGCAGGCAAGCGACGATCCGCTTTACTTCGTCGTGATCGACAGGGAGAAAGGGGTCGTCGGCGGCCGCCAGACCCTGATGCGGATCACAGAAGGTATGGGCGTCATCGAGATCGGCCATATCTACTGGAGCAGCATGATCGCCCGAACGCCGGTCACGACCGAAGCCTTTTTCCTGTTTGCGCGCCATGTGTTCGATACGCTCGGCTATCGACGCTTCGAATGGAAATGCGACAACGCGAACGGGCCTTCGAAACGCGCGGCGCTGCGTTTCGGCATGACGCCGGAAGGCGTTTTCCGGCAGGCCGCCGTGGTCAAGGGCAAAAACCGCGACACCGCCTGGTTCTCGATCATCGACGGCGAGTGGCCGGTTCTTCGCAACGCGTTCGAGCAATGGCTCGATCCTGCGAATTTCGATAGTGAGGGCAGGCAGATCCGAAGACTTGAAGAGTTGAGACCAAAAAGGAAGTCCAATGACCAGGAATGACCGCGCTTCCGCGATTGCGGCGGCGATCATCCTCGCGGGGGCCTTCGGCCTGTTCTACTTCATGCCGCAGATCATGCTGTTTCTCGGCGAAATCTCACCCTGGCTCGCCATCGTGATCGCAGTGCTATGCGTGCTCGCCTTCTTCGCCGTCTTCTGGCTGCGCGGACTTTACAAGCAGCGCCATGACGGCGACCCGGATGAAGGCTGAACGTTCGCTGGTTACTGCAGCTCTTTCCTGACGATCGCGGCGCCGTCGGCCATGGCCTTCATTTTGCCGTAGGCGATGTCGCGCGGCAGGTATTTCAGTCCGCAGTCAGGCGCGACGACGATCTTGTCCGCCGGATGATGCTTCAATCCCTTGCGAATGCGTTCGGCGACCACGTCTGGCGTTTCAACGGTCATGTCGGAGAGATCAAGCACGCCGAGGATGATCGTCTTGTCAGGCAGCGTTTCCAGCACACTGCAATCCAGGTTGGACTGGGCTGTTTCGATCGAGACGGCGTTGCATTTGCAGGCTGAAAACTGCGGCAGGAAGGAATAGCCTTCCGGACGTTCGTGGATGATCGCCGCATAGCCGAAGCAGATATGCACGGCGGTCTCGCCCGTGACGCCGTCAAGCGCCCGGTTCAACGCGTCCAGTCCGTATTCTTCGGCCGTCTGCGGCCGCGCCTGCATGTAGGGCTCGTCGAGCTGTACGATGTCGGCGCCGGCTTCGAACAGGTCGCGAACTTCCTCGTTGACGGCGGCGGCGTAGTCCATCGCCATCTCGGCTTCGCTGTCGTAGAAATCATTCTGCGCCTGCTGCGACATGGTGTAGGGGCCAGGCACGGTGATCTTGATGCGGCGGTCGGTGTTGGCGCGCAGGAATTTCACGTCCTCGACCTCGACGGCGTGCTTGCGGCGGATTTTTCCGACCACGCGCGGCACCGGATTGGGATGGCCGGAGCGGTCGAGCGCCGTTCCCGGATTGTCGATGTCGACGCCTTCAAGCGCGGTTGCGAAGCGGTTGGAATAGCTTTCCCGGCGCTGCTCGCCGTCGGTAATGATGTCCAGACCGGCGCGCTCCTGATCGCGAATGGCGAGCAGCGTCGCGTCGTTCTGGGCCTCTTCCAGAAATTCTGGGTCGACTCGCCACAATTCCCTGGCGCGGGTGCGCGGCGGAAACCGGCCTGCAAGCTTGTCGCGGTTAATCAGCCATTGCGGCATGGCGTAGGAACCGACGAGAGATGTCGGCAGCAGGATCTTGTTGGCGTCGCTCAAAGTATTCTCCTCCTAGGTGTCGATGCGGCGTAGCCGTTCAGGAAGGAGCAATACGCGATAATTGACCTTGCGGCTAGAAGGACGGCGCCGAAGGTCGTGCCGTCGGGCAGGCGCACGAAAACGCCTAGGCCTGGAGCGCGGCGGTCAGCAGTGTGAGCCCGAGGATCAGAACCAGCGCCGCGCCGGCGATCTCGATGACGTGGGTGACACGCATGGCCGCCGATTCCGTGCTTGCGAAACGCACGGCGACCCCTTTGGCGGTCACGGCCAGGGTGGCGAGTATGGAGACGGTGATTGC
Organism: Flavimaribacter sediminis; assembly: GCF_019492055.1. GTDB lineage: Bacteria > Pseudomonadota > Alphaproteobacteria > Rhizobiales > Rhizobiaceae > Flavimaribacter > Flavimaribacter sediminis. Next base: position 658,736 of record NZ_JAICBX010000003.1, on the reverse strand, counting down.
GGTTCCGATCGACATGGACGCGACCGACAGGAGCCCGCCAAGGTAAAGTCCGTTCAGAAGCGCGAACGTCAGCACGATCAGCGCGCCGGAACAGGGCCTCAGACCAATCGCGACGATGGCCGACCAGGCGCCGCGCAGATCAAAATCCGCTGACTGGAGCTTGACCGGATCCGGCGCATGGGAATGGCCGCAGGTCGCGCATGCTCCATCGGGACCAACCACGTGATGGTGATGATCGTCATGCGCCGGCGACGGGCGCAATTTGCGAAACAGCAGCCAGCCGCCGAAACCTGCTATCAACGCATAACTGGCGATCTCGAGCCACCAGGTCGCAACGGTCATGGATATTCCGCTTCCGCGCAACGCGAAATAGGTGACGCCCACGACGCCGATCGCGACAAGCCCCTGCATGATTGCGGCGAGAAAGGAAATCGCAACGCCGCGGCGCAGCGCCTGCTCATTGGCGATCAGATAGGAGGAGATCACGGCCTTGCCGTGCCCGGGGCCTGCAGCGTGGAAGATGCCGTAGCTGAAGGACAGCCCGATGAGCACCCAGAGTTTCGTCGGGTCGTCGCGCATGGCCTTGAGCGCCGTCGAAAGCGAGCGGTAGAATGTCTGCTGCTGGGTATTGATCCAGCTCATGACTGAGCCGAACAGTCCATCCGTCTTGATGGCGGGCTCCGCCGCGCCGATGCCGAGAGACGACTGAGCGAGCGCCGCGTCGGACAGCGCCAGAGCGAGCGCGCAGGCGAGGCAAATCAGGATCGCTGTCTTGCGCCCGTCAGACATCAGCAGGATATTTGAAGCCTGGTGGCGAAGAATTTCGAGGAATCATTGCCCGCCGGATCGTTGAAGAAGGCGTCGGTGAGCATGTCCTGGTTCTGCGAAATGATCTCGTCGGCGTCGGGCCTGATCACCTTGCGACTGCATGCGCCTGCGTTTCCCTTGACGACCATGTCCTCGTCGTTGAAGAACTCTATCGCGGTGTACATCGTCGGATCGTAGGTCCCGAAGGACATGTCGCCCGTCAGGGACATTTTTTCCGACGGCTTGACTGCGAAGAAGAGCAGCAATTGCCCGTCCTGGAAATCGGCGTGAATGACATCGGGCGGCGTGACGCTGATTTCCTTGCCGTCCTTCGTCACGAAGGTGAAGTAGTTGTAATCGGCCAGTGAATCCTTGATCACCGTGCCGACTTCCGCGAGTTCGTCGTCTTCAAGCTCGAGATCGGCGTTGGCGTCGAAATCCAGCATCACGGTCGAGGAAAACAGTTCGTCGAAGCGCCACACATGGCGCAGCTGGTCGACGCCGCCCTTGTCGTCGATGATCACCTCAAGCCGGGCCTCCGCAAAGACGTGCGGATGGGCGGCCGCCGCTGAAGCGGAAGCAAGGGCGAGGCATCCTGCGGTGATCAGCGTCTTCATGCGATCGGATCTTTCACGGAATCGACAATCCTTGTGTGCTGGCAGGCGATTGAGGCGGTTGTTTGATCGGTTGCCCCATATTACCCGGATTGCGGCAGGAATGCACCTGTTACAATGCCGCATGGCATCCTGGATTCTGTTTGAACCAGGCGGCCATGAAGTCGACGAAGGCGCGGACCTTGGCCGGGAGGTAGCGCCGGTGCGGATAGACCGCGTAGATGCCGGAATCATCCTGAAGGCGGTCTTCGAACAGGCTCACGATTTCGCCGTTGCGGATTGCAGGCCAGGCGATGAAATCCGGCAACAGGGCGACGCCAAGCCCCGATCTTGCGGCCTCCAGACTGGCCATCGGGCTATTGATTTCCATCGGACCCTTCACCGTTACCGAGACCATCGCGTCATTTTTGCCCTTGAACTGCCAGTTGTTGAGCGATCTTGTGTTGGTGTCGGTGATGCAGGGAACCCGTGCAAGATCGGTCGGCTCCTTGAGATCCGGGTGGCTGGCCATGAAGTCGGGACTGGCGCAAACGAAGACCCGGAACGGCGCCAGTTTGCGGGCGATCAGTCCGGAGTCGGCCAGGCGGGTAATGCGGATGGCGACGTCGAAGCCTTCTTCCACAAGGTCGACGAACCGGTCTTCCGAGGTTATTTCCAGCCTGATTTCGGGATTGGCCTTTGCAAACTCCACCATGCAGCGCCCGACTTGCGCGTCCGTGAAGGTGCGTGGCGCGGAAATGCGGATCGTGCCTTTGAGGTCGGCGTTGTTCTCGCGCACGAGATCCGCCAGGTTGTCGATCTCCTTCAAGATGTCGGAGGCAGTGCGGTAATAGGTGTGGCCGGCTTCCGTCAGGGAAAACTGGCGGGTGGTCCGGTTGAGAAGCAGGGCTCCGAGATCGTCTTCCAGTTCCCGGACATATTTCGAAAGCAGCGCCTTCGAGCGACCGTTCTTGCGGGCGGCGGCGGAAAATCCCTCGGCCTCGACGACGTCGATGAAAGCGCGAATTCTGGTCAGTGAGTCCATGATCAACTCCCGTTGGCGGCCTCGAGGATGCGCCGGCCCAGCCGCAGCAGGGCCCGGTCGGATCCGGCGGGCCCGAAAAGCGACAATCCGAAAGGCGCATCCGACACCGTCGCCATCGGCAGGGTCAGTTGCGGCATGCCGGTCAATCCCGACAGGCACAACATGCGCAGCGCCCTTTCGCGATAATCCTGAATGGCTTCGAAGGATGCGTCGGCGAGCGGCGCGGCTCCAGGCATGGTCGGCATCAGGATCAGCCCGTCGTCGCCGAGCAGTTGCTCCACTTCCCGCGTCAGGTCACGCCTGCGCCGGGTCTCCTCGTCATAGGTCTGGCGGTCGATGGTTGCGCCATAGTCAAAACGTTCCCTGACGCCCGGTCCGAGGTGGCGATCCTTCGCAGATATCCAGACGCTATGTTCGCGCCAGGCTTCATGGGCCTGGATGTTTCGAAAACACCAATATCTCTGATCGGCGTCGAGGCTTTCTATTGCTGTTTCACCAGCAGCGCCAAGCACGCCCTGCGTCTTTGCGAGCATGGTTTCGTAGGCCTCTCGCGCGTCCGGTGCAAGAAGCAGCGCTTCCATCTCGGGCAGTCGCTTGACCCGGGTGAACCGTGCGTCGGAATCCGGCAGCAGCAGGCCGGCGACCCGCTCGTAGAGCTCCATGTCGCGCGCGAACCAGCCGAAGACATCGAGGCTGGGGGAGAGCGCCATCGTTCCTTCGAGAGATATCACGCCGTGCGTCGCCCTGAGCCCGATCAGGCCGCAGAACGAGGCCGGGCCACGGATCGAGCCTCCCGTGTCGGAACCCGTCGCAATATCGGCAAGGCCACCCGCCACGGCGGCCGCCGAACCGGAGGAAGATCCGCCGGTGACGCGATCTGGCGCGGCCGGATTGATCGGTCTCGGATAATGCGCGTTGTCGCCGGTGAGAGAAAAGGCCAGCTCGTCGGTCTGGGTCTTGCCTGTGAAACTGGCGCCCGCGTCCAGCAGGATCTGAACGGACGGCGCCGTGCGCTCCGCCGGACCGGTTTCGTTCTTCCAGTCGGGGTTGCCCCGGCCGGTGACGTAGCCCGCCACGTCGTAGATATCCTTGACCGCGAGACTGCATCCCGCAAGCGGTCCCGCGCCGCTGGACGCGACCTCGGGGCCGGGGCTCTCCATGAATGCGTTCCAGGCGTCGGATGGCATTTTTGTCGCGCTCATTGTCTCAATATACTGAACTGTGGCTTATATGTCGTTCAACGAAATTGGATGCAATACAGCCATGCAAATTCGTTGCAAGTTTTTACTTGATTATAACAGCGGCAACGACTATCTGCGTCTTGCCCAAAGTCGCACGTGCCTGTGGGTGTCCGCCGACCCTCGAATTGGTGAGGTCATCGGTAAGGTACCTGGAACTAACCCCTCCAGTCGTTCTGTCGGCCAACCTTCAGAGCGAGGACATCTTGAAGCAACGACGGTGCGGGCCTTTATGGTGTCTGCCGGCCTTCCAAACGCCGGGGTTACTGCTAGAGGCACACCTTCATTGCCGGAAGTGCGGTTGGGACTCCCATCCAATCCAAGGCAGACAAAGCCAGACGTATCGCTCATTGGGGGCGGTCGTCCCTCGTCGTGTCGCATATGCGTCGCATGCCCGGTTCTCCAACGCCTGGCAGGCGGCAACTATGAGATACCCTTTGTCTACCGGATCCGTCCGGTAAAGGAGCGCAAGGCGCTCCGATTGGGAGAGTGTAATGACCACTGATCGAATTCGCGATTTTCTCAACACCCGACGACCCGACGGCCCCTGCCTCGTCGTCGATCTCGACATTGTGCGCGACAATTACAGCGCCTTTTCGCGTGCGCTGCCGGACAGCGCCATCTTTTACGCCGTCAAGGCGAACCCGGCCCCGGAAATCCTGCGGATGCTGGCCTCGCTTGGCTCCAACTTCGACGCCGCTTCGGTCGTCGAGATCGAACTGGCTCTCGAAGCCGGCGCGACGCCCGACCGCATCTCCTACGGCAACACGATCAAGAAGGAGCGCGATATCGCGCGCGCCCATGATCTCGGCGTGTCGATGTTCGCCGTCGACTCCTGCGAGGAAGTCGAGAAAGTCGCCCGTGCAGCGCCCGGCGCACGGGTCTTCTGCCGCGTGCTGACCGACGGCGAAGGCGCCGAATGGCCGCTGTCGCGCAAATTCGGCTGCGTTCCTGATATGGCGTCGAAGGTTCTCGGCTATGCGAACGACCTCGGCCTCGAAGCCTATGGCGTTTCTTTCCATGTCGGCTCGCAGCAGACCAACCTGGAGGCCTGGGACCGGGCGCTCGCCGATGCGCGCCGCGTCTTCGACGCGCTGCTGAAGCAGGGCATTCAGCTGCAGATGGTCAACATGGGCGGCGGTTTTCCGACCCGTTACCTGAAGGACGTTCCGACCGCCCAGGCCTATGGCCAGGCGATCTTCGAAGCGCTGAGCCGCAATTTCGGCAACCGTATTCCGAAGACCATCATCGAGCCGGGCCGCGGCATGGTCGGCAACGCCGGCGTGATCAAGGCGGAAGTGGTTCTGGTGTCGCGCAAGGCCGACAACGACAATCTGCGCTGGGTCTATCTCGACATCGGCAAGTTCGGCGGTCTCGCCGAAACCATGGACGAGGCGATCCGCTACCAGATCCGCACGCCGCGCGACAGCGACGCTGTAGAGCCCTGCGTGCTCGCCGGTCCGACCTGCGACAGCGCCGACGTCATGTACGAAAAGGTGCCGTATCCGCTGCCGGTGTCGCTGACCATCGGCGACGAAGTGCTGATCGAAGGCACGGGCGCCTACACGTCGACCTATTCGTCGGTCGCCTTCAACGGTTTCGAGCCGTTGCGGTCCTACGTGATCTGACGTCGCTCAGGCCGACAGGTCGATAACCCCGCACTCTCCGGCTTCCGAGCCGAACGCCAGTTGAACGCCCCGGCTGTTCCATGCCATGGAACTGATCGGGGCGTTTCCGCCTCTGCGCATCACCGCTTCCTTCTGATCTCCGAAACGAACTGCGAGCACCATCCCGTCCGTGTAGCCGATCGCCACCACATCGTCCGACGGGTGACAGGCGACGAAGGTGACCATCTGGTCGCCGCGCGTGCCGAGTTCCAGCGGCGACTTGCCCATCGGGCCGTCCTTGCCGGTAAAGGGCCAGACAATCGCGGCCGGCGCTCCGGACGTCGCCAGCCATTTGCCTTTTGCGCTCCAGCTCAGCGACTTGACCTTGACCGGATAGCCGCTCATGCGCATGTCCCGATTGTCCTTCAGCCGCCAGCCGTGCAAGGCGTTTTCCTGCATGGTCGACACCACGTAAGCGCCGTCCGGTGAAAAATCGACGTCGGTGTGCGCGCCTTTCCATTCGAGATCGACCGCCGCCGCCTGGGTCCCGATCCAGTGCAGCGACACGCCGTTGTAGCGCGCGACGGCGAGCCGCATGCCCTTCGGGGCGAATGCCAGCCCCTCAACGGTGCGCTGTTCGGCAAACTCGTGCGTTTTCCCGCCTTCAAGGACGACATAGGACGACCGGCCCGCGCTGTAGGCGACGCTCCCGCGCGGTCCGGCGGCAACGCTGTTGATCCACTTGTTGGGCAGCGAGGCGATTTCTCGTGTCTCGCCGCTACCGTCTATGCTCCCGACCTTCCCGTCTTCGCCACCGATGAGCAGCCGCTTGGAAAACGGATCGGCGCTGGCTGAAACCATGCCGTCGCAGAGCTGGGCATGATGATGGCCGTGGTCGAGCCAGTGGACGGTCCCGTCGACCAGAGCAAAGAACGGAACATCGCCCAGAAAGGCGGCGGCAAGACAGTGAGCGTCAAGGTCCAGAGGCGCGACTGTGGCCATTTGCGAGAGACGCTCAGGCCTGACAGGCTGCGAAGGTTCGGCGATATTTCTCGGCGTCGAGATCACGGCCGATGAAAACCATCCGGCTTTCGCGGTTTTCGTCAGGCTTCCAGACGCGCTCGTGATCTCCCTCGATCAGCATGTGGATGCCCTGAACGACATAACGCTCGTCATCGCCGTCGAAGGCGATAATTCCCTTGAGACGCAGAATGGAAGGACCGTCATTCTGGGTGATCGACTGAATCCAGGGGAAAAACAGGTCCGGCCGGAGCGGGCCGGCCTTCAGCGATATCGACTGGATACTGGTGTCGTGAATGTCCGACGGGTGATCATGGTGGTGATGGTCGTGACCGTGATGGTGATGATCGTGGTCGTGGTGGTCGTGATCGCAATCCGGTCCGCAGACATGCCCGGGATCGTCGTGGTCGAGGAAATGCGGATCGTTCTGAAGGGCCTTCTGCAGGTCAAAGGCGTTGCGGTCGAGGATCTTTTCGAGATTGATCGCGGCGCGTTCCGTACGGTGTATGCGCGCCGACGGATTGATCGACCGGATCGTCTGTTCGATGCGCTCGAGTTCGTCTGCGTCGACGAGGTCGGTCTTGTTCAGCAGCACCACATCGGCGAAGGCGAGCTGGTCTTCGGCTTCGCGGCTGTCCTTCAGACGCAATGGCAGGTGTTTGGCGTCGACAAGCGCGACGACGGCGTCCAGCCTCGTTTTCGACCGCACATCGTCATCCATGAAAAATGTCTGGGCGACGGGCGCGGGATCGGCGAGGCCTGTCGTTTCCACCACGATCGCGTCGAAGCGGCCCGGGCGGCGCATCAGGCCTTCGACTACGCGGATCAGATCGCCGCGCACGGTGCAGCAGATGCAGCCATTGTTCATGTCGTAGATCTCTTCGTCGGATTCGACGATGAGATCATTGTCGATGCCTATCTCGCCGAACTCGTTGACGATCACCGCATAGCGTTTGCCGTGGTTTTCCGTCAGGATCCGGTTGAGAAGGGTGGTTTTGCCTGAGCCGAGATAACCGGTCAGGACTGTAACAGGAATGGGGCTTGCGGCTTCGCTCATGAAAAAAGCTCCGGGAAGAATTCGAGACTTGATATAGGACCATGGCGGCTCGCGCGCCAGTGGTCACGCGAGACGTTCGAGATCGAATCCATCAACGTCGCGCAGCAGGTCGATGAAACCGGCGACCGAATGGTCGATCAGTCTTTGTCCCTTTTCAGCGGTCGCAGCCAAGGCGTTGCCGGTTGCTCCCTTCGGATTGAGGTCGCGCATTTTCCAGCCAAAGGCGTGTGGACCGTAGGCGCGTAAAAGCCGCGTCTCGTGTTCGAGTTCCGCCTGCAGTGAGAGAAAGTCGTCGGCGCGCTTCATGTCGACGAGATCGGGCCTGAGCGCCAGCATCACAGAGGTCTCGATTTCGCCGGCGTGGATGCCGAACGCCTTTTCGTCCGCCGTGATCGTATCGGGCGGCAGTCCGAAGCGCGTCCAGCTTGTCGCCACAGCCAGCATTGCGAACCGGATACGGGCTTCCGTTGCGACGATCGTCATCAACGGAGAATTTCCGCCATGGGCGTTGAGCATGACGAATTTGCGGACGCCGGCTGCGTGAAGGTCTCCGGCGATTCCGAGCCAGCGGTGTACGGCTTCGTCGAAGGAGAGTGTCTTCGTATCACCGAAATCGACATGTTCGACCGAATAGCCGACCGGCTCCACCGGCAGAAATGTCACCGGCAGATCATTCGGAAGCACGGAAATGACGTGTTCGACAATTCCCTCGGCGATTATCGAATCGGTTTCCGGCGGCAGATGCGGGCCATGCTGCTCTAAGGCGCCGAGCGGCAAAACGGCGATCCAGTCCGAACGGTCTGCGTCGTCCAATCCTGGCGGATTTTCCGACCATCTTGGTTCCGGTGATGTCATGAACCAAGCGGTTACTCGTGTAAGCGGTCCCGGTCAACGGTCAGGCCAGAAGGAGACTTCGGCGATTTTACCGTTTATACAATCTATGGGTGCATTTTGATTTCGGCACAGTCAACGCGTATAGTGGTCTGTCCGTATGCATTCCTTCGCAACCGTAGAGGGGACCCGAAGTGGCCAAAAAAAGCAAATCCAACGGAGACCGGAAGAAGAACGCGGACCGGGAGGTTGATCTTTTCGCACAACTTGCGGCGACCGCGCGCAGCTCCAGAACGCTGTTGTCCAGGCAATTGCTGGAAGTGGGTCTCTATGCCGGCCAGGATTCGGTTATCCTGTCTCTGGACGCCAATAACGGTCAGCCGCTGTCGGCGATCGCCGCCGAACTTGGCGTGCGCGCGCCCACAATGACCAAAACCATAAGCCGGCTTGCCGCCCAGGGGTTCGTCGAGAAGCGCGAGTCCGAGACGGACGGCCGACAGTCCCGGGTATTTCTGACGACAGAGGGCCAGGAAGCCGTCAAGGCGGTCAGGAAGGCGGTGAAGCGCTCGCAGAAATTCGCCACCGAAGGTCTCGTCGCAAAGGACATAAAGACTCTTGCCAAGCTTCTGAAAAAGATCGACCAGAATCTGGTCGCGGCTATCGACACTTGATCCAGGACAGCTCAAGGAGCGCGTCTGCGCGCCCATCCTGGCGCAACAGTTCCGCCGGCGCTCTTTAAAACTTTTTAATTTCACTTTAAAAGCGAGCGCGCAGGTGACCGGCGCGCAGGCCGGTCCTATTCGAAAGGGTTTGTGTATTGGTCCAGAAGGTCAAGCTTTCCACGATCGCCGACTCGCTGGGGCTTTCCACCGCTACGGTGTCGCTGGCGCTGCGCGACAGTCCTCTGGTCGCCGATGCGACACGCGACCGGATCAAGGAGCAGGCGCGCGCGCTGGGCTATATCTACAATCGTCGCGCCGCCAGCCTGCGCACATCGCGTTCCGGCATCATCGGCGTGGTGGTGCATGACATCATGAACCCGTTCTACGCCGAAATCCTGCGGGCCATCGAAAGCGAACTCGACAGGAACCGGCAAACCTTCATCCTCTCTAACCACTATGATTCGGTGGAGAAGCAGCGCAATTTCATTGAAACCCTGCTGCAGCTCGGCGGCGACGGCGTGATCATGTCGCCGGCTATCGGAACGCCGAAAGACGATATTCTGCTGGCCGAAGACAACAACATGCCGGCCATTCTCATCGCACGCACAGTCGACGATCTGGATGTCCCGATCTTCCGCGGCGACGACGCCTACGGCATTGCGCTGGCGACAAACCATCTGATCGGACTGGGTCACCGGGTGATCGCCATGGTGGGCGGCACCGATCAGACCTCGACCGGCCGTCACCGCTACGAAGGTTATGTCGCGGCGCTCGAGAAAGCCAACATAAAGGTCGATTCCAACCTGCGCATTCCCGGTCCGCGCACCAAGCAGGCGGGATTCGAGGCGGCGGTCAATTTTCTGTCGCTGCCGCAGAAGCCGACGGCCGCCGTATGCTGGAACGATCTGGTGGCGATCGGGCTGATGAACGGCATCGCCAGAGCCGGCCTGATTCCCGGCAAGGATGTGTCTGTCACCGGTTACGACGACCTGGAAGAAGCCTCGATCGCGACGCCGTCTCTGACGACCGTCTGGAACGGCCAGTCTGAAGTTGGCCGCATGGCGGCGCGCGCGCTGCTGGACAAGCTCAACGGTTCAAGCGAGGCGGACGGATTGCATCTGATCCGGCCGGAAATGCGGATTCGCCAGTCGACGACGCCGCTCAAGCCGTAAGCGCTCTTTCTCTGCTCCTGGCATAGGACCGCACGGCGTCTCCGAACGCCTTGAAAAGCCGCTGTGAAGTTGCATCGGTGGTCGCCCAGTATTCCGGATGCCATTGCACGCCGACGGCAAATCCCCGCGCATTCGTCACTGACACCGCCTCGATGACCCCGTCGTCGGCGACCGCCGCCACGCCGAGCTCAGGCGCCAGATTTCCGATTGACTGACGATGCAGAGAATTGACGCTTGTTTTATCCGCGCCAAGAATAGTGGCGAGGCAGCTGCCCGCCTCGATTTTTATCTGCTGGCGGATGGAAAAGCGGACATCCGGATCGTCGCTTTCGACACGGCGGTGATCGAGATTGCCTTCCTTTTCATGAATCTCGGTGGCGATCGTGCCTCCAAGCGCGACATTGAGCTCCTGGATGCCCCGGCAAATCGCAAAGAGCGGAACGCCGCGCTCGATCGCGCCGCGGATCAACGGAATGCTGGTTGCATCGCGTTCCCTGTCGTAAGGCCCGTTGGCTTCTGTCGCCTGCTCGCCATAGAGTTCCGGATAGACATTGCTGCGCGCGCCGGTGACCAGTACGCCGTCCACCCGGTCGAGCACGGAGGCGATCGCTTCGGCGGCGCCCTCTTCCAGGCCGAACGCGGGCACGATCAGGGGCACGACGTCTGCGGCCTTTAGCGCAGCGTCGACATATTGGCGAGGCGAGGCGTGCCAGTCATATCCGTCAGTGTGCTTGACGTCTGCTGGGAGCGCCACGATTGGCTTGGTCATCTGCATCTCCTGGCTGGCTGTGCGCCAATGCGTTCGCCGGCAGATGCACACAAGTGCGACGACCGGTCAAGCCGGATAGACGAGACCTTCAAACAGTTTGCGCGCGGTGCGCACAATGGCCGCCTTGCGAACCTTGACGCTGTCGCCCTCCGGCTCGGTTTCCATCACCACGCTTGTCTCGCCAATCGGATGTTCGACCGAAATCGTTTTACGGTCGCCGGCCGGAATTTGCGCCATTTTGTGAGCGGGCGACCCAGGCAACATGCAGGCCGTGGCGACGCTGACAGCGCCGAGAACGCCGATCGAAGCGTGGCAACGGTGCGGAATGAAGGTGCGGGTGCAAATGGCGCCGCCCTTTGCCGGCGGCGCGATCAGGGTCATCTTCGGCACCGATTTTTCCCTGACGTCGCCAAGGTTCATCATCGGCCCGGCTTTCAGACGCAGCCTTTCGAGCCTGGCCTTCATTTCCTCGTTGCTCTCAAGCTCCTCGCGGGTCTCATAGCCGGTGATCGCAAAATCCTTCGCGGCGACCACGACCACCGGCATGCCGTTGTCGATCAGCGTCGCCTCGACCCCGTCGATCATGTCGACGGCGTTTCCCGTCGGCAGCAGGGCGCCGCAGGTCGATCCGGCGGCGTCCGGAAAATCCTCGAGCACCGGCGCCGCGGTTCCGGGAACGCCGTCAATGGACGCTTGACCGCGATAGCTGACCTTTCCTCCCGGCGTGTCGATCGTGACGATGGCCACCTGATCGGAGTTTACCATGTAAATCCGGGCCTCGGTCTTTTCCACACCCGCTTCGACAAGTCCCTTCTCGACCGAAAACGGCAGCACAGCGGAGAGAATGTTCCCGCAATTCTGGGCGTCGGTGACGATCGCCTGATCGACGAAAACCTGCAGGAACAGGTAGTCGATATCGGCGTCTTCACGTTCTGAGCGGCTAATGACCGCGACCTTGCTCGTCAGCGGGTCTGCGCCGCCGATGCCGTCTATCTGCCGCGGATCGGGGGAGCCCATGATGGACAGAAGCAGCCGGTCGCGCTCTGTGATATCCGCTGGCAGATCCTGCTTCAGGAAATACGCGCCCTTGGACGTGCCGCCGCGCATCCAGACGCAGGGAATTCCCTCAGACATATTTCAGGCCCTTCGCCTTCAGTTTCTCGCGCATGCCGTAGACGTCGAGACCCAACTGGCCGGATTGAAGCTTCTGGCGAACCTCCGCTTCCTTTTCCTCGCGCGCCTGCGATTTCGCCACCACGTCGGCCGCTTCCTCACGCCGGACGACGACGACGCCGTCGTCATCGGCGACGATGACGTCGCCCGGATTGACGAGTTCGCCGGCGCAAACCACCGGCACATTGACGCTTCCAAGCGTTTCCTTGACGGTGCCCTGCGCTGACACCGCCTTCGACCAGACTGGAAACCGCATCTCGGACAGCGGCTTGATGTCCCGGCAGCCGGCGTCAATTACCAGACCGCGCACGCCGCGCGCTGCAAGCGACGTCGCCAGCAACTCGCCGAAATAGCCGGCGTCGGAGGGCGATGTCGGCGCGACGACCAGAATGTCGCCCTCCCGACACTGTTCGACCGCCACATGGATCATCCAGTTGTCGGCGGGCGCCAGCGAAACCGTCACCGCCGTTCCGGCGACGAGAGCGCCCGGATAGATCGGCCGCATATAGGATGCGAGAAGGCCCTTTCTCCCCTGCGCCTCGTGGACGGTGGCGACGCCATACTGGCCGAGCGCGTCGCGCGCCGCTGCCTCGGCGCGTTCGATGTTCTGTACGACAACGGCGCTCATCACAGTTCATCCACGGTTCTTGGGAAGATCGACTGGAAACCTTCGGCGTAGCGCGCCGGTCTGCCGCCAGCCTGGCCGCCGGAATTGCGGCGAAACTGGTTGCCGCGGTTCTCCGCGACATTGGTGTAGTAGTCCCACAGATGTTCCTGCCCCTCCATGCACTCGATGGCGGCGCGTTTCTTCTCCCAGACATCGGTGATGTCGAGAATGGTGTCGGGCTTCCAGCCGCATTGTTCGGTCTGGTGCGGCTCGAAAAGATACATCTGCGGCGCGCCGAGCACCTTTTCCCCCGGCTTGTGACCCCAGGCCTGAGCGATCATGCGGGCGTCCAGCGTCATGCGCGTGGCCGCCGGATGATCGGTGTTGTAGGGATCGTCCAGCGAATGCGACAGCACGAAACTCGGTTGCACCTGGCGGAAGACGTCGACCAGCCGGTCTATTGCGGCGGCGTCGATGTTGAGCGGGTAGTCGCCGATATCGAAGAGCACAAGATCGGCGACGCCGAGCGCTTCCGCGGCAGCTTCCGCTTCCGCCTTGCGCGCGACTTTCACCTTTTCAAGCGTCATGCCTTCGTTCTTCCAGAGCTTTGCGGATTCGCCGCGTTCGCCGTAGCTCAGGCAGACGACCGTCATGCGGTATCCGCGTTCGGCGTGCAGGGCGATCGCGCCGCCGGCGCGCCAGACGAAGTCCGCGGCGTGGGCGCTGACAACCAGTCCGGTCTTGTCCATGGTTTCTCCTTCCTTGTTTCTCAGGTCCAGTAGAGGCGGGTCGGATTGTCGACCAGCATTTTTCGTCTCAAGGTTTCGTCCGGGCATATGCGCGCGATGCGGTCGACCAGCAGTCCGTCGTCCGGCATATGGCTCACCATGTTGGGATGCGGCCAGTCGGTGCCAAAAAGCACCCGGTCAGGCAGGATCTCGATCAGCCGCCGCGACACCGCGTCCGCGTCAAGGTAGGGCGGTCCCTTTTTGGACAGACGTTCGGGACAACTGACCTTGATCCAGAACCGGTCACTGCTTGTCAAAAGCCGCTCCAGCCGCTCGAATTCCGGGCAATCAGCACCCTTCTCGACCGGTACGCGGCCCATGTGGTCGAAGATCACGGGCACGTCCACGCCTTCCAGAAACGGCTGGATCTCGTCCATCTCCTCAGGTTCCGTATAGATAACGACATGCCAGCCGAGCGGCGCGATCTTTTCCACGACGCTCAGGCGATCTTCGAGTGACTGGCGCGCCTTCAATCGCTTGACGAAATTAAAGCGAACGCCGCGCACGCCTGCTTCATGGAGCGAGGCGAGTTCCCTGTCGTCGATATCCGGACCGACGATGGCGATGCCCCGGCTGGTGTCTCTGGAGGCCTGCAATGCATCGACCAGAGCCGAATTGTCGGTTCCGTGGCAACTCGCCTGAACGATCACCGCCCTTTCGAAGCCAAGGAATTCCTGCAGCTTGAACAAGAGCTCCTTCGGCGCATCGACAGGAACATAGCTGCTCGTCGGGGAATAGGGGAACTTGTTCGCAGGTCCAAAGACATGACAGTGGCTATCGCAGGCGCCTGCTGGCAGAACGATATGTGGTTTGCCCGGATCGGGATCAAAGGGCAGATAGCCTGGTGTGACCATTTGGTGTTTCGCCGTCATGTTGAGGTTCGGCCGTCGCCGGCTTTGGAAAGGTCACGGAGCGAGGCCGCCGTGGCGTGCACCAGTTGGTCGATCGCCAGTTCGTGATCTTCGCCGCTTGACGCACCGCCGGTGAGGCGGTCGATGCGGTCGCCATTGACCAGTGTGTAGTACAGTGCGCCCAGCAGGAAATGGCAGCGCCAGACAATCGCGTTGCGATCGGCGCCGGGAATGCAGCCGGCGATCGCGTCGACGAATGCGTGGCTGGTGTCATCGAAGGAGGCCGAGATGATGCGCTGGGCGGCTTCGTTGCCCTCCATCGACAGGATCGCCCTCACTCTGGTGAACCGGGCGCCGCCGCCGGCGACGTCGGATTGCGAAGAAAACGCCGGCAGCACAAATGACCGGATCACCGCCAGCAACCGGTCTTCCTGATCGTTAATGCGCTCGGCTTCGCGCAGCAGTTCCATGCGCCGCTGATTCATCGGGTGCGTGTGGCGTTCGTAGATTTCGGCGAGCAGATTTTCCTTGGCGCCGAAATGATAGGTGACGCTGCCGAGATTGGCGCCGGATGCGCGCGCGATCTCGCGCAGACTGACGGCGTGGTAGCCGTGTTGCGCCATGAGCGTCTCCGCGGCGTCGAGGATCGCATCCCGCGTGGATGGCCGCGCCTTCTTGTACGGTCGTTCAATCTTTTCGTTCTTTTGCATAATTGCATGTTAAATGCATCCAAAGCGAAGCCAAGTCAAACGGACTTTGTCGCAGGCGCCGGAACATCGCCCCACGCACAGCGATCGATTGCTTTTATTCGCCGTGAAATAGAATTACTCTAAGCGACGGAGGATTCGATGACAGCACATGACGTAACGCTCGACGACAAGTACGATCTGACAAAAGACAGGATTTTCGTCACCGGATCCCAGGCGATTGTTCGGCTGTTGCTGATGCGCAAGGAACTGGACCGACGGGCGGGTCTCGACACAGCCGGCTTCGTCTCCGGCTATCGCGGATCGCCGCTCGGCGGCCTTGACCAGCAGCTTGCGCGCGCCGGGCGAAAACTCGCAGAATCCGACATCGTCTTCCAGCCGGGCATCAACGAGGAACTCGCCGCGACCGCGTGCTGGGGAACCCAGCAGGCCGAGCTTGACGGCCGTGGCCGCTTCGACGGCGTTTTCGCCTTGTGGTACGGTAAGGGACCGGGCGTCGACCGGACGGGCGACGTCTTTCGCCACGCCAACCTAGCCGGCAGTTCAAGGCATGGCGGCGTTCTGGCGCTGATGGGCGACGACCATACGGCGGAATCCTCCACCAACGCCCACCAGACGGAATTCCAGTTCGTCGACACCATGATCCCGATTTTCAATCCGGCGGGTGTCCAGGAAATCATTGATTACGGCCTGTACGGTTATGCGCTGTCGCGCTTCGCGGGAACCTGGGCGGCGCTGAAATGCGTGAAGGATAATGTGGAGTCGACCGCTTCCGTGGAGGCGGGCCTCGATCGGCTGAACATTGTTACGCCGGAATTCGACATGCCCGCGGGCGGCCTGAACATCAGGCCGGGAGAACTGGATTTCATCGGCCAGGAAATCCGGTTGCACGAATACAAGCGGCAGGCCGCAAGCGCCTTCATTCGCGCCAATCGCCTCAATCACATCGTCTATTCGGGCGGGCGCAGTCCGAAGCTTGGCGTCATCAGCGTCGGCAAGAGCTTCCTCGACGTGCGCCAGAGCCTGGAAGATCTGGGCGTCAACGAGCGCGAAGCCGAGAGGATCGGCCTGCGCCTGGTCAAGATCGCGACGCCCTGGCCGCTCTCGCGCGAGGATTTCCTTCCCATGGTCGACGGTCTCGATATGGTGATCGTGGTCGAGGAAAAGCGTTCCCTGATTGAAGCGCAATTGCGCGAAGAGCTCTATGGCGCCGGCCAGCAACCGGTCATCGTCGGCAAGAGGGACGAACACGACAACTGGCTGTTTCCGGTTCGCGGCGCGCTCGACCCCAACGACATATCGGTGGCCATCGGCGAGCGGATCCTGCGGGTAATCGGCCATTCGGAAAAAATCGACGCCAAGGTCAAGCGTATCCGGCAGTTCCAGGCGATGCTTGCCGATACGGCGGACATCGCCCAGCGAACGCCTTATTTCTGTTCCGGATGTCCGCACAACAGTTCGACAAAGGTGCCGGACGGTTCGACGGCGGCGGCCGGGATCGGCTGTCATTTCATGTCGATCTGGATGGATCGCAACACGCAGGGCTTCACCCAGATGGGCGGCGAGGGCGCGCAGTGGGTGGGGCAGGGATTGTTCTCCGACCGAAAGCACATTTTCCAGAATCTCGGAGACGGCACCTACAATCATTCCGGCCTTCTGGCGATCCGCTTCGCGCTGACGTCAAAGATCAACATTACCTACAAGATCCTTTACAATGACGCGGTCGCCATGACCGGGGGACAGACGCATGAGGGCGGGCTCACCGTCGACGCGATTGCGCGACAGGTCCGCGCGGAAGGCGTCGACCGGATCGCGCTCGTGTCCGATGAACCCGACAAGTACCCGCAGGGCATGGATTGGCCGGATCGCATAACCTTCCATCACAGGTCGGAACTCGACGCCGTCCAGCGGGAGCTGCGCGACATTCCGGGTGTGACGGTGCTGCTCTACGACCAGACCTGCGCCGCCGAAAAGCGTCGCCGGCGCAAGCGCGGCGCCTTTCCGGATCCCGACAAGCGGGTATTCATCAATGAACTGGTTTGCGAGGGATGCGGTGACTGCGGCGTTCAGTCGAACTGCGTTTCCGTACAGCCGGTAGAGACCGAGTTCGGGCGCAAACGCCGGATCGACCAGTCAAGCTGCAACAAGGATTTCTCCTGCATCGAGGGTTTCTGTCCGTCCTTCGTGACGGTGCACGGCGCCAGACTGAGAAAAGCGGAAGGGCTTGCCCTGACAAGCGATCCGCTTGACGGCGTGCCCGCGCCTTCGATCGCTCCGATGGACGCCGGCTGGGCCTGCATCATCACTGGCGTCGGCGGAACAGGCGTCGTCACGATCGGCGCCATTCTCGGCATGGCTGCGCATCTGGAGAACAAGGGTTGCGGCATGATCGACATGGCCGGTCTCGCCCAGAAGGGCGGCGCGGTCTTCTCGCATGTGCGCATCGCAGACCGTCCGGAAGACATCCATGCGATCCGGGTGCCCGCCGGCAAGGCCGATCTTGTGCTCGGCTGCGATCTTGTCGTGTCCGGGTCGCGAAAGGTTCTGGCGGCCGTTCGAGAGGGCGAGACCCGTTTTATTGCGAATATCGCGGAAGTCATGCCTGGCGATTTTGCGCGCAACGCCGATTACCATCTTCCGACCGAGCGGTTGAAGCGGGCGATCACGCAGGCGGCCGGCGAGGAAAACGTTGCTTTCTTCGATGGCTCTAACGCCGCAAACAAGCTGTTCGGCAATGCGATCGCCGCCAACATGTTCATGCTGGGAATGGCGGCGCAATCGGGTTCGGTTCCCCTTGCCGCCGATACGATCGAGGAGGCGATCCGGCTGAATGGTCAGGCGGTGGACATGAACATACAAGCGTTTCGCTGGGGACGCAGGGCTTCGGTCGATCCGGATCATGTCCGGTCTCTGATCGAGGACGCCGACAGGCCTGCGGAAGAAGGCGGCGAGACGGAAGATCTGCAGCAGATGATCGCGCGCCGCAGCGCGTTTCTTCACGCCTATCAGAATGCCGCCTACGCCAGCCGCTACCGCTCGAAGGTCGCTGCGATCGAGGCGGCGGAGACCGCTGTCGCAGGACAAGCCGGCCCCCTTACCGAAGCTGCGGCCCGGGCGCTTTTCAAACTGATGGCGATCAAGGACGAATACGAAGTTGCGCGGCTCTATTCGAATGGCGATTTCAGACGTCAGCTGGAGCGTCAGTTTCAGGGATGGGACAGCCTCGAATTTCATCTAGCGCCGCCGCTGCTTGCGCATCGCGATGAAAAGGGGCGTCTGAAGAAGCGCAGTTTCGGACCGTGGCTCATGAAATTCTATCCGCTTCTCGCCGGAATGCGCGGCTTGAGAGGCACGGCGCTGGATCTCTTCGGATATCAGGCGGAACGACGCGAGGAGCGCCGCATACTCAAGGACTATGAAACGCTTCTTGACGACGTGGCGGGCGGTCTGGTCGCCGGAAATCTGGAGGCCGCAGCAAGATTGCTCGCCTACCCGCTGAACATTCGCGGCTATGGCCATGTCAAGAAGCGTTCAATCGAGGCGGCTGAGAAGGAAGCCTCGGAGCTCACGAGACTTTTCGACGGAGAACCCGTTTCGACGAATATTGCCGCTGAATAAAGTCCGGATTGGGGGTTCACAGCACATAAAAGCTTCCTTAATTCTTTTAATTTACTGTTGAGCCGAAAATAAATGGCATCACAGATGACGGCAAATACAGACGGCGACATCCCGACAGATGTGTATCTGTCATTCGTGCGATCGCTATTCGGCAATCGCATGACACTGCGCGCCGGAATGATCGCGCACGTGGTGACGTGTCTCCTGATCTATCTCAAGGTCAGGGACCCGGCTTACCTGGTATTCGCCGGTCTGATTTTCCTGATCTTCGTTGGCCGCAATCAATCCTTTCACAGATTCGATGAAGTCGAGTTCTCCGTTAACGATCCGGCGACGATCGCCCGATGGGAGCGCATCTACACGATCGGGGTCGGCCTTCTGGCGCTGACCGTCGGCTGCATGACCGGCTACAGTTTCTTCTTTACGCGTGACAATTTCGCCGAACTCGCCTCCCTGTCGATCACAATGGGCTCGATGGTGTCCGTGGTGGGAAGGAACTTCGGTTCGAAGCGCATTGTCGACATCATATCCATCAGCGCCTGCGCGCCGTTTCTCATCGCGCTTTTTCTGCGCGGCGACCTGTTCATGGCGTTGCTCGGCCTGCTGATCATTCCCTTGATCCTGACGACGCGGTCCATGGCCAACGGCGTGCGCGAGTTTCTCTATGACAATGTCATGGCGCATCGGGAATTCGCCAAGATCGCCGGGCGCTTCGACACCGCGCTCAACAATATGCCGCATGGCCTTTTCATGCTGGACAAGGACAAGCGCATCGTCGTGGCCAACCAGAAGGCGGTTGAATTGCTGGGCCTCCGGGACGGCGTGATGCTCACCGGGCATACAATCAACGCAATACTGCGCTACGGCGTCAAACAGACATTGCTGACCGAGGAGCGGGCCGACGTCGTGCGTTCGCAACTTGAAAGTCTGCTAGAGGGACGAAAGTCGCGTGCGCTTCTGAAATTCGCCGACGACCGGTATCTGGAATTCACTGCGAAACGACGAAGCAATGAAGGCGCTGTTCTGATCTTCGAAAACGTGACGGCCCGTATCCGCGCGGAAGAGAAAATCATGCACATGGCGCGGTACGACCAACTCACCGGTTTGCCGAACCGCGCCTATTTCGCCGAATTCGTCGAACAGAACATTCGCGAAATGCCGGACGACGAACGCTTCGCCCTCGTCGTTCTCGATATCGACGACTTCAAACACGTGAACGACACCAGCGGTCACATGACCGGAGACCGGTTATTGTGCGCGCTCTCGGCGCGGCTCACGGGGCTTGCCGACGACACCATGACGCTGTCGCGCTTCGGCGGCGACGAATTCGTCATCTTCGTCCGCAACGTCAAGGACGAGGCGCATGTCGATCAGCTGATGACGGAGTTGTTCGACAGCCTGCGCGGAACCTATCTGATCAACGGCAATCGCCTCTTCGTCAGCCTGAGCGCCGGCGTCGTCGTGGCGGCGAAGTCGGAATCGCGCCTGGATCATCTGCATATCAAGGCCGACCTCGCCCTCTATGAAACCAAGCACAACAACAAGAACGGCTGGACGATCTTCGCCGAGGACATGGACGAGAAATATACGCGCCTGCAGAAGATGAAAGCGGCGCTGCGGGATGCGATACGCACGAAATCCTTCTCCGTCGTCTACCAGCCGATGTTCGCGGCCGGCACGATGGCCGTGGCCAGCTGCGAGGCGCTTTCGCGCTGGTATCACCCGGAATTCGGGTCAGTGTCTCCCGCAACCTACATTCCCCTTGCCGAGGAGATGGGCGTCGTCGGAGAACTGACGCGGCATATGCTGAACGTCGCCTGCCGGGATTGCGCGAACTGGGGCGACGATGTCGGCGTCTCGGTCAACCTGTCCGCCAATGATCTGCGCAACGAAGACGTCGTCGATATGGTTGAGGGGGCTCTCAAGGCCTCAGGTCTCGAAGCTTCGCGTTTGCAACTCGAAGTGACGGAAAGCGCGTTCGTTCAGGACATGTCCGAGGCCAAGAGGGTTCTGGAGAAGCTTCGCGAAAAGGGCGTCGTCATCGCCATCGACGATTTTGGCACCGGATATTCCAGCTTGAGCTATCTCCATCTGCTGCCGCTCAACAAGGTCAAGATCGACCGGTCCTTCGTTTCGGACATCACCGGCAACGAGCAGACTTTCAAGCTTCTCAAGGGCATCGTTCATCTCTCCCGGGAACTCGGCATGGAAGTCGTGATCGAGGGCGTGGAGACCGAGGAACAGTTGCAGTTGATAAGAAGCAGCAATTGCGCCGAATTCGTTCAGGGGTTCTTCTTTGGCGTTCCGGTGCCCTATGGAAGCATCGCCGAGCTTATTTCGAGCATTTCAGGGCGGGATCGCAAACAGCGGGCGCCCGCTGAAGCGGCTCTTGCCGAAGACAAGCGTCATTCCGTCGAATAACGCCATTGACGCCTATCCGCTGATTGCCTTTGCATCGTCCGGCGCGTCGTCCAGTTTCGCGACATAGGCGTAGCGAAAGAACATGACGGACGCGAGCGGCGGCAGCAGCATCGTCGCAAGCATGGCGTATCTGAGCGACGCGCCGTCATCAGCCGATATTCCCAGTTGTGCAAAGATATCGCTGAGGACGCCTATGGCTGCGGGCACGCCCCCATAGGCGATGAGGGATGTTGCGAACATGATGACGGCGATCGCCGTAGCGCGAACGGCCTGGTTGGCCACCCTGTGCATGCAGGCCATGGAGGGACCGAAACCTGTCGCCGAAATGAAGAAGGCGGCGAAGAGGCAGGGGTAGGCGATGGAGAGATCCGCGCCCAGATAGATGGGCAGTAGCGGAACAAGCGCCAGCGCGCAGGACATGCCGGACCACCAGAATTCCCAGCGGGCGTCGCGCTTCACCAGAAACTTGATGATCAGGCCGCCGCCAAATGTTCCGGCGATAAGGCCGAGGCCCAGGAAAGCGCCGCCGACCCGGGCGAATTCTTCCGTGGAAATACCGTAGGTTCTTTGAAAGAACGCGGGAATCCAGGTCGCCGCGCCCACCATGGTGTAAAGCAACGGAATGGCGATGATCAAAGCCTGTGTTTCGCGACGCTTGAGCATTGCGCGCACATCGCTGAACGACAGCGCTTCCGATGCGACGAAGCGACGCTCCGGGCGTGGATCACGCAGAAACAGAAACAGCATGGCCACCGGGATGGCGCCGAACAGTCCGAAGGCGACGAATGTCATGCGCCAGCCAATCTGTTCCAGCACGAGGCCGCCAAGCAGCAGGCCGACCAGCGTGCCGACGGTGCCGAAACCGGTAAAGAGAGAGATCATCATCGCCCGGTCCTTGACCGGCACGGTGTCGGAAATGATTGATTGGGAGGCGGGAACGCAGCCTGCTTCTCCGACGCCGACAGCCACCCGGCCGGCGAACATCTGAAGAAAGCTGTAGGCGAAACCCATGGCGCCGGTCGCCGCGCTCCAGATCATTAGGGCAAGGCCAATCAACCGGACCCTGTTCCAACTGTCGGCGATTCGCCCCGCCACCAGTCCGATCACGGCATAGGAAACGGCGAACGCAATGCCTCCGAGAAGCCCCATCTGGCTGTCGGAAAAATTGAGTTCAGCCTTGATCGGCTCCACCATCAGCGAAAACAGCACCCGATCCATCTGGTTGACCAGATTGATCGTGCCGAGAATGGCCAGTACGAGAGCCGGCTTCTGCAGTTTGCTGACGCCCCCGCCAGTCATGTTTCCTAACCCCTGATTGCCACAATCGTTGCGCATTGTTCGCGGCGCCGAATCACAGTTTCGCCGCACGCGACGCTGTTGGTCAACGATGTCGAACGGGCAATAGCTTAAAGTGTTGAAAAACGACTGGTTTTGAACCGGTCAATAACAGTTTGATTGTGTCGCGCTGGACGTTCGTGTTTGCGTCTTATGTAAATCGTTGACGGGGATTACTATTCATGTGTGCGTAACGTCGATGCAAGTTGCAACCTGACAATTTTCACTCCGGCCATTCGAAATGCATAATTAACCTTAACATGAATTCTCATTCGTTAGAGAATTGTTAAATCTTTATTAAATAAAATCACGCTGGTAGCATTTACCAGTTATTTACCAATTCAGGGGCGCCGATGGACAAGACGAGCAAACAGTCCGTCTTTAACGAAAAGTTGCTCGGTATTCTCGATAAGGTGGAATATCGCAGAATTTCCTACACCGAAGACTTCGAGGACATCGCCCGGCTACGTAGAAAGGCTTTCCTGGCCGCCGACATCATGCCGTTCCTTGGCGACAGTGCCGTTGACGCCTACGATTTCGATCCGCAAGCCTATGTCTTCGGCGTGTATTACGACGAAGAACTCGTCAGCACCGTGCGCATCCATCACGTCACGCCGGATCATCGCACAAGCCCCGCCAGGAAGGCGTTCCCGGAGGTTCTCGATCCATTGCTTGACGCAGGCAAGACAATTATCGATCCGGCGCGTCTCGCAGCCGATCCCGCCATTGTCAGGGAAATTCCCGCCATACCCTATCTGACGCTGCGCATAGCCACCATGGCGACGGACTACTTCAAGGTCGACCATTGCCTGGCGTTCGTCAAAACAACGCATGAGGCGTTCTACACACGCGTGTTCGAAGCCTATCGCCTGCTTCAGCCCCAGTACAACTGGAACAACTACAATGTTGATGCGGTTTTGCTGTCCGTCAACGTTCCAGCGACCCTGCCGCGGCTCTACACGCGGTTTCCGTTCTTCCGCTCGCAGCTCTTTGAACAGAAAATGATGTTTGCGCCGCACGAGGAGCAGGAAATCCCGCCGCTCACAATCCGGCCCACCGCCAAATATCTGCGCGCCGCATAACAGGGGAAAGACGCCTTGCCCTGTGCCATGCCTTTCGTGTATGCGAAGGGTCTATTCTACGGGAACAGGCAAGATAGACTGGCGTATCCAGCTCCTGTCCGGACCGTCCCGACGCATGCGGTTACTTTGCAGGGAGCATCTTCATGGCTGAAGAATCGACCGGGCCGGTGGAAACCGGCGCTGATATGGATTACGCAGAACACCAAAAAACCTACGAGGGGTTCCTGAGCGTCTCGAAATACGGAACCATGGCCATCATCGCGATCCTCCTTGGCATGGCGATCGGCTTCTTCACGTCGGCGGGCTTCATCTTTTCCTCGCTTCTCACGATCGTTCTCATCGTTATCGGCGTCATGCTTCTGAGATGATGGCAGCAGGACGTGTGCGGACGGTTGGCGAAAGCCTGCCTCGGCGTTCTGGCATGTCGTAAACACCGGGGAGAGAAACTTGGCCAGTATTGTATTCGTTCCGAAAGAATCGACTTCCGGCGAGAGCCGCGTGGCGGTTTCCACAGACACCGTCAAAAAGCTGATCGGACTGGGATTTGACGTCTCCGTACAGAAGGGCGCGGGACTTGAGTCGCGCATTCCGGACGAAGAATACGCCGCCGCCGGCGCCAAGCTCGTGACCGCGACAGGCGCAAAGACCGCGGATGTGGTTTTGAAGGTCGCCTGTCCGACGGACGCCGAAATCAAGACCTACAAGAAGGGCGCAGTGGTGATCGCGACCCTTGACCCCTATTCGAACGACAAGGCGATTGCCGCCATGGCGAAGGCGGGGATCTCGTCCTTCGCCATGGAGCTGATGCCGCGCATAACCCGCGCGCAGTCGATGGACGTCCTGTCGTCACAGGCCAATCTGGCCGGTTACCGCGCAGTCATCGACGCAGCGCACGAGTACGACAGGGCCATGCCGATGATGATGACCGCGGCCGGCACGGTTCCCGCCGCAAAGGTTTTTGTCATGGGGGCGGGCGTCGCCGGTCTTCAGGCGATCGCCACCGCGCGCCGTCTTGGAGCTGTTGTTTCGGCGACCGATGTGCGCCCGGCGGCGAAAGAGCAGGTGGCCTCGCTCGGCGCAAAATTCATTGCGGTCGAAGACGAGGAATTCAAGGCGGCGGAAACCGCAGGCGGATACGCCAAGGAAATGTCGAAAGAATACCAGGCCAAGCAGGCGGCGCTGGTGGCCGATCACATCGCCAAACAGGATATCGTCATAACGACGGCGCTGATACCGGGCAGGCCGGCGCCAAGACTGATTACGAAAGACATGCTCAAGGCGATGCGGCCGGGCTCGATTTGCGTCGATCTGGCCGTTGAGCGCGGCGGCAATGTCGAAGGCGCGAAAGCCGGTCAGGTGGCGGAGGTCGAGGGTGTTCGTATCATCGGCTACAACAATGTGCCCGGTCGCGTCGCCGCCAGCGCATCGCAGCTCTATGCGCGCAATCTGATGGCGTTTTTTGCAACCCTGGTGGACGCTGAAACCAAGACCGTTTCGATCAATACCGAAGACGAACTGGTGAAAGCGACGCTGCTGACCCATGATGGAAAAGCCGTTCATCCGAATTTCGGCGGAACCGCAACAGACGGAGGAGCATGATGGCCGATACTGCACTCGACAAGGCCCTCGACAGCCTGGAGGCCGCGGTTGCAGGCGTGCGCGACGCTGTCGCCGGTCTTCCGGCCGCGGCTGAAACAGCCGGAGCCGCCGCTCACGCGGCAAGCGACGGCGTGATCGACCCGTTCGTTTTCCAGTTCGCCATCTTCGTGCTCGCGATCTTCGTCGGCTACTACGTGGTGTGGTCGGTTACGCCGGCGCTCCATACACCGCTGATGGCGGTTACGAACGCCATCTCTTCCGTGATCGTTGTCGGCGCGCTTCTCGCCGTCGGCATATCCGCAAGCGGGCTCGCCACTGGTTTCGGCTTCATCGCCCTGGTGCTTGCCTCGGTGAACATATTCGGCGGCTTCCTGGTCACCCAGCGAATGCTCGCCATGTACAAGAAAAAAGAAAAGTGAGGGCTGTCGAATGACTCCAGGTTTCGCGGCTTTCCTTTACCTCGTTTCAGGCGTTCTGTTCATTCTCGCCCTGAGAGGTCTCTCGCATCCCACCACCAGCCGCCAGGGCAACATCTACGGCATGGTCGGCATGGGGCTGGCGATCGTCACCACCCTGACGCTGACATCGGCGGGCTGGGGCGGTTTTCTGCTCATTATCGTCGGCATTGCGCTTGGCGGCGGCGTTGGCGCCTATGTCGCGCGCAAGATCGCCATGACCGCCATGCCGCAACTGGTCGCCGCCTTCCATTCGCTGGTCGGACTGGCCGCCGTCATGGTCGCCGCAGCTGCGATCTATGCGCCTTCCTCCTTCGGGATCGGCGCCGTTGGCGAGATACACGCACAGGCCCTCATCGAGATGTCGATCGGGGTGGCCATCGGCGCGATCACCTTCACCGGATCGATCATCGCCTTCCTGAAACTTGACGGACGCATGTCCGGCAAGCCGATCATGCTGCCGATGCGGCATGCGCTTAACGCCGGCCTCGGCATCGCCATCGTCGTGCTGGTCGCGGTCCTGGTGGCGACCGAAAGTCACGGCGTTTTCTGGCTGATCGTCATCCTGTCGCTGGCTCTCGGCGTGCTGATCATCATTCCGATCGGCGGAGCCGACATGCCCGTCGTCGTATCGATGCTCAACTCCTACTCCGGCTGGGCAGCCGCCGGCATCGGTTTCACGCTCGGCAATCTGGCGCTGATCATCACCGGCGCGCTGGTGGGGTCTTCCGGCGCGATCCTGTCCTACATCATGTGCAAGGGCATGAACCGGTCATTCATTTCGGTGATTCTCGGCGGCTTCGGCGGCGAGACCGCCGCCGCCGCAGACGACGACATCGACCGTTCCGTCAAGCTTGGCTCGGCTGAAGACGCCGCGTTCCTGATGTCGAACGCCTCCAAGGTGATCATCGTTCCGGGCTACGGCATGGCCGTCGCCCAGGCGCAGCACGCGCTGAGAGAACTCGCCGATCTGCTGAAGGAAAAGGATGTCGAGGTCAAATACGCCATTCATCCGGTGGCTGGCCGCATGCCCGGACACATGAACGTGCTCCTGGCGGAAGCCAATGTGCCGTATGACGAAGTATTCGAACTCGAAGATATCAATTCCGAGTTCGCACAGGCCGACGTCGCCTATGTCATTGGAGCGAACGACGTGACCAATCCGGCTGCGCGCGACGATCCGTCATCGCCGATCTACGGCATGCCGATCCTCGACGTGGACAAGGCCAAGACCTGCCTCTTCGTCAAGCGCTCGCTCGGCTCCGGTTACGCCGGCATCGACAATACGCTGTTCTACAAGGACGGCACGATGATGCTGCTCGGCGACGCCAAGAAAATGACGGAAGACATCGTCAAGTCGATCGACTGACGCCAAGCCATGCATCGACCCGCGCGCCGGCGCGGGTCGGACAATGCGTGCGCCTTTCTCAAAATTGTCGAGAGCGAAAACCGGTCAGCTGACCCGGGCGAGGCCGTCCTTGGCGGGCTTGTAGTCTGGATCGAGCCGCGCCGCATGGGCGTAGGACCGCTTGGCCTTCGTCAACTCGCCGCGCTTTTCGTACACCAGACCCTGATTGACCCAGGCCTCGGCGATCGTCTTGTCGAGATCAAGCGCCTTGTTGATGTCGGCGAACGCATTCTCGTCGTCGCCCTGGGCCAGATAGGAGAGGCCGCGATTGCTGTAGGGCAGGGGCGCGCTCGGCGACAGCGAAATGGCTGTCGAGAAATCCTCGATCGCCAGCTTGTGCTGGCCGCGCGTCTGATAGATCAGGCCGCGATTGTTGTAGGCGCGGGGATCGGTCGTATCGAGATTGATCGCCGCCTGGAAATCGTTGAACGCGTTGTTGGTCTGGCCGGCCTGGCGATACATGTTGCCGCGGCCGATATAGGCGACGTCGTACCTGGGATTGATCCGCAGGGCCTTGTTGTAATCGTTCGAGGCGGCCGACAGGTCTCCCATGCCGCGATAGACAAGCGCGCGATTGGCGTAGGCCTGGTAATAGTTCGGATCTATCGCGATGGCCTTGTTGAAATCCGCCAGCGCCTTGTTGAACTCTCCGGCCCGGCCATAGGCGCTGCCGCGCGTATTGTAGGCCTTCGGATCGTTGGGATTGTTGCGGATGACGTTGGTGAGCGAGGAGATGTTCTCCTGCGTTCCCTGAGCCTCGTCGATGCTGATAACCTCGACCGGACCGGTCGTCGTACAGCCGGCCGCCGCAAGCATGGTCGATGCGGCAAACAGCAGGGCTGCGGCTTTCAGGCGTCCTTCAGCTTTTCGATGGATGGCGTTCACCCGGGATCCCTGTTCAATCGTCTCTCAATGCCGCTTGTCAAAAAGGGCGGCGGCGAACGTGTCGCCCCGCCCAGCAAAACGCGCAAAAACGTTTGAATGATGGCAGGCTTCAGCGACTGCTTCGACCGCCGAGCAGACCTTCGCGCTGCGCCCGCTTGCGGGCCAGCTTGCGTACGCGACGGACGGCTTCAGCCTTTTCGCGCGCGCGCTTCTGAGAGGGTTTCTCGTAGAAATCCCGCATTTTCATTTCGCGGAAAATGCCTTCGCGCTGCATCTTTTTCTTCAAAGCGCGGAGCGCCTGGTCTACATTGTTGTCGCGGACAAGTACCTGCACCTTAGTCACGTTCCTTCCGGTTGATGTTCAGCGGCGCGGCCGCGCGAACAGTCGAGATCTATCGAAAAAAATTAGGACAAATGCCTACTTCGCGAAAGTCTGAAGACCTCACGGTTGCGCTGCCTGTACCAGAGTTGCGCGCTCAAGTCCATAGCTGGCCTTTGTAATCGGCAAGTTTGGCTCAAATTTGTCCGCCTGGAAGACAATGACGGAAATTGCGCGGCGCTGAACGTCGCAAAGAAAGCATCATGGCTCCGCCAAATCTGCGAACAGAAGCATAGCCTGGCCGAAACAGGATCGGCCGTGAGACCGGGAGTTCGACGTATCGATGCGGAAATACTCGATTTTCGCCGTCGCGCGCGAGGCAATGCGCGGACACAAGGGCTGGCCCAAACAGTGGACCTCGCCCGAACCGAAGAAGCAATACGACGTCGTTATCATCGGCGGCGGCGGGCACGGTTTGGGAACCGCCTATTATCTGGCGAGCAAACATGGCGTCCGCAATATCGCGGTGCTGGAGAAGGGCTGGCTCGGCGGCGGAAACACCGGGCGCAACACCACAATCATCCGCTCCAACTATCTCTATGACGAGAGCGCCGGTCTCTATAATCATGCGATCAAGCTGTGGGGCGACCTCAGCCAGGAACTCAATTACAACGTCATGTATTCCGCGCGCGGCGTGATGATGCTCGCCCACAATGTGCATGACGTGCAGGGCGCTCAGCGCCACATCCACGCCAACCGGCTGAACGGAGTGCAAAACGAGTGGCTGACGCCCGAGCAGGCGAAGGCCTATTGCCCGCCGCTCAATATTTCGCAGACGGCGCGCTATCCGGTCATGGGGGCCGCACTGCAACGCGTCGGCGGCGTCGCGCGCCACGATGCTGTCGCCTGGGGTTATGCGCGCGGCGCGTCGGACCTCGGCGTCGATATTATTCAGAATTGCGAAGTCATGGGAATCAAGCGCGGCTCGAACGGCGCCGTGGAAGGCGTCGAGACGACGCGCGGCTTCATCGGCTCGAAGAAGGTCGGCGTCGTGGCGGCCGGTCACAGTTCGGTCCTGATGCAGATGGCCGGCGTCCGAATGCCGCTCGAGAGCTATCCGCTGCAGGCCCTGGTGTCCGAACCCGTCAAGCCGGTGTTTCCCTGCGTCGTCATGTCCAACACGGTGCACGCCTATATCTCCCAGTCCGACAAGGGCGAACTGGTGATCGGCGCGGGCACCGACCAGTACACCTCCTATTCCCCGACCGGCGGACTGCACATTATCAGCCACACGCTGGATGCGATCTGCGAGATGTTTCCGATCTTCACGCGCATGAAGATGCTGCGCTCCTGGGGCGGCATCGTCGACGTGACGCCGGACCGGTCGCCGATACTGGCGAAAACGCCGGTGCCCGGCCTCTACGTGAATTGCGGATGGGGAACCGGCGGTTTCAAGGCGACGCCGGGATCGGCCGATGTGTTTGCGCATACGATCGCCAATGACGCGCCGCATTCGATCAATGCGCCATTCACGCTGGAACGCTTCCGCACCGGAAGACTGATCGACGAGGCCGCCGCGGCGGCCGTGGCTCACTGAACGAATTCAGGGTCAAAGACATGCTTCTCATTTACTGCCCCTACTGCCAGGAAGAACGGCCCGAACTGGAGTTCGCCCATGCCGGCGAGGCGCATATCGCGCGCCCGACCAACATGGCCGATATCAGCGACGAGGAATTCGAGACATTCTTCTTCATCCGGTCCAATCCGAAGGGGCTGGCCTATGAGCGCTGGCGGCATGTCCACGGCTGTGGCTGCTTCTTCAACGCCGTGCGCGACACCGTGTCCGACAAGTTTCTTGCGACCTACAAGACCGGCGAACCGAAACCCGACATCGATTCTCTCACCAAAAAGGGAGACGGGAAATGAGCGGAGCCAACCGGATCGCGGGCGCAGGGCGGCTGACGCCCGCAAGAAAAGTCCGTTTCATGTTCGACGGCGAGATTTATACGGGCCTGGAAGGCGATACGCTCGCCTCGGCGCTTCTCGCCAACGGCGTGCACCTGATGGGCCGGTCCTTCAAGTATCACCGGCCGCGCGGGGTTCTGGGCGCCGGTTCTGAAGAGCCGAACGCGCTGATGGACATTTCTCGCGACAGCGCCCGTCGCCAGCCGAATGTCCGCGCCACCGTCCAGGAGGTTTTCGAAGGGATGCGGGCGGGATCGCAGAACCGCTGGCCGTCGCTCGCCTTCGACGTCGGCGCCGTCAACGACATGCTGTCCCCGATGTTCGCCGCGGGTTTCTACTACAAGACCTTCATGTGGCCGAAAGTCGCCTGGCAGAAGCTCTACGAGCCTTTCATCCGGGGCGCGGCTGGTCTCGGCGTTGCGCCTGACGAACCCGATCCGGACCACTATTCCAGCCGCTACGAGCATGTCGACGTTCTGGTGGTCGGCGCCGGCGTCGCCGGGCTCTCCGCCGCGCTCGCGGCGGCGATGAGCGGCGCCAGCGTGATCCTGTGCGACGAGCAGGCGGGAGCGGGCGGCGCGCTGCGTTATGACACGGACGTCACCATCGACGGCGACAACGGCTATGACTGGGCGCAGAATACGGCTGCGAAACTCACCGCCATGGACAATGTCCGGGTGCTGACGCGCACGACTGCCTTCGGGTACTACGCGCAGAATTTCGTGGCGCTGTGCGAACGGGTCACCGACCATCTCTCCGATCCGCATCCGGACCTGCCGCGCGAGCGGCTCTGGCAGGTGCGCGCCCAAAAGGTGGTTCTCGCCACAGGCGCCATCGAGCGTCATATGGTTTTCGCCGACAATGATCGCCCCGGCATCATGCTCGCCTCCGCCGCCCGCGCCTATCTCAACCATTATGGCGTGGCCGTCGGTTCAAAGGTCGGGGTCTACACGGCCAATGATTCAGCCTACGCCGCCGCGTTCGATCTGGCGCGCGCCGGCGTGTCCGTGCCGGCGATCGTCGATACGCGCGATGCTCCGGGCGAGGGACTGTTGTCCACGGCCGCCGATCTCGGCATTGACGTGATGACGGCAAGCGCCGTTGTTGGCGCAAAAGGCAGACGGCGCATTTCCTCGATGACCGTCGAAGGCGGCCGCGGCAAGACGCAGATACCGGTCGACGCGCTGATCACCTCCGCCGGCTGGACGCCCGCCGTCCATCTCTATTCCCAGTCCCGCGGCAAGGTGGTCTGGGATCCGGAGACGGAGCGCTTTCTGCCGGGCGACAATGTGCAGGCCTCGGTTTCCGTCGGCGGCTGCAACGGCGTGACCGGCCTGCAGGAAACGGTCGATGAAGCGATCGCGGCGGGTCGCAGCGCGGCCCTTGGCGCCGGCAAGTCGAAGCGGCTCTCGCTGCGCATCGAAGCCGCAGGCGCCATCGACTGGTCGGGCGGCATGTCGGGCAGCGCCCGGGGCGCCGGCGCCGACAGCACAGCGAAGACCTTCGTCGACTTCCAGAACGACGTGACGGCGAAGGATATCCGTCTCGCCGTGCGTGAGGGCATGCATTCCATCGAGCACGTCAAGCGCTTCACCACCAATGGAATGGCGTCCGATCAGGGCAAGACGTCGAACATCCATGGGCTGGCGATCGCGGCGGAATCCCTCGGCCGCCAGATGCCGGAGGTTGGCCTCACCACGTTCCGGCCGCCCTATACGCCGGTCACCTATGGCGCGATCGTCAATCACAGTCGCGGCAAGCTCTTCGATCCGGCCCGCAAGACCTTCAGCCATGCATGGTCGACGAAACAGGGCGCCGTTTTCGAGGATGTCGGCAACTGGAAACGCGCCTGGTATTTCCCGCGCGCCGGCGAGGACATGCACGCCGCCGTCAGCCGCGAATGCAAGACCGTGCGCGAGACGGCCGGCGTCTTCGACGCCTCGACCCTCGGCAAGATCGAGGTGGTGGGACCGGACGCGGCGAAGTTCCTCGATCTCATCTACACGAATGGCTGGCAGAAACTGGCGCCCGGCCGCTGCAAATACGGGATCATGCTGCGCGAGGACGGCTTCATCTATGATGACGGCGTCGTCGCCCGCATGGCGGAAGACCGCTTCCACGTGACCACGACGACCGGCGGCGCGCCGCGCGTTCTCAATCACATGGAAGACTATCTCCAGACGGAGTTTCCGGATCTCGACGTCTGGCTGACATCGACCACGGAACAGTGGGCGGTGATCGCGGTGCAGGGACCGAAGGCGCGCGACATCATTGCGCCGCTGGTCGAGGGGATCGATCTTTCGAACGACGCCATGCCGCATATGAGCGTGCGTGAAGGCAAGATTTGCGGCGCGCCGACGCGGCTGTTCCGCGTCTCCTTCACCGGCGAGCCGGGCTACGAAATCAACGTGCCGGCGCATTACGGACAGGCGGTGCTGGAAGCGGTCTGGAAGCAGGCCGAGCCGCTTGGCGCCTGCGCCTACGGCACTGAAACCATGCACGTGCTGCGCGCCGAAAAAGGCTTCATCATCGTCGGCCAGGACACCGATGGCACGGTGACGCCGCACGACGCCGGCCTCGGATGGGCGATCGCGAAGAGCAAGCCGGATTTTGTCGGGATCCGCGGCCTGAAACGGCCCGATCTCGTGGCGGGCGGACGCAAGCAGCTCGTCGGCCTCAAGACAAAAAATCCGGAGACGGTGCTGGAAGAGGGCGCGCAGATCGTGGCCGACCCGAACCAGCCGACGCCGATGACGATGCTCGGCCACGTCACGTCGTCCTACTGGTCTCCCAATTGCGGCCGCTCCATCGCCATGGCGCTGGTCGCCGGCGGACAGGATCGCATGGGCGACACATTATATGTTCCGATGCCGGATCGGACGATCGAAGTGGAAGTCACGGGCATGGTTTTCTTCGACGAGAAGGGGGAGCGCGTCAATGGTTGAGACCGCCGCAATGATCCTGCCCCATGAGGGCAACGCCGCCGGAACGGGCGTCGTCACGATAACGCCCGCCGCCTTCGCGAGCCGCCTTTCAATCCGGGCGCGCGCGGAAGCCGTCGCACCGCTGTCGCGGGCGCTCGGCGTGAAACTGCCTGACGCGCCGAAAACATCCGCCAAGTCGAGAAACGGCAAACGGACGGCACTGTGGCTCGGCCCGGACGAGTGGCTGGTGATCGATGAGGCGGGCGCCGACCTGATGGCGCCCTGCGCGAAGGTCAAGCAGCTTCACGCAGCCGTCGATATTTCCCACCGCAACGTGGCCCTGATCGTTTCGGGCAAGGGAGCTGAGGCCGCGCTCAAGGCCGGCTGTCCGCAGAACCTGTCGCTGGAAGCCTTTCCGGTCGGCGCCTGTTCGCGCACGATGCTCGGCAAGGTCGAGGTTGTTCTCGTGCGGGACGATGCGGAAACCTTCCGCGTGGAGCACTGGCGCTCCTTCTCCGACTATGTGTTCGGGTTTCTCGCAGAGGCGATCCGCGATCCGGTCATTTAGCGGCGTCGGCCCTGTTCGGGTGGTCCTTCGGATCGAACTGGCCGACGGTCAGCCAGTCGGCGGTCAGCGCCGGTTTCGGTTCGCCTTCGATCTCCACGACCACGCCGTAGCTCAGCATGATCATGTCGGCGGCCCGGTAGCGGGCCTCCTTCAGGGTGAAGCGACCGCGCACCCGCGCGCCGGATTTCACCGGCGCCATGAAACGGATCCGGTTGAAGCCGTAATTGATGCCCATCTTGCGCTCGCGAATTTCAGGCGTTCCGGTGTAGTTCATCGTCGACAGCAGCGAGAGCGACAGAAAACCATGGGCGATCGTGCCGCCGAACGGCGTTTCGGCCTTCGCCCGTTCCGGATCGACATGAATGAACTGGTGGTCGTGCGTGGCGTCCGCGAAGAGGTCGATCATGGTCTGATCGACAGTTATCCAGTCCGACACGCCCACTTCCGTCCCGATCAGATCTGGAAGATCGACGAGTGAGATTTTCTCCGGCATATGCAGTCCGCCTCCGAGCCTGTTGAGCCTGCGTCTCCATACAGACCCGCTCGCCCCATGGGAAGGGGATGCATCGCCACACTACAAGATTTGACAGGGCGCCGCTTTCCGGTTGCGGGCGACATTCTTCAGAAAGCGACTTTCACCCCTGCGGTAGCGTCCCAGGTGGCGATGCCGTTGTCGCTGTCGAAGGGCGCGCGGTAGCTGCCGTTGATCCAGCTGGACAGCGTCGTCGCCGGGCCCCCGAACTCGAGGCCGGCGCCAAGCTGGTAGCCGGAATTGTCGAAGCCCAGAGCCAGCGGCGTTCCGTTGATGTCGGCGACCGGGTCGTCGAGGAACTGGTGCACGAGGTCGGCCGTGGCGTAGACGAGAACCGGTATCGTCGAGCCGGACCCGATCAGGTCCATGCGCAGGCCGACGCGGCCCTCGAGACTGTCGGTGTTGGAAAAGCTCGTCGCTACGGCGGAGGAATCGATGAAGCCGTCGATCCCGATGTTCTGGTAGACAAGCTGCGCCTGCGGCGTCAGGCCGAAGCGGTCGGACAGCGCAATCCGCCAGCCTGCCTCGCCGGAGACGGAAACCCCGTCGGCGTTGGTCGAGCCGGTGGCGCCGTTGGCAGCGACGTCGAGATCGTAGCGGGTGTAGGTCGCGACCGTGTCGATGTAGAGGCCGTTGGCGGTTGCGTAGGTGAGGCCCAGACCACCGCCCCATCCGGTTGCGCTGGTGCTGCCGACCGTCAGGCCTGAGCTTGCGTCGGTGCTGTCCGTCGTGCTGCCGCCGTAATGCAGAAAGGCGGAGGAGATCAGCATGCTGTCGGCTTCGGAGACAAGGACGGCGTCGAAGCCGCCCTGCAACGCCCACAGGGTCTCCTCATAGGAGCCAGCGCCAAAGCCGCCCAGAAGCGAGCCGTCGGCGTCCGACCATGCGCCGAGCACGCGGGCCCAGGCGCCGTAGCGGGCGGCCGGTTCGGTTGCCTCAGGCGCAAGCGGCGCGTCGCTTCCCGGCAGGTCCGCATTGGCGGTGAAGCTGAAGCTTCCGGGCAAGTCCGGGCTGAAGCCCGTGCGCCCGCCAAGCCGCTCGGACAGGCTGCCGGTGATCTCCCGGCCGAAGTTCTGCAGGGCGTAAGGGATATAGGGCGCCGTAACACCTATTCCGGTCAGGCTGACCGCTTCCAGATACCAGGTGTCGGTTTCCAGGCCGAGGCCGTATTCGAAAGCGCCGGCCGTGACGGGCGCGGCCAGGTAGAAGTCTTCCGCGTCGGTCAGGCCCGCCACGGTGATCAGCGGAATACCGCCGCCGGGGCCGGTATAGCCGCCAGGTCCACCGGCGTTGTTGACGAGCACCGCCGTCGAACCGGCGCCGGTCACGTCGCCCTCGATGACGAGCAGGTCCGCCGGTGATCCGCTTGCGCCGAGATAGGCGTCCATGATCAACAGACCACCGTCGGAGTAATAGTCGCCGGAGATCGTCAGAACGTCGTTCGCGCCTTCCATTCCGGAGGCGAACAGGCTCGATCCGTCGGAAAGCGAAACGGCGCCCATATTGATCAGGTCGCCCATGAGGCTGGAGACGCCATATCCGCCGAACACGGCGCCGGCGCTGACGCTGAGAGACCCGCCCGTGTCCATCGCCACGACTGCGCCGTCGGCCAGGAACAGTCCGCCGCCTTCGACGACGCCTTCCTCGAACGGATCGGCGTTGACGCCGGTGAGGATGAAGCTCGACAGGCCTTCCTTTGTGAGCACGGGATCGAAGCCGAAGAAGACTTCGCCGGCCTCCTCGAC
This sequence comes from Flavimaribacter sediminis, assembly GCF_019492055.1. Taxonomy (GTDB): domain Bacteria; phylum Pseudomonadota; class Alphaproteobacteria; order Rhizobiales; family Rhizobiaceae; genus Flavimaribacter; species Flavimaribacter sediminis. Next base: position 622,953 of record NZ_JAICBX010000003.1, on the reverse strand, counting down.
ATCGTCGCCGTCGTCGAGTTCGGCGAGATCGAAAAAGGCCTCGCCGCTGTCGCCGCCGAGAACGATCCTGTTGCGATCGTAGCCATTCCGGGCGTCGACGATGCCGTCAAAGCCGTAGCCGGGCATAAGCGTCACGCGGGAACTGGCCTCTCCGTCGCCGCCGACGCCGGTCAGGTCTCCAGCGACGCCGCCTGAACCAGTGACGAGGCCTGCTATCTCGACAAAGGCGTCGCCGGTCCCGGTGACGATCTGGACGCCGTTGACAGCGCCGCTGACATCGCCCATGGCCTGCAACATCACGTCGCCCGATCCTTCATTGACAAGGCTGATCGCCGTCGAGCCGTCTCCGGTCGCCATGACCGCGCCGTATGTGGTGACCAGGATCGTCCCGTCGCCGCCAGCCTGTGCGAGTATACCGGTCGTATCGAGCCCGTCCATGGTCAGATCGCCGTCGAGCAGGATCGTCGCGCTTCCGTTTTCTGTCTCTGCGCGCAGACCGAACAGTCCGTCTCCCGTCATTGAAACGAGGCCGGTCTGGCTGATCGTCACGTCGCCTTCCACCGAAGACGCCCAGACGCCGCCGACCTTGAAGCCGGTGGAATCGGAAATACCTGAAACTGTCATGGCAAGGTCGCCGGTCCTGGTCACCGTGACGTCGCCCTGCTCGGATGTCGCCATTATGCCCGTGGTATTAAAGCCGGTTGCTGTCAGAAGCCCCGTATGGGTGATCTGGACGTCGCCGGCCGTCGATCTTGCAACTATTTCTGGGGCGCCGTCGCCTGTCATACTGACGTCGCCGTCAATGACGATGTCCACGTCGTTTGCTGCGACAGCAAAGACGGAAGGGCCGCCGTTGCCGATCAAATCAATAGAACCGGTATGGTTCAGGGAGACGCTGCCCCCGCTCGAAACTCCTCCCAGATTCACAGCACCGTTACCAATTCTGGCGAGATCGCCGACCGTCGTTATGGTGATGTCTGAAGAGGCGGTTGCAAATATCAATGGAACTCCATCAGCGGAGGATTGTGATGCATCTCCCGTGTGGGTGATGCTGACCGACCCGTCTGCAGCGGTAGCGTATATCGCTCCTGAATTTTCCATGACGATGTCGCCGGTGTGGTTGACGGTCACGTCGCCGGAGACCGTCGATTGAGCTGTAATCGCCATGACGGCGCTGGTTGCACCGGAAATGACGAATGGTCCGCCGGGCCCGTCCGTCGTGTCGCTGATAATGGTGACGTCGCCTTCCGAGACGAAACTGATAACGGAGATTCCGGAACTCGCCACCAAATCGTCGGTTACGGAGTTCACATAGAGCGTGGTGACCGGGCCGGCGCCGTTGAAGAGGATAATTCCATCGGAGACGTCTCCCGTGCAGGTCACCGTCGCGCCGCCGTCGCTGACCTGATGGCAGGGGGCGTCCGGCGGCGTTGTCTGGGCGGCTGTCGGGCGGACATTCAGCGCGGTCGTCGCAAGCAAAGCAAAACCGAGCGTAAGCAGCGGTTTCGGCTGTATTGTTATAGGTTTGCGAGAACTTAGATAAGGACAAGAATCGATTTGCTTTTGCGGTGCAAAAGAACAGAAAAACTGCCACACTTGCTTTAACATATAAAGAATCCCCCGATTCTATTCATAGGTTAAAGATAAGCAGATATTATTGTTTTGGTCTATAAAAAAAGAAAAACCGGAATTACTGCATTTATATAAATATTGAATTATCATTATTCGATAATAGTTTTCTCAACTGTCGCCTGCAATATTTGTGTGCATATATTAATGGTTAAGGCGCTGTATCTGATACATATTAAGCTTTGGAGATCGGTAACGGATTTATTGTTTTATGTATAACTGTATTGCTGCGATGCTACTTTGGCGAGAGGCGTTCGGCGGGCAGGTTCAACCTCTTCGCGATGGGCTGCCAACAGGGAAAGATCAGGCGCCGCAGCGCGTAATGAAAAACGCATTTTCCGCCTTTTCGCCCGCGGGCGACAATTCTTTGTCGCAAGCAGCGCACATATAGAACCCGGTTGTTTCAACTGGAGCCAGAAGTGGTCCAGTCTTGGAGCCAACACAAACCGGAGTTCAAAGCCGATGCCATCCGGAACGAACATTCTACTGAAATCACCGATCGACGATCTGGGGGAACTGACGCTTATCGAGCGGATCCGCGTCATGACCATGGACAAGGTCAATCCCGTCTTCACCACAAGCCTCGGCATCGAGGACCAGGTGTTGACGGCAGCGCTTGCCGACGCCGCGCCGCAGGTGCGCATCGTCACGCTTCAGACAGGCCGCCTGTTTCCCGAGACGCTTGCGCTCATCGAGGAGACGGAAAAGCGATACGGTATCGAGATCGAGCGGTTTACGCCCGATCCGGAAAAGCTCGCAGCCTACATCGAACAGTATGGCGCAAACGGGTTCTACGAGAGCGTGGACGCCCGCCACGCCTGCTGCGGCGTGCGCAAGCTCGAGCCGCTGGGGCGCGCGCTTGAGGGCGCGGATCTGTGGATCACCGGCCTGCGCCGTCGGCAGTCGAATGCGCGCGCCGAGGTTCCGTTCATCGAATATGACGAGAACCGGAACCTGGAAAAGGCCAATCCGCTGGCGGACTGGAGCATCGAGGATGTTCGCAGCTTTGTATCAGGCAACCGCGTGCCGACCAATCCGCTGCACGAGCGCGGCTATCCCTCGATCGGCTGCGAACCATGCACGCGCGCAATCAAACCCGGCGAGGACGAACGCGCCGGACGCTGGTGGTGGGAAAACGACGAGAAACGCGAATGCGGCCTTCATGTCGACGACAGCCAGCCGGCGGCTTCCGCAATTCAATAATGGAACATCAGAATGACCGAGAAGAAACCGCCCCTTGATCCGAACCTCAAGGCGCTGGAAAGCGAAGCCATCCACATATTCAGGGAGGTCGCCGGCGAGTTCGAGCGGCCGGTCATGCTCTATTCGGTAGGCAAGGATTCTTCCGTGCTGCTGCACCTTGCGCGCAAGGCCTTCTATCCGGGACCGGTCCCGTTTCCGCTGCTGCATGTGGACACGGGCTGGAAGTTCGCCGAAATGATCGCCTTTCGCGACCGCATGGTCGCCGAATTCGATCTGGAGCTGGTGGCGCACACCAATCCGCGCGGCAGCCTGGAGAACGTGACGCCGTTCACGCACGGCTCATCCGTCTACACCAACATCATGAAGACCGAGGCGCTGCGCCAGGCGCTGGACGCCGGGCAGTATGACGCAGCTTTCGGCGGCGCGCGCCGCGACGAGGAAGCCTCGCGCGCCAAGGAGCGCATCTATTCCTTCCGCACGCCGGACCATCGCTGGGATCCGCGAAACCAGCGGCCGGAACTTTGGTCGATCTATAACGGCATGATCCGCAAGGGCGAAAGCGTGCGCGCCTTTCCGCTCTCCAACTGGACCGAGGTGGATATCTGGCGCTACATCCAGGCCGAGAACATCCCCATCGTGCCGCTCTATTTCGCCGCCGAACGGCCGGTCGTCGAACGCGACGGCATGCTGATCCTGGCGGAAGACAAGCGCCTGGAATTGCTGCCGGGCGAGGTCAAGCGCAGGGAGACGATCCGCTTCCGCACGCTCGGCTGTTTCCCGCTGACGGGCGCGATCCGCTCCGGCGCGACGACGCTTGACGAGATTATCGAGGAGCTGGAGACGGCGACCGTTTCCGAACGGCAGGGCCGCGCGATCGACCGCGACGAGGCCGGCTCCATGGAAAAGAAGAAACGCGAAGGGTATTTTTGATGTCAGCCACTGTTGAAACAGCCGTCCGCAGCCAGGTCGAGACGGACGCAGCGATCCGCAACGCGCGGCCGCTGCGGCTGATCACCTGCGGCAGCGTCGACGACGGAAAGTCGACCCTGATCGGGCGCCTGCTCTGGGACACCAAGGCGGTCAAGGAAGACCAGGCCGCCGCGCTGAAAGGGCAAAAGAGCATCCAGCAGAACGAACTGGGTCTGCCGGATTTCGCGCTGTTGCTCGACGGCTTGCAGGCCGAACGCGAGCAGGGGATTACGATCGACGTCGCCTACCGCTATTTCTCGACCGACAAGCGTTCCTTCATCGTCGCCGACACGCCTGGCCACGAGCAGTATACGCGCAACATGGCGACCGGTGCGTCGACAGCCGATCTCGCCGTGTTGCTTGTCGACGCGCGCGCCGGCCTTCTCGAACAGACCCGCCGCCATGCGACGATCGCGTCGCTGATGGGCATTCGCCAGTTCGTGCTCGCGGTCAACAAGATCGACCTCGTCGACTATGACCGGTCGATATTTGAACATATCTCGACGGAGTTCCGGCAACTGGCGCTGTCGCTCGGCGTCACCAACGTGACGCCGATTCCCGTTTCGGCCCTGCTCGGAGAAAACGTCGTCCATTCCGGACATCAATCGATGCCCTGGTATTCAGGGCCGCCGCTCATCGAGGCGCTGGAGCTCGCTACGCAAAGAACGGCGCAGGCCGTCGGTTTTCGACTTCCCGTCCAGCGCGTGAGCCGTCCGAACGAGAGCTTCCGCGGCTATCAGGGCACGGTCGCCGGCGGATCGGTGAAGCCCGGCGACAGCGTCGTCATCCTGCCGTCCGGCACGGTCGCCAATGTTCGGCAGATCGTGACATTCGATCTGGTGCGCAACGCGGCGGTCGCCGGCGACGCCATCACGCTGGTGCTCGACCGGCCGGTGGACGTGGCGCGCGGCGACATGATCGCCTCGGTCGACGCGGCGCCGGTGTCGGGTCTTGCCTTCGACGCGAAGCTCGTCGCGTTGTCGGAAGACGCGATCGCGCCGGGCAAGCGCTACTGGCTGAAATCCTCCAGCCGCCGCCAGCGCGTGCGCGTCGAGCCGCAATCGGTGCTCGATCTCAAATCGGGGCAGTGGAGCGAGGCGGAGAGCCTGCCGCTGAACGCGATCGGCAAGGTGCATCTGGCCTTCGACGAGACGGCGATTTTCGATCCCTACGAGGCCAATCGCGAAACCGGCGCCTTCATCCTGATCGACCCCGACACCAACAACACGGTCGCCGGCGGCATGATCACGGCCAAGAGCGGACGGATCGACGGGATTGGTTCAGGCGCAAAGGACCGCGTTCTCATCAGCCTGCCGGCTGATATCGCCGACGAGCTGCTCGCCAGCGAAGCCTTCGCGACCCTGCGCGACCAGATCGAGATTCGCCGCGTCAGCGCGCAGGAAGCGCGCTCGGTTCTGGACCCGATCGACTGAATCATCCCTACTGGCCGTCTTGCGCCCGCAGCGCAAGGCGGGCGGTGAGGATGCGGTTCATGAAAGTTCTGGCGATTTCCGGCAGTCTTCGCAGCGACTCGACCAACACGGCGTTGCTGGAGGCGATCTCCCGCGCCGCGCCCGAAAGCGTCGAGATCCGCCTTTTTCGCGAGATGGGCGATCTGCCGATCTTTTCACCTGACCTTGAGACGCCGCAACCGCCGGATTCGGTCCGGCGTTTTATCGAGGCAGTGGACTGCGCTGACGGGCTGATCATCTCAAGTCCTGAATATGCGCGGGCCATTCCCGGCGGCCTGAAGAACGCCATCGACTGGCTCGTCTCGGGCGAAGCGGTGATCGGCAAGCCGATCGCGCTTGCCCATGCCTCTCATCGCGGAGACGACATGCTTGCCTCGCTACGGGCGGTTCTGGGTACCGTCTCCTCGCGGTTCAACGCGGATATCTTCCTGAGGCGACCGCTGATGGCGAAATCGCCCGGCGAGATAGAAGCCGAACTGTCCCGCCCGCAAAGCGTCGAAGCGCTCCGTGACTTCGTCGAACGCTTCTCCGCTTTCGTGGAATCATCTCAAGGCGAGATGTAAAACAGCGATTTTTCAATTCCTTAAACGAACAGACCTGTCTTCGGAGTGGGTTTTGCGCCGACCCGAAGCCCCGTTTGTTTCGATAAGCTATTGCATAGAATGTATTCTATAGAATATAGAATTTACCATTCATCATAAGGGAGGATGAAATCATGAAAATTCGCATCCACGAATTACTGGCAGGCGCGGCGCTGGCCGGCGCTCTGTCATTTGGCCTGTCGGCCCATGCCGAAGGCCTCGGTACGCCAGACGATCCGGTCGAGATCCACATGCTCGCCAATGAGGCCTTTGCAAACCAGTGGCAGCAGAACATGGTGCCCGAATTCAACAAGGCCTATCCGAACATCAAGGTGGTGATCGACGGCGTGCCCTATTCCGAGCTTCTGGCCAAGAGCCTGCTCGATGCGACCGGTCCCGATCCGCGCTACGACATCCTCATTGCCGACGATCCCTGGGTTCCGCAGCTTGCGGAAGCGGGTGTGCTTCTGGACCTGAAGGGCGACGAAGTGGCCGGCTGGACGGCCGATGACTATGAATGGGACGACTTCTACGCCGCTCCTCTCGCGGCCTCCGAATGGAAGGACGTGCAGTATGGCGTGCCGCTGCGGTCGAATCTTCTCCTGATGTTCGTCAACAAGTCGATCTACGAGGCTGCGGACCTTCCCGCGCCCACGCCGGAACTGACGTGGGAAGACTATCTCGAACAGGCGCCTAAGCTTGTCATGGACCGCGACGGAAACGGCCAGGCCGATACCTGGGCGATCGACACCTATTTCACCCGCGATGCGCTGACGCCGACGATCTGGCAGACCATCATGAATTCCAACGGAGGCAAGCTGCTGACCGATGACGGCAAGGCTGCCTTCAACGACGAAACCGGCGTCGAGGCGCTGAAGACACATATCAAATTGCTCGATTTCGCACCGCCCGGCGCCGTCAGTCATGGCTTCAACGAATCGCTCCAGGCGTTCCGCCAGGGCCAGACCGCCACGATGTTCATGTGGGGAAGCGTGTTCAAGGGAACCGCAGTCAGCCCGGAAACCACGACGTTGACGCCAGATGAAGTCGGCATTCAGATCATGCCGGTCGGCAGCAAGACCGGCGGCGCCCATCGCGGCATCTGGAGCGGCACGATCAACAACAAGAGCGAGAACAGGCAGGCGGCCTGGGCGCTGCTGGAATGGCTGAGCTCGAAGGAGGGCGAACAGTGGCACGCCAATACGCTCGGCGTCTTCCCCGCCCGCAAGTCGACGCTCGACAGCACGCCGGACAGCGAGTGGATGGCGCCGGTCTTCGTGGCGCTGAAGAACGGTTACAGCGTCGCCGGCGAAGGCGGAATGTGGCGGCCGCGTACGCCTAAATCTGACGCCGTCCAGCAGGTTCTGGCAGATGAAGTCGCGCGCGCCATTGCCGGCCAGATCACGCCCGAAGAAGCACTCGACACGGCCGCCGATCGGGTCAACGATGTCCTGAACTGACAGGACCGCTCGAATGGCAGTCGAAACCGCAATGAAGGGCGCGCGGAAAGCGCGCCCTCGCAAGACTGTACCGATGATCGACTGGCTCACGCGCTGGAGCTTCATGATGCCGGCGATCGTCATACTGCTCGCCGTGCTCGCCTATCCGATCCTCTATACGCTCGAGATCAGCTTTTCCTCGCTCGATCTCGGCAGCTTCACCGCGAATGAGTGGGTCGGCTGGGAGAATTACGGCGACGTGCTCAAGGACCGCGGGTTCTGGAACGCGATGAAGGTGACCGGCATCTATCTCGCCTGGGCCATGCCCATCCAGATGATCCTCGGCTTCGGCATCGCCTATCTAATCAACGCCGAATGGAAGGGACGCGGCGTCGTGCGGGCCCTGTTTCTCATCCCCATGGTCGTGGCGCCGGTAGTCGCCGGCGGCATCTGGCGCATGATGCTCGATCCGCTTTGGGGGCTGGTCAACTACCTGCTCGGACTTCTCGGACTCGGCAATCCCGACTGGCTCGGAAATCCGACGCTTGCCATGGCTACTCTCGTCATCATCGACACCTGGCGCTGGACGCCCTTCGTGGTCCTCATCGCCACGGCTGCGCTGATGGCCTTGCCGAAGGACGTCTTCGAGGCCGCCGACATCGACGGCGCGAACTGGTGGACCAAGCTCTGGTCGATCACCGTTCCGCTGCTCGTCCCGATCATCGCGGCGACCTTCGTTGTGCGCTGGCTCGGTGCGGTCAAGATGTTCGACATCGCCCTTGCGGCCACCCGGGGCGGGCCGGGCGACGCGACCAACGTGATCAATCTCTACATCTACGAACAGGCGTTCCGGTCGCTTCGGTTTGCCGAAAGCGCCGCCATGGCCGTCATCGTGCTGGTGATGACCATGATGCTCACCGGTCTCTTCCTGATCGGCACCCGCAAGCTGGAGGACAACTATTGACCGCCGCGACGCTCCCCGGTTACCGCAAGCGCAAGCGGGTCGGCCGCCAGGTCCGGATATGGGCCGGTGTCGCTCTTTGCGTCCTGTTCCTTTTTCCGGTCTTCTGGATGGTCCTGTCGTCCTTCAAGCTGCCGCGGGATATCTTCACAACGCCTCCGGTGCTGTTCTTCGATCCGACGCTCGAAACCTATATCAGCTACATGCAGCGGGCCGACATCAGCCGGCGGATGGTCAATACGGTGACCGTCGCCACCGGATCGGGTCTGCTGTCGATCGTTGCCGGTGCGATGGCCGGCTATGCGCTGGCGCGCATCCGCATCAAGGGGGCCGCGACCCTGGGGGTCCTCATCCTGATGTCGCGTGGCGTGCCGCCGATCGCGCTCGCCGTTCCGATGTTCCTCGTCGCACGCAAGTTGGGGCTCACGGACAAGCACATCACGCTGATCCTGGCCTATTGCACCTTCCTTATTCCGTACGTGATGTGGCTGATGCGCGGTTTCTTCAAGGGGCTGCCGAAAGAGCTGGAGGAGGCGGCCCTTCTCGACGGCTGCTCCCGCTACGGAGCCTTCTTCAAGATCATCGTGCCGATCTCGCTGCCGGGTCTTCTATCGACGCTGATCTTCAGCGTGATCCTGGCCTGGGAGGAACTCCTCTTCGCGCTGGTGCTCACCAACCGCAATGCCTCGACCATTCCGGTCGCCATTGCCGGCATCGCAGGCGACACGGTAAACGGCGCGAACTGGGGGGCGCTGACAGCTGTCGGAACCCTGACAGTGGTTCCCGTCGTCATATTCGCACTTCTCGTCCAGAAATGGTTGATCAAGGGTCTCGCCGAAGGCGCTACGAAAGGCTGAACGCATATGTCCGCAAGACAGAAATACATGACCAAGTCGGAGATCGCCGCGCAGTTCATCCAGGAGCAGATCCTGTCCGGCGAGGCGCCTGCCGGCACACAGATCACCACGAAGGCCGTCTCCTCGGCGATCGGCATGAGCGAAACGCCGGTGCGCGAGGCAATCAAGAGCCTGGCCGCCGAGGGATGGCTGACCCACGCGGCCCACCACGGAACAGTGGTCGCGACCCTCAACAGCGGGCAGATTTCGGAGATCTTCGAACTGCGCGGCCTGCTCAACCAGCAGGCGGTCAAGCGCGGACAATCATCATTCGGCGCCGAACGCATGGCGAAGATCGACGAGAATATCGCGCGTTCGGAAAAGGCGGTCGCCGACAATGATCATTCAGCCTATTCCGGGCTCAACCGCGAGTTCCATGATCTTCTGTGCAATACGCCGGAAGCCGAATGGACCTACCGGATGTTCAGTATTCTGCAGGGGCAGTCGGCCGTCTTCCGGCATGGTTTTCGTGCGATCCCGGATGGATTGCGGAAGTCTCTGGACGCGCATCTGGCGATCCGCGAGGCCCTTGCAAAGGGTCATTTCGAGGATGCCGCCCGGCTTGCCTACGAGGACGAGGTATCCGCCGGCCAGCGGCTGATCGATACGCTGCGGCACGAGGACGGGCAGGACCACTCATGAACTTCATGCCGAAGGTCAAATCGAAGGACGAGCGGGAGATCACCGTTCCGGTGGAGATGTGCCTGCCGAACGGCCGGCTCAACCCGGAAGCCGTCGGCTGGTCGCGTTTTCCCATGCACCGGGACAATCTGAAAGGCTGGGGCCGCAACAAGCGCTTCGAATACTGGTGCGTGATGTCGGAAGAATTCATCGTCACCGCCAATATCTCGCATCACGATTATCGCGCCAACGTGGCCTCGACCTTCGTCGACCTGGAAACGGATCAGGTGATCTCCCGGCGCATCAATCGCTGGCTTCCGGAACCGGGCGCCTTGCCGAATCCCACAGAGCCCCGGCGCGTCTCGCAGTCGGCCGAGGGCATCGTGGTCGCGATCGAGCCGGTAGTCGGGGGAACGCGGCTGCGGGTCGATTCGGATCGCATCCGGCTCGATGCGACGGTCATCGAGCCAGAGGGCCATCAATCCATGGGCGTGCTCGTGCCGTGGAACGACCGGACCTTTCAATACACCCGAAAGGACAATTGCCTGGCGACGCGCGGTTCCGTGATAGTCGACGGCGTCGAACGGACCATCGACCCGGCGAAGTGCCTGGCGGTCCACGATGTCGGTCGCGGACGCTGGCCTTATTCAACATGGTGGAACTGGTCGGCCGCGAGCGGCGAAACCGACGGACGCCAAATCGGGCTGCAGTTCGGCGGCAAGTGGACGGTCGGAACACCATCGACCGAAAACGCCCTGCGCATCGACGGGTGCATCCACAAGATCTCGGAGGAACTCGACTGGGCCTATGACACGAATGATTTCCTCAGCAACTGGACAATAAGGGGCAACCGCGTGGATCTGACATTCACTCCGATGAACCACCACCGTCACCGCTTCAACCGATGGATCGTCTCCGCCCGGGGCGACCAATGTTTCGGACATTTCAACGGGCATATCGTCGCCGATGACGGAGAGGTCCTGCGGGTCGGCAATATCCTCGGAATGGTCGAGGAGGTACACCGCAGATGGTGACGGTGAAGACGGAGCGCGAACTCACCGCGCAAGTCGATCTGTGTGACGCCCGCGGCCGCCTCAATCCGGCGGCGGTCGGTTGGGCGCGCCGTCCCCTGGTGCGCGCCAACCTGCGCGGCTGGGGTCGTAACAAAAGGTTCGAATACTGGTGCATCACCTCGCCCGACCTGGTCGCGGCGCTGAACGTGTCGCACGGCGACTACCGCGTCACGCTTGCCGGATTCTTCCTCGATCTGAAGACGCTGGACCATATTTCCGTGTCGGAAGTGCACTGGCTGCCGGGCAAGCGCGTGCCCGAAATGTGCGATCTGTCGGGGAGCGGACCGGTCATCGGGATCGGGCAGGAGATGTCCATCCGCATGGTCCCGGCTGCAGGTGGTACGCAGCTCAGTCTTGAAAGCGGCCGTCTCGGTATCGAAGCCTTCGTGGCCGAGCCGGAAGACCATGAATCGATGAGCGTGGTTGTTCCCTGGGATTCGAAGCGCTTCCAGCTCACCCGCAAGAGCAATTGCATGAAGGTTGAAGGCACGGTGATTGCCGACGGGAAACGCCACGACCTCGATCCGGACAATACCTACGGCACCCTCGATCACGGCCGCGGGCGGTGGCCCTATTCGATTGTCTGGAACTGGGGCTCTGCCAGCGGCCACAGCGACGGACACGAGATCGGGCTGCAGTTCGGCGGCAAGTGGACCGATGGCACCCCGTCGACGGAAAACGCCCTGCGTATCGACGGGCGGGTGTTCAAGATCGGCGAAGAGCTGGAATGGACTTACGACCGCAGTGATTACATGAAGCCATGGACGATCCGCGGCGCCGGGATCGATCTCATATTCACGCCGGTCTTCGACCGCCATTTCGACTTCGACCGGATGTTGGTCCGCAGCCGCGAGGACCAGTGCTTCGGTTATTACAACGGAACCATCGAAGATCCCGCGGGCAAGACCATCTGGATCAGCGATCTTCTGGGCTGGGTCGAGGAAGTCCACCGTCGCTGGTGAACGGGAAGGAGGACGGGAGATGAGCAAGGTAGAAATCCGCAATCTGCGCAAGACCTATGACAATCTGGAAGTCATTCACGGCATCGATGTCGATATTGCCGACGGGGAGTTCGTCGCGCTTGTCGGCCCCTCCGGCTGCGGGAAATCGACGCTGCTCAGGATGATCGCCGGTCTCGAGGAGATCACCTCCGGTGAAATCCTGATCGGTGACGACGTCGTCAACGACATCGCACCGAAGGATCGCGATATCGCGATGGTGTTCCAGAACTATGCGCTCTATCCGCACATGTCGGTGCGCAGGAATATGGGGTTCGCGCTGAAGCAAAGAGGGCTTCCTGCCAGCGAAATAGACAAGAGGGTCGCCGAGGCGGCCGGGATCCTCGGGCTTGCGGACTATCTGGAGCGCAAGCCGCGGCAACTTTCCGGCGGCCAGAGGCAGCGAGTGGCGATGGGCCGGGCGATCGTGCGCAATCCGAACGTCTTCCTGTTCGACGAGCCGCTTTCCAATCTCGATGCCAAGCTGCGTGTCCAGATGCGATCGGAACTGAAGGAACTGCATCAACGTCTTGCGACAACCACCGTCTATGTCACCCACGACCAGATCGAGGCCATGACGCTGTCGGATCGGGTGGTGGTCATGAATGGCGGAAATGTGGAGCAGGCCGGTCCACCGCTCGAACTCTACGACAGCCCGCATAGCCTGTTCGTCGCAGCCTTCATCGGCTCACCCCAGATGAACTTCTTCGAAGGCACGCTGAGCGACCGCCGGTCTCTGGTGCTCGCAGACGGTGTCGAACTCGGTCTCGGAAAGCACGTTGCACAGCCCGGTGCCGAGGTCACGATCGGCGTCAGGCCGGAGCATTTCAACATCGGCAAAGGCGACGGCTGGCCATCGCAGGCCATCGTCATCGAACCAACCGGATCGGAAACCCAGATCACCACGCGCATCGCCGGTCATACGGCGCGCGTGCTGCTTCGTGGACGCACGTCGATCGAACCGGGTCAGACAATCCATCTGGAGACCGATCCCGAAAACATCCACGTATTTTCGCAAGCCACCGGCCGGGTACTCTGATCGCCGAAGTCAGGCGGCCGCGCCCGGCGTCCTCCGCCAGCTGTATTTTCCGGCAGACTGCGTCGGAACGGCCGCCGGCTGATAGTAGGTGTCGATGCCCGGCAGCCGCCCTTCAGCGAGGCGCTTGAGCGCGGTCGTGTTCGACACTTTGAAACTCGTCACACCACAGCGGAGCATCAGCGGAATCTGGTCGATGAGAACATCGCCGGTTGCGCGGATGTCGCCGGCATAGCCAAGGCGTGACCGCAGCAGGGAGGCTTGGGAGAACGCCCTGCCGTCATTGAATGCGGGAAAAGTCACGGCGATCAGATCGAGCCGGTCGAGAAACGGCTCGAGATCCATCACGTCGTCGGCCGGGCCAAGCAGAACGCCGACGGCGCGGGTCCGCAAGGAATCGTCCATATCAAGATAGCGCGCAAGCGGCAGCACCTGTTTCGAATTGCCGTCGACGACGATTTCCTTGTCAGACACGATCGTCCAGGCGTCGTCGTCGACGAAGCCGTCCCGCGTCCACAATCTCGGTTCCTTCATCAGTGTTACCTCGGTCATCAGGCGGCTTTCGACGTTTCGCCGTAAAGGGCGTCCTTGAAGGGCTGCGGTCCGACCCGGCGATAGGCGGCGAGGAAGCTCTCGTCCGCGTTTTCGCGCAGGCCGAGATAGGTCTCGACAATCGTCTCGACGGCATTGGTGATCTCGTGCGGCTCGAAGCCGCGGCCGATGATCTGGCCGATCGATGTATTCTCGTCGCCGGAACCGCCCAGCGTGATCTGGTAGAGTTCCGCACCCTTCTTCTCGACGCCCAGAATGCCGATATGGCCGACATGGTGATGGCCGCAGGCGTTGATGCAGCCGGAAATCTTGATCTTCAACTCGCCGATCTCGCGCTGACGCTCCAGCGACGCGAAGCGGTTGGAGATGTCCTGGGCGACGTTGATCGAACGGGCGTTGGCCAGCGCGCAGTAGTCGAGGCCCGGGCAGGCGATAATGTCGGAGACGAGGCCGGCGTTGGCCGTCGCCAGTTCAACGTCGAGCAGCGCGCGATAGACCTTCTCCAGATCGGCGAAGGCGACATGCGGCAGAACCAGGTTCTGTTCATGCGACACGCGGATCTCGTCATGGCCATAACGCTCGGCGAGATCGGCGACCGCTTCCATCTGGCTGTCGCTGGCGTCGCCCGGAATGCCGCCGATCGGCTTCAGGGAAATCGTCACGACCCCGTAGTCCGGATGATGGTGGGGCGTCACGTTCTGATGCACCCAGGCTGCAAAGCCCGGATCAGCTTTCTTGGCGGATGCAAGGCCCGACCAGCCTTCAGGCCGGTCCTGCAGTTCAGGCGGCTGGAAATAGCTGGCGATGGCCGCGAGATCGGACTCGGGCAGCTTCAGTTCGGAGTCCTTCAGCTTTTCCCATTCCGCCTCGATCTGCGAGACGAATTCTTCCGTGCCGGTCTCGTGGACCAGGATCTTGATGCGCGCCTTGTATTTGTTGTCGCGGCGGCCGTGCAGATTGTAGACCCGCATGACGGCAGTGACGTAGGAGAGCAGGTGCTCTTCCGGCAGGAAGTCGCGGATCTTCTTGGCGATCATTGGCGTGCGGCCCTGGCCGCCGCCGACATAGACGGCGAAGCCCAGCGCGCCGTTTTCGTCGCGTTTCAGATGCAGGCCGATATCGTGGACCTGGATTGCGGCGCGGTCGCGCTCGGCGCCGGTGACGGCGATCTTGAACTTGCGCGGCAGGAACGAATATTCCGGATGGTTGGACGACCACTGCCGCAGGATTTCCGCATAGGGCCGCGGGTCGGCGACCTCGTCTGCCGCAGCGCCGGAGAAGTGATCCGCAGAGACATTGCGGATGCAGTTGCCGGATGTCTGGATGGCATGCATCTCGACCTCGGCAAGTTCTTCCAGGATCTTTGGCGTGTCCGACAATTTCGGCCAGTTGTACTGGATGTTCTGGCGCGTCGTGAAGTGGCCGTAGCCCTTGTCGTAGTCGCGGGCGATGCGTGCGAGCCGGCGCATCTGGCGGCTGTTGAGCGTGCCATAGGGGATCGCGACGCGCAGCATGTAGGCGTGAAGCTGCAGATAGACGCCGTTCATCAGCCTGAGCGGCTTGAAGGCGTCTTCGGTGATCTCACCGGACAGGCGGCGTTCGACCTGGTCGCTGTATTGCGCGACCCTTTGCTGTACGAAATCGTGGTCGAACTCATCGTAGCGGTACATGTATAACTCCCCGGACCTCTTGTCCGTGACGAATGGATTTTACGCTGCGGAAGCCGGGCGGAACTCGGCCTGTTTTCCAAGATCGGCGCGAACCGTCGGACCTGCCGCGCGAATGCGCTCCCGGAGCCTGACGGGATAGATTTCCCCGTCGATCTCTTCGACATCGATCAGCGCGACATCGACGACCACGTTCTTGTTGAAGGCGGACTTGCCCGCGATTTCCAGCGCGGCGACCGCGTCGTCGTGACGGGCGATCAGGGCATGGTCTATCTGTTCCAGCCAGCGTCCATTGGCGTCGAGCCAAACGGCGATGCCATCGCCAAGGCGGTTTGCCGTGAGTACTTTCATCATGTCGATACTCCTGCTTTCATCTGCCTCAGGCCGCCGCTGATTCCGGAACCAGCGCGACAAGGGGGGTCGATTTTTCAAAATTGGCGCCGGCGACCGCGTCGCCGATGATCACCATGACGGGACCTGTCAGGTCATCGAGCGTTTCGATCAGCGGCAGTTCCTTCAGCGTCGCGTGCATCAGGCGCCTGTCGTCCTGGCTGGCGTTCTCGATTATGGCGACAGCCGTATCGCTGGCGAGGCCAGCGGCGGCCAGCCTCTCGGCGACGGAGGCTGCGACCGTGCGGCCCATATAGACGGCGACTGTCGCGCCCGAGACGGCGAGCCGCGCCCAGTCGGGCAGCACGTCGCTGTTCAGGTCGTGGCCCGTGGTGAAGACCAGCGACGAGGCGACGCCGCGCAGGGTCAGCGGCAGCTCGAAATCGGCGGCGGCTGCGAAGGCGGACGTGATGCCCGGCACGATCTCGTAGCCAATGCCGGCGTCGCGAAGCGCCGCCATTTCTTCAGCCGCGCGGCCGTAGATCAGCGGATCGCCGGATTTGAGACGCACGACGCGCTTGCCGCGTTTTGCGAGGTCGACGATCAGCTCATTGATTTCGTTCTGCGTTTTCGAGTGGCAGCCTTTGCGCTTGCCGACCGAGACGCGCTCGGCGTCGCGGCGACCCATGTCGACGATTTCTTCCGGTACGAGCGCATCGTAGAGGATGGCGTCAGCTTCCATCAGAACCCGTTGGGCGCGCAGCGTCAGCAGATCCTCGGCGCCTGGTCCGGCTCCAACCAGCCATACGTAGCCCGAGTTGCGGCCGGTGTTCGAAAGCAGCGTATTGGCGGCCTGTCGCGCCGCTGCCAAGTCGCCGTTTTCAACCTGTTCGCTTACAGATCCGGAGAAGAACCGCCGCCAGAAATCGCGGCGGACGGCGCCGCGCGGGACAGTGCGATCGACGATGCCGCGATAGGATTCGGCAAGCGTGGCGAGTTGCCCGAGCGACGGCGCAAGCATCCGGTCGATGCGCGCGCGGATGATCTGGGCAAGGACAGGGCCCGCGCCTTCCGTTCCGATGGCGACCGAGACCGGAGCCCTGTTGACGAGAGCGGGCGTCAGGAAATCGCAATAATCGGCCTGGTCGACCGCATTGGCCGGGATCTTGAGGCGGCGGGCGTCCGTGACGATCCGCGCATCGAGCGCAGCGTCTCCGGTGGCGGCGAAGACGAGCGTCGAATCCTGCAGGAAATCGATGGAGTAGGGAGCGGCGACGCGCGTGATGTTCCTCTGACGGATCCAATCCTCGAACGACGCCTCGAGGGCGTCGCCATAAACAACGATTTCGGCGGCGGTGTTGGCGAGCAGCCGCGTTTTCGCAAAGGCTTCGTCGCCATTGCCGAAAATTGCAACCTTCTGTCCGGCTACGTTGAAGAACGCCGGGAATGTCGAGAGCTTGCGGGCCATCACCAGTTCCTTTTTAAGGCCTTGGCCGCCGATCAGGGGCCTTGAGCCAATGTTGTCCTTAATGTGATGAATCCGGCTTCCCGATTGAAGGAATGAAATGCTGTCTACGCTGATCCGCGAGTATTATTTTGCTCACGCCGATTGAGTTTGTGGGTCATTCGACCAGCGGGCTCCAAAAGCCCGATCCGGCCGGTCCATTCTTGTCAATCTTGCGGTTTCGTGGCATCCAGACGGGCTTGGGAAGGAAAGTCATGTCTGTTGTTCCGGACACCTATGAGCGTATTGAATTGGCGTCGCCGGAAACGATCCGCGGCTTCGACCTCCGCCGATTGCCGGACGCCTTCTACGAAAATCCCTTTCCCTTTTATCACCGCATGCGGCGCGATACGCCGGTGCGGCGCATGCCGGACGGCTCGATCCTTCTGACGCGCCATGCGGACCTGGACAGGATCTATCGCGACACGAAGACCTTCTCGTCAGACAAGAAGATCGAGTTCAAGCCGAAATTCGGAGACAGCCTGCTATACGAGCATCACACGACGAGCCTGGTGTTCAGCGATCCGCCTCTGCATACGCGTGTGCGCCGCGCGATCGTTGGTGCTCTTGCGCCGCGCGCCCTGAAACCCCTTGAGCCGCAGGTGGAACGGATCGTCGACAGCCTGATCGCGGATATCGAACCCGGATCGGAATTCGACGCGGTCGAACAGTTCGCAATCCATCTGCCGATCGAGATTATCAGCGATCTCCTGTGCGTGCCGCGCAACGAGAGGGAGCCGCTGCGCGGCTGGTCGCTTGCGATCCTCGGCGCGCTCGAGCCGGAAATTCCCAAAGAAAAGTTTGAATGGGGCAACCGCGCAGTCGAGGAGTTCCTCGTCTATCTGAAGGAACTGGTCGCGCGCCGCCGCGCCGAAATGACCCCTTCGGATGACGATATACTGAGCCGGCTGATACGCGACGTCGACGCCGAGGACGGCCTGATGCACGAGGAGTTGCTTCACAGTTGCATCTTCATCCTCAACGCCGGTCATGAAACCACGACCAATCTGATTGCAAGCGGCGTCAACATGCTTTGCGACATGCCCGAAACAACCGCGATGCTGAATGACGATCCGTCTCTGTGGCCGGTCGCCATCGAGGAAATCCTGCGGCTGGAAAGCCCCAATCAGCTGGGCAACCGGCGCGCGGTCGAGGCATTCGAAATCGACGGCGAACGGTTCGACGCAGGGACGCAGATCACGCTGTGCATTGGCGCGGCGAATCGCGATCCGGCGGTTTTTGAAAATCCCGACAGTTTTCGTCTGGACCGTGGGCGGTTCACCCATTTTGCCTTCGCCGGCGGTCCGCATCTGTGCGCCGGAATGACGGTCGCCCGCATCGAAGGCCGTATTGCGCTGTCGAAGATCTTCTCCGCCTTTCCTCATTTGCGGAGAACGCGTCCGGCGGTCCGATCCAGACGCGCGCGGTTCCGGGGCTTCGATCACCTGCCCATGCGGGCTCTGGCCTGAAAATCCTATTCGTCGTCCTTGACGCCGATGAAGGAAGCCAGGGGAGCGACGAGTTTCCAGCGGAAACCTTTTTCTCCGTATTGCGTCGTAACCGCTCCCCAGAAAACGGCCTGGGCGTGGCTGACGACAACCTGGGAGCCGAAACCCTTTCGCGTCGGTTCGACGGCTGGCGGGCCGCCGATTTCCAGCCAGTTGATTTCGAGATCCTCGGGCTTGTCGGGATGGCGCACAATGTCCCATTCGATGCTCACGCGGCCTGTGGGAACGGACCAGGCGCCGTATTTGACGGCGTTGGTGGCAAGTTCGTGCAGGATCAATCCCAGATTTTGTGTGGCTTCCGGTTTCAGGAGCACAGTCTGGCCGCTGGTGTCGAGCCGCGCGGTGATGTCTCCGAAAAATTCCATCTGGCTGCGGATGACCGTTTCAAGAGGAACGGCGGCCCATTGTTCCGACGTCAACAGGTCGACCGAGCGGCCAAGCCCGGATATGCGCGCATCGATGCTGCGGTTGAAGTCTGCGATCGTTTCGGCGTTGCGGGCGGTCTGGCGGATCGCCGCCTGCACGAGGGAAAGCTGGTTCTTGGTGCGATGCGCCAGTTCGCGCATGATTAACCTGATCTGGTCTTCCGCCTGGCTGCGATCGAAGGACGCCGTTGAAAGCGCCTTGGCGACCGTGTCGATTTCGCGCACCGGCGTATTGATCGGCGCGACGATCTTGCCTTCGCCCATCTCGTTCGCCATGCCTGCGATGCCGATGATCGACTTGCGGATCTGTCTTGCAACCAAATAGGCGGCGAAAACGGCGATCGCCAGGAGAAGCACGCCGCCGAGGATCAGCGACCGCCAGGTTTCCCGGATCGCTTCCTGTCCTGATCCGATCGGCCCCCAGGCGACCGCGTTCCAGCTCCAGCCAGGCAGTCTGGTGTAGCCGCTGAGCAGTTTTTTTCCGTCGATCGTCGCTCGAGTGACGCCGCTGAACGATTCAAAACTGGCCAGCAACCTTTCATCAAAAGTTTCGCCGGTGTCAGCCTGGTCGGGTCCTATGGACGCCACAACCTGGCCTGCGCTGTCGAGGATCGCAGCTGACCAGCCTTCCGGAAGGCTGTCTGTGGAAATGAGCGACGCGACCTCGGCGGCGTTGCGCGTGATGATGAGCGCGTCGCCTGATCTCGTTTTCGGCGGCGCCGGAAGAAGCACGTTGAAGACCCATTGCTTGCTTGTCTGGCCGAAGAAAACGTCCGACACGGTGAGTCGTTGGCTTTCGAGCGCGCTTGCGAGCGACTTCAAGTGCGATATCGGGCCGAGCGGCGTGCCGAAGGGCACACGTGTATTGAGGAGCTGCTGTCCGTCTTCCTCGACAAGTATGACGTAGAGAGAACTGTGCCTGAGGGCTGATTGCGTCCTGTTATGGAAATTCTGCAGGTCTCCCGCCTCAAGTTCAGGATCGGATGCGACGAGCCGGATATTGGCCGCCATATCACTCAGGAGCTGGTTGGTGGACGAAGCCAGACTGCGGGCGTCCCGAAGCGCCCGGCGTTCAAGCAACTCCTGCTGTCCGTCTTCGAGTTGTTGAAGGACGAGGACGACAAAAATGAGAATCGGCGCAATGGCGGCGATAACGATCGCGACGAGAAACGCGCCGATAGGCGCATTGGGAAACAGTTTCACGCCGTCTCCTGATGACAAGGCCAAGCCGCCGAATATTCAAGCGGCTGATTATAGGGTCTTTTTATTGCAGCCAAAGGGGCGGCGTCTTGTTTGTCGAAGTTCATTTCATTGCGTTGAACCGAAGAATATCGTACCTCTCATAGCCTATATTTTGTTTGGGCAAATTAAAATTTATTACACTGCCGGCGGCGACCGTTGAATATGCCGCTGCTTGCTGTCGACAGACGTCGGGACCGGTTGCATGCACGATACTGACAGCGGGATAAACGGGGAAGCGACGACATGCGCCTCGCTTGAAAAGGCGTTCGGGCGCGCCGGAGAAGAATTTCTTGCCGGCAATCACGCCGCCGCCCGAAATGCGATGGAGGGATTCCAGGAAAAACTGATCCCTCATTGCAAAATCATCGGCGAGCCGGGGCCTGAAAATCCGAGATTTTCGATTGTCGTCCTCAATTACAAGCAAAGCCTGGATTTCGCAGCGCTTGTTTTCTCACTTTCGGGCGTTTCCAGGACGCAAGAGTGTGAGGTGGTCTTTGTCAACAACGGCAATCCTTCCCTGGAGAAAACCGTTTTCGACAGACTGGACTGCTACGTCCGGATCGACGCGCCGTTCAATGTCGGCTGCTCTGAAGGGCGGAATATCGGAGCGCGATTGGCGCGCGGCGAATACGTCATTTTTCTCGATGACGACGGCGCAATCACGGAAGACACGATTGGCGCGCTTGTATCGGTCATTGCGCGCCATGGCGCAGTCGCGGTCAGGGGCAGGATCGTCCCGAAATCACCAGGCGGATCGTCTGCCGAGAATTACGATCTCGGCGACCGCATCCGGCCCGCCATTCCGTCAGCCGAAGGCATTTCGATCTGGCGACGGGATCTGTTTCTCGAGTTCGGCGGCTTCGACCCGCTTCTTGTCGGACATGAAGGGTTGTTGCTCTGCGCCCGCATGTTGCCCTTCTTCGGTCCGGAGCGATTTCTGTATACGCCCGAGGCGCTTCTGATCCACGATTTCGCAGACGCTCCCGAACAGGCGGCGGAAAAAAGCGCGCTGTATGATCGAAACGACGCCTATATCGGTTTCTGCGGCTATGACAAATCCGCTGTCCAGCGGATTTTCTCCGTTTATCGTCGGCCGACGCGACAGTCGAAGGCGTTTGAATTCCGCAAATCCTTGTGTTTGCCGCCTCCGAATGACGATGCGCCGGAACTTACCGTTCTGACCGTCGCCAGAAACGTCCGCGATCGTCTCGACGACTACCGCCGAATGCTTGGATTGCAAACCTGGCGGAACTTCAAGGTCGTTTTCGTGGATGACGGGTCCGACGATGACACTGCCGACCGCCTTCTGGATCTATGGTCAGGGGAGTACGACAGGCTTGCGCTTGTCAGGACCGATGGCGTCGGGCGCGGCGCGGCGTTCGATCACGCGATCGCCAGGGCCGAAAGCGACGTCTGCGTGATCGCTGAAATCGGTGATATCAGCGTCGCTGACCGCTTCGCTCAGACGGCCTCCTACTTTGCGCAGCACCCGTATTCGGGATGTGTCTGTTTCGACATATTTTCCGACAGGCCCATGAAGATCAGACCGGACGGACCGCAAGTCGTCGCGCCGTCGACAATGCAAGCCCGCGCGCTGTTCGGAGCGCCAGGCCCGTTTTCCTGCTTCGCATTCAGAAAATCGGCCTTCCTGCAGTCTTTCGACGCATCGCTTGATACGGGCGCCGAACTGGAGTGGGTTCACCGCAATCTGGAAAACGGCGCCAGTGGACATTTTCTGCCGACGCCGGAGGCCTATCACCCCTTGCCGGTTGATAGCGATCAGCGGACGCCGGCGCTCGCACTGGAGAGAGTTATCGCCACCCATGCGCGGTATCTCGCCCACATGGATGATGGCGACAAACGTTGCGCGGGGCAGCTTGCGGGTCTCGTTCCGCTGCAGAGCGAAGATGACGTAACGCAGTTGCGGACATACGAATGCCGCTTCCTTGAGGCGCTTGGGGATTTCGAAAGGGAACTCGCCGTCGAGATCGCGATGCTCATGGATCTTCGTATTCGTGACCTTGAACACATTCAGACCAAGCGCGCGATCGCCAGGCAGCAAGAGCGATCCGCCAGAAAGAGTTTCAAGAAGGATAGCGTCATGATGAGTGGCGCGCGCATTGGCAATGAACTTCGACGCTGGACGAGGAAGATGCGGTAATCTGGCTGCTGTTCAGTGTTTCAACCGGACGTTCAGGATTTCCCGGCAGCGAGGAAGATCGAGTTCTTCGCCCAACATGTCGAACACCGGTTTCAGGCGGCTCGGATCTTCAGAGAAATCTTCGTAGTCTGTAATACTCGAATTGCCGGGATGCTTTTCGTGATAGTCGAGAAAGGCCGCATTCATTTCATCGACGAGTTTCTCGACTGTTTTTCCTGGTCTCTGGGCGAACCACCCCGACCGGGCGACATCGATGTGGGACCGACGGTTGAAGATGAAATGCGCATTCGGAAAGAATTTCTGCATGAAATCAAGATAGTCCGCGAACTTGTCGCCCAGTTCGTGATAGCGGATCTCCTTGAAACCGAGCCATGTCGCTGTCGGCTCCGGTTTCAGGATCTGTCGGACAAAACAATCAATGAGCGCGTCGCCGAACTCGGATGGCGCGACCTTGTCGGCCCCAAACCACGGGGCCGTGTCGGCGAGTTCCGGTTTTCCTTGTGCGTACCGCGTTCGATGCGCCGCCTCAAAGGCGCGAAAGAGATGCATGAGCGCATTGGCGTTTTCGCCCCGAATACATGCGCCCGGTATGGTGTTGATCAGGCGTGTCAGCAGGGTCGAGCCTGATCTGCCGTAGCAGATGATAAAGATCGCGCCTTTCAGGCTGCTGTAATGATTGGCCAGAAAAAGTCCCAAATGAACGCCTTTGGATGAGCTCCGCGAGAGCGGCAATATCGAAATTCATGAAACAGGATTGTCATTGTTGCACAATCATAGGGCGAAATTTGCGGCGACGTAAGCCGTAAGACAGGAAAACTCCGCAAGGCTGATGACGCTAGTGCAGCGGATCGGTTGTTTGCGGAGAAAAAATGGAGAGTTCAACCCGATTACGGCCGTTGCGTTTGGCGAGATAGAGCCGTTCGTCGGCGCCGCGATAGAGATCGCTGAATGCGGCGCCGCGCTCGAATATCACGCCGCCGACGCTTACGGACAACACATGGCGCTGCTCATCGACGACAAAGGCGACTTCGCTGATAGCCGACCGGATCCGTTCAGCGGCGTCGGGAAAATGGTCGGATGGCTTGCGGGGCATGAAAACGCAAAACTCCTCGCCGCCAATGCGGCCAACGAGGTCCGTGTCGTGCACCGTTTCGGCGATCGCCTCGGCGATGAGCTGCAACGCCTTGTCGCCATAATCATGGCCGAAGCGGTCGTTCACGGCCTTGAAGTGATCCACGTCGATGACGAAAAGCGCATTGTGAGACGCCGCCGACGCTTCCTCGACCCTGTTGAGATAGCCGTCGACCATCTCGGTAAAGGCTCGGCGATTGAGCAACGACGTCAGGGGATCGGTCGCCGCGACCGTCATCAACTCGGTATGTGCAATGGCGAGCTGCCGCATTTTGCTCAGGATGAACAGGAAGAGCGGCGGCGCCAGTATCAGCGGAATCAGGAGATTGTTGATCGGGTCGGAGCCCCATCGCCAGGATCCGTCTTCAAAGGAGTAGCTGTCGAACGCGAAGGCGAAACCGATACACGCAAGCGTGCCGAGCGCCGTAAACGCATAGACACGCGCCCACCCCTCTGACGACCAGTCGAGTTTCATTTCAGCGGCTCTTTATCTGCGCCATTGCATCGCTGCCTTTGACCTTGTCGTGTCGCGCCAGCAAATCATCCGGAATGACAAGTAGTGAAATCTAATGTACCTGATTTGAACCAGTTTATACACCACAGTAAGCCGTTTTGCTCCCCTTGGAGTTTAATGAATCCTATAATACTGGATTGTGTTACTGCGCGGGAACTGCTCTGATCGTCTGTCAACATTGTCATTTCGATGGTTGCCATTTCGGCTTTTGCTCCCATTTCAATAGGGAGCGCCGCGTCCGCGGCAGCCGGATCAATCTTCAGCCACACCCACTGCGTCCGGATGCGATCGCGGCCATTATTTGTTCATGGACAGGGTTGGGGGCGATGCACATTGACCTGAGTTCGAAAACCGCGATTGCCGCCGGCGCTGACCTGCTGGCTGACGGCGGCGTCGTCGACAGTTTGTGATAGGGACGGAGGAAGCATCATGTCGCTCGAAGGCAAAAAAATTCTGATCGTTGGAGGCAGTTCCGGCATCGGCTTTGGGGTGGCGGAAGCCGCCCTCGCCCATGGTGGAAATGTCGCTATCGCATCGCGCAGCAGCGAAAAACTCGAGAAAGCCGTGTCTCGGCTCGGCGGCGGCGCCTCCGCCCGGGTGCTCGATACTGCCGATCAACCGGCCATCGAGGCTTTCTTTACGAACTTGGAACCCTTCGATCATGTTGTGGTTTCGGCCGCCGAAACCAGAATTGCTGCAGTGAGCGAACTGGCTCTGGAAGACGCCTATCGTTCGATGGAATCGAAGTTCTGGGGCGCCTATCGAATCGCGCGACAGGCCAAAATCGCCGATGGCGGTTCGCTGACCCTGATATCGGGAACGCTCTCCACGCGGCCAAAAAAGGGAGCTGCTCTTCAGTCGGCGATCAACGCCGCGCTGGAGGGCCTCACCCGCGGCCTGGCGCTGGAGATGGCGCCGGTTCGCGTGAATTGCGTGTCGACGGGTCTCGTCATGACGGAAATGTATGACCGGCTTCAAGGCGACGCCCGCAAATCGATGTTCGAGGGCGCCGCCGAAAGAATGCCGGTGGGACAGATCGGCGCGCCGGCGCATATCGCGCTTCAGGTCGTTGCATGCATGGCCAATTCATACATGACCGGAGCAACGATCATGGTCGACGGCGGCGGAGCAATCGCCTGAAAGCAAGAATGAAAGGAAAAAGGAATGGATAAGCGGACACTCGGCAACACAGGGTTTTTGATCGCGCCGATCGTCTTCGGCGGCAACGTATTTGGTTGGACAATCGATGAAAAAACCAGCTTCGAATTGCTCGACGCCTTTGTCGATCACGGATTCAACGCGATCGATACGGCGGACTCTTATTCGACATGGGCGCCAGGCAACAGCGGCGGCGAATCCGAAACGATCATCGGAAACTGGCTGAAGGCCCGGCCGGGCATGCGCGACAGGGTCGTGATTTTCACCAAGGTCGCATCGGATCTCGGCAAGCCGGGACAAAAGGGGCTTTCGGCGAAGTGGATCACCGAAGCGGTCGAGAATTCCCTGTCCCGGCTGAAGATCGACAGCATCGATCTGTATTTTTCCCACTGGATGGATCCGGAAACGCCGCAGGAAGAGACGCTTGGCGCCTATGACAAGCTCATCAAGGAAGGCAAGGTCAAGGCCATCGGCGCATCGAACCACGACGCCGAATACCTCGCCAAAGCCCTCAAGATTTCCGCAGATCAGGGATTGCCCGCCTATCAGGTTGTTCAGCCGGAATACAATCTCTACGACCGCGAAACCTTCGAAGGACCTCTGTGCGATCTTTGCGAGGAAAACGGTATTGGAGTGGTCACCTATTTCAGCCTGGCGTCTGGATTCCTGTCCGGTAAATACCGCTCGAAAGCCGATCTCGGGCAATCGGCCAGAGGCAGCCGCGTGGAGAAATATCTCGACACGCGCGGGCTCGCCATTCTCGACGCGCTCGATCAGGTGGCGCAAAGCCATGCGGCTACGCCCGCCGAGGTTGCGCTTGCCTGGCTGATCGCAAAGAAAGGCGTTACTGCTCCGATCGCCAGCGCCACCAAGCCGGCCCATCTGGAGAGTTTCGTGAAAGCTGTGGAACTGACGCTGTCGGACGAGGAAATGCAGGCGCTCGACGCGGCAGGCGGCTGAACCTTTTTTTGAAGTCCGCAGACGCCATTTACTTGTTCAGCAACGCATCGAACGCCTGACGCATCTCGTCCTGGTGTTCCGCGATCCAATGGAAATCAGTTGGCGTTTGCTCGGCCAGATTCTCCGGCGACGTCACTCGCAGCTTACGGTTTTCCTGGCTGAGCTGCTCCGTCGCGATACGGTTCGCCGTGTCGTAAAAATAGGTTTCGGAAAACGTCCGATGGGCTTGCGGGCGCGCCATGAAGAAGTTCAGGAAATCATAGGCTGCGTCCTTGTTCGGCGCGTCCTTCAGGATAGCCCAGTAGCCGACGATCGGCACGTGCTGGTTCCAGGAAATGGCGATCGGATGACCTTCACGCATCAGCTGCAGCGCCCGGCCAGACCACATCCAGGCCATAACGCAATCGCCCTGTCGCATCATGTCCTGGCTTTCATTGCCGGTTTCCCACCAGCCTGAGACATTCGGCTTGAGTTCTTCAAGCTTGCTTACGCCCCGATCGATATCGAGCGGAAAGAGCTGGTCCGGATCTGCGCCGTCGGCCATCAGCGCGATCATGATCATCCAGTGCGGCGTGATTGCGGGCAGACAGCGCTGACCGGGAAAACGTTCGACGTCCCAGAAGTCGACCCAGGACGAGGGTCCCTCATCGGGAAAGGCGTCGGTATTGTAGGCTATGACGCCGCCCCCGATGGTGCGAAGCAGTCCATAGGTCGCGCAGG
This sequence comes from Flavimaribacter sediminis, assembly GCF_019492055.1. Classification (GTDB taxonomy): domain Bacteria; phylum Pseudomonadota; class Alphaproteobacteria; order Rhizobiales; family Rhizobiaceae; genus Flavimaribacter; species Flavimaribacter sediminis. The sequence continues at coordinate 596,203 of NZ_JAICBX010000003.1, read as the reverse complement.
TGTTCTCGATGCCGAATTCCGCAGCGTTGGGTATGCGGGAGCAATCCAGTTCCTCGAGAAGGTCGCGCTCGTGGAAGAAGCTCTCCGGTTGCGCCGTGACGATATCCCATTCGACGTCTCCGGAGTCTTTCATGGTTCTTGCCGTATCGAACTGCTCCGACGTGAAAGCCGATACATGCGTAATCCTTGTGTCGGATTCGCTGGTGAATGGTTCAAAGAAAAGCGTCTCGAGAGCGTCTTGGAGAGTTCCGCCGGTTGACACGATGACGAGCTCGTCTTCCTGCGCGAACGCAGTTCCTGCAACCGGCGCAACGCCAAGGGTTGTCAATGTCAGAAATGGAAGAAACAGAACCTTGAAATTCATGATAACGTGCTCCGGTCTGGGCGTTGCAACAATGATATGCCGCAAGCGCTATAACATGTTTTATTCATGCGCCGTGTTACAATCTAAATGTGCAATTAAAAAAATATTCAACCGTTTTGATCGGGTTGGAACGCCGTCGCGTCGGGCTTTCATTTTATGATCACTTTCACGCCTTAACGTCGATTCCCTGTCTGATCGAAGTGACGAAATGAGCCCATCCCAACCTCCCCCCGAAGCAGTCTCCCGCCCGGGCATCGCCTCGTGGATCACTGCAGCCGGTCTGGCGGGCGCCGCTGAACCTGACCTTTTGTCGGGTTTCTGCGAGCGTCTGGTGAAAATCGGGTTTCCGCTGTTGCAGGGCTCGGTCATCATCGACACTTTGCATCCGCTCTATGAGGGGCGTGTTTTCCGCTGGCGCCCGGACACCGAAGAGCCGGTCACAATTGCGGAATATGGCCGGACCGGCGGTGACGGCATCGAGGAGGCGGCCTGGCGAAGGAGCCCCTTCTTCCATCTCTATACGTCCGGAGAGACATTGCTTCATCACCGCATCGCGCCGGGCAAAAAGGCGGACTATCCGATCATTGACGAACTGGCGCAGGAAGGCTGCACGGATTACGTCGCGATGATCCACCGGTTTGGTGTGGAAGGGGTGATCGGCGAGATGGATTGCGTCTATTCCTCCTGGACGTCCGACAAACCGGGCGGCTTTTCTGACGACCAGGCGGCGGAGCTCAAGCGCCTGGTCGCCCATCTTGTGCTCGCCTTGCGCAGCGCTTCGTTGTCCCGGATCGCCGATACGCTGGCGCAGACCTATCTGGGACGCGAGACCGGCCGTCGCGTCCTAGCCGGAACGATTGTTCGCGGCGTCGCCGAGAAAATGAGATCGGTGATCTGGTTCAGCGATCTTCGCGATTTCACCAGAACCGCAGACACCGCGCTGCCCGAGGAGATCATTCCCTTTCTTAATGACTATGCGGAAGTGACAATCGATTGTGTGCATGAAGCCGGCGGCGAGGTTCTCAAGCTCATGGGCGACGGGGTGCTGGCGATCTTCAATGCCGACGATACGGGCGAGGCCTGTCGCGCCGCTTTGCAGGCTGAAAAGGCGCTTCGCGAACGCACTGCCGTCCTGAATGGTGAGAGAAGCGCGGAAAACCATGCGGTGACCAATCCCTATGTGGCCCTCCACGCCGGAGAGGTTTTCTATGGCAATATCGGCAGCAGGGAACGTCTGGATTTTACCGTGGTCGGGCCTGCGGTCAACGAAACCAGCCGGATCTTGGCGTTGTGCAGTTCGCTGAAGACAGACGTCTTGATATCGCCGGCGTTCGCCGCTGCCGCCAGCGAGGCGGACAGCGCGTCCTTCGTCTCGATCGGTCGCTACGAATTGCGCGGCGTCGAGGAAATTCAGGAACTGTTTACAGTGCACGAAAGCGCGCGTTCGACACACAGCTAGCGTCCTGATCGAATATTACGTTTGGACCGGTCGCGTCGCATAGTCTGGCGAACTTCAGATTCGGGCCACTAGTGTGGTGGATTTGAAGTTCCTTAAATTGTAGCAGCTGTATCATACAGGAACTTCAAATCCGTAAACCACACTAGAAACATTATCTTGCTAGCGCCCTTGTCGAATCTGAAGTTCGAATAGAGCGTGCTGCAGGATGTAACGAACTTCAGATTCGGGGCACTAGCGCGATGGTTGGTTGTGTTTTCCGGCCGCCTGTGTTTACTAGCGATTGCTTATGGTGCCGCCGGATTCGTTCAGGCGGATAATTGGGAAGCCGGTTGAAGGCCGGCGCTGCCCCCGCAACGGTATTGAAGCCGCGCCCGACACGATCCACTGGACAACGACTTGTCCGGGAAGGGTGTCGGAGATGTCCGCAAGGACAGGCTTTTAAGCCCGGAAACCAGCCATGAGCGAGACAGTCGACTGATCGCGGAGGGCGGTCCTGAGGCAACGAATAATCGGCGATCTTTCGATCGGGTCCGACTGACGTTTTCCTCCATGTTCACCCAGCCCTCAGGCGCAGGCAGAATGGATCGTCTCCATTGGGCTGGCGCAGGCAGTCGACACGCCATTTGGAATCCTTTCCGGCGTAGCCGGAATGTCCCTTGCAGGAGGACAGAGTATTGGTTGGTGATCCGCAATTCTTTCAGGGCGTCGGTCCGTTCGACGTGGCGACTGTGGCGCGGCATGCGGAGGGCGACGCCGATGCGTCGGAAATCCTGCTGGAAGGCGTGGCGTCGCTGGAGGAGGCGAGTGAGCGTCAAGTCAGCTTCCTGGAAAATCGCCGCTATCTGGCGACACTGTCGAACACGAAAGCCGGAGCCGTCATCATACATCCGGCGCTTGAAAGCCAGCTTCCGAAAGGCTCCATCGCAATTCGCTCGACCGAGCCCTACGCTGCATGGGCGCGCGTCTGCAGTCTGTTTCATCCCGTTGTTGACCATGCCGGCGACGTTCACCCGACGGCTTTTGTCGATCCGCTCGCTGTCGTCGACAGTTCGGTCCGCATCGGCTCCCACGCGGTGGTGGAGGCCGGCGCCACAGTCGCCGCCGGTTGCCGCATCGGCGCCGGAGCGACGGTCGGGCGCGGCGTTTCCATCGGTTCCGACTGCGTCATCGAAAGCAATGCGAGCCTCAGCCACGCCATCGTCGGATCGCGAGTCCATATCGGAGCAGGGTGCCGCATAGGCCAGCCGGGATTCGGCTTCGCCAGCACGAAGAGCGGGTTTCTCGCAATCCCGCAATTGGGACGCGTGATAATCGAGGATGACGTGCGGGTCGGCGCCAACACGACGGTTGACCGTGGATCGGCCGCCGACACGATTATTGGCAAGGGCACATGGATCGATAATCTTGTCCAGATCGCCCACAACGTCACGATCGGACAGTACTGCGTCATCGTCGCACAGGTCGGCGTCGCGGGTTCGACGCAGATCGGCAATTTCGTGCGGATCGGCGGACAAGCGGCGATTGCAGGGCATCTCGAAATTGGCGACGGCGCCAGCATTGGCGCACAGGCCGGCGTCATCAGCAACGTGCCGCCAAAGGCGGAACTGCTGGGCAGTCCGGCGCAGCCGCGACGGGATTTCTTCCGCCAGATCGCCAGCGCCAGACAGGGTTCAAGGGCGCGCGGCGCCCGTGCGACAGAAGGACAGTAGCGTCCGCGACGGCGTGGGAGGCCGACCGGGTTCGCCGCTTTTCGCCAGTCAGAATGAAACGCCAGGCCAGACAAAAATCAGCCAAACACCAGACTGGAACCTTTCTCCGGCGGTCGCGTTAGATCACCTCAAGGGTTGCCGCCTGGATGTCATGGCGCAATCTCGATCGATGCCGGGCAGTGACTCCTCCCTCATCGATCGAACTGCTTACGGACGCGAGCGCAACCTCTGAATCAATGTCTGAAAGACCAGAGGTAAACGGTTTGCGTCTTCGGAAACGTCCGCGTTCTTCCTTCCTGTTCGTTGCCATCGCCATCATTGCATGCTTCGCCCCGTTGTCAGACGGGCATGCGCAGGAGATGGAAAACTGGTTTCAGGTGGATGTCCTGAACACCGGTCTTGGCGAAATGCCCGCAGAGGTCGATCGTTCGACCCCGCAGGGCGCGATGGAGAGTTTCCTGAACGCGACCCGCGCCGACAATCCTCTGGTTGCGGCGCACCTTCTCGATCTTTCGGACATCCCCGAGACAGAGCAGGCCGAGGCCGGGCGGGACCTTGCCGAAAAACTCGGCAAGATCATCGAAAGGCGTCTCTGGATCAGCTGGAACGAGTTGCCGGACCGGCCGGACGCCATGCAGGAGAACGGATCCACCAACAGCGCGGGCGTCGGGCGGCCGCGCCGCAGCCTGCAACTGGAAATTCTAGATCTCGACGACCGTCCGGTCGCAATCCGGATGAACCGCGTGAAACCTGTAACGGGCGACGCCGCATGGGTGTTTTCGCGTCAGACAGTCGCCAATATCGATGCCTTGTACGAACATTACGGCCCGGGTTGGCTGGAGCGTCAACTGCCTGATTCCTGGCGGCGTCAGGCGCTCTGGTCCCTGAAACCGTGGGAATTCGTCGCGCTGCCGGTCGCGATTGTCATTTCACTCAGCGCATTCTTCCTGTTTCGCTGGGGCCTCGGCCTCCTGGCGGGGCGCCTGAAATGGGAGAATGGCAAGATCGCGGCGCAAGCGGCGCGGACTCCGCTCGCGCTGTTTTTCTCGGTCTTCTTGCTGGACTATATCGCAAGCAGGGCCTTGGCCTTTTCTGCGCCCATCATGGCCGTTCTTACGCCCATACTGACGATCGCGATGGCCATCGCCATCACCCTTGCCGCGTTGCGCTCGATCGACAGTATCCTCAATGTCGTCACGCATCGCTATGTCGGAAAAATAGACGACGAGCAGAGCGCGCAGGAGCGAAGCTTCTATACCTCCATATACGCCTTGCGGCGTGTCGTGCTTCTGGTCGCATTCGCGTTCGGCGCCGGCCTCGTGCTCACGCAATTGCATCTGTTTCATTCGCTGGGCATTTCGCTGCTGGCTTCCGCGGGTGTCCTGACGGTGATCCTCGGCATCGCCGGCCAGTCGGTGCTGGGCAACATACTGGCGAGCCTCCAGATCGCGATCGCCAAGCCGATCCGGATTGGCGACAGCGTCTATTACGAGGGCGACTGGGCCTATGTGGAGGCGATCTTCTATACCTTCGTGAGATTGCGCACCTGGGATGATCGCCGATTGATCGTGCCTGTGCGCTATTTCATATCCAATCCTTTCGAGAACTGGTCGGTGCAGGACTCGAAGATGACGCGGACATTCACGCTTCTCCTCGATCATTCCGCCAATGTGGAGGCCCTCAGGAAGGCGTACCTGGAGTTCGCGTCCGAAGACGAGGATGTCATGGAGAGCGCGGAGCCAAAGGTTCTGGTCGACGATCACGACCAGAACGGACAGCACGTCCGCTTCTACGCCACGGCCGGCGATCCCACCGCCGCCTGGCAGATGCACGCCAGGCTGCGCGAAAAGATGCTGCGATGGGTGGAGGAGAACCATCCGCAATGGTGGCCACGCGAACGCATTGTGGACGTCGGCAAGGGCAATGTCGCGGCGACAGCCGGAGGCGTGGACGACGCCGGCGGTTGACGGCGACTGTAGCTGCGTTCCGGCTCGAGCGGCGCAAGTGTCCGACCGACCGTCTGAAAAGCTGTATTTTCCTGAAAGATGGCGGGCGTGACTGGGAAACTCACCATACTAGAAAAGTGCTGGTTTACAGGCCTTCCTGCGGTGCCAGTGAGGCGCGATGTCTCACTTTCGTATCTACATTTAGCAGTAATACGCCATTTTTTAAGGGTATGGGGTGAGTGGAGCCCTTATCACTGGATGCATTGGATATTCGCATTTCGAAGTTTCGAACTGCTGTCGCTGAATAGCCCCTAGGGTCAGGACTCATCAACTGAGCCAGAAGATACAGGTTACGGCAAGTGTGACAGCAGCCATGAAGACGTCGGCGCACCTGTCGTATCGGGTTGCCATCCGGCGCCAGTCCTTTATCTTCGAGAAGGTGTTTTCGATCTTATGTCTCTGTTTGTACGGGACTTTGTCGAATTCTATCTTCGCCTTGCAATTGGCTTTTGGCGGAATACATGCCGTGATGCCTTTGGCGCTGAGTGCAGCGCGCCATTCGTTGCTGTCGTAGCCTTTGTCCGCGATCAGTACTCTTGAACCTGGAAGACAGGGATAAACGATCTTCGCCCCGATATGGTCCGAGACCTGTCCGGCAGTCAGCGCCAAGATCACCGGTTTGCCTTCTCCATTGATGACGGCATGCAATTTGGAATTCAGACCACCTTTCGTCCTGCCAATGTGGCGGGGAACATCCCGTCCCGCGGACTTGCAAGACTGCATGCAGTCCTGTGAGCCTTGATGTGGGTAGAGTCGATCTGCACCGTGTCCGGCTCGCCAGCCGCACCCGCCAGGCCACTGAAAATACGATCAAAAACACCCAGCCTGCTCCACCTGACAAAGCGGTTGTAAAGTGTCTTGTGAGGCCCATACCCGGCAGGCGCATCGCACCAGCGAAGACCGTTCTTGACCACATGGATGATGCCGGAAATGACCCGGCGGTCATCGGTTCGCGGAACACCATGGGAAAGAGGGAAATAGGGGCGCATCCGGGCAAACTGTCGATTGGACAACCAGAACATATCAGACATCAGAAAACTCCTTCGTTTCCTGCTTTGAATCTGATTTGCCTGAACCCGAAAACCCCCTTAATCAATAGGTCCTGACCCTAATAGTCCGGTGTACGTTTTTCGATGAAGGCGCGCAGTCCCTCGTCAAGATCAGCGCCATTCACGTGTTCGGCGAATTGTCCGATTTCCGCAAGGCCGGTAACCGGTTCGCCAGCGCGCGCCGAAATCAGCTTCTTGATCCTGCGCAAGACTTCGGGGCTGCCACGTGCGATGTCTGATGCCAGGGCTTGAGCCCTTTCCAACAGCTTATCGCCGGGCACCACCTCTGAAACAAGGCCCCAATCCCTCATGGTTTCGGCATCGACGAGTTCCGCCGTGTAGAATAGCCGCGCCGCGTTGGCCGGACCGATCTTGCGCGGCAGCCTGACCGTGGCGCCGCCCGCCGGTACGATGGCGTAGCGTGCATGGCCATCGCCGATTTTCGCGTTCTTGGCCGCCAGCACGATGTCGCAGCACAGCAGCAGCTCTAGTCCGCCTGCAGCGGCAACTCCGTTCGCCGCGCCGATGACCGGCACCGGAATGTCCTCGATCATTTGCAGAATGGTCTGGTTATACGCGAGCTCGTCGAGCAATGCCTGCTTGTCGACGTCGATCGCACGTTTGAATCCGATTAGATCGCCGCCTGCGCAAAAGGCCCTGCCAGCGCCCGTGATTATGACCGCGCGAACGCCTGAAAAATCTCCGAGCGCGCGGACGGTCTTCTCGAAAAACGTCATGGCTTTGCGCGAGAGGGCGTTCAGTTGCTCGGGCCGATTGAGTGTGATCGTCAGGACATGCCCATCAACAGATAAAAGCACCGGATCAGCCATTTACTGCCTCCACTATATAGGTTTGAGGCAGAGGTTTGAGCGCTTCAGTAAGCTTGGCAAGGTCGCCAGCACTTGCGTCGCTGACTTCTATGCGGACGATGGTCTGCTTTTGGGCATCAAGGCTGACGTCGATGTCTAGCGCTGTGTTCCTACTAAATATACCCGCCGCCTCGCGCCGGATTTTCTCCTTTATTGCCGCGTCGCGTAGTGCCGGTTTGAAGATTTTGCCGACGGCAGTCACAGGAAGCGCATCGAGGGGAAGGATAACCTTCGGGCGGGCCGGGAGTTCGTGAATATTGGTTTGCAGGTAATCTGACAGGGCGGCAAAGTCGATCGTTGCGCCCTCAAGTGGGACAACAAAAAGGATCGGTACTTCGCCGGCATACTGGTCCGGCATGCCGACAGCGGCGCTGATCTGTACACCCGCGAACTGATTGGCGACATCCTCGATAGCCGCCGGATCGATATTGTGGCCGCTGCGAACGATCAGGTCTTTTTCGCGGCCCGTGAGGAATAGCCGCTGATCGGCGGAGAGATAACCAACGTCACCGGTCGTCAACCAGCCGTCCTCGGAAAGCGTACCGATATTGTGGGCCGGGTCTACATAGCCGGGAAACACCTGCGGCCCACGCACCTGAACCAGCCCGCTTTCTCCGGGCACACAGATGTGCACCTCTTCGGTGTCCAGTGAGACGATCCGGGTCTGAGAAAAAGGGGCCCGGAAACCGACACTGCCCATTATGGATTCTCCCAAGCCCGGGTTGAAGGCGATAGCTGCTGCGGTCTCGGTCATGCCATAGGTTTCGAAAATCGTGACGCCGGTGACGGTTTGGTAGCGCTCGCCAACCGCGCGCGGAAGCACTGCGCCACCGGTCATGGCCATGCGGATTTGAGACACATCGGTGCCTGGCTTCCAGCTATTGGTTTGCGCACCCAATGAGGTTGGTACGCCGCCCACCACCGTAGCTTTGAAATGTTCAACTATTGTCCAGTAGTTGGCGATCACAGCCGGTGGCCGCAAAGCGTGGGGCGAGGGCACGACCACATGCGCCCCTGCGGCTAGCGGTGCCAGCCCCACAGTCATCGTGCCGCCGACATGGAAAAATGGTAGTCCGTCTATGGCGACGTCGCACTCATCATAGCCAAACACCTGCGCGAAGCCGAAGGCGGCGTGTATCTGGTTACCATGGGTCAGCTGCACGAGTTTCGGCCGGCCTGTCGTGCCGCCGGTATGGAACAGCGCGCAGACGCTATCGCGGTTGGAAACGGGTTCGAAGGCAAGCGCACTGGAGGCGTGCTTCGCCAGCTCGGAGGACAGGACTTCATAGCCGGCCCCTGCTTTTGCGCCATCGCCAAGTACCAGAACATGACGGAGTGTTGGCACCTTGGCGAACACGCCTTTGGCCTTGCTCCAGCATGTGGCATCCGCCGCTTCGGATGCTAGCACCAGAACACTCGCTTTTTGCGCATTCAGCAAGTCGATGATCGCGTCGGCACTGAGCAGATAGTTCAGTGTGCTGGCGACCCCAGCGACTTGAGCGCCAAGCAGCAGCGCGGGCAACTCGGGCAGGGTGGGGGCGAGAAAGGCGACGACGCCCGTCCCGGGTGCGATACCGAGTGCGCGGAACATGTTGGCCGCTCGGGTGACTTCGCCAAGTAGTTCCTTGTGGGTTAGCGAAATGCCGACATCGTATGGATCCTCGGAGCGCAGCACCGTAAGCGCCTTGCGGTCTCCTACATGCATGGCGGTTGCCAGCACGAGGTCGTAAAGATTTCGCGCCGTCACCAGTTCGTCATAAGGCATCCCTTCAATGGCGATCACATCGTCGATGGTGCGTACGGGCAGAACGGGGCGAGTGGTCTTCAGAACCGGAGTCATCAATGTACCGCCGCGAACATGATAGACTCTTCTTTTGCCTGGCTACCGTCAAATTCCTCCACCACGCGGCCCTGACGGCAGACCAGGATACGGTCAGATAGGTGCAGGACTTCGGGCAGATAGGACGAGATCACCAGAACCGCGATGCCATCATCGGCGAGCTTGTTGATAAGCTGATGGATTTCGGCAATCGCCCCAACATCCACACCACGGGTCGGTTCGTCAAAAATAACCAGTTTCGGTTTTTGAACCAGGGCCTTCGCCACGACCACCTTTTGCTGGTTGCCGCCCGACAATTCGATAACCTTGGCATCTGCGTTGATCGCCTTGACATTGAGTGCCTTGGTCCAGTGCTCGGCCAGCGTGCGCATCTCCTTCATCGAAATGATCGGAGAGTCGGCTTGCCCGCCTGCCAACGCGCCGAGATAAATATTGTAGGCAATCGACATGGTTTCGAAAAAGCCCTCGGACTTGCGATCCTCGGTGACGTAGATAATACCGTCTTTCACGGCAGGCCGGGGCACCCGGTAGCGGACTGGTCGGGCTTCGAACTGTACGTTGCCGCCATGGAAAAGGTCACGCTTGAGAACCCCGGAGACGACTTTTGCGGTTTCCGTGCGGCCCGAGCCGATCAGGCCAAACATGCCGGTGATTTGCCCGGCGAACACCGAGAACGAGGTATTGCGTACGACGTCGCCCATCGAGAGGTTTTGCACGCTCAGAACCTTGCGTCCCGGTTGGCGAGTCTGCCGGTCTTGAAAAGAGCCATACAGTTCCTCGGTGAGCGATCGCCCCACCATTGCCTGTACAATGAGCTCCCGGTCGAAGTTGGAGGTATGGTCGGTGACCACATGCTCGCCATCCCGCATCACGGTGATGCGGTCCGAAATCTGCAGCGCTTCCTCAAGGGCGTGGCTGATGAAGATGATGGAGACACCGCGCTTTTTAAGTCGCCCGACCAGCGCAAAGAACTGGTATTTTTCCTCGGGCGTCAGCGTTGCTGTCGGCTCGTCGAAAATAATGACCTTGGCGTTGTGGTGTACGGCGCGGGCAATCTCGACCATTTGTTTCTGACCGGCGCCGAGACTGCTAATCAGTGCCGCCGGGTCTACATGAAAATTCAACGATTGCAGGAATTGCTGGCCCGCAATGTAGATGCCGCGCAGCCGATGGAACGGCTTGTCATCCATCAGGTAAAGGTTTTGCGCCACGGTGAGCGAGGGCACGAGGCTTGTTTCCTGATAGACCATCGCGATGCCATTTTTAAGGGCGTCGGCGGGAGTAGGCAGCGCAACCTTCTCGCCACTTATGAAAATATCGCCCGATGTCGGCTCGACCACACCGGCCAGCATCTTGGTCAGCGTGGATTTGCCGGCACCATTCTCGCCGAGAAGCGCGTGCACTTCGCCGGGGTTTAGATCGAAATCCACATCCTTGACGGCGGCAACGCCGCGGTAAAGTTTGGTGCCTTTGCGCAATTCGAGAATCGGCGTCATGATCGTGATCCCGCCGGTTCGACCGGCACCCTGACAACAACGCCGTGGCCACGTGATGCGGCATAGACAGTCCCGTTCAGTTCGACAACCGAAGTGATACCGTGCGTTACACCGTCGGCGCGGCTATGCAGGCCTGAAACCGGCTGGAAATTTCCATCGAGTTCAACGCAAAGACCCGCCGACATAGTTGGTGCCCAGGGTTTGAGTTGCCCCAGATGCTTGACACCGCCGCCCTGCAGCGGCTCGTAAAAGCTCCGGCCTGACTGTAATTTTGGGGAGACCCAATAGTCCTTCGGGATGTCCTCCAGCATGCGCGCGCAGTAACCCGGTTCGCGCAGGACAAATTCGACAAGCTGGCTGCGCGGCGCAAATGCCGCCAGCCACCAGCCTTTTGGTGACGCGGACAAACGTCCTGGATAAGCTGGCAGGTCATGATAAAGCGTCTCGGTATGTTTCGGCTCAAATGGGTCGAGCCGGATCAGTCTGTGTTTCCAGGATTCGGAGACAACCAGTCCCTTTTCATCGATTGCGATCCCGGCGGGCCATGCGAGACCATCGGTCAGCAATTCGGACCTGCCGTTTGAAAGCCCAATCCTCCATATGCTGCCCGATGCGTTGCGTTGCAATAGATCGCGCTGCCAGTCTTCGGAGGCGTTACTGGCTGAACCGTTTGCCAGATAAAGAACGCCGTCTTTCTCAATCATTGCGGTAATGCAGTTGACATCCGGGGCAGCGCGAAACCGCTTGCCGTCCTCGGCGCCGCCATGAACCACGATGTCGCCGCTTGCAAGAGCAATGCCCAGCCCTTCTTTGCCAATGGGTGCGATGCAGGTGATGTCCGCATCAACTTTACAAAGCGATGTCCAGCGGTCTTTCGGACCGAGGACGCAAACGGTGCGGCCCGATGTTGCGAAAAGCTTTCTGCCCGACTCGGCCAGACAGTCTACATCTTCAAGCGGATAGCGCTTATCGGTATCGTCCAGAATGCGATTGGGTTTCAACGCGCCGTCTAGTGGCGGCACCGTTACGGCGGACTCGCCGCGACCGAAGAAATTGTCGATGGCATTCATAATTGCCCCGATCATGACTGCCCCCAGTAGGAGGCTAAGCCAGTCCAGCTTTTGTCGGCACTTTTGAGCTTCAGTTTGCCGATGCGGTTGTTGAGGATGCCGCCGATATAAAGGTACCCCTTATGCTCACGCATTGAGGTGATCATCGGATGGTTCTCTCCGCCGCGATCCCACATCACATCGAGAATGGTGCCGGTCGCGTCGAAGCGCACGATACAACCGGTGTTGATGTTGGGGTAGAGCCATTCATCAGGGGCGATGCGGCGCGCCATGCGGCGGCGGAAGCCCGGCATTTTAAGCGCCAGATCGAGGGACGGCGTGCGGATGCCGACAAGAGCTAGCCAGAAGGTACCGTCCGACGCACGATTTATGTTGTCCGGGTAGCCGGGAAGATCGGGAATGACCGTTTCGACGGTTCCCTTTTTTGGCCCATCGAACCAGTAGCGGGAAACGGTGCAGGCCCAGGTTTCGGCAAAGAAGAACGATTGGCCGTCATGGGCCATACAGATGCCATTCGGGAATTTGAGATTCCGCAAAACTGTGTGCGTAGACTTGCTGCTAGGATCGTAGCAGATGATCCGTCCATTGCCGCGCGACTCCAGCCCATCAACCGGCCATTCATGCATTTCGTAGCGAACCGTCGCCTCTGAAAAGAACACGCGGCCATCGAGCGCGACATCAAGATCGTCGGCTAGGCGCAGCCGGGAATCGTCGATAACCGACAGCCAGGAGCGGTTCGTCTCGTCAGTTAGCTTTTCGATTTCGCGGTCCTTGGTGACCCGATAGAGCCCCATGCCGCCGATGCAAACCAGAAGATCGCCATTTTTGTCGAAGGCGAGCCCTAGTGGCCGTCCGCCGACATGGGCGTAAACTTCGTGCTGCTTATAGTCGGGTGCGAAAAACCGGATGACATCGCCAGTACGATTGCCGGTGTAGATATTGTCGTCGTCATCGAGAATAATGTCTTCGGGCCCGTCGATTTCTCCAAGGCCAATCAATGTGACCGGCGCCAGCTTGTCGTTGACGGCATAGGGCGAGTACGAGTCGGTTCCCGGCGGCTTTGGCAGAGAAGCGTAGGCTGGCGACACATAGACCTTTGAGACCACCTTATGTAGGTTCTTGATCCAGCGCACATCGATTGCGACGGCGGTAAATAGCACCAGCCCCAGCATCAGCGAATTGGCCCCGGCGGGCACACCCATCCTAATAAGACCGTTGACCATAATCATGGCCGTGATCGAACCGATGATCGCCTTGGCCGCCGAACCGCGTCCGCCGCCAAGGCTGTTGCCGCCAAGGACGGCCGCAGTCAGCGCCATGATTTCAAGGCCAACGCCGGTATCCGCTCCCGCTCCGCCCAGCCGCGAGGCAAATAGCAGGCCCGAAAGCGCAGCTAGCACACCGGAAACGACATAGGTTGCACAGACAACCCGGCGGACGGGAATGCCGACATTGTGGGCCGACCGGCGCGAGCCGCCGGTGGCTAAAACCTGCCAGCCGATACGCGAGCGGGAAAACACCAGATGAATGATAATCGCGAGAATAATGGTTAAGACGACCGAAAAAGGAACGCCGAACACCGAACCTTCGCCGGGGTAATACCAAGAGTCAGAGTCGATGAAGGTGCTCGCGATTGCAACTGAGTAATTCAACAACAGCATATCGACCACTGCGCGTACGATGATCAGCGTCACGAGCGTAGTCAGGAAAGCGCGTAGGCGCAGATAGCCAACCAGCAGGCCATTGACAAGGCCGACGGCAGCACCACAGGCAAGGGTGCCGAGAACCACCGCCCACATTGGCCAGCCCGCCACAGCGATCAACGCCAGCGCCACGATGTTGCCGAGCGCGAAGGTGGAACCGATACTCAGATCGATGCCGCCCGCGACCATTACGATCATAAGTGCCAGCACAAGCAAACTGAACTCGCCCCATTGACGGGTCAGATCCGAAATACTGGACGGACCGAAGAAATCGGGCATCGCAAAGCTGAATGCGCAGACGACGGCCAAAAGGATCAGCAGGGGGATCGCATTGTCGATCCAGCGCTTGCTGAGAACTTCACCGACGAGATGGTCGGGGACGAGGCGGTATCGCCAGCGCGTAAGGGTGTCGGTCAGGGCCATGAACGTTCGCTTGTCGGGGAACCGGGACGCCAACGGACGCCCCGGAGTTTGTTAAAATGGTCGCAGGATTATTGACCGGGCAGCTTCCAGCAGGTGCCCGAATCCATGTTGTCCGCGGTTATGAACTCCAACTGGGTGAACAGCGTTGTTTTCATCGCGCCGGGCTCGGGCTTGAGCTGCAACAACTGCTTGATGATGTTGGCGATGTCGCGGGCCTGACCGGGCACGTTGTAGACCACGGACTCATCGAATGAGCCTGCGGCGATTGCATCGCAAGTCGCTTGATTGCCGCCGCCCTGGGTCAACAAATAGACATCCTGTCCACTTTCCTTGATCGCGGCGGCGGTGCCCACATCCATCACATCCCAGAATCCGGTGATGGCGCAAAGGTCGGGATGCTGTTGGATGACAGTAGCCGCAATATTCTTGGCCTTGGTGGCATCCCAGTCAGCAGCCTGATTTGAGACCAACTGGATTTCCGGGTGATCGTTCAAGACTTCGTTAATGCCCTTCATCTGATAGATGCTGGCAGCGGCGGTCAGCACGCCCTGCGTTACCGCGACCTTGCCGCTCTTGCCATTGTCAGGTGAGCATAAGTCGACCAGACGCTGACCGATCTGCCGGCCCATGCCCACATAATCGGCGCCCACGAAGGCGTCGGTGGAATAGGCGGAGCGCATATTCACCTGAACGACATAGATGCCGGCCTCTTCAGCCCGCCGGAGCAGGCGCGCATAGGACTGGACATCCGGGTTGTGGACCACGATCACATCAGGTTTCTCGGAAATCAGCGAAGTAAGCGCCTGAGCGCCAGCGGCCGTGTTGAAGTTCGGGTCGCGTATTTCAATGGTGACACCGAGCGGTTCGAGCGCCGATTTGATGCCGGCGGCCCAGCCCTCGGTCAGGTCAATACCCATGGAGACGGGCAGAAACGCGACCGTCTTGTCCTTGAAGCTGTCATAGTACGGCGCACGCGTCGGATCCTCGATGTCCTGTGCGGTTACCGCGCCGGTCGTGGCTGCCAGCGCGGCGGCCATGATGATTGCCTTTATCCGTCTCATAGTTGGTTCCTCCCTTTCGAGTACGGGTTTAGATGTCCCCCTGCTGCGCGGTCTGCTCGTCGCGGGGGTTGAGAAGTGTGTCGATGACGATGGCTGTGAGCAGGATTATGCCCTTGATTACGTTTTGCACTGTGTACTGAATGTCCATTATGGTCATGCCGTTAAGAAGCACGCCGATCAGCAGAGTGCCGACGATGGCGTTGCGGATGCCGCCCTTGCCGCCGGACAGCCCAATGCCGCCGAGCACGACAACAAGAATGACGTCATAAATGAGCGTGGAATTGGAGATACGCACGTTCATGCTCGCCACCGAGGCGGCCGTGACGCAGCCGGCGAGAAAGCCGATAACCGATGAAATCATATATTGCATCAATATGATCGGCCGCGTCGGTACACCTGTGATGCGTGCCGCAAGCAGATTGTCGCCAACGGAACGCAGATAGCGGCCCTGCCGCGTGTAGCGCAGAAACAGGAAAGCGAGTGCGCTGACTAGCGCAAACATATAGATGGGTGCGGGAACACCGAAAAGCGTGCCTTGACCAACCCAGGTAAGTGCATGCGCATCCGGCGGCATGTAGACGATATCGAGGCTGAATAAAAAGTAACGCCCGAAACCATAGACCGCTGTGCCCATAGCCAGTGTCGCAAAGATCGCGGGTATTTCCACATAGGCGATTAAGAACCCGTTCAAAAGGCCGATAAGGAGGCAAAATCCGAGGCCGAATGCCAGCGCCTGGGCCATCGGCATGCCGCTTTCCGCCAGTTGCAGCGACCACGCGACGGCGACCGCCATGGTGGCGACCAAAGAAAGATCAATGCCGCGGCCGATGACGACCAGAGCCATCGCGACGCCCAGAATACCGAGGATCGACACGCTGCGGACGAGATTAAGCAAATTGCTGGCCGTCCAGAAGCCCGGCAGAAGCAAAGCGAAACCAAGGCACAACACCAGCGCCAGTGCGAGAACGATCTTTTCCTGGGTTGGCTGCCCCAAAAGCCCCATCTTGTTCCTCCCAGCGCCGCACATGGGACGCGCGACGTCGGAGGTAAAAAATATGGCGTTCGAAACCGGATTTCTTTCCCGAGAGCGCAGTGGACTTTTCCGAGCGCGCAACGGTGGGAGTCGGTTTGCGGGATATTCACACCTATGATATTGAACGTACTGCAACACGTGCTGTCTGGGGGGAGGAGCTCGTGGATATTGTGTTCAATACTGAAGGCATTGTGCCCGCCAAGCGCTACGCATCTTGGCGGGATGCCATTTGTGATGTCTATGTAAATGTCGAAGTCGATGCGACAAAACCCGAGGAATACAAAGGGTTTATTCGCGAATCACAATTTGGCGACGTGGTGCTGACCGACATTCTGCTCTCCGAACAGCGCATCAATCGCAATCGACAGCACATCGCCCGTCTCGACAAGGATTGCTATTACCTGCACTTCCTGCAGTATGGCAGCGTCAACGTGCTGCAGCACGGGTCCACACTTCATTCCAACGCGGCGCGCGGCGCGATTTTCAGTGCGACCGAGCAGTATGAACTGCAGGTGGTCGGGGAAGGGAGGGCCTTTTATCTCGAAGTTCCGCGCGACCAGCTGGCGTCGAGGTTGCCAAGGAACGCTATTCCCGTTTCAGCTGAAATTAACACCACGCAGGGGCTCGGTCGGATTGCAGCTGAGTTTTGTGCCTCGCTCGCCATGGAAAGCGAAAATGTCAAAGGCGAGTTGCGCAGCGGGCTCGGCTCTCAATTGATCGACATCATAGCTTTGGCGTTGATGGCCGGCGAAAGCGATTTCCCAGCGCTCGACGGTTCGGTGCAGCGCGCGCGGCTTCGATCTGTTCAGCAATGGATCGAGCAGCACCTTGGGGAGCCCGATTTAAGGCTCGAACGGATCGCTCATGCGAACAACATGTCGCTGCGCTATCTGCATATGCTGTTTCGCCAATGCGATATGTCGGTTTCAGACTGGATCTGGCACAGGCGGCTACAGCGTAGTTATGATCTCATTGCCAGGCGCGATGGTCGCTCGATCACGTCGATTGCGTTCGAGCACGGTTTCAACAGTTCGTCGCACTTCTCCACTCTGTTTCGCCGGAAATATGGTATCAGGCCACGCGATTTGAGTCGCTCCGATTGAGGGAGCGAAGGTAGAATACAATTTCTGTTTACGGTTGTGTATGTGAAAAACAGGGCGCCAACTGTCGCGCTTTGGCGATGCAAAGTGACCTGCTCCCCTGAATTGTCCCCGCTTTGAGGTTAGCCTGTTCCCCAACTGATGTGCTCCCCGTCTTTGGATCGCCCCGAGCCGGAATTTTCGGGGGTGGATATCTCATGCAGCGGCTGACGTGCTTCCCGGTTTTCGGAGTGTTCTGAGCGGGAATTTTCCATTTGTGATCCCGATGATGGGAGAAGGAGAGCTCCATGAAGAAGTCGAAGTTTTTCGAGGTGCAGATCGCCTTCATCCTGCTCCAGGCAGATGAAGGTACACCGGTTGCGGAAGTTTGCCGCAAATCCGGGATCAGCGATGCAATGTTTTATACCTGGCATAAGCGCTATGGCGGGCTGACCCAGTCGGAGGTCAAGCGGATGCGTTGTTTAATCAATCAACGTTCTTCCGACTCAGGCGCAGGCCCATCCAAAGCGAAATAACACCGATTGCGATCAATGCAATTGATACGGGGCTATCGACAAAAATCATCGGATCTCCACGAGAGATCAGTAGCGCACGCCTGAAATTGGATTCGATGATTGGTCCAAGGACGAGCCCAAGCAAGATTGGAACGATCGGATAACGGTTCCTTTGCGCGATGAGACCGATGACTCCGAACATGACCGCTACCGCGACATCAAATATGCTATTGCGGATCGCATAGGAACCTATGACTGAAAACAGTACGATCGTCGGAACGAGGTAAGCGGGCCGGACATAGGCAATCAGGAACGCGTACCGGGCGAAAATCACAGCCAGCACGAAAAGAATCGGAGCTGCCAGTAAGACTGCAGCGTAGAGTGAATTCACGATCTCCGGGCTCTGCTGGAACAACATCGGTCCTGGATGAAGGCCATGAATCATGAAGCCCCCAAGCATGACGGCCGTTGCTGCCTCACCGGGCAGTCCAAGGGCCAATGTTGGCACGAGAGCACCGATAGCGGCGGCGTTGTTTCCTGCTTCTGCAGCAGCCAGCCCTTCTTCAGAGCCTTTCCCAAATTTTTCTGGTTCTTTGCTCGTACGCCGGGCTTCAGCATATGGGATGAAACCGCCAAGCACAGCGCCCGGGCCAGGTATAGCTCCGATCCCAGTTCCAATAATACCGGATTTCAACAATGTAGGCATCAGACGTCGGAAAAGTTTGAAGCTTGGTAGTTCCACCTTGAACCCCGACATTCGAGACTCGTCATTGGCAGACTCGTCTGTGCGTTTTGTCAGGAGATCTTCAAAAACCTGAGATAGCGCAAAGAGGCCTATAAGCACGGGGATGATATTCAGACCACTGGCAAGTTCGAACGAACCGAATGTAAATCGGCTGGCTGCAGTAATCGGGTCAAGACCAACGGTAGAAAGCAGGAGCCCGAGCAGTGCCGCTATCATCCCGCGCACTGCGGACTGACCGGCGAAGGACGCCACCACCGTAAGGCCGACCAGACCCAACAGGAAAAATTGCGCCGGCCCAAATTGAAGAGCGCCACGCGCCAATAGTTGAGATGCGAACGTCATGATTATCGCAGCGCAGATAGTACCAGAGGCTGACGCAGTAGCATGGACACCCAGAGCAAAACTTGCACGGCCCTGCTCGGTTAGCGAATATCCATCGAGCATGGACGCCGAAGAAGCAGGTGTTCCCGGCGTTCGAACAAGAATACCAGGCACTCCTCCGCCATGTATGGCTCCTACAAAAATGCCGATCAGTAGTGAAACGCCAAGTTCGGGAGGCATGCCGAACGTAAGCGGAAGCGCCAGCGCAATGCCCATTGTGGCTGTAAGCCCGGGAATCGCACCAACTACAATACCAAGACCAATGCCACCGGAAATAATGCCAAGGCGAAGTGGAGATGAAAGCAGTTCAGCAAGTGAAGCAAAGAGTTCAGTGAACATAGTGTCTTAATTTCCGAATAATTTGGATACTGAACCCGCGGGCAAGGGTACGTCAGCGAGCCAGCTGAAACCCAAATAGCTGGCTGCGACGATCAGAGCCGTGAAGACAATGATGGGAAGGATACCTCTGCCGCCGGATACGACTGATGTGGCTATCACCAGAAAAGACGCCGAAACAGGAAACCCTGCAATGGGTAACATGACGACATAGAACGCCATACTGGCGACCAGAAGTAACGGCTTGAGAAAATCTAGTGATTGGACCTGTGATCGGTCGTCGTTTCGGGCGCTGCGGAAAATCTCAAAACATGTCAGAAGCGTCAGCAATGCGGCGACTATGCTGGGGAAGACGAACGCTGTCGGCAGCAATAATCCCTCAATATTGCCGGACGCTGACATTAGAACGGTGACGCAAACGCACAGGACAATAACCGGAAAAACAAAGGTCATCATACTCTTGGAGGCCAGTGCGGGGCCGACAATGCCGCCGGCCCCGAATTGCTATTTGGACGCGTTGGAAAGCGCGGACAGCGCAGACGACCGCATATTATCCATGAATGTCTGATATTCAGCAGGCGGCATCAGATCTATACCCAATCCAAGCTTGTTCATCTGTGCAACAAATTCAGGCTTCTGGGCAGCCTTGGTGAAGCCTTCATACAGAGCATTAAGGGTCTCATCTGAAAGGCCGGCGGGACCGGCAAGCCCGCGAGAGGTGATCATTTGATAGTCGAGATCAAGGCTGGCCGAAGTCGGCGCCTCGGGCAAGGCGTCAAAACTTTCTTCATCCGAAAAAACGCCAAGAACGCGCAATCCACCGCCATTCGCCTGGGAAACAAACTCGGCAGCGCCGCCAGAAACGGCATTGACCTGTCCACCAAGTACGCCAGCAACTCCTGCATTCGTCCCATCGAAAGGCACTAGATTCCATTCAACGCCTAACTTGTTGGCCAGAAGCAGGGCGGAAATATGCCAGATAAGCCCTTCGCCTGCATGAGCGACAGTGAAACCGCCGTCCATTTCATTTGAAACTCTTTTCAAATCTTCGAGCGACTCGATTCCGCTGTCTGCAGATACAGCAAAGGCAGCGGGACCGCTGTTGAGACTCATAACGATTGAGAGATCGTCGAGCGTCACTGGATATTCACGCACCTGATCGATCCATGCCAAGAACTGTGAAGAAACCAGCAATGTCTGGCCGTTCGGATCAGACCTAGCCACTCTTTGCGCGCCGAGCGCACCAAATGCCCCCGGCACGTTTTCGACAACTACCGGAACACCAAACTCGTCTTCTGCACTGGCGGCAAGAGCCCTCGCAAGCAAGTCGGTGCCGCCACCGGCATTCCATGGCACAATGAGACGGATGGGGCCGTCGGGTTCCCAAGCCATTCCCGAATTTGCAGTCGCTGTGTAAAGCGTGAACGACAGGGCGATTGCCCCTATAAAACGTCCGGTTTTCTTAAAAAGTAAACTGAGCATGTACTCTCCTCCTTTGTCGTATCGATTGATCCGTGTTTAATCCAGAAACTCCTGTAGTTCGTCGAATGCTCGGCGAATTCTGGCTTGCTGATCGATATCAGGCGGCGTCATTGGTGCTCTCGAATGCATTGACGGGACGCCTTGAAGCGATTGAATAAATTTGATGCAGGAAGGGATTCGAGGCTGTGTGATTGTGTTCCACAGTCCCAGTTGGAGTTCGTGCAGTTTTAGTGCACGCTCGTGATCGCCATTATGCACAGCGTCCCATAGCTGAACGTTAGATCCGGGTATTGCCGCCAGAAGAGCGGTAATAGATCCAGGAGCCCCCAACGTGTATGATGGATAGAGCAAGGCGTCGATCGCTGTATAGATCGCCATATTCGGCTCAGCGGCAAGCAACAGGTCGCTCAGAAGTTTCAGATCGCCCGCTGACTGTTTTACGCCATTGACGAACTCGACTTCCCGCATGATCCTCAACAGAAGTTCCGGTGGCAGGTAATTCCACTTGATGACGTTATAAATGAAGATCTCGCGCTGAAGTGCATCTGAGAGTTCAGCGAAATGACGAACCGTTGCATCGTGAGTAGGCGCGAAAAGATAGTGCACCGGTGTAACCTGAAAAGCCGCGATTGGCAGATCGGCGATCGAATTTGCTCTAATAATCGCTTCGCGTGTTGAGTTAGTTATCACGCCGGCGACTACTGGAACACGGCCATCCGTTGCGGTTACGACGGCTTCCAGTAGGCTTCGGAATTCTTCTCGGTCAAGAACGTGACCCTCTCCGCCGCTGCCGCCTGCCACCAGTGCGTGTACGCCCCCCTCGATAAGAAAATTTACCTGATCCGAAACCGCGCCAACTTCCAGTTCGCCTTGCTCATCGAATGGTGTGGTCATAGGGGCAATCACGCCTCTGATTTGCATGCTCATGTGTTCTCCCTGACTGAATCAATGCCTTGTGCAAAACCCATGCTTGACTTCGAGCCGGTCCCGTTATCATATCGACTTGGTATTGAGGCATACGTCTAGCTCTATAGACCTTTAGTATCTCGGAGAAACTTGTCAAGATGAAACTTCACGCAATCCGGCGAAAGTCAGTGCCGCTTCACGCTGAAATGGCCGAGCATCTGCGGGCGCGTATTCTGCGAGGCGAACTGCAGGCGGGAGCAGAACTTCCTCCTCTGTCGTCTCTGGTCAAGGAATACGGCCTTGCGCGAATGACTGTTCGCAAAGCGATGGATTCGCTTGAAGCAGAAGGCTTGATCGAACGATATTCCGGCCGTGGAACATTCGTCCGGGCGGTCGCAGTTGTTCCGAAGACGGCTTTGAAGGTGCACGCTGATCTGTCTCAACTCGAACATTCTGTGTCCGATCTTGAGGTCGGGGTTGGTGTGACCTCGGAGTTGGTCGGGACAGTGGATGAGGACGGAACAGTTTTCCGAAGATTGCGCCGAGTGCATACGAGGAATGGAAAGCCATTCTGTCTGATAGACCTTAAACTGGTGCACTCCGTATACGATCAAGCACCGGAAAGATTCGATCGGGAACTCGTCCTGACTGTGATGCGGGATCTTGGCGTTCAGATAAATTCAGCGAAACAGATAGTGTCCCTGGATTCCGCAAACACTGAGCGCGCTGAACGTCTGAACGTTCCATTCAATACACCTCTTTTCAAGGTGAACAGGACGCTAACAGGAGCAGGTGACACAGTCATCTATTCTGCAGAAACCCATTACCCTGGAGACGCCCTTCAATTCGACATAGAGTTCACGGTCGGCAAATGAATATTATTCAGAGTGATGCTTCAGTTCTGCCAGATCTGGCAAATAGGAACGAAACAGATATAGCGATACAAATAGAATCCCTGGAGTGTGTCTGTCTTGCCACGGAGATCGCCAAGCCAGTTGTGACGTCATTCGGCAAGATGCTCAAGCGGCCGGCGTTGTTCCTGCGAATAAAAGATCGTCATGGAAACGCTGGCTACGGAGAGGTTTGGTGCAATTTTCCATCTGCTGGCGCAACCTATCGAAAAAACCTGCTTGGAGAGGAAATTTTCTCGCTCGTTGTGGGAAGGAACTTCCACAGCCCGGCGGAATGCTACTCGTTTCTCACATCCAAGCTGCAAGTGCTGAAGAACCAAAGTGGCGACATAGGAGCAATCAGCCAGTGCATTGCCGGGCTGGATGTCGCGTGCTGGGACTTGATCGCAAGGCGCGCAGATTTGCCGATACGGAAATTGTTTTCTCGCGCCTCAGATGTGGTCCCCGCCTATGCAAGCGGCATCAACCCGGATAGCGCTTTGGAGCAAATGGAATCGGCTCGCGAGCTTGGATTTAACCAATTCAAATTGAAAGTCGGGTTTGGCCTGGGACGCGACACTACGAATGTCGAAGTGTTCGCTAAATCCCTGCTTCCAGATGAAACATTCATGATCGATGCGAACCAGGCTTGGGATGTCGCCAACGCTTTGAACGCATCCCAGCGATTTAAGCAATTCAGTCCCTTGTGGCTTGAGGAACCCATATGCGCCGATCGCCCGACAAGAGAATGGCAAACTTTGAAGACATCAACGACCATCCCTTTGGCTGCAGGGGAGAATTTCGCCGATAAAGAAGCGTTTCACGAAGCACTGTCGGCTGACTGGATCGATGTTGTCCAACCCGATGTGTGCAAGTGGGGCGGACTTACGGGGTGTATCGAAATCGGACGTCAGGCTGTTGCTGCGGGAAAGATGTTCTGTCCTCACAGCTTGGGCGGTGGTATCGCTCTGGCCGCCTCCGCCGAACTACTTGCGATTGTTGGCGGTACAGGTATGGTCGAAATCGACAGCAATCCTAACCCGTTCCGGGAGAAAATATTTACGCAGCGAACCCACAACGGTTGCCTGCACCTTCACGACCAGCCAGGTCTAAACATTGATGAATCCGAAGTTGTCCGGCTATTCGATACGTAGAAGACCTTAAGTCAAGCCATTGAATTTGGACATTACCATCCAGCCTATCGTCGGGCGAGCTTCCGGGGCACTGTCTGCATACTGGAATGAGGATTTATTTGCCTACGCGATTGCCGATTCACAACACAATCTGGCACATCTTAGGTGAGCAGCGTCTTGTTTTTTGCCGTCTCTCTCTATTGGATGCCAACCCAACTTAGCGTTCGACGCCATCGGAAATCGCTCAGATGCTCTTGATGCGTCGCGTCACTTACCTAGACTGTGCTTCGTGAGTTGGCTTATCGTCGCTGCGCTGATCTCATACAGAATATCAGCTGCAGCCTGGAACAAACTTATTCTTCACGGTCGACTACTTAAAGATCGCGCCCCTATCAGTGGCTCGTCCGGAGAGGCTCAAAGGTCCTCTATGAGAACGGAAATTCTGTATCACATGAAATCCGAAATGTCTTTCGGTGCTAATTAGATTGACCATAGCCTCCCGCCTTTATTTCATCGCATAACTCATAGGAAACACCCAGTTGAGCCAGCCTGACCGCTGGGTAGCTAGAAATTAGCTACACTGAGATCTATATACTCGCGTTGTTTTTATGTGAGTACAAAATTAAAAATATATCAGGAGTTTAGATGGTGGGCGTGACTGGGAAACCCACCATGTCGAAAACCGCTAGTTTACGGGCTTTCTCGTGGTTCTAGTGAGGCGCGATGTCTCACTTTCGTATCTGCCAATATACGAACGGAAAGCAGATCGCAAACGACGGCGGTCATCATTCCATCAATAATATCAGGGATGCCCTTTGCGTCGTCCACCAGTCTGAATAGCTAGACGTGGCAAGTTTGGCCTTCCTATGTTTAGGTGTGCAGAACTTGCAATTGAGCCGAGAGTCTATGGGCGCTATGCATCCGAAGGCTGACAATGCAGCGGCCGTCCGATATTGTTAATTAGTGGGGGTTACGAACATGCTATCCGGATTCCAGTACACATTGTCAATTCTGCTGACACTGATTTTCATTCAGCAAAGTTATGCACAGGACGTTTTCAGCCAACCGATACCAGTCCCCAATGATGCGCTTGAGGTTCTGGAAACGAAACAGTTTCCGCCAAGCGTCAACAGGCAAATCAAAATTCAATTACAGGGCATTTCTACAGACTGGACGTCAATTTATGGCATCGTGGAGGGACAGAACATTGAGGATCAGGCTTTTGGTAGAACAATGGCCTATAACGAGCAGCTTCTAATGCAAGCTTCAGGAGCAGGAGAATATGATGAGGTAATAGATGTTATACAGGCAGTTAGTGCGGATCTACAGACTAAGAATAAGTATATATCATATGTTAGGGAGGCTGGTTATTCTACAGCCAAAATGTTTGAGGTAGCGGTAGAAGTACGCACAAAGAATGCTGAGAATCTCGACGAAGTAAATGGTTATTATGTAAGCTTTAGCCCACTTGCTTACACAGATAGCAAGCCAATGTTTAGATTTAACATTCCAACTTCTCCTAGTACAGGTCATCTTCCTCCAGGGAATTACATAATGAATGTCGAGATAGATGGAGAGATTGTACAGAAGCAGAGTGTTTCAATCGGGGCGAGCCTCGGGCTACTAGACAGTATTACATGTATAGTTAAACAATGAATACCAAGCCAAAAAGCCAGAGTATTAGAAAACATTGGGATGCTATCGCAGCTATTGCTGCTCTCGTCTTATCTGTCTTGGGTGAGTGGACTAGCCAACCCCCAATGCTTTGGCGTGAGGCGGGAAACTCACCAACATTCTCGGTTGCACGTATTGTACTGTGTGCATTTGTTGCATTTCTGTTGTACCATAACATTTCACGAAGCAAGGCTCCTAATACACGCACAACGACAGTTGTTATAGTGTCCGGTATACTACTAACATGTTTGTACTATATTCTGCAGGCGCTATTTACTTGTTCATATACAGGGTTTGCAATGGTGATAGGGTGGTCATTCCTTCCTGAGGCTGCGAGCTACGCCATAGAGAACCCAGGGCGATCATGTCTCATCGTATTGGATTACATTGGTAACACGCGTGATATTTGGCCCACCTGGCAACTGGTACTTAATTGGTTTGTACTTACGATTGTCTACCTTGCGGCAGTTTCAACACTGGGCGTCGCGGTGTTGTTGATCATGATAAAGGCAACTCTACACCATCGCCTTGATAACAACGCATAAGATGCCAAACCCTGTGTCAGGGAGAGTTGGAGAGTAATAAATTGTCCTGCAGTTAATGCCTTCTGCTGGCGACGGTTTGTTCGGCTTAAATACATCCAACTCATAGAATGAGCTGTTCAAAACGTCGTCTGAGTAAGGGGAACTCTAATGAGTCCATCGCCGTGGTCCGGGCATTCACCAACTCAGCAAGGTCTGCATCGGTTAATGGGATTATGTACCCGCGAGCGTCGGCAGCAGTATTGCGACATCTCTCTAGCAGACTCTCTAGATCGAGAACATTTCGGCAAACAAGAAGCCCCACAGTTCCACGGCTAGGGGAGAAGCGACCTGATAGTTGATCTACCTCAGGATTTGCCACTTCATTTCCATAGTTCTTGCATTCGACCATCAACATAGCAGAGGAATAGTGTCCCCGAACCCAACTGAAGAAGCCAGCCACGCCCATGTTCGTATAGGTAATGTCTATTATCTTCTGTCCAGCATGTATGCGCGTCTGCTTAGTCGGGTTGGTTAGTGCTGGATAGAAAAGCGCAGTAAGCAAAGATTCGATTGCGTCTTCGTATTTTGCTGCATCTTTTCTACCAGTGGGTATAGTTTGGATATTCGACAACAGTGTATTCCAGTCGGGTGTGCTTGATCCATCTCCATCTGGAAACTGGTAATGGGACAATGGCAGCGATGGGGCGGAATCTTTTGTTCTCTTGTATGCGTCCAGAACGTCTGGAAAACGTAGTGTTTGCGATACAATAGAATCCTTGTTCTGTCCGTACTTTTCAATAAGTGCTTTCTTGGTGACTCCGACTTGCCCACGCCGAGGACCGCCTTGTATCAACGCTACAAGACCCGTATGGGCTGCTTCTTCAGCTTCTCGCATTCGTTCAAGAAGATAGTGTCTATAGTATTCCGACGCATCGTATCCTAGCGAAAGGCGCACTATTGCCTTTGGGACAAGTAGTATTCTTCCGAACCCATTTGGTACTGGTAAGTCTACAAAATCTTGTACCCACTTGTGTTCATCAGGGTGCCATATATTACCAGAAGAAACGCCGGACTCTTTGTGAATTCCATAGTAATCGCATACATGTTGTGTATATTGTATAAGTGGAGCTCTTATAATATTTGTAGTAATGTCGGAGATAACATCTCTGTTTATACCTCGTACGAGAAGAGCGGTATCTTCTAAATCTTTAAGAAGACCGCTTTTAGCAGCCTCACTAGTGCTAAGTGCTTGCCAAACCTTGTGTGCAGATCCGTCCCCCATGGCACGACCAGCAGGGGCGTCTTTTGAAAGTCCCAAATGTGTCTCGTTTGGCTCTCGTAGAGTCGCCAGCAACTCCTCAGCTTGCTTGTGGTTTCCATCTCGGATCAACGAAATCACATGTTGGAAGAAATTCTGTACCAGAAATTCGCAGTGTTGTCCGAAGTCACTTCCAAGCTCGTGTAGTGCTCTTGGACTTACGAACACCGGAACGTCAGTGTTTAATTCAACATCAACAAAGTCGAGCGTCCCTTGATTGCGACCCAAATCATAGAATTGTGAAACTCGCATACTCCTCTCCGTGCCAAAACATCAGTAAATTACTCGCTTTAATAGAATTTGCTATACTGTACTCTACAGGATGATCTACTGCTTGCGCCTCGACATTCCGATTAGCTGAAGTGCAGGCTCCGTATCCTTCTCGCTACTGACCTTGAAGCGCGTGTAACCCGGACGGTCGGCTTTGACGCTTAGGCTGGTTTTACCTTGAAAGAGCTTCGGGTCGCCGCGGACTGTAATAGAGAGTTCTTTTGACCGCGGTTGAACTACCACGTACCAAAAGTTGTCAGGGAAGTTGCTGAAGTTGCGGCGTAGCCCACGTTTCAAGTCACCAGGCCACTGTTGGCGGACTCGCTGTAGTATAGCCTTTGCAACAGTTTGCATCTCTTCAGGTAAGCATCTGGCTACTGTTAGAAATTCGCGATCACCAGGTCCCCATGTTGATGGGGTCTCTGAATATTCTTCCGCCTCTGCTTCCCAAGAAGCATCTATTACCAGTGCAAGTGAACGAGTGCCTACATTCAGGGTATGAACCTGGTCTGCATCGAAGGAAATTGTAGCTTGGCCAGTGTCGTGTGTGACGCTAGCAGCAAGTAAAATGCTCCGTACACCATACGATTGTCTTGGCTCTCCAAACAGCCTCACTTGATGCGGAGCCATCTCAACCGTCCAAATCCCGGGGTTTAATTGCATTGCACCGCTGGCTGTAACTAACAGTCCCATAACGCATCTCCAGAGCAATATTGTTCTGCTCATAACAATATACAGAACAATCTGCAGAACGCAATATGCTGTACGAAGGGGTTCTGATAATTGATAATTTTTTTCGCGGTGGTATCTAAATAGAATTAGTGCGCCATGTCCCCCATGGGGCCACAGACCGCGGAGTTTACGTACCCGACTGCTGGTCTCTGCTTCCATGATCAATCCGCATCAGTGGCCTGATATGGTGGGTATACCCCTCCCGGCACGCTGTGATCAGTCTCCTCAAAATAATGTTCTCCCTATTAGGAGCGAAGGGTAGTTTCTACAGGGTCCGATAGTACCGACAGGCGTACACTTTTCTATACCTTTGTAGCACATTCGGCTTGACCGTACATATTGCGTACATTAATCATATGTCCACATAACTTAAAGAGGATACTGGACACATGACGACTGTAGGATACGCACGAGTCTCCACCGGACAGCAGAACTATGAGACACAGGTTGAGCGTCTGAAGGCTGCCGGGTCGACAAAGCTCTTCACCGAAAAACGCTCAGGATTGGACGGTGAGCGGCCTGAGCTTGCTAGGTGCTT
This sequence comes from Flavimaribacter sediminis, assembly GCF_019492055.1. Taxonomy (GTDB): domain Bacteria; phylum Pseudomonadota; class Alphaproteobacteria; order Rhizobiales; family Rhizobiaceae; genus Flavimaribacter; species Flavimaribacter sediminis. The sequence continues at coordinate 567,598 of NZ_JAICBX010000003.1, read as the reverse complement.
GGAGTACCTCCGGGAGGGCGATACGCTCTTGGTGACCAAGCTCGACCGATTGGCACGGTCTACCAGCGACCTGTATCGTATCGTCTCTGGTCTAACTGACAAAGGTGTAGCGTTCAAAGTGCTGGACGACGAGGCGGTGGACACCTCGACTAGGACCGGCAAGCTCGTGATGGGCATTTTGGCGCTCATAGCGGAGTTCGAGACGGAGATCAGGCGTGAGCGGCAGATGGAGGGCATCGCACGGGCCAAGGCAGAGGGAAGAGTAGGAGGTCGCCCTAAGCTCATCACACTGGAAATCGAACAGACCATGCATGCGTTACGCGCTGATGGCATGAGCATACGCAAGATAGCTACAGAGGTTGGATTCTCGAAGGCGTCGGTACAGAAAGTACTTGGCTCTGGAATGTAGTAACTTATTGAAATTAAATATATTTTTCTTACGCGCACCAGTAATGGCGTAGAGGGGTCGCTAGACCCTCTCGCCGTTAGCCCTGATCGAACCAAGCTATTTGTCGTGTTTGATACTCGTAGTAGTGATTATCACTATCAAGTATGTTTCCTATATCCATGTCTAAATACGTACCATGGTTTGTATTCATGTCTGCACTATAGCTATCTAGAAAAGTAAGTTTATTTTTTGTAGCCGCTTTTTGACCGGTTTTACGTGCAAATTCCTGAATCATAATGCCCGTTAGTTCTTCTCGCATATCTTGGTGAGCAATAAAGCTGTCGTGTACAGGTAAACATGGGATACCCATGTCCGCCATCAGTAGGAGAATACGATTAGCTATCTCCGCATCTTTGTTCTGGAGTTGTCGGCCGTATCCAGTACGTAGATAGCTGCTAATTGGTGCATGTCTAGTACGTATCTTTTCAAGTAAATCACCCCATGTGATGCCGTATTTACCTTCTGTAAATCCTGGCTCTGGGTACATTCTATTCTCAGCATTGATTAGCTTTTGAAAGGCAAGCTTGGTCACTTGTCTGGGTACCTGTGGACAACCTACGTCATATGCATCGCCATCCAGCTCTGCACCAACCTCTGCATAAAGCAGAGCAACGTGCATGCCAGAAAAGTCAATTTCGCAGGTATGCTTTCCATCTAGCGTAATGTACTTCCGGTAGCCTCTTGGTATGTTCTGCCACCATCCACCGTAGAAGCGTCCGCCTTGCTGCCAGTCGGAATTGTTGAAGATGCGTACAAGTTGACGACGTGTAAGATCAAGCCCGATTAAACTTTGATCTTCTAAATGTACCTTATCTCTGATTCGCTTTGATAGAGCTTCGTACTCATTGTCAGTAATGTATAGGTCAATCCAAGTACCATCTAAGAGAGCATTTATTCTGCTAAGGTCATTACGCATTTGGTTGGTTTCGTTGGTGTCGTCGTAATCTATATTGTGTTTATCGTGATCCCTGAGGATAATTGTTTCTGCTGCGTATTCACCTGAGCCGCGGTGTATTTTCGTGAGACGTAGGAGCGCATTATCAGACAGCGTTTCTATAAGCTTGGGAGTTGCGCGCGCTCTTGTAACGAAGCTCTTTCCAGTCCTCGTATCGTTAAAGCCAGGACGAACTTCCTCTATGTATCCGAGTTCGTGCAAACCATGGTACGCGGTGACGAAACCCTTGTATTTCAAAAAGAGTGCACGGTATCGCGATCCTTGTACGAAAGCCCGGTTGGAAAGCGGTACACCCACTTCCAGCTGCGGATCGGTTTTCCATGCCACGTAAAGATCAAGTACCAAACTTCGTACTGCATTGCGCAGTCGTTTGGCGCTTTCGACCTTGCGTGCCCTTTGTCGAGGCTTCAATGCATCGATCTGTTGAACTAAATCTGTGAGACAATCATTCAGTTCGGGGTAGTCGCTCCAGCGATGTACATCGAGGGGGCGTGAATATGTGTGGGGCATCTGTATTTGTGTTCGACCTATAGGTACCAGGTGTATACTGACTGCATCTACAACCGGTACAGTATGACTATGGGTAAGAGGGGCTAGTATCCCGAAGTGCCGCTGAAGCCGCGTCGCGGCTCTAACATGGTCAGATTGTGTTGGACAAGCAGACGAGTGAAAGTGACGTGGGGGAAGCGGGTACAGATGATCAGTGTTGAAGATGCACTAGGACGCGTGACAGGTGACCAACGTACTGCACTGCAGTGGTATCGAGATCACACTGGCCACGAGGTCCTCTGGGCCGATATGCAAGACTTCTCTCGGGAGCATGTCCGTATCGTCAATCAAGCCAAAGGTATCTACAAGCCCGCATACACAGATTACGCATTAAGCGTTCGACAGACATTGGAAGGTCCCTATGCCGATCGGCCGGTTGATCGTCGTGCTGATGGCTCGTGGCAGTATTTGTACTACCAGGAGAACCAGAACCCCGCTGATCGTGACAAAGCGGCAACTAATCGTGGCCTTATGAATTGTATGGAAGATGGCGTGCCTGTCGGCGTTCTTCTGCAACGTACACCCAAGCCAGGCGTGACGTACGATGTACTCGGTCTAGCGTTGGTCACGGACTGGAAGGACGGATATTTTGTACTGGAAGGTTTTGGTGAAGAGGGACATGCACGGACATCCGGTGACCATACCGCTGCCCAAGCAAGGGAGGCTGCTGAGAAATTATCCGAAGCGGACACAGATTTTGATCCAAACTCTATTACGGACGAACGGGAAAAACGCGTAGCGCAGATTACACAGAGACGCGGGCAAGCAGTCTTTAGGAAAGCTGTTGTTGCCGCATACCGGGGATGTTGTGCAGTAACCGGGTACGATGCAATCGAAGCACTCGATGCAGCACATATTTCGCCGTACCGCGGCGCTGCAAGCAATCACGTGCAGAACGGACTTCTATTGCGTGCGGACATACATGACCTATTCGATCTGGGTCACTTGGCTATTGATACAGAGGACATGACAGTTGTTTTGTCAGATGCTTTGCTGGAGACCGAGTATAGCGGCTTGCAAGGGCAACCCGTGAGATTGCCTACAGAGGCAGAACATCAACCGAACAAAGAAACGTTAGCAGCGCACCGATCGTGGGCTAACATTTAACCCTGATTGCAACCACTGTACCGGACACCAGGCGATTACCTAGCTTTGTACACTGAGGGGTGACTAGAATGCCGATACGCTTTATACGGCCGCTGCTCACATTGCCTCGTCTGGCGAGTATACTTATTCTTGTTGCCGCGGTGCTGCTCACCTTTGCGGTACAGGTTTCTGCAAAGACAGAGCATGAGTATCAGAGTACGCTATGCACAGACTTTGAGCGTTCGGTTTTCATACAGAAGTCCGGGACACAGGCCGACTGCGTATCACCTGAACTTGCAATCGAAATAGACTTCTCAGGTAAGTGGGCCGAAGCGATCGGTCAGGCTATGCACTATGCGGCAGAGCTAAAGCGCAAGATTGGTATCATACTTATCTGCAAGCCGGTTACCTCTCGTGAAGTCTGTACGAAGCACAGCTACAACGCAGAAGAAACACTGGTGTACTGGGGGTTGAGTGCGGATATGTGGCTGTGTCCCCACGACGCAGTGAACATTGTTGACTGTTCACACGTAGCCGTTTCACCATAGTTTTCCTATAGAAGTCGGAAACGGTCATAGGATGCTCGGGAGTTGAGTTGTCAGCCTGGCTTGGAGAGGGGCCGACAGACGCCGATATGCTCCTCCTGAGCCATCAAGCAGTGCGCTAGTCTATGCGGTACGCCCTATGCAACGCAGCGCATGACAGTACTATGGTTGTCGTGCTCCCATTCGATCGAAACCTGCCGCCTCTGCGTCCGCGAGGAACGGCAACTGCTTTCCTTGGTACTGGCTGTCTACATGGTGCTTAGCAAGACGAATGTATGCTTCGGAGAGGCTGCTTGCGCTTCCTCGTGCATTCCGGTTGGCAATTTCCACGGGGAGCCCGGTTTCGATATCTGACATGAAAATATACGCCCGTACGGTATCTGCTCCGCGTTCCGTATTTTTCTTCAAGAAGAAGTAACCGGCACCGCCAACAAGGAGTGCAACAACAAACAATTCAAACACTTAGTTCTCCTGTGCTGTATGCGATCTGTCTACTAGGCAGTATCAGAGTTCCGTACAAATATCCGATTTTTGGATAATCTGATTTTCGGATTACCGGAGGGTTGAAATCTGGTCAACCCTCCGATGGCAAAGTCTGTTCATACAAATCGCCATAAGCTTGTTGCCTCGGCGTTGGCAGCACAGCGACGTGCGATGGGCATGACGCAAGCGGAGGTCGCCCGTGCTCTTGGTAGACACCAACCGTTCATAGCCAATATTGAAAGTGGGGAGCGGCGTGTTGATCTTGTGGAGTTGCTGGATATCGCCGACATCATTAAACTTGATGTGCCTGCACTGGTAGCAGAGATTCAAGCAGTCAAAGGCTAACGCGCCCTTTAGTTCTTTGGCCCACTCTGTACACATGACGGCAAAACATACGTAATTCTATCGATATTGCCCGGGTAAGCTGTAACTGACCTTCTCTAGCGCATCCCGTCGCTGCTGTATGGTATAGTCATCCTTGAAGTAATGCTGCTGTGTTACACCTTCGCGTTGATGTCCTACAATAGATTGTACAAGTGGTTGTTCTATGCCTGCATGGAACAATGCAGTAGCCATGGTTTCTCGAAAGCTATGAAAGACAAGCAGCCTCGACTTCAGGCCAAGCCTAGGTAGGAACTGCTCATTGAACCACCTGCTCGGCATACGCGCGTAACCGTGTTTTGGGCTGTAGGAGAGTTCCGGGAAAAGGCGTGTATTGGAACTTTGCTGTTGCTCAGTGCAATAGGTAAGGAAGCCAAGCTCGTTCAGCTGGCTGTGGATCGGCACAATGCGTCTGGATGCTTGGGTCTTGAGGCGTTTCTGTTCTCCCTCGTCATTGAAGCTCAAGCACCAAACGCCGTTTTCCTGTTTGACATCAACCGTTTGCAGTTGACATATCTCATTGAGGCGTGCGCCTGTGTAGACAGCTATTAGAGTGACCCAAAGCTGATAGTCACGCGTAAGCAAATCGTGGCTATTTGTCACCAACTCGTCGATCATATTCTCGACTTGTTCTTTAGTGAAACCGGTTCGTACAGGTTTGCTGTTCTTTGCCTTTCGGATGCTTAGTCCGGAAAATACGTTCTCTTTGACGTAACCTTGACGACGAGCCCACTCGAATAGGCCTCCGTAGGTCTGAATGTATCCGTTCATGCTTTGGGTGGAGAGACGTTCGAGGCCCGTCCTCTGCAATATGTCGTCAATAGATAGATGCTTGGTATGCGGTAGCTTGTTCTTGTTTTTGGGGTAGCTCATGATCACGCGTTTTACGTGCTGAGCCTCTTTGATTGTAACCTTTGCAATATCCGTATTCGAACCCAGTACTTCCTCCAATAGCGACAACTGACTGATCTTCTGGTCTCTTGACCGTGGTGCCCAGCTTTTCGCTTGGTCATTCTCGGCAATGTAGTCGCGTACTACGGCATTGAGTGTAAAATACTCTGTGTCGATATCTGAAAAGGTTCCGGCTTGATGGCCACTGATGCGCGCGCCGAAATCGTAGTCCCTCTGTTCATCATCGTACTGAAGCACCGACCTGCAATATGCTCGATAAGCTTTATGAAGTTCACGGCGCAGCATTTCAAACTCCGGCGTCCCGCTCTCCACAGGTAGCTCATATTCGGCCACAAAAGCTTGCAGTGTGAGGTTGTCGTCGTCAGTGAGGGAAAGGGTATTGCGGCCCCCGACGGCTCCCTCGGCGACGCGTAGGCTGCCCTGCAGGACCGATCTGTCAAGTTGGCTAAGCGGACCGGTTGCATCTATGTGGTTACGCTGAGCCTCAAGAAGCTGCGAGAAGTGCTTGGACAGGGTCTCACGCATCTCACGGTACTGCATGCCTGACGCTATCCCATACGCTACGATTCGGTGGCCTTCATAACTCAGCAGTCGAGACAGACGCAATGCTTCCTGTGGCGTCCTTGTGCGGAGTGAGACCTTGACCGTGGACGTTTTGCCGGCAGGGTGAAGGTGCTTCGGCATCGGCCAGCGGAAGTAGTAGATGTGATTACGGGATAGGAAAAGATATGTCGGATTGTACAAGGCGTGTACCCCTTGGATGTCCCACCAGAGGAATTTAGCCTGTAAACTGTTGATTTTCTTAAAGATGGTGGGCGTGACTGGGATTGAACCAGTGACCCCTACGATGTCAACGTAGTGCTCTCCCGCTGAGCTACACGCCCATCCGACCGGCTGCATACACCACAAGCCCGCCGCCCGGTCAAGAGGATAATTGACCGATTTTCAGATCAGGCCGCCTGGAGGATCTTCTCGACTTCGTTGACGAGATCGCGCAGATGGAAGGGCTTGGAAAGCACCTTGGCGTCGCGCGGCGTATTCGATTCGGGATTGAGCGCGACAGCGGCGAAGCCGGTGATGAACATGACCTTCAGGTCGGGATCGAGTTCGGTCGCGCGGCGGGCGAGTTCTATGCCGTCCATCTCCGGCATCACGATATCGGTGAGCAAAAGGGAAAACGGCTCCTCGCGCAGGCGCTCATAGGCGCTTGCGCCATTGTCGTACGCCTGAACCGCATAGCCCGCTTTCTCAAGGGCCTTGACCAGAAAACGACGCATGTCGCTGTCGTCTTCAGCAAGAAGTATTTTCATTGCACTCCCCGTGTCCATCCCTTGCAATCAACCCGTTCCCGCGAAAACGGATCAGCGTCGCCCCTTCCGGAATCCGGATATCACGCAGCCTTGTCCAAGGGAACCGGATTGTCATCACTTTTGCGGTTCCAGGCGCCGGCCATGCGCGACCGGACGATATCTGATCCGGAGACCGTCTCCGGCTCTGTCCCGTCATTCAAGCGCAACATGGTAAATATCCGGTTTACGCGCGGCGCGCCGCTGTCCGATCCGGCCCCTCCCGGCGCGAGAGCGCCAGAGAGTGCGGCCAGAGAGTGCGGTATGCGGGACACACTGTCCTGACAATTGCGGTTTCGCCGGATCATCCGCTATGGACTCACCCATGTGCAACTGGCAACATGTGCCCGACTCGGCTGCATTATTGCTCCGGGCGCATGGTGCGCCATCGCGCGGCGACGGGATGACCATAGTGATTGAAAACAGTTTCTCAGAGCAACGGCCCTTCGAGGTGCAGGCGCCTGTGGAACAAATCGTTCCGTTCGTCTTCAACTCGCCCCATAGCGGCCGTCACTATCCAGGCGATTTCATTGCATCCTCGCGGCTTGACGCACACACGATCCGGGTCTCGGAAGACTATTTCGTCGATGAGCTGTTCGGCAGCGCGCCGTTCTACGGAGCGCCGCTGCTGGTCGCGCATTTTCCGCGCGCCTTTTTGGATGTGAATCGCGAGCCCTACGAACTCGATCCGACGATGTTCGAAGGCTCACTGCCGCATTACATCAACACCAATTCGGTCCGGGTCGCAGGCGGCCTCGGCACGATTCCCCGGCTGGTGGCCGAGAATCTGGAGATCTACCACACGCCGATGCCAATAGAAGACGCGCTCGACCGCATCGAGTCCCTCTATCGGCCCTATCACGATTGCCTTCGCAATCTGATCGTCAGCACGCACGCCGCCTTCGGCGCCTGCGTGCTTGTTGACTGCCATTCCATGCCCGCCCATGCGCAGTCCGGATCCCGCAACCGGCCGGACTTCGTCATCGGCGACCGCTTCGGCACCAGCGCGTCCGGCGCCGTGTCGCAGTCGGCGATTGCGCTGTTGAAGGATCTCGGTTACACGGTGGCGCGCAACAAGCCCTATGCCGGCGGGTTTATCACCGAACATTACGGCCGGCCGCGTCGCGGACTGCATGCGTTGCAGATCGAGATCAATCGCGGCCTCTATGTCGACGAGCAGACGTTTCAGAAGAACGCCGGTTTCGACCGGCTGCAGGCCGATCTCGCCTGTTTCATCGGCCGCTTGACCGCAGAATTCTGCCAGCAACCGGACAGCGTCGCCCTGGCGGCGGAGTAATCCGTCGTTTTTCTCAAAAAAAGACCGCGCCTTTCGGAGCGGTCAAATCTAGGGAGGAAACGCCCGATAAGGGCATATGCAGCCGTTGACTGCGACTTCATTTATATTGCTGCATTGCACAATAGTCAAGCATATTTCGCTAATTTGTTCGCATGCGCAAAATTTAGGCAAACAAACCGGCTTTCATACGCAGAGTTTTGCGATAAGACACGTCCGGAGCCGTCTGGAAATGCCAATGCTTTGCGCCTTAAGGTCATGAAAAACAAGACAATAGCGGGATGAGTCGATGAAACCGGATCTGGAATTTCTGCACAGGCTTGCCGATGTCGCCGCGCGCGAGACCCTTCCACGGTTTCGGGCAACGTCCGATGTCATTAACAAGGAAACTGCGGGTTTCGATCCGGTCACGGAAGCCGATCGCGCCGCGGAGGCGGCGATTCGCGCGCTGATTGCCGAAGGGTTTCCCGATCACGGCATTCTTGGCGAGGAACATGGCGCTGAAGGGCTCGACCGCGAATATGTATGGGTGATCGATCCGATCGACGGCACGCGCGCCTATATTTCCGGGGTGCCGTTGTGGGGCACCTTGATCGGGCTGTATCACAATGGCCGCGCCGTGATGGGCCTGATGGATCAACCCTTCACCCGCGAACGCTACGTTTCCGATGGCGCCCGCTGTCTCTATCGCGGCCCGGAAGGCGAGAGACAGCTGTCTGCGCGCAAGGGTCTGACGCTTGCCGAAGCCACGCTGTTCACGACCTCGCCCTTCCTGTTCTCGAACACCCATATCGACCGCTTTCGCGCCGTTGAAAACAAGGTCAACCTGAGCCGATACGGTTGCGATTGCTACGCCTATGCTCTGGTTGCAGCCGGCCATGCCGATATCGTCGTTGAAAGCGGTCTCAAACCCTACGATATCGCAGGCCTTATTCCGGTGCTGGAAGGCGCCGGCGCCATCGTCACGGACTGGAACGGCGCCCGGCCGGAACAGGGCGGCGATATCGTCGCCGCCGGATGCGAGCGGCTGCATGCCGAGGCCCTCGAACTTCTCGCAGGCTGACATGCGGATCCGCCCGGCGACGCCTCGCGATGAAGATGACATTCGAGGCTGCGCCGAGGACGCCTACCGGCAATATGTCGCGGCGATTGGCAGGAAACCGGCGCCAGTGGTCGCGGATTTCAGGGCTCAGATACGCGAAGGCCAAATCCATATCGCTGAAGGCGTGGACGGCGAAATACTTGGCTTCATCGTGTTCTTCCCCCGCGACGGCCACATGTTTCTGGAAAATGTCGCAGTGTTCGGCGCGGCGGCGGGCAGGGGCGTTGGCGGGGCCTTGATCGCGTTCTGCGAAGCCGAAGCGAAGCGGCTCCGACTGCCCTGTGTTCGCCTCTACACCAACGAAAAGATGACGCAGAACCTCTCGATCTATCCGCATCTCGGCTATGTGGAGACCGGTCGACGCGAGGAGGACGGCTTCGCCCGGGTGTTTTTCGAGAAACATCTTGCCTGAGCGCAGTGGCGTTATCCGGTTGCGGACTTCTCGTCTGATCCTGACGCCGGTTCATCGCCTCCGGGCATGAACGCCTTGACCGCGGCCATGACCTGATTGCGATAGCGGTCGGCCTCCTGAAAAAGTTCATGGCGCGCGCGGTCAATCGTGACCAGTTCGCCTGCGCGAAAATGGGTCGCCAGGTCCTCGATTTCATCGATCGGAACGATGCTGTCGCCGCCGGCCGCGAGCATGAGCGTCGGTATTCTGATGTTTGCAAGGTGCTCGGGCCGATGAACCTGTTTCATCGCCTTCAGGCATTCGAGCAGCCAGCGGAAGGAGGGGCCGCCGAGCGTCATATCCGGCACCGTGTCGTAGACCGCCTTGTTGCGCAGAAACCGGCTTCGGTCATGCGTCAGCGCATTGTCCTCGAAGGTCTGGTTGATCTTTCTGTTGCCGCTGGTGGAAAGTCCGCCAAGCCCGATCAGCGTCATGACGGTGGACAGGACGCGAATGGTCGACGCGCCGAGATGCGAATGGCTAAGCGCGACGAAGGGCGCTGAAACGACGAGCTTCTCTATGCGGTTGGCGAGGCGCGGCGCGGCGTAGAGCGCGATCAGACCGCCCATGGAATGGCCGATCATGAAAAAAGGCAGTCTCCCGTCAGGCAGAACGATGGTTTCAATGAACTGTTCGAGGTCGCGCACATAGTCGGAGAACCGCCGCACATAGCCTGGCAGCGGATTGGACAGAAGCCGCTCGGAGCCGCCCTGGCCGCGCCAGTCGAACGTGGCGACCCACAGGCCATGCGCCGTCAGTTCCTGAACGGTCTCGAAATATTTCTCGATAGTTTCATTGCGGCCCTGCAGCAGGATGACCGTCCCCCTGGCGAGCGTCGCATCCGAGCGGAAGATCGCGTAGCGAATCTGCCTGCCGTCATGCGCCTGCATGTAGCCGCTGATGGCGTTTTTGGGGGCCGGGTTGTCCGGCGTGTCGTGTAGAACCTGTGCGCGCATGCCCTGACCTGATTTTTGAAAGGAGCCGGTTCTGCAATAACAGTCCACGCCGGCATTGCAAAACCTGTTGCAGACCCATTGTACGGCGAGGCGATTATTGCCCGTAAAAAAACTCTTGAAATCGGATTATTCAATCCCCAAATCGTCTCTGCAGGCGCCAGAACAGGGCCTGCCGGCAGGATTTCGCCAGATCGGGAATTCCGGCTGAAATATATTTACGCAAAACGTCGCTCAATGGAGGACCTATCATGCGTCACGTGGACTTTTCACCACTCTACCGTTCGACGGTCGGCTTCGATCGTCTCTTTACCATGCTCGACAGTCTGGCTCAGCCGGACCAGTCGCAGACTTATCCACCCTACAACATCGAACGCATCGACGATAACGCCTACCGCATCACCATGGCGGTCGCCGGTTTCGCCGAAGGCGACCTTTCCGTGGAAGCGCGCGAGAACGTGCTGACCGTGAAAGGCGACAGGAATGAAAGCGAAAAGGGATCCAGCGACTACCTCTATCGCGGTATCGCCGGACGTTCCTTCGAGCGCCGCTTCCAGCTCGCAGAGCATGTGGAAGTGCGCGGCGCCAAGCTTGAGAACGGCCTGCTCCATGTCGATCTCGTCCGCGAAATTCCCGAAACGGCCAAACCGCGCCGCATCGAGATTTCAGTGGCCGATGACGCTTCAAAGCAGAAGCAGATCGAAGGCTAATTCTCGCTGAAGGATCGCCTTTTTGCGAAGTGCCCCGGACTCGCGTCCGGGGCATTTTTGATTCTATGCTCCTCGCCGCCACCAGCGCGACAGCGGATAGTCCAGAGAAATGAAGCCCGGCCCCTTGATCGCAACGTAGAGCAGCGGAACAACCCAGAAGGTGCGCTGATCGAGGATGTCCGACGGCATGCGGTCAAACCAGACGCCGAGCGCGACGCCATGCGCCGTCGCGTCGACAAAGGTCTGCACGACTATGAAAATGATCATGCCGACGGCTCCGATGCGGGCGAACAGTCCGAAAATCACCAGAAGCGGCAGGATGAACTCGCCATAGGTTCCGGCGATCACCATCAGGTGCACGGGAAAGGACAGGGCGGAGGGTTCGTTGTCGACGGCCGCCATCGCCGTCGGCGCGATCTGGAAATAGGCGCCGCTCGATATCTGGAAAAAACCCAGAATGCCGTCGCCGACCTTCGTCTTCGCCGAATTCAGATAATAGAAGTAAAGCGTCGCCGCAAAAACAAAGCGGCAGAACAGGCCAAAGAACCAGCCGTCGGTGATCCTTTCGACGATGCCGAAAACAGCGTTGTGAAGCCTTCGCAGCGCCTCGATGATCGTTCTCATGCCTCTTCTCCCCTCTGGCTGAACGCCCCGGATTCCAGCATCGCGCGGATTGCGAGGGGCAGATCAAATTCGGCGCAGTCCCGTTCGGCCGCTTCGGCTGCATCCGCAAGGCAGGCGCCGTCGACAAGCGATTGCAGGAAAACGGCGGCGCCCGGCGGCAGTCGCCTGAGTTGTACATCAAGTACCGGGCGCGTAACGAGCCCGTCTTCAGGCGCTGTCGGATTGATATCCGCAAGGCCTGCGCCGGACCGGGTCGCGGAAACGATCGAAACAGCGGCCGACCGGGAGCGGATGATGCGCGTGGCCGGATGCGGCGTCAGACGCAAATCGTCGAGTTCGCTTTCCGGCACGGCGCCAAGATCAGCGGCCGAAAAACAGCTTGTGTCAGCGGCGTGGAATGCGTCGAGCCAGGCAAGTTCGATGCGGGCGACGTCCGGCAGGTAAGCCAGATGCGCAACCGGCTCGAATGTTTCAAGGAAGTCGGGCATCGACCTCCCGTAGCGGAAGAGCAGGGGCGAATTTGGAGGGTTGGCGCGGATGTAGAGGCGCGCCATGTCCCGAAAGAACCCTTCGCCGACCAGTCTTGCGACCGCCGGAAAGATATCGCCAAGCGCGTCGATCAGCCCGACAACCACATTGTTGCGGTAGATATCGAAGCGTTTTGCGGACTTCTTCCCGTCCTGTCCCCTTATTCCCTCCGGCGCAGGCTTTTCGGGGTCCGAAAGGGCGGTGGTGAATTCCCGGTTGCTGACTGTCGCTTGCATGGGAAACGTCGTCAGCCGCGCGCCGCGCGCGGGCGGGGAGATGGAACCGCCCCGGCGTGGGCTTCGAGAATGCGGTCAGCCATCATGGCTTCGTTGCGCAGGATCGGCCATTCGGGAATGTCGGTGTCCCACTCGATCAGCGTCGGGATCGACCCGATGCGCCCGATCACCGTCTCGTAAAGACCCCATACGCGATCGTCCACGGGTCTGTCGTGCGAGTCGATCAGAATGACGTCGCCTTCGTCGTCCACATCTGGCGCATGGCCGGCAAGGTGGATTTCCTGAACCCTGCCGAGCGGGAAATCTTCCAGATAGGCAAGCGGCTCGTAGCCATGGTTTGTGGCCGAGACGAACACATTGTTGATGTCGAGCAGCAGTCCACAGCCCGTGCGCACCGCGATCTGACGGATGAAATCCGCCTCGCTTATCGTCGATTGTTCGAACTGCACATAGGTCGACGGGTTTTCCAGCAGGATCTGCCGGCCGAGAGCCTCCTGCACTTGCTCGATATGGCGGCAGACGCGCGCCAGCGTCGCCTCGTCATAGGGCGCTGGCAGCAGGTCGTTGTAGTAGGAATTGTCATGCGTGGACCAGGCGAGATGCTCCGACACCAGCCCGGGCTCGTAGCGATCAACGACCTTTTTCAATCGCGCGACATGGGTTTTGTCCAGCCCGTCTTCCCCGCCGATGGAAAGTCCGACGCCATGTACCGATAGCGGAAAGTTTTCACGAATTGCGCCGAGCGCGCGATGCGGCGGACCGCCGTCGCCCATATAGTTTTCCGCGTGGATCTCAAGAAATCCGATCCGGTAGCTGTCCGAAAGGATCGCGTCGACATGGGCCGTCTTCAGGCCCGCTCCCGCCCGGGGCGGAATGGTCGCGCCGCCAAAGCTGCGTTGTGTCGATTGCGGAGCGTTGGGCATCTCGATGTTCCGGTTCAGCGGCGATCGCGACCCGTTTCGAGCCGCGACGCCATCTGGTCCAATCAGGCCGGCAGGTCCCGATCCAGCGGCTCCAGCGAACCCTTGCGGTCGCCGGGCACATCCATGGTCAGGCAAGTCCCGTCCGGCACGGAAGTCCAGGCGTTGCCCTGATAATCCACGGTTGATGTTCCGGCACAGGTTGTGCCGGGACCGGCGGCGCAGTCGTTGTCGCCGGCAAGAGAGACGCCGTAGCATTTTTCCGCAGCGGCGGCTCCTGTCGACGTCGCGACGACGGTTGCGCCGGACAGCGCCATGGCGACCGCTCCAGCCACCGCCGAAGCGCCTATGATTGTTTTCTTGGACATGTGTGTCTCCTCGGAAACTTTACGCAATCGCCGGATGCATTCCGGCGCGTCCAAACTTTGGGGAAATCACCGATAAATTGGAAATCAACAGCGCGTTATCCTGCGGAGCCGCATCGTGACGGATTCGCGAATGCAATGTGATTGCGCCGTCAGACTGCCCCTATCGCCTGTGCGAACCGGTCGATGTGTTCGTCCGTCGTTGCAAAGGACGTGACGAGGCGGATCAGCGTTTCGTCATCATCCAGACCCCTGGAATGCCTGCGCGGCATGTTCCAGTCGGCAAAGACTGCGCCCTTTTCGCGGAGCTCCTGCGCCTTGCTCTTGCGCAGAATCGCAAACACCTCGTTGGCCTGCGGCTTCCAGGCCAGCGCCAGGTCTTCCGACGTCTCGATTGAGGCGGCGAGACGGCTCGCCATGGCGTTGGAATGGCGGGCGAGCTCCAGCCAAAGACCATCCTCGAAATAGGCTTGGAACTGGGCGGAGATGAAGCGGGTTTTGGAAAACAGCTGTGCGGCCCGTTTGCGGATGAAGGGCAGGTCTTTCGCCTTCTCGGGATCGAAGAAAACCAGCGCCTCGGCGCACCAGCATCCGTTCTTGGTGCCGCCAAAGGACAGGATATCGACGCCGCGTTTCCAGGTCAGTTCCGCCGGACTGACGTCCAGACAGGCAAGCGCATTGGCGAATCTCGATCCGTCCATGTGCAGCGGCAGGCCGTGCTGGACGCAAACGCCGGATATCGTTTCGATTTCCTCCAGCGCGTACACCGTGCCGATTTCCGTCGACTGGGTGATGGTGACGGCCATGGGCTGGCCGGCATGGACGAAATCCGGAGGAAAACGCCGGATTTCCTGCTGCAGTTCGTCGGGATCGATCTTGCCGTCCAGACCGTCGACCGGCGCCAGTCTTGCGCCGTGGGTGAAAAATTCGGGCGCGCCGCATTCGTCTTCGATCACATGGGCTTCGCGATGGCAGAAGGACACGCCGCCCGGACGGTTGATCGCCGCCATGGCGAGCGCGTTCGCCGCTGTTCCGGTTCCGACGAAGAAAACCGCCACCTCGCGCTCGAACAATTCATCGAACCGCGCTTCGATCGCCCTGTCGAGGTCGCTGGCGCCATAGGCGGTCGCAAATCCGTCGGCATGCTTTGTGAGTGACGCGGCCACACGCGGATGAGCGCCCGTCCAATTGTCTGAGGCAAAATACATCGGGAATTCCTGTTCGAAACGGATCACGCCTATTGAACACGGGCGACGGACTTTGTGAAGGGCGCATCTTGTCGTGGCGGTTCAGCCGCCACAATCATTCCTTTACGGGCATGCAGGCGTCATTTAATGTCCTGACCGGGTAATGCAGGGCAATTTACGGTCGGCCGGAGTATTTTATTGGCTGTTGCGACTTGCTCCAATCGTGTCTTTCTGGCATAGAGAAAATAGGACAGCCATGCTGTCCTAATTTTGGCGCAGGTTGCAGCATCTTGCCAGTTGTGTCATTGGCGCTGTTTCGGCGCTGAGAAATGGGTGGCGGTTTTTCCGATAGCCGGATCTGCCGTCATTTGCCGGGTTCTGGATACGCAGGCGCATGAATGCCGCCGGAGACAGGCCTGGAAAACCGGAATGTCAGTCGCCTCGAGACGGTTTCAGGCGGCATCGACGTTCCTCAATCGGCTGATTGCAGAAATTCGCCGCATGGAACTATCTGTACCGGAGATGTCCGGCGCGGACGTAAAGGACGCCCTCCGAAGGTCGGAGGAAACGGCAGGAGGAAGCGAGATGACGCACGCAACGCCATCGAAGGCAGGACGGACACGCAATTCAGCCGGAACGGCTGTCGTCAAACGTGCCGAAAACGCCGCTTTCCCGGCCAGGCAGGGGCTTTATGACCCTGCAAAGGAACACGACGCGTGCGGCGTCGGCTTTATCGCGCACATGCGCGGCGAGAAGTCCCACCGGATCATCGAGGACGGCTTGCGCATGCTCGAAAACCTCACCCATCGCGGGGCCGTTGGCGCCGATCCGCTCATGGGCGACGGCGCCGGCATGCTGGTTCAGCTTCCCGACAGGCTTTTTCGCGAGGAGATGGCCGCCAGCGGCGTTGCGCTGCCGGAGCCCGGCCACTACTCCGTCGGGCACCTGTTCATGCCGCAGGACGACGAATTGCGGCTGCATATCGAGGAAATCATCGCCGACGTCGTCGAGGCGGAAGGCCAGAAGCTGCTGGGTTTCCGAGATGTGCCTGTCGACAATTCATCGCTGTCCAAAGCCCCTGATATCGTGGCGACCGAACCCTGGCATCGCCAGGTTTTTATCGCTCGCGGCCCGGACATCACGGATGACGAGGACTTCGAGCGCCGCCTGTTCATACTGCGCAAGGTGATCTCCAACCGGATCCACGAGGAGACCGAAGGGCGGGACAACGGTTTCTACATCGTTTCCCTGTCGAGCCGGACGATTGTCTACAAGGGCATGTTCCTGGCCTATCAGGTCGGCGCCTATTACCAGGACCTGAAGGATCCGCGGTTTGAATCGGCCGTCGCGCTGGTTCACCAGCGTTTTTCGACGAACACTTTTCCCTCGTGGAAGCTCGCCCATCCCTACCGTATGGTCGCCCACAACGGCGAGATCAACACGCTGCGCGGCAACGTCAACTGGATGGCGGCGCGTCAGGCGTCCGTCAGTTCTCCGCTGTTCGGCGACGACATCAACAAGCTGTGGCCGATTTCCTATGAAGGCCAGTCGGACACGGCCTGTTTCGACAACGCGCTGGAATTCCTGGTCCAGGGCGGTTACTCGCTGCCGCACGCAGTCATGATGCTGATCCCGGAAGCCTGGGCCGGCAACAAGCTGATGCATGACGACCGCAAGGCGTTCTACGAATATCATGCAGCCCTGATGGAGCCATGGGACGGCCCGGCCGCCGTCGCCTTCACCGACGGACGCATGATCGGCGCCACGCTCGACCGCAACGGATTGCGGCCGGCGCGCTACATCGTCACCGACGACGACCGGATCATCATGGCCTCGGAAGCCGGCGTGCTGCCTGTCGAAGAGAAGCGTATCGTGCGCAAGTGGCGGCTTCAGCCCGGCAAGATGCTGCTGATCGACATGGAAGAGGGCGTGATCGTCTCCGACGCGCAGATCAAGCGACAACTCGCCAACGCGCACCCCTATGGCAAGTGGCTCGAGCGGACGCAGATCGTGCTGGAAGACATGCCCGTCGCCGGCATGCCGGCGATCCGCGCGCAGGCGTCGCTGCTCGATCGTCAGCAGGCCTTCGGCTATACGCAGGAGGATCTGCGGATTTTGATGGCGCCGATGGCGACGACGGGCCAAGAAGCGCTCGGCTCCATGGGCACCGACACGCCGATCTCCGCGCTGTCTGAAAAGGGGCGTCTGCTTTACACCTATTTCAAGCAGAATTTCGCCCAGGTGACGAACCCGCCGATCGATCCGATCCGCGAAGAATCGGTAATGAGCCTCGTCTCCTTCATCGGGCCGCGCCCCAATCTGTTCGACCTGGAAGGGCTCGCAAGCCGCAAGCGGCTCGAAGTGCGCCAGCCGATCCTGAGCAACGAGGATCTGGAAAAGATCCGCGAAATCGGCGAGATCTCGGACAACCAGTTCCAGACCCAGACGCTCGACATCACCTATCGCGTCGCCTCCGGTCCCGACCATATGGGCATGGCCCTGAAGTCGTTGTGCCTGAGCGCGCAGAAGGCGGTGGAGAACGGCTACAACATCATCATCCTGTCGGACAGGCTGATTTCGGCGCAGCGGATTTCGATCCCGCCGCTGCTGGCGACGGCCGCCGTGCATCACCACCTGATTCGCAAGGGCCTGCGCACGTCCGTCGGTCTCGTCGTGGAGTCCGGTGAGCCGAGGGAAGTCCATCACTTCGCGGTTCTCGCCGGCTACGGCGCCGAGGCGATCAACCCCTATCTCGCTTTCGACACGCTGGCCGACATGCACCGCAAGGGCGAGTTTCCGGCCGCCGTCGATTCGACGGAAACGGTCGAGCGCTACATCAAGGCGATCGACAAGGGTCTGCTGAAGGTCATGTCGAAGATGGGCATTTCGACCTACCAGTCCTATTGCGGCGCCCAGATCTTCGACGCGGTGGGTCTGTCGACGGCCTTCGTCGACAAGTTCTTCACCGGTACGGCGACCACGATCGAGGGCATCGGTCTGGAAGAACTCGCCGTTGAGACGCACCAGCGCCATACGCGCGCCTTCGGCAACGATCCGGTGCTTCTGAACGCGCTCGAGGTCGGCGGCGAGTATCTCTATCGCATACGCGGAGAGAACCACGCCTGGTCGCCCGATTCGGTCGCGCTTCTGCAGCACGCCGTTCGCGGCAACGCCCATGACACCTATCGCGAGTTCGCCAAATTGGTGAACGAGCAGGCCGAGGGCATGAACACGATCCGCGGCCTTTTCCGGATTCGCGACGCTCGGGCCCGCGGCGTCGAACCGGTTCCGCTCGACGAAGTCGAACCGGCTTCCGAGATCGTCAAGCGGTTTTCTACGGGCGCCATGTCCTTCGGCTCGATCAGCCGTGAAGCGCATACGACGCTCGCCATCGCCATGAACCGGATCGGCGGCAAGTCGAATACCGGCGAGGGCGGCGAGGAGCCGGATCGCTATCTGCCGTTGCCGGACGGATCGGCCAATCCCGAGCGCTCGGCCATCAAGCAGGTGGCTTCGGGACGGTTTGGCGTCACGACGGAGTATCTCGTCAATTCGGACATGATCCAGATCAAGGTCGCGCAGGGCGCGAAGCCCGGCGAGGGCGGCCAGTTGCCCGGCCACAAGGTTGACGCGACGATCGCCAAGACGCGGCATTCGACCCCGGGCGTCGGGCTCATTTCGCCGCCGCCGCATCACGACATCTATTCGATCGAGGATCTGGCCCAGCTGATTTTCGACCTGAAGAACGTCAACGAACACGCCGACATTTCGGTCAAGCTCGTCTCGGAAGTGGGTGTGGGCACGGTCGCCGCCGGCGTCGCCAAGGCGCGCGCCGATCATATCACCATTTCCGGGTACGACGGCGGCACGGGCGCCTCGCCGCTGACGTCGCTGAAGCACGCCGGATCTCCCTGGGAGATGGGGCTTGCCGAAACCCACCAGACCCTCGTGCTGAACGGTCTGCGCTCGCGTGTGCCGCTCCAGGTCGACGGCGGATTGCGCACCGGACGCGACGTGATCATCGGCGCGCTTCTCGGCGCCGACGAATTCGGGTTCTCGACCGCGCCGCTGATCGCAACCGGCTGCCTGATGATGCGCAAGTGTCACCTCAACACCTGTCCTGTTGGCATCGCCACGCAGGATCCGGTTCTGCGCAAGCGTTTCAAAGGCGCTCCCGAGCACGTCATCAACTACTTCTTCTTCATCGCCGAGGAAGTGCGTGAAATCCTGGCTTCGCTCGGCTTCCGCAAGATCGACGACATCATTGGACAGTTCGACCTTCTGGAGAAGGACGATCTCATCACCCACTGGAAGGCCAGGGGACTTGATTTCAGCAGGGTGTTCTTCAAGCCGGAAGCCGAGAAGTCCGAAACCTACTGGACCGAGCGTCAGAACCATCCGATCGGCGATGTGCTGGACCGCAAGCTGATCGCAGAAGCGGCGCCTGCGCTCGAAAGCCGTGAACCTGTCGAGATCGAAACGCCGATCCGCAACGTCGACCGGTCCGCCGGCGCGATGCTGTCGGGCGAGGTCGCCCGGCGCTTCGGCCACAGGGGTTTGCCGGACGACACGATTTCTGTCCGCCTGACCGGAACCGCAGGCCAGTCCTTCGGCGCGTTTCTTGCGCGCGGCGTCACTTTCGACCTGTCCGGCGACGGGAACGACTATGTCGGCAAGGGCCTGTGCGGCGGCCGCATCATCATCAGGCCGCCGGAGGACGCGCAGATCGTTCCCGAGGAATCGATCATCGTCGGCAACACGGTGTTGTATGGCGCCATCGAGGGCGAGTGCTATTTCCGCGGCGTCGCCGGCGAACGCTTCGCCGTGCGCAACTCCGGGGCGATCGCCGTCGTCGAGGGCGTGGGAGACCATGGTTGCGAGTACATGACCGGCGGCGTGGTCGTCGTCATCGGCCAGACGGGCCGCAACTTTGCGGCCGGCATGTCCGGCGGGGTCGCCTATGTGCTCGACGAGGACGGGGATTTCGAACAGCGTTGCAACATGGCGATGGTCGAACTCGAACCGCTGCCCGAGGAAGACGATATCCTCGAGGAGCTGCATCACCACGGCGGGGATCTGGCCCACAAGGGCCGCGTGGACGTGACCGGCGACATGACCGGCCACGACCAGGAGCGTCTCTATCAGCTCATTGCCAACCACCTGCATTACACCGGGTCTGAACGGGCGAAGGAGATCCTCGACAACTGGGCCGACTATCGTTCGAAATTCCGTAAGGTCATGCCCGTCGAATACCGTCGTGCTCTGGAAGAGATGGAGCGTATGCGCATGGGCGTCGCCGCCGAATAGGCGGCCGCTCTTCGTCAACGGTTACAGTCTCTCAGTTCGCGCTAGGAAAAGTCATGGGTAAAGTTACAGGATTTCTCGAGATCGACCGGCAGGTCGCGAAGTATCAGCCGGCGTCCGACCGCATCCGCCACTTTCGGGAATTCACCATTCCGATGTCGGATTCGGAGGTGGCCAAGCAGGCGGCGCGTTGCATGGATTGCGGCATTCCGTTTTGTCACGGACCGACCGGATGTCCGATCCACAACCAGATTCCGGACTGGAACGACCTCGTCTACAATGGCGACTGGGAAGAGGCGATCCGCAATCTGCATTCGACCAACAATTTCCCGGAGTTTACGGGCCGCATCTGTCCCGCACCTTGCGAGGAAGCCTGCACGCTCAACCTTGAAGATATTCCGGTGGCGATCAAGACGGTGGAGCAGGCGCTTGCCGACAAGGCCTATGAAATGGGTTACGTCGTTCCGCGTCCGGCCGAGCGAAAGACCGGCAAGAGCGTAGCCGTGATCGGCTCCGGTCCGGCCGGAATGGCGGCCGCTCAGCAACTGGCGCGCGCCGGTCACGACGTTCATGTCTATGAGCGGGAAAGCAGACCCGGCGGTCTGATGCGATACGGCATCCCCGACTTCAAGATGGAAAAGCATTTCATCGACCGGCGCGCCGAGCAGATGGAAGGCGAGGGCGTCACCTTCCATTGCGACGTCAATGTCGGCGTTGACGTCAAGGTCGATGAACTGCTCGAAAAATACGATGCGACGCTTTACTGCGGCGGTTCGGAAAAGCCGCGCGACGCCGGCATTCCTGGCGGCGACCTGCAGGGCGTTCACGATGCAATGCCTTATCTCGTCCAGCAGAACAAGCGCGTGGCGCGGGAAAACATCGATTCCGTCGGCTGGCCGTCGGCGCCGATTCTCGCCGGCGCCAAGCATGTCGTCGTGGTCGGCGGCGGCGACACGGCGTCCGACTGCGTCGGCACGGCCTTTCGCCAGGGCGCGGTCAAGGTCACGCAGCTCGATATTCGCCCGCAGCCGCCTGCGAAGGAAGACAAGATGGCCGTCTGGCCCTATTGGGCGACCAAGATGCGCACCTCCTCGTCTCAGGCGGAAGGCGCGGTTCGCGAGTTCCAGGTCGGCACGATCGCATTCGTCGGCGAAGACGGCGTCCTGACCGGCGTGAAGTGCTGCCAGGTGGACGACAAGCGTCAGCCGGTCGCTGGCACAGAATTCATCATCAAGGCCGATCTGGCGTTCATCGCCATCGGTTTTCGCGGACCATTCGATACCGGTGTGATCGCTGACCTTGGCGACCGCCTGGACGTCGGCGTTGACGGCCGAAATTCGACGTTCGTCACTGCGGATGACATCAACTACGAAACCTCTGTCGAGGGCCTATGGACCGCCGGCGATATCCGCCGCGGTCAGTCGCTCGTCGTTTGGGCGATCCGTGAGGGGCGACAGGCCGCGCGCGCTATCGACCTGAAGCTGATGGGTGAAACCAACCTGCCGCGGTAATGACGCGGAGCCGATCCGTCACGCACTGAAAACTCTCTTTTCCGGTTGCAATTGGACGCAATCTACCCGTATTCGGAGGTGGGGAATTTCTTAAGGGGGTTTTGATGAATCGGCTTCTGCATACTGTTGTCTTTTTTCCGTTGATCCTGCTTTCCGCCTGTGCAACCGGGACGGTGGTTTCCAAATCTCCGGAAGCGAAATCGCCTATTCCATCCGGAAAATCGCGGATCGTCGTTTATCGAACCCAAATTGTGGGTATGGCGGTTCAGCCATCGGTCAAAGTCGATGGTCAGAAGACCGGTCTTTGTTCACCCAACGGCCTGTTTTACGTTTATGTTACGCCGGGCGTTCATGAAGTCAGCGCGACCACGGAAACGACGGATACTGCGACTGTCGAGACCAGGGCGGGCCAGACCACCTACATAGAGTGCTCGGTGACAACGGGTATATTCGTCGGCCGACCCAGCATAATTGAAGTCACTGAAAGTCGCGCCAAGCCGAAGATCAGCGGCCTGTCGTTTACGGGCCAATACTGACTGACAATGCGAGTGGCGCTCCGAAATTGCGGGCGATCTACTGATTGGACGAATTGTCGCTTTCCGACCACCTGAAATCGTCGGCGCGTCCGGCTGGCGCGGCTGCGGGCAGGCCCTTCAGCACCAGTTCCTCGCGCACGGTCGGAGTTTCGTGTTCGGCGGTGAGGTCGTCGGCGCTGCCCAGAAGCGCTGATCCGCCGTCCAGCATCGGATCGATCAGCGCGATCGGCGGGGTGCGTATGATCTGGTCCGTGTTCAGACCTGACAGCAGCAATTCAGGGAAATTGTCGCCCTGGAGCCGCTCTACATCCTCGCCCGCGGCGCTGCCGAGAAGCTTTCGCAACGGTTTTTCGGTATAAAAGGCGAGTTTGCGACGACCGGCCCGGGTCATGCGGATGCCGTCCGAAGTCCGCAGCCGGACCTGCTGGCCCTTGATATCCGACCCGGTGAATATGAACTGGCCGTTCTCGTTGACGAATCCCTCCCAGATATCGACGAATTCGCCGCCCGTCTCGGCGACGACCGTCCGCGTCATGTCATTGATGGCCGCCATGTCGGCGGACATCGCGGAGGATTTGTATGAGGGAGAGCCGACCCATAGCAAAGGCAGATTGCGGTCGCGGATGATTTGCGAGATTTCGCCGATGCGTTTCGAATATTCGTTGACCCAGCTTTCCGAGCGCACAGCGAGTCGTCCGTCCGGAAGCCGCAATTCCTGGCGGTCGTTCGATCCGATCATGACGATGACGATCGTCGGCTGATGTTCGTCGAGAAAGCCCGGAAGATTCTCGGGCCAGTCAAAATAGTCGTCCCGCACCAGACCGGAAGATCCGCTGGTTTCTTCCAGAACCCGAACCCCCGGCGATTGCGCGAAAGCGACCTTCAGTCCGTCGTAGAGGCCCTTCGCCATGAAATCGCCGACCACGAGGATCTTGCGCGCATTATCCAGTTTTTCGACGGTTTCCACGGTTGGCGCGGCTGTTCCGCCGGATGTGGAGCGGCGGGTGCTGCGCTGCCGCGGCTGGGCCCGCCGCGGCTGTTCATAGGCGGGCTGACGGCTGGTCTTGCGCCTGAGAAGCCGGCGTGGACCGAAAAGGAAATCAATGACCGTGCGCCGCTTTGTCTGTTCCTGCGCCTGTGCGGGCTGCGTCGGAACAACGACAATCGCCGCCGATAACGGCGCAATGGCGACGATCAGGCACAACAAAATTCTCGTAAGGAACATGCGCATGGGTCAAACTCCGCGGGAACTGCTTCCCGGACCCTTTGTTTACATTTCGGTTCAGCGCCGCAGCGTCTTCAGCAGATTCTGCGATGGAACACCGTCTGCGGTCAAGCCCAGCCTGGACTGATAGTCCTTGATGGCCTGTTGGGAGCCGGATCCGATATTGCCGTCGATCTCGCCGTCATAATAGCCGAGCTTCTTCAGATGAACCTGAATCTCTCGCCTCTCGTCCATCGACAGCGCGCCTTTTGGCGGCTGCCAGTGCTGCTTCAGGCCGTCATAACCTGCAATGCGGTCGGCAAGCAGCCCAACGCCGAGCGCATAGGAATCCGAATTGTTGTAGGTCTTGATGATGAAGAAGTTCCGGATCATCAGAAAGGCGGGACCACTGGTTCCCGCCGGCATCTTCAGCACGGCGTTCTCGCCGGGGCGGGGAAAGGGTCTGCCGTCGGGTCGCTTGAAGCCGAGCTTCGCCCATTGCGACAACGTGCGCTGGGTGCCTTCATACTTGCTTGCGCCGCGCGGCGCCTTGACCTCGTAGCCCCAGGTCAGTCCGGTTCTCCAGCCGTTTTTCTTCAAGAGGTTTGCGGCCGTCGCCAGGGCGTCCGGTATGGAGTTCCAAATGTCGCGCCGGCCGTCGCCGTCGAAATCCACCGCAAAGGCCTGGTAGCTCGTCGGAATGAACTGGGTGTGGCCCATTGCGCCGGCCCATGAACCGGACAGATGCTCGCGCCGGATGTCTCCGGATTGCAGGATCTTCAGGGCGGCGATCAATTGGCTGCGGGCGAATTTGGCGCGTTTCGGATCGGCGTAGGCCAGCGTGGCGAGCGCTCGGGGCACGTAATGCAGCCGTTCGGGATAGTTGAAGACGTTGCCGTAGCTTGATTCCATTGACCAGATCGCCAACAGCACAGACCGGTCCACCCCGTAGCGCCTTTCAATCTCAGAGAGCGTCCGGTTATACTTGCGGGCGAAGGCCTGCCCGTTTCGAACGCTTTCATCATGAACGCGCGAATCGATGTAGCTCCAGGTGTCCTGCTTGAATTCCGGCTGATAGCGGGCCTTGCGGAGCACTTCCGGGTCTGGCGTCGTTACGCCGGCGAATGCCTGGTTATATGTCTTCTTGCTGATTCCGGATTTCGCCGCCACGGGATAGAAGTCCCGTATCCAGCGCTGAAAACCGGCGTCGGCCTTGGCGATGTCGGGCGCAAGCAGCAGGAAGATCGCGCACAGGATAAGGGCGAGTTGGGGGATTGTCCGTATCCGAATTGTCGTCGACATGGTGAATTCCGCTTGAACTTTTCTCGTTCCCTAGTGCGTTCGGAAGGCGTAATCATGGCGCTCTTCCGCGCGTTCACCCTCTACAATATGTATCACGAATCAATAAATTCTTAACCATGCGCCCGGCGGCGGTGTGGATTAACGGTTGAAACGTCGCGTCGGTGATTTATTAAATTGGTCGGCAAGAGTTTGTAGGAAAGGTGGCGACATGGCTGAACAGAAAAAGGTGAGGAAAGCGGTTTTCCCGGTGGCGGGGCTCGGAACGCGCTTTCTTCCGGCGACCAAGGCGATCCCGAAAGAGATGCTGACAGTCGTTGACAAGCCGGTCATCCAGTATGTGGTCGACGAGGCGCGCGCCGCCGGCATCGAGCATTTCATTTTCGTGACCGGCCGCAACAAGGCGGTTATCGAAGACCATTTCGATATCCAGGTCGAACTTTACAACACGCTCCGCGATCGCGGAAAGCTGGACGAACTGGGGCACCTGCAGGAACTGCAGCCGCAGGCGGGCCAGACCAGCTTTACCCGCCAGCAGGAGCCGCTCGGGCTTGGTCACGCGGTCTGGTGCGCACGCGAACTTGTGGGCGACGAACCTTTCGCGCTGCTTCTTCCCGACATGGTCATGCAGGACAAGAAAGGCTGCCTGACCGGGATGATAGAGCTCTATGAAAAGGTTGGAGGCAATGTCGTCTCCGTCGAGGAAGTCCCGGAAGAGGAAACCCATCGCTACGGGATCGTCGGCATCGGCGATGAAATCTCGGACGAAGGGTTCCGCATTACATCCATGGTCGAGAAGCCGACGCCGGGCACTGCGCCGTCAAATTGGTTCATCAACGGCCGATACATCCTGCAGCCGGAAATATTTTCAATCCTCGAGAGACAGGAGCGGGGCGCAGGCAATGAAATCCAGCTGACAGACGCCATGCTCAATCTCGCGAAAGACCAGCAGTTCGCCGGCTACAAATTCAAGGGCAACACCTTCGACTGCGGCTCCAAGGAAGGCTTCATAAGAGCCAACGTCTCCTTTGCGCTGCTGCGCGAGGACATTCGCAACAAGGTCGAGGGCGACATACGCCGGATGATCGCCGAGCTGTAGCGCGGTCGCCTCATCGCTGGAATTTCATGCCGAGACCGACATAGATGTCGTCATTGTCGGTGTCTTCGGAATAGGTCTTTTCGTAACTGACCTCTCCGTCGATGCCGACATTGCGGTTCAGCCACCATGTGAATCCGGCTCCGGCCACGATGACGGTTTCCTCGGGCAGGTCGCCATAATAGCGCCGCCATCCCAGCTGTCCGTTCAGCCTTGTTATGAAGTTCTCGCGCACCTTGCGGGTGATGTCGGCCGAGGCGGAGTAGTAGACGGATCCTGACACGCCGGCCGTCGTCGAATCCTCGATGCTTGAGTTCAGTCCCAGCCTGACGACGGTGTCGCGCTCCGGCGACCAGTTGGCGTAGCCGGAAATCGACAACGCGCCGATCGGTTCCAGCCTCGGATCGTTGTAGTTGCGCTGCATGTATCCCGCCGCAATCTCTCCGTTCCATTTCTCGCCACGATCGAAGACGGCGCCGGCCCTCAGCGCAAAGCCGTTGGATGAACGGTTGTAGCCGTTCTCGTCCTCGGTTTCATCGTAGTCGATAAGGGTTCCCTCGATCTCCGCGAAGGGGCGCAGGACTGAGCCGTTGTCGGCGCCTGCGCGCAGCGCCAGGCGATAGCTGTTGTTGTCGCGTTCGGATTGCGAAAGTTCCTCCCCGTCGTCGAGTTCGACGTCTCCATAAGTCGAACGCATCGCGGTGAAGGTGGCGCGGCCGGCCCAGACGCCGAATGAGTGTTCCAGTCCGGCGCGGCCTTCGAAGGAATGCACGTCTGATTGGGCAATCGCGTTTTCGACCGAATTGGCGTCTGTCTGATCCTCGCGCCTGAAATCATAGCCGAAGAACAGATTGGCGGTCGTCGTCGATGAAATGTCCAGCCGCAACTCGGCGTCCACGGACGTGCTCGGATCTTCGGGGCCATCGCCGGAGAGGGTGATGTCGATCACCTGCTCGGCGGAAAGCTTGAACTGGTGGCGAGACCAGTCGGACTCCAGTTCTGCGGCTAGCGTTGTCCTGCTCAGAGTGCGCGCAGTCTGCGCATCTCCATCGAGAACGGATTCATGACCCAGTTGTTGTGTGAGCGTCGGCCGCAGAATGAAGGTTCCAATCCGCATGCCGACTGCGGCGTAGGGATCGGGGTCCGGCTGGCGGACAACGGTGTCAACTGTCGGCTGGGTAGGATTGTTTCGGCCGAACCATTGCACAGGTCCGGTTCTCTGAACCGCTTCGACGGCTCCGGTTGTGGTGTCGTCAAGCCCGGCTGCCGTGTCGCCGGCCCTGCCGTCCGCCTGCTCCTGCTCTTCGTTCGCCTGTTCTTCTTCGTGTACGGCTAACCGCTCGGCCCGGCGGCGTTCGGCGCCGGTGCTGCCGTCATACTCGATCACTCCCCTGAGAAGCTGGTCTGTGTCGTCGGCCCGCTGCGCCCACGCAGGGTGCGCGGTGACAAGGATGCACAACGCCACGGCCGGCGGCAGGGCCGCCAGCCTCCCGATCCAGAAAACGCGCGATGTGGCAACCATTTACGGCCTGAAACAAGGGGAACAAATCTTCCCAAACCGTAAAGCTTTGTGGTTAAGGCTTCCTTACGGAAAGACGTTTCAGGCTGGCGCGGAGATCTCGCTCACCGGCTCGACCTTGAGTGTGCTTCCGGTGCTTGCAACGATGCGGACGCGACTTCCGACGGGCAGATCCGGACCATTGACGACCCAGGTCGTGTCGTCGAGATGAATACGGCCGCGCCCCTCGTTTATAGGCGCTTTCAGTGTTGCTGTTCGGCCGATCAGGCTCGCGCCGCGCTGGTTGAGAAGCGGCTCGTCGGAAACATCGTCCTGTCCTGCGATTACACGCCGCCCGATCAGCGCGGATATCACGGCGAGAACCGCGAAGATGATCACCTGCATCTGCCAGATCCAGTAGGATTCGGTCCACAACATCAGCGACAGGCTGCCCACGATGATGGCTGCGATGCCGAACCACATCAGGAAAATTCCCGGAATGACGACTTCCAGCGCCAGCAGCAGGAGTCCAACGACCCACCATGTCCAGGGGCCGAGTTGTGTTCCGATCCAGTCAAACATCGTCAGTCCGCCCGTTGGCCGGCAGAAGGCACGGAACGTCGCGCCGAGGCGGCTGAACCGTTAGGCCCGTCGGCGAAGACTTCTTTCGCGATCGCGCCGATGCCGCCCAGGGAGCCGATAAGCGACGACGCTTCCATCGGCATGAGGACGATCTTCTGGTTGTTTGCCGTGCCGATCGAGGCCAGCGCTTCGGTGTATTTCTGCGCGACGAAGTAGTTGATGGCCTGGACGTCGCCCTGTGCGATCGCTTCGGAGACGGAGCGTGTGGCGGCGGCCTCCGCTTCTGCAAGCCGCTCGCGTGCTTCGGCCTCGCGGAACGCCGCCTCGCGCGTGCCTTCGGCCTGAAGGATGGCGGCCTGCTTGGCGCCTTCCGCGCGCAGGATCTGGGCGTTGCGGGCGCCTTCGGCCTCCAGCACTTCGGCGCGCTTTTCGCGTTCCGCCTTCATTTGCCGGGCCATGGCGTCGACGAGGTCGGTCGGCGGATTGATGTCCTTGATTTCAACGCGCGTGATCTTGATGCCCCAAGGGCTTGCGGCCTCGTCGACAACCCTCAGCAGCCGCTCGTTGATGGCGTCGCGGTTGGACAGCAATTCGTCCAGATCCATCGATCCCATGACCGAGCGGATATTGGTCATCGTGAGGTTCAGAATGGCGTATTCAAGCTCCCGGACCTGATAGGCGGCCTGCGGGGCGTTGAGCACCTGGTAAAAGGCGACAGCGTCCGCGCCGACGCTGGCGTTGTCGCGGGTGATGACTTCCTGGGTGGGAACGTCGAGGACCTGCTCCATCATGTTCATCCGCGCGCCGATTCTGTCGATGAATGGCACAATCAGGTTGAGGCCGGGAGTGAGCGTGCGGGTATATCGGCCAAAGCGCTCAACGGTGCAATTATAGCCCTGAGAGACCGTCTTGACGCTTGCGTAGAGAACCAGAAGCACGAGAACGAGAAAGACGATTACCGCGATATCAAAGCCGCTCAGGGGTGGTAGCATGTCAGAATCCTCCGTTGCGCGCGGGCCAATGGAGGCCTGAGCGACGACTGATGGTCACGAAATGTGTTTAAACGACATACCTTAAAGATGGGTAATGCAAGCGACGGTTACAATATGATGTTTATCGATATCTTTAATTGAATAATATCAATTGGTTATATTGATTTCCCCAGCCCGGGCGCTGTTTCAGATCCAACCCTGCAATTCACGACGAACCACCGTTTCCAGGACCTTCATTCCGTCCTCGCTGTCATTGAGGCACGCAATATGGGTGAAGTTTTCACCGCCATTTTCGTGAAAACTCTCCATCGCCTGTTCCGCGATCTCTTCGAGCGTCTCAAGGCAGTCGGACACGAAGCCCGGATTGAGAACGGCGATGTTGCGGACCCCTTGCCTGGCCAGCGTTTCAACCGTCTCGTCGGTATAGGGTTGCAGCCATTCTTCGGGGCCGAAACGAGACTGGAAGGTGATCTTGAGCCGGTCTTCCGGCCAACCGAGATATTCGCGCAGCAGGCGCGTCGTTTTCTGGCAATGGCAATGATAGGGGTCGCCCTTTTCGAAATAGGATTTCGGTATGCCGTGAAACGAGGCCAGAACCACTTCCGGCTCCCAGTCCAGCGAGGCGAGATGGCTGGTGATCGATTTGCCGAGCGCTTCGATATAGACCGGATCATCATGGTAGGGCGGCGCAACGCGAAGCGCCGGCTGCCACCGCATCTTCATCAGGGCCTCGAAAGCCTTGTCGTTGACGGTCGCCGTCGTGCTCGCAGCATATTGCGGATAGAGCGGAAACAGCAGGATCCGTTCGCATCCCGCGTCCTTGAGGGCGTTGATGCGTTCCTCGATCGATGGCGTTCCGTAGCGCATCGCCCAGTCAACGACGACTCCGTCTTCGGCCGCCAGCATCTTGCCGAGCAGGTCCGACTGGTTGCGCGTGTAGGTTCTCAGGTAGCTCTCATCCTGGTCCTTGTTCCAGATCATCTCGTAGGCCTTGCCGACCTTTCCTGGACGGGTGTTGAGGACGATGCCGAACAGGATCGGATACCAGTAGGCGCGCGGCCATTCGATCACGCGCTTGTCGGTCAGGAATTCGCGCAGATAGCGGCGCATAGACGTATAGTCGGTTCCGTCCGGAGTGCCGAGATTGACCAGAAGCACGCCGATCTTTCCGAAGGCCACAGCGGGATGCTCTGGCGGGAGATGGCGCGTGATGGTCGTATCGGTCGGGTTCATGGGATTTCGCTGTCCAAATTGATTCCGCAGTGCTGACTCGGCCAAAATATGGGCCGCCGCCGCAATTTCAAGCATTCACGGAAAATGCCGCAGGATTGAACAAAAGCGGCCCGGGAAATCCCGGGCCGCTGCGTCACGAATGCCTGGCCGCCGGTCAGTTGGACTTGGCGGGGATCGTCAGTTGGCTTCCGACTTCCAGCTTTTTCGGATTCTGATCCGGATTGGCGTCGGCGATGGACTTCCACTGCTTGCCGTCGCCGAAGTATTTTTCAGCGAGGGACCAGAGGCTGTCGCCGGCCGAAATCACATGGGTGGTCGCGGATTCGACGGCTTCCTCAACCTTCTCCATGCCTTCCTTGGCCATTTCCTCTGTCTTTTCCATGACTGTTTCGGAGGCGGCCTCGGAGTCCTTTTCCATCGTCGCGGCGTCGGACTTCATGTCGTCTTTCATGGTCTCGTCCGTCTTCGGCTCCATGGCTGCGGAGACTTCCGTAATGCGCCCGTCGACATAAGGCTTGTAGGGATTGTTTTCGCCGAGATAGTCGACCACGACCTGCTCGAGGCCCGGGCCGTAATCATAGGCGTTCATGCCGGCTGTCGCGAAGACGCTGTAGCCGTCGCCGCCGCCGCGCATGAAATTGTTGGAGACCACGCCGTAGGTCGTGTCGTCCTCTATGGCCGCGAAGCTGCCGTCGCTGCCTTCAACCATGACGTCGGAGATCCGCTCGCCGGCAGGCTTGGACGGATCGAAGCTGTACTTCAACCCGGAGACCTGCGGGAAGCGACCGGCGCCGTCCTCGATCTGGCTGACGCCGTTTTCAAGGGCGGCCTTGACGTCGGAACCCTTGAGCTGGAAGGTCGACAGGGTGTTCTGGAACGGAAGCACGGTCAGGACTTCGCCCATGGTGACTTCGCCCTGATCGATCGAGGCTCGCAGGCCCCCGCCGTTCTGAATGGCGATCTGGATGCCCTGGTCCTTGACCCGCTCGAGCATGGCGTCGGAGACGAGATTGCCCATCTCGCACTCCTTGGCCCGGCAGGATCCGCGATCGCCGTCGATTGTCGCGGACGTGTCGCCGACGACCTTCTTTTTCATGTCCTCGATGGGAGCAGCCAGTTCCGCGATGCGCTTCTGCATTGCTTCATTCGGTTTGAAGCTGGCGTCGAGAAGGATCGGGTCTCCGGCGACGCTTTTGATGTTGCCGTCGTCGTCGAACACCAGTTTGATCTCGCCGAGATATTTGCTGTAGGCGTAGCCCTGAACAATCGGAACGTCCTTGCCGGACGTCTCGTTTTTCACCATTACAGGGTAGGGGCCAGCCGCCTTTTCATCCGTATTCGACAGCAATGTGTGCGAATGTCCGCCCACGATGAGGTCGATGCCGTCAACTTCGGCGGCAATCTTCTTGTCGACCGGCAGACCGACATGGGTCAGCGCGATGACCTTGGTGGCGCCGGCTTCCTTGACCTTGTCGACGGCTTCCATGAGGTAGAGAACCGGCTCCATGAACAGGACGGCGTCGCTCGGTGAAGACGTGACGTCGGTGTCTTCGGCCACCACGCCAATGATAGCGACCTTCTCGCCGCCGACGTCCTTGATCACATATTCGACCATCCGCGTGCCGGCGAGCGGGCTGTTGGCGCCGATCAGCGTATTTCCGTAGATGATCGGGAAATCGGTTTTGGCGACGAAATCAGCGAGCACCTGGTCGCCGTCGTCGAATTCGTGGTTGCCGAGAACCATCGCGTCCTGATCCATCATGTCCAGGAACTCGGCTTCGGCGTCGCCCTTGTAGGTCGTGTAGAAGAGGGAACCCTGGAAATTGTCTCCGGCGTTCAGAACCAGCACGTTGTCGAGCGCCGATTTACGCTCGTCGATGGCTGTTTTCAGGCGCGCTGCGCCGCCGAAGCACTTGCCTTCCGCATCGTCTTCCGGGGAACAGGTCGAATCGTATTTGTTGATCGGTTCGATGCGGCTGTGCAGGTCGTTGAAGTGCAAAATATTGAGTTCGTAGTCGGCCCAGGCGTTGCCGGCGGCAAGGCCCAGAGCGGCGGCCGAAAGCAGCGCGCGTAACATGATCCTGTTCATTGATATCTCCCTGTTAAGGTCTTCCTTGGAGGGCGGCCTGACTCACGCGTCATGCTATGCCGCCGGACTGGTTCGCACCGTTACTGTCACACGCAATTTGCATTTGCATGACAACCGCGTCGCGGCGGCATTCTCCTACCGATTTCGCGGAAACTCAAGCCTGTCTGCGGGCAAACTCAGTTTTCGTAATCGCGCTCGTCAGCAATGACCTTGCCGTCATTGGGAAGGCTGCCGGCCTCGACCCCGATCACATCGCCCTTGAGCCTGGTGACATCGGACAACGTTGCGGAAATCGAAGCCGCGTCCAGTTCAGCGCCGCCTCCTGCTTCAACGTGCAGCGTCATGCTGTCCTGATTGTCGGCGCGGCTGACGACCAGTCGCGCCCTGGCGATTTCGGGATGCCGCTTCATGACGGCGTCGACCTGTTTCGGATCGACGAACATGCCCTTGATCTTTGTGCGCTGGTCGGCGCGTCCCATCCAGCCGGCGATGCGCGTGTTCGTTCTGCCGCAGGGCGAGGGGCCCTCGACGACAGCCGAGAGGTCGCCTGTGGCGAACCGGATCAGCGGATAGGCTTCGTTGAGGCAGGTGACGACGACTTCGCCAACCTCGCCGTCGGACACAGGCTCGCCGCTGCCCGGTCGCACGATCTCCAGAATGAGGTTTTCGTTCAGGATCATGCCTGGATAGGGCGAGCCGTTTTCGGCCGCGCTTTCATAGGCGATCACGCCGATATCGGCTGTGGCGTAGCACTGCAGCGTCTTGATGCCGCGCAGGTAATATTCGTCGCGCAGGGACGGAAAGAGCGCACCGCCGGAGACCATGGCGTGGGTGATGGAAGACAGGTCCAGTCCGCTTTCCACCGCCCTGTCGAGCATGATCTTCAGAAAGTCCGGCGTTCCCGTGTAGGCCGTCGGGCGCAATCTGGCGGCCGCCTCGACCTGGGAGTCGGTATTGCCGACGCCGGCGGGAAAAATCAGACATCCCATGGCGCGGGCGCCCTCGTCGAGTATGAATGCGCCCGGCGTCATGTGATAGGAAAACGCGTTGTGGACAATGTCGCCGGCGCGAAAACCGGCGGCGAACAGCGCGCGCGCCGCCTGCCACGGATCGGCGCCGAACCCTTGCGGCTCCCAGACCGGGCCGGGAGACATGAACACCCGGTTGCCCCGCAGCGCGTCGGCGGCTGCGAAACCGCCGAATGGCGGGTTTTCGGCCTGCGCGGACATGAGGTCCTGTTTTCCCAGGACCGGAAGAGAAGCCAACGCCGAACGGCTGTCGATCGATTGTGGATCTATATCCCCGAGCCACCGCTTCAGACCTTCAGCCTGCGTCATGGCGCGGGCCAGGAAAGACGGCAGTTTCTCGAACAGGTCCTTTTCACGGACCGCAGACTCGCGCGTTTCCAGCGCGTCAAAATAGGCGGTCAAGACGACGCTCCTCCCGTTTCGTCTCTCATGTCGTATCGGTAGCCGGTGCCGGGCCGTCTGTACAGCGCTTCGGCGAGCAGCTGTTCCTCAGGCTGTCCGGCGGGTCAGCGAGAATTGGCTGCCTGTGCTCGACGTGCAATTGAGCCTTGATGGCGAAGCCAGGGAGCAGTTCACCTTGGAACTGCTGTTGCGCACCAGGGAACGGAGGTCGATCTGAACGACGCGCGGACCCGTATAGGTGTATTTGCCTGTCGCCAGCAGGGTGTTCGTATCCGTCGTCCGGGTTTCGAACTGGCCGTCGGAGAACGTGGAAAGGATCCCGTTCGGATCGAACCATTGTCCCTCGATGGAGTTCGGATCATAACGTGGCCCGCCTCCGAAATTCGATTGGCAGGCGGCGAGAGCCGCCGTCATGAAAAGAAGTGTCAGTGTCCTCGACCAATCCCGCATGGGTGCCTCCGCTCTGGATCTCACGTTCGACGCCTCGTTTATCAATACCACCGGACGCCCGTGAACGGCAACGTCCGGTCGGTCAAAAGGTTCATCGGTCCTTAATGAACCAGGACGTTCCTGAACTGCCACGGATCGCTTTCGTCGATATCTTCCGGAAAAAGCCCGGGACGATCGGTCAGGGGCGTCCAGTCGGTATAATGGCCTTCCACGGGGCCGAGATAGGGCAATTGCACTTCGAGACAGCGCCGATAATCCATCTCGTCGGCTTCGACGATGCCCGAGCCCGGATTTTCCAGCGCCCAGACCATGCCGGCGAGCACCGCGGACGTCACCTGCAGGCCGGTGGCGTTCTGGTAGGGGGCGAGTTCGCGCGTTTCTTCCACCGAAAGGCGCGAACCGAACCAGTAGGCGTTGCGTTCGTGCCCGTAGAGGAGCACGCCCAACTCGTCGATCCCGTCCTCGATCTCGTTTTCGTCGAGGACATGCAGCTTGGGCTGCTGCTTGCCGCCATTGCCGAACATTTCGTGCAGCGAAAGAACGGCGTCATTGGCCGGATGATAGGCGTAGTGACAGGTCGGCCTGAAGACGACGTTTCCGCTTTCGTCTCTCAGCGTGAAGAAATCGGCGATCGAGACGGACTCGTTGTGGGTGACGAGAAAGCCATACTGCGCGCCCGGCGTCGGGCACCAGGTGCGCACACGCGTATTGGCGCCGGGCTGCTCCAGATAGATCGCCGCCTTGCAGCCGGTTTCCTGTTCTTTCGCGTTGTCCGGCTTCCACTTTTCGTGGCTTCCCCAGCCGAGTTCGGCGGGCTGCAGTCCTTCTGAAATAAAGCCTTCGGCGGACCAGGTGTTCCAGAAAACGTCGAGAGGCTTGGGGTGTTTGGCGCGCTGCGTGTCGCGTTCGGCGATGTGGACGCCCTTCACGCCGACTTTCTGCATCAGGGCGGCCCAGCCTTCCCGGTCTTCAGGCGCGGGTTCCTCGAATGCGATCCCGAGATCGTTCGCCAGATTGACCAGCGCCTGCTTGACGAACCAGGACACCATGCCGGGATTGGCGCCGCAGCAGGAGACGGCTGTCGTGCCGCCCGGGTTCGCCGTCTTTTCGGTCCGCACGGTTTCGCGAAGCGCATAGTTGGTGCGGGCCGCGTTACCGAGGGAATTGTCGAAATAGAAGCCGAGCCAGGGCTCAACCACCGTGTCAATATAGGGCGTGTCGATCTCGCGGCAGAATTTCATGAGGTCGAGCGACGAGGTGTCGACGGAAAGGTTGACGCAGAATCCCTGTCCTTCGCCCTCGGTCAGCAGCGGTCCGAGCAGATCGCGATAATTGTCGCGGGTCACTGCTTCCTGCACGAAGCGAATACCTTCCTTGGCCAGCAGGCCGGCGTCGGCGTCGCTGGGGTCGACAACGACCATGCGGCTCTTGTCGAATTTGAAATGGCGTTCGATGAGCGGCAGCGTTCCGCGTCCGATGGATCCGAAGCCGATCATGACGATCGGACCTGTGATCTCTGCGTAAACGGGATAATCGACCTCTGACATCAGTTTCCTTCCTGGTTCCAGTCCTGGTTTGCCTGGCGGTTGCTTAACCACGATTCAACGCCGCATGGAAGCAGAGAGTTGCGACCATGTCGACGGATCGTCAGGCTGAGAGCGAGCGATCGAGTTCCTCGAGTTCGTCGATGAGACCTTCGATCATGGAGAGGCCCCGATCCCAGAAGGCGGGATCGCTTGCGTCGAGCCCGAACGGCGCCAGCAGCTCGGAATGATGCTTGGAGCCGCCGGCCTTCAGCATCTCCATATACTTCTCCTGGAAGCCGGATTCGGCGTTCTGGTAGACCGCATAGAGAGAATTGACCAGACAGTCGCCGAACGCATAGGCGTAGACGTAGAAGGGCGAATGGATGAAATGCGGGATATAGGCCCAGAAGGTGCTGTATTGCGGTGTGATGCGGATTGCCGGCCCAAGGCTTTCGGCCTGCACCGACAACCACAATTCTCCGATCTGGTGCGATGTGAGTTCGCCTTCGCGGCGCTCCGTATGCACCTTGCGCTCGAACTGGTAGAAGGCGATCTGGCGGACAACCGTGTTGATCATATCCTCCACCTTCTGCGCCAGCATGGCCTTGCGCTCGCGCGGCGAGGTCGTCCGGTCCAGCAGGGCGCGGAACGTCAGCATTTCTCCAAACACCGAAGCCGTCTCGGCCAGTGTGAGCGGCGTCTGCGCCATGAGCGCGCCCTGTTGGGCGGCCAGCACCTGGTGCACGCCGTGCCCGAGTTCGTGGGCCAGCGTCATCACGTCGCGCGGCTTGCCGAGATAGTTCAGGAGAACGTAAGGGTGAACGGACGGAACGGTCGGGTGCGCGAACGCGCCGGGAGCCTTGCCCTCGCGCACCGGGGCGTCGATCCAGTTCCGGTCGAAAAACCGCTCGGCGATCGACGCCATCTGCGGGTCGAAACGTCCGTAGGCGTCGAGAATGGTGCCGCGCGCCTGGTCCCATTCGATCAGCGTTTGCGGCGTTTCCGGCAACGGCGCATTGCGGTCCCAGAAATCCATTACGTCCATGCCCAGCCAGCGGGCTTTCATTGCGTAATAGCGATGCGACAGGCGCGGATAGGCGGCGACGACCGATGAACTGAGCGCATCGACCACCTCGCGTTCGACGCGATTGGCGAGGTGCCGGCTGTCCGCGATGTCTTCGAAACCTCTCCAGCGGTCGGAAATCTCCTTGTCCTTGGCCAGCGTGTTGGTGATCAACGTGAAGGTGCGGATGTTTTCGGCAAAGGTGGCGGACAGGGCTTCCGCCGCCTTTCGGCGCGTGTCGCCCTGGGGCGACTGCAGCAGGTTCAGCGTCGGCTCGAGGGCGCGCGTTTCGCCGTCGACCGTGAACCGCAGGTCGGCCATCGTTTCGTCGAAGAGCCGGTTCCAGGCCGCGTGGCCGGTGATGGATTTCTCGTGGAAAAGCTGTTCCGTCCGGTCGTCGAGCTGAAATGGCTTGTCCATCCTCAGATCGACGAGCCAGGGCCGATAGTGCGCGGTGCGCTCGTCATTGGCGATCGCCGCATCGATCTCGGCGTCGTCGATCCGGTTGATCTCGAGTGAAAAGAACAGAAGCTTGCTGCTGATGTCTGTGATTTTCGCCTGCGTGTCGCCGAAAAACTTGGCGCGGGCCGGATCGGTCGTGTTGGAAAAATAAAACAGGCTCGCAAAGGAAATGATGCGTCCCAGCAGTTCCTCTATCTTTTCATATTCGACGATCGCATGTCCGAGACCCTTGTCCCCGGTTTCGGCGGCGGCGGCCTTGAGTTTGCCCTTCCATTTTTCCTCGAAAGCGGAAGAACGGCGTGAGGCGGCTTCCATGTCCCGGCGCAGGGCGTCGGAGTCGAGCCCGGTATAGAGATCGGAGAGATCCCATTCCGGCAAGGCGCCGAGAGCGCCGGCCTCGTGCGAAGCCGGCGCTCCATCGGCCACCATGCTCCGATGTCCCGCCAAAGTCCGTATGCTGGTTGCACTCATTTGTCTCAAATTCACCCCCGGTTGCGGTAGTGCAGCTTACATGAACGGCTCGACTCGGGTTTTCCACGGACGCCGAATTGCGAATTCGGCAAAATTGACCTAAATCCATAGCTGAAAGAGCTGGTGTCACCCGGCCAAACTCGAATCGAGCAGATAGTACCGGTATAATTCACGACTTGTTAGTTGTTTGTTCACTATAAATGTCAGTTGAAACCGAGTGTGACCTGTTTGCCATGCTCTGAACGCATTTCGAGTTCAGGGCGGATACGATCCTGGGCCGGCTCGGGTCGTATGTATCGGGTTTAGTTGTGACGAGTCTTTTCGGGAATCAGCCAGTCTGGACCGAAAGCGGGGATGCGGGGATCTGAAGAATATTGCTTAGGGGCGCGACCATAAATTACGGAGTGAAAGTCTGCCGGGCGATCGCGGCCGCAGTGACAGCTGCGCTCCTGTTTGGCGTTCTCACAAGCGCCGCAGCGGCTGAAACCCGTACGCTCAAGCTCTATTTTCTTCACACCAAAGAGCACGCTTCCATCACCTACAAAAAGAATGGCCGCTACATCCCGAGTGGTCTGAAAGAACTCAACCGGTTCCTGCGCGACTGGCGTCGCAATGAGCCGACAAAGATGGATCCGCGGCTGTTCGACCTGATCTGGGAAGTCTATCAGGCCAGCGGTTCGAGAGCCGAAATCCACGTCGTCTCCGCCTATCGTTCGCCGCAGACCAACGCGATGCTGCGCAAACGCTCTTCGGGCGTCGCCAAGAAGAGCCAGCACACGCTTGGCAAGGCGATGGACTTTTTCATTCCGGACGTGCCGCTGAAAAAACTGCGCGAGCTCGGCATGAAGTTCCAGGTCGGCGGCGTGGGTTACTATCCACGATCCGGCTCTCCCTTCGTGCATCTGGACACCGGCAGCGTGCGCGCCTGGCCGCGCATGAGCCGCAAGGAACTCGTGCAGGTGTTTCCTCAGGGCAAGACGCTGCATTTGCCGTCCGACGGCAAGCCGCTTCCAGGCTATGACCAGGCGCTCGCCGACTACAAGAAACGCGTGACGTCGAACAGCATCGAGGTCGCCGGCGGCGGCGCCAGAAGCAGTAGCAGCGGCGGCGGTGGCCTGCTGGCCGGTTTGTTTAATCGCGGCGACGATGAGGATGAGGCGCCTGCGCGTCAGCAGCGTTCCTCCGCGTCGCAGGTCGCCCAGGCGGAGCCCGAGAACGACGAGGAAGAGATCGAACTCGCCTATGTTCCGGTTCCGCGCTCGCGGCCCTCGCTTTCGTCAAGCGGCGTACAGCTGGCTCTCGCCGACGCCGGAGCGGCGAATGGCGACAATGGCGGCGTTCCGCTGGTTCCGGTCCCGGTCGGCGCGCAGACCGAGGCGCTCGCGGCCATGCGTCCCGATGACGTCAACGGCACCGACGCCATCAAGGTGGCCAGCCTGACGCCCGCGCGTAGCGCGGCTTCGGCGGATGTCGACCGGATAATCAGAGCCTCCGAAAACGGGCTTCCGGCGCCGGTGCAGATCGAGGATTCCGGCTCGCCGACGCTGGCTTATGTGCCGATGCCGACGACGCGACCTGACCGGCAGACGGTCGAAGTCGCCTCAATCGCCGGCGTTCCGACGCCGCGTCCCGCGCGGGCGGGCTTCGAGATACCGCTTCCTGAAAGCCCGATCCGGGGCGCGCTCGACACGTCCGGCGGGCAGCCGCAAGCCGGATCGAAGATTGCTCTCGCGCCGCCGTCCGTGGCGCAATCCGAAAGCGGACGAGACGTTCTGGCGGCGGCCATTGCCGCCAGCGCCAGTCAATCGACGGGCGGCAAGAGCGCGCGCCGCGCG
This sequence comes from Flavimaribacter sediminis, assembly GCF_019492055.1. GTDB lineage: Bacteria > Pseudomonadota > Alphaproteobacteria > Rhizobiales > Rhizobiaceae > Flavimaribacter > Flavimaribacter sediminis. The sequence goes on along the minus strand of NZ_JAICBX010000003.1, from coordinate 527,942 downwards.
CGCGCGTCCGACGACGCCGCGCCGAAATACGTGGTCAACACGTCTCCGGTCCTGACCGCCGGGCTCGCGTCGAAACGCAGCATCACGTCGGAACGGGTCGAAACGCAGGGCAACGCCATCGTTGCGCCGCAACTGGTGTCGGCCCATCTCCGCGAAGCGCCGCACACCGTTCATCTGACAGGCTTTTCCACGGAAAACACGATCGCCAGCGCGGAAAGCTTCTCCGGAAACGCGGTCAACTTCCTGACGGTCGCCCGTTTCAGCGTCACCAATTGACGGTGACAGCAAAACGGGTTTGGCTGGCTTTTCCTATTCTTCGGGAGGCGCGCTGATCATCCCGAGCGCCGCGAGATAGGTATCGAGAACGGCTTCCTGCTCCATTCTCTCATCCTGGTCCTGCTTGCGTATCGAGACGACGCGACGAAGAACCTTGGTGTCGAATCCCATCGCCTTGGCTTCGCCGTAGACTTCCTTGATATCGTCGGCGATCGTCTTCTTTTCTTCCTCAAGCCGTTCGATCCGCTCGACGAAAGAGCGAAGATGATCACGCGCGACACCGTGGGCTTCGGACATTGGGCGACTCCTGTACAAAATGTGAGTGGTGTCAGGTGCACGCTGCGGGGAATTCCGTCAAGTGCGTTTTCGCGCCTGTCCCGTGATCAATGGGAAGACGTGGGGCCTCAATGTTCGTGGCGGGAGGCGAAGGCCGCCTTCTGTTCCGCCGTCGCCTCTGTCTGGTGTTTGGCTTTCCATTCGTCATAGGGCATGCCGTAGACGATTTCCCGCGAGGCTTCCTTGCTCAGGTCTATCCCGGCTTCCCGAGCCGCGTCCTGATACCAGTTGGACAGGCAATTTCGACAAAATCCGGCCAGATTCATCAAGTCTATGTTCTGCACGTCGGCGCGTTCGCGAAGATGGTCCACGAGTGTCCGGAAAGCCGCGGCTTCCAGTTTGATGCGCTGTTCTTCGGTCAGTTCCGTCATGACGGGCCTCCTGTAGTTTGAGGGATTTCCTTGACCTGGAAGATAGTGCCGCAAGGTCGGCCGGTAAACCGGCCAGACCGTTGATTTCAATATGCGAGGCCCGGTTTGATCCGGTCACGCGTTGACATTCGGGCTGTCGATGCGGCACATATTCAATAGAGGGTTCGTAACGGGGATGTCAGTGGCTGGCTTTTTAGTGAAGCATGGGCGTTTGGCGCTTGCTTCGGCAGTGATTGTATTAATGGCCGCATGGGGCAACGACGCGCGCGCTGATTTCCGGGTATGCAACGGGACGCAGAAACTGGTCGGCGTCGCCATCGGATACCGGACGGCCGATGGCTGGAAATCCGAAGGCTGGTGGCAAATTGCGGCGACAAGTTGCGAAACCATCATAGAAGGTTCGCTTTCGTCACGTTATTATTATCTCTACGCGGAAGATTCGGAAAGCGGCGGCCGGTGGGCGGGCGACATTGATATGTGCGTCGCCGAAGACGCCTTCGACATCGTTGGCGTGCATGACTGCTTCACGCGCGGCTACATGCGCATGGGCTTCAAGGAATACGACACGGGTCAGCAATCCAACTGGATGGTGCAATTGACAGATTCCGGAGACAATGGCGAAGGCCAGAACTGATGAAGCGACTTCGCAAAGTCAAGATACTTGCAACGCTCGGGCCATCGTCCTCGGACGAGGAAACAATCGAAAAACTGCATGAAGCCGGCGCGGACCTGTTTCGCATAAACATGAGCCATTCGGATCATGCGACATTGCGCAATCTGGTCGACCGGATACGCGCGGTCGAAAAGCGATGCGGACGTCCCATCGGCATTCTCGCCGACCTTCAGGGACCCAAGCTGCGCGTTGGCCGTTTCGCCGACAGCGCAGTCGAACTCGAGCCCGGCCAGACCTTCACGCTGGACGACAAGGATACGCCCGGAGATGTTTCGCGCGTCTTCCTGCCGCATCCGGAAATCTTCGCAGCCGTAAAGCCCGGCCATCGACTGTTGATTGATGACGGACGTCTGCAATTGAAGGCAGACGCCTGCGATGGCAAATCAATTACCTGCACCGTCGTGTCGGGAACGAAGATATCGGATCGCAAGGGCGTCAGCCTGCCGGACAGCACGCTGCCGGTCGGCGCGCTGACGGAAAAGGATCACAAGGACCTCGAAGCCGTTCTGGCGACCAGAAACGTCGATTGGGTCGCTCTGTCCTTCATCCAGAGACCCGACGATCTGGCGGCGGTGCGCAAGATTGCCCGCGGCAAGGTCGGTCTGATGGCGAAGATCGAAAAGCCGCAGGCTCTCGAGCAGATCGACGAAATCATCGAGCTTTCCGATGCGCTCATGGTCGCCCGCGGCGATCTTGGCGTTGAACTTCCGATCGAGGCTGTTCCGGGCATACAGAAACAGCTCATTCGCGCCTGCCGGCGGGCCGGCAAGCCCGTTGTGGTGGCGACCCAGATGCTGGAGTCGATGATTTCCGCGCCTGTGCCGACGCGCGCCGAGGTTTCGGACGTCGCGACGGCGGTTTTCGAGGGCGCGGACGCTGTCATGCTGTCAGCGGAATCCGCCGCAGGCGACTATCCGGTCGAGGCGGTGTCCATGATGGGGGCGATCGCTCGCCAGGTGGAAAAGGACCCGAACTTTCCCGGTATCATCTACGCACAGCGCTCGGAGCCGCAGGCGACCGGCGCCGATGCGATTTCGCTGGCGGGGCGCCAGATAGCGGAGACGCTGAACCTGGCGGTCATGGTCTGTTACACCTCGTCGGGCACCACCGGCCTGCGGGCCTCGCGCGAGCGGCCGCAGGTGCCGATCATCGCGCTCTCGCCGGTTATCGAGACCGCGCGCCGGCTGTCGGTCGTCTGGGGGCTGCATTGCGTGGTGACCGAGGATGCGACCGATCTTGACGACATGGTCGACAGGGCCTGCCGGATCGCCTTCAACGAAGGCTTCGGAAATCCGGGAGATCGGGTGATCATTTCCGCCGGCGTGCCCCTTGGCACTCCTGGCGCCACAAATATGCTGCGGATCGCCTATATCGGCTCCGACGGCATGTCCGGCATCTGAGCCGAAGTCTCATCCGTTGCATTGTCGGCCTTGCCCCGCGTGGTCGTAGCGCGGTGACGTTCAAAGGCGTGTTTGAGCGCTTCCAGGTCGACCGGCGCGCCTGACAGTTTTTCGAGCGCGGCCGTGCACAGACCCGTTGCGACATAGTCCGGTTTGTGGCCTACGCCTTCCAGCAACACGAGTTCCGCATTGTCCATTTCCTCGGCGAGCGCGACCGAGTGCTGCAGCGGCGAGACGACTGTGTCCTCAAGCCCGGACAGAATCACTGCGGGCGCCTTTATCGCGGGGTATTTCGGCGCGGTGATGACGATATGATCGAACAGCTTGACGACGTCCCGGGCGTTCGCCAGGAACTGGCGCGGTCTGAGCACCAGCGGGATCGCCGTGTTTTCCTCATAGTCGTCCGCACACAGGTCCGGCGCGAACACGCGCTTGACGGCGGGTCCGGCCAATACGAGGCCGAGCGGCATGACGAGCAACTCGCAAAAGAGCCGGCCGATCACCGGTATGGTGACGAGCCGGTAGTAGAAATCGACGCCGCCCTGCCAGGGATGGGTGGGCGAGGCAAGCAACAGCAGACCGCGCACCCGTTCCGGTCTTTCAAGCGCCATGGCGGTCGCGATGACGCCGCCGAAGGAATGGCCGACGACGATGGCGTCCTCGATGCCCTTCCGGTCCATCAGCGTGGCGATCGCCCGCGCCTGCGCGTCCGGATAGGCGTTGCGCGATCCGCCGCGCTCCGACCAGCCATGGCCGGGGCGGTCGACGAACAGCATCTCGGCCCGGCCTTCCAGGGCGGAAAGGAACGCGCCGGACTGGTCGCGCAGATTGCCGCTTGCGCCGTGGATGAACACGATCGCCGGCAGATCGGCGCTCTCCGGCCGCTCAATATGCAAGGCGTGCATGCGATAGCCGCCCACATCGGTCAGGTCGCCGTGCGCCGGAAAGCGACGTTCAACGCTGCGCGTGAGAAACAGGGTAAAGCCGTAGAGACCCGATATGACTAGAATGGATGTCCAGAACATCGCCATTGGATATCACAGTCGCGGCATTGACAGATCGTGTTCAGGTTTCTTCGCCGGTCAGCTCGTCGGAAATATCGCCGACCTTTTCCTGAGCATTCCGCATCGCCGGGTAGACTTCAAGCACCTTCATGTAGGCGTTCAGCGCGGCTTCGTCGTGGCCCGCTGTCTGCAGGATCGCGCCCATGCCCATCAGCGCGCCGAAGTGGCGCGGTTCGAGTTCCAGCACCCGGTTGATGTCGGACATCGATTTCGCGTGATTGCTCATGAGGTAGTGCAGTGTCGCGCGCCGGTTCCAGCCTTCCGCGTAGTCCGGCATCAGGACGGTGACCTGATCAAGCAGGTCGAGGGCCGTGAACAGGCGCTGGTCTTCGATCGCGTCGTCGGCCCATTCCATGAGCTGATCGGCGGTCGCGCTGCCGGAATCGCGCCAGGCCGCCCATATGCGGTCGGCGATTCGCCTGGCGGCTGCGGGATCGCTTTCGCGCTTCAGGTCTGCAAAATAGGAATCGAGGCGATCCGCCTTCGTGCGGCCCATCGCCGGCGGAAGGTCCTCCGGGCTGATCGCCGGTTCTTCCGTCGACTGTTCCTGCCTCTGAAGGTCATTGCTCTGGGCAAGGGCGTCAGACGCGGCGAATCCGGCGAGCGAGACAAACGCCGTCAGAAAAGAGAGAGTGATCGGCAAACGTGTAAATGGCATGCGGATAAATCTATGCCGCATGCGCAAAAGGTCAAAGCCAAATTTTGGTGATCGTCAACCGATCGCCCGGTATTAGCCCTGGCGGGCCTTGAAACGCGGGTTCTGCTTGTTGATGACGTAAATACGGCCCTTGCGACGAACCAGGCGGTTTTCACGGTGCCGCGCCTTCAACGACTTGAGAGAGTTCTTGATTTTCATTGTTCCGGATCCATGGTCATTGGCCGAAACCGGTAATGCGGTCGTCTGGCCTGTAAACAATCAAAAGCGCGCCTTGCGACGCGCTCGAAGTGTTGGGCAGCGTTTAGCGCCAAGCTTGCGTTCTGTCAACCGCGCGCTGTCGCAGACTTGCGTCCCGGCGGCCCGAAACGCATAGATGGCGCAGTTTGGCGTCGCCTGAGTCTACGGGGAGTTTGTTCCATGTCGAATGCACCACACTATGATATCGATCCGGGTTCCTTCTGGACCGATCCCTATCCGGATCTGAAGGTCATGCGCCGGGACAAACCGGTCGCCTATGTGCAGCAACTCGGGGCGACGCTGATCACGCGGCGCGACGACATTTTCGTCAACGAGAAGAAGATCGACGTCTTTTCATCCGTTCAGCCCGACGGCCTGATGTCGCGGTTGATGGGTGAGAACATGATGCGCAAGGACGGCGATGCGCATATGGCGGAGCGCCGGGCGATCTTTCCTACCGTCTCGCCGAAAACCGTCGCCACCGTCTGGAAGGCGGCGTTCGAGGCGGCGACGGACCGTATTCTCGAAGAATTGAAGCCAGAGGGACGATGCGATCTGGTGGAGGCGTTCGCGATGCCGGTTTCGGCGGAAGCGCTAAAGGCGATCACCGGTCTCACCAACATGCATTTCGCGGAGATGAACCGGGTGAGCCAGGGGATGATCGACGGATGCGCCAACTATGGCGGCGACCTGGCGATCGAGGCGAACTGTCACGACTGCACCCGTTCCATCGACGACCACATCGACGAGCGGATGCCGGAAGCAGTCGCCAATCCCGATCATTCCCTGCTGTCCGTCCAGTTGCAGGCCGGCCTCGCGGAATCCCAGGTCAGGGCGAATATCAAGCTCGCCATTTCCGGAGGGCAGAACGAGCCGAGGGACGCCATTGCGGGCGTGGCCTGGGCCTTGCTCACGCATGAAGAGGAGCTGGCGCGGATCCGGTCCGGCGAGGCGACATGGCTGCAGGCCTTTGAGGAATACGCCCGCTGGATATCGCCCATCGGCATGTCTCCGCGTCGGGTGGCGCAACGCTACGAGTTGGACGGCGTCGTCTTCGAGCCGGAGGACCGTGTGTTCCTGATGTTCGGTTCAGGCAACAGGGATGAAAGCATATTCGACGATCCGGACCGGTTTGATGTGACGCGCGACACCGCCAAGTCGCTATCCTTCGGCGCTGGCCCTCATTTCTGCGCTGGGGCCTGGGCTTCGCGCTGTTTAATTGCAGAAGTCGCCCTGCCGAAGCTATTCGACAACCTGCCGAACCTTCGGCTTGCTGAGGGCAGGGATGTGCGGTTCGGCGGCTGGGCGTTCCGCGGCCCGCTTTGCGTCCCGTGTGTGTGGGACTAGAATTCCCTCGCAAGAAGCGGATATCGGCTTTCCCCGCCGTGATGCAGGAGATCTCCATCGAAAAACAACGGAGATCGTCCCATGCAATTACACAACAAGGTCGTCATCATCACCGGGGCAAGCAGCGGCATAGGGGAGGCGGCCGCGCGGCTGTTCGCCGAAGAGGGGGCGAAGCTCGTGCTCGGCGCGCGTCGTCGCGAGACGCTGGAAAGGATCGCCGGCGAAATCGTCGGCAAGGGCGGCGAGGCGATCGCCGTTGCGGGCGATGTGTGCGACGTCGGCTATGCGGAGCAACTTGTCGCAACCGCGCTTGATCGCTTCGGCCGCCTCGATTGCGGCTTCAACAACGCCGGAATGACGGGCGAGGCCGTCGCCATTCCCGACATGACGGAAGAAAACTGGAGCCTGACGCTGGCGACAAACCTCACCAGCGCCTTCCACGCAGCCAAACACCAGATTCCGGCGATGCTGAAGTCCGGCGGCGGATCGCTCATCTTCACGTCCAGTTTTGTCGGCTACTCGGCGGCGTTTCCGGGCATGGGCGCTTACGCGGCCAGCAAGGCGGGCCTCATCGGGCTGGTGCAGGTTCTGGCGACGGAACATGGCGCTAAGGGCGTTCGCGCAAACGCGCTGCTTCCGGGCGGTACGCGGACAGAAATGGCGGGCAATATCGACGAAGAGCCGGAGCGCCTGGCCTTTCTCAACAGCATTCACGCGCTGAAGCGGATCGCGGACGCGCGGGAAATCGCCGAAGCCGCGCTCTTCCTTGCCTCCGACCGGTCGAGCTTCATGACCGGATCGGCCATGGTCGTCGACGGAGGCAATTCCATCAACAAGGTCTGACGCGGATCACTTCAGCCAGGTGACGTGGCCCATCTTGCGTCCGGGGCGGGCGTCCTTCTTTCCATAGAGATGGAGCACCGCCCCGGACTGTTCGAGTATGCCAAAACTGCGTTCGACTTCGTCGCCGATCAGGTTTTCCATGACGCAGTCGGAGCGCCGGGCGCAATCGCCAAGCGGCAGCCCGCATACGGCGCGAACATGCTGCTCGAACTGGGAGACGGCGCAGGCGGCTTCCGTCCAGTGGCCGGAATTGTGCACCCGCGGCGCGATCTCGTTGGCGAGCAGGCGGCCGTCGGGAAGGACGAAGAATTCGACGCCGATGACGCCGACATAGTCCAGGCTGTCGAGAATCCGGGCCGCGGCTTCACGCGCCGCCTCCGCCGTTTCCGACGAGATTGACGCAGGCGCCGTGGATTGCCTCAATATGCCGCCCTCGTGGCGGTTTTCAGCCGGATCGTACATGGCGGTGGATCCGTCGGCGGCGCGCGCGGCGATGATCGAGATTTCCCGGTCGAAAGCGACGAAGCTTTCCAGGATCAGCGGCGTCGAGCCCAGTTTGCGAAAGGCGTCCTGATGCTCGCCGTCGACGCCCTTGAACACGATCTGTCCCTTGCCGTCATAGCCGAGCCGGCGCGTCTTCAAGACGCCGAGACCGTCAGTCTGCCGGAGCGCGGCTTCCAGATCGGCCTGGCTGTCGACGGGGATGAAATGCGCGGTGTCGATCCCGCATTCGTTCAGAAAGGTCTTTTCGACAAGGCGGTCCTGCGCGATTTCCAGAGCCCGCGGCGGTGGATAGACGCCAAGCCTGCCGGCGAGCGTGCGGGCGGCGCCGACCGGAACGTTCTCGAATTCGTAGGTCACCACGTCGCACGCCGCGCTCAGGCGCTCCAGCGCGGCTTCGTCGTCATAGGGCGCGACGATCTGCATATTGGCGACTTGCGCTGCGGGGCAGTCGTCCTGCGGCTCGAGGACGCAGGTCCGGTATCCGAGTTTCGCGGCCGCCATCGCGAGCATCCGGCCGAGCTGGCCGCCGCCGATGACGCCGATGACGGCGCCGGGCGGCAATGCGGTGTCGGGATAGGTCACCACGCTACTCCGAATCCACCGGTCGCAGGGGAATGGAGGCGGTCAGGTCCTCTCTCCACGTGTCCAGACGGTCGGCGAGCGCTTCATCAGAAAGCGCGAGCACGGCGGTGGCGAGCAGCGCGGCGTTGATCGCGCCTGCGCGGCCGATCGCCAGCGTTCCGACCGGGATGCCGCCGGGCATCTGGACGATCGACAGAAGGCTGTCCTGGCCCGAGAGAGCCTTGGATTCGACCGGGACGCCGAAGACCGGCAGCGTCGTCATCGCCGCCGTCATGCCCGGAAGATGCGCCGCGCCGCCCGCGCCGGCGATGATGACCTTGAATCCGGCTTTTCTCGCGCCTGTCGCAAAGTCGTAGAGGCGCTGCGTGGTGCGGTGCGCGGAAATGATCAGCGCTTCATGGGCGACGCCCAGTTCGTCGAGCGTCTCCGCCGCATGGCGCATGGTCGACCAGTCCGACTGGCTGCCCATGATGATGGCGACGGGTGCGGGCGTGTCTGACATGATCCGGAGAACTCCTTGGGTCTTGGTGGCGCGGCCGCGCCGTCAGGCGATGATGTCCGGCAGGATCTGGTCCTCGATCTCGGAAATGAGGTCCTTGAGAGCCAGCTTTTTCTTTTTCATGCGCTGAATGCGCAGGGCGTCGCAGCCATAGGCGAGCATGGCGGTGATGGCGGCGTCGAAATCTTCGTGTTCCTGACGCAGCTTCGCAGCCCTGAGCCGCAATTCCGCCTGTTCCTGATCCGCCATGCCAACTACCCCGAAAATTCACTGCCGTTCCGGACGATCCGCGCCTGTCCGTGTCCCGGCCCCGATAACGCAGAAGTGCTGTACCACTTTGTTCGCCCGCGCAAAATATTCAAAAAAGAAAGTTATCCACGGTCTTGAAATAAGGCTTCGACAATCTCCACATTTTAGTGGCACAATGTGCGTGGCTGGTGATGGAGCCTGCCCCTAAATCCCGCAATTGCGGTTGCGGGGAAACATTACTGGAAAGGAGTCGTTCAATGGCTATCGAAGCTCGTCTTGAGACGCTGGAGAAAAAACACTTCGCTCTGGAAGAAGAACTCCATTCAGCGCTCAATCAGCCCTCGGCTGACGATGCGGAGATTTCCGATATAAAACGACGAAAACTACGGTTGAAAGACGAAATCGAGCGGATTCGCGGCTCGATAACACATTAGGGTACTTCGCCGAAAAGCGCCTCATATCCCAATCATTTCAGGCATTTCCAGCACGGCCGTCGCGTCGGCCGTGTCTCACAGGGCTTTTGCGGCCTCCCTCAGAACGAATTTCTGAATCTTGCCGGTCGACGTCTTCGGGATTTCCTGGAAAACGACGTGGCGCGGGCATTTGAAGTGCGCGAGCAGACTGCGGCAATGGCTGATCAGTTCCTCCGCGTCGGCCGTCTGTCCGGGCTTCAGCTCTATGAACGCGCAGGGCGTCTCGCCCCACTTGTCGTCCGGCTTGGCGACCACGGCGGCGGCCTGGACGGCGGCGTGCTTGTAGAGGGCGTCCTCGACCTCGATCGAGGAGATGTTTTCGCCTCCGGAAATGATGATGTCCTTGGACCGGTCCTTGAGCTGAATGTAGCCGTCAGGGTGCATCACGCCCAGATCGCCGGAGTGGAACCATCCGCCCGCAAAGGCTTCGGCGCTCGCCTTCGGGTTCTTCAGATAACCCTTCATGACGATGTTGCCGCGGAACATGACTTCGCCGATGGTTTCGCCGTCACCCGGAACCGGCTCCATGGTGTCCGGGTCGAGAACGACGAGATCTTCGAGCGCATTGTAGCGTACGCCCTGTCTTGCCTTCAGGCCGGTTCGAACGGGTTTGTCCAGCTTGTCCCACTCGCGGTGCCATTCATTGACAACGGCCGGACCATAGGTCTCCGTCAGGCCATAGAGGTGAACGACCTCGAACCCGGCGTCGGCCATCTGTTCGAGAACCCTTTCGGGCGGCGGCGCGGCGGCCGTGTTGAAGGAAACGGTCTGGTCGAAGTCGCGCTTGTCGTCTTCCGGCGCGTTGAGCAGGGTCGACATGACGATTGGCGCCCCGCACAGATGGGTGACGCCATGATCGGCGATCGCGTCATACATCGCCTTTGCGCGCACCCAGCGCAGGCAGACATGGGTTCCGGCGACAACGCCCAGCGTCCAGGGAAAGCACCAGCCATTGCAGTGGAACATCGGCAGCGTCCACAGATAGACCGGAAAGCGGCCCATTCCGGCGGCCACCACGTTGGAGTAACCCATCAGCGACGCGCCGCGATGGTGATAGACGACGCCCTTCGGGTTGCCCGTCGTGCCGGAGGTGTAGTTCAGCGAGATCGAATCCCACTCGTCGGCAGGCCACGTCCATTCGAAGTCCGGATCGCCGGCGGTCAGAAACGCCTCATAGTTTTCCGTCCCGATCCTGTCGCCTTTCGAAAACGGCGTGTCGACGCCGAATTCGGGATCGTCATAGTCGATGACGAGCGGATCGACGTCGGCGATCGCCAGAGCCTCCGCCATCACGGCGGAAAACTCCCGGTCGACGATCAGGATCTTCGTTTCCGCATGGTCGAGCTGGAATGCGATGACGGCGGCGTCGAGCCGCGTGTTGAAGGAATGCAGCACCGCGCCGGTCATCGGAACGCCGTGATGGGCTTCCAGCATCGCCGGCGTGTTGGACAGCATCACGGAAACCGTGTCGCCCTTGCCAATGCCGCGGTCGGCCAGGCTCGAGGCAAGCTGCCGGGACCGGTTGTAGAAGGTCCGGTAATCCATGCGCATGTCGCCATGGATGATCGCCGTGTGGTCCGGATAGACGTAAGCCGCGCGCGCCAGATGCGCCAGCGGCGTCAGCGGCTGATAATTGGCGGCGTTGCGATCGAGATCGGTTTCAAAGGGATTTGCCGACATGGTTCCTCCGGTTGGCCTGCAATTGAAGCTATTGCATTACAGCAAGCAGCCCGTCGGCAACAAGCTTTAGTCCGGTCAGTACGATCAGAACATACATGAACGGATAGAAGACCTTCGGGCTCATTCGCTTGACGATCCAGGCGCCGGCAAGGGTCGCAACAGGCGCGAGCGGCAGAAGCACCGCGCTTGTCGCAAGGTTCGATGTGTCGAACTGGCCGAGCGCGAAATAGGGTCCGAGCTTCAGAAAGTTCATCAGCGCAAAAAACCGGGCGCTGGTGCCGGCGAACAGCTTCGGGTCGAGCTTCAGCGGCACCGTGTAGATCTGAAAGGGCGGCCCGCCCGCGTGGGACACGAAGCTCGTGAAGCCGGCGACCGTTCCCCAGAACGTTCCCTTGACCGGATTGTGCTGCGCCGGTTTGCCGCGCACCGCCTCGGAAGCGAAGAATTGCTGATACACCATTCTGGCGACGAAAATGACGGCGACACATCCAAGCAGAAGTTGAATCAGCGCATCGTCGAGCCAGGCCGCGGTGATCCAGCCGATTGACAGCCCCAAGAGAGATCCCGGAACGAGATATTTCAAGGTCCTCATGTCATTGTAGTGTCGCCAGGCCCACAGGCTGGCAATGTCCATGACGATCAGGATCGGCAGCATGATCGCCGCCGCCTTCACCGGAGGCACGACAAGAGCGAGTATCGGAACGCCTATCAGTGCGAGGGCGCCGCCGAAACCGCCCTTCGACAGGCCGACCAGGACCACGGCAGTAATGGCTGCCGCATAGAATGCAAGATCGGTCGGCATGTTGATCCTTCACAAAAGGTGGTCTATCGGGAACCAGGATAGTCCCGTTTCGAAATTCGTGCTCGAACCGTGGATTGAAATGGAAGCGGCAGAAGCGAACAGCGTGCTTGATAGCGAATTTCATTGCAGAAAACCACACAGCGCCCGGCGAATTGAACGCGCCGGCGCAAATCGCGCCACGCCCAACGCCAGGCCCGGAGCCGGAAGATCATGACCAGCCGTTGCCGTCTCGTCCTCATTGCGCCGCCGATCGCTGATCCGGACGCGCTCGCCAGCGTGCTCGGCGACGCGCTGCGCGGCGGCGACGTCGCGACCGTTATTCTTCCGCAGGGGGATCTCAACGAGGCGGACTTTCAGAAAGTCGCCGCCAGGGCGGTCCCGGTGATCCAGGAAAAGGGCGTCGCGGCGTTGGTGTGCGGGGAAGAGCGGATCGCCATGCGCGTCAAGGCCGACGGGCTGCATATTGACGGTCCGGCGACCGCCTTGCGCGAGGCCGTGGAAAAACATGCGCCGCAGCTCATCGTCGGCGGCGGCAATCCGCAGACCCGCCACGCCGCGCTGGACGCCGGCGAAGCCCAGCCCGACTACGTGTTTTTCGGAAAGCTCAGGGGCGACATCAAGCCGGAGCCGCATTCGAAGAACCTCGCGCTCGCCGAATGGTGGTCGGAAATGGTGCAGATTCCCAGCCTCGTCATGGGCGGGCTCGATCCCGAAAGCGCGTTGACCGTCGCGGAGCACGGCGCGGATTTCGTTGCGCTCGGATCCGCCGTGTTCGCCGAGCCCGCGCAAGCAGCGCAGATCGTCGCGGCTGTAAATGCGTTGCTTGACGAAAAAGCGCCACGGTTTGACGATTGAGTGCCCGGCGATGAAAAGGATCATGCTCATATTGCTGGCGCTGGGGCTGCAGGGCGCCGTCGCCGCGCAGGCACAGCCCGCCGCGCCGTCGCCTTTCGCCGATAACGACCATCCGGCGCTGCCGCAGGACGACTATATTCCGGACGAGCCGGCGGCGGAGACCGATACGGCGGAGGATGCGCCCGAAACTCCGACGGAAGAAGGCGCCGATATCGCCTATGGCGCCTTTCAGCGCGGATATTATCTGACGGCGCTTGAATTCGCGCTGCCGCGCGCCAAGCTCGGCGATCCGGCCGCCCAGACGCTGGTGGCGGAAATCTATTCACGGGGCCTTGGCGTTCCGAAAGATCCCGATGAGGCGGCGTTCTGGTATTCGGCGGCCGCTAAAAGCGGTGATCCGGCGGCGCAGTTGAAATATGCTCTCATGCTGCTTGAAGGCACGCAGGTCGAAAAGGACCGGGATCGCGCCCGCGAACTGATGAAGAAGGCGGCCGACGCCGGAAACTCGTCGGCGCAGTTCAACTACGGACAATTGCTGATCACCGACCAGCCGGGTAGTGAGGGGATAAAGGCGGCGCTGCCCTATATGCTCGCCTCGGCGGAGGCGGGCATCGCCGACGCGCAATTCGCGCTTGCCCAGATCCGCGCCTACGGCATCGGCAACACCGAGCCGGATCTGGACGAGGCGCGGAAATGGATGATACGCGCCGCGCGTTCGGGTTATGACACCGCCCAGCTCGACATCGCCGTGTGGCTGATCGACGGGATCGGCGGCGATATCAATTTCGACGCCGGTTTCGGCTGGATGCGCCGGGCGGCGAATTCCGGAAACATCATGGCCCAGAACAGGATCGCGCATCTCTATATCAACGCCATCGGCACCCGCCCTGATCCCATCGAGGCCGCCAAATGGTATATCCTGTCCCGTCGCGCGGGACTGGAGGACGCGTCGCTTGAGGATTTCTTTCAAGGCCTGACCGCAGAGGAACAGAAAGCCGGCATCGAAGCCGCCAACAATTTCCGGTCCCGCTTCTAAGCGGGCTCCGGCCGGGCGTTCGGGCTTGAATCTCGGCTGCTTTTGTGGTCTGGAAGCGCGGATTTCTCAACAACCGGACCACAGCAATGAAAATCAACGGAAACGAAATTCGTCCCGGGAACGTGATCGAGCACAATGGCGGCCTCTGGGCTGCGGTCAAGACCAATGCGGTCAAGCCCGGCAAGGGCGGCGCGTTCAACCAGGTCGAACTGAAGAACCTGATCGACGGCACCAAGCTGAACGAACGTTTCCGCGCATCGGAAACGGTCGAGAAGGTGCGCCTCGAACAGAAGGAATTCCAGTATCTCTACGAGCAGGGAGACATGCTGGTTTTCATGGACACCGAAAGCTACGAACAGCTCGAACTGCAGCACGATTTCGTCGGCGATCGCGCGAACTTCCTGCAGGACGGCATGATGGTGACGGTTGAGCTCTATGAGGAAAAACCGATCGGCGTCTCGCTTCCCGACCAGGTCACGCTGAAGATCGTCGAGGCCGATCCGGTGGTGAAAGGACAGACGGCTGCGTCGTCCTACAAGCCGGCGGTGATGGAAAACGGCATCCGCGTCATGGTTCCCCCTTTCATCGAGGCGGGCGAAACCATCCTCGTCGACACGAACGAAATCAGTTACATCCGCCGCGCCGACTAGTGGTCCGATTCCGGCATTTGCATCCCGATGCGACGTGTTCTGTAGCAAATGTCGGAATCTTCACGACCACTCGCCGGATTATGTTTCTAGTGGAGCTTTTTAATTTGACATTTGAAAACGAATTCGCGACTTGCGGGACTCAAATGTCAAATTTGCTCCACTAGGCCGGTCAACCGTCAGGAAAAGACGCAATCAATGGCCCGTTCAGCCCTTCTCAACGTCATGGTTCAGGCCGCCTTCAAGGCGGGCCGGTCCCTTTCGCGCGATTTCGGCGAAGTTCAAAACCTGCAGGTCTCGCTGAAAGGTCCTAGCGACTATGTCAGCCAGGCCGACAAAAAAGCCGAGGACGTGATCCGCAGGGAATTGCTGAAAGCCCGGCCGACCTACGGCTTCCTGGGCGAGGAAAGCGAGGAGGAGAAGGGCACGGACGGGCAGCATCGCTGGATCGTCGACCCGCTGGACGGCACCACCAACTTTCTGCACGGCATCCCGCATTTTGCGGTGTCGATCGGGCTTGAACGGCAGGGCGAGATGGTCGCCGGCGTCGTCTACAACCCGGTCACCGACGAACTCTTCACGGCCGAGCGCGGCGGCGGCTCTTTCGTCAACGACCGGCGCATGCGGGTCGCGGCAAGAAAGACTCTCACCGATTGCGTCATCGGCACCGGCGTGCCGCATCTGGGACGCGGCAAGCACGGCCAGTTTCTGATCGAACTGCGCAACGTGATGGGCGAAGTGGCCGGGATTCGCCGCAGCGGCTCCGCCGCCCTTGATCTCGCCTATGTCGCGGCCGGCCGTTTTGACGGTTTCTGGGAAGACGGCCTGAGCCCCTGGGACATCGCCGCCGGCATTATTCTCATCCGCGAAGCGGGCGGGTTCATTTCGGACCGGTCCGGCGGAAACAGGATCTTCGAGACCGGCGCCGTCGTCACCGGCAACGAGCGAATCCAGCGGGAACTTATGCAAGCGCTCAAACGGCCGGTGGAATAAGTGCACCCGGATAGATCGGCGGACGGCTTTTCCCAGGACTGGGAGAGGTGTTCATCGTTTGAAGCGCAATAGCTTGGACGTACCCTCGTTAAAACCTAATTTCTGGTAGAAGGGGATCAGTCTCTCCGGGCAGTAAAGTTCGAAACTGTTCACCTTGGAAAGCGCATCGTGGCCGATGATGCGATCGATCAGCGCTTTGCCTATGCCGTAACCTCTGAAGTCACTGTGAACAATGACGTCGAAAATCAGGGCCTTGAAAGTGAAGTCGGTCAGAACCCGCGAGAACCCGACAAGCTTGCCGTTTTCGCCACAGCAGCCCAGTGTGAGATCGGAATGGTCGAGCATTTGCGCGACATCACTGAATGTCCGGCCTTTCGTCCACCATTCCTTTTTATAGAATTCGTACAATTCCTCCCGCCGGGGGCCCTCGAATTCTTCAATCCACGCATATCTCATAAATAGCTTCCAGTATTTATCGCAAACGGCCCAGCGCCGGGCATCTGCCTGAGTGTATGCACCAGCTTGTCCTGTTCAATTCCCGAGATTTGACAGTGTGGCTCCTTTTCTGTCTCGTTGTTGCCCAACAAGTCTTTTATTTTGTGCTTGTTTTTGTTTATCTCTCTTCCGTGCCGGAGGGGAGGCAATGATTCCTGTGTACTGTTGTGCTCCCCCGAACGGGACGCGGGCATGAATCCGGCAGACCGGTTGGCTGAAGGAATGGCCGACTGATGTAGAATCTGGGGTTTCTTGCATATGGCAAAACTGAAACTATCGGGATGGGGCTTATCGGATCAGGATGGTCTTCAGCCGAGCCGGCTGTCCAGCCCGCTCGTGTTTTTCTGGAGCCAGCTGATCTTCCTCATCATGTCGGGATTTCTGGCCGCTATCCTGTATCGGCAGATATCGGAGGCGTTTTTCGCCAATCCCGGTCTCAACGGGCTCATCCTGTTTGTTCTTGCGATCGGCGTTTTCCTGGTCTTCAACCAGGTGCTGCGATTGCGGCCGGAAGTGCGCTGGGTCAATTCCTTCGTGCAGGGTGGAGAACGCGTGCGCAATGTTCGCCACCCGACCCTGCTGGCCCCGATGCGCGCATTTCTCACCCGCAAGGAATCGATGTCCCTGACGACGTCGTCGCTACGCTCGATTCTCGATTCGATCGCCACGCGTCTCGACGAGTCGCGCGACACTTCGCGCTATCTCATCGGGCTTCTGGTCTTTCTTGGCCTTCTCGGTACGTTCTGGGGCCTTTTGCAGACGATCGGCTCGATCAATACGGTCATCCAGTCGCTGGATCCGGGAACCGGCGACACGAATGACGTGCTGGCGGCCCTGAAGGAAGGGCTTTCCTCGCCGCTCGACGGCATGGGCACGGCGTTTTCCTCGTCGCTGTTCGGTCTCGCGGGTTCTCTCATTCTCGGCTTTCTCGACCTGCAGGCCGGCCGCGCCCAGAACCGGTTCTACACCGAACTGGAAAACTGGCTGTCGACGGTCACCGATCCGGATTTCGACGTCGTGCACGAATCCGCCGGCGGCGCCGACAACGCCGAAGATATTCGCCGTCTGTCCGAGACGGTGCAGCACATGGCGCAGGCCGGCGGCGGCATCAACCAGCGCTCCACCGCCGCCATGGCCAATCTTGCCGAGGGCATACAGGGCCTCGTCAAGAACATGCGCAGCGAACAGCAGATGCTGCGCGACTGGATCGAGGCCCAGCAAGCCGAATCGAAAGCGCTGCGCGCCACGCTGGAAAGGCTCAGCGAAAAGATAGAGCGGCTCGGCGGCGGCAAGGGAGATCGATAGCCGATGGCACTCGCCAAAAGCAGGAGAGGATATCGGAGCGTCGATTACTGGCCAGGCTTTGTTGACGCCCTGTCGACATTGCTTCTCGCCATCATGTTCCTGCTTTCGGTCTTCGTGCTTGCGCAGTTTCTCCTGAGCCGCGAAATCAGCGGTCGCGACGAAGTTCTCAATCGCCTGAACAGCCAGATCAACGAGCTGACGCAGCTCCTGGCGCTCGAACGGTCGAGCAACCAGGACCTGGAGGATTCGCTGGCCAATCTGCAGGCGTCGCTGTCGGCGGCCGAGGTCGAGCGCTCGCGGCTGCAACAGATACTCGACCGCGGATCGGGCGCTTCGGATCTCGCACAGCAGCGGATCGGCTCGCTGGAGGATACGCTGGACGAGGAGCGCCAGGTCAGTCAGCGCGCGCTGGCCCAGGTGGAGCTTCTCAACCAGCAGATCTCGGCCTTGCGTCGCCAGATCGCCGCGCTGGAAGACGCGCTGGAAGTGTCGGAGGACAAGGACCGGGAGAGCCAGGTCAAGATCGCCGATCTTGGCCGTCGCCTGAATGTGGCTCTCGCCCAGCGCGTGCAGGAACTGAACCGCTACCGCTCGGATTTCTTCGGACGATTGCGCGAGATCCTGTCGGATCGGGAAAATATCCGCATCGTCGGCGACCGCTTCGTTTTCCAGTCGGAAGTGCTGTTTCCTTCCGGCGGCGCCGACCTCAACGAGGCCGGCGAAGTCGAGATGGCGAAGCTGGCCCAGGCGCTGCGCGATCTCTCCCGCGAAATCCCGTCCGATATCAACTGGGTTCTGCGCGTCGACGGTCATACGGATAACGTGCCATTGTCCGGAACCGGCCGCTACGCCGACAACTGGGAGCTTTCCTCGGCGCGCGCCACATCGGTGGTCAAGTTCCTGATCGAACAGGGCGTTCCGGCCGAGCGGCTGGTCGCGGCAGGCTTCGGCGAATTCCAGCCCATCGAGGAGGGCGATTCGCGTGAGGCCCGCGCCACCAACCGCCGTATCGAGCTGAAACTGACGGAGCGATAAAAGAACGGATCGCCGCCGGCGGGAGACCGGCCGCGATGTGGGAGGAGACATGGACTGCGACGCAATTATCGTCGGCGCCGGACTTGCGGGTCTCGTCGCCGCGGCTGAACTCGTCGACGCCGGCAAGTCCGTCGTCATCGTCGATCAGGAAAACGGGAACAATATTGGCGGCCAGGCCTTCTGGTCGTTCGGCGGGCTGTTTTTCGTCAACTCGCCTGAACAACGTCGCCTCGGCATTCGCGACAGCCGCGACCTCGCCTGGCAGGACTGGCAGGGTTCTGCGCAGTTCGACCGCGACGAGGACCACTGGCCCCGCAAATGGGCTAAGGCCTATGTCGATTTCGCGGCGGGCGAAAAGCGTTCCTGGCTGCACCAGCAGGGCGTGCGCTGGTTTCCCGTGGTCGGCTGGGCCGAGCGCGGCGGCGGCCTTGCCGACGGTCACGGCAACTCTGTGCCGCGTTTCCACATTACCTGGGGCACGGGTCCCGGACTGATTGAACCCTTTGAACGGCGGGTGCGCGAAGGCGTCGACAAGGGGCTGGTCAAGCTGTGTTTCCGTCATCGCGTCGACGAACTGATCGTGACCAACGGCGCGGTGACCGGCGTTCGCGGCAAGCTGCTCGAGGAATGCGCCAAACCGCGCGCCGAGCAGTCGAGCCGTGTCGAAACCGGAGATTTCTCGTTCACGTCGGAGACAGTGATCGTCACCTCAGGCGGAATCGGCGGCAATCACGATCTCGTCCGACGCAATTGGCCGAGGGATCGCCTGGGCGAGCCGCCTGCGGAGATGATTTCCGGCGTGCCGGCGCATGTCGACGGGCGCATGCTCGCAATCAGCGAGGCGGCGGGCGCCGCGATCATCAATTCCGACCGGATGTGGCACTATACGGAGGGCGTGAAAAACTGGGCGCCGATCTGGCCGGCTCACGGCATCCGCATCCTGCCCGGACCGTCGTCGCTCTGGTTCGATGCTGAGGGCAATCGCATGCCGATCCCGTGCCTGCCGGGGTTCGATACGCTGTCGACCCTTCGCCACATCATGCACAGCGGCCACAGTTACAGCTGGTTTGTTCTCAACCAGTCGATCATCGAAAAGGAATTTGCGCTTTCGGGATCCGAGCAGAATCCCGACCTGACAGGCAAGAGCGTTCGCCAGGTGCTGCAGCGGGTCAAGAAGGGCGCGCCGCCGCCCGTCGAGGCGTTCAAGGAAAAGGGTGAGGATTTTGTCGTTCGCGACACGCTCGAATCCCTTGTTGAGGGCATGAACGCGTTGACCGGCGATGGTCTCATCGATCACGACCGGCTAAAGGCGCAGATCGAGATGCGCGACCGTGAAATCGAAAATGCCTACACGAAGGACCTGCAGGTCGCGGCCATCCGCGTCGCGCGAAACTATCTCGGCGACAAGCTGATCCGCACCGCCAAGCCGCACCGCATTCTCGATTCGAAACACGGACCCCTGATCGCGGTCCGGCTGCACATTCTCACCCGAAAGACGCTCGGCGGAATTCACACGGACCTGTCGTCACGGGTGCTGGACAGCCGCGGCGAGCCGATATCCGGCCTCTATGCGGCGGGCGAGGTCGCGGGTTTCGGCGGCGGCGGCGTGCACGGCTACAATGCGCTTGAAGGCACGTTCCTCGGCGGCTGCGTTTTTTCCGGAAGGATCGCGGGACGGGCAGCGGCGAAGGGATAGCGGGCTGCGCGACGTCGAAACAAAAAGAGAACATTTGAGAAGATTTTCCGAGCGTGTTGTGGTATAGTCCGGGCGCCGAAAGAGGCGCGTCGGTCGGCGTGCTGCTTTCCGTGGATTGACCCGAAAAACGCGGATTCCCGAAACGAAGCCAAATTGACGTGAAAAAGGCAGATTCCCGAAACGAACCCAAATCCGGTTTCGGAAAAGTCGAATTCCCGAAACAAAGCCAGATTTCGCGCCGGAAACGGCAATTCCCGAAACAAAGCCAGATCCGATTCCGGAAAGACCGAAATCCCGAAACAAAGCCAAATGCAATCCGAAAAAACTTAAGGTTTTGTTTTTAATATAAATTATAGATTTAAGGCGAGTTGCGCCACGTTTTCGGGCGTCATTCTCCGGCGGCGGCGCTCAGCGCTTCGCTGTCATGGTCGAACTGCAGCCGGGCGAGACGCGCATAGATGCCGTTTTCGCGTACAAGCGCGCTGTGCGCGCCTTCCTCGACGATCTCGCCGCCGTCGATGACCAGGATCCTGTCGGCCTTCAGGATGGTCGCAAGCCGGTGGGCGATGACGAGCGTGGTGCGGTCCTGCATCAGCGAGGTCAGGGCCTTCTGCACCAGGGTCTCGCTTTCCGCGTCCAGCGCGGAGGTCGCCTCGTCCAGAAGCAGGATCGGGGCGTCCTTCAGTATGGCGCGGGCAATGGCGACGCGCTGGCGCTGGCCGCCCGAAAGCGTGACGCCGCGCTCGCCGACCATCGTGTCGTAGCCGGATTCGAGATTGCGGATGAAATCGTCGACCAAGGCCGCTTTCGCGGCGGCGATGATTTCAGCTTCCGAAGCATCGGGTCGTCCGAAGGCGATGTTCTCGCGCACGGTGCCGGCGAAAATCGTTACGTCCTGAGGCACGCTGGAAAGCCGCGCGCGCAAATCCGACGGATCGACGTCGCGCACGTCCACGCCGTCGACGCGCACGGTTCCGCCGTCGGGATCGTAAAACCGGTTGATGAGCGCGAAGAGCGTGCTCTTGCCGGCGCCGGACGGTCCGACGATCGCCACCGTCTCGCCCGGCTTCACGGAAAAGGAGAGCCGGTCCAGGATCGGGTGTCCGGGGCGGGCGGGATAGGCGAAACGCACCTGTTCGAAGTCGATCGACCCGAGCGGCGGCTCGGGCATTGCAACCGGGTTTTCCGGCGCCTCGATGGCCGGTTTTTCATCCAGCAGTTCGGTCAGCCGCTCGGCTGCGCCGGAAGCCTGCGAGAGCTCGCCCCAGATTTCCGACAGCGTGCCGAGACTGGTCGCCGCCACCACGGAATAGAGCAGGAACTGGCCGAGCGTTCCGGCCGACATCGTGCCTTCGAGCACGTTCTGCGCGCCGTACCAAAGGATGCCGATGACGCTGGCGAAGACCATCAGGATGGCGACGCCGGTCAGGAAGGCCCGCGAACGCGTGGCGGCGCGGGCCGCCAGGAAGGCGTTGTCCACTGCCTCGGCGTAGCGCCGGATCGCCATGGGTTCGCTGTTGAAAGACTGCAATGTGCGTGTCGCGCCAACCGCTTCGCTGGCGAAGGCGGTGGCCTCGGCGAGCGTGTCCTGGGCTTCGCGCGACCGCCGGCGCACCGAGCGGCCGAAGCCGACCAGCGGCAGCACGATCAGCGGGATCGCAAGCAGCACGAGACCGGAGAGCTTCGGGCTGGTCACCACCATCATGATCGTCGCGCCGAGGCAAAGAATTGTATTGCGCAGGGCCAGCGAGGCCGTTGCGCCGACGGCGGATTTGATCTGCGTCGTGTCGGCGCTCAGCCGCGAAATGATTTCCCCGGACTGGTTGAGATCGAAAAACGAGGCGGACAGGCGGGTGATATGGGCGAAGACGTCCCGGCGCAGATCCGCCACGACGCGTTCGCCAATGGTGATCACGAAAAAGTACCTCAGCGCGCTGGCGAGCGCGAGCAGCGCGGCGATCACCAGAAGCATCGAGAAGTAATTGTCGATGAAGCCGGCGTTCGATCCGGAAAAGCCCTTGTCGATCATGCGGCGAACTGCCAGCGGCAGGGCGAGCGTCGCGACGGCTGCAAGGACCAGCGAAACCAGCGCCGAAACGACGAGGCCGCGATAGTTGAGCAGGTACGGATAGAGATAGGTCAAAGGACGCAGCGAGGACCGGCCGCCTTTTTTCCGCTTGCCGTTTTCGGCCATTTCATTCCCTTGCTGACGCCGGGTTGCAAAATTGCATCCGGCCACTTGTCACGTTCCGGGCCATCATGTATAGGCTCGCCATCGAATTGGAAAGCCGTGACCGTCCCGGTATGCGGCTTTGTTTGTTAAATGGGCCGGATTGCCGCACCCCGAACCGACGCAAGGCGGCCGGTTCCGGCTCCGACCGATCCCGAACTGGCAGGACATTGCAATGAAGGCTGATATCCATCCCGATTATCACATGATCAAGGTCGTCATGACCGACGGAACGGAATACATGACCCGGTCGACCTGGGGTTCCGAAGGCGACACCATGACGCTCGACATCGACTCCAAAGCGCACCCGGCCTGGACCGGCGGCCAGCAGCAGCTGCTCGACCGCGGCGGACGCGTCTCCAAGTTCAAGAAGCGGTTTGAAGGTCTCGGCCTCTAGGCAGCGTTCGACTGAACTTGCAGGACTATCGAAACCCGCCGCCAGGCGGGTTTTTTCATGGGAGAAAACCGGATCAGCCGGTCCCGAACGCCGTGCTCAACAATGTCTGCTGGGCCTTGACGGCGTTTTCGCGATCCGGATTGACGAGCGCCGCCTTCTGTTCGTCGCGATGGTAGATCTCGCTGTCGAGCAGGGCGACGCGCGACTGGACGCGAAGCGATCGTTCGACGAGCACGCGGAACTCGAGCGGCAGTTCAGTCCAGCCCGGCGCCGAGGGATCGCAGGCGAAGCTGTCGAGACGCACCTTGGACTTTTCCGCAATGACCTGCTCGCGGGTCATTTCCCCGGTATTGACCGCTCTTTGCAGCAGAAGCCATGAGGCGAGCTGCATGAGACGCGTGGTCAGGCGCATCGACTCGGCGGCGTAGAGAACCGAAGCAAGACGCGGCAGCGCCTTGGATTCCTGTCGTCCCGGACCGTCGAGATAGGCGGCGGTTTCTTCCACCAGCTGCATGCCTTCGGAATACAGAAGACTGAAGGATGCCGAAGAGGTAAAACGATCGGCAATTCGTATCGTGTTTTCTTTGGATTCAGCCATTTATTTCATTCAGTATGGATTGCGCCAGCGTTGTCCCAATCTCCGCGGCATCATTGTTATAATTGCCTCCGACGTCACATCAAAGTGGGCCCTATCGGTTGTGCACATGGTTTGTGAGCCAAAATGCAGATGGAGAGGCTTTTGGGCAAGAACATAATTAAAGAAAGGTTAACGGCTTTCGCCAAATGCCGACTACCCGAGGACACAAAAAAAGAGCCGCAAGGCGGCTCTCAGAAGTTTAACAGGGAGGCATCAAACAGAATGACCACTTTGTCACTCGGTCCGAAATCCAGAAGCTCTGGATGCAACCAGTAAACACCTGTAAAGCTTAATGACCGGTTAACGGTTGGGAATTTATTAAAAGTTTTTTGTTGTTTCCGCTCAAAAGAGCTCACCTGAAGATGGAGTTGGCCGCATCCCGGCTGCTTTGTTTCGACTCCTTCTCCTTCTCCAGACGGTCGATCTCGGCCTTCAGTAAATTGATTCGATGATCAAGTTCATCCACTGACAACATCGACAGGTCGCTTCCAACTTCATGGAAAGTGGGCTTCTTCTGAGGCTCTTCGTCAAATATCGACATCCCGGTTCTCCTCCGACGGCGCGTCAAGGCAAAAGAGGTTTGTCCGCCGGCATGGCGGACTGGCCATGATAATGGCATAAGACGGGTGAGTTCAACGAGAGCAACCGAGGTGAAGCGATGCGGGTGATAGAAATTCGGGAGCCAGGCGGTCCGGAAGTGCTGGAAGTGGCGACGAGGGATGCGCCGGAGCCGCGGGAAGGGGAACTGCTCGTCCGCGTCAAGGCGGCGGGCGTCAATCGTCCGGACTGCCTGCAGCGCATGGGCGGCTACGCGCCGCCGCCGGGCGCATCCGATGTGCCCGGGCTGGAAATCGCCGGCGAAGTCGAGGCGCTCGGACCCGGCGCCGAGGGGTTCAAGGTCGGCGACGCCGTGTGCGGACTGGTTCCGGGCGGCGGCTATGCGGAGTTCTGCACGGTTCACGCCAGCAATGCGCTGCCGGCGCCAGCAGGCTTCAGCTTCAACGAGGCGGGCGCCATACCCGAAACCTATTTCACCGTCTGGCATAATGTCTTTCAGCGTGGCGGCCTGCGGGAAGGCGAGGTATTTCTGGTCCACGGCGGAACGTCCGGCATCGGCACGACGGCCATTCAGCTCGCCAAGGCCTTCGGCGCGACGGTGCTCGCCACGGCGGGCACGGAAGAAAAATGCAAGGCCTGTCTCGATCTCGGCGCCGATCGCGCGATCAACTATCGCGACGAGGATTTCGTCGCGGCCGTCAGGGACGCCACGAATGGCGTGGGCGCCAATCTGATCCTCGACATGGTCGGCGGCAGCTATATCGAACGGAATTTCGACGCTGCGGCCGAGGAAGGGCGCATTGTGCAGATCGCCTTCCTTGGCGGACCGAAGGCGGAGGTCAATTTTTTCAAGCTCATGGTCAAGCGGCTGGTTCACACCGGCTCGACGCTCAGGCCGCGCAGCATCGAGTTCAAGGCGCAGATTGCACGGGAGTTGCACGAAAAGGTCTGGCCGCTACTGGAAAAACGCCAGGTCGCGCCGGTCATGGACACGATCTTTCCGTTCGAACGCGCGTCCGCCGCCCATGCCCGTATGGAGGAAGGGCAGCACATCGGCAAAATCGTGCTCGACCTGGACGGTTAGGCGCTCGTGACCAAGATACTCGCCCTATTCCTGCTGCTGGCGATGGCGGCTCACATCATCAAGCCGCTCGGCCTGCCCGGTCTGAAGAAGCGCGGAGACTTCTGGAAGATCGCCGTCATCGCCTTTGTGGTGATGAGCCTGGCGATCGTGCTTCAGGTGGAGTGACCGGCCGGTCCGGGAAGCGCAAGGATCGTGTCGGCAAGAAGTTCCGCCCAGTAGCCGTAGCCGGCCGCGCTGGCGTGAAACCCGTCGATGGAATAGCCGAGCGGATTGGATGATTCGAGAAGCGGCGCGACCGTAGCGTAGCGCTCGTTGCACAGCTTCACGCCCATATCGTTGATGAGTTCGCGGCGCATTTGCAGGATTGCGGAGAGGGGGGCCGGAAACCCGGGAACGGTCTTCATGTCGATCAGCGGCGACCAGATGAGGGTCGCGTCCGGCCACTTTGCGTGGAGCGCATAAAGCAGTCCGCCAAACGCTTTCTTGAATCGGCTGACGGTATGGAAGTTCTTCATGTCGTTGGTGCCGAGAGACAGCACGATATGGGTGTAGGGCCGGCGTTCTAGATTGGGCGTAACATGGTCGCGGATCTGTCCGCTCGTGGCTGAATTCGATCCGGATATGCGCCAGGACGCCGATGCGTTCGATTTGCTGTTGATGAAACCGGCGATCTGGGGCGCAAGCGAATCTGCGACATCTTCCACGCCTACGCCGCAGGCCGAAGAATCGCCGATGACGAGGAGGCGGTAGGCCTCTTTCCCCGCGACGCCTGCGACGCCGCTTTGCGGACCGGCCGGCGGCGCCTGGCGCGGCGTGCGCGCCCTGACCTTGAGGCCATAGTAGAGTGCTGCCGGCAGCAACAACCAGCTGGCTACGCCGTAGAAGAGTTTGGTTCGGGTTTTCAGCATGGGTGAGTGGTCCGGCGGGTTTCGCGGGATTTCACCGTTTGCCGCTGCGCCTGTCAAGGCGCAGGCCGGCGCTTGTGCGCCCGCCTGTCGCGTCCTTTTGTATCAGGCGGCTTTTTCCAGGTCGGCCTTCCAGTCGCCCATGGCGGCGAGCCCGTTCATCCGTGCGCGGTGGCTGAAGGCCCTTTGCGCGGCTGCGACGTTTTCCGTCTTGCCGGACCAGGCCTGAAGCGCCGCGGCCTGCAGCGCGCGGCCATAGGAGAACGTCAGCGCCCAAGGCAGGTCGCCCATCGCGTTCATTGCAGAAAGATGCGCCGTCGCCTCTTCGTCGGACTGTCCGCCGGACAGGAAAGCGATGCCGGGAACGGCTGCAGGGACGGTCGATTTCAGGCAGCGAAGCGTTTTTTCGGCGACTTCCTCGACGCTCGCGGTCCGCTTGGCCTTGCCGTCTATGACCATGTTTGGTTTCAACACCATCCCCTCGAGCAGGACATCTGCGTCATAGAGCGCGTTGAAGACGCTGCGCAGAACCGCTTCGGTCACCTCGTAGCAGCGGTCGATCGAATGATCGCCCGGCTCGCCATCCATCAGCACTTCCGGCTCGACGATCGGCACGATGCCGGCTTCCTGGCAAAGCGCTGCATAACGCGCCAGCGCGTGGGCGTTGGCTTCCACAGCATAGCCGGTCGGCAGGTCGTCGGATATCGAGATGACGCCGCGCCACTTGGCGAAGCGCGCGCCCAGACCGTAATATTCGTTGAGCCTGTCACGGAGGCCGTCCAGGCCTTCCGTCACGGTCTCGCCGTCAAAGCCGGCGAGCGGCTTGGCGCCCGCGTCGACCTTGATGCCGGGAACCGCGCCCGCATCGCTGATAAGCTTGACCAGCGGCGTGCCGTCGACGGCCTTCTGCCGGAGCGTCTCGTCGAACAGGATCACGCCGGAAATGCAATTCTGCATGGCGTCATCCGCGCGAAACAGCATTTCGCGATAGTCGCGGCGATTGTCCTCGGTGGATTCCACGCCGATCGTGTCGAAACGCTTCTTTATCGTTCCGCTGGATTCGTCTGCTGCGAGTATGCCCTTGCCGGGCGCGACCATGGCGGCGGCAATATCTTCCAGACGTTCGGTCATCGGCTTTTTCTCCCTTGCCCTGCGTCGCCGACCCGAAAGAGCCAGCGCATCAATTGTGTCGGGGGATGCCGATAGCAGAACTGTCGGGCTTGTAAATGGCGGTTAAAAGCCTGAAACGATTAAAAAAACTATTAATCGTTTTAAATGGAGGCTTGCTCTGCGGTTGTGGACAATGGCGACGCCTCGGGCCGTCAGTCCATCAGCGCTTCCACGCCGGGCAGCGGCTTGCCCTCCATCCACTCCAGAAACGCGCCGCCCGCCGTCGAGACATAGGTGAAGTCATCGGCGACATCAGCCATGTTCAGCGCCGCCACCGTGTCGCCGCCGCCTGCGACCGAAATCAGCAGGCCCTGTTCCGTCTGTCCGCCGGCGAATCTGGCGACCGTGACCGTCGCCGTATCGAAAGGCGGAATTTCGAATGCGCCGAGCGGGCCATTCCATACGAGGGTTTTCGCCTTGCCGATCCATTCGATGATCGCGGCGATCGAGTCCGGGCCGACGTCCAGGATCATCGAATCGGCTGGAATTGCGTCGACCTTGACCTGTTGCGTCTCGGCGTGCGCCTTGAACTCACGCGCGACAATGGCGTCCACCGGCAGAACGATTGCGCAGCCGGCGCCGGCCGCCTCGATCATGATCTGCTTGGCGGTGTCCGCCAGATCATGTTCGCACAGCGATTTTCCGACATCCGTTCCACGCGCAGCGAGGAAGGTGTTGGCCATGCCGCCGCCGATGACCAGCGCGTCGACCTTGTGGACAAGGTTCATCAGGAGGTCGAGTTTCGTGGAGACCTTGGCGCCGCCGACGATGGCGACGACAGGGTGATCCGGATCGCCCAGACCCTTTTCCAGAGCCTCGAGCTCGGCCTGCATGGTCCGTCCGGCATAGGCGGGAAGCAGATGCGCCAGCCCTTCCGTCGAGGCGTGCGCGCGATGCGCCGCTGAAAAGGCGTCATTGACGTAGATATCACCTTCTGCGGCCAGCGCCTGGGCGAATTCCGGGTCGTTTGCCTCCTCGCCGGCGTGAAAGCGCACATTCTCCAGAAGTAATATGTCGCCATTGGTCATGTGCGACATTGCCCTGGCCACGGGCTCGCCGATGCAGTCGGGCGCGAAATGCACCCGCTGGTCGAGAACCTCTTCCACCTTGTCGGCGATCGGACCGAGCGACATCGTCGTCTCGGGCTTGCCCTTGGGGCGTCCGAAATGCGCAAGCAGTATGACCTTGGCGTTCTTCGACGCCAGTTCAAGGATGGTCGGGGCCACGCGTTCGATGCGCGTGGTGTCCGTCACCCTCCCGTCCTTGACCGGCACATTCAGGTCCACGCGGACGAGAACCCGCTTGCCGGCGATATCTTTCAGATCGTCAAGGGTCTTGAATGTAGTCATGTCATCGCTCTCCCGGCGGGATTTTGCGGATTTTCTCGATGAAAGCGGGAAGCAGGTCAATGTCCTGCTTCATGTGTACCCGCTGTGATGACGGCGGCTGGTTCGTCAGGCAGGCGCCGGTCCGCCAAGCCTTCGCCGGCCGAACGGGCCGGCGTTCGAAGCCGCCGCCGCAGTTCGGGCAAACATTGGAGAGCACCGTGTCGACACAGTCGTAACAGAAAGTGCACTCGTAGCTGCAGATCATTGCTTCGGTGCAATCCGGTGGCAGATCACGATCGCAATATTCGCAATTCGGCCTGATCGACAGCATCCGGATTCCTCCGAGCCGGTGTTCGTCTTCAGTGGCTAGATGAGCTTTCCCATGGCGACGGCCGTATCCGACATGCGGTTCGAGAAGCCCCACTCATTGTCGTACCAGGACAGGATGCGCACGAAGGTGCCATCCATCACCTTGGTCTGGTCCATGTGGAAAATCGACGAATGCGGATTGTGGTTCATGTCGATCGAAACGAGCGGCTCTTCCGTGAAGGCGAGGATGCCCTTGAGTTCGCCGTTGGCGGCGGTCCGGATGGCTTCGTTGACTTCCTCCACGCTGGTTTCGCGGGAGGCGATGAAATTGAAATCGACAACAGACACATTCGGCGTCGGAACGCGGATGGCGACGCCGTCGAGCTTGCCGTTGAGTTCCGGCAGGACGAGGCCGACGGCCTTAGCCGCGCCGGTCGATGTCGGGATCATCGACATGGCTGCGGCGCGCGCGCGGTACAGATCCTTGTGCATCGTATCGAGCGTCGGCTGGTCGCCCGTATAGGAATGGATGGTTGTCATGAAGCCCTTGTCGATGCCGATGGCCTTGTTCAGCGTGTAGGCGACCGGCGCAAGGCAGTTCGTCGTGCAGGATGCATTCGAAACGACGAGGTCGTCGGCGGTCAGCGCATCGGTGTTGACGCCATAGACAATGGTTTTGTCGGCGCCGGAGGCCGGAGCCGATACGAGAACGCGGCTTGATCCGTTTTCGAGATGCAGCGCCGCCTTTTCCCTTGAAGTGAAGATGCCGGTGCATTCAAGCGCTACGTCCACATCGCCCCACGGCAATTCCTTGGGATCGCGGATCGCGGTCACCTTGATCGGACCCTTGCCGACATCGATGGTTTCTCCGTCAACCGTCACATCCGCCGGAAAGCGGCCGTGAACGCTGTCATATCTCAGCAGGTGCGCGTTCGTTTCAACCGGTCCAAGGTCGTTGATGGCGATCACTTCGATATCAGTCCGGCCTGACTCGCTAATGGCGCGCAGCACGTTGCGGCCGATGCGGCCAAATCCGTTGATTGCGACTTTGACGGTCATCAATGGGTCTCCCGAAATATGCCCTTGTCACACAAGGGGTGTTGACAACTTTTAATTCAGTCTTCCTGACCGGCCAGGCTTTCCAGCGTCGACAGGATGGTTTCGAACGCGTCCTGGGCGGTGATTCCGAAATGACTGTACAGGTCCTTGTAAGGCGCCGACGCGCCGAAACCGTGCATGCCGACGAACAGGCCGTCATTTCCGATAAAGCGGTCCCAGCCCTGCCGGATTCCGGCTTCGATCGCCACCTTGATCGGCGAATCGCCGATGATGGCTTCCTTGTATTCTTCCGACTGTTCTTCGAACAGCTCGAAGCTCGGGACGGAAACGACACGGGCGACATGACCGGCCGCTTCAAGTTTTGTGCGCACATCCAGCGCGATCTCGACCTCTGATCCGGAAGCGAAGATCGTGATGTCGGCGTCGCTCGCCGGCGCGAGGTCATAGGCGCCGAAGGCGCACATGTTTTCTTCTTCATACTCCGGACGGATGGACGGAAGATCCTGCCGCGTCAGAGCAAGCGCCGACGGGCGATGTTCGGATTCCAGCGCCAGTTGCCAGCATTCCAGCACTTCCGTCGCATCGGCGGGACGGAAGGTCAGAAGGTTGGGAATGGCGCGCAGCGACGCCATGTGTTCGACCGGCTGGTGGGTCGGTCCGTCTTCTCCCAAACCGATGGAATCGTGCGTCAGGACGTGTATGACCCGGATGCCCATCAGCGCGGCGAGCCTGATCGAGGGGCGGCAATAGTCCGAAAAGATGAGGAAACCGCCGCCATAGGGAATCAGGCCGCCATGCAGGCTGATGCCGTTCATGGCTGCGGCCATGCCGTGTTCACGCACGCCGTAGTGCAGATATCGGCCGGAGAAATCTTCAGGCGTGATGACGCCCATATCCTCCGTCTTGGTGTTGTTGGACCCGGTCAGGTCCGCGGATCCGCCAATGGTTTCCGGAATAGCCGTGTTGATCACGCCGAGCGCTGCTTCGGACGATTTGCGGGTCGCCATGGCCGGTTGTTCGCGGGCGAGCTTCTTCTTGTATGCGTCGATGGCGGACTCGAAGCCGCCAGGCAGACCGCCGCTCATGCGGCGCTCGAAAACCGTCCGGGCTTCGGATGCCGTTTCGGCGAGTCGTTCTTGCCAGGCCTTGCGCTCCTTGGTGGAACGCAACCCTGCGAGCCGCCACATGTCGACAATATCGGAAGGTATCTCGAAGGGCGCTTCCGACCAGCCGAGCGCTTTGCGCGTT
Source organism: Flavimaribacter sediminis (assembly GCF_019492055.1). GTDB lineage: Bacteria > Pseudomonadota > Alphaproteobacteria > Rhizobiales > Rhizobiaceae > Flavimaribacter > Flavimaribacter sediminis. The sequence goes on along the minus strand of NZ_JAICBX010000003.1, from coordinate 496,961 downwards.
TCCGCAATTTCCTTATCGCCGAGCGGCGATCCATGCGCCTTCGCCGTGCCGGCCTTGGTCGGCGCGCCGAAACCAATGACCGTCTTGCAGGCGATCATCGTCGGTTTGTCCGAATTGCGCGCGCTCTCGATCGCGTCGGCTATTGCGTCTGTATCGTGACCATCGATGGAAATGGTGTTCCATCTGGCGGCTTCGAAGCGGGCGATCTGATCGGTGGAGTCGGTAAGGTTGACGGGACCGTCGATCGAAATGCCGTTATCGTCCCAGAAGACGATCAGCTTGTTGAGCTTGAGGTGGCCCGCAAGTGAAATCGCCTCATGGCTGATGCCTTCCATAAGGCAACCGTCACCGGCGAGCACATAGGTGTGGTGGTCGACCAGATCGTCGCCGAACTCGTCGTTGAGCTTGCGTTCTGCAATCGCCATGCCCACGGCGTTCGCCAGACCCTGGCCTAGCGGTCCGGTGGTCGTTTCGATGCCGGCGGCGTGGCCATATTCCGGATGCCCCGCCGTATTCGATCCAAGCTGACGGAAATTCTTGATTTCCTCCATGTTGATGTCTTCGTACCCGAGCAAATAAAGCAGCGAGTAGAGAAGCATCGAACCGTGTCCGGCGGACAGGACGAACCGGTCGCGGTCCGGCCAATCGGGCACTTTCGGATCAAATTTCATGAAACGCGTAAACAGGACCGTGGCGATGTCGGCTGCGCCCATCGGCAGACCGGGGTGACCGGACTTTGCGTTTTCTACGGCGTCCATCGACAGAAAGCGGATCGCATTGGCCATCCGGTCGTGTTTTTCGCGTGGGATCATGACAACTCGGCTTTTACAGTCGTTTCAGGCAGGCTCGGGATCGGAACGGTCGGCGATCAGAATTCGCTGTTTTGCGTGGTCGAAATTCTGAACCCCCACAGCCCGTAAAGCAGGTGACACATAGCAGGTGCAAACAAGGAGTCAACAAAGGCCGACCACATAATCCACGCCGCTGAAACCCTTGCGGCGCGGGGTTGGCGCACGCGCCGCAAAGGACTGAATCCTGCAAAAGGCGCCGGGCTGTGAGGAAGTCGCGAACTGTCTTCGCGTCAGGGTTCAAATCAAAATCATGTGCACCAGCGTTGCAAGAACGTTGACGGTTGCTTGCGACATTGCTTAATCTCCATCCGGTAAGTACCCGATAACATGGTGATTCGGTTGCTTGCCAGCACAGGGCAACGTGTTATGCCGGGCGCGAAAACAGCAAAAACAGCTCTCGATGAACTGACCAAGGTCCTCACGCGTCTTGAAAACGCGGTGGACGGGCATGTCGAAAGGAGCCGAGACGCGGCTGACGCGGATGAGGAAGTCCAGCGCCTCAACGCGGACCGATCGCGGCTGGCCCAGGAACTCGATCATTCCGAGGATCGCGCGACCCGGCTTCAGGAAGCAAATCGCGAGGTGTCGCGTCGCCTTGTCGCGGCGATGGAAACCATTCGCGCCGTCATCGATCGGTAGGACTCATGGCTGAAGTGACTGTAAATATCGACGGCAAGGCCTACAGAATGGCCTGCGAAGCTGGCCAGGAAGACCATCTGAGCGAGCTGGCGAATCGGTTCGACCGTTATGTCAGCCATCTGAAAGGACAGTTCGGCGAAATCGGCGATCTTCGGCTGACGGTCATGGCTGGCATATTGGTCATGGACGAGCTTTCAGAGGCCCAACGCAAGCTTGACGGTCTGGAAAACGAGATGGGCAGCCTGAAAAAAACGCGTGACGCGGCGCTCAGCCAGGCGGACAAGGCTGAATCCGCGCTGGTCGCCGCGGTCGACGACGTAACTGAGCAGGTCGAGCGCATTGCCATCAAGCTGGAGCAGGCCTGACGCCACTGCGACAAAATTCGGTCGTTCGGACGCTTCCATTCGACATTTGCAAGGACTATATTCGGGTTGCGATCTGCGCTTCCCGACAGGACACACAATCCCCGGGGCCTTACTCGATCCTAAGGGAGCTGTCCCTGTTTAGACCCGTGGGTTTTTTCACACGGCGCCCACCTACTTTGTAGGTTCCCGGGATCGTAAATCGTCCATCGGTCGTCGTGGATCGCTTCGTCGTCTTCTTCACCGCCTGCCCCGGATCCTTCCCCTATGACGCGTTCACCATCCAAGGCCGAGATTCGAAATTCGGCTTTGTTGTCGCGCGATGCGACGGATCCCGAGTCGCGGATCGAGGCCAGCCTCGCAATCGCTGAAATCGGCGCGGGTTCGATTGACATCCATCCCGGCGAGATCGTGTCCGGCTTCTGGCCGATCCGCTCGGAAGTGGATGTCCGTCCCCTGATGTTCCGGTTGATGGAGAAGGGCGCGCGTCTGTGCCTTCCGGTCGTGCTCGACCGCACGACGATCATTTTCCGTGAACTCGTGCGCGGCGCGCCAATGGTCGACACCGGTTTCGGAACAGCGGGCCCTGGCGATGAGGCGGAAGTCCTGGACCCTGATTTGATGCTGGCGCCGCTGGCCGCGTTCGATGCAACCGGACACCGTATAGGCTATGGCGCCGGACACTATGACAGGGCCATTGCCAGACTGCGCGACAGGGGTAAGATGCCACGGCTGATCGGCGTCGCGCTGGACGTCCAGGAGGTCGAAACCGTTCCCGCGGAGGATCACGATATTCCGCTGCCGGCCATATTAACGGAAAGCGGGATGCGCCGTTTTTCCGTCCGAGACTGATACAGGTGTTGTTGAATGCGTTTGCTTTTTCTGGGGGATATGGTTGGCCGCAACGGACGTAACGCGGTCTGGAAAAAATTGCCGACGCTGATCGAGGAATACGGTTTTGATTTCGTCGTCGTGAACGGTGAAAACGCCGCCGGCGGATTCGGCATTACCGAGGAAATTTATTTGCGGACGATCGAGGCTGGCGCCGATGTGGTGACCACCGGCAACCATGTCTGGGATCAGCGAGAAGCCCTCATTTTCTGCGACAATCATGAACGATTTCTGCGGCCAGCCAATTTTCCGTCAGGCACGCCGGGTCGCGGCTCCGGCCTCTATTTGGCGAAAAACGGCGCGCGGGTGCTGGTTTCCAACATCATGGGCCGGGTTTTCATGCACCCGGATCTCGATGATCCGTTCCAGGCCGCTGAAGACGAACTGGCGGCTTGTCCGCTGGGGGAACAGGCGGACGCGGTCGTGTTCGATTTTCATGCCGAGGCGACAAGCGAGAAGCAGTGCTTTGGTCATTTTGTGGATGGCCGCGCGAGCCTTGTCGTTGGCACGCATACGCATATTCCGACGGCGGATTACCAGATTCTCAACGGCGGCACGGCCTATATGAGCGATGTGGGCATGTGCGGGGACTATGATTCATCGATCGGGATGGACAAGGAAGAACCGCTGCAGCGCTTCGTCAACAAAATCCCGAAGGGCCGGTTCGAGGTTGCTGACGGCCCGGTGACGGTATGCGGCGTGGCGGTCGAGATCTCGGACCGCACGGGCCTCGCCGAAAAGATTTCTCCGTTGCGCATCGGGGCGCGGCTTCAGGAAGCGCTCCCGGTTTTTGAATAAGTCCGCGTCGGCGTCATACCCCGTTCAGCACGATGATCGTTGGCTGGTCGGGCAGGGTGCGCAGACTGAGCGTCAGATTGTCGGAGTTGCGGAACTCGTGGGCGAAATCCGCGCCAAACAGGTTCAGAAACGAGCCGATGGATGATCCGCGACGGTGCATCGGGAGAATGACCGAAGCCCTGAGCCGCTTGACGATTCCACTCATGCTTTCATGGCCGATGGTCAGGCCGCCGTCGACGGGCACCATAACCACGTCGAGCCGGCCGATAGCCGCAATATGGCTGTCGTCAAGTTCGTGATGCAGATGACCGAGATGGCCAATGCAAAGCCCTGCGACTTCGAAGATGAAGATCGAGTTGCCGTCTTTCTCGAAGCCCGAAAAGACCGATCTGATGTCGGTGGTGACATTGCGGACATAGGCGTCGCCTACCACCAGACTGTGTTTGATCGGCCCGTCGCCCTCGGGGTTCCATCCGGTCAGCACGTATTCGATGGCGGGATCGGGGCTGGCGGTCCAGTGGCTGGAATGCGCCTTGTTCATCGTTGCGACGGTCGGGGGATCGCGAAATCCGATATAGCCGTTGTAGTCGGTGGCGATGGTGACGCCTCCCGCGGTCTCAACAAAATAGGTGGAGTGCGTCACATAGGTGAAACGCACATGATTTCTTTCAACCGGCTCGCCATTGACCGGCTGCGCCTGCGGGCGGTTTTTCCGGCCTGCGATCGCCTGGCAAATGGAGACCGCCCGCGGCGCTTCGTCGACGCTGCCCTGGACCAGCAGCGGTCGTGTGCTCATCCCGCTCGTGAAGAGAAAAATCGCAATGACGGCCAGCGCCTGGCCTGAGCTACGCATGAAGTTCGTCATGGTCCCTGCCCCGTCTGATCGATCCCGTAGAAAGAAGAATAGGTGAGTATGCGCCGCAGTCCATAGGCAGAGAACCAGTTTTCACGGAAGCAGGCTGGCGGCGCGCGCCTCGAAGGAATGTGACGCGCGACAGCGGGTCCTTCTGGACGGCATCTGCGTCTTTGCCTATAAGGCGGCAAATTTCACAATAAGACTCTGGACGGAGCGCCATGGCAGGCCATTCGAAATTCAAGAACATCATGCACCGCAAGGGACGTCAGGACGCCCAGCGCTCGAAGCTGTTCTCCAAACTTTCAAAGGAAATCACCGTCGCCGCCAAGATGGGTGGGGCGGACATCGAGGGTAATCCGCGGCTGCGCCTGGCGGTGCAGAACGCCAAGGGCCAGTCGATGCCCAAGGACAATATCCAGCGCGCCATCAACAAGGGCGCCGGCGGCGACAGTGAAGACTACGAGGAAATCCGCTACGAGGGATACGGCCCGGGCGGCATCGCCGTCATCGTGGAGGTGCTGACCGACAATCGCAATCGCTCGGCCTCCAACGTGCGCGCCTGCTTTACGAAGAACGGCGGAACGCTTGGCGAGACCGGATCGGTCGCCTTCATGTTCGATCGCGTCGGCGAAATCATCTACAATCCGGAGGCGGGCGACGAGGACGCGATCATGGAAGCGGCGATCGAGGCGGGCGCCGACGATGTGCAGTCCGGCCCTGACGGCCACGTCATCAGCTGTGCTTTCGAGGATATCGGCGACGTGTCGACGGCTCTGGAGGAGACGCTTGGCGAAGCCGAATCGGTGAAGCCCGTCTGGAAGCCGCAAACGGAAACAGCAGTCGACGAGGACAAGGCGGGAACATTGTTGAAGCTCATCGATGCGCTTGAAGACGATGACGACGTGCAGAACGTCTACGCCAATTTCGACATTTCCGACGACGTGATGTCAAAACTCGCGACCGCCTGATTTTCAATCATTCTCAGCGTTGTTCTGAACCCGGGTCGGTGCGCTGATCCGGGTTTTTATTGTTGGTATTTACGAAATGTTTTTGTTTTGTTCGCTTCTGTATGCCATAGCTGACATTGACGAACGGGCTTGAAGAGAGGTCATGGCGCAACAGGACACCTGTCGAATCATCGGAATCGATCCCGGCTTGAGACGCACCGGCTGGGGCGTTGTCGAAAGTATGGGCAACGGGTTGCGGTTTGTGGCGTCCGGCACGGTGCGTTCCGACGGCAGTCTGGATCTGGCGTCGCGGCTGTGCCAGCTGCACGAGGGGCTGACAGAGATACTCCACGCCTATCGTCCCGATGAAGCGGCGGTGGAGGCGACCTTCGTCAACAAGGACGCGTCCGCTACCCTCAAGCTCGGACAGGCGCGGGGCGTGGCCCTGCTGGTGCCCGGGCTCGCCGGGCTCAAAGTCTCCGAATATGCCCCGAATGCGGTCAAGAAGTCTGTGATCGGCGTCGGGCACGGCGACAAGAAACAGATTCACATGATGGTGCGGGTTTTGATGCCGCGCGCGGAGTTCGACACCGACGACGCCGCCGACGCGCTCGCCATCGCCATTTGTCACGCACATAACAGGAAAAGCGCGGATCTGCAGATGCGGATCGCCGCCGGCTGACGAAAGAAGACGAATGATCGGAAAGCTCAAGGGAACAATCGAGGAAATCGGCGAGGACCACGTTCTCGTCGACGTTCACGGCGTGTGCTATGTCGTCTTCTGTTCGGCGCAGACGCTGGCCGGGCTCGGTTCCGTCGGCGAAGCGGTGACCTTGCAGATCGAGACGTTCGTGCGGGAGGACCAGCTCAAACTCTACGGTTTCGTCTCGGCGACCGAGCGGGAATGGTTCCGGCTGCTGCAAAGCGTGCAGGGCGTTGGCGCGAAGGTCGCGCTTGCCGTGCTGTCCACCCTGTCGGCGCCGGATCTCGCCAATGCGGTCGCGCTGCAGGACAAGGCGATGGTCGCGAGAGCGCCGGGCATCGGACCCAAGGTGGCGCAACGCATCGTCAGCGAACTGAAGAACAAGGCGCCAGCCTTTACAGGCGACGCCGGCGTCGCCATGGGTCTGAAACAGCAGATCGGCGACGGCGTGGCGAGCGGTCCGGTCAGCGACGCGGTTTCGGCGCTGGCCAATCTCGGCTATTCGAGAGACCAGGCGGCATCAGCCGTCGCAGCAGCGCTCAAGAACGCTGGCGACAATGCGGATTCGGCCGCTCTCATCAGGCTTGGCCTGCGGGAGTTGGCGCAGTGACGGGACATGTGGACTGAGCCATGAGTGAGCCGAACAGGATCGTGTCCGGAGAGCGTCGCGGCGAAGATGTGGAAACGTCGCTGCGACCGCAGACGCTTGACGATTTCGTCGGTCAGGCGGACGCCCGTTCCAACCTCAAGGTTTTCATCGAGGCGGCGCGCGGCCGCGAGGAAGCGCTCGATCACGTGCTTTTCGTGGGGCCACCGGGGCTCGGCAAGACGACGCTCGCTCAGATCATGGCGCGGGAGCTGGGCGTCAATTTCAGATCGACATCCGGACCGGTGATCGCCAAGGCGGGTGATCTTGCGGCGCTGTTGACGAACCTCGAAGACCGCGACGTTCTGTTCATCGACGAGATCCACAGATTGAACCCGGCCGTCGAGGAAATTCTCTACCCGGCGATGGAGGATTTCCAGCTTGACCTGATCATTGGAGAAGGCCCGGCCGCGCGGTCCGTCAAGATCGAATTGGCCCGTTTCACGCTCGTCGCCGCCACCACGCGACTGGGTCTGCTCACGACGCCGCTGAGGGACCGCTTCGGAATACCGGTGCGTCTGAATTTCTACACGATCGCGGAGCTCGAACACATCGTCAAACGCGGTTCGCGCCTGATGGGGCTGCCGATTACCGATGATGGCGCGCTGGAGATCGCCCGTCGCGCCCGCGGCACGCCGCGCATCGCGGGCCGCCTGTTGCGGCGCGTGCGTGACTTCGCGGAAGTCGCCAAGGCGGAATCCGTCACGAAACAGATCGCCGACGAAGCCCTCACCCGGCTCGCTGTCGACCAGAAAGGCCTCGATCAGCTCGATATCCGTTATCTCGGCATGATCGCCGGCAATTTTGGCGGCGGACCGGTGGGGATAGAAACGATTGCGGCTGGCCTGTCGGAGCCACGCGACGCGATCGAGGACATCATCGAGCCGTACCTGATCCAGCAGGGGCTGATCCAGCGCACGCCCCGCGGGCGCATCCTGACCGCCAACGCCTGGCGGCATCTTGGTCTGGAGGTTCCGCGCGATCTGGCCCAGCAGCAGATCAACCTCTTCCAGGAAGATTCGGAACGATAAGAAACCGCGTTAGCGCGTTAGCATGCCGGTGACGGATTTCTTCAGAAGAGGCAGACCGCCCGGACGCCAGCCGAGGCCGCGCAGTTTCTCCGTATCCATACTGTTCGGCAGGCTATCCGACCGTCCCGGCAAGGCATGCGAGCATCCGGTTTGCAGCCTGACCATGTCGAGCAGGTCATGGCGATCGACCAGAATATCGGACACGTTGAAGATTTCGCCCGATACTGTCTCGACCGGCTGTTCGAGCAAAAGCGCGACGGCGCTGGCCACATCGACTCCGTGCACCTCGGTTCCGCAGCGTGCGCCGACCGGTTCTCCGGCCAGATAGTCCGCGAAGAGATCTTCCCATTTGTGCGTTGTGTCGGGCGGGGACTGTCCGTAGACGCCGGTAATACGAAGACTGGCGACGGAAAGCGGTGAATTTTGCGATAGCGTCTGAAGACGTATCTCACAGGCCCGCTTGACGGCGCCATATTCGGTGTCCGGATTGCAGGATGTGGTTTCGAGCAACTTTGTCCCGGCCGGATGGTTGCCATAAACCGCCCGGGTCGACAGAAAGACGCCGCGCTTCACGCCGCTTTCCGCGGCCGTTTTGAACAATTTTACGGTCGCATCGAGATTGCGCTTCCTGAAGCCCGCGACATCATCGCCTTCGCCGCCGCGGTAACGGCCGGGCACATGCGAGAAGGCCGCATGGACGAGGCAATCGAACCCTTCCACGACAGATGTGTAGTCGGCGTCCGGATCGAGATCGGAAAGGTGGAAGTCGACCGCTCCTGGAAACAGGGCCTGATCCGGTTCGCGCCGGCCCGCGATCGTGACATCGTGGTCGTCGGCGGCCAGTCGCCGGACGATGAAACGCCCTACGAGACCGCTTCCTCCCGTCACAAGGACACGCATCAGCGCTGTCCGGCCGGATTGGCAAGGCTCGCGATGTCGGGAATGTTCTCCCCGGAATAATACGCATTCCAGAGGTCGATCAAAGGCGTCAGGCGTTCAGCCTTCGGGTTGTCCTTTTCCCAGGGCTTTTCATACTGGTAATGCAAGACGCCGATCGATTTCCAGTCCCAGAGCTCGGGCAGGTTGAACCACACATATTGTAGCATGTTGTAGAAGACCGGCAGGCCGTGCCATTCGCCGAAATAATACTGGAGGAACGTCTGGTCCGTGCGTCGCCAGAAGGCGTCGGGCGAATCGAGTTTCTCTATCATGTCGGCGAAAGTCTCGTCAGACGGGCGCGCCACGAAGACGCCGGAATTCAGCCGGTGAAAATCGGCGACTGTCTCATAGACGTTCGGCGCCGCCGAGAATTCCGGATAGGCGAACAGCCTGTCGATGTTGCGCAGGACCAGCGCGTCGGCGTCGATGAAGACGCAACGTTCATATTGCGTCATTTGCCACAGCCTCAGTTTGACGAAATTGTCGAGCGGCGTGTGGAAACCGGGCTTGCGCCCCTTGGTGAAGGGCGCATCGGCGTGCAGCTTCGCGCGTGCATGCCGATCATTGAACGCATCGGACGTGGGCAGGAGATCCGCCGCGACGAGACGCGCGCCAAGCGCGGAAATCGGCGCCAGGTCGTCAGCCGACACGCCTCCGGTGTGCAGCACGACGATGTCGGCCTGCGTTCCCGTCAACCGTATCGATCGGACGAGGGCGAGCGCGCCGCCGGCATAGTCGGCGTTGGTGACGAGCGTCACATAGGCGAAGCGATGTGCCGCTGGCGCGTCCTCGCGAAGACTTTCTCCGGTCATGCCTGCGTCAGGAAGCCGATTTCAGGGCTTTGCCTTCCGGATCGGTGTTGAGCGTCGGCTTGATGTCCTTTGTCCAGGCGGAGGCGGCCGGAATACGGCTGCGATCGACGCGGTAGGCGAATTTTTTCGCCACATCGACAACCTCTTCCAACAGACCTTCTTCCAGGGTGATCGGATTGAGGCCGAGTTGCAGGAACTGGTCGTTCTTGACGACCAGATCGTTCTCGGCCGCTTCCTTGCGCGGGTTCGGGAGGTAGGCGATTTTCGCATCGGCGATCCGCGCGACGATTTCGGCAAGGTCGCGCACGCGGTGCGTTTCCGTCATCTGGTTGAAGATCTTGACTTTGTCTCCGCGCTCGGGCGCGCTCTTGAGCGCCAGTTCGATACAGCGCACCGAATCCTGGATATGGATGAAGGCGCGGGTCTGCCCACCGGTTCCGTGCACCGTCAGCGGGTAGCCGATGGCGGCCTGGATCAGGAAGCGGTTCAGCACTGTTCCGTAATCGCCGTCATAGTCGAACCGGTTGATAAGCTGCGGGTGGCGTCGCGTCTGGTCGGTGTGCGTGCCCCAGACGATGCCCTGGTGCAGGTCAGTGATTCTGAGCCCGTCATTCTTCGCATAGAACTGGAAGAGCAACTGATCCAGGCACTTCGTCATATGATAGATGGAGCCCGGATTGGCGGGATACAGGATTTCCTGGGTTGCGGTGGCGCCGTCCATCGTCTCGATGCCAACCGGCAGATAGCCTTCGGGAATGGCGGCTCCGACAGTCGAATAACCATAGACGCCCATGGTGCCGAGATGGATGAGATGCGCGTCCGTGTCGGTTTCGACAAGCGCATTCAGCAAATTATGCGTCGCGTTGACATTATTGTTGACGGTGTAGTTCTTGTGACGGTCGGATTTCATCGAATAGGGCGCGGCGCGCTGTTCGGCAAAGTGGACGATGGCGTCCGGCTGGTTTTCCGTCAGCCAGTTCTTCAGCACATCGTAGTCCCGCGCGATGTCGATCAGATGGAAATGGATCCGGCGGCCGGTTTCCTCATGCCATATGCGGGTCCGTTCCTGAATGGAGTCCATCGGCGTCAGCGACTGCACGCCGAGTTCCGTGTCGATCCATCGCCGGCTCAGATTGTCGATGATGTGGACGTCGTGTCCTAGTTGCGACAGGTGCAGCGATGTGGGCCAGCCGACGAATCCGTCGCCACCGAGAATAGCAATTTTCATCCAATTCATCTCCGTTTGCGCATCTGTGCGATGCATGGTCCGAAAGGCGACGACACGCCGTTCGCTTTCCGGTATCGGTCTGCATCCGGAAGTGCTGCGGCCAGCGCCGTCCGGTTCGCGCGGCAAATCCCTCGATTCCGAAAAAGCGTTAGCGCCGGAATGTGTCAGGATTGCAATGGCTCTTTCCACAATTCGGCGGTCGCATCAAGCACTTGCCATTGCTCTTCCAGCGGAAATATGGTCCGTCGGGTCGCGCAAAGGCGCTTGCAGAAGGAGGTTGCGTTGTCTCTCACGCTTGCGGGAACGATCGCCGAAGACGGTCACCGGTTGATGCAGCGTGTCTACTACGAAGACACCGATTTTTCCGGCGTGGTTTATCATGCCCGCTATTTGCATTTCCTGGAGCGGGGCCGGACCGACTATCTGCGCTGCCTCGGAATCACCCAGGGCGATATGCGCATGGGCGACGAGGACGGCAGCGCCGCCTTTGTCGTGCGGCGTATGCTGATCGATTTCCTCGCTGCTGCACGGATGGACGACATCGTCGAAATCCGAACCCGTACGCGCAGGGCCACCGGGGCGCGGCTGGAACTCGACCAGGAAATCAGGATCGGGGACAGGCTGCTCCTGACGGCCGCCGTCACCGTGGCGGTGGTCAACGGGGAAGGCCGGGTCAGACGGCTGCCGGACGGCCTTTCCGCTCTGTTTTCAGGCTGAAATCTCAAACGGCGGTAAAATGCCGCGAAAGCCCGGTTTTATTGTCATAACCTGTCATTAACCATAAATATGTCTTAATGATCGGGCGGAGGATGGCGCGATCGGTTGCGCCTTCCTTTGACCAAAGTTTGTCGCGACACAAATTGGCGGGTGAGTGGACATATCGGATTTTCCAATCTGCCGAATATTGCGTGGACATGCGCAATTTGACGCCGGTTTTTAAGGTGCGCGCATTGTCCGGACGCTCGGATTCGAAGGTAAGTTGAATGGAACAGGTAGGATTGGCTGCTACAGGTGACATCACTCTGTGGTCGCTGTTCATGCAGGCGGGCATTGTCGTCAAGATTGTCATTCTCGGATTGATCGGCGCATCGATCTGGACGTGGGCGATCATTGTCGACAAGTCTTTCAGTTATGGGCGCACGCGTCGCCAGTATGACCGTTTCGAGCAGATGTTCTGGTCGGGGCAGTCTCTGGAAGAGCTTTATCAGTCCCTGCAGGATCGCACGACGACCGGCATGGGCACGATTTTCGTCTCGGCGATGCGGGAGTGGAAAAAATCCTTCGAGCGCGGCGCTCGCTCTCCAATGGGCCTGCAAATGCGCATCGACAAGGCGATGGACGTGGCGCTCGCCCGGGAAACGGAAAGCCTTGAGGCCCGTCTCGGCTCCCTTGCGTCGATCGGCGCTTCGGCGCCGTTCATCGGCCTGTTCGGAACCGTTGTCGGCATCATGACGTCGTTTCAGGCGATCGCGGGCTCGAAATCGACGAACCTCGCCGTCGTCGCCCCCGGTATCGCGGAGGCGCTTCTGGCGACCGCGATCGGCCTGCTCGCGGCCATCCCCGCGGTCATCGCCTACAATAAATTTTCCAGCGACGCCGGCAAGCTGACGGCGCGCATGGAAGGGTTCGCCGACGAGTTCTCGGGTATTCTGTCCCGCCAGATCGACGAACGCATGCAGTCCCGCCAGGCGGCGGAGTAGGAGTTTTCGACCATGGCTATCGCCGCGGGAAGCATGATGGGCGCCAAACGAGGCCGGTCTTCGGGACGCCGCGGCCGGCGCATGAAACCAATGGCCGAGATCAACGTGACGCCCTTCGTCGACGTCATGCTCGTCCTTCTGATCATCTTCATGGTCGCGGCGCCGTTGTTGACGGTCGGCGTTCCCATCGATCTGCCGGAAACCGACGCGAGCGCCCTCAATTCCGAGACCCAGCCGATCACCATTTCGGTGAACGATCAGGGCCAGATCTTCCTTCAGGAAACCGAGGTGCCTTTCGACGAGATCGTCGCCAAACTCCAGGCGATTGCAACGACCGGCTATCAGGAGCGCATCTATGTGCGCGGCGACCGCAATGCGGATTACGGAACGGTGATGAAGGTCATGGCGCGCATCTCGTCCGCCGGATATCGCAATCTCGGTCTCGTCACGCTCCAGGAGCAGGAGGGGTGAACCCCGTCAATGAAGATTGGCCTGTTCATATCAACGATATTGCACGCCGTGCTTCTCGGTTGGGGGCTGATCGTCCTGTCGCCTCCGAAATCGCATGATGTGGCCGATGTCGAGGCGCTTCCGGTCGATATCATTCCGGTATCGTCCATCACTCAGGTCCAGCAGGGCGTGAAGGATGAGCCGGAGCGCGAGATCGCGGCGCCCACGCCGACGGTGCGCCCGGAGCCCGTCGAGGACGCGCAGACCATTGGAAACAACACGGTGGACCTGAAATCTGCGGACACCGAGAAAAAGGCCGATCTGACAGTGGAGAAGGCGATCGAGACGGCGTCGGCGCCAGCCAGCGAACCGGCGCCGGTTCCCGAGCCCAAAGCGGAAGTCGAGCCGGCGGAAGCGCAGAAGCCGCAGGCGGCGACGGAGATCGCATCCCTGCCGGACAAGCCGCGGGAAGTCTCTCCGAGGCCCGTGGAAGAGCCGATCGAGCAGCCACAACCGGAAGAAGCCGCTCTGCCCGAGAGGATACCAACGCCGAAGGCGCGGCCAGAGCCGCCGAAGCGAACCGAGGTCGCCGCCCGGCAGCAGAGTGATTTCGACGCCGACAAGATCGAGGCGCTGCTGAACCGGCAGGACACCGCCGGCGGGGGCGCTGCGCGCAGCCGTGAGCAGGCCAGTCTCGGATCGGACACCCAGCAGGTCGCGCAAACGCTTTCCATCAGCGAAATCGACGCCCTGAGGCGCAAGGTGGAAAGCTGCTGGCAGCTCGTCGCCGGAATGTCGGGCGCGGAGGATGTGCGAATCCAGGTGAGGATGAACCTGAACCAGTCGGGTTACATTGACGGTCAGCCGCAGGTTGACGCGCGGGGCGGAACCGATACGGCGCGCAGAACGCTTTCCGACAGCGTACGCCGTGCTGTTCTGCGTTGCGAACCCTATGAACTGCCGATCGAAAAATACGGGGTCTGGTCGAATGTCGTTTTGAACTTCGACCCCAGTCAGATGTTCTAGAAAGTAATGGAAGCCGATGTTTTATAAAAGCTTGAGCAGAATGAAACAGAGAGCGGGGAACGGTCCGGCGATTGTTCTGTGCGCCTTGACGATCATGCTCGCCGCCATGATGCCGGCAAACGCTCTGGTCGAAATCGACATCAACAAGGGCAATGTCGAACCGCTGCCGATCGCGGTGACGGAGTTCATCTCGAATGACGAAATCGGACGGCAGATTTCCGAAGTCATATCCGCCGATTTGCGTCGGTCCGGTCTTTTTGCGCCAATCGATCCGAACGCCTTTATCCAGAAAATCACCAATCCGGACGTCGCGCCGCGATTCGAGGACTGGAGGGTGATCAACGCCCAGGCGATCGTCGTCGGACGCGTTACCCGCGAGGCGGACGGTCGCCTGAAAACAGAGTTCCGCCTGTGGGACACATTCGCTGCACAACAACTGATCGGTCAGCAATTCTTCACCCAGCCCGAGAACTGGCGTCGCGTCGCGCATATCATCGCCGATGCGATTTACCAGCGCCTGACGGGCGAGCGCGGCTATTTCGACACGCGCGTCGTGTTCGTTTCGGAAACCGGGCCACGCAACGATCGCCGCAAGCAGCTGGCCATCATGGATCAGGACGGCGCCAATCTGAGGTTTCTGACCCAGGGCGACGACCTTGTCCTGACGCCGCGCTTCTCGCCCAACCGTCAGGAAGTGACATACATGTCCTTCGCCAATGGCGAGCCGCGCGTCTATCTTCTGCAACTGGAGACAGGCCAGCGCGAACTGGTCGGCAATTTCCCGGGCATGACCTTCTCGCCGCGCTTTTCTCCGGACGGCCAGAAAGTGATCATGAGCCTGGAGCAGGGCGGCAACGCCAATATCTACACGATGGATCTCCGCTCCCGGTCGACCACGAGGCTGACGAACACGACCGCTATCGACACCTCTCCCTCCTATTCTCCGGACGGACGTCAGATCGTCTTTGAATCCGATCGCGGGGGTCGCCAGCAACTCTATGTCATGAACGCCGACGGCAGCGATCAGAAGCGGATCTCCTTCGGGGACGGGTCCTATTCGACGCCGGTCTGGTCGCCGCGCGGAGACCTTGTCGCCTTTACAAAGCAGTCCGGCGGCAAGTTCTCCATCGGCGTCATGCGACCGGACGGTTCGGGCGAACGTATTCTGACCACCGGATTTCACAATGAAGGACCGACCTGGGCGCCAAATGGCCGCGTCATCATGTTCTTCAGGCAGCCGGCGGGCGCCGGCGGACCGCAACTCTATTCCATTGATCTGACAGGCTACAATGAACAGAGGATCGACACGCCGAACTTCGGTTCCGATCCGGCCTGGTCGCCATTGCTGGAATGAACAGGGAAAACATCAAGAAAGAGCGCCACAAGGCAATGCCCGGACGCTATCACGAACAAAAGTCGTCAACTCGAGGAGACAGACTATGACAACCTTGACAAGGATCGCGCGAAATCCGGTCGCGCTGGCGTTGGCGGCAACGCTCGCGCTCGCCGGATGTTCGTCCAACAAATCAATGCCCAACAATCCGGGCGAACTGGGACTGGGCGGCAACGCCGCGCCAGGTTCGCGCCAGGATTTCACGCTGAATGTGGGCGACCGGATTTTCTTCAACACCGACTCTGCGGCGATTCGGCCCGATGCGGCGGCGACGTTGAACAAGCAGGCCCAGTGGCTGCAGCAATATCCGAATGTCAGCATAACCATTGAAGGCCACGCCGACGAACGCGGCACGCGTGAGTACAACCTTGCCCTCGGCGCCCGGCGCGCGGCGGCGACCCGCAACTATCTTGCCTCCCGCGGCGTAGCGGCTTCGAGAATGAAGACCATTTCCTACGGCAAGGAGCGGCCGGTGGCCGTCTGCGACGATATTTCCTGCTGGTCGCAGAACCGCCGCGCGGTTACGGTCGTCGGTGGCGCGGGCTCCTGACAGGCGTTGCTTCATTTTCAAGGCTTTCGCCGGTCAATCAGGCGGGTTAGTCTTGACGACGAGGCCGTCGAAGACACAGAAAGGACCGACTGGTCATTCCGGTCGGCCAGCCATTTCCTGGGCGAGAATTTTGAAAGGAAAAATGGGCATGAATATTCGAATCGCCGCCGCAACAGCGTTGTTCCTGGCGTTGATTCCGGCGCAGTCTTTTTCCGCCAGTCCGATGACGAATTTCGGATCCTTGTATCAGGCGACGCAGGGCGGCGTTTCCGGCGAGGAAAGTCGCCCGGCCGCGCCGGTCATCCTGGCGCAGGCGGGCGACATGTCCTTCCGCGTTGGTCAGCTTGAAGAACAGATCAGAGCGCTGAACGGCCGCATCGAAGAGTTGAGTTTCCAGCTTCTGGAAATGCAGGAGCAAATGCGCCGGATGCAGGAAGACAATGAGTACCGCTTCCAGGAACTCGAAGGCGGCGGCCGCCGCGGTGACGCCGCGCCTGCGCGCCAAGACGACACGGATGTCGCTGCAATGGACAGCGTGACAGGCTCGTCTGATCAGGATCGCGTCGAAGGAACGCTGGGCGAACTGACCTTCGATCAGGACACCCTGCAGGGCGGTGAACTCGACTCGCCGACAAACACCGATCAGACACAGACGGCAGCGCTGCCTGAAACCGGCAGTGAGCAGCTCTGGAACGCCGCCTACGGCAACATCCTTTCCGGCGACTATGCGCTTGCGGAACAGGATTTTCAGCGCTTTATCCAGGATTATCCGGATTCTCCAAAGATCTCGGACGCCTATTTCTGGCTGGGCGAGTCGCAATATGCGCAGGGGCAGTACAATGTTGCGGCGCGAACCCTGTTGACCGCCCACAAGCAGTTTCCGCAATCCGCCAAAGCTCCGGAAATGCTGCTGAAACTCGGCATGTCGCTTGCCGCTCTCGATAACCGCGATACGGCTTGTGCGACCTATCGGGAAGTTCTGCTGCGCTATCCCAAGGCTTCAGACGCCTTGAAAAAGAAAGTGGCGATAGAACAGGGCGCCATGAGCTGCTGATGTTCCACTCCGGAGACCTGACCATGTCTCCAGAGGAAGCCGTACGCATCTTCGTCAACCGGCTGGGTCCGGATCGGCCGCTTGCAGTCGCCATATCAGGCGGCGGAGATTCCATCGCTCTTCTCAATCTTCTCGTCGAGGCCCGCAATCGCCGGCAAATTGCCTGTCTGCTGGCGATTACCGTCGATCACGGCCTGCGCGACGGTTCGGACGCGGAAGCCCGTCAGGTCGCGGCCTGGTGCGCCGCACTCGATGTCGACCATGTCATTGCAACGTGGAAAGGCTTGAAGCCGGCGACCGGGCTGCAGAACGAGGCCAGGCTTGCGCGGTATAGGCTTGTTCGCGAGACCGCGATGGCGCACGGCGTCAATTGCGTTGCGACCGCCCATAACGCCGACGACCAGGTTGAAACCGTGCAAATGCGCGGAATGAGAAATCCGGGTCGCGGTCTGTCCGGAATGGCGCAAAGCGTTCTCTACCAGCGTGACTTCTGGATTCTGCGTCCGCTGCTGAGCGTGCGCCGGTCTGACCTGCGGCGTTATCTGGAAAACTGCGGCAAGCGCTGGATCGACGATCCAAGCAACGAGGACAGGCGTTTCGAACGCGTGCGCATCCGACAGGACATGCGGCGGTTCCAGGATGACATAGCGAAAATCGAAGAGAGCGCATCGGAAAGAACGGCGGGCGCCCTTGAGATCGCCCGTGTCATCGAGGGCGCCGTTTCGACGCCGCACCCGGCGCTCGCGCGCATGGAAATTCCGCCGCGGGACGAGCGCGCCTGGAGACAGGCGCTGGCGTTTCTTCTTGCGATCATGGGCGGGCGTCAGCATTTACCCGGCGCAGAACTGATGGACCGCGTCGGGCAATTTGCTCTGGTGAGCGCCGGGGGGCGTATGACGGCCGGTAGATGCGTCATAGAGAAGCATGGCGATCTGCTTTCTGTCTATCGCGAAAACCGCAACGTACCGACAGTCCGGCTAGAACCGGGCGACAGTCAGATCTGGGACGGACGCTACGAGATCGCAAATCCGTCGCCTGGCAGGACCATGATTGTGGCTCCCCGTGGCGTTGAAGAAGACGAATTGGAGATGGAAGGTAATTTCACGGCGCTGCCAAAGGGCCTTCTTGCGCGGGCGCTTCCGGCGCTTCCGGCCTGCAGCGTCGTTGGAGATCCAGCGGGAGAGAGCCCACCGGCCGAAATTGCGCGGATTCTTGCTCCATTCGACCTGTTTTTGCCTGAATTTGACATGACAATAGCCCGAACGTGCGCGAATTTGTTCGGCGCGCCCGATTATTCGGCGCCGCCGTTGCGTATATAAGGCCAACAACTACCGGATGTTATTAACCTGTAGTCCCACTTGGCCCGATGATGGTCTTGGCAAGGGTACAAGAGAAACCTATGTTAGGGGCACGTAAATTTCGTCAAGGCGCCCGGAAGCAGCGGGCTTGCCGGTGTTCCGGGGAACCGAATGAATCCTAACTTCAGAAATTTTGCCCTCTGGGCGATCATAGCGCTTCTGCTCATAGCGCTGTTCAACATGTTCAACAGCCCCGGCGCACGTGGCACGTCCGACGAGATCAGCTACTCGGATTTCCTCCAGGATGTCGACAATGGCCGCATCCGGAGCGTCAAGATCGTTGGCGAGACGATTTCCGGCAAATATGCAGAAGGCAATCGCTCTTTCAGAACCTATTCTCCTGGCGACACCGGTCTGGTTCAGCGTCTGGAGGACAGGGGCGTCAGCATCAGCGCAGCGCCTGAAAACGACGGATCCAACAGTTTCATCGGACTTCTCCTGTCCTGGCTGCCCATCCTGCTTATTCTTGGCGTCTGGATTTTCTTCATGCGTCAGATGCAGGGCGGCTCCAGAGGCGCGATGGGCTTCGGCAAGTCGAAAGCCAAGCTTCTGACCGAATCGCACGGACGGGTGACTTTCGACGACGTGGCCGGCGTCGACGAAGCCAAGGAAGATCTCGAAGAGATCGTCGAATTCCTGCGCGACCCGCAGAAGTTTCAGCGGCTTGGCGGCCGGATCCCGCGTGGCGTTCTGCTCGTCGGACCGCCCGGAACAGGTAAAACCCTGCTTGCCCGCTCGGTGGCCGGAGAGGCCGCTGTTCCCTTCTTCACCATTTCTGGCTCCGACTTCGTGGAAATGTTCGTCGGCGTTGGCGCGAGCCGTGTCCGCGACATGTTCGAACAGGCCAAGAAGAATGCGCCCTGCATTATCTTCATCGACGAAATCGACGCCGTCGGCAGGCATCGCGGCGCAGGTCTCGGCGGCGGCAATGACGAGCGCGAGCAAACCCTCAACCAGTTGCTGGTCGAGATGGATGGTTTCGAGGCCAATGAGGGCATCATTCTGATCGCTGCGACAAACCGTCCCGACGTGCTTGACCCGGCGCTGTTGCGGCCCGGCCGTTTCGACCGTCAGGTCGTTGTGCCGAATCCGGACATCATCGGACGCGAGCGTATCCTCAAGGTCCATGTGCGCAACGTGCCGCTGGCGCCGAATGTCGACCTGAAGGTGATCGCCCGCGGCACGCCCGGCTTCTCCGGCGCCGATCTGATGAACCTGGTCAACGAGGCGGCCCTGATGGCGGCGCGGCGCAACAAGCGGCTCGTGACCATGCTCGAATTCGAGGACGCCAAGGACAAGGTCATGATGGGCGCCGAGCGGCGCTCCAGCGCAATGACCCAGGAAGAAAAGAAGCTGACCGCCTATCACGAGGCCGGTCACGCCATCGTCGCGATCAATGTGGAAACCGCAGATCCGGTGCACAAGGCGACGATCATTCCGCGCGGCCGTGCTCTTGGCATGGTTATGCAACTGCCCGAAGGCGATCGCTACTCGATGAGCTACAAGTACATGATCTCCCGTCTGGCGATCATGATGGGCGGTCGCGTCGCCGAAGAAATCACCTTCGGAAAAGACAACATCACCTCCGGCGCTTCCTCCGATATCGAGCAGGCCACCAAGCTTGCCCGTGCGATGGTCACGCAATGGGGATTCTCCGATGAACTCGGCCAGGTGGCCTATGGCGAGAATCAGCAGGAAGTGTTCCTCGGCCACTCGGTCGCTCAGCAGAAGAATGTTTCCGAGGCCACTGCGCAGAAAATCGACAGGGAAATCCATCGTCTGATCGACGAGGCCTACAGCACGGCGCGACAGATCCTCACTGACAAGAACGAGGATTTCAAAACGCTTGCTGAAGGTCTGCTTGAGTACGAGACGCTTTCCGGTGACGAAATCAAGGCGCTGATTCGCGGTGAGAAGCCGTCGCGCGATCTCGGCGATGATACGCCTCCCTCGCGCGGCTCCACCGTTCCCAAGACCGGCGCGAAAAGCCAGGAAGAGGGCAGCAAGAAGTCGGACGACGAGCCCGACGCCGGCATGGAGCCGCAGACCCCATAGGCGGGTAACGGACCGTCAATTCTTGGACTATAAGGTGATGGCCGGTTTGCGGCCATTCGTCTGATACGGACTGTAACAGATTATGAAGGCCGTATTTCCGCGTTATGTGCAATAACGCGGCGGTCGCTTCTACAGTCGGGGGATCAAATGGCGCGCCAGTATTTTGGAACAGACGGTATCCGCGGAAAATCCAATTCAGGCAAAATGACGCCGGACACGGCGATGCGCGTCGGGCTCGCCGCTGGCGCGGTATTCCGTCGAGGCGACCATCGTCACCGCGTTGTCATCGGCAAAGATACCCGACTTTCCGGATATATGCTGGAAAACGCCATGGTCGCGGGCTTCACCGCATCGGGCATGGACGTCTTTCTCCTTGGTCCCATTCCGACACCCGCCGTATCCATGCTGACGCGGTCACTGCGCGCCGATATCGGCGTGATGATCTCGGCGTCCCACAATCCGTACGAGGACAACGGGATCAAATTGTTCGGGCCGGACGGCTACAAACTTTCCGACGAACTTGAGATGCGGATCGAGCGGCTCATCGACGCCGATATTTCAAGCCAGTTGACCAGTTCGAAAAACATCGGACGCGCCAAACGCATTGACGGCGTTCACGACCGCTATATCGAGTTCGCCAAGCGGACGATGCCCAAGAAAGTGTCCCTGAGCGGATTAAGGGTGGTGGTGGATTGCGCCAACGGCGCCGCTTACAAGGTCGCGCCCGCCGTTCTGTGGGAATTGGGGGCTGAAGTCATTACGATCGGCAATGAGCCGAACGGCCTTAACATCAATCACGAATGTGGTTCGACCCATCCGGTCGCGCTGGCGCGCAAGGTGCATGAAGTCAGGGCCGATATCGGCATCGCTCTTGACGGCGACGCTGATCGCGTCCTGATCGTGGACGAGAAAGGGTCGGTCGTTGACGGCGATCAACTCATGGCTGTCATCGCCGAATCCTGGTCCCGTGACAAGCGCCTGACAGGCGGCGGCATCGTGGCCACCGTCATGTCGAATCTGGGTCTCGAGCGTTTTCTGGAAGAACGCGACATGTCGCTGGAGCGAACCAAGGTCGGCGATCGCTATGTCGTGGAACGGATGCGGGGAGGCGGGTTCAATGTCGGCGGCGAGCAGTCGGGTCACATCGTTCTCTCGGACTACGCAACGACCGGAGACGGATTGGTCGCGGCCCTGCAGATACTCGCCTGCGTCCAGCGCATGGACAGACCCGTCAGCGAGATATGCCATCGTTTTGATCCGGTTCCGCAAATATTGAAAAATGTGCGCGTCACCGCCGGCAAGCCGCTGGAAGACGCCCATGTTAAGTCCGCCATCGATGCAGCTACCGAAACTCTCGGCAAGTCGGGCCGGCTGGTCATTCGCCCGTCCGGAACCGAGCCCCTGATCAGGGTTATGGCGGAAGGCGACGATCGCGTTCTCGTCGAGAAGGTCGTCGACGAACTTGTCGACACGATCGCTGGCGTGAAAGCCGTCGCGTAGTTGCCGTTCTTCCGGCTTGCTTTTCCTGTTTTGCGGACTTTGCGCTGACTGCCTTGCCTGATGGTTGTGGGTCGGCAAAGCCGCGTCATGGCTCGCATGGTCGGCAACCAAAAATTGCTTCGACCAAATAGTACTAAAACAGAAAGAATATCTCTTGATCCCGAAGTCGGGTTTACTGGCCGAATAAGAAATCGTCAGGCTATTGTTTTTTATAGCTATTTTTATTCAATAAGGTGAACCGTTATAGCTAACGACGTTTTAACCTTTTGCTTTGATAATCAGGCGTGTCGAACCTGTTGCGAGCGGGCGCAATGCCGCAATAGTACGTTTGGAGTATGTTATGATTAAATATTTGGGTCTTGCAATAAGCGTCTCCCTCATTGCCGGACCAACCTGGGCCGCCGACAAGATCGAAGAACCGCCTGTCGAGCCGGTTCCCCTCTATGACGCTGAAATTCGCGGATCGACGAATGTTATCCTGGACGGTTTCTATCTCCGGGTGGGCGCCGGTTATTCCTGGCCGATCATCGACGGCATAGACTACACATTGCCCGGCACATGGGGCACTTTCGACGAACACGATCTGTCCGAAACCTGGCTGATCGAAGGCGCTGCGGGCTATCAGATCAACCGGTTCCTGCGGACGGAACTCAGCCTCTCCTACAACGCCAGCGCTGATTTCAGTGGCTCGACGAGCGGATCCTGCGGGGTTGCGATCGATTGTGTGTCAACCGACTCCTCCAGCTGGAGCGCCTATTCCATCATGGCCAGCGCCTATGTGGATTTCGATTTCTGGAGCGATGGATCATCGGGCATAATCCCGTTCATCGGCGCCGGCCTCGGCGGAAGCTACGTCTCCTACGGCAATCTCAACAATCAGAGTTGCGAAACCGGGAATCCATTCAATTGCGATCCTCTCATTCCGCACCAGGGACAGAGCAACTGGCGGTTCACCTATCAGCTGTCGGCTGGCGTTTCCTATCAGTTCCGGTGTGATATCGTGGGCGACGTCTCCTATCGCTACCAGCATATCGATGGCGGTGAAATGTTTGGATACGCCGCCGGCGGCGGTCCTGGCTACGACCGTGGCATCAACATACATTCGGCTATCGCCGGGTTGAGGTTCTATCCGGGCCGCGACTGCACTCCGGAACCTTACGTTCCCTACGAGCCGATCGTTTACAAGTAATTCAGCAGCAACGATCCCCTGATTCAGCAACCGCCGTCTGCCGAGCAGGCGGCGTTTTTGCTGGCGCGCGCAGTTATGGATAATGATCGGTAAAGAAAGCTCCTTAACAAACATGCTTAACCGCAACTTAACCAGTGCGCGGATAGGATGTCGGCAAAGCAGTTATTCCGTACGCCGATACAAGGGGGTATCGTTCATGGTGTTTCAAGTCAGAAAACCGGCGCTTGTCGTGACGCTCATCCTTTGCGCCTCCGCGCCTGCAGGCGCAGCAGACCTGGACAATATTCTCTACGCTCCGGAACTCCCGAACACCGTTCCGGTCGAGATTGGCAGCGGCTGGTATCTGCGGGGCGATGTCGGCTACAATGTATCATTCAACGGATCGGCTTCATCCTACCGGGTCTTCGACCCATTTACGCTCGATTATTACGATCAGCCATACAATTCGTCCGAGTTCAATTCGGATTTCACCTATGGTCTTGGAGCCGGGTACCAGTTTACCGACTGGTTTCGCGCAGAGGCCATGTTCAACGCCTTTGGCGGCGATTTTTCGGGAACCGGCGTTTCCGCCTATCCATGTCTCGCACTGCCTGGCGGACCGGACGGCACCGGATGCTCACGCTCCGGCGAAGCAGACTTCACGGCGCGCGGCGGCATGGTCAACGGCTACGTCGATCTCGGAACCTACGCCGGCTTTACGCCGTATATTGGCGCAGGCGTCGGCATGACGTATGTAAACTACGACAACTATGTTTCCAAAGACACCTGCATCAACGGCATTGGGGACTGTGCAGGGGCGACGTTCGGGACACAGTTTCATGAGGGATTGGGATCCTGGAGATTCACCTATTCCCTCATGGCTGGTATTGCGTATGACATCACCCGCAATCTGAAGGCTGATTTGGGTTATCGCTTCACGGACATCGCTTCCGGCGACATGTACGGTTACGATTCGACTGCTGTCAGCGCCGGTGCGAAAGGGACGCAAAGCTCGGATGACGGCTTCACCAGCCAGGAGATCAGGTTCTCTCTTCGCTATTCGCTCTGGTAGAATTATCAATCTATAAGAGTAATTCTGACTTTTTGATGCAGTTTTAAATTGTGCCTTGCGTTCGACCAAAGCGGTCAGGCTCGAAGCCCGATTTGCGACAATTGCGGTCGTTTCATCAATCTTCTGCCTTGATGGTCATCTGCTAGTTTGCGTTTGGGCAATTTGCATGGCTGATCGTATTGGGGTTGAAGGTGGCGAATTTCGACTGGCACGCTGAACGTAGCGATTTATCTGGCATCGCGCTTCTGGACCGGGCGCCGGAAAGCGAAGGCATTGATCTGAAGACAGTCCGCGCCTATCGCCAGCGCCGCGTTCGCGAACAGATGGCCGCCTATGGAGTCGACGCCGTCATCCTGTCCGATCCAATAAACATCCGCTATGCGACCGGGACCCGCAACATGCAGGTCTTTTCGATGCGCAATGCGCCATCTCGCTATCTGCTGCTGACGGCGGATCGATCGATATTGTTCGAATTTACGGGTTGCATGCATCTGGCCGACGGGTTCGAGACAATTGATGAGGTGCGGCCGGCGATCACAGCCAGTTTCGTCGCCGCCGGCCCGGAGATAGCGGCGCGCCAGCGCCGCTGGGCCGCTGAAATGGCGAGCCTCATAACCGAACTGGCGGGGCCTGCCGCAACAGTTGGGCTCGAGCGGCTGAACGCCGGATCTGCCATCGCTCTCGAAAGCCATGGTTTGATTATCGTGGACGCGCAGCAGCCCGTTGAAATGGCTCGGGCGATCAAATCATCCGAGGAGATGAAATGCGTCAACGCATCGCTTCGCGCCACCGAAGTCGCCGTTGAAAAGATGCGCGACGCCATACGTCCCGGCCTGACTGAAAATGAACTCTGGTCCGTCCTGCACAAGTCGGTCATCGAGCAAAACGGAGACTACTGCGAAACCCGTCTCCTGAACTCCGGCCAACGGACAAATCCGTGGTTTCAGGAGGCCGCTCACCGGATCATCGGCGAAAACGAACTCATCGCGCTCGATACCGACGTCGTGGGTTGCCACGGATATTATTCCGATTTTTCTCGCACCTTTCATTCCGGTCCCTGCGAACCGACGCAAATGCAAAAGACGCTCTACCAGGTCGCCTATGAACAGGTGAACTACAATATGGGCATCCTGAAGCCCGGTCTGTCGTTTCGCGACTACGCCGATCAGGCCTGGGATATCCCCGAGCGCTACCATGCCAACCGCTACTATCTCTCCGCCCATGGCTGCGGGATGACCGGCGAGTATCCCTATCTCTATCACAGCGGTGATTTTCCCGACGCCGGTTATGACGGGGCGATCGAACCGGGCATGACGCTTTGCGTGGAAAGCTATATCGGCGAGGAAGGCGGTTTCGAAGGCGTCAAGCTTGAGCAGCAGGTTCTGATCACAGACACCGGCGTCGAGTTGCTGTCGCGCTTTCCTTTCGAAGACAGTCTGCTTAGTTGATGTCTGGTCCCGAATTGTTCGGCGGCGGCTTCTTCAGGAACGGTCTTCGAATGAACTCGAACGCGGCATTTCTCACCAGCCGACGGGTTGAAATGATTTCGAACCCGTTCGCATTGATCAGAATGCCGTATTTGTCGCGCACATCATCAATTGTTTGAGGCTGTATCTCCGACTTCCTGCGGGACTTGTTCGCATTCGGTGACGCCTGGCCTTCAAGAACAGAGCCGTTTGCAGATGGGGTGATGGATGCGCTGCTCGGTTTCGGTCGCAAGTCGCTCCAGTGCGGCGTTCTTGGACCGAATTCGGAATCAAAGGCAAAGGACAGCGTTTGTTCACGCGACTTGTCATGCATGATCCGGTTATCAACGTCCATGAACTGAAATTCGCGTGTGGAAAGCTTGCCTGAAGCGTCCTTAATCCAGCTTTCCAGTCCCAATATGTCGAGCGAGCCTTTGTCGTTGTCTGCGAAATACTGCCTGATATCTTCAGCCGGGAAGCCCCGGTTGATCGCATTGCGGGCGCCATGCACTTTCTCGATTGCAATGAATTTCGGATAGAACGCTACAGCGCCGTTTGTACGAAGGCTCCATTGACGCGCCATCGCGAGACACAGGCCCGCCATCGAACAATACTCTTTGCCTGCGTCACGCATCCCGCGGAATGTCCGCAGGGAACAGACAAACGGCCCCCAGAACGCCTCGCAGATCTGATGCCAGTTCTCAGCGCCGTATTTCGGCGGTTCCAGAAAATCGGTGGGTATCAGGATTTCGCCGGGTTCATCCGGCCTCGAGACAAAATAGCTTGCCGTGTTGTTCCACTTGCGGCTTTGGGGTTTCTCCCACTCGTCATAGCGGATGATGGCGTTCAGTCCGGCGACAACTTTCGTTTCGGGGCGCTGTGCGAGCAAATTGCAGGCTTCGTGAAAGGCGAAGCGGTCCGGCACTTCTTCGCCCGCTCTTAGAAATACAATGATGTCTTGATCTGTGTTCGCTTCCTTGAAGAGCGATCCCAGGCAGTTCAGCGGCTCCAGGCCATCAACCTCTGCGACTTCGTCAACCAGGTTTGTCAGGTAGCGCGCAAAGCAGGAATAATTTCTTGAAACAATTGCTGCAACCGAGTGAGGCGCTGACGTCAGTCTTTCGATGCTGGCCAGGGTCGGGCGGAGACGAAAGGCATCGTCTCTCGCATCTATTACAAACAGAACTCTCGGTAGCGCGGCGCTCATATTCGAGGTTTTCGTAGGCGTCGCTTGTTCGATGTTGTTTTTTGGCATCGTGGTCGTAGCGCGCAATCCCGTGGGATATCGAAACGCGTCGAAATCCTCTTCGTATTTTTTTGCGATCAGGCGTCGCAGGTCCTGCGGGATCTGCTCATGTCCATCCGCTCGCTTGCGGGTGGAATTCAGTCGCGTTGCAGGCTCGGCGCTCATCCCGCCTGTTATCGTTTCATGAACGATCCGCCAGTCCTGATCGAAACTCTCGAGCCTGCCCGTGAATTGGTAGTCGATGACATCGACATGCATGGACCGTGCTTGCGGATACCAGTGGCGGTCCATTTCGAAATAGTTCTGATCGCAAATGAAACGGACGAAATCTCCAAATTCGATATCCTCGTCGGGATCCACAGACGATGGATGCCTGCCTGACTTGTGCGCCAGAATTGCGGTCCGGTTCTTTTTGAATTCTTTCGTCGCGCTATCAACAAGATCGTAGCTCTCAAGACCCAGAGTCAGGATCCGGTTTTCATAAGCGGACACAAGACGGGCGTAGGGATCCCGGCAGAAATTGAAGCGAAACACGTCCGGCGATTGCAGCAATGCGGACAGTTTTTGTTCGTTGGCCTGTAACAGGCCCTTCAGATTGGTCGCCCTGCGGTTATGGGGGCTTCCGTCGAAATGCACCAGATCGTTTTCGATCAGCGCCAGGCTGAATTTTATCGAAGAACAGGCGTTTTTCGAGCATGCTCCGTAGAGATATGGGTATCTTTCGGACCACAGAATGTCATTTGTAACCAACCCCTCCCAGAAATTCCTGTTCAGCAAATTTCTTACAGCTTCCGTATAAATCATGTCTCAAATTACTTGTTTCGTGGATGTTGGTGTTCCCTGAAATTTCCGGATTCGACGCTTTCGACTCGTTTGCCCAAAAACACCCAGGTTTTGCTGGAGGATTTCTCCATGCTTCTGATATGAAACTGCTTTCTTTCTCGCTTCGATTTGTAAGCCGGGTTCGTATGGCGGTGGTGTTCGACGTAGAGCGCATTGGTAAATGCGACCGCGTTCTGCGACGCGGCGTTCCCGCATTGCAGGGTAAGATAGAAATCCTCGTGTTCTCCTGAAATTTTCAGGTCGTCGTCCCAACGCAGGCCTGTCTCGTCGAGAAAGGCGCGATCCATCAGGGCGAAATTGTTCACCGTGTCGGTGTAGTAGAAATAGTGGGTCTCATCGACATAGCGGTATTCTTTCGCCAGATACTGTTGAGGGATGAAAATCTTCGTGTCCGGCAGGAGCTTGTGATCAACGATTTTGTGGTCGAAGCTCGTGTAACGACGGTTTGTCAGTTCACCATCTTCGGAATAGTTGAAATTCTCGAACATACCGCCGAGGATTTTGATTTCCGGATGTTCGTTCCAGATCGCCAGCGCCACATCCAGCCTCGTGCGCGGCGTCACGAGAAAATCGTCGTCGCAGAGAGAAATGACGGGTTCGTCTGTGTTGTCGAGCAGGAGGTTTCGCGACGCTGAAAGCCCGTAATCCTCCGGCACGGGATAAAGGTTCACGCCGGGCGAATTTTGCAGCGCCTGATAATCGGTGAGGTCATCGCCCTGGACCGCGATGTGGATCGTGATCTCGGGCGGCAGATATCTTCGAACGGACTGAACGAACTGCTTGGAGGACTCCGGTCTCCGCAGGGTAGAGAAAATCAATGCGATGTCGCGATATCCGACCGGTTTTCTCGAACTGATCCGCGTGGATGGGCAGTTGTGCT
Source organism: Flavimaribacter sediminis (assembly GCF_019492055.1). GTDB lineage: Bacteria > Pseudomonadota > Alphaproteobacteria > Rhizobiales > Rhizobiaceae > Flavimaribacter > Flavimaribacter sediminis. The sequence goes on along the minus strand of NZ_JAICBX010000003.1, from coordinate 468,497 downwards.
CTGGCGTATCCGTAATGACGCTGCGTAGAATCGAACCGAGCATCGTCGGCGACGCCAGCAACTGTTGCTCGGTCATGCCTTTCAGGCTGTCCGGGAACAGGTTGTTGTAGAGCATCACGGTGTGGCATGCATCGAGTTCGGGGCGTGTCGATCCGTTGTAGTCGATGAGCAGAAAATTCTCGTGATCCTGGAAACCGAGCGGGTGGTAGAGCGCTTCCTCCAGCGGTTCGAAGTCCGTCGCAAGGTGGTCCTGAACAATGCGGGTGAGCATTGTTGAACCGAGCTCAATCCAGTCATACGTCGCGCCGGATCTCTGTTTGTCCGTCACCAGCCCGACTTGCTTGTCGGCATAAGCGCTGATGATGTTTCCGCCGGCCGCCGAGCCAATGAGGTTGTTTGCATAGAAAACGCCATTGGGGCCGCTCTTTTCGATTGCGAAAAATCCCTTTCGTTCGAGGATCCCGAAGAGATGATCGAGCCGTCCGAGGGCAATGCAATCGGAGTCGATCCATATTCCGCCATGCGCTTTGAGTATCTGCACGCGTATAATGTCGGCTTTCAGCGCGAGCGAAGGTTCGACGGCGTTCTTCGGAATGAGATTGTTGATCGCAATGGGCAGCGGCGGAAGATAATGGTGGAGGTTTTCGGGCGAAAGCACCACGAAAAGACAATCCGGATTCGTTTTGCGAACGGTTTCGTGGCAAAGATTTATGTATCCGGGCGTATGCTTGCCGGTCTTGTTTTCCCAATAGGTCCAGATAGTTCTGCAGTTCATCGGCTGTGCTGGTAATTGATTTGAATGAAAAATTATTGATTGCCAAATATGTGATCCGGCCATTGGCGACGCGGAAAAATCAGGTCTGCTGTCGTCCTCCTAGATCAGTGCGCATCGGGTTTTCAATTCACCGAAGACGACGCCTCGCTTGGTGCAACTTTCTGTTGCATATTGATTATATTTTCGCAAGCTTTGAGAGATACTGCTGCTTTTTCAGGAGTGGAATTTCATGCGTTGTTTTTTGCCTGGCGTCATTTTCGGGTTTTGCGCCGTGCTGTTGTCGGCCGGGTTCGCCTTTGCGCAGACGTCCCGCGTCAATATTGTCCTGATGTTGTCTGACGATCAAAGTTATCCGGATCTTTCGATCTACGAAAACCCGGATCTCGATACTCCGTCTCTGGACGAACTTGCGCGCCAGGGGCATCTGTTTAGGAGGGCCTATGTAACCGCGCCGCAATGCGTCCAGTCACGAGCGTCGATTGCGACCGGCCTCTGGCCGCTCTCGACGGGCGTCGTGCGCTTTTCCGCTGCGCTTGCCGAAGAAACGACGACCGTCTTCGACATCCTCAAGAGAAGCGGTTATTTCGTCGGCATGGTCGGACGCGGGCATCACCTCAACGGCACGAGGGTAGAAGATGACGGCCGCCTCGGTCCACTTGGCGATACGTTTTCGCGCCGGCTGGATTATCTATCGATTCGACCGGAGGCTTCGGCCGACCTTGTTTCGGAATTCCTCTCCGCGCGTCCCGTGGACCGGCCTTTCTTCCTGCAGATCGGTTTTTCCGATCCCCACAGACCATCGACGGCCACGCAATTTGAACCGGATCCTGAAGCGATCTCATTGCCGTCCGGTGTTCCGGATTCCGCAATCGTCCGCCGTTCACTGTCGAGCTACTACGGTGAGGTTAATCGTCTGGACGTCACTGTTGGCCAAATCATGGAAGTGCTTGGCGGCTCTGAGCTTTTGGATAACACCGCCATCATATTCATGGGCGACAACGGTGCCGCCGTGTACCGGGGCAAGGGCACGCTTTATGAAAAGGGAATACACGTTCCCCTGATTGTCCGCCTGCCGGGCGGCGAGGGCGGCGGCGAAGTGCACGATGCGCTGGTTTCCGGAGTCGATCTCATGCCGACCATCCTCGATCTCGCGGGCGCGCCGGCGCCTGAAGATCTGGACGGCGTCAGTCTGTTGAACAGCACGAATGAAATCACTCCGGACCGCGCTGTTTTTGCCGTGCGTGGATCCCACGGAACTGGCCTCGCAGGCAACAACGCCATTGCATTTGATCTTGGGAGAGCGATCATCTCTGGTCGCTACAAGCTCGTTTACAACGCCATTCCGCGTTATCCGTATGGCCAGACCGATATTCCATGGAAAGAGGAAAAGGCGCTGATCGAAGAAATCGGCGTCAAGCGTCTAAGGAAAGAATACGGTGTCTTTTACGGTGGAGGACGGCCGATGTTCGAACTGTTTGACCTGGCGGAGGACCCAGGCGAGCTGCACAATCTTTTCGAACTGGATAGCCATCGAAGCACACGAAACAAACTGTTGGCTGAGCTTTCCGCATGGATGGAAACGGAGAACGATTTTATCCCGATCCCCTATCCCGGCCTGGTCAACAGGTGATGGGGAGAACCTCACTGCCGAAAAACAAGTCCAAGGCCGGCGACCAGGAGCATCGTCCAGACGACGTGCAGGACTGTCTGCGCTGACACTCTGCCTCGTAATGCGTTCCCGATAAACAGTCCGAAAAGCATGCATGGGAAAAGATATGCAAGAAGCGTCAGCATTGCGCCCCGGAAGTAATAGCCTTCGAAAACGAACCACGATAAACGGCAAAGGCCGACCGTCATCACGAAGATGCTGATCGAGGCGCGAAAGGCGGCGAGGTCACGAAGGCGTCGAGACAGATAAATGGAGTAGATGGGGCCGCCGGTGCCAAACAGGGCCGTGAACACGCCTCCGCTCAGTCCGGCCAAGATTGCCCAGCGGCTAGATACGATCGGCGCCGATCCGCGATTGAGGAAGCACCATGCGGAATAGCTGATGAGGAAGAAGCCGAGCGTAAGCCTCAGGAGATATTCCGGCGCATAACTGAAAACGACCAATCCCGCAGCAATCCCGATTGCGGAAAACGGCAACAACCGTGCAAGCTCGCCAAGCGCCGCCGACTTTCGGCTGCGTACACCGACGAGCAGTCCGGCAACTATGTCGAAAAGCTGCATGACCGGTGAAGCGACCGTTATCGGCTGGAAGAACAGCAGCAGTGGCAGACCTGTGATGGTGGAGCCAAATCCGGTCAATCCGTAAATCGCATAGGCGAGGACAAGGATCGGCGCGGCCCACAGCAGCCCGTCAGGCAGGCTCATCTACCCCGGCGTCCGGCATTGACGTGAGGCGATCCTCGAAAATCATGACACAGTCGACGACGCTCGGTCCGTCTTCGCCGACCAGAACCGGATTGAGATCCAGTTCGGAGAGGCGAGGCTCCATCGAGCTTGCCCAATGCGACAGCCGCGAGAGCAAAGCCGCGATCGCTTCGCGGTCGACCGCCGGTTTGCCGCGCACACCGTCAAGGATTGCGCTCATTCGCAGCTCGTCCAGCATGGCTTTTGCCTCATTTGGATTGAAGGGAGCCCTGCGAAAGGTGACGTCCTTGAGCACTTCGACCAGAATGCCGCCGAAACCGACCATGACGATCATGCCGAAGACCGGATCGCGCTGCACGCCGACTACCAGTTCGACGTGGCCGCCGGACATTTCCTGAACGAGCACGCCAGCCAGCCTTGCCTCGGGCATATGATGGCGCGTGCGTTCGACAAGCATCCGAAATCCCGACCGGACAGCGTCCTCGTCATTGACGTTGAGAATGACGCCGTCGACCTCGGTCTTGTGCGGAATGTCGGGCGATTCGATTTTCAGCGCCACCGGACCGCCATTGGCTCGCCAAAGGGAAACGGCGCTGTCCTCGTTTTCGGCAAGCTCAACCCTCGCCATGGGCACTCCGGCCTCGCGCAGCCAGTTCGAAGCCTCGACGCTGGGCTGCATGCCGGAACCGGTCGAACCTTCAGGAGCGATGTTGATTACGCTGACGACGCGATCGTCGCCCGGCGGTTTCAGCATTCCATAACGCGAGAGGGCGGCGGCGGCTTCGACGGCGCGTTCGCCGGCGGGATAAACGGAGATCTCCATCGCGCGCAGTCCCTTGATGGCCGCCTCGGGCGCCGCGACCCAGCACACCAGGAAAGGCTTCTGCGTGCGTTCCTGTATTTCCCTGAAGATTTCAAGCAACGCGTCGACATGTGCTGTCATCAACTGTAGCCAGACGATGGCGACATCGATTTCGGGGTCATCGAGAAGCGCGACAACGGATTCAGTCAGTAATTCCGGTCGCGCGACGAACTGGCCGGTCACGTCCACCGGATTTCCGGCTGCGCCGAAAGCGGGCATCACCTCGCCGAGCCTGGCTTGCGTCTTCACGCCAAGTTCGGGGACTGCGAGCCCGACTTCTTCGGCGCGATCCGCCATCATGACGCCGGCCCCTCCCGACTGCGTCGCAATACCGAGACCGTTGCCCGAAGCGCGCCGGGGCTGGCAGAACACCTCCATCATGTCGAGCATCTGTTCTTCGTTGCGGGCACGCATCACACCGTACTGCCGGACGACGGCGTCGAAGACCGCGTCGGACACTGCCAGCGCGCCGGTATGCGAAGCGGCGGCGCGCGCGCCGGATTCCATGCGACCCACCTTTGTCAGAATGAGCGGCTTGCCGAGATCGCGGCATTTTCGCGCCAGCCGGATGAGCGACGCGCCGTCGCTCAGTCCTTCCAAGTAGCCGGCGGCCACCTTGATGCGCGGGTCTTCCACGAGCGCCATCATCAATTCGGCGAAGTCGAGATCGGCCTGGTTCCCTGTGTTGAGAAAATATCCGAGTCCGAGGCCGCGCTGACGAATCAGCGCAGCGATCGCGGTGCCGAACGCGCCGGACTGCGTGACGAAGGCGATCGGGCCAGCTCCTGTCTCCCCGTCGGCATATTGACTGAACGTCGCGTAGACATTCTCGAATGCATTGACGAATCCAAGGCAATTGGGACCAAGCAAAATGACGCGCGCGGCCTCGGCCGTTTCCGCCAGTTTCTTCTCGAGCGCCTTTCCCGCCTCTCCCATTTCTCCGAAACCGGAACTGAAAATGACGGCGGCGCGGATGCCTTTCCCGCCGAGATCGCGCACGCAGTCGCATACCTGTGCGGCGGGCAGGGCGATGATTGCAAGATCCGCGATCTCCGGCAGGGCGTCCACGCTCGGATAGCAAGTCAGGCCCGCGATTTTCTCGTATTTGGGATTCACCGGCATGACGCGGCCGGCATATCCTTTCTCGATGAGATGTTTCAGCGGACGTCCGCTCACCTTGCCGAAATTCTCTGAGGCGCCGATGACAGCAATGGATTTCGGATTGATCAGCCGGTTTATGGTCTCGTTTCGGTCTGGGTTTGCATAGGTCATCTGCTTTGATCTCAAAATGCCGAAATTTCGGTCTGGGCGCGTCCGAGAACGAGCGCATGGATGTCGTGCGTGCCTTCCAGCGTGTTGACTGTTTCCATGTTCATCATATGCCGGATCACATGATACTCGTCGGAAATGCCGTTCCCGCCGTGGATGTCGCGGGCGAGACGCGCGATCTCGAGCGCCTTTCCGGCGTTGTTGCGCTTGAGCAGCGAAACCATCTCCGGGCTGGCCTTGCCTTCATCGCGCAGGCGGCTCAGGTGAATGCAGGAGACGAGGGCAAGCGTGATCTCGGTCTGCATGTCTGCAAGCTTCTTCTGGATGAGCTGGTTGGCCGCAAGCGGCTTGCCGAACTGCTTGCGGTCCATCGCATACTGGCGCGAGGCGTGCCAGCAGAATTCTGCTGCGCCGATCGCTCCCCAGCAGATGCCGAAACGGGCGTTGTTAAGGCATCCGAAGGGCGCTCCCACGCCGCGCGCTCCCGGCAACCGGTTTTCCTCCGGTACGAAGACGTCGTCCATGTGGATCTGGCCCGTCGGAGATGCGCGCACGGAAAACTTGCCTTCGATTTTGCTGGTCGCCAGCCCTTCCATGCCCCTCTCGAGGATAAAACCGCGCACGATCCCTTCGTCGTCCTTCGCCCACACGATCATCACGTCGGCGATGGGCGCATGCGTGATCCATGTTTTGGCGCCAGTCAGGCGGTAGCCCCTGTCGACCTTGCGTGCGCGTGTTTTCATTCCCCCCGGGTCTGAACCGTGATCCGGTTCGGTGAGGCCGAAACATCCCAGTTTCTCGGCCCGCGCCATCGGCGGCAGGTAGGTCTCGCGCTGGCGCTGAGATCCGTAGAGATAGATCGGCAGCATGCTGAGCGTGCTCTGAACGCCGAGTGCGGAGCGGAAACAGGTGTCGACCCGCTCGAATTCACGTGCGATGAGACCGTAAGCGACATAGCTGATCCCTGCGCAACCGAATCCCTCGATGGTCGCGCCCAGAAATCCAAGCTCGGCAAGTTCCTGCATGACCTCGACATCGAATGTTTCGTGGCGGTTCGCGTCGAGAATGCGCGGCGTCAGCCGCTCCTGCGCATAGTCGCGTGCGGAATCCCGGATCATGATTTCTTCCGGCGTCAGCAGGTGCTCGACGAGGAACGGATCGTCCCACGAAAACTGCGCGCCCTTCATCCGCGCCCGATCAAGGACGTCGGCCGCCGGTTCCGGATTGGTCATTTTTTCTTCTCCCGCCTCAATCAGAAACTGTGTTTGCCGGCCTCCGCGCCGAATTGCGGCTTCCGCTTTTCCAGGAAAGCCTTCACGCCCTCCTGCTTGTCGGCGGAGCCGAGACAGATCTGGAACCATCGATGTTCGTAATCGATCGCGTGGTCGATCGTCATGTCGGCGCTGCGCGAGACCGTGTCAATGATCGCACGCGCCGATACGCTCGCAAGCTTCGAGAGCTTGTCGGCGATTATCTCGACTTCCACATCGAAATCTTCCGGTTCAACCACCCAGTCGACAATTCCCAGGCGTTCCGCCTCGGTCGCATCGACATGTTCGGCGAGCAGGATCATGCGCATGGCCCGGCCGCGGCCGACAAGGCGCGTCAGACGGGCGGTTCCGCCGTTGGCGGGCAGAATGCCTATCCTTGTTTCTGGCAGCCCTACTTTCGCCGTCGCGCTGGCAATCCGCAAATGGCAAGCGAGAGCCAGTTCCAGACCGCCCCCGAGCGCGTAGCCGTTGATCGCGGCGACTGTCGGAAAAGGCGCGGTCTCGAGCCTCCGCGCCAATTCTCGCCGCGCGCCGAAATCGATTTCGTTCCATGGCGTTCGCCGCTGCATCTCTTCGAGATCGGCGCCGGCCGCAAAGGCTTTGCCCGCGCCGCGCACGATCAGAACCCTGGTTTCGCCAGGCAGATTGCGTACCGCGTCCAGCGATTCCGCGATCAACTGATTGTTCAGCGCATTCAGCACCTGTGGCCGATTAAAGGTCAGATAGGCTTTCGCGCCTTCCTGGCGAAACGTGATCGTCTGATAGTCGGCCATACGTATTGAATTCCTGATTAGGGACCCACTTCCTAGAGAGAACAGCCGTATTCAGTCCAATTTATTTTGATGAGGATGAATATTCAGAACCTGAATATAGAGTGGCAGCCATTCAGAGATTGGCGCAAAGCGCAATGATGTGATTGCGGAGCCACCGGTGGCTTGGATCCTCATCCAGAGCCTCGTGCCATATCAGAAAGATCGGGAATTCGGGCGTTCGGACAGGCACGGTATAGGATTTAAGGCGAAAGTGGTCTGAATAGGTGAACGCCATTCTGCGTGGCAGCGTCGCCAGCAGGTTGGAGCGCTGCACGACTGCGGGCATCGACAGGAAATGCGGAACCGTCAGGGCTATTTTTCTCTTCAGCCCGCGTTTGTCGAGAGCGAGATCGATCATCGGCCGGGATTTTCGGCGCGGCGTTATGACGACGTGCTGCAGGTCGAGATAGGTGTCCAGAGAGAGCTGTTCGCCAAGTACAGGATGATCGATGCGCGCGAGTGTGACCAGATCTTCCGTCAAGACGCATTTGCTGACGAAACCCTCGCCTTGCAAGGCAAAATAGTCGAGGGCGAGATCAACTGTTCCCTCCCGAAGTTCGCGGGTCAGCGCTGCGCTTGGCTCTGGCCGGATCTGGATGTGGATGCCGGGCGCTGCTTCCGTCAGCCAGTCTATAAAACGCGGAATGAGGATGGTTTCGCCGTAGTCCTCAACGGCAATGACGAATTCGCGGTTAGATTTCGAATAATCGAACTCCTCGTCGCTGCGCAGGCCGCGCTCCAGCAATTCCAGGGACTTGCGGATAGGATCTCGCAGGGCTTTGGCGCGCGCGGTGGGCGCCATACCGCTCCCTTCGCGCTTGAAAAGCGGATCGTCTATGGCGTGACGCAATCGCGCCAGCGCGTTCGAGACGGCGGGCTGGGAAAGACTAAGGCGCAACGCCGCCCTGGAGATGCTTCGCTCTGAATAAACCGCATCGAATACCAGCAGCAGGTTCAGATCGATCGACCTGAGATTCATTGGCTCCTCCCTCCTAACCAGACGAAAATAATATTCAGGTCGTCAATAAAGTCTATTCCCTATAGAAAGTAGACAAATATAGAAACCCCGCTCATTTTCGTATCGACAAGAGACGGGGCGTCCAGTGCGGCGCCTTTCGAGGGAGGAGACTCGATGCGAGGAAATGTCGCCATTGTCGGCTATGGCAGGACGCCCTACAGCCGGCTGAAGCCCGGCGAGACAGTGCTCACAGTGGATGAGTACATCGCCTGGGCGGCCGAGCTTGCGCTCGACAGCGCGGGCATGTCGAAATCGGATTTCGACGGCCAGGGGCTTGGCGTTTCTCATGCCGAAGTGGCGCACACGGTGAACTGGTCGGCGGCCACCGCTGAAAATCTTGGCATCAGTCCCAACGCGCTGATACGCGGCGACCAGGGCGGCTGTTCCGCGACATCGATGCTTATCCGCGCAGCGGCGCTGATCGAGGCCGGAATAATCGACCGGGCGCTGATCGTTGGCGCGGACACGCCTCTGAGCATGCCGTCCATCGCCCCCGGCCTGCCGCTCTCTCCTGAAAGAACGCGTGGCGTCTACTGGGACTTCCAGGGACCATTCGGCGTCATGGGCGCCACAGCACAATTCGCTCTGGTGCTGCGCAGATACATGCATGAACACGAAGTGTCGCCCGAACAGCTGGGCAAGGTCGCGGTGACGAACCGGTATCATGCTTCTCTCCACCCGGCCGCCATCTACCGCAAGCCCTTTACGCTGGACGACTATCTCGATTCCCGGATGCTGTCGGACCCGATCCGGCTTTTTGATTGCGTTCCGATCGTGAACGGCGGACTGGCCTATATCGTGACATCCGCCGAGTCGGCGAAAACCATCACCGACAGGCCCGTCTACATGCTTGGATGCGGGGAGACGAACAACTTCTATTGCGGATCGCGCGTATTTCCGGATGTGACCGTCACCGGATTTTCCCAATCCGCGCCGCGCGCCATGGAAATGGCTGGGATCGAGCACGACGACATCGACTTTTTGCAGCCCTATGACGACTACCCGTTCATCTCGATGATGACGATCGAGGATTGGGGATTCTGCAAGAAGGGTGAAGGCGGAAAGTTCATCGAGGAGCACGATCTGCGTTTCGACGGAGATTTTCCGCTGTCCACTGATGGCGGGCAGCTGTCAGGCGGTCAGCCTGGTGGCGCGAATGGCGGGTTCATGCCCCTCGTCGAGGGTGTGGCGCAATTGCGTGGCGAGGCCGGAGACAGGCAGGTCAAGGATGCTTCCATCGGAGCGGTGTGCGGCTTCGGCGGTATCCCGTACGGGCGTCCCGGCCGCAGCTGTATCTCGATTATTCTCGGATCGGAGGCCTGAACCATGAACGCATTGCCTAGTAAGCCACTGCCCGAAATTCCTGAACTGACGCGTCCTTTCTGGAGCGCTGCGCGGGAAGGGCGGCTGGTCATGCAGAAGTGTTCGAGCTGCGGAACGGTGAATTTTCATCCCAAACCGTGGTGCATCGAATGCGGCGACCGCAACCTGGTCTGGACCGAGATGAAGCAGGAAGGCGCAGTCTATTCCTACACGATTTCTCATTCGGTCGCGATGAACTACCTGGGCTGGCAGGAGGAGTTGCCGGTTGTCATGTGCCTCATCGATATCGACGGCGGCGCGCGGATGTATGCGCAACTGACCGACGTCGCCGAACAAGACATCCATGTCGGAATGAGGGTAAAGGCCTATTTCGAACCAATAGGCGAGGAAGCCGGCATTCCGAAATTCAGGCCGGTCTGAGTGTTCGGCGCCAGTCCGGACGCCGCAGGCATTCTGCCATCCGGGCAGTTGAAACAGTTCGAATTCTGGGAGGATAACGATCATGAAGATTGCAGCAAAATCGACCAAGCGCGGCCTGGCCGTCGGCGTTATCGCACTGACAGCCCTATCGTTGGGGTCCGGCGTCGCCATGGCGCAGGACGATGCCGTTGATATAAGTTTGATCAGCGCGCCCTTCGGCACCGGTTCCTACGTCATGGGATCGGCGCTTGAGGAGATTTCCAAGAAAAACGACACGGGCGTGCGGATCACCCATACGGAAAGCCCGGGCTTCGTTTTCAACATCAAGAAACTGGACAAGGAACCCGACCTGAAGGCGAACACGATCGTCGGCTCCGGCGGTGGCGTTCAGGGTCTGGCGAAAGCCGGCGCTGAACCGTTCGACAAGCAGTATGACGGCCTCAAACTCATCGCAAACTACAATCTGAATTCAAGCTGGCTTGCGAGTCTTGATGATGACATCAAGACGCTTGACGACCTCAAGGGCAAGAAGGTGGCTGTCGGGCGTCGCGCCCAGATCAACTGGGCGATCCAGCCTGTCGCGATTCTCCAGAATGGTCACGGTTTCAAGGATGGCGACGTCGACATCCAGTATGTCGGAACCAAGGAATCGGTTGCGGCGCTGCTCGACGGAACGGCCGACGCCGCGATTGTCGGCGGATATATCGATCCGGTCAGCAACCGCATGATGCTGAGCCCGCAGACGATCGAATTTCTTGCGTCGGGCCGCAAGCCGAACCATCTCGAATGGGGCGCGGATAACGTGACGAAAGCCCGCGAAGCCGGAATCAGCATGGCCAACGTCACGATCCCGGCCGGCATCGACCCGAGCATCTCCGAGCCCATGGATGGGTTCGCTGACAGCGTCGCATGGATGGTCGCGCCTGAGTTTCCGGATGATGTCGCCTACAAGGTCACCAAGTTGATCCTCGAGAACATCGAGCAATTCGGCGACTACCAGGCGACCGGAAAGCTGATGTCTCCCGAAGGCATGATCTATGGCTGGGATATCGAGGATATTCATCCCGGTGCCTTGAAGGCCTATCGCGAGGCCGGCCTGATCGATTGATCGGAAACGGCGGTTTTGGGGAGACATCCGCAAATCATTGTGATGTCTCCTCCTTTTTGGCAGGAAAAGACGTCTCTTTGCGGCTCGCCCGCGTTACCGGAGCATCGACGCCATGCAGACCAGATTGCTGGACGGCGCCATCGTTTTGATCGGACTTTTGATGTTCGGCTACCAGATGGTCTCGACCCAATACCTGTTTCTCGGCTCCTACGAGCATCAGGCTGTGCATCTCGGCTTCATCTTTGCCTTGCTGTTCCTGAATCAGGCCCGTCAGGCTTCGGGCGTCTTCGGGATCGTGTCCAACCTGGTGTTCGCCGTGCTTGGCGTCGCGGCGACCGGGTACGTGCTTTTCAACATTATCCATCTGGAAGAGGTCTTCGGCTATCCGGAACCGGTCGACGTCGTGGTGGGCGTGGTCCTCATCGGGCTTGTCGTGATCGCCACACGCGCCGCTTGGGGCTGGACCCTGCCGATCGTTGCGGCGATCTTCGTCGGCTATTTTCTGTGGGGGCATTATCTTACGGGCCACCTTCACCACCGGCCTTTCAATTTCGACTATGTGGTTTCCTATCTCAGCATCGGACTGTCGGGCATTTTCGGAACCTTTCTCGGCATTTCCGCCAATCAGGTCTTCCTGTTCGTCGTATTCGGCGCGCTGCTCGGCATCATCCGGGTCAACGACTTCTTTCTTGAAGCGGGCAAGATCGCCGGCAAGGCCTTTCGCGGCGGACCGGGTCAGACTGCAGTGGTCTCCAGCGGGTTCATCGGGATGATTTCCGGCGCGGCTGTCGCGAACGTTGCGGTCACCGGCGCCTTCACCATTCCCTACATGAAGCAGGTCGGATACAAGCCGGAACATGCCGCCGCGATCGAAGCGACCGCTTCCACGGGCGGTCAGCTCATGCCGCCGGTGATGGGCGCAGCGGCGTTTCTGATGGCGTCGTTCCTCGGCGTGTCCTACGACACGGTGATGCTGGCAGGCATTCTGCCCGCCATCCTGTACTTCTGGGGCGTGATGCTGGGCGTGCAGTTTCTGGCCGTGCGCTTCGATATCCGCCCACCGCTCGAACGGATCAACTTTCCGGTCCTGTTGCGTCGCCTGCCGCTTTTCGCGCTGCCGCTGGCGGTGCTGATCACCATGCTGATCATGCAGTACAGTCCGGCCAACGCCGCGTTCTGGGCGATCATCCTCGCCGTGGCGCTGTCCTATGTCGACCCGCAGACCCGCCCGAAAATCGGTCACCTGGCGAGGAGCATCGCCGGCGGCGCGTTGGTCGGCGCCCAGATTGGTATTTCCCTGGCGCTCGTGGGGCTGATCGCGCAAACACTGATCACCACCGGGCTCGGCAACAAGATTGCAAGTCTCGTCGAGTTGCTCAGCGCGGGAAATCTGCTGATCGGACTGGTCCTGACGATGATCGTCTCGATCATCCTGGGCTGCGGCGTGCCGACAAGCGCCGCCTACACGCTGGTTGCGATCGTTGTCATTCCGTCGGTCATCAAGATGGGCGTGGATCCGATCGCCGCCCATTTCTTTTCGTTCTATTTCGCTGTCATTTCCTCTCTGACGCCGCCGGTGGCGCTTGCCGCGCTCGCAGGCGCGGGCCTGGCAGGAGCGCCTTACTTCAAAACCTCGCTTTCCGCCGCCAAGCTCGCCATATCCGGCTTCATCATACCCTTCCTGATCATCTTCAATCCGCTTCTCACCTTCAATCCGGTGAACTGGGTCTGGGGGATCGGGACGATAATTGCCGTGCCGCTCGGCATGACGGCGCTCACCGCAGCGATCTATGGATGCGGCCTGAGCGTTTTTACAGCGAAGGAACGATTGCTGGCCACGCTCGCCGCAGCCTGCCTGCTGGGATATTCCGCATTCCGGCATGTCGATGAACTGCCCATCGAATACCCGATGCTTGTGCTCGGCATCGCCGCCTTTGCCGCAACGCTGTACACGCAGGTTCGCACGACAAAGGCGAAAGGTGAGCCCCTGAACCCGCAATTGCAGAACGGTTAGAGGCGGCTGTCAGTGTGGCCGATCTGATGAAAGCCTCCGCCCATGGCTGACGACAATCCAGTGATTGCGAAGCATGTCATCGTTGTCGGCGCCGGAGCGATGGGACGCGACATAGCAGCGATGTTCCTGGGCGGCGGATCGAGGATAGAGGTTGTCCTGCGAGATTCTTCGAAGGTCGAAGTAACCCGGGAGGGCATTGCCGTCAGCGTCGCCGAGACCGGCCATGACTTCGAACCGTCGCGGCTGATGATCCGGTCCGGGATGCATGCGACGGACTGGAGAAACGCCGACCTTGTTGTGGAGGCGGTTCCGGAAGATCTGGCGATGAAGCGCGCCATCTTCTCGGACATCGCAGGGCGCGTGGCGCGTGACGCGATCGTCGCGTCGAACGCATCGGCGATCCCGATCAGCGCGATCACTGAGGGACTGTCGCTGGATCACAACGCTATCGGCATGCACTTCTTCCTGCCAGCGCATCTTGTGCCATTGGTTGAGATCGTGCGTGGTCAGAACACGAATCCGGCCGTGGCGAACCGCGCGGTCTCGATGCTCCGCGCCGCAGGCCGGACGCCGGTGCTCGTAAACCGCGATACGCCGGGGTTTCTCGCAAACCGAATCCAGCACGCCATGATGCGCGAAGTCTTCGCAGTCATCGACGAAGGCCTGGCGTCTCCGGAAGACGTCGACGCGGCAGTCCGGTACAGCTTCGGCATGCGCTTTCTCGCCGCGGGGCCATTGATGCAGAAGGAATTGTCTGGTCTCGACACGCAGATGGCTGCGGCAAGTAGCATCTACCCCGTTCTGGCGAACAACGCCGAGCCTGGTCCCATCCTGGCGGAAAAGGTGAAACAGGGTCACACCGGCCTCAAGGCGCTGCAAGGTTTCTGGCGGTGGACGCCGGATGAGGCTGAACGCGTTCGCGAAGAATTCCGTACGGCTTTGATGCAGAGCCTGAACCTGCTCAACCGTATCGATCAGGCGGCTTCGCATTTCGACGCTCTATCCGCTGCGTCGACTGACGAAGTCGAATCGTCACATTAATTTCTCTTGCCCTTTTGTCAGACTTTCGCTAATGCCCGCAGCGGAACACCTCTCCCCAACGAGCGATGAGTATGTTTCATTGTTTTTTCCTTTCTTTTCAATTACTTGCATTCTTTGATTTTTCGGGCTGTGTCAAATTCGTGTCAAAAATTGCGTCGGTGACCGATTTCTCTGTCCTCGAATGCCCATAGGTGCGGACCACTTCCGTCACTACTTTCCAACCACCGTTTTCGGCGACCGTGACAACGTCCACGCCCGCATGAAGCAGACTTGTCGCGAAGCCGTGACGGCAACTGTGAAATGATAGCTGCTTGATGCCTGCGCGTTTGATCGCATTGTTCCAGGCCTGCCGTGCGGTAGTCCGGTGTACGTATCGAAAGACGCTACCGTCCGGATTATGATTCGACGGAATGTTCGCAAGCGCGGCAACCACTCGCGGCGGCAAATGCGCAACTCTTTCGTCATTGATCTTGGTCTGGCGGATCAACGCCGTAGCAGACTTCAAGTTGATATCTGACCAGGTCATGGCAAGCGCCTCGGATATCCGAGCGCCGGTGCCGAACATGAACAAGCAAAGCGCGCCGAGGTGAGGGGAGGCGTGTTCCGCGAATGCCTCAACCCATTCCAGTGTTGCAGGTTCCTTGACCTTTGTGGCGACCTTGAACCGCTTTACCTGCATGGGAGGGCACCAGTCGAGTTCAGCCGCGTGATTGATAATCGCTTGCGTCGGCACGATAACCTGACGATTGCATGTCGCGGGGCCGGCGTTAGGATAGAGCCTGATTGCGGACTGTCGGATTGCGCCGGCGGTGATCTCGCGCACCGGTGTGTCCTTCCAGAAATCCTCGACCTTTTCTCGCAGAAAGACTCGCCAGGCGGTCTAAACCAAAGCGGGTGCACCCGAGAACATTTTCGGAAGACCGCCTTGGAAGTTGGTCGATCCCCCTAAGCGATGGAGTTTCGCTACGCTTCATAGATACTGTCATGTCACAATCCTTTCGAGGGCCTACAATGATATGTCAGGCGTCCCAATGCCTTTGGGTGCTGAAATCTGTTTTTAGCTTTTGAAAAATGTTGGTGGTTCTCTGATCAGGTAATCTATTCAATTCTCCGCCTCCCGGAGGCGGTGTTGCATCATCGCCAAGATGCTGCGTTCCTGATCCGTCAGTTTCGACAGCTTTTCCTCATTCAGCTTCTTATAGAGCAGGTTTACAATGCGATTTTTGACATCGAGTACGATGTCCTGAATTCGTATGATGAACTAGACTTTCATACTCTCTGAAACGACTTCGTTGAGGCTGCGGAAAAAAGCCAATTGATCTTCGTTTGCGATGAAATCAACCACCAGTTGATCATTGTTCCAGTATAAAATTGCAAAGTAATACTTGGACGGTTCATCTTCAGAGTGGGATAGACTGAATCCGACCCATTGCTCAAAACGATCGTCGGAGACGATTTGATTTGCCAGAGAGGGCGACACCAGCAGATTGGTGAGATACAATGCCGTCGAAATCTTCACCACATCAAAAGCGGAGAAAAGGCGCCGGTTTCCTGTGCCGCCTTTCTGTTTTGGCGTAACGGAAATCGTATTGCGATGAAGCCAGTTCTGCAGAGTCAGTTTTGGCACACCAGTGATTTCGATCAGCTGTGCGCGCGTGAAGCGATGTTTATAGAAATCGATATCCATATGATTGCATTCTCATGAATGCTAATTCCCGCCAATTATGAATTATTGGGAATTCTCAATATACTGGCGCTTCGATTTTGGCCGACTGGCTGAACTCGTCAGGAACTGACGCGCAGTCACATTCCTTGTTGGATAGAGCGCATTAGCGCTTTGCTTTCACCTCAGGTTGATGACTTCGCGCAAGGTCTCACCGACTGCGAAACGGCGCGCGTTCTCAGTAACCGTATCAGCAATACGCTCATAGCTCTTTCGACTGCCGCCGCCGCCGACATGGGGAGATATTATGACGTTCGGCGTTGCCCAGAGTGGATGGTCGGCGGGTACGGGTTCCGGTTCGGTCACATCCAGACCTGCGCCTCCAAGCATTCCATTTTGCAGAGCGTCCATCAAAGCTTCGGTGTCGATCAAACCACCGCGACCGACATTGATGACCCACGCATCCGGCTTGCAGGCGGCGAGCGTCTCCCGGTTGATGATCTGGTGCGTCGCACCGTTCAAAGGAAGACAGAGAATGATCGCGTCCGCCCTTTGGAGCGCCGGTATGAAATCGTCCATTCCCACCATTTCGTCCGCCATCTCATCCGGCGTCGGTGTCCGCCGCATGCCGATGACGTGCATACCGAAGGCCTTCGCCCGTCGCGCGACCTCACGCCCGATGGACCCGTACCCCACGACAAGAACCGTGGAGCCTTCCAGGCTTTTTACCGGCGCTTGCGTATTGCGCTCCCAGGTTCGTCGCATCTGGTTTTGGACATTTTCGTGCAGGCGGCGGGAGAGTGAGAGCAGCAGCGCCATCGCATGCTCGGCGACCGGAACCGCGAGCGCCCCGCCGTTTCCCGTAATCACCACTCTGTCCGGAACACCAAAAGCGACGAGGCCGTCATAGCCGGCGGAGGTCAATTGGATCCACCGCAGATCGTGGGCTCGGTCCCTGATCGCGGCGGCGATGTCGGCGCTGTAATGCGTTTCTCCACCCGGCATGATCAACGCATCCGCTCCATCTAGAGCGTCGGGGATTTGTTCCAGGCTGTCCGGAACGACAAGATCGATCCCCGTCAACGCGGAGAGCTGGCCGTTGATCAGGTCTCGGGCGATGAGCGGAAAGGAAACGATGCGTGGCAAGCGGGCCTCCGGATCAGTCTGTCAGCACATGAGCCCGCAGCAGGTCCTCGTCGATCTCGATGCCGATTCCGGGCCCGTCCAAAGGGCGTACCGTTCCGTCGTTTTCGATCTCGTAGGGCTTCGTGCCGATATCATGATGCAAGGGATTGGCGGCCGAGGCATCGGCCTCGAACCAACCGGGATTGTCGATGGCCGAAAGCAGGTGAATGCTGGCCGCATAGTTGAGGCTTGTCGTGGCGCTGTGGGGAGACAGGGGCACGTGCCTTGCAGACGCCATCGCGGCAATGCGCAGAGCTTCGGTGATGCCGCCACATTTCGACAGGTCCGGCTGAACGTGACCGATCGCATCGATGTCCAGAAGTTCTTGGAAATCATAGCGCGTAAAATGGTTCTCCCCTGCGGCCAACGCAATATTCGCGAAGTGTCCGGCGCGTCGATAGGCGGCGAGGTTTTGCGGCGGAAAGGGTTCTTCCAGCCAGAGGAAACCCATATCGGCAAACCGGGGTGCGGCGATCCGGCACTCTTCCAGGGAATAGAGCGTATTGGCGTCGATCATCAGGCTGACGGAGTCCGGCAGGCTTTCGCGTACTTTCCTTGCGCGAGCGAAGTCCATTTCCAGAGTATCGCCGGCCCGCAGTTTCAGTGCACGAAAACCCTTTTCAACCAGACCAAGCGCCTCATCGGCCAGTTTTTCCGGCGGCTCGAAGCCGAGGGACAGGCCGCCGGCATACGTTCTGATCCCGTTCGACCAGCCGCCCAGCAACCGGTATAGCGGCATTCCGGCGGCCTTGCCCCTGATATCCCAGAGCGCCATGTCGATGCCGCTCAAACCGATGGCGAAACCTGCATCGGCGCCGGACGACTTGATGCACGACCGATAGATCTTGTCCCATATCGCGTTGACGGCGGAAGCATCCTCACCGACGACGAGACCGGCGAGCGTGCGGTTGATCAGGGTCGTAATAGCCTGGGTCGAGCGCGCATTCATCGCCTCGCCCCATCCGACGATCCCGTCACGCGTCGTCACCTTGACGGCGACGGCCGAACGAAATCCGGCGAACCGGAACGGGCCGGCTCGGAACGAATAGTCGGCGGGCAGCGGCATGGCGACCGGCAAGGCCTCCACAGACTCGATTATCATTGCATCAGTTCCCCGGTGTATTGGCGCGAACAGCGTCCTCGTTGACCTCTATGCCCCAGCCCGGGCCGTCCGGCACCAGAAGGTGACCGTTTTCGACCACTGGCCGCGTATGGAACAGTTCGTCGTTCCATTGCGGCTGGTCAAAATCCATTTCGACATAGCGATAGTTGGGAATTGCAGCGCACATATGCGCGCTCATCATCAGAGCCAGATGACTGGTGAAGGCATGGGAACTCACTCCGATATCGTATGCGTCGGCCAGATCGGCGATCTTGACGGACTCGTAAATGCCGTTCCACATGACATCGATTATCGCGACATCAACCGCTCTTTTTTCGAGAAACGGGCGATACATCTCGCGATGATAACACGTCTCCAGCGAAGCAATCGGCGTGCGCACCGATCGCCGGATATCGCAAACCGCTTCGGGATCGGGCAAGTCCAGTTCCAGCCAGGCGAGATCGACCGGTTCGAGCGCCCGCGCCAGCCTGATGCAATCCGAAGGTCTGAAATTCGACAGGATGTCGAGCATGATAGCCGCGCTTTTTCCCGCGCCTTCACGCAACGCGGAAAGTTGGTCGACCGCAGCAGTCAGCACCGATTGCGGCAGATCCCTTTCCGGGTGGCCCGGTCCGACGCCGAAACCGCCGAAATAGACAAAGGGCTTCGGCGCATCGAATATCACGATATTTGTCTTCAACGCTCCGACGCCTTTTTCGACGACTTCCCGGCCGAGCCCGGCGAAGTCCTCAGCCGATCGCACCGGTTGGGCGCCATACAACTCCGGTGTGGAAATGCGGTAGGTTCCGCAGTGTGACCAGTAGACCCGGAGGCGGTCGCGGATCGCGCCTCCGAGAAGTTCGTAAACCGGAACGCCAAGCGCTTTTGCCTTGATGTCGATGCAGGCGTTCTCGATCGCGGCGTAGGCGAGCGCATTCAGCCCGCCGGAAGCGACGCGGGATTTTGCCTTGAACATGGCAGACAGGCGCCCGGTGGCGCGGGGATCCTCCCCGATAAGGCCGGGAGCGATCTCACGGATCAGGGCGGTGAGCCCTTTCGAGCCGATGAACTCGCTGAACTCGGACCATCCTGTCACGCCTTCGTCCGTCGTGATTTTCAGGAACGAGATCGTCTTCCTGCCTCCGCTGGCGTGAAGATCCTCTATGCCTGTTATGCGCATCTGGCTTCCTTCTGGCGCTGAGGCCGACCTACTGGTCGACCTCGATGTCGTTGATGCGCAGCCAGGCCCCGCCGGACGTCCGGGGGATGCCCTGATAGGACACTTCCGGCTGCATAGCGAAAACGGAGACGCTGGACCACATCGGAATATAGATTACATTCTCGTACAGGGCCCTGATCCCCTCACGGATCAGTTCGCCACGTTCCTCGTCATCCATCGTGACACGCCCCTTCACGATCGGCTCGGTCACGCCTTCCTGATTGTGCAGCGAAAAGGGAGAGGTCGTGGCAAATGACAGCCCGATCGAATAGGCGGCTTCCGGAGTGCTGGCGATCGTCAAAGGATGCAGGCCGACCATCATGGCGTCCGGATTGTTGTGCAGTTCGCGCAACATCTCGACCGACTTGAGTTGGTCGAGACCCTGCAGTTCCACATCGATGCCGATGGGCTTGAGAAAAAGCGCGATCGCTTCGGCTGTTTCCTTGATCCCGGAGTAGCCTCCCGACATGTAGTACATCGGCATGGTGAACCCGTCCGGATAGCCGGCGTCCGCAAGCAGCTGTTTTGCAGTGGCAGGATCGAACTCCGGCAGCTTGAGGTCGGGATCGTAGCCGATTTCTTCGGGTCCGAGCGCAGGAAACCGGTTGGGAACGCCGCCCAGCAGTCCATCCACGATGGCGTTTCCGTCAATTGCTTTCGAGATCGCCTGCCTCACCCGAATGTCGGACCAAGGCGCTTTTGGATTGAGTGTGTGGAAATAAACAGCAAGCGTCGGATGCACTGGCACTCCGGAGATATTGTAACCGTCGCCCTCGAGAGGCTTCACCGATTCCATGGGAGCGTGCATGATGAGATCAGCCTCGCCGGAACGCAGCTTGGCGACGCGCGTCTGGTCATCCTTGATGAACTCTATGCGCGCCTTCTTGATTTCCGGAGCGCCGCCCCAATATTCATCGAAGGCTTCCAGATCGATATATTCTCCGAATTTGTATCCGGCGAATTTATACGGTCCGGTCCCGATCGGATTTTGGGTGAATCCTTCTTCACCTGCTTCGTCGAAATGTTTCTTGGACGCAATTAGCAGGCTTCTTTGCCTCAAAAATCCCGGAGTGGGTTCCTTGAAGACGAAGCGGATCGTCTGATCGTCGACAATTTCGATATGGTCGAAGCTCGCCATTTGCCGTGCGTAGAACTTGTTGAGTTCGGACTGACGTTCCTGGCTGAACTTGATATCCTCGGCCGTCAGGGGGTCTCCGTTGTGGAATTTGACGCCTGGCTTAATTTTGAATTCTATGACCTTGCCGTCTTCCAAAATTGTCCAGTCGGCCATCCCGGGAACCGGGTCGCCGTTGGCGTCGGCTGCGATCAGCGGCTCGTTTATATTGGTCATCGTGCCGAGGACGAGCGGAGGAAGACGGGTTTTCAGGGCGTCCAGCGTGTCCGGCTCGATCGGCGTCGCAATGGAAAATGTATCGTCGGATTGCGCCTGAGCGGCGTTCGGCGCAACCGCCATCAGCGCGAGGCCCAGGGCGACGGCAGTATTGAATAACAGTTTTTTCACTTCAGTTCTCCTCCATGGTTTGGCTTTTCGATAGCGAAATGGCATTCGGCCATATGGTCGCTGTTGATCATCAGGTTGGCTGGCGGCTCGACCTCGCAGCGTTCGACGGCGATCGGGCAGCGGGTCCGGAAACGGCAACCGGACGGGATATCGAGAGGCGAGGGCACTTCGCCTTCCAGTTCGATGCGTTGATGGTGCGCGCGCGGATGTTCAGGAAGCACCGCAGAAAACAGCGCCTTCGTGTAGGGATGACGGGGATTTGCGACGATTTCCCTGGCGGGTCCGATTTCGACGATACGACCCAGATACATCACGGCGATGCGGGTGCATATGCGCGAAACCACCGGGAGATCGTGGGAGATAAGGAGGTAGCTCAGCCCGAGGTTCCTTTGCAGGTCCTTGAGCAGATTCAGGATCTGAGCTCTTACCGAAAGATCAAGCGCCGACACGGGCTCGTCGAGGACGAGGAGTTTCGGGTTGAGGGAAATTCCGCGCGCGATGGCGATGCGTTGGCGCTGGCCGCCGCTGAATTCATGCGGATAGCGTTCCATCCAGGCGGGATTCAATCCGACCTTGTCGAAGAGATCGGCGACACGCTCGTCTGTTTCACGCGACGACAGGCCGCCGTTTACGATCATCGGCTCCGCGACGATCTGCCCGGCGGTCATACGTGGACTGAGCGAACTGAACGGGTCCTGGAACACAGCCTGCACCTGCCTGCGATACCGGGAGAGATTGCGTCCGCGGGCGTCGTGAACCTGCTGTCCGAGGAAGCTGATGCGACCTGTGGAAACGTCATGGAGTTTCAGGATCAAACGGGCAAGAGTGGACTTGCCGCATCCAGACTCTCCAACCAGGCCAAGAGTTTCTCCCGATCTTACGGTCAGATTGACGCCGTCGACGGCGCGGATCGAGCGACGTGGCGCAAACGGACTGCGACGAACGGAAAAACGCTTCGCAACGTCTTCCAGCTGCAGAATGTCGCCATTAACCGTCATGTCGCCGTCTCCGAATAGAGCCAGCAAGAGGCAGCGCCGGAATCAACGGCGAATTCCGGCGGATCTTCATCGGCGCATATCGGCATCTTGTGCGGGCAGCGCGGGGCGAACGGGCAGCCTTCGATCGGCTCCGAGAGGTCGGGCGGACTACCCTCGATCGTGACAAAATGGTCTCCGCCATCCGTATCGGACAGGTTCACCAGCTTGAGCAGCGCTTGCGTGTAGGGATGGAGCGGCGTGTCGAACGTCGCCTCGACAGGCGCTTTTTCCACGGCGCGCCCGGCGTACATGACCAGAATGTCGTCGCAAAGACGCGCCGCGACGCCGAAATCGTGCGTGACGATAATCAGCGACAGATCCCGGCTTTTCTTCAAGTTGTCGAGCAAATCAAGATATTGCGCCTGGACAGTGGGGTCGAGCGCTGTCGTTGGTTCATCCGCGATCACCAGTTCCGGATCAGCCGCTAGTGCAATAGCCCCGACAACCCGCTGCAGCATTCCGCCGGACAGTTCGTGCGGATACTGGCGCAGGCGGGTTTCCGGCGAAGAAATCGAAAACTGGCGAAGGAGTTCGAGCATGCGCTCGCGCAGCGGCCCGCCCGATAGTCCTTTGTGCTTTCTCAACGGTTCGGCAAGCTGGTCGCCGATGGTGAAAAGCGGATCGAGGGTCATCATCGGATCCTGGAAGATCATGGCGATCCGGGTTCCGCGAAGCTTGGCCATTTCGCCTTCGCGAAGGGCGAGAAGATCGACGCCTTCGAGTTCTATGCGCCCTCCAACCGTCCGCGCGGATCTTGGCAGCAGCCTGATGATGGAATAGGCGGTCATCGATTTGCCGCAACCCGATTCCCCGACGATCCCGAGTATTCTGCCGCGTTCCAGACGAAACGAGACTCCGTTCACGGCGCGCACCACCCGACCGCTTCGCCTTGAGGTTATCTCCGTGCGCAAATTGTCGACATGCAGAAATGCTGGTGGATCCTGCGACACGGTCGTCTTTCGTTTCGCCTGGGTGTCGATCATGTTCACTGGTATCGGATCCTGGGGTCCACGACGCCGAAAGCGACGTCAATCGACAGGTTGAGCAGTATGAGAAAGACCGACGTGAGAATGACCGCCGCCTGTATCACCGGATAATCGCGGCCAACGACGGATTCCACGACCAGACTGCCGAGACCCGGCCAGTTGAAAACCGCCTCGATGATCACCGCGCCGCCGATCAGGTTGGCGAGCAACACGCCACAAAGCGCAAGCACCGGAATGATCGCGTTCCGCAACATGTGCTTCCACAGGATGAGCCTGGCCGACAGACCTTTGGAGCTCAGAAACCGGACATAATCCATATCCAGCTGCTCCAGCAGCGAAGACCGGGTTACCCGCATGATGGCGGCGATGCCGAACAGGGCAAGGGTAAAGGCCGGGAGTATGAGGTGGCTGAAACCGCCTCTGCCGCTGCTCGGCAACCATTGCAGTTTCACGGCGAAAAGCAGGATCAGCATCAGACCGATCCAGAAATTCGGCATCGATTGTCCGAGCACGGCGACGGATCGAATGGTCCAGTCGGAAACGGAGTTGCGCCGAAGCGCTGCAACCACGCCCAGCGGAATACCGACGACGATCGAGATGAAAAACGCCGAGAGGGTCAGTTGGACGGTCGCCGGAATGCGTGCGACGACAAGGTCCATGGCCGGAACCTGATATTTGATCGACTCACCGAAATCCCCGTGAAAGACCGCCGCCACGAAGCGCATGAACTGGACCCAGAGCGGTTGATCGAGGCCGAGGCTCTGGCGAATATTTCTGATGTCCTGCTCGGTGGCGTCGGTCGGCAGGAGAAGGAAGGTGACGTCTCCGGAAAGGCGCGCGCACACGAAGACGATGATGGAGACGCCGACGATCGTAACGACGGCAAGAAACAGGCGCTTGACGATAAACGACCCCATGTCAGCGGACCTTCGGATCGAGCGCGTCGCGCAGCCAGTCGCCCAGCAGATTGGCGCCAAGCACGGTCGCCGTAATGGCGAACCCCGGGAAGGCCGCAAGCCACCAGGCGGTCGAAAGCAGGCTGCGGCCATCGCTGATCATCAGTCCCCAGGCAGACGAAGGCGGCTGTATGCCGATCCCGATATAGGTGATTGCGGCTTCGAGGATCAGCGCCCGACCGAGCTGCAAGGTAACGAGCACGACAATGGTTGCCTGGAGATTTGGCAGGATGTGGCGGGTGAGAATTCGCAGATGGCTGCAATCGGCGACCTTCGCCAGTTCGACGAAGCCGCGTTCTTTCAAAGACAGCGTTTCGCCGCGGACAACGCGGGCGTAGTCCGCCCAGAACGTGATCGCGATCGCCGCCACCACCGTTGTTACGCCCGCTCCGATCGCCGAGCCGATGAGAATTGTCAGCAGAATGGCCGGCACGGACATTTTGACGTCGACAATCCGCATGATGATGTTGTCGGTGACGCCACCGAAGTAGCCGGCGGCCAGTCCCGCCGCCACGCCGACCAGCGCGGCGAGAAACACGCCGAAGACCGCAACGATCAGGGCGACCCTGGCCCCTTCGATCAGGCGACTGAGAAGATCGCGTCCGAACTGATCGGTGCCCAGGAGGTGATTTGCGGTCCCACCCTCAAGCCAGACTGGCGGTTTCAAGCGCGCGGCGAAATCGATCGCTGTCGGCTCGTGGGGCCAAATCCACGGGCCGAACAGCCCCCACACCACCACCGGCGCCAACAGGACTATGGGAATCCAGGGAACCTTGCCGACACGCGTAAACACAGCGCCGAATCGGTGCTGCGCACGAACATGTCCGGTATTCTCAAGGCTGGAAATTGCGTTCCTCCTCCAAATCGCCCGCCAGCATCAAAGTTGATGCAAATTTTATTCAATCGCTGCTTTTTTCTACGACGGATTCCTCCGACCTTCGACGTCTGTTTTATCCTCCCGAAGAAATTGATTAATATGATAATAAGATTCAGGCCAGCGTATTCTTTCGCGTACCGATCATGCGTTTGAAAATGCCTTTTCAAATGCACGAAATATTGCGATTATTGAATCGAGGTTCGGTATCGTCAAGGCATTGCAGGTAACAATGTGAAATTCACAATTCCAGGTGGACCTGAGCCGTCGGACGAGGATTTGCGCGTCATGCGTGAATTGGGCGTAGACCGGACCTATGTCCGCATCATGCCAGATACACCCCACGATACAGTGGAGGGTCTCCGGACGATCATCGCCCGGTACGTCGAGGGCGGCGTCGTCGTTGACAACATACGCAACATGACCGCGACATCCATGCTGGATGACATCATGCTCGCGACACCCCTTCGCGAACGAAAAATCGAGGCGTTCAAGGCATGGCTGCGAAAGGTTCACGCCGTCGGGCTGACTTATACGATCGCACTTGCCTCTCCCGGGTTTGTCCTTTCCAGCGGCTTCGCTCAACTCCGCGGAGGCGTCCAGGCGCGCGAGGTCGATCTTTCCAAGCCTCTACGACGCGGCCTTCCGCAGAATCCGGGCGTCGTCGTCAGCGACGAGCGCCCTGTGGGAGAGCGGCCATATACCCATGACGAGGTGTTCGGGAATTTCGTCACATTCCTCCGTGAAATAGAACCGGTCGTCGAGGAGACAGGGGTTCGGGTCGGTTTCCATCCCGACGACCCTCCCATTCCTGAAGCCGGCCGCGCGGCCCGCATCTTCTCGACCGAAGACGATATCAGAACCGCCTTCCATGCGGCGACGAGCGACAAGATCGGGCTGACCATCTGCTGTGGAACGTGGCTCGAGGGCATAGGAGACCCTGTCGACGCTATCTACGAATACGTGCCCACGGGCAGAGTATGGGAAGTCCACTTTCGCAATGTCACCGCCACGCTTCCGCGATTTTCCGAGACGTTTCCCGACGAAGGTTATTACGACATGTTCCGGATCATGGAAGCGCTGGTCGCCACCAACTATTCCGGCAGCATAAACTTCGATCACGAGTTGCCGATCGTGGGCGGATCGCGCGCTTACGCCGCTTACGCCCAGGGCTACATGAAGGCGTTGCTGGCTCAGGCGCAGAGAGATTGATCAAAGACTGGCTGCGACTGCGTTCCCAACATCCCTTTAAGCCAAGTTGGGCCATTTTCTACATACCGCCAGCACGCGTTCGACCGTAACCGCGAGGTCGAGTGCAAAGCGGTCGGCAAATCGTGGCAGCACGAGTTGCAGACCGACCGGCATTCCTTCCAAAGTAAATCCGCAATTTAGCGACAGCGCGGGCTGTTCGGTCAGATTGAAAAGCAGCGTATTGCAGAAAGGCGCGAACTGGCCGTGGCCTTCCGGTGTTGAAAGTTCCGCGTCAAAGGCGGTGATGGGCACTGTCGGCAGCACGAGGACATCATGGTCCGCCAACATCTGCATTGCCTTGTCGCGCGCCAATTGCGTCAGCAGGAACTGAGCGTGGTGGTCATTGCCGCTATCACCAGCTGCTTTCCGCGCCCACGCATCGATCAGTTCTGCCTTTGCCCGTTCATCTACCGGCAGGGTCTTCAGTTCGTGATAGGAGCGGTGGCGATAGAAATCCTCTATGGCGTCGGCTTCCTGCTGGTTGAAGGGAGGATCGATGTCCTCGACGACCGCTCCCTCTTCCTGCAATTTCGCAACGGCGCCTTCTACCAGCACGGCGACTTCAGCATTCGTCGCCAGGCCAAAACCGACATGTTTCAGAAAACCGAAGCGCAGACCGCGAAGCGTCGCCTCCTGCGGCGCCCCTTGAAGCGATCGGTCAAAAGGCAGACTGGCGAAATCCCGCGTATCCGGCCCTGCTATTACTTGCATCAGCAAGGCCATATCCGCCGCACTTCTTGCCATCGGCCCCGCCACCGCGGCCGGGCACGAATTCGGGTAATACGGGACACGGCCATAGCTGGGTTTCAGACCGGCCAGTCCGCAAAAGGACGCCGGCACGCGGATCGAACCGACGATGTCCGTTCCTACGCCGATGGGTATCACGCCCGCCGCCAGCGCGGCGCTGGTTCCCGAGCTCGAACCTCCGCTGGTCTTGTCGAGATCCCATGGATTCCTTGTGGGGCCGAACATCGAGGAATAACCGGCGGCCATCATTCCGAGGTCGCACATCGTCGACTTGCCGAGCAGGATCACCCCGCTTTCACGCAGCCGGGCCACGCAAGGCGCGTCGAATGGCGGAAGGATTGGATTGGCAGCGAGAGCAGCCGTTCCCCGGTACATGGGAACCCCTGACATGAAGAGCCCGTCCTTCACGAGTGTCGGCACGCCATCGAGCGGACCGAGCGGCTGTTTCTTGCGCCATCGCTCTTCCGAACGCAGCGCTGCGTTTCGAGCGCCCGCGTCATCGCGAAAGAACACGGCGTTGATTTTCGGGTTGACCGCCTCCATGGCCTCAATCGCCACGGATGTGACCTCGACTGGAGACAGATCGCCCTTTCCATAAGCCTCCATCAATGCGGTGGCGCCCAGATCGCGATATTCCCGAAAAGTCATAGCCATGGTTTCATCCGTAAACCGTTGTCGGGAGCCAGAGGGAAAGCTGCGGCACGAAGGTGATAAGGAGAAGCATGATGATGAGCAGAACGACAAACGGACTGACGCCCCTGATCGTCTCCGATATCTGTGCCCCCGAAATGCCGGTCAGGACGAAGAGGTTCAGTCCGACCGGCGGCGTTATCATCGCGATTTCCATGTTGATGGTAAGGATGATTGCGAAATGTATAGGATCTATGCCGAGAGCAGGCAGTACCGGCAGAAGAATGGGAAGCGTTATCAGCAGTATGGACGCCACTTCGAGAAACATGCCCATGATGAACATGACTAGATTGATCAGGAGCAGAAACTGCCAGGATTGCAGGCCTGCGTCGCCAATCACCCGCACCATTGCCGCAGGCACGCCCGATTCCGTGATCCAGTGACCGAAAGCGAGGGCGACCGCGACGATGATTGTGATTACCGCGGCGCTGCCCACGGCTTGAGCCGTCACGGGAATAACGTCGCGCATGGCAATGGTCCGATAATAGCCAAGGCTCACCAGAAGCGCGACGCCGGCCGACATTGCGGCTGCTTCGGAGACGGTGACGTATCCGCCATATATGCCGACGGCGATGATTAGGGGGATCGACAGTGCGGGAAGGGCGTGGACGGTCTTGCCAACGACATTATCGATTGTCAAAGGGTCGCCCTTCGGCAAACCCCGGCGGTGGGCCCGGAAAACAACCCAGCCTGCAAAGACCAGCGCCACCAGCAGTCCGGGTACCACGCCTGCGAGAAACAGGCGCGGAACGGATTCGTCCGCGATCACCGCGTAGAGAATGAGCGGCAGGCTCGGCGGTATCAGAATTCCCAGTGTCCCCGAGGCTCCGATCAGTCCGAGTGCAAAAGGACGATCGTAGCCGCGAGCAGTCATCGCGGGAATGAGTATGGTTCCCATCGCGATGCAGGTGGCGACCGAAGAGCCGCAAATCGCCGCGAAGATCACGCAGGCGACAATGGCGACGATGCCGAGAGATCCCCGCAACCAACCAAGCCACGCCCCGGCCATCTCGACAAGGGCATGTGCAATGCCGCCCTTTTCCATGTAGGTCGCCGCCATCACGAAGAAAGGAATCGACAGCAACATTGGAGAATTGAGTTGGTCGATGACCTTTTGAGCGAACGGGACCAGGGACAGACCGTTCAGAGAAAATCCTAGCGACGCCGTCAGACCAAGAACCACGAAAATCGGCGCGCCGAAGGCGAGCAGAACGAAAAACAGGACGGGGACGATCGCTGCCATGCGCTAAACGCTCGCTTCTCTCATCAGGCCCTCTTTTGTAACCGATCCTTTCTCACTGATGATGCGGACCAGCAACAGAACATAGCGAATGGCCATAAGAGCGGCCCCAACCGGCAGAGCGAGATAATAGATCCACATCGGAAAGCTGACGCCGGTCTGGCTGTGTTCATCGATCAGTATGGCGATGTTCACCACGTCGGAACCGAACCAGATGAATATTGCGCAGACGGTCAGCGCAGCCAGCGCATTGATTGCTTCTAGAAAACGCACCACGCCAATCGGCAGAAGCCGTAGAACAAGGTTCGCCCTGACGTGCCCCTGCCGGGTCACCTGTCCCGCACACGCAATCATTGCCGCCCAGACGAAAATATAGACGATCAACTCCTCGCCGCCGCCGGCCACCAGTTCGGGCAACAGATACCGAGCCGCCACCTGCGCAAGCGCAAAGACAAGCATGAACAGGCCGAGAATGCCGACGACCCAGTTTTCGAGCAGGTCCAGTATCCTGATCAACGCAGCCTCCTGTACGTCAGAAGCGACGTCAAATCTTCATCGCAGAAACCTGCAAGGGAAAGAGAATACAAGTTGCTTACCTGCAAACATCACATATGTGAAAAACTAGGAGCCCATCCACGCTGGAAGACGTGAGGCTTCCTGAGGACTGGCCTCACGGATCTTTTGGATACCGTGAAGCCGAACCAGCCGTCAGGCTTGCGGTGCAAGGAGATTCGGGGCTTCGGCTCCGGCTGCAGTCGACTGAACTTTGTGCTACATGCCGCCGCGCGCTTTTATGATCGCTTCGGAAATTGCCGGATTGATCTTGAGTTCCTTCACGGCGTCTTCCTCGGTCGGCGCCAGGGCTTCGTGAAGCGCCTCAAGCTGTTCCGGCGTCGGCTGGTAGACCGTAAAACCATTTTCCACCAGAACTTCCCGATCCCGGTCATCGGAGTTGCGAACGCGCTCCAGGAAGGTGGGCAGCATTTCTTCCCAGGTGTCCTCCATGATCGCTTTCAGATCATCGGGGAGTTTTTCCCAGGCCGGGTTTGCGATCAGCATCATCTGGTACATACGCGAATTGGCGTCCTCGAAGGTGTATTTAACGCCGGTATCCCAGAGCTTGCCAGAAATCACCGTATTATGCGTGCTGACCAGACCGTCGACCTGTCCCTGGTTTAGCGCCAGAGCGACATCCGGCCACGGTACGACCACGGGTGTTGCGCCCTTCTGGGATATCTGGAGCGATTGCATCGCGCTTCCCGGATGGCGTATGCGCATACCCTTCATGTCCTCGAAGGATTCGATGGGTTTGTCCACCGAATAGGTATGAAGCGGCTCGAGTTCATGCCATCGGCCGATCACATGTGAATTCAGTTTGGCATCCAGCTCCGCGTTGATGATTTCGCCCACTTCGCCATCAACGATCTCGCGCGCTTCCTCGGCCGATACTCCGAAGAAGCTGGGCAGTCCCGGGAAATCCAGATCGGAGACGATGCCTGAAAGCGTCCAGGAGCCTGGCATTGCCATTTCGACTGCGCCCTGGAGCAGCGCCTTGCCCACGTCCCGGTCGGCATAGAGTTGCGCGGAGTGGTATAATGTCGGCTTCAGGCGGCCGTCGGACCGCTTTTCGATTTCGTTTAGATATTCAGCAAGATGCGCCGTGCGGCTTGTCTGCAGATTGGTGTCCACCGATACCCTGAGTTCGTATACATCGTCTTGAGCTATGGCTGGCAGGGTCGTCATCGCGGTGAAATTCATGGTCGCAATCGCTGCCGTTGCGACTAGCCTGCGGCGTCCAGTTTGGAACATAACTGTGTCTCCGTTGTTTGTTTCACCCGGTCTCGTCGTCGGGGGATTGCGACGGGTCTGCCGGGCGACAGCACAACTATAGTGACGTGAATTTGTCGACTGCCACTGAAATCCAGCGTCGTGGCGGCAACCATCACATACGTGAAATATTGGGGTGATTCAGGCGAGGTATTTCGACTTTGCATGCATCAGGATCTCGACATTCTGAGATAGATGGACACGCAATCGCTCTGTTGGTCCGGCGATGCCTATGGTCAGTGGACGCTTGACGGCGCCGGGTTTCAGCGGCACGGCGATGACACTGGCTCCCGGAACGACCATGTCAGGCTCGAACGAATAGCCGTCGCGCCGTATCTTGTCGATCATGTCGTACAACACCCTTCGACTGACAGATGGCAGGGCCCGCGCCAGATGTGTCTTGGTGATGATCAGATCGATCTGTTCGTCCGTCTTCATGGAAAGAAGGACACGACCGGCATTGGATTCCAGAAGATAGCGCGTTGCCCCAGGCTGGAGATCGTAGCGTAACGGATGAGTCCCGGCCACCACGTGGATATATTGCAGGTGAATCTCTGTTTCGGCCCCGAGGACCACGGTGTCCTCGCAAACGTCGGAGATTTCCTGGAGCATTTCATGCATGCTCCCGGCCTTGAAGAACTGGCTGTTGAGCCAACTGCCCAGAAGTGTCAACCGCATCGTCGGCTGGACGGACCGACCCCGCGTCGAATAGTCGAGATAGCCGTTCTGCATCAGGGTCTTGACCAGAAGCGATGCGCTCGATTGCGGAATCTCCAGCTCCTCGGCAATCTCGGTAATGCGCATGGCGCGCTTGTTCTGCGCGAAGATTTCAAAGATCTGCAACACACGACCGGCGGATTTTACGAGTGGCTGTTCCATGTCACGAGGCCACCTCATACTGAATTGTCGGCTTTTTCCGGAGGATTTCGGTTAGGCGATCCAAAGAGCCTGAGCGGTGACAGCACATCTGCCTGGTTCCTATTCGAGGACAAATGGTTCCGGGTTGGTAAAACGATCGAGAACATTCGCGGTGATGCGGCTGACATTGTTGTCATAGCCGTTGTGGCTGAGGCTACCCGCCCAGGCGATTGATCCAACGTTAAAGACGGCGCCGCCGCCTGAGGTTTCGAAGAACACCATGTCTGCGGCGATACGCGCTTCGACAGGCGCCGTGACTGTCGGCACTGTAATGCTCATTTCCTCGTTCACCAGCCTGTAGGACTCAGTGTGATGTTCGGAAGACGCCACGATCAGGGCATGGGTCGGCGTACCGAGAGACGGATCCGCATGGTCGATCTCTACGCCTGCCGCGCCACCGCCCTGAAGGCCGAAATCTCCAATGACATCCTCATCGATCCCGTCGAATATGAAGGCGGCGCGAGGGTTCTTACTCGCTTGCGTACGGCGATAGTGGGTCGAGAGATCAAATCCTTCAGAAATAAAGCCGCATCCGACAATGGATTGCGGGGGACGTCCGTGGGCGCGCCAAAGACCGCCCCGTTTTCCGTCGAAGCTGTGAAATTCCTCGCCGGGCTGGGTCTCCCAGGTTCGAATGGCCGGGCCGCATCGGCGCACTTCCATGACCCCGTCCAGCGCGGGATGATAGGCAATCCGCCAATAGAACCCGTTGCCGCCGAGAACCATCAACCGGCCTCCGCCATCGACGTAGCTTTTGGTCGCTTCCCACATCGTCGGTGAGAAGTATTCCGGATGCGAGCCCGTCACGATCGTCTGGTAGTGGCTGAGAAGCGGATACCCTTCTGCGTGAAGGTCTTCGTCGGTGATAACGTCGTAATCGACGCCCTGCGCCTCCAGCCAGTCGAAGATATGGGTGTCAGCGTTGTATTCCCGCAGGTTCGATCCGTGCGTGCCGAAGGAACTTATATATCCCGGCCTAAAATTGAGTATCGGTCGCAAACGGGACGAGTAGGCGACGCCACTGCCGTCCGAATGGATATCATAAAGCGAGGGACCCCATTCCTTGTGTTCGTCGATCAGCCGGTTGGCTTCATGAAGGATAATGAGCCGGCTTGAGAGAAGTTCTGCGATGTCGAAGGGCACCGGATTCAGATTCGCGTACGCGAGATAGGTGGCGGTCGAGGCTAGAAAGGCGACCGGCGCTCGTTTTGAGCCTTGTACTGGCCGCACAAATATCGGTATGCGTTCAGACCGATCGCCCGCAACAAGCCTGACGGCATAGACTCCGCTTTTCAGATTTTCAGGCAAAATCAGTTCGAAATCTACGTCCCACTGTGCGTCATGAAGGTCGTCGTCATGAAAATGGATCGCGCCATATTGCTCCGGAGCGGCGTTCCAGTTGACTTCCTCCCCGGTCCAGTTGGCGCCAGTCATGGCGCGGGTAGGCAGATTGACGGTTTTTCCGTGTGCTGCGTGTTTGGAAAGATCGATTATTCGCTCGCCGGAGATTTCGCGTGAAAAGTCCCAGAATCCGAGCACTGTCCCGGCCACTTCCGGAGCAATCGTCTCTCGTCTGAGCACTTCCATCTGCAGCCGGCTCAATGCGCCTCTGGCGAAGCGCGTCTTCTCTATCTTCCCGTTGAAATGGAGGTCGGTAAAACAGCGCTCTCCTTCCATGCCGGTCATGCGTGCGGCAAATACCAGCATTGGCTCGGAAGGCAGATCAAGCGCCTCTTTTGTCTCCAGTTTTTTGGCGACTGGCGCTTCGCCGGCGCCCGTTCTGGCATAAGGCTCCTGATAAAGGCAAAGAGCGCCCGCATCAGCGTCGAATACCAGGGCGACGAAATACCACTGGCGTTCGGTGAGCTTCACTCCGCTGGACAGACGGAGTTGCTGTCCCTGTCTGTCAGTCGCGACGAGTTCCATGCACCCGTCTTTCCCGACGCCCAGCCTCACGCCCCCGCCATGTGCGTCCTGCAACGAGATAACGGCCTGGTCTCCAAGTTCCGGCGTCGTTGGCCAGATATGCGCCTGCAGCGTGAAGCTCCGGATATCTCGGTAAGCGGCCTGGGGAAGCACCAGGACGCAGGAGCCTGCATTGCAGACCTGTTCTCTGGCAGGATAGGTCCCGTCTCCGACAGCAGAGACCTGTTCCTCCTTGAAACCTGGCCCTTTCGGGTTCAGATCACCGCAGATCGTGCGTACGAGACTGGCTTCGTACTGCTCTGCGGTCGTGCAACTCACATGAACTTTCAGCGTTTCGCCCGGCGTGGCGCTGATCTTGTCTAGATATCCTACGATATATGGCAGCATCAGACGGAGCCCTCACCATCGGAGCCGGGGTCAATGCCTGTCAGGTCTTTCCAGCGCAGTCGAAAGACATATCGTTCGGCGTCCTCGATCGAGGTAAATCGCAAATCCTCATTCGTAATGACAGGATCGCCCCGCTCGCCTGTCAATGTTCCAAGCACCCACCGCTTGTGCGGAATTTCTGCGACCAGGACGTATTTCCCTTTGACCGGCGCCTTGCGGAAATGCTGTAACACGAACTGAAGATCGGGGCTGTGCGCGCCGATCGGCTTTTCCGAAAACTCCGCATAGAGTTCCGATCCGCGCGCCTTGATCCGATCCCAAACAGTCTGGCCTTTTGCGACATGAGGCGGGGGTACGTGGAAATCGGTCATGCTGCCTTCCTGTATCAAACGGCTCCGGCTGCCCGAAGCGAAGCAATTTCATCCGGGCCGAGCCCCAGCAGTTCCGACAGGACTTCGTCGCTCGAGCAACCCAGTTCGGGTCCCAGGTTGGAAATCTCTCCTGGAGTTTCGGTCAGATGCGGAACAACGCCGGGAACGGGAACCGCTCCCAGTGCGTCGTGCTTCAGTGTCACATAGTTGTTTCTCGCTTCAAAGTGCGGATCGCCAAATATATCCGCAATTGAATTCACCAGCGAACAGGGCACGTCCTGTGACGCGCAGATGGTCAGGGCTTCGTCGGCCGTCATTCCTGAGAGCCAGTCCTGGACGATCTGGTCGACTTCCTCATGCCTTGAGATGCGAACCGGACCACGACCTAGTTGCTCCGGATCAGAGAGCTCCGGGCGTCCCATGGCCTTGCAAAGGCGCTCGAACATGCGATCGCTGGTGCAGGCTATGGCGACCCAGCGTCCATCACCGGTCAGAAAATGCCCGTGCGGGCACGCATTCGATGTGCCAAGACCCTGCCGACCCCTTACAGCGCCGTTTGCTGCGTAGGCGGGCAGCAAATCATCAAGCATGCGAAATATTGGCTCATACAGTGCGAGATCGATACACTGGCCAATTTGATCACGGTCCCTGACCCGAAGGGCCAGTACAATTCCCAAAGCTCCGTAGACGCCTGACACGTAGTCGGCAAGCGACGTCGAGCCTGGCGTCAGCGGCGGGCCGCCTGGCATCCCTGTCAGATAGGCGAGGCCGCCGAAAGCATGCGCGATACGGGCGAAACCCGTGCGTTCGCTCAGGGGGCCGGTTTGTCCGAATCCGGAAATGCGAAGCATGACGAGGCGGGGATTGATGGCCTTGAGGTCTTCATATCCAATCCCCCATTTTTCCAGCGTTCCCGGTCTGAAATTTTCGCACACGACATCGGATACGGCGACGAGCCGCTTAAGTATGGCGGCGCCTTCCGGCGTTTTCAGATTCAGCGTCAGAGACTTCTTGTTGCGCCCTTCGCTGAGCCAGCAAAATGTATCCGGAGTTTCCCCGGACGGTGTGCCGAAATTTCGGAGTGGATCGCCCTTGTCGGGATGCTCTATCTTTATTACCTCGGCTCCAAACTCTCCGGCGATCGACGCCGCGAAAGGCGCGGCTATGAATGTCGCGAGGTCCAGTACCCGGATGCCGTCGAGAGGTTTCTTATGCCTTGTCATCACCGTTTATGCCGTCCGGTCGCCGCTCTTCTTCCTCCGGTTTGTTGCATTTGAAGCCGGGTGATGCAAAAACATCATTCCTCTATACTTAGACAAGAAAGTTATGGGGAATGGATGTCAGGCAGCTTCGTTACTTCATAACCATAGCCCGGTGCGGCAGCTTTTCCCGCGCCGCTAACGAACTCAACGTCGCACAACCTGCTCTCAGCCACCACGTCGCGAACCTGGAAGGCGAACTTGGCGTTCGTCTCTTCGATCGCAGCACGAAAGGCGTCGTTCCGACCGAATGCGGCCAGACGCTCATCAGTCACGCGGAAGTCATCATTCACCAGATGAATCTGGCCGCGCGCGACGTCCAGAACAAATCCGAAAACCCGTCCGGCGAAGTAACCATCGGCCTGCCGTCCAGCATCTCCCTGGCCCTGACGGTCCCTCTGCTTGCGGAGGCGGAAAAACGGTTCCCGAAAGTCGAATTGAAAGTCTCGGAAAACTACAGTGGCTATCTGGTGGACTGGCTTGCGGCCGGTCGGCTCGATCTCGCCTTGCTATTCGACATCGACAGTCAACTGCAATTCGAGACGATCCATCTGTTTTCGGACATGCTCTATTTCGTCGGATCTCCCGACCAACTTCCGTCAGGCCGCGATATCGAGTTCAGGCAGGTTGCGCAGCACCCGCTGATCCTGACTGGTGAAAGCCACGGATTGAGACATGTTATCGACCGCACGTCCCAATCCGGGTCCGTGGACATCAATGTCAAGACGGAGCTGGACTCCCTGGTGGCGATCAAGCGCCTGGCGGCGGCCGGATACGGCTTTACGGTCCTGCCCTGGTACGCAATCCGCGAAGAGGTGGAAGCGGGGCAGCTCGGCGCCTTGAAAATCGTCGAGCCGGTTTTGCAACGCGATGTCTTTCTGGCCCGTTCGGGCGAATGGGCGCCGACGCGCGCGACTGAGCAGATCTCGGACCTCGTCGTCGAGCTGACGAAGCGTCTCGTCAATGCCGATCATTGGCTGGAATCCACGGTCGCCATATAAGCCCAGGGCCATAACGCGATTTTATCGCGCTATCCAAATTACCGGTCTTGTGGCCAACTTTCCCCTCCATATAGTTTTTGAGACGAGCCGAACGGCGCTTTCCTACCCGCCGGACGGCGTTTTTCCACGCCGAAAGAGGATGTGACCATGCAGGCAATTCAGACTTCTATTATTCGGCGGCAATTCATCGCTGGCGCCATCGCACTCACCACAGTCGCAACCGCGTCTGCTCCAGCCATCGCCCAAGACAAAACCATTGTGCTCGGGGTACTCGGCGCCTTTGCAGGCCCGTTTGCTGCTGACGCGGTCGAGGGTTATAACGGAGCGCTTCTCGCCGCCAAGGAAATCAACGCTGCCGGAGGAGTCGATGGATATATGTTCGACGTCCAGCAGTTCGACACCAAGGAAATGACGCCGGACGCCGTTCTCGCTGCTGTCGAACGATTGAAAGCGACGCCAAACCTTGGAGCCATCGTGACTCCGTTCGGGTCGTTGTCCGGTTTCGAAATGGAGTATGTGGCCGATATCGGTGTGCCTTACATGGTGGCGGCCAACTCCAACCAGTATCGCTCGATCATCCAGGAAGATCCGGACAAGTTTTCAAACGTATGGTCGCTCGCGCCGTCCTACGACGCATACCAGACAGAATTGCCATTCGTTATCAAGGAAATGATCGACAACGGCACTTTTGCGCCTGAAGAAAAAACATACGCGATCATCGGATCGGACAACCCATATTCCATGCCGATTTATGAAGGCCTCAAGAAAGCCATGGAAGCGGAAGGCTGGACCAAGGTTTTCGATGATGTTGTTCCGCCGGTGGAAATCAATGACTGGCGTGTGATGCTGAACCAGATCCGTGCCAATCCGCCCGCCGTCATTATCAATACGGAGGCCTCGTCTTCCAACGCAGCTGCGTTCATGAATCAGTTCATGGAAGATCCTACGGATTCGCTCTTGTTCATCCAGTATGCCCCTTCCGTTCCCGAATTCGTCGACCTGACGCGGAAGAATTCCACCGGCGTTCTCTACAATATGCTGGGCGGACCGATCAGCGGTGAAGTGCGGCCCCGCACCAAGGAAATCGGCGAGAAATATGTCGAAGAATATGGCTATGACAGCTCGATCTATGGCTATATCGTCTATGAGATGGTGTATCTCTACAAGGACATCCTCGAGGAAGTGGGTGACCCGATGAACTATGAAGCCATGTCTGCGGCGCTCGCAAAGACCGACAAGGAAATGGTCCACGGCCGGGTAAAGTTCGACCCCGCAACGCATCTGTCGATACAGGGCGACGGTTACCTGCCGATACAGTTCTACCAGATCTGGGAGGGCGATCGGATCACGATCTATCCGCAGGAATTTGCAACCGGCGACAGCCAGACGCCACCGTGGATGGCCGAGTAGCCTGCCGATTGTAGTCGGGGTCGGCGTGCGCACCGGCCCCGACGCCCAAATTTATTCCGGAATAAAGAAGATAAATGACGCCGCTGCTGGACGTAAAAGACATCAGGAAAAGTTTTGGCGCTCTTCAGGCAATCGGCGGCGTTTCCTTTACCCTCAACCGGGGCGAGATACTCGGAATTGCCGGACCGAACGGATCCGGTAAAAGCACTCTCTTCAATATACTCACGAAGATTCCCTTTCCGCCGGATTCAGGCGAGGTCAGCCTTGACGGAAAGCCGCTCAAGAGCCTCGGCCCGCGCCAGATCGTCGATGCGGGCCTGTTGCGCATCTTCCAGACCGAGATGGATTTCGAAAGCCTGACCGTTCTTGAAAATATCCTTGTGTCGATGCCGGACAAGCCGGGTTCGGGTACGCCGTCTTCGAAGCAGAAGAAAGCGGATGAATTGCTGGAACTCTTCGGTCTGACCGCGCACAGTGACCGTCTTGCTGGAGAAATCAATGTCTACGACCGCAAGCGTTTGATGGTCGCCACGGCCTTCGCGCACAACCCGCTGGTGCTTTTGCTGGACGAACCGGCGGCAGGTCTATCGAAGCCAGAGATCGAGGAAATGGTCGAACTCATACGACAACTCAACAGGCTGGGCGTGTCGATCATCTTGATCGAGCACATCATTCCGCTGTTGGTCGCTGTATCGGACCGTTTGATCGTCCTGAATTTCGGTGAGGTTCTGGCTGAAGGTCTGCCGCGCGAGATCGTCCGCAATCCAAAGGTCGTCGAAGCATATATTGGAAACCAGAGCGATGGGTGACGTGACCCTTGACGTCTCCGGGCTGGTCAGCGGTTATGGACGCATGCCCGTGCTGCATGGTGTCGATATGACCATTACAGCCTCGGACAAGCCGGGGCTCATAGGCCCGAATGGGCATGGCAAGACGACATTCTTCCGGACGATTTCGGGCCTGAACCGGGCATGGGAAGGAACCGTCCGCTTCATGGGTGAGGACATCACCAACCGGCCCGCCGCTCAGATCATGCGCCTGGGTCTGGTGCACGCGCCACAGGGCAACACGCTTTTCCGCGAAATGTCGGTGGAGGAAAACCTCCTGCTCGGCGGATTTGCCCCGCGGGCGAGAGCCGTTCACAAGACCACGCTCGAGCAGGTGTTCGAACTGTTTCCCCGTCTCGCCGAAAGACGGCGACAAAGCGCCCGCACCTTGTCGGGCGGCGAACGGCAGATGGTGGCCATCAGTTGCGGTTTGATGGCCTTGCCGAAACTCCTTGTCCTCGACGAACCAACATTGGGTCTTTCGCCGAAACTCAAGATGGAATTGCGGGACGCCATCGCCAAGATCGTCGAATCCGGCGTCCAGACCATGATCGTGGAACAGGATCCTGAATTCCTGAGCACGCTCACCACCCGTCTTTTCTTCATGAGCGAAGGGAGAATAGAAGCCGATATCGGAGACGGACAGAGCCTCGAACATTCCAGAATACGGGAGATGTATTTTGGCGTTGCTTGATACGCTCCTCCTGGCTCTGAAGACGACTTTCGTAAGTGGCCTGGTGCTGGCGTCGCTCTATGTGCTCATGGCTTCGGGTCTGGCGCTCGTTTGGAATACGCTCGGTATCTTCAATTTCACCCACGGCGCCATTATGGCCGCGGCCGCCTATGTGGCCTGGCAGATATCGGATCCCAAGGGATACGGGTTGGGTCTGGCCGCAGGCATTGTCGGCGCACTGATCGCATCAGGCGTCATGGGCCTCGTCATCAATCGTCTGTTGATCGCGCCCTTTCTGAACCAGAAGAACGTCGTCCTGATCGCCGTAATGACCACGCTGTCGGGCGCCTTCTTCATCGAGAATTCTGCGCTCCTGATCTGGGGGCCGCGCATAAAACAGCTCGAGAAGGTGGTCGACGGCAACCTGCGGGTCGCCGGCACCGTCATCTCCGGCCACGAGGTCGTCATCATCGTGATTGCGCCGCTGCTGATGCTGGGGCTGTGGGCCTTTCTCAAATTCACCTGGACGGGCCGCGCCATCAGGGCGGTTGCGCAGAACAGGGAATTCGCCGAACTTTCCGGCATCGATGTACGCCGGATGTACGCCGTGGCGTTCGCCACCGCCGCCATGCTTGCCGGCTTTGCGGGCATCATGCTCGGCGCCATCCGGTTCATAACGCCGGGTCTTGGGGCGGAACCTTTGCTCAAGGCCCTGATCGTGGTGATCCTCGGCGGACTGGGCAGCATACCGGGGACCATACTGGGCGCCTATGTGGTCGGCTTCTCGGAAGCGCTTTCGACCTATTATATCGGCGCCTACTGGACACAGGCCGTGCTGTTTCTGATTTTCATCGCCATCCTTCTCATCCGCCCGTCTGGCCTTTTGGGGAAGGACTGAGATGAACGTAACAGCATTCAACCGTATCCTGACGGTCGCGTTCTTCGCAGTCCTGTTCATTCTTCCGCTGGTGAATTCGGATTCCTATATCCGGCATATATCCATCATCGCGATCATGTATGCGGTTCTTGTTTCGAGCTGGAACGTTACGCTGGGCTATGGCGGGGTCTTCAACTTCGGTCACATGGCGTTTTTCGCAATCGGCGCCTACGCGACAGGCGTTATGACGAAGACCTTCGATGTCTCTCCCTGGTGGGGCATGCCGATCGGCGTTGTCGCAGCCGTCATCGCCTCGGTCATCGTCTGCCTGCCCGTGCTCCGGCTTAAGGGCATTTACGTCATCCTCGTGACGTTCGCCTTCACCCAATTGTGTCTTCAGATCGTCCTCAACCAGCGGGATCTCACCGGCGGCAACTTCGGGCTCGTTTCCATTCCTCCACTCGAGATCGGCGCGTTTTCCTTCCGCGATTTCCAGAACGCCGGTTACTACTACCTCGCTCTGCTGCTGCTTGTCGTGACGCTGCTGGCCATGCTCTGGTTCAGACGCTCTCACTTCGGGCGCAGCGTCATCGCGTTTCGCGATAATGAAACCTACGCGATATCCCGCGGCTTGCCGTTGGCAAAGGTCCGGTTGATGACCTTCATGTTCTCCGCCGTCTTTCCCGGCGCCGTCGGTTCTGTTTATGCACAGTACGTCCGGTCAGCCAGTCCCGACATGTTCGGATTCTCGTTCCTGACGCTCGCATTGTCCATGCTTCTCTTGGGCGGCGTTGGCACGATCTGGGGGCCGATCGCCGGCGCATTCGTCTTCACCATAATTTCGGAACTTCTGACGCCTTTGGGCCCAGGCCGTTATCTGGTGACCGCGACGCTGATCGTTCTTGTTCTTCGGTTCTTCCCAGGCGGGCTCGCGGGTATTCCGGAGTTCGCCGGCCAGCTCCTCAAAGGCCGATCTGGAGCCGCAGGCGACCCCGCAATGCTGAAGGATGAAAAATGACAAGACCAAAGCGGTTGCGCCGTTGTCAGCTTTCGGTGCCGGCCTCCAGCGAAAAACTGATCGCTTCGGCGCGCAACCGCGCCGTCGATTATGTATTCCTGGATCTGGAGGATTCGGTGGCGCCCAACGCCAAGGAAGAGGCCCGGGAGAGGGTGATCAAGGCCGTCAATGAAGGCGGCTTCCGGTGCGGGACGATTGCCGCGCGGGTCAACGAATTGTCCAGCCAGTGGGCGCTGGACGACATTACGCGTCTGGTCGCGGAATGCGGCGCGACGATCGATGTCATTATCCTGCCCAAGGTGAAAGACGCAGAAGATATTCGATTTGCCGACCGTCTGATCACGATGCTCGAAGCAAAGCATGGCATAGGCAAGCCTATTGGCCTCGAAGTCCTGATAGAGGAAGTCGAAGCAATGTCGAATGTAGATGAGATCGCGGCGTCATCTCCTCGCCTGGAGGCGCTTATCTTCGGCATGGGCGACTATGCGGCCAGCCAAGGCATCGTGACCTCCGGCGTTGGAGAAACCGACGATTATCCGGGCGATCTGTTTCACTATCACCGCAACCGGGTGTCCGTCGCGGCCAGGGTCGCCGGAATTGCGGCGATCGACGGTCCCTATGCTGATTTCA
This sequence comes from Flavimaribacter sediminis, assembly GCF_019492055.1. Classification (GTDB taxonomy): domain Bacteria; phylum Pseudomonadota; class Alphaproteobacteria; order Rhizobiales; family Rhizobiaceae; genus Flavimaribacter; species Flavimaribacter sediminis. Next base: position 426,615 of record NZ_JAICBX010000003.1, on the reverse strand, counting down.
ACAATGCGCAAAAATATCGCGAAGAGGCGCGTCGTGCGGCGCTTCTCGGTTTTGAAGGCAAATGGGCCATCCACCCGGCGCAAATCGAGTTGGCCGAAGAGATATTTTCTCCAGATCCGGCGGTGGTCGAAAAGGCCATGGCGATTTCCGACGCCTATGAAAAAGCGCGGGCGCGCGGCGAAGGCGCCATACAGTTTGAGGGCAAGATGGTCGATGTCGCATCGGTCCGCATATTCAACGACATGATCGCCCTGGCGGGCATGATCGCAGAACGCGACCGGCAGTAAACATCGGGGTCGGCCGGCCGCCATGCCTGGCACGTGGAAACGTCAGTCGTGCTTGACGACCATCGTGCGGACGGCGGTGAATTCATAGAGCGCTTCGTATCCCTTCTCGCGCCCATGGCCTGATTTCTTCATGCCGCCGAACGGCAGCTCGATGCCCCCGCCTGCGCCATAGCAGTTCACGAACACCTGACCGACCCGCATCTTGCGGCCGACGCGCATCGCCCTGCTTCCATTCTCCGTCCATATTCCGGCGACAAGCCCGTAGGGCGTTCCGTTCGCCAGCGCGATGGCGTCTGCCTCGTCCTCGAAAGGCATGACCGACAGATAGGGACCGAACACTTCGTCATTGGCGAGACTGCTTTCGCGCGGCACGGGACCGAACAGTCTCGGCGCAACGAAAAAGCCGCCATCCGGAACGCCATCGGCGATTTTGCCTTCGGCGATCACCGGAACGCCGGCTGCTTCTGCGGCTGAGGCGAAACCGAGAACCCGTTGCTGCTGCTTGCGACTGACAACGGGGCCGAGATCGTGATCCATCTCGGGCGTTCCGGCGCGGACCTGCGAGAAGCGATCAGCCACTGTTCCGACGATCTCATCGTAATGTTTGCGCTCGACCAGCAACCGTGAGCCCGCCGAACAGGTCTGGCCCGCATGCTGGACGATGGCGTTGACAAGAAACGGCAGCGCCTTGTTCATATCAACATCGCCAAACACGATCTGCGGGGATTTGCCGCCCAGTTCCAGGGTGCACCCTATGTGGTTGCGAGCGGCGGCCTGTTGAATGAGCACGCCGACTTCGGAGCTGCCGATAAATGACACGAAGTCGATACCGGCGTGTCCGGAGAGTGCCGCGCCGGCTTCGTGCCCGTATCCGGTCACGATGTTGATCGACCCCTCGGGGAAACCGGCTTCGACACACAGTTGCGCCATCTTCAGCGTTGTCAGGCAGGCTTCTTCGGCAGGCTTCATCACCACCGCGTTTCCTGTCGCCAGTGCCGGTCCGATCGAGCGCGGGAACATCTGGGCCGGGTAGTTCCACGGAATAATGTGCCCGGTCACGCCGTGCGGCACCCGTTCAGTCGCGACGAGATAGCCGTTCATGAAGGGCAGTGTCTCGCCGTGAAACTTGTCGGCCGCACCGCCATAATATTCGAAATAGCGCACTGCGGCGGCGATGTCTGCGCGGGCCTGCCGGATCGGCTTGCCCGTGTCGGCGGCTTCCAGCTCTGCCAGTTCCTCAGCGTGTTTTTGAACCAGATCACCTGCACGGGTCAGGAGACGCCCCCGTTCGGCGGCGGTCAGGCGGCTCCATTCTCCCTCCTCGAAGGCCTTTCGCGCTGCCGCGACGGCAAGGTCGATGTCGCTCTCGCCACCGGCTGCAATCTGCGCAAGCACCGTACCCTGGGCTGGTGCAATCACGTCGATGACACCGCCGTTTTCGGCGCTGCGCCATGTGTTGGAAATCAGGATCGTGTTTGAACCATCCATCTCTGAGCATCCTTTTTCGCGGAGTTCCGAATTCGGCCGCAGGGTAAGATGGTCGTTCGATTAAGACCAATAGAATATGTTGCTCGGATCATACTTCTTTGCGATGGCGGCAAGGCCGGACGCGGGAGAGCGATTATTCGGGCCGGGTCGGCGCGGTTATCTTCTTCAGCCAGAAGCGTTTTACCGCCTTGCCCTGAATGCCGATGGCCGCGCCGCCGACGCCGGTCTTGGCGAGCCAGGGCGAGCCCTGCAGTTCCTGATGCTGGGAAAGCGAGGCCTGTTCCTGGTTCCACGGCGTTTCGGCGCCCATGGCGGGTTTCGCCCACATATGGGTGTAGAGCGAGGTGGCGTCCGGCCCGGTAAAATATTCGTCCGGGCACTCGATATAGGTCACGCCCTGCAGCGTGCGCATCCTGGTGCGCTGTCGCTTGGAAAAGGGCGCGTCCTCGCTTCCGACCCACTGCGCGTCGGCGAACTCCTTGTAGAATTTGAGCTGGCTGAACCACATGGCCGGCATCGGCACGAAGACCCCGCCTTCCTCGTCTTCCGCGCTTGCGCCCGCGCCTGAGATCTCCGCGCGTCCCTGCTCGAAATGTAAGAGGTCCGGAATATCCGTCCCGTCGCCGATCGTGGAGACATCTTCATCGACCTCGGCGAATGTCGCGACCGCGTCGAGCTTGATCGTGTCGCGCTTGCGGCGCACCGCATAGGTCAGGATCTTGGAGAGCGAATCCTTCTCCGAAGGTCCGGCCTTGTAGGCGTCCTGTGTGCGCCACCATGCGGAAGCCTCGAAGTCTTCGAGGGTAACCTGCACGGTGGTGAGATCCGGTCCGCTGGTCGGCACCGGTTCGATCGCCCCGGTCAGCTTGTAGACCTCGGTGCGGCCGATGATTGGAAATTTGACGGTGTTCGCCTGAGTGTCGCCCGACATCATCGTGCCGTCGAGCATGCCGCCATGCGCCTGCATGGCGACGGTCACCTTGTCCTTGATGAGCTCACGGAACCAGGCTTCGATCTGATCTGCCATTGAATGACCCCTGAATGAGATTTCGGTTCACGCATCGGAGCCGATAGAGCCGGCCGGCCGCGGGGTCCGGTGAAGGATAGCCCGCAGCGCAGCCGGGTCGCACCCGCCGCAGGGTCAATGATGGGGGAGAGAGGGGAGGGTTAAGTGGTGTTACTGCTAGAGGTGATTATGCTTCGAACGTGGCAGAGCCAAGGCCAGTTTGTAGATTGTGTAATTTCTCTAGTCAGCTCATGCTTGAGATAGTTTGTGAGATAATACTGACTAGGTGCAGCAGACATACTGTGAATAATAAACACCTATTATACTCTCAACAGTTGCATATCTAGCAACAGTTATCTAGTTTCCTCGCGGGGCAGACTGGAGGGGGTATGATTCACTACAATAAGATTTGTGGATGGATGGGTTTTTCTGAACTAAGTGTTTCAGCTGGGCTCACTTACACTTATGCCATCGCGTACAGATTAAAAGATCGTTCAGGAGAGAATTGGACGAATCGGTTTAACCGCTTCAAAAATAAAGATAATAAAGCGGAATGGGGAGGTGCAACTGTTCTATACGATGCTGTTCCACCGCTCATAAAATATCTTAAGGTTAAACCTGATCGCACACTGTTTATTCCGGCACTTTCTTCTGGAGAAGAGCAGGCGGACCCTGGGAGGTCTATTCCGTGGATTGCCAAGGAGTGTGCGAGGATATGTGATGCAGGATACAATGATACCGTGTTGTCAAAGCAGGTGCATGGCAAGATACATAACCTATATTCAGCTGAGGAACGGAGTGCTGAACTAGCAAAAGCTAATTACCAGTGCAGGCAACTTGATGCCGACCACGTATTTATCTTTGATGATTTAATAACGCGTGGTGATACACTTTCTCATATTGCCTTGGCTGTGCTTGAAACAAATCCAAAGTGTCGCGTTTACGGAATAGCATTCGGTAAAAATGAAAGCGTCGATTACTGCCCAAATCCGGATAATGACCACGTCCCTGAAAAATGGGACAGACTCTGGAAGAAAGGTGAAATGGAGCACGATGCCAAATACAAGAAGGGCTAGAAAATGAAGGAAGCTATATCAGCGTCCTCTGCAGCGCTCACCGCATTGATGAAGGTAAAGGGCGTGGGGCGGCGTGCAGCATTACGAATTATCAACAGTCCACTGCCTCAAGATGATGTAAAATATCGATTTTTAAACCTCGCTGCTCAAGCGAAACTTCCGACGGAAGTACTTTCTGAAGCGTGGGAGCGCACACAAGACGAGTTGGAAAGAACAAGATTTGAGGGAATAAAGTTCTTTTCCTTTCACGATGAGGGTTATCCAAAGCGATTGCGCAACATACCAGATCCTCCAGCTATGTTATATGTGAAAGGTGATGTGGCGGGACTCAATGCTCCCAAGAGTTTGGCTGTCATAGGAACCCGAGAACCCACCCAATACGGAGAGAAGGTGGCGCGAAGGTCGGCATCAACTGCTGCCGAGGCGGGCTTCGTGATTGTAAGCGGTCTTGCGCATGGATGCGACACTTATGGGCATGAAGGTTGTCTAGATGCTCATGGAACCGGGATTGCAGTGATGGCTCACGGTCTCGATAAAATCTATCCTGCAGCCAATCGCGGCCTGGCTGGTAGGCTCCTTGAATTTGGGGGCTGTCTGGTAAGCGAATATCCGCTGGGAGTTACTCCTATGCGGCAGGCATTCGCTGAACGGGACCGTATTCAAAGTGGTCTTTCCGATGCCGTGCTGGTCATAGAAACAGATGTCAAGGGTGGAACCATGCATACGGTTCGTTTTTCTAGAGAACAACATCGAGCTTTGGCTTGTATAAAACACCCAAGTAACTGGAATCGTGAAGATAAGACTAGAGGCAATCAGCAATTGATTGCTCAGAACATAGCTAGGGGAGTTTCAGACGGTGCAGAACTAATCGCGTTCTTAAACAAGATTAAAGATGCTCGAAGCCTCACGTTTGAAACGAACAACAAATCACCGGCCGATCGAAGTCAGACATCCATGGCGTTCTGAGTATGATAATTTTCGATTTCGATCAGACGCTTGTCGATACCTCCTCGGTCGAGCACCTCCGGGCAGCAAGAAATTGGAAAGCAGTTATGGCAAGTATCCATGAGCTTCCAGTCTATGATGGTATCGCTGAGCTCCTGCAGGATCTCCATGAAGCCGGGCAGACGTTGGCCATAGTCACCAAAAGTCCAGATATGGTTCCAAAGGAATTTATTAAATTACACCGTTGGCCGATAGACATCGTCGTAGGCTACCATCAGGTAATTAGAAAGAAGCCTCATCCCGAAGGACTAAATTTGGCGATGTCGAAAGCGGGCGCATCATCAAAGGATACATATCATGTTGGCGATCAAGCTCAGGATACAGAAGCTTCTCGCAATGCCGGCGTTGTGGCGATAGGGTCTGCATGGGGTTGTGTTGATATTGATGAACTCATTGAGTCAGGGCCTGACGCGATATTCAGTTCGGTTGTTGAGCTACACGATTATTTCCGTGCTGAATTAGGTGCGTAGTAAGAACTCTCACTTCGACGGAACAACATAAACCGAACCCGTATTGATATTACGCTTCCCGGCGGAACATCGAACAATCGATTGAAATTCGGTTTAATGTATTTCCACACGAGGATGTTCGCGCTGACGCCGCATAGCAACTTTTTTTGTGATCCATTCGACGAAAGGGTTGCCGGCGTTGTACCCAACAAAGTCAGATATCAAGTGTGCCTTGTTCACGCTGTAGAAGAGTTGTGCGTGCTGTTTCATCTATCATCTGATTCTGAATTCCCCTTATGATAACATAGGGTTGCATCATCGGGTCGGTGAAGCGAAAAGTTTGTTGTCTGTCGCCTCCGCGCTTTATGAGAATGTTTCCACCTTCGTCAGATGAAAATCGACGTAGGTGTTTTTCGAAGTGTGCTATTCGTTTTCTTTCTCGCATTATCGCACTGTAGGGTTCAACTACATCATTTGCTGTGAAAAAGCCTTCCTCGTCAGTTTTAGCTAGAGCGCAAGCCAACAACGACTGCTGGAAATTGTTGGTCTGATTACTCCGTGTTGCGTCTCGGTAGGCGTCTTTGAACGATATTGCTGTGTCTTCGATAAAGCGATCCATTGAAGCTTCGACGTCGTCATTGCTAACAATCAACTTCCGCAGTTCTATCGCGTGAAGAGCGGCATATTTGGACAAAGTCTGAGTGAAAAAAGGTAGACCGCGAGAAAGCGTTACGATGGTCCATATGGCATCGCCGGAAAACTTCATGCGTGTTCTGCTGGCACGCTTTTCGATGATCTCTTTAAGTTCCGAATCTGACATTCGGCTCAGAGGTACATGTATCAGTGCACGACCTATTGACTTATGGTCTTCGATTAATTCACCTATGTTTTCTGCCACACCAACCAATAAAACGGTCGTTGTTACAGAAAAATCATATAATTCTTTTATTAAATTTGCTGTTAAAGTTTTTGTATCTGTGTCTGTTATCTCATTATACTCATCGATGATAATAATAGGTAGCGCATTGGGGCTGCATTTTTGTAATTCACGTCTTATTTCTGTTGGACTGATCGAATAATAGTTCGTATTAAATTGCACGTATCCAGCTTTGCCAACGGAAGTTCCGGTAGCTTTTAGCTCATCCAAAGCTCTTATCCAGAGTGATGAAAAATCATCCTTTGGACCTGCTTGAACTCTAGCTACAACAAAGCTTTTTATCGTATTTCCAAATCTCTTCCAGAAAATATTCGATAAGGATGTCTTGCCGACTCCTCTTTCACCAAAGAGCACTGCGTGTTTCGACTTCTCCATCACAGTACGCAACATTTTCGCGACTTCAGATGTACGACCAGCGAATAGATCTTCCTCGTCGATAGGAGCCCCATCGAACAAGTTTACGATCTCAAATTCGAGGGATAGCCAATCGCTCGTGTCCATGGAATTTGCTTTTGCCAAAGCGACTCTCCGCATCAGAATTGCATACAAAGCTTTGACTAACATGGATAATGCTTTGACTAAAGGCCATTAAGCGTTGACTAGCTAGTTGCCTACGACTGTCCGATACTCCGACTCCAGAGCATCGTATTTCGCCCGATCGAACATCCGATGACCCGGCTGCATTTCAGGCTTCGCCAGTTCCGCGCGAAGCTGCTCGCGGCGTGACGCGCCGGTATTTCCGCCCTGACCGGGCTGCGGCTGGGCGCGGTCGGTGCCTTGCACCTGACCGGCGATCCATTCGAAGAAGCGGTTGCCGGCGGCCGTGTCCATCAGCATCAGCTTGGCGTGCTCGCCGACGGCCTTGTCTAGCCCCGCATTCTGCACCATCAGGTCGACGAAATCGGAATTCGCCTGCAGGCGCTGGTCGATCGCCTGGTCCTGTTGTTCCTTCGGCAGGGTCGCGGCCGAATCCGGCAATAGAAGCGAGCGTTCCTGCGCCGGGTCGATATGCTGTTCGAATAGGCCCGCCTCGTGGGCGGCCGAATAGAGCGAGAGCGTGATCGCCTGCATGTCGCCGACCGGCACGCCCCTTTCCAGCGCGATCGCCGAAACCTTGCCGAACAGCGGGTCGCTCGCCAGCTCGCCGATCATCGGCCGGATCTCTTCCGGCGCGCTCTCCAGATCGAACTGGCTGTAGGCCTCGGCGGTTTCCGGAAGCTGCCGCTGCGCGTCCCGGTCGCGATAGCCTTTCAGCGCCTCGGCCATCTTGTCGATCGTGCCGTGGTCGTTGTCGCCATACATGGTTTCTGGCAGGCCGTCCGGCCGGTAGGGCTCGGCGGGAGGGTCGCCAGCCGGAGATGCGCCTGCAGCTTCGTTACTCTCCGGCTGGCTGTTGCCCGGGTCGGCCTGACCACCATCGCCGCCGGGCGCGCCTCCTTCGCCTTCGGGAGCAAAGGCGGGGGGATATCGTTCAATCAAGTGTCTCATGGTCATCGTTCCTTCTTGAGCAGTTTGAAACCTTGTGCTGCCGCCATCACCACCGCCCGGCCGATCGCCACGCGCGCCTGGTGCTTGGCGGCGGCGAATGCCAGATCGTCCCGGTTCTGACCGGTGACGGGGTAGGGCGCCCGTATGGTGATATCGAGCAGCCATTCGATCACCCGCCGGGCATCGTGCGACGTCCAGAAGGCCGCGAGCATCCGCTTGACGTCCTCGTCGGGCACGAAATCCGGCCCGGTCTCGGCCGGGCTGATTTGGTCGATCAGCGTCTCGAAGTCCTGATCCGACATGTCGGCGAACAGGCTGTCCGAGCGCAACACGTCGCGCATGAGTGCGGTCATCGTTGTCATGCTGCTTGGCCTCCATTCATCAGACCCTGCGCAAGCTGTGGCGCGGCGCGATTGGCCATCTCGCCCATTTGAGCCGCGAGTTGCTGCTTGGCGGCCTGTTCGTCGAAGGCCTCTTTTTCCGCTTCGGTCGTGACGATCGACGGGTCGACCATCATCGCCTTGCGGGCGCGGTCGTAGAAGCGCGGCTTCGAAACCTCCCGCCCGGCATGCGGAAGCGCTTCCACCGCCTCGACGAGCTGCATGAAATTGGTGATCGCCTCGAGCTGGTCGGCCTTGGTCGCCATCGCCATCGGGGAGGGCACGGAAAAGGTCGCGAGCAACTGGTTGAACACCATCAGTTCCGGCAGCAATCGCCAGTCCTTCAGGATCTCCATGGCGCGCGGCATGACGACCGGCAGAACGTCATTGTTCAGCCGCCCGTAGGAGCCGACATAGGTGTTGGAATTCTGCCGCATCCGCACGGCGATCTCCGAGGCCGAAGCCGGCGTGCCGCCATCGTCGTTGATCCGCGTGTCGAGCAGCGCGTCGCGGATCTGCTGTTGCCCGTTGGCGATCACCATGCGGGCGATTTCCAGTCGTCCGCCCGGCTGGTCGAGACGCTGCACGTCCGGCCCCATGATGCCGCCCGTCGATTGCATCGCCCAGAACTCGCCGGGGCCAAGCCGCACCGTGTCCGGGTTGAAGGTGCCGCCGGCGCGATAGGCCCAAAGGCCGAGCATCTGGATCGCGGCGGAGCGCAGCGCCAGTTCCTGGGCCTTGTTCTGCGCCGTTCAGGGGTCCAGCCCGAGCGGCGGTTTCGTTTTCAAGAGGCAGATCTGTCCCTTGATCTGCAAGAACAGACCGTGAATTGCCTGTGCCAGATTTGTGCCAATTTACTGACACGGTTCCCGCTTCGTTCTGCAAATCGTTGCAGGAAGCTGCACATACTGAATTATTTTTCTTGCGGTTTTCCGGGACTTTCGCTATCTCGCCAGACGGGACACCTCTCCCCAACGAGAGGCTGACTATCTGGAAGGATAGAGACATGACAGATATATCCAAGCCGGACATCCGTCCGGTTAATCCCCGTTTTTCATCTGGCCCCTGCGCCAAGCGGCCGGGCTGGTCCCCGGAAGCTCTCAGCGACGCCGCTCTCGGCGTTTCGCATCGCGGCAAGGCGGGCAAAGCCAAACTCAAGCAGGCGATCGACCTTACCCGGGAAGTGCTCGGCGTTCCCGACGATTATCTCGTCGGCATCGTGCCGGCCTCCGACACCGGCGCCGTCGAAATGGCGCTTTGGTCGCTTCTCGGCGCCCGCGGCGTTCACATGGTCGCCTGGGAATCATTCGGTTCCGGTTGGGTCACCGACGTCGTCAAGCAGCTCAAACTCGACGACGTGAAAAAGCTGGAAGCCGATTACGGCGAATTGCCCGATCTTTCGAAAATCGAATTCGATCGCGACGTCGTCTTCACCTGGAACGGAACGACGTCCGGCGTTCGCGCGCCGAATGGCGATTTCATTCCGGACGACCGTGAAGGCCTGACGATCTGTGACGCCACGTCCGCCGCCTTCGCGCAGGCGTTGCCGTTCGAAAAACTGGATGTCGTCACCTTCTCCTGGCAAAAGGCGCTGGGCGGCGAAGGCGGACACGGCATGCTGATCCTCAGTCCGCGCGCCGTGGAACGGCTTGAAAGCTACACGCCAGCCTGGCCGCTGCCGAAGATCTTCCGCCTGACGAAAGGCGGCAAGCTGATCGCCGACATTTTCGAGGGCGCAACCATCAACACGCCGTCGATGCTGTGTGTCGAGGACTATCTCGACGCCCTGAACTGGGCGAAGCGGATCGGCGGTCTTTCGGCCTTGCTGGCCCGCGCCGACGCCAATTTCGCCGCCATAGACGGCTTCGTGGAAAAGACCGGCTGGATCGCCAACCTGGCGGCCGATCCGGCGACCCGGTCCAACACGTCCGTCTGTCTCAAGATCGTCCATCCCGCCGTCGCGTCCCTTCCCGCGGACGAGCAGGCGACATTCGCCAAGGGCATTGTCGCGCTTCTCGACAAGGAAGGCGTCGCCAAGGACATCGGCGCCTATCGCGACGCTCCGGCTGGCCTGCGCATCTGGGCCGGCGCGACGGTCGAGACATCCGATCTGGAAGCGCTCATGCCCTGGCTGGACTGGGCCTTTCATCAACAGCTCGGTTCGCTGAAGGCGGCCGCCTGACGAAATCAGGGGTCGCTTGCACGCGACCCCTCTTCATTCCTCATTCGAAATTGCGTTTCAAGGGAGGCCTTCATGGCGCCACGCGTTCTCGTATCGGACAAACTGTCCGAAACCGCAGTCCAGATCTTCAGGGATCGGGGCGTAGAAGTCGATTTTCTGCCGGATGTCGGCAAGGACAAGGAAAAACTTCAGGAAATCATCGGCCAGTATGATGGTCTCGCCATCCGCTCCGCCACCAAGGTCACGCAGAAGCTGATCGAGGCGGCGGACAAGCTGAAGGTTGTCGGGCGCGCCGGCATCGGGGTGGACAATGTCGATATTCCGGCGGCCTCGCGCCGCGGCGTCATTGTCATGAACACGCCGTTCGGCAACTCGATCACCACCGCCGAGCACGCCATCGCCCTGCTGTTCGCCGTCGCCCGGCAAATTCCGGCCGCCGACGCCTCCACCCAGGCCGGCAAATGGGAAAAGTCGAAATTCATGGGCGTCGAAATCACCGGCAAGACGCTCGGCCTCATCGGCTGCGGAAACATCGGTTCGGTCGTCGCCAGCCGCGCCATCGGCTTGAAGATGCATGTGGTCGCCTTCGATCCGTTTCTATCCGCGGAGCGGGCGGAAGAGCTCGGCGTTGAAAAGGTCGAACTCGAGGAACTCTTCAAGCGCGCCGACTTCATCACTCTGCACGTTCCGCTGACCGACAAGACAAGGGCGATCATTGACGCCGAAGCCATCGCCTCGATGAAAGAAGGCGTCCGCATCATCAACTGCGCGCGCGGCGGTCTCGTCGTCGAGGCCGATCTGGCCGCCGCCATTCGCTCAGGCAAGGTCGCGGGCGCCGGTTTCGATGTCTTCGAGGTCGAGCCGGCTGTCGAGAGCCCGCTGTTCGGATTGCCCAATGTGGTGTGCACGCCGCATCTGGGCGCTTCGACCAACGAGGCGCAGGAAAACGTCGCCCTGCAGGTAGCCGAGCAGATGTCCGACTATCTGCTGAAAGGCGCCGTCACAAACGCGATCAACATGCCTTCAATTTCCGCGGAAGAAGCGCCAAGGCTGAAGCCTTTCGTCAAGCTCGCGGAAGTGCTCGGCGCCTTTGTCGGGCAGGTGACCGAAAGCGCCATCAAGGAGGTCGAAATCCTCTATGACGGCAGCACGGCCAATATGAACACGAAGGCGCTCACCAGCGCCGTTCTGGCGGGACTGATCCGGCCGCAGGTCGCCGACGTCAACATGGTCTCTGCGCCGATCATGGTGAAGGAGCGCGGCATCATCCTGTCGGAAGCGCGACGCGACAAGTCAGGCGTGTTTGACGGCTATATCAAGCTGACGGTCAAGACGGCTGCGAACACGCGTTCGGTTGCAGGCACTTGCTTCTCCGACGGCAAGCCGCGGTTCATCCAGATAAAGGGCATCAATCTGGACGCCGAGGTCGGCGCCAATATGGTTTACACGACCAATGCGGACGCCCCGGGCATTATCGGTATTCTGGGCACGGAATTCGCCAACGCCGGCGTGAATATCGCGAACTTCTCCCTTGGCCGGAACCGGCCGGGCGGCGATGCAATCGCGCTGCTTTATGTCGACGATCCGGTGGGCGAGAAAGTGCTCGACTTGGTTCTCGCCCACAAGGAAATCCTGTCGGCCAAGCCGCTCGTCTTCGACGTCGCGTAGATGGATCCGAAAGCGGCTCAGCCGGATTTCTGAGCCGTACCATGACCTTGCTCGGCGAGCGTGATCCCGCCGAGCACCAGAACGATGCCGGCGATGTGGTAGAGCATGAGTTGTTCGCCCAGGATGGCGACCGCCAGTCCGGTCGCAAACAGCGGCACCAGATTGATGAAGGCGCCGGCGCGACCGGCGCCGATCAGCTCGTTTCCACGGATATAGAATATCTGGGCGAGGATCGACGGAAACAGCGCGGCGTAAATCAGAACCACCAGACCTTGTTTGTCCGGGAGCATTGCTTCGCCGGCTGAATATTCCCACAGCGTTACCGGAATGCACCCGATGAACGCCGACACGGATAGGGTTAGCATCAGGCTCGCCCAGTGCAGGTCGGGTTTCCATCGCAATGCGAGAGTGAACGCGCCGTAGCTGACGACGGCCAGCAGTATCAATCCGTCGCCAAGGCCGACATCGAGGTCCGCCAGGCGAGAAAGCTGTCCATGGCTTGCAACCGTGGCGACGCCCGTGATCGTGATCGCGAACCCTATGATCTGGAAACGTGTCGGGCGGCTGCCGAAAATCAGAAAACTCAGAAGGAATATGAACAGCGGCATCGAAGCCTGCTCGATCGCCACGTTAAGCGCGCTCGTATATTTGAACGCGATATAGAACAGGTTGTTGAAGATCGTGAAGCCCAGCGTTCCCAGAGCGAACAGATAGGGCAGGCGGTTGCGAATGATCGGCCATTCTTTCTTCAGATGAGGCCAGGCGATTGGAAACAGGATGACGATGGCGATGGTCCATCGCAGATGCGTCAAAACGGCGGGACTGATATGACCGACCGCCAGTTTCCCCACAATCGTATTGCCCGCCCACATCATGGTGGTTGCTACCAGCAGGACGTAGGCGCGCAGGTGCATTGGCGAACTTCTCGTTGTTGGACCGGTTCTTCGGCGGAATGCCGGGGTAGGGGATTTTGGCGGGTGTGTAAATGGAATTCACCGCTAACCTCGGATCGTCGCAGATCTCACCTGAATACATAATATAAATATTACGAATAGTATATCACGAGACAATTTCTCTATCTTAACAATATTTGAAAGTATATTCGTAAAAAATGTAAAATCAGTCTCATTATTGTCCATTAATAAAATCATTTTGAATAAACGGCATATGCATTGAAGGGTGGAAACTGCGAAGTTAGAGGGATTTAGATATGAATTTTAACGGTTTTGTCTTGGTTTCTGCGCTATTTATTCCGTCATTACTTATAGAGCTCGGTCTGACCGGAGAAGTGCGTGCAGAGTCCTTCTGCGGCGGAGAACTCACGCTCACAACAATCGATTTTACCAGCAGCGGCGGGCAGAACGCCTCCGTCGAAGCGGCGGCGAACACAGCGCGGTTGAGCGCGGAAGGCGGCGCCGCCGGCTCAGAGAACAGTTCGACCGCGGAGCTTGGATTTCGTTTTACGCCCACGATCAGCGGACCCGTTCATGCGTCATTCAACGGTATTCTGGCGGTTGGCGAACTTCATGGATTTGGCAATATCAATGCCGGATCGATCCGGGTGGAAGCCAAGCTTCGCGACCTGACGAACGATGTCGAACTTGCGAGCGTCGTCGCCGTGGACCACAGCGAAAACGGCGCGCCCTTCACCTCGACCATCCAGCCAGTAAACGCCATTCCCTTCGCTCCCATTGAAATGGATGTAAACCTGACCGCCGGGGTCGAATATGCTGCGTTCATACGGGCGCGGGCGGTCGCTAACGGCCTGCAGGGCGATTCCGATTTCCGCACCGGAAGCCGCAGGGTCGAACTGGCGGGAGTGGTGCTTTCCACGGATCTTGACGATTCCGATGGCGATGGTCTCTACGACCTCTGGGAGACACAAGGGGTAGACGCCGACTGCGATCCTTCCAACGGCGTCGACGTCGATCTCGTGGCGATGGGCGCCAATCCCAACCACAAGGATCTGTTTCTGGAAATCGACTGGATGCCAGGCGCTGAACCAACCCGTGGCATGGTTCAGGCGCTCAAGAATGCTTTTGCGCTCGCGCCCAAGGATGCGGGCGGCATCGTCAATCCAGACAATGCCGACGGGATAGAGATCCATGTCGACGCGGGCAATCTGATCGATCTTTCCGCGGCGGAGGATGGCTTTTCCAACGGTAGCTGCAACGACGGAATAGACAACGGGTCCGACGGTTTTGCCGACGCGGGCGATACGGATTGTCTGGTCGGAGACATCGCCTTTTCCGATCTGGCCGCCGGAGGCGGCAATCTCGGGAGAGGCAATCAGGTCCCTGTCGCGAACATTACGGATCTCGGCACGGATCAGGATGGCGATGGTGAAGTGGAGTTCTATGAAACCCGCAACGACAATTTCGATGAAGAACGCCGTCAGATCTTTCGCTATGTGATGAGCGCGCCTCGCAAGGGATCGCTTCTCGGAGAAGCGGAACTCGGCGGCAATGATGTCCTGATCCTGCTGGCGCCGGAGACCGTCGGCTGCCAGGCCCCGCAAAATGGTCTGTTTCCCTCAGGCACGGGATCGGCGACGCTCATGCACGAACTCGGCCACGCGCTTGGCTTGCGGCATGGGGGCGCTCCGGGCGAACCGAACAGGAAGCCGAATTTCGTCAGCATCATGAACTATGCCTACGCTTTCGGGATCAAGCAGGAGAATCCGCTAACGGCAAGCGATCTCGACGGCGACGGCGTGAAGGATTGCCGTATCATGGACTATTCGCCGCCACGCGTGCCGGGCGGTCGCGTGTCGGCTCCGATCCCGCAGCCCGACGGTATTCTCGATGAAGACGATCTGGATGAAGGCAAACGAACCGATCCGAGCGACCAGGCAAATCATATCACCTATTTCGACCAGACCGCCGGACAATGGGTCGATTCGCGTATTGATGTGGCCATTGACTGGGACGGAGATAGCAATTCCGGCGAGACCGGCGTCGATTCCGATATCAACAACGACGGCGATCTGGAGGAACTTTCCGGCTTCAACGACTGGGATGCGATCGTGCTGAGCCAACTGGACTTCGACGATTCGGAAACCGGTCCAGTCAGCAATCTGGCGCAGGCGATCGAGGTGGACGATGGCGACGAGATACTCGAAATATACGAGCAGACGCTCGCGACCGATTTCCAGGTCGAAAAGCAGGTGGTTTCGGACTTCGTGGTCGCCGGCCAGAGCCTCGACTACGACGTCACCGTCACCAATAATGGCCCGAACCGCGCCGAATTCGTTCTGACGGACAGCTTTCCCGAACAGGCGGTGCTACTGGACGTTCCGGGTGGATGTGCGCTGTCTGGAAATCAGGAGGTTTCCTGCGATCCTGTCATGCTGGAGGTTGGAAAAAGCATGAGTTTCAAACTCGGCCTGCGCCTGAGAGCAGATCTGGATTGCGACGGCGCACAGTTCCTGACCGTAAACAACAGGGCTGTCGTTGAAAGCATCACCGGCAAGGATCTGGACGAGGACAATAACGAGACGGTCATCGACGCGCGGGCCTTGTGCGTCAAATACGAATATGCGGCGAAATTCGCTTGCGGCGAACAGACGAGCCTGCAGCCCGCGCCTCTGACGCGCGGTATTTATGCGACCACGGTCAATATCCATAATCCGAACGATGAACAGGTGCATCTGTTCAAGAAAGTAGCCTTGACCTATCCGCCGGCGGCGCAGAAGCCGGGCAACGTCTTTCCGCTGGCCATTGACGAACTCGCATATGACGAGGCCTTGAAAACGGAATGTACCGAGATCTTGAGAAATGCGTCGGACATTGCCGGAAATCCCGTCCCGTTCGCCGAAGGATTCGTGGTGGTGCAGGCGCCAAGATCGCTCGACGTGTCCGGACTGTATTCGGTCACGACCGCGCAAACCAGCATGCATGTCGAGCAGATACGGGAGCGCATTCGCAAACCTGTCGAGAAGGAGCCGACGCCGCGTGAGAAGCCGGATCTTACGCCGCTCAAATACTCTTGTGTTCCACCAGGGCCGGGTGAGGGCAACAGGCCTAAGGAGATCAGGGTGTTTGTCCGAAACCTCGGACCAGGGGCGGCGCCCGCCTCGATCACTTCCGCCCAATTCGGCGCGCTTGCCGTCCCGGATGTCGATACTCCCGCGCTTGCGAGCGGTGAAACGACGGAGATCGGGTTTCCGATTCCGGAGCGGTGTCCCGCGGCCTGTACATTCAATGTTTTGGCGGACGATCCGGAATTGATTGAGGAGACCAACGAAAACAACAATGTTCTTGAAGGGCAATGCCTGCCCCTGCCTGGTTGACAAGGGGGGCAGACGGCGGTCGTTCGTTTGCCATTGTCGGCGGACCGGGCGTTTGATAGAACACGCCGATCAATGCCTCGGGTCGATGTTTCTTGTTGTCGGATATGAACGCCAGATCGATTGAGCCGGACCTGCGTGACGACTGTTCGCGGTGCGCAGACCTGTGCTGCGTAGCCCTTGCCTTCGACAAATCGGACATGTTCGCCATCGACAAGCCTTCCGGCGTTCCTTGCGAACATCTCGACCCGTCCCAAGGGTGTGCGATCCATGATCAACGTGAACAGCGCGGATTTCGCGGATGCATGCAATATTCTTGCCTCGGCGCGGGTCAGAGGGTGACGCAGGACATATTCAAAGGCCGTTCCTGGAAAGACGACCGGTCGCTCCTCAAACCGATGATGGAGGCCTTTCGAGGCATGCGCCTCGTCCACGATCTGGTGCTTCTCATCAATGAGGCGGCGAAATTGCCTCTGCAACCCCGGGAGCGACGGGAGCATCGGAGATTGGCCGCCGAATTGCGCCCCGCCAGCGGCTGGACTCAGGCCTCGCTCGATGCGTTCGAAAGGGGCGCAACGCCTTCCGATATTCGCCGCTTTCTGCGCAGCCTGCAATCGACGGCTCATGGTCAGGCGCGCAACTGACTTCCGCGGTGCGCTGAGCACGGTGAATTTATCCCTTTTTTATGGGTCGGGACAATTCGTTACAGCGCATGGCGCCGCGCCGGGCGCAGAATAGGTTGCGCAATTCCGTCAAATCATTTCGTTTGGGCATACATTGCGTTATAGAGGCGCGGGTTTGGTCCGCGTCGGGCTGTATTTGGATGTATCGTAGTTAAGGGGACTGTATGACCAACGTCGTCGTGATCGGCTCGCAGTGGGGAGACGAGGGTAAGGGAAAAATCGTCGATTGGCTTTCGGAACGCGCTGATGTGATCGTGCGGTTTCAGGGCGGGCACAACGCCGGCCATACGCTGGTCATCGACGGAACAAGCTACAAGCTGTCCCTGCTGCCGTCGGGTGTGGTGCGGGAAGGCAAATTGTCGGTCATTGGAAACGGCGTCGTCATCGATCCGCATGCGCTCGTCGCCGAAATCGATCGACTGGCGACCCAGGGCGTGACGATTACCCCGGACAATCTGCGAATCGCAGACAATGCGACGCTGATTCTGTCGCTGCACCGTGAACTCGACGCGCTGCGCGAGGATGCGGCCAGCAACTCCGGATCGAAGATCGGCACGACCCGGCGCGGCATCGGGCCCGCCTACGAGGACAAGGTCGGTCGCAGGGCGGTCCGCGTCATGGACCTTGCCAATATGGAGACGCTTCCTTCCAAGGTTGATCGCATTTTGACCCACCACAACGCCCTGCGCAGGGGCCTGGACCAACCGGAAATTCAGCATTCGACAATCATGGAGGAACTGCAGTCGGTCGCCGATCGCGTCTTGCCGTTTCGCGAGACCGTTTGGCGTTTGCTCGATGAGCGGCGTCGCGCGGGTAAACGGATTCTCTTCGAGGGAGCGCAAGGCACGCTGCTTGATATCGATCACGGCACCTATCCCTTCGTCACCTCGTCCAATACGGTCGCCGGCCAGGCGGCCGCAGGATCAGGAATGGGACCGGGCTCGCTCGGTTATATTCTGGGCATCACCAAGGCCTATACAACAAGGGTGGGCGAAGGGCCGTTCCCGACCGAGCAGGACAATGAGGTCGGTCAGTTTCTGGGTGAACGCGGCCACGAATTCGGGACGGTGACGGGCCGAAAGCGGCGTTGCGGCTGGTTTGACGCAGTGCTTGTGCGTCAGGCCGTCGCGAATAACGGCATCACCGGCATCGCGCTCACGAAGCTTGACGTACTCGACGGGTTGGACGAGTTGAAAATATGTGTTGGCTACCGGCTCGACGATCAGGACATGGAATTTCTGCCGGCCAGCCAAAGCCAGCAGGAGCGCGTCGTGCCCGTTTATGAAACGCTCGAAGGATGGAAGGAATCCACAGTCGGAGCGAGAAGCTGGAATGATCTTCCGGCGCAGGCTGTAAAATACGTTCGTCATATTGAAGAATTGATCGGTGCTCCAGTTGCGCTATTGTCAACAAGTCCGGAACGGGAGGATACAATCCTTGTTACTGATCCTTTTGAAGATTAAGCTGAATCCCGGTTGGCATTAGCGTCGCGTATCAAAAGAGCACATTCGTATGGTGGATTTTCACTCAGTCATAGAAAAAGCCGTTGACGGGCTGAACGACAACACGCCGGACTTGCGCGCAAAAGTCTATGACCGTGCCCGGGCAGCAATTTCCCGACAGCTCGACAATATCAATCCTCCGCTTTCGGACGCCGTGAAGCAGAAACAACTGGCGAAACTGGAAGACGCGATCAGGGATATCGAGGATCAGCACAACCTCGACGAAGCGCCGAGTCTCGAGGACGAATTGCTCGCAGATATCGTTGGCGCCCGTGCGGAAGATATGGAAGGGCTGGAAGACTACGACGTCGAGCCCCAATCCGCCCCGCCGCCGCAGCAGCAACCTTCTCCTCCGCCTCCGCAGCAGCCTTCTCCTCCGCATCCGCAGCAGAGAAGGGGCCCGCCACCGCCGCCTCCACCCCCGCCTCAGCAGCCCCGCCAGCAAAGACGTCAGCCGGTATATGAAGAGCCTGACTACGGGCCGGAAGACGCCTATGCCGACGACTACGAAGACGGTTATGAAGATGATTACGGGGACGGCTACAAAACGGGCGGCTACGCAGATGACGACTATGACGACGGTATGGATGAGCCCATGCCGCCGCCGCCGCACCGCGGCGCCCGGAGCGACGGCTTCGACGATTGGGCTGAGGATGAACCGGACTGGAACGACGAAAGTCAGCGCTCTGCAGGGAAATCGCGCAAGACCGGATCGAGCCGCGGTGGTTCCTGGATCTCGACAGTCCTGATACTGATCATCCTGATCGCGATTGGCGTAGCGGCCTATATCTATCGGGGGCCAATCATCGATATCAGCCAGACCATCATGGCTCTCGGCGGCGACGGCGTCGTCGAGGATGGCGACCAGAAAGGACAACCTGAGCAGGCGGTAGAACGCAGGACCGAGGATGTTCCGTCGGAAACCAGCCGAGCTGCGATTGACAACGCCGCCGATTCCGACAAGTTCACACAGCGGCTTCTGCCGGATGGTCGCGAGGTCGATGAAGGCCCGGCGCGCACAGCCTCCGCCAATTTGACCGAAGAAGGCAAGTCGATGGCCGCGCTGACGGATTACCAGGCGGCGTCTGCCGCCTCGGCAAACCAGCAACCCGCCGCCGCGACGCAATCCGGCGCGGATGCTCCAGGCGTAAGCCAGAAGATGTTTCTGTATGAGGAAATTCCCGGTCAGCAGGGAACGACCGGCGAGGAAGGAACCGTCCTCTGGTCCGTGGTGCGCGAGTCACCAGGCGACGCCCTGCCTCCGGAGCCCGCCATCCAGGCCGAGGTCAGCGTTCCGTCGAAGGGACTTAACGCGCTCATCACGATCAAGCGCAATGCTGATCAGTCCCTTCCTGCAAGCCATCTGATCGAAATTGTGTTTGCTCTTACTGAAAGTTTCAACGGCAGCGGCATCGCCCAGGTGCAGAGTCCCGCGATGAAACAGAACGAACAGGACAGAGGCGACACACTGATCTCGGTGCCGGCCAAGATTACGGACAGCTTCTTCATGATAGCGCTGAACGACTATGTCGAGGCGGCCGAGTTGAATGTTCGGCTGCTTGAAGAGCGCAACTGGATCGACATTCCGATCGCCTATGGAAACGGTCAACGCGCCGTCATGGCCCTCGAAAAAGGCGCGACCGGCGCCCAGGTCTTCGATCAGGTCGTCCGCGCCTGGAAAGCACGGGCTTCGGCGGGCGCCTCGCAGTAGACGAGTTGTTCGGAGGCGCTGGTTCCATCGCTCTCTCGTCACAACAATGCATTACGACGCGGCGTGAGCCGCGTCGTTCTCGTCAGCAATCGCTCCTGGCGTTACCCGTTATCGACTGTTTGCAGGCTTTTGGCGCGATCCAGGGCGGCCTTCTTGACGGCGCTCTGAACTTTCTCGAAAGCTCTGACCTCGATCTGGCGCACGCGTTCCCGGCTGATGCCGAATTCGGATGACAGTTCCTCCAGCGTCATCGGCGTCTCCGACAGGCGCCTTGCCTTGAAGATGCGCTGTTCGCGCTCGTTGAGCACGTCCATCGCCGACGCCAGCATGCCGCGACGATCTTCCAGTTCGTCCTGCCGGATCAGCATTGCTTCCTGATCATCGCTTTCGTCGACAAGCCAGTCCTGCCACTGGCCTGATTCGCCTTCCGACGCCTTGATCGGGGCGTTGAGCGAGGCGTCGCCGGACAGACGACGATTCATGGAGACGACTTCGTCCTCGGAGACGTTTAGCGTGTTGGCGATCTGCGCCACCTGTTCGGGTTTCAAGTCGCCTTCGTCAAGCGCCTGAATTTTTCCCTTCAGCTTGCGCAGATTGAAGAACAGGCGTTTCTGATTGGCGGTCGTGCCCATTTTGACAAGCGACCAGGATCGCAGAATATACTCCTGGATCGAGGCCTTGATCCACCACATGGCGTAGGTCGCCAGGCGAAATCCGCGCTCGGGATCGAATTTCTTCACCGCCTGCATGAGGCCTACATTTCCTTCGGAAATGACTTCGCCGATCGGCAGACCGTATCCGCGATAACCCATGGCGATCTTGGCGACGAGGCGCAGATGGCTGGTCACCAGCTTGTGCGCGGCGTCGGTGTCCTCGTGCTCGTGATACCGTTTCGCAAGCATGTACTCCTCTTGCGGCTCGAGCATCGGAAAACGTCGGATTTCTTCCAGATATCTGTTAAGTCCGCCTTCGGCGGAAGAAATGGAAGGCAAGGTATTCTGGGCCATCAAGCACCCCTCTCTTGATTTTATCTGGCTCCCGACAATCGGCGAGCCAGTTCAACCGCAAAAATGCCGGTTGTCCAAAAATATGCAGATAGTTATTCGCCGGGTTGATATCAAGGTTTTGAAAAAAGGCGGAACTGTCTGCCGGTTTAGTTTGAATCAATTATGAGGCGTCAATACGGCCCGCAGCCTGCAAAGAATCACCGAGTTTCTGCAGGTCAGGCGGCAGCGGCGCCTCGAAATGCATCAGCTCGCCTGTTTTCGGATGCTCGAATTCCAGGAGATAGGCGTGGAGAGCCTGTCGACCGAGCCCGCGCACAATGGCTGCGGTTTCCACAGGCAAGAGGTTGGCTTTCGTCAGATAGGCCGATCCGTATTCGCTATCGCCGATAACAGGATGGCCGATGTGGGCCATGTGGACACGGATCTGGTGGGTTCGTCCGGTTTCAAGCTGGCATTCCACAAGAGAGGCGATCGCATCGGAATTGTCGCCGAAGCGTTCGACAACGCGGTAATGCGTGACCGCGTGACGGCTGTCGGCCGATTCCCTGCGTTTGACCTCGCGTTTGGTCCGGTCGCTTGCAGCGCGTCCGAGCGGCGCATTGACAACGCCTTTCAAAGGCGCAGGCGTTCCCCAGACATAAGCCAGATAGGCGCGTTTGAGCGCGCCGCTGCGTCCGTGATCGGCGAATTGTTCCGACAAGTGACGATGCGCTGCATCGTTCTTGGCCACCACCATAACGCCGCTCGTATTCTTGTCGAGACGATGCACAATGCCCGGACGGCGTACGCCGCCGATGCCAGACAGGGACTGGCCGCAGTGATGAATGAGCGCATTCACAAGCGTTCCCGATGCGTTTCCGGCGCCGGGGTGAACGACAAGGCCGGCGGGCTTTGAAACGACAATAATTTCGTCGTCCTCATGAAGGACATCGATGGGTATGTCTTCGGGCGCAGGGTTGGCGTCTTCCGGTTCAGGCAGGTTTATCTCGACGATATCCCCAGGCTTTATGCGATGCTTCGCCTCTGTCACCGCCGCGCCGCCGATGCTGACCGCGCCTTCCAGGATCAGCGCCTTGATACGGCTGCGCGACAAATCGCCGTCAACGCTCGCTGCGATCCACGCGTCGATGCGTCCTGCAGCGTTTTCATCCGCTGTCAGCACTTTCATCCGGGCGTCGGCTTGGGTAAAGGGTTCTTTCATTCACGTTGCCGCATACAAACGAGGCCATTATGTCGGAAACCCATCCGGACGAACAGGACGAAAAACCACTCGACCCCGAGATGGAGAAGGTGCGCCGGAAAATGGTTCGGCTGCTCGGAATTTCCATAAGCATCATGTTTATCGGGTTGATGGCGGTTCTGGCCGGTGTTGTCTACAAGATAATGTCGAACGACCAGGACGTGATGGTGACCGCCGCCAGCGATCTGCAAATTCCTGCGGCAGGTCGCCTGGAGGTGGAAGCGGATCTGCCGGACGGTTTCGACGTGGCCCAGGTGAGCATGAATGGCGGTTTGTTGCTGTTTTACGGCCAGTCGGCGGACGGAGCGAGCCAGGTCCTGCTCTACGACATCGGTCATGCGCGGATCGTCGCGGTCATCGACCTGAAATGAACACGATCCGGCAGCCGCTGATCCCGATCACCGACGCCGGAGATGATCGCGTCGCCGAATTTCGAGACATAAGGGAACGCGACCTTGTCGGCCGGCAGGGACTGTTCATTGCCGAGGGCCGGGTTGTCCTGCGCATGCTCGCCCGATCCAGTCATTTTACGGCGCAGAAAATTCTGCTGCTTGAAAACCGGGTGACAGGCATGGCGGACGTGCTGTCCGAATTCGCCGCCGATATCCCCGTGATGGTGTGCAATGCCGACGTGATGGACAGCATCGCCGGCTTTCCCATGCACCGAGGCGTGCTTGCGGTTGGCCGCGCGCACGCGGCGCCGGACTTCCGAAAAGCTGTCGCGAACCTGCCTGAAGACGCTTTGGTGCTCGCCTGCAACGCCATTTCGAACCACGACAATCTTGGAAGCCTGTTTCGTAATGCCGCCGCCTTCTCGGCCGATCTGGTCTGCCTCGACGGGCAGTGCTGCGATCCGCTGTATCGCAAATCGATCCGGGTTTCGGTCGGGGCCGCGTTGACCGTGCCCTATGTACGAGGCGGCGATATCGGGGAGATGATCGACGTGTTGGACAACTCAGGGTTTGACATTCTCGCGCTCTCGCCTGAGGGCAAGGTCTCGATACTGGATATAGAAACGAGAGGTCGCAAGGCGTTGCTGGTCGGCACGGAAGGCGAGGGGCTTCCGAAATCACTGATGGACCGCACAGGTTCGGTCAGAATACCGCAATCTTCAGACTTCGATAGCCTCAACGTCGCGACAGCGGCGGCGATTGCGATGTTCTGTCTTAAAGGGCGTGGTGATCGCGTCGGCTAATCCGGCCCAAGGGAACAGTGATTGAAAGGCAGTTCAGACCTGTCGATTTTCGAGTTCGGCGCGCGCGCGATCGGCAAGGCTGGTGCGCTGCGAGCCATCGGCGGCTTCCGGCGCTTTCTTCATCTCGTCGGCCAGTAGCGCCAGAATGGCTGAGCCTTCGCCTTCGCGACGTCCCGCCAGTGCGATAACCCGCGCTGCGATTGCCGCCATTTCTTCCCGCAAGGCGTCTTCATCCGCACTTGCGTCCCCTGATTTCAGCTTGTCCGCCAGCGCCGCCTGCTGCTGCTGGAGTTCGGCATATTCGGCGGCTTCCGATCTCGCATTGCTGTTGGCGACCATCGGGTTGTCCATCGCTCCCGGTTTCACGGCCTTCGTCAGAAAGTTCTGCGCCCGCCCGATGACTCCGAAGGCGGCGTTTCGCCGGTCGTTTGCAGACTGGTTTGATTCGGCTGACGAATCCGAAGCGGCGGCGTCCGCAGTCAAGGCGTTCGCAGCGGGCGCGTCGGACGTTGTCGTGTTGCGCGTCTCGACTTCATCAGCCATTTGCGTAACGCGCCGCGCGAGTTTGCCGGAGCGCGCTTCCTCGGCGGCCAGCGCCTTTTCGAGCGTTGCGATCATCCTGTGGCCGGCTTCCAGTTCCCTCTGCTGCGCATCGCGCTCTTCCTGAAGCTGGCTCACCGTCTCGCGCAATTCCTGAAGGCTGGCTTTTGTCGCCTGCAACGATGATTGCGATCCATCGTATCGTTCCGTCAATCGTCCGACTTCAGCTTCGTATTCCAGCAATTGCTGCAGGTTTGATTCATGCTGCCGGCGCGCTTCGCCAAGATCTTCGGATTTTTTCGCCGATTCCTTCTCCGCCTGCCTCACCTCTTCCTCCCGATTATAGAGAGAAGAAAGGGCTGCGCTCAGATTGATCCGGGCTTCGTTGTGTTCGTCCTGCTCCTTGCCGAGTTTTGCTTCAAGTTCCTTCAGCGTGTCCGACAGCGCGTTGAGTTCCTTTTCCGTCCGTTGCCGCCGGTCTCGTTCCGATGCGATCTCGGCGTTGAGATTAACGGTTTCGGTCGCAGAGGTGGCGAGATCGATCCGCAGGTTTTCGATCTCCGTCGAGGCGGCGATCAGGTCGTTGCGCATCTGCGCAATTTCGCGTTCGCCGGTTCTGCGGATCCGGTCGAGTTCCTGGACTTCACGCCCGAGCGTGTTGATGGCTTCTTCCTTGGCGTGGATTTCGAGGCGCAGCCGATCCGCCTCATTGGACAATGTTTGAATATTCTGCTCGGCTTCCTGCTTTCCGCCCGCCATTAGCGCGAGGTCTGCCTGAAGCTTGTCCGCCTTGATGCGGGCTCGGGTCGAAATCTCGACCTGTCGGTCAAGATCGCTCGCAAGCCTGGCGTTCTCGCTTGCATAGGCGGCGCGGGCGAGGTCCGCCTTGCCTCTGACCTCTGCGATATTCAGCGGGACAGTGGCCTTCATGCGGTCTTCTGTCAGCTTCACGATGCGGCCGTATATGGCGGGCGCAACCAGT
This sequence comes from Flavimaribacter sediminis, assembly GCF_019492055.1. Taxonomy (GTDB): domain Bacteria; phylum Pseudomonadota; class Alphaproteobacteria; order Rhizobiales; family Rhizobiaceae; genus Flavimaribacter; species Flavimaribacter sediminis. The sequence continues at coordinate 401,501 of NZ_JAICBX010000003.1, read as the reverse complement.
ATGGTCAGCAGGATTGCGACCAGAAAACCGAACCCGAATATGAGCAGAAATTCAATCACGCCGTTCGTCCAGGAAGCATGGCCGCGCCATGGCCGGCTATCATACGCCGGCGCGGCGACTTCGTAGCGTGTCGGCGGGTTCCACGCAAGTGCGCGCGGCGCCCGTCAAGCGGCGAAACCGCTGGCAACTCCCGGATCAGAAGGGGTTCCAGGTTGGTTCGCCGGTCATCTTGAGATATCCCAGGTTGAGACCGACGCGCACGCCAAGGCCCGTCCTGATGGGCACGACGATAACCCTGCCGCCCTGGAGGACGGTCATCCCGGCGCCGGCCACTGCGTAGGCCTGGCCGCTTGCTCCGGCGAACCGGCCATAGATGTCGCTGACCGAATTGAGATCGTAGACCAGCATCATGACCTGGCTGCCCTGTCCGCCCCAGTCGAACCCGACGGAAGGACCCTGCCAGAACATCGTGTGTTCGCCGGCGTTCTTCGTGTAGAGCTGGCCCTCTCCATAGGTCAGGCCGCCAAAAAACGCGCCGGAGCCTTCCTGACCGAGAATATATCCGTTTGGCAGGCCATACCGCTCAAATGCGCGCTCGACGACACGGGCAAGACCGTCCGTCGCGCTGCCGAAGAACTGCTCTCCGGCCCGCTGCACTTCCTCGACCGTGTAGCCGGGCGAAGTCTGTTGCTGATATTGCTGCGCGGAAGCAGGCCATGATGCAGCCAGGAGAAGAAAAACAGCGCCAATTACCTGAATTACCGCCTTCGAAAACAGTTGAAGGGTCATTCTCATTGTGAATCTCCGACGAAACCTTCTCGACACCTTGCGAATCGCGGAGATAATGACGCATTGATATTAATTATCCGTTTACCAAATGTGTTGTCATTATGGCGACCCGCAACGGAGCTGCAATATCTGCATGTCGGCAGAGGCGTCAGCGATTCTGAAGGGCGAAGTATGTCGATAAATCCAAGTCTTAATTTGACCGGTCCAGATCTGGCCGCGCTGCTTTGCAGTCGCGTATGTCACGATATCATCTCTCCGGTCGGGGCAATCAGCAACGGGCTGGAGCTGCTTGACGAGGGCGGCGCTGATGACGATGCGATGGACCTGATCCGGTCCAGCGCCCACAACGCGTCGGTCCGGTTGAAATTCGCGAGGCTCGCCTTCGGCGCTTCCGGATCGGTCGGCGCGTCGATTGATACCGGGGAGGCGGAGAAGGCCGCCGTCGATTTCGCGCGCGCCGATTCAAAAACCGAAGTGACTTGGACGGGCGCGCGCGCGATCGTTCCCAAGAACAAGGTAAAGCTGCTGCTCAATCTCTTCCTGGTCGCCTACGGCGCCATTCCGCGCGGCGGCACGATTGACATCGTGCTCGAAGACCTGGAGACGGAACCGCGTTTTACGCTGACGGCGCGAGGCAAGATGGTGCGGCTGTCGGCGAAATTCATCGAGTTGTGCAACGGCCGCAACGAAGAGGCGATCGACGCCCACAGCATCCAGCTCTATTACACGGTGTTGCTCGCCGAGGAATGCGGCATGCATATCGAAACCGTGGCCGGACCTGAAGAGATCGTCTTCAAAGTCTCCTGAAAATTCAAAGGCTTGCCAGCTCTGGGCCCTAATGCAAAACGCCTCCGCTATGCGGAGGCGTTGATGTCTTTGTGAGCCGTTTGGCGGTCGCTCAGGCGCTTTCGAGAATCTCGTCTTCGTCCGGTTCGCGGAGCACGTAGCCGCGGCCCCAAACCGTCTCGATGTAATTGCGTCCTTCGGCCGCGGTGGCGAGTTTCTTGCGCAGCTTGCAGATGAACACGTCGATGATCTTGAGTTCGGGCTCGTCCATGCCGCCATAAAGGTGGTTGAGGAACATTTCCTTGGTGAGCGTGGTGCCTTTCCTGAGGGAAAGCAGCTCCAGCATCTGGTATTCCTTGCCGGTGAGGTGCACGCGCTGGCCGCTGACCTCGACTGTCTTGGCGTCCAGGTTGACCAGCAGGTCGCCGGTGGTGATGACTGACTGGGCGTGACCCTTCGAGCGCCGAACGATGGCGTGAATGCGGGCGACCAGCTCGTCCTTGTGAAAGGGTTTCGTCATGTAGTCGTCGGCGCCGAAGCCGAGCCCGCGCACCTTGTCCTCGATGCCGGCCATGCCGGACAGGATAAGGATCGGGGTCTTGACCTTCGACAGGCGCAATGTGCGCAACACTTCGTAGCCGGACATGTCCGGCAGGTTCAGATCCAGCAGGATGATGTCGTAATCATACAGTTTGCCGAGATCGACGCCTTCTTCACCGAGATCGGTGGTGTAGACGTTGAAGCTCTCCGATTTGAGCATCAGTTCGATGCTCTGAGCGGTAGCGCTATCGTCTTCAATGAGTAGTACCCGCATCGTTTTCCCCTTGTACCGCCGCCGACAACCGCGTCCCCGAAAGCCGAAGAACCGGCCCCATCACCTTGTCACCAAATGGTTAACAAAGTCTAATTTTGTATGGCAACCGCAGATTGATTTGTCAACATTGCGTCCTAAGCTGTTGAATTCTCTCGAAAACACAAAAAACTGACTCTCAAGTGATACATTAAGAACCACTTCTAACTGATTCGGCGGATTCGTCATTTGCACGGAAAGAATCACGCGCCGCATTTACCCCGCCTTAAGCGATGTGACCTATGATTAACGATGTCCGTAAACGAAAGGTTACCAAAACGGCCTTGAGAACGGACTTGACGCCGATTTCGGGGGTGATCCGTTAATTTTTTAGTGCGTTTTTCGGGGTAGAGTTCCTGGGTCTCGCGTGCAGGGGAGTATTGCGTATGAAATCGAGTGAGAGCCTTCTTCGCCTGAAGGAGTTTCAGGTTAATGACAAGCGCCGGCAACTCGGTCAGATCCAGCTCATGATGGCGGAGTTCGACAAGATGGCCGCCGAGCTGGAGTACCAGATCGCGGCGGAAGAGAAGAAAGCGGGCATCTCGGATCCCTCGCATTTCGCCTACCCGACCTTCGCGAAAGCCGCCCGTCAGCGCGCAGACAATCTCAAAGGGTCCATTCGCGAACTAAAGGTCCAGCAGGACGCCGCGGAACTTGCGGTGGAGGCAGCCGAGGCCGAACTCGAGAAAGCCGCCGCGCTTGACCAGCGCGACGGCGCCGGTCGCAACAAGGCGGTGTAGCCAAACCCGGCCAACAGCATAGGCCAATGCAAAGCGGGCTGGTCTTCCAGCCCGATCCATGCTTGTTTGCAGCCGCGGCGCTCGTGCCGCACGGGCAGTCCCGAAGGCGGCAAAAGGCGTGCGTTACAGAATTCCCGTTTCCATATTGTTGATTGCGGGGCCGTTTTTTCTGGCTCTCGGATTGACCCTGCCGCTTGTCCGGTTCGAGAAACTCTACTTTTTTACCGAAACGCCGTCGCTGGTCGCGATCGTCGCCTCGCTGTGGAGCGGTGGAGATTTCCTGCTGGCCGGCCTCGTCGCGGCGTTTTCGATCGTCTTTCCGGTAATCAAGCTGATGGCCGTGGCGGCGGAGGCCCTGGGCGGCGCGGGCTCGGGCAGGCGCGGCCTTCTCTACAGCCTGGTGCCCCTGATGTCCAAATGGTCGATGATGGACGTTCTGCTGGTTGCGCTGGTGATCGTCGCCGCCAAATCAAGCGGCGTTGCGAGCGCTCTCACCCAACCGGGATTGTGGTTCTACGCCGCGTCGACCCTGGCGGTTACGATCTGCCACGCCCTGCTGCGGGCGTCGCAAGCCGATCGCGCAGCCCTGCGGGCGGTCGGGCGGCCTTGAAATTGTCAGTGACGGTATTGCTGAATGCGCGTGGTGCGCAGTCCGGCCAGACCATGCGCGTCGATCGAGGCCTGCCAGGATAAAAATTCTTCAACGGTGAGCGTATAGCGTTCGCAGGCTTCCTCAAGACTGAGCAGGCCGCCGCGGACTGCGGCCACCACTTCCGCCTTGCGGCGAATGACCCATCGGCGGGTCGAGGGCGGCGGAAGGTCGGCAATCGTCAAGGGGCTGCCATCGGGCCCGATAACATACTTAATTCTAGGGCGTACCATTTCGGCCATTGGACTCTCTACACTTACTCAAAGACCTGTTGAACAGCACTATACGAACCGAGAATTAAAGATTGTCTAAACAAAAAGGTGCAACTCAATTCAACCTGTAGTCATAGCGGAAGGCGGTCAAGGCGACCGGTTCGCCGCATCTTCCTGTCGCCAGCCCTTGCATCTGTCCTTGCCGCACAGCCGGCAATTGCCTATATGTCTGCGCAAATGCCGGCCGCGGCAAAGGCGGGCCGGACGAAGCTTGATTGGCGCCTTCAACGCCTTTGAACGCGGGTAGCACAGTGAATACGCTCGATCTCGACAAGAACCCCGAAGACACCCGGGTCGTCGTCGCCATGTCCGGCGGCGTTGATTCCTCGGTGGTGGCCGGCATCCTGAAGGGGCAGGGCTACGATGTGGTCGGGGTGACGCTTCAGCTTTACGATCACGGCGCCGCCGTGCATCGCGCCGGCTCATGCTGCGCGGGCCAGGATATCGGCGATGCGCGCCGCGTAGCCGAAACGCTGGGCATTCCGCATTACGTTCTCGACTATGAGAAGCGCTTCCGCGAAGCCGTCATCAATCCCTTCGCCGAAAGCTATGTGGCTGGCGAGACGCCGGTTCCCTGTATCGCCTGCAACCAGACGGTCAAGTTCGCCGATCTTTTGAAGACCGCGCGGGAACTCGGCGCCGACGCGCTGGCGACCGGCCATTATATCCGCTCGCGACCGAACGGCGCCCATCGCGCGCTCTATCGTCCGCTCGACGCGGACAAGGACCAGAGCTATTTTCTGTTCGCCACGACGCAGGAACAGATTGATTACCTGCGGTTTCCGCTCGGAGATCTGCCGAAGGCCGAGACGCGCCGGCTGGCGGCCGAGATGGGACTGAGCGTCGCCGAAAAGGCGGAAAGCCAGGACATCTGCTTTGTGCCCCAGGGCAAGTATTCCGATATTATCGCCCGGTTGCGGCCGGAAGCCGCCCGCAGCGGCGACATCGTGCACATAGACGGACGGGTGCTGGGCACGCATGACGGCATCATGCACTATACGATCGGCCAGCGCCGGGGCATCGGCGTCGCAGTCGGCGAACCGCTCTACGTGGTGCATCTCGATGCGCCGACGGCCAAGGTGGTGGTTGGTCCGCGCGATGCGCTGGAAACCCACCGGTTGATCCTGCGCGATGTGAACTGGCTCGGCGACGGGCCGGTCAGCGATCTGCCTGACGAAGGGTTCGACTGCTTCGCCAAGGTGCGCTCCACCCGGCCGCCGACCCCGGCGAGGGCCTGGCATACCGGCGGCGCGCTGGTTGTCGAACTGCTCGAAGGCGAGGCCGGCGTCGCGCCCGGCCAGGCCTGTGTGCTTTATTCCAGCGACGAGGACAATGCCCGCGTCTATGGCGGCGGCTTTATCGACCGGACCGAACGCACAGACGAGGCTGAGCATCTTCTCAGAGCCCTGCTCGACGGACGCCGCACAACGGCCAGCGTCAACCCCGCCTGAAACCGGAACACAAAAAAGCCGGGTCAGTTGAATGACTGAACCCGGCTTTCATGCGTTGGTATGTCCGAAATCTATTCGGCTGCGATGACCTTGCGGGAGTCCAAAAAATCCGTGATCGTCTCGATGATGCGGTCCTGGTCGGACCGTTCGAGATACGGGTGCATCGGCAGGCACAGGATTGTTTTCGGAAGCTGTTCCGTCACTGTCAGGGCGCCGGGCCCGGTCGGATTATGCGCATAGGCCGGCTGCTGGTGCAGCGGCTTGACGTAGTAGATCACCGAAGGAATGCCGTTATCCCCCAGATGCGCCTTCAGCGCATCGCGATGGGACGTCTCGATCGCGAACTGGGCCCATGCGGAGCGCATGCCGGCCGGCACGTGCGGAACGCGCACATGGTCTTTCAGGTTGTCGCAGTAATAGTCGGCGACAGCCTGGCGCATATCGCGCTCTTCATCGAAGATCGCCAGTTTTTCCAGGAGGATTGCGGCCTGGATGGTGTCGAGCCGCGAGTTGAGGCCGACATGCAGGTTGTCGTATTGCGTCTCGCCCTTGCCGTGGAAGGCGTAGGAGCGCAGCAATTCCATGATCGCGTCGTCATTGGTGAACATCGCGCCGCCGTCGCCGTAGCAGCCAAGAGGCTTCGCCGGGTAGAAGCTGGTGGCGCCCACATCGCCGAAAGAGCCGCACATGCCTTCGGGCGTTTCGCCGCCGATGCTCTGCGCCGCGTCGGACAGGACGCGCAGGCCGTATTTTTCGGCGATCGCCATGATCGACGTATAATCGGCCGGCGTGCCGAACAGATCCACAGGAATAATCGCCTTCGGCTCAAGGTCTCCGGCGTCGCGCACGGCGACGATCGCGTCTTCGAGATGCGACGGGCTCAAATTGTATGTGTCGTGCGACACTTCAACGAAGACCGGCGTTGCGCCGGCGAGCGCCACGACTTCCGCGGTGGCGGCGAAAGTGAAGGACGGCACGAAAACCGCGTCTCCGCGGCCGATCTTTGCCGCCAGCAGGGGAATCAGCAGGGCGTCGGTGCCGTTGGCGCAGGAGATCGCGTGCTTCACGCCGACATAGTCGGCTATCTTTTCTTCGAATTCGGTGACTTCCGGCCCCAGAATGTAGCGGCCGTCCTCGATCACCTTCGATACGGCCTGTTCGATCCGGGTTGCGATGCGCTGGCGCTGCGCAGCAAGGTCTATGAACTGCATGTGTGTCGTTATCCCCTCGAACTGTGAGTGGCCGGTTTCCCGTGCATCCCGACGCGGGCGCGGCCCTGTAGACAGCGTGATTGCACTATAAAAGACTGTTTTGCGTTTTGGCGAAACGGACTGCTATGCCCCGTCCACAGTTCGATTCTATCAAGCCTTTTCGCAGTCATTACACATATTTGCGCCTGCGTCCAACTCACACTCGCTCGCAGCATGTAATTGCAGGTGATCGTCCATTGTCAGGCGTGAAGGTTAAGAAACTGCGTCGTATGCCGGTGGCCATGTTCGGGGCCGACGGTTTCAGTCATGCGTCACGGTGCCGTCGGTCAGAATCCGGATCACCGCCAGACCGTCGGCCACGGGCGTGCGCGGCGCCGCCCCGCTTTCGATGCATTCGATGAAGTGCGCGCATTCGCGCGTGAGCGGCAGGCCTTCCGGTATGTCGATATAGCGCGGCTCGGCGGTTTCGAACTGCCAGCCTTCGCCGTCATGCCAGACCTTGTGGTCGAACACGGAGAGCTTCTCGTTCCAGGGCGCGACGTCGTCGAACACCGCCATGGCCTCGTCGCCGATCACGGTCAGGCGTCGCTCGCGATAGGGGTTCAGCCGCGAGGCGAAGACGTGCGAGCGAACGCCGCCGGGAAACGTCAGGTGAAGATGTGCGAAATCGCTCAGATGTTCGATGACCGCCGAGCCTTCTCCCCGCACCGTCGACGGCTCCTCGCCGGTGACCGCCATGATCAGCGACAGGTCGTGCGGCGCGATATCCCAGAGCGCGTCGTTTTCCGCGTGAAACTTGCCGAGGCCTACGCGATGCGAATGGACGTAGCGAACGGCGCCGAGCTTTCCTTCGGCGATCATCGCCTCCATGGCCTCGAAGGCCGGGTGAAAGCGCAGCACATGGCCGGTCATGGCGACCAGCCCGGTGCGTTCGGCCGCCTCGACGACCTTCGCCGCGTCCACGACATTCAGCGCGATCGGCTTTTCGACCAGCACATGCTTGCCGGCCTCAAGCGCGCGCAGGGCTCCGGCGGCGTGAAACTGCGCCGGCAGCGCAAGCACCACCGCGTCGATGTCGGCGCTCTCGAAAACCGCGTCGGGCGTCATGGCATGCACGCTGAATTCTTCCGCCAGCGCCGCGCTTCGCTCGGCGTCGCTGTCGGCGACAGCGGCCAGATGGCCGAGCCCGTGCAGGGTTTTGACGTGATTTCGGCCCCAGTATCCACAGCCGATGACGGCGACCGCCGGGCGGTTTGTCATGTGTTTCTTTCCATTTGCATCCTCGCCCGCCGATGGCATATCGGCAGGCGCAGGGGGGTGCAAGAGGCGCTTCGGAAATTCTGCAAGCTTTTGCTTGACACCCGCGCGCGTGCGCCATTATATCGCGCCGGTCCGGCCGGTTGCGCCATCGCGCGACGGGCGACGCTTGTGATCAACACCGTTTCGCGCGGTGTCTCCGGATCGGTATGGCGGGGTAGCTCAGGTGGTTAGAGCAGCGGAATCATAATCCGCGTGTCGGGGGTTCAAGTCCCTCTCCCGCTACCAATCAAATCAGGTCCATTCTTGTCACATGGTTGTAGCGCTGTAGCGCGCCAGCAGTTTCTGGATTTTTTGACACGAGGTTCTGGAACATTTCTGTCGCGCTTTGACTACCTTTCGAAAGCGGCTTGATCGTCGGATTACTACCTTTCGAGGGTGCTTATTATCAACTCCTTTGCCGGCCTGCCTTTACCACCATTGACCGAATAGGTCAGCGTCACCTCCTCAAGACAGAAACCACTGAACGCTTCGCGGATCTCCGGGCGGTCGTTGATCGACATCAGGAATCGACCTTGGATGCCGGCAAGGATCTCCGCCATGCGGCCGAAATCAGCTGCTGAGAACACCCCCTTGCCGTAGTCCGCCTCGTTCCCGAAGTAGGGAGGGTCGAGGTAGAGCAGCATGCCAGGCCGGTCCCAGCGATCGATGAAGTCGGTCCAGGGCAGACACTCGATGACAACGCCGGCGAGCCTGTCATGCACATCCTCGAGGAGCGGCGCCAGGCGCGTCATGTTGAACCGTGCGCGGCCGGACTTGTCGACGCCAAAGGTTCTGCCGGACACCTTTCCGCCGAAGGCCGTCTTCTGCAGATAGAGGAATCGTGCCGCGCGCTCGAGATCGGTCAGCGTCTCCGGCCGGCTGGCAGACAGGCGCTCGAATTCGCGTCGCGAGGTGATCTGGAACTTCAGAGTCTCCATGAACTGCGGATAGTGGCGCTGCAGGATCCTGAAGAGAGTCGTCACGTCGCCGGAGATATCGTTGACCACTTCGGTCTTCGGCCGGCGATCGCGTCGAAAGAACACGCCGCCCATGCCAAGAAAGGGCTCGGCATAGCCGTCATGCGGTGTGGCGTTGATCCGCTCGATGATGCGCTTGGCCAGCAGCTTCTTGCCACCGATATAGGCCGCTGGTGGCCTTACCGGTTCGATGTGGGTAAGTTCGTTCATGCCTGTCGCACGCTCGCAAAATCTGCCACCCTGCCGACGCTTGCGAAAGCGAGCCGGGTGAGACGTTATCTTGTGGTGCGTCTGACGGGTCCGTAGCGCCAACTGTGGCCCGTCGCTTGGAGCGTGACTGCGCTCCGGCCACCCGGAAATCTGCAGGTGAAGACCGCTTAAGACCCGTTCGACAGTGCCTGTATCAAGGATCTTATCTTGAACTTGTCACCACCGGAGAAGCAGACCGACCACCGGAATTTGCCCAAAAGACCGTACTGGACATTGCCTGTCGTCATGTAGGCAGTCCTGCCGTCAAGATAATCGCCCGCATCGGTCGTGCTGTATTTTTCGCACTCACCATTGATGTACATCGCCACACCGGTGGCCCCGTCTACCAGCATCCCTACTGACTGGACCGTGCTCGATGTCGCGGGTGCGAAATTCTTCATGTACATGTGTTGCGTCGTACCTGCCTCCCGACGCAGGGAGCCGCCTGTCCTCGGATCGCCTGAATTGCTCAAACTCGATACAACCACCCGGCGGGAGCCTGCGCTTTCCTCTATTGCCGCGATGTGGTTTTCGTCATTGGCCGCGTCGTCCAGCGTTGCGGCTGCAAAGAATGATATATCTGTACCCAAATCAGAGCCTGTCACAGATCGGAAATATGGTTTATTGGTGTGTGCGGAACCGTCCAACGTCAAGTATGGGACGCCATCCGTTGTCGTGATTGTGCTTTGCAGTGCCTGTGCAGAGGGTGTCTGATCCAGATCCGCATTGACAAGATCATACAGTTTTGTGACGTAACCACCATCAAGTTTGTAGCCAAAACCAGCGCCAACCCCGCCGACAAGGCTGGAAATGAGGCCCTTGCTTTCAAGCAGGCGAAAAGTCTTCGCACATTCGGCCGGTGATCCTATCTGACCGCCATCCGCAATCACCCTGTCGTAATAATTGATGAATTCTGCTGTCGCATAGCCTGTCAGGTAGTCTGAAACATTTGTCATGTGATTTATCCGAGTATCGATGCCAGGTTGATAATGCTCAGTTCAACTCGACCGTAGCCGGGATAGCTTTCCCAAAGAACGCCAAGCGTTTTATGGTCCATGACGGCAGGAAATGAATACCCCGCCGCCGCCTCGACGAGATACGTCACTGGCCATGTTTGTCCGCCGTCGTAGCTGAAGTGAATGCTGACGTCTTCGCGATCGGCACTGTTCGGTTGCGTCATGACCAGCTTTGGTGATGCACCGACCTGCCGGTGCTCCTGCTGAGTATGGATAATTCCGGCCATGGTCTGGCCACCGACGATTTTTTCACCTTCGTCGTCAACCGCCTCAAATGTCGGGCCTATAAGAGTTTCCCCATCTGCACTGACCCGTTGCAGGTATCTTCGCCCACCAGCCTGATCCAAGCCTCTGTCACGCAAGCACCACATCAGATTCCCTGCCCCGTCGCTTGCAAGTGCGCATTCATTTGGCAGTTCCAGTTCATCAAGTTTCGTTTGGTTTATCTTCGACCAGTTTGTTCCGCCATCGTCCGACGCCAACAGAATCGACCGATAGGTGAAAGCGTATGTTTCATTGTCTGGATTTGTTGATGGATATCCCGGATTGGCAATCCAGGCTGGCACAATCATGCGGCCATCAGATTGCTGGACGCCCGTCGCCTGTCCTCCGGCGATCAAGCCCCATTCGGAAATCGGAAACTGTGATGTAAAATCGATCAGCGACGACCAGTTCGCGCCGTGGTCATCCGAATATTTGCCGACCCATTTATGGTCGCTGCCGTCCTCGTTGCGCCACGTCGCAAATACCCATACCCGCCCCTTGTTTGCTCCAAATCGTTCCACCAGCGTGATCGGGGCGATATATCGGCTTTCCTCTGCAGCTCCACTCGGGTTGTAGTCGCCATCATAAAGCGTCACAAGTGATCCGAGCGTTAGCCCGCGCGTGACCGGATCGTATGTAATTTTCTTGATGTTGACGTCACCAACGCCGAAGTCATCGACCGCTTCTCGCGAGGTAAACGAAATCGCCAGAAACGAGCCATCCATCATCCGTGCGAAACCGCCCATTCTCGTCGTCGCATTGCTGACCGAATCAAGGCTATTGCTGAATATCTCCGTGTCCTGATCATAGGCCGTTTCGGAATTGGCGAGTATGACATCACCGGCGTAAGCAGCGCCGGCCTGCGATACCAATGCAATCTCGCGCCGGGCGTCGGTATCAGTCCGCGTCTGGGTTTCCAGATCGACTTCCCGAATTGCGATATGGGCTGGGACTACCTCGTCTATCGCGCCAGCCGCCGCCAGCACTTCCCAATAATCCTGCCAGCTGGCGCCGGTACCGGGCTCCGTCGATGCCCCCGATGTATGTGGAACGGTGCAGTAGTAGGTCGCGCCGTCGTTCGTCAGAACGATGCCGGTTCCATAGTCGGTCGCCGTCTCCCATCCGCCTTGGACGAACGAAAACACGCCGAGCGGTATTCGAAGCCAGTTCGCCGCATAGGTGGAGGTCGACGCATCGTCCGTCGTTGCGATCAGCCAGTCGCCGAGGGCGAAACCGATGCTATCGACGGTACCGGCTGCCGTTACGATCCAGTATTGATTCTCCTGGGCCGAGCCGGCACCGGGAAAGGATCCTCCGGATGCATCCCATCCGTCCTGCAGCGACAACGTTCCGCCGATGGCGCTTTCGACCCATGATCCCCACTCGCGGATCTTGGATTTCAGCGGATCGTGGATCCCGGAACTCGGCACGCCGTCGGTGACGAAATCCCGCCAGATCGCGTTTGCTGTATCGACCATCTGTTATTCCCCTTCAAGTCACGGTCACAACGCCGGTCGCCACGGCCGTCGATTCGACGCCCGAGGCATTGGCGGCATAGATCCAGTAGTAGTAGTCGTCGGCGGCGAGCCCGGTATCGACCAGGTCCATGATCGTCGAGGCCGGCCCGTAGACCGGCGAGATCCCGATCTCGGTTGCGGTTCCCTCGTCGTCGGCGGTGTTGCGGCGGATCACGGTGCGCGAGAAGTTGCCGTTGTTCGGCGTCGTCCATTCAAGCGCCGTTTCGCCGGTCGATGGCGTCGCGGACACGCCCGTTACAGGATCGGGCGCGGTCTCGTCGGCCGTCGGCGTGATGACGATTGGATCGGTCCGGTCGCTCGGTCTGTTGCGTGAGGTGACGTGCCAGATCTGGAACTCGTACTCGGTGCCGTCACTCAGGTTCGGGCTCTGAGCTTCCGTCGCGCCGCTGGAGACGGAAATCGGAATCCACTCGCTGTCGGCCGTCGCCTTGTATTCCGCCTTGACGCTCAGCGATTCAGCCGGCGGTTCGTCGAATTCCAGAAGCGCATAGGGCACGTTCTGCCCGCCGGCGACGATCCGCTCGATCGTCACGGTGAAACCGGTCGGAACCGGCACGGAGGTGTTCTCCTCGATGTCGGTCGTCACCGGCTTGTCACCTTCCTCGGCTGCCGGAGACCAGGCGTCGGACGCGGCGGGCATGGCGATCGCATCCAGCACCACGCCGAGCAGGATCCCGCCCTGGCCGATATTGAATTCGAGATGCTCGATCTGGAAGACGTGATCGATCCCGAAGGTCGCGAGCTGAATTCGCACGTAGCGTTTCGCGATCAGCGCCAGGCCCTTCAGATTGACGGTGAAGCGTCCCGCCCATTCGGGATTGCGGCGATACCAGTCCTTCTTCATCAGACGACGGCACTGGCCGTGGCTGGGCGCCATAGGAAAGCTGATATCGATCGGCTCCACGCCGCGCGCGACGACGTCGGCCGCATCCTCCCAGGGATCGGCGTCGCCCGTCGCATAGTCGGCGTCCGGATCGAGAAAGGTCGCGCGGATCGTGTTCGGGCGCTGCTCGAGGTCGACGCCACGGGTCAGCTCGATGATGTCGATGATCGAATCCTCGTCGAGCACAATGTCCGGCTCTTCCCAGGCGGCGTTGTCCAGCGTCACGCCGCCGTCCGGCGTCGGCACGATGCGCCCGTCGATGCAGCGGAGCATACGCGCGGCAACGTCGGCCGGCCGCTCCTGCAGCGAGTAGCTGCCCCAGAGGCGATAGCGCTCCTCGGTGCCGCCGGCCTTCAGCGACACCGGCTCGGCGCTGCGATCGAAGGCGTCCTCCCAGCCCTGTTGCGCCTGGGGCGTCGTCAGCGCGGCTTCCGGAAGCCGCATGCCGTCAGGACTGATCATGTAATCCCGGAACACGCTTGTGCCGTTGTCGTCCCAGACAATCGCGTCTGTCTTCGGGTTCTTGATCTTCGCGCCGCGCAGCACCACGCGATAGAGCGTGTTGATCCCGTTCGGGAAGATGTCGGCGTAGTCTTCCTCGGTGACGGGGAGCTGCGCCGCGTAGAGCAGTGCAATCCCGTCGCCGCGGTGATCCTCCGTAAAGGCGGTAAAATCGTCTACGAGGGTGTCAAACGGCGCCTGCGGCGTGACGCCGAGCCGAGAGCCGATCACGCAGCGCGATCCGCCCAGCGACGTCAGGTAAGGGTCGGTCTGCACGAATCCGCTCTCGTTCAGCGTCACCTGGTTGTCGTCGATCCAGTATTGCTCGATCGCGTCGATCTCGCCGTGCGCCAGCGCAATGACCTTGCGGAAGGAGCCCTGTTTTGTCGCGGCGAACAGCCATGGGCCGGAGACCTTGACGCGGCCGTAGTGGCGCATGCGCGCGGCCGTGTTCTGTCGCGTGCTCTGCTGCACGTCTTCCGGCCGCGGTTCGGACTGTCGGGTGAGCAGGGAGGTGGCGTAGCTCAGGCCTACCGAGATACCCGCATAGGCGGCGACCGTCACGCCCCAGAAGATTGCGTTTGCGGCAACGGTCGTCGTCGCGAGCGAGGCCGCTGCGATCGTTGCGATCCAGGTTATCGGATCGGCCACGGCACCCTCCACGAACAGAGAGTGTATCTGGCGCTCGCGCAAATGAACCCGTCCGGGTCGCGGCTGGTCCAGATCCGGCCGTCGAAGATCGCCATGGCCAGGCGGCGCATACGGTCGACGGTCACAAGGCCCACGTCGCCGGCTTGCGGATCCTGCCCGATCGCAAAACCGGTTTTCCCCATGACATCGAGAACGGCCGACTGCAGCCGGCTGGCGTCGGCGCCTGTCCAGCGCAGCGCGTCCTGCCTGCTGCGGATCGTCCGGCCGTAGCGCTCGAGCGGCGAGAAGCCGGCGCGGATCCGCACCCAGCGATCGGCGGTCGAACAGCAGTCCGTCTCGCCCCAGACGAACGGCCTCTCCATCTCGCTTCTGATGAAATCCGCAACTTTCATTTGCGCGCCTGTTTCTGCACTATCGGGCGTTTCAACACGATGAGGAGAAGCTGAATGAGCGACGACGGATGGAAAGACCCGCAAACAATCATGTTTGGAGCCAATGCGTTCTGCCAGTTCAACCTGTGCGCTGCACTGGTCAACAAGGGTGTTCTCACCCAGCAGGAAGCGGCGAATGTCATGGTCAAGACAGCAAACGACATACGATCCGGCTCCGAAGACGGCAGCGGTCAAGAATACGGCGAACGCATCGCGTCACGTTACGAGGTTTTGGCCTCTTGGCTTCTGGGAATCCCGACATGATTTTTTTGATGTCTTGCGGGGTCGGCTGATACGGTTTCAAATCGCTCTCCCTCAGTAGTCCGGATAGGTGAAGTTCTTGTTCCGCAGCGACGGAACGAACTGGCAGATCAGATCCCCGGGCGAGCGCGCCTGCTGGTCGGCGTCGGTATAGCGGCCGGCCGGCGGCAGAGAGCGGTTGTACCAGATGTTCTCCGCGCCGATACTGATCCGGCGCACGCCGCCGCTCTCCTCATCGTGGTTTGTCCAGGTCACGCGGGGTTTGCGCATATAGCCCCACTTGACGCCGACAGGCGCGCCGTAGCTCTGCCACTCCTCGTCCATCAGCAGGAAGTACACGGTCACCACCCGGCCTTCGGCTTCTTCCGTTTCGGCGAGCGCCTTTGCGAAGATGTCCGGCTCCACGCCTGGCACGGCGTGGATCGACAGATCGAAGCGGTCCGACACCGCCTCTCCGGAAAACTCGATATTGTTGACCTGGCCGGTGCCGTAGAGCGGCGTCCAGGTCTGGCCGCCTGCGACGAGATCGCGCTCGCCGTTCCAGACGCGTACGGTTTCCGAGAGAAAATCGAACTTCACCAGCAGCGCGCAGCGCACCACGGTCTGTTCCATTGCCTCTATCTCTTCCGGGCTGAAGAAATCCACCATCACAGATCCTCTATGAATTCGACTGAAGGGTTGCCCCACGCCGGTTGCCGGAGATCGAGCCGCATCGCGTCGTCGGATCGAAGACGCATGCGGCAGGTCGGCCGGTCGAAGTTGAGCGTCGCGCCGCTCGTCACCGCCTCGCGCAGCGGCGGGCGGAACGTCATGGCCGAGGTCTCAGTGTCCCAGGATTTGACCTGATACCAGCGCGGCCCCTTGTTCGTATGGTCGAAGGAAAACACCTGTCCCGGTTGCAGCCGCGGCGCATAGGTGACGACGGCCGTCATCGATGTCGCGCCGAGCGCCAGGTCGCCGCCGGCCGTCACGTCAATCACGCTGCTGACATAGCCGCTGCCGTCCGAGAAGTAGGATCCGTCGCCGTGCGACACAGGTGCGAACAGCGCCTCGTAGCTCAGATCCGCGCCGAAGGGCGCATAGGCCTGCTCATAGTCCGGCAGCGGCACGTCGATCGCGTTCAGCCGGCCGTCGCAATAGGCCTCGATCGCGCGCCAGGCGAGCACCTCGTCCCGGTCCGTGACGGGAATGCTCGAAAGCGTCGCGACCCACACGCCGGCGTCGCTTGCAACCACCTGTGTGCGTCCGGAAATCGATGCGCCGCCGGAAAGCGAACGCGGCGCCAGGCGCGGCAGCGTCGCGGCTTCCGAATTCAGAACGGCGAGGGGCCAGACGGGGACTGTCATTGCTGACGCCTCTGTTTCTCGGCCATCATCTGGCTGAGGTTCCGGTTGGTCTGCTGGACGGCTCCGCCCATGATCGCTGGGGCGGCCCCGGCGATTCCCTCCTGCGAGATGCTCTGCATCGCCGGCACGATGTTGCCGAAGCTGTCCATGTCGAAGCCGACGACGATCTCCGTGCGGCCCGCCGACGCCGATCGCAGCGAGGAATTGGGAAGCACGGCCGCGCCGCGCGACGTGCCGATCACCGGCTCAGGACCCTTCTCGCCGACAATGCCGAAAGTGCCGGCCGGGATGAGCCCGCCATCGGCGAAGAAGCCGGAGAAGATCCCGACGATCGCGCTGCCGATGCCGCCGAGAAGCCCGCCGCCGCCGCTGCCCGCGCCGGATCCGAGACTGGACAGGGATCCGTTCAACTGGTCGAGGGCGTCAAGCATCTGATCGAAGATCTTGTCGGCGATCTTTTGGAGAGCGTTGAGGCCGGCGTCCCGGAAGCTTTCCCAGAAGCTCTTGCCTTCCTGCAGGCCGGACCTGAGGTCTGAGAAGAAGCCGCGAAACACTTCGCTGCGGAACTCGATGCCGTCCGACAGCGCGCCGGTCGCGGCTTCGGCCGCCGCCATCTGCTGGGCAAGACCGGCCAGCTCCTGCGCCTGTTCCGGAGTAAGTTCGATGTCCGCGCGCTTCGCCTCGTTCAGCAGCTCCTGCTCGTAGCGCAGCGCGTTGGCGGCTTGCTCCGTCATGCCGAGCGCCTGTTGCTCGATCTTCTGAGTCTCGATGAAGATCAGCGCCGTGGCGATCAGATCGTCATATTCCTCCTGCGGGGTCTTTCCGCTGTTCTTGCTTTTGCTTTTCGTGGGGACTGCGAAACCTTCGGAAGGCAGGGGCGATGACGTTGCCGGAGGCGGCGTGTTGCGGCTGTCGATGATTGCAAGAATCGATTCCTCGTCCTGGCCGAGCGCCGCGCGACGGTCTTCGAGCTGCTTGATCTGGCCTTCGAGCTGACGTTGCTCGGCCTGCGCCAGCACGCCGGTGATATTCGCTTGCCGCTCGCGCAGCTCGAGGATCTGGTTTTCCAGATTGAGCCGCTCCATGCCGATCTCGGCCAGTCGCTCGTCGAGCGACACGTCGGACTGGTTCTTGAACTCCCGGAACTGGTCAAGGAACAGTCCAAGGGCCGAGGCAGCCTCCACGATCGCCCGTTTCAACGCCGTGCCGACCGTGGTTGCAACCACGTTGAACTGCCGGTCGAGTTCCTCGGCCTTCCTGACCAGGTCCTCGTCCATGACGATGCCGAGATCGCGCGCGGCCTGGATCTGGTCGCGAATGCCCTGTTCGCCTTGTTCGACAAGCTGGACAAACCGTTCGCCGCCGGTTCCGCCGAAGATTTCGTCGGCGACACGGATCTGCGCCGCCTTGTTGAGATCGCCGAGCTTGCCGATGATTTCGGAAAACAGCGCGGACGGATCCTTGAGCTTTTCCCTCAAGGTCTGCGCGTTGTAACCGAGACGCTGGAAGGCTTCCGCGGCGGATCCCGTTCCCGTGGTGATGAACTCGTCGGCGCGGAGATTGAGCTCCTTGATCCCGTCGGTCAGCGCGTCAACGCCGATGCGGCTCTGCTCGGCGACGTATTTCAGTTCCTGGAAGGCCTCGACATTGATGCCCGCAATGCGCGCCTGGTCTGCGGTTTCGGCGATCCCGCGCGCCACATCGCGGACGGTGCTGACGATGCCAGCCAGGCCGGCTGCGGCGACGGTGCCAGCAAGGGCCAGGCTTCTTCCGAGGGCCAGAGCCTTTCCGCCCACATTGTCGAAGGTCGCGCCAAGGCCCTTTGCCTTGCGCTCCGCCTGGTCGACGCCCTGGTTGAGGCCGCGATCGTCGGTCCGCAGTTCGAGTAGCGCTTCGCCCAGCCGTTCAGCCATTGCCGTTCTCCTGAGCGCGCGGCGTCTCGACGACGGCGATGCCCATCGCCGCCAGCACGGCCGGATTGGCGGCCGTTGCTTTTTCGGTGTCGCCCGTCGCGCGGCGTCGGAGATTGCCGAGCGCTTTCATCGTGTCGCGTTTCGTCAGATGTCCGCCGCCGATCGCCGTCGCCTGGATCGCGGAGAGCTGCTCTTCTGCCTGGAGACGGTTCAGCATGGCGACATAGGCCCTTACGAGGCCGGCTGGCGCTTCTTCGAGCCACCAGCCTGGCGCGCCGCCGAAGAAACGTTGGAGACGGGGGACGAGGTCTCCCCAATCAATAGTCTGAGAGCTGCTCCCGCCGCGGCGGCCTGACCGCCGAGCAGGAGCCCGGTAAAAACCGAGATCACCTGATCCTTGTGCGCATTGGTGAGCCTCGCGCGAACGTCTTCCGGAACGCCGATCGCGATCTTGCTGGTCACGGTGTCGATCAGCGTGGTGAGCTCGTCCGCGTCGTCGTCGTTCTCGTTGGCGGTCTTTGCAAGCGCCTCGATCTTTCGGCCCCATCGCTCGAAGCGCTGGCTGTCGAGGATCGAAAGTTCTTCCGGCGACAGGATCTCGTAAGCTTTGCCGTCGATCCTGATCGTCGGCCGCTCGATCAGCGTGTTGAGGTCAAGCAGCGGACCCTGCGTTTCCGTGTCGGCCATGGATGTCTCCTTCGCCTGGTGAAAAAGTGACGGCGATGCCCAGCGCCTTGCACCGGGCCTCAATCTCCGCCTGCTTGGCGCGCGCCGCGCGGGCCGCCTTGCGGTGACGGTCCGCCTCGCGCTTGTGCGTTTTCGCCTGGCTGTCGAGCCGTCGGTGCTCTGCGAGAAGCGCGGCGCCGTTCATCAGAGCGCCGTCTGATGCTGGATCTTGAGACGGCCGAACCGTTCGTCCGCCGATGCTGCGGACGAGTCTTCGAGCGCGTCGAATGCGAGCGCCAGGCCGGCAGGCAGTCCCTTGCGGAAGACCTGTTCGGGCGATCCGGACTGAAAACAGCGCGGCACTTCGAACTGTGCTTTCCAGTCCGGGCCATAAGCCGACGCATTGCCGCGAACAAGCAATGCCATCGTGGACACTTCCAGCCCCTGTCGAAGCCCGATTTTCTTGAAACCGGCTGTTCCTGATCCGGCAGCCGTCGTCGTCACCGGGTTGCCGTTGAGCGCGTGCTTGTAATTCTCGAGCGTCATGTCGAACAGTGTGAAGCGGACCATCATGTCCTCTTGGGTTCGAAACGCTTTCCTTGGTCCGGTTGTGCCCAGCACCCGCGTCTTTTCGGTCGTTTGGGAATGGACGACGGTCACGCCGTCCTCGGAATAGTTCTCGTCGCCGGACGTTCCGATCTTCGCCCAGTTTCCGGCCGGGTCCGCGTCGAATGTCGGAAAGGCCTCGCCGACCGGCGCGAACCAGACGGTGAAGGGCGCGGCGATGATTTCATAGGGTTCCATTGTCTGCTCCTTTGCTTGCCTACGCCGCCGCCTTGAGCGCGTAGAGAACCTGGAAGGCCTGCGTCATTGCAGGCCAGTCTGTTTCGGCATCGCGGATGGGAAGACGGCCGCCTGCCTCCTCGGCCGAATGGATCAGCACGCCGGAAATCACCCGACGCCGGAGGCGTTTGAGCGCTACCAGCACGGCCAGCGAGACAATGCTTGCCTGATAGGGCGTCTCGCCCCAGCTGATCGCATCGATGCGGTCGGCCGTCAGTTCGAGATATCCGCCCTGGGCTGACACGCCTCCGGATGGACGAAGGATCACGCCTTTGCGCGGCATGTCGTCCACTTCCTCACGCGGTAGTTCCAGGCCGAACACCCGCAAGCCGACGAGTGCGGTCACGCCAGAGTCGGCCTTGAGCAGCGCCACCATCGCCGCGATGATATCGGGCACGTTCATCGCCGCCCTCCCGTCGTCGCCGTCGAGCTTTCGAAAACCCTTCGGATGCGCTTGGTGAGCTTCGGATACTCCTTGTCGGCCTCCGGCCTGAGATAAGGCCGCGCCGGGATCGTCACTTTCTTCGTGACGATGAACGTTCCGTCCTCGAGCTGGAACTTGAGCGCCTGTTTGCGCACAGGGCGAATGACGCCTCCGACCTCCTGGATGAGAGCCTGAACGGCGTCTCTTGATCCCCAGACGCCTTTCACGCCGCCCGTACTTTGCGCGGACGCCGGTTCGGCGATACCGATCGAGCCTTCCAGAACGCCGGTCCGGTTCTTCCACGGATGATTGCGCTTGGCGCCTGTAACACAGGCCGCCATCGTGGCGTTGACGCCGAGGATCTGCGCCTTGCGCATCTTTTCAGAGACTTGCCTGCCGTACCACTTCACCGGCATCACACGCCCTCCGCCGATGGCTCCGGGCCGACTGCCACCATCATCGGAGGCGGGACGGTTCCCAGGATGCGGATATGGACGCTTGCTCCGTTGTTCAGCGCTTCCAGCTCGGCAGGCGTCGGAAGCCACGCCGTTGTCATGGAGGGCGTGTTCGGGCCGTTGACGCTGCAATCAATTTTCTCGTCACGGATCGGCAGACCCATATAGCCCTGCGATTTTCCGACGATCCTTGTTGCGCCTTCGATTGCTCCGATCTGCATCAGCTCACCCTCTTCAAGGCGGCTTCGAGATGCGTGTGCTTGCGCTGCACGGGGCCTTCGACGCGCAGCCGGCCGGGAATGATCTCGTTGTCCTGGCGATCGGCGACGCTCGAGATCTCGTCGTCCTCGGCAATGTCGGCGCTCAATGCAAACATGGCGCGCATGTCCTCGATCATCGCGGTGCGCTCGTCCCCGACAAGTTCCCGGCTCGTCTTCGACCAGACGAAACAGGAAAGCGGCGAGGCGTCGATTTCTTCGAAGACCGGCGGCAGGGGATTGCCATAGGGATCGTTGCCGGTCGCGGTGTTGCGCTCGACAGTGGCGCGCATGGTGAGCCTTCCGGAGATCATGCCAGCACCGTCCCGGATCTGGCGGTCAACGAGGCGAGGATCCTCTCGCGCTCCTGGGACGGGTCGCCCAGTGTGAAGGCATAATCGCCGGCGCGTTCGCTCTTCAGGAGGCCCCGGTTCGACAGATCCACAAGCATAAGCTTGATGACAGCCTCCTCGCGGGCGGCGCCGGTAATGTCCGACGGCGTGTAGGTGATCCTCACCAGCGGGGCCCAGCGGTCGCGGCCGTTGGTTCCACCGACCAGGCGCTCGATCGTATGGCCGCCATGCAGCACGCGGTAATCGTCATCGGAAAGCAGGGTCTCGGCCGAGGCGTCGCCGGTGTGGCGAGGATCGATCTCGGTGATCGTGATCGTCTCTCCAGTATCGATCGGGCGAGACAGGCGCAGCGATCGGTCGCGGCGCGAATGCGGATCGCCCGGATCACCGATATCGACGGTGATGGCGCCGGCAGGTCCGAAGCGCGCAGAGATCTCGGCGAGGATCCCGTCGATCATCGCCTGCAGCTCCGTGTCGGACAGATCGCTGCCCGTTCGCTCCCTGACCCGGTCAATCAGCGCCATAACCGCTCCTCAGACCCTGAAGACGCCGACGGTGACGTTGCTCTCGTCGTCATAGTCGACATGCACGACGTCGCCGATCGAACCGCCCTGGTTGAAGACCGCCGGCGGGAAGGGGCCGATCATGCGCTCTTCGGTCGCCGTCACGGTGACTTCGCGCGCGGTTACCGCCTGGCCGTCGACGGTGCGCGGCGTCTGGACGGTGACGACACAATCGGTCGCGCCGTTCTTGATATGCAGGAACTCGCGGCCGGTATTGTTGAAGCTGTTGCCGTCGGCTTCCGCCGCGACGTAGGCAGGCTCGATACCGAGACGGGAAAGAGCCTGGACGGTGAGAGCTGCGCGCGCCATGTCAGGACTCCTGGGATATCGTGTTGATCGTCAGTCCGGGCGCGGGCTCCGTGACCGGGACGATCAGGATCCGGGCCTGTCCCTGCCAGGACACCCAGTCCTTGCCGCTTGCGGAGAGGCCGTCGACCTCCGGCGGGCTCGCCGGGTCGATCGCCGCAAGCTTCGCGAACGTGTCGATTTCCGCAGCTTTGAGCGTCGCGGCGGTCTTAGCGCCGATGCCCTTGATCTTCGTGAGGTCATCAGCCTGCGGGGAGCCGGGCTGAACCCCTACGTTCGACGTTTCCGCCGACGTCCCGCTACCGGTGCTGGGGGCCTTGCGAGCCGTACCAGAGCTCCCCTCTCGCTGAGTATCCTTGTTGTCGCCGTCTTTCCGGTCTTTGTCGGAACCGTCCTTCCGGCTCTTGTCGTCGCCCTCGTCGCGGCGCTTTTTCTCCGCGCCGGTGCGAAACACCTTGCCGTCGACCAGGCCGAACTTGTCGACCGCGCTGTCGGGGATCTCATCACCTGGCGCGGCATAGAGGAATGCGCCGGCCGGATCGCCCTCGGCGACCAGGCGCTTCTTGTCGGCGGTGATGTACAGGCGTTCTGCCGCTTGCATCGTGATTTCTCCTTGGTTGCCCGTCAGCTCGCCGCTGTCGGGTAGAAGCGTTGCCCCCAGGCCGATCCGTCCCAGATGAACTCGTGGCCGGTGTCGCGCTCGACGAAGGTCGAGCCGGGCGGCACGGCCGATCCGGTCGGCTTTGTGTCGCCGGACACGCCGACATAGGCGTGCGGCGTTGAGATCCGGGTTACGGCCATCAGAGCGTCTCGTAGAGGTCGACGATCACGTCGGACCCGTCGAGCGCGCTGTTGAGCGTCGCCGTGTTGCTTTCGAGCGCCGAGGCCGAGAACGCGATCGTCGGAGCCGTGCCTTCGCGCGCGCCGTCCAGGAAGGCGGCGAGCACGGTGTTCCGCGACAGCGCGACGGGCAGGCCGATCTTGGCGCCGAGCCCCACGCGCACCCGTTCCGTGTTGGCGGTGTCGTAGGGCGGCAGAGTGATTTCCGTGATCGTGTCGAAAGCCTTGTCGCCGGCGACGACATTGGCGGCGTTCAGCGCAAGCGTCTCAGTGATCTCCGCGCCGGCGCGTGTGCCGACGATCACTACGTCGCCGCTGACATTGGCGTCGTTGCCCTTGACCGTGACGTTGCGCGCGACGTCGGGTTGGCCGTCGAATTCGGTGACGATGGTGTCTTCGGTTTCGTCCATCGCCGTGTCCGCGAGGATGTCGTCATTGGCGCCCAGCGCCACGGCGGGAAAGGTGAAGGACGCAACGCGCGGCCATGATCCTGCAATCTTCGTCATCGTTTGCTCCTGTTGCGGCCGGCCGCACGGGCCGGCCCAAATGTTTGGCCAGCCTCAGAGGCCGGTGACCGACGCGAACGCGGCCGGGCGGAAGAACACCAGCGCCATGCGCATGTCGGCGCGGATGGTGCGCTTGCCCTCGGTGAACTGTGTGCTGATATATCCGACCTGGACGTCCACGCCGCGACGCTCGTAGAGCGAGACCCAGGCTGGCAGGAAGGAGCCGACATAACCGGTGCCGGCGCTGTCGGCGTCGCACTGGACGACGGGCAGGCCCCACATGCGTTCGGGGCCGGCCTCGGACGGATTGCCCCAGATGTAGACGCCGTCGGCTGTCCGCAGCAGCCGAACTTTTTCCCAGTCTGTCGAGTGGATTACATGGTGCGTCGGAACTGCCCGGCCGGTGACGCGGATCTTGGTCATCGCCTTGAAGAAGGCGTCCGGTATCGGATCGGCGCCCTTCGCCTGGGTCTGGATGCCGACGACGTTCTTCAGGCCACGTAGATTGGGCGCGGTGCCGTTGCCAATCAGGCACTGGCTGTCGAGCCGCTGGCGAAGACCGAAGATCAGGCGGCCGTTGAGGTAGCTTTGAACCTGGGCGACGTCTTCCAGCTGCTCGTCGGTGACCGGCACTGAATCCGTGATCTTGCGTACCGTGCTCTCACGCTCGGTCATCTCGAAGGTGGATTCGGCGAATGTCCCGCCTTCCGCTCTCTCGGCCGCGCCGTGGGTGCGTGTCGTTTCTTCCATGAACTTGACCGTATCCTGGCCGGTGCGCGCCATCGGGAAGATATCGAGCAGCTGCACGGGACGGGTCGCCATCTCGACGAAGCCGGGCAGCCGGACTGATTCCGGAGCCCAGCCGGCGCCGGTTTCGAAAAGCGTCTTTGTGCCCATGGTCTCGAAGGCGAGGCCCTTGGCCAGCATGTCGGAGCCGTAGACCTCGTCGAAATGGAAGTCGATGCCGTTCGCGGCGCCGCGTTCCGCCCAAGACTTGTAGCGGTCGTCGCCGGCGACCATCTCGCCGAGTGACTTCAGCCGTGTTTCGATGTCGGGATGGTTGCCCTTGCTGCCGGCGAAACGCGGACGCTTGGCGGATTTCTCGCGATCGGAATGCTGCTTTGCCGCCAGCTCGGCTGCTTCCAGTCCTTCGGCTTCCTTGGCGAGCTCGTCGAGCTCGGCGTTCCTCTCGTTGACCCTCTCGACGATCTGCGCCGTGGTCTTCAGTCCGTCGCCCAGGCATTCCTTCAGCGTTTCCGCCTTCACCTGGCGGAAGTCGTATTCGCCGGCGTCGGTCTTCGCCTCTTCAAACACCTTGCCGAGCGCGTCCTGGCGTTCCGACAGTTTCTCGCGCACTTCCTTCAGTGTGCTCATGAATTCTGGTCCTCTATTGCTGTTGCGGTTGCGTCCGCGTTCGGAGTGTGGTCACATTGCACCGGGCGATGCCGCCATTCGCCCCGGAACGTCTTCCGGGTCAGGCCGGTTAGCGGCAGGCAGGCGGGCGCAGGTCGCGCCGCCCGAAATTGCTTCAGTCCCGTTTCAGATGACGTTTGGATGCGCGCCACGCCTGGCCGGCCATCAGCCGCCGCGCAGAGGCTTCTTCCGCCTCAGCAGTTTTGAGGATCCCGCCCAGGCCTTCGTGCAGATCCGCGATCTGTTTCAGGCCGGCCGCCGACAGCGCCGTCGGGTCGGCCTTGATCCCGGACAGGATCTCGGCGAGATCCTCTGTCAGGCGCTCGAACCGCTCGCCCTTTAGGGCCGCGCCCTTCATGACCAGCGTGCCGGTATTGATTCCGGCGCCCTGGACCACGGGTGACACCTCGAACACCTTCAGCCGCTTCAGCACCCGCACCTTCTCGCCGTCACGGTCCTCGTGGGCGGCGTCGAGAACCCGGAAGCCGTAGGACCATTCCTGGATCGGATGCTTGCTGCCAGTGCCGTCGCATCCCTCGAGATCGAACTTCAGGGCGGCGTGCCATTCCTTGCCGGCGTCGGTGTTGAGGTTGAGATGCAGTTCCGCCAGCGCCTCGTCACCACGCTCGAAGACGCGCGCTTTGCCGAGCGGCACGGTGCCCCAATTGTGCGCCGCCAGGATCTGCGCCCACTGGTCGCCGCCTTCAGCGGAGAAGGCGCCCTTGGCGTAGGTGTCGCCGTCGTGGTCGATCGCCGACAGCGTGGCGATCCGCGCCATGCCATGGCCGTCGTCGTCCATTGCCTTCAGCGCAATTCCTGATTTCCTGCACTTCATCTACTCATCCTCCTGGATGTCGAAATACGGCGCGAACGAAAGCGTGCCGTTGGGGTGTTCGTCCGCCGCCATGGCGGCGGCTTCGTCTGCCGTCACGACGATGCCGTCGCGGGCAATATGGTCGGGATCCGAGCGGGGACGGCCGAAGCGTCCGTCGAAGACGGTCAGCCGATCGGCGCCGGCGTTCTTCGTTATCTCGATCGTCGAGACGTTCTGGGCGAACTTGGTTTCGGTGCGCGCGATCGTGATCGAGCGCTGCTCGACCGAGGTCCATGGACCGGCCTCGACGTGTTCCGCAATGCGCTCCGCGAGCTGGAGGACGCCTTCGCCCTCGGCGCGGCCTTCGGCGATCGCGTCGAACAGGGCGCGGCGGGATTGCTTCTCCAGATCGACGAGCCCGGCGCGCCGACCGCCGGCCTGCGCCACGGCGCGGCCGACCGGGTCGGGCAGGCCGGTGGCGATTCCCACCAGCTCGCCCGCCTTGGCGACTTCCTTCGCGACTTCCAGATAGTGAGCTTCGAAGACTTGCCGAAGCGCTGCCTGGCGCGCATTCGTGTCCAGCGCGTCGAGGATCCGGTAGACCAGCAGTTCGTCTTCCTTGCGCTCGCCGGTGGCGGCGGACGCCTGGCCGAGGTCCTCTTCGCTCAGGATTGGTTGCGCTGCCCTGGACGCTTCCTTCCCGAGATCGGCGAAGAAGGACTTGAGACGTTTCTCGGCGGCGGTCTGCAGACCTGCCTCCATGCGCGACAGTGCGCGCACGTAACCACGCTGCGCGGCGCTCGGGCGCCGCCGCGCCTTGGTTCCCGACTTCTCTGGATCGGCCGGTTCGACGCGCGGTGGCGCGCCGGCCGGCACTTCGATCGCCGAGAAGGGTCTGAGATAAATCCGGTGACTGTCGTCGACATCGAGGCCGGCCGCCTCGCGTGCTTCGTAGACCATCGCCCAGCCGCCACGCACCGCCGTATCCATGCGGGAAAACAGCTTGTCGAGATCGTCCTGCAGCGCCTGTACGTCCGAGACGTCGTACTCGACCTCTTCTGCAGTCCGCCCTTTTGAAAAATCCGGAAGCAGCGACCGGTTGAGCTCGTCGGCGAAGACCGAAGTGATCGGAAGCACGCCGTTCGTCCAGGCGAGCTTGCGCAATTCGGTCATGGTTGCGCCGACCTTGGCCGTCTGCAGCCCGGCGCCAAAGCCGACCACGGCGGCCGGTACGCCCAACACCGCACAAACCCGTTCCTCGGCGACGTCCCGCGTCGTCGACATGTCCATCTGTTGCGGGTTGAAGCCGTACTGCTCGACCTTGGTCGCCCCGCCCATGACCAGCGGCTCGCCGCGATTGTCGCCGCTGAAGGCCTGCTTGAACCATGCCTTCACGGACGCCACGTCTTCGGGCGAAGGCTGGGCGCTGCCGTCCGGCGAGATGACCACGCCCGGCACGCCCATGTTCTTCAGGAGCGATGCCGCGAAGTTCGAAGCTTCCAGATCCATGAAGATCTCGCGGATCACGCCGGAGAGCGGCGAAAGGCCCTTGCGCTGGTTGCGCGGATTGACCCCGTGCCGGAAATGCACGACGTCATCGAATTCGAGCGGCGTCTTCGCCCCGCCGCCCGGACTGTATTCGTAGTAGGAGATGAACTCGGAACCGTCCTGCGGCCATTTCGGTTCGATTGCCCAGGAGGGAACCCACCACAACTCGACAGGCTTGCCGACGCCGTTTCTGACCTTCAGCCAGTAGGCGTTGCCGTCGATCAGGTAGGAGAGCAGCGTCGCCGCCCACAGGTGGACGTCGCCGTAATACGGATTCGGCCGCCTGATCAGCGCCGTCATGTCGTGGCCGTCGATTTCTTCCCGCGCGCCGTCGCCCTTGACGCTGACAACGCGCAGCCGAGCTTCCGGAAATGCGCGCTGTACCCACTGCACCGGCGCCATGATGACGGAGGAATCCAGTCCGTCGCCGACTTCCCTGGCGTAGTTGAACCGGGTGCGCTTCAGGAAGCCGAACATGAAGGGTGTCGCGCCGCCCGAATGGCGCATCGTCGACAGGGCTTTCTGTAACCAGTTCGCCATTACAGCCCCTTTCCGTTCCGGATTCGCCGAATCCGGGGTGGCGGATCAAAAGCCAAATCGTTTTCGAATGGCTTTCGAACGCCGCTGACGCGGATTTCGGGGTGAGCGCGGCCCGTCATCCGTCCGGACCCTGTCAAACGCGCTGTGTGGCCGTTTATTTCGGTGGCGTGAACCATCATGCCGGGATCCAGTTCTCGTCGGGTTGCGTTGCCTGCGGATCCTGGTCGCGCTCGATCGGCCGCCACGGCTGGCGCTCGGCCGAGCCGGCGGCGTGGATCGCCAGCGCCAGCGCCCAGAAATGGTCGGCATGGCCGTCCGGCGTGCGTTCGGCGGTGAACCGGATATTGCCGGCTGCGGTCACCTGCTTGGTCACCGATCGGAGATCCGCGCGGATCGGGTTGGAGTAGGGGATGCGGATCTTGCGGTCTTCCATCGACGCGCGGACAGGATAGGCGAGCGCCTCCTTGACCTTTGTCGTGAAGGTGACCGCCTCGACGGCGTACTCGCCGAACTTGTCCTGGGCGTCGTCGGCCCAGCCGATGCCGAGGCCGGTCGCGTCCCAGCCGCTGCGCACGCACCGCTCGATCCACGGCCACAGGATCTTTTCCTGTTCGGATTTGCGCATGTTGCGCAACGCCTCGACGTGGCGGGTGTAGAGAACGTCGCCCAGCTCCTCGAGCACCCAAAGGACGGTCAGGTCCTTCTTGCGGCCGATGTCGATGCCGGCGTAGAGCCGCCCGCCTTCGAGCTTGGGCCAGTTGGCGTCGGCCGGATATTCGGCGGCGGCGATCAGGTCGTATTCCAGAAAGGCCGCGTTGTCGTCGGCCGGCTGGCACATATACTCCTGAAGAAAGCTCTCCTCGTCGGCCGCGCCGCTCTTCACCCAGTTGAAATAGTCCGCCTCTGTCATCTCCTGGCGTTCGTCGTCGTCCGGGAGCGAATGCTGCAGCTTCCACAGGAAGCCGTCGTTCAGCGCATCCTCTAGCGTGACGCGGTGCAGGCTGATCTTCTTCGGGTTGCCGCCTTCGTGGTATTCGCGCACGAGCCCGTTGAAGAAATTCTGCGAGCCGCGATGCGTGGAGATCACTTCCATCGAGCCGCCCCAGGTGATGCCCGGATAGGCGATCGACCATAGCTTGCGGGGGTCGGGATGCAGGGCGAACTCGTCGAGCACGCGCCCGCCGCGTTTTCCCGCCTGAGCGTCCGGGTTGGAGCTCATCGAATGGATGCGCCGCTCGTTGGCGAAACGCAGCACATAGGCGCTGTGCTTCTTTTCCGGGTCGATGACCTGTTCGCCGAGATCCTGGGCCGCGAGATCCATGTTGCCGGCCCACAGCTTGCAGTCTTCCAGAAAGAGCCGCGCCTGGATGTCGTCGCGCGACGAGACCCACTGGTCGTATCGGGCCGTGATCAGCGCGGTCCGGGAAACGGTCGCATAGGCCGTCGACCAGGAGAGGCCGATCTGGCGTCCCTTCTCCATAAGCTTCAGGCGCGAATGATCGGCGATCCACCGGCTCTGATAGGGCAGGAAGATCGCCTCCGGGTTCGCGGGTATGATGTTCGCGCGGCCCATCAGATCGCGCCCAGCCGGCGGTTGATCTCGTCCAGTGTTTCCTGGCTGATGCCCGCAGTCTTGCGAACCACGTCGCCAACTTCGTCGACGGCCTTCTTGAGTTTCGCGTCGGCTTGCAATTCTGCCTTCTCGCGCAGCTCGGCCGAGTGGCGCTGCGCCATGACGGTGTCCTTGTAGGCGCGCGCCAGTTCCATGGCGTTCTTCGAGACCAGGCCGTCGCCGTCCAGCAGCTCGTCGATCAAAGTCTTCAGGAACTCGCCGAGCACGAGATCCGCCTTGCCGACTTCCTCTGGCGTCAGCCGATCGGCGATACCGGCGTAGATGTGGCGGCGCTCCTCGAGTTGCAGCGATCGTTTGGCGAGCCGCATAGATTTGCGGTTGAAGGCCGAGCGCGAGATCGGCTCGATGCCTTTCACTTCCAGACGGTCGTTCAGTTCGAACAGGATGTCGGCCTGGGTGCGTTCGCGCCTGTTGAGCTCTCCGATCGCCCAGATCAGATCATCCTGCGCTTCGTCCGGAAGCAGGTCGAGACTGGAAAGACGCCCGCGGCCTTTGCCCGCCATGTCACGCCTCGCCGGCCAGCGACGGACGGGTAACGCCTTCCAGCGCCACGAGACGGTCGATGTGCTTCTTGCCTGTCGCCATCAGCGTCGCCACCTTGACCGTGCCGGCCGTCACGACAGAAATCGCGCCGAGATTGGCGAGATAGTCGAGTTGCTGATGGACCCATGCGCGATCCTGGCGGACGCCAAAGACAGGCAGGACCTCATCCTGCAGAACATTCGAGGCGAGCGTGTCGTTGATCTGCTCGGCAAGCGCCCGGAGAATGATCAGCCGTGCGTCCTCGCGGATCTTCTTGGCGTAGTCGATCCCGAGGTTCATGACTTCTTCGCCTGTTCGAGAAGGAATTCGCTCAGCCGCTGGCTGGTCGAGGCGATCGGCTTCAGCTTCTCGTCGAGTGCGGCAAACCGACCGTTCATTTCCGCCAGGGCAAGTTCGACACGATGCTGCGAGTCCCGGTCGGGCAGATGCTTCATCTCGTCCTCGATCGTCTGGATCCGCGAAGCATGCCCGTTAAGGCGGGTGTTGATTTCGGAGAGATCCTTTGCCCGACCTTCATTCAGGTTATCGAGCTTCTTCGCATATTCCTTCGAGCGCGATGTAAGCCAGGCATACACCGTGCCTCCGACGGATATGAAAAGGGCGATCAGCCCTAGCCAGGGAGCGATCAATTCGGGTAGTGTCTGGGTCAAGCCGGCTCCTCCGGAATGCGCTGAGACGGGGCAGGATTGTTCGGAGCGCGGCCGGATAGGCCTTGTCCTATGATGCAGGCGAGGCCGTTCGCATCCACATAAGCGGCGGCCCATTCGCCGGCGCCGTTCCTGAAGACGATCAGGGACACACCGGAATTCTCGACCCCGGTGAAAACCACCACATGGCCGCCCCGGTCGGCCGCTGACTGCAGCTCCTCGATCGGCACGCACTGAAGAATGGTTGTGGCCTGCGCTGCTGGCGCTGCCGTCAACAGACAGGCGGCCACAAGAAGTTTCAGATAACGGGTCATGTCAGAGCCTCCTAGTGACTTGCCGTGTTGCAGCGGACGCACTCGCTCAATCGGTCGCGCGTCGCCTTCGTGGCCATGCCGTCCGGCTCCATGCCGAACGCCCGCTGAAATTCCTCGACCGCCATCCAGGTCTGATCGTCGTAGACGCCGCTCGGCTCGATCGAGAAGCCGAGCGAGCGCAGCTCCGCCTGAAGCGCTTCGACCTCTTCGCCGCTGTCACCCCGTTTGAGGGCGTCAAACTCGTCGAGCATTGACGGCCTCCACTGTGTAGGGACGGGCAGGCGCATGCGGCGGCCTCACCTGGATCTTCGTCGCGCCATCACGGTCTGCGAACACTTCGCCCCGGCGGTTTCGCGGCTCGCCGAACGCCGGCGTTACCTGGACAATGACGTGATCGCCTGCCGTCAGCGTTTCCATGGTTCGCCTCCTTCAGCCGAGAATGAGAGACCAGTACAGGATGCCGGCCAGCGTCATCGCGCCGCCGGCGATCAGCGGCGCGCGCAGGCTCGGTCCCTGGTCCGGGATGGGTTTGTTTGCACCGGCGAGGATAGTCGTGATCAGGACAATCAGGCCTAAGGCGGTCAGGATTGTCGCCAGCAGGACGTCCGCCATGGTTACGCTCCCTTCCGGGTGCGCATCGCTTCGATCGCGCTCTTGCCGAGTTCCTTGACCGTGTGTCCGCCCATGTAGAGGGCCATGAACCAGGAAGTCAGCGTCAGCAGCACCGCGAAATCGACCGACTCGATCGGAATGTCGATCTGGTGGTTGATGATCGGCAAGATCAGAATGCGCCAGATCCAGAAGACGGCGAGCAGATACATCCAGCCGTAGCGCCAGAAGACCTGCAGCCCGCCCTGGGCCTGCTCCGCCTGAAGCAGCGCGAACTGGCCTTCGAGACCCTTCTCGTAGAGCGCGATCAATTCGGGCATCGCCGTCTCGGTTTCCGCGACGGCGGCGTCGACGATGTCCGGCGCCCGTTCGGCCAAACCCGGCAGGTCGATCGGCTCGACGCCGGCCTTGCGCGCCACGGTGTCGATCACAGAGCCTGCGAGGTCGCCGGCGATCTGTCCTGCGCCTGCGCCGAACTTCTTCTCGATGACGGACTTGATCATGCCTGCGCCGACCCGTGCAGCGGCAGCGGCGATGACGGCTGCAATTGCGCTCATGAGCGTTATCCTTTCCGTTTGAAGAGGCTTCGGGCGGCGATCGAAAGCTCATCGCGATAGCGCCAGGCAAGCCACGCGCCGCCGATGACAAGCACGGCCACGCCGCCCCAGATCAGAAGATCGGAAATGCCGGTGATGTCGGTTTGCGTCGCTGTCTCCGCGCCGCCTGTCGCCGCTGATCCGCCGCCTGCCGCACCGGTTGTTGCGGCTTTCTTCTTCAGGTCGATGACGCGCTGCAGCTGGTCGAGCGTCGCCCGGCCGAGAACGCCGTCATTGGCAAGTTGCGGATGCTCCTGCTGGAAGGCGAGCACGGCCGCCTTCACGGCTTTTGTGTCGGTGGTCGCCAGGCCCTGGAAATATCCGAGCTGCTCCAGCCAGGCCACGCCCTGGTCGTAGTCCTCGGCCAGCAACCTCCAGTCCGGCAGCGCGGCCTTGACGTCGTCGGCCGTGGCAAGCGAGGTCGGCGTCTTGACCCAGTCCGGCCAGATGTTGCGGTAGAGGATCAGCGCGCCTTCCTTGCGGCGGCGCACCAGTCCCGGAAGCTTGCGTCCCTTCGAGGTCTGCGCCGTCACCCGGTATCGGGCGGCGGAGTCGGCGACGTCGCCGGCCAGAAGCTGCTTGAACCAGGACCAGCCGAGAGCGCCGGCCCCGCAATTGTAGGCCATGTCGGTGGCGGCGGCGACGGCGTGCTTCGTTACCGTCGCCTTGGCCGCGTCGATGCGATCGATCACCGGCGGCAGGTATTCCTGCTCGATGACGAGCTTCAGAAGCATGAAGGCTTCCGCGTCCGTGATCGTATCGCCCGCCTGCATCTTGCGGCCCCGGGTCTTCAGGAACCACTCGCGGAAAATCTTCGATCCCCAGGTGAAGCCGAAGCCGATCGTCGGCGTGCCCGTAGGGTCGCGGTACCATCGAAGCACCTTGCCCTCGTGGCCGCCGGTAAACGGCACCAGGCGCGGGTCGTATCGGTTTGCGATTGTCATGAGGCGGCTCCCGGTCTAACTTCCGGAAGCTTTCTCTAATTTCGGGATTTGGTTCGCCCCGGAAGACGTTCCGGGATTCCGGAAAACAGATCTCCTTGGGTCAACGCTGCTCGTGCCTTCGCCCGGCGCATGCGCACGCCGCGCTGGGTATAGCCGCAGGCGAGTGCAATCTCGCGTTCGGATTTTCCCTCGGCGATCATTCTGTCCACCTTGCGGCGGATCTGCGCCATGGTGCCGGCCGGTCCGGTCGGCAGCTCCAGCCGGCAGCCTGGTCCCGCTCCGGTGAAATGACTGCAGATCGCTTTCGCCGCCTGTGCGCCGACCGTATCCGCAAGCCAGTGGCCGGCCGGCGCCTCGGCCGGAACGTAGATCTCGGTTCCGCCGCGCGTCTCGGCAAGCTTCAGCGCCGCCTCGAGACCGGCGACTTGCGCGATCTCGGCGAGCAGGGCGGGAAGCCAGCCATGACGGGGAGCGTCGTTCATCGGCGCTCCGGACGGCGGATGAGGTCGGTCATCGTGGCGTGGTCGCAGAAATGCTCGTCGTCGATCGCGGTGACGACTCGCTCGCCACGCAGAAGAAACCGGGCGCCGGAAAACCGGACCACCGGCGCTCCAGCCGCGGCGCCGCGCTCGCAGCCGGCGGCGATCGACGCGCGCAGCGCTTCGATGTCGAGCCCGCAGACGCGCTCCAGATAGCGCAGCACGGCATGATCGGTGACGTGGACTGAACTCACGGTTTCGTCTCCGTCCGGAGTTCCAGGCGCAGCTGCTGAAGGGCGAGTTCCTTTGCGCGCTGTTCCAGTTCTATGCGACGGCGCGATCGGGGTTTGAGGATCTCGATCTGCCTTGCCAGGCGCTCCCGTTCGATCGACAGCTTGCGCAGCGGATCGCTGTCCCTTTCGGGATACGTCATGCCGGGCGGGAATGACTGGAGCTGCGCCATCGTTCACGCCGCCTTCTCCGCGGCGCGGATG
Organism: Flavimaribacter sediminis; assembly: GCF_019492055.1. Classification (GTDB taxonomy): domain Bacteria; phylum Pseudomonadota; class Alphaproteobacteria; order Rhizobiales; family Rhizobiaceae; genus Flavimaribacter; species Flavimaribacter sediminis. The sequence goes on along the minus strand of NZ_JAICBX010000003.1, from coordinate 367,637 downwards.
CGTCGGCCGAGTTCGTTCATCGCCGCTTGCCAGTCGCGCTCCGACTTGAACTGATTGGGAGCGGAAATTCCGCCTGCCTTGCAGACCGTGGGCCAGAAGTCTCTCGCGCCGTTCTCGGAATCCAGACGCAGACATTGCGCCATTGCGATTCGGCAGCCGTTGTCCGGCTCCCAGTCTTTCCATTTGCCCCAGTCCACGCCGCCGTCGCGCGCGAGCCAGGCCTTCAGCGCCTCGATCGCCTTGGCCGCGTCTTCGGGATGATGCAGGAATCGCGTGTGGTCGAGGCCGGTCTGGCGCTTCACGAAGGCGAGCAGCGCGTGATCGTCGCGGTTGCGCACGATCCCGAGGTTCCAGCCGGCGATCCATAGCGCCTGCAGCTTCTTCGCGAAGCGGCCCTCGAGCGCCTTTCGGAGGGCTCCGGAGGAAGATTTGAAGCCGAGCCGGTTCATCTCTTCCAGCACCTTGCCGCATTGCGCCTCGGTGAGGCCCTTGGCCGTGCGATGCCCGACGGTCCTCTCGAGCACGTCCCGGTAAGAGTCGTCGTCGAGGCCGAGCTGCTTCTTGGCGACATGGATCTTGGCGAGCGCGGTCATGCCCAGCTCTCCTTTGCCTTCTGTCGTGAAACGTGCTCCAGCTTCGCCGTCGCCATGATGACGGGCTTCAGCTCGTCGGGCGCGTCGTCATACCCTTGCGTCCACCGGCCAGCGAGGCGCGGCATCATGGCGCGCGGAATACATTCCCAATTGTCCGCGTCGACATTCGTCTTGTCGCCGTCCAGGCATTTCAGGCAGTGCCCTTCGGGAACGGGTCCATGCCGTTCCTCCCAGTTGATCAGGTGGATGGCGCGCCAGCGTGACTGAAGCGGCATGCCGTCATGGATCTTGCGCTCGAGGTAGCCGTAGTCCGTCAGCCGCTCCGATCCGATCGGCTTCCAGTTATCGAGCGCAACACCGGTCCGGTTGCCCTTCTTGAATTGAGTCCGCGCGCTGTTGGCGTTGAAGGGCATCTTCTTTCCTGCGTTGGCGGGAACGTGCCCCTTCTCGAAGCATCCGGTGCGACCGGTCTTCCATCCCTTGCGCTTGCAAAGCGCGTGGTAGTTTTCGAAGGTCACGTCAGTCCGGCCGAAACGTTTGCAGAAGGCCGCGTGCGCCTTGCGGCGGGGAAGCTTTGACTTGGCCTTGATGAACCTTAGTTCCTCTTCGGAATAGCGAATGTGAGCGCCCTTCATCCGTCCGCTCCTTCCCGTTCCTGACGGAGGCGCTCTTCCCGTTCCTCTCTCTTTTCGCGCTCGTGGCGACGGGCGTCTGCTTCCGCCTGTTCGGTTTCCTCGGCGGTCTTCGTCTCCTCGGTTTTCCTGTGCTCGATTACGCGGCGTCCAGCCACGCTCTCGGGGATCATGTCGGAGACGCCGCGTCCGTGCCTGGCGACGAGTTCCGCCGCCTTGAATTGCAGGGACGCCGTTCCGATGATTTGGTCGGATACGCCGACGATAGCCTTGGCGCGTTCGACTTCCTGGTCGATCTGTTCGGATGTGAGGCCTTCTTCCGACAGGCGCTCCAGCTGGGCGAACAGGTGGTTGTTCAGGTCGGAAAGCCTGTTCTTCATCACACACCTGCCTCTTCGAGCAGAGCAGCCGCCCGTTCCGATAGCTCCGGCTGGAAGTGGCCGAACAGGACGTCGATGCCTTCCGGTTCCATGCCGACCGAGCCGTTCAGGCGCAGAAGCGGATTGTCGACGCAGTCGGCGAGACATTTCGCCAGTCGCCTTTCCAGTGGCTCTACTTGCGGGATGTCCTGGCCGATCTCAGCGTCGATCGCCCGGTCGAGATCCTCACCGCCAAGCACCTTGTTATCCGGAATGAGGCCGGCAAAAACGCCGCCCGCCGCGATATCGGTGGCGCGCGTCTGTCGATTACGAAGGTGGCGGTACCGGCTGGCGTCCTTCTCCAGTCGCTCCTGCAGATAGTCGTGGCAGCGTGTGCATAGATCATTCTCGACCCACCACAGCCGCTCACCGTCGATCTCTGTGCCGGGCTCGATCTTTCCGATACCGCACTCGCGGCATTTGCGTTCGGTCGCCATCACGCGCCTGCCTTCGCGAGGTCGATCGTCACGGCCGTCCAGCCGTCCGTCACCGCCTTGCGCTCGTAGAAGCGGACATACTCCTTGGATCCGGTCACCCGCATGGCGTCGCGGATAGCGTCGACGGCGCGCTTCCAGCGCTCGTCCTCAATGTCGAGCCGCATCAGCATGAAAATCTCCGAGCGGTTGATCTGGCCTTCCTTGTCGGTGTTGAAGGCGCGGGTCACGATCGCGCGGATCTCCGGCCGGCTGTCTTCCGACCACTCGTTCAGACACTCGTCGATCAGCGTCTTGGCGACCTGCAGCTGCGGCCCGAAATCGATGAAGTCGGAGACCTGGACCGCCACCTTCATCAGACCGTCGAAGGTCTGGTAGGTGCGGTTGCCCTTTCGCCCGCCCTTCTTCACGCCGTATTCCTGGCCGAGCAGCGCGTCGAGCTCGCCCAGATCGGTCATGGTGTGGCCGCGGAACCGCGCGATCTGCGCCGAGAGATCGCGGGCGAACGCAAGGATCTTGCGCACCTGTTCGTCTTCCAGCTTGTCGCTGGCCTTGATGGTCTCGAGCGGCACGAGCGCGCCCTTGGCGTCGGCCATGTAGTTTTTGCCGTTGACCACAACGATGCCTTCGGCTTCGCGTTCTTCGATGATGACGGCTTCGGTCATGCTTCTTCTCCTTGGAGTTGGACCGGCTCGGAAGGCGCGCCGGCGATGTGGTTCATTTCGTCGAGGATGGCGTCGGCAAGCAGCCGCAGGCGCGGCAGCTCGGTGTTGTCGGCGCCGGGGTCGGGATCAGGAAGTTCGATTGTCCGAATGGACTGCGCCATGGCCTCGGCGCAGCTGGCGACCTCCCAGAGATCGAGGGCGAAGACTGCAAGCGCGGCGAGTTCGTTCGTCGACGCAGCCATGCTTCCATGTCGCGGGCGCAGCACGATCTGGCGGGCAACGCCGAGCACGTCGACCTTGTCGAGATCGGCCAGCGCTGTGCGATACTCGATCGATGCCTTCAGGGCGGTTATCAGCTCTCTCAGCCCGGCGTCGGTCTTGATCTCGGAGGCGATCTTCTCGACCGCGTATCGCACAGTCGAGTGATCGAGCTTGTTGAAGGCGTCGCCGATCTCGCGATAGGTGCAGGGCGTGCACTCTTTCGTCAGGAACATCGCGATGTGCCGCGGTCGCGCGAAGGCCGGGCCACGGCGGTCCGACACGATGTCGAGCATGTCGGCGCCGGTGGCGATCGCGACCGTATGGATGATGTTTGCGATGCGCATCATGCCGCGTCTCCATCGCCGGGAAGCCGCGTCGGGCCGCGTCGAAGCGGCACCACGTTGGAATTCGGGTCAAGGTCGGGATGACCCAGCCGGTTCCAGCCCGCGGCCGAGATCTCGCTTGCCAGCGCGTTCGCCTGGTCGAGGATGTCGTCAAGTTCGCCAATAAGCACTTCAACGCCGTCTGCATTTGCCTGGAAGCCGACGTGACGGTGCGCCTTGAACCGGGCGCGGAACGCCTTGATCCTGTCGGTCAGCTCGCTCGGATGCGCATTGTGGGTCTGGATGTCTCTCATTGCATTGTCTCCGGTTGCTCGTGGAGAGCGCCGAGGGCGGCCGCCACCTTGCGGGCGTGCGTCTCGTCCATCAGTTCTCGGTGGAGCGCGATCTCGCGGTCTATGCGTGTCGCCATGTCCGCAATCAGACGAAGCACTTCGGCGAGGCGTTTCAGTTCTGCCTCGTCGGCGGGCTCGCCCGGCTTGAAGTTTTCCAGCAGCTCGCGGCGGCAGTGGGTGATTTCGGTAACGAGAAGGGGCGTGCTCATGTCAGGCCCTCCACGTCGCGGTTCTCCCAGGCGGCCTTCAGGTCGGCCAGTGCGATGTCCCGGTTCTTTCCGAGAGCCACCATCTTTGCGAGCTTCACGGTCATGTCGATCTGACCCAAGGCGCCCGGTTTCATGCCGACGCCGGTCAGGAATCGAACCTGATCGTCGTCGGTGATCCCCCAGGCCTTGATGAACATGGCCAGATCGTCCTTGCGCGGGATGTCGCGGCGCATCCGCTTGAAAAAGCGGCGGCGCAGCTGGGCGTATTTGACGCCGCCGGCAAGTCCGCTCGAGAACCGGGAATAGGTTTCGGTGTTGCCAAGGATCGCCACACCGCAATCGTAGACGTCCACGAAATGACGCAGCTGATTGACGGCGTCGTCGGCCAGGTTCTGCGCCTCGTCCACGATCAGCAGCGATCCGCTGCCGGTCCGGCGCAGCTTCTCGCCGATCGAGCGGACCAGTCGGCCCGGATTGTGCTGCCGGACACCAATCACGTCGGCGATCTCGACCAGCATCGAATGGACGGTGCGCGTATGTGGGCTGACCGTCACGAGGTAGGTGTGAGGATTCATCTCGCAGTAGGCGCGCGCCACAGTGGTCTTACCCATGCCGGCGCCGGCGGTCGCCATCACGAGAGCCGGCATCATCTGGGCGACGCCCAGCATGTCGACGATTTCTCCGGCGATGACCGTGTTGATGAAGGGCGGCGAGGCGGGGATAGCGGCCGCCAGCGCGGCGCGTTCGTCATGCGCTTCCAGCCAGGCGGCGACCTTCTCGTTCGTGGTGTCGAAACGGCCCTTGTAGCTGCCGTCGTACCAGCCGTGGAACGTCGCGCTCGGCAAGCCGATCTGGCGCGCGGTCTCGGCCTTGGTCCAGCCGTTGCGCATGGCGATCGCGTGAACCTTGGCGGTGTGCGCCTTCCAGGTCTCGCGGTCGGCTTCTGTTCGACCGGGCCCGGCGTCGAACGGTCTGGCCGTGTCGGGAAGAGGCCAGCTTGTGGTTGTCTCGGTTGTCATGTAGTCTCCTCGTCGTGTTGGGCCGCTCAGGCGGCTTGCTTTTCCGGCGGGTCATTCGATCCGCCGTTTCTTTTTGCGCCTGGCCCGCACGCCAGATGCCTCGACCGCCAGTCGGCGGATCACATGTCCTCGCGGTTGCTGGCGATCAGCCGCAGCCCGCGAGAAAAACTCTCCTCTGCTTCGTCATTCCATTGGTCCGGCTCGGCGCTTGCCGCGGGCGCCGCCGCCCCGCCAGCCATTGCCCCGGCCACTGCGATCCGCGTGACTTTTGTTCGTTGCGGTTTCGGCCGCTCCGGTTCGCCATGCGCATAGAGCCGCGCCAGCTCGTCGGCCGTAAGCTCCGCATGTTGCCGTTGCAGCTCTCGATTGGTTCTGAGGTAACGGTTGCGCTTGGCGGAGTGCGAACGCGCCGCCTCGGCATTGTTGAACTCGGCGTCGCCGATCAGCCGGGCGGCGCAGATCAGCCGGTCCTGACTGTCGTAGACATGGATGTCCTTTGTCAGATCGTCCGGGTCGAAGCGCACGGTGACCTCACGGCCCGCATGCGCCGTCAGCGCTTCGCTCCAGTAACGGTTATCGAGCAGTCGGATCTCGCCATTGCCCTTCGAGGCGCGGATCCGCTCGGCGGCGAGCAGCCAAAGCGAACGCTGCGCCGCCGTCGGCCATCGCACGATCGTCGATGGATCGGCGAGACTGTCGGCGAAGGCCTGGTCGAAGCTGCGCTGCTTCAGATGCGCCGCGCGCCGGCCCGGACGCGCATTGTGTTCGGCGATGCAGGCGTCGATATGGGCGGAGAGCGTCTTGAGTTCGATCGCCTTGTCGCCGTAGTTCTCTGGCTTGGCGTCGGGCGTGTTGCCCGTGTAGCAGCCGGCGCAAAGCGGATGCTTGCAGATATCGTCCGCGAAGTCCCGGAAGGCGCGCTCGATCGGCTTCGACTGGCCGGAATAGGGCGTCGTCCAGTGAACCTCGACGCCGAGCGTTGTCAGCAGCCCCTGCGGCTCCTCGTCCCGCACCTTGAACCGGTACCGGTTGGCGACGCCGCCGGTGATCCACTTCGATGCGAAGGCGCGGCCGTTGTCGAGATACATCTGGTCCGGAATCCCGTAGCGCTCCACCATGTCGCCGATGACCAGGCGCGTCGTTTCCTTGTTCTCGCTTTCCGACAGCCGCCAGGCGACGAACTTGCCGGAATAGAGATCCTGCAGGGCGATCAGGTAGACGCGGGTCGGCAGCTCGCGGCCGGGCACGCGGACGAACAGGTCGAGCTTGTGTCCGTCGATATTGACGGCCTGCATCGCGTGGAGATGTCCACGGGTGCGCCGCTGCGCCGGATAGAGCGTCTTCGCCTTGTCGCGGCCGTTGCGGGCGAGCACGATCGTCGCCTTGGGCACGTCGGCCTCGAGATGCCGCCGCATGGCGCGCTCGGAAGGAACAGGTGACCAGCCGTGTTTCGCCGCCGCTTGTCTCATCCGGCGATAGCAGGCCGAAAAGCTCGGCCGCTCGGGGCGAAGATAATCGGACTTCAGCGCCGCCCAGGCGCGTTCGTCGCAGTCGGCCCGCTCGGCTGCGCCCTTGTAGCCGGGAGCGAGCGCCGCCAGCCGGTCGGCGCGGTCGATATCGGCGATCTTTCCGAGCCAGCTTTGCAGCGTCCCGATCGCGATGTCGTTTCGCCGGGCCGCAAGCCGGACGGCCGCTGTCTTGCCGAGCCCGCTCTTGCGCAGCGTCTCGTAGCAGTCGACGATCGCCAGTCGCGTCCGGGCCGTCTCCTTGTGTTCGCTCGAAAGGCTCTCGAAGCGCGCCCAAAGGGCGCTCCGCGCCTCGTTGACAAGGTCTGTGTTGCCATTGGCCGGGGATGCGTGAGCGGCCATCAGCCGCGCCTGCATCGTTCCCGGCAGAAGGGAGACATGATACTCCCAGCCGCCGCCACGCGTTTCCGCCTTGCGCGCCTTGCCAGGGAGACGGCGCCATCCTTCGCGTCGGGCGACGGCGTTGACGTTGCGCTCGGTGCCCGGCAGGTCGCCCTGGGCAAGTGCAGCGATCTCGCGCGGTGACAGCCACTCCTTCATGCGCGCGCCTCGCTTCTGCGGGCGTCTTCGTCGATCTTCCGGTTGCGCCACCATTCCATCGCAGCGCCGTGAACATCGTCCGGTATAGGTCGGCCCTTTCTGAGCAATTGGCGGCGCCGGTTGTTTGCCCGATGCAGTAGGCAACGCGGGTGCAGGTAGTCACAGTCCGCAAGCGGACAGGACATGCAGATGTCCCGCGTCTGCTTCAGATATTTCGGCTGCTCCGCCATGGTTCAGGGCTCCTGCCTTGCTATGTGCACGGGCGTCGAGCGCAGCTTCTTCAGGCGATTGCCGATGGCGCGCTGTTCCTGTTGCAGCCGTGCGATCTCGGCGAGGCGCGCTTCATCGCCGCGCAGCACCAGCAGGCCGTCTTCTGAAACGGCGACGTCCCAGAGCTCCGGCGCGTCGATGGCGCGTACGAGCGCCTTGAAGCGCACCAGCGTGATGTCCTGGTCCTTGGCCGGCGACGTGTAGGCGTCGAGCATCGCCTTCGACAGGGCGGGCGCGTTCAACGTCCGCGCCATTTCGGAAGCGATCGCGTGCCTGTCCAGATTGCGGTCGGTGATAGCCGCCGACATGGCGCTCTTGATGCGCAGCCGGAACCGGTCGATATCGAGAACCGCCGTTCGTTCGCGGCTTTCGAAGACCGCCTTTGTAAACAGATCGCCCTGACCTGCGTGGGGAGGATTACGCAGCATATTAGAAACCTCTTTGTCCTGTTTCTCGTGGTTGGCCGGCGGTTCTGCGCGCCATGCCGAAGTGGTGAAGGGAAGTGCGTGATCGCTTGCGAACATCGTCTGGTCGAATGCGATGAAGGCGGCGGTGATGACCGCGACGCTCAGCCCCAGGCGGACATGAAACGCGCGAGTCTCGCGACGTTCACGCAGCCGGAAGGTCAGATCCGGCGACGGGCGCCTGGCGAGCGTGAGACAGCGGTCTCTCATTGCGGCTTTGACCTTTGCTTCAACCGCCGCGCCTTCTCGGCGCTGCCCTGGTGCGGCTCGTGTTTCGAACTGGTACGCGCCGAATTCTTGCGGGTGCGGAAGCCGCCGATGAAACGGAGGTTCTTGGCGGCGAGCGCCTTCTCGACCTTGCTGGTCATGACAGCGCTCCGGTGATCAGCAACACGACGAAGCAGAAGGCGGCGATCGCGGCCAGGCCGGGCAGTTCGCGCAGGATGTCTCGAAATGTCATGGTCATGTCCTTTCGGCAGGCATGGTCACTGGCCCCTTGCCGAGCGCCAGCCAGTTGAGCGAGACGCCAAGGCCGTTCGAGAGCTTCACGAGCGCGTCGAGTTTCGGCTCTGCCGTGTGGCGCTGGGCGAGGTAGCGTTCCAACCGGCCTTTGGGCAGTTCGGTGCGCGCGCACATGTCTTCGATGGTCCATCCGCGCTCCGCCTTCAGCCAGCGCAGCCGGTCGGAGAAATTTTGGGTGTCGGTCCAGCTCATCGGGCGTCCCTCCAGCTCCGCATGACGGTCAACGCCGCCAGCCAATCTCGCTTGTCCCAGCTGAAGATCACTGCGCGCCATCTGAAGATTGTGCGTGCAGAAACGCCATGCCGTCGGCCTCCGAGGTTGGCCGAGGCAGTGGCGCCCAATCCATTGATCCAAAGGCCCCGAGACTCCAGGATGGCGGCCAGACGTCTTGCGCCATCGTTCCTCGCTTTCTGCGGAAGCGTCTCGTAACGTTTCCACAGGGCCTTTTCGTCGCGGTCCCCGATGCATCGCCAATCGCGTGGTTCGGAGAGCTCGCGGTGCTGCATCCGAACTTCGCGCACAAGCGCCTCGTGGACTTCTTCCTCGGTGGCCGGTTTACGCTTCATCGGCTGCATCCTCATCGGACAGAGGGGTGCTCAGCGCCCATTCCAGATCATCGCGGTATTCGCGTGCTATCCGCCTCAACATCTGGCGGCGGTATCCCTGGGGCATGCCCTGGAAGTTGGAGTAGGAAATATTGAAGAGCCGCTGGCCTTCCTTGACTTTCGGCTTCGGGGCGAGAGCGGCGTCGGCCGCGTCGAGATCGCCTCCGTTGAGCTTCAGCAGCTTCGCATAGGTGGCCTGGTCGGAGGGCGGCAGTTTCGCCAGACGCTCGATTGCCGACTGGTTGTCCTCGATCGGCGTGCCGACGAGGGCGTCATGCAGCGCCGGCTGCAGTGCTTTCGCGATGGCATGCATTCGCCGTGCTGAACGCCCAGAGATATTGAGCCGGGTCGTTACGCGCTGGTAAAACTGTCCCTCTTGGCTGTCATCCTGTATGCCGAGAAGATTGAACTCTGAAAACTCGGCCAAGTTGGCCGCGTTTTTCTTCGGCCGGCCACCTTGAGGATTAATTTCGCCGAATCGCTTCTCGAAAATATCGCGATAGGCGGCGACTGCGTCGATGCGCTCCAGGGCGGACAACTCGTTGCGGAAGAGGTTCTCCTCTATCTCTTCCTCGCGCGCCTCTTGCGTGTTGCCCTTTATGATCGCCGCGTCGATCTCGGTGCGGCCCGCTAGCCGGTGTCCCTCCAGCCGGTGCCCGCCCACGACCAGCGTGAACTTGCATTTGCCGTTGGGTGTTCGGCGCACCTTGATCGGCGGCAGCGTGCGACCGCCCTGGATCAGCATCGCCATTAAGCTTGCATAGTCTGGTTTGACCGCGCGCAGCCGGTCTTCCGGCACGTGGATGTCGGCGATCGCAATGGTCTCAATCTTGCTCATCGACCGACGTTCCTTATTGCGCGTTTTTCGTGTCGGCCTGCATCGTGTCGATCGTGCGCTGGTGAAACGCCTCGACCTCCTCGGTGACGCCGTACATGAATTCGATATCTTTCCCGGTCACAGCCAAACCGGGCTGGGTGCCGTACATCTGCATTGCGAGCAGCTCGGCGGCGCCCGCGAAGAATGCGATGCGAAGCGCGGCGACCTGATCCTGCGGCGCGCCCGGATAGACCATCCGCTGAAATTCCTTGAAGCACTCGTCGACAAGCTTCCGGCGTTCCGCCAACTTGAAGATCTTGGGTCGCAGGGCGTCGCCCAAAAGCTGATGATGGAGAAGTTCGCTCATTCGGATTCCTCCTTGTTGAGCGCCGCGCGGGCGCTCTCTGCGATAGCCGAATAGGTGTCCTGGAATTCCGGATACTGCAGGCGCTCGTCGATGGTTCTGAGCGCCCGGTTCACCATGTCGCGCGAACGTTCCAGCTCCTTGGCAACCGCTCGCTTCGGTACGTCGAAATGTTCGACGAGAAGGTGCAGCGCGATCTGTCGCGCCAGGGCCGCGTCGAACCAGTGATGCGGGGGCGAGACGATGTCGGCTTCTGAAAGATGCGGGAAGCGGCTTTGAACGCCGCGCACGCTCGCCTCGAAGAGTGGCAGCACGCCGTCGTCGAGATCGGCTGCGCGGGTTGTGGTCGCGTCTGGCGTTTTCGGTCCGGGCGACTCCGGCGCCTTGGCGAGCGCCTGGAAGAGCAGCGGGAACGGATCAGTCATCGGACAGACCTTCCTGCAGGCGCTGCTCGTGCTGCTCTTCCTGGATCCGAGCGCCGACGATGAAGAGCGACGCGCCGAAGAAGAAGAGCAGATAAAGGATGGCGGCGATGGTACAGATCATAGGGACACTCCCTGAATGGCCGCCACGGCGATAGCGAGAGCGAGAACGCTGATGCAGACAGCGGCGATTGGGCGGCGGTCCGGTCTGGCCCGCTGCCGCTCGCGGGCGAAAAAGTCGTTGTGGGCCTTTGCGAACTGGCGCGCGTGCTCGCGGTCGTTGAACGCAATCTCTGGCGCGGTTTCGCGGTTCTTCTCAGCACTGCGCCGGTCTTGGCGGTTGTTGATGATCCGTACCAGTTCGGCGATGTGCTTCCGGAAATCTCCGTCAACACCTTTGCTATCCGCTTCAAGCCTGTCGAAGGACATCTCCGCCGACATCAGAAGTGCGGTCAGCATCTCCTCGTTGCCCGTCGTCCATGGTTGGGCGCGCACTCCAATTGCGAAGTTGGCGTTGACCAGCGTCATGTCCGCGCCTCCATCAAGTTTTGACGTTGTGCTGCAGAAGGAGCTCGCGAATAATCGAGATCGGGCGGCGATTTCCGCTGACCGGAAGCGTGATAACGGTCACGCCACAGCAGCTCTGGTCTGGTTCCGAGAGCAGCGGCGATCGCCCGCTCGCCGTCTAAATGAGGATTACGGAGGGCTTCGCTGACAGCACCCTTTGTAAGATTGAAGGTGCGTTCAATGTCTACGAAACGGAGGCCCGCCTCGATGATCTTTGCCTTTATTCTGGCTGATTGCCTTGACTTCAGGCTGAGGTGCTTGGCGGCGTCGTCGTTCGGGTCCATAGTTGCTCCCTGATCGGCACGCGTGGTTCAGGTCCAATTTGGCCGATCAATGTCCATTTTTATGGACTATGATATAATTAATTGGAGTAGTCAATGAGTGATGGCGATAAAAAGTCCATAAATTTGGACTATCGCAAGGCTAGTGCCGAAAAGATGGTGAAGAAATACGAGGAGCTCTGGAAAGATCTGGATCCGGAGTTGGCCGGACTCGCTCGTCAGGTGACCGAGGCCACAGAAATTGTCGGCGGACGTAAGGCGGCGGCGGAAATAATGGGAGTTGGCCAAACGACGCTTGACAACTACCGAAGTGGCAAGACCCAGCCTAAGACGCTTGAGTATAGCCGTTTGATTGATGCACGCGGCCTGGCAATCGCGAACTACTTCGATAATGAAAGGGCAGCAATCGGGAAGAGACTCAAGGAAACTCTAGACGGCAATAAACGTTCGCTCTCAAAGACCGACAACTCCGAAAGATCTGTCGCCGTAGCACGTTATGCAGTCCAGGCCTCCGCCGGCGGCGGCTCGGTTGTCTTGGCCGAAGAGGTCTCGGACTATTTTCGGGTGGGCCGCGCCTGGCTCGAGCGCTATGTGCCGCGCGGCGCCAGGACAGGCATCATCGAAGCGCGGGGAGATTCCATGGAGCCGACCATTCGCGACGGCGACATCCTGCTCCTGAATTTCGAGATCAACCGGCAGGACGTCGCCAATGGCGGCGTCTTCGTTATCAGCATTGACGGTCATCTCTACGTCAAGCGCCTGCAGATCCTGCTCGACGGATCCATCAAGATCCTCTCGGACAACAAGAACTACGATCCGGAGACGGTCGACCGGGAATATGCGGATGAAAAGATGATGGTCCACGCCCGCGTCGTCTGGGCGGGCGGGCCGCTGCGATAATACTGAAAATGATGTTGAAAGGTTTAGGCAATGAAGACGCAGACTGTTTTGCGAATGGCAGTGTCGCTGGCCGTGGTGTTGCTGTTGGCGGTGCCTGGAAATGCCCAGCAGTTTGAAGACGACACGGCCGCTGCAGTGCCGCAGGACGTCATGTCAGCGCTGAAGGGAGAGTTGTTCAGGAAGTTGGTGAATCCGGACGGCGCGAAGATCAGAGCTATCAATAAAGCGCCCATGGGCGATGCGTGGTGCGGCTTTATTAACGTGCCCAACGGCATGGGAGCTCTGACCGGATATCGAGCCTTTGCATTTCGCCCGTCGAAACCGCATCTGATTCTAGCCGAGATCGACGAGAGTGACCCGCTTTATGCCATTTCTCGCCAGTCGATTACTCTTAGAGGCTGCTCCATTGAGATGAGCTTCTAACTAGTCATATACCTGTTGCCTGCGGTTCCGGCGCAGGGTATCAGTGTCGCCATGCGGCAGACCTGAGAACTCAACCACGGGAGCCGCGCCATGCGATCAATCGAAACCCTTGCTGACCTCAAACGATCGAACGTCACGATCTATGGCAACTGCACCGGCCGCCATTGTGGACACGGCCAGCCGCTGCCGATCGACGAGCTGATCGCGCGCTTCGGCGCCGACTATGTGGTGATCAATGAAACGCGGATCTCGGCCGCGCTGCGCTGCCAGCGTTGCGGCCACAGGGGAGGGATGCTGACCCTCTCGCCGCCGAGCTCGAGCGGAGCATGATTCCGATTCCTGGCATCCGACTTGATTTCGCCTCTCGCGGTCGCCATACGAATTCCTATCTATATGATATCTTGCGATTATTCGCCTTCTCGGATGCCGATTCCGCCAACTCGGATGCATCATCCGACTTGATTTTGCTTTTCGAGCACCAGGTGGGAGGATCGCCAGAGCCTTTCGAAGGCATGGCTTCAAAACGAAAACGCAATATGCGTCAATGGGTTGATGCCTGTCGCGTTCTGCTCTCCGCCACGTTTTCGAAGCCTGTTTGAAGCCGCGTCGACGATCAATCGAAGATCGCTCGATTCCGCTGTTTTATCCAGAACCTGCTGGCAAAACGAACTGCCCGACCTTCCCGATCAGAGGTCACGCAACGCCTTGTATGCTGGGCGTTTCCCGCCACTTCCCGTGAAATCCCGGTTGATCCCGGAAAAACCAGAACCCGGTGACAAACTACAAGCGCGCCAGCTGGTTCTGCACTTTTTGTCACAAGGTTCTGGAACATTTTCGGCTCATAACTGCTCGCGTCAGGGACCCGTGTAAGGACCGGCCAGCAGGTCAAAAGTCGTCACTCGGCTTTCGTATTACCTTGTTGATGCGATCTGTGAATTCCTTCGCAGCATCTTCATTCCGCTTTCTAATAGCTTCTTTGTCTTCCGCCTTGTCCGAGAACAGCTTTTCGCCTGCCTCCAACATCGGCTTCATCAACGTATCAAAAAGAAGCCCGTGAAATACGGTGTTCTTCCAGCCGCCCATGCTAATTCCCGGCAGAATACCGTTTGTATTGTTTGGGGAATTTTTTGGATTCCAGCCATGAAACCCCCCACTCCTCGCATATCTTACGGCAAAAAAGCATTCCGGCCCCACAGTTCGGTTGCCCTCTTTCCTACTTGTTTCAACGATCATACGTGCCAAGTAGGCCTGCACCCGCCTTGCTGCCTGCCAATCCACCTTACGGGTGTTCATTATTCGAGCAGCTAACAGGATATCCCGATTGGTGACAAAACGAGCTCCCGAACCAAGCCGTCCCCCTACAGTCTGTCCATTGGCCGGTGATGAACTGATAGGCTTGTAGTCTTCTTCGACCTTGTAGGTTTGGGTGTTGCCGCTCTGCGGATGAAATTCCGTCACAGCCACAGCCCCACTCTCGGGCTTGCTCATTAGGACTACACTCAGCGGCTTGCCCTCATGATAGCCTGCGAAAGCAAACGAGTGCGAGAAACCGCTCAAGGCTCCAAATTTTCGCTTGATTGCGGCGTCCCGTATTTTTTCGAGTGCTTGCTCTAGAGTAAATCCATGGCCATCAAACAAGTTCTCAAGCCAGCTGCTAACTTCGAGCAAGGAGTTGTCAGGTTGTACCCTAGCGCCTACCCCAGCATAACCGATCAATCCGCGGGCATTCGCGGCCTCGATTGCAAACACCTTTTTTGCGCTATCGAATTTTCTGTTCGGACTAAGGTAATAACGATTGTCCCCAGCCATCCACGCCATCCGATGATTGACGCCCCAGATCAACAATGTCATCCGAAAAACCTTCTTTTTGCTTATTCAGAAAATGACGGATACTGGGCAGAAAGAACAGGGTTAGAGCTAACTTCCGCTAGTGGCACAAAGCGCCGATGTGCTGTGTGTCGTTGTTAGGCCATTATCCCAAATCAAATAAGGCAATTTGTCCGCTTTGCTGACGTCGATTGAACCGGATTCAAGGCAGGCGGATTTGCAGTTTCAGCGTGCGATCACATTTGTAACGATGAGTTCTTTCGCCGGCGCGCCCTTGCCACCATTGACCGAATAGGTCAGCGACACGTCCTCGATCTGAAAACTACTGAACGTCCCGCGGATCTTCGGCCGGTCGTTGATCGATAGAAGGAACTCGCCCTGGATGCCTGAGAGGATGTCCGCCATGCGGTCGAAATCATCCGCTGAAAACACTCCCTTGCCGTAGTCCGCCTCGCTCCCGAAATAAGGCGGATCCAGATAGAAAAGCATGCCCGGCCGATCCCATCGGGCGATGAATTCGCTCCATGGCAGACACTCGATCACGACGCCGGTAAGCCGCTCATGCACGTCCTCGAGGAGGCGCGCCAGGCGCGTCAGGTCGAAGCGCGCACCACAGGACTTGTCGATCCCGAAGGTTCGGCCGGTCACCTTGCCACCGAATGCCGTCTTCTGCAGATAGAGAAATCGCGCGGCTCGCTCCAGGTCGGTCAGGGTCTCCGGAGGGCAGGCGGCCAGTCGCTGGAATTCGCGGCGCGAAGTGATCTGGATGTAGCGCGCCAGCTGGTTCTGCATTTTTTGCCACAAGGTTCTGGAACATTTTCGGCTTATAGCTGCTCGAGTCAGGGACCCGTGTAAGGAAGAGGGCTCGGGAGTCGGCTCTGGGCCCAATTCCTCCAAGTGTTGCATGGCCAACGAATGGCAGCTTACCGACATGAACCAATTCGGCGGGAACCGGCCCGGAGGCAATACGTCTGTGCCCGGGCATGTACTGTAATTGCGGTACATCCAGCTGCGGCGTGATCGGCGACAATCACAGTCATCCAGGGAACGAGTGGAAACCCGAATGACTGTCAGATCGCTTTTTCTTACCCTGATTCTTGGTCTCGCCGCGGCCACGGCGGATGCCGGGCCGCCCAATCCGCGCCCCACCGAGGTGGATCTTCAACTCGTTCTGGCCGCCGACCGGTCGGGCTCGATGTCCCTTTCCCTGGCGAAAGGGCAGCGGCGCGGGTTTGCCGACGCTTTTCGCGACGAACGCCTCCGGAATGCGATCCTGTCCGGTCCGCTGGGCCGGGTCGCTGTGGTGTATTTCGAATGGTCCGATGCCACGGACCAGCACGTCGTCGTCCCCTGGACAATCCTGGGCAACAGCGGCGATCTCGGTCGATTTGCTGACCGGCTTGATCAGGCGGATATCGCCGTGACCCCCAACGCCACCTCGCTTTCGGCCGCACTGACCTTCGCACGGCAGCTGGTGGACGCAAACGGCTTGACCTCGCATCGCATCGTTGTGGACGTTTCGGGCAACGGCCGGAACACGCAAGGACCGTCGATGGAGGCGGCACGGGATGACCTGCGCGCGATTGGCGCCGTCGTCAACGGTCTCGTGCTGCCAGACACGACATACGCGCAAGGCGGGCCCTATGGTATGATGTTCTCTGGTTACGACGGGCCGCTAACGGATTATTTCGAAGCCTCCGTCATCTGCGGTCCCGGTGCTTTTGCCCTTGATGTGGAGCTCCCCGGCGGCATTGCAGGCGCCATCCTGCGCAAGCTGGTGCTGGAGGTCGCCTGGACCGGAAAGGAAGGGATCAGCCATGACCAGGCACAACGCACAATCCGGCGATAGAGAAGCCATCATCGCGATCATCGAGGCCGAAACGGAAGCCTGGCTGCGTTCCGACACGTCGGGTTGGGCCGATTGCTGGGTGCAAGCGCCCCATGCCCAGCATATCATCGCACGGCCCTCTGTCGGCGCACGGGTGTTGTACGGATTCGACGAGATCGCGGCCTATTTCACGCCCCTGATCGAGGCATTTTCATCCCAATCCGAACGGCCGCACGACGTCCGGCGCGAGAACTGGCGCATCAGCATCCGCGGCGACATGGCATGGGCCACGTTCGAACAGTACATTCCGCTTGACGCCGGTGAGGACGGCGCGCCCGGGCGGCACAACCAGATGCGCATCCTCGAACGCGTGGACGGCGCGTGGAAGATCGCGGCCATTTTCCAAATTCCCAACCGTATCGGCTATTACGCAGGTCCGTGGGTCCGCGTCGATCGCGCGGCGCACATTCTCGACATGGGTCTCGGCACGGCCGAGGCGCTGCGCACGCATCCGGCCTTGCGCAAGGTTGGCCAGAAGCTGTGCACCCGGCACACGGCCGATGCCGAAATCCTCCGTGTGGCGCTGGCCGAAGCAGACGAGCTGATCAGCGTGCACCGAGGCAAGCCGCCGCGTCCGCTGATCCTGAACCATGAACACGGCACGGGAATCTCGCTCGCCTGGGTGTCGAATTCGGACATGATGATCGTCGTGCTGCTCGGTGACGAGAGTCTGCTGTCCAATACAATCGCCCATGCCGGCCGGGTGTTCGGGCTGAGCCGGATGCAGGTGCGCGTTGCCACGGCGCTGGCGCGGGGCAATGACAGCAGCACCATCGCGCGCGACCTCGGCGTGCAGCCAAACACCGTTCGAACGCATGTCCGGCGCATGTTCGAAAGGTTGGAGGTCAACAGTCAGATCGCTCTGGTCCGCACATTGATGAGCCTGGACCCGCCCACACACTGAGGACAGGAGCAGGGCAAGACGGTCATTCACTCTGCCAGGCTACGGCAATGGTCTGCGCTTCGATGCTGATTGTTTTGCAGCCGACGATAGAAAATTGGAAAAGAGATGTTTTCCCGACAACTGCCATTCGCTCCGACTGCGGCGAACGGCGGCATTGAGTCAATTTTTGCCATTGATTTCAACGACGCCAACGACAGTTTTGCTGACATTTCGGACATCAGGGCGGCTGCGGCGGCCAGAGCGGAGGGCGACAAGGCAAAACGCCATCTGGACGAGCGCTACCGCGCAATCGATAGCGCGAACGGGGCGAAGCCGTGTTTGGCGATGATATGCGGCACGAAATGCATGAAGGATTCGGGTCCGCGGGCGCTGGCGATCGGTCCCAGATCTTCAATGACCTCCTCCTGCCAGCCCATGGTCCGAAGCAGCGCATGCACGTGTTCCTTGGCGCTCGTTTCATTGCCGCTGAGAAAGACAGTCGCCATCGGCGAAAGGCATTCCGGATTGGCCATAACAGCAAACAACATCGTATTGAGCGTCTTCACCACCGCGGTATCCGGAAGCGCTGCCTGCAGATGTTCAGCCACGGAACTGTCCGGGTAGAGAAGACCTACCGGCATTCCGGCCTCGTCGCGCCGCATAGCGTTGGAAACATCGACAAGAACCTTGCCCGCCAGTTCCGACTGTAAAGGGCTGAGGAACGCAACGCTTGTTTCTCCCGGTGTTGCGTTGAAGATGATGTCCGAGGCGGCGATGGCCTCGCTCGTCGATTTGAATTCGGTATTCGGTCCACTCCAGCGGTCGCTCGGCTTTTCAGGATCGACGATGCCGACGACAAAGTTCTGGCCGGATGCGGCGAGACGGGTGGCAATGGCCGAGGCGACGCGCCCAGACCCGAGGATAGCGATATTGGTCATGCTGGTTTCCTTGTTTTCTCTGATTTCAAACGAGCCGCGACAGCGCCTTGGTGACAGCCGCGCTCAACGCGGGGGTGGTTGCGACGAAATGCTTGCTTTCGAATGACCAGGGCGCCCCGTTGGCGTCGGTTATCGTTCCGCCGGCTTCCTCGATCAGGAGCGCGCCGGAGACGATGCCGGACAGAACGTCACTGAACTGCCAGAATGCATCCATCCGCCCGGCGGCGACCTGCACGAGTTGCACCGTGGCCGGCACCGAGACGCGCACCGTCAGAGCGGTCTGCAACATCAGCGTGACTGACGCGCCAATCTGCTCATGGGTCTTGCGGGATTCTCCGGGCGACGCCTGTCCCGTGCCAACCATCGCCGCATTGATATCCGCCTTGGCGGAAACGCTGAGCGGCACATCATTCTGCCATGCCCCGGCGTCTTTAAGGGCAGAGTAGGTGTCGCCCGTCAGGGGAAAGTGCACCGCAGTGACGACAGGTCTGTTGTCCCTGATCAACGTTGCGCTCACGCACCAGTCGGCCATCCCGTGTATCTGGTTGATCGCGCCTTCAACCGGATCGACGATCCACCATTCTCCCTGCGGCAGCAGGCCGGCTGCCAGTTCGTCTTCGACAATGCGCGCTTCAGGGCGCACCTTGGCGAGATGCTCTCTCAGGATACGCATGGAAACCTCATCATTGGCTTCTATGCGCGCGTTGATATCGGCCCGGTCCGCCGGGCGGGCGTCAATGGAAAAGCGTTCCTTGATCGCATTGGCGGCCGCAATCACGGCGTCCGCCGTTGCAGTGCGTAAAACATGATCAGGCGGGTCTGTGTCCATTTTGATCTTTCTTGTGTCTAAAACCGATGGAGTATTAATATGAGCTATCGCTCACTTTCAAAACTCGCATTCCACGATGTCTCGACCAGCCGGAAAAACACTGCTCAAACCCCGGAAAACACCGCGTCAGGCGCGGTCGGGGGCGACTGTCGATGCCATTCTGGAAGCAGCCGCTCGCATTCTGGAGCGCTCGGGTTTCGACGGATATTCCACCAATGCCATCGCCAGGCGCGCCGGTGTGAGTATCGGCTCGCTCTATCAGTATTTCCCGGGCAAGGATGCGATCACAGCCTCGCTCATCGAACGCGAACAGGATGCGCTATGGAAGGATATTGCAGGAATTGAAGCAGCGGCCGGCGGCTCTGATCCATTGCGGACGCTCATCATGATCGCTGTAACGCATCAGTTGCGGCGCCCCGCATTGGCCCGGATACTGGATGTTGAAGAAAAACGGTTGCCGCGAGACATCGCTCCATCCCGTCTGGCAGAGCAACTCATAATCACCGTCAACACCTACGTCGAAGCCGCCGGATATGAAACTGATATGGAAGATGCGACCACGGCCAGGGATATCATTGCAATAATCAGGGGTATGGTTGATGCCGCGGGACAATATGGTGAACATGATATGCAAACGCTCGCAAACCGCATCTATCGCGCTGTCGTTGGATATCTGAGTTGCGAGATATAGCCTGATCGGGTGATGTCACACTATTCGGCGCGTCACCGTTTGCCTCGACCATAAACATCGTCATTTCCCACCTGAAATCATCGCGCTTACTGTTGGTTCTGTTATTGCTTATCATCAAGCATGCGCACGCATCCGGCCTGGCGCAATGTCGGCCGGAAGCTGTGCACCCGGCACGCCGCCGATGCCGAAATCCTGCGTGCGGCGCTAGCGCTTCGATGCTGATTGTTTTGCAGCCGACGATTGAAAACTGGAAGAGATGTCTGGCCGACAACTGCCATTCGCTCCGGTTGCGGCGAAGGGCGGCTTGGAGCCCAAAGTGCATGATTCTGCGCTCTGTCCAAATGTCCGGTCCGTCAATCCATCAGTTGAAACCGATACAACACAGGGTTTGGCGACTAGCATGGCGGGACTGCTCCGGCGTCCAGTTTACCACCCAGGCGTTCCGCTAGACCTCGCGACGCAGAATTGTCGTGATGCACAAGCGCAATGAGGCTCGAGAGTCCAAGATCCTGCGTTGCATAGCTCTTGAAAGCAACACTCTTTCTGATCTCAAACGCTCAAACGTCACGATCTGCGGCGAGTGCGCCGGTCGCCAATGGGGACACGGCCAGGCGATGCCGATAGACGAGCCGATCGCGAGCTTTGGTGCTGACTATGTGGCGATCAACGAAACGCGTATCTCCACTGCGCTGCGATGCCAACGCTGCGGCCACAAGGGCGGAATGATAACCCTCTCGCCGCCGAGCGCAATTGCCTGGAGAGGGCGTCATAGGAAGATGTGTATTCGACCGCGGGAAATACGATGCGCTGGAGTCGGAACATCGAAGTGAGATTGATTGAACACAAGAAACCATGGCGTCAGTGAAATAATCGACCCGACTTTCAATGGACATGAAGATGCCGCCAGGCCCTGATGCATCTTCTTGCATTCACTCTCGTAAATTTTGATTTGCTTTGTCTTGCTTTAATAGCAACTGCCGAAAAACATCATTCTCAAGATTCTCAATAGACCAATCCATGAATACTTTTGCTATCGTGAGCAACTCTTCTCGTTTCATATCAGAAATACGTCGGTTATTTATCATGTAACACTTGGCCCATCTGATTACTGTCGTCGCATTGTCAGATCGAAGCGAGTATTTTTCCCTTCGTTCAGTTGTCATTTTCTATACCCACAGTGGTTCGAAACCGTTGCATCGATAGTCCATATCATTGATGGGACTGTTGAGGTTTCATGGAGAATTGATGGATAAATTTTCGCGATCACATTTTCACTGAATTGGTGTGCCATCGACCGTCGAACTTAAATTCGACGATGGTCACATGAATAATCTGATACTTATCGCAGAAGACGAGCAACAGATTGCCGATGTTCTCGACGCCTATCTGACAAGAGAAGGATTCCGAACGGTTCGGGCAGGAGACGGTCATGTGGCTGTCGAACTGCAGGTAACACTCAAACCCGATCTTATGCTTCTGGATATAGCAATGCCTCGACGAGACGGCTGGGAGGTATTGGCTGAAGTTCGCCGGAAAACCGAAACGCCGATAATAGTAATAACTGCCCTCGACAAGGACATTGACCGCCTTCAGGCGCTTCGTATTGGCGCTGATGATTATATAGTAAAACCGTTCAATCCCGTTGAAGTGGTCGCTCGAGTTAAAGCTGTATTGCGCCGAGCGGGTCTTACCTCCTCTAGCGGCATACTTAGGTATGGGGACATCGCAGTCGACCTCGACAGCTATCTCGTAAAAGTTGAGAAAAACGGTCAATCTCGGTATCTGAAACTAACGCTTACAGAATTTAGAATTCTTGCACACTTGGCGCACCAACCGATGCGTGTGTATTCACGCAGCGACATAGTGGACGCTTGTCTCCTTGGCGGTGACGCCCTCGACCGCACGGTGGACAGCCACATTAGCAATCTGCGTAAAAAATTCGAACAGCTTGACCTGTACGGATTGTTGTCAAGCGTAAGGGGAGTTGGCTACCGGCTTGGGGGTACTGATTAATGCCGCGGCGTGGAGTAAGCACTCAAATACTGATATCAATGGCTGCTGTTTCAGTGTTTTCTTCAATCGTTGGCTATTTGTTCGTCTATTTGGCCTATGTTGTTGCCGAAGAATACGTCTCGAATTTTCAGGGTTGGCTGCCGTTTGAAATCGAGTTCTCAGTCCTTTTATTATCAATTGTTCCGGCTCTGATGCTAACCGGCTGGATTGCGATAAGACTGACCAGACGAATACTGGCGCCGCTCAATTCTCTTGCGACAGGAGCGCAACGAATTGCAGCCGGCGATCTCAGCGCAAGGGCAGACCCGGGAGATCTTCCGCTCAGCGAAACCGCACTTCTGATATCTGATTTCAATACAATGGCTAGCCGGTTGCAGGACATGACAAACAACCTGATTACCTGGAATGCGGCTATTGCCCATGAACTCAGAACGCCTTTGACGATACTCTGCGGCAAAATACAAGGAGTTGTAGACGGCGTTATTGTTGCCGACGAAAGACTTTTCCACAGCCTGCTGTTGCAAATCAACAGCTTGGGTAGATTGGTCGACGACCTGCGCGTGGTTTCATTGTCAGAGAGCGGTCATTTGGATCTGCGAAAGGACCGAATGGACCTGTCTGAGCAAATCGGCTCGGTCATCGAAGTCGTGCGGGCGCCTCTAATAGAATCAGGGTTCAGGCTGGAAACAAATCTGGTTGATATCGAAATCTTTGCCGATGGAGACCGCATCCGCCAAGCTTTGCATGCACTTCTTGAAAACGTGCGGCGTTATGCGGTTCCAGGCTTGCTCAATATCGAAACGCTACGACTAAACAACAACATCCTCATCCGCGTCGAGGATAGCGGTCCTGGATTGGCGCCAGAGTTTGTAAAGCGGGCATTCGAACCCTTCGAGCGAGCAGATCCATCCAGATCACGCCATAATGGAGGGTCGGGACTCGGCCTTTCTGTTGTCCGCGTGATCGCTGAGGGCCATGGCGGTGAGAGTTCTTACCGTCGTTCATCGCGCGGCGGTTCGATTTTCGAAATCAGCCTACCTCTGACATGAGCTTGAATCGGCAGGAACAAGAACTGGCTGCAAGTAGCAAAAGGAAGGTCGTGACTTTAATTTTATTCAACTCAATCCAACCAGACGCCGTCGTAGCTTCCAACTGCGAAGATAGCGATCTCCATGGTATCTTCATACAATGTCAAACCTGCTTTCAAACTTTATTGTTATCATCCGATCGCAACGGGAACACGAAAAATTCCGTCGAGATCGAAATGAATATTCCCAACACATGTGAAATCCTGAGTATAGAAAAATGGAATGACGCATGTATTATATATTGATATTTTTCTCCGTAATATTGTATATATACTTGTTTTTATATTATGAGGGTTATATCGATATTTTGCTCGATAATATTTCGAGAGTGCTTAGTTTGGTCATTGCAAGATTTTTTAGATCCTAATCCTAGGCACAGCGGCCATATCGGGTCGCGATGCGCCGCCAGTCCTTCAACTTCGCGAACATGTTTTCGATTTTGTGGCGCTGCCTGTACAGCGTCCTGGAGTATTTCCTTGGCGAATTCCGGTTTGATCGGTGCGGAATGCAGGCTTTAATCTTGCGGGCTTTCAACGCATCACGAAACTCGTCGCTGTCATAGCCTTTGTCACCGATCAGGACTTTGGCATTTGTCGTCACACAGCGCATCTAGTTTGGAGTTCAAGCCGCCCCTGGTTCGACCAATACGACGCGGAGCTGCCCCTTTTTTGCCAGACTGCAAGCAGTCCGGTGAGCCTTCAGGTGCGTGGCGTCAATCATGACGATGTCTGGTTCTTCATTGTAGCCCGCCAAACCGCTAAAGATACGATCAAAAACGCCCTTCCGTGACCATCGGACAAAGCGATTGCAGAGAGTCTTGTGTGGCCCATGGATGTCAGGCGCATCTCGCCACCTCAGGCCGTTTCGGACGACGTGGATTATTCCGCTGACTACACACCGGTCATCAACACGGGGTCTGCCATGGGAGCGCGGAAAGTAAGGTCGAATACGCGCAAGTTGCGCTTCGTTAAGCCAATAGTGATCTGACATGGGCAAGTCCTCCTGCCCACTTGAATCACATCCTAAAATAGATTTGAATCCATGAAGTTACAAATGTCGGCTCAGCGGACCTTAATACCGTTTACGAACTTGGATTGAAGGTCGGCTGTACGAGCTTCTCAGCGATGAAATCGACAAGCGCTTTTGCGTTGCTGAGTGACGACTGGCGTGCGGAATAAAGTGCGTAGACCCCGACATCCAAAACTTCCCAATCCGGTAGAGCTCGCGACATTTGCTCAGATGAGATTGCCTCACGGACGGCAAATTCCGGAAAAATCGCCCAACCCATTCCCTCAGAGACGAGTTGAGCAGTGAGTTGGCCATTGTTCGTGATCATGCTGCTGTCGGGTTCAATCTGGACCGGGCGAGATTTGCCCGGCTTGGACAATTTCAAAGTCACCCCCATTGCAGGGGTTTTGATCCAACGCATTGCCTTCAGGTCCTTCGGAGTTTTAACCCAATGCGTATTGCTTGCCGAAACACATACAACCCCGCGCGTCCTGAACAAGAGTTTCGCCGGCCTGCGGTCGTCTCCGGGATCGCCGATCCTGATAGTCAAATCGGTTTGGCGGTCCATCGGGTCAACGGCCTCATCATCCAATATCGCCTCCAGACCCAGTCTGGGGTGCTTGGATTGAAACTCCGTCAGGAGCCGCGCAAAGAACGGTGACGCCAGCACAGAAGGTAAGGACAAGCGCAGCTGCCCGACAAGGTCTGTGTTCTCTGATCGAAAGGCGTTGAGGCCTTCGCGCAGAGCCCCGGCTATCTGCTGTGCAACCGGAAGAAATCGTTCACCATCCGCAGACAATGCGATTTTGCGGGTGGATCGATAAAGCAATTGCCGCCCAAGGCGGTTCTCCAGATCGGCAACCAATTGACTGACATACGGCGCGGAAAGACCCAAGCGGTCTGCGGCAGCGCGGAAGCTGCCTTCGTCAACAACCGTTGCGAAGACTGTAGCCGGGCGAAGCAGTTCAAGGTCATTCAAAGCCATATACAAATAGATACATTTGATAATGTGCAATAGTCAATCATTTCAATAGCCGTCATCCTTCCCTTGCAAATCATCGAAAGGGAATTGCCATGATCAAAACACTTATCGCCGCAGGTGCATTGAGCGCCGTTGCACTCTCAACTCAAGCACAGGAGGTGCAAATGTCTGACACGATCTACGAAATAGCCATTCAAGAGGTGAAGCCGGGCATGGAAGAGGCCTGGGCGGAGCAACGCGCTGCCTTCCTCGAAGCGCTGAGCGGGCGCGAAGGAAATGAAAAAGACTGGACGTTCCCGGCATTTTTTACATTTCCCGAGCCAGGACCAAACCCTGTTTATGTCGGGATCACCCGATGGTCGCAGTTGGCGAACTTCGCCGCCGCATCGGAGGCTTTGACGCCAACCGACACAGCTGCCGCTTTCTTCGAGACCGTCAACATGCAGGCCTTCGTGCAGGCCAGACCTTTGGATGGCGGTGACTTCGTTCTGGAGGATTACATCAACACGCCGGGACAGGTTCTTGAAGTAGCCGTCCGCCGCCCTTTGGAAGGTCAACGGGAAGCATTTGATGCAGGCCGAGACGCCATCTTCGGTCGCGTAGCTGAGCAACCGGGCTATATCTTCGACCGTGAATTCGTCACCGCCGATGGCTGGCAAACCGTCCTGATCGGTTGGGACAGTGTCGAAGCATTCCAAGCAGCGCTCGGCGTCGTCTCGCTAGGGCCGGAAATGCAGGAATTCTTCGGCGCGGCCGAGATCATGGCATACCAAGCGGCCCGTGTAGAGTGACTGCAGGAGACGTCCCCGCTCTTTGATTGGGGGCGTTCCTCAGTTGAGCGAACTAAATTCGAGCAGATACCGTTCGCCGCAACGCCGCATTTGAGTAGGGACGGGCTCACTGCGGTCATTGCGACCTTCCGGATTAATGGATCCTAATCCTGGTGTAAATTTTACATTCTATTTGTTTGCGGTTTTGGTTTCAAAGTATTGAGTGCAGCACTTATACCGCCTCGATCTATGAGACTGGAGGGCGGGGTGCGACCCGGCTGCCCTGAGCAAGCCAGGTGATTATAGGTTCCATCCTTTTTCTCCGCGAACCCTTGCCGCATATCAAAGCGAACCGGGTCAGCAGGCAAAGGGAGAGAGTAGTTCAGGAGAAGCTGCACTAAACGTAGTTACAGCACTCAACTGCCATATTGGCTGACGTGACAAGTCGATGTGAACTTTTTCTTCAACGCGACACAATCGCGACGTACGTAATAAAATTGAATAATATCAATTAATAAAAGCGGAATCGCAATCCGCGTGTCGAGGGGTCATGTTCCTCTCCCGCTACCACTACATCCTTGTACGTCCGGATGTAGCGCGCCAGCTGACTCTGGTTTTTTGCCACGAGGTTCTGGAACATTTTCGGATTATTGTGGCTCGGGTCAGGACCCATGAAAAGAAGAAAGGCTCGGATGTCGGCTTTGAGCCCAACATGCAAAATGCTGCGCCGCGAATACGTGTCTGCTCCAATGAAAATTTGGGATGATTGCATGGTCATCCGATGAATCGGACAGGCATCACAATGTCACCACTATCTTGGCCGCCGAGACGCCTTTCTTCTGGCGCTCGAACGCGGGCTGGATAGCTTCAAGTCGGTGTCCCACCACCAGAGGTGGCGGGGCGGCAACAAAGCGACCGGTCCGTAGGGCATCAGGCAGAAAACTTTCGTAGATCGCAGGGCCAAGGTCGGTATCCATAAGCGCTGACCCCCAGATCGAGCTCAACCGCACACCCTTGCGTTTGGCAGCAATCCATATGCCACCATTGCTTATCATCATCTTCGGCGCCATCCTGGTCATCAAGGTCCAAACATTCGGGCGGTCGGGCATCGCATCGATATCGACCGGGAATGTCGCGAGCGCGACCTTCTTGTTGCCCTCGGACGCGCCAAGGACGGCAATACAGGCTTGCGCAGAGCGAGCGCCCATCGCCACGGCGCCTGCCAGGGTGTAGCCGTCAAGTGCGTTCGCAACACGGGTCGCTGCGTCACCGCCGTTGTAATCATGAACCTCATCAGCGCCGAGCTTCTTGAGATACCCGAAATTGTGCGGCGACGCCGTGGTCACGATCCGGTATCCCGCCGCTTTCCCCAACTGGATGGCATTACAGCCCACGCTGGTCGACCCGCCCCAGACCAGCAAGGTCCGGCCTTTGTCAGTCGTGGGCGATGTCGGCAGCTCCAAATCCAGCTGATCCTTGGCGAAGAGTCCGCAAGCTGCCGTCGAGAGCGCCAGCGGAAGCACGGTCGCCGCCTCGAACGTCATAGTGTCCGGGATCGGCGAGGCCATGTACGCCATCACATTGGAATAGATCTGGAACGCTGATTCGGATGATTTGTTGCGGACTTTCTCCATCCCGGTCGCGTGCCCGACCACGCGGTCGCCGACCTCGAACCGGGTGACGCCCGGACCGACCGCCACAACCTCGCCCGCCAGATCGAATCCCAGGATCATCGGGTATCTTAGCCAACCGTACAGTGGGTTTCCCATCTTCTGCTTGTACCGGTCGATCGGATTGATCGCGACGGCGCGATTTCGGACCTGAATTTGACCTGCTTCAGGCGGGACACTGGGCGCGTCCGCCACTTTGAGCTGGGCAAAGGGCTCATTGAGCCAGGCAGCGGAATTCGAAGTCATGATGATCTCCTATCACTGATAGGCAGACACCTATAGATGATAGGTTTGTTTTACAAGATGTTTCATGACCGGTATAAAGTCTCTGTAGATTGAGAAGAAATGGATTCCCGAACATGTCGCCGAAGGCCCGGAAACCGGAAGCGCAGAGTCGACGCGACGAGATATTGAAGGTAGCTGGCGATCTTTTCAGCGAGCATGGCGTGCAGGCTGTGACCACCCGGCAAATCGCGCAAGTGGTCGGCATCTCGCAGCCATCGATCTACGCACATTTCCCATCCATCCAGGCGATTCAAGATGAGGTCGGATTACGGTCATTTGCACTTCTGGAATATGCCATAGCAGCATCGGTGGATGAGAAACCCGAGGCGCAGTTGCGCAAAGCTATTGATGGCTATCTTGATTTCGGAATGACCCACCCGCAGGCCTACCGGATCGCTTTCATGTTGGAGCACGCAGCGATTTCCAAGAACGATGGTCATAAGGATATGGGGGCGTTCTCGCTTGCCGACCATCCGGGGCCGCGTGCGTTCGGGCATCTGGTGCGCATCGTCGCACTTAATCGTCCAGATCTCTCCATGCAGGCGGTCCAGACCAGATCGCAGTGCCTGTGGGCAGCCCTTCATGGCCTTGTTGCCCTGATTCTGGCGCGGCCCCATTTTCCATGGGCGGACCGGAAAACTCTGCTGAAAGAACAAAGCAGGCTGGCCTTCAATATGGTTTTTGACTGACAGATGGATCAGTTTCTAGTCTCGGATCGGCGCGGATCCGGAATATCCAAACGAATGCTATTGCTTTGAAGCGGTTCTCCGGCCGGTCCCGGCGGGCGATGAATTCGCTCCATGGCAGACACTCGATCACGACGCCGGCGAGCCGTTCTTGCACGACCTCGAGGAGCGGCGCCAGGCGCGCCGCTTTCATTTTTTGTTGTCGACTGTAAGCACCGGCAGCAACAGGCCAACATGCGGTCTGGCACAATCTGCGATGCGTGGCAGGCAAAAACCGTTGAAAGGACTTCGTCGCTTGTGCTTTGTCTTTAGAAGGGCGCGCACCCGGACCTTTAATGGAGAAACTGATGACCTCAAAGACCGTCGAGAACTGGTTGACGCATCTGCATCCTGACAGATGGTCGGGTGCGCTGATCATCCTCGCGCTTTTTGTGCTCGCCGGACTGTTGCTGTCGCATCTGCTCCATCGGGCGATCCACGTTGTTGTCGAGCGTGACCACGACAATCGACTTGACCGCATGTCCATTGCCTTCCTGTCGAAGGTTGCAAGCGCCTTCCTCTGGATCATCATCCTGATGTTCTACGGGCATATGATTCCGGCGCTCAATCGGCTCGCCACGGCGCTGCTGGCAAGCGTTTCGATTGCCTCGGTGGTTTTCGGACTTGCCGCTCAATCAACCTTGTCGAATTTCGTGGCGGGCTTCAGCCTGATCTTCTATCGCCCTTTCCGGCTCGGAGACAAATTGCAGATCAATGCACCGACCGGCCTCGAAACCGGCATTGTCGAGGACGTATCGCTCGGCTACACGATGCTCAAGACTTACGACAACCGCCGGGTCATCATCTCGAACTCCTCAATTTCGAGCACGACCATGGTCAACCTGTCCGCCAAGGAGCAGCGGACAATGGCGATCATTCCCATTTCGATCGGCTACGATTCCGACATCGACAAGGCTCGCGCCCTGATCTTGGAAGTCGCCTCGGGACTTCCCGACATCGAAGAGGTCGTCAGCTGCCCGGTCACCAATCTGAGCGCCTCCAGCGTCGATTTCAGTCTGCGCCTCTGGTGCGCGGATTCCGGTGTGGCGGCTGGGGTGAGGAACATCGTGCTTGAAGCCGTCAAAAAGCGTTTCGACGCGGCCGGGATAGAAATTCCCTACGCATACCAGAATGTCGTAATCAAGGAACTACCGGAAGCGCGCCGTAAGGAAGAGGACGTAACGTCCGAGTGATCGGGGCTTTGCGATTCCAGTACGCATAGCCGTGCTTTGCCGGGCATGAGATTGTCAGTGAAAACGTCAATCCTGGATATCCGCCGTTCCAGGCGGGCGCCTGAAGCTGAAAGCACGCAACGAATTGCGTCCGTCAGAGTTGAACGGGGAAGTTCCCGTTTTCCCGATCCTGAACAAGCTTTACATTGTCCGGAGGCCTCGCAGATCACCTTGGCTTGACAGTGTTTTCCTCCGCAAAACCAGAACTCGGCGATAAACTGCAACAGGGCGGCGGGAAGCCTATTGCGCCGCTGCTCGTGGCGCCGCAGCGCGAAGAGAGTCCGAA
Source organism: Flavimaribacter sediminis (assembly GCF_019492055.1). GTDB lineage: Bacteria > Pseudomonadota > Alphaproteobacteria > Rhizobiales > Rhizobiaceae > Flavimaribacter > Flavimaribacter sediminis. The sequence goes on along the minus strand of NZ_JAICBX010000003.1, from coordinate 337,913 downwards.
AAAGCATGAAGGCGCCGCATGGCTTCGCGCAGAACGGCGTCGGGCACCGTCAGGGCCACGCGGATCAGCGTCTTTGCGTTTTCGCCGAAGGATGCGCCGGGCATGACGGCCACGCCCTGCTCTTCGAGGAGCCGCCAGGCAAACTTTTCGCCGTCCAGACCCGTATCCGAAACATCGATCATCACGAACATTCCGCCCGAGGCCTTGCCCGGTTTCAGGTCGGGGCAGGACACCAGTTCGGACGATATGAGATCGACGCGCGCGGCGTAACTGCTGCGCATCCTTTCGGCCGTGTCGAATGCGCCGCGCAACGCCGCTTCCGTCATGTCGGCGATAAAAGGTTGATTGCCGAACAGGATGGTTTCGGAAATCGGCAGCAATTTGGTGCAGAATTCCGACGGCCCGATCGCCCAGCCGCTTCTGAAGCCGGTCGCCGCAAAGGTCTTGGAGATTGACGACACGACAATGGTGCGCTCGCGCAGTTCCTCGATGTCCAGGGGAGAGGCGAAGACGCCTTCGAAAATCAGGTCCTCGTAGACCTCGTCACAGACGATCCAGAGATCGTGGTCGCGAGCGATCTTGCCAAGTTCTGCAATAGTCTCGATGTCGAGAAGGGCTCCTGTCGGGTTGTGCGGAGTGTTCAGCAGAAGCACCCGGCTTTGCGGCGTTACGGCTGCCTCCAGATCAGCGGGTTGCATGACGAAGCCATGCTCCATTCTCAGCGGAACAGGCTGAAGAACGGCGTCGGAGGCGCGAATGACGCCTGCATAGGTCGCATAGTACGGATCTCCGACGAGGACGCCCTGGCCCGCGTCGACAAGGGCGATGATCGCGGCGTACAAAGCCGTCTGCGTGCCGGGAAAGCAGAGAACATTTTGCGTGGTGATGTCCGGATAGCGTGGTTTGTACTTGTCGACCAGCGCTTCGAGAAGTCCGGCTTCCCCACGCCCGTTGGAGTAATGGGTCCGGCCCCTGCGCATCGAGGCTTCGCACACGTCGATCAGCGTCGGGTCGACCGGAAGATCGGGTTCGCCGATGGTCAGTTCGATGATCTGTTCACCGGCCGCAGCCTTGTCCCGGGCGGCGTTGTGGACGGCCCATTTTTCACCGCCAAGTTCGGCGAGACGATCGGTAATTCCTGCATAGCGCATGATGTTTGTCTTTAATGTTCCTGTGTTGTCTGGGGTTTCGATAGCGAGCCCGGCGGAAGTCCCAGCAGCCGTTCGCTCGCTTCGACGAGAATGTCGGGAAGAAGCGCCTGGCTGTAGAGGCCCGCATTCAGCGAGCCTTCCATCCACAGGCCGTCAATCAGCCCGTTCAGCGCAATCGCATGACGTTTGCAGATCGCGGCGCTGTGTGGTCGCTTGTGGGCCACAAGCACCGGCTCGACGAGCGCCTCGAGCAGATTGAGAAACTCCCTGTAGCCCTCCCGGTGTATCTCGGCGAATTGCGGATCGTAGCGCACCCGTCCAATGAACGTGGCCCACAGCGAAACTTTCTGCTCCGAGAGGTTGGGCATTGTCACATTCGCGCGCAGGAACTGGCGCAGTTGCAGATCAGCTTCCCCTTCGGTTCGCCTGGCGCTGTCGCTGGCAAGGGTCGTCAACTGCCCGACCAGATAGGCGTAGGCGTTCCTGATCATGTCGTCCTTGCTGCCGAAATAATGCCGGACAAGACCAGCGGTGACGTCGGCTTCCTCGGCGATCCTGCGAACTGTTGCTCCGTGCAACCCGTGTTGGGCGACACACACGAGCGTTGCCTCCATGAGGCTGCGACGGCGGTCATCGAGTGACAGGCGCTGAAACGCTTTCCTGCTCATTTTTTGTTTCCATAGTCCCCCGGCCACGCCGGCCGACTTGCCAGTAGTTATACAATTGAATAATTTTCCGTCAAAGGCAAAAACGCCGCCTGTCCTATCGGGTGGCGTCTTGGAATATTGCGCTCCGTCACGCAGGCAGGGGTTCGACGGGCGAGACAGATCAGTATCCTTGCCTGGGGTCGACGGACAGGCTGAGCGGTTGGCCTGCCAGAAGTTCCCGTGCCGACAACAAGGCCTGTTCGGACACGATGTAGGGCATGGAGTCGCTCGCAATGTGCGGGGTAATCCGCAGGCGCCGGTCCCGCCAAAACGGATGATCCGCGGGCAGGGGTTCCTCGCGGAACACATCCAGGCTGGCGCCGCTCAGTTGGCCGCTGTCGAGCGCGGCGACGAAGTCGTCTTCATGCAGATGTTCGCCGCGACCGATCTGCACGAGCCAGGCTCGCGTTGCGAGTCGTTCAAACAGGTTTTTATCGAGCACATTCTCGGTCTGCGGCGTCAAGGGCAGGACATTTATCACCATGTTCGCTCCTTCGACCGCCTGCATGACAGCATCGTCACCTGTGGTGTATGTGACGCCTTGCTCGGGATCGCGAGGCGGGCGGCGACAGGCGACCGTGACGGTAAAACCCAGCCGGGCGAGAGACCGTGCGACTGCGGCGCCCATGGTTCCATGCCCAAGAACGGCGACTTTCAACTCCTTCGGCGCACGCATCGGAAGCGGCCGCCACTGCGCGGCGTCCTGATCAGCCCGCATTTGCGCAAAACCACGCTCTACATGCAAAACCTCGTGGACGGCGTAGCCTGCCATCAGGTCTGCCTGGTGCGGGTCCCTGACCCTGCAAATCGCAATGTCATCATCGAGACCCGGATGATTGAGCAGGGCGTCGACGCCGGCCCCGACGGACATCGCCATTTCAAGATTGGGATAGGGCGCAAAGGCCTCGGGCCCGGGCAGCCAGCAAATCGCAAAACGGATTGCATCAGGGGCTTGCACTTCATCGGGATTGAGAAGGCGAACGTCTCTCGCCCGGTCGCCGAAATCAAGATCGTAAAAAGATTTCAGGTCCATGGTTTCGCTTAAAAGAACGCCGTGAATCGTTTCCGCGTTCGCCATGCTTTAAAATCTCCATCTGAGTTTCATGCGCGGGGCATTGCTGTTCTGAACTGCAGAGCACGCGGCCCGCAGTTGTCAATCCGGAATTGGCGTTGGTGACGAACAGGTTTGTATCGGCGCCTGCGACTGAATTGTTTTCCTTGCACTTACGGGCTAGTTATACAAATGTATATTAAAGAGTAAAGCTGAGCGCTGCTATGCCTGGAGAGGGAGACGTCTCCCGACATGGAGCGCCGGAGCGTATAATATGCGCTCTGTCGACATGTAGAAGGCCCGCGACCGCGCGACGAACAGGGCGGTCGGCGCGGGCAAGAGAGGATGAAATGCTAAGCACGAGCGAGACATCTGCCGGACCATCTGCAATGAGCGACGCCGAATACCAGACGCGGGTAGAGCTTGCCGCGTGTTACAGGCTCGCGGCCTACTACAAGATGACTGACATCATCTACACGCACATAACGGCGCGCGTTCCGGGCGAACCCGGTCATTTTCTGATCAATCCCTACGGCTTTCTTTGGGAAGAGATCACCGCGTCCTCCCTGGTCAAGATCGATACCGACGGCGCCAAGGTCGCCCCCAGCCCCCACCGCGTGAATCCGGCCGGTTTCACGATCCACAGCGCGGTCCATATGGACCGCCACGACGCGGCGTGGGTGATGCACACACATACACGCTCGGGCGTGGCTGTTTCCTGTCTTGAGGAGGGGCTCATGCCCCTCAACCAGATCGCGCTGCAATTTTACGGCCGGGTCGCTTATCACGATTTCGAGGGCATTGCGCTCGATCTGGAAGAGCGGCGCCGGATCACAAGGGATCTCGGCGCGCATCCGGCGCTCGTTTTGAGGAATCACGGCCTGCTGACGGTCGGTGAAAACGCCGCGCAGATGTTTTCCAACATGTTCTACCTCAACCGGGCCTGCGAAATTCAGGAATCGGTGTTGTCCATGGGCGTGCCCCTCAAGCACGTGGACGAGACTGTCGCGCGCCGCGTCACCGAGCAGTATGACCAGATGGCGTTCGATGACGGCGACCTGCTACTCGAATGGGACGCGCAGATGCGGCTCGCCGATCGCCTTGATCCCGGTTTTCGGGACTGATCGGGTTTGTTGATGCACACCACACCGGCTTCAGCTTTCCTGGCAACCGGCGATCGGGCAGGGGCGCTCGGGGAGGAGGAGGTCGCCGCATCTGCGAAACATTGTTGTGCGATGCACAATTTTTCCGCGTGATGAAAATTTAATCTCAACCGGTTTGCGCCCAAAATTTAGCCGAAATAACCTTGACATGCCATCGGGGCCTGCCTACCCTTGATGTCAACCATGGGCGCGCAAGACGACGCTCAACAAAGTCATGCTTCAGGATTGCGAGCAGGTCCTACAGCGCGATCCTTTGAAAATCGGCGGTTTGGCGATCCATCTTCGGGTCGCCTTAAAGGCCACAGCGAGCTCGCTGCGAGAATCGGCTGTCACAACCGTTGAACAAATGCGCCCGTCCAGTGATGTCTCCCGCAGCGCGGGAGCATGGTGAACGAGACGGGCATGCCTGCCGGGTCTTCTGTTATCCCGGCTACTGACATTGCATGCTGTTGGGCGCTAACCGGCAGTTCGCCATGCAATGACAACAGTTTCCGTGTCGGATTTCCCGGCGTACCAAGCGGTGCTTTCGATTTCTTCGAACCGACCAGCAAGGAGCAAACAATGCACGTTTCGAACACCATAAATTGTAGCGGTCTTTCCACTGCGCCGACTGTCCTGCGCATCAAGCAGGCGCTCATCGGGTTGCCGGACAGCAAATTGCCGCTCAGTGTCCTGGTCGATTCGGAATGCGATTGCGCACGCCTCGTCAATTCTCTGGGATCCACGGCCGGTGATGTGTATCTGGCGTCCGATATCAGACAAATACCCGCATACCTGTCTGCAGAAGCACAACGCAGCGACCGATCAGCCGATACAATCCACCGGGTATCCTGAAAGTTTTGAGCCGCCGCTCCGGCGGCTTTTTTCATCGGCAAGAATTCTTGCTGCAAAGACGACGCAGGACGTTCGGCAGCAGTACGCCTGATATCCAGGATAGCCTCAGCGACGCCGGTGCTGTGTCAGCTGCAGGATGGGACGCGTCAGCGCTATCCGCAAAAAAGGAAACAAAGATGGTCGAAACCACTGGCTCCGGAACCACCAGTGATAGCGAAACCTATGGGCTGACCCCTGAAGCGCCCGATTTCGCTTTTGATCCGGGCGATCCATGGACCCGAACGTTTCAAATGGGCCTGGAACGCGCCAACCTGCAGGGCAAAACAGTTTATGAAGTCGGCATAGGCACGGGCATCAACGCGGCTTTCGTGCTGCGGATGTGCGGCGTTTCAAGGGTTTTCGGCAGCGATCTTGATCCGCGCCTCGTGGAACTTGCCGAACGAAATATTCACAGCCTTTCACCTGAGCACGCCGAGCAGTTCCAGCCGGTCAAGGGCGCTGTCAGCCTGGTCGATACAGAAGAAGCACGTGCAAAAATTTCGCAAACAGATGTCGTTATCGCCTGTCTTCCTCAGGTGGGCGATCCCCGTGATTCCCGTCTGGCGGCGTTTCGCGAGGCGCAGTCCGTGCCGCTCGCAAGCGGGGCGGATGAGCGGGCCGAGGATCATATTGCCCATTATTATCCCTGGGCGATGTTTGACGAATATCCTTTCAATGCGGTCGGTCTGGGATTGAATGAAGCTCTGTTGCGCCGGATACGCAAACATGCCCCCAAAGCCGAGGTCGTCATGAATTTTGGCTGTCGTATCGGAACCGACATCATTTTCGATTTCTTCAGGGCCAACGGATTTGAGCCGGAAAAGCTGGCTTCACAAATGGTGCGACAGGACGCCGGTACGGATATCTCGTTCTTCGTGGCGCTCGAAAAAGCCCTGACAGGAACGGGCCTGGAGAAGGAATTCGTTTGCGAATTCTTTGCCGACGAGGAAGGCGACATGCCGCTTTCGGCATGCGAGGCACAGAACCTGTCGGAACAAAATCCCGACGTCGCACTCTATCATGAGGTCTGCGTTATTCGCGGCCGTCCGACCGGCGCCTGAGCAGGGCAGTCTCCTTCTTCCGCCACCATTGCTCAGTAACTCCCGCGTCCCGACAAAACCGCCCGAAGGGTCAGCGCCATGATCGTGAGATCGAGAAGCAGCGTTCTGGACCGGGCGTAGGCGCTGTCCATCTCGATCATGCGGTCGAAGCCGATGTCGGCGCGGCCCGACACCTGCCAAAGCCCGGTCAGGCCCGGCTTGACGTCGAGCCGGCGCAGCGCGTCGCCTGGATAGGCCGCGACCTCCTGGGGCAAGGCCGGGCGCGGTCCGACAATGCTCATCTGGCTGAGAACCACATTGAAAAGCTGTGGAAGCTCGTCCAGCGAATAGCGGCGCAGGAACCGGCCGACCGGCGTGATGCGCGGATCGTCTTTCGCCTTGAAGCACAGGCCGGGACGGTCGCTCATTGCCAGCACGGCGGCGCGCTGTTGTTCTGCGTCCACGCACATGGTGCGGAACTTGTAGAGCGTGAATGTCTTGCCTCGAAGGCCCACGCGTTCCTGCCGAAAGAACACCGGCCCCGGCGATGTGAGACGGATGGCGGCGGCGATGGCGCCTATGGCGGGCGACAGGGCGATGATAGCCGCGCTCGCCACGAGGAGGTCAAGCAGGCGCTTCCCCTTTACCGGGCCTTTCACCGGGCCATCGGCCGAACTGGCCTCCGGATTTCTGTCGCGCCAGGCCCTCAGTATAAATTCCGGATTGCCCCTGATATAGCGGCGCGCCATGCGCTTCGGCTCCAGCGCCAGGCGCCAGAGCCACTCCATTCCGGTTTTCCTGAAGAGCATCGGCGCGCGGCGCACCTCTCCGGACCAGAAGTCGAACTGTGCGCCCACACCCATGACGAGAGACGCGGCAAGGCGCTCGCGATTACGCTCGATCCAGATTTCCTGAAGCGGCACGCCAAGCGCGACCAGAACGATGTCGGCGCCGGACGCGTTGATCTCGTCCACGATCGCGTGTTCCTCATCCCGCTCGAAAAAGCCGTTTCGCGTGCCGGCGATAACCAGACCAGGCGCGAGCGCGGACGCCCGCAGAGCCGCGATGCGCGCAATATTTTCCCTGCTGCCCAGAAAGTAGATCGACAGCCCGCGTTTTGCGGCCTCGCGGCACAGTGGCAAAAACAGGTCCGTTCCGTTGAGGTTTTCCACAAAACGCTTGCCCTGCATCCGCGCGGCCAGACTGAGCCCGGAACCGTCGGGTAGAATAAAGTCGGCTTTTTCCAGCGCCCGTCGATAGGTCCGGTCGCTGGCGGCCGTGTTGACGCAGTGCGCGTTGAGGAAGGCGGCGGTGTAACGTTCGTCGCTGTTTAAAAGCCTGTCCAAAGCATCGCGCGTCGTGGCCGATACGATGTCCAGACCGAACAAATTGATGGTGTCGAGCGGTTGTGTCTGTGTCATGGCGATCTCCTTTATCTTCGGTCACCTGGATAAAGGAGCGCCGCGCCGCGCAGGGCGGCGCGAAAGCGTAGTCGCGGCATTAGTCGCTGATTCAGATTTACTGCGGTATAGTGTCGGTTGTACTGAAGACTATTGGCGCTGCACCAAAGGATACAAGGTTCGGCGCTCTGGGAGCGAGAGTGACGGCCAGCGCCGGCGATGGATAGGACGCCGCCGAATCACGGCCGGAGATCAAGGCGATGCAAAAACTGAAACTGCTGCTTGCGGACGACCACGATCTGGTTCGTGACATGATATCCGACTATCTGGCGGCGCAGGACGGGTTCTCCGTTTCCGTTGCGAAGGATTTCGCGGAAGCGGAAACAAGGATGTTGAAAGAGGGCCCCTATGACCTCGTCATTCTCGATTTCACCATGCCCGGCATGAACGGTCTTGAGGGGCTGGAGAAAGCCAAAGATCTCAATCTGGGCAGTCCCGTCGCCATTATTTCAGGCACAATGACACGGGCGGCCGCCGAACAGGCGCTCGCCATGGGCGCGGCCGGCTTCCTTCCGAAAACGATGACGGCGAAATCGCTGATCCACGCCGTACGCTTCATGGCGACCGGGGAGCAATATGCGCCGATTTCCTTTTTCACGGAGAAGGAAGAGGAACAAAAACACCCGCTCGCAGAGAAACTGTCATCGCGCGAACTGGAAGTGCTTGAAGGTCTCGTTGAAGGTCTTTCCAACAAGGAAATCGCTTTGAGACTTGATTTGCAGGAAGTCACGATCAAGCTGCACGTCAAGACGCTTTGCCGCAAGATGGGCGCGCGCAACCGGACCAACGCCGCCATCCTCGCCAAGGAAGCTGGTCTGTTCTAGAGCGTTCATACTGAACAAGCCGGATGCTGAAGGCCGCCATTTCTATCCTTTGGTATAGCTGACCTATCTCAGTTCCCCGATACTATCCCTTCGCCGCCACGCAACCCGTCGCTGTTCCTCTACACCCCCCGTAACACGGGGTTGAAAGATGAACATTCATGTTGACCATCCGGTTCTTGAAACGGAGCCGATCGAAATTGTGGATACTGGCGAAGCCAGGCAGCGCGGAAGCGATGTCTCGGCGCGCCGGCGCAAGATATTTCGCGCGCCCGGCTGGCTCCGCCTGAAACGCACGTCTTTCGGCTCCCTTACGATTGGCCGGATCATGCGCGGCGGACGGGTCAGCGACGCCGGACGGCTTCCGCGCTATGTCACGGTCATCGGCGTCCTGACGGCCGCGATCTGGGTTCCCGTGTTTCTCTATCTCAATCTGGCGGAGGTCAGGTACAGCTCCGATTTCTCGCTCATCCTGCCCGGCAACGGCGTTTCAACCTCCGTCAACCTCACCGATATCGGGCAGGCCTCCACGTCGGCCAACTCGGCCTATTCGAGTTCATCCATCAGCCCGACCGTCACCTACAAAAAACTGCTGCAGTCGCAATCCGTCATCAAACGCGCCGAAGAAATGCTCCTGCAGCAAGGCGTCCGGATCGGTTATCCGCGCATCAAGCTGGTCGACCAGACGAGCCTTATACAGGTCATGATGGAAGCGACGTCTCCCGAAACCGCGCGCCAATATGCAGACGCGCTGTTGAGCGCCTTTCTCGCCGAACTGGAAAAATTGCGGCAGGACGAGATCGAACGCCGGCAGGGCTCCACGGTGGGCAGCGTGAAACAGTATCAGGAAGCCGTCGACCAGATCAGGAACCGCATCAGCAAGCTCCAGATGGAGTCAGGATTGACGACAGCCGACCAGTTCCAGGAGATCGCCGTCGCCAAGGAAGAACTCGTCAAGAAGATGACCGATCTCAAGGGGCAGCACGCGCGCCAGTCGAGATTGGTCGAGTCCCTTGCGACACTGCTCGACATCTCGCCCGAAAACGCGGCCGCGTCCCTTCGTCTGCACGCCGATGTCGGATTCCAGACCCTGTTGAACGCGCTTGCGGAAGAAACCGCCAAACTCGCCGAACTCAGCCAGAGCCTCGGCGACAAGCATCCCAACATCGTCAGCCTCCGAAAGCGCGTTCTGGGCGCGCGTCTCAAACTGATGGAGCGCGGCGCCATACTCACGGGTCTTGGCGTGGAAACGCTGCAGAACGAGATCGAACATTCCACGGAAGGCCAGCGCGCCTCGCTGCTCTCGCAGTTGATGGACGGAACCGCCGAACGCGACGGGCTGGAAGCAGAGCTGGCCATTCTCGAGGACGAGTTGCAGGTCGTCGAAAAGCGTCTGATCTCGCTGCTCAGCGCAGCCTCGGAACTCGACAGCCTCAACCGGGACTACAAGGTCGCCGAAGCCGTCTTTGCGTCGGCGCTGGCGCGCTCGAACACCTTCGAGACCGACGTGTTCGCCTCCTATCCGATGGTGCAGATCATCGAGGCGCCGACCTATTCGGAAAGCCCGAGCAGCCCCAACACGCTGCTGGCGATCCTGTTTGGAATCGCCGCCACCCTGTGCGCGATCGGCGGGCTTGTTCTCTTCTGGATACGGCAGCCGCTGATCGCATGGATCACGGCGCGGCCTGCCGGGGAAGAGGACTGAGGCATGCAGAAAAACCCGGCCGAGAAACTGGTCTTTGCAACAATCGCCTCGACATGGCTCTTCTACCTCATCGGGGGCCTGTATGTCGTGGGGCCGGTTATCGGCTGGCTTCTTGCAGGACTTGCCGGGCTTTCCCTCTATCTCGGAAACGCGATCCGGGCCGATCTGCGGCCGACAGGATCGCCGCCGCCTCTGGTGCTTGGCTGGATTGCGGGCATGGTCGCCATGCTGGTTCCGCTGCTCATCGCCCACGCAGGCTGGGATCTCGGCATGGGGCAGACGATCAAGTCGGTCGTAGGCTGGGCCAAGGGCTGGGCGCTCGTCGCGCTCTTCATCTTCGCCGGAGCGACCTTGCCGATCCGCCGATCCGTCATCGTCAGGGCCATGTGCGTCGTTGCGCTGATAACGGTGGTTTTGACGCCTTTGTTCATCGTTGCGCCCATGGCCGGATTGCCGAGCATGATCTTCGTCTCGCCGCTGAAGGCAATCGGCGGGCCGGGACCGGAATATTTCAGCGTCTATCTTTACACGATCGACCCCGCGTCCGGCTCCGCGCGCTGGCAGTTCTTTGCGCCCTGGTCGCCCTTCGCCGGTCTTATCGGCGTTTTGACCGTTGCCTTCGCTCTCGACGAACGCCAGCGTTTCTGGATGCTGGTCGGCGTCCTCGGCGGGCTCACCATGATCCTTTTGTCCATGTCGAGAATGAGCCTTGTGGCGCTGCCAGTCAGCATTGCCTTGCCGCGATTGCTTCCGTTGGCCTCGCGCCCCTTCGCCTGGTTTCTCGCAGCAGCGCTGATGGGCCTGATGACGGTCTTCGGCTCGGCCCTGTTCCGCATGATCCAGCAGGCCGTAGACGCCTTCCGCGGCGCCCGCGCGGCAAGTTCCGAAGTGCGGTCGACCCTGCAGAGGATTGCCTATGAGCGCTGGTCCACAGAAGCCGTCTGGTTCGGCCATGGAACGGTCCAACCCGGTCCGCATCTGGTGGAATATATGCCGATCGGCAGCCACCACACCTGGTATGGCCTGCTCTTCGTGAAGGGTGTCGCGGGACTGCTGGCCTTCGCCATTCCGCTGGTCTGGCAAACCGCCGCCGTTGTGCACGATTGCCTTTTCCACAGCCGCGGCCGCCTGCCGCTTTCGATCACGCTCGTCATGATCATGCTGACTTTCGGCGAGAACATCGAGATCGAGGCCTATCTGATCTGGCCATCCTTCATGGTGCTTGGCGTTCACGCGAGGCAGATCGCCCGTGACAGGCTTTCCGCTGCCGAAGCATTGTCCGCGCCGCAAGGTTTGACCGCGGCGTCCTGATTCTTCACTCCCCATGTGCGGACGCGCGTGATCCTCACGGACATCAACAACTGGAAAGCCGCAATTGACGTGCGCAAGATCTATTTCAGGGACATTCGTCCGGTGGATACGATCATGGCCATAGACCGGTTCGTCAATCCGGAATGGCTTGTCGAATTCGAGGCGGATGCGATAATTTCAGGCTGGGGTGACTAGTCCCCCGAACCGCCGAAAGGATCCCGCTCCATGTCTCAATTTACTGCCGGTTCGTGCTTGTGCGGCGACGTCCAGTACGAAATCACCGGCGCGTTCGACGCCTTTTTCCTGTGCCATTGCAAACGCTGCCGCAAAGGCACGGGCACTGCCCATGCGGCCAATCTGTTTTCCTCGACGGCGACGATCAGGTGGATCGCCGGCCGCGATGACGTCCGAAGCTACAGGGTTCCGGAATCTCGTCACCAAAAGAGTTTTTGCGGCCGGTGTGGTTCCGCCGTCCCGACCGAGAAGCGCGGCTTGCTGGTGGTCCCCGCCGGCGGTCTCGACACTGAAGTCGACATCCGGCCGAACGCCCATATCTGTTGTGAAAGCAGAGCTGATTGGGACGACGGCTTCGCCGATGTTCCCTGCCTCGACGGGCTTCCGGGCTAGCTCGGATTTTGGAAACAAAAAGGCCGGCCCTTGACGGACCGGCCTCCCGGAAATTTCTGATGTGTCAGGCGGCCAGCGCGATGGTTTCCTCCCGGTCGCCGGCATTGCACAGATCCAGCCAGCCTTCCAGGAAGTTGTCTGTCGTGGACGCGGCGACGCTTCTGTTCTTTTCGCCGTCGCGCATCGCCGCGAGGTCCAGTTCCTGCAGAAAGGCGCTCCATCCGGCGACCGTGTTGTCGCCGATGTCGATCGCGCCGTTCGAGATATGCTGACGCAATCCGTCGACGCGCGGACACAGCAGCGGCCGGCCCGCCGCCATGGTTTCGAGCGCGACAAGGCCGAATGGCTCCCAGCGCGACGGCATTGCGACCGCATGGCACCGCGCCATCGCTTCCGCCGTGTTCTCGACATAGCCGTGGAACACGATGTTCGGTTTGCCTGCGGCCAGCGTCTCGAGCGCCGCGCGTTCTTCGCCGTCGCCGAAGAAGTGAAGCTCCATGTCCTGGCGTCCCGAGAGGTTGAAGCCCTTGACGAGGATGTCAAAACCCTTCTGGACGTTGAGGCGGCCGAAGGCGCCAAGCACGAACGGGCGATCCTCTGCCGGCGCATCAAGCGCGAAGAACGGCGCCAGATCGACGCCGGACGGCACGTATCGCAGACGCTTCGGGTTGCACAGCTGCCGGCGCAGCATCCAGTCGAACTGCGGACGGCTCACCGCCACCACCGTGTCGAACAGGGAATAGGCTGTTTCAAGCAGCGTTTCGAAACGCCACCGGTTCTCGACATTCGCCGTCACGAAGCGTTCGCTGTAGCTGTGCTCCACATGGATGAACGCCGTGCGCGGATGGATCGCCCGGATCGCCGTCAGCATGGGCATGTTCGCCCAGTTGACGGACAGGTGCGACACGATGATGTCGGCCTTGATCTTCGGCGGGGTGAACTGCCCGCGCCGGACCCGCACGATGCGATGCTGTCCGGCCTTGTAAAGAACAGGGCTGTTCGTCATGTGCGCGAGCATCCGGTTGACGCCGCCGAAACTGTCGTCATCAACGATATGGGTGATTGCATTGATCATTGGTCTTCTCCCTTTCAATTATGCGAGTTTCCTGCGCAGCAGGATGGATTCGGCGGCGCCCAGCAGCCCGTCGCCAAAGAGTTTGAGCGCGACGGCGGCGCCGAGGGTGATCAGAGACTTGACGGGCTCTTCAACGAAGGGGCGCAGGGACTTGCCCATGGATCGGACGCACAGATCGAAAGCAACATCGCCGTCGCGCAGCGATACGGCCCTGCGGCACAGGTAACGCAGCTGGTAGGCTTCCGCGACGCGGTCCTGCTTCCCGAGAAGCGCCGGCGCGATTGCAATCACCTTCTTGCGCATGCGGTCCCAGGATTCGAACTGCCGCTCGATATTGCTGGAAAGGCCGGAGCAATGGATCCGGTAGTCGGTCAAGAGGCCCGGAATGCCTTCGATCACCCAGTCCTGCGTGACGATGAAGCGAAGCCAGCCCTCGATGTCGTCCGACTGGCGGAAGGTCTCGTCGAACCACCAGTCGCGTTCCGTCTCGCCGGCCGGCCGGTAGGCGAAGCCCTCAAGGGCGGCGGCGCGAATGACGGCCGACGATCCGTTGCCGATCGGGTTGCGTTTGAAGACATCGATCGCCGTGATGTTCCTCAGCTTCGGCTTTTGGTCTATGCCGAGCGGCTTTCCGTTTTCGTCGATCATTCGCGAGCCGGCGAAGCTGATCCCGACCTGAGGGTTGGAGCGCAGATGCGCGACATGTTTCTCCAGCTTTTCGGGTAACCACAGATCGTCGGCGTCGCAGAACCCAATGAACTCGCCGCGTGCTTCGTGAACGCCCGTGTTGTGGGCGCCGGCCAGGCCGCGATTGGCCTGACGAACCAGCCTGAGGCGCGGATCGTCGAATGAATTGACGACGTCGACGGTGCCGTCGCTCGAGCCGTCGTCGACGACAATAAGCTCGAAATCGGCGAAGGTCTGCTCGAGCAGAGAGCGCAGCGTCTCGGCGATCATCGTTTCGCAATTATAGGCCGGAACGACGATCGAGGCGGTGACAGGATATTGGGTCATGGGTCGTACTCCCTTCGGAATGGATCAGCGATAGAAGACCATGCGCCTGACGGCGGACGGCATCAGCGGGTTGGCGAGGGCGGCCATCAGCGTCATGACGCCGCGCCGCGGGTTTTCAAAAAAGGCGGACGGGCTCCGGCCGGCGCCGCGCAGGGCAAGGCCAAGTGCTGCAAGCGGAGGCGTCTTCAGGCGCAAAGCCCGGCGCGCGAGGTAGCGCAGATGCACGGCTTCGGCCTTTCTGACGTCGCTTGCCCCGATCCGCGGATCGTGCGCCAGCGCCGTGGCGACCGATGCTTTCCAGTTGGCTTCCATGGATGAGAGATCCGCGGAAAGCCCGTGGTCGCAGGCGCGGTAATAGACGAGCCGTTCGTCCACGGCCTCGATGCGCGCGCCCTGACCGACCAGCCGGATCAGCCACTCCATGTCCTCGCCATATTTGAGCGACGTGTCGAAGCCGCCGGACTGTTCGAAGATGTCGGCGCGAACCACGATGTTGGACATGGTGCAGACCGCGTTTTCACGGATCAGGTCGCCGGCCGTCAGCGGTCCGCCCATAGGCGTCGATTCGGTTTCGACCACATCGATCGTGTTGCGGAAAAAGGCTATGCGTGCATAGACGGCGTCCGCCGCGCCGCGACGGCGGAAGGTTTCAGCCATGCGCAGAAGCTTTTCTGGCGCCCAGATATCGTCGCTGTCGAGGAAAGCCAGGAGGCTGCCCGTCGCGTAGACGAAGGCCGCGATATTACGGGCGCGGCTGGGGCCGCCGTTTTCGAGTTCAACGACGCGAACGCGGCGATCGACGGACGCATAGCGGGCGACGATGTTGCTTGTGTCGTCGGTCGAACCGTCGTCCACGATGATCAGTTCGAAATCGCCGAAGCTCTGGCAGAGAACCGATTCAATTGTGTCCGCGATTGTCTTTTGTGCGTTCCAGCACGGCATAATGACTGAGAAGAGCGGCATGGAAACCTCCTAGGCTGCGGGGTTGAGAGCGCGCGCAGGGCGCGCGAAGGCTGCCGAAAAGGCAGGAAGCGAAAGTGCAATCTGGGTCAGGCCGGTGGCGAGCATCAGCGCCCAGGCGACGCCGGTCAGACCAAACGGATAGGCCGTCACGATGGCCCCCGATGCCGCGAGAAAAATCACGACGGAGCGGCGCAGTTCGATATCCGCGCGATCGATGGCGCGAAACCATTGCGCGGTCGTCGCCCAGATGACGGAGGGAATGGCGAGGAAACAAAGCAGTGACACCAGCGGCGCGACAGGCGCCCATTTGTCGCCGAAAATCAGCGGCACGTAGACGGGAGCGGCCAGCGCCTGCATGGCGACGACCGGCGTCACGGCAAACAGCGCCAGCAAAAGGCCGGATCGCAGCACGGCGTCGCGGCTGCTACTGTTGCGGAAGTGCGGAAACAGCACGGTCGCGAACGCCACCGAGAAGGAATTGGCGATGCCGAGGCCGGCGTTGACAGCAAAATAATAGAAGCCGAGCGCGTCTGCGCCGAGCAGGCCGCCGATCAGGAACTTGTCGGACTGCATACGCAGCGCCTTGACGAGTTCCACGCCGACCACGGAGCGTCCGAATCGCAGAAACGGCGTCAGCGGCGCGCGCGGGCCGGCAGTCGGACGCCAGGGATGCAGATAGCGCATCCCCGACGTCCATATCGGCGCGCTCGCTACCCTTGCCAGGGCGATCGTGGCGGGCGAGTACCAGACGATCAGGAGCACGGCCGATAACAGGTTGGCGGAAACTGTCTGGGCGCCGGCGACGAATGCCGTTCCCTTGAGTTTGCCGTCGCGCATTGCAAGGCCGCAGTGGACGAGGCCGGGCGGCATCAGGAGATATTCGAGCGCCATGACTGCAATCAGCAGAGCGGCGGCCGCGTTTCCCAACAGAATATAAACGCCGCCGGCCACAAGGAGTTGCAGCGCAAATAGGCCGACACACCATATCCAGTTGATGCGGTTTGCGGTTCTGCAGGTTGCTTCGAGTTCGCTGTCGGAAGCGCTGATGACGCGCTGGATGACGCCGTTCTCTGTAAAGGCTTTCAAAAGTTCGGAAGTCGCCATTGCGGCTGCGACAATGCCGACTTCGACAGGCTGCAGCACGCGCGCCATGACGATGACGGCGACGATCCGCGACAGCTTCGCGGAAGCCTCCGACGCGAGATAGGCGCCGATGTTCTGCAACATCGGAGACTGGCGCGCCTCGTTCATTCTGGTCGTCATCCTGGCGAACATGATGTGTGAACCCCTTTTCCGCCGGCGGCTCTTGCGCCGGGACAAGGGTTCAATACGCAATTCGCGGCGCTGGCGGGGGCGGCGTTGGAACAGTCAAATATCGCAAAGGCTCCAGCGCCTATCCTTCCGGATAGTCGACGTCTCGATATTTCCGGAAACGAACCAAAGGCTGCGCCCACGCCGCCGCGGCGAGACGCTAGAAAGCGCCCACATTTTAAATGAGGGTCTCGAAATGACTAAGCTTCAAAATGGTAAGGCCACCTGCCGCAGCGCTTTGCGATTGGCTGTCCTGCTGTCGGCCACCGCGCTTTGCGGATGCGCTTCCCTGTCGAAGATCGAAAACAACGAGGACGTGTCGCGGGGGTTGAGCTATCAGGCCCAGTATCGCTCCGACGGCGTCGGGAAATCGGCGGCAAGCCAGTCCTCGGTGGCGATCAACGCCCGGAAATGCACGACCGGTTCGGGAGCATCCGTCGTCTCGACATCATCCTATTCCGGTCCGGTCGATACGCAGCTGCTGTCACAGGGCGACCTCGTGACCTTGATTGTCGAGGAAGACGAACTGCTCTCGGGCAGCTACGAGATCATGCAGGACGGCACATTGAAGATCACGCATGTCGCGCCTGTCCGCGCCAGCGGGCGCACGGTCGAACAGGTTGAGCGGGAGCTCGCCGCCACGCTGAAGAGCAATGGCTACTACCGGTCTGTTCCACGCGTCTCTATCCGGCTGCAGGACATAGCGGACGCGCGTGTGAACGTATCGGGCGCAGTGTTCGAGCCCGGTTCCGTGTCCGTCGGAGGACAGAGTTCGCAGGACAGGGATCTGCTTCGGCAGGAAGCAAGCGGCGCCGGCGCGCGAGACCGCCGGCTGTCCCGCGCCCTTCAGGTCGCCGGCGGCGTGCGGCCCGACGCCGATCTCGCGCGGATCAAGCTCATTCGCGGCGGCGGCGCCACGATCATCGACGTGCGTCCCGCCCTTGATGGCCGGCCGTTCAACGACGTGATCCTTCTGTCCGGGGATGTGGTCGAGGTGCCGAGCCGCAACTGCTTTCAGGAGGAACTGGTCAAGCCGTCCTCCATCACCATGCAGGGCGTGCGGGTGTTCATG
The DNA here is from genome assembly GCF_019492055.1 of Flavimaribacter sediminis. Taxonomy (GTDB): domain Bacteria; phylum Pseudomonadota; class Alphaproteobacteria; order Rhizobiales; family Rhizobiaceae; genus Flavimaribacter; species Flavimaribacter sediminis. The sequence continues at coordinate 320,569 of NZ_JAICBX010000003.1, read as the reverse complement.
TCGAACCTCGCCGATTCCGCGTCAAACAACGCCGGCGCCGCCATCGGCAAGGAGACGCAGGATCTGCGCTATGGAACGCGCTTTCTGCAGGCGATCGCCGGCATGAACTGCCTTGGCGGCTCCAAGCTCACCAACGCCAACAGAACGGCCGCGCTGATTTCCAGAAACCCTGTCACGGGAGAATCGATTGTCGTTGAACGGTCGGTCGAGCGGCTGATGCGCCAGGCGGACAGGGACGACTTCAATCCCTACATCATGCCGGGAGACGCCATGGCTTGCTACGATTCGACCTACACTACGGTCACCGATGTTCTCGAGACGCTGCCCTCTGTCCTCGGGCCTGTCGCGACGCTGTCGCTTCTGTGAGCAAGTAAGGGGCCGGGCCAACCGCCGGCCCTTTCTAACCGGATTTCGTATCGCACGCACCGGATTTATAGCGCTCAAGCGCCTTGCGCGTCCGTCCAGCAATTGCTCCAACGCCACGCATGGCGTCGCCAAGTTCAGCGATGCGGTCTTCCTGTGCGGCGGTCTGGACGCCGCGCATGGCGTTTGCGAGTTCCGTAGCGCCGAAGGTTGCGGCGGATCCGGCGCAGCGATGCGCGAGAGCAGCCAGTTCCGGCAAGCGTCCATGCTCGAAATGAGCCTGAAGCAACTCTTCGGACTCGGACAACTCGTTCAGAAAATCATCCATGCGCTGCTTCAGTTTTTCAGCAGGCAACAGTTCGGCGAGCTCATCCATAACGGACCTGTCGATCACCGCCGTGCGCGGTGTTTCGGAAACTGCTTCGCTTTCCCGCGACTGCCTGAAACTTCTCAGCATTTTTTGCAGATTGCGCTTCCGCAAGGGTTTGATAAGGCAGTCCTGCATGCCCGCCTGGGTCAGGCTTTCAAGTTCATGGGGCAGCGCATGGGCCGTCAGTCCGATGATCGGCGTTGTAGCGGATTTCCCGCCGCCTTTCCTGATGACATGGGTTGCCTCAATACCATCCATCAGCGGCATGCTGATATCCATCAGGATGAGATCGAAATCTCCATTTTGCGACTTCTCTACGCCTTCTATTCCGTTTATGGCGACGTCCACATCACACCCTTCCGCCTGCAGCAGTTCCACCGCCACAAAGCGATTTGTCTCGTTGTCCTCGACGAGCAGCACTTTCAGATTGTCTACGTCTTTGTTCTCGGCTGTTTCCGCATCGCTTTCGGCGCCCATTTGCGATGTCGCGGCGATCGGTATGGTGACGGTGAAGGTGCTGCCGGCCCCTGGCGTGCTTTCTATGCCGATATGACCGCCCAGACCTTCCGATATACGCCGGCAGATCGCCAGTCCGAGCCCGTACCCTTGCGTCTTTCGCCGATAGGAACTGTCCAGGGTGACAAACTCGTCGAAAATGCGTTCGATATCTTCCTGTTTTATGCCAATGCCCGTGTCGCTTACCGTCAATTCGACAATGCGGTTGTGGTAAGTGCTCGAGATTGATCGAGCGGTGACTGTAATGGTTCCGCCTTGCGTGAACTTGACCGCATTGCCGACAAGATTAAGCAGGATTTGTCTTAGTCGGTGCCTGTCGGAATAGATGTTGGAGAGGTCGTCTGCGATATCCAGCACTATTACGTCATTCTGTTCGGCGGCTGTGCGTTCGTTGAGGCTGCGCACCTCTTCCAGCAAATCGTCCAGCGAGAAATAGTTGTAGCGGAACTCCATGGCGCCCGCTTCGATGCTTGTGATGTCCAGCACGTCGTCGAGATGTTGTTGCAGGATTTCACCCGAGGCGATGGCGGTGCGCACATAATCTTCCTGCCGGCCGTCCAGGGCTGATGATTGCAAAAGATCAAGTGTGGCCAGGACGCCGTTGAGCGGCGTTCTCATTTCGTGGCTCATCATTGCGAGAAACTGCGACTTCGCTTTGTCCGCCGCCAACGCTTCGTCGCGCGCGGACATCAGTTCCTGCTGGTTGCGTTTTCTCTCCGAAATATCCCTGACATAGGCAATGAAGATTGGTCCCTCAGGCTCCATCGTCATGCCGATGGAAAGCTCTACAGGAAAAGTCGCGCCGTTGGACCGCATGGCTGTCACCTCGACGCGACCGGCGTCGATGATCTTCTTTTCTCCAGTCTCGAGAAAACGACGCATTCCCGCCGCGTGGGCGTCTCGCAAATTGGGAGGAATGATCAGCTCTGCCATGTTCGAGCCCAATGAGCGATTGCGAGTGTAGCCAAATATGGTTTCAGCGGCTGGGCTGAAGTCAATAACCGTTCCTTTGGCGTCAGCCAGTATGATAGCGTCCAGCGATGCATTGACAGTGCTTACGAAGCGGGAACTGCTGCGGCTCGCTTCGAGCGCACGGCGCTCGGCCACCTGAAACTGGCGGACAAGAACAGTCACCGCGACGAGCAAGGCAAGAACGAGAAGTACTCCGACGACGGCTGTTTGCTGGAGCAGAAGCGAGAAATTTGCGCGCTGCCGATCGGATGATTCTGCGAATATCTTGACGGCTCTCAGCGAAAGAGATCTGACATCGGGTCTAAGCAGAAGAAAATCTTCTTCGAGACCCGCGAGAGACCCATAGAGATCGGCGTCGTCTCCGTCGATAACAGGGAGCTCTTCGATCAGGCTTGAGCGAACCTTGATCAACAAACGTTTGGCGGTGTCGTCATTTTCAATCTGTCGAAACGGCCTGCCGGTTTGCAACGTGTCGATGCGGCTGTAGAAAATGTCAAATCTCTTGCGAAGTTCTGAAAGGACCGATGCGTCGGGTCCCGCTCTGTCTTGCGCGGTATTGATGCTGTTGAGAAGCGACAGATATTCGATCTCGAGCTGTGCGAGGTTCCACTGGATGTTGTCCAGCGGCGCAGATTGCAGGCTTGTAATCTCCCGCGCCATGCGTGAGCCGAGCACCGAGAGCGTGGTGACACACATGGCAAGAATCAGAAGCAGCAACAAAGGTCTTAGCTGCCGCTTCAGGAACGACTGCTTTACAAGGCCTTTCGCTGCTTTCTTTGACAAAGCGGATTGCCTTATTTTCGAATTTCTATCCGATCCAGTTGCCAGATGCTCTGGGAATAAACAAGTTCGGTGCGGAATTTCGCGTCCTGATCATAGGGAAAGACAATCCATAAGGGTCCCTTGTCGCGAATCGACATTTCCTTGCCATTCATCTGGTAAGCGACGATCGGCCCATCCGGAACGGCGTCTACGGTTGGAAAATCCACGGCGTAGTCGTTCAGCGCGATGGCGTGGAGTTCGCTCCCCTTGGCGTCGACGGCCTCAAGCAGGTCGCTCAGCCGCACGCCGCGAAACTCGTTTTCGCCTTCGGTCCAGATGGTCGAGGTTTTGAACGAGGCTTCCGGCATTGCCTTCAGCATCTCAAGATCGAATACGGCGGCGCCATCACGGTTTGTCACGCCGATTTCGCCGGACACGGTCAGGATGACGTCGCCTTCGGGAGAAGGCAGATCCGCGGCCTGTCCTGCAGTCGCGAACATCGCAATCCACAGGCACGCGGCGATGGTCGAGGCAATCCTGGTGACGTTCATGGCGTTTCCTTCTCCGCAAGGTTTTACGCCAGTATACCTCAAGCCGACCGTCGCCGCTCGCCCCAAAAGTCTATCGAACTATACGAAAGGATAGTCGATGTCCGAAGGTCGTTCGCTTGTTTCGTTCTGTTTTCGTTTGGCGCGGCCACTCACACCATTGTCGGTCAGGGCGTTGACCTTGCGCAACGCCCCGAAAAATAGTCGGCTCAATGTTGGCGATAGGAAGTCTGCAAAAGAGGATAGTTCAGCCCGGGTTCATTGGGCCTCACATCACTTCGAGGACAAAGTCGCAGTGTTCACCAGGGAGAATTCTTCGTTCTCATTATTCCGTTGGAAGCGTTCAGCCTTGTAGCCGTCGCCATCAGCAGTCAGTACATAAAGGACTCGCCTGTTTCCGAACTCGAGACCTTTTTCGGTTTCTTTTAGCGTGAAACCGGTAAAGCATCTTTCACCGAACGTCTTTGACGTGAAGCAGTCCGTCACCGAATTATCTTCTGCGAATGTAATTATGGAAGTGCCTATGACGTCATTCGTATTGGCATTGAGCCATTCGCCGCTGAGGACGCGCTCGTCAGCTGCATGAGCAGCGGCAAAAGTCGAAAGTGACAGTGTAATAGCAAGTGGAAGTGCTTTGAGAAGATTGCTCATGTGAACTCCATATCTGACTTTGAGCCTTTTTATCGACTTCCAGAGTTTGAATCCACTGTGAGATTGGCGCTCTTGATAAATTTATTCTTTGCATTCAAGCAATGCATGACTTGCAGGGCGCCCGCATCGCACTATAGATCGCGGCCAAGCGTTCAATCTGCAGTGAATATGAAACAAGCGCTCTTGTCAGCCCGTCCGTAACCTGTAGCGCCTGTAACAGTAACCAGCGAAACGTCCGGTGGTATGTGAGTCGAGATGATCGGGACGGGAATGACGCCGAACGTCGCAACAGAGAAGATAATGCACCAGCCAGCCGGACTGCCGTTTCCCGAGCCATTGTCGTGAGCGTTTGAAAAGATCGGCAAGCAAATCACCACGATCAGCCAGCAGACGACACCGAAAATCAGTTTCAACGCCGACAGGATCGATCAGTCGGATTGGCGCTAGGGTCGAACCTGTCTTTACGCAGTGTTCCGGCGTGACGTCGAACAATGAGGTCGTAACGTTGAACTGCGCCGATGGTGATCTGTTCAAAGTCGTAGAGAAGGGCAGGGAAGCAACGGAAGCCATGCCCTTCGAACAGGCCAAGACATATGCGCGGGAACGCAACCCTTATGTCGATGTCGAGGACGATGGCCGCGTTTATGAAATGCTGGAGGAAGAGGCGCAGGCGCGACTGAAGGAGGAATATGAGAGGCTGGACGCCTGCAGTCAGGCGAACAATCCGCTTCTCGAAATTCTCGACAAAAGCGCCGACAGCGTTCACGTGATTGCGGGCGTGGAAACGATCGACCAAGAGGCGAGGCAGCTTCTGAGTACTCCTGAAATTCCTTGGCGTCGGCGAAGGGGATGGTTTCGGAGCCACGCTTGTGATCGGCGACTGACGGGCGGTCATGGCGTCGGGACCGGTTTGAACGTGCGCGCTTTAACTGCGAAAAGCACAAAACATGAACAAAGAGAATGCAATTGCAGCGGTTCTGTGCTAAAGGAGGCGCGGTGTAATTGAGGCGCCATTTGTATTCAGACATGCGAAAGCGTGGATTCCCGAAACAAAGCCAGACTAAGTGAACCTGATTGCGGAAACGAGGCCAAACTTATAAAAACTTATGTAAAACAATATCTTATATAGATTTTGGTTATCATGGAGTTTGGACGCCGTCCGTCTTTTCAAGTTTCTTGCGACAATTGACGCATGTGGATGAGCGTGTCGGCTTGCATCGGTCCTCCATATGTGAATATATTATTCACATAAGAATTTGGGAGGATTAATGATACTGCCCCTCACGCACATTCCGTGCGAAACGTGCGCGCAGTCGCCAGACCATCTCGCTCATGCAGCCGGGCGTCCGCTCGGATCGGTTTCGGCATGACCAGCGCTTCGGATCTGCCGCTCGCCGGGCTGGTCGTGCTCGACATGAGTCAGTTTCTTTCCGGCCCCTATGCGACCCTGCGCCTGCAGGATCTCGGCGCGCGTGTGATCAAGATCGAGCGTCCTGGCGCCGGCGATCTCTCCCGCAGTCTGTATCTCAGCGATACGGAAATCGGCGGGGATTCGACCATCTTCCACGCCATAAACCGCGGCAAGGAAAGCTTGGCGATCGATCTTAAAAGCGGGGAAGATGTCGAAAAACTGCGGCGTCTGATCGCCAAGGCCGACGTTCTGGTTCAGAACTTCCGTCCCGGCGTCATAGAACGTCTGGGGCTGGACTATGACGCCGTCAAGCAGATCAATCCGAAGATCGTTTACGGATCGATCAGCGGATATGGCGAGGAAGGTCCGTGGGTGAAGAGGCCCGGCCAGGATCTGCTCGCGCAGGCGCGGTCGGGCGTCATGTGGCTGAGCGGCGACGACGGCGATGGGCCGGTGCCGATGGGACTTGCCGTCGGCGACATGTTCGCCGGTGCGGCCATGGCGCAAGGGTTGCTTGCAGGCCTCGTCAAACGCGGCCTGACCGGCGAGGGAAGCCACGTGCAGACCAGCCTTCTGGAGGCCCTCGTCGACTTCCAGTTCGAGGTGCTGACCACCTATCTCAATGACGGCAGGCGGATGCCGAAACGCTCCGGTTTCCGGAGCGCCCACGCCTACTTGTCGGCGCCTTATGGCGTCTACGAAGCCAGGGACGGCTATCTGGCGATCGCCATGACGCCGATATCCAGGCTTCGCGATCTGATGGACGTCGCCGCGCTGTCGCCCTATGCCGACGATCCAGGCAGCTGGTTCACAAACCGAGATGAAATCAAAAGGATCATTGCGGCGGCGATCGCCGAAAAGTCGATCGCGGAATGGCAGGCGGTGTTCGAACCGGCGGATATCTGGTGTTCTCCGGTGCTCGACTGGGATCAGTTGATGGAAAGCGAGGGGTTCTCGGTTCTCGACATGCTGCAGCGGGTCGAGCGGGAGGACGATGTGTCGATCCTGACGACGAGTTCGCCGATCCGCGTCAACGGCGTGCGCCCGAAATTGGCGCGCGCGGCTCCTGCCGTTGGTGAGCATACGGCAGCCATCAGCGAGGAGTTCGGCCTGTGACGGTCCCGCTCAAAGGCATGACCTGGAGCCACCCGCGCGGATACGACCCGATGGTCGCCTGCTCCACGCTTTGGAAAGAGCAGACCGGAGTCGAGATCGAGTGGGACAAGCGTTCGCTGCAGGATTTCGAATCCTTTCCGGTCGAGGAACTGGCCCGAACCTACGACCTGATCGTCATCGATCATCCCCATGTCGGCGAGATCACGGCGCAGTCCTGTCTTGCGCCTCTGGATATTGCAGGCAGGGAGCAGGAGAGGGACGCGCTCGAAGCCGGATCGGTCGGCGGTTCCTATCCGAGCTATACATGGCAGGGCCGTCAGTGGGCCTTTCCGATAGACGCCGCAGCACAGGTCATGGCCTGGCGACCGGACCTGATATCGGCAGCGCCGCTAAGCTTCGACGAGGTGATCGCGCTTGCAGAGCAGGGCCGGGTTCTGATCCCGATGCGGCCGCCCCACTGCCTGATGACCTTCTATACGCTCGCCGCCAATCTTGGAACGCCCTGCGCGACGCAGGGACCGGGCGCGCTGATCGACAGCGGCGCCGGCGCAGTGGTCTATGACATGATCGCCCGGTTGATGCGGCATGTTCCGGCATCCTGCTATGAGATGGATCCAATTGCGGTGTCGGAAAAAATGAGCGCCGGCGACGAGATCGCCTGCGCGCCGCTGATCTATGGCTATGTCAACTACGGGATCGACGGCTTCCGCGAAAAGCATCTGGCGTTCGCCGACATACCGGCGGCTGGCGAGAATGGACCGGCAGGCTCTGCGCTCGGCGGGACGGGAATCGCCGTTTCCGCCTTTTCCGATCATGTCAATGAAGCGGTGGACTTCGCCTACTGGATCGCCAGCGCAGACATACAGCGCAGACCCTTTGCAGGCGCCGGCGGCCAGCCCGGCCACGCCGCTGGCTGGGAAGATGAAACGGTCAACGTCGCGACCAACGATTTCTACAGGAATACACGGCAAACACTGGAGCGCGCCTGGGTCCGTCCGCGCCACAGCGGCTACATGCCGTTTCAGCAGCAGGCGTCTGACCGCCTGAACGCCGGTCTGATGTCCGGCGAGGCGGCAGGGCCCGTAGTCGCCGATATCAACAATCTCTTTGAAAGGAGTTTTGGCTGAGCGGCGGCCCCGGACTACAGGTCCCAGATGCGCCTGGCATTGGCGTTGAGGAGTTTCGCCTTTTCGTCCTCGCTTGCGCCTTCGAGCAACGCATGCGTGGCCGCAACCCACGCCAGCAGACCGCCGCCCAGCGTGCAGACCGGCCAGTCGCTGCCCCAAACCACGCGGTCCCATCCGAAGCTTGTAATTGTGTGCTCGACCCAGGGACGCAGCGTTTCCGCGATCCAGCTTTCCGGATCGGCATAGGCGACGACGCCTGAGATCTTCGCCGTGACGTTCGGTCGTTGCGCAATCTCCGTGATCCGGTCTCGCCAAGGCTGGCGGGCGTCTCCGGCGATGTCAGGCACGCCGCAATGATCGAGGATGAAGTTGACGTCGGGCGCCAGATCGACCAGCGCTATCGCCTTGTCCAGTTGTCGCGGCAGGACACAGAGATCGAAGGTCAACCGGCTGCCGCCGAGACGTTTGATATTCTGGCGAAACAGAGGCTGTTCGGACAGGTCGTCCGGCATGACATGGAGAACGCGACGCAAGCCCTTGACGAACGGATCGGAGAGCCAAGATTCCAGGTGTCCGGAGAAGTCGTTCTCCTCCGGACGGCAGGATACGATTGCGCCGGCGATCAGGCTGTCTTCGCGCTGCGACAGCGTCTTGACGTACGCTGTTTCGTCGTCGATGCGGGAGGTTGCAACGTCCACTTCCATATGCAGCGTCGTCGATATGCCGGCGCGGCGGGCTTCACGCTCGTAATTTTTGTAGAGCCAGTCCCGGTTCAGCGGTTCAACGTCGCTCAGCCAGGGATAATCCAGAGCTTCGCGGTCGATGACATGGAGATGCGTGTCGACAATCATTCGGTTTCCTCCCGATCCTGCAACGCAATCTTTCACAGGGGAATAATTTGTTCAAATAAGAAATTATTTGGCGTTCAGCGCTTCGGAACCGGCCAGGGCGGAGAGCTGTCTGGAGGTTTCGGCGATCAATTCCAGTGTTTCTGTCATGTCAGGCGCCTGGGGCACATTGACCAGCGCGATATAGGGGATCGTGAGGGCGGCGATCGCTCTTCCATCCGGGCCGAGCACGGGCGCCGAAAGATTATAGACGCCAGCCGTCTGGGCGCTCGGCATCATTTCGTATCCCCTCTCGCGGATCTGGTCGAGACGGTCGAAGAATTCCTTTGCGACGGTCGGATGTTCCTTGCTGCTCGAATATTCGTTGATCATCAGCAACCGTTCTTCCTGCGACCTGAACGCCAGAAGCACGTGACCGGAGCCGGTGTCGAAGAGACCGATATGCGAGCCGACGCGGATCGAAATTCCCCAGTATCCGGGAGCTTCCTGCTGTGCAACCACAACGACGGAGCCGCGATCGAAGACGGCCAACTGGTTTGCCTGCCGCGTCTGTTCGGCAAGTTCGCGCATGAATGGCGTCGCATAGGAGACCAGCCGGCGCACGGGCGCATGGGATTGTGCAAGCCCGAACAGCTTGAGGGTGAGCGAGTAACGGTCGCCGTCGATCCGCGTCACGTATCCGCGTCTGACCAGACGGTCCAGCATCCGGTAGAACTCGTTCGGGCTCCTGCCGAGATGTTTGGCGATTTCAGCCTGCGTCAGTCCTCCGTCGATCTGCGCCAGGAGTTCGAGTATGTCGAGCCCCTTGTCGAGCGCGGGCGCGCGGTAGCGATCTTCCTCCTGAATCATCTCTTCCTCCGTGAAAATGAATATTTATATACGCATATATGTGCGTATTAACAACAAAGGAATCGCTTGACCGCCAGTAAAGAAGATGTTTGTATATGAATGAACCACTCATCAGTGAGGGTTTAGGGCGCATTGCCCGCCAATCATTAACGTCTCGGGAGGAGGCTCATGAACAAGCTATTGGCCGGCGTATCCGCCGGCGTCCTCGTACTGGTTGCCGGCGAGGCTGCTGTTGCGCAGGACATGCCGGGAAAATTCGACGGCGTGACCATCGACGCCAAGCTGATCGGCGGTCAGCAATACGAAAATCTCTACTCGCGGATTGCCGAGTGGGAAGAAGCGACCGGCGCGAAGGTTAACGTCATTTCGAAGAAGAATCACTTCGATCTCGACAAGGAAATCAAATCCGATATCGCAGTGGGCGCGCTGAACTGGTGCGTCGGATCGAACCATTCATCATTCGCTCCGCAGTATCCGGGCATCTACACCGATCTCTCGCAGCTTCTGCCGCAGGAAGAAATCGACGCTTTTGTCGACGCCAACATTGACGCCTCGACGCTTGACGGCAAGCTGGTGATGTTGCCGAGGGCGCAGTTCGACGTTTCGGCTATGTATTACCAGAAGAGCCTGTTCGAAGACGAAGACAACAAGGCGAAGTTCAAGGAAAAATACGGCTACGATCTTGCCCCGCCGGAAACCTGGGAGCAGGTTACCGACCAGGCCGAGTTCTTCGCCAATCCGCCGGATTTCTACGGCACGCAGTATGCAGGCAAGGAAGAGGCGATCAATGGTCGCTTCTATGAGATGCTGCTTGCCGAGGGCGGTGAGTATCTCGACGGGGACGGTCGCCCGGCGATCAATTCCAAAGCCGGCGTTCGTGCGCTCAACTGGTTCGTCGAGTTGTACGAGAACAAGGCTGTTCCGGCCGGCACGACCAACTACCTGTGGGACGATCTCGGACAAGGCTTTGCTTCCGGCACCGTGGCGCTCAATCTGGACTGGCCGGGCTGGGCAGGCTTCTTCAATGATCCTGACGCCTCCAAGGTCGCTGGCAATGTCGGCGTGGTAGCGCCGCCCAAGGGTTCGTCCGGCGCTCGCACCGGATGGTCCGGTCACCATGGCTTCTCGGTAACCGAAAGCTGTCCCGACAAGGAGGCCGCCGCCTCGCTGGTCTGGTTCCTGACCAACGAGGACAGTCAGAAGCTGGAAGCCGGGGCCGGTCCGCTGCCGACCCGGGACGCGGTCTGGGAATGGGTAATCGCGGAAGCCCAGGGCGACGATTATCGCACCGAGGTGCTCCAGGCTTTCCAGGAGGCAGCCAAGGGCGCATATCCGGTGCCCCAGACGCCCGAGTGGATTGCGATATCCAACGCCGTCTATCCCGAGCTTCAGGCGGCCATTCTCGGCGACAAGACGCCCCAGCAGGCGCTTGACGACGCGAACCAGTCGGCGACCGAAATACTGGAAGACGCAGGCGAACTCTAGGCCATTAGAAACTGAAGGGCGCGGCGTGTCCGCGCCCTTGCTTTCTCCGGTTCACCCGTCTGGCGATAACCGGTATTGTTCTCAAAAAAAACTGACAAGAAACAGGTGAGGAAACGATGAGAGGCTGGAAGCCTGCGCCGCATGTGCTTTTGCTCTTGCCTGCATTCGTCATACTGGCGGCTGTCGTCATCGTGCCGTTGCTTCTGTCGCTTTACTCCAGTTTCACGCCCTTCCGGCTGACGCGCCCGGATTCGATCTACACCTTTATCGGCTTTCGAAACTATGAAAGGCTTCTGTCGGATTGGGATTTCTGGGTCGCCTTTGGCCGCACGGTTCTACTCCTGACATTCGCGCTCAATCTTGAGATGGTGTTTGGCCTCGTCCTGGCCCTGCTTGTGGAAAAGGCGACCAGAGGCCAGCGCATTCTGCGCACCATCATGATGTTTCCAATGATGTTTTCGCCGATCCTCGTCGGTTTCCAGTTCAAGTTCATGTTCAATGACAACATCGGCGTGGTGAACAACGCGCTTCAGTCGCTGGGCCTGACGGATCAGGCGATACCGTGGCTGATCGACGGGCGGTTGGCCTTTATCTCTATCCTGACGGCAGAAATCTGGTCCTCGACCGCCGTGTTCGCGATTTTCATTCTGGCGGGTCTGATGGCCATGCCGCGCGAACCGCTTGAGGCGGCGAAGGTCGACGGCTGCACGCCATGGCAAAGCTTCCGCTACGTCACCTGGCCCTTTGTCATGCCGTTCGCCTATATCGCCATGACGATTCGGTCCCTGGACATTGCCCGCGCCTACGACATCGTCAAGATAATGACCGACGGCGGCCCGGCAGGGCGCACGGAGATCCTCTGGACGCTGATTGCCCGCACCGCCTATTCGGATGCTCGGATGGGGCTTGCCAACGCGATGAGCTATATCGCCATCCTGCTGTCGATCCTGTTCACTGTGATCTTCTTCAGGCAGCTCGCCAAGGCGCGCCAGCAGATCGGAGCGGAGTGGTAGAATGGACGAAAACGCCGCACACCGCGTCAAACGAACCGTTCTGAAGGTTGGTCATCTCATCGGCCTGTTCTTCGCCATGGCCATCATCTGTCTTCCGGGTCTGTGGATCGTGCTGTCATCCCTGCGCCCGACGGTTGAGATCATGGCAAAGCCGCCGGTCTGGATTCCGCGGAATGTCTCGCTCGACGCCTATGTCGCCATGTTCTCGGGCGTCGGACAGGGCGGCATTCCGGTGCTCGACTATTTCCGCAATTCGCTGATCATTTCCGTGACCTCGACGGTTATCGCTCTTTGCATCGGTATGGCTGGCGGCTACGCCTTCGCGCGCTACCGTTTCCGCGGCAAGACGTCGATCTTCCTCGGTTTCATGCTGACGCGCACGGTGCCGGGCATTGCGCTTTCGCTGCCGCTGTTCTTCGTCTATGCCCGCCTTGGCATTATCGACACGCATTTCGGCCTGATCCTGGCCTACGTGGCGCTCAACGTGCCGTTCACGGTCTGGCTTATCGACGGGTTCTTCCGGCAGGTGCCGCGCGATCTTGCAGAAGCGGCGCAGATCGACGGCTGCACCCGCTGGCAGGCCTTCTGGAGGGTCGAGTTTCCGCTGGCGCGGCCGGGCATCGCATCGGCCGGGATTTTCGCGTTCCTGATCTCCTGGAACGAATTCGCCCTGGCGTCGCAACTGACCCGTTCCACCAATTCCAAGACGCTTCCGGTCGGTTTGCTGGACTACACGGCCGAGTTCACCATCGACTGGCGCGGCATGTGCGCGCTCGCGGTCGTGATGATCATTCCGGCGCTGACGCTTACTTTCATTGTTCAGAAACACCTCGTATCCGGACTGACGTCCGGGGCGGTCAAGGGATAGTCATGGCTACTGTTTCGCTCAACAACCTGGTCAAGAAATACGGAAACCTCGAGGTCGTGCACTCGATCAATCTCGATGTCGCCGACCGGGAATTCATCGCCCTTGTCGGACCTTCGGGATGCGGAAAGTCGACGTCTCTGCGCATGATCGCGGGGCTTGAGGATATTACCGGTGGCGAAATCAGGATCGGGGATCGCGTGGTCAATGACCTGCCGCCGCGCCAGCGCAACATTTCCATGGTGTTTCAGTCCTACGCGCTCTATCCGCACATGTCGGTCGCGGAGAATATGGGTTTCTCGCTCAAGATCGCCGGGCGCCCGAAGTCCGAGATCGATGCGGCCGTGGCGGAAGCAGCGCGCACCCTCAGCCTCGAGGAGCTTCTGGAACGACGCCCGTCGCAGCTGTCCGGCGGTCAACGTCAGCGCGTCGCCATGGGGCGGGCCATCGTGCGCAAGCCCGACGTGTTCCTTTTCGACGAGCCGCTGTCCAATCTCGACGCCAAACTGCGCATGCAGATGCGCACCGAAATCAAGAAATTGCACGCGCAGGTCCAGTCCACGGTGATCTATGTGACGCATGACCAGGTCGAGGCGATGACGCTTTCCGACCGCATCGTCATCATGCGCGACGGACATATCGAGCAGGTGGACACGCCGGAAGAGGTGTTCCAGCGGCCGGCCACCCGTTTTGTCGCAGGCTTTATCGGCTCGCCGAGCATGAATTTGCGTGACGCCGGGATCGCAGACGGGAAGATGGTCTTCGCCAATGGCGATGCGCTGCCGATCCCGCCGCAGTTTCGCGACAAGGTGTCGGCCGGGGACAAAGTCGTCTTCGGCATTCGGCCGGACGACGTTTTTCCGGCGGGCCACGGCATCCACTCGGGCGAAGCAACCGATGTGCACACGATCGACGTGCCGGTATCGATTACAGAGCCGCTGGGCAACGAGACCCTCGTTTTCGCGGAATTTGCAGGCGATGACTGGATCGCGCGCATGCTCAATCCGAAAACGCTTCATCCGGGGGACTGGGTGGACCTGAGCTTTGACTTGAGCCAGGCGCATCTGTTTTCTGCGGACACGGAGAAAACGTTAAGGAGTTGATTGAATGGCGAAGATCGAAAGAATCGAATTGCGGATGGTCAACCTTGTTCCCAAGGTCAAACGCACGGACGCTATCCAGAGTTTCGACAGTCAGGAAACTCCGATCGTCACGATTACCGATTCTGATGGGGCAACGGGAACCGGCTACAGCTACACGATCGGAACAGGCGGCTCCTCTGTCATGCGGCTTCTCGGCGATCATCTCGCCCCGCGGTTGATCGGGCGCGACGCCGAGAGGATCGAGGCCATCTGGCATGATCTCGAATTCGCCACGCACGCAACGACCATCGGCCCGATTACGTCGATCGCGCTCGCCGCCGTGGATACGGCGCTGTGGGATCTCCGGGCGCGCAAGCAAGGTCTGCCCCTGTGGAAGCTCGCGGGCGGAGCAAAGGATCGATGCCCGCTCTATACGACCGAGGGCGGCTGGCTGCATATCGAGAAGCAGGCGCTTGTCGACGACGCTCTGGAAGCGCAGTCGAAGGGCTTCAAAGGCTCGAAGGTCAAGATCGGCAGGCCGCATGGCTCGGAAGATCATGAGCGTCTCTCTGCGGTTCGCGCCGCCGTGGGAGATGGTTACGAGATCATGACCGATTGCAATCAGGGTTTCACCGTCGATGAGGTCATCCGCCGAGCCGATCGGTTGCGTGATTTGGATCTCGCCTGGCTCGAGGAACCGATCGCCGCCGACGATATCGACGGCCATGTCCGTCTGTCAAACTCCACGTCGACGCCGATCGCTGTTGGCGAATCGCTCTATTCCATCCGCCATTTCCGGGAATACATGCAGCGGGGCGCCTGCTCGATTGTTCAGGTGGATGTCGGTCGCATTGGCGGCGTCACGCCCTGGCTGAAGGTGGCGCATGCGGCGGAAGCCTTCGACATTCCCGTGTGCCCGCATTTCCTCATGGAACTGCATGTGAGCCTCGCCTGCGCCGTTCAGAACGGCAAATATGTCGAATACATCCCTCAGCTCGATACGCTGACGTCGCGCGGGATGAAAATAGAGGATGGCCACGCCATTGCCCCGTCGGAGCCGGGAATTGGCATAGACTGGGACTGGGACGCGGTCGTGGGACAGAGCATTTCGGAATTCACTACCACCATCACCGAGGGAGGGCTTTCCTGATGCAGAGGATGGGAATGGTCATCGGCCTGGATCCGGAAAAGGTTGACGAGTACAAGCGCCTGCATGCGGCCGTCTGGCAGGACGTGCTCGCCATGATCTCGAAGTGCAATATCCGCAACTATTCCATCTTCCTGAAGGAGCCGGAGAATCTGCTCTTCGGGTACTGGGAATATCATGGCGGGGATTTCGAGGCCGACGCCGCGAAGATGGCGGCCGATCCCACGACGCAGGAATGGTGGGACGTGTGCATGCCATGTCAGAAGCCATTCGAAACCCGCAAGGAGGGCGAATGGTGGGCGATGATGGACGAGGTCTTCCATCATGACTGATCGCTTCGATCCGGCCGCGCTCAGTCAGTCCTGGCCGATGCCCTCCGAGCCCCGGCCCATTGTGACATTCGGAGCCGGGTCGATTGTCGGCGACGCGCATTTTCCCGCCTACCGGAAAGCGGGTTTTCCTGTCGCCGGTCTCTACGATCCGGATCAGGATAAAGCGGAAAAGCTGGCAGGCGAATGGGGTGTGCCCGCCTTCGCATCGATCGAGGATGCCGTTGGAGCGCCTGGCGCCATTTTTGATCTCGCGACGCCGCCGAAGGCGCATGCCGACGTTCTGAAGAAATTGCCGGACGGAGCGGCGGTGTTAATCCAGAAACCCATGGGCGGCGATCTGGAAGACGCCACGGAAATCCTGCAGATCTGCCGCGACAAGAATCTGAAGGCGGTGGTCAATTTCCAGCTCCGCTTCGCGCCGGTGATGCTCGCTCTGAAGGATGCGATCGACAAAGGATGGCTCGGGGAGTTGGTGGACTTCGACGCCTGGCTGGCGCTCGCGACGCCCTGGCAGCTCTGGCCGTTTTTGAAAGGCCTGCCCCGGATCGAAATCGCCATGCATTCGATCCATTATCTTGATCTGATCCGCCAGGTCCTCGGAGATCCCGACGGGATCCATGCAAAGACGATCGGCCACCCGAACCACCACGTCGCGCAGACGCGCACCAGCGCGATCCTCGACTACGGCGACAGCGTCCGCTGCTCGCTGTCGATCAACCACGACCACGATCTCGGCCGCAGGCATCAGGCTTGCGAATTCCGGATCTGCGGCACGGAAGGGGCGGCCTTTCTGCAGCTTGGCGTCAATCTGGATTATCCACGCGGAGAACCTGACATCCTGGAGATCCGCCCGAAAGGCGGCAAGGAATGGATCGCCGTTCCGCTTCAGGGATCCTGGTTCCCGGACGCCTTTGTCGGACGCATGGCGAACCTGCAGCGTTTCGCCGCCGGCGAGGACAAAGAACTCGTGAGCTCCGTCGAGGACGCCTGGAACACCATGGCGCTGGTCGAGGCCGCCTACACATCGTCGGCGGCGCCCGCCACGCCGCTTGAGAAGAGACCGTAAAGATGGAACAGACGATCTATTTCGAAGAATATGAAATCGGCCATGAGCGCATGACCTATGGCCGCACGATCACGGAGACGGACTTTGTGGTCCATGCCGGACATACAGGCGATTTCTTTCCGCATCACATGGACGTCGAGTTCATGAAGACGCAGCCTTTCGGACAGCGCATCGCGCACGGCACGATGGTGTTCGCGATCGGCGTGGGATTGACGGCGAGCGTCATAAATCCGGTCGCCTTTTCCTATGGTTACGACCGCTTGCGATTCGTGAAGCCGGTCTTTATTGGCGACACCATCCGCAGCAGGGTCACCATCGTCTCGAAGGAGGATGATCCGAAGCGGGCCGAGATGGGCCGGGTGGTGGAACGCACCGAGGTGCTCAATCAGCGCGACGAAGTGGTTCTCGTCGCCGATCACATTCATATCGTAGAACGCAAGAACAAGCCCGCGTAAGGCTGCATGGAGACAAGATGACAAACTGGATCAATGGCAAGACGGCGCTGGTCACGGCTGCGGGTCAGGGAATCGGTCGGGCGACCGCGCTGGCCTTCGCCGCCGCTGGCGCACGGGTGTTCGCAACGGATATCAACGAGGCGACACTGGCCGAAATTGAAGGCGAAAGCGGCGTCGAGACGCGCAAGCTGGATGTGCTGAGCGATGACGACGTCAAGGCCGTCGTCGGCGAAATCGGCCATGTTGACGTGCTCTTCAACGGCGCCGGCTTCGTGCATGGCGGATCCATCCTGGAGATGAAGGACGAGGATTTCGATTTTGCTGTCGATCTCAACGTCCGCTCCATGATTCGCACGATTCGGGCCGTGCTTCCCTCGATGCTGGAACACGACGGTGGGGCGATCATCAACATGTCGTCGGTCGCCAGTTCCATCAAGGGCGTGCCGAACCGCTTTGCCTACGGCACCACCAAGGCGGCCGTCGTCGGGCTGACGAAGGCGGTGGCGGCGGACTATGTGGCGCAGAACATCCGCTGTAACGCGATCTGTCCGGGCACCGTCGAAAGCCCGTCGCTGCAGGAACGGATGCGGGCGCAGGGCGACTATGAAAAGGCCCGTGCGGCGTTTATCGCGCGCCAGCCGATGGGTCGCCTCGGCGAAGCGGAAGAGATCGCTGATCTCGCCGTCTACCTCGCCAACGCCACTTACACGAGCGGTCAGGCCTGCGCCATTGACGGCGGCTGGACGATCTGAAGCTGAGGATGATTGAACAGTGACCGAAATCACCGGACTCAAGACTTTCGATCTTCGGTTTCCGACGTCTCAGCATCTCGACGGATCGGACGCCATGAATCCCGATCCCGACTATTCCGCTGCCTATGTCATCCTTGAAACGGATCGCGCCGACCTTGCCGGCCATGGTCTGACGTTCACGATCGGGCGAGGCAACGAGATCTGCTGTGCGGCGATCGAAGCGATGCGTCACCTCGTCGTGGAGCTTGATCTCGACTGGATACTGGAAAATCCCGGCAGGTTCTGGCGGCATGTCACGTCGGACAGCCAGTTGCGCTGGATCGGACCGGACAAGGGCGCCATCCACCTTGCCACCGGCGCAGTCGTCAACGCGGTGTGGGACCTGCTCGCCAAACAGGCCGGCAAGCCCGTCTGGCGGCTGGTCGCGGAAATGAGTCCGGAGGAGATCGTTGATATTGTCGACTTCCGTTACCTGACCGATGCGATCACACGGGACGAAGCGCTTGAGATTTTGCGCAAGGCGGAGCCGGGTAAGCAGGAACGCATCGCCGACCTCGAGGCTCACGGCTATCCCAGCTACACGACGTCGGCCGGCTGGCTCGGCTATCCCGACGACAAATTGCGCCGGCTTTGCCGTGAGGCCGTCGCCGCAGGCTACACCCATGTCAAGCTGAAGGTCGGACGCGATCTGGAAGATGACATCCGCCGTCTGACGATCGCGCGCGAAGAACTTGGACCGGACCGTTTCCTGATGATCGACGCCAACCAGGTTTGGGATGTCGACCAGGCGATTGACTGGGTCGGCAAACTCGCTTTCGCCAAACCCTATTTCATCGAGGAGCCGACGAGCCCGGACGATATCGCCGGTCACAGGCGTATTCGCGAGGCGGTGGCGCCGGTCAAGGTCGCGACCGGCGAGATGTGCCAGAACCGCATCATCTTCAAACAGCTGATCGCCGGCGGCGCCATCGACATCGTGCAGATCGACGCCTGCCGGATAGGCGGGCTCAACGAAGTGCTCGGCGTGCTCCTGATGGCGGCGAAATACGGGCTCCCGGTGTGGCCGCACGCCGGCGGCGTCGGACTGTGCGAATATGTCCAGCACCTGTCGATGATCGACTATGTCGCGGTCTCCGGCGCGAAAGAGGGCAGGGTGATCGAGTTCGTCGACCATCTGCATGAGCATTTCATCGACCCGTGCGTTATTCGTAATGCGGCCTACATGCCGCCTGTCCTTCCCGGCTTCTCGATCGAAATGAAACCGGAATCCATTGACAGCCACGTCTTTCACGGCGACACAACTGCCGCAGCCTGACAACAACAAGGATAGTCTGATGAAACTGCTACGCGTCGGCGATGCCGGCAAGGAAAAGCCCGCCATTCTGGATTCCGAGGGCAAGGCCCGCGACCTCTCCTCGATCGTCGACGACATCGCCGGCGAGGCGCTTCTGCCGGAGACGCTGGAGAAAATCGCCGCGGTTGACATCAACACTCTGCCGGTACTGGCGGATGGCCGTATTGGACCATGCGTCGGCCATGTCGGCAAATTCATCTGCATCGGTCTGAACTACTCCGACCATGCCGCCGAAACCGGAGCGACGGTGCCGCCGGAACCGATCATCTTCATGAAGGCGACAAGCGCGATTTGCGGTCCGAATGACGATGTGCTCATCCCGCGCAATTCGGTGAAGACGGACTGGGAAGTCGAGCTCGGCGTGATCATCGGCAAGGGCGGCGTCTATATCGACGAGGCGGACGCCTTCGACCATGTCGCCGGCTATTGCGTGATCAACGATGTCTCGGAACGGGAATTCCAGATCGAGCGTCACGGCACCTGGGACAAGGGCAAGGGCTGCGATACATTCGGTCCGATCGGCCCGTGGATGGTCACGCGCGACGAGGTGGCCGATCCGCAGAACATGAAGCTGTGGCTGGAAGTCGACGGGCATCGCTATCAGGACGGCACGACCGAAACGATGGTCTACGGCGTTCAGTTTCTCGTCAGCTATATCAGCCGTTTCATGAGCCTTCAGCCGGGCGACATCATTTCGACCGGAACGCCGCCTGGCGTCGGAATGGGACAGAACCCCCCGACCTTCCTGAAAGGCGGAGAGGTCATGTCTCTCGGCGTCGAGGGACTGGGTGCGCAGCGGCAGAAAGTCGTTACGGCCTGAGTTTATGAATTCCTGAACGAATACGGCCCCGCTCTGGGGCCGTATCTATTTGATAAGACTAATCTTTCTGCGTCACGAGGCGGGTGTCGAGGTAGGACTCCGTCGCCTCCGATCCGCCTTCCGTGCCGTATCCGGAATCCTGAATTCCTCCGAACGGCAGTTCGGGCAGCGCAATACCGAGATGGTTGATGCTCAACATGCCCGACTGGACCTCGCTGCGCAGTGACTGCATGGTCGCCGAACTGCCGGTGAAGGCATAGGCCGCCAGACCGTAGGGCAGGCGATTGGCTTCGGCGATCGCGCTTTCAGGCGAATCGAAGCGATTGATGAAGGCGATGGGGCCGAACGGCTCCTCGTTCATGCCGCGCGCTTCGATCGGCACATCCGTGATGACCGTCGGTTCGAAGAAGTAGCCCTTGTTGCCAATGCGCCGACCGCCGGTCTTGAGCTTGCTGCCGCGATCGACGGCGTCCTGGATCAGCTCTTCCATCATCGGAATGCGCCGCTCGTTTGCGAGCGGGCCCATTTCGACGCCTTCGTCGGCGCCGTTGCCGACCTTCAGAGCCTTCGATGCTTCGACGAAGCCGTCGACGAACCGGTCGGCGACTGCGTCCTGAACGAGGAAGCGGGTCGGCGACACGCAGACCTGTCCGGCGTTGCGGTATTTGTGCGCCGACATGAGCGATATCGCGCTGTCGATATCAGCGTCGTCGAAGACGAGCACCGGCGCATGACCGCCCAGCT
The DNA here is from genome assembly GCF_019492055.1 of Flavimaribacter sediminis. Lineage (GTDB taxonomy): Bacteria > Pseudomonadota > Alphaproteobacteria > Rhizobiales > Rhizobiaceae > Flavimaribacter > Flavimaribacter sediminis. Next base: position 299,921 of record NZ_JAICBX010000003.1, on the reverse strand, counting down.
CCATGGTGACGCGCTTCATGTGCAGACCGGCGAGCGACGCAAGCTGCTTTCCGACGGCGGTCGATCCGGTGAAGGAAATCTTGCGGATGACCGGATGCGGAATGAGATATTCGGAGATTTCTGCGGGCGTGCCGTAGACCAGGTTGACGACGCCTTCGGGAATACCGGCGTCGATGAAGCACTGGATCAGCGCCGCGGGCGAAGCCGGCGTTTCTTCAGGCCCCTTGACGATGATGGAACACCCGGTGGCGAGCGCGGCGGAGAGCTTGCGCACCACCTGATTGATCGGGAAGTTCCACGGAGAGAAGGCCGCGACCGGGCCGACCGGAACCTTGATCGTCATCTGGGTGACCCTGGGCATGCGCGCCGGGATGACCTGACCATAGGTGCGGCGCGCTTCTTCGGCGAACCAGTCGATCGTGTCGGCGCCGCCGAGCACTTCCGCCTTCGCCTGGGCAAGAGGCTTGCCCTGTTCCGCGGTCATGACTGCTGCGATGGCGTCGGCGCGTTCGCGAAGCAGGCTTGCCGCCTTGCGCATCAGCTGGGATCGCTGGAAGGCGCCGGCAGCGCTCCAGATCTTGAACCCTTCGGAAACGGCTTCGAGCGCTAGATCGAGATCCTCGACGCCGGCGTGGGCGACGGTTCCGATCGTCTCTTCGGTAGCAGGATCGATAACGGGGATGGATCGGCCGGAAATGGCGTCACGCCATTCTCCGCCGATAAACAGCTGTGTGTCAGGATATTTGGTCATGGATCGTTGAGAACCATATTCGCGCGCTCGCGGCAACAGATTTGTTCGCCGGATTCGCACATTGACGGATAATTGTTTTCGATCCTGCGCGCAGACGACGCTGGGGGCCGAAATATGAAACTTGTCATTGAATCTGGCTTTGTTTCGGGAATTTGCTTTTTCATCTCGTTTTACGCCATCAAGGTCGGTTCACGGCGCTCTGGGTTTGTTTCGGGAATCCGGGTTTTCCACGGTTCCCGCTTGAACCGGATCTGGCTTTGTTTCGGGAATTTGCTCTTTCGTCTCGTTTTACGCCATCAAGGTCGGTTCACGGCGATCTGGGTTTGTTTCGGGAATCCGGGTTTTCCGCGGTTCACGCTTGAACCGGATCTGGCTTTGTTTCGGGAATTTGCTTTTTCGTCTCGTTTCCCGCCATCAGACTCGGCTTAAGGCGCTCTGGGTTTGTTTCGGGAATTTGCCGTTTCGAAAGTTCTGCCCTGCAAGGGTGGGGCTGAAATTAACCGGGGACGGCCAATTCACTCTTTCCCGAACGTTGCAGGAATGCATTTATACAACAAAATGCGCGAGAATGCATCAACGGCGTTCCTTTTTTGTTCTCGCGCGTCGACTGATCCAGAAGGAGACGCACTGATGTGGGACGAGCGCTATAACCGACCGGACTATGTATTCGGAACCGAACCGAATGCGTTCCTCGCTTCGCAGGCTGAATTGCTGTCGCCGGGGCAATCCGTGCTGGCGGTCGCTGATGGCGAGGGACGCAACAGTGTCTGGCTTGCCTCCCAGGGTCTCGATGTCACGGCATTCGACGCCTCGTCTGTCGGGCTCGACAAGGCGTGGCGACTGGCGGCCGATCAGGGCGTCACTGTGGATTATAAACTCGCTTCGATCGAAGACTGGGACTGGGCGCCGGACCGTTTCGACATCGTGGCGGCGATCTTCATTCAGTTTGCGCCGCCAGACCTGCGCGCCCGGATTTTCGACGGGATCAAGCAAACGGTCAAACCCGGCGGCCTTGTCTTGATGCAGGGATACAGGCCCGAACAGGTCGACTACGGCACCGGCGGACCGCCGCAACGGGACCATATGTACACGCGCGACCTTCTCGAAAACGCTTTCGATGATTTCGAGATCATGTCTCTGGAAGCCCATGACAGCGAAATCAACGAAGGCCCCGGTCACGACGGCGTATCGGCGCTGATCGATATGGTGGCGAGAAAACCGGCCGGCTGATCAGCCATATCAAGCTGACATCAAATCCTCAGGCCCTTGCGGCGCATCATGATCCTGCGCAGGTTCTTCCAACGCAGTTCGGGCAGGTCCTCGGGGTTGAAGCCCGATCGATCGTCCCGCCTGGACAGGAGCAGGTCGCGCTCGGCGTCTGAAAGAAGCGGAAGGACATTCTGCTCCCAAAGGATCAGATCGCGGAGCGAACAGCCTGAGCGGTCCAGCTTGCCGCCGAGCTCCTTCAACCTGTCAACGAGCTCGGGATAATGTCTCGCAGCGGAAGGCCTTGCCGGCGGGGAAGCGATGTTCAGCGCTGGCGGAAGGGCTTCCGCCAGTTGATGTGAGTGTCTGCTCATGAACCTGTACCTCGGGAACGGCCCTATCGAAGCAGCCATAGCATTGTGCCGATGATCGTCAGCAGAATAAGGAAAGCCAGCAACACGGTTGCCCAGCTCCGCTCATTTCGATCTGCGTAAAGGCTTTCCGCAGGCCGGAACGAGCCGCCTGCTTCGCCCGGCCGCGGTGACTGGCCGGGCGTGCTGACGGCGTTGCGGTGGAAATCAGGCATGACGAACGCAGTGGCGCGCAAACGAGCGCCCGGCTTCCGTCTGGCCTTCGATTCCGGCGCGTTTCGCCGGCCGGTCATCGTTTCGTTTTCTCGTGTGACATACATGACGTGTCACTCCTGTTTGTTTGTCGCAACCCAGTCTTTGGAGTATAAACACGTATGGCCCGGTGACAGTTCCCGGGCCGACCCGTCCGCGTTCGGAAACTCCGACCTGCCATGTTCTTTCACGACAGGAGCGATCGGCATTCGGTCGATCTCGGCAATGGCACAGGAAACAGCAAATCCCGACGACGATTTCGAAACACATGAGAAGACCTATTACAGCGTCCTTCATCTCGTGAAGTGGATCATGATCAATCTGGCTCTCATCCTTGCGGCTCTCGCCTTCGCATTTGTTCTGCATTCAGCCTTTCTTGGAGGCTCTTTTCTGATTCTGGCTCTGGTGGCGCTGGTTTACGGCGTTGCATCGATTGGCAGAACAGCCCGCGAGTCCGTCGGACTTTACGAGGCGCATCATCACCAACTCCCCTGAGCGGGGCCGAATGTGCGCTTGACATCTCATCCTCACGCTGTGAAATTTTAGTGTAACTAAAATTTTGAGAGAAGGGATAATGATGCCGCGCGCCTGGCTTTTGCACGATTACAAGGGGTATGAGAGCCTGTCCCTGGAGGACGTCGCGCTGGAGGAACCGGGTGAGGGCGAAATTCGCCTCGCTGTCGAGGCCTTCGCGCTCAACTGGGGCGACATGGACCTGATGTGGGACCGCTATTCCTTCAGTTTTCCCGAATTTCCGGCGCGCGTGGGCATCGAGGCGGCGGGCATCGTGGACGCGATCGGTCCGGGCGTCGAAGGCGTCAAGCTTGGCGAGCGCATGGGGACGCTGCCTTATTTCTACGGCAATCGCGGCGCCAGCACGGAATCCCTGGTCATCGACCAGCGCTTCGTCGCCAAGGCGCCGGAAGGTCTGAGCGCGGTGGAAAGCGCCTCCATCTGGATGCAATACATGACGGCGTTTTTCCCGCTCGGTGAGGTCTCCAGGGTTGGTCCGGGCAGCCATGTGCTCGTGACGGCCGCCACCAGCACGGCAGGCGCCGCCGCACTGCAGATCGGCAAGATTCTGGGCGCGAACATGATCGGCACGACGCGTTTCGAACGCAATACGGACTATCTCAAGGAGATGGGCGCCAACCATGTCATCGTCACCGGCGAGGAAACTGAAATCGCCGCCGCGATCGACCACATGACGGACAGTCACGGCGTGGACGCCGTCTTTGATCCGGTTGGCGCAAGCCTCATTCACCGCTACAGCCCGGCGCTGGCGCGGGATTCCCGGATCTTCTTCTACGGCACGCTCGACGAACAGTTTCCGAGCTTGCCGATCATCGACATGTTCCAGAAGAACGCTGTGTTCCATCCCTATTCGCTGTTCAACTACGTTGAAAATCCGGAGACCTGCCGGCGGGGCATGGATTTCGTCTATGAGATGATCGGTTCCGGCCGCCTCGCGCCCAGCATCGACCGGGTCTACCCGATGGAGGAATACAAGGAAGCCTTCGATTATCTGAGCAAACCGCGCGAAAAGCACGGAAAGGTCGTCGTCACGACCGGGATTTGACGATCAACGGCCCGACGCCGCGAATGCCGACATGGCCTTTTGCTCTCGCAGGCTCACCGGCCAGAGCGAGGTTCGGCAGCTTGCGGGCGAGGGCGGCAAGCGCTTCCTCCAGTTCCGCGCGGGCCAGCGCCTCGCCAAGGCAGCGATGCGCGCCCATGCCGAAACTCACGCTCCAGCGCGGATGATCCTCGCGCCTGATGTCGAATCGCTGCGGATCGGCGAATATCCTTTCATCGCGTTGCGCCGACAGCATCGACAGTTGCATGAGCGCTCCGGGCTTGAACGCGACGCCGCCGATGTCCAGTGGTTCGAGGACGACGCGGGCGATCGATCCCACGGAGGGTTCGTAGCGCAGGCCCTCGCGAACCGCGCCGGGAACAAGGTCGGGATCGCGGCACAGGTCTTCCCACTGGTTGCGGTGGGTCAAAAGAAGAGAGACGAGCATCGTGAAGGCGAAGCGGGTCGTGTCGCTACCGCCGATGATCAGGCTGACCACCTGGATCACCGTCTCTTTCGGATCGAGCCCGTCCTCGCCCGACACCCGCTCGAGATAGTGGGAGAGAAAGTCGTCGCGGGGCGCCCGGCGTCGCTCTTCCAGCAGATTTTCCACGTAGTCGCAGAGATCGCGCGCAGCTGTTTCGATGCCAGGGAAATCCTCCATGCGAAACCCGCCCAGGCCGCGCGACATGGTGTAGACCATTTCGGCAAAGCGCGGCGCGTCCTCTTCCGGCGCACCGAGGATTTCGGCAATGATCCGCGACGGCAGAGGCGACGCGATCCGCGTCAGGACATCGAATTCGTCGTCTTTCGCAGCTTCGTCGATCATGCCTTCGACCAGTTCTCGAACGCGCGGGCGCCATAGCTCCATCAGCTTTGAAGCAAAAGTGCGCGAAAGCGGCGCCCGGCGGCGGGCATGGTCCGGCGGATTGGAGAGCAGCAGGCTGTGTGAAAAGAAATCGTGGAGCGCGCCGGAACTGACGCCGCGAAACGTCAAGGCTTCGGTTTCGAGTTGACGCGTGCGGGGATCGGTCATCATGGCGACGACGTCATCGTGGCGGATGGCGCTCGCAACGCCGTCTCCAAAGTCGATCACTGCGGTTTGCGGCCGGTATAGAGCGTAACCCCGATGCGGATCGGGGCGGAAGTTGTCGAGATCGACCAGAAGAGGTTTGTGGATTGAGGCTTCGACATTCGTCATTGTTATGAGCGCCTTTCCATACTTTGACTAAGGCTGGTTTGGCTTGAATTGAATTCAGTTCAATAATAGCATAGCGTGAAAGTCAATGGAAAGTTGCGTGAAAATTGTGTCATGAATCGTTCGAATGGCAGCCATAAACAGATCCTGGAAGCAGCCAGCGCGGCCTTTGTCGAAGGCAACGGTCATTTCGAAATGGCTGACGTTGCGCGACGCGCAGGGACCTCGGTCGGTCTCGCCTATCACTATTTCGGATCGAAAACCGGACTGGTCTCGGCGCTGGTCTCCGATTTCTACGACCGTTTCGACGCGATCGTCATGGCGCGGATGGAGAGCGACGCGCCGTGGCGCGAACGCGAGTTGAGACGCTTCTCGATCGCCGTGCAGTTTCTATTCACCGATCCGCTGGCTCCGATGATTATCGGCCGTCTGGCCAGTGGCGGCGAGGCGGCGGCGGTCGAAACCGATCGACGCAACCGGATCATCGCAGCCGGCGCGCGCAATATCGCCAATGCCCAGAAGCAGGGTGAGATCCATCCGGATATCGATCCGGAGATCGCATCGGCCGTCATCAATGGCGGATTGCGGCATGCGGCCTATATGGCCTTGACGCTTGCCGAACGGCCGGACGCCGACGAGTTCGCGCGGCGCGCCTGGTTTCCGATCGCCCGGGGTCTGTGTCTCTAGGGAGTTGGTACGAGACGCGGCGTGATCTCGCCAAGGAAATTGAGATTGCCCTTGTCGACGCCCATGATTGTGACGCTTTTGACCGGAATGCGGCTGCCTTGCGGGTAGGAAATCAGGCCGGTGACGCCCTGATAGTCTTCGATCCCTCCGAGACCGTTCAAAAGGCCTTCCCGCGTCGCATCGCCGGCGCCTTCGATCGCCGCCTTGACGAGGCCGATCGCGTCATAGGCGAGGGCTGCGAAAGCGGTCGGCTTTTCTCCGGGATAGGCCGCCTCATAGGCGCTGACGAAAGCGCGCACCTGTTCATTCTTGTTGCTTTCGCCGAGATAGGCGTGGGTGGTGTAGACGATTTCTCCGATATCGGGATTCTCCGCCCAGACTTCCGGCGCGTCGTAGCCGTCGCCGCCGACGATCAGGCCTTCATACCCGTGCTCGCGCAGCTTCTTGATGATCACCAGGGCGTTTTCGGCCGATTCCGTGCTGAGAAACACCACGTCGGACGTATGAGGAAGCTGGATCTTGCCGGTCCTGTCGGATGGATCGACCGCATGGACAGCCCTGACCACGCCGCCGTACATTTCGAAGCTCGCGCGGAAATAGCCCTGCAGGAGGCGCGGATAGAGCTTGTCGGTCTCGACGTAGACCGTGACGTAGCGCGCTTTTTGCTCCTCATAGACCCATTGCGCCGCCGCGGCCGCCTGAACGTTGTCGCCAAAACAGGCAAGATAGAGATATGTCGGGACTTCCGATGGCAATTGCGGCGAGGTTGCTCCGCTTGTGATGAACGTCATTTTGGCGTCCACGATATCCGGGGCGGCGGCCAGGACGCTGCCGGAATCGACAAAGCCTACGACGCCGACAAGATCAGGATTGTCGGATACGAGCGTGTGACTGGCGGCGTGGATGTCGCTCAAAACACTGTTTGTCGGCGCGTCTTTTTGCAGGAGTTTCCGGCCCAGGACGCCGCCATTGTCGTTAATCTCGGCAATTGCGAGCTTCGCGCCCTTGTCGGAAGGGGCGCCCAACGGAGCGATCATGCCCGTGGTGTTGAACATCGTGCCAATCTCGATGGCTTTTTCCGCATCTTGCGCCGCAGCCGCAACTGTCGATCCGCACGCAATGACAAGTGCGGCCAGAATGCCGGTCAATCGAACTGCAACCATGTTGTGTTGTCCTCCGAGTTGCGCCAATCCACAAAAGGTTGAGACTTCCGTAGCGAATACGGCTTTTGCGGGCAAGGTCAGGCCACCGTTTTTGCGTCAATCCAGACATCGGCGATGTTGGCGCGTGACGCCGTGTTGATGATCTTCTGGAGTATGTGGTCGCCGGAATCGAGTTCGTCCCAGAGACGGATCGTCCCGTCAGCGGCGTTCGTGTCGATGGCGATGGCGTCGAAGCGATAGCCGGGCGCAAACAGGCCGACCGGTAGATCGAGGGCGACGCCGCCACCGGCAGTGGCGAGGTAGAAAGCGTCGCGGAAGTCGATCCTGGCATTGCCGCCGGCGCCGCGCTGTTCGGCCGGCAGCGCCGGATCGACGCCGCTTTCAAGCATGCGCGAAGCCATGACAGCAGCGCGACAGTTTTCAAAGAGCGAGGCGCTTGGGCCACCGGAAATATCGGTGCCCAATCCGACATGCAGGCCTTTTTCGAGCGCCGCGCGAAGCGGAAAGACGGCGTTTGCAAAATAGGCGTTGGAGAGCGGGCAGTGGGCGACGGCGGCCTGCCGAACCTTGACCGTCTCCATGTCTTCTCGGGTGAGGAAGTTGGAATGCGCGAGCACGCTGCGGCGGCCAAGAAGGCCGAAGCGGTCGAGGCTCGCCGTATCCGTCACGCCGTGCCGGGCAAGCACGTAGCCATGTTCCCAGTCGCTCTCCGAACAATGCGTCTGGACGTGGCAGCCGCAGTCTTTCGCGATCGCGCCCAGCCCTTCCAGCGCCTCGTCGGTGCAGGAGGGTATGAAGCGCGGCGTGACGACCGGCTGCACCCGGCCGTCTCCGTTGTCCGGATGCGCGCGGACATAGTCGATGAAGGCGCGTGTCTGGGACAGAGCCGCATCGGTAGACGCGTCGCGGTAGTAGTCCGGGCACTGGTCGGGATTGTCCATGACCACCTTGCCGATAAGGGCGCGCTGGCCCTTTTCCAGGCAGATGTCGGCGAGCAGACGCGTCGCCTCGTCATGGATGGTGGCGAAATAGAGCGCGGTCGTCGTTCCGTTGGCGATGAGGTCGTCGACAAGGACGGAATAGGCCCGTTTCGCGAAGGCAGCGTCCTGGTAACGCGCCTCAAGCGGGAAGGTGTAGCGCTCCAGCCAGACTTCCAGCGGCACGTCCAGCGCATTTCCGAGCTGCGGATATTGCGGCGCATGGATGTGCAGGTCGACCATGCCGGGCAGAAGCCAGGAGCCGGACGGCAGTGTCGAAAGCCGCTGTTTCGAACGGGCCTTTTCGTAAGCTGCATCGTAGCCCACGTCGCCTTTTTTCATGACCGAGACGATGGTTCCGGCGTCGTCGATGGCGATCAGGGCGTCCTCGAGCACTTCCACGACGCCCGGTTCCGGCGCGTGGAATCCCGAAGCCAGCAGAGTCCTGTCCTGGAGGTTCACGGGTCAGGCGGCCTGAAGGGTCGTTCCGTAGGTGATTCCCTTTTCCTTCAGCCAGCGGCGATAGGCGATCGAGGTGGCGTCGGCGCGGGTCGGAATTTCAGCGCGCGGTTCCAAAGGCAGCAGGATTGGCCGCTGGTTCTCCAGAATGATGCGATCCTGAAGGAAGATGAGCTGCTGGAAGTGAACCAGCGAGGCGAGCGTCGACTCGTCGTCGATGAGGTACATGACCGGATGCGCCCGGCAGAAATCCTCTTCCACCGGCTGCACGAACAGGCAGATCACGTCCCAGCGATTGGCGGCGTTCGGGCAGGTCTTGTAGAGCAGCGTCGTGAACGGCGTCATGACCCGGTAGATATATTGCGTCATGATGCCTTCCTTGGCCGAAAGCGCCGCCTGCGGCTGGAAGAACTGGCAATTCGTCGCCCATACCTCGTCGACGTCGCGGCGAATCTCGGCATTGTAGTGGGTGACTTCCGTATGCGGCTCGGATCCCAGAATGTCGGTGTGCACGAAGGGGAAATGCGCGAGATCAAGGAAATTCTCGACAATTCTCAGACCTGATGCTTTCACGGACACCGCGCCACAAGGGACGTAACGACGGTCCGGCTCGTCGGTTTCGGGAACCGGAAAGATATCGCGTTCAGGCGCGCCGAGCGTCGTCCAGATGAAGCCGAAACGCCGTTCGATGGCCAGCGGCTCTTCGCGGCCGGCGGCCTTGACGACAACCTCGCCATCCTTGCTGCGGGTCACCTGAAGGTCGACGCCAAGCAGCCGGTTGGTGGACGCGCCGTAGGGGATATCCGCTTCGGTGTCGATCACGTACCACTGATCGAGAGCCGCTTTTTCCGCAATCGTGCTCATGCCAGTTCTCCTTAGTGACTGTAGATCCTGTCCATGACGTCTTCGTGCTTTTCAAGCCATGCCGGGATGTCGACATCCCGGAATTCGCCCTGGGTGATTATTTCACGGCCATTGATGAAAGAATAGTCGACTTTGAAAGGCCCGCACATGACGAGGGCCGCCAGCGGATCGCGTTTTGTGCCCGACAGGCCGAGCTGGCGCAGTTTCACCGCAATGAAATCCGCGCTCATGCCCGGCGCCAGATAGCCGATATCGTCGCGGCCAAGAATAGCCGCGCTGCCGCGCGTCGCCATGGTCAGCGCCTCGCGGGCGGACAACGCGCTGGGCGTGCCGCCGAAGCCGCCGCGCCCGCCCGGTTTTTCGGAGAGATATTTGTTGGGGGCGACGCGCTGCAGCATCATGGCGAGCCGCGCCTCCATGAACATGTTCGACGTGTCGTTGGACGCCGATCCGTCCACGCCCAGGCCGACATTGACGCCCTTGTCGAGCATTTCGCGGATCTTGGCGATCCCCTGTCCGCATCGCATGTTCGCCGAGGGGCAATGGGCGACGCCGGTGCCGGTTTCGGCGAACAGGTCGATTTCCTCGCCGGTCATGAAGATAGAGTGGGCGAACCAGACATCCGGACCGAGCCAGTTGACGGATTCTGCGAACCCGACCGAGCGCATGCCGTAGACGTCGTGGCAGTAATCTTCCTCGAACAGGTCCTCTGCGAGATGCGAGTGGAGACGTACGCCCGGATGGCGTCTTGCAAGCGCCGCCGCGTCCTTCATCAGGTCTGGCGTTACGGAAAAAGGCGAACAGGGCGCGAGAATGATCCGGCTCATCGAGTGCCGGCTGTTGTCGTGGTATTCACCAATCAGCCGTTCCGCGTCCTTCAGGATATCGTCTTCCTTTTCGACGCAGCGGTCAGGCGGCAGGCCGCCCTGGCTCTCGCCGCGCGACATGGCGCCGCGGGCGGCGTGAAAGCGCATGCCGATTTCGCGGGCCGCGTCGATAGTGGAATCGAGCGTGCAGTTGTTGGGCAGAATATAAAGATGGTCGGAGGTGGTCGTGCAACCCGACGCGATCAGCTCGGCCATGGCGACGCGGGCCGAAACGCCCATCGCCTCGTCATCAAGGTGGCTCCAGATCGGATAGAGCGTCTTCAGCCAGACCAGCAGTTCATCGTCCTGCACCATGACGCGGGTGAGGTTCTGGTACATGTGGTGATGGATGTTCACCATGCCGGGCATGACAATGTGGCCGGAAAGATCGAGCACTTCGTCGGCCTGGCTGTCGCCGAGTTCGGCTGTCGCGCCGACCGCTTCGATGACATTGTCGCGGATCAGGATCGCGCCGTCCGTAATTTCCGTCCCCGCGTCGTCGAAGGTTGCGAGATGGCTGATGTTCCTGAAGAGCCTGGTCGTCATGGTCAGCGCATGTCGCGGTAGTAGGGAACGGCGAGCGCCGCGGGGGCCGCCAGCACGCGGCGCATCCTGTGCCAGGCCAGAACCGGCACGATGATGAAGGCCATGGTGCCGAGATAGGGCAGCATGGAAAGGATCGCCGAGGCGACCGGCCAGCCACGGGCCTGGCCGACAAAGCCAAGCGCCGTGATGAGCCCGAAGAGCAGGCCGGAAAGAGCTGCTGCGACCGGACGGTAGCCGGCGAAGATCACCAGCGCCACAGCAATCCAGCCGCGACCGGCGACCACGCCGTCCGACCAGGAGGGGACGAAGGCGAGCGTGAGATAGGCGCCGGCGCCGGCGGCGAGCGCGGCGCCGGCGGTGACATAGGTGAAGCGGATCAGGATTACCGGGATGCCTGCGGCGTCGGCTGCAGCCGGATTTTCGCCGACGGCGCGCAGATTGAGGCCGTGGCGCGTGTAGAACATCAGGTAGGACAGGCCGATCGGCAGGATGATGTAGATCAGGTAGACGAGGATGTTCTGCGAGAACAGCGCCCGGCCGAGGATCGGAATCTGGTCGAGAAGCGGGATCGAGACGCCCTCGAAGCTCGCGCGGGCCGGCATGCCCGAATAGTTGCGGCCGATCGTCGAGGCGAGGCCGGTGCCCATGAGGGTCAGCGCCAGGCCGCACAGCACCTGGTTGGCGCGCACGATGACAGTTGCGAATGCGAAGATCGCGCCGAAGACAGCGCCGACGAGAAGGGCCGCGAGAAAGCCGAAGATGGGAACAGGCGTCGCGGCGACGGTCGCGATGCCGGTAACGGCGCCCATGGCCATAAGCCCCTCAACGCCGAGATTGACGACGCCGACGCGCTCGGCGAGCACTTCGCCGAGCGCCGCCAGGGCCAGAACGCCGCCTGCGAGAAAGGCCGTGGTGAGCAGTCCGGTCAAGAGATCCATGGTCGCGCTCCTAGGTCTTTTCCCGCGTGATGCGATAATGCGAGAGTTCGTCGCCGATCGCCGTCAGGAACAGGATCAGCCCGGTCATGGCCAGCACCGCGGAGGTCGTCAGCCCCTGTGTCTGAAGAATGATCCCGGAATTGAGAATGAAGGCCATCAATGCGGCGGAGAAGATCACGCCGATGCTGGAGCCGCGCGCCAGAACCGCGACCATGATGCCGAGATAGCCGAAATTGTTGGAGATGCCGCCCTGCAGCCGGTGAACCGTGCCGGCGATCTCCAGCATGCCGGCAAGCCCGGCAATGCCGCCAGACAAGAGCATGACGGTGATGAGATGCCGGCGAACCGGAATGCCCGCATATTTGGCGGCCGACGGATTGGAGCCGGAGAGGCGCACCTCGTAGCCCCACCTGGAGAAGGTAAAGACGGCGGCCGTGGCGATGACGACGAGGACCGCGACCGGCAGGCCCCAGTGAACTATGCCCCAGAATTCCGGAACTTCGGCCGAGAGCCGCGGCGTCGCCGAATTGGCGAGGCCCACGCGGTCGCGCCAGGGGCCGGTCGAAACGTAGTAGACGAGAAGCGCCGCCACGAAATTGAGCAGCAGCGTGGTGATGAGTTCGTTGACGTTGGCGTAGGCGCGGGCGAGCGTAGGCACAAGGATCCACAGCATGCCGCCGACGACGCCGGCGACAAACATCAGCACGAGAATCAGCGCCGGCGGACCGGGCACGAACAGGCCGACGGCCGTCGCCGAAAAGGCGCCGAGATAGAACTGGCCCTCTGCGCCGATATTCCAGGTGCCGATCTGCTGGGCGACGGTGACGGCGAGGCCGGTCAGTATCAGCGGGATGAAGAGGAGGGCGAGATCCTCCAGTCCGAAGGATGATCCGAACGACGAATCGATCACTTCGCCGGCAAGCTCGATCGGATTGGCGCCCGCGATGGCGAGAATGATGCCGGTGAAGACCAGCGCGGCGATGACGGCTGCTGCGCGCGCGCCGAAGGCGACGCCGGGATGGGCGGACGGGAGCCTCTGGAAACGCCAGTTACCGAACATGTCAGGCGACCTCCCGGGTTTTCTCGGACTGGGTTCTGCCGCCCATGAGAAGGCCGATCTCGTCGATGTCGATGTTCTGATTTTCCAGTTCGCCCATGATCCGGCCCTCATAGAGGACGGCGATGCGATCGGAGAGGTTGAGCAATTCTTCCAGTTCCTCCGAGATGAGTACGATGCCGGCGCCGGCGTCGCGCAGTTCGACGATGTAGCGCAGCATGGTGTTGATCGCGCCGACGTCGAGACCGCGGCTCGGATAGGCGGCCACCAGCACCTTGTTGGCGATCCGCATTTCGCGGCGGGCGACGAGGCGCTGCTGGTTGCCGCCGGAAAGATTTCGGATCGGCATGCCGTAGTCGGGGATCATGACGTCCGCCGCCTCGGCGATCTCCTTCGACAGGGCTGTGGCGGCGCCGGGATTGTAGACGCCGGCATTGGTGATGGGCGGCTTCATATATTCGCGCATGACAGCGTTGATCGTGATGCTGAGCGCCGGCGCGAGACCGCTGTGAAGCCGGTCTTCCGGGATATGGCCGATGCCGCCCGCCGCATAAGCTGCGGCGTTGCGTCCGCTCATGGGCTTGCCGTCGACGACGATCTGGCCGGAGGCAGCGGGCCGCACGCCGGTCAGCACCTGGCTGAGCTCGCGCTGGCCGTTGCCCGCGACGCCGGCGACGCCGACGATTTCACCGGCGTGGACGGCCAGATTGATATCGTGCAGGGCCGGGGAACCGTCGTCGCCCCTGGCCGTCACGTTTTTCAGGCTCAAAACCGGCTCTTTCGAAACCGGCGCCGCGCCTTGCGGCCGGGCGCGCATGTCGTCGAGAACGATGTCGCGCCCCACCATCAGTTTTGCGAGCATGCGCGGGTCGCAGTCGGACGCCTTTTCGGTGGCGATCTTCCTGCCGCCGCGCAGGATTGTGATCCTGTCGGAAATTTCGAGGACTTCATCAAGCTTGTGGCTGATGAAGAAGACGGCGTTGCCTTCGGCGACGAAGTTCCGCAGCGCGCTGAAGAGCTCGCGCGCTTCCGCGGGCGTCAACACCGCAGTCGGTTCGTCGAGAATGAGAACGCGCGCCTGGCGCGCCAGAACCCTGAGGATCTCGACGCGCTGCTGTTCGCCGGTGGACAGATCGCTGATGCGCGCGCCCGGGCGCACCTGCAGATTGAAGCGTTTGGCGAGATCCGCCGTGCGCCGTTCGAGTTTTGCGGCGGACGCCCTGCGCGGGGTCTCGTCCCAGCCGAGATGGATGTTTTCCGCGACAGTGAAGGCCTGCACCAGCTTGAAGTGCTGGTGAACCATGCCGATCCCGGCGGCGATGGCCTGTTGCGGCGACGCGAATTCGCGCTTGTAGCCGTCGATGATGATCTCGCCGGCGTCGGCCTGGTAAATGCCGGTGAGGATGTTCATGAGCGTTGATTTGCCGGCGCCGTTTTCGCCGAGCAGGGCGTGGATTTCACCCGGATAGACTTCGAGGTCGACGTCCTGATTGGCGATGACGCCCGGAAAATATTTTGCAATCCCCTTCAGCTGAACGATCGGCGGCGTGCCGGCGGGCGGGGTGAAATGTGGGGCTGCTTCATTCATTCAATGTGACCTGACGCCAGGCTTTGAAAAACCGAGGAGAGGGACCGGGCGGTTGGTTCCGCCCGGTCCGCTGGCATGATTGCGTTGCGTCAGCTGGAAAGGCCGGTGACGCCTTCGACGGACCAATCCCAGTTGTAGAGTTCCATTTCCGTCATCCTCTGGCCTTCCGGCACGCGGACTTCGCCGTTGACGTCCTTCAGTTCGCCGACGAAGGGCGACCAGCCGTCGAGCATCTTCTGGCGCACGGCGTCGGCGGCGTCGCCGACTTCCTGCGGAACGTTCTGTCCCCATGCGTCACGGTCAACCCCGCCGCCCAGCGGCAGGAGATGTTCGCCCGGAGTCCATTCGCCGGCAAGACGCTTGCCCACCTGATCGACGTAGAAGTCCTTGAAGTCGATGATGACGGAGGAAACGTAGGCGTTCGGACCGTAGCGACGGATGTCGGTGTTCCACATGGCCGCCCAGACATTGCGCTTCTCGGCGACCTGCAGGTATCCCGCCTCGTCCATGATGCCGAACAGGAAGTCGCAACCATTGTCGACCAGCGCCGTGCCGGCCTGGGTCGCGGCCTGCGGGTCGAACCAGGAGTTGATTACGATCGTCTGCAGCGTCGCGTCCGGATTGACGGTGCGCGCGCCCATGATGAAGGCGTTGGTGCTGCAATAGACGGAAGCGACCGGGAAGGAAGCGACGTAGCCGAGCTTGCCGGTCTTGCTGAGGTGGCCGGCGGCGACGCCGATGACATAGGTCGGATACCAGTGGGCAAGATAGTACCAGCCGAGATTGTCCATCAGGACGTGGCCGTTACACTCCATGAATGCGACTTCCGGCGCCCGCTTGACGACTTCGTGCAGGAAGTCGCCGGTGGACGAGGTGTCGAAGATCATGTTCGCGCCTTCCTTGACGAACTGCCGGTAGGTGCGCGTCGCGTCGGAGGAGTAGGGGACGTTTTCGACTTCGAGGATGTTCTTCAGGTTGGGATAGGCTTCCTTGCAGGCAAGCAGACCCTGGTGGTGGCTCCAGGTCCAGCCTTCGTCGGTGATCGGGCCGACGTGACCAAAACCGAGGACGGCGTCCTCTTCCTTGATCGCCGGCAATGGCTCGGCGGCTGCCGCCTGCCTCATAAGACCGCTCGGCAGGAATGTCGAAGCGGCGCCGGCGGCGCTCATATTGAGGAATCCGCGGCGGGAAAGGTTACGTAGATTGACCATGAGGTTCCCTTTTCTTTCTACAGGAGACCGGCAGTCCGGGACCGCGCCGTTCGTGCCGATCGAGAATAACTGCGATTTGCAACGCAACAATTGTGCCAACCGCGATGCTTCAAAGCCGCGCCTGCTCCGCCATGGTGCGCTTTCACGAAGGTCGACTGAGCCGTGAACGCGAGCAGGCCAGGCCCACGCTCGCGACGGCAGGCCGGACCGGTTCAAACTCCAAGGGATTACTGCTTGTTTTCGATTGGAAAAACGGTCCGCAGAGCAGCCTGACAAAAAGCAGTTGTTCGGAATAGAGAGAATTTTTTGAACGCTGTCATGCGTCAAACGCAACAGCCTGGATCAAAAAACCACTTGAAAGCGGAAGCGCGCGCGGACTAGAATGCCTACGAATAATGCAAGACTAATTATTAGGCAATATTCTAATAATTAGGCATCGAGTACGGGTTCATCGTGATCAATTCTGCATCCGAAAGAGTATCTGCCGAGACATGTCGGAACAAGCGTCTAAATGGTCGCGCCTGCAATGACTGAAGCGGTGCAGTTCACCTTTTTCGGGAGCCTTCAGGCCGACAGCTTTCTGGAGTTCGCCACGCATCGCGCACGGCGTCTCGATCTCGGCTACGTATTCGGCGAATGCAGCAATCAGGCCGTAAGCGTTGCGGTGGAAGGCGCTCATGACCTCGTGGACGCCTTCGAGATGGCCTGCAGCCTCGGGCCGCATGATTGCATTGTTCTGGATGTGGAAAGAAAGTCCGGCGCAGCTCTTCTGTCCGGCAAGACCAAGGAGAAATTGGCATGACGGCTCCGACCGGTTGGATTCCTGTCGCCCTATCGTCGGAGATCGAAGCAGGCGCTTCCGCCGGCGCGGTGGTCGACGGCAACGAGGTGGTTGTGTGGCGTGACACCAGCGGTGTCGCGCATACCTGGGAAGATCGCTGTCCGCATCGCGGCATGCGCATGAGTCTCGGCTTCGTGCGCGGCGACCATATCGCCTGTCTCTATCACGGCTGGCAATACGATACGGCCGGCCAGTGCCGCTACATACCGGCCCATCCCGATCTCGATGTGCCGCAGACGATCAAGGTGCCAACCTATGTGACGAGTGAGGCAAACGGCATTGTCTGGTCGACCCTGTCCGACGCGGTTCCGGACGAGGCAATTCCCGGCGAAACAGACGAAGTCACCCCTCTGCGCAGCCTCTATGTCGATTGTCCGGCCGCTTTTGTCCGTGAAACGCTGGAAACTGCATCGATGCCCGGTTTTTCCGGTTCAGAAGGAGAAACGGTCTTCACCGCGGTCTCCGACGTCGTCTGGACACTGACGTCGGGCGAGGACAGGCTCTATATCGGCGTTCAGACTGTTAATCCTTCCCGGACAGCCCTCCATGTCGTGATCGCAGGTCCGCAGGCGACCTACGCCGGCGCCGGTCAGGCGCACTTTTCCGGGTGGCTTGAAACTTTGCGGCGAAGCCTGGAAGACGACGCGCCGGATGAGGCGATTTCTGCGCAAATGACGACGGCGGAGGTCGCCTGATGTCCGTGATTACGCTGTACGATTACGAACTCGACGAGCACTGTTACCGGGTTCGGTTGCTGATGACCATGCTGGGCCTTGAGTGGGAGCCGCATCCGATCGACATGGTTCCGGGTCAGGAGGAAAAGCAGCCTCACATGCTTGCCCTGAACCCGCTTGGACAGCTGCCCGTCCTGAAGGACGGGGATCTGGTGTTGCATGGCGCAGACGCGCTGCTGGCCTATCTCGCAAAAACCTATGATGGCGCGAACACCTGGCTGCCCGAGGACAGCGCCGATTTCGGTCGGGTCATGATGTGGCTCAACTTTTCGAGCTCGGCCCTCGGCGCTGCTTCGCAGGCCCGGCTGCAGTCGCTTTTCGGGACGACCGGAGTCGACGCACCCCTGAAAGAGGCGAGCCGGAAAGCTTTTCGCATCATGGACGATCACATGACGAAGCGCGGCTATGAAAACGGCGAGTGGTTTGTCGGCGATCATGTGACGCTGGCCGACCTCGCCCTTTTCCCGTCCTTTGCGCTCAGCCGTGATTTCGGAATCGACCATGACGAGTTTCCGGCGCTTCGACGGTGGATCAGGCGTTTCCGCAACCTTGAAAAGTTCACCACCATGCCCGGCATTCCCGACTATCACTGAAGCAGGATATCTGTCGCGATGAGCACGATCACACGATTTTCAGTCGCCCCTCTCTCCACCATGACCCGCAAGCTCGCCGACGTGGCGTTCGGCCGGCAGGAACCGGACCTTGTGATCGGTGACGCAAGGGTGCTCTCGACCTATTCGGAGCGAATCCTGCCGGACAAGGAAATCTGGATCTCCGGCGGGCGGATCGCCGCCGTGCAGCCCAAGGGAACCTACAAGGGCGGCGACGCAAAGATTTACGACGCCGCCGGCGGCATCATCGCTCCGGGGTTGGTGGATCCGCACATCCATGTCGAATCCAGCATGATTACGGCTTGCGCCTACGCCGAAGCAGCGCTCCTCAACGGCACGACGACCATCTTCTGCGACAGCCACGAAATCGGCAACGTGATGGACGTCGCGGGCGTCGAGGCGATGCTCGAGGATGCGCGCCAGGCGCCGCTTTCGATCTTCCTGACCGTTCCGAGCACCGTGCCGGCGACCTCGCCGGAACTCGAGACCGCCGGCGGCGACCTGACGCCGGACAAGATCGCCGCGATTTTCGACAAATGGCCGGAGGCTGTGGCGCTCGGGGAAAAGATGGATTTCGTGCCGGTGGCCATGAGCGACGAACGCAGCCACGCGATTATCGCTGCTGCGCTTGAACGCGGCCGGCCGGTGTGTGGCCACATCTACGGACGCCAGTTCGTCGCGGCCTACGCGGCAGCCGGCGTGACCGACACGCATGAGGCGATCGACCGCGAGATCGCAGACGACCTGCTTGAAGCCGGCATATGGCTGTTCCTGCGAGGCGGTCCGCCGACGACGCCCTGGCACAGTTTGCCGGAAGCCATCAAGACGATCACCGAACTCGGCGCGTCGCACAAGCGCGTTTGCGTCTGCACGGACGATCGCGACGCGGACGACCTGCTGATCTTCGGGCAGGACTGGGTGACGCGGCAGGCCGTCAAAGCCGGCATGACGCGGGAACAGGCCTGGTCGATGGGATCGCTGCACGGGGCGACGCGCTATGGAATGGAGAACGAATTTGGCGGCATGGGCGGCGGCCGGCGCGCTGACGTCGTGCTGCTGACCGACGACCTGGAGCCGGTGAACACCTGGTACGGGGGCGAGCTCATGGTGGAAAACAAGGCGATCACGCCGCTGCTCGACGCGGCGCTGTCGAACCCCTACCGCTATCCGGATGCGGCGTATCATACGGTCAAGCTGCCGACTGAAATCACGCTCGCTCCGGAGTTGCCGACGGAAAAGGTGACCGCGCACGCCATCCGGACGGAATTGCCGGGCATCGAACTTGGACATGTGAAGATAACGCTGGATCCGGCCAATGACTGGCAGTCGCATTTTGACCGGCATGATCTCTGCTTTGTCAGCGTGATCGAGCGGCACGGCAAATCGAACGGCAACGTTTCGCGCGGCCTGCTCAACAATTTCGGCCTGAAGCAGGGCGCCGTCGCATCCTCCGTCGGTCACGACAGCCACAACATCATCATCGCCGGCACGAACGAGGCAGACATGCAAGTCGCGCTCAGGGCGATCGAGGACCATCAGGGCGGGGTCTGCGTGGTCGCTGACGGCGAGATAAAGGCGATGCTGCCGCTGCCGATCGCCGGCCTGCTTTCCGACAAGCGCGTGGGCGAGGTCGCCGAAGAGGTCAAGGCGCTGAAGGTCGAATGGGAGAAGGCCGGCTGCACCATCGCCTATATGGGCTTCAACCTGATTCCGCTTTCCGTCATTCCCGAAATCCGGATCACCGATATGGGACTGGTGCTCGTGCCTGAAATGGAAACCGTGCCGTTGTTCGAGACCGCATGATGGAACCCTACCGCCTCGGGCTTGTCGCAACGCGGACCCACTACTTCCAGCTTGTCGCCAAGCTGGGGTCGATCCGTCAGGCAGCCCGGGCGATGAATGTCGCGCCGTCATCCGTCAGCCGGATCATCCGGCAACTGGAAGAGGAGCTTGGCACGCCGCTCTTCGAGCGGGTGCGCCAGCGACTGAAACTGACAAGCGCCGGCGAACTGCTGCTCTATCACGCCCGCATCAGCCTTTCGGAGCTTGGCCGCGCCTGTAACGAAATCAACGAACTTCATGGCCTGCAACGCGGCACGGTTTCGATCAGCGTGGTGGAGAGCGTCGCACGCGGCCAGATGCCGGCGGTTCTGGAGGAATTCTGGAAGCGCTATCCTGCCATCGTGGTGGACATAAAGGTCACGGGATCACAACAGGCGGCCGACGCTGTGCATGAAGGCGATTGCGATCTGGCCGTCGCCTTCGACGTGAACACGCCGCATTCGATCCGGCGTATCGCGAGCGCCTCCCTGCCGTTGGGTGTGGTCGCATTGCCCGGCAGCCGCTTTGCCGGCCGGCGGAGCCTGAAGCTGTTCGACCTGTCCGGCGATCGCGTCATCCTTTCCGATTCCAGCCTGATGCTGGGCGCCTCCGTCGAGGAAGCCTTCAGCCAGACCCTGATTGATCTCACGCGCCGCTCGCGCACCAATTCCATCGAACTGATGGTGGAGCTAGCGCGCCGCAATCTCGGCACGGTGCTGCAGACGCAGATCGGCGTCGAGGAGGAAATCCGCAACGGAACCCTGATTTTCGTGCCCTTGCGCGATCCAAAGGTTCCAACCCGCAAGCTGATGCTGCTGTCGCGATCCGAACGCGAGATGTCGGACGCCGCGGCGGCTCTGGGAAGATTGCTGGCGCAATCCATCGAGCGTTCCGTGAATTCGACGCCGGCGCTGGCGGAGGCCACGGGCTGATGGCGAAGTTGTTGCCTTCTACGCAATTCATTGATCAGAAATCAGGCACTATTCCGAACAACTTGTTTTTGCGATTTTCGGCCGACAACGAGGATTATGCATGAAAAAAACGGCTGTAGACGCGGTGATACGCGGACTGAAAAGGGCGGGAGTGAGCGTCGTCTGCTACCTGCCCGACTCGCTTTTCAAGGAACTCTATCCGGCGCTCGACGCAGATCCGGACATTCGCACCATCCGGGTGACGAACGAGGGCGAGGGCGCCGCCATCTGCGGCGGCGTGTTCCTGTCGGGCAAGCGCGCGGCGCTGGTCATGGAGAATTCCGGACTGCGCGCCTCGGTCGAACCGCTTGCCCGCATGGGCCTGGGCGCCGGAATACCTGTGATCATGCTGATGAGCTATCGCGGTGAACTGGGCGAAAACAACTGGTGGGCCATTCCTCACGGCATAACGATGGAGCCGGTGCTGAACGCCCTGCGCATTCCCTATGACGTCGTGCGCGAGGAGAAGCGGATCGAGCAGGCCATCGTCAACGCCTATGAATGGTCCTATTCGGCCTATTACCATTCTGCGGTGGCGCTTGGCGGCGAGGTGGTGCGATGAAACGCTATGACTGCATGAAGGCGCTGGCCGCGCGGCTGAAAGACGAATTGGTGATCCTGTCGCTCGGGGCCAGTGTCGACGAATGGTACAACGCGGCGCCGCACATGCGCGAAGCCAGCCTGTTCCAGCAGCAACTCGGTTGCGTAACGCCGGAAGCCTTTGGTCTCGCCGCCGGTCTTCCCAACCGCCGCATCGTGTCGCTCGATACCGACGGCGGCATGATGTTCAATCTCGGAATCCTCGCGACACTCGGCAATGAGCAACCGAAAAACCTCTTTGTCGTCGTCTGGGACAATGAATGCTACCAGTCGATCGGCGGGCCGCCGACGCATACGGCGTCGGGCAGGGTCGATATCGCCGCCATTGCCCGCGGCGCCGGCGTCGACAACGCTTTTACCGCGCACACGCTTGAAGAATTCGACGCGCATTGCGCGGCGGGGCTCGCGGCCGATGTTCCATACATCGTCGTCGCCAAGGTCGCCGGCACGGTGGAGCCGGATATCCGGCGCAAGCATTCGGACGGCCGCGAGGACAAGTACATTTTCGTGCGCCACGTGGAGGAAACCGAAGGCGTGGTGATCATGGGTCCGAGCGAACACAACTAGAGGCGCTCAGCCGGGGAAACCTTAGCCAGAGATGACAGCAGGCACGATCATACCGAATAGACCGCTTCTGCCCGAATATGACTTCATCGTAGTCGGCGGCGGCTCCGGCGGTTGCGTTGTGGCGCGACGCCTCATCGACGGCAGCGACGCGACGGTGCTTTTGATCGAAGCCGGCGAGAGCGGCTACGGCGCGCCGGAAATCGAGGACCCGTCGCGGTGGGTTCCGCTCGGTCGCAGCCAGTACGACTGGGGCTACAATTATGCGCCGACGCCGCTCGTCAATAACCGGGTGATCGGCATTCCGCGCGGCAAGGTGCTGGGCGGTTCGAGCAGCATCAATGCGCTGATGTGGTATCGCGGAAATCCGCGCGATTACGACGCATGGGTCGAGGCCGGCGCGGAAGGCTGGAGTTTCGAAGACGTCCTGCCCTGGTTCCGCCGTTGCGAGGACTGGGAGGGCGGGGCAAATGACTATCGCGGCGCCGGCGGACCCTTGCGGATCGAGACGAGCCGTAACCTGCATCCGGTCGCGCGCGGCATGATGGAGGGCGCTGCGGAACTCGGCATTCCCCTGATTGACGATCCGAACGGCCCGGACAATGAGGGCGCGGCGCCGTCGAACTTCAATATAAGTTCGGGACGGCGGCACAGTTCCGCGGACGGCTACCTGAAGCCGATCCTCGATGAGGAGCGGCTGACGATCCTCACCGGTTCGCAGGCGATCGGGCTTCTTCTGGACGGAGCGCGCTGCGTCGGGGTGCGGCATACCGGTGAAGGCGGCGTATACGAGACGCGCGCCAGCGCCCATGTGATCCTGGCGCTGGGCGCAATCGACACGCCGCGTCTCCTGATGATGTCCGGCATCGGCGATGCGGAGGAACTGCACCGGTTGCGGTCGCCGGTAAAATGCGCGCTACCCGGCGTCGGACGCAATTTCCAGGACCACCCGCTGGTGCAGGCCTGCGTGTTCCGTTCGAAATCGCCGCTTGGTCCTGTGACCGACAATGGCGGCGGCACGATGCTTAACTGGAAATCAAGGCCTGATCTGGCGCAGCCCGATGTTCACGCCTTTCCGGTGCAGGGCAACAGCGCCGAACCGGCTCTGCGCGACCGCTACGATGCGGACGGGGAGTTGTTCTCGTTCGGCGCCGGGCTGATGCACTCCAAGAGCCGGGGATATTTGCGCCTCTGGAGCACAGAACCGGACGGACTGCTCGAAATCCAGCCGAACTTCCTGGCCGAGCCCGACGATCTTGAAGCGCTGATCGTCGCCGTCGACACGATGATGGAGTTGTCCCGGACCGGGGCGATGGCGGAACTTTTTGGCGGTTACGCGATCCCTGATCACCCGATGAACCGCAAGGAGACGATCGAGTTCATTCGCAATGGCTGCTCGACCTTTTTCCATTGCTGCGGCTCCTGCGCCATGGGTTCGGACGAAATGGCGGTGGTCGATTCGCGGTTGAACGTGCGCGGCCTGGACGGGCTGTCGATCGCCGATGCGTCCGTCATTCCGGTTATACCCAGCTGCAATACCCACGCCCCGGTCACCATGATCGGCGAGCGGGCCGCCAGTTTCATACTGTCCGAACATGGCGTCGGCGCACCGACTGAACAGGAGACGGCATGTCTGCAGACGAACTGATCCTTTCCGGCAATTATCTGTTGACGATGGATGACGACAACACGGTTGTTGCGGATGGCGCTGTGCTGGTGCGCGACGGGCGGATCGAGGCCGTGGGTAACCGCAAGGATCTGTCTTCGCGCCATCCTGACATCGCCGTGAAGCATTTGCCCGACGCGCTCCTGATGCCGGGCATCGTCAACGCCCACGCTCATTCCGGCTTTCTTCGAGGCACGGCGGAGCATCTGCCGGTCTGGGACTGGCTGACCCTGCACATCAACCCGATGCATCGCATGCTGCAAGCGCACGAAGCGGAGATCGCCTCCCGCCTCTGCTATGCGGAATCGGTGCTTGGAGGCACGACGACCGTCGTCGACATGTGGCGCTACATGGACGGCAGCGCCAGGGCCGCCGAGGCGATCGGCAACCGGCTGGTGGCGGTGCCCTATGTCGGCGAACATCCGGACTACGACTATTTCGACACGCTGGACATGAACGAGGCGCTGATCGAGGACTGGCATCGCAAGGCGGGCGGGCGGGTCAATGTGTGGGTCGGGCTCGAACATCTTTTCTACGCGGATGAGGCCGGCCAGCAGCGGGCGATCGAGATGGCCAAGCGCCATGGCACGGGGTTCCACACCCATTGCAGCGAGGCCGATATCGAGGTCGCAGAATTCGAAAAACGCTATGGCAAGCGACCGATGTTCGCGCTCGAGGATCTTGGCTTCTTCGAGACGCCGCGTGCGATGATCGCCCACGCCGTGTGGCTGGACGAAAGCGAAGTGGAGCTGATTTCGCAAAGGCCGGTGTCGGTCGCCCACAATCCGGTCAGCAACATGAAGCTTGCGAGCGGCATTGCGCCGATTTCGGACATGCTCGAAGCCGGCGTGCCGGTCGGGCTCGGAACGGACGGCGAAAAGGAAAACAACAATTTCGACATGTTCGAGGAGATGAAGGGCGCTTCGCTGCTCGGCAAGTTGAGGCATCGCGACGCCGCCGCCATGGACAGCTGGCAGTGTCTGCGAATGGCGACGATTCTGGGCGCCAAAGCCATCGGGCTCGACGGTGAGATCGGCTCTGTCGAAGCAGGCAAGCAGGCCGACATCATTGCCGTCAGAACCGATACGCCGCGCATGACGCTGCTATTCGGCGATGGCCCATATTTCAATCTCCAGCACAATCTCGTCCATGCGGTGCGCGGCGGCGACGTCTGTCTGACGATGGTCGACGGCCAGATACTTGTCGATGACGGAGAACTGAAAACCGGGGATCTGTCCGAAATCATCGCGGACATACACCGCGTAGCGCCCGGCCTGTTCGAGCGCCGCGCAGCGTGGCTTGCGGCCAATACGGGCGGATCGAAACAGTGGACCGAGGCCGGCCAGGAAGGGTCATGAGATGACGAAGACCACAGACAGGGCGGTGCTTGACGACTGGTACGCCGTGGAGACATCCACGGATCTGACCTCGAAACCGGTCCGCACCCGGCTTCTCGGTCAGGATATCGCGCTTTACCGCAACGAGGGCGGAACTCCGGTGGTCCGCGAGGTGATGGAGGATGGCGAACATGGCCCGCCGCTTCCCGTTCGCGAGCGCTATGGCTGCGTGTTCACCACGCTTGGCGCGCCGAACAAGGACATTGTGGAGATCGAGGAATCGCATGAGGCCGATCGCCGTTTCGTGCCCTGCGGCTGGGTGACGATGCGGGCTTCCGGTCTCAGGGTCGTCGAGAATTTCCTCGACATGGCGCATTTTCCATTTGTCCACACGGACATTCTGGGCGCTGAACCCCACACGGAAGTTCCGGTCTACAAGAGCGAAATCCGCCGCGACGTGGACGAGGTGTGGGCCACTAATTGCACATTTTTCCAGCCGCGCATCGCGGCGACGGAAAGCGAGGGCGATTTCGTTCACCTGACCTATCGTGTCCCGTCGCCCTTCACCGTGATGCTTTATCGGGTCTGCCCCACGGCGCCGGACCGGCTGGACGCGATCGCCCTGTTCATTCAGCCGATGGAAGAGGGATACTGTCGCGCGCAGCCGGTGATGTACCTGGTTGACGACCAGTCGTCACACACCTCGATCCTGCATTTCGAGCAGATCATCTTCCTGCAGGACAGGATCATCGTGGAAAACCAGCGGCCGTTGCTGCTGCCGCTCGAACCGCGCCGCGAAATCCCGACCCGCGCAGATTCCTCGTCTGTCGCCTACCGGCGCTGGCTGAAGGAAAAGGGCGTGCGCTTCGGAACCGTGAGGTCCTGAGCCGTATGCGGGTCGTTCATCCTGATAGTCTGACGGAAGCGCAGGAGATTGCGCGGGACGCCGGCGGGACCGCCTGCTTCGTCGCCGGCGCGACAGCGCTGCAGCTTTTGTGGGCGAATGGCGGGGCGAAGCCCGACATCCTGATCGATCTTGGCGGGATTGCCAAATCGAGAGGCGTTGTGGCCGAAGGCGGAGACATTCGCATTGGCGCGCTGACGACCCTCTCCGACGTCGCCAGTGATGAAGGTCTTCAGACGGGCGCGCCGTTGCTTGCCCATGCGATCGGATCGGTCGCCGGACCAGCAGTGCGTAACCTCGCCACGATCGGCGGCAATATCGCCAATCGCAATGGCTGCCTGCTGCCGGTTTTGCTAGCGCTTGAGGCGCGGCTCGTCGTCTTCCGATCCGGCGCAATGCGCGAGATCGCGCTTGCCGAGTGGCTTGGCGAGACGGCGACGGCGACGGATATTGTGTGCTCTGTCAATGTGACGGCGCCGGGCGAAGGCGCGGTGTGGATACACCGGAAGGTCGGGCTGCGGCGCGTGTTCACGCCTTCGGTTGTTGCAGTCGCCGGCGTTGTCCACTTTGATTCTAGCCGGCTCGGTGAATGTCGCATCGCAGTCGGCGGTGGCGTCGTGACGCCGTCACGGCTCGTATCGGCGGAAAAGGCGCTGCAGGGAAGGAGCATCGAGTCCTGCGACTGGGCTTCCGTTTCGGAAACGATAATGCGGGAGGTCGAGGCGCCGGATGACTTGTTTCGCAGCGGCGCCTATCGCCGCAAGGCTGCGGCCGGAACGATTGTCCATGCGTTAAAGGCGAAACTGGACGGCGTCGCCGATTATGTGCACGCCGATCCAGCGCCGCCCACGCTTGCTAGCGGTGAAATAGCGCTGGGAAAGCAGATGCTTCCCGATCGCTGGTTTACCCGTCCGGATATGCCGGAGAAGGTCGACGCAACGCTCTCCTATCTGACCGACGTCAGGGAAGATGGTATGCTCGTCGGACGAATTCTCAGAGCCGGCGTGCCGCATGCGCGACTGCTAAGCATCGACGTCAGCGCGGCGGAGGCTTTGCCCGGGGTCGCAGCCGTCGTCACCCACAGGGATATCCGCGGAGAAAACGGCTTCGGCATCGTGTTCCAGGATCAGCCCGCACTTTGTCACGACAAGGTTCGCTATGCCGGCGATCCGGTGGCGGCGGTCGCCGCGGTTGACGCCGCGACGGCCGAAGCCGCGCTTGGGCTTATCCGCGTCGCATACGAACCGCTTCCGCTGGTCGACGATCCCGAGATTGCGCTTGAGCCTCAGAGCGAGGCTGTGCACGATTCCGGCAATCTGCAGACCGAACTGCATCTTGATCGCGGCGACGTCGACGCCGGGTTTCTTGAGGCGGCGCATGTCGTTGAAGAGATCTATGAAATGCCCCGGCAGATGCACGGCTTCCTGGAGACCGAAGGCGGCTATGCGCGCCTGGAAGCCGATGGAACGCTGCATGTTGCGGCCGGCGGCCAGCACAATTACCGCGACCGAATGCAGCTTTCCCGGATACTCGGTCTTCCCGAGGAGCGTATTCGGGTGACGTCCAGTCCGACAGGCGGCGCTTTTGGCGGCAAGGACGAATTGACCGTTCAGCCGGCGCTTGCGCTGCTTGCCCTGAAGAGCGGCAAGGCGGTTCGTCTGCATCTCGATCGCCCGGAATCCGTTCTTGCCGGCACGAAGCGCAATCCGATGCGGCTGCGCATGCGCACCGGTTGTGACAAGGACGGCCGGCTGGTCGCGCAGGAGGTGGACCTTGTTTCGGATTCAGGCGCATACGCGTCGCTCAGCCCCGGCGTGCTCGAAACAGCGCTGGAGCACGCCGCCGGTCCATACGTCATAGACAATATCCGCACGCGGGGACGGCTCGCCTACACAAACAATGGCGTGGGCGGCGCGTTTCGCGGCTTTGGCGCCAACCAGATGACATTTGCCGTGGAATGCCAGATGGACCGCCTGGCCGCGCTTTGCGGCCTGTCACCGAATGACATACGCCGGCGCAATCTGAGAACGCCGGGCATGCCGGGCTTTCTGGGGCAACGCGTTTCCCTGACCGAACGATGCGATGAAATGCTGGAAGCGGCGATGACCAGTCGTCTGTGGTCCTGCGAGCGGGGGCTTTCGCCGGACGGCGCCGACTATGTCGGCGTCGGCATGGCGCTGAGTTACCAGGGCAACGGCCTTGGCACAATCCCGCATGACGAGGGCGGGGGCGTGCTGAGGCTGGCGGAGGACGGACGTATTGAAGCATTGTTGGGGCTCGACGAACTCGGACAAGGGTTGCACGCGGCAACAGTCAGTCAGGTGGCTGACTTTGTTGGTTGCGCGCGCGACGATGTGCGCCCGATAACCGGCGATACGCTGCTTGCGCCGGATTCCGGGTCAACGACCGCGTCGCGCGGCTCCTATGTGCTGTGGAATACGGCGCGGCGCACCGCGCCGGAGTTTGTGCGGCGAATGATAGCGGCCGCTGGCCTGCGTCTCGGCCGGGAACCGGAAGACCTGTGTCTGGTCGCCGGCGGGATCGCCGACAGGCGGTCGAACAGCGGCGATCTCCTGATCAGTTATGTGGATCTCGCGGCGGCGCTTGATCCGGACGAGCGTCCGAGCGTTTCGACGCATTTCGCGTTTCCGAAGACGGAGCATGACCGCGGCAACGCCCGCTACATTTTCGCATTCGGCGCAACGATCGCGCGCGTTGCGGTGTCGCGCGCGACCGGGGAGGCGCGCGTGCTCGATCTGGACCTGCACTCGGCGGCGGGGCCGGTGATCGACGTGGCCTCCTATCTCGGCCAGATGGAGGGCGGCGCGATCCAGGGTCTCGGGTTTACCTTGCTGGAAGACTCCCTGATGCGGGACGGCGCCTATCTCACGACGAACCTGGACACCTACATGATGCCGGGCGTTGCCGACACGGCCGAGCGGCTGAGCGTCTTCGCGCAGGAAAGCCTTGATGAGGGCGATGATCTGGGGCCGCGCGGCGTGGGCGAACTGGGCATCGCCTCTGTCACGCCGGCCATCGTCAACGCGGTGGGCGACGCCATCGGCTATTGGCCGTCGCGCTCGCCGCTTTCTGCTGAAGCTCTTCTCGACCATATGGAGACGATGCAGTGAGCGGCGCGCCCGTCAGCTTCCGGCTCAACGGCGTCGAGCGCACGATTGATGTGCCGGCGGAAACGCGGCTGTCGGAAATCCTGCGTGATCTGCTGTCGCTGACTGCGAGCAAGGTCGCCTGCGGCGTGGGGCGGTGCGGGGCCTGCTCGGTGCTGATGAACGAAAGGCCGGTCAACGCCTGTCTCGTCATGGCCTGGCAACTGGAGGACGCGGACATCGTCAGCCCGGAAGGGCTCGACATCCTGCCCGAAACACGGATTGTCAGGCAGGCGCTGTCGGCGGAAAACGCTTTCCAGTGCGGCTATTGCGCGCCGGGCTTCGTGACGGTGCTCGTGAGCCTGCTGCGCAACGACCCTGACGCGGAGATGTCGCAGATAAAGGCGGCGCTGGAAGGCAATATATGTCGCTGCACGGGATATCATTCTATATTGCGTGGCGCGCAGGCCGCCGCCGAGGCGGTTCGCGCAGAGCGCAGCAAATCAGCATAAGGCCCACAAAGCGCCATGACCGTACGCACGCCGATCGACGTCGAGCTTGACGCCGAGACTGAAATCGCCATTCGCCAGGACCTGACGCTGACCGCGCTCGGCAAGCGGCCCGCAGACACGGCGCTGCGCGTCGGACGGCTGCTGGACGTCGCGACGAGAACCTGGAGGCACGACCAGGAGATCATTATCAAGGGGAGGCGGATCGCCTATGTGGGCGATGCGGGCAGTTATCCCGGCGAAGTGGGGCGTCGGGTGCACGAGCCCGAGCTTTCCGCGGTGCCGGGACTTGGCGAAATCCACAAGCATATCGAGAGTTCGCACCTGACGCCGGAATACGAGGCGGCGCTGGTTTTGCCGCGCGGCAATACCTGGACCTGCGAGGCGAGCCACGAATTTTCCAATGTGAATGGCGCCAAAACGCTCGATTTCTGGCTGTCGGCGCGGGCTGCGGGCTCGCCTTTGAAGATCTTTCCGTTGCCGGGCTCCGCGGTGCCGCCAACCGGCTACGAACACGGCGGCGGCTGGTTCGGCTACGAGGAGCAGAAGCGCTTCATGCAAGAGAGCCTGATGACGGCGGGCCTCGACGAGGTGATGGACTGGCCGTCGGTCTGGAATCCCGACAATCCGTCCTACGACCGGCTGTGGGGCATGATCCGCGCCACGTTCGAGCGACGCGGCGTCGTGGAGGGGCACGCGGCGGGCATTCGCGACGTTTCGACCATCAACGCCTTTGCGGCGGCTGGCCTTTCTTCCGATCACGAGGCGTGGACCGTCGAGGAGTTCTGGGAAAAGCTGACGCACGGGCTTTTCATGGAATTGCGAATCCATAGCCTGCCGGAGGTCATTGCCGGGCTTCTGGAGAAGGGGCTCCAGGACTGGTCGCAGATTGCGCTCACGACGGATGATCGCAGCGCCTCCGACACGCTGAAGCTCGGCGCGACGGACTACAATGTCCGGATGGCGATCGAGGCGGGCCTGCCGCCCGAGATCGCCGTGCAATGCGTCACGATCAATCCGGCCCGCCACATGCGGCTGACGCCATGGGTCGGATCGATCGCGCCGGGGCGCTACGCCGATATCGTCCTGGTGTCCGACATGCAGTCGTTTGCCATCGAGAAGGTCTGGGCCGATGGCGAGCCCGTGTCGGAGGGCAAGACCTATCTTCCCCCAATCCCGCAGATCGACTGGCCGGACTGGGCGACAAAGACCGTGAATATCGGCCGCGCCCTGACGGCGGAAGACTTTCATATCAAGGCGGAAGCGGGGCGAAGTTCAATGACGGCGGCGGTGCTTCGGCCGTTTCACTGGACCGATGATTTCCTGACCTTCGATCTTCCGGTCGAGAATGGTCTCGTCCAGCGCGACGAAAGCCGCAACATCACAAAATTCGCGATCGTCGACCGGTTTTCCGGCAAGGCGGCCGTCTCGAAAATGTTCTGGCTCGGCTGCGGTCCGCGCACGCCGGACACGGCGCTCGCCTGTTCCATGGCCCATGACAAGCACAACATCTGGTGCGCGGGATCGTCGGACGAGGCGATGGCGGCCGCCGTCAACGCCATCGCGGAGATGGACGGCGGCTGGGCGCTGGTGCGCGAAGGCGAGGCAGCGGCGACCGTGCGCTACGAGGTCGCCGGACTGATGAGCTGCCGGACGGCCGAAGACCTCGACGCAGATATGCAGGCGCTCTACGCGGAGGGCGAGAAGGTCGACTGGATGTACGAACCGACCTTTCATCCGCGCTGGGGGCCGGGGTTTCCCGAGCGGCTGGCCTTCGCGACGCTGACCTGCGCGCCCTGGCGCTGGGTGCTCGTGGCGCCGAGCGATCATGCGCCGCAGGGTCTGGTCAATGTGGCCACCGGCGAAACCCATCCGGTGGTTTTCTGAGGCGAAAATCCACTCGTAGATTCACGATGCCCGTCTTTTAGTATTGCTAAAAAAACAGGCAGGAATTACGGTCGCTTAAAAGTCGC
This sequence comes from Flavimaribacter sediminis, assembly GCF_019492055.1. Classification (GTDB taxonomy): domain Bacteria; phylum Pseudomonadota; class Alphaproteobacteria; order Rhizobiales; family Rhizobiaceae; genus Flavimaribacter; species Flavimaribacter sediminis. Next base: position 268,573 of record NZ_JAICBX010000003.1, on the reverse strand, counting down.
GCTCATTCGAAACATGCAACAGAAGGGAATGAAAATGACAATGAAAACATGGATGAAAACCGCCGTCGCTCTCGGCGCCCTGGCCCTGGGAAGCCAGGCTGCTATCGCCCAGGACAAGACCTTCACCATTTCCTGGTGGGGCTACAACGGCGAAAAGCTGAACGCCAACATCATCGAGCCTTTCAAGAAGATGTGCGAGTGCGAAGTCGTCTTCGAAACCGGCAACAACGCCGACCGGCTGAACAAGCTGAAGATCCGCGGCGGCAAGGGCGTGGACGTGATCTTCCTGACCGACAGTTATTCGCAGATCGGCATCGAGGAAGGCCTGTTCCAGGAAATCGACCGCGCGAAAATCCCGAATGTCGAGGAACTCTACGACCTCGCGCAGGCGCCGCAAGGCAATTACGGCCCGGCCTACACGATCGGCCGCATCGGCATCGTCTATGACGCCGACAAGGTCGATCCGCCGATCGGGTCATGGAACGATCTGTGGCGCGATGACCTTAAGAGCACGATCAGCCTGCCCGGCATCACCACCACGGCCGGCCCGATCGTTGTGCTGCGCGCTGCGGCCCATGCCGGCGTAGACCCCTATACCCAGACCGACGAGGCCTTCGTCGCAATCGAGGAAATCAAGCCGAATGTGGTGAAGAACTACAACACCGGTTCGGAACTGGTGAACCTGATCTCGACCGGCGAGGCGACCGTCGCCGTGGCGCAGGACTTCACCATGGCTTCGATGACGGCGGCCGTGCCCAGCATGACATGGGCGACGCTGAGCGACGGCGACATCGCCACGCTCAACACGATCAACATTCCGACCGGCGCCGAGAATGTCGACCTTGCGCTCGAATTCATCAACTTCGTTCTGTCGAAGGACATTCAGCAGACGGAAGCCGAGCAGGGCGTCGACGCGCCGGTCAACAAGAATGTCGAACTGACCGAGGAGCAGGCGAAGATCTGGACCTATGGCAAGGAGATGATCGACAGCCTGAACCGTGTGGACTACGACAAGCTGAACGCCGCCAAGCCGGACTGGATCGACCGCTGGAACGAGATCTTCGGTTCCTAATAAACCTCGCGGCTCCCGATGATATTCGGGAGCTGCATTTTCCGCAGACCGTCCGGGTGATCGACCGATGAAGCATTTCCGCAGCTGGAGCCTGGCGCTGCCCGCCACCCTTGCGGTTTTGCTGTTGCTGGTCATCCCGGTGGCGAGCACCATCGCCACGACGTTCGGGGAGTCCGCCGGACCGTTCGCGCCCTATATCGCATTCTTCAAAAGCGGTTTCCGGCGCACGGTGCTTTTTCGGACCATCGAGGTGGCGCTCATAACCACGGCCGTCTCCCTGGTGATCGGCTTCATCACCGCCTATGTGATCGCCCGCATGCCGGGTCGACTGAAAAGCATCGCGATCATCGCCGCCGTCTTTCCGTTGCTGACCGGCGTGGTGGTGCGATCCTTCGCCTGGCTGATCATCCTCGGCAAGAACGGCATCCTGAACGATTTCCTGATCTGGATCGGCGCGATCGCGGAACCGCTGTCGATGCTCTACACGGAATTCGCCGTGATCATCGCCATGGTCTATCTTTTCGTGCCGCTGATGATCCTGACGCTGGTCGGTGTGCTCGAGGGCATTCCGAACGACGTCGTCGAGGCTTCGATTTCGCTCGGCGCCTCGCCGGCGGCGACCTTCCGGCAGGTGATATTTCCGCTCGCCATGCCCGGACTGATCGTCGGCGCCGTACTAGTCTTTACCGGCAGCTTTACGTCCTATGCGACGCCTCAGCTTCTCGGCGGCGAGCGCCAGATGATGATGGGCACATTCCTTTATCAGCGCGCGATGGTGACGTTTGACTGGGTGGGCGCCTCGACCATCGCCACGATCATGGTGGTCGTGACGATCGGCATCGTGCTGATCATGAGCCGGATCGCCCGGCGGCTGAATCCGATGGCGGTGTGAGACATGACCTATCGCATTCATCCGGCCCTGATCGTATTCGCTGCAATCGTTTTCTTCTTCCTGCTGGCGCCGCTGGTGATCATCATCGGATCGGCTCTCAGCGACACGACCTATCTGACCTTTCCGCCGCGCGGCCTCACGCTGCACTGGTTTGAGAACATCTTCGAGATGAGCGCCTTCCGCCGGACGGGGATCACCAGCTTTCAGCTCGCCTTTGCGGGCACGGCCTTGTCCCTGCTTGTCGGCATTCCGGCCGCCTATGCGCTGAACCGCTACCGGATCGAACTGCCGTCCTGGCTTTCGACGGTCTATGTTCTGCCAATCCTCGTGCCGGAAATCGTCTTCGGATTTTCCCTGATGAAGTCGGTGACCGTAGGCCTCGATACGCCGATTTTCCTGACGCTTCTGATCGGTCACGCGCTGCTGGTGCTGCCCTATTCGGTGCGGGTGGTCAGCGCCAGTCTCGCCTCCTTCGACTTCTCCATCGAGGAGGCGGCGATCAGCCTTGGCAGCCCGCCGCTGAAAACCTTCTTCACCATCGTCCTGCCGAACATCCGCGCGGGCGTGATCGCCGCCTTTATCCTCGCCTTCATTACCTCGCTCAACGACGTATCGGTGTCCCTGTTCCTGACCGGACCAGGCATTTCCACCCTGCCGATCCAGATTCTCGCGCACATGGAGCAGTTCTTCGACCCGACCATTGCCTCCGTTTCCGTGCTTCTCATGCTGGTGACGGTCGCCGTGATGGCGATCGTCGAAGCGACCCTCGGACTGACATTCCTGACCAAGTAGATGACCGTTTCTCTCGATATCGAATCCATCACCGCCCATTACGGCCACACGGAAGTGCTGAAAGATCTGTCGCTTTCGGTGAAGGCCGGGGAACTTGTTTCGCTGCTCGGCTCCAGCGGCTGCGGGAAGACGACGACACTACGCCTGGTCGCCGGCTTTTTGCCGCCGACAAAAGGCCGCATCAAACTGGGCGACAAAGACATCACCCGTCTGCCCGCCCATACGCGCAACATCGGCCTGGTGTTTCAGAACTACGCGTTGTTTCCGCATCTGAGCGTGCTTGAGAATGTCGCCTTCGGACTGAAACAGCGCGGCGTCGGATCGGACAAGCGCAGAAAGCGGGCGGGCGACATGCTCGACCGCGTCGGCCTTTCGCCCTATGCGGAGCGCCTTCCTGCGGCATTGTCCGGCGGTCAGAAGCAGCGGGTCGCGCTCGCACGCGCGCTTGTGATCGAACCGCCGCTCCTGATGTTCGACGAACCGCTTTCCAATCTCGACGCCAAGCTGCGCATCGACATGAGGGTGGAAATCCGCAAGCTGCAGCGGGCCAACGGCACGACCTCGCTCTATGTCACACACGATCAGGAAGAGGCGTTTTCCATCTCCGACCGTGTGGCGATCATGAACGCCGGCAAGATCATGCAGCTCGATCATCCGGAGGTGCTATACCAGCGGCCGGCCAACGCCTTTGTCGCCCGCTTCGTCGGTTTCGAGAATCTCGTTCCGATGAAGGTAAGCGAGCGCGACGGAGATCGGGTGACGGCCGAAGCAGAAGGCGGCGGTTCGATGAGCCTGTCCCAGGACAGTCTCGGACCGATACCTGATGAATTCGTGCTGGCGGCGCGGGCCGACGGCCTGTCTGTGCGCCGGGCGGGCGAGGGCCTACCGGTGACGCTGGGTCTGAGAACCTATCTGGGACGCGCTTACCAGTATCAATGCCAGTCGACCGCGGGCGAGCTGGTCGCCAACGGCCCCCTGTCCGACCCGATGGAGCAGGGCGGCGCTGCGGTGCTTGCGCCGCATTTCGAGCAATGTTGCATTCTTCCGGTGGAGTGATGACCATGGGCGACAAAATCGATGCAGTGCTGGATCACGTCGACAAGGCGTTGCCGTTGAGTCTCGAACGGCTCTTCGAACTCATCCGCATCAAGAGCGTGTCCACCGAGGCGGCCCACGCGCAAGACTGCCGCGACGCCGCGGAATGGCTGGCGCAGGACCTCCGCGGTCTGGGTTTCGACGCGTCTGTTCGCGATACGGATGGCCATCCGATGGTCGTCGGTCACAACCGCGCCGACGCCGGCCCGCATATCCTCTTCTACGGGCACTACGACGTCCAGCCGGTCGACCCGCTGCGGCTGTGGGAGACCGATCCTTTCGAGCCGGTGATGAAACCGTTGCCGAACGGCGATACGGCGATCGTCGCTCGCGGCGCGTCCGACGACAAGGGTCAGCTCATGACCTTCGTCGAGGCGTGCCGGGCCTGGAAGGCTGTCACCGGAGAATTGCCGGTTGGCGTAAGCGTACTCTTCGAGGGCGAGGAAGAGGCCGGCAGTCCGAACCTCATGCCGTTTCTGGACAAGACGGCAGACGAACTCGCGGCCGATGCGATCTTCGTCTGCGACACGGACATGTGGGACAGGGACACGCCGGCGGTCATCACCATGGTGCGCGGCCTGGTGAGCCAGGAGATCGAAATTACCTGCGCCGACCGTGACCTGCACTCCGGCATATACGGCAATGCGGCGCGCAACGCCCTGCAGGTCATGGGCGACATGATCGCCAGCCTGCGGAACGCCGACGGCAGTGTAGCGATCGATGGTTTCTACGACGGAATCCGTCCGCTTCCCGACGCGGTGAGGGCGCAATGGCAAAGCCTGCCATTCGACGACGAAGGTTTTCTGAGCGACGTCGGTCTGTCGATCCCGGCCGGGGAAACGGATTTTCCCGTTCTGGAGCAGGTCTGGGCGCGGCCGAGCTGCGAAATCCACGGTCTGTGGGGCGGTTACATGGGCGACGGTTTCAAGACGGTGATTCCGGCGAAAGCGCACGCCAAGATTTCGTTCCGGCTGGTCGACGGGCAGGATCCGGAGAAGGTGCGGGACGCCTTCAAGGCGCATGTGCGCAACACCATTCCGGCCGATTGCTCCGTGACATTCACCGATATCGCCGCGGCGCCGGCGACTGTCATGGCGCTGGACAGCCCGTTTTTGCGCAAGTCGCTTGGGGCGCTGACGGAAGAATGGGGCCGGAAGGCGGCGCTCGCCGGAACCGGCGGCTCGATTCCGATCATAGGCGAGTTCAAGAAGCGACTGGGATGCGACTCCCTGCTCGTAGGCTTCGCGCGGTTCGACAACCGCATCCACAGCCCCAACGAGAAATACGACCTATCCAGCTTCCACAAGGGCATCCGCTCCTGGGTTCGCATTCTCGCGGCGTTGGCGGAGGACTGACTGGAAGCGAAGACGGCGCCGGGGATACTGTCATCCTTTTGTCATGGGATTGGCGGGATCAATGGGTCGTCGTTCAGAAGTGCAGGGCGTTTGTTCTCGAACCCGTCAGTGCGTTCTATAAGAGGAAGTCGTCCGACAAGGAGGAGAGAAGGCATGAATACCGTTTCCCGCGTCATCACAGTGGACGGCGCGATGAACCTGCGCGATCTTGGTGGTCTTTCCACGACTGATGGCGGCAGCGTCCGGCGCAACAAGCTCTATCGCAGCGCGCGGCTCAGCACCGTCACGGACCGCGGGCGGGACCAGCTGAAGGACCTGGGCATAGCGGTGGTCTGCGACCTCAGGGGAACGAAGGAAAGCGCACTCGATCCTTCGGAGCTGGACGGCGTTGTGGGACGTTTCCATCCTCTGCCAATAGAACCGACGCTGAAGGCGCATATGGGGGCCTTGTTCGGAACCAGTTTTCAGGAGGGGATATCGGCCCGTGACGTTATGGTCGACATCTATCGCAGTTTCGGCGCGAAACGGATCAATGCATTCATCGATCTCGTGGGACTGTTGACTGCGGACGAGACGCCATTGCTTTTCCACTGCACCGCCGGAAAGGACAGGACTGGCTTTGGAGCAGCGATCATCCTGCGTCTGCTTGGCGTGCCGATGGACGACATATTGCACGATTACATGCTGACGAACGAACACTGGACGGGCACCGGCAAACTCGACCATCTTCCCGACGAGGTGCGTCTGGCCATCGAAAGGGTCGAGAGGGACTATCTCGAAGCAGCCTTTGACTCCGTTGACGCGACCTATGGTTCATTCGACGCCTATGCGGATAAAGTTCTCGGTCTCGATCACCAGGCAATCGACCGCCTTCGTGAACTTTATGTCGAATAACTTGCGGCCCCTCGTTTCACTCATACGTATTCAAAAGCGCTCGACCCAGGGTCTCAGGTCAAGCTCGTTTGACCATGTCGACCGATGTTGGCGGATCAGCGCCAGATAGTTGTCGGCAATTGCGTCCGGACTGAGCATGGAATCCGGTTTGTCGGTCGGTTCGGTCCGTCCCGGATTGCGGATGGCGCCGTCAATGTTGACCCAACACACATGAACGCCCTGCGGATGAAGTTCACGCGCCATGGACTGCGCCAGGCCGCGCTGGGCAAACTTGCCCATGGCGAAGGGAGCGGAATTGGGAAACCCCTTCACGCCAGCTGAAGCGCCAGTAAAGAGGATCGTGCCGCGCACGCCATCCCCAGGTTCCTGCGAGAGCATCCGTCACGCAGCCGCCTGACCGACGAGAAAGGCGCCAAACGCCGTCACCTCGATGGCGTTTCGGACCGCTTCCGGATCGAGGTCCGCGATCGGACCCCGAACCCGGGCGGACGGGTTGTAGACCACAACGTCAAGTCGATCGCCGATCGAGGCAAAGAGCCGCTCGACATCGTCGGCGTCGGCTGCGTTGCAGGAAATGGTTTCAGCTTCCGTTTCAGCCGCGAGCGGCGCCAACTTGTCGCTGTTTCTCGCCGCCAGCGCCAGGCGATAGCCGTTCGCGTGCAGCAGGCGGGCCAGAGACGCCGACAAACCGTCGCCGACGCCGACAATGAGCGCTGTATTTTCAGTCATTGTTGCAAACTCCTGTTCATACCTCCAAAGTTAGGATTCAGGGACTGGACCGCCAGTGCAAAAACGGGACGCGAGGAAATAAGTTCACATGGCGGCTTCAATCGAAAGACCGGACAGCCGGAAATGGTGGATGCTCGCCGCCATGGGAGGCGTCATCGGCATCATACTCCTCGACGAAACAGTGGTCGGGGTGGCGCTGCCGACGATACGCCGCGATCTCGCCATGTCGGAAGGCGCGTCGCACTGGGCCATCAACGCCTATTTGCTCGTCTTCGCATCGCTGGCCGCCGCCGGCGGCAAGCTCGGCGATATTCTGGGCCATCGCAGGCTGTTTCTGGCGAGCCTCGCGGTGTTCGCCCTGTCGTCGCTTGCCTGCGGATTTTCAGAGAACGGAAACTGGCTGATCGCAGCCCGCGCCATCCAGGGCATCGGCGCCGCGGCGATTTTCCCATTGTCCATGGCGCTCGCCACGATGCCTTTCCCACCGGAGGAGAGAGGAACAGCGCTCGGCATCTATGGCGCGATCGGCACGACGTTCCTGGCGCTCGGCCCACTCATCGGCGGATTTTTTACCGATATTCTGTCCTGGCGATGGATCTTCTGGATCAATCTTCCAGTCGTCGTGTTCGTGGCCGGCATCGTCGCCACGGGCGGGCGCGAGACGCCTAAAGGGTTGAATACAGGCCCGTTTGACGTCATCGGGCTCGCCAGTCTTGTCACATGCGTGTGCGTTTTGACCTTCGGCCTGATGGAAGCACCGTCGCTTGGCTGGTTCAGTCCGTCGATCCTCTCGTTCTTCGCGATCGGTTTGCTGATGGCGGCGACGTTCATAGTGGTTGAGCGGCGCAGCGTTGCGCCACTGATCGAGATCGATCTATTCGCCAATTCCGGGTTCGCCCTGTGCAACCTGGTGATCTTCATGGCGCAGTTCAGCAAGATGGCCATGATCGTCTTCGGCGCTGTGTTCCTCCAGACCGAATTGCACATGAGCCCTTTCATGGCGGGACTGGCGCTGCTTCTCGCTGTCGGCCCGGTGCCGATACTGGCGGGACCGTCGGGCCGCCTGGCCGATCGCTTCGGCGCCCGGCCGCTGATCCTGTTCGCTCTGGTCGCCGTGACGGCGGGGCTTGTCTGGGTCGGCCTGACGATGGATCGCGACAGTTACTTGCTGCTTGTTCCCGGCATGCTTTGCTGGGGCGTTGGCGTGACCTTCATATTCGCGCCGCCAAGGAGCGCGGCGATGAAGATGACGCCTCCGGAAAAGCATGGTCAGGTCGGCGGAATCGTCATGAGCGCGCAGCTTCTGGGCGGCACGTTCGGCGTGGCCTATTGCAGCGCGCTGTTTTCCATGTCGAAAAGCTTTCCTGTAGTGTTCCTGGGAAACGCCGCCGTCTCCGCCGTCATCCTGCTGCTTGCGTTTCTCTACATGAAAGACGACAGGCGGAAGACGGGCGCCTGATCGCTTACCAGGCGGTTTGCAGCCAGTTTGACATGGCGCGCTGGCAATCGATTGCTCCAGGAATTGCGCGGCTGAAACTGACAAAGCCGTGTATCTGTCCGTCGTAGACCAGATGGTGGACATCGATCCCGTCCGCCCGCAGCCTGTTGGCATAGGTCGTGCCCTCGTCGCGCAAGGGGTCGAAACCCGCCGTTACGATGCACGCCTTCGCAAGGCCCGTCAGATCCGTCCGTATGGCCGGCGAGGCGCGCGGATCCTGCATGTCGCCTCTGTTTTCGAGATAGAGATCGACAATCCACATGCCCCTGTCGCGCGGGATGATGTAGGCGTGCTCCAGTTCCTCCATGGATTGGGTCGACATGCTGGAATCGAGCGACGGATAAATGAGAAGCTGCAGTTCGGGCGGCTGGAAGTTCCGGTCCAGCGCTTGTTGGGAAACGACGGCGGCGAAGTTGCCGCCAGCGCTGTCGCCGCCGACACCGACTTTGGCGGGATCGCCGCCAAGGGCTTCCGCATTATGCCGGACCCACCGATAGGCGGCGATCGCATCTTCCACGCCGGCCGGAAACTTGTGCTCTGGCGCCAGCCGGTAATCGACCGAAACGACGACGCAGCCGGACCATTTGGCGAGCCTGGCGCACAGGCCGTCATGGGAATCGCAATTGCCCTGGAACCATCCTCCACCATGATAGAATACGAGAACAGGCGAAGGGCCGGCCTCCTTCGGGCGATCGCTGTAAAGCCGCGCCGGTATCGGCCATTCGGCGCCGGCGACAGCCATGTCTTCCCTGCGGAGCAGCGGCGGGGCGGGCTCGTCAAACAGGTCAACGATTTTCTGCGCCTGTTTGCGAATCTCGGCGATTGTCGGGGGACGATCGCTCTGGACGGCCCTCGAAAGGCGGCCGAAAGCCTGCGCCTTCGGATCCATCACGCGATGCGCCAGTCTCTCTCTTCTCCCGGCGTACAGGCAACGGACAATCGGGGCGGGGAGGCGCGTCGGGATAAAGGCCGCCAGAGCGGATGGTTTGACCATGATGCGCTACGCCGCGTCGGACTCGGATTTCCCCGGGCCGTCATAAACGAAGACCTCGATCCTGTCTTTCTTTCCCTTCACGGCGATCGGTTCGATCCGGCGCGCCTGGCTGGTCAATTTGGCGGGCAGCTGTTCGTGGACATTGCGCGAGATCCAGGTCTCGTCCGGTCCGGCCTGTCCGCAGAGGCGGGCGGCGAGATTGACGTGATCGCCGAGCACCGTAAAGTCTTTGCGCTGGTTGCTGCCCATGGCGCCGACAACCACTTCGCCGACGTTGACGCCGATACCGATTCTCAAGTCCGCCTTGGAGGTGAGGCGCATTTCTTCCATGACCTGCATGATTGCGAGCGAACACTCGACGGCGTGCTTCGACTGGTTGGCGCCGCCGAACACAGCCATGATCTCGTCGCCGACGAATTTGTCGATATCGCCGTGATTGGCGACAACGATATCCGTGATTCTCTGGAAGTAGCTGTTGAGCACTTCAACCACTTCTTCCGGCTCGCGGGTTTCGGAAAAGGCTGTGTAGCCGCGAATATCGGCGAACAGGATCGCCACGCTGCGCCGTTCGCCGCCAAGGGAGACCTCGCGATCGGAACTTCCGCTGATAGCCTTCATCGTGCCTTGCGACACGAATTTCTGCAATTCGAACCGTTCGGCCAGTTGCACGATCATCTCGTTGAAGCGCTTCGCCAGATCCCCGATTTCGTCGCGGGAGCGAACGTTGTCGACCCTGACGTCCAGATTGCCCTTCGCGATTTCAATCGCCGCCTCGCCGATGTGCAGGATCGGGCGTGAAATCCTGAGCGCAAAGAAGGCGGCGCCGAGCATGGCCACGGCGACGCCGATGCCGAGCCACTGCAAAAGACTTCGAATCATGTCCCTGATCGGGGCATAGGCGTCGGCTTCGGATTTCTCGACCACGACCGCCCAGGGCAAAGCTCTCGCAAGGGTGATCGCGCCGAGCGAAATCGACCCGTCGGCAAGCTCAAACGGTTCGACGGTGATGACAGCCTGTCGGGAAGACAGCATCTGTTGCGCCATCACCGACACGCTTTCGTGCTCGTACTTGCCCTCGGTCGTGCCATAGACGATATCGCCTTCGCCGTTGATGACATGGATGGCGCCGGTGCGCGCAAAGGGGTGTTTGGTGATGAAGCGTTTCAGACGTTCGAGATTGATGCGCGCATAGAGGATCGCGTTCCTGCCGCCGATACCCCCCGATATGGGCAGGCTCGCCGTCGCCAGCCAGTCGCCGGTTTCGGCAATGAATTCGACATTGGTCGCCCTTTGCGACGATTCCGTTTCCGGCCGGGCGTCTTCGGGGTCGATCTGAAGAATGCTGACGGGATCTTCGAAGTGTTCCGCCAGCGTGCGGACATAGGCTTCCTGCGAGACAACGATCGGCCGCGGCACGCCTTCAATGTTGACCTGCAGGGAGACCACGTCCGGAAGATCGGCGATGCCCTGTTTCAAGAGCGTGATCTTGGAGCGGGAATCCAGGGTTTCTCCGCCGATCGCGTTTCGGATGAGATCGAGCGGCACGAACAGCGAATATTCGAAGAAGGCGTTGAACTCGTTCGTGACCTGTCGCGCGGTGCTGACCAACTGTTCGTTGGCGGCGCTCTTCAATTCGTCGCGGGCGACGCGAATGATCGACTGGCCTGCGACCACCAGCGGCAGCACGGCAATCAGCGCTGCGAAGATCATCATTTTGGAACGAAGGTTAAAACGCATCGTCTGCCCGGTTCTGATTCAGGAAGGACAACGGTATTACTCCAGTTGCGACAGCGTTGTCGACGCTTCCCTCGTCGTGGTCCGTATCGTCATGACATCCGTGGAAACGCTGCAGGCGAGACCATGCGGATCTCCCGCGGTCAACTCCACCTCCACGACGCCCGGTTCGGTGAATTCCACGCGGGCTTTCTCGCCGTCGAGCTCCAGCCCGTTGGACAGGATCCAGTAATATTCGAGATGATCGCCGTCTGAGTCGGCCGATCGGCCGGCGTCCAGGATCAGGGAATCGTGAGCGCCGCCGATGAGAAGGTCGATGTCCGGTCCGGCGTCGGCGACCGGCGGCGCGTTGACGAAAATCTCCACGGCCTGTTCGGTAGCCGCGCATTGCGAACCGGTCGCGTCCGTTACTGTCAGGACGGCGCGATAGGTGCCGGGTTCGCCGTAGCTGTGTTCCGTGACCGGCCCTGCGGCGACTGTTCCGTCTCCGAAGTCCCAGTGATAGGCGATCGCTTCGCCATCAGGGTCGAAGGACCGGGACGCGTCGAAAACAATGTCTTTCCCCGCGCAGGTCTTGCGAACGACGTCGATGATTGCGACCGGCGGCCGATTGATGGTGATGCTGCGCGAAACGGGCGTCTGCAGCACTTCGCCCGCACGCTCGACCGGCAGGATCGCATTCACCGAGTAGACGCCGGATTTCTCATAGGCGTGGGCGATGGTTTCGCCTTCAGCGCCGTTTCCGTCGCCGAAGGTCCAGGCCGCCCGGCTGCTGTCTGCTCCTTCCGGCAAATTGGTCAGCGCGAAAGGCGCGGGCTCGCCGACGCAGGCGATCGCCGGGCCGTTGATCTCGCTTGCCGGCGCCGGCAGGACCTTTACCTCGAAGAGCTCTTCGTCGGCGGCGTTGGCAAGACCTGTCCCGTCGTCCACCTTGAGGGTGACCGGGTAAAGACCGGGCTCTCGCCAGATATGGCGTATTTCAACGCCTGTAGCGGCTCCGCCGTCGCCGAGATCCCAGGTATATCCCGAGACGCCTCCATCGGGATCGGAAGACCCGGCGCCGCTGAGCATGAGGGGTTTGTTCACCTCGACAACCGGCGCCGCGTCGATCTGCGCCATGGGCGCGGCGTTGACCGTCACCAGATGTATCGTCTCCGTGCTGGCGCAGCCGCCAAGATCTTCGCTCGCGCTGGCCTGCAGCCGGACATGATAGAGGCCCGGTTTTTCGAAGACATGGCTGACCTTGCCGCCCGACGCGCTGGCTCCGTCGCCGAAATCCCATTCATAGGCGGCGATGACGCCGCCTTCGACGCTGGAGCCAAAACCGTCGAAAGAAACCTCTTCTCCGGCGGCGACCAATGAAGGGCCATTGACGACCGCGACCGGCGCCTGAAGGATCGTCACCTGGATGTCGTCGGTGGAAATCGGCGAGCAGAGCCCCAGATTATCCCCCTCGATCTGCAGGGAAACGCGATAGACGCCGGCGTCGTAATAGATGTGCTCGGGGCGGTCTCCGCCGCCGGTCTGGCCGTCGCCGAAGTCCCAGGAAAAGCGATTGACGACGCCGTCCACATCGCTCGATTCGGTTCCGTCGAAACGAACCGGAGTTCCCGCGCAGACTTCGATGTCCGAACCGGCATGGGCTTCCGGCGCCGGCAAGACCGTCATCAGCGCCTCGTCGGAATGGGTCGCGTTGGCGAGGCCGGATTCGTCGCGCACCGAGAGGCGCACCGTGTAGGCGCCCGGATCGTCGTAGACCTTGGTCGGATTGATGATGGTCGACGTGTTTCCGTCGCCGAAATCCCATTCGTACAGAAGAAGGCCGTTGTCCGGATCGACGGATGAACTGGCGTCGAAGACGAAGATGTCGCCGACGCACGCTTCCTTGTCTTCTCCGGCCATCGCCACCGGAGGCCGGTTGATCGAAACGGTGAGGGCGTCGGTGTCGATCGAGTTGGCGAGCCCGCGTCCGTCGTCGGTCGTCAGCAACACCGGGTAGACGCCGCCGGTCTCATAGACATGCTCGACCTCGGCGCCGGCGGCTTTCGAACCGTCGCCGAAATCCCACATATAGGTCAGACCGTCATTGTCGGGATCGGCCGAGGCCCCGGCGTTGAAGACGATGCGCAGCTTGTCGCTGACGATGTCATGACCTGCTTCCGCGACCGGTTTGTGGTTCACCTCGACCGTAAGCTCGTCCTGCGCCGTGCGGTTCGACGCGATGCTGTCGTCCGTCACCGTCAGTGTGATCGTGTAAATTCCGGCTTCCTCGAAACTGTGTTCGACCGTCTCGCCTTCCAGCGTCTCCTCGGTGTTCTGGATATCCCAGCGCCAGTTGGTGATCGATCCGTCCCGGTCGGTGGAGCCTGCGCCGGACAGGATGAACGCTTCACCCGGAGCAACCGAGAGATCCGGTCCCGCTTCGGCCGTCGGCTGGTCGTTCACGGTGATGAGGATCTGCGAAAAATCGGTCGCTTCTTCATGGCCTGTGTCGTCATAAATCCGCAGTTCCACGGAATAGTAGCCGGGCGTCGAGAATGCGTGGCTGACGACATCTCCTTCCGCGCTGTTTCCGTCGCGGAAGTTCCACAGATAGCGGGTGATTTCGCCGTCGGGGTCGCTGGATCGCCGCCCGTCGAATGTCAGCGTTTCGCCGGGAGCCGTCACTACATCGAAACCGGCGTCGGCGACTGGGAGAGCGTTGACGATCACCGTCATCGTATCCGACGCGTCGTTGCGGATCGTGCCGGAACTGTCGACTATATAGAGGCTGACGTCATAGACGCCGGGAGCCCGATAGGTGTGGGCGACCATTTGCCCGGTACCGCGCTGGCCATCGCCGAAATCCCATTCCCAGGAAATGATCTCGCCGTCCAGGTCATAGGACTGTGACGCGTCGAAGATGACTTCGGATGCGGTGACGTGCTGATCCGGACCGGCCTCGGCGACCGGCGGTTCGTTGATGACAATGGTGCGTTCGCTGACGGAATTCTGGTTTTCCAGTCCGGAATCGTCACGGATTGTCAGCCGCGCCACATAGGTTCCGGATTTCTCGTAGAGATGGCTGACTTCGCGACCGCTGGCGGTGTTACCGTCCCCGAAATCCCACTCGTAGGAAAGAATGTTTCCGTCCGGATCTTCCGATTCCGCCGCAGAGAACTCGATTGCTTCGTCGATCGCCGCCGGCCGATCCTCAGGCGCCTTTGCGACCGGCGTCGTGTTGGGACGATTGTTGACGGTAACCGTAAGGCTGTCGCTGGCGGATGCGTTGGCCTGACCGGAATTGTCGGTCACCGTCAGGACGACGTCGTAGGTTCCGGGGTCGAAATAGGCGATAGACCGTTTCTGACCGACTGCCGTCTTGCCGTTGCCGAAATCCCAGTGGTAGGAGACGATGCTGCTGTCGGCGTCGGTGGACGCGACGCCGTCGAAATCGATGCGTTCTCCGACAATCGCCGTGATGTCCGCTCCCGCTTCGGCAATTGGCGCTTCGTTGGACTTTTCCTCGACATACACTTTGAAATTGCGCACCGTGACGCCGTTCGGAAGTCCGGAATCGTCGGTCAGCGTGAGCGAGCCCTCGTAGACGCCGGGCCGATCGTAGACATGGTCGATGACTGGCCTGTGCGATGCGCCGCCATCGCCGAAGTCCCAGGCGAAACTGATGATGTTGCCGTCCGGATCCTGCGCCGCGCTCGCATCGAACTGGTGGGGGACCTTGGTCTTGAGGCGCAGCGTCTGCGGAACATCGGATTGCGGAGCCTCGTTGGGCGCGTGGGTGACCGTGACCGTGAACTGCCTGGCGGTGACGGCGCCGCGAAGTCCGGAATCGTCGCTGACGATCACGCTGACCACATAGTCGCCAGGTTCGGAGTAGCTGTGAAAGGCGGTCTTGCCGGAAGCCACGCCGCCATCGCCGAAATCCCAGTCCACCGACATCAGATTGCCGTCGACATCGATCGAGGCGGATGCGTCGAATTCGATGATCTCGTTTACGAAAGCCGCGCGGTCGCCGCCAGCGGTCACAATGGGCGACTGGTTGTCGCGATTGGCGACGACAATGGTGAATGAGGCGGCGGATGTAGCGTTGTCACGACCGGAATCGTCGGTGACTTCCAGCGTCACCTTGTAGGCGCCCGGCTTGTGATAGGCGTGATCCACCACGAGACGGTCGGCGGTCTGTCCGTCGCCGAAATCCCATTTGTAGTCGAGGATGGAGCCATCGGAGTCGCTCGACGCCGAACCGTCGAAAGTGACGATCTCGCCAACCAGCGCCTGCCGGTCGCCGCCCGGATCAGCAACCGGCGCGATGTTGCCGGGGTCCGGCACGGCGATCGTCTTTGTGATTTCCGTCACCGCGTTGCCGAGGTTCGAATCGTCCGTCAGCCTGAGAGTGACGGAATAGTCGCCGGGGTCGCGGAACATGCGCTTGAAGGCGGTCTTGTCGGTCGTCACGCCGTCGCTGAACGACCATTCGATGGCGGTGATTTCTCCGTCGCTGTCGAAAACGCCGGAAGCGTCAAATATCTCCGGGGTATTCGTCCGCATGATGTCGGGAATGACGGCGGCCGCGCCATCCGGGGAGGCATTGACGAAAACGCTGGCCGTATCGGTGGAGATGCTGTTTTCAGCGCCTTTCCCGTCATCGACGCGCAGTGACACATCGTATGTTCCCGGCTTTTCGTACCTATGCTCGACCTTCGCGCCTGTCGCAGTCGCTCCGTCGCCGAAATCCCATGCGAACTGGTGCGCATCGCCGTCAGGTCCCGTCGGATCGCCCGCGTCGAAAGCGATGGCGTCGCCGAAGGCTATCCGGCGATCGCCGCCGGTTTCGGCGACCGGCTTTGCATTGACCGTAACCTGATGGGTCACAGAGGCGCTGTCGCAGGGGTTGCCGGCGGAATCCGTGACGGTCAGGTCAACCGTGAAGACGCCGTGATTTTTGAACACGTAGACCGGCTTGCCGAAATCCGGGTCGCCTTCGTTCTGAACAATTTCCCCGCCATCGCCCATGCGCCAATGATATCGGCTGATATGGTTTCCGTCCGGGCGGGCCTGGGTGGTCGAACCGGTTCCGTCGAAAAGGACGTCGGCGCCCTGGGCGACGAGGGCCGGCGCTTCGAGGCGCGCGACCGGCGGCGGCTTGACGAAGAAAGAGAAGTCGGTTGCGCTCCCGTCGGCGATCATGCCGCTGTCATTGAACACCTCGAGCCGCGCTGGATAGTCGCCCGGCTCTTCGAAGCTCTGCTGTATTTCCGCTCCGGAAAGTGTGTCGCCGTCGTTCAGTCGCCAACTCCAGGCAAGCGGTCCGCCTCTCGGATCGATGGACGCGGAAGCGTCGAACGCCATGTCGCCGCACGCGCCTGGCTGCAGGCTGAATTCGACTTCGGGTCGCGGGTAGGGCGCGAAAACACGCAATGGCAATTCGACGGCGACCGGCTGTTCCACCGCGTCATCGCCATTGACGGGCGCTCCGACGAACACGGTGACGTCGTTCGGCGTTTCGCCGCCTTCCGCCATGGTGACCGATCCCATCCGGCCCGGCTCCGAGGCGTCAAGCTCTACGCGGCTTCTCCTCCACTCGCTCTTGCGCGAAGCCTCGATCGGAACCGTGCGGAAGCGTCCCGCATATGCGACATGTCCGCCGGCGGAATCATAGTTTTCCACGACAAGCGATTTGGCGCTGTCCGGTATCCGAAAACGCAGTTCGACGAAGGTCCCCTTACGCGAGACCTGGAACGTCGGCATGTAGCTGTAGATCTCGAGCGCGTCCGGCCGGACGTTGCTGGTTTCAGACATGCTGACGGCGACATCGAAAACATTGCCTCCGTCGCCGTCGACGCCTTCGACGGCCAGAACGAACTCCCGGCGGCCTTCGCCTGCGGGCTTTCCGTCCTCGGAGTCAAAGACGAAGAGCCCGTGCCAGGTGTCGTCAATTTCCGGGTCTGTTCCGAACTCGGCCGAGGTAATGGCTTCGCCTTCGACGTTTTCCTGGACGACGCCGTCTTCGTCGCGCCACAGACGCATGCTGGCGCGGGCGCCGTACAGGCTGAAGCGCGTATGACCCCTGTTGTAACCGATCGTCTCATCGTGCTTGCCGCCGTTGTCGGGGTCGAAGACGCGGAGATAAAGCGCGCCCGCATCCTCTGGCACGGAAAAGCGTATGAATTGCCGGAAGTCGTGATCGCCTTCGATCCGGCGGGCGGCCGGGCCGAAGGTCACGAGCGCCCGCGTGTCGGCGTATTCGTTGTCCTGAGCGAGAGCAGCTCCATGTGATCCGCCAGGCGTGATCTGGACCGGCAGGGTTGCCAGCAGGAACGCCGCCGAAGCGAAGGCGTGTTTGAAGAGGGATGCGCGCATGTACGAAAATGTCATTTTTCTGCGCCTGCCTCCCTGACCGTGACGGTGAAAGCCGCCTCGCTCGTTTTTGGTTCCTCGCCGTCGTCAGTCACAACCAACCGCACTTCATATTCTCCCGGATCATGAAACGCGTGGTAGGGGCGACGGTCGGGCGATTTGCCGCCGTCTCCGAAGTCCCACCGGTATCGCATGACGTTTCCGTCCGGATCGTAGGACGCTGAACCGTCGAACCTGACAATCTCCTGCACGCCGACTGTAAGATCCCCGCCCGCGATCGCCACGGGCTCAAGGTTTTCCGCCGGCAGCACGGTTATGGTTATGGTGTCTTCGTGTTCGAGACGATCGCCGCTTCGGCCATCATCCGTGATTTTCAGCCCGACGCGATAGGTCCCCGGAAACTGGTAGATATGTCGTGTGTCGACGCCTGTTGATCTATTGCCGTCTCCAAAATCCCACTCATAGGCGATGATGGAGCCGTCCGGATCGTTCGACCCGGCGGCGCTCAACGCGATGGAAGAACCGGCGACCGTCGTTATGTCCTGACCCGCGTCCGCCATCGGCCTCTCATTGGGTCTGTGCGCGACGTCGACCTTAAAGTCGATCGTGCTCGATTGCTTGTTCAGGACGCCATTATCGGTGAGCACAAGCTTTGCTTCGTACACGCCCGGCGCGTCGTAGCGGTGTTCGATGACAGGTCCGAGGCCGACTGTCCCGTCTCCGAAATCCCATTCCCAGGCGATGATCGAGCCGTCGCGATCGTCGGCTTCAGAGGCGTTGAAAAGAAGCGGCTCGTGCGCCATCGTCTCGAACCGTGAGGGAAACTCGATGAGTGGCGCACGGTTGTCCGGAGGCGCGACGGTGACGACAAGCGTGTCGATGGCTTCGCCCTTGTCATTGTCCCTGACTTTGAGCGTAACCGGATAGGCGCCGGGCTCCCAGTAGGTGTGGCTGATTTTTGGCGTGTTCGCGCCGGTGGCGTCGCCGAAGTCCCAATCGTAAACGAGAACCGAACCGTCGCTGTCCGCGGACCCGCCGGCGTCGAGCGCGAACGGTTTTCCGACGGCGGCGACGCGATCCGGGCCGGCGACGGCTTGAGGCTCCATGTTGGCGGCGTCGCGCACGGTGACGGTGATCGTTTCGGAATCCCTGGCTGTTTCGAAAGCGGAATCGTCGAGGACAGACAGCGTGACTTCATAGGCGCCCGGCCGATGCCATGCATGTTCGGTCACCTGGCGAATGGATTCGGTTCCGTCGCCGAAATTCCAGTGATGATAGGTCACGGAGCCGTCCGGGTCATGGGATGCGGAGGCGTCGAATTTCGCGATCTCGCCGGTGAGCAATTCGCGATCGCCGCCGGCGTTCGCGACCGGCGGCGCATTGACTTCGATCGTTCCCGTTATGCTGCCTGTATTGCAGGGATTGTCGGCGGAATCGACGACGGTCAGGCCTATCGTGTAGTTTCCGAATTTTTTGTAGGCGTGAACTGGCTTACCGAAATCCGGTTCGCCCTCGCGCTGGATCAGCCTGTCGCCGTCGCCGAAGTCCCATTGATATTCGATGATATGATTGCCGGCCGGCCGATCGACTGTCGATGAACCCGTCGCGTCAAACCGGACCTCGGCGCCCTGCGCTGCGAGAATTGGATTTGTGAAGGCGGCGACGGGGCGCGGCTTGACGTAGAAGGAGAAATCGAATGCGTCTCCGCTTGCGACCATACCCGTGTCGTCGAATACTTCGAGGCGCCCGGTATGGTCCCCCGGTTTTTCAAAAACGTGGGTCAGCACTGCGCCGGGAATCCACGGACCCATGCCATCGAACCGCCAGAAATGAGAGATTGCATCCGTGTCGGGATCGATGGAGGCGGATGCGCCGAAACGCATTTCCAGACAAGCGGTCTGGCGTTTGTTGAAGCTCGTCAGTGGCCGGCGATTGAGAGGAAAAACACGCAAGGGAAGTTCGACCGGCACGGGCGCAGCAACGGAATTTGCGCCGTCTTTCGGAACGCCGGCGAAGACCGTCAGGTCGTTGGGCGATTCGTTGCCGCCGGCGAACGTTACCGATCCGAGGCGGCCGGGTTCATCCGCCTTCAGCATTATCCTGTCGCGTTTCCACTCGCTTTTGTTCGATGCTCCGAGCGGCAGCGATCGAAAGCGACCCGCATAGGCGATTTCACCGCGCGCCGCGTCGAAATTCTCGACATCGAGCGCGTCGGCATTGTGTGGAATCAGAAAGCGCAGTTCTACGAAAACGCCATCTTCAGGCGACTGGAACGTCGGGATATAGGAATAGAGGCTTGTGCCGTCGGGAGCGACATTTTCATTCTCCTCGCGGCTGACGAAAACGTCAAAGACATTGCCGTCATTGCCGGACATCCCCTCTACGGCAAGAACGAACTCGCGCTTTTCGCCGCGCTCAACGCCATCGGATGCATCTACCGTAAACAACGTGACCCATTGTCCGTCGGCTTCGCTGTCCGACCTGAATTCGACAGATCCGATCGGGTCGCCCATGACAGTTTCCTGAACGACGCCCTGCGGATCGCGATAGATCGTGGTTTCGGACCGGTCTCCGTACAGGCTGAAACGGGTTTGCGTGTTAAAACCCGACAAGGGTTCGTCGTGGGCGCCGCCGACATCGGGATCGTAGACGCGGATATAAAGCCGGCCGGCGTCCGACGGCGAGGAAATGCGAAAGAATTGCCGATAGTCGTGGTCGCCTTCCGACTGCGCCGCGCGCGGTCCGAACGTCACGAGAACCGGCGTTTGCGACGACGATCCAGCCTCCTCGGCGCGGACGGGAAGCAGAGCGCCGGCAATAAAAATCGCGACGAGGGCAGACGTAAAGGTCGGCTGCGTGCGGCGTCTGATCGGCATTACTGCACAAGCCTCAGATTATTGACGTTGCCGGCGACATCAGCGATTTCGATCTCGAAAATCAATTCATCCTCCCCGAACGGAATTTCCATGCTTCCCTGATAGGCCTTCCGTATCTTGTTGAAGCGCAATACGCCGCTGTGTTGCTGCTCGCCCGATCGGATATTGAAACGCGACGTCTTCGCCAGTCCGGATGCATCGGATGCTCCGATATTCAAGGATACAAGGGCTGTCTCGCCCTTTGGCGTGACCTCGATATTCTGAAGCGTGATGGTGGGCGCTTCGGTATCGAAAATCACCGTGCGCTTGTCGATCGCGACCAGGCCGACAGCATTCGTCGCGACGGTTTCGATCAGGTTTGGCCCTTGCTGCAATTCGATCTCGACATGGGCGGCGCCATTCTCCGCTCTTGCCTCATGGCCATTCACGATGACGCTTGCCGGTTGATCCGTCTCGATCGCCAACTGCAGCATGGATTCAGACGTTACGAGCGGCGGCGGGCTTGAAAATCGTATCGTGGGCGCAGTGTCGAGAATAACGGCTTCAAGGGTTTCTTCGAAGGCGTAGCCCGAGGGGCTCGTCACCCGGATTGCGAGGTTTTCCTCGTCGCCGGCGATGGGAATATTGACAAGGAAGGCGCCGTCCGGCTCCGCATAGGTTTCGGAGCGGATGGATTCTTCGGCGTCAACGACGGATATTTTTGCGTCCGCATTCACCTTGCCGGACAGCGTCAGGGTATCGCCCGCCGTCAGGAAGCGGCCGCGCTCGTCGCGGATCAGAGCGTCGTCAAAGGCGATGTTCGTGTTCTCGTCCCTGAGGTAAGTGAATTTCGCGACACGCTGGGTTTCGTTGCCGGCCCTGTCGATGGCTGTCACCGTGACGCTGTTTTCGCCTTCAACAGCCTCCATTTGATACCCGAAACGGCCATCGGGCCCGACTTCGAGGCGGTCGCCCTCGATGACGATTTCCACCTCCGGTTCGGTTTCGCCCTCCAGCGTGATGGACGCCCTGCGAAGAATTGCGTCAGGTCCGGGGACGAGGATTTTAAGGAATGGCGGCGTATCGTCGAACCGGACCTCGAATTTGCGCACAGTGCTCATTTGCCCCGGCAGACCAAAGGCGTCGATCGCCGCAACGCGCCAGAAGTAGCCGCCGGGATCCAATTCGAGATTGCCGACCTGCGCGCCTTCAATTCCAAAAAGGCTCTTGGCCATGCGGTCGAAACGCGGGTCATAGGCGATTTCGACCCAGTATTGTTCTCCACCTCCGATCGGGTCCCACACAAGCTCGGCATCGTTGCCATAGAAGACGGCGCCTTCATCGGGCGAAACCAGATGGACGCGGCCCTGGATATTGACTTTTTCCTCCGGGGCTCTGCCGTTGCGGATCACCGCGCCCTCATTTCGGCCGAGCACCGTCGTCTCTCCGGCGGCTGTGACCGAGACCGGTTTGACGTCGAAGTTTGAGAACTTGGCGCCGGACTGGTCCTGGCTGACCCAGAAACTTCCCGAGTCGATCGTGGCGTCAGCGTTCGGCAGGTTGACCTCCAGCCGGTTTCGGTTGTTCTCCGACGCCAGAAGGGCATAGAAATCGCCCTGGACGAGACTGATTTGGGCGTCTTCGCGGCGTTGCAGCGGGTCTGCGCGCATGCGCTCGATGACAGCCTGGGAATTGGCGTTCAAACGCAGCCGGCTGGCGTCGCGGAACACGACCTGCGCCGTCGAACTCGACAGGGTTCTCAGTTTTTCCTGTTCATTGAGCACGGCGTTGAGCTCGCGTTGCGTCCAGCTGTTCTCCTGTATTTTCTGGCCTTCGACCCAACCCTGCCGATCGCTCAGACGCGCTTCGGCCTCAACGTCGCGATTTTCCTGACTTTTCTTGCGAGCGGATTCCGCACGATCGATCGAGCGGGACGACAGCAGAATGCTCTCCTTGTAAACGCCGTTCTGCTTTTCCCGGATCGCCTTGTCTCGCAAGGTGATGGCGTTTCGGATCAGTATGGGCGCAAACAACTGGGCCCCGGCCTCATTCGCAAGCTGAATGCTCTCAAGGGACGCGGCGAGCGCCTTGACTGCGGTTTGCAATTGGCTTGTCGGGAGTTGCAGTTCCTGGCCTTCGGCGATCTCCGTAACGTCGCTTATGTCGTTCAGGCTCAGAATAATGGGCCACAAATCCGGATCGTCGAGGTATTCCGCCGCAATGTCGCGAAGATTTGTGCCGGGAAGCATCGCGATGGTGACGAACTCATCTTCCAGAGCAAACGCCCCGGTCATCGCGTCGGAGGTCTGGGCGAACGCATCCGTTTCGTCCCGCTGAATAGCAGGAAGAACGATGGCGATTGTGGTTAGCAATGCCAAAGCAGCCGATCGCGCCAGACGTTCAAGCTTCAAGGCGTCCCAAATCCCCAATTTCCTGCGCCCTGCCATACAGTACAGATGAACTATATGTAATTACAACCGTAAACTTGGGCGCTAAATGTTATGCAATTGGCTTTATTTGCTGTTTAGGCGTCCGGTAACAATAAAGTTATCACCAGATAGACGACGAGGAGGTCAGTATTTCGTTGGACTTACGGAATTCGCAAGACGCAAACACGTTCTCTGCGTCGATAAAGTCTGTTACGGCTTGGCGTCAGGCGTTGTCGGCCAGATCCGGCCTCGTCAGTGCTGCTCTGACGTATGTTTTGCAAGTTCCATGCGGGCGTTCGCCAATTCGCGCGTAGCGTTGGTGATGTCCTTGGCGAGCAGTTGCATGACATGGATGCCGATATTCGGAAATTCCGTGATCAGGCCGAGGAAGTACTCTTTCTTGATATTGAGCGCCTCCAGCCTTCCCCTTGCCCTGACGGTCGCCGAGCGGGGCGCGTTGCACAGGATGGCCAATTCGCCGATCAGTGCGTTCTTGCCCACCTTGGCGACCGGGATTTCCTCTCCGTCCTTTTCAAAAATAACATCGGCGTTTCCGTCGAGGACCACGTATGCGTTGTCGCCTTCCTTGCCTTGTTTGAAAATGATCTGTCCGTCGCTGAAAGTCACGCGTTCGGACGAAAAAGCGAGAAGCTTCAGTTTGGCCGGATCAACCCCGGCAAACAGCGGAATGGTGCGAAGCATTTCAACTTCGCTGTTGAGGGTGCTTTTCATCAGCTTCGCCTCGAACTGCTGACATTCAGGAAATAATGAGGATCAATATATATCACCAATGTTCAAGCTCCGGCCAGTTCGCTTTCGTTTTTGGAATCATCCAGCAATTTGCCGGGTTTGTCATCACCTGCAATCTTGTTGCCTTCAAACATGAGCCCACGATCGAACAATGTCGCGACGCTCTGGTCGGTCGGCGCCCAGATTATCGCCGGACCTCCGTTCTCCGATTTCTTCGCCCGCTCCAGAATAGACTCCAGAATTCGCCTCTGCGATTGCGGGTCGACGCCTGAAAGGGGCTGATTGGCGATCAGAACATCCGGGTTCTTCAGGATAGCGCGCGCCACATGCATTTTCTGGCGTTGTGTTTCCGACATCCGCTTGCCGCCCGACCCGATATTGAAGTTGAGGCCGATCCGGAACACGCTGCCCTGCAGCTCCAGTTCATCGAGAATACGCAATATGGCTTCTGTTACGGCGTCTTCCGCGCCGGCCATGGTGGAAGAAATACGGCCAAGAAGGACGTTGTCCAAAACGCTGGCTGACGACATATAGGCGCCCGGATCATAGAAATTGACCGGATTTTCCGGCAGTTCCTCCAGCTCCTGGCGAAGAGCCTTCCGCGCGGCCACGATCTTGTCCATCAGTTCGTCATCGAGAAGTCCGAGGCGGTGGCGCGATTCGGTATAGGTGAAGGCAAGTCTGAGGAAACGTTTCTTGTCCTTCTCGCTGATGTCCTTGTACTTGGCAGACGCCACCCGACTGATCGCCTCGTTGTATTCCGGAAGTTCCTGCGGCTTGAGATATTCCAGCTGATCGAAGAACGGATTTTCTTCCGACAGGCCACTGAAGAGTTCGACGGTCGTTTCGGCCACTTCCTTGCCCATGGAAAACAATGGCTCTTCCAGGCCTTCGGAAGCCAACAATTTCCGGATCATCTTGTTCGATGGCAGGTTCTCCGGCTCGTAGTCGGGATCCGACGACGTTCCGAAAAGCAGGTTCTCTCCGATATTGGCGAAATTGTTGTAGCTGTCATATTCGAAGGTTTCGACGGAGTTTTCGAGGCCGAGTTCCGTGTAACTGGAGCGGAATTCGTTTCGCGCTTCCAGGATGCCTTTGCAGAATTCCTCGTTCTCCTCGGCGTTCACGGTTGCGCGCAGGCCGAAGGCGACGATGTCCTTCTGCATCGCGAGATCGCTAAGAATGCGGTAGATTTCCGCATCGAGTTCAATCTGGTTGGAGACGCCGGCTTTGCCATAGTCGATCCAGTCGACCTCCGCATTAAGCAGGCTGTTCGCCGTCCGCTTGGCCTCGGTGATCTCGAGTTTGGTCATCTCATAGTTCTTGGCTTCCTCCTCGGAAAGCTCAGGAGGATGGTTCTTGAGAACGTAGGTCAGCGTTTCGTAGATTGTCCCTTGCGGAAAGAACGTGCTGCTGTCGACATAGGAGATCCGTCGTCCGGCCAAGTATTCCGGCAAGGCGTCCACTTCCTTGCCGTCGATCGTCAGTTTTCCGGAACTGATATCGGTGACTCTGGCGAGCGTTTTTGCAAAGACGCTGAGCGGTTCGCTGCTGTTGCTCAGGAGGACGACGCGCTCTCCGATATCGATTTTCGTCGTTACGCCGTCGAGCAGCCTGTTTCCGGAATCGTCCATCACCTGCACGTTGGAAAGGGTGTAGCCGGACGAGAAATGAGGGACCTCGCCTTCCGGAAGCGATTGCATGTCCGGATCCTGCAGATTGGGCACGCTGAACTGCTCGACCACCTGATTGTAACGAGCTTCGGCCGTCAAACGCCGCTGGTCGTAGTCGAGAAGGCCGCGGATCGGTCCGGGCAGATCCTTGTAAGCCGCGATAACGGCGACGAGCTGACCGATATCGAGCGATCCGCGGATCGCCATGTAGCCGCCCACTGCATAAAACAGGAAGGCCAGGAACTGGATCAGCATGTTGCTGAAAAACTTGATGGAGAATTTGCGCTGATAGATTTCGAAGCGGATGAAAAACAGGTTGCTGAGGCGGCTCGAAATCGTGGCGCGCTCGAAATTCGTCGTGTCGTTGGTATGGACATCCTGAATACCGTCGACGATTTCACCGAGGCGTCCGGCCAGTTCGCGCGACTTGATCTGGCGTTCGCGGCCAAGAGCGATCAGCCTGCGGCGCATTCTTGGAATGATGACCGCCTGAAAACCGATCACGACGAGCGTCAGAATTCCGAGATAGATGTTCTGGACGGCGATAAACCCGAAGCCGGTAATCGCCTGTCCGCCCATCAACAAGGGTTGCGTATAGGCGTCGCCGATGAATTCTCCCATCGGTTCGACCTCGTTGACGATCATCGAGGAGACTTCCGACGATTTGACCTGGCGGAAATGTCTTAGCGGATAGCGGAGAACCCGGTCGAAGAGTTCGTACCGCATCCGGCGCAGCATGCGCTCGCCCATTCGGCCCTTGAAGGTGTTGATATACCGCTTGAACTGGCCATTCACGGCGACCAGAAAAATGAACATGAAGGACAGCGCGAAGAGCAGGCCGATCCTGTCGAGTTCAAATCCGCCGAACAGGAGAACCGGCTGACCAAAGATGGCGTCGCCATAGGGCAGGTAGAATTCCAGGAACTTGGAGGTCGCGCCAGGGTTTTCAAATCCGTTGCCCTGAATCGGTCCGTTGACGATCGATTTCGGCAGATCGAGCGTCATGTAGTAAGGGATCATCGAGACGAGAATGACGACCAGCATCCATACCTGGTCGTTCCTGGAATTCTTCCAGATATACTTGAGCAGGCTGGGCTCAAGCTCGGTCGACGGCCTCGGGTGCGTGTTATGATCGCGGCTGTGGGCGTTCATCACATTATCCGGTTCGTCAGATGTGTAGCAGCACAGGGGGTGAGTCGACTGTGCGTTTGCCCACGCATGCGATTGGGCATGCGCCCTGCAAGCCCACCTATGCGAAGCCGGTAAATCAAATAACCCTCTCCTACGGACCCGTTGGCGCCTGACGGCGATTCGCGCATCTCGCCACAATGAATTCGTTGTCGCGGATGACAACAGGCGCAGAAACGAATCCAGTACCTGTTAAACCCCATCCAATTCTGAACGTTTTCATTTTGCCGCGCAATATATTTGTCCAGCGCTCGCGCTCAATCAGCTGGCGCCTCGACCGGTTTTGTCTTGACGCCGTTCTCGCTCGACATGAAGACCGCGAGAATTCTCATGACGCCCGTGCCGGTATTGACGCCGTTATGCGGGTGATCGAGCGCTTCCATAAGCGTGTCGCCCGCTTTGTAGGTTTTCTTGCCCTCGGCGCCGTAATCGACGGTCAGTTCGCCTTCGAGCATGTAACCGAACAGCGGAACTTCGTGAACGTGCCACCCCGTTTCCTCGCCCGGCAGCATTGTCACGATCACCGCGGTCACTTCGGCAGGGCTGCCCTGCGGGTAGACGAAAGTCTGGCCAATGATCGTTTCACCGGTTTCCAGCAGGGGTTCAAGGCGCTTGTATTCCAGCGCCGCGGCCTGCGAGGCGACAAGGAAACACAGGCCGAGGCCCGAAATCAGCGCCATTGCGCCGTGGTTAAACTGGCTGCTGGAAATCCGACGAAAATTCCGGATGCTGAGCATTGTTAAAGTATCCCTTTGATCAACAGATATTGACAGCTCTACCGTTTACAGGCTCGCCAATGCAATGTGAACGCGCAATTTGCTGGTCGACTTGAATGGATCCGCTTCACTGTGAGCGCCATGGCGCGTACAGTTCCGCATCACAAGGCGGGTTCATGAAACTCATCATCGCGATAGCCACGGTGTTGGCCTTCTGTCTTCCGGCAAAGGCGCATTTTTTGGAAGATGTGCGGAGCCGGACGATTCTCGTCGCCATCCAGGACAACAGGACGGTCGCCTATGTGCAGATGCCTGCGCCGCTCGTATTCGCCGATCTCGTGGTCAGGTCGCAAAGAACTGGAGAGCCACTGACTTCATCCCTTCTTGTGTTGGAGCAGACGGGCGCAACGCAAAACTACCGACTGTCGTCCACGGCCGTGGCGGACAGCCGGGGGGAACTTGCCCGTCGCGTCGAGCGCTCCCTGAGATGGCGACACGCCGCAGGCGACCTGTCGCCGCGCGTGACGGCCTTGCGATTGCTGGACCGGACCCGGCACCGCGACTTTTCCGTTGCTTCAGACGCCGAAGCGCAACTTGCCCTTTCCGGAGCGGACGGCGATCCTCTTCTCGGCGAAGCTATCGTCGAGGCGAGGATTGTCCTTTCGGAAGAGCCGTTGTCCGGTACAATCAATGTGCGGTCCGGATTTCCGGCTATCCGTCTGGACTCCGGCATGACAATAGAAAACGTCATCATCGATGCGCGGCACGCCTGCGCGGCGGCCTATGTCGAGACCGGTCAACTGGAGGGCGGCGCCGCGATCAACGGCAGCAGGCTTTTCGCTTTCAGGACCTTTCTCTGGCGGGGCGTGCGGCACATCGCGGAAGGCCCGGACCATGTTCTGCTGGTCGTGGCGATCGCCCTGGCGGTTGGCCTGACCTTGAATCTCTTCTGGATGGTGAGCGCTTTTACGGTCGGTCACTCGATCACGCTGATTGCATCCTTGTTCGGTCTCGCGCCGCAGTGGCCCTGGTTTGTCCCCGCCGTGGAAA
Source organism: Flavimaribacter sediminis (assembly GCF_019492055.1). Lineage (GTDB taxonomy): Bacteria > Pseudomonadota > Alphaproteobacteria > Rhizobiales > Rhizobiaceae > Flavimaribacter > Flavimaribacter sediminis. The sequence continues at coordinate 240,500 of NZ_JAICBX010000003.1, read as the reverse complement.
CGGCGATAGCCGTCTCCGTTCTCTACGCAGCCATTGCCGCGCTGGCGGGCAAAGCCGGATCACCATGGGTGTTTGGCCTCATCGGCCTGTTGCACGGTCTCGGGTTCTCGTTCGTCCTGACGGATATGCTCGGGCCGTCGTCTCCACACCTCATGCTGTCTCTGATCGCCTTCAACATCGGTATAGAACTCGGCCAGGTGGCCATCCTCGCGGTGGCGCTGACAAGTATGGCCATGCTGTCGCAGCTTTCAGTGCGCGCGGTCCGGCCGATCAGGGTCGCCGTGCTCGCGATGATCGCGATGGTGTCGGGATGGTGGATTGCAGAGCGTTTTACGGGCATGGTCTGAGGCGACGGATCATCAAGGATGGAGGAACGTCTGATGGATCAGGAGAGCGTCCGGACATTCACGACTTCGGACGGGGTGGCGCTGAACTTTCTCGACACCGGGAGCGGGATGCCGCTGGTCATGCTTCACGGCTGGTCGCAGTGCCTGGAGGAATTCCGGTTTCAGATCGAGGCGTTGCGCGGTCGCAACCGGGTCATCGCGCTTGACCAGCGCGGCCACGGAGGCTCCGAAAAGCCTCACTATGGCTACCGCGTCTCCCGGCTGGCGCAGGACTTGCGCGAACTCCTGGAGTTCCTGGAGATCGACGAAGCCGCTCTGCTTGGCCATTCCATGGGGTGTTCGGTGATCTGGGCCTATCTGGACCAGTACGGGGCTTCCAGGGTCGACCGGCTAGTCCTTGTCGACGAGCCGCCCTGTTTGGCGATCAATCCGTACTGGGAGCAGGAAAAGATCGACGAAACAGGCTCGGCGTTCCAGCCGACGATGGCTTTCGAAGTCGCTCACAGGCTTGCCGGAGAAGACGGCGAGCAGGCAACGCGCGAGATGATCCGGTCAATGTTCACGTCGGGCGCTCCACCCGAAACGATCCAGTGGGTCATCGACAAAAACCTGCTGATGCCGCGCGATCTGGCGGCGCGGTTGCTCCTCAGCAATATTTTCAACGATTGGCGGGACGTCATACCACGGATTGTTGTTCCAAGCCTTGTCATCGGGGGAGAGGCGAGTGTCGTCTCTCCCCGCGCGACGCGCTGGATCGCTGAAAACATAGTCGGTTCACGACTGGAAATGTTCAGCGAAGCAGAGGGTGGAAGCCACTTCATGTTCATCGAGAACCCGGACCGCTTCAACCGGGTCGTCGGCAGCTTCCTTGGACAATAGGCGTCAGTTTGACACCGGTCCGATCGGTCCGTCGTATTGCGGAATTTCCGCTTCCGAGGCGGGCGAACCCTCGATGCCGCTCCAGTTGGACTGGGCGAGGGACAGGTTGCCGGAAATGTCTTCCTCCCAGAATCCGACCACAGGCTTCGTAATATTGAGATAGAGCTTGCCGTCGACAATCCGCCACAGGTTGGGATTGGCCGGCACCTTGCCGCCCTTGGAAACGCCATAGGCGCAATGACCATCGTACTGCGGCGCGTATTTGCCTGGATCGGCGACAAAACGGTCTCGGTTCTCGGCAGAAGAGAAAGCCCAATTGGCGCCGTTGTACTCCGCCGTATAGGCTGAATTGCCCCGCACGGCGTCCGATTGTGGTTTGCCGACTTCCGATTGCTCCATATCGAAATAGGCCACGACGTCGAAGCCGGATGCGGCGTAGCCGCTGCTATCGACATATTGTTCGCCTGCGAACGCAAGCGTTGCGCTTCCCGCGACAAAGGCCGTCGCGAGGAACAAGGAACGAATTGACATGATTTATCTCCCGGTTGAAATTTCTACCGTTACGATACGCACCGGCGGAATTGCCCGCCACTCACGGCTATACACACTCGCGTTAGGGCTGCGTGACGGCGAATTGATCCGGCGTGAGCGTCAACTTCAGGCTGGTCATTCGTTTGCAATTCGCGATAGGAAAGACAAGTCCCGTCCTTGCCCGTCTTCCGGAGGTCAGCGTTGAGAGATTTGTCACTTCCCGGTCGTTCCCCGGTCGTCGCGACCGGCGGGATGGCCGCGACGTCTCATCCGCTGTCTACTCAAACTGCGATACAGGTTCTGTTGCGCGGCGGCAACGCCATGGACGCGGCGATTGCAGCCTGCGCCGTCCAGTGCGTGGTCGAGCCGGGCTCGACCGGAATCGGAGGCGACTGCTTCTGCCTGTATGCGCCGCAGGGGGCTGTTGAGCCGATCGCCTTCAACGGATCGGGTCGCGCGCCGATGGCCGCGGAACATTCCTGGTTCCGGGAGCAGGGGATCGCCCGGATACCGCAGCGCTCGCCGCACGCGGTGACGACGCCCGGCGCAGTCGACGCCTGGTCGCAGCTGTGCCGCGATCACGGTTCGATGAAACTCGGCGAATTGCTGAAACCCGCGATCTTCTACGCGGAGAACGGCTACCCGATTTCCTCGCGTGTTCATTCCGATTTAGCGGCCGCCGCAGCGTTTCTGGCGGATGACGCGTCAACGGCGGACATCTTCCTCAACAACGGGCAAATTCCCGGACTCGGCACGATTCACAAACAGCCGCGGCTGGCGCGGTCGCTACGCGCAATCGGCGAGGAGGGCCGCGACGTCTTCTATTCCGGATGGATCGCCGATGATATCGTCGGTTATCTCCAGTCACTTGGCGGGTTGCACTCGCTTGCCGATTTCGCCGAGACGCAAGGCGACTATGTCACGCCGATATCCGTCGAATTCCGGGGCAACACGGTCTATCAATGCCCTCCCGCAGGCCAGGGCGTCACGGCGCTGATGCTGCTCAATCTCATGTCCGAGGCCGAAATCGACCGGACGGGTCCGATTTCCGTCGAACGGATACATACGGAACTGGAAGCGTGTCGGCTCGCGTACAGAGTTCGCAACACTTACGTGGGCGATCCGGATTTTTCCGAGATACCTGTCGAGGCCTTGCTGTCGCGGGACGCAGCGCAAGAGCTTCATGCGTCGATCAATCGGTTCCGCGCCACGCCGCCGCCAAGGGAACTGGAGCTGCCGAACCATCGCGATACGGTCTATATCACCGTTGTCGACAGGCAACGCAACGCCTGCAGTTTCATCAATTCGCTTTTCAGCGGTTTCGGCAGCGGCCTCGTAGCGCCGCGTTCCGGCGTGCTTTTACACAATCGCGGCACGGGGTTCAGTCTGGCCGAAGGGCATCCCAATTGCATCGCTCCGCGCAAGCGGCCGCTGCATACGCTGATCCCCGGCATGATCGCACGCGACGGCAAGGCGGTGATGTCCTACGGCGTGATGGGCGGTCACTACCAGGCTTTCGGACACATGCAGTTTCTTACGCGCTATTATGACTACGGATACGACCTGCAGGAGGCGATGGATCTGCCGCGCTTCATGGTCAATCCTGCGACGGGCGCCGTCGAGATGGAGCGGGCCGTTCCCTCCGCGGTTCGCGAGAGACTCATTGCCCGCGGCCATCGCATCGAATTGGCGGCGCGCCCGATCGGCGGAGCGCAGGCGATCCATATTGACTGGCGGAACAATGTGCTGACAGGCGCGTCCGACCCTCGAAAGGACGGCTGCGCCATTGGCTACTGACACGAACGCCGCTTCCATTGCCCCATCCGACGGCGGCGATCGCCTCAAAGCCTTGATTGCGTTTTGCTGTGGCCTTCTTTGCATTGCCGCGATCTGGACCGTATTCGAACCCTCATGGTCAGCGAAGCTTGCGGGCGGCGTGCTCTTCGTCATTTTTTGCGTGGTGTGCCAGTCATATTTCCGCCTGAGAGAAAGGGCGTTACTGACGATCGCCGCGCTGGTGACGGCAATTGCGCTCTGGGGCGCCGACGCCGACGGCGTGCAACACGTCATCGAGGATCTGTCACGGGCCGCCTACCTCGCCGCCTTCATGATGCTGATGACGAGCTTGCGCGCCGGCGCCAACACCTCGTCGTCGGTTGTTGCGATCGGCTCGTACCTGACCAGCCAGCCGCCTGGCAGGCGCTACATCGCCTTGCATCTTGGCGGACATTTCATGGGCGTGCTCCTGAACTTCGGAGCAATCAGTCTCCTCGGCCCACTGATCAAGCGCGGCGTGGATGCGGCGTCCGTCGTCACGCCGCAATTGTCGGAAATCCGTTTGCGGCGGCAGATCAGCGCGCTGAGCAGGGGCTTTTCCTGGTTCAACGTATGGGCGCCGACAGCGATCGCCCAGGCCGTCGTCATCACCACCGTGCCGGGAGCAAGGGCTTCGGTCATTGCGATCGCCGGCGTTCTGATGGCGATCGTCCTGCTCGGCGTTGGCTGGGCGGAAGACCGCCTGACCGGTCACCGGGCGCGCCAGAAACTTGTGCGCGACGGCGTGCCGGTACCCGCCGTCCCGCCACCCGATTTCCCCTATGCTGCGATCGGTCGCTTCCTGAGCGTCAGCGCGGCGCTGGTGGGTCTGGCCTGGATGATCAGGCACGCAAGCGGCATACCACTTGTTTCGGGGATCATGATTGCGGCGGTTCCCGTATCTATTCTCTGGCTGTTCGTCCAGTGCCTGGAAAATCCCGCCCATCCCTGGCCAGTATTCGTCAATCGCGCGCGAGGTGTCTTCACGCAATCCATTCCGGCGGGCAGCCCCGAGGCCGCCACACTCGGACTGGCGGGCTTCATCGGCATTCTCGGCGCCTCGCTTGTTGATCATTCCTGGTTTGCCGGATCGACCTTCATGGACGGCGTCAACCCGTTGCTTGTTTACATTTCGGTCGCGGCCATTATTCCGCTGGCCTCCTGTATCGGCCTGCCGCCGATGATGGCGGTGACGTTCGTCGGTGGAATTCTCGTCGATATGCCGGGGCTTGGTCTGCAGCCTTCGGTGCTCGGCCTTTCGCTGCTGATCGGCTGGGGACTGAATCTGACAGGCTCTCCGTTCAGCGCGTCTTCACTGGTGCTTTACCGGGTGACCGGAATTCCCGGCACTGTGCACTCATGGCGCTGGAACGGCGTGTTCACGATCCTTTCCTGGGTGGTTGCGTCAATCGTCATACTCATCGTCAGCGCGGTGGTCTGACGGGAATTGCCGCCATTTCGCGGTGGCCGGCAAAGTACAACGCAGCTCTGTGCGCAGAATTCAGGTATTTTCTTCAGCGTATTAGCCGCGACGCCGTCTTATCTGCTCCGTATGGTTTGCAAATCGCGGAAAGTGTGGCAGTCAGAAATCTGAAATCGTCTTTTTGACTGTATCGGAAGCTTTCTATGTTCAAGCATGTGCGGAAGGAAACACCACTTTTATTCGGCGTCGTAATGGCGATCCTTCTCTATGGGCCGGCTGCTTTTTTGTTCGGCGACACGTTTAGTTTGCCGATTTTTCTCATGCTGTTCGTTGTGTTGTTCTGCGTGATGATGGCTATGTCCTTCTCCGCGGTTCGGCATGCGGATCATCTTGCAGATCTGCTTGGGGAACCGCTGGGCACGCTGATCCTGACGATCGCCGTCATTACGATCGAAGTCGCGCTGATATCGTCCATCATGCTGAGCGGCGACGCCGCGCCGACGCTCGCCCGGGACACCATGATGGCCGTGCTCATGATCGTCATGAACGGCGTCGTCGGGGTGGTGCTTCTGGTTGGCGGATTTCATCATCGCGAACAGGAGTTCAACCTTCGCGGCGCCAACGCGTTTCTGACCGTGCTGGTGACGCTTGCGAGCATGTCGCTGATCCTGCCGAAGTTCACGGTTTCGACATCCGACGCTAGTCTGAACAACACGCAGTCGGAACTCTTCGCCGTCATCACCATCGTGCTGTACGCAACCTTTCTGGCCATGCAGACCCGGCGCCACCGCTCCTTTTTCGTTCAGCCGCTTGCCGAAAATGCCTCCGAGGGCGGAGCCGAGCATCATTCGCATGGCGAAGCGAACTCAATCCTGTTTCATGCAGTGTTGCTGGTCGGCATTCTCGTGCCAATCGTGCTGTTGTCGAAGAAAATGGCGCTGCTCGCCAATTTTGCGGTGGGAACGTGGCAATTGCCGGCCGCTCTTGGCGGCGTGCTGATCGCCAGCCTGGTTCTCGCTCCGGAAGCGCTCGCGGCCTTCCATTCAGCGCGGGAGAACTACCTTCAGCGCGCCGTGAATATCTGTCTCGGATCGGCGCTCGCGACGATCGGGCTGACGGTTCCGGCCGCGCTCGCGATTTCGGTGTTCATCAATCAGCCGATTCAACTCGGCGTCACCAACACCGATCTCACCCTGCTTCTGCTCACCATGTTCGTCAGCGCGCTGACCTTCGGGGGCGGAAGGACCAACATGTTGCAGGGGGCGGTTCATCTCGTGATCTTTGTCGTCTACGTCGTTTTGATTTTCGATCCCTGACCCTTGGTTGAACGTCGCTTTGGCGGTACAGCAATACAGTTGAAGGCGGGTCGATTTCCCGCCAACGGGTGCTTCCATCCAAACGCGAAACGCTCTAATGGTTTCGTGGAAGGCGACAGATCTCGGATATGCGTCCCGCCGGTCGTGTCTTCAGTTTGCCGGTTCGGTTGGACGCCAGAGAATTGTGGGTAAGACCGTCTGACGGCAAAGGGAGATTCCTCTTGTGACTTACGTAAATATTTTGAGAGCCGGTTTTGTGTTCCTGATTGCTGCGGCTGTTGCGCCGTTTGCAACGGCGCACGCCGCCGAAGAAATCCTGCTGGCGCAGGCCACCACGAACAAGACGCCCAGAAACGGGCAGGAAGCGCCGACTGCAACCGGCGGCAACTGGATCGTTAATTGCACCGGTAGCGGCGCCTCCTCCGATATGCGGTGCGAGATGTTCCAGCAAGTGCTTCTGAAAGACACCAATCAGCGGCTTCTGCGTTTCACGATCCTGCCGCAACCGAATTCCGATCAGGATCTCATCAGCATGGCGTTGCCCCATGGCCTGGTGCTTCAGAACCCGCTGCGGCTGCAAGTCGACGACAACCAGCCGATCCCGTTGCCCTATACGCACAGCGACGGTTCCGGCGTGTATGCAAACGCCGTTCTCAAGCCCGAGTGGCTCGCTTCCTTCAAGAGAGGCAACGAACTCAAGATCATCTTCGACACGGTTGAAGGTAAAACCATAACGGTCAATCTCTCGCTGCAGGGCTTTACTTCCGCCAGCCAGAAATATGCGTCATTCTGACCGCGCCTGACCGGCGCGCCCATGGTTGTTCTGCGGGTCGAAATCGGTCAATGTGGCCAAAGGCCCGGCCGAGCGAACGCCGTCGGCGTCGTCCAAGGAGGTTGTCGCCATGCTCAATATCGCAGTTGACAGCGCAAAAAACGTCATTGTCGCCGAACCGCAAGGCTCGTTGACCGCCGAAGACTTCGAAGGACTTTCAGCGCGCATCGACCAGTATATCAATGACAAGGACACGGTGCCCGCGCTTGTCTTGAACGCGAAAGAGTTTCCGATCTGGAAAGATCTGGATTCACTTGTGGCGCATCTCAAACTCGTGCGCGAGCACGAGAAGATCGTGCCGAAAGTGGCCATCGTCAGCGATAGTGCGGTTCTTTCCGCCATGCCGTCGATCGTCAATCATTTCGTCGGGGCGCGTATTCGACATTTCAGGAGCGACGCCCTGAAAGAAGCTCTCGACTGGGCCTCCGTTATCGATCCGCCGGGACATTCCTTCCGGCTGATGGATGGTATGCCCGACGATGTTGTTGCTTGCGAAGTCGTCGGTAAACTGACGTCGAAGGACTATCTCGATTTCATGTATCCGCTGATCGAGCAGAAACTGAAGACCCACGATCGGCTTAAGTTTCTCGTGGTCATGGACGAGGATTTCGAAGGCGCAACGGCGTCCGCCATCTGGGATGACACCCGACTCGGGTTCAGCCATCTGCATTCCTTCTCGAAGATCGCCCTGGTGACGGATATCGGATGGTTGCGAAACAGCGCCAGGCTGTTTGCTCCTCTCATGTCGGGGCAGGTTCATCTCTTCGAGCGCGGGGACCTCGATGGAGCCATTGCCTGGATCAAGGCGTAGGCGGCGATAATCCATCAGGCTTCGGCAGTTGGCGCGGACGGACTGAACGAACGTCCGCCGCCCGTTGGGAAACTGTCACAAAGATCGGATAGGAGACTTTCTTTCGATCTTTCGCGAACGTCGCCATAACGGGTTTCACCCCCTTGTTCCTGGTTTCATCATGACCGACCCAGAGTACGCCCGAGCGGACGGAACTGTTCCGCAGTCCATTGATGTGACAGGCGCGCGGGCGCTTGTCGAAGGGCGTTTCGACGAAATAGTCGTTCGCATCGAGGCAGGGCGCATTGCCGAAGTTTCCGGATCTGAAGGCGGAGGCGGACGCGCGCGGCTGGACGGTCGTGGCCTTTTGCTGCTTCCCGGGATCGTCGATATTCATGGCGACGCTTTCGAGCGATCCCTGATGCCGCGCCCAGGCGTGCGGTTTCCGCCGGAACTGGCCTTTGACGAGGCCGACCGGCTGATGGCCGGTTTCGGCATAACCACCGCAATGCACGGCGTAACTTATTCCTGGGAGCCGGGTCTGCGGGGAAGGGACACTTTCCTTGCGCTCGCCGAAACCTTGCGCGCCCGGCGAGGCCGCCTGCGGTGCGACACGCATATGCATTTGCGCTTTGAGGTGCAAAACCATGATGGCCTTGAAGACGTGGCGCCGCTGATTGCCGACGGTTCGATTGGCGTCGTCGCCTTCAACGATCATCTGGCTGATACGCGCAACGACATGGAAAACCCCGAGAAACTCGCCCGCCATGCCGGTCGCACCGGATTGTCCGTGGACGCGTTTTGCAAGCTTGTGGACAGGGTTGCGCAAAGCGACGCCGAGACACAGGCGACGATTGAAGCGCTCGCCGACATGGCGAACGCCGCCGGCGCGCCGCTGCTCAGTCACGATGATCCTGATACACAGACGCGGGCCCGATACCGGGCGCTTGGCGCGTACACTGCCGAATTCCCGCTTTCAGGCGACGTCGCCGCCGACGCCCGCGCGCATGGGGAACACGTCGTCATGGGCGGGCCGAACGTGTTGCGCGGCGGAAGCCACAAGATTGGCAATCCCTCGGCCGCGGACCTCGTTGCCGACGAAGTGTGCAGCGTGCTCTCGTCCGACTACTACTATCCGGCGCCGCTGCACGCCGCTTTCCGTCTTGCCGGCGACGGAATACTGCCACTGGAGCGCGCCTGGGATCTCGTGTCAGCCAATCCCGCCGACGCGCTCGGGATGACGGATCGTGGCCGGATCGAAATCGGTCGCCGCGCCGATCTGTTGCTTGTCGATCCGGGATCCGACAGAGCTCGTTTCCCCAACGTCTTAGCGGCGCTTGTCGAGGGGCGCCAGGTCTTTCGGTCCGACGTAAGATGATCTGGCGCCAACGGCCTTCGAGTTCGTCGGTGGATGGAATCAGATTTTGTCGCGAAGACTGTAATAGAGCATCGCGAGCACCAGCAGGGGTTGGCGCAGGCCGGTTCCTCCCGGGAACGGCGCATTGGGGATCGATTCCATCAGGTCGAACCGCCTCGTCGATCCGTTGATCGCTTCGGCCAGCAGTTTGCCGCACAGCGTCGCCATGCCGATCCCGTGCCCGGAGTAGCCTGACGCCGACATGATATTCGGCTCCACCTGGGTGATGTGCGGCAAACGGTTGAAGGTGATGCCCAGGGTCCCGCCCCAGCCGTAATCGATGCGAACGTCCTCCAGCTGCGGATAGACCCTCAGCATGTAACGACGGACATAGGATTTTATATCACTCGGGAAGCGGTAGCCATATGTTTCGCCGCCTCCGAAGAGAAGCCTGTTGTCGGGCGACAGCCGGAAATAGTTGATGACGTTCCTTGAATCGGCGACCGCCGCATTGTTGGCAATCAGCGATTGCGCCAGCGCCGCATCCATGGGCTCGGTGGCGATGATGTAATTGTTGATCGGCAGCACGCGGGTCGACACGGCTTCTTCGAGCTCGCCAATGTAGCCGTTGCAGGCATAGACGAGATGATTGGCTTTCACGGTCGCCTTTTCAGTCATGACCGTCGGTGTCGGGCCGTTTTCGACCGCCGTGACGCGGCTGTTTTCAAAAATGCGCGCGCCGGCGGATCTGGCGGCTCTAGCCAGACCGAGCGCAAAATTCAGCGGATGCAGATGCCCGGCGCCGGAATCCAGAACGCCGCCGTGATAGGCGTCCGTCTGCATGATTTCGCCGAGTTCCGACTTGTCGATGAAGCGGATCTGCTCGTAGCCGTAGTCGTTCTGAAGTTTTTCGGCATAGGCCCTGCTGGATTCGACAAAGCGCCGTCGGTGATCGACGTACATGATGCCGCTATGATAGCCGCACTCTATCTTGTGGTCAGCAATGAGCTTGTGGACGAGCGCTTTCGATTCCTCCCCAAGCCGCCAGAGCGCCTGCGCTTTCTCCACGCCGAACATCGTTTCCAGTTGATCCTGGTCGACGCGTTGCCCCGAACCCAGCTGGCCGCCGTTGCGACCGGACGCGCCCCAGCCGACGCGGTTCGCCTCCAGAAGGATCACGTCCAGTCCTGACTGGGCAAGGTGAAGCGCCGTCGACAGGCCGGTGTAGCCGCCGCCGATGATGCAGACATCGCATTGCTCGTTCTGCTCAAGTTCGGGCAGATCCGGCTCGGCGTGGGCCGTTGCATGATAGTAGCTGTCGGGATAGGCGCCCGGGACGTCATTTTCGGAAAGAAGGTCCAAAATATTCCTTTCGTGTCGACCGATCGCAGAGATGATTATTCATACACCATCCGACCAGCCTGGGTCATCATCCGAGAATAGTGGTGGAATGCAGAATCAAGCCCACGGTATGGGTTTACATTCGTCCATCGGCGTGAAACATACTACTCAGTATGTTGCATCAGGGAGGATGTCATGGACTATTTGCAGGAATTGTTTTCGGTCACGGGCAAGAAAGCCCTGGTGACTGGCGGCGCGACGGGTATTGGCCGCATGGTCGCAACGGCGCTCGTCAGAGGCGGCGCTTCGGTCATGATCGCTTCGCGCAAGGCCGAGGCTTGCGAGGCGGTTGCTAGCGAACTCAACGCCATGGACGCTCCCGGGTCGGCTGAAGGCTTCGCTGGAAATGTTGCAACGGAAGAGGGCATTTTGGCCCTGGCCGACGCCGTTCGATCGCGCACTGACGCGCTTGACATTCTCGTCAACAATGCGGGCACGACGTGGGGCGAACCACTCGGCACATTTCCGTATCATGCCTGGGGTCGTGTGCTGGGCGTCAATGTGGCGGGCCTCTTTACACTGACGCAGGAACTGCTCCCCCTGCTCGAAAAGGCGGGTAGCGATGAAGACCCGGCGCGGGTCATCAATCTCGGCTCCGTGATGGGAACCCAACCGCTCGCTGAAGGCGCCTACTCCTATTCTGCCTCGAAAGCCGCCGTCCATCATCTGACGCGCATTCTTTCAAGCGAACTCGCCGGACAGCGCATCACGGTCAATGCGTTTGCGCCTGGCCCGTTCCAGAGCAATATGACGGCGTTCGCCACCGGGACCGACAAGCAGGTCGACACTGTATCCCAAGGCGTTCCGATCGGGCGGATCGGATCTCCGGACGACATTGCCGCTGCGACGCTTTATCTGTGCAGCAAGGGCGGTTCGTACATCACCGGAGCGATTCTGCCCATAGACGGCGGTCTTTCCGTCCACCATGGGAAGGGCCTTTTTGCAGAAGCCGCCCATACCGGCTGACGGATTTTCAGTGGCGGAATATACGCGTATAGAGCATCCTGTCCGTTAAGGGAGAGGTTTCCGAAGCGCGGATTTGGGAGGATTGCGCATGACGAAGACAAACGACCTTGCTCTCGAACCTCTCGGTTCGGAACTCGAGGCCGGCATTGCCGGCTTTTCGGGACTGAAGGAAATCAAGAAGTTCAACACGGGGCAATCCAATCCGACTTATTTGCTTACGGCGGCGAGCGGCAAGTATGTGTTGCGGGCGAAGCCGCCGGGAGAATTGCTCAAATCGGCGCATCAGGTGGACAGGGAATTCCGCGTCATGAAGGCGCTGAGAAGCAGCGGCGTGCCGGTGCCTGAGATGTTCTATCTGTCGGAGGAAGACTCCTCCATCGGCCGAATGTTCTTCGTCATGAACTACCTCGAAGGCCGAATATTCTGGCAGCCGGACTTGCCTGAAGTCGACGAGGCGGATCGATTCTCGATCTACGACGCGATGAACGCCGCACTGGCGGCGTTGCACGACGTCGATGTGGACACTGTCGGGCTCCGCGATTTCGGCAAGCCGGGCAGTTATTTCGAGCGCCAGCTCGGTCGCTGGACGAAGCAGTACCGGGCAAGCGAAACCGAGTCGATCGAGGACATGAACGTTTTGATCGAATGGCTTGAACGCCATCTGCCCGCCGATGACGGACAGGTTTCGCTGGTGCACGGAGACTACCGGATCGACAATATGATCTTCGATCCCGAAGCGCCGAAAATACTCGCCATTCTGGATTGGGAACTGTCGACGCTTGGTCATCCCCTGGCGGATCTGGCCTATCAGTGCATGCAGTGGAGACTGCCCCACAAGAGCGGTTTTCGCGGTCTCGGCGGCCTCGACCGGACTGCCATCGGCCTTCCGACCGAAAGGGAATATGTCGACGCCTATTGCGGACGGCGCAATATTGGCGAAATCAACAATTGGCCGTTCTATCTGGCGTTCTCGTTTTTCCGCCTTGGCGCAATTCTGCAGGGTGTGCTGAAACGGGCGCTGGACGGGAACGCTTCAAATCCGGAGCGCGCGAAGCAGATGGGCACGGCGGTGCCGGTTCTTGCCGCGATGGCGGTGGACATCACACGGGAGGGAGAGTGACGTGAGCGGACTATTCGAAGGGTCGACAGTGCTGATAACCGGCGCGGGCGGTGGTTTCGGCGGCGCGGCGGCGCGTCGCTATGCGGCCGAGGGCGCGAATCTGGTCCTTTCGGACTACAAGGCGCAGGCGCTGCAAATGACGGTCGATCAGGTCAATCAGGAAACCGGCGCCGAGATCGCGTTTCTTGCCGGAGATGTCGCAGACGAGAGCCTGTCGGAACAGCTTGTTTCTCTGGCGCTGGAGCGGTTCGGACGACTTGATGTGGCCCTCAACAATGCTGGAATCGTCCAGGACGGATTTACGAAACTTCCGAAAATCGGATCCGAAGAGGCGCGCCACGTCATTGATGTCGATTTGTTAGGCGTGTTCTATGCCCTCAAGCATCAGCTTCCCGCCATGGAGAACCAGTTCAGGACAACCGGCCAGGGCGGCGTTATCGTCAATGTCGCGTCCGTCGCCGGCGTCACCGGCGCATCCGGTCTCTCGGTCTACGCGGCCGCCAAGCACGGCGTGGTCGGCCTGACCCGTTCGGTCGCGCAGGAATATGCGCGCCTAGGCGTACGCATCAATGCGGTCTGCCCGTCCTTTGCGCGCACGCCGATGGCGACGAGCCAGCTCGGTCAGAACGTGCGCGGCAAGGTCCTCACAGAGGAGCAGATGGTCAGAGGGATACCGATGGCCCGGCTCGCCGAGGTGGACGAGATCGTGGAAGTCTTCGTCTTTGCGTCATCGCCGCATAACAGCTTCATGACAGGACAGACGCTGCATGTGGACGGCGGCCTGACCGGTTATTGAACCAACCGGTTTCGCCGTTTTACAGTTCTGTCGGCTTTGCGTCCTCAGTGTTCTTTCAGGCCGACGATGGTGCTGAAATAATCGGCGGTAAAGAAGCCAGGGTCGATCTCGACAAGCGCGGTGTGCTGCGGCCGTTCCATCCACATCGGGTCAACCGATCGCCGGCCGGTTGGCTGGAACAGCGTCTGTCCGATGCCCGGTCCCTGCGTCGTGACGGCCATGGACCCGCGTTGCTGCCGGTAGACGCCGGGTATGGTGAGCCAGGACAAGGCCATAACGTCATGCGGAATACATCCTTCGATGCCGCTGTGGCTGCGGTAGAAGCGGGTGTAGAACTGCGCCATGTCGGCCAGGAGTCCTCCGACCCGTGAATTCGCGCTTCGCAGATCGGCGAAGAACGAGGGTGACAGGACCACCGGCGTCGTCACGTCCAGCGGCGCCAGAACGAGCGGCCAGTCCGCCGCGAACACGGCGTCGGCGGCATGCGGATCGTTCCATATATTCGCTTCGGCAACGGGCGAAACGTTGCCACGGCGATAGACGGCTCCGCCCATCACCACGACAGACTTGACGCGCTGCGTGATCGTCGGGTCGAGTTCCAGCGCCTTTGCCAGATTGGTGAGCGGTCCAACCGCGCAAATGTTGATTTCACCCGGTATTTTTCGAGTGATCTCAACGAGATATTCGGCTGCGCCTTGATCGATGGCGCGCCTTTTGGGCGCGTCCAGGTCGATGTCTCCGAGGCCGTTATGGCCATGCACATAGTAGGAATGGGGATTGGGATTAATTTCCATTGGCCGGGATTCACCCTGGGCGACATCGGCGTCGTGACCGAAGAAGTCGAGGAGGCACAGGGCGTTGCGCGTTGCTTCCGCGGCGGAGACGTTGCCGAAAATCGTAGTCAACCCCAGAAGGTCGATCTCCGGATGGGCGACCGCATAGGCAATGGCCATTGTATCGTCGATACCCGGATCGGTATCGATAACTACCTTGTGTTTCATGGGGCGGATCCCTCGTGTCCCGAAGAAAAGAGAGATCGGTAGTGGCCGATCTTCATTGCAAGGTCAACACCTCCTGCAAGGCGGGGCGCTGTTGGCGGGCAATGCCGGCGCGCCGAACGAGTATCGCGGGCTGATTGCCGAGCTTGACGGCAAACCGGTCGGGATCGCGCATTTCCTGTTTCACAGGCATGGCTGGCGCATCGAGAATGTCTGTTACCTTCAGGACCTTTATGCAGATCCGGAGGCAAGGGGACAAGGCGTCGGTCGCGCGCTGATCGAAACCGTGTATAGCGCTGCAGACGCTGAAGGGCGCCCGTCGGTCTACTGGACGACTCAGGATTTTAATACCCAGGCGCGCAAGCTCTATGACCGGATTGAAACTCTTACTCCGTTCATCAAGTATCAGCGCTGATTTGGGTCAGGCCGGCTCAAGCACAGGCGCGCAATAGAGCGCATAGAGTGTTTCGAGAACTGCGCTGACTTCGTGGGAGGCGATGGAATAGTAGATCGTCTGCGCCTCGCGACGCGTTTTCACGAGATCCAGAGCGCGGAGTTTCGCCAGATGCTGGGATAGCGCCGACTGGCTGAGATTGACGTTTTCGGCCAGCGCATTCACAGACATTTCGCCTTTTACCAGGTTGCAGAGCACGAGAAGCCGGTTTGCGTTCGCCATGGCGCCCAGCAGGCAGGCCGCCCTTTCGGCGTTCTCCTCCAGTTTCTCCGTGTCGAGAGTCATTTCGTCTTCAATTACTGCCGTCATGTTCACGTCGGTTATCCATCGTCTTGCTCGCTTTCCGGGCGAGCGCCACCAATTCCGGCCTCAGTTGGGCCGCTGTCTTCAAAATTGGGTTGAATTCTACACGACTGACGCGCTCAGAGCGAATCATATCAAACCCCGCCGCATCGACCGTCGCCAATTTCCAGCCATCGCCGCTTTCTCCGGCGAGCGCTTTGGCGTAAAGATCGACGGCGTCCGAGTGGTCTTCGTTCATATGCGCGACCGCTCTTTCTTCCATCCCGGCGAGTTCTTCGTTGGCAGGCGAATCAATGCGGATGTCCTCGGGCGCAAGCCGGTAAGCCTTGCCGAAGCCGCCATTCAGGCTGGCGGACAACGGCTCAAGCCGAAAGAACAGGAAATCCGCGAAATCTGCGTAGAGCGCGGATTTGGGATGTCGTCTGAGAAAACGGCTTCGAACGGAAGCGTGACGGGGATCGTCCCGGTCGATCCTGACAGCAGAGCAGACAAGGCTGATGCGGGGATGGGCCAGCGGATCGCCCTTGCCGGGCTCCCCGACGAGCAGGCTTGAACGCGGATCGGAGAGCAGGCCGGACGTGTGCTCTGAAAGGCGGGACACGAGGATCACCGGAACGCCGTCGCAGGCGGTTGCGACAGCCACACGGCTGGCGAAAGGGGCGCCGGTGTCGGCGTGCAAAACCGCAAGCGCGCCGAAACGGGCGGTGCGGAAAAGCCGAGCCGCCAGCGCGCGCGCCTGTTCGTCCGTTTCGAGAATGGTCGCCTTTGTCTCCGCCATTGCCTAACTCGTGAATTTCGGCGCAGGTCCCGGCATCACGCCGTTTTGCGACGTAAAACTGTTTCGCGCCCGGTTGTGCGGATGGGACGCGGCTTCCTCGGGAGACAGAACGGGCGTCACGCAGGCGTCGATCCCCGAAAAGATCGTTTCCCATTCGTCCCGCTGCTTTTGCGCGAATGTATAACTCAGAAGCCGCCTCAGTTCGTCCCAGCGGGTCTGGTCGTATTGCGCTTTTTTCCATTCGGCGTCGATACCGAGCGTGTCGACGAGATTTGCGAAGAATTGCGGCTCGAGCGGCGCCACGGCGACGAATTTTGCGTCGGCGGTTTCATAGCAATCGTAGAAGGGACAGCCGCTGTCGAGCAGGTTTTCGCCGCGCGTATCAACATTCCACATGCCGGACGCGATGAAGGAGAAGACCGGGGTGGCAAGAAGCGCCGAACCTTCGACCATCGCCGCGTCGATGACCTGTCCCCGTCCGGTCCGGACACGCTCGAAGAGCGCCGCCAGCACGCCGGTGACGAGCATCATCGAACCGCCGGCGTAATCGCCGACGAGATTGAGCGGCGGCGTTGGGGGAGCGTTCTTGCGGCCGATGAGGGAGAGCACGCCGGACATCGCGATGTAATTCAGATCGTGTCCGGCGGTCGCGGACATCGGTCCGTCCTGACCATATCCGGTCATGCGAGCGTAGATCAGGCCCGGATTGACCTTATGCGCAGGCTCGGGGCCAAGCCCAAGCCGCTCCATGACGCCTGGTCGAAAGCCTTCCACCAGCACGTCGGCCGCCTCGATGAGGCGCATCGCTTCGTCATGGCCCTCCGGCGACTTGAGGTCGATCTCGCGGATCTCCCGCATCAGAATGTCGGGGTTGGTTTCGGGAGTCAGCTTTATAAAGGTAGAACCGCGCCTGGCCGCTTCGATGCGCGTGACCTGGGCGCCCATGCCGGCCAGAAGATAACAGGCGAAGGGGGCGGGCCCGAGGCCCGCCATCTCGACGATTTTGATGCCGTCGAGCGGTCCCTTCATGTCACTTGGGCGCCAGGCGAATGGACCCGTCCAGACGGATCGTCTCGCCATTCAGCATGGTGTTTTCCAGGATATGCATGACCAGGCTGGCGTAATCTTCCGGCGTGCCGAGGCGCGAGGGGAAGGGCACGGCCGCTGCAAGGCTTTCGCGGATTTCCTGGGTCATGCCCATCAGCATCGGCGTGCCGAAGATGCCAGGCGCGATCGTCATGACGCGGATTCCGAAGCGGGCGAGTTCGCGCGCCGCGGGAAGTGTCATGGAGTGGATGCCGCCCTTGGACGCGGAATAGGCCGCCTGGCCGATCTGGCCATCGAAGGCGGCGACCGAAGCCGTCGAGATGATCACCGCGCGTTCATTGTCGTCAAGCGGGTCGAGCTTTGAAGCGCGATCGGCGACCAGTCGCATCAAGTTAAAAGAGCCGATCAGATTGACGTTGATCACCCGGGAAAACAATTCGAGGTCGTGCGGACCTTCGCGGCCGACAATGCGGCCGGCGTTGGCGATGCCCGCGCAATTGATGAGAATACGCGCTTCGCCATGCGCCTCGGCGGCTTTGGCGACCGCTTCTTCGGCGCTCGATCCGCTGGCGACGTCGCAGGTCAGGGCGATCCCGCCGATTTCGTCAGCGACGGATTTTGCCTGTTCCGCATTGATGTCGAGCACGGCGACCTTGGCGCCGGCGGCGGCAAGCGCACGCGCTGTTCCGGCGCCGAGACCCGATCCGCCTCCCGTGACAATGGCGGCTTGTCCTTCTGTTTTCATCTCGAATCTCTCTCTTTGAATTCCTTGGCCGGAGTTCTGCGTGATTGTTGTCTGAGCCGCCTGTTAGCCAGCTGCAGGTTGGCTACTCGGTGGCAGATTGGCGATGACGGGTCAAGCCCTTCACAATGTCTTGCGAGGTTATCGAACCGACGATCCGGCCGTTGCTGACGATCCCCACGGCGCCGGGTTTGGCGGCAATCGAATCCAGAATGTCGACGAGCGGCGTGTCTGGAGCCGCCGTCGCCGAAAAGCTGTCTTGTGACGCTGCTTCGCTGATGCCCTCAGCCATGACGTCGGAGGCGATCAGCATGGTCAGCGGGTTCATGTTGGCGACGAAATCCGCGACGTATTCGTTGGCCGGGTTCTGGACGATTTCCTGCGGCGTGCCGCATTGCACGATCCGCCCGCCTTCCATGATGGCGATGCGATTACCAATCCGGAAAGCCTCGTCGAGATCGTGACTGACGAAAATGATGGTCTTTTGCAACTGCGCCTGGAGCTGCAGCAGTTCATCCTGCAGACGCGTGCGGATCAGAGGGTCGAGCGCCGAAAAGGGCTCGTCCATGAGCAGGATGGGCGCGCCTGTTGCAAAGGCTCTTGCAAGTCCGACGCGCTGCTGCATGCCGCCCGAAAGTTCGTTGACCTTGCGATCCGCCCATTGCGATAGCCCGACAAGGTCGAGTTGCTCGCGAACCCGTGTCTTGCGTTCGGCGGTGGAAACGCCTGCGAGCTCCAACCCGAAGCCGACATTGTCCTCGACCGTGCGCCAGGGCAGCAGCCCGAATTGCTGGAAGACCATGGCGACGCGGTTGGTTCTCAGCTTTCGAAGTTCTTTCGCTGAACATTGTTGCGGATTGACGAAACCGGACCCGCTGTCGACCAGCGTCTGTCCGCGCGCGATCGGGTTGAGGCCGTTGACGGCGCGAAGGAGCGTCGATTTGCCCGAGCCGGACAATCCCATGAGGACGATGATCTCGCCTTCCATGACATCGAGTTCTGCGCCGGCGACGCCGAGGATCTGTCCGGTCGTTTCCTGGATGGCGTCGCGGCTCTCGCCCCGGTCTATCAGCGGCAGAGCCAACGCCGGATTGTCGCCGAAGACGATATCGACATTTTCGAAACGAACCACCGGATCGCCAATCATTTACCGTCTCCCGCTCTAAGCACCCGATCAAGCACGATGGCGATGACGACGATGACGAAGCCCGCCTCGAAGCCGAGAGCGGTGTTGACGGAGTTCAGGGCGCGGACGACCGGAACGCCCAACCCGTCGGCGCCGACCAGGGCCGCGATCACGACCATCGAAAGCGACAGCATGATTGTCTGGGTGAGACCCGCCATGATTTGCGGCATGGCGTAGGGGAGTTCGACTTTCCAGAGCAACTGTCGCGGCGTTGCGCCGAACGCTTCGCCGGCCTCAAGCAGGGATTGCGGCGTCGAGGTGATTCCCAGATGCGTCAGGCGGATTGGCGCCGGCAGGACGAAGATCGCGGTCGCGATAAGGCCAGGAACCATGCCGATGCCAAAAAAGATGATCGCCGGGATGAGATAGACGAAGCTCGGCAGCGTCTGCATCAGGTCCAGCACGGGACGCAGCGTTGCATACAGCTTCGGCCTGTGGGCGGCGGCGATGCCCACAGGCACGCCGATCACCATGCAGACAATGCAGGCCGTCATGACGAGGGTCAGCGTTTCCGTGGTTTCCGTCCAGTACCCCTGGTTGACGACAAAGAGCAGGCTGAGAAGGACAAAGACGGTGATCGGCCACGACCTGCGAATGACATAGGCGATCGCGGTCAAAGCCAGGATAACGACAAGCGGCGGCGGCGTTTGAAGGACCCACATGATGGCGTCGATGACGGCTCCGAGAATTTCGGCCAGTCCGTCAAAAAACCAGTCGGCGTTTTCCGTGAGCCAATCGACGACGGCCTTGGACCATTTGCCGATGGGAATCTTGTACTCCGTCAGCCATTCCATGGCTGGTCCTCGCCTTTCCTGATGGTTCCCGTCACAATGGGACAGTGTCGGGCGCGCGTCACCATATCACTTTGTCGAAACGTTTCGAGAGAGTATTGCGGCGCGGTTCGCGCTTTGGCTGCAGAAATTAAAAGTCCGCCCCGGAGGCGACGCCGGGGCGGAGTGATCAGATGTGCCTCAGAGACCGAGGCTGGATTTGACGGCCGGCATGGCGTCGCCGCCGTCGAGGGTCGTAACGCCCTCGAGCCACGGAGCGAGCGCGTCCGGATTGGCCTTCAGCCAGGCTTTGGCCGCATCCTGCGGATCTTCGCCGTCGTCGAGGATCGCGCCCATGATCTCGTTTTCCATGGCGAGTGTGAACTTCAGGTTCTTCAGGAACTGGCCGACATTCGGACAGTCGTCGGTGTAACCGGCGCGCACGTTGGTGTAGACGGTCGCGCCGCCGAAGTCGGGTCCGAAAACGTCGTCGCCGCCTGAAAGGTAGGTGAGGTCGAAATTCGCGTTCATGGGATGCGGCGCCCAGCCGAGAAACACGATCGGCTGGTCGCGCTTCACGTCGCGCGCCACCTGGGCGAGCATGCCCTGCTCGGACGATTCGACGAGTTCGAAATCCTTCAGGCCGAACGTATCGGACGAGATCATGTCGAGGATCAGGCGGTTGCCGTCATTTCCGGGCTCGATGCCGTAGATCTTGCCGTCGAGCGCGTCCTTGTTTTCGGCGATCTTGCTGAAATCGTCGATGCCGAGCTTGGCGCCTGCGGCGTTGGTTGCGAGCGTGTATTTCGCGCCTTCGAGGTTCTCGCGAACCGTCTCGACCGATCCGTCTTCGCGGTAGGGCGCGATGTCGGCTTCCATGGTCGGCATCCAGTTGCCGAGGAATACGTCGATATCGCCTTCCTTGAGCGCGGTATAGGTGACCGGCACGGAAAGAACCTTTACGTCAGCCTCGTAACCAAGCGCTTCAAGAACGCTCGTCGTGGCCGCTGTGGTCGCTGTTATGTCCGTCCAGCCGACGTCGGAGAAGGTCACCGTGCCGCAGCTTTCCGGATCCGCCGC
Source organism: Flavimaribacter sediminis (assembly GCF_019492055.1). Taxonomy (GTDB): domain Bacteria; phylum Pseudomonadota; class Alphaproteobacteria; order Rhizobiales; family Rhizobiaceae; genus Flavimaribacter; species Flavimaribacter sediminis. Next base: position 219,569 of record NZ_JAICBX010000003.1, on the reverse strand, counting down.
CAGAGACGGGGCGGCGATGGCCGCGCTCATGGCGAAAGCGAGAATGGATGATGTGATAGTCTTCATGCGGGGCCCCTGTTTTTCTGTTTTACACTTCCCCGCCTATCGCGCCATAAACAGCGAGAATTTGCAAGCTTTATTGAATGTGCGTTCAAAATAAATCGCCTGCCGCGCGAAAAATGACGCATAATCGCTACGTTGACAAGTGAAAGGACGCAAATGCCGAAGGTGGGAATGGAGCCAATCAGGCGCAAGTCGCTGGTCGAGGCGGCGATTTCGGCGATACACTCCAAGGGTTCGATCGACGTCACGATCCGCGAAATCGCCCAGCGCGCCGGTGTTTCGCAGGGGCTTGCCCACCACTATTTCAACAACAAGGAAGATCTGCTGCTGTCAGCCATGCGTCATTTGCTGGCGGAATACCGGCGCGAGGTGCGGGCGAAACTCGAAGAGGCGACAACGCCTCATGAACGTTTAATTGCCATCATCCGGGCCAGTCTCGGTTCCGAACAGTTCCGACCGGAGACAATATCGGTCTGGCTTGTGTTTTACGTCCACGCACAGGAGTCGGACAAGGCCCATGCGTTGCTGTCGATCTATTCGCGTCGGCTGCGATCGAACCTGATATACAATCTGAAACCGCTGATCGGCGCACGGTCAGGCGCTGTCGCCGAAGGCATGGCCTCGATGATCGACGGGCTCTATATCCGCAAGGCGCTCGGCAGCCTTCCTGCGGGCATGTCCGCTGCTGAACTGGTTGAAGACTATCTGGAAAGGCAGATTGGTCAGTAAGGCGGGGAAAACCGCTTCCCGCTGCTTGCCGCATGGAGCGCGGCTCCTATGGTGCGTCCGGACGAATTCGAATTCGGAATCGGGAATTGGCAAAGCTCTATTTCAGCTATTCGGCGATGAACGCCGGCAAATCGACGCTCCTGCTGCAGGCCTCCTACAATTACCGGGAACGCGGCATGCACACGCTGTTGTTCATCGCCGCCCTCGACGACCGGTCGGGCAAGGGCAAAATCGGTTCCCGCATCGGTCTCGAATCGGATGCAATTCCGTTTTCCACGCAGGACGATCTTTTCGAGATGATCCGTCGACAGCATGAGGAGACGCCGGCTGCCTGCATTTTTGTCGATGAAGCGCAATTCATGAGCGAAGATCAGGTCTGGCAACTGGCGCGCGCCGTCGACGAACTGGATATTCCGGCCATGACCTATGGACTGCGCACGGATTTTCAGGGTGCGCTTTTCCCCGGTTCAAGGGTGCTGCTCGCCATCGCCGATTCGCTCAGGGAAATCCGCACGATCTGCGAATGCGGGCGAAAGGCGACGATGGTCGTGCGTCTGGGCGCTGACGGCAAACCGCTTCGCGAGGGATCGCAGGTCGAAATCGGCGGCAACGACAGATATGTTTCGCTCTGCCGCCGTCACTGGAAAGAGGCCATGGGGCGTTCATAGCTGCGCGATGCGTCACCGTGTCATGTCCAGAGCCGGCAAATTGTGTATAGAATCCGCGTGTTCGACGACAACAGCCCGGGGGACCAAGCCATGTTTTCGAAATTCCTCGCCGCGATGGCCGTTTTCACGATATCCGCGACCGCGCCGGCGCTTGCCGACGGCGACCCGGCGGAGGGCGCCAAGGTTTTCAGGAAATGCAGGGCTTGTCATACGGTTGATCAGGAAAAGAACAGGGTCGGGCCGCACCTGGTCGGTATTGTTGGCCGTCCAGTCGCCAGCATTGACAGTTTCAAATATTCCGGCGCGATGACTGAATTCGGCGCCGACGGCAAAGTCTGGGACGAGGAGACGCTCACCGTCTATCTCCGCAAACCCAGGGCGCTGGTCAAAAAGACGACCATGGTCTTCGCCGGCTTCAAGAAGGACGGCGATATCGAGAACCTGCTTGCTTATCTGTCCGATCCTTCCGCGGCGGAATGACTGGTAAGCTCTGCCTGATGCTCGATGTCGACGGTGTGGTCGTCAATGGCCGCCCTGAAGACGGCCTGTCGTGGGCAACCGACATTGCGAACGATCTGGGGGTGGATCCGGCCGGTCTCCAGAAGGCGTTCTTCGAGCCACACTGGCCCGATATCGTCATAGGTCGGAAGAACCTGCTTGATGTCCTCTCCGCCTGCCTGCCCGCGCTGGCGCCATCAGTTACTCCGCAGGCATTCGTCGATTATTGGTTCGAAAACGATTCCAGGCTCGACGATTCGGTGCTCGCTGACTGTGACGCGTTGCGCGCAAACGGCGCGGCGATATTCCTGGCCAGCAATCAGGAGCATCTGAGAGCGAAGTATCTGATGGACCGTCTTGGTCTCGGCAAGCACGTGGACGGGATCACATATTCTGCGCAGATCGGCGCCAAAAAGCCCGACCGCGCGTTCTTCGACGCCGCCGTGAAGCGAAGCGGCGGCTCACCGCAAGACCTCATTCTTGTGGACGACACGATCGCCAATGTGGAGGCGGCGCGCGCCGCCGGTTGGCGTGCGGCCCATTGGGACCGGGGTTCGAGCCTGTCGCGCCTTGTCGAAGCTGCGTTTGGGAATGGAATGCCGCAAGGCAGGTGACTGCAAATCAGGCAGTCAGCCCCACTTTCTGCAGGTATTCTTCCAGGAGCGCCATCTCGGTTTCTCCGACAATCGCGCCGACATAGCCATCCGGACGAATGAGGGCCCATTCACCTGCCGCAAGACCATAGGCCTCGCTGAAATGACTCCAGACATCGACGAGCTCTCGGCCCGCTCCGATCCTGTGAATGTTCAACCCCTTGCGCGCGGGAGGATGGCAGTCGCCGGTTTCGTACCCGATCAAGGTCCAGTGCGCGCCTTGGAATATCTCGAACAGCCTGCGCGCCTGACCCGCGGCGCCCTGCAGTGGCGCATCGGGCGCGCGGTCTCCCCCGCGCAGGCCGCCGGTGCGTGCCGGTTCTTCCAATAGCAGCGGCGAATGCGGATAACCGATGTCAAGCTGGACGACGTCGCGGCCCCGTCGCATTTCTCCGTGCTTGAGTTCATCGAGGAGTTTTGTGGCGAGACCCAGCATGCCGGCCGCCACCGGACGTCGCTCCGCCTCATAGCTGTCGAGCAGGCGGTCCGGCGCGCCGCCCAGAACCGCCCCGAGCTTCCAGCCAAGATTGTAGGCGTCCTGGATGCTGGTGTTGAGGCCCTGTCCACCGGTTGGCGGATGGATGTGGGCGGCGTCGCCGGCAAGGAAAACACGTCCGATGCGGTAACGATCGGCAAGGCGCGCGCTCATAGTGTAGGAGGACGACCAGTTTGCCTGAGTAATTGCAATATCGTCGCGCCCGGTGCGTTGCTTTACCATTGCTTCGAGACCGCCGAGCGAGAGGTCCGGTTCGCTTTCGAGCGGGATGGGGGCCTGCAACTGGAAAAGATCGGTACCGGCAAGCGGGCATATCGAGAGCTGTTCCGCCTCGGTTCTCCGGTACATGTGCCAGGCGTCACGGTCCAGACCCGTCAGCCTTACATCCGCGACGATCGACCGGGCCTGCAGCGATTTGCCTTCAAAGCCGACATCGAGCGCATGGCGCACGAAGCTGCGGCCGCCGTCCGAGCCGACGAGAAAGCGGGCGCGCATGGTCTCTTCCCGTTCATTATGGCGGATGCGCGCGTTTACTCTTTTTCCGTCCTGCTCGAGTCCGACCAGTTCGCAACCGTAGTCCGGTTTATGGCCGGTTTCTGCAAGCCGGTCACGCAATACCCCTTCCGTCAGATATTGCGGAACCATGAGAGCAAGGTGGTAAGGCTCGGCAGGCGTCGGATCGACGTGTTCGGTGACCGGGATTTCGGTGAAACCGCCGTCGTCGCGGTGTTTTCGCTGGGGCGGGTACATCCCGCCGACGGCAACGAGGCGGTCGAGAACACCGAGATCCTCGAATATCTCCTGGCTGCGCGGCTGAATCCCCTTGCCGCGCGAGCCGCCGAAGGGTTCGTCGATCTTGTCGATCAGGCGGAAGGAGACGCCTCTTCTGGCGAGATCTATGGCAAGCACTAGTCCAGCCGCGCCCGCGCCGCATATCAAAACGTCGGCTGCCGTCTCCATGGCGATACCCCAATTTTCTCCAATTGACGATCAGGATACTACAGTAGATCAAGAGACGATACTTGAGCGGGGCTTCCGGGGCGTTGTCTCGGATTGCATGTGAGTCTTTTAACGACAACAACAATCACTTCTTGTCTTGCGGTTGCATTGTGTTGTCACAACATAGATGCATGTATGCTTGCAGGCGGTTGAAAGAGAGGGAATCGGATGGCGAAGCTGCAGAATATGGACGCGGAGATTGAAAAGACCCGCGATATCGTCAACGACATGCGGTCGAAGATCGAGAAATCCGGGGCGGTTCTACAGGAATTTTCCAAAGCCGAGACCAAACTCGGAGACGCGGAATTCGAGATCGAGAATGCGCGTATCGAGGATGTGATCCGTCAGCAGAAAGTCATGGAAGGCAATATCGCTGATCTCATCATCGGTCTTGAAGACGCGACAAACGTCTTCGGCGCCGAGTTCGAGAGCATGAAGAATTTTTCCGGGTGGGAGAAATTCGTCGGCGTCTTTTCCAAGCAGCGCATGCAGCGACTGCGCACCGACCGGGTGCGCAACATGTCGCTGTCCGACAATCTCCAGGAATTGCTGGCGAAGTCTGACGCCATCGTCGGCATTCTGAAGGAGCAGAAATCCGTCCTCGAGGACCGTTACAAGACATCCGAGGCCAGTCTCGTCCAGGTCATCGAACGACGCAAATCGACGATGGCGAGTCTCGAGACCACGCAAGCCCGCATCGAGGAACTCAACCCGTTGCTGATGGATATCGAGAACAAGATCGCGGCGTCCACCGACCAGTCGACCCGCACGCAACTTGAATCCGAACGCACGGCGCTCGCCACCGAGTATAATCAGGCTCAGGCCAAGGAGCAGGAATTGCTGGCTGAAAGCCAGACGCTTGAGCGCTACACGTCGATGTTCCAGACCTTCGTCGATTCCCTCAACAACCAGATCGCCGCACAGAACACACTGATCAACAAGCTGACCATCGACACCGAACAGCGCATCGTTCTTTACAAGGCCCTGGAAGATTCGCTGAAGACAGCCGCCCAGCAGGATGTCGCTCACAAGATCAATACGCTCGGAAGTCAGGTCGACACCGCGGCCGAAGAAACCATGGCCGGCATCGGTTCGGCGGCGCAGCGCCACATCGCCGATCTTCTGGAAATGCACGAAAAGAACATGCTCTCGACACAGGATATCCAGCGCCGCAAGAAACTGGCCGACGACGCGTTCGCCAGACGGTTTTCGGAGGTGATGGAAAAGCACAACGCCTCCAACTACGTTCAGTCCTGATGCAACGAGCCGCATCGGCAGATCGATGAAAAGCGCCAACAACCAGGCGGAGCGATATTTCGACGCGATGCGCGCCGCCCTTGACGGGCTGGACGTGTTTCTCGGCGATCGGACATCGCCCTTTTACCAGCACGGGCTCATCGCCCAGGTCGTGAGCGCCTACATCGAGCGTCTGAACGGGACCTTCGATTGCTGGCGGAACCGGATCGGCTTCGCCGACCGTTTCCGTATTCAGCGCGCGGAAAGCGGTTTCCCCGTCTATCACAACGTGCTTGAGCTCGCGAACGATCGAAAAGCCGCCAAAAAGCGGCTCGCCGCGATACCGGACGCGGAAGATCTGCGGCGGCAAATGGTCGATCACATTTTCACCAAGCGAAGTTTTCCCGCGAGGCAGCAGGAAAAACTCGCTGAACGGCTCTATCTCGAATCGCTTCGGAAGGGCGATGTTTTCCTGCCTTTCATGCTTCCGGAAACGGTCAAGGTTTCGGTCAATCCAAAGAGCGGCCGGCCCTACTGCGTGGTGCATTGGGGTGTTTTCGACGGCACGCGCTCCCTGCCGATGGTCTATCTCGCCGTCATCGAGGATTCGAGCAGCAAACTGACCGAAATGCTGGTGACGAAGGAAAACCGGCTGAACCGGAACATCGAGATTCCGCTGCCTGTGGAAGGCCTCCTCAATCCGCTGATTGCGCACGAATTCGACGCCTTTGCGGAAAAGAACAGCGCCTATTCGCTGTCGCCCGCCACGATCGCTGTCAATATGGACAAGGATTTCGACGAACTGCATCCGAAGCAGTTGCACCGTTTCGTGCTGGGGCCGTTTTACTCCGCCGGAATCACCGAGCACAACAATCGGGTGACCGACGTGCTTTCCCGGGTCAGCCGACCGGAAAATGCCTGGATGCTGACGTGGACGCTGCAGGAAGTCGTGTCGAAATCCGAGAAGCCTGCACGTCACGGCCTGTGGAGCAGCCAGCCCGCGAAACAGGAGTTTCATATCGAAACCAACGATCTCGAAGCCACGCGACAGGGCGTAAGCTATTACGAAAACCATGCGCTCGTGACGCACGACGCCTACCAGGCCCTGTTTGCGAGCAATGAGGCGGCCGACGTTTTCCAGGGCTATTCGGTGCACGTGATTTCCGGCAACCAGATCATCAGCGAGGTTCACAAATGAGCCGCAATGCAGGCCTGACGACTATTCCCGAAGACGATATCGAGACGCATATTGCGACCGCGCAGTCAATGGTGACAAGGACCGTTATCCTGGAGCACGACGACGGACGGTCGAACACAGCGCTGGCGGGGACCGGAAGGCGTTTCGTCTCAACCGTGTCCACCGGTTCGGCGCGAAGAACCAGGCAGGTGGAATTCAGCAGGACCGTCTCCGATGTTCCGCCGGTTGACGAAATGCTGTCGATCCCGAAACACGCGCTTCTGTATCGCGCCCGCCGCGGGCTTGCGATCGCGCTGGCGATCGCCGATGACTTTGCAAAGCAGAGCGACCTCGAGAGTCTGAAATCGCGCAACCGGGCGTCGCCGTTGTCGGGCGACGACGCGCTGCGCTTCAAGGCGCTCCTTTCAGCCTCTTCCTATGTGGCGGCGTTCACCTTCGCTGCCTATCTCAGCCAGTTGCTCGACGGCGAGGTGGAGCCGGTCGCAGACTCGAAAGAGCCCGCCTACGAATTCGACACCCCGCAGGACGCGCTGAAATCGTTGCTTGCAGGCCTCGACATGGCGATCAGCGGCAGTCCGGACGAGATCGCCCTGAACGCGCGCGCCAAGGCGTTTGCCCGCACGGCGATCGACGGCCTTCTGCAGCGCCGGGCGCGCTTTACAGGTCTAGCAGGATTCGCCGAGGCGCATATCCGGATCGAGAAGGACGATTTCACCCTCAACGGCTTCGAGGTGGCGCCCGGAGAAAAACGCAAGCCTCTTGTCATGAGCTTCAAGAAGCCGAACGAGATTATCGGCAACCACATCGCCAAGTACCAGGCGATGAAGCTCGCCAAGATGCTGGTCGCCTATGACTTCGACAGACAGATGAACCCTTTCGTCGAGCTCGGCGGTTTTCTCTTCACTTTTATCGGCGACGGAATGCCGGGAACCGGCAAGACGATCCTGATCCAGATGATTGCGGGGCTGATCAACGATTATTGCCGCATCGCCGGTTACAATTTCCACTACGAGAACTTCGGCGTCGACCAGATTTCCTCCTATCAGGGCAAGTCCGGCCAGAACTGCAAGGAGTTTGTCAACAATGTCGTCAATCCGCGTGCGATCGGTTTCGGCACGATCGACGACATCGACCAGGTGGCGGCCAGACGTTCGGATGATCGCGCTTCAGCCGGCCAGCACGAGGTGACCGCGGTGCTGATGGAGAGTTTCGCAGGGGCTTCCACCGTGGTGCGCGGGAATTGCTGCTTCGGCATGTTCTCCAACTATCCGGAGAACGTGGACGACGCGCTTCGCCAGCGCGCCGGCGCCCGCTGGCTGGTCGACGGACCGCAAAGCAGGGACGACTATATCGATATCTTCGTGCTGCTTGCCGGCAAAAACCACGACATTCCGCTCGGCTCGCATTCGCTGTTCGCCGGGCAGGAGATCAACCGGGCGGTGGCTGCTTCCTATGAGGGGCACGAGCGGCCCAGGGAAGACGGGCTCGTCGCCGTTTGGGACGCCTTTGCGAAGGAAAGGGGCGAACCACAAACGATGGCCGATATCGGCGAATACCTCTACCGGATCAAACGGGCCGAGCCGCGCTTTACCGGGCGCGCCATCAAGAACATCACCGATGCGATCAAGCTGCGGGCGATGGATATCGACCTGCCGGACGAATGGTTCGAAACGCCCGAAGCTTTCATGCACAAGTCTTACGACGACAAGAAAGCGATGATTGAGGACCTGCGAGGTCCTTTCACGATCGACATGGTTCTGCAAGAGATCAACCGCTACGCCGATTCCGAATTTCGATACACGGACAAGTCAGACGACGCAGCCGTGCAGGAAATCGTTCGTCGCGAGCGACAACGCGAAAAGGCCGTGCGCGAGATCGAAGACATGAAACGCGACGGACGCTGGCAGGCCTGATTTCTCTATGGAACGCCTTCTCGAAAGAAAGTTGATCTACGGCCGGCTCATGGAGATCTCCGAGCCGCACCTCATCGAGCGCTACAATCGAGCGATGACTGCTTTCGGCTTGCCGCCAACAAAACTCGAAGCGTTCGATATCGATATGACCGGTTTTTCGCCTCAAATCGCCTTGGAACTCGATGACCGGGATTATCTGGATCCGAACCGGATCAACCGCCGCTTCATCATTCTGTCGCCGTTCCAGGAAAGCCTGCCGGTCGTTCATACGAGTTTTTCCAACACGGCGTCGCTGATGCATCAGTTTTTCCAGGCCAATCGACGGGCTGTCCACGCCGTGACGATTCGCGATGCCCTTTACGGCGAGATCGAGGAGCATGTTTCGCAGGTACAGGAAATCGAGGACCTGCTTTCGATCAACGAAGTCACATTCCACGTGCGGGCGGCTGACGGGACGCTGGCGAAATCGGAGGAACTGCGCGAACTGGCGGACCGTTTGCTGACGTCGCCCAATGCATGGCGCAACGACGCCATGATCGAGCGCATGGTGGAGCTTGTCCGTCACACGGGCGACATACGCCAGAACGATCTCGTGCCTGACAAGCTGGTGTTCCGGCAGGACGCCTATTGGACAAGCCATTTCGGCGGCCTGTTCGTATTCGCCGACGATCGCGACCTGACAGTCATATGCGACCCGGCCGCTCCGGGTTTTCGCCGTTCCAGGCCGTGGCAGGTCAGCTATCTGCCGCTGGAGGATCATGAAAGTATTTTCCGGTTTCTGGATCAGAGCGGGCGCATCGAGACGGCGGATGCGGGCTGGCTGAAAACCTCCGGCTTCCTCGATCACCGCATCGAGATGGCGCTGTGGGCGCTTGTCAACCGGACGCAGCCGGATATCGATTTTTCCGGGGTGGATGGCCAGTGGTTGCACAACTGGGGTCTTCGTCATGCAGATCTCGTCGCGCAGGATAGCGAACTCTCCTTTCTACGGGACGTTTCGAGAAGGCTGGACAATGGCGGCGATGTCCACATCAACGACATGCCGGCCTCCTTGCGGTTCCTGTTGGTCCGGGCCGACCCGTCGCATCCGGACCGCTGGCTGACGAACCAGCTTATCAGTCTGATGGCGCCGTCCGATTTCGTTTCGCGTTTCATATTCGACAAGCCTGGCTTCTATGATCTTTACGAGGATTACAGCGATGGCTTTCGCGCCCATGTTGTGGCAACACTCACGCGTACCTATCTGCAGGACAAGCGCGCCTTTCGCCAACGCCTTTACGGACTAGACGAGGACTGAGACCATGCTGGATCCGATCATCGCCTTTTTCGAGCGCATATTTCACTGGATTGGGCATGGCATAGGCCTTTTGATCGCCTGGATCCTCTGGCCTTTTCTGTTGCTTGGACGGTGGTATCGCCGCAGGGGATTCATCTTGCGCGCCGTGATCGGGGTTTTGGTGCTCGGTCTGTTTGTACTCTACGGTCTGTTTTTCTGGAACGCGCTCTGGATCAGGAATTTCGATCCCGACTACGTCACGAAGTTCCAGCAGGATCGCCTGGAGACCGGAGCCGGCGAGCAAACGTCGATCGAAAACAGCTCACAGACCACGCGCACCTGCAGCCGGTCTGCGATCGTCGACGCGCTCGCCGAACTGATCGATTTCAACGTCAACCAGAATCGCTGGATGTCGTCGATGGTGCTCTACAAGCTCGGCTTCTTCGGGATCGACTGGGACTCGACGCCGTTTCTCGACAACAAGGCTTCCTTCCAGCGCGGCGCGCAGCAGGCGGTGCAACGCACGGCGATTGAACTTGTGGACGCGCTTGGCCGCGTGCGCGGAACCTCCGCTGCGGACGAGGATCTGACGCGCGCCAGGGGCCGTCTGCAGTATGACGAATACACCTGGTATTTCACCCTGTCGCCGCCATCGCCGATTCTGCCGACGCCGGACGCCTATCGCGAAGGCCGGGAACGGCTCCTCAAGTTCAACGACAGGCTGGAAAACTGCAACGCCGTCTTCGACGTGCGCGCCGACAATCTGATCCGCTTTCTGGATCGCATCGCCAGCGACATCGGGTCGACGTCGGCGGCGCTGCGCGACCGGTCGGACGCCTCGAACGCCGGATGGTTCGATACCCGCGCCGACAACCAGTTCTGGTACGCTTACGGGCAGCTCTACGCCTATTACGGCGTCCTGAAAGCCGCCCATGCGGATTTTGCCGATATCATCGAATCGCGGCAGCTCACCGATGTCTGGGACACGATGGAAGAGCAGCTCCGCGCTACGCTCGAACTCGATCCGGTCATCGTCTCCAACGGACGTGAGGACGGCTGGATCATGCCGTCGCATCTGACGACTGTCGGATTTTACCTTTTGCGCGTCCGCTCGAACCTTGTGGAGCTTCGCTCGATTCTGGATCGCTGAGCATTTTTCGTCCGTTCAACTGACATTTCGCGGCCTGTCGAACGTGAAAGCACTATTGCGAATAGAATGCGCTAGATCCGGCGCAAATGTCAGGGAAATACACATTCCTGAATATCAATTTTGGTGATTATCTCCATCTTTTTCGTCGTATCATCGCGGAAATCACAGGAGATCGCCATGAATGCCCCGTTTTCCGATGGAAGGTTCCGGTTTTCCGCTCCCTATGCCGGCGACGACGACGCGCTGATCAAGGGTTTTGCATCGCAGTTGCAGTTTGACGTCGATCAGAACGCCCGGATCGACGAGCGCGCCAGCCGCTATATCCGCGCCATACGGGACAATTCGGGCTCAATCGGCGGCATTGAGGATTTCCTGCGGGAATACGGCCTGTCGACGCCCGAGGGGCTGGCGATGATGGTGCTGGCCGAGGCCCTGCTACGGGTGCCGGACGCGCGAACCCAGGATCAACTCATCGAGGACAAGCTGAAGGAAGGCCACTGGAGCGAACATACGCCGCATGGCGAGACCTGGTTCGTTTCCGCGTCGGCCTGGGCGCTCGGCATGACGGCGCGGGTGATCAGGCCCGGCGAGACGCCGGAATCGGTCATGCAGGGCGTCGTGCGCCGGCTCGGCATGCCGACGGTGCGCACGGCGACAAAACAGGCCATGAGGTTCCTCGGTTATCATTTTGTGCTCGGGGAAACCATCAAGGACGCCCTGGAGCGCGCAGAAAAGAACGAGCAGCGCGGCTGTCGCCACTCCTTCGATATGCTGGGCGAGGGCGCCCGGACAGGAGAGCATGCGCGGCGTTACTTCAAGTCCTACGCGGATGCGATCGAGGCGATCGGCAAGGCTGCCGGCAAGAAGACGCTGCCGGACCGGATGGGCATTTCGGTCAAACTCTCCGCGCTGCATCCGCGTTATCTCGCAACCCATCGCGACAGGGTCATGAAGGAACTGGCGCCGAAGCTTCTCGAACTGGCGCAGATGGCGCGCCGTCACCAGCTCAATTTCACGGTTGACGCGGAGGAGGCGGATCGCCTGGAGTTGTCGCTCGACGTGATCGACGCCGTGTTTTCCGATCCGTCGCTCGACGGCTGGGACGGGTTCGGCCTCGCGATCCAGGCCTATCAGAAGCGGGCGCCGCAGGTCATCGACTATATCGATGCGCTTTGCCGCTCCACCGGCCGCCGGATGATGGTGCGGCTCGTCAAGGGCGCCTATTGGGATACGGAGATCAAGCGGGCGCAGGAGCGCGGGCTTGCAGACTATCCGGTCTTCACGCGCAAGGCGGCGACGGATGTTTGTTATCTGGCCTGCGCAAGACAATTGCTCGAGGCAAGAGAGCGCATTTTCCCGCAGTTCGCGACACACAACGCCCTTACTGTCGCCACGATTCTGGAAATGGCCGGCGACGATCGTTCCGGCTTTGAGTTCCAGCGCCTGCACGGCATGGGCGAAGCCCTCTACAAGGCCGTCCTGAAGGACAGCGCCCCGATGGCGTGCCGTATCTACGCCCCGGTCGGCGGCTATCGCGACCTGCTCGCCTATCTCGTCAGGCGGCTTCTCGAAAACGGGGCCAATTCGTCTTTCGTGACAATCGCCGGGGACAATAAAATTCCGGTTTCGGACCTTCTGAAACGTCCGGCCCTGATGCTGCAACTCGACAAGCGAAGCGCGCGTCATTCGCAGATCGGCCTGCCTTCTGAAATCTATCCTGATCGTCGCAATTCGGCCGGCGTCGAATTCGGCGATCGCAGTGAACTTACCGCTTTGCTCGAAGGCATCGGGCGAGCAGGATCAGCCGTCGCCGCCGCGCCGTTGTTGCCCGGATACAAGCCATTCGGGGAGGAAACCGCTGTGTTATCGCCGGCCGATCCGTCGGATCAGGTGGGCGCCGTCCGGTTCGCCGATCCGCAACTGGTCAAACAGGCGATGAAGGCGGCGCGCAAGGGCTTTGCGTCATGGTCGCGCCTTCCGGTCGAAAAACGCGCCGAGGCGCTGGAGAAGGCGGCGGACGCCCTTGGGACCAGCCGTGACCGGATGATGAACCTGCTTGCCCGAGAAGCCGGCAAGACACTGGACGACGGCATCGCCGAGATTCGCGAGGCCGTGGATTTCTGCCGCTACTATGCGAACCAGTCGCAGCGTCAGTTCGGCAAGCCGACCGTAATGCCTGGACCCACGGGTGAGGAAAACCGCTACGGCTGGCGCGGCAGGGGTGTCTTCGCCTGTATCAGCCCGTGGAATTTCCCGCTTGCGATCTTTACCGGGCAGGTGACGGCGGCGTTGGCCGCCGGCAATGCGGTTATCGCCAAACCGGCCGAGCAGACCCCCCTGATCGCCTACGAAATGGTACGCATACTGCATGAAGCGGGCGTTCCGGAAGACGCGCTTATCTATCTGCCGGGGGCCGGGGATGTCGGCGCCGCCCTGACCGCGCATCCGGAGATTGACGGGGTGGCCTTTACCGGTTCGACCGAAACGGCAAGAGCGATCAACCGCAGTCTTGCGGCCAAGGACGGTCCGATCGTTCCGCTGATCGCCGAGACCGGCGGGCTCAACGCCATGATTGTTGACGCAACGGCGTTGCCGGAACAGGTGGCCGACGACGTCGTCATGTCGGCGTTCCGTTCCGCCGGCCAGCGCTGCTCGGCGCTGAGAATCCTTTTCGTTCAGGACGACGTCGCCGATTCCATGATCGCGATGATCGAAGGCGCGGCAAGGGAACTGTCTATCGGCGACCCGAAAATCGCCTCCACCGATATGGGGCCGATCATCGACGAAACCCAACGCCGCATGCTTGCAGAACACGTCGCCGCCATGGAGATATCGCAGTCCGTGCGCTATGCCGGCGAAGCGCCGGAACGCGGCACGTTCTTTGCGCCGCATATCATAGAACTGGACAAGGCGTCAGCGTTGAAGGAGGAAGTCTTTGGTCCGATCCTGCATGTGGTGCGCTGGAAATCGAAGGATCTCGAGAAGGTTCTGAAAGAGATCGCATCGACCGGCTATGGCCTGACGCTCGGCGTCCACACACGCATCGAGGCGACGGTAGGCAAGGTCGTTTCAGCGCTCGACACCGGCAATATATATGTCAACCGCAATACGATCGGCGCCGTGGTCGGCACGCAACCTTTCGGCGGCTCCGGCCTGTCCGGCACCGGCTTCAAGGCGGGCGGCCCACACTATCTCAGCCGCTTCGCGCAGGAGCAGGTGGTGTCGATCAACACGGCGGCGGCCGGCGGCAACGCGACGCTTCTTGCGATCGGGGACGAATGAGCCGCTTCCGGTCGACTTGTCGCGAATGACGCATTTTTCGACTTTATTGGACCTTTAGGCGCTCGGGTTTTTGGGCTCTAAATTGTGCTGCGGCTTTGAGGAAGTCCGCTGTCACTATCGGGAGGAACCCAAATGGCCGAAGTCAAGTCCGACATCGAAATTGCGCGCGGCGCTTCCAAAAAGCCGATCATGGAGGTAGGCGAGAAACTGGGCATTCCGGGCGAAAGCCTGTTGCCCTACGGGCATGACAAGGCGAAAGTCTCCGCCGATTTCATCAAGTCGCTGCAGGGCAAGCCCGATGGCAAGCTGATCCTTGTCACCGCGATCAACCCGACTCCGGCCGGCGAAGGCAAGACGACGACCACGGTTGGTCTTGGCGACGGTCTCAACCGTATCGGCAAGAAGGCGGTGATCTGCATTCGCGAAGCCTCGCTTGGCCCCTGCTTCGGGGTCAAGGGCGGCGCCGCCGGCGGCGGCTATGCGCAGGTGGTTCCGATGGAGGACATGAACCTGCACTTCACAGGCGACTTTCACGCGATCACCTCCGCCCACAATCTTCTGTCGGCGATGATCGACAATCATATTTACTGGGGCAATGAACTCGGCATCGACCTGCGCCGCGTCGCATGGCGGCGGGTTATGGACATGAACGACCGGGCCTTGCGCGAGATCGTGTGTTCGCTGGGCGGCGTGGCGAACGGTTTTCCGCGCGAAGCCGGCTTCGACATCACTGTCGCCTCGGAAGTCATGGCGATCCTGTGCCTCGCCACCGACCTGCAGGATCTGGAAAGACGTCTCGGCGACATCATCATCGGCTATCGCCGCGACAAGACGCCGGTCTTCTGCCGCGACATCAAGGCCGATGGCGCCATGGCCGTGCTGCTCAAGGACGCGATGCAGCCCAATCTCGTGCAGACACTGGAAAACAATCCGGCGTTCGTGCATGGCGGCCCCTTCGCCAACATCGCGCATGGTTGCAATTCCGTCGTGGCGACGACCACGGCCCTGAAGCTCGGCGACTACGTCGTCACCGAAGCCGGTTTCGGCGCCGATCTCGGAGCGGAGAAGTTCTTCGACATCAAGTGTCGCAAAGCGGGACTGAAACCCGCCGCCGCGGTGATCGTCGCAACGGTGCGCGCAATGAAAATGAATGGCGGCGTCAAGAAGGAAGATCTTGGCGCAGAGAATGTGGAGGCCGTCGAAAAGGGATGCGCCAATCTCGGTCGCCACGTCCAGAACGTGAAGAAATTTGGCGTCCCGGTAGTCGTCGCGATCAATCACTTCATCTCCGACACCGATGCGGAAATCCAGGCAGTCAAGGACTATGTCGAAACCCTGGGCACTGAGGCGGTCCTGTGTCGGCACTGGGCGGAAGGCTCGAAAGGCATTGAGGACCTCGCGCACAAGGTGGTCGCCCTGGCGGAATCCGGGAAGTCTCAATTTGCGCCGCTCTACGCCGATGACATGTCGTTGTTCGAGAAGATCGAGACGGTGGCGAAGAACATCTACCACGCTTCCGAGGTCATCGCCGACAAGTCTGTGCGGGACCAGTTGAAGCAGTGGGAGGACCAGGGTTACGGCAACCTGCCGGTCTGCATGGCGAAGACGCAGTATTCCTTCTCGACCGATCCCAATCTGCGGGGTGCTCCAACGGGTCACACTGTTCCGGTGCGCGAGGTGAGGCTTTCGGCCGGCGCAGGCTTCATCGTTGTGATAACCGGAGCCATCATGACGATGCCGGGGTTGCCCCGCACGCCGTCATCGGAACATATTCGCCTGAACCCGCAAGGCTATATCGAGGGCTTGTTCTGAATGCCTCATCGCAATTTGACACACGCGCCATCTTGCATGGCGCTGCGCTTGGCGCTAACAAGACGTTATGAGAAATGATCGTAACAACATGAACTGGTGGTGGGTTCGCTAAAAGCGGCCGCGACCAGTCATGCGTGACGACAATGCAAGCCGCCGAGAACCAGTCCGGCGGCTTTTTTGTGCCGGGCAGTCGGCGAAACGGGGATCGTGACTGATGATGGCAACGAAAAACACCGAAGACTCCGAGGAATTCACGACGCGCGGCGGGGTGTCGGTCAGCCGAACGCGCCACGCGGTGTCCTATTCCACGGCGCTCGACGACTATATCGAAGGCCTTGACAGCCGGCGCGGCGCAGTCTTCTCTTCCAATTACGAATACCCCGGCCGCTATACGCGCTGGGACACGGCGATCATCGATCCGCCCCTTTCTATCATCGCGAGGGGTCGCTCCATGCGCGTGGAGGCGCACAATGAACGCGGCGAGGCGCTGCTCGCCATCGTTGCCCGGCGTCTTGAGCGCGAAAAGGAGATCGAACTCGGGCTGAAACTCCAGCGCAGTCTCGAACTGACCGTGCTCATGCCGAAGGGATCCTTTTCGGAGGAGCGCCGGTCGAAGGTTCCGACGGTTTTCACGCCGCTGCGCGCCATCATCGATCTGTTTTTCAACGAGGAAGACGACAATCTCGGACTGTTCGGCGCATTCGGCTACGATCTGGCGTTACAGTTCGACAGCGTTGATCTGCATCTCAAGCGACCGGATGGCCAGCGCGATCTGGTGCTCTACCTGCCTGACGAGATCCTCGTTGTCGACCATTATTCAGCCAAGGCCTGGGTCGACCGCTACGAATTCTCGCGGCGGGACCACACCACCGTCGGCAAGTCGGCCGAGACTGACTCCACGCCGTTCGAGATGGCGGAAAACACCCCGCCGCGCGGCGATCACGAACCCGGCGAATATGCGCGCCTCGTGCGAAAGGCGAAGGAGAAATTCCAGCGCGGCGACCTTTTCGAGGTGGTTCCCGGACAGATGTTCTACGAACGCTGCGTCAGCCCGCCATCGGCGATTTCGCGGCGCCTGAAGGAAACCAACCCGTCGCCCTATTCCTTTTTCATCAATCTTGGCGAGCGTGAATATCTGGTTGGCGCGTCGCCCGAAATGTTCGTGCGCGTCAATGGTCGCCGTGTCGAGACCTGCCCGATTTCCGGAACGATAAAGCGCGGCGAGGACGCGATCGCGGATTCACAGCAGATCCTCAAGCTGCTCAATTCGAAAAAGGATGAATCGGAACTGACGATGTGTTCCGACGTCGACCGCAACGACAAGAGCCGCGTCTGCGAACCGGGCACCGTGCGCGTCATCGGCCGGCGCCAGATCGAAATGTATTCCCGTCTCATCCATACTGTCGATCATATCGAGGGACGACTTGCCGATGGCATGGACGCTTTCGACGCCTTTCTGAGCCACGCCTGGGCGGTGACCGTCACCGGCGCACCGAAGCTTTGGGCGATGCGCTTCATCGAGGAGAACGAGAAGAGCACGCGGGCCTGGTATGGCGGCGCTATCGGCATGGTCGGCTTCAATGGCGACATGAACACCGGACTGACGCTGAGAACGATCCGTATCAAGGACGGCATCGCGGAGGTGCGGGCAGGGGCGACGTTGCTTTACGATTCCGATCCGGACGAGGAAGAGGCGGAAACGGAACTCAAGGCGTCGGCCATGCTTTCAGCAATCCGGGAGGCTGGCAAGGCCAACGATGTCGCGTCCACGCGGTCCGCCGCAAGGGTAGGCGACGGCGTCAGCATCCTGCTCGTCGATCACGAGGACTCCTTCGTCCATACGCTCGCCAATTATTTCCGCCAGACCGGCGCAAAGGTAACCACCATGCGGTCGCCGATTTCGGACGCGGTCTTCGACGAGGTCAAACCGGATCTCGTCGTACTGTCGCCGGGGCCGGGTTCGCCGAAAGATTTCGACTGCAAGGCGACGATCAAGAAAGCGCGAAGCCGCGACCTGCCGATCTTCGGCGTCTGTCTTGGACTGCAGGCGCTGACGGAAGCCTATGGCGGGGATCTCCGGACGCTCGCCATACCCATGCACGGCAAGCCGTCGCGCGTTCGCGTGTCCGAACCCGGTCTGGTTTTCTCGGGTCTGGGCAATTCCGTGACCGTCGGTCGTTACCACTCGATATTCGCCGATCCCGCGACGCTTTCGCAGGATTTCATCATCACGGCGGAAGCGGAGGACGGAACGATCATGGCGATCGAGCATCGAAGCGAACCCGTGGCGGCCGTCCAGTTCCACCCCGAATCCATCATGTCGCTCGGCCAGGACGCCGGAATGCGCATGATCGAGAATGTGGTGGCGCATCTCGCCCGTCGCGCCTGACCGGCTGAAAAGGCTTGCCGTGCTTCGAGCGGGCGGTTATAAGACCGCCCATGTCGAAGAGCACGTTTGATATTTTTGAAGATCTGAAGGTCGCGAGCACCTTGTGCGCGCCGGCCCTGTCCGTGCTTCTTCTTCTCGGCCTTACTGGCGATCGCCGGGCTCGTTGAGGGAGCGTCCGGCGGTCGATTTGCCGATGGCGCCAGCTCCTTGAAACCTTCATCAGTAAAGTGAAACGGCCTGAAGGCCGCATGGCGACAGCCCGAGGGCCTCGTCTGAAGAGATCGAGAAACAGACATGACTATTGTACAGACAATCGGCGAAGCCGGTAAAAAGCAGTCCGGCATGCCGGACGCGTCCCGGAAATATCACCCCTATCCAGCAGTGGGCCTCGACGACAGGACCTGGCCTTCCAAGCGCATCGAGAGCCCGCCGGTGTGGTGTTCGGTGGACCTGCGAGACGGCAATCAGTCACTCGTCAATCCCATGGGGCACGACCGCAAGTCGCGAATGTTCAGGTTGCTGCTGGACATGGGTTTCAAGGAAATCGAGATCGGCTTTCCTTCCGCTTCGCAAACCGATTTCGACTTCGCGCGCTGGTGCGTGGAACAGGGCGGAGTGCCTGAAGACGTCTCCCTGCAGGTGCTGGTCCAGTGCCGTCCCGAACTGATTACCCGGACTTTCGAGTCGCTGGAAGGCGCGCATCGGCCGATCGTGCACTTCTACAATTCGACCAGCGAACTGCAGCGTCGCGTGGTCTTCGCCAAGGACGTTGCGGGCATCAAGGAGATCGCCGTCGACGCCGCGAAGATGATCACCGACATGGCGCAAAAGGCTGGAGGCGGCTACCGATTCCAGTATTCCCCGGAAAGCTTTACGGGCACCGAGCTGGAGGTCGCGCTGGAAATCTGCAATGCGGTGATCGAGGTCGTTCAGCCGACGCCGGATGACAAGCTCATCATCAATCTGCCTTCGACCGTCGAGATGTCGACGCCGAACATCTACGCTGACCAGATCGAATGGATGTGCCGTCAGCTCGATCGTCGCGACAGCCTGATCGTGTCGCTCCACCCGCACAATGACCGCGGGACCGGAATTGCGGCCACGGAGCTGGGCCTGATGGCCGGCGCCGACCGGGTCGAGGGAACGCTGTTCGGCAATGGCGAGCGCACCGGCAATGTCGATATCGTCACACTGGCGCTGAACATGTACACCCAGGGCGTCGATCCGAAACTCGACTGTTCGCGGATCGAGCACATGAAGAGCGTCTACGAATACGCCAATCAGATGAAGATCCCGGAACGCCACCCTTATGTTGGCGAACTGGTCTACACGGCCTTTTCCGGATCACACCAGGACGCGATCAACAAAGGCATGAAGGCGATCCGCTCCTCCAACAAGGAACTCTGGGAAGTGCCGTACCTGCCGATCGATCCGCAGGACGTGGGCCGCACCTATGAAGCGATCATCCGTATCAATTCGCAGTCCGGCAAGGGCGGCATCGCCTATGTGCTGCACGAGGATTACGGGCTAAACCTGCCGCGCGGGCTGCAGGTCGAGTTCCAGTCGGAAATCCAGCGCATCACCGATGAGGCGGGCGAAGAGCTCCCCTCGCGGATGATCTACGACCGGTTCATGGATATTTATGTCGATCAGCCGGAAGGACGGCTCAAATATGTCGACCACCACACCTACGCGTCCACTGAGACGAAAGGCGTTCGCGAGGTCGAGGCGGTTGTTACCGACAAGGGCGAAACCATGAAGATCACCGGGACCGGCAACGGTCCGATCGACGGTTTCGTCAACGCCCTGTCGCGCCACATCGGGATCGAACTGACCGTTGCGGACTATTCGGAACACTCTCTCCAGCACGGCGCCAACGCATCGGCGATCTGCTACATGGAAATGGAGCATCCGGGCGGCAAGATATTCGGGGTCGGCGTCAGCACGAACATCGTTGCGGCTTCGCTTGAGGCAGTCGTCTCTGCGGCGAACCGCCTCATCGCGTCCAAGTAGCCGCTGACGATGCCGGTTACTGACGATCACACAATGACGGCGGACGGTCTCTACGCTCTCCAGAAGGGCGAAGGGGACCGACCGCCGCTTGTCTTTCTGCATGGCTTCGCCGCTGGCTCTTTCGTCTGGTCGCACCTGCAGGACGCCTTGTCGGTCGACCGGCGAACGCTCGCCTTCGACCTGCCCGGACATGGCGGTTCTGCGTCGTCCTCCGGCGTGGGCGGCGGCGGCCGCATGGCGAAGGCGCTGATCGCCGACCTCGACCGGCGCGGCGTCGTACGGGCGCACCTTGTCGGCCATTCAATGGGTGGAGCCGTGGCGGCGCTTGTCGCGGCCCGGCAGCCGCAACGCGTTGCGTCTCTGACCCTGCTCGCGCCAGGCGGTTTCGGCGCGGAAATCAATCACCGGCTTCTCAGACGCTATGCGCTCGCCGACAATGGACAGGACTTCATCGCCTGTCTCGAGGAGATGTTCGGCTGGAACGCGACGATCCCTCAGAAATTTGTTTTGCGCCTGACCGACTTGCGCAAAGCCGACGGGGCCGCCGACAGAATGAAACAGATCATGCAGAGCATCTTTGTCGAGGATGATGCGGGCGTATCCCAGGGCGTTATACGTCGCGAGCTGCTCGCGGCACTCGACATGCCGGTCAAGGTGCTTTGGGGAACGCAGGACCGGGTTTTGCCGACGCGCCAGTCTCATCGCCTGCCGGCGCTTTTCGCCGCCCATGTCTTCGAGAACACGGGTCACATGTTGATCGAGGAGCGGCCTTACGAGGTCGAGACCCTCATACGCCAAAATATAGCTTCTGTGGGCGATTGAAATGTCGGCTTGCTCGCGTCGAGGCGAAGTCCCATGTTATGGGTAACTGTAAATTAACCATATCAGCAGGTTATTCGGCTCATGAGCAACGATCCCGCTCCCCAGAACAAGAGACATCTGTCCGACGCCGTGCGCGAGGTCAAGATCGCCGCCGCCGAGAGGCAGGATGTCATCGTCGACATGAAGGAGGCGGATCGCGCCCGTCTCGAACTGCTCTATAACGAACTTCAACCGGTTTTTGACGAGGTGTCGGAAGACGACGACCAGTTCGACTTCGCATTGTCGTCAGGCGCGCAGCCGCGTCTTTGGGTCGACGCCGTCTCCCATGTCCACATGGGACATGACCGTCGCACCTTTCGCTTCGTGCTCGACAGGCGCTACGGGCGCAGTGTGCTTGCCGAGTCCGACGATTTGATGAAGATGGCCGATCAGGTCACCATCTACATTGCCGAGCGGACCGTCGAGCGCCAGCGCTTTTTGGCGGGGGACGGTTTCAGAAACGCCAGACCGGCCGCTTCCGAACCGGTTCAGCGGCCGCAACCAGCCCCGGCGCAGGCGGCCGAAATCGAAGCAGCGCCTCAGCCAGCGGCGAAAAAGGACCACGCCAACGGATCCGGCTTTGCGACCGGTCTCATCTGGTTCATCATCGGAAGTCTGGTGACGCTGTTCGCGATGGGGGCAATTTTCTGGGGCGAAATCAGCCCGTCCATAGCAGGTCTTTAAGACGCCTAGACTTTCAAGTGCAGATCAATCGCGTCTGAAAGCACGATCTCCTCGCCCGATCGGTCGAGCCTGTGACGCGCCACATTGCAACGCCAGTCGCCATTCGCGCCCTCGATCGATATCAGGTTGTAGCCGGCGGCAGGCCGGCGGCCGGATGGGCCTTCACTGGCCGACGGCACACCCAGCACGGGAACTGTTTTCGCCTTGCCCATGATCCGGTGCAGCGTGTCGAGGTGGGTGTGGCCGTGCAGGACGAGTTCGGCGCCTTCCTCGGCGACGACTTTCTGGAACCTGCCGATGCCCTGCATGCGTTTATGCCAGGCGGCGGCGTTGTTGACCGGCGGGTGGTGGATAAGGATGATGCGGAACAGACCTTCCTCTCCCGCCTGCTTCAAAAGCGCCTGCAAGCGCCGCGCCTCGGTCTCGTCAAAAATGCCCGTCGCCATGAAGGGCAGGGAGGCGTTGGCGGTCGACACGCCGATCAGCGCAACCGGCCCGCGACGGCGCAGATAGGGAAACGACTTCACTGTCAGCGGCCTTTCCCTCACGTCGTCGCCGGCCATGTAATGCGCCCATGCGGCGCATATTTTCCGGAAGGCGCCGGGCACATAGGCGTCGTGATTTCCAGGCACTACCGACGTGGTTTCGGGGTCGCCGGCGGCTTGCAGCCACGCCGTCGCCGTCTCGATTTCGATATCGGTCGACAGGTTGACCAGATCTCCGGTGATGGCCAGGTGATCCGGCGCCTGGGCGAAGATGTCCTCCATCAGGATGGTCAACGCGTCGGTGGCGTGATGCTTGCGGCGATTGCGATGCCAGTTGACGTAGCCGGTGATCCGCTTGGACGCCAATTGTCGTAGTGTTACTTTCGGGAGCGGTCCAAGATGGACGTCGGAGATATGAGCAAGGCGAAACATGTAATGACCTTAAAGCGAGATGAGTTGAAATGCTCGTCAGATTTTTGCATCTGATCCATATCCTTAAACGTCCGATGACGCTTGGAGTTCGCGCAGCGGCTTTCGACGCCGCTGGTCGGGTTTTCCTAGTCAGGCATACCTATATCGGCGGCTGGTATCTACCGGGCGGCGGCGTAGACGCCGGGGAAAGCGCTTACGAGGCGCTGGAGCGCGAGCTGGCGGAAGAAGGAAACCTTGCAATCGGCGCCGCCGCCGAGCTGTTCGGTTTCTATTTCAATCGAAACGCCAGCCGGCGCGATCATGTCGCGCTTTTCGTGTGCCGGAACGTCTCGCAGACGGCGCCGTTAAAGGGCAATGCCGAGATCGCCGAAGCCGGCTTTTTTAAAACCGACGCGTTGCCGGACAACACCACGGAAGCGACCCGGCGCAGGCTTGCTGAAGTGCTCGAAGGTCAATCCGTTTCTCGCACCTGGTAACGATCAAAGCCTTCCGCGATCGTGGGGCGCGTCGTAGTTGAGGTCAGGACCCTTCGGCACGACGCCGGTCGGATTGATGCTTTCGTGACTGCCGTAGTAGTGCTTCTTGATGTGGGTGAGGTTTACGGTCTGGGCGACGCCGGGCATCTGGTAGAGTTCGCGCATATAGCCCGAAAGCGCCGGATAGTCGTCGATGCGCTTCCGGTTGCACTTGAAGTGACCGACATAGACCGGGTCGAAACGAACGAGCGTCGTGAAGAGCCGCCAGTCGGCCTCGGTCAGCGTTTCTCCGAGAAGATAGCGGTTGGTCGCCAGACGCTCCTCGAGTGTATCGAGTTCCGCGAAAAGGGCGTCGAAGGCTTCTTCGTAAGCCTCCTGGCTGGTGGCGAAGCCGCACTTGTAGACGCCATTGTTGACGTTGTCGTAGATCGGCTGGTTGATTGCGTCGATGTCCGCTCTCAGCGCCTCCGGATAGAAATCGAGATCGCTGTCGACGCCTTCGATTTCATTGAAGGCGCTGTTGAACATGCGGATGATCTCCGAGGATTCGTTGGAGACGACCGTTCCTTTCTCCTTGTCCCACAGCACCGGGACGGTCACCCGGCCGGTGTAGTGCGGATCGGCCTTTACATAGACCTGCCAGAGCTTCTCCAGCCCATGGATGTGATCCTCTGTCCCGCCCTCCCTGCCGCGGAATTCCCAGCCGTTCTTTCCCATGTGATAGTCGACGACGGAAAGGCCGATCGCCTCTTCGAGGCCCTTCAGGAGTCGGAATATCAGCGTTCGATGGGCCCAGGGGCAGGCGTATGAGACATAGAGGTGGTAGCGGCCGGCCTCGGCTGAAAAGCCGCCTTCGCCGCTTGGTCCGGGGCTTCCGTCCGCGGTCACCCAGTTGCGAAAGCTCGAATCAGATCGCTTGAAACGACCGCCTGTTTCGCTCGTATTGTACCAGACGTCTTTCCACTCGCCGTCGACCAGTTTACCCATGTCAAAACTCCTTTTCCACACTCACATAGGGTCCTAACGCCGGAAGACGAAGACCGTTCGGTTGAACAGTCTGTTCTTATGGTCTTAGACGTTCACAAGGCGTTGACGCCTGCCTTTTAAGGATATTTCGATACAGGCATTGGAGAACATATATGGCCAACAACTTATTTCGCATCCGGGAACGAACGGTTCTGTCCGACGACTGGGGCAATCTTGCGCGTTACGATTTCGAGCTGAAGACCCGCTCCGGCGCGTGGCAGGCCCAGCGGCGGGAAGCCTATGATCGGGGCAACGGCGTGGCCTGCCTTCTTCATGATCCCGAAGGCGGCACCGTGCTTCTCATCCGGCAGTTTCGGCTGCCGGCCGCCGTCAACGGCCATGACGGAATGATGATCGAGGTTCCGGCAGGCATGCTGGACGGGGCCGATCCCAAGCAGCGAATGCGCGAGGAACTTGAGGAGGAAACCGGCTATCGCGTGTCCGAACTCGACCATCTGTATGACGTCTATATGAGCCCCGGATCGGTGACGGAGTATCTGTCCTTTTACCAGGGAACCTACGACCGTTCGGACCGCGCCGCGGAGGGCGGCGGCAACGTGGAGGAAGGCGAGGATATCGAGGTGTTGCACGTTCTGCTTGAAGACGCGCTCGCGATGATTCGGACCGGAGAAATCTGCGACGCCAAGACGATCATGCTGATTCAGCACCTGGCTCTGGAGCGGCGCTGAGCACGGTGGGCGCCGGAAACGGATAATTGCTTGCACAGCCGGATATCTTTGTGCTATCCGCCCCGGACTTGCGAAAGGAAGCGAGATGCACAACCCGGGACAATTGCGACGACGCTGATAACGTGCTGCCGACAGGCAGACGGCCGTCCATTGTCTTTTCATTTCAATAATCCGGGTTCGCCATGTCCGCTCTCAATCCTGTCTATCTGACCGAAGACCCCACCCACGACGACGTCATCAATTTCATCAATGAAGAGGCGTTCGGGCCGGGCCGTTTGACGCGCGCGGCGGAGCGTGTTCGCGAGCAGGGGCCGCATGACAGATCGTTGTCTTTCGTCGCCACTGTGGACGGTGAGGTCATCGCTTCGGTTCGCCTGACGCCGGTCATGGCGGGAGAGGCCCTGGGCCATATGCTCGGACCACTGGCCGTGCGTCCGTCGCACAAGAACCTCGGCATCGGCCGCGAACTGGTGCGGATTTCGGTGCTCGCCGCCAAGGCCAAGGGGAGCGAGGCTGTGATCCTTGTCGGCGACCCTCCCTACTACGGCCCGCTCGGGTTCACACCGGTGACTGCGCGGCTGGATTTTCCAGGCCCCGTGGATCGGTCGCGCATACTCGTGGCGACGGATCACTTGGACATCCAGGAGCGGTTAAACGGACCGATCCGGTGGCGCGAAGATCCCGTCGCCGAGGCTTTCGAACTCATGGTGCAGGAAATCGCCTGAGAGGCGCATAGCTGATCTGCGATTAATTTTTTAATTAAAAACAATAAGTTATGACGATTTTGCCAGCCTTCTTCCTGGATTAGCGACGGGTTCGGTCAATTCTGGCTTTGTTTCGGGAATCTGCCGATCGGCCCTTTCAGGGTAAACTGGGTTTGTTTCGGGAATCCGCATTTTCCGCCCCTTACAGCGCCATCCAACACCCAGGAAACAGCGTTCAACAGGACGACAGTATAGCACAAATGGCCGGAATTTGCAGTCGGAAAGTTCCAGCTTTGTTCTCTGTTCGTCAGCGACGAAGTTTTTTGAGCGAGGTCAGCGGCCTTCGCGGTACCACGTGCCGGCGAGCGCGAAAAGCAGCAGGGCGAGACCGAGGAAGCCGCCGAAGAGCGGGATCCTGTTAATGCCCCTGAGCTCGGATTCTCCGGTCAGGTTCAGCATCATGCGATCCGAGGAGCCGCGCTGCAGGCCCTTGACCGGCACGATCGGCGGCAATTGCACGGCGCCGCCATTGTCCGAAACCCGCGCAACCATGCCTCCGGTCGCATCGGCAATCGGTTTCAGGACTTCCGTGGTCGACACGGTTGCGGAAAATTCCGGCGCATTGGTCGCCCCGACATGAACGAGCGTCGACATGTCCCCGTTGGATATTTCGAACAGGCCGCTTTCGGCAACAGGCGCGTCAGCGGTGAAGCGTCCGTCTTCTCCGCCTGACAGGTTGATCGAAACCGTCTCGCCGGACGGCGACGTGAGCACGGCTTCCGGCACGGCGTCCGCCATGGTCTGGCGATCAATGGTGATGACATTGCCGTTGGCCGTGGCCGTCAGCGCTTCTTCTTCGAGCGCCGGCTCCTTCATGAGCCAGTGGGCGATGCGCCGGTAGAGCGGAACATGCGGACCGCCGCCCTCGAAGCCGCGCGCCCAGAGCCAGCCGTGATCCGACATCAGCATGGCGACGCGTCCATCGCCGACGCGTTCGAGCACCAGGAGCGGCATGCCGTCGGGTCCCTCCAGCACCGTGTCGTCAACCGGCGCTTCGGATTCGACAGCCCGGAACCAGCGGCCCCATTGCGGCGGCTCCTGGCCGGAGCCCGGCAGATCGCGGGTGACGGGATGCCTCGCGCCGACATCGGTCGGGCGCGGATAGAAGCCGACTTCGCTGACGCGGCCGGTGGGCGCCGCCGGCAAAACCGGCGCGAGCGGCGTGCTCGCGATGGAATCCTGCCCGGCATGTTCCGGACCTGCGGCGATCAGCAGCGCGCCGCCGTCCTCCACATACTGGGCGATGTAATCGTAGTAGAGCACCGGCAAAACGCCGCGGCGCTGATAGCGGTCGAATACGATCAGGTCGAATTCGTTGATTTTCTCGACGAAGAGCTCGCGGGTTGGAAAAGCGATCAGCGACAATTCGTCGATGGGCGTGCCGTCCTGTTTTTCAGGCGGGCGCAGGATGGTGAAATGAACCAGGTCGACCGATGTGTCGGATTTGAGGAGATTGCGCCAGGCGCGCTCGCCGCTGTGCGGTTCGCCCGAAACCAGGAGCACGCGCAGGTTTTCGCGAATCCCGTCGAGGATGGTGACGGCCTTGTTGTTGGCGAGCGTCACTTCGCCGGGAACCGGCTCCACCGACAGCTCGATGATGTTGTCGCCGGCGTGTTCAATGTCGATGGTCAGCGGCATTTCCTGACCGATCGGCGCAAGTTCGCGGCTGTAGACCTCGCCATTGATCCTGACGGTTACTTCCGTAACGTCGCCGCCGGAGCGCCCGTCATCAACGATGCGATAGACGATTTCCTGGGTCTCGCCGACAATGCCGAAACGCGGCGCATTGACAAACTGGACACGGCGATCGATCTCGTCCGCGCTGCCGGTCACGAGCCCGTGCACCGGCGCGTTGAAGCCAAGCTGCGCGGCCTGTTCGGGCACGTCGTGAATCTGTCCGTCGGTGATCATCACCGCGCCTGCGATCCGCGCTGTCGGCACGTCCCTGAGCGTCGTCGAGAGCGTGGAAAAAAGCCGTGTCGAGGGAGAATTGTCCGCCGCGTCATGGGTGGTTTCCGCAACCCGGACATCCAGTCCGCGGAAGCGCGACAACTGCTCTTCAAGACGCGCGAGCGTCTCGTCCGTCGCTTCCGCGCGCTCCGGGGACGCCTGACTCTGGCTGCGGTCGACGATCACTGCGACCACGCTGTCAAGCGGTTCGCGCTCCTGCTGCATATAGACCGGATTGGCGAGCGCGAGGCACAGGGCGGCAAGCGCAAGCACCCTGATCCATGCGCCGCGCACCCTCTGCCACAGTCCAAGCGCCATCAGCAGCGCGCCTAGAGCGGCCACGACATAGATGTAGACGGGTGGAATGAGCGGTGAAAAATGGATCATTGGCCAAGACGCTCCAGCAACGCCGGAATGTGAACCTGGTCGGATTTGTAGTTGCCGGTCAGCATGTACATCATGATGTTGACGCCGCCGCGATAGGCGTATTCCCGTTGCAGGGGATCCGGCGGCACCGTCGGATAGACGGGAATATTGTTGCGGTCGATCGCCCAGGCGCCGGCGAGGTCGTTGCCGGTGATGATGATCGAGGAGACGCCGTCGCCGCTGCGCGCCGGACGATCACTCTCTTCACCGGCGTCATAACTCGTCTCCACCCAAAGCGGACTGCCGCGATAGCGTCCGGGAAACTCGTTGAGGATATAGAACGCCTTTGTCAGCACGTGATCCTCGGGCACCGGTTCGAGAGCGGGAATGTCGAGATCGGCCAGGATATTGCGCAACCGCGCCGTCTCCGGCGTGATCGCCGCCTCGTCGAGCCCGGCGAGCGCGTCGCGCGTGTCGAACAGAACGGTGCCGCCATTTTTCATGAAGGCGTCGATCCGGCTGATCGCCTCAGGCGAGGGCGGCTCCGCATCGACGGAAATCGGCCAGTAAAGCATCGGGTAGAGGGCGAGCGGATCGGTTTCGAGATCAACGCCGATGGCTCCCCCCGGCTCCAGCGACGTGCGGAAAGAAAGAAAACGCGACAGCCCGGTCATGCCCTGCCGGCTGGTCTCGTCGACGACGGCGTCGCCGGTGATGACATAGGCGAGATGGGTGCGATCGAGAGAAGCCAGAATCTGGTCGTCATTCGGCATTTCGTCGGCCGCGAGGCCGTTTCCGCCGTAGGAAAGGACGAGCGCGACGGCGACCAGCGCCATGCCGAGCGAGGACGCGGCCGGGCGGCTGAAGTTTCGACGCGCGAAGGCGCCCGCCATTCCGAGAACCACGAGGCTGTCGACGATGAGCAGGATGACAGCCGCCGTCAGAAGCGGCGGCTTGAGATCGCGGCTTTCACCGGCGACGAAACCGGACCGCGTCGCCGTCACAACGAATTCCGGCGGGACGAACGGTTCCAGCGTGTCGTCAGGGCGCATCAGG
Source organism: Flavimaribacter sediminis (assembly GCF_019492055.1). Classification (GTDB taxonomy): domain Bacteria; phylum Pseudomonadota; class Alphaproteobacteria; order Rhizobiales; family Rhizobiaceae; genus Flavimaribacter; species Flavimaribacter sediminis. Next base: position 190,405 of record NZ_JAICBX010000003.1, on the reverse strand, counting down.
TTGAGCGCCAGAAAGCCGCTTTCCGCGCCGTAGAGCCCTGGCGGATTGTCAAAGGAGACGACCGGCGCTTCGCCGCGGGCGATCTGCAGCGGCTGCGCGGCGCCTGTTGGCGCAACCAAGGCGCCCCTTGCGTTCAGCAACTGGTAGGGCGGCAGATTGACGCCGGTGTCCTGACTTCCCGCGACCGTGGTGGCGCGCGACAGCAGGATCGAGCGGCGAAGCATTTCGACGAATTGTCCGGAAATCGGCAGCGAGGACCATTTCGGCTCCGCCGTCACATGAAACAGCACGATGCGGCCCTGGCCGGATTCGCGACTGGTGACGAGCGGCGTGCCGTCGAGCAGGCTGGCCCAGGTGTGGGCGGCGAGGTCTGGCGACGGTTCTGCAAGAACCTGGGTGTTTACGCTCACGTCGTCTGGCCGCGACATGCCCGCAAACGGACTGTTTTCCGGAAATTCAGACAGCGGTTGCGGTTCGCTCCAGGACAGTGATCCGCCCAGCGTGCGCTCGCCCTGACGCAGCTTGACGGGAACCAGCGGATCATCGCCGATGCCGCTCGCCATGCGCGGCCCGGCGAAACGGACCAGCATGCCGCCATCCTCCACCCATTCCGAAAGTTCGGCTTCCGATTCTTCGGGAAGGGTCCCTATATCGGCCATGACGACGACGGAGGGACGCTGCTCGAGCACCTCCGAGATCGCGTCGGACAATTCATCGCTTTCCGGCGCGATGAGATCCGCGAAGGGCTGCAGGGCGCGCGTGAGATAGTAGAGCGGCGAAAGCAGCGGCTGCGTCAGATCCAGCGGTTCGGCCGACAACAGGGCGACGCGCCGCCTGCGGAAACTGTCGTCGAGCAGATAGGTCGCGCCGGCGGTGGCCGCGTTGTCGACGACGATCTGTGCGAAGTCGTTTCGCAGCTCGAAAGGCGCCGAGAGGGACGCCTGCCCCCGCTGTTCCCCCGCCGCGAATTCCAGCGTTCCAGTGGAGATTGGCCGGCCCCTGTTGTCGCGGGCCGTAATCGGCAGGGTTTGCGCAGCGCTGTCGTTGACCCTGACCGCCGACAGATTGAAACCGTCGGCGCTGTTTTCGGCGGAGGTGATCGCGACGGTGCTTTCGCCGTCGGTTTCGAAAATCAGCGCCTGGGCGGTCTCGAGTTCGGCCAGCATGTCCCAGGCTTGCTCGGCGCCGGGTTCGGCGATGCCGTCGGACAACACTGCGATTGTGCCGAGCGGCGTGGTGTGCAGAGCCGCAGTCAGGCTTTCGATCGCCGACAGATCATCGGCAGTCAGCGGACGCGGTTCCGCGGCAAGCAGCCGCTCGCGCGCTCGCGCGGCGATATCCGGCGTCGCGTCGTTGGTCCGGTCCGCCGTGAAGACGATGGAGACCGGCACGTTCTGGCTTTCCGCGTCGGAAATCAGGCGCTCGGCGGTCGCCACCCGTTCGTCCCAGTCGCTGACGGTCGCCCAGCTGTTGTCCATGATGATGGCCAGCGGGCCTTCGTCGCTGACTGTGGTTTCCTGCGGATTGAGGATTGGATCGGCCAGCGCGACGATCACGAGCGCCGCCATGAGGAGTCGCAGCGCCGTCAACCACCAGGGGCTCTTGGACGGCGTCTCCTCCTTTTTCAGAATGCGCGCGAGGATGCGAAACGGCGGAAAGGGTTCGGTCTTGGGGCGCGGCGGGGTCAGTCTCAGCAGCCACCAGATGACAGGCAAGGCCAACAGGCCGAACAGGACGGCGGGAGCTCCGAATGCGATGGGGAGGAAACTCAAGCCGCCGTACCTCTCAAACCGTCTCCGACCACGCCGGACAGATGGGTGTGCAGCGCAACGAGCGCCGACGACGCAGGCTGATCGGTGTGGTGGGTGATGAAGTTCCAGCCAAGCCGCCGCAGATTCTCGGCGATGTTGCTCCGGCGCGACAGAAACGCCCGCTGATAGTCGTCATGCAGCGTCTCGGCCTTTCCGGCGGTCAGTTTCTCGCCGGTTTCAGGATCGATGAACTCGGTGCGGCCATTGTAGGGAAACACTTCTTCCGCGGGATCGCAGATTTCCAGAACGTGGCCGCGCACGCCGCGCCGCGCGATTGGCGCGAGCCGCTCGAGCACGGTTTCGGCGGGGTCCAGGAAATCGGATATCAACACGACGTCGCTATGGCGGCCGATGCGGTCGAGCCGAGGCCAGTCGCTTTCTTCCTTTTGCAGCATGAGGGCTGTGGCGAGCCGCTCCGAGGCGTTGCGCGCGGCGATCGGATCCATGACGCCGGGCGAGGCGATGCGTTCGCCGGAACGCGCGAGCACTTCCGCGAGCGCGAGCAGAATGACGACGGCGCGGCTCTGCTTCGAGACCTGTGCGAGGCTGGACTGATACAGCATTGACGGGGAGGCGTCGGCCCAGAGCCAGATCGTATGAGCGGCTTCCCATTCGCGGTCGCGCACATAGACGCTGTCGTCGCGCGCCGATCGGCGCCAGTCGATCCTGGCGAGCGTCTCGCCTTCCACATAGGGACGGAACTGCCAGAAATTCTCGCCAACCCCGCGCTTGCGGCGGCCATGCCAGCCGGTGATCACCGTATTGGCGACACGCTGCGCCTCGACCAGCAGGTCGGGCACCAGGGCGGCGCGCTGTCGCGCGCGAACCAGCGCGTCGCTGACGGCTACCGGTTGCGTGGTCTGTCCGACGGGCGCCATTATTCCCCGCTTGCGGTCTTGACCAGATTGGCGATCACGTCGCGAATGTGCACGCCCTCGGCGCGCGCAGCGAATGTCAGCGCCATACGATGCTGCAGGATCGGCAGCGCCAGCGCGTAGACGTCGTCGACCGACGGCGCCAATCGGCCGTCATAGAGCGCGCGGGCTCTCACGCACAGCATCAACGACTGGCCGGCGCGCGGCCCGGGTCCCCAGGCGACATGCCGGTCGGTGTCGGCGTTGCCGTTGCCGGGTCGGGCCAGGCGCACGAGCGCCAGGATGGCGTCGACGACCTGTTCGCTGACGGGCATGCGGCGCACGAGCGCCTGGATTTCCTGAATGCGCGAACCGGTAAGAACCGCCTTTGCCGGCTTTTCCTCGACCCCGGTGGTTTCCAGGAGAATCCGGCGCTCTGCGTCTTCTTCCGGATAGTTGACATCGACCTGCATCAGGAAGCGGTCGAGCTGGGCTTCCGGCAGCGGATAGGTGCCTTCCTGCTCCAGCGGGTTTTGGGTCGCGAGCACGTGGAAAGGCTGCGGCAGGTCGTGATGGGTTCCGGCGACGGTGACGTGGTATTCCTGCATCGCCTGCAGCAGGGCGGACTGGGTGCGCGGCGAGGCGCGGTTGATCTCGTCGGCCATCAGCAGCTGGGTGAAGACCGGTCCGGCGATGAACCGGAAGGACCGCTTGCCTGCGTCGTCCTGGTCCATGACCTCGGAGCCGAGAATGTCGGACGGCATCAGGTCCGGCGTGAACTGGATGCGGTTGTCGTCGAGACCCAGAACCGTGCCGAGCGTGGAGACGAGCTTGGTCTTGGCAAGGCCGGGCACCCCGACGAGCAGGGCGTGTCCGCCGGACAATACGGTTAGCAGCGTGTGCTCAACGACGGTCTGCTGACCGAAAATGACGTTGCCGACTTCCTTGCGGATCGCGCTGATGTCCTCGAGAGCCGTTTCCGCTACGGCCAGTATCTCCTTCTCATCCATCGTCTGGGTGGAATTTTCGACAAGGCCCATAAAACAGTCTCCGTATTGTCTTGATCGAGAACGTCTACACTTGCATTCACCAACCGTTAAATGGCGTAATTATGATCACCATCAATGGGGATTCGCATTGTCGCAACGGGTTTTCTGCATTCTGCTATGAATGACACGAAGCTGGAACTGCACTAAGTGACAAAGTTGTGAATGAAGGAGTAACGATTCCGCTATGGCAGAAGGCAAGTTGACGGAGACATCCGACGCAGCCGGACTGGAGGCGCTGATCTCCCGCGCGGCCGCCTCGACCCGCGGGTTGCCGCCCGTTGGAAAATGGAATCCGGAGTTCTGTGGGGATCTCGACATGGAGATCCGCGCCGACGGAACGTGGTTTTATATGGGAACGCCGATCGGACGGCAGCCGCTGGTGCGGCTTTTCTCGACCGTGCTGCGCAAGGACGCGGACGGCAAGACCTATCTCGTGACGCCGGTGGAAAAGGTCGGAATTCGCGTGGAGGACGCGCCGTTTGTCGGCGTGGAAATGAGCGTGACACAGCGGGGCGACCAGCAGATCCTGACGTTCAGAACCAATGTCGGCGACGTGGTGGAGGCCGGTCCGGACCATGCCTTGCGCTTTGAAATCGCTGGCGAAAACGACGAACTCAAGCCTTATCTTCATGTTCGCGGCCGGCTGGAGGCCCTGATCAGCCGCCCGGTGATGTACGACCTCGTGGCGCTTGGCGAGCCTGTCGAGATCGACGGGCGGGAGATGTTCGCCGTGCGCTCTGGAGAAAGCGTATTTCCGATGATGGAAATGCGGGAACTCGAGGCTCTCAGCCGATGAAGCTCGACGCCGATCAGCGATTCAGCGCGCGAGCGTTGCGAGACACGATAACCGCGCGGCCGGCGGTCGACGACGACGCGCTTTTCGGCGACCATTTGCTCAATCCGGATCTGCACACCTGGGTTTTGAAGCAGAAACTGCGCGATGCGGCCGTGCTTGTGCCTTTCGTCGATTACGGAGACCACACCAGCCTGCTGTTGACGCAGCGAACGACGAAAATGCGCACCCATTCGGGTCAGATCGCCTTTCCTGGCGGCGCGATCGACCCGGAAGACGAATCACCCGAAGCCGCGGCGATGCGGGAGGCGGATGAAGAAATCGGGTTGCCGGCGGATCATATCGAACCGTTCGGCAGGCTGCCGCTCTATTGCACGGCGACCGGCTTCAGGATTTTTCCGGTGCTGGCGATTGTCGAGCCGGGTTTTTCGATCGAGCTTAACCGGCATGAAGTCGACGACGCCTTCGAGGTGCCGCTGGAATTTTTGATGGATCCTGCGAACCACAATCGCGAGAGCAGGGTGTGGCAGGGTCTCGAAAGGCATTACTACACGATGCCCTACGACCAGAGATATATCTGGGGCGTGACGGCCGGCATTATCCGCACGCTCTACGAAATCTACTTTGCGGACCGGTAGACGCCCATGACAAGCGCCGCCATCATCGCCGACGCCGAATGGTTCGGCGATGCGCCTTTGCGCAGAATTCTCGCCGTGCTGAATGAAGGCGACGCGGAAACGCGGATCGTCGGCGGCGCCGTGCGCAACACGCTGATGGGACTGGCTGTCGGCGACATCGATCTCGCGACTACGCTGTCGCCCGACGCGGTGGCGGACCGGGCGACGGTTGCCGGCTTCAAGACGATCCCGACCGGCGTCGACCACGGAACGGTGACAGTTGTTGTCGACGGCAAGCCGTTCGAGGTCACCACGCTGCGGGTGGACGTGCAGACGGACGGACGCCACGCGCAGGTGGCCTTCGGAAGCAGCTGGCGGGAGGACGCCGAGCGCAGGGATCTGACGATCAACGGTCTTTACGCCGACGCTGACGGCGCCGTCATCGATCTCGTCGGAGGGCTGGCGGATATCGAGAAGCGGCTGGTGCGCTTCATCGGCGACGCCGAGACGCGGATCAAGGAGGACTATCTGCGCATCCTGCGCTTTTTCCGGTTTTTCGCCTGGTACGGCGACGGGCGTCCCGATGCGGACGGCCTCAGGGCGTCGGCCAGGCTCAAGGACGGCCTGGCGCAGCTTTCCGCCGAGCGCGTGTGGTCAGAACTGAAGCGTCTGCTCGCCGCTCCTGATCCGTCGCGCGCGCTGCTGTGGATGCGACAGAGCGGCGTTCTGACGACCATTCTTCCGGAGACGGAAAAGTGGGGCATAGACGCGATTCACGGACTTGTGCGCGCCGAGCAGCAACTTGGCTGGAAGCCGGACGCGTTGCTGCGGCTGATGGCAATCACGCCGCCCTACGGGCCGCGCATGGCGGCGCTGGGCGAACGGCTGAAATTGTCGAATGCGGAAAAGGATCGGCTGATCGCGTGGGCCGATGCGGAACGCCTGTCGCCGACTGTCGCTGAAAGCAAGCTCAAGCGGATTTTGTATCAAACATCCCCGGGGGGCGTGATCGATGGTTTGCGGCTGCAACTCGCCGCGGCGCGCGCCGCCGCGGAGACGGACAATGACGCGCTGATGCAGGCCGCCGGATATTCCAGGCTGATCGCCTTTTGCGAGAACTGGGAACGGCCGGTCATGCCGGTGCGGGGCAAGGACCTGACTGCGCTCGGGGTGCAGGCCGGTCCCGAAATGGGGCGGATACTCAAAGCGATCGAAGAGGCGTGGATTGCCAGCGATTTCCGGCTCGATCGCGCCGCCTTGCTGGAAAAGGTTCCGGACATCCAGGCGCGGATCGGGGATTGACCGTTCACTAAGGCCAGCGAACGGCCGGCGGCATGGAAGAGAGAATCGAATCGACATTGCCGCCGGTCTTCAGGCCGAAGATCGTGCCGCGGTCGTAGAGCAGGTTGAACTCCACATAGCGCCCGCGCCGGATCAGCTGTTCGTTGCGCTCGTTCTCGTCCCAGTGATCGTTGAAATTGTTGCGAACGATCTTGGGGTAAGCGACAGCAAACGCGCGACCGACATCCTGCACGAAGGCGAAGTCGGCGTCCCATCCGCCTTCCTTTTCCTCCGACCGCAGCCAGTCGAAGAAAATACCGCCGATCCCGCGCGGCTCCTTGCGGTGCGGAAGGTAGAAATATTCGTCGCACCATTCCTTGTATTTTTCGTAATCGGCGACCTTGTGCCGGTTGCAGGTGATTTCCATCGTCCTGTGAAAAAGCCTGCTGTCGGGGTCTTCCTGCGTGCGTCGGCGATCGAGGACCGGGGTCAGGTCCGCGCCGCCGCCAAACCATTGCGTGGAGGTGATGACCATCCGCGTGTTCATATGGACGGCCGGCACGTTCGGATTGACCGGATGCGCGATCAGGGAGATTCCCGAAGCCCAGAAATTGGGATCCTTTTCGGCGCCGGGGATCTGGCTGCGGAAATCCGGCGAAAACTCGCCATGGACCGTGGACGTGTGGACGCCAACCTTTTCAAAGACGCGGCCACTCATCATCGACATGATGCCGCCGCCGCCCTTGCCTTCCTCTCTCAGCCATTTTGTCTGCACGAAGCGACCCGGCGCGTCATCCGAAAGCGGACCCGTCACCTCGTCTTCAAGCTGCTCGAATATCTCGCAGATGGCGTCGCGAAGCGTTTCGAACCATGTGCTCGCTTTGCGCATCTTGTCTTCCAGGGCGTCGGGATGGCCCACGGGAAGGTTCGGTCGTTGCATGAACTGGTGCCCCCATTTTCATCGCGACTCTTTTATATCAAGTCTGCGCACATGCCATAGAGGCTGACTGTGAAAATTGAATCAAAATGCGTATACCGCATTCAATACACTGCAAAAATCCGAAACTATACTACCGAACCCGTTGCAATTCGCTTGGCGCGGGCGATCCCGGAATTCGACACAAAGACGTTTCGTATCCGGTCGTTTTGCTTTATCCTGCGGCTTCGCGAGGTCAAGTAACATGGTCCGATTGCCTCCAGTTCCGCCCATGGACGGGTTGCGGAAACGAATCCGGAAGAGCCGCGAGAATGGCGATCGCGGAAAAGGCGATCCGTTTATTCGTGAAACATTTCGACTTCCCCGAAACCTGGCCAGGGCCAAGGCGCGCGAGTGGTTTCACGCCTGGCCGAAAGCCGCCTACTGGACGGAAGTGGAAAGCTGGCGCCAGCTTCCGGATGACGAAATCGAATTCACGATGCGAAGATTGCCGACGGCCGATTGACGCGCCTGTTATTCCTCCGCCCTTGAAATTCGGGCGTTTTTCTGCGACCTGCTAATAACCCGAAACCGAGGCGCGATCATTTTGCCTCAAACCGGTCAAGAGCGCCTCGTGTGGTTGGCGTCTGAAAAGGCCCCGTAAAGGGCGTTTGCGACGCTGGCGGGAACCGCAAATCCGCGATGCGAGCTGCATGAAAACAACCAAGGAATTACCTGCATGCCCCAGTATCGTTCCAGAACCTCCACCCACGGCCGCAACATGGCCGGCGCCCGCGGCCTTTGGCGCGCAACGGGGATGAAAGACAACGATTTCGGCAAGCCGATTATTGCGATCGCCAATTCTTTCACCCAGTTCGTGCCCGGTCATGTGCATCTGAAGGATCTTGGCCAGCTGGTGGCGCGCGAAGTGGAGCGCGCCGGCGGCGTCGCCAAGGAATTCAACACGATCGCCGTCGATGACGGCATCGCCATGGGCCATGACGGCATGCTCTATTCGCTGCCTTCGCGCGAGGTGATCGCGGACGCTGTGGAATACATGGTCAATGGACATTGCGCCGACGCGCTCGTCTGCATCTCGAATTGCGACAAGATTACGCCCGGCATGCTGAACGCCGCGATGCGCCTGAACATTCCTGTCGTATTCGTCTCAGGCGGACCGATGGAGGCCGGCAAGGTGGTGATGGAGGACGGCAAGGAAAAAGCCGTCGATCTGGTCGACGCAATGGTCGCGGCCGCCGACGACCGCGTCTCCGATTCCTTCGTCGACCAGATCGAACGGTCGGCTTGCCCGACTTGCGGATCGTGCTCCGGCATGTTCACCGCCAATTCGATGAACTGCCTGACCGAAGCGCTGGGCCTGGCGCTGCCCGGCAACGGCTCGACGCTCGCCACCCATTCCGACCGGGAAAGACTGTTTGTCGAGGCCGGCCACCTGATCGTCGATCTAGCGAAGCGCTATTACGAACAGGACGACGAGAGCGCCCTGCCGCGCAATATCGCAAGTTTCGGGGCTTTCGAGAACGCCATGACGCTGGATATCTCCATGGGCGGATCGACGAACACGGTGCTGCATCTGCTGGCGGCCTCGCACGAGGGCGAAGTCGGCTTTACGATGGACGACATCGACCGGCTGTCGCGCCAGGTGCCGGTGCTTTGCAAGGTCGCGCCCGCCGTCGAGAACATCCACATGGAGGACGTGCATCGCGCCGGCGGCATTTTCGGCATTCTCGGCGAACTCGATCGCGCCGGACTGCTCAAGTCGGACCTGCCGACCGTGCATTCGGCCAGCCTGAAGGAAGGGCTTGCCCGCTGGGACGTCGCCCAGACCAACTCCGAAAGCGTCCATCAGTTCTTCCGGGCGGCGCCCGGCGGCGTGCCGACGCAGGTCGCCTTTTCGCAGTCGAAACGCTGGGACGAACTGGATCTCGACCGGCAGAAGGGCGTCATCCGCAGCCGCGACCACGCCTACAGCCAGGATGGCGGGCTTGCGGTGCTTTACGGCAATATCGCCGAAGACGGCTGCGTGGTGAAGACGGCCGGCGTCGACGAAAGCATTCTGAAGTTCTCGGGGCCAGCGCGAATCTGCGAAAGCCAGGACAGCGCCGTCTCGGCGATCCTGACCGGCAAGATCCACGAAGGCGACGTGGTGCTGATCCGCTATGAAGGGCCGCGCGGGGGACCGGGCATGCAGGAAATGCTCTACCCGACCAGCTACCTGAAGTCGAAGGGGCTGGGCAAGGCGTGCGCGCTCGTGACCGACGGACGTTTCTCCGGCGGAACCTCCGGCCTGTCGATCGGCCACGTTTCTCCGGAAGCAGCCGAGGGCGGCGTGATCGGACTTGTCGAGGAGGGCGACACGATCGTCATCGACATTCCGAACCGGATCATCCGGGTCGACGTCTCCGACGAGGAACTCGCGAAGCGCCGCGCGGCTATGGAGGCGAAAGGCGCCGAAGCCTGGAAGCCGACGGAAAAGCGCACGCGCAAGGTCAGCAAGGCGCTGCGCGCCTATGCGGCTTTGACGACGTCAGCCTCCAAGGGCGCGGTGCGCGAAATCGACTGAAGCCGCCTCAAGACGCGGACAATTGACCCTGCCTGATCGCCTCTCCGGCGATCATGGCGACGCTGAGCGCAAGATTCAACGAACGCCGGCCCTCGGCCATCGGGATAAGGATCCGCGCGTTTGCGGCCGCGTGCACATGGTCAGGCGCGCCGACGCTTTCGCGACCGAACAGCAGAATATCACGTGGCTGGAAGGAGAACTGGGTATAGGCGGTCGGCGCGCGGGTGGAGGCGAGGACGAGACGTCGCTGTTCCGCCGCCGCCCATTCCTGAAATGACGGCCAGTTGAGATGGCGGTGAAGCGAGGCCTGTTCCACATAGTCCATGCCGGCGCGTTTCAGCGCGCGATCGGACAGGTCAAAGCCTGCGGGCTCGATGATGTCGACGCTCAGGCCCAGGCATGCGGCCAGCCGCAAAATCGCGCCTGTATTGCCCGGAATGTCCGGCTGGAAGAGAGCTATGCGCAGATCGGTTTCAGGTGGCGTCATGATGCCGAAATACAACAATTAGGAATGTTGAACAGACCCATCAAATGATTTCATCGCTGCTACGGTGGATTGCAAGACGGAATCGCGGTAAAAAGTCGCTCCAATGTTCCAGACAATGCGGGACGATTGCTTGCGCTGCGGCGCGGGCCTTTTGTTTCGCGGCGGTTACGACGATGATGATTTAAAAACCCGGCCAAATCTATCGCAACAGGCGGACGCCCGTTTTCGCGATATTGGCCATTTGCGAACGATCTGCGCCATCCGAGCGCGATCATTGATTGTACACTCAACAGTTCCATCTTGACGAGGCAAGACCGATCCAGTCGTTGCCGGTTTGGCGTTCCGCCTCATCACCGTCAGATCGCATACGGAGTCCAAGGCCATGTTCCAGTGGTTCGAAAGACGTTTGAAACCCTATCCAGAGCAGGAGGCGGTGCGTCCACCGACGGGTCTGCTCGCATTTTGCTGGCATTATTCGCGCGACGCCATGCCGTGGCTTGTGGCGATGTCGATCCTGACGATGCTCATCGCGATCGGCGAGGTCTATCTGTTCGGTTTTCTTGGCGATATCGTGAACTGGCTCTCCGAGGCCGGCCGCGAAGGCTTTTTGCAGCGGGAAGGATGGCGGCTCGCCTTCATGGCCGTTTTCGTGCTCATCGGGCTGCCCGGCGTGGTGCTGCTGCATTCGCTGGTCATCCACCAGACGCTGCTCGGCAATTACCCGATGATCGCCCGCTGGCAGATGCATCGCTACCTTCTGCGTCAAAGCCTGTCCTTCTTCGCCGATGAATTTGCGGGCCGCGTCGCCACCCGGGTGATGCAGACATCGCTGGCGGTGCGCGAATCCGTGATGAAGATGCTCGATGTCTTCGTCTATATCTGCGTTTATTTCACCACGACCGTGGTGCTTGTCGCCTCCGCCGACTGGCGGCTCGCCATGCCGCTGCTTCTGTGGGCTGTCGTCTACGGCACGCTGATCTACACGTTCGTTCCGTGGATGAAGGAACTGGCGCGGCAGCAGGCCGATTCGCGCTCGATGATGACGGGCCGTATCGTCGACAGCTACACCAACATCGCGACCGTCAAGCTGTTTTCGCATGCGCGGCGCGAGGAAAGTTATGCGCGCTCGGCAATGGACGAGTTCCTGGACACCGTCTACCGGCAGATGCGGATGGTGACCTGGTTCCAGGCGGTCGTCTATTTCAACAATGCAGTGCTGATCTTCCTGGTGGGCTTCCTTTCAATCTATCTGTGGCTGGGCGAGGTGATCTCGGTCGGGGCGATCGCGGTCGCGATCGGCCTGGCGCTGCGCCTCAACAACATGTCCCAGTGGATCATGTGGGAAGTGGCGGCGTTTTTCGAAAATCTCGGGGTCGTAATCGACGGCATGTCGATGATGTCGAAGCCGCACCAGATCGTCGACGCCGATCCAAAAGTGCATCTGGCGCCGCAGAAGGGCAAGATCTCCTTCGAGAACATCCGCTTTCACTACGGCAAGGAAGGCGGGGTGATCGACGATCTGTCCCTCTCGATCGCGCCGGGCGAGAAGATTGGGCTCGTCGGCCCCTCAGGCGCCGGCAAGACGACGCTGACCAACCTGCTGCTTCGCTTCTATGACCTGGAGGGCGGTCGGATCTACATCGACGGACAGGATGTCTCGGCGGTGACCCAGGACAGCCTGCGGGGTCAGATCGGCGTCGTCACGCAGGACACCTCGCTGTTGCATCGGTCGATCCGGGACAATATCGCATACGGAAAACCCGACGCAACGGAAGCCGATATCCTCCATGCGGCGAAACAGGCCAACGCCTGGGACTTTATCCAGGATCTGGAAGACATGAAGGGTCGAAAAGGGCTCGAGGCCCATGTGGGCGAGCGCGGCGTCAAACTGTCGGGCGGCCAGAGGCAGCGCATCGCCATCGCGCGCGTTTTCCTCAAGGACGCGCCGATCCTGGTCCTGGACGAAGCAACCTCGGCGCTCGATTCGGAAGTTGAGGCGGCCATCCAGGAGAACCTGTTCGCCCTGATGGAGGGCAAGACGGTGATTGCAATCGCCCACCGGCTTTCGACCATCGCGCAGATGGACAGGCTGATTGTTCTGGATGCTGGCGAGATCGTTCAGACCGGCACGCATGAGCAACTCATCTCCGAGAAGGGGCTTTATGCGGATCTCTGGGCGCGACAGTCCGGCGGCTTCATCAATTCGGACAAGCTCGACGCCGACACGGCGGCCGCCGAGTAGACTTTCGGCAGCATCTTCGGTCGGGAATTGCGAATTCCGTCTGCGGTTTGTTGTCAACTGGTTGTATCGACAATCTTGTGATAGTCAGGCCCCGAAAGATCAATTCTGATCTGTGAGCGGCTCTGACACATCGGCCGCGAAGAGGGGATATACTGGGATGGTGATCGTGCGTTCTGCTGGAATTGTGCGCCTGTACTTTGGTCTGCAGCGGCTTGGAGCCTGTTTTCTCGGATTGGCGCTGCTGATGTCCGTTTTGTGCGGACCGGTCCAGGCGCAGTCGATGGTGGGCGTGGCCAAGGCTGCGTCGGCGGAGAAATCGTCTGAAACGAAGCCGGTGACGCTGCCCGAGAACCTGACGCCGGCAATGGTTCGCGAAATCGTATCCCAGATGGATGACGAGCAGGTGCGGCAGTTACTGTTGCAACGTCTCGACGCGGTTGCGGCGGAGGACGCGGAAAAGAACAAGGCGCCGGAACAAAACAGCGCGATCGTGCTTTACGACTCGTTTGGAAAGCTGGGTCACAACCTGATAAATTCCGTTGTCAGGATACCGGCCTCGGTCGTCGGTCTCGGCAAGGCGATCAGCAAATTCGTAGAGGATCGTGGCGGCGCGGGCTTCTTCCAGTTGATCCTGCTCGTCGTCGGCGCAATCGCCGCAGGCCTCGTCGCCGAATTCATCGTGGATCGGCTCGCGTCGAAATGGCGTCGGCAGTACGAACATCAACACGCGCCGGAGAACCTGCGCCAGACCCTTGAATTTCTTGGCAAACGGCTGGTTGTCGACATGGCCGGATTGCTGGCGTTTTTCATTGTCGGCCGCATCGTCATCATGCAGTTCATCGCCGATCAGGATCGGCAGGTTGTGCACGCCTTCATGCTGTATCTCATCGTCGTTCCGCGGTTGGTCGCCGCCCTGGCGCGATTCGTTCTTGCGCCCGGCCGCCCGGATATGCGGTTGGTCTACGCCGATGACTGGACTGCAAAGTTCATCTACTATAACGCCCTCGGCGTCGTCATACTGGCCGGATTCAATATCTTCCTGGTCGAATTCCTGATGACGAACGGACAATTTGCTCTCGGCAACGCCTTTGTGTTCTGGATCAATCTGGGCGTGTTCGTCTGGCTCGGCGTCATGACCTACAAGGCGCGCCATGGATTGACGAAAATGCTTCTCGGCGACACCGAGGACGTGACGGGCTCTGAAGTCATGACCGCCCGCGCATTTCCCTGGGTCGCCATAGCGCTTATAGCTCTGACATGGTTGACCGTGCAGTTCGTGGCGATCAACGGCAGGCTCGACCTTATCGACAAGGGACAGCATTATCTGACGCTTGCGCTGCTGCTTATCGCGCCGGCGCTGAACACGACAATCCGAGCGCTGGTGCATCATCTCGTGCCGCCGATGCGCGGCGAGGGCGCTGTGGCAGAAGCGGCGTATCATTCGACCAAGCGCAGCTACATCCGCATCGGACGCACGGTCGTGTTCGGCATTGTCGTCGTCCTGCTGATCAGGATCTGGGATATTCAGCTTGGCACGCTGGCTACAGCCGGACTGGGCGCGCGCATAGCGTCGTCCTTCTTCGAGGCCCTGTTCATACTGATTGCGGGCTATCTCGCCTGGGAAGTGGCGTCATTGTGGATCAATCGCAAGCTTGCCGATGAAAACACCGCGATCAGCGGCGCCCCCGAAGAGGCTGGAGGAGAAGGCGGCGGGGCAGGCGGGTCGAGACTGTCGACCGTCCTGCCGCTCGCCAAGATGGCGATCCAGATCACAATCATAACCATCACGGTGCTGATCGCGCTCAGCAGCTTTGGCGTGAACATCGCGCCGCTTCTGGCCGGCGCCGGTATTCTGGGTCTGGCCATCGGCTTCGGCGCCCAGACGCTGGTGAAGGATATCGTTTCGGGCGTGTTCTTCCTGATGGACGACGCTTTCCGTGTTGGCGAGTTCCTGGACATCAACGGCACGATGGGCACAGTGGAGAAGATTTCGATCCGGTCGCTGCAGTTGCGTCATCCTTCCGGTCCGGTCCACACGGTTCCCTACGGAGAGATTCCGAAGATCACCAACAATTCGCGCGACTGGGTGATCATGAAAGTGAAATTCACCGTGCCTTTCGACACCGACGCAAACAAGGTGAAGAAGATCTTCAAGCAGATCGGCAAGGAAATGCTCGAGGCGCCCTACGCCGACGACATCATCCAGACCTTCAAGTCCCAGGGCGTCTCCGACGTCAACGATGTGGGTATGGTGGTGCGCGGCAAGTTCATGGCCAAGCCCGGCAAGCAATGGGTGATCCGCAAGGACGTCTACGCCAAGGTGCAGAAGGCCTTTGCCGAGAACGGGATCGAATTTGCAAGGCCGGAAGTGCGGGTCAATATGCCTGGCGCCGTGGATGCGGATGATGCATCCGATTCGGCTATTGCGGCAGCCGCCGGCAAGGCCGTCAAGCAGATGGCTGAGGCCAAGGCGTCCGAGGCCTAACGCGCATAGTGCGTATTCTCGACACGATCCTTGGCTATTTCGAACGCTGGATCGATCCGTATGCCGCCCGCGAAACCGGCGCGCCGCCGCCGGGCGCGGTCGCTTTCATATGGCATTACGTGCGTCAGGAGAAGTGGCCGTTTGCGGCCATGCTTGCGCTTGGCGGCGCGGTCGCTCTCATGGAGATCGCCCTGTTCTATTTCGTCGGCCGGCTTGTCGACATGCTCGAAGGATTCGACGCCGCGTCAGGCTGGGACGGGCTTCTGGCCGAGCATGGCGGCGAACTTCTGTTCATGGCCCTGGTCGTTCTGGTCGGACGGTTCATCGTCGTCACCTTTTCCTCGCTGATCGAGGAACAGGCCGTCGTTCCGGGTTTCTTTTCACTCGTGCGATGGCAGGCGGCTTCGCATGTCGGGCGCCAGAGCCTCTCCTTTTTTCAAAACGAATTCGCGGGACGGGTGGCGACGAAGGTGTGGCAATCGGGCCAGGCCATCGGCGATTTCATGATCTCCATGCTGCAGGTGGCCTGGTTCATCGTGATCTATGTCATCGCGACGCTGATCATGATGGCCGATCTTGACTGGCGCCTGGCTGTTCCTGTCCTGGCGTGGGTGGCGGGCTTCATTGTCGTCGCCCGTTTTTTCGTGCCGCGCATACGGCGAAATTCCAGGGACGCCGCGGAAGCCGCCTCGACAGTCAGCGGCCGCCTGGTGGACAGTTATTCCAACATACAGACGCTGAAACTGTTCGGTCGCGACGACGAGGTCGAGCGCAATCTGCGCGGCTCGTTCGATGGCTTCATCTCAGTTCTGAAATCCTTCACCCGCAATCTGACCGGGGTGCGCGTCTCCCTCGCCATTCTTTCCAGCGTCATGACGATCGCCATGGCGGCGATCGCCGTCGGGCTTCTGCTTGCAGGCGAGATCACCGTCGGATCGGTCGCGGCGACGATGGCAATCGTGTTGAGACTGAGCCTGTTGCTCGGCCGGATGATGAACCAGCTGAATATTCTGATGCGCAACTACGGCGTGATCCAGAATTCGATGGAGCTGGTCGCGCGGCCGGTGACGCTGACGGACGGCGACGACGCCACGGAACTTGTGGTCTCCGATTGCCGGATCCAGTTCGAGAACGTGCAATTTCGATACGAAGAGAGCAAGACGGTGCTCGACGGGATCACCCTCCGCGTCGAACCCGGACAGAAGGTCGGTCTCGTCGGGCCGTCCGGCGCTGGCAAATCGACGCTCGTCAACCTGCTCTTAAGATTCTTCGATCTTGATTCGGGACGTATCGTCATCGATGGCCAGGACATTGCCGGCGTCACCCAGCATTCCCTGCGGTCGCTCATTTCGGTGGTCACCCAGGACACCTCGCTGCTGCACCGGTCGATTCGCGACAATATCGCGCTGGGGCGGCCGGGCGCCGGCGAAGCGGAGCTGGAGGAAGCGGCCCGCAAGGCCCATGCGTGGCGATTCATCGGCGAATTGCGCGACCAGCGCGGCCGCACGAGCATGGACGCGCATGTCGGCGAGCGCGGCGTCAAGCTGTCCGGCGGGCAACGGCAAAGGATCGCCATCGCCCGCGTCATGCTGAAGGATGCGCCGATCCTTGTGCTGGACGAGGCGACATCGGCTTTGGATTCCGAAATCGAGGCCGCAATACAGGAAAATCTGGCCGCTCTGATGGAAGGCAAGACAGTCATCGCCATCGCGCACCGGCTTTCGACGATCGCGAAAATGGACCGCCTTGTCGTGATGGACAAGGGCCGGATTATCGAGGATGGCTCGCACGCCGAATTGATTGCCCGGAACGGTCTCTACGCCAGGCTGTGGGAGAGACAATCGGGTGGATTTATCAACAACTAAAGGGGGTCAAGCCGCAAATCGCGGAAAAACTTGCGGCATTGTGCCTCTGTCCCATGTTGTAGACTGGACATATTCTAAGAAGCATCCTAGAAACCGGCCGATTGCGGGTATTCGGGCGCGGTCGTGGGGACGACATGTGACCGTATATTCCAGCAGCCACGGACGAGCATGCGCAGAGGAAGGCTGAAACCGTGAGTGAACACGAACTGACAGGCGAACCGACCCGTCGCGATTTTCTGTATCTGACGACCGCCATGGCGGGCGTCGTGGGCGCTGCTTCGGTGGCCTGGCCTTTCATCGACCAGATGCGCCCGGATGCGACTACGCTGGCGTTGTCGACCATCGAGGTCGATGTTTCCGGTCTTGAACGGGGCATGTCGATAACGGTGAAATGGCGCGGTAAGCCGGTGTTCATCCGAAATCGAACGGATGAGGAAATCGCCGAAGCGGACGCCGTTCCGCTCGACGATCTGCCGGACCCGTCTGCGCGCAATGAAAATCTGGCGCCTGACGCGCCGGCTCTCGACGTCGACCGGTCCGCCGGCGAGGATCGCGAGAACTGGATCGTCATGATCGGCTCTTGCACCCATCTGGGTTGCGTGCCGCTCGGTCAGTCGGGGGATTTTGGCGGATGGTTCTGCCCGTGCCACGGTTCGCACTATGATACGGCTGGCCGTATCCGCAAGGGACCGGCGCCGGAGAACCTGCACATTCCGCCATACGAATTTCTGACCGATACGCGAATCAAGATCGGCTAGCAGGGGAATTACCGATGAGTGGTGGACATTCAACCTATGAGCCGAAAACCGGCGTCAGCAAGTGGGTCGACTCTCGCCTGCCTCTGCCGCGCCTGGTCTATGACTCCTTCGTCGCCTATCCGACGCCGCGCAATCTGAACTACGCCTATACGTTTGGCGCGATCCTTTCGGTCATGCTCGTTTCGCAGATTCTGACGGGCATCGTGCTTGCGATGCATTACGTGTCTTCGACGTCCCAGGCGTTCGATTCGGTCGAATTGATCATGCGCGACGTGAATTCCGGCTCGCTTCTGCGCTACATGCACGCAAACGGGGCCTCGTTCTTCTTCATCGCGGTCTACATCCACATCTTCCGGGGCATGTATTACGGCTCCTACAAGGCGCCGCGGGAAATTTTGTGGATCCTCGGCGTGATCATCTACCTGCTGATGATGGCCACCGGCTTCATGGGTTACGTGCTTCCCTGGGGACAGATGTCCTTCTGGGGCGCGACCGTGATCACCAACTTCTTCACGGCGTTCCCGCTCGTGGGCGAACCGATCCAGCAACTCCTGCTTGGCGGTTTCGCGGTAGACAATCCGACGCTGAACCGCTTCTTCTCGCTGCACTATCTGCTGCCTTTCATGATCGCCGGCGTCGTGATCCTGCATGTGTGGGCTCTGCACGTGACGGGACAGACCAATCCGACCGGCGTCGAGGTGAAATCGAAGACCGATACGGTGCCGTTCACGCCCTATGCGACGATCAAGGACGGTTTCGCGACGGTGGTGTTCCTGCTGATCTTCGCATACTTCATCTTTTACCTGCCGAACTATCTCGGCCATCCGGACAACTACATCGAAGCCAATCCGCTGAAGACGCCGGCGCATATCGTGCCCGAATGGTACTACCTGCCGTTCTACGCCATGCTTCGCGCGATCACCTTCAACGTCGGACCGATCGACTCCAAGCTCGGCGGCGTCCTGGTGATGTTCGGATCGATCCTGATCCTGTTCTTCATGCCCTGGCTCGACACGTCCAAGGTGCGCTCCGCCGTCTACCGTCCGTGGTACAAGCTGTTCTTCTGGCTGTTCGTGGCGAATGCGATATTCCTGGGATGGCTCGGATCACAGCCCGCCGAGGGCGTCTACACCGCCATGGCCCAGGCCGGCACCGCCTATTATTTCGCCTTTTTCATTATCATCCTGCCATTGCTCGGCCTGTTTGAGAAACCGAGACCGGTTCCGAACTCGATCACTGAAGCGGTGTTGGCGAAACATGGCGGCGGCAGCCCGGAAGGCGCTCCCGCAGCGCCGGAAAATCGTGGCTAGACAGAGTGATGAAGGATAATCTTCCAATGAAAAAACTCGTCACAACTTTGCTGTCTGCGCTGCTGGCGACGGGCATTGGTCTTTCAGCCGCCTCGGCTGCAGGGGACACCCATTCGAAAGAGCCGCATCAGCTGAAATGGTCCTTTGCCGGTCCGTTCGGCACTTACGACCTGCAGCAGTTGCAGCGCGGGCTGAAGGTTTACACCAATGTCTGCTCAGCGTGTCACTCGCTGAAATACATCGCCTTCCGCAACCTCGAAGCGCTCGGTTATTCCGAGGCGCAGGTCAAGTCCTTCGCCGCCGAGTATACGATCGAGGGCGGCCCCGACGATGCAGGCGACATGTTCGATCGTCCCGGCATTCCGGCCGACTACTTTCCGTCGCCCTATCCGAACGCCGAGGCCGCCGCTTTCGCCAATGGCGGCGCCGCTCCACCCGACCTCTCGCTAATGGCGAAGGCGCGCGCAGCCCACCGCGGCTTCCCGCGTTTCGTGTTCGACATCTTCACGATGTACGCCGAGGGTGGTCCTGATTACATTGCTGCTCTGCTGACGGGATATGAAGAAGCGCCGCACGACGTACAGGTCACCGAGGGCACCTACTACAATCCGTATTTCCTGGCCGGCAATGCGCTGGCCATGGCCCCGCCGCTCACCGACGGCATCGTGACCTATG
This sequence comes from Flavimaribacter sediminis, assembly GCF_019492055.1. Lineage (GTDB taxonomy): Bacteria > Pseudomonadota > Alphaproteobacteria > Rhizobiales > Rhizobiaceae > Flavimaribacter > Flavimaribacter sediminis. The sequence continues at coordinate 170,678 of NZ_JAICBX010000003.1, read as the reverse complement.
ACGACGGGACGCCGGAAACTGTTCAGCAATACGCCAAGGACGTCTCCGCATTCCTCATGTGGACGGCCGAGCCCCACCTGACCGAGCGCAAATCACTCGGTTTCAAGGTCATCATCTTCCTGCTCATCTTTTCCGGTCTACTCTATCTGACCAAGAAGGCGGTGTGGTCACGGGTTGACCATTAACGCCGGAAGGCCTTTATTTGCAGAGGCGGCCATCGGCCGCCTTTCGTTTGTCTGCGAGGAACTCCGATGCATTCGTCTCTCGAGGAAACTCTTCTGGGGTCCATCCGCACGATCCCGGACTATCCGAAACCCGGCGTCCAGTTTCGCGACATTACGACGCTTCTGGGCAACGCCCGCGCATTCCGCCGCGCCGTCGATGAACTCGTTCACCCCTACGCGGGGACGAAGGTGGAGCAGGTCGCCGGTATCGAAGCCCGCGGTTTCATTCTCGGCGGAGCCGTTGCGCATCAGCTGTCGGCCGGCTTCGTGCCAATTCGCAAGAAGGGCAAGCTGCCGCATCACACGGTGCGGATCGCCTACAGTCTCGAATACGGCATCGACGAGATGGAGATGCACGAGGATGCGGTCAAGCCCGGCCAGACCGTCATCCTCGTGGACGATCTGCTCGCCACTGGCGGCACGGCGGAGGCCGCCATCAAGCTGCTTCGGCAGATGGGCGCAGAAGTGGTCGCTGCCTGTTTCGTGATCGATCTGCCGGATCTCGGCGGCCGCGCGAAGCTCGAGGGGATGGACGTGACCGTGCGCACACTGGTCTCCTACGAGGGCGATTAGTCGCTCGGCTGTTTTCTGATCAGCACCGCATTGTCGAAGGAAACGACCTGATCGCCGGCCTCGTTGAAGCCGCTGGCGCGGGTGATCACGATTCCCCATTCGGGATCGGTCTTGCGCGGGCGCTTGTCGATGCATTCGCTGTGGTAATGGATCGTGTCGCCGGCATAGACGGGCTTTGTCCATACAACATCGAAAATGCCCGGCGACGGCCCGAAATACGGAACCGGCAATCCTCTTTCGCGCAGCGACTGGAACCAGATCGGGCGATAATCGACGGCCAGCTTCATCCAGACCGAAGCCGTATGCCAGCCTGACGCGCACAGCGCGCCGAACATGGAATCGCGGGCGGCTTCTGCGTCGAGATGGAATGGCTGCGGATCATATTTGCGAGCGAACCGGATAATCTCCTCCGGCGTGAACGTGTGGGTTCCGTAGTCGAGCTTCTCGCCGATTATGAATGCGTCGAGACCGTTCATTGTCGGTCGCTTTTATCGCGCATGGCGAAGAATGTAGGATTGGAGCACTCGCACACAAGCTCACCGCGCTGGTTGTGGATCTCCTGCTCGAACTGGACAATTCCCAGACCCGGACGTGATTTCAAAGGTCTTGCGGACAGCACGCGCGAGACGCCGCTCAATACGTCTCCGGCCAGCACAGGCCGCTTCCATCGGACATAATCAACCTTCGGCGCGCCCTGGGCCGTGGAATTGAGGATATAGGATTGCGCCATCATGCGCATGATCAGGCCGCAGGTCTGCCAGCCTGAAGCCGCAAGGCCGCCAAGCAGGCTCTCTCTTCCCGCTGCTTCATCCAGATGCATGGGTTGCGGGTCGAACTCGGCGGCGAATTCGACGATTTCCTCCGCGTCTACTGTTAGCGGCCCGAGGGCGAATGCCCGTCCAGGCGTGAAATCCTCGTAACAGAGTTTTGGATTGTCCGACGCCGTGTTCATGGTAGAGGCCGCCGTTACGTGTTGAACTTGAAGAGCATGATGTCGCCGTCCTGTACGACGTATTCCTTGCCTTCGTCGCGGGCCTTGCCCGCCTCGCGGGCGGCGACTTCGCCGCCAAGCGCTACGAAATCGTCATAGGCGATGGTCTGCGCCCGGATAAAACCCCGTTCGAAGTCTGTGTGAATGACGCCGGCGGCGCGCGGCGCTTTCGAGCCGCGGCGCACCGTCCAGGCCCGGGTTTCTTTCGGACCTGCGGTGAAATAGGTGATGAGATCGAGCAGCGCGTATCCCGCCCGGATCAATTTGTCGAGACCGGGTTCTTCGAGGCCAAGTTCGCCCAGATATTCAGCGGCTTCCTCCGCATCGAGCTGCGCGACCTGCGCCTCGATTTCCGCGGAAATGACGACGTGCTGCGCGCCTTGCGCTTCGGCCATTGCCGCCACAGCCTCTGTCTGCGCGTTGCCGGAGGCGGCGTCGGCTTCGGCGACATTGCAGACATAGAGGACCGGCTTGGAGGTCAGTAGATTGAGGATATTCAGAAGCCGCATGTCTTCGGCGGCGAGGTCCGGCGTCATGACGCGCACGGGCTTGCCGTTCTGCAGCTGGGACAGCGCCTTTTCCATCATCGGCAGGATAAGGATCGATTCCTTGTCCTTGCCGGTTGCGCGCTTGCGCGTCTGCTCCACCCGCCGCTCGAGACTTTCGAGATCCGCAAGCATGAGCTCCGTCTCGATCGTATCGGCGTCGGCGACCGGATCGATCCGGCCCTCGACATGGGTGATGTCGTCATCCTCGAAACAGCGAAGCACATGGACAATTGCGTCCACCTCGCGGATATTGGCGAGGAACTGATTGCCCAGACCTTCGCCCTTCGAGGCGCCGCGCACGAGACCGGCGATGTCGACAAAGGAAATGCGGGTCGGAACGATCTCCTTCGACTGTGCGATCGATGCGATTTTCGTCAGCCGCGGATCCGGCACGGCGACTTCGCCCGTATTGGGTTCGATGGTGCAGAACGGATAATTGGCGGCCTGGGCCGCCGCCGTCTTCGTCAGCGCGTTGAACAGTGTGGATTTGCCTACATTGGGAAGGCCCACGATGCCGCATTTGAAACCCATGTTCCGATTATCCGTCCTTGTTGCCGAACAGTTTCTTCAGCATGCCCGCCATAGGTCCCGACGCCTTGTTGATGTCCGGTTTTGCGCGTCGCGCAGCATGGATGTGGGACTGTCCGCTGTTTTTTGCTGCTTCTGCTTTTTTGCCCGCTTCGCCTGCGGCGAGCGCAATCTTGTTCAGAAAGCTGGAGTGCTCGCCCCCGGCGAGCATCGCGGCGTTCACGCCGATGGCTTCGAGTAGCGGGTCGAGCCATTCACGGTCCTGTTTGGCGAAGTTGCCGAGAACGTGTTTGTTGACCAGTTCCCTGGCGCCGGGGTGCCCGATGCCGAGCCGCAAACGCGTAAAATCATTGCCGCAGTGCGCGGCGATCGAGCGTATGCCATTGTGTCCGCCATGGCCGCCCCCGGTCTTGATGCGCGCCTTTCCCGGCACCAGATCGAGTTCGTCATAAATCACAATGAGATCGTCCGTCGACAGTTTGTAGAACCGCATGGTCTCGCCGATGGGCTCGCCCGAGACGTTCATGAAGGATTGCGGCTTGATCAGAAGCGTCTTCTGACCGCCAAGGGCGCCCTCGGCGATTTCGCTCTTGAACTTCCTGGTCCATGGGGAAAAGGATTGATGGCGGGCAATGGAATCGACCGCCATGAAACCGATATTGTGTCGATTATCCGCATAGCGACTGCCGGGATTGCCAAGACCTGCGATCAGCAGCATTGCTCAGATGTCCCCTGTGTTCGGGATTCGGAGTGCGTCGTTCTGACCGGCTGCCTCTGCGGCGTCGCCGGAGCGTGGGCGGATCATAGTTCCATCACGCTGAAATTGAAGGCCCTGCATGGAAATTCTGCGACTGCGGCAGACATGCAGGGCCTGATTTTCGAAAACGGCTGCGACTTAGTCTTCGCTCTCTTCGCCGCCTTCTTCTGCGTCTTCCGCTGCTTCCTCTGCTTCTGCATCGTCTTCAGCTTCTTCCGCTTCGGCGTCCTCGTCGCTCTTCAGGCCAGCCGGCGTCGCGATCGTCGCGATGGTGAAGTCGCGGTCGGTGATCGTCGGGCTGACGTCGTCAGGGAGGGAAATCTGCGAAATGTGAACGCCGTCGCCGAGTTCCAGTTCCGCCAGATCGGCAATGAAGTTGTCCGGGATCGCGTCGGCCGGGCAGGTCACTTCGACCGCGTGGCGAACAACGTTGAGCACGCCGCCGCGCTTGATGCCCGGGCAGGTTTCTTCGTTGATGAAATGAACGGGGACTTCCACCGTAACAGTCGTGTTCTTCGAAATCCGGAGGAAATCGACATGCATGGTGAAGTCGCGGACCGGATCCAGCTGATAGTCCTTCGGGAGGACGCGGATCTTCTTGCCGTCGACATCGATGGTGGCGAGCGTCGTCAGAAAGCCGCCGCCGTGAATTTTGAGCGTCACGTCCTTGTAGGGCAGGGCGATCGACAGGGGAGGTTGCTTGTCACCATAGATGACAGCAGGAATATAACCGTTGCGGCGAAGTTCTCGGGCGGACCCCTTACCTACCCGTTCGCGCGCCTCGGCCTTGAGCTCATAAGAGTCGCTCATGGCATTTCCTTTCGAGGTTCTATATGGAGAGCCTTCCGGATTGGCAAAACCCGCCGGAAAACTGTGAGCGCCATTGGCGCCCCGTCCGCGTTGCCTCCAAGGGTGTCTGCACGGACCGGCGGTGTATAACCGAGGCCGTCCCGGGACGCAAGAGCCAATCCGCCGCGACAGGCTGTGTTGCATCGACTGTTTGCAGGCGTCTCCGGGGATTGCCAAATCGACCGCATGACATATGTACTGGCGTCATCGGCGGCGTCTTGGGGGAAGCGGTCGAAAGGGGACAGCCGGCGCGACCTGAAGGTCGTCGACCACGACCGCGTTGACGCGCCTCGAAGACGCGCCCGGCTGAAAGGGGACGAAAAGATACGCTGAACCATGGCAAGGCCACGCGAATTCGAAATGGGAGCGGCTATTGACGGCGCCATGAACGTCTTCTGGCGTTTCGGCTATTCCGCCACGAACCTGCCCGCGCTGTTGCGCGCCATGGGTCTGTCGCGCGGATCTTTCTACAAGGCGTTCGGCGACAAGCATGCGGCGTATCTCGCTGCGCTCGACCACTATGAACGCAAGAATATCGCGGCCGCGGCGACGCTGTTGACGGACGGCGCGCGCGGCGATGGCTTCGAACGCATCCTGGCGCTGTTCAGGCATGCCCAGGAAGACCGGCAGGAAACTGCAAGAGGCTGCTTCGTGTGCAACGCCATGGTCGAAGTCGCGCCGAAAGACGAGCAGGTCGCCGACAAGACCCTGTGCATGACGCGCAAGCTGGAGGACGCGATTTTCGAAGCGATCAGCGATATCGACGAACTCAAACCGCTTGACGCCGCGGCGCGCAGGCGCAAGGCCGCGATCGTGACGCGCTTCTACATAGGCTCCAAGGCGACCGGAAAGACCGGCCGCGACAACCAAGACTGGGCGGCGCTGCTGAGCGATATTCTCAACCTGTCAGTCTGAGCCTGCTCCGCCCTTGCGTTCATCCGGTTTCGGGGCTTTGAGAAAGAGCGGGATCAGCGCCAACAGGATAAACAGCCTGAAGACGTGGTGACTTGCGACATAGGCCGGGTCGATATGCATGTTGACGGCGATCGCGGCCATGGTCTCCAGACCGCCCGGCGCATAGGCCAGAAGCACCTGTTTCGGATCGAGTCCTGTTACGTGAGCGACGGCCAGCGCGCAGGCGAACGAGATGGCGAAAGCCGAAACCGTCACGGCGACGGCGGCGCCGGCGGAGCGCCTGAACGCCACCCAGGAAACGTTGCTGAACCTGGTCCCGATCAGGCTTCCGAGAATCACGAAACATGGAACCGACAGCCATTGCGGCACCGCGCCGACGGCAATTCCGGTGATGTGGCTCAATGTTGCAATCAGCAAGCCCGCCATCAGGAAAGCCGCCGGCACACGCGCCTTGAGAAAAAGCCAGCCGGCGGCGATCGCAAGGAGGGCGTTGATCAGCAGCCAGGGCAGGCTCATCGCGTCGACAGAGCCCGTGCTGTCGGGGGAAGACAGTCCCATTCCCGCCAGCGTGAAAGGCACGAGCAGGGTCAGGGCAAGCAGACGCAGGCTCTGGATCATGCCGATGGCGAGCGTGTCGCTACGGGTTTCCGATGCGAGGCTGAAGACGTAGCTCAGATGCCCCGGCGTCGCTGCAAGCAGGGCGGAGTTGTTGTCGAGTTTCCAGATGCGCGCAAGCATCGCCCAGCCGGTGACCATGACGAGCGTGACGCTGAATATCAGTCCGATGAAACTCAGCGGCCATTGCCGCGCCGCCTCCAGCGTCGCCGGCGAAACGCCGGACCCCATCACCATGCCTATGACGACGAAACTGACGTGGCGCAAAAAGACCGGCACGTCGAGTTCCAGACCGGCGAAACCGGCGATCGTGACGGCAATCAGAGGGCCGGTCAGAAACGCTGCGGGAAAATGCAGTACAACGGCGATCACGGCGCCGACGGCGCCGATGGCGAGAGTGGCGAGCACGATCCTGGTCTGACGGACCGGTATGCGGTCCATCCAACTGGACACGTTCGCGCTCAATCGAACAGGCTGGAAACCGAGGATTCAGACGCCGTGCGGTTAATCGCCTCGCCGATGAGGCTGGCGGTGCTGATGACCCGAATATTGTGGGCGTTCTGAACTGCGGTGGTGGGCTGGATGGAATCCGTGATCACCAGTTCCGTCAGTTTGGAGGAGGTGACGCGCGCGACCGCGCCTCCGGACAAAACGCCGTGCGTGATATAGGCGGTGACGCTTGTGGCGCCGTTCTTCAGCAGCGCTTCGGCGGCGTTGCAGAGCGTTCCGCCCGAATCGACGATATCGTCGATGAGGATGCAGTCTTTTCCGTCGACATCGCCGATGACGTTCATGACTTCCGATTCGCCGGGTCTGTCGCGTCTCTTGTCGACGATGGCGAGCAGGGCGTCGAGGCGTTTTGCGAGCGCTCGCGCCCGTACGACGCCGCCGGTGTCCGGCGAGACGACCATGACGTTGGACACATCATAGTGGTCCTTGATGTCACGGGCGAGAATCGGCACGGCGAAGAGGTTGTCTGTCGGAATATCGAAGAAGCCCTGGATCTGGCCGGCGTGCAGGTCGAGGGTCAGAACCCTGTTGGCGCCCGCCTCGGTAATCAGGTTGGAGACGAGCTTGGCTGAGATGGGCGTGCGGGGACCGGGTTTGCGATCCTGGCGGGCGTAGCCGAAATAGGGCAGAACCGCTGTGATGCGCTGCGCGGAGGCGCGCCGCGCGGCGTCGGTCATGATGAGAAGCTCCATCAGGTGATCGTTCGCGGGATACGACGTGGACTGGATGATGAATACATCCTCGCCCCGGACGTTTTCCTTGATTTCAACGAAGATTTCCTGATCGGCGAACCGTCTGACGGTGGCGTTCCCAACAGGAATATTGAGGTAATTGCAGATGGATTCCGCCAGGATCCGGTTGGAGTTGCCTGCGAAAACTTTCATGGCGCTGCCTGTCGTCACGGTGTTCTACCGCGGCTTTTAACGGCCTCGCATGCGATTGCAAGAGACTGGCGCGGGATTATGTGATTTTAAACAGGAATCAGGAGTTTGCCGGGAAAGGAAATTCAGGATCGCGCCGTCGCGCGCCAGGCCAGATAGTCGCTGATGGTTTTTGAGGCGATTGTTTCCATGACGCCGGCGCTGACGACCGACCAGGGATCCGACGCGGACCCTTGCGCGACTTCCTGGCCGCGAATGCGGTGGAGGCGCATGCCATTGTTGTCGAGTACATCCCAGACAAAGGCGACGGTCGTCGTGTCGCCGTCGGAAAACGCGGAGAAGTAACCCTTCAGAATGTGATCGCTGTCGCCGCTCATCGCGTTCACGATCATTAGACCGTTGCTGCGGGCCGCGGAACCGAGCCCGCTCGACAAGGGTTGAACCGCGCTGATCGGCGCGCCGATGACAGGCGTGAAGCTGATGGTTCCCCTGCGTCGGCCGGGAAGCGCCGCCAGGGAGTTCTGGATGGGCGAGCCGGAGGCTTGCGTCTGCGTATTTCCGTTGACGAGGCCGGCCTGCTGCAGCGTCTGCTGTTCACCCGGAATATCCGCCGGGGGCTGCGGACCCCGGGACAGTCCGAGCGTCCTGCCCGCATTGCAGCCGGCAAGCGCCAGTATCAAAACACCGACTATCGTCAAGGTCGGGATCGTTCGCACGCCTGCGCTTTCCTTTCCCCCGCTCTCGGTCCTACCGGATGATCAGATCGAGACCATGCGCCGAAAGCGGCGTCGGCCCCTCTTCTCCGGTAAGATATGTCTGGCCAAGCGTCATGGCCGTGTTGGTTTCCGAATCCATGATGATCATGTGCACGAACAGGGACATGTCGGGCCGGATTTCCTGCTGGTTGCCGGAAAAGAACATTTCGCGTTCCATCCAGCTTGGCGTAAAGCGCGCGCCAAGCGAATAGCCGCAGGCGTTCAGCCTGTGCCGTGTCATTCCCCTTTGCTCCATGGTGCTGGCATGGGTGGAGAAAACGTCCCCGAAGGTGTGGCCCGGCCGCAGCACCGCTTCGATTTCCTCAATGGTCTCGCGACATACGTCGTAGAGTTCCAGGTGCCTTTCCGTCGGCTTGCCGACTATGACGGTGCGCATCATCGCCACGTGATAATGAGCAAACACGCCCGCCCATTCGAGTGTGAGCTGGTCGTTCTCGTCGAGTTTCCTTCGGCCGGCCTTGTAGCGGCATAGCAAGGCGTCCACGCCGGATCCGATGATGAACTCGTTCGCCGGATAATCTCCGCCTCCGGCAAAGACGGCGCCCTGCATGGCGGCGAGGATATCGCCTTCGTCCGCGCCGGGCGCGACCAGCGGCAGCGCGGCGTCAAGCGCCGCATCGGCCAGCGTCGCGGCCTGTTTGACATAGTCGATTTCCGCCGGGCTCTTGGTCAGCCGCAAACGCGATATGATGTGCGACGCATCGCTGAGATCGGCGAAGGATTGCAACTGGTTGTCGAGCTTGCGGCAATTGCCGCCCGTCAGGCCGTGCGTGTCGTATTCGACGCCGATCCTGCTGCCCAGCAGGTCGAGATCGTTCAGCAGGTTCTTCAGGTCGACCGCCGGATCGGCGTTGGCGCGGTCCGTCCAGATCGAGATGTTTTCGATGATCGAGGTATGGCGCGCCTGGCGCATATCGGCCGAGCGGGTCAATAAGGTCATGGAGCCGTCGGCGGTGACGACGAGCGTCTGGAAAAAGCAGAAGCCGAACGTGTCGTATCCCGTCAGCCAGTACATGCTCTCCTGGGCGAAGAGCAGCATGGCGTCGAGCTTGTTGTCTTCCATTGCATCCAGCAAGCGACGCATTCGCCACTTGTATTCTTCCCTCTCAAACTGCAGCGCCATGGTTCTCCCCGTCGATTATGCTTATTGCCGAAATCTGCCGGCCGTAGTCCGGCTCGCCACGATGGGTGGCGCGTCTGAATGAAAAGAAACGGTCTTCGTCGGCGTAGGTGCATTCGCCGACAGAAACCGGCCGCACGCCAGCCGTCGCCAGCCGGTCGAGCGTAAAGGCCCGGAGATCGAACATCCGGTGTCCGTCATTGGCCGACGGTTCGAAATAGACCGCGTTCGCGCTGCCTTGCGCCAGGAACCGATCAACGAATTCCGGACCGACTTCGTAATTTGCGCCGCTGATGGACGGGCCGAGGCAGGCGATGATGGCCTCGCGTCGGGCGCCCAGCGACACCATCGCATCGATCGTCGCTTCCGCCACGCCGTTCAATGCGCCTTTCCAGCCCGCATGGGCGGCGCCGACAACGCGAGCCTCCGGGTCAGCGAAAAGGATCGGCCCGCAATCCGCCGTAAGCACGCCGAGCACGATGCCGGGCGTGGCGGTGACGAGGGCGTCGGCCTTCGGCCGCATGTCGTCCATCGGTCGATCCACCACGACGACGTCCGTCGAATGAATCTGGTGCAGGGTGGCCAGACTGTCTTCCGGCAAATGGAACCAGCGGCAAACCCGGGCGCGATTCTCCCGTACGTCGCCCGGCTCGTCATCCGATCCGAGGCCAACGTTCAATCCGCGATAGATTCCCCCGGACGTTCCTCCGATCCGGGTGAAATAGCCATGACGAATTGCGGTTTTTGAACAGGCCTCCTCCAGCATGTCGCTGACAATCGGATCAGGTCGGCCCAGGTCAAGCATGGTTGGCCCCTCAGCTTCGCACGGTCAAATGATGTGTAATGTGACCGTGCATGTCAATTATCCGTAAAAAATGGCGCCAGATCCAGTTTGTCGCCGGTGACGCACATTACCTTGAAAAGGTTACCCATATCATGACTTCCGTCGCCTGCAAGCCGGTGCACGGCGGCGGTGATTTGCTGCTGCGCGTCTTCGTCCTTGCCGGCGCCGAGCCGACCGGCGCGTTCAAGAAGGCCGAGCGCGAGCAGGAAATCGCCCTGTGTCATCACCGGCATGACATGAACGCCGCGCATGGCTTGGGCCAGCATTTCAAAATCGACGTGGCTTGTCAGATCAGCCTCTCCGGGCGTTCCGAGCACAGACAAGTATCTGTGTTCACGCACCGCCTGCAAAGTGTCGCCGAAGCCGGAGCGGAGGTGCCCGTAGTCGATAATGAGACCGGCGCCGCCATCTCTTTCGATCCGCTCTGCGATCTTTGCGGCGACAGCGTTGCGGGCAGGGGAAATCTCGAACACGGTTCCGGAGCTGATAGCGGCGTGAGCGGGCAGAAGGCTGTCGTCGAGAGATGCCGATCCGACCGAAAAGACGAGTTTGTCATCATCGTCGTTGAGCGCAACCATCCTTTCGCGAAAGCCGGAATCGGTGGAAACGAACTGGCGGATCGGAAGGGCGTCGAAAAACTCGTTCGCCACCAGCAGCGTAAAGCCGGGCTCTATCGTGTCGATATCGTCATGCCAGCGTACGGGCGCTGTATATGCGGACAGCGCGTCGGACTGGATCTTTCTCAGTCTTTCGCTGGTCTCGACAAGCTCGACCGTCGCCGTAGCCGCGAGATCGGGCGCGAGTTTGCGGACCACCCTCAGCACATCGGCCATCAGGACGCCGCGTCCGGGCCCGAGTTCAACGATGCGCGTGGGCGAAGGCGCGCCATGCGCTTTCCAGGCGTTGACGAGGAAGACGCCGATCAATTCGCCGAAAAGCTGGCTGATTTCCGGCGCGGTGATGAAGTCGCCCTCCGCGCCGAACGGCTCGCGCGTGCGGTAATAGCCGTAGTCCGGATCGGCGAGGCACAGGGAGAAATAATCGGCTACGCCGATCGGGCCGTTGAGGCGAATCAGGCGGGCGATCTTTCCGCCCAGCGGAGTTGTCATTTTCCGGTGTCCGCGGTTCCGGCGGCGGGTCTGGCTATCGCCATGACGAGGAGGCCGAGCACCAGCATCGGGGAGGACAGGATCATGCCCATCGTCAGCCAGCCGCCGTACAGGTAGCCGATCTGGACATCCGGCTGACGCACGAACTCGACCAGGATGCGGCTGACGGCGTAGCCGGCCAGAAATGCGCCGCTGACGAAACCGGGCGATTTGAGCTTGCCCATGCGCCAGATGAGGAAAGCCAGGAGAGTGAAAAGCACCAGCCCTTCCAGGAACGCTTCATAAAGCTGGCTCGGATGGCGTGGCTCCGGCCCTCCGGTTGGAAAGACCATGGCCCAGGGGACGTCGGTCGTCTTGCCCCACAATTCTCCGTTGATGAAATTGGCGATGCGGCCAAGCAGCAGACCGAGCGGCGTTGACGCGGCGACCACGTCGAACAGGCTCCAGGTGGAAATGCGCCGGACCCGGGCGAACAGAAACATCGCCAGTATCGTTCCGAGCAGGCCGCCGTGAAACGACATGCCGCCGTTCCAGACCTCCAATATGCTCAAGGGGTTGGCCGCAAAGGTCGGCCAGTCGTAAAACAGCATGTATCCGACGCGACCGCCGGCCACGATGCCGACGGCGGCCCACAGCAGGAAATCGTCCAGATCGGTGACCGTCATTGCCGGTCTGTCGCCTGCCCAGAGGCGGTTGGTGGAAACCACCTTGCGCGCATAGCGCCAGCCAAGAAGAATGCCGACGACATAGGCGAGGCCGTACCAGTGGATCGCGACGGGTCCGATCGAGAAAATGACCGGATCGATATTCGGATAGGGCAATACCGCCTGAACGGTTTCCATGAACGCGATCTTTCGGTTTCAAGGGCTCAACTGCGCGCGGACCATGCCGGGCTTGTTGTCCGAGGTCAAGACTTGCATGTCGACGCTGAAACTCCTACCTCTTGGGCGTTCCCGTTTGCGGTCCGACGCGCCGGGAAAACGGATTTTTCACAGACAACGAGGCATCGCTATGACGTCAGGACCCAATCGATTCATGGATGAATTCGCCCGTTTGATGACGGACGCCGCCGGTGTGGCCCAGAGCGCGCGCAATGAAATGGAAACGGCTTTCAAAACGCAGATGGAACGGGTGCTTGCCGGCATGGACGTCGTCCAGCGGGAAGAATTCGAAGCAGTGCGGGAGATGGCCGTGAAGGCGCGCGACGAAAACGAGGCGCTGGCGAAACGCATCGATGAACTCGAAGCGCAGCTCTCCGAACAGAAAAAGGCTGCCAAATCGTCGACGACGCGTAAAAAAACGGCTCCGGACACGGCCGCCAAATAAAATTCATAAAAAAATTCAGGCGTCCCGGAATCCGGAAAAGTCCTTTCCGCAGAATCTCTTAGAGTCACCGCCCACAACACTGTCCACATGTGATTTGGAGCAGGCTCCAAAAAGGGGCTGGTTCTCAGACTCTGCCATTATACACTGATTTTACAAGATGATTCGAAACGGGTCGCTACGAGGGCCGGTTGATCCGGTTGCGGGTCTGTTTCGCAATCTTGTGCGGGCGAACGGGTTTGCGCGTAAACGGTAATCATGTTTCGGCGTCCGTTTTCGATCACCGTGAGTATTGAATTCCAGACTGAGAAGGTGCGGCATGGGTCTTATGGAACTGGTATATGAGCGACAGTCCAATCCGGTCGACATGATCGAGGTTGTCGCAACGAGCAACGAGTGGTCCTTTGAACGGTCGGGCGAAGACGAGATCGCCATGACGATCGAGGGGCGCTGGTCGGATTACCACATCTCATTTTCCTGGATGGAGGATTACGAGGCCCTCCATCTGGCCTGCGCATTCGATATCAATGTGCCGGACAACCGGGTCAACGAGGTGGTCAAGCTCCTGTTCGAGGTAAACGGCCAGGTGCTCATGGGGCATTTCGATCTGTGGCAGCAGGAACATGTCATCATATTCCGGCAGTCGCTGCTGCTGGCCGGAGGCGCGGAGCCGACCAACGCCCAGGTGGAGGTGCTGCTGTCGAGCGCGCTCGAAACATGCGAACTCTACTTCCAGGCGTTCCAGTTCGTGATCTGGTCGGGAATGGACGCCAAGGCGGCCGTCGACACAGTGATGTTCGAAACAGTTGGAGAAGCGTGACGGAAATGTCTTCCGCTCCGACCGTCCTTGTGGGCGCCGGCAATATGGGCGGCGCGATGCTGGCCGGCTGGCTGGACTCCGACACGGACGCCGGCTCCTATATCATCGTCGATCCGTCGCCGTCGCCCACAGTGCAACTCCTTATCGACAAGCACGGCCTGCGGCATGAGAAAGCCGCGCCTTCCGATGTGGAGGCGGCGATCGTTGTCCTGGCCGTGAAGCCGCAAATGATGGAGACGGCGCTTCCAGCGCTGACCGGCATGATTGGCGACGATACGCTGTGCATATCCATCGCCGCAGGCACGACGGTTTCGACGATCCAGTCGTTTCTCGGCGATATCGCCGTTGTTCGGGCGATGCCGAACACGCCTGCAATGGTGGGACGCGGCATTACAGGCGCCTGGGCCAACGCAGCCGTCAGCCCGGCGCAGCGTGACGCCGCCGACAGGATGTTGTCTGTTACGGGCCCTGTCGAATGGGTTGACGAAGAGCCGCTCATCGACGCCATCACCGCGGTGTCGGGCAGCGGGCCCGCTTACGTTTTCTATCTCGCCGAATGCATGGCCGAGGCCGGTCGCAGGGCGGGACTGGACGAGGATATCGCGATGCGGCTTGCGCGAGCGACCGTGTCCGGCGCCGGAGAACTTATGCGCCGTTCCGACGATCCGGCCGAGACACTGCGCAAAAACGTTACCTCCCCTGGCGGGACCACGGCGGCGGCCCTTGATGTGCTCATGGGCGGCGACGCGATGCAGGATCTCTTGACGCGCGCTGTCGCTGCTGCAAAGAAACGCGCCGGAGAACTGGCGGGGTAATTGCGATGAGCGAGACGATAGCATGGCAGGATTTCGAGAAAGTCGACATCCGGGCGGGAACCATCGTCGAGGCGTCCGAATTCCCCGAGGCGCGCAAGCCGGCGATCAAGCTGAAGGTCGATTTCGGGCCCGAGATCGGCGTCAGGAAATCCTCCGCGCAGATAACCAAATATTACGAGCCCGCAGAACTTGTCGGCCGGCAGGTGATGGCGGTCGTGAATTTCCCTCCACGGCAGATCGGACCGTTCATGTCCGAAGTGCTGGTGCTTGGCTTTCCGGATGAAGAAGGCGCGGTCGTGCTTGCGGCGATCGACAAGAAGGTGCCCGACGGCGGCAAGCTGTTTTAGCGCCGCGTTTAAGCCGGAACGCGGACGATTGCCTGCAAACCGCCTTGCGGGCTTGTCGACAACCTTATGTCACCGCCATGACTTCTGGCGATATCCCTTGCGATTGAAAGGCCGAGGCCGGTGCCGCTGGTGTCCTGGTTTCGCGCCTCGTCGAGCCGGAAGAACGGTTTGAACACCTCTTCCCGCATCTTTTCCGGTATGCCCGGTCCGTCGTCGTTGACGGTAATTGTCAACCAACTGCGGTTGACCTGCACCTGAATGTCGACGTGGTCGGCGTATCGCCAGGCGTTCGAGACCAGATTGGTGACAAGCCTGGTGAATGCTTTCGGCCGAACCGTGACGATTGGATTGCCCTCGATCGACGTGGTCTGGCTGTGGCCGCGGAGCTTGGCGTCGTCAGCGAGTTTTTCCAGCAATTCCTCGAGGTCGAGTTCGCCGACATCCTCTTCGGCCTCGCCGCGGGCGAAAGACAGATATCCCTCCAGCATTGACTGCATGTCGTCGACATCGTCGCTCAGGCTCTTTACTTCGTCGGCGTTTCCAACGAGGGCGAGCTGCAGTCGAAACCGGGTGAGGATTGTTCTGAGGTCATGGCTGACGCCGGTCAGCATGGCGGTGCGCTGTTCGATCTGCCGCTCAATGCGTTCGCGCATGCGGATAAAGGCGAGGCCGGCCCGTCGCACCTCGTCGGCGCCGCGCGGGCGGAAATCCTCCGGCGTCTTTTGACCCTTGCCGAAGGATTCGGCGGCCTGGGCAAGGCTGAGAATCGGCCGGATCTGGCCGCGCAGGAATAGGATGGCGATGACCAGCAGCACCAGCGACGTGCCGACCATCCACAACAGGAAGATATGGGTGTTCGACGCATAGGCCTGGCTGCGCCGCGCGAAGACACGGATTATCTTGTCGTCCAGAAGTATCCGGATCACGACGAGATTGGAGTTGCCGACCGTGTCGATCCAGAACGGCCGCCGGATCTGGTGGGTGATTTCCTCGCTCAAAATGGAATCAAGTATCGAAAAAAACGGCTTTGTCATTGGCGGCGGCAGGCTGCCGGCCGGTTCAATTGCGACGCTCAGCCCCAGACGCTGTGCGGCTATGCGTTCGATCTCATCATAATTGGCGTCCTGCGGATAGGTTTCGATCACGTCGATGATCGCGGCGATGTCGCGCACCACCGCCGTCGACAGACGCTGTGTCACGGTTTGCCAGTGGCGCTCCATGAAGACGAAGGCGATGACTGACTGCAGCAGCACCATCGGAACGATGATGATCAGCAAGGTGCGTCCGTAAAGGCCGGTCGGAATGCGCCGGGTGAACCAGCGTGTAAAGCGGTTCAGGCCGCGGGGCGGGTGCTGGTCGTATTCGCGTCTTATGGAATCTATGGTCGTCATCAGCCGTCCCTGCCGTGGATCTCCTGCCACGGCTGTCGAAATCGGCTACACCTTATTCTACACTCAGGCGGTATCCAATGCCCCTGACAGTTTGCAGCCACATCGGATTGGCCGGGTCGTCCTCGATCTTGCGGCGCAGCCGGTTAATCTGGACGTCGATCGTCCGTTCGCCAATGCCGACGTCGTTGCCCACCAGTTCGTGGCGCGGAATGGTCTCGCCGGGGCGTTCAGCGAAATGAACCATGATTTCCTGCTCGCGGTCTGTAAGCCGAATGACGTTGGCGCCGCGCTTGAGTTCGCGCCGTGCGAGGCCGAATGTGTAGGGGCCGAAGACGATCTGCTCGATCTTTTGAATATCGACCGGGCCGCCGCGTTTCAGGATGTTGTTGATGCGCAAGACAAGTTCACGCGGATCGAAGGGCTTGGGCAGGTAATCATCGGCGCCGGCTTCCAGGCCTTCCAGGCGATGGTCTATTTCTGCGAGCGCCGTCAGCATAAGAATCGGGACGTCGCGCACCTCGCGCAGGGACTTCGTGAGGTTCACGCCGTTTTCACCGGGCATCATCACGTCCACGATCAGCAGATCGAATTCGAGGCCGGCAAGCTTCCGGCGCGCCTCGGTTGCGTCGCTTGCGGTGGTGATGCGATAGCCCTGCTCGGTCAGGTACCGATTGAGCAGGTCCCTGATACGAGTGTCGTCATCGATGACAAGAAGATGCGCCGCGTCGTCGGAGAGGGGTTTTGCAGCCATGCGATCGTCCTTCTTCTGCGCTCAATCCGTGTCGGTCATACCTTGCAGGAATGTCCTGACCATATCACGACCTTGCGGATCAAGCGCACTAAGTGCTTTGGCTATGCGGCGAGACTGTGGCCGCGCCAGCTCCAGCGCAAGTTCGCGTCCTTTCAGGGTGGGGTACAGGCGGCGCTGCCGACGGTCCTTCGGACCCACGACCTGGTGGATATATCCTGAATCCACCAATTGCTTGAGAACCCGCGCCAGGCTCTGCTTGGTGATGCGCAGCGTGTCGAGCAAGTCGGCGACGGTCATTCCCGGCTGCCGGTTGACGAAATGCACAACACGGTGGTGCGCCCGGCCGAAACCGGACTTTTCCAGAATGGCGTCAGGGTCGGACGTAAAGTCGCGATAGGCGAAGAACAATTGTTCGATGAGATCGAAATCAATGCCCTCGGCGTCGGAAATCGGTCCGGTTACTGTTTTTTCCTCGGACGTCTTCCTTGCCTGGTCGGACGACATGTGGCCATTTCCCTTCAAATATGTCAGCCTTGTTGACATATTTTCATGCTATTGCTAGCGTTGCCGGGCGTCAAGGATTTGGCGCCGTGGCCGGATCGCCGTCGGAAAATTCTACGATGGACAACCCCTAGCGGGTTTTATACGGAAACAAGAAGGTCCCGCAATCAAAACAACCAGGCTCGCTTCAAGCGCCGGAGGAAAACGCTATGGCATCGGCTCCTTTCGATCAACTCGATGGACATATTTGGTTCAATGGAGAATTCGTCCCCTGGAAGGACGCGAAGGTGCATGTGCTGACGCACGGATTGCACTATGCAAGCAGCGTCTTCGAGGGCGAGCGCGCCTATGGAGGCGCAATCTTCAAGCTCCGCGAACACACGGAACGCCTTTTTGAATCGGCGCGTATCCTCGGCTTTGAAATTCCCTTCACCGTCGAGGAGATCGATCAGGCCTGCAACAGCCTTTTGAAGATGCAGGGTTTCGACGATGCCTATATCCGCCCCGTCGCATGGCGCGGCAGCGAGATGATGGGCGTCTCGGCGCAAAGCAACAAGATCAACGTGGCGATCGCGATCTGGCAGTGGCCGTCCTATTTCAAGCCGGAAGAGCGGCTCAAGGGCATTCGCCTGGATATCGCCCAATACCGGCGGCCTGATCCGGCCACCGCGCCCAGTAAGGCAAAGGCGGCCGGTCTTTACATGATCTGCACCCTGTCCAAACACGCCGCCGAGGCTAAAGGCTATGCGGATGCATTGATGCTGGACTGGCGCGGTCGCGTGGCGGAAGCAACGGGCGCGAACATCTTCTTCGTCAAGGACGGCGTCATTCATACCCCGACGCCCGACTGTTTTCTTGACGGCATTACGCGTCGGACAGTGATTGATCTCGCGAAAAAGCGCAATTACGAGGTTGTCGAGCGCACGATCATGCCGGAGGAGATGGCGGAGTTCGAGCAGTGCTTCCTGACCGGAACGGCCGCAGAAGTCACGCCGGTATCAGAAATCGGGCCGTACCGGTTCACCGTCGGCGAGATTACCGAAAACCTGATGAACGACTACACAAACGCTGTGCAACCGATCAAGCAGGCCGCCGAATAGCAGGCGGTTCACGAGGGGCGCGGGGCGTTGCGCCTGACGGCGCTCGGTCTTCGGAGGAAATTTTATGGGTCAGCTTCAGGCGGGGATCATCCCGGTCACCGCATTCCAGCAGAATTGCACCATCCTGTTCGATTCCGAGAGCAAGAAGGGGGTCGTCATCGATCCGGGCGGCGATGTGGACCAGATAAAGGACGTCATCGAGAAGAACGCCATCGATGTGACGGCGATCTGGCTGACCCACGGACATATCGATCACGCCGGCGGCGCGATGGACCTGAAGGATGCGCTGGACGTGGAGATCATCGGTCCGCATCGCGACGACCTGCCGCTGCTGAGCGGGCTGGAGGATCAGGCCGCGATGTGCGGCCTGGACGGCGCGGTCAGAAACGTGACGCCCGACAAGTGGCTGGAGGAGGGCGAGAGCCTCGCCTTCGATGGCCACGCATTCGAGGTCTATCATTGTCCGGGTCACGCGCCGGGCCACGTGATCTATTACAATCGCGCCGCGAAGTTCGCCCATGTCGGCGATGTGCTGTTTAGCGGGTCGATCGGCAGGACCGATCTTCCCGGCGGCGATCATCAACAGTTGCTGGAATCGATCCGCACAAAGGTTTTTCCGCTGGGCGACGACGTCGGCTTCATTTGCGGCCATGGCCCCGGCGGCAGGATTGGCGAGGAACGCCGCACCAATCCTTTCCTGACCGGGCTGTCCGCCTGACGCGCTCTATCTGACGACGCAGAAGTGGTCCCGGCCGTCATAGCCGCGATAGGTGCCTTTTGTCGCGTCGAACGAGCGATACTTGTTCGCGCAGTAGCGGTACCATTCGTCGCTCCAGGGTTCGGCGCCCGCGACGGGCCCGCTTGTGCGGTAGCCGGCCGGCGGAGGAGCTGACGGCGCAGGCAACGGATTGTTGTACGATCCTGGCCGGTTGCTTTCCGCAATGGCGCCGCCGATGATGGCCCCTGTGGCAAGTCCGAGCACGCCGAGGGCGACCGCGTCGTCACCGTAATAGTAGCCGCGAGGACCGTAGTAGGCGCGCGGACCGTACCAGTAGGGACGGGGCCCATATCTCGGTCCCCAGCGCGGATACGGCGCCTTGTGCCATTTTCCATAGTATTTGTGGGGCGGTGGAGGCGGTCCTCCGGCGTTTGCGCCGCTGAGCGGCAGCATGACCGAAACCGACATGGCCATCACGGCCAGAAGCGATTTACTCAGCAAGTTCATGTGTTCATTCCCGCATTTGCATCATACCGAGAAACGGATATTTCGATGCATCCGTTCCCGGCCATTATGAGATCCTGTTGCTGAACGGAATCTGAACAGACAAATTCGGTTATCCTGTGGCGCCTCAAAATTGCGCCGGAAGCGCCCATATTCGCCGCGTCGCGGCCTCCGGAATTCCCGGATACCGGCGCTATCTGGAATTCGCCAGGGCGTTGCCGAGGAGCGCGCCTGCCGCGAACCCGATGAGGCCAATGGCGGCAGTATTGTCATTCTTCTTGACGACGACGGGATAGCAATAGGCCGGCGGCCGCGGCGTATTCGGCTTATGCGGCTTGTAGATCGGCTGGTGCGGCTGAACATGCGGCGGCTTGCCTGGCGCGCCTGGATTCATGCCGGCTGCATTGGCGGCGCCGAGCGGCGCAACTGACGCGACCGCAATGACGGCTGCGATGGCGGTGAGGGTAATTTTATTCATGACCGGCTCCTTTCCGAGCAAGGGCAGATCGACGATCTGCTTATTCATGCCCGGAAAGTACGATTGTCACGATGAATCGTATCTGAACGGAAGCCGTTGAAATAATACAATTATTCAATTTACGCAGACCGTGCTGCGTTTACTTTTACCGTATTGGCGGCGCGTAGAGCAGGCCGCCGTCCGTCCACAGGGCGTTCATGCCCCGCGCAATGCCCAGCGGCGTGTCCGGACCGACATTGCGATTGAAGATCTCACCATAGTTTCCGACGTGTCTGATGACATTGTAGGCCCAGTCGTCGCCAAGTCCGATGTCTTCCCCGAATGCGCCTTCCACACCGAGAAGCCTTCTGATGGCGGGGTTTTCGGAGGATTTCATCTCATCGACATTCGCCTGGGTGACGCCAAGTTCTTCGGCGTTTATCAGGGCGTTGAGAACCCATTTGGCGATGTTGAGCCACTGATCGTCGCCCTGACGAACAACGGGTCCGAGGGGCTCCTTTGAGATGATTTCCGGCAGAATCACATGGGCCTGCGGATCAGTCAGCTTCTGCCGGTTGGCGGCAAGTCCGGAAGCATCTGTCGTGTAGACGTCGCATCGGTCGGCGTCGTAGGCCTGGGTCACTTCGTCATTCTTTTCGAATGCGACCAGTTCGTAGGGCATGTCGTGGAGACGGAAGAAGTCGGCCACGTTCAATTCGGTGGTGGTGCCGGTCGCGCTGCAGACCGAGGCGCCAGACAGTTCGAGCGCCGATCTAAGGCCGAGGCCCTTGCGCACCATCATGGCCTGTCCGTCATAATACATGACGCCGACGAAATTGGCGCCCAGCGTGGTGTCGCGCGACATGGTCCAGGTCGTCGTGCGCGACAAAACATCGATTTCGCCCGATTGAAGCGCCGTGAACCGTTCCGGCGAAGACAGGGGACGAAATGTGACCGCTTGCGGGTCGTCGAAGATTGCGGCTGCGACGGCGCGGCAGTAATCGACGTCAAATCCGCTCCAGACGCCATTGCTGTCGGGGTTGGAAAAACCGGGATTACCCTGGCTCACCCCACAGGCCAGCTGTCCATTTTCCTTGACCGTATCCAAAGTGGCTGAAACTGCCGGCGCAGCGCCCAAAGCGATGAGTGAGCCGACGAAAAAACTGAGAAGCGCGGTTTTCATGCGATCTCTTCCTCCCAAAACAAATTTTGAAAATTACTACAGTATTCAACTCTTGATAGTATTCGGTCAGGGCCGCCATTGGAATATCCAATGAGCCTCCTGCGGCAAAATTACAGAGGCGAGCGATGCTACAGGGCAAAGGTCCGGTCGCAGGCGTTCGTTCGGCCGCCGTGGCAATCCACGCGCAACCGGCGCAGATGGCGACTTGCGAACCGCAAGCTGCGGAGGAACTGGCGACCGAAATTGAAAGCGCCCGGCATTGCCGGGCGCTTTCATATTTCGATCTGATCAGCCAACGATCGACAGGTTGACCGCTTTCGGTCCCTTGCCGCGTCTGTCGGGTTCCGTGTCGAAACTTACTTTCTGATTTTCCATCAGGGTCTCGAGACCCGAATCCTTCAGAGCGGAGATATGTACGAAAATGTCCGACGCGCCATTGTCCGGCTTGATAAAGCCGAAGCCCTTGTCGGTATTGAAAAACTTCACAGTGCCAGTCTCGGCCATGCTTTCAGGTCCTCTTTGCTCCGCAGGTCGCTTACCCACGTATCTTGTATTACCCGTTTCCGGGCAAGGCAGGCAGTTCTCGAATTGGTGAGGAAAGGTCCCTGTTATCGTGATCCTGGCGGTTCAAATGACCTGCTAGCTTATCACCCGGAATATTATGCGTCTCCGGTCCGCATGGCTTTCAATAGGTTTTCCCGTGTTCGTAGATTTGCCCGAACGACGCGTAGAGTGATGCAGGTTGTGGAAATTAGCAAGAGAAAGTTTTATGACGATTCCCGATTTGAGTGTCTGCCTTCTGTTAAAGCATTGATAGTTAACTAAATAAATAAACTATCGTTAGTCGGCTGCCTGGTCTTGCATTAGCTTGTTTCGCGTCAAGGGAACTATTTCGACCGTCAGAATTGCCAAAAAAATGAGCAGACAGCCCAAATAGCCCGCTATCGTGAAGCGTTCGGAAAGCAGCAATGCGCCGAAGAGGGCGGCGAACAAAGCCTCCGAAGACAGGCAGATGGCCGCCTGCGCTGGCGTTGTGAATCGCTGGCCGACGGCCTGCAGCGAGAAGGCCAGCCCGCTGGCGAAAATACCCGAATAGAGAACTTCCGGCGCTGCGGCGGCGATCGCATCAAGGCGAATGGGCTCGATCGCCACGGCGACCGCAAGGGAAAGCGCTGCGCAGATGGCGAACTGCACGCATGAAAGCGCCAGCGGCCGACCCGAAGACTGGCCGAAATATCCGATGAGAGTTACCTGGATCGCCCAGAAGACGGCGCACAGGATCGTCAGCAGGTCGCCGACTGACAGACCGGTCATGGATCCGCTGCTCAAAAGCCAGATGCCGCAAAAGGCGACAGCCGAAGCAGGCCAGATGACGGCGTGTGGGCGCTGCCGGAGGAAGATCACGGACAGCACCGGTACAAAGACCACATAAAGCCCTGTCAGAATCCCGGAATTGGTGACGCTTGTGGATAGCAGGCCTACTTGCTGGCTGGCCATTCCAAGAAACAGGGCCACCCCGATCCAGACGAATCCCTTGACAGACGCCCGGTCCAGCTTTTCAGACGCGCGTCTCGCTTCCATCCAAGCGAACGGCAGGCACACAAGCGTCGCCAAGACAAAGCGCAGACCTATGAAGAGAAACGGCCCCATGTCGTCCATGGCCGTCGACTGCGCGACGAACCCGGCGCCCCAGATGGCCCCTGCCAGCAACAAAAGCATATTGGCCTGCGCCCGACCCATCGTGCTCACCCTGCCTGCGATCCGAAACCGGTCACGCCCTATCAGGAGAGGAAGCCCCAGGCAAGAAGCCCAGGTTTGCGCCCTGCGACGGGCGCGGATGGAGAGCGGCGGTCAATAAATGACGGTGAGGTTCAAAAACAGAGCGACGCATGAGAATACCGCGAAGGCGCAAAGATAGTAGCGGATCCGCGTCTGTTTTTCCCTGCTATGCTTTTCCGTATAGTCGATGTCCGACTCCATAAAACCACCCTCGCATTCGCTCAACACGGTGAAATAAAGAGGTGAATTCGGTCGGATAAAGGGCCGAATTGGGGCCTTCTCGCGATAAGTTTGTGACAGTCACAAAAGCGTTTAAGTTGTGCCGAAGCCGAGCCCATATGCGCCTTGCGTTTGGATCGCATTTCGCAATAGAAATGACCCCGTTCCGCCTGCATGCCGACAACGACCGGAGTACCTGACATGGCATTTCTTGCCGACGCCCTTTCCCGCGTCAAACCGTCCGCCACCATCGCCGTCGCGCAAAAAGCCCGGGATTTGCGAGCCAGCGGCCGCGACGTCATCAGTCTGGGCGCGGGCGAACCGGATTTCGATACGCCGGACAATATCAAGGAGGCGGCGATCGACGCCATCCGGCGCGGCGAGACGAAATATCCTCCGGTCGCCGGCATCCTGGAGCTCAGGAAGGCGATCTCCGCAAAATTCAAGCGCGAAAACCAGCTCGACTACGCCCTTGACGAAATCATCGTCGGCACGGGCGGCAAGCAGATCCTGTTCAATGCGCTGATGGCGACCCTCAATCCCGGCGACGAGGTCGTCATTCCGACGCCCTACTGGGTGAGCTACCCGGAAATGACTGCGATATTCGGTGGTCAGCCGGTCTTTGCGCAAACAACGCTGGAAAACAATTTCAAACTGGATGCGGAAACGCTCGAAGACGCAATTACCGACCGCACCAAGTGGCTGATCTTCAACTCCCCGTCCAACCCTTCCGGCGCCGCCTATGACGAGAGCGAGATGAAGGCGTTGACCGAAGTGCTGAAGCGGCATCCGAATGTCTGGATCCTGTCGGACGACATTTACGAGCACCTCTGCTACGGCGATTTCCGTTTTGTGTCGCCGGCCCAGATCGAGCCATCGCTGAAGGACCGCACGCTGACGATGAACGGCGTCTCCAAGGCCTACGCGATGACGGGTTGGCGGATCGGTTACGCCGGCGGCCCCCGTCAGCTGATCAAGGCCATGGACATGATCCAGAGCCAGCAGACGTCGGGCGCCACGACGATCGCGCAATGGGCCGCTGTGGAAGCGCTCAACGGTCCGCAGGACTTCGTCAGGAAGAACAAGGCGGTGTTCGAAGCCCGCCGCGACCTGGTGGTGTCGATGCTCAACCAGGCGAAGGGCATCGACTGCCCGACGCCGCAAGGCGCGTTTTATGTCTATCCGTCATGCGCCGGCCTGATCGGCAAAACCGCGCCAAGCGGCAAGCGCATGAAGACAGACGAGGACTTCGTCACGGAGCTTCTGGAGGCGGAAGGGGTTGCTGTCGTGCATGGCGGGGCGTTCGGCCTCGGACCAAATTTCAGGATTTCCTATGCAACGTCCGAGGAGCAACTCGAAGAATCCTGCCGCAGAATTCAGCGGTTCTGCGCGGCATGCCGATGACCGTACGCCAATCCGCCACGGGCAAGCTGTCAGTGATTTGACAGGGGATTTGGCGGAAACAGCAACGGACTATGCTTATCCGGCGTCATTTCTATAGTGTAGCTAAAAAAAACGGGCCGGGAGATTGCTCTCCGGCCCGAAGCGGGAAGGTTTATAAAACGAAACCTCCAGAGGGGAACAGCTAACAAGGTGGTACTGGGAGGAAATCCACCCGGTTGTTAGCCATCCCCGATATGTTGGTTTCGGTGGTATTTATCAATAGGAAGGGCCGCATATCAGCTATGCGATTTTGCATAACTCGACCTTTGGTCGTTATGTCTCAAAGGGTTCGTGCGAAAAACAAGTCGCAATCGCCCTGACAGGCAGGCTCTAGAAGCCTGCGAATTCCTGTTTATAAGTCGCGTCAACGGCGCTCAGTATTTCCAGTTTCTCGCTTTCGAGATCAGGAAATCCCTGAAGGCGTGCAATTTGGCGGAGCTGCGCATTTCTTCCGGATAGCAGAAGAAACTGTCGAACGAGGGCACGTCGGCATCGATATCGAGCCGCACGAGGCCTGCGTCATGGCCGACCATGTAGTCAGGCAGCATGGCTATGCCAATGCCGAGCTGCGCGGCGCGCTTGACTGAGGACATGTTGTTGATCTGCAATTGCGGGGTGCGCGGATTTCCGGCCGGCCGCCCGGCGAGCTCCAGCCAATTGACCTCGAGCAGATAGCTCGGGGCGGGCTCGCCGAAGGTGACGATGCGATGATCGTCGAAATCCGTGACGGTTTCCGGCTCTCCGAAGCGGTTGAGATAGGAGGGCGAGGCGTAGATGTGCATGTGGACCGTAAAGATCTTGCGCTGGATCAGGTCCGGCTGCTGCGGCTGCCGCAGCCTGATCGCGCAATCCGCATGGCGCATCGTCACATCGACTTCCTCGTTGTCGAGAAGCAGTTGCACCTGGATATCCGGATAGAGCTCGACAAATTCGTGCATCCTGTCAGTCAGCCATTCCGAACCGAGGCCGACCGTGGTGGTGACGCGCAACTTGCCGCTTGGCGTGTCCTTGGACTCGGTCAGGCGCGAGCGCACCGATTCGAGTTTCAAAAGAACGTCATGCGCCGTCCGGTAGAGCAACTCTCCCTGCTCGGTGAGGATCAGGCCGCGGGCATGTCTGTGAAACAGCGGCGCGCCGATGTCCTGCTCCAGTGAACTGACCTGCCGGCTGATGGCGGATTGCGACAGATGCAGCGTCTCGGCCGCGTGGGTGAACGACCCCGCTTCCGCAGCGGCATGGAATATCCGCAATTTATCCCAGTCCAACGGCATAGCCCCGGCTTCTCTTTTTTTCTTTGCGTCTTGCTCTGTTCGCGTGGCGGATGCCGTCTACTCGGCGGCGTCCGCTATCGTTTCGATTTCCGCCAGATACTTTTCCACTTCAAGGGCGGCCATGCACCCCATGCCGGCGGCCGTGACCGCCTGCCTGTAGATATCGTCGGTGACGTCGCCGGCTGCAAACACGCCCGGAACGTTCGTCGCCGTCGAATCCGGCGCCGTCCACAGATAGCCGTTGGATTTCTGCTTCAGCTTGCCTTCGAACAGGGCGACGGCGGGCGCATGGCCGATGGCGACGAATACGCCGTCCGTTTCGATGTCCGTCACTGCGCCGGTGCGAACATTCTCCAGCCGCGCGCCCGTCACAGAGGGCGGAACGCCCGTCGCGCCGGTGATTTCAACGAGGCGGCTGTCCCAGACCACCTCTACATTGTCCTTGGCGAGCAGGCGCTGCTGCAGGATCTTTTCAGCCCTCAGTTCGTCGCGGCGATGCACGAGCGTGACCTTCTCCGCAAGATTGGACAGGTAAAGGGCTTCCTCGACCGCCGTGTTGCCGCCGCCGACAACCACAACGTTCTTGCCGCGGTAGAAGAACCCATCGCACGTAGCACAGGCGGAAACGCCGAACCCCATAAAGGTCTGCTCTGTCTCGATCCCCAGCCACTTGGCTTGCGCGCCGGTGGCGATGATAAGGGAATCGCAGCTGTATTCCTGTCCCGAATCCGTCTTCAGCCGGAACGGGCGAACCTCGAGATCGACTTCCGTGACAAGGTCATTGACGATTTCGGCGCCGACATTTTCGGATTGCTGGCGCATCTGGTCCATCATCCACGGACCCTGAACCGGATCCGCGTATCCAGGATAGTTCTCCACTTCGGTGGTGATCATCAACTGGCCGCCCTGTTCCAGTCCGGTGATCATCACCGGATTCAGCATCGCGCGGGCGGCGTAGATTGCGGCGGTGTATCCCGCCGGTCCCGAGCCCACGATCAGCACGCGTGCATGGCGCGTCGTCATATCTGCATTCCTTGAAACTGGTCTCGTCTTGGTTGCCGGGCCTATAGCACGGCTGATTGCGCCCGCACAGGGCATTTCACCCGCCGGGCCGGTTTGTCCCAATGTACGTAGCGGCGGCGATCTGTTTCAAGTAGAGGGCGCATATTTCACGATACCGTGCAACGACGCGGCGCAGGGCTTGGACCAAGCGCTGTGGAAGAGAAATTATCTTGCGCGCCGGCGAAATTAATGGTCTCGTTTCCAGCCATTAGAAGGGAGAGGGCCGCATGCCGATTCGCGCTGAGCTTGATCGCATCGACATGAAGATATTGCGAGAGTTGCAAGCCGACGGCCGGATGACCAATGTGGAGCTTTCCGAACGGGTCGGCATTTCTGCGCCCCCCTGTCTGCGGCGCGTGCGCAAGCTCGAGGAAGCAGGCGTCATCGAAGGGTATCGCGCGATGCTGAACGCGCCGGCGCTTGGTTTCGATGTCGTCGCCTTCTGCGCGGTGGGGCTGACCTTGCAGTCGGAAGCCAATCTCAGGGCGTTCGCCGAGAAAACCCTGTCCTGGCCCTTTGTCCGACAGTCGTGGATGGTGAGCGGTGAAAGCGATTTCCTGCTGCATTGTGTTGCGCGCAATCTCGCCGCTTTCCAGGATTTCGTCATCGACGAACTGACAACGGCCGCAAATGTCGACACTGTCCGCACCATGCTGACGATCCGCCAGGTGAAGAACGAGGGCAAGGTGGCGTTTGATTAGCCGCCCTCAAGCATTTCTTCATAGACGGCCTTCAGGGCCGACGCTTCCCGCTCGAGGCCGAAATTCGCCCTCACATGCGCGAGGCTCTTCTCCGCGTCGTCGATCGCCTTTGCGGGGTCTGCGAGGTAGGGCTCTATCGCTTTCGTGAGCGCCGGACCGTCGCCAGCGGCGACGATGTTTCCGGAAATGCCAGGCACGGCCATTTCAGAGTATGCGCCGGCGTCGGAGGTCACCACCGCTGTCTTCGAAGCCATCGCCTCGAAGGGCGTCAGCCCGAAGCCTTCGTTTCTCGACGGGGCGACATAGAGCGTCAGGCGGCGGTGCCAGACCTTGATGTCCGGCACTTCGCCAAGGAAAACGATCCGGTCCTGAAGCCCGGCCGACCGGACATCGTCCTTCAGACGGTCTGCAAACGCCTGGTGTTCCGCCGTGGCGCGGCCGGATATCACCGCCGTCCAGTCCGGGAAACGCGGGAGCAAATCGATCATCGACGCGACGAACAGGTCGGTTCCCTTCTGATGGCGGATGCGGCCGAAACATCCGATCAGGTATTTTCCGGCGAGACCGCTCGCGGCGATCGTGTCTTCCGCCGTTTGCGGAGGGTGAAACATGTCGGTGTCGACGCCGTGGAGGATGGTGGTGTGCGGCGCCTGCAGAAAGGAACCCGAGCGCTCGCTGGTCGCAACTACCCGGTCCATGCGCCTTATGAGCCAGCGCGTGAAGGGCTTGTGATGACGCTGCGCCGCCGATGTGAAAAGCAGTTTCAAGGGCATGCGCAGAATGTCGCGCAGCACGATGCCCACGATCATTTCATTGTTTCGCCGCGCATGCCAGACGCGCGCAGTTTTGCCGGGCGGCGGACGCCACGCCTTGACGAGGTCGCGCCAGGAGACGTGCGGCAGGTGTTCGGGAAGTCCGGGGCCGAGGGTCGCGATCTTCACGCCGATCCGTCGCTGTAACGGCGCCAGCTGGACGATCGTGGAGGTCACTCCGGACAGTCGACGCTTGAAGTTCGGTGCGAGAACCTCGACCTCGTCCATACTGACCGGAGTTTCAGGACCCATCGATCGACGCGGTCAGCCCCAGTTGACTTCGAGAATTTCGTAGGCCTTGGCCCCGCCGGGGGCATTGACCTCGATTGAATCGCCTTGCGACTTTCCAATGAGGGCCCTGGCGATGGGGGAAGACAGGGAGATCCGTCCCTGCTTCACATCGGCTTCCTGGTCGCCGACGATCTGATAGGTCTTTTCCTCTTCAGTATCCTCGTCGACGAGCTTTACCGTGGCGCCGAATTTGATCGTGTCGCCCGACATTTTCGTCAGGTCGATGACCTCGGCGCGCGCCGTCAAATCTTCCAGCTCGGAAATCCGGCCCTCGTTGTGGCTCTGGGCTTCCTTGGCTGCGTGATATTCCGCATTTTCCGAAAGGTCGCCATGGGCCCTTGCCTCGGCAATTGCCTCGATGATCCGCGGGCGCTCTTCCTGCTGGCGCCAGCGCAGTTCTTCATTCAGTTTGGCGAAACCGCCCGGTGTCATCGGGACTTTTTCTACCATGTCCTTCTCCGTCATTCTTGGCGCCGAAGCAGCTTGAGAGCCCTGCTTTGGCGCAAAAGAAAACGGCCCCCGAATCTGCAGATCCGGAACCGTTTCATGCGTTAATCGACGCAGTCTAGCAGCAAATGCGCCCAAAAAGCCAGTGTTTTCGCTATTCGACCCAATTCAACCGCAACGAAGGATTGCGTCATGCGGATCGAATGCAATTACGGGCTCTCGGTTAAAAATAACTTTGCAGCGGCCGCACTTCCAGGTTGCCGGCCTTGAGCGCGGCAATGGCCTCTGCCGCGGCCTGAGCCCCGGCCATGGTGGTGAAATAGGGCACCTTCTGCATCAGCGCCGCGCGGCGAAGCGATTTTGAATCCGACATCGCCTTGGCGCCGGAGGTCGTGTTGACGACGAGCTGGATTTCGCGATTGCGGATCGCGTCCTCGACATG
Source organism: Flavimaribacter sediminis (assembly GCF_019492055.1). Classification (GTDB taxonomy): domain Bacteria; phylum Pseudomonadota; class Alphaproteobacteria; order Rhizobiales; family Rhizobiaceae; genus Flavimaribacter; species Flavimaribacter sediminis. The sequence goes on along the minus strand of NZ_JAICBX010000003.1, from coordinate 141,061 downwards.
CGGGCGCCCTTCGAGGACCTTGTTGATCCGGGTCGCCTTGACGCCGTTTTCGGCAAGGAAGCGCGCCGTGCCTCCGGTCGCCACGATGCTGAAGCCGATCTCGGCCAGCCGCCGCGCCGCAGGCAGGACGAACTGCTTGTCCTCGTCGCGAACCGAGATGAAGACCGCGCCGTCGCGCGGAAGCTCAACGCCGGCGCCGAGCTGCGCCTTGGCGAAGGCGAGCGCATAGTCGGTGTCAAGGCCCATCACCTCGCCAGTGGAGCGCATTTCCGGGCCGAGCAGCGTGTCGACGCCCGGAAAGCGGGCAAACGGGAAGACAGCTTCCTTGACGGCGATATGCGCGAGATTTTTCGTGTCCGGAACCGCGCCGTAGGCGGAGATCGCCGCGTCCAGTTTTTCGCCGGCCATGACCCTGGCTGCGATCTTGGCGACTGGCGCGCCGATGGTCTTGGCGACGAATGGCACGGTGCGGGAGGCGCGCGGATTGACTTCAAGCACGTAGATTTCACCATCCTTGATGGCGTATTGCACATTCATCAGGCCGCCGACATGCAAAGCGAGCGCGAGCCGCCGGGTCTGCCGTTCCAATTCGTCGATGATTTCTCCGGACAGCGAGTGCGCGGGAAGCGAACAGGCGCTGTCGCCGGAATGAATGCCAGCTTCCTCGATATGCTCCATGATTCCTGCGACAAAGACGTCGTTGCCGTCGCACAGGCAGTCGACGTCGACTTCAGTCGCGTTGGACAGGTAGCTGTCGAAAAGCAGCGGATTGGAGCCGAGAAGCGTGTTGATCTGGCCGGTCTTGTCGTTCGGATAACGCGCCTTGATGTCTTCGGGAACGAGTTCCGGAACCGTGCCAAGCAGATAGTTCGAAAGGCTTTGCTCGTCGCGTATGATCTGCATCGCCCGGCCGCCCAGAACGTAGGATGGGCGGACGACCAGCGGATAACCGATTTCGGCGGCGACGAGCCGCGCCTGCTCCACGGAATGGGCTATGCCGTTTTTCGGCTGCAGAAGGTCGAGCCGTGTCAGGAGTTTCTGGAACCGGTCGCGATCTTCCGCGAGATCGATTGCGTCGGGCTCGGTGCCGAGGATTGGAATCCCGGCGCTTTCCAGGGCATTGGCAAGTTTCAGCGGCGTCTGCCCGCCGAACTGGACGATGACGCCATGCAGCGTTCCCTTCTGCTGTTCGATCCTCAGGATCTCCAGCACGTCCTCGACCGTCAGCGGTTCGAAATAGAGCCGGTCGGACGTGTCGTAATCCGTCGAGACAGTTTCCGGGTTGCAATTGACCATGATTGATTCATAGCCGGCGTCTTCCAGCGCGAAGGCCGCGTGACAGCAGCAATAGTCGAACTCGATGCCCTGGCCGATCCGGTTTGGACCGCCGCCGAGGATGACGACCTTCTTGCGGTCGGAAACATCCGCTTCGGATTGCAGCGCGCCTGCAAAGGCCGTTTCGTAGGTCGAATACATGTAGGCGGTCGGCGAGGCGAATTCCGCCGCGCAGGTGTCGATCCGTTTGTAGACCGGGTGCACGTCAAGCCGGTCGCGCAGCCGCGCCACGTTTTTCTCGCGCTGGCCTGTCAGACCCGCCAGCCGGGCGTCGGAAAAGCCCATTGACTTGAGCATCCGCAGATTGTCGGCGTCCTCCGGCAATCCGTGGGCGCGGATATGCGTTTCCATGTCGACGATCGCCTTGAGCTGGCTGAGGAACCAGGGATCGATCTTGCACGCCTGGTGCACCTCTTCGGCGGAGGCGCCCAGCCGGAGCGCCTGCGCGACCATGCGAAGCCGGTCGGGGGTGGGCGTTCCGAGCGCGGCGCGGATTGCGTTCTTGTCATCGCCTTCGCCGAGACCGGGAATGTCGATCTCGTCGAGACCGGTCAGGCCTGTTTCAAGGCCGCGCAGGGCCTTCTGCAGCGATTCGGCGAAGGTGCGGCCGATCGCCATTACCTCGCCGACCGATTTCATCGACGTGGTCAAAAGCGGTTCGGCGCCGGGGAACTTTTCAAAGGCGAAACGGGGAATCTTGGTGACCACATAGTCGATCGACGGTTCGAAAGACGCCGGCGTCGCGCCGCCGGTGATGTCATTGTCGAGTTCGTCGAGCGTATAGCCGACGGCGAGCTTCGCAGCCACCTTGGCGATCGGAAACCCGGTCGCCTTGGAAGCGAGCGCCGAGGAGCGCGAAACGCGCGGGTTCATTTCGATGACGACCAGCCGGCCATCTTCCGGATTGACGGCGAACTGTACGTTCGATCCGCCGGTTTCCACTCCGATCTCGCGCAACACCGCGATCGATGCGTTGCGCATGATCTGGTATTCCTTGTCGGTGAGCGTCAGGGCAGGCGCGACGGTGATGGAATCGCCGGTGTGAACGCCCATCGGATCGACGTTCTCGATGGAGCAGATGATGATGCAATTGTCCGCGCGGTCGCGGACGACTTCCATCTCGAACTCCTTCCAGCCGAGTACGGACTCTTCGATCAGCACTTCCGTGGTCGGCGAGGCGTCAAGGCCCGATTCGACGATCTCGAAATATTCCGAGCGGTTGAAAGCGATGCCGCCGCCGGTTCCGCCGAGCGTAAAGGAGGGCCGGATGATCGCCGGCAGTCCGACATGGTCGAGCGCCTGGGCGGCGATGCCGAGCGCGTGTCCGATATAGTGCTGCTTGCGGTCAGTTTCGTCGAGCTGCCACTCCGTCTCAAGCGCGTCGAGGGCAGCGTCCAGCTGGTCACCCTCAAACTGCTTTCTGAGTTCTTCGCGCTTGGCCTCATGCGCCTTGCGGTCGCGGTCCTTCACTTCCGTTGCATTCGCAAGCATCGAGCGGGGCGTCTCGAGACCGATTTTCGCCATGGCCTCGCGGAACAGCGCCCTGTCTTCGGCCTTGTCGATCGCCTCTGGCTTGGCGCCGATCATCTCGACGTTGTAGCGCTCGAGGATCCCCATGCGCCGCAGCGAAAGAGCGGTGTTGAGCGCGGTCTGCCCGCCCATGGTCGGCAGCAAAGCGTCCGGACGCTCCTTGGCGATGATCTTGGCGACGACCTCGGGCGTGATGGGTTCGATATAGGTCGCATCCGCCAGTTCCGGGTCGGTCATGATCGTCGCCGGATTGGAATTGACGAGGACGACGCGATAGCCTTCTTCCTTCAGCGCCTTGCAGGCCTGGGCGCCGGAATAATCGAATTCACAGGCTTGACCGATGACGATCGGTCCGGCCCCGATTATGAGAATGGACTTTATGTCGTCGCGCTTGGGCATGATTGGTCTTCCGGCAAGCAGTAGCAACGGGGATTGCATGGAATCCGGGTGCGTGCACTGTAGTCATCAATTGAAGGCGAACCGCATCCTCCAGGAGCGTTCTGAGGCGCGCTTATAGGGCAAAGGCGCAGACAGGGAAACCCCGTCTTCCACGGTTTTTCCAAAGGAACTTTACAGGTCAGCAGGCATTTGCCGGATGCGGTTCGTCTGGCGGGGACGACGCCGCCTCGTCGCTCAGTTCGGACGCATCGTATTCGTAAACGCCGTTGGCGATGGCATAGCAGGCCAGAGCGACGGTCAGCGGAATGGTGATCTGCTTTCCATCACGCTTGCCTTTTTCATAGTATTGAATGATGCGTTTCTTCAGGCCAAGAACCCGGGCTGCGTCTTTCTGCTTGAGACCAAGGGACTTTCGCCAGCGTCTGAAGTCATCTGGTGTCAATGTCAATCTTCGCCCTTCTTGTCGTTACTCGAATATTCCTGAAAAATAATGCTTCATTATCAGCTTTGTATGGCATTTTTACATCAGTTCTGAAATGCTGGACGTCGTTGAAATCGAGGGGTGGCGCGATTTTCAATGTAAACTGCGCCGTGAGCCGTATCCAGCCGCAGGACTCCACAGGCGGAACCGTATCCGCCTGGCGGTGTTAACAACCGATGGGCGGCGGCAGGCTCTGTTTCAGACGGGAGACGGTTCGATGCGTTGGAAGGGTCGACGGCAAAGCAGCAATATCGAAGACAGGCGCGGCAGCCGGGGCGGCTTCGGCGGCTCTTCGCGACGCAGTCCAGGCAGGATTCGAATTCCCATTGGCGGATCCGGAACGCGACGCGCCTCCGGCGGCGGCATCTCGCTGATTGTCATTCTTGTCATAGGGTTCTTCATTTTGCGGGCTCTGGGCATAGACCCGGCGGAGCTTCTTGAAGGCGGCGGATCGATGTCTCCGGGCTATCAGCAGGACGGCGGCCAGATCGCCCAGCCCAGGCAGGACGAGATGAGCCAGTTTGTCGCCACAGTGCTTGCGGAGACTGAGGATGTGTGGAAAGGAGTTTTCCAGGCAAACGGCGCCGTGTATCCCGAACCAACGCTGGTCCTGTTCACTGACAGGGTGCGTTCCGCCTGCGGCATGGCCGGCGCGGCGTCCGGACCGTTCTACTGTCCCGGCGACCAGAAGGTCTATATCGATCTTTCATTCTACAATGAGCTGGCGAACCGCTTCGGCGCGTCGGGCGATTTCGCGCAAGCCTATGTTATTGCGCACGAGGTTGGTCATCATGTGCAGAATCTGATCGGCGTCCTGCCCAAGTTCAACCAGATGCGCCAAACCATGAGCGAGACCGAGGCCAACCAAATGTCGGTTCGCGTCGAACTGCAGGCGGATTGCTTCGCTGGCGTCTGGGGACACTTCACCGACCAGAAGGGGCTTCTCGAGAGCGGAGACCTGGAGGAGGCGCTGAACGCGGCCCGGCAGATCGGCGACGACACGCTGCAGCGGCGAAGCCAGGGCTATGTGGTGCCGGACAGCTTCAACCACGGCACCTCGAAACAGCGCATGACCTGGTTCAAACGCGGCTTCGACAGCGGACGGCTGGACAGTTGCGATACGTTCAGCGAGCCCGTGTGATCGCAAACCAGTCTATTCGACCAGCGCAGTCTCGCCGCGCTTCTCGCGGATGAGGTTCAAAAAACGCCGGAACAGATAGTGCGAATCTTGCGGACCCGGCGACGCTTCCGGGTGATGCTGCACGGAGAATATGGGCCTGCCCACGACCTGAAGGCCGCAGTTCGTTCCGTCAAAAAGCGAGGTGTGGGTTTCCTCGACCCCTGCCGGCAGCGAATTTCCATCGACGGCGAAGCCGTGATTCATGGAGACGATCTCCACCTTGCCCGTCGTGTGGTCCTTGACCGGATGATTGGCGCCGTGGTGACCCTGGTGCATCTTGGCGGTTTTGGCGCCAAGCGCCAGCGCCAGAATCTGGTGGCCGAGGCAGATGCCGAAGATCGGTACGTCGCTTTCCATCAGCTTTTGCAGCGTCGGAACGGCGTATTCTCCGGTGGCGGCGGGATCTCCCGGCCCGTTTGACAGGAAGACGCCGTCCGGTTTCAAACCCAGAATATCCTCCGCGGTCGCCGTCGCCGGAACGACGGTGACACGGCATCCGAGACCGGAAAACAGGCGCAATATGTTGCGCTTGACGCCGTAGTCGATCGCCACGATATGGACCGCGCCGTCATCGTCGCCCTCGCCATAGCCTTCGTTCCAGACCCAGGGGCGTTCGATCCAGCGTGACGACTGACCACTGGTCGCGTCCTTCGCAAGGTCCAGTTCGACCAGACCGTGCCATGCGGCGGCGCGCGCCTTCAGGCTTTCGACGTCGAATTCGCCTTGCGGATTGTGTGCGAGCACCGCATTGGGCATGCCGTTGTCGCGAATCCATGCGGTCAGGGCGCGGGTGTCGACGCCGGACATGGCGACGACGCCGCGGGTCGCCAGCCAATCGTTCAGGTGCTGCCGCGAGCGGTAATTTGACGGTTCCGTGATGTCGGCCTTGAAAATCGCGCCGACAGCACCGATATGAGCCGCCGGAGTCAGATCCTCGATATCCTCGTCATTGGCGCCGATGTTGCCGATGTGCGGAAAAGTGAATGTGACGATCTGACCGGCGTAGGACGGGTCAGTCAGGATTTCCTGATAGCCGGTCAATGCGGTGTTGAAACAGACTTCCGCCTCGACCGCGCCGACCGCGCCCAGCCCATGGCCCTCGATGACCATTCCATTTGCGAGCACCAGCAGTGCGGTGGTTTTTTTCTTTGGCCAGGCCGTTGTCATGAACTTTGTCCGTTAGAGCTGCAATCTGCCGCGAGATAAAGGTAAGAGCGGCGATGTTCAAGTCCGCGCCGGCTGTCTCTCAAGGCCGCGCGGAAACTTTGAATTGCCGCCATCGGAACAAAAGTGTTAATGCTGGGAGCCGCCGGCCGACGGCGCGAAGGATCGGAACACCAGTGCCGGAATTTTGCGCGTTGAAATAATAGCAAATAATATCAACTAGTTAGGCGAGTTCAAAACATTTGCAATCGCTATCTCGTCCAACTATGGTGCGCGGCGAAATGCAGGAGAAACTGAATGCGAGACATGTTGACAGCCGCTTTGAAAGACGCGGTGAAGGCAAAAGACACACGTCGGGTTTCTACGATTCGGCTGATTCTTGCTGCCATTAAAGACAGGGATATCGCAAATCGCGGCACTGGCAAAGATCCGGTCAGCGATGAAGAAATCCTGCAGATTCTGTCGAAGATGATCAAGCAGCGCGAGGAATCCGCGCGAATCTACGAAGAGGCGGCGCGCGTGGAACTGGCCGAACAGGAGCGCGAGGAAATGGACGTGATACGCTCCTTTCTTCCCGCGCAACTCTCCGACGAAGCGGTTCAGACGGCCTGTCGCCGGGTGGTGGAGGAGACCGGCGCCCAGGGACTGCGCGATATGGGCAAATGCATGAACACGCTCAAAACGCGGTTTTCCGGCCAGATGGATTTTTCCAAGGCCTCCGGGATGGTCAAGGACATGCTTAAACATTAGGGAGCAGTTTTATTAAACCGGGCCGTCCGCGCGTCTCAGGTCGGCGTCGTACGTCGCCCGGCTGCAAAGTCGGGCGATTTTTTTGAGCGCTGTTGCGGCGGGTTCAATCGGCTTGCAGCTTGTTGACAGAAGTGCGCGGCCTTTTTACAATCTTTGATTGTCTGATCGTTACAAGTTTCAGCGCATTGTCCGTACTAATTTGTGATTGCCATATTATATACATAATAATCGTTTCTTGAGTATTGATGAAAGTTGCGGTTAAGTTTTTCGCGCCGGTTCTCTTGGGGAGATGGCGTTCAGATGCAAGATGATTGCATAGTGGTCTGATTGTGTCGAAGTATGTTTTTTAGTTTTATTAAACCTGTCCATAAATTGTAAGCAGACCAAATATGCCAGCAACAGAGATACTCCAAAACGTCACCAGCAAGTTCGGGACTCTGGAGGATGACGTCGATGTCTCGCGGTTCCTCGAAGGTGTCTCGAAGTATTACGGGTTCGAATTTTATTCGGTTGCCATCATCCCGCAAAACGAGCCGCGTCGATTTCCGCAACACAATCTGGCGACGAACTGGCCTTCGGAACTGATTACTCAGTTTGAGAAAAAGAATCTGATCGACAGTGGTCCGCTGATTTCCATGATCCGAAGCACAAGCGTTCCGTTTGTCTACAATGTCAGTAACAAGCCGGCGGGCGGAGACCTGCTTTCCGGCAGTGAATCCCTGAACGAGCTCCTGCAACGTTACAGCCTTGGATACAGTGCGCTGTTTCCTGTCTGCGATAATCTGGGCAATCGCGCCTGCGTGTCTTTTTCAGGAGAGCGCGAGGATCTGACGACTGCGGAATTCCTGGAACTGTTTCTGATCAGCACATATTTCCAGGACCGAATGAGTTCCATCAACCGGCATCTGGCCGAGGGCAAGGAGTCGCCGCTGTCGCAGCGCGAACTCGAGTGTCTGCGCTGGTCGGCCGAGGGAAAGACCAGCAGCGAGATTTCGCAGATCATGTCGCTGTCCGAACACACGATCAATTATTACCTCGTGAGCGCGGCCAGAAAACTGGACGCCGTCAACCGCATCCAGGCCGTCGCCCAGTCCATCCGCGAAGGATGGATCTGAACTCGATTTTCCGATGGCGCGGACCGCTTTTTTTCTCCTGACTATAGAGGCTCTTTGCCGGCGGCGATTGCGGTGAGCCGTTAGCCAGCCGGGCAATCCGGTTCGTCTTTGTTTGTGACAGGCAAACGCGGACGGACGATGCATTTGTTAATTCCGCGTCGAACTCCAGGCCTGTGTCGCAATGTCGATTTGCGTGGAAAAACTGTCCAAAGTAATACAATTTTAGATTGCTTTTTTGCATATCAATGTGCAATGACCTTCCCAGGTGTTGATCGCATTATCAAGAGGCTTTGAAGGGTGCTTCGGTCAAATATTCGTGGCGCGGCACATATAAAAAACAAATAAAAACAATACAAAGATATGTATCTCCACCGATTTTCGGATATTCATATCAACTCAATATGTTTGTTGCACGGCTTCCCGAGATTCGGAAAGAAATGCAACTAATAGATTTATTATTGCTGTTTGATTTTTACTGAAATGTGAAGTCCATCGGATGTTCTGGTCCGGTTCTCATATTTCAATTTTGTTTTACGAATACGGGCGCACATCAATGTTGGATACGTTCTTCCGCCGGAGTTCTGACGGCAGGTCGGTTTCTTCTTCACATATCTTCCGCGCGGGATCCGCGATCCTTGTATCTTCGCTTTGGATGCTTGTTCTGGCAGGGCCGGCGTCTTCCACGGGAGATGCGAGTTGTTCGACAACCGATTCAGACAATGCGCTGGTTGAAGTATGCACCGGCAAACCCGGATATGTGTATGTTTCGCCATACTACGCCCACGACTCCATCACCGTGACGGTCAAGGATTTGAGCGGGGATTCGCTGACCGGGCACAACGCTTTCACAATTCGCAGTACACCTTTCGACGAAGGAGCCGACGGAGCGGATCTGACTCTGGATTTCAATACCGATCAGGCACAGACGCCTTTCACCGTGACTGTCGCCGAATATTTGGCTTTTGAACTCTATTCCCACGGTGAGGAAGGGGAGTCTCCTTCCAGAAACAAGGGCAGTGGGGAGAGGCGTGGTCATAACGGCGGAGACGGCGGAAAAGGCGGTGATTTGATGATCACCATAAGCGATGTCACGGCCTCTGTGCCCGCAACTGCAATCTGGGCCTACGCCTGGGGCGGCGATGGGGGAAATGGCGCTGAAGGGTGGTCCGACCTCGCATGGGGGTCGTCGAACGGCTATGGCGGGGACGGTGGTACAGGCGGCGCCGGCGGCGACATCACGCTGGATCTGATGAATTTCTCTGCAACGCGCAATAGTCTGTCTAACGAAACATATGATGGTGGCGAACTGCTGGATATCATAAGTCAGGGAGGTCTCGGCGGGGACGGCGGCGCCGCGGAGGCAACGACTCTTTATAGAGCCTATGCCGGAAACGGCGGAAACGGGGGTGACGGAGGCGACATCCAGATTACCGTTTCGGGATATTTCGACATGGAGCCAAATCAGGGAAGTGTCGACGCGATATTCGTTTCTTCAAGCGGAGGAGATGGAGGCGACGGCGGCCACGGCGACGATGCTTATGTTTCCAACGGTGGAGATGCAGGGCGAGGAGGCGATGGCGGCGACGTCGTGTTCGAGGCGGGTGAAGGCGCAACGATCATGGCGTATGTCAACGAAGCAACGCCGATTATTATTCAGTCCGTAGCGGGCGACGGCGGCGACGGAGGAGACTCAACAAATCACGCCGGCAATGCCCATGGCGGCGACGGCGGGTCCGGCGGAGTTGGCGGCGACGTAACGGTTGATCTGACCGCCGCCGACAGTGTGTCGATCTCCACCGGTGAGGCAAGAGGCATTCTTGCGCGCAGTTATGGCGGCGCGGGCGGCGATGGCGGCGACGCAAGCACCACGGTGGGGAAAAGCGGTGGCGGCGACGGCGCCAGTTCGGGCAATGGCGGCGACGTAAAAGTCTATCTGACAGGCGACCTGTACACAGTTGGCAGCGATTCAGATGCGATCGTCGCGCAGAGCGTGGGCGGATTTGCCGGCGACGGAGGCACCGCCACCGGCGTCGTTGCCTACGGGGCCAGTTCAAACAGCGCTGGAACGGGGGGCGCAGTCGAAGTCATTCTGGATGGTGAAACCCTGGAAACCTGGGGCGACCATTCCGACGGCATTTTTGCGCAAAGCGTTGGCGGCGGCGGCGGCAGTGGATCGTCAAGTGACGGGATTGAAACGCTGGGTGGCACAGGGTCTGCCGGAGGGCAGGCCGGCGCCGTTAGCGTCGAGGCATATTCCTCTACGATCACGACCAACTACGCCCGCTCCCGCGGTATCTTCGCACAGAGTATCGGCGGCGGCGGCGGGGACGGCGGAAGCGCCAACGGGATCTACGCCGTCGGCGGGTCCGGCGCACTGGGAGGTTCGGGGTCTACGGTCGACGTCTACAATATTGCTGACATCACGACCTATGGCGAATACTCGGAAGGGATTCTGGCGCAGAGCGTCGGCGGCGGCGGCGGATCGGGCGCCTCGACGAAAGGAATGCTAGCGATTGGCGGTGACGGAGGAGACGGAGCAACCTCCGACGACGTCACGGTCGAAAATGCTGGAACGATCTATACAGGCGGAGATCATTCGGACGCCATTCTTGTTCAGAGCATCGGCGGCAGCGGAGGCAAGGGTTCGAGTTCCACTTCGATCAGCGCCGAATTCTCGCTTGCCATTGCAGGCGATGGCGGCAAGGGCGGCGACGCCGGTGACGCGACCTACACGGACGCCAGTGCGATGGATGCGACAGGCGGCGAATTTTACTATCTCGGCACTGGGGGAGACATGTCCAACGGGCTCGTTGTCCAGAGCGTCGGCGGCGGCGGCGGGCACGGCGGCAACGCGCTTTCGCTTTCGGCCGGCGTGGCGACCGGCGTTTCGGTTGCGCTCAGCGGCGACGGGGCCGGCGGCGGCGATGGCGGAGACGTTCAGGTCGGCATTCAAGGCGGCGTTATTACCAACGGCGATCATTCGATCGGCATCCTGGCGAACAGCACCGGCGGCGCCGGCGGGTCAGCCGGCACCTCAATCGCCGTGGCAAGCAGTGTGGGCGCGCTTACGTTCAATGTCGGTTATAGCGAAAGCGGCGACGGCGGCAATGGCGGCGACGGCGGTGTTGTGACGGTCTGCCGCGGCACCGATACGTCCTATACGAGCAATTGTTCGACTGTGCTTGGAGACAGCACGATCGATGCGGGAAGATTGCAAACATACGGCGATGGCTCTTCCGGCGTCGTCGCGTCCAGTGTCGGCGGCGGTGGCGGCCATTCCGGAACCACGATTTCAGGCTCGGTGGTCAGCACCGGCGCGGTCAATCTGGCCATTGGCGGTGACGGCGGGAACGGCGGAAGCGGCGGCGAGGTGTTCGTCTATTCAAGTGGCAGGATCATTACCCAGGGCATGAGTTCCAGCGGCATCATCGCCAAGAGCGTGGGAGGCAGCGGCGGCGCGGCCTATCTTTCGGCGGCCGTCAGCGGCTTTACGAGCGAGTCCATCAATCTGGCCTTCGCCGGCCAGGGTGGCGACGGCGGAGGTTCAGGCGATGTGACCGTCGTCTCAACTGACTATCAGATATATACAACGGAATCGTTTTCGGCGGGCATCAAAGCGATGAGCCTCGGCGGCGGCGGGGGCGACGGCGGCGTCGCGATATCCGCCAGCGCGATTTCGGCCGGCAGTCTGGGCGTCTCGCTTGGCGGCGATGGCGGCTCAGGGGGCGTGGCGGGTGATGTCAAGGTCGTCGCCACCGGCAATCTCATTGAAACCAATGAAGACATGAGCAGCGGCATCGTCGCGCTGAGTTCGGGTGGTTCCGGCGGGTTCGATTTCAGCGGCGGCGTCGCCAGCGCCGCTTCCGTCAACATCTCCGTCGGCGGGGCCGGAGGCGGAGGTGGCGCTGCAGGGTTCGCATCGGTTGACAACGCTGCTGAAATCAGAACATCGGGTGACTTGTCACCGGGGATTTCGGCATCCAGCGTCGGCGGGAGCGGCGGCCGTGGCGGCGGCTCGATGTCCTCGACATTGGTCTCGCAAGGCAATGCGTCCATTACGCTTGGCGGCGACGGTGGAAACGGCGGCGCCGGCAGCTATGTCGAGGTGACAAATACAGGCGCCGTCAAAACATACGGCTCCCTGTCCGAGGGCATTGTCGCGCAAAGCATCGGCGGTAATGGCGGCGCCGGCGGTTTCGCCGCCGAAGCCGGGATAACAGTCAGTCTGAATCCGGACATCCCGGCCGGCAGCATGGATATCACCGTCGGTGGAGATGGGGGATCAGGCGGCGCCAGCCAGAATGCGGCTGTCTACAACTACGCTGATGTCGTGACCAAGGGCTTTGGTTCGACGGCCATCTTCGCCCAGAGCGTCGGCGGTTCGGGCGGGACCGGCGGGTCAGCCTATTCGGGAACCGCCAATGTCGCCACATCCGGCACAACCGTCAATGTTCAGGTCACTGTCGGTGGAGAAGGCGGCGGCGGCGGAAGCAGCGGCGATGTTGCCGTGACCAACGCCGAGGGCGTCGCCGTGACGACGTCGGGAGACGACAGCCATGCCATTTTCGCGCAGGCGGTCGGCGGCAATGGCGGCCGCGGCGGCAGCGCCTACAATGTGTTGCTCAAGTTGCAGGACGAAAGCGACAACAACGCGAACGTGAGCATTGCAGTCGGCGGCGCGGGCGGCGGAGGCGCGGTTCCGGGCGACGTGTCCGTCGAGAACGATGGTGTCATCACTACGTATGGCGGCCGTTCTTCCGGTATCTATGCCCAGAGCGTGGGCGGCAATGGCGGCTCGGGCGGCAGCGGCGGCAACATCATAGCCGACGCATCGCTTGAATCGGCAAGCGGCGAAGACGATGCTGATGAGGGCAGTTCCGTCAGCGCCTCGGTCAATATCGCCGTGGGCGGATCGGCAGGCGACGGCGCGCTCGCGGGCAAGGTCGAGGTTGCCAACGGCGCCACGGCCACGATCGCGACCAGCGGCATGAACTCGCACGGCATCTTCGCCCATTCGGTCGGCGGCGGCGGCGGAGACGGCGGTTCGGCTTCGAACTATTCGCTGAGCGTGTCGGGCATTTGCGACTTTACGGTCGTGGCGCTCGCCAACGCCAATTGCGATGATGACGACGAGGACTCCGGCTCGACGGAATTTTCCTTCACCGGTCAGTTTGGCGGCTCCGGCGGCGAGGGCGGCCACGGCGAAGACGTGACCGTGACCAATGAGGGCTCGATCGAAACGACGGGACTCGCAAGTCACGCCATTTTTGCTCAATCCGTCGGCGGTGGCGGCGGTTACGGCGGTTCGGCAGCACCTGGCTTCGACACCTTCACGACCAACGAGACGCTGGAGGACATCGACGAGGTCTATGGCGACGCCACGGACGACGATCCATACACCAAGATCACAACCTGGACCGACTATTCGCTGTCCATCGGCGGCAGCGGCGGCGCCGGCGGCGATGGCGGCGACGTCGAGGTCACCAACAGCGCCAGCATCTCGACGAGCGGCAACGGCAGCTACGGCATCTATGCCCAGTCTGTGGGCGGCGGCGGCGGCTCGGCCGGCTCGGCTTCCGGAGAGGACAACCACAGCCTGACGATCGGCGGCGACGGCGAAGCGGCCGGCGACGGCGGCGCCGTTTCGGTGATCAATGAAAGCGGGGCGTCGATAGCAACGGCGGGAGACCGGGCCATCGGCATTTTCGCGCAGTCCATTGGCGGCGGCGGCGGTGATTCTAACTTCGAATTCACTGCCGATGATGTGCTGGCGGCGGTGCAATTTTCCTACACCATCGGCGGCGGCGGCGGCACGGTGCTTGGCGCCCTTGAAGGCGCGGACGGCGATGTGAGCGTCGGCGGCAGCGGACAAGCCTCGGGCGACGGCGGCGATGTGACAGTGACCCACAGCGGTTCAATTTCCACGGCGATGGACACCGACGCAGCGTACAACGTCGCCTCTTTCGGTATCTTCGCCCAGTCGGTCGGCGGCGGCGGCGGCTATGCGGGCTCAGTCCAGTTCGGTCCGTCCGAATACTACGGCACGGGTCTAGACGGCATGTCGACATCCGACGTGTCCAGCTTCGGAGACGGCGGCGACGTTACTGTCACAGTCAATGGCGATATCACTACGGATCGCGGCGCCAGCGTCGGAATCTTCGCCCAGTCTGTTGGCGGCGGCGGCGGCGTTGGAGGTCAGGCTGACGGAACATCCACCCCGGATCCCGAGGTCTATATCGGCAATGGCGGCGGCGACGGAATGGGCGGCACAGTATCGGTCGTCTACGAAAGCGGAACCATCACCACCACCGGCGTCGGGTCTGACGGCATCTTTGCCCAGAGCGCCGGCGGACCTTCCGCAGGCATATCCGGCGCCACCAAGGTTTCGGTGGATGTTTCCGGCGACATAATCGTGTCCGGAAAAGGCGCGCATGGCATTTTCGCCCAGAGCGTCGGCGAGGGCATGGGCAAGATCGCCGTGACGATCGCGGTAGGCGCGACGGTCCAGGGGGGCAAGGCGACGGCTTACGCCGACGGCGAAGACGGCGCCGGCGTCTTTATCAAAAACGGCACCGACGACAACACCCTCGTCAACAATGGCACCATCACATCGGTGCTTGGCGTTGACGGCGTGGCGATCAACGTCAAGGACACCTCGGTGAGCGTCACCAACAACGGCACGATTATAGGCAACTGGCTGAAGGCCTCCGAGATCCACCTGGTGAACCAGTCGGACGGCGAGATCTATGCCGGTGAACTGATGAACGTGGATACGTTTGTGAACCACGGCGTGCTGGAACTTGGCGAAGCGGGCGCCGTGGCTATGTCGACGATCACAGGAAACTTTACGCAGGGCAGCACGGGCAGGATTGTCCTCACCCTTGATCCCGGTCATGAAAATGAACTCCAGCGCCTGGATAATCTCGTCATCAACGGCGACGCCGAAATTCACGGCGTGATTCAGGTGCTTTTGGCCGAAGACTGGTCGCCTGTTGTCGGACAGCAGGTGCTGTCCCTGCTGAGCGTTGAAGGCGCGCTTGTCTATGACGAACTAGAGCTGATCACATCGGCGGTCGGGCAATATGCGCTCGTCGAAGACGCGTTCGGCAACCTGCATCTGCATAGCGATTTACACTTCGCCAATGAGGATATTCTGGCCGAAACGAATTCCAACCAGGAGGAGATCGCCTCGACCCTTCATGCGCTGTATGTCTCTGAACATTACCATGACACAGAGTTCCGACACTTGATCGCTATCGAGAACGCCGAAACCTATGTCGCCGCGCTGGACAGCTTTGGCGCAGAGGTTCTGGTCGACAATCAGGTCGCTAATATTCTTTCCTCTGTCGGTTTTCGGGACGATATGCTCGGCTGCCAAGGTCTCTTCAAGGGAGATTTGCAGGATGACCATTGCGTTTGGGTTTCCTTCGAAGGAGAGAACCTCGAAGGCGGCGCGACTTCCGACAGCCTCGCATACAACCATCATGCCTGGGAGATCGCCGGCGGCGGCGAGCGTGACCTTGACAATGGCTGGACGGTGGGCGGCGGCTTCTCGTTCGAATCGAGTTCGCTGTCGGTCGCCGAGGCGTCGGCCAGCGGCAACGGCCAGCAATTCCGGGTGGGGTTCGCGGCTACTCGTGAGTTCTCGCTGCTCGACCTGTCAGGGATCGTGACCGGAGGCATCGGTTCCTACGACTACGACCGCAATCCGTTCCTTGGCAATCCGTTAAACGCCACCCAGACCATGGGTCTGATCGGCGGCAAGCTGGAAGCGTCGCGCAGGATCGAAATCGGTGACTGGTATGTCCGGCCGCGCGGGGCCATCGGGTTCGACTATCTGTCGACGGGCGACTACAACGAATACGGCGACAACGCCTACGCTCTGCGGATAGAGGGCAGCGACGAGGTCTACACAAACCTGCAGGCTGGCCTGGACATCGGCGCACAGTTTACGCTCGGATCGGGCGTAATCATCCGACCGACAGTATCGGCAGGCGTCACCCAGTTCCTCGGCGACGCATCGCCGAGTGCGACTGCGCAGTTCCAGGCTTCGCCGTCCTATATTCCGGACTTCACGTCGACGGCGAACTTCAACCAGACCTATCTGGATCTTTCGGCTGGCCTGGACGTGCTCGCCACCCGGAACACAGCCGTTCGGGCTCAGGTGGGCGGCAGTTTCTCAGAAACCACCACACGCCTTGGCGGACAGCTCAAATTCTCGGTCAACTTCTGACCTGGGAAGACATGGCGACAAGAGACGCCGGGGCCCTTTGGGAGTCCGGTTTCTCTGTATCTACAGGCTGCTTCTTCGACGCGGTTGCTGTTCCGGCGGCGCCTGGCTGTAGTCGGCGAACGGACCATCGCGGTGGGCGACGGCGCTCTTGACGCCCTCATCCTTCGCCACACGCACAAAGTCCCGACCTTCCGGCGTGTTGCGCATGATTCCATCGAGGATGGGCCCCAACGTCTGCGTGCTTTGCAGTCCCATATTGTCGTAGGCCTGATTGACGATGAGTTTCATCGCAAGCAATTGCGTCAGCGGTATTGTCGCGAGCTTGTCCGCCAGTTCGGCGACCTTCCGGTCGAGGTCTTCCAGCGGGTAGGAGAAGTTGATCAGTTCGATTTCGGCGGCTTCCTTGCCGCTGATCCATTCGCCGGTCAGCGCGTAATATTTGGCTTTCGCGAGCCCCAGACGATAGATCCACATGCCTGACAGGTGACAGCCCCAGACCCGCGAATAGGGCGTGCCGAAACGGGCGTCGTCGGACGCGATCACCAGATCGGCGCAGAGCGCCATTTCCGATCCGCCGCCGACGCAATAGCCGTGCACCTTGGCGATGACCGGTTTCGAGCCCCGCCAGATGCCCATGAATTGCGGGATATAGCTGGTGTACTGGTTGGTCACCAGATTGACGTCCATTCCGGGATCGTAATTTTCCTCCATCAGCGCTTCATAGTGTTCGAGGCCGTTCGAAAAGTCGAACCCGGCGCAGAAGCTGTCGCCTGCGCCCTCCAGAATAATGACGCGCACCGCGTCGTCGCGATTGGCGGCCTTTAACGCCCCGTCCAGTTCGTCCAGCACATCGGCGCGAAGCGTGTTGAATTTCTCCGGCCTGTTGAGCGTGATCGTGGCGATAGCCCCGTCTTTTCCATATTTTACAAGTTCCGGCACGGTTTCCTCCAAGCGAACTTACCGATTGGTAAGGAAATTGGCATTTCTTGTTGGAAAAGTCAATAAATCTATATTATTCTAGCCACTGAATGAATTTTTGGAAAATACCGATCGGTATGCGCCATGAGCAAGAACACCCGCGAACAGCTGCTTGAAAGCGCCAGGCGATGCTTTGCTGCAAAAGGCTTCTATGGCGCCAGCATCGCCGATATTGCAGATGAGATTGGCCTGACCAAACAGGCTCTGCTGCATCATTTTGGCAGCAAGGAAAAGCTCTACGGCGAGATCCTGAAAGGCATTGCGGAAGGCATTATCAGCGACATCATCCGGACCAGGGCCCATGTGACGAACCCTCTCGCCCAGCTCGAAGCGCTTATGACCGGCATACTGGACCGGCAGCTTGCCCATTCCGAGGAGGCGCAAATCCTGATGCGGGAGCTTCTGGATAATCGCGCGCGGGCGGAACAGGCAGGCAACTGGTATCTGAAGCCGTTTCTCGATTCGCTGGTTTCCATAGTCAGGACAATTCCCCTGGAGGAAGACCTGACGGAAGCCCGGGCGCTGGCGCTGGTGTACCAGTTCCTCGGATCGATCAATTATTTCGTCGTGTCCGAGCCGACGCTGACACAGATGTTCGGCAAGGAAGTCCATGCCGCCATGCGGCAAGACTATTCCGAACAATTGAGGCTTCTGATCCGTCACAGATTCCATCACGGCTGAAACGGCATGGGGGACGCGCGGGGAGACAAGGGCGATTGATCATCATCAAATCCGCAAATTGTGCGTGTGATATAGTGGGGATGGGACCGGAGTTCCCTGCGTGACCCGGGAGTAAGCGCAGGAGGAGGAACAATATGGAACTGTTGCAGGACAGGCATGACGCCGGCAAGCGGCTGGCCGGAGCCTTGTCGCACTATGCCGGACAACCGGGCACGGTGGTTCTCGCCCTTCCACGGGGCGGCGTCCCTGTCGCCTACGAGATTTCACGGATCCTGGACCTGCCGCTCGACGTTCTGCTGGTCAGGAAGCTTGGAGTCCCTGGCCATGCGGAGTTGGCCATGGGCGCGATCGCCTGGGGCAATATCCGCGTGCTCAACAGGGACATCGTCAAGGAACTGAATATTTCCGACGATGCGATTGAGGACGCCGTCGCCCGCGAGAGCGAACTGATCCGTCAGCGCAACACACGCTATCGCAACGACCGCCCGCCGCCCCTTGTCGAAGGCAAGACCGTGATCGTGGTGGATGACGGCCTTGCCACGGGCGCCACCATGAAGGCGGCGATCGCTGCGCTGAGACAGGCCGAAGCCGGACGGATTGTCGCGGTGGCCCCGGTCGGCGCGTCATCCACAAGGGATGAACTGCTGGCGCTGGCCGACGAGGTCGTATGCCTTGCAACGCCGCATCCGTTTTACGGGGTTGGGCAATGGTATGCAGACTTTTCGCAGATCGGTGATACACTGGTGGTGGACCTGCTGAACAAATGCAGGGCGAGGAGAACGGGCGAGGTGCGTCCGGATGACAAAAACTGATATCGACAGCGTACTCGTTGAAGCCATCGGTAGACATGCATGTCCGATCGGCGGCGCCATGCTTGATTATGATCCGATCGTCAGCGCGGCGCAGAATTGTCGTCATGTTCTGATCGGCGAAGCGTCGCACGGCACCCGGGAATTCTACCGCGCTCGCGCCGAGATTACCGAAAGACTGATCGACGAACTGGGCTTTGACGCCGTGGCCGTGGAAGCGGACTGGCCGGACGCCTATACGGTCAATCGTCACGTGTGCTCTGCAGGGTCAAATGTTTCGCCGGAAGCGGCGCTCGCCGATTTCGAGCGGTTTCCCACCTGGATGTGGCGCAATATCGAGGTTCTGCATTTCGTCAACTGGCTGCGCGCCTTCAACATGCAGAACGCCAATGCGGGAGAAGGCCGCAGGCCCGTCGGATTTTACGGGCTTGACCTCTACAGCATGAGCACATCGGCGCACGCCGTCATCGACTATCTCGACAAGACGGACCCGGAAGCCGCAATGCGCGCACGCATCCGCTATTCCTGCCTCGACCATTTTGCCGAAAATCCCCAATCCTACGGCCGTGCAATCGAATTCGGCATAACCGAAGACTGCGAGGACGAGATTGTTGCGCAGTTGGTCGAACTGCGCAAAAAGGCCCGGGAATACATGGAGGCGGACGGTCTCGTCGCCGAGGACGAATTCTTCTGCGCCGAACAGAATGCGAAGCTGGTCCGCAACGCCGAGGAATATTACCGCACAATGTTCCGCGGCCGCCCCAATTCCTGGAATCTGCGTGACCAGCATATGTTCGAGACGCTGCAGGACCTGGACCGGCATCTTTCCGATCAGCTGGGACGGGAGGCGCGAATCGTCGTGTGGGCGCATAATTCGCATGTCGGCAACGCCGGTGCGACGGACATGTCCACGCGCGGCGAGTTCAATATCGGCCAGCTTGTGCAACATGAAATGGGCGACGAGGCCTTGCTGATCGGATTTTCGACGTGCCGTGGAACCGTGACGGCCGCCTCCGGCTGGGACGCGCCGGTTGAACGCAAAACAGTCCGCGATCCGATGCCCGACAGCTACGAAGAAGTCTTCCATCACGTCAACCACAAGCAGTTTCTGATGGATCTGCGAGAGGACAACGAGGCCGTGGACATGCTCATGGTCCCGCGTCTCGAGCGGGCGATCGGCGTGATCTATCGTCCGGAGACGGAACGCAGCAGTCACTATTTCCGGTGTTGTCTTCCGGAGCAGTTCGATTTCCTGCTGCACTACGATGTCACGGAGGCGGTCGAGCCTCTGGACACGACGCCGCACTGGCGCCAGGGCGAACTGGATGAGACCTATCCCAGCGGACTGTGAAATCCGTCATGTGGAATAGTGGGAAGATTGGACTATTTGAATGGTGAGCCGCCGCCCCGCCTGATAGACGTGCTCCAAAGACCGGCAATCGGCTTGCCAGCAAGCCAGACACCCTTTTCGCCCGCCGCCCGGAGACAGCATGCGTTTTGAACCGTCGTTCCTTGATGATCTGCGCGACCGGATTCCGATATCCGAGGTCATCGGGAAACGTGTGTCCTGGGACAAGCGCAAGACCAACGTGTCGCGCGGCGACTGGTGGGCCTGCTGTCCGTTCCACGGGGAAAAGACGCCGAGCTTCCATTGCGAGGACAGCAAGGGGCGCTACCATTGTTTCGGATGCGGCGTGTCCGGCGATCATTTCCGCTTCCTGACCGAGCTTGAAGGCGTGAGCTTCGTCGAGGCCGTTGAGCAGGTCGCCGACTTGGCGGGGGTGCCGCTGCCGGCGCCCGATCCACAGGCCGCGCGGCGCGAAAAGCAGCGGGCGAGCCTCATCGACGTCATGGAAATGGCCACCGTGTTCTTTCAGGAAAAGTTGCAGGCGGCGGAAGGCGCCAAGGCGCGCGCCTATCTGCGCGACCGGGGCATGTCGGGCCGCACCATCCAGACGTTCCGTCTCGGGTATGCGCCGGACAGCCGCAACGCTCTGAAGGAACACCTCGCCTCAAAAGGCGTCGAGAAGAGCCAGATCGAATCCTGCGGCCTGGTGGTGCACGGGCCGAACATTTCCGTGTCTTACGACCGGTTCCGCGACAGGATCATGTTTCCGATCGTCAATCCGCGCGAAAAGGTGATCGCTTTCGGCGGGCGCGCCATGTCGTCAGACATACCGGCGAAATACATGAACTCCAACGATACGGAGCTCTTTCACAAGGGGCGCGTGCTCTACAATTTTCCGCAGGCCCGACGCGCCGCGCAAGGCGCGGACGGCGCCGGAACGGTGATCGCCGTCGAGGGCTATATGGATGTCATCGCCCTTCACCAGGCCGGCGTGACAAACGCCGTAGCGCCGCTCGGCACGGCGCTGACCGAAGACCAGCTTGATCTGATGTGGCGCATGACGTCGGAGCCGATCCTGTGTTTCGACGGTGATTCGGCAGGTCAGAGAGCCGCGAACAGGGCCATCGACACCGCGCTTGCGGGATTGCAGCCGGGTCGGTCTGTCCGGTTCGCGACTTTGCCAGAGGGAAAAGACCCGGACGACCTCGTGCGGGACGCCGGCCGGGCGCCATTCGACGATGTGTTGCGCAACGCCCGCCCGCTTGCGGATATGCTCTGGTTCAGGGAGACGCGTTCAGGCGTCTTCGACACGCCGGAAAAACGCGCAGAGCTGGAATCGCGAATTGGCGGATTGATGGCCTCGATCGCCAACGAAAGCGTCAGGCG
Organism: Flavimaribacter sediminis; assembly: GCF_019492055.1. Taxonomy (GTDB): domain Bacteria; phylum Pseudomonadota; class Alphaproteobacteria; order Rhizobiales; family Rhizobiaceae; genus Flavimaribacter; species Flavimaribacter sediminis. Next base: position 119,672 of record NZ_JAICBX010000003.1, on the reverse strand, counting down.
ACACTACCAGCAGGACATGCGGGACCGCCTGAACGGCTTTTTCGACACGTCGTCCAGCCAGGGCGCGCGACGGGGGCGTGAAGGCGGATACGGGTCCTATAGGAAGGGGAACCAGCGATCCGGGCCCAGGGGACAGCAGGCCGGGAAACGTTACGCCGTCAGCAGCCGGCTCGCGCAGTCGACGCTGGTCGCCGGCGCCACACGGGCGCCGGCCCTGCGCGAAAGCGTATTGGCCCTGACACTCGTCAATCACCCGCAGTTGTTGACGACCGAGTTTGACGACGCGGCGGCGATCGAGTTCGAGAGCGCCGCCCTGCGGGCCCTGCTGGGCGTGTTGATGAACCAGTGCATGAAGGAAGAGGCCGTCGATCGGGAAGAGGTGCGCGCGGCGATCAGGGTCGCGGGGCTCGCCGAGACGGTGGAAACGCTCGAGAAGCAGGTTCGTTACACCGGTCTGTGGACGGCGACCGCCGAAGCTGCGCTGGAAGACGCGCAGGCCGGCTTCGGGCAGGCGTTGGCGTTGCACAACAGGACGCGGTCACTCAAAATGCAGAAATTGGAGCTCGAACGGGATCTGGCCGTCATCACCGACACCGGGGACGAAGACGCCATGCCTGGTCTGCTCAATAGCCTCCGGTCCGTGCAGCAGGAGATCGACAGGCTGGAACAGCAGGAGGCCATCATCGACGGATTCGGAATATTGTCCGGCCGCGTGAGGGGAGCGGCTGGTCAGTGAATCGGGCGACCGAAAGAATCTTGGCTTTGGCGCCGGTGCAGCATCTTGCAAAGCGGGCCTACGCTCCTAAATAGGTCCACATCGGCAGGATAGGGACGCGCGCCGAAGTCGCGGTCAGGAAATCATGCAGGCTGCCGCGAGATTCACGGGCAAGCGCGACGGGCATCTGAAGTGACGTCGCAGGACCCGACGGGGATTTACGTGAATTTTGGTGAATTTGCGCCAAATTCTACGTTTTTTACCGGGATTCGCTTGACGTAATGGTAAATTGACGGAATCACCAGATGGACAATCGGGATCATCGGGTCAGGCAATTCGAAATTGTGTCCGCAGACGCTTCAGGAACGTTTCGAACCACGGGGTGGGCTGAATGAGCATAAAGCCGCCGTCTATGGTTAATCAGGATTTAAGCATCATACCGCTATTCAGTTCGAACTACTGATTCTTAGGACGCTGGCAGGGTTCCGCTCTGCCGGGAGACGCAGCGCGGCAACGAAAGCGACGGGATATATATGGCAACCAAGGTCAAGGAAAACGAAGAAGCCGAGGCAGAACGCGACACCAGCGGCGATGGACCGCTTCTCGACCTCTCCGACAGCGCCGTCAAGAAGATGATCAAGGCCGCCAAGAAGCGCGGCTATGTAACGATGGATGCGCTGAACGCAGTTTTGCCGTCCGAGGAAGTCACTTCCGAACAGATCGAGGACACCATGTCAATGCTGAGCGACATGGGCATCAATGTCGTCGAGGAAGAAGAGGAAGGCGACGACAGTTCCAATTCGAACGAAACGGAAAACACGAGCACTGACGTTGCGGTGAGCGGTGGAACCGCGGTTGCGACAGCGAAGAAAAAAGAACCGACCGACAGGACCGACGATCCGGTGCGCATGTATCTGCGCGAAATGGGTTCGGTGGAGCTTCTGTCGCGCGAAGGCGAGATCGCAATCGCCAAACGCATCGAGGCCGGCCGCGAAACAATGATTGCGGGCCTCTGCGAAAGCCCGTTGACCTTCCAGGCTATCATCATCTGGCGCGACGAGCTCAACGAGGGCGATACGCTGCTGCGCGAGATCATTGATCTCGAAACGACCTATTCCGGACCGGAAGCCAAGGCTGCTCCGCAATTCCAGTCGGCCGAGAAGATCGAAGCCGATCGCAAGGCTGCCGAAGAGAAGGAAAAGGCGCGCAACGAGCGCCGCCGATCCGATGATATAACCGACGTCGGCGGCGAAGGCGTCTCGTCGGAAGAAGACGAAGACGACGAGGAAGACGAATCCAACCTGTCGCTCGCCGCCATGGAGGCGGAACTGCGGCCGCAGGTCATGGAGACCTTTGACGTCATCGCCGACACCTACAAGAAACTGCGCAAGCTGCAGGATCTTCAGGTCGAAGCGCGACTGGCCGCCAGCGGAACATTGTCGACGGCGCAGGAGCGCCGGTACAAGCAGCTCAAGGAAGAGCTTATTGCAGCGGTCAAATCGCTTGCGCTCAACCAGAATCGCATCGATGCGCTCGTCGAGCAGCTCTACGACATCAACAAGCGTCTGGTTCAGAACGAGGGCCGTCTGTTGCGCCTGGCTGAATCCTACAAGGTCAGACGCGAGGAATTCCTGCAGCATTATCAGGGCGCGGAACTCGATCCCAACTGGATGAAGTCGATCGCCAACCTCTCCGGCTCGGGCTGGAAGGATTTCGCAAAGAGCGAAAAGAATACGATCAAGGACATACGCGGAGAGATCCAGAATCTTGCGACCGAAACGGGCATCTCGATTTCCGAATTCCGCCGCATCGTCCACATGGTCCAGAAAGGCGAACGCGAAGCCAGCATCGCCAAGAAGGAAATGGTGGAGGCCAACCTCCGTCTGGTGATTTCGATCGCGAAGAAATACACGAATCGCGGACTGCAGTTCCTTGACCTGATCCAGGAAGGCAATATCGGCCTGATGAAGGCGGTCGACAAGTTCGAGTATCGCCGTGGCTACAAGTTCTCGACCTATGCGACCTGGTGGATCAGGCAGGCGATCACCCGGTCGATCGCCGACCAGGCCCGAACGATCCGTATTCCGGTGCATATGATCGAAACGATCAACAAGATTGTCCGCACCTCGCGCCAGATGCTGCACGAGATCGGCCGCGAGCCGACGCCGGAAGAACTGTCCGAGAAGCTCGCCATGCCGCTGGAAAAAGTGCGCAAGGTGCTGAAAATCGCCAAGGAGCCGATCAGCCTTGAAACGCCGGTTGGCGACGAGGAGGATTCGCATCTCGGTGATTTCATCGAAGACAAGAATGCGATCCTGCCGATCGACGCAGCGATCCAGGCCAACCTGCGCGAGACGACGACCCGCGTGCTGGCGTCGCTCACACCGCGCGAGGAACGCGTATTGCGCATGCGCTTCGGCATCGGCATGAACACCGACCATACGCTGGAAGAAGTCGGTCAGCAGTTTTCGGTGACACGCGAACGTATCCGCCAAATCGAGGCGAAGGCGCTACGCAAGCTGAAACATCCGAGCCGGTCGCGCAAGCTGCGCAGCTTCCTCGACAGCTGACAGATTAAGGGCCCCGGCGGGCCCTTTTCATTTTCCGGATTGCGTCATGCAAAGTCAGATATCGATTCGCACCAGCGGTCAGGGCCTCTATGAATTTACCGGCGAGGCTGTCGAATTTGTCTCGGAGAGCGGCGTCGTCGAGGGGCTGCTGACGGTGTTCGTCCGCCATACGTCGTGTTCCCTGCTGGTTCAGGAAAACGCCGACCCTGATGTGTGTCGCGATCTCAACGAATTCTTTGCCCGCATTGCGCCTGAAAACATGAGCTGGCTGCGGCACACGATGGAGGGGCCGGACGACATGCCGGCGCATATCAAGTCGGCGCTGACGCAGGTCAGCCTGTCAATCCCGGTAGCGAACGGAAGGCCCCTGCTTGGAACCTGGCAGGGGGTCTATCTGTTTGAACACCGCCGCGCGCCGCATCAGAGAAAGATCGTGCTGCATGTCTCCGGGTAGCGGCCGGCTATTCAAGCTCAATGGAGGTGACGACGAAATCCGGACCGAGTTCGATTTTGTAGGTCCCGCCATTGCAGGTTGCGTCTTCAACCTCGAACTCTCCGGACGGTGACTTGAAGATGACGCCGCCGTCGCAGCCCCAGGCGGTAATGGATTTCGTGACCTGAGCGGTTTCATCGTCGCTGATTGCTGCAGAGGTGGCGTTGGCCGCATGCGAAAGAGCCGTCAGAAGTACAATTGCGGAGACAAGAAGTTTTTTCATATCGTATTCCTGTTTCTGAATGTCGGCACAAGACCATAGTTTTGTGAAGGTTCCAAGAATATCCAAATCGATGACCATGATGCGCGCTGATTTTGCACAATTGCCGGTTCTCTATTCCTTCAGACGCTGTCCCTATGCGATGCGGGCGCGGCTTGCTTTGCGCTCGGCAGGCATAACCGTTGAGTTGCGCGAGGTGGTTCTGAAGGACAAGGCGCCGGAGTTCCTGGCGGCGTCCCCGTCGGCCACGGTTCCATGTCTGGTCCTGCCTGGGGCGCCGGCGATCGACGAAAGCCTCGATATCATGGTGTGGTCGCTGCGGCAGTCCGATCCTGAAGACCTGCTCGATCCTCCGATCGGAACGCTTGATGACATGCTCGATCTGATCGCGGAGCTGGACGGCCCCTTCAAACGGAGCCTCGACCGCTACAAGTACGAGACTCGCTTCAGCGATGCGGATCCTGTTGAGGAACGCAACAAGGCCGGCCGTTTCCTGGAGAAGCTGGACGCCCTGCTGAAGGGGCGCCCATGGCTTTTCGGCGACCGCCCTTCGCTCGCCGATCTCGCCAGCCTTCCATTCGTGCGACAGTTCGCCAATGTGGATCGGGAGTGGTTCGATGGCCAGGACTGGCCGGACCTGATTGGCTGGCTGGACCGGTTTCTTGAATCCAGACGGTTCAGCGCGATCATGACCCGCTATCCGAAATGGAAAGCGGGTGACCCGACGACTTTGTTTGCGGCCTGATCCTATCGACTCCGGCCGTGATGGCCTCCACTCATCCATTGTGAAAGCCTGTCCTGCTGGACTTTGTCGAGGCTTGCGTAAAAGGACTGCAGGGGTGGTTCCAGATCGTCGAGCGCCTGTTGTGCGCTGACAAGCCAGATCTTGGCTGACGCCATGTCCTGCATCAGATGCCCCGCCTCGATCGGCGTCGAACAGACGCCGTCCGGACGCTCGGCGATCCGCCGGATTTGCTGTTTGACGTCTCCGAGCAGGTCTATCTGTTGCCGATTCAGGTCCAGATCGACAATCGCAAACTTCTCGGCGAAATCCAGGCGGAAGCCTGAGAGGTTTTGACAGAAGTCGCGACTGCTGTGCTGCGACCGGTCATGCCCCGGCGACCAGAAGGAAGCCGCTCCAGCCTTGTCGAGGTGATTGCGTTCATTTGTTGCGTGGGCGACGCCGGCGACGACAATCGTGAAAACAGACAGGGCTATCAGGTTCTTCTTCAGCATGGTTCAATCCTCCACCATTCCATTTTGACAATACACTTGTCATATTGGAATTGACAATAGACTTGTCAATAGTGAAGGCCATTATCAGGAAGAACGTCGATGGGCTCGCTGAGTGTTCCACGCGGCGTATGATGTCTTCCGCAAGGGTGTGGGTACATGCTGATGAGGGACAACAGCTGAAACATCGCTTGCGCCGGGCCTCTGCCATGGGGCAAACAGGAAGCCGAGCCTGAGGAGACCAAGACGTGACCAGACCCGCGGATCCTGATCAACTTTACGCCCTGATCACCGAGATTCGCAAAGCCTTCGGTGAGTTGAGGACTTTTTCCGACGCACAGATCCTGGATCTCGGCATGACGGCGGCAATGCGGGCGGTGCTGGAGGATCTGGATATGCACGGCGCCCAGACAGTTCCGGACATTGCGCGGCGCAAGGGCCGGACCCGCCAACACATACAGCAACTCGCCGACGCCCTTGTCGAAGCGGGGTTCGCAGAGTTTCGCGACAATCCCGCCCATCGGCGATCCAGGTTGCTGGCGCAGACGAAGCGGGGCAGGGAGGTGTTTTCCGAAATTCGCAGGCGGGAAAGGACGAGCCTTGGCGAGGCTGCGGAACGCCTGGACGGTAGCAGGATACAGGCCACGACGGATTTTTTGCGCCAACTGCGCAAGGACCTTGCAGGACAAACAGATCGGGATTGACCATGACTGAAACACTCATTCGACAGTATTTCGACGCCTTCAACAGCAAGGACAGCGAGGCTATGCTGGCGCTGCTTCACGAGGATGTCGTTCATGACATCAACCAGGGCGGTCGTGAAATCGGGAAGGAAAAGTTTCGCTGGTTTCTGGCGACGATGAACCGGCATTACTCCGAACAGCTTTCCGACATTGTCATCATGACCAGCAGTGCGGAAGGACGCGCAGCAGCCGAATTCACGGTGCGTGGCAATTACCAGGCGACGGCTGACGGTTTGCCGGCCGCGCGCGGACAGTCCTATTCCATTGCCGCGGGCCAATTTTTCGAAATCGATCAGGGGCTCATCACGCGCGTCACGACCTACTACAATCTGGAGGAATGGATCGCCCAGGTGCGCGATGAATGAGGCGCGGGGTCCGCTGACGATCCGGACGCTTTCCGGCGACGAAATCGGCGAAGCGCTCGACGACCTCGCCCGCCTTCGCATCACCGTGTTTCGCGAGTGGCCCTATCTCTATGACGGCGACATGGATTATGAACGCCGCTACCTGTCTCGTTTTGCAGGGTCCGATGGCGCGGTCGTCGTTGGCGCATTCGATGGCGGACGGATGGTCGGGGCCTCCACGGCGTCGCCTTTGGGCGATCATTTCTCCGAGTTTTCCGAGCCGCTGGCGAAGGCCGGTTACGATCCGGACAGACTTTTCTACCTCTCTGAATCGGTGTTGCTGGAAGAGTGGCGAGGGGGCGGCGTCGGGGTGCGGTTTTTCGAAGAACGCGAGAAGGCCGCGATCGACCAGGGATTCCGGGAGACGGTGTTCTGCGGCGTCGTCAGGCCAGACGATCATCCGATGCGACCGGACGGCTATACGCCGCTCGACGGTTTCTGGCGCAACCGCGGATATGCTCCGATGGAGGGCGTCGCCTGCCGTTTTTCGTGGCGGGATATCGGCGACCGGGAGGAGACGGAAAAGCCATTGCAGTTCTGGTCGAAGACTTTGGACTGAAAGAATCGTCTTTCCATTTTTTACTTTGAGAATTTTTGACTCAAATAAATGTCTGAATTCACTTTGAAATATCGCGTTCCTCGGCGTCATGCGTTCAAGGTGAACGCCGCATGAACGCCCGGTTGCAAATTGGTTCAGCCACGGAAGTCCAGAGTGCAGTCATCGCTTGAGAGGCGAAACCAATCTGGACACGGAGAGAACCAATGTTTGCAAATATCATCAAAACTGTCGCCGTTACGACGATGATCGGCCTTGGCGCCGCAGCGACAACCGCCACGCCCGCAGCAGCTGGCGGTGTCGGCATCAACATTCAATTCGGTGCGCCGGGATATGGCCCGGGACCGTATTGGGGTCCGAAGCACGGTCCCAAGGGCGGCTACTGCAAGAACTACAAGGCGCTGCAGAAGGCGCACTGGTACGGCGTGAAGAAGGCCTATGTCGTCAAGAAGACGCCTTACAAGGTCGTCGTGAAGGGCTGGTCCAAGGGCTATAAGAGAAAAGTCGTATTGGCCAACAACTGGAACTGCCCGGTCCTGGCGGTTTACTAAGCCGCGCCGAAAAAAAATATGGTCAAAACCCCGGCCTGCGACGCCTGCAGCCGGGGTTTGCTTTTTCTAGTCTTTGATCTTGAAGGACATCGTGACGGAAACGCTGTACTCGTTTTCGCCGGCGGCCACCGGCACGCCCCTCGCATCGGAGGCCATGGCCATTTCCGCGCGCATCATCGGCGCCGGCCGGCCTGGATTGGCGACTTCGCTGATCTTCAGCACCGCGCCGAGTTCAACGCCTGCGGCTTCGGCAAGCGTCTGCGCCTTTTCCATCGCGTCTTCAACGGCTTTCTTGCGCGCTTCCGTGATTGCGGCGGATGGGTCGTCGCTGGTGAAGAGGATTTGACCGCCCTGGTTGACGCCGAGCGTCACCGATTTGTCGAGGACGCCGCCAAGATTTTTAAGATCTCGAATGCGCACAGTCAGGGAATTCGAGACATTATACCCCTCGATCGTCGGAGGCTGCCGCCGGTTATCATCCTGCGTGGGGTAGATATATTGGGGGCTGATAGAGAAGTTCGATGTCTGCAGGTCGCGATCCTCTATGCCGGTTGCCTCCATTTCCGCCAGAATGGCGGCCATGGCCTCATTGCTTGCGTCGAGCGCCTCGCGCGCAGTCTTTCCCTGGCGAAGCACCGTCAGGTTTATGACCGCCATATCAGGCGTGACTTGCGCTGAACCTTCTCCGGTGACGGAAATGCTCGGCTGGCGGTGTGGCTTCTGCGCCTGGGCCATTGCTGAAACCGGAAGCAGGGCGACGGCGAACATGATCAGAAATTTCTTTGCTGGGCTCATGGGAATCCCCTTGGTTGAAGTCCCGCGATCCGTAAAATCTCTTTGCGGCAATCTCTTGTCGGCCCGCGCGATTTGGTTTAAGCGATGGCTTCGTGCGGCGCCTGGCTCTATCGCGTCGCATCGGGTGGGGCCTGTAGCTCAGTTGGTTAGAGCCGGCGGCTCATAACCGCTTGGTCGTAGGTTCGAGTCCTACCGGGCCCACCATCTATTTTCAAATTGTTGATTTATTTGTGTTTTTCTGAATTTTACCCGCACCCGATATCAAGGTTTGGGGTATTATGTTCTCTATATGATCTGCGACACGATTGGAAGATTGCAAGCCGAGTCGGTCCCGGTCAGCTCCTCTTATGTAGATCTCCGCCTGACTGACTGTCTTCCATCCAAACTGCGCCATCAGCTCATGCGTCGTTGCGCCAGCATCTGCAGAAAAGGTCGCCGCGAGCTTCCGAATCCCGTGGGCAGATTTTCCCGTCTCGAGGCCGGTGTTGATTTTCAACGAGAACTGACCCGGTAAGGCGCGATTTTTTCAATGAGAACTGACCCATGTTTAAACCCACCCCTGCGTGATGTTGGCGGGGGAATACGGAGTGATAGACATGGCGTTGTTGAGCGTTATCAGGCGCTGGTATTTTCGTGACCAGCTTTCGATCCATACGGGATTGTCCCGAAACTCCGTCCGAAAGGACCTGTATTCTCATGGGCGGAGCGTATCGGATCGCTGACCAAGTTGCTGCCGATCATCGTGATCTTCGCTATCGTGCTCGGCGGGATATATGGCGACGTGTTTACCCCGACCGAAGCTTCTGCTGTCGGCGCGGCAGGCGTGACGATCGTGACAGCGGCCATGGGGCGTCTGACCTGGCCGGTGCTGCGCGACGCGCTGCATCAGACCGGCGTGATCAGTTCGATGATATTCGCCATAATCACTGGCGGCGTGATGTTCGCGCGCTTTATGGTCCACACGGGAATAACATCCGGTATTGTCGCTTTTATCGGCAGGGCCAGCGCCGATCCGGTCATAGTCCTGATTTTCATCGCCATCATGTACCTCGTGCTCGGCTGCATCCTCGACACGTTTGGCATGCTTATCCTGACGCTTCCCTTCGTTATTCCCGTGATTGTTGCGCTGGGCGTCGACAAGGTCTGGTTCGGCATATTCATTACCATGATGATCGAGCTTGCGCTGATTACGCCGCCCGTCGGACTAAATGTGTTCGTGCTCAGGCGGGTTGCAATATCGGTTCCGGTAGGCGAAATCTTCCGTGGCGCCGCGCCGTTCGTTGTGCTCATCGCATTGAATGTCGCGGTGCTTTTCCTGTGGCCGGGTCTCGCGCTCTGGCTGCCGTCTCAAATGAACTGAACATACGGGATCGAACAATGAAACCAATCGAATGCTACCGGGGCGTGGTCCATCCGTGGCTGTGCGATGTGATGGGACACCTGACGACGCGTCACTACATGGCCATGTTCGATGATGCTTCCTACCATCTCTTCAGCGCAATCGGCTTCGGCGAAGAACAGCTCCAATCCGGCATCGGACTGGCCGATGTGCGCACATCCATTACCTATAAGGCGGAACTGTCCGCTGCCGCTCTCACGCTCGTAACCGGACGTGTGGTGAAGGTGGGGACCAAATCGCTGACGAACCTGTTTTTGATGCATAACGCCACGACAGGCGACATTGCCGCCGAGATGGAATCCGTAACGGTTCAGTTCGATCTCAATAAACGCGCGGCCATGGAAGTCGTACCTTCCATTCGAGAACGGATCGAACAGTTGATGGGTGACGACTAAGACGGTCTCGCAGGAAACAGCGGGCCGGAACAGACAGATCAGCGAGAGCAGCAATGTTCGATAACGATGCCTTTGACGCACATGAGAAAGTGTTGCACGTCCATGACCGGGATTCGGGTCTGAAAGCCATCATAGCGATCCACTCGACAGTGATGGGTCCGTCCGCGGGCGGATGTCGGCTCTGGAGCTATGAGTCAGCGCACGAGGCGCTGACAGACGCCCTGAAGCTGTCGAAAGGGATGTCCTACAAGAATGCGCTCGCCGGTCTGAATTTGGGCGGCGGAAAGAGCGTCATTCTGGGACCTGTCCCGGACGACGCACGCGAGAGATTGCTTTTGGCTTTCGGCGAATGCGTCGAGATGCTGGCCGGTCGCTATATCACCGCCGAGGATGTGGGAATCGGCCCCGCCGACATGCAGATCATGGCGAAACGGACCGGTTATGTGTCCGGACTTTCTCCGGAGGACGGCGTCGGCGGCGATCCATCGCCCTTTACCGCCTACGGCATACGTCGGGGTATTGAGGCCGTGGCGCATCAGGTCTTCGAAAGACCAGACCTCGACGGCTTGAGGGTGGCGGTACAGGGGCTCGGCGGCGTTGGCGGAAATCTCTGCCGGGAACTTTCAGAGCTGGGCGCGGAGCTGATGGTTGCCGATATTGGTCAGGATAACGTGGATCGAATTTGCGATACGTATCATGCAGAACCGCTTCATCACGAGGAAATACTCCTCGCCGAAACTGACATTCTGGCGCCCTGCGCGCTCGGCGGGGCGGTGACGGAATTTGTTGCGGAAAACATGCGGGCGCGCGCCGTTGCAGGCGGAGCCAACAACCAGCTCCTGACGAAGCGCGCGGGCTACATTCTGCATGAACGCGGGATCGCCTACGCGCCGGACTATGTCATCAATGCGGGCGGCATCATCGCCGTGGCGACGGAATATTTTCGCGATCGCAGTCTCGAGGAGATGATGGAGCTGATTGACGCGATCCACGACAGAACGGTTGATATTCTGCGTCGCGTCGAGGCAACGGGAGAGCCCGGTTTTCTGATAGCCGACCAGATGGCGCGCGACGTCATCGCCGCCAAACGGCAAGCGGCCTAGTCAAGACTTTCAACGATCAATTCTGCCGCCGTGACGAGATCGTAGGCGATCGCCTTTTCCGTGGCCTCTCCGTCGTGTCTCTCCAAAGCCTCAATGATCGCATTGTGTTTGCGAAGCGTTTCCTGATGATTGAAGTCGTGGGGGTGGTAGTTCAGAATCGGGCCTATCCGGGCCCAGAGATTTTCAATGATCGCAAGCAGCGCGGGCATCTCCGACCGGGAATAGATCAGGAAATGGAAGTCGAAGTTTTGTTTCAGATAAAAACCCTCGGCCGTATCGCTCCTCATCCTCGTATTGATCTCGTGCAATTTCTCGATGGTTGCGGCATCGACCTTTCCAGCGGCTTGTCGGCCCGCCAGCCCTTCCAGCCGAACCCTGATTTCGGTGATTTCCCAGTATTTTTCTCCGGTCATCGGGCGGAGATAAAAGCCGCTTTTGGAGCGTCCCTCGAGAATGCCGTCGGCCTCGAGACGCTTCAGAGCGTCTCGTACGGGTTGCACGCTGACCTGCAGTTTTTCGGCGAGTGAACGGCCAGTCATGGTGGATTCCGGCGCAATGAGACCGGTCATCAGGCCATGCCGGATCCGCCGGTAGACCTGCTTTTCAACCGATTCCTCGGCGGTGGGATCCACCGGCTCCAGGCCCGGAGCCTGCAGTTTGGTGCGGCCTCTTCTCTTGGCCTTGACCATCTCAGCCATGACGAATCGCCTCCTTGGCAATTCTGAAATATCAGATTGACAGCATTCTGCCAACGACATAAAGTGCTATATCAGAAATATAAGAGGGGCAGAGGCGGAGACTTCGTGGATCGCGACTATCTGAAAGGGTTGCGCGTGCTCGTTAATGCTGCGGGCGGCGGACTGGGAAATATCACTGCAAGACGGTTTGCCGCGGGCGGGGCGCAGGTCTTCGTTTCGGATGTGGACGCGGACGCCGTGAAGGCGCTCGAAGCAGATTGCGAGGGCATTGTCTCGGTCCCAGGGGATGCGGGAGATGAAGGCTCAGTCCTGGAAATCTTTAACACCGTGACGCAAAACGCCGGCGGCCTCGACGTATTGATAAACAATATCGGAATCGCCGGTCCGACCTGTCGCGCGGAGGATCTCTCCCTCGATGACTGGAACGAGTCGCTGCGGGTCAACGTGACCAGCCATTTCCTGTTCGCCCGCTCCGCTATCCCTTTGATGAAGGCGCAGAAAAGCGGTCTGATCGTGAACGTGTCGTCGGGCAGCGCAAAGGTCGGGCTTCCGCTGCGCCTTCCTTACGTTGTCAGCAAGGGCGCGGTTCTGAGCCTGACCATGAATCTTGCCCGGGAGCTCGGCCCGGACGGCATTCGCGTCAACGCGATTTTGCCCGGCCCGATTCGGGGTGACCGGATACAGCGCGTCATCGATGCGAAGGCGGACGCGCTCGGAATGGACCCCGAAGATCTTGCCGCTGCGATGCTTCGTTACGTTTCAATGCGGACGCTGATCGACCCCGAGGATATATCGGCGATGATCGAATTTCTTGCATCTCCTCATGGCAAACATGTCTCGGGCCAGTTCATCGGCGTCGACGGCAATGTCGAGTGGGAGGAATGAGCATGACCGCGCCTTCCGTCGCGATTGTCGGTACAGGCCTTATCGGCAGGGGATGGGCTGTCGTTTTCGCTCGCTCCGGGTGGCGGGTCCGACTTTGGGATCGCGATCGGCCCGCCAGCGAAGCCGCGCTAGAGTTCGTCTCGGATGCGATCGACGACCTGGCGGCGCTCGGAATGGTCGATAATCCAGAGCAGGCCAGGGCCTCAGTCAGTGTCAGCGAAAATCTTGAAGACGCAGTCAGCAGCGCATCCTACGTTCAGGAAAGTCTTCCCGAAGATCTCGAAATCAAGAATTCAATTTTCAAGGCCATAGATGAATTGGCGCCCGACGGAACATTTATCGGAAGTTCAACGAGCACGATGCCCGGAAGCAGCTTCCTCGCCGATGTGCCCGGAAGGGCGCGTTGTATCGTCGCGCATCCGGCCAATCCACCGCATTTGATGCCGGTCGTTGAAGTCGCGCCTGCTCCATGGAACGATGCCGAGTGCGTTGGCAAGGTATGCGAAATTCTTGCTTCCGTCGGCCAGGTCCCGGTCGTTGTTCAAAAGGAAATCGTCGGCTTCGTGATGAACCGGCTGCAGACGGCATTGGTCAATGAGTCTGTCGCTCTGGTGGCGGATGGTGTGATCGCGCCAGACGATCTCGATGCCGTCGTCAAGCACAGCCTTGGCCTGCGCTGGGCATTCATGGGGCCGTTCGAGACAATGGACATGAACGCCCCGGATGGCTTCCTCGACTACGCCACGCGCTACGGCCGATACTATCAGCAGATGGGAAAAGAGCTTCTCGTGACGAAGCCGTGGCCGGAAAGCGCTCTTCAGGAAATCGAGCAGTGCCGGCGGGCGGCGGTGGAATCCGGCGACATTCGCGACCGAATGCGCTGGCGCGACAAGGCGCTGATGCAGTTGCTGGCGCTCAAGAACAGTTTGGACAACACGGAAAAGGTTCATGAGTAACAAGGTTATCATCACCTGCGCGGTCACCGGCGGCATCCACACGCCAACGATGTCTCCGCATTTGCCAATTACGCCAAGCGAAATTGCGGCTTCCGCGATCGAGGCTTCGGAGGCGGGAGCCGCGATCATCCATCTGCATGCGCGAGATCCCGAGACCGGCAAACCGTCGCAGGATCCCGAACTCTTCATGCAGTTCCTGCCAAGGATCAAGCAAGCGACAAACGCCGTGCTCAATCTGACAACCGGCGGCGGGCTGGGCATGAGTCTCGACGAAAGGCTGGCGCCTGCGCATCGCGCGAAGCCTGAAGTCACCAGCCTCAATATGGGATCGATGAACTTTTCGGTCGCCCAGCTCGGCAAGAAATACACCGAATGGAAGCACGACTGGGAAAAGGACTACATCGAAAGCACCTGGAAGATGATCTATCCGAACACGTTCGAGATGATCGAGCGCATCATGATAGAGGTCGGACAGGAATACGGCACGCGCTTCGAGTTCGAATGCTACGATATTGGCCATCTCTATAACCTCAAGATGTTCGTCGATCGCGATCTGGTGAAGCCGCCGTTCTTCATCCAAGGCATCTTCGGAATTTCCGGCGGTGTCGGCGGTGATCTGGAGAACCTTGTCTATTTCAAGCAGGTAGCCGACCGGCTCTTCGGTTCGGACTATCGTCTCTCCGCATTCGGTATCGGCAAGCAGCAGATGGCGTTCCTGACGCAGTCGGCGCTGCTGGGCGGAAATGTGCGTGTCGGCCTTGAGGACTCTCTCTATATCGGTCGCGGGCAGCTGGCGCAGTCGAACGCAGAGCAGGTGCGCAAGATTCGCATGATTGTGGAAGGGCTTGGCCTGGAAGTGGCGACGCCGGACGAAGCGAGGGAAATCCTCAACCTCAAGGGAGGAGACATGGTCGGGTTCTAGAGGTTCCCGATCTTTTCAATCACTCAGCAAAGGAGTTGGATCATGGACAGACGCAATTTCCTTGGAATGACTGTCGCCGGCGCAGCCGCCGGCACTGCGCTGGCCGCGCCAGCCATCGCCCAGCAGACTTTTCGCTGGCGCATGGCGACATTGTATCCCCGAGGCGTTTCGTTCGGTGTTGCCTATGACGCATTCGCAAAACGTGTTGAATCAGCATCCGGCGGTCGCCTCGTCATCGACGTTGTGTATGACGGGGAAGGCGTCGGCGCGACGGAGGTCTTCGCCGCGGCCAAAAGCGGCCTCGTCGAAATGGGTTCGCCGTACATGGCTCTGCATGCCGGGGAAATGCCGTCCGGTGTCGTCGAGCTCGGACTGCCCGGTGGTCCGGAGCGCTATGACCAGCTTTACACGCTGTTTTCGATGGGCGGATGGGCGCCGGTTCTCGATGAAGCCTATGGCAGCCACGGGCTGGTTCACCTCGGACCTTGCATACAGCCTGGCGTTTATGTGCTCACCAAGGAACCGATCAATGCGCTTTCCGATCTAAAGGGCATGAAGCTGCGTTCGCCGGGAGCCTATGGCAACCAGATGCGCCAGCTTGGCGTTGCTCCGGTGACGATGGCCTTTTCGGAAGTCTATACGAGTCTTGCGACCGGGGTAATCGACGGTTGCGCAAGTTCCAACCTGATCGATTACCGCGACGGCAAATGGTACGAGCAGGCCAAGTATCTCTATCCAGTGCCGCTTTCAGGCGCCCAGGTTGCGCCGACGATCGTCAACCGGCAGGCTTTCGAAACGCTGCCGGCGGATCTTCAGTCGCTGCTTCAGGTCGCACAGGTCGAACATTGTTTCGGACATGTCGGGCTCTCGATCACGACAGTTGCCGGCGCGGTCGCCGAAATGGAGGCGGCAGGTGCCACCTTTACTGGGCCGCCTTCCGATGCTGACCGGCAGGAATGGAAAAAGGCGGCGGCCGCGGTGTGGGAAGAGTACGCGGAAGCCGATCCGTTTTCGAAGAAACTGATTGATGTTCAGCGTGACTATCTCGCTGCGATAGGGGCCTGAGGCAGGCGAGATCGTGATGCTGTCCTCCCTGGCACGGACCATAGACCGGCTGAGTGAGTTGAGTGGGCGCCTGCTCACGCTGCTCATGCCGGTCATGGTCCTGGTCATAGCCATCGAGGTCGTGGCGAGATATCTTTTCTCCGCTCCGACCATCTGGGTCTATGACAGTGCGCTCATGATCTACGCATGGGTCGGAATGCTTGGCGGCGCGTTCGCCATGAAGCGGGACTCGCATATCAGGGTGGACATCTTCTATTCCCGCTTTTCCGACAAGGGGCGGGCAATCCTCGATATCGTCGGAGCGCCGATCATCGCGTTCTTCATGGTGCTGGTAGTCTGGCAGGTCGGCCTGATCGCAATCGATGCGCTCGAGACGGGATCGCGCAGACCGACTGAATGGGCTCCCCCGCTCATCCTGTTCCTGGCCCCGATCGTTGTTGGCGCCGCGGCGATCCTGGTGCAACTCCTGTCGAACATGATCAAGGCGGTGACAATTCTTGCCGACGGAGCCGCCGAGCAATGAGTATCGAGATTCTCACGATCCTTCTGTTTGCAAGTGTTCTGGTCGTGTTTGCTCTCGGCGTCCCCGTGGGTTTCGGCCTCGGGGCTGTTGCAATGGGCTTCGCTACGTTCACCTGGGGACCGCAGGCTTACAAGCTAATACCGAGCACCGGTTTGAACTCGGTGACGAACTTCATCCTGCTGTCGATTCCGCTTTTCATCTTCATGGGTCAGATGCTGGTTCGCTCGGGGTTGGGCGAATCGATGTTCCATGCCGCCTATGTTCTATCGGGACGGGTGAGAGGCGGCCTTGCGATCGGCGTCATCGGGGTCTGCAGCATGATCGGCGCCATGGTCGGCATCATCGGAGCAGGCATCATGACCGCCGGTTCAGTCGCTTTGGAGCCGATGCTGCAACGTGGTTACGACCGGCGCCTCGCGCTCGGCGTAGTGATGGCGGCGGGAAGCCTGGGCATCCTGATCCCGCCCAGCGTTCCAATGATAATTTTCGGCGCCACAACGAACACTTCGATCGGGAAGCTTTTTGCCGGAGCCCTCATTCCCGCGTTTATCCTGATCGTCCTGTTCGTGGCCTATGTCGTGCTCGTCTGCTGGAGAAATCCGGAAGCGGGTCCGGCGATCGATACCCGGCCGTCCCGCAAGGACAAGGCGCTTGCCGTTCGTGACGGCGGCGTCGCCTTCCTGCTGATATTGTGTACGCTCGGCACTATTCTTCTGGGCGTGGCCACCCCGACAGAAGCCGGCGGCTTGGGAGCGGTCGGAGCGTTGCTGGTGGCTCTGGCCTACGGTCAGTTGAACTGGCGTGTTCTGAAGGATGCGAGCCTGGAGGCCGGGCAGCTCACGACGGTCGTCGCCTGGATCGTGCTTGGCGCGGCTGTCTTCTCGAATTTCCACCTGCTGATGGGGGCCGGGCGCATGCTCACCCGGTTCACTGTCGAGTCGGATCTTCCGCCTTTCGCCATTATCCTGACCATGCAGCTGTCGATGATTCTTCTCGGACTGATTATCGACGAGATGATCATCGTTATCGTCTGCGCGCCGCTTTATACGCCGATTGCGGTTGCGCTGGGCTACGATCCGATCTGGTTCGGAATCCTGATGATCCTCAACATGGGGATTGCCGTTCAAACTCCCCCCTACGGGTTCGCCCTGTTTTATCTGAAGGCGGTGGCGCCGCCGGGCATAACGATGCTCGACATATACCGGTCCATCGCGCCGTTCCTGTCACTCAAAGTGCTGGTCCTGCTGATCGTCATGCTGGTCCCACAGACGGCCACATGGCTGCCAAACCTTTTGTTCGATTGAGGTAATTCGCATGTCGTCCGACCCAACCGCCGGTCACAAAATTCCGAACTATTCTGCTCTCGAAGAAGCGCTGGTCGATGCACGGCAGGGGTTCATCGACAGAAACCCGGAAAGCCTCAAGCTGCACGGTCGGGCCTCGCAATTTCTGCCGGGCGGCAATACCAGGACGGTGCTTTATTATGATCCCTTTCCGCTTACCTTTGTCAGCGGGGAGGGATGCCGGCTGGAAGACGCCGACGGCCATCGTTACGTCGATTTTCTTGGAGAATTCACCGCCGGCATCTTTGGTCACTCCGACCCGGTAATCAGGCAAGCCGTCGTCGGCGCGATGGGCAATGGCATCAATCTCGGAGGTCATGGTCCACTGGAGGCACGGCTCGCCGATCTCGTATGTTCGCGATTTCCCTCGATCGAGCGTGTGCGCTTCGCCAATTCGGGAACCGAGGCCAATCTACTGGCGATCGCGCTGGCGAAGGCCTTTACAAGGCGGGACAAGATCCTTGTCTTCGACGGCGCCTATCACGGCAGTCTGCTGACTTTTGGCGGCGGCGCCGGGTCTCCGGTGAATGTGCCCCATCACTTCGTGATTGCGCCATTCAACGGGTTCGAGGAAACACAGAAGCTGATCCGGCAGCAGGGGGATGATCTGGCTGCAGTGCTGGTGGAACCGATGCAGGGCTCGGCGGGCTGCATTCCGGGTGATCCGGAGTTTCTCTCAATGCTGCGCAGTGAAACGTCCGCTACAGGTTCGCTTCTGATCTTCGACGAAGTCATGACGTCCAGATTGGCGGCGGGCGGTCGCCAGCAGCAACTCGATATCCGGCCTGATCTGACTACACTGGGTAAATATATCGGCGGCGGCATGTCATTCGGAGCCTTTGGCGGTCGCTCCGATATCATGGACCTGTTCGATCCCGCCCGTCCGGGAGCGTTGCCGCACGCCGGCACGTTCAACAACAATGTGCTGACCATGGCCGCCGGCGTCGCCGCGCTGAGCGAGGTTTATACGCCGGAAGCCGCTCAAGCGCTGAACGCGCGCGGAGACGCGCTGCGGGAAGCTCTCAACCGGCTGTTTCGCGAAACGGGTCTGCCATTTGTCGCGACCGGTCTCGGCTCGCTGATTGGCCTGCATCCGACGCCTGACACGCCGAACAGTCCGGCGGATCTCGAGGCGTGTGATCCGGCCATACGCGAGCTCGTTTTCCTCGATCTGCTCGAGGATGGCGTCTACCTCGCACGCCGCGGTCTGATCGCATTGTCGCTGCCGATCGGAGACGCGGAAGTCGACATGTTTCTGGACGTCATGCGCGCTCGGTCGACACGCTGGCGCGATGCACTCGGCATAGAAACCACGATTGCACCCTAGAAGATACTGGATACGGACGAAGATGCGATTTGCAGTTGATACCGGCGGAACCTTTACCGACCTCGTTGTCGAGAACGACGACGGAAGCTGTTCCATGTTCAAGGCGCGCACGACGCCGGAAGATCCGGTAGCCGGCGTTCTCGATGCGCTCGGCGTCGCGGCCGAAGCGTTCGGCATGCCGCGCGAGGAATTGTTGTCCAGGGGCGGCATTCTCATTCACGGCACCACCCACGCCATCAACGCCATTATTACGGGACGGACCGCAAAGACGGCGTTCATAACCACCGAAGGACATGGCGACATGCTTGTCCTGCGCGAAGGCGGCCGCGCCGACACGTTCAATTTCACGCAGAAATTCCCGGAACCTTATGTCCCCCGCAGGCTGACCTTCGAGGTTCCGGAACGGATCTATGCGGACGGTTCCATCATCAAGCCACTGGAAACAGACGCTGTTTTGGCCATCATCGAAGCATTGAAGGAAAAGCAGGTGGAAGCCGTCGGCGTCTGCCTGCTCTGGTCGATAGCCAACTCCGATCACGAAGAGCAGATAGCGGCGCTGTTCGAGGAACATCTGCCCGACGTTCCCTACACGCTGTCGCATCGCCTCAATCCTGCAATTCGTGAATTCCGCCGTGCATCCTCGGTCGTGGTCGACGCATCGCTCAAGCCGATGATGGGCAGATACATGCGGTCGCTGGAGGGGCGTTTGCGCGACGCAGGTTTCAACGGTCGTACACTGGTGTTGACGTCGCAGGCCGGCGTCATCGATGCGGCTGACGCCGCCGAATCTCCCATCCACATCGTCAATTCAGGGCCATCGATGGCGCCTGTCGCCGGCCGTTTTTTCGCGGGACAGGACAGCGGGATTTCGGATGCGATCATAGCCGACACCGGCGGCACCACCTATGACGTCTCGATCGTGCGAAAAGGCCGCATCCCGACGTCGCGCGAAACCTGGATCGGACCGCGTTATCGCGGCGTCATGATCGGTCTTCCGTGGATAGACGTCAGAAGCGTCGGCGCCGGAGGAGGGTCTATCGCCTGGATCGACAGCGGCGGTCTCCTGCATGTCGGTCCGCAAAGCGCGGGCTCGGATCCCGGGCCGGTCGCCTACGGCAGAGGCGGAACGCAGCCGACGGTCACCGACGCGTCGCTGATGCTCGGCCACATCGATCCGGATTTCTTTCTCGGCGGATCAATGTCGCTTGATCTGGACGCGGCGGAAAACGCCATCAGGACGGTCGTTGCCGAACCACTCGGCCTTGATGTCGCATCCGCCTCTGACGCGATCATAACAATCGCCACGGAAAGCATGGTCCAGGCGATTAACGACATCACGGTAAACCAGGGCATTGATCCGCAGGAGGTGGTGCTGGTCGGCGGCGGCGGCGCGGCGGGCCTGAATTCAGTCCGTATCGCCCGGCGGCTCGGATGCCGCCAGCTCATCATCCCGGAAGTGGGCGCCGCCCTTTCAGCGGCCGGAGCGCTGATGTCGGACCTCAAGGCCGAGTATTACGGCGCTTTCTTCGCCACGACGGCGGATTTCGACCACGAAGGGTCGCAGCGGGTGCTCGACGGTCTTGGCGAGCGGTGTCGTGAATTTGCAGAGGGCCCCGGCGCCAATTCCTTCGGTTCGCGAACGGAATTCCGTGTCAGCGCCCGCTATGCGACCCAGGTCTGGGATATCGAAGTGCCGCTGCGGGGCAATTCGCTGGCGACACAAGCCGATGTCGATGGTTTCATCGAAGATTTCCATGCCGCCCACAAGGCGCTCTTCTCATTTGCCGATCCGGCCTCGCCAATCGAGATCATCGGCTGGACCGCGCAGGTGAGCTGCAGCTTCTCGGAAACCCCGGCGCTGCGTCTTTCAAGCAACGAAGAGAGCGGCGAACCGCGGGCCCGAAAGACCTATTTCGGCGATACAGGATGGATTGAATCGAAGGTCTTCCCATTCGGATACATCGAGCCCGGCGTCGAGATCGAGGGGCCGGCGATTATTGAAAATTCATTCACGACCATTGTCGTCGACCCGGGCGCTGTCGCGAGGCGTAAGCCCTCGGGCACGCTGGTTATCGACGTTTGACGCAAGGAGAAGCGAATTATGGATCCGGTAAAGCTGTCACTGCTAAACCATCGCTTTGAGGGTGTTGCGCAAAGTATGGCCAATACCCTGCTGCGGACCGGTCGCTCCGGGGTTCTCAACATCGCCCGTGATTTTTCCTGCTGCATCACAACGGCAGAAGGCGATCTGCTGGTCGCCAACGAAGGGCTTCCGATCCACGTTCTTTCGGGTCCGGACATCATGGCGCGCCACATGGTGGACTTGTCAAAGGGACTCAAGCGCGGCGACGCCTATCTCAACAACTCGCCCTATCACGGGTGCAGCCACGCCGCCGACCACACGATCCTTGTTCCGGTCATGGATGACGAAGGCAGACATCGCTTCACCGTGCTCGCCAAGGCCCATCAGGCGGATATCGGCAACTCAATACCGACTACCTACCACGGGTCGGCCGTCGATGTTTACGAGGAAGGGGCGCTGATCTTCCCGTCCGTGAAGGTCCAGGAAAACTATGAAACGAATGAGGACTTCGTCCGGATGTGCCGCATGCGCATACGCGTGCCTGACCAGTGGTGGGGCGATTTTCTTGCGGCGCTTGGTTCCGCGCGCATCGGCGAGCAGGAAATCACGGCGATGGCGAATGAGGTCGGCTGGGACACGCTGACGGAATTCGCATCCGAATGGTTCGACTATTCGGAACGCCGCATGATCGACGCCGTCAGTTCGCTGCCCGCCGGCAAGGCCCGTCGATCGAGCACGCACGATCATTTCCCCGGCACGCCTGAAGATGGCATTCTCGTAAACGTCGATGTCGACATCGATCCCGATGACGCGCGCATTCGCGTGGACCTGACCGACAATATGGATTGCCTGCCATGCGGTCTCAATCTGTCTGAAGCCTGTTCCAGAACGGCGGCGATGGTGGGCATCTTCAATTCCATCGACCATACGGTGCCGAAAAACGCCGGCAGCTTTCGGCGGCTGGATATCATACTGCGTGAAAACTGTGTCGTCGGCATTCCGCGCCATCCCACTTCGACGTCGGTGGCGACAACCAATGTCGCCGACCGTGTGGCTAATCCCGTGCAATGCGCCATCGCCGATATCGCGGAAGGGGCCGGAATGGCCGAGTGCGGGGCCGTAATTCCGCCCGCGGTCGGCGTTATTTCCGGAACTAGTCCGCGCGATGGCAAACCCTTCATCAATCAGGTTTTTCTCGGCATGACCGGTGGCGCCGGGGCTCCGACGACCGATGCCTGGGTGACTGTCGGACATGTCGGGAACGCCGGGTTCTGCAGTCTCGACAGCGTCGAGCTAGACGAACAGCGGCAACCGCTTTGGGTGAGATCCCGAAAGCTGGTGCCGGACAGCGAAGGCGCCGGAAAGTTCAAGGGAGCGCCCTCGATTGCGGTCGAATTCGGCCCGGTCGGATGTGATCTTTCGGTGGGCTATGTCAGCGACGGGATGCACAACCCCGCCAAAGGCGTGCGCGAAGGCCATCAGGCCATGGGGTCGAACCAGTTCCGCCTGCTGCCGGATGGCGCCCGCGAACAACTTGAGGGCTGCGCTCAGGTAACGCTGAACGACGGAGAACTGATCCTTTCAATATCCTGCGGCGGCGGCGGATACGGACCGCCACAGGAACGTGAGCCCGAGGCAGTGGCCAGGGATGTGGCAGAAGGATGGATTACGCCTGAACGCGCCGAGCAAATCTACAAGGTCACGCTCGATGCAAACGGGCGACCCGACATGGAAGCAACTTCAAGGCTCAGGTCCGATTTCGCGGCCTGAGAAGAACGACGTATGGAAAGCGTCCCTAGAACCAAGGAGAGACAAAGATGAAAGAACTTTACAAGACAATGTTTGTGTCCGCTGCCTTGTTTGCTGCACCGGGCATGGCGTATGCGGCTGATGATACGGTAACTGTCGGTTTTCCGGTTGCGCTGTCGGGCTTCGTCGCCCCCTATGACGACGGACCGCGCAAGGCGGCGCTGCTCGCCATTGACAACATCAACGCTGAAGGCGGCTTGCTGGGCAAGAAGATCGTCAGCGTCGAAGCCGATACGAAATCGGACCCAGCCGAGGGGGCAAATGCCGCCACGGACGTTCTCGGCAAGGGCGCGGCCATGGTTATGGTGACCTGCGACTTCGATTTCGGAGCGCCGGCTGCACTGGTGGCGCAGGCCCAGAACAAGATCGCGTTCTCCTCCTGCGCCGCCGATCCGAAGTTCGGCGCCCAGGGTATCGGAAACAATGCCTACACGATGGCGACGGCCAGCATTGCACAAGGCGCCCTGTTGGCGGAATTCGCCTACAATGAACTCGGCTTCCGCAAGGCTTTCGTGCTCAATGACCTGCAGGTGGAGTACAACAAGTCCCTCTGCAACTCCTTTCAGGAGCGCTTCGCGGACTTGGCCGGACCTGAAGGCATTGTCGACGTCGATGCGTACAATGCCGGCAACGATACATCGATCGCGCCGCAAATCACCCGCATCAAGTCCCATGATGACATCGACGTGATCATGTTCTGTGGCGCTATCAACGGCGGGTCCTACGTCCGTCAGATTCGCGCTGCCGGCATTGATGAGCCGATGCTTGCAGGCGAGTCCATGGACGGCAGCTACTGGCTGGAAGCGGTGCCCGATCTTTCGAACTTCTATGTCGCGACTTATGGCAGCATCTTCGGCGACGACCCCAACCCGGAGGTCAACGCCTTCGTGACGAAGTTCCAGGAGAAGTACGGCGAATTGCCGGTAACCGCGCATTCCATGACAGGATACTCCGTAATCGAGGCCTGGGCCGAAGCAGTGAAGCGCGCCAACAACTTCGATACTGATGCAGTTCGTGCCGAACTCGACAAGTTCTCCGACGAACCTTTGCTGGTCGGTGAAACGTCGTTTTCGCCGGATATTCACATAAACACCGGGCGGCCCATGACTGTGCTCGAAATCGAGAACGGCAAGCATAAGGCGGTCGGCAGCTTTTCCGCCGAGAAAGTGTCGGATATCAAGTTCTGAAGAGAAATCTGGCTTTCTGACGAGATGGAAATGCGACTGGTTGCCGAGCAATTGACGGTCAATTTCGGCGGTCTTCTGGCCATCGCCGATGTCGATATCGACATCGGCCCCGGCGAGATTGTCGGTCTCATCGGCGCAAACGGGGCCGGAAAGAGCACGCTCGTCAATGTTCTTTCCGGCTTCCAGAAGACCCGAACCGGATCCGTTAAGCTCGGCGATTCCGTTCTGCTGGGTCTCTCGCCGGACCGTATAGCCCGCGCCGGAGTCGTGCGAACTTTTCAGTCTGTCCGGTTGTTCTCCGGTATATCGGTCAGAGACAATGTCGCCGCCGCGGCCGCGGTTCTGGGCTCCAGGTCAGAAAGCGTCGACACGCTTCTCCAACTTCTTGACCTCGCCGATCGTCCGGACAGCGACGCCGGAAGCCTGCCTTATGCGCATCAGCGCCGCCTTGCAATCGCCCGCGCTCTTGCACTTAAACCAAAATTTCTGTTGCTCGACGAACCAGCCGCCGGAATGTCCCCGAATGAGATCGAGGATCTCGACAGGACGCTGGTCGCACTTCGCGATCGCACCGGGATGGGATTGCTCCTCATCGAGCACAACATCAATCTTGTCATGTCCATCTGCGAGCGGCTTGTCGTTTTGGACGGCGGCCGGGTTATCGCACGTGGTGATCCGGATGCGATCAAGAGCAACACCGCCGTAAAGGACGCCTATCTTGGCGCGGAAGGAGGCGGTCACTGATGCCGCTGCTGAAGGTCAGCAATCTTTCCGTAAGTTACGGTCCCATCCCGGCGCTTCGCGATATTTCGCTGGAAATCGGGGAAGGGGACACGCTTGCAGTCGTGGGCGCAAACGGCGCCGGAAAATCGACGCTCACTCTGGCGATCGCCGGGGCCGTGAGACCGGCGCTGGGGACGATCGAGATCGCCGGAACGGATATCACCGGCTGGCTGCCCGAGAAGGTCGCCTTTCAAAACATCGCGCTCGTGCCGGAAGGCCGGCATATTTTTGAAGGGCTGACCGTGGAAGAAAATCTGCTTCTGGGCATGACCGCTCGAAAGGAGAGCGGCAGCACGGCGTCGGCATTCGACGAAGTCTACTCGATGTTCCCGGTGCTGCGAGAGCGCCGTACGAGCCAGGCCACGCGGCTTTCCGGCGGCGAACAGCAGCAACTGGCCATCGCCAGGGCGCTTCTGTCGAAACCGCGCCTACTGATCCTGGACGAACCGTCGCTCGGGCTGGCGCCGATCATGGTGGACACTGTCTATACGGTGTTGAAGAAGCTCAAGGAGATTGGCGTGGCGATGCTGCTGGTGGAACAGAACCCGGCGAGGATCGGTGAAATCGCCGATCATGTGATTGTCCTGACCGGCGGCTCCGTTGCCCTGTCCGGCCGTCCCGAAATTCTCGAGCGGCAGGCGCTGGAAGATGCATACTTCGGAACACTGAAAGCCGCCACGCCGTGAATTTTGCCCTGCAAACCGCTATTGACGCCCTCAGCGTCGGATCGATTTACGCGCTTTCCGCGCTCGGTATCGGATTGCTGTTCGGCATCATGCGGCTGATCAACTTCGCCCAAAGCGAATTCGTGACAATCGGCATCTATATTCTCATGCTGAGCGCCGGCGTCTGGTTTCCGCTGGCCGCTCTTGCCGCGATCTGCGTCGTCGTCGTCCTGGCGCTTGTGGTGGAGCGAATGGCGTTTCGCCCCATCCGGACCGCTGATCCCGCCACTTTGCTGGTGACCAGTTTCGCAGTCAGCTACCTGCTCCAATATTCCCTTGTGCTCATTTTCGGAGCCCGTCCGATCGGCTTGGACATATTACCGGAACTTGCACGCCCCATCGTTATGGGATCGGTTCGCGTGCCGCGTATCGATATTGCGACGATAGGAGCGACCATCGTGCTGCTGAGTGCATTTGCGCTCTTTCTTCGCAAGACGCGGATCGGCATCGAGATGCGGGCTGCGGCCGTCGATTTTCGAATGGCGCGACTGCTTGGCATTCGGGCAAACCGGGTTATTGCGGTGGCTTTTGCCATGAGCGGCCTGCTTGCTGCTGTCGTCGCCATTCTCTTCGCAGCCCGCACGGGGGTCGCTGCCCCGACAATCGGCCTCGAACTGGCTCTGGTCGGTTTCGTCGCGACGGTGATTGGCGGGATGGGCAGCCTGGTCGGCGCTGTTTTCGGGGG
Source organism: Flavimaribacter sediminis (assembly GCF_019492055.1). Taxonomy (GTDB): domain Bacteria; phylum Pseudomonadota; class Alphaproteobacteria; order Rhizobiales; family Rhizobiaceae; genus Flavimaribacter; species Flavimaribacter sediminis. The sequence continues at coordinate 93,504 of NZ_JAICBX010000003.1, read as the reverse complement.
CCTTGCGGTCGGGGTAGTCACCGTACTGCTGCAGGCATTCCTGCCACCCGAACTGAGAGCCTATCGCGAGGCCTTCGTGTACATCGTTGTGATCGCCGTTCTCGTTTTGAGACCACAGGGCCTTTTCAGGGGCGCGGCCGCCCGGGAGCGTGTGTGATGAGAGCCGCAATTCCGACGCTCTTCATTCTGGTGCTCATGATCCTCGCGGTTTCGCTGCTAGGTGTATTCGGTTCACCGCTTCTGCTTCGCGTGGTGATCGGCGCAATGATCAATCTCGTTGTCGTGATCGGTCTTTCCATCTTTATCGGCAATTCGGGAGTCCTGTCCTTCGGCCATGCGAGTTTTGCAGCGATTGGCGCATATTCCGCCGCCTGGTTCACACTGCCGATCACCATGAAGAAGATCTTCCTGCCGTCGCTGCCGGCTTTCGTACTGTCGACCCAGGTCGGTCTGGCAGGCGGCGCGGCGATCGGGGCGGTCACGGCGGCGATCACGGCAGCCGTCATCGGTGTTGTCATTGTACGATTGTCGGGCATTGCAGCGAGCATCGCGACATTGGCATGGCTTGCAATCGTGCATTCGGTCTTTTCTAACGCCGAGGCTCTGACAAAGGGGACAAGTTCTCTGGTCGGACTGCCGATCGAGACCAATCTTTTCGTGGCGACCTCCGCCGCCCTACTAGCTCTTGTCGTTGCTTTCGTGTTCCGGTTTTCGCGATACGGACTCATGCTTCAGGCTTCCCGCGAGGACGAAGCGGCGGCACTGGCTTCCGGCATTCCCGTCAGACAGTTGCGTCTGTTCGCGTTCGTTGTTTCTGCCGCTGTCGTTGCGATCGCAGGTGTTCTGAAGGGACACTTCCTCGGCATTCTGGCAGTAGGCCAGTTCTATCTCGAATTCACGTTTCTATCGCTGGCGATGCTTGTGCTTGGCGGGATGCGAAGCCTGTCGGGGGCGGTGGTCGGCACATTCGCCGTGGCGGCGATAGGCGAGATCCTGCGAATTCTTTCTTCGGGTTTCGAGATATTCGGCGTGGAGGTCATCGCCATGCCCGGCCTGCGAGAGATCGGTCTGGCGATCATGATGCTCCTGATACTTCTCGTTCGTCCGATGGGCATCACCAATGGCAGGGAATTGACACTGCCATGGAAGAGGAAGGCAGCCAACGAATTACCCATAACCAACGATCAAATCGGATAACCGACGTTCGGTGCGTCTCCTAAGTTTTTTTTTATGATATCAATAGAGCGATAATTGCTGGGTTCGGGGTGGAATCCTCTGATTTTGTTGCCAAATCTTACACCTACCGGGCCCACCATCTATTTTCAAATTGTTGATTTATTTGTGTTTTTCTGAATTTTACCCGCACCCGATATCAAGGTTCGGGGTATTATGTTCTCGATATGGTCCGCAACACGACTGGAAGATTGCAAGCCAAGTCGGTGCCGGTCAGCTCCTCTTGTGTAGACCTCCGCCTGACTGACCGTCTTCCATCCGAACTGTGCCATCAGCTCGTGTGTCGTTGCGCCAGCATCTGCAGAAATGGTCGCCGCGAGCTTCCGAATTCCGTGGGCAGATTTACCCGTCTCGAGGCCGGCCTCTCGGCAGCACTTGCTGAACCAGTTTCCGAAACTCTCTTTCGAAGTCCAGGCCTCGCCCTTTTTCTTGACCATGAACCGCATATCACCGGTCGGTGTTGCTGCGATGGTATCGACTAGGAACTGTGGCAGCTTCACCGTGACAGCCACCGCATTCTTGGCGGCACGGTATTTTAGTACGCCGTTCTTTACGTGCTGGGGCCCGACCTTATGCACATCTCCCCGGCGCAAGCCTGAAGCGAGGATGTTTACTTATTCAGAGGAATCACCTCCGCCGGAACCTCTCACGGAGCCCTGCTTAAATGCGCTGACCAATGACCTCGGAGATTTCCCGATTGGGATCCGCATCTGTATTCACATATCGATTGGTGATGTTTCGGTGTCGAGACTAGCTGGCGACGTGGGATCGCTGCATGCCTTCTGCGATGCTATTCGAAAAGCGTTGCTCTCAATTGAATAACAAACACTTTCAAGCTGGGATGCAATCGCGCTAAATGGCTGAGTTCAATCAAGAAGCGGTCTCTAACTCGTTGGTTGTTGCGCGAAGGTCTGAGCCGATGATGAAGGGGGATTGAAATACCAAGCCTGTTCAAAAAACACTTTGTTTATGATCGATGAATACCCAAGTCCGGAACATCGGATCGATACCCCGAACCTAGGGATCATCCCATGAAGCGCACGGTACTCTATCTTCAGGTCTCGACAGACCAGCGAAGGCCTGCAAGGCCCGTGTAGACACCGTCTATCGATTTTAGGTCGAAGGTCAGAACATCGCAAAGAACCCGCGATCAAATCCGTGAGACTTTATATGCCCGGTGGTCGTGCCATCTTCAGCTACAGGGTTCGGTAGATGCGCTCGTGGCAGCCGTTCTGCCGCGCAACCGTCGGTTCCAAGTACACCTTGTCAGACGACACTCTCGAAGCGGTATTTGTTATTCTTCCGTGACACATATCCGACTCCCGGAAACGGCAGGTGCATTCCGGCAACAAATATCCTGTCGGCCGAAACTTCATCAAAGATGCGCTTTCGCGAGGCGATAGATTGTTCAGCATCTGCGTCAAATGCGCTTGCCCATTCCGGATGCTCGAACTGCAACTCGGGAGACACCACCGTGTCGCCCCAAATGATCATCTGGTCACGGCCTGACGAAATCCGGTAACCTGTATGACCAATCGAATGGCCGGGCAGGGCGATACCAGAAAATCCGGGCATAACATCAGCATTATCAGGCATGACGAGCACGCGGTCCTGATACGCCTTACCCGCTGCTCGCGCCCCGGTGAACGAGAATTTGAAAGTGTCCGACGCCTGGGCGAAATTGTCCTCGCTGGTCCAGAAATCCCACTCGGCCGCCGGCACGATCAGTTCGGCCTGATCGAAGACCGCGCGACCCTGCGCATCTGTCAGTCCGCCGGTATGGTCGTTATGCATATGTGTCAGAACAACCTTGCCAATCTCGGAGGGATCAACGTCCAATGCGGCGAGTTGTTCGGGTAGTTTTCCCAGAGTCGGGCCGTAGATGTCGCGTGTTCCCGTATCAATCAACAGCTTCTCCCCGCCGATCTCCAGCAGATAGGCGTTCACATCCAGGTTAATTTTACCCTCGGGCTGCCCTGTCGCGGCCAACAGAGCGGCCAGTGTATCAGGCTCGGCTGTGCCAAAGATGGCGGCATCGACCTGCACGACGCCATCAAGCAACGCTGTACAGCTGATATCGCCGATCTGCCAAGTCTTGCTCCCGGTCAGGGTAATCTGATCGGTTGACTCCTTGGCAAATCCAGCACTTGGCAGCGCTTCGCCCAAGGCGCCGGCACAAAGCGTTGCTGTCGAATACTGCAGAAAAGTACGTCTGTTCTCGTTCATCGTGTGGTCCCTTACGGCGTTGACTAAGGCTTAATTACACGTCAGATAATCTGCAATAAACGTTGCATAATGCAGAGTTCTGCTGCAAATATGCAGAATGGAAGACTGGGACGGGTTTCGCTATTTCCTCGCTGTAGTGCGTAAGGGCAGCATTTCCGCTGCTGCCGAAACCCTGCGCGTGAACCATACGACCGTATCGCGCCGCATCGCGGCGCTTGAGCAGAATCTGGATACGCGCCTGTTCGACCGGCGCAAGACCGGCTTCGTGCCGACCGCCGAAGCGGTTCGGCTGATCGCCGCCGCCGAGGAAATAGAGGCTGGGGCCAAACGCATCTCGCGCCTGTCGCTGGCGCAGGACACGCGGCTCGAAGGGGCGCTTCGCGTCACCGCGCCGCTAGTGCTTATCCACTACCTGCTGATCCCGATCGTCGCCGCGTTCGGCCGGAACTATCCGGGGATCGATCTGTTCCTGCAAGGAGCTGACGAGATATCCAACCTGATCAATCGAGAGGCGGATATCGCCGTCAGGGTTACCGCCGCGCCGATGGACACACTGCACGGCTACAAGATATGCGATAACTATTCGGGCCTCTACGCCGCACCCTCGCTGCTGGCCGAACGAGGGTTGGACGCCGCGTCATGCCTGTCCGCCGATGATCTCGACTGGATCGCGCACGACGACGATATCTTGCGCAACAGCTGGCACAACCGCCTGTTCCCTGCGGGCCGGTGCGCCTGTCATACCGACAACAAGTTCACCGCCATCGATGCGGCTTTGCAGGGCATGGGCGTGATAGAGTTGCCTACCTTGATTGGCAATGCCGAACCTGGGCTAGAGAGGCTGACGGGCTATGAAATGAAATCCAGCCAAGGCATATGGGTTCTCTACCACCGCGATTTGCGCAACACGGCGCGGGTGCGCGCTTTTGTCGATAGTATGCGGACGGCGAAAATTGCCGGCTGACTGGCGCACCGCAGCTCAGGCCACGAACTGCGAAACGTATTTCGTTGTCATGTATCCCGCAACGCCCTCGGCGCCGCCCTCGGACCCATTTCCACTTAGTCCGACACCGCCAAATGGCGTTTCTGGCAACGAGATCTGTGGCGTGTTGATGCCTATCATGCCGGCATTAAGCCCGTTGGACACTCGATGCTGGGTGCGGATGGAGTTGGTATAGCAATAGGCGGCCAGTCCAAAAGGCAGGGCATTCGCCTGCGCGATTGCCGCCTCAACGTCGTCAAAGGCGATCAGCGCTGCAATCGGGCCGAAGGGTTCCTCGCGCAGTATCGCTGCTCTTTCGGGCAATTGGTCGACAACTGTTGGCGCAAAAAAATTACCTGGCCCCTCCAGCGCCGCGCCGCCGGTCAGTACCCGTCCGCCTTGGGCACGGGCGTCCTCGGTCATCATCTCGATGCGCTGCAATTGACGGGCCGATGCCAGCGGCCCCATTTGGGTGCCATCCTCCAGCCCATGCCCAAGCCGCAGGCCAGTAGCCGCGGTGCTAAACGCCTCGGCAAAGCGATCATAGATTTCGCGATGCACAAACAAGCGCGTGGGCGAATTGCAGACCTGCCCGCAATTTCGATATTTGCTGCTCACCGTCGTAGCCGCGACCGCCTCGACATCAACGTCGCGGTCGATGATCGTCGGCGCGTGCCCGCCCAGCTCCAGCGTCGTCTTCACCACATGGTCGGCGGCGATCCGCGAAAGCGTCCGGCCCACTCTGGTGCTACCGGTAAACGACAGCTTTGCCACACGCCCCGAGCTCAGCAACGCTTCGCTGAGTGCTGTGTTCGACCCAAACACCAGGTTGACCACGCCTTCCGGTACTCCAGCCTCGGCCAGGGCGAGGACAACCGCCGTTGCGGCGGAAGGAACCTGTTTGTTGCCGATCAGGATCGCCGAACAGCCCGCCGCCAGCGCCTCGCTTAGCTTGCGCGCGACAAACATCAGCGGCACGTTCCAAGACGGGATCAGCAAGCATACGCCCACCGGTTCGCGCTTCACGAACTGCTGAAACCGCGGGTCGCGCGGGGCAATGATCCGTCCATACTGGCGCTGTCCCTCGGCGGCCGACCAGTCGATCATCTCCGCCGATACCGCTACCTCGATACGTGCCTCGCCTAGTGGCTTGCCCTGCTCACAGACGATAGCGCGCCCATGCGCCTCAGCGTCGCGCCGCACGATCGCGGCGGCGCGACGCAGTATTTCGCCGCGCTGCGCCGGCGATACATGTCGCCAGTGGGCAAAACCCCGTTCGGCCGCATCAAGAATGTCTGGGACTGCTTCAGGTGCGGTCATCGATATCGCGCCGATCACCTCGTTTGTGGCCGGGTCGGTACAAGGTGTCGTCTCGCGCGGTGCGTCCTGCCAGGCTCCGTTCACGAAACCCAAGTGTATTTTCGTCATTGCTCGCGATCCCAATCAGACCCAATGTGCGGGGGGCAGCCCGGCTACTGGCGCCCGGAACGTCGCAAGGCGAGTCTGACCCAACCCGCCGACATACACAGTGCGCAAATCATGTCCTGCAAAGGTCAGACTCGACGGATGGTCCAGGATCTCGCTGCTCGGATCCTCGAACACCATATGCGCCGTGCCGTTGGGGGCGATCATGTAGAGCCGGTTGCGGGTAATTTCGGTCACCCATAGATTTCCGTCCATATCAAAGCGGATACCATCGATCAGCGCGCCGTCAAAGATCGGTTCAGGTCCGAATATTTCACGTGGTCCCAGACTGCCATCGTCCAAGACTGGTGCGCGCGATACCCTCCCGCCGCGGGTTTCCGCCATGTACAGCCAGCCCATTTCGGCATCCAGCCGCACTTCATTGGTGAATAGCAAACCATCGGCGACAATCCTCGGCCCTTTTTCATCGAGCAGGATCACATAGCCGTCCGGAATATCCGACTCGAGCGCCTCCAGATGGTTCTCCAGCCGCGACGACACGGACAGCCACAACCGCCCCAACGGGTCGCGCTCGACGAAATTTGCGGCCCCCACCGGTTGGCCCTCGATCGTGTCCAGAAACACCTTTTCCTCGCCATTGCGCGATACCCGATAGAACCGGCGCAAAGCAATATTGGCCATCAAAAAGCTGCCGTCTCCTGCCATCGTCATGCCGTTGGGCTTACCGCCCATCCGCCCCAACCGCTGCTGTTGTCCGTCCGGAATGATACGGGTGATCGCACCACGATTGTCCGACACCCACAGTGTTCCGTCTCGCTCAGCTACAATACATTCGGGGCGGCTGAGATCCGCGCCGGCAAAGCTGAAATCCTTTGCGTCGAGTGTAAACACTTCGGCTCCTTCCCACTTACAGGCCCTTGGTCATTCCGCCGTCGATGTCGATCGCCGCGCCGTGGATGAAGCTGCCTGCATCCGATAGCAGAAAGGTGACCAGCCCTGCGACGTCGCCGGGTTGGCCAAACCGGGTGATCTTCAGATCGGCGATCATTTCACTTGCAGCCTGGTCCAGATCGTTATGCCCCGCATCGCTGGCACGCTGCTCCAGCATGCTGCCCAGCCGTCCAGTGTCGATCCATCCGGGGTTGATGGCGTTCACCCGCACCCCGTCGCGCCGCCCGGTCTCCGCCAGTCCCTTGTTGAAATTCAGCAGTGCGGCGCAGATCGTGCCGCCGATCAGCGAAGAATCCGACGGCGAATGCGCTAGCGCTCCGGCAATCGTGATTACCGCGCCTCGTTCTTCGCGCAGATGCGGCCAAGCTGCGCGGGTCAGCGCAATGGCGCCAAAGAACTTTACTGCGAATCCGTGCTGCCAGTCCGCGTCGTTGAGATCGGTGATGGTGCCACGCCGCGTCGCCCCGGCGCAGTTGATCAAGGCATCAAGCCGCCCGAAACGCTTGACTGCCTCAGCGATCAGCGCAGGCGCAGTGGTGGCATCCGCCAAATCGGCGGGCAGGGTCAGAACTTCGGTCACCGTTCTCAACGCCATGGTTGTTTCCGCCAACTCGGGTGTGTCCAGAGCAGCGATCACCAGCGCATAGTTTTGCGCCGCCAATGTTTCGGCAATGGCCCGGCCGATACCCTGGCTAGCTCCGGTTACAAAGGCGACGGGTTTGCTCGATTTCTCGGTCACATCATGGCTCCTCTGTTCAAAAATCCGGTCTTCGCACACCCTTTTAGCCCCAGGATCGCGCGCGCCTCATCCGGAGTCGCCACAGACAAGCCCAATCCCTCGACCAGCGCGTGGGCGATATCCACCTGTTCGCGGTTCGATACGGACAGCCGGCCCTTGCCGGCCCACAGGTTGTCCTCAAGCCCGACACGAATATTTCCGCCCAGGGTCAACCCCGCCGCCGCCACCCGCATCTGATGCCGCCCGGCTCCCAGAACCGACCAGCGATAATCGTCGCCGAACAACCGATCGGCCGTACGGCGCATATGAGCGATGTCTTCTCCGTGGTTCCCAATTCCACCCAACAGGCCGAAAACGCTCTGCACAAAGAAGGGCGGTGTCACTAGCCCGCGCGCCACGAAATGCGCAAGCGTGTACAGGTGACCGATATCGTAGCATTCAAACTCGAACCGTGTTCCGTTTCTACCGCAGGCGGCCATCGCCTGTTCGATATCTGATAGCGAATTGCGAAAGATATTCGCCCGGCTTCCTTCGAGATATTCTGGCTCCCAGCTGTGTTTGAACTCGGTGTAGCGGTCCAGCATCGGATAGAGGCCGAAATTCATGCTGCCCATATTCATTGAAGCCAGTTCAGGCTGATGTTCGACTACAGGCTTGATCCGCTCGGCCACTGTCATCGTGGGTGCACCGCCCGTGGTCAGGTTAAGCACCGCGTCGGTCCGCTGCGATAATTCGCACAGGATCGGCGCAAAGGCTTCCGGGCTCTGGTCAGGACGGCCAGTCTCCGGATTGCGGGCGTGCAAATGCAGTATAGCAGCTCCCGCCTCGGCGGCTCCGAGCGCCGATGCGACGATTTCATCGGGCGTAATCGGCAAATGCGGCGACATTGACGGTGTATGGATCGAGCCGGTAACCGCACAGGTAATGATTATCTTGTCCGATAGGCTCATTGCACAGCCTTTATTACGAAGGCCGGGATAGCCACCCCGTGTTCATGGCGGATCGCCAGTTGCAACGGTTGGTCGATCCGCAACTGAGAGCCGATGTCCTGTTTGGCATCCAGCCCGACGATATTTGAGATCAGCCGCGGGCCCTCGTCCAACTCCACTATGGCAACGTTATACGGCAGCCGTTCCTGAAATGCCGGGTCGAAGGCACGGTGATAGACAACCCAGCTGACAAGTCTGGCGTCTCCCGAGGCGGTTTGCCAGCACCAATTGGTGTCGAGACATCCGGGGCATTCGCTGCGTGCCGGAAGCCAGGAATTGCTGCAAGTCTTGCAGTGCTGATAGGATAGATGTCCTTGGCCCAAAGCATCCCAATAGGGAGCGTTCAGTGCGTCGATCACCGGGGTGGGGAAGTTATCGGGGGCGTTCAACGTCGTCGTTCCTTTACTGTCCGAGGATGAGTGTCGCGTGGGTATGCATCACCCCACCCTGGTTTGAAATCGCACAGGTCCGGGCGCCGGAGACCTGATTTGCAGCGTCGCCGCGCATCTGACGCACACCCTCTATTATCAGCTGCATCCCGGGCATTCCGGTTTCCGATAGCAGTCCGCCCGAGGTATTGATCGGCAACTCGCCGTCCAGCGCGATAGCGCCAGATGCACAGAAATCGCCGCCTTGGCCGGGCTTGCAGAACCCGTAATCTTCCAGCGACATCAGTGCTGTGATAGTAAAACAGTCGTAAATCTGTGCGACATCCACATCGCGCGGCGTAAGCCCCGCCATTGCAAACGCAGTTTCAGCCGACGCCTTGGCCGCTGTGGTCGTCAGGTCCGGGCGCTGGGCCACTTCCCACGACGTTTGACCCTGTCCGAAACCGAGGATCGGCACCGTTTTATCCAGCCCTTCACGCCGAGCGAATTCGGCGCTGGTCAGCACCACCGCCGCTCCGCCATCCGAGACCAGACAGCAGTCGTCGCGCCGCAACGGCTCGACGATCATCGGGCTGTCCATATAATCGGCCAACGTCAGTGGTTTTTGCAACTGCGCGCGCGGGTTTCTCGCACCGTTCGTCCTGCAAGTTACCGAAATCGCACCTAATTGTTCGGCTGTGGTTCCATACTGCCCCATATGACGCTGAGCGATCATCGCATAACCGGCGGGGATGCCGAACCAGCCGTAAATCTGGTCGTGGCCCCAGGCTTTGTCATAGGCCTGGCGAGTACCCGACTTCGGATTGTCGGCAAATGTAACTACCGCCACATCACATTGTCCGGCGGCAATCGCCATCGCCGCATAGCCTACCATCGAAGCATTGGCGGCTCCTCCCTGGTCCCAGACCCCGCCGATCCGTGGTACAATACCCAGAGTCTCGGCCAGTTTCTGGCCATACATGAACTCGAACCGCGAGGTCGGGAACTTGACGAACAACCCGTCGACACGGTCTTTGGGGATTCCGGCATCGTTCAGCGCGTGACGCACCGCTTCTGCATTCAGTGAATAAGTCGACCGCCCCGGCAGATTGCCGAACTCGGTTTGCCCGATGCCCGCAATAACGACCTGCCCGCGCATCAGATGACGCCTTCTTCGTACAAAGAGGCGACATCCTTCCGAGAAAGACCCAACCAGTCGCCATAGACGGCGTCATTGTCGCGACCCAGTTCGCCCGACGGCCGCAGTTCGACCGTCTCCTGGCCGTGGAATCGCAGCGCCGAACGCGGTAGGGCAAGCCGTCCGTACATCGGATGGTCGATCCATTCCAGCGCTCCGCGTGCGTGCAGATGGTCATCGTTGACCACTTCGTCCAGCGTTCGCACGGGCGCACAGGGAACGCGGTGTTCCGATAGCAGATCAAACAACTCCTGCTTTGGATACTGGCTTGTGAATTCCGACACCAGCCTATCGACGTCGTCCATCCGTTCGACCCTCTGTTTAAGGGTCTCCAGGGTCGGGTCTTCAGCGAGATCGTTCCGTTTCATCGCTTGTGTAAGGTTGATCCAGTGCTGGTCAGACACGCAAATGATCGCGATGTGCCCGTCTGTCGTCGGGTAGACATTGTATGGAGCCTCGGCTAGTCCGGCATGCCGATTGCCGGTTCGCGGAGGAATATCGCCGTGACTGCCATAATACAGACCCAGCGAGGAACTGAGCGACGGATAAAGCGCCTCCATCATCGCCACTTCGACCAGCCGTCCGTTTCCCGTCACGGCACGGTCATACAACGCTGTCACCAGACCGGCGTAGAGGTGTACGCCACCAAAGAAGTCGGCGATCGCAGGTCCTGCCTTGACCGGCGGTCGGTCGGGAAACCCGGTGGTGCTCATCACGCCTGTCATCGCCTGCACTGTCAAATCCATTGCAGGATAGCGTGACTTGGGCCCTGAGCGGCCATAGCCGGATCCGGCTGCGTAGACGATATCCGGCTTGATAGCCTTGAGATCCTCGTAGCCGACGCCCAGCCTTTCCATCGTGCCCGGCGCATAGTTTTCGACCACAGCATCGGCGCGCATCACCATCTGTCGAAAAATCTCCTTGCCACGCTGGGACTTGAGGTCCAACGACACCATGTCCTTGTTCGAATTCAGCATCGCAAAGGGAAGGGCGGCGCCTCCCACCACTGTGCGCCGCCGTAGCGGATCGCCCCGGGGCGGTTCGATCTTGATCACCTTGGCCCCTGCCATGGCCAGCAGAAACGTGCAGTATGGACCGTTATAAATTTGCCCCACGTCGATGATGATGACGTTGTGCAGGGGTCCGGTTGTGTTCATCTCTACTTCCCTTTGAAAACCGGCGGGCGCTTTTCCGCGAATGCGCGCGCGCCTTCCTTCACATCCTGGGTCGTCTGCATGAGCCGGTTTGCCATCTGTTCAGCCCGCAGACCTGCCTGAAGGTCCATGTCATAGCTACGCAATGCCAGTTCTTTCGATGCGCGCATGGCAAGCGGGGCATTGGCGGCCAACGCTTCGGCCAATTCCATCGCAGCGTCGTCCAACTGCTCCTTCGGCACGATGCGATTGATCAACCCCCAATGCAAAGCCTCCTCTGCATCCATGCTGCGTCCGGTCAGCAACAATTCCATGCCGATGGCATGCGGCAGTTGCTTCAAGATCCTCTGGGTGCCGCCATTTGCTGCGATTACACCACGCTTTACTTCGGTTACTGCGAATGTCGCGGACGGGATTGCCAGGCGCAGGTCTGTCGCCATCAACAGCGTCATGCCTCCACCGAGACAATAACCGTTCACGGCCGCCAGTACTGGTTTGTACAGCTCGATTCCCCGGTTCAGCAGCATCCCCTGCTGCGGATTCCAGAGTTCCGACAGCGGCGGTCCGGTATTGGTGAACCCGTTCAGATCGGCCCCGGCGCAAAATGCCTTGTCGCCCGAACCGGTGACCACCACGGCGCGTATTGCGTCGTCGTCGCGCACCGCCGTCCAGGCCTCGGCCAGCGCCGTATAATGCGCGCCATCCAATGCGTTCATGCGTTCCGGCCGGTTCAGAGTGATCCGCGCAATGTGGCCGGTTGTTAAAAGGTCGATCGACATCAATCGACCTCGCGGCTGCCGTTGCGGATCAGGTCGCGTGCGATCACCATACGGTGCACTTCCGAAGGACCTTCACCTATCCGCTTTATCCGCGTCTCCCGAAACCAGCGCTCCAGCGGCAGTTCCTTCGCCACGCCCATGCCGCCCAGTATTTGCACGCAACGGTCGACTACACGATTTGCCGCCTCGCTGGCGAAAAGCTTGGCCACCGACGCCTCGAGCTTGATATTCGCGCCGCGCTCTGCGCGCCACGCCGCTTGATAAACCAGAAGTCTCGCTGCGCGCAGATCAACCTCGCTATCGGCCAGCATCCACTGGATTGCCTGGTGATCGGCCAGTTTCTTTCCAAAGGTGACGCGGTCTCGCGTCCAGTCCAGCGCGATGTCCAACGCCGCCTGCGCAGTGCCGATACAGGTCGCCGAGTAAGGAACGCGTTGATGAACCAGCCAGTCCTCCGCCAACGCAAAACCCTGGCCTTCTTCACCCAGGCGGTTGGCCGAGGGAATCCGGCAATCCTCGAAGGTAAGCTGATAGGGCGAATAGGATCGGATCACCTCGATCGGCTCCAAACTAAGGCCAGGCGTGTTAACGTCGACAATGAAACTGGTGATTCCCCCGCGCTCGTTGTGGTTACCCGTTCGGGCGAAGACGACGCCCCACTTCGCCTGTCCTGCACCGGTGATCCAGACCTTGGTGCCATTCAGGACATAGTCGTCGCCATCACGCACCGCCCGCGTTCGGATCGACCGTGCCGGATCAGAGCCGCCGCTTGGCTCGGAGATAGCAACGAATGTCTTGTCGCCATTGGCGATACACGGCTTGGCATAACGAGCGATCTGGTCCGGCGTTCCTTTGAAGATGACGTTCGGCGGGTCATAACCGAATGCACCGCCCGCCGGCACATAGGCGCCCATCCGGCATTTGGCGGCCTCTTCGGCCACCACGACCTGGCCCAGCAGGCTCAGGCCGGCTCCGCCATGTTCTGCAGGCGACTGCACATACCACAGCCCGAGCGCACGCGCATGATCTCGCAGCTTTTCCAGCATGTCCTCGGGAAACTGGAACGAATCCAACGGCAACGTCTCTTCAGCCGGACGGACCTCGTTGGTCATGAACTTGCGCACCATGTCGCGCAACGCGCGTAGCTCTTCCGGCATTTCCCAGCCAAGCATTCCATCGTCGTCGCTAGTTCCGGTCATCGTAATTATACCCCGTGAAGTCGACGGGTCAGATTGGCGACCCGCATATTTGAGCATTAAACATCAATCGAATTAAAACATCAAACCTTTTATTTCGTTTTCTGCTTATTGCGTTTTCGGTTTCGATGATGTAGCTGTAAATATATGTCTTGATAGACTTTTCTTCCCGATAGAAGAGGAAATATTAAATGGTTGATAATTTTTCAAAAATACACCAGACTCCAGCGATCTATCGCCGCCGCATCGGCTCATTTATGGTGACAATCATTTCCGACGGCTACCTCGAGGCGGATCCGTCCTACTTCTCGGGGGGAGCCGACCAACTGGCTCGGCTGACTTCAGAGGCTTTCCTGCCATCGGGCCCATTTCGGATGGGTACGGTCGTCTATATCGTCGATGACGGCAAGCGCCGGGTGATGGTTGACGCCGGTTGCGGACCGCTGTTCGGGCCGACGTCGGGTTTTTTGCAGTTCAATATGAAATATGCGGGGATCCGGCCTGACTCCATCGACGCGATCCTGATCACCCATATGCATGCCGACCATATCGGCGGACTACTCGACGAGGGCGGAGCGGTGTTTCCGAACGCCGAAATCATTATGCATCAGGCCGAGTTCGATTATTTCATGGGTGATCTCGCGATGCAGCGCAGCACTGAGCGCAACCGCCCCTGGTTGTTACGAGCGCGCACGGTGCCTGAGCTGTACCCGAACCTGAGGTTGTTCGATAAGGAGGGTCAGGTGCAGCCCGGAATCACCGCCATGCCGCTGACCGGCCACACCCCTGGGCATTCCGGGTTCATGATCGAAAGCAACGGCGATCAGCTCTTCCTGGCCGGCGATCTCGTCTATTCGCCGGTCTATAGTTTCCACATCCTCGACCAGAACTTCACCTTCGACGTGGACGCCGATGCCGCCATCGCCTCGCGCAGGCGCGGGCTGGACATGATCGCGACCGAGAAATGGCTGATGTCCGCTTCGCATCTGCCATTTCCTACGCTTGGCCACGTCGACCGGCGTGGCTGCGGATTTGCTTTCGTGGCGGAGGACTGGCGCTTCAATCCATGAGCGAAATCAATTTTGATCCGGTTCGATGAAACATGTCGTTACAAAAACCGCGATCGAGAAAATGTCTCCGGCGCGCTTTGTGCAAAGCCGGCTATATTAACTCATGATTTATCCAGCTGCGGACAAGATCATCGTGGCTGCCTTCTCTGCGACAGCCAGCACAGCGGCATGAATATTACCCGAAACCGGTAGGGGCATGACCGAGGCATCGGCCACACGTAATCCGCTGAGACCGTGAACCATCAGTCGGTGATCCACTACGGCGCCCATCGCGCAACTGCCGCCAGGGTGAAAGATCGTATCGGCGGTGTCGCGCACAAAATTTTCCCAGTCCGCTTCTGACGACAGGCCAGCTCCAGGCGTCACCTCTTCCCTGGTCCATTGCGCCAGCTCCGGCGTGTCCATTGCCTGTCTAAGCTCTCGGCAGGCGCCAATCAGCCTGGCCACGTCCACGGCGTTGCTCAGGATGCCCGTGGTGATCTTCGGGGCTTTCATCGGGTCGTCCGATACTGCCTGCACCCGGCCGCGACTGTCGGGCTGAACTAGGCAGACCACCATTCCCCAGCGGTCGCCCGCAGGTGGGTGAAGCAGCCACGGCTGCAGAGATGGGTCGAACAGCCGGAGCAGCACTTGAACATCCGGAGAGATCCGCTCCGGGGACGTTTTCAGGAACAGATGCGCCGCGGCCAGCGGCCATGTTACCGGTCCCGATCGCAGCGCCAGCGCCTGCATCAACCTGAGCACCAGCCGGTCCCAACGCAACAGATGGTGCATGTACGAGGGTGGGCGGCGAAACTCTATGGCGACACGAGGATGTTCCCACAGGTTCCGCCCGACACCGTCATTAAAGGCCACCGGTTCGATTCCTGCCGCCTTCAACACAGTGCCCGGCCCGATGCCCGAAAGGTGTAACAGATGTGGCGAACCGAAGGTCCCTGCCGACAGAATTATCTCGCGCCGCGCCACGATGCGCAGCGTAGCCAAGCCATGCCGCACGATCACGTGGCTGGCCTGGCCCTGGCTCACTGCGATTCGGGCCACGTGGTGACCGCTCAAGACAGTCAGGTTCCGTCGTCTCAATGCTGGATCCAGATAGGCCGAGCGCGGATCGCACCGCCGTCCACGCGCGATATTGAATTGTGCACGGCCGACGCCGGCAGAGAATTCCGCGTTATAATCGGGAATATACGCATGACCCTGCGCCTTCAGTACCGAGATCCAAATGTCAATCAGCGGATCCTGAACTGTTGTCTCATTGACCTCAATCGGCCCGGAGTCACCACGGTGCGGTCCGGCTAGCGCGCCGCTTACACGCTCTACAGCACGAAATGACGCCGCCATGTCGCGCGAGGACCATCCCGGCAGTCCCAGCGCATGCCAGGCATCGAAATCAGCCGCCGCCCCGCGCACAAAATTCATGGCGTTGATCGCACCACTGCCGCCCAGCAGCCGACCGCGAGGTAATTCCAGTTGACGTCCACGCAGACCGGGTTCTGGTGCTGAGCGGTAGCCCCAACCATATTGAGGGTTGTTCCACAATCGGCCGACTCCCAGAGGTATCTGTGTCATCACCGGCCGCCGCCCACTGCCTGCTTCGAGCAAAATCACCGAGTAGCGCCCACACTGCGTCAGCCGGTTCGCCAGTACGCAACCCGCGCTGCCGCCACCGACGATCACAAAATCCGCCGTTCTGACAGCCCCTGTTGTAGTCTCGTGTGACAAATCTAGCGGCCGACCGTCGTCAGCACTGCATCGGGCATGCGGATCACCTCGCCCAAACCGGCATAGTTCGGCCCCCCCAAGCGCGCTACCGGGTCCAGCGCCACGGTTTCGACCTTGCCATTGTTGATCAGATCGTCGCGCACATGAAATCGCAGCACTTCGCCGATCATGAGCATGTTGTGCTCCTCACCCAGTGGGATTGACAGGTGCAATCGGCATTCCAGACTGGCAGGCGCTTCCGCGATGCGCGGAGGGGAAACGGTGCTGCTGGGCAGCTGATCCAGTTGCAATGCATCAGCCTCGCTGACATCGGGCGGCACGATGGCCGAGCTGTTATGCATTGCACTCAGTGCTGCGCTGTTCACGATGTTTACCACAAACTCGCCGCTACGCAGGATGTTCTGTCCGGTATCCTTCAGCACGACACCCGCCTTGCGGCCGATCGAGATCGCTACCATTGGTGGTTTGTGTGAGCAGAAGGTAAAGGCAGAAAACGGCGACAGGTTAGTGGAGCCCGCTGCATTCAGCGTCGTCACCCAGGCAATTGGGCGTGGAACCACCAGACCAGTCATGATCTTGTAGTTCTCAAGCATCGAATTCGTGTTGGGATCAATTTCCATCCGGACTACTCCGCACCTTTAACCTGCGGCTCAAGCGCCGCATGCACCATATCCGACAGCCGCTGATAGCGCAGATGGCTGTCTACCTGATCCATGAGCCCTGATGATAAAAACACCGCCGAAAGGTTGCGATTCGGATCGCACCAGAACACCATCGATCCGGCGCCGATGCTCCCATAGGTTTCGGCGGAGGCGAATTGGCCGAAGGGCATCGGAAACAGCCCTTCACCGCGAAGGAAGAATCCGAGTCCCAGATAGGCCGGATAAGGCTCCAACCCGCGCATTTCGCGTTGTGCCGCCAACGTGTTGTTGGGGCGCAGGCCGGTATGATTGCTACGCGCGAGCTCCAGGGCGGCCGGCGATACGACATACCGGCTATCCAGTACGCCCCCTGCCTCCAGCATAGCCACAAAATTAAGCATATCGTCCAGTGACGCATAGCCGCCGCCACCCGGCAATTCGCTGGTTTCGGTCATCGCCGCATCGCGCGCCATCAGGGCCAGGTTCATCGGTGTCTCGTTTCTCGCCACGATCGGAACACGCCGCGAGGCAATATCGGGATGTGCGCCGATCGCGCTGTGACTCATATTTAGAGGACGAAAAATTTGGTCGGCGATTATTTCGCGGTAGTGTCGACCGTGTGAATCCAATGCCTCGATCACGCCGCCGAGGACGTCGTAGGATACCTGCGCACTGTACGATACCACTTCGCCAGGCGGGTTGACCGGGGCGATCTGACAGGCCAAATCGACAGTCATGCGCAGATCGCCCTGCATCTCCGGCGTCAGGCCGGGGAGGGTGAACGGCATTCCTCCAGTGTGAGACATCAGCTGGGCGATGGTTATATTCTGTTTGCCATTGGCTCCAAAGCCCGGCAGCACGTCGGCGACCCGGGTCGTGAGTGAAAGGTCGCCCCTCTCGATTGCCTGGAAGATACCGAGAGCGGTAAAAACCTTGGTAAATGAGAGAATCGCAAAAACATCGTCACCGTCCAGCTTCCGACCAGTTCGGCGATCGGCGAAGCCAAAGCTTTGCTGGTAGACAGTCTCTCCGCCGGATCGGATGCCTACGGCCATGCCATCGTAAAGAGCAGCATCGATGTCCCGTTGGATCGCCGCACCAAGCGCGTCAAGCTGAAAAGTGCGAAGATTTGCGCTGAAATCTCTCAATACGGCCTCCTGAAATCTTGTTCTTTATTAGGTTGATGTTAACATGACATTTGTGTCCAAGAAGATCAATGGCGAAAATTTTCTCATTTTCATATCTTAATAAATCCATTAATAACATATAGATAAACCATTTAATGCGAGATTCTCAGTCAAAAAATAAAAACATTAGACCTTTTATATTGACCGCGGCTGCCGACATATGCTTATTGTTCGTGTGACAGACAGGCGTAGAGCCGGGAGAGCACGCAGATGACGTAGCGTGCCCGGATAGGTCGTTCAGTCGAATAGGTGTGGGAGGAAACTATGCTGGTTCTGGAGAGGCTAAACAAGACCTATCCACCAACTGAAGGGCAGTCTCGGGGTGTAGCGCTGGAACCGGCATTGACCGATTTGTCGATTGACATCGGGCAAGGAGAGTTCTTTACCCTGCTCGGTCCCTCAGGCTGCGGCAAGACCACGACACTGCAAAGTATTGCCGGGCTCGAACATCCGACGACCGGACGGATCACCATGGATGGCCGGAAGGTCTTCTGCAGCGACACCCAGACAGTAGTGCCCTCGAACAAGCGTAAGCTGGGAATGGTATTTCAGTCTTATGCGATCTGGCCGCATATGACCGTCTTTGAAAACGTCGCCTTCCCGCTGGTGCATGGCCGTGGCGGCTGTCCCCGAAACGAGGTGCGCCAGAAGGTGATGAGCGCGCTCGACCGCGTTGGCCTCAGAGACTTTGCCGACCGCCCCGCGCCTTACCTTTCAGGTGGGCAGCAGCAGCGGGTTGCGCTGGCGCGCGCTCTGGTCGATGAACCTTCCATCATGCTGCTGGACGAACCGCTTTCGAACCTCGACGCCAAACTGCGCGACTCGATGCGGGTCGAATTGCGCGAACTGGTCAAATCGGTGGGCGCCACCACGATCTACGTAACCCACGACCAGACCGAGGCATTGTCAATGTCCGATCGGATCGCCCTGCTGAATAAGGGGCGACTAGAACAACTCGGCACCCCAGACGAGATCTACAACAACCCGCGCACAGCGTTTGTGGCTCAATTCGTTGGCCGTTCGAACATCCTGCCAGGCCAGATCATCGATGTCTCGGGCGATCGCTGCACAATACAACTCGGATTTGGCGTAGTGACCTGTCCTGCGCCCAAACTGGCTGCTCGAGGCGAGCGTGTCGGGCTGATGGTGCGCCCGCATGGGATCGTTGTGAACTCAGCCAAATCCGACGCCCCCAACGTCTTTACCGGGGCTATCAGTCATATCAGTTTCACCGGCGAGTTTCTTGACATTCAGGTTGCCGTGGGCTCGGAGGTGCTGCGGGTCTTCGTCAGTTCCTACGCATCGCATCGGGTCGGCGAGCAGGTGACCGTGCAATTGCCCGTCGACCGCTGCGTGGCGCTGCCGGACCAGGGTTAGGGCGCTGAGATGACCATAACAAACACGCATTCAAACTCGTCTTTCCAGAGAATACGTTCGATTCCGACGGTGACGATTGTCTCGATCCTGCTACTGGCCCTACTTTTGGTTCTGGTCGTGGCGCCCCTGATCCTGCTGTTCCGCACGAGCCTCGCGCCCCCAGGTGAACTGCCTTTCGATACGGATATCTACACGCTCGAAAATTATCGCAATGCGCTGACCAACGACCGCCTTCCCAAATTGATATTCAATACGCTGAAATACGCAGGCGGTACCGTGATAATCGGGGTTAGCGTCGCTTTTGGCATTGCTTGGCTGGTCGAACGCACGGACCTTCCGTTCAAGGCGACAATCCGCACGATGATGTTCTCGTGGATGGCGGTGCCGCCCATCGTTATGGCGTTCGGCTGGATCCTGCTCGGCAATCCGGGCAACGGAATATTCAACGTGCTGCTGCGTTGGATGTTCGATCTAAAGGGCGCGGTGATCTCGGTCTATTCTCTGCAGGCAATGATATTCATCACTGGTCTGGCCATTGTGCCAACCGCCTTTACCATGATCGCAGGGTTGATGCGTAACATGGATCCCCAACTTGAAAGCGCCGGCTCAGTCCATGGCGCAGGCGGTTTCAGCGTGTTTCGCACTGTGACTCTGCCGCTCTTGGTGCCGGGTTTGCTGTCGGTCGGCATACTGTTGTTTATGGCGATGGTGCAGGCGTTCGACCTGCCTCTGGTGATCGGCCTCACCGCCAAGGTGCCGGTGCTTTCGACACAGATCTTCCTGCTCGCCAATTCCGACATCTCGCGGCCCGACTATTCACTCACCGCCACCTTCGGCACCTTTTTCCTGCTGCTGGCTGCGATTCTGGTGCTGGTCTATTTCCGCACCGTGCGCCTGAGCGAACGCTTCCGCGTGGTCTCTGGCAAGGCATTCCGCCCCACGAAACGTGCGCTTGGCAGCTGGCGTCTGCCGGCAACCTGCCTCGTGGCGCTCTACTTCCTCATTATGATGTTGCCATTCCTGGTGCTGGTCTGGACCAGTTTCCTGCCGTTCTATTCTGTGCCTTCGATCGAGGCGCTGGGTCGGCTGACCTTCGACAATTATGCCGATGTATTCGGCCAGTCGTTCATTATCCGGGCGCTTGTCAACACCATCATCCTTGTGCTGATGTCGGCTACCATCGTTATGGTTCTATCGGTTATGATCGCCTGGATCTCGGTGCGCTCCAAGGGTCGGCTCGGCAAGGCGCTTGAGGTGATCTCATTCATGCCAATCGCCATTCCGCCGGTGGTCCTGGCTATCGCCATCTTGCTGATCTATCTGCGCACTCCGCTCTATGGAACGATTTGGATTATCGTGCTGGCCCATGTGACCGCCTATATCGCATTTGGGACACGCACCATGAACGCCGCACTGATCCAGATTCACAGTGAGCTGGAAAATGCCTCATTCGTCTGCGGGGCAGGATGGTTTACCATGCTGCGTCGCATCGTATTCCCGCTCTTGCTGCCACATATCCTCAACGGTTGGCTCTGGGTCGCCGGACACAGCGCTCGTGACATTACCTTCCCATTGTTCCTGATTACCACCTCCAACGTGGTGGCTGCGTCACAGCTCTATATTCTTTGGGGCACACCCGAGATCCCGACTGCGTCCGCGCTTGCCGTAATCCTGGTCGGTGGCCTGCTGTCAATCGTGATACCGGTTCAGCTCTTCGCATCACGTCTGGAAAGCGGCCGCCACCGCAAATCTCACGCGGCCGTCACAAAACTGGCTCCCGCAGAATAGTACAAGGAGGTTTCAGGTGGACTATCGCTCTCTAGGCCGCAGCGGCTTCAAGGTCGCGCCGTTGGCGCTTGGCACTTTCAATTTCGGAGGGCCAACAGATGAGAAGATGTCGATCAAAATCATGCTCCGGGCGCTTGAGGCGGGCATCAACCTGTTCGATATCGCCAACTCCTACAACGAGGGCCGCAGTGAGGAGTTCGCCGGAAAGGCTATCGCTCAATGGGGGCGCCGCGACGATGTGGTGTTGGCCACCAAGGTCCATTATCCGGTGGGTGAGGGCCCCAACGACAGCGGCAACTCTCGTTATCATATCATCCGCGAATGTGAACGTAGCTTGGTTCGGATGAAGATCGATCATATCGACCTGTTGCAATTGCACCGCCCTGATTTCAACATTCCCGCGGACGAGACCTTTCGTGCGCTCGACGATCTCGTCACTGCAGGCAAAGTACGTTACGTCGGAACTTCATCCTTTCCCGCCTGGAAAGTGATGGAGGCCGTCGCGCTAACCGACCAACGCGGCTGGGTGCGCCCAATTGTCGAGCAGCCCCCATACAATTTGTTGGATCGTCGTGTCGAGAACGAACTGGTGCCGCTCTGCCTTGCCTACGGGCTATCCTTGATACCCTACGCCCCGCTGGCGCAAGGGGTGTTAGCCGGGCGCTATACTTCCAAAGCCGATTTGCCGGAGGACTCGCGAGCCGTGACTCGCGGCGGTGTCTATTCGGACCGGATTACAGACCGCGGCATCGCGGTCGGTGTCGAGGTTGCTCGGCTGGCCGCAGAAGCCGGGGTAAGCGCCGGTCAACTCGCTATGGCCTGGGTCCGCGACCAGCCGGCCGTCGCCGCACCTCTTTTCGGTCCGCGCACAATGGATCAGCTCGATCAAATGCTTCCCGTTCTCGACCTGACTTTCCCACGCGAACTGATCCCGGCCTTTGATGCTCTCGTGCCGCCGGGGAGCGCAGTCACCAATTTTCATAACGGCGCAAGGTGGCTTAAGCAGGTGCTTCACGTGCCGCTCCCTTCCGACAACTCTTGAACGCAGAACGAGATTGCCAATGACCGATATGACCGGCCCGATTTGTCTTGCAGAAACCTATGCCCGCGCGTTTCATGCGGGTGACGCCGACGCCTTGCGCGATATCTTCCTGCCCCATTGCAACCTGCAATTTGTCGATGGCGACCGGCTAAAAAGCTTCGAAGCCAGCACCTGGATAGACATCGTCGCTGGCCGTCCCTCACACAAATCGCAAAGCCGCCCGTTCGACTACCGCTTAATCTCTGCATACATGGCCGGTCCCAACTGCGCTGCTGTGGCGCTGGAAATGGCGGGAGAACCGGGTTACCGGTTCAGCGACTTGCTACATATGCTGTGCATTGGGGGGTCGTGGAAGATTGTTGCAAAATGCTTTTCCGTCTTACCCGTGGGCACCGTGTCGTCAGGCGTGAACCAAGCCGGGTAGGCGCAAGTTACGTCGACCGTTCAGGTGATTCCCAGGAAGTCGGCGTAAGCGTTCACATGCCCATCCATCAGCCGTCTCGCCTGGGCCGCGTCCTGCTTTTCGATGGCGTCCGTAATGCGTCCGTGGATCCTGACCACTTGCTGTCGAACTTCCGGCGGGTTCAGAGTCTCGTCATTGGTGACATCATAGACCGAATGCGAGATCGACTCCATGAACGCGATCAACAGATCGTTGTGGCTGGCGCGCACGACGGCCATATGCCAGTCGATGTTACCTCGCAGGAACCTGTCGAGATCGTTGATCCCTCCTTCCATCACCGTGTGGAGGGCGCGTATCTGGGCCATGTCGTCATCAGTGCGATGCTTGGCCGCCAGCATCGCCGCCGACGGCTCGATTGCACCCCGTGCTTCGACTAGCGACGCGCGCCGCGTGCGGCGGCTCGAGATGAACAGGCTCACGGTCTTCACAATGGTATCGCGCCCCGGTTTGCATACTTTGGAACCGCCATTGCGTCCCTGCTTCGTGACGATCAACCCTTCCAGTTCCAACATTCGCAGCGCATCGCGCACGGACGATCGAGAGAGCCGAGATGACTCCGCCAGCTCGCGTTCATTCGGCAGCATTTCGCCGTCGGCCAGCCTGCCGCCAACAATCTCATCGCGCAACTGGTTGGCCAGAACGTCCGCAGCCCGAGGGATTTTTACCGGACCCAGGTTCAACATACTGGTCGCAGGTGTTCTCGCGATTGCCTTGAGCGCTGGTTTTTTTTCCATGGTTTTCCCACCAATTCTCACACGCTGTCTTAGTACAACAAAGCCGTGATGATTCCAAACATTGCGGTTTGCCACGTCTTGTCATGAAATGCGCTACAATACAATCTTTAGTCCAAATTAGTAAATCGTTGTAATAATGCAGTAAAATAATCAAAAATGCAAAAATTTGGAGAAATTATTAAAAAGGTCCAATATTTAATTGACTCACGCCTCTCATTGCGACATTCTTGGCGGAGGCACATAACCAGACTCATCGATGTGCGAAAAAGGGAGGAAGAGATGCTTTTCAACTCAACGATAGGTCGGATCGCCAGTGCTGCCGTGGCAACGGCGATTCTGACGTCCGGGGCTTTCGCTCAGTCGGTCGAGGACCTGGTTGCTGGCGCCCAGGCGGAAGGTGAACTAGTCGTGCTGATGCTGCACCCGACCAACAGCGCCAACCGCGATCGCCTGATCGAGGCCTTCAAAAAGGAATATGATCTCGATATAAAGATCGAATGGGCGCCAATGCACCCAACAGCCCTTATGGGTCGTCTGAACGCCGAAAGCGCATCCGGGACTTTCAGTGGCGATGTCGGACAGGGTAGCGTCGACGACCTATGGCCTTCTGTAGAAAAGGGTTATATCGCCAAATTTGACTGGACCACGACCTTCGGCGACAGCCTGCCGGGGATCAAGGAGGCCACTGAAGGCGTGCCGCCCGAAATGCATGACACCGTGCTCTCGATGTTTGATCTGGTTTATGGTCTGATCTGGAATCCTGAATTCGTAGACGAAGCCGATCTGCCGAAGAACGTCGCCGATCTGACCGACCCGAAATGGGATGGCAAGATAGCTCTCAACTCCTATCACATCGCGCCGGTTGATTACCTGAACTATGAGATCGGCCACGATGAGACCGTCTCCATTGTCGAAGGTCTTCTGGCCAACGGCCCGATCCTCAAGGCTGGCAGCGGGGCTGTCGGAGCTGCGGTTTCGGCGGGTGAGGCGGCAGTCGGCACCGGAATGGCCTATGCCACCGACCTCGCCGTCGCGCGTGGCGAGCCGATCCGGTTTCGACCTTTCGCTGACTATACGCCGGTGCTCGGTATGAAGACCTTTGTGCCAGAATATGCGCCGCATCCCAATGCAGCTCGCCTCTTTGCTGCCTGGTTCGTCACCAAAGGTATGGAGATGGTGGGCGAAGAAGAGCGTATCGGTCAGCTCTCAAATCCCAACTCGAGCGTGGGCGCCGCGCTGAAAAGGCAGATCGACGACTCCGGTTCGGCCGTAGTGTCAGTTTCCTCAATCGCCCAGTTCGACCAACTGGCCGAAACCCGCAAAGTTATCGATAAAATGATCGCTGACCAGTAGGAGGTCGGAAACGCGGATGTTTCCGCGGCGAAGTTGCCCGGCGTTCTATCGCAGTTTCTAAAAGATTGAACCGACAGATCCGGCGTGCTCATGCGCGCCGGATCTTCTGACTCGGACAGAGAGGAAAGTCGTTCGAACCAGGCAGGTGGAATGATCAGTCACGATCTAAAATGCTGAAAGACGATGGCGGAAAAAATCGCATTTTGAGTTCGCAGGTTCGGGGGTAGATCTAAAAACGCTTTTGATAATCAAAACGCCAAGAGGTGTTGGGTTCGAAGTATATTCCATTGATTTTGTTGCCAAATCCTACACCTGCCGGGCCACCAATTATTTTCTGTACAGCCCGGAGACATAGGTAACCGTTTGTTCCCAAGACATGGGTGACAGTGGGCGCCTATGTCATGGTGTGCTGCCCTATAAAATTGAACCACGTCACGTGGTGACGGGTCGCTCAGTCGGCTATTTTCTAGTCGATACGCGGAGCTATTCTGCGCTGGCTCAACCGCTCAAGCGGTTAACGAGAGCCTATGATCAACAGCCGAATGCCGTGCCGCTAATGGAGCATGCTGAATGACGATCCCGCGTGGATTCGACCTGGCTTCCGCCCCGCACTCATCGCCATGCGACAGGTTGCACATCCCCATTTGATTACTTTGCGGGCAAAGCGTGTTGTGATGCTTTTTTAGGCATTTGCTGTTGTTTTGATCAATTCTTGGAGTTTCAATTTTTTATATTAAGAGAAAAATACGCAATTCCATTCCACTATTTTACTAATCTATGGCCTAGAATTAGAAAATATCTGCAAAATGCGCAAAATGACCTTGACGGTTTTACAGGGAACGTGCCTCATGAAGGGGAAGCTGACACGACCGAACTGCAAACAGACGCGAAACCGACTTCTCCATGCAAATTCCGACCCTGACATTCGAAATGATCCGCCGCTCGGTGATTGGCGACGCCATGCCGATGCCGGGTCCGTTTGGTCCGCGTTCGTTGATCTATGCAGACCATATTGCGTCGGGGCGTGCTTTGAGTTTCATCGAGGATGCAATCCGCGACCATATTCTGCCCGCCTATGGGAACACCCATACCGAGACTTCGTGGTGCGGACGCCAGACCACACACGTCCGCGAGGCGGCGCGTCAGGCGATCAGAACCAGCGTTGGCGCCGATGAGGACCACGCGGTAATTTTCGCCGGGGCGGGCGCGACTGCGGCGGCGGACAAGTTGGCGCGCGCGCTCGATCTCGGGCCCGATGCGACGGTCTTTATCGGCCCGTACGAACATCACTCCAACGACTTGACCTGGCGCGAGACCAAAGCGCGCATCGTGCGCATTCCTCTGAACCAGGCCGGCGAACTCTGCCTTGACACGCTCGCGGAAGAACTGCGCGAAAGGCAGGGCGGCGGACCATTCGTCGGCGCTTTTTCGGCGGCGTCCAATGTGACCGGTGTTCTCACCGACCTGCCTGCGCTGGCCCGCCTGCTCCACGCTTATGACGGCCTGTTGATCTGTGATTTTGCGGCTGCCGGACCGTATGTTCCCGTTCGTTTGAGAGCATCCGCGCCCGGCGAGACGGACCGGATCGACGCCGCGCTCTTTTCGGCGCACAAGTTTCCCGGCGGTCCTGGCGCATCGGGCGTCCTGGTCGCCGATCGTCGGATCTTTGACCAGAAGCGGCCAACCATGACAGGCGGCGGCACCGTCTCCTACGTCACCGCCGAAAAGCATGTCTACGTGGAGGATCCCGAGCGGCGCGAGGAAGCGGGAACGCCCGCCATCATCGACAATATTCGCGCCGGCATGGTCTTCGATCTCAAGGCGCGAATGGGCGACGAAGTCGTTGCGGCGCAGGAAGAGTTTCTGACCCAGCGGCTCGACAACCTGCTGACGGCGGAGCCGGCGGTGGAATTGCTGAGCCCGCCGCGATCCCGGCGGCTTGGCATATTTTCCTTCAATATCCGGGCTGGCGAGCGCCTTTTGCACCATAATTTCGTGGTCGCCCTGCTGAACGATCTCTTCGGCATTCAGGCGCGGGGCGGATGTTCGTGCGCAGGGCCCTATGGTCATGATCTTCTGGGCATCGATTCCGCCACCGCCTGGGCTCATGAGCGCGCCGTCGCCCGCGGTTACTCGGTATTCCGTCCCGGCTGGGCGCGGCTTGGGGTCAGCTGGTTCTTCGATGAAGAGACGGTAGACCAGATCAAGGCCGCAATCGCATTCATCGCGCATCGCGGGCTGTCGGTCCTGCCTGCCTACCGTCTCGACGCGGCGAGCGGCGTCTGGCGTCCGGATCCCGCGGCGTTGCCCGGGATGGTCGAAACGATTGAAGACGCGGCGCCGGATTTTGCCCAGATGTGGTTCGGAAACGGCGCTGCGCCGACAACAGCCCCCGACTTCGAGACCTGCCTGGCGATAGCTCACGAGATTGCCGACCTGGCCGAGCGCCACACCCCGGAGGTCGGACCTGCATTTGATGCGGAAAGTGAAAAGTTGCGTTGGTTCTGGATGCCGGTGGAAGCATCCCGGCAGCTACGTGGCGCGGCCTGAACTGACACGGACAACGGATAGGAAACCTGGCGAATGGCTATTGAGAATTGGGTTGCAAGACATCTTGACGAACTGACGGAATTCCGTCGCGATCTGCACCGCAATCCCGAATTGCTCTACGACGTGCATCGCACCGCAGGCGAAGTGGCGCGGCTCCTGCGCGAGGCCGGCGTCGATGAGGTGCACGAAGGCATAGGCCAGACCGGCGTGGTCGGTGTGATCCGGGGGCAGAGCAATGCGTCCGGGCGGACGATCGGGTTGAGGGCTGACATGGATGCCCTGCCGATCAAGGAAGACACCGGAGCGGAATGGGCTTCAACGGTTCCGGGCAAGATGCACGCCTGCGGGCATGATGGTCACACAGCCATGCTTCTGGGCGCAGCCCGCGCGCTGGCGGAAAGCCGCGCTTTCGACGGAACTGTCTGCGTTATTTTCCAGCCTGCCGAGGAAGGCGGCGCCGGCGGCAAGGCCATGATCGACGACGGACTGCTGGAGAAGTTTCCGATCCAGGAATTCTATGGCATGCACAATCGTCCCAACCTGGAGGTCGGGAAATTCACGACCCGCCCGGGCCCGATGATGGCCTCGGTCGATGAAATCAACATCAAAATCGAAGGGGTCGGCGCCCATGCCGCCACACCGCATAACGGGATCGATCCGATGCCGGTAATGGCGGCGCTGGTCCAGGCGGCGCAGACCATCGTGTCGCGCAACCTCGATCCTATCAAGTCGGCGGTGGTGTCGATCACGCAGATAAACGGCGGCGACGCCTTCAACGTGATCCCGCCAACGGTAACCCTGCGCGGCACAGTGCGCTGCCTCGATGAAGATGTGCGCGACATGGTCGAAGAGAAGCTTGGGCTCGCTGTCGAGCACATCGCCGCAGCATTCGGCGCGAAAGGCGAACTGGAATATTTGCGGCTCTATCCGGTGACGATAAACAACGCCGAGGCAGTCGAGAACGTGTTGGCCGCCGCCGCCGAGGTGGCGGGATTGGATAACACGTCTGCAGAAATGCCGCCGGTGCTTGGCGGCGAGGATTTCTCGTTCATGCTCAATGAACGCCCCGGCGCCATGATCATGGTCGGCAACGGGCCGGGCGCCATGGTCCACCACCCGAAATATGACTTCAACGACGACGTTATCCCCTGGGGATGTTCCTTCTGGACGACCCTGGTCAGGCAGCGTTTGCCCACGAGTATCCCCGATTCCATCAACTGATCTGTCAGGCATTGACGGATCACCGGAACACTTAGGCAATCCACTTACACCAAATGTTCGCCCCGATCTCAGAGACATGAAGGCACAGGACATGACCGACAAAGAAACACTGATTCCAGAACTTGATCACGTTGTGGTCATGGTGCATGGCGACCTCGACGCTTCGGTCGAGCAATACGCCGCCATGGGGTTTGACTTGACGCCGCGCGGTCATCATTCGCTGGGTTCATCGAACAATCTTGCAATCTTCCAGAACAATTATCTTGAACTTCTGGGATTCGAGGCTGGCAAGAAGCTTTTGCGCCCCGAATTGATGGAGACCCCGCGCGGCCTGGCCTCCGTGGTCTGGCGCTGCCCGGACCTCGACGCGGTAGTGAGCCGCCTGGACGAAACAGGTCTGAAGATAGAAGATCCGACGCATTTCGTTCGCCCGGTCGAGACCGGCGAAGGCACCTTCGACGCCGCCTTCGCAGTGATCAATTTTCCGAAGAAGGGTTTTGCCGAGGGGCGCAGCTTCTTCTGCCATCACAAGACGCCGCAATATGTCTGGCGCGAGGAGTGGCAAGGGCATCCGAACACGGCGCTTGACGTCTCCGAATATGTCTTCGCTGGCGGCGCGCCTGAGGAGACGCTGGCCATGTTCGACACATTTTTCGGTCCAGGCGTCATGAAGCCGGTCGATGGCGGCATGGCGATGGAGGCTGGCGCAGGGCAGGTGGTCGCGTTGACCGCCGAGGCCGGCAAGGCGCGCTTCGGCGACGCCGTCTCGATCATTCCGGAAGAGGGCGAGGCGCGAATGATTGCGCTGAGTGTTCGCTGCAAGTCGCTCGACGCGGCGCGGAAGGCGCTGACGGACGGCGGCGTGCCCTTCGAAGACCTCGGCGCGCGGCTGCGCGTCGGCGAGGACGCGGCCTTCGGGCTGGCGATCGAATTCCACGAATAAACCAGGCGCACGAGGGGCGGCGCGCCCTGGCTGCGTAAGAATGTGAAAGAAAAAGGAACACCGATATGCGCGCAGTAGTATTGAACGAGCACGGCGGGCTCGACAAGATGACCTATGTCGAGGACTTCCCCGACCCCGTTGCCGAAGAGGGCGACGTGGTTATCCGGGTCAAGGCCAGCTCGTACAACTACCATGACATTTTCACCCGTCGCGGCATGCCCGGGATCAGGATTCCCATGCCGATCATCGTTGGCCTCGACATCGCCGGCGAAGTGGTTGAAGTCGGCCCGGGCGTCGAGGGCTGGGCTCCCGGTGACCGCGTTCTGATCGACCCGATCAACCGCGTCGAAGGCGGATTGATGGGCGAAACGAAGAATGGCGGTCTCGCCGAGCTTTGCGTCACCCGCGCGCATCAGCTGATCAAACTGCCTGACCATGTGTCGTTCGAAGAAGCCTCCGCCCTGCCGGTCGCCTATGGCACCGCGATCAGGATGATGACGACCATCGGCGAGGTCGCGGAAGGCGAGAAGGTCCTGATCCTGGGCGCTTCGGGCGGCGTCGGCATCTGCTGCGTCCAGTTGGCCAAAGCGGCGGGCGCCTATGTGATCGCCTGCGCCGGCACCGAGGAAAAAGGCGAAGAACTGATGAAGTACGGTGCGGACGAGATCATTCTCTACCGCGAGGTCGATTTCATGAAGGAATGCCGCGCGCGCCACGGCAAGCCGAGCATCGGCAAAGCCTTCAAGGGCAACGGCGTCGACATGGTCGTGAACTTCACGGGCGGCGAAACCTGGGTGCCGTCGCTGAAATGCCTGCGCAGGGGCGGCAGACTTGTAACTTGCGGAGCCACCGCCGGCTTCGATCCGGTCGAGGACATCCGCTTCATCTGGACCTTCGAACTGCAGATCAAAGGCTCGAACGGTTGGGAGCGCGAAGATATCCACCGGCTCTTCGACATGATGGAAGAAGGCAAGCTGAAGGCCGTGATCGACGAGACATTTCCGCTTGAGAAAGCCAAGGACGCCATGGGGCTGCTCGAGGACCGCAAGGTTCTTGGCAAGCTGGTGATCACGCCATGACGAACGCCACCATGGATATGGCGACGGTCCAGAAATACCTGGACGGCTCGCCCTTCATCGCTTTCTGCGGCCTCAAGGTTACCGAGATCGACATCGAAAAGCAGACGATCACCATGATCGCTCCGCTGCGCCCGGAATTCGAGCGCGGCGCAGGCACCGGCCAGTGGCACGGCGGCCCGATCGCATCGGTCATCGACACGGTCGGCGACTTCGCGCTCGCCATGCTTTTGAACACCGGCATTCCGACGATCAATTTCCGCGTCGATTACCTGAAGCCGGCGATCAACACCGCCTTGATCTCGACTGCAACCGTCCGGCGCCTTGGGCGCACGGTCGGGGTGGCCGATGTGGACGTCTTCAACGAAAGCGGCGCCCTCGTGGCGATCGGCCGCGGCACCTACGCAATACCTCCCAGCAAATAGCCGAAACGAGGGCGGAGACAAAACCGTCCCGATCCAAGAACGACAGACCTCGAAGGGGAATGCAATGACAAGACTAACACGACGTTTCTTCCTGACGACAACCGCGGCCGTCGCCCTGGCCGCGGCAAGCTTCACCATGCCCGGCCTCTCCCTGGCGCAGGACACGCCGAAAACCGGCGGCACGCTTGTCGCCACCTGGGGTGGGTTCGAACCGCAGGCCGTGTTCGTGCCCGGCGGCGGCGGGTCAAGCCCGCTGATCAGCTCCACGAAAATCCTGGAGCCGTTGATCCGCATGGACGACAATGCGGAATTCTTTCCGGTCCTTGCGACCGACGTGACGGCCTCCGACGACTTCACCTCCTACGACATCACCATCCGTGACGGCGTCACCTGGCATGACGGCGAGCCTTTCACGGTCGACGACGTGATCTACACGGTCAACGAGTACTGGAAGCCGATGGTCGCGGGCGCGGCTCTGAGCAACTTCACCGGCATCGAGAAGATTGACGAAAAGACGGTGCGGATGACGTTCAGCAAGCCCACACCGGAATTCTTCTTCAAGAACGTGCTCGCCACGTCGCTCGTGCTGCCTGAACACATCTACGCGGGCACAGAGATCGCGACCAACCCGATCAACAACACACCCGTCGGCACCGGTCCGTTCAAGTTCAAGGAATGGGTGCGCGGCAGCCATATCGAATACGACAAGAACGAGGACTATTGGGATGAAGGCAAGCCCTATCTCGATGGACTTGTTATACGCTACTGGCGTGACGCGGCCTCGCGCGCGGCGGCGATGGAAGCGGGCGAGCTGAAGCTCGGCATCTTCAACCCTATCCCCGCGCCCGATATCGACCGTTTGACCGAAACGGATGATTTCGTCGCTACCTCGGACGGGTACCTGGGCGCCGCCTGGGCCTCCACAATCGAGTTCAACAGCCGCAATCCCATCGTGGACGATCCGGCGGTGCGCAAAGCCATCCTGACCGCCATCGATCGCGCGCTGATCGCCGATGTCGTCTATTTCGGACGCGCAAAGCCCGGCGTATCCTTTGTGTCGTCAGTCAATCCGATTTTCCATGATCCAGACCTGCCCAAATACGACTTCGATCCCGAAAAGGCGGCGGAGATGCTGGACGCGGCGGGCTATCCTATGAAGGACGGCAAACGTTTCACCGTGGATTTGCTCGCAGCCGGCTGGTTTGAGGAAAACGGCAAGGTCGGCCAGTTCGTGAAGCAGAACCTGGAAGACATCGGCATCGAGGTGAACCTGAAGGTTCCGGATCGCGCAAGCTCGATCAAGGGCATCTATAACGACTACGACTATGACATCGCACTGTCGAACCACGCGTCACAGGTTGAACAGGTTCCGCGCCAGACGAACTACGTGACCACCGACGGCATCGTGAAGGGCGCAGCCTTCCGCAACGCCAATGGCTACTCCAATCCCGAAATGGACGAACTGGTCAACGCCATGGCCATTGAAGTGGACGAGGAGAAGCGCGTGGAAATGGCGCACAAGATGCAGGAAATCATTGCCGAGGACCTGCCCATCACGATCCTTGTCGAAATGGAGTCCACCACGGTCCACGCCGATGAGGTCAAGGGCCTCGAGGGCCGCGCGGACATCTCTGCAGACAGTCTGTCCGACGTCTGGCTGGACGACTAACAGCAAGGCAAGACGAGCAAATGAAACGTCTGATACTAAGCAGGCTGCTCCAGATCATCCCGCTCGTCATCGGGGTCATCGTGATGAACTTCGTACTCATCCAGATGGCCCCGGGCACGCTGCTCGACATTATGACGTCCGAGCAGCAGATTACCGACCCGGCGGCTCTGGATCGGATGCGGGAGCTCTATGGCTACGACCAGTCGCCAATCATCCAGCTTCTGAAATACATCTATTCGGTGTTTACGCTGGATCTCGGCTACTCCTATCGGCAGAACGCGCCGGTCCTGGACATCATCCTGGCGCAATTGCCGTCGACGCTCCTGCTGATGCTGGTCGCCATCGGCATCGCGGTCACCTTCGGGATGATCGCGGGCGTCATCGCGTCCGTGAAGGTCAACACCTTCTGGGACGTGGTGATCTCTCTGGCGGCGGTCTTCTTCTTCGCCGCGCCGACCTTCTGGCTGGGGATCATGCTGATCATCGTGTTCTCGGTCTGGCTGGGTTGGCTGCCGGTTGGCGGCATGACCACGATCGGGGTCGATTATGGCTTCTTCGGCCATATCTGGGACGTGATACGGCATCTGATCCTGCCGGCGCTGTCGCTCGGGCTGTTCTACATGGCGATCTATACGCGCGTGATGCGCGCCTCGATGCTCGAGGTCTTTTCGCTGGACTTCGTGCGCACCGCCCGCGCCAAGGGGTTGAGCACGACGCGCGTGATCTTCGCCCATGTCTATCGCAACGCTCTTCTGCCCGTCGTGACGCTGCTGGGGCTTCAGCTTGCAACCGTTCTGGGAGGATCGGTGGTGATCGAGGCCGTGTTCTCCTGGCCGGGGATTGGCAGTCTCATGCTGGATAGCGTGATGAGCCGCAACTATCCCGTCGTGCTGGGCGTTTTCGTCCTGTCGGCTGTGGTGGTCGCCTTCGCAAACCTGCTGGTCGATATCGCCTACTACCGGCTCGACCCACGGATCAGGAACCGCTGACATTGGCCCGATCTGCTTCCTCCCAGTCGCTTGACCATCTCTATCGCTTCGCCCGCAACAAGGGCGCGGTGCTGGGGTTGATCATCATCGTGATCGTCTTCGCGGCGGCGATCGCCGCGCCCTGGCTGATCGACCGCGATCCCTTGCGGATTGTCTATCGGCCCGAGATATGGCCTTTCACCAATCCGAAATACCCGCTGGGCACCGACAGTCTTGGACGGGACATCCTGGCTCTGATCCTCTTCGGCGCCCGGACAACGCTGATGATCAGCTTCGCAGCCGCCTTCACCGCGACGATACTTGGCGTGATCATCGGCGCCTTCGCGGCATGGTTTGGCGGCTGGCTCGACGAAGTCCTGACCCGTCTGACCGAACTGTTCCAGACCATCCCGAACATCCTGATGATCATGACGGTGGTGGCGGTTCTGGGCCAGACCATCGGCAACATCACCTTCGCCATCGGCATCACGATGTGGCCCCCGATCGCCCGCCTGACGCGGGCGGAATACCTGGCGCTGCGCGACCGCGAATTCGTGCTGGCCTGCCGATCCATGGGAATGGGCAACATTCGCATCATGGTGACCGAAATCCTGCCGAACGCGATCCCGCCCGTGATCGTGCTGGGCTCGGTGATTATCGGGAGTTCAATTCTCTTCGAAAGCTCCATCTCGTTCCTGGGTCTCGGCGATCCGAATGTGGCGAGTTGGGGCGCGCTGATCGGCGACGGACGAACCCTGATCCGTCGCTCCTGGTACATCTGCGCGATTCCGGGTCTGGCCATCATGTTCACGGTTCTGGCGATGAATCTTATCGGCGACGGGCTGAACGACGCGCTGAACCCTCGACTGAGGGACCGCTGACATGGGAAGACTTCTCGAAATCGAGGACCTGCGCGTCACGCTCTTTACCCGTCGGGGCGATCTGAAGGCGATCAACGGCTTGTCGCTGGGCGTCGACCGGGGCGAAACGCTCGGGCTCGTCGGCGAATCCGGCTGTGGCAAATCCATGACCTCGCTGGCGATCATGGGGCTTCTGCCGACGCCGCCTGCGAAAATCGTCGGCGGTTCGATAAAACTCGAAGGGCGCGACCTGACGAAGCTCTCGGAGCGCAAAATGCAGGCCGTCCGCGGTCGCGAGGTCGGGATCATCTTCCAGGACCCGATGAGTTCGCTGAACCCGGTCTACACGGTCGGTTTTCAGTTGGCCGAGGTGATCAGGAAGCACTTCCGCGTCTCGAAGGCCGAGGCCCGCAAGCGCGCGCTGAGCCTGCTGGAGCGGGTGCACATTCCCGACGCCGAACGGCGGCTGGACTCGTTTCCACACGAATTGTCGGGCGGCATGAACCAGCGTGTCGTGATCGCCATGGCGATCGCCTGCGAGCCGAAGCTGCTGATCGCGGACGAGCCGACGACCGCGCTCGACGTGACGATCCAGGCGCAGATCGTGGAGCTTTTGAAAGAGATCCAGTCGGAAAGCGGCATGGGCATGATTTTCATCACCCACGATCTTGGCGTCATCGCCGGCGTCGCCGACCGGGTGACAGTCATGTACGCCGGCAAGAAGGTGGAAGAGGCGGGAATAGACGCGCTCTTTTCCGATGCGCGCCATCCCTATACGCGCGGGCTGATCGGCGCGACGCCCAAGCCTGACGACGAACGGCGCCATCGGCTTGTGGAAATTCCCGGCGTGGTGCCAAGCCTCGCGGATCTGCCCGAAGGCTGTGCGTTCGCCAACCGTTGCCCCCTGGTGTTTGACCGGTGCAAAACGGAATACCCGCCTCTCGAAACCTTTGAGAATGGCCGCAAGGCCGCCTGTTTCCTCGCTGAAGAAATGGAGGAAAGCTATGTCGCTCCTGTCCGTGCGTAGCCTGACGGTAGACTACGAGACTTCGGGAGGCACCATTCATGCCGTCAACGACGTCAGCTTCGAGATCGAACCGGGCGAGACCATCGGTCTCGTAGGCGAATCCGGTTGCGGCAAGTCCACGCTTGGCAAGGCTGTGATGCGCCTGACGCCGTCGACCGAAGGGCGCATCTTTCTGGACGGCAAGGACATCACACAAATCGACCAGCGGGAGATGCGGCCCATCCGGTCCAAGATGCAGATGATCTTTCAGGATCCGATGAACTCGCTCAACCCGCGGCGCACGGTCGGAGCGCTGATCGGGCAGCCCCTGCAGGTGGCGGGTCGTCCCGCGGCCGAGGTCAAGGCCCGTGTGGCGGAACTGATGTCCCAGGTCGGCCTGCCGCCCGACGCGGCTCCGCGCTATCCGCATGAGTTTTCGGGTGGGCAGCGCCAGCGCATCGGGATCGCGCGGGCGCTCGCACTCAATCCCAAGCTGGTGGTCTGCGACGAACCGGTCTCTGCGCTTGACGTGTCGATCCGCGCCCAGGTCATCAACCTGCTTCAGGATCTGTCGGACGAGCTGGGTGTGTCGTATCTCTTCATCTCGCACGATCTGACGATGGTCCAGCACATAGCCGACCGGCTGTTGGTCATGTATCTGGGCAGCGTGGTCGAGACCGGCCCGGCCGAGACGATCTGGAAAAAGCCGGCGCATCCCTACACCAAGGCGCTGCTGGCCGCGGCTCCGGTCGCCGATCCGCAAGAGATGCGGAAACGCAAGAAGTTCATGCTACAGGGCGATCTGCCCAGCCCGGCGAACCTGCCCAAGGGTTGCGCCTTCTCCACACGCTGTCCCTTTGCGGAAGATCGCTGCCGGGCGGAGAAACCTATCCTGCGGCGTGTGTCCGGCGAACACCGCATCTCCTGTCATTTCGATCTGGCGGAGCGGATGGAGGCCGGGGATATCCCCGTGGCCTCATTGCCCGAAACAGCCACTGCTCACCATGAGGGAGCCTCTACATGAAGACCTGGACCAATCTTGGCGATCTCGTCGATCACGATGGCGGTATGGACCGCGTGGCTCTTGTCGACGCGCGGACGGAGCCGGCGAAAATCTGGACCCATGCGGAGGTGGACGCTCTGGCCAATGGCGTCGCCAATTACCTGACCGACCTGGGTCTGAAGAAGGGCGCCTCTGTTGCGATCCTTTCGCTCAACAGGGCCGAATACGCCGCCTGCTATTTCGGCATCATGCGCGCGGGTTTCGTCGCGGTGCCGGTCAACACCAAGCAGCCGCCCGAAACGATCCGCTTCGTTCTGCAGGATTCAGAAACCGTATTCGCTTTCGTTGACACGATGGGCGCAGGCCTGATCCCTGAAGTCATGCCGCATCTGAACTTCGACAGCGAAGGGGACGACAGCTTTGCCGAAGCGATCAAACCCGGCGCATTCGAAACGGTGGACGTGGCGCCCGACGATATCGCTCAGATACTCTACACCTCCGGCTCCACGGGTCGGCCCAAGGGTGTGGAACTCAGCCATCATTCGCAGATCTGGGCTCTTGAAGCCCGGTCAACCGGCGTGGCGACGCCTGAAGAACGAGGCATCATCGCGCAACCGCTCTTTCACATGAACGGGCTTTTCTCGCTGAAGACGACTTTCTCCAACAACGCGTCGACTGTGCTGATGCCCAGCTTTGACGACAGGAAATATCTCGAGAACCTGTCCAGATATGAAGTCACGGGCGTGACCGCGGTGCCGACCATGTTCGCGAGGCTTCTGAGGCACGAGGATCTGCTCGAAACCCTGGATTTTTCGAAGCTGACCAAGATACTGCTCGGCTCCGCCCCGATGACCGAAGGTCTGGCGCAGCGAATCCAGTCCCGTTTCCCCAACGCCTTCATGGGCTTCGGCTATGGCACCACCGAAGCGGGTCCGGCGATCTTCGGGCTCCACCCCGACGGCCTGCCCAATCCACCGGTGACGCTCGGCTATCCGGTCGATCTCTCGATGGTGAAGCTGGTCGACGGAGAACGCGATGACGAAGGCGTTCTGATGATGAAAAACCCGAGCCTGATGGCCGGGTATCGCGGCATGCCGGAAAAGACCGCCTCCGTCTTTCGCGACGGCTGGTATTACAGCGGCGACGTGATGCGGCGTGACGAAAACGGGTTCTATTTCTTCGTCGGCCGGGCCGACGACATGTTCGTATGCGCGGGCGAGAACATTTATCCCGGCGAGGTCGAGAAGATGCTGGAGACCCACCCGAAGATACGCCAGGCCGTGGTGGTGCCGCTGGCCGACGAGGAACGCAGTCAAATGCCGGTCGCCTTCATCGTGCCGGCCGAGGGCGCGTCGCTGACCACGCAGGAGGTCAAGGACTACGCCCTGAAGAACGGGCCGACCTACCAGCATCCGCGCCGTGTGCTCTTCGCTCTGGAATTGCCGCTTGCGGGCACGAACAAGATTGACCGGCGAGCGCTGATCCAGAAAGCCGCTGCGCTGGAAGCCGATGGCGGCTGGTCCGTCGCCGCCGAATTTGGAGAAACAGCTTGAACCAGGACTTTGAAGGCAAGGTTGCGCTTGTAACGGGCTCGAGCCGTGGTATTGGCGCGGAGATCGCCGTGGGTCTTGGGCGGGGTGGCGCGCTGGTCGGCGTGCACTACTCGGGCAACGAGGTCGCCGCGCGCGAAACCCTGAGCCGGATCGAAGCTGAAGGCGGGCAAGGTTTCACGGTGCAGGCGGATCTTGCCGACCCCGACGGGCCGAAGAAACTGGCCGACGCCTTTCTCGACAAGGTGGAGGCGGCGACCGGCGCACGCGCCTTCGACATCCTGGTCAACAATGCGGGCCTGGGCGAACGGCTGACGCTCGAACAGGTGGATCCGGCCATCTTCGACCGCGTGATGGGCGTCAATTTCCGCGCGCCTTTCTTCCTGACCCAGGCTTTGGCTCCGGCGCTGCGTGACGGCGGCCGGATCGTCAACACGTCTTCCATGGGCACGCGGATGGCCTTTCCGAAGATGGCGATCTACGCGCCCTCCAAGGCGGCGCTGGAATCCCTGACAGAACTCCTGGCCAATCATCTGGGGCCTCGGGGGATCACGGTCAACGCCATTGCGCCGGGCGCCACGGTCACGGATATGAACCGGCTCGACGAAGATCCCGAAAGGGCAAAGGCGACGGCGAACACGATTGCGCTTCGTCGTGTCGGATACCCGCAGGACGTTGCCGCCGTGGCTCTGTTTTTGTGTTCATCGGCCGGCGGTTGGGTTACAGGGCAATGCGTTGACGCTTCGGGCGGCCAGCGACTGTGATGAGAAGGACCGGCGACGCCGCGCCGGACGGGAGGAGACGTCACAATGATTGACGATATTGACAAGAAGATCCTGGCGCTGCTGCAGAAGGATTGCACGCTTCCGGCGACCGAGATCGCAAGTCGCGTGGGCTTGTCGGCGACGCCCTGCTGGCGGCGTATTCAGAAACTCGAAGAAGAGAAGTTCATCCGCTCCCGGGTGGCGCTGCTGGACAGCGTGAAGCTGAACGTCGATGTGACCGCGTTCATCGCGGTCCGCACCAACCAGCATAACAGGGCCTGGCTCGACAAGTTCGAGAAGGCGGTCTCGGACATGGACGAAGTGGTCGATTTCTTTCGGTTGAGCGGAGACATCGACTACCTGATTCGCGTCGCCTTGCCGAACATCAAGGCCTATGACGCGTTCTACAAGCGCCTGATCGAAAAGGTGGACATGAGCGACGTGAACTGCATGTTCGCCATGGAGACGATCAAGTCGACGACCGAGCTCCCCCTGCATTACGCGGAAACCAAACTGCGCTGACGCCTTCGCGGAGACCGCTCGCCATGCATGTGCTGCCGGCCATCCTGAATAACTGAACATGTTGTGAGATTTGCTCCACGGACCCGATTGCCGTCTCTGGCGGGAAGGGCTAATCGTCAATGAACGCCAGGCGATTCCGAGCAAGGCCACGAGAGTGTCATCGACAATGCCGATGCAGCAAATCTTCACCGAAGACTACAAGGACAGGCCCTACTGGTGGGACGCCAGTCCCGCGCCGGAGGCGCCCGAGCGAGATCTTCCCGCCAGAACGGAGGTGGCGATCGTCGGCGGGGGCTATACCGGGTCTTGCGCGGCGATCGCCACGGCCCGGGGCGGTCGCGAGACGCTGGTTCTGGACGCTGAGCAGCCGGGCTGGGGCTGCAGCTCGCGCAACGGCGGACAGATCAGCAATACGCTCAAGCCGTCGCTGTCGTCGCTGACCCGAAAATACGGCGCAGACCTTGCTCTCAGGATACTTCAGGAAGGCATGCGGTCGACGGAATTCCTGCGCGATTTCATCGTGCAGGAGGAGATCGATTGCGATTATCGGCCGAACGGCAAGTTCTTCGCCGCCCACAATCCCGCACAATACGAGGCGATGGCCAGAAAATACGCCAACCAGACCAAGGGGCTGGAGGTGGAGGCGCACATGGTGTCGCCCGCAGATCAGTGCAGCGAAATCGGATCGGACGCCTATTACGGGGGAGCGGTTCTGCCGATGAACTCGGCGCTGGATCCGGCCAAACTGCAGAACGGGCTGGTTGACCGCGCCAAGGCCGCCGGCGCCCGGTTCGTCTCCCGTTGCCGCGTCGAGAATATTCGCCGCGAGGGCAAGGGCTTTCGGCTGCAGACCGCGAAGGGGACGGTGCTCGCCGACGACGTGATTGTCGCCACGAGCGGTTACACCGGGGCTGTGACGCCATGGCTGCGCCGG
The DNA here is from genome assembly GCF_019492055.1 of Flavimaribacter sediminis. Lineage (GTDB taxonomy): Bacteria > Pseudomonadota > Alphaproteobacteria > Rhizobiales > Rhizobiaceae > Flavimaribacter > Flavimaribacter sediminis. The sequence goes on along the minus strand of NZ_JAICBX010000003.1, from coordinate 53,396 downwards.
CGCGTGATCCCGATCGGCAGCTACGTCATCGCAACAGAAGAGCTTGCGCCGGAAACCGTTCGCGAGATATTTCCCCACGACCGCATCGTGACGGATTCCCGCAAGGTCGTTTACTACTACCGCGCGTCGCCGGACGGACGCAGGGTGTTGTTCGGCGGACGCGTCTCCTTGACGGAGACCAACGCTCAGACAAGCGCGCCCTTGCTTCGAAAAGAGCTGATTTCCCTTTTTCCGCAGATCAGCGATGTGCGCATCAGCCATTCCTGGATGGGCTTTGTCGATTTCACGTTCGATTCCATGCCGCATGTCGGCAAGCATGACGGGATGCATTACGCCATGGGCTATTGCGGCTCCGGCATCGCGACGGCGACCTATCTCGGAATGAAAGCCGGCCAGAAGGTGCTGGGCAGCCCTGAGGGCGATACGCCGCTCGACAAGACCCGCTTTTCCACCCGGCCTTTCTATACGGGGAACCCGTGGTTTCTGTCTCAATCCATTCGCTATTATCGCTGGCGTGACGCGTCCGGAAAATAATCAGAGTAAAATAATAATTTAAAATCAATAGCTTATATAAATACCACAGCCGCCTCCGGGTATCTGGGTTTGTTTCGGGAATCTGCGTTTCGCCACTTTTCCTGGATTTGGCTTTGTTTCGGGATTCTGTGATTTTGCGACTTTTCACCAATCTGGCTTTGTTTCGGGAATCCGGAATTTCACCTTTCCTCACGGGCGCAGACAACCGATGACGCCGATTTGCGAGCGGAACCGACCATAGCACGAAATGCCGAACAATTCAGCCCTTATGTTCTGCTTTTGTTCAATTCTCCGGGTGACGAAACCGGTTTGTGCTATTCTGCAGCTTCCAGCACCATCGCGATTTCTTCCGCCGTTATGGACTCATAGAAACGCATGACCACCCGGTCGAGCTCCGTGTCGGGGAAGGGGAAGGGCGCTGTGTAGGCGTCGCTTACGGGAATGCCCGCGTCCCGGCCGACGTCCAGGCCCCAGAAGGACAGATGGGTGGACACCAGGGGAATGCAGCGCTGGCCAAGCCTTTTGCGGTTCGCGAACAGGATGGCGCTGGCGGAGTGGTCGTCGGCGACATGGATCACCACGCTGCAGCGATGGACCGGTTCGTCTGACGGCGCGCTCAATGTGACGCGATCGCCGAGTCTGACATGCTCGAAATGCAGATTTCCATCCTTGATGTAGAACGCGTAACCGCCATTGCGGTCGCCGCTGGCGACGAGAACGCCTCCGGGATGATCGGCCCCCACCGGCTTCGAGAAATGCGCGGTGATTTCCATCGACCGCTCTGACGCCGTCACCATGCTGACCTGGGCCAGATGACCCTGCCCGGGGTAAAGAGTGATCTCGTCGCGCGCCATCAGGCCGTTGGGCTGACGGAACTTGATGATATCGACCAGCGTCCGGTCGTCGAGCGGCCACACCTCGTTGGCGGCCGCCTGTTCGCTCCAGATCGCCCTCAGTCTTTCCAGCTGTTCCGGGTTTTTCCCGGCAAGGTCTCTGGTTTCCGAAAAATCCTCGCTTGTGTCATAGAGCGTCCATTCATCCTGTTCGTAGGCTTCGCCCTTTTCATGGGTAGCGATGGCCTTCCAGCCGTCGGCGTAGACCGCGCGCCTGCCGAACATCTCCCAGTATTGTACATTCCGGGTCGACGCCGTCGCGTCGGCGAAGGTGGCGGAGAAGTCTTCGCCGTCGAAATCGGTTTCCATCACTTCGCCGCTGAGGCTCAGAAGCGTAGGAGCCAGATCGACGACATGCAGGAACTGGTCGCGCACTTCACCGGGATTTGCGATGCCCGCCGGCCAGTTGACGACCAGCGGCGAGCGCACGCCGCCCAGTTCGACATATTGCTTGTAGCGCCTGAAAGGGGTGTTTCCCGCCGTGGCCCAGCCTTGCGGATAATGCGCCGGACCCGCCGGTCCGCCGACATCGTCGAGCTTCGCCATCATCTCCTCGACCGTTTCCGGGCGACCGGAATAGGGCGCATTGGTGTCGACGGCGCCATGGTCTCCGCCCTCGCGGCTTGCGCCGTTATCGGAGATGACGACGATGATCGAATCCTCGCGCATGCCGAGGCGCTCAAGTTCCGCCACCACGCGGCCAAGCTGCTCGTCGGCGTGTTCGAGGAAGCCGGCAAAAGCCGATTGAAGTCTCGTGTAAACGGTCTTCTGGTCGTCGCTCAAAGTATCCCAGGCCGGCACTTCCGGATTGCGCGGCGCGAGTTCGGTGTTTTCCGGCACGAGGCCGAGCGTCTTCTGACGGGCAAGCCGGTTTTCCCGAACCGTGTCCCAACCCTTCTCAAACACCTCTACGTAGGGGTCGATATAACGTCGCTCCACCTGGATCGGCGCGTGCGTCGCACCGAAGCAGATGTTGAGATAAACTGGTTCGTCTCCGCGGCAGCTCGCATGGTCGCGCAGATAGTGAATCGCCCGGTCGCAGAGATCCTCCGTAAGGTGATAACCGTCGTCCAATGGCGGATCGATGGAATGGTTGTCTTGGCACAGCTCCGGCGCATAGTGGTCCGTGCAGCCGCCGAGAAAGCCGTAGTAGCGATCGAAGCCGCGAGCGACCGGCCAGTTGGAAAACGGACCGGCCGGCGTGATCTCGTGGGCCGGCGTCAGGTGCCATTTGCCGATCATGTAGGCGCCGTAGCCGCGGTCCCTCAGCATTGCCGGCAGAAGCGGCGTATCCTGGGGAATGCTGCCGCGGCCATTCGGAAATCCGGTGTCGGTGTCGGCGAGACAGCGCATGCCGACCCGGTGATGGTTCTTGCCGGTCATCAGGCAGGCGCGGGTCGGAGAACACAGCGGCGTAACGTGGAAATTGGTGTAGCGCAGACCCTTTGCGGCGAGGGCGTCGATGGTCGGCGTTCTGATTTCCGAGCCGTAGCAGCCAAAATCCGACCAGCCGGTGTCATCGAAAACGACCGTGATGATGTTCGGCGATTTTCCTCTGCTCCTTTCAGGCCACCAGGGTTCCGATCCGTCGAAAGTCTCCGCGATTTTGCCTTTGAACTTCTCGGTCACGCCTGTGCTCCATTCTGTCGATCTGCCGCCATGGATCCGTTCACCGCGATTGCAGGACGGATTGCCCCGGCCCCGATAATTGACAAAGGGTCCCTGCGGGCCAATAGAATTGTGACCGTCGCTAATTCCATTTGGTTATGACCCGGACGGATCGCATCCCGTGGCTTTCGAAGTACCAAACCTGACCTTGCTCCGGCATTTCGTCGCCGTCGCCGAAGACAAAGGCATCACGCGGGCATCCAAAAGGCTCAGAATCTCCCAGCCCGCGCTTTCCAAGAATATCAGGAAGCTGGAAGTGATGCTCGGCACCCGGCTGTTCGAGAGACATGCAAGCGGGACGGAGCTGACCGAAGCCGGCCGCAGGTTCTTCAATCACGCCCAAACGATCGGGCTGGAATACGAACATGCGCTGCAGGAAATCCAGAACGCCATCTCCGACCAGGAGTCGACGATCCGGCTCGGCACCGGACCGGTGTGGACGTCGACAGTGGTGCCCGCGGCCCTGCCGCGCTTTCATCGCCGTTATCCCCGGCACCGGGTGATGATCCAGACCGGATCGGTCGACCGGATGATCGAGGATCTGCGCCTCGGACGGATCGATGTGTTCGCAGGCGCGCTCATCCGCCAGAACCAGTTTCCGGGTTATGTGCGCAAGTCGCTGACGAAGGCCAGAATGGCGATCATGTGTTCTCCGGACCATCCGCTCGCCAGGGTCGAAGGTCCGATCGATCCCGGCCGGATCGTCGAGTACCCTTTCGTATCCTTTGTCGCCACGACCGACATCATGGAAATTCTGTCCGGGTTCCTGAAATCTATGGAGGCGCCGCCGCCGCGCAACATGATCGAGACAAGCTCGATCTACGCCTGCGTCGAACTCGTTCGCTCAGGCGGCTACCTGTTTTTCGAATCGGAGATGATCGCAAGAAGTCCAATCGGTAGCGGCCTCAAGGTGCTCGACCTTCCGCAGACCGTCCACGAATTCGACATGGGATTCGTGTACCGGAAGGGGCTGGACAGGCTGCCGCCCATCAATGGCGTCCTCACCGCAATGAAAGATGTGCTCGATGAGCATACGGCGATACCCACGCCATTGGCCTGACATAACCAAGTGTAATGGCGATTGCGAGAAAAGATATGAGATGAATGGTCCCGCTCTCCACTAATGTGATTGGAAATTGGGCAATTCCTTCACTTGGCTAAAAGGAGAGCAAGATGATTTCTCGCCGTCGACTTCTGTCTTTGACAAGCGCCGCCGCCGTGGCGACGATCGCAGCAGTTTCCCAAATTTCGTCGGCGGAAGCCGCAGACAAGGTCGTCAAGTTCCAGCTTGCCTGGCTGCCGAATGCGGCGGCGGCCGGAGAAATCGTCGCGCTGGAGAAAGGCTTTTTCAAGGACATGGGACTGGACGTCGAGATACTTCCCGGCGGACCGAGCACCAACACCGTTCAGGAAACGCTGGCGGGCGTTGCGACCATCGCGCACGCCTATGCGCCGCAAATCATGTACGCCGCCGACAAGGGTCTGCCGATCAAGTCTTTCGGGGCGTCCTTCCAGGTCGCGCCGCTGACTTTCTATTCGCTTGGCGAAACCGGCGTCAAGTCGGTCGCCGACTGGAAAGGCAAACGCATCGGCGCCAGCCAGACCGGTCTGCCGCAGGTGAAAGCCCTGCTCGATCACAGCGGGCTGTCGATCGACGACATAACCTTCGTACAGGCCCAGATACCGGCGCTGATGCAGGGGCAGGTGGACGTTGTCGCCTCGTGGCCGACAAATCTCGCCACGCTCGAGCCAATCGCCAATCATCCCGGCGGATACAATACCCAGAGCATCTGGGACAACGGGCTTCAGTTCCAGTCCAATTATTACATCGCCACCACAGAGACCATCGAGAATGACAGCGCGATGCTGGCGGCGTTCCTCGAGGCCGTCGACAAGGGATGGTCCTACGTCGCCGACCATCCGGAAGAAGCGATCGAAATCGTCACCGCCACCGCGGAAGGATTGCGGCCGGAAGCCGAGGCGGCGGCGCTGAAGGTGATGCTTGACGGCGGTTATATCTACAATGAAGATACCGCCGAATACGGTTTTGCGAATGTCGACAAGGACCGCTGGCAGCGCACTCTGGATCTCTACGCCAAGATCGGCGAGATCGGCGAACTGAAGACCGGCGACGTCTTCGATTCCAGCATTCTCGACCAGACCGAGTTGACCAAGAGGTAGGATCATGGCCGAAGCCGCCATGCAGCTTGACGACATCCCGGCGACGCCCGCCATTGAAATCGAGAATGTGTCGGTGACGTTCGGACAGGGCCAGAACCAGGTTCGGGCGATTGACCGGATTTCGCTTGATGTCCGTGATGGAGAATTCCTGACCCTGATCGGGCATTCCGGCTGCGGGAAATCGACGCTGCTTCGCGTTATCGCCGACATCATCAAGCCGACGGAGGGACGCGTGCAGGTATTGGGCGCGCTTCCGGAGAAGGCCAGGCGGGCCAGGCAGTTCAGCATGGTGTTCCAGCAGCCAACGCTGCTTCCGTGGGCCTCGGTTATCGACAATGTGAGCCTGCCCTTCAAGGTGGGCGGTGCCTCGGCGGCCGGCGACCAGGCGATGGATCCGGCCGAGGCGCTTCGCCTTGTCGAACTCGACGGCTTTGAAAATGCGCTTCCCGCCGAGCTTTCCGGCGGCATGAAGCAACGCGTCTCGATCGCGCGGGCGCTTGTGACGCGACCGCGTATTCTGCTGATGGACGAGCCCTTCAGCGCGCTCGACGAGCTTGTGCGCGACATGCTGAATATCGAATTGCTGAAGATCTGGAAGCGCAGCGGCACGACGGTCGTTTTCGTCACCCATTCGTTGCAGGAGGCGGCGTTTCTTTCACAGCGGGTCGTCGTCATGGGACGCCGCCCTTCGCGCATCGCCGGCGTACTCGACATCGACCTGCCCGAAGAGCGCAATCAGAAACTGAAGGACGCGCCCGAACTTGGCCGGTATGTGGCGGCGCTCCGCGCCCTGCTGGACGAAGGATAAGACGAATGAGCATCGCCAACACCAGCGACGTCAAGACGTCGGACATGACGGTCTTCGCTTCGATCGGACAGTTCGCCGGCGTCGCGCGGCCCGTCGTGATGGGTCTCCTCGGTCTCTTCGTACTGCTTGCGCTGTGGCAATTCCTCATCTGGGTTCTGGAGACCCCGGTTTACCTCGTTCCGGCGCCGAGCGATGTCGCTCTCGCCGTGCGCAACGATTTCGCCCTGCTCGCCTCCAGTTCCGTGCCGACCATAACCGAGGCCTTTCTGGGCTTCCTGCTTGGCAATTGCATTGCGATCCTGGTCGCCGCCTCGTTCGTCTACGCGAAACTGATCGAGGAAATGTTCTATCCCGTCGCGATCATCATCAAGACGATACCGATCGTCGCCATCGCCCCGGTTCTGAAGATCATGCTTGGAAACGGCATCGAGCCGAAGGTCGTCGTCGCAGCTCTGATCTGCTTCTTTCCAACGCTGGTCAATGCGGTGCGCGGCTTCCGCGCGGTTGATCCGCAACTCGTCGAACTGATGCACGTGCTTTCGGCGTCGAAAACGGAAGTCTTCATGCGGGTGCGGCTCCAGAGCGCGCTGCCCTACATCTTTTCCGCCTTGAAGATATCCGTGACGATGTGCGTGCTTGGCGCGATCGTCGGTGAATGGATCGGCGCCAATCACGGGATCGGTTATCTGCTGATCCAAAGCATGTACGAGTTCGACACGCCGAGGCTCTTCGCCAGCATCTTGACGGCCTCGTTTATCGCAATCACCGGCTTTGCGATCGTCTCTGTACTGGAAAAGATCGTCATCCGCTGGGACGCCGCTTCGGTGACCTGACGCCTCCGACAATCGATCAGGACACGGTGAAATCCGTCATCATTCCCGAATCCTCGTGCTCCAGGATGTGACAATGGAGCATGAAGGGGTATTGCCTTGACGCCGGATGGCGAAACGCCACCTGGATATCGCAAAATCCGCCTTTTTCCACCGGCGCGATGTCCTTCCAGCCGCGCATATGCGCCGGGGGCTGCTTGCCGCTGATGGACAGAAGCCGGAACTGGCATCCGTGAATGTGGACGGGATGCAGCATCCTGTCGTCTCCTTCGGAAAGCCGCCAGCGAAGATTGACGCCGATCGGCGCGTTGTCGGAGACCTCGTTAAGGGCGAAGGACTTGCCGTTGACGGCGTTTGCGGAGAGCTGTTGCGACAGGGACAAGGGCGGCCCGTCATACAAAAGGGCGCGGACTTTCCTGAGAGTTTCGGCGTCGGACTTGCCGGACTTGTTCATGGCCATCAGGCCTGCTTCCCTGAAAAGTTTCATGCCCTGGTCGTCGAGGTTCATGTTCATCACGAAGTTGCGGCTGACCGGCGGCAAATTGACGTCCAGCGGCTCCAATGGAACCAGGGCGTCGGGAAGCCGGCCTCGGCCGTCCGCGCCGTCCGGGACGAATGTCACCAGGGGCAGGTCGGTGTCGAAAGGCGGCAGGTTCATGGCGAGCTGGCTTACGGGGCGCGTGACAAGCTCGAACGGATTGCCGTTGCGAGCATCCACCAGCACTTCGTAGCGTTCTCCGGCGTACATGGTCAGTTCACTGAGGCGGACTGGCTCTTCGAGAAGGCCGCCGTCGCTGGCGATTACGAAGAACGGCCTGTCGTCGGAGATCGCCAGCCGGTAGCTGCGCGCATTCGATCCATTCAGGAGCCGCAATCTGATCCAGCCGCGCGCGGTCTTGGCCTGCGGGTACACAGCGCCGTTGATCAGGGCCACGTCTTCGACATATCCTGTGGTGACGGCGGCGAGATTGAAGCGATGAAAGAACGCGCCGTCTGAATTGAAATGACGGTCCTGGATGATCACCGGGATGTCGTCCACGCCCCATGTGGAGGGCAGCGGAAGAGCGTCAGACTGTTCGTCATCGATCAGGAAGAGGCCGGCGAGGCCCTTGATGACGAGTTCAGCCGTGGCTGGATAGACATGCGGGTGAAACCAGCAGGTGGCGGCGTGTTGGTCGATCGGAAGAGCAATATCCCAATTCGCGCCGGGCCTGATAATGTTATAGGGGCTGCCGTCAACGTCTCCGGGAATTTTCAGACCATGCCAGTGCATGGTGAGGTCCTGCGCAAGTCCATTGTGAACGCGCATCTGCAGAGTTTCGCCGCTTCGCGCGCGTATCGCCGGTCCGAGATAGGGACCGTTTATTCCGAAAGTAGGCGTCTTGACGCCGGACAGGAATTCCACCGATGACGGACTGGCGTTGAGCCGGACTTCGCCATTCGGCCCCGGACGCAACTCGCGGGGTATCGGCAGCGCGGGTCTTTCCGCGGCGAACGCCGAGCGTCGCGCCAGCGGCGATCCGGCCAGCAAAGCCGCAGCGCCTGCGCTCGCGGCAAGCATCTCTCTTCTGTTGATCAATCTCACGATGCGCGCCCCATGACTTCCCCGATGGGTGCTTTATAACAGGTTTCTCAACCGGAGTTTACTGCGCTTATCCGTGGGGGCGGAGCGCTGGCGTTTTCCCGTCCAGTTGGTGTAAATCTGATTCCCGGCCGGCGTCGCGTCAGTTCTTGAACGGCCGAAAGGCCCCATCTATCCAGCAGGCTGCAAGGGTGAACGCCGTTGGGTGAATTCCGCAAATTTATGTCCATGGGGCCGTGGCTTCTGGCCCTGTTGCTTGTCATTACAGGTTCATCAATGGCGAAAACGATCATGATCGACGGACCGGAAGGTCCGCTGGCCGGAGAGGCGACCGCCGTGGAAGGCGCACGCCATGTGGTCGTCATCATCCCCGGCTCCGGTCCTGTGGACCGCGACGGCAACGGCCCGCAGGGAGGGCTGGACAGCAACGCATACAAGATGCTGGCGGACGAACTCGCAGAAGCCGGGATAGCCTCGATCAGGATCGACAAGCGCGGCCTCTTCGACAGCAGCGCAGCCATTGCAGATCCCAATGATGTGACGATCGAAGCCTATGCCGGGGACGTGCGCGACTGGGTGAAACGCGCTGCGGAGATGGCCCCGTGCGTCTGGATCGCAGGCCATTCGGAAGGCGGGCTGGTTGCGCTTGTCGCAAGCCGCAAGCCGCCTGAACCACTCTGCGGACTGTTGCTGCTTTCAACCGCCGGACGGCCGATGGGGGAATTGTTGCGGGAACAGCTGCGCGCGATGCCGGGCATGGCGCCCTCGATGCCGGCGATCGATCGTATCGTTACGGGTCTAGAGGCCGGTCGCACCGCCGATCCCGACGAGCTGCCGCCGCATCTGAAGGCGATATTCTCGCCCGGCCTGCAGCGCTACATGATCGATCTGTTCTCTCACGATCCCGTTGCTCTGGCGCATGACTGGCAGGGGCCTGCGCTGATCGTTCAGGGGGATGCGGACATACAGGTCAAGCCGATGGACGCCGATCTGCTCGCCGAAGCGCTGCCGCAAGCCGAAAAGGTGGTTCTTGAGGGCGCGACGCACATGCTGAAGGTCGATGCTCCAGGTCAGCCATTGGCGACCTATACCGACCCCTCGCATCCCTTGCACCCGGGCCTGGTCCCCGCAATATCGGGATTTCTCGCCCGCAACTAGGCGTGTTGACGGTGGCTGGATGTGGACGCCGTGTCGGGAATGCTGACCAGCCGCGACAGGCGCTCGGTAATGATCGCCGAGGCGCGGCGCAACTGTTCAAGCGCGCTGTCTCTGATTTCGCGAAACATTTCCGGTCCTGGCGAGGCGAGGCTGATGCCTGCGACGATCTCGCCGCGGCTGTCGAGCACCGGAACGCCGATGGCGTAGATGCCTTCGATGTTTTCACCCCGACAATCCGCATAGCCGGTCTTGCGGACTTCAATCACCTCTTCATAGAGCTGTATCGGTTCGACAATCGTGTTGCCAGTCAGACGCGGCATATCCAGTGTCTGCAGGAAGGTCGCCAGTTCGTTGTTTTCAAGCCGGGCGAGCGCGATCTTGCCGATGGAGGTGGAATGCAGCGGAGCGGTTCGGCCGGGTTGCGGGTAGACGTGTATCGGAGGGCTCGGCAAAGAGAGGAAATACACCATTTCGGTGTCGTGCATTGCGCCGAGATAGGCGGCCATATTGCAGTTTTTCGCGACTTTCTGAAGTTCCTCGAATGCGGCGTCGGCGAGCGTTCTTTGAACGAGATAGGATTGGCCCGCCTCGTAAAGCCCGTATCCGGTGCGGTAGCGCATAGTACGCGGATCCTGCTCGACGAAATCGTGGTTCTTCAAGGTCGCCAGCAAACGGTGGACGACGCTGGGCGGGATGTCCAGCCGTCGGCCAAGTTCGCGTACGCCGATATCGCCTTGTGTGGAGCTTAGCATCTTGACGATCATCAGCGCTTTGGAGAGCGACTGGTTCGCGTCGAGTTCGGAGAGATGTCTGGCCATGGTTTCAATCCTTTGCGCCTAAACTTTGAGCGTACTCCCCGGACGCCCAATTACTCGACAGCATCGTGCCATCAGTCGCGAATTGCTGCAAGACTATTGAGAAGCGGAGCCAGTTCTTCCGCGCTTGCGACGCCGGTGACGATCAGCTGGTCCAACCCGACATTCTCATACTCCGACAGGCGCTTGCGCACGTCTTCAGGTTTGCCGGCGACCGCATGCCTGCGCACGATGTCGTCGCTCACGAGGCTCTCGACGGTTGGCCAGTCGCTCTCCGCATAGGCCCTTGCGAGCGCCGGCTGATCGAGTGTTCCGCCGCCGAGTTCGATGTTGGTCTTGTGATGCATGCCGCGCAGGATGAAGGCCATCTTGCGGCGCAGGCTGTCGAATGCGCGCGTCTCATCCTCGTCGATGGCGGCGTAGACGAGGCCCATGCGACGGATCTTGCTTCCGGATTCGGCTTCGCCGGCGGCGGTTTCCGTGAGGCAAGACTGGATAAAGGCGACGGATGCGGCGGCGCTGATGAGCAGGCCGTCGGCGTGGGAGCCCGCGAGTTTCAGCATCTTCGGGCCGGACGCCGCGAGGATCAGCGGCACATTGCGTTTGCCGGCCTCCAGCGCGCGACCCTCCACCTGGAAACGCTTGCCCTGGAACCGCACGACCTCGCCGCTCAACAGCGCGCGGCAGAGCTCCAGTGCTTCGCGCATGACCAGGAGCGGCTTGTCTGATTCGATACCGGCGGCTTCAAGATCGCGCGGCGCGCCGACGCCGAGACAGAGCGAAACGCGGCCGGGAAACAATTCGTCGAGCGTGGCGGCCGCCATGGCGATATAGACCGGGTGCACGCTGAACGGGCTCATCGCCATCAGGGCGATTTTCAGCCGGCTCGTGGCGCTCAATATGGCTGCGGCGCTGGCGACCGGCTCGCGCTGGAAGAGGTGGCTGGCGAGCCAGAGGGTTTCGACCCCCGACGCATCCATCAGCGCGCCCATCTTTTGAACTTCGGGCCAGGGTTCGTTGCCGTTCAGCGCGACGCCTATTTCTGAAGACATGATCTAGATCCTCTGCAGCTCGGCGATGAGAGTGTCGAGCGAGTCGAGATTATAGAGATTGTCCGGAGGCGCGAGGAGTTCGGCGTCCTTGAGCCCCGTGGAGGTCAGGATTGCGACCACGTCTCCATCGAGTTCGACGCCGCGCTCCGACGCCTCCTTCGCGGCGGCGAGACCGGCCACGCCCGAGAATTCCTGGTACAGACCCCTGGCGGCGAGCCGCCGGCGCATGTCCTGGAAGGTATCTTCCGACGACGTCAGCGCGCGATCCCGACTGTTTTCAAGCGCGACCACGCCGCGCCAGGAACTGACGGAACAGGAAATGCCCATGGCGATGGACGCCGGCCCGTCCACCTCCGTGGCAGGCTCGTTGCTGCTGACGGCGCGTGCGAGCGGGCCGCGCGTGGCCGGTTCGGCAGACAGGATCCGCGGCACACGATCGGTCAGGCCGAGGTTTTTCAATTCCTGGAATCCCTTCCATACGCCGAACAGCATTTCGGCGTATCCGGTGGGCGCGAGCACCGTACTCGGCACGCTGCGTCCAAGCTGGAGAAACAGTTCGTAGGCAATGGTCTTGTAGCCTTCCGGGCCATAGGGATTGCCCGTATGGAAACGGGTCAGATTGCTGGCGGGCATGAAGCCCGCTTCGTCGACGATGCGACGCAGCACGGTCCAGCGGCTTTCGGTGGGGCTGGCGATGACATGGGCGCCGAGGCTGGTGATGAGACGCAGATAGGCGTCCGGCATGTTCTGGGCGACGATGACGGCGCAGGGCAGCCCGGCGCGCGCCGCATAGGCCGCAGCCGCCGCGCCGTGATTACCCGACGAGGCGACGGCAATGCCGCGCGCCTCCGATGCGATCGCAGCGCTGACCACGCAGTAGTTCAGACGGTCCTTGTGGCTCCAGGTCGGGTTGCGGCTTTCGTCTTTCAGCCAGAGGCGTCCCTTGACGCCGATTTCGCGGCCGAATTCTTCCGCATCGACGAGGGGCGTGCCGCCTTCGCCCATGGACAGGCCGTCGGCGAGCGGCGGCAGAAGCGGCGCCCAGCGCGACAGGCCCGGCAACGGCGCCTGATCGAACAGCGACCGATCGACCTTGTCGTAATCATAGGCGATTTCCAGCGGATACTGCATGGCGTCGGTGGACGTCGCCGGACAGCCGTCGACGATCACCGGCAGGAGCGGGAAGCTCCTGGAGGGATCGCCAAGCGAACGTTGCCCGATTGCCGCGCTACCGGGCAGCATTCCGGAATTCAGTCTGGTCATGTTATTTTCGGCGTCACTTCTTCCGCGAACAGCTGCATCTGGTCGAGCAATTCCTGAACGTCGTTGGCGGCAAAGTAAAGACCGAGAAGATGGGTGACGCCGGCTTCGCGCGCCGCGATCGCCTTTTCCACCACTTCGTCGACCGAACCGACGAGGTTGACGTCGGACAGATCCTGCTCGCCTTCGCTCTTAAGCGTCGATTTCTTCAGCGAAACCATATGTTTGTACATCTGGCTCTGGCTGAAGCGCTCACGCGCCTCTTCACGGGTCTTGCCGACATAGCATGTGAATTGCGGGGCGATCTGGATGGTTGAAGGGTCGCGGCCTTCCTTTTCGACAAGTTCCTTGAGGTGGGTGATCATGCCGCCCATCTTGCCGACGTCCATGCCGGCCGGAATCCAGCCGTCGGCGAGCCGCGCGACGCGCGGCAGATGCTTCGGGCTGTTTCCGCCGAAATAGATCGGCAGCTTCTTCTGCAGCGTCTTGGGCGCAAGCTCGACATCGCGGTACTGGTAGTATTTTCCGTCGAAGCTGGAAACGCGGTCGGAAAAGAGCTTGTTGAGCGCTTCCACGCCTTCTTCCACCATCGCGCCGCGATTCGCGCCCGAATCAGGCCACAGCGCCTCGAACTCCTCGCGATAGGCGCCGACGCCGACGCCGATTTCCAGCCGGCCGCCGCTGAAGTGATCGAGGGTCGCGATCTGCTTGGCCGTGACGACGATGTCGCGGCGCATCGGCAGGACCAGAATGCCGGTGCCGAAGCGCAGCCTGGTGGTGGCCGCGGCGATGAAGGCGTAGGTGATCAGCGGCTCCCAGAAGCGCGGCGGCTCGGGGAATTCGTCGCGAACATAGGTCTGCGTGGTCATGTGGTCGTTGCCCCAGACCGAATGGTAGCCGAGGTCTTCCGCATGGGTCGCGATCTTCAGGACGTTTTCCGTCGAAGAAAAAGGGATCGGATAGGTCAGGCCTTCCATCCCGGTTGGCAGTCCGGCGCTTACTATCATTTGCTTGTCTCCATTTGCACGGACCGGTCCTCTGCCGCGTCCTGTTTCATTTTCGCCCTCAGTTGCATTCTCAGGGTTTCGGTTTGATCGGCAATTACCGCATGGGCGTCATCGAGCGCGACGCCGTAGACGCTGCGCGCCTTTTCGGCCGACACCATGCCTTCGCGGACATCTTTCGCGACCATTTCGGCCGGACGCTGCAGGGGATCGCCGATCCCGCCGCCTCCCGGCATTTCGATGAGCAGTCGTTCGCCATAGGGCACTGTCTGCTGGCCCTTGCCGCGCAGATGTTCGCCCGATTTGAGGCGGACAACGCCGGCGGCGCCGTCCTGGCCGCCATCGCGGCCGCGGGGCGGGAACAGAACACGGTCGTAATTGGCGCTGACGGCGAAGGGCGCCGTATCGAGCGTGTCGACTTCCATGATCTGGCCGAGGCCGCCGCGGTAATAGCCCGCGCCGCCCGAATCTGTGCGGTATTCCTTGCGCCAGACGATCATGGGAGATCCGGCCTCGGTGATTTCGATCGGCACGTTGCGCACTCCCGACGGAAAAGCGGTCGCCGACAGTCCGTCCTTGCCGGCGCGGGCGCCGGCGCCGCCGGAGTGGAAGCTCATCACGTTGAAAACGCGGGCGTCGGCAAGCGTTTCGGGTTCGGCGTCGACACGGCCGGCGCCGCCCATCGCAAAGAGGTTCCACAGGCAGGAAGACCCTTCCGCCGGGACTGCGAGAGGGTCTCCGGCCCGCGTTCGTACCTGCGACAGGCAACCGAACATGACGTCTGGCAACAACTGACCCGTAATGTGCCGCGTGGCGACGGGCAGGGGATGCTTGGCGTTGAGGATGCAGTTTTCCGGGGTCGATATGCGGATCGCCGCGAGCGAAGCGGCGTTGTTCGGCACCTTGGGCGCGACGACGCATTTGACGCCGAAGGTCGCATAGGCCTCCGTGTAGCAGAAGGGCACGTTGATGCCGAAAGGCGAGGGGGCGGACGTGCCCTCGAAATCGACGGATATGTGGTCCTCGTGCACGGTCAGCGCCGCGACCAGATCGAGCGGGCGTTCGTAGCCGTCAACCCGCATGGTGTTGTGGAAGGTTCCGGGCGCAATGTCCGCAATGGCTTCCTTCATGGCCCGGGCGGTCTTGTCGAGAATGTGCTCGCCGAGCGCGTCGAGGGTTTCGATGCCGAATTCGCTCATCATCTCCACAAGCCGTTCGCAGCCGATGTCGTTGCAGGCGGCGAGCGAGTAGATGTCGCCGATCACCTGCACCGGTTCGCGGACATTGCCGCGCACGATCTCGATCATGGTTTCGTCGACCCTGCCCTCGCGGGCGAAGTACATCAGCGGGATGTAAATACCCTCTTCGTAGACCTGGCGTCCGTCCGGGCCAATGCCGCGGCCGCCGACATCGACGACATGGCAGGTGCACGCAAACAGGCTGACGCACGCGCCGTTGAAGAAGGCCGGCGTGACGACCGTGAAGTCGTGCAGGTGTCCGGTGCCCTTCCAGGGGTCGTTGGTAATGAAGACGTCGCCCGGCTTCATCGTGTCGACCGGGAACCTGTCGAGGAAGTGCGCCACTGCGCGGGCCATGGAGTTGACGTGGCCGGGCGTTCCGGTCACGGCCTGTGCGAGCATGTCGCCGCTGGTGTCAAAGATGCCTGCGGAGACGTCGCCCGCCTCTCGGGTCGATGTCGAAAAGCCGGTGCGGATAAGCGCCTGCGCCTGTTCCTCGACGACCGAAATCAGCCGGTCCCACATGACCTGGTAGTGAATGACGGAAAGGATCGATGTGTCAGTCATGCCTCATTCCAGTCCAGAACGATGTGCCCGAGCGAGTTGACGCCCGCGTCGAAACGGGAGGTGACGATGGTGGTCGTCTCCTCCTCGGTAATGATGCAGGGACCGGCGAGCGTTACGCCGGGCTCAAGCTCGGCGCGGTGATAGACCGGCGCCTCGATCATGTCGCCCGTCGCCGCGTCCACCATGCGGCGGGCGCCGGCCGGGCAGACGGTTTTGCCGTTTTTCTCGTGACGGGCCTTTTCCGGCGCGGGCGCCTGGGTCGCCAGTCTCAGCGACCAGCCTGTGATCTCCGACACCAGCCCGGGTATCGAGCGGCCGAACGTGCTTGTGTAATAGGACACGAACAGGTCATGCAGCGCCTTGTGGTCTTCCGCCTCGAACGGCGTTGCGGGAATGTCGACGGTGACTTCGTGGCCCTGGCCGACATAGCGCATGTCGGCCGTCCATGTCTCGATCAGCGGCTGGTCGCCCGCGCCGGCCGACACGACCTCGAGGGCCTTTGCGTACATGTCCTTGCGCAAGGCGTTGATCGCCTCGTTGTCGAAGGTGTCGTCGAGTGTGACGAAGCGCGACTGGTTGATCTCGTAGGCGATCGGGGCAAGGAGGAACCCGACGGCAGAACCCACCCCGGCGCTCGCCGGCACAACCACGCGCCGAATGCCCAGCTTGTCGGCCAGCCGGGCGGCGTGCAGGGGCGCGGCCCCGCCGAAGGCGATCATCGTGCGGCCGCCGAGATTGCGTCCGAGTTCGACGGCGTGAACGCGGGAAGCGTTCGCCATGTTTTCCTCGACCACTTCCGATATCCCGATCGCCGCATTGAGCGGATCAAGTTCGAGCTGCGCGCCGATATGCTCCATCACAGCGGTTTCGGCGCGTTCGGGAAGCAGCGGGATCGATCCGCCCGCAAAGGTTTCCGGGTCGAGACGGCCGAGCACGACATTTGCGTCGGTGACGGTCGCGGCGGTTCCGCCGCGGCCGTAGCTCGCAGGTCCCGGCTCCGAACCCATGCTGTCCGGGCCGATCTGGATGCGCGACAATTCATCGATGCGGGCGATCGAACCGCCGCCGGCGCCGATCTCCACCATGTCGATGACGGGAATGCGCAACGGCAGGCCGCTGCCTTTCAGGAAGCGGTATTCGCGCGCCACCTCGAAGGTGCGGGAATAATGCGGCTGGCCGTTCTCGATGAGACAGATCTTGGCGGTGGTGCCGCCCATGTCGAAGGACAGGATTTCCTCGTAGTCCGACTGGGCGGCCACGTGGGCAGCGAGGATCGCGCCGCCGGCCGGCCCGGATTCGACCAGGCGCACAGGAAAGCGGCGGGCCATCTCGACCTCGGTCAAGCCGCCGGCGGACGTAATCATGAAAAACGGGCAGTCGACGCCCATTTTTTCAAGCTCGACCGAAAGCTTGCGCAGATAGGTGTCCATGACCGGCTGGATATAGGCGTTGGCGAGCGCCGTGGACCACCGGTCATATTCGCGAATTTCAGGACAGACCTCGCCCGAAAGCGTGATCGCGATGTCGGGCAGACGCGCCGAGATGATTTCGCGCGCGCGCTCCTCGTGCGCCATGTTGGCGTAGGGGTGCATGAAGCAGACGGCCACCGATCTGACCTCTTCGGCGGCCAGGCGATCGCAGATTTCCGCAATCTTCGCCTCGTCGAGGGGCTGGATCTCATTGCCCTGCGCGTCGATCCTGCCGGCCGCCTGAAAGCGCATGGCCTGGGGCACGAGCGGCGCGGGGCGGTCCATCATGATGTCGTATTGCTCGAAGCGGTTCTCATACGCCATGTCGATGGAATCGCGGAAACCGTCGGTGACGATCATCGCGGTCTTTGCGCCCTTGCGTTCGATGATCGCGTTGGTCGCGAGCGTCGTTCCGTGAATGACGATGCCGACATCGGACGGCGCCAGTCCGGCTTTCTCGAGGATGGCCTTGACGCCGGTCAGCACGCCCTGTTCGGGCGCCGACGGCGTGGTGAGCACCTTTGCCGTCACGCGCCGCCCGTCCCGGGTCAGCGCAAGGTCTGTAAAAGTCCCGCCGATATCGACCGCCAGACGCGCCGCATTCGTCATTCGGAAACTTCCTCCTCGCTCAGGTTGCCGCCGAGATAGGCATGGCGGATATTCGGGTTGTTGCGGACCTCTTCAGCGGTTCCCTCGAGGAACTTCCGGCCCATTTCAAGCACGATGGCCTTGTCGGAAATCAGCAAGGCGCCGTGAACGTTCTGCTCGACGACCAGCACCGTTACGCCGTCGGCGGCGATGCGTTTGACGAACTCGAAGACCTCGCCCTGGGTTTTCGGCGCAAGGCCGAGCGAGGGCTCGTCAAGCAGCAGGAGCGAGGGTTCCGACAGCAGGACCATCGCGGTTTCCAGCACCTGCTGTTCGCCGCCGGACAGATTGCCCGCTTTCTCGCGAATCTTCCTTGCAAGCATGGGGAAGCTTTCAAGCATTGCGTCGATACGGTCGCGATGTTCGTTGCGCGGCAGAGTGTAGCAGCCCATTTTGAGGTTTTCGGCGACCGTCATGTCCGGGAAGTTGCAGCGTCCCTGCGGCACGAAGCCGATGCCCAGTTCGTAGCGCTCCCAGGGTGTCTTTTTCTCGATCTGCCGCCCGTCAAAAATGATTCCGCCGCCGAGATGATCGCACGATCCGTAGATCGCGCGCATCAGCGTCGACTTGCCGGCGCCGTTGCCGCCGACGAAAGTCGTGATGGTTCCCTTTTCAAGGCGAAAGGACACGTCGTGGATGATCGGCTTGCCGGCGTAGCCGGCGGTCAGGCCGTCCAGCTCAAGCAGGTATTCCAAGATAGGCCTCCAGTACGCGCGCGTCCTGCTGCACGGATTTCGGGTCGCCCTCGGTCATCTTGCTTCCGCCGACGAAGACGATGACGCGTTCGCACAAGCGCATGACGAATTCGACATTGTGTTCGACGATAATGAAACTCTCGCCGGCGGCGTGGAGGTTGAGGATGACTTCCTCGATCTCGCGGATGCGCGTCGGATTGACGCCTGCGACCGGTTCGTCGAGGACGAGCAGTCGCGGTTTGGGCATCAGCCCCGCGGCAAGGGCGACAAGCTTCTTCTGGCCGTAGGACAGAATGCGCGTCGGCGCGTCGTAATATTTGCGCAGGCCAATCATGTCGACCAGCTCGTCGGCGCGGACCATCGCTGCATCGACCTCGCGGCGCATGCCGGGCAGGCGCAGGAAATCGGCGACCCAGCCGGACGCCTGGAAGGGGCGGGCGGCCTGGAGTAGATTTTCCCGCAGCGTCATCGCCTCATAGATGTGCACGGTCTGGAAGGTCCGGATCAGTCCGGCCTTGGCGATTTTCTGCGGCGTCAGGCGGGTGATGTCGCGCCCGTCCAGTCTGATGCGACCCGCGTTCGGCCGCTGGAAGCCGGAGATGCAGTCGATGGTGGTGCTTTTGCCCGAACCGTTGGGGCCGATGACGCCGGTGATCGTGTTGTGCGCGACGGAGAAGGACATGTTGTCCACGGCGTGCACGCCGGCGAAGCTCTTGCGAAGCCCCTCGACCTCGAGAAGTGGCGTTGCGCTGTTCATTGCCGCAACTCCGAACGCAGGCGTTCCTCGCGCCGCTCCCTGATCCATCCGGCAAGGCCGTTCGGCGCCCAGGTGACGAAGGCGAGCAGCGCCAGACCATAGAGCACCATGCGCAGGTCGACCGAGAAGCGCAGGACTTCCGGCAGGATCGACATTACGGCGCCGGCGACAAGCACGCCGACGAAGCTGCCCCTGCCGCCGACAATGACCATGATGAGGAAGGCCTGCATGAAGAAGAAGTCGAAGATCAGCGGGTCGATGACCCTCTGGTTGAAGGCGAGAATGCCGCCCGCCATGGCCGTGAAGAACGCGGACAGGAAGAAGGCGAGAAGTTTGTAGGCAGTGGGATTGACGCCTTGCGAGCGGGCGAGATCCTCGCTCTGGTTGATCGCGCGCATGGTGTCGGCGATCCGCGACGTGAAGAAGAGGTAAAGCAGCAGCAGGCTGACCAGGGCGAATGCGCCGGCGAGGTAATAGAAACTGTAGGCGCCGGCGATCTCGTGGCCGAAGAAATAGGGCGAGGGGATGCCCGGAATGCCCATCGGCCCGCGCGTCAGCGACACCCAGTCGCGCGCGACCAGTGTAGTCAAAAGCGCGAAGATGAGCGTGACGACGACGAAAGAGTGCCGGTTGAGGCGGAGCGCCGGAAAGCCGACGGCGATCGAAACGACGCCTGCGAAGAGACCGGCGAGCGGCAGCGCAACCCAGAAGCTCAATCCGAGATCCATTACGGCGATCACCGTGAAATAGCCGCCGATGCCCCAGAAGGCGATGTGGGCCAGCGACAGCAGCCCGAGCAGGCCATAGATGACGTTCAGGGACATTGCCGCGACCAGATACAGGAACATGGTGACGCCAACACTGAGGATGTAGCTGCTGGTAACAACCAGCGGCAGAAATGCGGCCACGGCGACGACTGTTACGGCAAGAAAAGGCATTCTCATCCGACCCGCATTCCGCCGCGAGAGAACAGGCCGCTGGGCTTCAGCATCAGCACCGTGATCATGATGATGAAGCCTGCGGCTTCCTGCCAGACGACGGGGAAGAAGCCGCCGATCCAGCTTTCAATGACGCCAAGCGCAATGGCTGCGAACACCGCGCCTTCGATGCTGCCCATGCCGCCGATAATGATGATTGCGAACGCCTTGAAGACAAGGAACTGGCCGAGATAGGGCTGAACCAGTTGAACCGGGGCGACGGCGGCGCCGGCGAGGCCACAGAGCGAAGCAGCCAGAATAACCGCGTTGCGACCGATCTTGCGCGGCTGCATGCCCACCATCAGGGCGGCGTCGCGATTTTGGGAGACGGCGCGCATGGCCCGGCCGATCTGGGTGTAATTGAGCAGTACATATAATGCAGCGAAGGTGACGGCCGACAGGACTGCTGCGGCGATGCGCGTCCACGCGACGCGGATATCGCCGATGCTGACGCCGGCGTAGCCGAATTCGGTGTTCACCAAGAGCGGCGTGGCGGTGAAGATATACTGGATGCCATTGAGGATGACGATGGACAGGCCCATCGTGATCAGGATGCTGCGTTCGAATTCACCGTGCCCGAGCTTCGACAGGAACACTTCATAGATGAACCAGCCGGCGATGATCGCCGTCAGCACGGCGACGATGACGCCGGGTATGTAGGCCAGTCCGAAAGCAGGCAACGCAATCGCCATCGCATAGGCGCCGATAAGCAGCAGTTCGCCATGGGCGAAGTTGACGATGCCCAGGACGCCGAAGAGCAAGGCGAGTCCGACCGCGATCAAAGCGTAAATCAGCCCGATCACAAGTCCGTTCGCGGTTAATTGCAAAAAGTAGATGTAGTCCATGTTCTGTTCGCCGACGGCGTTTGCCTGTTTGCAGAGGTTCGGAGGTGGGAGGGATGTATCAATTCGAGGATTACTTCATATTTACTTCTGTATTCCTCTCAAGAATTACTTATAGTCACAATGTATTTCTTGAAGTATAAAATATAGCGTGGAAATGAAACTAAAGTTCCTATAACCATTGTTTTTCACCTTATGCCTAAAAAACGGGCTTGCTAGCGCTGTAACTTACCATATGATGGGCTCCGATTGGATTTATTGTCAATCGAAAAATTAGATCAACTTGCCTATTCTTGTCCCGATAGGAGGAACACATGAAAATACTGCCTGTTATTCTATCAGTTGCCTCAATCTTGGGCGCGTCTGTGGCCGCCCAGGCCGAAAGCATCCTGATTGGCATCAGCAATCCCTACACCGGTCCGGCGGCTATCGCCGCTGAGCGGGAAAAATGGGGAATCGACCTCGCCGTAGAGGAAATCAATGAAGCCGGGGGTCTGCTCGGCATGCAGATCGAACTCCTGCCGATGGACAACAAGTGCAATCCGTCCGAGGCCGTTAACGTCGCCAACAAACTGGTCGAGGCGAAGGTCAACGTCATCATCGGCGCGCACTGCAGTTCAGCCACGCTGGCGACCATGCCGATCATCGAGAAGGCCGGCATTCCCATGGTCACCGCGGTGTCGACCAGCCCCGCCATCACCGACCAGTCCGGCGTCGGCGGCAACAAGTGGGAATTCCGCATCAATCCGTCCGACGCGGCTATGATGAAGACGCTCGCCGGCTATCTCGCCAATTCAGGCAAGTTCTCCAAGGTCGCGATTATCGGCGAGGATACGGATTTCGGACGCGGCGGCGCCGGCGCCTTCGCCGAATTCGCCAAGGAAGCGGGCGTCGAGATCATTTCGACGGACTTCGCCCCCCAGGGCTTGCCCGACTTCACGCCGGTCCTGACCAAGGTGTCGCGCTCGAAACCCGACGCGATCGCCCTGTTCCAGCTCGGATCCGACCAGCTCACCATGCTGCGCAACGCCATGCAGCTCGGCCTCACCATTCCCTATACGGGCCGCGCCGAACTTGGCGGGCAGAATGAAGAGTTGATCAGCGCCGGCGGCATGGAAGGCTCCGTCAGCGCCTGGACCTATTCGCCGGAGATCGACACGCCGGAGAACAAGGCGTTCGCCGAGAAGATCAAGGTGAAGCACGAGATCTCGCCGGTGCTGCAGACCTGGGCCGGCTATGATTCCGTCAACATCATCGCCCAGGCGATCAAGGAAGCCGGCAGCGCCGAACCAGCCGCCATCCGCGACGCGCTCGAAAAAATCGAGTTCACCACGGTGATGGGCAAGACGATCTCCTTCGACGATTACAACCAGGCCGGTGAGATTGTCGTGATCCTCGGCGTCAACGACAACAAGGTCGACATCCTTTCGCTCGAACAGGTCGCAAAATAAGACGACGCGATGCGGCGGGGTTCAGCCCCGCCGCTCATCATTTAGCGTGAACTGCTACTTCTGCTCGCCCACAAGCTCATACACTGTCGTCGCATGGGTCATGCCCTTGGCGATCGTGCGGTCGACCTTTCGGAACGTGAACGTGTCGCCGGCCTGATCGCGGACGGCCTCGCTGACCAGGATGTCGGTGTCGTATTCCTTGTTGAGGCTTTCCAGTCGGGCCGCCAGATTGACCGTGTTGCCAAGCGCCGTGTAGTTCATCCGCTCCGAGGAGCCGAGATTGCCGACGACGGCGACGCCGGTGTTGACGCCGAAGCGGGTGCGGAAGCGCGGCAGGCCTTCCGCCTCGAATTGCGTGTTGATGGCTTTGCTGGCTTCGCGCGCGGCGAGCACGGCGCGACAGGCGCTTTTGACATGGTCGTCCTGCGGCTCCGGCGCGTTCCAGAACACCATCACGGCGTCGCCGATGAACTTGTCGATCGTGCCGCCCTCGGCGAGAAAAGCGTCTGTCAGGGCGCTGAAATAGCGCGACGTCTGGCTCATGAGAACGTTCGGGTCGGTGTTTTCGGCAATTGTCGTGAAGTTTTCGACATCGGTGAAAACGACTGAAAGGCCCTGCCGCACGCCGCCGATCTCTGTGGACATTTCGTCCTTCAGCAGCCTTCGCACGAGTTCTGAGGGAACGAAGCGCGAGAACGACCAGATCGCTTTCTGGGCGAGATGAACTGCCTGGCCGAGATTGCGGATTTCATTGATCAGCGAGCCAATTGGCCGCTCGGGCGGCGTCTGCATCGTCTGCAGCCGGTTGGCCTCGTCGGTGATCGCCAGCAATTGCCTGGATATTCTGCTGGCCGCGAACCAGCTTACCGGCAGGAAGATCGCGCCGATCG
Source organism: Flavimaribacter sediminis (assembly GCF_019492055.1). Taxonomy (GTDB): domain Bacteria; phylum Pseudomonadota; class Alphaproteobacteria; order Rhizobiales; family Rhizobiaceae; genus Flavimaribacter; species Flavimaribacter sediminis. The sequence continues at coordinate 30,077 of NZ_JAICBX010000003.1, read as the reverse complement.
CGCAGGCGACGAGGAAACCGCGCCATTGCAGCCGCCGGATGTCTCCGGCGAAATCCGTTTCTTCGGCGAGAAGAACGATATGGGCGCCGGGGAAATCCGGGATATGAAGCGGGCCGATGCGGTAGAGCCAATAATCGCCCTCGTCGTCGTGGACGCCGCCTGCTTCTCTTGTTTTTTCTTTCGAATCCGCAAGCGCGTCTTTTACAAGCCCGTTGTCGAGGTCGGCGACGGTCGGCAGGACCACATTGTCGCTGGCGATCAGCTTCTTTGCAAGCAGGCTGTGATATTGCGGATGCGCCAGCAGAGTTCCATCGGCCATGTAGACGACGCTGACGGTGTTTTCGATCTCGGCCTGTTCGGAGACGAAATGGCTGAATTCCTCGGTTTGGATATCGATGCCGACCACACCTTTCATAAGGCCGTCGAGTTCCGCGCTCACCGTGATCAGGGATTCATCACTGACGTAAGAAAGATAGGGTCGCGAAATAGCTGCGGTATGGTGACCCTGAGCATCGAGATACCAGGGGCGCGTGCGGGCGTCGTATCCGAGATGGGGTATCGTGATTTCGCTTATCAACTGCATATCCGCGTCGAGAAAGTGGCGAAACAGCGGAAGTTGCCCGGGAGCGCCGGGAATCACCTGGTTCAGAATATAGACGGCCCCTTCGGGCGTCTTGAACAATTCCCGCTGCTCCGGCGCCAATTCGGCAACGCGGAGCAATTGCAGCCAGTAGCCATCGGCGTATCCGACGTAAACGCTTTCATATCCGAGCGACTGTTCAAGCATCATCCGGAAGAGTTCGATCGCCTGATTGTCGGCGCCCGGACGTTCCTGGTCGGCGATCGACGGAATGGCGGAGAGGAAATTGACGAGCCTGACCGTATTGGCGAGACGCGCGTCGATCCGCGTCGCGACGCGCTCGCTGACCGACTCCATGCTGTCTCCCGCCGAAGTGTGGACGGCGATCGTGAGTATACGATATTGCAGGCCGATCAGCATCAGGGCCAGTGTTATGAGGATAACCATCACGAGGGACGTGACGGTGAGGCGAAATGATAGCGTCATGGTTTCGCGGTCTGGAGGTTCAGCAGGCGCTTTGGCCCCGGCAATTCTTTTCAGTGAAAACCCGTTGTAAAGCTTTGCGGTAAATATACCCTTTCAGGTAAATGCGGGACTGAGCGGGATTCTGCCTCAAAGACACATTGAGCACGCAATCCCCGTGACAGATCGCCGTCGAGGCTGAATTTGAAAGGACCAATTCATGCGCAAGTTGATTTTTGTCGGAATACTGGCCGCTCTGGCCCTTGGCGGCGCGTCGCACGCTGCAGACGGGGGGATCGTGGGAAGCTGGCGGTTCGAATCGATCGGCGGCGCGCAGGATTTCGATTCAGGCAAGACGAGCCTGGAGGTTTCGCCGGAAGAGAACATCTCGATGACGATCGGCTGCAACCGCATGACGTCCATACCGGCGATCGAGGGCGACAATATCGATTTCGGACCGGTGGCGGCGACGCGAAAGGCCTGTCCGCCGCCGCTCGGGGAGCTCGAGCAGAGGCTGCAGGAAGCGCTGGCCGCGGCAAGCAACTTCACCATCGAAGGCGACACGCTGCAATTGCGTGACGACAGCGGCGATCCGGTCGCCGTCCTTGTCAGAAGCAAATAATTTAGAGACGGGCGGCGATTTCGCCGCCCGATCGCAAGTCTACGCGGCTTTGGCGTTGCGAATTCGGCCAACGGCGAGCGCGGCTTCGGCCGCTTCACGGCCTTTCAGCACGAAATGCTCCCTGTAGATCCGCGTATGGTGTTCACTCGGCTGATAGTTGTGCGGCGTCAACGACACCGACAAGATCGGCACGCCGGTCTCGAGACCCGCCTGCATCAATCCGTTGACGACCGCCTGCGCCACGAAATCGTGGCGATAAATCCCGCCGTCGACGACGAAGGCGGCCGCGGCGACGGCCCCGTAACGTCCTGAACGCGCAAGGTCACGCGCAAGCAACGGCATTTCGAAGGCGCCCGGAACATCGAAAACGTCGATCTGTTCCGAAGGAATGATTTCCGAAAATCCCACCAGGGCCTGGTCGACAATATCTTTGTGCCAGTTCGCCTTGATGAACGCATATCGGGTGTGTGTCATCGTGATCTCCTTTCGTAACGACACGTCACCCAAGGCGATCACATGCCACACGGCCCACGACGCGCGGGACCGGCGGCACGTTCTCTTTCATCCGGACTATGACCGTCGGCTCAGGCGTCTCACCTGATCTGCTGACCCTCTCCTTCAGGAAAGGCGCTCGCGGGCTCGCGGCTTCCGCCGCATACCGCCGGTGGGGACTTCCACCCCGCCCTGAGAACGCACTCATTATTTCTGCGAAAGTGGAATTGATCAAGCGGATTGACACGGTCCGTTACGTTGCGCTGCAAAATGTGTGGCGCGGCGCCGGAACTTCGGCTCATTTCGGTAGTTTTTGCGTTATTGTGACTTCCCTTGCATCGGTTAGCCGAATGAAACTTTCATGAATGCGCATACCGACATCAGGTCGGCAAGCGGTCGCATCCCGTTGATTCGGGGCGTCGAGGAACCCATACGCTCTCCACTCGCGCATTCCGGAGATTTGCGAGATTACGGCAAGGCGCTGGCCGCCGGAAACCTGTTTCCCGCCGAACCTGTTCCGGAATTCGACATACACCGCCACATCTCGGTCATCGCGCGCAACATCGGCGATGTCGTGGCCACCCTCAACGCCGCCAACCTGCAAGGCGAGACAATCACGCCCGCGGCCAACTGGCTGCTCGACAATTCACACGTCGTGGAGGAAGCGATCAGCGAAGTTCGCCGAGATCTGCCGCCACGCTTCTACCGTCAGCTTCCGCAACTGGACGGCGCGCGCCTGCCGCGGGTTCTGGCGATCGCCTGGCACTATGTCGCCCAGACCGACAGCGCCGTGTCGCGTGAGGGATTCGAGGCGGTCGTCGACGGTTTTCAGGAGGTGGAGCCGCTCCGGATCGGCGAATTGTGGGCGCTTCCCTCCGTGCTTCGTTTCGTGTTGCTGGAAAATTTGCGGCGGCTGGCGCTCAGGGTCGAGCGCGCGCGCACGCTGCGCCAGCTTGCCAACAACGTCGCCGACCGGCTGGCCTCAATTCCCGAAGACGAAGACGTCGATATTCTGAAGGACTATGCGGAGCATGCGCTCGACCGAAGCTTCGCCACGCAATTGCTGCATCGGTTGCGTGACGGCTCGCGCTCGTTCAGCCGGGCGCTGGACTGGCTGGAGGGGCGGCTCGAGGCCGGCGGCAGCGACGCCGAGCAGATCACACTTGACGAGCACGCCGTGCTTTCCGGCGGCAACGTCACCACAGGCAACATCATTCGCGGATTGCGTCTGATCGACGATACGGACTGGGTCGGCTGGTTCGAGCAGGTCAGCCGGATCGACCGGATGCTGCATGAGCGCACGAACTTTGGCCTGCTTGATGCGCCCTCGCGCAATGTCTATCGCAAAACCATCGAAAAGCTAGCCAAGCGATCCGGCAAGGGCGAATTCGATGTTGCGAGCCAGGCGATCGCCTATGTCGAGGACAAGAGGGAATCGGATAGCAGCGTCGAGATCGGTTGCGCCCTCGTCGGCCGAATGCGCGTTCCGTTCGAACGGAGCATTGGATACAGCGCGCCGCGCGCCGACAGACTGCTGCGGTTCATCCGCGCCGTCGGATGGCCGGCCATGGTGGTCCCGGTTGTTCTCTTCACCGCGATCATTGTCGCCGTTACGGCGCTTATACTCGGCCAAACGGGCATTCCGGCAGTGGCGATCTTCCTGCTTTGCCTGGCTGTCGCATTGCCGGCCAGCGAGGCGGCGCTGGGTCTCTTCAATACGCTGGTGGCGCTGTTCGTCGAACCGAAGCGACTGATCGCCTACGAATTCAAGTCGGGAATTCCGGCCGATGCGCGCACGATGGTCGCGATGCCGGTGATCCTCGCGACGCGCGACGATGTCGACGATGCGGTTCACAATCTCGAGGTTCACTATCTTTCCAACGCGGATGGCGAAATTCATTTTGCGCTGCTGTCGGACTGGCCGGACAGCGCTGTAGAACGCTCCGACCGCGACGACCAACTGCTCGATTACGCCCGCATGATGATCGCCGGGCTAAACGCCCGTTACCCTAAATCGCAACATGTGCGCTTTTTCCTGCTGCATCGCCACCGGTTGAAAAACCCGTCCGAGGGCTGCTGGATGGGCTGGGAGCGCAAGCGCGGCAAGCTGCACGAACTCAATGCGTTGTTGCGGGGCGATGTCGAGACGACGTTCTTTCCACCCAACGATCCGCTTCCGGACGACGTCAAATATGTCATGACGGTGGACGCCGACACCCGCATGACGCGGGACGCCGTGCACCGGCTTGTGGGCAAACTCGAACATCCGCTCAACCGGCCGGTCATCGATCAGGCGTCCGGGCGCATAACTTCCGGATACGGCATATTGCAGCCGCGCGTCACGCCGTCGCTTACGACCGGCGACGAGGCGTCCTTCTTCCAGCGGATCTTTTCCGAAGGCAGGGGCATCGACCCCTATGTCTTCACCGTGTCCGACGTCTATCAGGACCTGTTTCGCGAGGGCAGTTTCACGGGCAAGGGGCTCTATCACATCGACGCCTTCGAGGCGGCCTTGAGGCGGAAGATACCCGAAAACACCATCCTCAGCCATGATCTGCTGGAAGGCGCCTATGCCCGCGCCGCCCTGGTGTCGGACATCGAACTGATCGAGGATTATCCCACGCGCTACCTCGTCGACGCTTCGCGCCACCACCGCTGGGCGCGTGGCGACTGGCAACTCCTGCACTGGATTTTCAGCCCGCGCTCGAAGCTGCCCGGCCTCTCGCGCTGGAAGATGATTGACAATCTGCGCCGGTCGCTGATGCCGATCACGTGGACTGCTGCGTCCGTGGCTGGCTGGAGCCTGCTGCCATTCGCGTCGGCGGCTGTGTGGCAGCTTTTCCTGATTGTCACCGTGTTCTTCTCGCTGACCCTCGGCGTCATCGACGCCTTCATGCCGCGCACCATGGAAATGACGCCGCGAAGCTATCTGGCTTCCTTCGGCCGAAGTTTCGCAATGGGAACGGCGCAGGTGGCGATGCGTCTGGCGCTGATGGCGCACATGGCCTGGTCCATGGGCGACGCGATCGCGCGAACGCTGCACCGCGTCTTCTTCAGTCGCAAGCTTCTCCTGGAATGGCGCACCGCCTCGCAGGTGGCGCGGTCCGGAACGCGCTCCGTGTCGGCTCACTATCAATCCATGTGGGGCGCGCTGATTGTTGGCGCGGCCGGACTGGCGATACCGTTCGCTTTCGGATCATCCGGCGCGGCGATCGCCGTAGTCTTCGCGCTGATCTGGTTCGCCTCGCCGGCGATCGCATGGCTCATCAGCCGCTCCGCCGAAAGCGACGATCGTCTGACGTTGCGCCCGGAGGACGGCGAGGCGCTCCGAAACATTGCGCGGCGAACGTGGCTCTATTTCGAGACCTTCGTGACCGAAGAGCACAACTTTCTGCCGCCGGACAATTTCCAGGAGACGCCGTCTCCTGTCGTCGCGCCAAGAACCTCGCCGACCAACATCGGGCTCTATTTCCTGTCGATCGTCTCGGCGCGCGACTTCGGCTGGATCAGTCTTACCGAAACCATCGAGAGGCTGGAGCAGACGATGGCGTCGCTCGAAAAGCTCGAGCGATATCGCGGCCACACATACAACTGGTACGACATCGAGACCCTTCAGCCGCTACAGCCACAATACATTTCTGCGGTGGACAGCGGAAATCTGGCCGGACACCTGCTCGCCGTGGCCTCGGCCTGCCGACACTGGGCCGACGCGCCGGCCGCGCACACACAGGGCGATTTCCGCGGCATTCTGGATGTGCTCTCTGTACTTGAGGATCAGCACGAAGCATTGCCGGACGAACGGCGCTCTCTGCGACCATTGCGACAGCGCATGCGCGAGCGGCTGGAAGGCATGCGGCGCTCCGTTCGCACCATGATCAACGAGCCGGAAACGGCGACGTTCCGGACCATCGACCTGACGGTGATCGCCGTGGACATCAAGAATCTCGCGGGCGGTCTCAACGAGGAAATCCGCAACGCCGACAGCGAGACGATCGTGCTCTGGGCGAACAAGCTCGAGAAAGCCTGTCGCTCGCACCTCGCCGACGCACATCTGGAGGGCGCCGGTACGGCGAGCCTGCGCAGCCGGCTTCTCGGCATCGGCGAGCGGGCGCGCAATTTCGCCCTCGGCATGGATTTCTCGTTCCTGCTGAACAGCGAGCGCAAGCTTTTGTCGATCGGATTTCGCGTCGCAGAACAGCAGCTGGACGAATCCTGCTACGACCTTCTCGCATCAGAAGCGCGGCTCGCCAGCCTGTTTGCGATCGCAAAAGGGGACGTTCCGACGGAACACTGGCTGCGGCTTGGACGCTCAGTCACCGAAATCGGTTTCTCCGCGGCGCTTCTGTCCTGGTCCGGCTCGATGTTCGAATACCTCATGCCTCCGCTCGTCATGAAGGAACCGCTCGGCGGCGTCCTCGACCAGTCCTCGCATCTGATCATCCGCAAGCAGATCGCTTATGGACGATCGAAGAGCATACCTTGGGGCGTCTCGGAAGCGGCCTACAATGCTCGCGACACGCAGATGACCTATCAGTACACGAATTTCGGCGTGCCCGGATTAGGTCTCAAGCGCGGGCTCGGCCAGGACGTGGTGATCGCGCCGTACGCCAGTTTGCTTGCGGCGCAGTTCCGGCCGGCCGAGGCGGTCGCCAATCTGAAGCGTTTGAAAAAACTCGGAGCGCTGGGCCGCTACGGCTACCACGACGCGGTGGATTTTACGCCGGGCCGGGTGCCCGAGGGCCACGATTGCGCGGTGGTTCGCAATTTCATGGCGCACCATCATGGCATGTCCATCGTCGCGGTCGCCAATGTGGTGTTCGAAGGCCGCATGCGCGACCGGTTTCATGGCGACCCGGTGATTGAAGCCGCGGAACTGCTGCTGCAAGAAAAGGCGCCGCGCATCATTCCGCCCGCGCCGATCCGCAGCGAGGCGAGCGAGCAGGTGAAGCCGGCCGTGGTCGACGATCGCCCGGATTCACGGTTGATCGAAAACCCGCTCAATGCGTCCCGCGCCGTCAACCTGATGTCGAACGGGCACTATCATGTCATGGTGACCGCGGCGGGAACCGGCTACAGCCGCGCCGACGAGATTTCCGTCACCCGCTGGTCGGCCGATCCGACAGAAGATCGAAGCGGGACCTTCATATTCCTCAGAGACGTCGACACGGGCGCGTGGTGGTCCGCGACCGCAGAGCCGAAACGTATCGAAGGCGAGAAGGCCAGAGCGTTCTTCTGCGAGGACAAGGCGACGTTTTTCAAGACCGTCGGCGACTTCAGGTCGGAAACGGAGTGCATCGTGCTTGGCGAGGCCAATGGCGAAGTGCGCCGCATAACGCTCATCAACGACGGCCAGGAAGAGCGTCATATCGAACTGACCTCATTCGCCGAAGTCGCCCTTGCCTTCGAAGCCGCCGACAGCGCGCATCCGGCGTTTTCGAAGATGTTCGTGAAGACGGAAATCGACGGACAGGACAAAGTCGTCTATGCGACGCGAAGGAAGCGCTCTGACAGCGATCCGTCGATCGCGCTCGCTCATTTCATGACCTGCGGAGCCGGCGTGGCGCGTGATCTGGAGGCCGAAACAGACCGCCGGGCCTTCATCGGCCGGGGCCGGTCGATCGACACCGCAGCCGCCTTCGATCCGGGCGCGACGCTGTCGGGGAACGCCGGCCATGTCATGGACCCGGTCATGGCTTTGCGCTGCATGGTGCGGGTTCCGGCGCGCAAGAAGGTTTCGCTGAGCTTCTGGACCGTGGTTGCAGCCAACCGCGATGATATCGAAGGCGAGATCCGTCGCTTTCGATATTCGGACGTATTCCAGCGCCAGGCGATGCTCGCCTGGACCCGCTCGCAGGTGCAGGTCCGGCATGTCGGGCTCAGTCTGTCGGAGGCCGCCGGCGTTCAGAAACTGGCGAGGTATCTCCTCTATCCCGATCCGGTGCTGCGCGCGCAGCCCGAGACGATCGCCGAGCGCCTTGGTCCGCAGTCCACGCTCTGGCCGCTGTCGATTTCCGGAGACTTCCCGATATTCGCGTTGCGCATCGGCGACGAGGCGGACATCGAGATCGTCGCCTCCGCGTTGAGGATGCAGGAATATCTGCGCGCACACGGTCTGTTAGCGGATCTCGTTATCGTCAATGAACAGGCCTCCTCCTACGTGCAGGATCTGCAGAACGCGATCGAACTTCTATGCGACAACGCCCGCGCGCGGGGTCGGGAATTCGGGCCGCGACAGCATATCTTCACGGTTCGACGCGACCTTGCCGATGCGAGTTCCTATGGAACGCTGATCGCCTCGGCGCGCGTCGTCATGCATACGCGCAACGGCACCATTCTCGACCAGATCGAGCGGGCGGAACTGACGGCGGTTCGCGACGAGGTATGGCCGGAGGCGGCAAGGCGCGCCGTGTCCGACGTCGCTGTCAAGGATCAGGATACAGCGGTCACGCCTCCCTACGTTGAATTCTGGAACGGCTACGGCGGCTTCGACGATGGCGGTCGCAACTATGTTGTGCAACTCACCGGCGATCGCGTGACGCCGCATCCCTGGATCAATGTCGTCGCCAATCCGTCCTTCGGCTTCCACAGCTCGGCCGAGGGCGCCTCCTTTACCTGGAGCAGAAACAGCCGCGATTTCCAGCTGACGCCCTGGTCCAACGATCCTGTGACGAACCGGCCGGGCGAGGCCGTCTATGTGCACGATCTTGACACGCATGAGGCGTTTTCGCCGCTCGCATGCGTATTGCGCGATCCGGCGATCGCGTATCGCGCGCGCCATTCACGCGGCGTGTCGCAATTCGAGGCGACGCGGGGAGACATCACGGCGGAACTGACGCAGCTTGTCGACGCGGCTGCGCCGGTCAAGGCGCAACGCCTGAAGCTCGGCAATGCGGGCGACCGACAGAGACGATTCAGAATTTACGCTTACTGCGAATGGCTGCTTGGCAACAATCGGAACAAGGCCGCTGCCTTCGTCATACCGGGTTTCGATCTGGAAAATCGCGTGCTGACCGCCCGCAATCCATATCACATCGACTACGGCGATCGGGTGGCTTTCATGGCGAGCAATGCGCGCTGGCAATCGGTGACGGCCGATCGCACGGAATTTCTCGGCCGGGGCGGCGCAACCACGGCGCCGCTTACTGTGCTGCGCGGCAACGATCTGACCGGAACAATAGAGGCGGGCCGCGATCCTTGCGCGGCGATCGCCTGCGATCTGGAAATTCGACCCGGCGAAACGGTGGATGTTTTATTCGTGACCGGCGACGCCGGTTCGGATGAGGAAGCCGTGTCCCTGGCGCGCGAACACCTGGATCGGGATTTCGATGAGAGGCTTTCCGACAACCGCGGGCGATGGGAGGAGTTCGGAGAAACGCTGCAGGTCTCGTCTCCGGACCCGGCCTTCGACGCGATGGTCAATGTCTGGTTGCCCTACCAGAGCGTCGCGTGCCGCATCACGGCGCGGTCCGCCTTCTATCAGGCCAGCGGCGCTTTCGGCTTCCGCGACCAGTTGCAGGACACGCTTGCGCTGCTGCTGCAGGATCCGCAACTGGCGCGAACTCAAATCATCAATGCGGCCGGGCGGCAGTTCCGGGAAGGCGATGTGCAGCACTGGTGGCTGCCGGGCAACGGCGCAGGCGTGCGGACAATGATCTCCGACGACGTCGTCTGGCTCGGCTACGGGACGCGGCACTATATCCACGTCACCGGCGACGACGGAATTCTCGAAGAGAAAATCGCCTTCCTCGAAGGGCCCGAACTGAACGACGGCGAACATGACCGGTTTTTCGAGCCGGACACGTCGGACGAAAAAGCGAGTCTCTACGAGCACTGCGCCAGGGCGCTCGATCTCGCGGTGAGCCGAACCGGCGACAACGGCATTCCGCTGATCCTCGGCGGCGACTGGAACGACGGCATGAACCGGGTCGGCGAGAACGGGCGCGGCGAGAGCGTCTGGCTCGGCTGGTTCCTGCTGAAAACGTTGCGGGAGTTTGCGCCGATCGCCGAAAGCCGTGATGACAGCCAGAGGGCGCGCGCCTGGCTTTCTCACGCGGATGGTCTTCAGACGGCGCTCAACGAGAACGGATGGGACGGCGAGTGGTACCGGCGCGGCAGTTTCGATGATGGAACGCCGCTCGGATCCCGGCATTCCGACGAATGCCGCATCGATTCCATCGCACAGTCCTGGGCGGTCCTTTCAGGCGGTGGCGACAGCGACAAGACGGAAAGCGCCGTTAACTGCGTTTTGGACATGCTCTTCGATGACAACGATCAAATCATCAAACTGTTCACGCCGCCTTTTGAAAACACCGACAAGGATCCGGGCTACATCAAGAACTATCCGCCCGGCGTTCGTGAAAATGGCGGGCAATACACCCACGCCGCCATATGGATGGTCATGGCGCTTGCTCAGATGGGGCGGGTCGATGACGCCTGGCGCGCTTTTTCCATGCTTAATCCGGTCAATCATGCGCTCGACGAGAAAGCAGCCGATCGGTACCGGGTCGAACCCTATGTGGTTGCGGCCGATGTCTATTCGGGGGCGGAAAAAGGCGGTCGAGGCGGCTGGACCTGGTACACGGGATCTGCCGGATGGCTGTATCGCGCGGCCGTCGAGGCGATCCTCGGGATTCGCCGGGAAGGCGATCGTTTGCACATCGATCCGCGCCTGCCGTCGCACTGGGAGCAGTGTTCCGTGACGCTGAGGATCGGCGAAGCCCGTTACAACATCGAGATGCATCACGGCGACAAAGCGGGTCTGATTTTCAACGGAACCGACACGCGGGGGGCCGTACCCCTGACGGACGGACTGCACGAAGTCAGGATATTCGTGCCGCGTGCATCGAAAACCAGCAGGCCATCAAGGTCACCGCGGCTGAAACTGTTGCAATAATAAAACCTTACGCGCGTGCTCGCGTTCACGTCGAATTACTGCGCTGCGAAATAATTGTAGCCGCATTGCGGCAACTCATCCGCAATTTGCCCGTTTTTACCCCGTGCACTGTCTTCAAGGGGCAAGGCGACCCCCTTGGCTGAACATCAGGAGTCTTCTTGTCTCTGTTAGCGATATATCTGCGTTCGATGGCTGCGCTTTTTACCGAGCGGTGGAAGGTGGCGGGCATATGTATCTCCAACTGCGCCCTGGCCGTCATCCTGATTGCCGAACCCATCCTGTTCGGCAATATCATCGAGGCGATATCCCTCAAGGAAAATCTTTTCCTGCGCATGGCGGGCTGGGCCGCGCTCGGCGGTGCCAGCATTGTCGCTGTTGTTGTGGTGTCGCGCGAGGCCGACCGGCTTGCGCACAAGCGCCGGGTTGAAGTTCTCACCGATTCCTTCGAGTCTATCATGACCATGCCGCTCGCCTGGCATCATCGCCACGGCACTTCGCATGTGCTGCACACCTTGCTGCGGGCGTCCGAAACACTGTTTTCCCTCTGGCTCGAATTCATGCGTCAGCATCTGGCGACCGCCGTTACCCTGGTGTTGCTCGTGCCGACGGCGATAGGTATGGACTGGCGCATGGCGATCGTCCTATTCGGTCTGGGCGCCTCCTATGTCCTGATCAACCATATCGTCATGACAAACACCAAGGCGGGCCAGGCGCAGGTCGAGAGCCACCATCACCAGGTGTTTTCCCACGTCAGCGACACGATCTCCAACATCTCCGTCCTGCAGTCCTATGGCCGCGTGGCGCAGGAGGCCGAAGCGCTTCGCCGCTATACGGCCGACCTGATCGATGCGCAGTTTCCCGTGCTCAACTGGTGGGCGTTGGCAAGCGCCCTGCAGAGACTGTCGGCCACGATCTCGATGATGATCGTGCTGCTGATCGGCTCCTTCCTCGTTCAGAGCGGCGAGTTGCGTATCGGGGATATCGTAGCCTTCACGGGCTTTGCGACACTGCTGATCGGCCGTCTCGACCAGATCACCGCCTTCGTCAACCAGGTGTTCGAGTCCCGCGCCAGGCTGGAGCCTTTCTTTGCGCTGCAGGACGCCGTGGGAGAGCGTCAGGACTCCGCCAGCCGGGAGGTCGAATCCCTCAAGGGCCACATTTCCTTTGAAGATGTTTCGTTCAGGTTTCCAGATAGTCAGGACGGCGTGCGCGACGTCAGTTTCGAAGTTCCGGCGGGCCAGACGGTGGCGATCGTCGGACCAACCGGCGCGGGCAAGACCACGCTCATCAACCTCCTGCAGCGTGTCTTCGATCCCGACAAGGGCGTAATCCGCATCGACGGCATCGACACGCGCACGATTACCAGAAGGTCGCTTCGCGCGCAGATCGCCACCGTTTTTCAGGACGCCGGCCTTCTCAACCGGTCGATCGAGCAGAACATCCGTCTTGGACGCAGCGACGCCGGCTACGCCGAAATCCACCAAGCCGCCACTGCCGCGGCTGCGCAGGATTTCATCCTCGCCAAGCGTGACGGGTACGACACGGTGGTCGGCGAGCGCGGCGGGCAGCTTTCAGGCGGCGAGCGGCAGCGCATCGCCATCGCCCGCGCCGTGCTGAAAGACGCGCCCATACTCGTGCTCGACGAGGCCACCAGCGCGCTTGACGTCGAAACCGAGCGGGAGGTGAAGGACGCCATCGACAGGTTGCGGGCGAACCGCACGACGTTCATCATCGCCCACAGGCTTTCGACCGTTTGCGACGCCGATCTCGTGATCTTCATGGACAAGGGGCAAATCATCGAAACGGGATCGTTTACGGACCTTGCCGCTCGCAACAATGGCCGTTTCGCTGCTCTTCTGCGGGCCGGCGGACTTCTCGAGAAGGACCGCCTTCACGCGGTCTCACCGCAGGCCGAGGCGGCCTGATGACAGACGCAGCGCATGGTCCACATGCCGGCCGCAACGTCGTTTCGCTTTCGCGCGATGCTGCGAACCGGAACACGTCCATCGACGTCATTCGCGCGCTGTGCCTGATCATGATTTTCGTCAATCACGTGCCGGGCAATCCGCTGGAGCGGTTGACGACAAAGAATTTCGGCTTCTCGGACGCCGCGGAAATCTTCGTGCTGCTGTCCGGCGTCTCGGCCGCCTACGCCTACGGCGCCAAGTACGGCCAGGGCGCGCGGCTGGTCACGACGCTGAAGATATGGCGGCGGTCGGGCGTGCTCTATGTGGCTCACCTCGCAACGACATTGGCGACGCTCGGCATCTTTTGCTTCCTGGCGACCGTCTATGCAAGGCCCGAGCTTCTCGAGGCCATCAACATCGCGCCGGTCATCGCCGAGCCGGCAACGGCGCTTGTTGGAGTCGTGACGCTCGGCCATCAGCTCGGCTACAACAACATCCTGCCGGTCTACGCCGTCATGCTTCTTCTGCTTCCGATATTCCTTGCGATCGGGAAGCGCAGCCTGACCATGATGGTCGCGCTTTCAGGATCGATCTGGATTTTCAGCGGCTGGTATCGCATCGGCTTTCCGAACTATCCGAATGACGGCGTATGGTTCCTCAATCCGTTGTCCTGGCAATTCCTGTTTGTCATAGGCATCGCTGCGGCGCTGTATTTGCGTCGCGGTGGAGAACTGCCGGCGCGACTGGACCTGATTATCGGCTGCATCGCCTATCTTGTTCTTTCCTTCGCCTGGGTGCGCATTCCACTTTGGGGCGTCGATGCGTCCTTCGATCTTCCGGCGGTGCTGACCGGCTTCGACAAGACATTTCTGTCCTTGCCGCGCCTTCTTCACGTGCTTGCCGCCGGTTACCTGATCGCGATGATCCCGCAGCTGAACCAGGTCTTCAGACTGTCCGCCAGGAACCCGCTTGCAGTCCTCGGTAGACACGCTTTGCCGGTGTTCCTGCTCGGAACCTTGTTGGCGATGGCGGCCCAGGCCTGGAGGATCGCCCACGGATCCACCGCCCTGTCCGATATTGCTATTGTCTGCGGCGGAACAATGCTGCTGTTCGCTCTGGCCTGGTTTCTCGAATGGCACAGGGAGCTTTCCGGCAACCGGTCTGCAGCCAGGAGTGGACAAATTCGCGATCTCGGCCTATCCACCCTTGTGGCGCGCGGTGATTGAATAACTCTGGCGATCTCCGCGTGGCCGATCGACGGCAACGGGGGACGCCATGACGATTTTCCACCCGACGGATTTCTCCGCATCCAGCCATGTCGCCTTCCGGCATGCTCTCAGACTCGCCTTCGGGCTCGGGACCGGTCTCACAATCATGCATGTCGGCGACGGGCGGACGAGCCGCGAGGACTGGTCGCGCTTTCCGCATATCCGTGAAACCCTGGCGCGGTGGAATCTGGTCGATCCCGGCATCAGCCAGGCGGAACTCGAACCGCTGACGGGCTTGCGCATTTCGAAAATCGAAGCCACGGGCCGCAATCCGGTCGAGGTGATGTCGCACTATCTCGATGAGCACGACGTTTCGATGGTCGTGATGGCCACGCACGGCCGCAGCGGCATGGCGGCGATGCAGCATCCTTCGGTGGCGCAGGCTCTGGCGAGGCGCATCCACCGGCCGTTTCTCTTCGTGCGCGAAGGCGTGCCGGGGTTCGTTACGGCGGACGGATCGCTGCGGTTCAACCATGTGCTGCTTCCTGTCGACAGCGAACCCGATCCGCAACTGGCCGTCGATCAGGTGACGTGGCTGGAGCGTGAACTGGCGGCTTCTGTCGGCGTTGTTCAGGCGCTGCATGTCGGCGACGGGCCGCTCGGTTTTCCGCTCGCGCCGCCCGACCTGTCAAATGGGGCGTTGAAGTCGCTGTCGCGTCCGGGTCGTCCGGAAGAGGTCATTCCCGCCATTGCCGATGAAAACGCGGCTGATCTGATCGTCATGGTCTATTCAGGCCCGGCGTCGCTCTCCGAGCGTTGGCTGGGATCGACCACCGAACAGGTGGTGCGCGCCGCGCCCTGTCCGGTTCTGGCGCTGCCGGCGCCACGGTATGAATAGGGCGTGACGTTCCCCACAGAGTACATATTCTAACACGCTAACCTTCTGCTATACTCAAGGGCAGTGCGAGTAAACCGTATTCTTCTTGCAACGACAGGGGCTGGCAATGGACGATTACTACGATCTGGGCGGACATCATTTCCCGGTTACGACGTCCTCTGAAGAGGCGCAGTTGTGGTTCGACCGGGGTTTCATCTGGACATATGGCTACAATCACGAGGAGGCCGTCGCCTGTTTCAACAAGGCGATCGAGGCCGATCCCGCCTGCGCCATGGCCCATTGGGGCGTCGGCTATGCGGCGGGGCCAAATTACAACATGCCCTGGGAACTGTTCGACGACGCGGGCAGAGCGGCGGCGCTTGCGACCGGTTATCAGTCCTCGCAGTCGGCGCTTGCTCTTGTCGATACGGTCAGCGACTGGGAAGCCGCAATGATCCGCGCCTTGCCGGCGCGCTATCCGCAGGTCGAACCCGTCGACGACATGAAGGCCTGGAACGACGATTTCGCCGACGCGATGCGCGAGGCTTTCGAGGCGCATCGCAGCAATCTCGAGGTCCGCACGGTCTTTGCGGAAGCGCTTTTGAACCGTACGCCGTGGAAAATGTGGGACCTGAAGCTCGGCGCGCCGGCCCAAGGCGCTTCAACGGAAGAGGCGCGGGCGGTTCTCGAGGAAGCAATGGATACGGATCCGGCGGCCATGACACATCCCGGAATCCTTCATCTCTACGTCCATCTCATGGAGATGTCGCCATTCCCCGAGAAGGCCCTGAAAGCCGGCGACGCGCTGCGCACCCTTGTGCCGGACGCCGGTCATCTGATCCACATGCCAACACATATCGATGTGCTGTGCGGCCACTATCACGACGTCGTCCACTGGAACGAGACGGCGGTCAAGGCCGACCTCAAATACTGGCGCGACAAGGGGCCCTTCAATATCTATTCGGGCTATCGGTTGCACAATTACCATTTCGTCATCTACGGCGCCTTGTTCCTTGGGCAATTCGAGCCTGCGATGCGAGCCATTAAAGAAGCGGCGGAGACCGTGCCGGAGGAGATGTTGCGCATGGAGAGCCCGCCCATGGCGGACTATTTCGAGGCCTATCTCGGCTTCGAGCCGCATGTGCTTGTCCGCTTCGGCAAGTGGCGGGAAGCCATGGCGCTGGAATTGCCGGAAGACCCCGAACTTTACTGCACGCTCGCCGCCAATGTGCATTATGCGCGCGGCGTTGCGAACGCCGCCCTTGGCAATATCGACGAGGCGGAAGCCGAAGAACAGGCGTTTCTCGCGGCCAAGGCCAGGGTTCCCGAGTCGCGATTGCTGCATAACAACCGTATTGTCGATCTGCTGGAGATCGCAACGGAAATGCTGCGCGGCGAGATTCTGTACCGCAAGGGCGAGTATGACGAAGCCTTTGCGGCGCTCCGCCGGTCGGTCGCGATCGACGACAGTCTTCCCTACGATGAGCCCTGGGGGTGGATGCAGCCGACGCGGCATGCGCTCGGCGCCTTGCTGCTGGAACAGGGCCGCGTCGACGAGGCTGAAGCCGTCTTCCGGGAGGATCTCGGATTAGGCGGTCAGTTGAGCCGCGCAACGGTGCATCCGGACAATGTCTGGAGCCTGAAAGGCTTGCATGACTGCCTGAAGGCGCGCGGCGAGACCGTGGAGATCGTACAGATCCGCCAGCGACTCGATCTTGCCGATGCGCGGGCGGACAAGCGCGTCGCCGCGTCCTGTTTCTGCGCGCAGGCGGCGTTGCAGGCCGCCGAATAGGCGTTCAGCCGTTCTTGACGATGACCTCATCCGGCGGTTTTTCCTCCGGATGATACTCGCTGACGACACCGCGAAGAATTCGGCAGGCGACCATGTCGCCGGTTACATTGGCCGCCGTTCGCGCCATGTCCAGCAGTCGGTCAACGCCGAGTATGAAGGCCAGTCCCGTCACCGGAATGCCGTAACCTCCGGCGACTGAACTGAGAATGACAACGCTCGCTCCGGGAGCCGCAGGGGCGCCGATGGAGGTGGCGGTGAGCGTAATGATGATCAGGGCAAGTTCCGACGGACCAAGCGACATGTTCGCCATCTGCGCGAGGAACGTAATTGCGGCGGCCTGATACAAGGCGGTCCCGGCCATGTTCATGGTGGCGCCCAGGGGGATGACGACGCCGGCGACGGATGGCGGAACGTCAAGCTCCTTGACGGCCGTTTCCATGGACAGCGGCATGACTGCCGCGGAGCTGGAGGTCGAAAAGGCCAGAAGCTGGACCGGCGCTGAAATGCGCATAAAGGCGAGCGGCGGCATGCCTCCAATCACGGAGACGATGATCACATAGCCGCAATAGAGGCAGAACAAGCCGAAGGACACGACCGCCATGTATGCGAGGAGACCGAGCAGCGTCTCCGCGCCCGTGTTCGCGACGAGCTCGGCGATCAGGCCAAATACCGCAAAAGGCGCCAGGATCATGGCCCATTTGACGACGGTCATCGAAACAGCAAGCACAGCTTCCAGCAGAGCGAGAAGCGGGCGCAGGGCGGTCTTTTTGTCTGAGGTGACGAAGGCGATGCCCAGAAACACCGAAAACAGGACGATCGGCAGAAAATCATGTTCGATGACCGCGTCGCCAATATCCTTGGGGATCAGTCCCACGATAATTTGCGGCAGGGCGGTCGGCAATTGCTTCAGCATCTCGCCGGCCGGTTCGGCCTGCTGTGGAACAGGGGGCGGCACGCCGATCGCCGGAACGATGTGGCCGGGCTGGAAATAGCTCACAAGACCGGCGCCGAGGATGGCGGCTGCGGCCGTGGTCAGGACGATAAAGATAGCCAGGCGCCAGCCAAGCCGCCTCAGATTGGCGCCTCCGCCGGCGCCTGCGATGCCGAGCATGATCGAGGTTGAAAGCAGCGGAATGATCACCATCGCCACCAGCCCAAGGAAAAGCTGGCCCGGCAGGGAAAGCCAGGCGCCGATCAGGGCGGCGGTCCGGCGTTCAACGAGGTCGAGATTGGGCCCGAGCAGCAATCCGACGAGGATTCCAAGAAACAGGCCGACCAGCACCTGGGCCCATAATTTTGTCCGCACAAGCGTGTCGAGACGCTTCGTCATGCGTTTGTATTTGAAAGCGCTTGTTACCATGCCCGGACCATAGCACGCCGCCACAGCGCCGTATTGATCAGGCTCAAAACAGGCTGTTCCAAGCGGCGGACCGGGATTGCAGGACTTCGATCGAGGCATGATCGTCGGAGACGCCTTCGATCAGGAAAATATGCCCCTTGCTGTTGTCCGTCCGCAGGGCGACGATGTCTTGGTAGGCGTCAGACCAATACCAGGCGCGGGCGGCCTGGATATCCGGAAACTCGATGACGATCAGGTGGCCCAGCCAGTCGCCTTCCAGCTTCTCCGGTTGTCCGCCGTGAATGCGGAACTTGCCGCTGAAAAGCGCGAGCGTCGCGTCGATGCCTTCCAGGTAACCGACGATCGCGGGTCCTGTATCGACTTCCGTGAGATGGCCTACTGCATACGCCGTCATGAGGGTCTCCTCTGTTTCGGACGTTTGTAGGCGGGCGGTGTCGCGGGATCGATTACCTGTGACGTAATCGCGCGTGGAAATCAGTCGGCGCCTTTCGCCCGCATCAGCATGCCGAACAGATCGCGCGGGTCGTCGGGATCGGCGAGCATGTCGAGCTCGTCGAAATAGGGCGCGGCGGAAAGTTTGTCGGCGACATAGCGGAGCGCCGAGAAATCCTCGATTGCGAAGCCGACGCTGTCGAACAACGTCATTTGTGAAGGGCCGGTGCGTCCGGCTGCGCGACCCGTTATCACCTGCCAGAGTTCCTCGACCGGATGGTCGGGATCGAGTTGCTGGATTTCGCCCTCGATGCGGGTCTGCGGCGGATATTCAACGAAGATGTCGCTGCGCAGCAGGATGTCGCGATGCAGTTCCGTCTTGCCCGGACAGTCGCCTCCGACCGCGTTGATATGAACGCCGGATCCGACCATGTTATCGGTGAGGATCGTCGCGTACTGCTTGTCCGCGGTCGCCGTCGTCAGGATCTGCGCGCCTTCCACCGCTTCCTGCGCCGAGCGGCAAGCGGCGATCTTGAAGCCGTGGCCTTCCAGATTGGCGGCGCATTTGGCCGTTGCGGACGGATCGACATCGAAGAGGCGAAGCCGATCGACTCCGAGCAGCGCCTTGAAGGCGATCGCCTGGAATTCGGATTGCGCGCCGTTGCCGATGATCGCCATCGTATCGGCATTCTCCGGGGCCAGATATTTCGCAGCCACTGCCGAGGTCGCCGCCGTGCGGAGCGCCGTCAGGATTGTCATTTCGGTGAGTAGCGCGGGATAACCGGTATGGACATTGGACAGCACGCCGAAAGCTGTAACCGTCTGAAGGCCGTCCTTCGTGTTTTTCGGATGGCCGTTGACGTATTTGAAGCCGTAAGTCTCGCCGTCGCTGGTCGGCATCAGTTCGATGACGCCTTCGCGCGAATGGGAGGCGATGCGCGGCGTCTTGTCGAAGCGCTCCCAGCGTCGAAAATCGTCTTCGATATAGGCGGCAAGTTCCGCGAGAAACGTTTCGACGCCGACATGGAGGACCAGCCTCATCATGTTGTCGACGCTGACGAATGGCACGATGTTGACGCCGGTCGGCGTTGAGGGATGGATGATTGTGTTCATGGCCAAATGCTCCGTGTCGGGCGATCCATCACGCGCTTTCCGAAAAGGCTCGCCACCAGATCGGCCATCAGGATCGCTGTGCGGCCGCGCTCGTCGAGAAACGGGTTGAGTTCGGCGACGTCGAGCGACGTCACGAGGCCGCTGTCGTGCAGCATCTCCATCACGAGATGCGCCTCGCGAACGGTCGCGCCGCCCGGAACAGTCGTGCCGACGGCGGGCGCGATCAGCGGATCGAGAAAATCGACGTCAAGGCTGACATGCAACCGGCCGTTCGCCTGCTCTACGCGGGCGAGGAACTTGCGCAGCGGCGCGCCGACGCCTTCCTCGTCGAGTTGTCGCATGTCGCAGACCTCGATCGACGCGTCAGCCAGTTTGGCGCGCTCCGCCGGATCGACCGACCGGATGCCGATCATGCAGACATTTCCGGTTTTGACCGCCGCTTCGAGATCGGGAAAGGATCCCGCGAAGCCCGGCTGGCCCGTGAAATAGGCGACCGGCGTTCCGTGCAGATTTCCGCTTTCGGTGCTCTCGAGACTATGGAAATCGGTGTGGGCGTCGAGCCAGAGGACGAACTGCTCGCGACCTTCCCCCGCGCTGTGGCGCGCGGCGCCGGCCACCGTGCCCGCCGACATCAGATGATCGCCACCGAGAAACACGGGTATCACGTCGTCCCGCCGGGCCTCGTAGCTCGCCCGGGCGAGCGCGGAAACCCAGCCTGCGCATGTTTCCAGATCGTGGATCGCTGTATTCGGAGAGGATCGCGTCGACACGGCGTCCGGCGTCAGATTGCCGAGGTCGGCGACGTCGTGACCGAGACGGCGCAGCGACGCCTCCAGCCCGGCCGTGCGCAAGGCGTCCGGCCCCATGAGGCATCCGCGCTGCGCGCTGCCGTGGTCCACCGGGGCGCCGATGAGTCTGATGGCGCTCATTGACTGCTCCTGAATTTGCATAGTGAATAATTTTACTCATCATGCGGCATATTCAAGACATTATAGTAACCAAAATTGACTTGATATTATTCACATTGGCGATAATAGATTATCATTATGGATAAAATCGACGCGAAGTTGATCGCAATACTGAGAAACGACGGCAGGGCGTCGGTCTCCGAGATGGCGGCGCAGGCCGGCGTTACGCGCGCGACGGTGCGCAGCCGGCTGGACAGGCTGATTGCGAGCGGAGAAATCGTCGGCTTCACCGCCGTACTCAAGGGGGATGTCCGGGAACAGCCGGTGCGCGGCGTCGTGCTGATAGCGATCGAAGGCAAGGGCGCGGACCGGATTATAGCGCAATTGCAGGGCATGCCTGAGGCGCTAAGCATCCACACCACCAACGGCCGTTGGGACCTCGTGGTGGAGTTTGGCGCCGAAACGCTCGCCGATCTCGACGCCGTGTTGCGCCGCATCCGGTTGATCGACGGCGTCGCGGCGAGCGAAACCAATCTCTATCTTTCAACGCGCCGCAACAGACGGGCAGGGCGGGCTGTCGCGACTGCCTGATATCCGGTTCGCCGCAATCCGGTCGACGACCCGCGTTGTGTTCTTTCCTGGCTTGCTGGCAGTGATCGCGGCCGCAATATGAACGTCGATACGTGCGGTCTGGCGCAGGACATTTCCTGTAGACGGTCGTAGTATATAAAAGAAAAATACGAATCGTTAATATTAGCCCTCAAATAAATAAGTTTGACACGCAGGAACGGTTTCGCCGTAATAAAATTTGCCGGCTGTCCTTATCATTCCGTCAAGAAATTGATGATAGCGGCAGTCAGATTGCCAAATGTTCCTGTAGCGCCGAGTATTCGTTGATGTCTCATTCCGCCAGCACGATGTATGACCTTGCGCCACGCCGCAAGTATGTCATCTATCTGGCGGCGCTGGCCGGCATGTTCATGGCGACGCTCGATATCCAGATCATCGCGACGGCGCTGCCGACCATGGTCGCCGAACTCGGCCGGCTTGATCTTTTCGGCTGGGTGGGCGCCGCCTATCTGCTGGCGACGGCGGCGGTCACGCCATTTTACGGCAAGCTCGGCGACATTTTCGGCAGGAAACCGGTCTTCATCTTCGCGATCGCGCTGTTTACCGTCGGATCGCTCGCTTGCGCGCTTGCCTGGTCGATGGAAGCGCTGATCGCTGCGCGCGTGCTGCAGGGTCTGGGCGGCGGCGGGCTTGTCACTTCAGCCTTCTCGACGATCGCCGACCTTTTCGAACCGCGGGAAAGAGCCCGCTATCAGGGGTACAGCACGGCCACTTTCACGCTTTCCAGCGTAATCGGACCGGTTGCTGGCGGCGTGCTCTCGCAGTCGATCGGCTGGGAGTTCGTTTTCCTGATCAACATTCCCGTGGGGGCGGTCGTCATCGCGGCGCTGTTTTTCGCCATGCCGCCGGTGACGAAGGCAAGCAGGCCGAAGATAGATTACCCGGGCGGACTGCTCCTCGCAGCCTCTGTGACGCTTGGCGTCCTGTGGTCGCAGAAGCTGCTTGCGCCGGGCGACCCGGACGCCATGTCCTACATACTGCCGGTTCTCATCGCTCTTTCGCTGATCGGCTTCGTGATGGTCGAGCGCGTCGCCAGCGAACCGGTTCTTCCCTTGAGGATCCTGACCAACCGGACCGTCGCGCTGTCGCTCGCCATATCCTTTCTCGCCTCGATGTCGACGCTCGGGATGCTGAACTATTTCGCGCTCTTCCTGCAAACGGTCACGGGACTGAACCCGGCTATGGTCGGGTTGATGTTTTTGCCAGCGTCCATGTTCACCCTCGTCGCGTCGATCGGGTCTGGTATCCTGATTGCCCGCACCGGACGCTACAAGCCCTATCCGATCGCATCGATGGTGCTTGGACTTGTCGCCCTTGTCATCTTCACCACGGTTGACAACGAGACGCCCGTCTGGGGCGTCGCAGCTCTGATGATGATGTTTTCATTCGGCATCGGCCTGCATATGCAGACCCTGATGGTGGCGGTGCAAAACGCTGTGCCGCATCGCGATGTCGGCGTCACGACGGGATCCCTGAGCCTGGTGCGGCTGGCCGGCGGCGCCTTCGGGCTCGCGATCAACGGTGGATTGCTGACGGCGGGCCTCGTCCGTGGGCAAGGGCTGGTGTCGGAGGAAATGGCCAGCCGGCTCGGCCTGCCTCTGAGCGAACTCACGCCGGAAATGATTTCCGCGCTGCCGGAGGACGCGGCCGCCGAAGCCGTGACGCGGTTCTCCTACGCCTTTCACGACGTTTATTATTTCGGAGTGGCCCTGTTCGTCGTCGCGCTGTTTCTCGCCATCATGCTCAAGGATATCCGACTTCCCAAGCATGAAGCAAAAGAGGCGGACGCTCCGGAGGTAGGCGGCAGAGCAGCGGCGGTCGCCGGCGAGTAGTCAAACGACGCCCGAGACCCGTTTCAGAACATCGACGGCGTCAGGTTCAGCGTCGCCGCCCGTCCAGCAGACATACTGGTCCGGCCTAACCAGAATGAGCCTTGCGGCGTAGGTTTCGGCCAGGTTCCGGTCATCGTCGGTGACGATCGTCAGCGGCATACCCGCGTCAGCGGCGGCCTTTCTGAACAGTTCCGCCTGCGACGGGGCATCGATGGCCAGTAGCGTGTAGCCTGTACCGAGCCGTTCATAGACGTTGTCTCCCGACGAGAGACTTTGCGGCGTCAAATGAAAGCCGGGACGGGCGGCGTATGCGTGTTCACCTTTCGCTCCGGACGCAGCGCCCTGCGAACCGAAAACGACCGGCGATCCGGCGTAGTTCGGGACATAGGCGCTTACCTCGGCCGTGCTCGCCGCGCGCGCGGCCCATTGCGCTTCGAACAGCGACTTGTCGATCTCCGGATTGTAGCGTTCGAGGAAGGCGCGGTCTTCGAGGATGAAATTCTCGATGAAATCGTCCGCCGTGGAGGCAAAGACCGGCCCACGCTCATCATTGTAACTGTCGAGCAGGGCCGGGCCGCCCCATCCGTTCAGGGTCGCTGCGAGCTTCCAGCCGAGATTGCAGGCGTCCTCGAAACCGGTGTTGATTCCGTAGCCGCCATAGGGCGGATGGCTGTGAGCGGCGTCTCCGGCCACGAAGATCCGCCCGGAACGGTAGTTGTCGGTGGTTGCGAAACGCAGATCCCAGAAGCCGACATGCTCGAAGGCGACGTCGAATTCCGCGCCGACGGAATCGTAAAGGAGCTGCGCGAAATCGAAAATGTCTTCCGTGGTTCCCGGCGGCACAGGGGCGTGGAAGAACCAGGTCGTGCCGAGATCCACCCGCCCGAAGAACCGCCAGTAACCTTCGAGATCCGGATGGAGCACGCAATAGAATTGCTTGTCCGGATACCGTTCCAGCAGCGTGTGAAGGCCGGTCGACCGAAAGACAAGCAGCACCATGACGCGGTCGTGGTCCTTGAGGGTCTGGGTGATGCCGGCCTGGTCGCGCACGATCGACCTGGCGCCGTCGCAACCGACAAGGTAGCGGCCTTCGAAGCGTCGCATCGCGCCGGTCTCGCCGTGAGCCTCCGCCCAGACGCCATCGGCGTCCTGTCCAATCTTTTCGGCGCGCAAGCCACAGGAAATGGCGATTTCCGGCAGTTCCGACGCCCGTTCGCGCAGGACGCCTTCGGTCTCGTTTTGCGGCAGGCGCTCATTTTCCCTGAAATAGAACGGGCGCACGATCTCGCGCTTGAGCCAGTCATAGTGATAGTCGCTCAACAGCGTCCCGTAAGCGGTGAGGCCGCCGATGCCGTAGTTTTCCGGAATGCGCCTGGCGTTGCGGAGCTGTTTCTCTGCGCCCCAGAAGTGGAACAGCTCCATGGTGCGCTGGTTGAGGTTCTGACCTTTCGGGATGGGTTGCGGCGTGTGATAGCGCTCGATGACTGCGGAGGATACGCCCCGCTGGCCGAGTTCGATCGCGAGCGCCATGCCCACGGGACCGCCGCCAACAATAATGACATCGCGTGAGACCGTTTGATCAGACATGGGGCGGACCTGGCTTGCGCGTCAAAGCGAAAGCCCCAACAGTTTAACCGCGTTGCCCTGGAAGATCTTCGCGCGGGTCTCTTCGGATATGTCGAGTTCGCTGATGATCCGGATCGTTTCCCGGATGTACATCGGGCCGGCTTCCGGGTCGAACGGCGCATCGGAGGCGAACAGGACATGCTCCTCGCCGAAGAACTCCATGGCGTGCTCGATCGCCTTGCGCGATCCGAAGGACGCGGTGTCGGCGTAGAAATCCTTGAAGTAATCGAGATGCGGCCGCTTCAGCGCCTTGCGGACGGCGGCGAGATCGCGATCGGTCGTGCGGGCGCCCATCTGGTCCCAGCCGGGGCCGACCCGGCCCTCGAAAAACGGAACCATGCCGCCGGCGTGATGGGTGATCACCTTGAGACCCGGATAGCGGTCGAACAGGCCTGAAAACACCATGCGCGCCATGGCGGCTGATGTCTCGTACGGCCAGCCGAAGGTCCACCAGATTTCATATTCCGAGCGGTCTTCGGAAAGGTAATCGGGGAAATTCTCGCCGCGCGCCGGGTGCATCCAGACGGGTTTGCCGGACGACGCCATATAGTCGAAGAACGGCTCGAATTCGGGCCGGTCGAGCGGCTTGCCGGACACATTGGTGAAGATCTGCATGCCGCAGGCGCCAAGATCTTCGATGGCGCGCCTGGCTTCGGCGACGGCGCCGTCCGGATTGCCCAGGGGGGCGGTTCCGATGAAGCCCGGAAACCGGTCCGGATATTTTTCACAGAGTTCGGCCATGGAGTCCGAGCCGATCTTCGACAAGTCCAGCGCCTTGTCGGGGCCGGCGAGTTTTTCCAGCGGCGGAGACGCGAGCGACAACACCTGCATGTACTCCTCACCGAACATGTCCATGACGTCGAAGCGTCGGTCGAGATCGGTCATCATCGGCACAGCGCCGCTGCGGTTCGTGATGTCCGTCATTTCCCCGATGTGGTCGATAAGGGCCTTGAAGAAAGGGGCTGGCCAGATGTGGTTGAAAATGTCGATCTTCTTCATGGGTGTTCCCTTTCCCGCATCGTGTCGTTTTCATCCTCGTCCAGGGCGTTGCGCCGATCGGAGAGATCGTTGCTGAGTTCTGCGCCTGCGCGGGCTATGTCCCGGCTTATTGCAATCTCGCGATCCGGCGTCAGCTCGGCGCTCGCGATCGTCAGGCAGATGCTTGCGATCGGGCTCTTGCCGGCGTCGAAGATCGGCGCGGCGAAACCGGTCACGCCCGCAGTGACCTCGCCCTGCGCGGTCGCGAAGCCGGCCTTGCGGACGCGTCTGTAGCTGTCGAGGATCTCCTCGACGGTGTCGCCAAGGCCGACGGCGCTGAGCTCGTCCAGGTTCGCCTTCACCATTGGAAGCAATTGCCGTCGGGGCAGAAAGGCCATGATCGACCGTGAGATCGCCCCGCGGGCAAGCGGCATCGGCCGGCCTCTCGGATAGCTGCTGAGAGGATCGGGCGTGGAGCATTCGGAGGCGACGCACAGGATCTTCTTGCCATACCAGCGCACCAGGAGAGCGGTGCAGGGATAGCGGCCGGCGAGGTCCTCGATATAGGGCTGGCCGTTCAGCGAAAGCGCGTCGGATTTGCGCAAGAGATAGTCCATCTCCACAATCTTTGGGCCCAGCGAGAACCCGGCGTTCGGCGTCGAAGTCAGCAGACCGGCGTCTTTCAACGTCTTGAGATAGCGGTAGAGGGTGGGGCGGCTGTAGCCGAGTTCGGCCATCATTTCTTCCGGCGTCCACTCCAGACGGTCTTCCGAAAAGACCTGCAGGACCGAAAGGACGCGCTCGAGGCTGTTGCTTGCGGCCATTGCTCAGCCCTCCGCCCGGTTGAGGCGCAGACGCCTTCGCGCGAACTCCGAACCCATCAGAACGAACCCGCCAAGCACGCCGGCGATATCGCTGTAGAGTGCGCCGGGAAACGCCTGCGCGGGAATTAGCGCCATCAGGCCAAAGAGCACGAACAGACATCGCGTGGCGAAATTCATCCGGCTGGTGAAATAGCCGGCGAGCCCCGCCGATATCAGCCATACGCCGACAATAGCAGTGACGATCGCCAGCACGATGTCCATCGGGGCGCCGATCAGAAGCAGCGTCGGAGAAAACACGAACAACACCGGGATGACGTAGGCCGACCAGCCGAACTTCACGGCGGCGAAGCCGGTTTGCATGGATGGCGCTTTGGCGATGCTCGCGGCGGCGAAAGCGGCGAGCGCGATAGGCGGGGTGATCATGGACATCATGCCGTAATAGAGTACGTACAGATGGGCGGCAATCGGCTCGACGCCCACCTGAACGAGCGCCGGCGCGACAAGCGCCGCCAGCAGCACGTAGACGCCGAGCGTCGGCAGTCCCATGCCAAGAATGATGCAGACGATGGCAGACAGTCCAAGCAGCACGATAACGTTTCCGCCGCCTATCTGTACGAGCACATAGGTGAGGTTGAAGCTGAGGCCGGTGACGTTCAGCACGCCGATGACGAGGCCGGAGGCCGCCGATATGAGGATGATCTCGACGACCGAATGTCCGGTTCTGGAAAGGCTCGCCGCGATATCGAATATTTTCGGCCGGCTGCCGCCGTATCCGAACAGCAGCGAGGTGACGACAAGTGACACGCAGCCCAGAAGCGCCGCGCGCTCTGGCTGCCAGCGCATCCAGAAAAGCGCGTAGATTAGCGCTGCAAAAGCGATCGCGAAATGCAGTCCGCCAAGCACCGCGGAGGGAACAGGCAGTTCGGATTTCGGAACGGGGGATATGTCGAGCCGCGCGGCTTCAAGGTCGGCCTGAATGAAGAGCGCGATGTAATAGAGAATCGCCGGAACGAGAGCGGCGAGAACGATGGTCGAATAGGGGACCGCCAGAAACTCCGCCATCAGGAATGCGGAGGCGCCCATCACCGGTGGCATCAACTGTCCGCCCGTGGACGCGACGGCTTCGATCGCCGCCGCCTTGTGGGCCGGATAACCGTCTCGTTTGATCATGGGAATGGTGACGACGCCGGTTCCAACGACATTGGCGACGGCGGAGCCGGATATGGAGCCGAAAAGTCCGGACGCAAGCACCGCGATCTTCATCGAGCCGCCGCGAAACCGTCCCATGGCGAGCATCGCCGCGTCAGTGAAGAACCGCGATCCGCCGGTGATCGACAGCAGACCGCCGAACAGAATGAAGGTGATGACGATTGTTGCGGCTACGGAAAGCGGCAGGCCAAGGATGCCGTTGGAATCGAAAGCCATGTAGCCGGACAGCATCTGCCAGTTCTGGGGGCGGCCGGACAGGCGCCCCGGTATGAAATGGCCAAGAAGCGCATAGGCGAGAAAACAGAGGATGATGATGACAAGCGCCCAGCCTGTGGCGCGTCTGAGGGCTTCGAGAACCAGCACGGTGGCGATGAGCCCCGGTATCCAGACTTCGGGCGGCCGGGAAAATATCTTCAGCACCAGGTCCGGATAGCGGATGGCGATGAAGGCGACGACGGCGAAGCTGAGAACGGCAAGGGCCACGTCGCACCACGGAACCCGGTGGCGCTCGGCGCCCATGCGGGCCGGCAATGTCAGAAAGGCGATCGGCAGCACGCAGGCGAGGATAATCGCGAAAAACTGCTGTGGATAGAAGCCGAGATTGAAATAGCGCGGAACCGAAAGGGCCCAGCAAACCGCCGCAACCGTCAAAAGCAACGCCAACGCGTCGGCGACTGATCTGGCCAGTGCGAAGGGGAGGCCGTGGGCGGCCTCCCGTTGCGACGATTCACTCATTGGGCGTTCTGGCTCAGTTCAGGCCGTTTTCCTCGAAAAATTTCAAGGCGCCCGGATGAAACTCCGCGACGCCCGGATCGCCCTTTACTTCTGCGGGATCGAAGAGATTGAACGGCTTGAAGGTATTGGCCATAGACTCCTTGCCCTCATATATCGCCTTGGTCATGGCGTAGACGACGTCGTCCGGCGCATTTGCATGCGTGAAGATCACTTGCGGAAAAGCAAAATAGGAAGCGTCTTCCAGCACGCCCGGCGTCGTTCCGGCCTTGATCGTGGTGAAGAATGCGGTCGGCCAGTGTTCACGCGCCTTTGCCAGCACCTCGTCCGTCGGATTGTCGATCGGCAGAGCCCGCAAGCCGCCGACGGCGGCGTCCGCTTCACGAACCTTTCCTGCGCCGTGGGCGAAGATGAAGCCGTCGGATTCACCGGCCATGAAGGCGTCGGCGCCGGCGACCACGCTCGGAACGTTGACCGGCGTCATGTCGCCGCGCGTCAGGCCTGCCGTGGAATAGATGGCGTCGAGCTGCGGCAGAATGGTGTTCTGGGCTGTGTAGCCGTCAACCATCCTTTTTCCCTTCAGATCGGCGACTGACATGATGTCGCTGTCGGCCCGCACGAAGATGGCTTCACGCAACGGCATCAGCATGGCGACGACGCGCAGGTTCGGATTGGGCTGGCCGTCGAACCAGGCTTTGCCTTCCAGCGCGTAATTGACCTCCTGCAGGTTCGCCACGCCGAATTCGATGCCGCCGGAATTGATGAAGGGTATGAACTGGTTCGGGCTGGTCGCCGGCTGGATGGTGGCGTTGAGGCCCGATTCGTTGGCGGCGTTGGCGACTGCTGTCCCGATATTGTGAAACAGCGAACCCGGATTGGATGTGGCGATGCCGACGTTCTGGGCCTGTGCCTGTCCGGCCAGACACAGTCCGAATGCCATCAATGCAGTTGCAAGCAAGTGACGCATGGTTTCCTCCCTCAGTGTGACGGCATGGCGTTTAGAGCCAAAACCGATCAATAATCCCTTATCATGAGATTTTCGACTAGAATGAACGGGAATACGATGATTTACAAGCGCCAAATGTCACCAGGGTGGATTGGAGCGAAATGGCTGCGGCTTCGCCGGCCATGGCGGGCGTAGAGGCGCAAACGCATCATCGCCCTATGGCGATGACCGGAATCGTCAGGCGCTTGCTCTGAAAACATTGCCGATTTGTAACCTTCTCCAGGGTGAAAAAGGCTATGCCTGTCACTATCTCCAAAGCGAACGCCCGTTGCTCCAGCCTGCCAAAAGGCCGGTATTCGGGGGTTCTGAAAGTCGACGCCCATCCACTGTCAAGAAAGTTTCATTTTGGGTGTTTTTTGGTGTTGACTTGTTCGAGATGTGTTGAGTATATAGCGCCACCAACGAGGGCGGTGTCGCCGCTGGCGACGCTACGTTTTGCCTTGTTGGTTTCCGGAATGGGCTTTTGGGCTTTGTTTTGGACCTGGACGGGACTTTAGAGTTTTGTTTGGGGAACGGGATGGTTTTCCCGTGTTTTTTGACAATTGAATAGGGGAAAGAGAAACGTGGGCGGCGGTCTGCTGCATGCCTGATTTT
>NZ_JAICBX010000002.1 GCF_019492055.1 Flavimaribacter sediminis | reverse complement strand
GCGCTGAAAGCGCGCCCGCCGATCTGGTGATCGAGGAAGAGAAAACCTCCATTTCCGACATCCAGTGGATCGACATTCCGGCGAT
The DNA here is from genome assembly GCF_019492055.1 of Flavimaribacter sediminis. GTDB lineage: Bacteria > Pseudomonadota > Alphaproteobacteria > Rhizobiales > Rhizobiaceae > Flavimaribacter > Flavimaribacter sediminis. The sequence continues at coordinate 1,583,053 of NZ_JAICBX010000002.1, read as the reverse complement.
CCTCGTCTTCTGGGTCCTGGCGGTCGTCGTCTTTCTGCAGTTCTTCACCCGCTACGTGCTCAACGATTCACTCGCCTGGACCGAAGAGGTGGCCCGCTACCTGCTGATCCTGGTCTGCTTCCTGGGGTCGATCAGCGCAGTGCGGCGCGGCGGACACATCGCGCTGGAGTTTTTTATTCGCATGGTTCCGGCCGCCTATGGCAAGGCGATGGCCGTCGTCGCCGAACTCATCACATTTGCTCTCTATGGCGCTTTGACGATCATCGGCTTCACGCTGATCAACAAGACGCGCCAGAAGATGGTGACGCTACCGGTGCCGAAAGCCTGGATCTACGCCATTTGCGTGGCCGCGCTCGCGGCCATGACGGTCTATTCGGCAATCCTGCTGTGGCGCAAGGTCCGCCAGAAGCCGGAAGACCTCATCGCCGATTTCGACAAGCACCTCACAACGGATTAGAGACCCCATGTCGATTCTGCTCATGATCGGCCTGCTTTTCGCACTGATGATCATCGGCGTGCCGGTCGCGGCGGCGCTGGCCCTTGCCTCGCTCGCCTTTGTCGCCACCAACGGAATGCCGCCGATGATCGTGCTCGCCAACATGGTCAACGGCATCAATTCATTTCCGTTGATCGCCGTGCCGTTCTTCATCCTGGCCGGAAACCTTATGAATACCGCCGGCATCACCACCCGGATCTTCAATTTCGCGCGCGCGACGGTTGGCTGGATGCATGGCGGACTGGGACACGTCAATGTCGGCGCCAGCGTCATCTTCGCCGGCATGTCGGGCGCCGCCGTCGCCGACGCAGGCGGCCTTGGCAATATCGAGATCAAGGCGATGCGCGACGCCGGATACGACACGGACTTTGCTGTCGGCATCACCGCCGCCTCTTCCACCATCGGCCCGATTATCCCGCCTTCGCTTCCGCTGGTGATCTACGGCGTGCTCGCCGACACCTCGATCGGACAATTGTTCACCGCCGGTCTGCTGCCTGGGCTGATGATGGCCCTGTCCCTGATGATCATGGTCGCCTGGTATTCCCGCAGAAGGAACTACCCGCGCGACATCGGCTTTCGTTTCGGGCGTTTCGCCCGCAGCTTCGTCGACGCCTTCCTGCCCCTGATGACGCCGGCGATCATCATTGGCGGCATCATGGGCGGTCTTTTCACGCCGACCGAGGCGGCGATCGCCGCCGTGGCCTATTCCATGTTCCTGGGCGTCGCCGTCTATCGCACGCTCGACTGGCGCAAGATCCTGCGCGTTTCGATGGACACCGTTCAGACAACGGCCGCAATCATGTTGATCGTCGCCGCCTCGACAATCTTCGCCTGGATATTGACGGCCAACCAGGTCGCGCTGCACTTTTCGCAGGGCCTGCTTGCGGTGACGGAAAACAAGGTCGCGCTGCTTCTGCTCATCACGCTGATCATATTGATCATCGGCTGCTTCATGGAAACCATAGCCGCGATTACGATCCTGACGCCGGTGCTGTTGCCCGTGGCCGTATCGCTCGGCATCGATCCGGTGCATTTCGGCATCATCATGATCCTCAATCTGATGATCGGTCTTTTGACCCCGCCGGTGGGCATGGTTCTCTATGTGCTGTCGAAGGTCGCGGCCGTGCCGTTCGAGCGGTGCGTCACGGCGACCGCGCCGTTCCTCGTACCGCTGGTGATCGTGCTGTTGCTCCTGACCTTCATTCCGTCGATATCGATGTGGCTGCCGACCATGCTCTACCGATAGATCGGGGGGAACCCCAACCGTCATTCGATCGTTGATGCTTCAAAAGGGAGTTCAACGATGGAAAATCACGGCAAGACGAAGAAACCCGAAAATCTGACCGAGAGCGATTTCGCGCAGGACAAGATGGGCGACAACAGCTTGCAGGGCAACGATCAGGAACAGGTGCGCAATCAGCGCCACGCCGTTCCCGACGTAAAGCTGGAGACGGACGGCGTCATCGAGAGTTTCGAGAAACTCGACAAGGACAAGCGCGCCAGGGAAGACCTTGGCAAGGGCAACCGGAGTTCGGGCGCCTCAGACGACTGACGCTATTTTGCGAAGCGGAGCAGCAGGTCCGCCCGTTCGCGGCCGAGTTCGATACGACAGGACCGGATGGCGACGCCCGTGCCGGACCCGCCGCCGAAAGTCGAACCCACATAATCGCAGTGGGCGTCGCGGAAACTCGACCAGGCGCCTTGCGCCTTTTCCAACGCCGGGACGGCCGTCGCGCGGCCGGTCGTTTCATCGAGTTCCTTCGCGGCGTTCATGGCGAATTGCAGGGACAACCTGACTGTCTCGTCGACCGTAGCCTCCGCCTTCGCGACACATTCGGCGGTCTCCACCTGACTGCCGCTTCCCAGTGAACATTCAAACGACGGATCGGCAATCGCCGATGCGGGAAGCAGTGCCGTCAGAGAGGCTGTTAAAAAACAACGCAATCTCATTTCCATCCTCCTCAACTTCCAAAACGGCGGCAGTTTAATTCAGACGCGTTCACATTCACAGTTGTGAACGTGCTCTGGCGAAGGCGTCGCCATTGTTGCATATAGAGACAGGATTCACGTCGAGGACGCAGCTTGTCTGAACCAGTCACGCCTTCGAATACGTCCGGCTTTGTCCGGGATCGGCTGTCAGCGCTATTCAACAAGCCCGCGAGAGCGAAGCTCAGGCTTTGGACAGGCTTGGTTCTTCTCTTCTTTGCAACCACCCACCTTCTCAGCCATGCCGCCGGCAACATTTCCTATGCATCGCTTGAACGAACAGGCGAGTATCATGATTTTGTCTGGCGTTCGCTCGCCGGCACAATCATTCTTTATGGCGCGCTCGTTATCCACGCCGGCCTCGCGATCGCCAAAACGCTTGGCCGGCGAACTTTTCGCATTCCGGTGAGCGAATTGCTGCAACTGGTGCTTGGCCTGTCGATCCCCGTCTTTGCAGCGGAGCATTTGTATTATACCCGCCTGAGCGCCGAGCTGGTCGACGCGAAACTCAACTATCAAACCTATCTGAGCATCGCGTGGCCGGGGGCGTTCTGGAAACAGACCGCGCTCGTCGTCGTGGTGTGGATCCACGGCATGATCGGCGTTCACCTGTGGCTGCGCCACAAGCGCTGGTATGCGCCGTGGCGCCCTTGGCTGTTTTCGGCGGCAGTCGCCATTCCGTTGCTTTCCGCGACCGGATGGACGACCGCAGGCAAGGAGCTGATCCTGTCCGGCAGGACCGAAATTGCGCTGACCAACGACCAAATCAACCAGCTCGCCGCCCGGGCGCTGCTTACGCAACAGCTCGCTTTCGCAGGCTTCATGCTGTGCTTCCTCTTTCCTGTCGGCGTGATGACCGCACAGCGCCTGAAATCCTCCATGACGGTTTCTTATGTGGGCGACAAGCAGATCCGCACAGCGCCGGGACCGACATTGCTCGAAATCAGCCGGGCGAACAACATTGCCCACACCTCGATTTGCGGAGGCAGGGCGCGCTGCTCGACCTGTCGGGTGCGGGTAGTGGCGGGAATAGAACAATTGCCGCCGCCAGACGCCAGGGAGGCGGCGGTGCTGAAGCAGATCCAGGCGACGGCGGATGTGCGTCTTGCCTGTCAGATCCAGCCGACGCGCGACATATCCGTGATCCGGCTCGTGCAACCCCGCGTTCAGAACATGTCCGGCAGTCGGTCGGACATGTATCGCTGGGGCGTCGAGCAGCCGGTGATCGTCATGTTCACCGACCTGCGCGGCTTCACGCGCTTTTCCGAAAAAAGACTGCCCTACGACGTGCTCTTCGTGCTGAACGCCTATCTCGAATCGGCGGCTGAACGGATCGTGCGCAACAATGGTCTGGTCGACAAGTTCATGGGCGATGGCATCATGGCGCTGTTCGGGGTCGATCGCAGTTTCGAACAGGCGTCCAGAGATGCGCTGCGCGCCGCCGTCGCCTTGCTACAGGGCATGGATACGCTGAACGCGGAACTGAAGCTGCATCTTGACGAACCGCTTAAACTGGTCGTCGCGATCCACGGCGGTCCCGCAATCATCGGCCAGATCGGCCGGGTGGATAATGAAGCGCCGCTGACCGCGCTCGGCGACACCGTCAACACCGCCTCGCGGCTGGAGGGCGTCGTCAAACAGAAGAACGCCCGCATTGTGCTCTCTCGGCAGATCGTCGAGGCCGCGGGCCTTTCGATCGACGACATAGGCGAGCGCGACGAAGCCCCGATCCGCGGCCGCGAAGGGGTGGAGGAAATCTGCCTGATCTATGATATCGAAGCGTTGGCGGGCCTTGTCTGACGATCAGCGCGACACGACGGCGATCTTCCGAAGAATGGCGACGAGTTCCTCCGGTTGCGAATGAAACGGCGAATGGCTGGCGTGAAGTTCATGAACGGTCGTTTTGCCGCCAAGAGCCGCATCGGTCAGCGCGATCATCTTCTCCTGTCCGGCGGGCGTAATCGCGCGATCTTGTCGACACCGCACGTAGTGACGCGCCACTGATCCGAAACGCGCGGCTGTCACCGCCGAGGGATTGACGGCGACCTGCGCCGGCTCGTCGCTGTGCAGCTGCGCCACGGCTTCTGAAAACGCCTCTTCATCGAGATCGGCGTAGAATGCTTCCCGCAACCGTGCGCGATAGTCCGGATCGTCGGACAGCCTGTCGATGCGCAGGGCGCCCACGACTTGCGGATCGGCGACGAACAGCGACGGCACGACGGCGTCCGCCATGGCGGGATCCTGGATCATCGCGATCGCCGGCATGCCCAGCGGCAGCATGAAGGCCGTGAGGAAGACGACCGCTTCGAGCGTATCCGGAATGGCCTCCGCAACCGGCGATATGGTGACGCCGCCCATGGAATGGCCAACGAGCACCACTTTTCCGTTCGACCGCTGGGCTGTCTCCTGGACACACGCGATCACGGCGTTGGTGCGTTCTTCCTGCCCGACGCCAGCGTTCGGCGACGGTTCAGTGGAGAGCGCGGCCATGTCGCGGACCTGCAGCGATGCGGGTTCGGCGGCGTTGGCGCCGGCGCCTGGAAGATCGATCGCGGCGCAGGGAAAACCGTCGGCTTCGAGCAGACCGATCACCTTGTCCCAGCAGGCGCCATTGTGCCAGGCGCCGTGCACGAACACGAATCCGGGTTTATTGTGCATGGATCTTACCTCCTCCGTTGTGCATCTGATATTATGCGCAGCTGAGCCTGTGGTCTTTGTCAGGAGGCGCAAAGTTTTGTCGGGAAACGAAGAACTACACGAACTCTTCTGGACACGACAGTCGAACGACGCGGTTTCGGATCGCGGCAAGTTCGACTATTTCGTGGAATCCATCTGCGGAACCTTCACCGGGATCCGCCCGGAGAGAACGTCGAACCGGACATTCCGCGCCGAATTCACTGCGCTCGCCATGCCGGGCATGGAGCTTGCCCATATCACCGCGCCCGGCCACCGCGCCAGGCGCGATCGGCGTCTGATATCGACGCGACCCGACGACAGCATCTTCATCAATTTCGAGCCGGGCCGGGCCTACGGCGTTCGCTTTCCCGACGACGGGTTTATTGCGCCACGCGCAACGCCGCTCATTCTCGACAATGCCGCCGCCTTTGAACTGGATTTCGACAGGACGGCCGCAATGGATCTGTTTTCGCTCCGCCTCGACCGCGCGGCCCTGCCTTGCGGACTGACGGCGTCGCAGCTGTCTGAAATCAACCGCTTCACCCGCGCGAGCGAAGCCGGACGGGCGCTGTCACAACAATTCTTGCTGCTCAGCCAGGCGATGCGCCAGGGCAACGCACGACTGTGCGCCTCTATGGCGTCCTCGGTGCACGAACTCCTGCGCGTCGTCGTCGACAGGGGCGCAAGCGAATGCGGCCCGCCCGATCTCGAACGCATCAAGGACGTCGCCCGCCAGGGTCTCGGCGATCCGGCCTATGGCGTTTCCGTTCTTGCCCGTCGCATCGGCTGTTCAATACGCACAATCCAGATGCGTTTTCGCGAGGCCGGCCAAACATTCTCTAGCTGGATGCTTGAGACCCGCCTGACGCAGGCGGACGCGATGCTGGCGGATCCTGAACACGCTTTCCGGACGATCGCCTCGATCGCCCATCGAAACGGTTTCGCCGATGTGCCGCGTTTCAATCGGGCGTATCGCCAGCGTTTCGCGATAACGCCTGGCGACAGACGAACAATGACACAGGGTCGGCAAATGAGCGCAGGCCCTCGCCGCAATAAGGCTGCGCGAAAGCCATAAAGGAAGTTAAACTTACTATAGTTAATCAGGTTTATTAATAGCACTTATAGATTACAGGTTGTATTAAGCTGCAAATATTCTTGTAAATTACATCACCCTGAGACTTGATCAACATTGAAGGGACCGATAGCAGTCTTCCCGGTTGCCCTGGAGGGCATGCGTTGCTTCTGACTGCCTATATCGGCCTATCGATTGTGTCTTTCCTGACAGGTTTTCTTGAGAAACCCTGGATCGTCGTGCCTGTGCTCGCGGCGATCGCCACCATTCCGTATTTCTTCATCAAGCCAAAAGGAAAAGTCCTCATCAGCAAGGCGCAGGAGAACCCGCTGGTCGTCTGGCTGATGGTGGTCTTTTCATCACATTGTCTCGTGCTGGCTCTCGCCTATCTTGTCGGCCTCGCCACCGGTTGATCGGCTACAAACGAGGCATATCAGCTGAACAAGGCCAGCAAACGGTGCGCGCGACCGTATGCTGCGCCTGCATGCCGGCGCTTGCCTGCGACATGGTCGACGATCATCATCAGCGGAAGCCGGTTGACGATCAGATCCTGAAGCATAAGCGCCAACCCCTCGAACGAGGGCGGAGGCTCCGCGCTTCCCGCATGTCTGGCGAAGGCTTCCATGTAGACATCTATGTCCTTCTGCGCTCTTGGCATGTCGAAATCATCAGGCAGCGTATAGACGAGATGTTCGGCAAGATCGCGCTGCGGCAGGCTGATAACAGCTCTTTCCCAATCGAACAGGGAAAGCTGAAACCCCGCTTCGGACCTGGCGAATGCGAGGTTTTGCGGGTTGACGTCACCATAGAGCAGCGTCTTGTCTTCCCTGTCAACCAGGGCGTACCAGTCCGGAAGCGTGTCAAGCACATGGCGATGTCTCTGCGCCATGTCAGGCGTCATCACATCGGAGCAGGCCTTAATCAGAAATCCAAGGAAAGCGCGCCACAGTTCCATGCCCTGCATCATCGTTTGCGTGTCGCATACCGGGAACCAGCCCGTCTCGGAAAGCCGGTCGGTTCGTCCCCTGAACCGCGCGTGGATCGCGGCGATACCCTCGAGGGTGAGGTTCGAAAAACCCGGCTTCCACAGCGCTGTCGTATCGTCGTCAGGATCAAGAATGACACTGCCTTTGGGGAGAATCTCTTCAAGTCGCAACGTATAGGAGGCGGCTTCGTCGATATAGACGCCAAGCGATCGCGGCAGATAGGGCGCGAGATCCTGCCTGAAATCTCGGAACAGCGAGGCTTCCTTCAGGTTCGGCGTCGAGTAGTCCGAATGCGCAAGACAGGTTTCGAGCGGGGTCTGCAGCGCCACTCCGGCCTTTTCGAGCAAGCCACTGTAGACTGCGAGGATAGATCTTTCATCCGGCTTCGCCTTCAGCATGACATCGACGCTTTGGCCGACTCCATGGGCGTCCCGCCAGGCTATCCTGTAGGGATAGACGCCGGTGACCAGACCGCTCGCCTGGTTGTATTTGAAAGCGTGCCCGTGCAGGTGACTGTCAAGGCGCTCGATCGCGACAATCTCGAAATCGGTGGTTCCGAAACCATCTTCAAGCGCCTTGACGATGAGCGCATCGGCGTTGGCCGCGGGGCCGTGGCTGCCTGCGCGCTGTTGCGTCATTCGTCAGCCGGCGTCAAAGAACTTCAGGAAAGGGAGGCAGCTCGCGGCGATTGTCGTGCAGCGCCTCAAGACGCGTGCGTATTGCGTCGCGTTCACTCTCATCGAACGCCAGTTGCGCTTCGTTGTGCTCCTTGAAGCCTTGCTTGAAGACCTCCCGAGCGGAGTCCAGCGCCTTGCGGCAGTTCTTCTGCGGCGGAATCTGCATCAGACGTTCTTCGATCAGAACGACATACCGGTTGGAAATATCCACATGCTGCTGCTCATGCCAGCGAACATGCTTGCCGAGTTCCTCGAAAGCGGTCTTCGTTCGAGTGTCCGCCTTGTGCAGTTCCGTCCAGCGCGGGAGCGTTATCCTCATGCCGAGTTGAACCTCCGCCGAGGCGATCTGGCATTGTCCGTCCTTTTGGATCGTGATGATCTTCGGCGTCATACGGGTTTCCGCCGTGCCAATGGCGTGCCCGTTCTGCGGACCGCGGCTCGAAATCTGTTCCGTGATCTGCTCCACGGTCGTTCCGGGCACGTTGTAATAGACGGTCGACATGCCGGACGTCGCGCATCCGGCCAGCGATGCAACGCAAAGCATCGTCGCCGCCATAACCCAGCGATATCGTGTACGGCGGTCATTCATTCGGTTGTAAGCCATCCGCAATCCCGTGGCCATTCACAGCAAGAGAGTCCCGATTGAAAAATCAGCTTGCCGCAGCAGCAACGCAAGAGCACATGTTTTCAACCAAATACCCTCTGAACCACAAACCTGCCTGTGCCTCAGTCGTCATCATTACTGCGCAACTTTGCGCGTTTTACAATACAAATCTGAATCAGAGTGAATATAGGCTTGCAGTGTGACAGGATTGCGCCTGTTTCAACTCGACTGGGCAGATACGGATAACGCAGTATTGATTGCCGCCCCGTTTCCAAAGCAGTTGCTTGATTGTAAGGTCGCCGTGTTGGCGATCTCCCAGGGCGGATCAACTCATGCGTTTGATTGCTTTTTCGATGGTAGCGGCGATAATGATTTTCCAACCTGCTGCAACAGTGGCGCAGGTCTCGAACTCGATGACCTGTCAGCAGGCTATCAAGTATTATGAGCGCAACGGGCGCATCCAAACGAACGCCAACGGAAACGCCACGGTGCCAATCTACGGTTACACGCCAGCGTCGCAGCGCAGCAGGATGGGCTGCTCATCTTCCGGAATTCAGGTCAGAACTTCGGACAAGCGGCGCTGCACCATCGCCTACAAGTGCCTGCCACGCGGTCGCTGAGTTAGCGATCCGACAAGCCCGCCAGCCAATCTCCAATGCACTGGGCCTAGTCGTCTTCCCCGGACGATTTATCCGCCGCACCCTTGCCACCGCTTGGGATCGACTTGCCGTTTTTGGCTTTTTCGCCGGTCTTTTCGCCGTTCCTCAGCTTTTTGTTCGCTTCACTGATATTTTCGTCATGTTCAGGCATCTTTGGCTCCACCAAATTTTTTCCATAACACAACGAAAAAGCTTAAATTTTGTTCCCTAACTTGAAACGAATGCTACTTCGCTTTATGCACTAAAAAGTATAAATACAAAAAAACTTTATACCCATAGAGGGCTTCATCAAACCGTCTTCCGTTTGTCACAACTATGCCGCATAGGACAAAAAACATACGGTAGATGGAAGGCGTCGTACCCGCCTTATTCCAGCGACAAACGTTTCGTAATGCGGCATCGCACGAGGATTCGACAATCGCGCGGCGTCCGGCTCCCAAGGCGGAAATTGCAGCAACATCGACCGCGTGGGCTGTATCAGTGGATAGTAACGAGTTTAGATAATGAATTTACCATCATCCAATCAAAAGACCGTCAATTATCTCTTCAAAAAACTAAACAAGCTCGCCCCGAGATCAAGGACCGGCGACAGGCTGGTTTCCTGCGTCGATTTCAGACGTAAAAACAAGCGCTTTCCAAGGCGCCGCGGCGTGTACAATGACGCCATGTATTCTCTGAAAACGAGCAGGGAACTGCTCGATCCCGTCCGCGTCTTCGTGTCGGACAAGGAATACGTCAAACTCTATATCAAGGCGACGATCGGAGACGAGTACAACGTGCCGACCCTGAAAGTTCTGAAGAGCCCGGAAGAGGTCGACACCTATGATTTTCCATCGGTCTGCTGCATAAAGCCGACGCATTCCAGCGGTTTCGTGGTGTTCCGCAGCAACGACGAACCCCTCGATCTCAACGAGATCAAGCGCTGGTTCAAACTGAATTACTACGATTGGCAGCGTGAGGTAAACTATCGCTATCTCAAGCCAAAGGTTATCGTCGAGCCGCTGATTTTTTCCACCAAAAATCCGGCCGATTACAAAGTCTATTGCAACGATGGCGCGCCGAAGGCGATCGCCGTCATTCAGGATCGTCATACGGATAACAAAAACCAGTTGCTGGATACCAACTGGAACGCGCTGGATTATTCCATTCGCTATCCGCGCTTCCAGGGAGAAATCGAAAAACCTCGCAATTTCGAGGAGATGATGGAAGTCGCGACCACACTAAGCAAGGGATTCGATGGCTTCATACGCGTCGATCTCTACAGCAATGGCGAGGAGATCAAGGTCGGTGAACTGACCAATATCAGCGGCGGCGGGGAGTCGATATTCCTGCCAGCGTCTTCGGAGAAAGAATTTTCCCGCCTGCTGTTTGGATAAGAAAGTAGGGTCGGCGACGATCAGGTCTCGTGACCCGTTTCGTCGATATCCGACGCGCCCTTGTCGAAAGCCCGGGACCACTCTTCGAGAAGCGCGCTATCGCCATGTCGCCGCCTCCACTGTCGCAAGCCGTTGCGTAATCCGGCGCGGCCCTGCCGTGATGTATCGGCATCAAACTGATGTGGCGCCAGGCCAGCCTCCAATGCTCGCCAGCTCCCGTCTCTTGCCGCAATATAATCGCGGTTTCCCCAGGCCCGCAGCAGCGTCTGGAAAGCATCAAAAAGATCAGGATCGACGTCGCGATCCTCACCGAGCGGCCCGATGACGGGATTGCCCGGATAAAGACCGGCGCACGGAACCAACCCGTCCGGAATCGGGACATTGGCCGAATGAGTGCGGCCCGCTTTCAACAATTTGGGCAGAACATGGGTGTGCGGACCTTCCGGAGACCGACCGCCCGTCTCCGGACCGCCGATCTTCTGATAGACCTCGACCCGCCCGAGACCGGTCAGGGCCACCCGGTGCGGATGCGCCGAAAGGATGCGCCCCATAACCGGATTGCCTGGTTCGAAAAGCGATCGGCCGGCATGAGCGCGCAGCGCATCGATGAGGCCCTGATCGGACGTCCTGATGCAAAAATCGACCTGGATCTGGGACAAACCCATATCGAAGAGGATAGCGCCCCGATCCTGTTCACGCAGGGCCCCGGCGTCCGGTCCGAGTTCGGTGAGAGCAGAGCGATTGGCGCGGCTTGCGGCGGTCAATGGCAGGCAAAGCGCAACCGATTGACTCCAGCGGTGCGGCCGCAGGCTGAGCGTTTCGTATGCGACCGGCGTCATTTCCGGTTGAGGCAGGATCCGGATGTCGCCCCTGGCGGTCACACGCTCCAGCGAAGTGGCGCTGCAAGGCTCGCCGTCGTCCTGGTGAAACTCCGCAATGGCGCCAAAGGAACCCATCGACCAGCCGCTGCGATAATCAGCAAGTTGCTCTACGAGTACGTGTTCAAGGTCGGGCATGGTTTCATCCTCGAAGCCTGGTGACCGCTTAAGGTCACATTACGTCTTCGCCGCAAGCTTGAGTGGCTGCAGCAACAAACCGTCTGCTGTTTCGACCCTGTAAGCGTCGATGCCGAAGACCTCGGCGAGATTGTGGGCCGTCAGCACGTCTTCCGGTCGACCATCAGCGACCTTGCGGCCGGCCTGCATCAGGACAAGTCGACTGCAGAAACGCGCCGCCAGCCCGAGATCATGCAGTGCGACCAACACCGAACGTCCGTCGGCGGCCTGGGTGTTGAAGACCTCCATCGTCGCAATCTGATGAGCAGGGTCCAGGCCGGCGATCGGCTCGTCGGCGAGTAGCATGGGCGTTTCCTGCGCCAGCGCCCGGGCCAGCAACACCCGCGCTTTCTCACCGCCGGAAAGCTGTGTCGCTATCCGGTCGCGAAACGCCCACATGTCGGCTTTCTCCAGCGCCCGCCGCACCGCTTCCGCGTCTTGCCGCGTCAAGCGCGATATGGAAGCGCCGTGCGGCGTGCGGCCGAGGGCCACGAGCGCCTCCACTGGAATCGGCCAGGCGATTTCACGATCCTGGGGAAGCCATGCAGCATATCGGGCGCGGCTTGTGGCGGGCATTTCCGCCAGCGAGCAGGAGCCGGAAAACGGCAAAAGTCCAAGGGTGGCCCGCATCAGCGTTGTCTTTCCGGCGCCGTTCGGACCAATGAGACCGACGACCTCGCCCGGCGCAATCGTCAGAGAGACGGATTTGACCACCGGCGTCGAACCAAGGTTTACCGTCACGTCGCGGCAGACAAAAGCCATCGCCTCTACCCCCGACCGCGCGTGCGGTAGATGAGATGCAGAAAGAACGGCGTTCCGACAATTGCCGTCATGACGCCGAGCTTCAGATCCCTGTCCGGTAGAATCAGTCGCACCGCGATATCGGCTGCAAGGACCATACAGGCGCCGCCCAGAGCCGAAGCGAACAAGAGACGGCCGGGCTGTGCGCCAACCGTTCGACGCAGCAAATGCGGAACGACAAGTCCAACGAAGCCGATGGCGCCGGCGACTGCGGTCGCGCCGCCAATCATCGCGGCGACGCCGGCCACCAGGAGCACCCTGAGCCGAACAATACGAACGCCGAGCGCTTCGGCCGCGTCTTCACCCAGCGTCAGCGAATCGAGACCGCGGCCGAGCGGCAGTATCAAACAAGCGCCAAGCGCGAAGAAGGGCAGCGCCAACGCCACATGCAGGAAGGACCGGTCGGCAAGCGAACCCATCATCCAGAAGATGATTTCATTCGCCGCAAACGGATTGGGAGAAAGGTTCAGCACCAGCGAAGTCAACGCGCCCGCCAAAGCCGATATGGCGATGCCGGCGAGGATAAGCGTCAATGCACCGCCGCGACGTCCAGCCAGAAAAAGAAGGAGGGTGACCGCGACGCCTGCGCCGGCAAGAGCCGCAAATGGCAGCGCGAGCGCGAAAGTCGCCGTCAGCCCGGTCTGGATCGCAAGGACGGCGCCGAGCGCCGCAGTCCCTGACACGCCCAAAATGCCGGGCTCCGCCATAGGATTGCGCAGATAACCCTGCATGGCCGCGCCGCCAAGACCAAGTGCCGCGCCGATCACAGCGCCGAGGATTGCGCGCGGGAGGCGAATTTCACGCATGACAAGGGTGAGCGGACCGGCGTCGCCAAAAATCAGCGCCGACAGGCTGAGGCGCGGCGAAACGCCCGCTGGCCCGACCAGCAGCGAAACGACAAAAAGCAAAAGGGAAAGCAGACCAAGGGCAACCAGAAGGCGGACATACGCCATCATTTCGGCTCCTGACCCGCATCGCGTTCAACCGCAAGACCGGCAATGGCCCGCAATACGTGCGGCGTTCCGCAGACCCAGTTACGATCGGTGAGAGGCGCCACGCCCGCCTCTTCCAGCAGGGCGCGGAGCGCCGGGTGGTTCAGTATTTCCTCGGCGCGTGAATTGCCGCCCCGGCGCTGCGAAAGGATGACGAGATCCGGAGCAAGCATGACGAGGCGTTCAAGCGCCAGCATGCCCCCGCGATCCAATCCAGCCTCCTCGGCGACATTGCGCAAGCCGGCCGCCCTGAGGATGTCGCCGGACAGACTTTGCGGACCGAATGTGTAGCCATGCGCGGCATAAATCGCAGCGCGAGGACCTTCATCCGCGTCTTGGGCAAGTCGACCAAGGTTCTCGTCGAACTCCGCGACAAGGGCGGTTGCCTTTTCCGGGTGACCGAGATGCGCGCCCATCTCGGTCATCCGGTCCCGCGCGTCCTCCAGCGAGTCGGCCGGAGCCATGATCGCCACGGGAATTCCCAAACGCTTCAGCATCGAGACTGTCGCCTGCGTCGTATATTGTCCGGCGATCACAAGATCCGGTTGCAACAGGAAGATCTCCTCAGCCAGACCGTGATTGACTGGAAAGGCCTGCGCCTCGACGGCCATGGCGGACGCCTCGGGATCCCGCGCCAGATAGGACACCGAGATCAACTGGCCGGGCGCCGCCAGCATCATTGCAAGCTGGTCGGCGCACAGGTTCATTGACACGACGCGTTGCGGCGCAGCGGCAACCTGCGACGCGGCGGCGAGCACAGCCAGCAGAATGCCTGAGATGCGATCAATGAACCTCATGACTGATCAGAAACGACCCCTCAGACCGAGATAGAAAGTGCGCGGCGGCGCCAGATAGCCCTGCAACTCTTCATATTCCTCATCGAACAGGTTCTGAACCCGCCCCGTCAACAGAATCTGTTCCGTCAACTGGTGCTGCGCGGTCAAATTCACCACAGTGTAATCGTCGAGCCTGGTCAAATCCGAGCCGTAGGACGGTGCAGTATAATCGAAGTCCCAAAGGTCTGAAACATAACGCAGATCCGCTCCCAGTCGCGTCTTGCCGTTTGGAAACAGATAGGAAACCCGCACGCCAAGTTCATTGCCCGGCCGCCGCACTTCGATCTCGCCATCGGGATCCGAGGCGTCGAGCCAGGTATAGTCCACCCCGAGCGTCAGGCCTGTGACAGGCTCCACCTCGATTGACGCCTCAATGCCCTGCCGATGGCTTTCACCGTCCAGATTGACGGGGGTCGACTCGCCTGTTGCGTAATCATAGGTCGACGAGATCTCGTTGGTCAGATCCTGGTTGAAATAGGTCAGTCCCAGCACAGCGCGATCATTCCAGAGCCGCTGCTCGACGCCGATATCATAGCCTATGCTCTCTTCGGGAATGAGATCGGGATTGCCGATCCATGTGCCCGGATTGTAGCCGAACTGCTCGTACATCGTCGGGTTCTGCACGCCTGTGCCCGCCGATGCATGAAAGCGGGTCGTCTGGTTGGGAAGCAGGTAGGAGACGCCAACTGACCATGTTGTGGTATCCTCGAAATCATCGTTCTGGTCGTAGCGGGCGGTCGCCTGCAGATTCAGCGCGTCATCGAAGAACCCGCCGCGATATTCCAGAACATAGCCGTAAAGCTGCCGCGTCTGCTTCTCCAGCATGGCCGGATCGAAGACCAGGCTGGCGTCGTTGTTCTGGAAAGTTTCCTGCTTGCCTTCAACCAGAAAACTCACGATCTGGCTCGCCGAATCCACTTGTGGCGCATCAAGCGCCAACGTGCCGCGATATCTCAAGTTGGTACGCGTCGTCGTGAAGTCTGACGTCTTGGCGCCGGCGTCCGTATTAATGCTTTCCATGTTGGCGTAGGCGAAGAACAGGTCGCTGCGATAGCGTCCGCCAAAATGGTCTGACCTGACATAGGCGGAGCCGAAGAAATTCTCGATATCCTGCTCAAGATCGGCGCTTGTCAGCAGACCCTCTTCCGTCGCGGCGCCGAAATTGAACTGGTCATTTTCGGAGTTCTGATCGACGTAACGCAGGGTTCCTCCAATGGTGATGTTTTCCGTCAGATCGAATTCGCCGCGTGCATTGAGCGTTGTGTTCGCATCTCCGTCAGCATCCCCGCCGGGCGTGTTGGAAACATCGTAGCCGCCCGTTACCCGGCGCGAGGCCGAGAGGGACAGACGCGCCCGGTTGTTCGCGTAGCGCAGCGACGCGGCTCCGCCGCCGCTTTCCTCGTTGCCGATTTCGGCTTCGGCGGTTCCGTGAAAGCCTTGTTCAGTGGCGGATTTCGTAATGATATTGATGACGCCGCCGATTGCGTTCGAACCGAAGACCGATGATTGCGGGCCGCGCAGCACCTCGATCCGCTCGATATCGTCGGCAAGCAGATTGGAGAAATCATAGCCGCCGCTCGCCGGATTGTTGACTTCGATACCGTCGATCAGCACCAGCGTGTGATTGCCTTCCGCCCCACGGATTCGAACCTGGGTGAGACCTCCAACGCCGCCGGTCTGACTGACCTCGACGCCGGGCAAGGCGCGCAATGCGTCGGCGGCGTGGCGAACCTGCTGACGCTCCAGATCTTCGGCGGTGACGACAGTGACAGAGCGGCCATATCGCTCGGCTTCAATCGGCGTGAGGCCGCCGCCGACGATGATTGTGTCGAGCAAAAAAGGCGTGACGTCCTGTGCGGATGCGGCGCAGGAAAACAGCAGAGATCCTGCCACTGTGAGCGTACGATTCATGAAAATATCCCAATTGCACGGGCGATCCTCCTGGATGCGCCGTTGACCAGACATGTCCTGGGATTGGGGCTGGCCCTGATCCGTAGACGGTTGCAGATGCCACCACTACGGATAGTCCGCTGTTCCTCGCGCGCCCCGCGCAAGAACCGGGTGAGCCGCTCTGGCAGGTCTCCTGACTTGCGGGTCATCGCAGAGGCCGGCCTTCCCACGGATTTCGTTTCCGCAGTGGCGTATTCGGCTCTGCTCTCCGCTTACAGTTGCGGGGGCAGTTACGGAATTGACGACCCTTGGGCCGACGCACCGTATTCCCTGTTGGCTGGACGGTGAACCGTCCGAACCAGAGCACGCAAATTTCTGGTGGACGCCGGACTGATTGTCAAGGGCGCGAAGTAGACTGTTGGATGTCCTGGTATTGACGGCGGCAGAACAGCTTCAAGATAGGTCGACGTCTGTCGACCCAAAGACGAAAAAGCTGTCTGCAATGCTGCAGTCTCCCGGACCGTTTTTTGAAAAGAAGCCCCCGGATTGAGAGCGCAGAAAAATCTGTTGGATGTGGCAAAGAATTCTTTCTTGAAGACAAACGCGATTCAGGAATATTGTACCGCGAATCAACCAGAAGGTTGACTTTCGATTTTTACCCATTGAGGAGTAGGCCCATGAAACTGCGTCATATACTTGCATTGTCGACTACACTTGCTCTGACGACAGGAGGCGCGTCTTACGCGATGGAAATCTCCGACATCGTGCCTGCGTCCGGCGACACGCTCGTCGTTTACAAGCAGACCGGAGATTGGACAGTCTATTCCGACGCTGACCGCGGAAGCTGTCTGATCGAGCGGTCCGACGATGACGGCAACGCCATGCAGATGGGCATGACAAAGGATCTGTCGGCGGTTTATGTCGGGGTCTTTACCCAGAAAGACGCAAAAATCGACCCGCAAACGCCAATCGCGATCGCCGTCGACGGCAAGGTCTACGCCGGTGAATCCTATGGCGTGCGCAGCGGACAGCTGAAAGGCAACTATTCCGGCGGTTACGTCCTGTCGAACGATCCGGGATTTGTCGATGCAATCGCGAAAGGCCATGAATTATTGGCTTTCCCGGACAAGCCGTGGTTCTTTATCATCGACCTTACGGGAACGTTCAAGGCGATCGATGCGGCCAAGGAATGCCATAAGTCGCTTGTGAACTGATATAGGGCCGGTCCGAGAGCGGGTGCCCTGACGCCTGTTTCAGCAGGAAATTGTATAGTCGCCCGGCCGGATAGCGCATCCGGCTGCAGAATGTCGAGCGCAGTCCGGCGACAGATGTTGTCTGGCGCGCATTCTTCTGCGGTTTTGAAATTGTGGTCAGGCGCCATTGCACAGTGGCGCCTGACCAGACGGAAATAGACTTTGTTAATGTATGCAATTAATATTTTGTATTTCGTAATTTGTTTGCAACCATGATAATGTACTCACCTGGTTGCCGAGCAACATTCAGTCTATTGCCATAAGGACTGCCGCAGGGATCCGCGTGAACAACTCGTTTCTATTTTTGCTGTTTGCAGACATCCTGGCGATCGCCATGGTTTTTGGAATCCTTCGTTCTCCAAGGAGCCCGGGTCAGCGGGCCTTTGCGCTGTCCGGTTTCGCCGCCATGTGGTGGATCACCTGTGTGGTCCTGCGAATCAACACGCCCGATCTCAACACGAAGATTCTGTTCTGCGAGCTGGCCTGGTTCGGCATCGCCGGAGCGCCGCTTTACTGGGCTTTGGGTTTTCTCAGCTATGCGGGAGGCAAACGCATCGAGACGTACCGGCATCTCGTGCTGATTGGCGCGGTGAGCGCCTTCATCTGCGTTATTGCGCTAACCAATGACTGGCATAACTGGCTATATACGGGCGTCACCAACGTGGAGCGGCCAAGCTTCTCCCATGGCTGGTTCTTCTTCGCGGTGCTCGGGATGGTCTACGCCGCCATTTCCGCCACCGGAATATCGGTCATCTTCATGGCGCGCCGGCGCGCCGGAAGCCACCGCCTGCAATTCGCGACTCTTATCGCCGCAATGTCGCTTCCCTGGATTGCAAACGCCGCGTTCGTCTTCCGGGAATTTCGAATTTTCAATGACGATCCGACGCCTTTCGCCTTCGCTCTGACCGCGGTGGTGATGTTGGTGGTCCAGTCTTTCGGCAGACTGTTCCATGCGCCGCCCATCGCCCGCGACATCATATTCACGGTTCTGCCGGATCCGGTTATCGTTCTCGACAGCAAAAAACGCATCCTCGAGCTCAATCCCGCCGCGCGAAAACTGCCCGGACTGCCCGAACGGCCGATCGGCAACATTCTCGACGAACGCCATCCGCTGTCGGCTATGGCCGACGCCCCCCTGCCCGGTAACGACAATGCCCCCTTGGTCAGTTTCAAGGAAATTGGCAAAACATACGAAGTTTCGTCCCAGGTGGTGAAACCCTGGGGACGGAGCGCGGGAAAGATGCTGGTGCTAAGGGACGTCACGCTGCGAAAGGCGGCGGAAGACAGAATGACGGTTATGTCCCGGGACCTTCAAATGCGCCTGGAGGAAAACATCCGGCTTCAGAACCTCCTGAAGGAAGACGCCATACGCGACCCGCTGACGGAACTGCATAACCGGCGTCACGCCAACGACATTCTGCCCCTGATTATCGAAAACGCCCGGCAGGGCGAGGAAGTCGCCGTCATCCTGATCGACATCGACAATTTCAAGCAGGTCAATGACCGGTTCGGACACGCTGTCGGAGACACAGTGCTCAAGGCGTTTGCGGACATGCTCAATGATGAGGTTCGCGAGGGAGAACATGTCTTTCGCTATGGCGGCGAGGAATTTCTCTTCGTCATTCCGGGCACCAACCGGGAGCGTGTGCAACGCAGATGCGCCGAGTGGCGCGCACGGATCGGCGACGCGCGCATGGACGAACTCGGCGACATGCGACTGACATTCTCGTCGGGCATCGCCTTTTCGCCGCAGACCGGATCGACGCTCGAATCAGTCACAACGGCCGCCGACGTCGCCTTGTATCGCGCCAAGATAAGCGGCCGCAATCGCGATGTTTTCTGGGGCGAATTCCTTGCCGGCGCCAAACCGGGCTCCTGGCGGGAACCCGACGATTCGGCGGATCCGCAGGAAAATTCCATCGCCTAAGCGGTCTGTCACAGAACGCGTAAGAGAAATTCCCTGGTTCTCGGATTTTTGGGCGCGGCGATCATCTCGCGCGGATCGCCCCGTTCGACGACCAACCCGTCATCCATGAAAATGAGCTGGTCGCCCACCTCGCGCGCAAATCCCACTTCGTGTGTGACGACAACCATCGTCATACCGCTGTTGGCGAGATCACGCATGACCTGGAGCACCTCTCCGACCAGTTCCGGATCAAGCGCAGACGTCGGCTCGTCGAAAAGCAGGACTTTCGGTTTCATGGCAAGCGCGCGGGCGGTCGCGGTGCGTTGCTGTTGCCCGCCGGACAGTTCGCGCGGATAGCTCTTCGCCTTGTCGGCGAGACCGACGCGATCGAGGAGTTCCAGCGCTTCTTTTCGTGCTTGTGCGCCTGACACGCCCCGGACCCGCATCGGCGCCTCGATCAGGTTCTCCAGGGCCGTCATGGACGCGCCGGAAGGCGACCTGACCGTCTGCACGCTCGGACCGATGACCAATCTTGCAATGGCGATGACCATGGAGCCGCGGATCATCAAGCGGATCCGCGAAGTGGTGCTCATGGGCGGCGGTTATTTCGAGGGAGGCAATGCTACGCCGGCGGCGGAATACAATATTTATGTCGACCCGTACGCGGCTCACAAGGTCTTTGAATCCGGCGTTCCGCTGACGATGGCGCCGATTGACTGCACCTACACGGCCCTGACGACCCCTGAGTGGCTTCAAAGCTTGCGGGCTACGGGAAAACGCGCCGCGATCGAAGCCGCCAACCTCGCCGACTTCTATCGCAAGTACGGCGATCACAAGTTTCCGACAGAGGGTCGACCGATCCACGACGCTTGCGTGATGGGGTATCTGCTCGCGCCGGAAATCTATGAGCAGAAGCAGTGCAACGTCACCATCGAGACATCATCGCCGGAGACCATCGGCATGACGCTGGTCGACTGGTGGCATGTCACCGGAAAACCGCGAAACTGCAACGTGCTCCGCCGGATCGACCCCGATCCCTTCTTTTCCCTGATGCTGAACTGCATCGCCACGTTGCCTTGACGGACATGGTGGCTCACCCTAAACGCGGGGCCTGCCCCTGCAAAAGGCAGCGGCATAGGGGAACGGTCAAGTGACGAAGAGCCAGGCAGACGAAGCCAACGGGCAACGGCGCCGCGCAACGCTCAGCCGTGACGCATGGATCGTTGCGGCCGCGAGCGTGCTGGAGCGGCGCGGCATTTCTGCGGTCAAGATCGACGTCCTTGCCCGCAAGCTCAAAGTGACCCGCGGAAGTTTCTATTTCCATTTCAAAGGCTTGAAAGACCTCCACGAAAGCCTGCTCGACACCTGGCGCACACGAAACTGCAGACCATTCGAGATGATCGCAGAGCGCACGGATCTGCGGGCGGTCGATCTGTTTAACGTCGTCTGCGCCGTTTGGGTCGATGAAAGACCGTTCAGCCCGTCACTGGACCTTGCGGTCCGCGACTGGTCGCGCACATCGCGCAAGCTCGCAGCCGAGATGTCGGAGGCGGACGACCTCCGTCTCACGCTCCTGAAACGCTCCTTTCTCGAGATGGGTTATTCCGAGGACGAAAGCACCGTGCGCGCGCGCACAACCTATTTCCATCAGATCGGATATTACGCGATTTCCTACGCGGAGCCCTCAGCCGAGAGAAAGCGGCTCCAGCCGATCTTCGCCGACGTGCTTCTCGGCAAACCGCAGTAGACCGTGGAGCACGTGCATTTCCGACCGGTCCGCCGATTAACGCAACAAGCGCAATTCGACCGCTACGACGATCGCCATCCGGTTCTGATAAGTTCAGCTTGGCAGTAGATAACCAAGATCTGCTCTTTGTCGTCTGCCTCGATCCCGACATCTCTGGGAACATCTGCGGCTATTCTTCGTTGAGTAGGAACATTCACAGTTGGAGAAAGCAGATGCACAGTATCTTTTATATCATCGGAGTTGTCGTGGTGATCGGGCTTATCCTCGGCTTTGTATTCTAGACCACCAGTCCCTGGTCCGCAGTTGAGGACGCTTCCAATTGCCAAATTGCGGCTTCGTCCGCACCGGTTCAAGTCGCGCCGGTTTTAATGCGGGCCCAAGCGCTGGAATGATTGAAACGGGTCGCAGGTAAGAATTACCCTTCTCCGTGCGCGTCCAGTTCTATAGCGACGGAAAGTCCGTCCGTACCATCAACCTGAAGGGCTGCGTTCAGTTTACGAACGCTGCCCTGCACAATTTTCCAGCCAAGGGAGCGGGATTTTCGAAGAGTTTTCTCGGCGTCGACGATCCCCGGACCGTTGTCTCTGACTGTCAACCTGACTTTGCTCCCAACTCGCTTCGCATCGACCCACACTTTTCTTTCCGATGACTGGTCAGCAGACACATGCTTGACCGCGTTCGTCAGCAGTTCATTGACGATAAGCCCGATTTCGGTGGCGGCGTCGAACGATATCATGAGGGGCTCGCAATCGACCTCGATCGCGATGCGGCTCTGGTCGAAAGCCAGTCGAAGACGGTCCGCCAGATCTTCGATGTGCTGCTTGAGATCGACCTGTGAAACATCTTCAGCCTGATGCAAAAGATTATGCGCATTGGCGAAGGCCTGTATACGTCCCGTGAAATCGGTGAGCGCCTTTCGCGTTTCTTCGGAAGAAGATTGTCTCGCCTGCATCATGGCCAGGGATTGAATGATCGCCAGATTGTTCTTGGTTCTGTGATGCATCTCCCTCAGGAGGTATTGCTGCGCGGCCAGGGCGTCGCGAAGCGCGCGATTCTGTTCGGTCAATTCCTCCAGCGGCGAACCATGAGCCGCCTTGACCAGCGCGTCCGCCGCGGCCTTCGCAAGCTCCGACGCTGATCCGCTGAGTTTCAGATTCAGCTTCAGGTCGACAATCGTACCTGTCTCACCGGTCTCGATGGAAAAGTCGTCGACCAGCTTCTGTGATCCTGAAAGACCCAAACCCGGCCCGGTATGGGCCTGGTGTCGATTGC
Source organism: Flavimaribacter sediminis (assembly GCF_019492055.1). Taxonomy (GTDB): domain Bacteria; phylum Pseudomonadota; class Alphaproteobacteria; order Rhizobiales; family Rhizobiaceae; genus Flavimaribacter; species Flavimaribacter sediminis. The sequence goes on along the minus strand of NZ_JAICBX010000002.1, from coordinate 1,560,769 downwards.
GCAGAAAACTCGCCAGATCCGCGATGCCGCCGCCGTGATCCTGAACGCGTGCGACCAGGCACAAAGCCTGCTTGGTTTCGGAGAACGAAAACTCCGCGACCCCTTCCTTGCCATACTGAAAAGCGTTCCGTGCGATCTCGGAAACCGCGGTCGCGAACCGGATCTGGTCTCGATTGTCGGCGCCGCCTACTTTCGCGATCAGCCGCGCAGATCGTCGCGTATGGGAAACGTCCGTATCCTGTTCCAGCGAAATGGAGGTGACCACGGATTTCATCAAGGATGCCTCACCACCAATACTCCGGCGTCATCGGTTCCCCTTCTTTTGAGCTTATAGAAGCCGGCTGCAATTATCTCCGCGCTTCGGTAAAGCAAAGCGCCAGGATCCGGCGCCGCGGAACTCGTCTTCAATCCGTCGGTCGCCAGTATCAGAGTAGATCCCGGACGCCACTCATGCTCGGTCACGCGGACGCGCGCATTCGCGGATCCGACAATTCCCGGCTGGGACGGAATGCCGTTGCGACCGCCATCCGGGTGAATGATGTCGCCCTTGATATTGCCGATCCCTATGCATCGCAACAAGCCGGGTCCATGGGGAATCTCGATTGTCAAAGCCGCAGCTCCGCGCCCGTCGCGAAGCGCTTCACTGACCGAGCGCTCGCGTTCTTCCAGGGAAACCGAACCGGCTTTCTCGAACGCCTGAAATCCGGATCTGGCGTCGCGCGCGGCTTTTGGGCCATGACCGAGCACGTCCATCAACATGACCGTCGTCGCGTCTTCGTCGACATGGCTGGCGTAGATGTCTCCGCCCTCTTCGAAATCGGCCATGGGAACCACAAGGCCCGCCAAGTCGTAATAGGATGGAGGCGCTTCCAAATCGCCGACCTTGGCGAGCACGATCGTGCCGGTCGGCGCACTGAAGATGTCGAATGCATCGGCCATCCGGCGCATCGCGCCGAGGCCGCCGCCGATACCGCGCCTTTTCTCGGTAGACGTGGTGTATCCGTCGGCCATCGCAACTTCGACGTTGGGGATACCCGGTCCGCTATCAACGGCATGCACAACGACACGTCCCGCACCGGTGCTTTTTTCTACACCGACGAGAATTTCACCGTTTCGCGCATGACGCACCAGATTCGTGCCGGCTTCGGTCACAACGATCGCCAGCCGGTCAAGATGTTCGGACGACAGCCCAATGCTCTTTCCCAGATTCAAGGCAAACCGCCGTGCGGCGCCGATCTGGCTTTCCTCTTCAACAGCGACAGATATCATCGAGGGCCACATTCCAGCGATACGCGTGTTCCACTTCCCGGCGTCGATACGATCTCGAATTGGTCGACAAGGCGTTTGGCTCCACCCAATCCAAGTCCGAGACTTTTCCCTGTGCTGAACCCGTCTCTGAGCGCTGCATCGACATCCTCAATCCCGGGACCCCGGTCAGTGCACACGGCCAAAGCCCTTTTCCGCCCTGAGGCTTCGGCCAGATGGAACGTGATCACGCCGCCCTGTCCGTAATTGATCGCGTTCCTTGCGATTTCCGAGACAGCGGTCACGAATTTCGTACGCTTGATCGCCGAAGCTTCGATTTCAACCATCAACTCACCGGCAACCTGTCTGGCATAGGCGATGTCGCCATGCGTTTTAAGTGTGACCGACTTTCTAAGGGTCAAGAGATTTTTTGCCTGTCGCCCGTTATGGCGTTTATTGCACGATCGGCGTTCAGGGCGGTTTCGACGCCCTCCAAAGTCATTCCAAGTTCGACGAGCGTCATGGCCACCGCCGGACGCATTCCGACGACGATAGTGCGCGCGTTCATCACCTGAGCCATCTGCGCCATCGCCGCCAGCATCCGTCCTGCGAACGTGTCTACTATCTCCAGTCCGGAGATGTCGATGACGACGCCATGGGCGCTTTGTCGCGCAACCTCGTCAACAAGCTGGTCTTGCAGGGCGACAATCTCCTGGTCATCGAGATCGTCACGAATGGCGACCACGACACAGCCATTTATGGTCATCATTGGACTGGGTCGAGCGGGTTCGTGCACGTGTTATCCTCTTGCCACGGTAACGCCGACACGATCGAACGCGTAAGCCAGTCCGCTCTCCAGATCGACGCGAGTCGTGATGTTCGGCAGTTCCACACCGAGGTTCACGACAGTTTGGGCGATCTTCGGGCTGATGCCGCAAATGACGCACTCCGCGCCCATCAGCCGCACGGCTGCAGCTGTTTTCAAAAGATGCTGGGCAACCAGCGTATCGACGGTGGAAACACCTGTTATATCGATGATTGCCACCTCGGCTTCCCATTGTACGATAGCGTCAAGGATATTCTCCATAACCGTCTGGGCTCGAAATGAATCAAGCGTGCCAATCAAAGGGACGGTCACAATACGATCCCAGATTTTGACCACAGGCGCAGACACTTCGGTCATCTCGGCCCGCTGCCGCTCGATCGTTGCTTCCCGCTTCTCGACTAGGGACTCAATTGCGTGAAGACTGATCTGATCAATGAGCCGGGTGGAGTTCCACATCTCCCGCATGAACTCAGTCGGTTTATCGGCAAGTTCGGTATGCAGTATCTCGAACAGAGGTTGTTTCAGCGAACCGATAAACCAGCCCATCTCGGTGGTCGAAACACCACGCTGCGTTCTATTCTCTGTAATAGTTTCGAGCACATCTCTGATCGGATCCCATACGGTCTCGGTCAGATCAAGTTCGCTGTCGACGGCGGCGTCCGGCAATGCATCGGCTATCGCGGAAAGAAGATCGCGGCTTTGTTCTTTCGACTCCTCGGCCGAAACGAGGTCTGCGCGCTTGACGCCCTCTTTCGTCTGAGCCTTCAACCAGCCACTCAGAACACGATCGAAGTCTGTCGAAAGGATCGCGGCCATGGTGTTCTTGTTTGGCATGTTTCGATTTCGCCTTTTTACTGTTTTGCCTGCAATATAGCACCGGGATTGGGCGCGCATAGTAGTGAACGCCGATTTATCCGCGCCCAATCGATTTGGCAGACGGTCCGGTCGTCGATTGAGCGGAGCTGGACCACATAAGGAATGGATGACGGGAGAGGGAACAGGGGCATCCAATCAATTATCTGATTCGATTGGACATTTTCACATGTATGGCGGAGAGGGGGGGATTCGAACCCCCGATACGGTTGCCCGTATGCCGCATTTCGAGTGCGGTGCTTTCGACCACTCAGCCACCTCTCCTGAAGGCGCTTGTCGGCGCGTGGTCCGGCGCGGGCGCTGTCATAGGCACAAATCGGGTCGCGCACAAGCCCAAACTGCTCCGGAATCGCGCTTCTCGCCTTGACTTTGCAACCGCAGTCCCGTATCTGCGCGCTATCGATGGCGTGAGGTGACTTGCGCCATAAGTTTTTGGCAGGATTGCGCACACGCGCAAACCGCTGACGAACCGCCGAACGGAAAGGCTCACAGCTGACCGGACGGCAACCCGAAACAGACTGGATAAAAAGACGGCTGGGCGATGCGCCACAAGCCGTACTGAACATGGAAAGGTAAAAAATGTTCGCAGTCATCAAGACAGGCGGTAAGCAGTACACCGTTTCCGCCGACGACCTGCTGAAGGTCGAGAAGCTTACAGGCGAAACCGGCGACACGGTTGAATTCGGCGAAGTTCTTATGGTCGGCGAAGGCGCCGACGCCACGATCGGAACGCCCTTCGTGGACGGAGCCATGGTTACGGCGGAAGTCGTCGAGCAAGGTCGCGCCCGCAAGGTCATCGCCTTCAAGAAGCGCCGTCGCCAGAACTCGAAGCGCACGCGCGGCCATCGCCAGCACGAGACGACGATCCGCATCTCCGAGATTCTGACAGGAGGCGCAAAGCCGTCGAAGAAGGCGGCAGCCAAGAAGGCTGACAGCGCGCCCAAGGCTGAAGCCAAGGCTGCGCCGAAAAAGGAAGAGGCCAAGGCTGAATCCGCCGTTTTCACTACGCCCGAAGGCGAGCCCGACGACCTCAAGAAAATCTCCGGCGTCGGCCCGGCATTGGAAAAGAAGCTGCATGCAGCAGGCGTGACCCAGTTCGCGCAAATCGCCGCATTCAGCAAGGAAGACATCGCGAAGCTCGACGACACGTTGAACTTCAAGGGCCGCATCGAGCGCGACGACTGGCTGGGCCAGGCGAAGGCTCTGGCCGAAGAAGCCAAGAAGTAATCGAGCGGGTAAAGGAGTAGACCAATGGCACACAAGAAAGCTGGCGGTTCGTCGCGCAACGGTCGCGATTCAGAATCCAAACGCCTCGGCGTGAAAAAGTTCGGCGGCGAAGCCGTGATCCCGGGCAACATTATCGTGCGTCAGCGCGGCACCAAATGGCATCCGGGCCAGGGCGTTGGCATCGGCAAGGATCACACGATCTTCGCCACTGTGGAAGGCAATGTGAACTTCCGTCAAAAAGCCAACGGCCGCACATATGTGTCCGTAATGCCGTATGCGGAAGCAGCGGAATAGCCGGTTAAAGTCTTAACAGCCGGCGTCTCATCGACCCGGCTGAGAAATCAGACCAAAAGTTCAAGGGAGATGGGGCGCCATCTCCCTTTTCCTTTGCAACTGGAGGTCTTGATCATGGGACGGCAAGAACGGGAAGATGAAAGCAGCAGTGATCGGGGCGGCTGCCCTGTTCTGGTCACCGAAAGACTGGTGCTGAGAGCGCCGCACAAGGAAGACACCGACGCGATCGCGTGTCTCGCCAACAATGTGCGGGTCGCGACCATGGTGTCTCGCATGCCGCACCCCTATACGCGCAAGGACGCGGCGGAGTTCATCAAGCGAACGAAAACCGGGGCGCTCGGCAAATGTATCTATGCTGTGACGGATGCCGACAATGGCCGCTTCCTTGGCTGCTGCGGCGTCGAACCCCAGCAGGACGCAGTGACGCTGGAACTCGGCTACTGGATCGGCGAGCCTTTCTGGGGGAAAGGTTATGCGACGGAAGCCGCCCACGCCGTCATCGACATGGCCTTCCGCACGCGCGACATCGAGTTCATCGATGTGCGCTGCAGGGTGACCAATCCCGGGTCTCGGCGGGTGATCCACAAATGCGGTTTCCAGTTCCAGGGCACCGGCATGGTGACGTCGCTGGCGCTGGGGGCGTCCGTGCCTGTCGAATGGTACCGGCTGGACCGCAAGACCTGGATTTCGCTCAGAAGCTGGGCCGCTGCGTGAAGCCAATCAATCGGCGTTGCCCGCGACAATTGACGTTTGCGGGCAACGCTTTATCAAGAAGACCTTGCGAAAGGGCCGGCGACGGCCACGCCGCATGGAAAACGGAATGCTGAAACGATGAAATTTCTCGACCAGGCGAAAGTCTATATCCGATCAGGCGACGGCGGCGCCGGCTCGGTGTCTTTCCGCAGGGAAAAATATATTGAGTTCGGCGGTCCGGACGGCGGCGACGGCGGACGCGGCGGCGATGTCTGGGTAGAAGCCGTCCAGGGCCTCAACACATTGATCGACTACCGTTACCAGCAGCATTTCAAGGCGAAGACCGGCATGCACGGGATGGGGCGCAATCGCACCGGCGCCGGCGGCGCGGACGTGACGATGAAGGTTCCGGTCGGCACCCAGGTCTACGAGGAAGACAACGAGACGCTGATCTGCGACCTGACGGAGGAAGGCCAGCGTTTCCTGCTTGCCGCCGGCGGCAATGGCGGTTTCGGCAACGCGCATTTCAAGACCTCCGTCAACCAGGCGCCCAGGCGCGCCAATCCCGGCCTGCCCGGCGTCGAAAAAACCATCTGGCTGCGTCTCAAGCTGATCGCCGACGCCGGATTGATCGGCCTTCCGAATGCCGGCAAGTCCACTTTTCTCGCAACCGTCACCCGCGCCCGGCCGAAGATCGCCAGTTACCCGTTCACGACGCTTCATCCCAATCTGGGGGTTGCGACCGTGGACGGCCACGAATTCGTCATCGCCGATATTCCCGGACTGATCGAGGGCGCGCACCAGGGCGTCGGCATCGGCGACCGGTTTCTGGGCCATGTGGAGCGCACGCGCGTCCTCCTGCACCTCGTCTCGGCGCAGGAGGAAGACGTCGCAGCCGCATGGAAGACGGTCCGCGCGGAGATCGAGGCGTACGGGCATGGCCTTTCCGACAAGCCGGAAATACTGGCGCTTGCACAGTGCGACATCCTCGACGACGACGAGCGGGCGCGAAAGAGCGAGGCGTTGCAGGCCGTTGCAGGCAAGGCGCCGCTGGTGCTATCTGCGGTCACCGGCGAAGGCATGACGGACGCGCTGCGCGCACTGCGAGCCGCCATCGACCAGACGGTCGACGCCGAAGAGTGACGCAACACACCGGACAATGATGGTTTGAGAATGGGCAATAGGGGCAAGCAGCTGCGCGATTACCGCAGGGTGGTCATAAAGATCGGCTCCGCCCTGCTGGTTGACCGCGCCCGCGGCCTGCGCCACGCCTGGCTGGAGGGGCTGTGCGCGGATATCGCCGCCCTGCACGCCACGGGCGTGGAGATCATTGTCGTCTCCTCCGGCGCCATTGCGCTTGGCCGCACCATTTTGCCCTCCGGATCCGCGCTCGCCAGGGCGAAGAGCCTGAGGCTCGAGGAAAGCCAGGCCGCAGCCGCCATCGGTCAGATCGCGCTCGCCAAGGCCTGGTCGGAAACGCTGTCCGCAAACAACATTCTCGCCGGTCAGCTGCTGCTGACATTGGAAGACACCCGCGCGCGGCGCAACTATCTAAACGCCCGCGCCACGATCGGGCAGTTGCTTAAGCTTCGCGCTATTCCCGTCATCAACGAAAACGACACCGTCGCCACCTCCGAGATCCGCTACGGCGACAATGACCGGCTGGCGGCCCGCGTCGCAACCATGGCCGGCGCGGACTTGCTGGTGCTGTTATCCGATGTCGACGGGCTGTACACGGCGCCGCCAGGCGTCGACCCGCAGGCGCAGTTCATCGACTACGTGCCTGAAGTCACGGCCAGCGTTTTCGAGATGGCGGGCGACGCCGGATCGGAATTGTCGCGCGGCGGCATGAAGACGAAGATCGAGGCCGGCCGCATCGCGACCGGCGCCGGCTGCGCCATGATCATAGCGTCCGGCAAGGTGGATCACCCGATCGCCGCCATCGACGACGGCGCGCGCCACACCTTCTTTGCGGCGCGCAACGCCCATGTCACCGCGCGCAAGACCTGGATCGCGGGCCAACTGCAGCCGGCCGGCGTCTTCACCATCGACGAGGGCGCCGCAGCGGCGCTGCTTTCAGGCAAAAGCCTGCTTCCGGCTGGCGTAAGACATATCGACGGCAGTTTCGAACGCGGCGACACGATTGTCATCCGCAATCTCGAAGGCCGGGAAATTGCCCGGGGTCTTTCCGCCTATGGCGCCGAGGAGGCCACCCGGATCGCCGGCCGCAAATCGTCCGAGATCATCGACATTCTCGGCTATGCAGGCCGCACCGCGATGATCCACCGCGACGACATGGTGTTGACAGTCGGTGATTTAGCAACGAATGAAGATGGTTAAAAAGACAGGGAGCGAGAGGATGCTGGAACAATCGGCAAGCCGCGGCGACATCGCCGAACTGATGGCGGCCCTCGGCCGGAACGCCAGGCAAGCCAGCGCAAGGCTTGCAACCGCGCCGACCGCCGCCAAGGACAGCGCGCTCGACGCCATGGCCGACGCCATTCTCGCGGGCCGCAATAATATCCTGGCCGCCAACGTGATCGACATGAAAAACGCCGAGGAGGCCGACATGGCGCCCTCCTTTCGAGACCGGCTGAAGCTGGACGCCGATCGGGTGAAGGCGATGGCGGACGGCATCCGGGCGATAAGAGACTTGAAGGATCCGGTCGGCGACGTGATCGCCGAATGGTCGCGGCCGAACGGCCTGAAGATCGAGCGCGTACGCACGCCGCTCGGCGTCATCGGCGTGATCTACGAAAGCCGACCGAACGTGACGGCCGACGCCGGCGCGTTGTGCCTGAAAGCCGGCAATTCCGTGATCCTGCGCGGCGGTTCGGATTCGATCAATTCGTCCACTGCCATCCACGATTGCCTTGTCGAAGGGCTGAAGAAGGCGGGACTTCCCGAACACGCCATCCAGATCGTGCCGACGACGGATCGCGCGGCGGTTGGCGAAATGCTGAAAGGGCTCGACGGCGCCATCGATGTGATCGTGCCGCGTGGCGGCCGAAGCCTGGTGGAACGTGTGCAGTCTGAAGCGCGAGTGCCCGTCTTCGCGCATCTGGAAGGCCTCTGCCACCTCTATGTGGACAAGTCAGCCGATATCGACATGGCGGTGAAAATCGCAGTGAACTCCAAACTCCGCCGCACCGGCATATGCGGAGCAGCCGAAACCCTGCTCGTCGATCGGGACGCCGCCGACACGCATCTGGCGCCTGTCCTGACGGCCCTGGCGGAGGCCGGCTGCGAGATCCGCGGCTCGGATGAGGTCTGCGCCCGGTTCGACAAGGCGAAACCTGTAACCGAGGCCGACTGGTCTACGGAATACCTCGATGCGATCATTTCCGTGGCGCTTGTCGACGGCGTCGGCGGCGCGATCGACCACATCGCCCGCTGGTCGTCCAACCACACCGAAGCGGTCATCGCCGAGGATCCGGCTGTGGTTGAGCGTTTTTTCAACGAGATCGATTCGGCGATCCTGCTACACAACGCCTCGACGCAATTCGCCGACGGCGGCGAATTCGGCATGGGCGCCGAGATCGGCATCGCAACCGGCAAGATGCACGCCCGCGGACCGGTGGGCGTCGAGCAACTCACCTCGTTCAAATATCGCGTCCGGGGTTCCGGACAAACGCGTCCCTGAGCCGGTGACGGCGAATTCCGACCTGGCGCAGGCCATGCGCACGCCTCATGCCGAAAAAGGCATGGCCGTTGGCCTGTTTGGAGGATCGTTCAACCCGCCGCACGCCGGTCATGCGCTTGTGGCGGAGACGGCGCTGCGCCGGCTTCGCCTCGACCAACTCTGGTGGATGATCACGCCGGGCAATCCGCTGAAGAACACCGCTGACCTGGCCGGCATGGCCGAAAGACTGCAATGGTGCAGGGAAATCGCCGACGATCCGCGCATCCGGTTCACCACCTTCGAGGCGGCCCATAATTTCCGTTATACTGAGGAGACCTTGCGCTATCTGCGCCGGCGCAACACCGGGGTCAATTTCGTATGGATCATGGGCGCCGACAGTCTGGCGGGTTTTCACCGCTGGCAAAACTGGCGCAACATCGCCGAAACCGTGCCGATCGCCGTATTCGACCGGCCAGGCTCGACGCTGGCGTACCTGTCTTCGCGCATGGCCAAAACCTATGACTTCGCGCGGGTCGACGAAGACGACGCAGCGCTTCTCGCGCGCATGAAACCGCCTGCCTGGACCTTCATCCATGGACCGCGATCAGCGCTTTCATCAACCGCGATTCGCAGGGGCGAGGCCGATCCGAGCGGTCTGTGACGGCGAGAAAATTCGTCAAATGCGAGAAAATCGAAACATTTCGCGCAAAATCGTGATGGCCACCGTCTTGAAACCTAAACAAAACCATGGCTATTCTTGTCTCATGATTTGCGATGCGGCTATCATGCAGAGCAGGTTTCGACCCTCCCCTTACAATCGAGTAGCGGAGACCGGCCTTGTGCGGCAGGTATTGAGTCCCATATTGCAAATCTGATGAGGTTGTTCTGGTACAGAAAGGGAAAACGCTGAGAACAGCACAAAGCAAGGGAAGTATCGCTGATATTTCCTCTACCGTCATGGAGAGCGGCGCCGCCGCCCTACATGCGTTGAAACTGGTCCTCGCCAGCCTCGAGGAATCCAAATCGGAAGACGTCGTCTCCATAGATATTACGGGCAAGTCCGCGCTGGGCGACTACATGGTGGTCGCATCGGGACGGTCGAGCCGTCATGTCACGGCGATCTGCGACCATCTGCTTCGCGACATGAAGTCCGCCGGATACGGAAATCTCCGTGTCGAGGGATTGTCTACAGGCGACTGGGTGTTGATCGATACTGGCGACATCATCATCCACGTGTTCCGCCCCGAAATCCGGGAGTTCTACAATATCGAGAAATTGTGGATGGCTCCGGACATCGAGGAAGGCACCGTCCACTAGGCGTTCCAGTGGACGCAAATCGCTGGCTTATCCAGGCGTATGCGAGGCTGAATGCGGGTGACAATTTGCGCCGTGGGCCGGCTGAAATCCGGCCCCGAAAGAGATCTTTCAGCGCGCTATATCGACCGGTTCGCGAAATTCGGCCCGTCGCAAGGTCTGGATTTCAATCGCGTGATCGAACTGCCGGAAAGCCGGGCGTCCAACGCCAACACGCGCATGCGCGATGAATCCGCCGCGATCGAGGCCGCCCTGCCCGGCGACAGCCTGCTTGTCGTCCTCGACGAACGGGGCAAGGCGCCAGGTTCCGAACAATTCGCCGAAATGCTGGGAAACTGGCGCGACGCCGGACGCCGCGATCTTGCGATCGCAATCGGCGGCGCAGACGGGCATGACGAAGCCTTGCGATCGAAAGCCGACGCCGTTTTGTCCTTCGGACGCATGACATGGCCGCATCAGGTCGTGCGGATATTGCTTGCCGAACAACTCTATCGCGCGGCGACGATCCTGGCAGGCCATCCCTATCACCGCTCCTGACGCAGCGTCGATGACTGCCCGCAGGATGCATGTTTTGCGTCTTTTCAACCCTGCCTTATCCATGCCACGCTTGACTGTCACAGGCAAAAGTCAGAGCGTGTTCTGATCTTCATTCACGGCCAGAACATTCGGCCCTTAAGATTATTGCAAAGTTTCGTAGATGCGGTCTTCGGCAGGCAACAGCAACGGATCAGGCAGAAGCGGGTTCGACACCATCCGGACCGTCGCTTTGCTGCTTGTTTTCGCCCTGTTGCCGTCTTTAGCGCTTCCCGTCGCCGCCCAGGACGGCGCTCAGCCGGCGGATGAGCCCGCTGGCGAGATCAAAACCCTCGAAAAACAGCAGGCGGAAGGCCGCGAGCGGCTGCAACAGATCAAGGCCGACATCGAGGTGTCGGAGCAGCGTCGCGCAGAGCTCGAGCAGGAAATCGCGTCGCTCAAGCACGACCAGGCGTCTCTGCGCACGGCGCTGCTGCAAAGCGCGAAAACGCAAAAGAAGCTATCCGACGACATATCGGACGGCGAAAAGAGGCTTGCTGCGCTCGCCGGGCGCCAGGAGGCCATCAGAGCGTCGCTGCGATCGCGCAAGGCGATTCTGGCCGAAGTTCTCGCCGCCCTGCAGCGGATGGGGCGCAACCCCCCGCCGGCTATTCTGATCAGCCCGGACGACGCGCTTGCCTCGGTTCGCAGCGCCATTTTGCTTGGCGCCGTGGTGCCCGAAATTCGCGAGGAAACCGGCAAGCTGGTGGCTGATCTGCAGGAACTGACAGAAATTCACGCTTCCATCGCCAATGAGCGTGAACGGTTGATTGCAACGCTTGGCGAGCAGGCCGAGGAAGAGGAAAAACTGAACCTGCTGCTTGAGGAAAAGAACAGGCTCGCAGCAGCGCGCAATGACAGGCTGGGCGAAGAACGCCGCAAGGCCGAGGAACTGGCGATGCGGGCGAGCAGCCTGAATGATCTGATCGCTTCGCTTGGCAGCGAGATTGAATCCGCCCGCGAGGCCGCCGAGCAGGCGCGGCTTGCCGAAATCCGCCGCATGGAGGAAACCGAACGCCGCCGCGAGCAATTGAAGGCCCGCAAACGCGAGGGAGACCCTGATATCGAGCGCATGGCGCCCGCCTACGCGTTTTCGGAATTGTCGGAAAGCCTTGAGTTGCCGGTCAGGGGCGAAGTCACGGCCAGTTGGGGCGACGACGACGGAACCGGCAACGCGTTGATGGGAACCATGGTTGCAACGCAACCGGACGCACTGGTGACCTCGCCTGCGGACGGCTGGGTCGTCTATGCCGGCAATTTCCGCTCCTATGGACAATTGCTGATTCTCAACGTCGGCGAGGAGTACAATCTCGTTCTCGCCGGCATGGGCCGCATCGACGCCTCCATCGGCCAGTTCGTCGTCGCCGGCGAGCCGGTCGGCCGCATGAGTTCACGAAGACTTGCGGCAATGGGCGCTTTGAGTCTGGCGTCGGATGCCCCGACGCTCTACATTGAGTTCAGAAAAGATGGCAAACCCATCGATCCCGGCCCATGGTGGGTCAAGTCTCCTTCGGGAAGGATAAGCAATGATTCGTAAGGTATCTCTTTTAGCTGCCGGCGCTGTGATGGGCGCTATGTCCGTCGCCGGTCTGCAATATGCGGGAACGACGGCGGTCGCAGCCAATTCCGACACCTACAAGCAGCTCTCCATTTTCGGCGAAGTTTTCGAGCGAGTGCGGGCGAACTACGTCAAGCCGCCGGATGAGGGCGATCTGGTTGAAAACGCCATCAACGGCATGCTCACGTCCCTCGATCCGCATTCGAGCTACCTCAACGCCAAGGACGCGCTGGACATGCGCACCCAAACTCGCGGCGAGTTCGGCGGGCTCGGCATCGAGGTGACGCTCGACCAGGACAGCGAACTGGTCAAGGTCATCACACCGATTGACGATACACCGGCCCAGAAGGCGGGCGTTCTCGCCGGCGACCTGATTTCCGAGATCGACGGTGAGCCGGTGCGCGGCCTGAGCCTGAGCCAGGCGGTCGACAAAATGCGCGGCGCGGTCGGCACGAACATCAAGCTGACGATCCTGCGCGAAGGCGCAGACGCGCCGATCGACATCGACATCGAGCGCGACGTCATCAAGATCAAGGCGGTGAAGTTCCGCGCCGAAGACGATATCGGCTATATTCGCGTCATTTCCTTCACCGAGAAGACCTATGACGACCTGGACAATGCGATCAAGGAACTCAAAGAACAGATTCCGGAAGACAAACTCAAGGGTTACGTCCTCGATCTGAGGCTGAATCCGGGCGGCTTGCTGGATCAGGCGATCAGCGTGTCCGACGCCTTCCTTGACCGCGGAGAGATCGTTTCGACGCGGGGACGCAATCCCGAGGAGACGCGACGCTACAATTCCCGACCGGGCGACCTCACAGGCGGCAAGCCGGTCGTGGTGCTGGTCAATGGCGGATCGGCGAGCGCGTCCGAGATCGTCGCCGGCGCTTTACAGGATCATCACCGCGCGACTATCGTCGGCACCCGCTCGTTTGGCAAAGGCTCGGTTCAGACGATCATCCCGCTCGGCGAGAACGGCGCACTGCGTCTGACCACGGCGCTATATTATACGCCTTCCGGCACCTCCATTCAGGGGTCCGGCATCGAGCCCGAGATCATCGTCGAACAGCCGCTGCCCGACGATCTCAAGGGACGCGTGCGTGAAACCGGTGAATCCGAGTTGCGCGGCCACATCGAAGGCGACAACGAAACCGACGAAGGGTCCGGGTCAATCGCCTACGTGCCGCCGGAAGCCGAGGATGACGAGCAGCTGAAATATGCGCTGAAGCTCATTCGCGGCGAAATCTCCGATCCGGCCTATCCTCCGAAGTCCGATCAGGCAGCCGCCGTGCAGATGGACAAGGAAGAGGCTCCGGCTACGACTGAATAAGGTCTTTTGGCGGCGGGTAGCGTTGATCAACGCACCCGCCGTCTTATCGCAGTTGCCAAAACATCATCGCCCGTAGATTCTGCCGGAACAGCGAATCACCGACAATTACGTGCGGCTCCCGTGAACAGCGATTCCGAAATCAACAGGCCATTGGGTCAGAACCGTCCGGAGCGGCGGCGAACTGTCGCTGTTCCGGGGAGTCCTGGAGCCTGGTTGGCCGGAATTCTGTGTCTGGCGGTCATCGCCGCCTCGACCGCCACCGCCCTCCATCGTCCGCCCCTGCGCGACCAGTCCATGGCGGCGGCGCACATGGCTCCGGCGACGGACGTCGTCAGCATGGTTGTCGAGAGAGCCGAACTGAAGCCGGGCTCAACCATTTTTCAAACCGGCGCATCCGGGGCCGACGTCGAGACGATCCGCAACGGCGACGGAAGCATCGTGACGAAGGTAACCCCGCTTGATCGCCCGCAGGACGGACCGGTGATCCTGACCGGCGCCCGCGCCATCGGCCAGAGCGCGCACATGGCGCACCTGCCGATCCCGGAACTGCTGGAGCCGGGAAAATATGGAGATCTGCCTGTTATCGGCCCGGACGGGAAGAAACCGGTCGAAGCCTATGCGCGACCCTGGTCGGGCGCTCGCGGCACACGGATCGCCATCGTCGTCGGCGGGCTGGGCGTCAGCCAGACAGGAACCCAGTATGCAATACAGACGCTTCCGGAAGGCGTGACCCTCGCGTTTGCCGCGAGCGGCAACAGCCTGCAGCGCTGGCTGCAGGAAGCCAGGCGCGGAAACCACGAGGTTCTGCTGCAGATACCCTTCGAACCCTTCGGCTATCCGTCCACGGACCCGGGTCCGCATACGCTGGTCACAGCCGACGGGACGAGGCAGAACATTGACGATCTGCACTGGGCGCTCGGCCGGATCACCAACTATACCGGCGTCATGAATTTCATGGGTTCCCGCTTCCTGTCCGATCCGGACGCAATCGAACCGGTATTGCAGGAAATAGCCGGACGCGGCATCCTCTTCCTAGACGACGGCACGTCAGCGCAATCGCTGGCAGGCGTCGTGTCGCAATCTCTCGGCGTTCCGTTCGCGCAGGCCGACATGGTGGTGGACCAGAAACTGTCGACAGACGTCATCATGGCGCGACTCGACGAGGTTGAAAGGATCGCCCGCCGGAACGGCGAAGCCATCGCCGTCGCTTCCGCCTTCGAAGTCAGCGTGGACACCGTGGCCGCATGGATCAGGGAAGTGGAGCGGCGGGGCGTGGAAATCGTTCCTGTCTCGGCGCTCGTTGAACACTGAAGAGGACAGTATTCGTGTCAAAGGACAAACACGCAGAAATGCCCTATCGCCCGTGTGTGGGCGCAATGGTGTTGAATAGCGAAGGACGGGTTTGGATCGGACGGCGAGTCAACGACGTCAACAGCGAGGTGACGCCCGACATGCTGCAACTCTGGCAGATGCCCCAGGGTGGAATCGACAAACGGGAAGACCCGCTCGAAGCGGCGAAACGCGAACTCTACGAGGAAACCGGCATCCGCAGCGTCTCGCTGCTGGCGCGAGCGCCAGACTGGATCAATTACGATTTGCCGAAAGACAAGATCGGCTTCGCGCTGAAAGGCAAATATCGCGGACAAACGCAACGCTGGTTCGCCTTTCGCTTCGAAGGCGACGAGAGCGAAATCGCGATCAATCCGCCGCCCGACGGACATGAAGCGGAATTCGACGACTGGCGCTGGGCGCCAATGCGGGACCTCCCGGACCTGGTCGTGCCATTCAAGCGCAAGGTTTACGAAGAAGTCGTCGCGGCCTTCGCCCATCTGGTCGAGCCGACACAATGAAATGCACCGGAAGATTGCGAAGTAGACCAGGCACTGGATAACCGAGGCAATGACGCCGGCGACTGGTCTTCCGATCCACAACAGGCCAGCCGGCAGATAAAACAGAAAGCCGACCAGCAGCGTCGGCCAAAAGCTGCGGGGTTTCGCCTGCTGCTGGTTCATGGTCGGACGCTACGAGACACAAATAAAAAAGCGGGCCATGAGCCCGCCTTGATAGTCAGCATGTCTTGCATCGGCCTAGACGGCGTTCTGCAGCGTTTCAAGATGATTAAGGTGCTCGGCGATGCGCGTTTTGTCCGCATCGGTCTTGGCGTCCGCCAAGTCTTCGCGCGTATCCTGAATGCGCTGTTTCAGCGCTTCATGGTCGATATCTTCCACGCGAACGGCGGATTCGGCAAGCAACGTACAACCATCGGGCAGGATATCTGCGAAACCGCCGAAGACGACGTAGCGCTGGTTTTCTCCGGAATCGGTCGTCACCGAAACGATGCCCGGCTTGATCGTCGTCATCGTCGGCGCATGATGAGCCATGACGGTCATCTCACCGTCTGAGCCCGGTATGATCACCTGCGAAACGGCTTCCGAAAGCAGCAACTGCTCCGGAGATACGAGCTCGAAATTGAAACTGTCAGCCATCGGACGTCATTTCCCGTTCGGTCGTGGCGACCGGGTCCTTTCCGGACCCCGCCGCCGCATCAAATCAGGCTGCTTCCGCAGCGAGCTTCTGTGCCTTCTCGACAGCCATGTCGATGCCGCCGACCATGTAGAAGGCCGCTTCCGGCAGATGGTCGTACTCGCCTTCGACGAGGCCCTTGAAGCTCTTGATCGTGTCTTCGATATCGACGAACTGGCCCGGCGAACCGGTAAACACTTCGGCGACGAAGAATGGCTGCGACAGGAAGCGCTCGATCTTGCGGGCGCGGGCAACCGTCATCTTGTCTTCTTCGGACAGTTCGTCCATGCCCAGGATGGCGATGATGTCCTGAAGCGACTTGTAGCGCTGCAGAATCGACTGCACCTGGCGGGCGACGTCATAGTGTTCCTGGCCAACGATCATCGGGTCGAGCATACGCGACGTGGAGTCGAGCGGATCCACGGCCGGATAGATGCCTTTCTCCGATATCGCGCGGTTGAGAACCGTCGTTGCGTCCAGGTGGGCGAAGGAGGTCGCAGGCGCCGGGTCGGTCAAGTCGTCGGCCGGAACGTAGACGGCCTGCACGGAAGTGATCGATCCCTTGTTGGTGGTGGTGATGCGCTCCTGCATGGCGCCCATGTCGGTCGCCAGCGTCGGCTGATAACCCACGGCCGAAGGAATACGGCCGAGAAGCGCGGACACTTCCGAACCCGCCTGGGTAAAGCGGAAGATGTTGTCGACGAAGAACAGAACGTCCTGACCTTCGTCACGGAAATGTTCAGCGATCGTCAGACCCGAAAGCGCAACGCGGGCGCGGGCGCCGGGCGGCTCGTTCATCTGGCCGAAAACCAGGGCGCATTTTGAACCTTCAACGGACCCGTCGTTTTCCTTCGGATCCTTGTTCACGCCGGATTCAATCATTTCCCAGTAAAGGTCATTGCCCTCGCGGGTGCGTTCGCCAACGCCTGCAAAGACGGAGTAACCGCCGTGCGCCTTGGCGACGTTGTTGATCAGTTCCTGGATGAGAACCGTCTTGCCCACGCCGGCGCCGCCGAACAGGCCGATCTTTCCGCCCCTTGCGTAAGGCGCCAGCAGGTCCACGACCTTGATGCCGGTGACGAGGATCTCTGCTTCCGTCGACTGATCGACATAGGCCGGAGCTTCCTGGTGAATGGCGCGCGTTTCGGAGGTCTTGACCGGGCCTGCTTCGTCGATCGGCTCGCCGATAACGTTCATGATGCGGCCGAGCGTCTCGGGGCCAACCGGAACTGCGATCGGCTGACCCATGTCCACGACCTGCTGACCGCGGACCAGACCTTCGGTGGAGTCCATCGCGATGGTGCGAACGGTGTTCTCGCCGAGATGCTGCGCGACCTCGAGAACCAGGCGAACGCCATGGTTGTCGGTTTCCAGCCCGTTCAGGATCGCCGGAAGATGATCTTCGAACGCGACGTCGACGACGGCGCCGATCACCTGCGTCACGGTGCCGGTTACACCGGCTTTTGTGGTTGCCTTGGCCATAATCGTACTACCTCATTCAAGAGTCTCAGAGCGCTTCGGCGCCCGAAATGATTTCAATCAGTTCCTTGGTGATCTGCGCCTGGCGCTGGCGGTTGTAGCTCAGCGTCAGCTTGTCGATCATCTCACCGGCGTTGCGGGTCGCATTGTCCATGGCGGACATGCGGGCGCCCTGCTCGGACGCATTGTTTTCCAGCAATGCGCGGAAAATCTGCACGGCGATGTTGCGCGGTATCAGATCGCTGAGGATCGATCCGGCGTCCGGTTCGTAGTCGTATACAGCCGAGGCGTCCTGATCCACCGCGTCGCTCTCGCCGACGGGGCTCGCCGGAATGAGCTGCTGGGCGGTCGGTATTTGGCTGATGACCGACTTGAACTCGGAATAAAACAGCGTGCAGACATCGAAAGCGCCTTCGTCGAACAGCCCGATCACCTTGCGGGCGATCTCGTCTGCGTTGACGAAGCCGATATTCTTGACTTCGCGAAGATCGACGCGGTCGATGATGTGCGACCCAAGATCGCGGCGCAGAATGTCGTAGCCCTTCTTGCCGACACAGAGGATCTTGACCTCCTTGCCGTCGGCGATCAGGGAGCGGGCGTGCTCGCGCGCCAATCTCGCGATCTGCGAGTTAAAGCCGCCGCACAGTCCGCGTTCGGCCGTGCAGACCACCAGGAGATGCGTCTGGTCGCTTCCGGTTCCCGTCATCAGCCGCGGCGTATCATCCCCGTCCGACACCGCATTCGCGATATTGGCGAGCACAGCGCCCATGCGCTGGGAATAGGGACGCGCGGCTTCGGCCGCCTCCTGGGCGCGACGCAATTTCGCCGCGGCGACCATCTGCATCGCCTTGGTGATCTTCTGCGTCGCCTTGACCGAGGCTATCCGGTTTCTCAGATCCTTGAGTGAAGGCATCCGTTATCCGTCCGTTCTCGTTGTTCAGCCGTCGGCTTTCGCTCAGGCGAAGGATTTCGCGAAATCGTCGATCGCTGCTTTCAGCTTATCGGTGATTTCGTCGGTCAGCGCCTTTTCGGTGCGGATCGCGTCAAGCACGTCCTTGCCGTCGCCGCGCATGTGGGACAGAAGACCCTGCTCGAAGCTGTTGACCTGGTTGATCGGAAGCTTGTCGAGATAGCCGTTGACGCCGGCGAAGATGACAGCGACCTGCTCTTCCGTCTTGAGCGGCGAGAACTGCGGCTGCTTCAAAAGCTCGGTCAGACGCGCGCCGCGATTGAGCAGACGCTGGGTCGCGGCGTCGAGGTCGGAGCCGAACTGGGCGAACGCCGCCATTTCGCGGTACTGCGCCAGTTCACCCTTGATCGACCCGGCGACCTGTTTCATCGCCTTGATCTGGGCGGACGAACCCACGCGGGACACGGACAGACCGACGTTCACCGCCGGACGGATGCCTTGGTAGAACAGGTCCGTTTCCAGGAAGATCTGACCGTCGGTGATAGAGATCACGTTGGTTGGAATAAAGGCCGACACGTCGTTGCCCTGGGTTTCGATGACCGGCAGGGCAGTCAGCGAACCGGAGCCATTGTCGGCGTTGAGCTTCGCGGCGCGCTCGAGCAGGCGCGAATGGAGATAGAAGACGTCGCCCGGATAGGCTTCACGGCCCGGCGGACGGCGAAGCAGCAGGGACATCTGGCGATAGGCGACAGCCTGCTTGGACAGGTCGTCGTAGCCGATAAGGGCGTGCATGCCGTTGTCGCGGAAATATTCGCCGATCGCGCAGCCGGCGAACGGCGCCAGGAACTGCATCGGAGCCGGATCGGAAGCGGTTGCGGCGACGACGATCGAATATTCAAGCGCGCCGCGCTCCTCGAGAACCTTTACAAACTGGGCGACGGTGGAGCGCTTCTGGCCGACAGCGACGTAGACGCAGTAGAGCTTGTCTTCTTCCGGGCCGTTGTCGTGGATCGGCTTCTGGTTGAGGAAGGTGTCCAGGATGATGGCGGTCTTGCCGGTCTGGCGGTCGCCGATGACGAGCTCGCGCTGGCCGCGACCGATCGGGATCAGCGCGTCGATAGCTTTCAGGCCGGTCGACATCGGCTCATGCACCGAACGGCGCGGAATGATGCCGGGGGCCTTGACGTCAACGCGCGAACGCTGGGTCGCCTTGATCGGGCCCTTGCCGTCGATCGGGTTGCCGAGAGCGTCGACCACGCGGCCGAGCAGTTCCTTGCCGACGGGAACGTCAACGATGGCGCCGGTCCGCTTGACGGTGTCGCCTTCCTTGATGTCGCGGTCGGAACCGAAGATCACGACGCCGACATTGTCGACTTCGAGGTTCAGCGCCATGCCGCGAATTCCACCGGGGAATTCCACCATCTCACCGGCCTGGACATTGTCCAGACCGTAGACGCGGGCGATGCCGTCACCGACGGACAGAACCTGTCCGACTTCGGAAACTTCCGCTTCCTGGCCAAAGTTTTTGATTTGATCTTTTAGAATTGCGGAGATTTCCGCGGCGCGGATGTCCATCAGCCGACCTCTTTCAGTGCAAGCTTAAGGGTGGAGAGTTTTGTACGAATGGATGTGTCAATCTGACGCGACCCGATCTTGACGATCAGACCGCCGAGGATCGACGGGTCGACGGTGACATTGGCTGCCACGTCCTGTCCGGTCACGCTTTTCAGCGCTTCCGCGAGTTCTTTTTCCTGGGCCGCCGTCAGTTTGCGGGCGGAGACGACCTCAGCCGAAACCTCGCCGCGATGCTTTGCGGCGATGGCGCGGTAGGCCCGGATAATGCCTGGAATGGCGAATAGCCGGCGATTGCGCGCAACGACGCGCAGGAAGTTTCCGACCAGTCCCTGGAATTCCGCCTTGTCGGCGATGGCCGAAATGGCCTTGAACTGCTCATCGGCGGAAAAGACCGGGCTTTCGATCAGCCGGCGAAAGTCCTCGCTCTCGGTGATCATGGTCTCGAGACGGGTCAGTTCGTCACCAACGGCTTGTTCGGATTTGCCTTCCAATGCCAGCTCGAAAAGCGATGATGCATAGCGTTGCGCAACACCGGATATGAGCGAAGTTGTGTCTGCCACGGGCACAATTATCTCTGAACTGAATTCGAAGATATGGAATCAGAATCCTGAGATTCTGCAAATCTTTGAATTTGTTTCGATTTTTTCCGGCGCGAATTGAGTTTCCACAATGCCCCGCCGGAAATTCGAGCCTCGTCTAGCATAGCTATGTGGGAGTCGCAACACGCTTTGACACATGCTTTTGGATGAGCGTGGACAAAAGCGTCGCTCAGCGCTGGCAAAACCGCAAACGCCGCAAATGCGGCGGTTCAGGGCCTTTCAGGGAAAATGGCCGCCGCGGATGCGACAGCCATTGTTTCATACTATCCGCTTTTGGCGTTGAGCGGTCAGTAGACCGGATGCGGAGGCGGTGGCGGCGGATTATGCGGAGCCTTGACCACTACGACAGCCGGATGACCGGGAGGCGGAGGAGGAGGAGCCGGCTGATGCGGGGCAACCACGACCACGGCGTGATGCGGCGGAGGCGGTGGGGGAGGCGCGGCATCGGCGCTTGCCAGTGGAACTACGGTAGCTGCGATCAATGTGCAGCCGGCGATTGCTGAAAGAATGATTGAGTTTCTCATGACTGAATTCCTCTTGTTCGAGTTCATCAGGCAGTCGTGTCAGGTCGACAGGCTTGGCAGTGGCTGTCTGAATACCTCATTGATATGCTGATCGGAAATCGGAAATTCAACAGGCCTTCGCTCCGTATTCGGCACGGCAGCCATGCAGAATCGCACAGGCTCAAACGAGCTAGAATACATAGGCCAGCGGCCCTGCCGCCAGTAGCGCCTCGATCACAGTCTGCAACACCTGGATCCGCGACATGGCCCTGTCGACGACAGCCGTGACGACGCGTCCGAGCACCGTGACCGCCCAGCACGCGCCGAGCACCAGATAGACGAAGGGCTGCGCGAACATGATCGAGCCCAGACCGGCGGCGAACAGAAAACCGGCCATGACAGACCGGATCTCGGCGACCGCGTCGTCCCGGCCGGCGACGGTTCCGATCCCCATGGCGCGCAGGGTCAGCCGCGGCAGAACGAACAGCATAAGCCCCAACAGCGCCGTCGCCGCAGCGCTTGCGAAAGCCAGCCACTCGCCTGACGATGTCGGATAGGGAAATTCAAACATGGTGACCTTCCATTTGCGGGAATCGCGTTGCGCTCTATAGAAAACTCTGTGGATCGATATCGATCTGCACCCGGACCGAGCCGCGCGGCTTTGGTCCGGTTTCGATCATCCGGGCGACATAGGATTGAATATCCGATTGCTTGCGCCCGTGGACAAGCAGCCGGTAGCGGTACCGCCCGCGCACCAGCGCAAGCGGCGCTTCGGCCGGACCGAGCACGCGAATGTCGGCGAGGCCGGGCGCGGCGCGGCGCAGGTCCCGCGCATGGTTTTCCGCCTCGCTTCGATGCGCGGCCGAGACGATGAGCGCGGCAAGCCGGCCGAATGGCGGCAGGCCCGCTCTCTCGCGCTCGGCGATCTCGCGCTCGTAGAAGGTTTCGGGATCACCGGAAATGATGGCGGCGATCACGGGGTGCTGCGGCTGATAGGTCTGCAGGAAGGCGCGGCTCGCGCGTCCGCTGCGGCCGGCGCGCCCCGTGACCTGCGAAAGAAGCTGGAAGGTCCGCTCGGCGGCGCGCGGGTCTCCGTTGCCGAGACCCAGATCCGCGTCGACGATCCCGACCAGCGTCATGAGCGGAAAGTTGTGACCCTTGGCGACGAGTTGGGTGCCGATGACGATATCCGCCTCGCCATTGGCGATCGCCTCAAGTTCAAGGCGCAGCCGCTTGACGCCGCCCAGCATGTCGGAGGACAGCACGATGGTGCGGGCGTCCGGAAAATGCCGGTCGACTTCTTCCGCAATCCGCTCGACGCCGGGACCGCAAGCCACCAGATGGTCGAGCGCGCCGCATTCCGGACAGGCCTCGGGCGCCGGTTCGTGATGGCCGCAATGATGACATTGCAGCTGACCGCGAAACCGGTGCTCGACGAGCCAGGCCGAGCAGTTTGGGCATTCGAAACGATGACCGCAAACCCGGCAAAGCGTCAGCGGCGCGTAGCCGCGGCGATTGAGAAAGAGCAGCGACTGTTCTTCCCGTTCGAGCGTCTGCCGGATTTCACCGATGAGCACGGGCGAGAGGAAACCGCCGCGGTCCGGCGGGTGGCGACGCATGTCGATGCAATCGATATCCGGCAGGGCCGCGCCGCCGAAGCGTTCCGGCAGGCGGATGTGATGATATTTGCCCGTATCCGCATTGACCCGGCTCTCGATCGACGGGGTCGCCGAGGCGAGCACCACGGGAAAGCGGCCGAGATGCCCGCGCACCACCGCCATGTCGCGCGCATTGTAGTGAACGCGGTCCTCCTGCTTGTAGGCGGTGTCGTGCTCCTCGTCGACGACGATCAGTCCGAGTTCGCGGAAGGGCAGAAACAGCGCGGAACGAGCGCCGGCCACCGCCCGGATCTCGCCGCTTGCGACCTGTCTCCAGACCTTTTCACGCATGCGGGGGGTCACGTCGGAATGCCACTCGGCCGGGCGACTGCCGAATCGCGACTCGAAACGTTCGAGGAAAGTGGCGGTCAGGGCGATTTCCGGCAGGAGGATGAGGACCTGACGGCCGGCCGCGAGGCGATCGGCCACCGCCTCGAAATAGACCTCCGTCTTGCCGGAGCCGGTGACGCCGTCGATGAGGGTGGGTTTCGGCTGACTTGCTGCGGCGAATTCGACAAGCTCCTCGACGGCGGAACGCTGCGCGGGGCTGAGTTCCGGCTCGGCGTAACCGACATCCGGCTCGGCGACGGCCGGCCGGGGCGGAATGAGAACGGTTTCCAGCACGTCCTGCTTCACAAGGCCCTCGACGACGCTGGCGCTGACGCCGGCGGCGTGGGCGAGCCCGGATTTGGTCCAGGAAAAACCGTCGCCAGCCATTTCGATCACCCGTTCGCGCGCCGCCGTCATTCGCTCCGGTCGGCTCTCAGTCAAACGCAGCCCCTTTTCCGGCAGCTCCGGCTCGAGGGCCGCCGGCGCCCGCAGCGCCATGCGCGCGACCAGACCCGGCGGTGACAGCGTGTAGGCGGCGACCCAGTCGATGAAGCGGCGCATCTCTTCTGATATCGCCGGACAGTCGAACACGTGGGTGATCGGCCTCAGCTTCGCGGAGGCCACGCCGTCCGTCTCGCCATGCCATACAACGCCGGCGACCTGGCGCGGCCCGAGCGGCACCTGCACCACGTCGCCCGGCCGCGCCTGCATGCCTTCCGGCACGGCGTAGCTGTAGGGACGAGGGGTCGGAACCGGCACCATGACCGGCACGGTTTCGGTTGCCGGCAGGCCGATCTGCAATTGCCGCGAATCTTTCATTGTGCTGGTGACCTTGCCCCGCGATTGCGTTAAAGGGAAGCCATCAAAAAAACCAAACCGCTTTGTCAGGCGAGGAAAACATGAAATTTTTTGTCGATACAGCCGATGTCAGCGAGATCCGCGAACTGAACGACACCGGGCTCCTGGACGGCGTGACCACCAATCCGTCGCTGATCATGAAATCGGGCCGAGACATCGTCGAGGTGACCAAGGAAATCTGCGATATCGTGGACGGACCGGTCTCGGCGGAAGTCACGGCGACGGAATACAAGGAAATGCTGACCCAGGCGGCGTTTCTCGCCAAGATCGCCGACAATATCTGCATCAAGCTGCCGCTGACCATGGACGGGCTGAAGGCCTGCAAGGCGCTGACCTCGGACGGTCACAAGACCAACGTCACGCTGTGCTTTTCCGCCAACCAGGCGCTACTCGCCGCCAAGGCCGGCGCGACCTTCATCTCGCCTTTCCTCGGACGGCTCGACGACATGGGCATCGACGGCATGGAGCTGATTTCGGAGATCCGCACGATCTACGACAATTACGACTTCGACACGGAAATCCTCGCCGCCTCGATCCGCACCGTCAATCACGTGAAAGACGCCGCGCTGATCGGCTCCGACGTCGCGACCGTGCCGCCGGCGATCCTGAAGGCGCTGGTCAAGCATCCGCTCACCGACAAGGGCCTCGACGCATTTCTGGCGGACTGGGCCAAGACCGGCCAGAACATCGGCTGATCTGACCCCATTGGAACAGGGATTCGCGACGCAGACATTCGCGAATCCCGACCTCTCATCGAGGCGCTTTCGCGGCAGAAACCATTAAATTATTGTTTTTATTGCGTTATTTCTTAC
Source organism: Flavimaribacter sediminis (assembly GCF_019492055.1). Classification (GTDB taxonomy): domain Bacteria; phylum Pseudomonadota; class Alphaproteobacteria; order Rhizobiales; family Rhizobiaceae; genus Flavimaribacter; species Flavimaribacter sediminis. The sequence continues at coordinate 1,535,967 of NZ_JAICBX010000002.1, read as the reverse complement.
AGAAATTTTGTCCTTCAGAATAGCGCCAAATCTGGCTTTGTTTCGGGAATTCGCCTTTTTCGCCTTTTCAAGCGATCTGGCTTCGTTTCGGGAATCCGGTTTTCGGCTCTTTATGCAAACTGGCTTTGTTTCGGGAATTTGGACTTTCCCGTTCTTCAGGTCATCTGGCTTTGTTTCGGGAATCCCGTTTTTTGCTCCAGATCCGAAAGTCCCGCCGCCTTTTCACGCGATCGCCTGCGCCGTGCATGGTAGCATAAAACGCCGTGAAACGCAGCAAGAATGTTTACTTTATGTTCTGTGCGCGGCGATGAACCGCGAAGACCCGTCGCCTAATCTTCCTCGGCGCGCATTTCGCCGGTAATCGACAGGCCTTCGATTTCCGTGGCGCCGTCACGGCGGACGACGGTTCGCGCACGCGCGCCGCAGCGCTCGGTGATGGCCTCGGCGAGAACGGTCGAATGGGTCACCACCCAGATCTGGCTGTCTGCCGAGGCGCGCCCGATCATGGCGGCGAGCGCCGGCAGCATGTCGGGATGAAGGCTCGCCTCCGGTTCGTTCAGCGCGATGAATCTGGGTCGCCGGTAGGACAGCAGCGCCGCCGCCAGCGCAAGAAAACGGATCTGGCCGTCCGACAGCTCACGCGGCTGGAAGATCCTGTGCGGGAAATCCGGAACGACAAGTCCGAACTCCGCCGTCTCGTCCGGTTCGGGCATGGACAGGGCCGCGCCGCCGAACGCGTCGTAGACGGCGCGGTCGAGATCGATCGTGTCCTGTCTTGTGTGGGCGAGCGTTGCGAACACAGCTGCGAGATTGGCGCCGCCCTCGTCAAGCATCGGCGCGGTCACCGGCCGGCATGGCTGGCGAAGCGGCGACCCGGCGTCGGTCCTGAAGCCGTGATAGAAGCGCCACTGTCCGAGCATGTGACGCAGCGTGCTGATTTCCGGGTAGTGGCCGGCGTCGCCGAGCAGGAACAGCGCCGTTTCCGAGACCAGCGGGGCGTCCGGATAGTCTTCCATGCGGCCGTCCGCATTGCGCGCCGAGATGTGGGCGCCCTCGCGGCGCATCATCACATGCGGCCGGCGCCCCGTGTCGATGCTCAGTTGCTCTGCCTTGACCTGCGCCTCGTGGGTGAAGCCCGCCGCAGCCTCGGTAGGACGAAAACCGCATTCGACCTCGTAGATGTAGACAACGCCGCGTTCCTCATCGACGATTTCGGCCGAAAGCCTGATCCGCGCCTTCTTGTGCTTCGGCGTGTCGCCGCTCCAGTAGGCCGAATAGATGCCGCCCTCTGCGGCGATCTCGTGTGCGAGCTGTCCGTCTGCCGCGGCCTTGATCAGTTGCAGGGCGCGATAAAGATTGGACTTGCCGGCGCCGTTCGCTCCGACAAACAGGTTGACCGGTCCGAGATCCATGCGGATCGCGCGCAACGACCGATAATGTTCGGCGCGCATCGATCTCAGATACATGGAAATCGTGGATGTCCGTCAGGATTCGAGTTTGAATCGACGGTCCGCATCTTCGGGCAGACCGTGTACGCAATGACGTTCCAGCGCCTTGGTGACTTCCGCCGGATCGCCGTCGAGCTCCTCGGGCTGTATGAGGTGACCGATCTTGAAATTGAACGTCTTGCTCTTCTTGTTGAGCACTTCGTGGAACACGGTCATGTCGCGCAGTTCCGTCGACCAGCGCGACAGCCAGTAGAACAGGCCGGAATTGCGGGCCGACATATGAACCGGAAGGATCGGCATGTTGTATTTACGCGCAAGGCCGACGGCGGACGGTTTCCATGGGCGCTCGTTGAGCTTGCCGTTCTCCCAGTAGGCGATGCGGCCCGACGGGAACAGAACGGTGGCCTTGCCTTCCTTGACTGCATGATTGGTCAGGCGGAGCGTTTCGCGCGCCTTCAGCTTGCTCTTGAGTTCGTCGCGCCACTCGACCGGGATGATGATTTCCACGTAACGCGGATTGACGCGTAGCGCGTCGCGATTCGCGTAGATCATCATATCGGGACGGCGTTCTTTCAGAAGGTCGAACACCGCGACGCCGTCGGCGATGCCGGTCGGGTGATTGCTGACGAGAACAAATCCGCCCTTTTCGGGAATCCGCTCGCCATTCTCAACCTTGATCTCGAGATTGAGCATGTCGCTGGCGAACTGCATCGCATCGTAACCGGGAAGATTGGCGATGGAGTCTGCGAACTCGATCGCCTGGCGATAATGCAGGATCATGTAGAGCATCGGCCGCAGAACCGGCCAGAACGGGTTATTGACGATCTTCTCGCCGCGCTCGGCGATCAGTTGGTCGACGATATGGCCCGGCTGCCCGTAGGAATAAAGGGCGATCCGGTCTGCCAGAGAATCGAGGCCCGTCAGTTGAAACCGCTTCTGTGACATGATGGTTCCCCGCTAGTGCGCTATGAGTCTATTACAGCCGAATGTGTACTCATAATGACACGCGCGTTCGCCTCCCCTTACAACCGGATATACTGATGTTACACAGTCATTTACGCATTAACTTAAATCTAACCCCTCGACCGGACAATAGAGTCTTGCGAGGGGCCGGATATCATATAATGCCATGAATCGGGCTTGGCTAGTGTAGTAGAATCGAAGTTCCATCCATCATTTCAACAGTCTGCTGCAGGAACTTCAGATTCGGGCCGCCAGCCGAATCACCTACTTCACGAAGCGTAGATGATTCCTTTTTCAAATTGAATTCCGGCGCCCATGAAACGAGATGAATTTTTGATACATGCAAGGCCAGATCTGCTGACGCAGGCGCAGGCCTGGCTCGAGCACCTGTCTTGCGAGCGCAGACTGGCCGGCAACACGCTGGAGGCCTATGAGCGCGATCTGCGCCAGTTCTTCGCCTTCCTGACCGGTCACCTGGGCGGCGCGCCCAACCTTGCCGACCTGTCGGAACTCAGACCCGCCGATATTCGCGCCTTTCTTGCCGCGCGGCGCGGCGACGGCGCGGGAAACCGCACCGTTGCGCGCGGGCTTGCGGCAATCCGGTCTTTTCTGCGCTTTTTGCAGAAACAGGGGCTGGTCAACGCCGCCGGCGTCAACGCGATGCGCGCGCCGCGCCAGCCCAAATCCCTCCCGCGACCGATGACGGACACACAGGCGCTCGCATTGACCGAATTCGACAGCCAGCTTGCCGAAGAACCCTGGGTCGCGGCGCGCAACGCGGCCGTAATGACGCTGCTCTATGGCTGCGGCCTGCGCATATCCGAAGCGCTTGCGCTGACGCCGTTTGACCTGACCGCGGACCGGACATCGCTGACCGTGACCGGCAAAGGCGGCAAAACCCGGATTGTCCCGCTTCTGGAGGTCGCGCGGGAGGCCGTCGCAGATTATCGCAGGCTCTGCCCCTGGACGCTGGAGCTTGACGCGCCGCTGTTTCGCGGCGTACGCGGCGGCGCGCTGCAACCCGCCATCATCCAGAAGGAAATGCGCCGCATGCGCAGCGCCCTCGGCCTGCCGGACAGCGCCACCCCGCATGCGCTGCGCCATTCCTTCGCGACCCATCTTCTCGCCGGCGGCGGCGATCTGCGCTCGATCCAGGAATTGCTGGGGCATGCGAGCCTGTCGACGACGCAGATCTATACGGGCGTCGATACGGCCCGCCTGCTCGACGCCTACAAGAAGGCGCATCCGCGCGCGTGACACGATCTTTTAAGAACATCATGCGATTGGCCATAAAGGTTCGGTCGCAGCCATTGCCGACCATGCAATCAGATCGCCCGACCTATCCATTGCGCAGGAGCCTTTCATGAAAACGCTATCAGGCCAATACGAAGCAGAGCCGCGCCTGCGGATGCTCCTCAGAACCCTTTCGGCGGCGCATCTGGCGTTTCTTGTCTTCTTTATTGCAATCCTTACGGTCGCTGTCGAAACCGCGCGGGGGCAAGAAATTGTCTGCGGGGGCGAAAACCTGATGCCATTGCTTGAAACCGATCACCCCGAAGCGATTGCGGCGATCGAAGCAGCGGAAGCCGAAACCGTCAACGGCAACGGATTGCTCTGGCGCATCGAAAAAGACGGCGTCGCACCGTCATGGCTCTTTGGAACCATGCATGTCGCCGATCCGCGCATCACGGCGATGACGCCGGCGGCGCGAGAGGCGTTCGAACAGGCGGACGTCATCGCCGTCGAAGTCAAGGAAATCGGCGACAATCCGGAGAAACTGGCCGGCGTCCTGTTCGGCAATCCCGAATTTTCCGCGCTTCCCGAAGGCCAGACCCTGGGCGACATCCTCGACGAGGAGGAAACGGCCGTGCTCAAGGCCGCCCTGCGCCGAAAGGGCGTGCCCTATATTTCGGTTTCCAAGATGCGGCCCTGGCTGGTGATGAGCATGCTTTCCACGCGCGACTGCGATGCGAAACACATGCAGGCCGGCGCCACACTGCTGGACATAAAACTCGCCGGAGACGCCGCCGACAGCGGCAAGAAACTGCTGGGGCTTGAAGCCATCGAGGAACAGTTCAGGGCGATCAACGCAGCGCCGCTGGACTCGCAGGTCGACATGCTGATCGCCACCGCTGCCCTGGACGATCGCATGGAGGACCTCCACGAAACCATGACCGCGCTTTATCTGGAACACCGGATAGCGGCGATCATGCCCATGCTCGCCGAAATGTCGAAAATCTATGGCTTTCCGGACGGAGACGCCGAGACCGCGATTTTCGAGGATGAGCTGATCAACAAGCGCAACCGCACCATGGTCGAACGCGCGGGCGCCATTATCGACGAAGGCAACGCATTTCTCGCCGTCGGCGCCCTTCACCTGCCGGGCGATGACGGGCTTGTCGAATTGTTGCGCAAGGACGGCTACAAGCTGACGGCCGTGGACTGACCGGGATAACCGCCCGACCGCCGATCACATGTGGATCGTCTTGTCCCAGGCGCCGAGCGCCGCCTCCTTGACGGATTCCGACATCGTCGGATGGGCGTGACAGGTGCGGGCGAGATCCTCGGCGCTGCCGCCGAACTCCATCGCCACACAGGCCTCATGGATCATCTCGCCGGCCCCGAAGCCGAGAATGTGAACGCCGAGGATCCTGTCGGTCCTCTTGTCTGTCAGCACCTTGGCGAATCCGTCCTGCTGCAGCATGGCGCGCGCCCGGCCATTCGCCGAGAACGGGAACTTTCCGACCTTGTAGTCCACGCCGGCCGCCTTCAGTTCTTCTTCGGTCTTGCCGACGGAAGCGACTTCCGGCTGGGTGTAGACGACGCCCGGAATGACATCGTAATTCACGTGTCCCGCCTTGCCGGCGATGATTTCTGCGACTGCGACGCCCTCGTCCTCCGCCTTGTGGGCAAGCATCGGCCCGGCGACCACATCGCCGATCGCGTAGACGCCGGAAACATTGGTGCGATAGTGGTCGTCGATTTCGACCCGGCCAACCTTGTCGGTTTCAATGCCGGCTTCGTCGAGACCGAGACCGTCCGCATAGGGTTTGCGTCCAGTCGAAATCAGCACCACATCGGCTTCGAGCGTCACGGCGTCGCCGCCCTTGACCGGCTCGAACGTGACCCTTGCGCCGTCGCCGGCCTTTTCAACGGCCGTGACCTTGGCGCCCAGCTGGAACTTCAGGCCCTGCTTGGCAAGCAGTCTTTGACACTGTTTGGACACCTCCCCGTCCATCGGACCGAGGATCTTGTCGAGGAACTCGACGACGGTGACTTCGGCGCCCAGCCGCGACCACACGGAACCGAGCTCCAGCCCGATGACCCCGCCGCCGACGACGATCATCTTCGCCGGCACTTTTTCAAGCGCCAGAGCGCCGGTCGAGGACACAACGACCGTCTCGTCGATCTTGACGTCGAGGCCGGGAATGCCGGCGACGTCCGAGCCCGTGGCGATCACGATGTTCTTCGTTTCCAGTTCGCTGACATTGCCCTCTGCGTCGGTGACGGACACCTTGCCGGCGCCGACGATCTTTCCGGCGCCGCGGTGAACGTCGATCTTGTTCTTCTTCATCAGAAAATTAAGGCCGTCGGTATTGGATTTCACGGTCGTGGTCTTGTGACCCATCATCTTGCCGAGATCGAGCGTGAGGTCGCCAACGCCGACGCCGAGAGCCTCGTAGCTGTGGCCGGCGTCCGCATAAATCTCGGACGCATGGAGCAGCGCCTTGGAGGGAATGCAGCCGACATTCACGCAGGTGCCGCCGAGCGTGTCGCGTTTTTCGACGAGCGCCGTCTTCAGACCGAGTTGCGCCGCCTTGATCGCGCACACATAACCGCCGGGTCCGGCTCCGATTACGATGACGTCATAAGCCATTGTGGCCAATCCTTTCGCTCAGCTATTCCTGACAGGCATAGAGTGACAGATATTCAAATTCGATTGCAGGCAGGCCCGCCTCGACGAAGAGCGCCGATTGCGTCAGCGCCTGGTCGAGCCCCTGCATGACGACATAGGGGCTTGCTGGCTGGTGATGTCCGGGCAGCGGCGCCGTCCCGCCGTCGGCGCCGGAGGCAAGCATTGGTCCCTGCCAGATTCGGCACTGCGACAGATCGTTCCCCGTCACGTCGCCTTCCGGACAATCGTCGAGAACGACGCCGAGTTCGCCTTCGCCGGCTTCGTCCGGAAAGACATAGCCGTCAAGCATGGGGTCGAGACCATCGACGACGACGCGGAAGCTTCTTGTTTCGTCGCCTCTAAACTCCAGCAGGATCGCCTGGTCCGCCGCCTGGTAGGCGGCGAGCGCAAGCGGACAGTTTCGCCCGGTCTTGCCGCCGTCGGATGACGCCGCTCCGGTTTCTCCCACTCCGAAACAGAGAATGGCGACCGGCGCTATGGCGGCAAGCGGTTTCATCACAGTTCCGTTTCCGTTTTCCGGTCCGCGGCCGGATCAGAGGTCGAGGACGAGACGTTCCGGATCTTCAAGGCTTTCCTTGACCCGCACGAGGAAGGTCACGGCTTCCTTGCCGTCGACAATCCGGTGGTCATAGGACAGCGCCAGATACATCATCGGGCGGATGACCACCTGGCCGCCGATCGCCATCGGCCGCTCCTGGATCTTGTGCATGCCGAGAATGCCCGATTGCGGCGCATTGAGGATCGGCGAGGACATCAGCGAACCGTAGACGCCGCCGTTGGAAATGGTGAAAGTTCCGCCCTGCATGTCCTTCATGTCGAGCTTGCCGTCGCGCGCAGCCATCCCGAGGCGGGCGATTTCCGCTTCGATCTGGGCGATCGACATGGCGTCTGCGTCGCGCACCACCGGCACGACGAGGCCCTTGTCGGTGCCGACGGCGACGCCGACATGGCAGTAATTCTTGTAGATGATCTCTGCGCCGTCAATCTCGGCGTTGACCGCCGGAACTTCCTTCAGCGCATGGCACACGGCCTTGGTGAAGAAGCCCATGAAGCCGAGCTTGACGCCGTGCTTCTTCTCGAAGAGCTCCTTGTACTTCTTGCGCAGGTCCATCACGGCCGTCATGTCCACCTCGTTATAGGTGGTCAACATCGCCGCCGTGTTCTGAGCGTCCTTCAGACGCCGCGCAATGGTCTGGCGCAGGCGGGTCATCTTGACCCGTTCCTCGCGCGCCTCGTCATCCGACGACGAAGCAGGACGGGCGACAGCGGCCGGCGCCGGCTGCGGCGACTGGTCGAAACCCTTTTCGATCGCGTCGATGACGTCGCCCTTGAGGACCTGGCCGCGCTTGCCGGTGCCTTCGACCTGCTCCGGCTCGACGTCCTTTTCTTCCATCATCCGCGCTGCAGACGGCGACGGCGGCATGTCGGATTTTCCGGATGCGGCCGGTTTTTCCTCAGACGCCGGCTTTGCCTCTGCCTTCGGTTCTTCCCTGCTTTCCTTCGCCGGTTCGGACTTGGCGGCGGCCGCCGCGCCTTCGGCGATTTGTCCGAGGATGGCGTCGACCTCGACGGTGTCGCCTTCCTTGGCGACGATCTCGGAGAGCGTGCCGGCGGTCGGCGCCGGAACCTCGATCGTCACCTTGTCTGTTTCAAGCTCGAGGAGCGCCTCATCGACGGCGACGGCGTCGCCGACCTTCTTGTACCAGGTTCCGATCGTTGCTTCTGAAACGGATTCTCCCAGAGTGGGAACGCGGATTTCAGTGGCCATGTTGTTTTTCCGTTATGTCAGTTTCGTTGCTGAGGATCGTCAGTTGCCGAGCGCATCCTCAAGGAACGCTTCGAGCTGCGCCTTGTGCTTCGACATCAGCCCGGTCGCCGGAGAGGCGGCCGCCGGCCGACCCGTATAGCGCACGCGCTGATACTTGGCGTCGATATGCGCGAGCACCCATTCCAGATAGGGATCGATGAAGGACCATGCGCCCATGTTCTTGGGTTCTTCCTGACACCAGACCATTTCGGCCTGGCGGAAGCGTGAGAGTTCGTTGATCAGCGCCTTGGCCGGGAAAGGATAGAGCTGTTCGAGACGCAGCAGGTAGATGTCGTCGACGCCGCGCTGTTCACGCTCCTCGTAAAGGTCGTAATAGACCTTGCCGCTGCACATGACGACGCGCCGGATCTTGTTGTCCTTCTGCAGCTTGATCGGCTGGTCCTTGAGTGTTTCGGCGTCGTCCCACAGCAAGCGGTGGAACGACGTATCGCTGGCCATTTCCGAAAGCTGCGAGACGGCGCGCTTGTGGCGCAGCAGCGATTTCGGCGTCATCAGGATCAACGGCTTGCGGAAGTCGCGCTTCATCTGCCTGCGCAGGACGTGATAGTAGTTAGCCGGCGTAGAACAATAGGCGACCTGCATGTTGTCTTCGGCGCAAAGCTGCAGGAACCGCTCGAGCCGGGCCGACGAATGCTCCGGACCCTGGCCTTCATAGCCGTGCGGCAGCAGGCAGACGAGGCCGGACATGCGCAGCCATTTGCGTTCGCCCGACGAAATGAACTGGTCGAAGACAACCTGCGCCCCATTGGCGAAATCGCCGAACTGGGCTTCCCATAGCGTCAGCGCGTTCGGTTCCGACAGAGAGTAACCGTATTCGAAACCGAGCACAGCCTCTTCGGAGAGCATCGAGTTGATGACTTCGTAGAGCGCCTGACCGGAGCTCAAATTGTTGAGCGGGATGTAGCGGCCCTCGTCCTTCTGGTCGTAAAGCACCGAATGGCGTTGCGAGAAGGTGCCGCGCTCCACGTCCTGACCGGACAGGCGCACGGGATGGCCTTCCAGCACCAGGGAGCCGAAGGCCAGCGCCTCCGCCGTCGCCCAGTCGATGTTCTCGCCGGTCTCGATCATCTGCGCGCGATGATCCATGAACCGCTTGATCGTGCGGTGGACGTTGAAGTCCTCCGGAACCGTGGACAGCTTGCGGCCGATATCCTTGAGCTGCTTGACGGTGATCGCCGTCTTGCCCCGGCGCTTTTCGTCCTGGTTGTCGGCGACCCGCATGCCCGACCAGGCGCCGTCCAGCCAGTCGGCCTTGTTGGGCTTGTAGGAATGGCCCGCCTCGAACTCTTCTTCGAGATAGGCGCGCCAGTCGGCGCGCATGGTCTCTAGCTCTTCCTCGGTCAACAGGCCTTCGGCTATCAGCTTCTTCGAATAGATTTCGACGGTCGTCTGATGCGCCCGGATGCGGTCGTACATGATCGGCTGGGTGAACGCCGGCTCGTCGCCCTCATTGTGGCCGAAGCGGCGATAGCAGAACATGTCGATGACCACCGGCTTTTGGAAGGTCATGCGGAATTCGGTCGCGACCTTCGCCGCATAGGTCACCGCTTCCGGATCGTCGCCGTTGACGTGGAAGATCGGCGCCTCGATCATCTTCGCCACATCCGACGGATAGGGCGAGGAGCGCGAGAAGCGTGGATTGGTCGTGAAACCGATCTGGTTGTTGATGATGACGTGGATCGTGCCGGCGACCCGGTGGCCGCGCAGGCCCGACAGGCCGAGGCACTCGGCGACCACGCCCTGACCGGCGAAGGCGGCGTCGCCGTGCAGCAGCAGCGGCAGCACCTGAACGCGCTCGGAAAGCGGCACGACTTCGCCGCGCCGGGACCCGGCGAGCAGATCCTGCTTGGCGCGCGCCTTGCCCATGACGACGGGATTGACGATTTCGAGGTGCGACGGGTTGGCGGTCAGCGACAGGTGCACCTTGTTGCCGTCGAATTCCCGGTCCGAGGAGGCGCCGAGATGGTATTTCACGTCGCCGGAGCCTTCGACGTCATCGGGCGTGAAGGAACCGCCCTTGAATTCGTTGAAGATCGCCCGGTGCGACTTGCCCATGACCTGGCTGAGCACGTTGAGACGGCCGCGATGCGCCATGCCCAGGACGATTTCCTTCAGGCCCATGCCGCCGCCGCGCTTGATGATCTGTTCGAGCGCGGGAATGAGCGATTCGCCGCCATCGAGGCCGAAGCGCTTGGTGCCCTTGTACTTCACGTCGATGAACTTTTCGAAGCCTTCGGCCTCGACCAGTTTCTGCAGGATCGCCACCTTTCCGCGCTTGGTGAAATCGACGCCCTTGTCGGGGCCCTCGATGCGCTGCTGGATCCAGGACTTCTCTTCCGGATTGGAGATGTGCATGAACTCGACGCCGATCGTCGAGCAGTAGGTCCGCCTCAGGATCTCCAGCATCTCGTTGATGGTGGCGTATTCCAGGCCCAGCACATTGTCGAGGAAGATGCGTCGGTCATAATCCTGCGGCGTGAAGCCGTAGTTTTCCGGTGACAATTCGTTGTAGTCTTCCTTGGCCTCGGCGATGCCGAGCGGATCGAGATTGGCGTGCAGGTGGCCACGCATGCGATAGGCGCGGATCATCATGATGGCGCGCACGGAATCGCGCGTCGCCTGCAGGACGTCGACATCCTCGATCGCCGCCGATCCGTTGGCGGCCTTTTCCTTCAGCCGGCCCTCGATGTGTTTTTCGACCGTGCCCCAGTCGCCGTCGAGCGCGGACACCAGTTCGCCGTTCGCCTGGATGGGCCAGTTCGGTTTCTTCCAGGACGCGCCCCTGGCGGCCTTGCGCACGGCGTCCGCATCATCCTGCAAAGCGCCGAAAAACGAGCGCCACTCGTCCGGAACGGAGGACGGATCATCCTCGTATCGGGCATACAGGTCTTCGATGTATAATGCGTTGCTTCCGTAGAGAAAAGACGTCGCCTGGAAGGCTTCGTTGGCTTGCTGTCTTGACATCAGCCTTTTGCGGAGATTTCCGCCTCCTTGAACTTGCCGACGGCCCTGCCGGCCGCCACTCGAGCGCCCTTCCGGGGCCTCGCCTAAACCAAATTGCGGCGCATCCCGGACGCGCCCTACACTAGTCACGTTTCACACCGCAACGGAACCCTTTTTCCCGACAGGAAGGCGGGGATCCGTCACAACTCCGTTAACGGAGCCTCGCCCGCCGGCGTCAATCGCCGCACAGGCGCTTCGGGCGGCTACCGCCGCCCTTCCTTATCTAGCCCTTCAACACCTCGACGAGCGTGCTGCCGAGTTGCGCCGGAGACGGCGACACCGTGATGCCGGCCGCTTCCATGGCTGCGATCTTGTCTTCCGCGCCGCCCTTGCCGCCGGAAATGACGGCGCCGGCGTGACCCATCGTGCGGCCCGGAGGCGCCGTGCGGCCGGCGATGAAGCCGACGGTCGGCTTCTTGCGGCCCTTTTTGGCCTCGTCGGCCAGGAACTGCGCTGCGTCTTCCTCAGCCGATCCGCCGATCTCGCCGATCATGATGATCGACGTCGTCGCGTCGTCCGCCAAAAACATCTCAAGCACGTCGATGAACTCGGTGCCCTTGACCGGGTCGCCGCCGATGCCGACGGCCGTAGTCTGGCCGAGCCCGGCGTTCGACGTCTGGAAGACTGCTTCGTAGGTAAGCGTTCCCGAGCGCGAAACAACGCCCACGGAGCCTTTCTTGAAAATATTGCCCGGCATGATGCCGATCTTGCATTCTTCAGGCGTCAGAACGCCCGGGCAGTTCGGTCCGATCAGCCGCGAATTCGACTTCTCGAGCCGCGCCTTGACCTTGACCATGTCGAGAACCGGAATGCCCTCGGTGATACAAACGATCAGCGGGATCTCGGCGTCGATCGCCTCGATGATCGCCGCGGCGGCGCCGGCCGGCGGAACGTAGATGACGGAGGCGTCGGCGCCCGTCGCGTCGCGGCCTTCGGCGACCGTGGCGTAGATCGGCAGATCCGCGGTTCCGTCGCCAACCTTGCCTGTCCAGGTTTCACCGCCCTTTTTCGGGTGAACCCCGCCGACCATCTTCGTGCCGTAGTAGGCGAGCGCCTGTTCCGTGTGAAAGGTTCCTGTCTTGCCGGTCAGTCCCTGGACGAGAACCTTGGTATCCTTGTTGACGAGAATGGACATTCTTCTTCCTAAAGTCGGTTGAGTTCTGAAACGGTAAGATCGCTCTCGGCGTTGCCGGTGTTCAGGGTGGTCGCGGGCTCGAACATCAAAACGACGGGTTCGTGCGTCAGCGAACGCGGCCGGTGCTCCACCGTTTTCGGCACCACCATGAAATCGCCTTCGCCGAGTTCCACCGCGCCGTCCCTGAAGTCGATTGCAATGCGTCCGCGCAGGACGAGAAAACCCTCGTCTTCCGCGTCATGCGCGTGCCAGTCGAAGATTTCGCCGAACTTGGCGATCTTGACCTGGGAATCGTTGACGTCTCCGGCGATGTGGGGCTGGAAAACCCCGATTATGCCTTCGGCGGCTTCGAGGAGATTGATCTTGTGCGGAGGCACCTTGCTCAGGCTCCCTTGACCGCCTTGACGATCTTCTTCGCGGCGTCGTCGAGATCGTCGGCGGCGATCACGTTGAGACCGCTCTCGTTGATGATCTTCTTGCCTTTCTCGACATTGGTCCCTTCCAGCCGAACGACCAGCGGAACCTTGAGGCCGACTTCCTTGACCGCTGTGACGACGCCTTCGGCGATCACGTCGCAACGCATGATGCCGCCGAAGATGTTGACGAGAATGCCTTCCACCGCCGGATCGGCCGTGATGATCTTGAAGGCTGCCGTGACCTTTTCCGTCGTGGCGCCGCCGCCGACGTCGAGAAAGTTAGCCGGCTCAGCGCCGTAAAGCTTGATAATGTCCATGGTCGCCATGGCCAGGCCCGCGCCATTGACCATACAGCCGATATTGCCGTCGAGCGCCACATAGGCGAGATCGTGCTTGGAGGCCTCGATCTCCTTCTCATCCTCTTCCGTCACGTCACGGAGCTCGACAATGTCGGGATGGCGGAACAGCGCATTGCCGTCGAAGGACACCTTGGCGTCGAGAACGCGAAGTCTGCCGTTTTCCATGACGATCAGCGGGTTGACCTCGAGCAGGCTCATGTCCTTTTCGGTGAAGGCCTTGTAGAGGATCGGAAACAGCGTCTCGCCGTCCGACCGCGCTTCGCCCTGCAGCTCCAGCGCATCGCAGAGTTTCGCCGAGTCCGCAGCCGTGACGCCGGTTTCGGGGTCGATGGCGAGCGTCAGGATCTTCTCCGGCGTTTCCTCGGCCACCGCCTCGATGTCCATGCCGCCTTCGGTGGACACCACGAAAGCGGGACGGCCGACCGTGCGGTCGACGAGGATCGAAAGATAAAGTTCGCGGTCGATATCGGCGCCGTCCTCGATATAGAGGCGGTTGACCTGCTTGCCGGCGGGACCCGTCTGCTTGGTGACAAGCGTGTTGCCGAGCATTTCCTTCGTATTGCCGACGACCTCTTCGACAGAGCCGGAGAGCCGTACGCCGCCCTTGGCGTCGGCGGACAGTTCCTTGAACTTGCCCTTGCCGCGGCCGCCCGCATGGATCTGGCTCTTGACCACGTAAAGCGGTCCTGGAAGTTTCTTGGCGGCCGCTTCCGCCTCATCGGCTGCAAATACGGGCACGCCTTCGGCGACGGGAGCGCCAAAGTCCTTCAGAAGGGCCTTGGCCTGATATTCATGTATGTTCATGGAAGTTTTCCGTCTCGCGTTACGGCTGGACTATTTCAGATTGGGAGCGATGTTCATGCAGGCTTCGCACAATCCCGCAACCGCGGAGACCGAACTGTCGAAAGCCTTCTGCTCGGACTTGTTGAGGTCGATCTCGATGATCCGCTCGACGCCGTCGGCGCCGATGATCACGGGAACGCCGACATACATGTCCTTGACGCCGTACTGACCGGACAGATAGGCGGCGCAAGGCAGCACGCGCTTCTTGTCCTTCAGGTAGGATTCGGCCATCGCGATCGCCGAGGCGGCCGGCGCGTAGTAGGCCGAGCCGGTTTTCAGCAGTCCGACGATCTCCGCGCCGCCGTCACGGGTGCGCTGGATGATCTCTTCGAGGCGCGCCTTGGTGACCCAGCCCATCTTGACGAGGTCGGTCAGCGGAATGCCTGCGACCGTCGAGTAGCGCGCCAGCGGCACCATGGAGTCGCCGTGGCCGCCCAGCACGAAGGCCGTGACGTCTTCCACCGACACCTTGAACTCTTCGGCGAGGAAATAGCGGAAGCGCGAGCTGTCGAGCACGCCGGCCATGCCGACGACCTTGTTCTTCGGCATGCCGGAAAATTTCTGCAGGGCCCAGACCATCGCGTCGAGCGGATTGGTGATGCAGATGACGAAGGCGTCGGGGGCGTATTTCTTGATGCCCGCTCCGACCTGCTCCATAACCTTCAGATTGATTTCCAGAAGGTCGTCGCGGCTCATGCCCGGCTTGCGCGGCACGCCGGCGGTCACGATGCAGACATCCGCGCCTTCGATACCCGCATAGTCGTTGACGCCGGTCATGGCCGCGTCGAAACCGTCGACCGGCGAGGATTCGGCGATATCCAGTCCCTTGCCCTGGGGAGTTCCCTCGGCGATATCGAAAAGAACGACATCCCCCATCTCCTTAAGACCAGCAAGGTGGGCCAAAGTGCCGCCAATCATGCCGGATCCGATCAAAGCGATTTTATTGCGCGCCATACGATGACACCTCCGATTGTCTCAGTCTGCTGGTCATTTGTCCCCAAAGAACGGCCATGTGATTAGACTCCTCTCCAAAATTTGGCAACTTAAACTTTGGATATAAGCAAATTCAAACGGTTATATCTTTCGGGACTTACGTAAACGTAAGAATTTTGCCTTTTCTTTGGTCATTCAACCCTGGCTGCGCGGGTCGCGGAAACATAGTCGAGGCTCTGCATCTCGAACAGACGCGAGGCCGTGCGGGCGAATTCGAAACCTTCCGTCCCGCTGCCGGAGCGGAACAGGTCCTCGGGATCGGCGGCCGCCGTCATGTAGATCAGCGTTGTGGAATCATAAAGCGCGTCGACAAGATTGATGAACCGCTTCGCCTCGTTGCGCATGCTCTGGTCCAGCACCGGCACGTTCTCGATGAAGATCGTGTGGTATCTGGCGGTGATGGCGAGATAGTCCCGCGCTCCGAGCGGCTGGCGGCAGAGTTCGTCGAAGCTGAAGCGCGCGACGCCGTCCGCGACGAGCGAAACGGTCAGACGCCGCCCCATGACCTCGACCGTATCCTGCCGGATCTGTTCGCCGGCGATGACCTCTTTCCAGGTTTTCGCAAAGGCGATGCGCGTCTCGTCGTTGAGCGGGTGCAGATAGACCGGCAGCCGGCGCAACTTCTCAAGACGATAGTCCGTCCGCGCATCGAGGTTGAAAATGTCGACCTCGTTCTTCAGCAGATCTATGAAAGGCAGGAAGAGTTGCCGGTTGAGCCCGTCGCGATAGAGATCGTCCGGCTCCACATTCGACGTGGCGACAAGGACGCAGCCGCGGGCAAAGAGCTGCTCGAACAAACGCGACAGGATCATGGCGTCGGTGATGTCGGTGACGGAAAATTCGTCAAAGCACAACACCCAGGCTTCCTCGATGAGCTGTTCGGCGACCGGCGGCATCGGATCGGATTCCGGCGTTTCCCCCCGTTTGTGCGCCTTCCTGTGAGCGTTGATGCGGTCATGGACGTCGGCCATGAAGGCGTGGAAATGCACGCGCCGCTTCTTGTGAGCGGGAACCAGCTTGTAGAAGAGGTCCATGAGCATGGTTTTGCCGCGGCCGACAGACCCGTAGATGTAGAGGCCGCGAACCTTGGGCGGCGCGTTCTTCTTGCGCGCGAAGAGCCAGCCCAGGGAACTCGATTTGGAACGCAGGCGCTTTGCGCCGATTTCGGACAGGACGCGATCAAGCCTTTCGGCAAGCGCGATCTGCGCCTCGTCCTCCTGCAGCGCATCCCTTTTCACGAGTGACCGGTAACGCTCGACCACCGTCGTGCGTTCGGCGATATCCTTCATCGGGAGGTCACCAGTTCAAGCGCCGGCCGTTCTGATCAGCGGCTCAGGCTGACTGGCTGTCCGGACGCTGTGGTTCCGTTGTAGCTTTCCTCGCCGGACTTGTAGAGCCTGGCGAACTGGTTGCCGGAATTGTCGGAAAGCAGGACCTGATTGCCCTGGACGTCCCAGGCCGAAACCAGGGCCGCCTCGTTGCTGCAACCGCGCGTAGCAGCGCGGTATCCGCCGGTCCACTTGGTCAACGCCAGGAACAGATCGCAGTTCGATCCGCTCGCCGAAATCGTCCAGCGGCCGACCAGAGCTTCCCGCGTGACCGCCGGAGCGCCTGCGGCGGCCGTCTCGAACTGCTCCTGCGACTGACCGGCGTCGGCCGGCGCTTCCGGGAAACCGCTGGCCTCGCCAGGCGAGGACAATTGTCCGCTCTGCACGGTGCCCACAGGCGCCGGAGAAAGCGGTTCAGGCTTGGGCAATGGCCGGTAATTCGTGCGCTGACAGCCGGCTGCCACTACGACGAGGCCGATGAGCATCAGCACTGCAATATTCCGCATCTTCAAATCCCTGTTCCGTATTACGCAAGACATACGCCCTTCCGGGCGTTTCCTTACCCATAATAGTCGTTAGCTTTCAATATACAATGATGGCGAAATTGTAATAAAAATGGATGAAATCATATCGCGATCCAAATCAGGCGCGGCGGCGAAAATCATCCGATCGGCCTGCTCTTTCAGCTTGATCAAGCCCCGAGACGATGTGGCGCTGATCGTCGCCTGGCTACATTTTGCGACAATTTCGCTCGCAGGCGGCGGTTGACCTTCCAGAACTCCGGCAGTGTAATCCGGCCATATTGTTTTCAAGGCGGATTTTTCATGCATACGACATCCCGATCCTCATTCTTTCAAAAATCGCGACCCCTCGCCGTAGTGCTGGGCGGCGTAGCGCTGTTTTCCTCGGCAGGCGCAAGCGCCGAGGCCCACGAACTTCCGCTGGGCGACGGCAAGATTTCGAACCGGCCGAAAAGCGGATATGTCTTTTCCTGCCAGCAGCGGTTCAATCCCAACGCAGGCGGCGCTCACGCGAGCGGAAGCTGGCTTGGTCGCTCGACCTACGATCCCGATCTCAAGCCGACAGTTTCAGGCTCTGTCTCGTGGCCGGCCGAACTCAGAATTTCCCTCGAGGGGCAAAACCGGGTCGTTCGGTCCAATACTTTGCCGAAAACGCTGACAGGCCGATTTCCTATCCGTCCGCAGGATAAAGCCTTTGCCTATGACCGGAACCCGGCCCGGATAGTGGAGACGGACATCGTCTACTCCATGCCGGCGTCGCCGTCGGTCGCCGGTCGCTCCTACTGCGTTCCGATGGGCATGATCGGGATCACGGTCACCAATACAGCCATCTTCAACGCCCTGGATGGCCGAGGCGAGGACGCGCCGGCGCACGAGATCCAGGACGCATGCTCGGGGCATCCGGAACGCAACGGCCTCTATCATTTCCACAACATGTCGCCCTGTATCCGGGACACCCGCTCAGGTCCCGCCGGTCATTCGAACCTGATCGGCTATGCGCTGGACGGGTTCGGCATATACGGAAAATACGGCGAAGGCGGCAAGCGCATGACCAACGCCGACCTCGATGAATGCCATGGACACACCGGCACAGTCACCTGGGATAGCGAGGAGCGGGAAATCTATCACTACCACATGACGGATGAATATCCGTATACGGTGGGATGTTTCCGGGGAGCGCCAGCGACATTGCCGGCAAGTCTGTCACCCGGTCGCGGCGGGCCGCGCGCCGGGATGCGCAGGCCGCCGCCCGGCGGTTTTGGCAGACCGCCGCGGCAACCGTGACAGGCCCCGGGTCAGTGCGTGTTCGACAGGCCTCGATGGGCGTCATCGCCCCATAGACGATCGAGGCGGGCGTCGCGACGGCAGCCAAAGCGGTAATATTTGTAGCGAACCGGATTTTTCCGGTAGTAGTCCTGGTGATAATCCTCTGCCGGATAGAATTTCTGAGCCGGCGCGATCAACGTGGCGACCGGCGCGTCCAGTTCGGCGGAGATCGTCTTCGCAGAGGCCTCCGCCTGCTTCTGCTGGTCATCGCTTGTCGTGTAGATGGCCGTGGTGTAGCTCTCGCCACGGTCACAGAACTGACCCTCGGCGTCGGTCGGGTCGACGCTGTGCCAATAGGCGTCAAGCAACGCCTCGTAACTGACCTTGTCCGGATCATATTCGACAAGCACAGCCTCGCGGTGGCCTGTGGTTTCGGTGACGACGTCGCGATAGGTCGGATTGTCCAGATGACCGCCGGTGTAGCCGGACGTCGTCGACACGACGCCAGGAACCTTGTCGAAATCCGATTCCACGCACCAGAAACACCCGCCGGCGAAGATCGCCCTGGCGGTGTCGCCCGAGGCGGCCGACTGCGCATGAACGGTCGGCATTGGCGACAGTCCATAAACGGCTGCGGCGGCCATTCCGGCTGCGACCAGTCCTGCAATGGTGAATCTGCGCATGGCGATCTCTCCCGTGAAACAGTATTGCGTTCCTGATCCAGTAGAGGCCCCGCGCCCAATTCTTCAAGTCAAATGGACTCACGACAGCGTGAGATGCGCGTGTCAGGCGGCATGCACAGCGGAAAGTTTTGCCAGCAAAAAGCGGCGCCTAGACGCGCCGCTCGACCAGCATCTTCTTGATTTCGGCGATCGCCTTGGCCGGATTAAGCCCCTTCGGGCATGTCTGGGCGCAGTTCATGATGGTGTGGCAGCGATAGAGCCGGAACGGATCTTCAAGCTGATCCAGACGTTCGCCGGTGGCCTCGTCGCGACTGTCGATCAGCCAGCGATAGGCCTGCAGCAATACGGCGGGACCGAGATAGCGGTCGCCATTCCACCAGTAGCTCGGGCATGAGGTCGAGCAGCAGGCGCACAGAATGCATTCATAGAGACCGTCAAGCTTGACCCGGTCCTCATGCGACTGCAGCCATTCCTTTTCAGGCGCCGGCGAGACCGTCTGCAGCCACGGCTCGATTGACCCGTGCTGGGCGTAGAAATTGTTGAGGTCGGGAACGAGATCCTTGACCACCGGCAGATGCGGCAATGGATAGATCTTCACGGGACCGTCGATTTCATCCATGCCCTTGGTGCAGGCAAGCGTGTTCGCGCCGTCGATGTTCATCGCGCAGGAACCGCAGACGCCTTCACGGCAGGACCGGCGCAGCGTCAGCGTCGGGTCTATCTTGTTCTTGATGTAGAGCAGACCGTCGAGAACCATCGGTCCGCAATCGTCGACATCGATGTAGTAGGTGTCGATGGACGGGTTCTTGCCCTCGTCCGGAGACCAGCGATAGACGCGGAATTCGTGCAGCTTCGACGCGCCTTCCGGCTTCGGCCACGTCTTGCCCTCGGTGATCCGCGAGTTTTTGGGAAGTGTGAATTCAACCATAACGGACCTTCCTAATAGACGCGTTTCTTGGGCGCGATGCGCGCCAGCTCGATGCCGCCTTCGCTCTCGGGCGTCAGCGGATCAACGTGGACGGGCCGGTATGAGAGGTCGACCTTGCCCTTCTCGTCCACACGGGCCAGCGTATGGACACGCCAGTTCTTGTCGTCCCGATCGGGAAAATCTTCCCGCGCATGGGCGCCGCGGCTTTCCTTGCGCGCCTCCGCGCCGTGAACAGTCACAAGGGCGCAGACCGCAAGATTGTCCAGTTCGAGCGTTTCCACCAGATCGGAGTTCCAGATCATGGACCGGTCGGTGACCTTGACATCCGGCAGTGCGGCGTAAATCTCGTCGATGCGCTTGCACCCTTGCTCCAGCGATTCCTGGGTGCGGAAAACGGCTGCGTCTTCCTGCATGGCGCGCTGCATGCGATCGCGCATCTCCGCTGTCGGAACCGAACCGTTGGCGTGACGCGTTTGGTCGAACCGGTCGAGGATCTTGTCCAGGCTCGCCTGGGGCACATGCGGAATTTCCGAATTGCGGTCGATCGTCTGACCGGCGCGGATCGCCGCCGCGCGTCCGAAGACCACCAGGTCGATCAGGGAGTTCGATCCCAGCCGGTTGGCGCCGTGAACGGATGCGCAGCCCGCCTCGCCGACCGCCATCAGACCCGGCTGAATACGATCGGGATCGTCGTCGGTGGGGTTGAGCACCTCTCCGTGATAGGTCGTCGGAATGCCGCCCATGTTGTAATGCACGGTTGGCAGAACCGGTATCGGCTCCTGCGTCACGTCGACGCCTGCAAAAATCCGCGCCGATTCCGAGATGCCGGGCAGTCTTTCGGCCAGAACCGCCGGATCGAGGTGGTCGAGATGCAGGAAGATGTGATCCTTCTCCTTGCCGACGCCGCGTCCCTCGCGAATTTCCATGGTCATGCAGCGCGAGACGACGTCGCGCGAGGCAAGGTCCTTGGCGGAAGGCGCATAGCGCTCCATGAAGCGCTCGCCTTCGGAATTGACGAGGTAGCCGCCCTCGCCGCGCGCGCCCTCGGTGATCAGCATGCCGGCGCCGTAGATGCCGGTCGGATGAAACTGCACGAATTCCATATCCTGCAGCGGCAGGCCTGCGCGGGCGACCATGCCGTTGCCGTCGCCGGTGCAGGTATGCGCGGAGGTGGCCGAGAAATAGGCGCGCCCGTAGCCGCCGGTGGCGAGCACCACCATCTTGGCGCGGAAAACATGCATCGTTCCGTCGTCAAGGTTCCAGGCGACGACGCCGGTGCATACGCCGTCGTCGCTCATCAGCAGGTCTATTGCGAAATACTCGATGAAGAATTGCGCGTGATGGCGCAGAGACTGGCCGTAAAGCGTGTGCAGGATGGCGTGTCCTGTACGGTCGGCTGCGGCGCATGTGCGCTGCACCGGCGGGCCTTCGCCGAAATTCTGCATGTGGCCGCCGAACGGTCGCTGATAGATCTTGCCTTCTTCCGTGCGGGAGAACGGCACGCCGTAGTGCTCAAGCTCGTAGACGGCTTTCGGCGCCTCGCGGGCGAGATATTCCATGGCGTCGTTGTCGCCAAGCCAGTCCGACCCCTTGATGGTGTCGTACATGTGCCACTGCCAGCTGTCCGGCGTCATGTTGCGCAAACTTGCTGCAATGCCGCCCTGGGCGGCGACCGTATGCGACCGGGTTGGAAAGACCTTGGTGATGCAGGCGGTGCGCAATCCCTGCTCGGCCATACCGAGGGTGGCGCGCAGACCGGCGCCGCCGGCGCCGACCACGACGACGTCAAATGTGTGTTCGGTCAGCTCGTAGGCTTTGCTGTTACTGCTGTTCATTACCGGTCAACCTCCGAAACCGAGCTTGAGGACGGCGAACAGCGAAAGCGCTGCGATGAAAACCGTGAAGCATGTGTTCAGGATCAGGAGCACGATCTTCATCCCCTCGCCGTGCACGTAGTCCTCGATAATCACCTGCATGCCGAGCCGCATATGGATGAGCGACACGAGGATCACCAGCCCCATGATGACCGCGACAAACGGATTGCCGAGCGCCGCCGTCACGGCCTCATAGGGTTCTCCCTGGTAGGCCATGATGAAAATGACGAAAAACAAGAGCAGCGGAATGTTGGCGACAGCCGTCAGCCTTTGGCGCCAGAAGTGGTCGGTGCCCTCCTTGGCGGATCCCAGTCCGCGAACCTTCGCAAGCGGTGTGCGCATGTCCATGACGCTGTCTCCCCCTCAACCGAAAATCAGAACGATGGCCCAGACGAGAACCGTCAGGACGCCGGACCCGATGAGAGTCCACTGCGCAACCTTGGTCGCCAGGTGTTTTTCCATGCCATGTCCGGTGTCTGCGACCAGAAACCGGATGCCGTTGAGCGTATGGAACATCAGGGCCCAGGTGAATCCGAAAATCACCAGTCGCCCGATAATCGACCCCAGCACCGCACTGGCGAATTCGAAATAGCCAGGTCCCGCCGCCGCGGCGACAAGCCACCATGCGACGAGGATCGTGCCGAAATACATCGCGGCTCCGGTGATGCGATGCGCGATTGACACGAACATGGTAGGCGTAAGTTTATAGATGCCCAGATGCGGTGAAAGCGGTCGGTTGTGAGTGGCGTTGGCCATGGGGCCTCCGAATGATTTCAACGGACTGTCCGCGCGGCGTTGGCTGCAACCACCCGGCGGGACACTGTTATTAATCGCTTCGTTGCACCGCGTCAAAGCCGCCAAAAGCTGCTAAAACGGTTAAATCGCTGCGAAAAATCCAGCACTCGTGTTCTAGAACGTTTCCAAATCGATTGAAAGGCGTCAGTCGACGCCGATTCGGAAAAATCGCGCCTGAAAACTTTTTTTTCGAAGCGCCGCGATTTGGCCTGTCAGCGGTCGAAACGGATGATGAAGCTGGACCAGTCGGCGGTGGCGGCGATCTTTTCATACAGTTTGCGGCCGAAATCGGGATTGCGCGGCGTATTCAGAACGAGCTTGCTCCAGCCGCGCGCTTCCGCGTCGTCCGACAGCAGGTCGACCATCGCTTTCGCGATGCCCTTGCCGCGGTGATCGTCACGGACATAGAGGTGATCGACCTGGCCTTGCCGCAGACCGGACACTGGTTCGGGAAGATCATAGAAAATCAGAAAACCGACCAGTTCGCCATCCAGCCGCGCCCCGAGGATTTCCGCGACGCGATCCTGCAGCAGGCTTTCGGCGTAGAACTCGTCCGGTCGCCGCGGCGCGCCGCGCTTCAGCGACTGGGCGTAGGCGGCGATCAGGGGGGCCAGCTCATGCGCGTTGGTCAAGCGCAGCGGTGAAATATCGATGTCCGGTTCAGTGCTCATGATCCGTCCTGTTTGTGACAAAGCGCAGGCTGCGTCAAGCCGCTGCATCGATGAGTTTGCGCCGCCGAATATCATGCCGTTAACCCTAACAAAAGCTTTACGCGCGGCGTGGTGGCTTGCAACCGGACGCCGCATTATGTTTTGTAGAACAGGATGCGGCACATCCAGTTGCGGGAAATTCCATGCCGAACCGGCGTCACCGACACAACCCGACGTTCAAAGCGATCGCCTGCGGCTTCGCAGCGTTCGCCGTACTAACCTGCGCTGTCGTCGATCCTGCGCTGGCAAGGGACGGCAAGGGCGGCAAAAATCCTGGCTACCGGGGTTCAGGACAGGCCTATGAAGGCTCCGGCGCGGTTGGCCTGCCGACCCGCATACCCGGCATCGGCACCTATGCCGGCGCACTGGCCGGAGAGCGGTTTCGCGGCAACGGCAACTATTTCTATTATCAGGGCGCCTACGGCTATCTTCCGGCGCCGCCTCCGGGCCAGGCTGACGCCCAACCACCGCAGGGAATGAAGATCATCGAAGTGGGAAAAGATACGCCGAACGAGGATTGCGATAAAGCAAGCGGCGTCTGCATCATCCGCCCGTAAGGGCGGACCCCGCAGCGACTCTTTCGAGCCGCTGCGGGATTTCAATTACTTCCAATCGCGGATATCGACGAAGCGACCTGCGACGGCGGCGGCGGCCGCCATCGCCGGCGAGACGAGATGGGTGCGCCCGCGATAGCCCTGCCGGCCCTCGAAATTGCGGTTCGAGGTCGACGCGCAGCGTTCTTCCGGCTTCAGCCTGTCATCGTTCATGGCGAGACACATGGAACAACCCGGTTCACGCCATTCAAAGCCGGCCTCAAGGAAAACCTTGTCCAGACCTTCGGCTTCGGCCTGGGCCTTGACCAGACCGGAGCCCGGAACGACCATGGCGCTGACGCGCTCATGCACCTTGCGTCCCTCGGCCATCTTCGCGGCGGCGCGAAGATCTTCGATGCGGCCGTTCGTGCACGAACCGATGAAAACTCGATCGATCTCGATATCGGTGATCTTCGTGCCCGGCTCCAGCCCCATATAGGCAAGCGCCCGCTTCTTCGAGGCGCGCTTTGTTTCCTCCGGAATATCAGCCGGATTGGGCACAACGCCGGTTACGGCGATCACGTCTTCCGGTGAAGACCCCCAGGAGACGATGGGCGGCAGGCTTTGGGCGTCGAGAACGATGGTCTTGTCGAAATGCGCGCCTTCGTCCGATTTCAGGGTGCGCCAATGGGCGACGGCCTGTTCCCAATGCTCGCCCTTCGGCGACATGGGACGGTCCTTGAGATATTCGAAAGCCTTTTCATCGGGCGCGATCAGTCCGGCGCGGGCGCCGCCCTCGATCGTCATGTTGCAGACCGTCATGCGGCCTTCCATCGTCAGCTCCGTGATCGCCTGCCCGGCGAATTCGATGACGTGGCCGGTGCCGCCAGCGGTGCCGATCTCGCCGATGATCGCCAGGATGATATCCTTGGCCGTCACGCCTTCGGGCAGCGAATTGTCCACCCGAACCAGCATGTTCCTGGCCTTTTTCTGGATCAGGGTCTGCGTGGCCAGCACATGCTCGACCTCGGACGTGCCGATGCCGTGCGCAAGAGCGCCGAATGCGCCATGGGTGGAGGTGTGGCTGTCGCCGCACACGATTGTGGTTCCGGGCAGCGTAAATCCCTGCTCGGGGCCAACGATGTGGACGATGCCCTGGCGGATGTCCGCCTCGTTGAAATATTGCAGGTCGAACTCGGCGGCGTTTTTGGCCAGCGCCTCGACCTGAATGCGGCTTTCCTCGTTCTTGATGCCGTTCACGCGGTCCGGCGTCGTCGGTACGTTGTGGTCGACGACAGCGAGCGTGCGGGAGGGATGGCGAACGCGCCGTCCGGTGTCACGCAGGCCTTCGAAAGCCTGCGGGCTGGTGACTTCATGCACAAGATGGCGATCGATATAGAGCAGACAGGTTCCGTCATCCTGCTCGTCCACCAGGTGGTCGTCCCAGATCTTGTCGTACAGTGTCCTTGGTTTTGTCATAGGTTTGTTCCGAAAATTGCGAGCGTATCCGAGGTATCCGTCAGGGGCGAAGCCCTTTCGTCAGCCTCTGGTGATTTGAGTATGACGTTCCTTGATCATTTCAGCAGTCTCATACGGGAACTTCAAATCCGATAACCACTCCGGCGACATTATCCTGCCGGCGCTTCTATCAAATCGGAAGTTCAGTCAAGGGGCGTTGCATGGAGCAAGGAACTTCAGATTTGGGGCGCCGATAGGAAGCCGTGCGAATGCTTGAGCCGCGCAAAGAACCGACCAGGCAACCGTTTGTGATCATGCACAGGCAGAAACGCCGTCGACGTACGGTGTCGAACGGGTCCGAAAAAGGTCAGGGCTTGTCTGATCAATCCACGCATGGTGGACGGTTCATATCAAGCTTTCTCCGCCTCGGCAATCAGGCATTGCCCTGAGCGCGGCTGGCTTTACGGAGTCTTCTCTCCAGCCCCCGCAACGCAAGGGACAGTCCGATCGTCAGGATGAGGTAGATGTAGGCGACGACGGAATAGGTTTCGAAGAACCGGAAGGAGCCCGACGCATAGACCTTTCCCATCTGCGTGAGGTCGGCGACGCCGAGGACCGACACCAGCGAGGAATCCTTGACCAGCGCCACGAAATCGTTGCCGAGCGGCGGCAGTATGGTGCGCAGCGCCTGCGGCATGACGATCAGCCGAAATCGCTGCCAGCGGCTCAGGCCGAGCGCCTTCGCCGCCTCCACCTGCCCCTCGTCCACCGCCATGATGCCGGCCCTGAAAACCTCCGATATGAAGGCCGAATAGCCGATCATCAGGGAAATGATCGCTCGCCACAGAAGCGAAACGTCCCGCACCAGCAGCGGCTCGACCAAGCCTGCGCTCTGCAGCGGCAGGGTGAGCCAGTTCCACAAATGGACGAAGCCCGGCGCGCCGACGAAAGCGATATAGAACAGCAGGACCAGGATCGGCACGCCGCGAATGATCTCGACGTAGAAGCGCGCCGTCTGGCGAAGGACAATCGATTGCGACAGTCCCATGACGGCGAGCAGCAGGCCGAGGGCGGAGGCGAGCGCAAAGGCCACCACCGTCACGAAGATGGTGATCCACACGCCTTTGGAAACGACGGCGAAAACCTGGCGATAGAGATCGTCTCCGACGATGACGACCGCGATCACGACGGCGGCGACTACGGCCGCGACGAGCCAGTAGGGAAAATCACCGTCGCCAGAGCTGCGCCTTGCGCTCATGGTCGACCGGGGCGGGCGTCAAATCCGCCTATTTGCCGAGCTCGTAATCCAGGAACCACTTCTTGTTCAGCGCGTCGATCGAACCGTCTTCCTTCATTGCGGCGATCGCCGCATTGATCGGCTCGACCAGATCCGTGCCCTTGGGGAAGATAAAGCCGAAATCTTCCGTGCCGAGCGGCTCGCCAACCAGTTTGAGGGCGCCGTCGGACGCCTTCACGTAGCCTTCGCCCGCCGTGCCGTCGGTCAGCACGAGATCGATATCGCCGGTGCGCAGCGCCTGAACCTGGGCGCCGAAAGTCTCGAACAACTTGATGCGCGGGTTCTGTTCGTCGCCGTCGAGCACGTCATAGACGGCGACATAGAACGGCGTGGTGCCGGCCTGTGCGCCGACGAGGCCGTCTTCGAAGGCGGCGAACGAGGCGGCGTCGCTGAACCGCTCTTCATCGCCGCGCACCAGCATGAACATCTGCGACCGCATATAGGGATCGGAAAAATCCACCTTCTCCTTGCGGTCTTCCTTGATGGTGATGCCGGTCATGCCGATATCGTACTGACCGTCGGAGACCGCCTGAATCATCGCATCCCAGCTCGTGTTCTGGTAGCTGACGTTGATATTGAGCCGCTTCGCGATCTCGTTCATCGCATCATATTCCCAGCCGATCTGATCGCCGGTCTTCGGATCGATGAATTGCAGCGGCGGATAGGCGTTCTCCGTCACCACGACGATATTGCGTCCGCCGAAATCCGGAAGTTCGGAGGCGACGGCGGCGGCCGTGGAGACCGCAAGCGCGGCAAGGGCTGTGAAAGCTGTCTTGAACAGTGTCATGGATGTCTCCCGATGAAACGAATATATCGCAGGCTGCGCCGAACGGGGCCGGCGCCGATGTCTCATCTTTCCATGAAATCGACGGACTGCACAAGTTATTCAGACGGCGCCTGGTATTCGGTCCCCCAAAACAAAACGCGCCCCCGACAGGAGGCGCGTTCGATAATCTGTGAAAGATGGCGGAGGCTTATTCGCCGCTGTTTTCAGCCGGCGCTTCTTCTGCTGCCGCTGCTTCGGCCGCCGCCTTTGCGGCTGCTTCCTTTTCAGCGGCTTCCGCGGCTGCCTTTTCGGCCGCCAGCGCTTCAGCGGCTGCGATCTTTTCGGCCTCGATACGGGCCTTTTCGTCGGCGATCGCCTTGCGCTCGGCTTCGTTCAGCTTGCGCGCGCGAACATTGGTGTTTTCGGTGATGCGCGCAGACTTGCCGCGGCGG
Source organism: Flavimaribacter sediminis (assembly GCF_019492055.1). Lineage (GTDB taxonomy): Bacteria > Pseudomonadota > Alphaproteobacteria > Rhizobiales > Rhizobiaceae > Flavimaribacter > Flavimaribacter sediminis. Next base: position 1,508,452 of record NZ_JAICBX010000002.1, on the reverse strand, counting down.
TCACGCAGATAATAGAGCTTGGCGCGACGGACCTTGCCGCGGCGCACGACCTCGACGCCTTCGACCAGCGGCGAGTAGACCGGGAAAACGCGCTCGACGCCTTCGCCATAGGAAATCTTGCGAACAGTGAAGTTCTCGTTGATGCCGCCGCCGGAGCGTGCGATGCAGACGCCTTCATAGGCCTGAACGCGGGTGCGCGTTCCTTCCGTCACGCGAACCAGAACGCGCACGGTGTCGCCGGCGGAAAACTCCGGCAGTTTGCGTTTTGCTTCGATACGCGCGGCTTCCTCAGCCTCGATTTCACGGATAATATCCATGGCCCTTGACCTTTCTTTCTTCTGAAACAGCCAGAGCGCTCTCGAATGTCCTCTTGGTCAAAGCCTCAAGGGGCGCCTTTACGGCAGGAGCGTTTACGCCATTCTTTGCTTGATGGTTCTCGGATTGGTCCGAATTGCCGGGGCTATTACACCATGAACCCCGCCATGTCATCCCTTTTGCAGGTTTTTTTTGCGTTCGCGAAGGTCCGGACGGCGACGCATGGTCAACGCCTCCGCCTGCTCCCGGCGCCAGCGGTCGATCTCCGCATGGTTGCCGGACAACAGCACGTCCGGAATCGGCCGTGCCTCGAAGACCTGCGGCTTCGTGTATTGCGGATACTCGAGAAGGTCGTTTTCGAAACTTTCCGACTGCCCGGAATGCGCATTGCCCATGACGCCGGGCAAAAGCCGCACGATCGCGTCGAGCATGACAATCGCCGCCGGCTCGCCGCCGGACAGGACATAGTCGCCGACCGAAACCTCTTCCAGATCGCGGCCGTCGATCACCCGCTGGTCGACGCCCTCGAAACGGCCGCAGACGATGACGACGCCTTCGCCCTTCGCCAGCGCGCGCACGCGCTCCTGGGTCAGCGGCGCGCCGCGCGGGCTCATGAGAAGCCTTGGCCGCGCGTCGCCCTCAGGGCTTGCATGATCGATCGCGCGGGCCAGCACGTCGGCCTTGAGCACCATGCCGGCGCCGCCGCCGGCCGGCGTGTCGTCGACGCTGCGATGCCGGTCGGTCGCAAAATCGCGGATCTGGACGGTTTCAAGCGACCAGTCGCCGCGCTCGAGCGCCCGGCCGGCGAGCGACACGGACAACGGCCCCGGAAACATCTGCGGATAGAGGGTGAGAAGGCTCGCGCGGAAACTCAATCGCCCTGCTCCGCCTGCTTGCGGCGCGGCGGACGCCGCTTGCGGCTGCCAGGACCTGGCTCGCCTTCGTCTTCGAGGCCCGCCGCGAGCGGCGAAACCATTATTATCCGGCCTTCCATATCGATGTCCGTGACCGCGTCCCCGTTGAATGGGATCATCACCGAACGGGCGTCGCCCTTGCGAAGCTCGATAATGTCGCCGCCGCCGAAATCGTGAATGGCGATTACCTGTCCGTAATCCTTCGCCTCGGCGTCGCGGACGGTCATCCCGATGAGATCGGCCTGGAAATACTCGTCATCGTCGAGCGCGTCATCCGGCAGGCGGGACCGATCGATGAAGAGCTCGGTTCCGTTCAGGGCTTCGGCCTGCTCCCGGCTGTTGACTGCGTCGAAGCGCACGACGACGACCGTTTTGGAGGGCCGGATCGCCTTGACTTGATAGGTATTGCCCTTGTCGTCGAACAGCGGTCCGTAGTCGCCAAGCGCAAGCGGGTCTTCGCCGAAGGGCTTGACCCGCACCTCTCCCCTGACGCCGTGCGGCGCGCCGATCACAGCCATGAGCACCGGTTGTTTGCCGCCCGACATCCGCAGTCAGATCCATAGGGAGCGGGAACCGCCTGGCCCGCCGCTCCGTCCCGCCGCCTATTCGGCGGCGGCTTCCTCGGCGGGAGCCTCTTCGGCAGCGGCGGCGGCTGCAGCCGCTTCTTCTGCCTTGGCCTTCTGCTCGTCGATGCGCTCCTGCGCCTTCTTGCCGGGCAGAGCCTTGTTCGGATTGTTGCGGGCGGGACGCTTGGCGAGGCCAGCCTCATCCAGGAAGCGCAGCACGCGGTCGGTCGGCTTCGCGCCCTGATCCAGCCAGTGCTTGACGCGCTCCTCGTTCAGTTCGACGCGCTGGGCGTCCTTCGGGAGCATCGGGTTCCACATGCCAAGTCTTTCGATAAAGCGGCCGTCGCGCGGCGAACGCACGTCGGCGACGACGACATGATAGTAGGGACGCTTTTTGGAGCCGCCACGGGCCAGACGAATTTTCAGTGCCATGAGTTCTATTCCTTCGTTACTCGTTCGTTTTTGTTTACGACCGCCGCGGCGGCCTGTTCCGTTCGCGTCTGCGCGCGGCTATCTGGCCGCCGCCTCCTCGCGAAAAGCTTCGTGGTGCCGGATGACTTCCTTGATGATGAAGTTCAGGAACGCCTCGGCGAAATCGGTGTCGAGATCGGCTTCCGCGGCGAGACGCCTCAACCGTTCGACCTGTGTCTTCTCCCGGTCCGGATCGGCCGGCGGCATGTCGAATTCCGCCTTGAGGCGTCCGACGGCCTGGGTGCAGCGGAACCGTTCCGCAAGAATATGGATCAGCGCCGCGTCGAAATTGTCGATGGAGCGGCGGAGCTCGGCGAGCTGCTGTTGCGGATCGGTGCTCATTGTCCTCTCACTTCTTTTTCTGAACGCCGGGCAATCCGGGAAGCCGCGGGCCGCCAAGCCCCGGCAATCCGCCCGCTCCGGGCATTCCTCCTCCAAGACCGGGAAGCCCTCCGCTCCCCTTGCCGAGACCCGCCGCCTGAGCCTGTTTCTGCAGGGCCTCGAGCTGCTTCGGATCCATCGAGGACAGGTCCGGCATGCCGCCCATTCCGCCCATGCCTCCAAGGCCGCCGCCGAGACCGCCCATCATCTTGCCGAGCATGCCGCCCTTCTTGCCTTTGCCGCCCATGGATTTCATCATGTCGCCCATCTGGCGATGCATCTTGAGCAGCTTGTTGATGTCAGCCGCGCTGGTGCCGGATCCGGCGGCGATCCGCTTTTTACGCGAATGTTTCAGAAGTTCGGGATGCGCGCGTTCGCGGCGCGTCATCGAGGAAATGATCGCGAGCTGGCGCTTGAAGATCGAATCGTCGACACCGGCCGCCGCCATCTGGTCCTTCATCTTGCCGACGCCGGGCATCATGCCCATGATGCCCCCGACGCCGCCGAGCTTCTGCATCTGCTTGAGCTGGTCTTCCAGGTCATTGAGATCGAACTTGCCGGCCTTCATGCGCTCGGCCATGGCCTGCGCTTTTTCCGCATCGATCGTCTCGGCGGCCTTTTCGACCAGCGACACGATATCGCCCATGCCAAGAATGCGGTCGGCGATGCGCTTGGGATGGAATTCCTCGAGCGCGTCCATCTTCTCGCCGACGCCGATGAGCTTGATCGGCTTGCCGGTGACCGCGCGCATGGAAAGCGCCGCGCCGCCGCGTCCGTCGCCGTCCATGCGGGTCAGCACGAGACCGGTAATTCCGACGCGGTCGTCGAAATTGCGGGCGAGGTTGACGGCGTCCTGACCGGTCAGGGCGTCGGCCACCAGCAGGATTTCATGCGGGTTGGCCTTCTGCCGGATGTTGGCCATCTCGACCATCAACGGCTCGTCGATATGGGTGCGGCCGGCCGTATCGAGGATGACGACGTCGTGGCCGCCAAGCTTCGCCGCCTGGACGGCGCGGCCGGCAATGTCGGTGGGCGACTGACCGGGAATGATCGGCAGGGTTTCGACGCCCGTCTGCTCGCCGATCTGACGCAATTGCTCCTGGGCCGCCGGACGGCGCGTGTCGAGCGAGGCCATCAGCACCTTGCGACGGTCGCGCTGGGTCAGCCGCGCGGCGATCTTGCCGGTGGTCGTGGTCTTGCCCGAGCCCTGCAGGCCGACCATCATAACGACGACCGGAGACGGCGCGTTCAGATCGATTGCAACACCTTCGGAGCCCAGCATTTCGACCAGTTCGTCATGGACGATCTTGACGACCATCTGGCCGGGCTTGATGGATTTGAGGACCTCGGAGCCGACGGCTTTCTCACGCACCTTGTCGGTAAAATCGCGCACGACTTCGAGCGCAACGTCGGCTTCGAGCAGCGCCCGGCGCACTTCGCGCAGCGCAGCCGACACATCCTTGTCGGACAGCGCGCCACGGCCGGTCAGTCCGTTCAGAATGGAACCGAGGCGGTCCTGCAGGCTTTCAAACATCCATCAATCCTTCTCTCCCGAGGGTCATTCCCCGAAAGATCGTTCTTCATCCACGTGATCGCAACCCCGGCTTGCCGATTTAGCCGGACCAAAGACCGGCGCAATGCAAAAACCCACCCGGGGGCGCACTGCGCTGCCGGATGTTGGCTTCCGGGATCTCTTTACACCTTTGCGGGTCCCGGTCAGCGGCTCGGAGTTTCAACTCTTCGCGGATAGTGGGCGCGGTAAACAGGATCGCGCAGCAATTGTCAAGTCCGGCGGACGCCGCAGCGCTTGTACAGGAAGCGTTGGCGCAGCCAGTCGACGTCCCCAACTTGTTCGAATGGCAAATCTGTGCATGCTGGGCTTCCTTTCGGCAGGCGACCCCGGAAATGAGGTCCCGCCTCCCGTTTCCTGACAGGACGACTTCATGAGCGACACCGCGACACGCCGAACCGACTCCGTAATGGCGGGCATCGGGTGGATGGTGCTGACGACGCTGTGTTTCGCCTGCGTCACCGGCATCGTGCGCTTTGTCGGCACAAGCGTATCCGCGTCGGAGGCGGCCTTCCTGCGTTATGCGTTCGGCGTCCTCTTCTTTTTACCCATGCTGATACGGATTATGAAGCGGCCGCCAAAACCCGCCATCATGAAACTGCACGCGATCCGCGGCACGATCCACGGCATCGCCGTGATCATGTGGTTCTACGCAATGGCCCGCCTCCCGATCGCCGAAGTCACTGCGCTCGGATATGTCGCGCCGCTGTTCGTAACCATTGGCGCCGCCCTGTTCATGAATGAGAAACTGCATGCGCGGCGCATTAGCGCGCTCGTGGTGGGTCTGCTCGGCACAATGGTGATCCTCAGGCCAGGCTTGAGCGAGTTTTCCAGCGGCCAGATCGCTCAGCTCTGCGCAGCCCCGCTATTTGCAACGTCCTTTCTGCTCGCCAAGCACCTGACCGAAAAAGCCGACGTTTCCGAAATCGTGCTGATGCTCTCGATATTCTGCACACTGATTCTGCTGCCCTTCGCCGTCTTCACCTGGACGACCCCGTCGCTATCGGACACGTTATGGCTGGCCATGACGGCGGCTGTGGCGACCCTGGGGCATTTTACGATGACGCGCGCGTTTCGCGCGGCGCCCATCACCATCACCCAGCCGATCCAGTTTCTTCAGCTGGTATGGGCGGCGCTTATCGGCATCATCCTGTTCGGCGAACCGCTCGATCCCTTCGTGATGCTCGGCGGCGGCATCGTCGTCGCCGCCGCGACCTTCATTTCGCATCGCGAGGCGGTCGCCGCTCGGCGCGTGGTGACGCCGCCTTCGATGGCGACGAAAGACTGACGAAAATAAGGCCTGCGTTAACCGAAACCGGTTTATACTGTCGCGAAATAGCAGGTTGTGTTACTTGACTAATCTGCAACCAGCAGAGGACGTGACACGCGATGGCAGAGCCGCAGCACAGTCCCGACCCGTCAGGCGGCCTATCCGCCGCCGCCGACAGGATCGGCCGCGCTTTGATGGAGCATCCGCTGTGGTTCAGCCTGTTCGTTGTCCTGGCCCTTGTGGCCCTGCCTGTCGCCGTCTGGCTGGATCTGAGAGATCTGTCGAACACCTCGCTGAACCGGCAGGCCGGCCAGCTCAACTCGATGATTTCAGAAATTCGCGGCTACTATTCCTCCAACGTCGTCGGACGGGTGCTGGCAAACCATGGCGACACCACGCCGGCTCAGAATTATCGCGAAATCGACGGCGGCATCCCGATACCGGCCACGCTTTCCATCGAGCTTGGCCAAGTGATCGATGTGGTCGGCAACAGCATTCGCTATCGCTTCGTTTCGGATGAGCCCTTCAAGAGCCGCGCTCCGCACAATCTGGACAGCTTCGAGATGTCGGCGCTACAGCAACTCAGGGCGAAGGGCGATCCCGACGCGAGCGTGACGGAAATATCCGGCTCGGCGCTCAGCCGGCAGATCCGCATGGCGGTTCCCATTGTCATGGGAAAGGCCTGCGTCGCCTGCCACAACAGCCATCCGCTGAGCCCTCGCCAGGACTGGGAGGCAGGCGACATACGCGGCATCCAGTCGATTACGCTGGAGCAGCCGATCGCGGCGAACATCTTCTCGTTCAAGTATTTGCTGCTGTACCTGCTGGCTGCAGGCTCTTTCGGTCTGGCCTTCGCCTTCCTGCAATGGCGTCAGGCCGTCCAGTTCGGTCGGATGAACAACGAACTCGAAGAGGCGAACTCGTTCCTCGCATCGGTCTCCATGAAGATCTCGAAATATCTGTCGCCGCAGGTCTACAAGTCGATTTTCAGCGGCGCCCGCGACGCCGTCATTTCGACGGAGCGCAAGAAGCTCACCATCTTCTTTTCCGACATCAAGGATTTCACGGTTACTTCCGAACGGCTGCAGCCGGAGGAACTGACGAACCTTCTGAACGAGTATTTCACGGAAATGGCGAAGATCGCTCATGAATACGGCGCCACGGTGGACAAATTCATTGGCGACGCCATTCTGGTCTTCTTCGGCGATCCGGAAACGAAGGGCGCCGCCGGCGACGCCCAGGCCTGTATCGAGATGGCGATCGCCATGCAGCGCCGCATGGTCGAGCTGAACCGGGAATGGCGGCGGCAGGGAATTGAAGCGCCCTTCCAGTCGCGCATGGGCATTAACACCGGCTACTGCAATGTCGGCAATTTCGGCAGCGCGGACCGGATGGACTACACGATCATCGGCGCCGAGGCCAATCTGGCGGCGCGGCTGGAATCGATCGCGGAGCCGGGCGGCATCGTGATCAGCTACGAAACCTATGCGCTGGTGCAGAACATCATCAAGGCGCGCGCTCTGGAGCCAATATCTCTAAAAGGCATCAGCCGCGAGGTTGTGCCCTATGTCGTTGAGGGCATTCACGACCTTGTCGACGACGAAGCAGGCGACGTGATCGATCGCAATTCAGAGCATTTCCATCTTCACGTGGATCTCGCCGGCCTTGATCGCGACGACAGCGAGCACATCGAAAACGCCCTGGAGGCCGCTCTTTTCGAAGTCAGGCAACGCCGGCAGACGAAGTAGAAACGCGATATCATATCAGCGTCTTCGGGATCTCGCGCTCGTGCGGGAACTCTCCCGCGGCGATATACGCCTCCTCGTCCGCAGTCGAGACTCGCCCGAGTATGGCGTTGCGATGCGGATGCCGACCGAAACGTTCGATGACGCCTGTGACGATGTCGTTCTGTTCGAGTGAACGCCGGTAGGACGGGACCAGATGTTTCGGCGCCTCTTCGAGGATGGCAAGCGCGTACGGCCTGAGCATCCGCATGCGCTTGAGGTGATCCGGCCCCTCGCAGTGGCCGATGGAAATGAGATAGAACTGCTTTTCCCAAGGGTGCTCCAGCGCCTCATAATGACCGTTTTCGACGGCTTCAAGCACAAGCCGGGCCGCCTTGATATCCTGGGCGTAGGCGCCGGGCGTTCCGCGCCATAGTGAACGCGGAAACTGGTCGAGCGCGATGACGAGAGCGAGCCTGCCGCAGGGCGTCTGCGCCCAGTGGTCGAGCAGGCCTCGCGCCGCCGCCTCGGTCAGTTCCGCAAAATCGGAGCAGATCGCTTCGTCGACCCCGCCGCGCATGCGCCAGATCCAGAAGTCCCTGTGCGTCTCCAGCGACGCCTCGTGCCCGTTGTCGGGAAACCAGAAATCGAGAACGATGTCGGGTGATTGGTTTTTCCAGTCCGTCGTTGTCATAGCGTCGCTCTCCGTGTCCCATTGTATGAAACGCAAAGCGGCTGCGGACGCAATGGGCAGCCGGTGATCTTGACATTGCCGGCCAATCGTTTCCTTTTCGGGGCATCTGGCAACAGGATTTGCTTTCCGTGGCAATGCTCAACGCCATCGTCATTGCAACCGTTCTCGGCACAGGATTCGTCCTCTGGTCGCCGAGACTGCGCCAGTCCATTGTCTGGCGCGCAATGACGACGCCGCTCGCCTCCATCATCGGCAGCGGATTTCTTGTGCTCGGACCCATTCTCGACGCGTCCTATGGCATGTATGCGCCGCTGGTCATGGCCGGCCTATGTATCGGTTCCTATCTCTTCGGAAGCGTCGTCCGCTACAACATCAAGACGATCGCGGACGGGGAAAGAAGCCGGTTCGCCGAGGGGCTCGAGATGCTCGCCTCTTGGTGTCTCGGCTTTGCCTACATCATCTCGGTCGCCTATTATCTCAACCTGTTCGGCGCTTTCAGCGTCAGCCTGACAACCGTCAACGACACCTTCCATGCAAGGCTTCTGACATCGGCGATACTGATACTGATCCTGTATGTCGGCTGGACGCGCGGCTTTCGGGCGCTGGAAGGGATGGAATATGTCTCCGTCTCGGCCAAGCTCGCGATCATCGCCGGTCTGCTGGTCGCTCTCGCAGTCTTCTTCTTCGGAAAGAGCGCCGACGGCGCACTGGTCTACAACGAACCGGCGCTTGGCGGCATGCCTGCCCTGCTGCTTGCGTTCGGCCTGATTATCACGGTGCAGGGATTCGAGACCTCGCGCTATCTCGGCGCCGAATACGATTTCCGCACGCGAATCGTCTCGATGCGATGGGCGCAGATCGTCACCACAGTCATCTACATGATCTACATCCTGCTGCTTGTATTCCTGTTCGAAAGTGACGCCTTTGTGCTGACGGAAACCGCAATCGTCGACATGATGAGCGTCATCGCGCCAATCCTGCCGGTGCTTCTGGTGGCGGCGGCGCTCGCGGCGCAATTCAGCGCGGCCGTTGCAGACACCAGCGGCTCCGGCGGGCTATTCGCGGAATTGACCCAGAACCGCATCACGCCGCAAATGGCCTATGTCCTGCTGACGTTGATCGGTCTTGCCCTGACCTGGACCGCCAATATCTTCGAAATCATCACCTATGCGTCGCGCGCCTTTGCCGCCTACTACGCCATCCAGTCCATGATCGCGCTGGTCTCGGCCCGCCGGGTGGGGGACAAATGGTGGCGAACGGCGCTTTTTGCGGCGCTGACCGTCCTCGGTATAGCTATTGCCGTCTTCGGCCAGTCGGTGGAGAATTGATCAGGGCGACGCCCAGAACCGCTGCAACCAGCCCGATGACGACTGTGAAACTCAACCGTTCTCCGAGAAACGCAACACCCAGAAACACGCCAACGCCGGCGCGCAGATAGGACTGACTGGCGACGCCCAGAGAGCCGAGCGTTCGGACGAGACGGAAATAGATCAACAGCGCAAGGCCGGTGCTGAACACGCCCAATATCACGGCGGACATGATCGCAGCGGTCGACGGATCAAGCGTCCATGGTCGGTCGACAATCATGCAGACCGGCACGAGAACCGCCATAGCCGAAACCATGGTTCCGGCCGCGATCACCGGCGCCGTCATAAGCGTGAACCGGCGACCATAAATGGCCGCGCAGGCATAGAGAAGGGCGCCCGCAACGGCCGCAAGCTGACCTGCAACCTGCTGACCAAGGCCCTGCAAGGCGTCGACGCCGACAATCAGCACAACGCCGGCGAGGCCGAGACAGGCACCGGCAAACCGCAACAAACCGACCCTTTCATGTCGCGTGACAATCAACGTTATGAAAAAGACAAAAATGGGGGATGTGGAATTGAGAACGCTGGCGAGACTGCTCTCAACATATTGCGCTCCCCAGGCGAGGATCGTCCAGGCCCCGATGCTGGTGAAGAAAGACTGGACAAAAAGCATCCGCCAAGTCGCGATGTCGCGCGGCAGGGTCTCTCCCCGAACCGCCAGCACCGTCATAAGCACAAGCGCCGCGACCGCAACTCTTATCGCAATCACCGTGAGCGGCGGGATTTCCGTCACCGCGATCTTGAGGAAAAGATAGGACGACCCCCAGAGTATGGCCAGCAGAGCAAGCAGTGCGAATTCCCGCCCGCGTCCGGCTCGCGCGCTCATTCAGCGTCGAACATGCGGCTGTCGCCATGCGGCGCGGAGGCGAGCTTCAGGAAGGTGCGGTCCTCACGAAGGATGAACTTCTCGCGCTGTGCGAATTCGTAATTCCGTCTGCCGAGCGGATCTTCGGCAAGCCGCCGGCGGTACTCTTCATAGGCCGCCAGGCTTTCGATAGTGTAGACGCCGTAGGCCAGCGTCGCCGACCCCTCATGCGGCGCGAAATATCCTATGAGGTCTGCGCCGCAGCGCGGAATTGCCTCGCCCCAGTTTCGGGAATAGTCGACGAATTGCTGTTTTTTCGTGGGGTCGATGTGATAGCGAATGAAGCAGGTGATCATGGTTCCGGTTTCTCGTTGATACCGGAACCACTCTGGCACGACTGTCACCGTCAATGCTTCGACGGAGATCGAACTATGCGGCCTCTTTGACGAGATCCTCCTCGCGTCCCTTTTTCGTGAGGTTGGCCCACCAAAGGAGACTGTCGAGCATGGCGGTCGCGCCCGGAGTCAGCACCGGTTCGATCTCGCTCATCGGCTTGTTCTCGCCCATGGGATGGACCTTCATGAACTCGCCGCCGCCAATATGCACGGCGCCACGCACCGGAACCATCTGCAGTTCGATGGCGATGGTGCGCAGGTGATCGGCCGCGAACGCCCCGCCCACGCCGCCATAGGCGACAATCGCCGCAGGCTTTTTCATCCATTCCTTGTAGGCCTGATCGAGCGCATTCTTCAGAGACGCCGGGATCGACCGGTTGTACTCCGACGTGACGAAGATGTATCCGTCAAATTCGCCAATCCTGTTCTGCCAGCGCACAGCGTTCGGATCACTGGACGGCATCCATAAATTGGAGGCTGCTTCATTAAAGAAAGGAAGGTCGAAGTCCTTGATATCGACGAGCTCCACTTCCATGTCGCCGCGAGATTTGGCAAAATCTGCGATCCATTGGGCCGGCTTTTCGGCGAAACGGGTGTCGCGGGTCGAACCGATAATGACGGCTATTCGGGGCATACTGGTCTCCTTTGGTCAGGTGGTATATAATATATACCACTATTAAAGTGCGCATGAGCGGATTGGCAAGGAGGCACTTTTTTGAAACCTGATAACCATCTCGAAACTGCCGAATGCCGCGCCATCTCGCAGATGCTTTCCCGTGTCGGCGACAAGTGGACGGTGATGGTCGTGACCTTTCTCGGAACCGAGAGCCTGCGCTTCAGCGAATTGAAGCGGCGGATCGGCAGCATTTCGCAGAAGATGCTGACGACGACCCTGCGCAACCTTGAACGGGACGGATTCGTCAATCGCACCGTCGAGCCGACCAGCCCGCCAAGCGTCAGGTACGAATTGACCGAGCTCGGCCATGATTTGCTCGAACCGGTCTCCCGTCTCGCCGACTGGACACGGGAGAATACCCGGCGCATCGAGGAGGCGCGGTCGCATTATGACCGCCTCACCGGAAAACAACCCGGCGTTCAGAGCAGGTCGTAGAACCGCAGCAAAAGCAGGGCCGTCAGGAGCGCGAGCAGCGCGAACCAGATCGCGGCGTTGACGCGCACGGCCCGCCGGGCGTTTTTCTTCTCGAACCAGGTGCGCGGGCGCACGCCGCGCAAGACGAAAGTCAGCTGGGCGGACAGATTGAGGCACACGATATTGACGGCGAGCAGAGTCAGCGCGCCGAGCGCCAGATCGAGGTGACCGGCGCCCAGCATCAGCCCGACGGTCGCGGCCGGCGGCAAAAGCGCCACCGCAACCATGACCCCGACCAGCGCCGAAGACAGCCCCGTCGACAATGAGAGCGCCGCGGCCGCGCCGGACGCCAGCGCCAGCGCAATGCCGTCGAAACCGGTTTCGGTGCGGGCCATCAACTCGTGGCTCGCAAGATTCACTGGCAGGAGCAGTCCAAGCACCATGCAGATCGCAAGCGTGAAGACGATCCCGGCTGCATTGGTCAGGACGGCCCGCCCCATCAGTTTCTGATCGCCGAGCGCAACGCCCAGCGCAAAGGCGAGATTCGGGCCGAGCAACGGCGCGATCACCATGGCGCCGATGACGACGGCCACATTGTCCTGAAGCAGGCCGATCGCCGCCACGACAGTGGACAGTGCGGCGAAAACGAAGAAGTTCACATCCAGCTTCGCGCCGCGTGAAACGTCGTTATAGAGCTCCTCGCGGCTTTCGCCGGAGGTTCCTTCCAGCGCCTGGCGTCTTTCCTCGTCCGTAATCTCCTCGCGCGGCAGGCTCGCTTCCACGGGAAGGATCGTGATGCGCCAATCGCCGTTCGAAGCGACCGCGCTTTGCAGCTGGTCCAGAACTTCCTGCCGGTTCCGGTCGCCGACGAGCAGGTGCACGGCCTGCTGGCCGTCATTCCCGTCGATGGCGTAGAGACGACAGTCGAGCGCCTGGGCCTCTTCCGCGATCTTGAGAATGCGCTCGCGGCAGCTCTCGTCCGCCGTCACGATGATCAGACGTTTGGTCATCCGGCGACCTTACCGCGTCAGGGCAAAACCCGCCAACTCCGATCGCCGGTCAAGCGCGCTCGATTCGGAACTGATAGCAATTGTTGGTCGCTGAGCGCACATGCACGAAGGCGACCGCCTCATCGGCGAAGATCGATTCTGCTTGCGCGCCGATTTCTGCGGTCGGCGTCACGGCTCCCGTTCCATAGATGATCTGCTCTTCGGCGTTGTAGCCGCGGACGATGTAGTTCGGGCTTTCAAGCATTTCCGGCGCCGATCCGGACGGGGCGGCCGGCTCGCAGGTTTCGGCGCACAGGAACAACGGTCCTGTCTCGGCATAGGGCTGCAGCGTTTCGAACGGCCGGTAGGCGACGACGAGATAGGGCTTTCCTGCTGCGACTTGCTTCAGACAATGTCGGCAGGGTGTGCCCGTCCCTTCCGAGAAACGGCGTTCGGGCGGGTCGCCATAGGCGTCCGGACCACCTGCTTGCAGGGCGCGGACGATTTCTGTGGGAAGCGGTTTGAAAATGACGGACATGAGACCCTCCTGTTGAAGAGGCTATCAAGCCACGGGAGACAATCCGCTACACTCCGCTTCTTGCTGTTGAAATCCGGCTTTCGCCGGAATCCTCAGGCCTTGTAGTCGAGATCGACCGCGTCGACCCATTTCATGATCGACTTGTGCAGCCAGTCGGCTTTCTTGTGCGCTGTTTCGTGGTCGTGCGTCTGGGATTCGACTTCCGACTTCAACTCGCTCCAGCGGGAATGCAATTCCTTTTCCGTGATCTGGTGATCCCTGGCGAACAGGCCATGCAGCTCGAGTTTCTCGCGATGCGCCTTGATCCGGTCGCCAAGCGCCTTGATTCGGCTGTGAATATCGTTGCTGTCTTCACTCATGGATATACTCTCCCACTCGGGCAATCTTCGCTGACATTCCCGGCGACCGCGCTGCGAACGCCTTGACGGACTGGCGGGACGGACAGCATCATCCACCCGGCCGGTTATCCCTGCTCTACAGCGACACTCTCCGCGCGACAAGAAGGAATCCGATGTTTTCGCATGTTACCGTCGGCGTGTCCGATTTCGAAAGGGCTTTCGCCTTTTACGACCCTATCCTGTCATTGCTTGGTTTCGAACTGAAGTTCCGCGAGGACGACCAGCCCTGGGCTGGCTGGAAGGCGCCAGACGCCGACCGACCGCTCTTCGTTATCAACACACCCTTGGACGGCAAAGCAGCGACGGTCGGCAACGGCTCCATGACGGCATTCCTTGCCTCATCGCGGTCACAGGTCGACGCCGCCTACAACGCGGCCATTGCGGCAGGAGCTGTTTCAGAAGGCGAACCGGGGCTCAGACCCGAATATCACGCCCACTACTACGGCGCCTATTTCCGCGACCCGGACGGCAACAAGCTGTGCGTCTGCACGCATGGGTCCGAGTGACTTAATGGACATCGCCGACCGGCGATAAGCAAGGTTTGCAAAGCATCCATCGTCAATCATTCGCTGACGAAGTTTGTATGCGCATTGGATGGTCCGGATTGCGCTCTATGAAGTCGTCAACCTCCCGCAACGTCTCGGGATAGGCTTCCGCGTCCTTGTAGTTGTAAAAACTCGCAAACAGAAAGCCGGCCATGCGGAGCTTTTCAACTTTCATCCATTGCTTGAGGTCCGTTCTCCGCGGTGGTTTGAACGCGCGTCCCATCCAGTGAAGCTCACCCCCGCATTGCGGACACCGCGCGAACTTACATCGCGGGGGAATTTTGACGGATCGGCGACATTCGAAACAGGCGTATGGAACAAGATAGTTCGGGAACCGTGGCTTGACGCCCTCAATCGATTTCGGACGAGAACGGAGACCTTTCTTCCGCAGCAGTTCCGCCCTGCGGGCTTTTTCGTATTTGTCGACCATGCGGATGCGCCATGATTATCAATTCACCTGTCGCGCGCGGCCTTCCCAGTAGGGTTTGCGCAATTCCCGCTTCAGGAGCTTTCCCGTCGCATTGCGTGGCATTTGCGCGACCAAGTCAACCGTTTTCGGGCACTTGAAGTGGGCGACCGGCATGGCGACGAAACCCAGATAATCCGGAAGTTCGCCCGAGTTTTCCTCAACGGCGTCATGGAACTCGGGACCGACGAACAGCAAGTCCGGCTCGAAGGTTTCGATGATCTGCGCGACCTCGCGTGGCGCCAGGCGCCAGTTGATGGGCGCGAAAACGCCGCCGGCCCGGCCGGCGCCGATATACAGCTCGAAAGCCCAATCACTGTTTTTGCCGAGATACGCGATCCTGGCGGCGCCTGACTGTTCCAGCGCCCCGAAGACGGAGCTGACATTTGCGTCGAATTCGGCGAAAGTGGTGTTCCGGCCTTCGAACCTGTTTGCAACCCGGTTCAGCAGAACCGGGTCGGATCGAAGGGCGTGTCACCCAGATCGCGGGCCGACATGGCGCGCAGATCGGGATGGGAGAGCGGGTCGCATCTCCAACTGACGTCCGGCGCCTTGCAAATGCGCCGGACCGGCAATAGCTGTCGGATGAGATTTCGAATAAGTTTTAGCATAGCTCAATACATATCGGACTGAACTGACCAGTTTCCATCGACTTTCTTTGGTCGGTGTTTTAGAAAAACTGAATGAAAAACCTGAATCGGGTCCATCTGTCCGGATTGCGGGCGATCGAGGCGGTCGGCCGGCATGGCAATCTGCGTCTTGCCGCCGACGAACTCGGCGTGACCCCTGGCGCGGTGAGCCAGCAGATCCAGAAGACCGAACAGCAGCTTGGCCGGCCGCTGTTCGACAGGAAGGCGAAAGGTCTCGAACCGACGCCGCGAGGCCGGGAGGTGATGCGTCATCTCACGGCGGGGATGGCCGAACTTTCAACGGCGGTGTCCGTCGCGGAACAGGCGAACAGCGATGCGCTGACCGTTTCGGTCGCCCCCGTATTCGCCGGCAAGTGGCTGGTGTGGCGCCTGACGGATTTCTACAAGGAACACCCTGAAATCCGCGTCCGGGTTGACGCTTCGATCGCGCTCATCAATCCCGAATTGTCGGATGTCGACGTCTGCATTCGCGTCGGCAAGGGCGGCTGGACGGACGTGCAGGCCGAGGCGCTGGTCGAACACCGGGTGTTTCCGGTCTGCAGCCCGGCGATCGGCGCGAAAATCCGGAAGATCGAGGATCTGGCGCATGTTCCGATCATTCGCGACGAGGGCGAAATGTTTCGATGGAACACCTGGCTGGCGCCCCAGGGATATGACCAGTCGATGCTGGGCGACGGCCCCCGCTTCTCCGACGGATCGCTGTGTCTCGACGCCGCCGTCGCCGGCCAGGGCGTGTTTCTTGCCTGGGAAACGCTGGCCTTCGATGCGCTCGAGATGGGACGGCTCGTGGCGCCCCTGCCGGGTTGCCATCCAACAGGCTTTTCCTACTGGTTGGTCACTGGGCTTCACAGGCGCAAATCCGAAAAAGTGCGCGCCTTCGAGACATGGCTGCGCCGCATGCTCGCCGCTTCTCTCCTGTTCGAGGCCGACGGCGCCCGGTTTAAGAAAGAGCAGCCCTGATTCCCGCCTCGCAATAGTCGAGAAGGCAGTCCTCCATCGAAATGTCGCCTGCTTCGGCTCCGGCCAGCGCGTCGATGCGCCAACGGGCGGTCGTCAGCGACAACATCGCCGACACCGAAAAAACCAGAGCCGCCGCGATTTTTCTGTGGTCGCCGCCCGGATATAGCATCGCGATTTCGCGGGCAAAGGCGGTCGCGGCCGGATCGAAGCAGGCCTCGCTGACATGCCGCCATCGAATGTCGGTCGAGACATGGGCGATCAGCCTGGCGTATGCCAGCCATTGCGGACCGCCATGCGCCGCCCGGTCCAGATAAGGGTGAATGAACGCCTCGAGAACGCTTCTGACCGTCGGTCGGCCACGCGCCTTTACATCTTCAAGCGCCTCCATGCGCAATTGGGACAACTCGCCCGCGCGTCGCGCGACGACGGTGAAGAAAAGATCTTCCTTGGCGCCGCCGTGAAAATTGACCTGGGCGAGATGCACCCCGGCGAGCCTGGCCATATCGCGCAGAGACGCCCCGTCGAAACCATGCTCGGCGAACAGCTTCTCGGCCGCGTCGAGTACGCGGGCCCGGGTTTCGAGCGAGCGTTTCGAGGGCGCCCTTTGGCGCCGTGATTCCTGCGTCCTGACCGCATTCATAAAAATACCTTGCACTATTTTTAACGATCGTTCAAATTAATTGGAGTGGGATGGAGGAGTTTCCACACGGATGGCCAAACAAACGAACAAAGATTTTGAGAAGACAGACGCCTGGGCGCTGATCGGGGCCGGGCCAATGGGCCTCGCCATGGCGAAGACCCTGGTCGAACAGAAAATCCTCTTCGAGGGCTTCGAATTGCACGACGATGTCGGCGGTCTGTGGGATATCGAGGGCCCGCGCTCGACCATGTACGACACGGCGCATCTCATATCCTCCAAGCGGATGACCGAATTCACCGATTTTCCGATGGCCGACAAGGTCGCCGAATATCCCTCACACAAGGAGATGCGGAACTACTTCCGTGACTTCGCCAGCCATTTCGATCTGTATCGGCGCTACCATTTCAAAACCGAGGTGCTCTCGACAGAGCCGGTCGGCGAGGGCGGCGAAGGCTGGCGCGTTCGGTGGCGCAATGCGGACGGCGGCGAGGAGGAGAAAATCTTCGCCGGCGTTCTGATCGCCAACGGCACGCTGTCCGAACCCAACATGCCGGAGTTCGAGGGCGACTTCGCCGGCGAACTGATCCACTCCAGCCAGTATCGCTCACCGAAGCAGTTTGACGGCAAACGGGTGCTGGTGATCGGGGCCGGAAATTCCGGCTGCGATATCGCGGTCGACGCCATCCACCACGGCAAAAGCTGCGACCTTTCAATGCGGCGCGGCTACTATTTCGTACCCAAATATGTCTTCGGCAAACCGGCCGACACCGTCGGCGGCACCATCAAGCTGCCGATGTGGCTGAAGCGACGCATCGACGGCGTGATCCTGCGCTGGTTCGTCGGCGACCCGCAGAAATACGGCTTCCCGAAACCGGACTACGCGCTTTACGAATCGCATCCGGTGGTCAATTCCCTCATTCTGTTCCACGCCGGCCATGGCGACATCACAATCCGCCCGGACATTGCGCGTTTCGAGGGCAACACGGTCCATTTCAGGGACGGAACCTCGGCAGACTATGATATGGTGCTGGCCGCCACCGGCTATCGCCTGCACTATCCGTTCATCGACAGCCAATATCTCAACTGGCAGGGCGACGCGCCGCATCTCTTTCTCAATTGCATGCATCCGGATCGCGACGATCTGTTCGTGCTCGGCATGGTCGAGGCGTCCGGCCTTGGCTGGCAGGGACGCCATGAACAGGCCGAGATGGTCGCGCGCTACATCGCGGGTCTGAAATCGGGCAGCGAGGCGGCGCAAAAAATTCATGACGAAAAGGCGCGTGGTTTCGAGCGGCTGACCGGCGGCATGAATTATGTCAAGCTGGCGCGCATGGCCTACTATGTCGACAAGGCGACCTACCGCAAGGCCGTCACCGATCGCATCGCCTCGCTTTCCGGGGGAAAAGCATGAACGACATCGACGCCATTACGCTGAATTTCAGCCCGGGCAGCCTGCAGTTGCTCAACGGCATATTGGCGATCGTGATGTTCTCGATCGCCCTCGATCTGAGACTATCCGATTTCCGGCGCCTTTTGCATGCGCCGAAAGCCCTCGTCGTCGGCCTGTGCTCGCAATTCATCGTGTTGCCGGTGCTGACCTTCCTGATGATTCTTGTGCTGCAGCCGCGCCCTTCGATCGCGCTTGGCCTGATACTTGTCGCCGCCTGTCCGGGCGGCAATATTTCCAATTTCATAACCCACCGCGCCGGCGGCAATGCGGCCTTGTCCGTATCGATGACGGCCTTCGCCACGGTCGGGGCGATTGCCCTGACGCCAGCCAATATCGCGCTCTGGGGCAACCTCTACGAACCGACGCGGAAAATCCTCGAGACGACGTTCATCGATCCCGTATACGTCGCAATCACGGTCGCCTTCATGCTGATTCTGCCGCTTTTCCTGGGCATCGCGCTGAACACCTGGCGCCCGGAGGCATCGGCGAGGATCCGCAAGCCGATGCAATGGCTCTCCATGGCGATCTTCGTGGCCTTCATCGTCCTTGCGCTCGCCGCCAACTGGACTTTCTTCCTGAACTATGCGGGCATGGTCGCCGCCTTCGTCTTCCTGCACAACGCCCTGGCGCTTGGCGGGGGCTACACTCTGGCGCGGCTGACCGGCCTGTCCGAGTATGACCGGCGCGCCGTGACCATCGAAACCGGCATCCAGAACTCCGGACTGGGACTTGTCCTGATCTTCACCTTCTTCGGAGGTCTTGGCGGCATGGCCGTCGTTGCGGCGTTCTGGGGCATCTGGCACGCCATATCGGGCATTGCGCTGGCGCACTGGATGTCGCGGACAGAGGCCGCGCGATGACGCGCATGCTGATAACCGGCGCCTCCGGCAATCTCGGCATGGCGATGCTGAAGCAACTGGCGCCGACCGGCGATCTGGTCGTTGCGACGGATATTCGCAAACCGCCGAAGCTTCCGAAGAACGCGCGTTTCGCGACGATGGACGTGCGCGGGCCGGATCCGGCGGATGTGATCGCCCGGGCGAAGCCGGAGGTCGTGGTGCATCTTGCCTCCATCGTCACGCCGCCGAAGGGCATGTCGCGCGATTTCGCCTATGCGGTGGATGTAACCGGAACCCGAAACGTGCTCGACGCCTGCGTTGCAAACGGCGTACGCCGTATTGTCGTCACGTCTTCCGGCGCGGCCTATGGCTATCACGCAGACAATCCCGTGCCGCTCACCGAACTCGATCCGCTGCGCGGCAACAGGGAATTCGCCTATTCCTGGCACAAGCGTCTGGTCGAGGAGATGTTGGCGGAAGCCCGCATCAACGCGCCGCAGCTCGAACAGGTGATCCTGCGGGTGGGAACCGTGCTGGGCGCCGGCCTTGAAAACCAGATCACCGCGCTGTTTCACCGCAAGCGGCTTCTTGCTGTTGCGGGCTCGGACAGCCCCTTCGTCTTCATCTGGACGAAGGATCTGGCGCGCATTCTGCTGCGCGCCGCGACCGACGGCCCGCAAGGAATCTACAATGTCGCCGGAGACGGCGCCCTGTCGGTAAAGGAGATCGCAGCGATGCTCAGAAAACCGGTGCTTTCGATCCCTGCGTCCGTGCTGAAGGGCGCGCTCGCCATCGCCAAACCTCTCGGACTGTCGCAATACGGCCCGGAGCAAGTGCGATTTCTTCAGTACCGGCCGGTTCTCGACAACACTGCCCTGAAGCGCGATTTCGGCTATACGCCTGAACTCGACAGCGCCGAGGTCTTCGATCTTTGGCGCAAGGCGGCCGGGCTTTGATGCGCACCGCTGTCATCACCGGCGGCGCCGGCGGCCTCGGCCGTGCGCTGGCGACCGGTCTGCAGGCGCGCGGCTGGCACACGGCGCTGATCGATCTTCCCGGACCGGAACTCGAGGCCATCGGCGAATCCGAACAGCAAAAGGCCTGGCCATGCGACATCACCGATAGTGACAGACTCGCGGCCACCTGTGACGCAATCCGTACTGAGCGTCCTTCGATCGACATGGTCGTCTACAATGCAGGCGTCACGCTCATCGGCGGATTCTCTGATAGTTCGCCGGAGGCGCATCGCCGTGTTTTCGAAATCAACTATTTTGCGGCCGTCGAGACAGCCCGGCATTTCCTTGACGACATCCGGATATCGAAAGGCGCGCATCTGGCGATTTCCTCTGTGGCCGGCTTCTCGCCGCTTGCCCGACGCACCGCCTACGCGGCCAGCAAGCACGCGCTGGAAGGGTTTTTCGGCTCCTTGCGGTCCGAGGAAAAAATCCATGGCGTCAGAACCGTGATCGCCGCGCCCTCCTTCATCGCCACCAACGAAGGCAATCCGGCAAAACAGTCGGACGGAATAGCCCGGCCGGGATCGGCGACCGACAGCATTGACACGATGACGGCCGACGACGCCGCAGCTATTATCCTGAAGGGCCTCGACGCGGAACGCGATATGATTCCCGTCGGCCGCGTCGCGCGGCTGTCCTGGATGATCAACCGGCTGTCGCCCCGACTTTTCCAGCGCCTCATGGAGAAGAATATCAAGGACGACTAAGCAGAGTCGGTAGGGCAAAGAACGAGGGGGCGGCGCACCGGCTGCGCCGCCCCCGGTTGTCGCAGGTCATGGGAGGTCCTTTATCCTGCGCAACCGCGCTGTCGAGGAGCCCCATCCACTCTCTCTGACAGCGCCTGCGGTGACTGCGGTCGACATACCTGGGCGGGGCAGGACTGCAGTCCATCACCGAATAGGACGAAGCGCGCCCGTCTTCTGTGCGGTTTCACACACTCGAAGGGAAACTATTCACTTGCGCCGCTTGAAAAGAGAAATGGCGCGAATTCAGTAGCAAGCAAATATTCGTCAGCCCGCATGGTGAACACGCTTGCGCAGCTTTCAATCCCGTCGCCTTCGTATTGCCAATAGTCGCAAAGACCGTCGCGGACGAGATCGCTTCGACCTTGCTCTTGCAACAGCATTGGTCCAACCGGGCCGGACTGGCTAAGCGCGCCATCGTCTTTACGAATTTGGCTCCAGGCACCGGCAAACGCCGGTATTCCTTCACCCGTGATCGTTTTTCCGAAAGTGAGATCCTCGATCTGCGCAGCGTTCAGTCGGTATCGATCGGCAGCCGGCAAATGAACGATCGTTCCGCCGGCAATCCCCACAGCCTTGAACCCGTCAGCGAGCCTGTCCAGAACTCCGTCATCGGAGAAAGGAAAGGCGTAGACCGATTCTGTCAGCGTTGGCCGCAGCCATGTCGTCTGGCGAGGATTGGAAAAAGCGCGCGCCAGGATTTTCCACTCGTTGCGTGGTCGATCCTCGAGAGCCTCGACATAGTTTTCGAGATGCACGCCGCCCTGCTCGATATCGCCGGTTTCACCGTACATGGCGGCAAGCAGACCATCATAATAGGCGTCAGGATGGGCGGCGGATGCGCGCGCCTCGCCGACCAGATCGATCGCCTGCGCAATTCGGCCATCGGCGAAGTCAGCCAGACCGAGAAGAAATGTGGCGCGCGCTGGCCGGGCGGGATTGAGCTGCAGGGCGCGTTGCGCATAGACGCGTCCTTCGGCGGTTTCGCCTGCGTAGATCAACGCCTCCGCCAGCATCTCCACGGCCTGCGCATTGCTGGGTTCAAGCTTGATTGAACGTCTGGCCAGATCCTGCGCCGCCGCATTGTCGCGACGGCGTAAAGCCAGGTCCGAGAGCAGAACGAGCCCTCCAGCGCTGGAAGACACGGCGCCCTCAGCAAGAATTGCCTTCATGCGCAGCCAACCTTCCATCCAGTTGACGCCGATGGCGTCGGCATAATCCTGATTCCCAAAAGCAGCATCGTAATAGACTTTCGCCATGCCGACTTTCGCCCGTATGTAGTCCGGATCGAACGTTACCGCTTTTTTGAAATGGGCGAGAGCCGCCGCGTTGCCTTCGGGCGTTTGGCGATTGGCGGAAACCAGTCCGGCCAGATAGCTTTTATAGGCGTCTGCGTCGCCGGTTCCGACCGGCGGCAGTCCATCATCGGCGTCACGGCCGAGTTCCGATTCGAGAGCCGCGACGACATCGCGTATGATCGCTTCCCGAAAATCCAGAATGGCGTCCGGCGTCCCGGAATAGCGCTCGGCCCAGATCTGGTCGCCGCTTTGCACATCCACCAGCCAGCAATTCACGGTGACGCCGGCGTCATCCCGCCGGACGCGACCACGCAATATGTGGCTCGCCCCAAGATTGCGGGCTTTTAGGCCAGCGTTACCGCCGAGGGACCGCGCGGTTTCACGCGCCATGACGGCAAGGTCAGGCAAGACCGCAAGCTCGGTGGAAATATCATCGGCGATAGCCGCGCCAAAGGCGCCGTCCCCGGCTTCCTCGAAGGGCAGAACGATCAACCGCCTGTCGTCCTTGTCCGCAAAATATGGCGGCGCCGGATCGCGAGGCAGAAACCAAAGGCCGATCGCGACAAGGACAGCGATCAAAACAATCAAGAGTCCGATTGCCGGCTTACGGACAGACAATCCGGTCTTCTGCTCTACAGGGGTAGTTTCTCCGGCTTGCGTCGAGACTTCTTGTCCGGCGCCGCTTCGCAGTCGATCGCGCAAAGCGCGCGTGGCTGAAGAGGGCGCCACATCGAGATCATTCCCGAGCAGGGCTTCCATCGCGTCATAGTGTTTCAAGGCAGATGGCAAACGGCCGCTTGCAGCCAGATGACGCATGACGTGGCGATGGGCGTCCTCATCATAGGGGTCGAGAGCAAGCAAGGCGTTCGCCAGATCATGGGAGGACGGCTCCGTCTCATCACCGCGTTGTTCGAGCAACGCCTTCGCCGTGTCGATTGCGCGGTTTTCGAGCCGCGTCCTTTCAGCGCCGAGCCAGTCGCCAAAAGCAGCGCCTGAAAAATCGTATCCCTCCAGCAGCGGACCGCGATAAAGCGACCACGCCTGCTCGAGGCTGTCACGGTCTCCGGCCGCTGCAAGGGATTCGAATTCACCGACGTCGGTCGCCAATATCCCCGGCTCGACCCAGACGCAGTCATTATCGCCGCGAACCGGCTGAATAGTCGCATCCTGAAACAGTTTTCTCAGCGAGTAGACCGCCTGGTTCAGGGAGTTCGCCGCCTGGCGTTCGCCGCTTGTCGTCCACAACAAGGCGCCGAGCGCTTCACGACGAATCTTCTCTCCCGGATGCATGGCGAGATAGGCAAGCAGCGCACAGGCCTTCTTCGTGCCGGGACCAATCGGCTCCCCGCCGTCGGGCATCCTCATCTCAAAACCGCCAAGCAGCCTGATCCGGATTGTCTCCATGGAAGAATATCAATCCATCGGGAGCCGTTTTTCAAGTCGCAGATGTGCGGCCTGTTCCAGATAAACCGCTGAATCGGCTTGTCTAATCATTTTTGAGAATTTTTTGAAAGCCGTTTTGGTCAGCCTTGAGGCCAAGCGTCCATCCCTGCTTGCGACATCACTCGACAAAGGCAGGACAGGATCATGAAGACCTTCACGGGGACTTATATCGCTTCAATTATCGGATTGACGATGCTGGCGTCCGGCGCCGCATCAGCGGGTCCCGTCATTGACGGAGCACGCGACAGCCAGGAGGAGACCGCAATCCGGGCGCTCCTGACGGAGCTCGTTTCGTGGATAGACGCGGAGGAGACCTACCGGACCACCAACCGACCGATTGCAAAGATCAAGTTTGTCGACGCGGGAGATACCGTCACCGCCGAGGGCCACGAATTCGTCGTCGCCGACAGGACGCGCGGTCTCTATGACGAGAAGAAGGCGACCATCTATCTGTCGCGTCCCTGGTCTGTCGACGATCCTTTCGACCGCAGCGTTTTGCTGCACGAACTTGCGCACCATCTGCAGGTGGACGCGAGACACTGGTATTGCCCCCAGGCCATGGAATGGGACGCCTATCGCCTCCAGGAAACCTGGCTCGGCGAGCACGGTATTGCGTCGGGATTCTACTGGCCGGCGATCCTTCTCGAATCAAGCTGCTCGAAACGGGATCATCACCCGGATTGACGGCTCCTCACAACTGCAGGGCGCGCCGCCAGGCGGCGAATCGTTCCGTGATCGCTTTATTGTTGCGCGCCCACCAGTCCGGATCGGAGATCACGCTGCGATTGAGCCGCGCTGTCGTGGTTGGCAGATAAGGCAGCACCGGCTCGCCGGTGTGAAACCATGGCTCGCCATTCTCGATGATTTCCAGCGCCTCGAAACGCATCGGCCCGTAGGCGATCCAGCGCGCCTGCAGGGCTTGTTGCATGGGTTGCGCGACATGCGCCAGGAATGCCTTCGCCAGTTCCAGTTTCTGCGTGCCGCGAGCGATGACGAACCATTCCTCCTCCACGACCTGTCCGTCAAAAACCGCCTTCATCCAGTTTTCATCGCCCAGCGCGGCCGACGCGACACGCCCGCTATAGGCCGTCGCCATGACGACTTCGCCGCTTCGCATCATCTCCAGCGGCTCTTCGCCGGCTGACCAGAAGACGATATTGCCCTGGAGTTCCGAGAGTTTTCGAAACGCGCGATCGACACCTTCCGCCGTATCGAGAACCTCATAGACGACGCCGGGCGCGACGCCGTCTGCAACCAGCGCCATCTCCAGATTGGCCTGCGGATAGACCGATAGCGCTCGCTTTCCGGGAAACTTCTCCAAATCGAAGAAATCGGCAATGGTTTGTGGCGCCCCATCCGGAAACCGGCGTTCGTCATAGGCGTAAATCCAGGACCACAGGATATTGGCGCCAACGCAGTTGTTGGGCCGCTCGACAATGAGATCATTCATCCTGGCCCTATTGTAGAAGGAATCCGGAAGCGTTTCGAACAAACCTTCCTCGCAGCCTGATCTGGCGTCATGCGCGAAGACATCGATGACGTCCCACACGACATTTCCGCTTTCCACCTGCGCCCGCAGCTGGTCAAGACCGCCGTGGTACTCCTCCCAGACCACCGCCTCGCCTGTCTGATCCTCGAAGGACTCGCCATAGGCCTTTTGCTGGCTCAGTTCGTAACTGCCGCCCCATGACGTGACCACGAAATCGGAGGCAACAGCGTCGCCCCCGGCGCCTGCCAGTGCGAATGCGAGACACAGGATAGTCGCCAGCGGTCGGAATGTCTGGGTCATTACAACACCATTCGTCGTCTGCCGCCCATGGCGCAGACTTTAGCCGCACAAAGCCGCCTTCGCAAATTTCCAGGCTCGCAGCACCAGAATCTCGTCCGCAGGTTGAAATTCGGACTGTGCCAGGGTGGCGGGTTCCACCGGCGGATGATAGATTAACGTGAAGTTGTATCAGGGGGACGCCGCCACCATCAGGCGGCAGACGGGCGAATGGACGAGACACGAGCGGGGAAATGGCGGGCGCTGATCGGAATCAGCATTCTCAGCATCGTCGTCTTTGTCGATTTCACCGTCGTCAACACCATCCTGCCGGGGATCCAGCGGGACCTCAACGCCTCTGTCGATGATCTTCAATGGGTGATGAACGCCTTCATCCTGATGCTGACGACCAGCATGGTGACGGCCGGACGAATGGGCGACATCTATGGACGCCGCAAGGTGCTTTACATTGGAGCCATTGTCTTCACGGCGGCCTCGCTCGTTGCGGGCATGGCGGAGAGCACGAACCTGCTTATCGCCTGTCGCTTCCTGCAGGGAGCGGCCGGCGCCATAACGCTGACCTGCGGCGCGGCCCTTGTCACCCACCACTTTCCGGAATCCGAAAGCAGCAAGGCGCTTGCAATCTTCATGAGCATTACCGGCTTCGGCATGGCCGTGGGACCGGTGCTCGGCGGATTGTTCCTGTCATTCCTCTCGTGGCGCTGGGCCTTTTACGTCAATGTTCCCATGGTGATCATCGGGTTCGCAATTGCGTGGGGCGCAGTTCGTGAAACACCGCGACAGACTGACGAGAAACTGGACTGGCTCGGGCTCGCGCTGTTCACGCCCGGCATGATCGCCATCGTCACCTTCATCGTGAAGGGCAACAACTGGGGCTGGGACGCGCCCGCATCGATCGCCGTCCTTGCGGCCGGGATCGTGTTTCTCGCCGCCTTCATCATCGTCGAAAACCGCGTCGAATCGCCCATACTCGACTTCAAGCTCTTCGGGATCCCGTTGTTTCTCGCCTGCAACATCATGGCGCTGGCGATCGGCGCCTTCATCGGCCTCGGCTTTTTTCTGCCGTCGCTCTATCTGCAGGTCGTGCGCAACGAGCTTCCCTACATTGCGGGATTGATGCTCTTGCCGATCTCGGCGCTCGTCGTGATCATACCGCCGCTCATCGGCGATCTTGCCGAAAAGAACGGTCCCGTCCGGTTCATCATGACCGGCCTGGTTTTCCTGGTCGCGGCGGCGCTCGCGCAGAGCTTCTTCACACCGGACAGCCCGGCGCTTTTCGTGTTGTTCGGCCTCGGCCTGTTCGGTCTCGGCTGGGGCCTGATGCAGGCGACCTCCACATTCGCCGCAACTTCGGCCCTGCCGGCGACGATGTCGGGCCTCGCGATCGGCGTGCTCTACACGGTGTGGAACATCGGCTCCAGCATCGGCCTCGCCGTGGGCGGCCTGATTCTCGAGGAGCGCGACAAGGCAAGCCTCGACGCCGGGCTCGCGCAACTCGACATCACGCTGGATGCCAAGGATCAGGACCTGATCCGCAGCGTCTTGTCCGATCCCAGCCAGGCCAACAAACTGCTCGGCGAACTGGCGCCCGGTCTGGAAAACAAGATCCTTCCCCTCTTCAAGAATGCGTTCATGGCCGGTTACAGCGGAGCCATGTGGTTCCTGTTCGTTTTCTGCCTGGTCTGCGCCATCGCCTTCGCCGCAATTGTGCGCGCCGACCGATCGAAACAGATACCCGCGCAGGAAGAAGCGAATGCCGCATAGCGGCATAGACAAACAGATCTGGCCTGTGCTCATGGCGATGGCCAGTGTGGGCGGCCTGATCGTCCTCGACGAAACTGTCGTCAGCGTCGCCTTGCCAGCAATGCGCAAGGATCTGGCCATGTCGGCGGTGGCGTCGCACTGGATCGTCAGCGTCTATGTTCTGGTCTTCTCGGGATTCACTGCAGCCGGCGGAAAGCTCGGCGACCTATTCGGCCTGAGGCGAATGTTTCTCGCAAGCCTGTGGATCTTCGCAGTCGCCTCGCTCGCTGCAGGCCTTGCCCCATCGGGCTGGATGCTGATCGCCGCGCGTGCAGCGCAGGGGCTCGGCGCAGGCGTGATGTTTCCGGCTTCGATCGCTATCGTCTCGCGCAGCGTCGATGAAAAGCAGCGCGGCTATGCGCTCGGGATCGTCGTGGCGATTGCGACGCTGTTCATGACGGCGGGACCGCTCGTTGGCGGCCTGTTCACCGAATTGCTGTCCTGGCGATGGATCTTCTTCATCAATCTGCCTGTCGCGCTGCTGGCGATCCTGTTTGCGCTGCGCAAACTGCCCGAATACACCGCCCGCCCGAGCGCCGCCAGTTTTGACGGCGCGGGGCTCGCGACCATGGTCGCCGGCCTCCTGCTGATTGTCTTCGCGATCATGCAGGCGGGAAGCTGGGGCGTTGCAGATCCAGCCGTGCTCGCCGCATTCGCCGCCGGGATATTCTTTCTTGTCGCCTTTGTGCGTATTGAAAACGGCCGGGCCGATCCGTTGATCGAGGTGGAGCGTTTCCGAATGCCGAGATTCAGCGCCGCGCTCGCCGTGATCGGCGTCGCCCAGTTCAGCAAGATGGTCATCCTGGTTATCGGCGCGCTTTATCTTCAGGACGACCTGATGATGAGCCCGATCGCCACCGGATGGGTGTTGCTTGCGTCCGTGCTTCTAACGCCGGTCACCGCCGGACCCGCCGGACGCATCTCCGACCGCTTCGGAGAACGCAGACCCATCCTGTTCGGCCTTGGCGTCGCAATGGCCATGGTCGCCGCGATCGCTCTCCTTACGCCCGAACGGAATTACCTTTATCTGCTTCCTGCGCTGCTGGCGTGGGGCGCGACATTGCCGATCTGCTTCCAGCCGGCAATGCGCATTGTCATGAATGCAGTCCCGGCGGAATCCCAGGGCCAGGCCAGCGGCCTGTGCACCGCGGTTCGCATGTTCGGCGCAACGTTCGGCATGGCCTTCGCAAGCCTGACGCTGTCTCTGACCGATACATCCTATCAGGCCGTTTTCGAGATGACGGCCGCGCTGATGGCGGTGGTTCTCGCTCTCGCGGTTTTGACCATAAGCGAGAAAAGCAACCAGACCGAGGCCTCCGCGCATTGAACGCGTCTTCAGAGCGCCTATCTGAAAGCGACAATGATCGGCGCAAGAAAAAGCAATCCTTATTATCAGGGTCCAAAGACGGACCATTTCGACGGAAAGCTGTTTTTCAATCCCGGCGGCGTGGCGCCTGGCTCCTTGCGCGACGTCCTGAAATGGCAATTCACCGAGAAACGCGCGCGCTGGCCGAAACGCTACGAAAGCCCGCACCTCAACGCCAAGCCAGAAAAGCGAGTGGAGAACGGCGACATCGTTGTCACCATGGTCGGTCACGCCACGATGCTGGTGCAGATGGACGGCGTCAATCTGCTCACCGATCCTCTCTGGTCGGAACGCACGAGCCCTCTGTCTTTCGCAGGGCCAAAGAGGCGTATTGAACCAGGCATCGTCTTTGACGATCTTCCGCCGATCGACGCGGTTCTTCTGACGCATAACCATTACGACCATCTCGACCTGGAAACGCTGAAGCGGCTGCGCCAGGACCACGATCCGCTTGTGGTGACGCCGCTCGGCAATGACACGATTGTAAAGAGCGCCGTTCCGGACATGCGCATCGCGGTCGGCGACTGGGGCGACACGATTGAGCTCGAACAGGGCCTGACGCTGCATTTCGAACCTTGCCACCACTGGTCTGCGCGCGGTTCGACCGACCGGCGCATGGCGCTCTGGGCCGCCTTCGTGATCGAGGGCGAGGCCGGCAGGGTCTACCATATCGGCGACACCGGGTTTCATGACGGCGTCAACTATCGCGAGGCGCGGCGCAAACACGGCGATTTCCGCCTGGCGCTGCTTCCGATCGGCGCCTACGAACCGCGCTGGTTCATGAAGCCGCAGCACCAGAATCCGGAAGAAGCCGTAGCCGGACTGAAGCTCTGCGGCGCGGCTTACGCCGTCGGTCATCACTGGGGCACGGTGCAGCTCACCAACGAGGGGATCGAGGATCCGGTTCACGCGCTGCACGCAGCCCTTGAACAATGCGCGATCGAACGCGAGCGCTTTCGACCGCTCACCGCCGGCGAGGCCTGGCGCATCCCGGAAAGCTGAATTTCCCTGTAACGCTTTTTTCAGCGGGCACTGGCAATTTACCGGCAGTTCGGCCATATACGGCTCAAATTCCGCACCGGACAGGACGATGGCGCCTTTTGCGAAGATGAACGGATTGGGAAACGAGATTCTCGTGGTCGACATGCGCGGCCGCGACGACGTTGTTGCGCCCGAAGCCGCGATCGCGCTGGCCGCCGACAGCCGCACCGCCTTCGACCAGATCATGGCGATACACGACCCCAAGCGCGCCGGAACGGACGCCTGGGTCGACATCCTGAATTCCGACGGCTCGAAGGCGCAGGCCTGCGGCAACGGCATGCGTTGCGTCGTGCAGGCGCTGGCCGCCGAAACCGGGCGGCGGGTCTTCACCTTTCAGACCATCGCCGGCATTCTCAACGCCAGCGAGCACGAAGACGGCTCGATTTCCGTGGACATGGGACCGCCCGAATTCCGCTGGGACCGGGTCCCGCTTTCCGAAGAATTCCGCGACACCCGCATGATCGAACTGCAGATCGGACCGATCGACGCGCCGGTTCTGCACTCGCCCTCCGTCATGTCGATGGGCAATCCGCATGCGATCTTCTGGGTCGATAACGACGTTAACAGCTACGATCTGGAACGCTTCGGACCGCTGCTCGAACATCATCCGATATTCCCGGAAAGGGCCAATATCTCCATCGCTCGGGTGCTGTCGGACAAGGAGATCGATCTGCGGACCTGGGAGCGCGGCGCAGGCCTGACAAGGGCTTGCGGATCGGCGGCCTGTTCGGCTGCCGTTTCGGCCGCCCGCACCGGGCGCACCGGTCGAACGGTCACGGTCAATGTCCCCGGCGGGCCGCTCGCCATCGAATGGCGCGAGCGCGACGACCACGTCATCATGACGGGACCGGCCGAATGGGAATTTTCCGGCGCGCTCGACCCGAAGACGGGCGTCTGGGGGCCGGACACGGCGGAAACCGGGGCCGTCTCATGAGCGGCGTCGAAATCATCACCTTCGGCTGCCGGCTGAACACCTACGAATCCGAGGTCATGCGCCGCGAGGCGGAAGGCGCCGGCCTGAACAACGCAATTCTGGTCAACACCTGCGCGGTGACGGCCGAGGCGGTGCGGCAGGCCAGGCAGACGATCCGCCGCGCCAGACGCGACAATCCGCACGCCCGCATCATCGTCACCGGCTGCGCGGCCCAGACGGAGGCGGAAGGCTTTGCCGACATGGACGAGGTCGACGCCGTTCTCGGCAACGAGGAAAAGCTGACATCGGCCAGCTATCGACAGCTGCCGGATTTCGGCGTTTCGGCGGAAGAAAAGATCCGCGTCAACGACATCATGAGCGTCAAGGCGACCGCGCCGCAGATGGTGGACGCAATCGAGGGACGCGCCCGCGCCTTCGTGCAGGTGCAGAACGGCTGCGACCATCGCTGCACCTTCTGCATCATTCCCTTTGGCCGCGGAAATTCCCGCTCCGTGCCGATGGGCGCGGTGGTCGAGCAGGTCAGAAAACTCGCCGCCAACGGCTATCGCGAAGTGGTTGTGACCGGTGTGGACGCAACAAGTTATGGCGCGGATCTGCCCGGCCGGCCGACCCTTGGAAAACTCGCCCGAACGATCCTGGACGAGGTTCCCGAGATCGAACGGTTGCGCCTGTCCTCCATCGATTCCATCGAGGCTGACGATCACCTTATGGAGCTGATCGCGGGAGAGCCGCGTTTCATGCCGCATCTTCATCTGTCGCTTCAGCATGGCGACGACATGATACTGAAGCGGATGAAGCGGCGGCATCTGCGCGCCGACGCCGTGGATTTCTGCAGTACGGTTCGCGCCCTGCGGCCGGATATGGCCTTCGGCGCCGACATCATCGCCGGCTTTCCGACGGAGACGGAAGATATGTTCGACAATGCACTGTCGCTCGTCGACGCCTGCGATCTCGCCTATTTGCACGTCTTTCCCTATTCGCCGCGCGAAGGCACCCCCGCCGCGCGCATGCCCCAGCACGACCGCGGCCTGATCAAGCAACGGGCGGCGCGACTGCGTGAAAAGGGCAATGAGGCGCATCAGCGTCACCTGAACCGCATGATCGGCGCCACACAGAGGGTGCTTGTCGAGCGGCCCGGCCTCGGTCGCGCCGAAAACTTCACGCTGGTGGAGACCGGGGACGGACGGCCGGGAGAGATTGTGTCCGTCACCATCGACGGGCAGAATGGCGACCGGCTCACAGGCGCCCCCATCGACCACCAATCCGGCAGTCAGGCAGCATAAATGGCACTTGGTTTTATCAAGAAGGTCTTCTCCTTCAGCTCGAAGAAGACGGAAGACAAGGACGAAGACGATAAGAAAGCGGTCGCCGAAAACCGGGCCGCGTCTCCGCGAGTAAAGTGGGACGAGGAGCCGCAGAAAGCCGACCTGCCCGAACTGCCGCCCGAAATACCGCCGGCGGTCAGCGCGCCCGTCGAGCAGCCACAGCCCGAACAGGAACCCGAAAAGCCTGTGGAGCCGGAGGCCGAAACAGAAGAAACGCCGGATGCCGAACCTGAAATAGAGCTCGAAATCGATATCGAAGCGCTTGCGGAGACCGAGCCGGAAGAGCCCGTTGCCGAACAGGATGACAAAGAGCAGCCGGTAGCGGAGGAAGAGCCGCAGCCGGTGGAAGAGGCCGCGCCGGTCGCCGCGGAAAAGCCGGTGGAAGAAGACACCTCGTGGGAGGAATGGAAGCCGGCGATCGCGAGACGTCAGCCGCCGATTTTCCCCGGTTTGAAAAAGCCTGAGGAAACGCCGGAAGCGCCCGCCGAGGCGGAGGAAGAGCCTGCGACGGAGACGCCGGCGGCGGAAGAAGAAGCCGCGACAGGCGACAAGCCGGCGGATGCGGCTCCCGCCGAAGCCGATCAGATATCCGAACCGGAAACGCAGGCGGCGAGCCCGGAAACGGAAGCCGACGTAGAAACCGAGTCCGGGACGGAAGCCGAAACCGGCGCCCCGGATGACGAAAAGGTAGGATCCGAGGCCGCTGCTCCGGCAGCAGAAGCCGCGCCGGCGGAAGACGCAACGCCCCCGGAAGAAGCGCCGAAGGAAGCTGTACCGGCCGTCTCCGAACCGGAAGAACCGGAACCCAAACCGGTGGAAACCGCCTTCGAGCCGGTCGCCGAACCGAGCGGCTTTTTCGCGCGTCTCAGACAGGGCCTGTCGCGCACCACCTCGCAACTGACCGAGCAGATCAGCGGCGTCTTCAACAAGCGCAAGCTCGACGAGGACACGCTGCAGGACCTCGAGGACGTGCTGATTCAATCCGATCTCGGGCTGGAGACAGCGCTGCGCATCACGGACACGCTGTCGTCGGGCCGTTATGGCCGCGACATCTCGACGGACGAGGTGCAGCGCATCATGGCGAGCGAGATCGTCAAGGTGCTGGAACCTGTCGCAAAGCCGCTGGAACTGGATCTGGCGCACAAGCCGCATGTCGTGCTCGTCGTCGGGGTCAACGGCACCGGCAAGACGACGACGATCGGCAAACTCGCCGCCAAGCTGCGCGAGGGCGGTCTCGACGTCATGCTCGCCGCGGGAGACACGTTCCGCGCCGCTGCGATCGAACAGCTGAAGATCTGGGGCGAGCGCACCGGATCACCGGTCGTCTCCTCCAAGCTCGGCGCCGATGCGGCGGGCCTCGCCTTCGACGCCTGGAAGCAGGCGAAGGAAGCCGGCAGCGACGTACTGATTATCGACACGGCCGGCCGGCTGCAAAACAAGGCCGAGCTGATGGCGGAGCTGGAAAAGATCGTTCGCGTGCTCGGCAAGAACGATCCGGAAGCCCCGCACACCGTGCTGCAGACGCTTGACGCCACCACAGGCCAGAACGCGCTCAGCCAGGTCGAGATTTTCCAGAATGTCGCGGGCGTCAACGGGCTGGTCATGACCAAACTCGACGGCACGGCGCGCGGCGGCATCCTCGTCGCCATTTCGGCGAAGCACAAGCTGCCGGTCTATTTCATCGGCGTCGGCGAAGGCGTCGAGGATCTGGAGCCCTTCGAGGCGCGCGAATTCGCATCCGCAATCGCCGGCGTTCCGGCCGGCAAATCAGAAACCCGAGACCTGGAGTAAGCCGTATGGACCGGCCGCTGTTTGAACGAGACCCGTCCAGCAAGGAAAGAAAGACCATCAATCCGCTGCTCAAGCTGGCGCTCGAGCTCGGCCCGCTCATGGTTTTCTTCTTCGCCAACGCCCGCGGCGAGAGCCTGATCGAGTCGTATCCGGCGCTGTCGGTCTTCGGCGGACCGATCTTCCTGGCGACCGGCCTGTTCATGATCGCCACCGCGATCGCGCTGACGCTTTCATGGATCCTGACCCGCACCCTGCCGATCATGCCGCTGGTGTCCGGCGTCGTCGTCTTCATCTTCGGCGCGTTGACGCTCTGGCTGCAGAACGACACGTTCATCAAGATGAAGCCGACGATTGTCAACATGCTGTTCGCCGGCGTCCTTCTCGGCGGGCTGCTTTTCGGCAAGTCTCTGCTGGGCTACGTCTTCGACAGCGCCTTCCGGCTGGACGCGGAAGGCTGGCGCAAGCTCACGCTGCGCTGGGGCGTGTTTTTCGTCTTCCTCGCGATTGTCAACGAGATCGTCTGGCGCTCCTTCTCGACGGATTTCTGGGTCGCCTTCAAGGTCTGGGGCATCATGCCGATAACCATCGCCTTCACCATGAGCCAGATGCCGATGATCATGCGCCACACCTTGCCTGAAAAAGACGGCTCGGCGGCGGAGTGACATTCTTGGCGCCGCCGACGCGGCGCGAAGTGCCATGACTTCAGGAACCTGCCAGAGCCTTTTCCACCGCAGGCATCAGGTCGCGCGCGATGCTGGTCGGACTGAACGGGCCGACTTGCTTGAAGACGATTTCGCCGTTGGGCGCGACGAGGAAGCTTTCGGGGATCCCGTAGACGCCCCAGTCGATGGCGGCAGCGCCATTGGGATCGACGCCGACCGCGGCGTATGGATTGCCGAGTTCGCCGAGAAACCGGAGCGCGTTGGCGTTCTTGTCCTTGTAATTGACGCCGACGACGCGAATGCGATCGTCGTTCGCCAGTTCCATCAGCAGCGGATGTTCCTGACGGCAGGGCACGCACCAGCTCGCCCAGACATTGACCAGGGTCAGCTGGCCGTCGACTATTTCGTCGGTCAGCGCCGGAACAGGCGCGCCGTCGCGCGTCAGACCTTCCAGTGGCGGAAGATCAAGAGACGGGGCCTGCTGGCCGATTAGCGCCGAAGGAATTTCCGACACATCGCGGCCGGACGTCAAAACGCCGAAGAAGACGATCGCGAGTATTGCGAAGATCACCACCGGCAGGAAGGCGATGAACGGCATGCGCCGGCCTGCGGGGTTGCTGTCGTTTTCGGTCTCAGCCGCCATGATCGGTCCCGCTTGCAGGGGGCAAGGCCGAGCGGCGACGCACGCCGCGCGCTTCCAGTTCGCTCAGTTCGGTCCGACGGGCGCGCTGGTCGAGGACAACCCACAGGATAAGCGCGGCGATAACGATCGCCGTGATTCCATAGGCCAGCGCGACATAGACGTCATGGCTCATTGGTCGGCCCTCACGCCGCGGCCTGGGCCGCGCGACGGCGCATGGAGGAAACGCGCCGGCGCCAGATTTCGGCCCGCATCGCCGAAAAATGCAGGGTGAAGAACAGCAACGTGAACGCCAGCGCCATCACCAGCAGCGGATAGAGCATCGAAGGGTGGATCGACGGACCGTCCAGCCGGATAACGCTCGCCGGCTGATGCAGCGTGTTCCACCATTCGACCGAGAACTTGATGATCGGGATATTGACGAAGCCAACAAGAATGACGATGGCCGTCAATCGCGCCGCCCGCGACGGATCGGGGATCGCGCGGATCAGCGCGATCAGGCCGAGATACATGAGAAACAGCACGAAAACGGAGGTCAGGCGGGCATCGCCCCAGGCCCACCACGCGCCCCACATGGGCTTGCCCCAGAGCGACCCGGTGACCAACGCCAGAAAGGTGAAGGCTGCGCCGATGGGCGCCGCAGCCTTGGCCGAAACGTCGGCCAGCGGATGCCGCCAGACCAGCGTTCCGATCGCCGAAATCGCCATCACCGTGTAGCACATCATCGAGAGCCACGCGGCCGGCACGTGGATGTACATGATGCGAACGGTGACGCCCTGCTGATAATCTTCCGGCGCGGTAAACGCCATGAACAGACCGACCGCGAAGAGCAGGGCCGTAATCCCTGTCATCCACGGCAAAACCGCCCCGCTGAGGTTCAAAAACCGCGTGGGGTTGGCGAGGTTCGTGAAAGCGTTGCCTGCCGTCGTCGTCGTCATGGCGCCTGTTTACAGCCTGGAACCGTTCCGGACAATATAAGTCCTCGTGATCAATCGGACGACGCGCGCAATGCCGCACTCAGTCCGGACAGGCGCCCGAATAGGGAACAACGGCGCCCGCCTTGTCCAGCGTGAAGATAGAATGCCAACGTGGCATAGGCGGATAGCCGTGAACCGAGCCTAAATTCCAAGGATCCGCGCGGGTTGGTCCGCCTCCGACAACTGTCACATCGACGGTGCCGTCACCGTCTTCCGGTTCCAACTGAACATAACTGACGACATTCTCGCCTTCGCTGGCCTCCGGCCGCTGCTGTAGAATGTACGAGACTTTGGTTGGAGCATCCCGGCGGTAGTTCACGGATGGATCATAGATCTCGTCGCCTGCTGCATGAACAGCCTCGCCGTTCACAAAGATCTGGGTCAGTTTGCCGTTGTCGAAGAAGTGCGCCGAGATATTCCACCTGAAGACATGCAGTTTGCAGAGATCAATGTCGTACAGATACTTTTCGACATTGGCCCTGTCGGGATGCGCATAATGGGCTGCGCCTCCCTCCGTCGATAATTGCCGATAAACATCAGCGCGGTCTGCGCCCAGGGGAAAGCGGCTTTTCAATTCGGCGTGCATATCGTCAAGAGAGACAATTGTAGCGAAATCGAACGGCTTGGCCCAAACGATGGATGGAACAAGAAGCAACAGCGTCAAATAAACAATGGTTTTCATGTGCTGACGTCGATCAGGTTGATTACTCAACCCCAGAGTTGCATCAATCGGACGACGCGCGCAATGCCGCAGCCGCGGCGAGCGGACCGAGAACCGCAAAAAACAGCGTGATCGCAACGAGAATGAGGAACGGTTGAAGGAACGGCGCGGGATCCGCGATCGCGCCATTGACAGCGCTGACGCCGAAGATCAGCACGGGAATGGAAAGCGGAAGCACCAGAACCGCCAGCAGCAGGCCGCCGCGCGGCAGAGCGACCGCGACCGCAGCCCCAACAGCGCCGATGAGCGTGATCGCAGGCGAGCCGACGAGCAGCGTTGCAAAAACCGCCGCCATGGCGACCCCGCTGATATTCATGAACAGCCCGAGAAACGGCGACGCGATGACCAGCGGCAGACCGGTCGCCGTCCAGTGCGCAAGACATTTGACCAGCACGGTGAGCACCAGCGGCGACGACTGCATGAGCATGATGTCGAGCGACCCGTCTTCCCGGTCGATCTGGAACAGCCGGTCGAGGCCGAGCAACGAGGCGAGCAGCGCGCCGATCCACACGAAAGCCGGACCGATGCGCGCGAGCAGATTGAGGTCCGGCCCGACGCCGAAGGGAATGACGGCGATCACCGCAAGAAAGAATAAAATGCCTAGCAGAGCACCGCCGCCCGCGCGCAGGGAAAGTTTGAGATCGCGGACAAACAGCGCGCCCATTACGCAATACCGTCCTGTGCGAAGGGATCGGCCGCAAATTCGACCGCCCGGTCCTTCGGATCGAGCGCCAGGCTGTGCACGGCGTCAAGGCCGAGGGGCTGATGCGTTGCGGCGACCACGATGCCGCCGGCCGCCATATGGTTACCTACCAGTCCTGCGAACATCTCTGACGATGCGGCGTCCAGCGCGGCCGTCGGCTCGTCGAGGATCCAGACCGGCCGATGCACCATCAAAAGGCGGGCCATCGCCATACGCCGTTGTTGACCGGCCGACAGATAGCCGAAAGGCAGATGCTCGAGCCCGCCGAGCCCAAGCGATTCGGTCGCCTCGAAGAGCGGCGCGCCGTCGCCGAAGCGATCATCATGCATGAACTGTCGCCAGAAGGTCAGATTCTCCCGCACGCTCATGTCTTGTTTCATAGCGTTGCGGTGGCCGAGATAATGGCTCGCCTCGACAAGACTGCGATCGTCCATGCCCTCAAGAGCGATACGTCCGTCGGGGACCGGCAGCAGCCCGGCGATCATGCGCAGGAGCGTCGATTTGCCGACGCCGTTCGGACCTGTCACCAGCAGCGCTTCGCCCTCTTCGACGCCGAATGCGACGCCTCGGAAGAATATTCTGTCGGCGCGTGCGACGGTCAGATCCTCGGCGACTAGCCGCATTGGCCGGATTTCCTCCGTATTCGTGTTGCAGCACGGAAAAAAATCCGTTTTTGACAGATGTGCTCTAGAACCATTCTACAAAATTGCCTATAAGTCCGGCAACCACGCCAGCGGTCGGCGTGAACATCATATTTGCGCCGAACATGGAACACGGTCAATCACAAGGGATTGATCTTCCACGGGCGGACAGCGGAAATGGCCGTACCCGCAGGCTTCAGCGTGCATCTGCACGATTATGAGCGTTCGCCCGCCGAATTCGGTGAACCAACGTGGATGAGAGCGCCTGTGACAAAATCACTCGATAGCTTCAACTGCCGCAGCACCCTGAAAGTCGGGAATGCGGAATATACCTATTTCGATCTCAAGCTGGCCGAGAAGAACGGGCTGGACGGCATATCGGCCCTTCCCTTCTCGATGAAGGTGCTTCTGGAAAACCTGCTGCGCAACGAAGACGGTCGCACGGTGACCAAGGAAGACATTCAGAACGTCGCCTTGTGGCTCAACGACAAGGGCGCGGCCGGCAAGGAAATCGCCTACCGCCCGGCGCGCGTGCTGATGCAGGACTTCACCGGCGTTCCGGCCGTGGTTGACCTGGCCGCGATGCGCGACGCCATGAAGACGCTCGGCGGCGATCCGGAAAAGATCAATCCGCTCGTTCCCGTCGACTTGGTGATCGACCACTCGGTGATCGTCGACGAATTCGGCACGCCGCAGGCCTTCGCTCGCAACGTGGAGCACGAATACCAGCGCAACGGCGAACGCTATCGCTTTCTGAAATGGGGCCAGCAGGCTTTTGAAAACTTCCGCGTCGTGCCGCCCGGCACCGGCATCTGCCACCAGGTCAATCTCGAATATCTCGGTCAGACTGTCTGGACGAAGGATGCGGATGGCGAGACTATCGCCTATCCGGACACCTGCGTTGGCACGGATTCGCACACCACAATGATCAACGGCCTTGGCGTTCTCGGATGGGGCGTCGGCGGCATCGAGGCGGAAGCGGCCATGCTCGGCCAGCCGATCTCCATGCTGCTTCCGGAAGTCATCGGCTTCCGCCTGACCGGCAAGCCGAAGGAAGGGATCACCGCCACCGACATCGTGCTGACCGTGGTGCAGATGCTGCGCCAGAAGGGCGTCGTCTCGAAATTCGTCGAATTCTTTGGTCCCGGCCTTGAAAACATGACGCTCGCCGACCGCGCCACCATTTCCAACATGGGTCCGGAATATGGCGCGACCTGCGGCTTCTTCCCTGTCGACAGCGAGACCATCAGCTACCTGACGATGACCGGCCGCGACGAAGACCGAATCGCGCTCGTCGAGGAATACAGCAAGGCGCAGGGCATGTGGCGTGACTCCGGTACTGAAGTGCCGGTATTTACCGACACGCTGGAACTGGATCTGGGAGAAGTGGTGCCGTCCATGGCCGGCCCGAAGCGTCCGGAAGGCCGTATCCCGCTGGAAGGCATCGCCTCCGGTTTCGACAAATCGCTTGCCGATGAGTACAAGAAGACCACCGATCCGGACCGTCGCTATCAGGTAGAAGGCGAAGATTTCGATCTGGGCCATGGCGACGTGGCGATCGCGGCCATCACGTCCTGCACCAACACCTCCAACCCTTCGGTGCTGATCGGCGCAGGACTGCTTGCCCGCAACGCCGTGGCGAAAGGCCTGAAGACGAAGCCGTGGGTAAAGACCTCGCTCGCGCCCGGATCACAGGTCGTCGCCGAATATCTGGAATCGGCCGGCCTGCAGGACGATCTCGACAAGCTGGGCTTCAATCTCGTCGGCTTTGGCTGCACGACCTGCATCGGCAACTCCGGACCGCTTCCCGGACCGGTCTCCAAGACGATCAACGACAAGGGTCTGATCGCCGCCGGCGTGCTGTCGGGCAACCGCAACTTCGAAGG
This sequence comes from Flavimaribacter sediminis, assembly GCF_019492055.1. Taxonomy (GTDB): domain Bacteria; phylum Pseudomonadota; class Alphaproteobacteria; order Rhizobiales; family Rhizobiaceae; genus Flavimaribacter; species Flavimaribacter sediminis. Next base: position 1,468,639 of record NZ_JAICBX010000002.1, on the reverse strand, counting down.
CCGCGTCTCTCCGGACGTTCAGGCGAACTACCTGGCCTCGCCGCCGCTGGTCGTCGCCTATGCGCTGGCAGGCACGGTGAAGAAGGACCTCACCACCGAGCCGATCGGCGAGGACAAGGACGGAAATCCGGTGTTCCTGAAGGACATCTGGCCGACCTCCCACGAGATCCAGGAGTTCATCGTAAAGAACGTCACCCGCGAGCTCTTCGCCGAGAAATACGCCGACGTCTTCAAGGGCGACGAGAACTGGCGCAACGTCCAGGCCCCGGAAGGCCAGACCTACGCCTGGGACAATGATTCGACCTACGTTCAGAACCCGCCCTATTTCGTGGGCATGGGCAAGCAGCCTTCAGGCATCACCGACATCATCGGCGCCCGCGTGCTCGGCCTGTTCGGCGACAAGATCACCACCGACCACATTTCACCGGCCGGTTCGATCAAGGCGCAGTCGCCCGCCGGCGAATATCTGATCGACCACGACGTCGCGGTCGCGGACTTCAACCAGTACGGCACGCGGCGCGGCAACCACGAAGTGATGATGCGGGGCACGTTCGCCAATATCCGCATTCGCAACCACATGCTTGGACCGAACGGCAAGGAAGGCGGCTACACGATCCACTATCCTTCGAAAGAGGAGATGTCGATCTACGACGCCGCCATGCTCTACAAGCAGGAAGGCGTGCCTCTCGTGATCTTCGCCGGCGTCGAATACGGCAACGGCTCATCGCGTGACTGGGCCGCGAAGGGCACCAACCTTCTTGGCGTGCGCGCCGTGATCGCGCAGTCCTTCGAGCGCATCCACCGTTCGAACCTGGTCGGCATGGGCGTCATTCCCTTCGTGCTGGAAGATGGCGTCAGCTGGGAAAGCCTCGGCCTGAAGGGCGACGAGATCGTATCGATCGAGGGTCTGGAAGACGTCAAGCCGCGCGAGAAGAAGATCGCCAAGGTCACCTATGGCGACGGAACGACGAAAGACATCCCGATCATCTGCCGCATCGATACAGTCGACGAAGTCGACTACGTCAACAATGGCGGCATCCTGCAGACGGTGCTGCGCGACCTCGCGGCCTGATCAGCTCTATAGCGATGAAATGACGACGCCGGCCGGGGAAACCCGGCCGGTTTGCTATTTGGCGGTTGTTTCAGACTGTGGTCAGACTTCCCCGGTATACTCGCCGCGGGCCGGATAATTCTTCTCGATGGCGAAATCCAGGGCTTTCAGAAGCTCGCCGAAATTTGGTCGGGCAAAAGGCATCGTCTGGACATAGGCGTAGTAAAGCGTCTGTTCGGGCGTCACCATGAAGACGCCGGGTTCGGAAAACAGCGCTGGCTCCTCGATGCCGATCGAGGTCTTGCCGCGCGACGTCGAGATGGCAAGACCCCATTCCCGCGCCTTCGAAAGCGGCAGGTCATAGGCGAAACGCAGGGCGTCCGCCCCGATCTTCTCGGCCATCTGACGGGTGCGCTCCTCGCCATCGGAACTGATCGCGATCGTCTTGACGCCACGCTCGGCAAAATCGGGCGTACGTTTTTCGAGATCGCCAAGATAGGTGGCGCAGATCGGGCAATGAAGGCCCCGATAGAAACAGAGGAGCGTGCCTCGCCCGGCGTTTTCTGTTGCGAGATCGAAGAGATCGCCCCCCAGTGTCGGCAGGGCAAGATCAGGTGTTTTCTTTCGTGGCGTCAGCATGATGAGTCTCCCTTCGGGATTGACATAACAGATTTTTCTGTCAGGTTTTTCTCAAAATTATGATTAAGAATCCGGAATATCGGTATGCATAAATTCGACAGGCTTTCGGCGCTGGTGGAACATTTGGCCGTAAGCGCCCGGATCGCCGGGCCAGGCGACGGCAATCTTGTGATCTACGGGAACGACGGCCTGCCGGAAGGCGCGGAGTTGATGACCGAAGGCGAACCAAGCCGCATTGAGCCTGCGAAGCGGCTGTTCGCGGCGCAGATCAACTGGGCCGGGCGATCCAATCCGGTCTTCGCGTCACTGGCGCCTGGTTTCGACTTTCCCGCCGGCGAATCCGACGAAACGCGTAGGCTGCTTCAAATGGTCGTCTTTGAAGCAGACGCCCAAAGGTGCGGCTCGGGACAGGTGCTGAACCGCCTGTGCGAAATCCTGATCATCCAGCTTCTGCGCAATGCGATCGAGCGCGGCTGCAGTTCAGCCGGCATGCTCGCAGGATTGTCCGATCCGAAAATCAGCCGCGCCCTCGTGGCCGTCCATGAAGATCCGGGCCGATCCTGGAGCAATAGCGACCTTGCGGAGGAAGCCGGCATGTCGCTTAGCCGGTTCTGCGAACACTTCACGCGCCTGGTCGGCGAAACGCCACAAGCCTACGTCCGGCGCTGGCGGTTGACAATCGCCCACCGGCGGATGGCGCAAGGCCAGCGCGTACACCTGGTCGCGCGCCAGCTCGGATACAAAAGCGGCGAGGCTTTCAGCCGGGCCTTTCAGCGCGAATTCGGCATCAGCCCGCTCAATGTCCGCATGGCCGAGCGGGCGGAACGGGACGTTACGCCGGTTCGGCTGCCGGTTGCTTCCGCCAAAGCCGAACGCCTCCAAAGAGCAGATAATAGCCTCCGGGAACGAAGAACAGCGTAAGCAGCGAGGCGACGGCAAGACCACCGATCATCAGCGTCGCCATCGGTTCGAACAGCGCCCCGCCGGCGATCGCCATGGGCATCAGGCCGAAAATCGTCGTCAGCGACGTGAGCAGGATCGGCGTGACACGCTTCTTCGACGCCTCGACAACAGCTTCGCGCAATTCCAGCGTCCGGCGCTCGATATCGATCTGGTCGATCAGCACGATGGCGTTGTTGATGATGATGCCGGCAAGCGAGATCATGCCCAGTATGGCGAAGAAACTCAGCGGTTCTCCGGTCAACAACAGAGCCAGCGGCGAGCCGATGATGATCAGCGGAACGGTCATGAAGGTCAGCGCCACCCGGCGCGCGGAATTGAACTGGAACATGAGCGCGATCAGCATCACGACAATCGCCGGCGGCATTCCGGCGGCAAGCAGCGCGTTGACCTCGGCGCTGTTTTCCGTCTCGCCGCCGATTTCCACCGTATAGCCTCCGGCCAGATCAAGATTGTCCAGCGTCGGACGCAGCAACTCGACAACTTCGCCGGCTGACAGCGTATCGCTCTTGCCGGAGACCTTGATCATGCGGACCTGGTTCTCGCGCCGCATCTGCGAGAACTCCAGTTGCGGATCAAAGGTGGCCACCTGATCGAGCGAGATGAGGCGTCCGTCGGCCGGAATGGCGAGCGTCGCCAGATCCTCAAGGCTGCTGCGGAAACCCTGTACGGCGCGCAGAACGATGGGGATCGACTGGTCGCCTTCGCGATAGGTGGAATAGGCCGTCCCGGAATAGAACGTATCCATGAGATCCGAGATTTCCTTCGACGAGATGCCGAGTTCCCGCGCCTTGCTCTGGGAGACGTCTATGACCACCTTGAGCGACTTGTTACCCCAGTCGTTTTCGTTCTGGACGATATCGGGAACGTCAGCGAAGGCCTGTTCAACCTCGTCTGCGAGATAGAGCAGTTTTTCAGCGCCCGGCCCTGAGATGTCTATCTCCACGATGCCGGATTCCCCACCGCCCATGGACAGCCGCTTGATCTTGAAACGCGCGGCCGGATGGTTTGCGTAGAGATAATCGGACGCGCGCGCCGCCGCTGTGACCGCGCCCTGGTAGGACTGCGTATTGACCAGAATGAACGCCGACGAGGGATCCGTGTCGGCTGGCGACAGCGCAAGATAAAAACGCGGGCCGCCATCGCCGACGAAGATGGTGGTGTTCAGCACTTCCGGGTTCTCTTCGCTGTCGAGCAACCATTTCTCGACGGCGAGCGCTTCCGCCTGTGTCGCCGAAATCGCCGTGCCCTTGGGCATGTCGAGGTAGATCATATATTCGGCGCGCTCGGAGAGCGGGAACATTTCCTTCTTGATGGAGGAAAACGCGCCGGCGGCGAGAACCACCACAACATAGCATGCGAGCATGATGAAGGGCGCCAGCGGCAGGCTGCGCGACACCATCGCCCCATAGACGCGCACCAAAAGATTGGGTTCAGGCGGCGCGTCCGACGTGCTGCGCCTGGCGAACCACACGCACAGCGGCGGCAGGATATAGAGGGCGGTTATCCACGATCCGGCCAGCATGACTCCCACGACTGCGCCAAGCGAAAAGGCGAATTCGCCCTCGACGCCGTCGAGGATCAGCATCGGGATAAAGGCAGACACCGTCGTGATGGAGGCGACGGCAAGCGGGATGAAAAACTGGCGACCGGACCCGATCGCCGCGGCTTGCGGCTCCTCGCCGGCCCGGATGCGGTTCTGGATGTCTTCCACCACCACCAGCCCGTTGTCGACAAGCAGCCCAAGCGAGATGATCACCGCCGCAATCGAAATCTGCTGAAGGTCTATGCCGAGAATATTCATTCCGACCAGCGCGAACATCACCGTGAAGGGCACAATGCAGGCGATGATGAAGGCCGTCCTGAGACCGAGGAAGACCAGCAGGACGACCACGACGACAACGAACGTCTGCAGCACGTTGAACAACGCGTTGTTTATCGCCTGTGTGACATTGGTTTCCTGGAAGGTGGAGAACCGGTAGGAGATTCCGATCGGCTGGGTCTGTTCGAAATCCGCAACCGCAACCTCCAGCGCCTTGCCGATCTTCTGGATGTCTTCCGTATCGTTCATTTCCACGGAGACGATGATCGCCGGCTCGCTGTTGAAATAAACCGGCTTGTCGACGGGGTCCTCATAGCCGCGCCGGACATCCATCAGATCCTTCAGCCGCACATAGCCCGAAAGACCCTCCACCTTCGTCAGGAGGTCGCCGATCTCCTCGACGGATTTCAGATCGCCATTGGCCTCGAGTATCAGATTAACGCCGTCGGCGTCGATTTGTCCTGCCGGCAGAATAACGTTCTGGGCCTGCAGGTCCGATATTACCTGGTTCAACTGCACCCCGACAGAGGCAAGCTTGCGGGGATTGATCTCCAGCCAGATCCGCTGCTCCTGAACCCCGTAAAGAGAGACCTTGGATATGCCGTCCACGGTATAGAGATACTCGCGAAGGTCGTCTGCGGACTCCCGGATGTCTTCGTAGGAAAAGCCTTCGCCGGTGACAGCGACGGTGGCGATGGCGACGTCGCCATAGTCGGTATTGACGAACGGCCCTTCGGTTCCCGTCGGCAGGTCGTTCTTGACGTCCTCGATCTTGTTGCGAACCTCCTGGAAGATGCGGTCGAGTTCGGTTCGGGGAACCGCGTCGTAAATCGTCACCGTCACCACCGTGCTGCCGGTCAATATCAAGGAATTGATATCCTCGATCTCGCCGATCTCGCGCATCTTGCGCTCAATCGGCTTGACGATGAGGTTTTCCATCCGCTCCGGGGACATGCCGGGAAACGAGGCGGTGATCAACGCGCTGCGTATGGTGATCGCCGGGTTTTCCCGCTTCGGCATGCCGCCGTAGAGCACGACGCCCTGAACGAGCAGCGCCAGCATGATGAGCACGGTCATGCGCGAACTGGAAATTCCGAAACGGGTGAGGAAATCCATCGCCTTTCCCCGCTATTGCGCGTCGCTCAGCAACCGGACCTTCATGCCGTCCCGGAGGAAGGACACGCCGGCGCAGGCGACCAGGTCTCCCGGCTCCAGCCCGTCGATGACGATCAACTGGTTGTCGCGCAATCCTCCAATCCTGATAGACCGGCTTTTTACGGTTTCGGTCTCGGGGTCATAAACGAACGCATTGCCGAAGTCGCCTTCTGCCGTGCTTTTGGGCGCGCTCAGATCGCTGCCCATGGGAATGATCGTCAACGGCATGGTGAATCCGGAACCGCTCGGAACCGTGAATTCCAGCGCAATCTCGACCGCCATGCCGGACTTCAGCAGCGGGTTTGTTTCATCGAGCTTCACCACCACCGGGAATGATGAAACGGTGTCGGCCCGTGATCCGAGTTCGCTGACGTGGGCGGCAAGCACAACGGAAGGATCGTCAGCGAGGCGGACATTAGCCGGCTTGCCGACTGCAAGCTGATGAACGGTGTCGAAGCTGACCGTGAAAGCCGATTCGAATTCATCGTCCGCATAGAGCGTGAGCACCGGCGAACCGGCGGTCACATTGGTGTAGGACTGCATGTCCACCGATCCGATAATGCCGTCGAAGGGCGCCTTGAGGTCAGCCCGGTCGAGATCCTGTTCGGCGTTTTCGAGTTGCTTGCGCGCCTGTTCCTCCTGCGCCTCGTTGGACTTCCAGTTGGTCTGCGCCTCATCTGTTTGCGCCTTTGTCGATACGCCCTGTTCCAGCAGCTTTGCCTTGCGCTCGTAATCTTCCCTGGCGTTTTTCGTTTTCACTTCGGCCTGGTTCAGCGCGGCGCGCGCATTGTCGACCTGTGTCTGCAGCGACCTGGGATCTATACGCGCAAGCACCTCGTCTTTGCTGACGGTCTGGCCGACGTCGAGATTCACCTGCTCGAGTTTTCCTGAAATCTCGAAGGAAAGCGATGTGATCGAGGATGGCTGCAAAACGCTCGGATAACGGCGGACTGTATTTGTCTCGCTTTCCGAGACCTCGCAGGTTTTCAGCCCGCGCGCCTGCGGCTCGATGTCTCCGGTGCGGCTGTCGTCCTCGCCGCATGATGCGAGGATTAGGCCAAATCCGATAACAGCCGCCAGCCTGCGCATTGCCTTCCTCCGGAACGACCCCTGAATGCCAACCATCTTGTCCTAGCAGCGACAACGGGCAATGTCAGTATCTTTCAGACGGGAATAATATTGCTGCCCGGCCCGTAAGGAAATTTGGTTATGTTCTCGGCGCCATCCTCGTATACGACAAGTATGTCGTGCTCGCGATAGCCGCCCGCGCCGGGCATAGCCTGCGGCGCCCACAGCATCGGCTCCATCGAGACCACCATACCGGGCTCCAGAACCGTGTCGATGTCTTCGCGCAGCTCCAGACCCGCCTCGCGCCCGTAATAATGCGAGAGTATACCGAATGAATGGCCGTAGCCGAACGACCGGTATTGAAGCGCGTCATGGTCTGCGAGGAACCGGTTGAGTTCGGCGCAGATACAGGAACAGGTCGCGCCCGGCCTAATGAGCGACAGGCCGAATTCATGCGCCGCGACGTTGATCTCCCAAAGCCGCAGCGAGGCGGGATCCGGCTCGCCGAGAAACAGGGTTCGCTCCAGTGCAGTATAATAGCCGGAAATCATCGGAAAGCAGTTGAGACTCAGGATGTCCCCCGGCTCGAGGGTCCTTGTGGTGACGGGATTGTGGGCGCCGTCAGTATTGAGCCCCGACTGGAACCATACCCAGGTGTCGCGCAGTTCGCTGTCGGGATGCGACCGGGCGATCTCGGCCTCCATGGCGTCGCGACCGGCCATGGCGACGTCGATTTCCCGCACGCCGGGCCTGATCGCGTCGAACACCGCCTGACCACCGAGATCGGCGATCCGCGCGCCTTCCCGGATGAGAGCGATTTCCTCGCCTGATTTCACCATGCGCAACCGCATTGTGTCGTGCGCGATATCGACCAGTTCTGGATCATCGAGAAAACCCGCGAGCTTTTCGCGCATGGCGAGCGTCAGGTGGTCGGCCTCGACGCCGAGGCGGCCAACGCCCGGCAAGGTCGACAGGACCGCGCGCCAGAAATTTTCGCGCCGCCAGTCGGTGTAGATGATATTTCCGTCGGTCGAGCGACGCCAGGGCTGGCTGCCGTCGATATTGGCGGAAATCGTGACGCAATCATCCGCCGTGACGACGCAGCCATAAGGACGCCCGAAGCTGCAATACAGAAAGCCTGAATAATAGGCGATGTTGTGCATCGAGGTCAGAAGAACAGCCGGGATGTCCAGCTCTTCCATGACGGCGCGCAGCGCCGCCTGACGACGGCGATATTCTTCGTGTGAGAAAGGCAGGGTCGCCTTTTCTCCATCCTGTCTCGTGAAAAAATCCGGGCGATCTGCGATATCCATGCGAGGCTCCTTTCCGGACGCGCCGATGCGGCCGGCATGACGATCCGGGCGTACAGGATGCAAATGGGGAAAGCACGGTAACGGCGACGCCATCGCCGAACGTCTCGCTGACTACTTCAACTCCAGCTCACGGTCAATTGCGCGCCGTCCGAAACCGTCTCACCGCAACGTGACTTTATCTTGTAATAGCTGGCGTCTACAAATTAATGGCTGCGAACAGCGGCGATCCTTCTCATAAAGACTGGATCATAAGGCGTGTTGCGATGAAGTTGATGCAGATACTAGTGGCGCTTGCCTGCGCCGCCGTGCTTGCCGCGTTGCCGGCTGCAGCCGGAGACGGGCGGCCGAAAGGCGTTGTCGAGCTGTTTACCAGCCAGGGATGCTCTTCCTGTCCACCTGCCGACGCGGCGCTGGGAAAACTGGTCGAACAGGGCGATGTTGTGGCTTTGAGCTATCATGTCGACTACTGGAACTATCTCGGCTGGAAGGACACGTTGAGCAGCGCCGAAAGCACAGAGCGTCAGTATGACTACGCCAGAACGCTCGGTCGAAAAAGCGTCTACACCCCCCAGGCGGTGCTGAACGGACGCGATCACATGAACGGCGCCGACCTATCCGGCATCAATCGCACGCTCGACACGCTTGATGACAACGGGAAGGGCCTGACAGTGCCGGTGACGGCGGTCAGGGAAGGCGACCGGCTGAATATCCATATCGGAGACGGTCGCGGCAAGGCCGATATCATTATTGTCTATTTCGACGAGCAGAACACCGTGGACGTGGGGCGTGGCGAGAATCGCGGCCGCAAGATCACCTACTGGCACTCGGTGCGCGACGCCCAGACCGTGGGTATGTGGGACGGCAAGGCCATGGAGCTTGTTCTACCGATGACGGTGATGGATCACGAACGCTACGGCGGATGCGCGATTCTCGTTCAGAAGATGAAGTCAGCGACAGTCCCCGGCCCGATCATCGGCGCTTCCATCGTAACGGATTCACCGAGCTGAAACGCCGGCTTTCCGACCCGGATTTCCCGTGACTTGCATTTGACGGCGTTTTTGGCAAACTGGCGCGATGAGTTTGTCCGATGCATTCGATCGCATTGGGCAGGGCAAGAGCGGGGTGACAATGGCGTCCAATCCGGATCAGGCGGAAAACCAGTCTCAGATCGTCAATCTGAAAGACTTCCGGAAATCGAAGGAAACCATTCCCGTTACCTTTCACCGCAGGGAACTAGACGCCATTTTGAGGGTCTATTCACGCATGGTCGCGGAAGGCGAATGGCGCGACTACGCCATCGACCATCTGAAGGACCGCGCCGTCTTTTCCGTTTTTCGCCGCACCAGCGAAGTGCCGCTTTTCAGGATCGAGAAGAACCCGAAACTGGCCCGCAAGCAGGGCGCCTATTCGGTGACGGCGGCAAGCGGCCTGATCCTCAAGCGCGGACACGAGATCGCACAGGTTCTGAAGGTCTTCGACAAGGCGCCGCGACTGGTGCGCGGCTAAGCGATCATACCGGTCGCAAAAGGTTACACTTCCCGGAACAGCGTCCCCGGATAGGCGTTCGCGTCAGGGTCGGTTGACTGACCCTCTCCGAGCGGCAATTGCATGATGGTGGTGTCGAGCCAACGGCCATGCTTGAACCCGGTGGCTTTCATGGCGCCGGTCAGCTGGAAGCCGAGTGCGCGGTGCAATGCGACAGAAGCCGGCGATGCGCCGCCGATGACGGCGATCATCTGACGAAAACCAAGATCGGCAGAGCGCTCGACCAGGGCCGCAAGAAGCGCCTTGCCGACGCCCTTGCCGCGCGATTGCGGCGGCAGATAAATTGAATCCTCGACCGTCCAGCGATAGGCCGGGCGGGTTCGATAGGGTCCGGCGTAGGCGTAGCCGGCCAGTTCCCCAGTGGGCGTTTCGGCAACGAGATAGGGGAATCCGCTTTCGACGAGCCCCGTGTAGCGGGCCTGCATTTCCTGAAAGTCAGGCGGCGTCAATTCGTAGGTGGCGACACCGTTCAATACGGATTCGCGGTAGATTTCGGTTATGCGCTCAAGGTCCCGGGGCGCGACCTGACGGACTGAAATATCCATTTTTGTCGATTGTCTGGATTGGGATCGGGCGCAAAAAAGGCGGTCCGAAGACCGCCTTTCGCTGATAAGTCCAACTGGTTCAGTTCCGGTTTCCGAAAAGCTGAAGCAGGAACAGGAACATGTTCAGGAAGTCCAGATACAGACGCAGCGCGCCCATAATGGCCTTGCGGCCGGCGACTTCCGAACCATCGCCCTCGTAGTACATTTGTTTGATCTGCTGTGTGTCGTAGGCCGTCAGACCCGCGAAGACCAGCACGCCAATTACGGAAATGGCGAACTGAAGAGCGCTCGACTGCAGGAAGAGATTGACCAGCATGGCGATGACGATGCCGATGACGCCCATGAACAGGAACGACCCCATTCCGGACATATCGCGTTTCGTCGTGTATCCGTAGAGAGACAATGCGCCGAAGGATGCGGCCGTAATGAAGAACGTCCGGACGATGCTCTGGCCGGTGTAGATCAGGAAGATCGACGCCAGCGACAGGCCTACCAGCGCTGCATAGACCCAGAAGGTCGTCTGCGCGGCGCTTACGCTCATTTTGTGAATTCTGAAACTCAGGAAAAACACCATGCCGAGCGGCGCAAGAATGACGACCCATTTCAGCGGGCTTGCAAACAACAAATGGCCGAACTGGGTAAGCTGGCCGTCCTGCACGGCCATGGTGAAGGCGCCATACGCCGCAACGCCGGTTATCGCCAGGCCCAACGCCATCAGGTTGTAAACGCGAAGCATATAGGACCGAAGGCCCTCATCGATCGCAGCGCCAGTCTGCGCACCGGCGTGGGCTCCGCGCGCCTGGTAATTCCGAAGATCCGCCATATCTACCTCATAATAGCTGTGTGACATGAAGAAATGCCCTTGCTCCTCCTCGGAAAAGGGCACAGTTCTCAGCAATATGATGAATCCGCCGCCCAACTACAAGGCCCGAGCGGCAAAATCACGATTCTTTCATCGCTATCGCAAACAGCCGGTAAATACCTGCGACGCAAGCATTATCAGCCGTCAAAGATTGCGTAGCACCGGCGCCGCCTTCTGTCCGAGCACCCGCCATGTGCCGATGAGGCCGATCCCGACCGTCAGGACCAGCGCGATCACGATCGTGGCGACAGCCACATCCGGCAAGAATTCCGAACGCAGGGTCATGATGCGGGCGACGATGAACCAGGCGGCTATGCCGCCGGCGACGAGCGCGAAAATCGCCGTTGCGAGCCCGATCAGCATGTATTCGTAGGAAAACGCCCTGATCAGCGTGCGCCGCGTGGCGCCCAGCGTCTTGAGAACGACGGCGTCATGCGCGCGCGCCCTGTTGCCGGCCGCCAGCGCGCCGGCAAGCACCAGCACCGACGTGATGAGCGCGACGCCGGCGGCGGCGCGGATGGCGGCGGCGAGTTGCCCCATCAACCGGTTGATCACATCAAGCGCGTCCTTGACCCGAACAGAAGTAACGGTCGGGAAGGCGTTGGTGACGGCGCGCAAGATACGGCTCTCGTCGGCGGGCGCCGCCTCAGGATCGTTGAGTGTCGCCAGCCAGGCATGCGGCGCGCCGGCGAAGGTGTTGGGCGAAAAGACCATCACGAAATTGATGGACAGCGATTCCCATTCCAGTTCACGCAGGCTTGCAATCCGCGCCGTAATGTTCCGCCCAAGGACGTTGACAGTCACGGCGTCGCCAACGCCGACGCCCAGTTCTCCGGCCTCTTCTGCTGAAAAGGAGACCAGCGGTTCGCCGCTGTAATTCTCCGGCCACCACTCGCCGGCCGTCAGCACCGAGTTTTCCGGCACCGTATCGGAATAGGTGACTCCGCGGTCGCCCCGCAACACCCATTCCCCGCCCGGCGGCACTTCCATCTCGCGCACGTCGACGCCATTGAATGCGACGATGCGTCCGCGCAGCATCGGCACCTTCGAGAGGCTGCCCCCCGGCGCTTCCTGCTCGACGAGCGTCGTGAATGCCTCGACTTCCGAACTCTGAATATCGACAAAGAAGAAATTCGGCGCCTGTTCGGGCAGCGCGCCGCTGATTTCGCGGCGCAGATTGCCGTCAATCAGCGCCAGCGTGACCAGCAGCGCAAGACCGAGGCCGAGCGACAGGACGACGGAAGGCGTTAGCGCGCCGGGACGGTGGATATTGCCGATCGCCAGCCGTAACGGGGTCGAGCGAACGCTCGGCGCCCTTCGCGCCAGCATCTCGATCAGCGTCGAAACCAGACGCAGTAGAATGAAGGCGAAGACGATGCCGCCCATGAAGACCGTGGCTATGAAGCGGTCATAGGACGTGTAGATCGCAAGGCCTGCGATCATCAGTACCAGCAGAAGGGCGGCGATAATATAACGGCGAGCCGGCAATCCGGATGCGTCGAAGCCCTGCTCGCGGAAAAGCGCAGTTGCCGGAACGTTGCGCGCGCGGCCAAGCGGCAAAAGCGCGAAGGCGAGCGCTGTCATGACCCCAAAGAGCGCGGCCAGAAGCAGCGCGCCGGGATAGAGCGTCACATCCGACGATACGGGAAGTATGCCGGAGAGGAACGCCTGCGCGGCGATCGGCATGAGCGCGCCAAGCACCAGTCCGATCACGATGCCGATCGAGGCCACCATCAGCATTTGTATGAGGTAGACTGAAAAAACGAACTCGCCCGAAGCGCCAAGACATTTGAACGTCGCGATCACGCCCCGCTTGGCGTCGAGATAAGCCCGCACGGCGTTTGCGACGCCAACGCCGCCGACGATCAGAGCGGTCAGGCCCACCAGCGTCAGAAACTGGGAAAAGCGGACAATATTCGCCGTCAGGGAGGGCGCTGCGTTACTGCGACTGCGCACAGACCATCCGGCTTCGGGAAAGGCGCTTTCCGTCGCGATGCGCACAGCTTCGATGTCGGCTTCGGTTGCGGCGTCGCCGAGACTGATCTTGTAGCCATATTCCACGAGACTGCCGGTGCGGATCAGGCCCGCCGCGTCGAGGCCGTCTTGCGAGAGCATCAGCCGTGGCGCGAAACCGAAGCCGTCCGAAAAGGCGTCCGGCTCCAGATCGATCACAGCGCGGATGTCGAAGGCGGCGTTGCCAAGCAGCAACTGGTCGCCCCTGGCAAGTCCCAGACGGTCGAGCAGCAACGGCGCGACGGCGACGCCGTAATACCCGTCAACCTGATCGAAGAGGTCAGTGCTGGAAAGCTGCGGCGTGGTTTCGAGAGCGCCATAAAGGGGATAGTTCGCCTCGACCGCCTTGACCTCGACAAGCGTCTGGTCGGAGCCGTCGGGAAGCCTGGCCATGGAGCGCAGGCCTGCTGTCGACGTCATCGCGCCCAGTTGCGCCAGATGGGTCTGCTCATCCTCAGACGCCGGCCGGTTCTGCAGTTCGAATCGGATATCGCCGCCGAGGATGGTGCGGCCCTCTTCGTTGATGGCGGCCGTTATCGACTGCGAAATGGAATTGACGCCGGCGATGGCGGCGGTTCCGAGGGCGATGCAAGCGATGAAAATATAGAATCCGGACAAACCGCCGCGCATCTCCCGCAACGCGAGGCGAAACGCCAGGCGCAGGCTCGTCAGGAAGGATTTGGCCGGAGGCGGCGTCACGCCATCGCCGCCCGGATCGCGTCGGACTGGCCGTGATCGATAATCTCGCCGGACCGCACACGGACCTGACGCGAGCAACGCTCGGCCAGAACCGGATCATGAGTGACCAGAAGCAGGGTCATGTTTCTCTCGCTCTGCTTCGAGAAAAGCAAATCGGCGATCTGGCGTCCGGTTTCCGTGTCGAGATTGCCGGTCGGCTCATCCGCGATCAGCATGGCGGGAGACGGCGCAAGCGCGCGGGCGATCGCCACCCTTTGCTGTTCTCCCCCGGAAAGTTCGCCCGGATAGTGCGTCAGGCGTTCGGCGAGGCCGACGGAGGCGAGCTCCGCGCGCGCAATGTCGAAGGCGTCCGCGCGACCGGCGAGTTCCAGCGGCACGGCGACGTTTTCAAGCGCTGTCATGTTGGGAATGAGGTGAAACGACTGGAATACGATGCCGATATTGCGACCGCGAAAATCGGCGACCTGGTCCTCGCTCATGGCGTGGATCGGCTGGCCAGCGACGACAATCTCGCCGGAATCGATGCGCTCCAGCCCCGCCAGCACCATCAGCAAGGTCGACTTGCCGGAACCCGACGGACCGACAATGCCAACGGACTCGCCGGGCATCACCTGAAGCGCCATACTTTTGAGGACATGCACGGACGACGCCCCGTCGCCCAGAGTAAGATCTGCCTTTTTCAGCTCGATGATGGGTGTCGTCACGTCGCAGGCTCACTATATTGGGCGGAAAGACAGATTTCGGTTCGGACTGCAAAGGGATTTAGGGACCTCGGGATGAAAATTAAAGCTGTCGCACGGATTTTACTTGCCGCGGGCGCGTTGGTTGCAACCTTAAGCATGGCCGCCCGGGCGGAGCCGGTGAACATTGTCGGCTTCGGCGACAGCCTGATGGCGGGTTACCAGCTGGCGCCGGCGGACGCGTTTCCGGTCAAGCTGGAGGACGCGCTTGTCGCCACGGGCAACGAGGTGACGATCGCCAACGCCGGGGTTTCCGGCGACACGTCCAGCGGCGGGCTCTCGCGCCTCGACTGGTCCGTCCCGGACGACGCTGACGCGGTGATACTGGAACTTGGCGCGAATGACGCGCTTCGCGGCATCAGTCCGGAAAAAACACGGGAGAATCTCGACGCCATGATTGCCGCGCTCAAGGGTCGCGGGGTCGAGGTTCTGCTTGTCGGCATGCTCGCGCCGCCCAACATGGGAGACGCCTATGCGGATCTCTTCAACGGCATATACCCGGACTTGGCGGAAAAATACGATCTGATCCTCTACCCGTTCTTTCTCGACGGCGTCGCCGCCGAGAAAGGCCTCGATATTGGCGACGGCATGCACCCCAATGCGGAAGGAGTCGACATCATGGTGACCCGTTTTCTGCCCTATGCGCAGCAACTCCTGGAGCGCCTTGAAGTCGGCTCAGTCAACGAAAAATAGCGCCAAGTCATGCGAATCACTGGCGTTTTCATCGATTTTGGTGACCGGAAAAGCGACTGGAATGTCATTCAGGGGCTTGCTCTCGAGCCCGACACGTGATTCGTTGAAGATACACATACGATTCGGGGAGGCTCTTATGCCGCGATTGTTCATAGCCCTCGAAATTCCGCCATCGGCGGCTCTCAGTCTCTCGCTTCTCCGCGGAGGCATGTACGGGGCTCGATGGATCGATGTAGAAAACTACCACCTCACCCTGCGTTTCATCGGCGACATAGAAGGGCATGTTGCGGACGAACTTGTCCATGCCCTCGACCGGGTCCACCGGCCGGAATTCACCCTGTCGCTGGTGGGAATGGGCGCTTTCGGCAACAAGAAGCCGCATTCGGTCTGGGCTGGCGTATCGCCGTCTCCGGACCTGATGGCCCTCCAGGCGGAACTCGAAAGGATCTGTCAGCGCCTGGGTCTGCGGCCCGATCCGCGCAAGTTCTCCCCGCATGTCACCGTCGCGCGAACGCGCAACGTCCGGGTCGACGACGTCGTGAAATATCTTTCGGAACGCGGAAATTTCCAGACGGATCCGTTTCCGGTGTCCCGCTTCGTGTTGATGTCCTCGCGCAATTCGGTCGGCGGCGGCCCCTATGTGACCGAGGAAGCCTATCCGCTGTTCAGTGATATGGCGGTCTCCGCCGATGCGAATCGCTTCGCAGCGCAAGGGTATCGTTGAGCCGAAAGCAGGAAAGCGCATCGCATGCCGATCACCGCTCTCGACGCCGCCGCAATCGATACCGGCATGAATGATATTGCGGGCTGGACGCTGAGGAGCGATCGCAAGGCCATTGAAAAGACGTTCCGTTTCAAGACGTTCAACGAAGCCTTCGGGTTCATGGCACGCGCGGCGCTTGCGGCGGAGAAACTGAACCACCATCCCGAATGGTTCAACGTCTACAACCGCGTTGACGTCACGCTCACCACCCATGACTGCGACGGTCTGTCCGAATTCGATTTTCGCCTGGCGCGCGCGATGGATCGCTTCGCCGGCCAGGGATAGTCGCCGGCCGCAACGAATTTGAACATTGCGCGTTGACGTCCCATATTGGTTCCGACGCGAGAGACGAGACAATGGATACGGTCAAGATCGGAGAAATACTGGAGCCTGGCGACGAGGACGCCCGTCGCGAACGCGACCGCAAGGTGCGCAAGGGCTTCTGGACGACCCTCAGACGCGCTGCGCGTCAGCTTCCATTTGTGGAAGACGTTGTAGCCGCCTACTATTGCGCGCTCGACAGTAACACGCCAACGCGGGTGCGTGGAGTTCTGCTCGCCGCGCTCGCCTATTTCGTCTTCCCCATGGACACATTGCCCGATTTCCTGGCGTTTGTTGGGTTTACCGACGATATTGCAGTGCTTGGCGCCGCGATCGCAGCGATCCGCACACATATTACTCCGGCGCATTACGCCGCTGCGCGCCGCGCGCTGGAAGACACGGAAACGGCTCGGTCCTGAGCAATATCGGCCGCTCGCGGCCGATGCAATCTCCCGGAACTGGAGAATATGCTGATCGCCCGCCTAACCGCAGGGTTGCAGAATTGTACAAAATCAGCGAAATCCGAAACAGTGTTGACTGTTTGGTAACCCAAATTTGCACAAATTGAGACAAAATGTTGCCAAACCAGCATGGTCAAGGCAGTCCGTGCCCGTGAAAGCAGAACAGTCCGGTAGGTTGATTATGGTTTTGAAGAAGTTCGTGACAGCTCTGATCCTCGTCATTGCGGTGACAGGCGTCGCCTCGGCCCAGTCGCCGACGCGCATAAAACAATTCAATGCCTGGGGCGCCTATTCCTACAATTCGGCGAACGGCAAGGTTTGTTACATCCTGTCGCTTCCCACCCGCAAGGAGCCGACGAACGTGGATCATGGCGACATATTCTTCCTGGTGTCGCAGCGTCCCGGCCAGAACATCTCCTACGAACCGCAGGCCATGATGGGCTACCAGCTCAGGGACGGATCCAAGGTCGATGTCAACGTGGACGGCCGTAGCTTCACGATGTTCTCCAAAGACGATTCGGCCTGGGTCGAGAACGCCGCCGAAGAACCGGCGCTCGTCTCCGCCATGCGCGCCGGCTCGTCCATGACGGTCAAGGCGACGTCGCAGCGCGGCACCAACACGACCTATACGTTTTCGCTTTCCGGCGTTACCGCAGCGCTCAGCGAGATCCAGAACTGCAACTAGGCGTACGGTCTGACCAGCTTTGCAGCCGTTTAATTGACGGCTGCGCCTTGATATGGCGTCGAAACACCGTATTTTGGGGGAAATTGCGCGCCCCGAGGGCAGCGCACAGATTTCCTTTGAAAGATCCGGCTCATGCCCCTGTCCATCGACCTGAGAGATACCGGCCAGCGCGACTCGTTGTCGCCGCAAGCGACGCCTTTGCATGTCAATGACAACCGCCCATCGCTGATCGGCATGTCGCGCGAGGAACTCGGCGCGGCCCTTGCTGACGCCGGGGTGAAGGAACGCCAGGTGCGCATGCGCACCCAGCAACTGTGGCACTGGCTCTATGTGCGCGGCGCCAGCGATTTCGACGACATGCACAATGTCTCGAAGGATCTTCGCGCAGCGTTGAAATCGCGGTTCACCATTGCGCGGCCCGAAATCGTGGACGAACAGATATCCGCCGACGGCACCCGCAAATGGCTGTTGCGCTTTCCGCCGCGCGGCGCCGGGCGGCCCGTCGAGATCGAGACCGTCTATATTCCCGAGGAAGGCAGGGGAACGCTGTGCATATCCTCACAGGTTGGCTGCACGCTCACCTGCTCGTTCTGCCATACGGGCACCCAGAAGCTGGTGCGCAACCTGACGTCGGAAGAAATCCTCTCGCAACTGCTTCTGGCCCGCGACAGGCTCGGTGATTTTCCCGCCCGGGACACGCCCGCCGGCGCCATCGTGCCTGCAGAAGGTCGCAAGGTGTCCAATATCGTCATGATGGGCATGGGCGAGCCGCTCTACAATTTCGAGAACGTGAAGAAAGCGCTGCTGATCGCCTCGGACAATGAAGGCCTGTCGCTGTCGCGCAGGCGCATCACGCTTTCGACCTCCGGCGTCGTGCCGGAAATCTATCGCACCGGCGAGGAAATCGGCGTCATGCTGGCGATATCGCTGCATGCGGTTCGCGACGACCTGCGCAACGAACTCGTGCCGATCAACAAGAAATACCCTCTCGCGGAGCTGATGCAGGCCTGCCGCGACTACAAGGGGCTTTCCAATGCGCGACGCATTACCTTCGAATACGTCATGCTGAAGGGCGTCAACGATTCGATGGCCGACGCAAAGGAGCTTGTGCGTCTGCTCAAGGGCGTTCCGGCGAAGATCAACCTCATTCCGTTCAATCCGTGGCCGGGAAGCGCGTACGAGTGCTCCTCCTGGGAGCAGATCGAAAAATTCGCGGATTTCGTCAACCACGCAGGCTACGCCTCCCCTATTCGCACGCCGCGCGGACGCGATATCCTCGCCGCCTGCGGCCAGCTCAAATCGGAATCGGAACGCTTGCGCAAATCGGAACGGCTCGCGCTCGAAGCGATGATGATCGCCGGACACGGCGAGGCCTGAGTTGGACCGGTTTCTGGTCTTTTTCCTGCGGCTGTGCGCGATCACGCTCGGCTTCATTCTGGCGACCATCGCGTCGGCCGTCGCCATGGGCTTTCTCACGCAGGTCATCACGCCGCAGGAGGCCAGCCACCTCGCCAATTCGCCGTGGAGCATCGGCCTGATCGTCGGGTTCATGGTGGCCGCCGCCTTCGCCGGCTATGTCGCCTTCATTCCGGCGATGGCCGTCATTCTCTTTGCCGAAATCACCCGCAAACGCGACTGGCTGTTTTATACGCTCGCCGGCGGTATTATCGCACTGATCGTGCCCTTCGCCGGCGCCGCCATGACCGGCGCGACCGACAGATCGGTCAATACGCTCGTGATGATCGCCGTTTCAGGCATGATCGGCGGGTTGACCTACTGGCTGTTTGCCGGCAGCCGGGCCGGCAGCTGGCTACCGCCACAAGAGCAGATTTGATTTACCGCCCCTCCGTCAGAAGAATCCTGACGGCAAAGAGCGAGAACACGCCTGCAAAGACGTAGTCTATCATGCGGGTGATGCGGCGGCTGGATTTCATCCATGCCGCAAGCCTGTCCGCCACCAGCACCATGGTGACGACGATCGGCAGCGAAATCACGTTGAACATCAGGCCGAGAAAGATCAGTTTGCCTGTGATGTGCGGATCGCCGGCGGACACGAATTGCGGCAGGAATGTCATGAAGAAGATGATGATCTTCGGATTGAGCAGATTGACGGTGAGCCCGTGCAGCCAGTGCTGGAAGAAGGTCCGTTCCTTCGGATCGCCGGCCTCGGTCCTGAAGGTGGACCCGTAGCGGATCGCCTGCACGGCCAGCCAGAACAGATAGGCCGCGCCGCCGGTCTTTAACAGAAGAAAGGCGGTGGGCGAGGCCACGACCAGCGCCGATATGCCGAGCGCCACAAGAAGCGTGTGAACGCACACGCCAGCCAGCGTTCCGGCGATGCAGGCGATGCCAGCCGCGCGTCCGTCGCTGAGCGCCCGGCCGAGGAACAGCGTCATGTCGGGCCCCGGCGTGATCGCCAGGATCACCGATGCGAGCGCAAAGGCCAGAAGAACGGGAATATCGGGCACAAAAGGCATGTTCGAGACGCTTCGTCGCAATTCAGATAACGATCGCGCGCTGAATAGCAGCCAAATGCCCACTTGTAACGCGAAGTTTTCGGACTAAAGTGCCGCCGAATTTGCAAGGGCGGCCTCGGGCCGCCACACGTTGGAAAAATACGGAAAACCATGAGCGCTCTCAAAAACGTCAAGAAAGTGGTTCTCGCCTATTCGGGAGGCCTCGACACATCCATCATCCTGAAATGGCTCCAGACGGAAATGAATGCGGAGGTCGTCACCTTTACCGCCGATCTCGGCCAGGGCGACGAGCTGGAGCCCGCGCGCAAGAAGGCGGAGATGATGGGCATCCGCGAAATTTATATCGAGGACGTTCGCGAGGAGTTCATCTCCGATTTCGTGTTTCCGATGTTTCGCGCCAACGCCGTATATGAAGGCGTCTATCTGCTCGGCACATCCATCGCCCGGCCGTTGATCTCGAAACGCCTGATCGAGATCGCAGAAGAAACCGGGGCCGACGCGATCGCCCATGGCGCAACCGGCAAGGGCAACGACCAGGTGCGCTTCGAACTCTCGGCCTATGCGCTGAACCCCGACATCAAGATCATCGCGCCGTGGCGCGACTGGAGCTTCAAGTCGCGGACCGACCTGATCGAATTCGCGGAGAAATACCAGATCCCGATCCCGAAGGACAAACGCGGCGAAGCGCCCTTCTCGGTCGACGCCAACATGCTGCACTCCTCATCCGAGGGAAAGGTGCTTGAAGACCCGTGGGATGAGCCTCCGGCCTATGTGTACCAACGCACCATCTCTCCGGAAGAAGCACCGGACACGGCGACCGAGATCGAGATCGAATTCTCCCGAGGCGACCCGATTGCGCTCAACGGCGAGACACTGTCTCCCGCGACGCTGTTCGCCAGGCTCAATGACTATGGCCGCGACAACGGCGTCGGCCGCCTCGACCTGGTCGAGAACCGCTTCGTCGGCATGAAATCGCGCGGCGTCTACGAAACGCCGGGAGGCACAATCCTTCTTACCGCGCACCGGGCGATCGAATCGATCACGCTCGACCGCGGCGCAGCGCATCTGAAGGACGAGCTGATGCCGCGTTACGCCGAGCTGATCTACAACGGATTCTGGTTCTCGCCCGAGCGGAGCATGCTGCAGGCCGCCATCGACCTTTCTCAGGAAAGCGTCGAAGGCAAGGTTCGCCTCAAGCTTTACAAGGGCAATGTCATCGTCACCGGCCGCGAATCGGCGAAAACGCTCTACTCCGACCAGCTGGTGACGTTCGAGGACGACCAGGGCGCCTACGACCAGAAAGACGCCGCCGGCTTTATCAAGCTGAACGCGCTGCGCCTGCGCACGCTCGCCTCCCGCGACCGCTGAATTGGACAAGACGGGCCGGGTTGACGGTGTAGACATTGTAATCCGGCCCTTGCATCTAATGCGGGCATTGCCTACATCGCCGGAGTCCAACCCGAGCGAGGCATTGTCCATGAGAGTCAACGACCACCTCTTCCACTGGAATGGCCCGCACGGTCTCCCTGACTTCTCGAAAATAGGGGACAGCGACTTCGCCGACGGTTTCGACGCGGCGCTGAAATCCCACATGTCGGAAATCGAGGCGATTGCCGACAATCCGGACGCACCGACATTCGACAACACGGTGACGGCGCTCGAACTGGCCGGAAAAGACCTATCGCGCTGTTCCGCGCTGTTCTGGAACCGGGCGGGAACGGGTTCAAACGACGTGATCCAGGAACTGGAGCGCGAAATCGCGCCACGCATGTCCCGCCACTATTCGGCGATCGCAATGAACCGGAAACTGTTTTCCCGGATCGACGATCTCTGGCAAAAGCGCGAGACGCTCGGTCTCGACACCGAACAGACGCGGGTGCTGGAACGGCACTGGAAAGGCTTTGTGCGGTCCGGCGCGAACCTTGATGACGAGAACCAGAAGCGACTGGCTGCGATCGACGAGGAACTGGCGGGCCTGTCGGCCCGATTCGGTCAGAATGTGCTGCGCGACGAAAAAGACTGGTATTTGGCTCTCGACGGCGAAGACGATCTGGCGGGACTGCCGGACTTCCTGCGCGACGCCATGGCGGAAGCCGCGTCCGAAAAGGGGCTCGATTCGGGCTATGCCGTTACCCTGTCGCGTTCGATCATCGAGCCGTTCCTGACCTTTTCCGAACGGCGCGACCTGCGCGAATCAGCCTTTACGGCCTGGATTTCTCGTGGCGAGAACAACGCCGATCGAGACAATTTCACGCTCGTCGGCAAGATTCTCGAGTTGCGCGCAGAAAAGGCAGCGCTTCTCGGCTACGAGAATTTCGCGGCCCTCAAGCTCGACGACACCATGGCCAAGACGCCGGACGCGGTGAACGGACTTTTGATGAAGGTCTGGGACAAGGCCCTGTTACGGGCGAGGAAGGAAGAAGACGCAATCGCCGGCATGATCGCCGAGGAAGGTAAAAACCATCTGGTTGCGCCCTGGGACTGGCGCTTCTACTCGGAAAAGATCAGGGACCGCGACTTCAATTTTTCAGAAGCCGAACTCAAGCCCTATCTTCAGCTGGAAAAGATCATCGCCGCCTGTTTCGATGTCGCGCACCGGCTTTTTGGAATAAATGAGGTGGAGCGCCCCGACATCGACGCCTATCACCCGGATGTGCGGGTCTTCGAAATCCGCGACGCGAAGGATTCATTGATCGGCCTGTTCCTCGCCGACTATTTCGCGCGCTCCAGCAAGCGGTCCGGCGCATGGATGAGCGCCTTCCAGAGCCAGCACAGGCTCGATGGCGGGCAGATTCCAATCATCTACAATGTGATGAATTTCGCGAAGCCGCCGAAAGGCCGGCCCGCGCTGATCTCGCTGGATGACGCGCGCACGCTGTTCCATGAATTCGGCCATGCGCTGCACGGACTGCTGTCCGACGTCAACTATCCGTCCGTTTCCGGCACATCGGTGTCGCGCGACTTCGTCGAACTGCCCTCCCAGCTTTTCGAACACTGGCTGACGACGCCCTTGATACTCGGCGAATACGCCGTCCACGTTGACACCGGCGAGCCGATGCCGCAGCAACTGCTCGACAAGATGCTGGAGGCGCGCGATTTCAACGCCGGCTTCGCTGCGCTGGAATACACCTCTTCGGCCATCGTCGACATGGCGTTTCACACCGGCGATCCATCAGAGGATCCGGCCGCGTTCGAGATCGAAAAGCTGGCCGAGATCGGCCTGCCGGACGCTATCGTCATGCGTCACCGCACGCCGCATTTCCTGCATGTGTTTTCCGGCGGCTATTCGGCGGGCTACTATTCCTACATGTGGTCGGAAGTTCTCGATGCGGATGCGTTCAGCGCCTTCGAGGAAACGGGCGACGTCTTCGATCCGGCAACAGCGGCAAAGCTGCGCGACAATATCCTTTCGAAGGGCGGAAGCATCGATCCACAGGACGCCTATCTCGCGTTTCGCGGCAAGATGCCAGACGCGGATGCGATGCTGCGCAAGAAGGGGCTCGCCGGCTGAGGAAACGCATCCGATTCATGCCGCATCGCACAACGGGCTTCCAACCGGCATGAAAACCCTGTAAGAGCCGCAGCAAATTGGTTGTGGCGCCAGCGGGCGCACGAAATTCGAGACGTATCCATGAACCTCCGTAATATTGCGATCATCGCCCATGTCGACCATGGGAAGACGACGCTTGTCGATGAACTCCTCAAACAGTCGGGAGCGTTCCGCGACAATCAGCGCGTGGCAGAACGCGTCATGGATTCCAACGAACTGGAGAAGGAACGCGGCATCACGATCCTCGCCAAGGCGACTTCGGTCGTATGGAACGATGTCCGCATCAACATTGTCGACACGCCCGGCCACGCCGATTTCGGCGGCGAGGTGGAGCGGATACTCAGCATGGTGGACGGCGCGATCGTGCTCGTCGACGCGGCGGAAGGTCCAATGCCCCAGACCAAATTCGTGGTCGGCAAGGCGCTTAAGGTCGGCCTGAGGCCGATTGTGGCCGTCAACAAGATCGACCGTCCGGACGCCCGCGCCGACGAGGTGGTCAACGAGGTCTTCGACCTTTTCGCGGCCCTTGACGCCACAGATGAGCAGCTTGATTTCCCGATCCTCTATGGTTCCGGCCGCGACGGCTGGCTGGCCCCCGAACCGGACAAGCCGGCGGACGCGAGCCTTGCACCGCTGTTCGATCTCGTTGTCGAGCATGTGCCGGCGCCGAGCGTGGCGGAAGGTCCGTTCCAGATGATCGGCACAATCCTGGAAGCAAATCCTTTTCTCGGACGCATCATTACGGGTCGCATTTTTTCCGGAAGCGTGAAGCCAAATCAGCCGATCAAGGTGATGGACCGCAACGGAAAGACGCTGGAACAGGGACGCGTCTCCAAGATTCTCGCCTTTCGCGGTCTCGAACGGCAACCGGTCGAAGAAGGCCAGGCGGGCGATATCGTCGCTATCGCCGGTCTGACGAAAGGCACCGTCGCCGACACTTTCTGCGCGCCGGAAGTGACCGAGCCGATGGAAGCCCAACCCATCGACCCGCCAACGGTCACCATGTCCTTCATCGTCAACGATTCGCCGCTCGCCGGCACCGAGGGCGACAAGGTGACGAGCCGCGTCATCCGCGACCGGTTGCTGAAGGAAGCCGAGGGCAATGTCGCGCTGAAGATCGAGGAATCCGAAGACAAGGACGCCTTCCAGGTCTCCGGCCGCGGCGAATTGCAGCTTGCGGTCCTGATCGAGACAATGCGCCGCGAAGGCTTCGAACTCGCCGTCTCCCGGCCCCGCGTGGTGCTGAAGAAGGACGAGGCCGGAACGATGCTCGAACCGGTGGAGGAGGTCGTCATCGACGTCGACGAGGAGCATTCCGGGGTCGTCGTGCAGAAGATGTCGGAACGCAAGGCTGAAATGGTCGAATTGCGCCCTTCCGGCGGCGACCGCGTGCGCATGGTGTTTCACGCGCCTACGCGCGGCCTGATCGGTTACCAGTCGGAGCTGATGACCGACACGCGCGGCACCGCGATCATGAACCGTCTGTTCCACGATTATCAGCCTTTCAAGGGCGAGATTGCCGGCCGCGTCAACGGCGTGCTTTTGTCCAATGAAGCCGGCGAAGCGGTCGCCTATGCGCTGTTCAATCTCGAGGATCGTGGGCCAATGGTCATCGACGCCGGCGAGAAGGTTTACGCCGGCATGATCATCGGCATCCACACGCGCGAGAACGATCTCGAGGTCAACGTGCTCAAGGGCAAGAAGCTGACCAACATGCGCGCCGCCGGCAAGGACGAGGCCGTTCGACTGACGCCGCCGATCCGCATGACGCTGGAGCGCGCCCTGTCCTGGATCCAGGACGACGAACTGGTGGAAGTGACGCCGAAGTCGATCCGGCTCAGGAAGCTTTACCTTGATCCGCATGAACGCAAGCGTTTCGAGAAGACCAAGGCCACAGCCTAGAGCTGCGCTCTGCCCGTCCGGTTTCGAATTGTCCCGCATTGCCATAATGCCGCTTGCCTGAACGGTTAAGAATCCGTTAATCTGCAGGCACGGAGCGCGCCGCGATAGTTGTGGGTAGATCGCCTCCGGATTTCATTCTTGCTTCGCGTTCTGTTCCGGACGGGGTAGGATTCCACCATGACGACGCTGGCGATAGATGTACGACGCGCAGAGCCCGATGACGCCTTGGCGATCTCGGAAACCCATCGCGCGGCCTGGAATGAGGCCTATGCCGGCATCATTCCGTACAAGACGCTGAGAAACATGCTGGAACGGCGCAGCCAGGAGTGGTGGCAACGCGCCATACGAGGCTCGACCAGCATCCTCGTGCTGGAAGTGGGCGGCATGATCGCCGGATATGCGACGCTCGGCCTGAACCGCGCCCGCTCGCTGCCCCAGGAAGGCGAAATCTACGAACTGTATCTCAAGCCGGAATTTCAGGGCGTCGGCCTCGGTCGCAGGCTGTTCGGCGAAGCACGGCGTCTGCTGGCTTCGCTTGGCTGCCGGGGCATGGTCGTTTGGACGCTGGAAGAAAACAGCCGGGCGATCGGCTTTTACACCGGGCTTGGCGGCGTGGATATCGCGGAAGGGTCGGAGACCTTTGACCGGCGCCTCCTGAAGAAAGTGGCCTTCGTCTGGTCCTGATCCGATGTAGCGCGTTTTCCAAATGAATTGTTGCGCTGCAGCGCCTGGCGGTCTATTTCGCTCCCGCAACATAAAATACAGGAATAGACATGCGTATCGAAGCCATCATGATCGGCAGCAATCCACCGGATGACGTCAACGTCATCATCGAGGTTCCCGTCGGCGGGCAGCCCATCAAGTATGAAATGGACAAGGAAGCGGGCACGCTTGTCGTCGACCGGTTTCTCTATACGCCCATGGCCTATCCCGGCAATTACGGCTTCGTGCCGCACACGCTGTCGGACGACGGCGATCCGATCGATGTCCTCGTCTGCAACACCCGGCCGCTGGTTCCGGGCTGCGTCATCAATGTGCGCCCGATCGGCGTTCTGATCATGGAAGACAACGCCGGTCAGGACGAGAAGATCCTCGCTGTGCCGAGCGACCATCTGACGAAACGATACGAGAACGTCAAACATTTCTCCGATCTTCCGGAAATCACCCTGCTCCAGATCGCGCACTTCTTCGAGCACTACAAGGATCTGGAGCCCGGCAAGTGGGTCAAGATCGGCGACTGGCAGGACGCCAACGTCGCCAAGAGCCTGATCAGGGAAGCGATCGACCGCGCCAACGCCTGACCGGCTTTTCCGCCTTCAGGCAAGAAGGCGTTTGATCGCCTCCTGCGCTTCGCCCTCGCTGCATTCCAGAACAAGCGTCTTGAGCCGCGACGTCGCGCCTGACTGCAGGCGTATGCGGCTTTTGGCGACGCCGCTTTTCTTTGACAGAAGCGCGATCAGGGCCTTGTTTGCCTTGCCGTCTTCGGGAATAGCGCGAACGCGGGCCTTCAGCCAGACAACGCCGTCTGCGCCATCGTCAGCCCCGTCGAGCGCGTCGCGAGAGGATTTCGGCGTCAGCCGGACGGTAATCTCAAGCCCATCCGGAACGAACCGGAACCAGCCGGACCGCACGCTGTCACCCGGCGACGATGGGATAGATGGAACTCCACAGGAACAGGCGAATGAAATAGATGATGAGCAGCAGGACGATCGGGGAAATATCGACGCCGCCGAGATCTGGCAGGAAGCGCCTGATCGGTCGCAACGCCGGCTCAGTCACCTTGTACAGAAACTCCCCGATCATGGCCACGAAGCGGTTGTTCGTATTCACCACGTTGAATGCGTAAAGCCAGGAGAATATCGCGCTGCCGATCACAAACCAGATGTAGATATTCAGAGCCAGATCTATTGTCTGGAACAGTGCATACATCGCAGTCTCCCTTCTTGGTGCAGACCGACATGTAACCATTGACGCCATGAGCGGCAAGTCCGGTGCGACAACAAAAGGCGCTGTGCAAATCAATCCGAGGCGTTATAAGATTTTCATGTTTCAAACTCTCGCGAGCGCCCATGCCGCAGGATAACGAGGCGCGGGCGGATCGCTTCGCCGCCTTCAGGCACAAATCATACACATATTACTGGCTGGCGCGGCTGCTTTCGGCCGTGTCCATGCAGGTGATCGCCGTGGCCGTCGGCTGGCAGATCTACGATTTGACGCGCAATCCGCTTGATCTGGGATTGATCGGCCTCACCCAGTTCATACCCGCCCTGTTGCTGCTTCTTGTGACGGGGGCGGCGGCCGACCGCTACAGCCGTCGCATAATCATGGCCATATGCGAGATCGCCGGCTTCGTCCTTGGCGCCTTGATGTTCCTGCTGACGCTTGGCGGCCTGACGTCGCCGCTGCCTGTCTTCGCCATTCTCGTCGGACTGGGCGTCACCCGCGCCTTCTTTGCTCCAGCCTCGACGTCGCTTGCGCCCAATCTGGTGCCGAAGGAGGATCTCGCCAACGCGATTGCCTGGAACTCGACGTCCTGGCAGACCGCGACGATCGCCGGACCCGTCGTCGGCGGCCTGCTTTACGGATTGGGCGCGACTGTGCCCTACCTCGTGGCCACGATCCTGTTCGCGCTGGCGACGGCCTTCATTTTCTTCATTCCGAAACCGCCACAGGCGCGTGCGACCCAAATGCAGGACTGGGAAACGCTCTCGGCCGGCTTTCGCTATATCTGGCGGGAACGGGTGGTGCTCGGGGCGATTTCCCTCGACATGTTCGCGGTCCTGCTCGGCGGCGCAGTGGCGCTGATGCCGGTCTTCGCGCGCGACATTCTCGAACTCGGTCCATGGGGTCTGGGACTTTTGCGTTCGGCGCCGGGCGTCGGAGCGATCGCCATGGCGGTGTTCCTCGCGACTTACCCGATCAATCGCCACGCCGGCCTCGCCATGTTTGTCGCAGTCGCCCTGTTCGGGCTGTCGATGGTGGTTTTCGGCCTGTCGACGACCGCCTGGCTTTCGATCGGTTCCCTGGCGTTCATGGGCGCGGCGGACATGATATCGGTCTATGTGCGCCAGACACTGATCCAGCTCTGGACGCCGGACGAGCTGCGCGGCCGCGTCAGCGCCGTCAATATGGTCTTCCTCGGCGCCTCCAACGAACTCGGCGAGTTCCGCGCGGGCGGCATGGCCGCCCTGATCGGCGCTGTTCCCGCCGTGGTGATTGGCGGCGTCGCCTCGATGGGCGTATCCGCGCTCTGGGCCGCCTGGTTCCCGCAACTGCGCAGGATCCAGCACCTCAATCGCGTTGACAGATAAAATAACATAATTAAAACATATGGTTAATGGATTTTTACGACTGCATTCCCGACCCGATGCAACTTTATCGCAATCTGGCTTTGTTTCGGGAAATTGCGCTTTTCAGTTTTTCAGACACAGGAAACGCGGCAAAGGACAAATTTGGCTTTGTTTCGGGAATCGGTATTTTCGGGTCTTCGTGACAATCTGGCTTTGTTTCGGGAATTCGCCTTTCGAGGTATCCGGGGCGCGGAAATCCCCCGCCATCGAATGAGGTTCTATACCACAAAACGCGCTGAAAAGCAGCCGGAAAGTTCCTGCTATGTTCTACAGACCGGGGAAGCTGCAACAGGGCCTCCGGTCAGGCCGGGATTTTCGTCCCGAAAACGATTTCCAGGAAATGCCCCAGCCATTGCCGCAGATGCGTGTCGTAGAGAAGCCGGCCATTGAGATGTTCGCGACCTTGCTGGGCGTTTGGCAGCGCAAAGCGGCTTTCGGCGCGCACCACCCAGCGATGCATCATCGCCTGGGTGAGTTCCGAATGAAACTGGACGCCCCAGGCGTTGCGGCCGTAGCGCAGGGCCTGGTTTGGATAATCACGCGCCGTCGCCAGCAGCTCCGCGCCATGCGGCATGCTGAATCCCTCGCGATGAAACTGATAGACCATCTGCGGCCAGTCCATCAGATCCTTGCCGGCTTCAGTGGCTTCCAGCGGATACCAGCCGATCTCCGTCAGACCGTCCTCGTGGCTTGCAACCTTGCCACCGAGATGGCGCACAAGCATCTGGGCACCGAGACAAATGCCGAGATAGGGTTTGTCCTCTTTCAGCGGTACGGCGTGCCAGTCGATCTCGCGGCGAATAAACTCGTCCTCGTCATTGGCGCTCATCGGCCCGCCAAAGGTCACAGCGCCGGTGTAGCCGTCCAGCGTATCAGGCAGGGCGTCGCCGAGAGCGGGTCGCCTTATTTCCAGCGGAAATCCGGCCTTGTGCAGCAATTGCCCCACACGACCCGGGCTGGAGTGCGCCTGGTGCAGTATGACAAGGATGGGCTGAAGGTCCTGGCGGGTGTCCGGCGCGTCAGCCATCATCTTCCGTATCGGTTTTGTTTTCGGCCTGCTGTCGCATGATCACGCGGTCCCTGTCGGACACGCCCAACAGTTCCGCAACGCGCCCGACGACGCTTTCCTCAAGTTCGTGTTTGACGCCGTCCGCATAGACCAGTTCCCAAAGGAGTTCGATGAACTGAACCCGCTGTTCGGCGTCAAGTGAACGTTTCAGCACGCTTGTGAAGGCGTAGAAATCGATCGATTCGCCCTCGGCCTTTTCACCCACATCGAGAAGTTCCGCCAGTTGCCGTTCATCCAGCGAATAGGACGTCTGCACCAACTGCGCGATCTTGTCGCGTTCGCTCGACTCGATCACGCCATCTGCGTCGATCACGTGAAAAAAGAGCGCCGTCGCAGCCACGCGAGGGTCGTCGCGGGTAAATTCCGGCTTTTCTTCATCGCCAGCCAGACCCTGCAGAAATTTTCCCAATTTATCGAACATCATCCTGCCTTAGATCGGTGTCCAGATCGTGTGCGCGCCCGCCAGCGGACGCATTCCCGACCTGTTGAAGGGAAAGCCGCCCGCCCGGTTCAGACTATTGCAAAATATGAAGTTAAAACAAGCGAAACCGTGACTTCGGCTCCTCGTCTTCCTGCGTCTCGTCAATGCCGGGATCATCCGGGGGCTTGGACAGGAAGGCCGATTCCCGTTCCTTGTCGGTTCGCTTTCCGACGGCGTCCGTGACGATATGCGTGCTGCCGCCGTCGACCGCCTGCATCACTGCAGCTTCGCCGTCGAGCGCCTTCTGCTCGCGCCTGGCTGGTTTCGCCCCGGCTTTTGCTTCGACTTTTTGTTCGCCTGCGGTTTGTTCCGGTTTGACCGGTTCGGGTTCCGGCGCAGGCGCAGTTTCGGTTTTTACCTCGGCGCCCGCCTCGGGCGCGGGTTTTTCCGCCGCCGGCGGCGTTGGCTCCGGCTCCTTCGGCTTTTCCGCCACGGGCTCGGGGCTTACAGGCTCCGGAGCAGTCGAAACCGGCTCAGGCTCCGGCGGCGCTTCCGGAGCCTTTTCCGGTTCGACGCTCGCCGCTTTTTCGGGCTCAACGATAACCGGCTCCGACGCAACCGTCTCTTCCTTGACGGGCGCTTCGACCTCGACATGCTCGATCACAGGTTCGGCTTCGGCGACGACCACGGTTTCCTTCGGCTCGACGACGGCGACGGGCGGCAGGCTTTCGATCGCCCGTTCCGCTTCACCGCGGATCGTCTCGGCGTGTTCGATCGGACCAGCAAGCTGCTCGACCGGCACTTTCCACTCGAAAGCATCCAACCTGCCGGTCACCGGCGAAACCGCCGCCCATTCTTCGGCGACGTAACCGTCGGCCGTCCAGGCCTCGTCTCGCGGCGCGCGCACCGCCTGCGCCAGCCAGTGACGGACGCGACCCTGATCGCCCGTGTCGGCTTCCTCTATATCGGCGAGCAGCAGATAGGTGCTTTCGCGGGCCTTGACCCGGATCGCCGCCTCCGCCATGTCGCGGGCGAGTTTCAGCTCACGGGCGTCGAGCGCGGCCTTCGCCACGGCATAGAGCGATTCGGCGTTGTTGCGCTTGATGCTTTCAAGCTTCTGCGCCCGCTTGAGCCTGTCATGCGTCGAATCGCCCGGACGGGCCAGCACATAGGTGTCGGCGATCTCCGGATGCGGCGATTTCTTCCACAATTTCTCCAGGATCGAGGATCCCTTGCGCAGGCTGTCTTCCCGGTACAGCGCCCGGGCGGCGACGATCGCCGCCGGAACGAGTTCCGGCGCAAGCCGGTTGGCCTCCAGCCCGTCGGTGCGGGCGCCCGAGACATCTCCGCCTTCAAGCCTGTCAAAGGCGCGCGCCGTCAACAGCACCGCCTTCTTGCGGTCGGCCTGCGCCTTGTCGATGACCCGGCCAAGCCGCTGCTTCTCGAGCAACCTGATTGCATCGTCCCAATTGCCTTCGGCCGAACGGTATGCGAGCGTCGCTTCCGCCGCCCAAGGCAGTTGCGGCGCCGACTCGGCGGCTTTTTCCGCATAGTGCCTGGCGGCCTCGTCGGCGCCGGCCTTGCGGGCTTCTATATAGAGTCCGCGCAGGCCCAGCTCTCTTGTTTCCGGATCCTCGGCCATCGCCTCAAACTTGGCGCGCGCATCCTCGCTTCTGCCTTCGATCAGGGCGGCCTGAGCGTCGAGGAGATGAATCAGCGGCTCCTGGTCTGCGCTGAGCAGGCCCTGGGTCCGTTTCGTCATCTTGCGTGCGGTAATTCCGTCGCCCGCGCCGGCGGCAATCAGCCCGGTCGACAGCGCCTGATATCCTCTGTCCCGCTTGCGGGCCCGGAAATAGCGGCTGACTGTCTGGGGCGATACGAGAATGGCGTGGACCAGCCACCAGATGAGCAGTATGGCGCCGATGAGGACCGCGACCGCCGTCGCCGCCGCCATCAGCGACATTTCGATCTGGCGGTCCTGCCAGGTGATGACCAGATCTCCGGGTCGATCAGCAAGCCATGCAAAGCCCAGTCCAAGAAGCAGGACGACGAGTACGTAGAAGAGCAGACGGATCATCTCAGTTCGTGCCTTCCGTGCTTGCGGCGTCCGTATCGGTCGCCGTGGATGGAGCGGCGGCGTCCGCGGCTGCGGCCCCGGTATCGCTGGTTGTAGACGCCGCAGGCGACGAAGACGCAGCCGGCGCGACAGGCATCGCGCCAGACAGCATCGTCGCAACGAGCTGGTTGGCCTCGATGCGCGCCTTAAGCTCCCGCGCGAAGGCGGCGGACGCGTCCTTCGAACCTTGCGGCAACGTGTTCCATTCGTTCTCGGCGCCCTTGAGGTCGCCATTCTTCAGACGATTCTCGATACGCGCGACGATAGCCTCCGGCGTTTCGCCGGCGACTTCGCCGACGGGACGCACGGTGACGACAGAGGAGGCGCTGTCTAGCAGACGGTTCCAGACGTTCTGATCTTTCGGAGCGCCATCGGCCGCGTCGATGATGCGCTTTGCATCGGAAGAAAACTCAGACAGGAGCTGCGCCCGTGTCGGAACGCCGCTGGCTGCAAGCGGCCGCAACTGGTCAACCGACGGACTTGTGCCCTCGACGCTTGCAAAGGCTTCAAGCTCAGCCATGAACGGACCGCCCCGGTCGATCGCCGACTTGAGATTGGCGGCCGTCAGGGCGCGAGCGACCTTGATGTCCTCGCGGGGTCCGGAAAGCGTCTTCTCGACAGCGGCCAGTCGCGTGTCGAGCGCCTTGGACGCCTGGCTCTGTGATGCTTCCAGCGCGCTTATCTTGCTGGCAAGGGCCGACGCCTGGCTTTGCACCTGCTGAAGCGTTGTTTGCAACTGCGCCTGCGCGCTGGCAAGGGCGCTGATCTGTGTCTTCAAGGCGGCGTCGGCGTCGCCAGTCCCCAGACCCTTGATGCGCGAGGACAGATCGGCGATTTGTTTCTGCAGCGCCTGGAGTTGGTCGCTATTGTCGGTCGAGGGGGCGGCGGTGGTTTGCTGCAGCGAAGCGATCCGGTCTTCCATCGACTTGGCAAGCCCGGAGATCTGTGAATTCGCCTGATCCTCGAAATCGGAAATCGCCTTGCGCATATCCTCCAGATCCGATCCTGCGGAAGCGGTCGGAGAACCGCCGCCCGAAAGAACGCCCGACCAGATCAGCGCGCCGCCGAGAACAAGAACCACAAGCCCGCCGACGAGACCGGCGAGGAGCGCGCCTGAACCGCCGGATTTTGCTTTTCCGGCCGGCGCCGCCGCGCTTGACGGAGGCGCGCCGGATGAGGCGGTGGAGGACTTGGCCGATGAAGCGGACGACGCCGAGGCGCCGATTTTTGGGCCCGTCGGGGCAGAGCGCGGCGTTGCGTCCTGCGTCGGTCCCGCCGAACTTGACGCGCCCGCCTTGCTCCCGGACGCCGCCGCAGCCGGTTGGGCGTCGCCTTTCGCGTCACTTGCAGGTTTTGATTCCGGCTTGTCGGCGGCAGCTTTCGTCGCGCTGGCTTCCGGTTTTGCAGCTTCCGACTTCGCAGTTTCCGCTGTCGATGGCGAGGCGGCGGATGATTTCGGACTGGTCGAGGTGGATTGAGCATCTGTGCCGGTCGTCGCCGAAGAGGCGGCTTTCGAGGAGGAGCTGGTCTCCCCGGACTTCACCGATTCCGGTTCGAGGTCGATCGTGACCGGCTTCTTCGTCGATTTCGAATGCCTGGGTTTGCTGCTCTGTGCCATTTGGGATTCTTTCCTGGAAGATGACGCCTGGACACCGCGAAGGGAGAATCCGGCGCGCCGTAAACCTGTATCAGAAGCTAAGACGGCGCAATGACGCGGGAAAGCCGTTTTGGACGGAAATCAGATTTTATCCTGCGCAATGCGATCCAGAAGCTGAAACAGAGACGGTTCGTCCGGCTGCTCCGCGACAGCGGATTGCGCGATGAATGCTTCGGGAATTGCGGCGAGAATGGAAGACCCCATACAAATATAGTTTATGTTATTCAATGCCTTATCAAATTTCGCACCAGCCGCGACATCAAAAAAGCAGGAGGCGGCCACGGTGGAGTAGAACAAAACCGCGTCGACAGGATCGTCTACAAATACGTTTTGTAAATAGTCAGTTGAATGACTTATTATCTCTATTTCGTAGATTTCAATGGTCCGAAACGGAACGGACGCCGCCGCAAGATCTGCCTCGAACGTATTTTTTCGGGTCGAGCCCGCCAGATAGACAAGCGGCTTCGACTGCGTGACAGGCAGGCGCCCGCTGCGGTAGTCCGCAACGATGGTGGACGCCAGGGCGGCGGCGTCGGCGGATCCGCGGCGGACAGCGCTGAACCCGGCCTGCATGGCGACCTTTCCGGTCGCGGTTCCAACGGCGTAGAACGTCGTCTGCAACCTGCCAGGCGCAATGCCAACTTCCCGCCAGTGACGGATCGCGGCGCCGCTGGTCGCTGCAAAGGCGCCCGCTTCTTGTGCATCAAGGCGAAGAAGACCGTCCCGACGTCCAACGGTCCTGGTCAGCGGCAACATGACCGGCTCATGGCCAAGCGAACGCAGCCGGTCAGCGGTCCTGGCGGCGCCCGGTTCCGGACGCGTTATCAGAACCCGCAAAACCTCATCCCCATTCGGCGAAGAAGCCGGATCCGGCCTCTTTGCGTATCCGCTCTCCGGCGTCCCGTCCCAGAGCTTGCGCGTCCTCGGCCGAACCTTCGACAGAAGCATCGTGACGCGACTGCCCGTCGGGTGACAGAACCATGCCGCGGAAGATCAGGGCTTGCCCGTCGACGCGCGCAAGCCCGGCGATCGGGGTCCGGCAGGAACCGTCCAGAGCAGCAAGAAAGGCGCGTTCGCACAGGAGTTCGACCTGCGTCTCGCGGTGATTGATCGCAGCGAGAAGCGCCAGCGTCGCCGCGTCGCCGCTCCGGCTTTCAATGCAGATCGCGCCCTGACCAAGCGCGGGCAGAAAATCGTCGCTCTCCATGACGTCGGTGGCGACATGCTCCATGCCGAGCCGTTTCAGCCCTGCGCAGGCAAGCAGCGTGCCGTCGACCTGACCTTCTTCCAGCTTGCGCAATCGCGTCTGAACATTGCCGCGAAACGGAATGACATTGACGTCCGGCCGCAAATGCCGAACGAGCGCCTGCCGGCGCAATGAGGACGAGCCGATTGTCGAGCCGCGCGGAAGATCGCGGATTGCCCCCGCCGAACGGCCTATGAAGGCGTCGCGCACGTCTTCGCGCGGCAGAAAGGCCGTCAGTTCCAGGCCGTCCGGAAGCACGGTCGGCATGTCCTTGGAGGAATGCACGGCGATATCGATGGACCCGTCGGAAAGCCGCGCCTCGATCTCCTCGGTGAACAATCCCTTTCCGCCGATTTCGGAGAGCGGACGGTCAGTTACCCGGTCTCCCCGGGTCGATATGACCTCGATGGCGAATGCGTCTTCCGGAAGTCCGTGGGCCGCCATCAGGCGATCTCTGGTCTCATGGGCCTGGGCAAGGGCGAGCGGGCTGCCTCTGGTGCCGATGCGCAAAGGTTTTGTTTGCATATATGATTTTCCACAATTACCAGAAGCACTGGTAACGCCGAATTCCGACAACTGCAAATATCGCGACCATGCCGGCCAAGACACTGATTCTGGGAATCGAGACGAGCTGCGACGAAACGGCGGCTGCAGTAGTGCGTCGCGATTCCGAAGGCGGCGCGATACTTTCCAATGTTGTATTCAGCCAACTTGAGGAACACGCGGCCTATGGCGGCGTAGTTCCGGAAATCGCGGCCCGCGCCCATGTCGAGGTTCTCGACGGTCTGATTCGCCAGGCGCTTGACGACGCCGGCCTGGAATTGCGCGACCTCGACGCGATTGCGGCGACCTCCGGACCTGGTCTGATCGGCGGCCTCATTGTCGGATTGATGACCGCCAAGGCAATCGCCGCGACGAGTAGCAAACCCCTCTACGCCATCAATCACCTGGAGGGCCATGCTCTTACGGCGCGGCTGACGAACGGTCTCGACTTTCCGTATCTGCTGCTGCTCGTCTCCGGTGGACACACGCAGATGGTTTTCGTTCGCGGCGTCGGAGACTACCAGCGCTGGGGAACAACCATCGACGATGCGCTGGGCGAAGCGTTCGACAAGACGGCAAAACTTCTGGGGCTTGCCTATCCAGGCGGTCCGGCGGTGGAAAAAGCCGCCAGCGCAGGCGACGGGCGCCGCTTTGACCTGCCTACGCCGTTGCGCGGAGAAAGCCGGCTGGACTTCTCCTTCTCCGGACTGAAGACCGCCGTCAGACAAACCGCGGAGCGTAATGCGCCGCTGGACGAAACAGATATCAACGATATCTGCGCCTCTTTCCAGACAGCGATTGTCGAAACGCTCACCGAAAGGGTTGGGCGGGCGCTCGATCGCTTTCATCGGGAAATCGGGGCAATGGGCGAGACGCCGCAGCTTGTCGTCGCTGGCGGAGTGGCGGCGAACGCCGCCATTCGCGCCGCGCTTGAAACTCTCTGCGGCAAACACGGTTTCGGTTTCGTCGCGCCGCCGCTGCATCTGTGCACCGACAACGCGGTCATGATCGCCTGGGCCGCCGCCGAGCGGATGGCGGCTGGCCTGGAGGCGGACTCGCTCGAGACGGCGCCGCGTCCGCGCTGGCCGCTCGACACGTTGTCAGCAACCGTCATCGGTCACGGCAAGAGGGGCGCCAAGGCATGACAGCAACGCTCGCTATTATCGGGGCCGGAGCCTTCGGAACCGCGCTCGCCTGCGTTGTCGCGCGGCGCGGAGCGGACGTGACGCTGCTCGGTCGCGACGCGCAGAAAATGGCCGCGATCGCTGAAACGCGCCGCCATCCATCGCTGCCGGACGACGCGGAAATTCCGCAAAACGTGGAGCCTACGGCGGATCCGGCGCGCCTTGCCGGCGCCCGGTTGATTCTCCTTGCTGTCCCGTCGCAGTCGCTGCGCGCCGCATTGCGAACATACACGCCACAGGTCGCTTCGAACGCCGATCTTGTCGTCTGCGCCAAGGGGCTGGAGGCAGGCACCGGTCTGTTGCTGAGCGACGTGACGAAAGAAGAGACCACGGGACATGCGATCGCCGTTCTTTCCGGCCCTGCCTTCGCGCGGGACATTGTCCACAGGTTGCCCACAGCACTGACGCTCGCCTGCGATGACGCACAAAGAGCTGAATCCATTGCACAATCCCTGTCAGGCGAGATGTTTCGACTGTATTCTTCCACAGACCTTGCAGGCGTACAGATCGGCGGCGCGCTCAAGAACGTTCTCGCGATCGCCTGCGGGATTGTGGAAGGGCGCGGCCTCGGGGATTCGGCGCGGGCGGCGCTGATCGCCAGGGGGCTGGCGGAACTCGGGCGTTTCGCCGCCGCCCATGGCGGAAAACCGGAAACCGTCGCGGGTCTGTCCGGACTCGGCGATCTCGTGCTGACGGCCACCAGCCATCAGTCGCGCAACATGCGGTTCGGGCTGGCGCTTGGTCGCGGCGAGGATCCAGCCATGCTGCTGGCCCCGGGAAAACCGCTTGCCGAAGGCGCCTATACGGCCGACATTGCCGCGGGCATAGCAGCGCGCAAAACTATCGTCATGCCGATCACAGCGGCGGTGGCGGCCATTCTGCGCTCCGAACTCGATGTCGGCAGGGCGATCGAAGCGCTGATGACGCGACCCCTGACTTCAGAAACAGAATAGCGAAAGAGGACATCATGTTTTATGCCCTGATCTGCAACGACAAACCCGATCATCTCGAACTGAGAATGGATACGCGGCCCGACCATGTGGCCTATCTCGACGGATTGAAGCAGAGCGGCGTGCTGAAAATCGCAGGGCCCTTTCTTGATCCCGACGGCAAGCCGTGCGGGAGTCTTCTGATCATCAAGGCGGACGACGCAGACGCCGCGAAGGCTGTCGCCGACGGCGATCCCTACGCAAAGGCCGGGTTGTTCGAAACCGTCGACATCAGACCCTATAACTGGGTCTTCAACAATCCGGAGGCTTAGATCCGTAAATGGCGTACTGGCTGTTCAAATCCGAACCCTTCAAATGGTCCTGGGACATGCAAAAGGCGAATGGAGACGCCGGGGAAGAGTGGGACGGGATCCGCAATTATCAGGCGCGCAACAACATGCGCGCCATGAAAATCGGCGACAAGGGGTTTTTCTACCATTCCAACGAAGGGCTCGAAGTGGTCGGCGTCGTTGAGGTCTGCGCGGAGATCCATCCCGATTCCACCACGGACGACGAGCGTTGGGAATGCGTGGACATCAAGGCCGTCTGCGACATGCCGAAGCCCGTCACCCTGCAGGACGTCAAGGCCAATCCGAACCTGGCCGAGATGGCGCTTGTGAAATCGACGCGGCTTTCGGTGCAGCCGGTGACGGAAACGGAATATCTGGAGGTCTGCCGCATGGGCGGGCTGGACAATCCTCCGAAATAGCGCCGGAGCGAAACAAGATTGTGAAGGATCGGCGGCAGTTCATCCTCGAGAATACAGGGATCGTCCGGCCGCCGCACGTGCCGGAAATAGCCCTGCATGTCGCAACCGAAGCTTTCGATCTCTGGTACAAGACGGAAGAAGAACTGGAAGCGGCCGGTCTGCCGCCGCCCTACTGGGCCTTCGCCTGGGCCGGCGGCCAGGGACTGGCGCGCTACGTTCTCGACAATCCCGACTGCGTGGCGGGACTTTCGGTGCTCGATTTCGCCAGCGGATCGGGCCTGGTGGCGATCGCAGCGGCAATGGCGGGCGCAAAGACCGTAACCGCGTGCGAGATCGACGCGTGGGCCTGTGAAGCAATGGCCATCAACGCCGCGCTCAACGGTGTGACCTTCGATATCCAACAAGGCGATATCGCCGGAACCGATGGAGGCTGGGACGTGATCCTTGCCGGCGACGTGTTCTATGAAAAGGCGATGGCCGACCGACTTGCGCCCTGGTTCGCGACGCTGGCCGCACGTGGCGCGCGCGTGTTGATCGGCGATCCGAAGCGGGCCTATTGTCCGGTCGACAGGCTCACGCTGCTCGCCACCAGCACAGTCCCGGTCAGTCGCGAACTGGAGGATCAGGAAATCAAGAATACGAATGTCTGGCGATTTTCCTGAATGGTGGCGCCCGGTCGAGCCTCCAGTCTATACTGGACGCCATTCACATAATCGGTCAGGAGCTGCATCATGGTGTTCGCCGGCATGAACTATCTCGCAATTCTCGTCGCAGCCATCGCGGCGTTTCTGATCGGCGGCGCCTATTACGGCGTTCTTGGAAAACCGTGGATGAAGGCGGCGCGGATCGATCCCAAGGACGCCAGAATGTCGCCCATGCTGTTTGTGATCTCCATTCTGAGCGAACTGGTCATGGCGTTCTTTCTCGCCGGCGTGATCGGACATCTCGGCGACGGGCAGGTGACGCTCTGGAACGGCGTCGTGTCGGCCTTCTTCATCTGGCTGGGCTTCGTGCTCATGACGATGATCGTCAATCACCGATACCAGGGCTTCAACTGGGACCTGACGCTGATTGACGGCCTGCACTGGTTGCTGGCGATCATCGCCATGGGCGCGATTATCGGCTGGTTCGGGGTCTAGAGCCCGTCAGGGCATGACGATGACCGCAGTACCGCGATGCACGCGCTCAAGCATCCAAACCATGTCGCGCAGTCCGACGGCGACGCAGCCTTCGGTTGGTCGCTCCGGATCGGCTTTCAGGTGGAAAAAGATGGCGCTGCCCATATTCCTGCGCCGCTCCCGCACATTATAGTCCATCACAAGGCATATATCGTAGAGGCCGTCCTCGCGCATCATCTGCTCGCAGCCGCCCGAAAAGGGAAGCGTGACCGGCCGATTGTAGGACGCATTGCCGCTGTCATCGCACCAACCGAGAGACGCCGTGATTGGCTTCATGACAAGGCGCGTGCGCGGCCTCGGCAGACGGTCGGCGCGATAGAAGCCATAGAGCAAGGACATGCGTGCGATCGGCGTGGCGCCGTCGCCTTCCCGTTTGAGCAGGGCGCGGCCTGATCGACCCATAGAGGCGGAAAATACCCGCCCTCCAACGTTCACCAGCGCCCGGTCGTCGTCTCCCGGAAAGCCGCGCACCGTAATTGCGTCTATCCCGTGGCCTTTGCGGTGATTCCTCATTACACTGTTAATCATGATTCTATTCTGCACCTTCGGATCACAAATATGCCTGCAATCCATGTAACTAAGCGTTTTTTTGCGCTGCGGTACAGAGAAGCTTTTGCTTCTTCAATCCTTTTCAGGATGCAGACAGGTCCTATGTAACGGTCCAGACGCAGGTTGCGATCGCATTGGAGGTAGTGAATGACGGCCAGATCCATTCTTCTCGTTGATGACGACGACGATCTGAGAAACACGCTCGTGGAGCAGCTCTCTCTCTACGAGGAGTTTTCCATCAGCCAGGAGACCACGGCCGCCAAGGCGGTCCAGACGGCGCGCAACGACCATATCGACCTGCTGATCATGGATGTGGGCCTGCCCGACATGGACGGCCGGGAAGCGGTCAAGCTCCTGCGCAAGGGCGGATTCAAGGCTCCGATCATCATGTTGACGGGCCACGACACCGACTCCGACACGATACTCGGTCTGGAGGCCGGGGCGAACGACTATGTGACGAAGCCCTTCCGCTTCGCAGTTTTGCTCGCCCGCATTCGGGCGCAGCTTCGCCAGCATGAGCAGAGCGAGGACGCGACTTTCACTGTCGGTCCGTACACTTTCAAGCCGAGCCAGAAACTGCTGATCGACGACAAGGGCGGCAAGATTCGCCTGACTGAAAAGGAATCCGCGATCATCCGCTATCTCTACCGCGCCGACGAAAAAGTCGTCACCCGCGACGTTTTGCTGGAGGAGGTCTGGGGTTACAATTCCGGCGTGACCACCCACACGCTGGAAACCCACGTGTACCGCCTGAGGCAGAAGATCGAGCGTGATCCCTCCAATGCGGAAATTCTTGTCACCGAAAGCGGCGGCTATAAGATCATTCCGTGAGTCGATATCGCGAGCAATCAGTTTGCCAATCCGGTCCGCGACTCGTATATCCGGAGGCCGGGGGTGAGCGACACGCATGGCACTGAATACCGAAATCGCGTTTCTGTCCAAGATTCCTTTGTTCGAAGGTTTCTCCGAGGAAATGCTTCGGCTGTTGGCTTTCGGATCTGAACGGCGCACGATCGAGCAGAATCGCTATCTGTTTCATGAAGGCACGGCGGCGGACTGCGCCTTCGTGATCGCGTCCGGCCGTTTCGAGCTGACGCGGAAGGATCGCAAGGGCAAGCCTCGCGTGGTCGGCGAAGCAATGGCGGGCGATCTGCTCGGCGAACTCGCCATCATTTCCGCAACGGAACGCAAGCTCACCGCGCTGGCGCTTGAGAACAGCGAAACCTTGCGCATCAGCCGCCCGATGTTTCGGCGCATGATGGAGGAATATCCCCAGATCGCGACGCTTCTGCGCCGTCGCATCAACGCCAACCTGGCGACCATGCTGCACAGCATCAACGCGTTGTCTCCGCAATTCGACAACGACAACAACAAGAGCTGAGACGACTGGCTCTTCAGGCCCCCGCCATATCGAAATGCGCGAACACCGGAACATGATCCGACGGCCGCTCCCAGCCGCGCGCATCGCGCAAGACCCTGATATCGCGCAGCCGCGGCGACAGATCGCCTGACGACCAGATATGGTCCAGCCTGCGTCCTCGGTCGGCGAGCGCCCAGTCCTTCGCCCGGTAGCTCCACCACGTGTAGATCTTTTCTTCCGGCGGAATATGCTGGCGCATGAGGTCCACCCAGCCGCCGGTCTCCTGCAGACGCAAAAGACCCTCGGTCTCGACCGGCGTATGGGAAACCACGCGCAGGAGCTGCTTGTGCGACCAGACATCGGTTTCCAGCGGAGCGATGTTGAGATCGCCGACGAGAATCGAGGAAACACCGTCTCCCCGCTCCATTTCGGAGTGAAGCTGCTCCATCTCCTCCAGGAAAGCCAGTTTGTGCGCGAATTTCGGATTGATCTTCGGATCGGGCTCGTCGCCGCCGGCCGGAACGTAGAAATTGTGAATTCTGATCCTGCGGCCATGCGCATTGACGATGGCCGAAATATGCCGCGTGTCGCCGATATCGCAGAATCCGATCCGGTCAACCAGTTCGAGCGGCAGTTTCGAGATGATGGCGACGCCGTGATAGCCCTTCTGACCGTGTATGGCGATGTGCTCGTAACCGAGCTTCCTGATCTCCGACAGCGGAAAATTGGCGTCGGGACACTTGGTTTCCTGCAGACAGAGAATATCAGGCGCTTCGGCTTCGAGCAGCGTCTTTACAAGCGGCAGGCGCAGGCGGACCGAATTGATGTTCCATGTCGCGAGGGAAAATTGCATGCGGCGGGTCTCTTGTCGTGCATCGGCCGCAGATCGGCCTTTTCAGGCCAAGCACATGCCACAAAGAAACCCGATGGGCCACCCCGGCGGCCGGCGATTCGTCGGCTGTCTAACGGATATTCAACGACCGCCGCCGGAATGCGTCGCTAAGGCGCTCAACGGTCGCCGCGCGAGGCGTAGACTTCGTTGTAAGGCACTTCGAAAACGCTGTCGGCGAATCGCACGCCCGTCTGGACTTCGAAGATCATCACGGTCGTGTCCTTGCCCTGGGAATCCGTGATGGTCCACTGGCGCAGGTCGTAGGTTTCCGTGTCGAACATCATCGTGATTGTCGAATTGCCGAAGATCGAGCGATCGCCGAGGACAACCGTCGTCAGGTCCGTGTCGACATTGACGGACTTGACCATGGCGCCGCCGAGATCGATCCGCTCGCCAAGCAGAAGCTTGAGCGGCGTTTTCGACAGCGGATAGATGTCCCAGGTCTTCAATTCGCGATTGCCGATGACCACCGACTTGCCGTCGGAGATCACGCGGACCGGCGAAGGATCTTCATAGTTGAAGCGCAGCTTGCCGGGACGCTCGATAAAGAATTTTCCGCCGATCTGCTGGCCCTTGGGTCCGAACTGGACGAACTCCCCGGTCATGGTCTTCACGCTGGAGAAATGGTCGGCGATGCTGCGGGCGATGTCGTCGGACGCCGCGGCGACGCTGGCCGCCAGGCTGCCAATGGCCACGACGCCGGCGGCGGCCGCCATCTTCAGGGTCGTTGCAAATCGGCGTTTGGTTTTCACCATGTCATTCATCCGTTTGGTTCGTTGCCGGAACATCCGCAAACCCGTCTGGGCAGGAAGTGCGGCGTGAGTGTGACGCGTGACTGTCCATCTATATAGTCGGGAACGGGCGCCGAAACACCGGCGACCTACATTTTATCTTCTTCCGTGGGCACGAGGATTTCGCGTTTGCCGGCGTGATTGGCGGGACCGATCACGCCCTCGTCCTCCATCCGCTCGATGAGCGACGCCGCGCGATTGTAGCCAATGCCGAGCCGGCGCTGGATATAGGAGGTCGACGCCTTGCCGTCGCGCAGAACGACGGCGACCGCCTGATCGTAGGGATCGTCCGAATCTTCCATATTGCCGACGCCGCCGGAGCCGCCCTCGCCGCCGTCCTCGTCGTCGTCTTCGGTGATCGCGTCGAGATATTCCGGCACGCCCTGGGATTTCAGGAAGCCGACGATGTCCTCCACCTCGTTGTCCGAGACGAAGGGGCCGTGCACGCGCTGGATGCGGCCGCCGCCGGCCATGTAGAGCATGTCGCCCATGCCCAGGAGCTGTTCGGCGCCCATTTCGCCGAGAATGGTGCGCGAATCGATCTTCGAGGTGACCTGGAAGGAGATGCGCGTCGGGAAGTTCGCCTTGATCGTGCCGGTGATGACATCGACCGACGGTCTTTGCGTCGCCATGATCACGTGAATGCCTGCAGCGCGCGCCATCTGCGCCAGACGCTGCACGGCGCCCTCGATATCCTTGCCGGCGACCATCATCAGATCTGCCATCTCGTCGATGATGACGACGATATAGGGCATCGGCGACAGTTCGAATTCCTCCGTCTCGTAGACGGCCTCGCCCGTATCTCGATCGAACCCGGTCTGCACGGTCCGCGTGATGGCCTCGCCCTTCTTCAGCGCCTGTTCGACGCGGTTGTTGAATCCGTCGAT
The DNA here is from genome assembly GCF_019492055.1 of Flavimaribacter sediminis. Taxonomy (GTDB): domain Bacteria; phylum Pseudomonadota; class Alphaproteobacteria; order Rhizobiales; family Rhizobiaceae; genus Flavimaribacter; species Flavimaribacter sediminis. The sequence goes on along the minus strand of NZ_JAICBX010000002.1, from coordinate 1,424,434 downwards.
ATTGCGCACGCCGATCTTGGACATCTTCTTGTAGCGGTCTTCCATCTCCCGCACCGTCCATTTCAGCGCGACGACCGCCTTCTTGGGATCGGTGACGACCGGCGTCAGGAGATGCGGAATGCCGTCATAGACGGAAAGCTCCAGCATTTTCGGATCGATCATGATCAGGCGGCACTTCTCCGGCGGCAGCCGGTAGACGATCGACAGGATCATCGTGTTGATGGCGACCGACTTACCGGAACCGGTGGTGCCGGCCACGAGCAGATGCGGCATCTTCGCGAGATCGGCGATCACGCCCTCGCCGCCGATGGTCTTGCCGAGCGACAGCGCCAGCTTGGCCTTCGAGGTCTCGAAATCGCGGCTCGACAGGAGCTCCTGGAGATACACCGTTTCGCGGCTCTGGTTCGGCAGTTCGATGCCGATCGCATTGCGCCCCGGCACCACGGCGACCCGGGCCGCGATGGCGCTCATGGACCGCGCTATATCGTCGGCGAGGCCGATGACCCGCGACGACTTGATGCCCGGCGCTGGCTCCAGTTCGTACAGCGTGACGACCGGACCGGGCCGGACCTGGATTATTTCTCCGCGCACGCCGAAATCCTCCAGCACGCCTTCGAGCATGCGGGCGTTCTGCTCAAGCGCATCCTGCGACAGGCTCGGATCCTTGGCGATGCTTTTCGGCTCATTGAGCAGGTGCAGCGGCGGAAGCTGGAAGCCGCCGGACTTGATGAGCGAAGCCTGGGCCTCCTTGTTGACGCGTGTTCCCTGCTTCGGACGCTTCATTTGCGAGATCAGGGCCGGCCCTTCGGACGCCTTGCGGGCGGGTGCGGTCTGCGGCGCCCAGTCGGACACCGGATCATAGTCCTCTTCGGGGCGCTCGCGGCGCGCCCTGCCGCCGGGCTGGCCCGGATCGTTCGCTGCCCGCCACTGATCCGAACGGGCCGGCGCAGGCGCATCGTCGATAGATGACTCGTCGTCGAACATGGAGAATTCCGGCTCGATCCGCTCGTCATTATTGAGTCGGATGAAATCATCCTCGTTGAAATCGTAGGGCGCGTCGGGGTTACTGTTCCAGGGTTCGGCCGCGCGACCGCTGATGCGGCGGTATTGCGCCCTCAAAAGCAGGAAGAGATGCGTGGATCCGCCGAGTATATGGGAAGCGGCGCGGAACAATGCCGAACCGCCGTCATCCTCGTCTTCTTCATCGCGCTCATCGACGTCCGCGTCACGACGCGCCGGGCGAGGCCTGTCGACCGCAAGCGGCCGCGAGACCAGCAATGCGCCATAGAGCAGAAGCCAGATCGCCGGGAAGAACAGGGCGACCGCCAGAACGGCGGCGAGAATGCCGGACGGATAGTCGCCAAGAAAGAATGCTGGCAGGTTGAGCACCATGTCGCCAAACACGCCGCCAAGCCCTGTCGGCAGGGGCCAGCCGCCGGGCGACGGCATGCAGGCGAAGAAACCGGCCGCCAGCAGCGACCCGCAGAACCAGGCGATGAGTCGCTGCGGTATGCGGTCGATCGACCAGTTACGGACGAAATACAGGCTCCACATGACAAGCGGCAGCAGCGAGACGATCGCCGTCAACCCGAGAAACTGCATCATCAGATCGGCAAAAACCGCGCCCGGATATCCGAGGATGTTCGTGGGCGCCTTTCCGGTTGCGTAGCTGAGACTCGGATCGGAGACATTCCAGGTGGCGAGCGCCGCAACGGCGAGCGCCAGCAGGCAGGCGACCAAGGCGCCGGCGAGCATGCGCATCGGTCGGCGCAAGAGCTCAGGCACCCGGAAACCGGAAACGAGTTGACCACCAAGAACGATCGGATTGCTGGTTTGCATCACTTGTCTCTAAACTCGATATCAAACGGAGCGCGACCACCCGCAGGCGGCCGTCATCGAGAGCAAGTCTAGCGCCGGTGAGTTAATGCGGCATTAACCATGCCACGTTTCGAACGCGCACACGGCCTGACAAAACGTCAGATGGCTTAACCAAAAGAAATCGGGGCCCCGAAGAGCCCCGATCGTTGTTTTCTGAATGTGATCCGGAAATCAGATCTTGGTGAATTCCGGATAGGCTTCGACGCCGATCTCGCCCTTGTCGAGACCGTCCATCTCCTCTTCCTCGCTGACGCGCAGACCCATGATTCCGTTCAGGATCAGCCAGACGACGCCGGAAGTGACGATCATGAAGACAGCGACGATAACGATCGAAGCGACCTGACCGTAGACGGTTGCGTCTTCATTGGTGAAGACCACGGCGAAAGTGCCCCAGATGCCTGCAAGCAGGTGAACCGGGATCGCGCCGACGACGTCGTCGATCTTCAGCTTGTCGAGCAGCGGCACGGCGAAGACCACGATAACGCCGCCGATGGCGCCGATGATGGTGGCTACGCCAAGGCTCGGCGTCAGCGGTTCGGCGGTGATCGAAACGAGACCCGCGAGGGCGCCGTTGAGCACCATCGTGATATCGACCTTCTTGTAGAGGATCTGGGTCAGGATCAACGCAGCGATAGCGCCGCCGGCAGCCGCCGTGTTGGTGTTCGCGAAGATGCGCGACACGTCCGCTGCGTCGCCAACCGAACCCATGGCGAGCTGGGAGCCGCCATTGAAGCCGAACCAGCCGAGCCAAAGGATGAACGTTCCGAGGGTTGCGAGCGGCATGTTGGAGCCCGGCATCGGATGCACCTGGCCGTCAACATATTTGCCCTTGCGCGCGCCAAGGATCAGGGCGCCGGTCAATGCGGCCCAGCCGCCGACCGAATGCACGACCGTCGAACCGGCGAAATCCAGGAAACCGAAATCGGCGTCAAGGAAACCGCCGCCCCACTTCCAGGACGCCTGGATCGGATAAAGAATACCCGTCAGGATAATGGTGAAGATCAGGAACGGCCAGAGTTTCATGCGTTCGGCAAGCGTGCCGGACACGATGGACGCCGTGGTCGCGCAGAACATCAGCTGGAAGAAGAAGTCCGAACCGGTGCTTGCGTAATCAAGAGCATCGGCTGCGTCGGGCGCTACGCCGACAGGTTCCAGCGTCGCAACGCCAAAGGCGCCGAGTACGCCGGGGATCGTCCAGGCGTCGCCCGGATACATCAGCATATAACCGATCAGGTAGTACATGATCGCCGCAATCGAAAACAGTGCGACGTTCTTGGTGAGCTGCATGGAAACGTTCTTCGAGCGGACGAGACCGGCCTCGAGCATTGCGAAGCCAGCCGCCATCCACATCACCAGGAAGCCGGAAACGACAAACAGCAATGTGTTGAGAATATAGACGGTATGGACCGGAACCTCGGTCGCCGCGACGGCAACCTCGGGAGCAGCGGCGGTATCCTGCGCCAATGCCGGAAGCGCCATTGCGCCGAGCATCAGCAGCGCTGAGCCAGGCTGCAAGAGGGTTTTGATTTTCATGTGTTTTTCTCCTGTCAACTTACAGCGCATCCGCGCCGGTTTCCCCAGTGCGGATACGCATGACCTGCTCCAGATCGCAGACGAAAATCTTTCCGTCGCCGATCTGTCCGGTCTTCGCTGCACTTGAAATCGCTTCGATTGCCGCGTCCGCCAATTCGGCTGACACTGCGACTTCGATTTTCAGTTTGGGTAGAAAGGCCACCGCATATTCGGTGCCACGGTAAATTTCCGTGTGGCCTTTCTGGCGGCCGTATCCCTTGACTTCGGTCACTGTCAGTCCCTGAATTCCCACTTCGGTCAGAGCCTCTCGCACCTCGTCCAGTTTAAACGGCTTGATGATTGCCATTATTATCTTCATCCGGATTCCATCCTTGTTTTTCGGCGGTCACGAATTGTCCGGTTTCCAGCCGCAGACTGGGCGGCAAACGATCCCGGTACTCATTTCGCACTCTCGATCCCGCTTGGCGCAACAGGATTGCGGGTGCAATCTGACGACGACCGCCACGCAGACGATCATCGTCATGCACCAGACGATTCAAGGATTGTGCCAATTCGGAATCGGCATACCTAATAGATTGTAATAATTATGTGATTCCACACGCGCTCAGAGAGTGCGCTGAACTCTTGTGCAGCATATGCACAAAAATTAGGCAGCCATTGAGGAACTCTTAAGACTGACGCGGCTGGCGCTGTCGAATCAGGCCTTCCTGCGCAACCGATGCGATCAGACGACCGTCCCGGCTGTATAGGCCGCCTCGCGTCAGTCCGCGCGCCCCGATTGCGTTGGGACTGTCCTGCGCGTAGAGCAGCCAGTCGTCGAGCATGCAGTCCCGGTGGAACCACATCGCGTGATCGAGGCTCGCAGCCTGGATTCGATTGCTGAAGATAGAAACGCCGTGTGCAAACAGGGATGTGTCCAGCAGCGTCATGTCCGAGAGATAGGCGAGCACGGCCGCCCTGATGCGACGGTCGTCGGGAACCGCGCCGGTGGTGCGCACCCAGATATTCTGCAGCGGATCGAGCTTCTTGTCCGACACGTAATGCGTCAGCGACAGGGGGCACATTTCGATCGGCCGCTCCCTTTCCCAATAGCGGCGGACATTCTCCGGAGCAGCGTGCAGGAACTTCTGCTTCAGTTCATCGAGGCTGACCAGGTCTTCCGGCGTCGGCACTTCAGGCATGTCGATCTGATGATCGAATCCGGGTTCGTCGATCTGGAAGGAAGCCGACAGGGAAAAGATCGCCTCGCCATGCTGTATGGCGACGACCCGGCGGGTCGTGAAGCTCGATCCGTCGCGGATCCTGTCGACATTGTAGACGATCGGCACCGATGGATCGCCAGGCAGCATGAAATAGGCGTGCAGAGAATGGACGAAACGGTCCTCCTGGACGGTGCGCTGTGCTGCAACCAGCGCCTGCGCGATCACCTGGCCGCCGAAGACGCGCTGCCATTCGTCCTTCGGACTGACGCCGCGATAAAGATTGTGCTCTATGCGCTCGATATCGAGAAGGTCGAGAAGCGCGTCCATTGCCTGGGACATGATGTTTCTTTCCGGTGTGTCGTTTGCAGAAGGGATTCGCGCGCGACAGTCTGCCTGTTTCCGTATTCCTGCGCATCCCCTATATGAGGGGACACAAGGGGTCGCATATCGCATGATGACGGCGATCCCGCAATCGGAAGACGGATATTCGGGATACGAGACAATGGCCGACGCGACACTGGACATTCTCATTGGCGGGGGCGGTTATGTCGGCCTCGGCGCGGCTGTCGCCATCAAGGACGCGGCGCCGCATCTGACCATTGCGCTCGTGGACGCAGCGCCCGAAGGCGTGTGGATGAAGGATCAGCGTGCTTCGGCGATCGCCGCCGGCGCGAGCCGCATGCTGGACCGGCTGCAGATCTGGGACGCCATACTTCCGGATGCGCAGCCAATCAACGACATGGTGGTCACCGATTCACGAACCAGCGACCCTGTGAGGCCGGTCTTCCTCACATTCGGCGGCGACGTCGAGCCCGGAGAGCCTTTCGCCCACATGGTTCCGAACAAGTCGCTCGTCGGAGCGCTGCGTCAGCGCGCGCAGGACCTTGGCGTCGAGATACTGCAGGGGGAGACGGTCGAGGATTTCACCCGGACCGGTCCGCACGTGGACATCACGCTCGGCAGTGGCGCGAAACGACGCGCAAGACTGCTTGTGGCGGCGGACGGCGTTCGGTCGGGCCTGCGCGACAAGGCGGGCGTCAAGACCGTGCATTTCGACTACGGCCAGTCCGGCATCGTGACGACAGTCGCCCATGAACGGCCGCACGGGGGCCGGGCGGAAGAGCATTTCCTGCCGGCGGGCCCCTTCGCCATCCTGCCGCTCAAGGATAACCGGTCGTCGCTGGTTTGGACGGAACGCACACGGGAAGCGGAAAATCTTCTCAAGGCGGACGAACTCGTCTTCGAAACCGAACTCGAACAGCGTTTCGGCCACAAACTCGGTACGATCGAAGTCGTCGGGGGTCGGCGCGCCTATCCGCTTGGCCTGACGCTCGCGCGCGAATTCGTGCGGCCGCAATTTGCGCTGTGCGGCGACGCTGCCCACGGCATCCATCCGATTGCGGGACAGGGCCTGAATCTGGGTTTCCGCGATATCGCCGCGCTCGCAGAGACCGTCGTCGAGGCGGATCGTCTGGGTCTGGAGATCGGGTCCCTTGCCGTGCTTGAGCGCTATCAGCAATGGCGACGCTTCGACACGTTCCGCATGGGCGTGACCAGCGACGTCCTGAACCGGCTGTTTTCCAACGACCACGCCCCTGTCAGGGCCGTCCGCGATCTCGGCCTCGGGCTGGTCGACCGCATGCCGGGACTGAAGTCGATGTTTATCCGCCAAGCTTCCGGTCTGCCGGGACGCGACGGACCGCGCCTGCTGCGCGGCCAGCCTATCTGACGCCATTCCCAAGGACTTTCGCCTGACCGCGCCTGTGGGCCGGCGTTGACTCTCGTCGTAGCCGATATTAAGTAAATGACTGGTCATTTACTTAATGGAGCAGTTCTTGCCAGGCGAACCCGAACCAAAATGGCGCCGCCGCGCCGAGGATCGGCCCGACGAAGTGCTTGACGCAGCGCTGTCGCAGTTCGTCAGCCGAGGATTCGCCGCGACAAAGGTCGAGGACATCGCACGCGAGGCCGGCCTTTCGAAGGGTGCGATCTATCGTTATTTCGCGAGCAAGGAAGACATCCTGGAATCGCTGATCCGACGCGCCATCGTGCCGATCGCCGAGCGCGTGTCGGAGCTGGCGAGGACGTCGACGGGCGATCCCGTCGAAGTCATACGGTCGATGATGTCGGTGGTGATCGTCAATATCTCCGATCCGAACACGCTGGCGATCCCCCGCCTGGTGCTGCAGGAATCCGGAACTTTTCCCAAGCTCGCGGAAATCTATCGGCGCGAGGTGCTCGACCGTGGCGTCTCGGCGATGGAAACGCTGATCGAACGCGGCGTCGCCGAAGGGTATTTCAGGCCCGTCCAACCGCGCTTTGCGGTCAGAAACGTGATTGGCCCCTTCATTGCGCACGTTCTGCTCGTCCAGGTTTTCGGAATGGAAAGGCGGCCTGAGGAAACGATGGAAGCGTTTCTTGAGAGCCATCTCGACATTCTCATGAACGGTCTGTCGAATAAACCGGAAGGCGCTTGAGATGGACAAGATCTATGCCGGCATCGTCGCCTTCTTTGCGGGTCTTTGGCCCGGCGGCAACGCTGCGGACAACGCCGCATGGTTCGGCTATGTGGAAGGCGAATACGTGTATGTCGCAGCACAGGCGAGCGGCGTCCTGGAAACGCTCGCCGTGGCGCGCGGCGACGCAGTGACCGCCGACACGCCGCTTTTCGACCTCGACCGCGACAAGCAGGAAAACGCCCTTGCCCAGGCCAGGGCCGAGCTGGTTTCGGCTCAAAAGGACCTCGAAGACGAAACCACGGGCAAACGGCCCGAGGAAATCGCGGTCATCGAAAAGCAACTCAACAGCGCAAAGGCTGATCTCGAACTGGCGAAGGCGTCGTATCTGCGCGCCAGCGAACTGGAGAAACGCAACGTCGTCGCCACCAGCGAACTCGACAGACGGAAGGCGGAGCGCGATGCGGCGGACGCCGCCGTGGCGCAACGCATGGCGGAGCTGGACGTGGCGCGCCTGCCCGCAAGACAGGCTGAACTCGACAGGGCGCGCAGCGCCGTGGACAAGGCGAAGCTCGCCGTCGAACGCGCCGACATCGACCTGGGCGAACGCATGGTGACAGCGCCTGCGACGGGCTATGTCGAACAGACCTACTATCTTCCGGGCGAATTCGTGACCGCCGGCGCGCCGGTCGTCTCCATCCTCCCGCCCGGAGAGGTGCGCTTCCGCTTTTATGTTCCCGAACCGCAGCGGGCGGCGATCCGGATCGGCATGCCGGTGGAAATCTCCTGTGACGGCTGCGGCGAGCCGGTCAAGGCGCACATTTCCTATCTGTCGTCTTCGGCGGAGTTCACTCCACCCGTCATTTACAGTCTCGATGAGCGCGCCAAGCTTATCTTCCTGGCCGAGGCGCTGCCGGACGAGCAGACGGACCTGCTTCCAGGCCAGCCCATCGAGGTCAGGCGGACCGATGAGCAATGAGCCGAACGTCATAGAGGTCAGCGGCCTCAGCAAGCGTTTCGGCGACAAGACGGTCGTCGATGATTTTGCAATATCCGTGCCGAAAGGCGCGATCTATGGCTTTCTCGGACCGAACGGCAGCGGCAAGACCACAACAATCCGCATGCTGTGCGGCCTGCTGACGCCGGACGCCGGATCCGGGAGCTGCCTCGGCTTTGACATCCTTCGACAGTCGGACCTGATCAAGGAGCATGTCGGCTACATGACGCAGAAATTCTCGCTCTATTCCGACCTGACGATCCGCGAGAATCTCGATTTCATGGCGCGCATGTACAAGGTCCCGAACCGCCGCCAGAAGGTCGACGAGGCGCTGAAGGACCTCGGCCTCCACAACCGGTCGAGCCAGCTTGCCGGAGAGCTGTCCGGCGGCTGGAAACAAAGGCTGGCGCTGGCCGCCTGCCTTCTGCACAAGCCGGACCTCCTTCTGCTCGACGAACCGACCGCCGGCGTTGATCCGAAAGCGCGTCGCGACTTCTGGGACGAGATCCGCCGCCTTTCCGACAATGGCGTGACTGTTCTGGTCTCCACCCATTACATGGACGAGGCGATACAGTGTCACAACATCGCCTATATCGCCTATGGACAAAAGCTGATCGACGGGCCGGCCACGGCGATTCCGGATATGGTCGGGCTGCATACCTGGCGCGTCGAGGGTCCGGATCTCGCCGAACTCGAGCAGACCCTCAAAGGCCTGGACGGAGTGGAACAGGTCGCCCGCTTTGGCTCCGCGCTGCACGTCTCCGGCACCGACCGCGAGGCGCTGCGCAGAGCCGTCGAGCCCCTTCTTAAAAACACTGCCTGGCAATGGACCGAGCAACCGGCCGGGCTGGAGGAAGTGTTTATCCATCTTATGGCTGGCTCCACCGACAATTTCGCGGGCGCGGAGGCCTGAGCAGATGGCCCTTTCCGCAAGCCGGTTCATGGCGATCCTCAACAAGGAGTTCATCCAGATGCGGCGCGACCGCATGACATTCGCGATGATGATCGCGATACCGATCATGCAATTGCTGCTCTTCGGCTATGCGATCAATTCCGACCCGCGTCACCTGCCTTCGCTCGTGGAGGTTCACGAAAGCGGACCGTTTACCCGCAGCTTCATCTCGGCGATGCGGATTTCGACCTATTTCGATTTCCGGGGCACGGTCGGCAACGCCCACGAGGCCGACCATGCACTGAAATCCGGCCGCGCCGCCTTCGTCGTCACCATTCCGGAAAATTTCGAACGCGACATCATCCGTGGGCGCATGCCCTCTTTGCTGGTGGATGTCGACGCCTCGGACCCGGCGACCGCCGGCGCGGCCACCAGCGCCCTGACCCGGATCGCCGCCAATGCGGTTCAGGATCTGGCCATCGGGCCGCTGAGCTATCTTCAGCCGGAACCCTCAGCCTTCGAGGTGATCGCCCACAAGCGCTACAATCCGGCCGGAAAGACCAGCTACAACATCGTTCCGGGCCTGCTCGCGATCATCATTTCCATGACCATGGTGATGATCACTGCGATCGCCATCGTGCGCGAAAGCGAGCGCGGCACCATGGAGACGCTGCTCGCCACTCCGGCCCGCGCCCCGGAGGTCATGCTCGGCAAGATCATCCCTTACGTGCTGATCGGCTATGTGCAGACGCTGGTCTTCTTCATTCTGGCGTTTCTCGTCTTTGGCGTGCCTTTTGAAGGCCGGGCGCTGCCGTTTCTCATCGGGCTGAACCTGTTCATCCTCGTCAACCTGGCGCTCGGCTTTCTCTACTCGACCATCGCCAAGAGCCAGATGCAGGCCATGCAGATGTCGTTCTTCTATATGCTGCCGTCGATCCTGCTGTCGGGCTTCATGTTTCCCTTCGCAGCCATGCCCGGCTGGGCGCAGGCGATCGGCACGATCATTCCCACCACCCATTTCAATCGCATTATCCGCAAGGTGATGCTGAAGGGCGCTGGTCTGACCGATATCGCGCCGGACCTGAGGGCGCTCGTGATCATCGTAACCGTCGTCACCATCATCGCGATGCTGCGGTACCGTCGCACGCTGGACTGACGCGGCGACCTGCCTATTGGTAATTCGACTGGAGCAGCTTCTGTTCGGCGCGGCGCATCGCCTCCGCCAGGATCGTCGGATCCTCAAGCGCGTGGGCGAGCGCAATGCCGCCCTGCCATTCGACGATGATTTCGCGCGCGCGGGATAGCGCGATGGAAGGCCGCGCGCCGGTGCGTTGCAACTCCCGCCCGATGAAGCCGATCAGCAATTCGAAAGCGCTCGCCGCGCGCCTTGCCGCGGCGGGCGCCGCCTCACTGAAGTCCCGCGCCGCAAGCGCGATCGGACAACCGCGCTCGACCCGGCTGCGATTGGATTCCGAAAGCCTTCTGATCAACGCCTGAACGCGGCGACGCGGATCGGCTTCCGCCTGGGCCACCTCCCGAAGCATGGTTTCCGTTTCCGCGACGAAAATGTCGGCGACGCCGGCGGCGATGTCCTGCTTGGTCTTGAAATAGTAGTAGACGTTGCCGAGCGGCACGTTGGCGTCTGACGCAATGTCGGCAAGGCTGGTGTTGCCGAACCCCTGGCGCCAGAAGCGGTTCGCCGCGGCCGCCAGCAGCTGGCTGCGCCGCAATTCGCCGCGCTTGCTCACCCTTCGTCCTCAAGTTGACGCGCCTCGGAGGGAAGCATGATTGGAATTCCGTCTCGAACGGGATAGGCGAGTTTCGCCTTTTCGGACACAAGCTCCGCCGCATCGCGATCGTAGCGGAGCGGCCCCTTGGTCAACGGACAGACGAGAATATCGAGAAGCTTGCGATCAATCTCCTGATCATCATCCTCGTCGCTCATCGCCTCTTCCATCCTACTGCAACAGGGTTTCGTCGTCGCCGTCACGCGCGAGCGCGATTTCTGTCATGGCGATCAGCGTTTCCGCCCGCGTCTTCAGATCGGGCGCTTCGAGCAGCGCCTGTTTCTCGGCGGGTCCGTAGGGCGCCATCATCGACATGGTGTTGACCAATGTCGTGTTGCTCGCCTGCTTGACGCTTTCCCAATCGGCCTCGAGCTGGTTTGCCTCGAGATAGGTTTTGAACGTGTGGAGCAGAGCCTTGCGATCCACGTCGTCTGCGCCGGCGTCATCGGCCAGGTCGCCAATAAATGGCGCGATCCGGCCACGCCGATAAACTTTCCTGCTCGCCGTTTCCTCAAGCAGACGAAAGCGGCAAACGCCGATCAACGACATGATGTAGCGGCCGTCTCCGGTTTCCGTGAAAGACGTTATGCGCCCAATCGTGCCGACTGTGCACAGGGGCGGATGCTCTATGCGATCGACATCGCCTTCAATATCGAAACGCGGCTGGATGATCGCAATCAGCCGATCGCTCGCAAGAGCGTCGTCGATCATGGAAAGGTAGCGCGGTTCGAATATGTTGAGCGGCATCTGACCGCAGGGGAGCAACAAGGCTCCTGACAACGGGAACAGCGAAACCGTTTCGGGAAGGTCCTTTTCCGTCCGGTAATGTCTGTTGCCTGCCCGCAAAACATCCTCTGGATTTTCTTCAATACGGTCGCGCCGGGCTTTCCGGGCGACCGCAGGATATTAAAACAATGTGGCTCTTACCGCGCAATTCTCAAGGGGCGCGGGGCGAGCCTCACGAGAACATCAGCGACGACAGTTTGCGCCGGGCGGCGAGCGTCGCCGGATCGGTCGGCCCCCACGCCTCGAAGAAAGTCAGCAACTGCTTGCGCGCGCCGTCATCCTCCCAGGCGCGATCAGCTTTCATGATATGCAACAGAAAATCCGCAGCTTGTTCGCGTTCGCCTTGAATGTTGAGGATCTTGGCCATGTCGAAACGCGCCTGGTGATCGTTCGGGTCGGCGTCGAGACGGGCTTGAAGCGCCGTCGGATCGCCAAGGTTCGCCACTTCCTCTTCCAGTTTGAAACGAGCGACGATCGCCGCAATTTCCGGCGTCTCTTTCTGTTCGTCGGTCAGATCCTCGAGCATGGCCTTCGCGCGATCCTTCTGATCGGCGGCGATCAGGCATTCCATCATGCCGGCGAGCGCCTTGGCGTTTTCCGGCTCCTGCTGCAGAACGGCGCTGAAGACCTGGGCGGCGGCGTTCACGTCGCCTGCTTCCATCGCCGCGCGGCCCTGTTCAAGGATGGCGTCGAGATCCGGCCCTCCGCCGCCTCCGTGCTCCTGTATTTGTTTCTCGATGAACTGGCGTATCTGGCTTTCCGGCACGGCGCCCATGAAAGCGTCCACCGGCTTGCCGCCCGCGAAGGCGACTACGGCCGGTATGGACTGAATGCCCATCTGGCCGGGAATCGCCGGGTGCTCGTCGATGTTCATCTTGACGAGTTTGACGGCGCCGCCGAAACTCTGCACAACCTTCTCGATGATCGGGCCAAGCTGCTTGCACGGACCGCACCACGGCGCCCAGAAATCGACCAGCACCGGCTGGGTTTCCGATTCTCCGATCACGTCGTCGCGAAAAGCGGCCGTGGTCGTATCCTTGATAAGGGCGCCTCCGCCCGCCGGCGCCTGCTGCACGGCGCCGCCCGCGTCGAAATTCACCGTTCCGCTCATTTGGCCGCCCATCGAGCCGCCATAGGGATTGTCACCATTCTGCATCGTGTCCTCCGGTGTCTACCTGTCCGGGTCGCCGGTTGCGCGTCGTGTCAAAGCGAAGGGATACGGGATCCCGGTATTGGTCCGATCGCCTGTCCGGCTCGTTGTTCTCGTGATCTCTTATGCCGCCCGAAGCCCGTGTTTCGCAAGTTTTTTCAGGAAACCGCGACAATAAGCGGACTGTGCCCGGTCGATTCGAGGAAACGCACGAGGTCGTCGCGGGCGATCGTGGTGGTCGCGTCGTTCCTGAGCGGATGCGCGTTGATCATGTCATGCTCCATCAGCGACCGGTCGAGCACCACCTGGACGTGACCGGCGTCGTCGTTGATTGCGCCGAACGCCGTCACCGATCCGGGAACCACGCCAAGATACTCCATGAGCTTGTCCGCGTTGCCGAAGGAGACCCGGCCCTTCGCGCCGATCAGCCTGTGGATTGTCTTCAGATCGATTTCGGCGTCCTGCAGGGCCGTGACGAGGAAGTAGCGGCCCTTTTTGTCCTTCAGGAACAGGTTCTTGGTGTCGCCGCCAGGCAGCTTCATCTTCACATTCTGCGACTCGGCGACTGTGAAGACCGCCTCGTGTTCGTGCGTGCGATGGGAGATGTCGAGACTGTCGAGATATGCGAACAGGTCGTCCGACGTTTTCGGCTTGGCTTCCGCCGACATTTTTAACCTCCGCTCAAGGATCTGACGGCTGTGTAGATAGGCGCAGCGGCGGCCGAGCGCAACCACCCGAAAGAGCGCGGCGATGTTTCATTTTCCTGTTGCATTTGGCGAAGGCTTGCGCCATATAGCGCCGGTCGCAAGAAATTGCGGCGTGACCCGGTCGCAGCGTATTACGCGGTCGCGACGAAGCCAAGCGGGCGTAGCTCAGGGGTAGAGCACAACCTTGCCAAGGTTGGGGTCGTGAGTTCGAATCTCATCGCCCGCTCCAATTTCCTAAATACTACCAATAGATTGCGGGTGCTGCCCCATTCGAAAAACGAGTTGTGGAATCTCGTGAAGTCACCATGTAGTCGCCGTTCATCCATGCGAATCTTCGGTAGCTGCTCCTGAACAACTCTCGTCCTTTGCCTGATCCTCGGAATACGACCGCGATATTCGGCCGGTACGCGATCGAATACCGGATCGACGGCGATTGCCCCATATTCGATCCGCCGCTAACTTCGGTGAGTTTGAACCCATCGATAACGGCATCGGTAGTCCGTGATTTTAAGAGCATGATCTCCCGGTGACCAGAAAGCCAAGTGAAGGCCGCTTTTTCTGACATACCGAGCAAGCTGTCTTCCAGTTTCAGTTTCACGAAGTTTTTTTAAAAGATTTGATCCGACCCCAAACGTTGGCCATCCGATTCTGATAAATCCTGCGGCGCTTCAGGCTGTGCTTTTAAGCCGGGAGAGCTGTTGAAGTACCTTAGTCAACTGTCTGCGGGAGACCGGACCGATCTTATGAGGTCTTTATCCATTTCCTTGCCATGAAGCACAGAAACGTCACCCGTTGTTTCAAGCACCACGGCGCGGACGTCGGAAAGACGCAACACATTGGCTTCGCGCAATTTGGCGAAAAGATCATCTTCAGAAACCCGGGATTTTCGCAATGCTTCTTCAAGCACGACGCCATTACGCATAAGCAGGATGGGTTCGTTCTGTATAACCTTTTCGATCGTGCGCGAAGCTTTCCGCAGTCGGGCGACGATATGTTGGAATGCGAACAACGCAGCCATGGCGATGGCGACCTGAAGGAAGTCGGTCCATTCCGTCACCTGCGACCCGCCGGCTACGAGCGACCCCATCGCAACCGTCATGATAAAATCGAAGTTAGTCATTTTCGACAGGGACCGGAGTCCGTTCACTCGTATCAGCAAGATTACCCAAAGCAGCGACAGCGAGGATAGAATCGCTCCGCGCGAGACAGCGTCCAACGTGGCGTCAGCCGTGAACATTTTTTTCCTCCAGCTTCTGGCGCAGTGGCAAGTCCTGCCCCCCGCCTGGTTTTCGATTTCCTTGCATCAACTGAGACTTCCGCCTTTGTCACTACATGCGGGAGGGTTGCGCGGCGGTATTTCCATCGCCCCTGGCGCATTCCGTTCGGGAACTTCCGGAAAAATCCGTCATACCCAGGCTACCTATTCACCCGTCCTTTCAAACGTCGTCGTTCAGGTTTACCTATCGTCGTCAATGCGAGTGGTCAGATGGGTTAGAGAACAGAAACCCAGGTACTGCCTATCGTCGCTAGCTCTGGGCGGGCTGATTCCGACTGGCGGACATTGGCTGGACATACAGTCGCAGGATGAAGACACGCACCACGGCAGCAAGCGGTGTCGCCAACGCAAGGCCGTATATGCCGAACAACAGACCAAGGATGATCTGGCTGGCGAATAGAAATGCCGGCGGAACCGAAATGGCGCGCTTCTGAATGATAGGGGTCAGAATATAGCTTTCCAGCGTCTGTACCAGAAGGTACACGCAAAGAGCACCGATCACACCCCAAAGGCCGAAGGCCAGGCTTGCAAGGAGGATGGCGATGCCGGCAAGCAACGGCCCCAGTGTGGGAACAAATGCGAGAAGTCCTGCCTGCAAGCCAAGAATGACCGCCGGCTCTACCCCTACGAGCGTTAACCCGAGCCAAACGAAGACACCAATCAGCAGCATCGTAAGCGACTGACCCAACAGCCAGCTCCTAAGCGTCTCGCCGGATTCATTGAACACTTCGCGCAAGGGTTCACGCTTGGCTGGCGGGAAGAGCAGGAGAACGGCATCTCGATAAGCGTCAGGCTTCAGAGCCACAAACAATCCCAGGAAAATGATAATGAGCGCATCGCCAAGAACGCCCAGCACCATCGCGATAGCCGTCCATGCCTGACCGAAGATTCCGCCGACGCCGGGCAGCACAGACCGGATCGTCGGCGCGGCGTCCGGGTTGTCTGGCTGCGTTCTCTCACTGCCGTCGGAACTGTTGTCGCCGAATGGAAGCGTTATCCCGCGCTCGCCGAACCACGCAAGCACCTGGTTAGCCTGATCTTCCAGCGTTGTTGCAAGCTCGCTTCCCTGGGTGGCAATTGCCGTGCCTCCCCAGGCCAAAGCCCCGATAACGATTATGGCGAGCAAGGTGCAGACAATTGCAAGCCTCACCAAGCGCGGCCCTCCGACAACCCCGCCAAGCAAGCGCGTCATGGCGTCCAGGAAAGCTGCGAACAGCAACCCTGCGAAGATCAACAGCAATGCGTCGCTCACCAGCCAGCATATGACAAAGCCGGCAATCGTGAAAGCGGTCGTGACGATCGCATAGCGGACCAGTGAACGCGGATTCTCATCTGTCTGCCGTGAGGTCATACTCTGTCCATCCGATGCGAACAAAAGATCGTTGAGTGAAACCCGAAGCCATCACAAGCGAGGGCGATACTCGCTGTAAATATCGTCTTCATTGGTTCCCTTCACTCAATCTGCATTCTTGGAATAACCACGTGTTGTGCCCGCTCGAAACGGCAAGCTTACATTTATCCAGGCGACAAGAGACCACAATGCATTCGGATACTTCTGTCTCTGTCGGTAATGAGATTTGCGTAAGATGATTTTCCGATGCACTAATCAGTCATTCAGCGAGACTGCGTTGTTTAAACGGTTTGTAGTGCTCCACAGTTCCAACGTGGTGCAAAAACCATCTGCCACCGAGCGACTGCTTCGCCGAGACGCCGGTACATGAAAAGGCAATTGCCGCCCGAATGATACGGGTCAGATTGTACGGCGAAGGTGGGGTCCATTTGGGAAGGGCGGTTTCGCGCGCAATTTCGACCTTGGTGATATCAGCGAACATTGGCGCTTGCGGCCCATTGCCCGAGCGATGATCCTACCGACGTGGTCATCTGCTATGAACCCCTTTCAGCCATAGAGCAGGGCGAGGAGCGGATTCGGTCCTGGGGTAGACATTCTACGGTGGCTCTCATAGTCAGAAGCTATTCGTAAAAATGTTCAGAGCTGATAAATCGCAAGCATCCAATGCATTGGATGCTCGACAGGTTCCCGGGGAGGACCGGCAAAAGAAGGCGAATGAAAGAAACGCAACTTGTCTGTAAGCCAAAAACAAGGCTCCTACACCTGGACGGCGTCAGGCTGTATCAAACCATCGCATTAGTCGTCGACAAAGGAAATAAGTGAATTCATTATGCGACCGATAACAGTGCGTGGAGTACCCATGATCCGCCCGTTCCGGATGATCACCGCAGTTACCTTTCTCGTCGTGGCCATTGTCGTTTCCGGCTGCCAGTCGCAGGGGAGCGGCGAGGTTCCCGCATCGCTCGGTATCCCGCTCGGGGCTCCTTCCGTCACACCGGTCGCCTATGCCCCCCAGCAGCCCGTCGCTCGCGCCAAATCCGCACTGGTGGTCGATGCCACGACCGGCAGGGAACTCTATGCGGTCGATGCCGACGCACCACGCTATCCGGCATCGCTGACCAAGCTGATGACGCTCTATATCCTGTTTGACGAGATCAAGGCGCGCAGGCTGACGCTCAACACGCGGTTGCCCGTCTCGGCCGAGGCGGCGTCGCAGCCGCCGGTTCGCATCGGAGTTGAAGCCGGCACGACGATCACCGTGCAACAGTCGATTCGGGCGCTGGCGGTGAAATCGGCCAATGATGTCTCGGTGGTGGTGGCCGAGGCGATCTCCGGTTCAGAAGAAGCCTTCGCGGTTCGCATGACAGATCAGGCCCGCACTCTCGGCCTTTCCGGGACCCGGTTCGCCAATGCCAGCGGCCTTCCGGGGGCCGCCAACGTCACCACCGCCCGCGACATGGCGAAGCTGGCCCTAATTATGAAGCAAAGGTTTCCACAATACGGAGCCTATTTTAGCGCACAAACGTTCACCTACGACGGACGGACGTTCGAAGCGACCAACAACCTGCTTGGTACGGTCCCCGGTGTCGATGGCATGAAGACCGGATACATCCGGGCTTCCGGCTTCAATCTGGTGGCGACGGCGAGCCGTGGGCGCCGCAAACTTATCGTCGTCGTGATCGGCGGCGCCAGCAAGCAGGCGCGGGACGCCGAAGCGACCGCGCTGATCGAGACCTATTCCTGAGGCCATTCCAAGGAGAGTTAACACGTGCGACGAGTCGACGTTGTTGATTTCCACTGACAACCCGTTTTTATGGTCGTTTCCCGGACGAACTACTCAACGGCGACGGTTCCGTGCTGACCAATCTCGGAACGCTGCCGACTATCGCCAACAACGTGGCGGACAATCTCATCCTGCTCATCATCGACAATGGCAGCTATGGCTCGACCGGCGACCAGCCGACATACGCCGGCAGGAAGACGTCGCTTGCAGCGGTGGCGAAGGCCTGTGGTTGCGAAAACGTGGTTGAATACAGGGCGGAAGAGACCGCAAATGTTCTGCGTGAAGCGATCCTGTCAGAGCAAATGACGATTATCGTTTCAAAATGCGAATCCGGCAATGCGCCGGTCTGTGTCATTGAACTTGACCCGGCGGTCATTCGCCATCGCTTCATGCAGGAAGTGGCCGCACGCAACGACTGACAGCTCGCGGCGTCAACGCCCAGGCGGCGCGCCTCGAAGGCGCCAGACGCAGCCGCCTCAACTACGCCCATCAACCGCCATTCAGCCGTTTCAGTATGGATGCGGCGTCCGCCATCATCTTGGCGATAATCTCTCCCGCCGGCTCGACGGATTTGACGAGGCCCACGCCCTGACCGGACAAAAGCGGCATTTCGTCAAAGTCGCCTGTCGTGGCTGGCATCGGCACGAAGTTGGTGAATTTGCGAAGCGGAACGGCGTCGGGGCCGAGCTGCGTTTCACCGACCAGAGGCTGGTCCGAGGTGTCGTCAGGCGCCTCGTTCTCGCGGCCCTCATATTCCGCGACGACGCGGTTTCGCAGAACCCGCATGGGATTGAAGGCTTTCACTTCCGGCCCGAAAATGCCGGTGCGGACCGTATCGGTTCCGGCGGCGTTCACCAGCCTTGATTTGTACTCTTCGTGCGAGAACGCCTCGTTGCTGGCGACCAGGCGCGTGCCGACCCAGACGCCATCAGCGCCGAGGCTGAGCGCCGCCGCCACGCCGCGACCGTCGGCGACGCCGCCCGAGGCCAACACCATTGTCCGGTCGCCAACCGCGTCGACAATGGCCGGCACCTGGGCGAAAGTGGGCAATTCGCCATAATTGTGGCCACCAGCCTCCGATCCCTGGGCGATCACAACATCGACGCCGCTGTCGGCCGCCACTATCGCCGCTTTGACCGATCCCACCTGCTCCCAGACCTTGCAGCCCGCCGCATGCAGCTGGTCGATGAACGCCCTGTCGGGATTGCCCCAGTGAAACGAGACCACAGGCGCCTTTTCTTCCGCGCAGACATCGATATGGGCCTGTTCAACGAAGATGGTGATAAAATTGATATTGAATGGCTTGTCGCCGACCGCGGCGCGGATGCCAACAATCATCTGCCGCAACAATTCGGGCGGCATCAGACCGACGCCGAGCGCTCCGACGCCTCCGGCATGGCAGACAGCGATGCACAGATCCGGCGTCATGCCGGCGAAAGCCATGCCGGCGCAGGCGAAAGGATGATCGACGCCGTAACTTTGCGAAAATCGGGTTGAAAGGACATTTTCAGGCATGAAAGGCTCCTTTATCGGCTAATATGTCCGCAACTCTTGCGGTTGCGCCGGGTCAATTCTTGAACGAACGTGCATTTCTTTCGACCGAGGGCGCAAAATCTGAAACGCGTCGTTGATGACTGCGCAGGCGCCTTTACTATGATCCGAAGCAAACAGTCCCTTTCTGGAGGCCAAGTGCAGCAGATTTGGCGAACGGAAGAACAGGCGACGAGCGACCAGTTCGGATACTGGCGTGAGGTCGTTTGCGATGCTTTCGTGCACCTCAATCCGCAACGGTGCGATGCGATGGGGACGAACAAGCCTTTCTTCGGGGAAGTCGAAGCGACCCGCTATGGCGCGGTCGGCGTCGCCCACGTCCGGGCGCAAGCCCAACACGTCGTACGCGGAACGCGGGAAATCGGCCGTTCGTCCCGGTCCTGCTATTATCTCAATCTGCAGGTGAGGGGCGTGGGTCTGACGCGCCAGTCAGGCCGGGATTCCGTGCTGGCGCCCGGTGACTTCACCATCGTCGACGCCTCTCGGCCCTACGAACTCGGGTTCGGAGGCGACTTCCACCAATTGTCGCTGGAGATCCCGACCGCGCTCGCCAATGAAACTCTCAAGGATGCAGAAAACTTGTTGCCTGGACTTTTCGTCTCGGGCGCTGGAGGTCTGGGGGCCGTGCTTTCCCGTTACGTCTTCAGTCTGGCTGAGGAGTTAAGAGCCTGTAGCATCGAAGAAGAGAACGCCCTGATGAGGGGTTTCCTGGGCCTTCTCGCCCAGGCGCCCGCTACCCGCCGCGCTATCGTTGTCACTGACCGTCGCATCAGACAACGGGCGTTGTTGTTCGCCATAAAGTCCTCCGTCGGCGCGAGGCTGGGAGATCACGACCTCAAGCCCGGAATCCTTGCCAGGCGGTTCGGCATATCGGTCCGCACTCTCCACAACCTCTTCGCCGAGGATGGAGTGAGTTTCGGCAACTGGCTTTTGGCTGAACGACTGAAAAAATCCCGCGAGGCCCTCGTTTCGCCGGACCATTGCGGCAGGTCCATCGCCGAGATCGCCTATGCCTGGGGTTTCAGCGACCAAAGTCACTTCGGCCGCGCGTTCCGGAAAAAATACGGACTGGCTCCCCGCGAATACCGCCGAAGTCTGCTCTGTCGCTGACCGTAATTTTTGGTCACGATGGGACGCGTCATTGCTGTCTATCAAGCGGCCGGGATTTCGAATTGGTCAGCGATTGAAGGACGAGGATTATAGACAAACCTCGCCTGTCGCTTTCGCATCATGTGGACCATTTCGATGCCGTCGATGGTGATGCGATCGGGGCGGCCATGGCGTGCAAACGCCTTTCGAAGGAAACGCTTTGCAGCCGACAGGTCACGACGTTCGCTGAAGAAGAACTCGACCGTATCGCCTACACTGTCGATGGCGCGGCAAAGATACATCCATTGGCCGCGCACCTTGATGCAAGTCTCGTCGAGATCCCACTTGCCAGTAACGACGCGTTTGCGTTGGTGGAAACAATCCAGCAACTGCGGCGAAAAGTGTACGACCCAGCGGTGCACAGTCGTATGATCAACGCTCAGACCGCGTTCGGCCATCATCTCTTCGAGATCACGCAGGCTGAGATTGTAGGCGAGGCGCCAGCGTACACACAGCAAGATGACCGACTGGTCGAAATGGCGGCCTTTGAACAGGGAAAGCTCCCGAAAACATCGAGAGAGCATTATCGGTCGCCGGTTAGCGAAGAGTTTGCGACAGATCCGTAAGCACTAACTGCAATCCTATTGCGTAGATGTCGGTTGCCTTTGTTGGAAGGGCGCCTCAGTCGATCCGTCCCTCCTGACGCGTTCTTTTTTGGCTTGGGACCGAGAAGGGCTGCGAAATCGTTGAGGGTCCGAGAAGGCTGGTCTGAGATATCCTGAATGCCCGCCACTAGATGTGAGTGTGCAACAGGCTGCCCATTCGGACCTGAGCAATGAGACCGGAGTTACTACACTTCAAGTTTGCTTGGAGGACCCGAATGGACATGTGCAAGAATGCACAGAGTCTTTCCATTCCACCAAATGCAAGACGGTGCGTGGAGCGACTTTTGTCGTTGCGCTCGATCCGTTTTGTAGAGCGCGATTGCAGGTTCGCTCTAGGCCGCAAGCGCTGCGCAAGCGAGCGCCGAGAGTTCGCGCGCCCGGGGATGGTCGCATCCGCCCGGCGGGAAGACGATGGAATTGGTCAGATACGCAAAGCTCAGGCCGCTTTCGGGGTCGGCCCATGCAATCTGTCCGCCCATGCCCTGATGGCCAAACGCGCGCGCTGATACCTGCTGGCCGAAGAATACACGCTCGCCATAGCGCTCTTTTGCGTCTCCCGCCAGAAGGAAGCTCAGCGTCCGCAAGATCGGCCGGCCGAAATTGTCCGGCTTTTGCAGACGAATGACTTCACGGGCGTTCACAAGCACACCGGCGTCCCACAGGCCCGAACGATTGTGCAGGAACTCCTGATAGAGCAGGGCCAGGCCTGCGCTCGTGCCGACGGCGCCGGCGCCCGGCATGCCGATCGCCAGCCCCTCGACGGTTCCGAAACCGCCGGGCATTGGCGGGCGCAGCGCCGGATCCGGCGCATATCCCTGCATGTAGTTGCTCGCCAGCAGCGAATCTGCTTGCGCGTCGACGGGTTCGCCGAGGCTCAGGGTGTGTACGTCTCCCATGCCGAGCGGTTCAAGCACTTCGCGACGCAGGAATTTACGATAGTCGACGCCGGATACCCGCTCGATCACCTCCGCCAATACCCAACTCGCCGTGGCGGGATGGTATTCATAGGCGATTCCGGGTTCGCGGGCCGGCGTCCAGTCTGCGAATTTCTGGAGGCGATAGGCGCGGTCTCCCCAGTCCGGGAAGTCAATGGGCTGCCATGCAAGCCCGGCAGTGTGGGTTTGCAGCATTTCCAGCGTGATGCCTTGCTTTCCGTTCGTTGCAAACTCCGGCACATGGTCGCCGACGTAATCCTCGGGACGGATAAGTCCACGCTGCATGAGAATCCACAGAGCTGAATCGAGGATCGTCTTGGTGGGGGACATGATTTGCATCGGGGTGTCGACCCGCGCGGCGCCGAAGCCCTCGGCGTGTAGGATCTCGCCGCTGTAGGCGACCGCAAGGGAGCAGCCCTCCACGCCGCCCCATTCGAGTCCGACTTCGATGTCGCGTTGAGCGCGATCGCAAAGAGCTTTCAGCGCGGATTGTGAAACGGATTTGCCGCTCATTTTTCCGTCTCCGCAGGGGTGTTGAGGACTTCGCGCGCGAAGGAGAAGAAGGTGTCGAGTATCCGCCGCGACACGTCGAGGTGCGGATAACGCATGGCGTCGTGCCTGGCGCCTTCAAAGACATGCAACTCGTACCGGACCCCGGTTTTGGTGAGCGTCTGGGCGAAGTCCAACGTATTGGGGCAGGCGAAATCGCCGGCACCCGTCGTCAAAAGGCAGGGGGGCAACATGTGTCGCTCGAGGCCAACATTCGGACTGACGCGGGGGTCGGCCAGCAATTTCTCGACCTGCGCGCCAAGATAAGCGTTCTGAAGCCAGCTCTTCGGTTCGGCGGCGCGATCGTAATGGCCATCGAATCCGGCCACGGCCCGGAAAGCATGGTGGCCCGTATATTCGCGCAACGCCCGCACGACTGCAAAGGCCAGCCCTGCGCCGGATGAATTCCCGGTGATGAGCATGCGGCCGGGATCACCCCGGTACTCGCCAATGCCCTGCGCCAACCATTCGGCGGCGGCGATCATGTCGTCAAAGGCGGCTGGGAAGGGATGCTCCGGCGCCAGCCGGTAATCGGGCATCACGGTGACAAAACCGGCATGCGCGAAATCCAAGGTCGTGCGCCGGAACGAGGCGGGATCGCCGCCGATGAACGCATTGCCGTGTACGTGCAGGATAACGGGGAAGGGGCCTTTGCCGTGCGGGATGGCGATGTCGGCAGTGATTTCAGGCGTGATCTGAACGCCCTCGTGCAGGGCATGGACCGACGGCGACTCCGGCGAGTGCTTGAATTCATCCAGGCTTTCGATCATGGCGCGGTAGCGCTGCGCGTTCTCCGCCATCGTTGTGTCGTGGAACAGGTTGGCTTGCAGGGCCGCCATTTTTGGTCCAACCGCCGCGTAAAAGGCCAAATCATTGTCGCTCAACATGTCTTCCTCCCTTGCGCGCGCCATCAGAGCGCAGAAATAGCGCTTTGATGAGGCGCTACCAAAAAATGCTTGACCGGTAAAGCAATTGTTGGAATCTATGACGGGAAGCGGGAGCTTGCGAAGAAGCAAGATTATGGGAGGAGGCGCTATGAACCGTCAGCAGTATGACGCCGACATCGTTGTTGTGGGCGCCGGGCCGTCAGGCTTGGTATGCGCCTACGAAGCAGTGCTGGCCGGCGCCCGGGTCGTAAATCTTGAAAAGAGAAGCGGCCCCACCTGGTCGCGCGCAGGAACGCTTTATCCCAGGGTTCTGGAAATCTTCCGTTCGCGTGGCGTGGCGCAGCGACTGCTCGACCGGGCGTTCGAGATTCAAGGTGACCCGATATCAAGGTTCGGTGTCTGGGGCGGGATGCAGCCGCTGAACTATACGGCGCTCGACACGCCGTACCCCTATGTCGTGATGATGCCGCAGATCGAGACCGAGAAGGTGCTTGGCGAATGCCTTGCCGAGATCGGCGGCGATGTCAGGCTGCAACATGAGGTAACCGGCCTGACGCAGGACGCCGATGGCGTGACGGTGGACTTTATCGATGGCGATGGCGTGTCGGGAAGTCTGCGCGCACGCTATGTGGTGGGCGCGGATGGCCGGCAGAGTTCTGTCCGAAATATCCTGGGCGTGGCGTTTCCAGGTCACGAAGCACAGCGTATTGCCGTGAATGTCGATGCGAATATCGAGCTGCCTTTCGATCATCCTACGAATTCGTTTTTCAACGACATAGGTTGGGGCATGGCGTATCCGCTGCGCAAGGGCCTGACGCGTTTCGTGGTTATCGATAAAAAAACCATGGATGACGGACGACCCACGCCGCCCGACGCAGATGCCGCGCTGGAGATGTTGCGGCGGGTGCACGGAACCGATTACGGCATCACCTCCATCCACCAGATCACGCAGTTCGGCGACGCGACGTATTGCGCCGAGCGCCTGCGAGTGGGCTGGGCCTTTCTGGTCGGCGAATCCGTGCGCGTACACTACCCGGCTTCGGGCATCGGCATGCAATTCTGCATTCAGGACGCGTTCAATCTCGGCTGGAAGCTTGGGAAAGTTGCAACCGGGCAAAGCCCGGCTGCGCTTCTGGACAGTTTCGAGGAAGAACGCCTGCCGGAAATCCATCGCATGCTGGATATGATTCGTCAGCAAACCGCGCTGCAATTCCGCTTCGATGAAGAGGCGAATGCGCTCAAGACCTATTTCCGCGACAAACTGTTGCCGCTTCCCGATGTCAATCGCATGCTGTGCGAGGATTTGAGCGGGTTGAGTGCGCGCTATGCTTCGAGTGGCGTAGAATCCGCAGTCAGCGGACTGCGCATGCCCCCGATCCCGGTGGCGGGCGAGTACGAAACGGCCCTCGATCTCTCCACTCAAGGACAATTCGTGCTGCTCGACCTTACCGGCGCTGACGTTTCGCGCATGACATCGCCACACCCGCAAATTGCCTTGGCCGGGACGATCGGGCCCGCAGATCATCCTGCGCTTGCGGGACTCGGTTGCGTATTCCTGCGGCCTGACGGACATGTCGCATGGACCTCTTCCGAAGGACTGGGTTCGTTTGACGTCGAAATGCTCGACGGGTGGCTGTTGCCCGAAGACGCTTCCCGAACCGCAGTGGCTCGCAGGAGTTAGGTATGGCGATCAATGCGTTGGGATATATCGGCATCCGGTCAGACTGCCTGACAGACTGGACCGAGTTCGCCAGCAAGATTCTTGGCATGCAATCCATTGAGCGCAGTCGCTCGGCGCGGGCTTTTCGGATGGATAATCGCGAACAGCGCTTGCTGGTCACCGATGAACCTGGAGAGACATTGGCCTTTATCGGCTGGGAGGTCGACAGCCCCGAAGACATTGAAATGTACGCTGCCCGGCTCGATGCAGCGGGCGTGGCGGTGGACTGGGGTTCGCCCGGGCTTGCCGACAAGCGATTCGTCAGCAAGCTTGTCGGTTTCGACGATCCCGATGGCAACAGGGTCGAACTTTTCCACGGGCCGATGCTGGCCGACGATCCGTTTGCGCCCGGTCGACCGATCCAGGGGTTCAAGACCGGTCCGTATGGCATGGGTCACGCGGTGATGCACGTTACCGATCCTGACCGCATGCTCGGCTTTTATCGGGACTTGCTTGATTTCCGCGTTTCCGACTACGGGCTCACCCCGTATCCGCTCTATTTCTTCCATGTCAACGGACGTCATCACAGCTTTGCGCTTGTGGGATCGGGGCAGACGGGCTTTCATCACTTCATGGTGGAGTTCGACAACCTCGATGACGTCGGGCAAGGCTATGATCTTGCGCAGATGGATCCCGAGTGCATCGCCTATACGTTGGGACGCCATACCAATGACTACATGACGTCCTACTACGCGCACACGCCGTCCGGATTTTTCATCGAGAGCGGATGGGGCGGACGGATCATCGATCCGGACACGTGGAACCCGCACGAAACCACTTGCGGACCCAGCTTCTGGGGTCATGAGCGGCTCTACCTGCCAGACGATGCGCGCGAGCGCATGCGGGATATGCGCCTGGAGGCCGCGCAAAATGGATTGCGCGCGCCGCCGGTCATCGATTGCCCATGGCTGTACGGGGCTTTGTCGAGCAAATCAAAAGCGGCAAAAAGCTAGCATTCTGAAGGAGACGTTATGAAACTGGGGTCATTGAAGGCAGGCGGACGGGACGGCGCTTTGGTGATCGTGTCACGCGATCTGGACCGCTTTGTCGAAGCGAAAGGCATTGCTGCGACCATGCAGCAGGCGCTCGACAACTGGACGGATATCGCGCCGCGCCTGGAAGCATTGGCTAAGCAACTCGACGGCCGTGAAGTTGCTGGCGAGCCATTCGATGCCACCCTGTTCTCGTCTCCCCTTCCACGCGCCTATCAGTGGGCGGACGGCAGCGCCTATCTCAGCCACATGCGCCTTGTTCGCAAGGCCCGCGGGGCCGAGTTGCCTGCAAACGCCGCGAAGGATCCGTTGCTGTACCAGGGCGGTTCTGACGCCTTTCTGGCGCCCACGGATGGCATCAGCCTGGGCGATCCGGACTGGGGCCTCGATTTCGAGGCCGAAATCGCTGTCGTCACTGACGATGTTCCTGCGGGGGTGACTGCGGACCAAGCAAGGGGGCACATCAAGCTGATTATGCTGTGCAACGACATTTCGCTGCGCAATGTCATGAAACCGGAACTGCAAAAGGGGTTTGGCTTCTTTCAGTCCAAGCCGGCTTCAGCCTTTTCTCCGGTCTGCGTGACGCCCAATGAACTCGGATCCGCATGGGATGGCGGGAAGGTGTCCCTGCCACTCGTCTCCACCTTCAACGGGGAAGAGTTCGGGCGCCCCGACGCCGGAACCGATTTAAGCTTCGACTTCTCCCAGTTGATCGCTCACGCCGCCATGACCCGGTCTCTCGCCGCCGGGACAATCGTCGGTTCGGGAACGGTGTCCAATGAGGACTACCGGTCAGTCGGCTCCTCATGTCTTCAGGAGCGCCGCATGATCGAGTTGCTTGACGAGGGCGAGATCAAGACCGCATTCATGCAGGCTGGAGACGCCATTCGTATCGAAATGTTTGATGCGCGCGGAACGTCGATATTCGGCGCGATAGAACAGCGCGTCGTAGCTTCCCGGAAATGATCACTTGACCGAACTCCAGTCTCCTTTGGATCATCAGCGCACATCGCCGCCATCGTCGGGGGTCTCCGGTATTTCGATCTGCGGCGTCACGAAGAACTTCGGCTCCCTGTCCGTCCTTGAGGATGTTTCTCTGGAAATCGAGCCTGGCAGTTTCGTCGCGCTTTTGGGACCGAGCGGGTGTGGAAAGACGACATTGCTGCGCATTGTCGCCGGGCTCGAACACCCCAGCGACGGCGTGATCCGTATCGGGAACGAAACGGTTGTCGATACCGCCAAACGCATCGATGTGCCCAGCAACAAGCGCAGGCTGGGAATGGTGTTCCAGAGCTACGCACTATGGCCGCATATGACGGTCGAGCAGAATATCGCCTATCCCTTGCGAAAACAGGGTGTTCCGCGCAGCGAATGGCCGGCGCGCGTGGCGTCCGCGATTGCATCAGTCGGCTTGCCGGCATTGCTTGATCGCCGCCCGTCGCAGCTTTCGGGCGGCCAGCAGCAGCGCGTCGCCATCGCACGCGCCATCGCGGCCCGTCCCCGCGTTCTGCTCCTGGATGAGCCGCTATCCAATCTCGACGCAAGCCTCCGCGATCAACTCCGCAGGGAGTTGCGCATGATCCACGACCGCGAAGGCATCACAACCATCCTGGTCACGCATGATCAGGAGGAGGCCGCGATGCTGGCGGATTTGGTGGCAGTTGTGCGAGATGGCGGGATCGTCCAGGTCGGAAGCCCGTCCGATATTCTCGACCGGCCAGCAGATCAACAGGTTGCGAGCTTCGTCGGTTACGGAAACTTCCTGTCTGCGACGGTGCTTGAAAGCGCCAAAGGCCGGATCGAACTGGTGCTTTCCGACGGCCAGAAGCTGGCGCTGGACCATGCCGGCGAACATATGCCGGCAGGAAAAGCGGTCGTGATCGGAAGCCGCAGCCATGAGCTTGGCGTTTCGACGGGCGCCCCGGAATCAGGCGATATTTCCGGCGTCCGCGGCGTCCTGGAGGCGACCACCGCCCTTGGGCGGTGGCGAGAGCGGCGCGTGGCGATCGGCGATGATCGCTTGGTCATTCGCGAACTCGCAGAAGACGACGCAACAATGGAGCCAGGCCAGACGATCTGGGTGACGATGTCGACAACAGCTCCGGTTCTTCGCAGGTAAACGCGGGAGCTTCTGGCTTGGCAGGCCCGCCGGCCAGAGGACACATACGGGTCAATTAAAGGGAGAGACCAATGAATTTTCTCAGTAAAATCACGCTAACATTCGCGGTTGCGCTGGTGCCGCTTGCCACGGCGCATGCGCAGGACAGCCTGGAATCGCTGCATCAGCAGGCTGTGGACGCCGGGCAGACCGAGATCAATGTGTACTTGCCGGCAGTACGCGCGTTCCAGCCGCTGATAGACAAGTTCACAGAGGCCTATCCGGACATTACCGTCACCACCACGGAACTGTCGGGGCCGGCTCTGTTCGCCCGGCTCGAGGCCGAGAAGGCAACAGGCGCGATGAACGCCGACTTTATTATTTCCGGTGATCTGGACTTTCCGGTTCTCGCCGAGGACGGCTGGCTGCAGGCATTCGAACCCCTGGGGGTCGAGTCTCTGGGTGAAGCCTATGTCGGCGCCGACAATGGATGGATCGTGTGGGCGCTCGGGCCGGTGGGCGTTGTGGTCAACACGACCGTCGTCGACAAGGACGGGCCGCATAGCTGGAGCGATCTGAATTCCCCCGAATTTGCGGGCAAGATGGTCATCAACAACCCCGCGACGCCATCGACGTCAACGGTCTCGATGGCTACCCTTTTTGCCGAAGGCCGGATAGACGACGCCTGGGTTGACGGGTTTGCAGCGCAAAACCCTTCCACCGCCGCCAGCACATCCGCAATGATGCAATCTATGGCAACCGGACAATATCCGGTCGCTCCTTTCCTGCCCTATGCGCTCTATCGGGTATTGGCGGCGCAAGGCGCCCCGGTTGATTTCTGGTTTATGGAGGACGGCAATCCGGCCATGCCGCTTTCCGCAGGAATCGTTGCAGGCGCCCCGCACGCCGACGCGGGACGTTTGTTTTCGTCCTGGCTGATTTCCGATCAGGGGGTCGCTCTTCAGAACTCTCTTGGGCAGATCAGCACGGTTGACGGCGCCCCCAAGCAGGAAGGCCTGACAGAGGTTTTGGCTGTTACGGGTCAGGATCTTTCCGACGCACTGTCGGACTGGAAAAGTCGCGCGGCGCGCCTCGGCGCCAACTAGGCCGGGATTCCCAGCAGGGGGAACACATGTCGATGAGCGGCTTCGTAAAATGGCTGGCAATAGCGCTGATCGTCTATTTTCTGGTCTTCCCCCTGCTGATGCTTGGCCTGGCGGCATTGACGGGTTCTCCCTATACGGCGTCGGGACCATACTTGTTGGACGGATTTGGCAAGGTTCTTTCGGACCGCGCTTTTTACAATGCCTTTCTGACCTCCCTTGTGCTGTCGTCATTGACAGCACTTGGCAGCCTGGCTTTGGGGTCCTATTTCGCGGTGATCGCCACGCGCATGGATGTGCCTCTTCGCGGCTGGATCACTCCATCCATGGTGATCATAACTGCCACGCCCGGGCTGTTTTACGCCATGAGCTGGTCGATGCTCGCAAACGCCAACGCCGGCGTGCTGGCGAAAATACTGACATCGATAGGCCTTGGAAGCGTCGGGCAGGTGCTGAACGCGGTGAGCTGGCCCGGTCTTGTCGTCGTCTCGATCTTCAAGGTCACCGGTTTTGCCTATCTGTTTCTGATCGGTCCGATCTCCGCGTCGGACCGCAGCCAGGAAGACGCCGCAGTCGTTTTCGGCAGTTCCCGCTTTGTCGCATTCATGACCGTCACTCTGCCGTCTCTGGCTCCGGCCTATCTGGCGGTCGGTATACTGATGCTGGTGTTCGGCATGCAGACCTTCGATATTCCCGCCGTGCTGGGAGTGCCCGTCGGCATCCAGCCCTTGTCACTGCTGGTGAACGATTATCTGATCATCAACGTGCGTCCTGATTGGGCTGCAGCCTCGTCGACAGCCGTTCTGATGACGCTGTTTGTGGCTGTTCTCGTATGTTTGCAGATTTTTATGCTGCATGGAAAGGACTTCGCCAGCCTGGGGGGGAGGGCGCAAAATGGCCCGACGCGCCCGCCACGCAGTCTGGGCTGGCTCGTCTCGGCGTCGATCGGGCTTTACTGCCTGCTGGCGATTGCGGCGCCGATCGTCCAGTTCGTGATCGGGGCGTTCCAGCCATTTTTCGGTCTTTACGGCGCATGGACGCTCGGCAATTTTGTAACCGTACTGACGGATCGCGTCGGAGTAACGGCGCTGCGCACGACTTTGCTTATCGTGTTCATTGCGGCGCCAGTCACGGTGATATCCGGATTCCTGATGGCCTACGCGATGTCGCGCTATCAGCGCACATTGGTGAGTTCGGTCGCGCGCCTGGGTTCATGGGTTCCGGCGACCACGCCGGGTATCGTTCTGTCCGTCGCCCTTTTGGCCACCTTTATCCAGACGCCCGGTATTCGCAAGCTCTTTGGCAGTCCCGTTCTGATGGCGTTGGCGCTGGTCGTCGGCGGCATTCCAATCGCAGTGCGGGCTGCCGAATCGATGGTTGCACAGGTCTCTCCTGACCTTGAAAGCGCGGCGCGCGTTTCTGGCGCTGGCGCATTTTCCGCGACATTCGGAATCGTGGCGCGACTTTGCGCACCGGCGCTTCTGGGAGCCTGGTTGTTGATTTCATTATGGATGGCGGGAACGCTGGACGTGCCCATGCTTTTGCAGTCAAGCCGCAGCCAGACCATTGCGACCTATTCGTACAGCTTGTTCGCCAATGGCCAGACATCGGAAGCGGCTGCGATCTTCGTATTGTTCATCGGGTCGTTCGCCTTGTGTATATTGTTGCTGACGGCGCTCGCAGGCCTTGCGGCAAGGTTGCGCAACAGGGTGGCGGGAGCTTGATTGTTCTCCCACCTTGCATTGCCGGCGTCGATGCCTGATACCCTCCGATATTAGTCTGCGTAAACGGATTTCAAATGACCAATGCAAAGCGACCCGCGCGACGAAAGCGCGTCCATCGACTGGATACGCAACTTGCGCGAAAACTGTCTCGCAATGACGACGCCATTCTTACCTTCGTTTATCTGACATTTTCGTCCAATACAGTTATGAAATCGGCGGACGAACATTTGCGAAAACACAAGCTTTCTGTTGCGCGCTATACGATCCTGAGAGTCCTGGAAGATGGCGCTTCCCAGCCGCTCAACTATCTGAGCGAAAAGCACTTTTGCGAAGCAGGCAATATCACGAAGCTGGTCAGCCGCATGAGCGAGGACGGGCTGGTTGAAAGACGCACGGACGAAAGCGACCGGCGGGTCACGCTGGTGACCATCACTGAAAAGGGCAAGGCTTTGTGTCAGGCTGTTTCAGGCGAGCACCGGGAGTTTATCAAGAGCATGATGTCGGAGTTTACTTTGCAGGAGCTCAAGACGTTGTCCGGCTTGCTCGAAAGACTGTCTCACAAAGCAAGCCTTTATAAAAGCATGGATTGACTGACGACTTTATCAGGATCGGACTGGAATAGATCCAATTGCTGGCCAAAACCCGGGGAGCAAACTCACAGTTCGACTATCGAGTTTGTCAAAGTATCCAACACCGGCCTGATGTTCAGATGGGATATTTGGCTCGGGTCACATTTATCGATCAAGTGTTGGTGTGGACTTGCATCGGTTTGGTGGAGAGCTAGTGGCTTATGGTCTGCTCTGTCGCAAACCGCAATTTTTGGTCACGATGGGACGCGTCATTGCTGTCTATCAAGCGGCCGGGATTTCGAATTGATCAGCGATTGAAGGACGAGGATTATAGACAAACCTCGCCTATCGCTTTCGCATCATGTGGACCATTTCGATGCCGTCGAGTATGACCCGGGCGCTTGCCATCGACTTGAAGCCGAGCATAGAGCGGACCCGGCGCTTGATGCATCGATGAGCATGATTTACCCGATGTACGGCTTGCACGCCTTCTGACCCTATGGCTGGCACCGGCGTTAGCAGGATCGCTCAGTCACACCATTGGGCTCCAGCCAAAATGTTGGTGGCCACAGTGCGAGGCCGAATAACAGCCTCGCACCGTGGCCTGCCCGGTCAGGGGGCCATGAAATCGTCCGGCGGGGCGATGCCCCACAGATTGGCTGATTCCGGACCCTTGGGCCAAACTTTAGGCTTTTGCGGGTTCTCACGGTGCCAGGGCCGCGGCTCGAAATAACCGAGATCCTCATTGACCTGGTCGAGTTCGGCGAAGAGCTCGATCGTCAGCCCATTCGGCGCGGCATGGTAGGTGAACAGATTGTGGCCGATGCCGTGCCGGCCGGGGCCCCAGATCAACGGATAGCCCTTGCGGCTCAGAAAATCGCAGGACGATTCGATGTGCGCCCAGTCATGCAATTCGAAGGCCGAGTGGTGATGCTTTTCTACGCCGGTGCCGATGAAATTGATGGTGTGATGGTCGGGTCCGCAGCGCAGGAAGGCGAAGAAATCTCCCATCCAGTCTGAATCCTTGAAACCCATCACGTCGCAATAGAATTTCGCCGCTTCCTTGACGTCCTTCACGTGGAAGGCGACATGGCCGAGCTTGTGCGGAATGATCCCCTTTTCCGAGAATGGCACATTGGCCGGCTCGGGTGTCTTGAACACCTCCATCTGCGTCCCCTTGAAGTCCTTGAAGACCAGCATGTCGGAGATGGATGGCTCGGGATCACGCTTGCGCTCGGTCTCGATGCCGAAGCCCTTCACGTGTTTTTCGAAGGCATCGAGATCGTCATCCTTGCCGATCTGGAAGCCGAGTCTCGTGCACGCCGCTTCGCCGCCCTTGCGCAGAACGACGCAATGATGGTCGATCGAACTCGACAGGTAGACCGTATCCTGTTCGCGATCTGTGACCGTCAAGCCGATGATATCCGTATAATATTCGCTCAGCGCGTCGAGATCAGGCGTCTCATAGCTCGCATGCGAGATTTTGCTGATGGCACCCATTGATTTACTCCTTGGTCTTCATTCGGGTTTTTCGAAGTATTCAAGCAGCGCCGCGACATCGCGGTCGCCGATTATCGGGACGGCCTTCTCGTAGAGATCGATCATCTCGTCGATCAGGCGGGTGGAAACGCCCGCATCCACGGCCATCTGCCGTATCTCGCCGACGTAATAGGCAAGCGCCTTGGCCGATCCCAGCATCGGCGTGAACTTGCGTTCCACCATCATCGGCGCGCGAATGGCGAACTGGCCGGATGTTCCGCTGCCCTTCACCACGGCGGGGATCAACTTTTCGGGATCGATGCCGCCATGCGTGCCGATGGCGATCACCTGGGCCGCGCCGGCAATGTTGAGTGCGACCAGCAGATTGTTCAGAAGCTTGATTTTGGTGGCCGAACCGAAGGCGCCCAGGAACATGCAGTTCTGGGTGAAGGTCTCGACAATCGGTCGGATTTTCTCGGCGGAGGATTCATCGCCGGCCAGATAGATCGCCGCTGCCTTGTTCTCGACCATGACCGGCGTGCCACTGACTTCCCCGTCGAGAAACACCGCGCCCTTACTGGCGAATGCATCGGCATGACGCTGCTTGACGGGAACCGGATTGGAGCCAAGGCCGATAAGAATCTGCCCCTCGCGGGCAACGCCCATGAGACCATCAGATCCGTTGACGACTGCCTCCAGTGCATCGCTGTCGGGCAGACAGAGGAAGACGATATCGGCCGCCGAACCCACTTCTGCGGGCGATGCCGCCGCCTTGCCGCCAATCCCGGTAAACGCCTCGATACCGCTACGCTTGTAGCCCACGACTTCGTGGCCGGCCTCGATCAGATGCTTGCTGACCGGCATGCCGATCTTGCCAAGCCCGAGAAAACCGATTGTCGTCATGTCCTCCTCCCTTCGTGCTTTTCCCGTCAGCTGAATTTCGCAGTTCCGTCGGAAAAGTGCATCTCGACCGTGAACGTACCTTCCATCACCGTCCACGGCTCGATGGTGAAATCGCGGATTCCGTTTTTGGCGAAAGGATCGTTCTCCGCCAGCCGGCGCGCTTCGGCTTCGTCGGCGGCGCGCAGAATGGTCATTCCGTTGCGTTTTTCAGGCGCGCCCATCGGCCCGGATGCGAAGACCTTGCCCTGCTTTTCCAGCTCGACCAGATATTCGAGATGATCGGCCAGGAGCGGCATCAGATCCTGATCCTTGCCATGCCAGAAAACGACATAGAGATTGAGTTGCAGCATCTTCGAGACGAGCGCGGCCGCCTTTTCCGGCATCTGACTCATGATCTACCCTCCCTGTTCATGCGGCCTTCAGTCATGCCGCGATCATGGTGTGTCTGAGCACCCCAAGTTCCGAAATGGCGATCTCGACCTCGTCTCCAGGCTGCAGGAATTCGCCCTTGGGCATGCCGACGCCCGCTGGCGTGCCCGTCGCGATCAGGTCGCCTGGATTGAGCGTGACATGACGGCTGAGATAGGCGATCTGCTCGGCGAGAGAATGCACCATCTGCCCGGTATTCGAATGCTGCCTGGTAACGCCGTTGACCTTTAGCGTGATCTCGAGGTTTTCCGGGTCAGGCACGAATTTCGCCGGTGTCAGCCAGGGGCCGCATGGCGCCGCTCCGTCGAAGCACTTCTGGCCGATCCAGTCATAGACGAACGGGCTGCCCTCCCGGCGCATCAGGTCGCGGGCGGACAGGTCGTTGATGATCACATAACCGGCAATCGCCGAAAGCGCGTCCGCCTCAGGGATATTGCGGACCGGACGTCCGATGACCACGCCCAGTTCGGCTTCCCAGTCGAGTTGGCTGGAAAATGACGGTATCGGCACGTTCGCCCCGTCGCCGACAAGCGTGCCCGCTGTCGTCTTGACGAAGAACCACGGCTCAGGAGCCTTTTCCATGCTGGGCGCGCTGCCCGTCATCTTCTTGACGAACTCGGCCATCTCTTTGAGATGATCCCAGTAATTCGCACCCGCGCAGAAAAAATTTGCCGGATATTGGACCGGCGTTTCGAGTGTGACGTCAGAGAGTGCGAGCCGGCCGGCGGGGGGAGCACCCGAACCAGCTTCGCCAAGCACTGCCTCAATCGCAGATTGGGAACTTTCCCAATCCCGCAGAATGTCGAGGACGTCGGGATCGCCACCGAGCAGGTCGGATGCCGCGTATATCGTGTCACCTGACAGCACACCCGCTTTGCGATGATGCTCGTTATTGAAATAGGTCACGAGCCGGTAGCCCGCCATCTGCAAAACCCTCCTCCCCTGACGCCGTTGACCGCAATTGTCGAATGCGGCATTCTGGCGATTACGTAATGTAACGTACATTACATTATCGATTTGTGCTAGATCAGTCAAAAGATTTATCGAAAGAGACGGCAGATTCGTCGGGAATGAAAAGATGACCACGCAAGAATCCAACTCGGCCGGCGACGGCGCAACCAGCCCCAGCAATAACCGTTCCCGCGACCGGCAATCTTCGGCACGCACACCCCGCAATCTCAGTCAGGATGAGCGCCGCGAGCGCATTATCAGCCTCTCCGCACATCTCTTCCTGGACAAGGGCTACGACAACGTATCGATGAACGACATCATCGAGGCGGCGGGCGGATCGAAGGCCACGATCTATCATCTCTTCGGCAACAAGGAGGGCCTGTTCGTCGAGGTTGTCCGGCAGATGGCGCATGTGGCGAGCGTGTCGTTTGAACCAGAGGAGGTCGGGACGGTTGAAGATCAGCTCAATGCAATGGGCTGTTCTTTCCTGGGCATGATCCTGCAGCCGGAAATCCTCGAACTCCACCGACTGATGGTCTCCATGGGAAAGACTTTTCCTGGCACCACCAAGCTGTTCTTCGACGCAGGGCCGAAGAATGCCTATCGCCACGCCGCGCAATGGGTCGAACGCCATCAACGCATGGGCGAACTGGCGCCTGGCGACCCGCAGGAACTCGCCACCCTGTTTCTCGACATGCTGATCGGTGATTTTCAGCTGGCCATGCTGACCAGCGACCGCGCCATTCCGGGTGCCGACGAAATCGCACGCCGCGTGGCCGCCGCCGCACGCCTGTTTCTGCGCGGCTGTGCAGCACGCTAACCAGCGCCTTCCCCCGGAATTGGATCGACCAGGCCGAGCAGCCGGCGATCCACCAGGATTGAAAATCCTGACCGGTTTTGAAATAGACAGGGATAGTTCTTGCTGGTATTATCGATAATGTTAGGATTAGCGATGAATACCACGCAAATCGATGAAAATTCTGTAGGTTCGCAGTTCCGCATGACCATGCGGAAATTTCCTGCGACGGTCACCGTTGTCACTGCCAGTGACGACACGCGTGATCATGGCATGACGGTTACGGCGGTAACGTCCGTTTCCATGGACCCGCCATCGCTGATGGTTTGCCTGAACAACCGCTCGCGGCTGCATTCCATGTTGCTCGACCAACCGCGTTTTGCCGTCAATGTGCTGACGGCGTCCCATCCGGAGGTCTCCGATGCCTTCAGTGGCAAGGTGGCGCCCGAAGAGCGGTTCACAACCGGCAATTGGGAACGGGACCCGGCCGGCATGATGATCCTTAAGTCGGCGCACGCCAATGTGGTCTGCACCCGCATGGCGGCGGTGCCTTATGGCACGCATACGATTTTCGTCGGCCAGGTCGATCGCGCCCGGGTCGATGAAGGCACCCGCCCGCTGCTTTATTCCGATGCCTGCTATCACGTCTCGGAACCAGCCGCCGATCGCAAGCCGTCACCAGTCGGCAAGACAGAATTCGATCTCTATTTCTGATCGCTGTTTGCCCCACCTTCTCATCTGTCCATCGTAACAAAGCGCCAAAACGAAACCGGGCGGCATTGCTGCCGCCCGGATATGATGTCGGCTGGTGAACCGCCCTAGAAGATGCCGACGGGATCCAGACCCAATTGCTGGGTGCCGTACATCTCGACCAACATGTCGTAATCAATGCTGGAATGAAGGGCCGCGGCATTGGCGTCGCGCCAGAAGCGCTGCACCTTCAGGCTGTCGTCGGCCGCCTGCGCGCCAGACTTGTTGAAGATTTCATTCGCCGCTTCCGCCGAGGTCCGGGACGCAAAGCCGTGATTGCGGCGAATTCTGACCCGCTGTTCGATTGTGAGCGCGCCACCAGCCTCGATGACCGCCTCGCCCTCCTCCAGACTGGTTGTCATCAACGTGCGGGCGGCATCGATGCGCGCCGCGTTCTGACCGACTAGGCGCTGTATCAGCGCGGATTCGGCAACTTTCACGAACACGCCCGGTCGCGCCATGCGCGTGGCACCGGTGGCGACCTCGGTGAAGGCGTCAAGTGCGCCCTGCGCCATGCCGACGATGGGCGAAACCAGCGCAGTCGGCCCGAAAGTCGGATAGGTGTAGCGCGCCTGTTCGTTGTTGGGAACTTCGAGCCCCGGCACTTTGCCCGACATGATGGCGCCGAGCGGCACGACGCGATGGGCCGGCACGAAAACGGGATCGGTGATCGCTACCGTTTTTGAACCAGTGCCCTGAAGTCCGGCGACGTTCCAGCTGTTGTGATCGACAACGACATCCTTGACTGGCGCCAGGAACCAGGCAAGCGTCGGCGGACCTTCCTTGTTCGGGATGAGGCCAGCGAGGATCAGCCAAGTTGCGCTGTCAACACCGCTCGCCCACGGCCAGCTTCCCTCGATCGTGTATCCCCCGTCGACCACCGTCACCTTCGGCGACGGTAGATAGGACACTGCGAGCAGATTGTCGGGATTGTCCCAGACTTCCTGCTGGGCCTCGAGCGGGAAAAACGAAGTCATCCAGCCGAAGCATACGGCG
Organism: Flavimaribacter sediminis; assembly: GCF_019492055.1. Lineage (GTDB taxonomy): Bacteria > Pseudomonadota > Alphaproteobacteria > Rhizobiales > Rhizobiaceae > Flavimaribacter > Flavimaribacter sediminis. The sequence goes on along the minus strand of NZ_JAICBX010000002.1, from coordinate 1,386,450 downwards.
AGCGTGCCGCACCATCCCGTGCTGCCGCAATGACGGCCCAGTTCGAAGCCGACACGCGCCAGCGCGGACGGACCGTATTCGTAGCCGCCGAAGCGCGCCGGCTGCATCACCTTGAAAAGGCCGGTCTCACGCAATTCTTCCATCGTCTCGACCGGCACCCTCCTGGCATGCTCGGCATCTTGCGCGCGGGCAGCAATGCCCGGGCCGAGTTCCTTCACGCGATTCAGAATGTCTTCAAATGCAGGCCGTTCATCGGTCGTGGGCGCAACCTTTAATTCTGTAGCGTTGGCGTTCATGGTCTCCTCCAATACCGTAACGTACGTTACAGTTTTGAATGTGGCAGCATATCGCAGCCCTGTCAAATCCTAGTTACCGGGCAACAGCGATTCCCGTGGCACGACGCGCGGGAGAGCGCAGAACAACGATGTCGATGATGTTGAAAGCAGCAGCTACTTCGCAGAGACCGCGCAGCCCTGGAGGAAGAGCTTCACGGCCAGCCGGACCGTGTCGTCGATCCGCTTGACGCGCGTCTCTTCGTCGACGGCGGAAGTCAGCCATTTCAGCATCTGATCGCCGATCAGCATGTCATGGAAAAGAATGGCGAGATGGAAGGGATCCTCGTCGTCCCGGATGGATCCCGTTTCCTGGCAATGGGCAATCCAGGACGCGATGATACCGCAGGCCTGGCGCGGTCCGGTATCATAGAACAGTCGACCGGCCTCGGGAAACTGACGGCCGATCGACGTCATCAGGCGGTGAAACCTCAGAATTTCAGGCGAAAGAACCCGTTTCAAGAAGCTGTGACCGATCCGAGTGAGCTGGTCTTCGAGCGTTCCCGTGCGCGAAATCTCGATACGGATAGTGACATCGCGGCACATCTTGTCCACAACCGCCTCGAGCAGTTTCTCCTTGTTGCCGAACTTCGAATAGATCGTCCCCTTGGAACCGCCGGTCGCCTCGATGATTTCATTGATGGTCAGATTGTCGTAGCCCTTCTCCAGGAAGAGATCACCCGCGATCCGGATAATCCGGTCACGTTTGCTTTCGCGCGCAGCCGGCCGGTCCAACTCGATGTCATCGATATTGGCTTCGGTCTCACGCAATACGGCATCATCCGGTGACAACATGCACTCCCTGGCCAGCCCGCCCCGGCCGTCTCCACGCGCACGGGAATTGCCTATTTGCGATAATTCGGTTCGATAATCAAAGATTCTTTTGACAGCGTGCCTCCAAGAAATTACTGTACCATACGTTACGGTACAGTCTGCGCATGCTCGCTTCTGTCCGTAAAGGGAGGACAATTCACATCTCGAATACTGCCCCGGCCGCAACCGCGTCCGGGCATGGAAAACCTTTGCCTCGGCATTGAACTGTCCCGAGATCGTGTTTCGGCCCCCTGAAAAAGGAAGACGCCAGGTACCCGCAATCCGACACGGAGGGCGCGGCCCGGTTGGCTGGTTTTGGACAGGAGGACCAAATGATAGAAGTCAGCAGACAAATTCCCATCAATGAACCGGGACAACCGGTACTCACGCGCTCCGATGTCTGGCAGGGGCTCGTGATGAAGGCAGACAACGCCCTGCCCTTCGTACCCGCGATGACCCATTGCGAGGTCAAGAGCCGCGAGGGCAAGAATGTTCTGGTGCGCGAAATCGAGTTTCGCGGCGAACGCTGCCATGAGCGCGTCACACTCACTCCCGAGCAGCAGGTTGAGTTCGTTCGCCTCGATGGTTCGGTGCTCGGCACCATCTTGAACAATATCGAGGAAGACGAGGACGGCCTTGGCCTGCGCTTCTCCTTCAAGCTGACCCTCGCCGGCGAGAAAGACGGCAGCCCGGCAGAAAAGGCGTATGGCGAGACCGTCGAGAAGGATTACCTGAAGGCCGTCGATGCGACACTTGCCGCCATCCGCCGGCTGAAGGGTGACCGCGACGCGCTGCTCAAGCGGTATTACGAAACCGTCGATTCGATGGACATGCCGGCCTTCAAGGCGATGCACACTGACAATTGCAAGGTCTTCTTCGCCAATTTCCCGGCGGCCGAGGGTCCCGAGCAGATTGCCGGCGCCATCGGCCAGTTCTGGTCGACCATAGGCGGACTGAGCCACACCATCGTCAACCGCTGGGACCACCAGAACGAGACCGTCCTCGAACTTGCGGTCGACTATACGCGCCTTGACGGCAGCCATGTCGTGCTGCCCTGCGTCTCGATCGTCAAGCCGGCTGGCGACAAGGTCGCCGAATTGCGGGTCTTTATCGACGTCGCACCGATCTACGCGCCGGCGGCAGCTGAGGCGGAACCAGCCGAATAGGCCCGAAACAGCCGCGCCGGCGATGATTAGCCGGTGCGGCCTAAAACGGTTTGGAGGCCTTCGTTTCCAGGGAGGGAACCATGTTCCAGTCGATTGCGAGAAGATCCGCAGCCATCCGGCCTTGCCCGAACTGATAGAATCCGGCTGAACCCGTGATCAGATTTCCGTGTCACCGAAAGTCAGATAGTCCCACATCCGCTCGAGAATGCGGCCCGACCAGGTGGCCCGCGCCTGGGCCTCTTCCCGAGTGATCATCGGCCCGCCTTCGCCTCCGCCTGAGGCCAGCACATCAAGCTCGATGCGCGCAGCATCCTCGGCGTACCAGGACAGAACCACAGCCTCTTCGAGACTTTCACCGGCAGTGACGAGACCGTTGCCGCGCATGACGATGGCAGGACGGTCTGACATTTGCTCTGCAAGCGCGGCCGCTTTCTCATCGTCGCGGATCAAAAGCGGGCTGTCCCACATCGGGATCGAAGGGAAGAAATAGCTGCCGAAACCATGACGGGGCCGCGGCGTTTTGCCGAGTGTGGAAAGGCTCATGATTTTCGGCGGCATCGAGCGAACGATGCCACCGACTTCCGGGCGTCGGAGATAGATTTCGCGATGAACGCGCACTTCGCCCAGCACCCCGTCGGGAAGCGGGCCGTCGAGTGGCACCACCGTGCCGTGCGCATCCGTCGGCATGTGTCCCATCGGCACTGGCGTACAGACGAGAAATCTTTCGGCATCGATCCGCGCCGAGCAATGGCCATAGGCGTGGGCCAGCCCGTGACGGCCAACGGCCCGCGCGGCGAGCCGCACGAGCCGTTCAAGATCGTTCATCGATAGCTGTGTCGATCCGTTCAAGTTCAATTCGATCCTGTCGTTTGCAAGGCCATGACGGAATCGTTGAACTGGGAGATTGCCGTCACCTCCTCGATGGAACGCGCGATGATGGGCGTGCGCAATCCCTCGAAGGTCAACCCGCCGTCACGTTTCAGATTATGGGTCGCGTTGACCTTGAAGGCGTAACAGGCTGACATGAATTTGGCGCGCTTTTCCGCGCCACCCGCCCAGGCCGCGCTCTTCGTGAAGCGCGCCAGATCCAGCCCGTTTTCGAAGGCGATCTCGATGGAGGCATCGAACCGCCTGTTTGGCGGCGCCAGCGCGGAGACCGCGCTCGCATCGGCCATCTGCGAATTCGGATCGAACGGTTCGAGCAGATGCATCCTCAGCTTCTTCACCTCCGTGCAACCGGCGAGCGCCGGCGCAAGATCGCCGGACATGTAGCTGCGGAAATCCTCAAGGCTCACACCGTCGTTCTTGCAGATGAAAAGCATGAACTTCAGCAGCCGCGGCGCACGGAACGATGCCGGCGTCTCGTCCTTGTAGGTCTTCGAATTGTCGCCGACCGAGGGATAGGCAACCGTTTCCTCGAAGATGTTGGCCTCGTCCGTCATCAGAGGCTCCATCGCACCGAGGAACTGGTTGAGGTGCTCCTCGCTTTCGAAGCACGGCTCGGGCACGCCCTCGAAACGGTCTTCCTCGACAAGATGGAAACCCACCCCTTCCGTGTGTGGCCAGACCTGCCCGTCCTCGTAGGAGATCTCGTGCAGCCAGAGATGGTCGATACCCGGCAGCCGGGCGGCGATCTGCGCGGCATGTGCGTTGACCCAGTAGGTGTAGAAGACATCGAGCGGTATACCCGGCCGCTTCTTCAACGAAAAGATCATGCTCAGAAACATTGCTACTCCTCCCTCAATTGACCGGCGGCCCGTAGCGGCGGCGCCGATCTCCCCATGTCAGTTCTTGAATTCCTTGATGTCCGGCTTGGAACCCCAGCCGCAAAACCCCGTTGGGTCTGCCGGGAACTGGCGCTCGCGGTAGAGAAGCTCGTCGGCGATACTCTCCACGCCGGAGGAATACTCGAACACCATGCCGTCCGGCCCCTCGAAATAGAGGAACTTCGCCATCGATGTGACGTGGCGACCCGGTCCGAAGACCATCTTCACGCCTTTCTCCGACAGAAAATTGTAGGAGCGCTGCACGTCGTCGGCGGTGGCAACCTGGTGATTGATGTGCTGGATGCCGGCCCGGTTGGTCGGGAACAGCGCGATCGAGTGATGCACTTCGTCGATCCGGAGCAGAGGCGCATCGCCGATCCGGTCGCTGACGCGCGCATTGCAGACTTCCGTCCAGAACGCCTCGTCTCGCGCCGCGTCGGTCGTGCACAAACCGACATGTGAGAAGCCGGTAATGCCAGCGTCGCGCGTGCCGTGGTAACGCCGGCCGGAATGTTCCGGGCGTACGACGAGTTCGATGCGATTGCCCGTCGGGTCGTTGAACGCGATGAAGGATTTCACCTTGCGCAGCGAGGCTTCTTCCGGTGTCCCGACATGAACCTCGTGCTTCATGCCTTCAAGCGATGCCGCGGCCTGGTCCAGTTCGGCATCGGAGGCGACGACGAAAGCGACTGCCTGGTCGGCGGGATCGCCTTCGAAATAACACAAGGTGTGTGCCCGCTCGTCGGATTTGAAATAGACCCCGCCCTTGGTGCGATCGTCGACCTCAAGGCCCAGATAATCGTTGGCGAAGAACTCCGCGCCTTCCATATCGCGCGTACCCATTCTGACGTAACAGACATCCTGAAGCTTGATCATCTCCGTCTCCTCAAACAGGGTTTGGTATCGTTAGCCGCAATATTCGGGAATGTTGGCGACGCTTCCCCACGCACAATAGGATTGCGGCGCGTGCGGGAACTGTCTCGGCAGATAGTCCTCGGCTAAGGGGCGTTCCTCGCCCTCGGCCGTGTAACAGAACAATACGCTGTCCGGGCTCCTGAAGCTCAGGAAAGCCTCGCCGGAGGCCGGCCGGCGACCCGGCCCGTGAGCCACGCCGACCTGCGCCGATTGCAGGTAATAGCTGTTCTGCATGAGCTGATGCAGCGCCTCCACTTTGTACTGGATCTCCAGCAGGCCATCATGATCGGACGGCAGGATGGTGATGCGGTGATGCTGATCGTCGAGCGCGATATAGGCCCCCTCGCCGATATAGTCGGCAACCTTTCCGCCCAGTATCCCGGTCCACAATTTTATGTCGCTTTCAGGATCGGTCGAGGCAAAGGTCACGCCGAAGAATTCCACAATGCCCGCGTCACGCGTTCCGAAATAGCGCCAGCCCGTATCGCGGGGGCGCACAACGAGCTCAATGCGAACCACGCCGCGAATGGAAAAATGGGCGAAGGTCTTGCAGCGCCGCGCGGCGGCTTCCTCGTCGCTGCCGCGCGAGACGCTGTAGCCTGCCCCCTCCAGACGCGAAACCGCCTCATCCAGTGTGCGGGTATCGCGAACCTCCAGCGCCAGCGTCTGTTCGTTCCGATCCGCAGGATAGACCACGAGCGAGTGGTCGCGATTATCGGAACGGTACAGCGACAGTCCGTCCGGCGACTCGATCGGCTGCAGGCCGACGATCCGGGTAACAAAGTCGTTCATGGCGGCCGGATCGGTCACGCCAAGGCGAACATATCTGAGTTTTTCGATCATCCCTGACATTCTCCAGAATGCTCGTAGCTATATTCTTACGCAGACATTGCGAAGCTCGGTGTAAAATTCCAGTCCGTGGATACCACCTTCGCGCCCAATTCCCGAATGCTTCATGCCGCCAAACGCCGTGCGTAAATCGCGCAGGAACCAGCTGTTGACCCAGGTGATCCCGGCTTCCAGTTGGGCTGCCACGCGGTGAGCGCGGCTCAGATCCTGTGTCCACAGCATCGAGGCCAGCCCGTATTCCGTGGCATTGGTACGCGCGATGGCTTCATCCTCGCTGTCGAAGGGTGCGATATGCACACACGGTCCGAAGATTTCCTCGCGCACGATGTCAGAATCGTCGTCGAGGCCGGTCCAGATCGTCGGCGCGATCCAGTGTCCGTCGGCGAGGTCGCCTTCCATTTCGATTACGCCGCCACCACTGACGACCTTGGCGCCTTGCGCCGCCGCCTTGTCGTAATACCCCAATATCTTCGTGCGATGTTCATCGGATATGACCGGACCAAACGTCGTGCCCTTGTCGAACGGATCACCGGGCTTTTGCTTCGCGGCCCGCGCAGCCAGCCCCTCTACGAACTGATCGAAGATCGGACGCTCGACATAAAGACGTTCCGTCTGCAGGCAAACCTGGCCGGCATTGGCGAAAACAGCACGGACCGACTGGTCGAGTGCCTTTTCGATATCGCAATCGGCAAAGACGATGCCGGCATTCTTGCCGCCCAGTTCGAACGAGACCGGCCGCACGCCTTTTGCCGCCGCGGCCATGATCGCTTCGCCGGTACGGGTCTCGCCCGTAAAGGTGATGCCGTCGACGCCCGGATGTTCGGTCAGGAACTGGCCGGCTGAATCGGGGCCTAAACCGTTGACCACGTTATAGACGCCGTCCGGTATACCCGCATCGCGCATGACTTCCGCAAGCAATGTCGCCGTCGCCGGGGTTTCCTCAGACGGTTTGACCACCACGGTATTACCGCAGGCCAGCGCCGGTCCGACCTTCCACGTCATCAGCAACAGGGGCAGGTTCCATGGGCAGATGACGGCGATAACGCCACGCGGCGAGCGCAGGGAATAGTTCAGCGCATCGCCACCATCGGGCGTCCGCATCGGAAAAAACTCACCTGCATGATGCTTCGGCAATTCGGCGAATGCGCGGAAATTGGCGGCGCCGCGCGGAATGTCGAGATGCGATGCAAGCGAAACCGGCTTGCCGGTATCGAGGATTTCGGCTTTCAGGAATTCGTCAAACCGCGCTTCGACGCCATCGGCGATGCGATGCAGCGCCTTGGCGCGTTCGTCCTGGGTCAGTTTTCCCCATGGCCCCTTGAGGGCTGCACGCGCAGCATTCACCGCCCTGTCGACATCGTCGCGAGTAGCTTCCTCGACAAGGGCTACCGTCTTGCCAGTGGCGGGATTGATATCCTCGAAGAAACGTCGATCGCCCTCCACGTGGGCGCCACCGACAACGTTTCGAATCCGGCTGGGACTACCGCCGTGCATGAATGATCCTCCCGGAAACCTGTTGGCGGGAAATTAGGGACACAAAAATCGTCAGTCAACAATATTATCGATGTTTTTAAAATTAGCGTTGGTAATTGGAGAGTCGTTGATAGTGGATTTTCTCGGTGCTATGGAAGTTTTGATAAATTCTGAATAGGCGGAGGCGAATGGCTGACGATCCTCATTTCACCCTATCCGACCGTGCCTTCCATTTGATACGGCGGGACATCGTGTCCGGGAGACTCGAACCCGGATCGCGCTTGCGCATCACCAAGATGAGCAAGAGCTACGATATCGGAGCCAGCCCATTGCGCGAGGCACTGTCGAAATTGTCATCGGAATTCCTGGTGATCTTCGAGGCGCAGCGGGGATTCAGCGTCGCACCGATCGATGCCCAGGAATTGCGTGATATCTCGCGGGTAAGATGCGATCTCGAAAGCGATGCCCTGGCGCGTGCAATCCGGTTCGGTGACGACGCCTGGGAGGCCGGAATCGTCGCCGCCTTCTACAATCTCAGCAAGGCTGAAGCCCGGCGGAGCCAGAATGCAGAGGCCAGCATCGACGAATGGGAAGACCGCAACCGTGAATTCCATGAAGCACTGGTGGCGGCCTGCGATTCCGAATGGCTGAAACGACTGCGCAATCTTCTGTATTTCCAGCACGAGCGCTACCGGCGCATCTCGCTCACCAATCCGGATCCAAAGCGGAATTTGCAGGCGGAACATCAGGCAATCATGGACGCGACGCTCGCACGCAACACCGAATTGGCCGTCAGATTGTCCAAGGAACATGTCGACCTGACCACGCGGGCCGTCCTTGCCGTCATCGAGATGCCGGTCGCCGAGGCAACATGACGAAGGTCGGCATCGCACCTGACGAAAAACGGTAAGAAATATCGATAATTTGTTGACCATCGATTTTTTGGCCGACTATATAGGCCATCTCTAACGAACAACATGCCGGGAGGTGGTATTGCTCAGCGAAAGCCAACGCGCCAAGGCCGTCGAATCCCTACTCGAAAGCCACCGCACCAAGGTTCAGGGCGTCCGCCCCTCGGAAATGTTTCCCGACATCGAGATTGCCGACAGCTACGCCATCTCGTCGGCGGTGGCGGAGGCGAAGGTCACACAGGGCCAGAAGATTATCGGTCACAAGATCGGGCTGACCTCGAAAGCCATGCAGGCGAGTTCGAAGATCAACGAGCCTGATTATGGCTACCTTTTCGATGACCTTGTCTTGTCCGATGGCGCGAAGGTGCCCTTTGAAAGCTTCTGCGTTCCTCGCGTCGAGCCGGAACTGACCTTCATCCTCAAGGAACCGCTCAAGGGACCGGGCGTCGGGTTAATCGACGTGATGCGTGCAACCGAATGGGTCGTACCCTCCATCGAGATCATCGATGCCCGCGTTACCGAGCCGCGCAAGATCTTCGACACGGTGGCCGATAATGGCGCAGCCGCCGGGATTGTCCTGGGCGGACGTCCGGTCCGTCCAGAGGACGTCGATCTGAGATGGGTCGGAGCGATCTTCTACCGAAATTCCGAGATCGAGGAGACAGGCCTCGCCGCCGGTGTATTGGGTCACCCCGCAATGGCGATCGCCTGGCTTGCCAACAAGCTGGGACCGTTCGGAACACAACTTGAACCGGGCCATTTGATGCTGTCTGGAAGCTTCACGCGGCCGGTCTGGGCGAACAAGGGTGACACGCTGCACGCCGATTTCGGACCGCTCGGAGGCGTCGCCGTACAGTTCGTTTAAGGGAGGTTGCTTTGAACAACGAATTCAAGGCGGCGCTGTGGGAAGGCAGAACGCAGCTTGGCATCTGGAGCTCCCTTTGCAGCCCGCTTGTCGCCGAAATGCTGGCGCAATCGGGCTTCGACTGGGTTCTGTTCGACGCAGAGCATTCACCGGTCGAAATTGCCGGCCTTCTTCCGCTGCTGCAGGCAGCCGGAAACGGATCGGCCACCGCAGTGGTGCGTCCTTCATGGAACGATCCTGTCCTGATCAAGCGCACCCTCGACATCGGCGCCCAGACACTGCTCCTGCCATTCGTGCAGGATGCGGCGGAGGCGCGCGCCGCCGTCGCCTCGGCGCGCTATCCGACCAAAGGAAAACGCGGGGTCGCCGGCGCGACAAGGGCCAGCCGCTACGGCCGGGACGGCAACTACCACGTCAACGCGAGCGACGAGATTTGCACATTGGTTCAAGTGGAGACTCTGGAAGCGCTTTCGCGACTGGACGAGATATCGGAGGTCGACGGCATCGACGGTGTTTTCATTGGACCATCGGACCTATCCGCTTCAATGGGGCATCTCGGCCAGCCCGGCGCCAACGAGGTTCAGCAACAGATCCGTCTTGCCGCCAACACGATCCGCGCCGCAGGCAAGGCGCCCGGCATTCTGGCGACATCCGCTGACGACGCCAAAAGATATCTCGACTGGGGCTATTTGTTCGTCGCCTGCAATGTCGATTTGCGATTGCTCGTGCAATCCATCGATGCGCTCTACACGGAAATGACGTCCTGACGAGACTTGCGGGCCCCGACGAGACTTGCGGGCAATGCCCTGAACCAGCCTGAGGCACCAGCCGAGCACGCATTCTCCTGTTCCGCGCCGTTTCAAACGTCTCGCATTCGATGAAGCCCGGCGCCGCCACACCAACACAATAAATCGATGGTATTGTAATTATCGATAATAATTGACAATTTGGATAATGACGGCTTTTATCGATTAGAGCAGCCAATGGGCGCGCATCCAGACGGGAGGATCTCATGACTAAATTGTCCAGGCGGAATTTCATTAGCGGCGTAGCAGCAGGCGGAGCGTTCATCGTCTTGTCGCCGAGCAAGGGCTTTGCGCAGTCACACGTCCTGCGCTTCAGCACGTTCCTGCCTTCAATGCATCCCATGGTTACGGGGCTTTTCCAGCCCCTCGCAGCGGAAATCGCCGAAGCGACCGGTGGCGAAGTGACGATGGAATTCGCCGCCGCCTCGCTGGCCCCTCCGCCGCGCCAGTTCGACATGGTCCATGATGGCCTTGCCAGCACAAGTTTCACCACGCATTCCTATACGCCGGGACGGTTTCCACTGACCGGGATCGCCGAACTGCCGTTCCTCGGCAACAAAGCCACCGCGATGTCCCAGGCCTATTGGGAAGTTCATCAGGACTACCTGGCCAAGGCGAATGAGCATTCAGGCTTCAAGCTCATGGCATTGTCGACCCATGGCCCGGGAGCGCTATGGACAAACAAGGGCCCGATCACCTCGCTCGATGACCTTTCGGGGCTACGGGTCATCGTTCCCGGCGGTCTTGGCGCCGACATCGCGGCAGCCATCGGCGTCGATTCCGTTGAGGCGCCGGCGCCGCAATGGTACGAATTGCTGTCGCGCGGCACCGCCGATGGCGCAATGTTCTCGGTCGACGCTCCGATGAAGTTCAAGCTTGAGGAGTTCCTGCCGCACTACACCCGCGTGCCCAATGGCCTGTTCAACAATTCCTTCGCCATCTTCATGGGACAGCGCGACTGGGATGCGATGGGTGAAGGCAATCAGGCAAAAGTCGAACCGCTTCTCGGTGAAGCGCTGTCCATCCGCATGGGTGAAATCTGGGACAAGGGCGATTCGATTGCGATGAGCCGCTTCGAGGAACAGGGAATCACCATGACCGACGCCGAAGGCGATTTTCTGGAAAGCATCAAGTCGGCCGTCGCGCCGGTCGAGGACAATTGGGTCGCCGTCGCCAAGGAAAAAGGCGTGGACGGCGCTGCCGCCCTTGCGGCCTTCCGCGAGCGCGCCGCCGAGCTGGAAGCCAAGATGGCGGGATAGCGTGCAGCAGGATGAATTCGAAACCGCCTCGCAAGCCGGAGGACTGGGAACGCTTCGCCCGCCGAAGCGCAGCCGTCCTGTCCGGATTGCGGAGGCCTGCCTGCTCACCTTGTCCGGGGTAACACTCGCCGCGATGATGCTGCTGGTCGGTGTCGACATCGTCGGGCGGCATATTGCTTCCATGCCCGTCACCGGCGCAATTGAACTTACCGAATTCGCAATGGGCATCGCGATCTTCGCAGCCTTGCCCAGCGTCGCACTCAGAAACGCCCATATCCGTGCCGATCTCCTTTCCGGAAATCTCGGCAGGCGGGGCCGTCGCGTCTTGGAGATTGCCTCCGAAATCGTCGGCACTTTGCTGTTTGCCGCTCTGGCCTGGCGATTGTGGATCGAGGGGATCACGGTCGCCGGCTATGGCACAACCGCCGGCGTATTGCGGCTGCCGCTCGCCCCGCTCACATTCTACGCCTCCGCACTCTGCGCGCTGAGCGCACTTACCCATCTGTTGCGGATGTTCGATCGCCCATCACGGGAACACCCTTCATGATCGCAGCGCTTCTCGGGCTGGCATGCCTCATCCTGCTGGTTCTCATCGGCTTTCCGCTCGCCTTCGTGATGGCCTTTGTAGGTCTGTCCGGGTTGACACTGCTCATCGGATTCGAACCGGCAGTGGGCCAGCTTGCGCGCGCCACTGTGGACACGATGACCGACTACACCTTCTCCATCCTGCCCCTGTTTCTCCTGATGGCGCATTTCGTCGCCAGATCGGGATTGGCGGCGGAGCTTTACGCAGCCTCCTATGCCATTGTCGGCCACTGGCGCGGCGGTCTGGCAATGTCGACGATCATCGCCTGTGGCGGGTTTTCCACCATTTCGGGATCGAGTCTCGCCACAGTCGCCACCATGGCGCCCATCGCCATGCCCGAGATGCAGGCGCGCGGCTATCGTCGCGAACTCGCCACCGGCGCCATTGCCTCGGGTGGCACGCTGGGCATCCTCATACCGCCGTCGATCATCCTCGTGGTCTACGGCAATCTGACCGAGACCGACATCGGCGAGCTTTTTATCGCCGGCATCGTACCAGGGTTGATCGGACTGGCGTTTTACGTTGGCGCCGTAGTGGCGGTAACCTGGTTCGACCCGGCAGCGGGACCGGCGGGAGAGAAGATGGCCTGGCGCGAGCGCTTGCGCGCACTGGGGCGTGTCTGGGGCCTTGTGCTCATGTTCGTGACCATTATTGGCGGCATCTATCTGGGTCTGTTCACACCAACTGAAGCTGCCGGCGCCGGCGCGATCATCGCCCTGATTTTCGCGCTGGTGCGGCGAAGTCTTACCTGGCCCATCGTCGTGGATACTTTCGTGAAGACGGCGGTCACCACCGCCGCACTCCTGATGCTCGTCGCCAGCAGCCAGATTTTTGCGACCTTCATCAACATCTCCGGCCTGCCGCGCGATTTGCTCGACCTGATCGCCCGCACCAGCATGGCTCCCTGGATGGTCATTGCCATCATCTGCGCGGCGTTCCTGGTGCTCGGATGCGCGCTCGAAGCCTTCTCGCTCGTCCTGCTTTTTGTTCCGATCGTTTATCCCATCGTCGCCAGCCTGGGTTTCGACCTCATCTGGTTCGGAATATTGCTGGTCGTCGTGGTCGAGGTGGGACTGATTTCCCCTCCGGTTGGCCTGAACGTCTTTGTTCTGAAATCCGTCGTTCCCGGAATACCGCTCGCCACGATCTATCGCGGGATCCTGCCATTTATCTTCGCCGACGTGACCAGACTCTTATTGCTTTGCCTCGCACCCTGGCTGGTGCTGTTCCTTCCTAACGCGATGCATTGACCGGGTTCGGCAGAAAACCGGTGATGTCTTGCGATTGTGCGGATTCCTGACCGGCAGCAACCATGCGGCCTGGATCAAGGCCATGATGGACGATCCACGCCGCAGGCAGAGCACGGGGCATTCCGGCGATATTCGCCGACGACGTCAAACGTCATCTCAACCAAGGCTATTCATTCATCGCCCGCCATGTCGATTTGCGGCTGCCACGCACGCCATACGGAAATGACGATCTGATCGGATGGGCGGATGCCTTTTCGCAGGCTCGGCGATCCCTGCCGGCTACGAGAACTACAAATAATCGACAAAATACATATTAGCGTTTTTCTTATTGAAAAACGATAGGGCCTAGATTAACAAGACATTGTGAACGGGATCGGTCGAGTTGCGTACCGCACCGGAGGAAACGAAGGCCATGAGACGGCTGGCTTGCAGAACAGCGGCCATCACGGGGGCAACTCGCCGGATTGGCAAGGCCTACAGCATTTCCAGCGTCGGACGACGCTGCTTTCTTCACTGGCCAAACACTCGCGGGCGACGGCGGTTCGCGCGAGCCGGGTCCTGATCAAGGAAAGAAAACCTTCGCAAAAGCGCGGGAGAACCCGTCAGGGATAGTGAAAATGAAGAACGCCCAGTTGGCCACATCGGAACAAGCCGACATCAAGGACGGTTGGCGGCGATCTTTCCTGCTGCCTTCTCGTTTGAAAAGGTTTGACGAGGCCGGTCTGCTGTTTGCCCTGATCGTAATGGTCCTGGCAATCGGCATTCTGCATCCCGAGTTTTTCGATCTCGGTTCAATCAAGACGTTACTGAGGCAAAGCGCCTTTGTCGGCATCATGGCGTTCGGCATGGTCTATCTGGTTTCGATGACGGAGATCGACTTGTCGGTCGGCGGCATCTATGCGGTCAGCGCCACCTCTGCTGCGCTGCTGATCAAGGCCGGCATAGATCCCTGGATTGCGGTTGGGCTATCCTTCGCCATTGGCGCCGCTCTCGGTGCGCTTAATGGCCTTGTCGCGGTGTTGCTCGACGTCCCGCTCATCATCGTCTCTCTCGGCTCGCTATCGGTTTTCTTCGGCCTCAATCTCATCATTTCCGATGCCAGCCCGGTCTTCGGAATGCCGAGAGACCATGCTTTCTTCGTAATATTCGGCGGGGAGTTTCTGGGGTTGCCCTCACCCGCCTGGGTGCTGCTGGCGACGGGTATCGTCATGCACTTCCTGTTTTTCCGAACGCGTTTCGGCGCTACGGTTCGTGCCGTTGGCTCCAACCGCAACGCCGCCGAGTTCATTGGAATCAGGGTTGGTCTGACCCGTATCCTCGCCACTTCTTTGACGGGTCTGCTCTGCGCGATATCGGCATCGATGGCGCTTGCCTATTTCCGCGCCGTCGATCCGGCCATGGGCGAGCAGAAGGAATTGCTGGTCATCGCCGCCGTGATTATCGGCGGCACGTCGTTGGCGGGCGGATCGGGCACCGTCCTTGGCGCATTTCTCGGCGTTCTGATCATCACCGTGATCGACAGCGGCATCGTGTTCTTCGGTATCGACACCAATTATGCGCGCTTTGTTACGGGCTGCGTGATCCTTGGCGCGATCGCGCTCGACCGGATTCTCAAGCGTTCGCGCGCGGCGTCTTCGCACATGCAATCGCATCTTTGAAAAGTCGGCCATCAAAACGGCCGGGAAACTGCAAACAACGACAACAGGGAGAAGGACAATGAACGTCAAGAAACTGAGCAGCTGGCTACCGGCCACATTTGCCGCTGCGGCGCTGATGGGAAGCACATTCGCCAACGCACAGGAGCCAATAAAGATTTCCTACGTCCTGGCGGTTACAACCCTGGAATGGACAAGCGAGATCAAGGCAGGCGCTGAAGCCGCTGTCGCGGATCTGGATTTTCCTGTCGATGTGAAATTCGCAGGCCCCTCGAATTTCGATCCTGGCAAACAGGCATCGATCTTCATGAACGAAACGCAGACCTCGCCCGACGCCATGATCATCACCAATGTGGCGGCCCCCCTGTTCATCGAACCAGTGCGCGAAGCCCAGGAAAGGGGCATTGCGGTGACATGGACCAACGCCTCGCCCGCGCCTGACTTCTACGAGGGCTTCTTCGTCAGCGCCGATCCGACGCAGATGGGTCTTGAAGCAGCCGACGTGCTCGCCAAGGCACTTGAGGAGAAGACAGGCAAGCCGGCAGCCGATATCGAGGGCACCATGGTGCTCGGCGTCTGCGTTCCGGGCCTCAGCGTTCTCGAAAACCGCGTTAACGGCCTACGTTCGGGCCTTGAAAAGCTGATGCCGAAGGTTGAAGTCCTGCCGACGATCCCGACCAAGCCTGACCGCGAGGGCAGCTTCGCAATCTGGAACCAGGCAATGCGCAAGAATGCTGGCGCACTGGCCTATGTTGATGCATGCGAGGCCGGTAATCTGAACATTATCCGCATCGTTGCCGACGACAAGCTCGATGCGCTCAGCCTTGCATTCGACGTTCCCGGCGAAGTCCGTGAGGCAGTTGCCGACGGTACCTTCCTCGCCGCTTCGTCGTCGAACTTCTTCATGCAGGGTTACATGGCTGTCTATGCAACGGCGACCGCGCTGCATGCGGACAAGCCTCTGCCTTCAGGTTGGCTGAAAATTCCGGCTACCATGGTGGTTCAGTCCAATGCCGGCGACTACAACGAAGCCTGGAAGGACATGCAGCCCGGCCTGCGCGCCTATTACGATAGCGACATCGAAAAGGCGAAAGCCGCGTTCGAAGATGGCGACTTGTCGCCGGTGGCCGAATACGACAATCCGCCGAACTGATCTTGTCACGCGCTTCGGGCAAGCCGGCACGGTCCGGCTTGCCCGTCCCGGCGGGAGTATCATGAACGACATTGTCTACAGCGCGCGCAACATAACCAAGCGCTTTGGTCCGCAGCTGGCGCTGCAGGGCATCGATCTCGACCTGCATGAAGGTGAGATACTTGGGATCGTCGGCGCCAATGGCGCGGGCAAATCCACCTTGATGAAGATATTGTCCGGCGCGCTTCAGGCCGATGACGGCGAGTTGCGGCTCGGAGACAACGTCCATCATATGGGGTCGATGCTCGAGGCTTGGCAGGCCGGGGTCGCTTTTGTCTCCCAGGAACTCAACCTTTTTCCGCCACTCAGCGTTGCAGAGAACCTCTGGTTGGTTCCAGGCCGCACCGGACTGACGCCGACGCGAGAATTCCTCACCGCCGCACGGGTCCAGACCGAGCGTCTCGGCCTGAAAGTGCCGCTCTCCACTCCCCTCGCCTCGTTGTCGCTGGCAGACCATCAATTGGTCGAGATCGCCCGCGCGCTCCTGCAACAGCCTCGGGTCCTGATACTGGACGAACCGACATCGGCGCTGCATGCAAGCGAGGTCGGCAGGCTGCACGAGATTCTGCGAGGACTCCGCGAATCCGGTGTTGCGATGATCTATATCTCGCATTTCCTCGAGGAGGTCCTTGAGATTGCCGACAATGTTGTCGTCATCCGCGACGGGATGAACGTGCCGCTGGAAAGCCGCGGCAAGCGGCCAACCATCCCGGAAATCGTCACCGCGATGCTTGGCCGGGCGTCGGATGCTGTGCACGAACCACCGGCTCGAAAAACAAGTACGGCCGCAAACGGCGTCAGGAAATTGGGGATAGAAAATCTACGCGCGCCGGGTCTCTCCATCGACAGCCTGGTCGCTACGCAGGGTGAAGTCGTTGGCCTTGCCGGCCTCGCCGGCTCGGGTGTCGAAACCGTATTTGAAATCCTGTTCGGCGTCGCCACGCCCGCAAGCGGGGTAATTCGTCTGCCCTCCGGTGCGCGGCAGGCCCACAACCGCCCGCAGGCCGTGGCATCGGGCGTTGCCTATTTCCCGTCCGATCGCAAGCATCTCGGTCTGACGCTGGACCAGAGCATTCACGAGAACGTATCAGCCGTCAGGAGCCTGAGCCTCGGCCGCGACGGACCAGTGCCCAAAGTTGCCCGCCAGCGGCAGATCGCGGAAGAACGCTGTGCGCAGATCGGCGTGAAAATGCAAAGCGTCGACCAGCCCGTAAGCAGCCTGTCGGGCGGCAATCAGCAAAAGGTGGTTTTTGCCCGCTGGCTGGAGGCCAATCCCAGCCTGCTGCTGCTCGACGATCCGATGCGCGGCGTCGACATCAACGCCAAGCAAGAAATGTACCGGATTATCCGCGATCTTGCGGAAGGTGACCGTGTCATCCTCTTTTATTCGACCGATCCGGGCGACTATGTAGCGACCACCGACCGCGTGCTCGTCTTTAATGACGGAAGGATAATCGATGAACTGAGCGGTGAGCGCCTGAACGAACACGAACTGGTCGCCTCGATGAATGGCGAGACGGCACAAACAGCGTAAGCAGCGGCACGCCAAGCGGCTGCTGAAACGATCGGGAGAAAAACATGATCAATCTTGAGGGCAAGGTCGCTGTCGTCACCGGCGGCGGAATGGGCATCGGCGCAGGCATCGCCAAGGTTCTCTCCGGCTATGGCGCGACCATCGCCATCGCCGACATCAACACCGAGACATCGAAGCCGTCGCTCGAAGCCATCGAGGCGGCCGGCGGCAAGGCTGCGATCTTCCAGCATGACGTGACCGACTGGGATTCCGCCTTCGCCCTCGTCGAGGCTGTAGAGGCCAAACTTGGCCCGATCGACATCCTCGTCAACAATGCGGGCGTGTCCAAGCGCATGCCCTTGGTCGAAATGACGGAGCAGGGATGGGATCGCGTACTCGATATCAATCTGAAGGGCCAATTCATCACCACCCGCGCGGTAATTCCCGGCATGCTCGCGCGCAATCGCGGCCGGGTCATCAACATGGCTTCGGTGGTTTCCAAGCAGGGCGTCGGAAATTTCTCGGCCTACTGCACATCGAAATTCGGTGTGATTGGCTTCACCCAGTCCATCGCGCAGGAATATGCCAAAACCAACATCACGGTGAATGCCGTATGCCCGGGCATCCTCATGACTCCGCTCCATGACGGCATCGTCGAGCAAATGGCGACCGCCGACAATGTCGACTTCGAAACGGCAAAGAAGAATTTCGTCGGTCTGGTGCCGCAGGGACATCCGCAGACGCCCGAGGATGTCGGGCATTTCATCGCCTTCCTCGCCTCCGATCTTGCCCAGAACGTGACAGGGCAATCCTACCATATCGATGGCGGCATGCAGATGGATTGAGGCCCGTGGCGATCAGGTAGCGGCCCGCTCCGGCGATACGCCCGGGAACCAAAAACCACCGTTTCCGGTCAACGGAGCGCGCCGTTCCTTCGCTTTTTCCTGTATCCTTGGCCGGAGGCCCCGCAACCAGGCAGTCGAGGAGGACGGCGATGCCGAACAGATATACCGTCGCTCGAAACATCAGATTTCGCCACATCCGTTGCTTCATCGAAGTCGCGACCGAGTAAAACATTTCACGCGCAGCCGAAAATCTCGGCACGGGTCAACCGGCACTGTCCAGGACGCTGAAGGAATTGGCGGAGCTCCTGTCGACGCGCCTGTTCGACTGCACCAAGGGCGGGCTGGAACTGACCGACGCCGGCAAGATCTTCCTTAAATACGCGTCGGGCGGCATGGCTCTGTCGCAAACCGTAATTTTTTGGTCACGATGGGACGCGTCATTGCCGTCTATCAAGCGGCCAGGATTTCGAATTGGTCAGCTATTGAAGGACGAGGATTATAGACAAACCTCGCCTTTCGCTTTCGCATCATGTGGACCATTTCGATGCCGTCGATGGTGATGCGATCCGGGCGGCCATGGCGTGCAAACGCCTTTCGAAGGAAACGCTTTGCAGCCGACAGGTCACGACGTTCGCTGAAGAAGAACTCGACCGTATCGCCTATACTGTCGATGGCGCGGTAAAGATACATCCATTGGCCGCGCACCTTGATGCAAGTCTCGTCGAGATCCCACTTGCCAGCAACGACGCGTTTGCGTTGGTGGAAACAATCCAGCAACTGCGGCGCAAAGTGTACGACCCAGCAGTGCACAGTCGAATGATCAACGCTCAGACCGCGTTCGGCCATCATCTCTTCGAGATCAGGCAGGCTGAGATTGTAGGCGAGGCGCCAGCGTACACACAGCAAGATGACCGACTGGTCGAAATGGCGGCCTTTGAACATGGAAAGCTCCCGAAAACATCGAGAGAGCATTATCGGTCGCCGGTTAGCGAAGAGTTTGCGACAGATCCGACGTGGTTTTGTGGCTTCCCGGACTGGACTAAAAGAACCGACCGCGGCTCGGTGTGACGCGGACGGAGCGGCGGGAGCCTCCGCTCCCGCCTGATACGCTCACCATCCGATCTGGACGGTCGCGCAGGCTCCATCATCGCCATTCTGCTGGAGATGGGCTTCTGTATTCTGGCCGAACTGGAACAGGCCGCAAGCATTGCCGTTGCCGTTCTGCTCGATTGTGCCGACATGGCCGTCGCCATTCTGATGGATGACGCCGAGATTGCCGGAACCATTCTGCATGAGACCGGCGGCGTTGCCAAAGCCGTTCTGGGTGATGGAGCCGTCCTTGATTCCCTTTGCGAGACCATAGAAGCGCAGGCCGGTCTGAAGCGCCTGGGCTTTCTCCGGGTCGGTGGGATTCAGGTTGACCGAAACAGATCCGCCGGCGAAAGCCGGGGCTGCGGCAAGGCTGGCTGCAAGGGTGACGCCTGCGATGAGGCTGCGGATAGCGGTGTTCATGGTTCTCTCCTTGGTTAAGACTGCTTTCGCCGGCCTCACTGCCGATCGATGGGGAGAGTATGCCGGGGCGCGCTTGAACGGGTTTGGAACGAGGCATTCATTTCTCGTTCAGCACGCAAAAGCCGACGAACTTCAATCAGTAATGACGCGCGCATGCAAAACGGGCTCCGGTCGCCCGGAGCCCGTTTTTCAGAATGCAGGCTATGAAGTTCATATCTGGCCGGCGCGCTCATGACAGGTGAAGCGTCCGGCGTTCGTGTCGACGCCCAACGCGGCGTCGTAAAGGGCGCTTCCGCCACCCAGCGTCACCCGACCGAGCATGGCCGGCTGGCCTGGCGCGGCGCTGAACGAACCGCCCTGCCGGATATTTGAGCCACCGCCGCCGCCCGCGGATTCCACACGGAATGTGTAGGATCCCGAAAGCGGCGCATCCGCATGCACCACGCCCTGAAGCGTGACCATGCCGCCAGAGGTCTCGGTGACAATCTCGCAGCGCGTTTCATTCGAATGCGCCTGGCCCGAATTCGCCGTAAGCGCGGCGCCGGACAGCGCCGCAGCAAAGGCGGCGGACATGAGCGTTATGGACGTTTTCTTCTTCATGGTGAAAATCTCCTTGTGATCAGAACGACGAATGGCCGAGGGCGACGTTCATCCCCCTCGGCCGGTCGCCTTTTTGCATTGCGCGCGCCTCAGGGGCAGGTCTGCACGAAGGCTGCGACATTGCCACCGCCAGACTGCGAAACGCCGGCGTTGCAGCCATTGCCCACCTGAACGCCGGCGGCGACATTGCCATTGCCGTCCTGCGACATGACAGCGTTGTGGTTGGCGCCGAACTGGCCTACGCCGGCCGCGTTGTCGTGACCGTTCTGCCAGGTGTCAGCAGCGTTGTTCACACCCTGCTGGCCCGTGGCCGAAACGTTGTTGGAGCCATTCTGCTGGGTCACGGAACTGTTCCATGCGCCATTCTGAAAGACGCCGATGGCGTTGTTGAAGCCGCTTTGGGCGCCGCCTGCGGCGTTGCCCCAACCGTACTGTTCGATGGAAAGGCTGTTGGCGAAGGCCGGCAGGGCCGTCACGATGGCGATGGCGGCGGCGGCTGTCGTCTTGATGAAGGTGCTGGTCATTTTGGTACTCTCCTGATTGAGCGGGCATCCCCCGCTGGTTGTCAACGATGACGGTTCTAGCAATCGCTTCCGGAACCCACGCTGAACCTCCCGTTCAGGCGCCGTTCACCCGGACACGACCAGCGGGAGCGTCTCTGAACCGCCAGGAAAACGCGCCGGCGGGAGGCTTTCGATGCCCGTGGCCATCCGAAAAGTCCGCAGGGTCTTTCCAGAAAACCGGCGAGGCAGTAACAAGGGCTCCATGAAGTTCCTGATCGTTGGCGACGGCCGATACATGTCAGCTCGTGCGACAACGGGCCTGATAAAGCGCGGCCACGAGATAGCCGAGATCTGGACGACAGCGCCAAAATCCTTTGAAAGGCATCCGAGCTTCATCAAGCGGCTGCTTCTTCCTGCAGACTATGACGCTCGTACGGTGATCGAACGTCACGGAATACGCGTTCGAAACATCAGCGGCGTAAAGAAGCGCGATCTGGTCGCCCTTTTGGATCAGTGTAGTCCCGCGGACGCGCTTCTTTGCACCGGCAGCCATGTGATTTTTCCGCTGGAGTTGCTCGACCGTTTTCCTGACCGGGCTTTCAACCTGCACCCGGCGATGCTTCCCGATTATCGCGGCCCCGGCCCGATCGAATCTCTCGTTCTGCACGGGAAGGCGGATGAGTTTGGCGGAATAACCTTGCACCGCCTTTCAGAGGGCATCGACGAAGGCGAAATCGTCGGCCAGAGACGGTTGCCTTTCTCCGACTACGGAACACGATTGTCCTGGTCGCTCGCCTTCGCGCGCGCCAGCGGAGAACTTGTTGAAAACGAACTTGACGCGCTTCTGCGCGGGGTTGGCGCTTCAGTCCCACAGGAACCCGGATCCGGATCCTATATCGCGGCGAAAGACATCGAACTTTCGGTTCGACAAGACTGGCCATTTGATCGCGCTGTCGATCATATGCGCAAGGCGCCGCTCGTTCAGTATCGCACCTTTCTGACCCTGAATGACGGCGGGAAATACATCGCCATTATCGGGACGCCGCGTTCCGTGGCCCCCCCAACCGGCGAACCGGCCGTCATTGGACGGTGGGCCGTCGTTGTTGATCTTGCCGACAGGCGCGTCAGATTTTTCAGGGACAACAGCGTTCGAAGGATGCTTCGACGCCTGAGATCCCATGTCGATGTCGCCGCCTTCCGATGGCGATTGATAGCCAAACCGGAACCAGAAAACTGACGTCGGTTCGACGCTGTAACCAGAAATCAACGAGACAGCCCGAAATGGTTGTTGACGCAGACCGTTATATCTATTATTCTTGATGTATGGATACAACTCAGGCGATTTTTGCATTTTCAGCGCTTAGCCAGGAAACACGTCTGGACGTGCTGCGCCTTCTGATCAAGGCGGGTCAGACCGGAATGAATGCAGGCGAGATCGGCGATGTGCTGGGCGTGCGCCAGAACACCATGTCGACCAATCTCAA
Organism: Flavimaribacter sediminis; assembly: GCF_019492055.1. Taxonomy (GTDB): domain Bacteria; phylum Pseudomonadota; class Alphaproteobacteria; order Rhizobiales; family Rhizobiaceae; genus Flavimaribacter; species Flavimaribacter sediminis. Next base: position 1,364,155 of record NZ_JAICBX010000002.1, on the reverse strand, counting down.
TATTCTCCTGCGGTCCGGACTGGTTCGCAACGAGCGCGAGGGCCGTTCGATCCGGTACTTCGCCGATATCGACGGTATCCGCGGCCTTCTTGCATTTCTGATGGAAGATTGCTGCGGCGGAAAACCTGAACTCTGCGAGCCCGTGCTCGACGCAATCGTCTGCGACTGCTGATGGAGAAAAAGATGGACGACAACAAGATCTTCAACGTGCTTTTCCTGTGTACCGGAAACTCCGCGCGCTCAATCCTCGCGGAAGCCATATTGAACCGTGAGGGCGCCGGCAGGTTCCGCGCCTATTCGGCAGGCTCGCAGCCGAAGGGCGAGGTTCATCCGCAGGCGATCGCGCTCCTGAAAAAGGCCAATTACGACACGTCCTTTGCACGTTCCAAGGACTGGCTTGAATTCGCCGAGCCCGGCGCGCCGGAGATGGATTTTGTTTTCACTGTCTGCGACAACGCAGCTCAGGAAAGTTGTCCGGTGTGGCCGGGACAGCCGATGACGGCGCATTGGGGCGTTCCCGATCCGGCTGCTGTCGAAGGCTCAGACACGGTAATCGCGCTCGCCTTTGCCGATACCTACCGCATGCTCAATCAGCGCATCACGATTTTCTGCTCGCTGCCGATTCACAGCCTGGACAAGCTGTCGCTCCAGAAGCGCCTTTCCGATATCGGCAAATCCGGATCGTGACCTGGTCTGTTCCAAAACGGCTTGGCGCAGAGTTTACCGGCACTGCGTTCCTTTTGGCGACCGTGGTCGGCTCCGGCATCATGGCGGAGCGGCTGGCCGATGGGAATGTCGCGATCGCCCTGCTTGGAAACACTATTCCGACCGGCGCCATTCTCGTCATACTCATTACGATGTTCGGGCCGATTTCGGGCGCCCATTTCAATCCGGCGGTCAGCCTTGTCTTTTTCCTGAAGAGACAATTGCCGGCGCAACTCTTCGCCGCCTATGTGGCCGCGCAGATCATCGGCGGTCTGGTTGGCGTGTGGGTTGCGCATCTTATGTTCGCAGAAGAGCTCATCCAGTTCTCGCTGAAGGAGCGAACCGGCGGGTCGCAATGGTTTGCCGAGGGCGTCGCGACTTTCGGCCTGCTCATGACGATATTGCTGACCATCAGAATGCGCGAAAACGCGGTCGCCATGGGCGTCGGCCTTTATATCACCGCCGCCTACTGGTTTACCGCCTCGACATCCTTCGCCAATCCTGCGGTCACGATCGCGCGTGGTTTTTCCGACACCTTCGCCGGAATTCGTCCACAGGACGTCCTGCCCTTTATCGTGGCGCAATGCGCGGGCGCTGTTTTTGCCTGGGCCTATTGCAATTGGCAACTCGGCGAGGACGGCGATATAGATGTTGGCAAAAAGGCGTAGCGTACAAGAATAAGGTTGAGTGTGTGAATAATCCTATCGAACAGGATCTGCCAAATGTCGATTTCAGCCGGATGCGGCCGGTTATAACCGAATATCTGAAAAGCGACGACGACCCGGGGCATCCACCGCGCATACTTTTGTTGTACGGCTCGCTCAGAAAACGCTCCTTCTCCAAACTGGTCGCGCTGGAAGCGGAACGCCTTCTGAAATGGCACGGCTGCGAAACGCGCATCTTTGATCCGCGCGACCTGCCGCTGCCTGATGCAGAGGAGCCCGATCATCCAAAGGTGCGCGAGCTGCGCGACCTGGCCAGCTGGTCCGAAGGCATGATCTGGGTGTCGCCCGAACGTCATGGCGCGATGACCGGAATCATGAAGGCCCAGATCGACTGGATACCGCTTTCACTGGGAGCCGTGCGCCCGACACAGGGAAAGACGCTCGCTGTCATGCAGGTCAGCGGCGGATCACAGAGCTTCAACGCGATCAATCAGATGCGCGTGCTGGGGCGCTGGATGCGGATGGTGACCATCCCCAACCAGTCGTCCGTCGCAAAGGCGTTCCTGGAGTTCGACGAAAACGACCGGATGAAGCCGTCGGCCTATTACAACCGGATCGTCGACGTGGTCGAGGAACTGGTGAAATTCACCTGGATGGTGCGCGGGCGCTCGGATTATCTGGTTGATCGATACTCGGAGCGTGTGGAAGACGCGGCACAGCTGTCAAAACGGGTCAACCAGCGCTCCTGATTCGAGTTACGTTTCAGTGGCTCAGCTTCATGACCGCGATGCCTGCGACGATCAGCAGCGCGGCCGAGACGCGCAGCGGCGTGAGGGCCTCACCCAGGAACATCGCGCCGACAACAAGCGCGCCGACTGCGCCGATACCGGTCCAGATCATGTATGCAGTTCCGAGAGGAAGGCTGCGCATGGCCAGCGCGAGCAGTGAAAACGACACAATCATCGCACAGAGCGTAACGAACGACGGGGCAAGACGCGTAAACCCCTCCGACTGTTTCATCGACAAAGCCCAGACGACTTCGAACAGGCCGGCGAAAAGCAGAAAAACCCAGGACATGACTATCACCATGCAGGGTCGTCCCGTTTGATTTGATGGAGACTGGAAGGTCGTCCTTCCGAAACCCTATATGATGAGCGCCGCCGGGCCTTTCAAGGCTGCGCCGTTCTTTCGTCAGGCGTCCGGCTCGAGGCGGATGAGCGCGCCGGAGCTTCCGTCTGTCAGGATCATGACAGCGCCGTCCTGCGCAACGTCGACGTCGCGAATGCGCGCCTCGCCCTGTAGATACCGGGCTTCGCCCCTGACCTTCCCATCCTCGATGACCAGCCGGACCAGGGCCTGTCCGCGCAATCCGCCGATCAGCACGCTGCCCCGCCAGTCGGGAAACATCGCGCCTTCGTAAAAGGCCATGCCGCTCGGCGCTATGACCGGATCCCAGTAGTAGACCGGCTGCTGCATGCCTTCCATCTGTGTCAGTCCCTCGCCGACCCGTGCGCCGCTGTAGTTTTCGCCATAGGTAATCACCGGCCAGCCATAGTTCAGACCCGGTTCCGGCCGGTTGAGTTCGTCGCCGCCGCGCGGCCCGTGCTCCACCGTCCACAATGCGCCGTCCGGCGCTATCGCCGCCGATTGCAGGTTTCGATGCCCGTAGGACCAGATCTCCGGCAAGCCGCCCGGAATTTCCGGATTGCCTGCGGCCGGGCCGCCCTCCGGATTGATCCGCACGACCTTGCCAAGCGTTGTTCCGACATCCTGCGCCAGTTGACGCGGTTCAGGATCGGATCGCTCTCCTGTCGTTACGAAGAGGGCGCCCTCCCGGTCGAAAACAAGCCGCGACCCGTAATGTTTTGTCGAAACCCAGGCCGGTTCCTGGCGGAAGATGACCTTAACCTCTGTCATGGCTTCGCCGGAAGGCGACAGGACGCCTGTCGCTACAGCTGTGGCGTTGGCGCCGCCGCCTCTTGGTTCGGCGTAACTCCACCAGACGCGCCGCGTCGACTGGAAATCATCCCGTACGACAACGTCGAGCAACCCGCCCTGTCCCCGAGCATCGACTTCCGGCAGGCCATCGATCGGTCGCGACAGAGCGCCTTCCGGATCCGCCAGACGCATGGCTCCCTGCCGTTCGGTAATGATCCAGCCGCCGCCTGGCAATTCGTCCACGCCCCAGGGATTGCGCAGACCATCGACGATGGTCTCCTGTTTCAGTTCAATTGTCTCGTCAATGACCGGAGCACGGGTCTGGCCGGTAAACGCCGGCTCCTGCCAGGAAGCATTAGGCGGCGTTGCGTTGAAATCCTGAGCCAGAACCGCCGAAGGAGATAGCGCCGCGGCGAAAACGATCGCCAAACCGGCGATAAAAAATCTATTGGACGTCATCATAAAGCTCCCTGCGTACAGGGAACCTTAGATGGACCAGCAGCAAGGCTATTCAAGTCCGAAACGACGCGCGCCCAGATCCAGTCAGGCGCGGCGTTTCGTGAATTCTATCGACTGCAATCGCTTGCGGGCACGGACTGGACGTCGGAAACGCCTCCGCCGGTCACGGTGATCTGAGCGCATGTGCTGGTAGTGCTGTTCCACCAGACGGATGTTTGCCCGAAATTGATAACCCGTTGATAACCCCGGTCTCGCAAGGCTGCAAACGCGGGCGCCTGTGCGACGCCGTTCAGATTGGTGATGTCGCTGACATTGCCATAGGTCGGCACGGTCTGGCAGGCGGAAAACAACAACGGCGCCAGCACAACATAGATGAGGCGTTTCATACGTTCATTCCTCGTTCTTCTTGATACACGGAAGACAATCTACGGCAGCTTAGACAAATTGGCAGTAGAAATGAACTGAAAGTGATCGCTTAAAACCGGAAAGGGCCGCCGAAACAGTATCCGGCGGCCCTCCTGTATCATGATGGTGTTACGCGCTTGCCCGTCAGAGGCTGGCCCTCTCAAGCATCCGGTTAAGGCCTGCGGATTCCTGCCCGCCGGCGCCTGGACGATTGCCCTTCCGGTGCTTCTTCTTTCCACCATGCGGGCGGGCGGCCTCCTGCGGACGATTTTCCGCCGACGGCTTGCCGCGTTTGCGACGACGACGGTTTTGTTCGGACGGCTCGCCGAACGCGACCGGCTTGTCGCCTTCGGCGCGCGCCTTGTTCCTGTTGCGGTGACGCGGCTTCCGTTTCTTCGCGCGTCCCGCGCCATCAGCCTCCCGGTTTGGTTCGCCATGCGGCTTTTCGCTTGGGCGGTCGTCAGCGATCTCCGGCGTGTTGTCGTTGACCGCCCCGTCCATTACCGGAATGCGGATATTCGTCAGCCGCTCGATATCGCGCAGCAGCGAGCGCTCGGCCGTCGTACAGAACGCCACGGCGTGACCTGTCTTGCCTGCGCGAGCGGTGCGCCCGATACGATGCACATAGACTTCCGGCACATTCGGAAGGTCGTAGTTGAAGACATGCGTCACATCGTCGATGTCGATGCCTCTTGCAGCGATATCGGTTGCGACCAGGGTCGAAAGCTTGCCGTTGCGAAAAGCCGAAAGCGTCCGCTCGCGCTGTCCCTGGCTGCGATTGCCATGGATCGGCTGGGCGTGGACGCCGTCGCGGTCAAGCTGCTTGCAGAGCCGGTCTGCGCCGTGCTTCGTGCGGGTAAAGACAACCGCGCGTTCGACAGCGGCGTCCTTGAGCATCGTCGAGAGCGTGCGGGGTTTCGCCCTTCCGTCGAGGAACACCACCTTCTGGTCGATGCGCGTGATCGGCTTTGAGACCGGCGCCACAGATACTTCCGCCGGATCCGACAGGAAATCATTGGCGAGGCTGCGGATTTGTTTCGGCATCGTGGCCGAGAACAAAAGTGTCTGACGTTGCGAGGGAACGCGTCCGAGGATCTTGCGGATCGTCGGCATGAATCCGAGGTCCAGCATCTGGTCGGCCTCGTCAAGAACGACTGATCCAGTGTCCTGAAGAGTGACGGCGCCTGATTCCAGGTGGTCGAGCAGGCGGCCAGGCGTTGCGACGATGAAGTCGACGCCGTTGGCCAGCGTGCGGATTTGCGGTCCGGGTTTGGCGCCGCCGATCACGATGGCGATCGATGGCTTGAGCGCGCGGCCGTAGGTCCGGATCGAATCGGCGATCTGGGAGGCCAGTTCACGGGTCGGCGCAAGAATCAGAACCGCGGCGGTTTTCGGGCGCGGCTTTCTGCGGTTGCGCGCCAGCCGATCGAGCTGCGGCAGCACAAACGCCGCCGTCTTGCCGGTGCCGGTCTGGGCGATTCCCAGAACGTCACGACCGGCTATCATGATGGGGATCGCCTGCGCCTGGATAGGTGTGGGTGTATCGTATCCTTCGGACTTCACAGCCTTGAGGACGGGCTCGGCGAGGCCGAGATCATTAAATGTAGTCAAAACAGTCTTTCCTGCCCGCGCGCGGTCATTGACCGGTTCACGCGGTGCTATTGTTTCTTTTCTTTCAGGAAACCAGCGTAGATCGGCAGCCAAATCGGGGGCGCCCGTGACGGGCGCGGCGTGCAGGCAACGATCTTGGGGGACAATTGCAGGGTCGCATCTGTTACCGCTGATCCGTTGTCCGGTCATCTACGCGCGGCGTGCGACGTGGCGTAAATGACACCGAATCGTGATGATTGCAAGGTGTTCATGGAAAAAGATTGCTCCGAGCTCGAAGCCTTTGCGCCTTTCGCAGCCGCTGACGCCGGTGTTGTCATCAATTCTCGTCCAGGGCCTCGCCTTCGGCAAGATCCGGAATACGCGCCGTGGTTTCGGACACTTCGCCGCTCATCGTTTCCGTCGCCGGAAATCCGAGCGCTTTTCTAAGCGAATTCAACCGGTTCATCCATCCCTTTAGAAACTTCCCCTGACCTGGCTTCATTGCGAACATGTGGTAGTAGGTGGCGCGTATCTCGGTGTAGGCAAGCAGCGCAGAGTCGATATCGCATCCGTCGCACGCCGCCTGCGTCGCCGCTCCGAAGACTCCGTCTTCCTCGCATTCTGTCGCCCGCTGGAGGATCCGTACAGCGCGTCTGGGGCCCATATTGACGGCCGTATCGAATTGGCAGAACGCCATCTTGTCCCGCAACCGGTCGCATCGGGCGCCTTTCCAGTACATGGACTGATAAATGTCCGCCACTTCGCCGTCCGTGATGTACAGCACGTCCTTTGAAGAGAGCGACCTGCCGCTGCGCCATGCGTCGTAGGTGGCCTGGGTGACGCCCTTGTTTGTGCGGCCGCCTCGATCGTCCGGATCGTCGACAAACCCCCCCTCCCATCTAAGCACGAATTTCAGCGCCTGCGCATATGAGAACATGGCGTTACCTCATCGAAGTCTGAAACCGGATTTTATTATACCTTCTTTCCACCGGACCTGCGAACAGCAGCGTCGAATCCGGTCCGTCGGCGGCTTTCAAGCCTGCCGGTCAGACCGGCCGCGGGAGGTCCGTCGCCCCGAGTTGACAATCCTCAGGGGCCGACATACCAATGATCATACCGACGCGAAGAGTGTTTCGCCTTGCGAAACCGGGAGGAGCCGTGCCGGCAAAAACCAGGAATTCTGGCGGATGCGACGCTGGTCGCCACCCTGATCCGCATGACATGCGTCGATGGCTGGAGCGGCTTATCTCGCTTGTTGCGGCGGAGGGATCTGGCTGATGAAGCCTGTCTGTCTCGCCGGGCTTCCTGGCATCGTATTCGGCGTCGCCGCGGGTTGTGGCTGCGCCATCCCTCCCGACCGAATACGCCTATCTGGGAGGAGTTGCGACACATGAATTCTCGGCCTTATCCCTGGGAGCAATTCTATCCGCCAGGTTTGCGTTGGGATTGTCCAATTCCGGCAAGCACCGTGCCACAACTTCTCGAAGCCGCCGCCGCGGCGGACGGCGATCGCACGGTCGTTCATTTTCGTGACTGGACAATATCCTACAAGGAATTGCAGGCGCAGGCAGAGAAACTCGCCGCATCTCTACTGGCGAAAGGGTATGGCGGCGATCGCTGCATCGCTCTCTACATGCCCAACTCTCCTTACCATCTGATCGCCTTTTTCGGAATTCTGAGAGCCGGGGCCCGGGTCGTCCACCTGTCGCCGCTCGACGCCCGTCGCGAACTCGCTCACAAAATGACAGACTCCGGCGCACAAACGATCGTGACGACCAACGTTGGAGGGATGTTCGAAAATGCGGTCAAGCTGATGGAAGACGGTCTGGCTGGAACCGTGATTGTGGGCGACGATGCAGCTTTTGGCGATCCAGGCCCCGCACGCGACGCAATCATCGAACGCGACGGCGTGATCCGTTTTGACGAGTTCTGCAGCGCGCCCGTTCCGCCGGAATGGCCGGCGGTCGGTCCCGACGACATCGCCTTGCTGCAATATACTGGCGGCACAACCGGTTTGCCGAAAGGCGCCATCCTCACCCACGCGAATCTCAGCGCCGCCGTCAGCCAGTACGACGCCTGGTATTCGGGCCTTTACGGCCGTCCGGATGAAACCGAAATCGTGCTTTGCGTGCTGCCGCTTTTCCATATTTATGCGCTTTCGGCGGTGATGCTGCTTTCCGTCAAACGCCAATGCGAACTCGTTTTGCATATGCGGTTCGACGCCGGAAAAGTGCTTGAGGATATCGAACGGCGAAAGATCACCAGCTTTCCGGGCGTTCCAACCATGTGGATCGCCATTGTAAATCATCCCGACCTTATGAACCGCGACATTTCTTCGCTGCAACGCTGTGCGTCTGGCGGAGCGCCGCTGCCGATCGAGGTTGGCCAGCGCTTTGAGAAGCTGACGGGCCAACGTCTGGCCGGCGGTTGGGGAATGACCGAAACCTCTCCGTCTGGCACCAATCTGCTGCCTTTCGGAGAAACCAGGCACGGCTCCATCGGCATACCCTTGCCTGGTATTGAACTTCAGATCGTCTCGCTGGAGGATCCTCACAGGATCTTGTCGCCGGGCGAAATTGGCGAATTGCGGATCAAGGGAAAAAACGTGACGCGCGGCTACTGGAACAGACCTCAGGAAACGGCCTCGTCCTTTGCCGACGGTTTCTTTCTTACCGGAGACGTCGGATACATGGCCGAGGACGGTTTTTTCTATATCGTCGACCGAAAGAAGGACATGATCATTTCCGGCGGCTTCAACGTCTACCCCCAGATGATCGAACAGGCGATATACGAACATCCGGCGGTGGCTGAATGCATCGTGATCGGTGCGCCAGACAGCTATCGGGGCGAAGTCGCAAAGGCCTTCGTTACACTGAAAGCCGGCGCCGATACGCTCACACTAGAAGAATTGCAATCTTTTCTGTCCGACAAGCTCGGCCGTCACGAAATGCCGGGTATGCTCGAAATAAGGGATGCGTTGCCGAAAACCCCGGTCGGCAAATTGTCCAGGAAGGAACTTCGGCAAGAAGAGCTTTCACGGGCGGCCGGGGCCGCGAAAGACTTGGCTCTGAAGGCTTAATTCGAGGAGATTCATCATGTCCGCCGGAAGATTTCAACTGGACGGCATGGTCGCCGTCATAACCGGATCCAGCCGCGGGATCGGCCGGGCAATCGCAGAGACGATGGCGGATCTCGGCGCGAAAGTCGTGATTTCCAGTCGCAATGCGGAGCCGTGCCGGGAAGTCGCTGACAAGATCACAGGCAGTGGCGGAACGGCCATCGCGCAGCCCTGCAATATTTCCCGCAAGCAGGACGTTGAAGAACTGATTTCCGTCACGACCCGTGAACTCGGAACACCGGATATCCTCGTCTGCAACGCCGCGGTCAATCCCTATTTCGGGCCGCTGGAGGGTATCGAGGACGAGGCGTTCGACAAGATCATGAGTTCGAATATCAAGAGCAATCTCTGGCTCTGCAACCGTGTTGCGCCCGGCATGAAGGAAAAAGGCGGCGGGGCCATCGTAATCATCTCGTCGATAGCCGGACTGCGCGGCACCGAAGTCCTTGGCGCCTACGGCATCTCGAAGGCCGCTGACTTTTCACTTGCAAGGAATCTCGCCGTCGAGCACGGCCCGGACAATATCAGGGTGAACTGTATTGCTCCGGGTCTGGTCAAGACCGATTTCGCCCGCAAGCTTTGGGAGGACGAGAAGAGCCTTGCGCGCCGTACGCAGACGACGCCGCTGCGGCGCATCGGCATGCCTGAGGAAATCGGTCCGATCGCCGCATTTCTGGCCTCACCGGCGTCCAGTTTCATTACCGGACAGGTCATCGTCGCTGACGGAGGCGTGACGATCGCCTGATGACGGCGCTCGCTCTACAGAGCCAGTCTTTCAGCAAGCCGCGCTCTCAAGTCTGCGCCTCCGGGCGTCTCGAATATGCACGCGCCGTGATCGAGAACATGGGCGTGATCGGCAAGGCGCTCCGCAAATCCGAGATTCTGTTCGACAATCAGGAAGCCTCGCCCCTTGCCGGCCTCGGTTGCGACATGCGTCGCCATCCGCTCTATATTTTCCGGCTGAACGCCCTCGGTCGGCTCGTCAAGCATGACAAGCTGGGTGTCCTCCGCGACGGCGCGGCAAAAAGAAAGGATCTTCTTCTCGCCGCCGGAGAGGGTCCCGGCCCGTTGGGCGCGGCGTTCCCGCAACCGCGGGAAAGAAGCAAACAGCGCCTCGTAACGCGCAAGGTCACGATCCCGATACTGCAGCGTCAGATTCTCGCGCACGGAAAGATCGTCGAAGACGACGGATTCCTGCGGGGCGTAGCCAATGCCGATCGCACGACGCGCATGCGGTGGTTCCGCGCGCATATCGCGTTCGCCGAAGAGGATGTTGCCGGACTGGGCTGCAAGCTGGCCGGCAATCAGCTTTATCAACGTCGTCTTGCCAACGCCGTTGCGACCGGTGACGAAGACGATCTTGCCGGGTTCCACCGTCAGCGAGACGTCGCGGATGACGGTTACGTCACCGTAGCCGCCAGAAAGCTTGCTGATTGCAAGTGAATGCGGCTTGCTCATTTGCTGCCTCCGCCATAAACCGCCTGCACGGCAGGATTGGAACGAATCTCCTCCATCGCGCCGTTTGCCAGCAAGGCGCCCTGGTTCAGCACGAGGACGTGGTTCGACAGGCGTTCGACCACCTGCATGTCGTGTTCAATGATGATCGCCGTTGATCCGGTGGTCGCGACGATGCGTTCTATGGCGTCGATCATCTCGCCCGTTTCAGACGAAGATAGCCCGGCGCAGGGTTCGTCCAGCAGCAAGAGTGGCGACTGGGTGAGGCAGGTCATTGCGAAATCGAGCATCTGCCTTTGCCCGAGCGACAGCGAACCCGCCGGCTGGCGACCGTCTTCCAGGAACGGGAAGATGTCGTACATCTCGTTGAGAAGCGGCGTTGACCAACGAAACGGGCGAAGAGTGAACATTTGCGAGAGCGTGAGATTGCCTGCCCAAAGCGCGATATCCAGGTTGCGGTCGACGCTGAGATCCGGAAACACCGACGGGATCTGGAGCTTTCGAGCAATGCCCTTGCGTGCGATCCGGTGGCGCGACAATCCGCCGACCGTTGCGCCATTGTACTCGATGCGCCCCGCGGTCGGCTTCAGGCGCCCGGTCAATACGTTGAAGGCGGAAGTCTTTCCGGCGCCGTTCGGCCCTATGATGCTGTGAACGCCCGGCGTATCAATGCGGAAAGAGAGCTTGTCGAGAATACGCACGGGACCGAGAACGAGTTCGACATCCTCGAATGCGAGCCGGACCGATCCATCGGCCCGGGATTTGTCTGTCTCGAGATCCCGCTTGCGCGCTCCCTTCGCGCCGATTGACGGCAAACGGCGCGCCAGACCTTCAACGAGGCTCCAGAGCCCGCCCGGAAAACGGATCACCACGACGACGAAGACCAGCGCGATCAGCACCTCCCAGTATTGGAAGCTGTCGCGCAGTTCCGACGCCATGAAACCGATCAGGATAGCGCCGAGCACCGGCCCCATGAGACTTGCGCGCCCGCCAACCGCTGTCCATACGACGATTTCGGCAGACAGCAGGAAGCCGACGGACTGCGGCGTCACGATCCCCTGATGCGGCGCAAAGAGCGCTCCGGCGAGCCCGGCCACCGCGGCGCTGATCGCGAAGGCGATCGCCTTCAGGAGCGCGGTGTTGACGCCGAAATATTGCAGTCTTTCCTCGTTTTGCGCTGTTGCGCCCAGCAATTGCCCGAACGGGGCGGTCCCCACATAGGCGAGCACACCGGAAACGAGAACCAACGCCGCCCAGATGACATAGTAGAGCGTCTCGTAGGTATCGGTTCCCGGAAGCGCCGGTATGCCGGTCATGCCGTTGAAACCGCCGGTCAGCCAGTCCATCGAATTGGCGAGCTGAAATCCCAGCATGGTCAGCGCCAGCGTGATCAACGAGAAATAGGGACCCGATCCGATCTGCCGGATGAAGACGAGGAAGCCGACCACAAAGGCGATCAACGCCGGCAATAGGATGGCGGCGAGAAGACCAGCGACCAGAATGAGGGGGCCCGCCTCCAGCTTCAGGGCGAATCCGAAAACATAGGCGCCGACGCCGAAGAACAACGCCTGTCCAAGCGGCAGAAAGCCGGCCCTGCCCCAGCACAGCCCGATGCCCTGGCCGACCATGCCATAAAGCAGGAAAAGGCCGAGCTGATAGGCGACGAAACTGTCCCACATGAAGGGAACGAGAAGCAGCCCGATCAGGAAGAGGACGTTAATCGCGCGCGACGATGCCATTCGGTCTCAGCCAGAGAAAAAGAATCGAGATGACGAGGACGGTCATATAGCCGCCAGTCTTGCTTGTGATCGCCGAAACGATGGCGTCGGACCCGCCAATGACCGTCGATCCGACCAGCAGCCCGACGAGCGAACCCAGCCCGCCCACCACGAGGATGAAGAAAGAGGACAGCAGGTAGTCAATTCCCATATAGGGTTCGACCCGTACGAGAGGAGCGAGTGCGACGCCGGCGAGGCCCGCCATGCATACGCCGAAAATGAAAGCGCCGCGGGCAAGGACCGCCGTATTGACGCCAACGGCCGTGGCCAGCGCCGGGTTCGAGACCATCGCCTTGATGCGCGCGCCGGTGTTGCTGCGCCGATACCACAGGAAAAGTCCGGCGAAGAAAGCGACCATCAGCGCCATAAGAACAACGCGATAGGCCGGATAGACGGCGCCGAAGACCTCCACCGTGCCTGGCAAGCTCTGATTGACGCTCTTGTAGTCACGCCCAAAGACAGCCTCGACAATTTCACGCATGAGAATGGCCAGCCCCCAGGTGGCGAGCAGCGTGTCGAAAGGTCGCCTGTACAGGTGGCGAATCACGAAATATTCCAGAAGCCAGCCGACGGCTGCGCAAACAGCGAGCGCGAGCGGCAGGGCGGCGAGCAAGGGCAGTCCGGCGTTCTGAACAACAAGAACGCTGTAGGCGCCGAGCATAACGAATTCGCCATGCGCCATGTTCATGACGCCGAGCAGACCGAAGACAACGGCCAACCCCAGCGCGACGAGCGCCAGGGTCAGCGAGATATAGACGAAATTCAGCCCCTGTAGCGCGACGAGTTCCATCCTGCCCTCACTGGCAGTTGTCGCCTGCGCCGACATTGCTGAAGGTCTCGACGACGGTAAAATCCGCGCCGTTGGCCTCTGCGAGGTAGATGTCCTTGGTCGTGTGCCGCTGCTCGAGCGTCGCTTCGCCGCGCGGTCCGCTGTAGCTTACACCCTCGGCGGCCTTCTCCATGGCCGCGACGTCGAGCGAGCCAGCCTTGTCGGCGATCGCCTTCAAAAGCAGAAGTCCGTCATAGACGGATTCGCCGAGTGAATTCAGCACTGGCGCGTCATCGCCAAACTTCGCCTTGTAGGCTTCTGCAAACTTCTTTGCCGGCTCTGTATCTATATTCGCGAAGTACCCGGCGGAGGAAAAGAGGTTCTTCGAGTTTTCCGCGCCGATGCCCGCCAGTGTATTTTCCTCGATCAGTGTGCCGAGACGCGTCACATCATCGGAAAGGCCGAAGCTTGCGAACGCCCGGTTGAAGCCGACCGAAGCGCCGCCGACCAGCGTCACCAGAACGGCGTCAGCGCCGCTGTCCTTGATCTTGGCGAGGTTGGAATCGAAGTTGTCAGCGGTAAAGGGGAGATATTCCTCACCGACCACGGTTCCGCCCGAAGCCTCGATATAGGTCTTGGCCGCCGCATTGGTGTCGCGCGGCCAATTGTAGTCGTTGCCGATCAGGTACCATTTCGATGCGCCCTTGTTCTCGGCCATCCACGGTATAACCGGTTCAAGCTGCTGCGCAGGCGTTTCACCGAGAACATAGACTCCGTCTGCGCATTCACCGCCTTCATAAACCGGCGTATAGATATAGGGGACCTGTCCCTTGAAGAGATTGTCCAGCGCCCCGCGCACGGCGCTGTCATGCATGCCGATGAAGGCGTCGACCTTCTCGCCTTTCCAAAGCTTGAGCGCCGCCTGGATCGCATCGGAGGGCGGTCCGCCGACATCGGCGTAGAACGGTTCGACCATCCGGCCCAGAATGCCGCCGCCGGCGTTGATTTCCTCGACTGCAAGTTCGGCGCTGTTCTTGCTCGACGGACCGAATAGTCCGCCAGGCCCGGATTGTGGAATGAGGATGCCGACCTTGACCGGATCGTCGGCCGCGAAGGCCGACGTGACCGGGCCGGCGAGCGTCATTGCAAGCAGCGCCGCTGCGGTGGATGATTTAAGAAGCGTCCGTCTATTCATCGGATTTCTCCCGGTTCTTGTCATAAATTCGGTTTGGATGAAAACGCCGCGATGTCTTCGAGCATCTCTGCGACGGCAAGCAGGTGGCTGTCGGAGTTTTCCGGTCCATCCAGTTCCATGCCGATTGGCAAGCCGGTGGAGGAAAGAGCGACAGGAATGCTGATGCCGGGAATAGCCGCATTGCTTCCCGGGTCGGTATTGCGGATGAATGTCGCGAAAGTCGGAACGCGCGCGCCGTTTAGCTCCACGGTTTCGTCCTCTCCGATCGGACGCGCCGTCAAGGGAGCCGTCGGAAACAACACTGCATCAAGCTGGTGTTCTGCGAAATGGTCGGCATACAGTTTTCGAAGTTTGGGGCGCGCGACGTCAATGGCGTTGCGATACGCATCTTCCGGCATCGCGCCCTCGCCGAGCAGCGACGCGATCAAGCCCTTCACGTCAGGGCTGCCCGCCTCGGCGCATATCTGTTCCATGGTAAGATCCAGACCGTTTTCTTTCAGGTAGGCCGGAAGATCCTGCATGAATTCGTAGAGCACCACCGGGAAACTGACGGCTTCATCCGTTTCCATAAGCTCCGGGATATCGGCTTCGACAAGCGTGACCCCGGCGTCCTCCAGGGCCTTTATAAAGGCTTGGGCGGCCGCGTCGACGTCAGCTTCCAGATCCTGGTAGAAGGTGATCCTGGGCACGCCGATCCGCAAATCAGAGAGCCGGAGATTTGCAGGTTTGCTGCTGTCTCCGCTCATCTCCACATCGAGCAGACGAGCATCGGCGACGGATTTGGCGATCGGGCCGACCGTATCGCGGGTATGGGAAATCGGCACAACGCCGTCATTGCTGTAGCGACCGACCGTCGGTCGGAATCCGACCACGCCGCACAACGCCGCTGGTAGGCGTACCGAGGCGCCAGTGTCGGTTCCTACGCCTGCCGGCATCAGATCGGCGGCGACCGCCGCCGCAACGCCGCCACTGGATCCGCCCGGGCTCATCCGTTGATCATAAGGATTGCGGGCTGCGCCCGTCACGGCGTTGTTGCTCGTGACGCCAAACGCCAACTCATGCATGTTGCCCTTCGCGCCGAGCAGAGCTCCGGCGTCGAAGAGCTGCGCCACAGCCGACGCATCAGCCTTGGCGACATGATCTTTCAGAGAGCCCGTGCCTGCGCACGTGGTGAGTTTCGCCGTATTGATATTGGCCTTGATCACGAGTGGAACGCCATGGAGCGGCGTCTCCTTCTGAGCCTTCGCGTCGGCTTGGTCGGCGTCGTCGCGCAAACGGTCCCAGTCAACCGCGGTGAACGCGCCGAGATCGGAATGACGTTCGCTACGTTCAATGAGCGCATCAACGAGCGTCCGGCTCGACAGCGCGCCCGAGCGCATCGCGTCGACAGCCTCGTGAACACCCAGTTCGGTTGGATTCTTCATGGCGCGTCTCCCGGAACATGATCCGCAACAAATAACGATCAAACAGGGAGTATCCGGCAGTCGTGATACAGTTCCTATCCCCAATATTGAGGATATTCAGGCCAGCTATTGCAGGGTGATGCGATGAATGAGCTGGGTTCGGCTGCCGACGCCGAACTTGCGATAGATGTTCTTCACATGCGTGCGCACGGTCGAAACAGAGATGAAGCAAAGATCAGCGATCTGCTGATCCGTCCTGCCTGAAGCGAGCGCAGCGGCGATCTGCTTTTCACGATCCGTCAGGCCACATGCCCGCGACGCGCGCTCGATCGCGTTCAGCATGATCTCGCGCGACGGTCCGTCCCGGTCAGCCTGTCGGGCAAGAGCGAGACGCATCGCGTTGGTGAAGGCCGGCCCGATCAGGTCGAGAATTTCGATGTCGCGGCTCTGGAAGTCCTCCCGCCCGAACCCGCGCCATATTCGGAGATCGCCGATATTCGTGTCGCCGCTATAGGCATAGTAGTTGATGCCGAAACACAGACCGTCTCTCTTCAGAAAGTCGTTGAAGAATTCGCTGCGCTCGAAGGCGCGGCGGGACATCACCTCGTTGACGCTCGTCGTGCGCCGGCGCCGCTGCAAGCGCGGGGTAATCGGGTCATGGAACTGGTAATAGTCTTCATAAGACGTCAGATTGTCGTCCGACATGTTCAAGGCGATGCGGTTTCCGAAGATCGAAGAGTTTTCGTCCCAGACATAGGAAGCGAGATACTGAGCCTTGAGCAGATCCATGATCAGCGGACCGACTTGCCGGCGCAGTTCCGTGGGATCATGGTCGCTGGCCAATTCGCCCATGATCTTAAAAACAATGCCGGACTCTCTGGCGCTTAAACTCACCATGCTCTGTTTCCGGTAAACGGGAATTCGAGCAATAGTGTCTCAAAAGAGATGGCACCGCAAGCGGACGCAGAACCACGGATTGTCGGAATTGGCTGTTTCGGTAAAATTCCGACCGGCCGACCGCGGCCAGCCGGAACAACAAACCAAAAAAAGTCACTCACACTTGCAATTACTGCTTCTTGAGCTGCCGGTAATGGGCCAGGTAGGCGTCGACATAGACATCAACCTGCTCATCCTTGATCGGATGCGCCGCAAGTTCACGCGAGGTGTAGTTGGCCTTCACGCTGTTGACCAGACTGTCCGTGGCGCGCTTATCGATCTGGACGATGTGCATATCCGTGTCCGGAGATGGAAAGTGGGAGTTTACGATGTCTCGGGGCATTTCCTCAAATACGATGACGAGTGATTTGCCATCTGCAATCGGCGGAATTCTTACACCCCGCACAAGATCTTTCTGGGTGATGACAGTCATGCCTGCATCACGAAGCGTCTTGACATAAGTTTTAACGGCCTCCGGTTGGTGAGGGTGTTCGAAATAGCTGACGGCGATATTGCGGCCACCTTCAACATTGAAAGAAGTAATGTTCCACTCACAGTGTGACTTATATGCATAAGCGGAAGTGATACTAACCGCCGCAACACAAGCAATTACTGCTACCTTGATTGCTCTTTTCAATTTCTACTCCTCTCTTATCGCAAAAATGCAAGTTATTCGCGAAAAGAAGATAGAAATACTAAAAATATTTCACAACACAATATAATAATTTATTTATAAAGATTTGTAAAGAAATTTAACACGTTTCTATTTGACTTTGCCGCGTCTATATATTGTATTTCTATTATCAATATTAAAGAAAGTACTCAAACAAAGTTTTGGTGCCGAGCTTCATGTTCCGCTTCTCTCGTAGAATGCGCGCATGTCTTGCGTCAGCATCCGGCGCGACCCCGGATTCGTGTAGAACATGTGACCGCCGCGATAGACGCGCAGATCAGTGCGGCCGACAGCGAGTGCGGGAGGCAGGTGATCAAGCACGAAACGGCTGACGCCGTAAGGCGTCAACGTATCGCTGTAACCATGAACAATCATGAGGCGGAAGGACGGAATCACCGAGAGGAGATCGCGGATATCATCGCTCGCGCTGGACGTTGAGCGGCTGCCTCTCCAGTCCCAGCGCCGGTTGATCTCGTTGTTGAGCAGAACATAGGTGAGACGGCATTCGTAGCCGAGCTCCCGATTGGCGTAGGTGGCTAAGGCCGACCCGTAGGCCCGTGTATAGCCGTCGAGGACGGGATCGTCATTGCGAACGTAGCCTCGCTCCGGATAAGCGTCAGGGGCGGCGAGCGCGGAATCGTAACGGCTTACGATCTCGTTTCTTCCCGCTGTGTTCTTCGCCAGGAATCCCCCAACGAAACCGCGTCCGGCTTCCACGTCATCCTGAGGAATGCCGGTTATATCCGAAACGCGCGTGTAGAATACCGTCGCTTCGTCACCCGTCGGGGGCGGCCCGGCCAGAGAAACGAGATAGTCGTTCATGGCGAAGCGTTCGACGTCAGCCAGCTTTTCAGGTGTGAATTGATCGTCACGCTCCAAACGGGCGGCAGCGATGGAAGGCAGCAGCAGCGCGGCCGCCAGCGGATCATCTTCCGTGCTCGTCAGGAATCGTCCTTCGATCATCGGGGACACCATGACGACGCCGGTGACCAGCATGCCCTGCCGGTCTTTCAGCACCTTGGCCACCTTGGCGGCGCGAAAGCCGCCATAGCTCTCGCCGAGCAGGTATTTGGGCGATTCCAGGCGACCATTTTCCTGGACATAGAGCGCAATCACCTTGGCGAGGCTGTCGGCGTCCTGGCGCACGCCATAGAACCGGTCCGCCGCATCGCCGCCGGACGCCCGACTCCAGCCGGTTCCGACGGGATCGATCAGCACGAGGTCGGTAAAGGGCAACCAGCTGTCCGGATTATCCGACAGGGAAGGCGTTGTCCCGTTGCGGGCGTTGCGATCGAACTCGAGGATACGCGGACCGACGAGGCCAATATGCAGGTAGGCCGAGGCGGCGCCGGGCCCGCCATTGAAGACGAATGTGATCGGCCGGTCGCTGGACTGGCCCCCGGCGACATAGGCCGTATAGAAGACCTTTGCGGAGAGGTCGCCGTCCTGTCCGAACAGGTCGAACGCACCGGCGGTCGCTTCGTATTCCAGATCGCCTGACGGCGAGGAGAGGATGTGTTGCGTTTTTGAATCCGCGGGAATTAAAGCCAGGACGCCCTCGGCTGCGGACGCGTCCTGCGACCGTTGCGCCTGCGACAAAGACGGCGCCGACACGACAATGAAGGACAGGATTGCGACTATGGCAAGATGCCTGAGCATGGGGGCGCTCCCGCTTGAAGACAACATGACGCCTTAGCTAGCGCATCAAACCCGTTCTGTGAGAGGTAGGCGGATGCACTTTCCCGTGAAATGCCGTGTGCGAAACCGATGGGCGCATGACCTGCTGTCAGAACCGGCGGATAATCGTTCTGACTACGCGGCGAGCGAATCTACCAGTCTGTTGGCCAGATCCGCATAATTGACAGGTTTGCTGAAGACCTGAACATCAGACCCCAAACATTGCCTGATATCGTCCCGGCTGCGTCCAGTCACAAAAACATAAGGCTGACCGGACCGGTTGAGCTGCAGAGCGACGTCCGCACTGGTTTCCCTGCCCAGATCAAAATCCAGCAGAGCGCAGTCAACTGAACAATTTTCCAACAATTTGAGGGCGCTGATCTGGTCATGTGCGACGATACACCTGTAGCCTTCGCTCTCGATCCTGTCGGCGGCGTCGAACGCAACCAGAGGATTGTCTTCCACAAGCAGTATTGAACAGGGTTTCGCAATCTTTACCATGCAACAAGAACAACCGACGTCCATAAAAGTTTCATCAAAATCAGTTTGGTGTGTTCATGGTAAATTAAGTGTTGAAATCGACTCGATGTCGAGAACTACAACATTGGCAGAACGCGATCTCCGAGTAGCTCAAGCGTCCTGAGAACCAGTTTCTGATCCATTCCGAGCCACTGGATCCTCGTGATGAAACGGGTGCAGCCGGTCGCTTCCGCCAGATCCGCAAACTGTTCCGCGCATTCCTCCGGCGCGCCGATCACCACCCGGCCAGCCAGCAACTCGTCGAAATCGAGCTGCTGCTTGCCAGACCCGACCACGTCTGTGAACAGACCCCATTGGCCAAAAACGCGATAACTGGCCTCCAGAAACGGGCCTGCGTCGCGGATCGCGGTTTCCTTGTCCGGAGCCACCACGACATTGCGCAGCAATGGAAAGTCGCCCGGCATGTCTTTCCCAAGGTCGGACAACGTATTGCGGAACACGGAGGCCTGTTCGACAATCACGTCTTTCGTCAGATGCGACGAGGCCACCCAGCTGTCGCCGAGCGATGTGTCTGCAAGTCTGGCCGCCCTGGCGACCGCCTTTTCCACGCTGCCGCCGAACCAGAACGGCGGGCGCGGTTTTCGCACCGGCTTCAGGGCGAGCGTCAGGTCCTCGACCGTAAAATGGCGGCCGTTAAAGGTGACGCCGTTTTCCGTAAAAAGACGCTTGATCAGATCCACAGATTCCACAAAGCGGCTGATCCGGGCCTTGTGTTCCAATCCCATGATTCGGAACTCGTCCTCCTGCCATCCCGGCGACACGCCGAGGATCGCCCGACCGCCACAGGCGGCGTCCACGAGCGCAAGCTGGGCCGCGACATGGAGCGGATGATAGAGCGGAAGAACCAGCATGCATGTCGACAACGACATCCCTTCGGCTTCGGGAGCAAGCCGCATCAGGGTTTCGAGCGCGGGAAACCAGACCTCGTTTCCATAGTTCAGGTGAGAGCCGATGGACACGCCGTCGAAACCAAGCTGCCGGGCCACGCGCACCTGCTCGACATGATCCTGCAGGCGCTCCGGCATAGAATCGCCCGGACGATGCTCGGGATTGATGAAAAGACTCATCTTCATGGCGTAGGATCCCGTTTGTTTGGCTTCCCCGTCACTACCGACGCTTGCGCGTTCCTGCAACATTGACAAAAGTAATCGGTCAACAACGGAGATCACATAACATGGCTACATGGGTCGCTCTGCTCGGCAGCATCAATGTTGGCGGCAACAACAAGCTGGCCATGAAGGACCTGCGCGCAATACTCGCCAATATCGGTTACGAGAATGTTCGGACCTACATCCAGAGCGGCAACTGCGTGTTTGAAACCTCAGAGACGGATACCGACGCGATGGCCCGGGCAATTAGGACGACTGTAGGAAAATCTGCCGATTTCGAACCGGCCGTCTATGTCTATCGTGAAACCGAGATAGGCGACATATTGAGAGCAAATCCGTTTCATGACGGCGACCCGAAGAAAACGCACGTCTTTTTTCTCGCTGAGAAATCAGACGCCGCCGATCTTGACGCAATAAAAGCGCTCGCCGCAACAAATGAAAGGTTTCACCTTACCGATCGCGCCTTCTATCTGCATGCGCCTGACGGCGTCGGGCGGTCGAAACTGGTTGCAAAACTTGGAAAGCGCCTCGGTGTCGCGATGACGGCCCGCAACATCAATACGTTATGCGAGATCGCGAAGTTGTGTGGGGAAACCGGGCCAAGTTGACGTTACACTCCTGGCAATTGGACAGGCAATGTAAAGAGAAGGTTCGACCATGGGACGTCTGACGGCGAAGGATTTCGACCAGGAACTGCTCGAACTCTATGACTTCTACGCCCACGGCAAGATTACAAAACGTGAGTTTCTCGACCGCTCGGCCAAATGGGCGGCGGGCAGCGTGACGGCAATCGCACTGCTCGACATGCTGAGCCCGAATTATGCGCTCGCCGAACAGGTGTCTTTCAACGATCCCGATATCACGCCGCAATACATCACTTACGATTCTCCCAATGGCAACGGCTCCGTGCGCGGCTATTTCGTGGCGCCAGCCAATGCGCAGGATCCCTTGCCGGCCGTGCTGGTGATTCACGAAAACCGGGGCCTGAACCCCTATATCGAAGATGTCGCGCGACGGCTGGCGAAACAGGGATTTCTGGCCATGGCTCCGGACGGTCTGACATCTGTCGGCGGGTATCCGGGCAATGACGCGGAGGGGCGCGAGCTGCAGCGCACGGTCGAT
Source organism: Flavimaribacter sediminis (assembly GCF_019492055.1). GTDB lineage: Bacteria > Pseudomonadota > Alphaproteobacteria > Rhizobiales > Rhizobiaceae > Flavimaribacter > Flavimaribacter sediminis. The sequence goes on along the minus strand of NZ_JAICBX010000002.1, from coordinate 1,342,618 downwards.
CCGGAAAAGCTGATGAATGATTTCTTTGCCAGCTTCGAATATTTGCTGAAGTCGGAAGACTCCAGCGGTAAGGTCGGCGCCGTCGGCTTTTGCTATGGCGGAGGCGTCTGCAATGCGCTGGCCGTCGCATATCCGGAGCTTGCCGCCTCCGTTCCCTTCTATGGCCGGCAGCCGGCCGCATCGGACGTGCCGCGGATAGAAGCTGCGATGCTGATGCAATACGCCGGTCTCGACGAACGCGTCAATTCCGGATGGCCGGCCTACGAGCAAGCGCTGATCGAAAACGAAAAGACATTTGAGGCCTACATCTATCCGGACGTCAACCACGGATTCCACAACGATTCAACGCCGCGCTATGATGAGGCGGCGGCCGAACTTGCCTGGTCGCGAACCATCGACTGGTTCAACCGATATCTCTCGGGATAAGGTCCAAACGCGGGATTGAAACAATGGCGCGACAAAAGACCTGGCGAACAAGGTTGCTGAGCATCATCGCGGTATTTTTGTTGTGCTTGCCTGCAACGGCGGGGGCGTCGCCGAAAAACGAGATCCTTTTCATATTCAACCACGGATCATCCGTTCACTACGGCGCTGACTGCTATATTCCGCTCCTGCATCCGAGGCCTCAATGGCTGAACGACATCGACAATCAATATGTCGAAGGCCTGAAGGTGCGGGTCGTCACGCCCTGCACAGGGTTTGAGCGCGGCGCCAATCCGGATGAAAATGGCTGCAACCAGGTCTGGGTTTGCAACCGGGCCAAGTTCATTGTCTGGATGATCGAACGGTACCAGGCGCAGGGATATCCGCCTGAACACATATTCGTCGGCGGTCATTCCGCCGGCGGCTGGGCGTCCCTTCTCATAAAACGCTGGAAACCGGAACTCTTCAACGGCGTCATCGTCACGGCGCCAGCCTTCAACGGCAAACGTCGCGGCAGGATGTGCAAGTGCGTCGATTGCGAGGGCGAACCGAAAAACAAGTGGAACAGCTTCCACAGATACTGGCATGAAAACCGGCTCGGCCTGATGGGACCTGACCGTCCGGATCTCAGAGCTCTTGTCTTCACCTTCTTGTGCGATCCCTACGCGCGACCGGCGGAACTGACTTTTGACGACAATCTTCATGTCAAGACGGAAGTTTATCCAACCGGGCTCGGCCGATCGCTGTCCTGTGCAAAAAAGCCTAAAAACAAACGGTACCGGCTGCTGGAAGAGGGCAGACCTGTTTCAGTGGAGCGATGCGACCACCCCGTTGACTATTCCCCCAAGAAGCCTCCGGCATGCGGGTCCGGGAAGGACGACGAATCGCATCCGAGCTATGCCACGATTCTCAATTGTCCCGAGGGCATGCGAGAAATATGCGAGCGCAACCAGCATACCCGCACGCACAGGAGCGACGATTTTCGCGAATACGTCGCCTCCAACAGACTGGTTATCGATTTCATGGAAGAGCGGTTGAAAGACTGGCGACCTCCGGCCCCTTCCAGTCACGGACGAACGCCGTGCAGTTTTATCGATTTTCCAAAAGAATGCCCGCCTTATCGCTACTGACAGAGCGTTGAGGCGATATTCTCCAGCAAATCCGCAGTCGCCTGTGGTTCGGTGACCATCGCATCGTGGCCTGTTGCGATTTCTCTCACCGGCCAGCCAAAGTCCTGCGCCCTCTGAAGAGCAACGTTCGCCGGTCCGTAGATCGGATTGGTGCAGTGAATATAGGCGGCCGGTAACCCGTTGCCAACTCTCGGCCCTTTCAAGTCCAGCGAAGTGGTGAATGTCGCAAAGGGATGAGGGGTCAGCCTGCTTTCAAGGAAAATCCGGTCTTCGGGCCGCGTCACTCCGAAACTTTCCGCCGGCGCCGGCGGCAGGCTGACGCCGCCGCTCGTCTTTTCAGCGAGCGCCGCGCGATCCGCAGCCAATTCCGGCGGTAAAAGGCTGAACCAGGTCTCACCAGATTTCAGCATGATGCCGTCGAAATAGATCAGGCTGGCCAGACGATCAGCGATCCGATCGGCGACGCCGGTCACCGGAGCGCCGCCGAAACTGTGGCCGACAAGCACAATGTCGTGCAGGTCCTCGCATTCAATATGCCGAACGATATCGGCTACGAACGTCTCAAGCGTAATATCAGCGGAGAGGAGATGCGACCGCTCGCCCAACCCGGTCAGGGTTGGCGCCGTAACACGGTGGCCGCGGGCGCGAAGGATGTCGACGACGCGGGACCAGCACCAACCGCCGTGCCAAACGCCATGGACGAGGACAAAAGTCTTTGAAGACATGAACAGGAGCGCCTTCCGTTTCACAGTTACCTTTGGACACCAAATCAAGCGCGTACAAAGTCATTGTTTGATATCAACTTAACATTCTGCAACACTTCCTGCATGATCAAACCAGGATCCGAAATGCGCCTTCTTGCCTGCAGATGCGGTAAAGTCACTTTTGAATAGCAAGGGAAACCGATTATCAGCGTTGCTTGCTGTTTCAACAGTCGTCGATCGAAATCCGAACGATGATCCGCGAGAGGCCAAGTGGCGTCGAATTCGACGATTCCCCGCCAAGCTATCAGTCGCATGCGGGAAAGTTCATGTGGAAATTGCTGGTCGCCTGGTTGGCGATGGGATTTCGAGCGCCGGCGGATTGGACTTGGCAAGGAGCGCTGACCAGACTTCCCCTCTCAGCCGAAGGCAAACCTGGCTGAAGGTCAAATGCGATCCGCTTTGATCCGCGATCAAAGGGAAAGGCGTGGACGCAATGACGCGGCCACGCCTTTCATAGTCAATCGGAACAAGCCCAGGCTCTAATTGGTAGCAGCCGTCAGAGCCTCATCGAGGATCTCGTCGCGACCATAGACGTCACGGCGGTAATACACAGATCCATCCTTGTTGACCCAGGCGGTCAAATAGGCGACGTGAACAGGAATCCGCTCCTCAAGCCGAACGACAGTCCGCTTGCCGGAATTGACGATCTGATCGATCTCGGCGCGCGTCATGCCCTGATCCTTCAGAATAACTTCCGCCAGATCGAAAGGATCCTGCACCCGGATGCAGCCATGACTGAAATACCGTTGAGCCCGGTCAAACTTGGATTTCGACGGCGTGTCGTGCAGATAGATATTGAACTGGTTGGGGAACATGAACTTGACCCGCCCAAGCGCATTGCCGGCGCCCGGCTCCTGGCGGAGTTTGACCGGAAACTTCGCCCGGGAATATGAATTCCACGGTACGCCGCCCGGATCCACCACGGTTTCGTTGCGCAGTACGTTGATGTTCTGCGCCCTGAGCGCATAAGGGTTGGACTTCAATTTTGGCAGGTATTCCTTCGTGGCGATGGAATAGGGCACGTTCCAGTAGGGATTGAACTCCAGATACTCCATCTGGTCGCTGAATACCGGCGTCCTGTGATAGGACGCGCCCACCTGTGTCAAAGCCGCATGTATGGTCTTCTCATCCTTGACGAACTTCACCGTCTGGTCCGCCAGGTTGACGAAGACATAGGGATTGCCGAAATTCGCCTGCATCCAGCGCCGGCGCTCCAGGTTGAGTTCTACCAAACGGATGCGTTCCTCAACCGTAGTGTTGAGTTCCGTCAACGTGTTCGGCCCGATCGCGCCGTCCTGTTCAAGGCCCATCCGACGCTGGAATTCCATGACTGCGTCGACAAGCGCTCCGTCATATGCGTCGCCGGTATGGACGCCTTCCTCGAGCTCGCCCTCCTGGATCATCCGTTCCCGCAGGACCGCTACGCGCGGATCGCTCATGCCCGGCTTCAGGGTCTCGCCGTCCGGAACCTGCACCCATCCGCCCTTGGCCTTCGTCACGATCAGCGACTGCAGATGTTTCCGCAGCCTGTCGTAACGGGCTGTATTGGGTGAAAAGTCACGCAGTTCCGCAAGTACGTCATCGGACTGCGCGAGGCGTTCAAGAATCTTGTCCGCCGAAATTTCCTCGGGAAACAGCACGAGTTCGCGATTGACCTGATTGGGCTCGACGCGTCCGCTGTGCAGATGCTGACCATAGAGAGCCACCGCATAGGACAGCGACACTTCGAAATCGGCCAGGCTCTCCTCGTCTCCGTTGTTGAGTTTCGTCAACATCGTATCCGCGCCGTATTCGGCGGGATTGAGCCCGTCCTCGTAGGCTGTGAGCAGGGCGAAAACGACTTCGCGGGCCTCCCTGGTGGGTTGACCGTCAGCCAGCCAGAGCGGCGCGTAATCGCGCTGCTCGTACCACAACGCCAGCCGCGATGAGCGTTTCTCGTCGGAAGCAAGGCGGTTTTCCGAATTGTTGAGGCGGCTCTGCATGGCGTAGTACCATGAGGAGAGATCGCCGCCCTCCGCATCAGGCGCCATCGCCGAGACATCGTCTTCCTCTATGATGGTTTCGATTGTCTGCGACCAGACCGGCAATGGCGCAGCGGCGAGGATCGCCGCCATAAATCCAAGAACAATGAATCGATTCACAGGCGTCTCCCGATAAAAGAGGGCTAAGGGCGCGCTAAAAAATCTGCCAGCCCGGTCCTCGCTCGACACCTGAACCGGAAAAGCGGCCCTGATGTCCATCAGGCGCCTTTTATCACGGAAGCCGGTATAAAATCTATTTACGCTTTCGTCATAGCGCTAGCCGGCTGAGCACAACGAACGCATTCATCTGAGCCAGACAACGCGATCCGCCGTCTGCGTCACACTGCAAGCGCCTCGCGTTCCGTCTGCAGCTCGATCTCCCGCGGCTTGAGCCAACTCCGAAGTTCCTTATACAGGTGCCGGAAGGGCCGCGGTTTGGTTCGCGGCTTGAACATACCCGAGCTTTCCCATTTCGTAGGATCGAGCGTCAGTTTCTGGACGTTCATCCATTCGACGTCCTTCAGGCGATCGAGATGTTCAGGATGCACGTCCTCGACCGCAATCAGGAACAGGGCCTGAATCAGTTCTTCGTGCAACTCCATGTTCGAGCGGTAGAGGGCGCCCAGCGCTTCGAGGCTTTCCTGTTCCTTCAGGTTCGACCTTCGATGTTCGGCCAGCCATTCAATGTTTAGGTAGTTGACGAAATCAAAGGTCAGGCGGCCGCCATTTGACTGCCTATGCTGCAGCCATTCATCAAGGAGACGGCGCATGAAAACGGAGATGACAAATAATGGAAGGACGCCGCGCGGCTGCATCGCCTGCTGCTTTTCATCGTCGGTGAATGCACGATTGAAAAGCAGGGGACACAGATGTCCCCAAGCCGCAGAGTAGTCCCACAAACCACGCGCTACGGAAACGATTTCGTCGCCCAGATATTTGTAGCCGTGCTGGATGGAGCGCGTCAGTTCATCGTTCAGCTCGATCAGATAGTCGCTGTAGTACTGAATTCGATCCACATCGTGCTTGCCCTCGAAGTCCCGCCGGATCATGTCCACCGTCATCGTATTTGCGATCGCGATCAGATCGGTGCCCGGTGAATAAAACGGATCGGCGAATACCGCCGCCTCTCCGACGCAAGCCCAACGGTCCTCGGAAAAGACCTTGCTGCTGGAATAGCTGTATTCCTTCATGAACTTGAAATCGAGCATCTCCTGCCCGTCGAGATAGGCGCCGAACTCCGGTTCGAAGCCTTTCAGCCACTCAATCGCTTTTTCTCGCGTGTTGTATGTGTCGAATGGATGCATATCATCGCGCGCCACGATCCCGATGCTCGTCACATCGCTGCTGAGCGGAATGATCCATACCCAATATCCGGCGCCGCACAGATGATTGGTTGAAAAATACCGCCTGGCTTCCGGCACCCGGTCGTGCCATTCGCTATTATTCTGCGGGACCAGGTCATCAACATCCACACGACCCGCAATCCGGAACCAGACGCTGGAGCACGCCTCGCCCTCATGCGGTAGTTTCAGTTTGAGCTGGCGTTGGAGCAACTGCCGGCGACCGGTCGCGTCAACGACCCAGCGGGCGGTCAGGGCGCCGTCCGCGCCAGCCGCTTCGGTGGTGTCGGTAAAGGTGATCCTGTGCGCGCCGCCTTCGTCGGAAAGTTCGACCTTACGTACCTGACAACCTTCCAGAAAGACCGTGCCTTCGGCGCGGGCCATATCCCGCATGTCGCGCTCGAGAATGCCCCGATCAATCTGATAGGTCGGAAACTCGGCAAAATCCGAAAGCCCAAACTCCGGCCGGGACGCCAGGGTTCCGTTGTTCGGAGATCCATCGTTTGAAAAAAAGAATCGAAGTCCGAGCTTCTTCAGCTGCGTCTTGTCCAGATAGTCCTGAAGCTGCAGAAATCCGGCCAGATAGTGCGACCCGAATTCAACCGTTGATTCTCCTACCTTCCAGATCGCGTCGGGAATCGGCGGCGTCAGCGGATCGAGAAGTGCGATCGAGCGTTCGGGTTGCTCCAGTCTGAGCTGACGGGCAAAGGCCAGGCCAGCCAGTCCCGCTCCGCAAACAACAACATCGAAATGTGAACTATTGTATTCCGAGTTCTTCACCTTGCACCTGTCCGCTGAGCTTCATCTTGTCTTCGCGTTAGGTTTCACAGCGTTGTTACCGACAATACGTTTGAATGCAAGTTTGTTGAAGATCATTGGGGTCTTCGAACCGCGCGCTGTGGATTGCTTGTATTACATACCTTAAAGCGATATTCTCACCGGATACCAGATTGCGCTGGATAAGCTGGATATGCTTCGTTTTTTCTTGCTAAGATTGGCGAAATTGAGCTGCGATCGCGCAAATGAGGAAGCAATTCTCCGTTTTCTCAGTCCTGAGATTTGATCCAGAACTTCCTCCGACGCCTCCCGCAATGACCTTTTTATCGGAAATTCGAATGCGAGTTATCCGTTGACTTTTCTTCTCCATCGAAGGAACAAACCCGTTAACCGGCAATCCGGCGCGCCCGGGCCGAAGGAATCTGGAGCAGCAGAATGACTACAGCAATGAATCTGGCCGACGTTTTTACCGGCGTGGCCAAGCGTTTTCCCGACCGCAAGGCGATCGTTTCCGACGAGGTCGTCATGTCGTTCAGCGACCTTGTCGCCCTGGCGTCCCAAGGCGCCCGTTACCTGAAGGACCGCGGTATAGGCGCGGGCGACCGGGTCGGCGTCGCGCTCCAGAGACCGGAAGAGACGGTTGCAGCCGCTCTCGCGCTATGGATGATCGGCGCTTCAGCCATGCTGCTCGACTTCCGCGCCAAGCCTGGGGAAAAGAATTCGAGCGCGAAAAACTTCAGTATCCGCGCCATTATCGAATTGCGCGGAACGCCCGCTGAACCGGAATATGAATCCGTGCTGGCAAAACAAGGCTGGCGCAACGAGATCGCCGCCATGGACAGCGCCGAGTACGAGGCGGTGACCGCGCATCATCCAGCCATCATTGCGTTGACCTCGGGCACGACCGGTTCGCCGCAGGGAATCGCCGTTGGTCACAACACATTCCTGAACCGGTATCTTGCGCACCGCACGAGTTCGCTTGGCTACAGCGGCGGCGTTTTCGTTTGCTCCCTGCCTCTTGGTTATACCGCTCCGCAGATCCACACCCTCTTTCATCTGATGGACGGCGGAACCGTGCATTTCCTGCCTATCCTGTCTTCAGCGGCGGAAGTCGCCGAAGCCTTTGTCGAACTGAAGGCGCGCGCCGCCTTCATCGTGCCGCCGCAGCTTGCGGGCATGCTTGAAATATCGTCCGGCAGAGACACTCCCATGTTTCCGGACCTGCGAGCTCTGACGGTCGCAGGCGCAGCCGTGCCGCCGGAACACAGTGTTCGGGCCCACAAGGAACTGACGCCGGGCTACCGTGTCGATTATGGTTCGAGCATCTGCTGCCCCATGATTTCAGAGCTGTCCGGCGAGGACGTGTTGAAGAATCCGAACTCCGTCGGCAAGCCGCATGTGCTGACACATATCCGTATCGCCGGCGCCGATGGCGAATCCCTGCCGACGGGTGAAAACGGGTTGATCATGATCAGATCTCCCTGCATCGCCGACGAGATCATCGGGGAGGAGCGCGAGAACTCCGACCGCATCGCTGATGGATGGGCCATACCCGGCGATCTCGGCTATATCGACGGGGATGGTTTCCTGGTTCTGACGGGCCGGGCGTCGGATTTGATTATTCGCAACGGCGTCAATGTTTTCCCGCGCGAGATCGAACACACGCTCCTTCGACATCCGGAGGTGAAGGAAGCCGCCGTTATCGGCTATCCCTCGGAAACTTCCGGCGAGGAAGTCGCCGCCTTCGTTGTCTCCTCAACTGACACGCTGACGGTCGAAAAGCTCGGCGTTTTCGCACGCGCTAATATCAGCGCGGACAAGTGCCCGCGCGAATTCAGGCTGATCGACGAACTGCCACGCAACAACAACGGCAAGGTCGAAAAGAAAAAACTGGTCGCAATGTTTACCGGCGAAGCAGTCTGACCGACCGCACGCTTCCCGGCGACCATCGGGTCGACGGGCGTCGCAAGCCCGCCAATGGCAATCTTGACGGCGATCGGCGAATCGGCTCATCGCCTTCAAGGTCCTTTTCGCCGGCTATCACCCGCCGGCTGAAACGGTGTGCATGGATTTTTCGATCAGCGCCGCAGCCGCCTCTCCCGCCTGTTCGATGTAGTCGGGGTCATGATGAACAAGCATGACGGAAAAAGCCCCGTCCATGAGTAGCGTTACCTGCCGCGCAAGGGTATCGGCGTTGTCGATTCCGGCCGCGCAAAACTCCTCTGCCAGCCATGCTTCTACATTCTTCTTGTGAAGCGACGCCGCCTTGATCGCCGGATGGCCAGGCATGTTCGCCAGTTCCCCGGCCGTCCTCAGATAACCGCAACCGCGCCATAGTCGGTGTTGCGAGGCGTCCTTCATGCCTGAAAAGACGGCTCTTACGCCGCTTGCGGGATCATTGCCCCGCTCATGGAACCAGCTTTTCATGGCGGCCAGGTTCGGTCCGTCGCGCGCCGTCAGATAGGCCTCGATCAGCTCGTCCTTGCTGGTGAAATGATAATACACGGTGCGCTTGGTCACACCTGCCTTCTCGGCGATCCTGTCGAGATTGCTGGCGCGAACGCCATGCGAATAGAAGAGCGCGCTGGCCGCCTTCACAATCGATTCCCGGGTTTTCGCGCTGTCTCTCGGCATCCAGTATGTATACTCACCAGTGAGTTTACTAGCAAGCGTCTCCCCCGTAGCCTCTCCAACAATAGAGAGGATCGTAAAACGACCATGGAACACCTTGTAACGATGGAGCGGAACGGGCCAATCGCCCTGTTGCGGTTAAACAGGCCTGAGAAACTGAATGCCCTGTGCTATGCGCTCAACGACTGCCTGTGCAACCGGCTCGATGATATCGAAGGCGACAATGACTTGAGGGCGGTTGTGATGACCGGCGCTGGCGATCGGGCCTTTTCGGCCGGGGCGGACATCGCTGAGTTCCGCGAAAGCCTGCGCCAAGGCGCCGAAATAGCCACCCGGGACTTCGTCCGGCGCGGACAGGCCATGACGGCGCGGATCGAGGCATTTTCGAAGCCGGTGATCGCGGCCGTCAACGGCGTCGCCTTTGGCGGCGGCTGCGAGATAACCGAAGCTGCGCATCTGGCGATCGCCGCCGAAAGCGCGCTCTTCGCCAAACCGGAAGTCAGGATCGGAATTGCGCCGACATTTGGCGGAACCCAGCGACTGCCCCGCCTCGCCGGACGCAAGCGGGCGCTGGAACTGCTGCTGACCGGAGAGCCTTTCTCTCCGGAGCAGGCACTAGCAATCGGCCTGATCAACCGGATCGTTCCCGACCACAACCTGATCGACGCTGCCATCGAACTGGCTCTCGCGATCATTGCGCATGAACCGCTGACCATCTCATCGATCCTGAGAGCAGTGGCGGGCGGACTGGAAACGACTACCGTCGAAGGGCTTTTGATTGAGAAGGACCAGTTCGCAGTGCTTGCCCGCAGCGAGAACACGGCGGAGAAACTCGATGCCTGGCTGGAACGCCGCAGCGAGTAGGTGCGACGACGGTCCGTTTGCGCAATTCCCAGAGTTGAAAGGACTGTTTCCGTTCGCATGAGCCGGCGACTAAATTCTCGATACCGTTCTTGCCGTAGCGCAACAAGGCGCCGTCCAAACGAAAACGGTCATTCGATAACCATGCTGTCTCCAAAAGGAGACCGATAGATTTGCTGACGCTTAAAAATGTCGTATGTACGCCTTTGGTAAACCGGGTTCCGTTGCGCCATGCCCGAAAGCGAAATCATCGGATTTTTGATCGTCAGCCTGTTCGCACTCGGTCTTGCGGTCGTCGCCAACCGGTTGACGAAGACCGTTCTGACGGCGCCGATGTTGTGTATCGGCTTCGGTCTTGCCATGGCTTCGACCGGCGTCATGTCAGGGGCAGGCGCGCACGAAGCTCTGCATCTGGTGGCCGAAATCGCCCTTATCGTGCTGCTTTTTCTGGACGCGGCGCAAACCAACCTGTCTGCCCTGCGCCGGCGGCATGTCTGGCCGGTCCGGATGCTGGTCGTTGGACTTCCGCTTTGCATTTTTCTCGGCGCATTGGCGGCACTGCCGTTCCTGCCCGGTTGGCCGATATTCGCCGTAGCGTTGGTCGCGGCGATCCTCACCCCGACCGACGCCGCCCTGGGACTATCAGTTGTGACCAATCCGGACATTCCAGAGCGCCCCCGAAGGGCCCTGACGGTCGAAAGCGGTCTGAATGACGGGATAGCCCTGCCCGCAGTGCTGCTTTTCGCCAGCCTCGCCGCGGAAGCGACCGAACGCGCCGACGTTAACTGGATCGCCTTTATGACGCGTCAGCTGACGCTCGGACCACTCACCGGCATTGTCATAGGCTGCGCCGGCGGATTGCTCCTCCTGTGGGCGAAAAGACGGCGTCTCGCCACCGATCCCTATGAAGGCATTGGCACGCTGTCACTGGCCATGACGTCCTATTTCGCTGCATCACTCATTGGCGGAAATGGTTTCATCGCTGCGTTTATCGCCGGCCTCTGCTTTGGCAATATCGTCAAGAACGCAAGCGCCTTCATCTACGAATTTACCGAAAGCGAGGGTCAATTGCTGAGCTGGGCGGCGTTTTTCCTGCTCGGACTTGCACTCTTGCCAGCCGCGCTCGCCCATCTTGACCTTGCGACTGTAGCGATTGTTCTGGTCAGCTTTTTTGTCGTGCGGCCGGTTTCGATATGGATATCGCTGATTGGAACAGACGCGTCTCCCGAAACACGCCTGTTTTTCGGCTGGTTCGGTCCCCGCGGCCTCGCTACAGCGCTGTTTGCACTGCTCGTGGTGCCGCAAATCGACGCCGGATACGCCGAACCTGTTCTCTACATCGCAATCAACGCCGTGTGGATCAGCGCGCTTCTACACGGTTTGACGGCGGCGCCGCTCGGCCGGCTCTACGCCCGCAGGATAAAGGCCCGAAACCTTGCTGCGGAATCCGAACCGGTCATTCGTTCGGCCAAACCGTTTCGCAAATCGGGCGCCCACTGACGGAACCGTAAGAACAGCGAAACTGTCGCTGCCAGAAGGAAATTCTGAAAAAGCAGGAAGATTTGGCGACATCGCCGGATCGATTCGATGCACAATCGGCGCAAGATGGAATCCGGAAAGACAGGACTGACACATGTTGCGAAACGACCAGCTCGCCGAATGGGACCGCGAAACCTTTTTTCACCCCTCCACGCATCTTGCGCAGTTTGCGCGCGGCGAACTGCCCGACCGTATCGTCAAGACAGGCGACGGCGTCTATATCACCGACCGTGAGGGCAACCGGCTGCTGGACGCATTCGCCGGACTTTATTGCGTCAATGTCGGCTATGGCCGATCGGAAATCGCTGACGCAATCGCGAAACAGGCGAGGGAGCTTGCTTACTATCACGCCTATGTGGGCCATGGGACGGAAGCCTCGATAACCCTGGCGAAGATGGTTGTCGATCGCGCGCCGGTGGGAATGTCGAAGGTCTATTTCGGTCTTTCCGGTTCGGACGCCAACGAAACCAACGTCAAGCTTGTCTGGTATTACAACAACGTGCTTGGCCGTCCGGAGAAAAAGAAAATCATATCGCGCTGGCGGGGTTACCACGGCTCGGGCCTGATGACCGGATCGCTGACCGGCCTGGAACTCTTCCACAACCAGTTCGACCTGCCTTTGTCGCAGGTCATTCACACCGACGCGCCCTATTACTTTCACCGCAATGTCCGCAGCCAGTCTGAAGCGGACTTTGTCGCGCAATGCGCCGCAAGCCTCGAGGAACTGATCGAAAAGGAAGGCGCTGACACCATCGCCGCCTTCTTTGGCGAACCGGTTCTCGGGACCGGCGGGATCGTGCCGCCGCCGGAAGGCTACTGGGACGCGATCCAGACCGTGCTGCGCAAGCATGACATTCTCCTGATCGCGGACGAGGTCGTGACCGGCTTCGGACGGCTTGGATGCATGTTCGGCTCGGACCATTACGGCATACGACCTGATATCATAACCATCGCCAAGGGCCTGACCTCAGCCTATGCGCCGCTTTCGGGCAGCATTGTCTCGGAAAAGGTCTGGAAGGTTCTCGAAGACGGGACCGACAAGCTCGGCCCAATCGGCCATGGCTGGACTTATTCGGCCCATCCGATCGGCGCGGCGGCGGGCGTCGCCAACCTGAAACTGATAGACGACCTGGACCTGGTGACGAACGCTCGTGAGACGGGCGCCTATTTCAAACAGGCGCTGAAGGACGCGCTCGACGATATCGAGATCGTTGGCGATATTCGAGGCGAAGGTCTGATGGCCGCCGTGGAATTCGTGCAGGATCGTGAAACCGGCGCCCGTTTCGAGGCGTCTCGCAAGGTCGGTCCTGCGATCGCAACCGCCCTGCTCGACCGGTCCAAGGTTATCGGCCGCGCGATGCCGCAGGGAGACATACTCGGTTTCGCGCCGCCGCTGTGCCTGACCACCGAAGAAGCCGACACCATCGTGGAAGCCACGCGCGATGCAGTAAAAACGGTTGCTGCAGGGCTCTAAGCTCTATCGCTGATCAGCAATCAGGGAGAGCGGGACGTCCGGCTCCTCCTTGATCGCCTTCGTCATGATGTAGCTGTAATAGCGCTTGAGGCCGATATCCGAGGACAGCATCTCATCGACCATTTGCTGGTAGGATTCGACGTCCTTTGAAACGATTCTGAGCAGATAGTCGATACCGCCGCCGACAGCCCAGCAACCGGTCACGTGATCATTGTCGAGAATGGCCTGCTCGAAGCGCCGGAAATCCTCGCTGCGATGGTTCTCGATCTCGGCCGCCATGAAAATGACCGATGCCGAACCGAGCGCCTTCATCGACAGTCGCGCGCCGTATCCGGAAATCACTCCGGCTTTCTCAAGCCGCCTGAGCCGCTCCCAGCACGGCGTCGTGGTGAGATTGACCCGATCGGCGAGCGCCGCTTTTGTGATCCGACCCTCTTTCTGCAACACGGCGAGTATTTTCAGGTCTATGGAATCGAGCCTTAGCATCGCGTCTAGTCCTGCCTGATCACGGAGCCGAGACCGGCAGCGCGCGCGCGCGCCAGCGCGACCGTCGCAATCGCCGTGTCCTGCGCGCCCGTGCCGGTGAGATCACAAATGGTGATGGCGTCGGCTGAAACCCGGCCAGGCCGCGAACCGTCTATGATCTGCCCGAGCTCCGGCGGCGTGACATCCGTCATCAGGCCAGCTGCGCGAGCGGCGCGCAACTCGCCGAGCTCCGCACATTGGCTGAGCCTGTCGCAGACATAGAGGTCGGCGATGGCCAGCGCTTCAGGCTGAACTTCGTTCTTGCCGGCCTGGTCAGATCCCATGGCGGTGACATGCAGGCCGGGGTGCAGCCATTCGGCGGCGAGAACCGGCTCACGCGCCGGCGTTGTCGTGATGACCAGCTGGCTTTCGGCGACAGCTTCCGCCGGATTGTCCTCCGCGATCGCTTCAACGCCGAGCGCATTCCGGATATCGTCGGCGCAACGTTCCGCCTTCTCCCGGTCACGGCCCCAGACAAGCACGCGTTCGAAGGCGCGCTCCAGATGAGCCGCCTCGATCTGCAAACGAGCCTGAACCCCTGTCCCGAAGACTGCGGCTGTCGTGACGGATTCCGGGGCGAGATGAAGCGACGCCACGGCGCCGGCCGCAGCCGTTCGGAGATCGGTCAGATAGCCATTGTCGAGAAGCACCGCGTCGACGAGGCCAGTGTTGGCGTTGAGCAGCACCATCATGCCGTTGAGACTCGGAATTCCAAGTGACGGATTGTCGAAGAAGCCGGGACTGATCTTGACGGCGAAACCATCGAAACCCGGAATATAGGCTGTCTTTATGTCGACCTCGCCGTGAGCCTGGGGAAGGTCCATCGACAGGACCGGCGGCATGACCACAGTCCCGGAGGCCAGCTTCGCGAATGCGTCCTCGACGATATCATTCGCATCGCGGTCCAGAACCATGCACTTCTTCAACTCCCGTTCGGTCAGAACCAGGATCTCGCGCATCGTTACGCCTCCGTTACAAAAATCCGGCGCTCATGAGACTGTGAGCCCGACACACGGTATTGGCTTGCCGCCCGGGAAGACAGGCGGCTTAACTGTTGTCCGCCCTGACCGCTTCCTCGAGCTTGCGCACGAGATCCGGGTTGGCCGCCTGGACGCGGCTCCAGTTTGGAATGAAAGGGGTTTCCATCGGGTTTTCAAGGAATGTGTGGCCAGCCTCGACAATGTTGCCCGCAAACAGTTCGACGGCCGCCTCCTCGATATGCCTGTCGACATAAAGTCCATTGATCACCGCGTCGTTGTAATACATCTCGATCAGGTCGAGCGCGGTTCGGTAGTAGGTCGCCTTGAGGGTGCGGAACGTCTCCTGGCTGAAGATCATGCCGTCGGTCGCCAGTTTGCGAAACAGCGCCTTGCTGATGTCGGTCGACATGCGCGACAACCCGCGTTGCGGATCATCCTGCGACAGCGGCTGATGCTTGTGATCATACGCGTCGGAAATATCGACCTGGCACACCAGTCTCTTGCTCAAATTGCGCCAGACCTCTGACAGAACGCCGATTTCCAGCCCCCAGTCTGACGGGATCCGGATATCCGGCAGAATTGCCGTGCGCATGGCGAACTCGCCGGCGAGCGGATAGCGGAAACCCTGAAGGTAATCGACATATTCGTGATGCCCGCTGACCCTCTGCAGCGCCAACAGCAGCGGCGTGACAAGCAGGCGGGATACGCGCCCGTTCAGCTTGCCGTCAGCGATGCGCGGGTAGAAGCCCTTGCAGAATTGATAGGGAAAGGCGGGATTTGCGACCGGATAGACAAGTCGGGCCAGCATCTCGCGGCTATAGGTGACGATATCACAGTCGTGCAGCGCGACGACGTCCGAGTTTCGGCTGGCGAGCGTATATCCGATGCAATACCAGACATTGCGGCCCTTGCCAGGCTCGAGCGGCGCCAGATCGGCGTCGGAGAGTTCCTTGTCAATCGCCTGCAGGCGCGGACCGTCATGCCACAGAATATCGTGGCGCTGAGGCAGCCGGGAAAAATACTCCCGGGCGTAGGCGAACTGATCCTTGTCGGCCCGGTCCAGTCCGATGACGACGTGATTGATGTATTGCGCGCCCGACAACTCGTCTACAATGTTGGACAGCGCAGGGCCTTCGAGTTCGGAAAACAGCGAGGGCAGGATAAGCGTTATCTTGCGTGTTCCCGAAAATAGCTTGAGTTGCCGCTCCAGTTCCTCGACTGGCGTCCGCGTCAGATTATGCAGCGTTGCCACGCTTCCGTTCTGGTGGAAGTCACCCATGCATCACGTCCCGTTCTTCTCAATTTCATCGATACACGACAGCACACTGTCGTTCCAGCCTTCCGGGCCCGGAAATCTTGCGCGTCTTATTCGGCCATTCATTTCGCCGGCTAATTTTGGGATTCCACCATGCGCCGGATTCGGAATTATAACACCGCAATCCGCCGCCTCCAGCATGGCAATGTCATTCGGCGCGTCGCCCAGAGCCAAACAGAACGGGCGGGATCCTTTTTTGCTTTCAATTTGCAAGCTAATTTTCCCAACCCGGTCCGCCTTGTTGCCGCCTAAGGAAAGCGTATGGAAGCGGCCACCTTTCTGAATAATGATTCCCGATTGCAAAAGCCTGCTCCGAAACGCCTCCAATTGTGTTTCTGTTCCAGTCCATAGTCCCGGCTCAGAGAAGGATCGGATGCGCGCGCGTTCAGCGGAACTCGGGTCGAGGCCGGTTCTGGATGCAATCTCGGAGACGTCCCAATCGGAAAATCCCGAGAAGCAGGATCGAAGCTCTGCGGGCAGGGCGTCGAGCGCAGCGACAAGCTTTTCATGGGTTGTCCCGGCGCCATCCTCCCCGCTGTCCGGCGGCAAGACGCCCGCGCCGTTTTCCACGATGGCCGGACAATGCGCAAAACCCATCGCAGCCCGCAGCGGCGCAATTTCCGCAGCGGTCTTGCTCGAGGCAAGAACGAGCGGAATATCCAGCTGTTTCAACCGCGACAGGGCCGGCAGAGCGGCTTCGAAACTGTATGTTTCATGATCCAGCAACGTGCCGTCCAGGTCACTGAAGACAATGATTGGACGCATCAGGCGGAACCGTTCGTGATCCAGCGACACTGGTAGGGGGCAAACTCGATATCACCGGTGAAAGCACGCACCGGCTCACCCGAAAGCAGATCGCTCCAGTCGGCTCCGCCAATCAGGTTCAGCGACATGGAGGGAATCGTTACTGTCTTGTCGGAGACGTTGTGAATTGCAAAAATACTCTGCTCCCGGTCCGTGCTTTGACGCCAGAATCCGAAAAGCTGCTCGCCCAGTTGCAATGTGAACTGTGTAGCGTTTGGATGAAACGCCGGCTGGCGGATCCGGATGCCGATCATCCGTTTGATATGGTTGAAGGCGATCGCCTGACGAGAGGTTCCATCGGCGAGTTTCTGCTGCAAATCCGGATAGTTCCAGCGATGGCGATTGATAGCGCGATTGATTCCCGTTTTTTCGACGCCTGAAATATCATTCGGTGTGGCGAGCAGAGAATGGATGTAGAAGGCGGGAATGCCTTCCAGAGCCATTGCAATCGCCTGACTGCACAGGAAGCGCTCCAGATTATAGTCGTCCTCACCCTCGCAGGTTCCCTTCATGGCGTCATAGAGCGAGACATTCATCTCGTAGGGCCGGTCTTTTCCGTCCGGCATACGCCGCATGCTGACCTTGCCTCCGAATCCCGTCACCGCGTCGATCATTTCGGTAATTTCTTCATCGCTCAGAAGACCTTCGGCCGGCCGCAATCCGATTCCGTCATGCGAGGCCGTGAAATTGAAGTAACAACAGCCGCGCTGAGCCGGCGGCATCGCCATCTGCCACGCGTTGAGATGTGTCGAATTGCCGGTCAGAAGCGCCTGCAGGATCAAGGGAGGCAGTGAAAAATTGTAAATCGCGTGGGCTTCGTTGCGATTGCCGAAATAGCTGAGATTCTCGATATTCGGCACGTTCGTCTCGGTGATCAGAACCACAGCTTCATCGCTGTAATCGGCAAGCAAGCGCATGAGGCGGACAATTTCATGCGTCTGGCGCAGGTGAATGCAAGGCGTGCCGATTTCTTTCCAGATGAACGCCACGGCGTCGAGCCGAATCGTGCGCACGCCACGGTCAACGTGAAAGCGCATGATTCGAAGGAACTCCAGAAGCACTTCCGGATTGGAGAAGTCGAAATCGATCTGGTCGTGGCTGAAAGTGCACCATACATGCTTCGAGCCATTCGCCGTTTCGACTTCGCGAAGCAGCGGATGGGCGCGCGGGCGCACCACGTTGGTCAGGTCGTCCGCTGGATCGGCCTCGAAAAAATAGCGGTCGTATGGCTCGTGTCCCTGCAGATATTCGCTGAACCAGACGCTTTGGCTGGAACAGTGATTAAGGACGAGGTCCGACATCAGTCGAAATTTGCCGGCAATGCGCTGGATATCCTCCCACGCGCCGAGGGCGCTGTTGACCGTGTAGTAGTCGGTAACCGCAAAACCGTCATCGGAGGTAAAGGGAAAATAAGGCAGAATATGCACGCCCTTGATCGTTCCCTTCAGATAGCGGTTCAGGAAATCGTACAGAAGATCCAGAGGCTTGTGTTCGCCATCGACAAGGCTGTTGCCATAGGTGATGACGTAGGTGTCCTTCTCGCTCCAGATGGTGTTGCCGGCCACCCGGCCGCGCCGTCTTGGGCGCGATTCGCCGCTCCAATAGGCAGAAATGACCGCATTCGTCAGTTCTCCAACATCGTAATCCGGATAGATTGAGCTCAGCATCTGGCGCAGGCTTTCGTTGAGACGAGCCGATACGTCGCTGCTGCCGTTCCCTTCGATTTTTGGGTTCGCCCGCCCTTCCTTGCCTGCTGCGACCGTCAACGTAATCCAAACCTTCCAACTTGCTGATTTTCTATTGGTAGCACCCTTTGTGCGCTGCCGCAAAACTCTTTGCAGCTGTCGATAAAACAGCCCCGACGATGATCAGCTTTCAGGCGCGGCGATTTCTTCGGTTCCAATTCCCGACGACACTGACTAACGTCCGCGGCAAAGAGGAAACGAAGAGATGGACAAAAGCGAATTTCGTAAATGGTCGCACCGGGCAAGCGACTGGTCCGCCGATTATCAGGATGGTATCGACAAGCGGCCCGTGCGTCCGCGCCTTCAGCCGGGCGCAATCGGCAGGATGATCGATGCTGGCCCGCCGGAGGAGGCGCACGCCATGGAGGATATCTTCGCCGATTTCGAGCGCATCATTCCGGACGGGATGACGCATTGGCAGCATCCGCGTTTTTTCGCTTATTTTCAAAGCAACGCCGCGCCTGCGGCCATAATCGCAGAACAGCTGGCCGGCGCGATGGCTGCGCAATGCATGCTTTGGCAGACATCGCCCGCAGCCACAGAGCTGGAAATCGCGATGATCGACTGGCTTCGCCAGGCGATTGGCCTACCAGAGGGGTTTCAGGGAACCTTTCAGGACACAGCCTCCACGGCGACGCTGTGCGCCATCCTGACCATGCGGGAAAGGGCGCTTGGATGGAGCGGCAACCAGACCGGACTTTTTGAGCGCGAGCGGCTACGTGTTTACGCGTCCGAGGGCACGCACACTTCCGTTGACAAGGCCATGTGGGTCTCCGGGATGGGCCAGGACAATCTCGTGCATATTCCGTTGCGGGACGATCTGTCCATGGATGTCGCGGGGCTTGAACGCGCGATCGCCGAAGATCGGGCGGCGGGGTATATTCCCGCGGGACTGGTGGTATGCGTCGGCGGCACGTCGATCGGCGCGATCGACGACGTCGGAGCGCTTTGCGCCATCGCAGAAAGGGAGAATCTCTACACCCATGTCGACGCCGCCTGGGCGGGTTCAGCGATGATTTGCCCAGAATTCCGCCATTTCTGGGCAGGTGTGGAGGCCGCCGACAGCATCGTCTTCAATCCGCACAAATGGCTTGGCGCCTCCATGGAATGTTCCGCCCATTTCGTGCGCGACCCGGAAATGCTGGTGAAAACCCTCGCGATCCATCCGGAATTCCTGAAGACCTATGGCAAGGACGGTTTCGTGAATTTCAGCGAATGGTCGGTGCCGCTCGGCCGACGGTTCCGGGCCCTGAAGGTCTGGTTTCTGTTGCGCGCCTACGGGCTGGAAGGCCTGCGCCGGCGTATCCGCGATCATGTGCGCTGGTCCGAATGGTTGGCCGGGCGCCTCGCCGCCGAACCTGACTTCGAGATTGTGACGAAGCCCATGCTGTCTTTGTTTTCGTTCCGATATGCGCCGCCTGACTATGAAGGCGATCTCAACACTCTGAACCGACAGCTTGTCGAGGCCATCAACGATGACGGCCGCATCTACCTCACCCAGACCATGTTTGATGAAAAGCTGGCCATCCGTTTCGTCGCCGGCCAGTTCGAAATGGAGGAGCAGGACATCGACATCGCCCTGAAAACCATATGTGAAGTCGCGCGGTCTCTTACGGGATGACGGCTTCCGGCCCTGTGCTGCGTTATCTCTGGCTTGCGGCCGGCTTTCTGAGTTTTGGCGCCGGCATAGCCGGAATCGTGCTGCCTCTGGTGCCGACCACGCCGTTTCTGATCCTGTCGGCGTACTGCTTTGCCCGCAGTTCGGACCGGCTGCACGACTGGCTGGTCAACCATCCGCGATTTGGACCCCCGATACGCGATTGGCGCGATCATCGCGCCATTTCCACCCGTGGCAAGCGGCTGTCCATCGTCGCGATGGCCGCCGTTCTTGCAATCAGCTTCGCCGTTGGCGTCAAAAGCTGGATCATCGCGATTCAGTTCGGTGTGCTGATTGTGATGGGTCTTTTCATCCTGACGCGACCTTCGCCGCCGCCCGACGCCGGCGGTCAGTGAAAATTCCGCCCCTTTGGCAAGATCGACCGGTTGGGCGCCTGTTGCACGTCTTTCGACGAGCCGGCGACGCGCTCCCGTATCATTATGCCGCGCGGGGTCTTGCGGGGCGGTTGCTGCCTTCGAACCTCGTCGGCCCTGGCAAGTCCGTCGACAGGCTGGTTCAGATCCGCAAGCGATGCGAGAAGCGGGGTAAGGTCCAGCAGCTGCCGGGCGACGACATGGATGACCCCGTCCTGTGACTGTAACGGCCCGCAAATGCCGACGAAGCGGCTGCCGAGCACGATCGTGCGATAGCGTTCGAACACTTTCGGCCAGACGATGGCGTTGGCGACGCCGGTTTCATCCTCGATGGTCTCGAAGACGACGCCATTGGCAGAACCGGGCCGCTGCCGCACCAGCACCAGCCCGGCGACCGTAACGAATCGCCCGGGGGCGACGTCCTGGAGATCCCCGTTGCGGCGATAACCCTTTCGCTCGAGAACCGGGCGCACGAAGGAAACCGGATGGGCGCGCAGCGAATAGGTGAGGCTGCGATAGTCATTGAGAACCTGTTCACCGAGCGGCATGGGCGGCAACAGAATTTCACTTTCTTTTTGCAAGTTATTTTGTCCGCTTATTGCAAAAAGCGGCAAACGTTCGGCTGCGCCCAGTGGATCCAGCGCCCGCACGGCCCAAAGCGCATCGCGACGGCTGAGCCCGAGCGAAGAAAAGGCGTCCGCTTCGGCAAGCAGCTGGATGGCGCGCCGGGGCAAGCCGGAACGCATCCACAAATCCCGCACGCTGTCATAGCCCCGGCCCCTGTTATCGATCAGCATGGTCGCGTTTTCCTCGCCGAATCCCTTGATCTGGTGAAGCCCGAGGCGCACCGCATGGGTGTGTTTCATCACTCCCTTCATAACGTTGAAACGGCGCGCCACGGCGCCAGGCGCCGCTTCCAGCTCCGCCGGTGTGCAATCTTCCAGCGTCGACAGCCAGTCGGAGCGATTGACGTCGACGCAACGCACCGCGACCCCATGCTCGCGGGCGTCGCGAATGAGTTGGGCCGGCGCATAGAAGCCCATTGGCTGGGCGTTGAGGATCGCTGCGCAAAAGACATCCGGATAATAGCATTTCAGCCAGCAAGACACGTAGACGAGCAGGGCGAAGCTCGCCGCATGGCTTTCCGGAAACCCGTATTCGCCGAAGCCTTCGATCTGGCTGAAGCAATGCTCGGCGAAATCCTGCTCATAGCCGTTGGCGACCATCCCCTCGACCATCTTGGCGCGGAAGGAGTGAATGGTGCCCACCCGCCGGAAAGTCGCCATGGCGCGCCTGAGCTTGTCGGCTTCACCGGGCGTGAAACCGGCGGCCACGATGGCAATGTTCATGGCCTGCTCCTGGAACAGCGGCACGCCCAGCGTCTTGGCGAGAACGCCTTCCAGCTCCTTCTTGGGATAGGTGACCTTTTCCTTGCCCTGGCGGCGCCGCAGATAGGGATGCACCATATCGCCCTGGATCGGCCCCGGCCGGACGATGGCCACTTCGATGACGAGGTCATAGTAGCAGCGCGGACGCAGCCGCGGCAGCATTGACATCTGGGCGCGGCTCTCGATCTGGAAAACGCCAACCGTATCCGCTTCGCAGATCATGTCGTAGACGCGCCTGTCGCCATCCGGGAGCGACGCCAGGGTCTCTTGTCGCCCGTAATGGTCCCCGAGCAATTCGAAAGCCTTGCGCACGCAGCTCAGCATGCCGAGCGCCAGCACATCGATCTTGAGGATGCCGGCGCATTCCAGGTCGTCCTTGTCCCACTCGACGACAGTGCGCCCCTCCATCGCCGCATTCTCGATGGGAATGACCGAGCTCAACCGGTCTCGCGTAATCACGAAGCCGCCGACATGCTGCGACAGGTGCCGCGGAAATCCGATGAGCTGGGAGGCGAGATCAAGCGCCTGCATGAGATGCCGGTCGCCCGGATCAAGGCCGGCCCTGCGGGCGTCCTCCTCGCCCAGCTTCGAGGATGACGAGCCCCATCGGGTGCCGCTGATCGCCGTGATCGTGTCGTCCGACAGACCAAAGACCTTGCCGACCTCGCGAACCGCCGATCGTCCGCGATAGCTGACAACCGTAGCGGCCAGCCCCGCATGCTCCCGTCCGTATTTGTCGTAGATATACTGGATCACCTCCTCGCGCCGTTCATGCTCGAAATCGACATCGATATCCGGCGGCTCGTTGCGCTCTTCAGAAATGAAGCGCTCGAACAGAAGATCCGTCTTCTCCGGATCCACCTCGGTAATGCCGAGACAATAGCAGACGGCGGAATTGGCGGCCGAACCACGCCCCTGGCACAGGATGTTTTGACTTCTGGCGAAGCGAACGATGTCGTAGACCGTGAGAAAGTAGGGGGCGTATTCCAACCGCCCTATCAGGTCCAGCTCATGGTCGATCGCCTTCAGTACTTTCTGGGGCGCGCCATGCGGGTAACGCTGCGCGAGGCCTTCCGCCGTGAGCTTTTCCAGTGTCTTCTGCGGCGGCAGCGGACTGCCGGTCGGTTCGTCCGGATACTGGTATTTCAGATCGTCCACGGAGAAATGTAGCCGGCTGAATACTTCCACGGTGCGGGCGACCGCTTCTTCGTACCCTTTGAAAAGACGCGTCATTTCCGCCGCGTCACGCAAATGCCGCTCGGCATTGGGCTCCAGCAGCCGGCCGGCTTCACGCAGCGAAACATGTTCGCGGATGCAGCTCACCACGTCCTGCAGAAAACGGCGCTCGGGCCGATGATAGAGCGCATCCCCGACGGCGAGCAGCGGCGCGCCCGTGCGTTTCGCCATCGCGCCAAGCCCCGCAAGACACCGCTGGTCGTATTCCGCAAAGCGCCGCGAGGCCGCGAGATGGACATAATCCCCGAAACAGTCTCTCAGATACTCGAGCGCCACCGGCTCGCGTTGCGGCAGGGTCTGCGGCGCCATGACAGCCATGACGAGGCCTTCTCCATGGGCGGCGAGATCGTCAAGACCGAGATGGCATTCGCCTTTCGGCGCGCGCCGCTTGCCGGCCGTGAGAAGTTCGCACAGACGGCCATGGGCCGGCCGATCTTCGGGCCAGACGAGGATATCCGGCGTTCCATCGCAAAACACCAGCCGGCAACCGGGCGCATAGGCGACGTCCGCCTCCTTCGCCGCCATGTGGCCGCGCACGACGCCGGCCAGCGAATTGCGGTCCGTCACGCTGACGCCTGCAAGACCGAGTCTCGCGGCTTCCGCCACCATCTCCTCCGGATGCGAGGCTCCGCGCAGGAAGGAGAAATTCGTCGTCACGGCGAGTTCGGCGTATCGGGTTGCGGTCATGCGAACAGTCCGTGCATGTACCATTTCGGATGGGCGGTCTCGCGCCCGAAAAGGCCGTGCCGGAATATCCAGAAGCGATGGCCCTCGTCATCCTCCACGCGGTAATAGTCGCGGCTTCGGCCGCCGCGGCCTTCCAGCCACCATTGCGCGCCAATCCGTTCCGGCCCTTCCGAACGCACGATGCGGTAGACTGCTCTTCGCCAGCGGAAGCGGACCGGTGGTCCGTCCGGAGCCTCGGCAATCGCCTCGACAAGCTCCGGCCGGTCGAACAGCAGGAGCGGGCGCGTGATAACGCAGGGCGCTTCGGCGGCGGCCGCGAAACCGGAGCTGTCCGGATGATCTCCTGCGGCCGAAACAAGACCGAAACTGCGTTCGGGAATATGCGCGTCAGCCGCGGCAAGGCGCAACACGCGGTCGACGCCGAGACGCGCGCCCAGCCGGTCGACCAGGCTGTCAAAGGCCTCATGCGCATGGGCGCCTGCAACGAGATCGCCCTGTCGAACCGACCGCTCCTGGCTTTCCAGGACATTCAGCCGGATCAGGTCGAAGCCGAACCCGGCGTCGAGATCCTCGTGAAAACCGGCGATTCGTTCGCGAAACAACATTTGAATGCGATCGGGCGTGTGGACCGGGCCGGCGGACCGAACCTCGATCGCGGCGACCTTTCCGTCCACGCGGAAGAGCCGCAATTCGAGCCGGCGGGCGCCGACCTGTCTTGCATCCATCAAAGGCTGCAGATTGGCGGCGAGCAGACCGATCGTCCGTTCGATGTCCTCCTGCAGGGCGACCGGCTCTGCGAAGATCTTCTCCGACGCCAACTCCGCCGCCGGCAGCCGCGGCTGAATGACCTCTTCCTCGCGACCGAGCGCCTGGTCGAGCCGTCGCAGGAGCTGAGCGCCGAAGCGGGCGGCAAGCGGCGCCCGGGGCAAATCCGCGATACAGCCGATCGTCCGCAGGCCAAGCTTGCCCAGCATGTCGATGCAGTCGGGATCGAGCCGGAGCGCGGCAAGCGGCAGGCCGCCAAGGGCCGCCGGCTGGTCGCCCGGCTCGACGATCCGCCTGTCTCCATAGCGCGCGGCCGCCCAGGCCGCCCCGGCCGTGTCGGCGATCGCCGCCTGCGCGGCGAATCCCGCGCCACGCAGACGGGCGGTCACGTCGCCGAGCATGGCTTGCTCGCCGCCATAGAGATGAACGCAGCCGGAAATGTCCAGGAAGAGGCCGCCGCAACCGCCGGCAATCGCATCCGACGGCTGATCGATCGCGACCAGCGGCGTATAGCGGTCGCACCATATGGCGACTGATGTGAGCAGGGCCATGTCGGCCTCTGCATCATGGTCGAAACTGTCGAGATCAGGCGCCAGCGCCCGGGCGTCGCTCAGGCTCTGGCCGCGACGTAGCCCCGCCCGCTCGCCTTCTTCCTCGACGGCGACGATGCGCTGGGCGTTCCTGATCCTGGAAATGGCGACGAGCGGCGGGACGTCAGGACGCCCGGTCAAGCGCCACGACCTGCCCCGTTTGCGGCGCGCCATGCGGTCGATCGAAAGGCAGGGCAGGGCGATCGACATAATGCGTTGGGACCTGTTCAAAGCGGCGACTCCGGTGATTCCATGCAATGGCCCATTGCCCCGTCCGGCCATGTCGGTTGCGTTCGAGGGCAAGGTCCAGCCGCAATGGACCGATGCCCCCTTCGAATATGGCGTCGGCAAGCGACGGCCGCGCCTGCACGCGCCAGCGCGTGGCGACCGCGCTTGCTTCTTCTTCCCCGGCCTGCCTGAGAATGCAGGCGAAGACCCTGCTGTCGCGCGCCTTCATCATCAGGCGGCGCGTCGCCGTCATGTCGCAAAGGCCGGGATTGCCGCGCATGTGGAAGATCACAGCCGCCAGATCATGGCATCCGGCGGCCTCGTCGCTTGCCCAGAGCGCCGACTTCAGTTCCGCAGGATGGATGACGAGCAAACGCGACGGATCAACGCCGAACATGGAAAGTCCCGCCGGAAAGATCTCGCCGCTTTCCAGGCGCGCCGCCGGATCGGCGATCCAGACGACAGGGCCTTGTCTGTCCTTCAGGCAGGCGACAAGCATTGCCGCCAGAAAGCCCGTAGCGGCGCCGATATCCCGGGTCAGCGGGCAGCGAATCTCGTGCAGGGCATGGGCGGGAAACCCGCCTTCGAAGACATCGTCGAGGGGCGGGAAGCCGAAGCTCGCCCCGCCATCGGCAGAGCCGTCCGTCCACGCCGCCCCGCCGACGCCGGCATGCCGCCGGTCAATTCCGGCGACGGCGTCACGCAATATCCCGATCGTCTGCTTCGCCTGATCGCGTCGCATTGGCAACCTGCTTGTTCATGTTTTGTTCTTTTATAGATTCCAAAAACACGGGAGGGAGTCAAGCAGCCGCGAGTCTGAAAAAAACCCGGACAGGCGTCAGCGCTGCGCAAAATCGCGCTGCTGACGCCGCTCTGAGCAGGCCGGCAGACGCGCCGGTGATGTTGATTATTCCGGCTGCTCGTCGCTCTTGTCGCTCTTCAGCGAGCTGAGCTTGGCGAAGACTGCGTCTGCGTCGATCTCCTTCTCTTCCTCCTTGGGGGCGGGAGGCGAGGTATCGAAAACCATCTTCTCGGTTTCCTGCGCCGGCAGCAATGTGTCGTCGGGCTTGGCGACCACTTCAGACGGTCTTTCCCTGGCGGCCTTCTCCACCTCGAGATCGAGATCGATCTGGGTGCAAAGGCCGAGCGTCACCGGGTCGAGCGGCGTCAAATTGGCCGAATTCCAGTGGGTGCGATTGCGAATCTGCTCGATTGTCGACTTGGTCGTTCCAACCAGACGCGAGATCTGCGCATCGCGCAACTCCGGATGATTGCGCACCAGCCACAGAATGGCGTTGGGCCGATCCTGGCGCTTGGAGACCGGCGTATAGCGCGGCCCTTTGCGCTTGAGTTCGGGAACGTGCACTTTGGGGTTCGAAAGCTTCAGCTTGTGTCCGGAATCGGATTCGCCCGCAGCGATTTCGTCGCGCGAAAGCTGGCCGGTCTGGATCGGGTCGAGCCCCTTGATGCCCTGCGCCGACTCGCCGTCGGCGATCGCCTTGACTTCCAGCGGATGCAACTTGCAGAACTGGGCGATCTGATCGAAGGTCAAAGCCGTATTGTCGACCAGCCAGACCGCTGTGGCTTTGGGCATAAGCAGTTGTTGTGACATGAATAAAGTTCTCCTGTCCGCCCGCTCCGGTAAGCGGGTCGTGGTAAATCACCACAATTTCCGGGAATTGACGCGCTATATAACGACGTTTAGCGCCGAATGCAACGAAGAGAAGAACCATCACGGCCATTTGTCTAATTGCCCTCGGTGCTTCACCTGCTATTAAGGGGAGACAAAGACCGGGGGCGGGCGCCTGTAGAAGCGACCGTCGGAGACTGACCGCGAAGGAGGATCGCATGTTCGAACCCAAAACCCATAAAGTACTGAAATCCGTCAAGAAACGCGCTCTGATCGACAACGAAACCTATCTCGACTGGTATCAGCAGAGCACCAAGAATCCGGAGAAGTTCTGGAAAAAGCACGGCAAGCGCATCGACTGGTTCAAGCCATACACCAAAGTCAAGAACACAAGCTTCACCGGCGACGTGCTGATCAAATGGTACGAGGACGGCGTCACAAACGTTTCCTACAACTGCATCGACCGGCATCTGAAGAAGCGTGGAGACCAGGTCGCCATCATCTGGGAAGGCGACAATCCCTATGAGGACAAAAAGGTCACCTACAACGAGCTTTACGAACAGGTCTGCCGGCTCGCCAATGTGATGAAATCCAATGGCGTCAAGAAAGGCGACCGCGTCACCATCTACATGCCGATGATCCTCGAGGCCGCCTATGCGATGCTGGCCTGCGCCCGGATCGGAGCGATCCACTCGATCGTCTTCGGCGGATTCTCCCCGGACGCCCTTGCCGGACGCATCGTCGACTGCAACTCGACCTTCATCATCACCGCAGACGAAGGTCTGCGCGGCGGCCGCGTCGTTCCGCTAAAGGCGAACACCGACAAGGCTGTCGAACACGCCGCGCGCGACGGCGTTGAGGTGCGCAATGTGCTGGTGGTGCGCCGCACCCACGGCAAGGTCGACTGGTACGAAGATCGCGATATCGACTACGACGAGGCGATGCGGCTGGCGAAACCGAAATGCCCGCCGGCGAAGATGAAGGCTGAAGACCCGCTCTTCATTCTTTACACGTCAGGATCGACCGGCAAGCCGAAGGGCGTCCTTCACACGACGGGAGGTTATCTCGTCTACGCCTCGATGACCCACGAATATGTCTTCGACTACCATCCAGGCGACATTTACTGGTGTTCAGCCGATATCGGCTGGGTGACGGGCCACTCCTACATCGTCTACGGACCGCTCGCCAACGGCGCCACGACCCTGATGTTCGAAGGCGTTCCAAACTATCCGACGCCTGCGCGTTTCTGGGAAGTCTGCGACAAGCATCAGGTCAACATTTTCTATACCGCGCCGACGGCGATCCGCGCGCTGATGGGCGCAGGCGATTCCCATGTCACGTCGACCTCGCGAAAATCCCTGCGCACGCTCGGATCTGTTGGCGAGCCGATCAATCCGGAAGCCTGGGAGTGGTATTACAACATCGTGGGCGAGGGAAAATGTCCCATCGTCGACACCTGGTGGCAGACCGAAACCGGCGGCATCATGATTACTCCGCTTCCCGGAGCAACCGACCTCAAGCCGGGATCCGCCACCCGACCCTTCTTCGGAGTACGGCCGCAAATTGTCGACGGCGAAGGCGAAGTGCTCGAGGGCGCCGTGGACGGAAATCTTTGCATCGTGGATTCCTGGCCTGGCCAGATGCGCACGGTCTATGGCGACCACGAGCGCTTCATCCTGACGTATTTTTCGACCTACAAGGGCAAGTATTTTACCGGAGACGGCTGCCGTCGCGACGAGGACGGATACTATTGGATCACCGGCCGCGTCGACGACGTCATCAACGTGTCCGGCCACCGGATGGGCACCGCCGAGGTCGAATCGGCGCTGGTCTCCCATGATTCCGTCTCGGAAGCCGCCGTAGTCGGTTATCCGCACGACCTCAAGGGGCAGGGCATTTACTGCTACGTCACGCCGATGAGCGGCGTCGAGGCAAGTGACGACCTGCGCAAGGAACTGGTCAAACATGTGCGCGAGGAGATTGGTCCGATCGCTACTCCGGACAAGATCCAGTTCGCTCCGGGGCTGCCCAAGACACGCTCGGGCAAGATTATGCGGCGCATTCTCCGAAAGATTGCCGAGAACGAATTTTCCTCGCTAGGCGACACCTCGACGCTGGCGGATCCCACCGTGGTCGACGATCTCATCGAGAATCGCCAGAACAAGAAATGAAGCCTGCCGGTCACGTAAGCCGGTAGAGATCCTCGCGCGTCGGCGGCAAGCCCGAAGGGGCCGAGCCGCGGGCGCGTTTTCGCGCCAGGGTCTGGTTGATCTGGACGGTGCCGCGTTCGAATGCGAGCGCACAACCCGTCAGATAAAGCAGCCACAGCCGCGCTTTCGGCGCGCCCACATCGGCAACGGCTTCATCGAAACGCGCATGCAAACGATCGGCCCACAGGCGACAAGTGCGGCCATAGTGTTCGCGTAAATTTTCCACATCGTGGACCTCGAAACCGTGTCCTTCGAGATTTTCGATGCTCATGCCAAGATGGTCGAGTTCGCCGCCGGGAAAAATATATTTCACCAGCGCCAGATGCTCGGCGCTCTTGCGTCTGAACGCCTTCTTGCTGCGCTTGGCGCGGCGTGAAATCGCGTGATGCATGTAAAGCCCGCCAGGCTTGAGCAAGCGCCAGACCGAATGAAAGTATTTGTCGTAGTTGGCGCTTCCAACATGTTCGAACATGCCGATCGACGACACCTTGTCGAATGTGTCCCGAACGTCTTCGTAGGACGTCAGTTCGATTGTGATCCGGTCCGACAGGCCCCGATCGGCGACACGTTTGCGAGCGAGGTCAATCTGGGCTTCCGACAAAGTGATTCCGTGTCCCGTCACGCCGTAATTTTCCACTGCATGGATCAGCAGCGAGCCCCAGCCGCATCCGATATCGAGAAGTTTCTCGCCCGGCTGCAGGCGCAGCTTGCGACAGACATGATCCAGCTTGTCGACCTGGGCTGTGTCGAGACTGTTCGACCAGTCTTTGAAATAGGCGCAGGTATAGACCATGTTCTCATCGAGAAAGAGACGGTAGAAGTCGTTCGAAACGTCGTAGTGATGGCCAATCGCCTGTTTGTCCGAACCGAAGTCGAAAGGCCTCTCTCCCGCCAATCCCGAATCGGCTTCATTGCGGCCAACGAGGATAGACGGAACGTTTTTCAGCAGCTGCCACTTGGGAAGATCCTTGATGCCTCTTTTCAGGCGGGTGTTCAGCCCTTTCTCCGCCAGATCGAAGATGGTGCCGTTCTCGATATCGACCTGTCCCGAAATCCAGAGTTCGACGATCGAATCGAGCTTCGGCCTCAGCGCGACCTTGCGAATGGCCATCGGATCGTTGACCGCAAGCAACGGACCATCCGTCGGTCCGATTATTTCTCCGTTCCAAAGGCGAATTCCGAATTGCGGCTGCAAGGTGTCCGCAACCGTCCTGATCATCGCCGCCGCTTTTTTGTCTGCGCTCATAGATTTCCCGCCGGATTTGAATCCCGGTCGAGCATTAGCCGAAAGAAAATAAAATTGCCATCCGGAGCTTCCGGATGGCGTTGCGGGGAACGTCCAGGCGCACCGATTTATTTCACGAGACGCAGAGACTGGATCGATCGCGCGATGGTTTCGTAGGTTTCGGTCAATTCGTTGGCGGTGTCGGGTTCATAATAATAGGTGAAGCTGCCTTCGTCCGGCGACGCGCAATCCTTCAGCATATTCAGGGCCGTATTATTGTTCATGCTGAAGCCGATTGTGAAGATCTTGATCTTTTGAGCCTTGATTGCGTCGCACAGATTGCGCGTATGAGTGCGCGAGGTCGAACCTTGGCCGCCATGATTGAAATCAATCTCCCGGCCCCATTCCCTGCACCTGCCTTTCTTGTATTTTTCGCAAACATCCTCGATATCGCTCGTGACATTGGCGAAGGCCGTGTTGAATTCGCCATCTGTCATCAGGATGATGTATTTCGCCGTCTCCTCGTCGATGACGGCGGGCCTGGATTCTTCGGGGACATAGTTGGCCCAGTCGTGAGAAATGGTGTACCAGGCCCATTGCAACCCGATATGACCGGCCGTGTATCCCGACGCGACCAGGCCATCGATCCGCGCGTCAAGTCCCGATTCGTCGCTGGTGAGCAGCATCAAGGGCGACGCCGGACAGAATTGCAGCCTTGAATCCCGGCTGATCATGCCATAGGACGGATTGGCGTCGGAATACTGGTAGGACGTTCCGCCGCCTTTGGGCGCCTTGCGGTCGGTCGCGCAATCGTCCGTAGCCGAGCCGTCTCTGTTCACTTCGTAGAAATCCTTGACATCATCCTCGTCGATTCCATTGCTCATGGTTTCCTTGAACGAATATGGATCGAATCCAAGGCCCGTTTCCGCATACAGCGCCTCATTGAACGCCGGCGCCTTGGTCTTGGGCAGCCAGAAATCAGGAAACACATATTTCGCCAGATCACCCGCATTGACGGCGTCGCTATAGGGGACCAGGCTGATGCGGACATTCTCGTCCGTATCGGTGTTCATGGCCAACAGTTCCTGGACACCGAGTTTCGCAGCGTTCTTGAGAGCCGAAATCTTGTTACCGCTCATCGAGCCGGTAATGTCCAGCACCATCGCAACTTCGATATCGGACATACCGTAGGATGCGGCCGAATCAGCGGAGACGACCTGAGTGTTCTTGCGGTTCGCCGTTCCCATGAAGGTCAGGTTCTGATCGGTTTTGGCGATCGCCGTTACTTCCTGGTCTATATCGTCGATATCGACGTCAACCACCTCGTATTGTCCGGACGTAAGGTCATCAAGGCCGAGATTGGCGGCGAATATTGACTTGAGATAATCCTCCGCCTCCTCTTCCTTGATATCGCCCACCGCCAAAGCACGCGCAGTCGCAAGCGTAGCCGCGTCCAACGCATTATTAATCTGCGTTTTTTCGGAAAGGTTTCGCGCCAGGTCCACAGCCAGACCCGCGGAGAAAAAGATAGCCAGAATGGCGAAGGCGAATATCATCGCGAAATTGCCGCGTTCGTCCTTCGCGAATGACCGCCAGAGCAGGCGCGCTTTTGCTGTTTTCATTGACCTGTGTCCGACCATAAAGAACCGGCAATCGCATCTGTGCGACGGAACTGCCAGAACCGCATTGTCCCAAACATGGAGCATGCGGCCTCAGTGGTATACAGGTGATGAATTGACGTCGATTTAAGTCGAAAACTCGAATTTTAGTAAAATTGGAAAACCGTTGTATCGATTCAGAAGTCTACTGCGCGTCCCTTGATTTCCCAGTCTCCAAAACGCGCAGGATCCTTGCCGCCGCGTCCACCCAGTTCCCGTTGCGGAGGCGGGTTGTCGCTGGTGCGCCTGCGTTCTTCTGCTTCCTGCAACGCCCGCATTGCGGCCGGTGGAAGATCCTTCTCCGATTGCTTTGCCTCAGGAACGCGCTCCACAGCTTGCGAATCGGCTGTTTTCGCGCCTTCCTCGCTGGCGTTTTCCAATTCTTCCGGGACGGTCATCGGTTGCTTTCAACATTGAATTGCCGGTGCGGACTTCCCATCATATAGGATAAAAACCAATACCGTGGAAGGAGTTGAACCCATATGAATCTTGTTCGCACCGCGATGCTGCTTGCGTTCATGACTGCGTTGTTCATGGCCGTCGGCTACCTGATCGGCGGTTCCGGCGGCATGATGATCGCATTGGTGATCGCCGCCGCGATGAATATGTTTTCCTATTGGAACGCGGACAAGATGGTGCTGCGGATGCACCACGCTGTGGAAGTGGACGCCCGCTCGGCGCCGGAATATTACGGAATCGTGCGCCAACTCGCTGAAAGGGCCGACCTTCCAATGCCGAAGGTCTATTTGATCAAGAACGATCAGCCGAACGCCTTTGCAACGGGCCGCAATCCGTCCAACGCTGCAGTCGCAGCAACGACGGGCCTGCTTGCCCGGTTGACCCATGAGGAGGTCGCCGGCGTGATGGCGCATGAACTCGCCCATGTAAAGCACCGCGACACGCTAACCATGACGATTACCGCAACGCTCGCAGGCGCAATCGCGATGCTCGGTAATTTCGCGCTGTTCTTTCGCGGCGGACGCGACAATCCGCTTGGCATAGTCGGCGCTTTGCTCGCCATGTTTCTCGCACCGGTCGCCGCCGCCATGGTGCAAATGGCCATCAGCCGGACGCGCGAATATTCCGCCGATCGCGGCGGCGCCGAAATCTGCGGCAATCCAATGTGGCTTGCTTCCGCGCTCGGAAAAATCGCCGGCGCCGCGAAGAACATCGTCAACGACGACGCGGAGCGCAATCCGGCAACCGCCCACATGTTCATCATCAATCCGCTCGCCGGTTTGCGGATGGATAATCTCTTCACGACCCATCCGCCCACGGAAAGCCGCATAGCCGCGTTGCGTCAGATGGCAGGCGAATTTTCCGGCGGCGCAGACTTTTCCAATGAACGCGGTCCTGCAGACGCCGTTGCCTCTTCGGGCCCTTGGGGACGAAATCCGGGCAAACCACGTCCCAAGGGGCCATGGTCTTGACGCCTGCGTCGAAGCAAAAACGTCGCCCAAGGAAAAGCGCCGAAGGAAACCGCGAACAGGTTCCGGGGCTTGGCTCACGGCTGGCTGCGGCCAAACTGCTTTCAGCTATCGTCGACAGACGCGCCTCCATGGATGGTTTGCTCGATCCGCAAAACGGAAATCCCGCCTGGCGAGCGCTTTCCGAGCAGGACCGGTCTCTGGTGCGGGCGATCCTGCAGGCCGCCCTGCGCAATCTTCCGATAATCGACGCATTCATCGATCTTCTTGTCGCCCGACCCCTGCCGGAAGGGGCAGTAGCACTGAGACACACGCTGCGCATTGCCGCTGCCCAGATCCTGTTTCTCGACATTCCTGCGCACGCCGCGGTCAACATAGCCGTTGAGATGGCGCGCGGCGATCCGCGCAACCGTCGTTTCGTCGCCCTCGTCAATGCGCTTCTTCGTCAGATGATCCGGCAAAAGGATGAAGAGCTCCCGCGACTGCAAAGCCGGGTAATCAATGCGCCCGCATGGCTTGGTGAACTCATCGAGAGCGCTTATCCGGAACACGCGTCGGCGATTTTCGAGGCGCACCGTCATCCTCCTGCAATAGATCTGACGGTCAAAAGCGACTCTGAAAGCTGGGCGGCAAGGCTGGGCGGTCGCGTGACGCCGACCGGATCGGTGCGTCTCGGACATGTGGACGGACCAATTACCGACCTTGAAGGTTTCGCCGACGGCGAATGGTGGGTACAGGATGTAGCGGCCTCCATACCGGCGCGGCTCTTCGGCGAGATTTCCGGATGGCGCGTCGCCGATCTTTGCGCTGCGCCAGGTGGCAAGACCGCGCAACTGGCGCTCGCGGGCGCTTCCGTGACGGCGCTCGATTTTTCGGCAAATCGGCTGAAAAGGCTCGATGAGAATCTGAAAAGGCTGAAGCTCGACGCCGAATGCGTCCATGCGGATCTCTTCGAGTGGCAGCCTGGTGAGGCTTTCGACGCTGTGCTGCTCGATGCTCCCTGCTCGTCGACCGGCACAATCCGTCGTCATCCGGATATCCCATGGACGAAGTCCCCGTCCGATGTTGCAAAACTGGCAGATCTGCAGGAACGCATGCTTGCACGGGCGCTGACGCTGGTTCGACCAGGGGGAATGGTCGTATTTTCCAATTGTTCGCTTGCGAAAGAAGAGGGTGAAGATGTGGTTTCGGCTATCCTGGAATCCCACCCGAAGGTAGACCGCAGAGCCGTGGAATCGGCTCTCATTCCCGGGCTTGAAGATGCAATCAGTCCCGAAGGCGATCTGAGAACGACGCCAGACATGCTTCCCGATCCGGACCCGGCCTACGCCGGGCTGGATGGCTTTTTTGCAAGTATTTTGATGCGATTAAGCTAAGTGTTAACAGTCGAATTATACCCTGCCTGTGCTTGACTGTTGTGTTATAATTGCGCGAATGGACTTCGTGTCGGGCGTTTGGAAATGGTCTTTTGGCGGCTGCGTTGTACTGGCAATACTACCCTTTGTATCTGCGTGAAAGCTTGCGACGACTGTCTCGGCGGGCTTCGCCCGGTCGTCTCGTGCCTTTCCGTTTCACCTCTGCGCCAGACCGGCTGATCGTCGCGCCTACCGATCTGCGGATCGCCGATCCCTATATCGCCGAAGAGTTTCATCTAGGCAGATTTCCTCTCGCCGGGCGCATACTCGTATGCGAAGGCGTTTCTCCGTTTGAACTGGACGGACCAACGCCGGGATTCGACGCCGCCCTGCACGGATTCCGCTGGCTCCGGCACCTGCGCGCCGCAGACAGCGACGCCGCCTTTCAAGACGCCCGACTGTTGACGGAAGACTGGATCAGCCTGTTCGGACGCCGGCAGTCCGGCGTCGCTTGGGATCCTGACGTCACTGCGCAGCGACTGATCGCCTGGCTGTCTCATTCGCCGATCATTCTCAAGAATATGGACCGCGCTTTCTACAAGCGTTTTATCAAGAGCATTGCGCTACAGATCCGGTACCTGCGGCGCATCGCCGGTGGGGCGCCCGATGGCGAGGTTCGATTCCGAGTCCGGATCGCCCTCGCCATGGCCAGTCTCGCTACGCCTGCGAGCGCGACGCGCATCAAATCGGCCGCCCGCGCGCTCGACAATGAAATCGCCCGGCAAATCCTCCCGGACGGCGGCCATATTTCGCGTAATCCCCATGCCTCGCTGGCGCTTTTGGCTGACCTTCTGCCTCTCAGGCAAACCTACCTCAATCTTGGCCATACGCCGCCGTCGAAGCTGGTAACGAGCATCGACCGGATGTTCCAGGCGCTGCGGTTCTTCCGCCATACCGAAGGAACGCTGGCGCTTTTCAACGGTGCAAGAGCCTTGCCCGCAGACAGGCTGCTGTCTGTGCTGCGATACGACGAAACCGCCGGTCAACCACTCCGGCATGCGCCGCAACTCAAATACCAGCGCCTTTCCAACAGCGATACGATCGTTATCGCCGATACGGGATCTCTGCCGCCCGTCGAACTGTCGACCGAGGCCGGCGCCGGCTGCCTGTCGTTCGAGATGTCGTCTGGTCGCAACCGGTTCATCGTCAATGCAGGAGCGCCCGCCTATTATCACGCCGAATATTCGAGGCTTTCGCGAACGACGGCCGCACACTCGACGTTGACCATCGGCGACAACTCCTCGGCCACCATGTCGACTTCAACTTTTCTGGGACCGATGATGATCAACGGTCCGAAGGTGGTCGAATACGACCGGACGGATGATTCGTCCGGCAGACAGGGTTTTGTCGCCCGGCATGACGGTTATGCAAAGACCTTCGGCCTCATTCACGAACGATCGATCCAGCTTAGCGCCGATGGTAATATTATCAGCGGTCGCGACAGGCTTCTTGCGGCGGGCAAACAAGCTCCGGGCGACACCGATTTGAGCGCCACGGTGCGTTTTCACATTCACCCGAGTATCGAGGTGACGCGCGACCCGAAAAATAACGTCGTGCTTAAGGCGCCGGATGGAGAATACTGGACGTTTTTCTGTCCGAACCCCGCTCCTGTCGTCGAGGACGACGTGTTTTTCGCCGACCTCGTCGGCCCGCGACGCTCCGAACAGATTGCTCTGACCATTCCGGCCCGCGCCGATGTCGCGGTCGGCTGGACGCTGGTGCGCACGCCGGTCAGGCGTGAAGACCCCGACGGCTAATAAAGCCGTGCATGCGGCCAAACGTCGGTTTGATCCGTTCCCACTGTATGCTAGGCGGCGGGCATCATTGTCTCTTGGCCGGGGAATCACATGGCGATCATATCGAGAAAAACTCCGATAACCGACCGGATCAGACCGACAAGGGCGCTGCTTTCGGTCTCCGACAAGAATGGTCTTCAAGATCTCGGCGAAACGCTTGCTGGTCACGGCGTCGATCTCGTGTCGACCGGAGGGACGGCCAAGGCTTTGTCCGGCGCTGGATTGTCTGTTCGGGGGGTGTCGGACCTGACCGGATTTCCGGAAATCATGGATGGTCGGGTCAAGACCCTGCACCCTTCCGTTCACGGCGGGCTCCTCGCTATCCGCGACGACGCCGAACACCAGGCGGCGATGGAGGCGCATGATATTGTCCCGATCGATATCGTCGTCATCAACCTTTATCCTTTCGAGGAGGTGCGGTCAAAGGGCGGCGACTATCCAACGACCGTCGAAAATATCGACATAGGCGGCCCGGCGATGATCCGCGCCGCCGCGAAGAATCACGCCTATGTGACTGTGCTGACGGATCCGTCCGACTACGATGCGCTGGCCGCGGAGCTTTTGGAAACCGGCGGTGAAATTCGCTACGCTTTCCGGCAGAAAATGGCGGCAAAGGCCTATGGGCGGACAGCAGCCTATGATGCGGCGATTTCCGGCTGGTTTGCGGAAGCGATCGACGAGGACAATCCGCCCTACCGGGCGGTTGCGGGGAGATTGCACGATGTGATGCGCTATGGCGAAAACCCGCACCAGACAGCCGGGTTTTACGTGACCGGGGAGAACCGTCCGGGCGTCGCCACCGCGACGCTGCATCAGGGAAAGCAGCTCTCCTACAACAATATCAACGATACCGACGCGGCATTCGAACTGGCCGGCGAGTTCGATCCGGTTGACGGGGCCGCCTGCGCGATTATCAAACATGCCAATCCATGCGGCGTCGGCACGGCGACAAGCCAGCTCGACGCCTATCGCGGCGCGCTCGCCTGCGATCCGGTCTCAGCTTTCGGCGGCATCGTCGCGTTCAATGGCAGGCTCGAGGCGGCAACGGCCGAAGAAGTGGTCAGGACGTTCACCGAAGTCATCATCGCACCCGGAGTCGACGACGACGCCATGTCCATTATCGCCGCAAAGAAAAACCTGCGACTTCTGACGACTGGCGGCCTGCCTGACCCCGCCGCGCCCGGCGTCATGGCGAAGACGGTCGCGGGCGGTCTGTTGGTCCAGTCGCGCGACGCAGGACGCGTCGCCTTGGCGGATCTCAAGGTCGTTACAGATCGTCAGCCGACCGATCGGGAACTGGCCGATCTGATCTTTGCCTTCCGCGTCGCCAAGCACGTCAAGTCGAACGCGATCGTCTACGCCAAAGACGGCGCGACAGTGGGCATCGGCGCCGGTCAGATGAGTCGGGTGGATTCGTCGCGCATTGCGGCGAAAAAGGCGCGCGACGCCGCAGAGGCGATGGGCCTTGCAGAACCGCTGACTATTGGATCCGTGGTCGCCTCGGACGCCTTTTTCCCCTTCGCCGACGGCCTGATTTCAGCCATCGAGGCAGGCGCCACGGCCGTGATCCAGCCTGGCGGATCGATGCGCGACGACGATGTCGTCAAGGCGGCCAATGAGGCCGGCGTCGCCATGGTCTTTACCGGCATGCGCCATTTTCGGCACTGACGCCGGCTACGCGCCGTCCGGTTTTGTGTGTGCGCTGACGACTCGCGGCAGAAGCAGCAGGCCAATCGCGAACAACAGCAGTATTGGCGTTACGCCTATGCGCTGGCTCTGGCTTGCAACAGTCGCAAAAACAACAAGCGCGGGACCGATGAAGGCGGTCGCTTTCCCTGACAGGGCGTACAATCCGAAGGCCTCCGTTACCTTTTCGGCGGGAACCTGATCAACCAGCAAAGTCCTGGATGCAGCCTGGGCGGCTGCGCCTCCTGCGCCGATCAGACAACCGGCGACATAGAACAGGATGGTCGGCAACTCCTCGTTGGAGACAGTTATGAAAAACGCCTGATCCTTTGCAGTGGAGATGACCAGAAGGCAACTCACGAACAGCATCAATATTCCGCTGGCGACAACGATTTTCGGCCCGTATCTGTCATCCAGCTTGCCCCCGATCCAGCCTCCGAATGCACCCGTGAAGGCTGCAAGAATTCCGAAAATGCCGCGCTCAATTGTCGTCAGTCCGAGAACGCCGACGGCATAGATCCCGCCAAACGTATAGAGCGCATTGAGGCCGTCCCGGTAAAACAGGCTCGACAGCAGGAAGCTGAAATAGCTTTTCTGACTGGGCAGCGCTTTCAGTGTTTTCCAGAGTTCGCGCAGGCCTTCCCGCACCATGCCGCGTGTGGCCATGCGCTTGTCCGCGTCCGGCGTGAAGAGAAACATCGGGATGACAAACACCACATACCAGATCGCGGTTAGTGGTCCGGACGCGCGATCACCTGCGTACGTTGTCGGATCCAGACCGAAAATCGGGTCTAGACCCAACAACGTCTTGCCTGTATCGGGCCGTCCGGCCATGAGACCCAGCACGATGATGAGCGATACGATGCCTCCCACGTAACCAAGCGCCCAGGCGGAACCGGATAATCGACCCAGACGAGCGCGAGGCACCAATTGGGACATCATCGCATTGTTGAAAACCGCTGCGAATTCGAAGCCGATAAAGGCGAGAACAATACCGGTGAGGATCAACACGACATTGCTGGAGCCGGGCGCCGAATACCAAAGCATCCAGCTCCCGATCACCGCCGGTATTGAAAACGCAAGGATCCACGGTTTGCGCCGTCCCGTGCTGTCGGCGACGGCTCCAAGAACCGGCGCCAGAAAGGCGACTATCAGACCGCCAATGGTGATCGCAGTCCCCCATTGGGCCTGTCCTTCGACGTCGGACGTAAACAGCGCGTCGACGACATACGGCGCGAACACGAATGTGATGATCAGCGTGTGAAATGGCTGCGTCGCCCAGTCGAACAGCATCCAGCCGAAGACGCCCTTGCGGTCGACCCGCTGCGTCGGTACTGCGTCACTCAATTTGCGTCCCCTTATACGCCCCTCTTGCCAACACAGCCCGCCATGGCTGGTGTGTCCCGCCTATTGCGCCGCCAGATCGCTCATCATTCCAGCGGCGACCGTCAGCCGCGAAATGCTGAAGTCGCCACTGTCGATGAGTTCGTTGATGCGCGCCTGTATCCGTTCGCGTCGCAGCCGATCCGCAGCCTGCCAGGCGGCGACCGGATTTTCCTCCTTGCCGAACTGGGTGATCACGGCATTCATCACGTTGCGGCGGGCGGCGGAAATTTCGTCCAGGCTGCGACCGATTGCGAGCTCCTCGTAGAAGTCGGCCGCCTTTGCGGAGTAAGCCGCTGCTTCCAGCCTTGAAATGCGATAGGCGCGGGTAACGTCGAAATATATTTTCGCGGCCTCTTCAAGACCGGCGTTCGACAGGTTCGCCGCCAGCATGATGTCCGGAATGTTGACCAGGCCGACGGTTTCCGACAACCGCGCCGCCTGCTTTTCCGGAACGCCATGATCGATCGCCCTTTGGTAGATCGCCTGCCTTTCGCGGCGCATGAAGTTCGGCAGGATATCGGGCATGACGGGCTGGAGCGTCTTTACCGCCTTCGCCAGCGCTTCAACCATGTCGGCGAGCGGCCCTTGGGCGACGCCGGCCTTGGCGCTCCAGCGCACCACGATGCGGAAGATATGCCGGAGATCGCCGTACAGCTCGTTCTGGTAGGCGCCGGGCGTCTGGTTATCGAGCGAATCGATGATGTCATAGAGCTCTGACAGGCCCAAGCCGTCGCGCACCACCACAAAAGCGCCGACAATCTGCGAAGGCAGCATGCCGGTGGCGTCCGCCATGCGGCTGATGAAGGACGGACCACCGCGATTGATCACATCGTTGGCGAGCACTGTCGAGACAATCTCGCGCCGAAGGCGGTGTTCAAGAATATCGTCTCTGTGGGTCTTGTGCATCCGTTTCGGGAAGTAGTCGACCAGCGTCGATTCGAAATATGGATTGTCCGGCAGATGGCTTTCCGTCAGTTCGTCGAACAAAACGATTTTCGCATAGGACAGAAGCACCCCGATTTCCGGTCGCGTCAGCGGTTTCCCGGCGGTTACGCGTTCAGCAAGTTCAAGATCATCGGGAAGGGTTTCGACCTGCCTGTCAAGATGTCCGGCGCTCTCCAGATCGTTCATGAGCTGCGACATATCTCCGGTCAGTTCGGCGCTGTCCTGCTCAACGATGGAGATTGCGAGCGTCTGCAGATAATTGTTGCGCAGCACAAGCTCGGCGACCTGTTCTGTCATTGCGGTCAGCAGCTTGTCGCGATTGGCGCGATTCAGCCGCCCCTCGCGCATCGCCTTCGCCAAAGCGATCTTTATGTTGACCTCGACGTCAGACGAATTGACGCCAGCTGAATTGTCGATTGCGTCGGAATTGCACCGCCCGCCTTTCAGGCAATAGGCGATGCGACCACGCTGCGTCACGCCGAGATTGGCGCCTTCGCCAATCACCTTGGCTCCTACCTGGCTGGCGGTGACGCGGATGCCGTCATTGCCCCGATCGCCGACCTCGGCGTCGGATTCTCCGTCTTCCTTGATATAGGTTCCGATACCGCCGAACCACATCAGATCGATATCCATTTTCAGGATCGCCCGAAGCACTTCCTGCGGCGTAGCCGTCGTCTTCGTCAGACCGATCGCGGCTGCGGCCTCGTCCGTCAGCTTTATCGACTTCTGCGAACGGGACACGATCATGCCGCCTTTTGACAGCTTAGACTTGTCGTAGTCCTGCCAGCTCGATCGACCTAGCTCGAACACGCGTTTGCGTTCCTTGAAAGATGTCGAACAGACCGGTTCCGGGTCAATGAAAATGTCGCGATGGTCGAAGGCGGCCACCAGCCTGATCTTGGGCGACAGCAGCATGCCGTTGCCGAACACGTCGCCCGACATGTCTCCGACGCCAGCGGCTGTAAATTCCGTCGTCTGGATATCGATGTTCATTTCCCGGAAGTGTCGCTTGACCGCCTCCCAGGCGCCGCGGGCGGTAATTCCCATCTTCTTGTGATCGTAACCTGCCGATCCGCCGGAGGCGAAAGCGTCGTCCAGCCAGAAATCATGCGCCTGGCTGATGGCGTTGGCCGTATCCGAGAAAGTGGCCGTGCCCTTGTCGGCCGCGACCACAAAGTAGGGGTCATCGCCATCGATGCAGCGCGTTTCTTCAGGATGCGTCACCACGCCATCGATAATATTGTCGGTAATGTCGAGCAGCGAGGAAATGAAGGTTTTGTAGGCTTCGCGCCCCGCCTTAAAGACATCGTCCCGGGAGCCGCCGGTAGGCAATTCCTTGGGATAAAATCCTCCCTTGGAACCGACGGGCACGATGACTGCATTCTTGACTTGTTGCGCCTTGACGAGGCCCAGAACCTCGGTCCGGTAGTCCTGCGCCCGATCCGACCAGCGCAGACCGCCGCGCGCGATCGGACCGAAACGCAAATGGACGCCTTCCACTTCTGCGCCGTAAACGAAGATTTCGCGAAAGGGCGCCGGCGCCGGCATTCCGTCGATCGCCCGCGGATCCAGTTTCAAAGACAAAATAGCCGGCGAAGCGTTATCGCCGCCCTGATAGTAGTTGGTGCGAAGGGTCGCCGATATCAGATTGACGTATTGCCGCAATATCCGGTCGTCATCCTGGCTTGGCACCCTGACCAGCGCCTCGTCAATCCGAAGCCGGATCTCTTCGGTAATCTTGTGCATCTCGTCTTCGGGCGTCGTCAGCGCAAACCGACGTTCAAACAGTTCGAGGATGTCACAGGCGATGTCGTGGTACCGATTAAGGGCTTCCGAGATGTAACCCTGCGAATAGGTAACGCCGATTTGCCGGAGGTAGCGGGCATAGGTCCGCATCACCTTCACTTCCCGGACGGACATGCCGCAATTGACCACCAGGCGGTTGAAGCCGTCATTGTCCACCTTGCCTGACCAAACCGCCAAAAATGCGTCTTCCAGTTTCCTCGCGATTCGCGGCAGATCTATGGCTTGCCCTTCCCTTTGAACCAGCTCCATATTGTGCAGCACGACGGTGCGCACCGCTCCGACATCCTCGCCCACCGAAAGTTCGAAGGTTTGTTCGCTGATGACGTTGAAGCCGAGATTCTCGAGCATCGGAACGCGTCGTGACAGTTCCACGGCCTCGTCAAGATGGAATATCTTCAGGCCGAGATGATCGCTTGTCTCGCCGGCGCGCTGATAGAAATCGAGGCCTATATCATTATCCGGCAAACAGTCGAGGAAGCTCTGCAGGTCCTCCACCGCCTCTTCGGGGGTGAAATAATCACGATAGGCGTCCGATGTGTGCAACGCCAGGCCATCGGGACCTGCCAAAGCCAGAAAACGATCTTCCCAGCGCGTCACGATCCGACGGACATTTTCTTCCAGCACCTCCTGCGGAACGCGAGGTGTCTTGCCGCTGGAACGACCGAATATGAAATGCACGCGCGCGACTGATCCTTCGGGAAACGCCGGATAGAACGCCGACAGGTGCGCGTCAAAGACGTCCTTTAGATAGGCCGCCACGCGCACGCGCGCCTCGGAGTCGTACTGATCCCGCGGCACATAGAGAATGACCGATACAAAGCGGTCGAAGCGGTCAATGCGCGGCAGAACGCGGACGCGCGGCCGGTCGTTCAACTCAAGCACCTGTTCGCAGAAACCCGCAAGCATCGGCACGTCGATCTGGAACAGCTCGTCGCGCGGATAGCTTTCAAGCACATTCAGAAGCGCCTTTCCGGAATGACCCTCCGGATCAAAGCCGAAACTGGAGATGACTTCATGGACTTTGGATCGAAGCAGCGGGATGCGCGTGACGGATCGCGTGTAGGCGCTTGAGGTGAACAGACCGACAATCCGCAATTCGCCAATGACCTGGCCTTTCTCGTCGTAGCGTTTGACCCCGACGTAATCCATGTAGGCGCGCCGATGCACAAGCGAACGGACATTGGCCTTGGTGACGATCAGCATGTCGGAGCCTTGCATAAAGGCAAGCAATTCCGGCGTTGTGCTGACGTGGTCGGCGCCCCTGCGCAGAACCCTGACATCAGGGTCTGAAAGTATGCCGATCCCTTCTTCGGCGGCGCGCTCGATCGTCGCATCCATGCCGTAGCCGCTGTAGACATATTCGCGCATGCCAAGGAAAGTGAAATTGTCGTCCCGCAACCACTCCAGAAAGGCGAGGGTTTCAGTCTTCACCTCCGGATCGTGGCTGGTTTTGCTTGTCTCCAGCGACGTGATCACAGAATCGAGCCTGGTGAGCATGGCGCGCCAGTCGGAGTTCGCGCGGTGCACTTGATCCAGCACCGACGCCAACGCGTCCGCGAGCTCTTCCCTCGCCGCATCAGACAACGGATGCAGGTGGATCTGGATAACGCTGACCTTTTCCAGCGCACCCTGGTCGCCGGCGCTGAACAGCCGCGTCTGTTCGATCGCGCCGTCCTTGGACCGGCCAATAGACACGATTGGGTGTGCGGCGAGTTGCAGATCGCGATGCGACGCAGATATTTCGCCCATCACCGAATCATAGAGAAACGGCATGTTGCGGTCGATAATCGTCACCACCGTCAGCGCCGCGCCGCCCATTTCAACGTCGTTGATGTGATCCACAACCACTCGGGCCTGAGCGCCGTCCCACGCCTGGAGATTTCTCCAGGCGTCGATCGCCGCCGCAGCCAGCGCCTCGGGGCGGAAGGCGAGAACATCGTCGGCGCTAACCATGCCGAAAAGGATTGACGGATCGAGATAGGCTTCGTCCTGCTTCTTCAGAATCCCCGAAATTTTTTCGATCTGCCTGTCGCGCCTGGGATGGCTGCGTACGCCCATTTCCGTCTCCCCACTCTTGCGATTTCTTCGCCATTTTGAATATTTGTCATGATGGTATCAGAACTGTGACGGCAGGCGACTCCTTTTTGGAAGCAAGCTGGAACGCAATTAAAAAGTAGCCAGAAGGATAATCGATTTGAAAAAAGAACAGGTAACAGCGCTCGATCTGCCGCCGGCTGAAGAACTCAGCGACGAAACAAGAGCCTATTTCGACAAATGCGCGGAGAAGCTCGGTCTCATACCCAATGTCCTGCTTGCCTATGCGTTTGACGAAACCAAATTGCGGGCGTTCACCGACTTCTACAACGATCTCATGCTG
This sequence comes from Flavimaribacter sediminis, assembly GCF_019492055.1. Classification (GTDB taxonomy): domain Bacteria; phylum Pseudomonadota; class Alphaproteobacteria; order Rhizobiales; family Rhizobiaceae; genus Flavimaribacter; species Flavimaribacter sediminis. The sequence goes on along the minus strand of NZ_JAICBX010000002.1, from coordinate 1,297,803 downwards.
GGGAAATCCGGTCTCTCCAAGCTCGAGCGTGAAATGATCGCCGTCGCCGTTTCATCGACGAACCGCTGCTATTACTGTCTTACGGCCCACGGAGCCGCCGTCCGGAGCCTGTCAGGCGATCCGATCCTGGGCGAACAGATGGTGATGAACTTTCGGGCAGCCGATCTCGATCCACGACAGAAGGCGATGCTCGATTTCGCGGTCAAGCTAACGCAATCACCCGATCGCATTGAGGAGCAAGATCGCGCCGATCTACGCAGCGCCGGCTTTTCGGAAAGAGATATCTGGGATATTGCGGCGACAGCGTCATTCTTCAATATGTCGAACCGCATGGCTGCGGCGACGGACATGCGGCCGAATGACGAGTATCACGGGATGGCTCGCTAGAACTGACAGGGAAAGCCTCAATGGCTGACAAGGACGATCTTTCGAAGAAGGCGCGGCGCGACCTCGACAAGCTACAAAACGAAGGCGGTCTGCTCGATGCGCCGAAGCTCGAATCAAAGACAAAATCGGTCCGCGGCCATTTCACTGCGTCCGACGCGGATCCGTCGGACCCGATCGAGGTCTGGGGCACGCGGATTGGCCGCTGGCTTGCAGTCGTGGTATTTATCGCCCTCGCGATCTGGCTTTTCAATTTCTTCGGGCGGGGCGAATGACGATAAACGGAGACAGGCTGCATGCCGACCGGCCAGCCGTGCTGGTCATTTCCAGTCATGTGGTGCGTGGTTCCGTCGGCAATCGAGCGGCGGTTTTTGCGCTCGAATCGCTTGGACACGCAGTCTGGGCGCTTCCGACTGTCGTACTTCCGTGGCATCCCGGACATTCTCCGTCCACCCGCTCGATGCTGCCCATCGCGGATTTTTCGGCAATAGTCGACGATCTGTGCCGGGCGCCCTGGCTGGGTGAAATCGGCGCGGTTTTATCCGGTTATCTCGGGCATCGCGAACAGGCCGACGGCGTCGCCCGTCTCGTCTCGGAGATCCGCAAACTCAATCCCGACGCGCTCTATCTCTGCGATCCCGTCATCGGCGATCGGGGCGGTCTGTACGTTGCCGATGACATCGCGTGCGCCATTCGCGACACGTTGCTGCCGATCGCCTCAATTGCGACGCCAAACCGGTTCGAACTCGGCTGGCTCACGGATTTCGAAATCACCAGCAACAACGACATCGTCACCGCCGCCGCGACGCTCCGACCCGAAAGGGTTCTGACCACATCGGCTATTCCCATGATGGCTGGCAGCATCGGCAATCTCCTGCTTCGCGACGACCGGGCCTGGCTCGCGGAGCACCGCGAGATCGCCAACCCTCCGAATGGCCTTGGCGACCTCCTTTCGGCGGCTTTTTTGTCTCGTATCCTTGATGGCGAAGCTGATGAAAAGGCGTTACAAAACGCGACGGCGACGGTTTTCGAGATACTGGCGCGCACCGTCAAGCGCGGCGCCGATGAACTTACTCTTGAAAAAGACGTTTCCAGCCTTGTGAGGCCTTTCGCAATGGTGCACATGCGCCGCGTCATGACACCTCAGGCCGCAAGCTGACCTCCAGGAAAGTGATCCGCACAATATGACACAAAAAGACGCTACGCAGACATTTCCGGACAAGCTTCTGAGCGGTTATCAGCGTTTCATGCAGGGGCGCTACGCGGACGAACGCGATCGTTATCGCGACCTTGCTGAAGCCGGTCAGAAACCGCATACCCTGATTGTCGCCTGTTGCGATTCACGAGCGGCTCCAGAAACCGTTTTCAATTCTGGTCCGGGCGAACTGTTCGTGGTGCGCAACGTCGCCAACCTCGTTCCTCCCTATGCGCCGGATGGCGAGTATCATTCAACATCCGCTGCGCTGGAGTTCGCCGTACAGTCGCTTCGTATTCGAGATATCGTCGTGATGGGTCATGGCCGTTGCGGCGGCATTTCAGCGGCTCTCGATCCGGGCTTGAAGCCTCTGTCGCCCGGCGACTTCATCGGTCGCTGGATGGGCTTGCTCAAGCCGGTGGCCGCCGAACTGCAAAACAGCTCGCTACTGACTACGGCGGAGCGTCAGACGGCCCTTGAGCGCATTTCCATTCGCCACTCGATAGAAAATCTGCGCAGCTTCCCCTGCATCAGCATACTGGAGGAGCAGAAGAAACTCCGCATCCATGGCGCCTGGTTCGACATTTCGACCGGCGAACTATGGGTTATGGACTGGAAAACGGGCGACTTCATTCGCCCGGATCATTGAACCAAAAGGCTCTCAATCAGCTGTCTATTCTCTGGGCGATGATGGCGATCGCCTGCTGATACACACTCGCCGCATTCCAGGCCTGAATCGCACGGTAATTTGTCTGGCCCGGCTGATACCCGCCACCCCGACGCCATCCATGCGCTTTCAGATAATTGGCGGTCGATGCAAGCGCGTCCGTTCTTGAGCGAACGAGATCACGCCGGCCATTCCTGTCTCCATCCACAGCGTATCGCAGATAGTTCGACGGCAGAAACTGCGTGTGCCCAAGTTCGCCGTGGGCGGCGCCGCGCATTTGCGACCGGCTGAGTTCGCGCCGCTCCACCAGCGACATCAATGCATAGAGTTCAGCGGTAAAGAATTGCGACCGCCGGCAGTCATAAGCGAGCGTCGCAACGGCCGAAACCGTGTCTTCGTTACCCATATATCCGCCGAAACCGGTCTCCATGCCCCAGATGGCAAGCAAAACACCGGGCGGCACGCCGTATTTGCGCTCAAGGCTGTTGAACAGACTCTGGTTCTGCTGCTTCAAGCGCCGACCCTTGGCAACGATTGCGTTGGCGCCGCGCTTCGCCATGAACTGGTTCAACGAAAGCTTGAAGCTCGACTGGCTGCGGTCCAGGCGTATTGTCTTGGTGCGATAGCTGACGTTGCCCAGCGTCTCGTTGATCGTTCTCTGGCTGAAGCCCTTGGCGGCGGCTTCCCGTTTCGTCTGCTCGACCCATTTGTTGAACCCGGCGGCGTTGTTGCCGCATTTGGCGGCCAGGGACTGGCTAACACCTGCGATTCCGATCACTGCGGCAAGGCCGATTGCCATTGCGGCCTTTTCGATACGGCGATTCATAACCAAACCCCTTTCCATTTGTCTCGTCGAATGGATCTCTACCGAAACTGTGTAAACAACAGGTATCTGTAGCAGCCGAGTTCCAATTCAATCCGTAGGATACTACGGAGAATCAAGTCAAACGGATAGGATATTGTTGCACAAACAATATTTGGACTGTTCCTGATCGGCAACAAATAGGTTTTAGGCAAAACGGATCGGTTTATATGTCCGATCCGTCCAGCTCGGCGAGATCAGGCGGCCTGGTTCTTTGCGGTGACAAGTCCCCGCGCCACGAGCAATTCCGCAATCTGAATGGCGTTTAGCGCCGCTCCCTTGCGTAAATTGTCCGAAACGATCCATATGTTGAGACCGTTTTCGACCGTGGCGTCTTCGCGGATGCGGGAGATGAAGGTCGCGTCTTCGCCTGCGCATTCATACGGAGTCACGTAACCGCCGTCCTCCCGCTTGTCGACAACCAGGCAACCCGGCGCGTCACGCAGGATATCACGGGCTTCGTCTGCCGAAATTTCATTCTCGAATTCGATATTGACCGCTTCGGCGTGTCCAATGAAGACGGGAACCCGCACTGCGGTGCAAGTAATCTTGATCTTTGGATCGAGCATCTTCTTGGTTTCAGCCAGCACCTTCCACTCTTCCTTTGTGTAGCCGTCATCCATGAAGACATCGATATGCGGAATGACATTGAAGGCGATGCGCTTCGTGAACTTCTTGTTTTCTATCGGATCCGCGACGAAAACAGCCCGGGTCTGATTGAACAATTCATCCATGGCGTCCTTGCCGCCGCCGGAAACGGACTGGTAGGTAGCGACGACCACGCGCCGTATCTTCGCGGCGTCGTGAAGCGGCTTCAGGGCAACGACGAGCTGCGCCGTGGAACAGTTGGGATTGGCGATAATGTTACGCTTGGTGAAACCTTCGACAGCGTCCGGATTGACTTCCGGAACAACCAGCGGCACATCGGCGTGATAGCGCCACGCCGACGAATTGTCGATCACCACGCAACCCTGGGCGCCGATTTTCGGCGACCACTTTTCCGAAACCTTGCCGCCTGCCGACATCAGGCAGAAGTCAGTTCCGGAAAAATCGTAGGTTTCGAGGTTCCTGACCTTTAGCGTGCGATCTCCATAGGACACGTCCCTGCCTACGGAGCGGCTGGAGGCCAGCGGCACAACTTCATCAGCCGGAAAATTGCGTTCCGCCAGAATATCGAGCATTTCCCGGCCCACATTTCCGGTGGCGCCAGCGACTGCTATCTTGAATCCCATATTGGTTTCTCCTGTCTCTCTTCCCGTTCCGGCCTGGAATGCAGGCCTTCGCCTCCCCGGCTGGACCGGGAAGAGAACGGACAAGCCAGAGACGTCAGATCTTGACGGTCGTTTTCTTTGTTGCCGTTTTTGTGGAAAGGCGCGCGCGTATGCATGGTTCCGGCGCCATTTCGGCGCGGAACAGACCGTTTATCAAGCTGCGGTCAGAGATGTGCATGTCGCGACTCCGTTCGAGAGCGCTTTTACAGTGGTTTTGCAAGGAGTCAACCGATCTCGCGCTACGGCCTGAAAAGATAATAATCCTTGCGCAAGACCGGCCATCCCTTGCCATCGGTCGTAAAAATGACGCCGTATCGGGCGAATACGAGCGCCTGGAAGTAGGCGTACCACGCGCCGAGGGCCACGCCGGCGATGACGTCGCTCGGATAATGGACGCCGACAAGCACCCGGCTGAAGGCAAGCCATACCCCCAGGAAAAGAGCCGGCAATCTCAACGCCGGGAAGAAGATCGCAATGCCAGCAAACAGTGCGCCGGCGGTCGTCGAATGTCCGGAAGGAAAGCTCGCAAAAGCCGCGTCCAGGGAGAATGGCCGAAATTCAAAGGCGCCGACCCGATCATAGAGAAAGGGGCGAGCGCGGCCGATCGCATATTTCAGGGACGAGGCCAGAAGACCGGATATACCGACGGACAGAAAGATGTAGCTCGATACCGCCATCATCTTTGCAAACAGCAAACGCGTCCGAGACTGCAAGCCGCTCCAATCCAGGCAATAGCATCCGAGCATGAAGACGCCGGATGGAACGAGTATCCATCCGGACTTGCCGATGTCGGTAAAGGCTCGGGCAAAATTTTTCAGCGGCTGCGGCCAGTCGGCCCGAAAGCTGCCGATGGTGTCGTCGAGCACGACCATCGTCAGCACCACCACCATGGCGACGATGAACATGTATCGCCAGCCAAGGATGTTAACATCCGTTGTGGCGTTGTTGTCAAAGCGCCGTTTAAGGAAGCCGCGGTTGGCGACGATGTTGCTTCTGATCCGGGAAAGAAATCCGGTATCTGAAAAAATGCCGGTTTGCGAAATGCGTCTGAGCGATAGGACGCTCATGAAAAATTATCCAGTTCTGAAGCCGGCTCGCAATACTGAGCCGGCTCGTTTGCTGTTTCAGGTAGACAGGGCTCGAAATTCCTTGACGATTTCGTCGCCCATCTGTCCGGTTGAAACGGTCGTCATGTCGCCCGATGCGATGTCGCTCGTACGAATTCCCCGGTCGAGTACATTCGCAATTGCGGCTTCAAGTCGATCCGCTTCCGTGACCATATCGAAGGAATATTTCAAACACATGGCAAATGATGCAATCATTGCGATCGGATTCGCCATGCCCTTGCCGGCGATATCCGGAGCCGAGCCGTGCACCGGCTCGTAAAGCGCCTTGCGCTTGCCGGTCTTTCCATCTGGCGCGCCAAGCGAAGCCGAAGGCAACATGCCGAGCGACCCGGTCAACATCGCCGCCACATCGGACAGCATGTCACCGAACAGATTGTCCGTTACGATCACATCGAACTGTTTGGGCCAGCGCACCAGTTGCATGCCGCCGGCGTCGGCGAGCATGTGGTCGAGCTCGACGTCCGAATAGCGTTCCTTGTGCGTGTTGGTCACGACTTCGTTCCACAAAACGCCGGATTTCATGACGTTTCGCTTTTCCATCGACGTGACCTTGTTGCGGCGGTTGCGCGCAAGCTCAAAGGCGACGCCGGCGATCCGTTCAATCTCGTAGGTGTCGTAGATCTGGGTGTCTATACCGCGCTTCTGTCCGTTTCCGAGATCGATGATCTCCTTTGGTTCGCCGAAATAAACACCGCCGGTCAGTTCGCGAACGATCAGAATATCGAGACCTTCCACGACATCGGGCTTGAGCGAGGAGGCCTCGGCCAGCGCCGGATAACAAATGGCGGGGCGCAGATTGGCGAAGAGCTCCATATCCTTGCGCAGCCGCAACAGACCAGCCTCAGGCCTTACGTCATAGGGCACGGAATCCCATTTCGGACCGCCAACGGCGCCGAAAAGGACGGCGTCTGCAGCCATCGCCTTGGCCATGTCCTCTTCGGAAATCGCCTGCCCGTGTGCATCGTAGGCCGCGCCGCCGACAACGCCTTCCTCGATCTCGAAGCCAGCCTGAAGTTCGTTATTCATGAAGTCGATGAGCTTGCGAACTTCGGTCATCGCTTCCGGGCCGATGCCGTCTCCGGGAAGAAGAAGAAGTTTACGGCTGGTCATGGATATTCCTTTTCAATTGCAAGTGTATTTATCGCGCGATCAGAGCAGCGCGTTGGTTTTGCCTTCGCCCCGATAGGCTGTAACCTGTATTTCAACGCGCATTTCCGGTCTGACAAGGCCTGCGACCAGCATCGTCGCAGCCGGACGGATATCTCCGAAAAATTCGCCGAGAATGGGAAAAACCCGGCCCGCGTCGGCCGCGTCTGTTATGATGTACTGCGCCCGCACCACGCTAGCGAGATCGAACCCGGCTTCGGCGAGCGTCTTTTCGATGGTCGCGAGCGCATTTCGGGTTTGCTCCTCGACTGTCGAAGGCATGACCATCGTGTCGTAATCGTAGCCCGTTGTGCCCGCGACAAAGCACCAGTTGTCCTGGACAACGGCGCGCGAATAGCCGGCGGCCTTCTCCAGTGGCGAGCCAGTCGAAATCACCTTGCGCATCTCGTCTCCGCAGTAGAGGGGGCGGGATCGCCGGACAGACCGCCTTTCCCGGTTAGGCCGGACCGTTCGTCGTGACTAGTGCCAGGGCCGGTGATTGGCCAGGTGGTCCTCGTGCCGGGCGATATGCTGGCTCTTCTCCATGGTGAGCCCGATGTCGTCGAGCCCGTTCAGCAGACAGTGCTTTTTGAACGGGTCAATCGAAAACTTGATCACGTCGCCGTCCGGCCGATGTATTTCCTGGGTGACCAGATCGACGGTGATCGTTGCATTGGCGCCGCGCGACGCATCATCCATCAGAAGGTCCAGTTCTTCCGGCGTAACGACGATCGGCAGCAATCCGTTCTTGAAACTGTTGTTGTAGAAGATATCGGCGAAGCTGGTCGAGATAATGCAACGAACGCCATAGTCCATCAGCGCCCACGGGGCGTGCTCGCGCGACGATCCGCAACCGAAATTGTCGCCGGCGACCAGAATGCTCGCATTCTTGTAGGCCTGCTTGTTGAGAACGAATTCCTCGTTTGGCGTGCGATCTTCATTGTAGCGCATCTCGGCGAAAAGGCCCTCGCCAAGACCGGTCCTCTTGATAGTCTTCAGATAATCCTTGGGGATGATCATATCCGTGTCGATATTGATGATCGGCAACGGAGCGGCGACGCCGGTCAGGCGGCTGAACTTTTTCATGGCGAGACATCCTTGAATATCCATTTCCCCGCGGCGGCGGCCTGAAAAGACAGTGGCAGCCAGCAGGCATGCGAAGCATGTATCAAAGCTCTCGCGGAAAAAGAAGGGCTCAAGAAGCGATTCTTGCCCCCAGAGGCCTACATGTCGATGATAGTGCCCCGGCCGTCGTTCCAAATATGCGGATCGTCGCCCCGGCGGTTCTCCCGCATGGCGGACCTGTTCCGGAGACGCGCAACGACCAGCCCGACCCCGGCAAGCGTGAACGCAAGGCCGATCATTGCAACGCCGACCGTAGCGAACACCAAAACGGCGACCACCGCCACGGCTAAACCGACAACGCCAATGATGATAGAGCGAATCTGATCCATAATACTTCCCCTGAATTGCTGTTGCCGGCGAGGCCGACAATTTGTTTGAAGGGCTGTCATTCAATTGGCTATTTCGAGGAACCGTTTCAACCGGCGACACATGACATTTCCGTCAGATTGCTGTTGCACTGTAGCTTCGCTCGTGAAACCAGTATCGTCATGACCAGTAAAACCGCCATGCCACACCGCCATGCGCGTTCACGACGTTCGGCCCTCTATGTTCCGGCCAACAATGTTCGCGCGCTCGCCAAGATCGGCGACCTTGCCGCTGACGGCTATATCATCGATCTGGAAGATTCTGTGTCGCCGGACGACAAGGAGACCGCCCGCCAAACGCTGACTGAATATTTTTCCGGCGGTCCGGAGGCCCATAGCGAGCGCATTATTCGCGTGAACGCTCTCGATACGCCTTGGGGAGAAGCGGATCTTGCAGCGGCCGTCGCGTGCAGGCCGGACGCTGTCCTGATGCCTAAAATTTCTTCACCGGAGGATATTGTCGACGTAGAGGCAAAGCTCGCGTCCCTTGACGCCCCGGAGAGCCTTCGCATATGGGCCATGATCGAAACGCCCGCGGGAATCGCACGTTGTCGCCACATATCGGAGGCGGCTTTGGAAAGGCGCACGCGCCTGGATTGTCTCGTCGCCGGAACCAACGACCTTGCAAAGGACACCGGAACCGCGTTGACGCCAGACCGCGCCTTTCTTACGCCATGGCTGTTGGAAATCGTGCTTTGCGCCCGATTTGCGGGACTGGACGCGCTGGATGGCGTATCGAATGAATTCCGGGACGCGGAGCGCATCACGGCGGAATGCCGACAGGGCCGGCAGATGGGATTTGACGGCAAGACCTTGATTCACCCCAACCAGATCCGGCCTGCAAATTCGGAATTTGGTGTATCCGAGCAGGATATCGCCACCGCTCGTCGCATCGTCGACGCTTTTTCGTCTCCAGAGCATGCCGGCAAGGGCGTCATCAGTCTGGATGGCAAAATGGTGGAGCGACTCCATCTACAGCAGGCAGAAGCGCTGCTTGCCAAGGCCAGCATGGAGGAAACCTGATCATGCAACTCTATCGACTGCTTACCGGCCCGGATGATTCAAGCTTTTGCCACAAGGTCACGAAGGCGCTTAACGAAGGATGGGAGTTGCACGGCTCTCCCGCCTATGCCTTCGACGACAAGGACGGTCAGATGCGATGCGCGCAGGCCGTCGTGAAAACAGTGGCCGGAAAGACCTACGAACCGGACATGAAACTGTCCGAGCAATAACGGGCGGCCGCTATTCGATATGGTCCTGCAGAGAGCCGCCTCTGCGATCTTCGACGCGCCGGTAATAGTCGGACAGCATCCGCCCGCGCTCGGGTCGGAATGTCTCGCCAGTCGGCGCGACGCGCACCATGCGATCGATACGAAAAGTCCTGAAATCATTGCGCATTTCGCACCACGCCGCGAGCGTCCAGACCTTTCCCCAAAACAGCAGCGCCAGCGGACGGATATGGCGCGTTGTCGGGCTTCCTTCCGCGTCCGCATAGTCGATCGCGAGCGTCTTGCGATCGTCGGACGCCCGCTCCAGCAGGTCGAAAAGTTCGCGCACCGTATTCGGCATCATGAAGTGCGGCGCATGGATCTGCGTGCGCGCGATCCGGCGACGCTCTTTATCCGGCAGCACTGCCTCGATCTTGACCAGCGCCTCCTGCGCAGCGTTGGCGATCGCAATTCCGCCCCAGGCGCGCGCCAACCTCGCGCCGGTCACCAGGGCGACGATTTCGTCACGCGTGAACATGAGCGGCGGAAGGTCGAATCCCTCTCGCATGATGTAGCCGACGCCGGCCTCTCCTTCGATGGGCACGCCCGTCGACTGCAGGTCCGCCATATCGCGGTAGATGGTGCGTTCGGACACCTCCAGCCGTTGCGCCAGATCAGCTGCTGTCACGAGGCGTCCGCCGCGCAAATGCTGGACGATTTGAAAAAGACGGTCGGCGCGGCGCATGGCCTACCTCATTCGTCGGGGCAACCGGAGCCGGTCCGGTTGCCTTGTCTCACAGGATCCCTGTGAGATCATTTGAAGACGCCGATGCTGTTACCGTCCGGGTCGAGACAATAGACGAAGCGGCCGGCCGGAATGGAAATGATGTCCGACACGACCTTCCCGCGCTGGGCGACCAGCCGATCCATCGTTTCCTCGACGGAATCCGGCGCGGCGAGATGCACAGTGACGCCTTTTCCGGCGTCCGCGGCCTTGCCTTCGTATATGTGACCTCCGACACCGTTTTGCGGATTCTCGCAGGGAAATACTGCGATGGGATTGGCGCCGGTTTCATTGACGACCAGTTCGGTCTTGAAAACGGTGTTATAGAAAGACTGGGCGGCAGCGAAATCGCTGACCGGAATTTCAAACCAGACGATGGCGTTCTGGGGAAGTGTATCGGACATGATAGTCTCCTTGCTGTTTGACGGAAGAACTATCGCACACCCCTCCTGACAGCATCCTGTCAGGAGGATCGTGCCACATCGGACAGTTTTGACAAGCCATCGCCTATCGGCGCCATAATTTAATGCCGCGAAACCGATGTTTCCGGACGATTACGCCAACGATGCAGCCTTTTTGGCGAAACCGCGCGCACTCAGTGCATCGTCGATTTCTGTCAGGATCGCGGGATCGTCGATCGTCGCCGGCATCTTCCACTCCTGCCCGTCGGCGATCTTCTGCATCGTTCCACGCAAAATCTTTCCAGATCGGGTTTTCGGCAGCCGATTGACGACAATGGCGATCTTGAAGGCCGCGACCGGTCCGATATGGGTGCGGACTTCGCGGACCAGCTCCTGCTCGATTTCCTCAGGAGACCGTGTAACGCCGGTGTTGAGTATCACGAAGCCGAGCGGAAGCTGTCCCTTCAGTTGATCCTCGATGCCAATCACCGCACATTCGGCGACGTCCGGATGGCCGGCGATCACCTCTTCCATGGCGCCGGTCGACAGCCGGTGACCCGCCACATTGATGATGTCGTCCGTGCGGGCCATGATGAAGAGATATCCGTCATCGTCGATGTAGCCTGCGTCGGCGGTCTTGTAGTAACCGGGAAATTCCGCCAGATAGGTGTCTTGAAACCGGGAATCCGCATTCCACAAGGTTGGCAGGCATCCGGGCGGCAACGGAAGTTTCACGACGATATTGCCGAGTTTTCCGTCCTCGACCGGATGACCGGCGTCGTCGAGGATCCTGATATCGTATCCCGGCATTGCAACCGTCGAGGAACCGGGTTTGACTGTCAATGCGCCAAGTCCCACGGGGTTGCCCGCAATGGTCCATCCCGTTTCGGTCTGCCACCAGTGATCGATGACCGGAACGCCCAATTTGGTTCGCGCCCATTCAATCGTGTCAGGATCGGCGCGTTCGCCGGCCAAAAACAGCGTGCGGAAATGATCGAGGTCGTGCCCGGCGATGAATTTTCCTTCCGGATCCTCCTTCTTGATCGCCCGTAAGGCCGTCGGCGCCGTAAATAGCGCCGCAACCTTGTGTTCTGCTATGACCCTCCAGAAAGTTCCGGCGTCCGGCGTTCCGACCGGCTTGCCCTCGAACAGCACTGTGGCGTTGCCGTGTAGAAGCGGCGCATAGACAATGTAGGAATGGCCTACCACCCAGCCGACATCGGACGCCGCCCAGAAGACTTCGCCTGGCCGCATTCCATAAATGGCGTTCATGGACCAGGCGAGCGCAACCATATGGCCGCCATTGTCGCGCACCACGCCTTTCGGCTGGCCGGTGGTTCCGGACGTGTAGAGAATATACAGCGGATCGGTTGCCTCGACAGGCTCGCAATCGGCGTTCCGGCCAGCAGCGCGCGCGCTTTCCATCGCACTGGCGAAATCCACGTCGCGACCGTCTATAAGATCGCATTCGTGCTGTTCGCGCTGAAGCACAAGGCAGGCGCGCGGCTTGTGCGTGGCGAGTTCGATCGCCTCGTCAAGCATGGGTTTATAGGGAACGATCCGCCCCGGTTCGATGCCGCAGGAGGCCGCAATGATGAGATCGGGCTTGGCGTCGTCCAGTCGCGTCGCCAGTTCCGGACCGGCGAACCCGCCGAACACCACGGAGTGGATTGCGCCGATCCGCGCGCAGGCGAGCATCGCGATCACCGCTTCAGGCGTCATCGGCATGTAGATGATGACCCGGTCCCCTTTGGAAACGCCGAGATCGCGTATGACCGCGGCAAGCGTTGCGACCTCGTCTCGCAGTTCAAGAAAGGTGAATGTCTTCTTCGCCCCGGTAATCGGGCTGTCATAGATCAGCGCCGACTGGTCGCCCCGTCCGTTCTGGATGTGCCGATCAACGCAATTGTAGCAAGTGTTGGTTTTGGCGCCGTTAAACCAGCGTCCGTAAACGCCTGCCTGCGCGTCGAAAACGCTGTCCCAGGGCTCAAACCAGTCGATCGCCTTTGCCGCTTCGGCCCAGAAAGCCTCAGGATCCTCGCTCCAGCGCCGGTACTCTGACGGATATCTGCTCGTCATTATCTCCTCCCGCGAATGACCTTCATCAGAATTCGGTTATCGGAAAACCGCCATGACGTAAATCAAACCATCGGCTTATCCGGTCTTCTGGTCGCGCACGCCGAATATTGCCGACCCGACCCTGACCGAGGTGGCGCCGAAGGCAACTGCGGTCTCGTAATCCGCGGACATGCCCATCGAAAGCTTTTCTAGACCCGCCTGCTGACCGAGTTTTTCCAGCAAAGCGAAATGCGGCCCCGGATTTTCGTCAAAAGGCGGGATGCACATCAATCCCTCTATGGCGAGGTCATAGTCGTTTCGACACATATTGACGAAATCCAGCGCCCGGTCCGGCGCCACGCCCGCCTTCTGCGGTTCCGATCCAGTGTTGACCTGCACATAAAGCCTTGGCGCACGGCCCTGTCTGCGCGATTCTTCAGCGATCGTCCTGGCGATTTTTTCGCGATCTACGGTCTCGATGACATCAAACAGGGCGACAGCGTCGGCTGTCTTGTTGGACTGCAGCGGCCCGATCAGGTGCAATTCGATATCGGGATAATCCTCCTTGAGGCCGGGCCATTTGGATTGGGCCTCCTGGACGCGATTTTCACCGAAAATACGCTGACCAGCGTTGATGACAGGTCGAATGGCGTCTGCGTCGAAGGTCTTCGATACGGCGACCAGTGTGACCGAGCCTTCTTTGCGTCCCGCCGAACGCTCCGCCGCCGCTATATTTGATTTCACCGCCTTGAGTTGCTCGCTCATATCGTGGATTTCGGTTTCCTTTCCTTGCTCCGATACGACAATACGCCACGCGTCCTTGCCGATGTCGGCCCTTTCTACACCTGTCATCGGTTCATAAACGGTATCGCCGGACAATGGAATATCGCCGATTTTACCGAACGTTGCTTCGACTTCACGGTTGACCCTTGCCGGGTTTCGTGGTGAAGGTCCACGAAATCTTGTGGAAGACTACGGATCCCACCATTTATGGCCATTGAGCGTTACAATCCGCGCGACGCCGAACCGCGCTGGCAAAAGATTTGGCAGGAACAAAGGCTGTTCGAAACGGCCAATGACGATCCGCGCCCGAAATACTATGTCCTGGAGATGTTTCCCTATCCTTCGGGACGCATTCACATGGGCCATGTGCGCAACTACGCCATGGGCGACGTCGTCGCGCGCTACAAGCGCGCCCGCGGCCATAACGTGCTGCATCCCATGGGTTGGGACGCTTTCGGGATGCCTGCGGAAAACGCCGCCATGCAGAACAAGGTTCATCCGAAGGAATGGACCTACGGCAATATCGACACGATGCGGAAGCAATTGAAGTCGATGGGTCTGTCGCTTGACTGGTCGCGCGAATTCGCTACCTGCGACGTCGAATATTACCATCACCAGCAGCAATTGTTCCTGGATTTTCTCGAGCATGGCCTGGTTTACAGAAAACAGTCCAAGGTCAACTGGGATCCCGTCGACCAGACGGTTCTCGCCAATGAGCAGGTGATAGACGGCCGTGGCTGGCGTTCGGGCGCGCTTGTGGAACAGCGCGAATTGACCCAGTGGTTCTTCAGGATAACGGATTTCAGCGAAGACCTGCTCGAATCTCTGGAAGAACTCGATCAGTGGCCGGAAAAGGTCCGGTTGATGCAGAAAAACTGGATCGGCCGGTCTGATGGTCTGCACATCAGCTGGGAAATTGTCAGCGAGACGGCGCCTGCCGGCGAAGAACTGCTCGAGGTCTACACAACGCGTCCGGACACCATATTCGGCGCGTCCTTTATGGCGATCGCCGCCGATCATCCGCTGGCGCTGACCGCTGCGAGCTCCAACCCGGAGCTCGCAGCATTCTGTCAGGAGTGTCGCCGGGCCGGAACATCTCTGGCTGCGCTCGAAACCGCCGAAAAGGTCGGTTATGACACCAAAATCCGTGTGCGCCACCCCTTCGACGAGAACTGGACACTGCCCGTCTATGTCGCGAACTTCGTTCTGATGGACTATGGAACGGGAGCGATCTTCGGCTGTCCCTCAGGCGACCAGCGCGACCTGGATTTCGCAAACAAATACGGATTGCCTGTAACAGCCGTCGTGATGCCCAAGGGAGAAGATTCGGCCTCATTCCAGATCACCGAAGACGCTTATGTCGGCGACGGTGTGATGATCAATTCCAGGTTCCTGGACGGTTTGACCCCTCAGGAAGCCTTCGATGCTGTTGCCGAGAAACTGTCAGACAAAAAAGTAGCCGGCGAACAACAGGCGTTTCGACAGGTCAATTATCGCCTGCGCGACTGGGGCATTTCACGCCAACGCTACTGGGGCTGCCCGATTCCGGTTGTCCATTGCGACGCCTGCGGTGTGGTTCCACTGCGTCGGGAGGATCTGCCGGTCTCGCTGCCGGACAATATCGATTTCGACAAGCCGGGCAACCCGCTCGACCGGCACCCGACCTGGCGCAACGTTGCTTGTCCCAAATGCGGTTCGCCGGCGAAGCGTGAAACCGACACGATGGACACATTTGTCGATTCATCCTGGTATTTTGCCCGGTTCACTGCGCCTGACGTCAGTGAGCCGACCGATCCGGCAGCGGCGGACGCCTGGCTGCCCGTCGACCAGTATATCGGCGGTATTGAGCACGCTATCTTGCATCTCCTCTATTCCCGCTTCTTTTCGCGTGCCATGAAGATCGCCGGCCATCTGGATGTCAAAGAACCGTTCAAGGGACTGTTCACCCAGGGCATGGTGGTGCATGAGACCTATCGCGGCAAGGGCGGCTGGGTTACGCCCGCCGAGGTCAAGCTGGAAGAACAGGACGGCGTTCGACGCGCCATCCATTTGGACTCCGGCGAAGAATTGACCATTGGCGCAATTGAAAAAATGTCGAAGTCGACCCGGAATGTGGTCGACCCCGATGATATCATTGCTTCCTTCGGCGCGGACACCGCGCGGTTTTTCATGCTGTCCGATTCTCCGCCTGATCGCGATGTCATATGGACCGAAGCCGGCGTCGAGGGCGCCTATCGCTTTCTCCAGCGCAGTTGGCGGCTGATTGGCGATGCGGCCGATACCCTGCGGGAGGTTGCGCCCGCGGCGGCCAACGCTGGCGACGCTGCTTCCGTTTCAAGAGCCGCCCACCGCACGCTCAAGGCTGTCGGAGAGGATATCGAGCGGCTCGCCTTCAACAAGGCGATCGCGCGTATCTATGAACTGGTCAATGAGATCTCCGCTCCGCTCCGCGCGGTAGCTGAAGGTCAAGCCGACGCCGCCATGTCTGGCGCCTTGCGCGAGGCGGTTGAGATCGTCATCGCAATCATGGCGCCGATGACGCCGCATTTCGCCGAGGAATGCAACGCGTTGCTCGGCGGCAAGTCCCTTGTTGCCAAATCGGACTGGCCGGAATACGATCCGGCATTGGTCATTGACAGTACCGTAACCTTGCCGGTGCAGATCAACGGCAAGAAGAGGGCTGAACTGGCAATTGCCCGTGATGCGGATCAACAGGCTGTAGAAAACGCCGTGCTGGAGATTCCAGCCGTTCAGTCTGCCCTGTCTGGCAAAGCGCCGCGCAAGATCATTGTGGTACCGCAGAGGATCGTCAATGTCGTCATTTGAACTTCGCCGCATCAGCAGGATTGCTCTCGCGGCTACAGCGCTGGCTGGCGCCGCCTTTACCCTGCAGGCCTGTCAGGTCCAGCCGTTATACTATCAGAATACATCGACGCTGGCGCCGGAAACTTCAACCCGTGAACAACTCGCTTCCGTCGCTATAAAGCCGGTTGGAGACAGGATTGCGCTGGAACTGCGCAATGAGCTGATTTTCATGTTTTCGGGTGGAGCGGGCGAGCCTTCCAATCCGGAATATACAATGGACCTGAAGGTCAAGACCGAGGCCGGCCGCGCGCTGCGCGACGGCCTGTTGAACGGTATTGTTTCCCGTCGGATCCTTGCGACCGCCGTTTACACAATCACACTGACCTCCACCGGCGAGGAAATCTACAAGGGCACGCGCAAAGTTACGACATTCTATGACCAGAATACCCAGGAATTCGCCAATAATCGCGCAAAGCGAGACGCTGAAGATCGGGCGGCCCAGCAACTGGCTGAAATTATTCGCGCCGATACGGCAAGCGTTTTGAACAGGCGGCAAGCCAGGAGCTGATCTTGGCGCAGAAGAAGGCTCATGAGGTCGACTCCTTCCTGAAGGGTTCGGTTTCCGCTTTCACGAGCTTTCTTGTTTACGGTCCCGATCGCGGGCTTGTTTCTGAGCGCGCCTCCCTGCTCGCCGGCAAATCCGGCGTTGATGTTTCAGACCCGTTCAACGTCACCAGGCTCGACAGCACCGACGTGCAATCGGATTCATTAAAAATCCTTGATGAAATCAACTCCGTAGGCCTGTTTGGCGGTAAACGTCTCGTGTGGATCAAGGCGGGTGGAAGCGACAAGACTATTGTCGAGGCGATCAATGCGATTGAATCCGATCCGCCCGACGACATGGTGTTTCTTGTGGAGGCCGGCGATCTCAAGAAATCATCATCTCTGAGAAAGGCGGCCGAATCCGCTGCAACTTGTATGGCCTTGCCTTGCTATGGCGATGACGGACGCAGCATTCACGCGCTGATTGACGAAGAACTCGGATCGGCGGGATTGCGCATCGACGCAGCCGCCAGGCAGATCCTGATCGAACATCTCGGTGGCGACAGACTGGCGTCGCGCGGCGAACTGAAAAAACTGGCGCTTTACTGTCATGGTCGCGACGTCATTGGGGAAAATGATGTGATCGAGATTGTCGGCGACGCCTCGTCGCTTTCTGTCGACAGCGCGGTAGATTGCGTGCTTTCCGGGGATCTTTCAGGGCTTGATCATGCTCTGTCGCGCATCATTACCTCAAAAACCCAGATTTTTCCGGTGCTTCAAGCCTGCCTGCGTCAATTTCAGCTTATGGATCTCATGCGCTCCGCAATGGAGAAAGGGCGCATGCCCGCATCTGGCGCTCTACAGAAATATGCGCCGAGAATGCATTTTCGGCGCAAACCGGCCTTTGAGAAAGCACTCTCATCCTGGTCCGCCAAAGCGACGGGCGCAGCGCTCGACCATATCAATCGCGCGATACTCGAAACCAGAAGACAGCCGGCCCTGGAGGAAAGCATATCTCGACAGGCGTTGCTGGCGCTGGCCATACGGTCCTCGCGCAGACAGCAAAGATAGTCTGGCTTTGTTTCGGGAATTCGGTGTTTCGTCCGCCTACTGCGGTCGATGCGCGGACTGAAGAACGCGACAAAGATCATCGAGCTGATCCAGCGTTTTGTAGTCGACGCGCAGGAAACCACCACTTTCCTTGTGACTGATCGACACGTTCAAACCCAGATGATCACCGAGCATTTTTTCCAGAGCTATGGTGTCGGCGTCCTTTGGTGGTTGTTTCGGACGCGGTTCTACTACCGCCTCGCCATCTCTTTGAGCCATGCGTTCGGCTTCACGAACCGAAAGTCCCTTGCGAACAATTTGTTCGGCCAGCCTTTCCGGGCTTGAGGTCGACGCGATAGCCCGCGCATGGCCTGCAGACAGATCGCCTCTGCCCAGCATTTCGCGAACTTTATGCGGCAGTTTCAACAGGCGCAGCGTATTGGCGACGTGGCTTCGGCTTTTTCCGATGATATCCCCGAGGTCGTTCTGCGTGTAACCGTGTTCCGATATCAACTGCCGATACCCTTCGGCCTCGTCGATCGGATTGAGGTCGGAACGCTGGACATTCTCGACGATCGCGAGCTCCAGAGCCGTGCGGTCATCCACATCCCGGATAAGCACCGGGATTTGCACCAGCCCAGCGCGCTGGGCTGCGCGCCAGCGCCTTTCGCCAGCTATGATTTCATAGCGACCCTCTGGCATGGTCCGCACGACCACCGGCTGAACGATACCGTGCTGACTTATGGAGCGCGAGAGTTCATCAAGTTCCGCCTCGTCGAAAGTCCTGCGCGGGTTTCGCGGATTGCGTTGCACGAATTCGATCGGCACCGAATCATCCGCGCTTGTTTTCGGCGTTTGGTCAGAGCCGGTCGGCTGGTCCATTTCGCCGATCAGTGCAGCGAGTCCTCGTCCCAAGCGTCTTTTTGATGTGTCATCGGTCATACGGTCGACTGCCATAATGGTCTGGATATGTTGATTAAACTTATAAGAATCAGCAAGTTACACGACAAAAGCCGAATTATGCGGCCTGCCGTTCCTTTTCTCGCTGGATGACTTCTGACGCCAGCCTCAGATAAGCCTGACTTCCCGAACAGTTCAGATCGTAAAGTATTGCCGGCTTTCCATAAGACGGCGCCTCCGAGACCCGCACATTGCGGGGTATCAAGGTTCGGTAGACCTTGTCGCCCAGATAGGACCGCACATCATCCACCACCTGATTGGCGAGGTTGTTGCGCGAATCATACATCGTCATGACGACGCCCTGGATATCCAGATCCGGGTTGAGAGTTTCCCGCACCTGCCGGACCGTATCCAGCAGTTGGGAAAGCCCTTCCAGCGCGAAAAATTCGCATTGCAGCGGCACAAGCACCGAATGAGCGGCCGCCATGGCGTTGATCGTCAGCAGATTGAGTGATGGCGGGCAATCGATAAGCACATAATCGAACTTTTGCGCAAAAAACTCAGCCAGGGATTCCTTGAGCCGGAAGGCGCGATTGCGTTCTCCGGCAATCTCCATTTCAACGCCGAGCAGGTCCATGGTGGAAGGCACGATGAAGAGGTTCGGAACATCCGTTTCCATACAGGCCCGCTCTATCCGCGCAGATCCGATCAACAGGTCATACGAGGAAACTGTTCTGTCCTGTTTTTCGATACCAAGGCCTGTGCTGGCATTGCCCTGCGGATCGAGATCGACAATGAGAACCTTCTTGCCGATTGCAGCCAGGGCCGTGGCCAGATTTATTGCGGTGGTTGTCTTTCCAACGCCGCCTTTCTGATTGGCTACGGTGATGATTCTATTGCGTTCGCCCAACATCGACATGATCCCGTGGTAATCTGTCATAGAACTCATTTGTGTTACCCTGATGACTGGATTTACAGCTTGATCGGGCGAACGTTGCTCACCTGCAGTATCACAGAATCCGCATCGATCTGACTTTGATGTTCTACCAGATCGAAGGTCCAGCTTCTACGGGCTTCGTCAATCTCGCGACGGTAATCCCGGCCTTTATGAAACCATCCGATTGTTTTATTAGTCAGCCAGGGCGCCGTGTGGCCCAGCAGATCGTTCAGACTGGCCAGAGCGCGGGCGGAAATGGCGTCATATTCCGAGAAATTCCCGGTAAGGGCCTCTATTCTTACGGCATGAACTTTGCCGGGCGAACCTGTTAGTGAAAGCGCCTGACGCAGAAACGCCGCCTTCTTGTGATTACTTTCCACCAGATCGATCAAGCCGCCGCCTGCTTCTCTCAGGAGAATTGCAGTAATAATTCCCGGAAATCCGCCGCCGCTGCCCAGATCCAGCCACTTCAGTGGACCGGGATTCAAAGCATAGAGCTGCACGCTGTCTGCGACATGGCGACGCCATATGTCAGGAAGCGTTGATGGCGCCGCCAGATTGATTGCAGTCGACCATTTCTGAAACAAGGCGACGAATTCCGTCAGACGGTCCATTGTTTCACGTGAAACAGGTAAAATCTTCTCTATGTCTGATTGATCTCTCATACAAAGAACCAAAAGGCAAAACACGCATCAATTTCAATGAACAAACTAACTAACCGCGCGGTCATCGAGAATACTAATCTGTTCCTGCGTACGCAGTCGGGAAAGCAGTATAGTAATCGCCGCAGGCGTCATACCCTCAAGCCTTGCTGCGTGGGCTATAGACTTGGGACGGGCCAACGCCAGCTTCTGCTTTAACTCTCCGGACAAACCGGGAAGACCAGAATAATCGAAATTGTCCGGTATGCTGCGTAGTTCCTCTCGCCTGTGGGAGAAAATATCGCGGCTTTGGCGCTCGAGATAGACTGAATACATGGCCTCTATCTCCAACGGCTCGGTAAGATCCGTATCAACGCCGTTCAATTCCGGCCAGATCTGGGATAGCCGCGCAAAATCAATATCCGCATAGGTCAACAACTGATAGGCGCTCCGCCGCACGCCATCTTGATTGACATTCAAACCGGCCGTTTTGGCCTCCACAGGCGTGAGCGACAAAGATTGCAGTCTGGCGCGGAGCTCGGACAAACTATTGCTCCAATTCGAAAATTTACGTTGCCGCTCGGATTTCACCAGTCCGAGGGATATTCCAAGAGGTGTAAGCCGGAGATCAGCATTGTCCGCCCGCAACGACAGACGATACTCCGCCCTGGAGGTAAACATACGGTAGGGTTCGGTAACGCCGCGACTGGTCAGATCATCAATCATGACACCGATATAAGAATCCGTCCGACTGAAATGTTGCGGATCCGAATCGGAACAGAGTAGTGCTGCGTTCAATCCAGCGACAAGCCCTTGCGCGGCTGCTTCTTCGTAACCGGTCGTACCGTTTATTTGACCAGCCAGGAAAAGACCAGAAACGCGTTTGGTCTCTAGCGTTGTCTTGAGCTCCCGTGGGTCAATATGATCATACTCGATCGCGTATCCGGGTTGCTTGATCGCAACCTTTTCGAGACCCGGGATCAACCTGATAAACTCATCCTGAACATCCTCGGGCAAAGACGTCGAAATTCCATTCGGGTATACGGTATTGTCATCCAGCCCCTCCGGCTCAAGAAAGATCTGGTGTGATTCACGATCCGCGAAGCGAACGACCTTGTCTTCAATGGACGGACAGTATCGCGGACCCTTGCTTTCTATTCGACCGGAGTACATCGCCGACCGACCAAGATTTTCTGAAATAATCTGGTGGGTCCGGGCTGTCGTGTGCGTCACCCCGCAATCGATTTGCGGGTTAATGATTGTATCTGTCATGAAAGAAAACGGCGTCGGCTTTTCATCCGCCGATTGCCGTCCAACGGACGCCCAGTCGATCGTTGAACTGTCAAGCCTCGCCGGCGTGCCGGTCTTGAGGCGACCGAGGTGAAATCCTGCATTTAGTAGCGTATCCGCCAATCCGGTTGTCTGCTTTTCACCCATGCGTCCCGCCGGGAATTGTTTCTCCCCAATATGAATAAGTCCCCGCAGAAAAGTTCCCGTTGTCAGAACCACAGCGCCGCATAAAAGAATGCGGCCATCTGCGAGGACAACCGAACGCACGCGATTACTTTCCATCGTAATGTTGAAAGCTTCGCCTTCGACTACGTCGAGATTTGCGTAGTCGGCAAGAATGGTCTGCATGGACTGGCGATACAGTTTTCTGTCGGCTTGGGTTCGTGGACCGCGTACCGCCGGCCCTTTGCTACGGTTGAGCAATCGAAACTGGATACCAGCGGCATCCGCCACTACACCCATTAAACCGTCCAGTGCGTCAATCTCGCGCACCAGATGCCCTTTGCCCAGACCACCAATGGCCGGATTGCAAGACATAACGCCTATCGTGTCGCGATTCAGGGTTACAAGCGCAGTTGACGCACCTGATCGCGCAGCTGCCGCCGCGGCTTCGCAGCCAGCATGGCCTCCGCCGATTACCACAACATCATAGTTCATGTTCATTGGTCCTGATCACCGCGCCCCTGATCATTGCGCCTATGTGTTTCACGTGAAACTGTAACGACGCTCTGGCCGTGACAAACTGATGTTTCACGTGAGTCACTCGTTTATGTCTGGAACGGACCGTATATAAGAGTGAATGCGATGCAAGTCATTACCCAACCGACACTTATTTGCCGATGCAAAACTCCGAGAAAATTACATCGAGAAGGTCTTCCGTATCGATTGCCCCGGTCAAACGCCCTATCATGTCCCCGGCATTTCTCAATAACTCAGCCCGCATTTCTAACGGCGTTTCCAGATAAATGAGCGCCTCATCCAAAGCATAAAGGCATCTTTGCAGATATTCTCTGTGGCGCTGACGGTTCGGCAACAGCGGCGATGTAGACGCTGTTGATGATGAGACGCGTACAGCCAGTAGGTTTATAAGCGCATCGAGGCCGTGATCCGTTCGCACTGATACTTCACAATCATAGCCATAGGCTGCTCCTCCATTTCCCAAATCAGATTTGGAAGCGACCAGGAGATGGCGATCTGGTTCGATATCAACCAACTGTTTTTCTGCGCCGGGTTCTCTGAGTTCGAGGACGAGATCCGCGGATGCAGCGGTCGCCTTGGCCCTGCGAATACCTTCTTCCTCGACCGCGCCAGCACCTTCACGTATTCCAGCAGTATCGAATAGAATGACGCTATATCCATTGAGATCCAGGCGCACCTCCAAAACATCCCTCGTCGTCCCGGCTTCGTCCGACACGATGGCGACGTCCCTTTTCGTTAGCGCGTTAAGCAGACTCGACTTACCAGCGTTCGGTGCGCCGACAATCGCCACACGGTATCCGCTACGAATAATCTCGCCGGCTCGGGCGTCTTCGAGATGACGCCCGATTTCGTCTCTCAAAGCACTGACATTGGTCCAAATCGATTGCACAACAGAGCCAGGCACATCTTCTTCATCGGAGAAATCGAAATCCGCCTCGATCATTGCGCGTATGCGAATAAGTTCGTTGCGCCAGCGGCGATAGATTTCCAGGAGCGAACCCGTTGACTGCTCAAGCGCCATTTTTCGCTGCGCTTCCGTCTCGGCGGCAATAAGATCCGCAAGACCCTCAACTGCTGTGAGATCCATTTTCCCGTTATCAAATGCCCTACGGGAGAATTCTCCCGGCTCAGCACTGCGTAATCCTGGCAAAGCAGACAGGGCCGCTAGCATTGAGCTAATGACAGCCATTCCGCCGTGGATTTGAAACTCCGCACAATCTTCCCCGGTAAAGGAATGCGGGCCGGGAAAATATATAATAAGTCCGCGATCAATAATCTTGCCACTACGATCACAAATATTTGCAAGGACGGCGCGGCGTGCGTCGGGCGCTGCGCCGGTCATTGTTTCGAGAGCGAATCGGACGTCCGGGCCGGATATTCGAATAACGGCCACCCCGGATGGCGGCGGACCACTCGACAAGGCAAAAATCGTATCTCTATAGTCAGGAGCCGTCATTGACCATCAAGCCAGTATTCGGAGCCGTGATGTTAAAGAACGTCCTACACCAATCCGCAAGTCCCTATTTGCGTCAGCACAGCGACAACCCTGTTCACTGGCAGATGTGGGGCGCAGAAGCTTTGGAGGAGGCAGAGAAATCAGGGAAACCAATTCTTTTATCCATTGGATACGCCGCTTGCCACTGGTGCCATGTCATGGCGCATGAGAGCTTCGAGGATGACGAAACAGCAGCAGTGATGAATGAACTCTTCGTCAATATCAAGGTTGATCGGGAAGAACGCAGCGATATTGATCAGATCTATATGGCGGCCCTGCAAGCGACTGGAGAGCAAGGCGGCTGGCCTTTGACGATGTTTCTGAACAGCAAGGGCGAGCCATTCTGGGGTGGCACATACTTTCCAAAAACAGCGAACTTCGGTCGCCCGGGATTTGTGACTGTGCTCAAGACCATTTCAGAACTCTATCGCAATGATCCCGACAAGATTGAACGCAATGCCGAAGCGATCGGCAAGCATCTCAAACAACAGTTTTCAGCAAGTACATCGCCCGAATCTCCCGACAGAGAAGTGTTGGCCAATCAGTCGAAGGGGATATTGTCCATTTACGACGCCCGCCACGGTGGTATCGGCCAGTCTCCCAAATTCCCCAACGCCACAATGCTGGAGACATTATGGCGCAACTGGAGAACCAACGGCGCCACAGCTTCTCGAGACGCCGCCCTCCATTGGATAAAAGCCATGATCAATGGAGGCATTTACGACCATATAGGAGGCGGCCTTTCTCGCTATGCCGTCGACAATGCGTGGCTCGTACCGCATTTCGAAAAAATGCTCTATGATAATGCACAACTTATCCGCAGCTTGATTTGGGCTTATGCACAAACTGAAGAGGATCTGTTTCGCAGCCGAATCGAGGAAACCGTCGATTGGCTTGAACGCGAGATGCTGCTACCGAACGGCGGTTTTTCTTCCAGCCTCGACGCTGACAGCGAGGGCGAGGAAGGCCGATACTATGTCTGGAGAAAAGAGGAAGTGGATACAGTTCTCGGAACAGACACCGACCTGTTTTGCGACCGCTACGACATTACGACCGCCGGGAACTGGGAAGGTAAGAATATTCCCAATCTGAAGCCGGACGCCGAGGCTCCGACTACAGAGGAGATACTTCGGCTATCTTTCGCGCGAAAAAAACTTTTCCAGGCCCGCGAAGAAAGGGTCCGGCCGGAACGCGACGACAAGGTTCTCGCGGACTGGAACGGATTGGTAATTCGGGCGCTGGCTGAAGCATCTCGAACTCTGTCGGACGCCCGATATCTGCGTCTGGCTGAAAACGCATATGATTTCGTTTCCGAATCAATGAGTGACAACGACGGACGCCTCGCCCACGCCTGGCGGGAAAGCGCGATGACCTGGCCAGCTTTAGCGTCGGATTACGGTGCCATGATCAACGCAGCGACAAGCCTTTATCTCTGCACCAACAAAGGCCGCTATATCGAAGACGCTCGACGATGGGCCGATATACTCGAAGAGTGGTACAGCGATGGAGAGGGGGGTTATTTCTATTCCGCCAGCGATTGCAACGACATCCTGCTGAGGGCGCGTCATGAACACGACGACGCCATGCCGTCCGCCAGCGCGCAGATCATTGAAGGGCTGGCGCGTCTGGCCTGCCTAACAAACGACCCCGAACTGACGCTCCGGACCACGTACAGCGCAGCAGCCAGTTGGGGACGCGTAAGGACAACGCCGCTCGCCGCCAGTGGTATCGTTAACGCTATAGCAACGGCGCTAGAACCCAGAAAACTGATCGTCTTGAATCCGACTAAACAAATAGTCGATTTGATAATCGGCCAGCCAGATCCTTCCCGAATGGATATCACCCTAATGGATGAAACGGACGCACAGGAATTTTTGCCCGCGGACGCTGTTTATGAATCCGGCGAAGGATCGGGCCGGGCCTATTTGTGCAAAGGCGCTGTTTGCCTGCCTCCAGTCGAGACAGTTGAGGAACTGGCGGCGCTGCTCTCGCCGCCAGAATCGTCAGGTGTTCATTGAGTCGAAGAAATCGCCGTTGTTCTTCGTCTGCTTGAGTTTGTCGATCAGGAATTCGATTGCGTCCGTGGTTCCCATCGGCGCAAGAATACGACGCAGAACGAATATCTTCTGCAGGTCTTGCTTTGGAACCAGCAGGTCTTCCTTGCGCGTGCCCGATTTGAGGATGTCCATGGCCGGGAAGATACGCTTGTCCGCAACCTTGCGGTCGAGCACGATTTCAGAGTTGCCCGTTCCCTTGAACTCTTCGAAGATGACTTCGTCCATGCGGCTGCCCGTATCGATGAGCGCCGTGGCGATGATCGTCAGAGAGCCACCCTCTTCGATGTTACGGGCGGCGCCAAAGAAACGCTTCGGCCGCTGCAACGCGTTAGCGTCGACACCACCGGTCAGCACCTTGCCCGATGAGGGAACAACCGTGTTGTAGGCGCGACCGAGGCGGGTGATCGAATCCAGCAGTATAACGACGTCACGGCCATGCTCCACGAGGCGCTTGGCTTTTTCTATGACCATTTCTGCAACCTGAACGTGGCGGGCGGCCGGTTCGTCAAAGGTCGAGGAAACCACCTCGCCGTTGACCGAACGCTGCATGTCCGTCACTTCTTCCGGACGTTCGTCGATGAGAAGAACGATCAGGTAGCATTCCGGATGATTTGCGGTGATCGAGTGGGCGATATTCTGGAGCAGCACCGTCTTACCGGTCCTGGGAGGCGCCACAATCAAACCGCGCTGTCCCTTGCCGAGCGGCGCGATGAGATCAATCACACGCGCCGAAAGATCCTTTCTTGTCGGATCGTCATGCTCCATCTTGAACCGCTCATCGGGATAAAGCGGCGTCAGATTGTCGAAGTGGGTCTTGTGGCGAATTTTCTCAGGGTCTTCGAAATTGATCGTATTGACCTTGAGGAGCGCGAAATAGCGTTCGCCTTCCTTTGGACCACGAATCGGGCCCTCCACCGTGTCGCCGGTCTTCAGGGAGAAACGACGTATCTGCGACGGGGAAATGTAGATATCGTCAGGACCAGGCAGATAGTTGGCGTTGGCCGATCTGAGGAAGCCGAAGCCGTCCTGCAATATTTCGACGACGCCTTCGCCGATGATTTCGATATCCTGCGATGCTAGCTTTTTCAGGATCGCGAACATCAGCTCCTGCTTGCGCATCGTGCTTGAATTCTCGACTTCCAGCCCGTCGGCGAATTCCAGGAGTTCGGTCGGGTTCTTGTTCTTGAGCTCTTGAAGCTTCATTTCTTGCATGGGGTTCCACGATCATGTCGTTGGGTGGCATGTGAAAACGGATGTTTCGGATTGCTTTCCGCGACAGCAGTCAATGCTGGCCGGCATGCCAAGTGGGGGGAAATTGGGTCCAGGCGATTCACGTGAAACACGCATTTCAGCCTTTTCTCCATCGCCTCTCGCATATTTTAGGGTAAACGGCAAGCCCTCAAAAGGGTTTCACGATCACCATGATGACGATAAAGATCATCAACAATGTAGGAACTTCGTTCATCATGCGCCAGTAACGCGCCGTCTTTTCTCTTCGATCCGTTGCAAACGCTTTCAGCGCAGCGCCAAAATATTCATGGGCGCCGGTAAGCGCAAAGACCGCGGCTATTTTCAACCACAGCCACCAACCGACAAAACCGAAACCTTGCCAGGCGAGCCAAAGTCCAAGCGCCCAGGAAATCACCATGGCCGGGCGCATGATGATCCGGAACAGACGGTCCTCCATCACCTTGAAGGTTTCCGATTTATCCGAACCCGGTTCACTTTCAGAGTGATAGACGAACAGGCGCGGCAAATAGACGAGCCCGGCCATCCAGGAGATTACTGCGATGACGTGAACCGCCTTGATCCATAGAAAGAGCTCAGGCGGGTTCCAGATCATCAGCCCGGCGACGACCACTATGAGGCAAGCAATCGCTACACGCGCCCGAATGGAGGCTTTCTCGCCATCTTTTACTTCGCTCATGGATTTGCGCCTCTACCGCTTATGCGCCGAAATCGAACTCACGCATTGCGAATGCGCTTCACCAGCTGCGAAACATGGGCGGGATCGGCGTCCGGCGTTATCCCATGGCCAAGATTGAAGATCAGCGGACCCTCTCCAAGTTCTGAAAGGATCTTGTCCACGCCTTCATCCAGCGCTTTTCCGCCTGCGACGACACGCACCGGATCCAGATTGCCCTGGACTGCTCCCTCCACCTGCAGCTTCTTTGCAAAAGAAAGGGGCACGGTCCAGTCCAGACCGACGGCGTCCGATCCGACGCGACGTCGATAATTTTCGAGCAACAGACCAGCGCCTTTTGCGAAAGCGATAATTTTCGCCTGTGCATGTCTTTCACGAACGCGGCGAATGATCTTTGCGACTGGCGCTGCGCAATACCGCTCGAATTCAACCTCTCCCAGAACGCCCGCCCAGGAATCGAAGATCTGCACGGCGTCGGCGCCCGCTTCAATCTGCGCGCAAAGATAATCAGCCGACAGATCAGCGAGAAGATCGATCAGCGCATCGAAAGCTTCCGGATGCTCATAGGCGAAGCGCCGCGCCGGCGCCTGATCCGGCGTGCCGTGCCCGGCGATCATATAGGTCGCAACCGTCCAGGGAGCGCCACAAAAACCCAGCAGCGTCGTTTCATCCGGCAAATCAGAACGCAAACGGCTGACAGTTTCCATAACCGGCGCCAGATGGTCGAGAAATCCGGAGCCATCAAGTCTGGCGACGCCTTCAGCGTCTATCGGCGTCATCAAAGGTCCCCGACCCTCTTCAAAGCGCACATTGCGATCCAGTGCGTCTGGAATAACGAGTATGTCGGAAAACAGGATCGCCGCATCAAACCCGAAACGACTAATGGGTTGCATCGTCACTTCGACAGCCAGTTCCGGTGTGTAACACAGATGAAGAAAGCCTTTGGCTTGCTTCCGAACCTGCCTGTACTCCGGAAGATATCTGCCGGCCTGACGCATCAGCCATACAGGAGGCGGAAACACCGTCTCTCCGTTCAGAACCCTGAGCACTTTGCGGGATTCATCCACGCTGGATCCTTTCTCCAATAAAAAAATAGATTCCTTAAAAGGTCTTCTAATTCTATGAGTCGGTGGGTTTCAAGGATTAGTGGAATACCGCGACGTGTTCACAGATAACGGACAATTCACAGAGCGTCGAAATCGTCTCCAATCCTATAGTGAGAATTGTGGTTAAAATTTCCGTAATCTTATTAATTCAATGAGTTGAGTTAGCTGTTTCTCCAAGACCAAAAAAACAAGCTGTGGATTAAGCAATAACAACCAGGTTTTTTCCCGCTTTCCCGAAACCAATGCCGGATTGACCACGATGCAACGCCGATGTGGAAAAACACACCGGTTTTCCCTTGCATTGAGACGGACCCCGGTACTAGGTCGAGTTCACGCACAGCAATCAACAGCACCCGGTGAATCATGTGGATCAACAAAAAAACTATTTCCATCTTCACCTGATCTCCGATTCGACCGGCGAAACATTGCTGACGGTTGGCCGCGCAGCCGCCGCACAGTTCAAGAATACGCGCGCCCTGGAGCATGTCCATCCGATGGTCCGGACGCGCCGACAGCTCGACGCCATCCTGGATACAATCGACGGCGCGCCCGGAATTGTCCTTTACACAGTGGTCGATCCGGAAATCTCCAACGTGATAGACGAGCGCTGCCGGGATATGGGCGTGCCATGCATTTCCGTGCTGGATCCCGTCATTACGTTGTTCGAATCCTACCTCGGACCGCCTTCCAAACATCGGGTTGGCGCACAGCATTCGCTGAATGCGAGCTATTTCCGCCGCATGGAAGCGCTCAACTTCACCATGGAGCATGATGACGGTCAGTTGCCTGCCGATATCGAAGAGGCGGACATCGTGCTTGTCGGCATCAGCAGAACGTCGAAAACGCCCACGAGCATTTATCTCGCCAATCGCGGCTACAAGACAATCAACGTGCCGATCGTTCGCAACAGCGCTTTGCCGGCGTCTTTGGAAAAGGCAAAGCATCCCCTGATCGTCGGCCTCGTCGCTTCTTCCGACAGGATAGCGGAAGTCCGCAAGAACCGCGTTCTCGGATCGACCGGCGGTTATAGCGGCGCCGACTATGTCGACAGGCTTGTCATTGCCGAGGAGCTCAAGCACGCCAGAACCATCTGCGCCCGCAACAACTGGCCCGTGATAGACGTTAGCAGACGGTCCATCGAAGAAACCGCCGCTGCAATCATCGCATTGAAGGTCGGCGCGCGATAAACCGACAAGGAGGAACCATGTCCGACACACTCATTCTGGCTTCCGCAAGTCCCCACCGCAAGAAATTGCTGGACGACGCAGGACTGGAGTTCGACGTTGCGCCCGCCGATATCGACGAACGGGCGGCGGAAGAGCCACTGAAAGAAAGCGGCGCCACGCCCGCCGATATCGCGCAAGTGCTTGCGGAAGCAAAGGCGCTGGAAGTCAGCGCGCGAAATCCTGGAGCCATCGTCATCGGCGCGGATCAGACGCTTTCGCTGGATGATGAGGTTTTCTACAAACCTGATGACATGGACGCCGCTGCGCGGCAGATCCTGAAGCTCGCCGGCAAGACGCATGCTCTTAACAGCGCAGTGGTGCTGGCGAGGGACGGCGCCGTGCTTTGGCGACATGTCGGAACGGCCCATTTGACCATGCGCCCGCTCGATCCGGCCTATGTTGGACGATATCTGTCCATGGTCGGCGACAAGGCGTTGTCGAGTGTTGGCGGCTACCAGATTGAAGGGCCGGGCGTACGATTGTTCCGGAAGATCGAGGGCGACTTTTTCACAATTGTCGGTCTGCCGATGCTGCCCTTGCTCGGCGAACTCCTCAAGCTGGGCGTCATAGATGGCTAAGCCGCTGGCGTTCGTGGCCGGTTTTCC
Source organism: Flavimaribacter sediminis (assembly GCF_019492055.1). Taxonomy (GTDB): domain Bacteria; phylum Pseudomonadota; class Alphaproteobacteria; order Rhizobiales; family Rhizobiaceae; genus Flavimaribacter; species Flavimaribacter sediminis. Next base: position 1,267,149 of record NZ_JAICBX010000002.1, on the reverse strand, counting down.
GGTTGCCCATTCACGCTCTCCGATGATTCACAGATACTGGCTTGAACTCTACCGGATCGACGGTGGCTATGACGCTATCGAGGTCAGACCGGAAGCGTTTGCGCAATTTCTGCAGGATCTCGCGGCCGGCCGCACCGGTTTCATCGGCGGCAACGTAACCATACCGCATAAGGAAGCGGCCTTTCGCATGGCTGATTTCGCTGATGAATTGGCCACGGAACTCGGCGCAAGCAACACTATGTGGATGGAAGACGGCAGGCTCTGCGCGATGAATACGGACGGCTATGGTTTCGCGGCCAATCTCGACCAGGCCGCGCCCGGCTGGAAGGCGGGAAAAACCGCTGCAATTTTAGGCGCCGGCGGCGCCAGTCGCGCGGTGATCCAGACGGTCCGCGACAGTGGCTTCACCACAATTCACGTCGTCAACCGCACCCTGGAGCGCGCGCGTGAGCTCGCGGACCGGTTTGGCGACGCCGTCTTCGCCCATCCGCTGCCCGCTTTGAAGGAGGTGGTCGAACAGGCGGATCTGTTCGTAAACACGACGTCGCTCGGCATGTCGGGCGAGAACCCGCTGCCTCCGCTCTATCTCGACCGGCTGGCGGCCGATGCGGTTGTCACCGATATTGTCTACGTTCCCTTGCAAACGCCGGTGCTGGAGCAGGCTTCAAAGCTCGGATTGCGAACAGTCGACGGTCTGGGCATGCTTCTGCATCAGGCGGCGCCTGGCTTCGAGAAATGGTTTGGCAAGCGACCCGAGGTGACAGAAGAGTTGAAAGCGATGATCGTAAAAGATCTGGAGCGGCAAGAATGATCCTGCTGGGATTGACCGGGTCCATCGGGATGGGGAAGACGACAATTGGCGGCATGTTCGCCGATCGCGGCGTACCGCTGATCAGCGCGGACGAAATCGTGCACAAAATCTATGCGGGCAGGGCCGCGCCGCTGATTGAAGCCGCGTTTCCGGGTTCAGTGATCGATGGCGTGGTCGACCGTGACGTCCTGTCGCGCTTTGTGCTCGGCAATGAAGACGCGATGAAACGGCTTGAAGCAATCGTCCATCCGCTGGTGCATGAAGAGCGCGAAAAATTTGTTGAAAGCGCCAGACGTGACGGCGCTCGACTTGTCATCCTGGATATTCCGTTGCTTTTTGAAACGGGCGGCGATGCAAGCGTGGATCGCGTTCTCGTCGTCACTTGCGATGAGGCCATCCAGAGAGAACGGGTTCTGGCGCGCCCCGGAATGACGGAAGAGAAATTCGAGGCGATCAAATCCCGGCAGACTCCGGATGCGGAGAAACGGCGTCGCGCGGACTATGTGATCGATACCTCCGGAACCTTTGCGGATTCGGAAGAACAGGTCGACCAGGTTCTGGCGCAATTACTGGCGGAAGGCACGGATGGCTGAGGAACTGCGCGAAATCATCTTCGACACTGAAACGACCGGAATCGATAGCGAACATGATCGCGTCATCGAGATCGGCGGGGTCGAACTGCTCAACAAGTTTCCAACTGGCCGCACTTTCCACGTCTATATCAACGCCGGCGGCCGCAAGGTGCACCCCGAAGCGCTGGCGGTCCATGGCATCACCGACGAATTCCTTGCGGACAAGCCAACCTTCGACCAGATCGTCGACGATATGGAAAATCTGTTCGACGGCGCAAAACTGGTCGCCCACAACGCATCCTTCGATATCGGCTTTTTCAATGCGGAGTTTGCACGGATTGGACGGCCGCCCGTTGATCCGGGACGGGTCGTGGATACGCTCGCGCTGGCGCGCCGACGTCATCCGATGGGCCCGAATTCGCTCGATGCATTGTGCAGGCGATACGGAATAGACAATTCGCGCCGCACCAAGCATGGCGCGCTGCTCGATGCGGAACTGCTGGCAGAAGTCTACATCGAGATGAATGGCGGCCGCCAGGCGGCGCTCGGGCTTGTGGATGTTCGATCGGCGAGCGAGGATCAGAGCGCAGTCACGCTGTCAGGCGAAGTCGGCTCCCGTCCGGAGCCCCTGCCGCGACGATTGACCGAATCGGAGCAGGCCGCTCACGACAAACTCGTCGAGGGCCTTGGCGACAAGGCCCTCTGGACAATTCATTACAACTGAATTCGAATCAGGTTAGTTGGCGGCCGCCGGAGGCTGAACCTGTCCCTTCGCCTGTTCTTCGGCCATGCGCTTTGCGAACATCTGGGCGAAGTCGATCGGGTCGATCATGAGCGGCGGGAAGCCGCCATTGCGGGTCGCGTCGCCGATGATCTGCCGCGCGAACGGAAACAGCAGCCGCGGGCATTCGATGAAGAGCAGCGGCAGCATGTGTTCCTGCGGGAAACCGTCGATCCGGAATACGCCGCCATAGGTCAACTCAACATTGAACATGACCGAATCTTCAGTCTTTGCCTCGGCGGAAAGCGTCAGAACGACGTCATAGTCTTTTTCAGCAACCGGATTGGCGTTCACGTTCACATTGATGGAGATGTTCGGATTCTGTTTCTTCTGGATCAGCGACTGGGGCGCGTTCGGATTCTCGAAGGAGAGGTCCTTGATGTATTGCGCCAGCACATTGAGCGTCGGCGCTTTTCCGTTGCCGGGCGCAGCGCCAGCGGGATTCTGCGGATTTCCAGTTCCTGTCTGACTGGGAGTGTCGGCCATTCATCTGTCCTTGGGTTAGATCGATCGGAGCCGGACCGGTTCCTTTTGCGGCCACTGGCTAACATTTCATTCGGGCGCTTACAACAAAAAAGGCCGCGTTTGTCGAGACCTCCGGAAACAGACGGCGCTATCCGTGTGATCAGCGATCGGACCAAGGCGAATCCGGATCCGGATCGCGTTCATATTCGCTTTCGTCGAGATCGATCGATCCCTTGGGGTTTTTTCCTGACCGCGGATCATTCCGATAGTCGCCGCCAGGCTTCATGCCGCCGGGAGCCATAATGGTGATGCGGCTGCGGATCATTCGCCAGCCGGCGTCCCGGATCGCGGGAACGAATAGAAGAAAACCAAGCGCATCGGTGATGAAACCGGGAGTCAGCAACAATATGCCAGCGACCAGGATCATCACGCCGTGAACGAGTTCGCGGCCAGGCACGCGCCCGGCCTCTGTTTCGGCGCGAATGCGGGCGATCAGACCCAGTCCCTGGACGCGCAACAATATGGAGCCGAGCACTGCAGTGAAGAACACCATTGCAAGCGTCCACAAAACGCCTATCTCGCGTCCTATGAGGATAAAGGCTGCGATTTCCGCAAGCGGTATAGCGAGCAGCAAAATGGGAATAATGGAAAAGGGCATGAATCTCCGTATGACAGCCTTGTTTTGACGCAAGGTTACAGATCGCGGTCCGGAAATGAAAGCCGGCCGTATCCGACGAGCAATATAGGTACGCCGCTCCTTTTTCGGTAGGGAACGCTCAGCTGTCGCCCGACGTTAACCCTGACGGCGATCGAATTGCAGCAAGTTGATGCGATCCCGATTTGAATGATGCATGCCGAAGGATTATATGTTTTATGAAAGTTGGCGCGCAGCGAACTGTCTGAATGACTGGTACCAAGTACGATGGATTTTGACTTTGTAACTATCTTTTTTCTCGTGGCGGCAGTGATCATCTTCCTGCAGCTTCGAAATGTGCTTGGCCGGCGCACCGGCAGCGAAAGGCCGCCTTTCGATCCCTACAGCGCGCGCAATGCGGAAAAACCTGTCGCCGATTCGGACAACGGCAAGGTTATCACACTGCCGCGCCGCGAGGGCGAGACGCGCGTGGAAGAGAAATTCACCAGCGTCGACGCTTACGCCAAACCGGGCACTGAACTGAACGAAGGCTTGAGGTCAATCGTTACAGCCGACCCGACTTTCGATCCGAAAGAGTTTATCCATGGCGCTAAAACCGCCTACGAGATGATCATCACAGCCTTTGCCGAGGGTGACCGGAAAGCCCTGCGGTCGCTTTTGTCGAAGGAGGTCTATGACGGCTTTGTCGAGGCGATCAAGGATCGCGAATCACGCTCCGAAACCGTCAAATCGACCTTTGTCGGCATCGGAAAGGCGGATATCGTTAGCGCCGAAATGAAAGGCCGAGAGGCCAGCGTGACGATGCGGATCTCGTCCCAGCTCATTTCGGCCACCTACGACAAGCAGGGTGACGTCATTGATGGCGACCCTGAGAATGTGGGTGAGGTCAACGATGTGTGGACGTTCGCGCGCGACACCGGTTCGCGCGATCCGAACTGGAAGCTGATCGCGACGGAGTCGGAAGACTGAGAGCCGAAATCCCGACGCTTTAGCGAACGGATCCGATAATGGAGCGCCAACGGCATGACGCAATTTCCGGCTGCTCGGGAAATGGACATGCCAACGGCCCTGACATCCGTAGAGTATTGCGATCTGCCAGGCTGGGAGGACGGCGATCCTGGGCCAGTTCTCGACGGTCTGCGGCGGTGCGCCTGCTATACGTCTGCCGTCAAGCCCTATCGCACTGGCGCATTCGGTCTTGCCGTTGAAGATTTTCGGTCCATTTTTGATGACGCTCAATCGGCCGGCGCTTTAAGCGGACTAGCCGCGCGTCGGTTTTTTGAGGATCGGTTCGAGGTTTTCCGCATCGATGCGCCCGGCCATGTGACCGGCTATTACGAGCCGGAAATCGAGGTTTCACCGCACAGAACCGATCGTTTCCGTTATCCGTTCTATCGCCGTCCTGACGATCTCGTCGATCTCGACGCGACCAACCGCCCTCGCGATATGGACGCCGCCTTCCCCTTTGGAAGAAGAATGGGCGATCTGATTGTCGAATATCCTGATCGCCGGCAAATCGACGAGGGATTTCTTGACAATCGCGGCCTCGAGATCGCCTGGGCTGAAAGCCGCGTCGACGTCTTTTTCATTCATGTCCAGGGCTCAGCGCGCCTGAAATTTCCGGACGGCTCCGTCAAGCGCATCACCTATGCAGCAAAGACAGGGCACCCATACACATCGATTGGCAAGGAATTGCTTGCGCTTGGCGTCTTCCGTCCGGGTGAAGCCACGATGACGGCAATACGCGACTGGTTCGACCGGCATCCTGATCGTATCGAGGATATATTGTGGCGCAACCGGTCCTGTATCTTCTTCCGCGAAGCGCTGGTTTATGACCCGTCTGCGGGGCCCATCGCAGCAGCCAAGACGCCGCTGACCGCCATGCATTCTCTCGCCGTCGACCGGCGTCTGCACACTTTCGCAACGCCCTTCTTCATCAGCGCGCCGGAACTTACACACCTCACGGGCGCGCCGTTCAGGCGGCTGATGCTTGCGCAGGACACCGGGTCGGCGATTGTAGGTCCTGCCCGCGGCGATATTTTTGTCGGATCCGGTGAGAAGGCCGGAGAACTTGCGGGATCGGTCAATCACCAGGCAGTGTTTTACATGCTCGCGCCGAAGGTCGCAGCGGGGCGGTATCGGTGATGGCGCGGGACAGGAAGAGCAGTCTCAGCGACGAGGACAGGGTGCTCTGGAACCGGGTGGCGCGCACGGTAAGGGCTTATCCCGGCAAATCGGTGGCCGATGTTGCAAACGAGCCCGAGGCGGCTCCCGCTACGCCGCGGAAAAAGGCGAGTGCGCCAATGCGCGCAAGCTCAGCCGTTCAGCCGCCGCACTCGCCAGACCTTCAGCCGATCGACCGCAGCGTCTATCGCAAACTGTCGCGCGGACGCGTGCCCATTGAAGCAACGATCGATCTCCATGGACTCACCCAAAGCCAGGCGCACCATCTGCTGCGCCGGTTTTTGCACGACGCCAGGGAAAAAGGGCTTCGCCATGTGCTGGTCATTACCGGCAAGGGCCGGTCCAATGACGGCGACGGCATTTTGCGCAGGGTCGTTCCGTTGTGGCTCACAATGCCGGAATTTGCTGGTCTCGCCTCTGGCGTCCAGCCTGCAGCGCGTGGACACGGTGGCGAGGGCGCACTCTATATCAGGTTGAAAAGAAAAGAGAAAAGCCGGTGACTCCCTTCGGTCAGGCGCTTCGCGACATGCGCAGAAAGCGCGGTATCTCGCAAAAGACGATGGCGGCGGCCATCGGCGTAACCCCGGCCTATGTGTCAGCCCTTGAGCATGGCCATCGCGGACAACCGAGCTGGGAGCTTCTGCAGCGCATCATCGGCTATTTCAACGTCATCTGGGACGAAGCAGAAGAACTTCAGAAGCTGGCTTCCGTTTCACATCCACGCATTGTGGTGGATACGTCAGGTCTTTCTGTCGACGCTACCCGGCTCGCCAACCGGCTTGCAAGCGACATCGGCAAACTGGACGAAGCCGACATACGCGAAATGCTGTCTCTTCTCGAGACGCGGTCGCCGGACGTTCCGCGATAGCCGGTTCAGAAAAGCGCTCTTAAATCGTCGATGCGATCATTGACCAGCCAGCCATAGTAATTTTCCTGCGGCATCAAAAGGCTTTGGCCACGCGCCTTGCGGTCGCGGTTCCGACGGGCGAGCACTCTCGCCCGATCATCCGGATTTCCGACATTGTACAGCGTGGCGGTAATGCCGGGATTGCCGGATATGTCCAGACCCGCAATATCGCGATAGGCGTCGATGGAATGGCGTAGAGCCGCCGCCACATAGGCAAGCGACATGTCCGGATTCATAATCGCCTTGTAGACGTCCTCCCCGTCCCGGTGGGACAGCTTCCTGTAGCCGGATACGCGATTGACCATGTCGGTGTGCATAAGCGCAGTCAGCGGATTGAGCTGTCCGAGGCCAAAGGTCTGACCGGCGTAAAACGGCTGGAAGAAGACAGCGCTGAAGCGGTCGTTCGGATAACGGACCCCGCGCACCGTGCGGTTTTTGAAGGATTTTTCCCAAACGGCCTCGCGACAGGTCCACAGGTCAAAGGAACTTGAAAAGGAGCGGCATTTGTCGAATTCGGGCAGATTGACGAATTCATCCACGTCCATGCGGTTGTAGGAGAAGGACAGCCCGCCCGTGGCGTAGGCCATGGCTTTTATGTAGTAAGATTGCAGGCGGTCATAGGCGTCGACATTGTAGGTATGTTCGCCGACCAGCGCCCCAACGATATGAATTGGATCGATCCCGTACTGCGCCGCCGTCGAATTGATCTTGGCGCGCAGCTTTCGGTCTCGCTGCAAAAGGTCGAGAATCTTGTCATATTTGCGATCGAAGGTGGAGCGGGTGTCGCGCGTGCGCTTGATCGAGGCGCCCGGAACCTTGGGCTGGCTGGCGTGCCTGTTGCCCTCGGGCACGACAATCGTTTTACCGCTGGCGCCTGTCGTCGCCAGCGCGGCAATAACGATTGCAAGAAGCATGGTTGCCATTTTCGGCAAGGACAATGCGACAGGCCTCCGAAAGAAGTAATAGACAGAGCAACTTTTAAGACCAAAATTCAAAAAGTCGAGTATTGAGGGACCGTCTCAAAGGATTATCCGTTTTACCAACCTAATATATTGTCGCGACCGATGCCGAAAAGTCACAGGATGTAACGTGAAAGATCGGCGTCCTTGGCGAGATCGCCGACATGTTTTCGAACATAGTCCGCATCGATTGTGAACTCGCTGCCGGCTTTGTCGGGCGCTTCGAAGGAAATGTCGTCGAGAACCCGTTCCATGACCGTCTGAAGCCGCCGCGCTCCAATGTTCTCCACGCTGTCGTTCAGTTCGACGGCGACGTCGGCAAGCGCATCGATCGCGTCTTCGGTGTAGGACAGCGTCACGTCCTCTGTTTTCATCAGGGCGACATACTGCTTGATGAGGCTTGCTTCAGTTTCGGTCAGGATGCGCCGGAAATCCTCCTTCGTCAGCGCGCGCAGCTCGACGCGGATTGGCAAACGGCCCTGCAGTTCCGGCAGCAGGTCGGACGGTTTCGAGACATGGAAGGCGCCTGAAGCGATGAACAGGATATGGTCTGTCTTGACCTGACCGTATTTGGTCGCAACCGTCGTGCCTTCCACCAGCGGCAAAAGATCCCGCTGAACACCTTCTCGCGAAACGCCCGCGCCCATGCCGCCGTCGCGCGCCGCGATCTTGTCGATCTCGTCCAGAAAGACGATCCCGTCATTCTGGACGATGCGCAGCGCTTCCTGGTGGATCTGGTCCTGATCCAGCAGCTTTTCCGATTCATCGGAGATCAGCTGGCTGTAGGACTCCTTGACCGTGGTGCGGATCTTGCGGGTCGACTGACCCATGGCCTTGCCGAGCATCTCGGAGATGTTCAGGACGCCGATATTGGCGCCCGGCATGCCGGGAATTTCGAAATTCGGCATTCCGGAGCCTGTGTCGGCCACCTCGATCTCGATTTCCTTGTCGTCGAGAAGACCGTCGCGAAGCTTCTTGCGGAACGAGTCCCGCGTCGAAGGCGACGCCGTGGATCCGACAAGCGCGTCGAGCACCCGTTCCTCGGCGTTGAGATGGGCCTTCGCCTTGACCTCTTCGCGCTTCTTGTCCTTCACGAGAGAAATGCCCACTTCCACCAGATCACGAATAATCTGTTCGACGTCGCGGCCGACATAGCCGACTTCGGTGAATTTGGTGGCTTCAACCTTGATGAAGGGCGCGCCCGCAAGCCGCGCCAGCCGACGCGAGATCTCCGTCTTTCCGACGCCGGTCGGGCCGATCATCAGAATGTTCTTCGGCATAACTTCGTCGCGCAGGCTGTCGGACAGCTGCTGGCGGCGCCAGCGATTACGAAGCGCCACGGCGACGGCTCGCTTGGCGTCTTTCTGGCCTATGATGTAACGGTCGAGCTCGGAGACGATCTCGCGCGGTGAGTAGGTTGTCATATGTACTGGACCTGGTCTTGATCTTCTGTGTGGGTGTTCGCAGCGAGCCCTGGACTTAGCCCGCGGTGTTCTCGAGGGTTTCGACGATGATGCTGTCGTTGGTGTAAACGCAGATTTCGCTGGCAATCCGCATGGCCTTGCGCGCGATGTCCTCGGCCGAATTGTCGGTGTCCATCAGCGCGCGCGCTGCTGCATAGGCATAGTTTCCGCCCGAGCCGATCGCCATTGTGCCATGTTCCGGCTCCAGCACGTCGCCGGTGCCGGTCAGCGCCAGCGTCGTGCCCGGATCCGCCACCAGCATCATGGCTTCGAGCCGTCGCAGATAACGGTCGGTGCGCCAGTCCTTCGCCAGTTCCACGCAGGCCCGCATGAGCTGCCCTGGATATTGCTCCAGCTTTGATTCCAGTCGTTCAAGCAGGGTAAAGGCGTCCGCCGTCGCGCCGGCGAACCCTGCAAGAACGTCTGCTTCGCCGGACTTGCCGGAACGGAGGCGGCGAACCTTGCGGGCGTTGCCTTTCATGACGGTCTGGCCAAGGCTCACCTGCCCGTCGCCGGCCATAACCACCTGATTGCCCTTGCGCACAGTGATGATCGTCGTGGCGTGCATGACGCCGTATGGATCGTGTTCGCTCATCAAAGCCTTTCCTCGTGTCGAATCCGGATTTTGCACCGGTGCAGAAGTCCCTATGTAAGGGGCTCGGCCGTCTTTGCAAATCGTCCTCCTCGATTCGTGTGCGCTGCATGATGCTTTTCTGGATATTTTTCTCACGCCCTGATATGCAGCGTTCATTATCAACCAGGTGAGGCAGTGCTTTGGACAACGGTCAGGCAAGAGCCGCGCAAATTGAACGCAACACCAATGAGACATCGATTTCCGTCACGATCGATCTCGACGGCGCCGGCGCATCGAAGATCTCGACCGGGATCGGTTTTTTTGACCATATGCTCGAACAATTGTCCCGGCATTCGTTGATCGACATGCAGATCGAAGCCAAGGGCGACCTGCACATCGACGATCACCATTGTGTGGAGGACACCGGTATCGTGCTCGGCCTGGCGCTTGCAAAAGCGCTTGGAGACCGGCGCGGCATTACCCGTTACGCGTCGCTTGACCTCGCCATGGACGAAACGCTGACCAAGGCGGCGGTGGATGTTTCGGGCCGCCCCTATCTGATCTGGAACGTGGATTTTCCGACTCAGAAAATCGGCGCGTTCGACACCGAGCTCTGCCGGGAATTCTTTCAGGCGTTCGCCCAGAACGCCGGCATAACGCTGCACATCATGAACCATTACGGCGCCAACAGTCATCACATCGCCGAAACATGTTTCAAATCGGTCGCCCGGGTGCTCCGGACGGCCATCGGGATCGACAGCCGCCAGAAGGACCGTATTCCCTCTACCAAGGGAACGCTGGGTTAGGTCGAAAATGACAAGCTATGTGGTTCTGACGCCTCCGGAGGCGTCCCGGTTCGATGAAGGCGCCGTTTTCATCCGGGATGGATTCGCCTTCATCGCCCTGATCTTGCCATTTCTCTGGCTGCTTTGGCACCGATTGTGGTTTCACGCCGCTGTCGTCCTGCTGGTCTCCGTCGGTCTGGCGATCGCCTCCGGCGGTCTGCCGCAATGGGATCTTCTGTTCGTCCTGGCCTCGCTGCTGGTTTCTGTCTACGTGGCGCTTGAGGGCAACGCGATGCGCATTGCCGGGCGCGAACGCCGGGGATGGACTTGCCGCGGCGTTGTCGACGCGCCGGATCTTGCGACGGCAGAGGAGATCTATTTCGCCGGCATGGAGCAATCCTCGTTGTCTGAGAGACCACCTGAAAGAGCGCCCTTGCCGCCGACGCAACCACTCCCCAGAAAAAGTACGTCGTCGGGTCCAGCGCTCGGTTTGCTGGACATGGACGGCTGACGGTCATGAAAGTCGCCATTATTGATTACGGATCGGGCAATCTTCGGTCGGCCGTCAAGGCTTTCGAACGGGCCGCCCGTGAAACAGAAACAGACGCCGAAATCATTCTGACCGACCGGCCGGAAGTGGTGGCGATCGCCGATCGCGTCGTTCTGCCCGGCGTCGGAGCTTTTGCCGACTGTCGCAATGGTCTTGCGGCGATCGCCGGTATGGACGATGCGCTCACACAAGCCGTTGTCACGGCTACGCGACCGTTTCTCGGTATCTGCGTCGGCATGCAACTCATGGCTGCCCGCGGACTGGAAAAGACCGTGACAGACGGATTCGGGTGGATTGCCGGCGATGTCAGGATCATGGAACCGCAGGATCCGACCCTCAAGATACCCCAGATCGGCTGGAACACCCTGGAAGTCCGCCGCGGCCATGCGCTTCTGGAAGGCGTTCCGACTGGTTCCGATGGTCTGCACGCTTATTTCGTCCACTCCTATTTCCTCGACTCGGAGAACCCGGAGGACATCGTGGCCGATACCTCCTATGGCGGTCCGGTCACGGCGATCGTAGCCCGTGACAATATGGCTGGAACCCAGTTTCATCCCGAAAAGAGCCAGATGCTCGGGCTGAAACTGATCGCGAATTTTCTGAGGTGGTCTCCATGATCCTGTTTCCGGCCATTGATCTGAAGGACGGCGTTTGCGTTCGTCTCAAGCTTGGCGATATGGACCGCGCGACGGTGTACAACACCGACCCGGCCGCGCAGGCTCGCCGGTTTCAGGATCAGGGCTTCAAATGGCTCCATGTGGTGGATCTCAATGGAGCCTTCGCGGGCGAAAGCGTCAATGGGGCGGCGGTCGACGCCATCCTGAAGGCGACGTCCAATCCCGTGCAGCTTGGGGGAGGCATCCGCAGCATCGGCCACATCGAGGCCTGGCTCGGCAAGGGCCTTGCCCGCGTCATTCTCGGAACCGTCGCGGTCCGCGATCCGGATCTCGTCAAAGAGGCCTGCCGACTGTTTCCCGGACGCATCGCAGTCGGCATCGACGCGCGGGGCGGCAAGGTCGCCGTTGAGGGTTGGGCCGAAGCGTCCGAACTGGGCGCGATTGAACTTGCGAAACAATTCGAGGGCGCGGGCGTCGCAGCGATCATCTACACGGATATCGACCGGGACGGCGTGCTTGCAGGCATCAACTGGGATTCGACGCTGGAGCTGGCTGCAAGCGTCGCAATCCCGGTGATTGCGTCAGGCGGCCTGGCGTCGATGGACGACATCGAACGGTTGACCAGAGCAGACGCCGCCGTCCTCGAAGGCGCGATCTCCGGTCGCGCCCTTTATGACGGCCGCATCGATCCGGCTGAAGCCCTTTCCATGCTCGAAACCGTCGCAGGGATTGAGTCATGACACTGAAAGCACGCGTCATTCCCTGTCTCGACGTGAAAGACGGGCGCGTCGTCAAAGGCGTCAACTTTGTCGATCTCATCGACGCCGGCGACCCGGTCGAACAGGCGCGCGTCTATGACGCGGCCGGGGCCGACGAACTCTGTTTCCTCGATATTACCGCCTCGTCCGACAATCGCGATACGATTTACGATGTCGTTGCGCGCACCGCCGAACAGTGTTTCATGCCGCTGACAGTCGGCGGCGGTGTGAGGACGGTCGCCGATATACGCAAATTGCTGCTTGCCGGCGCCGACAAGGTCTCTATCAATACGGCGGCCGTGAAGAACCCGGAATTTGTAGCCGAAGCCGCCGACAAGTTCGGCAATCAATGCATCGTCGTGGCGATTGACGCCAAGAAGGTGAGCGGCGAGAACGAGGCGGATCGTTGGGAAATCTTCACTCATGGCGGTCGTGAACCGACCGGGATCGAGGCCATCGGTTTCGCCCGCAAGGTTGTGGATCTCGGCGCCGGCGAAATCCTCCTTACATCCATGGACCGCGATGGCACCAAAAGCGGTTTCGATATTCCCCTGACGCGCGCCGTCGCCGATGCGGTGTCCGTACCGGTGATAGCCTCAGGCGGCGTCGGAACCCTCGATCATATGGCCGAAGGCGTTCTGGAAGGCCACGCGACGGCGGTGCTTGCCGCCTCGATTTTTCATTTCGGGACCTATAGTATTCGTGAAGCCAAGCGCCACATGGCCGAAGCTGGGATCCCCATGCGTCTCGACTGAGCGCGCAACGGAGTTGGCGATGTCCGGATTTACACTCGACGAACTGGAAAAAGTCATAGCGGAGCGCGCCGAGGCGTCGCAACGGGATTCCTGGACGGCGCGGCTGGTCGCAGCGGGCCAGGAAAAAGCGGCCCAGAAGCTTGGCGAGGAGGCCGTGGAAGCGGTTATCGCCGCCGTTTCCGGTGATCGCAAGGCCTTGATCGGGGAATCCGCCGATCTGCTCTATCATCTGCTCGTTGTCCTCAGGATCGCCGGCGTTGGCGTCGACGAGGTGATGACCGAACTCGAAAACAGGCGCTCGCAAACCGGAGTTCAGGAAAAGGCGAACCGTAAAGCCAGTAGCCATGGATAAGCAGATTTCCCCACAACCCGGTGAATCGCTCGACCATATGGATGGCAGCGAATATTCGCCCTACAGGGTCTTCACCGCCGATAGATGGGCGAAGTTCAGGGCCGACACGCCGCTGACGCTCGCAGAAGACGAAGTCGACCGGCTGCGTTCGATCGACGATCCGGTCGATCTCGACGAGGTGCGCCGGATCTACCTCTCGCTTTCGCGATTGCTCTATTCACACGTCGAAGCATCGCGCCTGCTCTTCGAACAGCGCAGGAAATTTCTGTCCGTGCCAGACGCCACGAAAACACCGTTCATCATTGGCATCGCCGGTTCGGTGGCGGTCGGAAAGTCAACAACCGCCCGCATTCTGAAGGAACTGCTGGCGCGCTGGTCGGGCAAGCCGAAGGTCGATCTCATCACCACAGACGGCTTTCTGCATCCCAACGCCGTTCTGCGCCGCGACGGTCTGATGGAACGCAAGGGTTTTCCGGAAAGCTATGATGTTGGCACGATTCTGAAGTTTCTCGCCGACATCAAAGCTGGCCGGCCGAATGTCAAGGCGCCGGTCTATTCCCACCTGATCTATGATGTGATTCCGGATGAACACATAGAGATCGACCGGCCGGATATCCTGATTTTCGAGGGTATCAACGTGCTGCAGGTGCGCGATCTGCCCGAAGACGGCAAGATTGTTCCCTTCGTCTCCGATTTCTTCGATTTTTCGATCTATATCGATGCGCAGGAGGACCTGATCCACAAATGGTATGTGGACCGGTTCATGCGCCTGCGCGACACTGCCTTTACAAATCCAGATTCGTTCTTCCACCGCTATGCGGCTGTCTCCGAGCAAACGGCGCTGGCGATCGCCAACGGGCTCTGGGAGAACATCAACCTGAAAAACCTCAAGCAAAACATTCTGCCGACGCGGCCGCGGGCTGACCTGATCCTGCAGAAAGGCGCCGACCATCTCACGAAACAGGTGGCGCTGCGTAAACTGTGAACGGGCGACTGTTCAGACCGGGTCCACCCGGCGCAGGGTGAGATTGATCCTGCCTTCCTTCTTCATCAGCATGGATGTTCCGGGATAGATCCGGTCGACGCCGTGGTAGCGCAACCGCGACTCACCGCCGAGCTGGATCACGTCGCCGCTTGCAAGTCTCAGGGATTGCGTAGGCCCGCCTCTTGTCAAACCGCCGATCCTGAACAGGCAATCGTCGCCAAGCGACACCGAAAGCACCGGGGCGGAAAAGGTTTTTTCGTCGCGATCCTGATGCAGTCCCATTTTGGCGTCCGCTTCGTAGAAGTTTATGAGGCACGCCTGGGCTGGCGCTTTGCAGCCGGACAACCGGTTCCAGAGTTCGCGCAGCATTTCCGGCATTGGCGGCCAGGGACGCCCGGTCTCCGGATGGGTCGTCTGGTAGCGATAGCCGCCTTCCTTGTCCGTGACCCATCCAAGCGCGCCGCAATTGCTCATGCGAACATGCATCGGCTTTCCGGTGCGCGGCATTCTTGGCGTGAAAAGCGGAGCTTGCGCCACAACCGCGCGGATGTCTTCAAGCAGCGCCGTCTGGGCGGCGGCGTCCAGCCAGCCCGGATGATAGTCGACGCCGTCGGGCAGACGGTCAATCGTCATTGACATTGCCTCGCAGACTTTTTGTCCGGGACCGTTCAGACTTCGCCTTGAGCCGCCGTTCGACCGATCCGCGCGTTGGTTTGGTCGGCACGCGTTTTGGCGGCGGCGGCGCAGCAGCCCGAAGGATCAGCGCCTTGAGCCTTTCGCGGGCGTCCTCCCGATTGCGTTCCTGGGTGCGATGGCGATCCGCCTCGATCACCAGCACGCCGTCCTTGGTCAGCCGCCGCCCGGCCAGCCGCGTCAGCCGGTCCTTGACCGCCGACGGCAGGGACGGCGAATTCCGGACGTCGAACCGCAATTGCACGGCGCTCGAAACCTTGTTGACATTTTGCCCGCCCGGTCCGGATGCGCGAACGAACTGTTCGACGAGTTCCCACCCTTCGATTCTGATCGTCCGGTTTATGTAGAGCGTTTCGCTGGCCATGGCGGGTTCTCACTACAGCAGAAAGCAGTCTTGCGAAACCACGCAAAAAAGCCGCGGACCGGAATCCGCGGCTGTGATTATTCCGGCGTTTGTTTACCTTATTCGGCGGCTTCCAGCATTCCGGGCGCGGCGCCAAGCACGTCGCTTTCGACATGCGATTCGAACTTTTCGAAATTGCCTGTGAACATGTCCACCAGACGGCGGGCCTGTTCGTCATAGGCCTGCTTGTCTGCCCAGGTCGACCGCGGGTCGAGAATGCTGCTGTCAACGCCCGGAACCGCGACAGGCGCGAGTATGCCGAAATTCGGATCGCGCCGGAATTCGGCCTGGTTCAGGGAGCCGTCGAGCGCGGCGGTGAGCAATGTGCGCGTCGCCTTGATCGGCATACGGCTGCCGGTCCCGTAGGCTCCGCCGGTCCAGCCGGTGTTGACCAGCCAGCAATCGACATTCTCCCGGGCGATCAGATCCCGCAGCAGATTTCCGTAGACCGATGGATGGCGCGGCATGAAAGGCGCGCCGAAACAGGTGGAGAAGGTCGCCTCGGGTTCGGTCACGCCTTTTTCGGTGCCGGCGACCTTGGCCGTGTAGCCGGACAGGAAATGATACATGGCCTGAGCGGGCGTCAGCTTTGCGATCGGCGGGAGCACGCCGAAGGCGTCCGCTGTCAGCATTACGATATTGGAAGGCTTGGTCGCCTTTCCGGTGGCGCTTGCGTTCGGAATGAAGTGAAGCGGATAGGCGCAGCGCGTGTTTTCCGTCAACGAACCGTCGTCGAAATCGGGAACTCGGTTTTCGTCGAGAATGACATTTTCCAGAACCGTGCCGAAGCGCCGGGTCGTGGCGAAGATTTCCGGTTCGGCCTCTTCAGAAAGACGGATGGTCTTGGCATAGCAGCCGCCCTCGAAGTTGAACACGCCGTCTTCGCCCCAGCCATGCTCGTCATCGCCGATCAAGGTGCGCGCCGGGTCGGCCGAAAGCGTGGTCTTTCCAGTTCCGGAAAGTCCGAAGAATACCGCCGTGTCGCCGTCCGGTCCCTGGTTGGCGGAGCAATGCATGGGCATTACGCCGCGTTCGGGAAGCAGGTAGTTGAGCACCGTGAACACGGATTTCTTCATCTCGCCGGCGTAGGACGTGCCGCCGATCAGCACGATCCCGCGCATGAGGTCGGCCGCGATGATGGTTTCGCTTCGACAGCCGTGACGCTCCGGATCGGCTTTGAAGGACGGCAGGTCGATGATCGTCAATTTGGGAACGAAATCTTCAAGCGCGTCGCGATCAGGACGAATGAGGAGATTGCGAATGAACAGCGAATGCCAGGCGAATTCCGTGATGACGCGAGACGGCAGGGCGTTGGCTTCATCAGCGCCGCCGATCAGGTCCTGGACGAAGAGGTCCTTGCCTTCCGCGTGGGCGAGGAAATCGGCGTGCAGAGCGTCGAAATGATCGCGCGACAGGGCCTTGTTGTTGTCCCACCAGATCTGGCTCTCGGTTGCGTCGTCGCAGACGATGTATTTGTCTTGCGCCGACCGGCCGGTGTGCTGTCCGGTCTTGGCGCACAGCGCCCCGTGGGCAGTGAGCGACGCTTCGCCGCGCCTCAGCGATCTCTCGTAAAGCTCGGCCTCAACGAGGTTGTAATACACGTGACCGAGATTCTTCAGGCCAGTGCTTTCGATTCCGGCCGATGGATTGCGCTGTCCACTTTCGCCTGCATTTTTCTGCATGATGGTCGCCTTGCCGTCGTTGAGTTCCCGTTTAAAAAGTTTCGGGAACATAGGGAGATAATTTTCGACAATCAACATTGAATTCGCAAAAAATACAATAAATTCAGATTATTAATCGATTTAAAATTCTGTGAAAATTTTTAAATCGGTTTATAAATCGCGTTGCAGCGCAGCAATTTGTTGAAATCCGGGTTTTGCAGAGCGCTGGTCGTCCAAGGAAAGACAAGGCCTGAGACGACAACGGCGCACTTTCCATGGCGCCTCGCCACAATTTGTTCTAGCTTTGCCCCCATGAGAGCCCGATTGGCGGCACGCACTGGCCGAAACCGGCGGATGGTCGAGCCTTAAAAAAGACGGAGATACCGCATGCATACGATCGCGCTTGTCGATGATGATCGAAACATATTGACCTCTGTGTCCATCGCCCTGGAGTCGGAAGGCTATCGCGTCGAGACCTATACCGATGGCGTCTCCGCGCTTGAGGGCCTGGTGGCGCATCCGCCGCATCTCGCTATTCTCGATATCAAGATGCCGCGCATGGACGGCATGGAGCTGCTGCGCCGGCTGCGCCAGAAACTCGACATCCCGGTCATCTTCCTGACCTCAAAGGACGAGGAGATCGACGAATTGTTCGGTCTGAAGATGGGCGCCGACGACTTTATCACCAAGCCGTTTTCGCAACGTCTGCTGGTCGAGCGCGCCAAGGCTATTCTGCGCCGCGCGGCAGGCCGGGAAGGACAGGCGGCGACCCGCTCGACCCCGACGGAGAGCGCCTCGCTCGAACGAGGACAGCTCGTCATGGATCAGGAGCGGCACACCTGCACCTGGAAGGACCGTCCGGTCACGCTTACTGTCACCGAATTCCTTATTCTTCATGCCCTGGCGCAACGGCCGGGCGTGGTGAAAAGCCGTGACTCTTTGATGGATGCGGCCTACGATGAACAGGTCTATGTCGACGACCGCACCATCGACAGCCACATCAAACGGCTGCGCAAGAAATTCAAGATGGTGGACAACGATTTCGACATGATCGAAACGCTCTACGGCGTCGGATACCGATTCCGGGAGGATTGAGAACGGTTTCGGCCGAAACATGACGGCAGGTATCGACCACAGCAAACTTTCTCCCCGGACTGTTCCCGCGCCGGCGGACGAAGACGCAGCCGAGCCAGGCAGGCGCGGGTGGTCGCGGCCGTTTTCGATTCTGCGCAGGGTCTTTGGCCGGGCGATGTTTTCGAGTCTCACGCGCCGCATCATATTTCTCAATCTTGCAGCCTTGCTGGTCCTGCTGTCGGGCATTCTCTATCTCAACCAGTTCCGCGACGGCCTGATCGACGCGCGGGTGGAAAGCCTGCTGACGCAGGGCGAGATCATAGCGGCCGCAATTGCGGGATCGGTCAGCGTGGAGACCGACGCAATCACCATCGATCCCCAGAAACTGCTGGAATTGCAGGCCGGAGAAACAATCTCGCCGGGCAATGATCTAGACAATCTGGATTTTCCGATCGATCCGGAACGCGTGGCCCCGGTGCTCAGACGGCTGATTTCGCCGACCCGGACGCGCGCGCGCATCTACGACCGCGACGCGAGCCTGATACTCGATTCGCAACACCTTTATTCCCGCGGTCAGATTTTGCGGTATGAACTGCCGCCGCTCGACGACGAGCAGCTGAATATCACTGACCGCTTCATGTCCTTTTTGAACCGGTTGATCCAGCGGGCCGATATGCCGGTCTACAAAGAACAGCCGGGCGCTGACGGATCGCTCTATCCTGAGGTGCTGACCGCGTTGACCGGCGGACGCAGCGCAGTGGTCCGGTCGACCGAGAAGGGCGAACTGATTGTTTCTGTCGCGGTGCCAGTGCAGCGGTTTCGCGCCGTGCTCGGCGTCTTGCTGCTGTCGACCCAGGCCGGCGATATCGACAAGATCATCCGGGCGGAACGCATAGCGATTCTCCGGGTTTTCATTGTCGCCGCGACCGTCAATATTCTGCTGTCGCTCCTGCTCGCCGGCACGATCGCCAATCCGCTTCACCGGCTGGCCGACGCGGCGCAGCGGGTGCGCAGAGGCGTCAGTATCCGCGAAGAAATTCCGGATTTTTCGGCAAGACAGGATGAAATAGGCAATCTGTCCGCCGCTATCCGCGACATGACCAATTCGCTCTATGACAGGATCGAGGCGATCGAGAGCTTCGCGGCCGACGTCAGCCACGAACTGAAGAATCCGCTGACGTCCCTGCGCAGCGCCGTCGAGACGCTGCCGCTCGTCAAGAACGACGCGTCGCGGGCGAGATTGCTCGAAATCATCCTGCATGACGTGCGCCGCCTCGACCGGTTGATCAGTGATATATCGGACGCTTCGCGCCTCGACGCCGAACTCGCGCGCCAGGACGCCGAACCGGTAGATCTGAGCAAACTCATGCAGGACCTCGTGCTGATATCGAGACAGATTTCAAAAGGCTCGAAAACAGTCGAGATTGATCTGGAGATAGAGCCTGAGAACGCGCCGAAGGACCGCTTTCGGGTCAATGGTCATGATCTGCGCATCGGCCAGGTCGTCACCAATCTCATCGACAATGCGCGATCCTTCGTGCCTGAAAAAGATGGGCGCATCACCATCAGGCTGCAGCGTCGCAAGGACAGCTGCATCATTCTCGTCGAGGACAATGGTCCTGGCATCGGCGTGGAGAACATCGAAAATATTTTCAACCGCTTTTATACGGACAGGCCGGAGGGCGAGGCTTTTGGTCAGAATTCCGGACTTGGCCTTTCCATCAGCCGTCAGATCATCGAAGCCCATGGCGGCACGCTCAAGGCCGAAAACATGATCGATGGCAAGACCGGCGAAGTCCTCGGCGCCCGCTTCATCGTCAAGCTTCCGGCCGAACGGATCTGACTGGCCAAATGAGCCGGAATATCCACGCAACGGCGATCGTTACCGGTGAAACGGGACTCTTGATCATCGGTCCGCCCGCAAGCGGCAAATCTCACCTGGCGCGCCAGTGTCTTCTCGACGCCTGCAGCCGCGGGCGCTTCGCGGCGCTGGTCGCTGACGACCGCGTCATCGTGGAAGAGGCCGGTCAACGACTCATCGCCTCCTCGCCTCCCGAGATAGCGGGGCTCATGGAAATTCGCGGCTCCGGAATAGTCGGCGTCGAGCATCTGCCGCAGGCGGTGATGCATGTCGCGATAAGGGCGGTGGATGCGCAAGAGAGCGAAAGGCTGCCGGAACGACAGTTTTTCGAGCCGTTGCCGGGCGTCGCTCTTCCGTTGCTGTTCATGGTCGCCGACCGGATGATAGGGCCTCTTGACCTCATCGAGGCCTTTCTCAATGACCGTCTGATCCGACCCTGACTCCTCACCAGGGCACTACGCTCACCTCTGGCCACAGCCGTTTCGCCCGCTCGCCCTTCTTTTCGTGGGTTTTACGGTTGTTGGTGGCCCTGTTGGGCGTGATCCTGAACGAAAAGACATCATCGAGGCCAAATGGCGCGTAGAGGTCGACCTGATCGTCGGCGTCCAGACGAAGACCGACTGCATGGGTTTTTGACGCGAATCGACCGAGCGACTCATCGCCGGTTGCAAGCGCAGTAAACGTTTCACCGAATTTCTCGCGGTACCAGAGGTGGACCCGGGCTTGATTGCGGATCTCCACCGGCACCGGCAGCGTGGCAAAGAGAATCGATCCGCGGCGGATAACCGTATCCTCGGCCTTCCACGAAATGTCTCTCGCATCGTAGTAAAAGAGATCGATGTCCTTGACGCCATAGCCGGAAGGCTTTCCGGTCAGATGGTTCCACACAGTGTTGTAGACGGCGCCCGATACGATACGCCACTGCGGAAGCTGCATGCTGCGCGCAATCGCCAGCGCTTCATGGAGGAGTGGATCCTTTTGCGCGATGTCGAGCAGCGCCGCACATTGTTCTTCATGGGACAGGCCGGCATAGCGCAAATGGCTCACGCATAATCCCCTGTGTGGATTTCCGATTCGTCGCCCGGCGAATCACGCGTCACGGTGATTATGCGTCTGCGACGGTGCGCATACAAGCCGCCTCAGACCGTCTCCCAGCCATCGTGCTCCGCCGCCCGGTAGACGGCGTCGATAAGCTTCTGGTTCAGCTTCGAGTTTTCGAGCGAAAACAGCGCCTCTCCGCTGCCGCCGATAGCCCGAACGAAAGTTTCGACCTGGTTGCGATATTGCTGGACGCCCGAAAATCGAAACACTTCCGCGCCGGTATGATCCTGATTGTGCAGCGTGACGACGGCGTGGCCATAAGTGCCGGCGTTGAATGGCGCATGGACTTCTATCGCGCCCTCTTCACCATGGAACACCATATGCTGACGAAGCGCCATCTGCGTTGAACAGTAGAAATCCAGATTGAAATCACCGAAATCGGCCGAGACGTTGGCGTAGACATCGGTTCCAAAGCTTGGATCGCGCGTGACGGTGGACCGCACGCGCACCGGTTCCATGCCCGTCGCGATGCGCGTGGAAACGGTCGGATAGACACCGATGTCCGGCAAGCCGCCGCCGCCGAGCGCTACCTGGTTGCGCATATTCGACGGATCGGTGTTGTAGTAGGCGAACGCCCCCTGCACCTGTCGTAATGCGCCAATGGCGCCGTCGGCGATCAGACTCTGCACCTTGGTCCATTGCGGGTGGTAAAAGACCATGAAAGACTCAGAGATCATGACGCCCAACCGGTCGCGCGCTTCAACCAGCTTGTCGATCTCGTCGGCGTGCAACGAGATCGGCTTTTCGCACAGCACGTGCTTGCCGGCTTCCGCGGCCCTGAGGCTCCACTCGATATGCTGGCTCGTCGGCAGCGGAATATAAACGCCGTCAACAAGGTCGGAATCGAGCAGCGCCTGGTAAGAGCCGAAGGCGTGCTTGGCGCCGATCCGGTCGGCAAGCGCCCTTGCCCTCGCTTCGTCGCGGCTTGCAATCGCAGAGACGACGCCGTTGTCAGAATCCTGAATGGCCGGCATCACATGCTCGCGCGCAATCTTAGCCGTCGACAATATACCCCATCGAAACATGACGCGTTCCTCCCGTATTTGTCAGCCTCGCAGCACGGCGCCCGTCTTCGACTTGACGTTGTCAATGATCTTGTCGGCGATGGCGTCGATTTCCGCTTCCGTCAGCGTGCGTTCCCGTGGCTGGATTTCGACCTCGATGGCGATCGACTTGGCGCCCTCGCCGATCGATGCGCCCTCGAACACGTCGAACAGGTTCACGGCCGTGATCATCTTTCGGTCGGCTGCCTCGGCCGCCTTGAGAATTTCGCCGGACGCGACGGTTTTGTCCACAACGAACGCGAAATCGCGATGCACGGTCTGGAACGCCGACAGATCGAGCGGCGGTTTGGTGCGGGTCGCCTTGCGCTTGGGTTCAGGCAGAGCGTCGACAAGTATCTCGAATCCGCACACCGGGCCGGAAACGCCCATTGCGTCCAGCGTCTTCGGATGGAATTCACCGAAGGCGCCGAGCGTCATTTTCGGGCCGAGCTTGATAACGCCGGAGCGGCCGGGATGATACCATGCGGGCGCGCCTCGCTCGACCTGCAGGTTGCCGACGGGCGCGCCGCAGGCTTCAAGGGCCGCCATTGCGTCTGCTTTTGCGTCGAAGGCATCGACGGCGGACGTCGTCTTGCGCCAGTGCCTTCCGGCGCCTTCCATGCCGGCCGAACCGGTCCGCAAGCCCGCCGCGGCCCTGTGCTGTTCGCCGGACGCATCGCCCTTGTAGATGTCGGAAACTTCAAACAGGGCGATGTCGCCATGTCCCCGGTCGGCGTTGCGCCGCGCCCCGGCAAGCAATCCGGGCAGCAAGGACGGGCGCATGTCCGACATTTCCGCCGAAATCGGATTGGCGAGTTTCAGTTCGGCCTGGCCGCCGCCAAACAGGGCGGCCTCCTGCACCGAGATGAAGGACCAGTTGACGGCTTCCATCATGCCGCGGCCGGCCAGCGCGCGTTTCACCTTGCGGGTCCGGATCTGCAGCGTCGTCAGGATCCGCGTATTCACGCTGCCGGTGCGCGGCAGGGCTTCTGCTTCGATCATGTTGATGCCGTGAATGCGCATCACCTCTTCGACGAGGTCGGCCTTTCCGTCGATGTCGGGGCGCCATGTGGGCGCCGCGACGTCCAAGACGTCACCTTCGCCCTGGCTCTCGAAGCCAAGCTTGCCGAGGATCGAAATCGATTCCGACTGCGGAATGTCGAGACCCGTCAG
The DNA here is from genome assembly GCF_019492055.1 of Flavimaribacter sediminis. Taxonomy (GTDB): domain Bacteria; phylum Pseudomonadota; class Alphaproteobacteria; order Rhizobiales; family Rhizobiaceae; genus Flavimaribacter; species Flavimaribacter sediminis. The sequence continues at coordinate 1,243,967 of NZ_JAICBX010000002.1, read as the reverse complement.
CCGCTTTATCTCGGAAACCGGGAACCGGATAATCTTGCGTTCCGGTTCACTGTATCCCGCCACAATGGGTTTCGACGGGTTTCCGCCGCACATTTCAAGGACAAGGCGTGTTGCAAGCTCCATGCCCTCCACCATATAGGCCGGATCGACGCCGCGTTCGAAGCGATACCGAGCATCGGTAATAATGCCGAGATCACGGCCAGTGCGGGCGATGTTCATCGGGTCCCACAGAGCCGATTCAATCAGCACTTCGGTCGTGTTCTCGTCGCAGCCGGTCACCTCGCCCCCGACGATGCCGGCGATGGATTCCACGCCATTGTCGTCCGCGATCACGCAGACATCGTCATTGACCTCGTACTTGCCGCCGTCCAGGGCTTCTACCGTCTCGCCCTCGCGGCCGCGCCGGACAACGAGGTCGCCCTTGACCTTCGCTCTGTCGAATACGTGAAGCGGACGACCGCGGTCGAACGTGACGTAGTTTGTAATGTCCACCAGCGCATTGATCGGCCGCAGTCCGATGGCCTTCAGGCGCTGCTGCATCCAGCGCGGGCTCGGACCGTTTTTGACGCCGCTGACGCCGCGCAGCGCAAATCCGAGACACAACGCATCAGTATCGCCGAAATCAAGTGTAACATTCACCGGACAGGGTCCTTCCCCGCCCGCCGGCGGCGTATCGCCGTCCTTGAGCACGCCGAGACCCGCCGCCGCAAGGTCGCGGGCAATGCCGCGCACGCCTGTGCAATCCGGCCGGTTGGGGGTCAGGCCAATCTCCAGAACGGGATCGTCGAGGCCGGCGAATGAGGCGAAGCTCGAACCGATCTCGACATCGCTGTCGAGGTCGATAATGCCGTCATGCTCGTTCGACATCTGCAGCTCGCGCTCCGAGCACATCATGCCGTGGCTTTCAACGCCCCGGATCTTGCCGACGGACAAGGTCAGATCGATCCCGGGCACATAGGTTCCGGGCGGCGCGAAGGCGCCGACGAGGCCAGCCCGGGCGTTGGGCGCGCCGCACACAACCTGCACCGGCGAGCCCGAACCGGTTTCGACGGTAAGAACCTGCAGCCGGTCTGCGTCCGGGTGTTGACGGGCCTCGATCACGCGGGCCACGACGAACGGGCTCAGGGCCTTGCGGTCATCGACATGCTCGACCTCGAGGCCAATCATGGTCAGCGTTTCGACGATCTGTTCGAGCGTCGCGTCCGTTTCGAGATGGTCCTTGAGCCAGGAAAGGGTGAATTTCATCGGACTGTCCGTAATACGTTCAAAAGGTCAAAGGCGGGATCAGCTGGAAAGGCCGGAAAACAGCGTCGGCATGTCCAGCGGCCGGAAGCCGTAATGCGACATCCAGCGGACATCGGCGTCGAAAAAGTCGCGCAGATCCGGCATGCCGTATTTGAGCATTGCAAGCCGGTCGATGCCGATCCCCCAGGCGAACCCCTGGTAGACGTCCGGATCAAGGCCGACATTGCGAAGCACGTTCGGATTGACCATGCCGCAACCGAGGATCTCCATCCAGTCGTCGCCTTGCCCGAAGCGTATTTCCGAGCCGGAGCGATCGCATTGAATGTCAAGTTCGAGGCTCGGCTCCGTGAAGGGGAAGTAGGAAGGCCGGAACCGCATGTTCAGCGACGGCACCTCGAAGAACTCGGCGCAGAATTCCTGCAGCACCCATTTCAGATTCGCGACGTTCGAAGCCGTGTCGATCACAAGACCCTCAAGCTGATGGAACATCGGCGAGTGCGTGGCGTCGCTGTCGCAGCGATAGGTCTTGCCCGGGATGACGATCCGGATCGGCGGAGCCTGCTTCTCCATCGTGTGGATCTGGACCGGAGACGTATGGGTGCGCAGAACCTTTCTCTCGCCCTTTTCGTCGGGGTTGAAAAAGAACGTGTCGTGCATCTCGCGCGCCGGATGGCCTTCGGGAAAATTCAGCGCCGTGAAATTGTAATAGTCGGTTTCGATGTCCGGACCTTCGGCGATCGAGAAGCCCATATCGGCGAAGATCGCCGTCACTTCGTCCACCACTTGCGAGATCGGATGGATACGGCCGGCTTCGAGCGGCGACTGGCGCACCGGAAGCGTTATATCGATGGTTTCTTTTGCAATCCGATCCTCGATCGCCCTTTCGTGCAATTCCTGCTTGCGCGCGCCGATGGCGTCAGCGATGCGGACTTTCATTCCGTTGATCGCCGGGCCCATCACCTTGCGCTCGTCCGCCGACATGCCGCCGAGCGTCTTCAGTTTCTCCGAGACTGTGCCTTTCTTGCCGAGTGCGCCGACACGGACCGTTTCGATCGCCTGCTCGCTGTCGGCCGCGGCGATGTCGGCGAGGATGGTCCGTTCGAGTTCTTCCAGGTCACTCATTGTCGTGTATCCGTTGAACTTGTCTGTCTGTGGCCGGATCAATAATCCGGAATTGCGAAAACCAAATAAAAACCCGCGCCAGCCCTGCCAGCGCGGGTTTCCCTGATGTCCATGAGATGCTTCGGGAAAACGCTGGCTTAGCCGACAGCGCTTTCAAAAGCGTTCGGAGTGGTGTCCTTGAGATATTCCAGCGCCGACTTGGAGCTTGCGACCAGCGCGCCGAAAGCTTCCGGCTGGTTGATGGCCATGTCGGAAAGAACCTTGCGGTCGACTTCGATGCCCGCCTTGTTCAGACCGTCGATGAAACGCCCATAGGTCAGTCCGTGCTCGCGCACGGCTGCGTTGATGCGCTGGATCCAAAGCGCACGGAAATTGCGCTTGCGGACCTTTCGGTCGCGATAGGCGTATTGTTTCGAGCGGTCGACAGCGGCCTTGGCTGTGCGGATGGTGTTCTTGCGGCGGCCGTAGAAACCTTTGGCCTGGGCGAGAACCTTCTTGTGTTTGGCGTGGGACGTTGTGCCCCTTTTGACACGTGCCATGATGTGATCTCCTGGTTCCGGGCTTTAGAGGCTGTTCGGCATGAACTTCTTGACGATGCGGGCGTCCGGTTCGGAAAGAACCATCGTGCCGCGCGCGTCGCGGATGAACTTGTTGGACCGCTTAATCATGCCGTGGCGCTTGCCGGCGGCCGCAGATTTGACCTTGCCCGATGCGGTGATCTTGAATCGCTTCTTGCAGGAAGACTTCGTCTTCATCTTGGGCATTTTGCTTCTCCGTTCTTTTCGGGCCAGCCAATCGGCGTCGCCCTGTTGTTTTGATACCCGTGTCGCCCGCGCGGCGTTGCGCTCTAGGGCCGGTCGCAAACCGAAACGATTCCTTGCGGAAAGGTTGATGTCTGCGCCTGTAGGGTGTTTTGCATTCAGAACCGACACGGCATGCCCTGCCGGCCGGTTCGGACGCGGCCTTATAACGACAGAAAACCGCCCGCGCAAGCCTCCGCGGGCCATTTGCCGTTATTGGTTTTCCGATGCAGATAGCTCGGCGGTTAGCGGGGAGCCAGCACCATCATCATCTGGCGGCCTTCCAGTTTCGGTTCGGCTTCCACTTTCGCAATATCGATCGTGTCGTCCTTCACCTTCTGGAGAAGCTGCATACCAAGCTGCTGGTGAGCCATTTCGCGGCCCCTGAAACGCAAGGTGACCTTCACCTTGTCGCCGCTTTCGAAAAAGCGGTTCATGGCCTTCATCTTCACGTCGTAATCGTGCGTGTCGATGTTCGGGCGCATCTTGATTTCCTTGACCTCGACCGTCTTCTGCTTTTTGCGGGCCTCGGCGGCCTTCTTCTGGTTCTGATATTTCAGCTTGCCGAGATCGAGGATCTTGCACACCGGAGGTGTGGCGTTCGGCGAGATTTCGACGAGGTCAAGCCCGGATTCCGTTGCGGCGGAACGCGCTTCCTCAATATCCACTTCGCCTCTGTTGTTTCCTTCTGAATCAATGAGTTGTACCCGGGGAGCCCGGATATCATCGTTGGCACGCGGACCCGTATTGGTTGTCGGCGGTGCTCTGAATGGTCTGCGAATGGTCGTAGTCTCCCATACTGTTGCGTTTTTGGTTCGGCAGGTTGTTGAATTTTCCCACCCGCCTCCCGCGAGTTGCGGCACTTTCAACATCACCTGAATTAAGTCAATAGCACGGTCGCGACAAAAAATCACCAACCCTTCGCGGTTCGGTGTTTACGGCGCGGCGATGAACCTGCACCAATGGCCGGCGATCAGCTTTCAGGAGGACGGCGCAATGACGCAATTACAAATGGCGACGGTCGGACAGGATGACAAGGCGCGGCGCATTGCAGTGCGTTATCGCGCCTCGGGGAACGAGGCGGCAAAGGCTCCGGGCCTTGTCTGGCTTGGCGGCTACCGGTCCGACATGACGGGAACCAAGGCCGTGGAGCTTGATCGTTTCGCCGAACTGCATGGCATGTCCTGTTTGCGCTTCGATTACTCCGGCCATGGCGAATCCGGCGGCGCTTTCATCGACGGCACGATATCGCGCTGGCTGGAGGAGAGCCTCGCCGTCTTTGACGCGTTTACGCGCGGGCCGCAGCTGCTCGTTGGCTCCTCGATGGGGGGCTGGATCGCGATCCGGATGCTTCAGGAGCTGCGCAAAACCGGCCAGGCGGAACGTGTGAGCGGCCTTCTGCTGCTGGCGCCGGCGCCCGATTTCACCAGCGCCCTGCACGAACCGCTGCTGACAGACGCACAGAAGCAGGCGCTCGAAACACAGGGATATTTCGAGGAGCCGACGCCCTATGGGCCGGAGCCGAACGTTTATACCCGGGCGCTTTTCGAGGACGGCGCGAGCAATTCGGTGCTCACGGGCATCATAGAGACGGGCTGCCCGGTTCATATCATTCAGGGGATGGAGGATCCCGACGTTCCCTATGAACATGCGCTCAGGCTGGTGGACCATCTGCCGGGTGAGGATGTGGTGCTGACGCTGGTTCGCGACGGAGATCATCGCCTGTCCCGGCCTCAGGACATTGCCCGCATGTTGAAAACTGTTGCGGCGATGACACGCAGATGACGTAAAACTTCCCGCTGTTAACTTTTACGGTAACCATAACCGGAAGTTTCCAATGCTTAAGATTGACTTAATAGCCGTGTCTCCCTTTAACTGTTCATTAACGATGTTCGCGGGGGTACGGGGACCGGTCGTTTATGGGACGTTTTTTCTTGCATGCAATGGTTGTCGGCCTGGCTGTTATTGCAAACGTGACGCCAACGGCGCTGGCGGCGCAACTCGCCAATCCGCACGGATATTCATCGATGCTGGAAGGCGGGATGACCTCTCAGCCGATTGGCCATTACGAGTTCTGCCGTCTTCACCGCGAGGAATGCGGTCGCACGGAGGCTGAAAAGTCGCCGCCCCGGGTCACCGCCTATGGCTGGTCCGTCGTTCGGGAAATCAACACGGCCGTCAACTATTCCGTTATGCCGATGACGGATCAGGAAATCCACGGCCGGGAAGAAGTCTGGTCCTATCCGGGGGCCTTTGGCGATTGCGAGGATTACGTCCTGCAGAAGCGCGCCATGCTGATGAAGCGCGGCTTTCCGGCCTCGGACCTCCTGATTACGGTGGTTCGCAAGCGCAATGGCGAAGGTCACGCAGTGCTGACGCTGAGAACGGCCGAAGGAGACTATGTGCTCGACAATCTCGATGACGAAGTGCGTCTTTGGATCGACACGCCCTACACCTACCTCAAGCGCCAGGCCAGCTTCCACGCGGGCCGCTGGGTCAGCATTGAGAATGGCGACGAACTGATGGTGGGATCGATTCCCAACTGATTTCTGCTAAGGTCGGCGGATAACCATCAGTCTGAAGAAGCGCCGCCGTCTGGCGGCCTGCTTCCATTTCTATCGGAGACAGTGATGAAATACAAAAAGCTGGGTCGCAGCGACCTGAGCGTGAGCGAAATTTGCCTTGGGTCGATGACATGGGGCTCGCAGAACAGCGAGGCCGAAGGTCATGAACAGCTTGATTACGGTGTCGATCAGGGAATCAACTTCATCGACACCGCCGAAATGTATCCGACCACGCCGCGCCTGGCCGAAACGACCGGTCGCACGGAAGAGATCATTGGCGCATGGCTCAAGGGCCGGCCGGACCGGGACCGCCTGGTTGTCGCCACAAAGGTGACCGGCGAAGGCAATCGCGATGTCCGGAACGGACGCCGCGTCGACGGGGCGACTGTCAGGGAGGCGCTTGAAGACAGTCTGAAACGCCTGCAAACGGATTACATTGATCTCTACCAGCTTCACTGGCCCAATCGCGGCTCCTATCATTTCCGCAAGCACTGGACTTACAATCCGCGTACGCTGAACGTCGGCGACATGGATCAGGAGGTCGCCGATATTCTGGGCGAGGTCGCGCGGCTTACGGAAGAAGGCAAGCTGCGCGCGTTCGGCCTGTCCAACGAGAGCGCCTGGGGCGTGATGAAGTTCATCGAAGCGAGCAACCGCCATGGTCTGCCGCGCATCGCTTCAATCCAGAATGAATACAACCTGCTTACCCGTCTGTTCGATCTCGATCTTGCCGAAGTCAGCGTGCTCGAGGATGTGACGCTCCTTGCCTGGTCTCCCCTGGCGGCTGGATGTCTCTCCGGCAAATACGCAGACGGATCGAAGCCGGCCGGATCGCGCATGACAATCCAGGAAAACCTGAACGGGCGCTATCACGAAGTTTCGAAAGCGGCGATTGCGCGCTATCTCGACGTCGCCGCCCGCCACGGGCTTGATCCTGCGCAGATGGCGATCGCTTTTTGCCTTTCCCGCCCTTTTCCGACAATTCCCATCATTGGCGCGACGTCCATGCAACAGTTGAAGATCGATATCGACTCCGCGGACACCGTCCTTTCCGACGCGGTTCTTGACGGGATTCAGTCAATATATCGTGATCAGCCCCGGCCGATCTGACTCCGCAAAGGCCTTAATTTCGCTTTTCTGCTGGTCGAAGCGCGCATTTGCACTATCATGATGGGCAAGGCGGCCGGCCGGCCGGAAGCCGGTCCCCAATTCGGAGAAAAGATGAGCTGGTTCAAGCAGTCCCTGCTTCTGATTTGTCTGTTGCTTGTTGCGCTTGTCGCCTGGGCCAGACTGGATGCATCGGCCGCCGGCAAACTGACAAACTTCGGAGTGCCGCAATCGATCGTCGCCCTGATTTCCGGCGGCGGAGACGGGCAGGTCGCAAAGGCGGATAGCGGCGCGCGGCGCCGCGGCGCCGGTCAGCCCAGCCCGGTCATCACCTCAACGGTCGGTAACGCGGCCATCAATGACAGAATCAGCGCGATCGGAGATGGCGAAGCCGTCCGGTCAGTGAAAGTGGTGCCGCGCTCCGAAGGCATCCTTGAAGCGGTTCTGGTTCTTCCGGGCGACAAGGTCGAGGCGGGCGACCTGCTGGCCGAACTGGATTCCGACACCGAGTCCATAGCCAGAGATCAGGCGAAGCTGGCGTTCGAAGTCGCTGACGAAAAGGTCAAACGCTACGAACAGCTCGTGACCGCCCGCGCCGCAAGCCAGGTTCAGCTGATCGACGCACGGATCGAGCGCGACAACGCCGAACTTGATCTGCGCGAGGCCGAACTGGCGCTGAGACGGCGCTCGGTCATCGCGCCGATCGACGGAATTGTCGGTTTCATCGAGGCGGAAACCGGGGACTATGTCACCCAACAGACCGAGATAGTCACAATTGACGACCGGTCATCCATTCTTCTCGATTTCTGGGTTCCGGAGCGATTCAGCCTGCAGATACGGCAGAACCAGCCGGTCGAGGTCACCGCGATTGCCCTGCCTGGCGTTCGCATCGAGGGCAAGGTCAGTACGGTCGGCAGCCGCGTCGACAGGGCGAGCCGCACGATCCAGGTGCGCGCCATTCTTGAAAACGAGGATGATCGCATGCGGCCCGGCATGTCGTTTCGTGTGGTCCTCAAATTCCCGGGCGAGACATTCCCGGCGGTCGATCCGCTGGCCGTGCAGTGGAGTTCTTCGGGTCCCTATGTCTGGAAGGTGAAGGACGGCAAGTCCGATCGCGTTCCGGTGTCGATCCTGCAGCGCAACGCTGACTACGTGCTGGTGTCCGGCGACGTCGCGGAAGGCGACGAGGTCGTGACGGAGGGTCTGCAGAGCCTGCGACCGGGGTCCGACCTGGAAATCACCCGAAACACCGGCTCGCCCGTTTTCAGAGGCTCCTAGGTGGACAAGAGCGAGAACGAGAAGAAAACAGACAGCGGCGGTTTTACCGCGCTGTTCGTGCGACGGCCGGTGCTTGCTTCCGTCATCAATCTTCTCATTCTCGTCGGAGGCGTCGCCGCGCTGTTTGGCGTCGAAATCCGGGAATTGCCGGAGGTCGACAGTCCTGTTGTTACTGTCAGGACCGACTATAGCGGCGCTGCTCCGGAAACCATCGACAGGGAAATCACCGCGCGCATCGAAGGCGCCGCCGGACGCGTGCCCGGCGTTCGCTCGATCTCGTCCACATCCTCGCTTGGCCGCAGCCGGGTGACCGTGGAGTTTAACGAATCCGTCGACATCAATGTCGCCGCCAACGATTTGAAAGACGCGATCAGCCGCATTTCGAGAGACCTGCCGGACGATATCGACGAAGTGCGCGTCATCAAGGCGGACGACAACGCCCAGGCGGTGATGCGGATTGCCGTGACGTCGGACGCGCTTACGGTCCAGGACATGACAATCCTGGTCGAGGACGACGTGCTTGACCGTTTGACGGCTATTCCGGGCGTCGCCGACGTCTATGTCTATGGCGATCGCGACAAGATCTTCCGCATCGACGTCGATCCGAACCGGCTCGCAAGCCGCGGCCTGACGGTCGGCGACCTGGCGTCGGCTTTGAATTCGGCTGCCTTCGACGCGCCGGCCGGTTCGCTCACGAGTTCCAGCCAGGACATCGTCGTGCGCGCCTCCGCCGCGATCGACTCGACCGAGGAATTCGATGCGACCATGCTGTCCGACAAGACCAAGCTGTCGGATGTGGCGGTTATCTCCTACGGTCCTGATCCCGGCGATTCAACCCTGCGTGCCAATGGCAGGGCGGGCATAGGGCTTGGCGTGGTGCGTCAGGCCGGATCGAATACGCTGGAAATTTCCACGGCCGTGCGGGCCGCCGTCGACGAGATCAGGGACGTCCTCCCGCCAGACGTCGATATCCGCGTTACCAGCGACGACGCGACCTTCATCAGCGCCTCGATCGAGGAAGTGGTCAAGTCGCTGCTGCTGGCGATACTCATCGTCATCGCCGTCATCTACCTCTTCCTTCTCAATGTGCGGGCGACCATCATCCCGGCGATCACCCTGCCCGTGGCGCTGATTGGCGCGGTCGCCGGCATCTGGCTCGCCGGACTTTCGATCAATATCCTGACCCTGCTGGCCCTTGTTTTGGCCACAGGAATGGTCGTCGACGACGCCATCGTCGTCCTCGAGAACATCGTCACCCAGCGCAATCGCGGCCTTGGTCCCAGAGCCGCGGCGGTGGTCGGCGCGCGCCAGGTGTTTTTCGCTGTCATCACCACGACCGCAACATTGGCGGCCGTCTTCGTGCCAATATCGTTTCTGCCGGGCAAGACAGGCGGCCTCTTCCGCGAATTCGGCTTCGTGCTGACGATCGCCGTGCTGATCTCTTCCATCGTTGCGCTGTCGCTTTGTCCAATGCTTGCTTCAAGACTACTCAAGGCCGTGGATCCGCGAGACGCCGAAAAGCGGGAGGCGCCCGGCCCGATCGCCCGCTTCGGCGCATTCTGCGCGAATATCTACGCAAAGATGCTCGGCGCCTGCCTGCGAATGCCGATTGTCGTCATCGGCGTCGCCGTGCTGCTCGCGGCAATCGCCTATCCGGTCTTCACAGGCCTCAGGCAGGAGCTGACGCCGCCTGAAGACCGGTCGATCGTGATCCTGTCGATCACCGCGCCACAAGGCGTCAGCCTTGACTACACCTCGTCGCGCCTCAAGCAGATCGAAGCCCTCGTCAAACCGCTGCAGGACAGCGGCGAGGCGCTCAACGTGTTCTCGCTGGCGGGCCGCGGCGGCAAGGCGAACAACGCCTTTCTGGTCATGACCCTCGCCCCCTGGGAGGAGCGCAAGCGCAGCCAGCAGGAGATCGCCAACGAGGTCAATGGCCTGCTGGGGCAGGTGCCAGGTTTGCGCGCCTTCACCATTCAGCCCAACAGTCTGGGCATACGCGGCGCCGGATCCGGATTGCAGTTCGCCATCGCCGGCGACGATTACGACCAATTGGCCAAAACCGCGGAAGCCGTCATTCGCGACATGGAAGACGATCCGCGCTTCAGCCGCGTCCGGCTCTCCTACGAGACCAACCAGCAGCAATTGCTGATCTCCGTGGATCGCGAGCGCGCCGCGATGCTCGACATCGACATTGACGGACTTGCGCCCGTAATTCAGGCGATGCTCGACGGACGTAGCATCGGAACGGTTTTCGTCAAGGATCGCGCCGTTGAGATCAAGGTGATTTCGACTGGAAACCCGATCAACGACCCGACGGATCTCGAAAACATCTTCCTCAAGACCGGCGACGGCCGCACGGTGCCGATGTCGGCGATTTCAAGTCTCGAGGAAATGGCCGTGGCGCCGGAGCTCGGCCGTGAGCAGAAGATGCGCTCGGTGTCGATCACGGCCAGCCTCGATCCGGATTTTTCACTCGGCGACGCACTGACCGCAGCCGAAAGCATCGCCGCGCCGCATCTGGAAACCGGCATGCGCGTGATACCACTGGCTGAAGCGGCGACGCTCAACGAGACGTCCGGCAATATCGGACGGACCTTCCTGTTCGCGATCATCGTCGTCCTGCTGGTGCTTGCGGCCCAGTTCGAAAGCTTCATAAGCGCGCTGATCATCATGTTCACGGTGCCGCTCGGGCTTGCCTGCGCGGTGTTCGCCATGTGGTTCACGGGCACCAGCCTTAATGTCTACAGCCAGATTGGTCTCGTTTTGCTGGTCGGGATCATGGCCAAGAATGGTATTCTGATCGTCGAATTCGCCAACCAGCTTCGCGACGAGGGCCGGTCGGTGCGGGACGCGATCGAAGAAGCCGCGATCCGCCGGCTGCGACCGGTGATGATGACCATGATCTCCACTGTGCTCGGCGGTCTGCCGCTGGTGCTGGCCGTCGGCGCCGGCGCCGAAGCGCGCGTGTCGCTGGGCTGGGTGATCGTCGGCGGTCTGGGCCTGGCCACGGCCGCCACGCTGTTCTTGACGCCTGTCGCCTATCTTGTCTTCGCCAGGTTCACCAAGACAAAGGCGCACGAAACCGAACGCCTCAACCGCGAGCTGGAAAGCGCGGGCGTTTGAAACTCTTAATGTTCGGCTTTGTCGAGTGCTTCGGTCGGATCGCCGGTCAGCTGCGCTTTCAGGAACGCGGTGGTTTCGGGGATGGCGATGCGGAAATCGTTCAGCGCCTCGATTTGGCAGTCGAGCCCGTCCGCCGCGCAATCAAGCAGGTGGCCGCCTTTCGACCTGTCGTCGGATATGAAATGAATGTGCCAGCCCGCGATATTGACTGTCTTGGCGTAGGCCGGCGTCCAGAAGCCGATCAGCGCGCCCGAAACGCCCTCATAGGCGAACACGCTCTGATGCTCCGCAGCAACCGACAGTGACTGGCCAACAGGCGTTTTAGAGACGGAGCGCGTTTGAATTCTCGAAAACCTTCCATCGAGCCTGACAGCGAAAAAGTGATTGTCGGAGTCGCGTAAAGCGTCGAGTTGTTCTTCGAGCCCAGCCATCGTTTTAAATCGCGCGATCCGCGCTGATTGCCGGGGCTCGAAATGCGTGACCACAGCGAAAGGGGTCATTGTCTCGTCAGCTGCTTCGTTCACCGTTCCATCCCCGGCGACGCGGAAATAGCGTCCGCCCAGCGCGACCATTTCGCCGTCGAAGCCGGTGAACGTGCCGATCCCGAAATCGCCATGGTCCTTCAGCGTGGCGATCGACACCGCGTCACCCGACACGCCCTCGATCAGAGCGCCGGAGGTCGAAACCTGGAACAGCGTGCCGTGGTCAAGCTGAAGCGCGTCGGCAAGAGTCCGGGCGATGGCGTGGTCAGGCGTTTCTCCACTTTTCGCGCAGTGCTCCTGAAGAGCATCGAGGATCGATTGCGGAATATCGACGACAAGCTGTGGCATGGTCGTGGCCTCTTCGAATACATGCGACCGCACCGTCGCACAGGAATGGATGCGCGACAATTGTCGCTCGTTCCCGGCGCCATTACGCAGTGCCGATCGCGAGTCCCGCGGCGAAGACCAGCGCGCCACCGAGAACGACCTGGAAGATCGCCCGCGACCAGGGCGTTTCCATGAACCGGTGCTGGATCCAGCTGATCGCCCACAATTCGAAGAACACCAGCACGATGGCGATCGCCGTCGCCGTGTAGAAATGCGGGATCAAATAGGGCAGCGCATGGCCGAGGCCTCCCAGTGTGGTCATGATTCCGGTCGCAAAACCCCGCTTGATCGGCGCGCCGCGTCCCGAAATGACGCCGTCGTCGGACGCTACCTCCGTAAAGCCCATGGAGATGCCGGCGCCCACCGACGCGGCGAGGCCGACGAGGAAGGTCTGCCAGGTGTCGCCAGTCGCAAAGGCTGCGGCGAAAATCGGCGCCAGCGTCGAGACCGAGCCGTCCATCAATCCGGCGAGGCCGGGCTGGATATAGGTCAGGATCATCTGCCGGCGTTCGTGCTGGGATTCCTTCTCGCGCACATCTTCCGGCGCGTGTTCCGCGACCAGCCGCTCGGCCTGCGTTCCGTGCTTTTCCTCTTCCTGCGCCAGATCGCCCAGCAGTTTGCGGGTCGCCGCGTCCTGCGTGCGCTTCGCCGCTTCCCGGTAGAACCGGGCGGCCTGGGCCTCCATCCGCTCCGCCTCGCTGCGGATGGCGTCGATGGACAGCGTCTTTGCCAGCCAGAGCGGCCGGCGCTCGTAATAGCCGCGCACATGGTCGCGGCGGATCAACAGGATGCGTTCGCCGAAGCGCTTGCGATAGAGATCGATGAGGCGCCGGCGATGTCCGTCCTCTTCCGCCGCCATCTCCTCGAAGATTGCAGCCGAACCGGGATAGTTCTCGCGCAGGAAATCGGCATAGGCGAGGTAGATGCGCCCGTCATCCTCTTCCGACGAGATGGCGAGCGCCAGGATTTCCTGTTCGCTCAAGCTTGAAAAGTCGCGGCGAAGAGCGCCGGTCAGCCTGCTCAGCATAATTCGAATTCCTGATTTAGAATAATTCTAAAATACGAATTGTGAGGTCTGCGTCAAGCGCCTGCGACAGGCCACGCCAAAAGCAACTCACTTGAAATATTGACGCAGGCGTCATTTAGTGTGCGCCATGACCGGGAGTTCCGCCGCCATTGCCAAGGACACGTTGCTGGATCGTCTCGGCCGGATGGTCGCGGCGCGGCTGCAGAGCGAGACGTCGGGCTATCAGCCCTATACGCCCTCCGATCCCGAAACACTGGAGCGGTCGCTGGTTCCAGGCGACGTGCTGCTGATTGAAGGCAACCAGAAGATTTCGGCCGCGATCAAGTATCTGACCCAGTCGACGTGGTCCCATTCGGCGATCTTCGTTGGAGATGAACTGCCGGCGCCCAGGGAGGGCGGCGACCGGCCGCAGCTCATCGAGGTCAATCTCGGTGAAGGCTGCGTGGCCGTACCCCTCGCCAAATACGAGACCTACAATACCCGGATCTGCCGGCCCGTGGGACTGACGGGCGACGACCGGCGCGCCGTCCTGTCCTTCATGATCTCAAAACTCGGCCTGAAATACGATACCCGCAACGTTATCGACATGCTGCGCTATTTCCTGCCGACGCCGCCGGTTCCGGTGCGCTGGCGCCGCCGTATGCTGTCGCTTGGCTCCGGCGATCCGACGCGCGCGATTTGCTCTTCTCTGATTGCGCAGGCGTTCCAGTCCATCCAGTATCCCATTCTGCCGGAGATTACCCGCGTCAAGGGGCAGGCGTCTGCCGCCTCCGCCTATTCGCAGCAGGAAATCCTTCATATCCGGCATCATTCCCTCTACGCCCCGCGCGATTTCGACCTGTCGCCCTATTTCAGGATCGTGAAACCAACGCTGCAACATGGTTTCGATTACAAGAACCTGCATTGGGAGCCGAATGACAGCAATGGCGAAACGACGCAGATTGCGGACAGTCGGAAGAAAGCGGCATCCGGGGAGGAATCATGAGACGGGAACGAGTCCCGCCTCCCGCAGAGCTGCCCGGTGGCTGCGACTGACCGGCAGCACGGCCCCGCCGACCGTTTCGACCAGCAAGCGGTCGCCTTCGCGGCGGATGCGGCCGACTGCGGAAAGCGCCACCCAGTGCGAGCGGTGGATGCGCAGTCCTTCGACCGGCGCGGTCTCCGCGATGGCGTCGCCAAGCCGCATCAGGACGAGGTAGCTCCCCTTGTCGGTCACCACCTCGACGTAGTGATCCTGCACGGTCAGGTATTGCAGTTTGCCGCGCAACTCCACCGGCAGGCGCTTCATGAGGCGCGCGCCGGCGGGTATCGGTGATGTCGGATCATCGGGCTTTTCAGTCACGTCACGCTGGACCCAGGCAAGGACGGCAGAAATGCACAAGCTGATCAAGCAGCCATAAAAGACAAGCCTTGTTAGTCCGAGGCCGGTTTCGGTAACCGTGAAACCCGCGACGACGTTGATTGCCAGAACGCAGAGCGCAATCGGAATTCCGCCGATAAGACCGGCAATTGCATAGGCCGGCACCACCTCCAGCCGCTTCAGCGGCGTGTGTTCGCGCATCAGCCGCCCGCTCAGGAGCCCCACCGCATATGTGACGATCGTCACCGCGAGCCAGTAGAGGATGCGCGGCAAAGGCCTCAGCGCCTCATAGGTGCCGAATGGACCGGCGAGGCCGAAGATCGCTCCCGCCACGAGCAGCACCGTGAGCGTGCGCGGAGACGAAAGCGACCGCCACCATTCGCGAAGCGTGAGTTGCAAGGTGTTGTCGGCCACGAATTATCCCGGTCTTTCGCGTAACGAGACGTGTGTGGCGAATAGTAGTGGTCCATCTCGGCATTGCAACGGGCGTTTCGCATCGCCTGTCAAAGGAGGTTGCCGATCATGACACTTGCGCCGCTCGCCGAGGCCTCGCTCGCTATCCAGATCCATGTCGCCGCGGCCGTTTTCGCTTTCGGGCTGGGGATGGTCATCCTATTCCGCCGCAAGGGAACGTCCACCCATCGAATCTCGGGCTATGCCTGGGTGATTCTGATGCTGGTGACGGCCTTTTCTTCCTTTGCGATCCACGAACTGCGCGTCTGGGGCGAATGGAGTCCGATCCATTTGCTTTCCATTGCCACGATCGTCAGCCTGGGCTGGGGCGTGTGGCTTGCCCGGAACGGACGGATACAGGGCCATCTCAACACGATGCGGGTGACCTTCGCGGGCGCACTGGTGATTGCCGGATTGTTCAGTTTCATGCCCGGCCGCATCATGCATGCAGTACTGTTTTCAGCGGACAATTCTCTCATCGTCCGCGTAGTGGCAGGGACGCCTTTCTGGGTATGGCCGCTGCTGGCCGGTCTCATCCTTCTCGGAATTCTGCGCAGCCGTGACCGGGTCGTGCCCCGCTGGCGCCTCTACACCTTGCCGATTTCCATCCTTCTGCTTTCCTTGACAGGCCTTGTTCGTTCTTCGGAAACATCGCTCGTCGCAGGCACCATGGCCCTGGGCTTGGCGCCTGGCCTTGTGGCCGGATTCCTGGTGTCGCGAACTGACGAAATACGGTTCGTTGCCGGGAAAGCAGCGGTTGGTGGCGAATGGCTGTCGCTCGTCCTGCTGCTTTGTGTATTCGCACTCCAATATGCAAACGGACTGGTGTCCGCGATGATGCCGCAACTGGCGGCGGATACGGCATGGATCGTCTCGCGTGCGGCCGCAAGCGCGTTCCTTTCGGGCCTCGTCATCGGCCGTAGCTTGGGATGGCACAGGGCGCTGCTGCAGGCTGAATGACACATCGAAGAATGCCGGGTGCGCCTTACGAATTGGCTTTTCAGGCGCGCGGGAAATGACTATAGGGCAGTTCCATGACTGCACCGAACCGCACTCCGCTTTCCCGTATCCGCAATTTTTCGATCGTGGCGCATATCGACCACGGCAAATCGACGGTCGCCGACCGTTTGATCCAGATGACCGGCGGCGTCGCCGAGCGCGAAATGTCGGACCAGTTGCTCGACAGCATGGATATCGAGCGCGAGCGCGGCATCACCATCAAGGCGCAGACTGTGCGCCTGCACTATCGCGCGCGCGATGGCGAAGACTATGTGCTGAACCTCATGGACACGCCGGGCCATGTCGACTTCGCCTACGAGGTCTCGCGCTGCCTGTCGGCTTGCGAGGGCTCGCTTCTGGTGGTCGACGCAAGCCAGGGCGTCGAGGCCCAGACGCTCGCCAATGTCTATCAGGCGATCGACAACGACCACGAGATCGTCACCGTGCTCAACAAGATCGACCTGCCGGCCGCCGATCCCGAGCGTGTCAAGGCGCAGATCGAAGAGGTGATAGGGCTCGATGCGTCCGACGCCGTCGAGATTTCCGCCAAGACCGGCCAGGGCATGCCGGAAGTGCTGGAAGCGATCGTGACCCGGCTCCCGCCGCCGAAGGAAGGCGATTCCGACGCCCCGCTGAAGGCGCTGCTGGTTGATAGCTGGTATGACGCCTATCTCGGCGTCATCGTGCTGGTGCGGGTTATCGATGGCGAGCTGAAAAAAGGCCAGACCATCCGGATGATGGGCACGGGCGCCCGCTATCCTGTCGACCGGGTCGGAGTCATGACGCCGAAAATGGCCGCGGTCGAGGCGCTGGGCCCCGGCGAGATCGGTTTCATCACCGCGTCCATCAAGGAGGTGGCCGACACCCGCGTCGGCGACACCATCACCGAGGACAAGCGGCCGACGCCGAAGATGCTGCCGGGCTTCAAGCCGGCGCAGCCAGTCGTTTTCTGCGGTCTTTTTCCGGTCGACGCCGCCGATTTCGAGGATCTGCGCTCCGCCATGGGCAAGCTGAGATTGAATGACGCCAGTTTCTCCTTCGAGATGGAGTCTTCCGCGGCGCTCGGTTTCGGCTTTCGCTGTGGCTTCCTTGGCCTGCTGCATCTGGAGATCATCCAGGAGCGGCTGGAGCGCGAATTCGATCTGGATCTGATCGCGACCGCGCCATCCGTGGTCTACGAACTCGTCATGACCGACGGGTCGAAGCGCGAATTGCATAATCCCGCCGATATGCCTGACGTCGTCAAGATCGCGGAAATTCACGAGCCGTGGATCCGCGCGACGGTTCTCACGCCGGACGAGCATCTGGGCGCGATCCTCAAGCTCTGCCAGGACCGCCGCGGAATCCAGGTGGAAATGACCTATGTCGGCAGCCGGGCGATGCTGACCTACGACTTGCCGCTCAACGAAGTCGTCTTCGATTTCTACGACCGGCTGAAGTCGATATCGCGCGGTTACGCCTCCTTCGACTACCAGATCACCGATTACCGGCCGGGCAATCTCGTCAAGATGTCGATCCTGGTGAATGGCGAGCCGGTGGACGCGCTGTCCATGCTGGTGCATCGCAGCGCCGCGGAGAAGCGCGGTCGCGACATGTGCGAGCGGCTGAAGGAACTGATCCCGCGCCATATGTTCAAGATTCCGGTGCAGGCGGCGATCGGCGGAACAGTGATCGCCCGCGAGACGATCGCGGCCCTGCGCAAGGACGTCACGGCGAAATGCTATGGCGGCGACGCCACCCGCAAGCGCAAGCTTCTGGAAAAGCAGAAAGCCGGCAAGAAGCGTATGCGTCAGTTCGGCAAGGTGGAGATTCCGCAGGAAGCTTTCATCGCCGCGCTGAAGATGAAGGATAACTGACGCCGATTCGGCCGGAAACGCAAATCCCCGCCACGGGGAAGCATGGCGGGGATGCTCGAAGCGCGGCCGCGCACGCGTCGGCGGTGCGTCCTGAGAGGTGCGCGCGGCCTCGTATCAGCCTATTGGGCGAGCGCTTCGAACTCGGTTGAAGTCAGAATTCCGTCGCCATTGGCGTCGGCTGCCGAATATTCGTATAAATCGCCGATAGAACACGAAGTCTGGCGATCAGAAAGTCCCGATCGTGCGAGGCGGCCCTGAGCGTGCCCGCAGCGCGATCGACTGTCGGCATCAGATCGCTGGCCTTCGGCGATGGCCACAACCCGATCAGCACGATCCAGAAGGCCACAATACCGACGGGCATTTCCTTGACCCAGAAATAGGCGGCCTCGACGCCGTCGGCGGCGCCGCTGCAACGAGAACCGCGGCGGAAAATAAGGTGAATCGTATCGACTGGATGATCCTCAGTCGCTGCAGTTGTGCACGAAGATCAGTCATGGGCGCAAGCTCCGCCTTGCGCCGGAACGGCGGTGTAGCTTCGATAAAGGACACGGGCATGGCCAATTTGTGGGTTTCATGTTTTCCGGCAGTTTCTGCAATTGGAAGTTTAGCCAGATATCCGGCATAACCTCAGTGCCTGTGTCGAACGACTGCGGGGCGCGCATCCGATCAGCGGCGCGACAGATTGACAGAGATGCCGCATGGATGGAAAATCGCCGCCATGGACAGCCAGAGGACAACCACCGGTCCGGAACCGGCCGCGTCGCCGCCCGATGTAGAAAATTGCGCCCATGTCGAAACGCCGATCGGCGCGATTGCGGTGGTCGAGCGCGACGGCAGGATCGTGAGGCTGCTCTGGCATTCGGAAGCGAAGCGCCGGCAGCCGCAGGGTCAGTCGGAGGCGCTCGACGAGGCAGTGCGCCAGCTTCGCGCCTATTTCGCCGGCGATCTGAAGCAGTTCGATCTGCCTTTGGCGCCGAAGGGCGGCGACTTCGAGCATGCGGTGCAGAAGGCCATGAAGGCGATCCCCTACGGCGAAACCCGCACCTATGGCGACATTGCAAGGGAACTCGGAACCTACGGACAGCCGGTCGGCCAGGCCTGCGGGGCCAATCCGATCCCTGTCATAATTCCCTGCCACCGTGTTCTCTCGGCAAACGGCCTTGGCGGATTTTCCGGCGAAGGCGGCGTGGAAATGAAGATCAGGCTGCTCAAGCATGAGGGCGGATATCCCTTTTTGCTGTAGGCGCAGCCCATTTAAAACGAATTGCTTCAACAGCCGGATTTGTCATTGACAGGAAACTGTCACGGTCTTACATGACGCCCTCGTGTTGAAATGCCCAGATGGCGGAATTGGTAGACGCGCCAGCTTCAGGTGCTGGTGACCGCATGGTCGTGGAGGTTCGAGTCCTCTTCTGGGCACCAACGTTTCTCAAAAAATTTCATTGTAAATACTTATTGTTCCCGCATCATCTGATGCTCATCCCGATCTGTGCGTCATGTACTCGCGAACGATGACGAACACCCCGCTTGATATGATCACGACCGCGCCCAGATAGGTGACTGGATC
Organism: Flavimaribacter sediminis; assembly: GCF_019492055.1. Classification (GTDB taxonomy): domain Bacteria; phylum Pseudomonadota; class Alphaproteobacteria; order Rhizobiales; family Rhizobiaceae; genus Flavimaribacter; species Flavimaribacter sediminis. Next base: position 1,224,594 of record NZ_JAICBX010000002.1, on the reverse strand, counting down.
GGGGACCTCGCCCCAGATGAACCAGCCGAGCGCCGTCGCCCATATCAGCGCCGTATAGTCGAGAGGCGCGATCACCACCGCGGGCGCCAGCCGGAAGGCCTGGGTCATCATGGTCATGCCGGCCGTGCCGAACAGGGCGATCGCGACGAACAGCCAGAGATCTTCCAGCCGTATGGCGCTCCAGAAGAAAGGCGTGATGAAGCTGCTCAGGAAGGCGCTGCAGCCGGTCAGGTAGAGCATGAGCGTCCACATGCTTTCGCGGGCGTCCACCCAGCGGGCGCTGATCATCAGCAAAGCGTAGAGCAAGGCGGTCGCCACCGGCAGCAGCGATGCCGGCTGGAAGGTCGATCCGCCTGGCCGGATGACGATGACCACGCCGATGAAGCCGACGATCACCGCCATCCAGCGGCGCCAGCCGACGTGCTCGCGCAAAAACAGCGCGGAAATGGCGGTAATGAAAAGCGGCGCCACGAAGATCAGCGCCGTCGCCTCCGCCAGTTGCAACAGCTTGACGCTGGTGAAGAACAACAGGGTCGCGGCGATCCAGAGCACTGTGCGCATAAGGTGCGTCACCGGCCTGGTGGACTTCAGGGCGCTCACGCCGCCCATTTTCAACGCCATGAGGATGGCGAAGGGCAGCGCGATGATATTGCGCATGAACATGATCTGAAGTGGCGAATAGCTGGCGGTCAGGGCCTTGGCGAGGGCGTCGTTGACGCACAGGCAAGCGACCCCAAAGCACATCAGCGCAATGCCGGAAAGTCTTTGCTGGGTTTCTTTTCCGGCTATCACATCCGTCATACTGGTCTCCTCGCCGTCCGGCGCCCGCCGTTGCGCGACACGGAAGCATAGCACCTATCGCATTGATTATATGGCTGGAACAAGCGGACAACCTGATTCCTCGCGCGTCTCAACGCGCCGTCTTTAGCCTAAACTTTCCCGGCGTCAGAATCGCGACATTTTTCTCATTCATCAATCTCGACTTGAAACGAGCGCGACCTGTCTGTTTTGATGACGGCCGGGTTTGAAAAGGCAGACGGGTACGCGATGAGAAGAAACCGCATATTGGGCGCCCTGTGTTGCCTTGCCATGTTTCTCTGCCTGTCCGCGCCGGCGCGGTCCAGCGTCGAAATCCCGGAGGCGCTTCTGTCCAGTGAACTGTCAATGGACGCAGAAGGGCGCGACACGGTCGCGATGGTGCAATATTCCGACCTGATGCAGCGCTGTGCAGCCCAGTTCAGCAGGGGCCGCGACAATAATTGCCTGTTCGTGCGGCAGGTAGACCGACTCCGGCACAGTTTCTGGATCTGGCGCGATCAGACCGGCCACATCATCAATCGCACCATGCAGGGACGCTACAGGTTGCGGCGGCCGGGTTGTCTGAAGAGTTTCTGCGTCAGCATGGAATGTTTGATTCCGGCCTCGCCAACAATGTTGTGCGATGACGGCACGCAGCATGTCTGGTCGGCGCCTGACCGGCTGCATTTCGAGATCGACGGGGTCGTCTTCGAGCGCATCCGCAAGGACTAGCGATTGAAGGCGGCAGACAGACCGGAATCGCAGAAGATCCCGGTCAGCCTTTAGCTCAGCGCATTTTGATCGAGAGGCCTTCGAGGTTGAGCGACGCGTCGACGCCCATTTGCGTTCCGATCAATTCAAGGGTCACGCCCTTGTCGTTGATCATCACGGCTGTCTTGGCGCCTGCCGCAATCGCAAGACCTGCGCCCGCCGCCGAATAGACGCCGATGATGTCGGAAGGCTGATTGATGTTCTTGACGGCGCCTTGCAGATTGGCCTTCGAAAGCGAAATCTGCCATCCGGCGCTCAAACCGCCGATCCGCAACGGATATGTCTTTCCGTCGAAGGTCAGCGTGCCTTTACCGCCCGTGCCGCCAACGACGAAGGCGGCCTTGAGAAGTTCCATGGAAATTTTTCCCTGGCCTGCATAGGCGGTCGTCGGGGCAAGCATTAGGCCTGCAATCATCATGAAAGCGCTGGTAAGCGCGACAATCTTTTTCTGTATCATTCTGAACCTCGTTCGATTTGTTGCCATTATTTGCGAAAGGTACCGAGTCAAGTATTACTCAATATTATGTGACACGTCCACGAACTGTGCCCGATACTGTTAACGCGGTTTCAATCATGGTCGTCGCGTTGATCCGCAGGCGCGTCGCCCGACAACCGAAAGCGCCATTTCTCTTACTGATTTAATACCGAGACGCCTGATGCAACCGGATGCGGTAACCATTCGTTCAGCATCCGTTCAGCCGTTCCGTGTCACTTGAGCGCTTCGTCATGAAACCGCCTCATAAGCCGCCGACAGAAGCGGCTCGAAAGGAACCCCGAACCAATGATGATAGTAAGAGTTTGTCTTCTGACCGTTCTTCTGGCGCTTGCGGCGGCTGGCTGCAAATCCGGCGACAGTGAGTTCAAACCGCCGGCGGGACCGTTGTCCTACACGACGGAACGATACGTCTTCGACAAATTCGGCAACGAAGTGATCGTGCAGAAGCCGGTCAATGCGGAAGGTCCGATTCCATGGTTATTCAATGTTCCGGGCGGCGGCTGGATGCACAGAAACACCATGCCGAGCTACCGGTTTTCGCAACAGATCACGGCCCGCGGCATCGCCATCGTTTCCACGGATTATCGCCTTTCGGACCAGGCGACCTGGCCCGCCCAACGCGTTGACGTGGAAAACGGGTTCGAATTTGCGAGGAAGAACGCTCGCAAATGGGGTCTGGACCCCGATCGCTACGCGGTTCGCGGCGCAAGCGCGGGCAGCACCGAGGCCGCCTGGCTCGGTATCACGGAAAACCCGCGCTGCACAGTGCTGAACGCCTCGCCGCTGGATTTCACCACCTTGCAGAACAAAGAAACCACAAAGATGCTGGGAGATTACAGCGCCCGCAAAGCCTCACCGTTATACGCCGTGCATGGCGGCATGTCGCCGACGATCCTGGTTCATGGCACTCGCGACAAGATCGTGCCGTTCAGCCAGTCCGCAGCCTATGAGCAAGCCATTAAGAAAGCCGGCGGCGATGTCCAGCTTTGGCGGCATAACGGTGGTCATGGCGGCGGGCCAAGGAGCCTTGCCACGCGGGTGGGCGATTACATCCAGCAATGTCTCGGCGCGACATCCTGAGACGGAGTCGTCATCAAAGTCCGGACCGGAATGTGAAAAAACCTTCAAACTGAAACGGTACTACAAGATCGCATAGGTTGCATGGGCGCGTGGCCTGTGTACTGAATGTACGCGTTCAAACCGGAGGTATTTTCATGAAACCGCGTTTATTTCTGGCGGCCGCTTTCCTTTTCGCCACCTCATGGGCGGCGGCTCCTGCTTTTGCGCAGGAGAGCCTGCTCATTCCCGATGAAGGCGATCCGGTGATCGTCTACACCCACAAATTCAAACCGGCCGATTTCGAGGCAGGCAAGAAGCTGGTGATCGACGGATTTACTGAGGCGATCAACGATCATGGCCTGGACCGGCTGATATTCTTTCTTGTCGACGAACACGCAAGCGAAGTCGTCGCCATATCCATCTTCCCCGACGAAGAGGCGATGCAGGCCTGGCAGGCGGCCGGAGTAAGACACAAGGTGCTTGAAGAACTGGAAGGCGCGCGCCGTCAACCGCTGATCTTCCAGCATTTCGTGCTGGAAAGCATGCACAGCATCAACAACGGCGACTGATATCAGCGGCCCTCAATATCGAGGGCGTTGGCAGGCGGGAGAACGTTTTCGCGCGGCTGGTCGTCGTCAGTCGCGCGACGCTTCTTCGAAGCGTCTGCGGTATTCCCGCTCCATGGTTTCGACATGGTTGAGAACGTTGTCGAGGGCCTCATGCTTTGAGCCGTCCTGAGCCTCGTCGACCCACTGCGCAAACTCTTCCTTGAGTTCGAACAGCACGTCGAGCGCGCCGCGCAGTTTGTCCAGCGCATTTTCGTCTTTCGCCATCATCGGCCCCTTGTCGTCAGTTTGGCTTCGGCTCCGGACTGTCTCCATATCAAAAGCCGGCTGCAAGACGCAAGCCGGCTCGATCAGTTCGTTACAGGCGCCACGTAAAGATAGATGGTCAGAAACTGCAGAGCGCTGCCTGCGACCACGAACAGGTGCCAGATCGCGTGATGATGGACCAGGGTTCGCCACAGATAGAAAGCCACGCCGGTCGTATAGGCCAGGCCGCCGGCGGCAAGCAGCGCCAGTCCGCTCGTCGGAATTCCCGTAACGACATCGTCCCAGACCCATAAAAGCGGAATCCACCCCAAAGCAAGATAGGCGATGAAACCGAAACGCTCGTAGTGATTGCTGTATCCCGTCACGAAACACGTCATCTGGACGCTGATGCCCACGCCCGCCAGACCCCATATGAAGGCCAGCAGCAACCACCCCTGACCGGGAGGCATGATGAGACAGAACGGCGTGTAGGTGCCAGCGATCAGCAGATAAATGCCGCAATGGTCCAGCGCCAGGAACACATGCTTTGCGCCCGGATGCGAAATCGCGTGATGCAAGGCGGAGAAGCTGTAGAGAAGAACAAGTGCTGCGCCGTAGAGGGCGCAAAGGGCGAAGTTGTCCGACGCGCCGGCGACGCCGGCGCGCCCAAGAAGCAAGATCAGGCCGGCAACCGCCAGAAGCGTTCCGAGGGCGTGCGTGGCGGCGTTCCAGCGTTCTTCAAGCGGGCTGAATTCGGCGGAGACAAGATTCGCTCGCGGCGCTTGCGGTTGCATCAGTATATCGACCACGTTTGAGATTGGGTTCACGCTAACTGAAATCAAATCGATGATCCAGCCGATTGCGCTCTGGCGGGATGGCCTAGATCTCTTACCCAAGGAACATCTTCTAATCGGACAGTTATCGCAGCCTATTTAATCGCGAGGAAACCTTCGAAATTGACCCACTTCATGATCGACATTACATCGACGAATCCCGCCCGTTTCATCAAATCCAGGTTGCCCTGGGTCGAAAATGGCTCAAGAACGCCCTTCAGACTGCGTTGCTTGTTCAGAATCTCGGATTCGTTGAAATTACGCTGCAGCTTGTACTCCTGGTAGATCTGGCCGCAAACATCCTGGAATCGCGCATCGGGCGCCCGAACCTTTTCGAACAAAACAAATGCGCCGCCCCAGTCAAGGGTATTGTAGACGATATCAAAAACTGTCTGCCGTGTTCGAGGCGGAATAAACTGCAGGCAGTAGTATGAAATCACCATGCTGCTGCGTTCGAAAGAGTGCGTCAATACATCTGCTTCGAAGAATTCCGCGCGCCTGTCATTGGCGAGTCTTTCGGAAGCTTTGGAGACCATTGAGCCGACAACGTCGATACCCACATACCGGATATCGTCCCGGTCGGAATTGTGCTTCAGAAACCGGGAGCAAAGCACACCGGTCGATGTGCCCAATTCCGTAACCACCGCATCAGGCGGCAAGAAGAAGTCGCTGAGCTGGCATACGAGATCGTGACCTTCATTGTAGAGAGGCACGGAGCGCTCGACATGTTCATCGAACGCGTCGGAGATATTTTCGAAACTCCAACCTGCATTGGGAGCCTCGATTTTCGGATCAACCTTTCCCATGCCGCCTCCTTGTCAGATCTCGGTGATGCTTTCAAAATAGGGAACCATTGGACGCAATCTGTAGCCGAACGGCCCCTTGCGTTCGGGCGCCCCGTAGGAATAGAGAAAAACAGGAGAAACTCCAAAGTAAAGCCTCTTGGCCGGGTCAAGAATCGGATAGTCCAGGACGCAGACTTCAGCATCCTGCATAGCCATGTGCTTGTCGACAGGGTTCGAGGTGTAGAAATATCGGGCCGAGAGGAATGCGTCGGATCGGATATACCGGTCGAAAAGTGTACGCTTGAGTTCACCGAGACAGGAAAAGCTCGTCACCAGATCGATGCTCCCGCCGGCAAGCTGTTCGAATCTGTCAGCCGGCAAGAGAATGAAGTCGTACGCGTCGACGGTTTCGCGCGTGATCGCGCCAAGCTCTTCAATCGTGCGAGCGCCGGCAATTCGGGCGTCGGGAAAGCAGTTGCGCAGGAAGTAGTGAGCGAACAGGAGCTGGTTCGGCAAATCGACCAGAACGTGATGCGATCCCGGATATTCGCGGAACATCATGTAGCTGAACACGCCATAGCTGCTGCCGATATCCAGCACGGAAAAGCCTTCTTTGAGCGACGCGCTCAATGTCCGGTTGAACATTCCCAGATGATGAATGTGCTTGATCCAGCGATGCGTAACCGGGATTCCGTTCCAGTCGAATGTCCGCGGATTGCCGGCAGGGTGACACGGATGTTTTTTCAGCAGTTCGATGTCGCCGGTTTCAACGAGCGCCGCAAGACATTCCATCAACATGCGACGCTCACCCCTCCGTAGTATGAATTTGGTCAGTCCGCCTGGCGTTGGCGCAGGATTGTCTCCGACGCTAATCATAATACGTCGGAAATTCTCCAACACATAGGGATCAGCATGAATACCGTTTCGGGAAGGTCGATTCAAATTTTGCCGGCGTATCCAGTATTCGGTATGCTGCTCCGAATCCTCCAGACGAAAATCATTCTCGATGTAACTTCGCCATTCCCTTGTGATCTCGTCGACAATATTCTGGCTACGCGAATCCATTGAGATTATTTAGCCCCATTTCAATAAACATAACCAGCTAATTGCCGCCGCCGCTCTCGTCAATCCATAGGAATTCGGAAGAGCGCCCATTTCATTAGGCGTCGTCAGCAATGCGCTGGATGATGCGAGCATTCTCCGGTCCCTTCGTCGAGACCGTATCATTGTGGTATTTTCCGAGCACAGTGATGACGAGATCCGGCATCAGCCGTCTAATGGGATAAGCCGGATTCTTGAGTTTTTCGTTCTGGAATTCGCTCGCCACCATATGAACTCTGGATTGTAGAGGTGTATGCGGACCGTATTTGTACCAAGCGCGCTTGAGCCTTGATATTGCTTCATTGGCTGCGTCTGTCCGCTGTAATTCGAGTTCCTTTTCGGTGTCGAAGGCGCCCTCGCCCTCGCGGTCCCACATCCATTGGCGTTCCGTCAGTTCCTGCTCGGTCGCATTCGATCCGGCTTTATTCAGGGCGCGCGCCTGGCGCTCCCGATTGCGTTTCTGCAGGTAGTCCCAGACCTCCGGGATGTCGAAGCAGCGAGGATCGGACGGTGCGATCCAGTGCCCGGTCGCGCGCCAGCAACGCCAGGCGTCGAGCATGGATTTCGCACCGAACTTCAATTCCGCGATAGCGGTCGCGAGGCCGTTTTTGCCGCGCCGCCTCGTGAAACGCATGTAGTCGTTCAGCATCTGGCCTTCCTGAACGCCCGGATCGAGCAGCGTCAGGCTAAGCGGTTTGCGACCTTCTTCGGCAAGTTGGATAGCCATTTCAAACGCGATCCAGGAGCCGTGGCAGAAGCCGGCAAGGTGCCAGGGGCCATCCTGACTGACCATTCGCATACATCTCAGATATTCTGTCGCGATTTCCTCGACCGAATCGAGCGGTTCGAAATGTCCGTCATAACCGGGAACCTGAAAAGCATAAATGGGCTGATCGGCGTGGAAGCCGTCCATGAAGGCGGCGCTGGGAAACAGCAGACCGGCTGCGCCATGAACGATAAAGATCGGCGTGCGCCCACCGCCGCTACGCAGCGGAACGAGGTGCGAAGGCAGTGAATTGCCAGACGCGTTATCAAGCAGTTCTGCTATGTCGCGTACGGTTCGCGCCTCGACCAGGGCGCCGGCCTTCAGATTTATTTTGAGCATTTCGCCGATCTGCCGTGTAATTGTTTCGGCTATGACGGAATCGCCGCCGAGATCGAAGAAGTCGTCTTCAACGCCCAGATCTGCTATCCCGAACGCCGCAGACCAGATTTCCGCAATGGCGGTCTCCCTTTCCCCTTCCGGCGCAACATAGGGTGTATCGAGCATCAATGTTTCGCGTTTGGTGTGAGGTGACGGTGCGGTCAAAACAATTCTCCGGCGGGACTCGGTTTTCCGCTAAAGCGGGACCTATTCCTGAAACGGGACAATTTCATTGCGAAATGGCTTGTCGAATAGTCGCTTGAAGCGCTCTTTTATGTCTCGACGGATCCGCGACCGCGCGCCCGGGGCCTGCTTTTCCGTCCATTCCGCCATTGCTTGCCTCCCCTCGACGCTGTTCGCCAGCTCCTTGTGACCGAGCGAACTGGAAAGCTGCGGATTCTTGTGGCCAGATAACCGCATGTCCTGGATGCACAGCGCTGGATAGAGCTGATAGACGCGAAGATCGGCGCTTCGGGCCGGTTTCGGTCCGAAAAGCAGATAGCTTACCCCGCCGTAGTCGTTTCGGGTCTCGTCCAGCAGTCTTTTCGCCGCTGTTTTGGAGATGATGTAGCCGGCTGACCCCTGATGCAGTCCTCTCAGGGGATAAAGCGTTCTGTCCTGAGCCTCGACCGGTTGCTTGTGGTAGAATTCGGCTTCCTTGTTGAATGTTTCCAGCTTGATAAGGTCCGCCCCTCCGGGAATCCACGACGAGCTGGAAAGGAATTTCCCTGCGTCGCGGCTCAGATGCACGTCGTCCTCGAAGATGCAGACATGTTCGTCCTTGCCGTCTGCGACAATCCTCCAGCAAGTCTTGTGGCTGATATTGCATGCATATTCATTCGGAGTACGTTTCAGCCCCGACACGCAGCTCTGCGCGATTCTCTGGATTTCGTCTTCGGTTAGCGTGCTGCCATCGCACGCGCTGACGCGTTCGAAATCAAGGCCGATGCGCGAAAATTGCGACTCCAGCCAGCGGAGTCTTTCCGTGTAACGGTCCGGGTTGATCACGAGAATGCGCATCGGCTTATGGCCTGTATCTGTTTTCTTTTTGCGATACGGTCGCGCTATTCAGCAGGGCGGCGCATATCTCCGTTGGCATGGCCACTGATTTGCATCCGTGGTTTCCCGGAGTCAAGCAGGCGCCGTTGAGGCCTTGCCGCCGTTCGCCTTGTCGATGGCGGCCTGAATATAGAGTGCGTTGTCGGGTTTGGCGGTTGATATAACGTCGCGATGAAACCTGCCAACGACGGTCGTTTCCAGGTTTGGCATGGCGCGGCGGACCGGAAAGGACGGCTGCCGGTATGACGTCGCGCGAGATTCGCTGGACATGACATTGACTGGCATATCGATGGTGTCGGTTGGGACAAATTTGTACCAGGCGTCCTTCAGTTTTTCGATCGCCTCGTTGGCTTCCGGCGTTCGCCGGCGCTCGAGTTCCGCCTCTGTATCGAAATTCTCGTCATCCCATGTCCATTCGATTTCTTTCAATACGCTCGTGTCTTCGCCGCTTTGTCGCGCCTTTGCGATCGTTGCCTTGTGGCGCTCCCGGTTGAGGTTCTTGATCCATTCTTTCACTACAGGAATCTCGTAGGCTTCTTTTTTTCTGAGGTTTACCCAGTGTTTCGTGGATCGATAACAGCTGTAACTCTGCGTAAGATCCTGTCCGAACGCCTTGATCAAAAAAGCCAGGCGTTTCAGGCCTTTCTTCGCGGTGATCGCCCGTCGTCGGAGATAGTCCTGTTGCATGAGGCCTTCCTGGACGCCTGGATCGAGCAGTGTCAGGCTTAGCGGACTATTGCCTTCCTTTTCGAGTTGCGCCGCCATGTGAAATGCGATCCAGCTGCCATTGCAGAAACCCGCTAGATGCCAGGGTCCGTCAGGACTGACCTGCTTCATGCAGCGCACATATTCCGCTGCGATCTCCTCGACGGTGTCGAAGGGTTCGCACTGACCGTCATAGCCGGGGACCTGGAAGGCGTAGACCGGCTGGTTGTCGTGGAATCCGCTCATGAACTCAGTGGAAGGAAAAAGAAGGCCCGCGCCGCCGTGGACGAGGAAAACCGGCGTGCGGTCGCCGTTTGAACGCAGCGGCACAATGTGCGAGGCAAGCGACAGTTCAGATGTGTCTTTAATGACCCGCGCGACGTCTCTGACGGTGGTTGCTTCGACGAGCGATCCGGACTTGAATGTAATTCCGAAAGCTTCCGAGACCTTGAGCGTTATCGTTTCCGCAATAGTTGAATTTCCGCCGAGATCGAAAAAGTCGTCGTCGATACCGATATCCGATATTTCGAATACCTCGGACCAGATCTTCACGATGATCGCCTCGGATTCTTGCGTTGGCGCGACATAAGGCGTGTCCAACAGGAGTGATGCGCGTTCAACATTGCCCACTGTCTGATACCTGCTTTTCCTGCTGCGCCCGATGTTCTGTGTTAAAGATTGCCGCTTTGTCGATCAGACGAGACAGGACGCCTCGTCCGCCACCCGTTGTATGATTGATGAATTTTCAGGTCCGGTCGTCGAAACCGTCTGCCTGTGCGTTTTCCCGAGAACGGTAATCGTTAGCGTGGGCAAAAAGCGACGCAACGGATACAGCGGGTTATTCAATTGCCTGTTCTGCTTCTCGCTTGCGATCAGATGGACAGGAATGGTCAGAGGAGCATTCGGACAATACCTGTAGTAGGCAATCTCGAGCCTGGCGGTCGCGGAATTGGCGTCCTTGGAACGACGGCGTTCGAGTTCCTTTTCTGTATCGAACTTACCTTGCACTCCATGTGGCTCGTCTGCTCGAGCGTTATTTTGAGCATGGGTATCGTGTCGAGCGAGGTCGCGTTGTCGTATCCATTCCCAGACACCTGGCAGATCATAGGCGTCTGGATGATAGGGGTTGATCCATTGGCCGGTTGCGCGAAAGCAGCGAAACTTGTCCATCTGGACCCTGGCGATCCACCTTGCTTCGGAAAACGCGCGCGCGAGTGGATTTTTCCTGCTTCTGAGAAACTGCAAATGCTCATTGAGCATTCTGCCCATATGCATCACGGGGTCGATCATGGTCAGACTCGACGGGCTCTTGCTTTCCCTGCCCAGTTGCGCGGCCATTTCGAACGCAATCCACGAGCCCTGGCAGAAAGCCGCGAGATGCCATGGGCCATCGGGACTGACCATCCTCATGCATTTAAGATATTCAGCAGCGATTTCCTCAATCGTATCGAGCGGTTGGCATTGGCCGTCATATCCCGGCACCTGGAAGGCGTAGACCGGCTGGTCGTCATGGAAACCCTCCATGAAGCTGCTGGTCGGGAACAGGATTCCGGCTGCGCCATGGACGATAAAGATAGGAATCCGGTTCCCCGTAGAGCGGAGCGGGACGATATGCGACGGAAGGGATGGGCGATTTGCTGAGCTGATAACGTTCGCGATTTCTCGAATGGTGCTGGATTCGACGAGCGCCCCGCTTTTTACGCTGACGCCGAATTTCTCCGACACCATTCGAGTAATTGATTCCGCCGCCAATGAATCGCCGCCGAGTTCGAAAAAGTCGTCGTCGACGCCGATACCCGAAATGCTGAATACCTGCGCCCATATATCCGCAATAATCTGCTCGGTTTCGCCGGTCGGCGAGGCATATGCCGTTTCAAGAGACAGGGAATCTCGCGCAACCATTTCCGAAGTTTCATTCACAATCAGTCACCGTCCACTCAGAGTGCCGCCCCTCTCACTAAAGCAGCAACAGTTATAGTAAATTCGCCTTGTATGTGAAGAAATACTTCGAGCTCCGACTAATTTTATGCTGAACAATTGGGGGCGGAGTAAATAGTCAATTGACGGGAAAAAATAACTTATTCAATGGCTTACGGATTTTCTCTTCGAGAGTAGAGTCTGTAACCGGCCTGTTCCGGTTTCCGGCTATTCGCTTTCAGGCGTATTGCCGATTACAGTTATTCTGATCAAGCGGCGCCTGATCCTGAATAGGAACGATTTCATACGGAATACTTTGTCCAAAATCACCCTCCTTGCCTCTTTGTCTCTCGACGCAAATGCAACCAGGCGCCACTTGAATTGGCCTTTCCGCGCTCCGACAATGTAGTCGGTTGACCCTGATGCAATACCCCAATTCCCGGAAGGGCGTGTCCTTCGCCGAAATCCGTTTGAAACACGGTTTGCGTTCCGCAAACCGGGTTTTCTGAAGCGGCCGTCCAGTGAAGTGCTGGAATCCTGAGCGCCTATTGCGATTTGTCGGCAATGGCCTGCATGATCAATGCATTCTGGTCGCTTCGTGTCGAGATGGTGTCGTGATGATACTCGCCGAGAACTGTGACTTCGAGATGCGGCATAAGTCGTCTCAGGGGATAGGACGGCTCATTGAGCTTTTCAGCCTGGAACCGGCTTGCGATGAGGTGAACCGGCATGTCAAGCGGCGTGTTGGAGCTATATTTGAAAAAGGCGCGCTTAAGCATAACCGCGGCATGATTGGCTTGTGGCGACCTTCTGATTTCAAGCTCTTTTTCATTCTCGAAGGTTTCTTCGCGATCCGCCATCCATGGTTTGATGTCGTCTTCACCAGTCGCGACGTTATCTCTGGCAACCGCCTTTGCGAGTTTCTTGCGGTTGCGTTTCCGATTATAGTCCAACACCTCCGGAATATCGTAGGACGCCGGATTGGAAGGGTCTATCCACTGGCCAGTGGCGTAATAGCACCGGATCGTATCCACCATCCTCTTTCCGCTTAGTTTGACGCTGTACAATGTTCCGCTGCGACGTCGCTCGACGTCGCGCATGAACTCACTGTGCATGCGCCCTTCCTGTATGCCCGGATCGAGCAGCGTCAGACTCAGCGGTCGCTGGCCCTCTTTGGTTAGCTGATGCGCCATCTCGAAGGCAATCCACGAACCATGGCAGAAGCCGGCCAGATGCCATGGACCGTCAGGGCTCGCGAGCTTCATGCATCGCAGATATTCGGCCGCGATATCTTCCACTCTTGCGAGCGGTTCGCATTGGCCGTCGTAACCCGGAACCTGGAAAGCGTAGACAGGTTGATCGTCATGAAATCCGCCCATGAAAGCGTCAGTAGGAAACAGGAGGCCGGCAGCGCCATGGACGATAAACATCGGAACGCGATCGCCGCCTGTGCGCAGCTGCACAAGATGCGAGGGCAATTCATTGCGCATCGTGTCATCGAGCAGGTTCGCGATGTCGCGTATTGTTCTCGCTTCCAGGAGCGCGCCTGCCTTTAATGGCATATCAAGAGTCTCGGCGACTTTCCGGGAGATCGTTTCGGCTATCACCGAATTTCCGCCAAGGTCGAAAAAATCGTCTTCGACGCCAAGATCGCTGATCCCGAATGCCTCCGACCATATTCTGGCGATGGCGTTCTCTCTTTCACCGGCCGGGGCGACGTATTGCGTTTGCAGCATCAGTATGTCGCGGGTAACTTCTTTTGATGGTGCGCTCATCCGGCGATCGCTGTTCCCTGATTTCCGATTATTACGTTCTTTTTAAGCGCGACCTCAAACTATTTCTAGTATCTGTTTTCCAATGAATTGCTTTCCAAGGATCAGATTGCGTCAATCAATTATTGAATACTGAATGAAGAAGAATGTGAACTGAGTAATATATTACCTTACCTTGCAAATGACGCCGGCCGCGTTTTCCGATACGCGGCCGGGAGCAATTATCCGGTCAGTGCAGGTGCGGCGCAGAGACCAGCCCGGCGCCGCGGTCGGGAATGTCGACGCCCGGCGCAAAGGGATCAGTAACGGAGCTCGCCAGGATCCGCGCTCTCACCGTGTCCGATGTTACCGGTATGGGCAGGGTCTGAAGCTTTTCCCACCACAAGGCGGCGACCCCGGCGACATGCGGCGTCGCCATGCTCGTGCCGTTGAAGGACACGAGGCCGCCATTGGCTTTGGCGGAAATCACGTTCACGCCAGGCCCGCAGACGAGCGGGTTTGTGTTGGAGAAATCGGCGATGGTCAGGCCGTTCTGTCCTTCTCCCGCGGCGCCAACCGAAACCACGCCCACAGCGGCGGCGGGCACGGAAACGCTGACTTCGAAGTTGGCGTGCACCTGCCTGCGGCTTTCATTGCCGGCGGCGGCGACGACAAGGCTTCCGCCGCTAAAGGCGCTGTGCGCGCGTATCATGTCCATGATGGCGTCGAACATGCGCAGGTTTTCCCGATAGGCCTCGAGAGCGACCGAGCTGGCGATTTCGACAGGCCAGCCCTGGTCGGCGAGGCTATTCGTAAGCCCGGGAAAATCGAAACCCAGCGACATCGAGATCACATGGGCGCTTTCCTGGATGGCCGCCCACTGCATGGCTTCGAAGAGCATTTGCGATCCGCCGCTGCCATTGTCGTCGAGCACTTTTCCGATCAAGGCGGTCGAGACGCCCGGCGCGACGCCGATCCGCAACCCGTCCACGTTTCTTCCGAAGATCGTGCCGGCGCAATGCGTGCCGTGGCCATTTCCGTCTCCGTCGCCGGTTCCGGTAAAGTCCCTTTCGATGATGTTGACCCCGGCGAACGCGATATGGTCGCGATCGATACCGGTGTCGAGCACCGCGACCGTCACGCCGGCGCCGTCCACATCGGTGTCATCGGCTCCCACGGCGTGAACGCCCCAGGTGGTCTGGCCTTGCGGCTGGGCGTTCGACGTTCCAACCGTGTCGATCAGTTTGGTCGGCATCGGCCGGGCCTTCTGCCGGAAGGTTGGGTCCCGGGCCAGGTCGCGCATGTCGGACGGTTCGAGTGATTCGACGCTGATTTCCGGCTCCGGTTCGATCACCGGATGTGAGGAAGGACCGAAGCGGTCGGCAAACGACCCCGGTCCGCCTGTTGGCCTGAGTGATTCCAGTTCGCCGGGATTAAGACGCCCCAGGCTTTTGTCTCTCAGTACGATATAGTCGGTCATGGCATGCCTCCTTTTCACGCCGGGCCGCAAAAGCCTGTGCCCGCGCCGCTATATCGTGCTGCAAATCAGGATTGTGTTCTGTGACAATCGCCACCTAGAATGCACAGAGTCAGATAGCCGCAACGATCGCCCGCATCAGTTGGCGAGCTGGACTTCGCAGCCCCAGCCGTCATATTGTCCGTGTAGTTCCACGGCTTTGTCATAGAGAGTATAGACGATGTCATCGATTTCGGATGGCAGATCAATACGGCTGAAATCCACCGCGATTCGTGCGTCGACTGGAAATATCTCGATCGCGCCAAATCCGTTGCTGCGCAAAAACCGGGAATAGGTTTGCGCATTGGCGGTGGTGTTGAAATAGACCCGGTGATCGATCTCTCTCGGCGATTGCAAAGTATCTCCCCGGTCTCTCAGGGCGCCGAGCACTTTGAGATTCTGAACAGATTGCATCTCCCTGTCTGACGGATAAAGAAAATTCCGATAGACGTCCCATTCGGGATCCGGTTTGCATTGAGTACGATACCGATAATCGGGAAATCTCGTCATCGCCGATTGAAGACGTGCATCGAAGTCTGCGTTCATAGCGGCGTAATAATAGAGATGTCGTTGGCCGCCATGGGTCACCCGTCCAACGAACTTGACCTCCCCGGCTTTGGTCACAGTCTCCGCGATGTGGTCTTCCAGGGCGGACAGGGATTCGAATTCCTCCGAACTTGACAGACCATCGTCTCTGGGATGGTTCATTTCAATCTGAACCCGGCAACTGGTCATAAGAGTCAAATCAGGAGTTTCCGGGAATAGACCGATATTCAGGAAGATCGAAGCCGGCTGTTCCTTGATCCACGCGAAATAAAACACCCAATCCTGATCCATTACGTATACCCCCGACAGAGAAATAGTCGCTGGATAAATATGAAGCCTTTTTCGTGTGATCGTTGTCAATGAAGCAACCGGATTGCGCCCGACAAAGTTCGGCATGGACCGGTGATACGGAGACTTTCAAACTATGCCCGCGGACGCCGGGATTTGCATTCGCCCTACAGGACAGCTGGATATGAGAAAAGACCGAAACGGTCTGAGAACGGTCCCGGTCTTTCACTTGGTCTGAGCGCCTTCATTACACAAGGGGCCGCAGGGGAGTTGCGCCGGCGCAGCGATATCAGGCTGCAAACCATGATAGCGTTATGCGGCGCTCACGACCTTGGAAACTGTGACTCAGATCGCCGCCACAACCGTTTCAAGCATGCCGCGCACCTGGCCTGCGACTGCCCCCAACTCGCTGTTTTCGACCGCCTGCATCGAGGCGACAGGATCGACGGCGCTGACCTCGACGCCGTGTCCCGGGGTCGATCGGACGATCACGTTGCAGGGCAGCATCGCCCCGATCCGCGGCTCCGACTGCAAGGCGCTGAACGCAAGCTTTGGATTGCAGGCGCCGAGGATGAGATAGTTGTCCATATCGGCGTCGATCTTCTTCTTCATCGTCGCCTTGACATCGATTTCCGTCAGGACGCCGAAACCCTGATCGGCAAGCGCATTGCGGGTGCGTTCGACGATCGCGTCGAAGCTGTCGTTCTCGAATGTGCGGTTAATGGTGTAGCCTTGGTTGCTCATTGATTCCTCCTGTCGTCCGGTCCGCTGAAACAGCGCGCGACAACTGCAGATGATATATTAGTGTAGTCTAATATATTGGTTGACTGATCGATTACAAGTCGAAACTGGTTGAAGCGCCGGGCGACGATTGACAAACATCCCCTGCCAACTAGGCTCGACACTAAATTCCAACCTGTCTCTTTGCCGATATTGATGCTTGAAAATCTTGCCCTGAAGCTGTCGACCGTTTCAGTTTCGTCCATTGTAGCACTGAACATCCTGTTCATGATCATTGGAGGGCTGTTCGCACCCGTTTTCGCCAGGAGCCTTGGCGAACTCGACCGCGCTCCCTACTTTGCCTATTCCTTTCTGCTCTTTCTGGCTTTGTCGGTGACAATGCAGTTCTGGCTGGCCGCCCCGATCGCAATGAGCGGCGGTTTTTTCTGGCTGCTATATCTCGTGCAGTTCATCTCATTTATCATTTATGGATTTCTGGTAGCTGTGCTGGCGATGGCCCGGTCACGAGACATATTCGGACACGGCTAC
Organism: Flavimaribacter sediminis; assembly: GCF_019492055.1. Lineage (GTDB taxonomy): Bacteria > Pseudomonadota > Alphaproteobacteria > Rhizobiales > Rhizobiaceae > Flavimaribacter > Flavimaribacter sediminis. The sequence goes on along the minus strand of NZ_JAICBX010000002.1, from coordinate 1,207,744 downwards.
GGCGCGATCCTGGCTTTTATCCCTTTTGTAGGCTTCTATCTCATGTTCGCACGTGGCCAGGATCTGTTTTCCGAGAGGAAAATCATGGCTCCGCGCTATTTCTCGGGGGCTATGGGCGTTGTTATCGGCCTGCTGTCCGTGGTTGTCGGGTTTGTCCTGGTCAATAGCCTGTCCGAAAGAGTGCAGCGGATAACCGAAAACCGTTTCTCTGCGCCGGATATGCAGGAAAAAGGATTCGATATCTCTCTGCGCACCTATGGGCTGACACGAACTCTGGGCCTGGTCGCCGAGGGCGTCGATGTACCCGTCAAATTCGACGACGGACGGATCCTGATCAGGATCGAAACAGAAGGCGATACGCTGCTCTATATCTACAGCGTCGTTTCGGACGACGGCGCGAGTGTCGAACGATGGCGTAGAGGTCTGACGCAGGGCAATTGCAACAACGCGCAATTGCGCCAGTTGTTCGAGGCCGGCGCAACCATTGAACACGTATTTTTAAGCCGCAGCGACGGTTATGAAGACGGCCGCGTCACCATCGACCGGGAAACCTGCGGCATCTGATCGCGACGCCTACCCTCTGACGACAAACACAGAAATGCTTGAGTGCTCGACGAGATAGCCGGCGTTGGATCGCACGAAACGGTCGACGAAGCCCGGCACATGCGACGCCATGATGACGAGGTCGACGCCGATCTCCTCCGACTTGCGCTCGATGATCTTGTCCAGTTCCACCGCCGGGTCATGGGAAACCTCGGCATGAGCTTGAAACCCCACGCCTTTTTCACGCGATAGCCGGTCGGCGAATTCTTCGAGTGTGCGCTTGTATTCCTCCGGCGTATGGCCGACCGCCCCGGGCGTCACGCCCGTCACGCCGATCAGGTGTATTTCCGCGCCGTAGTGGCGGCCCAGATCGGCGGCCGTTGCGAGCGCTTTTTCCAGCCGGCTCTCATGGGCGAGATCGACGGGAACCATGATGTTCTTGTACATTGTCCTGTTCCTCTTGCTTCACAGCGTCCTTGGGATTGCCGGGCGCCGGTTAGGCGCCCGGCGATTTCCGCGTTTCTCGCAAACCGAGATAAAGGCTGACGCACATGGTCAGAAGCACGATGGTGAAGGGGAAGCCGGTGCTGACGGCCATCGCCTGGAGCGCGGTCAGCGCGGTTGCGCCGCCGACCAGCAGAAGCACCGCTGCGACGACGCCCTCGAATGTGCACCAGAACACGCGCTGGGCGACCGGCGCGCTGGTCTTGCCGCCGGCTGTAATTGTGTCGATCACCAGCGAGCCGGAATCCGAAGACGTGATGAAAAACACCAGCACGAGAATGATGCCGAGGAACGAGGTAAAGGTGGCCAGCGGCAGTGGCCGCAGCATTTCGAAGAGCTTGAGCTCCAGCGGCGCGTCCTTCACGGCGGCCGATGCATTGGCTACGACCTGCGAAATCGCCGTGCCTCCAAATACGCCCATCCACAGGATGCAGACAATGGTTGGTATTATGATGACGCAAAAGATGAACTCGCGCACCGTGCGTCCGCGTGACACGCGTGCGATAAACATGCCGACGAAGGGCGACCATGATATCCACCAGGCCCAGTAGAAGGACGTCCAGCCCTGTGAGAAATTGGTGTCTTCGCGCCCGAATGGCATGGAAAGCGGTATGATCTCCCGCGCATAGGCCACGCCGCCCGAGATTATCGCCGAGAAAATATCACCCGTCGGTCCGATGATCATGACGAAGATCAGCAGCAGCGCCGCCATTGCAATATTGACTTCGGACAGCAGTTTGACGCCGCCGTCCAGGCCGCGCAGCACCGAAATAAGGGCGATCGCCGTGATGACGGCGATCAGAAGCACCTTGGCGAAGTCGCCAGTGCTCCATCCGAACAGGTAGTTCATGCCCGCAAGCGCCTGCTGGGTGCCGAATCCGAGCGAGGTCGCCAGCCCGAAAAGCGTCGCGAACACAGCCACGGTGTCGATGATATGCCCCCACCATCCCCAGACCCGCTCGCCAAGAAGCGGGTAGAAGGAGGACCGCAAGGTCAGCGGAAGGCCGCGATTGAAGGAAAAGAATGCGAGCGAAAGAGCGACCACCGCGTAGATCGCCCAGGGGTGCAGGGCCCAGTGATAGATTGTCGCGGCCATGCCGAGGTCGCGCGCCGCCGCCGCATCGCCGGCAGCCGCGCCAAGCGGCGCCCAGTCGGTTCGTGCGCCGCCTTCCAGCGCAGTGCCTCCAAGCGACGAATTGAAATGCGAGATCGGCTCGGAGACGCCAAAGAACATCAGCCCGATGCCCATGCCGGCGGCGAACAGCATCGCAAACCAGCCCATGTAGGTGTAATCCGGTTTGGCGTCGGGTCCACCAAGGCGGATCTTTCCGAGCGGCGAAACCATCAACACGATGCAGAAGAGTACGAAGATGTTTCCGGCGGACAGGAAGAACCAGTCGAAATTCTGCGTCAGGAAGTCGCGCAGCCAGACGAAGAATTCGGATGCGCTGTCCTGAAACATCAATGTCAGGATCACGAAGGCGACGATCGATATGCTGGAGATCATGAAGACCGGATTGTGGATATCGAGACCGAATGGCGTGATGTTGTCCTGGCCAATGTGGTATTCGGTCTCGATGGCGTCAGGCGCTTCTTCGATCGATGTGTCGACATGGTCTGTCATGACGGGCCTTTCCAGTATTCATCACTATATCAGCGGCTGCGGGTCCCGGTTTGGTGGAGCCTGCAATTTTACGCGGCTCTGGCCTGTTCGAGGCCCGACGAAGATCGCGTAGGATCGCCGAATTGGCCAAAAGGCTAACATCTTAAGGTATTTAGCGAAAGTCCACGCGCGCGATCGCTTGTGGACCGGACCCGCAAACCCCCGCGATGCGGGATTTAGCGCATGTACAAAAAAGTCGACACTGCTTGCAATCAATCGCCAAAGCTTCGATAGAGGCGGTTTGGAAAGACTGCAAGGACATGGCATTGACCCGCAAAGAGGCCCTCGAAGGCACGCTTGAATACCCCTTTGCCGAAGCCCCCGAAGAAGGTGAACTCATCGAAGTGGCGCCGGGTTTGCTCTGGACCCGCCTTGCGCTTCCGTTTCGCCTCGACCATGTGAACATCTACTTTGTCGAAGACGGCGACGGATGGGCGATCATCGACGCCGGGATCGGGACAAGCGCCACGCAGGAAGCCTGGGAAAAGCTCGCCGCCGGGCCATTCGCCGAAAGCCGCTTCACCAAACTGATCGTCACCCACCATCATCCGGACCACATTGGTATCGCGGGATGGCTCAGCGAACGCTTCAACATCCCCGTGCTGACGAGCCAGACGGCCTGGCTCGCATGTCTCAACATTTCGCTGAGCCCGGGCGCCCTCGACGCCAAGCCCTATCGCGACTTCTACCTTCGGCACGGTCTGGATGCGGAGACCACCGAAATCGTCGCAACGAGCGGCCACGGATATCTGAAGCTGGTGAGGCCGCTGCCGCCGACCTTTCGCCGTCTCATAGCAGGCGACACGCTCAAGATCGGGTCGCGGGAATTTGCGGTGCTTAGCGGCGAAGGCCATGCGCCGGAACAGATCATGCTTTGGTGCAAAGAGGACTCTCTGTTTCTGGCCGCCGACCAGGTGCTCGCCAGGATTACGCCGAATATCGGCGTCTGGGCGGTCGATCCGGATGGCGATCCGCTGGGCTTGTTCATGCGGTCGCTCGGCGCCCTGAAGGCCGACGTGCCGGACGACGTGCTCGTTCTGCCCGGTCATCAGCTTCCGTTTTACGGTCTTCACACGCGCATCGACGAACTGGTCGCGCATCATGACGAGCGCTGCGCGACGATCGCCGCGGCCTGCGCAAGTCAGGCGCGGTCGGTCGCCGATCTCGTGCCGATCCTGTTTACCCGCAAGCTGGACGCGCATCAGCTGAGCTTCGCCTTCAGCGAAGTCCACGCTCATGTCAACGCGATGGTCGAGCGTGGCGAACTCGTCTGGCAGGCAGGAGAAGATGGCGTCCTGCGAACGGCCGCGGCTTAAGCTTACTCTTCCGACAGCTTCAATATCGGGACCGTCGATATCGCCATCTTGGCCGATCCGTCCTGAACCTGCCGGGCGTGCGATATGTAGATCAGAGTGTTGTGCGCCTCGTCATAGATGCGCTTGACCTGAAGCGTCTTGAAGATGATCGAGCGGCGTTCCCTGAAGACGTTTTCACCTTCCTCCGACATGTCGATATCGCCGATCGTTATCGGCCCGGTCTGCCGGCATGCGATGGAGGAGTTGGAGGGATCCTCGAACCAGTTGCCCTTCTGCAGACGGTCGATCAGTCCGCGGTCGAAATAGGCGATGTGACAGGTCACGCCCTCCACCTTCGGGTCTTCGATCGCTTCGATGATGATGTCGTTTCCAAGCCAGTCGACATCGACGTGACCGACTTCTTCGGCCTGCGATCCGGTCGTGGCGGAACCCGCTGACAAGACGGCGAGCATGATGAGGGCGAAGAACTTTCGCATGTCAATCTCCATGAAGGTACGGCGCTTCATGTGGAAGACGCCGGACTCCGGGAATGGTTCCGGACCCGCTACATGTAGGAAGCGCTTTCAATTTCGCCAGCACATGGTGGCGCATGCCGCGCACCAGCCGCGTGTCATCGGGATGATCGAGCGCCTGTTGCGTCGTCGTTGTCATGCGCTCCATCAGATCAGGCGCAAGGCCCCGTTGCTTCGTCTGCTGATGGAGCCGTTCGACCAGGTTTTCCGGTCCGGTTTCCTTGAGATCGGTGGCGGCGACGGAAACTGTCTTGCGGGCGCCGATCCGGAAGACGTCCCGTTCGGTCACCGCCGGATGGTGTATTTCTTCTCCAACCGCATGGCGAGATAGGCGGCCGGAATGGAGACCAGCAGGAACAGAAGGCCGACCAAGGTCATCGGCTCCAGATATTTGTAGTAGCTGTTGGAATAGATGTTGGCGGCGTTGAACAGCTCGATGACCGTGATTGCGGCGAGCAGCGGCGTTTCCTTGAACATCGTGATCAGATAGTTGGCGAGCGGCGGGATCATCGGTGGAATAGCCTGCGGAAGGATCACGTAGCGCCAGGTCTGCCATGGATTGTAGTTGAGCGAGCGCGACGCCTCCCACTGACCTGTCGGAACATTGTCGATCCCGGCGCGAAACACTTCCGACGTATAGGTGCTGAAGTGGAGCCCGAGACCAATCACGCCGGCGGCCAGCGGCGACAGGAAAAGGCCGAGATCCGGCAGCACGTAGAACAGGAAATAGAGCTGGACGAGCAGCGGCGTGCGGCGGATGAATTCCGACATCCAGTACACGGTCAGAGCAAGGGGTCGGTTTTGTGAGCGTTTCATGATCGCCAGAAACAGCCCCAGAACGTAGGCGACGGCGGCGCCCATGATGGTCGCCTCGACGGTGACGACCAATCCTCCGAGCAGCAGCGGAAACACGTCCGCCGCAACGGTCCAGCTCCAGTTCATGACCGTCTCACTCCGGCAAGCGTGATGTGGCGTTTGCGCGCGATGCTGCGCGCAATGAAATCGGTGAACCCGACAAGAACCGAGGCGATCAGGAAATATATGACAAGGATCAGCAGGAACGGTTCCAGCGTCATCGCTGTCTGAGCGCGTATGATCTGCGCGACGAAGGTCAGGTCGGCTATGGTGATCAGCGAAGTGACCGCCGTCAATTTCATCAGTTCGATCAGCAGGTTCCCGAAAGGCGGGATCATCATCGGAATCGCTTGCGGGATCAGCACGTATCGATACCGTTGATAAACGGTGTAGTTCAGCGCCGTACTGGCCTCATGCTGGCCTTTTCCGACGGATTGCACAGCGCCGCGCACCACTTCGGATCCGTAGCTGCCGAGATTGAACCCGCAGGCGATCACGCCCGCAATAAAGGGGGACAGCGTCAGGCCGAGTAGCGGCAGCACGTAAAACATGAAGAACATTTGCACGAGCGCCGAGGTGCCGCGGAAGAATTCCAGATAGATCGTCGCCAGCACCCGCACGGACCTGGAGCGGGACAGGCGTGACAGGCCGACTACGAAGGAGATGACGAGGGCGAGAATTGCACTGACCACCGTCAGCTTGATGGTCATCCATGTGCCTTCGATCAGCAGTGGTGTGAATTCGAGTATCTGGCCCATCGGATCGCCCTGGAAGGCTGCTCCCGCCAGGGAGCAGCTGTGGTTTCGGAGTTGCGGTCAGGCTTAGTTGCCGGGACAGAAATCGTCGCGTTTCACCTCGAACGTCGCCTCGGCCGAGAACCCGTAGGGCTCGATGATCGAGGCGAATTCGCCGCTTTCCTTGAGTTCGGCCAGCGCCGTGTCATAGGCTTCCCGGAAAGCGGTGTCTTCCGGATTGAATGCTGCGCCCGCGCACCCGATCGGCACGCCCTTGACCGGCATCACCAGCTCAAGGTTGGGGTCATTGGTTTTCCTCAGGAGATCCTGCGTGCCAAGGCCGGAAAGCGCAAAGACGTCGACGCGGCCCTGCTGCAGCATCTTGATGCCGCTTGGCGGATCGGTGAAGACCTTGATCTGGTTCTGCTTGACGCCGCGCTCCTTGGCGTAGAGCTCTTCGGCGCAGCCCGCGCAGGTGGTCATCGTCACGTCCGGATTGGCGGCAATGTCCTCATAGGTCTTGATATTGTGCGGGTTTCCCTTGGCGACGGCGAAGGCCTCGGCGCCGCAAAGATCGGGTTCGGAATAGATGATGGATTCGCAGCGGTTCGGCTTGATATAGAGACCGGACGTCGCCATGTCGACGCGACGGGCGAGCAGGGCGGGAATCATCGATCCGTAAGGCACCACCTGGGCCTTGAGCTCCGGCACGCCGAGCTTTTTCATCACCGCCCGGGCGACATCGGGCGCTGCTCCCGTCACGTAACCGTCGGCCTTGATGTCGCTGTAGGGCGGCTCGTTGGCGACCGCGACGGTGGCGTAGCCTTGTTTGCGCAGTTTCTCCAGGGTGTCGGCCTGCGCGACGGCGCCCACCGCCAGACCTGCAACGGCGGTTACGACAAGTATTTCCAGCGGTTTTCTGAGAAATGACAAGGTCATTGATCGTCCTTTCGGTTGTTTCGTTCAGGGGTCGTTACGAGACAGTGATGAATTTGCTGAGGAAGTTGCGCGTTCTCTCTTCTTTCGGATGGGTGAAGATTTCTTCGGGCTTTCCGGCCTCGACGATCTTTCCCTTGTCGAAGAAAAGCACGCGGTCAGCGAAATCTCGGGCAAAGTGCATTTCGTGCGTCACTGTCAGCATCGTCGTGTCGGAGTCGGCCGCCAGGCGCCTGAGCACATTCAAAACTTCGTCGACAAGTTCCGGATCGAGCGCCGAGGTCACCTCGTCGAACAGCATGATCTTCGGATCCATGGCAAGCGACCGGGCGATGGCGACGCGCTGCTGCTGTCCTCCGGAGAGTTCGTGCGGAAAGTGGTTCTGCTTGTCGCTGAGACCGACGAGTCCCAGCAGTTCCATGGCCTTTTCGCGCGCCTCGATCTTCGACGTCTTGCGCACGAGGATTTGCGGCTGCTCGATATTCTGAATTGCGGTCAGGTGCGGAAAAAGATTGAAGTGCTGGAACACCATGCCAATCCCGTTGCGCATCTTGTGGAGGTGGGCGTCGCTCGCTACGACCAGACGCCCGCCCTTCTCCTCGTGCCACAGATAGTCCCCATCAACGATTATCCGTCCGGAACTCAGCGTTTCGAGAGTCATCAGGATACGCAGGATCGTGGTTTTTCCTGAGCCGCTCGGGCCGATCAGCGCCAGCTTTTCACCTGGCTCGACATGCAGGTTCAGATCGTCGAGAACCTTCAGCTCGCCAAAGCTTTTATGAACGTTCTGGAATTCGATGATATTCGCCATGACCGGACCTCGACCCCTTCTTCAGCGGGCGGAGGAGCAATGCAGCGCCGGCGATTTACGCCTGACGGAACCGGATTTTGCGTCGTCGATCGGGTCGCACGAAACCCTCTGCGCCAGCTTTGGGCGCATTGCAAAAGTAATAATGATGTTCCCCTTTACATCTCTTAATGGATGTGATGTTGAAAATCATCATAACAAAGCAATTTGCACCTCATGTGCAGCAAAACACGGCATTCTGAAAAAATAGCATCAAAAATTTTCGATATGTGAGAGAAAGAGAACGAGATGAACATTACGCCTTCAGATTTGATCATCTTGCGGATGCTTCAGGAAAACGCTCGGGAGCGGCTCGAGACAATAGCCTATGAAGCCGGGCTCTCCGTCGCCACGGCGCAGCGGCGCGTACGTGCGCTGAAGGACGCCGGCGTCATCGAGCGCGACGCTGCGATCGTGTCTCCGCAGGCTCTCGGCTACAACATGACCTTCATCATTCTCGTCGAGTTGGAGCGCGAACGCATCGATCAGCTGGACGCCTTCAGACGAAAGGTCAAACAGGAGTCCAGGGTCCAGCAGTGCTATTACATAACCGGCGAAGCCGATTTCGCCCTGATCGCGCTCGCCCGGGACATGGACGACTACCAGAGACTGACGCAGCGCCTCTTCTTCGATGACAGCAATGTCAAACGGTTCCGGACGTCGGTCGTAATGGACCGGACCAAGGTGGGCGTGGATGTGCCCGTCGAGGAGCCGGAGGAAGACTGATCTTCTTCTGGACGATTTCGATCTCCGGCGGCCGATGGGCGGTGACAGGCGGCGGTTCTGCCTTATGGCGCTCGATCTCGACGAGACAGGACAGCGCCGCCGGCCCCTGGGCAAGTTCCGAGGTCGCCCTGTCTGCGGTCACGATGTTGACGTTGCCGTGCTTGCAGCAGGCCGGGGTCAGGGACTCGTCGAGGTCCAGCCATGCGCCGGTTGGCATCATGGCGACGCCGGGCAACACGTCCTCGCAAATGCGAACGCCGGCGAGGCATGACCCGCGGTCATTGAAGATCCGCGCTACGTCGCCTTCACGAAGGCCGCGCCTCGCGGCGTCCTGCCTGCTGATCACGCAGGCCTCTCGCCCGTTGATCTTGCCCTCAAGGCTGTGGCGCGCCTGGTCGAGCTGACTGTGCAGGCGCCGGGCCGGCTGGTGGGTCACGAGATGGATGGGCCATCGTTCCGCAAGGCGCGCGCCAAGCCATTCCACCGGCGGTGTCCAGGCCGGGTGCCCCGGATTGCCCATAATGCCGAAGCCGGCGATCGTTTTGCTGAAGATCTCTATGCGCCCGGACGGCGTCGGGAGCGGGTGGGCGTCCGGGTTGTCGCGAAACGCCTTGAGCAATATGCAAGGGTCTTCTGGCGCGTCGAATGCAAAGAATCCGGCCTCCCGGAACGCTTCGAATGCCGGCATATGGACGCCCGTTTCGGCGAGGCGGTCGCGGGTGTCGTCGTAAAGGGATTGAAGCCACTCATCCTTGTCTTTGCCGCCGGTAAACGCCGCCTCCAGAGAATTCAGGCGGTTGTCCGGCGAGGAAAGCCGCGCAGCAAGTCCGGCGAATATGTCATGGTCGTCGCGCGCTTCGGCGAAGGGTTCGGCGATCGCTTTCGTGGCGAACAGGTGGGTGTCGCGCGGCGAGCCTGCAATGTCGTTTCTTTCCGCCGGGAGCGTCGCCGGAAATACGATATCGGCATGGCGCGCGAGCGGCGTCCAGTGCGGTTCGTGGACGATCACCGTTTCAGGCTTGCGCCAGGCCTTGCGCAGTCTGTTCAAGTCCTGATGATGGTGGAACGGATTGCCGCCCGCCCAGTAGACCAGGCGGATGTCCGGATAATGCAGGATCTGTCCATTGTAACGGAACGGCTGGCCCGGATGAAGCAGCATATCCGCGATCCGCGCCACGGGAATGAACGCCGATATCGGATTGCGGCCTGTCGGCAGCGCGGCGAGCCGGACCGTCCGGCGGGTATTGCCGATGCTGTTGACGGCGCCGAGCCCCAGCGCGAAACCCTCTCCCTTGCGTCCCACGCCGCCGAGCATCGCCGCAAGGACAACGGTCATCCAGTAGTTCATTTCGCCATTATGTTGACGGGTCAGCGACCAGCTTGCATTGACGACTGTCGGCTGTTTCGCCATGCGTCTGGCGAGGGCGCGGATCGTGTCCGCATCGACGCCGGTGATCACCGCTGCCCAGTCGGCGTCGCGCGCAAGTCCGTCCGTTTCGCCGCAAATGTAGGATTCGAACTTGTCGAACCCGGTGCAGTAGCGCGTCAGGAAGTCCTTGTCATGTAGCCCTTCGCTTGTCAGCGTGTGGGCGAGCCCAAGCATCAGCGCAAGGTCCGTGTTCGGACGTATCGGAGTCCATTCGTTCGAATATCCCTCGTCGCGCGAGGGCGTGATGGAAACGATATGCGCGCCGGCCGCAATCGCGCCGGCGATGTCGCCTTTGTGGGTGTGACGCGCCACGCCGCCGGGATTGATCTGGCTGTTGCGCAGGGACACGCCGCCGAACGCCACAACGAGCGCGCGGGTTTCTCCGATCGCCCGCCAGGACGTGTGATCGTTGAACAACTGGTCCAGCGGCGCCACGACATGCGGCAGCACCACTTCAGCCGCTGCGTAGCTGTAGGTGTTTCTTGAAGCGGTATAGCCGCCAAATAGGTTGAGAAGCCGACGAAGCTGACTCTGTGCGTGGTGAAACCTGCCGGCGCTGGCCCAACCGTAGGAGCCTGCGTAAATCGCCTCGTTGCCGTAGTTCGCCCGAATTCGGGTCAATTCGCGCGCGGCAAGGTCCAGCGCCTCCTCCCAGGACACGGCGACGAAGCTGTCTTGCCCGCGGCGGGTCGTGTCGCCGCGCTCGAGATAGCTTTTGCGGATCATCGGTCGTGCGATCCGGCAGGAATCGGAGAGCGTTTCAATGATGGATTCGCCTATCGGCGACGGATCCGGATCGTCCTCGAAAGCCGCAAGGCTTGTTGCGCCGGTGGCGTCATTACGCGCCCGATAGGTTCCCCAATGCGTCGATACCAGGGGATCTCCGGATTGCGGCATGATCTCAGCGCGCCTCCGGCCCTTCCGTGATGAAAGCCAGGCATCGGCTTTCCGGTCCGGCGTCGAAACGGGCAAGCGCGGCGAATGACGCGGCGCCGCTGGGCGTTGTTGCAATTCCCGCTTCGGCCAGCTGTTGCGAAGCTTTCTCGGCCTCGTCGTCCGTAATGGTGGTGAAACAGTCCGCATCCGTTTCGAGCGTGTCGAACGCGATCAGCGAGGCGTCCTTGCAGTCGAGCCTGCCCATATTGGAAAGCGGTCCGTCGGCGCGTGTGAGCGTTCCGTTTTCAATACTGCGCAGAAGGCAGGGCGCCCGGTCGGGCTCCACCACCACGATTGTCGGCTGTTGCTTCCAGAAACTGCGGATATGGGCGCTGATCGCCCCGGCGAAGCCACCGACTCCCGCCTGCAGGAAGACATGACTGGGCCATTTGTTGGAATGGTCGAATTCCGCGCGGCATTCCTCGGCAATCACCGTGTAGCCCTCCATCACGAGCGCTGGCCGGTCCACATACCCCTTCCATGACCCGTCGGCGAGCAACAGCCATCCGTGGCGATCCGCCTGCTCTGTGGCGAAGGAGACCGATTCCTCGTAAGTGCCCTTCAGCCGCTGGACCTCGGCGCCGGTTCGACGGATGCGTTCTTCGAAGGCTTCCGGCGCGCTGGAAGGCAGCACGATGACCGCCTTCGCGCCGAAGCGGCGCGCGCCTGTGGCGACCGACAGGCCGTGATTGCCGGCGCTTGCGGTAATGAAGGTCATGGTCGCGGCGGCTCGGCGCCCTGCCTCGCTGTCCGGGTCTTCTCCGGACGCCGCGTCGCTGATCATCTGGGCGACTGCGAAGCCGCCGCCAAGCGCCTTGAAACTGCCGAGCTCCATCCTCTGCGATTCGTCTTTCAGCCACAGCCGGTCGATCCCGAGATCGTCGGCGAGCGCGCGCATGTCCCTTGCCGGGGTCGGCTGGTATTCGGGACGTCGTTCCATAAGCCGGGCGGGACGCTCGGCGGAGACCCGGAACATATAATCGCGTTGCCCGCGATCGTGGCGTTTCCTCGTCATCAACATGTGCGCATTATGCAGGCATGATGCGAGAAAATTGCCCAATTCTTGGCCAAAGGCAGAGTATTTCCTTGAGGTTTCGCAGAAAAATTGCGGTTTCCGGATCATTGCCCCGGTCGTTGCCGGGGGCCGGGATCCGGTGCGGAGAAAGTTCCAAACCGCGGTTTCTGCGGCTTTGTCAGCTGACTTCGCGCTTCGGAATTCGCACGGAAACGGGTTCGGCCGGCGCACTGGCTTTGTTCAGCGGCGTCATGATGTTCATGACCGTTTCACGAAGCCATTGATGCGCCGAGCTGGCGGTTCTTCGGCGGTGCCAGATCATGCATATGGTCACGGGATCCACTTTCATCGGCAGATTGTAGATCGACAGACCGATGCGCGGCGCAATGCTCTCGGCAAGCTGGTGCGGTATCAGCGCCACAAGGTCGCTTTTGGAGACGGAGTTGTAGACGCCGGAAAAGCTTGGCATGGACATGACCACGCGGCGTTCGCGCCCCACCTGCGCAAGCGCATCGTCGCCAAGGCCCGTCAGATTGCCCCGCATTGACATCAGCATATGTCCGAGACTGCAGAACAGGTCCATCGGGACCACGTCTCCCGGCAATACGCCGGCGCCGGCGAGCGCCGGATGGCCCTCCCGCGCGATCATCACATATTCAGATTTGAACACCGGCACATATTCAACCCATTCGGGAAAATCCAACTTGGGTCTGAGCGTGAGATCGATATGGACGTTTTCGAGATCATTGACGCCTTCCGGATCCTGCAGTTCCGTCAACTGGATCCGCATATGCGGCGCATGGCTGGAGAGGATGTTCGCGAGCGAAGGCATCAGCAGGTCACCGAAGAAATCCGTGCCTGAAATCATGAAGGAAACGCTCGACGTGGTGGGATCGAATGCTTCCGCCCGTTTCAGAAGGGCGTCGAGATCTTCGTACATGCGCTGAAGCGGCAACTCGAGGCTCTTTGCGAAATCCGTCGGGACGATTCTTTGTCCCTGTCGGATGAAGAGCGGGTCGCCGAGAGACTCCCGCAATCGGCCAAGAGCCGCTGAAACCGCCGGCTGCGACAATCCTACGCGCGCGCCCGCCTTGACGGTCGATCGCTCCTGTAGCAACGCGAACAGGATGCGTAGCAGATTGAGATCCAGAGTCTGTATATTCATCGGATTAATATATTCTATATAATTAATTCATTTCCACAATTAATCCAGATTTTCTACTGATTGGCCGTGGCCGCGATGATCTGGTCGTCCATCTTGCGCCTCAAGCGACTGGATCGTGGTGGCCACTTCTTCTCTTTCCTGTTGTGCCGTCATCATTGTCGCGCCCGCTCCATCATTGTTTTTTCAGTAGAAAATCACTCTGTTACCGGCAGTATGGACGGTAATTCAGTCCTGCACAAGCTTACGGTTGCATAAAAGACACGTGCTCAAACCACGTAATGTGACAGTCATGGCGAAAGCTTGAAGTCCCGACTTTGCACGCGCTGTGATCGCCGCAAGCAGGACCTTTCAAGAGGACAACGGCTTCAGAACGCCTCGTCTTGACACGGGTGGGCCGAATGACGTGGAAATGCCCGGCCATTTGAAGTGGCGAATCGGCGGAGGGGAGTGTTTTATGAACGGCGGAAGACCACCAGTCGCCACCCGTTTCTACTATGGGTGGGTCGTGATCGCCGTTGCGTTTCTGACGCTTGGAATAGCGGTCAACGCGCGCACGGCCTTTTCGCTCCTGTATCCGCCGATTCTCGACGAGTTCGGTTGGGAACGCGGCGTCACAGCGGCCATTTTCTCCGTCGGTTTCATCGCATCGACGGCGTCCGTCCCTTTCATCGGCATGCTGATGGACCGTTACGGGCCACGGATAATCCTGCCGGTCAGCGCAATCGTGGTGGCGCTTGGCTATTACGCCGCAACTTTCGCCAGCACGCCGCTTGCATTTTACCTCAGCCTTGGCCTGCTGGCGACCGGCGGTTCCATGCCGATGGCCTATGTCGGGCATTCCATGTTTCTTCCAAACTGGTTCATGCGCCGGCGCGGACTGGCGCTCGGCATTGCGTTTTCCGGCGTCGGGGTACTGGCGCTCGGCCTGTTTCCGCTGCTGCAGATCGTCATAGACACATCGGGCTGGCGCACCGCATGCATCGCCATGGCGTGCGCGTTTATCATCGTGATCATCCCGCTCAACCTGCTGCTTCAGCGTGGTCGGCCCGAGGATGTCGGCCTTTTGGCCGACAATGGAGATGCGTCCGGGGAAGCGGATAGCGCCGCCGGCGGTCCCGTCATCGTCGACAAGGCCTGGGCGGAGCGAGACTGGACGCTGCCTTCAGCCATGAGAACACGGCGTTTCTGGTGGATCGCCGCCGGATATTTCCTGGCGCTCTACGCCTGGTATGCGGTCCAGGTCCATCAGATCCGGTTCTTTCTGGATGTCGGCGTCAATGCAACGGAGGCGGCCTTCGCCTTCTCACTTGTCGCCGCCGCCGGCGTGATCGGGCAGATTACAATCGGTCATTTCTCCGATCGTTTCGGCCGTGAGGTCGGCTGGAGCGTCGCGGTTTCCGGTTTTATGCTTTGCGCAATCGCCATGGTCGTCATGGAGAGCCATCCAAACCGCTTGCTGCTTTATGCAACGGTCGGCTTTCAGGGGTTGTTGGGATACGGGATCGCGTCGCTGTTTGGCCCGGTGACGGCCGAAATCTTCGCAGGAAGGCGCTTCGCCACAATCCTTGGCACTGTCGCCGTCATGGCCAATCTCGGAGCCGGAACGGGACCCTGGGTCACCGGGTATCTCTACGATCTGGCCGGCAGCTACACTGTCGGTCTGTGTGTTGTCGCCATCGCCTGCCCGCTGTCGATACTGTGCATCTGGATAGCGGCGCCGCGCAAGGTGCGCCGCGTGGCAGGCGCTACCCGGCATTCCGCCGGGTGACGCCTGCGCGTCTGTCGAAATTTTAGGAGGAAGCCGCGCCGCGTGCAGGGCTCTCGCCCCTAAGCCTGCTGCACCAGCATGGCGCGGGCTTCCTCCATGCCAAGCGGCCGCGGCCGCTCGCATCCGATTGTTATCGTGACGAACTCGCCGGTTTCCCCCGATTTCAGGATCGAGGTCATGATGTCGATCACGTGCAGCGCCAGTTCGAGCGAACAGCGGTGCGGTCTGCCCTCCAGAATGGCGAGCGCCATGTCGGACAGCCCGGCCGTGCGATAATTGGCGAGTGGTCCCAGGCTGTGGTGTTCCTGATTGGGAACCGAAAAGGGGTGGTCGTAGGCTTCCAGGTGGCTTACCGGCTCGGTCCCTTCGGTCATGGACAACGCCCCGCCGAAGAAATTGGGGTCGGGAACATAAAGCGTACCCTTCTCCCCATACAATTCGATATTGCCGTGTTCATGACTCCACACGTCCCAGCTGGCGCCAAACGTCACCACCGCGCCGTTGGCGAATTGCAGCAGCGCGTGGATTGTCGTCGGCGTTTCCACGGGAATGGTTTCACCGGCGCGCGGCTCGGAGGATATCGTCCTGCGCCGGCTCGGCGCGGCGGTCAGCGCCGCCACCTTTTCAACCGATCCGATCAGCTGCACCAGATCGGTAATGTAATACGGGCCGATATCGAGGATCGGTCCGCCGCCTTTCTGGTAGAAAAAGTCAGGATTGGGATGCCAGTGCTCCATGCCGTGATTCATCACGAAAGCTGTGCCGCCGGTGATTTTGCCGATGGCGCCGCTGTCGACCAGGTGACGGGCGTGCTGGTGCGCGCCGCCCAGAAACGTGTCCGGCGCCGATCCGATGCGCAACTTCTTCTCGTCGGCCAGTTTGGCCAGGGCGAGGCCTTCTTCCAGCGACAGCACGAAGGGCTTTTCCGAGTAGACATGCTTGCCGGCGAGCAGCGCCGCCTTCGACACGTCGTGATGGGCTGCAGGGATGGTCAGGTTGACGACGATGTCCACGTCGTCGGCGTCCAGAAGCTCCTCGAGGGAATTGTCGCGCACGTCGAATTCAGCGGCGCGCTGGGCGGAGGCCTTCCGGTCGATATCGGCGCAAGCGACCACCTTGACGCCACGAAACAGCGGGGCGAGGCTGAAATAGGCCTGAGAGATGTTGCCGCAGCCGACAATGCCGACGCCGAGGGTTTTTTCCTGCATGGTCTACTCCGTCAGGGCCTTGAGGGACGCGATCGAACGGCGGGCGAAACGCTCGTCGTCATTCGGTTTGTCATGTTCCATTACGTAAAGGCTGACATCGGCCTTCTTCAGGGCCGCCAGCAGGGACTTCCAGTCCATCACGCCATGGCCGACATCCGCCCAGCCGTCCTCGCCGGCGTTTTCGCCCTCGGGAGCGATGTCCTTGACATGCGCTGCTACAATGCGGTCGCCATACCGGTCGATCCAGGAAAGCGGGTCGGCCTTGCCGCGCGCGATCCAGGCGATGTCGGCCTCCCAGCCAAGCGTCGGACCGCCGTCCAGGATGTGCTGCAGCGGTATGCTGCCGTCGGACAACGGGCGGAATTCGAAATCGTGATTGTGCCAGCCGACGGTCAGGCCGGCGTCTCGAAACGGTTGACCGGCCTTTTCGAGCCGCGCGCCGAAGGCCCGCCAGCCGGCCGCGTCGCCCGGTCGGTCCGGTTCCATCAGATAGGGGCATATGACCATCTTCATGTCCGTCGCCTGCGCCACCGCCATCGCCTTGTCCGGCGCGTCTTCCAGCATGTCGAGGCCGAAATGGCCGGATGGCATCGCAAGACCGGCGGCCTTGAGCGCTGCGCCGAGCGCCGCCGGGTCCGCGTAGAGGCCGCCATACCCCTCGACTTGGGTGTAGCCGAGCCCCTTCAGCATCGACAGGGTTTTTTCAAGCGGAGGAAATTCGCGGGAAGAATAGAGCTGGTAGGATATATCTTTCATGGGAATTCCATTCGTGGAGACAGGCCGGGTTGGTTAGCGCAGGGCGCGGCTTAGAGCCGAAGCTCTGTTTTTTTGTCGAATATGGACGCGCGGGCCGGATCGAAGCCGATCCTGACGTTTTCGCCCGTCGATACCGGGATCTGGCCGTCCACGCGGAAGCGGAAGTCCTGTCCGCCGAGTTTCGACCAGACAAGCGTATCGGATCCCATAGGCTCGACCACGTCGACCCGGACCTCCGCGGTGAACGGCGAATCGGCCGCGGCGTCGCCGAAGGCGATATGTTCCGGACGGACGCCGAAGGCGCAGGCGCCGTCCGACGAGCCGTCCTCGAACGGATACCGCTCAAGATCCACGACCACTTCGCCAGAAGTGAAGCGCGGTTTCCCGTCGCGTGTGACGGCGCCGTCCAGGAAATTGATGCTGGGAGAGCCGATGAAGCCGGCGACATATTTGTTGATCGGGCGATTGTAGATCGTGTGGGGATCGGCGAGCTGCTGGATCGCGCCGCCGCGCATGATGGCGATCCGGTCGGCAAGCGTCAGCGCTTCGATCTGGTCGTGGGTGACATAGATCATCGTCGTGTTTTCGAGCTGCTGGTGCAGACGCTTGATTTCCACGCGCAATTCGGCGCGCAGCTTGGCGTCCAGGTTGGAAAGCGGCTCGTCGAAAAGGAACACGTCGACGTCGCGCACCAGCGCCCGGCCAATGGCGACGCGTTGCCGCTGACCACCAGAAAGCTGCGCCGGTTTGCGTTTGAGCAGCGGTTCGATATGCAGAAGTTCCGCGGCCTGCTTGATCCGCTTGGCGATCTCTGCACGACCCACGCCGGCGTTTCTCAGCCCGAAGGCGAGGTTTCCCTCCACCGTCATCTGCGGATAGAGCGCGTAGGACTGGAACACCATGCCGATGCCGCGGTCCTTCGGCTCCTCCCAGGTGACGTTTTTGTCACTGATGAAGATCTGTCCGTCAGAGATGTCGAGCAGGCCGGCGATGCAGTTAAGCAGCGTTGATTTTCCGCATCCCGACGAACCGAGGAGCACCAGAAACTCGCCGCGACCGACCTCGAGATTGAGATCCTGCAGGACCTTTACCTCGCCGAAACTCAAGAACAGGTTTTTTACCGATACGCTTGCCACGACGTCTTACCCTTTCACCGCGCCGGCGGCGATGCCGCGCACGAATAGCTTGCCCGAGATGAAATAGATGATGAGCGGCACAAGGCCCGTGATGATCGTGGCGGCCATATTGACGTTGTATTCCTTTACGCCCTGCGTCGAGTTGACGATATTGTTGAGCTGTACCGTCATCGGATAGGTTTCCGGACCGGTGTAGACGACCCCGAACAGGAAGTCGTTCCAGATGCCGGTGACCTGAATGATCATGGCGACGACGAAGATCGGCAGGCTCATCGGCAGCATGATCCTCAGATAGATCGTCCAGAAACCGGCGCCGTCGACGCGCGCCGCCTTGAACAGCTCTTCCGGGATCGACGTGAAGTAGTTGCGGAAGAGCAGGGTCAGGATCGGCATGCCGAAGATCGTGTGCACGATCACGAGCCCCGTCAGGCTGCCGTAGAGGCCGATTTCGCGCAGGATGATGACGATCGGATAGAGCATCACCTGGTAGGGGATGAAGGCGCCGACGATAAGGATCGTGAAGAAAATGTTTGCGCCCTTGAAGCGCCAGTTGGCGAGCGCATAGCCGTTCACCGACGCCACCAGGATCGACAGGATCACCGAGGGAATGGTGATCCGCACCGAGTTCCAGAAACCGCGGGAGAGGCCGTCGCAGTTCAGCCCCGTGCAGGCCGTCGCCCAGGCCTTGACCCATGGTTCGAACGTGATTTCCAGCGGCGGCGAGAAAATATTGCCGAGCCTGATCTCCGGCATGCCCTTCAAAGACGTCACCACCATCACGTAAAGCGGCAACAGATAGTAGATCGCGGCGACCGTCAGCGTGCCGTAGATGATGATGTTGCGGCGAGACAGCCGGCGCTGCGGTTTCTTTCCGCGCGGCTCGGCCCTGGCGGCGTGGCTTGTCGGGAGCGTTGCGGTCGAACTATCCATGGCTCTTGCGGCCTCCGAATTCGAGATAGGCCCATGGAATGACGACGATCGCCACCGACAGCAGCATCATCGTCGACGCGGCGAAACCCTGTCCGAGATTTTGTGACAGAAACATCGCGTCATAAACGTATTTCGCAGGCACTTCCGAGGCGATGCCCGGTCCGCCGCTGGTCTGCGCCACGACCAGATCGTAGACGCGCACGATGCCGGACGCGATGATGACGACTGCGGTGATGAAGACCGGCCGCATCATCGGGATGACGATGAAGAGATAGGTTTTCCACATCGGGATTCCGTCGACGCGCGCGGCTTTCCAGATGTCCTCGTCAATACCGCGCAATCCGGCGAGCATAAGGCACATGACAAGCCCGGTGCCTTGCCACAGAGCTGCGATTAGAATGCCGTAAATGACGATGTTCGCGTTGTAGAGCGGATCGAAATCGAAGCTCTCCCATCCGAGCGACCGCACCACGCTCTGGATTCCGAAGTCCGGGTTGAGAAGCCACTGCCACACCAGACCGGTGACGATGAAGGACAGCGCGAAGGGAAACAGGAAGATCGAGCGGAACGTGTCCTCGAAGCGGATCTTCTGATCGAGCAGAGCCGCGAGAACGAATCCGATGATAAAGGAGAAGATCAGCGAGCAGATCCCGAAAATGAACAGGTTCTCGATGGAAATCAGCCACTTGTTGCTGTTCCACAGGCGCTCATACTGATCGAGCCCGACGAATTTCGCCCGCGGCAGCAATTTGGAATTCGTGAAGGAATAGATGATGGTCCAGACGGTGCCGCCGACGAATACGACAAGCGCCGTCGCGATCATCGGGATCGCGCTGATTTTCGCATTCAGATTTCGGAACAGCCTGATTGGCCGATTGCTCGACATGCGGCTTCCCCCCGCTGATCCCCGGTCCGGCGGCGCATTGCCGCCGGACCGGGTCATTTCGGTTCAGCCTTAGTCGGCGTTTTCGACGATGTCGGCGTAGCGCTTCTGCGCGTCCTCGGCGGAGATCGACGGATCCTTCATGAATTCGACCATGAGATCGTTGAACTGCGTCTGGGTGTCGGCCGAAAAGACCTGGTCGCCGGAAGGCAGCATACGGCCGGCGGCAAGGATCTCCAGACCCTTCTTCATGCAGTCATTGGCCGCTTCGAGGTCGACGTCGCCGCGGATCGGCAGGGAGCCCTTCTTCAGGTTGAAGGCGACCTGCACCGGCTTCGAAACCATAAGCGAGGCGAGTTCGAGCTGCGCCTTGGTCTGCTCCGGATCGTCGAGTTTCGGGAAGTAGAAGGCGTCGCCGCCCGTCGAGATGTATTCGTGCACGCCGAGGCCCGGCAGGCAGGAATAGTCTTGGCCTGCGACCTGGTTTGCGACCTGGAATTCGCCTTGCGCCCAGTCGCCCATGATCTGTCCGCCGGCTTCACCGGTGATCACCATGTTGGTGGCCTGGTTCCAGTCCTGGACGTTGGATTCCTCCGCCATTTCGCGGGCGTCGGCCATGGCCTGAAAGACCTTCGCCATTTCAGGACTGCGCGCCGCCTCGGCGTCTTTTCCGAGGTTGACCTGCTTCCACAGGTCAATGCCGCCGATCGCGATCTGCACTGCGCCGAAGAGCAGGTTGGACTGCCAGGGCTGGTTGCCGAGCGCCAGCGGCACCTTGCCGGCTTCAACCAGAGCGGGGACGGCGGCTACGTATTCGTCCCAGTTCGTGGGAACCGGAACGCCGGCGTCTTCAAACGCCTTGTGGGAGAGCCACAGCCACTGCGGGGAATGGATATTGACCGGCACGCAGTAGATGCGCCCGTCGAGCGTGCAGCTGTCGAGCAGCGACGGCGGATTGACGACGTCCTTCCAGTTTTCCTTTTCGGCAAGCTCCGTCAGATCGACGAACAGTCCGGCCTCGATCAGTTCCTCGGCCTGGCGACCATGGTTGAACTGCGTGGCGCCCATCGGATCGCCGCCGGTGATGCGGCTGATCATCA
Source organism: Flavimaribacter sediminis (assembly GCF_019492055.1). GTDB lineage: Bacteria > Pseudomonadota > Alphaproteobacteria > Rhizobiales > Rhizobiaceae > Flavimaribacter > Flavimaribacter sediminis. The sequence continues at coordinate 1,186,782 of NZ_JAICBX010000002.1, read as the reverse complement.
CGGGACGCGCCGTGCCGCCGCCGCCGGCGATCGCGCCGTCGACCCATTTGTTGCCGGTGGCGTCGAAAGCCTTGGCGAATTCGGCGACCGCGGCGGCTTCACCGCCCGATGTCCACCAGTGTGTCACTTCGAGTTCTGTCGCCTGAGCCGCGCCGAGCGGCATCGCCACTGTAGCCGCCAAAGCGAGAAGTCGTGTATGAAAACGCATGGTTGTCCTCCCAATCTGCAACGTTGCAGTAAAAACGTTAGAAGAAAAGATTTCAATTTGCAATAGCGCCGTTCAAATCGATTCAATGCAGGCCTGAACGACGCCTTGCAGGCGTTTTCGGCTTAACCGAAAACAACCGTTGAGTGCAAATAGAAATTTAGGAAAAAGCCTCAATTATAAGGAAAACAGACCCTTACAGTGATCCGGCGCCGGGTGAATTTGAACGTCAAAACGGATTGTTGGTGTCGCTATCCGGCGCCGCGCAGGCGGGCGGACTTGCTTTTTTCCTGCAACGTTTTAGTAATATGCGCCCGGACCGGCTGACGACCCAGTCGTTTTTGCCCGCTTCGTTCACGCCGGTTAATTGCCTGGAGGGTATCTCGGTCATGGTCAAGTCAGCGCGTCCCGGAAGCCTGACCCGTTCGGCTGACCGTCCCGGCGGCCAGCGGCCGACGCTGAAGACGATCGCCTATCTGACCGGCCTCGGCGTGACCACCGTGTCGAAAGCGCTGAAGAATGCGCCGGATATCGGCGAGGACACCAAACATCGGGTTCGGACTGTGGCGGACCAGATCGGCTACCTGCCCAATCGCGCCGGCGTGCGCCTGCGCACCGGCAAAACCAACGTCATCAGCCTGATCCTGGACACCGAGGATGAAATCACCGGCCTGACCTCCAACATGGTGCGGGGTATTTCCGAGATTCTCGCCGGAACGCAATACCACCTCGTGGTCACACCCTATGGCGATCCGGGAGACCGCATGGGTCCGGTGCGCTACGTCGTGGAAACCGGATCCGCCGACGGCGTCATCCTGTCGCGCACCCAGCCTGACGATCCGCGCGTGCGGTACCTGGCGCAAAACAATATGCCGTTCGCCACGCATGGCCGGACCGATATGGAGGTCGAGCACGCGTTCCATGATTTCGACAACTGCGCCTTTGCGCGTGAAGCCGTCGATATCCTGGCGTATCTTGGCTGCCGGCGGCTCGCCCTGCTCGGACCGCCGGACAACCAGACCTATTCCCGGCATATGCAGTCGGGTTTTCAGTCCGGCGTCGCGGCGCACGGTCTTGAAACGGTGGCCATCAATGACGTGACGGTCGATGACCGCATCGAGGAAGTCGAAAGCGCGATTTACCGGCTGATGACGTCGGCCGGTCGTCCGGACGGGATCGTCAGCGGAAGCGCCGCCACGGCGATCGGCATCTGTGTCGGCGCGGAAAAGGCGGGTCTTGCGATCGGCAAAGACCTGTCGATCGTCTCCAAGCAGTCGTCCTTCACCTATCTTCGGTGGTTCCGCCCGGCGATCCACGTCATCGGCGAGGATTTTCGCGAAGCCGGCCGCGATCTCGCCCGTTCGGTGCTGGGGCTGATCGAGGGCGATCCAGTCTCGAGCCACCAGACGCTGGTCTATCACGGCGTCACAGAAGAGATCGGAAGCAAGCTCAAGGCCGGCGAACCCGTCTGACCGGAAAGACCGGAATCAGTTGCCTCTCCATCATCGAACTCCTCGGCGAAACCATACCGTTTACGGTTGCGGGTATGGCGGCGGGTCTCGCCGTCGCCTTCGTGGCGCTTGCGCAGAGTTTTGCGCTCAAACCGACGGCCGCCTTCGATCAGGTAGACGCCTATGGCGCGAACACGGTAAAGAAGCTGTGGCTGGTCGCCCTCTACCAGCTTACCCATGCGATCGACCGGATGACCCGGCTGCGTTGAGGCGGCGATTACGAGGGTGAGGTTTTGACGGCGTCCTCGGCGATGTATCCGACAACCAGCATGGCGATCCACATAAAGATGATATTAAAGAATGCGACCCAGAGGCTGAAGAAAAACATCATCGCCGACATGATCAGAAGTTCGCCCCGCTCCGCGTAGAAATCGTAGTGTCGCAGGAAGCCGGAAATCGTAAAGTCGCTGGCGTAGAGAATGATCAGGATTGCTGCGACCGGGTAGCCGACAAGTACGAACCGGAAGCATAATCGCCAGCTCTCCCTCGGCTGCGGTCTGCGCCTTTCCCATTGGGCGAAGTAGTGACCCATGGCGCCCCCGGCGATAACGGACTGCCACATAGGCAGGACCAGAACCGTCTGCCTCAACAGGAATGCGGCTGAAACGAAAGCAATCGAGACGGCTGTGAAGATCAACAGGAAGCGCTTGAGATAGCCGGACAGGCTGACATTTCTGTTTTGGGTGACGCCTTCTGTCATATCTCCGCCTCCATATCTTTGGCTTAAGTTCTGGTTGCACGATCCGATGGCCGACACCAGAGGATGAAATGGGAATCTTGCGGAAATTGCTGTTCGCATTTGCGTTGCTGTTTGTCGGCGCAACCGGGCTGCTGTACTACGTAGCCACCCCTTCGTGGTTTACTGCTTTGCCGCAGCAGTGGATGGGCTTGGACCTCATCGGCAAAACGCCTGAAGAGGTTCACAGTGTATTGGGTGAACCCACTGGCAGCGAACTGTCGGTCAAGATGCTCGAAGAATGGGCAATATCCGACGAGCCTACTGGGCGTTGCGTATCTATTACGCGTCCGTTCCACCTTGTATCGATTGCGAGGGGGTTGAAAGGACTCTGTCCGCCAGAGGGATATCGGCATCGCGAAAGTATCGAAGGTTCGGCCAGTTGGAACGCGACAAATACAGACCGCTGAAAGAGTACTGGCAATAATCAAATCGCTGCGGGGCTGCGGCTCGCCTTAATGCGCCTCGTCCCAGTTCGAGGCGGCGCGGGCGTCGACCTTCAGCGGAACCTTCATCGCCACCGCCGGCATCGCTGCGTTCTCCATGATGTCGGTCGCCACGCGGATCGTTGCGTCGACCTCGTCGTCCGGCGCCTCGAAGATCAGTTCGTCGTGCACCTGCAGAAGCATGCTTCCCGTCAGGTCAGCCTCGTCGAGCGCCGCGTCAATGCGGATCATTGCGCGCCGTATGATATCGGCGGCCGAGCCCTGGATCGGCGCGTTGATGGCGGCGCGCTCGTTGAATGACCGGACCTGCGGATTGGACGACTTGATCTCCGGATAGTGCGCCCGCCGGCCGAAGATGGTCTCCACATAGCCGTGCTCGCGGGCGAACGCCTTGGTCGACTCCATATAGTCGCGGATGCCCGGAAAGCGTTCGAAATAGGTCTTGATGTATTCGCTCGCCTCCGACCGCGGAATCGAGAGCTGGTTGGCGAGGCCGAAGGCGGAAATGCCGTAGATGATGCCGAAATTGATCGCCTTGGCGCGGCGGCGAATTTCCGGGGGCATGTCCTTGACCGGCACGCCGAACATTTCCGACGCGGTCATCGCGTGAATGTCCAGACCATCGGCGAAGGCCTTTTTCAGCGCTTCGATGTCGGCGACATGGGCGAGCACCCGCAGTTCGATCTGCGAATAGTCGGCCGAGACCAGTTTGTAGCCCGGCTGTGACACGAATGCGGTGCGGATCTTGCGGCCTTCGGCCGTGCGCACCGGAATGTTCTGCAGGTTCGGTTCGGACGAGGAAAGCCGGCCGGTCGTCGTCGAGGCGAGCGCATAGGATGTGTGCACCCGGTCGGTCTCGGGGTTGATGAAGCCCGGAAGCGCGTCCGTATAGGTGGACTTGAGCTTGGTAAGCTGGCGCCATTCGACGATCTTGCCGGGAAGTTCAAGCCCTTCCGCCGCCAGTTCCTCGAGCTTCTGCGCGGTGGTCGACCATTGTCCGGAGCGGGTTTTCGTACCGCCCGGCAGCCCCATCTTGCCGAACAGGATCTCGCCGAGCTGACGCGGCGATCCGACGTTGAACTTTTCGCCGGCGAGCGTCTGGATCTCGTCCTCGAGGGCGGCGGCGCCTTGCGCGAAATCGCCCGACAACCGAGACAGGATCTGCCGGTCGACGCTGACGCCGCGCATTTCCATATTGGCAAGGGTCGCCACCATCGGACGTTCCAGCCGTTCGTAAACGCTGACAAGGCCGTCGGCCGCAAGACGCGGTTTCAGCGCCTGCCAGAGCCGGAGCGTCACGTCGGCGTCTTCGGCGGCGTAGGTCGTCGCCTTCTCTATATCGACGAAATCAAAGGTGACGGCGGAGCGCCCGCTTCCGGCGACCTCCTTGTAAGCGATGGGCTTGTGGCCGAGCCAGCGTTCCGACAGGGCGTCCATGCCCTGGCCGCCGACGCCGGCGTCGATGGCGTAGGAGATCAGCATCGTGTCGTCGAAACTCTCGATTTCGACGCCGTGGCGCTTCATGATCAGCCAGTCATATTTCATGTTCTGCGCGATCTTGAGGACCGAGGGGTCTTCAAGCAGCGTTTTCAGCCGCGCCAGCGCTTCATCGACCGGGATCTGGTTTTCCACGAGACCGCCGCCCAGCAGGTCGTCAGCGCCCGCCTTGTGGATGAGCGGCGTATAGGCGGCCTGGATCGGCCCGCTTGCCGCAGCCTTGCCGTCCTGCGGCTGGTAGGCGAGCGAAAAGCCGACCAGTTCGGCCTGCATCGGATCGAGCGAGGTCGTTTCCGTATCGAAGGCGACCACGCCGGTTTCCCGGGCCGCCGCGATGAAAGCGTCCAGGGCCTCCATGTCGCGCAGGCAGTGATAGGCGGAATGATCGATCCTGGCGCTTGCGGCCTCTTCGGCCCGCGCCCTGGCGAGGGCCGCCGGCGTCCACTGCCCGCTGTCGGAATCGTTCGCCGTCGCCGTCTCCGGCGTTGCGGCGTCGCCCTCGTCGAGATCCGGTCCGCGCGCCGCGGCGCCCCACGCGACCTCGACGGTGGCCGGATCGACGTCCGAAGCTTCGGCGCCGGTCGCCTCTGCAACGCGACGGGTCAGCGTCGTGAATTCCATGGCCTTCAGGAACGCGATCAGTTTCGGACCGTTCTGCGGCTCCAGTTTGAAACTGTCCAGATCGTCCTCGACCGGCGTATCGATCTTGAGCGTCACGAGTTCGCGCGACAGGCGCGCCTGGTCGGCGAAGGCGATGATGTTCTCGCGTCGCTTGTTCTGCTTGATCTCCCCCGCCCGCGCCAGCAGCGTGTCGAGATCTCCGTACTCTTCCAGAAGCTGGGCCGCCGTTTTCGGTCCGATTCCGGGCACGCCCGGCACATTGTCGGTGGAATCGCCGGTCAGGGACTGCAGGTCGATCATCTTTTCCGGCGGCACGCCCCATTTCTCGATCACCTCGTCGCGGCCGATCTGCCGGTCCTTCATGCTGTCATACATCGACACATGCGGGGTCACGAGCTGCATCAGGTCCTTGTCGGAAGAGATGATCGTCGTGTCGGCGCCGGCTTCCTCGGCAAGCCGCGCATAGGTGGCGATCAGATCGTCGGCCTCGAAGCCTTCCAGCTCGATGCAGGGCAGATCAAAGGCCTTGGTCGCTTCGCGAATCAGGCCGAACTGCGGAATGAGGTCTTCCGGCGGCTCTGACCGGTTGGCCTTGTATTCCGGATAGAGCTCCTTGCGGAAGGTCTTGGAGGAATAGTCGAAGATCACCGCCAGATGGGTGGGCGTGACCCCGACGGACGTGTCCCGCGCGTCGGCGAGGAGCTTCCACAGCATGTTGCAGAAGCCGGCGACGGCGCCCACCGGCAGGCCGTCGGATTTGCGGGTCAAAGGGGGCAGGGCGTGGAAAGCCCGGAAAATATAGCCCGACCCGTCGACCAGGAAGAGATGATCATTCTTGTTCATGGCGGAATGGATACCCCAGCCGCGATACCGCGTCCATGCCGTTGGCTCGTCCGCAAGCCGCAATTCTCGCGACAGGAGCGCGCGCGCCGCTGCGGGCTCTGCGAAATGCGGCGAAGAATCGGGCGCGGCGGTCGATTTTCCTGCCCGATTTTACTCTCTGATCCAGGAATCCCGTGCCGCCGCGTCCGATTTTTAAAATTTTTTTTCAGCCAATCTGGCGCTGTCGCCTCCGGGATTCCAAAACCGCCCCGAAATGGCCGATTCTGTGCTTCTGTGCGAAGCCGGAAATTTCGCCGCGGTCACCCGTTCGGGTGATCTTTCAGCTTAACCCTTGATTCTAATGACAACTTGTCGCATTGCCGAATCCGGACCGAAACAGGCAAATATTCATCCCGCCGATAGTTCCTATCGAGCCTGCATATTCAGTTTCAGACCCCCGCCCGGGATTCGCGTGATCGCGACGGTGATGAAATCGCTGTCGCCGGCGTTCCTGCGGGCTTGCGGCGGCAATTGTGTCCTTGAATTGCCACATTCGTCTCCACAAATATCAGGAACCGGCAGTTAGATAATGCCGATGTCTGGCGAGAGGCATGTCCCCCGCCGCGTCAGACATAGGGCGGTGACCTCATCCCCCCTCTCCGGGTCGCCGCCTGCATCCCCAACGCCACCGTGACATCCCCCTCCAGTCACGGTGGCATTTTTTTATCCGCCTCCCGGAAAATGCAATCATTGCCGCTTGTATTCGGCGACCGGCAAGGCCTATGGTCCCGGCGTTTCAAAGGAGCATAGCAGCTATGGCCGATCTCGAAGACGTTCTCTCAGCAGCCGACGCCAGTCTGGAGGCGAGTCTCGGGCGCCTGAAGGACCTGGTTCGCATTCCCTCCATCTCGACCGACAAGTCCCATGCCGGCGATTGCGAAAAGGCGGCTGAATGGCTGGTCGAAAGTCTGTCGGAAATGGGTTTCGACGCGTCCGTGAGAAAGACCGATGGTCATCCGATGGTCGTCGCCCATCATGCCGGCGCCGACGCCGCTGCGCCGCATGTGCTTTTCTACGGCCACTACGACGTGCAGCCTGTCGACCCGCTGGAACTGTGGAGCACCGACCCGTTCGAGCCGACCTTTTCGGAAACGCCGGACGGCCGCAAGATCATGACCGGTCGCGGAACCAGCGACGACAAGGGCCAGCTTCTGACCTTTGTCGAGGCCTGCCGCGCCTGGAAAGAGACGCGTGGCGACCTGCCGCTGAACGTCTCCATTCTGTTCGAGGGCGAGGAGGAAAGCGGATCGCCGTCGCTCATTCCGTTTCTCGAGGCCAACAGCGACGAATTGAAGGCGGATCTGGCGCTTGTTTGCGACACCGGCATGTGGGACGCGGAGACGCCGGCGATTTCCGTCAGCCTGCGCGGCCTCACCGGCGAGGAAATCACGGTTCATGCGGCGAGCCGCGATCTGCATTCCGGCCACTACGGCGGCGCGGCCGCCAATCCCATCCATATTCTGACTGGCATTCTCGGCGAGATGCACGACGAGACCGGCCGGGTGACGATTCCCGGATTTTATGACGGGGTCAGCGAAACGCCGGACGACATCAAGGCGATGTGGGACGGCCTCGGGCGCTCGGCGGAGTCCTTTCTGAGCGAGGTAGGCCTGTCCAAACCGTCCGGTGAAGAGGGCCGCTCTGTGCTGGAGCTCACCTGGGCGCGGCCGACCGCCGAGATCAACGGCGTCTGGGGCGGCTACACGGCCCCTGGCTTCAAGACGGTTATTCCGGCGGAAGCTTCGGCGAAGATCTCGTTCCGGCTGGTCGGCGAACAGGATCCGCATGCCATCCGCGCGGCCTTCCGGGAATTCGTCTCCTCCCGCATTCCGGAAGATTGTTCCGTCGAATTCAAGGCGCACGGAACGTCCGGCGCCATTCATCTGCCCTATGAGTCCGACGAGCTGGCGAGCGCCGGCAAGGCCCTGACCGAGGAATGGGGAAAGCCCGCCGCCTTTGTCGGCATGGGCGGCTCAATTCCCGTTGTCGGCTTCTTCCAGTCGATGCTCGGCATGCAGTCGCTTCTGGTCGGTTTCGCGCTGGAGGACGATTGCATCCATTCGCCCAATGAAAAATACGACGTGAAATCGTTCCACAAGGGCATCCGGTCCTGGATCCGCATCATGGACGCGCTTGCCGCCCCGAAGGCGTAAGCCGCGCCCAGCCGGGCCGCTCGAAAAGGAAACGGCCGTAACCTGATGTCTCGACCAGCAGGAACAGGACGGCCGGGCCGATGACCGCCGCGATCCAGACCAGCAAGGACACCGCGCCTGCGTTGTCGATCAGTCCGGATCTGACGAGGATGACTCGGCTTGCCGCCATAGGCAGGAAGAACGCCAGATAGATGACGATCGAATGCGCGCCGCACCAGCGGATGGCGCGCGCCAGGTGAAAGCGGTCTAGCGCTGCGCAAATCGCGATCAGCGCCGCTGCGCCGGCGAGCCCCAGCACGAACGATACGCCCGGCCAATGCGACGCCGCGATACTGGTCCACGGCGTCCATTCGGTGAAAAACCAGATTGTGGCGAGAGCAATCGCGCTGAAGGCAAGCGAAGCGGGCAGTCGCGTTCTCATGAGATCGGCAAGCCGGAAGATGTGGTCGGCATACGCGTATCCGATAAAGAACCAGACATAATAGCTGGCGAATTCGTCGATCACGACGAGGCCGGTATGGACCGGAAGCATCTGCAGGACAAGCGCTGCGATCGCAACGGCCGCCGCCGGCAGTCGGCGCAGGGCCCGCGTCACGAGGAAGAAGATCGGCAGGACATAGATGAACCACAACGTGCCGAACGGCTGGACAAGCGCCGTCAGCCAGGCGATCGGCGGCGCCGCCAATCCGCCTTCCAACGCCATGCCGGGCGCCTTGAACGCAAACTGGATCGTCAGCCACAGCAGGTAGAAATAGACAAAGTGGACGACCTTCGTATCGATGTAGCGATCGAGCGGCCGGTCGATGGAACGCATCAGGAAGAGCCCGGCGACCATGAAGAAAGCCGGCATTCGGAACGGTTGCGCCGTCTGCACGAACACATGCATCCAGCCCTCTGACCCCATGGCCTCCTCGACGCCGAGCACGGAATGCATCATCACGACCAGCAGGATCGAGAACCCTTTCAGGTAGTCGACCCATCCGATCCTGCCGGCATCCAGATGAATATAGGATTCTTCGGCCCTTTCCTTCCGGGAAAGTCCGCCTGTCATGGCCATCCGACAATCGCCTCCTTCGCGTCGGTCAAGCGTTAACTCCGACGCAATGACAGAGCGTTAAGATAAGAGCGTGCGGCAAGCCAGACGTTCGTCAGGATTAACGGCGCCTTAAAAAACCGCAATTAGGGTTCACTGCACCGCAAAAACCTTGATGGATTCATGGCCAGAAACAAAAAGACCCGCAAGAAGATCGATCCTGTGCTGGACAAGTCCGGCCGGAAGTCCGATCTCCGGGCCGACGCAAAGGACAGGGTTGGCCGGTCCGGAAAGTCCGGGCGCGGAAAACGCGGCGCTAAGGCGTCTTCGGGCGCCAGGCGATCCGGCGCGCTGCGCAGGTTTCTCGCGGTTGCGGCGCGACGCAGCCTCTATTGGGGTTTCGTCATCGGTCTTTGGGGGGCCATCGGTCTCGCTGGTCTGATGGCCTACTATGCGGCAAAAATGCCGAGCGCGACCACCTGGGCGGTGCCGGAACGCCCGCCGAACGTCAAGATCCTGTCGACAGACGGCGGCACGCTCGCCAATCGCGGCGCCACCGGCGGCGAGGCGCTGACGCTCGCCAGCATGTCTCCCTACATTCCCCAGGCCGTCATCGCCATCGAGGATCGCCGGTTCTATTCGCATTTCGGGGTCGATCCGATTGGCCTCGCCCGCGCGATGGTCAGCAATCTGATGGCGGGCGGAATGGTGCAGGGCGGCTCCACGCTCACACAGCAGCTGGCCAAGAACCTTTTCCTGTCGCCGGAGCGCACAATCGAGCGCAAGGCCCAGGAGGTGATGCTTGCCTTCTGGCTGGAGCAGAAGTTCACCAAGGACCAGATTCTCGAAATGTACCTCAACCGGGTCTATTTCGGCTCTGGCGCCTACGGCGTCGAGGCCGCGTCCCGGCGTTATTTCAAGAAATCCGCCCGTGACGTCAATCTCGCCCAGGCGGCGCTGCTCGCCGGCCTGCTCAAGGCGCCGTCGCGTTTGTCGCCAGCGCGTGACCCGGACGCAGCCGAAGCCCGCGCCCAACTCGTGCTGGAAGCCATGCGGGAGGAGGATTTCGTCACCGACCGCGAAATCACCACCGCCATGACCCAGGCGCCCACCCGGGCGCGCAGCTACTGGAGCGGTTCGGAGAACTACGCCGCCGACCTGGTCATGGAGCGGCTCGAGGATATCCTCGACGGCAAGATCGAACAGGATCTGATCGTCGACACCACCATCGACCACCGTCTGCAACGACATGGCGAAGCGGTCATCCAGGAAGCGATCGCCCGCGAGGGCGAAAAAAGGAACGTCACCCAGGGCGCGCTGGTTTCGATCGACGGAGCCGGCGCCATCCGCGCCCTCATCGGCGGTTTCGACTACACGGTGAGCCAGTTCAATCGCGCCTCCACGGCCAGGCGGCAGCCAGGCTCGGCGTTCAAGCCGTTCGTCTATGTCGCCGCCATGGAAATGGGGCGCACGCCGGAGACCGTGCGCAACGATACGCCGGTCAGGATCGGCAAATGGACGCCGTCCAACTATGACGACGAGTATCGCGGCCCGGTAACGCTGTCCGAGGCGCTGACAAAATCGCTGAACACCATCGCCGCTCAGCTTGTCATGGAGGCGGGGCCGCGTCACGTCGTCAAGACGGCGCATCGAATGGGTATCGAGTCCAGGCTGGAAGCCAACGCCTCGATCGCGCTCGGCACGTCGGAGGTCACGCTCACCGAACTGACGGCCGCTTACGCGCCTTTCATGAATGGCGGATACAAGGCGACGCCGCACATCATAAGGCGGGTGCGCACGGCGTCGGGCAAGGTGCTGTTCGAAAACACCTACGACAATCCCCCGCGGGTTCTGCGGCCGCAGATCGTCGGCATGATGAATTCCATGCTGATGCGCGTCGTCAGCGAAGGCACAGGCCGGCGTGCGGCGCTCGGGCGGCGCGACGCCGCCGGCAAGACCGGCACGACGCAGTCCTTCCGTGACGCGCTCTTTATCGGTTACACCGCCAACCTGACGACCGGCGTGTGGTTCGGCAATGATGACGGAACGCCCACCAAAAAAGTCACCGGCGGCACGATGCCGGCCGAGGCCTGGCGCGGTTTCATGACCGCTGCGCATGAGGGCGTCGCAATGGCCCGCCTGCCTGTCGGCTACAGCGTGTCGGGCGCCGATTCGGTCGCAACGCCGGCGACGCGACCGGAGGACAATATTCCCTCCCCGGCGATATCGACCGAACAGACGGGATCAACGAATCGCAGGCTTCCGCCGGCCTCCGTCGGCGGCGGCAATGCTTCTGGCGGCGGGCAGACAACCCTGCTTGAAATTCTTCTCGGTCAGTAAAACACTACCATTGCATGTATTCTGGCGAAATTGCATGCGGAAGTCTTCCAGTTTGGTCGTATTTCCGCCGCAACTGATGCCGAAATACAACACATATTTTTCTTTGCGAACGCTTTTCTACAAACCCCTTGAATTATCGGCCGGGCCGCGGTCTGTTAAGAATCGTTAATCGAGTTAGGGGACATCCAAAACATGCGGCCATTTCACCGGCTCTTTTTGAGTGTGGCGGGTTTTCTACTGCTTGCCGCCAGCGCCAGTGCGGCCGACATCACGCCGTCGAGCGAGCCGGTTCAGGCTGACGAGCTCATTCATCGCGGCATCGTCTTCGGCAAGAACTCCGACTATTGGGAAGTCCGACTCGGCGGAGGCGTCTACGACTGGGGTCCGGCAACGCCCAGCGACTTCAGCGGCGGCGTCGTCAATGCGGAAATACTTGCTCCGACTTTCGATGCGCTGTCCCTCATCGGATCGCCGAGGATCTATCTCGGCACGGATATCGCCATTTCCGACGACGCCATCCACACCATCTACGCCGGTTTGAACTGGCAGGCCTATTTCACGCCGAAACTCTATATTGGTTTCAGCGGCGGCGGCGCCTGGGTCAGTTCGCAGGTCACCACGAGCGCGAACGGCGTCACCAAGGATCTCGGTTCGGAATATCTGTTCCATCTCCAGGCGAGCGTGGGGTACGACATCACCTCGACTGTGACGATGGAAATTTTCTACAATCACTTCTCCAACGCCAATCTGGCCTACACCAATCCGGGTCTTGAATCCGTCGGCGCGCGTCTCGGCTACCGCTTCTGATATTTCGTCGGCTCTGACTGATTTCGTGGCGCGGTCGCATTGCGCCTAGCGGAGCGTCGCGCGTCTCCGGCTATTGCATGCAACCCGGCACAATGCTACTCGCGGCGACACATTCGGGCTTCGACCGAATTCTGAATCCGTCTTGCAGTCCGAAAACGGCTTTCTTATATACGCAGCAACACTGGCGCACGCGCACGCGCCGGGGAAATAAGAGACTATGCTAGGGACTGCCAATCGGAATGCCTCAACGGGTCCGGGCGGTTCGCTTCAAGGAGTATGAAACATGGCAAAAGTAATCGGTATCGATCTGGGAACGACAAATTCCTGCGTCGCCGTCATGGATGGATCAGACGCGAAAGTCATCGAAAACGCAGAGGGCGCGCGCACCACGCCGTCCATGGTCGCTTTCAGTGAAGACGGAGAACGTCTGACAGGCCAGCCCGCCAAGCGGCAGGCCGTCACCAATCCGGAAAACACCCTGTTCGCGGTCAAGCGCCTGATCGGCCGTCGCTACGACGACAAGATGGTCGAGAAGGACAAGGACCTCGTCCCCTACAAGATCGTCAAGGCCGACAATGGCGACGCATGGGTCGAAGCCAATGGCGATAGCTATTCGCCGTCGCAGATTTCCGCAATGATCCTTCAGAAGATGAAGGAAACGGCCGAATCCTATCTCGGCGAGTCGATCGAGAAAGCCGTCATCACGGTCCCGGCCTACTTCAACGACGCCCAGCGTCAGGCCACCAAGGACGCCGGCAAGATCGCGGGCCTCGAAGTCCTGCGCATCATCAATGAGCCGACCGCGGCCGCGCTCGCTTACGGCCTTGACAAGAAGGACGGCAAGACCATCGCCGTTTACGACCTTGGCGGCGGCACCTTCGACATCTCGATCCTCGAGATCGGCGACGGCGTCTTCGAGGTCAAGTCGACCAATGGCGACACCTTCCTCGGCGGTGAAGATTTCGACATGCGCCTGGTCGAGTATCTGGCCAAGGAATTCAAGAAAGACCAAGGCATCGATCTGACCGGCGACAAGCTCGCCCTGCAGCGCCTCAAGGAAGCTGCTGAAAAGGCCAAGATCGAACTGTCGTCCTCCTCGCAGACCGAAATCAACCTGCCCTTCATCACCGCGGACCAGACCGGTCCGAAGCACCTGACGATGAAGCTGTCGCGGGCCAAATTCGAAAGCCTCGTTGACGATCTCGTCCAGCGCACCGTCGCGCCGTGCAAGGCGGCCCTGAAGGACGCAGGTATCCAGCCGGCTGAAATCGACGAAGTCGTTCTGGTCGGCGGCATGACACGCATGCCAAAGGTCCAGGAAACGGTGAAGCAGTTCTTCGGCAAGGAGCCGCACAAGGGCGTGAATCCGGACGAAGTCGTGGCCATGGGCGCCGCGATCCAGGCTGGCGTTTTGCAGGGCGACGTGAAGGACGTTCTGCTGCTCGACGTGACGCCGTTGTCGCTGGGCATCGAAACGCTCGGTGGTGTCTTCACCCGTCTGATCGATCGCAACACCACGATCCCGACCAAGAAGTCCCAGACCTTCTCCACCGCTGAAGACAATCAGAACGCGGTGACGATCCGGGTCTTCCAGGGCGAGCGTGAAATGGCCGCCGACAACAAGATGCTCGGTCAGTTCGATCTGGTCGGTCTTCCGCCTGCGCCGCGCGGCGTGCCGCAGATCGAAGTCACGTTCGACATCGACGCCAACGGCATCGTCAACGTCTCGGCCAAGGACAAGGGTACCGGCAAGGAGCAGCAGATCCGCATCCAGGCCTCGGGCGGTCTGTCCGACGAAGACATCGAACAGATGGTCAAGGACGCTGAATCCAACGCCGAGACCGACAAGGCGCGCCGTGAAGCCGTCGAGGCGAAGAACCAGGCTGAAAGCCTGATTCATTCGACCGAGAAATCGCTGGCTGATTTCGGCGACAAGGTCGGCGACGAAGACCGCAAGTCGATCGAGGACGCCCTGGAGGCGCTCAAGATCGCCGTTGCGGCCGAAGAAGCCGATGGCGAAGACATAAAGGCCAAGACCCAGACCCTCGCCGAAGTGTCGATGAAACTCGGTCAGGCGATGTATGAGCAGCAGCAGGCGGAAACCGCCGAAGCTGATGCAGCCGCCGACGCCGCCCGCGATCAGGCTGCCGACGATGACGTCGTCGACGCCGATTTCGAGGAAATTGACGACGACGACGAAAAGAAGTCGGCCTGACCACCATGATCGCCGGCGCGAATGGCTTTGGCCGTTCGCGCCGGTTTTTCTGTTGTCGGGGGAGCAATAGTGTTCCCCAGGCTTCAGTTGAATATTTACTTGGATAACGAACTGTACGAAATTGGTCAGGATGAATATCACCACATTCAGCCGGACCGCATTCGACGGTCTTCCGGAACGCGATGGCAAACGGAAAATGAACGAGAATTTGTCTGCGGAGCACGTGAATGGCTAAGGCGGATTTTTACGAAACGCTTGGCGTCTCGCGCGGCGCAACGGACAAGGATCTGAAGAGCGCCTTCCGACGCCTTGCGATGAAATTCCATCCGGACAAGAATCCGGACGACGCAGACGCCGAGCGTCGCTTTAAGGAAGTCAACGAGGCTTACGAGACGCTGAAGGATCCGCAAAAGCGCGCGGCCTACGATCAGTTCGGTCACGCCGCCTTCGAAGGCGGCGGAGGCGGTGGCTTCAACGGCGGTTTCGGCGGCGGAGGCGGTGGCTTCTCGGATATCTTCGAGGATATCTTTGGCGAGATGATGGGCGGCGGTCGCCAGCGTCGTTCGTCCGGCGGCCGCGAGCGCGGCGGCGATCTGCGTTACAATATGGAGATCAGCCTCGAGGAGGCTTTCACAGGCAAGACCGCGCAGATCCGCGTTCCGACCTCCATCCAGTGCGATGAGTGTTCGGGAAGCGGCGCCAAGCCTGGTTCGAGCCCGACCAGTTGCGCCACATGCGGCGGTTCCGGCCGGGTTCGCGCGTCCCAGGGGTTCTTCTCGGTCGAGCGCACGTGCCCGACCTGTCACGGCCGCGGCGAAACGATTTCAGACCCCTGCCAGAAGTGTTCGGGCCAGGGTCGGGTTACCGAAGAGCGCAGCCTGTCAGTCAACATTCCGGCGGGCATCGAGGACGGCACACGCATACGGCTGGCCGGCGAAGGCGAAGCCGGCTTGCGCAGCGGTCCGGCCGGCGATCTCTACATTTTTCTGTCGGTCAAGCCGCACCAGTTCTTCCAGCGCGACGGCGCGGACCTCTATTGCAACGTTCCGGTTTCCATGACGACGGCCGCCCTCGGCGGACAGTTCGATGTGGTCACGCTGGATGGCGCGAAGACGCGCGTCAAGGTGCCCGAAGGCACGCAGACCGGCCGCCAGTTCCGGCTTAAATCCAAGGGCATGCCGGTGCTTCGCTCGTCCCAGATGGGCGATCTGTACATCCAGATTTCGATCGAGACGCCGCAGAAGCTGACCCGCAGGCAACGCGAGCTTCTGGAGGAATTCGAATCGATCTCGTCCCACGAAAACAATCCGGAATCACACGGCTTCTTTTCAAAGATGCGGCATTTCTTCGACACGCTCAGCGACTGATACGTAATCGGAGATGGCGTTGGGCAAGCACTCACACCTGCCGCGGCATCTGACCACGCATCTGAGCCGTAATCTACGGTTTTTCAAGGGTCTGGTCAGTCAGCCGAAATCGGTAGGCGCCATCGTTCCGACATCCGTATTCATGGCGCGCCGCATGGCGAGCGTCGCCAGCGCAGCCTCGGGGCTGCCCGTTCTGGAGCTGGGTCCGGGCACTGGCGTGGTTACCCGGGCCTTGTTGCGGCGCGGCCTGCCGCCGGAACGCATTGTCGCGGTCGAATATTCCGAGCATTTCTGCCGGCTTCTCGAAGTCGAACATCCGGAAATCAAGGTCATAAAGGGCGACGCGTTCAATCTCGACAAGACGCTGGCCGGACTTGGCCACACCCGGTTCGACTGCGTGATTTCCGGCTTGCCGCTTCTGAATTTCAGCGTCGGCGAACGCATCGCGCTGGTCGAGGATTGTCTCGGTCGCATTGCGCACGGCCGGCCAATGATCCAGTTTTCCTATGGTCCGACCTCGCCGGTTCCGGCCGGGCGCGGCCGCTATACGGTCGAACGCTTCGGCGTCGAAATCCGGAATATTCCGCCAGCCCAGATGTGGATCTATCGTCGGGCCTGAAGAACAGACAGACGCCGGAGTGTCAAAATCTATGGTGCCGCGCATACTCGTTCTCGCAGGATCCCTGAATTTCGGCTCGCCCGCCAACCGGCTCGCCAACGCGGCCCAGCTTGTGCTCGCCCAGCGCGGCGCGGAAGTCACGCGGGTTTCCCCGCTGGACCACCCCTTGCCGATGGTCACTGACGGACCCAACGCCACGGTGGTTCCGCAGATCGCCGCCCGGCTGGGCGACATGATCCGCCATCACGACGCCGTGCTGATATCGAGCCCCTCGCTTCACGACGTTGTCCCGCCCCTGCTCGTCAATCTCATTGCCTGGACGGCGCGCGCAAGCGCCGGTGAACGCCCGGCGCAACCCTGGCGGGACCGGGTGGTTGGGCTTGTTGCGGCGGGCGGAGCCGAAGGAGAGGCGGGTCCGGTCGCCGACCAGTTGCGCCGGATGCTCGGGCGTCTCGACTCCGACGTGATCGCCGCCCAGTGTTGCATCGGCAAATCCGACCTCGCCTTCGACGAGGACGGTTGGCCGCAGGACGGTCAGGATCGCGCCGATCTCGAAAAAACCTGCCTGCAGCTCTACGAACGGGCGCAGGCGTTCCGAAAATCCACCCGCCCGGCTTGAACCCGCCGGTCCGGCGTGCCAAACGGGTCATGCGGATTCGACATCACAGGAGACGAGGCGGATGCAACCGGTGCGGGACAGGCTGATAGTCGGATTGGATCTTCCCACGATCGGCGATGCGGAAAAGGTCGTCGCGGCGCTGGATGACACGGTCGATTTCTACAAGATCGGCTATCAGCTGGTGTTTGCGGGCGGACTGGAATTCGCTCGCGACCTGATCGCCTCCGGCAAAAAGATCTTTCTCGACATGAAACTCCTGGATATCGACAACACGGTGGCCCGCGGCGTCGAGAATGTCGTCGCAATGAATGTTTCCATGCTGACCCTGCACGCCTATCCGAAAGCGATGGCGGCGGCCGTTGAGGCGGCGCGCGGCTCGGATCTCTGCCTGCTCGGCGTCACCGTGCTGACATCCATGGACGCGGACGATCTCAAGGACGCCGGTTACGCGGATGATCCCGCGACGCTGGTCGGCAGGCGGGCGAAACAGGCGCGCGACGCCGGTATGGGCGGCGTTGTCTGTTCGGCCCGCGAAGCGGCGATGGTCCGCGGCATCGTCGGACCGGATATGGCCGTCGTCACGCCCGGCATTCGCCCGGCGGGCGCCGATCACGGCGACCAGAAACGGGTCGTCGCGCCGGCGGACGCTTTGAAGGCCGGCGCCAGCCATCTGGTCGTGGCGCGGCCCATCGTCAAGGCGGCCGATCCCGCGGCGGCGGCGCGCGCCATCCTCGCCGAAATGGATTATGCCCCGGCGTAACAGTTCCACGAGACGCCCTACCGGAGGAAACGAAAAATGACGAAAGCCTATTGGATCGCCCGCGTCGATGTGCGCGACCCGGAGCGCTACAAGGATTATGTGGCTGGCGCAAAGCCCGCCTTCGAACGCTACGGAGCGAGATTTCTCGCCCGCGGCGGCGCCTTCGAGGATCTGGAGGGTCCGAACCGCGGCCGCAACGTCGTCATCGAGTTTGCATCGAAACAGGATGCGCTCGATTGCTACAATTCGCCCGAATACACAGAAGCCCGCGCCATTCGCCAGAGTGTGGCGGACGCCGAACTCGTCATCGTCGAAGGCTGCTAGATCCTGCGACAATGCGTCGGGGCCACCATCATGTCCGTTCGCATACGGGAAATGCAGGACGGCGATCCGCCGATCCTTCATCGCGTTGAACACGCCGCCGCGCGCCTGTTCGCAACCGTTTCTGATCCGGCGATTGCCGCAATCGCGGAACACCCGCCCGTTCCCCTGGAGGATTTCATGCCGGTCCTGTCGGGCGGTCCGGTCTTCGTCGCCTGCGACGCCGGCAGCCGGCCGATCGGGTTTGCGGCCGCTCTCGACATGGTCGACTGTCTCTATCTCAGGGAATTGTCGGTGCATCCCGATCATCAGGGCAAGGGCGTGGGCTCGGCCCTTCTGGACGCGTACATACGGCGCGCGCGCCGGGATGGCGCAGCCCGTTGCGCGCTGTCGACGTTCCGCGCCGTTGCGTTCAACGCCCCGTTTTATTGTCGGCGCGGATTTGTCGAGTTGCCGCTCGATCATGCGCCGCAGCAATTGCGCGACCGGTTCCACGACGAGGCGCCGCCGGGCCTGGATCCGGCCAGCCGGATATTGATGGTCCGCCGCCCCTGACATATTTGATGATTCGGTCTGCCGGGACTTCACCTCGGCGTCGGATTTCCGTATGACGGAGACAACGTTTCGAAGTCAGGTACGCATCATGATGACACGCAAATCTCCGAAAGTGGTCACCGTATTCGGTGGTTCGGGTTTCGTCGGCCGCCATCTCGTCCAGGCGCTCGCCCGCCGGGGGTATTATATCCGCGTCGCCGTTCGCCGCCCTGACCTTGCAGGCTTTCTTCAGCCGCTCGGCAATGTCGGCCAGATCGTCGGCGTCCAGGCCAATCTGCGCAATCGCGCCTCCGTGGACCGGGCCGTCGCCGGGTCCGACCATGTCGTCAATCTCGTCGGCATCCTGTTTCCCAAGGGCGCCAACACCTTCGACAGCATCCAGGATTTCGGCGCCTGCGCCGTGGCCGAGGCCTGTCGCGCCGCCGGCGTGCCGCTGACCCACATGTCGGCGATCGGCGCCGATCCCGAAAGCGAGTCCGATTACGCCCGCACCAAGGGTCTGGCCGAACAGGCTATACGCGAGATCCTGCCGGAAACGACGATTATGCGTCCCTCCGTGATTTTCGGTCCGGAAGACGAATTCTTCAACAAATTCGCCGATATGGCGCGTTTCTCGCCTTTCCTTCCGCTGATTGGCGGCGGCGAAACCAAATTCCAGCCGGTCTATGTTGTGGATGTCGCGGAGGCTTTCGCCCGCGATGTCGATGGAGCAATCCAGCGCGGCAAGACCTGGGAGCTCGGCGGCGCCGAAGTGCTGACCTTCAAGGAGTGTCTGGACTATATGCTCGAGGTCATTCGTCGCCAGCGCTTCTACGCCAACATTCCCTGGCCTGTCGCCGGCGTCATGGGGCGTCTGATGTCGCTTGTTCCGCTCATCGATCCGATGCTCACCTACGACCAGGTGCAACTGCTCAAGGGCGACACGATCGTCTCGGACGCCGCGATCGCCGAAGGCCGGACCCTGGAAGGCATGGGCGTCGTTCCCGCGACCATCGAATCAGTTCTGCCTTCCTATCTGGTTCGATTCCGGCCAGCTGGCCAGTTTACCCGCGGAGCGCCCGTCTGACGGCGGACGCTTTTTGGCCTGTTCGGAACTTTTTCTCTGAAATCGCATTCTAGTTACTCGACTGTGGCGAGAATGTCATTGAAGTGTGTTGTTTGCCACGTTAAATCGCGTGAGGTTTCGTTAGTATTTCCTTGCTAGATTTCGCTGAGGCGGAGTGGTCGAATGATTGCTTCCAAGGCGGATTATCGTCTGACAAGGCGGCGTTGGGGAACGCCCGTATAACCGGAGAGGCAACATGGCCGAACAGAAATCACTCGGCAGGACAATCGTCACGTCCTTCATCGTCGCGGGCGCCATCATTCTGGCCGGCGCATTCGCAGCGCCGCATTTCGTGACGGCCAGCAAGGCCGGCTGCGCGCCGTCCTACGGCGTTGATCCGTGCGCACAGGAATTCGCGGCCGACGCCGCGAAATAAGCCTTTACAGGTCACTTCCGGCTGGCGCTGCATTCACGGCGCGCCGAAAATCCGGTCCAGATATTTTTTACCGGCGCGTCGTGACCGTCATCGGCAGGCCGCCGAGCGGCTGCGTTGTAACGCGCTGCACGGGCCACGGCTTCGTGTCTTGCGTGCAGTCGAATCGAAAGCGCTTCATCAGCACGCCCAGCGCAATGGCGGCTTCCTGCAGCGCGAAGGTCGCACCGATGCACACGCGCGGACCGGCGCCGAAGGGCAGATACTGGAACCGCCCGATTTTCGCACGGTTTTCCGGCAGAAAACGCTCCGGAATAAAGGCGTTCGGCCGATCCCAGAGCAATTTGTGGCGGTGCAGGATCCACGGCAGCACGAGGACTGTTGTGCCGGCCGGAATCTCCGTTTCGCCCCAGCGGTCATCGGCGATCGCCTCGCGATTGATCGACGGCGCCGGAGGGTAGAGCCGCATGGCCTCCTCGAAAGCTGCTCTCGTATAGGGCATGGCGTCCAGCCATTTCACCGGTTCCAGACCGCTGTCGACGATCCGGTCGACCTCCTCCTCCACATGCTCGCGCTCCCGCGGCGCATTGGCCAGGCAATAGATCGTCCAGCCGAGCGCCCGCGCCGTCGTCTCGTGGCCGGCGCCGAGGAAAGTCAGGATGTTGTCTTCCACTTCCTGCTCAGTCAGGCCGTCCGGCCCTTGCTGCGCGATGAGCAGCGTCAGAAAATCCTCGGGCGCCTTTTCGCCGCGCGCCAGCATCTCCTGGCGTCGGGCGATCATCTCGCGCACCATCTTGCGAAAATAGTTCAGCGAGCCACGACCTCGGATGCGGGTAAGGCGCGGAATCCATTCCGGCGCCTTGAGCAGATCGAGCGGATCCACCCGCCCCATCGTGTCGAGAAGCCGCGCGACATTCTCCGCCAGCGACGAATTCGGGTCCGGATCCTCGGAGAACAGGGTTGCGGCAAGAACCTCGTAGGTCAGGTCCGTCATCGCCAGCGCCACGTCATGAACGCCGCCATCGCCCGCGAAACGTTCGGCGAAGCGCTCGCTGCATGCAAGCATCTGGTCGGCGAAACCGGCCGCATGCCGAGGCGTAAAGACGGGCGCGACCGCCCTGCGAGAGCGTTTCCATGCCGGACCTTCCGCTGTCAGCAATCCGTCGCGCAGGATCGGCCTCAGGACGAGCTGGCGCACCCGCGCCATCCGGTAGTTCTTCGCATTGTCCACCAGGATATGCCGGATGAAGTCCGGCTGGTTGGCGACGATCATGCTCTCGTTGAACATTTTCGCCTTCAAAACGGGATTGGCGTAGGCCGGCTCACCCCACAGTTCTATGGGGTTTCGATAGATGGTTTTTATCACCTGCAGCCGGCTCGGCGGTTGCGATCTGGGTTTCGGCGCCGGTGGCTCGAATGGCTCGATAAGCGCGTCCATGAACTGCTCCTTGCGTCCAATATAGGTACATGGCTTCCGGCCCGCCAGTAACAGTTGGAGCATCGGTTCCGATCGCGCCTGTGGACCACCCGGGAGCCGCCTGTCTTTTACGATCCCGGATTTGGAAAAACCGAAAAAAATCATTATATTCAGGCTTACGGGCAGGGGTGATTCGGAAGCGCCGAAAGCAATCCCGCGCCTTGCAGGAAAGAACAGGCAATATGAGCGACGAATCCGCCAGCGAAAACCAGTCCAGCCCGGAATACGGCGCCGAATCCATCAAGGTTTTGAAGGGTTTGGACGCGGTTCGCAAACGTCCGGGCATGTATATTGGCGACACCGACGACGGCTCCGGCCTGCATCACATGGTCTATGAGGTTGTCGACAACGCCATCGACGAGGCGCTGGCCGGCCATGCGACGGACGTCACGGTTACGCTCAACGCCGACGGTTCCTGCACGGTGACCGACAATGGCCGCGGAATTCCGACCGATATTCACTCCGGAGAGGGCATCTCGGCGGCTGAAGTCATCATGACCCAGCTCCACGCCGGCGGCAAGTTCGACCAGAATTCCTACAAGGTGTCCGGCGGCCTTCACGGCGTCGGCGTTTCCGTGGTCAACGCCCTGTCGGTCACGCTCAGGCTGACCATTCGCCGCAACGGCAAGATCCATGAGATGAGCTTCACCCACGGCGTCGCCGACGGGCCGCTCGCCGTGACCGGCGACGCCGGCGGCGAAACCGGCACCGAGGTCACCTTCCTGCCGTCCACCGAGACCTTCACCATGACGGAGTTCGATTTCGACACGCTCGAACATCGGCTTCGCGAACTCGCCTTCCTCAATTCCGGCGTCCGCATCACGCTGACGGATCTGCGCCATTCCGACGAGCGAAAGACCGAGATGTCCTATGACGGCGGCATCCAGGCCTTTGTGAAATATCTCGACCGCAACAGAAAGTCGCTGGTGGAAGAGCCGATCGCCATCGTCGGCGAAAAGGACGGGGTCACCGTCGAGGTGGCCATGTGGTGGAACGACAGCTACCACGAGAACGTGCTGTGCTTCACCAACAACATCCCCCAGCGCGACGGCGGCACCCACATGGCCGGCTTTCGCGGCGCGCTCACCCGCCAGATCGTCGCCTATGCCGAGAGTTCGGGCCTGACCAAGAAGGAAAAGGTCTCGCTGACCGGCGACGATTGCCGCGAAGGCCTGACGGCGGTTCTGTCGGTCAAGGTGCCAGATCCGAAATTCTCCTCCCAGACCAAGGACAAGCTGGTCTCCTCGGAAGTCCGTCCCGTCGTCGAGAATCTGGTCAACGCCGGGCTCAACCAGTGGCTTGAGGAGCATCCCCAGGAAGCCAGGATCCTGGTCGGCAAGGTGGTCGAGGCGGCCGCCGCCCGCGAGGCTGCGCGCAAGGCGCGCGAACTGACCCGGCGGAAGGGCGCGCTCGACGTGGCCTCGCTCCCGGGCAAGCTTGCAGACTGCTCGGAGCGCGATCCGGCCAAGTCGGAAATCTTCCTCGTCGAGGGCGATTCCGCCGGCGGTTCGGCCAAACAGGGGCGTTCGCGAGAAAATCAGGCGATCCTGCCCCTGCGCGGCAAGATCCTCAATGTCGAGCGGGCCCGCTTCGACAAGATGCTTTCCAGCCAGGAGATCGGCACACTGATCACGGCGCTCGGCACGGGCATCGGCAAGGACGAGTTCAATATCGGGAAGCTGCGCTATCACCGCATCATCATCATGACGGACGCCGACGTCGACGGCGCGCATATCCGAACGCTTCTCCTGACCTTCTTCTTCCGCCAGATGCCGCAACTGATCGAGCAAGGCCACCTCTATATCGCCCAGCCGCCGCTCTTCAAGGTGTCGCGCGGCAAGTCCGAACAATATCTGAAGGACGAGGCGGAACTGGAGGAATACCTGATCGCCCTGGGTCTCGAAGAAGCGTCGCTCGAGCTTCGCGACGGAGAAATTCGCGCCGGACAGGATCTGCGCGCGATCATCGAGGATGCGCGGCGTATGCGCGCGCTGATCGACAATCTGCATTCGCGCTACGATCGCAGGATCGTCGAGCAGGCGGCGATCGTCGGCGGCTTCAATATAGAGGCGATGAACGATCCGGAGCGCGCCGCGGCCATCGCAACGCGGGTGTCCGGGCGGCTTGACGCGATTTCCGAAGAAACCGAACGCGGCTGGACGGGCGAGATCACTCCGCAGAACGGTCTGTTGCTGGAACGAACGGTGCGCGGCGTCAAGGAATCCCATCTGCTTGACGCAGGGCTTCTCGGCTCCGCCGACGCGCGTCGCATCGACCAGATGTTCCAGAGGCTCGACGAGATCTATTCGGGCGACGTCCGGTTGCTGCGCAAGGAGCAGTCGACGGCGATCCACGGGCCCGCCGATCTGCTAGAAACCATCTTCGCGGTTGGCCGCAAGGGCCTCAGCATGCAGCGCTACAAGGGTCTCGGCGAGATGAACGCAAGCCAGTTGTGGGAAACCACGCTTGATCCGAACGCCCGGACGCTGCTTCAGGTCAAGATTGCGGATGCGACCGACGCAGACGGGCTGTTTGCTCGCTTGATGGGCGACGAGGTGGAACCGCGCCGCGACTTCATCCAGGACAACGCGCTGAGCGTCGCCAATCTCGACATCTGACGGTCTGTATTGCCTCTCAGCGCCGTGAGTTGGTGAGAATCAACGAGCGAGTACAGAGAGTTACGTAACATTTGATTCGCGCTGTTGCGTCGCAGCAAAAAAATGCTAGTTTGGCTCGGCTGAACCGGGTCTGCCGATCCCGACGCATGAGCTTGGCGAAAATCGGCGGTTTGCGTCCCGCAGAGGTTTGATCGCATATGTTCTATCAATTTTACGAATTGGGCCACGCCGCCATGTTCCCCTGGAGGACGGCGGCAGACGCGATGCGTATGACCTACGCCAATCCGCTAAATCCGATGTCCCGCACGACATTCGGCAGGGCGATGGCGGCCAGCTTCGAGCTGTTCGAACGGACGACGCGCCGTTACGGCAAACCCGAATTCGGCATCGATGAAATTTCGATCAACGCGCAGAAGGTCTCCGTGCACGAAAAGATCGTGTGGGAACGCCCTTTCTGCAGCCTTATCCATTTCGAACGGTCAATGCCGGCGAATTATCGCGGCAAGAACCCGAAGATCCTGGTTGTCGCGCCGATGTCCGGCCACTATGCGACATTGCTGCGCGGAACCGTGGAAACGCTGCTTCCATACGCCGACGTCTATATCACCGACTGGACGGACGCCCGCATGGTGCCCTTGTCGGACGGCTTCTTCGACCTGGACGATTTCATCGACTACATCATTTCGATGCTGCACTTCATGGGCGCAGACACCCATGTCATGGCCGTGTGCCAGCCGTCCGTCCCGGTTCTCGCCGCTGTGGCGCAGATGGAAAAGCACAATGACGGTCAGGTTCCCCGCTCGATGACGCTGATGGGCGGACCCATCGACACGCGCAAGAATCCGACCGCCGTCAACGAACTTGCGGAAAATCGCCCGATCGAGTGGTTTCGCGACAATGTCATCATGCGCGTGCCCTGGCCGCAGCCGGGCTTCATGCGCGAAGTCTATCCCGGCTTCCTGCAGCTTTCCGGCTTCATGTCGATGAATCTCGACAAGCATATGATCGCGCAGAAGGATTTCTTCCAGCACCTGGTCGTCAATGATGGCGATTCGGCGGAAAAACACCGGGAATTCTATGACGAGTATCTCGCCGTCATGGATCTGACGGCCGAGTTCTACCTGCAGACGGTGGAGCGCGTCTTCATCCAGCACGCGCTGCCCAAGGGCGAGTTCATGCATCGCGACGAACTGATCGACCCGTCGGCGATCAAGCGCGTGGCGCTGTTGACCGTCGAAGGCGAGAATGACGACATTTCCGGCGTCGGCCAGACCAAGGCCGCGCACGATATCTGCCCGAACATTCCCGACGACAAGCGCATGCATTACATGCAGCCCAAGGTCGGTCACTACGGGGTGTTTAACGGATCGCGGTTCCGCTCGGAGATCGCGCCACGCATACTCGACTTCATGCGCACCCACAACGAAGCGCCGAAAAAGCCGGCGCCGGCGGCCAAACCCGCGGCGAAGCGCCCGACCCGGTCTCGCAAGACAGCCAAAAGCGCCTGAGAAAACTTAATTTATTCAATAGCTTGCTTGGTAACTTCTGAATCTTTCTTGAATCAGCGGCGTTCACCACCCACATGGTTTTTCGCGCAGACACTTTCGTCTCGTCTGTTTGAACAAGGGCTATTCAATGACCAACACCTCAATGCTCCGTCCGGCCTGGACGCCTCTCACTATCGGCCTGATGGTTCTGGGATTTGTCGTGTTCTGGCCGCTCGGCCTGGCCATGCTCGCCTACATTATCTGGGGCGACCGGCTCGACGAATTCAAGCAGGACTTCAGAAAGGCCACGAGTGGCAAGGCCTTCGGCTGCAAGCATACCCGCCGTCACGGCGGCTTTCATGCGCGCACCGGAAACGTCGCTTTCGACGAGTGGCGTGAAACTGAACTCAAGCGTATCGAGGAAGAGCGCCGCAAGCTCGATGAAGCGCGTCAGGAATTTGACGACTATCTTCGCGAACTGCGCCGCGCCAAGGACCAGGAAGAGTTCGACCGCTTCATGTCCCAGCGCAAGCCCGGACGTGATCGCTTCGAGGACAACGACTGACAGGCCATCGCCTGAACAGCAACACTTCAAGAGCGCTCTTCGGGCGCTCTTTTGTTTTGCGCTATTGAATCAGAATCAGCTAGGTATTTCCTGAAGACAATCCGGTTGATGACATTGCCAGCCAATCCGAAGGAACGCGATATCGCCGTAGCCGGCAGGCGACTGCCCCTGACGATCCGGGAACACAGCCGTGCGACGCGGCTCACGCTCAGGATCGAACCGGGCGGCCGGGCCCTGCGCATGACCGTGCCGCCAGGCGTCAGCGACCGTGAAGTCGAGCGGTTCCTCCTGCGCAACAATGGCTGGCTATCGTCCCGGCTCGGCAAATTGCCCAGGCCGAATTCGCTCGCGGACGGCGGATCGATCCAGATTCGCGGCGTTGATCACACTATCCGTCGCACCGGCGCGGCGCGCGGTCTCACCGAGGCCCGCGAGACCGGTGAGGGGCGCATTCTGTTCGTCGGCGGCGCGCCCGAACATCTGGCCCGACGGATTGTCGATTATCTCAGGCGCGAGGCCCGCGCGGAACTCGAGGCCGCCGTCGCCCGTCATGCCTCCGCCCTTGGCCGCAAGCCCCGGGCCATCCGCCTCAAGGACACGCGCAGCCGCTGGGGATCCTGTTCCTCGGAAGGCAATCTCTCCTTTTCCTGGCGCATCATCATGGCGCCCGATCACGTGCTCGATTATCTGGCCGCCCACGAAGTCGCGCACCTGCGCGAAATGAATCACGGCCCCGGTTTCTGGAAACTCTGCCGGACGCTCTGCCCGCGCACGGACGAGGCGAAAACCTGGCTGAAGCGCCACGGTTCGGCGCTTCACGCCGTCGACTTCGGCTGAGTTTCGTCGCCCCGCAAAACCACGAAAACTCTCGACTTTGCAACGGATTCATGCGACGAGCGGCGCATGACGACGACGGTCAAGATCTGCGGCATGAGGACGAAAGAGACCATCGAGGCGGCGCTTGCCTCGGGGGCGTCCCTTATCGGCTTCATCTTCTTCGAGAAAAGCCCGCGAAACGTGACGCCGGAAGAAGCCGGCCGCCTGCGCCGCCTGATCGGCGATCGCGCGTCCGTCGTGGCCGTCACCGTAAACGCCGACGACGCCGTCCTCGACCGGATCGTGGATGAGGTCAAACCGGATTATCTGCAGCTTCACGGCGGCGAGACGCCGGAACGCGTTCGCGAGCTTCGCGCGCGCTACGGCCTGCCCGTCATCAAGGTTTTCTCGATACGCGAGGCGGCCGATATCGAAGCGATACAGGCCTGGCGCGGCGTCGCAGACCGTTTCCTGCTTGACGCCAAGGCGCCTGCAGGTTCGGAGCTTCCCGGCGGCAACGGCGTCTCCTTCGACTGGTCGCTGCTGCGCGCGCTTGACGGCGATATCGATTACATGCTTTCCGGGGGTCTCAATGCGGGCAATGTCCGCGCCGCCCTTGAAACCACCGGCGCCAGGGCGATCGACATATCGTCGGGCGTGGAATCCGCTCCGGGGGTCAAGGACAGCGCACTGATCTCCCGGTTTTTCGAAAAGGTCGCAGCTGTCAGCCAGCCCGCGGCCTGATGTGCAAGTCGCTATGATATGGAAGTGTCCGTGAACAAGCCCATTGAACCGAATTCATTTCGCGCCGGTCCCGACGAGGACGGCCGCTTCGGAATTTTCGGCGGTCGTTTCGTTGCCGAAACCCTGATGCCGCTCATCCTCGACCTGCAGGAGGCGTGGGCCTTCGCGAAGTCGGATCCCGAGTACAAGCGCGAACTGGACAATCTCAACACGCACTACACCGGCCGGCCGAGCCCGCTCTATTTCGCCGAGCGGATGACGGAGGAGCTGGGCGGCGCGAAGATCTATTTCAAGCGCGACGAACTCAATCACACCGGGTCTCACAAGATCAACAATTGCCTGGGCCAGATTCTGCTCGCCAAGCGCATGGGCAAGACGCGCATCATCGCCGAGACGGGCGCCGGTCAGCACGGCGTCGCCACTGCAACGGTCGCCGCGCGCTTCGGGCTCCCCTGCGTCGTCTACATGGGCGCGACCGATGTTGAACGCCAAGCGCCCAACGTGTTCCGCATGAAGCTTCTCGGCGCCGAGGTCATCCCTGTCGAGGCCGGCAACGGCACCCTCAAGGACGCGATGAACGAGGCGTTGCGCGACTGGGTGACGAATGTCGAGAACACCTATTACCTGATCGGCACCGCCGCCGGACCGCATCCCTATCCGGAGATGGTGCGTGACCTGCAGTCGGTGATCGGCCGCGAGGTTCGCGAGCAGATCATGGAGGCGGAAGGCCGCCTGCCGGACATGCTGGTCGCAGCCGTTGGCGGGGGATCCAACGCCATCGGCCTGTTCCACCCCTTCCTCGACGACAAGCAGGTCGCGATCGTCGGCGTCGAAGCCGGCGGCAAGGGGCTCGACACGGACGAACATTGCGCCTCGCTGACGGCCGGCAGCCCCGGCGTTCTGCATGGCAACCGCACCTATCTGCTGCAGGACGCCGATGGTCAGATCGAGGAGGGCCATTCCATATCCGCCGGCCTCGATTATCCGGGCATCGGTCCGGAGCATTCCTGGCTGAAGGATATGGGCCGGGTGGAATATGTGCCGATCATGGATGACGAGGCGCTGGCCGCATTCCAGAGGCTCACGCGCGTCGAGGGCATCATTCCTGCGCTCGAGCCGTCGCATGCGCTCGCCGAAGTCATCAAGCGGGCGCCGGATATGGACCGGGATCAGATCATCGTCATGAATCTGTGCGGCCGGGGAGACAAGGACGTCTTCACTGCGGCCCGCCACCTCGGCATCGAGTTGTAGGAGCGGACATGACCGAACGTATGGACAAAAGGTTTGCGGCGCTTGCTGCGGAGGGACGCCCGGCGCTGGTGACCTATTTCATGGGAGGCGACCCGGATTACGCCGCCTCGCTGGAAATCATGAAGGCGCTGCCGGCGGCCGGCGCCGACGTCATCGAACTGGGCGCGCCGTTTTCCGATCCCATGGCCGACGGCCCGTCCATCCAGGCGGCGGGACAAAGGGCTCTGAAGGGCGGCCAGACCCTGGCGAAGACCCTTGAAATGGTCCGCGAGTTCCGGAAGACCGACAACGAGACGCCGATCGTGATCATGGGATACTACAACCCGATCTACATTTACGGTGTGGACCGCTTCCTGACCGAAGCAGTCGCCGCCGGTCTCGACGGGCTGATCATTGTCGATCTGCCGCCGGAAATGGACGACGAATTGTGCCTGCCCGCGCTGGAGAAGGGCGTCAACTTCATCCGTCTGGCGACGCCAACCACCGACGATCGGCGCCTTCCCGCCGTTCTCAACAATACGTCGGGGTTCGTCTACTACGTCTCGATGACCGGGATCACCGGTTCGGCCCTGCCCGATACGGACAATGTCGGCGCCGCTGTCAGGCGCATCAAGCGTCACACGCAACTGCCGGTCTGCGTCGGCTTCGGCGTGAAGACCGGCGAGCAGGCGCGCGCCATCGGAGCGACGGCGGACGGCGTCGTCGTTGGAACGGCGATCGTAAACGCTATCGCCGGTTCGCTTGACGATCAGAACGGCGCCACCGGAGATACGGTGCAAGCCGTAACCGATCTTGTTCGGTCTCTTGCCGACGGAGTGCGCGCCGCACGCCTTGCCGCAGCCGAATAAATAACCAATTATGAAGGTACGTAACACTCCAGATTGACAGGAGTTCGCCTTGAACTGGATTACCAGCTTTGTACGGCCGAAATTCGGCTCCATGCTTGGCCGCCGTGAGGTGCCGGAAAACCTCTGGATCAAATGCCCGTCGACCGGTGAGATGGTGTTTCACACCGATCTTGAGGAAAACATGTGGGTCATTCCGGGGTCCGGCCACCACATGCGGGTCACAGCGCGGCAGCGTCTTGGCTACCTGTTCGACGCGGGCGAATTCGAGGAGTTGCCCGCGCCGCAGGTTCAGCAGGATCCGCTGAAATTCCGCGATTCCAAAAAATACACCGACCGGCTGCGCGACAATCGATCAAAGACAGGTCTGGAAGATTCCATCGTCGCAGGCATCGGGACAGTCAAGGGGCTGAAGCTCGTCGCCTGCGCGCATGATTTCAACTTCATCGGCGGTTCGCTCGGCGTGGCTGCGGGCGAGGCGATCGTCCAGGCCTTCGAGACGGCGATCAGGAACGAATGCCCGCTGGTGATGTTTCCCGCTTCCGGCGGCGCGCGCATGCAGGAAGGCATTCTCTCCCTGATGCAGTTGCCCAAGACCACGGTCGCCGTGGAAATGCTGAAAGAGGCGGGCCTGCCCTATATCGTCGTGCTGACCAACCCGACGACCGGCGGCGTAACGGCGTCCTACGCCATGCTCGGCGACATCCATATCGCCGAACCGGGCGCGGAGATCGGATTTGCCGGCAAGCGCGTCATTGAGCAGACCGTCCATGAGAAGCTTCCGGAAGGCTTCCAGACATCGGAATACCTGATGGAACACGGCATGGTCGATATGGTGGTGACCCGCCACGAACTGCCGGACACGCTTGTCAGCCTGCTCAGGATGCTGATGGGACTGCCTGCGCCTGAAGAGCCTGTCGGCCCTGAGGCAGTCGCAGGGGAGCCGGAAGCCGAAGCGCCGCTGGCCGAAACCGCGGAACCGCCCGCTGTTGACGAGGAACTCGAGACGTCCGACGCCGCCGGACCGGAGCCAGGTGACAAAGACAAGAGCGACTGAAGCGATCGAACGACTGATGACCCTTCATCCGAAGGGTTTCGATCTTACGCTCGAACGCATACGTAAACTGTTGAGCCGCCTCGGCGATCCCCAGGACCGTCTGCCGCCCGTCATCCATGTGGCCGGCACCAACGGCAAGGGGTCGGCGACGGCGTTTTGCCGGTCCATGCTGGAAGCGGCCGGCCTTGGCGTTCATGTCCATACCTCGCCGCACCTTGTGAGCTGGCATGAGCGCTATCGCATAGCCTCGAAACCGGGGCCGGGTCAGCTTGTCGACGATGATCTCTTCGCCGACGCCATCGAACGCGTAGCCGAGGCCAATGGCGGCCAGCCCATAACGGTTTTCGAGATCCTGACCGCTGTCATGTTCCTGCTTTTCAGCGAACAGCCGGCCGACGTCGCGATTGTCGAAGTCGGGCTTGGCGGGCGTTTCGACGCAACCAACATCCTCAGCGATCCCGCAGTCAGCCTGATCATGCCGATCGCGCTCGACCATCAGGCCTTTCTGGGTGACCGGGTGGAGCTGATCGCAGCGGAGAAGGCCGGCATTATCAAGCCGGGATGTCCGGTTGTGGTCGGCGCTCAATCCGAGGACGCGGCGCGCGAAACGATCGTTTCGGCCGCCGACCGGCTTGGAAGCCCGTTGAGCGTCTACGGACAGGATTTCCAGGCCTTTGAAGAACACGGACGCCTCGTCTATCAGGATGAGACCGGCCTGCTCGATCTTCCGTTGCCCGCGCTGAACGGCCGCCACCAGATCGCAAATGCGGCCGCCGCCATCCGTACGATCAGGGCCGCGGAGTTCGCTTGTCCGCCGGAGGCGATCGAAAAAGGCCTGCAGACTGTCAGCTGGCCGGGCCGCATGCAGCGCCTGTCGTCCGGCCGGATCGTCGACGCGGCGCTGCCCGGCGCAGAAGTTTGGGTCGACGGCGGCCATAATCCGGGCGCGGCCGTTGTCGTGTCCGAAACCCTGGCTGAGCTCGAGGAGCGTTTCTCGCGGCCGCTGTTTCTGATCGCCGGCATGATCAACACCAAGGATCCGCTCGGTTATTTTCGCGTCTTTGAGGATATGGTGCGCCACGTCTACGCCATACCTGTCAGCGGTTCGGAAGCCGGCATCGATCCGGTCGCGCTGGCCGATGACGCTGCGCGGGCCGGCCTGACGGCACAGCCGGCCATCGACGTCTACCAGGCGCTCGACCTGATGGCTGAAGACTGGAAAAAGCTCGACGTCCCCCCGCGCATCCTGATCTGCGGCTCGCTCTATCTGGTCGGCGAGATCCTGGCCGAAAACGGAACCCCGCCACAGTAGCGGCAATCTGCAGAACAAAGACAGAACTTAAGGTGCATTTTTGGGCTGGATGTGCTATATATGCGCCTTTCGCAACACGGATTCAGTGTCGGCCCAGGCGCTCAAAAACGGTGAGAAACGCCGATTCCCGAAACAAAGCCAGACCGTCCTGAAAGATGGAAAACTGAAAATCCCGAAACAAAGCCAGATTGGATGAACGCCCGGTCCTGTTGCGCTCAGCCCGCCGGAAGAAGGTAGAATTTGTGGTGCTTCCGAGGATGCGTCGTATCGAAAATCGCCGATTCCCGAAACGAAGCCAGATCTCCAACGAGCGAAAAATCCAAATTCCCGAAACAAAGCCAAAGGAAAAGGCAAACAGGTGCGCGCGCTGGAAATATATAGAAAATACAAAGACTTAAAACTGCTACGCTTTTCTTCCCTCTTTCAAGCCGGCCCCCGAGCCGGGATCGATTCGGTCTTACTGCAAAACCAGCCTTTGCGACCCAAAGCCAGCCTGCACTGGGCAAAGAAAAACCCGCAAGGCCTTAAAGCCTTGCGGGCTGAATGCGTGGGAAAAGCGGTTTGGCTCAGACGGCGCCGCTGATCCAGCTGGACAGCGCCGATTTCGGCAGAGCGCCCACCTTCATGTCGGCGACTTCGCCCGCCTTGAACATGGTCAGCGTCGGAATCGAACGCACGCCGTAGCGGGCGGCGAGCTCCGGATTTTCGTCGATGTTAAGCTTTGCGACCTTGATCTTGCCTTCCATCTCCGCAGAGATTTCCTCTAGGCTGGGGGCGATCATCTTGCACGGTCCGCACCATTCGGCCCAGAAGTCGACTACCACCGGCTCGGCGGAATTGAGGACTTCCTTCTCGAAATTTGCATTGTCGACCTTCACAGTGGCCATGAATTTGCTCCTTCGAATTGAATTCGGGCCCGAAAAGAATCGGACCCTGTCGTTGGATCTAATATCAGACACGGCCGGCAGAATTTCAAGGCGGACGCGCTCACATTGTCGACAGCGCTAAAAGCGTCTCGTCGAGGCGCCGGTTGTCGCAGACGATCAGGCGCGGAGCTTCCGTGTAGAGCAACGCCGCGCGCACCGTCCGGTCCGGGTAGATCGGCTGCAGAAGCGCGCGGTAAAGCGCAAGCTGCGTCAGGTACACCTGGGCGACCCCGCTTTCGTCGGCGGGCGGATTGCGGTCGGTCTTGTAATCGACGATCAACACCTCCCCCTCCGAGACGGCCAGCCGGTCGAGCCGCGCCGAGACTGCC
This sequence comes from Flavimaribacter sediminis, assembly GCF_019492055.1. GTDB lineage: Bacteria > Pseudomonadota > Alphaproteobacteria > Rhizobiales > Rhizobiaceae > Flavimaribacter > Flavimaribacter sediminis. The sequence continues at coordinate 1,153,190 of NZ_JAICBX010000002.1, read as the reverse complement.
CGTTGCTCGCCGGCGATCTCCAGTGTGCCCATCATCGAAACCTCCGCCCGGCTTGCGGGTGAGAACACCGGCGCGAACCGGGGATCCTCCAGAATCTCAAGAATGCTGTCGGCGAGGGCTTCGCAGTCCGGCGGGCTCCAGTCGGGAAGCGCCCGACCCAGATAGCGCGCAGCCAGACGCCGCCGTTCGGCCGGCGCCTGGTCGGGCAGAAGCTGCAGAAGCCTGTGAACGACCCGGCCGCGCTCCAGCGGCCGCTCGTCGCCCCGTTCGTTGTCGAAGGGCGACGTCATGACCGGCGCGTCAGAGGGTTCGGCCTCGACCGCAAGGCCCGTCGATGACGGCGTCAACGGTCGCGGCAGCCGCGCCGGTTTTGGCAGCGGGCGGCCAAGGGCGCCGGGAAGCGGCGGATGGTCGCTTTCGGGCGCGGCCGGGCCCGATTGCCGATGAAAGCCCTCGGCGTCGTGCTGCGTGTAGCGCAGCCCCTCCCATTGCGCGCCCCCCGCGCTGAAAGTCATGGGTGTCACGGAGGCGTTGTCAGAGAAGGCCTCTTTCACGGTTGCGTGCCAGTGACGCCAGGAGGGAACCTTGATCCCGTGATAGCCGCAGACGATCAGCCGGTCAGCGGCGCGCGTCATCCCGACATAAAGAAGCCGACGGTATTCGTCGTCCATGGCTGAAAGCCAGTCCGATTTCATCGCGTCGCCGACGCTGTTCGCGTAGCTTTTGCCGGGAATCCAGAGCGGCGCGGACACCGGCAATCCGGTTGCGGCCTCTATCGGCAACGTCTGCAGGCGCGGCGCATGGCGTTCGTCAGCCGGTTTGCCTCCGGAATCCACCAGGAAGACCACCGGCGCCTCGAGCCCCTTGGAGGCGTGCCCCGTCATGATGCGGATCTCGTCGCGTCCCTGCTCCAGTTCGCGCTTGATGACGGGAGAGGCGCTTTCCAGTGACGCGATCAGCGCCTGAAGCCCTGGAAGGTCGCCGGATTCATGATCGAGGCAGAACGAAAGAAACTCGTCCAGAATGTCGCCGGCTTCCGTGCCAAGCCGGGCGAGGAAACGCTGCCTGCCGCCGTCAGGTCCGAGCAGGCGGGCGTAGAATTCAAAGGGCGACGCGGCGTCGGCGATCGCAAGCAGTCCGGACAGCCGGGAATACGATTCCAACCAGGCGCCGCCTTCCGATTCCGCAAGCGTTGCCAGATGATCAAACAGGCTCGCCCGTTCAGGCCGCTCGGCCGCCAGGCGAAACAGCATGTCCTCGTCAAAACCGAACAGCGGGCTCTTGAGGATGGCCGCCAGCGAAAGATCGTCTCCAGGCATCAGCATCACCCGACCGAGCGCCATCAGGTCCTGAACGGCGATATGCCCGGTCAGTATGAGCCGGTCCGCGCCAGCCACAGGGATCTGCGCCTTCTTCAATTCGCGCATCAGCGCGTTGACGAATGCGTCCCGCTTGCGCACCAGCACGAGGATGTCTCCGGCGGTGATCGGCCGCTTCACGCCGGAGCGCACGATGCATTCTTCATGGCGAAGCCACTCGACGATCGTCCCGGCTATCCGGCGCGCCAGTTCCGCCGGCGGCGCGGTTTCTGCGATCGCGTCGAAAGGCGCGCGCCAGTCGTCGTGGTCGTCGCTTGCCTGCTTGCCGATCATGTCCCACAAATCGACGACGCCCGGTTCGCCGCCTCTGTGGGAGCTGTGGGCGACCGGCTCGCCCGGTTCGCCGAGTCCGCGCCGGATCTCTTCCGGCTCGAAAACGTCGTCCACCGCCGAAAGCACGCTCGCCGTCGAGCGGAAGGAAAGCCGCAGTCGCGGCTGTTCGAAATGCCGGTCGGCGTCGCGGGCCATGAGGCTGAATTCACGCTGCTTGATCCGGAAGAGGTCCGGCCGCGCGCCCTGGAAGGAGTAGATCGACTGCTTCTCGTCGCCGACAGCGAACAGGGTGCGAAGCGTTTCGCGCGACGATTGGCCAGCAAAGAATTCTGCGGCGAGCCGACTGATCACCGCCCATTGTTCGGGGCTCGTGTCCTGGGCCTCGTCGACGAGAATATGGTCGATCCCGCGATCGAGCTTGTAGTGCACCCATGGGCCCGCGCCGTCACGCGCCAACAACGCGCCGGTTCGAGCGACAAGGTCGTCGAAATCCAGTTTGCCGTCGCGACGCTTCAGCGCCTCGTAGCCGCTGTCGAGACGGCGTGCGAGAACCAGCGCGTCGCAAGTGAGAAACACCATGCGCAACCTCTGCAGCCGGTCGCGCGCCGCGATGAAATGATCCTGGGCCTCTGCAATTCGGTCTTCCAGATCGGGAATGGCCTCCTGGATTGACTTGGTCGCCAGGGAGGCGAGTTTGCGGGGCTTGCCTTCCGACGTCAGAAACAGCGTCGCAAGCTCTGTATAGCGGTCCTGCGGTTCGTCCAGCGCCTCGGCCCGCATCAGCCCGTCAACGAATTCACGCGCCCGCTTTGCTTTCTGACTGCGCGCGACGTCTGCGAATTCGGCGAGCGCTGGTCCCTGAAATCCTGCGAGCGGCCAGACCGAGCTCAATATGGAATCCTCGGTATCGTCCGGATCGAGCCCCGTGATCCTGCGCAACAGCTTTTCTTCGCCGCCTTGGCGTTCCGCCGCAAGCCCGAATTCATTGATGGCGGCGCGCTCTCCGACGATCTCCTCGAACAGCCGGTCCATGCCCCACTGGCCGGTGGCGGCCAGCACGTTTCTGAACGCCTCGACCAGGCGCGCGTCGGCCTCCTGCGCCACCTCTGTCAGCAGAGCTTCGCGGGCCTCGTCGAGCAGTCGTCGCGCGCCGGCCTCGTCGAGAACCTCGAAATGGCCGGCCACATTGGCTTCCAGCGGAAACTGGTGCAGCACCGCCTCGCAGAAGGCGTGAATGGTCTGGATTTTCAGACCGCCCGGCGTTTCCAGCGCGCGCGCGAACAGCTGGCGGGCGAAGGCGAGGCGCAGGGCGTCCGGCCTTCGGCCCTCGATGTCCGCAAGCCTCGCCGACAGCGCGGCGTCATCCAGCCTTGTCCATTCCGCCAGCCGCTCGAACACCCGGTTCGACATCTCCGAGGCGGCCGCCTTCGTATAGGTCAGGCAGAGAATGGCGGATGGCCGGCAACCGTTCAGCAAGAGCCGGACGACCCGCTGCGCCAGCACATGCGTCTTGCCCGAGCCGGCGTTCGCCGACACCCAGGCGGACCGGGCCGGATTGGAGGCTTTTTCCTGCTGCGCCTGCGTCCAGGTGATGTCGAAGGAATCGCTCATTATTCGCCATCCCCGTTCGGGCTGTCTTCCAGCACGGACCATTCCTGGACGCGGGCGAGATGGTCGTATTCGCGGCCGTATTGAGCGGCGGCGTCGGGAATGACCTGCGAGGCGAAGCCGAGTTCGCCGCGCGCCAGCGCGTTGATCAGATCGGTGAAACGGGCGAGCGATTCCGTCGCAAGATCCGTCGCCGACTTCGCGTCCGGATATCCGCGGATCGACCCGTCCACACACTCCGCCTTGAAGTTGTCGTCGGGACGGAGCCGCACATAGATCAGATGCTCCGGATCGAGAGGATCGACCCCGGCGAATGCGCCGGCCATGAGGGCCGCGCCCTCCAGCGGCAATTGCGGGTCGAGCAGGGTCCAGGCGACTTTCCGGCTCGGCGAACTGCCGGTCTTGAAATCGATGATCTCGACCGTTCCATCATGAGCAATGTCGATCCGGTCCGCGATCCCTGTCAACAGAACGCCGCATTGGTCTATGTCGTAGGCCGCGCGAATTTCGGTATGGCGTGTCGCGATCGTAGCGTCTCGGCCGCGTTCCCATTCGATCAGCGGCCCGGCGATCCGTTCGAACTCGGTCTGCCAGATGATCCGGATATGCGCGGGCAAGCCGGCTTCCTCGAAAGTCTGTCGCCAGATATCGCGCAAACGGTCCTCGGCGTCGACCTGACCGGCCACGATGGCGAATTGCTCGGCGATGCCGTGATACAGGGTGCCGCGCTCCGCAGGTCCCGGCTCCAGGCCGAGTTCTTCCGGCGGGTCGAGCCGCAATACGCGCCTGGCGTAGATCGCATAGGGGTCGCGCCGCAGTTTCTGGACTTCGCTGAAGGAGTAACGCTTCGGCTGCAGCTCCGCCGGCGGTTTCGGGGCCGGCCGGGCGGCGAGCGGCATGTCGTCGGCAAGATCGAGATCGCTGGCCCATTGCACGAAGCGGCCTCCGCGCGAGCGCATGGCCGTCGCGTCGTTGTCGCCGACGATCGCAAGAAGCCGCTGCAGCCAGCGGGAAGGCACCGTTGGCGCATTCGCAGACCGCGCGGAGCGCGAGAGGATGACATGGGGTGCGCCAAGATTCATCTGAAAATCATGGGCCGCGAGCCCGATCCGCCTTTCCGGCGGCTCAAGGCCGATATCCGCCATCATACTCCGCGAGAGGAAAGGATCGGTCGAGGTCTGACCGGGCCAGGTTCCCTCGTTGAGGCCGGCCATGATCAGCGTGTCGACTGGCTGAAGACGCGCTTCGAGAGAACCCCAAATGAACACATGGGGATGGCTCCCTGCGCGCGGTTTGACCATCTCGCCGGCCAGCAACGCCGGCGTCATGCCGGCCCATTCGAAGGCGCTGCAGGCAAGGCCGGAGCGATCCTCCAGCATCTCCGCAAGCAGGCCGTACAATTGCTCTCCGGCCTCTCCCGACCACAGGTTCGAAAGGTCGCCGCGGTCGTCCGCCGCCACCGCCTCCAGCGCCTCGATCGTCTTGCCGACCCATTCAGCGACCGGCAGCGCAGCCTTTACGCCTGTCAGGGGCGCAAGGGCGGTTTCCACGGTTTCGGCGAAGGTTCGGCAGCGCTGAATATCGGCGTCAGTCAGGCGTCGCCACCAGAAGGGCGCATGACGCGCCTCCGCCTGGCGTTCCGCAAGGCGGAGGTCGAACGCCGCGACGATCGCATCGGTTTCAACCGGAAACCTGGCGTCGCGAAGCACGATCCGTTCGAAAAGACGGGCGTTTTGGCGCGCATCGGCCGCCGTTCCGCCGAAGCGGGCGAGCGGATGTTTCAGCAGTGACAAAAGCGCCACCGGATCCTGCGGCCGGCAGCAGGCGGCAAGTATGAGCCGGCAGATTGCGCCTGGCGGAGTGAGAGCAAGCGACTGTCCGCCGGAATCGTCGGCGCCGATCCCGAAGCGCCTGAGTTCGGCGGATACCCGGCGCGCCAGGTTGCGGTCCGGCGTCACCAGCGCCACATTGCGCGGCTGGCTCGCTGCTTCCGGCTCGGCCGAAAGCCGCATGGCTGTTGCAATCGCCAGGGCTTCCTCGCGCTCGTTCGCCGCCTCGATCAGGTCGATGCGTCTGCAGGCCCCCGCGATTTCCGTAGGAGTCAGATCACTTTCGACCCAGCTTTGCGTGGCTTCCGCAGGCAGCAGCGCGGTCGAGACTATGCGATTGCGCAGGGCCATATCCGCATCCGGTTCTGCGAGGCTTGACACCTCGTCACGGCCGGCTTCGAGTTTTGCGAGCAGGGCGAACAGGCCATATTGCGGATGAGCGCAGATCGCCGGGTCGAAAAATCCGTCCCGTGGCGCGCCGCCGACGAGCGGCCATGTCGCGTCGCCGATGTTGAAATCCAGACCCGGCAGCACCACGGCGCCACGCTCCATGCTGGCTACGGTTCGCATCAACTCGGCCGTCGCGGGGATCGATCCCGTTGACCCGGCGATGACGACCGGTCCGTCTGGAGGAGCGCTCTTCAGGCGTTCGGCCTCCGCGCGCAAGACGACATTGCGATGCGCGGCCGCGCTCGATCTGTCCAGTTCGACCAGCCGCTGCGGCCAGAAGACCGAGGCGATCTTGAGGAATTCCAGCGACAGTTGCCACCAGCGCGCATGATCCTCGCTGCTGATATCGGAAAGCGCCGACCAGGGCCGTTCCTCGGTCTCCATGGAATCGAGCAGGTCGGCAAGGCTTCTGGCCAGCCACACGGCGTCCGCGGGGTTCGCCGGCGCGAGCAGCGGGTGATCGCCATGCACGTCGGCGACGGCCTGCGGCAGCCTGCGTTTCCAGGCCAGAATCAGGTTGGCGAGTTCGAGCAGCCTTTCTGTCTGGCCAACGGGCGGCGCAAGGTCCTCCTGCGCAATCGTCTCGTCAAAAAAGCCCGCGTCCTCGTCATAGTCTCCCAGCGGCCGGATGACCGGCAAGATGGCGCTTGGGGCAGGCAGCAGGTCTACGAACTCGGATCGCAGCGCGCGCGCCGCCCTGCGTGTCGGAACATATATTACGGCGGAGGCTAGTGACAGCGGGTTGTCGGCGCGATGGTAAAATCCCTCAATCAGCGTTCCGTCGCACAGGCGCGCCGCCAGCACCTTGAGAAATGGCGCGCCGGGCGGGATCGTGAAAAGCTTTTTGCGCGTCATGGGTTTGCGCCGAACCGGGCCATCACCGTTTCGGCTTCGCCGATCGCTTCGGGCGTGCCGATGGTCAGGATATGACCGCTCATGGCAAAACCGAACAGGCGGTCGGAGGCGATTGCCCGGTCGAAGCACCAATTGAGAGAGAAGGGCTCATTCGGCGCGTCCTCGAATATGCGCGGATGGATGATCGCCGCGCCCGGATAGACCACCGGATCAGCGGACACGCGGTCGTGACGGCGCAACCGGCCATCCGCATCGACCAGGAAATCGCCCTTGCCGTCATATCCCGTGCACTGGTCGAGGCGGGCCGTCATCAGAAGCATGTCCATCCGATTCCCGTCCCAGGCGTCGGCCATTGCCCGGAGGCTTGAGACGTCGCCGCCCGGCGATTCCAGCCAGAACGTGTCGGCGTTGACGATCGCGAAAGGATCGGCGCCAAGCAGCGGCAAAGCCTTCACAATGCCGCCGCCGGAATCGAGCAACCTATCGGTCTCGTCGGAAATCTCGATCTCGATACGGTCGACCGTCTGCAGGTGCTCACGCAACTGAGCGCCGCGATAATGGACATTCACCACGGTCCGTTTGACGCCGGCCGCGACGAGATTGTCGATGGCGTGGTCGATCAGGCTCCGTCCCGCGACCGTGACCAGCGGCTTCGGCAGCGTGTCGGTGATCGGTCGCATGCGGGTTCCAAGACCTGCTGCCAGGATCATGGCTGTTTTGGGCATGATGCGTTCCCCGGCGGATGGTCCGCTATGATTCGTCTGGGCCGATACCAGCCCGATAATAGTGTTCATGCAAGGAATTTAGCGCCGGGTGTCGCAGAGCCTCGGCGAGATAGGCGCGGATGCGCGGCAGATGCGCGATATATCCGGGTTTGCCGTCTCGCTCTTTCAGCCGCACGAAAATACCAAGAATCTTGGTGGCGCGCTGCGCCTGGGTAATGGCGAGCGCCTCCAGGAAGCCCTCCTTGTCGAAATCCGCGTCGTCCCCGCGCGCATCGAGATAACGCGCCACCAGTCGTTTGGCGAGCCTCGGATCGACTGTCACCCGCGCGTCGTGAACGAGCGACGCGACGTCATAGGCGGCCGGACCGGTGAGCGCATCCTGGAAATCCACGATGCCGATCTGGTCGGTTCCCTGTCCGGAAGCATTCCACAGCAGGTTGGGGGAGTGGAAGTCGCGCAGAACCAGGCTTTGTTCGGTGTTTTGTAGCCTGTCGATAACAGCCCGCCAGGCCGCGATGTAGCGGTCACGCTCCCCGGCCGTCACCGTCTCGCCGGCGAATTGGGGCAGATACCAGTCGAGATAGAGCTCTACCTCGATCATCATGGCGTCGGCGTCGTAGGGCGGTATCACGTAGTCCGGCCCGCCGGAGACCGGAATGGAGGGCGGGATCGCCGTACGGTGCAGCTTCACCAGGCAGTCGATCGCCGTTGACAGCCGTTCCTCGATCGGCAGGCCATGCGCGTCGAGCACGCCGGTCCGCCCGAGATCACTGACAAGCAGAATGCCGTCATCCAGCAAACAGGCGACGATCTCCGGAACCCGAAAGCCGGAAGCGCGCAGGAAATCGGCTATTGCGACGAAAGGCGCAACCGTCAGCGCCGTATGGGCGATAGCCGTGTAGGCCTTGCCGTCGCGCACCACGGGACCGGCGGGCTTTTCCGGCGAATCCATCAGGAAAAGCGCCTCGCCGTTTTCTCCGCGTATCAGTTCGAATCGCCGGGTCGAGGCGTCGCCCTGGAAGTATCGTCTTTGGGCGCCTGGCCGAAATTTGTCCAGAAAGGCCCGGATCCGAAGCGTTCGCGCGATACGGTCCATGGGTTCCGGAGGACCGGAGATCGTGACGGATCGTCCGGCGCCAGCTTCCGCGAAGGCGATCTGGATTGTCTCGTCCGGCAGTTCCCCTTCCGCCCTTTCTGGCCACTCGATCAGGGCGACGCCCGTGGCGAGCGCGTCGTCAAGGCCGAGTTCATCGATCTCTTGCGGGTCGGAGATCCGGTAGAGGTCGATATGGGCGACCGGCAGGCGCAATTCATAGGTCTGGACGAGCGTGAAGGTGGGGCTCGGCGCTTCCAGTTCGTCGTCATCGGCGATCGCCCGGATCAGCGCGCGCGCCAACGTCGATTTTCCCGCTCCAAGATCGCCGGCAAGGGCGACGCAGTCGCCGACAGCAACAGCCAGGGCGAGATCCTGGCCGAGTTGCGCGGTCGCGGCTTCATTCTCCAGCTGAAGGGTTTCGGTCCGGATGGTCATCGCTTGGCGATAGTCGATATCGGTTCCGTTTGGCAAGGACGCCTACTCCGCGGCGTCCGCCTGAATCTCGGCGTTGGCCGGAAGGCGGCAGATCACGGTCGTGCCCTTGCCCTGCGAAGTTCTCACGTCGACCCTGCCATTGTGCAGCCTGACGAAACTGTCGACGATGGAGAGACCAAGGCCTGCGCCGCTGCGCCGGCCGTTGGGCGCATGCGACTCAAAGCGTTTGAAGATCGTCTGCAACACGTCGTCAGGAATGCCAGCGCCGGTGTCGGACACGGCGAAAACGATATCCTCGCCCTCACGCGTGCAGGAAAGGTCGATCGCGCTACCGGCGGGCGCATGATTCGCGGCGTTGCCGAGCAGCTTGAGCAGGATCTGCTTGAGGCGCTGTTCGTCGGCGACGATGCGGCCGATCGAGTCCGGCGCGTTGACGCGCAGGGAAATATCGTCTTCCTTGAGCCGGGTTGCGAACAGTTCGCCGACCTCTTCCGCTACCTGGATGACATCCACGCTTGTCATATTGAGTTCCATGATCCCGGCGTCGACGGTCGCAAGGTCGAGAATGTCGTTGACGATGGTCAGGAGCAGGGAAGACGAGGTGGAGATATGTTCGACATATTCGGCCTGCCGCTCGTTGAGATCGCCGACCTGAGGCGTCTTCAGAAGATCGGTGAAACCGATAATGTTGGTGAGCGGAGAGCGGAGTTCATACGAGACGTGCTGCACGAAATCGTTTTTGAGCGCATCGGCCTTGCGCAGCGCGTCGTTTTTCTCCGTCAGCGCCTTTTCGACCATCGCGTTGTCCGTGACGTTGAGGAAGGCGAGCATGATTTGCGCATCCGGTAGCGGCACGACCGCATAATCGACAATGAGCCCGCTGTTCAGCGTCAGGCGCCCCTGATGCGTTCGACGCTCTTCGTCGTAACCGGTGATGACAGAGGTGAAGAAGGGCCAGCCGTCCGGGCCGTCGTGGGAAGGCTTGCAGAGCCCCGCGATTTCCCGAACATGCACCCCTGCAGCCGCCGATTTTTCCGGAATTGTCCAGAGCGCGCGGAAGGCAGGGTTGGACAGGCGCAGACGGCCATCGGCGCCAAAGACCGCAACCCCTTCGGCAAGGTGATCAATGGTTTCGCCCTGCACTTTAACCAGCGTGTTGTAGCGGGATTCAAGGTCGTATTTTTCTGTCAGGTTCTCGAACACCCAGGTTACGCCGCCGCCTGGATGAATATTGGCGAAGACGTTCAGCGTCTGTCCGTCGGCGAGATGCCACAGGCGCGGCTCCGGATCAACGGATCGGTAGACCGAAAGCGTTTCTTCCTTCCAGTCACGCCAGGAGGGCTGTTCCGGCAGTCGGCCGGCGGTGCGCAGCTTTTCGAGAAGCTCCGAATTGGTCGGGCGGTTTTTCAGAAACGGCGTTTCGAGCCCCCAGAGATCCTGAAAGGCCTGATTGTAAAACTGCAGGCACTGGTCACCGTCGAACATGGCGACCGGGGTCGTCAGGAGGTTCAGCGTTTCTGCGTGACTGTCGATAGTTCGTCTGAGCTCCTCGCGAACAGCTTCGGTCTCGGTGATGTCGGCGGCGTAGCCGGCCGTGCCCGACGAGGTTCTCGCTTCGGTGATGTCGAAGAAAGTGCGGTTGCCGTGGACCACGGTCGACACCTTTCCAACGAATGGCCGCTCATGCGTCGTATGTGACGCGATCTTGTGGCGCGCCTGCGTTCCAAGCAACTCGATCTCCTTTTCGATCGCCTCGCGGCAATCCGATGCCTCCACGGCCGCTGCGTAGGCCTGGTTGACCCAGACCATGCGGTCGTCGCTGTCCCGCAGCCAAATGGGCGTCTCGAGCTTGTCCATGAGAGCTTGCAGCGATTCCGAGCGTGCAGCGAGCCGGCTGCGTTCGGATTCCGTCGCCGCCAGCTCCGCCTGCAGATCGGCCAGGACGCAGAACCGGATAAAGGCGCGACCGCCGAGCGTTCTTCCCTGAATTTCCAGCATTTCGCCGTCACGGGTTTCGACAGAGCATTCGAAGACCTTGGCCCGGCTGCGCAGCTTGTCCACCGCATCGTCCATCTCTGCCGCGGATTTGGGGTCCAGCCATTTGCCGAAGGCAAGCAGGTCGCTGTCGGAGCGCAGAGCGCTGACGTGAGAAGCAAGGCTGCCGAGTACATGCGGCGGTAAATCACCGTCCCAGATGACGTAACAGCGATCATTCTCTGCAATCAGCGCTTCATAGCGCGATAGGTCAGTCTGGGCCTGGGCCAGGCTGATTCGCAGTTCATCCGCCTTCTGCGCCGTGCGCGCGCGTTCACGAATCATCCATATTGCTGAAATCATTGCAGCGGACACCGCGCCGATGACCAGCGAGAGATAGATGAGGTCGAAGGAGCTGGAAAAAGGACCCATTCCGCCGTCTGTCTCGACGGTCTCAAGCCCGCGCAAGTCCTGCGCCAGGGATCGTCCCGTCGCAGCCGTGATGGCGACACAGCCCAAAAACGTGAGGACCGGAGTTCCAGAGCGGATCCCCGAAAACCAAGTTATGAATCTACCGCCGGCGCTGGTCCGACTGGACTCAGCCCTTGAAGACACGTTCGTGCCCGGCATGTCTTGTACCTCTTTGCCGCATTCTGCCAAGACAGCCCTGCAACGCGGCCCGTCTTGTCCTCGTCGGGTCCGCGAATCATTGTGAATTCAGAATAACTTATTGGCGAATCAGCGTGAAGCCGCGCGGCGAAAAAAAGAAAGCGCGCCCTCTGTCAAGGGCGCGCCTACCATATATTGTGGGAAGAATCTGAAAAATCAGTATCTGTAGTGTTCCGGCTTGTATGGTCCGGTCGTCTCGACGCCGATATAGCTGGCCTGTTCGTCGGAAAGTTCGCTCAGCCGCGCGCCCAGTTTGTCGAGGTGCAGCTTCGCCACCTTCTCGTCCAGATGCTTCGGAAGCACGTAGACTTCATTGCCGTACTGGTCGCCCCGCGCATAAAGCTCGATCTGCGCAAGAACCTGGTTGGTGAACGACGCCGACATGACGAAGGACGGATGACCGGTTGCATTGCCGAGGTTCAGAAGACGTCCCTCCGACAACAGGATCATCCGGCTGGCGTCCGGAAACTCAATCATGTCCACCTGCGGCTTCACGTTCGTCCATTTGTAGTTGCGCAGGGCCTGCACCTGGATCTCGTTATCGAAGTGGCCGATATTGCCGACGATCGCCATGTCCTTCATCTCGCGCATATGCTCGATCCGGATCACGTCCTTGTTGCCCGTCGTCGTCACGAAGATGTCGGCCGTGGAGACCACGTCCTCAAGCTGAACGACCTCGAAGCCGTCCATCGCCGCCTGGAGCGCGCAGATTGGATCAATCTCGGTCACCTTGACGCGGGCGCCCGCGCCGCGCAGCGAAGCCGCCGACCCCTTGCCGACGTCGCCGTAACCGCAAACGACCGCCACCTTGCCGGCCATCATGACATCCGTCGCGCGACGGATCCCGTCGACCAGCGATTCACGGCAGCCATACTTGTTGTCAAATTTCGACTTCGTCACCGAGTCGTTCACATTGATCGCCGGAAACGGCAGTAGTCCCTGCTTCTGAAGCTGGTACAGACGGTTCACGCCCGTCGTCGTCTCCTCGGTCACGCCGCGGATCGCATCGCGCTGCCTGGTGAAGAATCCCGGAGAGGCTGCAAGGCGCTTCTTTATCTGCGCGAAAAGGACTTCCTCTTCCTCGCTGCCCGGAGAAGACAGCACGTCCTCGCCGGCCTCGGCGCGCGCGCCCAGCAGGATGTACATCGTTGCGTCGCCGCCATCGTCGAGGATCATGTTCGATGGTTCGCCGTCCGGCCACTGGAAGATCCGGTCCGTATAGGTCCAATATTCCTCCAGCGTCTCGCCCTTGACCGCAAATACCGGCGTGCCGGTCGCCGCAATTGCTGCAGCCGCATGGTCCTGCGTGGAAAAGATGTTGCAGGACGCCCAGCGCACATCCGCGCCAAGCGCGTTCAATGTTTCAATCAGAACCGCGGTCTGGATCGTCATGTGCAGCGAACCGGTGATCCGCGCGCCCTTCAGAGGCTTGGCCTCGCCGAACTCTTCCCGGCACGCCATCAGCCCGGGCATCTCGGTTTCCGCTATTTCGATCTCCTTGCGACCGAAATCGGAAAGACCGATGTCCGATACGACGTAGTCATTTTCAGTGCTCATGCTTGTCTCCAGCGCGGATGCGGGCTGCAACCCGGTTGTTTGTCTTTGTCTGGCCGCCGTTTAACAGGCAATGCGACAAAGGGCAACAGCATATAAAGAAGTCTTTATGTGATTGGACAAAGTTTGATCGCGCCGGGATCAATTGTCCTCGCCGAACCGGCTGGCCACCAGATCGTTGAGAGCGTCGAGAGCCTTTTCGGCGTCCGGCCCTTCCGCAGTAACAGTAATACAGCAACCCGGACTGGCGGCGAGCATCATCAGTCCCATAATGGATGTGCCGTTGACGCTGACCCCATCCTTGGAAACGGTTATGTCGGCGTCAAAGGATTCCGCCAATTGCACGAATTTGGCCGAGGCGCGCGCATGCAGCCCCCGCTTGTTGACAATATCGAAGCGACGGCTCGGGATGGCTTTGACCGGGTTCATGTCTACTTACCGCTGAGAACCCGGCTGGCGACGTTGATATACTTGCGTCCGGCTTCCTGCGCATCGGCGAGGGCGGCTTCCATGTCATTTTCCGTTCGCGCGCTCGCGAGCTTGATCAGCATCGGAAGATTGACGCCGGCGATCACCTCGATCCGGCCATTGTCCATCACGGAAATCGACAGGTTGGACGGCGTGCCGCCAAACATGTCCGTCAGGATGATGACGCCGTGACCGTCCTCGGCAGCCGCGACGGCCTCAATGATGTCGATCCGGCGCTGGTCCATGTCGTCTTCGGGTCCGATGGACACCGTTTCAAGATTTTTTTGCGGCCCGACCACGTGCTCAAGCGCATTGCGAAATTCCTGAGCAAGCTTGCCATGGGTCACAAGCACCAGTCCGATCATATGCTCAATGCTCCCGTAGTCGTATCGAACCCGTTGCGTCGGTCCGCATATGGAAACCGGCCAGGCGTTTCGGTGGAAATGCCCGCTGCTTTACGTAGATGGTCAAACACGAATCCCCTGATGTCTCTCCCGATCCCGGCGCTGCCCTTTGGCGCCGGCGAAATCCCACGCGGAGGCCCGGAGCAGGTCCAGGTGATCCGCCCTTGCCCGCTCTTTTGCCCTGTCGTCCGTTGAGCAAACCGGTAGACCGGCCCGCTTTCCGGAGCGACATAGTGCACACTGTTCATCTCAAAGACCAGTAAAACTTTTTGCATGGCACAATAGCCGGAATAGACCCTATTAGCGGCCGAAAACGAGTTTCGCATAGCCTGTGTAGGAAAAAATCGTAGCGGAGGCCGATCCGAGCGTCAGGGCTGCGACCGGCGGCAATGTAGGAACAAAAACAAGAAGACAGGAATAGACCAGATAATTGAGCAAGCTGCTCGCAATGCCAACGCCGCTGTAACGCATTCCCTCGACGGCGGCGTGACGATGACTCTTTTCGAAAGTGAAACGGCGGTTCAGCAGCCAGGTGACTTGCAAGGTGATCGCAATGGCGATGAGCCGGCCGGTAAACGGATCAATTTCCGTCCAGCGCAACAGCGCCATGAGGATACCGGCGTCCGTCACGTATCCGACCCCGCCGACAACGAGAAATTTCAAAAGACGGCTGTTCATCCGGTCAGTGGAATCCCCGAGTGGACGGCGCAGGACCGGAACGGTTGGTTTGAATGGTCCCAGCACCACCTGGCATACAATCCTCCGGTCGGGCTGGCAGACGGTGCAACATGGTTTTGACCCGGTGACGGGCGGACCGGCGTTCCGGTCCGCAATTGGCTGATGCCTTTGACTTCGGTCTGAATATGGTCGCCTCCTTATTCGAATGTGACATATATGTAAAGCCGCGGACCGTCGCCGCAATCGCGGGCGGCTGCGATATGCGCCAGTCACAACAGATCCTTCCGCATGGAGCGGGAAACCGAGTTGATGTAGGCTTTGCAGCAAGCAAAGAGAATAGCGGGAGCGAACGGTGAGTGTTTATTCATGGATGCGACGGGTTGCGCGGTGGGTCGCAATGGTCTCCATTGGCGTCATCGCCGCCGGAGCCCCTTCGCTCGCCGCCGACCAGACGCCAGCCAAACAGCTTTTTGGCGCCGCCGATCTCCCCTCCAGCCTGGATGCGCAGGCTTACGGTTTCTATTCAAAGGGCTGCCTTGCCGGCGGCGTAGCGCTTCCCGTGGATGGACCGCGCTGGCAGGCCATGCGCCTGTCGCGCAATCGGCGATGGGGACATCCCCAATTGATCGACACGATCCGGCAATTGTCGGAAGACGCTGCGCGCCATGACGGGTGGCCGGGTCTCCTGGTAGGCGATATGTCGCAGCCAAGGGGCGGGCCAATGCTGACGGGACACGCTTCGCACCAGGTGGGGCTCGATGCGGATATCTGGCTGACCCCCATGCCCGACCGGCGCCTGACCGGACAGGATCGGGAAACGATCAGCGCAATCTCGGTTCTCAAGCCGGGCAGCGTCGACATCGATCCAAAAGTTTGGACGTATGCCCACGCCGGCCTGATCATGCGAGCCGCAAGCTACCCGCAGGTCCAGCGCGTTCTCGTCCATCCGGCGATCAAGAAGCAGCTGTGCGAGACCTGGAGAGGCGATCGCAAGAACCTGAACAAGGTAAGGCCCTACTACGGACATTACTATCATATGCATGTGCGGATACGCTGTCCGGACAATTCAAAAGCCTGCAGGGCGCAGAATGCGGTGCCTGCCGATGACGGATGCGGTGAGCCGCTCGACTGGTGGTTCAATGTCGCGTTGAAGCCCAAGAAGCCTGCAAAGCCGTCGACAAAGCCCGCAAAGCCGCGCCATATCATGATGTCGGACCTACCGTCCGTGTGTCGCGCCGTGCTTGCGGCCGCCGCGCCGGCTTCCGCTTCGGCGGCGACACGCGATTCCGGCGCGGACGCAAGCGCATTTGCGCCGGTTGAAACGGTCACGACGCCTTATTCCATGCCCGCGCTCATACCGCTTCCCAAACCCCGCCCGGCTGTGCAATAAGGCGGCGACAAACGCCGTTAAGCCGGCGCGAGCGTTGGAAGCAACAACGGCCAGTTTGCAGTTTGTGGTTTGACGGTCGGTTTTGACATTTGAGCGCGCGCGGCAAGCGAGATCAAATGTAGAATCCGCCACACCTAGTCCTTTGACGTTTGCGGGGATCGCATCTTTCAATTGCTGACAACCTTGCCTATAGGGGACCAGTCCAGATCGGTTATGTACGATAACCGGCGACGGAGCGCCGGTGCGAGCACACCGGGTGGATTATCGAGAGTAGAACGCACTATGACCGAAAAACATGACCAGGACGCCGCGGTCAGTTTTCCGATCCTTATCGGCGATATTGGTGGAACCAACGCGCGTTTCGCCATTTTGGTTGATGCAAATGCGAGCCCTCGGGATTTTCCGGTGTTTGCGACAGCAGATTTCGATACGATTGACGAGGCGATACAGACTGTTGTGCTCGACAGCACGTCGGTTCAACCGCGATCGGCGATCTTTGCGATCGCAGCCCCGGTCGATGGTGACGAGATCAAGTTGACCAATTGCAATTGGGTTGTTCGACCCTATGCGATGATTGAATCGCTTGGCTTTGAGGAAGTCATCGTGCTGAATGATTTTGAAGCCCAGGCGCTGGCGGCCGCATCGCTCGAACCGGAATATCTACGTGCAATCGGAGAGGCGAAGGCGGAGAAATACGCTACACGAGTGGTGGTCGGCCCGGGGACGGGGCTTGGCGTGGCAGGTCTTGTCCACTCGCATCACATGTGGATTCCGGTTCCCGGGGAAGGCGGACATATCGATCTCGGACCGCGTTCGTCGCGCGATTTTGAGATATTTCCGTATCTGGAGCCCATCGAAGGACGAATCTCCGCCGAACAGCTCCTGTGCGGCGACGGTCTTTTGAACATCTACAGGGCCATTTGCAAATCCGGCGGGCTGGACCCTGTTTGCAATAAACCGTCCGAAGTCACCGCGGCGGGGCTTGACTGCGAGGATGCCGCGGCGTCCGAAGCCCTTGACCTTTTCGCCGCCTATCTCGGTCGCGTCGCCGGCGACCTTGCTCTGATCTTCATGGCTCGGGGCGGCGTCTTTATCGCCGGCGGTATCGCGCAGAAGATCATTCCTGTTCTGATGCGGCCCGATTTCCGAAACGCTTTCGAAGACAAGGCTCCGCATTCCACACTCATGAAATCCATACCTACTTGCGTTATCACCCATCCGCTGGCTGCGCTTTCAGGGCTCTCAGCCTATGCGCGCGCTCCCGGCCGGTTTGGCGTGACAACGGACGGTCGGCGTTGGAAGAAGCAGATGTTGCACGCATGAACCAGTTCAGACCAACACCCGGAATGAGGCCTCCAATGGCGCCGGGCAGGGGCCCGCATTCGCGAGAGGAACCACTGGATAGGGAAACCATCTGGCCGCTTCTGAGACGCATATTCTCGGAGAATTTCCGCGACTATATCGGCACCTATGTGTTCGCCATCGCCTGCCTAATGCTGGTTGCGGCGACGACCGCGTTCACCGCCTGGATCACCAAGGACATTGTCGACGAGGCTTTTGCCAAACAGCGCGGGGAAGTGGTCTGGTGGATCAGCGGCGCTGTTTTCCTTGCCTTTGTCGTACGCGGTCTTGCCGGCTACGGCCAGGCGGTCGCCCTCGCCAAGATCGGCAACAATATCGTGGCGCGCTATCAGCGTCGTCTGTTCACGCATCTGATGAAGATGAGCGTCGGTTATCTGAGCGAAGTGCGTTCCGCGCAGCTCGCCGCCAGGGTGTCGCAGAACGCTGGCGGCATTCGGTCCGTTCTCAACATGACCATCACATCGCTTGCGCGCGATCTTCTCACCGTAATCGGTCTCGTCGCAGTGATGATCTATCGCGACCCGGTTCTGTTCACAGGCGTGGTGCTGGTGGCGCCGCCGCTTGTGCTGGCTCTGCGTTACATTGCGACCCGCCTGCGCGTCATCGCGCGCGAGGCGGTTCTCGTCAACAGCCGGGTGCTGGGCACGATGCAGGAATCCCTGCAGGGAATCGCGGTCGTGAAAGCTTTCACGATGGAGAAGGAACTCGGCAAGAATGTCGATGTACTCATCCGCGATTCCGAAGCCCGGTCCAACCGTATCGCAAGGCTGACTGAACGCACCGGGCCTTTGACGGAAACGCTCGCCGGCATCGCCATCGCCGGCGTGCTGGCCTACGCGGCGATCCGAACGATCTATGGCGGCGTGCTTCCGGGCGACTTCTTTTCTTTCGTCACCGCGCTGCTGTTCGCCTACGAACCGGCAAAGCGGCTTGCACGGTTGCAGATCTCCCTGGAAGGCGCGATGGTCAACGCGCGCATGATTTACGAAATTCTCGATGAAGAGCCGGACCAGCCCGATCTCTCTGGAGATCAGGTGCTTGAGGTCAAAGACGCCGAGATCCGTTTTGAGGATGTGTCTTTCAGCTACGGCGAAGCGAGCCCGGTGCTCCACAATGTCAGTTTTGTCGCCGAAGGCGGCAAGATGACGGCGCTGGTCGGTCCGTCAGGCGCGGGCAAGTCGACGATCATGAGTCTTCTTCCCCGATTCTACGACCCGGATGGCGGGCGTATTTTAATCGACGGGCAGGACGTATCCAAAACCACCAAGGATTCCTTGCGTCACGCGATCGCCTATGTGTCGCAGCAACCGTATCTCTTCGAAGGCACGATCCGCGACAATATCCGCTATGGACGACCGGAAGCCACGAACGAGGAAATCGAAGAGGCTGCGCGTCTGGCTTACGCGCATGACTTCATCCTCGAACAGCCGCATGGCTACGACACGCCGGTGGGTGAAGCGGGCATGAGCCTGTCCGGCGGTCAGCGCCAGCGCATATCCATCGCGCGGGCCCTGATTAGGAACGCGCCAATCCTGCTTCTGGACGAGGCGACGTCGGCGCTCGACACCGAATCCGAGGTTCTCGTCCAGAAAGCGCTTGAACAGGCGATGAGCGGCCGCACGGTCCTCGTTATTGCGCACAGGCTATCGACCGTCGCCCATGCCGACAAGATTGTGGTGCTGCTTGAAGGCAAGGTTGTCGAACAAGGCGACCATCGGTCTTTGTCGACCATGAAGGATGGCCTTTACGCGCGATTCCTCAAGATGCAGGACGTCGGCAAACGGCATGCGGAGAAGGAACTGCAGTTGCTGGACGGCGGTAAACCTCTGAAAGAGGACCCGGATCAATGAGCGATATGAGGCTCGCTGTCGCGGGCGCCGCCGGCCGGATGGGACAAGCGCTCATCCGTGCGATCGCCTCGATGGACGGCGTCGTGGTCTCGGCGGCTATCGAGCGAAGCGGATCGGATATTCTTGGAAGAGACGCCGGGGTTCAGGCTCAACTCGGAGAGATCGGCGTCGCCTTCACGGATGATTTTGAGGCGGCGATGGCCGTGTCAGACGGGTTGGTCGACTTCACCGCGCCGGATGTCAGCGTTGCGAACGCCGGCCTCGCCGCCCAATACGGGTTGGTTCACATTATCGGGACAACCGGTTGCGACGCTGCGCATGAGGAGAAAATTCGCAAAGCCGCCGAAAAGGCAATCATCGTCAAGTCAGGCAATATGAGTCTTGGCGTCAATCTGCTGTCCGTGCTTGTACGCCAGGCCGCCAAGGCTCTGGATCCTCAGGATTGGGACATCGAAATCGTCGAAATGCACCACCGCCACAAGGTGGATGCGCCGTCTGGTACGGCGCTGCTTCTCGGCCAAGCCGCTGCGGAAGGGCGTGACATTGACCTCGACGCGGCATCGATCCGGGTGCGCGACGGTCATACCGGGCCGCGCCCTGCCGGGTCGATTGGCTTTGCGACGCTGCGGGGCGGTTCGGTTGTCGGCGAACATACGGTGATGCTCGCTGGGGAAGGCGAATTGGTGGAACTTTCGCACAAGGCGACGGACCGTTCAATTTTTGCCCGCGGCGCGGTCAAGGCGGCGCTGTGGGCGCGCAACCGCGAGCCGGGGCTCTATTCCATGATTGACGTCCTGGGCTTATCCGAAAACTGATCGAAAGGTTATTTCCATGTCCGGCACCCTTGTGCTCGTCCGCCACGGCCAGAGCGAATGGAACCTCAAGAATCTGTTTACAGGCTGGAAGAATCCCGACCTTACCGAGAAGGGTGTAACGGAGGCGGAAGAGGGCGCGCGCGCCCTCAAGGAATATGGCATTCAGTTCGACATCGCCTTTACCTCTGTCCTCCTGCGCGCCGAGCGCACCTGCCAGATCATTCTTGACCTGATCGACCAGCCGGACCTTGAGACCATTCATGACGAAGCGCTGAACGAACGCGACTATGGCGATCTGGCTGGACTGAACAAGGATGACGCCAGGGAGAAATGGGGCGAGGAACAGGTGCATATCTGGCGCCGCTCCTACGATGTGCCGCCGCCTGGCGGAGAAAGTCTCAAGGACACTGGCGCGCGCGTGTGGCCCTATTACATGACCGAGATTCTGCCGCGCGTCCTGTCCGGACAGAAGGTCCTGGTCGCCGCGCACGGCAACTCGCTGCGCTCGCTGGTCATGGTTCTGGACAGGATGGGCCGGGACGAGATCACCGGGCTCAATCTCGCCACAGGCGTGCCGATGGTCTACCGCCTCAATGCGAATTCGACCGTGGCTTCGAAGGAAATTCTGGGCGACATGTCCGCCGCCCACTGACCATTCCGGTCAACCCAGCGACTGCATTGCCAGGAAGATCAGGGCCGACAGCAGCGTCGCCGCCGGCACGGTGACGATCCATGCCGCGACGATGCTGATGAAATGCTGACGGCGGACGAGCTTGCGCCGCGTTGCTTCCGGATTTCCTGCCACAGCTGCGCCATCCGCCACGAACATGTCCCCTGTATAAGCATAGTCGCTTGATTTCAGGGGTTTTGCGGTCTTGTTGCGATGTTGGCCATGACCCTTGCGCGCCATGTAGTCGGCGCGGCGCCTGGAGTTGGCGGTGTACCATTCGCGGAAGAAGCCGACGCCAAAGACAGCGCCGACTGCGATGTGAGTCGATGAGACGGGCAGCCCAAGAGCGGACGCGATAATGACCGTGATGGCCGCCGACAGCGCAACGCAATAGGCGCGCATCGGATTGAGTTTGGTGATCTGCTTTCCAACCATCCGGATTAATTTCGCGCCGAAGACAACAAGACCGAAGGAGATGCCGAGCCCGCCAATCATCATGACCCAGATCGGAATGCCTACATTGGCCGTCACTGCGCCGAATTCGGCGACATGGACGATGGCCGCCAGTGGACCGATGGCGTTGGCCACGTCATTGGCGCCATGGGCGAACGACAGAAGCGCAGCCGAAATGATCAACGGAAGCTGGAAGAGGCGCCGCAAGGACTGATTGCGGTTTGGAAGGCTCGCAGACTTGCGCTGAATGTAGGGTTTTGCCGCGACATAGCCGAGCGCGCAACCGGCGACGCCGATCAGCAATATGAGCAGCGGCGAAAGATGTATGATCTTCTTCACGCCTTTCATGGCGAGATAGGCCGAGAAGGCGCCCGTCATGACGGCGATCAGAATAGGCACCCAGAGCCGGGCCGCGGCGATCTTGTCCTGGCGATAGACGATAAAGGTCTTGATGAACGCAAGGAAAGCTGCGGCGATGACCCCGCCCAGAACCGGAGAAATCACCCAGCTTGCCGCAATGCCGCCGAGTATCGGCCATTCGACGGCTCCGAAGCCGGATGCAGCGATCCCGGCGCCCATGACGCCGCCGACGATTGCATGCGTGGTCGACACCGGCGCGCCAAGCCAGGTCGCCAGGTTGATCCAAAGGGCGGACGACATGAGCGCCGCCATCATCGCAAGAATGAACACACTCGGATCGGAAACCGTTTGTGGATCGATGATGCCCTTGGAGATCGTGGAAACCACGTCTCCGCCGGCAATCAACGCGCCGGCCGATTCGAAAACGGCCGCGATCAGCAGCGCAGTCGTGATGGACATGGCGCGCGACCCAACGGCCGGGCCGACATTGTTGGCGACGTCGTTGGCGCCGATATTGAGAGCCATGTAGGCGCCGATCGCAGTGGCGGCGACGATAAACGCCGCGCGCGGCTCGCCGGTCACGGATATGGCGGCGACCACGCCCGACAGCACTATGAACAGAAACCCCAAACCCGGAAGCACGAAGCCCCGCGACAGGAATCCGGTCGCCTCTTCGAGATGAACGAACTTGTCGAGATCCTTGTCGAGCGTGCTCTTTTTCAGCGCTGGATGTTTGGTTCTTATTGTTTCGCCCCCCGAATTTCGGAAACACCTATGCAGTTTTTGCCGGTAGTCTCAAATATATGTTCAAATTTGCGGCCTTCTTTTCTGAGGATAAGTTTGCGAAGCCAATGCCCCGCGCCCTTTCGGGCGACCCTGAGGTTTGTTGCGAGTCAGCGGCGGCGCATCTGCAATAAATGGCCTATTCCTCGTGCTCGATCCGTTTGATCAACGCATCGAGTCTCCCGCCCTCGAACAGTTCGCGCAAATCGGGTTCCTGGATGCGGTTTGCCGCTTCGACGGCGCCTAACCACTCCCTCTGGCGCTCGTTTCGCTCTGGAAAATCCTTCGCAAGTTTCGTCACCAGAACGGGATAGAAAACGACGCGGCACCTGACCGAATGGTTCTCCATTCTTTTGTCATAACTGTATTCTCCGGCGGGTTCGCCATGCAATTTTCCATAGATGCCGGCCTCTTCCCAGGCTTCCGTCATCACAGTCTCTGCGACATCTCCTCCGCTCAGCGGCCAGCCCTTGGGTATAATCCAGCGACCTGTGTCGCGGCTGGTCACAAGCAGGTACTCGACGGTTTTTTTCCTTATGCGATAGGGTAAAGCGGCGAACTGAATGCGCGGTGGCAGAGAGAATGCCCGGCCAGTCAGCAAGTCGAGGATGTTTGAAAGGACCATCAGGCTGGATACTGTTCCGCTGAGACGTGTTCCATCCAATCGACAGCCTTCCCGTCCTGCATTTCCTGTATCGCAATATGGGTCATCGCCGTCGAAGGCGAGGCGCCATGCCAGTGTTTTTCACCCGGCGCAAACCAAACCACATCGCCGGGCCGTAGTTCCTCAATTGGTCCGCCCTCGCGTTGCGCAAGTCCAAACCCGGCAGTGACCACCAGCGTCTGCCCCAGCGGATGCGTGTGCCAGGCGGTTCGGGCTCCGGGTTCGAACGTCACGCTGGCTCCGGCGACGCGCGCCGGTGACGGCGCTTCGAACAACGGATCGATCCGAACTCGTCCCGTAAACCACTCTTCAGGGCCCGGTCTGGAAGGGCGGGCGCCCGCTTTGCTGATATCCATAAAATCCCCCGCTTTCAGGTTGTGAACACCTGTTTGATGTATTTATAGCGTTTCCTGGGCGTTCGGTAAGGGCCGAGGAGCAATTGATGGAACCGTGACGGCGCCAACGATCGTGTCATGAGCACAGCGCAGTTCCCGCCCGGTCACGCAACGCGACGATGCGTCAGACGATCCTGACAAGGCAGGTTCTGGAGGAAGAATCTATCTGGTCGCCTTGAGCGGCGCGCGGCTGAGTTCGTTGACGGCGCCTACGGTCTTTGCGAGCAGGCGCATGAATTCCTGGGATTCAGTTTCGTCCAGACCTCTCAGCATGATGCGCTGGGCTTGCTCCACCGCAGGCTGGATCTCTCGAAGCGCCGTGTGGCCGCGTTCTGTGACTTGCAGTATGCGGGCGCGCCGGTCCGTCTCGCTCGGCTCCCTCGTCAGGAAGCCTTTCTGGGTCAGCCGATCGACGACGCCGGTAATCGTCGTCCGATCATAGGCGATCAGTCCGGCGAGCGTCGCCTGATCGATGCCCGGATTGACCCGGACCGCGGTCAGCGCCGCATACTGGACAGGCGTCATATCATATCCCGCGCGCGCAACCTCGGCCTGGAAGATCGCTACCGCGGCCTGCTGCAACCTGCGCACCAGATGACCCGGCATTACATCATAGCTGTCCATGCCTGTTTCCTTGTGATCGATCATGGTTTACAAGTATACTGATAATCAGTATACTGATCAATAGAAAACGCGAGCCCGGATTTGCCGCCGGGCGTGATGAGGAGGGCGTGTTGATGCAATTTCATCTCAACGGATTCAGAACTGGAGATCCGGCGATCTCCGAGGCTTCGACGACGCATCCGGCCTTTTCCAGGGAAAGACCGCCCGAGGCGGTCGACGTCCTGATTGTCGGTTGCGGCCCGGCCGGCCTTACCCTGGCGACGCAGCTGTCGGCCTTTCCGGACATAAAAACGATGATCGTTGATCAGAAACCCGGCCCGCTCGAACTGGGCCAGGCGGACGGCATTGCTTGTCGCACGATGGAGATGTTCCACGCTTTTGGATTCTGCGAAAAAGTTTTGAAGGAAGCCTACTGGGTCAACGAGACAACCTTCTGGAGACCTGACGACGCCCGGCCGGATTCAATCACACGACATGGAAGAGTTCAGGATGTGGAAGATGGCCTTTCCGAGTTCCCCCACGTCATTCTCAATCAGGCCCGGGTGCATGATTTCTATCTCGAGACCATGCGCGGATCACCATCCCGGATGGCGCCGTATTATTCTCGTCGATTGACCGACATGCAAATCGGGGACGGGGAAGGCTCTCCGGTCACCGCGCGTTTCGAAAGGGTCGATCAGGGTCACGAAGGCGAAACGGAAACCGTCAGCGCGCGCTATGTCGTCGGGTGCGACGGCGCCCGCAGCGCGGTTCGCCGGCTTCTGGGTCGCGAACTGCGCGGCGATTCGGCGAATCAGGCGTGGGGCGTAATGGACGTCCTTGCAGTGACGGATTTCCCGGATATCCGTCGCAAGTCGCTCATTCAGTCGACCGACGAGGGCAGCATCGTGCTGATACCGCGGGAAGGCGACTATCTGGTCCGCGTCTATGTGGAGCTCGACAAACTCAGTGAAAACGAGCGCGTGGCGAACCGCAACATCACCGTCGACCACCTTGTCGCGGCGGCGAAACGCATTCTCAATCCATACAGTTTCGATGTGAAAGAGGTTGCGTGGTGGTCGGTCTACGAGATCGGACAGCGGCTGTGCGACAAGTTCGATGATGTGCCGGAGGACAAGGTGGCGGAGCGCCTGCCACGAGTCTTCATTGCCGGCGACGCCTGCCACACGCACAGTCCAAAAGCCGGACAGGGCATGAATGTGTCGATGCAGGACGCCTTCAATCTCGGCTGGAAGCTCGCTGCGGTTCTGCGGGGCCAGACGCCGCCGGATTTGCTGCACAGCTATTCGGCCGAACGTCAGGCGATCGCTGGGGAACTGATCGATTTCGATCGGGAATGGGCCAGGATGCTGAGCGCGCCGTTGAAATCCGCCGACCATCCAGACGGCGTGGAGCCAGCCGATGTTCAGGATTATTTTGTACGCCATGGTCGCTACACGGCGGGGACCGCAACGCGCTATCGCCAATCCGTCATTTCCGCTGAACCGGCCCATCAGCACCTGGCGAAAGGGTTGATGATCGGCATGCGGTTGCATTCCGCTCCGGTTATCCGTCTGGCCGACGCAAAGCCGATCGAGCTTGGTCACGCCGCCACGGCTGACGGCCGGTGGCGCATCTATGTCTTTGCGCCTTCTGATGATCCTGCGGCTGCCGGTTCGTCGATTGAGGCGTTGTGCAAGTTCCTTTCGGGATCGCCGGATTCTCCAGTGTGCAAATACACTCCAGAGGAAGCCGATATCGATTCGGTGATAGACGTCCGCGCGGTATTCCAGCAGGGGCACAAGGACCTGGCGCTGGAAACTTTACCTGCCTTTCTGAAACCCGAAAAAGGGCGCTACGGTCTCATCGATTATACCAAGATGTTCTGCCCGGACCCTGCGCATGGCGACATATTCGATATGCGCGGCGTCAATCGCGATCATGGCTGCATGGTCGTGGTCAGACC
Source organism: Flavimaribacter sediminis (assembly GCF_019492055.1). Classification (GTDB taxonomy): domain Bacteria; phylum Pseudomonadota; class Alphaproteobacteria; order Rhizobiales; family Rhizobiaceae; genus Flavimaribacter; species Flavimaribacter sediminis. The sequence goes on along the minus strand of NZ_JAICBX010000002.1, from coordinate 1,127,482 downwards.
GGACCAGTATGTGGCGCATGTGCTTCCGCTTGAAGCTCACGCGGACCTCGCCGCGTTCTTCGACGGCTTCATGCTCGAAGCACATCAGCGGGCGGCGACCGAAAAACTCAAGGAATCCGCAGCGCTATAGAGGCGGACCGTCCTCAGATCGCAAGGTCGGCGACGACCGCGTCCAGCACCATCATGCCCGCCGGCGTGCAGCGCAATCGCGCATTGCCGGCGCGCTCGATCAGTCCGTGGCTTTGCAGGAAGGTTTCTGTGCCGGGATCGATGGAGCGGCCTGAAAGGCTGCTCCACCGCACAAGATCCATGCCTTCTCTCAAACGCAGGCCCATCAGCATCAGTTCGTCCGCTTGCGCCGGATCGTCCAGCGGGTCAAACGCGTCGAAGCCGTCGCCGTCCTTCATCACCGCTTCAAGCCAGGTTTCCGGAAGGCGATGATTGGAGGTCGCGATCTTGCCTTCTTGCGTCGAAATCCTGCCATGCGCGCCCGCGCCAAGCCCGACGTAGTCGCCGTAGCGCCAATAGGTCAGGTTATGCCTGCTCTCCGCGCCAGGTCGCGCATGGTTGGAGATCTCGTAGGCGGGCAGACCGCGCGCCTCCGTCAGTTCCTGCGTTGCTTCGTAGAGTTCCGCTGAAAGGTCGCCGTCAGGCACGACGAGCTTGCCGGCCTTGTGCAGGTCGAAAAAACGTGTGCCGCGTTCGATGGTAAGCTGGTACAGAGACAGATGATCCACCGCATAGGACATCGCCTGATTGAGTTCGCGTTCCCATGCCTCCACGGTCTGTCCGGGTCGGGCGTAAATAAGATCGAAGGACATGCGGGGAAACAGCTCCCTGGCAAGCTCGATCGCGCGCAGGGCCTCAGCGACGTCGTGCAACCGCCCGAGCGACCGCAGGTCCGGATCGTTCAACGCCTGAATGCCGAGCGAGACGCGATTGACGCCGGCGTTGCGATATCCGCGAAAATTCTTTGCGTCGACGCTGGACGGATTGGCTTCAAGGGTAATTTCAGCCCCCTCGAGGAGCGGCCAGGCGGCGTCGATGAGTTCAAGAATCGCCTGAACGGTGGCCGGTCCCATGAGAGACGGCGTGCCGCCCCCGAAAAACACGCTGGTCGCGGCGCGTGGACCTGTCAGTTCCAGCATGCGCCGGATTTCGCGCGCGAAAGCGATAACGTAACGGTCCTGGTCGACCCCGCCGTGTCGGACATGGGAGTTGAAATCGCAATAGGGGCATTTGGCTGCGCAAAAGGGCCAATGCACATAGACGCCGAATCCGGGATCGGCAGGATCATGGGGCGGCACGGTCAGGGTCCGGCTTCAACGAGACACTGGTCTGCGAACTTGGCGAAAGCCCGGGTCCGGTGCGAGAGCGCCTGCTTTTCCTCAGCGCCCATCTCGCCGAAAGTACGCGCATGCCCTTCCGGAACAAAGATCGGGTCGTATCCGAACCCGCCGTCGCCGACAGGACTTTCCGTCAGCACGCCTTCCACCTCGCCACGGAAAAACTCGGTATGGCCGTCAGGCCAGGCGAGGCAGATGACCGACACAAACCGGGCGGAGCGTTTTTTTGGCGGGAGTCCGGAAAGTCGGTCCGTCACCTTCTTCATTGCCAGCCGGAAATCCTTGTCAGGACCCGCCCAGCGGGCCGAATAAATCCCGGGATCGCCGTTTAGAGCGTCGACAGACAGACCGGAATCATCTGCGAGAGCCGGCATGTTGGCGACTTTTGCGGCGGCGAGCGCCTTCAGCTCCGCATTGGCTTCAAATGTGGCGCCGGTTTCCTCGGGCTCGTCGAGGTCGAGATCGGCGGCCGTCGCCACTTCATAGCCGAGCGGGTCCATGAGCGCGCGCAATTCCCGCACCTTGCCCTGGTTGTGGCTGGCAATGACGATTTTTCTTTCGGTAAGCTTGCGCAATGGACTTCTACTCAAAATCCCACAGACGCGGCTCTGCGAATTCCACACTGTTGCCAGCCGGATCGCGGATGTAGATCGAACGGGCGCCATTGGGCCAGCGGAAATCCGCCTCGATATAAACTTCGTTGTCTTCCAGCATGTCCTTGATCGCGTCAAGTTCGTCGCCCGGCACGCTGAAACAGACATGTCCCTCGCCATGGCCGCCATGCGGAGGAACCGGCGTCTTGGCGCTGGTTGGAGGTTTGACCGTCTCCTCCGGATTGAAGATCATAAGCATGCCTTGGCCGCAACGGAAGAAGACATGGCGATTGCCGACACGCACTTCCTTTTCCAGGCCGATAATATTCCCGTAGAATATTTCCGCTGCGTTGAGATTTCTAACGTATAATACTGTTTCAAGAATGCCGGAGATGGCTGTCATGGCCTGTTATCCGATGGTTTGTTTTTGCAATTCGACAAGATTTGAAATACCTGCTTTGGCGAGATCGAGCATGGCCTGGAATTCGTCCTGGCTGAACGGCGCGCCTTCCGCCGTTCCCTGTATTTCCACGATCCCGCCCACGCCAGTCATGACGAAATTGGCGTCTGTCTCGGCGGACGAATCTTCCGCATAATCGAGATCGAGCACCGATTGATTCAGGAATATGCCGCAGGAAATTGCGGCGACGTGATCCTTCAGAACCTTTTCCGCTTTCACCATCTGGCGCTTTTCCATCCACTTCAGACAGTCGTAAAGCGCAATCCATGCTCCGGTGATTGATGCGGTGCGGGTTCCTCCATCGGCCTGGATGACATCGCAATCGATGGAAATCTGTCGCTCTCCGAGCGCTTCCAGATCCGTGATGGCGCGAAGCGACCGCCCGATCAGCCTCTGGATTTCCTGCGTGCGACCGCTCTGTTTGCCGGCGCTCGCTTCGCGGCGCATGCGTTCGCCCGTTGCTCGCGGCAGCATTCCGTATTCCGCCGTAACCCAACCGCGACCTGCGTTGCGCAACCATGGTGGAACCCGTTCTTCAAGGCTCGCCGTGCACAACACATGCGTATCGCCGAATCTGACCAGGCAAGAGCCCTCTGCGTGTTTGGAATAGCCTCTTTCAAAAGAGACGTCCCGCATCTGGTCGGGCTTTCTGCCTGATGGCCGCATCTTTTCACTCCCTTGGAACAACTTTACTGTTTCTGGTGCTATGTAACGCCCCTTGTGTATGCAAGCAAAGAAAAACACCTATATAGTGACGCGACAAATGCAGATTTTACGGTCGTCAGCGGCCTGATCGAAAGGATGGAACGGGCTGTAGATTGATCGACAGACAGCGACCGGAAAATGGCCGGTCACGGGGTTCGCATGAGTAATATGGCAAATTTCGATCTCTCCAACGCCATGTCGCATGACGAGCGGATGCGTGAAATATTCCGCCGTCTCGTGGAGACCTATCTGGAGTCCGGCGAGCCGGTAGGCTCAAGGAGCCTCTCCCGCATCCTGGCTCATCCCTTGTCGCCCGCGTCGATCCGAAACGTCATGAGCGATCTCGAGGAACTGGGATTGATCTATGCGCCGCATGTGAGCGCCGGACGCCTTCCGACCCAGCAGGGTCTGCGCTTCTTCGTTGACGCATTCATGGAGACTGGCGATCTTTCAACCGAAGAGCGCGACATGATTGAACGCCAGGTGCGCGGCGGCAACCGCGATCATTCGGTTGAAACGCTTCTGACCGAGGCGAGCCAGCTGCTTTCGGGTCTTTCGCGCGGCGCCGGGCTGGTTATCGCCAACAAGAGCGACGCCATCGTGCGCCATATCGAATTCGTCAGGCTGGATGCGACGCGCGCCCTTGTCATCATCGTCGGGGAGGGCGACCAGGTCGAGAACCGGATCATCGAGTTGCCTGTCGGCGTCACAGCGTCCCAGCTCGTCGAGGCTGCCAATTTTCTCAACGCGCACTTGGCCGGCCATACTCTGCCCGAGTTGCGCGGCAAGTTGCATCGCCTCAAGCAGACGGTCGCCGACGAACTGGATGCGCTGTCCCGCGACCTCGTCGAACGGGGCGTTGCAGTATGGTCGGGGTCGTCGGAAGGTCAGCCGGCCCGTCTGATCGTGCGCGGCCGCGCAAACCTGCTCGACACCATGCGAGACATCGAGGAGATCGACAAGCTGCGCATGCTCTTCGATGATCTGGAGAAAAAGGACGGACTGATCGAATTGCTCGACCTTGCCGAGGCCGGTTCCGGCGTTCGCATCTTCATCGGTTCGGAGAACAAGCTGTTTTCCCTTTCCGGCTCATCCCTTGTGGTTGCGCCCTATCGCGACAGCGATGACCGGATCGTCGGCGCGGTCGGCGTCATCGGTCCAACGCGGCTGAATTACTCCCGCATCGTCCCGATGGTCGACTACACCGCCCAGGTTGTGTCGAGAATGATTCGCTAGGTCGCTGCGCAAGACAGAGAGCATGGGTCGTGGCCAGGCTTTCAAGCCGCGATTCGGGTGGTTTCGTCCCTTGATTTTTTGTCGCGAAACCTCGATATGCGTCACGACATCGAAAATAAGAAAGAAGGACAAGTCACGTCATGACCGATGAGACGAAGAAACACGGTATTGACGACGAAGGTAAGACTGTGCCCGAGCAGGACGCCGTCAACGACTCTGCGCCGCAGGATGAAGTCATTGAACCGGAAGCCGGCGAGGGCGAATCAGCCGATCCGATGGGGCCGCTGGAAATTCTTGCCGCCGAAGCCGACGAGTGGAAAGACAAATATCTGCGCATGGCCGCCGAGATGGACAATCTGCGCCGCCGCACGGCTCGAGACGTCAAGGACGCGAAGTCCTATTCCGTTTCCGGTTTCGCGCGCGACATGCTTGGCGTGTCGGACAATCTGCGTCGCGCCCTCGACGCCATCCCCGCCGAAACGCGTGAGGCTGGCGAGGCTGGCCTGAAGGCGCTGATCGAAGGCGTCGAGATGACAGAGCGCTCGATGCTGTCGGCGCTGGAGCGCCATGGCGTGAAGAAGCTTGCGCCAAAAGGCGAGAAATTCGATCCGAATTTTCACCAGGCCATGTTCGAGGTGCCTGATCCGAACGTGCCCAACAACACGGTCGTTGACGTGGTTCAGGACGGTTACGTGATCGGCGAACGCGTGCTGCGGCCTGCGATGGTGGGGGTCGCCAAGGGCGGACCCAAACAGACGGAAGCCGCGAGCGTGGAAGCCGGCGATCAGGAATAGCCGGAAAGGTTAGAAAGCCGGGCCTGTCAGGCCCGGTCGCGCGCGTCCGTCGATGCGCCGTCTGAAAGACCCCGATCGATCGCCGCCTGTCTCAGTGAAAGCATGGGCCGAGGCCCGATCTGCTGGATTACCAGACCGGCGGCGAGACTTCCGAGATGTCCGCAATCTTCCAGCGTCCGGCCGTTGGTGTAGCCGTAGAGAAAGCCGGCGGCGTAGAGATCTCCCGCGCCAGTCGTGTCGACAAGCTCATTGATTTCGATGGCTGGAATAATGATCCGCTCTTCCTTCCTGGCGACGATGGAGCCATTCTCGCCCCGTGTGATGACGGCGAGGCTGCAATCCTGCGCCAGCAGGTCAACCGCAGTTTCCAGCGAAGCCGTCTGATACAGCGAAATCGCCTCATGCTCGTTGGCGAAGACGATGTCGACGGCGCCGCCGCGCATCAGCTCCAGAAATTCGTCGCGATAACGATCGACGCAGAATGGGTCTGACAACGTCATCGACATTTCCCGGCCGTTTTCGTGCGCAATCTTCGCGCACAACACGATCGCTTCCTTTGCGCGCGGCGGATCCCAAAGGTAACCTTCAAAATAGCTGACCTTCGCGGCCGCGACGATATCAGCCTCCACATCCTCCGGGCCGAGCTCCACGCAGGCGCCCAGATAGGTGTTCATGGAGCGTTCGCCGTCCGGCGTCACGAAAATCATGGAACGGGCTGTCGGTGGATAGTCCTTGAGGGCTTCTGTTCCGAACACCACACCCTGGGAGCGGATGTCGTGCCGATAGATGCCGCCGAGGTGATCGTCGGCGACCTTACCGAAGAATGCGGCCTTGCCGCCGAAACTCGCAACGCCGGCGGCCGTGTTTCCCGCACTGCCGCCCGAGGCCTCGATAGCCGGACCCATGCGGCTGTAGAGCAGTTCGGCCCGATCGGCGTCGATCAGGTTCATGGCCGCCTTGGTGATGTCGTTTTCGATCAGAAACGAGTCCTCGCATCTTGCGATGATGTCGACGATTGCGTTTCCGATGCAAAGAACATCCAGATCACTCATGCGGTCAGTCCCTCATTCCGTTGGTTCGATTGTGCGCTTCTTGATGACGAGAGTGATCTAGCCGTGTTTGTCGCCTTTGAAAAGCCGATGACCGGGGTTTTGGGAAATCGCGGCCATGCGACCTGTTTTCTTCGCGCTTGATTTGGTCAGGCGGATCACTATCTGCATCCCATGGCCCACCTGGACCCTTCCCATGATTCTTGAAGCCGTGCGGCTTGCTGGCCGCAACATGCTTGCGCCGGAAACGCGCGCCGCCTTCTGGCGAATTCTCGGATTGACCCTGCTGCTGCTTGTCGGCGGCTGGGTTTTGATTCGCGAGATATTCGTCGCCTATGTGGCGCCTTGGATCCAGACGTTCCTGCCGACGATGCCGGACTGGGTTGTCTGGATCGGTTCGCTCGCAGGCATCATCGCCTCGCTGGGTCTTGCCGCGGCTTTCGTTCTTCTGATCGCGCCGGTCACGGCGATTATCGCTGGCCTTTTTCTCGACGGCGTCGCTGAAGTCATCGAATCGCGCGATTACCCGGCCGATGCGCCGGGACAGGCGCTCCCCGTCGGCCGCGCCGCGATTTATACCGTGAAGTTCCTCGGCGTTGTCATCGCCGGCAATCTTCTGGCGCTCTTTTTGCTGCTGGTTCCGGGCGTCAATCTCATCGCATTTTTCCTCGTCAACGGATATCTGTTCGGCCGCGAATTCTTCGAGTTCGCCGCGCTGCGTTTCCGTAGCGAAGAAGAGGTCCGGCGGATGCGGTCGAAGCACGGGACAACGATTTTCCTGGGCGGTCTTGTCATCGCGGTGGTGCTCGCCATACCAATCGTCAACCTGCTGACGCCGATCTTCGGCGCCTCGATGATGGTCCATCTGCACAAGATGATTTCGCGCAAAGACCCCGAATTCGCCGCGTGATCAGGAAATCCGGGTGAGCGGCGCCGGAATATCCGTCGTCTTGGCCTTGTACTTGCAAAGGTCAGCGATCACGCAGGCGGCGCAATCCGGTTTTCTGGCCTTGCAGACGTAGCGTCCATGCAGAATGAGCCAGTGATGGGCGTGCAGCAGATAGCAGTCCGGCACGGTGCGCAGCAGATTTTGCTCGACCTTGTCCACGTCCTTCCCTGGCGCCAGGCCGATGCGATTTGCAATGCGAAAGATATGGGTGTCGACAGCCATGGTTGGCTGGCCGAAGGCCATGTTGAGCACCACATTGGCGGTTTTTCGTCCCACGCCGGGCAGCGCCGTCAGTGCGTCGCGGTCGGCCGGCACTTCTCCGTTATGGTCATGGATGAGCGCGCGCGACAGCAAGATGACGTTCTTCGCCTTGTTGCGGTAAAGACCGATCGTGCGGATATGCTCCCGCACCCTGTCTTCTCCGAGATCCAGCATCTTCTGGGGCGTGTCGGCAATCTGGAACAGAGCGCGGGTCGCCTTGTTCACGCCGGCGTCCGTCGCCTGCGCCGATAAAACCACTGCGACCAGAAGCGTATAGGCGTTGACGTGCTCCAGTTCGCCCGTCGGCCCGGGTCGTTGCACGGAGAAACGCCGGAAGATCTCGTCCAGTTCGCTCCGTGAATAGAGGCTTTTCGGAAGCCTTTTTCTCGGCTTGCGCCGCTTCGGCCCGCGTACGCCTGCAGGCGCTGATTCTGGTTTTGCCTTTTGCATTTTTTCTCTATATTCGCGTGTTATGGACAAAAGCAATTCTTCGGAGCGCGTCGCGCCGGATCCGGAGAAACCGATTTTCGAGGCCATGCTTACGCCGCACCGCTCTCTCGGCCGTGTGGGCTTTCTCGTCGTGATGGGCGTCGCCACTGTCATTACCCTGGCGCATTCGACGGTCTTCATGGTTTCCGGCGCCTGGCCTGTGGGCGCATTTTTCGGGCTCGATCTTGCGCTTCTTTTCGGGGCCTTTTGGCTGAATTACCGTTCGGCGCGCGCCAGGGAAACGGTGAGCGTTTCCCGGACCGATTTGCTGATCAACAAATACGCGCCTTCCGGGCGTTCCACCGAGTTTCACTGGAACCCGCTTTGGGCGCGGTTTCATGTTTCCCGGCACGACGAGATCGGAATCACGCGCATGGCCGTTTCCGGAGAAGGGCGCGCGACCGATATTGGCTCCTTTCTCAATCCGGAAGACCGGGAGACGTTCGCGGATGCTTTTTCAGGAGCTCTCGCAAGAGCGCGCCGCTGACGCAGGGCGGCATCAGTATTGGGCCGTGGTGATGGCGCCAGGATGGGCCGGCGCCGGTTGGAGCACGACCGCCTCGCCCTCCTGTATCTGGTAAATGGCGAGGCTTCGCGAACTCAGGCCGTCCGGAAGGAAACGGTAGGCGCCCGTGACGCCGAGATAGCCGCGGCTGTTTTCGAGATTTGAACGCGACAGCGCTTCAGGGTTTCCGGAGGCCAGCAGATCGGCGGCCAACATCACCGAATCGAAGCCAAGACCGCCGTTGACGGTCGGGTCGGCGCCAAATTTCTCGCGATAGTTTTCACGGAACGGCGTGAAATAGGTCTCGTCCATATCAGCAAAGATGCCGCCCTGTAGATAAGCGGATTTCAGATCGGACGATCGCCACTGTCCTGTGCCGATCAGGCGCTTTTCCGGGAGTTTTACGCCTTCCGACTGGAGAACCCGAGCAAGCGCAATGGGCGCCTGGCCTCCATCGGGAAGGAAAATCGCATCAGCCTCCTCGATCGCCGGAAGAACCTGCTCTACGGCGGTGACCAGCGATTGATTGTCGTAGCGATAGTAGGAAACTCCGGTCAGCCTGCCGCCGCGCTTTTTCAATGAAGCGCGCAATTGTTGCTCGACAAGCGCGCCATAGGCGCCTTCCGGCAGAATCGCAGCGATGGAGGGAGATCCGATGCTCACGGAATAGGAAATGACCCGGTCGACGACCTGGCTTGGCAGGAACGACATCAGGTAGACGCCGGGCGAAGCGGCTGTCGGATCGGAGGAAAAGGCGATTGCGTACCGCTTGCCGGGTCGGGTGACGCTTGCGGCCGAGGCGACGCTGGTTGAGAAGACCGGGCCAAGCACGAGAGCAGCGCCTTCGCGCATTGCCTCTTCGGCGCGCGCTCGCGCGCCTAGCGGGGTGCCGCCGGTGTCCTTGATGACAAGTTCCATCGTGTGCTCGCCGCGTGTCTCCAGCGCCAGTTCAGCGGCGTTGCGATATTCGGCGGCGACCCGCGCGCCATTTCCCGGCGCCGACAGCGGCAGAAGCATGGCGACGCGCGTCGGACCCGAGCCCAGCACTTCTCCGAGCGCGGGACCTGTCTTTGCCGGTAAACTTGTTACCTCGAACGCCGGTTCCACCTGGATATCCGTGGGCAGGCCGTAATTGACCGTCTGTTGGCATGAGGCGAGCGCCAAAGCGATGGTCGCAATGCTCAACGCCGTCAGGCGAGCGAACGCCCGTTTCGGTATGTCCCGCAATCCCCAGTCCCCCATCGTTTCGCCATTGGCGATACGAACGATTAGTATTGATTTAAATACCGTCGGTAAAGGGGGGACGCCGGTCGCCAGCCTGGCAATTGCCTGCGGCGGGCAAAGTATGCGAAACCCAAGGAAGGGATCGCGGAATCAGGGCGCATGGCAGGCAGTTTTCACATCGGAACGCAGGAAATTTCCGCAGGGATTATCGAGCCCGGCCTCTACCTTGTGGCCACGCCGATAGGCAATCTGCGCGATATAACGATACGCGCGCTGGAGACCATTGCAGCGGCCGATATCGTCGCCTGCGAAGATACGCGTGTTACGCGGAAGCTTCTTGATCGATACGCGATTTCCGTGCGGCCGCTTGCCTATCACGAGCACAATGCGGCGAAGGCCGGGCCGGCCTTGATCGCAGCTATCGAAGATGGCAAATCGGTCGCTCTCGTGTCTGACGCGGGAACGCCGCTTGTCTCCGATCCCGGATACAGACTTGTCGAACAGGCGATAGAGGCGGGTATTCGGGTGACGCCGGTTCCAGGCGCTTCGGCGCCGCTTGCCGCTCTCGTCGCCTCCGGCATGCCGACGGACGCATTTCTGTTTGCAGGCTTCCTGCCGAATCGCAAAAAGGCGCGCATCGACAGGCTGACCGAACTGAAGAGCGTACCGGGCACGCTTGTTTTCTTTGAGTCGCCGAAACGCCTTTCCGCTTCGCTGGCCGATTGCGCAGGCACGCTCGGCGGCGACCGGCCGGCTGCGGTTTGCCGTGAACTCACAAAGACCTACGAAGAAGTCCGGCGCGGCAGCCTGGAGGAGCTTTCCCGGCGCTATTCCGCTGCGGACAATGTCCGGGGCGAAATCGTGCTCGTGATCGGTCCTCCCGAAGCCAGGGAAATAGATGAAGTCGATGTCGATGGACTGCTCAGGGAGCTTGGCGAAACCCTTGCGCCGGGAAAGGCGGCGACAGAAGCTGCAAAAGTGACGGGTCTCTCCCGCAAGTGGCTCTACAGCCGGCTTCTCGAAATGAAGGCTGACGGCGCGTGAGCGGCGGCAAAACTGGCGTCGAAGCGCGTCGAAAGGCCTTCAGAAAAGGGCATTTGAGTGAATGGTTCGCAGCGCTGGCGCTTGTCCTGAAAGGCTATCGCCCGGTCGCCCGGAGGTACCGCACCCGCCATGGCGAAGTCGATCTCATCATGCGCAAGGGCGATCTGGCCGTCTTTGTGGAGGTGAAGGCGCGCGCCAGCGAACAGGCCGCCGTTGATGCGGTCACAGCGAACGCGGCCAGGCGCATTGCGGCTGCCGGCGATGTTTGGCTGTCACGGCAATCGGACGCTTCGCGCCTGTCTCTGCGTTATGACATCGTGGCGGTTATCCCGGGCCGCTGGCCGGTTCATTTCCCGAATGCGTTCTGAAAAAGAAAGCCGCCGGGCCATTCGACCCGGCGGCTTTCATGATCAACTTTTGTCGAATGCAATCAATAGGGGCATTTTTCGTCCGACATATAGTCGTGTACGACGATCTTGCCTTCAATGATATCCGACTTCGCCTGTTCAACGGCGTCGCGCATGTCCTGGCTCACCAGCGGCGCATTGTTTTCATCCATGGCGTAGTCAACGCCGTTTTCGGCGAGACCCAGAACATTGAAACCATAGGTGAACTTGTCTTCCTGCGCATCCTTGAAGGCGTTGTAGACGGCGACGTCCACGCGCTTCAGCATGGAGGTCAGCACGTGCCCGGGCTGCAGGCCGTTCTGGTTGGAGTCGACGCCGATGCCGAGTTTGCCCTCGTCGGCGGCCGCCTGCAGCACGCCGATGCCGGTGCCGCCGGCGGCGGCGTAGATGACGTCGGAACCCTGGGCGATCTGCGACTTGGTGATCTCGCCGCCCTTGACCGGGTTATTCCAGGCTTCCGGCGTGTCGCCGGTCATGGCTTCGAGGACTTTTGCGTCTTCCTTGGTGGCCATCACGCCGCCCTTGTAGCCGCACGCGAATTTGCGGATCAGCGGAATGTCCATGCCGCCGATGAAGCTCACTGTGCCGCTTTCGGACGCCATGGCCGCCATCACGCCCACGAGATAAGAGCCTTCCTGCTCCTTGTAGACGACCGAGCGGACATTCGGCTTGTCGACGACCATGTCGATGATCGCAAAATTGATGTCCGGATAGTCGGCGGCAACGTCTTCGAGGGCGGCCGCCCAGGAAAAGCCGGCCATGACAATCGGATTGTTGCCGTCGCGGGCGAAGCGGCGCAATGCCTGCTCGCGCTGCGCGTCGTTCTGGATTTCGAATTCCCGGTATTCGATACCGGTTTCTTCCTTGAACTTCTCCGCGCCGTTAAAGGCGGACTCGTTGAATGACTTGTCGAATTTTCCCCCGAGGTCATAGATGATCGCCGGTTTGATATCGGCGGCCAAAGCCGTGGCCGACATCGCGGCGAGTGCAAACATGCTGAGAAGTGTACGCTTCATTGTGACCAACCCTGTCGTTGTTCCGTTCATTATTGGTTTCCGCACCGCCAGTCCGGTTGCGGCGGGCCTTTGCGCTGTATGCGCAGCCGGCCTTAGCCCATCCTTGCACGGCTCATGGCAAGAATCACGCACAAAATGCAGGCAAAGGCCGCTCAGGCCCATGAAATGCGCAATTATGCTTTACACGCCAACCGGGCAGGCGACGCCGGTTCCCCTGACGCCGCAATAGCCGTTCGGGTTCTTCGCCAGATATTGCTGGTGGTAGTCTTCGGCGAAATAGAACGTGGGCGCCTTTTCTATCTCGGTGGTGATGGAACGGCCAAACCCGGCCTTGTTAAGGGCCGCCTGATAGTCTTTTCGGCTCTTTTCGGCCGCCACAAGCTGTGCATCATCAGAGGCGTAGATCGCGGAGCGGTAGGTGGTGCCGATGTCGTTGCCCTGGCGCATGCCCTGGGTCGGATCGTGACTTTCCCAGAACGCGCCGAGCAGATCTTCATAGGAAATTCTTTCCGGATCATAGACGACGAGGACCACTTCGGCGTGGCCGGTCAGGCCGGTGACTGTTTCCTCGTAGGTCGGGTTGGGCGTTATGCCGCCGGCATAGCCCACCGCCGTCACCCATACGCCGTCGAGCGACCAGAAAATTCGCTCTACGCCCCAAAAGCAGCCCATGGCGAACATGGCCGTCTTCATGCCCTCGGGATATGGTCCCTTGAGGGCGCGCCCGTTGACGAAATGGTTGGTTGCGGTCGGCAGCGGCGTGTCGCGGCCGGGCAATGCATCGGTCCGCGAGGGCATCTCCAGCTTGTGGCGCTTCGAAAAGAGGTCTGTGAACATGATTTGGCTCCTTGTCAGACGGAGAAGCGCCCGGCCGGTTTCGGCCGGCGCCATGCGATGAGATAGAAGAACAGCGCGATCGCCAGAAACACGGCCCAGGCCGGCTGCAGCAATATCCACTGCATAACCGGATCCCACAAATAGGGATGCAGGTTACCCTGGATGAGCGTTTGGCTCTGCGCGAGCGTTTCCGGGCTGACATTATACCATGCCGATCCGAGAGATGTGATCACGATCTGCGAAGAGGCTACCGACTTGATGGCGTCCTGCACGCCGGTGACTACGGCCATGATCAAGGCCAGCAGACTGATGGCGCGAAGCATAAATCTCATATTTTGGCTCCGTTGCACTTCCATATAGGGAGGCTCGCACAAGCCTTAAACCATGTCGGCCACACATGAAATCGAAACAGTGACGTTACGGTTGCGCGCAAATGCGCCAGTCACGCTGATGTCGGCGGTCGGCCGGTTTGCGGCTGTGTCATTTCTGTCATCTTCGCGCGAGATTCTGGTTGATCCTGATTTCGTCTTGACTATAGTGCGCGCCGTTCCGGAAGAAGTCCCACAGGGCCTGCCCGGCATATTGCGGAGAGGTGGCCGAGTGGTCGAAGGCGCACGCCTGGAAAGTGTGTAGGCGGGAAACCGTCTCGAGGGTTCGAATCCCTCTCTCTCCGCCATATTCCTTTTGGTTTCTTTATATAAACAAAAACAATCAGTTACATAATCTGCGAATTAAAGGTCTACCCCAATACGCTACCCCAAAATCGTCCTTTCTCTTTAAACATGTGAATCCTGAGAGGTGGAGGTGACGACAGGACTTGAACCTGCATCTACCCTGCCGTATTTTGTCTTCTGCTAGGATAACAAGAATACCAGCAAGCAAGGCGCTCTATCCGGTTGAGCTACGCCACCAAGACGCGGCATTCGCGAAAACGTTTGCCTCTATTTTTCCATCCTTTTCTTACCCTTCTTTATCCTGTCTGATACGAATGGCTCGAGCTTTTGATTTAGGAGATCAAGCTCGAAGTACATGTGCCCATCGGCTGTTTTCTTTCTCACCACTAAACTCTTTTTCTCCAGCGATCTAATCAGACGTTGAACTGTCCTCACGCTGACTCCCATTCGTTCTGCGATTGTACTAGTGCCCGGAAAAACAGGGTCTTTGCGCCTCCAGCGGTGGGCATTGAGATTGAGGAGTGCATTCAATTCCTCACTACTGATTCCCAATTGCCTTTGTTCGAGTAGTAGAATGTCAGGTACGATTTGAAAGCCAAACTCAGCGGCTGGCCCCCAAAGGTCAACCGCTGTCCGACCAGCAAGGTCCGGATCTCTATTCGCTATTTGCTCCGTCGTTTCGAACATCATGGGCCATTTAAAACACGAAAAAGTTGCTAAGACTAGCATCTATTTATATGAAACGCCATTTTTGTCGCATTTATTTAGAATTTGGTGAGGCGCACACCGGCGAGTTAGTCGTCTGCTGAACGGTAACGGTCGACAGACAGGATCAACACAAGGCGACGAAATATTGTTGAAACGCATCAAACGGCTCGAGCATCCTATCCTTTGGAAACCTCGATACACGGCTGTCAAATACGTATTTTGATATTATGTTGTGCGCCTGTCCTAGGCGAGAGCCCGTGCTAAAGCAGCCTGTTGTCCCAGGGTAAGTACATCCTTGGCTGCAATATACTTTTCGTTCACCTGAAGGAATCCTATATGGTCACGGTTGATCCACCAATATTGCCTCCCCGTTTATTTCGTTACCGTCCACTGGGTAGCATTGAATTGGCGGATCAAGAACTCGGTGCAATTTTAAACAACTTTCTATGGTGCAGCAGATATTCAGCTCTCAATGATCCGATGGAGGGATTCTTTGGCGCTTCTCCTTGGCTGTCAAAACAAACAACATACAAAAAATTAGCTGACGAGATTCTGAACCAAAAACACACTGTCGGTATCTGCTGCTTTAGCGATACAAATGATAACGAGCTGATGTGGACTCATTATGCCAGTAACTATGCCGGTATTTGTGTTGCATATAGCACGCATGATCTATGCGCAGGACTGGACGACAGCGTTCATATTGCGCGGGTGGCTTATAATAATACTCCGCCAAGGATAGGCAGAGCTGACAAGGACGACCCACAGCGCTCTGCTAGGAAAATACTATCTCACAAGAAGTCTTCTTGGTTCTACGAACGAGAGTGGCGTTTATTAACTAGTCAGCAGGGAGGAAGGGTCCCCGGACCATTGGAAATAGCTGGAAAATCTCCTGTGAAAGCGGTCTATCTGGGAGTCAGACTGGAAGACGGTGTTAAGCAGAAGTTAGTGTATTCCTTACGCATTCATAAAATTAAAATCTACGAAATGAAGGTATCTAACTATAATCATTCTTGGCCGCTACTTACTAGATGAGGGAATCTAATACTAATAATGTTTGTGGACTCTAATGAAAATAACCGCAACTCCGGAGAAACATTTTTACTTACTGCAAGCTGCGAAATGGTAAATTCAGGTGATTTTTAATTGCGACGCTGGCCGAATGTCACAATTCTATACGGACAGCCTGTCCCGCTAAGTCCAGTAACTTTCTGCGGGTAGTAGTGAGTTATTATTGAGGACCCCAGCAGAACCGAGATTGAGAAGAAAGCTAGGTCAAAGTGTAGCTTTCCATTCAAAGAACATTTTGCGACTTGGAGGCGATTGAATGCGAACCGCCAATACTGGGGATTGTAGATTAGGCTGCTAGGGCAAATTCACACAGCGTTAGACTATCGATTCCCCTTCCTTTATAGACTTGCCGCGAATGGTAGAAACGGGAGGATAAAGTGTCCGGGTGTCATGTACTGATCGCAGGAGGAGGAATTGGGGGGCTCGCGGTCGCACTGACCCTTGATCAAATTGGCGTTCCGTTTACGGTTTTCGAATCCGTCCAGCAACTGCGCCCGCTCGGCGTCGGCATCAACATCCAGCCGAACGCCGTTCGTGAACTCTACGATTTGGGTTTTACCGAGCAGGAGATGGACCAAATTGGCATCCCTGCCCGCGAATGGGCGCTGGTTGGCTTGAACGGCAACGATATCTATTGCGAAGAACGCGGTATCGGGGCCGGCTACAAGTGGCCGCAATACGCCGTGCATCGCGGCAGGTTCCACATGCTGCTGGCGAACAAGGTGAAGGAACGGGCTGGCTCCGATGCCATTCGTCTGGGATGCAAGGTCACCGGATACCAAAATCTGCAAGATGGCAGCGTTAACGCACAGATTGAAAAACCGGATGGGTCCACTGAAAGCGTCACGGGCACAATGCTGATCGGCGCTGATGGCATCCATTCTGCAATCCGTGCCCAAATGCATCCGAACCAGGCGCCGATCCATTGGGGTGGAGCCATCATGTGGCGCGGCACGTCTATGGCCAAACCTATCCGCACAGGGTCATCCTTTGTCGGACTTGGCACCCACAGGCACCGTATGGTGATCTATCCCATCTCGCATCCAGATCCCGACACCGGGCTCGCGATGATCAACTGGATAGCCGAACTGACGGTCGACAATTCGGAAGGCTGGCAGGGTAGCGGCTGGTTTCGCCCGGCAGGAATCGGCGATTTTATCCATCATTTCGAGGATTGGACCTATGATTGGCTCGATGTGCCGGCCTTTCTGAAACGGGCGGACGTCGTCTATGAAAACCCAATGATCGACCGCGATCCGGTGCCCACCTGGCGTGATGGCAATGTTCTACTTGTCGGTGACGCCGCCCATCCGATGTATCCCACGGGATCGAACGGCGCGAGCCAGGCCATTGTCGACGCACGCGAACTGGGAGCCATGCTTTTACGTTACGGGGTGGATGAACAGGCGCTCGTCGCCTTTGACGAAAAACTCTGTGGCCCGATTTCGCAGGTTGCGCTCCGAAACCGGGGCGCCGGTCCTTTCGGATTGCTCAATATCGTCGACCAGCGGTGCGGCGGAGAATTCGACACCATCGACGACGTTGTCTCACTCCAGGAGCGAACCGAATTCATGGCCCAGTACAAGAAGGCAGCAGGTTTTGCCATCGACACGCTCAATTCCGCCGCACCGACGATCCCGCCGGGTTCCTTGGTCCGGGATGTTGCAGACGTATGAGTGAAACTGCTGCGGCGCAACCTGTTATTCATTACAGAACAGTATATCTTCGTGCACTATCCTCTCGAGAGTATCCAATTCTTGCTACTTGCAACAACGTCATGTCCTGAGAGTTCTCAAGTTACTTACGCTTGAAAACCAATGGACAATCGTCGACTCGGCCGGCGAGCGCCGCCAGCCAATCCCTGGCAGCCGCGTCGCCAGCAAGATATGCATCCAGAAAGGCCAACGTAATTTGCAGCACCGCCTCCTTATGGGCGGGCACCGGCATCTGCTCCGGTATGGCAATGCCGCCGAGATAGTGATCGGCATCCGTCAGCACCGCGAGATATTTGTCGCCTGGCGGCGCGAATTCGTAGGGTTCGACCTTCCAGCGCCAGTCCTGCCCCTTCGCGCCACCATCGCGCGTGCCAGTCAAGTTGAGCATCGGTCCGTTGATACCGTCCCACGATCCATCGCGCAGACCTTGCTGATCCCGGCCCTGAGCGCTCATAAGAATGGCCGCGGAAAACCGGTCGTCCAAGAAATTGACCGAACCTTTTCCGGGCAGGTCGATTTCAGCACCGGCGAAAAGCTGGGACGTGTAAGCGCCAAAGGAATGCCCGGTGATCGCCCCCTTCGTCGGCAACAACCGTGCTCCGCAGGTTTGGTTGAATATCGTATCGAGATTGTCCATGACCAGGCGCACGATCTCAACCCGCTGCAGCCAGTATTCCGGCTTATGCAATATCTCGTACAGGCGCGCCTTCATCTGCGGGTGAGCAGCCCAGGCGACGCCGTCCTGTCCAGGCTCGTAGCCGAGATCGGGTTCTGCTTTCGCCACGGCATCGACCCAGTCTGGAAATGTCGGATTGATCACGAGGTACCCATGCGACGCCCAGTGGCAGCATAGCTCGGCATAGTGCCGACCGCTGGCGCTAAGGCCATGACAGAAGATCGCATAGCCCTTGATCTGGCCTGTGACGGGCCAGCGGCACACAAGCGGCAGCGGTGATATTGCGGCAAGGCCCTCCGGCGCCAGATCGTCGCGGACCTCAATTTCAGTGGATATTTGATTTGAGGGATAGTGTTGCAGTTTCGTCATCAGGGTATCCGTTTCTCGCGGGAGGGCTTTGTCGCGTGATGGCCCTCGACCTCGGGTGCGAGCAGAAAGCAATTCGCGACCCCGCCACCCGCGACCGGATATTCGGGCGGCATATCCGTCTGGCATCGCGGCATTGCCATCGGGCAGCGGTTCTTGTAGGGACAGCCGACATCGGCGACGCGCTGGGTATCAAGTGCAGGTTGCAACTTTCGACTTTCCCGGCGGGCGCGCTGTCGGTCCGGATCGAGCAGCGGAACCGCATCCAGCAGCGCTTTTGTGTAGGGATGCGCGGGATTCTTGTAGACCCGGTCCGACGGTCCCTCCTCGACAATGTGGCCGAGATACATGACCGCGATGCGGTCGGAGATGTGGTGGACCAGCGCAAGGTCGTGAGCGATCAGCAGATAAGCGATGCCGAGTGCATCCCGCCGCTCATAGAGGAGGTTGATGATCTGGTTCTGCGTCGATACGTCGAGCGCACTGACCGGCTCGTCGAGCACGATAAGCTTCGGCCGCAGCGCCAGCGCCGATGCGATTGCGATACGCTGGCGCTGGCCTCCTGAAAACTGGTGCGGATGGCGCGACAGGTGCTCTTCCTGCAGCGACACCAGCTTCAGCAGTTCGATTGCCCTCTCCCGCCTTTCGGCCTTGTTCATGTTCGTGTGAACACGCAACGGTTCGGTTACGATGCCCTCGACCGTCATCGACGGATTCAGAGACGAATAGGGATCCTGGAAAACCGCCTGGATCTGATTGCGAACCTCGGAGGGATAACGTGTCTTCATGGCGACGAGATCGTGGTCGCCGAAACGTATGGACCCCGATGAAGCGGGTACAAGACCAAGTACGGTGTTGGCGATCGACGATTTGCCCGAGCCGGACTCGCCCACAAGTCCGAGGGTCTCGCCGGCCCGAATCGCAAGGTTGGCGCCCTTTACCGCGAAGAAGGGCTTGCCTCGGAGGCCAAGCAGCGAGCGGCCCCAATAGGTCACCGACAGGTCGGTTATCTCGAGAAGCGGCCTGACGGTCATGTGCCTGGCCTGAGGTCCAGCTGATCGGCGCGCAGGCAACGCACCATCCGTTCGCCGCTAGTCAAGGCAACGGGCTGTTTGCAGGTCGCAACAGCAAAATCGCAGCGGTTGGAGAAGCGACAGCCGGCTGGCCACGCGCCCGGCCGCGGAACGTTTCCGCGGATCGTAGGCAGAGGCGGGTTGCGATCAGAGGCGTGCGGCATCGCGCTGAGCAGGCCGGCAGTGTAGGGATGTTTCGGATCGTGGAACAGCGTATCGACGCCTGCCATCTCCACCATCTCTCCGGCATACATAACGCTGATTCGATCACAGATGTCGGCGGCCACAGCCAGGTCGTGAGTGATGAACAGGATCGCCATCCCGAACTCGTCCTGCAGGTCGCGGAAGAGATCGAGGATTTCCTGCTGCACCGTCACGTCGAGCGCTGTCGTCGGCTCGTCGGCGATCAGCAGCGAAGGGTTGCAACTCAACGCGCGGGCAATCGCGATGCGTTGCGCCATTCCGCCGGAGAGTTCATGCGGATAGGCCTTGGCCCTTGCCCCGGGCTGGGGAATGCCCACCCGCTCGATCAGCGCCACAGCCCTGTCCCATGCTTGCCTTTGCGAAAGCCCCTGCTTGGCGCGCAGCACCTCGGCAATCTGGCTGCCGACGGTAAATGCCGGGTTCAGGCTGGTCGTCGGATCCTGGAAAACCATCGCCACCTCGTCACCGCGCAACTTCTCGATTTCGGCGGACGCGAGGCAACGCAGATCGATGCCGTCGAGTACGATCGAACCCCTCGTTATCCTCAGTCCTGCACCCATCAGACCCAGGATCGCCAGCCCGGTCATCGTCTTGCCGCTGCCGGACTCGCCAACGAGCCCCAGAGTTTCCCCTTGCGCAATCGAGAATGACAGGTCGGTGATGATCGGCAGTCCAGGATCGGAGCCAACCATCACTTCAAGACCCTCGACGCGAAGCACCTCGTTCTCACGGGTCTCCGGTCGCGCCGCCGGCGACGCCGCAGAGCGAGACGGCTCGAAAGTCGCGGTTCTGCCTTCCGGTGCGGTTGCGGCAATGCCGCGCCCGATCGAGTCGCGCAAGACATCACCGAGCAGGTTGACCGAAAGCACAGTCAGTATGATCGCGATCCCCGGCGGGATCGACAAAAACCAGTTGAGCTGCATGAATGCCGCCGCTGTATTCAGCATCGTTCCCCAGCTGGCCTGCGGCGGCTGTACGCCCAAACCGATGAAGCTCAGCCCTGCTTCCGATAAAAGCACCGCGCCGACGGTCAGGGTGACCTGCACGATCAGCGGCGGGGCGATATTCGGGAAAATGTGGCGAAACAGGATACGGCTGTCCGATGCGCCGATAACCCTGGCCGAGCGCACATAGATTTCCTCGCGTTCGGCCAGCACGACCCCGCGCGCCAACCGCAGGAACGAGGTTGAAAACAGGATGCCGAGCGCAATCATCGCCCGGTGCAGTCCGGGACCCAGGATTGCGATGATGACGATCGCCACCATGATGCCGGGGATTGAGACTATCGCCTCCACGATACGCATCACGACCCAATCCCACCAGCCGCCGCGATAGCCGATGAACAGGCCGATCGGAACGCCAAGCGCCACCGCGATAGCGGTCGCCTCTGTAGCGGCGATGACGGCGATGCGGCAGCCGTAGATCAGCCGCGACAGCACATCGCGGCCGAGATCGTCCGTTCCCAGCCAGTGTCGGGCGGACGGGCCCTGCAGCGCATTGATGAGGTTCTGCCGCAACGGGTCGTACGGTGCGATAACATCTGCGAAGACAGCCAGAAATACGAGCAGCGCCAGAATAGATACAGCAACGCCGACAAGGACGTTTGAAGCGCTGATCCGCCACGGCTTGCCAACGGCGCCGGCGCTTTCCGCATTCTCGACAGTCACGTCGGCCGCGCCTTGGGGTTGAGAAGCCCGTAGATCACGTCGGTGGCAAGCTGGACGGCGATCACCAGCCCGACCATGACCAGCACGAGCCCCTGAAGCATGGGGATGTCCTGCTGACGCACCGCCGCGATCGCAAGCGTGCCCAGTCCATTGATGGCGAACACCTGTTCGACGATCAGCGCGCCGCCAAGCAGCACGGTGATCTGGAAGGAAAGCACAGCAACCACCGGTATCATGGCGTTGGTCAGCGCATGTTTGAACAGGACGCGCCGGGCGGAAAGCCCCTGTGCGCGGGCTGCTCTCACATAGTCCTGCTGGAGTACGCCGACCATGGCCGAACGCACCTGCCTGGCAATGGCTGCGCTGGACGATGTGCCAAGCGCGATCGACGGCAGGATTACGCTGCGCAACCACTCCCACGGCGACTCCGTGATCGGCGTGAAGCCGGTGGCAGGAAACCAGCGCAGGCTGACCGCGAAAATGGCGACCAGGATCAGGCCAAACCAGAAGTTGGGAATGGCCTGGCCAAATGTCGCGCCGAGGGTGGCGAAGCGGTCGACCCAGGAGCGCGGGTGAAGGGCTGCCGCTACGCCCGCCGCAACCCCCACGACGATAGCGATGAATGCCGAAACGGCCGTCAGGGAAAGCGTAACGGGCAGTCGCTGCATCACGGCGCCCATCACGCTCACGCTATTGAAGTAGGACGACCCAAGGTCGCCCTGCAGCGCCCGGCCTAGCCATTGCAGGTACCGGACGTGGATGGGTTCGTTCAGGCCCATGCGCTCGCGCAGCATTTCATGCTGTTCCTCGGTGCCCGTATCGCCGAGAATCAGGTCGACCGGATCGCTCGGCAGCAGCGACGTAAACGAGAACGTCAGCACCGACACGATGAACAGCAGGGGCGCCAGCGCCAGAAGCCGCTGGAGGATGAGCCTGAACATTAAAACCCGCTTGTCAGTTGTTTGCCTTCAGGCCTCTAAGATTAATGGAATCTTCTCCGTAGCGGTATACCACGGTCGGATTGTCGTCCGTCGCATTGGAAACCCCGATCAGGATAGGAGAGTTGGCGACGAAGATCAGGAACTTCTCCTTCGCCAGTTGTTCCGCCATCTGCTGGTATACAGAGCTGCGTACTTCGGTGTCCACCGACTCCAGGCCGGCATTGGCCAGTGAAAGCAGTTCCTCGCTCGGCTTTGTCTGGAAAGGGTTGTAGGCTGCGTCTTCGTAGATGTATCGAAGCGCGACGAACTTCGGATCCGTGTTGGTGTTCCACACCAGGTTGGTGGCCGGGAAATCCGTCGTGCGGCTACGGCGGGCAAGCGTGCCCGGTTCGACCGGCACGATGTTCATCGTTATTCCGATTTCGTTGAAGAAGCCGGCGAGCGCCTCCAGCCGCGACTGGTAGATCGGGATCGAAGGCATATCGAAGCTGAACCCGTCCGGGAAGTTCGACTTGGCCATATACTCTCTGGCCTTCTCGACATCGTAGGCATAGGCGCCCTCGACATCCGGGTTGTAGGCCCAATGGCCCTTGCCGTAGGGCTGATACGAATCTTCCGACAGGCCGAACAGAATGGCTTTGCCGAACGCCGCGCGGTCAATCGAGTGCGCCATCGCCTGACGCACGTTCATGTCCGCAAACGCCGGAACCTGGGCGCCTTCGCGGTCGGAAATGATGACGTGATAGTTCAGTCCACCCGTGTTTCGGAAAAGCTTCAGGTCGGGCGAACTGTCGATGATTGCCGACTGTGGATTCGCCAGCCAGTTGCCGGCGTCGATCTGCCCGGTCTTCAACGCATTGAGGCGCGCTGTATCGTCCGGAATTTCCCAGACTTCATAGCGCTCCAGGCCGATCTTGTCCGGGTCCCAATAGGTCGGGTTCGGCGTATAGACCTGCACTTCGCCTTCACGCGATTCTTCCTTGCTGTGGACGTAAGGACCGGTGCCGATCGGGTTGCGGTCGATCGTCGGATCGGCCATCGCTTCCGGCGCCAGCATCATGCCGCCCGTGTGGGTGAGGCTGTCGATGATTGCCGGATCCTGCTCCTTCAGCTTGATCGTGAATGTGTACTCGTCGTTCGCCTCGGCGCTTTCGACGGTCTTCAGACCCTCGATGATCGCCAGTTGGACGCCACGGTTAATGTTGGCCGCCGCCACTTCGGCATTGAACGCCTCGCCGTTGCTGAACTTGACGCCCTCACGCAGCGTGATCTTCACGTTGAGGCCGTCGATCTCGTAGCCGGTCGCGAGCAGCGGAACGGGTTTGCCGTCCGGACCCCTCTCGAACAGTGATTCATAGACCGGACGCAGGTAGGGCACACCGCTGCCGCTTTGCTGTTGCGGATCCATGGTGATAAGCTTCACCTGTTCGGCATATTTGAATGTTCCGGATGGTTCGGCGCTTGCGATCGTCGCGCCGATGCCCATTGCAGCGCACGCCGCAAGTGAGACAAACAGTCTTCTCGTCATCGAGTTCATTTGCATTCCTCCCTTTTGAGGGTCAGGAGGCCCAGGGGCCTTCCCGACACATAGCCAGTCATGTCGCATTGGCCCGGCGGGGCGAGGCTAACGCCGCACCGGAATTCAGAAGATCGGTGTCCGCGCCAAGCCGCGGCGCAGCGGGCAGCGACGGCGCGCCAAGATCGCCCCAGCGGAAGGCGGGTCCAAGCGCCACCGGCTCGCCCTCGACGCCGATACCCGGCGTCTGCGGGTAGATAGTGGTGAGATATTCCCCCAGGTCACGCACCTTGGATGACGGGACGCCATTCTCGTTAAGCACGGTCTCAAGCGCATCCGCATTCATAGTCGCAAAGGCGCTGGAGAGTTCCTGGCGTAATTCGTCAGTCGCTGCATTCGCCAGAAACGCGCCATCGCCAAGCCCGACCGGCACGTAAGGCGGTTCAGCCAGATCAGGCCTGCCAAGCTCACGGCAGAGCGTCCTGAACTGGCCCATTGTGTTGGCCGCAACCGATATGTGGCCGTCCGCGGTCGCAAATGTTTCCGCGCCGGGGCTGCCGACGAAACCCCGATTGCCGACCCGCTCGGGCGCCTTGCCGGTCGCGATTGTATTGGCCGTCGGACCGGACATAAGAGCCAGCGCGCAGTCTACCATCGAAACGTCCAGTGTAATTGGCGCTTTGTCGCCACGCAGCCGACGCACGATTGCAGCCATTATCCCTTCAGCTGCGCTCATCCCCGTTGCGATGTCGATGACCGGAAAGCCGACCTTGACCGGAGCCTCGTCGGCTTTGCCGCCCTGCAGCGCCATCATGCCGGTTGCGGCCTGTATGACGTGGTCATAGGCGCCGCGTGTGCTGTTAGGCCCGTCATGCCCCCACCCGGAGATCGAACAATAGATAATGTCCGGCCGGACAGCTCTTATATCGTCCGCACCGAGACCGAAACGTTTGGCGACGCCCGGCCTGAAGTTTTCCACGAAGATGTCGCACTTCGCCGCGATCGCACGGATAGCGTCGCGCCCCTCCTCGGTGGCAAGATCCACGACGACCGATTTCTTGCCTGCGTTGAGAGCGCGGAACCCCGGCGGCAGGCCGTCGAACTCCGGCTGCATATCCAGACCCCTCATCGGATCGCCGCCGCCCGGCCGTTCGACCTTGATCACTTCGGCGCCGAGGCAGCGCAGGTGATGCGTGGCACACGGGCCGGCAAGGACATGGGTGAGGTCGAGCACTCGAAACCCGTCGAGTGGTAGCATGCGGATCTCCTGTCGTCGGGCGCCACGGGGGCGCGTCGTACGGGCCTGCGGTGCACAGGTAAAAGGCTCCTCCCAGAGCCACAGGCTTGACCTTAGAAACAGATCAGGTGTTACTGGTAGTTATATTTTCTAAGGCCAGTGTTTTGAATTGCTAAAGTCAACGGGAGTTTCGCATGGACCTCAGGCAAATCCGCTATTTCGTCGCGGCCTGCGAGGAGGGCTCACTCAGCGCGGCCGCAAACCGGCTGAACTGTACGGCGTCCGGCGTAAGCCAGCAGATGAGCGCGCTCGAAGGCCGGCTGCGCATCAGCCTCTTCGAGCGCACGCGGCGCGGAGTAAACCCGACCGCGGCCGGCTGGCGGCTCTATGATAGATGCCTCGCCGTGCTGAAGGCGGTTTCCGAAGCAGAGATGGAGATCAAGGACTTCTCGTCCGGGCTGAGCGGCTCGGTGTCGGCCGGCTTTGCGCCGGGTCTCGCGAAGGCCGTCCTGCCGGCGGCTCTCGCCCGCTTCGTGCGGGAGTTTCCGCGCATCGACGTCGACATAGCGAGTGGAACGGCAGACGCACTGGTGGCTGAAGCATCCGGCGGCGGACTCGACTTTTATGTCGGCCAGTTCGCGAAGCCCCAAACGGGACTGACGGCCTCCGTGATCGGCAAGTTCCCCGTGGCGCTGATTTCCGGATCGCGCCGCGGCCTGATGCCGATGCAGCCTGTCCGGCTCAACGAAACAACACCGCTCAAACTGTCGATCCCCTCGGCGACCCATAGTCTGAGGCCCAGGATTGACGCCGCGATCCGCAATGGCGAGATCACGGTAGAGCGCACCATATCGATTGCCAGCCTCTCGACCGGACTGGAATTCCTCAGCCTGACGGACTGGTCGACGATCCTTCCTTTCTGGATCTGCCTCAAGGAACTTGGCAACGACCGCTTGACGGTCAATCCCATCATCGAGCCGGTGCTGGATGTCGAACTCGCCCTCATTCATCCAACGCAGAGGCCCCTGTCGCGTGCCTCGCGCCAACTCCATGACTATTTTCGCGAGGAGCTCCAGCGCAGCAGCGAAGAATGGAAGCGGATGATCAGCCAACCTGCTTTAAGAACTGCTTACAGAACAATTTAGAAGAAATAAGTTTTCCTGATCTCTTGGCGAACCTAGGCTCGTTGTTGGAGGAGTGCGGCCGCTCAAGCCGCAGTTTGTTGCGCTGGCGTTGCTCGCGCGAGCTGGGAGGAAGACATGACCACTGACACAATCGAAGATAATGGTATTTCAGACCGCGGGCTGAGCCGCCGGGCCTTTGGAGGCCTGACGCTGGCCACAGTGGCCGGAGCGCAACTATTGAGCACGCCAGCAAACGCGGCCGAAATCGAGCTCAAGATGCAGTTCGCCTCGCCCGACGGCACGCCCTGGAACGATATGGACCGGCGGTTTGCCAAACAGATCGAGGGAATCATCGGCGACCGTGCGGAAGTCGTGTTCTTTCCGCCCAACTCCGTCACACCCTTCAAGGACTGGCTGCAATCGACAGGCGCCGGCCTGCTGGACATCGGGTTCGTCTGGCATCCGGTACTGCCGGGCAAATTCCCGCAGATGGAACTGTTCAGCCTGCCTGGCCTGTCGAAGAACCAGACCCTCGCCACGATCGTTTACTGGCGGCTGCGCGACCAGTATCCCGAAATGGGCAATCTCTACAGCGACGCGGACAACGTGGTCGACATCGCGACCTTCGTCGCCATGGGTTCGCACCTCCATACGAACGAGCCGGTTCGCACCCTCTCGGACGTGAAAGGCAAGGTTTACGCCGC
Source organism: Flavimaribacter sediminis (assembly GCF_019492055.1). GTDB lineage: Bacteria > Pseudomonadota > Alphaproteobacteria > Rhizobiales > Rhizobiaceae > Flavimaribacter > Flavimaribacter sediminis. Next base: position 1,100,891 of record NZ_JAICBX010000002.1, on the reverse strand, counting down.
GCAGGATTCTGCCGGCGTTGTCGTACTCGAGAAACTCGGCGCGAGTGCCAGCGTGATGGTCGGACCCGATGCTTATCTGGCGCTTCAACGCGGCGCGGTTGATGGCGTCCTGTGCGCTTGGGGCTGGGTAAACAATTTCAAGCTCAACGAAGTCACCACATATCATACACTGCTCAATCTCAACCCGGGCAGCTATTCGACCGTGATGAACAGAGACACATGGAACCGGTTGACGCCAGCCGAACAGGCGCACCTGTCCGACATGCAACTGACCTATTTCTTCTACAACACCACAAATGGCGCTGCGGCCGCGATGTCGAGCATTCCGCCCGAAAACCTGTTTACGATCAGTGCCGAGGATTCCGCTGCTCTGGCATCCAAGATGAGACCGTTCTGGGACGAATGGGTGAAGAAGGCGGATGCAGCAGGAATGCCCGGGCAGGAAATCCTCGACGAGGCCGTGCGCCTGATGAAACTCTACGATCAGAACTAGGCGTTATCGTCGGCTATCGCCGGCGGCGGCAACAACCTGATATTGTCTCCCGAACGGTGCCGACATCAATGCGTCGGCATCCGTCAGAGCCCGGTCATCCCTGAAAGGCAGCAAATTGGAGCAGGTAGCCGATTCCGACGAAGGCAATCAGGGCTTGGCCGCTGGCCTCGAACGGCTCTCCCAGGCTATCCGGCGTCTGATCGCTGCACCCAGTCGCTTATCGCTTTACCTTGGCGCCGCAGCCCTTGTGGCGATGATGCTGATCACTGTCGCCGATGTAACGCTGCGAAACCTGTTTTCGACGGTAGTTCCAGGCGGCATGGAAATTACCGGGCTTCTTATGATCATAGTGGCTCTGGCCACGCTTGTATGTGTGGAACGCGAAGGCGGTCACATCAGAGTCGATCTGCTGCTGCGGTTGATGCCCGACTGGCTGCGCGCGCCAATCCTGGCCGGTGGTCTGCTGTTGACGCTGGCGATCATAGGCGTGACCGGGTACCAGATATTCCTCCAGGCACGTTATCTCAGCGACAACCGCATCGTCACTGGCGTCACCGGCCTGCCGGAGTGGCCCTTCGTTGCTTGTGCGACCCTCTTCATTGTCCTGTACGCTTTGGCGCTTCTGGCCAATCTCGCTTCCGCTCTTGCAAATGCAAGCAGGAAAATTGACGGTCGTTCGATCACGGTTCTGCTAGCCTGCGCCGGCGCTGTCGGCCTGATCCTCCTGCTGGCGCTGGCTCCACAATACGCTCCGTTCGAACTGCCACGCGGCGTGCGCGGGATTTTCGCCATCAGCCTATGCTTTGTCCTGATCTTTCTCGGCGTCCATATAGCGGCTGCGATGGCCGCGACCTCACTCGTCGGAATCAGCATCCTGATCAACTCGACGGCCAGCCTAACCAGCCTTGGCACAACCACGATAGACGTCGTCAGCGACCAGACCTGGAGCGTCGTCCCGCTGTTCACATGGATGGGATTGATCGTCGTCGCGTCGGGCTTCGCAGAAGATCTCTACCGCTCAGCCTACCGCTGGATCGGTCACCTGCCAGGCGGACTGGCATCGGCCAGCACGGTCGCATGCGCCGGGCTTTCCTCCATTGTCGGCGACACGCTGTCTGGCGTCTACTCGATGGGCTCCATCGCGCTGCCGCAAATGCGCAAATACGATTACGACATGCGGCTTGCGACCGCTTCCATCGCGTGCGCAGCTACGATCGGCGTCATGATTCCTCCGAGCCTGGCTTTCATCGTCTACGGCATGATCACTGAGGTCTCGATCGGAAAGCTATTCATGGCCGGCATTCTGCCGGGCATCCTGTTCGCCTTCATCCTCGTCGGCCTGATTTCGATCCGCGCCAGGCTAAACCCCGAGCTCGCGCCGCGCGGTGAGGTCAGCACCTGGAACGAGCGGCTCTCGTCGAGCGCCAGGGTCTGGCCCATCGTCGCGCTGATGCTGCTCGTCCTCGGTGGTATCTACACCGGCGCCGTGACGCCAAACGAAGCCGGCGGGATCGGCGTGTTCGGCGCGCTTGTTATCTCCGTACTGACGCGCCGCCTTACCTGGGCGACGCTGTGGCAGTCGATCGAGCGGGCGCTGCTCCTTTCGGCCGCCATCATCATCATCTTCATGTTCGCGACTGCATTCAGCCGCTTCATCGCGATCAGCGGCCTCACGCAGCAGCTGGCCGATCTGATCATCGGATTCCAGCTGGGCAAATACCAGCTTATCGGCGCGATCCTGCTCTTTTATGTGCTGATCGGCATGTTCATGAACGCCCTGCCTGCGCTGGTGCTGACAGTGCCGCTGTTCTACCCGATCGCGATGAGCGCCGGATTCGATCCCGTCTGGTTCGGCGTCGTCGTGGTCATCATGGTCGAACTCGGCGTTGTCACTCCGCCGATCGGCGTCAACGTATTCGCCATCGCAGCAATAGCCAAGGACGTTCCGATGTACGACGTCTTCCGCGGCGTTCTGCCGTTCTGGTTCGCCTTTCTGATCCTGATCGTCCTGATCGTGGCCTTCCCGCAGATCAGCCTGTTTCTGCCGTCGCTGATGTGAGCGAAGGCGCCGTGGATGGACGGAGAACAGTTTAGTCTTTGGAGTCGGCGTACCTTACCCTGATAGCACCTGGCGGAGGCGCGCCCAGGGGCCGAATCCGGCGCGACTTTGAGACCGTGTGCCGATGGTAAAGGGACGTCTTGATAGGAATGCGACTACGGCAGCAACCGCCTATGCCTGGATCATCTGGAGCAATCCACTCGGAAAAGTTACCAAGTCAATCCAGGTGTCCACTAAGCCGCTGTAATCGTGAAAAACATCCCTCTATACGATTTCTTAAATGCACGCTGCCGAAACTGGGTTGAGAAAATCACGCATGCTCGTTGTCGCCGCTCCGAATTGCGGAGCCAACTAAAGTTTGTGTATCGTGGTGCTCGGACGCGCATTGTTCCCTAACACCCATTCCATAAATCGATTCTCGACCTGGCGCGCCACAGGCGCCAGCAGCGGAAGAACGTAGCATTTCCGCGCCCGATGCATGAAACTGCCGATTCCGACCACTTCTGCTAACCTGCCCTGTCGTTATGGCTTATCAGCACATTTCGGACGGGTATTGATTAAGAAAATAAACTTGTTAAATTTCCGGGATCATATTCGAATGGGGGCATAAAGAGTCCGTATCGTGGCAGCGCTATGAGTAACTAATGTAGCTTTGCCCTGAGCCTGCCGGTCTCGGTGACGGCGTTGGTCACCGTGCGGGTCCATTCCTGGCTCAGGCTGATGTGTGGAAAACGGATCCGTAGCGCCCGGACGACCTCGTGGATCTCCATGCGCGCCAGGGTTTGGCCGAGGCAGCTGTAGGGGCCGCCGCCGAACTGGAGCGATCGCTTAAGATCCCTGTCGAATTGGAATTTCTCAGGCGCCTGGAACATCGCTTCATCGCGGTTTGCAGACCGCAGGGAAATGAAAACCCAAGTGCCTGCCGGTAAGTCCAGCGCGTTCAGCCGGGTTTCCGCCTCCGCAAAGCGGAAGATCGTGCCGAAACGCGGGTTCAGACGCATTGCCTCTTCCACGCCGGGCTGAAGCAGCGTCTCGTCGGAAACGATCGCTCGCCACCGGTTGGGGTCCTCCAGCAGTGTGCCGAGCACCAGACCGATCTGGTGAACGGTATTGTCAACGCTGGCTTGCAGGAGGGCAATCCCCTCGTAGATCATTTCATCTTCGGTCTGATGACCGTCCAGAAACTGACGAATCATGATGGAAGAAAAATCCTCCCCCAGACCCGATCTCCGCCTCGATTCCAGATGTTCCTTGACGAAATCATAGGTGCAGTAGAACGCGTCGATCGATTCCTGGCGTCGCGAGACATCCGACGTCAGGATGGGGGCAAGCGTGCTGTCCGAGAGATGGGCTGCGAAGGCTGCCTTTTCGATCGGGGCAGCCACCAGATGACAATAGACCCGCGACGGTATTTTCCAAGCCAGAGCCTCCATAAGATCAACTTCCGGCCCGGTCCCAAACTCGTCAAGAACGTTGTCAACGATCTTGCGGATGGCCGTTTGCAGTTGTTTCAGGTGCGGGCCTAGGAGAAGTTTCACGAATGGCTTGCGCAAGTTGCGGCGACGCCCACCCTCGGTGGTTACGAGCATCCGGTTCCAGCATTCCCTGATCTCGCTTCCCTCGGTAATTCCGATGTCATCCAGCCGCCGCTGAAAGGTGGCGCCTTTCCCAAGATCCCGATGTTCGAGGACGTCGACGGCCTGTCGATAACGCAACACCTCGACACCGCGGTCGCTCCGCACCGCCCAGCCTGACTGCCTCAACCGTGCGAGCTGATCGACATCCTCTCCGATTTCCGGAACATGAGGAAGATCGGAGAGCGTCAGCGCCTGATTTTCAGGATCATGCCTCAAGTTTTCCTCCTGCTAAGGCGGCTTGTCAACGCCATCCGTCGGGCTTCATTTCCGACAGGACTTCGTTGGCTGCCTTAAAGGCGTCCAAACCGGCGGGAATGCCACAGTAGACCGTCGCGTGAAGGAGGATCTCGCGAATTTCCTCGACGCTCACACCGTTGTTGATGGCGCCGCGTACGTGAAGCTTGATTTCCGCAGCCCGGTTGAGCGCCGTCAGCATGGCGAGATTGAGCATGCTCCGGGTCTTCAGATCCAGCGTGTCCCTGCCCCAGGCATAGCCCCAGCACCACTCTGTCGTGATGTGCTGGAACGCCATCATGAAGTTATTAGCCGAATCCAGTGAACGGTCTACATATTCGGCGCCCAGCACCTGGCGGCGAAGCGACAGCCCCTCTTCGAAGAGATCACCAACGGTTTTGTTTTTGTCAGTCATGAGACCCTCTTGTTTTTTGACATACAACATACGGTATGGCAGGAAACATCTGAATGTTTTCCGCCAGTGGATCGTAAGATTCGCAACATGGCCCACATATTTGCGTACAGGGAGCTCACGGAATGACCGCCAAAAACGATATGTCCATGCGTGTGCAAACGTTGCCGGGCTTGCGGGAGCAGGTTGCCGAGCGGCTGCGCATGGCGATCGCGACTGGGCGGTTTCCGGCCGGAGCAAGGCTTATCGAACGCGAACTCTGTGAAATGATGGGGGTTTCCCGCACCTCTCTTCGGGAGGCGCTTCGCGAGTTGCAGGCCGACGGTCTCATCACGCTTCAGCCAAACCGGGGCCTGAGCGTCAGTGTTGTCAGCGAGAAGACGGCGCGGTCCATATACGAGGTTCGGGCGACGCTGGAGGGTCTGGCGGCGAGGCTTTTTGCCCGCAGCGCCACGGAAGAACAGATCAAGGCCCTGCATGAAAGTGTCGACCATCTTGCGCAGGTCTATGACAACTTCTCGGCCGAAGCGTTCATAGCCGCCAAGACCCGCTTCTACGACATTCTTCTTGAGGGCGCAGGGAACGAAGTGGCGGCTGAAATGCTTCGCCGCATTCACACGCGCGTATCGCAACTTCGCGTAGTTTCGTTGTCCAGCGAGGAACGCGCCCGTCAGTCGATCAGGGAACTGCGTGATTTTGTATCCGCTCTGGAAGACAGGGATGAACAACGGGCTTTCGATATCTGCGTGGCGCATGTCCAGGCTGCGGCCAAGGCCGCGATGAAGACCATATCGACGCGTGAAGACTGAGTTCGGAGGCGTGACGGGACGGGTTTGCATGGGATTACATTGACTTGACCGAGATGCCACCATCGACATGTAGTATTTCACCCGTAATGAATGACGCTTCGCGGCTCACAAGAAAGGCGATTGCAGAGGCGATCTCCTCCTCCGTACCCAATCTGCCCAAGGGTGTCTGCGCACGGCGCTTCGCGTAACCTGCCTCGTCGACGATGGCTCTCGCGCCGGGGGTCGGCACGGCGCCGGGCGTCACCGCATTTACGCGAATCCCCTGCGGCCCCAGTTCGACGGCAAGTTGTCGCGTCAGGGCGGCGATCGCGCCTTTCACGGCCGTATAGGACGCGGTGTTCGCTGTCCCCAGATCCGCCACTGGGGAAGCGATGTTGACGACCGCGGCAGGTTGATCTTCGCGGTGCGCCAACAGTGCCTGAACACCCCAGAAAGCGCCCTTGACCCCGACCGCCAACATGCGCTCGAGCGTCTCGTCCCGCACATTCTCGACCGGTTCGTATCGAATCCAGATCGCATCGTTGACGACCCCGGTCATTGGTCCGTACGTGGAAGTCAGCCGGGCAGCTGCATGGAAAATCGCCGACCGATCAGCGGCATCGGCCACCAGTGCGATCGCCTTGCCGCCGGAATCTTCAACAGAGCGGACGGAGGTCGCAGCCAGTTCTTCCGATATGTCGAACACGCCGACGGCGGCGCCCCGGCGGGCCAGAGTCAGCGCCGCAGCTGCGCCTATGCCGCGTCCGGCGCCGGTTACCAGGACTACCTGGCCAGAAAGATCACCCGTCATTTCGTTCTCCACGCATCAAGGTTGCCAGATCCTGGTGCAATCATCGTTCCATCGGCTCGGGCACACCACCGTAAAGCCCCCAGAGCTGGGTAGCGAGCGTGCCGGAATCAACCGGCAACTCGATACCCGTAATCGCGCCTGCATCCTCCGACAGGAGGAAAGCGATCGCATTGGCGACCTCCTCCGGGCGAACCAGTCGACCGAGCGCAGTCTCGCGGATCATAGTGTCGGGATTGCGCTCGCCCCTCGCATAGCTGGCTTCCACGGCGGGTGTACGGGTCGGGCCTGGACAGACGCAATTGACCCGTATGCCGCTACGGCCCCAGGCCACGGCGAGATTCCGTGAAATATTGATGATTGCGGCCTTTGTCGGGCCATAGGCCTGAAGCGGGCTGGAGTTGAACGCCGTGATCGAACCGACGGTAACGATCGATCCGGAACGGCGCTCCAACATCCCTCTGCCGAAGCAGGTGAGGGTACGAAACGTGCCGGTCAGATTGACCCTGAGTATGTCCTCCCACTCGGCGTAATCCTGCGATTCGGGCCGATGCGGATTTTCCAGGTGCGCCGCGACCGCGGCAAGTCCCTGACATGGTCCGACCTCGCGTTCGACGAAGGCTGCCGCCTCTTCGATACTTCTCTCGTCCGCAAGGTCGATGGCATGTGCGACTGCGCCATGTCGTTCGGCGACGGCCCTTGCCTGATCGATATCGATGTCCAGAACGACAACCTGCCAGCCATCAGAACGAAGACGCCTGACGCAAGCTTCTCCTATTCCGCCGGCGCCGCCAGTAACTGCCGCGACCGGAGCGTGGTCACCACCGGACATGATCATAGAACCTCGTACAGGGCTTCGATGATCCTGCGCGCCCGCGGACCGTTGTCACCGCGCGCATGCATCTTGTTGCAGGCATAGGCAAATCCGATATGCGCCTCGGGATCTCCGAAACCGATGGAGCCGCCAAAGCCGTGATGCCCGAAGGAACGCATCTGTGGGCCCATCCAGACCGATACAGGCGTATTCAGAAGCACTCCGCGCGCCTGGTGATATGGCCGCTCCTGCATCCGTTCAGTCTGGTTGTGCTGCTCGGTCAGCATGTCTTTGATTGTTTCCGGCCGCATCAGCCGGACGCCGTCGATTTCGCCACCACGGGATATGGCGGCATAGACACGAGCGACGGCGCGCGGATTGCCGTGGCCGCTGGCGCTGGTGATCTCGGCGCGTCGCCAGGCGGTCGAGTTCAACGTGACTGGCATAGGCTCATCGGGAAACTGTGTGAAACCCTTCGCGATCAGTGCGTCGGGATCGGTGTCGCGACGCGCCAGAAGGGTGCCTTCGACTGTCGGAACCAGGGTAGCGCAACGGTTTAGATCGGCATCGGAAAGATTGCCGTACTGGTAATCCATGCCAAGCGGGCCAGTCACCTCATCGGCGATGAATGCGGGAAACCGCTTGCCGGTTACGCGGCGCACGATCTCACCGAGAATGTTGCCCTGGGTATGGATATGATAGGCGGCGACGGTTCCGGGCTCCCACAAAGGCGCCTGCCGCTCCAGCGCTCCGACAATTGCATCGCAATCGAAGATGGCTCCGCGCCACATCGGCTCGAGCACGACCGGCAAGCCGGCGGTGTGATCGAGCACATGGCGCACGAGAACGCGTTCCTTGCCGTTACGCGCGAATTCCGGCCAGTATTCCGCGACTGGCATGTCCGGATCCACCTGCCCGCGATCGATCAGAATGTTGAACGCCATGCCGGCTATGCCCTTGGCGACGGACATCATGCAGACGATCGTGTCCTCGTTCCACGGCTTTGCATAGTCGGCGTCGCGGTAGCCGCCCCAGACGTCAATGACCTTGCGGCCGTCGACATAGATTGTGGTTGCTGAACCTATCTCTTCTTCATCGACGTAGTTGGCGGCAAATGCGTCGGCGACAGCTTCAAAAGCATCGTCGCACCAGCCGTGGATCTGAAACTCGTGTCCGCGCACAGACAGCGTTTTTTCTACCTGCATGGGTCCTCCCGAGGGACGTAAATCAATAACCAAGCGGATATCAGTTTGTATGACAGTATGTCAACACTACAGTCGACTCATCGTTTTGGTGGGAGATCCAGCCGCACGATGTCGGGGACCTCGGGATTCGGCGCCGGCCATCGCAAACGGACCTCCGGGTCGTGACCCGGAATGAGGAGATCGGGTTGTCCGCCTGCCAGGTCCTCGCAGAGGCGATACCCCTCCAGCATGTCGCCAACATGGAACACAAGTGGAAACGGAGCCCTGCGCGCGCGGTTCTCCGTGAAATGAAACGCGTCTGAAGCGAGCACCAGCGGTCCGCGTTCGGTCTCGACCCGCACCGCCTGCAAACCGCCGGTATGCCCGCCAACCCGATGCAGGGTGATACCGGGCGCGAGTTCCGACGTTCCCTCGTGAAAGCGTACGCGCCCCCCATGAACGAGACCGACGGCCTGCATGACATCGCGCACGTTGAACGGCGCGCTGAGGCAGGCATGACACATGAAGCGCCCGGTCGCATAGCGCATTTCCTCGTCCTGAAGATGGAATGTCGCTGAGGGAAAGGCTCCAAGGGATCCGGCGTGGTCATAGTGAAGATGCGTCAGGATGACGTCCCGCACCTTTGACGCATCGACACCTGCCTTGGCGAGGATCTCTACCGGCTGGTGAATCAAGCGGCGGCCGCGTTGTTGAGCCGATTCTGTATCGAAACCGGTGTCCACCACAATCTCACGCTCGTGCCCGCGTATCAGCCAGATGTAGTAATCCAGCGGCATTGCGCCGGCATGGAGATCCATCCCCGGCAGAAAATTCTCTGATCGGGGTCGATCCGGTTCGGTTGCGGCGTAGCGAAGCGCGAAAACTTCATAGGCGGGCATTTAGGTCTCCTCCATTTCGACAACTCCATCACTTGAATTACCATACCGTCATGCTGTATGACAAACTGTCTTTGTGGCAAAATCGGCATAGGCCGGCTTTGCCGGGGACGGCACAATCAAATATGAATCCCGGGAGGACCCCAATGAGAATCCTACACCTCTTGACGCCGGTCGCGGCGCTTTGCGCATTTGCGCTTTCGCCGGCAAACGCCCAAGACTATCCGGAAATGACTCTTCGCTATTCGTCGAACATCCCGGAAGTGGTCAACACATCCGAAATCGACAAGTACTTTTCGTCCGAAATCGAGAAGCGCAGCGGCGGCGCGATCAAAATCCAGCATTTCTGGGCCAACACACTAGGTGGAGAGGCCGAGATCGTCGACCTGGTCGGTTCCGGTGCGATCGATTTCGGCCTCATAGTCATGGGCAACCAGCAGGCGCGTATGCCATTCGCCGCTGTGACGAATGCGCTGCCTTTTACCTTCACCGATGGACCGAAACTGAACGAATTGACGCGTGACATCTTCAACAACAATCCTACCGTCAAGGCTGAACTGGATGCCGCCAACTTGCATCCGCTGCTATACCGCTATCTGCCGGACTACCGCCTCTACTGCAACGAGCCCCTTAAGACGCTGGGCGATCTGAAGAACAAGAAGGTACGGTCCTATGGATCGTTCGTGCCGATCATGTTCGAATCAATCGGTGCGGTTCCGGTCAACGTTCCGCCGGTCGAAATGATCCAGGCGATGCAATCGGGCGCGATGGACTGCACCTATATGTTTAATTCCGCCGTAAAGGCGTTCAAGGTCGATCAGGTCGCCGAATACGGCACCGACATCAGTTTCGGCGTCATCAGTGCGCATACGCTGTTCGTTTCAAAATCGAAGTGGGAATCATGGCCGGACAACGTCCGCGCCCTCATTGAGGAAGTCGCGGCGGATGCCGAGACATACGGAAACGAACTGATAGCGGAGGCTGAAAGCAAGGCAGTCGCCGGCCTCGAGGAATCGGGAATGGAGATTATCGAGTTCCAGGAGAAGGACGCGCTCAATGCTGCTGTTCCGGACATGCTGGAAATCTGGACTGCCAAAATGGGCGAACTCGGCAAGAGTGACGAGGCAAAGGAACTCGCAGACTACATTCGTGAAAACAAGTAATCAAACCTTGATGACAGGCGGCGAAACGGACAGGATCGTCGCCTGTTGCCATGTTGAATAAATGGTTGCCTGAATGCGGATACTTGCCGGACTTGATTATCTGTTACGCCGGATATCCCATCTGGGATTTCTTGTTGCGTCAACACTGTTGCTCTTCGTCGGCGTCATGGGCGCCGCGGACGTCGTTTCGACCAATCTCCTCCTCAGACCCATACCGGGAATGGTGGAGCTCTCTGGGGCCCTGCTGGCGGTGATCGTGTTTCTGGGCCTCGCGGAAGCGCAGGCGCAGGGCTCCAATATCATCATCGATGTCGCGACCCAGCACCTCGGACCAACTTCAAAACGTCTTGCGGCCATCTTCTCCCTGGCGATCGGCACGATCTTCATGGCGCTGATCGCTTTTAAAGCGACCAAGCTTGCCGGCACCGCGTGGCAGTTCAACGAGACGGCGCTCGGCGCTTTGGCCTTCCCGGTTGCGCCCTTCAAGAGCGTCGCCTGCTTCGGTGCGTGGCTGTCAGTCGCTGAATTTGCCCGACAGCTCGCTTACCGGCTGGCCGGCATCGAGATCCCCGGAGACCGCGACCATGATTGATCCGCTGGCCATGGGACTGATCGCAATTGCCGCGATGCTGATCCTGTCGGTCGCCGGCGTACCGGTCGGCATCGCCATGGGATCGGTAGCAGTCGTCGGCCTGTGGATTACAGGCGGATCCGCATTTGCGCTCGGCGTCCTGACCAACCTCCCCTTCGCGACTGCATCCGACTACAGCTTCGTCGTGATACCCATGTTCGTACTCATGGGGGCCATCGCATCATCATCCGGCATCACGCAGGAACTCTTCGGATTCAGCAACCTTATACTGCGATCGCGCCGCGGGGCTCTCTACCAGGCGACGATCCTGGCGTCAGCCGGCTTCGCCGCTATCTCCGGATCGACTCTGGTCAATGCCGCGCTCTTCACCCGGATCGCACTTTCCGAAATGCTGAAACTGGGCTACGACCGGGCTTACTCTGCCGGCTGCATTGCGGCAGCGGGCACGATCGCTGCGCTCATCCCACCCTCCATCAGTTTCGTCATCTACGGTCTCCTGACCGGTGAATCCGTTGCCGAATTGCTGATCGCCGGCGTCGTACCCGGCATCCTTACGGCGGCGACCTACATGATCGGCACAAGCATCCTGGTCAGGGTTCGCAAGAACATCGCACCCGAGCCACAGACGCGCGCGAAGTTGCGGGAAATCGGCGTGAGCGCCAGAGCCCTCTGGGCGACGTTCCTTCTTGCCGCCGTCGTCATCGGCGGCATCTATCTCGGATTCACGACGCCCTCCGGCGCAGGCGCACTGGGTGCTATCGGCGCAGTCGTCATCGCGCTTGCCCGACGTCGACTCTCGCGCGAGGCTTTCGCCAGTTGCCTGCGCTCAAGCGCGGGTGTTACGGCGGCCCTGTTCATGGTCATCATCGGCGGCCTGATGTTCACTCGCTTCTTCCTCGTTGCCGGTACTGTGACTTCCGCCACCGACCTGCTGCAGTCCTTCGAACTGTCACCCATCATATTCATTATACTGCTGGTGTTCGTCTTCATGGTGCTCGGCATGTTCATGGACCCGCTTGCCATGCAGGTAATGACCCTGCCGTTCGTCTATCCAATGGTGACGTCGCTGGGCTACGATGGCATATGGTTCGGCGTTATCATGGTCAAGCTGGTTGAACTCGCGGTTCTGACGCCGCCAGTGGGAATGAACCTGTTCGCAGTAATCGGCGCCTCGGAAGGCAAGGTCTCATTGTCCGATATCTATCGCGGAATACTCCCGTTTATCGTCATGGAAGCGCTCGTACTTGTTCTGCTGATTTCCTTCCCGGAACTCTCGCTGTGGCTTCCGGAACAAATGTTCTCGAATTGAACTGAAGAGAGAAAGAAGGCTCCATGCAAGAAAATCTTCCCAGGATCGGTTTCATCGGACTTGGCGCGATGGGAAAGCCGATGGCCAGATGCATTGCCAATGCGGGCTACAGCCTAACGGTTCTCGACGCCGACATGCAGCTTACGGAAAACGCCGCGCAAGATCTGCAAGCGGCGGCCGCGTCATCCGCCTCGGCCCTCGCCCAAGATTCCGATATCGTCGTGACCATGTTGCCAAACAGCGCCATCGTGAGCGAGGTCCTGAGCAGACCGAACGGGGTCTTTGCGGGACTGACGAAGGGTGGGCTGATCCTCGAAATGTCGAGCGGCGTCCCGGACATGACGAAAGAACTTGCCGCTACAGCAGAAAGAGCCGGGCTCGTCCTGCTGGATGCCCCCGTTTCCGGAGGCGTGCCTCGCGCCAGGACAGGCGAACTGGCGATCATGGTCGGTGGTGAGGACACGCCTTTCGAGGGCGCCAGGGCAGTGCTGGAAACAATGGGAACGGTGATGCGAACCGGACCGGTCGGCTCTGCTCACGCCATGAAGGCGCTGAACAATCTTGTGAGCGCCGGCGGTTTCCTGATTGGCGTCGAGGCGCTCCTGATCGGCTCGCGCTTCGGGCTCGACCCCTCCGTTATGGTCGACGTGCTCAATGCATCGACCGGTATGAACAATTCGACCCAGAAGAAATTCAAGCAATATGTGCTTTCGCGCAAGTTCGACGCCGGATTCGGGCTTGACCTTATGGTGAAGGATCTTGGCATTGCCCTGGGCGTCGCCGAGACGACGGAAACCGCCGCGCCGCTGGCCGGCCTGTGCCGGGAGATCTGGCGCGGCGCCCAGAAATATCTCGGTCCGGGCCAGGACCACACTGCGATGGCGCAGTTTTGTGAAATGATGGCGGGCAGCGTTCTGGAGGACTCTGACGAACGGGGTAATGCGAAAAAATGATCGAGGAGCGGCTGGATGGGCGGAGTGTCGTCGTGTTCGGGGGATCATCAGGTGTTGGACTGGCGGTTGCACAACGCGCTTCCCTTCTCGGCGGAACGGTCACCATTGCTTCGCGCAATCGGCAGCGCCTTGCCGCAGCGGCGGCGCAATGTGACGGGCTGGAAACCGCTTCGGTCGATGTGCGGGACGCGGATGCCGTCGCAAAGTTTTTCACAGGCAGAGATCCGTTTGACCACGTCGTGGTGTCGGCAGCAGAGCTTTCGACTTCAACGCTGCGAGACAGGCCCCTTTCTGAGGCCCGCGCTGCCGTGGAGAGTAAATTGTGGGGCGCGATCCATGTCGCCCACTCCGCCCGCATTCGCGACACCGGAAGCCTGACCCTGGTCTCGGGCATGCTCGGCGTGAGGCCATCGGGCGCAGCTACAATGCTCAGCGTTATCAATGCCGGCCTGGATACGCTGGCCAAGGCTCTCGCAACGGAAATGGCGCCGATACGGGTTAACTGCGCATCTCCGGGTCGGTTGGACACACCGTGGTGGGACCACTTATCGGACAGCCAGAGACACGACTTATTCTCCAAAACCGCCGCCGCATTGCCGGTCAAACGAGTTGGCACGGCTGACGAAGTGGCGGCTCAGATCATTCATCTAATGCTCAATGGCTTCTTGTCCGGCAGCGTCGTGCAGATCGACGGAGGCGGAAGCGCCGCCTGACACATGAAGAGGAATACGTCCGATGCGCGGATGATTTCGATCTCGGTGATGGAGTTTACCTTTCTCCGGAGCGAATAGGTTTGCGGATGGTTCGACGCGATCCTCCTTGTTGTCGAAGAAGCTTTGATCAAAGTCGGGGAATGGGTAGAGACAAACGTGGTCTTTGGGAGAGACCGGCGTGGGCGCAGAGCGTTTCGTGATGCGGAACGCTGGCCAATCAGGGATTACACCTCCTGTCCAATCACTCTACGATCCGCATCTGAATAATGCGGTTACTTAAACTGCACGTATTAAAGGGAGGATCAGTATGAAAACTGTTCATGCACTACTGGCAGGCGCAATGCTTTTTGCCGGGTCGGCTTTCACGGATGCGGCGGCCCAGGAGATTGAACTGCCGTCCACGGTGTCCTGGACGTCCTATGACGTCGGATCGTCGGGCTATGTCCAGGCTGTCGCCATCGGCGCCGCATTGAGCGACGCCTATTCGACCAACCTGCGCGTGCTTCCGGCGACGAGCGATGTTGCGCGCGTTCTTCCGGTCAAGCAGGGGCGGGTCGATTTTGCGCTCCTCGGTTCGGAATCCTTCAATGCCGTGGAAGGGACAGTCGCCTTCGCCGACCCGCAACTGGGTCCGCAGCAACTTCAGATGCTCTACGGCGCAAACTCCGACAACTGCTTCACGCTCGCCCTGCAGGGCGATCTGACGGTCAGCGGTCCTGACGATCTGCGTGGCAAGCGCCTCGGGTGGGTGGTCGGATCTCCGGCGCTGCAGGCAAACGTCGCAGCCTTCCTCGCATTCTACGGCCTGACATGGGACGACGTCGAAAAGGTTGACGTTCCAAGTTTCGCCGGATCCTGGGAAGCGTTTCTCAATGGCCAGGTCGACGCGATCACGACATTGACGACCGTGTCCTTCGCGACCCAGGCTGCAGCTTCGCCGTCCGGCCTCAACTGGTTGGCGCTGCCTGCTTCCGACAAGGAAGGATGGGAAAAGCTGCGCATGATCAAGCCGCAATTCGCACCGCGCGTCGGCACCGCCGGAGCAAACATGTCGAAGGACAAGTCGGTCGAATGCGCCGGTTTCCCGTTCCCGGTGCTGCTCGCCTATCCGGATCAGGACGAGGACATGATCTACAATCTGACAAAGGCGATTGACCTGCAGTACGATGAATTCGTGACCGCCGAGCCGAGCCTAGTCGGCTGGGCAGCCGATCGTCAGAACTTCCAGTGGAATGCGCCTTATCATGCTGGCGCCGTTCGCTACTGGAAGGAAAAAGGACTGTGGACCGATGCCGACACCGACTACAATGAAGCTCTGATCAAGCGCCAGGACATCCTGCAAAGCGCTTGGGAAGGTCTTCCCGAAGGCGAACGCAGCGAGAAATGGTCAGAAACGAGGACCAGGGCTCTCGAAGACGCGGGACTGCCGACCTACAACTGACGCATACCGGGCAGCGCCATTGTCCGACCAATAGTGAAAATTGCAATTTTGGCGGGGTCGTTCCCCGCCATAATTATTCAGGCAAAGCGGCAAACGACAGGGAGACATGAATGGCGCAGACACGCCTGTTCGAGGATTTCGAGGTTGGTGAAACCTGGACGAGCCGCAAGGAAACCATCACCGAAGAAGACATCATCGCGTTTGCGAAGGTCAATGATCCTCAGCCAATCCATACGGATCCCGCCACAGCCGCAAAGGGTCGCTTTGGAACCGTGATTGCCAGCGGTTGGCAGATCGCGGCGCTTTCCCTTCGCCTCTTTATCGAGGATGGAGGTTACGGCGATACCCCGATGGTCGGTCTTGGCGTGGACGAACTGCGATGGCGACAGGTAGTCAAGCCTGGCGATGTCCTTGAGGTGAAGCGTGAAGTCATAGAGACGCGGCGCTCAAAATCCAGGCCCGACCGCGGAGTCATAAGGACCAGGGTCGAGGTCAGCAACCAGAACGGCGAGGTCGTCCTCTCCTTGATTTCGTCAGGGCAGGTCCCGACCCGCACGTCCGGCTAAATTGCTTGTCACGGCAGGTGTCGACCCTCGTCGACAATGATCTCGACGCCGGTTGAACTGGTCAGATGAACGACGCAGGAATAGACGGCGTCGGCGACGGCGCCGACGTCGGTGACTTTCTTGAGGGGCGTATTGGCTGCAATCTTTTCCAGTGCGCCTGGCGCACGACCCTTTACGAATTCCGTGTCGACGGCGCCGGGCGAAACGGTCATGACGCGGATTGACGGCCCCATGACCTTTGCCAGAGCAATGGTCAGGGTGTGAACGCCGGCTTTGGATGCGCAGTAGGCGAGGTTGCTGCCGGTCCCGGTCGTCGCCGCTACGGAGCCGATATTGATCACCGCCGCTTGCGGCGCGGCCCTTAACAGTGGCGCGAGTGTACGGATGACCGCAAAAGGCCCACGCAGATTGACTCGCGTGATCTCGTCGAAGAGTTCATCTGTCAGATCGTCGAGATTCGCGGCGGGAACAGGAACCGTCCGGCCGGCTGAATTGACGAGCACATCGACCTCTCCAAACTTTGCGCTGATAGTTTTGGCTGCTTCGGCAAGGCTTCCGGCGTCGTCGATCTTCATGCGGATGGCGCAATGGCCGTCACCGGCAAGGCTGGCCGCCATCGCTTCCGCCTTGTCGGCGTCCGAGTGATATCCAAGCGCAATCCGCGCGCCATGCGTTGCGAAGAGCTGCGCCGTGGCGGCGCCGATGCCGCTTGCGCCGCCTGTTACGACAACGTTTTTGCCTTCCAGTGAGTAACTCATTGCACCTGTCTGAGCGCGGGATCACGCGCCAGCTCCTGTTTCAGTATCTTGCCAATCGACGACCGTGGTAGTTCTTTCCGCAAGGCGATGCCGGCGATCTTCTGCATGCGGCCGAGTCGTTCATTCGCCCATTCCCGCAGAGCGTCAGCATGGATCCGGCTGCCTGTTCGAGGCACGACGAAGCCAAACGGCGTTTCACCCCACCGGTCGCTGGCGGCGCCGACGACAGCTGCTTCCTCCACATCTGGGTGCTGGAGCAATATACTCTCCAGATCGCCGGGATAGATGTTGAAGCCGCCGGAAATGATCATGTCCTTCTTGCGGCCCTGCAGTGTCAGAAAGCCCTCTTCGTCGAACGATCCGAGATCGCCGGACCGGAAATAGGTTTCACCATCCGGCGCGCGCCATTCAAGGGCGGCCGTCGCTTCGGGCCGGTTCCAGTATCCCCTCATCATGAAAGGCGAGCGACCGACCACCTCGCCGATCTGTCCGGTCGGCAAAAGCTCGCCATTGTCGTTGATCACGCGAATGTCGTTGTCGGGCGCCGGCCTGCCAACAGTCTGCAGCTTGTCTGGAAAACGCTTGGCGTCGAGCATGAGGGTCACGCCGCCTTCAGTCAGGCCGTAGACCTCGACGAAGCGTCCGGGCCATCGCTTCAGGATGTCCTGTTTGACAGCGATGGGCATCGGAGCGCTGGTGCTCTGCTTGACCTTGAAGGACGAGAGGTCGCGATCGTCGAAACCGGGCGAAGCCAGGATCCGCTGATACTGCACCGGCACCAGCATGGTGTGTGTCGCCTTCAGGTTTTCGGCGACCTCGAGATATCTCTCGACGTCGAACTTCGGCATCACGACGACATGGGCGCCGTGGCTGAGGCCTGCCAGAAGCGGCATGAGCGTGGTGTTGGAATAGACCGGCGTCGACAGCAGCATGACGCTGTCCGGTCCGATGTCGAACACCCGGCGCGCCGCCTGGCGGTTGCGCATGCCGTGGTCGTGGACAATGCCTTTCGGTCGCCCGGTTGTTCCGGAGCTGTATATGATATTGAAACCGCTTTCCGGATCCATGGTTAGCGGTAGCGTGCCCGGATCGCCTGCAGTCAGAAAGGCTTCGAAACTGTTTGTGGAGGCGGCCTCGCTCTGCGTAGATAACACCGGCGCGCCGCACAGTCCTTCCAGCGCGGCCTCTCCGGATGCATTTGCAACGAGCATGGCGGGGGCGCAATCCTCGATCAGGACCGCGAGATCGCGGCGGAGCAACGAGGCGGGCAGAGGCACGGCGATACAGCCCGCCGCAATGCTCCCGAGATAGGCGACGATCGCCTCGACGGAGTTGCCGGACAGAATGCCGATGCGTTGTCCAGGCGCGACGCCGGTCGCCCGCGTGCTGCTGGCAAAGCGGGCAATGCTTTCCGCGAGCCGAGGCCAGCTCAGCGTATCCTGCCCTACCGTCAGGGCTGGCCTGTCGGCAGAAGAGCGAGCGCGATCGAATAGCGCGCCCAGAATTGTTTCGTTTTGAGACCTCATGCCGTCACCCTCATGGATCGGTTATGAGCAATATGTGTTCGGCCACCAGCGCCGGCTTTTGCGTATTCTCGATCTCGAAAGTCTGTTGCGTCGTGATGCGTGTTCCAAGCGAGTGGGGCTCTGCCGACAGCAGTTTCAGGGATAGCCTGACGCGCGCATTGACTGGCACAGGAGAGACGAAACGCAGCTTGTCGTATCCGTAGTTAAGGCCGCGACCGCGTTTGCGGACAGTGTAGACCTGTTTCTGCAATCCCGGCCCCATTGCGAGGACAAGAAGGCCGTGAGCGATCGTTTTCCCGTCAGGCATCTCATGCGTCGCCCGATCCGGATCGATATGAATCCAGTGGTCGTCGCCTGTGAGTTCCGCAAACCGGTCGAGCATGGATTGATCGATCGGCGCCCATTCGGAATGTCCGAGTTCCTGCCCTTCATGGGCTTTCAGGTCCATTGCCGTTTCTACTTCGACCATGCCGCTCCACCCAGTTTACCCTTGTTGGAGATCGCCGCGAACGCCAGCAGCGGCAGGGCGATCACGGCTGCAACGCCGAGCAATTCGAGGTCTGACCAGTGCGGAACTGCGTCGGATGGTAATGCGATCAGAATGGCCGCGAGTATCATCAGGAGCCGCAGCGGCAGGCCATACCACTGGTTTGGAAACAAGTGTCCGACCAATGGAATGTAGCCCTGGATGGCGCCAGCGTAGAGACCGATGCCGAGCACCGCCAAAACGAAGGCGACCACTGCCTCGTTCCATGGACCGGCCATGACCAGCGCCGGCTCGAAAACGAAAAAGAACGGGATGAAATAGATGACGCTGCCGAGCTTCATCGCCTCTACGCCTGTCCGCATCGGTTTGGTTTTCGCAACGCTCGCGGCGGCGAATGCGCCGAGGGCGACGGGCGGGGTAATGAAGGAAAGCATGCCCCAGTAGAAGATGAATAGGTGCACCGCCATGGGTTCAAGACCGACCTTGATCAGCGCGGGCGCCAGAAGGATAGCCAGGAAGATGTAGGCGGCTGTTGAGGTCATGCCGACGCCGAGAAGCAGCCCAGTCAGCGCTCCCATGATGAGCAACGGCAATGGATCTCCGCCGGCGATTCTCAGGAGATCGTTGACGAGCGTGGCCGCGACGCCTGTCATGGCGAGCGCGCCCATGATCATTCCGACAGCGGCGAGGATCGCGACCAGGTTCGCGAACAAGCTGCCCAGCGTGTCGATGAAAAGCAGCACGTCGCGCCATTTCCAGCGGTGCTTCTTGGAGAATATCTGGTTGAGCAGGATCAGAAGAGGGGTGGCGAAATACGGCGCCAGCGCCTCGCGGCGCATGACCAGCAGCATGAAGATCAAAAGAGCGAAGGCGAACACATAATACCAGCCTTCCTTCAGCGCCTGCCTGACAGACGGTAATTCCTCGGTCGGAAGACCTTCGAGGCCTTCCCGACCCGCGCGAGCGTCGATCTGCGCAAACAGCCCGAAGAAATAAAGGATAGAGGGAATGGCCGCGGCAAGCGCGACGTCGGCGTAGGGAACGCCCATGAAACTCGCCATGACGAACGCTGTTGCGCCCATGACGGGCGGCATCAGCACCCCGCCGGTCGAGGCGCAGGTTTCTACCCCCGCCGCGAACGTACCCGACATGCCGACCCTGCGCATTGCGGGAATGGTCAGCACGCCCGTCGTCAGCACGTTGGTGATCACCGATCCGCTCATCGAGCCCATCAGGCCGCTCGAGAAGATCGACACCTTGGCCGGTCCGCCCCGGACATGTCCGAGCAGACCGAAACTTACATCCATGAAGAACTGGCCCGCGCCCGTGCGCTGCAGGGCGGCGCCGAAGATGATGAAGCCGATGATGAGGCTCGCAAACGTCCTGAGCGGAATGCCGATAATGCTTTCCGAACCCATAGCGTGATAGGCCGCGACGTACTCGGCCGAGGAGCCAAATCCGGCGATCGCGGCCGGCAGATATTCCGTGTAGAGCGGATATGTGGACATCACGAAGACGATGATCGCCAGCGGAAGTCCGCCCGCCCTGCGGCCGGCTTCCAGCACCAGGACCCACATCGCGAAGGACGCTATGATCGCCCAGAACGGCGGTGCGACCTCCCAGCCGAGCAGCGAGATGCTGTAGGAATTGGCGAAGAAGAATGCGCAGGTCGCTATCAGGACGGCAACCAGCAGCCAGTCGAGAATACCCGGTGGACGATTGTAGAGATGCTTCGTCGGCGCCATCAGAAGGAAGCCGCATGATAGCGCCAGTGCGATGATGACGTAGTTGAACTGCAGTGTGATCAACGTGATGTCGACGAAGAAGCGTGTATTGAACGCCTGATTGATCGCCAGCAGCAGGATGGCGATGGTCGCAATTCGCACGTACCATCTCGCAAATGGCGGCAATGGCCGACCGGCCGTCTCGCGATCGAACGTGTCGACCTCTTGTTCACTCATGCGTCATACCTCGCCACCCGGCATCGATCCATGCCCGACCGGGTTTGCAAACCGGAACAGCCGCGGCGCCCCTTTTTAAGCTTACTGCAATCCGACGATGCGCGCAGGATTATCCTGAACCATCAGCTTCACTTCTTCGTCGGTATATCCGAGCGCGAGGCAGAGACGGATCATCTGTTTCAGTCCTTCGACGGGAGACGGATTGTCCACCTGCCCGAGGTCCGAACCGAGAGCGGAATGAGCGGGGCCGGCCGCGTCGATGTGTTCGCGCAATTCTTCCGGCGTAAAATAGTTGAACCGGGAATCGACATACAGGCAAGCCGACTGCTCGATCAGGGCTCCCATGCGGACGAGTTCGGCGACGTCGTCGGCCGTACAATGCAGGCCGTACATGGGATGGTTGACGAGAAGCCGCTTTACGCCGCGCGCCCTGGCTTCCTCGAACAGCACCCAGACCTCGCCGATATGGAGGTGGCCGGAAGACAGGATTGCATCGAATTCCGCAATCGAATCAAGAATTTCCTTGCACTCGTCAAGCAGGTCGCCGCGTGCGTCGAGAACCGTGACAGCGACCGGTTTCTTCAGCTGTACGTTGGTCGCCAGCCGCGACTTGCGATGGGTGTTGCGAATATGGTTGAGGGAATGCGCGGTCGGCATCCAGACCAGCCTGGCGCCGGACTTCAGATTGAAGTCGACCGCATGGGGATTCAGGCTGCCGACGGTGTTGTTGAGCACGACGCCGCCGTACATGGCCACGCCGTGATGGCCGAGAACGCGCTCCATGATTGGCAGGAACGGCGCCACCGAATAGTGATGATCCTTGAAAAGAATGCCCCGCATGCCGGCCGCAGCCGCCTCTTCCACAGCCTGGAAGTGATCGACCTGGCGGGCCATGACCGACGGGCCCGAATGGACGTGCAAATCCACCGCGCCCTTCATCAAGGCGTCGGCGCGTGATTCATCGATCGTATCTATCAAGCGAAGCGCTTCCGTGCGATTTTCTGCCGCTCCCATCCCTGGTCCTTTGCAATTCGACGTCTTGTGTTTTGTTGCGAAATCGTTTCGCGAACAGCCGCGCAATACAATTGACGTTTGCGCGCGTTTCATAATGCGGAATGCGTTTGCGCCCGATCTGTCATTCTCGCAATGGCGGGACTAGGTTCCCATCCATCGGCCCAGGAGTGGAGGAGAGTTGCGTCAGTTGCCCGTCACATATGAAATGATGAAATCGACGACCAGGGACCTCTACGAGTGGTCGTTGAAGAAAATTCCGGAGGATTCCAAGGTCGCTCTGCGTTCGGCCCTGGACGCTGAAACCGAGGACGCGCCGAAAAAGGCGCTCGGCTTCATGCTTAGGAGCGCTGAGCGCGCCGAGACCGAGGATACCTTGCTGTGTTCCGATTCGGGAGTCCCGACCTATTCGGTCAAGATCGGCACAGGCGTCGAGTTCGGCGGCGACATCAAGCAGGCGATTGTCGATGGCTTTGCGGATCTGGTCGAGACGATCGAACCGCCGATTCTCAAATTCGTGACCAACCCGCTAACGGGCGAGCGCAGCTACCGCGGCAAGGACATGCCGATCGTCTCGTGGGACATAATATCTGGCGCAGATTACATTGACGTGACCTGCGCGCCGAAGGCGCTGGGAGGCGGCCGTTGGGCGGCGCTTGAGATCTTTTCCTATCCGACGCTGGACGAGATCGAGGGCTGGATCATGGACATGGTGGTCAGGGCGGGATCGCAGCACTGTCCTCCCGTCACTATCGGCATCGGCATTGGCGGCTCCTTCGACCATGCCGCAAAGCTGGCAAAGCAGCAGACGCTGCGGCCCTTTGGAACGCCCAACCCCGAACCGATCCTCGCCGACATGGAAAAGCGCCTCCTGGAAGCGGTCAACTCGACCGGTTTCGGTCCAATGGGCACCGGAGGCGTCACGACCGCCTTGGGAGTTCACATCGACTATGCGTCGGGACATGGCTTCACCCCTGTTGCGATTGCGTTCAACTGCTGGATCAATCGGCGCACCCGCGCGAAGATCTACAATTCCGGCGAGGTGGAACGCATTGAGTGAGTATCGACTGAAGACGCCCCTCGACAGGGAAGATATCGACAAACTCAGAATCGGCGACGTCGTTTATCTCGACGGCGAGATCATCACGACCGCCGGTTTTCCGACCCACCAGCGGATCATGGATGCGATTGCCCGGAGCGAAGAACCGCCGATCAACCTGAAGGGCGCCGTCTTCCTGCACATGGGAAGCTGCAACATCGATACGCCGGACGGCGTCGTCACGGAATATGTAAACCCGACGACGAGCACGCGTTTCAACGCCTTCATGCCTACGCTGGTCCGCCACTTCGGCTTTACAGCGGTGGGCGGCAAAGGCGGGATGGATCAGTCCTGCGTCGACGCTCTGCAGGAAACCGGCTGTGTGTATTTCTCGATGATCGGCGGCGCGGCGCCCCTGCTGACGGAAGGCGTCAAGAGGCTCGTCGAAACGGGATGGGACGATCTCATCACGCAGTTTCGTTTGTCGCGTTTCGAGGTCGAGAATTTCGGCCCGCTCATGGTCGCGATCGATGCACACGGGCATTCGCGATACGCGGACCTTACCAAAGCGGCCACTGACAAGCTTTCCGAAATCAAGCGCAAACTGCGCGAAGGTCGGCAGGCTTCGACAAGCTGACAAGCGCCAACTCCAAGAGGCAAGGAGATCGAAATGACCCAGACCAGACCGGAGAGCCTGGCGGACCACTCAAAAGAACCACCACAGATTTCCGGGAGCAGTGAAGAGACCTGGATCACGCGCGGGGCGAACCTTGTCGTGGCCGTGAGCCGGCTGTCGCCCGGCGCATCGCTCGAGCGCGCGGACAATCCCGACGAATACTGGGTGATCCTGCCGGAAGCCCCCGCCCGGATCGAGGCCGGATCGGACCAGATCGACGCGCAGGGCGGAAGCATCACTATCGTGCCGCCCGGCAAGAGCTCCGTAATCTCTGCAGAGGGCGGCCTCGTAGTCCGGGTCTTCTCGAACCGCGCTACCGATCTGGCGGAAATGGCGGTCAATGCCGATACCTATTCGGACGGAGCGCCGGAGTGCGCGCCGCTCGTCGCCTGGCCAACTCCCACGGAAGGTTACAAGCTGAGAACCTATCTTCCGGAAGAGTACGATAGGCCGGATTCGAACATGCGCGTGTTCCGCAGCACCAACATCATGGTCAACGCCATGCGTAAGCGCACAGAGCCGCGCGACGTCACTGCTCTCAGTCCCCATTCGCATGCCGACTATGAACAGGCGTCGCTGCTGCTGGAAGGCAAGTACGTCCACCATCTGCGCTGGCCGTGGAGCAAGAACATGAACGAGTGGAAGCCGGACGAGGCGCTGGAGGCGGGAAGTCCGTCGGTGCTTATCATCCCGGCCCAGGTGATCCACACCAGCCGCAATGTCGGCGACGAGACGGCGTGGCTTATCGACCTCTTCTCACCGCCCAGGATGGATTTTTCCGAGCGTCCCGGATTCGTGTGCAACGCGGACGACTATCCGATGCCGGAAAAGGAAACCGTCTGACAGTCGGCGTCAGGCGCCATCGAGCGCCCGGATGTCTTCCAGCGCTTTCCTGGCGCCGGCGCGTAGGAAACTCTGATCGGCCGAATAGACGATGATCGAGGCCCCGATTTTTCTCAGCTTCTCGACTTCGGCGATGCTGGCCGCGAAGATCGCGACAGCCTTGTCGTGTTTTCTTGCTGCATCGGCGATCCGGCGCGATGCTTCCTCGATGACGTCGGCGTCGTTGGAGGGGGCGCCATAAGCCACCGTCAAGTCGCCGCGCCCGATGAAAAGCGCGTCGACCCCGTCCACAGCCGCGATCTCCTCGACATTGTCGACGGCTTCCGGGTCTTCGATCTGGGCGATTACCAGCGTTTCGGCGTCGGCGCGATCGACAAGATCCCAGCGCGCCTCGCCGCCGAAGCGACCGGCCCGCGTGCCCGCGGAAAAGCCGCGTCTGCCGCCGCGATAGCGACATGACAGAGCGATCTCTTCAGCTTGCTTTGCGTGCATGACATGTGGCACGACGACGCCGGCGGCGCCACAGTCGAGCACCGACAGAAGATGCCAGGAATTGCCGCTCGGAACGCGAACCAGAACCGGTATGCGATCGCGACCCGCGGCCTGCATGATATTGTCGAGCGCTGTACGATCGAGCGGCGCATGTTCCGCGTCCGCGACAACGAAATCATATCCGAGATCGCCGAGGATTTCCGTTGCATGACCCGTCGGGATCTTCACGAATGTGCCCGCGCACAACGCGCCGCCCAAAACACGTTCGCGGAAGCTGCCGGGCGCCGCCGGCCAGGACGTTTTCGACATGATTGAGAATCCTCCATTCGCGATTGGCGAAAGACTAAACAGCTAGGCCCGGCGCTTTCGACATCCCGTTGAGCTTGTTCCGCATCGTGGAATGTACCATTGTTCACATACGATGTGGGACTGGCCTGTGGCATGGACAATCGATGAGTATGGAGGAGACCATGACCATTCAGGATTGCGCGCAGCGCACGTTTCAGGTCGCCGTCGTGCGCGATCTGCTTGCTGGTATCTTTATCGCTGCAGGGCTTTCCAGGGCAGGCGCGGAAGAGGTATCGCTGGCGCTGATCGAGGCTGATCAGCAGGGATTGCCATCCCACGGCGTTGTTCAGGCGGAGAATTATGTCAACTATCTGGAAGCCGGTATGGCGCAGCCATCCGACGAGCCTGCGTCAGTCGAAGATCGCGGCGCCGTCACCATTATCGACGCCGGGCACATGCTCGGCCATCTGATCGCCGGAACGGCGATGCGACACGCAGTGCAAGCCGCGCGACAGTTTGGAATAGGCGTCTGCTCGGTCCGCCATTCCTTTCATTTCGGAGCGGCCGGGCGCTATGCGAAAATGGCGGCCGATGACAATCTCGTCGGCATCTGCATGACCAACGCCCGCGCCGTCATGCCGGCGCCAGGCGGCGCCGAGCCGCTGGTCGGGACCAACCCGCTGGCGATAGCGGTTCCTGCGGGTGACCATCCGCCGGTGGTCTTCGACATGGCGACGAGCCAGGGCGCTCTCGGCAAGATCCATATGGCCCGGCAGGCGGGTAAGCCGATCCCGGACGACTGGGCCGTCGACAGCGACGGTGCTCCGACCACCGATCCGGTCGCTGCGCTTGCGGGCATGCTGCTTCCTGCAGCCGGACCGAAGGGCTTCGGGCTGTCCTTCATGATCGATCTTCTGAGTGCGACGCTTTCAGCCGGCGCGCCCGGAACGGAGATCGGTCCGATGAAGGGCAATCTGACCAAGCCGATGGACTGCTCGCATCTGTTTATCGCCCTGGATCCGGCCTTCTTCCGTCCGACTGCGGATTTCCTGTCCGATGTGGACGTTGCAGTCGAGCGCGTGAAGTCGTCCCGTCGCGCCGCAGGGACCGATGAGCTCTTTGTTCCGGGCGAGCGCAAGCACCGGGCTCTTCAGACATCCCCGGACGCTGTCACCCTGTCGCCAGCCGCGCAGGCGAGCCTGGCAATCCTCGCGCGCGATCGCGGCGTCGCACTGCCAGACGAATGGGAGCAGGAATGACCATGCGTGTAGTCGAATTCGACGAGCCAGGCGGACCGGAGGTGCTGCATTTGCGCGAGCGCGCACGCCCTGCGCCAGGCCCGGGAGACGTCCTCGTCCGCGTGCTTGCCGCCGGCGTCAACCGGCCCGACATCCAGCAGCGGCGCGGTCTCTACCCGCCGCCGGCCGACGCCTCCGACATTTTGGGGCTCGATGTCGCTGGCGTCGTCGAGGCGATCGGATCAGGCGTCGACGGTCTCAAGGCCGGAGACGCAGTCTGCGCCTTGGTCAATGGCGGTGGATATGCGGATTACTGCGTTGTCCCGGCGCTGCAGTGCATGCCCTTGCCGGCAGGCTTCAGTTTCAGTCAGGCGGCGGCTCTTCCCGAAGTCTTCATGACGGCCTGGAACAACCTGATCTGGCTCGGCCGTCTCGAAATGGGCGAAAGCTTCATGATGCAGGGCGGGACCAGCGGCGTTGGTCTCGCAGCACTCCAGATCGCCAAACAGCTGCGTCAGGCCCGCACCTTCGCAACGGCCGGCACGGCGGAAAAGATCGAGGTTCTCAAGCAATTCGGCGTCGATGGTGCGGTCGACTATCACGGCGCGTGGGACGAGGAGCTTTGCGCGCTCAACGGCGGGGAAGGCTTTGATGTCATCATGGATGGACAGGCCGGTCCGTACACTGGCAGGCAATTGGATCTGTTGGCAAATGACGGCCGGCTCGTGCTGCTGGCAAGCCATCTGGGCGCAAATGCAGACGTGAATGTGCGGGCGATCGTGCGCCGCCGTCTGACGCTCACCGGGTCGACGCTTCGGCCGCGCCCGGCTGAATACAAGGGCCGGCTCGCCGCCGATCTT
Source organism: Flavimaribacter sediminis (assembly GCF_019492055.1). Lineage (GTDB taxonomy): Bacteria > Pseudomonadota > Alphaproteobacteria > Rhizobiales > Rhizobiaceae > Flavimaribacter > Flavimaribacter sediminis. Next base: position 1,073,650 of record NZ_JAICBX010000002.1, on the reverse strand, counting down.
GTCGAATTGGTTTGGCCACTGCTTGCCTCCGGTGCTATCCGTATGCCCATATGTGCAAGCTTCCCGCTTGAGGAGGTTGCGAAAGCCCACGCGGTGCTGGATGCCAACGCCCAGATAGGCAAGGTCGTCCTGCACATGGATCCGGACAAGGCGGTGTCAGCTCCGGGAGGATAGAAACATGTATTGCTCCTTGGTTTAGACAGGCTGTTTCGTGGCGCATTATCCACCAGTCCAGTCCGTTGTCAGGGCCCTGACCCTTCTACGCTCGATCAATCAGCGGCGCGTTGCGACGGTGCGCGATCTCCATAAGGATACGGGCCTGCCGAAGCCGACAATCGTGCGTTTGCTTCATACGCTGGTCAGTGAGGGCTATGTCGCCAACGACAAGATGATCGGCGGCTATTGCGTGACCTCGCTCGTGCCCGCGCTCAGCGCCGGTTTCCACGGGGCGCCGATGATCGTTGAGGCGGCGCGGCCCTGGTGCAGCGATCTCACGCGTCGGCACAAATGGCCGATTGCGCTCGCCATGCTCGACGGCGCGCACGTTTCGGTCCGGTTCTCAACCATTCCGGACAGCCCGGTCTCGCCCTTTCACGCAACGTTGAACATGCGTCTCAGCCTGGTGTCCCGCGCCCTCGGTCGCGCCTATCTCGCGTGCTGTCCCGACGAGGAACGGGAGATCCTTGTCCAGTCGCTGAAGAAATCCACCAACCCGGAAGACAAGCCGAGCAATCTGGATGCCACGGTCGCCGGGGTGCGGTCCTTCGTGGCGAAACACGGCTACGCCATCCGCGATCCGCATGTGGAGCCGAAGAACTCCTCGACTATCGCCATGCCGATCTTTCATGGGGATCGTGTACTTGCCACGATCGGACTTACCTATTTCCGCTCGGCCGTCTCGGCGTCCAATCTCGATGAAGTTCTGGTGCCGTCGCTGCGGGAAGCGGTGGACGGGATCGAAGCCAGTTTCAGGTTGCTGACGTCCGGGCGGCCGGCAAGCGCGCTGGAAGACGACCGGAATTCAACGGGCCTCGCGGAACAGGAAGTGGCCCTTCCAACCATCGGATCAGGCAGGCTCCGGTAAGCAAGTGGCTTTGATCGAGTATGGCTTGTTCTACGGGCAAGCTTTCTGCTTCGAAATCTGCGTGCGCCAAAACCTGTGCTCTGACGGATCGAAAAAACTGTGACCAGTAGCGACGTCTTGTTAAACAGGATTTTTATTGCGATGTAGTCGCCAGTTGAGATTTTTACCTGGCTTCCGATTTTCACAGAATGAACCATCTGCAGACAGCACAAAGCGTTCTTAATGAGGCCTTCGGCTTCGACAGTTTCCGCCCGGGCCAGGAAGAAATTGTAGACAGGTTGTTGGCGGGTCGGAATGTTCTCGCTGTCATGCCGACCGGCGCCGGGAAGTCGCTTTGCTATCAAATACCAGCCATCGTGCGCGATGGATTGACGATTGTTGTATCGCCACTGGTTGCTCTCATGAACGATCAGGCGGCGGCGCTTGAGGCCAATGGCGTTGCTGTCGCTTGCATCCATTCCGGTAAATCCCGTGAAAACAACGTTATGGATTGGCGCAATGTGCAAGGCGGTGATGTAAAAATACTCTACCTGTCGCCTGAGAGGCTTATGACTGAACGAATGCTGACAGTTCTCGACGCCATCAAACCTGGCATGTTCATTGTTGACGAAGCACATTGTATCTCGAAATGGGGAACTGGATTTCGACCGGATTATGCAGCGCTCGAACACCTGAAGGCCCGCTATCCCGATGCAACGATTGGCGGGTTCACGGCCACGGCCGATGCCACGACCCGGAGCGACATTGCAGACAAACTCTTTGGCGGAGACGGCGACACAGTCGTCCATGGGTTTGATCGACCGAACATTTGGCTCGGCGTTGTGCCAAAGACACAATGGCGAAATCAGCTCATGGAATTCCTTGAAACGCGGCGTGGTCAATCCGGGATCGTTTATTGCGCCTCGCGACGCTTGACCGAAGAAGTCGCGTCATTTCTGTCCGAAAACGGGATCCGCGGCCTGCCTTATCATGCAGGAATGTCGAACGAAGATCGCCAACAGAACCAGGAGCTGTTCATGTCTGACGAGGCGATTGTCATGGTGGCGACGATCGCATTCGGAATGGGAATCGACAAATCGGATATCCGTTTCGTTTTTCATCTGAATTTACCCGGCAGTATGGAAGCCTATTACCAGGAAATCGGTCGCGCCGGCAGAGACGGCGCGCCGGCTGACGCCTTCATGATTTATGGATTGGACGATATCCGAACGCGCCGCCAATTCATCGAACAAGACAGCAGCGAAGAAGAATACAAGCGAAAGGAACACAAGCGTCTTGATACGCTGCTTGCCTATTGCGAGGCGACACAATGTCGCCGCGTGTTGCTCCTTTCCTACTTTGGTGAAGAGGAGGCCGAGGCCTGCGGAAATTGCGACGTCTGCCAAAATCCGCCGACCTTGATCGACGGAACCACCGAGGCGCAGATGCTTTTATCTGCGGTTGTGCGCTCTGGTGAACGATTTGGCGCAAACCATATCATCGACATTTTGACGGGCAGTTCGACCGAGCGGATTATCTCGCTTGGTCACGACAAATTGCCGACTTTCGGAGTTGGTAACGAACACTCCAAGCTCTTTTGGCGAGCCTTCATTCGCCAGGCCGTCGCCGGCGGTTATCTGGTTATTGACATTGGACGATTCGGGGGACTGCGGTTGAGCAGAACGGGTCGTCTGGTTTTGAAGGGCGCCCAGCAATTCTATTATCGGGAAATCAGCAACCCCAAAACCACTTCGCGCTCTGCGCGGTCCGAAAGCAGGACGGACGATTTTTCGGACGTAGACAGGGAGTTGTATCAACGGCTGAAAAGATTGCGTCGAGAGTTGGCGGACGAACGAAATGTTCCTGCTTACGTAATTTTTGCTGACAGGACGTTGCAGGAAATTACGCGTGAAAAGCCTGGGAATCTGGAACAGATGTCGGCCGTAAATGGCGTTGGTCCGAAAAAGCTGGAGGATTTCGGGAAACTGTTTCTTGATGCGGTCAGCGATCATTTGAATGCTGCCGATGATGCATCTGCAAGCAGTTGAGGATAAGACGAGCGCGATAAAATCACCATTTCGGACGTTCATATAAGAGCAAATCCGGCGCTAATGAATCAAATCGGAGAGAAAAAACCTGCAGACGCCGCCGAATGTCCTCCATAGGCGTCGGTGGATCGCACGGACTGTTTTCGCACTGGTTCTTCCAGTCTACGCGAACGAGAAAGCGAAATTCCAGCACGGTCTGCATTGAATATAGGCGCACATACAGTCAGTTGGATATGAAACAGAGGATGTTTGTCGTCAATCGCGTCCTCCTCACCACCAGTTAAAGCCAAAGCACCGTTTTCATTAAATTTTCTGGATTGTTAACGGTATTGACCGCTCCTCCATTGAGCAATGGAGGCTGTGGTGGCAAGTATTGAAAGGACGCATTTCTGTTTCAGTGCGATAAAATGGCGGTTCGTTTAAAAAATAGTCTTAATGTCATGCCAAAGGAAAAAAAACAGGGAGCATCGATTACATTATGACGACGGCGCGTCAGTTCTCCATTCTGGTTTGCGTGTTTCTGTGCGCGGTCGTCGCGGGATGCACGGCCAAACCCTATACGGTGGAGCCGGTCACTGATTTCGACGTCTCCCGATACACAGGAACCTGGTATGAAATCATGCGGCTCGACCATCGGTTCGAACGCAATCTGACCAATGTGACGGCCACCTATGAAATGCTGGAAGATGGCGGATTGCTGGTGACGAATCGCGGCTTCAATCGGAAGTCCTGCAAGTGGAAAACCGTGACAGGCAAGGCCTCTTTCCAGCAGGGCCCGAAGGTGGGCAGCCTATCCGTCCGGTTTTTCTGGCCGTTCGCCGCAGGCTATCACGTCTTCGAACTGGACAAGGAAAATTACAATTGGGCCGTCATATCGGGATCGAACAGGCGATATCTCTGGATCCTCGGGCGTGAACCTTCGATGCCGGAAGCTCTTAAGCAGCATCTGATCAGAAAGGCCCGCGCCGACGGCTTCGCCACGGACAAGCTCATCAAGGTTGATCAGGGGCCTGTCACCTGCGGGTAGTGTGTGGGATCATTTCTCATTCGCCGGGATTTGTACAGCCTGCTGCGCCGGTGCGGTTCAGGTACTGATTCAGTTAGAAACGAAGGAGGCGTTTCAAGAACCCGACACGGGGTTCACGCTTTATAATTATCGCCTCTGCTCGGTTTACCTCACTTTCTAGCTTTGATTTTTTACCTAGATCCAACGCAAACTGGAAAGCCGCAGCTATATCTTCAGATAGTTCCAACGAGGCTTCCAGTTTGTAAATGTTGGGAGGTAAATCATAGCGTTTCCAATCCGGGCTCAAATCGCCACAAGATCGATTGGCGTATCTTTTGATAAGTGCACAATTGTCGGCATCGAAGCGTCTTTGCACTTCCTTAGCAATCTCCATTCCGGGTTGCAGTCGATCAGTGCTTGGGAGGGACTTTAGCAATACTCGGAAATTTGATTCTAAGGACTTATCTACTCCGGTCCTGATCAAGCTGTTTGCGATCGCTAACGTTCCCCATCCTAGCGCTTCATTTACGCGAATTGATTCTGGGTAGGACGATCGTTTTAGTCCGACCATTTCGAAAATGGGATCTAAAATGTCCGGCGTTCTCTTGAAGGGAATAACAAGAATATTCTCACGCTTCCAGACAGCTTCCCACTTCGCGATTTGTCGAGAAAGTCCGAGCAGAGAATGTTTGGGCCCGATGTGGTCGCGAAGAAAAAAGTCGGTGGTGACCACCTGACCCATGCGGACAGCTTGCGATGCGTTTGAGACTAGGAAATCGATTTGTGGGCGGGCATGCACCACGATACGCGATACGGAGGAAAAACTGTCAACAAAAACCTTTAATCGATTAATCTCATCGATGCTTTTCAATCGTGTAAAGAGGTGTTCGTTTGACAGTATGACAAACTTAGGTTGCGATTTGTCAATTTCCTCTTTAATCGCCAAAGGCAAACTTTGCCTTAAGGCGGCTTGCTCCCATTGTGTCTTTGCCTTGGCTCTATTGAACAGTTCATCATCGAATGTTTCCGTTACTGCGAATGCTGGCAGCTTCACGTGGTTGGTTTTGCCTGGAGCAACTGGATACAGAACTCCATCTGCAAGGAGGCGCCGACGATTTCCGAAGCACCATTGCTGAAAGGAGGTTGTACCGGTCTTTGGTGTGCCGATGTGAATGATGGTTTGCGGTTTTGTGGTCATCGAGATGCAGGGACATGACTGGAATTAAAAGAATCGCGCAATGAACGGCGATTTTGCTGAAAAATGCGGCCAGTTCTTATGCCGTAGCGCCCGCAAGCCTCATTCAATATCTGATGAATCCCTACTGTGAGTGTTCTATGCAGTTTTGACGGGATGAAAGCCATTCCTAAATACCATTCGTTCAAATCTAAGCGGAAACCTGTCAAGCGCACTGTGAGCATGAGCGGAGATCCATGCTAACAAATTTCCAGCAAACGGATTATTTGCAAACCATACCTCGGAGGTTGCCATATCGAAACTGTTTCGCTACTAGCGATTGATAATTCTACGTATTTAATAAATCTGGTTCAAACATTCGAAGACCTAGCTGATGCTGTAGCACGAATTTGTTTGTACCGCGATTACAGGCCTTTGCAATAAGGGTTGAGCACGGATTCGGCACGTTGCGGTTGAATTGGACCCGACTGCTAAGTCTAAGACTTTCATCTCAACAAAAATAGCCAGGATGGATCTCGTATTGTGAAACGTATTTGTGCTGTCGGAGCTGGATTCAGCGGAGCGGTTATTGCACGCGAACTGGCTGAAAATGGTTTCAAGGTTCTCGTAGTCGATGAACGATCGCATGTCGCCGGAAATTGTCATACCGAGCGTGACAACGACACAGGGATCATGGTTCACCGTTACGGCCCACATATCTTTCACACCGCCAATGGCCAGGTATGGGACTATGTAAACCGGTTTTGTCCTATGATGCCTTATATCAACCGGGTGAAAGCTGTTGTTCGCGGACAGGTCTATACGATGCCGATAAACCTGCACACGATCAATCAATTCTTTGGAAAAGTTTTGTCACCAAAGGAGGCTCGATCTTTTATCTCCGGACTGGCTCGTGGCGACATTGAGGATCCCCGGAGTTTTGAAGAGCAAGGGTTAAAGTTCGTCGGGCCACAACTGTATGAAGCATTTTTCGACGGCTACACGAGAAAGCAATGGGGTATAGATCCGGCGAGGCTGCCTGCATCGATATTGAAAAGACTGCCACTGAGATTCAGCTATGACGATAATTATTTCAGTCATCCTTACCAGGGCATCCCCAAGGATGGTTACACTAGTCTGGTCTCAGGCATTCTTGCACACGAGTCGATCGAGGTCAGATTGAGCTGTCCTTATGAAGCCGTGGATGAAGAGTTCGCGCATGTGTTTTATTCAGGTCCATTAGACAGGTACTTTAATCACGATCTTGGAAGGTTGGGATATCGAACCCTTGATTTCGAACCCGTTTGGGAAGACGGCGAGTTTCAGGGGGCTGCGGTCATCAACTATCCGGATCCGGACGTTCCTTTTACACGAATATCCGAGCACAAGTTCTTTGCTCCATGGGAGATGGAAAAATTCGACAAGACTATTGCGTTTCGCGAATACAGTCGCTCTTGCGGGAAGGGTGACATACCCTATTACCCGATTAGGCTGATGAGCGATAAAAAGCTGCTCGAAGACTACGAGGACCGATGCAGGCAGGAAGAGGGCGTTACGTTTGTCGGGCGACTTGGAACCTATTCCTATATCGACATGGATGTGTCGATTGAAAATGCGCTGGCAGCCGCTCGGAGTTATATAAACACTAATAATCCTCGCCTATAACAAAGTAATAATATGAATTTATCATTTATAATTCCAATATATAATGTTGAGAATCACATTGCACAGACTGTACGTGATATAAACAGCAAGTATACGGAGCAACATGAGTTAATAATTGTGGATGATGGATCTACGGATAATTCACCGCAAATTGTAAAAGAGCTTCAGCGTGAAGTTCCAACCATTCGATATATTTCACTCGGCGTAAATCTTGGTGCGGGTGTTGCTAGAAACCGCGGGTTAAAAGAGGCGTCCGGAAAATACTTGCTGTTTTTCGATGCAGACGACCATCTTCGCACGGGAGTGCTCGAAAAAATGATCGCCGCGCTCGAATTCACGGGCGCCGACCTGTCGATAGCCAGGTACGAGTATGGAACGAATGCAGCGTCTTCTGATTCCGGTAGAATGCATCCTCCCGATGAAAGACGATGGGACGAGATTATCGGAGATGCGCCATCGCGGGTGACAACGATTCAACAGTCGCCCAGCTTGCTGCAAATGACGAATTACCCTTGGACAAAAGTCATCAGAGCGGACTACGCGAGAAAAATAGAACTTCGATTTTCCGAAACAAAAGTCAACAATGATATATTCGCGCACTGGCAGTCACTGATGCTGTCCGAGCGCGTTGTGATGATCAATGAATCCGTCTGTTTTCACATCGTTCCCGCCACGGGCAACAATATTACAAACCGGAAGAACGAAGAACGGTTCGACATTTTCAGGGCGCTTGATGACGTAGACGTCCTGTTCGATCAGAGACCCAGATTGAGAAAGCTGTACTATCAGAGGTTTATCCACTTCAAATTGGATATGGCCAAATGGGCGATAAACAAGATCGACAGACCCTACTATCCACGTTTCATTGAGGAACTCGAAAGATCATTCCGGGATCTGAGATTTGACGATTATCTCAGAGCAAAAAGTCGCATGCCGAAGTTGGCTGAAGAATTGCTGGACTGCCATTTCGGCCGGCCGAAGTTTGTGAAGGATGTTTAGATGCCGCTGCTTTCGATCATTGTGACCAGCTACAATGTAAAAGACTACATAGGTGACTGTATCCGCAATCTGATCGACCAGACGATCAAAGATATCGAGATCATTGTTGTAGACGACGGTTCAACCGATGGGTCGGCCGATATCATCAGCGAATTTGCTGCGAAGGATTCACGCATAATCCCGGTGCTGCAAAAGGCAAACAGCGTCGGTGGAGTAGCGACGCCTGCGAACATCGGCCTGGATATGGCGAGCGGAATCTTTGTCGGATTCGCCGATGGTGATGACATTTACGATCCTGCCATGTTTGCCAAACTTGTCGACGCGGCCGTATCGGAGGATTGCGCGCTGGCTATGTGCAATTACTATCTGACTGATTCTCTGACAGGCGATCTGACCGATCCGGCTGACGAGAGGAGATGGAAGGACTTCTCAGGCATCAAGGGCGTTAAGCTGGATGAGAAGAGCCGAAAGAAGTTTTTACAATTTATCGCAGTTCCCTGGCGCAAGGTGTATCGTCGTTCTCTACTGGAGGAAAACCGGATCAGGTTTCCTGTAGGAGATTTCTTCTTTGAAGATAACCCGTTTCACTGGGCTACAATCATAAAGTCGAACTCCATCGCTCTTGTCCCGGAAAAGTTGTGCAAACACCGTGTGAACCGCGTCGGACAAACGATGGATAGCGGTAGTAGTCAATTGTTCGGAATATTTGCGCATCATGAGATCATTGAGACATGGCTCAAAAAGGAGGGCGTATATCCGAATTACAGAGATGTTCTGTTGAGATGGACAATTGCTCAAATTGAATGGACGTCGAAGAAATGTGGTAAAGAGAAGTGGCCGGAGTTATTCTCACTACTATTTGCGATTGTTAATACATATAAGAAGAATAATATAAAGTACGTATTAGATAGATACAAAATAGGTAATCGGGGATCGAAATTAGTAGTTTTCATCAAAATTAATGATTATAAGACGTTTTCGCGAATATTAGATGGACGCATAGAACTTAAATATAGAAAAAATATATATTTCAATTACTTTACGCATGGTGTTTTTGCTGCAATAGCAGTGGCGGTTCGACCTCTGAAATTCAAGAAAAGCAGAAAAATCGAACAACCCTTATTGAGTAACGCATCCAAGAATGAGATTGATGACGTTTTAGTCGGAATATCCATGCTTGAAAAAAAGCTAATAGCAATCGATCGGAAGGTTCAATCGATAGAGAAGAAATTACCTGAAGATTGAATACTATGAATGACGTCTATCTGATTGGGTAATTCGCTCTGTATTCTTGATATCTTTCAAATTAGCGAGTGTTTCCGATAATTCAGAATAATATTTTGGGTGTTCTTCGGGGTTTATATATTTTAGCGTCAGATCCACAATTTCGTCATTGAGTTTGTGCTCGATTACATAGTGGTTTCCAGCTTTCAGCAACAACTTCTGGTAGTTGTTTGCCATAGTTTGCGGGAATCGGTCGAACATCTTCTTGAAATAGGAAAATGCTTCAAGCGAACCAATTTTATCAAGGTTTCTGCTGCTGTGAAATTTGCAGGGGTTGTCGTCATCAATCAGGATGCCGCACGCCTCCTGATATGTCCAAGACCCTTTGGTTCCGTCTCCTTCCACGTCGACATAGGAATAATCCGCTTCCTTGTATTTTGTCGCGTCAAGGTTGATGAATGCGCCAGCTGCCGCCAAAATTGCTGTAGGGCCAGTATTGGCGTACACACTGTGATTGTTGATGCGACTTCGCAATAGTTCAAAGAATATCTCCGCAGCATGAAGAAAAAATGGATGCTTGGATGCCCCGCCAATCGGAGTACCCAGAATAGTCAATTTGCCTTTGTCGCTCTTTACCCAAAAAAGATAAAGATCTTTCCCCTTTTCCTCAAAAAAATCCATTGAACATCGCGGCTTTGTATCACAATCAAGATACCAGCCGCCAAATTGATACAACAAAAGCATGCGCATTATATCAGATTTACATGCCGGAATACTGATAGATCTATAAGTATCTACATATTGTGGAAAAATATGGTCTAACAAGTTCAAGCATTCTTCGCCGCTAAAAACTTTGACTTTGTGCTTTGGGTTTAGAATTTTTGTGAATTTAATATTGTTCCTGTACCGATTTGATACCTCTCCCTCTTCCCAAAAATAAGAAATATTTTTGGGAATGTTTGTAGGTATCCGGTGACCTTTTCTGCTGGATAGAAACTCTAAGAAAGACATATTCGCTCACGAAAAATGGATAGGGCTGTGCAAGACAAATAAACGCCATCAAGCAATTGCATGGTATCTATATATCTATCGGCAGCACCGCCTTACTGCTTCTTTGCCAAGCATGTTGCACCGTTGCAATCGATATGACAGGTACGGCGCAATCGACTGCTTTTGCGAACTCCTAACCTTTTACCGCTGCATTCACAACTGAATGAGAAAAGCGCTCGATATCCTGGAGCATCGCGCGAACAAGGACCGAACTTGAATGCATGGCGTCTGCCGTTAACCAACCCCAATCAGCGCCACCGCAACACGGTCGTCATTATCCATGTTTCGGCTGCGTGCGCGCCGGGCGCTTCTTCGCAGAGCTGAGCGAATCGCCAGAAGAATTCCTCGTTCAACCTGGCGATTTCCACTGGGTCGGAAGTCGATCTGGCGAAAAGTTGCAGCCGCGGTTTGATTCACCAAAACCGCGCACATGACCGGCGTACAGCCTTCCATAGGCCTTCGGATCGCCAATCTCGTTGACACACACATCGTCCGGATTGACCGCTGCGGGTTCGACGCCGCATCATCGAGCTTTCGATAGGCTTCAATCGCCGGCATGACCGCGTCGATCGCGCTATGGCCGGGTCCGCACCCGTCGTCTGTCAGAATGAATTCCGGCGAAACTATTCCGATCTACACAACGAGGTCAGCGATCAGCGCGGACTTGGACAGCACAGCCCGGTCCTTCATGTGGGAGTAGCGGTCGTAATCGACCATATGCCCGGTTGAAGCCTCGTGCTTGTCGGTTGGGTTCATGGCCGGCGATCTCCCTTTTGCATCGAATTTGACGTTGGAATGCGGCGTCATGTCAGTGTTGACGCGAGAGTCGAGATCTGGGTGTTCAACCCAGAGTACGAGGCTTGCGTTTGCAATAGACAAATTCACCGCTTTCCATTCGAAACAATTGAAACACGAACCGCTCGTTGCAGCCGTTCGATTGAAACACGCCCTTCTTATGAGACCGGTCGAGCGGCGTCGCCGCAGGACAAAGCGTCGGTGTCGGCGCGCCGAAAAAGGGGTAGAAATCATGCAGGGCATCCGATCATCCATTCTCGATACGATCGGCGGCACGCCGGTCGTCCGGATCAACAATCTCGGACCCGACCACGTCGAGATCTACGCCAAACTCGAGGCGTTCAATCCGCTCGGTTCGGTCAAGGACCGACTGGCGCTCGGCGTCATCGAGGCGGCTGAACGAGACGGTTCCCTGAAACCCGGCCAGACAGTCGTGGAAGCGACGTCAGGCAATACCGGCATCGGTCTTGCGATGGTCTGCGCCCAGAAGGGCTATCCCCTCGTCATCGTGATGGCGGAGAGTTTCAGCGTCGAGCGCCGGCGGGTGATGCGGTTTCTCGGCGCCCGCGTGATCCTGACGCCGGCCGCTGAAAAAGGCACCGGCATGATTGCCAAGGCGAAGGAGCTCGCGGAGAAGCACGGCTGGTTCCTGACCCGGCAGTTCGAGAACGAAGCTAATTGCGACGTGCATTCGCGCACAACAGCGGTGGAAATTCTCGAAGACTTCCGCGAGATCGGCCTGGACTACTGGGTCTCGGGCTGCGGAACCGGCGGAACCGTGAAAGGCGTGGCGCGCGTTCTGAAGGAGAAGTCTCCGCAAACGCAGGTAATTGTGGCGGAGCCTGACAACGCGCAACTTCTTGCGAGCGGCGTCGCGCAATCGCGCCACGCCGATGGCAGCGCGGCATCAAGCCATCCCGGTTTCCGCCCTCATCTGATGCAGGGATGGACGCCCGATTTTATTCCGAAACTCGCAGGCGACGCAATGGACCTCGGCGTCGTCGACAGACTGCAGCCTGTCAGCGGCAAGGATGCCTTGCAATGCGCCAGAGATCTCGCCGCCAGGGAAGGCATATTCTGCGGCACGAGCGGCGGCGCTACCTTTGCAGCGGCGCTGAAGGTCGCGGAAACTGCGCCCGCGGGGTCCCGGATCCTGGCGATGATTCCGGATACTGGCGAGCGGTATCTTTCGACTCCGTTGTTCGAAGATGTCGCGGAAACCATGACGGACGAAGAGATGGAGATCGCCGCGTCGACGCCCGGCTATCGCTTCGACGCCGCACAACCTCGTGCGCCGGTGGGCGCTGCGCCGGTTGTCGCCGCCAAGTCGGAAGCGCTCGCTCATGTCGAGAGCGCCATTGCGAATCCGGATGAGCCCGTCGTCATGTTCGCCCTGGAATGGTGTGAATTCTGCTGGTCAGTTCGAAAACTGTTCGCTGCTGCCGGCATTCGCTACCGATCCATCGATCTCGATTCCGTCGCCTATCAGAAAAACGGGCTTGGCGGCGATATTCGCGCGGCTCTTCTGCAGATGACCGGTCAGCCGACGATTCCCCAGATCTTCATCGGGGGCGCTCATATTGGAGGCGCGACGGAGACGTTCGACGCCTTCAACGATGGAAGCCTGCAGCAAATGCTCGCCGCGTCGGGTCTAGAATGCGACATTGCACTGGACAGGGATGCATACAGCTTTCTTCCGAAGTGGCTGCATCCCCGAAAGGCGTCCTGACGGGCGATCTGCGCCTGGCGTCAGTGTCCGCCGAGCACCAGTGTTTCGACGGGCAGTCTCAGCGCCTGTACGCGCAGGATAGCCGCATGGACGACTCCCATGGCGCCGATGGCGTGCAGGAACACCGCGTGCAGGCCTGTGACCTCACCGGAGGCCAGTTTTTCGTGATTGCTGGTGTAGGCGTTTGCGACGCAACTGCTTCCAGGCGGGATGTTTTCCAGACCGCCTTCGAAGAGCGGCTCCATATAGACGGTTATGGTTCCCGGATTGGCGGTCTGCTGAACGTCGATGAGCTGATCGGAAGGGCGAATCTGGCCGGCGGCGATGACCGGCTGAATCCGTGTAATCACAAGCGGGATGATGGTGAACGGCTTGCCGATACAGGCGGCTTCCCCGATCATTCCGACCTTCAGGACTTGCGCTTCTATCTGGCCGAAGCCTGCAATCAGCGCCTTGCGGCCCGCTTCGCTTGGCACGAGAATGCCGGCGGGACGAAGCAGCGGATTGACGACGTCGCCGGGTCTCAGCGTAAATTGCTGGACAACGCCGGACACGCCGGCGACGACAAGCGTCTTGTCCAGCTCCACCTGGGCTTGCGCAAGCGCCGCCTCGGCGCTCTTCTTCTGGGCCGGCAGCAGGGTGTTGATCTTGGTTTCGACCGATTGCCTGTTTGCTATCGCTGACGCAACGCCGCCTTCGCGCGTGTCGACGACCGTTTGCAGCCGCTCGACCTCGCGCTGCGACACGGTGCTTGCATCGCGGTTGAGCAGCTCTTGCTTTGTATTGAGTTCGTCAAGAGCCTGCTTGTATGCGCCTTGCGCCTGCGTCACCTGACCATCGGCGCCAGCGAGTTCTTTCTCGGCCACCGCCAGCTGCGCATCAACTTCTGCGATCTGGGTCTGTGCGGCGTCCACGGCAGCCTGCTGCTTCGAGCTGTCGAGTCGGAAGAGGGGCGCGCCCGCTTCGACGGTTTCATTGTCCGTGACGTAGACTTCTTCCACGCGGCCGCCGATTTCCGGAAGAATGGTCACCGTGCGGAAGACCGCTGTCACCGAAGTCGTGGACGGATGATAGTAGAAGATGAGGGTAATCAGTGTGATGGTCAGAAGAAGGCAGGTGATGATGCCCCATCGCAGCTCGAACCATACCGAATAAAAGGTGATTTCATGGCCGACCCGCTTGCCCTGCACATAGCGCCGGAATAGGTAATCCGGCAGAATGGTGACCATGGAGCATAAGAGGAGTTCGATCATCGGTCAGCCCTTCCTCTGCCAGGGAAAAGGCTGTGCAGCCGCTGCTTGCTCATCATAGGACAATACGCCTGACTGCCCCTCTGGTCCTGGCGGCCGTCGTCTGCCCGACAGCTTTTCCAGCGATCTCGCCATCGAAGACAGCGGGGCGGTCAGGTCCGGAAGATCGATCATCGCCAGAAGCAGCGCCGCAATCCAGAATATCGCATTGTGCGTGAAGAGCGCGATCAGGGCCAGAATGGCGACCACTTCGTACTGCACCTTGCTCGTACGATGCGCGAGATGTTCAGGCAGGGCGTGGAGTTTGAGATAGAGCGTTCCGATCATCAGGACTGCGGCGATCAGGAAAGCAAGCATGATAAAAAACAGAGTGTCTGTCTGACCCGGCATTGCGACGAATGACGGCAAATGATCCGTCGCCGCCGGGTTCATGACCGCGGTCGCAGTTGTGTCGGCCATGAATACAATTCCCCCGCCAGCAAGGTCCCCGATAGTGGAAAGACTACTAGCCTCACGGTTGAGGCAAGTCCAGTATTACCGACAGTGAATACGCGCGTGAGATTTCTAATTTGGTTGAAGACTTCCTTTTCCGCCTTTATGAGCCCCTCATCGAGACTGGAACTGCGCCATTGTCGTGACGAAAGACCTTCCAGCGGCTTCCCGGATCGGCAAGCGTCGATGCTCCCGGGATATGATTTCGACGGACCAGAAATCATCGAATCCCGTTTTCCGAATCGCCTCCACGAAACCGGAGGGATCGAGCGCGCCTTGTCCGCAAAGCCGCCGGTTATGGATTGTATCCTCGAACAGGGAGCCGCGCACATCCGCATCGGCGTCGCTCAGCTCGACCGACACAATGGCGTTCTCCGGAACGCGGCTGACCGCCTCATAGGACGCGCCTCCCCGCGCCATGTGCCAGATGTCGAGCACCAGTCCTCCATATTCATGGTCCGCTCCGGCTACGATCTCCAGCCCGCGCTCCAACGTCGCCACGTTTGAAAACGGCATGATTTCCAGACCGATTTTGACGCCGGAATGCTTTGCTGTTTCGCATATGGCGGCGAAGCTTTCTATCGCCTTTTCGATGTCGATATCAGTCTTGTCGTAGTCGCCGGCGATCTTCAGATCGCGAGCGCCCAGAACAGTCGCCGCCTCGCAGAGTTCTTCAAGCATGCGGTTGGAGGCGGACTTCTTCTCCCCGCTGGCGAACCAGTCGACGAGCAGTTCGAGTTCGACATGCGGCATGTCGTGATCGTCGAGAATGTTGCGCATGGTTCCAAGGCCGATAAGACCGGCCTGATGCACCAGGTCCGCATGAATGAGGCCGACGCCGCGATAGCCCGCCTCTGCGGCCGCTTCGACGCGCTCGACGACAGAATGCGGACTGATTTCGCTCGGCGCGGACGGGTAGACGTCTCCGGCGATCGTCCAGTAGGCTGCCAGCAGGTCCGGGCTTTCATTATTCGATTGAGCCGTCATGACGGTCCTCGTGAAAATGGTGCATTACAGGGTTATTGCTACTATCCGTTGCAAGTTTCAGGCAAGAGGAGTTCGACCATGCGCAAGACGATCATTCCGGACGCTCTCCAGGATGTGCACGATCAATGGCATTTTGCGCCGGCGGTCGTCGCCAGGGGCATGATATTCTGTTCGGGGATCATCGGCACCAGCCCGGACGGCGCGGCGCCAGGAAAAGCCGCTCTGGAGGGAGCGCGGTCAACGCTTGGGGAAGGAGACGCCAAGCCGGTTGCCGCACTTCAGGCTGTGCGTGATCCGAAGGCGCAGTTCGAGACCGCCTTTGAAGCGCTGGCGTCAATCCTCGGCGAGGCCGGCGCGGGACTCGCCGATATCGTGGAACTGACGAGCTACCATGTCGACATGGACCAGCATATGGTAACGTTCGTGCAGGTCAGGGACGCCTATCTGAATCCGCCCTGGCCGGCCTGGACCGCCATCGGCGTAAAAAATCTCATCGTGCCGGGCGGACTTGTGGAACTGCGGGCGGTGGCGCTTGCGCCGGATGACTGAATCCGCAGATCCCGCAGCGCTTCAGGCGCTGCGGGGGTATGGCTGCATACGGCGTTCAGCCGGTTTTCTTCAGGCCCATGATTTGCAATTCAGCGAACAGGCCGACTGCGACGGCCTGGGCGATGACGAAGGCTTGACCGAGCGCAGTCGGGTTGGCCCAACCGGAAAAGAGAAACAGGATGCTCGCTAGGACCCAGGCGATATTGCAGCCGATGATGAGCTGCACCGTTTGTCTTTGAGGAGCCGGCGGTCGGGCCGTCCAGCCAACCAGGGCGGCGTAAGGCAGAAGCAGCACGCCGACGATCCTGAGAAACGTCGCGTCGAGACCTAAATATGGGGCAAGCAGTCCGGCTCCGATGGCGAGCATCAACGCCATTGCACCGGATGCGGCGAAATCCAGAAAGAGCGCAGTATGCAGCAGGGAACGTCGTGTAATGGCGGTCATGTCGGACCTCTCCGGTTCTGTTGATGATGGGCGCATCGTCTTCAAGTTGGATCGTGCGTTCAATTACGTCAGAGGTAATGGCCACGAGAAACACCCGGTGCTATCGATGGCGTATGGCCAGTTCCCAAACACCCGGCGGACAGATTCGCGAGTGGCGCGCGCGGCGGCGCATGAGCCAGCTTGATCTGGCGCTCGCAGCCGGCGTTTCACAGCGTCATCTGAGTTTTGTCGAAAGCGGTCGCTCGCGCCCAAGTCGCGAACTCGTTCTCAACCTGGGCCGCGAGCTGGCGATCCCGCCGCGGGAGCAGAACGTGATCCTGAACGCCGCCGGCTTCGCGCCCGTTTTCAACAAGCGCAGGCTTGACGATCCTGCGCTCGACACCGTCCGCCTGGCCGTCGAACGAGTGCTTGCAGCGCACGAACCCTTTCCCGCGCTCGCAGTCGATCGGGCCTGGTCTCTGGTGACGGCCAACAGGACGGCGCTGGCGCTCGTCTCAGCGTTGGCGTCGCCACGCCTTCTGGAGCCGCCCGTCAATGTGCTGCGATTGAGTCTTCATCCGGATGGATTCGCTCCGAGAATCCTGAATGTCCGCGAGTGGAAGCAGCACGTGCTTGCGCGCCTGAGGGGGCAAATAGAGGTGAGCTACGATCGCGAACTCGTAGCGCTTCATGACGAATTGTCGGCCTGGCCCGTTCCGGCTTCGGACACCCGTCCGAGCGATCCCAACGATGTCTATGTGCCGTTACAACTGTCCACGCCGGCGGGCGTCCTTTCTTTGATCAGCACGACCACGGTTTTCGGCACGCCGGTCGACGTCACCGTGTCGGAACTGGCGATCGAGGCGTTCTTTCCGGCGGATGGATCGGACCCGACAGCGGTGGAATGGCTGAAGGATCTGGCGTCAAGCTGAATCCGGTTACTCTCCGCGCGGGAATCGCTGGTTCTCCTCCACGACGTTGAGATCCATATGATTGCGCATATAGCGTTCGCTGGCCTTCATCAGCGGCTGGTAGTCCCATGGATAGTAGGCGCCCTTTCGCAGGGCCGGATAGACCACCCAACGCCGGGCCTGGCTTTCGCGCACCGCGGCGTCGAACGCCGCAAGATCCCAGCGCGCCTCCGACTGCCGCTTCAGATCAGCAAGAACATCGGCATGCGCCGGATCACCGGCGAGATTGCGCAGTTCATGCGGATCATGATCGAGATTGAAGAGCTGGTCGGGATCCAGCGCACAGCGATTGTATTTCCAGGGACCGGACCGCAGGCTCACAAGCGGCGCGTAGGAGGCTTCCGCCGCATACTCCATCATGACCGGCGCCTCGCGATCTTCGCCGTTCATCAGACCGACGAGCGAATGGCCGTCGGTCCAGGGCGCGATGTCACCCATCGACACGCCTGCGATGTCGCAGAGCGTCGGTGTGACGTCAACGGTCGAGACAGGCGTGTCGATGCGGCCGGGCGCCACGCCTTCTGCGCTGATCATGAGCGGAACCCGCGATGAACCTTCGTAGAAACTCATCTTGAACCACAGGCCGCGTTCCCCCAGCATGTCGCCGTGGTCCGAGACGAACAGGATCGTGGCTTCCTGGCGCGTGGCCTTCACCGCCGACAGGATCTCGCCGATCTTCTCGTCGAGATAGCTGATATTGGCGAAATAGGCCCGACGCGACCGGCGGATGTCTTCTTCCGTGATGTTGAAGCTGCGCCAGTCGTTTGCGTCGAAGATACGCTGGCTGTGCGCATCATGGTCTTCGTAAGCCATCGCCGCCACGTTCGGGAGAAGATGGTCGCAATCCTTGTAGAGGTCCCAGTAGCGCCGCCTGGCGACATACGGATCGTGAGGATGGGTGAAGCTGACGGTCAGGCACCAGGGCTGTCCGTCCTGTCGGCGCGACAGGTCATAGACCTTGCGCACGGCGTTGTAGGCGACCTCGTCGTCATATTCGAGCTGGTTGCTGATTTCGGCGACGCCGGCGCCGGTGACGCTGCCCATGTTGTGATACCACCACTCGATCCGCTCGCCGGGTTTGCGATAATCCGGCGTCCAGCCGAAATCCGCCGGATAGACGTCGGTGGTCAGCCGCTCCTCGAAGCCGTGCAGCTGATCGGGACCGACGAAATGCATCTTGCCCGACAGGCAGGTGTGATATCCGGCGTTGCGCAGGTGGTGCGCGAAGGTCGGGATGTCGGAGGCGAACTCCGCTGCGTTGTCATAGACCCGGGTGCGGCTCGGCAACTGGCCGGACATGAAACTTGCGCGGCCAGGCGCGCATAGAGGCGAAGCCGTGTAGCTGTTTGCAAATCGCGCCGACCGCTGCGCCAGCGCCCTGATATTCGGTACATGCAGCCAGTCTGCCGGACCGTCAGGGAAAAAGGTTCCGTTGAGCTGATCCACCATCAGGACCAGAATGTTTGACTTCGACATCGAACTATCCTGTCAGCTACATGACCCTGTCGGATCCCGAGGTCGGCCTTGCAGGGACAAGGGCGCGCACCAGGTCCTTCATGTGCAGGAGCCCCACATCCTCCCCGCCGCGCTGCACCCTGTAGGTCAGGTTGGTGTCGCCGCCGGAAATCTCTATGAGTTTTTCCAGATTGTCGTCAGCGTCGACGATGCCTGCTATGCCGCCGGCGTCGCCATCGAAATCACTCATCACCGAGCGAACTCTCAGAACACGGGCGCGATTGATGTCGCTGACGAAGTCCTCGATATAGGGGTCGTTGGGATTGAGAAGGATGTCCTGCGGTTCGCCCTGTTGGACGACATGCCCATCTTTCAGGATCACCAGGTGGTCGGAAAGCTTCAGCGCCTCGTCGAGATCGTGGGTGATGAAAACGATTGTCTTCTGCAGATCCTTTTGCAACTCCAGGAGCAGGTCTTGCATGTCGGTGCGGATCAGCGGATCGAGCGCCGAGAAGGCTTCGTCCATCAGCATGATGTCGCTATCCGATGCAAGCGCCCGGGCGATGCCGACTCGTTGCTGCATGCCGCCGGAGAGCTGATGCGGATGCTGGTTTTCCACGCCCGTCAGCCCGGTGCGGTTCAGCCATTTCAGCCCTTCGCGACTTGCGATTTCCTCACTTTCGCCCCGCACGACGCGGGCCATGCCTGCGTTCTGAAGCACGGTGCGGTGCGGCAGGAGCGCGAATTTCTGGAAGACCATAGACATTTTCTCGCGGCGTAGTTGCCGCAGTTTGGCCTCGCCATAGGCCAACACGTCCTCGCCGTCGACGATCACCTGGCCAGCAGTCGGTTCGATCAGCCGGTTCAGGTGTCGGATCAGGGTGGATTTGCCGGAGCCGGAAAGGCCCATGATGACCGTGATCTCGCCAGGCTGCATATCGACATTGATGTCCTGGAGGCCAAGGACATGGTGATATTTCTCGAGTAGATCGGGTTTGCTTGTTCCGTTCCTGACATGGGCAAGCGCCTTGTCCGGTTCGGCGCCGAAGATCTTGTAGAGACCGCGGATCGAGATCTTGGGTTCGCTGTTCGACATCGTTCCGTCTCCTCAGTGTGTCTGCGCTGAATTGACCCGCTGCAGGGCCGCCTTTGAGACGCGGTCGAGCAGGATGGCCAGAAGCACGATACAGAAGCCGGAGATCAGGCCGACGCCCAGTTCCAGATTGCGGATACCACGCAGCACGAGCACGCCGAGACCGGGGGCGGATACCAGCGATGCGATCACCACCATGGCAAGCGACATCATGATCGTCTGGTTGACGCCGGCCATGATGTTCGGCATCGCCAGCGGTATCTGGACTCCGAAGAGTTTCTGCCGCGAGGTCATGCCGAAAGCGTCCGCCGCCTCGATAACGTCCTTGTCGACGAGCCGGATTCCGAGGTCGGTCAGCCGGATAACGGGCACGATTGCGTAGAGAATGATGGCGATGCCGTAGAGCTTCGATTCGGTGACGCTGAAAAGAAAAATCAGCGGAATAAGATAGACGAAGGTCGGCAGCGTCTGCAGCATGTCGAGAACGGGTATGAGCGCACGCTGCAATGCATTGTTGCGCGACATGGCGATGCCGATCGGTACGCCGAGGACCACGCAAAGGACGGTGCAGACGAAAATGATCGAGAGTGTCTGCACCGAATAGGAGTAATGGTCGATCAGCGCCAGGAAGGCCATGGACAGGCCGACGAGCCACAGCATGGCGACGTTGCGGGTCGCGAACCACACCGCCAGAATGAAGAGGGGAATCAGTATGAACCAGGGGATTGCCTGGAAAATGTAGAGAGACCCGTCCAACGCCCAGCTGAGCGGCTGAGTAACGGGATCGAGTACGACTTTTAGCGCATCCTTGACGTCAAGAAAGGCGTTGGCGACGCCGTTGGTCATGTCCCGGGTCCGCGGAATGGCGTGGCAGGCCGCATTCAGATTGTCCAGTGAAGGAAAGGGTATGTCTGCGATCGAAACCGACTCTTCTGCGTCGCCCTTCGTCTGTTTGAGCAGCTCGGCCATGGTCATTGGTCCGGTGCTTTTGTCGGCGTCACACCACTCGCGCAGCCCCAATGCGTCAAACAGCCCGTCATAGTAAGCCATGGTTGGTCCCCTCGGAATGCGATGCGTATCCCTGACCGGAGACGGTCAATACACTGTTCACGCATTGAACGTCCGGTGTTGCCCAATACAGCTGCGAGACCGCTCGCGCCGTTCCCGTTCGCCGGGTCCCGGGCATGCAAGGATCAGGGTTTACGCATCGATCCATATATTCGGTTATTGACTGTTTTTCATGCAAACGAATTCGGGGCCCGCGACAGGCCCCGAATTGGTGTTTACTGCAACAATGCGCTGAGCTTTTCCTTTGCGTCGTCATTGATCCAGTTCGGCCAGACGTCCTTGTAGGTCGTCAGGAAATAGACGGCTGCTTCCTCCGGCGAGGCGGAATTCGCATCCTGCCATGCCAGCACTTCACCCATCTGCTTGTTCGTGAAGGAAACCTTGGACATCAGTTCCTCGATGTCCGGCTGACGCTCGGCGAAATCCGTCGTCACGGCTGTCACAACCGGCGCCACTGGATAGCTGGATACACCCGGCGTTTCGCATTCCGGCGTTGCGTTGCAGGCGTGAATGTCAGGCTTGTGCTCGCCAAGGTCGACCAGAGCCATCGGATACTTGCCAAGCACTGATGTCGGCGCCCAGTAATAGCCGAGCCACGGCTCGTCGTTTTCGAAGGCCGCAGCAATAGATGTCGCCATGGTTTCGCCCGAGCCGTGCTGAAATACCTCGAAACCCTTGCCTTCCAGGTCCAGCGCCTTGGCGAGGTTGCCGTTAATGTTCTTGCAGCCCCAACCGTCCGGGCACTGGTGGAAACGTCCTCCGACCAGATCGGGATTGGCCAACAGTCCGTCGAGCGTTGTTAGTTCGGGATGCTCGTCGACAACCGACTGGGGAATCCACCAGCCTTCGACGCCGCCGTCGGACAGCACATTGCCGACGGTCTTGATCTTGCCGGCTTCTTCCAGCGGCTTGTAGGCTGGCGCGCCATTAAGCCAAAGCTCGGTGACGATATCCGGCTTGCCGGTTTCGGCCACTGAAGCGATTGAGGGAACCGTGGAAGAGGGAACAGTGGTTACCTCACATCCGTAGCCTTGCTCCATCAGGAACTTCGATACCTGTGTTACGACGGCAGAGGACGCCCAGTTCATCTCGGTGATCGTAACCTCGCCGCACTCCGCTTGCGCCGCTGTGGCAAAGCCCAGCGTTCCGACAATGGCGGTTGCTGCGAAAAGTGTCGTGAATTTCATCTCATTCTCCTTGTCAGGGCCGGCATGCATCCATCGCTGGCGCCGCCGCCGGCCTCCCTTCTATTCTCAGTAGCAATGTTCACGATTGCGCCGGAATATTCACGCCTCGAAGACTAAGCGCTGGCTGTGCGAAAACCTATTGGGAGGGCGGCTGTTTTCAATCGGAAATACCGATTGAACCCTGATGTTGGATCAATTCATCCAGCATGTCCAGGGCGAGGCGGATCAACCCGTCGTGACGCTTGGTCACGTGGACCACAGAGTAGACCGGAAGCGAGATCAAGGGTGCGCCGGCGACATGTCGCAATTCGCTAATCATCTGCGTTGCCCCTGTTACGACATGTTTTGGCAGGTAGGCGCTGCCGCCGAACCTTTGCAGAAACGCGACGGTCATCTCTTCGTTTCCAACAGTCATTGGCGCCTGCCTCAAACCGGGCAAACGCTCATCGTGGTTCCGGTCGAAATAAGGTGTGTAGACTGTCCGCAGATACTGGTCCGGCCGGACGTCCTTGATATGTTCACAGAGAGTAGAAACCATAACGAAATCATGGTGATATATTTGTTCGACGTGGACATCAGGCATGAAGCGCGGACTGAACATCACGCCGATGTCGGTGGCTCCGATTTCGAGATCGCGCATGATCTGGGCTGAATAATCCACTTCAAAATGCAGCGCGAGGTCCCCGTCCCTTGCCCGCAAGGCTTCCGCCCAGTCGAGGAGCAGCGTGCGGCTCAGACTGAACTGGGCGGAGATCCTCAATGCGCCGCTGTAGTCTTCCAGCTTGCCGACTTCGTGCCGCGCTATGTCCCAGGTAGCGAGCAGGCTTCTGGAGTGTCCGACGAATTTGTGCCCTGCGGCGGTGGGGACGGCGCCGCCGCGCCCCCGTTGGAACAAACGCGCCCCAAGCATGTCCTCGAGCTGCCGGATCCGCGAAGATACAGTCGATTGACTGATGTCGAGACGATCCGCGGTGCGGTTGAAACTGCGAGTTTCTAGGAGATCGAGAAATGTCGTGAGCAGGTTTTTGTCCATTCGACCAATCGTAATTTTCGATTGTTATTGACCGGTTCTAGCCGGTCCCGACGCTAAATTGAAGCGTGTCCGAACCATTCTTTCGGGACTGAAAACATGGTCCGGTGACAGACCGCGTTACTTTGTTGCTGCAAGTATTGATGGATTTTGGGTTGTCAATCGCGTTGACTTTGCAACTATTCATCGTATCGTTACGCGGATCAGCGGACTTCGGGAGGCAATCATGCTGGAATTCCTGAGGAACAATGCGGACTGGATCTTCGGTTCCGGCGGAGCAGTTGCGGCGTTGCTTGCGGTCTACAAGACGATTTTTGCCGGCAAAAAGGCCGAGGAGGCGAGTTCCGAAGGGCAGTCTGCTTCGGCTCCGCCGCAGAGCGTGCTGAATACCGCCATTGTCGCTGCCGCCGTTGTGGCTGTTGTCGGCCTCGCCTTCATGTTTGCGAGTCCATCGGAAACGACCAGGGCGAACAATGGCAGTGCTGCTGTCAGCGGCGACAACAACCAGGTGACAATCTCAAGAGATTGAGGGTGGGTCAGCTGAGTTGCCGGTCCATCCGGAGGTGTAATGCAATCGTCGTTGAAGATATCGGTTTTGCTCGGTATGGCGCTTGTCCTCCTTGCGCCGGTTGTATCCGCCCGTGCGCAATTTTTCGTGGACCGGCTCGTCGCATCGGAGTGCAGTGCGGTGGTGAAGGGCGACGACAACGTCGTGACCGTCAATTGCTCCACCATTTCATCTGAACAGCTCGAGGAGATCATGACCGCGATCGACGGCGGATTGAGGCAGGCCGCCGACAACCGCGACCGATACATGGAGCAATATGTTCGCGCCGAGATCCGCTCATGGGCTGCCCAGAACATAGATCTTCCGGCCTATTTCGGATTTCAAGAGTCGCCAGTCGCCGCCGAAACGCGCCCGGTGCAGGTCGCCTACGGGGCAGGCAAGACGATGTTCGATAACCGTGACTATGCCAATTCGGCGCTGCTGCTTCGCGAAGCATTCGACAATGCCGAAAACAGGCAGAGCCGCGCCCGTATCGGCGAACTGGTGACGGCCAGCCTGTTTGCCAACGGCCAGCATATCGAGGGTCTTGAATTCATCTGCGAGCGCTATGCGTCGCTGCCGAAAAACGACCATCGCTACCGACACGACATTCACAGCCACGTGCGCGCCATAGCCGCCAAGCAGGGTTATCGAATCGCGCTGTCCACCGTTTCACTGCTGCGTTTCCGCCGCGGCTGCAATCGCGGGGACATGTCACCGATCTGGGCGGCAATTCCCATCGACATCGGTTGGGCGATCGAGCGCGGATGGCCGCGCAAATATGTCTACGACCATACCGGCCCGATCCCGCCGGCCGACCTCGAGCTCCTCAAGCGCCTGACGAGCGCCGGCGTCCCATTTGCTGACTACGGTCATTACGTCCTGCTGGAATTTGACGCGATTATCGAGAATTATCCGAATTCCTACCTCTACGAGGACGCTTTTGCGGCCCGTGTCGAGTTCGCCGGAAACGCAAGGGAAGCCGAACGTCTGGAAAAGGAATTCGAGGCTCGATATCCCGGCTCCACGCTGGTGCCGTACATGCGCAAGCAACTGGTGGAGAAATTCATTGCCGCCAACGATTTCGCCGCCGCAGCCACGGCCTCCAGTCGCATTGACCCGGCGGCCTTCCGAGCCTTCGAGGAAGAGCGCGACCTTTTCGACTTTTACCGGAGGCCGCTTGATGTCTTTCTGAAGAAACGGAAGGTGTGGCTGACGGATTTTCGCGCCCAGCTGCGCATTGGCAATTACGATGTTCTACCCGACATGTTCGAGCAATACCGGCTCGACATCCGTTCGCTTGAGGCCGAGCCCTACAACCTCACGCTCGACAATCTCGACACCTGCATTGACCAGCGTATGGAGGCTTTCAGGCTACATGTCTTTTATCCCGAGCGTGACACGGAAGACACCGTCGATCCGGCCGATCCCTGTGCAGACGAATTTTTCGTCGGTGATCTGGTTGCCGACGAGTTGCTCGGGCTCCGGTTCGCCATCGCCGACGCCAACGTCCTGTCGTTGCGGACGATCAATACGGCAAATAACTATATCGAGGAAGTCGCCCGGCGGCTCGACAATGGCTCGGACGAGGAAATCTGGGAAACGCTCGAGGATGTGCGGCTTTGTACGGACTACGAACTCGTGGAGCGTTACGAACAGGACCGCTGCCTTGCCGTCATGTGGGGTCTCGGCAAGAATGTCGGACACGAATTGCTGTTTTCGACCTACGATTATTGCGCGATCAACTGCTCGCCAGACTATCAGGTGAAGGCGCTTTACCTACATGCGAGCCATCTCAAGCGGCATCGCGATTTCGCCGAGAGCACCGCCCTTTTCAAACGGATCGCGCAAGATTATCCGCAATCCCATCTCGTTGACGATGCGTTGACGGAGGTCGGTTACTACTATTTTGCAATCAGGAAGGACTTCTCCACGGCGATCCGCCATTTCCAGACGGTCGTCGAAACTTATCCCGACCGAAATGCCTATGACAATGCTCTCAACTGGCTGGCAATCCTCTACAGGCATACGGGCGATTTCGGTAAATCGCTTGACTATTCGCTGAGGCTCGTGCGCACCGCCGCCGACCAGCGCCTGAAACGTTTCGCCAGCGAGCGGGTGGAGGAGTTGAGGCAGCTTTCGGACGAAACGCTCAGCCATGCAATGTCCGATACTGTCACGTTCTGCAATCGCTGGCACGACTTCTTCGGCAGCGGCTGGGAGCAGAGTTTCGTTGCGGTCTGCGACGTCAAACGTGGCTCGCAACCGTGGCGGGCCGGCGTCAGGCCAGGCATGCGCGTCCTGCTGCTTGCCGAGCAGCCTGTCGTCAGCGTCTACGAGATGGCCCGGTTGTCGAACGGCTCCACATCGTTGGAGATCGTGTTTGACGGAGGATGGAACGAGGAAACGTTCGAAACGATCAAGATACGGATGCCATTCCGCGCCCTTTCGCCGGGTTAGAGAAGTTTTTCCGCGATTTCCAGGTTTTTTGGAACAAATGGCTTGGCGGGGCCAAATAGGCGCCTGTAGTTTGCGCTGCATTGCACAAGCGTATGTGCAATCCCGATTGTCACCGGGGTCGAGCCTTGAAAAAAGGCTGCCGTTGGCTTAAATTCAAAAATTGTTTGTGTACAAACAAAACGCGTCACGGGAAAAAGCAGCAATGGAAGCACGGGTCGCAACCGATATGGATCAGCAGACGAACGGAACGCCTGGCAGCGGACAGATATTCGAACTGCCGAAAAACGTCTTTGCCGAAAAGGTGGTGGAGGTCCAGCACTATACCGACCGGCTTTTCCGTTTCAGGATCACCCGTCCGGCGAGTTTCCGCTTCCGCTCCGGCGAATTTGTGATGATTGGCCTGCCGAACAGCGACAAGCCGGTGTTCCGCGCCTATTCCATCGCCAGCCCTTCCTGGGACGAAGAGCTCGAGTTCTTTTCCATCAAGGTTCCGGATGGTCCGCTGACCGAGCATCTGCAAAAGATCCAGCCGGGCGACACAGTCCTCATGCGCAAGAAGCCGACTGGAACGCTGGTTCTCGACGCCCTTTTGCCAGGCAAGCGCCTGTTCCTGCTTTCCACCGGCACTGGCATCGCGCCTTTCGCCTCTGTCGTCCGCGATCCGGAGACCTACGAAAAGTTTGAAAAGGTCATCCTCACCCATACGTGTCGCCAGATCGCCGAACTGAAATATGGCTACGATCTGACGGATATCGCGAAAAACGACCCGCTGGTCGGCGAGGAAGCCAGTGAGAAGCTCGTCCACTTCCCGACGACCACGCAGGAAGAAAGCCCCGTCATGGGACGCATCACTACGCTGATCGAAACCGGCGCCATGGCTGCGAAACTGGGCATGGAACAACTCGATCCGGAAACCGACCGGGTGATGCTGTGCGGCTCGATGGCGATGATCCAGGATCTGAAGACGATGCTCGACGCGCGCGGCTTCGACGAGGGATCGAACAATCGCCCGTCCAGCTATGTGGTCGAGCGCGCTTTCGTCGACTGATCTGTATTCACGGCCTGATCAGCGCAGGCCGTCCTCTCCCTTGACGTCCTCTGCCGCCAGACCGCCCATCCGGTTGTGGACGCGCGGACCCTTGCTCATGGCGAGCGCGAACAGGATTTCGTCCGCCTTCGGTCCGTCCGGCACGCCAACCTCGATCCCGTCGAAATGGCTGCGCACGTATGCGGCGTTGATGTGGCCGAGGGGAATGTCGAGCCGCGTTCCGACGCCGCCCACTTTCTTGCAGGAAGGCACGATTGCCTTGGAATCGCCGAGACGTTCCCGCATGGCGTAGCCGCCCGGAACATGCCACAGCGCGCCGTGTTCGAGTTCGCCGGCTTCGCCGACGATAGCGCCCTTGCCGAAGCCGTCGATTCCATCCGGACCACCCAATGCCTCGATGAGCCTGTCGGTGAGCATGAGTCCCAGCGGCTTCAGATCATCCATGGCGCTCTGCAGTTCCTCGTGATAGCGCCCAGCGAAGGGGTTCTTCACCAGCGCCATGATTGCGCCGCGCTTGCGCGGCTTTGCGGAGACAGGCCCGCCGTCGTGAACGATCTCCTCGATGAAGATCATGGTCTTGCGGATCTTGAATTCAGGCATGGGTCATTTCCCCCTCGGTGTGAAAAAGCGCATGTGAGGCCTGCGTCATGCGCACCTGTCTGTCCAGGATCAGGATTGCGCCTCCGACAAGGCCTTCGGAAACCAGAATGTCGGCGTAGCGGAGACCGTTGTCGAGAGCTTCGATTGCTTCCGTTTCATCAAGCGGCGCGACGCCGGTGGTCACGAGTAGGTCTCCGAGATCGCTGTCGGGGGACAACGCGCAGGCCGGCTGACGTTTGATTTTTGTATTCCCCGGCAGATCGACCTGGTTCGCGATCATCGTTGCCGCGGCGTCGGCGCGCGCCGCATCGGCGGCGACTACGCTCACGCTGTCGGCGATTCCGAGCGAATGGCTACGGCCCCGCCAGCCTGACGTGGCGACGCCACGCCAGGGTTGCCGGGCGTCAACTGCGATTCCGGCGGGATGATCGTTTGCGACGACGGCGCGGATCGTCTCGCCTTTTGTCAGATGGAAGGCTGTGTCGCCGCCATTGTTGACATAGGCCTTGGAGAATTCGCCGCCATCCAGCAACGCGCCGAGAATTTCGTCAGCGACGGCGCCGGCGACCGCCGCCATTGGCGTTATGAACTCCCTGGTGAAAGGGGCGACAGCATTCTGCATTCTTGCGGCCACGGCTCCCCGGAACCGCCGATCGGCGTCAGCCTGACAGCGTAGTTCGGTCAACTCGCTCACCAGTTCGTCAAGCAAGCTTTCAAACCGCTCTGCGGCCCGCCGATAGGCGGCCTGTTGGTCTCCGCCAACGGTTTCAACAATCAGGTCGATCGGCCCGTGATGCAGGTGCATGCGCCGGCCATCGGGCAGCATCGCCGCAGACGCGCGTTGCATCTCAGCGCCTCTGTTTGCCGACAGCCCGAAAATCGTCGCCATATTCGCCGCCCTTTTCGAGCACGTCGGCAAGCGATCGCGCGGCGTCCGTGTGGCCGCCGAGGGACTGGTACTCTTCCTGTCGCATGGTGAACTCGATGGGCGCGACGAGAGCCGGCGTCGGTACATAACCGAAGGCGTTGTCGGGCGTGTCCATGACGTCGACCATGATGGTGATTCCACCGCCAGGCCAGACATAGGCGTCGGCGCCGCCGCAGGTAATGGTCGTCGCATTGTCGTGCACGGATCGTGTAAGCCGCACCGGATTGCGGGTGACGCCGGACCGTAGCGATCCGCCGGCGCCGCCCATGAAAAGAACGGTGCAGAGCGACGGCTCGCAATTCTCCTCGATAAGCTTCACGCTGGGCATCAACGCTTCGGGCAGGGGCTTGCGCTGTGGTTGGAGATCGTCATCGAGGACGTAAAATTCGTACTGCTCGCCGGTGGTGGACACCATCAGCAGGGTGAGCCCCGGCCGTGCTCCCTTCTTCGCATTCCAGGGGCCGAGGATTGTCAGCGGGTCCTCGATATTCGTGCCGCCCCAGCCGAGCCCCGGCTCGGCGACCTGGAAATAGCGACCGGGGGTCGATCGCCGACCGAGAATCTTGACGCCGGTGTCGGGCCAGCCGATGACCTTGCCCGCCTGATGCTCCGAGACGACGCCGGTAATGTGATCGTCGACAATCACTACTTCGTCGACCAGTCCTTTCCACTGCGATGCGAACATGCCGATCGTCGCCGACCCGCAGCCGACCCGCATGCGGAATTCTTCCTTGCCGTCGACAATGGGCGGCCTGCCGGCCTGGACGATGACCGTCGATCCGCCATCGATGGAAAGCTCCACGGGCAGTTTGTTGCAAAGGTCCATCATCGCCTTGCAGGTGGCGCGGCCTTCCGCCTTCGATCCGCCTGTCAGGTGGTCGACGCCGCCGAGCGACAGCATTTGCGAACCGTATTCGCTGGTGATCACCAGGCCGACGGCCTCGCCTTCGGCGCGCACGATGGCCCCTTCCGCGCCAAGATGCCGGTCGGTGTCGATTTTCACCTTGACGCCGCAGTAGGAAAAGATCGCTTCCGACACCACGGTGACGAAATCGGCGCCGTCCACGGCGCGGCTGACGATAAACGGGGCCGGTTTGTAGTCGGGATAGGTGGTGCCGGCGCCGACGGCGGTGACAGCCACTTCCTCGTCGTTGAACAGGGTTCCGTCCCACTCCGATTTGAGGAACGGCTTGATCGGGCCTCCCTCGGCGATTCGCTTGTCGAGGATCGTCAACGGATCGCAGCGCACGATCCGGCCGTTTTCGTTGGCGTAGCGGTCGCAGGCGCCGGTGCGCCCCTCGGCGATGTAGCACATGACGGGGCAGGCGTCGCAGCGGATCTTTTCAGGACGTGTCTTGTCCTGGGCGAGATTGGCGGGAGCGCTCATGATGTGGTCTCTTTGGCGCGGATGGCCGCCAGAACACGGTGGGGCAGCGCGGGAAGCCGCGTCAGCCGCGCGCCGCAGGCATGCCGGATTGCGTTCAGTATGGCTGGCGCCGTCGGTATCAGCGCGTGTTCTCCGAGTCCCTTGGCGCCGGACGGTCCTTCCGGATCGGGCTTTTCGATGAAGATCGTCTCGATGTCCGGTATGTCGCCGATGGTGGGGATGAGATAATCGTGCAGATTGGCTGTGCGGCCCGGCAGATATTCTTCCATCAGGGCCATACCGAGTCCCTGCGCTATGCCGCCCTCTATCTGGCCTTCGGCAAGCATCGGATTGATGACGCGGCCGAGATCGTGCGCCGCGACAACGCGACGGACATAGACGCGGCCGAGCGCGGTGTCGACGTCCACAACCGCCATCTGGGCGCCATAGCCGTAAACGGCGTAGGGGATTCCCTGTCCGTTTTCGTCGAGGCCAACCGTCGGCGGATCGTAGGTCTCCTCGGCTGAAAGGCAGTAGCCCAACTCGTTCGGCTCCATATCGGAAACCGCGATCAGCGTCGTCTCGTCATCGACGACGCGAATAACGCCGGAACCGGGATCGATCTCGATCCTGGCGTCGGCGGCCCGGTTGCTGAAGCGCAGGATCTGTTCGCGCAGCGCCGCGCCCGCCTTTTCAGCCGCCTTGCCGGTGACATAGGTCTGGCGCGAGGCGGACGTCTTTCCGCAGTCAGGCGTCAGCGCCGTGTCGGGGCCGACAAGTTCGAACCGGTCGATCGGAACGCCGAGCGCATCGGCGCAGATCTGGGTGATCACCGTATTGGAGCCCTGACCGATGTCGGTCGCGCCCTGATGCAGTTTCAGCCGCCCCTCGGACGTGACCCCCAGACGCACCGTCGAAGGATTCGAAAGCCCGGTATTGCCGCAGCCGTACCAGCAGGAGGCGACGCCGACGCCCCGCTTCATCGTCTCAGATGCAGCGTTGGAGCTTTCGCATTCCTCCAGCGCCTGTTTCCAGTGCGGGACAAGCGCATCGAGGCATTCGGCAATGCCGGCGCCGTTCATCTCCTGTCCGCATACAGAATGGTCGCCATCCCGCAGCGCGTTGAGCCGACGCAATTCCAGCCGATCAAAACCGCCGGCCTCGGCGATGTCTTCATAGAGCAGTTCCTGGATAAGGGCGGCCTGCGGCACGCCAAAACCGCGGAACGCGCCGCTCACCGGTCCGTGTGTGTGAACCGCCCGCGCCACGGCGTGGTAGTTCGGCGTTCGATACGGGCCGGTGGCGTGCACCGGAACGCGCACCGCCACGGTCGGGCCCCAGCTCGAATAGGCGCCGGTGTTGAAATCACCGTCGAAACGCATGGCCTGGATTCGGCCTTCGGCGTCTGCGCCGATCGTCGCCGCCATGATCGATGGATGGCGTTTCGTCGTCGAAGCCATGGATTCCTGCCGCGTAAAGACCATGCGGCACGGACGACCTGTTTTAAGGGTCACCAACCCGATCAGCGGTTGCAGCGATACGTCGAGCTTCGAGCCGAATCCGCCTCCCGCCGCGGCTGGAATGATGCGCAGCGCGCCGTTGGGCAGACCCAGGACGCGGGAGGTGTCCTGAAGATCCATATGCGGCGCCTGGGTGCAGGCGCGGATCGTCAGCACGTTGCCGTCCATCCAGGCCGATCCCGCCTCAGGTTCGATATAGGCGTGTTCGACATAGCCGGTCGAAAATTCTGCGCGGGCCGTATAGGCGGCGCCAGCCATAGCGGCGTCTGCATCGCCGGTCACGACCTTTCCGGCAATCAGGATGTTGCCCTCGCGATCAGCATGAATTCTCGCAGCCGCTGCATCGCGCGCTTCCGCCGGTTCCATCAACGGTGTTTGCGCATCCCATTCGACAGGGAAGTCCGACAGATCGAGATCACGAATGATTTCGGGATCTCCGGCCACGATTGCCACGGCCTCGCCGGCAAATCGCGCGCAACTTTCGGCAAGCGCAGGCTGGTCGGCGAAGGCCGGGATCACGCTGTAACTGTTTTCACCGGGTATGTCGCTGGCGGTGAACACCGCCTCGACGCCGTCTTTCCTGGCTATCCACGCCTCGATGTCGCCGAAGCGGAAATGCGCATGATTGTGCGGCGAGCGGATCGCGCGCACCAGAAGACCGCCTGCGGGCCAGTCATCCGCGCCGTACCTCTCTGTCCCTGCGACCTTGTCGTGGCCGTCGAGCCGTTCGATTCGTGATCCGATGGCGGCTCCGGCGGAAGGCGCCGGCGCTCTTTCTTTTAGCGCGTGGGCGCCGCAAACCGCCTCGACGATCTTGCTGTATCCGGTGCAGCGGCACAACACGCCGCCCAGCGCATCCTCCACCTCTTTCCGGTCAGGCTTGGGGTGGTCTTCGAGGAGCGCGGTCGCAGCTATCAGCATGCCCGGCGTGCAGATGCCGCACTGGGCCGCGCCGTGGCGCAGGAAGGATTCCTGCAGGGCCGACAGGGTTTCGGTCTGCAGCCCCTCGATAGTCCGCACCGATTTGCCGGTCATCTGCGCGACAGGCGTCAGACAGGAACAGACCGGTTCGCCATCCACGAGCACCGTGCAGGCGCCGCAGTCGCCGGCGTCGCAACCGCTCTTCGTGCCGGGCAGGCTCAGTTCTTCGCGCAGAACATCGCTCAGGCGCGTTGCCGGCGACGAACTCAGGGAACGGCCTTCGCCGTTTACCGTCAGCCTGATTTGCG
Source organism: Flavimaribacter sediminis (assembly GCF_019492055.1). Lineage (GTDB taxonomy): Bacteria > Pseudomonadota > Alphaproteobacteria > Rhizobiales > Rhizobiaceae > Flavimaribacter > Flavimaribacter sediminis. The sequence goes on along the minus strand of NZ_JAICBX010000002.1, from coordinate 1,040,693 downwards.
CATGGTGGATGTTCATGCGGCGATCTCCGCTCCCGGCGTGGCGATCGCTACGATTGCCCGTCGCACCAGTTCGGCCGCCGAATGGCTGCGATAGGCGGCGTCGGCTCGAACATCGTCGATCGGCGAAAGGGATTCGGCGACCAGCTCATCGGTTGCGAGCGACGCCAGAGCCGCATTGGCCGGCTGTCCTTTCAGTCGTGTTTCCAGCGTATCGAGACGCCGCGCCACAGGGCTGCACGCGCCGACGGCGATCGCCGCGTCAGAAACCACGCCGGCTTCGATGACCAGCCGCGCAGCGACCATGGCGATCGAAATCACCAGATATTTGCGAGCGCCGAGCTTGAGGAAGGTCGAGACGCCACAGGCTGCTGTCTTCGGGATCACGATGGCGCTGACAATTTCGTCCGGGCGGAGCGCAGTTTGTCGCGGACCTTCGATGAATTCGGCGAGCGGCAGGGTCCGAACGCCCGCGATGGATGCGATCTCCACCGAGGCGTCGAGGCCGAGAAGGCACGGCGCGCCGTCGGCCGCCGGTGAGGCGTTGCAAAGGTTTCCGGCAACCGTCGCCGCGTTCTGGATCTGGACGGAACCCACTTCCCGGGCGGCCAGTTTTAGCGCATCGAATGCGGGCGGCAGGGGATGACGGATTATATCTGTCCAGGTCGTGGCGGCGCCGATCCGCCAGGCGTTCGGCTGTTCCACAATGCCGCGAAGTTCATTGACGCCGGTAAGATCGAGCACGGGACCTGAGAGGCTGGAATTTGGCGTCGCCGCAAGAAGATCTGTGCATCCGGCCGCAATTGTTCGGGACTGGCCGACACGGGATGCAAGCCAGGAAAGGGCGTCTTCGGTCTTGTCCGGCCGGTAGTAGTCCAAAGCCTTTTTCTCCGATCGGCTGCGACAAAATTCATTAGTATACAAATAGATTTTGCGCCCACAGCCTTATGGTGTCAATATGGAATGGGAAACGTCTTATTACACGCAACAGTCGGATCGGGGCGCGATGGGCGAGACACGACAAAACGCCGTTTGGCAGGATTACGTCCTGGATGAACAGGTTGGATTCATCATGCGCAGGGCAAGCCAGCGCCACCTCGGCATTTTCGCCTCACGCATTCCGGAGCTGACGCCGACGCAATTCGCCGCGCTCGCCAAGCTGTGCGAACTGGGCGCCGCCTCGCAAAACGAGCTCGGTCGCCGAACAGCCATGGATGCGGCCACGATAAAGGGCGTGATCGATCGGCTGCGCCGGCGCGGACTTGTCACCACGGTCAAAGACGCCAACGATCAGCGGCGGCTATTCGTGAAGGCGACCGCGGAGGGCGAGGAACTGTACGCCAGTTGCGTGGAGCCGGCCCGTATGATTTCGGACGAAACGTTGGCGCCGCTCAGCGAAAAGGAGCGGTTGATGTTTCTCCAGCTTCTGTCAAAACTGCAGTGACACGCAAGGGAGCTGTGACCCGCATGATAGACGACACATCCGCACTGTTGATCATTGACGTCCAGAAGGACTTCTGTCCCGGCGGCGCTTTGGCGGTCGAGGAAGGACACGCGGTCGCTGCGGTGATTAACGGCATACAGGACCGATTTCCGCTTCGCGTGCTGACGCAGGACTGGCACCCGGCCGACCATATGTCCTTTGCCGACAATCAGGGCGTCGAACCGTTCAGTGTGACCGAGGTTCATTATGGCGATCAGGTGATGTGGCCGCGCCACTGTGTCCAGGGCAGCGAAGGCGCCGCGTTCCACGAGGATCTCGACACCGACAGGGCCGATCTGGTCATTCGGAAGGGCATGAGGCCCGAAATAGACAGCTATTCCGCCTTTTTCGAAAACGACCGCACGACGCGGACGGGCCTGAGCGGCTACCTGAAGGACAGGGCCGTCGAGACGGTCTACGTCACGGGGCTAGCAACCGATTTTTGCGTCTACTATTCGGCGATCGACGCAATCAAGGAAGGCTTCTCGGTCGTCCTGGTCACGGACGCCTGCCGTCATATCGATCTGGACGGCTCGCTGGCGGCTGCGATGGCGGACATGAAGGAAAAGGGCGTCAAATTCGTCACGAGCGACGAACTCTAGACACCCACGTAACGCGTCAGCAGCGTATGGTCGTCGGCGAGGACCTTCGCGTCCACGGTATCCTGGATGCGGCCATTCTCGATGAAGACGACCCGGTCGGCGATCTCGATCACCGCGTCCACGCGCTGCTCGACAAGCACGATCGCCACGCCGTCCTTCTTCTTCTGCACGACCACATTGCGGATCAGTTCGATCATGGAAGGCTGCAGGCCTTCGGTGGGTTCGTCTAGCAGCAGCACCTTCGGTTCGAGGCAGAGCGCTCGGGCGGTCGCCAGCATCTGCTGTTCGCCGCCCGAAAGCGTTTCGGCCCTTTGCGCAAGCCGCTCGCGCAGGCGGGGAAACAGCTCCAGCACCGCTTCCCGAGTCTGTTTTGAGGAGCCGCGCGTCAGCAGTCCAATCTCGATATTTTCGGCGACCGTGAGTTCGGAAAACAGCCGTCGTCCCTGTGGAATATAGCCGATCCCGCGCTTCGGGACCTCGTGGGCGGGCAACCGGCTAATGTCCTCGCCGTCGAGCACGACGGAGCCTTCGGAAAGCGGCAGCAGACCCATGATCGCCTGCATGGTCGTCGTCTTGCCTGCGCCATTGCGGCCAAGCAGACACACGATCTCGCCGGCTTCAGCGTGAAAGGACACGTCGCGCAGGATCCGGGCGGCTCCGTAGCCGGCGTTGACGCCTTTGAGTTCCAGCATCAGTCCGTCCCCAGATAGGCCGCCTGAACGGCCTTGTTCCGCCGGATCTCTTCAGGCTCACCTTCCGCAAGCACTTCGCCGAAGTTCAGCACCGTGATGGCGTCGGCGATTTCCATCACCACGTCCATGTTGTGCTCGATCAGCAGGATTGTCGCCTCCGCGTTGAGTTCACGCACCAGCGCATTGAACTGACGGATCTCGCTGTCGGCGAGGCCCTGCGTCGGTTCGTCGAGGATCAGCAGTTTCGGATGCTGGGCGATGCCCATGGCGATTTCGAGAAGCCGCTGGTGTCCGTAACTCAAATCCTCGGCCGGCTGGTCGGTGCGTTCCGTCAGGCCGACGCGTTCGAGCGCGCTCGCCACTTCCCGATCGACGCTCGCCCGGTCGCCGCCGATATGGCGGCGGGCGGCAAGGGCGACGTTCTCGTAGAGGCTGAGGCGCGCGAAGACCGAAGTGATCTGGAACGTATAGGCCATGCCGAGCGCGATCCGCCGGTGCGCCGGAAGATTGCTGATGTCCCGGTCCATGAAGCGCACGCTGCCTGACGATGCGGCGATGCGCCCGCACAGCAGTCCGACGAAGGTGGATTTGCCGGCGCCGTTCGGTCCGATCAGCGCCCGGATCTGCCCCTCCGGCAATTCGAAATCCACGTTTTCCACGGCGCGGATACCGCCGAACGATCGCGACAGGCCTTTTGTCGAAAGCAGGTTTACGGAAGCCATGGCAGGAGCCTCCGTTTCACTTCGCCTGCGAGACCCTGCGGCGCGAACAAGGTCAACAGCACGAGCACCACGCCGGCGACCACCATATAGGCGCTGGTCAAACCGCTCGAGAAGTCGATCAGGTAGAACATGAAAAGCGTGCCGATGAATGGTCCGATAACGGTGCCGGCGCCGCCGAGAAGCACCCAAAGCAGCGGCAGAATCGAATATTGCACGGTGGCGAAGGTCGCGCCGACATAGCCGAAGAGCAGACCGTAGACGGCGCCGGCCGTGCCCGAAAGGGTTCCGGAAATGACGACGGCGATCAGTTTGTGCCGAAAGACGTCGTAACCCAGCATGCGCGCCCGCTCCTCGTTTTCGCGGATCGCGACGAGCACTCGGCCGAAGGACGAATGGACGAGCCGGAGCGTCAGGAGCAGGCAGACGGCCAGCACCAGGAAGGCGGCGAAATAGCGCACGGTCGGATCGGTAAGATCGAGACCGGCGATCGTCCTGAATTCCGGCTGGATGACGAAACCCTCGTCGCCGCGCGTGTAGGTCCCGAAATAGAGGATCGCCAGGTAGCCGGCCTGCGCCAGCATCAGCGTGACGATCATGAAGGCGACGCCGGTCGTCCTCAGCGCCACCGCGCCGACCACCGCCGACAGTACGAAGGCGGATAGGATGCCGACGGCGATAGCGGCAAGGGCCGATACGCCCAGATGCTGCATGGCGAGCCCCATGCCGTACATGCCGGCCGAAAAGAACAGCGCGTGGCCCAGGCTCAGAAGACCGACATAGCCGAACAGCACATTGTAGCCCATGGCGAAGACGGCGAGCACCATGATCCGCGACAGGTTGCCGTGATGGAAGGGCGAGATGACAAACTGGGCGATCACCAGCAACGCCAGCAGGCCCAGATGCAGGGCGAGCGATTTCGTCTCGGGCCTCATGCCGCGCGCTTGCCGAACAGGCCCTGCGGGCGGAATATCAGGATGAAGGCGACAAGCAGCGTCGACAGGATCTTGGCCAGCGTCGGCGAGAAGAACATCGAGATAACGCCGTCGCTCATGCCGATCAGCACGGCTGCGACCACCGTTCCGGACAGCGATCCAAGGCCGCCGATGATGACGACGATGAACGAAAGAAGCAGCGGGTCGCCGCCCATCAGATAGTGCGCCTGCTGGATTGGCACGATCAGCACTGCGCCGAGGGCGGCCAACCCGGCGCCGAAACCGAAAACGGACACATAGACGCGTTCGACATTGATGCCGAAGGCCTGCGCCATCTGCCGATCGAGCTGGGTGGCGCGCATATAAAGTCCGAGTTTGGTTCTGGACATCAGCGCCCATACGGCGAGAAGGATGGCGATCGCGGCGGCGATGACGAACAGCTTGTATGATGTGGTGCCGAGCCCCCAGGGCCAGATGATTTCAAAGCCGTTCTCGCCGAACTCGAACCAAGGCAGCGCCAGCCGCTGGTTGAAGGGCGGCTGCACCGGGCGGGCCTCCGGTCCGAAGGTCATCAATGTGACCTGCTGGATGATGTAGAGCAGGCCGATCGTGGCGACGATGGTGCGTTCCGGATCATATTCGACCCGTTTCAGCACGATCATGTCGGCGGCGGAAGCGATCAGGCCGACGAGTATCGGCGCAAGAACGAGGGCGAGCACGAAGCCGATCGCCGGATGGCCGACCGCCCAGGAGGCGACCCACCAGGCAAACACGGCGCCGAGCATGAAGAACTCGCCGTGGGCGACATTGACCACCCGCATGACGCCGAACACGATGCTGAGGCCGACGGCGGTCAGCGCCAGAACGGCGGCCATGACGGCGCCTTCCAGACTGGCGAGAAGGAGATAGGGCCCGAAATCCATATAGTGTCTGTTGAATATGCGGTTATGAAAAGGCCCGGACAGCGATAGCAGTCCGGGCCGTCATGATCAGAATGGCTGCTTCGTGTAGTCGACCTCGTCCGGATAGTATCCGGCCTCGATCGGTGTCGTGTGAACGACGTTCAGCTTCTTGTCCTTGACCTGCGAGATATACTGGTGACCGAAGGCCTGGTGTGTCTTGCCGTTGAACTCCTTCGTTCCCTGCGGGTGGTCGTCGGACGCCGGCATGTCGGTCATGGCTTCCACGGCCTCAATCAGGGCCGGGCGATCGTCCGGTCCCTTGTAGTCGCAGGATTCCATGCCCTTCTTGATGACGTTGAGGGTTTCCCAGCAGCCGAACATGTGGGCGTAGGTGGAGATGTCGCTCGAATCGGTGACCGACGAGCCCTGATCGTTGACGCCGACGGCCTCGCGGTAGTTCTTGTCGAAGGACGTCTGGTCAGCCTGGGCGTAGCGCGGATTGCCTTCCCAGAAATAGGTGCCTTCCAGGAACTCCAGGCCGGGGCTGTTGATGTCGACGGCTTCCAGGCTGTCGATGAAGCCAAATATTTCCGGTTTGTTGGAGCCGAAGAATTCGCCCATTTCCTTGACGAAGGTCAGAACCGCCGGTCCCACCATGACGTGGTAGATGACTTCCGTTTCGCGCGGGATCTTCGGGAAGTACTTCGTGAAGGACGTCTCGGTTGGCGGAATTGCGATCATCTCGATGACCTCGCCGCCCTGTTCCTTGATGGCGGCGGAGAAATAGTCGCGATGGTCGTGACCGAAGGCGAAGTCCGGGAAGATCATCGTGACCTTCTTGCCGAGATTGTCGGCAACGAACGGCGCCATGGCGATCACCTGGCTCCTGACATCGGTGATGCCGGGCTGCAGCGTGTAACGGTTGAGCATGCCGCTGGCCACGTGGTGGCCTTCCGAAACCACGAAATAGGGCAGCTTCAGTTCACCCGCCGTCGGCGCCGAGCCGATGACGACGTGGCTAAACAGCGTGCCGAAGGCGACATCGCAATTCGACTGCTTGGCGAATTTTTCCAGCACTTCGGCGCCGCGTTTCGGGTCGGTGCCGTCATCCTCGATCACGAGTTCGACCGGGCGTCCATTGATGCCGCCCATGTCGTTGATGCGGGCGACAGCGGCGTCTGATGTGCGTTCGTACCACCGGCCATAGGCTGCGCCGATGCCGGTCTTGTGACATTGAAAGCCGATCTTGATCGGTTCGGAGCTTTGGGCCTGGGCGTAACGCATCAGACCCGGCATGGCGCTGGCGCCCGCAAGAGCGCCGGCGCCGACGGCCATTTTCTGCAGCACGCCGCGGCGTGTATCGAGTATAGGCTTTATCAGTTTTTTTGCCATTTCGGTTCCCCTTCTGATTTGCCAGCCCGTCGCCTTGGCTGTGAAGTGAGTTTGTATGCGTACAAACAATTTGTCCAGAGGATTCTGGCGCATCCGCTGAACGGCGAGCATCTGCCCGTCCGGTCGGGATTCATGCAAACCCGCCCGCCGGACTCCTGCAATCGGATTTTAAAGCAAGTTTGGCCCTCAGGGAAATCAGGACTTCCTGTTCAGAAATCCCTACGCGCCCCTTGGCGATGCGAGCAGCCAGAGGCCGAAAGTCGTGTAGGCGATCATGAACAGCGCCGAGGGAATCTGGCTGAGCATTGCCTTGCGGTGATCCTTGTAAAGGTCGAGCGCGACGGCGTGCGATACGTAGATCGCCAGAATATGGCCGATCACGACGGCGCTCGCCTGCGTCACCCAGATCGTATGCACGCTCGAGAGCGTGTTGAAAAAGCCGGTGGTCACGTAGAATGTTCCGAGACCCAGATAGTCGGATCCGTCGGCGAAAGGGTCCGTTGCGGCCGCCAACGCATATTGTCCGTTGACGAGAAAGGACGTCAGGTAGTGGGCTATGTGGTAACCGAGTGTGATCGGCAGAACCGCGAGCGCAAAGCGCGAAAAGGCGAGCGGAAACGGGATCGTCGAGCGCGCCAGTTTTTCGCCGATGGCGATCACGACCGCGAACAGCGCCGGAACGAGAATCATGGAAGCGGCGAGCCCGGCGATATTGGCGCCGATAACCGCCGAACGGCCGGGAAATTCCAGCGGATTGATTCCCAGCTTCGCCAGCCACCAGAAGGTTTCGTTGAGACCGTCGAAGCTGCCGACGGCGAGAATGAGAAGCGCGAAGATGCCGGTGGTTACGCCCGGATTGCGATCCGTGACGATCTGCCAGCCCGGAAGGCCGAGTTGCAGGCGCCCCTCCTTCGCCCGGACTGCTGACAGCATGGCGAAGGAACGCAAAAGCACGGTGAAGCATTCGCCCCGCGCAAGCCAGGTTCCGGTTCCGAAAAGCACCATGCCGACAAGCGTGTAGAGCGAATAGGCGCCGACGGCGAAGGCAAGACGCGCCGGATCGTCCGGAGCGATATCGGCCAGCATGAATGCGGAGAACAGGAAAAATCCGAATATGGCCGGCCATTTACCCACCGGCTCCGGCAGGCGCAGAAATCCATGCTCTCCCGCGACGAGATGTCCGAGGCCGGCCCACGGATTGATGAAACGCCACAGATCGCCGAACAAACCCTGCAGGGTAAGAAACACCATCCACCACAACGTCCAGACAGCCAGCACGAGCGCGTTGGAAAAGGGATCGCGCGGTCCTGTCAAGCCAATGAAGATCAGGAGGACGAGAACCAGAAAACCGAGAAGGCTCGTCACGGTCGCAAGCCGGCCGCTTCGCGGTGTGTTGATGCCGGTGTTTAGAAAACTCCTCCGGATCGCGTCGGCCGGCAGGAAGGCAAGCACGACCACAGTCAACGCCACGGCCGCCACCCCTGACATCATGTAGATCTGCGTGGGAAGCAGAAGTACGAAAGCCTGCTCGGATGTATGAGCAAGGGCCTCATGGCTCCCCGCGAGGATAAATGCAATCAGTGAACTGACGTGCGCGCCAATCCTCTGGCCGCTGTGACATTTGGCGAACTTGTCGCCCGGAAACGATTTATGCATAGTCCGCATCTGGCAACGCATGAAGGTGGGCTGGTTTTTTGAAACGTGTTCTCGCAATTGTCGTCATTGTGCTTCTTGCAGGCGGGCTCTGGTGGGGCTGGTCGTCCTGGAACAGGGCGGGCCAGGTTCTGGTTTCGGGCGCCAAAGCCTCCCTCGTCGAAGGCGAAACTGACACGGTTCACATCTATCTGACAATCGAAAACAAGGGCAAGCCGGACAGGATCCTGTCCGCGTCGTCTTCGGATGCAGAGGAGGTCGTGCTCTACAATCCCGAATCCGAAGCCGGCATTCCGTTACCGTCAGAGGGGACGGCCTCCTTTGCCGCCGATGGAGCGCATGTCGTATTGAAGGGCGTGCAAGGCGACCTCTCCGATGGTCGACTGTTTCCGGTCGAAGTGGATTTCGAACGGGCGGGACCGGTTACGACGAAGGCGCGGCTTGGCGGAACGCCATCGGCTGGCGAGGCCGACCACGTCGGTCTTTTTGGCGTAGGCGATATCTGCCGTGTTGGCGAAGGCGAACCGGCGCCGAAGGTCTCGCTCGACGTCACGCATCTCGACGACGGCAAGGGCTGGAGAATCGATCTTGTTTCGGACGAATTCCGTTTCGACAAGAGTCTCGTCGACGGGCCGCATGTGCCGGGAACCGGTCATGCGCATCTCTATGTCGGCGGCCTCAAGATAAAGCGGCTCTACGAGCCCTCCGCCACGATCGGCGAACTGCCTCCCGGCGAACATACAGTCCGCGTGACGCTGAACACCAACGATCACAGGGCTTATGTTGTCGACGACAAGCCAGTGACTGCGGAGGCGGTCATCCGGGTGGATTGACAATCCCGTCGAATTAAATTCATTTGTATACCAATGAATTTTCAGGAACGGTGATCATGCGCGAGCAAGCTTCTGGACGCATTGTCGGTGTCGACGTGGGCGGGACATTCACCGACCTCGTGCTGCTCGATACGAAGTCGGGCGCCGTGCGGTTGGCGAAGGTGCCGAGCACGATCGACAATCAGGCCTATGGCGTGCTTGCCGCGTTGAAGGAAGCGGAAGTCGATCTGAAAGACGTGGATCTCATCATCCATGGCACGACGACCACCACCAACGCCGTTCTGGAGCGCAAGCTCTCGAAAACCGGGATGATCACGACAAAAGGGTTCCGCGACGTCCTGGAACTCGGCCGCCGCACCCGTCCCCAGGCCTATGGGATGAAGGGCGCATTCGAGCCGATTATCCCACGCAATCTCAGGCTGGAGGCGCCCGAGCGCATGGACTCCTCCGGTAAGGTGCTGACGCCGCTCGACGAGGACGCCGTACGCGCGGCCGCCCGACGTCTTCTCGACGCCGGGTGTGAATCGCTCGTCATTCACTTCCTGCACGCCTACGCCAATCCTGAACATGAACTGCGCGCCGCGGAAATTGTCCGCGAAATCTGGCCGAACGATTACATCACGACCGGCCATTCGCTGCTGTCGGAAAGCCGTGAGTTCGAGCGGGGAGTAACGGCAGCGGTCAACGCTTCGGTGCAGCCGCTTCTCGAGCGCTACATCCACCGCCTCGTCGACGAGTTGAAGACGCAGGGTTACGCTGGCGAACTGCTGGTTATGAACGGCAATGGCGGCATGGTCTCATCCGGCCTGGTTGCGAACGAGGCCGCCAAGACCGTTATGTCCGGTCCTGCCTCCGGCGTAATGGCCGCCGCCTTTACCGGCAAGGGCGCGGGGCTCCGCAATCTGATCAGCTACGACATGGGCGGCACCTCCACGGACGTCGCACTCATCCGGGACGCCCAACCATCGGTCTCAAGCGAAATCGAGATTGAATACGCCATGCCCATTCATGTGCCGATGGTGGATGTGCGCACAGTCGGCGCCGGCGGCGGTTCGATCGCCCGCGTCAATTCGGCCGGTCTGCTGGAGGTCGGGCCGGAGAGCGCCGGCGCCATGCCCGGACCCATCTGCTACGGCCGCGGCGGCGCCCGGCCGACCATTTCCGACGCCAACCTGTTGCTCGGACGTCTCGACCCGTCGAAGCTGAAATCGGTTGAAGGCGGCGTGTCGATCGAAACGATCGGGGACATCTTCCAGAAAGAACTCGGCGATCCGCTGGACCTCGATGCGATCGACGCCGCCGCGGCGGTCATCCGCATCGCCAATACGCGCATGGCAGGCGCAATCCGCATGGTGTCGGTTTCGCTTGGCATGGATCCGCGCGACTTTACATTGTTCGCCTTCGGCGGGGCCGGGCCACTGCATGCGGCCGCTCTTGCCCGCGAACTCGCAATTCCCCGCGTGCTCGTGCCGAGCCGACCCGGAATCACCAATGCGCTCGGTTGTCTTGTCGCCGATCTTCGCCATGATTTCACCAACACGATCAACCAGCCACTCGATCGCGTCGATGTCGACGTCTTGCATGCGATCATCGCTGGCCATATCGCAGAGGGAGAGGCCATGGTCGCAAAACAGAATGTCGACATTGGCTCGATCCGTCGCCTCTACAGCGTCGATATGCAATTCGCCGGCCAGAGCCACCTGATCCGCGTTGATATCGACACGCCGAAACCGGACCGCAAGATGCTGCGCCAATTGTTCGAGGAGGCCTATTACAGGCGCTTCCGCGTAGAGCTCAGCCAGATCAGGGCCAATCTGGTCAACGTCAACACATCCATTATCGGCGCGCGCGGGGCTGTCGATCTTTCGCGACTGATCGAGCCGGCCGGACGCAAGGCAAACCTGGAAGAAGCCAGGATGGCGACCCGACCCGTCCGGTTCGACGAAGGATTCCACGACACGCCGGTTTATTGGCGCGACCACCTTCCGGCCGGGTTCAGTCTTGAAGGCCCGGCTATCATCCAGCAGATGGACACGACCGTGCTTATCGAACCAGGCGACCGGGCGGACGGCGATCCGGTCGGCAACATCATCGTTACGGTGAGGCAGGTGCAATGACTCTCGATCCAATCACCCTCGGCGTCATCCAGGCAGGCCTCCAGCAGGTCTGCGACGAAATGGATCTGAGCTTCTCGCGCGCGGCTTTTTCACCGGTCATCGCCGAGGCCAATGACCGGTCCGACGGCATCTACTCGGCTAAGGACGGTTCGCTGATTGCTCAGGGCATCGGCGGGCTGCCGGTCTTTGTCGGCGCAATGCAATACTCCACCCGGACGCTGATCGAGATGATAAGTGAGGGCCGCGCGCTGCCGCCCGAACCCGAAGACATCTATATCGTCAACGATCCTTACCTCGGCGGCACCCACCTGATGGATGTTCGGTTCGCCAAGCCCTATTACCGGGACGGTGAAATCTTTTGCTGGCTTTCCAATACCGGCCACTGGCCGGATACGGGCGGTTCGGTGCCGGGTGGTTTTTCGGCGTCCGCGACTGCGGTCGAGCAGGAGGGTTTGCGCCTGCCGCCGGTCAAGCTCTTCAAGCAGGGCCGCATGGATCAGGAAATCTACGCGATCATCTGTTCCAATATTCGCGTGGCCGATCAGCGCATCGGCGACGTCAAGGCGCAGGCCGCGGCTCTCGCCAAGGGCGCAGAACGTCTGGATGCATTGCTCGACCGTTACGGCGACGACACGGTGCGTGAAGCAATCGGCGAACTGCGTCGTCGCGCCAATACGCAGATGCGAGCATGTATCGCGATGATTCCCGACGGCGTCTATGAATCGACCGCCTGGGTCGACAGCGACGGCGTGGTGGATGAGCCGCTCGCCATCAATCTCGCCATTACCAAGAGTGGCGACGAACTCGATTTTGATTTTTCGAAATCCAGTCCGCCTTGCATGGGGCCGATGAATTCTGTGCTCGCGACGACGCTGAGTTCCGTCTACCTGGCGATGCGCCACATCTTCCCGGAAGTGCCGATTAGCGCCGGCGCCTTCGAGCCGCTTAAGGTCCGTCGGCCGGAAGGCACCTTCCTCGACGCGCATTATCCGCGGCCGGTTTCAGGCTGTGCGGCGGAAGTCTCGCAGCGCATCGCGGAGGCCGTATTCGCCGCGCTCGTTTCGGCCCTTCCCGATCGGGTCACCGCAGCGCCGGCCGGAACCAGCGGCAATTTCGCGCTCGGCGGTCACGATCCGGAGCGCGGTCGCGATTTCGTCATGTACCAGCTTTCAGGCGGCGGCTATGGCGGAAACGCCGACCATGACGGCCTTGCCAATGGCTGCTCGACCATCGGGATTTCCAAGGCGCCGCCTGTCGAGATCATGGAGCAGGCCTTCCCGGTTCTCTATCACCGCTATGCGCTGCGTGAAGGTTCGGGCGGAGCCGGAAAGCACCGCGGCGGATTCGGTCTCGAGTACGAGCTGGAATTGAGGCGTGGCGACGCTCGCGCAAGTTTCGTCATGGATCATGGCCGCTACGGTCCGCAAGGCGCGCTTGGCGGCGCCGACGGCGCCCGCAACGAGGTCACGGTCTGGCAGAGCGGCCGCGCCCACACGCCGCCGCATCTGTCCAAGGAGCAGGACATCGCCATGGTGGCGGGCGACCACGTGCTGGTGCGCACGCCCGGCGGCGGCGGTTACGGCGATCCGTTCAAGCGCGAACCGGAAGCCGTGCTGAAGGACGTTCTCCTGGAACGCTATACGCGCGATCAGGCCCGTGACCTCTTCGGTGTGGTGATCTCCGGAGACCCTGGCGAAATCGATGCGGCCGAAACTGCGCGCTTGCGGCATGTCCGGTAGTGCGTATTCCGGCTCCATCACGGGGCGCGTGGCGTCGTGTACGGATTATTCGAGCCATATATTTCGATCTGTTCGTGCCTGCCGCGCAGGAATGTCGTATCGATGGCTTTCCAGAAAGCGAGATCGACGCCAGCCTGATCCAGAAGCTGCTTCGAGGCAAGAATCGGCCAGCCCGTTTCTTTGGTGAGCTCCTCCAGCCGCGCCGCAACATTCACCGTATCGCCGAGCACCGTGTATTCGAGCCGTGTCTCGTCCCCAATCGCGCCGAGAAACACTTCGCCGCGATGGAGGCCGACGCCGATCCTGACAGCCGGATCGCCTGACCGTTCCCTGCTCCACTCGTCCATCTCCTTGAGAAGAAGACCGGCGCAATGCACCGCCGCCGCCGCGTCGCGGTCGGAAGGGTCGCGAATACCGAAGACAACGAGTACGGCGTCGCCGATGAACTTGTCGATGACGCCGCCGCAACTGACGACGGCAGTGGAGACCCGGCGCCTGAATTCGGTCAGGAAAGCGCCGATCTCTTCCGGCGTCATCGTTTCCGAAAGCGGGGTGAAACCGCGTATGTCAGTGAAGAGGATAGCAACGTCCTGGCGCTTGCCGCGCCGCAGGGCGTCGAGGCCGGTTTCCGCCAGCCTGTCGGCGACTTCGCTTGGAAGATAGCGCGTCAGATTGGCGCCGCGCCACGTCTCGGTGATGGCGCGCGCCATCAGGGCGCGCGACCGTATGCCGGCGATCACCAGAACCACGCCCGCAAGGCATACCATCGCCAGCCGCATGGCGTTGGGCGGCAGCGCAAGGAAGAGGTTGGCCGATTCCGGGGGCGGTCCCGCGAGCTCGTAGTCCCAGACATCGACAAATGCGATGAGTACGAAGCCTGCGACAAGCAGCGCCATGAGATAGGCCTGAAGCGCGGGATTGAATCGAAGGGCGCCAAAGGAAATCGCAACCGGCACCAGCCACATGGAGGGAATGAGCAGCATGTAATTGGCCGGCAGAGCGGTGTTGATCAGGCCGAGCCAGACGCTGGCGACGATGAAGACGCCGTCTCCGGTGGCCGCGGCCCAGGCCATCCAGGGCCGGTAATGTCCGAATCTGACAATGACAACGGAAGCAAGGCCCAGCAGGAAATAGCCGAGCATGGTGGCCGCAGCCGTGAAGAGTTGTCGTTCGAGCACCGTTTCATCGCGCGGCGCGACTGTCATGACAGCGAACACGAAGACAACCCCGAGGGCCAGCGACACCACCATGCGCACGATGCCGACCGTGTGTTCAGCCTGCTTCTCGGCTTCCGCCATCAGGGCGTCGAGCTGGACAACGCGTTTGGTCATTGTTTGCCCTTGCAAATATTGACCGCCAGATCTCCGGGGTTTGCGGTATTCAAGCCCCCGGCATGCCCCCGACATGCGACAGCAATTCGGCGACGTTGCTTACATCGAACTTCTTTAAAAGTCTTGCCCGGTAGGCCTCGACCGTCCGCGGCGAAATCTCGAGAATGCGCGCGATATTCTTGCTGGTCCGGCCTTCGCCCAGATGCATGACGATCTGCCTTTCGCGCATGGTCATCTTGATGACGGGTCGTTCATGCGACAGGTCGGCCATACTCCATACGGCGTGGGCCAGCGGCTCGTTTCGCGTCAGCGAATTGCCGCGCACGCGGCACCAGAACAGCGTTCCGTCGCGGCGCGCCATGATTCGCTCGTCACTGTAGCGGCCTGTATCGCGCAGGGGCTGGACGCCGACATTGCCGATCTTCACGAATTCATCGAGCGATGGGTAGAGAATGGCGAACGACCGGTCGCGCAACTCGTCGCCCTCGTAGCCGAACATGTGCGCAAAAGCCTTGTTGTAGTAGCGAATGACGCGGTGTCGGGTCATGACAATTCCGACCGGCGCTTCCTCGAAGGCCGTGCTCAGCATCTCGTAATCAAGGGCGTCTGTCATCTCCATAGCGTATTTCTACCATCTTGCCCCGATGGCTCCAAGCGCGGGATAATATGGCATTGACGGCCGGGAGGAGACCTCAATTTAATCTTTCCGGTCAACGCGTTATCCGGAATGCCCCTGCCGTTTGCAGGCGGAGTTGGAGGAGAAAATGAAGAAACTGATATCGACACTCGCCATGGCGTCCGCCATGGCCGTGGCAGGTCTTTCCGTGCATGCCCAGGAAGATCCGGTCAAGATCGCTCTTGTGCATGGTCTTTCGGGCTCGACCTTCGAGGCCTTTTCGAAGCAGGCCCAGACCGGCTTCAAGATGGGGCTGGAATATGCGACCGACGGCACGATGAAAATCAAGGGTCACGACATCGAGATCATCGAGAAGGACACCCAGTTCAAGCCTGACGTCGCGCGCGCCGTGCTGGCCGAAGCCTATGGCGACGACGATGTGCTGATCGCCGTTGGAGGCACGTCTTCGGGCGTGACCAAGGGGATGCTGCCGATCGCCGAGGAATACGAGCGTATTCTGATCGTAGAACCCGCCGTCGCCGACTCGCTGACAGGACCCGATTCCAATCGCTACGTCTTCAAGACGTCCCGCAACTCGTCGATGGACATGCAGGCCCAGGCGCTTGCCCTGAAGCCTGACGAAAATCTGTATGTGGCCACGCTCGCCGAGGACTACGCCTTCGGCAAGGACGGCGTCGCCGCGTTCAAGAAAGCGCTGGAAGGCTCGGGCGCCACGGTCGTTGCCGAGGAATACGTGCCGCTGAAGACCACCGATTTCACGGCTGCGGCGGAACGCATGTTCAACGCGCTGAAGGACAAGGAAGGCCGCAAGGTCATCCTGATCTACGTTGCCGGCGGCGGAGACCCGATGGGCAAGATCAAGGCCATGGAGCCGGAGCGTTACGGCATCGAGATCTCGACCGGCGGACACATTCTGCCTGTGCTGCCGACCTACAAGCGCGTGCCCGGCATGGAAGGCGCTGTCTACTACTATTATGAAAGCCCGGACAATCCGATCAACGACTGGCTGGTCGAAGAACATGAGAAGCGCTTCGGTTCGCCTCCGGACTTCTTCACGGCCGGCGGCATGGCTGCGGCTCTGGCGGTCGCCAAGGCGCTTGAAAGCACCGACGACTGGTCGACCGAGAACCTGATCGCCGCCATGGAAGGCATGAAGTGGGACACGCCGAAAGGTGAAATGATGTTCCGTCCCGAGGACCATCAGGCCCTGCAGTCCATGTACCACTTCAAGATCAAGGTTGACGACGACGTCGAATGGGCCATTCCCGAGCTTGTGCGCGAAATCAAGCCCGAGGAAATGGACATCCCGATCGGACGCAACAACCAGGAATAAACGTCTCGCGCCTCTCCCGTCGTTGCGGCTTTGGCCGCGCGACGGGTCTTTTTTCGAGGCCGTGGACTGTTGTCGAATAATCCTGCAGACAAAGAGAAATCGATCCTATGTCGTCCGCATCACTGCGTACCGACAAGCTGACCCGGCAATTCGGCGGCCATACCGCCGTCAACGCTGTCAGCGCGTCCTTCCACCCTGGCGAACTGACGGTGATCGTCGGCCCTAACGGGGCTGGAAAGACGACCTACTTCAACCTGATCTCCGGGCAGCTCTGGCCGAGTTCGGGCCATATCTTCAAGGGCGAAACCGAGATCACGGGCTTCAGCCCGTCCTCCCGTGCGAAAGCCGGCGTCGGTCGCGCGTTCCAGCTCACCAATCTGTTTCCGCAGCTCTCCGTGCTCGAAAACGTCCGTCTGGCCGTCCAGGCCCAGCACGGTCTCGGACATGTCATCTTTCGCACGGCGCGCTCATTTAAAAAATTGCGGGACGAAGCCCACGCCTATCTCGAGGCGACCCGGCTCGATCGCGTGGCGCATCTGCCGGTCACAGCGCTGCCGCATGGCGATCAGCGCAAGCTTGAGATTGCGCTTCTCCTGGCGCTGAAACCCGACGTCTTCATGTTCGACGAACCGACGGCGGGCATGTCGGTGGACGAGGCGCCGGTCATCCTCGAACTGATCGAGGAGATCAAGAAGGATGCGTCGAAGACCGTTCTTCTGGTGGAGCACAAGATGGACGTGGTGCGCTCGCTCGCCGACCGCATCATCGTGCTGCACAATGGCGAACTTGTCGCCGACGGTCTTCCAGACGAAGTGATCGCGCTGCCGATTGTGCGCGAAATCTATCTCGGCATTCCGGCGGAGGACGCGGCATGAGCGCGCCGATCCTCAAGCTGGACGACGTCTATACCGACATCGCGCAATATCATGTGCTCCATGGCGTCTCGATGGACGTTCCCGAAGGCGGCGTCCATGTGCTGCTCGGTCGCAACGGCGCCGGCAAGACGACGACGCTGCGCACGATCATGGGCCTTTGGCAGGCCCGCCAGGGCGCCATCACCTTTCGCGGCAAAACAATCGCCGGCTTGCATACGTCGGATATCGCCCGTCACGGCATTGCCTATGTTCCGGAAAACATGGGTATCTTCGGTGGTCTCACCGTCGAGGAAAACATGCGTCTCGCCTCGACAGACGGCCAGTTCGATCCGGACCGGCTGAAATGGATATATATGCTGTTTCCGGCGCTGGAGACCTTCTGGACCAAATCGGCGTGGTCGCTCTCGGGCGGTCAGAAGCAGATGCTGGCGATTGCGCGGGCCATCATCGAGAAGCGCGACCTGATCCTGATCGACGAGCCGACAAAGGGTCTGGCGCCGGCCATCATCCACAACATGATATCGGCTTTCCGCGAAGTCGCACAGGAAACGACCATCTTGCTGGTCGAGCAGAATTTTCTTTTCGCCAAATCGCTGGGTCAGACGGTCGCCGTCATCGATGACGGCCATATCGTCCACACCGGTTCGATGGCGGCGCTGGTCGAGGATCAGGAGCTGCAGACGCGTCTGCTGAGCCTGTCGCTCGATTCGCATCAGTAGGAGGCGGTTTTGAAATCCCTTGGAGCAACATTCGAGAGGTTCGGCGGGGTCAATCTGCTCCCGGTTCTGATCGCGGTGATCGCATTGGTGCTGATCGGTTCGCCGTCGACCTGGATCACGCTGACCGTCGCCGGCCTCGCCATGGGCATGATGATCTTTCTCATGGCCTCGGGTCTCAGCCTCGTCTTCGGGCTCATGGACGTGCTCAACTTCGGTCATTCTGCCTTCGTGTCCTTCGGCGCTTTCGTCGCCGCGTCGGTGCTCGCCGGGCTGGGCGCCTGGGTCGCCGCCGACAGTGTCTTTCTAAACGTGCTCGCCATGCTTGCGGCGATCATCGCCGCCGCCCTCTTCGGCCTGCTCGCTGGCTGGTTCTTCGAACAGGTCATCATCAAGCCGGTCTATCGGGACCATCTGCGCCAGATCCTGATCACCATGGGCGCGTTGATCGTGGCGGAGCAGATAATTCTCACCATCTGGGGCGGCTCGCCGATTTCCGTTGCGCGACCGCATTTCCTGGCCGGATCGCTGATCATTGGCGACGTCTCGATCGAGACCTACCGCATCTTTGCCTTTGCGCTCGGACTGGCAGCCTATTTGGCGTTGTATTTCGTGCTGAACCGGACCCGGATCGGCCTTCTCGTACGCGCCGGCGTCGAGAATCGCGAGATGGTAGAAGCGCTGGGCTTCCGCATCGACCGGCTGTTCATCGGCGTCTTCATGGCGGGCTCGGCGCTGGCCGCCATCGGCGGCGCCATGTGGGCGGGATACCAGACGCTGATCACGCCGGCGATCGGCTCCGAGATGATGATCATCGTCTTTATCGTCATCATCATCGGCGGGCTCGGCTCGATAGAAGGTTCGCTGCTCGGCGCGCTGATGGTCGGGCTGATGGGCAACTACGTCGCCTTTCTGGCGCCCAAAATGTCGCTCGCCTCGAACATGCTGCTGATGATGGCGATCCTGCTGTGGCGGCCTTACGGCTTGCGGCCGGCGGTGCAGTGAGGGGACTGATATGACCGACGCGACACTTGCAGCGACAAGCCGCCATGCAATCGGCAGAACAGGCCGCTTCATCGTCTATGCCATCGTTGGCCTGATCGGCGTCTGCCTTTTCCTCGCTCCGTTCCTGTTTCCGGATGTCAGAAGCCAGGAAGTGGCCTCGCGCATCTGTGTCTTCATCGTGCTGGTGGCGAGCTACGACCTGCTGATCGGCTATACGGGCATCGTGTCTTTCGCCCATACGATGTTCTTCGGCATCGGCGCCTATGGCGCGGCGATCGCCCTCAAGCTGATGGGACCGACCTGGACGGCGCTTTTGACCGGCGGCGTTATCGCCCTTGTCGTGTCGCTGTTGCTCGCCGCCCTCGTCGGCATGCTGTCGCTGCGTGTGAAAGCCATCTTCTTCGCCATGGTCACGCTCGCGGCGGCTTCCGTGATGGCGGTGTTGGCCAGTCAGTTGTCTGACTTTACGGGCGGCGAGGACGGCGTCATCTACAAGATTCCGAAACTGTTTTCTCCCGCCACCAAGTTGCTGACCGACGAGAACGGCAAGGTCTTGAAGATCTTCGGCGTCAGCGCCAACGGCAAGATGGCGCTCTACTATTTCGTCTTCTTCGGTTCGCTGCTGCTTTATCTCGTCATGATGCGCATTGTCGCTTCGCCGCTCGGCACGGTGCTTGAAGCCGTCCGCGAGAACGAGATGCGCGCCGAGGCGCTCGGCTACCGCGTGGTGTTCTACCGCACGGCGATTTTCTGCATCGCGGCGCTGATCGCGACCTGCGCCGGCGTCATGCGGGCCGTCTGGCTGAAATATACCGGCCCCGACACCTCGCTGTCCTTCGCGATCATGATCGACATTCTGCTGATGGTCGTGATCGGCGGCATGGGGACGATGCTTGGCGCGATCATCGGCGCAACGTTGATGAGCCTGGCGCAGTATTATCTCAAGGACCTGATGGAAATCGCCTCGGAAGCGACAGCCGGCATTCCGCTGCTGCCGGACCTTCTCGCGCCGGACCGCTGGCTCCTCTGGCTCGGCATATTGTTCGTTTTGCTGGTCTATTTCTTTCCAGCGGGGATAGCCGGGACGCTAATGAAGAAGGGCGCGCACTGATGGCGCAGAGAACCTCTGCCTATATCCGCTCGAAGGATCTGGAACTGCATGTCAGCGAATGGGGAAACCGGTCCAGCCCCTTCGTCATGATGTGGCATGGCCTTGCCCGCACCGGCCGGGATTTCGACGAAATCGCGGAAGCGCTGTCTGATCAGTATTTCGTCGTCTGCCCGGATACGGTCGGTCGCGGCCTTTCGAACTGGATGACCTCCGGCGACAATTACTCGATGGCCCTGTATTGCAACACGGTCATGACCATCGTGGATCACTACGGCCCCGCCACGCTGCGCTGGGTTGGCACCTCAATGGGCGGCCTGATCGGCATCCGCATGGCCGCAGAAGCGCTGAAAGGGCGCATCACGCATCTCGTCATCAACGATATCGGTCCGGAGATTCCGGAAGCGGCGCGGCGACGCATCGCCGACTATGTCGGCAACCCGCCAGAACACGATACGATCCGGGAAATGGGCGAATGGCTGAGGACAAGCTATGCGCCGTTCGGCGATAATCCGGAGTCCTTCTGGAGCCGCCTTGTCGATACATCCGTCAGGCGCACTGATAACGGTCGGTTGACCGCCCATTACGACCCGGCGATCGCCGCGCAATTTATTCAGCATCCGGCCGATTTCGATACATGGCCGCAATATGACGCCGTCGAGGCGAAGACCTTGCTGGTTCGCGGCGCGGACTCCGATGTGCTGGCGAAGCCGGTCGCTGAGGAAATGTTGAAGCGCGGTCCGAAACCGCAATTCGCAGAGTTTCACGATATCGGCCACGCCCCGACCTTCGTGGCGCGGGATCAGCAGCACCTGCTCAGGGAATTTCTGGCGACATAAATGGCGCGCCGTCCTATCAGGACGCCGCGGCAAGAGCCATCGGCAGTTCTTCTTCAAAAATGTCGATGTCCGCTTCCGGCGCGGCGCTGATGCGAATGCAGCGATTGAGCGGCTCGACCCCCGGCATGCGCACGAAGACGCCGCGTTCAACCAGCGCTGCAAGGACGGCCGCCGCAAACGCTCCGTCGCGGCCACAGTCAATTGTCACGAAATTGGTCGCCGAAGGCAGCGGCTCCAGCCCGTTGGCGCGGGCGATCGCCGAGATCCGCCCCTTGGACGCCTCGATCCGTCCCAGCACGTCGGCAAGATAGGCTTGGTCGCGCAGCGCCTCTAACGCCGCGATCTGGGTCAGGATGTTCATGCCAAAATGATTGCGCACCTTGTCGAAGGAGGCGATAGTGTCGGGATGGCCGAAGGCGTAGCCGCAGCGCATGCCGGCCAGTCCATAGGCTTTGGAAAAGGTGCGCATCCGGACGATGTTCGGCCGATCGAGGAAGGCGTCGACTGGCGGCAATGCGCCGTCCGGCGCCATCTCGCCGTAGGCTTCGTCGAGCACGAACAGGGTGTTTTCGGGTAGCGCCGCTGCGAATGCGCTGATCGTCTCGGCGCTGTGCCATGTTCCCATCGGGTTGTCCGGATTGGACATGTAGACGATGGCCGCTTCCTCGCGCTTCACTGCGTCGAGCAGTGCTTCCGGGTCTTCGCGATCGTTCAGATAGGGTACGGTGACCAGTCGTCCGCCAAATCCCGCCACATGGTAGTTGAAGGTCGGATAGGCGCCGAGCGAGCTGACGACGGGCGTTCCTTCGCTCACCACCTGCCGCACGGCAAGGCCGAGCAACGTATCGACGCCGCCGTCGACCACAATCTGGTCGGGCTTCAAGCCCAGATGATCTGCAAGTGCGGCGCGCAGATCGAAATTCTCCGGATCGGCGTATTTCCAGACATCGCCGGCGGCTATCCGTATATGCTCCTGCACCGAGGGCGCCGGCCCGAAGCCGTTCTCGTTGGCGCCGATGCGCGCACGGAAGGATTTGCCGGATTTGCGCTCCTGGGCTTCCGGCCCGACAAAGGGTATTGTCGCCGGAAGCGACTGTACGAGCGGCGTAAAATGCGAAAACCCGGTCATGAATTCATTCCTCCCGCCATACGCATTTGCGCGGACCAGAGTAATTACGGGCAACCGGTTTTCACGGCAAGGCCGATTGCCCCGCGACGGGCGATATTTTAACGATATTTTTCAAGCGTCTCGCCGATCAGTCGGCGCGGCGCGGATTCATAAAAAATCAGCGCGCGGTCTGCCCCGCATTGCGCGTCAACCAACCGCCAACGATCAGGATCAGGAACGACACGGCGAAAAGCAAGCTCGCCAGCGCATTGATACGCGGTCCGATCCCGTCCTTCATAAGGCTCCAGATATACATCGTCAGTGTGCCGCGCTGGCCGGACACGAAATAGGTGATGAGGAACTCGTCCATCGACAGCGTAAAGACGAAAAGGGCGGCGCCCGCGACACCGGGCGCGATCAATGGCAGGGTGATGTGCCAGAAAACTCTCAGGGGCGATGCGCCCAGATCGCCGCCGGCTGTCTCCAGGGTCCGGTCGAACCCGTAGAGGCGCGTCGATACGATCAGAACTGCGAAGGGCAGGGTAAAGACGACGTGACCCAGTATGATGGTCAGTCGGGACAGCGGCATGTTTACGAAGGAAAAGAACAGCAGCAGAGCGACGCCCATCAGGAAGTGCGGGATGATCATCGGCAGCAGAAGCAGCGCCTGGCTCATGCGCTTGAAGCGAAAAGCGCTGCGGACGAGCGGAAAAGCCGCCATCGTTCCGATCGTCGTCGAAATGACGGTCGTCGCCGACGCAATGATCAGGCTGGAGTAGAGGGCGTCGTGCAGAACGAAGTCATGGCCAAGTTCGCGATACCATTTCAGGGTGAGCCCGCGAATCGGCAGTGACGGAATGATGCTGTCGTTGAAGGAGAACAGGACGAGGAAGAACAGCGGCACATACAGGAAGCAGAATCCGAGGATCGTATAGATGAGAAGAAAGCGTCTGGTCATCTGGTCTGCCCTGTCATCATCCAGTCCGCATCGTCTGCTTCCTTGATGAAACGATCGAGACGAGCTGCATTGATTGCCCTTGTCATGTTGCTGGTTCCGCCCGGCGTTCTTCGACGCCGTCAGTAGACGACGTCGACCTTTTTCTCGCTGCCCGGCGCGGCTGCGCGCTGTTCCTCCACCGCCCAGCGCAGGTCCTCCAGCCACTTGTCGCAAGCCTGTTCGTGGATAAGCGAAAGCATCAGGTGCATGCCCTTGGGCTCTTGCAGAAAACTCGGCAGCCAGCCGCGTTTCGGCATGTGGCTGCCAACCTGAAGCAAGTCGACCTCGTCAGAGGTGAAAGCAATGATCGCAAGCTGCGGATCGTCGATGACCTTCAGTCCGGGAATTTCCTCTATGCCCTTCTTGTAGCGGGCGATGAGGTCGAGCAGCCTTCGGGTCACATCCAGGTAGCCTTCATGACCGAGAGCGTGCAGCGTCGCCCACGCTCCGGCGACGCCTCCGCCGGGACGCGTTCCGACGACCGTCGCCGTCGCGTAGAGGCCGCTCGGCCATTCATTGTAGAAGAAGATAAGATGCTTCGCATGCTCCTGGGAGCGGAAGAAGACGGTTGAAGCAGGCTTCGGCGCGTAGCCGAACTTGTGAAGGTCCGCCGAGATCGAAGCCACGCCGGGAGCGCGGAAATCCCAGACAGGAATCTTCTGCCCGAGTTCTTCGGCGAAAGGCAGCATGTAGCCGCCGACGCAGGCGTCGACATGCAGCCAAAGATCGTGCCTGAGGGCGACCTCGGAAAGCTCTTCGATTGGATCGACGACACCATAGGGAAAACAGGGCGCGGAGCCGATAATCATGAATGTGTTTTCGTCAATGGCAGCTTCCAGTGCGGCGGGATCCGCCCGGAAGTCTTTCACCGGGTATTTCCTGATCTCGATATCCATGAGATCGCATGATTTGCGGAAAGCCGGATGCGCGGTCTCCGCTGCGACGATGTTGCCGTGAAACTTGGGATCGCCCCGTTTGTCGCGCGCCCACGTCTTGGCGGTTTTCACAGCGCACATGATGCTTTCGGTGCCGCCGGTGGTGAAGTAGCCCTGCCCGCCTGCAGGCGCATTGAACAGATCGAGGCCGATAGCGACGATGTCGTCTTCCATCTGTCGAATGCTCTTGTATGCGCGGTGCGCGCCAAGGGCGTTCTCGTTGAAGTAGAGGTTGAAGGCTTCCTGGGTAAGCTTGCTGAGTTCGGTGTCCGCCTTGAAAATGAACATCGGCGTGCGCCCTTCCGCCCACTTGATGTCGTCTTTCTTGAGATCGGTGAGGTGGTTGATGATCTCGTCGCGGGAAAGGCCAGTCTCGGGCAGTTTGGTGGCCATTATCAGGTCCTTTTATCTATTCTTGCGAAATGAGCGAAAGCGTCTTGACCCGACGCCTTCTCGGAATGGGCGGCGTAGGTCGAGAGCGTTGGCGATAGAGGTCGTTCGCGGCCATTCGCGAACGCATCGTAGAAAAGCGCCGTGCGTCTACCCGCGTCATTTTCAGCAACATACGGATGTACAGTCACGTCTTGCTCTCCAGCTCAGGAAGCCCAACTAGCGACAACACTAATCCTATATAGCTTTGGTTGACAAGGGACCCGTAACATCCGCATAGTTGGTCGGTGGGAGGGTCATGCAGGCAGCCGATGGAAAATGAACATCACAATCAAATCTGATCATCAGGCGGCCGGCGAACCGGTCAATGCGCCGGACGCTGTCGAAATTCGCGGCGTTACAAAAAACTACGGCACGGTGTGCGCGCTTTCCAGCATCGACTTGAACATTCGCAAGGGCGAATTCTTTTCTCTTCTTGGTCCCAGTGGCTGCGGCAAGAGCACAACGCTCGCGTTGATCGGCGGCTTCGAAATGCCAACCTCCGGCGCGTTGCGCATTGCGGGGCATGATGTCGCCAACGTTCCGTCCTACCGCCGGCCGGTAAACACCGTGTTCCAGAGCTATGCGTTGTTTCCGCATATGACGATTGGCGACAACGTCGCCTTCGGACTGAAGATGAAGGGCTTGCCCGCCGCCAAGCGACGCACCGCTGTTTCGGAAATTCTGGACCTGGTTTCGCTCGGCGGCATGGAAGGTCGTCGTCCGGCTCAACTCAGCGGCGGACAACGCCAGCGCGTCGCCTTGGCGAGGGCGCTCGTCAATCAGCCGTCGGTGCTGTTGTTGGACGAACCGCTCGGCGCGCTCGATCTGAAATTGCGCAAACAGATGCAGACGGAACTCACAAACCTGCAACGAAAGGTGGGCATCACTTTCGTCTATGTGACCCACGACCAGGAAGAGGCGCTCACCATGTCCGACCGGATTGCGGTCATGGATCACGGGAAGGTGCTGCAGGTCGGAACCCCGACGGAAATTTACGATACGCCGTCGCATCGCTTCGTGATGGAGTTCATGGGCTCGCCGAATGCGTTGTCAGGCCGTGTCAGCCAGGTCAGCGGCCAATCCATGATGGTCGAACTCGAAGGAATTGGCGCGATGCCGGCGCGCAGTGATGCGGCGATCTCCGAGGGCGAGGCGGTGTCGCTGCTTGTCAGGCCGGAACGGATACGCGTTTCGCGCAACAAGCCGGTGGAGGGACACTTCTTCGAAGCAACGCTGAGCCGATTGAACAAGGTCGGATTCGTCGCCCATTGCCATGTTCAACATGCTTCCGGACACGAACTGGTCGCCTACCGGCTGAGCGATGGAATGACGTCGACGAGCGACGCCGTAAACGACGGAGACGCTGTCTACGTAACCTGGTCAGACGCTGATGCGAGTGTCTTTGCCAATTAAAAACAGAACTGAAACCGTGGAAAGAAAACGGAATAACAAAAACCGGCTAATCAATATCAACCCGACCTCTACAGGAGAACTGGCAATGAAAACCCACCTCAAAAGGCGTGAACTTCTCAAGGGCGCTGCGGCGCTCGGGGCAGTGACGGCAAGCGGATCCCTCATGTCGCCAAGGCGCGCACACGCCGCCGGCGAGGTCAACTGGATGGCCTGGGGCGGTCATGTCGAACCGGGCGGAATTGCCGAGTTTTATGATGAGACGGGGATCCGCGTAAATCACATCGCGATGAACTCGAACGCCTCGACCTTCGCCAAGCTAAAGCTTTCCGGGGTGAGCCAGTACGACCTGATAGAGGCTGACGGCCTGTGGACGCTGAAATATCTGGAAGCTGACATGATCGAACCCATCGATCTGGACAGCATTCCGAACGTCAAGGCCAATATGTACGAACAGTTCAAGCATATTCCGGACCTGGTCACTTCCGACGGCAAAATGCTGATGGCGCCTTGGGGATGGAACCCGACGATCCTCGTCTACAACGAGGATGAGGTGTCAGAAGCCCCGGATTCCTACGAGGCTCTGCTTGATCCGAAATACAAGGGACACGTCGCCTTCTCAGACCAGCATGAATTCATGTGGCCGATCGCCGCCTTCCTGCTCGGTTACGAAGATCCGTTCAAGATGAACGATTCCCAGCTCGAGAAGGCCAAGGAAATCCTGATCAAGATCAAGCGCAACGCGCCAACGATCACCAAGGGCTGGAATGAACAGCTGCGTCTGTTCGTTGAAGGCACGATCTGGATCGGCATGAGTTCGCCCGGTCGCGCCTATACGGTGACCGCGAATGGCGGCCCGAAAATGGGCACAAACCCGCCCAAGGAAGGCTATTATGGCTGGATCGACGGCGACATGCTGGTCAAGGACGCCGCCAATCGGGAAGACGCGCTGAAATGGATCAACGAGATCCATTCTGCCGATTACGTCGCAACCAATTTCCTGCGCCTGCAGCGCGGGTGCGCAAATCGGGCGGGCGTGGAGAAACTGATCGCGGAAGGCCACGATGACATCGTCAAGGCGAACTTCATGGATCAGCCCGAGGTCGCCTTCAACATGAAGCTGATTCGCGCTCCGGAATATCCCGACAAGTATGCAGCCGCCTGGAACGACGTTCTCGCTGCTACATGAGCACGATCGTAACAGATCCACTACCCGACGAGACCGGCAAGCCTGCCGGTCAAGCCGCGGAGACGGCGCCGGATTGGGCGTCGTCCTCGCGACGCATGCCGAATGCGCCGTGGAGCCTCCTGCCTGCGCTGTTTGTGCAGACCATGCTCTTCGTGGCGCCGCTGGGCATCATGTTCGTCTACAGTTTCTGGACGAGCCGAAACTACGAGATCATACCGGAATGGACGCTCGCCAATTACCGCGCGTTCTTCGATTCCTGGTCCTATCAGAGCGTTCTCCTGCGTACATTGTGGACATCCGCAATCATCACGCTGACCACGCTGGTCGTGGCTTATCCGCTGACCTATTACATCGTTCGCTATACGCATCGGTGGCAGAAAATCCTGATCGGCGCGGTCATCCTCTCCTTCTGGACCAGCGGTCTGTTGCGCGCCTACGCCTGGATGGCGATCCTCGGCAATGGCGGCGTGATCAACAAGGGACTGCGGCTACTGGGCGTCATCGATGAGCCCCTGCCGTTCCTGGTCTATTCGCAATTCGCCAATATTCTGGTGATGACATACTTCTGCCTGCCATTCGCAGTGATCGCGCTTTATACGTCTCTGGAGAAAATGGACTGGCGGCTTGTTCAGGCTGCGGAGGATCTCGGCGCCTCGCCACCGCGGGCGTTCCTGCACGTGACGCTGCCGCAGACCATGCCCGGGATCATTTCTGCGACCGTTCTGACTTTCATTCCCGCCATCGGCATGTTTTTCGTTCCAATCCTCATGGGCGATCCGAAACGAATGATGATCGCACCGCTGATATCCAACCAGATGGAAGCGTTCCAGCTTGGATTGGGAGCGGCGCTCTCGTTCATCATCGCCTTGATCGTGATGGGAGTGATCGCCGTGGCCTGGCATTACGTGGAGCCGCGCGTCGACGACTAAAATCGTCGCACGGCGTATCAGTAATGCGGCGGCTTGGTGTCTGGGGGCGCTTCGCGGACGTGATCCTCCACCGCCACAAACCGCTCGACAAGCTTCTTCTGACGCGTCTGCAAAGATTCGATCGCCTTCCATTGCGCGTTCAGTTGATCGGACAGCTCCTCGATTGCGCGCTGCTGATGCGCGACGTGCTCCTCCAGCCGCGCCAGGCGCTCGCCAAGCTCGTCCGACGACGCAGTCATGCGCTGATTTCCTGAAGCGCTGTGCGCCAGTCGTCGGGGAGCGCCTTCGGCCGGCGGGTTTCGCGGTCGACATAGACATGGACGAAACGTCCTTGCGCCGCCGCCCCGTCGTCTTCATTGGCGAACAGACCCACCTCGTAGGTCACGGAAGAATTGCCGAGCCGCGTGACGAGAATTCCGGCGGTGACACTGTCCGGAAACATGATCTCGCGAAAATACTGGCATCCGGTTTCCACCACCAGACCGATCGTATCGCCGTTGCGGATATCGAGCAGTCCGCGATCGATCAGCCAGCCATTCACCGCCGTGTCGAACAGCAGGTAATGCACCACATTGTTCATGTGGCCATAGATATCATTGTCGGACCAGCGCGTTTGCAGCGGACGAAAGAGCCGAAAGTCGCTGCGCGTGTAGGGAGACGGTCTTGTCATGGTCACCAGGCCGCCCTGTAGATAGCCAGCGCGTCCGCCTCGCTGACCTCGCGCGGATTGTTGACGAGTAGCCGCGTCTGTTTCATTGCGTCGCGCGCCATCTGCGGCAGCGCCGCCTCGCCGATGCCGACGTCGCGCAGACGTTTCGGAAGTCCGACTGCGGCTGAAAGGTCGGCGAGCCTCTCGATGAAGGCGGCGCAATTGGCCTGCGTGCCGCCATGATCGGGAAAATCGGCAAAGGCGCATGGCGCAAGTTCCGCATAGCGCGCGGCCGACCCGTTTTGCGTCTCGGCCGCGTTGAAGCGCAGGACCTCCGTCAGCACCAGCGCATTGGAAAGGCCATGCGGAATATGAAATGTCCCGCCGATCGGATAGGCGAGCGCATGCACTGCCGCGACCGGGGAGTTGGCAAAGGCCATGCCGGCCAGTGTCGAGCCGAGCAGCATGGCGCTGCGCGCATCGATATCCTCCGGGCGCTCAATCACCGTTCTTATATTGGCGCCGAGCAGTCTGAGCGCTTCCTTCGCCAGCATGCGGGACACCGGATTGTTGTTGGCGCTTTTCGACGCATAGGCCTCGATCGCGTGCACCATGGCGTCAATGCCGGTTGCAGCCGTGGTCGGCGCCGGCAGGGTCAGCGTCAGTTCGGCGTCAAGGACGGCGATGTCCGGCAGAATAAGCGGCGACGACACGCCGCGTTTCTCGTCTCCGCCCACCGTGATGATCGATACCGGCGTGACCTCCGACCCCGTGCCGGCGGTCGTCGGCGCTAGCACCAGCGGCAGTCGCGGTCCCTTCGCGTTTCCCACGCCCCAGGCCTCGTCGATGTCTTCGCCGGAGCCGGCGATCAGCGCGGTCAGCTTCGCGACGTCCAGCGACGAGCCGCCGCCGAGCGCGAAAACGCCGGTTGCGTCAACCTCACGAGCAACGGCGATTGCTTTTTCGAGCGTCGCCAGACTGGGGTCGGCTTCGACCTCGTCGAAGATCGTGACTGAATGTCCGGACGCCTCGAGCGCGGCCAGGGCGGTGCGTTCCAGACCAACATTGCGGATGCCCCTGTCCGTGACGAACAGGACGCGTTCGCCGAGGCGCAGGCCGGCGATTTCCGCTATTTGCGCGCAAGCTCCAGGCCTCGCGACAATCTGCGGCGTCGTGTTGAATGTGAATGGCGGCATCGTTCCTCCCGGCTTGCGCTGATTCATCCCTGTGAAAAAACCCATAAATTGGGCTGGTGTCGCATTCAACAGGCGAATACAGTCGTTTTTATACCAGATGATAAAATAAGGTCACGCATGGACAGTCTGGCGATCGAATTGCGGGGTATCGACAAAAGTTTCGGTGCTGTCCACGCCAACAAGGACATCAATCTGCAGGTTCGCAGGGGAACCATTCACGGCATTATCGGAGAAAACGGCGCAGGCAAGTCGACGCTCATGTCGATTTTGTACGGATTCTATCAGGCCGACGCCGGCGACATCTTCATCGGGGGCGACAAGATCGTCATCCGCGATCCCAATGTCGCGATCGAGGCGGGGATCGGTATGGTGCACCAGCATTTCATGCTGGTGGAAAACTTCTCCGTCCTTGAAAACGTGATGCTCGGCGCGGAAGAAAACGCCATTCTCAACAAGGGCATCACCCGGGCGCGCGCGGAATTGAAGCGGCTGGAAGAAGAATATTCCCTCGATGTCAATCCGGACGCCATCATCGAGGAATTGCCGGTCGGTCTGCAGCAAAGGGTGGAAATCCTGAAGGCCCTTTATCGTGGCGCCGACATCCTGATTCTCGATGAGCCGACGGGCGTTCTGACGCCGGCCGAGGCCGATCACCTGTTCCGGATCCTCGAGCAGCTTCGCCAACAGGGCAAGACGATCATCTTCATCACGCACAAGCTGCGGGAGATCATGGCGATCACCGACGAGGTTTCGGTGATGCGTCGCGGCGAGATGGTGGCGACGCGCAAGACTTCGGAGACCTCGGTCGAGGAGCTGGCCGAGCTCATGGTCGGGCGGCGCGTTCTTCTGCGCGTGGAAAAAGGCGAAGCGGAGCCGAAAGACGTCCAGCTCTCGGTCGAGAACCTGACCGTCAAGGACAGCCGCGGCGTGACCATGGTCGACAACGTGTCGCTCAACGTGCGTGCCGGCGAAATCGTCGGCATTGCCGGCGTGGCCGGCAACGGCCAGTCGGAACTGCTGGAAACGATCACCGGAATCCGTCGCGCCGTAAGCGGCAAGGTCATGCTGTGCAACGAACCGATCGACGTGACCGGCGAAGCCGATCCCGCCGATCTGCGCAAGCGAAAGATGGCCCATGTGCCGGAAGACCGTCACCACATGGGACTGGTGCTGGCCTTCGAGGAGAACGAGAACGCCATACTCGGCTATCATTACGATCCGGAATATCTCAACGGTCCCATGCTCAATCTTGGCAGCATCCGGCGCCATGCCCAGGAGACCGCGGAGCAATATGACATTCGTCCTCCTGACGTGCGGCTGAAGACCGCCAATTTCTCCGGGGGCAACCAGCAGAAGATTGTGCTTGCGCGCGAGATGGAGCGCGATCCGACGGTGCTTGTGATCGGTCAGCCGACGCGGGGCGTCGATGTTGGAGCCATCGAATTCATCCACAAACGCATCATCGAGATGCGCGACGCCGGCAAGGCCGTGCTGCTGGTGTCGGTCGAACTCGACGAAATCCGGTCGCTGTCTGACCGCATCCTCGTGATGTTCGCCGGCCGCGTCGTCGGCGAGCGGTCGCCTGACGCATCTGAATCCGAACTGGGGCTGCTGATGGCTGGCGTCGAGGAACCGATGGAGGCGGCGGAATGAGCGCGCCGTTTGGAAAATTGCCGGGTTGGGTCGAATACGGCCTCATTCCCCTGATCAACCTTGTTTTTGCATTTCTGGTCGCCGGCCTTGTCGTGTTGCTGGTCGGCGAGAGCCCCTTGCGCGCCGCATCACTACTTATTCAGGGAGCCTTCGGTTACGGCGAGGGCATCGGCTTTACGCTCTACTACGCCACGAACTTCATCTTCACCGGTCTTGCCGTGGCGGTGGCGTTCCATTGCGGACTGTTCAATATCGGCGGCGAGGGCCAGGCCTATATCGGCGGTCTTGGCGTCGCCCTGGCCTGTCTGGCCTTCGACGGGATCTTTCCGTGGTATCTGACATTCGTGGTCGCGATCGCCGGCTCGGCTTTTTTCGGCGCCGCCTGGGCCTTCATCCCGGGCTACCTGCAGGCCAAACGCGGCAGCCATATCGTTATCACAACGATTATGTTCAACTTCATTGCCTCCAGCGTGATGGTTTTCATGCTGGTCGATGTGTTGAAACCGATCGGGTCGATGGCGCCCCAGACCCGCACCTTCACAGAAGGCGGGGAGTTGCCGAAGCTCGACTGGCTGATGTCGATCTTCGGTCTTGATATCGGCGGCGCGCCGTTCAACGTGTCCTTCCTTTTGGCGCTTGTTTGCTGCGTGCTCGTCTGGCTGCTGATCTGGCGCACGAAATTCGGCTACGAAATGCGCACCATGGGCCACAGCCCCACCGCCGCGCGATACGCCGGCATGAAGGAAGCCCGGATCATCATCATCACCATGATCATCTCCGGCGCGCTTGCAGGCATGATGGCGCTGAACCCGATCATGGGCGACCAGCAGCGCATGCAGCTCGATTTCGTCACCGGGGCCGGTTTTGTCGGCATCGCTGTGGCGTTGATGGGAAGGTCGCATCCGGCCGGCATCATTCCGGCCGCCATTCTTTTCGGCGTGCTCTATCAGGGCGGCGCCGAAATCTCTTTCGAAATGCCGGAAATTTCGCGCGACATGATCACCATCATCCAGGGACTCGTCATCCTGTTCGCTGGCGCGCTGGAGCATATGTTCCGTCCCGCCATAACCGCCTTTTTCTCCTCCATGCAGGGCGTGGGCAGGCAGACACGCGCCGCCGGGGCGGGGGAATAGGATATGGATCAGGCTTTTGAAATCCTGCTGGTGACGCTTGAAGGCACGATTCGCCTCTCGGTCCCGCTGATCCTTGCAGCCCTCGCCGGCCTGTTTTCGGAACGCTCGGGCGTGTTCGACATCGGCCTGGAAGGCAAGATGCTGGCGGCCGCCTTTGGCGGAGGCGCCGCCGCCGCGGTCTTCCAGTCCGTTTACATGGGTCTCGGAGTCGCCATTCTGGTTTCGCTGGGGCTTGCGCTCGTCCACGGCTTCGCGTCGATCACCCAGCGCGGCAACCAGATCGTCTCCGGCGTCGCCATCAATTTCATTGCGCTCGGCGCCACTGTGATACTCGGTCAGGCCTGGTTCCGGCAGGGCGGCCGCACGCCTGCCTTGACCGGGGACGCGCGTTTCCAGGCGGTCGAACTGCCCTTTGCCGACGCTCTTGCGGACATTCCCTTCCTGGGGCCGATCTACACCAATCTCATATCCGGTCATTTCGTGCTGACCTATTTCGCATTCGCCATGGTGCCGTTTACCTGGTGGGTGCTGCACCGCACCCGGTTCGGCCTGCGCCTGCGCGCGGTCGGTGAAAATCCGGGCGCCGTCGATACGGCCGGCATATCGGTGACCCGGATGCGCTATCTGGCTGTCATCTGTTGCGGCATTCTGTGCGGCATCGCGGGCGCCTATCTTTCCATGGCGGTCGCCGCCGGTTTCGTGAAGGGCATGACGGCGGGCAAGGGATTCATCGCGCTCGCCGCCCTGATCTTCGCCAAGTGGCGGCCGGTCAACGTCATGTTCGCCTGCCTTTTGTTCGGGTTCCTCGACGCCCTTGGCATACTGCTGCAGGGGCAGAGCCTGCCGCTTATCGGCACGGTTCCGGTCCAGTTCATGCAGGCCTTGCCCTATGTGCTCACGGTCATCCTGCTGGCCGGGTTCATCGGCAAGGCGGTGCCGCCAAAGGCCGGCGGCGTGCCCTATGTGAAGGAGCGCTAGCGTCATGTCCCACGAGTTGTTTGTTGCTGCGCGCGACGCCATGGCCAAGTGTTATTCGCGCTACTCGGACTTTCCCGTAGGCGCCGCCATTCGCGCCGAGGACGGAAAGATCTATTCCGGCGCGAATGTCGAGATCGCATCCTTCCCGGAAGGATGGTGCGCCGAAACGACAGCCATCGGTCACATGATCATGGGCGGCGCGCGCAAGATTACGGAAGTCGCGGTGATCGCGGAAAAGATGGTCGCCTGCACGCCCTGCGGCGGATGCCGTCAGCGGCTTGCCGAATTCTCCGAGCCGGAAACGCCTGTGCACCTGTGCGACGCCAACGGTGTCGTCAAGACAGTCACCATGGCTGAATTGCTGCCGCTGGCTTTCGATGGCGGCGACCTCTGATCATGTCCGCCGCCACGACGATACGCTCCCGCATCGGGAGCCTTGAACCGAAGACGGCCATCGTGCTCGGTTCCGGCCTCGGAAAACTCGCCGAACGGGTCAGCGATCCGGTCCGGATCTCCTATGGCGATCTCGATGGTTTTCCCGGCTCCGGCGTTTCCGGGCACGCCGCCGAACTCGTCGCCGGCGTCATGGGCGCTTGCCCCGTCCTCATGCTTTCGGGTCGCGCCCACTATTACGAACATGGCGATGCGTCCGCCATGCGCGCGCCGCTTGAGACGCTGCACGCCCTCGGCGTCGAAAAGCTGTTTCTCACCAACGCCGCCGGATCGTTGCATCCTGAGATGCCGGCCGGTTCGGTCATGCAGATCACCGATCATATCAATTTCTCTGGCTCCAATCCGCTTTTCGGCGAAAAGAGCGACCGGCGGTTCGTGGGTCTGACGAACGCCTACGATGCGGACATGCGCGCGGCGTTGGACGATGCAGCCGAACGGTGCGGGCATTTCCTGCATCGCGGCGTCTACATGTGGTTTTCCGGTCCGAGCTTCGAAACGCCGGCTGAAATCCGCATGGCCCGCACGATCGGAGCTGACGCTGTCGGCATGTCGACCGTGCCGGAAGCCATTCTCGCACGCTTCCTCGGCATGCGCGTCGCCGCGGCTTCCGTCATCACCAATCTTGCAGCCGGCATGAGCGGCGACGAGTTGTCCCATCAGGAAACCAAGGATATGGCGCCCATCGGCGGCGCCCGTCTGGCCGACATCCTGTTCGAGACAGTTCAGACTCTGGTCTGATAACGTAAGACATCCCATCGAAGGAACTCGAGGACGCAATGGCGTTTCTGCCCCAGGAAATCATTCGCAGGAAACGGGACCGACGGACGCTTGAGCCCGGCGAGATCGGCGATTTCATTCGCGGAGTGACCGATGACCGGGTCAGCGAGGGCCAGATAGCGGCGTTCGCCATGGCCGTTTTCCTCAATGGCATGACGCGCGACGAGATCGTCGCGCTGACGCTCGCCATGCGGGATTCCGGAGACGTTCTGACCTGGCCCGGGATAGACAGGCCGATCGCCGACAAACATTCAACCGGCGGCGTCGGCGACAATGTCTCGTTGATGCTGGCGCCGATCGTCGCGGCCTGCGGTCTCGCCGTACCGATGATCTCGGGCCGGGGTCTCGGCCATACGGGCGGCACACTCGACAAGATGGAATCGATACCCGGTTACTCGGTGACGCCGGACAATGACCTCTTCCGGCGCATCGTGACCGATATCGGCTGTGCGATTATCGGACAGACCGGAGATCTCGCGCCGGCCGATCGCCGAATATATGGCGTGCGCGACGTCACCGCGACGGTCGAATCGATCCCTTTGATCACGGCGTCG
This sequence comes from Flavimaribacter sediminis, assembly GCF_019492055.1. Taxonomy (GTDB): domain Bacteria; phylum Pseudomonadota; class Alphaproteobacteria; order Rhizobiales; family Rhizobiaceae; genus Flavimaribacter; species Flavimaribacter sediminis. The sequence continues at coordinate 1,005,392 of NZ_JAICBX010000002.1, read as the reverse complement.
ATCCTGTCGAAAAAACTTGCCGCGGGGCTTCAAACACTGGTGCTTGACGTCAAGACCGGCAGCGGCGCCTTCATGGGCGCGGACGACGACGCCCGCAGTCTGGCGCAAAGCCTCGTCGAGGTTGCGAATGGCGCCGGGCTGGCGACGGTCGCCCTGGTGACCGACATGAACGAGCCGCTCGCAAGCGCGGCGGGAAACGCAGTCGAGGTTCGCAACGCCGTCGACTTTTTAACAGGCGCGCATCGCGACGGCAGGCTGGAGCAAGTGGTTCTGGCGCTTGCCGCGGAGATGCTGACGTCATCCGGCGTGGCCGCCTCGGCGGAGGCCGCCAAAAAGCAGGCGATGGAAGCGCTGGCGTCCGGACAGGCGGCCGATCGGTTCGGTCGCATGGCGGCGGCGCTCGGAGGTCCGGCCGACTTTGTCGAGCAAACTGGTTCCTATCTGCCTGAGGCGCCCATTGTCCGCGACGTCGTGATCAGCGCCGGCGGGCATGTCGCCGCGGTCGACACCCGTGGCGTCGGGCTCGGCGTTGTTGCTCTTGGCGGCGGCCGCACGCGGCCGCAGGACGATGTCGATCACGCCGTCGGATATTCGGATCTTGCGCCAGTCGGCGCCGTCCTGGAAACGGGCGACCCCATCGGCCGGGTTCACGCCCGTTCACAAGATGACGCCGACGCCGCGGCCGCGACCCTTGTCAGCTGTTATGAGATTGCGCAGAATGCGCCGTCTACGCGACCCGTCATTCTCGATCGCATTGCGTCCTAGAGTGATAATATCAACGTGTTGTTTTCCACACGGTAGGATCGGAGCCGCTTGAGAAAGCTCATGCCGATCAGCGTATGGGCCAGGCTGTCGTCCCCGATGACCACAGCCCGCACGTCCCTGACCCGGATGGATCCGAGTTCGATGCGTTTCAGCAACACAGGCGCGACAGCGACCGAGCCGTTGGCGGTCTGGACCCTGTGCGTAAAATCCGCCGGTTTCAGCTTTACGCCCAGTTTTCTCGCCATGGTGTCGTTGATTGCAACCGCCGTGGCGCCGGTGTCGATCAGACCGTCCACCTTGCGGCCGTTGATCTTGAATTCCGCCGTGAAATGACCGGAGCGATCGGCGTCGAGCCGAACCGTGCGGCTCGTGGCGGGCGTTCGCTCGGCGGCCGCAAGATCCACTGATTTTTCTTCGTCGCTCCTTTCGGAAAGCAGCGAAGGAACAGCCAGGGAAAAGCCGATCGCAAGGGCGGCGAATACGAGCACCCGGTGCATGGTCGATCTCCGTTCGAGTATCGCCATGCTATAGACGACGCCGCCTAATGCGTCCTGAATTCCCGAATTTCAGCGCGATTCACTGAATTCTTGGTAAGCAGCGGGTAAAGACCGTCACTTGGTTCCGTACATGCGGTCGCCTGCGTCGCCGAGGCCCGGAACGATGTAGCCAAGCTCGTTCAGGTGGCTGTCGACGGCGGCCGTAAAGACCGGCACGTCCGGATGCGCTTCGCGAAACGCCTTCAGGCCCTCAGGCGCAGCGAGCAGACACAGGAAACGAAGATTGTGAGAGCCCCGCTCCTTGAGTTTCTGAATTGCGGCGATGGCGGAATTGGCGGTGGCGAGCATCGGATCCACGACAATGACGAGGCGGTCGCTTATGTCTTCGGGCGCCTTGAAGTAATATTCGATCGCCTCGAGCGTGTCGTGGTCGCGATAGAGACCGACATGCGCGACGCGAGCGGAGGGCACGAGTTCCAGCATGCCTTCAAGCAGTCCGTTGCCGGCGCGCAGAATGGAGGCGAAAACCAGTTTCTTGCCAGCGAGAACAGGGGCGTTCATCTTCGAAAGCGGCGTCTCGATCTCTTCCTCGGTCAGCTCCAGCTCCCGCGTCACCTCATAGCACAACAGCGTCGATATCTCGCGCAAAAGGCGGCGGAAGCTGGCCGTTGACGTATCCTTCTTGCGCATGATCGTCAGCTTGTGCTGGACGAGAGGATGATCGATGACAGTGACGCCGTGCATCTCGCAGTCTCCTTGTTGTCGGCGCAGCCCGAAAGGCGGCCGCCGGGTCATATTGCCGGTCGAAGTCGCGTGCAGCAACTCCACACAAGCCTCAAAGTCAAGCCTGCGGGGATCTGTTCACAGCTTTGGACGATGCTTCGTTCACAGAAAGCTTGCGCCATGGCGTCCCGGCGGCAAGCCGAGATGGGCGGCGACGGATTCACCGATATCGGCGAAAGTGTTGCGGATTCCGGCCGAGCCCTGTGTGATGCCGGGACCGAAACACAGCACAGGAACGCGCTCACGCGTATGGTCGCTGCCTCTCCAGGTCGGATCACAGCCATGGTCGGCGGTGACCAGGATCAGATCGTTGGGCCGCAATTTGCGGGCTATCTCGGGCAGTCGTCGGTCGAAGGCCTCAAGCGCCGCCGCATAACCCGCAACATCGCGCCGATGTCCGTAAAGCGTGTCGAAATCGACGAAATTCGTGAACACAATGCTGCCATCGCGCGCATCGTCCATCGCCTTCATCGTTGCGTCGAACAACGCCATGTTGCCATTGGCCTTGCGCACTTCGCTGATTCCCTGATGCGCGAAAATATCGCCGATCTTCCCGACGGCGATGACCGTTCGTCCGGCCCTTGTGGCGCGGTCAAGCAACGTCGGTTCGGGCGGCGGCACCGAAAAGTCCCGGCGATTGCCCGTGCGTTCGAAAGTCGCCGCGGTTTCTCCCGTGAATGGACGCGCGATGACCCTGCCGATATTCAGCGGATCCAGCAGTTCCCGAACGATCTCGCAAAGCCTGTAAAGCCGTTCGAGCCCGAAATGCTTCTCATGGGCGGCGATCTGGAAGACGCTGTCGGCGGATGTGTAGAAGATCGGTTTTCCGCTGCGGACATGTTCCTCGCCGAACCTTTCGATGATGACGGTTCCGGAAGCATGGCAGTTGCCGAGGCTGCCGGGCAGGACCGCCCGCTCATGGATCAGGTCGAGAAGATCTTGCGGAAAGCTGTTTTCAGTGTCGGGGAAGTAACCCCAGTCGAAAGTAACAGGCACGCCGGCGATTTCCCAGTGGCCGGACGGCGTGTCCTTGCCGTTCGAAACTTCGCTGGCGCACGCATAGAGACCGATGGGCCGTGACGCCGAGCCCACGCCCGCCGGAACCGACCCGCAGGCCATTCTCGCCGCCTGCGCCAGGCCGAGCGACGCCAGATTCGGAAGTCGAAGCGGTCCCTTGCGAAGGCCTTCCCGGTTGGCAAGGTCCGCTGCGCAATATTCGGCGATATGTCCAAGCGTATTCGAACCGGCGTCGCCGAAGGCGTCCGCGTCCGGCGCGCCGCCGATGCCAAAGGAATCCAGAAGCAGGATGATCGCGCGCGCCATGGATGATTTCGCCCTGGATTGGTTCTTGAAAAACGGTTCCAGGATGTAATTAAGTCCCCGATAAATCGGGCACAAGCGCTAATCGATAGCGGCCGCATAAAACGGCCGGATCAGAACTGTGCGTCAACAGTCGCCGCAATCGAGCTGCGAGCCGCGGCGCGGCCGCATGTAATAGGTGTCGCGCATGGTCACGGAAGTCTTGTCGGTTCCGAGAAACGGCAGGCTCGTGAGATAATCGTAGGGATTGGTGATCTCCACCCGCACATAATAGGAGTTTGCGATCTTCAGTCCGGCCGGAATGTCGATTTCGTCGCCATCGGTAAATGCGCGATTGTTGGTTGCGCTCGTCCAGGACCAGTCGATCTTCGCTTTTTTTGATTTATCCACCGAAATACCCGTATAGACGAGCGTGATGTCCTCGGCGCTGAATGGAGAGAGGATGCTCGCCGCGACATCGGTCATGCCCTTGAGTTCCGCCTTCGTGGTCTTTGTGCCCTGCGTGATCAGATCGAGGGTGATGTTGCCCGCCCGAGCCACCTTGGCGTCGACCGTCATCCCGACGCTGATTTCGAGAGAGGCAATATAGATGCCCATGAGAACCGGGACGAGAAACGCGAATTCGATCGATCCGACGCCGGAACGGTCCTTCATGAGGTGACGCAGCTTGCTTGCGCATTTTGCGGGCGCGCCCGAATATCCGTTGATTCTGGAAAGCAGAAATCCGGTCATCGGTCATACGCCTCGTTGCGGAATGCGGTCGTGGCCACCATCAGATAATACTGCGGCAAGGATCCGTCGGTGGTGTCGATGTTGCTGAGATACGGTCGTATCAGGTCGGTCATGACCTGCCATTTGAAATAGGCCCGCATGATATTGACCGACGAGGCTGTACCGGGCGCAAAATCGAAATCCGACGTATCGAGGTCGCCGCCCTTGGCGTTGCCGACCCGCGGCACGCCAATCGGAATATCGTTGAAATTGTCAAAGCTGCGCACGTCGAGAAACAGTCTGGTGCCGTAAGTTCCCTTGCAGTCGATCATCAGGGAAACATTCTCGCAGAAGAGCAACTTGAATTCGTCTTCCGTGACATCTGTCAATTCACCGGTATTGAAGGTTATCTCTCCGGTTCTGAGCTGCCGACCGATCTTGTCGACGCCGTAGTTGAGAAGCTGTTCCGCGCCGAAAGCGATGAAGGTTTCGATGATGGCGAAAACCATGAGAAAAAATGGAATAGCCAGGATCGAAAATTCGATCGCGCTCGTACCACTCTCGTCGCGACCCAGGCGCGCCAGAGCTGAGCTACCCATTCCTCTGAAAATTTTATTGATGAACCGCATGGCTCCCCGCGACGATATTGAATATCGCAGATCTAGCAGGGTTCGGTTGAATTTCGGTTTCTCGGATATCCGAAATTTCAGCGGTCTCTTTTACAATGCGTTTACCATGCCGTCGCCTACTCCTCGATCAACGGCTGACAGGCCGGCGTGCAGGACAGGACTTCACGTTCGGTCTGCCGGTAAACCTGCAGCGTATTGTAGCTTTCAAGCGAAACCAGAACGCGCTCGTCAACCAGCGCCTGCCCCTGCTCGTCAAGGATGACGATATTCGTCGTCCCGAAACTTTTGCCTGTGAGAATGATGGTTTTTGAATCGGCCACTGCGGCGTCAGCGATATCCGCATTTCCGATAATCACCTTGCTGACCGGCTGGTCGAGCTTGATAACGCGCGCGTAGTCCACTTCAACCCGGATATTGTCATCGGCGGCGGCTCGAGCAGGCGCGAATCCCGTGAAAAGCGCCACGAGAATGATGGACCACATAACCTGTGCGGGCATGACTGCCATGGTTGACTCCGGGGTCTGTTGCAACGATCTCAAAATCACCCCGAATGGTGAATGAAGCTTTAACAGTGGCTGGCGCTTCTGTATTTCTACACAAAATCCTGCTGCTGTTGCAGATCAGGTCGAAGTACGCACTCAAAAAGCTTGGAACTTGTCTTTATAATATAGGCGTCATTCAGATGTGGCGCACACCATTTCCATGCGAGTGAAGTGTTCTCGGAACAAGTTTCAATTGCAGCAAGTATTTTTAAGTTCGCGTTCACCAAGAAGCGCTGAAATGGCTTGTAAGGATTTGATAACCTTTTTTATTAAGCTGATCTCAAATCCTGCCGGATAGCTTTCACGCATCCGATCAGCGGAAAACAAGCTGACGGAAGTGCTGAACAAAACTGTAGAGCAAGGAGCTATCCAATGACCAAACTTTTCGCACGTTTCATGAAAGACGAATCCGGTGCAACTGCAATCGAATACGGCCTGATCGCCGCCCTTATCGCGATCGCCGTTATCGCTGGAGCAAGCGCAGTTGGCGGCAGCGTTGGCGACGTATTCGACACCGCATCCGAAGAAATGGATGATGCGATCTAAGATCGAAGCTATTCTTGAAACCCCGGGCTTTCCTCGAAACGCCCGGGGTTTCATTGCCGGTTTGCCGCGGTTGACTCGGCAGGCCGCAGGCGCCGTTCGGACGACCGAACGGCTTTTTTGTTTCATGAACTGAGGAACGGCTGATGCTCAGTGCAGCGCTCATTGTAATCTTTCCCTTGTGTCTCGCCTATGCGGCATTGACGGATATGCTTACGATGAAAATCCCGAACAGGGTGCCTTTGCTGCTGCTCGCTTCCTTTGCGATCATCGCCCCGTTGACCGGGATGGGATGGGCCGAAGCGGGAAGTCATCTCCTGGCCGGCATGATTGTGTTCGCCGCTTGTTTCGGTCTCTTCTCTTTCGGCGTCATGGGCGGTGGCGACGCCAAGCTGTTGACCGTCGTCGCAATCTGGTTCGGAATGTCGATTGAGCTGTTCGCCTTTCTTACCAATGTCGCTGTCTTCGGCGGATTGCTGACGCTGGGAATCCTGATCATTCGCGGCAACAAATATTCACCGATCGTTGGACGATTCGGCATGCTGCAGCATTTGACAGATCCGAAACTGGGTATCCCCTATGGCGTCGCAATCGGTATTGCCGGACTGCTCGAATATCCCAATACCGAATATTTTCGCTTCGCGGTTTCTCACCTGGCGTAGGAAAAACTGCGAAAAACGCTGCATCCGGCGCAAGGCCATGGGTCGCGATTAACGATGCATTAAGCACATTCGCTACGATTTCATTAACCTTAATTACACCATTAGCCGGCATATTTCGGACCACTGCCAGAAGAGTGTTCCGGAGTATCCTGCATGAAACCCGCACGACTTATCGTTACGATCGTTGCCCTGACCGCCGCGGCGGGGGCGGGCTATCTGGCATGGAATTTCTCCAAAGGCGGCGCGAAGAGCGTCGGGACCCAGAGCGCCGTCAGGGAAGTCAGAACGGATCAGGTTCTGGTCGCCTCTGATAGCCTGCCAATCGGCTCGCGGCTGAACAAGAAAAATCTGTATTGGCAGGAATGGCCCGAAGGCGCGGTTGTTGACGGGTTCATTACCCGCTCCACCCAACGCGACGCGATCGAAAAACTGTCGGGATCGGTCGTTCGCCTTCCGATATTCGCCGGCGAGCCGGTGCGCAGCGAAAAGGTTGTCGATTCGGATACGCGCATCATGTCGTCGATCCTGCCGGCCGGAAAACGGGCGGTTTCGACGGAAATTTCGGTCGAGACCGGCGCCGGCGGTTTCATCCTGCCCAATGATCGCGTCGACGTCATCATGGTTCGCGGCAGCGACGACGGCAGTTTCATTACGGAAACAATACTCTCCAACATTCGCGTCCTGGCGATCGATCAGCGAATTCAGGAAGATGAAGACGGCAACAAAACCGCAGTGGGAACAACTGCAACGCTTGAACTGACGCCGGACCAGGCGCGCATCATGTCGGTGGCTCAGCAGATGGCGTCGAGGTTGACACTGGCCTTGCGCAGCGTCGCTGACGGGCGCGAACCCGACACCGGAGGGGCGGATCACCTGCTCAGCCGGGAAGGCGGACCGGCCATCCAGCTCATTCGTTCCGGGGCGATCACCAATATTGGCGCAGTGAAGTAACACGGGAGCATCTCGGTGCTAATTTTGAAACAAGCAGTTGGATCATTCGATCGCCTGACAAGAGCGCGCGCCATGGCGTTGGCGCTTGCGGTGATGGCGCTTCCGGCTGCCGCTATGGCGGTTGCGCCGGCAAAGGCGCAATCCGAAACGATATCCGTCCGGACAACAGGCGCGACGTCCGTCAGGGACGTCAAGCTCGGTCTCAACAAGGCGGTCGTCGTTGATCTGCCTGCAGATGCACATGATATCCTCGTCGCCGATCCCGCCGTGGCTGACGCCGTTACCCGATCACAACGCCGCATCTATCTGTTCGGAAAAGCTGTCGGTCAGACAAACGTCTTCGTCTTCGGCGCCAATGGAGAACAGATTGTCAGTCTCAATCTGTCCATTGAACGCGACATCAGTGGTCTGGAGGAACAGATCGCCCGGTTCATTCCCGACTCGGACGTGAAGGTCGAGATCATCAGCGATAACATCGTCCTGACCGGCAGGGTTCGCACGCCCCAGGACGCCTCGCGCGCCGCGCAACTCGCCGAGATTTTCCTGAAAGGCGGCGAGGCGACGACCCGCAACATCACGGCTGTCGGCGGCGCCGGCGAGGGAGGGGCGGCGATTTTTGCCGAACAGCGCCAGAGATCGCTGATCGTCAACCTGCTCGATATCGACGGCGACGATCAGGTCACACTCAAGGTTACGGTGGCCGAAGTTAGCCGGCAAATCCTCAAGCAACTTGGCTTCAACACCTATCTCAACAGCGGAACGTCCGAGTTTCAGTCGGTTAATCCGGTTGGACTCGGCAAGATGCTCAGTAGCACGGTAGCCGCCTTTTCCGGCAATATCGGAAGCGTCGACATCAACGCCTATGTTCGCGCCATGGAGCAGGCGGGCGTGATGAAAACGCTGGCTGAACCAAGCCTCACGGCGATCTCCGGCGAAGCCGCTGATTTCTATGTCGGCGGTGAATTCTGGCGGGTTGTGAGCCAGGCGTTTGATGAAAATGGATCGCCTGTCTATGAAAACGAAGAGACGGAATACGGAATCCGTCTCGAATTCACGCCAGTGGTGCTGTCTGCCGGTCGTATCAGCCTGAAGGTCAGGACGGAGGTGTCTGAACCGACCTTCGAGGGCAGCGTAACGCTCAGCGGCGGTGGAAAACTGGGCGGAATAACCGCCAACGGCATCCGTCGGCGCGAGGCGTCCACGGCCGTCGAACTCCCCTCCGGCGGCTCGATCGTGATCGCCGGTCTGGTCCAGGACAATATCAGACAGGTCATGGGCGGTTTGCCCGGAGCGTCAAAGATCCCGGTTCTGGGCACGCTTTTCCGCAGCCGCGACTTCGTGCGCAACGAAACCGAGCTGGTCATCATCGCCACGCCCTATCTTGTGCGGCCGGTCGCGCGAAACAAGCTTGCGCGTCCCGATGACAATTTCAACGCCGCCAGCGACGGCGCAGGCAATTTCCTCGGACGGGTCAACCGGGTCTACGGCCAGATGGAAACCGATCTGCCGAAAGGGCGCTACTATGGCGTCGTCGGATTTATCTACAAGTAATCATGGGGTTGGACAGGATCATGCGCCGAAATCAGTTTCATCCGACCTCTTCCGGTCTTGTTCTTTTGGCCGCGGTCATGGCGGTTTCGATTTCCGGATGCGCGCGGGTCCACAATATCGAGACGGGATCTGTTCCCGACGATTATCGCACCCGGCACCCGATCATTGTGTCGGAACAGGAATATGCGGTGGACATCGCAGTCGCCCGACAGGATCGGCATTTGACGCTTGGCTCCGCGGACGCGGTGAGGGGATTTGCCTCGAACTATCGCGAAACCGCTTCCGGCACGGTGCAGATCATGACGCCGGTCGGATCGCCAAATTCAGCCGCCGCTGCAATCGTCGCCAAACAGGTCCGTTCGGTGATGATCGAGGAGAATGTGCCGGCGGACAGGATTTACATCACCAACTATCAGGCGGAAGCAGCCTTTGACGCTGCGCCGATCCGGCTCAGCTTCGTCGGCATCCAGGCGTCCACCAACCAGTGCGGCAAATGGCCAGCCGATCTCGTCTACAACACGACGGAAAACAAGAACTGGGAGAATTTCGGTTGCGCGACGCAGAACAACCTCGCCGCGCAGATTTCGGACCCGTCCGATCTGCTGGCGCCGCGCGGCATGACGCCGATCGACGCCCAGCGCCGCGACAAGGTGTTCGAGAATTACAGGGAATACGGGGCGGCGGCCGCCGCGCCGGACGAATAGGCCTGCAACGGAATGACAACGGCTTGAACCAGCGGGAAAAAGAATGAGCGAGAAAGCCTATATCGAAGATGAGGCGCCAAGCCTGATCGATGATACGACGCGCAAACCAGAGGCTGTCGATACGTTTCGGCCGTTGCCGCGCATATCCATTCAGGCCTTCTGCGCGTCGGAAGATCTGATGTCGGTGTTGCGGCGTTCCGCGGAAGACAGGCGCATGGCGCGGGTTCATATGCGCGTTGTTTCCGGCGATATCGCGACAGCCACGGAAACCTTCGCCGCCTCGCCCACGCCCAATCTGGTCCTGATCGAGACGCGCGTGAGCCAGAACCGTCTCATGGAGCAGCTTGCCGAACTCGCCGAGGTCTGCGACCCCACGACCAAAGTCGTGCTGATCGGTCACAACAATGATGTGCGGCTTTACCGGGAACTGGTCCGCAGGGGCATATCCGAATATCTGATCGCGCCCGTCACACTGTCGGACGTGATGATGTGCCTGTCCTCCATCTTCGTCGATCCGGACGCCGAACCGCTTGGACGCTCCATCGCCTTTGTCGGCGCCAAGGGCGGCGTCGGATCGTCGACCATCGCACACAACTGCGCCTGGACGATCTCCGAGCTCTTCGAGACGGAAACCATTCTCGCCGATATGGATCTTGCTTTCGGTACCGCGAACATCGATTTCGACCAGGATCCGCCGCAGGGAATTGCGGAAGCCGTCTATTCTCCCGAAAGGCTCGACGATGTCTTTCTCGACCGTCTCCTGTCAAAATGTGCGTCGCACCTTTCCATGCTCGCCGCGCCTTCGATGCTCGACCGGACCTACGATTTCAATTCGGGCACGTTCGAACAGCTGATCGAAGTCATGCAGCGCAGTGCGCCGCTCATCGTCCTGGACGTGCCGCATGTATGGACCGACTGGTCGCGCAAGCTGCTGTCGGAAGCGGACGACATCGTGGTCGTTGCGGCGCCGGATCTGACCAATCTCAGGAATACGAAAAATCTGGTCGACACGCTGATCAAGCTGCGGCCGAACGATCATGCGCCGCGCCTGATCCTCAACCAGGTCGGCATGCCGAAACGACCGGAAATCGATATCGCGGATTTTTGCGAGCCGCTCGAAACGGAGCCGGTCGCTATTATCCCCTTCGACGCGCAGCTTTTCGGCAACGCGCTCAACAGCGGTCGGATGATATCCGAGACTGATCCCAAGGCGCCGGTTTCGGAAATCATCTCGCAGCTTGCGCATGTTCTGACCGGGCGCGTCGAAATGCGAAAGAACCGCAAGTCGGGTCTCAGCCTGCGCGGCCTTCTCGGTCGGCGCGCCGGGCGCGACTGAGGGAAACAGGTTCTAGAGGAACATCATGTTTGGCAAGCGGGGAACAGAAGGATTTGGCGCAAGGACGACCGACAGGCCTGTCATGCCGCCGCCCCAGGCGAAGGAAAGTCGCGACAGGACCGGAGCCGCCAGCGCCGCCCAGGGCGAGCCGGCGAGCGCTGCGACGTCAAGCAATACACCGCTCGCCCCCGGCAGCGAGCGGCCGGAAAAGCGTCGCGCGCCGGCCAAGTCGCAAAATTATTACGCCACCAAATCCCAGGTGTTCTCCGCGCTGATCGACACGATCGACCTTTCGCAGCTCGCCAAGCTCGATCAGGAAAGCGCGCGAGAGGAAATTCGCGATATCGTCAACGATATCATCACTATCAAGAATTTCGCGATGTCGATCTCCGAGCAGGAGGAACTGCTTGAGGATATCTGCAACGATGTTCTTGGCTATGGACCTCTCGAGCCGTTGCTGGCGCGCGACGATATCGCCGACATCATGGTCAATGGATCGGGCCGAACCTTCATCGAGGTCGACGGCAAGGTGGAAGAATCCTCGATCCAGTTTCGAGACGAGGGCCAGCTCCTGTCGATCTGCCAGCGCATCGTCAGCCAGGTCGGGCGCCGCGTCGATGAATCAAGTCCGATCTGCGACGCGCGTCTGCCGGACGGGTCGCGCGTCAACGTCATAGCGCCGCCTCTTTCCATCGACGGCACCGCGCTGACCATACGCAAGTTCAAGAAAGACAAGCTGACGCTTGATCAGCTCGTCAATTTCGGTTCGATTACGCCGGAAGGCGCCACGCTCCTCAAGATCATCGGTCGGGTGCGCTGCAACGTCGTCATCTCCGGCGGCACCGGTTCCGGCAAGACGACGCTTCTCAATTGCCTGACGCGCTATATCGACACAGACGAGCGCATCATCACGTGCGAAGACTCCGCCGAACTGCAATTGCAGCAGCCCCATGTCGTGCGGCTGGAGACACGCCCGCCGAATATCGAAGGCGAAGGCGAGGTGACCATGCGCGACCTGGTCAAGAACTGCCTGCGCATGCGGCCGGAACGGATCATTGTTGGCGAGGTGCGCGGACCCGAGGTTTTTGACCTGTTGCAGGCCATGAACACGGGTCACGACGGTTCGATGGGCACCATCCACTCCAACTCGCCGCGCGAGTGCCTGAGCCGCATGGAATCGATGATCGCCATGGGCGGGTTTTCCCTTCCGGCGAAAACCGTGCGCGAGATCATCACCGGCTCGGTCGATATCATCATCCAGGCGACCCGCCTGCGCGACGGTTCACGCCGCATCACCCACATAACCGAGGTTGTCGGGATGGAAGGCGATGTGGTCATTACGCAGGACATCATGAAATTCGAGATGGAGGGTGAGGACGCGAACGGCCGGATCATTGGCAAGCATTGCTCCACCGGCATCGGAAGGCCGCATTTCTGGGAGCGCGCCCGCTACTACAATGAAGACCGTCGCCTTGCCGAGGCGCTGGACAGCATGGAACGGACCGTCGCCTGATGGCGGGCGACCGATGAAAAGGGGAAAGCGGTGTTCGGACTGGATCTGACAATCTGGCTCATCATACTGCTCGTCGGCGTAGCCGCGGGCTGCCTCGCCTACGCGTTCCTGTTCTCCAACATCGAAACAGAGACCAGGGTCGCCAACCGGATCAAGCGCGTCAAAGCGGCAGAGACCGACTGGGACACGGTGGCTGTCACCCGCCAGAAGCTGAATGAAGCCGCCAAACGCCGCAAATCGATCCAGGAATCGTTGAAGACCCTTGAAGAAAAGCAGAAAAAGAACGCAAGTCAAAAGTCGCCGCCCCTGAAGATGCAGATCCAGCAGGCCGGATGGAAGATCGGCGTTGGCCATTTCCATATCGCGAGCGTGGCGACGGGTCTTGCGGCAGGCGCCATGATGTTCTTCATGACCGGCAGGCCGTTGCTGGCGCTGGGCGTGGTTTTCGCCGCCGGTCTCGGTCTTCCGCGCTGGATCCTGTCCTTTGCCCGCAAGCGCAGGATGAAGGCGTTTCTCGATGAGTTTCCCAATGCGCTCGACGTCATGGTGCGCGCGATAAAGTCCGGTTTGCCGCTGAACGATTCTTTGCATCTCATCGCAGCGGAAGCCCAGGAGCCCCTCAGGACGGAGTTCCGGCGGATCGTCGAGGCCCAGCAATTCGGTATGAGCGTTCCCGAAGCCTGTGTTCGTTTGCACGCAAATATTCCCCTGCCGGAGACGAGTTTCTTCGGGATCGTCGTGGCCATTCAGGCGCAGGCGGGCGGAAACCTGTCGGAGGCGCTGGGCAATCTGTCGCGGGTTCTGCGCGATCGCAAGAAGATGAAGGCGAAGGTCAACGCGCTCTCCATGGAGGCCAAGGCTTCGGCCGCGATCATCGGCAGTCTGCCCTTCATCATCGTTCTTCTCGTCTATCTCACGACGCCCGACTATATCATTACGCTGTTCACCGAACCGCGCGGAAACATCATTCTCGGCGCGTCCCTCGTCTGGATGACGATCGGGATTTTCGTGATGCGCAACATGACCAATTTCGAGATCTGACCCATGGTCGAGACGCTCTCCAATCCCACTTTCGTTATGGCGGTGCTCGTAAGCATCGCAGTCTTCGCGACCATTTTCACGCTTGTCATGCCGATGTTCGACAAGAGCGATCTGAAGTCGCGCATGAACAGGGTGGCCCTTGAAAGGGACGAAATTCGCGCCCGCGAACGCGCCAGGCTGAACACGGAAAGAAACAACGCCCAGAAAGGTCTGCGCTACCAGAAAAACATGTCGGTCGGCAGGCTGGTCGAACAGCTCAACCTGCGCCAGGCCCTGGTGGACGAAGCGACCGTCGGCAAGTTGAGAATGGCCGGATACCGGTCGCCCAATGCGCTCAACATCTATCTGGTCGCGCGCTTCATCCTGCCGTTTTTATTCGGCGGTTTCGCCGTCTTCTACATTTTCGGGCTGGAACTGCTCCAGCAATATTCGTTTCTGGTGCGTTGCTGCATGTGCGTTGGCGCAGCCTACGCCGGCTTCTATGCGCCGATCCTGTTTATCTCCAATCGCACGGCAAAGCGCCAGCAATCGATCCGCACCGCCTGGCCGGACGCCCTCGACCTGCTTCTAATCTGCGTCGAGTCAGGCGTTTCGATCGAGGCGGCCTTTCACAGGGTCGCGGAAGAAATCGCCATGCAGTCGCCGCCGCTGGGCGAAGAACTGGTGCTGACGACGGCGGAGCTCTCCTATCTGCAGGAGCGTCGCAAGGCCTACGAGAACCTCGGCATTCGGACCGGTCTCGAGCCCGTCAAGTCCGTCACGCAGGCCCTGATCCAGGCCGAGCGCTACGGCACGCCGATCGCCCAGGCGTTGCGAGTGCTGGCGCAGGAGAGCCGCGATCATCGCATGACCGAAGCCGAGAAGAAGGCCGCCGCGCTGCCGCCAAAGCTGACGGTGCCGATGATCCTGTTCTTCCTGCCGGTCATTTTCGCCGTCATCATGGGACCGGCGCTGATGCAGGTCTACGATACGTTCTGAACCCGACTGGCGCCCGCATGGTCCGTCACGCAAAGCGCGCTGAGCCAAGGCGCCGCTGCAGAGCGTCTGCAACAGCGTCCCGGTGTCCGGCGAACATGCCATAGATCAGTTGGTGTTCTTCTTGTCCTCGAGCTTCGCCCAGGCGTTCTGTTGCGCCAGCATGGTCCTGAGATAGGCCATGTTCGCGTCCGCCTGTTCTCTCGACAGTTCGGATTGCGCGATGCGCTGCGCCTCGTCGAACCGGCCCTGAAGGCCGACGACAAGGGCGAGGTTCTGCCGCACGCGGCTGTCGGCGCCGGGCCGGGCGACGGCCTTCTTCAGGTAGGTTTCCGAAGTCCTGAGATCTCCTGTCAGCAGATAGGACATGCCGAGATTGGAGAGGATGGTCGGCTCGTCCGGCGCCAGGTCGAGCGCCTGCCGGTAAAGCCCGCGCGCCTGCTCGGTCTTGCCAAGCTGGTCGAGAATGGCCGCTTCCGCCGAGAGCAATTTCCAGTCCGGCCGGTCCGGCGTCTGGGCGCGCTTGATCGTCGAAAGCGCGGCTTCGAGCTGTCCCGCGGCCGCCTGCGCCTTGCCGTAGCTGGCAAGCACGTCGCGGTCCGACGGATGCGCGATCGCCACCTGTTGCATGACGGCGAGAGCCTGGGAATCGCGTCCGACCATTCTGAGAACGGTCGCGTAATTGATGCCGGTCGCCTTGTCTTTCGGATTGGCCTTGTAGGCAGCTGCAAACTTGCTTTCCGCCTTCAGCAGCTGCGTCGCATTCATTGTCGAAAGCTGCTCCGAGCTCCGGGCAATCGATCCGGTCGTCTGGCGGCTGACGTTGTTGGCGCATCCGGACGCCAGCAGGGCGATGGCGAGTATGCCCGTCGACATCCGCAGACCTGATGATAACGCCCCCCTCGAAATTGATTTCATGCCTTGTGTCCCCGTCTGGCAAAAGTGACCGCTGGCTGATCGGGACCCGGGCGCCGTTTTCCCTCCGGCGGCGATATCCCCGGCCGCCCGGTGTTGCCCTGGCGGTCCGATCCCGCCTTTCTCGTCCCACTGCGGCGCCTAAAAGCGCAAATGTCGGACTCTTCCGGGCCGACAGCAGGAATATGTTTCTGGAGGAGCTTAAAGATTTGACATTCGAAGCCGGGTTCAGGTCTTGTGGCGTTCAACTGTCGAAATTGCTCCATCAGCATTGAAAGACCGACAACGAAATCAATATTCTGTTAACCCTAACGGACCGTTAACGAGCACCTCGGATAACCCATGAACAGCTTCAGTTTTCAGGACGGCTCAGCGCCTTCCCTGCCCGTCTATCTCGTCTCCCCCCGCGATCTCGAAACGGCGTTGCCGTTGCCCGAGATGGCCGAATGGGTCAAAGGATCTGGATTTTCAGCGGCCAGCGGAGAAATACTGCTTGTTCCGGGGAAGGATCGCACGATCGTCGGCGCGTTTTTCGGAACGGGAAACGGTCTTGAAGAAGATCCTCTGATCGCCGGCGCTCTGGCCGGCGGATTACCGAATGGCGTCTGGCGTATCGCCAATTCCGGCCGCTTCGGCGAACAGATCGGCCTCGGATTCGGTCTCGGCAGCTATCGCTTCGAGGCCTACCGCAGGAAAAAGAAAGAGGGCGCCGTCAAACTCGTTTGTCCCGAAGGCGTTGACCGGGATCGCGCCGAAAGCATTGTTTCCGGTTGTTTTCTTGCGCGTGATCTCGTCAACACGCCGGTGAACGACATGGGGCCTGACGATCTGGAAAAGGCCGTTCGCGATCTGGCTCTTGACTGTTCGGCGTCAGTGGAGGTGATTTCCGGCGATGCGCTGCTTGAGAGCAATTTTCCGATGATCCACGCAGTCGGCCGGGCGAGCGCGCAGGCGCCGCGCCTGATCGACATGACCTGGGGAAAGCCGGATGCTCCGAAAGTGACGCTGGTCGGCAAGGGCGTTTGTTTCGACACCGGCGGCCTGGACATCAAGCCGCCCTCCAGCATGCTTCTCATGAAGAAGGACATGGGAGGCGCAGCCAATGTTCTCGGACTTGCCCGCATGATCATGAAGGCCGGCCTTGATCTGCGTTTGCGGGTGCTTGTGCCGGCGGTCGAGAATTCCATAGCCGGCAACGCGTTCCGGCCTGGCGACATTCTGACGAGCCGGGCGGGCCTGACAGTCGAGATCGGCAACACCGACGCGGAAGGCCGGCTCGTGCTCGCCGACGCCATGGCGCTGGCCGATGAGGAAGAGCCGGAGATCATGATAGACATGGCGACGCTGACCGGCGCCGCGCGAGTTGCGGTCGGAACGGACCTTGCTCCCTTCTTCTGCCATAGCGACAGCCTTGCGTCTGCGCTGCTCGAAGCCTCCGACAAGGCTTTCGACCCGCTCTGGCGCATGCCCCTGTTCAAGCCCTATGACCGGTTGCTGTCGTCGCCGATCGCCGACCTCAACAATGCGCCGGCGGGCGGGTTCGCCGGATCGATCACGGCGGCGTTGTTCCTCAACCGGTTCGTCCAGAAGGCGAAGGAGTGGGCGCATTTCGACATCTACGCCTGGAACCGCGCCGACAAGCCGCATGCGCCGGCAGGCGGCGAGGCGCAGGCCATCCGCGCGCTCTATACGATGCTGGAAGAACGCTACGGAAACTGATCGACGAATGTTTTGACCGGCTGGCGGCGAAATGATACGGTAGCGAAACGATTGCCGTATCTGACGGGTTTGCATGAGCGTACATCTGAGAGCGTCCGAGGCGCTCTATCTCTGGCGCAGCGCGATGCTGGCGATGGTCCGCAATGACGGACCTGATCTCACGCAGCGTCAACTGACCATCCTTCTGCATGTCTATCTGGAGCCGCCGCCGCATACGGTGCGGGGGCTTGCGGCGCTTCTTGGCGTCACGAAGCCGGTCATCACCCGGGCCCTCGATACGATGGGCGCCATGGGACTGGTGCACCGCACGAGAGACAAGGCCGACCGGCGCAACGTCGTCATCCAGCGCACTGTCGAAGGATCGGAATATCTCGAGCGGCTCGGACGCATCATCGTCCGCGAGGGAGAGGAACTGGGCGTATGAGCGCGGCTCCGGACAAGCGGCTCAACGCATACCGAGCCGATCTGGCCGACAGCAGGCTTCGCAATGTCGTCGACGCCGCCGCCTATGTTACGGGCGCGCCCGCTGTGATCGTCGCCCCTGTCTCCAATATCCACGCCAGACCCGATAAGGCGTCGGAATGCGTGTCCCAGTCCCTCTACGGTGAAACGGTCCGTGTTTTCGAGGAAAAGGACAGGTGGCGGTGGATCCAGTGCGACGCCGATGGATATGTCGGCTATGTCGCGGCTGAAGATGTGGGGGAAACCCAAACAGAACCAACCCATATGGTCGTCGTTCCGCGCACTTTTCTCTATGACGGGGCTGACTTGCGCCATCGCGTGGAAGCAAGCCTCTCTATGGGTAGTCGGCTAAAAATAAACGGGACTTCGGAAACCCGAGGCACGCAGTATGCCATGACGCAGGACGGATTCGCCGTGATCGCCAGCCATGTTGCGCCGCTCGATCGCCGAGAAGCGGACTACGTCGCTGTTGCGGAACGGTTTCTTGAGACGCCCTATCTCTGGGGCGGGCGATCGGGCTTCGGGCTCGATTGTTCGGGCCTGGTGCAGCTCGCCATGGCGATGGCGGGCCTCAAGGCGCCGCGCGACACCGACATGCAGGCCGCCGGCGTCGGCGACGCGGTCGATCCGGGGCCGGATTACGGCGCGCTGCGCCGCGGCGATCTCGTCTTCTGGAAAGGGCATGTGGCGATCATGCGCGACCGCGAAAGCATCCTGCATGCGAGCGGTCACACGATGATTGTGAAAGAGGAGCCGCTTGCGGACGCCGTTTCACGCATAGCGCATCTCTATGGCCCGCCGACCGGTTTCCGTCGTCCGAAAATTCAGTAGTTCCTGCTTCGGTCGACGAGGTTCTTCAAGGGCTCGCCGGCGTCGTGGCGATCCATCTGTTCCAGCATGCCCGGCACGATTGCGCTCGCCACGGACGTGGCCGCAGCATGCGGCGTGATGAAAATGCGCTCGTCCAGCCACAGAGGACTGTCCGGCGACAGGGGTTCGCCGTTGAAGACGTCGAGGCTCGCCGCTGACAGCAGTCTCCTGTCGAGCGCCGTCACGATGTCCTCCTCGACCTGCTGGCCGCCGCGCCCGGCGTTGATCAAAACCGGCGCGCCGAAAGGACCGCCTTTCTTCAGCTTCTCGAACAGCGGCAGCGACAGGATGTGACGCGTCTCGTCGGTCAGCGGCAGCAGGCATACGATCATGTCGCTGATCTTCAGAAAATCGTCGAGGCCGTTTTCGCCCGCGAATGACTGCACGCCTTCCATGGTCTTCGGGCTGCGCGACCATCCCGCAACCTGAAAACCGAGGGCGCGAAGCTTGCGGGCGGCGTCCTGCCCGAGCGCGCCGAGACCGAGAATGCCCACGGTGACGTCGGCCGCGACCGGTTGATCGAGGTCCTCGCCCCACAGGCGCTGTGTCTGCTGGCGCCGGTAGCGGTCGCCCTGCCGGTGATGGTCGAGGACGCGCCAGACCACATATTCGCTCATCCGGTTCGTCAGATCCTCAGCCACGACGCGTACGATCGGGACATTGGGAAGATCCGGATCGCGAAACAGGTGATCGACGCCGGCGCCCACGGAAAAGATCGCCTTGAGATTGGGCAGAGACGCCAGCAGGCCCGGCTCCGGGGCCCATGCGACCGCGTAGTCAATGGACGGGTCGCCGTGCTCGACAGGCGCGCGCACGACCGGTCGGTCTTTCGACGCGCTGTTGAGGAAGGCGTGCCAGGAATCCCCCATCTCGCCTTTCATGGCGAGCAATATTGCGCCCTTGGTCTGCGTCACGCGGTCCCCTTTATGCCGTGTGTGGACTATTCGCTCACAACGCCTTCCGGCGCTGTTTCCAGATTGAAGGCGGCGGCCATCAGCGCCTTCGTATAGTCGGTCTGCGGATGATCGAAGATCTGGTCGGACGGTCCCTGTTCGACGATCTTGCCATTGCGCATCACGATGACATTGTTCGCCAGCGCGCGGACCACCTTCAGGTCGTGGCTGATGAACAGATAGGCGAGATTGTGGGTAGCCTGGAGCTTGCGCAGGAGATCGACCACCTGCGCCTGCACGCTCATGTCGAGCGCCGAGGTCGGCTCGTCCAGCATCACGAAGCGCGGGCTGAGCACCATGGCGCGCGCAATGGCGATGCGCTGACGCTGGCCGCCGGAAAACTCGTGCGGATAGCGCCATCGGGTCGAAGGGTCGAGCCCCACTTCCTTCAGCGCATCGACCACCTTGCGGTCACGCGCCTCCACGTCGAGGCCTGGTTCATGAATGCGCAGGCCTTCCGCGACGATCTCCGAGATCGACATGCGCGGAGACAGCGAGCCGAACGGATCCTGGAAGACGATCTGCATCTGGTCGCGCAGCGGCCGCATCTCGCGGAAAGAGTAGCGCCCGATATCCTTGCCGACGAAACCGATCTGTCCTTCCGACGAGATCATGCGCGTCAGCGCGAGACCAAGCGTCGTCTTTCCGGACCCGGATTCACCCACGATGCCAAGCGTCTGGCCGGCCCGCAACGTCAGGTCTATCCCGTCCACCGCCTTGACGTGATCGACGGTTCGCCGCAGCAAACCCTTCTTGATCGGAAACCAGACCTTGACCTGTTTGCCTTCGATGACGATCGGCGCCGAGTCGTCTGTCTCCGGCGGCGCGCCGCTCGGTTCGGCGGCCAGAAGATGCTTCGTGTAATCATGGGACGGAGCGGTGAACACGTCTTCCGTCGCGCCTGATTCGACGATGCGGCCCCCGGTCATCACGCAGACGCGGTCGCTGATCTTGCGGACAATTCCGAGGTCGTGCGTGATGAACAGCATCGACATGCCGTATTCCTGTTTCAACTCGTCGAGAAGAGCCAGGATCTGCGCCTGCACCGTTACGTCCAGAGCCGTTGTCGGTTCGTCGGCGATCAGCAGTTTTGGACGGTTGGCGAGCGCCATAGCGATCATCACGCGCTGCCGCTGCCCGCCGGAAAGCTGATGCGGATAGGAGGCGAGACGCTGTTCCGCATCGCGTATTCCGACCTGCTCCAGCAGTTCAAGCGTCCGAGCCTTGGACGCTTTCTCGCCCATGCCCTGATGCAGCTTCAGAACCTCGCTGATCTGCTTTTCGACGGCGTGCAGCGGATTAAGCGACGTCATAGGCTCCTGGAAAATCATGCCGATCTGGTTGCCGCGCACCTGCCGCAGGCGTTTCTCGCCGGCGCTCAGAAGGTCGTCGCCCTCGAACATGATCTTGCCCGACGGATGGCTTGCCGCCGGATATTGCAGGAGCTTGAGCACAGACAGCGCCGTGACCGACTTGCCGGAGCCCGATTCGCCGACCAGCGCAACCGTTTCCCCGTTTGCGATGTCGAAGGACACGCGGTCGACGGCCAGCGTTTCGTTGTCGCCCTGGCGAAACAGCACGGACAGATCGCGTATGGTGAGCAGCGGTTCGGTCAACTGAAAGTCTTTCGCGGGTCGAAGGCGTCGCGCGTGGCTTCACCGATGAAGATCAGCAGGGAAAGCATCAGCGATATGATGACGAAGGCCGTGATGCCCAGCCAGGGCGACTGCAGATTGTTCTTGCCCTGCGCGATCAGTTCGCCGAGCGACGGCGATCCGGGCGGCAGTCCGAGCCCGAGGAAGTCGAGCGAGGTCAACGTCGCGATTGATCCCGACAGGATAAAGGGCAGGAAGGTGAGCGTCGCCACCATGGCGTTGGGCAGCAGGTGGCGATAGATAATCGTTGCATTGCCGACGCCCAGCGCCCGCGCTGCGTTTACATATTCAAAATTGCGCGCCCGGAGGAATTCAGCCCGCACGACGCTGACGAAGGCGACCCAGGAAAACAGCAGCATGATGCCGAGCAGCACCCAGAATCCCGGCGGGAGGATGGAGGCTATGATAATCAGCACGTAGAGCACCGGCACAGCCGACCAGATTTCGATGAAGCGCTGGAACGTAAGGTCGATCCAGCCGCCGAAGAAGCCTTGAATCGCGCCGAGCCAGACGCCGACGACGGCGGAAAGCCCGGTCAGGATCAGCCCGAACAGCACCGATATCCGGAACCCGTAAATGACCCGGGCCAGCACGTCGCGCGCCTGATCGTCGGTGCCCAGCCAGTTGAGATTGCCAAACGTGCAATCCGGATCGTCGCTGCCCTCCAGATAGGCGGAGCAGCGCTGCTCCTTGTCCATAAGCCAGAAGGGCGGAGTGGGCGCCGAATGCGGCACCTCGGAATTGCGGGTCAGATAGGAATAGCGGATCGGCGGCCACAGGATCCAGCCATTGTCCGATATTTCCTGGTTGATCATCGGATCGCGATAGGCGGTTACGGCGTAGAAGCCGCCGAACTTCTCTTCCGGATAATCGACGAGGACCGGAACAAGAAGCTCGCCCTTGTACCAGGCGAGCAGCGGCTTGTCGTTGGCGATGAACTCCGCGAACAGGCTGAGCACGAACAGCACGAGGAAGATCCACAGCGACCAGTAGCCGCGCCGGTTGGAGCGGAAATTCTGCCACCTTCGTTTCGTGGTCGGCGAGAAGAACCCTTTCGGAGGGCCGTCGAGCGCCTTGGTATTGTCGACCGTCTGTTCCATTCAGACGTCTCGCCGCTCGAAATCGATCCGCGGATCGATCCAGGTGTAGATCAGGTCCGAAACCAGGCCCACAACCAGACCCATCAGCGAGAAGATGAACAGTGTCGCGAAGACAACGGGATAGTCGCGGTTGATCACAGACTTGTAGCCGAGCAGCCCAAGGCCATCGAGATTGAATATGGTCTCGATCAGCAGCGATCCGGAAAAGAAAGACGATATGAACGCCGCCGGAAAGCCGGCGATCACGATCAGCATGGCGTTGCGGAAAACATGGCCGTAGAGAACCTGATTCTCGGTCAGTCCCTTGGCGCGCGCTGTCGTCACATACTGCTTTCTGATTTCGTCGATGAAGGAATTCTTGGTCAGAAGCGTCGTCGTCGCGAAGGCCGCCAGCGAAAGCGCAAGCAGCGGCAATGTCAGGTGCCAGAAATAGTCGAGGATCTTCTTCCACCAGGGCAGGTCCGAAAAATTCTCCGACACCAGGCCGCGCAGCGGAAACACATCGAAAAACGAACCGCCGGCAAACAGCACGATCAGCAGTATGCCGAACAGGAAGCCGGGAATGGCGTAGGCGATGATGATCACGCCGGACGTCCATATGTCGAACCGCGAGCCGTCCGTCACAGCCTTCTTGATCCCCAGCGGCACGGAGATGATGTAGGACAGAAGCAGAATCCATATTCCCAGCGAGATGGAAACCGGAAGTTTCTCCTTGATCAGATCAATGACCGAAATATCGCGAAAGAAGCTCTCCCCGAAATCGAACCGCATGAAATCCCACATCATCAAGAAAAAGCGTTCCGTGGGCGGCTTGTCGAAGCCGAATTGCTTTTCGAGCTTTTTGATGAAGTCCGGATCGAGACCCTGCGCGCCCCGGTAGCTTGACGATGCGTCAGCGCCGCCCGCCGGCTGGTTCTGGAAATCGCCGCCGCCGGAAATTCTCTCGGTCGCGGAATTGCCCTGGCCGGAAAGGTCCGCGAGGATCTGCTCCACGGGCCCGCCGGGCGCAAATTGCACAACAAGGAAAGACAGGGCCATGATTCCGATCATCGTCGGAATGATCAGGAGCAGCCGTCGAACGATATAGGCGCCCATCAGCGCTTATCCCTGCCGGTTGCGAATGCCGTCATTCGATTCAATCTGTTCCCGTCCCGCTCTGGCTTCATCTGCCGATTGCACGCGCCTTTTCTTTGTCGAACCACCACAGTGATTCGACAGGCCACCCATAGTCCGGCTTTGTATCAGGGAATCCGAACATGTCCCAGAATGCAACCTTGTGATCCGCCGAATACCAGTTTGGAATCCAGTCGAGCCGCGCTCTTTCGACACGATCGAGCGCGCGCATGGCCGTCACCAGCGCTTCGCGGCTTTCGGCTTTGCCGACATGGGCGAGCAGATCGTCATAGACGCCGCTTTGCGCGCCCGGATAATTGTTCGAACCCTCGACGGCCGCAAAGGAATCGGAAAACATCGACGCCAGATTTTCCCGGGTCGGCGTGGCGCTCATTGAAAGAGCAAGGCCCACCATGTCGAAATCGAACGTATCGAGCCGCGACTGGAATTGCACAGGATCGACCAACCGGATGGAGGTTTCGATGCCCACCCGACGCATGTTTTCCACCAGGCCGGACAAAACCCGCTCGAAGACTGGCGACCGGATCAGGATTTCCACCGACAGGGTTTCGCCATCCTTCTTCAGCACCTGCCCGTCACGCTTCCAGCCCGCTTCGTCTAGAAGGGTCACAGCCTGCCGGAGCAGGGCGCGGTCGCGCCCGGATCCGTCCGAGACGGGCTGCGTCACGGCTTCGCCGAAGGCGGCTTCCGGCAGCCTTTCTCTCAGCGGTTCCAGGATTGCAAGTTCTGCGTCCGTCGGCATGCCGGTCGCAACGAATTCGGATTTTTCGAACAGGGATTGCGAGCGCTCATAGGCGTTGTAGAAGATCTTGTCGTTGGTCCACCGAAAGTCGAAGCAAAGATTGATCGCCTGCCTGACGCGCCAGTCGGAAAAGCGCGCGCGGCGCTGGTTGACCGGCCAGGCCTGCATCATCGGTCGACGCTCGGCGGGAAAGGTTCTCTTGATCACGCGGCCTTGCGTGATGGCCGGGAAATTGTATTCGGTCGCCCAGCTCTTGGAGGTGAACTCCTGGCGAAACTGGATCTCGCCCTTCTTGAACTGTTCGAAACCGGCCTGCCGGTCGGCGAAGAACTCGATGCGCAAAGTATCGAAATTGTTCTGGCCCATGACAGTCGGCAGATCACGGCCCCAGTAATCTTCGACGCGGCCATATTCGATGAATCGGCCAGCGTCCACGCGCGACGGCCGATAGGCGCCGGAAGAAAGCGGAATGTCGAGCGTGCTGGAGTCGAAGGGACGGTCGGAGTAGTAGGCCTTCGACAGCACCGGAATTTCGACGGCGGCGAGGATCGCGTTCGCCGACTGGTCGCCGCTGAAACGCAGCTCCAATGTGCGCTCGTCGATGGCGACGGCTTCGGTCATCTCCCGCAGTGTGATGACGATATTGGGATGACCCTCTTCTTTCAGCAGATTGTAACTGTAGGCTGCGTCTGCGGCGGTCACAGGGGATCCGTCGTGAAACCGGGCTTCCAGCCGCAACCCGAACCGCCAGATGTTGCGGTCGTCGGAGACCTCGACCCATTCGGCCAGGTGGCAATATTGCGCGTCGGGTTCGTCGAGCGCCCGGACCATCAGACTGTCGAAGCACAATTCCATGCGCGGCGGCGCATCGCCGCGCAGTATGAAGCTGTTCAGCGTATTGAATGTCTGGACGTTCTGGTTGTACTGCCAGCTCGGCGGCTGGAAATTGAACAGGCCGCCTTTCGGCGCTTGTGGATCGACATAGTCGAAATGGGTGAAATCGGCCGGATATTTCAGGTCTCCGAAAGCCGATATACCGTGCAGGCGCCTATTGCTCGGAACTTGCGCGAAGGCGAAACGCGCCGGCGTCAACAGGCTGGCGGCGCCAAGCCCGGAGGCGAGCAGGAAAGTACGACGGTCTATAGCCGCCATCAGTCAGTCGCCTTCTTCGACCACCAGATCGAAGGAAAGCCGAGCGAATAGGTCGGCAGCGGTTCCGGAAAGGCCAGGAAACTCCAGTAGGCCAGGCGCGCCTTTCTCAACGTGTAGGACGGAACGACATAGCGGCCGGCGAGCAGCACCCGGTCGAGCGCCTTGGTGGCGGCCACCAGCGTGTCGCGGTCTTCGGCGAAGACGATCTTTTCGATCAACGCGTCGACGCCCGGATCGGAAATGCCGGCGTAGTTCGCCGAACCTTCCCGGTTCGCCGCAGCCGAGCCCCAATATTCCATCTGCTCGTTGCCGGGCGACAGCGACTGGCCCCATCCGCTATAGATCACGTCGAAATCCCGGCTGCGCTCGCGGTTGGTGTATTGCGCCGGATCGACGGAGCGCACCGTCGCCTCGACGCCGATCCGCTTCAGGTTCTGGGCGTAGGCCTGGGCGACGCTTTCAATAATGGGACCATTGAGCAGTATCTCGAAGCCGAAGGGTTCGCCGGTTTCGATGTTGACCATCTTGCCGTCGCGGATTTCATAGCCGGCTTCACCGAACAGGCGAATGGCCTCGCGCAGATTGTTTCGCTGGTTGGCGCGGTCGCCGCCGACCGGGTTCTTGTATTCTTCGGTAAAGACCTCTTCAGGAACAAGGTCGCGCACCGATTCGAGTATGTCGAGTTCCTTGCCTTGCGGCAGGCCGCTGGAGGCAAGTTCGCTTCCGTAGAAATAGCTGCCGATTCGCTCATACTGATCGAAAAACTGGGTGCGGTTGAGCTCCTCGAAATCAAAGACCTGGACAAGCGCTTCGCGCACGCGCGGATCCTTGAACTTGTCGCGTCGCAGATTGGGAATGAAACCGACCATGACGCCCGAGGACCGGTAGGGGTTCTCGAACATGTCCCGGACGATCCGCCCGTCCTCGACCGCCGGGAAATCGTAGCCATTGGCCCAGCGTTGCGCCCTGTTCTCGAGCCAGAAATCGACCTTTCCGGCCTTGAAGGCCTGGAATTCGGAATCCCTGCTGGTGAAATATTCGTATTGAAGCCTGTCGAAATTGTTGCTGCCTACATTGACCGGCAGATCCTCGCCCCAATAGTCCTCCACCCGCTCGAAGACCACCGTGGAGCCCGGCGATACGCTGGTGATCCTGTAAGGTCCCGAGCCCATCGGGATTTCGAGGGTGGTGCGCTCGATGGAGCGTTGCTCGCCACTGTCGTTGGTTCCTTCCCACCAGTGTTTGGGTAGCACGAGGAGTTGGCCGACAATCTGCGGAAGCTCCCGGTTGTTCTTTTCGTCGAAGGTGAAGGTAACGTCGCGCTCTCCGGTCTTCTCGGCGCCGGTGACATGCTGATAGTAGAAATGGCGCTGGGGATCGAGTTCGACGACATTTTCGAAGCTCCAGATCACGTCCTCGGGCGTAACGGGCGTTCCGTCGTGCCAGCGCGCGCCCTCCCTGAGGCGATAGGTCGCCGAAGAGTAGTCTTCCGGAAAGCTGACCGCCTCCGCAAGCAGCCCGTATTCCGAATTGATCTCGTCCATGGACGAGGTCATCAGCGTTTCGAACACGAGGCCGAGGCCTTCGGCAAGGTCGCCCTTGGCGAGCAGCGGGTTGAACGTGTCGAACGTGTCATTGGCGGATACCCGAACCTCGCCTCCCTTCGGCGCATCCGGATTGACGTAGTCGAAACGCTGGAAATCAGCCGGATATTTCGGAGTTCCGATGAGCGACGACGCATGACGCCACACCATTTCGTCGGCGGCCGCGGGCGGGGGGAGGAGGTTGAGAATTGTAAAGCCCGCCAGTAAGCCGGCAAGGATGGCGGGACTGCGTCTGGATAGAGAACGAACCGTCACCGTGATCTCCCGTTGTGTGAGGCGTCATTGCTGTCGTTAAGTACATAAACAAAAGCAATAGACGGTCAATGCATCGACCCATGAAGGTCAAATGTGACGAAGAACGGGCAAAAATCATGAACAATCGGTAAGGTTCGCCAATACGAAAAAGGCCGGGCGCGGGCCCGGCCTCATCGCGGATTGGATTTTCTCAACGTCAGTTCGAAGAGTCGGTCTCGGTGGCCGTCGGCTCCGCTGCTTCTTCTTCCAGCGCGTCGACATCGGTTGTCACGGCGTCTGTGCCCTCTGCGGCCGCCTCATCCAGCGTCTCGGATTCTTCGGCTTTTTCCTCTGTCGTTTCGGCCGGCGTCATCTCGCTGGAACCGGACATGTCTTCAGCCGCGGTCGCATCGCTGGCGGCCTCCGGCGTAGCAGACGCTTCGGTCGCTTCCGGTGTCGTTTCGGCTTCCGCCGCCTCGGGCTCCGGCGTGGGGAGCGGCAGCAGTTCAGGCGCCTGCTCCCTCAGATAGGCGATCACATTGGCGCGATCTTCCGGCTTTTTCAGGCCGGCGAAGCTCATCTTGGTGCCACTGAGGAATTTCTTCGGATTGTCCAAGAACTCGCTGAGGTTCTGGTACATCCAGTGGGTTTCGCCGCCAGCGGCGTATTCGACCATGGCCGGCGAATAGGCGAAATCCGGGGCGCTGGCCACCGGCCGACCCAGCACATGCCACAAATTGGGGCCAACCTTGTTGGCGCCGCCCTCTTCCGCCGTATGGCAGGACTGGCACTTCTTGAAAACATTGGCGCCGGCCTCGGCGCTGGCGCCCGCCATCAGGGTCGCGATCTGGAACGGACCTGCTTCTTCCTTGCCGCCGGCTTCCCCGCCCCCTTCGGTCACCTCGATCTCGAAGCCTTCCTTGACCGGTTCTCTGGTGTGGAAAATGGCGTCGGAAGCGATCGACACGGTCATGACAACGAAAACCACCGTGAGGAAAGCGCCGGCGATTGCGTTGAAATAAGAGCTGTTCATCTTCGGGGGCTCCATGTTATGCCGGTCCATCCCCGAAACCGGCACAAGTCTCGATTTGGCGCGGAACCTATGTCTTTTGCCTTGCTGTTGCAACACTGTTTATAACCGCTCCAGAATGTGACTTCCAGTCCGCAAAGCAGAACCGGTCGCCTGATGTCGTCCAACAGCAATATTGTCCTGATTCCCGCGCGCATGTCCTCGACGCGGCTGCCTGGCAAGGTGCTTGCCGACATTGGCGGAAAACCGATGATCGTCCAGGTGGCCCTGCGCGCCCGCGAAGCCGCAATCGGCCCGGTTGCGATCGCGACCGACAGCCGCGAGGTGGCGGACGCCGTACGCAGCGAAGGGTTTGAGGCCATCCTCACCCGGCCCGATCATCCATCCGGATCGGATCGCGTTTTCGAGGCCCTGCAAACCCTTGATCCTGATGGGGAAATTGAAACAGTCGTGAACGTCCAGGGAGATCTTCCCACGGTGCGGCCCGAGACGGTTCGCGCGGCTTTCGCGCCGCTTGAAAATCCGCAAACGGACATAGCGACCGTCGCCGCCGTTATTTCCGAGGCCGAGGAAAAAACCAATCCGAACGTCGTCAAGGTGGTCGGGTCTCCGCTGTCGGAGAAAAGGCTGAGGGCTCTGTATTTTACCCGCGCTGCCGCGCCTCATGGCGAAGGACCGCTCTACCACCATATCGGCCTTTACGCCTGGCGCCGCGACGCTTTGTCCCGGTTCGTGTCGTTGCCGCGATCGCCGCTCGAAACGCGGGAATCGCTCGAACAACTTCGCGCCCTCGAGGCCGGCATGCGCATCGACGTGGAAATCGTCGGCGAGGTTCCGCTGGGCGTCGACACAGAACCGGATCTGGAGCGCGCGCGGCAAATTCTTGCCGATCCTCGCGCCTTCGGCTAAAGCGCAGACACAAAACAACAAACAACCAGGGCAGGAAAATGAACAGGATCTCGTTTCAGGGCGAATACGGCGCCAATTCGGACATGGCTTGCCGCGACATGTTTCCCGAGATGGATCCAATGCCCTGCCGGACCTTCGAGGACGCATTCAACGCCGTGAAAAGCGGCGAGGCGCAGCTCGCGATGATCCCGATCGAGAACACCATCGCGGGCCGCGTCGCGGATATCCACCACCTGCTGCCGGAATCAGGACTGCATATCGTCGGCGAATACTTCATGCCCATCCATTTCCAGTTGATGGTGACGCCGGGCGCGAAGATCGAGGACATCAGGACGGTCCACAGCCACGTCCACGCGCTCGGTCAGTGCCGAAACGTTGTGCGCGAGCATGGCTGGCAGCCGGTTGTCGCAGGCGACACCGCCGGCGCGGCGCGTCTCGTCGCCGAAGAGGGCGATCCGTCCATGGCGGCGCTCGCGCCGCTTTTGGCCAAAGACATGTACGGCCTCGATATGCTGATGGAGAACGTCGAGGACACCGACGACAACGTCACCCGGTTCGTCATTCTGTCGGCGGAAAGCGTCATGGCGCCGCGCGAGCGCGACGAGGATCTGATCGTCACGACGTTCATCTTCAATGTGCGCAACCTCCCGGCGGCGCTCTACAAGGCGATGGGCGGTTTCGCCACCAATGGCGTCAACATGACGAAGCTCGAAAGCTACCAGCTGGAAGGGCGATTCACCGCGACCCAGTTCTATGCCGACATAGAGGGCCATCCCGACGATCTGAACGTGTCGCGGGCGCTCGAGGAACTGGGTTTCTTTTCCACAAAGGTGCGTGTGCTCGGCGCCTACAAGGCGCACCCCTTCCGCTACGAGCAGGACCGCAACGGCTAAAGCCGCGTGCGCGCCCGCATTGCGGCCGACAGCGTGCCCTCGTCGAGATAGTCGAGTTCGCCGCCCACCGGAACGCCGTGCGCCAGCCGTGTGACCGACAGGTCAAGGCCTTCAAGCTGATCGGTGATGTAGTGGGCGGTCGTCTGGCCTTCCACCGTGGCGTTCACGGCGATGATGATTTCCTTGACGTCGCCGTTCGAGGCCCGCTCCACCAGGGACTTGATGTTGAGATCGTCCGGGCCGACGCCGTCGAGCGGAGACAGCGTGCCGCCAAGCACGTGGTAGAGCGCGTTGAGCGCGCCCGCGCGTTCCAGAGCCCAGAGATCGGCGACATCCTCGACGACGACGATCACGCTGCGATCGCGCCGCGCGTCGGTGCAGATCGTGCAGGGATCGCTGGTGTCGACATTGCCGCAGACCGAACAGACGCCGACATGATCATACGCCTCGCGCATCGCGTCGGCGAGTGGGCCCAGCAACTGGTCCTTCTTCTTGATCAGGTGCAGAGCGGCGCGGCGCGCCGAGCGCGGCCCAAGCCCCGGCACCTTGGCCAGCAGCTGGATGAGTTTTTCGATCTCGGGTCCGGCGACGCTCTTGCTCATGCCTGCCTTTTAACGTGATTCGAGACGAATGGCAGCGCAGGAGTTGGCGGAAAACCGTTGGCCTTTGCCAGCCGCCCACTCTATGTGTGATCAGGATTTTGAATGATGCGCAAAGCATCGATGGGATGACAAGATGACGAAAACACTCAAGGTCGCCGTCCAGATGGACCATGTCTCAACGATTCAGATTGCGGGCGATTCCACCTTTGCCATGTGTCTGGAAGCCCAGGAGCGCGGCTATGAGCTGTTCCATTACACGCCGTCGCAGCTCTCGTTGGTCAACGGCAAGACCATCGCCACGATGGAGCCGATGACCCTGCAGGACAGGGAAGGCGATCACTACAGTCTCGGCGAGCCGCGCCGCGTCGAGCTCACTGACATGGATGTGGTTCTGCTGCGTCAGGATCCGCCGTTCGATATGTCCTACATCACCTCGACGCATCTGCTCGAGCGCGTTCACCCCGAAACGCTGGTGGTCAACGACCCGGCCTGGGTGCGCAATTCGCCGGAAAAGATCTTCGTGACCGAGTTTCCGGACCTGATGCCGAAGACCCTGATCACCGCCGATCCGAAGGAGATCGTCGCCTTCCGCAAGGAAATGGGCGATATCATCATCAAACCCCTCTACGGCAATGGCGGCGCCGGCATCTTCCATCTGAAGAACGACGATCGCAACCTCTCTTCGCTGCTCGAGCTGTTTGCGGAGATGTATCGCGAACCGCTGATCGCGCAGCAGTACCTTCCGGCGGTAAGACAAGGCGACAAGCGGATCATTCTCATCGATGGCGAGCCGGTCGGCGCGATCAATCGCGTGCCGTCGGAAACCGATTCGCGATCCAACATGCATGTCGGCGGCCGCGCCGAACCGTCGGAGCTGACGCAACGCGAGGAGGAGATTTGCGCCCGTATCGGCCCGTCGCTCCGCGAACGCGGTTTCCTGTTCGTCGG
This sequence comes from Flavimaribacter sediminis, assembly GCF_019492055.1. Classification (GTDB taxonomy): domain Bacteria; phylum Pseudomonadota; class Alphaproteobacteria; order Rhizobiales; family Rhizobiaceae; genus Flavimaribacter; species Flavimaribacter sediminis. The sequence goes on along the minus strand of NZ_JAICBX010000002.1, from coordinate 973,947 downwards.
CATCGACGTGATCGGCGACTACATGACGGAAATCAACGTGACCTCGCCGACCGGCATTCGCGAGGTGAAAAAATTCGGCGGGGCCGATATCGCCGCCCTGTTGTGGGATGCAATCGACGCGAAAATATCCGCCTGACCCAAAAACAGAACGCGCCGCAAAAGCGGCGCGATCGGTAAGTTCAAACGCGGGCGTTTGTGACTACTGGACGACGGGTCCGCCGCGAACACGCGGACGTTCCGGCAGGTCGAATTCTTCGTCCGGCGCGCCGGGCGTTGCGAAGTCAAAGGCCTTGTACAGGCGCACGCCGAAAACATGCGAGCCGACGCTGTCTTCGTCCACATAGGCGTAGCCGAGCGTCAGATCGAGACCATTGTCGAACTCGTAGCCGCCTGAAAGCTGGATAAAGGACGTGTCCTGCGAACCGCCGCCATCGAGATTGATATCGCGAAGCGCTCCGGCGAGTTCGCCATGCCATGAGCCGTTGCCGAGTTCCAGACCGGCGGTGAAATAGGTTCCGTCATCCAGCGTGCCGCCGATATTGTTGAAATAGGCCACTTCTCCGGTCACGTTCATCGTGACGCCGTTGGCGTATTCGTTTTCATAGGCGAGGCCGAAGACATAGCCGGTCTGGTCGGCGACATCGCCGATACCTGCGGACAGATATGTGAAGCCGAGATTGTAGCTGAGGCCGGGCAGCGCCGCCATCTCCTCGCCGCTGAGGGCGACTGCGTAGTTGTTGAATCGTTCGGTATTGGCCGACCCGCCGTCGGACAGCGAGACGCGGCCGCGGTTGGTAATCAGCGATTCGGACAGCACCGTCGTATCGGCGAAGAAGGTGTTGGCGGCGAGCGTGTGGGTGCCGGCGTCGCCGAGTTCGAAGTCATAGGCAAAGCCCAGAGCGATCATCTCGGTGATCTCGTAGTCCTCGGCCAGCGAGGTGCCGTAGAGACCGGGCGTGTTGTCCCAAGCCTGTCCGAACTCGGGACCGTATTTACCGGCGAGCAGCGACAGGCCGCCGACATCGGCTTGCAGATGGATTGTATCCATATAGAGCCCGACATCTTCGAAATAGCTGTCCTCTTCCGGATCCTCGAGCTGCTCCATGGTCAGGCCGACAACAACCTTGAAATACTGGTTCAGGCCGAGTTCCGCGGCGAAGCCGATTGTCGGATACAGGTTGTTGAATTCGGCGTCGGGATCGTCGGAATCGAACACGAGGTCGTTTTCCAGCTCCACTTCCAGTTCGGCGATGATGAACGGATAACTGACGGTCTGGACAGCAGGGGCGGCGACGATTTCGGTCTCCGTCAGATCGGCGGCCGTGGCCTGTCCGCCAAGGGCGGGTCCCCCGGCAAGCGTCAGGACAGCGAGAGTGGATCTGAACGGGTATGAAACTGTGGCGCTGAACGGCCGGCGGAAAAAGGATACTGGAGCCTTCATTGACCTCTCCGAGACATTGGAAAAAACCGCGGTGACACGGCTGTAAGTAATGTAATAACATTACATAAATGCGATTGCTTAATATGTCTACCGAATTTAGTCCCGGATGGATTTGGCAATCAAATCAGCGATGTGTCCCCGATCCACGAAAGTGGACTATCAAAGTCTAGTAATGCGGTGAGTCGATGTCAATCGTAAACATGGTAACTGCATCGGGCAAAAGACGCTGGCGCTGTGCGTGCGCAGGAAAACGTGGCGCGCAACAGGGTGGAGCGACGATTTTGGCGGGGTTATCGTGTCGGCGGCAGCCGTATCAGACGTTTCCCGCGAGCCAGTCACGAATGAGATGATGGGCGATTGCCCCTGGCGGTGGTGAATTGAACGAATCGCTTCCCACTCGCCGCGACAGGATCTCGGCGGTTTCTTCCCGGTTGAACCAGCGGCAGTCTTCCAGTTCCCGCGTATCGGCTGTGATGCGGTCGCTGAGTGCTTCTCCGTAGCAGCCGATCATCAGCGAATGCGGCATCGGCCAGGGTTGAGACGCGTGATAGCGTACGGCGCCGATCCGGATGCCTGATTCCTCAAGGGTTTCGCGTCGAACCGCTTCCTCGATGGTTTCGCCCGGCTCCAGAAAACCGGCGAGGCAGGAATACATGCCCGGCGCAAAATGCGGGCTGCGGCCAAGCAGGCAGCGATCCGTCTTCTCGTCGACAGCCAGCATGATGACGACCGGATCGGTCCGTGGAAACAGCTGGTTGCCGCAGGAGGGGCACTCGCGCCTGTAGCCGCCCGCGCGCGGTCGAGTCTTTTCCCCGCAACGCCCGCAGAAGCGATGCGACAGCGCCCAGGCGAGGAGGCTCGCGCCCTGTGCGAGTTCGCCAAGTTCGCTTCCGCGCACGAGACCCTGCATGTAGATAGAGCGATGATCGATGGCCTTGATCGTATCCGGCAGGTCGTCCGGATCCCGCTTTACCGGAACCGCCAGCCTTGGCGCGCCGGAATCCGTATAGCCAAGCACGACGGCGTTTTCGAAATCCGGCGAAAACGCATCCAGATCGGCGATGTCGTGAAGCGCGTCGAAACCGTCTCCATTTTTCGCCAGATAGGCCCGGCCGCTGCGCATGGCGAAGGCCATGGCCCCGGCGGCGGCAAGCGCCTCTTCGAGCACGCTGTCGTCGCGATGTTCTGAACGGCGTTCCAGCCGGTTTCCTGCAAAGGCGACGAAACTGCTCGGTTCCGGCCCGTTTCCGTTAAAAAGCGACAATGTTTCTATTCCTACAGTGCGTCCACGATGGCGGCTTTCAACCCGTCGGCTTTTCCACGATCATAGGGGATAGCCGTTCCAACGCCCCAGACCGGTTTCGGCCAGGCAGCGTCGTCGGTTCTGCGCGCGATCACATGAAAATGGAGCTGGCGGACCTGGTTGCCAAGCGCGGCGACGTTGATTTTGGCGCAGCCCGTAACCTGCTTGAGCGCCCGCGCCGTTTCGCAGGTTTCGAATGTCAGGAGCGTCTGGTCGAGCGGCGTCAGGTGGTAGATCTCCTCGGCTTCCGGCCTCTGCGGGATCAAAAGCAGCCAGGGCCAGCGACTGTCGTTCATCAGCCGCAACTGGCAAAGGCCCAGTTTCGAGACGAGCATGCTGTCGGCTTCCAGCACCCGATCCAGCTTGAATGAACTCATACAGTTTCCACCCCGGTTTCTTTTTCTGGCGAACCAGTTGTCGTAGCGTAACAGTTTTTTCTTCGATTGGCTTGCATTTCTGCGCCCGATTGACGATATGGGGCGCGGGAGGTTGGTGGTGGACGAGCCACTCGCCAACCGGGTCAGGTCCGGAAGGAAGCAGCCCTAACGAGCCAGGCACGGGTCGCCGTGCCAGCCTCCCACCCTCATTGATATCCACAGATTGGCCGGCCCTCCACACCGACGGCGCCTTTGCGCTGTGATCGCAGGCCGCCGCTATTGACTTGGCGCCGCCCGCAAGGCGATGCTTTCTGCATACGGGCGTAACGCGACATCCGGAGCGGATTTTGCTCTGGTTTCGCCTTTCGTATTGATTGCGGGCGCCGCAATCCGTTATGTCGGGCGGAACCGTCCGGGGAGCATTGATGAACGACGTCACGCAGGGTTATCGCGTACTGGCCAGAAAGTACCGTCCGCGGGATTTTGGCGACCTCATCGGCCAGGCGCCGATGGTGCGCACCCTGACGAACGCTTTCGAAACGGATCGCATCGCCCAGGCCTACATGTTGACCGGCGTGCGCGGCGTCGGCAAGACGACGACGGCCCGCATCCTCGCCCGCGCCCTGAACTACCGGACGGAGGCTATTGATCGGCCGACCGTCGACTTGAATGAAACCGGCGAGCATTGCGAAGCGATCATGGCGGGCAGCCATGTCGACGTGATCGAAATGGACGCGGCGTCCCACACCGGCATCGACGATATTCGCGAAATTATCGAGCAGGTTCGCTACAGGCCGGTCTCCGCGCGCTACAAGGTCTACATCATCGACGAGGTGCACATGTTGTCGACGCAGGCCTTTAACGGCCTGCTGAAAACCCTGGAAGAGCCGCCCGAGCATGTGAAGTTCATCTTCGCGACGACCGAGATCCGCAAGGTGCCCATCACGGTGCTGTCGCGTTGCCAGCGATTCGACCTGCGCCGCATCGAGGCGGCCGAACTGATCGATCATTTCCGCTCCGTCGCCGGCAAGGAAGGCGTCGCCATCGACGACGAATCGCTCGCCATGATCGCGCGCGCGGCGGAAGGTTCGGTGCGCGACGGCCTGTCGCTGCTCGACCAGGCGATCGCCCACGGCGGCGGCGCGATAGAGGCCGAGACGGTGCGCGGCATGCTTGGACTCGCAGACCGGACCCGGATCGTCGACCTGTTCGAACAGGTCGCCGGCGGCGCCGTGGCGGAGGCGCTCAACACGTTCCGTGATCTTTATGACTCAGGCGCCAATCCCGTCGTCGTACTGACTGACCTGGCCGATTTCACCCATCTCGTCACCCGGTTGAAATTCGTTGCCGGCGCGGCCGACGATCCTGCCCTCAACGAAGTCGAGCGCAAACGCGGCGCCGAGTTCGCTGGAAAATTATCCGTGCCGGTGCTGTCGCGGCAGTGGCAGATGCTGCTCAAGGGCATCGCCGAGACGGAGCAGTCGAACCGCCCGGTCAGCGCTTGCGAAATGGTGCTCATCCGGTTGACCCACGCCGCCAACCTGCCTTCGCCGGAAGAGGCGGCGCGCAACCTGGAAAAGGCGCTTTCGAATGCGGCGCCGTCTCCTGGCGGATCCGCGCCGTCGGGAACGCCGTCCTCTGCGCCGGTCTCAACGTCGGCCGTGGCTCCGGAGACGCGCGTGTCCGCTACGGTCCCGGGCAATGGCGAACCGGTCGCGCTGCGGCGCGTCAACGGCGACGCTGATCCGCAGCCGGAGCCCGCGTCGCTGGAAACTGCCGAAACCGCGCCGGAAGTGGCGATCGCCTCCTTGTCCGAATTGGCGGAACTCGCAGGCAGCCACCGCGACCTGAAACTCAAGGCGATGATCCGCCGGTATCTGCGGCCCGTGCGCATCGAGCCCGGCCGGCTGGAAATCGCCTTGCACGACGATACGCCGCGCGCCTTCATCGGCGAACTCGACGGACGGCTGAAGGAATGGACAGGACGGCGCTGGATCATCTCGATCAGCCGCGAACCCGGCGGCCAGACGCTGGAAGAGATCGATTCCGAACGCCACGACAAGCGGGTGCGCGACGCCGGGGAAGATCCGGATGTCGCTGCAATCCTGGCGCAGTTTCCCGGCGCCCGGATCCGCGACGTGCGAATCCGCGTTGACGAACAGGACGAGTTGCCTTCGGAGCATCAAAGCGAGGAAGGAGACATCCTTCCCGAGGCGTTCGAAGACGAATGAGACATGACACCAATCTAATGGAGACTAGCGATGCGTGACCTCATGGGAATGATGGGCAAGGTCAAGGAAATGCAGGAGAAGATGGCCGGTCTCCAGGAACAGTTCGAGTCGATGCAGGTTGAGGGAACTTCCGGCGGCGGCCTGGTCACCGTCACTCTGAACGGCAAGGGCGTCATGTCGGCGCTGAAGATCGATCCGTCGCTCATTAAGGAAGACGAGGCGGAAATCCTCGAAGACCTGATCCTTGCAGCCCACAACGACGCCAAGTCGAAAGTCGAGGCGGCCGTTCAGGAGAAGACCCAGGAACTCACCGCCGGCCTGCCGATCCCGCCCGGCTTCAAGCTGCCGTTCTGATTCGGCAGTCGGGATAGCGCCGCGTCTGCGGCGCTATCAATGTCTTAGCCCTGCTGCGCGGCCTTCAGTTCGCGCCGTCTGGCGTGCAACACCGGTTCGGTATAACCGTTCGGCTGTTCGCGGCCTTTGAGCACCAGATCGAGCGCCGCCTGGAACTCGATGGAGTCGTCGAAACGGCCCGCCATCGGGACATAGGCGGGATCGCCGGCGTTCTGTTCGTCGACGACGGCCGCCATGCGCTTCATCGTCTCGACGATCTGGTCCTCGTCAACAATCCCGTGATGCAGCCAGTTGGCCATGTGCTGGGACGAGATGCGCAAGGTGGCGCGGTCTTCCATCAGGCCGACATTGTTGATGTCGGGCACCTTGGAGCAACCGACCCCCTGGCCGACCCAGCGCACGACGTAACCCAGAATGCCCTGCGCGTTGTTGTCGAGTTCGTGCTGGATATCATCCGGCGTCCAGTTCGGTCGGTCGCTCACCGGAACCGAGAGAATGTCGTCAAGCTTTGCCTTCGGACGATCGCGCAGACGCGCCTGCACGTCGGCGACGTCGACTGCGTGATAGTGGGTTGCGTGCAGCGTCGCCGCCGTCGGCGAAGGAACCCAGGCCGTGTTGGCGCCGGCTTTCGGATGGCCGATCTTCTGTTCGAGCATCGCCGCCATGAGGTCCGGCATCGCCCACATGCCCTTGCCGATCTGGGCGTGGCCGGAAAGCCCGCATTCGAGCCCGGTGTCGACGTTCCAGTCCTCATAGGCCGAGATCCAGGGCGCCTGCTTCATGTCGCCCTTGCGGATCATCGCGCCGGCTTCCATGGAGGTGTGGATTTCGTCGCCGGTGCGGTCGAGGAAGCCGGTGTTGATGAAGAAGACCCGATCCTTCGCCTCGCGGATACATTCCTTCAGATTGACCGTGGTGCGCCTTTCCTCGTCCATGATGCCCATTTTCAGCGTGTTGCGGGCTAGGCCAAGAATATCCTCGACGCGTGAGAACAATTCGCAGGAGAAGGCGACTTCTTCCGGCCCGTGCATCTTCGGCTTGACGATATAGACGGAGCCTTCGCGCGAATTGCCGCGCCGTCCGTTCTCGCCGATATCGTGCAGGGCGATCATGGCTGTGACAAGCCCGTCCATGACGCCTTCCGGAACCTCGGCGCCGTCGCGATCGAGGATCGCCGGATTGGTCATCAGGTGGCCGACATTGCGCACCAGCATCAGCGAGCGGCCGGGAAGGGTCAGCGTCTCGCCGTTGCGGCCGGTATAGGTCCGGTCTTCGTTGAGGCGGCGGGTGAAGGTCAAACCTCCCTTGCTGACCTCTTCGGCCAGATCGCCCTTCATCAGGCCCAGCCAGTTGCGGTAGACCACCACCTTGTCTTCTGCGTCTACGGCCGCGACGCTGTCTTCGCAGTCCATGATCGTTGTCATCGCCGATTCGAGAAAAATATCGGCAATGCCGGCCGCGTCGCCGCTGCCGACCGTGCTGTCCGGGTCGATGACAATGTCGAGATGCAAGCCGTTCTTCTTGAGAATGATGGAGTCGGGTTTTTCCGGCGCGCCTGTGTAGCCGGCGAATTGCGCCGGGTTGGAAAGGCCGGCCGCGGCGCCGTCGGCAAGACTGATGACCAGTTCGCCGCCGGAAACCTTGAGCCCGGTAACGTCCTTCCAGTCACCGCTTATCGGAACCGAGCGGTTCAGGAAGTCCCGCGCCCAGGCGATGACCTTGGCGCCGCGCACGGGATTGTAACCCTTGCCCTTTTCGGCGCCGTCTTCTTCGGAAATCGCATCGGTTCCGTAGAGCGCGTCATAAAGCGATCCCCAGCGGGCGTTGGCCGCGTTGAGCGCGTAGCGCGCGTTCATCACCGGCACGACGAGTTGCGGCCCGGCGATGGAGGCGATCTCCGGATCCACATTGGCGGTGGCGACAGCGAAATCCGGGCCTTCAGGCACGAGGTAGCCGATTTCCTTCAGGAAGGCCTTGTAGGCTTCCAGGTCGGTCGGCTTGCCGTTTTCGCGATGCCAGGCGTCGATGGTCTCCTGCAGTTCGTCGCGCCGTGCCAGCAATTCGCGATTGCGCGGCGCGAGCGTGTGAACGAGGTCCGACAGGCCGCTGAAGAAATGATCGGCGTCGATTCCCGTGCCCGGAAGGGCTTCGTCAACGATGAAATCATGCAGTTCGCGGTCGATCGTCAGGTCGTGGAGTTCGACAGTCGCCATGGTGTTCTTCCTGCTATTGAGGTGAAATAGATACGGCGAATATAGCGGAGGCGCCCCGGTTCCTGTCAATTTGGCAATAATGGAAAACATCTGTTCCAAATAAGAAATAGTATCTTCCGTTGGCCGTCTAACGGAAATGTTTTAGAGTTTCGAAAGCAAAATCGTTGTCAGTGGCTGGGGGCCGCGTGTCCGACTTTTTCAATGTCGATCTTTTCCTGAAATTCGCCATAGCGCTTGCAGCGCTTCTCAACCCTTTGCTGGGGGTGCCGGTCTTCCTGAAGATGACAAACGGATACCCGCCCGCGGAGAAACGCAAGGTCGCGCATGTCGTCGGCGTCACCATTTTCGTGGCGTGTATCGTCATCCTGTTGATCGGCGAAGAAATACTGGCCTTTTTCGGCATCAGCATTCCGGGTTTCCAGATCACCGGCGGCGTCGTCATCTTCGGGCTTGGGCTATCCCTGATCCAGAGCGACGACAGCGAACCGGCGTCGGATCAGGCTGCGCCGGCCGAAGACCGCCCGCGCCGCAACATCGCCGTCGTGCCGATGGCCATCCCGATCATGCTCGGACCAGGCGCCATCACCACCATTATAGTGTTCACGCAGCTCATGAACGACACGAGCGAACTCGTGACGATGGTTCCGGTTGTCCTGCTGATCAGCGTGATGGTGTGGCTCGGCCTGCTCTTTGCGGATGTCATTTCGCGGACCCTGGGCGACACGGTCATCAATATCGTGACGCGGATAATGGGTCTGATCCTGGCGGCCGTCGCCGTTGAAATGCTCGTGGCCGGCGTTGTCGCCTTTGCGAAGCTGCATTTCCCTGCGCTCGTCGCCGGCGGGTGAGTCGCCCTTTCTGGTTTGTGTGTTTACGGGCGAACGAGTGGAGCGAATTTGACAACAGGGTCCCGCAAGACGCGAACTCCTTTTCAAACGTAAAACTTCAAGCCCCAATAAAAACATTATCAGACCGGTGGATCTGAAGATTCCGACATTTGCTCCAGGATGAGCCGCATCGGGATGCAAATGCCGGAAGCGGACCACTAGGGCCCGAATCTGAAGTTCGTTACATCCTGCAGCACGCTCTATTCGAACTTCAGATTCGATAAGGGTACTAGCAAGATAATGATTCTAGTGTGGTTTACGGATTTGAAGTTCCTGTAAGAGACTGCTGCTACAATGTAAGGAACTTCAAATCCACCAGACTAGGAGAAGACGACCTGCATATCGGTGTATTCGGCAAGACCTTCTTCGCCGAATTCAACGCCCAGACCGGATGATTTTACGCCACCAAACGGCGCATTGGGCTGGATGGCCCCATGCTTGTTGACCCAGACCGACCCGCATTGCATGTCCCGTGCGATCGCGCGGCCGCGTTCAATATCCGAAGTCCAGACAGAACCGCCCAGGCCGTTCTTGCTGTCATTGGCGGCGGCGATCGCTTCGTCCAGATCCCGGTATCTGATGACCGGCAACGCGGGACCGAACTGTTCTTCATCCACCAGGGGATCGCCATTGTCCAGTTCCGCCACTATGGTCGGCGGGAAGAACAGGCCGTTGCCGGGTTCTCCGCCGAGCAGCACGCGCCCTCGCTGCCTGGCGTCGTCGACGAGGCGCTTCACCTTGTCGAATTGCGCCCTGTTTTGCACCGGCCCCAGAACGGAGTTCTCGTCGAGTCCATTGCCCATCGGTATGGTTCGGGCGAAATCAACCAGCGCGGCGCACACCTCGTCATGAACATCCTCGTGCACATAGAGCCGTTTCATGGCCGCGCAAGTCTGTCCGTTGTTGATGAACGCGCCCCAGAATAGACCTTCGGCGATCGCAGCGGGATCGACGTCCGGCAACACGACGCCAGCATCATTGCCGCCCAGTTCCAGGGTCAGGCGCTTCATGGTCGTTGCGGCGGAGGCCATGATCTTTTCACCGGTAGCGCAGGATCCGGTAAAGACGATTTTTCGGACGCCGGGATGCTCGGAAATCGCGGCGCCGAGATTGAACGTTGCGTCCTCGCCGGAAATTGCGTTCACGACGCCCGCGGGCAGCACCTCGTTCATGATCTCGACCAGTCGCAAGGTCGCCAGCGGCGTATAGGGCGAGGGTTTGATGACGATCGTATTGCCGGTTCTGAGCGCCGGTAGAATGTGCCAAACAGCGATCAGCACCGGAAAATTCCACGGGGTGATGGAGCCCGCGACCCCGATCGGTTTGCGGTGAAGCTCCACCCGTCCCTCGTTGTCGTCCTGCAACGTTTTGACCGGCAGCGACAAACCCGACGTATGGGCGGCCCAGGCTTCCGCGCCCGCCATTTCCCAACGCGAGCCGAGTCCGTTGAGCGGTTTGCCCTGCTCAAGCGTGATGATCTGCGCGAGTTCTTCGGCGTGTTCGCCGATTTTTTGTGTGACAGCCTCACAGGCCTCCCGCAGCTCGCTGTCCGGGCGGCGGGACCATGAGACGAATGCGTCGGACGCCGCTTCCACGGCGTCGTTGAGATCGTCCAGGGTCGCCGCCGGAGCCTCTCCGACAATGCCGCCTGCTGGATTTGCGACTTCAAAGACAGAGGCGGCGCGTCTGGCGCGGCCATTGATGGTCATGTGATAGATCATGTTTATCCTCCCCGGAAATGTTTTCAGCGTTAACGCTGGAACGCAAATCAGTTTGCAAGCGAATGATATCGGCTGGAAAAAAACACCAGCGGTTCTGCTTCGTCCTCATGGGTGCAGGCGCAAACGGCTCCAATGAGCACGGTGTGGTCGGCGACGGTAACGAAGCGCATCGCTTTGCAGTCGAAATAGGCGATCGCATGCAACAGTTTGGGCATGCCGCCGGTGGGTTCGAACTCCGGCGCCGACCCCAATGACGGCCGGCCTGCAAAATGAATCGACAGGTCCTTCCCGAACGCCGGCAGAATGTTGACGGCAAACTTGCCCGTGCTGCGTATGGCCTCGAGTGTACGACCTGCCTTGATGGAAATCAGAACAGTCGGAGGCGCCAGGCTGACGGAGGTGAAGCTGTTCGCCGTCATGCCGATTCTCTTGCCGGCTCCATCAACGGTGGTGACGACGGTCACCCCCGTCGTGAACCGCGAGACAGCTTGACGGAACTGCGAAGGCTCGGGATGTTCGATCATCTGAGGTCACTAGACCTCAATCGGGAAGTGAAAGATTTGTGCGCCTTTCGGCGAGTAGTTCGCGACATCCTGCGCGACCTCCCCGCCGACGCCTGATTCCATCGCCGCGCCCATTGATGCGCCGTCCTCGAAATAGGCCTGGAAGATGCAGAATACGTCGCCGCCGCCGACTGCGTCGGGATATGCGTAGTGATAGCGTTTCAAGCCGGGCAGTCTGGCGGCAAGGGGTAAATGTTTTTCTTCATAGTAGGATTTGAAAGCTTCCGGGTCGTCCGGATGGGGATAGATCACGGTCAGACAATGCATGGATATGACCTCTTCCTATTCGGCCGCTCTGGCCGGGGCGGATCGCTCGATCCAGGACCGGATGCGCGTCGGCGAAGACAGATTGTCCCACTGGCGTTCGGGCCAGTTGAAGTTCTCGGTAAATTCGTCGCACAAAGCCTTGTTCTGGCTCATCGCGCCTAGAAGCATCTGCATTTCTTCAGACGGCGGCGCCATCATGAGATTGCTCCAGCGGGCGGCTCCGAGGCAGCGGTCGTTTCGCGCCATGTCGACATGTTCGACGAAACGCCGGTCGAGTGAAGGCGCCTTCATGATTTCCTCGCCCATCACGAACGCCGCATAGGAGGCAATATTGGCGCCCTGGCCGTTGACGGGATCTACCGTCACATGGACATCGCCCAGCGCAATGGCGAACTTGCCATTGTCGAACTCGACCGAGGTCTTGCGCACTGTCGGAACCAGGCCGCCTTGCAGCAGGTCGTTCGGCTGACACAGATCGAACCGGGTCGTGTCGATACGATCGTAGACCGCCGGGTGATACTGTTCGAGACCCTCGAGCACTGTCTGGCGGAAGGCGGCGGGTCCGTCGTCATATTTGGTTGTGACCGTCTGCTCGAGCGGCCCGCCCGGAACGTTCTCCATCAGGAGAGCTGTTCCGACGCCATCGAAAGTTATCGTCGGAATGACGATCAGTTCGCCGGCGCCGGGGCTTAACGACAGTGTCACGTTCATGGGGTCGGTATGCCTGACGCCGGAATAGAGCCCGACGCTCAGCCGCCGTTGCGGCTGCTGGAACGGGCTTTCATCCGGATCGTGGCTGAAGATCGCCCCGAGAGGACCCTTTCCGGTCGACACGACAAGCAGATCGAAGCGGTCCACCAAGGCGGCGATATCATCTTCCTCGATACGGCCATATTCGATGACGCCGCCCCGGTCGGTGAAATCCTCCATCAGCGCCGGAAGATAAATTCGGTAGTCCACGGCGCGGGAGGGTTTGGAGAAACGGCCTGAAAAATTGAGCGGTGAGCCCGGAATGTTCAGCCAGTGGTCGTGATAGTAGTAATGCTGGTTAGGATCGGGCCAATGATTGACCCCGAGCGCCTCCTCGCGCGCCAGCGTGGTGTGGTGATGCGCGACAGTGTTGAGAAGCCGTCCCTTTGCGAGTTCCTCTGGCGTGCGATCGGTGATGATCGTTGCGTCGACGCCCCTTTGCTGCAGGTACAGCGCAAGGTGCAGGCCGGCGATCCCTGCGCCGACGATCCCTATCTTGTGCATTGTTTTCCTCCCTCTGAGAGGGAAGATTTATTGCAGATTCAATCAATCAGAAATAGCATGAAAAAGATATATCATATTCCAGTAAGGAATAAATATGGACAGGCTTGACTGCATCGAAACCTTCATCAGCGTGCTCGAAAGCGGCAGTTTTTCAGCCGCTGCCAAGCGCATGGGCACTACGCAGTCGACCGTCAGCAAGCGTATCGCAATGCTGGAGAAAACATTGGGCACATCTCTCTTCCTTCGCACGACACGGCGCTTGACGCCGACGGAGGACGCCCATCGCGTATACGAACACGCCCGCGACATCGTCGACGCCTATCAACTCACCCGCGCCGCGGCGAGCAACGCGTCTCCGGTTCCCGCCGGAACACTGACAATTAGCGCGCCGTCCTCCATGGGGCGGCATCTTTTGATGCCGATCGTGCGCGACTTTCAAGAAAGATATCCGGCGATCATTCTGGATATCCGCCTGACGGAGCGCCACGTGAATCTCGTCGAGGAAGGCATCGAGATGGCGTTGCGCATCGGCGAACTGGAGGACAGTTCGCTACGCGCCCGCAGCCTTGGCCGCATACGCCGATATGCTGTGGCCAGTCCCGACTATCTCCGGTTTCAGCCGGAGATAACCGAGCCCTCTGACCTGTCATCGCATGCCTGTCTCGGATATTCGCGTTTCGGCGCGCCGACGACATGGATATTCGAGGGCGAGAGCGGCCGCCATGTGGTCAATGTAGAATGCGCAATGAAGCTTGACGACGCCGATACGCTGCAGTCGGCCATTCTGCTCGCAATGGGCGTCGGTGTATTGCCGGGATGGCTGGTCCAGCAGCGCGTCGAGCGTGGAGAACTGGAAATCGTACTGCCCGACTACACGGTGCCGAGCCTGCCCTTTAACGCCATTTACCCGGATCCGGGGCGGTTGTCTTTGCGGGCCCGGACTTTTCTCGATTTTGTGGCGGCGCATCGCTCCCTACTGACATCGGCCGATGGCGGTTACGGCTCAGGTGAGCCATAGACCGACGAGTCCGGCCGTGCCGACGATGATGCGCCACCAGGCGAACACCATGAACCCGTGCCTGGAAACGAAGTCGAGCAGGCCGCGCACCACGAACACGCCCGAGATGAACGCCATGATGAAACCGACGGTGATCGTCGTGACATCATCGAAGCTCAAAAGCGCATAATTCTTGTACAGATCGTAGGCGAAGGCGCCGGCCATGGTCGGCATGGCAAGGAAAAACGAGAACTCCGCCGCCGAGCGCTTGTCGGTCCCCATGAGCAGCGCGCCGGCGATCGTCGAGCCTGATCGCGACGTTCCCGGAATCATCGCCAGGCACTGGAAAAGGCCGATCTTGAAGGCGAGCGACGGCGGATAATCCATCACGTCGGTGTAGATCGGCTCGCGCTTCAGGCGATCGACCGCCATCAGCACGAAGCCACCGAGTATGAGCACGATGCAGATAAGCAGGGGCGTTTCGAACAGCACCGTCTTGATAAAGTCGTGCGCGATGACGCCGATCACCGCCGCGGGCAGGAAGGCGAGCAGGATCGAGAAGACGAATCGCCGCGCTTTCGCGCTTGACGGAAGCTGCATGGCGAGCGTCGTCAGGCGCGTGAAGTAGACCGACAATATGGCGAGCACGGCGCCGAGCTGGATCAGCACCTCGAAAGTCCGTCCTGTCGATTGGAATCCGAGAAAATGTCCCGCAAGCAGGAGATGCGCCGTCGACGAGACCGGAATGAATTCGGTCAGTCCTTCCAGGAGGCCCAGAAGCGCTCCGATCAGTGTCTGTTCATCCATGTGGGAGCCTGTCGTCTATCCAGCTGAAACGGTCGGAACAACAAGCTCCGTTTGCGGGCGTCTCGCGAATCCTGTAACCAGACCCCATGGCTGTAAAAAGCGTCGCTTGTAACGCCGGTTTCGAGTCCCTATAGCTTTTTTTCGCCGGATTGTGCCAGTTAAAATCCGGAGAATGTTTCAGTTTCACAAGATACGCTGAATGCCAACGCTCTATCATCATCCAGTGTCCGCCGCCTCACGCTTCATCCGGCTGGTTTTCCGTGAATACGCAATCGAGGCGGAGCTTCTCGAGGAGCGGCCATGGGAGCAGCGCCGCGATTTTCTGGCGCTCAATCCGGCGGCTACACTGCCTGTCTATGTTGACGAATCGATGCACGCGATCTGCGGCGCAGGCGTGATTGCCGAATATATCGACGAGACATGCGGCGCCCTCAAGCGCGACCGGCGGCTGCTGGGCGACAATGTGCTCGAGCGCGCCGAAGAGCGCCGTCTGATGGACTGGTTCTTGCTGAAGATGGACAATGACGTCACCCGGCATCTGGCGCGCGAGCGGATCCTCAAGACCATCATGTCGAAGGAGCATGGCGGCGGAGCGCCCGATTCAAAGGCGCTGCGCATGGCGCGCAACAACATCAAGCAGCATTTGCGCTATCTCGACTGGCTTGCCGGATCGCGCAACTGGCTTGCCGGCGACAAGATGAGTTATGCCGATCTTGCGGCCGCCGGCGCGGTTTCGGTCCTCGACTATATCGGCGAGATCAAATGGGATGAGGCGCCGCAGGCCCGTCAGTGGTATCAGCGCATCAAGTCCCGCCCGTCCTTCCGGCCCCTGCTCGCCGACAGGATCCGCAACCTGCCTCCGGTCTCGCACTACGCCGATCTGGATTTCTGACAATGGGCGAGGCGGCGCGAAAACCGACGCGGCCGGACGAGCGCAAGGCCTTCCTCGTCGACCTGGCCCGGTCGGAGGGTTTCGACGTTGCGCGTGTGGTGCGGCCGGATGCGATTTCGGATCGCCCAAAGAACGCGCTCCAGGCATTTGTCGCGAAGGGGTATCACGCCACAATGGATTGGATGGAGGAGACCGCCGAGCGCCGCGGCCACCCGCGCAGTCTTTGGCCGGACGTACGCTCCATTCTGATCCTCGGCATGAATTACGGCCCGGACTCCGATCCGCTGGAAATCCTTGAGCGTCGCAGCAATGCGTCAATCTCGGTCTATGCCCGCCACCGTGATTATCACGACGTCATCAAGGGACGACTGAAGACCATCGCCGGCCGGTTTGCGGCGCGTACAGGCGCCGAAGTGAAGGTCTTCGTCGACACCGCTCCGGTCATGGAGAAACCGCTGGCTGAAAAGGCCGGCGTCGGCTGGCAGGGCAAGCACACCAACCTGGTCAGTCGCGATTTCGGCTCCTGGCTATTCCTCGGCTCGATCTTCACCGCCGTCGATCTGCCGCCCGACGAACCGGCCTCGGATTCCTGCGGCTCGTGCCGAGCCTGCCTGGATATCTGCCCGACCAACGCCTTTCCGGCGCCCTACCAGCTCGATGCGCGACGCTGCATCTCCTACCTCACCATCGAGCACAAGGGGCCGATCCCGTTTGAATTCCGCGAGGCGATGGGCAACCGCATCTACGGCTGCGACGATTGCCTGGCTGTCTGCCCCTGGAACAAGTTCGCCAACACGGCGCGCGAGGCGAAACTGCAGGCCAGGGCAGATCTGAACGCGCCGCGGCTCGCCGATCTCGCAGTCCTTGACGATCCGGCGTTTCGCAAACTGTTTTCAGGCTCGCCGATCAAGCGCATCGGCCGCGATCGTTTCGTGCGCAATGTCCTGATCGCCTGCGGAAACTCCGGCGATCCGGATCTTGTGCCTCCCTGCGAGGCGCTGCTCGACGACGCGTCGCCGGAGGTGCGCGGCGCGGCCGTCTGGGCGCTGTCCAGGCTTGTATCGTCTGACAGGTTGCAGCGGCTTGCCGACAGGGTGGAAACGGATACATCCGTTATTGCAGAGTGGCGACACGCAACCGGACGCCTGTCCCCGCCGCACTGATGGAACAAGACATGGATCTCTTCATTCTCGGCGCCGGATTTTCCGGCCAGGAAATTGCAAGGCGTATGGACGGCGCAGCCCGGATTACCGGAACCAGCCGCGCTGTGACCAGGTTCGAAGCTTTGCAAGCCGCGGGGATCGAACCCGTTCTCTTCGACGGGGAATGCCTGACAGACACGCTTCTCGAGGCGCTCGCCCGAACGACGCATCTCGTGCAATCGGTGCGTCCGAATGAACGCGGCGATCCGCTGCTGCGACTGACCGGCGGCGACCTGAAGCGCTTTATGCCGAAGCTGCAGTGGGTCTGTTATCTCTCCACGGTCGGCGTTTACGGCGATCATGACGGGGCCTGGGTGACGGAAGAGACGCCGAGCCAACCGGTCAACAAACGCTCGCAATGGCGTGTCGACGCCGAACAGGGCTGGCTGGAGTTCTCAAAGCGCACCGGTATGCCCGTCGCGATTGCGCGGCTGGGCGGCATATACGGTCCCGGCCGCAACACATTCGTCAAGATCGATCGGGGCGAGGCCCGCCGGCTGGTGAAACCCGGCCAGGTCTTCAACCGCATCCATGTCGCCGATGTGGCGGGCGCGGTGGATCATCTTGCAAAGAAGCAGGCAAGCGGTTTCTGGAACGTCGTCGACAACGAACCGTGTCCGCCGCAGGACGTGGTGACATTCGCCTGCAACCTGATGGGCGTCGAGCCGCCTCCCGAAATCGCGTTTGAAGACGCCGACCTCACCCCGATGGCGCGCTCGTTCTACGCAGACAACAAACGCGTCTCCAATGCGAAACTGAGAGAAAGCGGCTACCGCTTCCAATATCCCGACTATCGCGCCGCGCTGGAAGCCATGTGGTCGGACGGAAGCTGGCGGGGTTGAGAACGATTCTTAAGGCGTCTGCTTCGAAACGGGAGCAGGAAACCAGCATCGCCCTTCCAATCCACCCTCATCCCTGCCCCCGAGCCGGGATCTATACGGCCCGTCGGCGACGCAGAACATAGCAGGAACTTTCAGACTGCATTTTTTCGCGATTCGTGCTATAAAACGCCCTGCTGGCCGGAGAGGCTTCAGCGTTTCCGATGCGCGCAGGGTGTCAAAAACGCGGATTCCCGAAACAAAGCCAACCATGAAAATATGGATTCCCGAAACAAACCCAGATTAGACAACCTTGAATTTTCAGATTCCCGAAACGAAGCCAGATTTCAAAACGGCCTTGAAATCGCAAAATCCCGAAACAAAGCCAGAAAATGAAATTGAATAACGAAAACAATATCTTAGGAAATAGCGCAGGCCGAATGATCAGCTATTCCGGCGCTCCGCCCAGATGCGCGAGCAGTTCGGTCACGTTGCTGACCTTGAATTTCTTCAAAAGTCGCGACCGGTAGAACTCGACTGTCCTCGGTGAAATGTCGATCTGGCGCGCAATCTCCTTGCTTGTCCGCCCGTTGCTCAATTGCGTGATGATCTGGCGTTCACGCACCGACAGCGACACATAGGGGCGGTGGCCGGAAAGGTCGGCGTAGCTGAGAATCGTCCGCCGCAGCGGGTCGTCCGGCGTCGGGCTGTGCGCCCTGACGCGGCACCAGAACAGGCTGCCGTCCTTGCGCGGCATGATCCGCTCATCGCTGTAGGGCTTGCCCTCGCGCAACGTCCTCAAACCGATATCGCGCATCTGCTCGAATTCCTCGTTCGAGGCATAGAGCATCCGGAAGGACTGGTCGATGAGTTCGCGCTTCTCGTAACCGAATATGGTTGCGAATGTGGTGTTGCAGGCGCGGATCATGCGGTCTTCGGTCAGCACAATGCCGACAGGCGCCAGTTCAAAGGCCATAGCGCTGAGGGTCTGAAAGCTGTCGGGTGCGTCCGAATTCATCACGTTTCGTAGTATCACGGTATTGCGGTCATCCGCCCTCGGCGGAAATATCCCTTTCTTTATAGCGACAAACGGGGAAAAACACATGGGAGTGGCGCAATCCGTCCGCGGTTCGTATCTCGACCTGATCGACGCCCGCCGCGACGAGCTCATTGCACTCACGCAGGACCTGATCCGGATACCCACCCTCAATCCGCCGGGGGAAGCCTATCTTGAAATCTGCGAATACCTTGCCGAAAGGCTGAAGAAGCGTGGTTTCGAGGTCCAGTTGCTGCGCGCCGAAGGCACGCCGGGCGACAGTGACCGCTATCCGCGCTGGAACGTCATCGCCCGTCGCGAGGGCGGCGTTCCGGGCAAGTGCGTGCATTTCAACTCCCACACGGATGTCGTCGAAACCGGAAAGGACTGGACGAAGGATCCTTTCGGCGGCGAACTCGAAGACGGAAAAATCTACGGACGCGGCGCCTGTGACATGAAGGGCGGGCTCGCCGCCTCGATTATCGCCGCGGAAGCCTTCATCGACGCGCGACCGGATTTCGCCGGCGCGATCGAGATTTCCGGAACGGCGGACGAAGAAACCGGCGGCTATGGCGGCGTCGCCTGGCTCGCCGAGCAGGGATATTTCGATCCGTCGCGCGTCCAGCACGTCATCATTCCCGAACCGCTCAACAAGGACCGTATCTGCCTTGGTCATCGCGGCGTGTGGTGGGCCGAGATCGAGACGAAGGGTCACATCGCCCACGGATCGATGCCGTTTCTCGGAGACTGCGCCGTGCGACACATGGGCGCCGTGCTTCAGGAGTTCGAAACCACGCTCTATCCGGCGCTCGCCAACAAGCACACCGCCATGCCGGTCGTGCCCGAAGGCGCGCGCCAGTCGACCATGAACATCAACTCCTTCCATGGCGGCCAGGCCGAACCGGAAGCCGATTTCACAGGATTTCCCTCCGCCTGCGTGCCGGATTCCTGCCGCATGGTCGTCGACCGGCGCTATCTGATCGAGGAAGACGCTGACGAAGTGCGCCAGGAGATCGTCGATATTCTCGACAAGCTCACGAGCGAACGCGACCGCTTTTCCTACGAATTGCGGGAACTGTGGCAGGTAAGCCCAACCATGACCGACGAGGACGCGCCGGTCGTGCGCTCTGTCTCGAAGTCGATCGAGCAGGTGCTCGCGCGCAAGCCGGAATACGTCGTCTCGCCCGGCACATATGACCAGAAGCATATTGACCGCATCGGACGGTTGAAGGACTGTATCGCCTATGGACCGGGTATTCTCGATCTCGCCCACCAGCCCGATGAATGGGTCGGCGTCGACGACATGATCGATTCGGCCAAGGTAATGGCGCTGTCTCTGGAGGATCTTCTCGGCGCTTGAAGTCGCAGGGCGGCCGCAGTAACAGTTTTCAATAAGCGATAAATAACAGGGAACTACAGGAGAACGGATTATGCAATCACACATCAGGACATTCGCCATCGCCGGAGTGCTGGCGGTTTCGACGGCGTTGACGCCGGCCGCATTCGCCGCCGACACGGAAGTCACGCTCGGCGCTCAGCTCGAGCCGCCGAATCTCGATCCGACAGGCGGCGCGGCTGCCGCTATTGACGAAGTCACCTACTCGAACGTGTTCGAGGGCCTGACCCGTTTCACCTCCGACGGCAGCGTCGTGCCGGGCCTCGCCGAATCCTGGGAAATCTCTGACGACGGCAAGGTCTACACCTTCAAGCTGCGCGAAGGCGTGAAGTTTCACGATGGATCCGACTTCACTGCCGAAGACGTCAAGTTCTCGCTCGATCGCATCAATGCGGAAGAATCCACAAACGCCCAGAAGGCGCTCTATGCGGACATCGAATCGGTCGAGGTCGTCGATCCTTCTACGGTCAAGGTTACACTTTCCAAGCCGAACGGCAGCATTCTCTTCAATCTCGCCTGGGGCGACGCGGTTATCGTCGCGCCGGAAACGGCCGCCACAAACGCCACCAACCCGGTTGGAACCGGCGCCTTCAAGTTCGACGACTGGGTCGAGGGCGACCATATCGACCTCGTGAAAAACCCGGATTACTGGGGTGAGCCGGCGAAGCTTGAAAAAGTCACCTTCAAGTTTATCTCGGACCCGAACGCAGCTTTTGCCGCGGTGATGGCGGGCGATGTCGATTCCTTCATGCCGTTCCCGGCGCCGGAAAACCTGGCGCAGTTCGAAGCCGATCCGCGCTTCAACGTGGTCGTCGGCTCGACGGAAGGCGAAACCATCCTCTCGACCAACAACAAGCAGCCGCCCTTCGACAATCCGAAAGTGCGTGAAGCCCTGGCCCACGCCATCGATCGCAGCGCCATCATCGATGGCGCAATGTTCGGCTACGGTACACCGATCGGCACCCACTTCGCCCCGCATAACCCGGCCTATGTCGATCTGACGTCGCAGTCGGACTACGATCCGGAAATGGCGAAGAAGCTGCTGGCCGAAGCCGGTTTCGCGGACGGCTTCACCACCACGCTGAAACTCCCGCCGCCCTCCTACGCCCGCCGCGGCGGCGAGATCATCGCCGCGCAGTTGCGCGATGTCGGCATCGAAACCGAGATCAGCAATCTGGAATGGGCGCAGTGGCTTGAACAGGTCTTCAAGGGCAAGGATTACGGCCTGACGATCGTCTCGCACACGGAGCCGATGGATATCGGCATCTATGCGCGTCCGGACTACTATTTCCAGTATGACAGCCCGGAATTCCAGAAGATCATGGAAGATCTCAACAACACGACCGATCCCGCAAAGCGGACCGAACTGCTGCAGGCGGCCCAGAAGAAGATCGCCGACGACTACGTCAACGGCTATCTCTTCCAGCTCGCCAACACCGGGGTCGTCAACGCCAAGCTGAAGGGCATCTGGCCGAACCGTCCGACCCAGGCGAACGACATGACGTCGGTCTACTGGGAAGACTGAGCCACACGCACCTGAACGGGGGCCCGAACGGGCTCCCGTCTTTTCTTTGTCCGATTTGAATTCATGCTCCCATTCCTGGCCAGACGCATCGGATCTCTCGCGCTCAGCCTGATCGCGGCCAGCATCGTCATTTTTCTGGTTATCGAGGTTGTCCCGGGCGACCCGGCGTCGTTCATGCTCGGCCTCAACGCTGCGCCCGACACAGTCGCCGCCCTGCGCGATAGCCTCGGCCTCGATGCGCCCGCCTTCGTCCGCTACTGGGAGTGGATCACCGGCATGTTCCGCGGCGAGTTCGGCACGAGCTACACTTACAAGGTGCCTGTCGGCAACCTGATCGCCGACCGTGTCTGGGTGTCGCTGCCGCTCACCATCTACGCTCTGACGCTGTCGACGCTCATCGCCTTTCCTGTCGGAGTGCTCGCCGCCGCCAGACGCAATTCGCCGACAGACGTGTCGATCATGGGCGTCACCCAGCTCGGCATCGCCGTGCCCAATTTCTGGTTCGCCATGCTGCTTCAGCTTGTTTTCGCGGGCATTCTGCGCTGGTTTTCCGCCGGCGGGTTTCCCGGCTGGGACGCCGGCTTCTGGGCAGGCATGAAGGCGATGACCCTGCCCGCCGTGGCGCTCGCGCTCCCTCAAGCCTCGATCCTTGCCCGCGTCATGCGTTCCTCGCTGCTCGACACGCTCGGCGAAGATTTCATCCGCACTGCGCGCGCCAAGGGTCTCAGCCGTCGCCAGGCGCTGTGGCGTCACGCCATCCGCAATGCGCTGATTCCGGTGCTCACCATCATTGGCCTGCAGTTTTCCTTCCTGCTCGCCGGCGCGATCATCATCGAACGGATCTTCTATTTTCCGGGCATGGGGAGCCTGATCTTCCAGGCGATCACCCAGCGCGACCTGATTGTCGTGAAAAGCGCTGTAATGCTGCTCGTCTTCGCCGTCATTCTCGTGACATTCCTGGTTGACGTGACCTACGCCATCGCCGATCCGAGGCTGAGGAGGGCGCGGTCATGAGCGACATGTCGCTTAACTCCCGGCCTGCGTCCGGCCTTCTTGGCTCGGCGCTGCGCTCGCCAAGCTTCATGATCGGCTTTCTCCTGACGCTGCTTTTCGTCCTTGCGGCCGTCATTTCCTTTTTCTGGGTTCCCTACGACGTCACGGTTCTCAACATTCCGAACAAGCTGAAAGCGCCGTCGCTGGAACACTGGTTCGGCACGGACATTTTCGGTCGTGACATCTTTTCCATGATCATGGTCGGCGCCCGCGTCTCGATTGCGGTTGCTCTCGTTGCTGTCGGCATCGGCATTGTCGCCGGCGTGCCGCTGGGGCTGCTGGCGGCCGCGCGCCACGGCAGCCTGCTCGACGAAGTGATCATGCGCGGCAACGACCTCGTCTTCGCCTTTCCGGCGCTGCTGATCGCCATCATGATCACGGCTGTCTTCGGACCCGGAGCGATCAACGCCATTATCGCCATCGGCATTTTCAATATTCCGGTTTTTGCCCGGCTTGCGCGCGGCGCCGCCCTGTCTCTTTGGACCCGCGATTACGTGCTGGCCGCCCGCGTCGCCGGCAAGGGCCAGGCGCGGATTTCCGCCGAACATATTCTGCCCAACATCCTCAACCTGCTGATCGTCCAGGGCACGATCCAGTTTTCACTGGGCATCCTTGCCGAAGCCGGTCTCGCCTTCGTTGGGCTTGGCACCCAGCCGCCGCTGCCGAGCTGGGGCCGCATGCTCGCCGAGCACCAGACGCTCTACGCGCTTGCGCCGCAGACCGTCATCTTTCCGGGTCTCGCAATTGTGCTCACCGTCCTCGGCCTCAACCTCATGGGCGACGGCCTGCGCGATATTTTCGACCCACGGCTGAGAAGGGCGCGCTGATGTCCCTGCTCGAAATCGAAAAGCTGAACCTCTCGATTTATGGATTGCCGATCCTGCGCGACGTCTCCCTCTTCCTGGAGGCCGGCAAGGTTCTGGGCATTGTCGGGGAATCCGGCTCGGGAAAATCGATGACGGCGATGAGCGTCATGCAGCTCCTGCCGGGCGGATCGGAATGGTCCGGCCATATCAGGCTGGACGGCAGATCGCTCAACGAATGCAGCGAGAAGGAGATGTGCCGGATCCGCGGCAACGATATCGGCATGGTGTTCCAGGAGCCGATGACGGCGCTCAATCCGGTGCAGACCATCGGCGACCAGGTGGCCGAGACAATCCTGATTCATACCGGAACCTCACGCCGGGACGCCATGGCGATCGCCAGGGAAGCGCTCAATCGCGTCGGTCTGCCGGAGGACCGTTTTCCGCTCGACCGCTACCCGCACAACCTGTCGGGCGGCCAGCGTCAGCGCGTCGTCATCGCCATGGCGATCGCCCTGAAGCCACGACTGCTCATCGCCGACGAACCGACGACGGCGCTCGACGTCACCACCCAGGCGCAGATCCTCACCCTGCTGAAGCGGCTGGTCGAGGAAGACGACATGGGTCTGGTGCTGATCACCCACGATCTCGCCGTTGTCGCCGACATGGCGGACGAGATCGCCATCATGAAAGACGGAGAGGTGGTGGAGCAGGGAAAGACCGTTCCGCTGTTCCGGCGAATGTCGCATCCCTACACGAAGGCGCTGTTCGAGGCGTCCGGACATGTGCCGGAGCGCAAGACGCACGAAATCGACGCGGCGAAACCGCCGGTCGTGCAGGTAGACGACGTCATCCGCGATTACGCGCTGCCGCGCACGTCGCTGTTTTCCGCGCCTGGCCGATTTCGGGCCGTTGACAACGTGTCGCTCAAAATTGCGCGGGGCGAGAATGTCGGCCTCGTCGGCGAAAGCGGTTGCGGCAAGTCGACGCTCACCCGCGCCATCCTGGCGCTCGATTCGATTCAGGGCGGCGAGATCCGTCTCAATGGCGATCTGTTCTCCTCATCGGGCGGCGGACCAAACATCAAAAGCCGGCGACAGGTGCAGGTCGTTTTCCAGGATCCTTACAGTTCCTTCAATCCGCGACATCGGGTGGACCGGCTGATCACCGAACCGTTCCATCTGCTCGACAATCCACCCACAGGCGCCGAGCGCCGCGAGCGGATTGTCAGCGCCTTGACCGATGTCGGCCTGCGGGCCTCGGACGCCGACAAATACATTCACGAATTTTCCGGCGGTCAGCGACAGCGGATCGCCATCGCCCGCGCGCTGATCATTGAACCGTCGCTGATCGTGCTCGACGAGGCGGTGTCGGCGCTCGATGTGTCAATCCGCGCGCAGATCCTCGACCTGCTTGCCGATCTGTCCGACCGGCTGGCCGTATCCTACCTGTTCATTTCTCATGATCTGTCGGTCGTGCGCGCAATCACCGACCGCGTGATGGTAATGAAGGCGGGAAGAATCGTCGAGGAAGGACCGACGGAAGACGTCTTCCTCAATCCGCAACACGCCTATACGAAGGAGCTTCTGGCTGCGACGCCGATTCTGGACGCGGCGTTGAGCGCCCGTGAGGCGCGCGAACACCGCAATTCTGAAAGATGATTGAAATGGAACGTCCCGACAATCCGGGCTTCAGCCCGGCAAAATGTTTCATCGGGGGTCACTGGATCGCTTCGGCGGACGGCGAGACCTTGCCGATCGAGAACCCGTCGACCGGCGAGACCATGGGCGAGATCGCCCGCGGCAAGGCGGCTGATGTTGACGCCGCCGTTGCAGCCGCCAGGACGGCGCTTGACGGCGAATGGGGCAGGCTTCCGGCGGCCGAGCGGGGCCGGGTGCTTGCCCGCATAGGCAAGCTGGTGCTGGACCATGTCGACATGCTTGCCGAGCTGGAAGCCGCCGATGTCGGAAAACCA
Source organism: Flavimaribacter sediminis (assembly GCF_019492055.1). Lineage (GTDB taxonomy): Bacteria > Pseudomonadota > Alphaproteobacteria > Rhizobiales > Rhizobiaceae > Flavimaribacter > Flavimaribacter sediminis. The sequence goes on along the minus strand of NZ_JAICBX010000002.1, from coordinate 948,832 downwards.
CTCACCCAGGCGCGCAACGATGCGATCGCGCTTGCACGCTACATGGAATTCTACAGCGGCGCCGCCGACAAGATCCATGGCGAGACCATTCCCTATCTCGACGGCTACACCGTCTACACGCTGCGCGAGCCGCATGGCGTCACCGGTCACATCGTTCCCTGGAACTATCCGATGCAGATCATCGGCCGGTCCGTCGGCGCCGCCCTGACCATGGGCAACGCCGCAGTATTGAAGCCGGCGGAGGAGGCTTGCCTGACCGCGATGGCCTTTGCCCGGATCGCCCGGGACGCCGGCCTGCCGGACGGAGCGCTCAATGTTGTGCCTGGTCTCGGCGAAGAGGCGGGCGCTGCGCTGACGGCCCATACCGGCGTCGATCATATTTCCTTCACCGGATCGGTCGCCGTCGGCAGGCTGGTTCAGGCGGCTGCGGCGCGAAACGTGGTTCCCGTCACGCTGGAGCTCGGCGGCAAATCGCCGCAGCTCGTTTTCGACGACGCCGATCTCGACAAGGCGCTGCCCTTCCTCGTCAACGCCGGAATCCAGAACGCCGGGCAGACATGCTCCGCCTCCTCGCGCATTCTCGCGCATCGTTCGGTCTACGATCAGGTCGTGGAGCGGATGGCGCAGCGCTACGAGAGTTTGAAAGTCGGGCCGGCCGCCTCCGATCTCGACGTCGGTCCGCTGATTTCCGCCAGGCAAAAGCAGATCGTCGACGGTTTCGTCGGTATCGCGGAAGAGAGCGGGCTGAATATTGTCGCCCGCGGTCGTATCGTCGATGATGCGCCGGGCAACGGGTATTACGTTGCGCCCGCTCTGGTCGAAGGCGTCGCGCCCGGTCACAGCCTTGCGCAGGACGAGATCTTCGGCCCCGTTCAGGTCATCATTCCTTTCGACAGCGAGGACGAGGCGGTCGCAATCGCCAACGGCACCGATTACGGTCTGGTCGCCGGCGTGTGGACGCGCGACGGCGCGCGACAGATGCGCATGGCGAAGGCCATCAGGTCCGGCCAGGTCTTCATCAACAACTACGGCGCCGGAGGCGGCGTCGAACTGCCGTTTGGCGGCGTCGGCCGATCCGGTCACGGACGCGAAAAGGGTTTCGAAGCCCTCTACGGTTTCTCGGTCCTCAAGACCGTCGCCGCCCATCACGGATAGAAACAAGGGGAGTGAAAAGCATGCGGCTTGAAGGAAAATCGGCCATCGTGACGGGAGGCGCGTCCGGATTCGGCGCCGGCATCGCGCGAAAATTCGTCAGTGAAGGCGCCCGGGTCATGATCGCCGACGTCAATGGCGAGGCGGCGGCGGCCCTCGCCGCTGAACTCGGCGACGCCGCCGTCGCGCAAGCCGTGGACGTGTCGAAAGGCGAAAGCGTTGAGGCGATGACGCAGGCGGCGCTGGACGCCTTTGGCGCGATCGACATCCTCATCAACAACGCCGGCGTCACGCATCTGCCAATGGCGATGGAAGACGTGTCGGAGGAGGATTTCGACAGGGTGCTGGCGGTCAACGTCAAGTCCGTTTACCTGACGGCGCGCAGCATCGTTCCGCACATGAAAAGCCGGAAGCAGGGCGCCATTATGAATGTCGCTTCCACCGCCGGCGTCAGTCCCCGGCCGCGGCTAAACTGGTACAACGCCTCCAAGGGCTGGATGATCACGGCGACGAAGACAATGGCTGTGGAGCTGGCGCCTCAGGGCATTCGCGTCAACGCGATTGCCCCGGTCGCGGGAGAGACCCCGTTGCTGAAGAGCTTCATGGGCGAGGACACGCCGGAGATGCGCGCGAAGTTTCTTTCAACGATACCGATCGGTCGCTTCTCGACGCCTGAGGATATGGGCAATGCGGCGTGTTTCCTGTGCTCGGACGAGGCCGGCATGGTGACGGGCGTGATCATGGAGGTCGATGGCGGCCGCTGCATATAGACCTGCTGACCTTCACACTTGACACCGGACCGTTTCGCTGGCTCCATTGAATTGGAGTAATTAAAATCTATGTCGATTCTAGCGACAGCAAAAATACTCCAGTCGTTGCTCCGTCTGTTGCCGGTCGTTCTCCACGACCGCGCGGCCGGACCGAAAAATGACGCAGGACCCTGCGTTGTGTCAGTCAAGTATCGTTTCCTGGGAGGAAATCGATGGCAAGCATATCAATGACGGTGAACGGGCGGACAGTCAGCGGCGAAGCCGAGGACAGAACGCTTCTCGTCGAATTTCTTCGTTCCAATCTCGCGCTCACCGGCACCCATGTCGGTTGCGACACGTCGCAATGCGGCGCTTGCGTTGTGCATGTGGACGGCAAGGCCGTCAAGTCGTGCACAATGTTGGCGGCTCAGGCGTCCGGTTCGTCGGTCACCACGATCGAAGGCCTTGCGAATGGCGACGTGCTGCACCCGGTGCAGAAAGCCTTTCACGAGAATCATGGCCTGCAATGCGGCTTCTGCACGCCGGGCATGATCATGGCTGCGGTCGACATGATCGAACGTCATGGCGGCGATCTCGACGAAGCGACGGTTCGCTCGGAACTCGAAGGCAATATCTGCCGGTGCACGGGCTACCACAATATCGTCAAGTCGATCCTCGCTGCAGCCGCTGAAATCGGCGGCGCCAGGCAGGCTGCCGAATAACCGGACAATTACGGGAGTCCGCTCGCCTCCGTAACGTCCGGTTGGTCACCGGCGCGGCAGCGTGGAATCCGGACTCTGCACTGGAGCGTCATGCTCCGGATTTGGGAGGAGAAGTTCCATGGGAGTTGCAGAAGGAATTGGCGCCCGCGTTGCGCGCAAGGAAGACAGGCGCTTCATCACGGGCAAAGGTCGCTATACCGACGACATGAATGTCGTTGGCATGAAACACGCGATTTTCGTGCGCAGCCCGCACGCCCACGCCAGGATCAAGGGCATCGACAAAAGCGAGGCGCTGGCGGTTGAGGGCGTGATCGACGTCCTCGATGGCGATCAGCTTGCGGCCGACGGCATCGGCAATCTGATCTGCGGCTGGATGATCCATTCCCGCGACGGCTCTCCCATGAAAATGGGCGACTGGCGTCCGCTGGCTGGAGATACGGTGCGCTATGTCGGCGAGGCGGTCGTGATCGTCGTCGCCGAAACCAAGGCGATCGCGCGGGAAGCGGCCGAAAAGGTCGTGATCGACTACGAGGAGCTGGACGCGGTCACCGATCTCGTGACGGCCGTCGAGCCCGGCGCGCCGCAAATCCATCCTGTGGCGGAAAACAATCTGGTCTTCGACTGGACGATCGGCGACGAGACCGCGGTGGAAGAAGCGATTTCGGACGCGGCCCATATCGTCGAACTGGAAGTCTCGAACAACCGGCTGATCCCCAACGCCATGGAGCCGCGGGCGACCCTCGGGCATTATGATCCGGGCGAGGATCACTATACCTGCTGGACGACGTCGCAGAACCCGCATGTGGCGCGGCTCGTCATGAGCGCCTTCTACAACGTCGCGCCGGAAAACAAGCTGCGCGTCATTGCGCCCGATGTCGGCGGAGGCTTCGGCTCCAAGATCTTCATCTATCCGGAAGAGATCGTCTGCCTGTGGGCTTCAAAGCGCACCGGCGTACCGGTCAAATGGGTGGCGGACAGGACTGAGTCCTTCATGACGGACGCCCATGGCCGCGATCATTTGTCGACTATCAAGATCGCCCTCGACGCGAACAAGAAGATTACCGCCTTCAAGATCGACACGCTCGCCAACCTCGGCGCCTACATGTCGCTGTTTTCGTCGTCGGTGCCGACCTATCTCTACGCGACGCTGCTTTCCGGCCAGTATGACATTCCGAACATCTTCGCGAATGTCCGCACGGTCTATACAAACACCACCCCCGTCGACGCCTATCGCGGCGCGGGGAGGCCTGAAGCCTCCTACCTGGTGGAACGCGCCATGGAGACGGCGGCGCGGCAGCTCGACATGGATCCGGCGGAACTGCGCCGCATCAACTTCGTGAAGACATTCCCGCATGAAACGCCGGTCATCATGACCTATGATGCGGGCGATTTCGAAGCGTCGCTGGACGTCGCCATGGAAGCCGCGGATTACGCCGGTTTCCCGGCCCGCAAGGCGGAGGCCGAAGCTCGCGGCAAGCTGCGCGGCATCGGCTTCAACTGCTATATCGAGGCCTGCGGCATCGCGCCGTCGAAGGCCGTCGGTTCGCTTGGCGCCGGCGTCGGGCTATGGGAATCAGCCGAAGTGCGGGTCAACGCCGTCGGCACTATTGAGGTACTGACGGGATCGCACAGCCACGGCCAGGGTCACGAGACCACCTTCGCGCAGCTCGTCGCGGAACGCCTCGGGGTCGGCCTGGATTCAATCTCCATCGTTCACGGCGACACCGACAAGGTGCAGATGGGCATGGGAACCTACGGCTCCCGCTCGGGCGCTGTCGGCATGTCGGCGATCGCCGGCGCGCTCGACAAGGTCGAGGCCAAGGCCAAGAAGGTCGCCGCCCACCTGCTCGAGGCCGATGAAAGCGACATCGTCATCGAAAACGGCGAGGTCAAGGTCGCCGGCACCGACAAGAAGCTTGCATGGCACGAAGTTTCGCTTGCCTGCTACACTGCGCACAATCTGCCGGACGGCATGGAGCCGGGGCTGAAGGAGACGTCGTTCTACGATCCGTCCAACTTCACCTTCCCGGCCGGCTGCTATATTTGTGAGGTCGAAGTGGATCCGGACACCGGAACCACGCAGATCATACAGTTCGTGGCGGCCGACGATTTCGGCAACATCATCAATCCGATGATCGTCGAGGGCCAGGTTCATGGCGGCGTCGCGCAGGGAATTGGCCAGGCGATGCTCGAAGGGTGCGCCTACGATCCGGAGTCAGGACAATTGCTGACGGCCAGCTACATGGACTACGCCATGCCGCGCGCCCATGACCTGCCGTCCTTCAACGTCTTGACAACGACGACGCCTTGCCCCTCCAATCCACTCGGGATCAAGGGGTGCGGCGAAGCAGGCGCCATCGGTTCGCCGGGAGCGCTCATCAATGCGATCACGGATGCGATCGGCAACAATGATCTTTCCATGCCGGCGACGCCCCAGAATGTCTGGGCCGCTCTGAACGCGAAATAGGAATTCGAGGAAAGGGTACTCACATGTATGCGACCAATTATCACCGGGCTTCCTCGCTTTCGGAGGCCGAACAGATGCTGGCGGCGGCCGAGGAAGGAAAACTGCTTTCCGGCGGGCAGACGCTCATTCCGACGATGAAACAGCGGCTTGCCGCGCCAACAGACGTCGTCGATCTGCGTCACGTCGCCGAACTCAAGGGCATTTCCGTCAGCGGCGGCGTCGTGAAAATCGGCGCCGGAACGACCCATGCGGAAGTCGCTGGTTCTGCCGATATCCAGAGCGCCTGCCCGGCGCTCGCGGGCCTTGCCTCTCATATTGGCGATCCACATGTACGCCATATGGGGACGATCGGCGGATCGATCGCCAACAACGATCCCGCCGCCGATTATCCGTCAGCCATGCTTGCGCTGAACGCAACCATCCACACCAACAAGCGGGAAATTGCGGCCGACGACTTCTTTGTCGGCATGTTTGAGACGGCTCTTGGCGACGATGAAATCGTCACCGCTGTGTCTTTCGAGGCGCCGGACAGCGCCGCCTATCAGAAGTTCCCGAACCCGGCGTCGCGGTACGCCATGGCCGGGGTGTTCGTGGCGAAAAAGGGCGGAACGGTGCGCGTCGGCGTCACCGGCGCCGGATCGGACGGCGTCTATCGCGCGTCCGACATGGAGCAGGCGCTTTCAGGCAGTTTCTCTCCCGATGCGCTCGACGGCGTCAGCGTCGATCCGGGCGGCATGCTGTCGGATATCCACGGCACCGCCGAATATCGCGCCCACCTCGTCAAGGTAATGGCGAAACGCGCGGTCGCCGCGGCCTGACCCGACGCGACCATCAATTGAAAACGGCCCGGTTGCAATGAGCAGCCGGGCCGTTGTTGTTAAACTGTGTTTGGGAAATTTACTGAATCACGACGACCTTGGCGCTTTTGCCTGGTTTAACCCGGGAATAAAGATCGATGATGTCCTGGTTCATCAGGCGGATGCAGCCGGACGAGGCGGCCGTTCCGATCGATTTCCATTCGGGCGTGCCGTGCAGCCGGTAGAGCGTGTCCTTGCCATTGTTGTCGAACAGGTAAAGCGCGCGAGCGCCCAGAGGGTTGCCAAGACCCGGCGCCTGGCCGCCATCGGCGTATTTCTTGAGCCGCGGATCGCGGGCGATCATTTCCTTCGGCGGATGCCAGCGCGGCCAAGGCTGCTTCCAGGACACATAGGCCTCGCCTTCCCAGGCGAATCCGGCGCGCCCGACGCCAATTCCGTAGCGCATCGCCTTGTTGCCCGGCATGACATAGTAGAGGTGCCGGCTGCGGGTATCCACGATGATTGTTCCAGGCTTTTCCTTTGTCCGATAGGTGACAACCTGCCGGTGAAACTGTGTTGGAACCCTGTCAATGGGAACAGCCGGTATGGTGTAGCCGCCATCCTTCACGGCGCCGTATTCACTCGTGAATACCTGTTCCGTGAATTGCGGCCCGCTTGTCGTGCACCCAGCCAATGCAGTTAAGCCGGCCAGACCCAGAAAAGCGAGAGCTCCTCTTCTATCTATCAAAGTCACACACGTCCCCTATTGCGATCGCTTCGAACAAACTCTGCGATATTCATGGTTTATTTGTATAAATCCCGGATTGGCAAGTGCTTCCTTGTCCAGATAAATCAAAAAACTGTCATTCTCCTTGCCAGTATGTCTTTCCTACAACTGTCCGCTGGCGGTTCCCATCAGGCGGATGGAGCGGTATTATGGAACGAAACCGCAACAAACGAGTCGTATCTCCGTTTTCGACAATGCCGATCGTATCGCCCCATCCGGAACCCACGCTTGTAGACGGCCGCCAGTCCGAGCGGGCTTTGCTCGTGCGACGCGGCGTTCAGAAGCTGTTGCGCGACATGCAGCACGCCATGTTGCCGGAGCTCGGCCTCGCGAGCGGCAGGCGGGCGGATCTCGTCTCCCTATCCGCCAAGGGAGAAATCTGGATCGTCGAAATCAAATCGTCGATTGAGGATTTTCGGGTCGACTCCAAATGGCCTGATTATCGGCTGCATTGCGATCGTCTGTTTTTCGCCACACATCCGGGCGTGCCGCTGGAAATCTTTCCGGATGATTGCGGGATGATCCTGTCGGACGGCTACGGCGCCGAGATCATGCGCGACGCCCCGGAACACCGTCTGCCGCCGGCCAGCCGCAAGGCGCTTACGCTGCGGTTCGCCCGTGCGAGCGCCGACAGGCTGCTTTATGCCGAACAACTTGCCTATCAGCAGGCTGCGGATGACGGGATAATTTAACTCGGAAACTTCAGCGCGGCGCGCGCTTTGCAAGAATACGCTGCAAGGTCCGGCGGTGCATGTTGAGCCGCCTTGCCGTCTCCGACACGTTACGATCGCACATTTCATAGACACGCTGAATATGTTCCCAGCGTACCCGATCCGCTGACATCGGATTTTCCGGCGGCTCGACCTTCTCTCCCGGCTTGCAGGTCAGGGCCGCGAAGACATCGTCTGCGTCGGCGGGTTTCGACAGATAGTCGATCGCGCCGAGTTTTACCGCATTCACGGCGGTCGCGATATTGCCGTAGCCGGTCAGCATTACGATTCGCGTATCCTCGCGAACCTTGCGGAGCGCCTCGATCAGTTCAAGACCGTTTCCGTCCTCGAGCCGCAGGTCGATAACTGCATATTGCGGCGGTTTGCTCCGGATCGCCGCACGTCCTTCTGCGATTGATTCGGCAAGGGTTACTTCGAATCCGCGGCTTTCCATGGCCCTGCCGAGACGGCGGACGAATGGCCCGTCGTCATCGACAAGCAAAAGCGACCGGTCCTCGCCGAGAATCTCGACTGCTTCGCTCTCTGGCGCCATACTCATCAGATCGTTTCCTGTATCGTTGATTGCTACATAAGGCCCTGAAACAAAAAAGCCAATAGTGTCGCACCCCGTCCGGCGATCAGACTTCCGCGTCAGCCACCATCGCTTTTCTCGGCCATGTAATCGTCACCTGCGCGCCACCGCCCGCGGCATTGGAAAAGGCCAGCGTCGCACCCGAGCGCTCAAGCAGGGTTTTTGCGATAAACAGTCCGAGGCCCATGCCTCCGGCGCTTGAATTCGCGTTGCGCGACCGTCTGGTGACATAGGGGTCGCCGATGCGCGTCAGCACCTCGGGAGTAAATCCCGGGCCGTCATCGGTGATTGTGACGCGGACGCGATTCTTGTCGGAGCGCGTTTCGACGCGCACGACAGAACCGGCGAAGTCGACGGCGTTCTCCACCAGATTGCCGAGACCATGAACAATGCCGGCGTTGCGCCTGCCGACCGGCTCGCCGCCATCGTCGAAACTGTGCTCGACCTGGATCTCCACGCCGAACTCTCGGTGTGGCGCGATCACCTCCTCAATCAGCGACGTGAGTGGAAGATTTCGCAGATGCGCCTCGCCCGAACTGGAGAGCGTGGTGAGCCGGCGAATGATGTCGCGGCAGCGTTCGCTCTGGCTTTTCAGAAGATGCACGTCCTCGCCATAGCGTTCATCACCGCCGAGCGCCTTTTCCATTTCACGCGCAATGATGGTGATCGTGGCGAGAGGCGACCCGAGTTCATGGGCTGCTGCGGCCGCCAGACCGTCGAGCGCGGAGAGGTGTTGTTCACGTTGCAGGGCGAATTCCGTGGCGGCGAGCGCCTGCGCAAGTTCCTGGCCTTCAGCCGAAACGCGATAGGCGTAGAAGGCGGCGAAGGCCGATGTCGACACGATGGCGATCCAGGAGCCGACAAGCAGAACTGGCGGAAACTTGAACACAGCGCCTTCATGCCAGGGCAATGGCCAATGGTAGAAGGCGATCACGGTGACAGCGGCGGCCGCCACGCAGCCGACGATTACGATATATCGCACCGGTAGCGACGCAGACGCGATAATCACCGGAACGCATATGAGAAGGGAAAACGGATTGTCGAGACCGCCGGTCATATAGAGCAGACCCGCCAGTTGGAGCGTGTCGAGGCTGAGGATCAGCGTCGAGGTCGCCGGTTCCAGCCGATGGGTGGTCGTATAGCAAACCCTCAAAACCACGTTGAAGACGGCAAGCAACGCGATCAGGGCGAAACAGGCGGCGACCGGGACATCGAATCCAAGGCCGTACGCGACTCCCAGGACGGTTACGCTTTGGCCAATGATGGCGAGCACGCGCAGCCGGATCAGTGTCTGGATGCGGAGCCTGCCGGAATCGCGCGCCGCGTCGATATAGGTCGAATATTCCATAGCCATGAAACTGATCTAACCTGCCGAAATCATAAGTCTACCGTCTTTTGTTCTGTTTGGCGCGGCTTGTCGGCTCGGCGGCGCCGGGATCCTCCGGCCAGTGATGTTTTGGATAGCGTCCGCGCATGTCGGCGCGGACGTCCCGCCACGAGCCGGTCCAGAAACCGGGCAGATCGCGGGTGGTCTGGATCGGCCTGTGGGCCGGCGACAGCAATTCAAGAACCAGCGGCGCGGAACCACCGGCGATGGCTGGATGGCTTTTCAGCCCGAACAGTTCCTGCACGCGCACGGAGAGCGCTGGCGCGTCGCCGGAATAGTCGACGGGCAGCCGGGAACCCGCCGGCGTGGTGAAATGCGTTGGGGCAAGTCGGTCTATCTGCGCCAGAAGGGAAGGATCGACCAGCGAGCGAAGACCGTGCGTCAGGGCGGAGACGTCGATCTCCCGGATGGACGTCACGTTCGGCTGGAAGGGTTCAAACCACCTGTCCATGGTATTTTCAAGCGTGTCGTCCGAAAGGTCCGGCCATTCATCGTCCAGCGTTCGACGCAGCCATCCGATCCTGGCGCGAAAGTGCTGGCATTCCTGGCTCCAGGGGAGCGTGTTCAGTCCCACCTTGCGAATGCCTTCCGCAAGAGCGTGCGACGCTTCGGCGCCGGCCTTGACGGGCAATGCGACCTCGCCCAGGAGGAGCCGGCCGAGACGCCTGGCGCGTCGGGCCCGGACAGCGCCGCTGTCTGCGTCAAACCGGAATTCCTCGCTTTCCTCAATGCGGGAGGCGATATCGGTCAGGTCGATCCGCGCCGCCGACAGGATGCGTTGCGAAGCGGTTTGCCCTGTGAGATCGGTCACCACCAGCAATTCTTCGTTCGATAGCGGATCGCTCTCCTCAAGGAAGGCGCCGCGGCCATTGGCGAGGCTGTAGAAGCAGCGCCCATGGTCGCTGCCGCGCCGCATCGCCACCCGGTCGGGATACCCCGCGAGCAACAGGGGACCTGCCGCGATTTGTTCGTCCTTCTCTGCGCCGCCGGCCTTGACGGCGATGCGCTGTGCCAGCGAACGGGCGGATTTCGCCCGCGGGCTGCTGTCGCTGCGGAAACGGGAGAGACGGTGCTCCAGATCCGTCGCGTTGCCCCCAAGCCCCTGCTCGCCTTCAAGTACGGCCAGTTGCGCGGCGGTGGCCGCTGCGCCTGTCTCCGCAGCCGCGATCACGATTGCCGCGAGGCGCGCCGGCAGGCCGAGACGCCGCATCGTCTCGCCTTTTGGCGTAATTGCAAAGCTGTGATCGATCGCGCCCAGCGAGACCAGCAGCTTGCGCGCCTCGGCAATTGCCGCCGTCGGCGGCGGATCGATCAGGGCGAGGCTCGACGGATCGGTCACGCCCCAGGAGGCGCAGTCGAGTACCAAGCCGCTCAGGTCGCTCGCGAGGATCGCCGGCGGCGTAAAGGCGATCATGGAATCCGTCTGTTCGCGACGCCACAACCGGATCGCTGTGCCCGGCGCGGTCCGTCCGGCGCGGCCGGCGCGCTGGTCTGCCGAGGCGCGCGACACCCGAACGGTATCCAGCCGGGTGATTCCCGTGGCTGCTTCATAAACCGGCTGGCGCTGCAGTCCGCTATCGATGACGATCCTCACGCCTTCGATGGTGATTGACGTTTCGGCGATTGACGTAGCGAGAACGACCTTCCGCCGCCCGGGTTCGGCCGGCCGGATTGCGGCGTCCTGTTCGGCGCCCGAAAGGTTGCCGAAGAGCGGCGCGATCACGGCGTCGCCCGGCAGATCCTTCTCCAGCGCTTCGGCCGTTCGCCTGATTTCGGCCTGTCCCGGCAGAAAGGCGAGTATGGAGCCTTCTTCCGTATCGAGCGTCCGGTGGATGATGCGCGCCATAAAAGCTGCGATATCAATCCCGGAAGGGCGCTCCTCATAACGCAGATCGACCGGGAAACTTCTCCCTGCGCTTTCGATTGCCGGCGCATCGCCGAGCAGGGCGGAGACGCGCGCGACGTCGAGCGTCGCCGACATGACGAGAATCCTCAGATCCTCGCGCAACGCCGATTGCACGTCGAGCGCCAGCGCCAGTCCGAAATCGGCGTCCAGCGACCTCTCGTGAAATTCGTCGAATATGACAAGAGAGACGCCGGGCAGATCGGGATCGTCCAGTAGCATGCGGGTGAAGACGCCTTCCGTCACCACCTCGATGCGTGTGTCGCCGGATACCCGTGTATCAAGCCGGGTCCTGTAGCCGACGGTTTGGCCGGCCTTTTCGCCGAGAAGACGCGCCATCTGCCGGGCGCTGGCTCTCGTCGCCAGTCTTCGCGGCTCAAGCATGATGATTCGTCCCTGCATCGCCCACGGTTCGTCGAGCAGATGCAGCGGGACCAGCGTTGTCTTGCCAGCGCCCGGCGGCGCGGCAAGCACGACATTTTGCGACCTCGCCATCGCCGACAGAAGGTCGGGCAGGACGGCGCTGACAGGAAGTCTGGGAAGCTCGGGTTTCATGGTCTGCCGGTTTCGATAGTGGCTTCCCTGTCTATCAGCAGCGGGCGGCTGGCGGCAATCCGCCCATCCTGTTCAATCGGCGCTCGCTATCCCGATGCAGGTGGTCTACATAGGGCAGGACAGGTTCACACTGGATTGACGGAGCAGGATATGGGCGACACCGTCCGCAAGACACTGGTGCTGACGGGCGCGAGCCGCGGAATTGGACATGCGACGGTCAAGCGGTTTTCACGCGATGGCTGGCGGGTGATCACCTGTTCCAGGCAGTCCTTTGCCGAGAACTGCCCATGGCCGGCCGGTCCGGAGGATCATATCAAGATCGATCTCTCCGACCCGGAGGACGTCGGCAGCGCAGTCGCCGAAATCCGCCATCGCCTGGAAACGGAGGGCGGACGGCTGGACGCGCTGGTCAACAACGCCGGCATCTCTCCCAAGACAGATGACGGCAAGCGTATGAACTCGCTGGAAACGCCCATGCATGTGTGGCGCGATGTCTTCCAGGTCAATTTCTTTGCGCCCATCATGCTTGCGCGCGGCCTGTTCAGGGAACTGGAAACAGCGAAAGGTTCGGTCGTCAACGTCACCTCAATCGTCGGCTCTCGCGTGCACCCCTTCGCCGGCACCGCCTATGCGACGTCAAAGGCGGCGCTTGCCTCTCTGACGCGCGAAATGGCGGCGGATTTCGGACCGCACGGCATTCGCGTCAACGCCATTGCGCCCGGTGAAATCGAAACGGCGATCCTGTCGCCCGGAACCGACAAGATCGTCGAGAACATTCCGCTGCGCAGGCTTGGGACGACGGCCGAAGTGGCAGAGACGATCTTCTTCCTGTGCAGCAGCGCGTCATCCTACGTGACGGGCAGCGAGATCCATATCAATGGCGGCCAGCACGTCTAGTGGAGCAGATTTGACATTTGAGCCCCGCAAGAGGCGAACTCGTTTTCAAATGTCAAATTTAAAGCTCCACTAGAAATTCATCCAGCTAGTGTCCTGAAGTTTCCGACATTTGCTGCAGGACGAGCATCATTGGGATGCAAATGTCGGAATCGGACCGCTAGTGCGCAGTGTCGAAACGGCCGATTCGGACGCCGTAGTGGACGGCTAGGCCGTAGTCCGGGTCATCGTCGGAATCGATCATGAGCTGACCTGCTTTCGAGAGCAGCGCATGACAGTCGCGCGACAGGTGTCGCAATTCCAGACGGATGCCCGCCGCTTCGTATTTGGAGGCAAGCGCTTCAATCGCCTGCAGCGCAGACTGGTCCGCCACCCGCGATGACTTGAAGTCGACGATGACGTGGTCGGGATCTTCGTCAGGCTTGAAGAGTTCCTGAAAGCCGGCTGCAGAACCGAAGAACAGCGGTCCCTCGATGCTGTATATGCGGGCGTCGTCCGTATCCTCGACAGTCGCCCGGATCCGCGTTGCGTTGCTCCACGCATAGGCGAGCGCCGATATGATCACGCCGGCAACCACCGCGATGGCGAGGTCCGTCAAGACGGTGATGATCGTCACGAGAATGATAACGGCGGCGTCGATGCGCGGGACGCGCGTGATGATCGTAAAGCTCTTCCAGGCGAAAGTGCCGATCACCACCATGAACATCACGCCGACCAGAGCAGCCAGCGGGATTTGTTCGATCAGCGATGAAGCGAACAGGATGAAGCTCAACAGTAAGACGGCCGCCGTTATGCCGGACAGCCGTGTCCGCGCTCCGGATTCGACGTTGATCATCGACTGTCCGATCATCGCGCAACCGCCCATGCCGCCGAAGAATCCTGTCACTACATTGGCTGCGCCCTGCGCCACGCATTCCTGTGACGCGCCGCCGCGCGTGCCGGTCTTCTCGCCGACAAGGTTGAAGGTCAGAAGGCTTTCGATCAGGCCGATCGCGGCGAAAATGATCGAGTAGGGCAGGATGATCTCGAGCGTTTCGAGTGTGAAGGGGACGGACGGGATGGCGAATTCAGGCAATCCGCCGGCAATCGACGCCATGTCGCCGACGCGGGGAACCGGAATGTCGAAACCGATCACCACAGCGGCCACAACCAGAATAGCAGCCAGCGGCGCCGGAACCAGACGGGTCAGCCGCGGCACGAAATGGATCACGGCCATCGTCAAGGCGACGAGGCCCAGCATGTAGACAAGCGGCAGTCCGCTGATCCACGTCTTGGCGCCGTCGGGGCCTGTGACCTTGAATTGGCTGAACTGCGCCAGGAAGATGACGATCGCGAGCCCGTTGACGAAACCGAGCATGACCGGATGCGGCACGAGCCGGATGAATCGGCCGAGCCGGAAAATGCCGGCCACGATCTGCAGCAGCCCCATCAGGACGACGGCGGCGAACAGATAATTGACGCCATGGCTGGCGACAAGCGAGACCATGACGACGGCCAGGGCCCCCGTCGCGCCCGAAATCATGCCCGGACGGCCTCCGAAGACGGAAGTGATCAGACAGACAATGAAGGCTGCGTAGAGGCCGACAAGCGGATTGACGCCTGCGACGAAGGCAAAGGCGACGGCTTCGGGCACGAGGGCGAGAGCGACGGTCAATCCTGAAAGGAGTTCGATGCGGACGCGATCCGGATTCAGGGGAAACTGGTCCTGGTTTCGCATCCTGCGTATTGGCATGCTGATGGCTGCGTAGGCTGGCTTGAGCAAAAAATCGTCCAAATGTGGGTGAGGGAATTTGAGGTTTCGGGCGCACCTTATTGCACCGCACAAAAAATGGCTACCTTGAAATTTGCCCTGCAGGGCTCCCATGCAGTTATGAATAGTGGAAATGGTCGTTGACTCCAAGTGTGATCACACATATCACTACAGCATGACAGAACATATTCAGGTCGCCGAAACCGGGTCAGCGCCCGCCGGTTTGCACGGCAACGCCATTCCCCGAAACCCGGGCATGCCGCTGGAGCTCGATTGGGTCAACGAGGTCCGTATCAACACGTCAGCCGTCGAAAGGCGCTGTACGACGCTCTCCGGGCGGCGGTCCGTCAAAAAGGACGCCCAGGCGGGTTGGTTGCTGAAAGCAGTCACCTGCATAGATCTCACGACGCTGAATGGCGACGATACGGCCAACCGCGTCAAGCGGCTTTGCGCCAAGGCGATGCGCCCGATCCGGCCGGATATCCTGGAGGCGCTTGGCGTCGCTGACCGGCGTATTTCAACCGGCGCCGTTTGCGTTTATCACCGTTTCGTCGCGACCGCCGTCGAGGCACTCGAAGGCAGCATGATTCCGGTCGCGGCTGTTTCCACCGGATTTCCGGCTGGTCTTGCCCCGCATGACACGAAGGTCCGGGAGATCGAGGCGTCAGTCGCCGACGGCGCGGGGGAGATCGACATCGTGATCACCCGCGAACATGTGCTGACCGGCGACTGGAAAGCGCTCTACAATGAGATGCGGGATTATCGCGCGGCTTGCGGCGACGCGCACGTCAAGGCGATATTGGCGACTGGCGACCTCAGGACGCTGCGCAATGTCGCCAAGGCGTCTCTGGTCTGCATGATGGCGGGCGCTGATTTCATCAAGACGTCCACCGGCAAGGAGAGCGCCAACGCAACATTGCCTGTCAGCCTCGTCATGCTGAGAATGATCCGCGAATACCAGGCGCGCACCGGCCAGTTGATCGGGTTCAAACCGGCCGGAGGAATTTCAACGGCCAAGGATGTGCTGGCCTACCAGATCCTGATGAAAGAGGAACTGGGCCGGCGCTGGCTGGAGCCGGATCTCTTGCGCTTTGGAGCCTCATCGCTGCTGGCCGACATCGAACGTCAGCTTGAGCATCACGTCACTGGCCGCTACTCGGCCTTCAACCGCCATCCGATGGGCTGAGGACAAGTATCATGTCAGTAGCGGACTATCTCGACAGCATGGATTACGGACCCGCCCCGGAAGACGACGGCAACGCGCGCAGCTGGCTGGCGGCGCACAACGAGCGATTCGGGCATTTCATCAATGGGCGCTTCACCGAGCCGAAAGCAAAGAGCTTCGACACGATCGAGCCGGCGACCGGAAATATACTGGCTACCGTCGCGCTCGGCGCCGACGCCGACATTGACGCAGCGGTCGCGGCGGCGGCGAAAGCCCAGTCGTCCTGGCAGGCGATCGGCGGAAAGAAGCGCGCGCGTCACATCTACGCGCTCGCCCGCATGGTTCAGCGCCATGCGCGGCTGTTCGCCGTGCTTGAGGCGCTCGACAACGGCAAGCCGATCCGCGAAACCCGCGATCTCGACGTCCCGCTGGTCGCGAGGCATTTCTATCACCACGCCGGCTGGGCGGAACTGCAGGATACGGAGTTTTCCGGTTACCAGCCGATTGGCGTTATCGGCCAGATCATTCCGTGGAATTTCCCGCTCCTGATGCTTGCCTGGAAAGTTGCGCCGGCGCTGGCGCTCGGCAACACGGTTGTGCTGAAGCCGGCGGAATCGACGCCGCTCACCGCACTGCTCTTTGCAGAGCTTGCCTCGAAAGCGGGCCTGCCGGCAGGCGTGCTCAACGTCGTGACCGGCGACGGATCCACCGGCTCCCTGCTTGTCGGACACGACAAGGTCGGCAAGATCGCCTTCACCGGTTCGACGGATGTCGGCCGCAGGATTCGCGCTGAAACCGCAGGCAGCGGCAAGTCGCTAACGCTCGAGCTTGGGGGCAAGTCGCCCTTCATCGTCTTCGACGACGCTGATCTCGAAAGCGCCATCGAGGGAGTCGTGGACGCGATCTGGTTCAATCAGGGTCAGGTATGCTGCGCAGGCTCGCGGCTTCTGGTGCAGGAAAGTATCCATGATCGCTTCATCGAGCGGCTGAAGCAGCGTATGACGACGCTGCGCGTCGGCCATCCGCTCGACAAGGCGATCGACATGGGCGCCGTCATTGAGGAGCGCCAACTCGCACGCATCCGGGCGCTGGTCGCAAAAGGCGTCGAGGAGGGCGCGACTGCGTTTTCGCCGCCATTCGAGATGCCCGAAGACGGGTATTTTCATCCACCGACACTGCTGACAGGCGTCGAACCGGCCTCGACTGTCGCGACCGAAGAGATCTTCGGGCCGGTCATGGTCGCAATGTCGTTCCGCACTCCGGACGAGGCGGTCGCGCTCGCCAATAACACCCGCTACGGGCTCGCGGCCAGCATCTGGAGCGAGCAGATCAGTCTCGCGCTCGACATAGCTCCAAAGCTGAAGGCCGGTGTGGTTTGGGTCAACGCCACGAACCTGTTTGACGCCGGCGTGGGTTTCGGCGGCTATCGCGAATCGGGCTACGGCCGCGAGGGCGGTCGCGAGGGTGTGTTTGAATATCTAAAACCGAAAGCCTTTGCGGCGCGCAAACCGCGCAAGCCTCTGCCGCCTGTTCCTGAAGCAGACGCCGACGCGAGCTTCGAGCCAATGGCGATCGACCGCACAGCCAAGCTTTTCATCGGCGGCAAGCAGGTCCGTCCGGATGGCAATTATTCGCTGCCCGTGATTTCGCCGAAGGGCAAGATCATCGGAGAGGTCGGCGAAGGAAACCGCAAGGACATTCGCAATGCGGTGGAAGCCGCCCGCAAGGCCGAAGGTTGGGGCAAGGCGGCCACGCATCTCAGAGCCCAGATCCTATACTATCTGGCCGAGAATCTCGCCGTTCGCGAAAAGGAATTCGCAAGCCGGCTTGTTGATATGACCGGTGCGCGCAAGAGCGAGGCGGAGAAGGAAGTGGCCGCTGCAATCGAGCGTCTTTTCACATACGCCGCCTGGGCCGACAAATATGACGGCGCGGTGCATTCTCCGCCGTTGCGCGGCGTCGCTCTCGCCATGAACGAACCAGTCGGCGTCGCCGGCGTCGTCTGTCCGCCGGAGGCGCCGCTGCTGGGTTTCGTAAGCCTTGTCGCGCCGCTGGTCGCAATGGGAAATCCTGTCGTCGCCGTTCCCAGCGAACGATACGGATTGATGGCGACCGATCTCTACCAGGTGCTGGAGACGTCCGACGTGCCGGCCGGGGTCATCAATATCGTGACCGGTGGTTCGGAGGCGCTGGCGAAAACACTTATCGAACACGCCGACGTCGACGCCGTCTGGGCCTTCGGATCGATGGAGCTGTCCGAGATGGCGGAAGCCCTGTCCGTCAGCAACATGAAGCGGACCTTCGTCGACAATGGCCTCGCTACCGACTGGTACGACGCCGCCCAGGCCGAGGGGCGTGAATTTCTGCGCCAAGCCGTCCAGATCAAGAACATCTGGATTCCCTATGGGGAGTAGGTCCGAACTGATTTCGACCGGGCTCGAGACGGTTGAACGGACCACGCTGCAGGACCAGATCTACCGGCAACTGCGCCAGCGCATCATGTCAGGCTTCTATCTTCCCGGTCAGTCGCTGAGCCTGCGCTCGGTTGCCGAAGCCGTCGGCGCGTCTGTCATGCCGGTGCGCGATGCACTGAGACGGCTTGAGACGGAAAATGCGCTCGTCGCGGGTCACAACAGGGCGCTGGAAATCCCCCGGCTGGACAGGGCTTCCTTGCGTGAAATCGGGCAAATGCGGATCGCGCTCGAGGGGCTTGCCGTCGAGCGGGCCGCCGCGTCGATCGGGAGCGACGATATAGAAACGCTTCATCGTTTGTGCAGTGAAATGGACACCGGGATCGCGGACGGCGACACCGAAGCCTATCTCACCGCAAACTGGGCGTTTCACAGCCACATCTATCGCGCAGCGCCGGCCGAGATGTTGCTGCCCTTCATCGAAAGCCTCTGGCTTCGCATGGGCCCCTGGTTTCGTGTCGTCGCACTCGACCGTTCGCATCTCGACCGGGCCATGATTTTCCATGGGGCAATCGTCGATGCGCTTGCGCGAGGCGATGTCGCTGCAGCGCGGGAAGGCGTCGTCGGCGATATCGAGGCAGCGGTTTGCGATCTCGAAAAGTGGCTCGGCGAAAACGGCCACTGATCACTCGATCTCCAACTTGTAATGCGGGAACCATTTTGGCGAGAAAGGTGTTTTTCTCCTGAAGGAGTTTAAACAATGCGCACTCGTACATTGATCGCCGCAGTCATCGCACTGCCCTTGAACGCCGTTCTTTTCGGAACAGGCGCTGCAATCGCCCTTTCCCTGCCGTATCCGGAAGAATATCTGAAATACGTGCTGCCCGCCGTGATCCTTTTAAGTCTGATCGTGACAGTTCCCGTCGCATGGAAGCTGGCGCCGCGTTTGAGAGTACGGAACGACTATTATCCTGCGCTGTTCAAGAAGCCGTCGTGACTATTGAGGCGCGCTCTGATCGAAATCCCGGGTGTGTCTTAATCCGCCGCTGTAGTCGATTTCCATGGATGGTTTGCCGGGCGTAATCAGGGTCGCCTCGCCTTCTTTCAGCCCGCTCTTCCAGGTCGCCTTGAGTATTCGTCGGTCCGGGTAGGCAAGAACGCCCGGACCATGTCTTTCGCCCTTGTTCCAGGAGCCGGAATAGCTGAAGCCGTCCGGATAGGTCTCGAAGCCGTTTCCGTCGCGCAATCCCGCCTTCCAGCCTCCGGAATAGTAGGGTTTGCCGGAACCGATCAATCGCCCGTCTCCGTGAAATAGCCCGCGCTTGAAACTTCCGAAATATTTGCTGCCGTCGGCAAGTTCCAGCTGGCCGTCCCCATCGGCGCGATCGTGACGGAATTCGCCACGGTATCGATACGCGCCGTTAACTTCGAGAACGCCGGATCCCCTCCATTTGCCAAATCGGTATTCGCCGGAATAGCTGCCCCAGTCCGCGCGCTCTTTTCCGCGACCATGCTTTCTGTCGCCTTTCCACGTTCCCTCATAGATCCCGTCATTGACAGTTATCATCATCCCGGAGCCGTCGCGGCGTCCTTTCTTCCAGTAACCGTGATAGGTGTCGCCGTTTGGCCAGATCATTGTTCCAAGGCCGTACGGGACGCCATCGCTGAGGTCGCCCGAATATCGGCGTCCATCCTCGAAGGTCACTGTTCCGGGCGTCGGTCTGGCAACGGGAACAGGCACGATGCTTGGGGTCGCAAATGTGGCCGGGATTGTTTTTTGTTCGAATTCAATTCCGGTTTCCCTGGCGGATTTCTTGTCCAGCCATTTCAGATCGTCCGCGTCGGCTTCTGTGACGAACAGCGTCGCCTCATGCCCGAAGCCAAGTCCGGTCATATAAAAACCGACGAGGGCGTTGCCCTGCGCTTTTCGCGTATTTTTGTCGTAGGAATTGTGGAACCCGACCCGCGCTCCGTCCTGAATGTAGCGCTCGACGCCGCCGAGCCAGATCAAACCGCATGATGAGGCGCATCTCCCCTCGGCATAAGTGTCGAGCCCCCTCTCGCGTATTGCGTTTCCGATGCGGAGCGCGACGTAGGTTCTACCGCCGTCGGACGCCAGCCTGACCAGTTTTGGAGGGCTGCTTTTCGCGCTATCGAGAATTTCGAGAAACGCGTCGGCGTCGCCAACCTCGATATCGCCGGTGATTCGGATCTGATTCCCGGCGAGCGTAATATCCGCAGCGTACACCGTTCCGGAAGCACATGCCGTCACGATCAGCGCCAGCAACGCGCCAATGATCCGGATCGGCGAAAATCCGGGACGGATTTCAAAGTTCGCAGACATGTTCAGCCGTGAACACATTGATCTTTCTCTTGTTCGACAAGATGCAGCCGTCGGTGAAAACGCCGGACCCGCGCAGTTTGCCGGCGGCGTCGAAATATTCCGCGTCACCGTTCGGCAAGTCATTCGCGAATTGTCCAACGACGCGCCCAAGCCTTGGTGAATCATATTCGCCTTTGCCGCTCCGCATGCCCTTGACCCAGCCGCCCTTGTAAACACTGCCGTCGGCGTAGAAGTAGGAACCGTGGCCCTGTCTGTAGCCATCGACGAACTCTCCGGAATAGCGGTCGCCGTTTGCCGGGTGCGCGCCTTCCCAGCGTTCGGCGCCGCGACCGCTGATCTGCCCTTCACTGGTTTGTCCGTAGTAGATGTATGCGGCGGGTTTTCCATTGAGGGTGAATGACACTTTCAGGGTCCCGATCCCGTCAACATAGCCGCCTGTGCATGATCCGCTCCATTCGAGCGACGCTTGTGATCGGACGACTGGCGTCCAGACTCTGCAGTTTTCGGCGTCCGTGGTTTGCCAGCCGGCTTTGCTGGCGCCGCGCCGGCCATGGATTTGGCTGATCAGGTCTGACGGAACCTTGCCTTTCTCGATCAACCCGTAGTCCCGCGCAAAAGCGGTGACTGCTCTGCGCGTTCGCCCCCCGAAGCGCCCGTCAACAATGCCCGCTTCGTAGTGAAGCGCGTTGAGGCGCTTCTGCAAGGCGGCGATTTCAGATTTGTCCAGCCCGGCCGTGACCGATCCGATTGCGACGAATTCGATTTCCTCACGCCCGTCGCCCTCCCCCGGTTCCCCGTCGCCAGTTAGCTTGTCATTCTCCCAGACGCCGGCGATGACAGTCCCGTCCTTGCGCTTCAGGACGCCCGGTCCATTCTTGCGGCCATTTACGAACCATCCGGAAAAGCGAACGCCGTCGGGCCTGATAAGGACGCCGCTTCCTTCCGGTTTGCCGTCCTTCAGCGTCCCTCGATATTCCGTTCCATCCGCGAGTGTCGTGCGGGACGCGGTTTGCGTGGTTTTCGCCAAACCGCGGCGGTCGATTTCGGGAGGCGCGCTGCTTTCGTCCTTGACGCGGTTCAGCGTAACCTGTGTCCCCTCGTCCCAAATTCCCTTGAAGACATCGCCGTCCGCCGTTTCCAATGTTCCACGGCCATGCATCTTCCCGGCCTTGAAACGGCCGATGAACCGGTCACCGTCAACGGATTCCACAGTCATCGGTCCGTGCGGCCGACCATTCAGGAATTCGCCGGAATAGACATCGCCGCTCCTGGTGACGAGCACGCCGGTTCCATGCGGCGCGCCGTCCCGTTCCTCGCCCTCGTAGCTTTGATAATCCGGTCGAAACGGCGTAACGGCGGCAGGCGTGGTCGTCTCAGCGGGTTGCGCGACGGCGTCGGCTGGTGGGAGCGGGACAACAAACACTGACGGATCGCCGGCGCTCTTTCCGCGCCGTGCCTCAAGGACGACGGCGATGTCGGAAACGTCGAGCGCCAGTCCTGTCAGATACTGGATCAGAACGATCGACCGTCTGGAAACCGTCTCGTTGTCTGCATTGTCGGAAGAGAAGGCCAGGCTGCCGCCTTCCGGCAGTGTGCGATACCGCCCGGCAAGCCAGATCAGGCTACACAGATTTGAGCAGTCATCAAGGCCGGTGGTTGTGGTCAGTTCCGCTTCACGAATCATCGTTCCAATTGCTATTGCGGCGTCGAAATCTCCCGATGTCACGTTGACGACAATCGGCGCGGACCTGTCAGCGGAAGCTGTGATGGCGCGGAACCGCGCCAGGTCGCCTTTAAAGACAGATCCCGAGTAGACGATATTTCCGTTTGTGATGTCGAAATCGCCGGCCAGTGCGTAGGCGTACGCTGAAGACAGCCAGAACAGTATACCGAAAACGCGAAGAAGCATCAGTTGCGGGCATCGTGTAATTGTTCAATTATTCCGGGATACTTGCAGTTTTGCGCGCCGCCCACAAGTTGCTTGATGATCATTGGTAGTAAAAAAGAAGAATTGTCCGGAACTGCAAAGAGCGACTGGCTAAGTCCGTCCACCGGCGCTATGTACGATCCGTTTTCCTAAGCGGAGAGTTCGGATGACGTCATCACGCCGTACATTTCTTTTGCTTGCCGGCGCGGCCGTCTTGCCGGTTTCGGGGTGCCTGTCCCTATCGGACGCTGATGTGCGCGACGTCCCGGTCAACGCCGGCGCGGCGGCCTCGGCCATCAATGGCTACAGGGCGAGCAGAGGGCTGCCGCCTCTGCAACATGACCCCCGGCTCGACGCGGTCTCGGCCGATATGGCGCGCCATATCGCCCGCAAGGACAGCATGAACACCCGCGCGCACAGCGCCAGAGGTCTCTCGTCGCGACTGGATGGCGCGGGTTACCCGACCTATGCCGGCGCGGAAAATCTGGGCGCAGGCTATACGTCGCTCGGCCACGCCATGGATGGGTGGAAGGGATCGCGCGACCACGACAAGAATCTTTTGAACCGCCATGTCACCCGTTTCGGTATCGCAAGGGCTTCGCGGCCTGATGGGCGTTACCGCAATTTCTGGGTGTTGACGCTTGCCCGCCCGACATCCGACGGGCGTCCGACGGTCTGAGAATTCAGGACGAATAAGTGATCGCGTTGAGCGCCACGCCGCCGGCCGCGGCGACCAGCACGACGATCCATGGCGGTGTCTTCCATGCGGTCAACAGCACGAAGCAGGACAGCGCCAGAGCAAAATCGTAAGGGCCGTTGACCGCTCCAACAAAAACGGGATTGTAGAGCGCTGCGCCCAGAATGCCGACAACCGCCGCGTTGGCGCCGCGCATCAGGGCCTGCGCGCCAGGGCGCTTTCGAAAACTGTCCCAAAAGGGCAGGACGCCAACCAGCAGCAGGAAGCCCGGAAGGAAGATCGCCACGAGAGCGATCGCGGCGCCGGCGACGCCGTGCGGTTGCGGGCCGAGAATTGCGCCAAGATAGCCGACGAAGGTGAAGAGCGGACCGGGGACCGCCTGTGCGGCTCCATAGCCTGCGAGAAAGTCGTTGCGGCTGACCCAGCCATTTCCGACGATCTCGGTTTCCAGCAACGGCAGCACCACGTGGCCGCCGCCGAAGACAAGGGAGCCGGCGCGATAGAATGCGTCGAATACGGCAAGGCCCTGAAGCAACGCGGACGCCGCCAGGATCGGCAGGATGACCAGCAGTACCAAAAACAGTACGATCAGCAGCGCGCCAACCGTCCGCGGAACCTTGAATTCGATGTGATGTGAGATCGCTTGCGGTCGATCCCGGCACAACAGCATGCCGCAAGCCGCTCCTGCGAGTATTGCGACGACCTGTCCTGCAGATCCCGCAACAAAGATCACGATCAGAACGGCGCCGAGCGCAATACTGGCTCGCGTACGATCCGGGGTAAGCGTTCTGGCCATGCCCCAGACGGCTTGCGCCACAATCGCAACCGCCACAAGTTTGAGACCGGCGATGACGCCGTCTCCGATCATACCCGACAGAAAGGCGGCGCCATAGGCAAAGCAAATCAGAAGTATCGCGGAGGGCAGGGTAAAGGCGGCCCAGGCCGCGAGTGCGCCTAGCGCTCCGCCGCGAAACAGTCCGAGAGCAAAACCCACCTGGCTTGACGCCGGACCCGGAAGAAACTGGCAGAGCGCGACAAGGTCGCCATAGGCCTTGTCGTCGATCCATTTTCGTCTTGTCACCAGTTCATCGCGAAAGTAACCGAGATGCGCGATCGGTCCGCCAAATGATGTCAGCCCGAGCTTCAGAAATGCCGTGAATACTTCGCCAGCGCTGCCTTGCTCCGTCCGCATGGTCGATGGTTCCGTCACTTTCTGGTCTCTCCTTGCCGAAGATGCTGTCATTGCGACGACAATGCTGCGAATTTAACAGGCTATGATGTCATAGTGTTGTTTGGCGAAGCTCTGTGACAGGCCTGTGTCGGAGTTGGCGGTCATTCATTTCAGTCGCGCGGGGATGGTCGGGGATCTCCATGCCGGCGCAGGCGGAATGCAATAATTGTCGTATTTGGGCTGGAACGGGTTCGCAATCAAAACTATGGTCTGCCCGGTGAACCTGACTGCGATAGAAAAGGCGCCATGAGGGCGGCCGCTTCCCGCGGGTTGACGCCGGAGCCTGAGTAATTGTGCTTGTTGCTGGAGAGAACGCCGATGACGAACCGCTTCAATTGTTCCCGGAAGTTGCTGGCTGCTTCAGCGGTCCTCGGCGCTGTCGGATTGGTGGCGCTTGACGCCCATGCCGCGTGCAGCAGCAATCCCGCGCCGGGCGTCGACTGGTCGGATTGCCGCAAACGCAACCTGATACTGAGTGACACCGATCTGTCGGGAGCCAATATGAGCGGGTCGGAGTTGATCTCCACGGATCTTCGCCACACCAACCTGAACGGCGCCAATCTCGAAAGGGCCGATCTGCTCCGCACGGTGTTCCACGGGTCAACTCTGGTTGGAGCCGACTTCACGAAGGCCGCGGGATACCGGGCTGACTTCTCAAATACGGATTTGACGGACGCGAATTTCGAAAAGTCCGAGATGCAGCGGACGGATTTCACTGCAGCGACACTTGTCAACGCCAATTTTTCCAAGGCGTCGCTCGGGCGCGCCCGTTTCAACGACGCAAAGATGGAAAACGTCGATTTTGATTTCTCGATCCTCGCTCGGGCGGATTTCCGAGGCGCTGCGATGTCGGGCTCGATCAATTTCAGCAACGCCTTTGTATATCTCGCGCGTTTTGAGGGCGTGGATCTCACAAACGCGGAAGGCCTTGCCCAGAGCCAGATCGACATGAGCTGCGGCGATGCGAAAACCGTCCTGCCCAACGGGCTCGATCCTTCCTCGACCTGGCCCTGCAGCGACGACGACTAGTAGCCCAAAGGGTCGAGTCAGTATTGACCTGCATGAGCCGGACAAATCGCTTTGCAACTTGAATCGGATTTCAGAACGGATACGGAATCCGTCGGTGTTTGCTATGTATAATACTATATATGAAATGCGTAACTATTGACATTGTTAACAATTCGGCAATAGAAAGTTTAGCCGAACTAAAACCACCAAGTTTGGCCTGGATTGGAGATTGTTGAGGCGCATCTCCAATCCTTCCCGTTTTTCAGAAATCTTCTTTAAATACCTGATCTGCGCATATCTCTGCAGGCTTTGACGTTATCGACCGTCCTGTCTCGGCCTAGCAAACTTGTTTCGTTTCGACGTTTCTTGCGCCTTGATCTTTTTTCTTTGTGCTATCGCCAACTCTTGTGCGGCCGCGACTTGCTCACGGCTCCAGTCAGGAATTGACGCTCCCTCTCTCTGAAGCAGAAATTCAAACCATTCCTGGGCCACAGCTTCCGCGCCGAAACTGCTGAGATGAACCCGGTCCCTTTCATAGGCAAGGGGATAATTGTTGCGTGTTACGGTCCAGACGTCCGGCCCGGCCGTAAAGGCCTGCGGGTTTTCTCGGGCGAGTTCATCTAATGCGTAGCGCTCATTGTAGATCTCGGGCTCCATCGCTTTTTTATAAACATGGGTCGCGAGAACCACCTGGTCGGCGCCGGTGCGCAGCAGCAATTCGTGATACTTGCGCAGCACTGACGATCCGACGCGAATCCTTTCTTTATCGTCAGAGTTGCGGATACCTGTCCTGCGACGGGGTCCGAACGACCATTGAAGCGATTGTTGGGCGAGCACCACGACAGGCCTGTCGCCTCCGGACGCAATCGCTTCTTCTATGCGCCGCCAGCTTTCTTTCGGCCTGCCGGTTCTCACATCCATAAGCTTGGCGATCGGTGTCGAGGCAATGACGGCGGATCTGACTTCGATGATCCGTTCGCCGTCATGGTAACGGTCAAGTTTTCTCTGGAGAATGTGTGGCCATACGGACGAGGTCGAGTATCCGCTGACCACCAGTAGCGTTGATTTGCCGGAAAAAACACGTGGCGTTTCAGCATTGGCGGCTGCAGACATGACAATGCTGGCCGTAAGCGCGAGCAGAAGAAGGTGCGATAAAAGGGGCATTTCTGTCCGGTGTTCACGAAGAGCGCAAGTCAGGCGTAAATCAGGAATAGCCCGTGAATTCGAGCATCCTACCAATGCCGGTAGTGAATGACCTATCGTGTCGCGTTCTTGCCTCTATCCGGGTTGAGTTCCTCGATCTCGTGCGCGGGCATGGGTTTGCCAAAGAGAAACCCCTGGCCGAACTGAAATCCCGCCGTGCGCAAAAGCGCCGCCTGATTCTCATTCTCTATTCCCTCGGCCGTCGAATGCTTGCCTAGATTGTTGGCGAGCGCAGCGATCGTGCTTGCGATTATCGAAGCCTGTCGATCCGACTCGATTCGGCGAACGAATGACCGATCGATCTTGATCTTGTCGAAAGGAAATTGCTGCACATAGGTCATCGACGAAAACCCGGTTCCGAAATCGTCGAGCACGATGTTGACGCCTATTTCGTCGAGCGCGTGCAATTCCTGAATGGTGTTGGGCGATGCGTGCAGCAGGGTCGTTTCGATGATCTCGATATCGAGCCGATCGGGATCCATGTCCAGTGTCGTCAGCAACTGGTCGATCTGTTTGACCACGACGCCGTGGCCAAACTGTCGCGGCGACACGTTGAGCGCAATTCCAAGATGATGCGGCCATGTCGCAGCTTCCCGCAATCCTGTCTCGATAACCCATTCGCCGATTTCGTGTATCAGCCCGAAATCCTCGGCAAGCGGGATGAATTCGTCGGGACGCATGACTTCGCCATTTTCGCCGCTCAGCCGGATCAGCGCTTCATATCCCACACGGCTGTAGTCGGAAAGATCGACCACCGGTTGGTAGTGGAGTTCGAAGTCCCTTTCCTTGACCGCAGTGTGGAGCGCCAGCAAACCCTTCTTCTTCCGCGTCAGCTCTGTCGCGATTTCTTCGTCGAAGAAGCGATAGGAGCCGCGACCGGACTCTTTCATTTTGTAGAGCGCGCTGTCTGCCTTGGAGACCAGAGTTTCTGCGGTGTCCTTCGGATCATCCATCATTGCGATTCCGATACTGGCGGTAACCTCGATCGAGAGTCCTTCCAGTTGGAAGGGGCGTGTTACCTTCCGAACAATGTCCGCCGCCACCGTTTCCAGCCGCTTGCGATGTGTGTCGGCGCGTTTGAATAGAATTGCGAATTCGTCGCCGCCCTGCCTTGCCACCAGGCTGGAGCGGCCGGCGCAATTCTTGATGCGTTCCGCCACCGCTTTCAGCAACTCGTCGCCGATAATATGCCCAAAACTGTCATTGATGGGCTTGAACCAGTCGATATCGATGAGCATCAACCCGATGTAAGACCCGCGATCCCTCGCCGTCGCAATGGCCCCTTCAAGTGAATTGTTGAGCAGCGATCTGTTTGCCAGACCCGTCAGCGTGTCGTGGTTCGCTGCGTGTTCGATCCGTCTTGAAGCCTCCTCTTTATCGGTGACATCGGAATATGTCGCAACCCAGCCGCCTCCTGGCATTGGCGCATAGGTCGCGTTTACGCTCCTGCCATTTCCAAGCCGGTAATTGAAGGATGTCGTCGTGCCGGCTGCAAGATGTTCATTGAGACGGTTTGTGACTTCGCTTTCCCGCACGTTGACGCTGCCCCGACGTATTTCATTCCGTAGAATCCGGCGAAAATTCATGCCCTTTTCGACTTCGCCAGCCGGTTTGTCGAAAATTTCGATGTATCGCCTGTTCCAGAGCCTGAGATCCCCATGATTGTCGAATACGCACACGCCTTCATGCATGTTCGCCAGTGTGACGGCGAGTTCCTCCTCGGCTTCCCGCGCAAGCCGCTCTGAATCCCTCAGCTTCATCTCGTCGTTCTTGCGGTTGGTTATGTCGCGGAAAGAGCCGAAGAGACGCACGGGTTTGCCGTCCACACAAGCCGCCTTGCCCACGGAATGGACCCAGCGCTCGTTGTTGCGGGCAGTGATGAAGGGAAGTTCGAGATCCCAGCTTTCTCCTTTCTCGACGGCCCGGTTTATGGCTTGCTCGAGAATGGCTCGGGCTTCCGGCGCATAAAACTCTATCGCCGACTCCAGCGTCGGAACGTAATCTTCGTCGACTTCGTGGATTTTTCTCGTCTGCTGGGTCCAGATCGGCTCCATGTCATCCAGGAACAGCTCCCACCCGCCCACTCCGGAAACGGTGGCGATTTGTTCAAACAGGTCCGATTGCCGATTCGCGGCCAGCTTCTGCGACTGTCCGAATTGTTGGGCGTCGCGCGCTTCCACCTCGTTTTCGAAAGTGTGGACCAGCCCTTCCACGATTTGACCCAAAAGAGTAAGGCGCTCTCGCTCCCGGTCGGAAAAGGTGCGCGTCACGACATCCTTTACGCAGATCGCGCCAAGCAAATGCCCATCGGACAACCTGATCGGGTAGCCGGCGTAAAAGCGGATATGCGGCGGTTTCACGACAAACGGATTGGCGCGGAAGCGCGCGTCCGCCGTCGTGTCTTCCACCACCATCAGCTTTCCATGGGTCATGGCGTGGCTGCAGAACGAATCCGCGCGCGGGATGGATTGAAGGTCGAAGCCGCACGTCGCCTTGTTCCATTGCACGTGTTCGCCGATGACGGAAATAAGCGAAATGGGACAGGAGAACAGATCCGCCGCAAGGCGCACGACGGCGTCGAAATAGTCGGACCGCCTGGAATCCAGGATCCCGAGATATTCTATTTTCTCAAGGCGAGTTTTTTCGTCAAACACATCGGCGCGCGTGCTGGAGGCTTTTTTTGACGCCATTCCCTAATTCTATCCTGTCTATTGACCAACGATGACTTTGGACTTCGAAGGTAATTCACAGCGAATGAGTAAATACTTAAGGTGTTCCTCCCTGATAAATTGTATCAGTTGAAATTGATACTTCAAGAAATAGCGCCAAAGCGCTTCGTTTGCCGCCTGGCGCGCTCCGTTGGCCCGGTTGCGGCGTTTTCGTCCCGCAGCGGTGGCGCCGGTCGCAAAATTTGTGCTCTAAACTTTTAATTCAATTGTTTTGTCTACAAACGCCGTAACCGATCCGGAGCGGCATAATGGCAAATTCACTGTTTTCATCGTGTGTTTCAATATCGATGCTCGGGCGCATGGTCCGATTATTCGTTGCGGTTGCGACGATCGCGTTGTTGACTGTCTTCCTTGGTTTCTCCGCGTCCCGCGCTCAGGAGTTGAAGGTGCCCGATGCCGATGCCGGCGTCAGTCAATCCGATCTGCATTCCTATCTGCTCGGCAATCCCATATCGCCGCCGGATACGACCAGCCCGCGCGCGACGCTTGAAAGTTTCATCATCATTATGCGGGAAGCCAGCCGCATCTGGCGGCACGTACGAGATGAGTTTGACCAAAGCGATCGGCCGTTTCTGACGGATGAGGAGAGACTGGAGATCAAGTATGTCCTTGCGCTCATCGACAAGGCCGCGATGGTGTTTAATCTCGAAGAGATCCCGCTGACAGCCCGTGACAGGACGGCGATCGAGACTGTCCTGCAGTTCCAGGAAATTCTCGACCGGATCTATATTCCGCCGATGGACGACATACCGGGCGCTTCCGCCGGCAGCTTCCTGCACTCGTCGGCCCGCGCCGATTTGCCGGAAAGCTGGATCATCCCGAGCACCAACATCACGATCGCGCGCATGGACCAAGGCCCCAGAAAGGGCCACTATCTGGTCACCGCCGACACCGTAGAACAGATCCCGGACGATTATGAGGTGGTCAAGTATTTTCCGGCAAAGGTCGATTCGGGCGAGGATCTCTATGACACTTATATTTACACGCCGGGGCAGATCGTGCCGCCCCAGTGGTTCGACCTCGTTGAACTTGGGCCGGAATGGCTGCAGAATCGTTATGGCGGACAGGCTTACTGGCAGTGGCTCGGGCTGATTCTGTTGTGCGTCACGCCGATTGCGCTCGCGCTGTCCTGGTATAGGCTCACACGATGGCGCGCTGTTTCTGTTTCAGCGAAGCGGCGCTATTTCGGACGACTGCTGGCGCCGACCTACATGATCCTGTGTGCTCTGGTGGTCCGATATCTGTGCGAATACCATATCAACATCACCGGCGAACTCATGCTGGCGGTCAGCACGATAAGCACGGCGTTCCTCTGGGGCGGACTCGCCTGGCTTTCCTTCAGGCTCATGGAGCTGATCTACACCTGGGCGATACGCAATCCGGCCCTGCCGATGGAAAGCCTGGATGCGAGTTTGCTGCACACGGGGTATCGCATCCTGAGCATGGTGATCGCCGTGGTGATCGCCGGTTACGGGGCGACGCGCATCGGAATACCGGTATACGGCGTTATCGCAGGTCTTGGCGTTGGCGGCATCGCCATCGCGCTTGCGGCGCAGCCGACGATCGAGAATTTCATTGGCGGCGTCATTCTTTATGCGGACCGCATGGTCAGGGTCGGGGAGTTCTGCGAGTTTGACGATCTTTCAGGCACGATCGAGGCGATCGGAATCCGCTCGACCAGATTGCGCGCCCTCGACAGAACGGTGATTACGATCGCCAATTCGGACCTGGCCAAACGCAAAATCGTCAATTTCAGCCGCAGGGACCAGTTTCGACTGCGGCACGATCTCGGCCTCCGCTATGAAACGTCGCCCGACCAGATGCGCGATGTCCTCATGAAGATCCGTCAGTATCTCGAGGCGCACCCGCTTGTGCAGGAAGGTTTCCGGGTCCGCTTCAAGGCGTTCGGCGAATACGCCCTGATTGTCGAGATGCATGGATATGTGTCCGCGTCCGACCTTGTGGAGTTCCTTGGCGTTCAGGAAGAAATTCTCCTGCGGATCGCAGAAATCGTAAGAGACTCCGGCTCTGGCTTCGCAATGCCGTCCACCACAACCTATCTGACCCGGGATCAAGGTGTGGACGCAGAAAAACGTGAAGCCGCCGAGCGTCATGTCGCCAACTTGCGCGCCGGGAACGCCCTGCCCTTCCCAGATCCATCGCAACAGGAAGACACCGGACCGTTCGAGGATGTATGGCCGCCGCAGGGTAGTGTGGCGCGTAGGAAAACAGAAGAAAGTCAGGCCTGACGATCAAATCAGGCGGCTTTGGAATAGTCCGCCACGGCCGGCGCGAAGGCAAACTCCGTGCGATTACGGCCTTCCTGCTTTGCGCGGTAAAGAGCGCGGTCGGCGAGACGCAGGGCGGTCAGAAGGTTGATCCCGTTTCCATCCCAATGTCCGCCTATGCTGGTCGTTACCGGCAGGGCGTCGCTGTCCAGCGTGACGCGAATGGCGCATACGGTCTCGCGAAGCCGCTCGGCGACCTGACGCGCCTCCACTTCAGATGTCTCCGGCAGCACAATGACAAATTCCTCACCGCCAAACCGGGCCAAGACATCGCTCTTTCTGACGCAGGACTGCAATTGCTTCGCAACGGAAACCAGAACGCTGTCTCCCGTATCGTGCCCGTAGGTGTCGTTGATCATCTTGAAGCGGTCCAGGTCGACGACAAGAACCGCGCCCGCGCTGTTCAGGGTCTTCTCGGGCAGATGGTCGATGATCCTCGTAAATCCTCGACGGTTTAAAAGGCCTGTCAGCGGATCTGTAACAGCCTCGTCCTGCATTCGCCCGTACCGGAAGGCAATGATCCTTTCCCGCTCCAACAGGCCGCCGAACAGCATCGCGCCGATCAGGTTGAATGCGATGACAAAGGGGCTCGCCACCAGGAAGATCCGCAGCATCGCGTCTCGGGGCAGCAGCACGATGCCGATGAGGGCGAAAGAAATCATACCGCCGAGCAGCAGCAGATAGCCCGGATGATAGTGCACCTTGTCTCTGACGATATAGGACCAGGCGTATCCGGCGCACCAGGCAATGGTCATGGACAAAACTCCGGCCTCAACGCCCGGGCCGCCGAGATTATATCTGGCCGAGATCGCCACGAGCAACGCCGGAACGCCGCCCCACAGACCTAAAAAAGCCGCCGACAAACCGATGAAAAGGTTCCGAGGGTCAACGACTACGCCGTCAGCGATCGGAATAGGATTGTTCATCGCCATTGTCGCTGCAATGCCGAACAGGAGGCCCAACCCAACGCGGCTTAACTTCTCCGAACGGTCAAATGGAAGTGATATGCCGAATGCAACTGCAAGAAGGGCCATCGTGCCGAAGCTGTAAATATATTTTATTGCAAATTCCACCTGGCGCTCCCGTACTGCCTTTTTAATGCTTAATCGGGAACTATTACTAAAATTTTTATTGCTGCCGGTTTGTTGGAAATTGGATAATTATTGTTAATCAGAGGTTATTTGACGAAAATAATCGAGAAGTATTAGACATCATACGCGCCGTTTTTCTTCCACTGGCGGTGAGGAAAATTTTTCGGCGACTTATACGCGCAATGATCGACATTTTTTCTTCAAAAAGGTAACGGCAGCCCTCATGAGCTATGGCTCGAGATCATAAGGCATATGTTTCATGCGCAGGAAACAGAACGGCGCGATTAGTTGGGGCGCTTGTACATCATCAGCAGTTCTTCACTGCCGTCTATGAAGACATGTGGACGCATCAGGACGTCGCGTTGAATAAGCGGGCGCCATCCCTCCCGTTGCCTGCGCCGGATGCTGTCCATATCGGTCCAGTGGAGTTTGTACCCGGAATTCTCTGCGTCTCGAAAGGCGCGTTCGTTCCGGATGGCGGTCAGGGGCTCAATGATCTTTGCGTCCGCTTTTCTCCAGTCATGCCACAAATGCCGCACCAGGCCGACAATACCCTTGGAATCCATTCCCGAAGCTCCGCGTCAACTATGCGTCTCTATCGAATTTCCCACGCTCGCGCCGGCGATATTCCAGGGTCTTCCACAACGCTTCGCCGACGGCGGATCGAAAACCAGACACGGGCCTGCGCTGTCAACCCCGAAAGTCTCGCCGAAGAGTGAGCGAGGAGACAATTTTTCGCAAATCGGCGTTGTCGCGCGTCATTTGGGGATCAGGACGAACCTGCGCAATGGCGCAGGAAACTGTATCAATCGAGTGGGTCGGGTCTGGATTATCAAGCCTTGCTGGTAGAAACTGCCGATCATGAAGGTCTTCCGTATCAAGAATGTCGCCTGTCGGGATCACGGAATGCGGCGCCTGAAGCTGGCCGTTTGCATGGTGTTCATGCTGTCGGTCATGTCGCCCGCCAGCGCAGGCGGTTCGGCGGCCCAGACCTGCCTGTCAGTCAATCGCGATCTGTCGCTTGGAACGCGGCTGCCACGACTGGCTGCCCGAATCGAGGCCGGCGGGCCGGTCAGGATCGTCGCGATTGGGTCGTCTTCGACGGTTGGTCTGTGGATGGCTCGGCCCTCTTTGACCTACCCACAGGTCATGAAGCGCGAGCTCGAAACCCTGTGGCCGGGGATCGCGTTCGAGATCGTCAACAGTGGTCGCGTCGGCGATACGATTCCGGGAAACATAAAACGTTTTCGGAAAGGCGTGTTCGCTCATCGACCGGATCTGGTGATCTGGCAACTGGGTACCAACGATATCGCATGGGGCGGTAATATGGACGGGGTGAGGGAAGAAATTGACGCCGGCGTCGCAAGCCTGAAAGCGACCGGAGTGGATCTGATCCTGATGGATCTCCAGTATGCGCCGCAGGTGCTGGCGTCGCCGCATCACGCCGCCATGGAGGTCCTTATCCGCGTTGCTGCATTGCAGGAGGGCGTCGGTCTGTTCTCGCGCTTCGAAGCGATGCTCAAAACGGTGCAGGCCGGTGTTTCGGACAGGGCGCTGGTGGCGCTGGACGGTCTCCACAATTCCCGCGACGGATATGATTGCATCGGTCGTTTGCTGGCCCGCGCGATTTATG
Source organism: Flavimaribacter sediminis (assembly GCF_019492055.1). GTDB lineage: Bacteria > Pseudomonadota > Alphaproteobacteria > Rhizobiales > Rhizobiaceae > Flavimaribacter > Flavimaribacter sediminis. The sequence continues at coordinate 914,640 of NZ_JAICBX010000002.1, read as the reverse complement.
CCGCTGCGCAGGAGTGACGGAAAATTCGTTCGCGCAGTTCCACGTCGTGAGGGTGAAATTGTCTATTACAGCGTGTAGAGGCTGATGGAGCTGCGCTGGTCCAAGGGGAATGTGGCGGCGCAAGTGTGAAACGTAATATTCGTAGTCAGAAGATTGCATGAAATCGACGTTGTTTCTGGCCGTCACGGCTCAATTGGTCGCCTCATTTGCTGTTCCCGCATTCGCTCAGACGCCATTGCCCGAAGGGGCGACTTACAGCCAAGACGCCAAGCCGCTGAAATCCTGTGCGCCCGTCGACAATCCGGGAAACACGGCTTTCGACGTGACCGATCGGGCCGCTATCGACAATCTGATCTACGCATATTCCTTTGCCTGCGACAATTTCGAGACGAAGACGTGGTTCAGGCTGTTTACCGACGACGTGACATGTGTCGCCGGAACGCCGGGTCAGAAAGCAATCGCCTTTCAGGGCATGGTTTCCGAAAATTCTGGCGGGAACGCATGGACGCCTTTCGGACATCCGGCAATCAGAGCCGACATCTCATGTCGAACATACTTTTTCTGGACCAGACCGCTGACACGGCTCACGTCTGCGTCGTCGGTCAGCTGACCAATTTCGCGGATGGTAAGATGTTCAGCGCCGTATCGAGCCTGAAGTATGAGTGATGGCTGGTCAAACGCGCTGATGGCTGGAAGATCAAGTGCTGGCACGATTTTCCGTATTCAATCGTGCCGCAATACTTTCAGATATTTGCGGGTAGAGGAAACCGTCAATCAGCTGTATCCACACAAAAACCCCGCCGACCGTTGAGCTTGGTCGTCGACATACGATCACGACATCAAGCGCCTGGCGCTTCGTCAGGCGATCGCGACGATCCCGAGCACCACAAGGATGAAGATCACCAGGACAATTCCGATCAGGATCTTGGCGCCGGTCAGCGCTGCGCCGGAAATAGTATTGAGCCCCAGCAAGCTGGCCACGGCTGCCACGATGAGCAAGATCAGGATCCATTTCAGCATTTGCATCGACCTTTTTGTTTCGGATGACTGCAAACGCATAGCCGCGGCGTAGGGTTCCATCGTCTTTCCGAATTACACGCGGCGTACGCTTTGAAAATGCGTACGCCGATCGGACATCGTTCAGGCGCCCGCGATCAGGCCGGGATCAGGCCGCCGTCATGGTTTTGCGGGTAGAGCGGAGCGATCTCGCGCTTTGCCGCCTTCGGTTTCCGGCCTTGCGAGGCCACCATGTCGAAGGCGGCGAGCAGGTCGCTTCCCTTCCAGGAACCGGAGACGTCGCCTCCGAATATGCGGGCCTCGAGTTTGCCGAGCTCTTTCTTTAAAGATTCGGCGTCCGCACATCGGATCGTGTCGACGTCATAACCAGCGGCAAGCGCCCACAGGCCGAACTGGTGATAGGCCTGCGAAGCGTCGCCGCGACGGCAGGCGTCACGGAAGGCGCGGGCGAATTCGGCGATCTGCTTTTCCCGCCGGCGAGCGGCCGTTTCAATGGAGCCGCGCTTGCTGCGGGCGGTACGGGCGACGGTTTCCGCAAGGGCGGGAGCAGCCGCTGTGCGGCGACGGCGGATCAGGGCGATCGCCAGCGCCACAGCCAAAAGGAGGGCCACGCCGGCGCCGGAGACATAGCGCCAATCCGCCTGTTCGGCGAGAGCGACCAGGCTCGCGTCCCGCATCGGGGGAGACTGGTTACCGGTTTGCGATGCCGAAGCAGCAGGCGTTGAAGCTGGCGTCGATGTGTTTGAGACTCCGCCACCGACCTCGATCGTCTGTGCAGGCAGAACGGATGTCTTCTGTTCGCCAGCCACCGTGTCAAACCAGCCAACCTGGATTTCAGGCAGGGTGACGGAGCCGTCGCGCGTTGGCACGACCGATAACATATATTGCTTGATTGCGGCTGTTCCCTTGTCCGTATCCGTCGAGCGATCGTCGACCCTGTCGACATAGACGCTGGCGCCATCGACATCCTGGAAGTCGATATCAGGCAGCATCTCCTTCGACGCGCCGAGTGCGACGATCTGGACGATGCGGGTCACAGCTTCGCCAACCTGGAAATCGGGATGGTCCGGCTGCCAGCTCTGCTTCAGGTCAACCGCCTTGGCCGGCAGAAACCAGTCAGACTGGCCGGCCGGATTGGCCGCGACGTCGATCTGAATTGTGTTGGAGCGCGCTGTCACCGATTTCGTCGGAGAAAAGAAATCGTCGAACATGCTGCTGCCAAATCCGGAAAATCCAAACTGCTGTCGCATCTGCGCGAAGCCGGAATTGTCGCCGAAGGGCGAGCGGCGCCCGTTCGGGTCATTCACCGCGCCTCGCAGGAGGAGCGGACCAAGTGTGAAATTGCCGCTCTTCTGCGGCTTGACCATGTAGTCGCGCTCGATGACGCTGACCGGCAGACCGTTGCGCGTCATCTGGCTGACCTTGTCCTCGCCGCGCCGGGTGATGATGAGATCCGGACCGGAGAGATCGGACAGCTGCGCGCTGCGCAGGCCGCCGGAAGCGGTGATGCGGACCGTGACCGGGATCTCCTGCTGGACGTAGTAGGGGCCGGGCGCCGCGTGCATGTCGACCTCGACGCCGGACTGCGCCAGGCTGGTCTTTGGCAGGCTGGCTGCATCGACAACTTCGACAAGGATCGGATTGCTCTGCTCTGAGCCGACCTTGATCGCGGGAATTTCGACTTTGCCGGGAGATTTCGACGTCAACGTCACGGTCCAGCCATGGTTCACGGTCGTGCGGCCGTTGATGATGCTGGTCTGCGACGTCTGTCCGGTTCCCTCGACGGTAAAGTTCCTGGAGAGTGGCCCGAGATCCGGCTGCGCGTTGCCCGAGGCGCCCTCGACCTGGATCGAGAGCTGGAACGGTTCGCCCTCGATTACCTGGTTCTGGCTGACGGAGGTCCGGATTTCTGCTTCGGCTGGAGCAAACGAGGCCGAGACGATCAGCGCTGCGATAGCGGCCGAGGCGAATTTTCCGCCGGGAGCAAAGACTGGTTTCATCACTACATTCCTTCCTTGGGCGTCTATTTCAGGGTTGCGTAGTACTGGCGGATCCGGGCTCTGAGCAGGCCGGACGGGTCGTCGGGCACGCTGCGCAGCAGCTGCTCATTTGCCTGGTCCTTCTCGCTGAAGCCATGCGCCGAAGCCTGTTCGGTTGGCGTTTCGTCTGTCGGTTCGCCACCGCCGCCGCCATTGCCCTTCAGCAATTCGTCCATGGCTTTGCGGAAGGCGCTACGATCGTCACGCTGGTCGCCCGACTGCGCCTGCTGTTCCTGCTGTTGATCCTTTTGGCTGCCAGCCTGCTGTTGCTGCTGCTGGTCCTGCTGACCGCCGGCTTGCTGTTGCTGCTGTTGATCCTGCTGGCCACCGGCCTGCTGTTGCTGCTGCTGGTCCTGCTGACCGCCGGCTTGCTGTTGCTGCTGCTGATCCTGCTGGCCACCGGCCTGCTGTTGCTGCTGCTGGTCCTGCTGGCCACCGGCCTGCTGTTGCTGCTGCTGGTCCTGCTGACCGCCGGCTTGCTGTTGCTTCTGCTGGTCCTGCTGACCACCGGCTTGCTGTTGCTGCTGTTGATCCTGCTGGCCACCGGCCTGCTGTTGCTTCTGCTGGTCCTGCTGACCGCCGGCTTGCTGTTGCTTCTGCTGGTCCTGCTGACCACCGGCTTGCTGTTGCTGCTGTTGATCCTGCTGGCCACCGGCCTGCTGTTGCTTCTGCTGGTCCTGCTGGCCTCCGGCTTGCTGTTGCTGCTGCTGATCCTGCTGCTGCTGTTGTTGTTTCTGCTGCTCCAGAAGTTTGGCGACCAGATCGCGGTTGTACTGTGCGTCCGCATCGCCCGGATTCTGCTTCAGAAAAGCGTCGTAGGAATCGAGCGCGGCCTGCAACTCGCCGGATTTCGCCAGCGCGTTGCCCTTGTTGAATCCTTCCTCGGAGTTTCCAGAGCCGGCAAAGCTTTTGGCCGCCGCCTGGTAGTCGCCGGCCTTGTACTGGGCGCTGGCCCGCCAGGCCGGATCTTCGAAGGTCGCGGCAGCGCTGGCGTAGTCCTGGTTGTCGAAGGCTCGGGCGGCTTGCTGGTTTGGCGTGAGCAGAAAATCCCGAATGCCGGCCGCGTTTGCCGGATGCGGCGCAGCGAAAGTCAGGCCGAACGCCGCGAAGGGGACGATCATCAGCACATTGCGCCGGAAGGCGAAGGGCGCCAGCCCGACGGGGATCAGAAGCAGCCAGTAGCCCATGTCAGCCCATCCGTCCGCCTTGAGTTCATCCTGCAGCTTTCCGCCGCTCTCGGAAACGGCCGTGGTCTTCGGCAGGATCCGGTCGAGGTCGGCGGCGCCGGGTGTGAGTTCGGCGAAGACGCCGTCCCCGTCAGCCGCAATCCGGCTCAGTTCCGCATTGTCGTATCTGGCCTGCATGGCCGCGCCATCGCCGGCGGTGATCGCCCGGCCGTTCGCTGTCTGCAGCGTCGCGCCGGAGTCGGCGCCGACGCCGAGCACGTCGACCTGGTAGCCCAGGCTTGCGGCCGCACTGGCGGCGCGGTTGGTTGCGTCGGGATCGGATCCGGCGTTGTCGGCAAGCAGGATGATGCGGCCGCTCTTCGCTCCGGCCTGGGTCAACAGGTCCGTCGCCAGCGCGACAGCGCGGTCAGGACGATTGCCAAGAACGGGCATCAGGCCGGTCGACAGTTCCGGCAGCATCTGGCGGATGACTTCGGCGTCGCCCGTCAGCGGAGAGGCCACAAACGGCCGGTCGGAATAAATGACCAGTCCGGTGTCTCCACCGTCCTGGCGCTCGAGAATGTCGCGCAGCTTGTGTTCGGCGCGCTTCAGGCGAGACGGCTTGACGTCGTCGGCGTTCATCGATTGCGCCAGGCTCAGGACCACAACGGCCGGTTCCTTTGCCTTGAATGTCGGCAATTCGATTTTCTCCCAGGTCGGGCCCGCCATCGCAATCGTGGCGGCGACCAGGCCAGCGCCAAGCGCTGTCGGAAGCCAGCGACTGCGGCGCGACGAGCCGTCCTTGACCGTCAACACCGCGAGCAGGTGCGGATCGACAAGCTTGCGCCAGGCCGAGGCGTCGCCGCTCGAACGCATCCGGAAAGCGAGAACAACCAGGGCTGCGGCCGGAATGAGCAACAACAGCCACCACGGGCGGAGGAAGAAGAATTGCGAGAAATCCATTTCAGGCTCCTGCGGGTTCTTGGTTCAGAATTGGACGGGATAGCCGCGGCGCAGCGATCATGAGCGCCAGCGCCATGGTCAGGAACAGAGCGATGCCGAGGGGCATGTAGTAAAGCGCGATTGTCGGGCGCACGGTCTCGGGATCATCTTCTGCGGGCTCCATCCTGTCGATTTGCCGGTAGACGTTGGACAAGCCTTCCACATCGGTTGCGCGGAAATACTGGCCGCCCGTCAGGTCGGCGATCTGTTGGAGGGTCGCCTCGTCGAGATCCTGCGCCGGGTTGACGATCTGATTGCCGAATTTGGTGCGCACCGCCATCGGACCGGCGCCGACGCCGATCGTGTAGATCTTTATTCCAAGATCTTTGGCGAGCTGCGCCGCCTGCATCGGCTTCATGACGCCGGCATTGCTGGCTCCGTCCGTCAGCAGCACCAGCACGCGGCTCTCGGCCGGCCTGTCCTTCAGACGCTTGGCGGCGACGGCGATCGCGTCGCCGATAGCGGTTTCCTGGCCGGTCAGGCCGACTTGTGCCTCATCGAGAAGCTGCGCGACGACGGTCCGGTCGAAAGTCAGCGGCGCCTGCAGATAGGCCCTGTTGCTGAAAAGGACGAGGCCGACGCGATCGCCCTTGCGCCGTTCGATGAAGTCGCGCGCTGCGTCCTTGACCACGTCCAGTCGCGTCGTCGGGCTGTTGTCGAGGCCGAAGTCCTTTCGGCCCATGCTGCCTGACAAGTCGATCGCCATCATGAGGTCGCGCCCGGAGACGGGCAGCGGCGTTTCCTTGCCGACATGGACGGGACGCGCGAGCGCGGTGATCAGCGCGAACCAGATCAGGGACGCGACAACCAGCCTCATCCAGTGCGATGAACCGCGGATTCCTCCCTTGCCGGCGGACTGGGCCAGCGCACGGTAGAACGGTAGCTTCAGGGCGCCTGATGGCGTGTCGGGCGCAGGCTTCGTCAGCCAGCGCACCAGGAAGGGCAGGGGCAACAGAAGAAAGGCCAGGGGCCAGAGAAATTCGATCATGTGTTCCTCCGTATCCAGCGCTCTGCGGCGTTGATGAGGGCTTCCGGGCGCGGAGCGTCCACCGGCGTCGCGGATGCGACATAGGGAGCTTCGGTGATGAAGCGGGCAATGTCGGCCGGCATGGCGCCAGGTTCGCGAATGAGGGTCTGCATCCAGGTTTCGCCGTGGGATGCGGCAAGCGCGCGGCGCGTATCCTGTTCGAGCACGATGCGCTTCAGTAGGATCTCGATCCGCTCGGCGAGCCGCACCGGTTCGCGACCGAGTTCGGCGTCGCCGCGCATCTGTCCAAGTTCATGCAGGGCGCGATATTGCAGCGTCCGCCTGCGCCAGGCGGCATAGCCGATTGCGGCAAGCGCGAGCGCGCAGGTAAAGGCGATCAGCACCCACCATCCTGTAGCCAGCGGCCACCAGGAGATCTCGGCCGGAAGCCGGATGTCTTTCAGCTTTTCCAGCTCCTTCACGATATCGGGAGACATTTGCGTCGATGTCGGATTCATGCCGCTTTCCTCCGGGAATTGGATCGGGCCCTGGCGTTGCGCCGATGGGGATGGAGCGCCTCGTCAGCCTCGTCGCCGGTGGCGAGATCGAGGAAGGCCATACCCCGGTTGGAGCACAGGACCTTCAGTCGCGTGCGCCGGCTTTCGAAGGAGTCGGCGTGTTTCTTCTGGCCGGACCGTCCGATAGCGGAAAGCGCGGTTACCGACTGACCGTCGGAGATCTTCTGACCGCCATTGATCGGCAGCGCGGCGTCGAGCGGGTCGTGGATCAGGATGTTGGTGACATGGGCGTGCAGCGAGATCCGTTTCAGGGACCGTTCGCAACGATCGTCGAAATCGGCGAAATCGCTGATGACGAAGACAAGCGTGCCCGGCCGGCTGGCTTTCCGCATGCGGTCGATGGTTAGGTATAGTGGAGTCTCCGGGACTTCTCCGGCGTCTCCGATGCGGCCGTTTTCACTGACGGCCTTGAGAAAGCGAAGCATGGCCGCCCGGTTGCGCGAGGCCGGGAACACCTGAACGCCGCCAGGGGCGTTGATGAAGCCGCCGACGCGGTCGCCGCCGTCGATGCCGGTCCAGGCAAGCCGGGCCGCTATGGCGGAGGCAAGTGACGACTTGAACTGCTTGCGTGTGCCGAAACGCATTGATGAACGCAGGTCGAGCAGGATCAACACGGGCCGTTCCCGTTCCTCGTGGAACAGCTTGGTATGCATTGAGCCGGTGCGCGCGGTTACCCGCCAGTCGATCGACCGAACGTCGTCGCCCGGCTGATAGGCCCGGGATTCGTCGAATTCCATGCCGCGGCCGCGAAAGACCGAGTGATTGGTCCCGAACTGGTGCGTTCTAACCTTTCCGCCGGGCGCAAAACCGGTGACGCGGCGGTCGGGTCGGCAACGCACGAGTTCGGGGAATGGAGCGTCGATGCCGCTCCGATCCTTTATGTCTGACTGGGTCATCGTTTCTGCCTCAATCGGAGAGTGCTGTAAGGGCCGGTCAGGCGACCGGAACGCGCCTGACGAGTTCGTCGATCACCTCGTCCTTGGTCACGCCGTCGGCCTCGGCCTCGAAGTTGAGGATAATGCGGTGACGCAGCACGTCGTGAACCACCGCCTGGACGTCGAGCGGCGTCGCAAAATCCGATCCGCGCATCCAGGCGTGCGCGCGGGCGCATCGGTCGAGCGCGATGGTGCCGCGGGGGCTAGCGCCAAAGTCGATCATGCCAGCGAGGTCGTCGCCATAGATCTCCGGATTGCGGGTCGCGAAAACGAACTGGAGGATATAATCCTCAAGCGCCCCGGCGACATGGATTTGCAACGCCTCGCGACGCCATTCGAAAATGGTTTGCGGTTGGACCATCGCCTTTGAGGGGCGGTCATTCGACAGCTCTTCGCCGCGCACGATCTTGAGGATCTTGCGTTCGGCCTCGATGTCCGAATAGCCAATGCGCACATGCATGAGGAAACGGTCGAGCTGGGCTTCGGGCAGCGGATAGGTGCCTTCCTGTTCGATCGGGTTCTGGGTGGCGAGCACCATGAACAGGTCGGGCAGCTTGTAGGTTTGCTGTCCAACCGAAATCTGGCGCTCCGCCATGGCTTCGAGCAGGGCCGACTGAACCTTGGCCGGGGCGCGGTTGATCTCGTCGGCCAGAATCAGATTGTGAAACAGTGGCCCGCGGACAAATTCGAAGGAGCCGCTATCAGGACGGTAGACATCCGTGCCCGTAAGGTCCGTGGGCAACAGGTCCGGGGTGAACTGGATGCGACGCTCGTCGCAATCGATGGCTCCGGCGAGCGTTGTCACGGCTTTGGTCTTGGCAAGCCCGGGCGCGCCTTCAAGAAGCACGTGGCCGTTGGCAATCAGTGCAATGAGCAGGCGGTCAACGAATTTCGGCTGACCGACGATGCGATCATTCATGTAGCTGCGAAGCTGATCGATGGCGGATGCCTGGTTGGCGCTTTCCGAAAGCGGAGAATGGACGTTCATCGGTTTCGACCTTTCTGGTGGTGGACCCGCGGTCTTGCGCCGGGTCGCCAATGGTTTCAAAAACAGCGGCGCCGGGCGCCGCTGGAGTAATCGACCAGGCGCCGGCTTCTTTTCCTTTCAAGCTTCAGCCGGCGCCTGCGTGTGAATTCGGGTCAGCTTCTGGCGCCGCCCTGAGACGGGATGGCGTCGATAGCGTAGGCTTCGACCACGATCGAATCCTCGATATCCTTGAGAGCCAGGTTCGCCTCGTAATAGTTGCCGTCCCGGATGAGGGCGGCGGCGTCTTTGGTTTTGGCGACGGATTGATCGATCGGCGCCATTGCGGCGGTTATGGTGACGTCAATGTCGGCGCTCTTCAGCACTTCGGCGGCCTGTTTCTGGTCGCCCTTTGCGAGATGCTCGTTGGCCTGCTGAAGGGGCGCCGCCGTGTTTTCCGAGGGAACGAAGTCTTCCGACACGCCCATGGCCATCTGAAACGGCACATAGGTTACGTTGTCGGCGTCGTTCCCCGGATTTCGAATGCCGAGGGTCGCAATCCGGGCATCCGCGGCGTCAAAGCCCCTGGAGGCGTTGGCTACGAGCGACGAGGCTCTATCAATGTCTCCATCGAAGATCGCCATTCGCGCTGACCGCACATCGCGGAGCGCGCCGAAAACTTCTTCCGAGGTCTTCATGAGTTCCGACGGTTTGGCGTTTTCAGCCGTCTGGGCCGAGTTTTCTGCTTTGACGGTTGCGGACCCTGTATCGGTCGCCCTCGCCGCACCGGCGAGGGGAGCGATGGCAACCATGCCTGACAAGGCGACGGCTGCGAATTTGGAACGGTGGATCATGACTGCAAAACCTTTCAATTGACTGTGTCGATCCGCTGGTGATCGGCAGCCTCAATATGAAAGTCGGTCTTTGCAGCAGCTTCGAGCGAACTTTAAATCTTTGACAAGTTGGCGAAACGGGAGGAAGCCCTGAGGCAGTATCCTTGTTTCTTGGTGGAATTAAAGATTTCGTCTTTCCTTGTTCCAAGCGCGGTGGCCACGCTTCTCGAGGTCTCCGATTGTACGAGAAGAGAATAGCGAGAGCGCTGTTTCCCTAGACCAGTGGGAACCGAATGACGATACGCAAGCCCGGATCGTTGTCCTCCAGGCTGATGGTCGCGTTGTGTCGGACGCATACCGCCTGAACAAGGGCGAGGCCGAGACCGTTTCCGGCTTCGCTGCGGCTCTTGTCGAGGCGAAAGAAGGGTTGCAGAACCTGTTCGCGGTGCTCGGGCGGGATGCCCATGCCTTTGTCCGTCACTTCAAGAACGTCGCCACCGGCGTCGTGACGCGTGGAGACGCCGATAGGGCTGTTTTCAGGGGCGTATTGATGGGCGTTCGTCAACAGGTTGACGAGCAGCTGTTTGAGCATCTGCGCATCTCCGGAAACGGTCACATCTTCCGAGAGATCGAGGGTGAGACGCTGTCCTTTGTCCTCCAGCGTTTCTTTGAAGACTTCGGCGACTTCACGCGCGACGCCGGAAAGATCGATCGCGGTGAACGCGGAGGCGTCACGAGTATTGTCAAGGCTGGAAATGCGCAGCACGGTGTCGAAAATAGCACCGAGCCGCTGCAATTCAGTCTCGATCTCCTCCAACAGGGCGGCCGCATTGTTCGGTGATGCGATTGCGTCCTGCACGGTGATGAAGACCCTGTTGAGAGGCGTGCGAAGATCATGGGCGATGGCCCGCACCGTGTTTTGTGAACTTGCAGTCAACGCCGACAGACGATCGAGCGACTGGTTGATGAGATGCGAGATACGGTCAATCTGGTCATTGCCGGCGATCGGCTGCACCCTCGCGCTGATCTCGCCGCGGCTGACCCGTTCCAGCGCGACGGCGATGCGCTGCAGCTTGACCATGGAGCGGTGGCTGTAAAGCCAGCCGATCAACAGGCTTCCGGCCAGCGAAAATACGCCCGCGAGCAATAGCCAAGCGCGCAAAACGTCGAGCGCCAGGTCCACGACATGAGTGTTGCGTCCAATTACGATCTGGTACCTGTCGATCATGAACCAGCGTGTATAAACCCGGTCTTCACCCACGGCCCGGATGATGCTGCGGTCTTCGCGAATGCCGACGAAATCCGGCGCAAGGTCGATATTGCCTGCGAGCCTGTTGTTGCTTTCGTCAAAGATCGCCGCATAGCGTTCGTCGCCGATCTCCGCGACCTCAAGCTGGGTGATCAGGTCGATGAGCCCGTCGGCGCCCTCATCCCGATAGATCTTGGTAAAGAGCAGTGTTTCCTCGGTCAGTTGCTGATTGAGTTCGGAAAGCATGGCGCCGCGAACGGCGACATAGGAGCTCCAGCCGGCTGCAAGCAGCGTCAGCGCGAACAGCAGCAGCGCGGCGAGCGCAGTCCTGAAGGCGGATCCGGAAAAGATGTCACCGAGGCGCATGGATCGAATACCCGATATTGCGGGTCGTATGCAGCAGCGGGACATTAAATGGCTTGTCGATCTTGGCTCTCAAACGGCTGATATGGGTTTCGACAATCGTCGTCCCGGGATCGAAGCTGAAGTCCCAGACCTGTTCGAGAAGCATCGTCTTCGTGACGACCCGCCCGGCGTTTCGCATCAGCACTTCCAGGATACCGAACTCCTTGGCCTGCAATTCGATGGTCTGTCCGCCGCGGCTGGCCGTTCGGGACAGGAGATCAAGCTCCAGGTCGTGAACCTGCAGGGTCGTTTGCTCGTTTCCACCATTCGGCCGGCGGATGATGGCGTTGATGCGGGCCATGAGTTCGGAAAAGTGGAAGGGTTTGACGAGATAGTCGTCGCTGCCGGCATTGAGACCGTCGACACGGTCCTCCACAGTGCCCAGCGCCGTCAGGAAGATCACCGGCAGCTGGCTTCCCGAGGCGCGCAGGGCGCGCAGGACGGCGAGCCCGTCCATACCCGGCAGCATGCGGTCGAGGATCACCAGATCGCAACTGTTGTAAAGGCAGTAGGTCAGCGCCTCGCGACCGTCAGACAGGCAGTCGACGCTGTGGCCTTCCGCGACCAGCCCCTTTCGCACGAATTCGGCGGTCTTCTCATCATCTTCGGCGACGAGAACCTTCATTGTCGATCGACGATCCCCTTCCATACCCGGCTTGCCGAACCCGGCGCCACGCGCCGGTTTGCAGTTCCGATAGATAACGGAATAACGGAATTCCCGGCGGGATCAAGTCGCCGGGCGTCAGGCGTGTCACTTGCTCGCCGTCGGGTTCTTGTGCCGTCATTTTGAAAAATGCACGGAGACGGCTCGTCTCAATCGTCCTGTAAAGTTCGGGTCATATCTTGTCCAGCGGGCGAGATCGAGGCGCCCGGCGGCCTGCTCGAACATGTCAAACCACTTCCTGCCGGCCCGGGTCGAGGGGTTGCGGCCAAGTCGATTTCCCCGCACCACATGTCCGTCGCCGAAATAGTGTATGACATGCGCGTCCTACAGGTTGGTCCGTCTGAAGAATTCGTCCGCCGGACAGTTCCACGCCTCATCGGCGAGATGCCGCCTGTGCCTGTTTATCAGCGCCACGACCGTCATCTCGTCCATCAACAGTATTTTGCGGTCTCTACCCTTTTCCATGTGCGCAGCCCAATCTGCGGGAAAGTCTTCGCCGGTCGGGCGCGCAATGCCGACCAGTCCAACATTGACATCGATCCGGTCGTCGAGCATTCGCTTCGCTGTTTGTTGGTGCAAATCGTCTCCGATCAGCTCGCGGATGTCTTCGAGATGGTTCATTCGGCTGTCGAAGCCCGGGCGCCCGGCAGCGCCATCAATTCCATAGGGCGGTGAAAAGAAGCGTGTAACAAGCAATCCTTCCTGCTCCAGGGGTTCCCACAGCATATCGATCGGTGATTGGAAGATCAGGTCGCTGTCACACCCCAGCTTGCCCAGATCCCTGCGAAGTCCGGCGTCACGCGTCTGTTCAGATTCGGCGGCGAACAGACAACGTGCCTGGGTCATTCGGGAACAGTTGCCGCTATGTACACGTAGATCAAACTGTGATTATTCTGCCGTTCACAAAGTATCGTTGAAAATACAATGACTTGCGATCGTATTTATTGAGTTTCTACAACGATTGAAAACGAAGGAATTGGTGGAGCCAAGGGGAGTCGAACCCCTGACCTCTTGCATGCCATGCAAGCGCTCTCCCAACTGAGCTATGGCCCCAATTTCGTCCGGAACGTCGCCGGTCCGGCTATCTAAGTCCGCCGGAGGCGGAGATCAAGTTCAAAATGCAGCGGCGGCTGAAATTACCACGCAGCCGCTGTATCAGGTTTCCTCGTCGTCGTCGGAAACGTTGATGATGTCGGAAACGTCGTCGTCTTCGTCCTCGTCGGTTTCCAGGAAGGCGTCGTCGTCATCATCGCCGAGATCGACATCGTCGTCCAGGTCGACATCGTCGTCGTCGTCATCGTCGCCGTCGCTGCTGGAACTCGAACTGGAATCGCCGGAGGCTTCGTCGTCCGCGTCTTCCAGCGTCACAATTTCGACTTCGCTGTCGTCGGATTCCACTTCTTCGGTTTCGACCTCGGCTTCCTTCTCCTCGATTTCGTCCGATGTCTGGTCGCCGCTGTCAAAGAACGTCACCGGATAGGATTTTCCGGTGTAGGGCGACACGATCGGATCGCGATTGAGATCGTAGAATTTGCGCCCCGTTTCCGGACAGATGCGCTTTGTTCCTCGTTCAGGTTTTGACACTGCGAAAGCCTCTTTTCGATTCCGTCGCCGGTAGGCGGACCGAAGGATTGTGCATGACCGAAATGCGATGGACCATAAGGAAGCACGAACGGAATTATTGTCAATATTCCATCGGGGCCCCGGTCTGTTTTTCAGTCCCCGTCTGCCGGTCGCCTTCCGAAATTTGCTTTTTCGGATGCAGCGGCGGACTGCCGATTACTCGAATGTGCGCGCTCCCATAACCATCTTGGCCGTCTCTGTCAAAGCCCTAATCGAAAAAACCGCTCGGTTTTTCCACCGGATGGATGACCCGTCGAAATCACTGTGTTAAGGAACGCGGCGTTTGAGGGCACCGCTTTTGGCGGCGCCGCATCCGGGACGAGAAACAACCTGGCGATGATGACCACAAAAGTTGAGGCCAAACCCGCGACCGCGCGCAGGTCCGGGCCGCTGAAAGGCACGATACGCATACCGGGCGACAAGTCGATCTCGCATCGGTCGCTGATGTTCGGCGGTCTTGCCGCGGGCGAAACCCGCATTACCGGTCTGCTCGAGGGCGATGATATTCTCGCCACGGGCCGCGCGATGCAGGCCATGGGCGCTGTCATGCGCAAGCATGACGACGTCTGGATCATTGACGGCGTCGGCAACGGATGCCTGCTCGAACCGGAAGCGCCGCTCGATTTCGGCAACGCCGGAACCGGCGTGCGCCTGACGATGGGCTTGGTCGGAACCTACGGATTCTCTGCGACCTTCACCGGCGACGCTTCCTTGAGATCCCGCCCCATGGGCCGCGTGCTCGATCCGCTCCGCTTGATGGGCGCGCAGGTGCAAGCCGAAGAAGGCGACCGCCTTCCTGTCACGATGCGCGGCCCGCGAATCGCGCGGCCGATCACCTATCGCGTGCCGATGGCCTCTGCGCAGGTCAAATCGGCAGTTCTGCTGGCCGGATTGAATGCGCCGGGCGTAACCACCGTCGTCGAGCCGGTGATGACGCGCGACCATACGGAAAAGATGCTGGCCGGTTTTGGGGCAGAGCTTCAGGTGGATACGGCGCCCGATGGCGTGCGCACCATCAGCCTTCACGGACAGGGCGCGTTGCGCGGTCAGGTGATCGACGTGCCGGGCGACCCGTCGTCGACGGCTTTCCCGCTAGTCTCGGCGCTGCTGGTTCCCGGCTCCGACGTTACGATAGAAAACGTGCTGATGAACCCGACGCGCACGGGTCTCCTGACCACGCTCCTGGAAATGGGCGCCGATATCGAGATCATCGATCCGCGTCAGGCGGGCGGCGAGGACGTCGCCGATCTGCGCGTCAAGGCGTCGGACCTGAGGGGCGTGCGTGTGCCGGCCGAACGCGCGCCGTCCATGATCGACGAGTATCCGGTGCTTGCAATCGCCGCCGCCTTCGCCGAGGGCCGCACGGTGATGGAGGGCGTCGAGGAACTGCGGGTCAAGGAATCCGACCGGCTCGCCGCTGTCGCCGCGGGACTGAAACTCAACGGCGTCGAATGCGAGGAAGGGCCGGACTGGTTGACGGTCGACGGCGTTCCGGGCGGCAAGGGATTGGGCGCGTCGGCCTCCGGCCCCGCGGTGGCCACGCATCTCGATCACCGGATCGCCATGGCCTTCACGGTAATGGGATTCGCCAGCGAACGGCCGGTCACCATTGACGACTCAACGATGATCGCCACCAGCTTCCCCGAATATATGGATCTGATGACTGGCCTTGGAGCCGTCATCGAATCCGTCGACAGGGCGGCATGAGGCGTGTCGTTCGTCGTCGCCATCGACGGTCCGGCCGCTTCCGGCAAGGGAACGCTCGCCCGTCGCATCGCCGCGCAATACGGCTTCCATCATCTCGACACCGGACTGACCTATCGCGCTGTCGCCCGCGCGATGCTGGACGCCGGGGCGTCGCTGGACGACGAGGAAGCGGCGGCCGAACTCGCAGAAAACCTCGATCTTTCCGGTTTGGACCGTGACGTGCTCTCGGCGCACGAAGTGGGCGAAGCCGCTTCTAGGGTCGCCGTCATGTCGAAAGTGCGCGCGGCGCTCAAAAGGGCGCAACAGCAATTTGCCCGCAAGAGTCCCGGCGCGGTTCTCGATGGCCGGGATATCGGCACCGTGATCTGTCCGGATGCGGACATCAAGTTCTACGTTACCGCCTCCGACGCCGTTCGGGCCAGGCGTCGTCACGCGGAAATGGCGGCGAAGGGCGCCGCCGCCGCCTATGACGCCGTGCTCGCCGATCTGCGCCGACGGGACGCTCGCGACTCAGAACGCGCGGATTCCCCGATGCGGCCGGCGCACGATGCCTACTTGCTAGATACGACCGAAATGGATATAGAAGCGGCGTTCGCGGCGGCTCAATGCCTGATTGAAAAAGCGATCGCCGCCAAAAACTGAGGATAACCGGTACTTTCAGACTGTCCATGCGCCGATTTTGGTCGATATGACCGGACGGTTCTGAAGGTCAATGCAACACCAGCCATCGGCGCCTGTCCGGACGAAGCACATTGTAGCCGTTGCGGACGTACCAGGAGTTTCTATGACATCCATACCCACCAAGGAGGACTTTGCGTCCCTCCTCGAGGAATCATTTGCCGAGCATGACCTGGCTGAAGGCTATGTCACCAAGGGCATCATCACTGCTATTGAAAAAGACGTCGCAGTTGTCGACGTCGGCCTGAAGGTCGAAGGTCGCGTTCCGCTGAAGGAATTCGGCGCCAAGTCGAAAGACGGTTCGCTGAAGCCCGGCGACGAAGTCGAAGTCTATGTCGAGCGTATCGAAAACGCGCTTGGCGAAGCCGTCCTGTCGCGCGAGAAGGCGCGTCGCGAGGAAAGCTGGGTTCGTCTCGAAGCCAAATTCGAGAAGAACGAGCGCGTCGAAGGCGTCATCTTCAACCAGGTCAAGGGCGGCTTTACCGTCGATCTCGACGGCGCCGTGGCGTTTCTGCCGCGTTCGCAGGTGGATATCCGCCCGATCCGCGACGTCACTCCGCTGATGCACAATCCGCAGCCGTTCGAAATCCTCAAGATGGACAAGCGCCGCGGCAACATCGTCGTATCGCGCCGCACCGTTCTTGAAGAGAGCCGCGCGGAACAGCGGTCCGAAATCGTCCAGAACCTCGAAGAAGGTCAGGTTGTCGAGGGTGTCGTCAAGAACATCACCGACTACGGCGCCTTCGTCGATCTCGGCGGCATCGACGGTCTGCTGCATGTCACCGACATGGCCTGGCGTCGCGTCAACCATCCGACGGAAATCCTGTCGATCGGCCAGACCGTGAAGGTCCAGATCGTTCGCATCAACCAGGAAACCCATCGCATCTCGCTCGGCATGAAGCAGCTCGAGACCGATCCGTGGGACGGCATCGGCGTCAAGTATCCGGAAGGCAAGAAGATCCAGGGAACGGTCACGAACATCACCGACTACGGCGCGTTCGTCGAACTGGAGCCGGGCATCGAAGGCCTTATCCATATCTCGGAAATGTCCTGGACCAAGAAGAACGTCCATCCCGGCAAAATCCTGTCGACGAGCCAGGAAGTCGAGGTTGTCGTCCTCGAGGTCGATCCGGCCAAGCGCCGCATCTCCCTCGGTCTCAAGCAGACCCTCGACAATCCCTGGGAAGTCTTTGCTCAGAACCATACCTCCGGCGCTGTCGTCGAAGGCGAGGTCAAGAACAAGACCGAGTTCGGCCTGTTCATCGGCCTCGAAGGCGATGTCGACGGCATGGTCCATCTGTCGGATCTCGACTGGAACCGTCCCGGCGAGCAGGTCATCGAGGAGTTCAACAAGGGCGACGTCGTCAAGGCTGTCGTGCTCGATGTGGACGTTGAGAAAGAGCGTATCTCTCTCGGCATCAAGCAACTCGGCAAGGACGCCATCGGTGAAGCAGCCGCTAGCGGCGGTCTGCGCAAGAACGCCGTCGTCTCCGCCGAGGTGACCGCTGTCAACGATGGCGGCATCGAGGTCAAGCTCGTCGATCATGAAGACCTTTCGAGCTTCATCCGCCGTTCGGATCTGTCGCGTGACCGCGACGAGCAGCGTCCGGAACGGTTCTCGGTCGGCCAGACAATCGATGCCCGCGTCACCAACTTCTCCAAGAAGGATCGCAGGATCACGCTGTCCATCAAGGCGCTGGAAATCGCCGAGGAGAAGGAAGCCGTCGCTCAGTTCGGTTCGTCCGACAGCGGCGCGTCGCTCGGCGACATTCTGGGCGCAGCCCTGAAGAAGCAGAACGACGACAGCTGATTTTACTGTCCGATCTGAAAATCGAGGCCCGCGGCGGAAACGCCGCGGGTCTTTTTTGTTTCTTTTTGAATTACGCGCTCTATCCTTTGGCGCATGAGCGTTCGCCCACCCAATCTCTCCAGTCTCAGTCGCGGCAAGACAGGCCTCGCAGTGCTCGACTACGAGGTCATGCAGGAGCGCGCCTCTGCTCTCGGTGAGGCGGGACGGATGCTGGAAAAGGCGCTTCTCGATCTGAAAACCCACGATGCGGAATCTGTCGCAGAGGACGACCCGGACCAGCGCAAGCGCGCCGGGCTGGTGCAGAAGGCGGCCGACGCCGCCTGGGCGCTGTTCATCCAGCACGAGCTTTCAGGGCTCTCTTCGCAGCGCATCCTCGTCAAGCGTTACCGTATTCCAGGCGAGGTTCTGGCCCGCGTAGGGATCAGAACGAAATCGTAGCCAATCAACCCGTTGAAATCAGCTGTGGGCGAAGATATCGGTTTCGTCCCAGCCCATCAGGTCGAGTTTGGCTCTCGTCGGAAGGAACTTGAAACAGGCTTCTGCCGTCGCGCTGCGGCCGTCGCGATCGAGACGGTCCTGAAGCCTGTCGCGCAAGGCGTGCAGGTGCAACACGTCCGAAGCCGCGTATTCGAGCTGCGCCTTGGTCAGCGTCTCCGCCGCCCAGTCCGAAGACTGCTGCTGCTTGGAGATGTCGATTTCCAGCAATTCGCGCAGATTGTCCTTCAGGCCGTGCCGGTCGGTATAGGTGCGGGTCAGGCGCGATGCGATCTTGGTGCAGAATACCGGCGCGCAGGTGACGCCGAACGTGTGATAGAGCACGGCGATGTCGAAGCGTCCGAAATGAAAGATCTTTGTTTTCTTGCGATCCTTGAGCAGCCCGACCAGATTAGGCGCCTTCTTCTGTCCCCTGGCGATCTGGATCACGTCGGCGCTGCCGTCGCCGGGTGAGAGCTGCACCACACACAGCCGGTCGCGGTGTGGTTTGAGGCCGAGCGTCTCGGTGTCGATCGCTATGTCGCCCGTGTAGCGTTCCGCGTCCTTTTCGGCGATATCGCCCTTGTGCAGCCGGATGGTCATGTCATTTCCCGAGGTCAAATTCATTCTGCGAGTCGCGTCGCAGACATTGCATATTGTCTTGCCGTCAGCCTGTCCAGCCAGCGCGGACGTCGAGTGGCGGCCAGCATCTATCGTTCCTACTTTGTTCTTGTTTTGCGTGCAGAGCGCGTGTAGTGTCAAGAAATATTCGCTTGTAAATTGCATTTATTGATATCGGAGTATGCCTATGGTCGCGCGCGTCAGCACCGTTTCCTTTCAGGGTATCAGCGCCGATCCGGTCGACGTTCAGGTCATGGTTTCTCCTGGCAAGATCAACATGCACATCGTCGGTCTGCCGGACAAGGCGGTGGCCGAAAGCCGCGAGCGTGTGCAGGCGGCGCTCCATGCGTCGGGCATGGCGCTTCCGGCGAAGAAAATCACCGTCAATCTGGCGCCGGCGGATCTCCCGAAGGAAGGCAGCCACTTCGATCTGCCGATTGCCCTTGGCCTGATGGCGGTTCTTGGCGTCATTCCGCCGGACATGCTTTCCGATTACGTGATCCTCGGAGAATTGTCTCTCGACGGAACGCTGGCGCCGGTCGCAGGCGTTTTGCCTGCGGCGATCGGGGCAAACACGCTGGGCAAGGGGCTGATCTGTCCCGAAGCCTGCGGTCCGGAAGCCGCATGGGCGAGCGCCGATCTCGACATCCTTGCTCCGCGCAGCCTTATCGCGATGGCCAATCACTTCAAGGGCGTACAGGTTCTGTCGAGGCCGGAGCCGGCGATGCGCCAGGCATCGGACAACCTTCCCGATCTCGCCGACATCAAGGGGCAGGAATCCGCGCGGCGCACATTGGAGGTCGCCGCCGCCGGTGGGCATAACCTTTTAATGTCCGGCCCACCCGGCTCAGGCAAATCCATGCTTGCAGCCCGTCTGCCATCCATCCTGCCGCCGCTTTCTCCGGCCGAATTGCTGGAGGTCTCGATGGTGCACTCGATCGCCGGGCAATTGCCGGGCGGCCGGTTGTCGGACAGACGGCCATTCCGCGCGCCGCATCACTCCGCTTCAATGGCCGCAATGGTCGGTGGCGGCTTCCGCGCGAAACCCGGCGAAGTGTCGCTCGCCCATCACGGCGTTCTGTTTCTTGACGAGTTTCCGGAATTCACGCCCCAGGTGCTGGATTCCCTGCGGCAACCGCTGGAAAGCGGAGAATGCATCATTGCGCGCGCCAACCATCACGTCAGCTATCCGGCGCAAATTCAGCTTGTCGCAGCCATGAATCCGTGCCGCTGCGGCATGGCGGGCGAACCAGGCCATGTCTGCGCCCGGGGCCCGCGTTGCCGGACGGATTACCAGGCGCGCATTTCCGGCCCGCTGATGGACAGGATCGATCTGCGCATCGACGTGCCGGCGGTCACCGCGGCGGATCTGATCAAGCCCGGCGTCAGCGAGCCAAGCGCCGTCGTCGCCGCCCGGGTCGCGTCGGCGCGCGCGCGGCAGAAGCAGCGGTTCCTTGAACTTGGCCATCCCGGCGTCACCGCCAACGCGCAATGCCCGACGGCGCTGATAGAGACGGTCGCGCAACCGGATACCGGCGGCGCGGCGCTGTTGCAGAATGCGGCCGAGAAGCTGAAATTCTCCGCGCGCGCCTATCACCGCATCCTCAAGGTCGCCCGCACGCTCGCCGATCTGGAGGGAGTCGACACGGTCGGCCGCATCCACATCGCCGAGGCGATCTCCTACCGGCTGTCGGGTGAGGCGGCTATGGCGGCGTGAGATTGTGATGAAGCGTGTGAAGTGGGATCTCATGGAATCGGAGGCGCGTCGCCGTGTGGCCTGAGCTTCCTATAGAGTTCAATGTGACCGGAACCCCAGTGAGCTCTCAAAGCAATAACGGCGCGGCGAAGCTGGAGTGGAAGAACACCGTCTTGTCAGCCGCGCAGGCAGTGATTGGGGAGGGAAGCTGGTCATTTGGCGAAACGCGCTTGGCGGTGACCATGTACTATTTTCCAGACTCACCCATGACTGGCGATGTCGATAATATCGTGAAATTGACTTTGGATGCATTGCAACCGAACGTATATGTGGATGACTCGCTCGTTGATCGGGTTCTGGTTCAGCGTTTCGATCCCGTTGGCGGCTATACGTTCCGGTCTCCCGGCAAGGTGCTTGCCGCTGCGATAGAGGCAGACGATTCGATGCTTTATGTTAAACTGTTCGAGGCGCCGTTGGAGGATATCTCGTCGTGACCGAACGCCAGCATACAAATCATGCGGTCCTGGACAGCCATGAACCCTCATGGGTGGCTCAGGGTTACAGGGTCATACGCGAACCGTCAGGCTCATATCTGCCCAAGTTTCTCGAGCTGTTCAAACCCGACGCCATACTGCTGGGCCGCACACCCAAGATCGTCGTCGAGGTTGTTCGAAAGGGGCAACCAAACGTCGAGCGCAAGATCCGTTTATTGAACGAAACCCTTTCCAATCATCAGGATTGGCGCCTGGAAGTTCTTTATGCGGGCAGTGAACCGGAACAGCTTCCTGCGGTGACGACCGTCCGGCTGAAAGAACAGCTTGCTGAAATCCGCAAATTGTTACCTTTGGAACAACGTGGAAGTCTGTTGCTTCTTTGGGCGACGCTCGAAGCGCTGACTCGTCGCCTGCAACCGGATCAAACACAACATCCATTAACGCCGGGCAGTGTTGTCGAATTGCTGGCTGGAGAGGGGTTTGTTACACCCAGTGAAGCCCGTCAACTGCGTGAAGCCGTTAAATGGCGGAATCGCTTGGCGCACGGGGACCTTGAGATAACGCCTGTCGGGGAAAGTCTTTCCGATCTGGTTACGATTGTCGAGCGGTTGGTCAGCGATCTTGAACGAGAGGAACCGGCCCAGCTAAATCACTGAAACTCCGGTTGGGTGTCGTAACCGGTACTGGCTAAGCTGCTGATTTCAAAAAAAACGAAACGGAGTCCCTTTTTGTCCGTAAATATCGGTGGATTCATTTTCGCGATTATCCTTTTGGTGGTGATATATTCGTTATTGTCGGCTGCTTACCGCTTCTACTTTCGCACTACACTAAGACGACGAATCGCTTTCATCGACGCCTATGAATGGCCGACAGGTCTTGTCGAGAAGCTGTCGATCCGACATCCCGATCTCACATCCAACGACACAGACCTGATTTCAAAAGGCCTGAAGCAGTTTTTCCGCGCCTATCTCAGAGGCGGTCGGCAATATGTCGCGATGCCGTCGCAGGCGGCGGATGACCTATGGCATGAATTTATACTCTACACTCGATCCTATCAGGAGTTCTGCAACAAAGCCTTTGGTCGGTTTCTCCATCACACACCGGCGGTTGTCCTCGCGCCAGAGCAAAAACGAAACAACGAGGGTCTGCGCCGGGTCTGGTGGCAATGCTGCAAGGAAACCAATATTGATCCAGTAAACCCTGCAATGCTTCCGTTGCTCTTTGCTCTCGACCAAAGGCTGAATGTTGCAAACGGCTTCATATACCATCCGGATTGCAAGCAATTGCGGAAGAGAGGCGCAGCGGGAGTTCAGTGTGGCGGCGATTTCGCCAGTTCGGGCTATGACGGAGACACCGACGGTTTCGGCGAGTCCGGTGTCGATGGCGCAGACAGCGGCGGCGGCGATGGAGGATGCGGTGGCGGCTGCGGCGGGGGAGATTAGTCCCGCCAGCCAAAATGGCCAGCGGGACAAGTAATCTACCGGTTGTCCGGCTGGGACCGGACGCGGGCAAGCCCGAGTTCGGTGATCCGGTAAGGCCCGCCGCCTTTGGAGGCGATGGTGCGCCTCCGCTTCAGTTTCCTGAAAAGCGAAAGCGAACAGCCGGAAAACATCCAGCCCTCGCGGGTCACGCATCGGGCCTCGACAATATGGCCGCGGTCATCCTTTTCCACTGCGATGCGGCCGCCCTGGGCGAGCAGGTGTAGCACCCGCTGCTCCTGTCTGGAGATATCCATTGAAATGTCCGAAATTTTTGCGCGTTGCAATTCGCCTGCCGCGGGCCATTCGCCTGCGGCAGCGTTCGCAAACCTGCCCGGTCATTCCACTGACCGGGCTTTACCGGGACTCTTCGCGTCCGCGCATAAAAACTCCGTAACTTGACGAACGCCATTTACGCCAACGCGGTTGAATGCGCAAGAAGGCTGCTGTTTACTTCCTCGGAACCGGTCGTATCAGAGGAGACAGCCATGCAACTCGAGGGATCCTGTTACTGCGGCGCCGTGCATTTCCGGGTCAAGGCCTATGCGCCTGTGCCGTACATGCGCTGCTATTGCTCGATCTGCCGCAAGACGGCCGGCGGCGGCGGATACGCAATCAATCTCGGCGCAAAAGCCGATACGCTTGAGGTGGAGGGCGAGGAAAACATCACCATGTTCCACGCCGTGGTTGACGGTGCGGCGAGCAGCGGCGAGCGGCGCTTCTGCTCGAAATGCGGTTCGGCGCTCTGGGTGTTCGATCCGTCCTGGCCGGATCTCGTCCATCCGTTCGCCAGCGCCATCGACACGCCGCTTCCGCAACCGCCGGAAAGCGAACATATCCTTCTCGATTCCAAGGCCAACTGGGTTTGCGTCGAGGCCGGACCAAACGACGGGCAAAGAGAGGGTTATCCACCGGAATCGCTGGAAGACTGGCACAAACGGCAGGGGCTTTTGAGCAAAGACTGACGCTATTCAGCTCCGCCCCGTAGAACCGAATCCGCCGGCGCCGCGTTCGGTCGCGCCGGCAAGAGACCGCTCCTCAACCGAGACCTGTGTCACCGGCGCAATGATCATCTGGGCGATGCGCATGCCGCGCTCAATCACGAAAACTTCGGACCCCAGATTGACGAGCAATACCTTCACTTCGCCGCGATAGTCGCTGTCGATGGTGCCGGGCGTGTTGAGGCAGGTGACGCCATGTTTCAGCGCAAGGCCGGAGCGCGGCCGCACCTGGCCCTCGTAGCTGGCGGGGATCTCAAAGACAAAGCCGGTCGGCGCCAAGGCCCGCGCGCCGGGCGCGATCGTCATCGGCTCGCCTTCGGGCACAGCGGCGCGCAGGTCCATGCCGGCCGCGCCCGCGGTCTCGTAGGCAGGCAGGGCGAGGCCCTCGCCATGCGGCAGGCGCACCATTCCAAGCGTGACGTTGGAAGTCATCGGTCAAATCCCTATCTTCAGTCCGGTCGCCGACCCTTGTCTTGCCTGCCACGCGCGAGGTCAATTGCAAGTGGCGGCGCTGAGCGCTAGAAGACGCGCAATTCAACAGGATTCTTTGAACTACATGCCAGAAAGTCTCGAACAGGCGGTGGCCCGCCGCCGAACCTTTGCGATCATTTCCCACCCGGATGCGGGCAAGACGACGCTCACCGAGAAGCTTCTGCTCTTCGGCGGCGCGATCCAGCTCGCCGGCGAGGTAAAGGCCAAGAAGGACCGCATGCATTCGCGCTCCGACTGGATGAAGATCGAGCGCGAGCGCGGCATTTCCGTCGTCACCTCCGTGATGACTTTCGAATATGGCGACCACGTCTACAATCTTCTCGACACGCCCGGTCACGAAGATTTTGCCGACGACACCTACCGCACCCTGACCGCGGTCGATGCGGCGATCATGGTCGTCGACGCCGCCAAGGGCATCGAGCCGCGCACGCTGAAGCTGTTCGAAGTCTGCCGGCTGCGCGATATCCCGATCGTCACCTTCGTCAACAAGATGGACCGCGAGGCGCGCGACCCCTTCGAGATCCTTGACGAAATCGAGGACAAGCTGGCGCTCGACACGGCGCCCGTCACCTGGCCGATCGGTCAGGGGCGAACATTTTCAGGCACCTATCATCTGGCCGACAACGCCGTGCGTCGTCTGGATTCCGAAGACACAAGAACCCCGGTCAACGGGCCGGAGTCAGACAGCGCGGCCGGCCTTTTGCCGGAAAACGATCGCGAAGCTTTCGTCGAGGAGGTCAATCTTGCGCGCGAAGCCTGCAAACCCTTCGACATCGAAGCCTTTCTGGAAGGTCATCTGACGCCGGTCTTCTTCGGTTCGGCGCTGCGCAATTACGGGGTGCGGGACCTGATCAACGCGCTCGGCGCCTACGCGCCGCCGCCCCGCGCCCAGCAAGCCGATACGCGGCTGGTCAAGGCCACCGACAGCGACATGACCGCCTTCGTCTTCAAGATCCAGGCGAACATGGACCCCAACCACCGCGACCGCATCGCTTTCGTGCGCGTGTGTTCGGGCAAGCTCAAGCGCGGCATGAAGGCGCGCCTGTCGCGCACCGGCAAGGCGCTCGGTCTGTCGGCGCCGCAGTTCTTCTTCGCGCATCAGCGACAACTGGCCGACGACGCCTATGCCGGCGACGTGGTCGGCATTCCCAATCACGGCACCTTGCGCATCGGCGATACGCTGACGGAGGGCGAGAACATCGTTTTCCAGGGCGTGCCGAACTTTGCGCCGGAAATCCTGCGCCGCGTGCGTCTGGAAGACGCAATGAAGGCGAAGAAGCTGAAGGAAGCCCTGCAGCAGATGGCGGAGGAAGGCGTCGTGCAGCTGTTTTCGCCGGAAGACGGTTCGCCCGCCATCGTCGGCGTCATCGGCGCGTTGCAGCTTGACGTGCTGAAGGAACGGCTGAAGAGCGAATACGGCCTGCCGGTCTCGTTCGAGGCTGCGCGGTTCAATGTCTGCCGCTGGATTTCGGCCGATCGTCGCGCCGATCTGGAGAAGTTCATCGACGCCAAACGCGGCGATATCGCACGCGATCTCGACGGCGACCCGGTGTTTCTTGCTTCCGACGGTTTCTCGCTGAATTATGAAGGCGAGCGCTGGCCCGACATAAAATTCGTGCATGTGAAGGAGTATCACGCCGTCAAGGCGGCCTAATTCGCAACGCCAGGTAGGAGGGCGATCATGCAGCAGTTTCAGGTCCGCAAGGATGATTTGTCGAAGCACCGTCTTGTAGAGGAAACAGCCAGGCCGCTTACAGACGGCGAAATCCGCGTCCGCGTCGCGCGTTTCGCGCTGACGGCCAACAATGTCACCTACGGCGTCGTCGGCGAAAAGATCGGATACTGGAAGTTCTTCGAGGCGGCGGACAACGCCGATGGCGGCTGGGGCGTTATCCCGGTCTGGGGCTTTGCGGAGATTGTCGAGTCCAATACGCCGGACGTTTCAGTCGGCGACAGGATTTATGGTTATTTCCCGATGGCCGACGAACTCGTCATGCGGCCAACGCGCGTGTCGGACAGCCGCATGATCGACGGCGTCGCGCATCGCGCCGATTTGCCGCCTGTCTACAATTCCTATGCCCGCATTCCGGCCGCAGCCAGCCGCGATCTGGACAATGAGCGCATGCTGCTGCATCCGCTCTACGCGACCTCATTCTGCCTGCATGATTTTCTGGTCGATAATGGCTGGTTCGGCGCCGAGCGGCTCATCATCGTCAGCGCCTCGGGAAAGACCGCGATCGGGCTTGCCTATGCCGTCAAGGAAGATGAAAGCGGCTTGCCGACGCTTGGTCTGACGTCGCCGCGCAACCGTGCGTTCGTTGAGAGCCTTGGTCTCTACGACACAGTGCTCGACTATGACCAGATCGCCTCGGTTCCGGATGCGCCTTCTGTGATCGTCGACATGTCCGGATCGGGTCCGGTGCTCTCGGCGCTGCACCGGCGTCTGGGCGACAATATGCGCTTCTGCTCCAATGTCGGCCTGTCCCATTGGGACGACAACCAGATGGGGCCGGATTTCATCCGAGAACGCAGTTCCATGTTCTTTGCGCCTGGTCACATCAAGAAGCGCGCCGGCGAATTGGGGCCGGGTGAATTCGAGAGCCGGGCGAACGCTTTCTGGGAACGCTCGGCTCTTCGAAGCCGCGACTGGCTGAAGCTGAAGATGATCAAAAGCCTGCCCGACGCCGTTCCGGTCTTCGAGGAACTGCGCGCAGGACTTGTCACGCCGGAAACGGGTATCGTCGTCGCGCTTTGATCGCCCGCGCCGTTGAGGCGCGGTCGAGGGCGCGTCACTTTACTTGATGAACGAGCCTGCCTGCAATTCGCGCACGGCCTGGATCAGTTCGTCGCGCGTGTTCATGACAATCGGGCCATGCCAGGCGACCGGCTCGCGGATCGGCTTGCCCGAGACGAGCAGAAAGCGGACGCCTTCCTCTCCGGCCTGAACCGTCACCTCGTCGCCGGTGTCGAACAGCACCAGCGTGCGGTTGCCGGTCTGGTCGCGCAGGAATATTTCCTCGCCGTCGATTTCTTTCTCGGTCAAAACGCCGAACGGCTTAGAGGCCGAAGCAAATGTGCCGGAGCCTGCAAAAATATAGGCGAAGGCGGAGGCGTATGTGTCCACCGGCAACGTCTTGCGCTTGTTGGGCGGAATCGACACGTCGAGATAGACCGGGTCGGCGGCGATGCCGTCGACAGGTCCCGACTTGCCCCAGAACGATCCGCAGACGACGCGCACGACCGTGCCGTCATCGTCGATCACCTCGGGAATTTCGGTTGCGCCGATATCCTGGTAGCGCGGCGCTGTCATCTTCAGCGAGGAGGGCAGGTTGGCCCAGAGCTGAAAGCCGTGCATCTGGCCTTTCGCGTCGCCCTTCGGCATTTCCTGGTGCATGATCCCGCTGCCGGCGGTCATCCATTGCACGTCGCCGGCGCCGAGCGAACCCGTATTGCCGAGGCTGTCGCCATGGTCGACGGTGCCTGCCAGCACATAGGTGATCGTCTCGATCCCGCGATGCGGGTGCCAGGGAAATCCCGCCATGTACTTGTCGGGACTGTCATTGCGGAAATCGTCGAACAGCAGAAACGGGTCCGCCATGTGCGGATCCTTGAAGCCGAAGGCGCGGTACAGTTCAACACCTGCGCCTTCCATCGTCTTCTGGGCTGAAAGGGTCTGTTTGACCGGACGGATGGACATGAGCGTGTCTCCTTTGTTGCGGCCAATATAACAACGATGCGGCTTTCTTGTGCGGGGCGGACAAAGAACTGACTGTTCACTCAGGGTAAACGGTCAGCCGTGATCGTTTTACCGCGACGCATCGACAGCCGTAGCGATCTTTTGGGCGAGCCGCCGGGCGACGGCCTGCTTGTCCATGTCTTCCCAGTCCTCGACGCCGTCATGGCTGACAATGCGCACCCGGTTGCGGTCGCCGCCCATGATGCCGGTTTCGGGCGATACGTCATTGGCGACGATCCAGTCGGCGCCCTTGCGCTCGAGTTTTCCGCGGGCGTTGTCCTCAAGGTTCTGCGTTTCGGCAGCAAAGCCGACGACCAGCTTCGGCCGCTTGTCGTGATGACCGACCGTCTTCAGAATATCCGGGTTTTCAGTCAGCAGAAGAGGGGGCGGGCTTTCTCCTGGCGCCTTCTTGATCTTCTGGTCGGACTGTCCGTCGACCCGCCAGTCGGCGACGGCTGCGACCATCACCGCGATATCGGCGGGCAGGCTCTTTGTGACAGCATCAAGCATGTCGCGGGCGCTCTCCACATGCGTTGTTTCAACGCCAACCGGATCCGGAATGGCGACAGGGCCGGACACCAGGTTCACCGCGGCGCCGAGTTCGGCCAATGCTGCGGCGATGGCATGGCCCTGTTTGCCGGACGAGCGATTGGCGATGTAGCGCACCGGATCGATGGGCTCGTGCGTCGGCCCGGACGTGACGATGGCCGTTTTCCCGGCAAGCGGCTTCGGCCGGTCGTCGAGAAGCCTCTCGCAGGCCGCGGCGATCTCCAGCGGCTCCGCCATGCGGCCGGTTCCGGCCTCGCCGCTTTCCGCCATCTCGCCGCGCATCGGTCCGATGAAGGCGACGCCGTCCTGCTTTAGAACATCGACGTTGCGCCTGACCGCCGGGTTCGACCACATGGCCGGGTTCATCGCCGGCGCCGCAAGAACGGGCGCGCGCGCCGCGAGCGTTATCGCTGAGGCCAGATCGTCGGCAAGGCCAAGCGCCATCTTGCCGAGAAAGTCGGCCGTCGCCGGCGCAATCAGGATCATGTCGCATTCGCGCGCCAGTCGGATATGGCCGACATCATGTTCGTCCTCGCGCGAAAAAAGATCGGTGAACACCTTGTCGGCGGCGAGCGCGCCGACGGCGAGGCTCGTCACGAATTCCTGCGCCGCCTTCGTCATGACCGGTCGCACCGCTGCGCCGCGTTCCCGCAATCGCCTGATCAGGTCCAGAGATTTATAGACGGCGACGCCGCCTGTCATGACCAGCAATATGCGTTTGCCGGCAAGCGCGCCGCTGGCCGTGGACGCCGGGGTCACGGACGCTTCGGTCTGAGGCGTAGCCATGTCCGCCTCGCCGGATGCGCGGATGAGATGGCGCACCTCTTCTTCCATGGATCGGCCGTTGCGGGCTGCGCGTTCGCGCAGATCCTGCTTGGTCGCCTCGTCGAGATTGCGAATGGTGATGCTGGCCATACCGTATATTCCTTCGGATCGCCGTTTAGTATGATATCATTGATATCATTTTACATCTGAAATGCAATAATGATTGCCATCAATGCAATCACCCAAAGCGCGATCCGCCCGGACCGCGTATGCCGCGCTTCGGCTTTACCGATGGCCTGCGCGGTTTCCTCGTCGAAACGCAGGCCGTTTCTTCCCATCCGGTCTATTTCCTCGGAAAGGCGCCTTGCCCTTTCGGCAAGTTCCGGCGCCTGTTCGGCAAGACGAAGCGCGGCGCTCAAGCCGTCGCGCAGATCCGTCGCCACGCGCGCCGGTCCGAGATTGTGACGGATCCAGTCTCCGACCACGGGCTCGGAGGCCTTCCACATGTTGAATTGCGGATTGAGCATGCGCGACACGCCTTCAACGACCACCATCGTCTTCTGCAACATGATCAGCTCGGGCCGTGTTTGCATGTCGAACAATTCCGTGACCTCGAAAAGCAGCGTTAGCAGCTTGGCCATGGAGATCGTATCGGCCGACTGGCCGTGGATCGGTTCGCCGATGGCGCGGATCGCCTGCGCGAAACTCGCCATGTCGTGGTGAGCTGGAACATAGCCCGCCTCGAAATGCACTTCTGCGACGCGGCGATAGTCGCGCTTGATGAAGCCGTAGAGGATCTCCGCCAGAAAGCGTCGTTCCTTTTTGCCCAGTCTGCCGACGATGCCCATATCGACAGCGACGATGTCGCCTTTCGCGTCGACGAACAGGTTGCCCTGGTGCATGTCGGCGTGAAAGAAGCCGTCGCGCAGCGTGTGCCGGAGAAACGACTGGATCAGCGTCTCCGACAGCCGCACCGTGTCATGGCCGGCAGCGCGGAGCTTGTCGAGCTCGTAGATCTTGATCCCGTCGACCCATTCCATGGTCACGCAATCGCGGCCCGTCCGTTCCCAGTCGACTTTCGGCACGCGAAAGCCGGGATCGTCGACCGTGTTGTCGGCGATCTCCGAAAGCGCCGCCGCTTCCAGCCGCAGATCCATTTCGATCTTTGTGGTCTGGTCGAGCGTGCGCGCAATCTCCACAGGTCTGAGGCGGCGCGCGGAGGGAACCAGTTTCTCGGCGAGCTGCGCGACCAGATAGAAGGTCTCCAGGTCATTGCGGAACCGCTGCCGCACGCCCGGCCGCACCACCTTGACCGCGACTTTCCGCACGCCGTTTTCGTCCGCAATTTCCGCCGGGTGCACCTGCGCGATGGAGGCCGCGGCGATGGGTTCGCCGAAGCTCAAATAAAGATCTTCGATAGATCTGCCGATCGACGCCTCGATCCTCGCCTTCGCCGCTTCCTGGGGGAAAGTGCCCATGCGATCCTGCAGCAGCGACAGATCCGCCGCCAGCGCATCGCCGACCACATCCGGACGGGTCGCAAGAAACTGGCAGAGTTTGACATAGGACGGTCCGAGGCGATCCACGGCTTGGCCCAGACGCTGCGCCCGGTCTCGCGATTTCGAGGCGGGTCGCGCGAGCGCCGCCGCGATGCGATAACCGAGGCGCGCCGGGCCGTGCAGGCCTTCCGAAGGCAGGGCGGCGACCACGCCCTCGCGGGCCATCACCCAGCCGGCCCGCAGGAGCCGCGTATAGGCAAGGAAATTGTTCAACGGGATCGAACCTCTGCCGCGTTCAAAGTTTCCAGCCGGAATGTAGCGCCGCGATGCCGCCTGTGTAGTTGGTCCACTTCACGCGGGAAAAGCCGGCCTGTTCGATCGTCGTCGCAAAATCCTTCTGGTTCGGAAATTTGCGGATCGATTCTACCAGGTACTGGTAGGGTTCCGAATCGCCGGTGATCATGCGTCCGAGCCGCGGTATCGCATTGAATGACCATGCGTCATAGAGCCTGTCGAGCATTGGCGCGTCGACCTCGGAAAATTCAAGACACAGGAACCGGCCGCCCCTTTTCAGGACCCGATAGGCTTCCGAAAGCGCCCTGGGGATGTCCGGCACGTTGCGAATGCCAAATGCGATCGTATAGGCGTCGAAACGACCATTCTCGAAAGGCAGATCCTCCGCATTGGCCTCGACAAAATCGACGCATCCATCGAGACGCCGCTTTTCGGCGCGTTCGCGGCCGACCTGCAGCATCGAGCCGTTGATGTCCAGCACAGTTGCGTGCGCCTGGCGGCCGGAGGATTCGACAATACGGAAAGCGATGTCGCCGGTTCCGCCGGCCACGTCCAGCACCGCATAATCCGGCCGTTTCGGCGGATTGAGCGCGGTGACCATTGCGTCTTTCCACAGACGATGCATCCCGCCCGACATGGCGTCGTTCATGATGTCATAGCGCCGCGCCACACCGTGGAACACTTCGTCGACAAGCCCCTGCTTGCCGCCCTGCTCAACCTCGGTGAAACCGTATGAGGTTTCCATCCCGTCCGCGCTGGACACACGAGTCTCGGACATGTCTCTACTCCAAAAGCCGGGCGAGAAATTAGTCTTGCAGCCGGGTCACTGTGCTTATAGGTCAATCACTGACAAACGCCAAACAGACAGAAGCAGAATATCATGCCGGAATTGCCGGAAGTAGAGACGGTTCGTCGCGGCCTGGCCCCCGCCATGGAGGGCGGCCGGATTGTGAGCATGAGGCAGAACCGGCCTGATCTCCGCTTTCCGTTTCCCGACAACTTCTCAGACCGCCTGACCGGGCGCCGCATAGAACGCCTCGACCGCAGGGCCAAATATATCCTTCTGGAGCTGGACGACGGCGCCGTCCTCGCCTCGCATCTCGGCATGTCGGGCTCCTGGCGCGTCGAGCCGGTCGAAGGGAATGAGGCGATCCCCGGCAATTTCCATCACGAACGGTCGAAGGACGGGCGGCACGATCATCTGATCATGGACCTGGAGGGGCCGGGCGGCAGGCATCGCATTATATATAATGACCCGCGCCGTTTCGGTTACATGTTTCTTTCGGATGTCGAGAGGCTCGCCGCCCACCCGATGATGGCGGGGCTCGGCGTGGAGCCGACCGGCAACGCGCTCAACGCAGACTACCTTGCGGCGCGTTTCGCAGGAAGGCAGGTTCCGGTCAAGGCGGCGCTCCTTGACCAGGGCGTCATCGCCGGCCTCGGCAATATATATGTGTGCGAGGCGTTGTGGCGGGCGCGGATTTCGCCGCGCCGCAAGGCGGCGACGCTGGTTGATCGCCGCGGCAAAGCCGTCGCGCGGCTGGAAAATCTCGTTGCGGCGATCCGCCAGGTGATCGCGGAAGCCATCGAGGCGGGCGGGTCGTCGTTGCGCGATCATCGATTGACCGATGGCTCGCTCGGCTATTTCCAGCACAGCTTCAACGCCTATGGGCGGACAGGGGAGCCCTGCCGCCATGATGGCTGCGGCAAACCCGTCAGACGCATTGTACAAAGCGGGCGGTCGACGTTCTACTGTCCGTCATGCCAGAAGTGACGTACGCAAAGCGGCAAAAAGGAGAGGATCATGAGTTACGAAACGATCATTGTTGAAACGGATGGGCGCGTCGGGCTGATAACGCTCAACCGGCCAAAGGCGCTTAACGCGCTCAATTCGCAAGTGATGGAGGAGACCATTGCTGCGGCGAAGGCTTTCGATGAAGACGACGAGATCGGCGCGATCGTGCTGACCGGTTCGGAAAAGGCTTTCGCAGCCGGCGCCGACATCAAGGAAATGCAGGCTCTCAACTATGTCGAGGCTTATGGTCGCGACTTCTTTGGGCAATGGGAGCGCTTTGCAGCGACGCGCAAGCCGATGATCGCGGCCGTGTCCGGTTACGCCCTTGGCGGCGGCTGTGAACTCGCCATGATGTGCGACATTATCGTGGCCGCGGACACGGCGAAATTCGGACAGCCGGAAATCACCCTCGGCGTCATTCCCGGCATGGGCGGAACCCAGCGTCTGACGCGCGCCGTCGGCAAGGCGAAAGCCATGGATCTGTGCCTGACAGGGCGGATGATGGACGCCGAGGAAGCAGAGCGCAGCGGTCTGGTGGCCCGTGTGGTGCCGGCTGCGGAACTGATTGCAACCGCGAGGGAGACGGCGAAGAAGATCGCATCCTTCTCCCTGCCTTCGGTGATGATGGCGAAGGAAGCCGTCAATCGGTCCTACGAGCAGCCTTTGTCGGAAGGTTTGCGTTTTGAGCGGCGGATGTTCCACTCGCTGTTTGCAACGGACGACCAGACGGAAGGAATGGCGGCCTTCACGGAGAAGCGGGAAGCCCAGTTCAACAACCGTTGACGGGCGGGGACTTTCCGGCTATATCGCCCTCCACGGAAAAAGGTGGCCTCCGGGTCACCTTGTTTTTTTACCGGAAAGCGGGCCATCGGCCTCGAGCTGCCGTCCCGGTATCCAGTTTGAAAATTTGAAGAGAGACCTCAATGGCCAATACAACTTCGGCGAAAAAGGCTACACGCAAGATCGCCCGCCGCACGGCAGTCAACAAGACGCGACGCACACGGGTTCGCGGATACATCCGCAAGGTCGAAGAGGCGATTGCCTCCGGCGACCAGGAAGTCGCAGCAGCCGCGCTCAAGGCTGCCCAGCCGGAAATGATGCGCGCTGCAGGAAAGGGTGTTTTTCATAGCAACACCGTAGCCCGCAAAATGTCGCGTCTGTCCCGTCGCGTAAAAGCAATCAGCGCCTGATTGCAATCAGTTAGACTGAATTTTCTTGGCCTGGCGGCTCGCCGGGCCTTTTGTGTTTTTGTTAAAAAATTGTAACACAGCTTGAGCAATGATGGATTCACGCGCCGGCGTGAAACAATGAAAACTGTTAAAAAACAGTAAATTGCCGGAGGTTATAAATTTCCTCCCATCCCTCGGGAAAACTCCATGCGCAGATTATGAGTCAAGCGATTTTTTTTGGTTTTTTTCCAAACTACCGCTTGCAACTGCTTGCCTCAAGAAAAGCCATTGAATCCGAATAGATTATGGCAAAGCGCACATAATGCATGTTTTCGGTGAAGTTGCGTTTCCTTCCTCTGACGTCCGATTCACGATTTCACAGCCTTGACCAATGCAATCCAGGGCTGGCTTAATGAGCCTGCATGGAGGACACAAACAGCGGTCCGTATTGTTTACTCTGGTGCTGACCTCTCGGGGTTCGAACCAGGTTGTTGCGCCTTCCATGACAGTGTCGATAACCGTCGGCGCGCTTCATCTAAAACCCTTGGTTGCTATCCGGAGCGACGTTCCGGAGCGGGGATTTTTTGCGCCTTGTTTACAGGCGCCGGGCGGCAGGGACGTCAGGTCGAAGCGCATCGAAGGGAGAAAGGAGCAGGGTAAGAATTTCGGGTAGCTGTATGCGGGGTAGCGGCCGAAGAGGTCGAAAAAAATCAATAATTAAAACAGGAGATGGCCAAGATGCAGGGTTCTACAGCGGCGCCTGTGCAAGCAGACTTGCATGATAAAAAGACGAATACACCACGACTAGTCAAAACGGCCAACAAAGCGGCGAATACGGGGAAATCAGAAATGGACGAGAAGGCTCTTTTCAATCGGGTCCAGATCCGGTTGAAGGCAATCGTGGGTCCGGACGTCTTTTCAAGCTGGTTTGGTCGTCTGAAACTCGACTCGGTTTCAAAAAGCATCGTTCGGCTTTCCGTCCCCACGACGTTTCTCAGATCATGGATCAACAATCGCTATCTCGATTTGCTCACGAAGCTGTTCCAGGAAGAAAATCCTGACATTCTTCGCGTCGAGATCCTTGTGCGCTCCGCAACGCGCGGAAACAGGCTGATCCAGTCATCCGAAATTACAGACATGTCGGCCCCGGCCGTCCAGCCGGCGCAGCAGCCTTGCAGGCAGCCCCAGTCGACTGGTCCGGCCAAGCTCGCGCGCAACCAGGCAGTTCAGCCGGGCGACGGCAAGTCGGTCACCGGTTCTCCGCTGGATTCTCGCTATTCTTTCGCGACGTTCGTGGAAGGCGCGTCCAACCGCGTGGCGCTTGCCGCGGCGCGAACGATCGCCGAAGCCGGCGCCAGCGCCGTGCGCTTCAATCCGCTGTTCATTCATTCCAGCGTCGGCCTCGGCAAGACCCATCTCCTGCAGGCGATTGCGCTGGAAGCCAGCGCTAGCGATCGCAATCCTCGCGTCGTCTATCTGACGGCCGAATATTTCATGTGGCGGTTTGCGACCGCCATCAGGGACAATGACGCGCTTTCCTTCAAGGAGTCGCTGCGCAATATCGATCTTCTTGTGATCGACGACATGCAGTTCCTCCAGGGCAAGTCCATTCAGCACGAGTTCTGCCACCTGCTGAACATGCTGCTGGATTCCGCGCGTCAGGTCGTGGTTGCGGCGGACCGGGCGCCATGGGAGCTTGAATCCCTGGACGCTCGCGTTCGGTCGCGCCTTCAGGGCGGCGTCGCCATCGAGGTTGAGGCCCCGGATTTCGAGATGCGTCTGGAAATCCTGCGACGCCGGCTGGTCGCCGCGCAGCAGGAGGACAGCACGCTCGACATTCCCGACGACATTCTCGTCCATGTCGCGCGCAACGTCACATCGAGCGGGCGCGAGCTTGAAGGCGCCTTTAATCAGCTGCTCTTCCGCCGCTCGTTCGAGCCGACCCTGTCCATCGACCGGGTCGACGAACTGCTCGGCCATCTGGTCAATGCAGGCGAGCCCAAGCGGGTGCGCATCGAGGACATTCAGCGCATCGTCTCGCGGCACTACAGCGTTTCGCGCCAGGAAATGATCTCCAACCGAAGGACCCGGACCATCGTCAAGCCGCGACAGATCGCCATGTATCTGTCCAAGACCATGACGCCGCGCTCCTTCCCGGAAATCGGTCGTCGCTTCGGCGGTCGTGATCACACAACGGTCCTCCACGCCGTGCGCAAGATAGAAGGCCTCCTGGAACAGGACACCAAGCTGGCCCACGAAATCGAGCTGTTGCGCAGACTGATCAGCGAATAGATTCGGACGCGCAAACCGTACCCGCCCTTGCAAGGGGCGGGTCATCCGCGTCTTACGCCGCTATACGATCGGCGCCGCTGAACAAATTCCCGGGAAATATCTGTTTCTGCACCGCGCTGAACCGCAACGCACTTGCCTATTGGTGGGCAAATCTGTCATTTTGCTGGTCCCGTCTCACCATGCGCTTGCCTGCAGGCGTAGCGTGTGTTCGATTTCAGGTCCACAGTTCCTGACTCCGCCGACCAGGACAGAAATAAGATAACGGTAAAGCAGCCATGCGTGTAACGATCGAGCGTTCAAACCTCCTGAAGTCACTCAACCACGT
Source organism: Flavimaribacter sediminis (assembly GCF_019492055.1). Classification (GTDB taxonomy): domain Bacteria; phylum Pseudomonadota; class Alphaproteobacteria; order Rhizobiales; family Rhizobiaceae; genus Flavimaribacter; species Flavimaribacter sediminis. The sequence continues at coordinate 878,323 of NZ_JAICBX010000002.1, read as the reverse complement.
GCATCGCGTCGTCGAAAGGCGCAACACGATTCCGATCCTGTCGAACGTGCTTCTGAAAGCCGATGGCGTGACGCTTGAGCTCAAGGCGACAGACCTCGATCTGGAGATCACGGAAGCGACGGCGGCCAGCGTCGAGCAGTCCGGCTCGACAACGGTTCCGGCGCATTTGCTTTATGACATCGTTCGCAAGCTGGCGGACGGCTCCGAAGTTCAGCTGAGCGTCGAGCCGGGCGGCAATTCCATGTCGGTCACCTCCGGCCGCTCGCGTTTCACGTTGCAATGCCTGCCGGAATCCGATTTCCCGGACCTGACGGCGGGCGAGTTCTCCAACACGTTCCGCATTCCGTCGACCGAGCTGAGGACGCTGATCGACCGCACGCAATTCGCGATCTCCACGGAAGAGACCCGCTACTACCTGAACGGCATATTCCTGCATACGATCGAGGAAGAGGGCGCGCTGAAACTCAGGGCCGTCGCCACCGACGGACACCGTCTCGCCCGCGCCGATGTCGAGGCGCCTTCCGGCTCGGAAGGCATGCCAGGCATCATTGTGCCGCGAAAGACGGTTGGCGAATTGCAGAAGCTGGTCGACGACCCCGACGTTTCCGTCACGGTGGAGCTGTCCGACGCCAAGATCCGCTTCACCATTGGCGGCGTGCTTTTGACGTCGAAGCTGATCGACGGCACCTTTCCCGACTATCAGCGCGTCATCCCGTCCGGCAACGACAAGGAGCTCAAGATCGATTGCGCGTCCTTCACGGCGGCCGTCGATCGCGTGTCGACGATCTCGTCTGAACGCGGCCGGGCCGTCAAGCTGAGCCTGTCCGACGGCCTGCTGACCCTGACCGTCAACAATCCGGATTCGGGCAGCGCCACCGAGGAACTGGCTGTCGGTTATGACAGCGACGCTCTCGAAATCGGCTTCAACGCGCGATACCTGCTCGACATCACCGCCCAGTTCGGCGGGACCGAGGCCGTCTTCCTGTTCGCCGATCCCGGCTCGCCGACCCTGGTGCGCGAAACCGGCGAGGAAGAAACGGTCTATGTCCTGATGCCGATGCGGGTGTGAGGACCGGACGGCGGGCCAGACCGTGACCGACAGCAGGGTTTATCTGAGCGCGCTCAAACTTTCGGATTTCAGGAATTATCACACTCTGTCGCTGACGCTGGACCGGCGCCACGTCGTGCTGACCGGTGAAAACGGGGCCGGCAAGACCAATCTCATGGAAGCGGTCTCGCTGCTGTCTCCCGGGCGCGGCCTGCGGCGCGGCGTCTATGCGGATATGGTTCGCGAAGACGCGTCCGACGGGTTTTCCGTTTTCGCGGAACTTGAAGGCATGGAAGGCGAGGTGACGATCGGAACCTCCGCCGGCTCGGAAAGCCAGGGCCAAAGCCGCAGAATTCGCATCAACCGCACCAATGCCGCCGCCGCGGACGAGCTGCTCGACCATTTGCGGCTGGTCTGGCTGACGCCGGCCATGGACGGCCTCTTCACCGGAGCCAAGGGAGACAGGCGCCGCTTCCTTGACCGGCAGGTCCTGTCGATCGATCCGCAGCATGCGCGCCGGACGCTCGATTACGAGCGCGCCATGCGCAGCCGCAACCGCTTGCTTTCCGAAGGCGGGTCCGACCCGTCCTGGCTCGCCGCGATCGAGGCGCAGATGGCCGAGTTCGGCACGGCGATCGCGATCGCCCGGCGCGAAATGGTCACGATGCTGTCCGGATTGATCGAAGCCGGTCAGCAGGAAAGCCCCTTTCCGAAGGCGCGTTTGCAATTGACCGATTTCATCGACGGGATCGGATCGGCCTCAGCGGCGGAGATCGAGGACGAATTCGCGCGGCAATTGTCACAGTCGCGCTATCGCGACGGCGCAGCCGGCCGCACGCTGGTCGGGCCGCATCGGTCTGACCTCCTCGTCTGGCATCTTGCGAAGAACATGGATGCGGCGCGCTGTTCAACCGGCGAGCAAAAGGCGCTGCTGATCGGGATCGTGCTCGCCCATGCGCGGCTGACGGCGCAGACCTGCGGTAATCCGCCCGTCATGCTGCTCGATGAAATTGCGGCGCATCTCGACGCCGGGCGCCGCGCCGCCCTGTTCGATCTGATCGAGGATCTCGGCGGCCAGGCCTTTATGACAGGAACCGATCGTGGCATGTTCGCCGCGCTTGGCGAACGGGCGCGCTGCTTCCACGTGGAAGAAGGCGCCGTCCGGCCGGCCGAAGACTGACAGGCTTGACGAATGATCACACTTTCGCATTCCGAACTGGAGCGCTACGCCCGCCATATTGTCCTGCCGGAGGTTGGCGGCGCCGGCCAGCAGCGCCTGAAGGCCGCCCAGGTCCTGGTCATCGGCGCAGGCGGGCTGGGTTCGCCCGTGCTGCAGTATCTCGCCGCCGCAGGCGTCGGAACGCTCGGCGTCGTCGATAACGACGCAGTGTCGCTCTCCAATCTGCAGCGCCAGATCATCCACGACACCGACCAGGTGGGCCGGCCCAAGGCGCAAAGCGCCGCCCAGGCCCTGGAGCGGATCAACCCCCATGTGACGGTGCATGGTCACGCGGTTCGGATGGTCGACGCCAACGCCGGCGAGATCGTCGCGGGCTACGACATCGTCGTCGACGGGTCGGATAATTTCGAAACCCGATATCTGGTCGCCGATATCTGCGCCGCCGCTTGCAAGCCGCTGGTGACGGCCGCTGTCGGCCGCTTCGACGGATCGGTGACAGTGCTTAAACCATTCGAGAATGACAGCCAGGGCAATCCCAACCCCTCCTGGCGGGACCTGTTTCCCGAAGCGCCGCCGCCCGGCGCGGTTCCCACCTGCGCCGAAGCCGGCGTCGTCGGCGCGCTGACGGGCGTTATCGGAACCCTCCAGGCCATGGAAGTGATCAAACTGATAACCGGCGCCGGCGAGCCGCTCGTCGGCAGGCTTTTACTCTATGACGGACTTGCGGCGCGGTTCGACACCATCAGCTACAGCGCCTGATTGTCATCAAATTCCCGGCAACACCCGGTCGGGCGGCCTGTGGCCGTCGAAAACCGTGCGGATATTGATGATGACCTTCTCGCCCATGTCGATGCGGCCCTCGATCGTCGCCGATCCCATATGCGGCAGCATCACGACCTTGCCTTCCTCGGCGAGCCGAATGAACTTCGGATTGACCGCCGGTTCATGCTCGAACACATCGAGACCGGCGCCGGCGATTTTGCCTGCCTGCAGGTTCTTGATCAGCGCCGCCTCGTCGATAATGCCGCCGCGCGCGGTGTTGACGATGTAGGCTTCGCTTCTGAGCAGGTCGAGACGCCGCGCCGAAAGCAGGTGGAAGGTTGCAGGCGTCGAGGGGCAGTTGACCGACACGATGTCGACGCGCGCCAGCATCTGGTCGAGGCTGTCCCAGTAGGTCGCTTCCAGTTCTTCTTCCGTGCCGGGGTGCACCCGGTTTCGGTTGTGGTAGTGAATTGAAAGACCGAAGGCCTTGGCCCGGCGCGCCACAGCCACGCCGATGCGCCCCATGCCTATAATGCCGAGCCGCTTGCCCCATATGCGCCGCCCGAGCATCCAGGTGGGCGACCAGCCGCTCCACTGGCCGCTTTCTTCCAGGATGCGCGCGCCTTCCGTCAGCCGGCGCGGAACAGCCAGGATAAGCGCCATCGTCATGTCGGCTGTGTCTTCGCTCAGCACGTTTGGCGTGTTGGTGACGGCGATACCCTTGTCGGCGGCGGCGATCACGTCGATGTTGTCCGTGCCGTTGCCGAAATTCGCAATCAGCTTCAGGTTCGGTCTCGCCTGCGCGATCATCGCGGCGTCGATCCTGTCGGTCACCGTCGGCACCAGCACATCCATCGTCTGCATCGCCGCGACCAGTTCGTGCTGGGTGCGCGGCGTATCGTCGATATTCAGTTCGGTGTCGAACAGTTCCCGCATCCGGGTCTCTACCGGCTCCGGCAGTTTCCGCGTCACATAGACTTTCGGTCTTTTTTTGTTCGGCATTTCCTCAATCGGCTCCTTGTTGAGAGCTCTTTAACCAAGATACAATAAAACTCGAAAATTGATCGTGGGCCACGATACAGCAACTTTCTACCAGACGATCGCGCCAAGACAAATAGAACTCGCGTCCGGTCCGGTTGAAATTCGCTGCTTTGCGAGCCCGCGCCGTTCTGCAGCAATTCGGATGGAGGTTTGTATGAGCGTACGCACCATCATCACTTCGGCGCTGGGCGCCGCCCTGTTGGCCATTTCTTTCAGCTTCGGCTCCGGTCCCGTCGCGCATGCACAGGGCGCGGCAAAGGGCGCAAGCGGTCTGCCGCTGCCGCGTTTCGTCAGCCTGAAAGCGTCCCGCGTCAACCTTCGGGTTGGGCCGAGCACCGATTATGCGGTTTCCTGGCTCTATACACGATCCGGCGTGCCGATGGAGATCATCCAGGAATATGACCACTGGCGCCGCGTCCGCGACGAAGACGGCACGGAAGGCTGGATCCACAAATCGCTTTTGTCGGGCGAACGCACGGCGGCGGTGGCGCCCTGGAAGCGCGGCGCCAAGGACGTTTTCGTCGAGATGCACGCTGAGCCGCGCCGCGGCGCCGGTCTCGTCGCGCGGCTCGAACCGGGCGTCGTTGTCGCGATCGACGAATGCAATGGAGACTGGTGCCGGGCGGAGATCCAGCAGGCGGAGGGCTGGATCGCGCAGGATCAGATCTGGGGCGCCTATCCGGGCGAGGCCTTCAAGTAAACCGTTACGGGCGAACGAGAGGCGTCACCGTCATGGGGCATGATCACGATCACGGGAACACCGCGAACCGGAAGAGGGTTTTATGGGCGCTCCTGCTCACCGTAACCTTCATGGTCGTGGAGGCCGCGGGCGGCGTCTATGCCGGTTCACTGGCGCTGATCGCCGACGCCGGCCACATGCTGACCGATTGCGTGTCGCTGATTCTCGCGTGGATCGCGTTTCTTGTCTCCGACCGTCATCCCGACCGCATGCGCTCTTATGGTTATGCGCGTTTCCAGGTGCTCGTCGCTTTCGTCAATGGCGTCGGTCTCTTCCTCATCGCCATATGGATCACATGGGAGGCTGTCGGTCGCATCCGCGATCCGGATCATGTGCTCGCCGGTCCGATGCTCATCATCGCCGCCATCGGGCTCGTGGTAAATATCGTTTCTTTCCTGATCCTGCGTGATCGGTCATCGGAAAACCTCAACATGCGCGGCGCCGCTCTCCATGTCATGGGCGATATGCTGGGCTCGATCGCGGCCATTGTCGCGGCCCTCGTCATTATGTGGACGGGCTGGACTCCGATCGATCCGATCCTGTCGATTTTCGTGGCTGTCCTGGTTCTGCGCGCCGCCTACACGATCGTGCGCAAATCATCCCATATCCTGCTCGAAGGCACGCCCGAGGACATGGACGCCGGCGATATTGCTGAAAAACTTGCAGGGATGACGCCCGGCGTCGAGGAAATCCACCATGTCCATATCTGGTCGCTGACCAGCGACAAACCGGTCGTGACCCTGCATGCGGTGGTCAGCGACGACGCCGATCGCGACAACGTGCTTGCGGCCTTGCAGACAGCGCTCGCCGAAACCTTCGGCCTCGCCCATGCGACGATCCAGCTTGAGTCACGCAGCTTTGCCTCGTCGGAAAAGCATCGTTAGCCGCGACCGCGATCAGCTCTCCAGCTTGGCTCTGAGCGCATAGATAAACTCCAGCGCTTCGCGCGGCGTCATATTGTCCGGATTGACGTGCGCCAGCGCTTCCTCGACCGCGGATGGTTCGGCGTTCTGAGCGGGCTTCTGGCGAATTTCGGCGGCGAACAATGGCAGATCGTCAATCAGTTTGTGGGCGGGGTTGGTGCGTTCACCTTCCTCGAGCTGGCTCAGCACCTGCCGCGCCCGCTCCACGACGGAGGCGGGCAGACCCGCAAGCCGCGCAACCTGTATTCCGTAGGAACGATCGGCCGCGCCCGGCCCCACTTCGTGCAGGAAGATCACGTCGCCTTCCCATTCCTTGACCCGCATCGTCGCGTTGAACAGCCGTACTAACTTCTCCGACAACGCCGTCAATTCGTGAAAATGCGTGGCGAACAGGCTGCGGCAACGATTGACCTCGTGCAGATGCTCGATCGCCGCCCAGGCGATCGACAGCCCGTCGAAGGTCGCCGTGCCCCGGCCGATCTCGTCGAGGATCACCAGCGAACGCGGGCCGGCCTGGTTGAGGATCGCCGCCGTCTCGACCATCTCCACCATGAAGGTCGAACGACCGCGCGCCAGATCGTCGGAGGCGCCAACGCGAGAAAACAACCGGTCGACCACGCCGATATGGGCGCCGCCGGCCGGAACGAACGACCCCATCTGCGCCATGATCGCGATCAGCGCATTCTGTCTCAGAAAAGTCGATTTGCCGCCCATATTCGGTCCTGTCAGGAGCCAGATCGCGCCGTCGTCGCGTCCGTCGCTGGGCGACAGGTCGCAATCATTGGCGACAAACGGATCGGCCGCCTGGCGGCGCAGCGCCTGTTCGACGACCGGATGGCGTCCGGCGGTGATCGAGAACGTCACGGAATCGTCGACCACAGGGCGGCAATAACCCTGCTCTTCGGCAAGAGCCGCAAGCGCAGCCGAAACATCGATGACGCTCGTCGCATGGGCTGCGGCGATGATCAGGTCTGATGCCTCGACGATTGCCGCCGACAACCTGTCATAGATTTCGTTTTCGATCGTCAGCGCGCGGTCGGCGGCGTTGGCGATGCGCGATTCGAGATCGGCGAGCTCGGTCGTGGTGAAACGCATTGCGTTCGCCATGGTCTGGCGATGGATGAAGGTCGCCTTGGCGGCGTCATCCGTCAGGGCCCCTGCGTTGCCGGCCGTCACCTCGATGAAATAGCCGAGCACGTTGTTGTGCTTTATCTTCAGCGATTTGACGCTGGTGTCTTCGGCGTATTTCTGCTGCAGTCCGGCGATGACCTTGCGCGACTGGTCGCGCAGCGCGCGCATCTCGTCCAGTTCTTCGTGATAGCCCGCGCGCACGAAACCGCCGTCCCGGCGCAAAAGCGGCAATTCGTCGCCGAGTGCCGCGTCGAGAAGCGCGCAAAGCTTCGGCGGCAGCTCGCCAATGGCCGCGAGCGCCTCTGCAATTTCTTCCGGCGCCGCGCTGTCGCTGAAAAGCCGGCGCAGCATTGAGGCCGACTCCATCGCCTGCCGGATCGATCCCATGTCCCGCGGTCCTCCGCGGTTGAGCGCCAGGCGCGAGAGAGCCCGCGGCATGTCCGGCAGCGATTTCAACGCCTCGCGGGCGCCGTCTGACAGATCGGATTCCGCCAGCATCCAGCCTACGGATTCGAGCCGGCGATTGATCGCGTCCGTATCGAGCAGCGGAGACATCAGCCTCTCTGCCAGAAGCCGGCTGCCGCCCCCGGTGACCGTGCGGTCGAGCGCCTTCAACAGGCTGCCGTCGCGCTGCCCGGAAAGGGTTCGCAGCAGCTCGAGATTTCCGCGCGTCGCGGGATCGATGAACAGGGTCGAGCCGGAGGTCTCGCGTTCCGGACGCGCCAGCGGCGGACGTTCGGAAAGCTGGGTCTTTTCTATATAGGCGATCGCGGCTGCCGCCGCCGCCAGTTCGGCGCGGGAAAACGCCCCGAAACCGTCCAGCGTCGAAACCCCGTAAAAACGCGTGATCCGCCCCTCAGCGCTGCCGCTGTCGAAGAGCACCGCCGGTTGCGGAGTCACGATCCGTCCGAGCGTGTCGAACACCGGCCGCAGCGCGTCGTCGTGGAACAGCTGGTCGGAGACGATGATTTCCTTCGGGTCTATGCGCATGATGTCGGCGAGCAGCCGCCCGCCCGCGCTTTCAACAAGCCGGAAGGCGCCGGTCGATATGTCGAGCCAGGCGAGCGCGTAACCCTCGTCGCCCATGCCCTTCACGCGTGCGAGCGCCATCAGGAAGTTCGATTCGGATGGCGAAAGCAGCTTTTCCTCGGTCAACGTGCCGGGGGTGACGAGGCGCACCACGTCCCGGCGCACCACTGATTTGGAGCCGCGCTTGCGGGCCTCCGCCGGGTCTTCCGTCTGCTCGCACACCGCGACGCGGTGGCCGTGCGCGATCAGCTTTTGCAGGTAGTCGTCGGCTGTGTGCACCGGCACGCCGCACATCGGAATGTCCTTGCCCAGGTGCTGGCCGCGTTTGGTCAGCGTGATCCCGAGCGTTTTCGCCGCCTGAACGGCGTCGTCGAAGAACAGTTCGTAAAAATCACCCATGCGATAAAACAGCAGGCAGTCCTGATTGGCTGCCTTGATCTCGATGAACTGCTCCATCATCGGTGTGGCCGCGGCGCGGCTTTCAGGGGAGGCCAGCGTTGCTGTCGTCAGCATGATCTGCGTTCCTGGCGCAAAATGTCGTCAATGGCGGTTTGCCTTGCGGACCCTCGCGACGCGCGAAATGCCGCGACAACACGTTGCATGATTGTTCAAAACCTCTATCAAGGTGTGGGACCCACCCTAAAGGCGGGACACAATGAAAAACAACAGAATAAGGGCGTAAGCAGCCGCTCGCCCACAACAGGTTTGGAAACATGCCCGATTCACCAAAAGGTTCGCAGACCGCGTCTTCCGTGACCGAACAGGAAGCGCTGGAATTCCACGTCCGGGGACGGCCCGGCAAGATCGAGATCAATGCGACCAAGCCGATGGCGACGCAACGCGATCTGTCGCTTGCTTATTCGCCGGGCGTCGCGGTTCCGGTGAAGGCGATCGCCGAAGATCCCTCGCGCGCCTTCGACTACACGGTGCGCGGCAATCTGGTGGCGGTCATTTCCAACGGCACCGCCATTCTCGGCCTCGGCAATCTGGGCGCGCTGGCGTCGAAGCCCGTGATGGAAGGCAAGGCGGTGCTGTTCAAGCGCTTCGCCGACGTCGATTCCATCGATCTGGAAGTGGGCACGGAGGACATCGACGAGTTCGTCAATTGCGTGCGGTTTCTCGGACCCACCTTCGGCGGCATCAACCTGGAGGACATCAAAGCGCCCGACTGCTTCATCATCGAGCAGCGGCTGCGCGAGGTTATGGACATCCCGGTCTTCCATGACGACCAGCATGGAACGGCGATCATCGCCACGGCGGGCCTCATCAATGCGATGCACCTGACAGGGCGCGATCTCAAGACCACGAAACTGGTTTGCAACGGAGCGGGCGCCGCGGCGATCGCCTGTATCGAACTGATCAAGTCGATGGGCTTCGCTCCGGAGAACATCACCCTTTGCGACACAAAGGGCGTCATCTACCAGGGTCGCGAAGAAGGCATGAACCAGTGGAAGTCCGCGCACGCCATCAAGACGGACGCGCGCAGCCTGGAAGACGCCGTCGCCGGCGCCGACGTGTTTTTCGGCTTGTCGGTCAAGGGCGCGCTCACCCAGGACATGGTGCGGTCGATGGCCGATCGCCCTGTGATTTTCGCCATGGCCAATCCCGACCCGGAGATCACTCCGGAGGAAGTCGCGGCGATTCGCGGCGACGCCATCATGGCGACCGGCCGGTCAGACTATCCGAACCAGGTCAACAACGTGCTCGGCTTTCCCTACATCTTTCGCGGCGCCCTCGACGTGCGCGCCTCGACGATCAATGACTCCATGAAGATCGCCGCCGCCGAGGCGCTGGCGAACCTGGCGCGCGAAGACGTGCCGGACGATGTCGCAGCCGCCTATCAGGGCAATCGGCCGCGCTTCGGTCCGTCCTACATCATTCCTGTTCCTTTCGATCCGCGCCTGATTTCCGACGTGCCCGCGGCGGTCGCCCAGGCCGCGATGGATTCCGGCGTCGCCGGACGACCGATCGTCGATCTTGAGGCCTACCGCCGGGAACTGTCGGCCCGCCGCGACCCGATCGCCTCCACCCTGCAGCGAATCTATCAGCGCGTCCGCCGAAACATGCGCCGCGTGGTGTTCGCCGAGGGCGAGGAGGCCCACGTCATGCGCGCCGCCATTTCCTACGCCAACCAGCGGCTCGGCACGGCGATCCTGCTCGGTCGCAGCGAGCAGCTCGAGGAAACAGCCAAACAGGCCGGCATCGATCTCAACCGGCCGGGCATCGAGGTGATCAACGCCCGCCTGTCGCGCCGGCGCGACGCCTATACGGAATATCTCTACGGCCGCCTGCAGCGGAACGGTTACCTCTACCGGGACTGCCAGAGGCTGATCAACACGGACCGCAACCATTTTGCATCCTGCATGGTCGCGCTCGGCGACGCCGACGCGATGGTCACGGGCACCACGCGCAATTATTCGACCGCGCTCGAGGACGTGCGCCGCTGCATCGACGTCAAGCCCGGTCATCGGGTCATCGGCGTCTCGCTGGCGCTCTGCCGCGGCCATACCGTCATCGTTGCGGACACTGCGGTGATCGACATGCCGAACTCGGAAGAACTCGCCGACATCGCAGAGGAAGCCGCCGGCATGGCGCGACGCATGGGCTACGAGCCGCGGGTCGCGATGCTTGCCTACTCCACCTTCGGGCATCCGTCGGGCGAACGCTCCGAACGGGTGCGCGAGGCGGTCCAGATCCTCGACCGGCGCCGCGTCGATTTCGAGTATGACGGGGAAATGGCGGCGGACGTCGCGCTCAATCCCGACCGCATGGCGCAATATCCCTTCTGCCGCCTGTCGGGACCGGCCAATGTGCTGGTCATGCCGGCGTTCCACTCGGCCTCGATATCGACCAAGATGCTGCAGGAACTCGGCGGTTCCACGGTCATCGGACCGCTGCTCGTCGGCCTCGACAAGTCGGTCCAGATCGCCTCCATGGGCGCGCGCGATTCCGATCTGGTCAACTTGGCGGCCATCGCCGCCTACAATGTCGGTGGGTGAGGCGGACCTTCCGCCGGGCGTTCAGACCAAAAGGCCTTCGGGCGAAGCCGCGGCGGTTTCGTGATTCGGGCAAGAAATAGGACGGATAGCCGACAGCTACGATTGCGTGCTGTCGGTCGTAAAAAAATCCGCGATAAACAGAATGGTCAGAGAACCCATTGCTGCAGAAAGCATGCCGTCAAACAGGCCGACAGCCTCGTTGTGACCTGGAGCCGTGAACGCCAAAAATGCAATGAATGCGCCCGATACGCCTAAAAGGACATCTCTGAAAAGACTTTGGTCCGGAGTTGCTTCCAACAGGTGAATCAGCCATCCGACAATGCCCCCGGTTGCAAGCATCAGGATCAATGGCGCCCCCAACAGGGTGGCGCCAAAATCCAGTTCGTTTGTAATGGCTGAGAACAAAATCAGCGATCTCCAGACAAGCTGGAGCAAACGAATGGATATCTTGGGGCAGAAGAGGAATGGCCTTCCAAAACAACTCGGGCCATTTCTGATTCGACAATATATCTGACAATGAGAAGCTTGCGCATTTGTAACATCACTTGCTTATATATTTACGAAATATGTCGTGAAAACTATTCTGACATGTAACGAAGAATAGGCAAGTAAAAATAAACATATTATACAGAAATTCTAAAAAGGCATTTAAAACAATGGGTTATAAAATCGGATGCGCCCAAAATTAGAAAATGTCTTAAATAAGAATCTATTAAGGTAAAAGTGTCTCTTATGGGAGGTATGCTGACTATCGTTAGCCTTCCTGGACTTGACGATTCTATTGGACAAGGTGGCGTATCCTCCGGCTCAGCCTGCCTTCAGGCCTCGACGCATACTTGGCTTAAAACCGGGCGAAGGCTTATTGGAACAGGCATTGGCAACTGGAGGAACAGGAACAGAACGACTTGCTGCATTCCCGCGCAATTTGTGCTATGGTGCCGTCTGTTAAAGAGACTGTCGCGGCGGCTGGAAATCGGGGTGACGAGGTTGGATCCAGAATTCCCGAAACAAAGCCAGAATCAGTAAAAAGATAATTAAAACAATATTTTGAGTGAAATCAACTCAGGAGGCGAAGCGGCTGGCGTCCGCCTTGTAGTAGTTCAGATAGCGGTCGCTGATACGGGAAATCGGCAAAACCACCATCACGTCGGTCGTGCCGAAGGCGTAGTCCACCACGGCGCCGTCGCCGATCACTGCGCCGAGCCTCAGATAGCCCTTGAGGAGCGGCGGCAGCGCGTTGACGGCGCTGCGCGTGTCGACCGCTTCCTTCGGCATCAGGTCCATGTTCTGGAACAGCTCTGGACGGGCGCTGACCGACCATTCTCCGGCCGCCAGGCAGTTGTGGTAGAGGAACGACAGGGGAAGCGCCATCGCCTCCGGCCGCACGCCGGGGATCGAGGCGCAGCCGAACATCACGTCCATGCCGTGTTCGAGCGCATAGGCCCAGTTGCCCTGCCACAGCAGTTCGACGGTCCGGCGGGTGCGGTACTTTGGAAGCACGCAGGACCGGCCGAGCTCCATGAAGCGTTTTTCCGGATGTCTCGCCAGCATGTCGCTGACGGCGAATTCCGAGGTCGAATAGAAGCCGGTATTGGCGCGGGCCACGTCCTGCCGGAGAATCCGGTATGTGCCCACGATTTGTTCTTCGCTGTCGCCCGGCAGGCTGCGATCAAGGACAAGCAGATGGTCGCAGAATTCGTCATAGATGTCGATGTCGCGGCCGCGCCGGACCGATTCCGGCGTGAGTGTTGCGCCCATCTCCCTGGCGAAAACCTCGTAGCGCACCGCCTGGGCCGCGTCGATTTCGGAAGGCGTCAATGCAAGGCGCGTTTCCAGATTGCCGATACGGCCGAACACCGATCCGTGGGCTTCCGTCATCTTAAGCGCCGGTCCCGGAGCAGTGCGGTTCGTCACTGGCGTTTCGCGTACATTTGTCGCCATGGCAATTCATTCCCGTCGATTCGAATTAGGCCCATTAATCAGAATAGTACGACAACGCGGTGACACCGTAATTCGATGTCCGGGAGCAACTGCGCATGATGAATATTCGGTTCGCCCCACCGTTCAGCCCATATCCACGACAACGCGCCCCCGGATATCCCCTTCAATAATGGCATGGGCCGTGGGCACAATATCCGCAAAACCGATCGTTTGCGATAGGGAATGCAGTTTTTTGATGTCGAGCTCCTGCGCCAGGCGTCGCCAGGCTTCCTCGCGCGTGGGCTTTGCGGCCATCACCGAATCAACGCCCAGCAGGCTCACGCCGCGCAGGATGAAAGGAGCGACGGTGGTTGGCAGATCCATGCCCTGCGCCAGGCCGCAGGCCGCGACCGCCCCGCCGTAGCTGGTCATGGCCAGCATGTTGGCAAGCGTATGTGACCCCGCTACATCGACACCGCCGGCCCAGCGTTCCTTGCCGAGCGGACGGCCGGGGTCGGACAATTCGCTACGCTCGATGATTTCGTCGGCGCCGAGTTCTTTCAGGAAATCGGCCTCCTGTGGACGGCCTGTGGATGCGATGACCGTGTAGCCGAGGCCCGAGAGAAGAGAAATCGCCACCGTTCCGACGCCGCCATTGGCGCCTGACACGACGATTGGCCCGCTCTGAGGCGTAAGCCCATATCGCTCAAGCGCCATTACGCAAAGCATGGCGGTATAGCCCGCCGTGCCGATCGCCATGGCGTCCGTGGCGCTGAAGGCGTCAGGACGCCGGATCAGCCAGTCGCCGTTCACCCGCATATATTGCGCATAGGCGCCGAGATGCGTCTCGCCGACGCCCCACCCGTTCAGGATAACCGCATCCCCCGCCGCGAAGCCGGCGTGGTCGGAGCTGACCACCGTGCCCGCGCAGTCGATGCCCGGAACCATCGGCCAGCGGCGCACGACCGGAGATTTCCCGGTGATCGCCAGCCCGTCCTTGTAGTTGACGGTAGTCGCTTCCACCCGGACGACGACATCGCCCTCCATCAGGTCGTCAAGAGTGAGTTCGGTCGTGTCGACCGACTGGTTCTTGTTCTCGTCGCGCGAAACCAGAATGGCCCGGAACGGGCCTGTCGGGACGTCGGTCATGGCAAATTGCCTCCCATTGCTTGTGTGTAGCGTGTCTGTCGGATCAGATGGCTTCTGCGGGATAAAGCCATTTGCCAAACACTTCGTCGATGATTATGGCCGCGGCGCCCACCGTAATGAACGCGTCGGCGAGATTGAAGACGGCGAATGACCAGGTATTGATGGAGAACAGCACGTAGTCGACCACATAGCCATACATGGCGCGGTCGATAAGATTGCCGATCGCGCCCGCGATCACGAAGGCGAAGCCGATCTGGCTAAGCCACCGCGTCGGTGAAGATCGGGCCCAGATGATCCCCACAACGGCGATGATGACCAGCGTGATCACGATCAGCCAGTTCTCGCCCAGTCCACTCAAGAGTGAGAAGGCGATGCCTTCATTATGGGTCCGAAACAGCGCCAGAAACGGCAGCAGGTCCACCTTTTCATGCATGGGAAGGGCGCGTTCGACCAGCCATTTGACGATCTGGTCCAGGGCGACAAGCGCGGCGATCAGGGCCATGGCATGGCGCTGTTTGGAAAAAACGGAACGGACCGCTTTCATGGTTCGACCTTCAACATATGGCGTCTCGCCTCGAATATCATGACGCCGGTGGCCACGGCCAGGTTCAGCGAATCGGCCCGGCCGGCCTGTGGTATTCTTACCAGATGGTCGCACGCCGCGGACAGCTCGTCGGGCAGCCCTGCCTGTTCGTTTCCCATCAGGATGACAGTCGGCTTTACTGTATAGTCCACCGCGCGATAATCAATGGCGCCGGCGAGGTGGGTTCCAATCAGCAGCAGCGGATTCTTCGATCTCCATTTCAAAAACGCCTCCACGCCGCACCGGGCGACGGAAACTGCGAAGACCGATCCCATTGTCGCGCGGATCGTTTCCAGTGAAAAGGGGTCGGTCGTTTCTCCGACGAGTATGACGCCGCTTGCTCCGGCGGCGTCCGCGGTGCGGATGATCGTGCCGAGATTGCCGGGATCCCGGATGCGGTCGAGCGCGATCCAGGTTTCGTTGTCCTTTGGCTGCAGGCTTTCCAGCGGCGCGTAGCGTTGCTCGAAAACGGCGCAGACCATTTGCGGGTTGTCGCGGCGGGTGATGGCGGAGAGCACCTTTTCGCTCACCTCCAGAACCAGCCCGCCGGAGGCCACGGTGCGCGCCGCCACCCGCTCCACCGCGGACTTGCCTTTGGCCGCCTTGGAATAGATCAGCGTCCGGATCGTCCAGCCGAGCTCCAACCCGTCAATGACGAGTTTCAGGCCCTCGGCCAGGAACTGGTTCGACCGGTCCCGGTTCTTTTTCTGGCTGAGCGCGCGGATATCCTTGATGATCGGGTTCGCGAGGCTCGTGACCTCTTTCACCTGGCCCACGCGGCCGAGCGGTTCTCCGGAGCCGATCATGCGGGAACCCAA
The DNA here is from genome assembly GCF_019492055.1 of Flavimaribacter sediminis. GTDB lineage: Bacteria > Pseudomonadota > Alphaproteobacteria > Rhizobiales > Rhizobiaceae > Flavimaribacter > Flavimaribacter sediminis. The sequence continues at coordinate 863,001 of NZ_JAICBX010000002.1, read as the reverse complement.
CGGCTGAACAGGGACGTCGAAAGTTTGATGTCGCGCGCTTCCTCGCGAATAATGAGTTCTCCGGATTCGACGCAGCCGCCTGCGCCGCGCATCGTCTCGCGCATCAGTTCGTGGATCGAATAGAAGGAGGCGCGGATCGAGTAAGCGGTCAGCACCAGGCCGATCGGGTCCGCCGACAACAGGGTTCGGCAGGCGTCCAGCATATGCGGCAGGTCGTCGAAGAGCTGCCACACCTCACCGTCCGGACCCCGGCCGAACTTCGGCGGATCGGTCAGGATGACGTCATAGCGGTTGCCGCGCCGGATTTCGCGATTGATGAATTTCGTCGCATCGTCGCAGATCCAGCGCACCGGCCTGTCTGCAAGACCGGCCAGCGCCTGGTTTTCGCGCGCCCAGCCAATCGCTTTCTTTGAGGCGTCCACATGCGTGACTTCCGCGCAGGCGTCGGCCGCCACCAGCGAGGCGACGCCGGTATAGCCGAAGAGATTGAGAACCTTGACCGGCCGCCGGCTTTCCTCGATCCGTTCGCGCATCCATTGCCAGTGCGCAGTCTGTTCCGGAAAAACGCCGACATGGCGAAACGAGGTCAGCCGCGCCAGAAAGTCGACGCCGGCGAGCCGCATCGGCCAGGACTCGCCCGTGGGTTTGCCCGGGAAATGCCAGCGGCCAACGCCGTCCTCGTCCGTATCGCCGGTAAACACGGCGTCGGCCGTTTCCCATTCCGCCGGCGGTTGGCTGCGCGGCCAAAGCGCCTGGGCTTCCGGTCGCACGATCCGGAAAGGTCCGTAGCGCTCCATCTTCTCCCCGTCGCCCGTATCCAGCAGCGCATAGCCTTCATGGGCCGGCGTCTCGAGAATCAAAGGAGCGCGTTCTGACGGACGGTCGCCTGCGCGCCGCGCGATCGGCTTCCTGTCCTTCCGCACGGATTGTTCGGCCCTGGTCGGTCCCCTGGTCCCGGACGAATTGTGCGGCTTTTTCTTTGAATGCGTTTCGGACGGCCGCCCGCGCCGTTTTCCGGCTTGTTTCCGGGGGCTTGCCTTCAAATCCACAGGTCTGTTTCTCATGATGACGGCTCTAACATTGTGCCGGAGTCTTGGCAAAGCGCAATTATCAAAGCATAGTCCCGGTGATTTGCCGGATCCTTTCCGCCGGCGCCTGTAAAGTAACATCCAACGGGAGGAAATCTCATGGAAATGAAGGGCGAGGAACGCATAGCAGCGTCACGCGAAGTCGTGTGGGAGGCGCTGAACAATCCGGAAGTGCTCAAGCAGTGCATCCCGGGCTGCGAATCCCTGGAACAGACCGGCGAGAACGAGATGGCGGCCACCGTCAAGTTGAAGATCGGACCGGTTTCCGCGAAATTCAACGGCGCCGTGACGCTCGAGAACATCAATGCGCCGGAAAGCTACACAATTTCCGGAGAGGGCAAGGGCGGCGTTGCCGGCTTCGCCAAGGGCGGAGCGGATGTCAGTCTTGAGGAAGAAGGCGACGAAACTGTTTTGTCCTATGAGGTGAAGGCCCAGGTCGGCGGCAAGATCGCCCAGCTCGGCTCGCGCCTGATCGACTCCACGTCGAAAAAGCTCGCCGGCCAGTTTTTCGAGAATTTCAAGACTATCGTCGAAGGCGACGCCTGAACGCGGTCAGACCGCCTGAAATTTTTCCCACACCAGGCAACCGGCGGCGAAATCCTCCAGTGACGCCCCGGTGGATTTGAACAGCGTGATCTCCGTGTCGTCCCGACGGCCCGGATGGTCGCCGCGACACAGCATCGCCAGTTCGGCCGCAACGTCGGAGCGGCTGATGACCCCCGCCTCGATAGGCTGTACGAGATCGCCTGCCTCCTTCAGCGCGCCGTCGAACGTGTCGACGAACAGCGTCGCCCTGCGCACAGCCTCGTCGTCGCTTTCGCGCAAGTCCGGCGTGAAGGCGCCGACGAGATCGACATGGGCGCCGGGTTTCAGCCATGCGCCCTCGATCAGCGGCGTCGCGGATATGGTGGCGGCGCTGATGATGTCGGCGTCGGCGATCGCCGCTTTGCGATCTTCCGTTACGTCCACCGCAAAAGGTTCGGCCGCCAGCTCTTCCGCAAGCTTCTCCGCGTTGGCTTTGCTGCGATTCCAGATCGTGACGTGCTCAACGGGATGCATCGCCGCATGCGCTCGGATCAGATGGCCCGAGAGCTTGCCTGCGCCGATCATCGCCATCCGGCTTGCGCCCTTGCGCGCCAGATAGCGCCCTGCCAGCGCCGATGCGGTCGCGGTGCGCCAAAGGGTCAGCGACTGGCCGTCGATGAGCGCAAGCGGTTCGCCGGTCGTTCCGTCCGACAGCAGATAGACCGCCATGACCGCCGGTTTGCCGATGCTGTTATTGTCGGGACTGACCGTTGCGATCTTGACGCCCATGTACCCGTTGCCGGAAACGGGCTGGGAGAAGTCGCTCCACGCCGGCATCAAAAGCAGCGTGCTGTCAGATCCGCTTGCGCGCTCGATCGTGTGGTGGTGGCGCACCGGCGCGGCAACGCCGCCCCGAAAGGCGTCGGCGAGAGCATCGGCAAGGCTGTGATGGTCGAGGATCCGGTCAACCGCCTCGGCTGAGATAAGTTGCATGGCGCTGTCGGCTCTTTTCGAAATGGACGAAGTCTGACGCCGCCTTTACGCGGTCGGCAGTGACCGCTGGCCGGCGACGGTTTCGGCGCGCTCGCGCTGCCGGTCCGCCTCTGTATGCCACTTGACGGCCTCTTTTGCTTCCTGGCGGGCCTTCTTGCGGTGCTTGCCCTGATTGAACCAGGTCGCCAGAGAACCGATGATCATCCCGAGAATCAGCGCTCCGAACAGGAACACGAAAAGCGGCGCCGATACGGACAGCAGCGTGTCCGAGGGGCGGAAAGGATTGAGCGCCAGCGTCACTTCATTGCGATTGGCCACCGAAAGCACAATCAGCACGATGCCGATCGGAAGGAGTATGAGTATGTTGATAAGCTTGCGTGTCATCGCGTCATTCGCTCAAATTGCTGCGGCCCGGGACGTTGCTATCAGCTCTGTCGCCGCGCCCGTTTCCTGTCTCTATAGAACAAATGCATCAACTTGTCCGCAGGACAATCCATCGCGCCGCCTCATGCCGTCGACCGGCTGAGCCCGGTCAGCCGGCGTCCTGCGGATTGAGACGTTCCCGCAATTCCTTGCCGGTCTTGAAAAACGGCACCCATTTCTCTTCAACATGCACGGTTTCGCCGGTCCGCGGATTGCGTCCGGAACGCGAAGGCCTGTTTTTGACGGAAAACGCGCCGAAGCCGCGCAATTCGACGCGATTGCCCTCGGCCAGCGCGTCGGTGATCTCGTCGAGCACGGCGTTGACGATGTTTTCCACGTCCCGGTGGTAAAGGTGCGGGTTCTGAGATGCAATTATTTGCACAAGTTCCGATTTGATCACGGCTTTTCCCCCGTCCGTGCTATTTGTCTGCCTCGCCAAAGTGCCAAACGGACACGAGGCCGTCAAGGAACAACTTGCGGTCGGCGAGCGCCTTCAGCTCCTCCGCGAAAGGAAAGCTGTTCTGCCCGAAGGCATTGAAGATTTTGGCCATCGCGTCGCCCAGTATCAGCTCCGTTCGCGACTTGCGGGGCTCCCAGTCGATGATGTCGAGCGTGTCGTCGATATCCTGTTCCGCCAGATATTTGCGGATGTCCTCCTCGCCGCCGACAATGTCGATGAGGCCGTTGTCCGCCGCCTGCCGGCCGGTGAAGATGCTGCCGTCTGCAAGCTTGCGCGTCTCGGACATCGGCAGCTTGCGCCTTTCCGACACCAGGGTCACGAACCAGTCGTAGGAATCGGTGATCATGGAATCGATCATCTGCTTGGCTTCGGCGCTCGCCTCGTGGAACGGCGAAGGTTCGGCTTTCAGCGGCGCCGATTTGATTTCCTCGACCTTGACGCCGATCTTGTCGAGCAGCTCCTGGACCTGTGCGTACTGGAAGATGACGCCGATCGATCCGACAATGGACGTGTCGCCGGCGACGATGTAATCCGTGCCGCAGGCGATCATGTAGGCCGCCGACGCCGCCAGCGTGCGCACGTCCGCAACGACCGGCTTGGTTTCTCCGAGCTTGAGCACGGACTTGTACAAAACCTCTCCGCCATAGGAGGTCCCGCCGGGTGAATTGAGTCGCAGGATGACCGCCTGGACATTGTCGTTCTTGACGATCGTATCGAGGCGTTTTTGCAGTTCCTGGTTGTCGGTGATGACGCCGGATATGGTCACGCGGGCAATATGCGGCGACGCCTTGCCGCCGATGGTCTCGCCTTCGCCTAATCCGAAGAAAAGACCGGCGACGACTGCGAGTATCGCGACAAGCGTCGCGATACGCCAGAAAGTCAGCTTCCTCCTCAGCCGGCGACGATCCGTTATGCTGCTGTGATCCATGGCCGTGTCCCGTGCGTTTCAACCTGTGTCGTAGCGTCCTCACTGGGTAACCCGTTATTGTGCGTCGCGCAACTGCGGGTCAGCCGGGCCGTTTTCGAATACATTGCGCAAATGCACAGATTCGCCACTTTGGTTCTGTAAGCAACGACCACGATATGTTAATTGCTGTCAGAATGCGTCAATCGAAGGAGCGGTTCGGCGGATCGCATTGCAGCATTCTCGGAAGATCCTGAAACGTCAGCCATGGCAAATGTCACTCCATATCCCGCCACGGAAAATTTACCGAAAGGCGGCCTTCCCAAGGGCTATGCGAAAGCCAGGAAGCATTCCAGACTGGTTCGTTTTCTGAAGATCGCGTTCCCGATCGCGGCGCTTTTGGCGATAGCGATGTTCATCGGAGTAACGATGCTGGCGCGAGCCCTGCCTCCGGACGTCGGCTTTGCCGGCGCCTCCATTTCCGGCGGCAAGCTGGTGATGGCCAATCCGCATATGACGGGGCGCGCGGGCGGCGACAAAATGTACTCGGTGGTGGCGTCTCGCGCCGTGCAGGACCTGTCGGCGCAGGACGTCGTCCGGCTTGAGGATATTTCGGCCGAGATCGAGTTCGGAAAAGACGACAGCGCGACGCTGGAGGCGGTTAGCGGAATTTACAACCGTGTCGAGAACATGCTGACGCTCGATCAGCCATTCACGGTTGTCACCCGCTCCGGGATGAAGGCCAATTTACGCCAGGCCGACATCAATATCGAAACGAGCGAGTTGAAATCCGAGGGGCGTGTCCGAATTGACACGGATCAGGCATTGATCTCTGCGGAAAAACTTGTCATTTCGGATAACGGCTCGTTGATCACGTTCAAAGACAATGTCGACATGACGATCAAGCCGCAGGAAAAGAAGAACCGCAAGACCGGCAGGTCCGGTGACTAGCGAGTGGAACAGGAACGGACATGACTTCAATGAAACGCAACGTCCTGACGGCCGCATGCGGGTTGCTGGCGGCGGCGCTGGTTGGCGGGGTTCTTGGTTCCGCGGCTGCGCAGCAGGCGACGTCGAGCAGGATGGACGGTCTCGCGATCTCCGGCGACAAGCCGATCCAGATCGAGAGCGATCAGCTTCAGGTCAAGGATCAGGACGGCACCGCGATCTTCACCGGCAACGTGAAGGTCGTTCAGGGCGAGACCTTGTTGCAGTCCGGCGTCATGACCGTTTACTACGAGAAGCAAGAACCGGCCCAAGGCCAGCGTTCCGGCGACGGCGCTCAAGGCCAGCAGTCGGCTGAGGGCGGTGGACAGGCTCCGGCGAGCCCGACCTCGGGTCTTGGCTCCAACATCGAACGTATCGACGTCGCCGACACGGTCTATATCCAGTCCGGCGAGCAGACCGCGACAGCCGATCGGGGTATCTTCAACATGAAGACCGAGGTGCTTGAGTTGACCGGCGAAAGGGTTGTTCTCACCGAAGGCAACAATGTCCTTGTCGGCTGCAAGCTGACCGTTTTCATGAAGAGCGGCGAGGCCAAGCTGGACGGTTGCGGCGGGGGCAATGGTCGCGTGAAGATGCAGCTTGACCCCAAGGCGAAAGACAGCAGCCGGCCCGAGGGCGGCGAGCGGCGGCGCAAAACGAACTGAATTTCGTCCCCGTGGACGGACGAGGCTTAGATATTGGCATTTGTAACCACTGATGACGGCGCAACGGCCGGCCCTGAAGGCGAGAACCGCGAGCCGGCCGGATCGACCGCCAAATCCGGAAATGGTCGATATGAGGGCACCCTGGTCGCCCGGGGCCTCACCAAAGCGTACAAGAAACGGCGCGTCGTCGATGGCGTTTCGCTCGGGTTGAGGCGGGGCGAGGCCGTCGGGCTGCTTGGCCCCAACGGCGCAGGCAAGACCACCTGTTTCTACATGATCACCGGACTGGTGCCGGTCGATGAGGGCGAGATCAGGATCGACGGTTACGACGTGACGTCAATGCCCATGTATCGCCGCGCCCGGCTGGGACTGGGCTACCTGCCGCAGGAGGCCTCGATTTTCCGTGGACTGAGCGTGGAGGAAAACATTCGCGCCGTTCTCGAGATCGTCGAGCCCGACAAACAGGCGCGCAAGCGCAAGCTTGACGATCTTCTCGAAGAGTTCGGTATCGACCATTTGCGCAGCGCCCCCTCGATCTCGTTGTCGGGCGGCGAGCGCCGGCGTCTCGAAATTGCGCGGTCGCTTGCTTCGGATCCGACCTTCATGCTGCTCGACGAGCCGTTCGCAGGCGTTGATCCGATCGCCGTGTCGGACATCCAGGCCCTCGTGCGCCATCTCACCAGTCGCGGAATCGGTGTGCTGATCACCGATCACAATGTGCGCGAGACCCTCAAGCTGATCGACCGCGCCTATATCATCCATGGGGGAAAGGTGCTGACGCACGGCCTGCCGCAGGAAATCGTCGCCGACGCCGATGTGCGGCGACTCTATCTGGGTGAGGGGTTTTCGCTTTAGTTCCAGCGAATGGTGCGCCGCAATATTTTTCTGGTCAATATCGGTTATTTGTATTAAAAACAGAGCTCACGGGCTTGTTTGACCCCTCCCGCGACTGCGTTTCGACAGCCGCAAATCCACTTCCCGCTTGACTCTGAATACGAAAAGAAGCAATTTTCGGGCCAGTTTTGATAATTGGGCCGATATTTTCGACGAATAGTTATCCCGCAAGGCGTTAAGCAGTTACTCCAGACAACAATGGAAGTCTGCGCGTCGCATTGGCGAGCGCCTGTAACGAGGGCGGCGGGATGCAATGTCGGTCAAGCGCGCGCGGATGGCGGCGTGTGCGTGAGTACCCGGCGTCGGAGGCCGGGCAGGGGGATTTGGTGTAGCCATGGCTCTTTCGGCCACTTTGCAGCTTCGTCAGAACCAGTCGCTGGTGATGACTCCGCAGCTTATGCAGTCAATCCGGCTGCTGCAGCTTACCCATGCGGAGCTTGTCCAGTATGTCGACCAGGAGATCGAGAAGAACCCGCTTCTGGAGCACGCGCCATCCGAGCACGGGCCGGTGGCGGCGTCTGCGGAGGACGATCGACTGGGCGACCGCGACCCGGATTCCGGCGACCGAGAAGACTGGTTTGACGCCAATCTCGACAATGACAGCGTCTCGATCTCGGAAAGGCTCGACGCCTCGCCTGAAGATGTGTTTCCCGAAGACAGCGGCGCGGTCCGACCGGACGCTCCGGAACTTGCGTCCCAATGGAAATCCATGCCCGGCTCGTCTTCGCTCGCCGGCGACGGATACCAGGACCTCGACGGTTTCGCCGTCACGCCCGACAGCCTGAGGCAGATCATCGCCGAGCAAATCGTATTCGCGTTCGCAGACCCGATCGACCGGGCCATCGCCGCTGATCTTGCCGACCAGCTTGACGAGTCCGGCTATCTGCGCAGCGACCTTGAGGAAACGGCGATGCGCCTCAATGTCGGCGCAGACCGGCTCGAAACCGTGCTTGCCTCCCTGCAGGAATTCGATCCGGCCGGCGTGTTTGCGCGCGATCTTGGCGAGTGCCTTGCCATCCAGCTCAGGCGAAAGAACCGCTTCGATCCGGCCATGCAGGCCCTGATTGGAAACCTGGAACTCCTCGCGCGACGTGATTTTGCGGCGCTCCGGCGGCTCTGCGGCGTCGACGAGGCCGACCTCATCGATATGCTGGGTGAGATCCGCAGGCTCGATCCAAAACCGGGTCATCGCTACGACACGACCGTCATTCAGGCCATCCAGCCCGACGTTATCGTGCGGCTGCGCAGCGACGGCCTGTGGAATGTGGAGCTCAATCCGGACACGCTGCCCCGGGTCCTGGTCGATCAGGAATATTGCGCCTCGGTTTCGGCGCGACACGGCCTGAAGCGGGAGGAGCAGGACTTCCTGAACGAGTGCATGCGCAACGCGAACTGGCTGACCCGCAGTCTCGATCAGCGCGCCCGAACAATCATGAAGGTCTCGACGGAGATCGTGCGGCAGCAATCCGATTTCCTGACCAACGGCGTAACGGCCTTGCGCCCGCTGACTCTGAAATCCGTGGCTGACGCCATCGATATGCATGAATCGACGGTGTCCCGGGTCACGTCCAACAAGTACATGCTGACGCCGCGGGGCATTTTCGAACTCAAGTTCTTCTTCTCCGCGTCAATCGCCGCGTCGGGCGGCGGCGACAGCCATTCCTCGGAAGCCGTGCGTCATCGCATCCGGCAGATGGTCGACAACGAGGACGCCGGCCAAGTGCTGTCCGATGACGTTATCGTCAGAATACTGAAAGGCGACGGTATCGAAATTGCGCGCAGGACAGTCGCCAAATACCGAGAGGCGATGAACATCGCGTCTTCGGTCCAGCGACGCCGCGAGAAGCGCGCGCTCGCCCGGCTGGCGCAGTGAACTCGGCCGTTTCCGCCCGCGCCATTGACATTTGATCCGGCAGGGAATACATCCGCCGCGTCGTCCGGTCGAGGGTTAAAACGGCCGGTAAGGGTGTCGACGTTTTGCACAGCCAATTCCTGTAAGATCGAATTTGATCGCCAACCGTCTTGGATGGCATCGCAGACTCTTATAAGCTGACACCGCCTGAACAAAGAAGGGTTGCATGGAATGACAGTTCGAGTATCGGGCAAACATATGGAAGTCGGTGACGCCTTCCGTACCCGGATAGAAGATCGTATCGGCGACGCCGTTTCGAAATATTTTGATGGCGGCTACTCAAGCCAGGTGACCATTGAAAAGTCGGGATCGCGGTTTTCGGCCGATTGTCTCATCCATCTCGATACCGGGACGTCCCTGCAGGCGACGGGTCAGGCGCTGGAACCCCAGGCAAGTTTCGACGCGGCGGCCGAACGTCTCGAGAAGCGGCTCCGCCGCTACAAGCGGCGTCTGAAGGACCATCACGCCGGCAATCAGCAGAACGGTTTCGAAATCGCCTACCGGATCATGGATTCGGTGCCTGACGATGACAACGAAGTCCCTGAAGACTATGCGCCCGCCATTGTGGCTGAATCCTCAAAGGTCCTGAAAACCATGACCGTCGCCGGCGCCGTTATGGCCCTCGACATGACGGACAGCCCGGTGCTTGTTTTCCGCAATGCCGCCAATGACGGCATCAGCGTGGTCTATCGCAGGGCAGATGGCAATATTGGTTGGGTCGACACCGCTGACAACGGTTGATGCGTAATTGCGCCGGGCCTGCGGCGGCAGGCCCCTTTGTTTGAAAGACATTCGAGGAACACGAGATGTCGCTTGCGGATTTGATTGTACAGGAAGCTGTTATCCCCGCGCTCAAGGTGAATTCGAAAAAACAATTGCTGCAGGAACTGGCCGCCAAGGCGGCCGAGGTGACGGGTCTGTCCGAACGCGAGATCTTCGACGTGATTTTGCAGCGCGAACGGCTTGGCTCCACCGGCGTCGGCAATGGCGTCGCCATCCCGCACGGCAAGCTGACGTCGATCAACAAGATCATCGGCGTTTTTGCGCGCCTCAACGCTCCGGTGGAGTTCGAGGCGCTTGACGATCAGCCCGTCGATCTGGTTTTCCTTCTGCTCGCGCCGGAAGGCGCTGGCGCAGACCATCTGAAGGCGCTGTCGCGCATCGCGCGCCTGCTGCGCGACGGAGAGACGGTCGCCAAGCTGCGCGCAACGGATTCCGCGACTGCGATTTACACGTTCCTGACCGACACTCCGGCGTCGCACGCGGCCTGACGGCGCGGCCGGCGCAGATTGCCGGCCTTTAGTGAACGCTGACGGTGTTCAGCTGGTTTTCAGCCGCCGTCACATAGGGCGTCGACGCATCGTCGCTCAGCATGATCGGGGTGCCGTTTGCGGCGAACAGGGCCCAGAGATTGAGGCCCGCCTGCAGATCTGCAGCGCCCGGAAAGCGCTCGATCAGTTCATCGGATGTCATCTTGCGCACATAGCCGACCTGGCCTTCGCCAAGATGCGCCAGTTCGTCCTTGCTGATCCGGATTGTGTTCTTTTCTTCCAACATCACTCTAACTCCTTGTTCGGCGACATTCGCTCCTGCCTGACGGCCCGGCGCAAAGGTTCCGTTTGCGATGCTCCATAGACGGATCAATCCGTGACGGAGATATCGATTTTCTTGACGTAACGTTCCGGTTCCGGCTTCGCCAGATCGATGGCCAGAAGTCCGTTTTTCAGTTCGGCGCTCAACACCTGCATTCCGTCGGCGAGCATGAAGCTTTTCTGGAACTGCCGCGCCGCTATTCCCCGGTAGAGATAGTCCCGCTCCTGGGAATCGACCTGCTGGCCGCGAATGACAAGCTGGTTCTCCTGCAGGCTCACGTCGAGCTCGTCGCGCGAAAACCCTGCGACTGCAAGCGTAATTCGCAGCTTCTGGGTGGGGGAACCATCCTCCATCAACCGTTCTATGTTGTATGGCGGGTAGCCGTCGCTGCCCTTGGCGATCCGCTCAAGGGTCTTTTCCATCGTGTCGAAGCCAAGCATCAGCGGGCTTGAAAACGGCGTCATTCGAGACATTGTCATTTCGGTCCTTGCTTCAAGCGACTTGTAAGACGAAACCTGCTCGCAGCGTTTCGCTTGCCCTAATATGGGGTCGCCATCCGGCTTTGCCAACATGAAAGCCGAAACGCCTCCATCGGTCCGATTGTCTAGGAGCGCGCGGCGATATTGACCGAGACGTTGCGGGTGATCCTGCTCGGCGTCAGGATAATGGCGGCAATCACCAGGCCGCAGGCCGCCCACTGCATCGGCCCGACCGGTTCGGCGAGCGTGAACCATCCGACGAGAAACATGGTCGGCAACTCGACGCTGCCGGCGACGGCGGTGCGGGCGGTGCCGATCACAGGCGCGCAGACCGTGTAGAGGAGCTGCGGGATAAACGCCGTGACGGCGGTGATGGCGGCGACCAGCAGCCAGCCGGTTTCGTTGGCGGGCAATATCTCCGACACGGGAGTGGCGAGCATCAGCGGGGTCAGACCGATCACCGATCCGAGCGTGATGCAGGCGATCCGCGGCAGCGTCGGCAGCGGCGTCAATTTGTGAACGAGAACATTGATGCCGAAACCGAAGCCGAACGGAGCGGCGAGCGAGATGATCAGCGCCGGAATATGCTCTTTGGCGATCGCCCCCGGCGACGTCGCGATCACCGCCGCCGCAATGATGAGAAGCGCGGCCAGGATTGCGCGACGGGTAGGGACGTCGCCGAACATGACCCTGGCGATCACCAGGGTGAAGACCGGATAGGTCATGTAGAGAACGCCGGCCGTCGAAACCGGCGCCACTTCGATCGCCCGGACATAGCCGACCCAGCCGACGCCCATCACAATGCCCGCGCCGATGCCCCAGGCGATCGTCCGCCACAGGACGCGGGGCAGGATAAGCGTTGGCAGAAGCGCTATCGCAGTAAAGGCGAAGCGGTAGAAGGCGACCGCGTGCGGGGCCATGCCCTCGTCGGTCAGCGAACGCGCGAAGAACGGCACCGTCCCGAAGCCGATCGCCGCGACGATGACGCCGAACGTTGCAAGAAGGGTTCCGGTCGAAGAAGAAGATACGGCGGGCCGAACGGTCATGTCCGCCCCATATCAGTCGTGTTCCGCGCAGGCAAGCGCAGTGGTTGCGGGGCGCCCGTTCAGTAGCGCGCGAGAAACCGTCCCATGGCCGAACTGAGCCAGCCCCATGGCGGTCCCACGCGTTCGAACATGTTGATGAAGCCCACCTTGTGGACGCCGCGCACATGGCTGAAGCGGCGAAAGCCCTCCAGGCCATGATAGGCGCCGACGCCGCTCGGACCTATGCCGCCGAACGGCAGGGAATCCTGCGCTGCGTGCAGCAGCGTTCCGTTCAGCGTCACGCCTCCCGAAATTGCGCCCGACAGAACTTTCTCCTGTTCCGCCCGGTCGTCGGAGAACAGGTACAGCGCCAGAGGCCGGTCACGCGCCGTCACAAAGGCGATCGCCTCGTCCAGCGTCTCGTAGGGAACGATCGGCAGGATCGGGCCGAAGATCTCTTCGCTCATCAGCACGCCGTCGGCGGGCGCGCCGATGACGACCGTCGGCGCGATCTTAGGGGAGTTGTCGCCCTGCGGTTCATGGCTCTTCACAGTGGCGCCGGCGGCCGCGGCTTCGTCGAGCGCCGAGACCAGCCTTTGGCGATGCCGGTCCGAGACGATGGACGTGTATTGCTCGTTGTCGGCGATGCCCGGATAGGATTTCTTCGCTCGCGCAAGCACGGCCTTCGCCAGATCCTCGACGGATCCGGCGGGCGCCAGCGCATAGTCTGGCGCAATGCAGGTCTGCCCGGCATTGGCGAATTTTCCCAAGGCGATCGAGCGCGCCGCCTTGTCGATCGGATAGCCCGGCGCGACGATCGCCGGCGATTTGCCGCCGAGCTCGAGAGTGACCGGCGTCAGGTTCTTTGCAGCCGCCTGCATCACCTGACGTCCGACATTCGTCGATCCGGTGAAGAGAAGGTGATCGAAGGCGAGACCTGAAAAGATTTGCGCGGTTTCCACGCCGCCGGTCACGACCGCGACCTGCTCCGGCGCAAAATGCTCGGCGATAAGGCGTTTCAGAAGTTCGGAGAATGCGGGCGTCAGTTCCGAGGGCTTGATCATGGCCCTGTTTCCGGCTGCAAGCGCATTGCAAAGCGGCCCGAGGGCCAGGAACAGGGGATAGTTCCAGGGCGAGATGATCCCGACCACGCCGACCGGTTCATAGCGCACCCACGCGCGCGCCGGATGCAGGGCGAGATCGACGGAGCGGCGTTCCGGCCGCATCCATCGGGCCACCTTGCGCCGCGCATGGCGGATGCCGCGCGCCGTTGGAACAATCTCCAGCATCTCGGTTTCCGCGCGGGCGCGTCCGCGAAAATCCTCGGAAATCGCCGTTGCGATGACCTCGCCATTATCCAGCAGCAGCTTTTCTAGCGTCGTCAGCGCCCGGCGGCGCGCCTTTGCGTCGGGCGCTGCTTCAACGCGCGAGAGCGCGTGCTGCCGCTTGAAAGTCGCGATCACTTCATCTTCTGTCATTGGCCTCCCCGTTTCCTTTGGCGAATACGCCAAAAGCCACAATATAGCGACGGTGCTCCAAATCCAATCAGTGCGCGTTGCGCAACTGCGCGGGATCAGCTGAATTTCCGCCAGGCCGCGCTTGCCTTTCGGGTCGGCCCGGGCCCATAGTCGCGCGATATTTTGGGGAGCCGCATGCAGGATACCGTTCAGAAAATCATCATCGACACCGATCCCGGACAGGACGACGCGCTGGCCATGCTTCTGGCATTCGCCAGCGACAGGCTGGAGGTGCTGGGCGTCACGGCGGTGGCCGGCAACGTGCCGCTGGCGCTCACCAGCGTCAACGCCCGCAAGGTCTGCGAACTTGCCGGACGAACCGACATACGGGTATTCGCCGGCGCCAGCGAACCGACAGACCGGCCGCTGGTCACGGCTGAGAATGTCCACGGCAAGACGGGCCTGGACGGGCCGGATCTCCCTGAGCCGACGATGCCGTTGCAGCCGGGCCACGCCGTCGATTTCATTATCGAAACGCTGCTTGCGCATCCGCCGGGAGAGGTGACGCTCTGCACGCTCGGCCCGCTCACGAATATCGCCATGGCGCTGCAGCGCGCGCCGGAAATAGCCGACAGGATCGGCCGTATCGTTATGATGGGCGGCGGCTTCTTCGAGGGCGGCAACATTACGCCGGCGGCCGAGTTCAACATCTATGTCGATCCGATGGCCGCGGCCGCCGTCTTCGCCTCACGCGCGCCGATCACCATGATGCCGCTCGACGTCACTCATCAGTGCCTGACGACCCGTTCGCGCCTGCAGGCGATCCACAGGCTCGGCACGCCGGTTTCGAAGGCGGCCGTCGAACTGCTGGAATTCTTCGAGCGCTACGACGAGGCCAAATACGGCACGGACGGCGGTCCGCTGCATGACCCGACAGTGATCGCCTGGCTCCTGAAGCCGGAGTTGTTTTCCGGGCGCCAGTGCAATGTCGAGATCGAGACCGCGTCACCGCTGACGGAGGGCATGACGGTCGTCGACTGGTGGCAGGTCACCGACCGTCGGCACAATGCGCTGGTCATCCGTGATGTCGACGCGGACGGCTTTTACGCCCTCCTGACCGAGCATCTCGCGCGGCTTTAGGCGAAACCGTTACAGAACGAAAATCTCGAGCGCGGCGTCGACATCGCTGGCGGCGGGGATAGCCGGCTGCGCGCCTTCGTGCATGCAGGCGAGGCTCCCGGCGATGGTCGCGCGCTGCAGGGCCGAGCCGATCTCCATGCCGTTGTCGAGCGCAGCGGCCAGATAGCCGCAGAACGTGTCGCCGGCGCCCACCGTGTCGATGGTTTCGACATCCATCGCCGCGACGCGGCTGATCTGGCCGTGCCGGGCGGCAAGGGCCCCCTCCGCGCCAAGCGTGATGACGATCGTCTGGCCCGACTCTTCGTGCATCCTGGCAAGTTCCGCGTCGCGCTCTTCGGTCGCAAGCTCGGACTTGCCGCACAATTCGGCGAATTCCGTCTCGTTGGTGATGAGGATATCCGCGAGCTTGGCCAACTCCGCAGCTTCGGCGGTGAAGGGCGCAAGATTGAGCAACGTGGAGACACCGGCCTTGCGGGCGTTGGTGAGCGCGGTTCTCAGCGCATCGGCGGGGATTTCCATCTGCAAAAGCAGATGATCTCCAGGATTCATTTGCTGCACCGCATAGGCCGCGTCGATCCGGTCAAGCCGGCCATTGGCCCCCGGCACGACGGTGATCTGGTTTTCTCCTTCGGCGTTGACGAGGATCATGGCGATGCCAGTCACATCGTCGACCGAGCGGACGGCTTCGAGATTGACCTTCTCGGCCCTCAGCAGTTCCAGCGACTGTTCGGCGAAGGAATCCTTGCCGACCGCGCCGTATAGCACAACGCCTGCTCCGGCGCGCCGCGCCGCCAGCGCCTGGTTGGCGCCCTTGCCGCCGGCCGAGGTCGAGAAGGCCTTTCCACCTACCGTTTCCCCCGGTTTCGGAAACCGCTCGACCTTGGCGATGAGGTCCATATTGATCGAGCCGAGTACTGTAATCATGAACGCCTTTTCCTGGTGCAGCGAAGGGCCGGCGTAACCGGGCAAGCCTTCGATCTGTCGATTCAGGCTGATTTACAACGTCAAATCACGATAGGAAACACATACTTGCCGCCAATCCATCGAAAATATCTATAGCAACCCTGCGGTGATTGTTGATCCGGATTGCCGGTGGCCCTCGGTCGCAAAACGGTATACAGCAATTCCCCCGCAGCAGTAGGAAAGTGAAACCGGTCGCCCATGGCATCGAAAGACCTTCAGCTAGACCGTATTATCGAGACGGAAAGATTTGCGCGCGCGCTGACGGCCATTGCGCAGGATCATCCCGATCCGGCCTCTCCGGCGGCCCGCAATGCGCTGTTCCTCTTTGTCAAGGAAACGATCAGGGAAGGCCGCCAGACGATCCGCGCCATGCTCGACGAGGATGGCGGCGGGATCCTGTGCGCACAGCGGCTTTCGGCGTTCCAGGACGTCGTCATCGCAGGCATATTCGACTACGCGGTCAAGCACGCATTTCGCGTCGACAATCCGTCGACCGCGGAACACCTGTCGGTCGTCGCAGTTGGCGGATACGGTCGCGCAACGCTTGCGCCGGGTTCCGACATCGATCTCCTGTTCCTGCTGCCCTACAAGGAAACGCCTTGGACGGAGAGCGTCGTCGAATTCATTCTCTACATGTTGTGGGATCTCGGTTTCAAAGTCGGCCACGCCACCCGCAACATCGATGAATGCGTCCGTCTGTCCCGCTCCGACATGACGATTCGCACGGCCATTCTGGATCATCGGCTGATCTGCGGATCGCCGGAGCTGCACAGCGAAATGGCGCAGCGCTTCGAAGGCAGCGTGATGAAGAACACGACGCGTGAATTCATCGCCGCCAAGCTGGACGAGCGCAATGCGCGCCACCGCAAGGCCGGCGACAGCCGCTATCTGGTCGAGCCGAACATCAAGGAGGGCAAGGGCGGCCTGCGCGACCTTCAGACCCTGTTCTGGCTTGCCAAGTATCACTATGACGCCGCAGCGTCGCGCGACCTCGTCAAGCTCGGCGTGCTGTCGCGCCGCGAGGCGAACCTGTTCGACAAGTCGGGCGATTTTCTGTGGGCGGTGCGCTGCCACATGCATTTTCTCACCGGCAAGGCGGAGGAAAGGCTGACATTCGACATCCAGCGCGAAATCGCGGCGAGCCTCGGCTATCAAGACCACCCGGGCCTTTCGGCCGTCGAGCGATTCATGAAGCACTATTTCCTTGTCGCCAAGGACGTTGGCGACCTGACGCGCATTTTCTGCTCCACGCTGGAAGCCGAACAAGCCAAGGAAAGCCCGTCGCTCAGGCGCGTGCTGCGGCGCTTTTCGCAGCGGCCCAAGAAGATTCCCGGCACGACCGATTTCATCGAGGATCATGGCCGCATCAATGTCCTGGACGACGAGGTGTTTCGGCGCGATCCGGTCAACCTGATCCGGCTGTTTCACCTGGCCGATATCCACGAGCTCAAGTTCCATCCGGAAGCGCTCAGGCTGGTGACCCGCTCGCACGGGCTTATCAAGACCGAGCTGCGGGAGAACGAGGAGGCCAACCGGCTGTTCCTCTCCATCCTCACCTCGCGCCGCGATCCGGAACTGATCCTGCGGCGGATGAACGAGGCCGGCGTGCTCGGCCGCTTCATCCGCGAATTCGGCAAGATCGTGTCGATGATGCAGTTCAACATGTACCACCACTACACCGTCGACGAGCATCTCATCCGCGCGGTGGGCATTCTTGCGCGGCTGGATCGCGGCGAGGAGGAAGGCTCGCATCCGTTGGTGGCTCGCATCATGCCGGACATCAAGGACCGAGAGGTCCTCTATGCGGCCGTCCTGCTGCACGATGTGGCCAAGGGCCGTCCGGAAGATCATTCCGTCGAAGGCGCCAGGATTGCGCGCAAGCTCGGGCCTCGCTTCGGCTTCAGCAGCGGACAGACCGATCTTCTGGCCTGGCTGATCGAACAGCATCTGGTCATGTCGCTGGTCGCACAGACCCGGGACCTGCACGATCGTCGCACGATTGTCGATTTCGCGGACACGGTGCAGTCGCTCGACCGCCTGCGAATGCTTTTGTGCCTTACGGTATGCGATATCCGGGCCGTCGGGCCGGGCGTCTGGAACGGCTGGAAAGGCCAACTCCTGCGCACGCTTTATGGCGAAACGGAACTGACGCTCACAGGCGGCTTCACCGCCGCTTCGGCCCGTCAGCGCGCCGCGGATGCGCGCGCGGCGCTTGCAAAAGAACTCGACGGCTGGACGAAGAAAGAACGCGACGACTACGTCAAGCTGCATTATCAACCCTACCTCCTGTCGGTTTCGACGGAGGATCAGGTCCGGCACGCCGAGTTCATCCGCGAAACCCGGAAGGAAGACAAGGTGCTGGCGACCATGGTTCGCACCTATTGTTTTCACGCCATCACAGAGATCACCATCTATGCGCCCGACCATCCGCGGCTGTTGTCCGTCGTGGCCGGCGCCTGCGCGGCCGCCGGAGCGAACATCGCCGACGCTCAGGTCTTCACGACCACCGACGGACGCGCCCTGGACACCATCATGATCAACCGGGAATTCGACGATGACAGCGATGAATTGCGTCGCGGCGAACGCATCGGCAAGGTCATCGAGGATGTGCTCACAGGCCGCAAGTACCTGCCCGAAGTCATCGCGACCAAAAAGACCAGGAGGCGCCGGACGCGGCCGTTCAAAGTCACGCCCAAGGTCTCGATCAGCAACACGCTGTCCGATCATTTTACGGTTATCGAGATCGAGGGACTCGACCGCGTCGGATTGCTGTCGGATGTGACCGCTGTGCTTTCGGATCTGTCTCTCGATATCGGCTCGGCCCACATCACCACCTTCGGCGAGCGGGTGATCGACACCTTTTATGTGCGCGATCTCGTCGGTCACAAGATCGTCAACGAAAACAAGCAGGCCAACATCATCGCGCGTCTGAGAGCGGCCGTCGCCGGCGTCGAGGACGACATGCGCGAAAAGATGCCGGCCGGCATCATCGCGCCGCCCGCGCCGGTGATGCGCCGCGGCGGTCGGTCATGAGCCTCGTCGGCAAGTTCGCCAGTGTCGGCTCCGCCACCATGGCGAGCCGCGTTCTCGGCTTCGTCCGCGAGGCGCTGATTGCGGCCTTGCTGGCGGCCGGTCCGGTGGCCGACGCGTTCTACGCGGCTTTTCGCTTTCCGAACCTGTTTCGGCGCCTGCTTGGCGAGGGAGCCTTCAACTCAGCCTTCATTCCGCTCTTCGCAAAGGAACTGGAGGGTGGCGGGCAGGCGGCGGCCGAGGTGTTCGCGCGACAGGTACTTTCGGTGCTGCTGGTCATCCTGATTGCGCTCTCGGCGCTGGCGATGATCTTCATGCCGTTCCTCGTCGGCACGGTGATCGCGCCGAAATTCGCCGACACGCCGGACAAGTTCGATCTGACGGTGCTGCTGACACGCGTCATGTTTCCCTATCTCGCAGCCATGTCGCTGGTCGCCATGCTGTCCGGCGTTCTCAATTCCTACCGGCGGTACTTTTTGGCCGCGCTCGCGCCCACCCTGCTCAATATCGTGCTCGTGCTGGTGCTGCTCGTCGCTCTCTACAATGATTTCGCGCCTGACACTGTCGGTATCGCGCTCGCCGCCGGCGTCACCATTTCGGGTCTCCTGCAATTTGCCTTGCTGTACGCTGCCGTCAGGCGCACAGGCTTCGGTCTTCAGATCGCCAGGCCGCGCCTGTCGAAGCCCGTCCGGCGGCTGCTCTGGCTGGCGCTGCCTGCGGCCATAACCGGCGGCATCACGCAACTCAATCTGCTGGTCGGTCAGGTCATCGCCTCGGGTCAGGACGGCGCCATATCGGTGCTCAACTACGCGGACCGCATCGAACAGCTTCCGCTTGGCGTCATCGGCATCGCCGTGGGCGTAGTGCTGCTTCCGGAATTGTCCCGCGCGCTCAAGGCGCAGGACATAAAGGAAGCGATATACCTGCAAAACCGCAGTCTCGAATTCGGCCTTGCGCTGACTGTTCCGGCGGCCGTGGCGTTGATCGTCATTCCGGCGGAACTCGTCGCCCTGCTGTTCGAGCGGGGCGCGTTCGGTCGCGAGACGACGCTGCTGACGGCCTCGGTGCTCGCGGGCTTCGCCGCCGGACTTCCGGCCTTCGTTCTCAACAAGATATTCACACCGGCCTACTACGCCCGGGAGAACATGCGCACGCCAATGGTCTTCGCAGGCGCCAACGCCGCGGTCAACATCGCCGGAAGTCTGATCCTGTTTCCACAAATCGGCGTGCTCGGCATCGCCATCGCGACGTCGCTTGCCGGCTGGGTCAATGCGCTGCTGCTCGCCGGCGCGCTGTTCCGCTACAATACGTTCAGGCCCTCCGCGCTGACAGGCCGGCGCATTCTTCTGATCATCGTCGGATCCGCGATGATGGGCGGCCTGCTTTTTGTACTGTCCGGATGGATCGGGCCGGTGCTGCTTGACGGCAATATTCTTGTCAGGATTGGCCTGATGGCGCTGGTCATTGCTGTTGCAGGCGGGTTCTATCTGTCCTTCGCGATCCTGACGGGCGTGTTTGAACTGTCGCAGCTCAGGAAGCTGATGCGACGGGGCCGGAAAACGTCCAGCGCCGATTCAGACGAACCGGCCAATCCGGCCAAAGAGGAATGAACGGCCCAATGCGCGCCATCGCCCATGTGACGTTTCTCGTGCCAAGCTATGATGAAGGCATCGCCTTCTTCACCGAAACGCTCGGTTTCGATCTCGTGGAGGATACGCCGCTCGGCGGAGGCAAACGCTGGGTTCTCGTCCGCCCCTCGGGCGGAAACGGGGCGTCGTTGCTTGTCGCCGAAGCGACCGATGATGCGCAGCGAGCGGCGATCGGACGGCAGACGGGCGGTCGCGTCGGGTTCTTTCTGCACACCGACGATTTCGCTCGCGATCACCGGCAAATGCTGGATCGGGGCGTCGAATTCATCGAGGAGCCGCGCTTTGAAGCCTATGGAACAGTCGCTGTCTTCCGCGATCCCTTCGGCAACAGTTGGGATCTGATCGAACCTGCCCATACCTGATTTTCCTTGATCCTGGCCGGCGCCCCGTGCATAACCCGCCGCGACTTGTCCAACCGAAAAAGTTATCGCGTAACGATCCATGTCTGAATTCAAACCGCTCGTCTTTTCCGGGGTTCAGCCGACCGGCAATCTGCATCTCGGCAATTATCTCGGCGCAATCCGCAAATTCGTCGCGCTGCAGGACAGCCACGACTGCATCTACTGCGTGGTGGACCTTCATGCGATCACCGCCCAGCTGGTGCACGAGGATCTCAAGCACCAGACGCGATCGATCACCGCTGCGTTTCTCGCCTCCGGCATCGATCCGAAGTCGCATATCGTGTTCAACCAGAGCCGGGTGCCGCAGCACGCCGAACTGGCCTGGGTGTTCAATTGCGTTGCGCGCATCGGCTGGATGAACCGCATGACGCAGTTCAAGGACAAGGCCGGCAAGGATCGCGAGAACGCGTCGCTGGGGTTGCTCGCCTATCCGAGCTTGATGGCCGCCGATATCCTCGTTTATCGCGCCACCCATGTCCCGGTCGGCGACGACCAGAAGCAGCATCTGGAACTCACGCGCGACATCGCCCAGAAATTCAACATCGATTTTTCGAACCGCATTCAGCAATGCGGACTGGACGTTGCGATGACAGTGGGCGAGGAAAAGATAAAGGGATATTTCCCGCTGACGGAGCCGCTGATCGACGGGCCGGCGCCGCGCGTCATGAGTCTGCGGGACGGAACGAAAAAAATGTCCAAATCGGACGTCTCGGACCTGTCGCGGATTAATCTCACTGACGACGCCGACACCATTTCGAAGAAGATCCGCAAGGCGAAGACCGATCCGGAACCGCTCCCGGGCGATGTGGCCGGGCTTGCCGAGCGGCCGGAAGCCGACAATCTCGTCGGTATCTACGCGGCTCTTTCCGATCGAAGCAAACAGGACATCATCGACGAATTCGGCGGCCAGCAGTTCTCGGCCTTCAAACCGGCGCTCGCGGATCTTGCGATCGAGGTGCTGTCGCCTGTCAGCGTGGAAATGCGGCGTCTGCTTGATGACCCGGGACATATCGACGCCGTGTTGAAGGACGGCGGCGAGCGGGCCTCGGCCATAGCCGAACAGACGATGCGCGACGTCAAGTCGATCATCGGCCTCATCGACTGAGCTTCCCAAATCATCGGCGAACCGCTATGATTCAGTTGTCGCGGTTGTCGACGTCCGGGGAAATGGCAGAGTCCGTTCATGGTTTCGAAAAGACTTTCCAGGGTCGAAGGCCACAAACGCAAGTTTCTTGCCGTCATCGACGAGACGCCTGAGTGCGAGCGCGCCGTCTATTATGCGGCGAACAGGGCGAAGCGGACCAACGGCACGCTTGTCATGATCTATGTCATCGAGCCTGGTGATTTCCAGCACTGGCTCGGCGTCGAGGAGATCATGAAGGCAGAAGCGCACGAGGAAGCCGAAACAGCAGTCGCCAAATTCGCAGCCATGGTGCGCGAGCGCGTCGGCATCGAGCCGGAAACCCAAATTCGCGAAGGCGATACAGCCGAAGAGATCCACTCCCTTATCGAGGAAGACCAGGATATCGCCATTCTGGTTCTTGCCGCTGGGTTAGCCAAGGAAGGCCCCGGACCGCTGGTCTCGACAATAGCCGGCCGCGGCGCGGCGTTTCCGATTCCCGTCACGGTCATTCCGGCGAGCCTGGGCGACGAGGATATCGAGGCGCTCTGCTGATTCTTCGAAATTCCGACCGCTGTTTCAATCCTGAGTGTTAAACTCTATATAGACGCCAGGACAGGCCTCGACGTCTTGAAGACGCATGGTCCGAAGCCTATAATCTGGAATAATTCCAAAAAGGCGGAATTTCCGCCCGGAGACGAAGCATGTTCATTCAAACAGAAGCAACCCCAAATCCGGCGACGCTCAAATTCCTGCCGGGCAAGGTCGTCCTGGAGGACGGTACGGCCGATTTCCGGGATGCCGACGCGGCTGCGGAATCATCGCCGCTTGCTGCAAAACTGTTCTCGATTCCGGGCGTCACCGGCGTTTTCTACGGCTATGACTTCATAACCGTTACAAAGGACGACGCCGAATGGCAGCACCTCAAGCCGGCTATTCTCGGCACGATCATGGAACATTACATGTCCGGCGATCCGGTGATGGCCAGCGACGCCTCCACAGACGAAGCCGGAGCCGATGGCGAATTCTTCGATGCGGATGACGAGCCGATCGTCGCCACCATCAAGGAATTGCTTGAAACCCGTGTTCGGCCGGCCGTTGCCCAGGATGGCGGCGACATCACCTTCAAGGGATATCGCGACGGCAGGGTTTTCCTCAACATGAAGGGCGCCTGCGCCGGTTGCCCCTCTTCGACGGCGACTCTCAAGCACGGCATTCAGAACCTGCTGCGTCATTTCATTCCTGAAGTGCAGGAAGTCGAAGCGGTCTGAGGTCTGGCCTGATTTCAGGTTGAATTCCGGTGAGACGGAGAAAAGCTTGCTGGCCCGTTTGATTTCGCAATCGACCGGGCCTTTTCTCTTTGCGGCCGCGGCTCTATAAGCTGCGCATTTTCAACTGTCGGAAACCGGACATCCGATGAAACTGCTTGCCGTCGACACCGCCGCGCATCTCTGCGCCGCCTGCCTCTACGATTCGCAAACGCGGCGCGTAGCCGGGCGCGCTGTCGAAGACATTGGCCGGGGTCACGCCGAAAGACTGCTCGCGGTCATCGAAAAGGCGCTCGATCTGTCCGACCTCGATTATCAATCCGTTG
Organism: Flavimaribacter sediminis; assembly: GCF_019492055.1. GTDB lineage: Bacteria > Pseudomonadota > Alphaproteobacteria > Rhizobiales > Rhizobiaceae > Flavimaribacter > Flavimaribacter sediminis. The sequence continues at coordinate 839,699 of NZ_JAICBX010000002.1, read as the reverse complement.
ACCGGTTGTGCGTTTGCGTCGGACCCGGATCCTTTACCGGGATCCGCGTGGGCGTTGCGGCCATGCGCGGCATGGCGTTATCGCTCGACATACCGCTGGTCGGCGTCACCGCCCTCGAGGCGCTTGCCGCCGAGGTGGAAGATGAACGCGCTGTTATGGCCGTGCTTGATGCAAGACGCGGCGAAGTCTACGCCCAGCTGTTTCCATCAGAAGGTAAACCGTCGGAGGCTCGCGCCATGCTTCCCAGGGAGGCGATGGCTCTGGCGGCCGACAACAGCGCGGTTCTTGTCGGCTCGGGCGCCGACATCATAGCTGCACAGCCGGGATTCGATGTGTCCGGCCTGACCATCGCTAAGACGGCAGCGACGCCGGACATTGAAACCATCGCCAGGCTTGGCGCACAGCGCGCGCCTGACGCGGCGTCGCCAGGTCCGCTCTATTTGAGATCTCCCGATGCGAAGCCACAGCAGGGATTTGCAGTTGCAAGGCGTATGACAGGGCATGAGACATAGGTTTCCGTTCCGGCGGCAGGTCGAATTCGATATCGCCGTCATGACATCTCAGGACTGCCAGGAAGCATCGCGGCTGCACGCCACGGGTTTCACTCGCCCCTGGAGCGACGGGGAAATCAATACGCTCATGAACAAGTCGACGGTCTTCGGCTTCATTGCGCGCCCGGAAGGCGGCAGGGAAGCGGGGACCGCCATGGGCTTCGTGCTGGCGCAGCTTGCCGCTGGCGAAGCGGAAATCCTGACGATCGCGGTTGCGCCGGATGGGCGACGCCAGGGTATGGGATGGCGGCTGATGGGCGCGGTGATCCGACATCTGCGCGCCGAGGGAGCGGAGGCGCTGTTTCTCGAAGTCGACGAAACCAACGCCGCGGCGATCGCGCTCTATCGCAAGCTGGGTTTCGGCGAAGTGGCGCGGCGCGACCGCTATTATGGTGACAGGAACGCTGCGAAAAGCGCGGCGCTTGTCATGCGCCTCGATCTTGGATAAAGGCCGATGATGCCTTCGACATTCCGCACATATGGTCTTCTCGCATGACCGAGAAACGCCGCCGATGATAGCATGGATCCGCATCGTTTCGGGTCTTGCGCTGGTTGTGCTGGTGACCATTGTGTTGTTGCCGGTACAACTGATCGGCAACCGTTTCGGCTGGAAGCTGTCCTGGTATCTACCGCGCTACTGGCACAGGATTGCGCGCCGGGTTCTTGGTCTCAAGATCATACGACATGGCCAGCTTGAGAAGCGGCGTCCGGCGCTGCTTGTCGCCAATCACAGCTCATGGATGGACATCATTGTGCTCGCCGCCGTGGCCGATGTGGTCTTTATCGCCAAGTCCGAAGTCAAGGACTGGCCGGTCTTCGGTTGGCTGGCTGTCTGGCAGAGGACAGTCTTCGTCGAGCGGGAGCGTCGTCGCGATACGGGCAATCAGGTTTCCGAAGTCGGGCGTCGCCTGGCCGATGGTGAAATCGTCGTGCTCTTCGCCGAAGGCACGACGTCGGATGGAAATAGGGTGTTGCCGTTCAAGAGTTCGCTTTTCGGCGCCGCCGCGTCGGCGCTCGACGCATCGCCTGAAGGACGCGTCGCGATCCAGCCTGTCGCGCTTGCCTACACCCACGCCAACGGATTGCCGCTTGGCCGCTACGGCAGGCCGATGGCCGCCTGGCCTGGCGACGTCGAACTGCCGCCGCATCTTTTGGCCATTTTGAAGGAAGGCAGCGTCGATGTTCACGTCTGTTTCGGAGAAACCGTGATCTTCGACAGTTCAGCCAATCGCAAGCTTGTCAGTCGCAGCGCCGAACAGCAGGTGCGCAGAATGCTGCAGAAGCGGCTTTACGGTTACGAAGCAGGCAGGGAATCGGCGTGATTTGGCCTGTGCGAGGCGTTGAAACGCCGGATTTGTCTTGACTCTTCGCCCCAGAGCCGCAATTGCGTGCCCGAAATCCCCAAAGATGCTAGGAAGGACGCGGATCAGTTGAGCGGATTCGCAAAGTCGGTAGAAGCGAGCATGCAGTTGGAAGCCCTTACAGACGAGACGTCGACGAAATCTGCAGGAGACAATACCCGCAAGGTTTTCGTCAAGACCTATGGCTGCCAGATGAACGCCTATGATTCCCAGCGCATGGCCGATGCGCTGGGGCGGGAGGGATATGAGCGCACGGACAGTCCGGAGGACGCCGACCTGTTGCTTCTCAATACCTGTCATATTCGCGAAAAGGCGGCTGAAAAGGTCTATTCCGAACTGGGCCGCATTCGCCGCCTCAAGGAGGAGCGCGCGGGCCAGGGGCGGGAAATGCTGATCGGCGTTGCCGGTTGCGTCGCTCAGGCCGAAGGCGAAGAGATCCTGCGCCGCGCCCCGATCGTCGATCTGGTGATCGGGCCGCAGACCTATCATCGACTTCCGGACGCGATCGCCAGGGTGCGCGACGGCGAGAAGGTCGTCGAGACCGACTATGCGATCGAGGACAAGTTCGAAAACCTGCCGGAGCCTGAGAAAAAGGCGATCGCAGCGCGCGGCGTCACAGCCTTCCTCACCGTTCAGGAGGGGTGCGACAAGTTCTGCACCTTCTGCGTCGTTCCCTATACGCGCGGATCGGAAATGTCGCGGCCAGTGTCGCAGATCGTTTCGGAGGCGCGCAGGCTTGTTGCTGGCGGCGTCAGGGAAATCACGCTGCTTGGCCAGAACGTCAACGCCTGGCATGGCGAAGGCGATGACGGCCGCGAATGGGGGCTCGGCGAATTGCTTCGCCATCTGGCCGGCGTCGACGGCCTGGCGCGTCTGCGCTACACGACCAGCCATCCGCGCGACATGGACGATGCGTTGATCGAGGCGCATCGCGATCTCGACAAGCTGATGCCCTATCTGCATCTTCCGGTGCAGGCCGGTTCCGACCGGATCCTGAAGGCGATGAACCGCCGTCACACCGCCAACGACTATCTCGGACTGATCGACCGCATCCGCGCCGCGCAGCCCGGTCTCGCCCTTTCGGGAGATTTCATCGTCGGGTTTCCGGGTGAAACCGAAGGTGATTTCGAAGACACGCTGGCGCTTGTCGAGAAGGTTCGTTACGCGCAGGCCTTCTCGTTCAAGTATTCGCCCCGACCGGGCACGCCCGGCGCCGAACGCACTGACCATGTTGCCGAAGAAGTCAAATCGGAACGCCTGCAGCGGCTTCAGGCGCTGTTGTCGCAGCATCAGTCGGAGTTCGCCGAATCCTGCGTCGGCCGCGATATCGACCTGCTGCTGGAAAAGCCGGGCAGGCTGCCCGGACAACTCGTCGGCCGGTCTCCATGGCTGCAGCCGGTAATTGTTGATGCAATGTCGTCGCAAATAGGTGACATTATCAGGGTGAGAATCACCCGGACCGGGGCAAACTCGCTGTTTGCCGACCGGATTTGAGGCCAGGAGCCCGCTGTTGAGCACGAGTCAGACGAGCAGCAGACCGAACAGAAATCCCGCCGGCGCTTCAGACGCCACCCACATAGTCCTGACTTTCGAGAACAATCGTCTCGCCTCAGAGCTTTTCGGCCAGTTCGACCAGAACCTTGCGCTGATCGAGCAGAAGCTGGGCGTCGATGCGCGGGCCCGCGGCAACCAGGTGTCGCTGCACGGCGCCGAGGAGGCGACGAACCAGGCGCGCCGCGCCCTCGATTATCTCTATGAGAGGCTGCAGGAAGGCGCCGAGGTGCAATCGTCCGACGTCGAGGGCGCGATCCGCATGTCGGTCGCGGCCGACGACCAGCTCACCTTGCCGACCATGGAGCGCAAGGGCCGCATGTCCTTTGCCCAGATCGCCACCCGCAAGAAGACGATCGCCGCACGCACGCCGACCCAGGACGCCTATATCCGCGCCATGGATCGCGCGGAACTGGTTTTCGGCGTCGGGCCTGCGGGCACCGGCAAGACCTATCTCGCCGTCGCCCACGCGGCGCAGCTTCTGGAACGCGGCGAGATCGAGAAGATCATCCTGTCGCGCCCGGCGGTCGAGGCCGGCGAACGGCTTGGCTATCTGCCCGGCGATATGAAGGAGAAGGTCGATCCCTATCTGCGTCCGCTTTATGACGCCCTTTACGACATGATGCCCGGCGACAAGGTCGAACGGGCGATCACCGCCGGCGTTATCGAGATTGCGCCGCTGGCCTTCATGCGCGGGCGCACGCTCGCCAACGCCGCGGTGATACTCGACGAGGCGCAGAACACCACGTCGATGCAGATGAAGATGTTCCTGACGCGGCTTGGCGAAAATGCCCGGATGATCGTCACCGGCGATCCGAGCCAGATCGACCTTCCGCGCGGTCAGCGCTCCGGCCTCGTCGAGGCGCTGCACATCCTTCGGGGCGTCGAAGGCGTCGTCACCGTGCGCTTCACGGAGACCGACGTTGTCCGTCATCCGCTCGTTGCGCGCATCGTCGCGGCCTACGATTCGGAGCAGCGCATGGTCGATGAAAGCGGCAAGCCGGACACCGAATGAACTCGCCCGCACAATCGAAGAAACTCCTGATCGAAGTTTCGGTCGAAGGCGGGCAATGGGAGCCGGAAGGCGTCCTGTCGGCGATGTGCGAGCGTGTGCTGGGCTGCGCCGCTGACTATTTGGCAGAGCATGGCCAGCCGTTTCCCGAAAACGGGACGGAGGTGTCGATGCTTTTTACCGAGGACGAGGAGATGCGGCTCATCAATGGCCGCTGGCGCTCGAAGGATGCGCCGACCAACGTTCTGTCGTTTCCGTCCGCGCCGCTCGAACCCGGCCATATTCCGGGCGTGTTCCTGGGCGATATCGTTCTGGCGTATGATACGATCGCGCGCGAGGCGGAAAGCCTGGAGATCCCTTTTGATAACCATCTGACGCATTTGCTGGTGCATGGACTGCTTCATCTGCTAGGGTATGATCACATACATGACGGGCAAGCGCGTGTGATGGAAAATCTCGAGACTCGCATTTTGGCGAAACTCAACCTATCTGACCCCTATGAGGACACCGATCCGGTTTGAGGATAGATGAACCAGAATAAAACGACGGCCGCTCCTTCCGTAGCCGCCGAAACGGGCGATGGATCCGGCGACGAGCCGGGGAGTAGTCGGGCGCTCGTACCGCTAAACCTGAAACCGCAGTTGCAGCCCTCGCTTTGGAGCCGTCTTGTCCGGCTGATCAGGGGCGGCATGACGCAGCACCCCGACGAGGAGCTCAACGAAGCCCTTGGCGCAAGCGGCGCCGGCGCGACCTTCCGCCCGGAAGAGCGCGCGATGCTCGACAATATTCTGAAGCTCCGGGTGCTTCGCGTCGAGGACGTGATGGTGCCGCGCGCCGATATCCGTTCGGTCGACCAATCGGTGACGCTTGGCGAGCTGCTTGAAATCTTCGAGGAGTCAGGCCATTCGCGTATGCCCGTTTACGGCGATTCGCTCGACGATCCCCGCGGCATGGTTCACATTCGCGATTTTCTCGCGCATATCACCAAACAGGCGCGTGGGCGACGACGGTCGCCCGCCAGTAACGGAGCCGCAGCCAAGGCGGACAATGGCGGCGCAGCGAGCACGCGCGAGCGGCCGCGCAAGGTTGAAAAATTCGATCTCGCGCGGGTTGACCTCAACAAGACGGTTCACGAGGCCGGCCTTGTCCGCGACGTCCTGTTTGTGCCCCCGTCCATGCTTGCGTCGGACCTCATGCAGAAGATGCAGGCTACGCGGACGCAGATGGCGCTGGTCATTGACGAATATGGCGGGACCGACGGTCTCGTTTCGCTGGAAGACATCGTGGAAACCGTCGTCGGCGACATCGAGGACGAACATGACGACGAGGCCGAAATGATCTCGCGGCAATCCGAAGACGTGTTCATCGCCGACGCCAAGGCGGAGCTCGACGATATCGCGGAGGTGATCGGCGGCGATTTCGACGTCGGAGACAAGGGAGAGGAAGTCGACACGCTCGGCGGTTTGATCTTCTCCATCCTCGGGCGCATTCCGGCGCGCGGCGAAGTCGTCAAGGCGCTGCCACATTTCGAGTTCCATGTGCTTGAGGCCGATCCGCGCCGCATTCGCCGCGTGCGCATCGTGAGGCAAAGGGTGGCCGAACGCCGCCGCAGACCGGTTCCGGTCAAGGTCGAGGCCGATAACTCCAACGATCCGGTTCCGCCGCAACCTGCCGAACACCCCGCCGAGGCGCAGGAAAGCGAACTCAGCCGGTAGCCTCTGGATTCTTGCCGCAGTTTTGCGCCGGCGGGAATTGTTCTACACCATCATCGCAGTCCGAATCAGTTGATTCGCGTTCGTTCGGCGCGCAGCAAAGCGGGTCGGTTGATTTGGTGCGTCACGCCGGCGCGGCCAGTTGGTCCGCCTGTAACGGGGAAGCGATGGAGCGACTTGCCGGAAAGATTACGCTGAGTTGGGGCGCAAGCCGGTGGGCGTGTGCGTTCGGCGCCGGCGCGCTGGCGGTGCTGGCGCTGGCCCCCTTCGATTTCTTCGCAGTCCTGTTCGTCTCGTTCCCTTTTCTCGTCTGGCTGCTGGACGGCGCAACAGGCGATCCCGACGCAGGCTTCCTGCGTCGGCTGTCTCCGGCGTTCTGGACCGGCTGGTGGTTCGGTTTCGGATATTTCGTCGCCGGTCTGTGGTGGCTCGCCAACGCACTGTTCGCAGAAGGCTACGCCTTTGTCTGGGCGCTGCCCTTTGCTGTTTTCGGACTTCCCGCCATGCTCGCCGTGTTTTACGGGCTGGCCGCCGCGCTCGCCCGCGCCATGTGGTGCGACGGCGCGGGACGTCTCGCAGCCCTGGCGCTCGCTTTCGGGCTGGCCGAATGGCTGCGCGGGTTCGTATTCACCGGGTTTCCCTGGAATACGATCGGCTATGGCGCGATGCCGACGCCGCTTTTGATGCAGTCGAGCATGATTGTCGGGATTTACGGCGTGTCGGCGCTCACGGTGTTCGTCGCGAGCGTTCCTGCGTTGCTTGTCACGCGCGACGGTCTGCGCGCCGCTTTGCTCGTTGCGGCGCTGCTTGTCGCAGCCCATATCGGTTTCGGCTTCTGGTCGCTGGCGCAGCCGGGCGATGAGGCGGATAGTGGCGCGGTCGTGCGCATTGTGCAGCCTTCTGTCCCTCAATCGAGCAAATGGGATGTCGAAGAGCGCGAGGAGATCTTCAGCACCCTGCTGCGTCTGAGCAGCGCAAATGCGGGAAGCGGGGCGCGTCCGGGATTGATCGTCTGGCCGGAAACGGCTCTGCCTTTCCTCCTGACCGAAAATCCCGATGCGCTCGGCCGCATCGCCGACATGCTGCAGGAAGGGCAGGTGCTCCTGACGGGCGCGGTCAGGCAAGAAAACAGCGGCGGCGCGACGCGCTACTACAATTCCATTCTCGTCATCGACGACGCCGGTGAAATCGTCACCGCGGCCGACAAGGTCCACCTTGTTCCCTTCGGCGAATACCTGCCGTTCCAGGAATTGATGGAAAGCATCGGCCTTCAGGCCATCGCCACCATGCCGGGCGCCTTCAGCGCGGCAAGCAGTCGCGCCACGGCGCCATTGCCCGATGGTCGCCACTTTCTTCCGCTGATTTGTTACGAGGTGATCTTTCCGGACGGCGTTGACGCAGCAGGCCCGGCGGCCGACTTCATCGTCAACGTGACCAATGACGCCTGGTACGGTGTAACGCCCGGCCCCTGGCAGCATTTCCGGCAGGCGCAAGTGCGAGCGGTTGAAACCGGCCTGCCAATGATTCGTGCAGCAAACAATGGAATATCTGCAGGAATTAATGCACGAGGCCAAGTATTAGATGGACTTTTACAAAACGTGATTGCATCTGTGGATTTAAATATTCCGTACAAACGCCATTTAATTGTGGGTAGTATAGGCAGGTCTTTGCTATTTTTGGTGATAATCGCAGTACTTTTGGCGTGGGCGCTCAGTTGTCGTTTCGGTTTTCTCTCGCGCAGCAATTGACGTCAAAGATCCAAAATTGCATATTCGGCCGTACTACACCTACGCTTGATGTTTGTGTTGTTTAAGGTTCGTTTCAGGGGCGAGGGAATCTGGCAGTCGGCATCTAAATCGTCAATCAAACGGCGGGATTTGTTTAGTACCCGCGGGAAAACTTGAAATGAATATGATCGTAAACAAGAAAAAGCCCAATCCTATCGACATCCATGTCGGAAGCCGCATCCGTCTGAGACGGACAATGCTCGGAATGAGCCAGGAAAAGCTCGGAGAAGCGCTTGGCATCACGTTCCAGCAGATCCAGAAGTATGAAAAGGGAACGAACCGGGTCGGCGCCAGCCGTCTGCAGAATATCGCCTCTATACTTAACGTTCCGGTGTCTTTCTTCTTTGAAGACGCGCCGGGCGACCCGTCAACCGGACGTGGCGGCAGCTCGGAAGCTTCCAGCTCCAACTACGTGGTCGATTTTCTTTCTTCTTCGGAAGGTCTTCAGCTCAATCGTGCGTTCGTCAAGATCGAGGACCCCAAGGTTCGCCGCAAGATCGTCGATCTCGTAAAGTCGCTCGCCGCGGCGGAAGCCGACTGACCAGACGGATTCCCTCCCAAGAAATCGGATTCGATGAAATGACGGCCTTTCGAGGCTGTCATTTCTTGTGATGTCTGTGCGCAATTTGCGTTGGTCTTCGCCGCCTTCAGGTCGCGAAAAAATCATATCAAGATATATTTATGTCGTTCTGCGCTTGTTTTTGGGCGCCTTCTTCAATAACACCACTGCCAGCGCGTGTCCGGGAACGGGCACTGTCAAGATAATGAGTCCGGGGTGGTTTGCGGATCTGGCTTTCCTGTGAACGTCAATTCCGCCACACTGCCTCTCCGTTGGGGTAGAATATGTCTCGCAACAATTATTTCTTTACGAGTGAATCGGTGTCCGAAGGGCATCCCGACAAGGTCTGCGACCGGATTTCCGACGAGATCGTCGATCTGATATACAGGGAAGCCCGCAAAACGGGTGTTGATCCGTGGAACGTCCGCATCGCCGCCGAAACCCTGGCGACCACCAATCGCGTCGTCATCGCCGGCGAAGTCCGGGTTCCGCCGTCGCTGATGAAGACGGACAAGAACGGCTGCGAGGTCATTAATCCGTCGCGTTTCCGCTCCGCTGCGCGCCGCGCAATCCGCGACATCGGCTACGAACAGGACGGCTTCCACTGGAAAACCGCCAAGATCGACGTGCTGCTGCATTCGCAGTCCGCCGACATCGCTCAGGGCGTCGACAGCGCGTCGGACATGCAGGGCCATGAGGGCGCCGGCGACCAGGGCATCATGTTCGGCTACGCATGCAACGAGACGCCGGACCTGATGCCGGCGCCGATCTATTATTCCCACAAGATCCTGAGGCTCCTGGCCGATGCCCGCAAAAGCGGCGAGGGCGATGCGGGTCAGCTCGGTCCGGACGCCAAGAGCCAGGTGACAGTCCGCTACGAAGACGGCAAACCCGCCGAGGTCACGCAGATCGTCCTGTCGACCCAGCACCTCGCGCCGGACTGGGATTCGAAAAAGGTCCGGGCGGTCGTCGAACCCTTTATTCGGGAAGCTCTGGAAGGGCTGCCGATTGCAGACGACTGCAACTGGTACATCAATCCGACGGGTAAATTCGTCATTGGCGGCCCGGACGGCGACGCCGGCCTGACCGGCCGCAAGATCATCGTCGACACCTATGGAGGCGCAGCGCCGCATGGCGGCGGCGCATTTTCCGGCAAGGACACGACCAAGGTCGACCGTTCGGCCGCCTATGCTGCGCGCTATCTGGCCAAGAACGTCGTCGCCGCGAAGCTGGCTGAACGGTGCACGATCCAGCTTTCCTACGCGATCGGCGTCTCGCAGCCTCTTTCAGTCTATGTGGATCTGCATGGCACAGGAAAGGTCAGCGACGAGAAGGTGGAGCAGGCGATCCGCGCGGTCATGGATCTTTCGCCTTCCGGCATCCGCAAGCATCTCGATCTGAACCGGCCGATCTACGCAAAGACTGCGGCTTATGGACATTTCGGTCGCAAAGGCGGTCGCGACGGTTCTTTCTCCTGGGAAAAGACCGATCTTGTCAAAGCACTCAAGGAAGCCGTCCGCGACTGAAGGACGTCGCTCTGCTCTGTTCTGATGGCCACCGGGCGTGACAACCAGAGATCCTTCTTCGGGCGTCGCAAGGGCAAAACCCTGCGTCCGAAGCAGCGGCAGGCGGTAGACGACGTACTGCCGCTCTACCGGATTGATATTTCCGGTCCATCCCCCGCGGACGCCGCCGGCCTTTTCGAGGCCGATGTCGATCGCATGCGCCTGGAAATCGGCTTCGGAGGCGGCGAGCACTTTCTCCACCGGGCGGCGGAGCAGCCGGAAACCGGCTTCATCGGCGTGGAGCCCTTTGTCAACGGCATGGCGAAATGCGCAGCGGCGCTGGCCGAAGAGCCGCTTCGCAACGTCCGTCTGTTCGATGAAGAAGCCGCCTTGCTTCTGGACTGGCTGCCTGAAAATTCGGTCGATCACGTCGACCTTCTCTATCCCGATCCATGGCCCAAGAAACGACACTGGAAGCGACGGTTCGTGAACGAGGAAAGCCTCGACCGCCTGGCGCGCGTTCTCAAACCCGGCGGCGTGTTCTGTTTCGCCTCCGACATCGACACCTATGTCAACTGGACGCTTTTGCATTGCCGCAGCCACCCGGCCTTCGCGTGGCGGGCCGAAACCGCGCAGGATTGGCGTCGGCCCTATCCGGGCTGGCCCGGCACGCGCTACGAGGCAAAGGCCGTCAGGGAAGACCGGACGCCGGCCTATCTCACCTTTCGCCGGGTGTGAGGGTCGAGGGCGAAACGCCCTTGCAATTGCGCGCTCCCGCCGTTATATGAGAGACAAATCTTGATCATGATGAGCAAGAGTGGGCCCCACCGGACCCGCTCTTTTTGTTTGTCGGGATCTGTCGGAGAGAGCCGTTTGAACGAACAGACCAAGCCGCTGGATAACGAGTCGGAAGAACCGCGTCTGGTGACCGAGACCGGCGTTGAAGCGCGTATTGCCGCAATTGTCGAGCCGGTGCTGCAGTCGATCGACTTCCGTCTCGTGCGGGTGCGATTATCCGGCCAGAATGGCCTGACGCTACAGATCATGGCCGAGCGCAACGACGGAGCCATGACCGTCGAGGATTGCGAGGCTGTGTCGCGCGCCCTGTCGCCGGTGCTGGATGTTGAGGATCCGATCGATCGCGCCTATCATCTTGAAGTGTCGTCCCCGGGCATCGACCGGCCGATGGTCAGGCGGTCCGATTTCACCCGCTGGCAGGGCCATCTGATGAAATGCGAGACGTCGGTTCCCGTTGAGGATCGCAGGCGTTTCAAGGGGCGTATCGCCGCCGCCGAAGACGACGCGTTCATGCTGGAACGTAATCAGCCGGGTTACGGCGAAGCCCTGACCGTGCGTATCCCGTTCGAGGCGTTGACCGAGGCCAGGCTGATCCTGACCGATGATCTGATCCGGGACGCGCTGGCTGCGGACAAGGCGGCGAAGGCTGCGCGAGCGAAACGGGAAGAAACCGGGAATACCCATTGAATTCGGTCTGATTGCGGCCAAGCCGCATCGGAGACAGTAACGGAGATCAAAAATGGCAGTCAGTGCTAACAGGCTGGAGCTTCTTCAAATCGCCGATGCGGTGGCGCGCGAAAAGGCCATCGATCGTGAGATCGTCATCACCGCAATGGCCGACGCCATACAGAAGGCGGCGCGTTCGCGCTACGGCTCGGAATCGAACATCCGCGCTGACATCAATCCGAAAACCGGAGAGATCAAACTGCAGCGCCTGCTTGAGGTCGTTGAGCAGGTTGACGATTATTCCACGCAGATCGCCATCGAACTGGCCCGCGACCGCAATCCGGACGCCCAGTTCGGAGATTTTATCGCCGAGCCGCTTCCACCGATGGATTTCGGTCGCATCGCCGCCCAGTCGGCCAAGCAGGTCATCGTCCAGAAGGTGCGTGAAGCCGAACGCGACCGGCAGTACGAGGAATTCAAGGATCGCGTTGGCGAGATTATCAACGGCACGGTCAAACGCGTCGAATACGGCAATGTCATCGTCGATCTCGGCCGCGGCGAAGCCATCATCCGCAGGGACGAACTGATCCCGCGTGAAAGCTTCCGATATGGCGACCGCGTTCGCGCCTTTGTCTACGACGTGCGCCGCGAACAGCGTGGACCGCAGATTTTCCTGTCGCGGACGCATCCGCAATTCATGGTCAAGCTGTTCACCATGGAAGTGCCGGAAATTTATGACGGCATCATCGAGATCAAGTCGGTCGCCCGCGATCCGGGCTCCCGCGCAAAGATCGCGGTGATCTCCAACGACAGTTCGATCGATCCGGTCGGCGCCTGCGTCGGCATGCGCGGCAGCCGCGTTCAGGCGGTCGTCGGTGAATTGCAGGGCGAGAAGATCGACATCATTCCGTGGTCCTACGATCCGGCGTCGTTCATCGTTAACGCGCTGCAGCCGGCGGAAGTCGCAAAGGTCGTTCTCGACGAGGATGCAGAGCGCATCGAGGTCGTCGTGCCTGACGATCAGCTCTCGCTCGCGATCGGACGTCGTGGTCAGAATGTGCGCCTCGCTTCGCAGTTGACCGGCTGGGATATCGACATTCTGACCGAGCAGGAAGAATCGGAACGTCGTCAGAAGGAATTCAATGACCGCACCGAACTCTTCATGAACGCTCTCAATGTTGACGAGATGGTCGGCCAGGTTCTGGCGTCGGAAGGCTTCTCCCAGGTTGAGGAAGTCGCCTATGTCGATCAGGACGAAATCGCCTCCATCGAAGGTTTCGATGAGGAAACGGCGGAAGAAATCCAGAGCCGCGCCCGGGAATATCTGGACGCCCTCGAAGCCGAGCTTGAGGAAAAGCGCATCGAACTGGGCGTCGAAGACGATCTGAGAACCATTCCCGGCATGACCACGGGGATGCTCGTGGCGCTCGGCGAGGAAGGCATGAAGACGATGGACGACTTCGCTGGTTGCGCCGCGGACGATCTGGTCGGCTGGGTCGAGCGCAAGGATGGCGAGACCAAGAAGTTCGACGGAACTTTCTCCAGCATGGATGTGTCGCGCGCCGACGCGGAGCAGATGATCGTCGCGGCCCGGCTGGCTCTTGGCTGGATCACGGAAGAAGATCTCGCCGAGCCTGAAGCGGAAGAAGTGGAAGGCGAAGGCGAGGCCGTCGCTGAGGAGCAGGAAGCGGGAGCGTCCGCCTGAACCCTGCCGGCTCGGCCGGAGGTTGTGGCATGAACGACCGGACCTGCATCGTCACACGGCAATGTCTGACCGCGGATCAGATGATCCGTTTCGTGGCTGCGCCTGACGGAACGGTGGTTCCCGATCTCAAGGGTCGGCTGCCGGGTCGCGGTTGCTGGGTTACGGCCAGCCGCGAGTGTATTGAAAAGGCGATCGCAAAGAAGGCTTTCGCCCGCGCGCTCAAGGCTGATGTGAAGGCGCCGGCCGATCTTGCCGATTCCATCGAGGCGCAGATGGTCGCGGCGCTTGTCGGCATGATCAACATGGCCCGCAAGGCCGGTCAGATTGTGATGGGCGGCGCGAAGGTCGACGCGGCGATCCGTTCAGGCAAGGCGGTCGCCGTTTTCCACGCCGTGGACGCGGCGGCGGACGGGGTGCGCAAGCTTGATCAGGCGCGGTTTGCGGCGGTTGCTGCGGGAAGCGATGAAATTTTATCCTTCCGGCTGCTGCCGGCGGAAGAAATGACCGCGATTTCGGGCGACCGCAACCTAATTCACCTTGCGGTGCTTGCAGGGCAGGCCGGTGAAGGTGTAGTGAAGCGCGCAAAGATGTTGGACCGCTATCGCAATCCTGCGAAAGGCGGTCGGATGGCGGGTGATCCCGCAAAGGAAACGGATACGGAATGAGCGAAACGAAGGACGACAAGACTCTCAGTGTCGCCGGTAAGAAGACCCTGACCCTGAAGCGATCGGGTGTCGAGCACGGAACTGTGCGCCAGGATATGGGTCGTGGCCGCACCAAGGCTGTCGTGGTCGAAACACGCAAGCGGCGTATTTCGCGTCCCGAAGACGAGAAGCCGGCGCCGGCTCCGGCCGGATTGGCGCCCAAGCCCGCCCCTGCCCCGAAGCCCAAGCCGGCGGCTGCGCCGAAGCGTGTGACGGAAGACGCGGACGCGCGCAAGCCATCGGTCGTGCTGAACGAACTTTCGGCCAGCGAAATGGATGCGCGCAAGCGCGCCCTTGAAAACGCGAAAGTGCGCGACGCCGAGGAGCGCCGGGTCGCCGAGGAACAGGCCAAGCTTCAACGGGAGCAGGAAGCGCTTGAAAAGCAGCGCGCCGAAGAAGAAGCCCGCCGCCAGGCCGAGGAAGCAGCAAAGCAGCCGCAACCGGAAGAGGTTGCGGAGGCGGCGGCTGAACCGGAGCCTCAACCGGTTACTCCGGCAGTTGTGGAAGCTGCCGAGGCGACGCCGGCGCGTGCGCCCGACAAGACCGCCCGCCAGCAACGCGGCAGTGACGAAGAGGAAGATCGCGGACACAGACCGGCCCAGCGCGGCAAGCCTGCGCGCCCCGAAACACCCAGACCTTCGCGTCCGCGCAGCGACGATTCACGCCGCCGCGGCAAACTGACGCTCAACGCGGCTCTGAGCGACGACGGCAACCAGAGAGGGCGCTCGCTTTCGGCGATGCGTCGTCGTCAGGAGAAACTCAAGCGGGCTCACACACAGGAAGCGCGCGAGAAGATTTCCCGCGAAGTCACCCTGCCTGAGACGATCACCATCCAGGAACTGTCACAGCGCATGGCGGAGCGTTCGGTCGACGTCATCAAATACCTGATGAAGGAAGGCCAGATGATGAAGCCCGGCGACGTCATTGACGCCGATCTGGCCGAACTGATCGCCGGCGAGTTTGGGCACACCGTCAAGCGCGTCGCCGAATCCGACATCGAGGAAGGCATCTTCAACATCGAGGACGATGCAGGCGCCCTGAAACAGCGTCCGCCGATCGTCACCATCATGGGTCACGTCGACCACGGCAAGACCTCGTTGCTCGACGCCATCCGGCATGCCAATGTTGTTTCCGGTGAAGCCGGCGGCATAACCCAGCATATCGGCGCCTACCAGGTCGAGCAGGACGGTCAGAAGATCACCTTCATCGATACGCCGGGCCACGCAGCATTTACTGCGATGCGCGCCCGCGGCGCAGAAGCGACCGATATCGCCATTCTGGTGGTGGCGGCCGACGACAGCGTGATGCCGCAGACGATTGAGTCCATCAACCACGCCAAGGCGGCAGGCGTGCCGCTGATCGTGGCGATCAACAAGATCGACAAGCCGGAAGCGGACGCCAACAAGGTTCGCACCGAGCTGCTTCAGCACGAGGTTTTCGTCGAGTCCATGGGCGGCGAGGTGCTCGACGTCGAGGTCTCCGCAACCAAGCAGACCAATCTGGACAAATTGCTGGAGGCCATCCTCCTGCAGGCGGAACTGCTCGATCTGAAAGCCAATCCGGATCGTACGGCGGAAGGCACGGTCATCGAGGCGCAGCTTGATCGCGGTCGTGGTTCGGTCGCCACCGTCCTGGTGGAAGCGGGTACGCTTCATACCGGTGAAATCGTTGTCGCCGGCGACGAGTGGGGCCGTGTGCGCGCGCTCGTCGACGACCACGGAAACCAGGTCAAGGAAGCCGGACCGGCCATGCCGGTCGAGATCCTCGGACTTCAGGGCACGCCGCAGGCCGGCGACCGTTTCGCGGTCGTCGAGAACGAGGCGCGCGCTCGCGAAATCTCCGAATATCGTCAGCGCAAGGCCCGCGAAAAGGCGGTCGCCCACCAGGCCGGTTCCCGCGGTTCGCTGGAACAGATGATGTCGCAGTTGCAGGCGTCCGGCGTAAAGGAATTCCCGCTGGTCATCAAGGGCGATGTGCAGGGATCGATCGAGGCGATCGCCGGAGCGCTCGAGAAGCTTGGAACAGACGAAGTCCAGGCCCGTATCGTGCATTCGGGCGCCGGAGGCATCACGGAGTCCGATATCTCGCTGGCGGAAGCGTCCAATGCGGCGGTGATCGGCTTCAATGTCCGCGCGAATGCCCAGGCGCGCGACGCTGCAAGCGCGGCCGGTATCGAAATCCGCTACTACAACATCATCTACGATCTGGTCGACGACGTGAAGGCCGCCATGTCGGGCATGTTGTCGCCGGAACGGCGCGAAACCTTCCTCGGCAACGCCGAGATTCTCGAAGTCTTCAACATCACCAAGGTCGGCAAGGTTGCCGGCTGCCGCGTGACGGAAGGCAAGGTCGAGCGCGGCGTGGGCGTGCGCCTCATTCGCGACAACGTCGTGATCCACGAAGGCAACCTGAAGACGCTCAAGCGCTTCAAGGACGAAGTCGCCGAAGTGGCCGCCGGACAGGAATGCGGCATGGCCTTCGAAAACTACGAGGATATTCGCCAGGGCGATGTCATCGAGTGTTTCCGGGTCGAGCACATTACACGCACGCTCTGATCTGCGAAAAATTGCGGCCCCGGACGTCCGGGGTCGCCCGAATTTGAACCATTCGCGTCCGGTCCGAACCCGGAGCCAATGTCGAAAAGGTACGTTGCATGTCCAGATTTACTTCCGCTGGCCCGTCCCAGCGCCAGTTGCGCGTTGGCGAACAGGTCAGAGCCGCCGTCACCTCCGTGCTGCAGCGCGGAGAAATTCGCGATCCGCTGATCGAAAGCGAAGTCATCTCCATTTCCGAGGTGAGCATGTCCCCGGATCTGAAGATCGCGACCGCCTATGTGACGCCGCTTGGCCAGTCTGACCACGCAGCCATCGTCGAGGCGCTGAACCGAAACGCCAGGTACATTCGCAAACAGATAACGCCGGCGCTCCGTCAGATGAAATACATGCCGGAACTCCGCTTTCGCGACGACACCAGCTTCGAGAACTACCGCAAGATCGATGAATTGCTGCGCTCGCCCGAAGTCGCGCGCGATCTCGACCGAAAAGAGGACGACGACTGATGGGGCGCCGCGGTAAGAAAAAGGGCCGGGCGATATCGGGCTGGCTGATCCTGGACAAGCCGGTCGATTTCGGTTCGACCGAGGCGGTCTCCAAGATCAAGTGGCTCTTCAAGGCGCAGAAGGCCGGCCATGCGGGCACGCTTGATCCGCTGGCTTCCGGCATGTTGCCGATCGCCCTGGGCGACGCCACGAAGACCGTTCCCTACGTCATGGACGGCAGCAAGATCTATCGTTTCACCGTTGCCTGGGGCGAAGAGCGCGAGACGGATGATCGCGAGGGGAACGTCGTCCGGTCAAGCGAGGACAGACCGGAGCGCAGCCAGATCGAAGCGCTGCTCCCGCGTTACAAGGGCGTCATTGAACAGACGCCGCCGCAATATTCCGCGATCAAGATTGACGGAAACCGCGCCTACGATCTGGCGCGCGAGGGCGAGGTCGTGGAAATGCCCACGCGCGAGGTCGAGATATTCCGCCTCGATCTTGTCTCCGTTCCCACGCCCGATACGGCGGTGTTCGAGGTCGAGTGCGGAAAAGGCACCTATGTGCGATCGCTTGCCCGCGATTTCGGGCGGGATCTCGGCTGCTTCGGACATGTCGCCGATTTGCGGCGCACCTATGTCGCGCCATTCGACGAGGAGGATCTGGTGCCGCTCGAAGAGCTGATTGCGCTGGAGGAGGTCGAAGATGACGCGGAGCGCCTGGCCGCTCTTGACGACTACCTCGTCCACACCGGCGAGGCGCTCAGCATGCTGCCGCAGGTCGCCGTGAGCGACGGCCAGGCCCAGCGATTGCTCAGCGGCAATCCTATCCTGTTGCGGGGGCGCGATGCGCCGCTGCCCGCCGACGCCGCCTATGCGACCAGCCACGGCCGACTTGTCGCAATCGGTGAAATAGCAGAAGGTGAATTCCGCCCGAGAAGGGTCTTCGCCACCTGAGCCAACCGCAACCGGATCGTTCGAGGCCATGTCGTCAGATCGCGTTTCACTGGTCATATTCGATTGTGACGGCGTGCTGATCGACAGCGAGATCATCAGCGCCCGTATCCTGATCGACCTTCTTGCCGAACGCGGCGTCCACGTCGATCTGGACTACGTGCAGCGCAATTTTCTTGGCCGAAGCTTTCCAAAGGTGGCTGAGGAAATCCGCACCAGCCTCAATTACCGGCTGCCGGAAGATTTCGAGGCGCTTTACCGGTCGAACCTGCTGGCCGCTTTCGAAACGGAATTGCGGACGGTAGCGGGCATTGAGGCCGTTCTGGCCGACCTCGGCGTCGCCTCCTGCGTTGCGACGTCAAGCAGTCCGCCGCGGGCGAAACGGTCGCTCGAACTCGCCGGTCTTTCGGGCTTTTTCAGAGATCGGTTATTTACCGCTTCAGAGGTTGCGAACGGCAAGCCGGCTCCGGATCTGTTCTTTCACGCAGCGGAGCGGATGGGCGCAAACCCCGCCAATACGCTCGTCATCGAGGACAGCCTGCCCGGTTTGAAAGCGGCGCGCGCCGCCGGCATGCAGGTTCTGCATTTCACCGGCGCCGGTCACATGCTGAACCGGGCGTCGAGCCTGCCGGACGAACTCGCCGACGTGCCGGCTTTTGACAAATGGGGCGATTTCTATGATATGGCCCCCTTGCTGAAAAGAGCCGGTTAGGAAAACGCAATGCCGGGCAGGACCGACCATGAGACAAGCCGGCTGGACGACGCGGCCCGCGCCGGATGGCTCTATTATGTCGCCGGCAACACCCAGGACGAGATCGCCCGCAAGCTCGGCGTGTCCCGGCAATCCGCGCAGCGTCTGGTCTCTCTCGCCATCACTGAAAAGCTGATCAAGGTCCGCCTTGACCATCCCATCGCCCATTGCATGGAACTGGCGCGCAGGCTGACGGACGTCTATCGGCTCGACTATTGCGACGTTGTGCCCAGCGACCCTGATTCGCCCGGCTCCATCGTCGGTCTGGCAGAGGCCGGCGCCGGGCTCATGGAGCGCGAGCTCAAATCATCCGATCCCAAGATCATCGCCTTCGGCACGGGGCGGGCGCTGCGCGCCTGCGTTGAAGAGCTATCGCCGATGGATTGTCCGCAACACCGCATCGTGTCGCTGCTCGGCAACATGTCCGCCGACGGATCGGCGTCGGCCTACAACGCCATCATCCAGCTCGCTGACAAGGTCCGGGCCCGTCACTATCCAATGCCGCTGCCGGTCTTCGCCACCTCGCCGGAAGAGCGCGAATTGCTGCATGGGCAGAAGCCGGTGCGCAATATTCTGGATCTCTGCGCCAGCGCAGACGTCACCTTCGTCGGCATTGGCAATATCGGCGACAACTCGCCGCTCTTCGTCGACGGCTTTATCGACCGGGATCAGATGGACGCCGTCATTCGGGCCGGCGCGGTGGGCGAGATCGTGAGCTGGATCTACGATGCGCAGGGTCGCCTCATCGAGAACCACACAAATTCGGTGGTGGCGAGCGCCCCGATCCGCTCCAATCCCGCAAATTCGGTGATCGGCATCGCCGCCGGAGACCAGAAAGTCCCGGCGATCCGCGCCGCGCTTGCCGGCCGGCTCATCAATGGGTTCATCACCAATGAAGCGACGGCCGAAGCTCTTTTGCGAAACTGATTTCCCTAACAATATGAAATAAAACTGAAAAATCAGAAATTCCACTGTCAGTCAAAGAATGTGATTGATGTGGCGGTTGACAAATGTGCGTCGAAAGCGAATAATTGCCCGAAGCAATAGCAATTGCTCAATGCCTTTTTGGGAGGAAGTCATGAAAAAGCTTATTACCGCTCTCGCGGGCGCGTCCGCGCTTGCGCTTTCCGTATCCGCTCCGGCGCTCGCCGAAACGCTCACCATCGCCACCGTCAACAATGGCGACATGATTCGCATGCAGAAGCTTGCGGATGATTTCACGTCGAAGAACCCCGATATCGACCTGGAATGGGTGGTTCTCGAAGAAAACGTTCTGCGCCAGCGCGTCACCACCGACATCGCCACGAAGGGCGGTCAGTACGACATCATGACGATCGGCACCTACGAAGTTCCGATCTGGGGCAAGCAGGGCTGGCTGGTCGCGCTTGATGATCTGCCGGCATCCTATGATGTCGACGACCTTCTTCCGGCGATCCGCGGCGGCCTGACGGTCGACGGCAGTCTCTACGCCGCTCCGTTCTACGGAGAGAGCTCCATGGTCATGTACCGCAAGGACCTGATGGAGAAAGCGGGCCTCGAAATGCCCGAGGCCCCGACCTGGGACTTCATCGCCAAGGCCGCAAAGGCCATGACCGACAAAGACAATGAAATCTACGGCGTCTGCCTGCGCGGCAAGGCCGGCTGGGGCGAGAACATGGCGTTCCTGACGGCTGCTTCCAATTCCTTCGGCGCGCGCTGGTTTGACATGGACTGGAAGCCCCAGTTCGACACGGACGCCTGGAAGAACACGCTGACGTTCTATCTCGACCTGATGGAGGAAGCCGGTCCTCCCGGAGCGTCGTCCAACGGCTTCAACGAGAACCTGGCGCTCTTCCAGTCCGGCAAGTGCGGCATGTGGATCGACGCCACCGTCGCCGCGTCCTTCGTGACCGACCCGGAAAACAGCACGGTCGCCGATAAGGTCGGCTTTGCGCTCGCGCCGGACAATGGCCTCGGCAAGCGCGGCAACTGGCTGTGGGCCTGGTCGCTCGGAATTCCGGCGGGAACCGACTCCGAGGCGTCAGCCAAGAAGTTCATCGACTGGGCGACGTCCAAGGATTACCTCGCGCTTGTCGCCGAGAAGGAAGGATGGGCGAGCGTGCCGCCCGGAACCCGGACCTCGCTCTACGAGAACCCGGAATATGCGAAGATCCCCTTCGCCAAGATGACGCTTGAAAGCATCAATTCCGCCGATCCGCAGAATCCGACCGTGGAGCCGGTTCCCTATGTCGGCGTCCAGTTCGTCGCAATCCCTGAATTCCAGGGCCTCGGAACGGCGGTCGGACAGCAGTTTTCGGCGGCGCTCGCCGGCAACATCACGGCCGACCAGGCCCTGCAGAACGCGCAGCGGCTCACAGAGCGCGAAATGCAAAAGGCCGGATACATCAAATAGCATCCTCCCTTGGGGCCGGTCTTCGGATCGGCCCTCTTTTTTCAGAATCCGGAATTCATCTGGAGACGTGTTATGGCCACCGCTCATTCAAGAACCGCGGCGCGTTTCATGTTATCTCCGGCCGTAGTCCTGTTGCTCGGTTGGATGATCATCCCGCTGTCGATGACAATTTATTTCTCGTTTCTGCGTTACAATCTCCTGATGCCGGGCATGGAAGAATTCACCGGCTTCACCAATTACCGGTTCTTCCTGACCGACCCCGCCTTCTTCGAGGCTCTCGTCAATACGATCGTGCTGGTGGTCGGCGTGCTGCTCATCACTGTTATCGGCGGAACCCTGCTTGCGCTGCTCCTCGACCAGCCCGTATGGGGTCAGGGCGTCGTGCGCATTCTGGTGATCGCGCCCTTCTTCGTCATGCCGACGGTCAGCGCGCTGGTGTGGAAGAACATGTTCATGAACCCGGTTAACGGCCTGTTCGCCCACATGGCGAAGGCGGTCGGGCTCGAACCCTTTGATTTTCTTGCGCAGGCGCCGCTCTTCTCGATCATCATCATGGTCGCCTGGCAGTGGCTTCCCTTCGCCACGCTCATCCTGCTGACGGCGCTGCAGTCGCTGGATCGCGAGCAGATCGAGGCGTCCGAGATCGACGGCGCGGGACCGTTCAGCCGGTTCTTCTATATCGTGCTGCCGCATATGGCGCGCGCGATCACCGTCGTCATTCTCATCCAGACGATCTTCCTGCTGTCCGTCTTCGCCGAAATCCTTGTCACCACCAATGGCGGACCGGGATACGCATCGACCAACATAACCTACCTGGTCTACGTCCAGTCGCTGCTGCAGTACGACGTCGGAGGCGGTTCGGCGGGCGGCATCGTCGCAGTCATTCTTGCAAACATCGTTGCGATCTTCCTGATGCGGATGATCGGCAAGAACCTGGAGGTGTGACCGATGGCTCGTGCTGTTTCGACAAGGCGCCAGGTCGCCGTTTCCATCCTCGCCTGGGTGGTCGCCCTGGCGATCTTCTTCCCGATCCTTTGGACCGTGCTGACCAGCTTCAAGACGGAGGCGGAGGCGATCGCATCGCCGCCCTCCTTCCTGTTCTTCGACTGGACGCTGGAAAACTACGGCGAGGTTCAGGAGCGTTCGGATTACTTCCGCCACTTCATGAACTCGGTCGTCATCTCGCTCGGCTCCACCTTGCTTGGCCTGCTCATCGCCATTCCGGCCGCCTGGTCGATGGCCTTCGTGCCGGCCAGGCGCACCAAGGACGTGCTGATGTGGATGCTGTCGACCAAGATGCTTCCGCCGGTCGGCGTGCTGATCCCGATCTACCTGATGTTCCGGGATCTGGGCCTGCTCGACACGCGGACCGGCCTGGTGATCGTGCTGACGCTCATCAACCTGCCGATCATCGTCTGGATGCTCTACACCTATTTCAAGGAGATCCCGGGCGAGATCCTCGAAGCCGCGCGCATGGACGGCGCGACCCTGTGGTCGGAGATCGTACATGTGCTGACGCCAATGGCGGTCCCGGGCATTGCGTCGACATTGCTGCTCAACGTCATTCTTGCCTGGAACGAGGCGTTCTGGACACTGAACCTGACGGCGGCCAAGGCGGCCCCGCTCACCGCATTCATTGCAAGCTATTCCAGTCCCGAAGGGCTTTTCTACGCAAAGCTCTCCGCGGCTTCCACTATGGCGATCGCACCCATTCTCATCATTGGCTGGTTCAGCCAGAAGCAGCTGGTGCGCGGCCTGACCTTCGGCGCTGTTAAATAGGGGGCGCGATCATGGGAACGATAACTTTATCCAAAGTAACAAAGTCTTTCGGTTCGACGGAGGTCATTCCGCCGCTGGATCTGGAAATCAACGACGGCGAGTTTGTGGTGTTCGTCGGCCCGTCCGGCTGCGGAAAATCGACGCTTCTCCGCCTGATCGCCGGGCTTGAGGACGTAAGTAGCGGCGTCATCGAGATCGATGGCCGCGACGCCACCCGCATTCCGCCGGCCAGACGCGGTCTCGCCATGGTGTTCCAGTCCTATGCGCTCTATCCGCATATGTCGGTAGCGAAAAACATCGCCTTTCCGCTGAAGATGACGGGCGTGGACAAGAAGGTCGCCGACGAGAAGGTGGCGGCGGCCGCAAAGGTGCTCAATCTGACGGATTATCTGGAGCGCCGGCCGGGGCAGCTGTCCGGCGGCCAGCGGCAACGCGTCGCCATCGGCCGCGCGATCGTGCGCGAGCCGGAAGCCTTCCTGTTCGACGAGCCGCTGTCCAATCTCGACGCCGCGCTGCGGGTCAACATGCGGCTGGAAATCTCGCAGCTCCACCAGGATCTCGCGACGACCATGATCTACGTCACCCACGACCAGGTCGAGGCAATGACCATGGCCGACAAGATCGTGGTGCTACACGCCGGCCATATCGAGCAGGTCGGCTCGCCGCTGGAGCTCTACAACAACCCGGCGAACATGTTCGTCGCCGGCTTTATCGGATCGCCCAAGATGAACTTCATCGGCGGCGAGACGGCCTCGACCTTCGGCGCTGACACGATCGGCGTGCGGCCCGAGCATTTCGCAATCGCGACGGAGCCATCCGACGGCGCCTGGGAGGCGACGGTGGATGTGTCGGAGCATCTCGGGTCCGACACCTTCTTCCATCTGCATTCCGGTATCGGGGAGCGGCTGACGATCCGTTCGGTCGGGGAACTTGGACTCAAGCACGGCGACAAGGTCTATGTGACCCCGGATCAGTCCCGCATCCACCGGTTTGACGCCAACGGGAAGACGGTTGCGTCACAGAGGTAAGGAGTTCGCATGCGCCGCCTTGCAAATAGGCTTGCGATGATCACCGGCGCGGCTGTCGGCGTCGGCAAAGCTTGTGCCGGCGCCCATGCACGCGAAGGCGCAAGGGCCGCCATCGCCGGTTTCGACCGGGCGAGAGCCGCTGGGGCGGCTGTCGGAATAGGCGATGGCGCCCTTGCTGTTCGGGCGGCAGCTGCGTTCGAACGCACGGGAGGAACCACAGTCTTGTTGACACGGCCGGCGATGGCGACGGCGCAAACCGGATGAATTGATATGCCCAGACTTGACCGCCGCCTCCTGGAACACCCTCCCAAGGGTGTGAGCGCACCCGCATATGACCGTTCCGCCCTGACGTCCGGGATTGTTCATGTCGGGGTCGGCAATTTTCATCGCGCCCACCAGCAGGTGTATCTCGACCGTCTCTTCTCCATGGGAGACGATCACGACTGGGCGATCACCGGCGCAGGCGTCAAACCGTACGACGCGAAAATGCGAGCGACCCTGGAAAAGCAAGACTGGCTGACGACGGTTCTGGAGCTTGACCCGGCCGGCTATACGGCGCGCATCTGCGGCGCAATGATCGACTTCGCGGAAATCGACGCCGGGGCGATCATCGCGGCGATGGCGCGGCCGGAAACCCGCATCGTCTCGCTCACCATTACGGAAGGCGGCTACTATCTCGACGCAAAGCGCGGCGGGTTTCAGGCCGATCATCCGGACATCGTCGCCGACAGTCGCAATCGCGATGCGCCGTCCACGGTGTTCGGCATGCTGATCGCCGGGCTCGTCCGCCGCCGTGAAGCAGGGCTTGCCCCGTTCACAGTCATGAGCTGCGACAATCTTCCGGACAATGGCAAGGTCTGCAGAGACGCCGTCACCGGTCTTGCCAGTCTGATTTCGCCGGAGCTGGGCGACTGGATCACCGGGAACGTCGCGTTTCCCAGCGGCATGGTCGATTGCATCACGCCCGCCACCGGCGATCGCGAACGGAAGCTGCTGCAGGACACCTTCGATATCGAGGACGCTTCGCCCGTCGTCTGCGAGCCGTTCCGGCAATGGGTTCTGGAAGATCATTTCCCGCTTGGCCGCCCGGCGCTCGAGAAAGTCGGGGTGGAATTCGTCCCCGATGTCGGCCCGTTCGAACTGATGAAGCTCAGGATCCTCAACGGCGGTCACGCCGCGATCGCCTATCCTTCGGGCCTGATGGGCCTGCGCTTCGCCCACGACGCCATGGAAGAGCCGCTCGTGCGCGGCTTTCTCGAAAAACTGGAGCACAGCGAGATCATCCCCACAGTGCCGCCGGTTCCGGGCGTCGATCTCGACAGCTATTTCCGAAAGGTGGCCGAGCGTTTCTCCAATCCAAAGGTTGGCGACACGATCGCGCGGCTTTGCCTCGACGGGTCCAACCGGCAGCCGAAATTCATCCTGCCCACGGTCGCCGACAGGCTCGACGCCGGACAACCTGTTGACGGTCTCGCCTTGGAGGTCGCCCTGTGGTGCCGCTATTGCGCGGGCGAAACTGACGACGGCGCGCCGATCGTCATCGACGATGTGAATGCCGAAAGGCTCAACAAGACCGCGCTTGAAGCGCGGAGCAATCCGTCCGCCTGGCTTGCCATGGGCGACATTTTCGGTCTCCTTAAGGATCGGACGCCCTTTGCCGAGGCCTTCGCCAAAGCCCTGAATTCACTTTGGAAATCCGGAACGCGCAAAACGCTGGAAACCTATTTGTCCGGCTGATCGGGGTAGACCGGCCGCGACCGGCCCTTGTCGTCCAGCGCCACGAAGGTGAATTCGGCGCTGGTCACCATTTCGGTTTCCTCGGCGTGTCTTTGGCGTCGCCAGGCCTCGACATGGATGGTCATCGACGTGCGCCCCACTCGGCCAAGGGTGGCGTACAGAGTGACCTCGTCGCCGACATGAACCGGACGCAGGAATTTCATGCCCTCGACGGCGACGGTTGCGCAGCGTCCCTTCGAAATGCGGGCCGCGACGCTGCCGGCCGCAAGATCCATCTGCGACATAAGCCAGCCGCCAAAGATATCCCCGGACGAATTGGTGTCCGCGGGCATGGCGATGGTCCGGATAATCGGATTGGCGTCGGACGGGGTGTCTTGCATCGGTTTGGCTCCCGGTTCGAAGTCCGGTCACAATAGATAAAATTGAAGCTGCGATGAAGCGTCTCGCCCATCGGCCACGCATGCTGTATTGCCGGACCATCATCTACGACATGATTCGTGGTCTCGGGAGAGAAATTCTGGATAATTCGGCCGATAAGAGTGTCAGGCGCAAGCAATGAATGCGGACCGGCCGCTTCTCGGCATTGCTTTGATGCTCGGCTTTTGCGTGTTGGCGCCGCTCGGCGACTCCATCGCCAAGCTGCTCGGAGACACGGTGCCGCTCGCTCAGCTCCTGTTCTTCCGGTTTCTCATGCAGGCGTTCCTGCTGATCCCGATCGTCCTGTGGACGGGCAGGGAACTGCGCCTGCGCGGCCGGGTCCTCAAACTCGCGATCCTCCGCGCCTTTCTTCACGTCATCGGCGTCGCGGCCATGTTCACGTCACTGCGCTACATGCCGCTTGCCGATGCGGTCGCGATCGCTTTCGTCATGCCCTTCATCATGCTGCTTCTTGGCCGCATGGTGCTTGACGAGGAAATCGGGCCGCGCCGTCTGGCTGCCTGCGTCGTCGGTTTCATCGGCACGCTTCTGGTCATCCAGCCGCGTTTCGCCGATGTCGGCGTTTACGCCTTGCTGCCACTGGTGGTCGCGGTCATCTTTGCCTTGTTCATGCTGGTGACGCGGATGATCGCCAAGCAATGCGACCCCATCACGCTGCAGGCGGCGAATGGAATTTACGTGTCGATAGGCCTGGGGGCGGCTTATCTGCTGACGGCGGGGCGCGAAAACTCGGTCTTCACCATGGTCTTCCCCGATACCCGTGAAACGCTGCTGCTTTTGTCGATCGGCGTTCTTGGCACGGTGGCGCATCTGTTGATGACCTGGTCGCTGCGCTATGCGCCCGCCTCGTCGCTCGCGCCCATGCAATATCTCGAAATACCGTTCGCGACCCTCATCGGCTGGATGATCTTCAAGGACTTGCCGAACGGGATGGCGGCGGTCGGCATCTGCATCACCGTGGCCTCCGGCCTTTACGTCGTCTATCGCGAACGCGCCAATGCGCGCCTGGTGCCGCCGGAGACCTGAAGGCGGATACCGGCGGTTGAAAATAGGGCTGGTATTTTGCCCCGGCGTGGCCTATATGCAGCGCCATACGGCTTTTGAGCCGTCAATAACGGCCCCTGCTGGACGACATCCCGGCACAGGGCGACTTCCATCTTGAAAAACCGAAAGGATGTACGATGTCGATCACTGCTGAGCGCAAGGCTGAGATTCTGAAAGAATATGCGACGAAGGATGGCGACACGGGTTCGCCGGAAGTCCAGGTCGCGCTGCTGACCGAACGCATCACAAATCTTACGGAACACTTCAAGGGTCACAAGAAGGACAACCACTCCCGCCGTGGCCTCCTGAAGATGGTTTCCAATCGCCGTTCTCTGCTCGACTATCTGAAAAAGAAGGACGAGGAACGGTACAAGAAGCTTATCGCGAGTCTCGGTATTCGCCGTTAGCTTGTTCGGCGGCGCGGAAACGCGCCGCCGTTTTTATTCGGACGCTGCGGCGTCCGGAGGGACTGTCACGGGGCAGGATTGCAGGTTGCTTGCAAAGTTTACGAGCCACCCGTTGTCTTGCCCGTGGCAATCGGAAGAACGGCGCCCGAGGGCGCCTGATTGCAACAAACGGGGCGTGGAATCCGATGATCGGAGCCGCTCCGCCAAAAAGGACAGGACATGTTCAATTCCCACAAGGTAGAAATCGAATGGGGCGGTCGTCCGCTCATTCTCGAAACAGGCAAGATCGCCCGTCAGGCTGACGGCGCCGTTCTCGCCACCTACGGTGAAAGCACCGTGCTCGCCACGGTCGTTTCCGCCAAATCCGCGAAGCCCGGACAGGACTTCTTTCCCCTCACGGTCAACTATCAGGAAAAGACGTTCGCGGCCGGCAAGATTCCCGGCGGCTACTTCAAACGCGAAGGACGTCCAAGCGAAAACGAGACCCTCGTCTCACGTCTGATCGACCGTCCCATCCGTCCGCTGTTCCCTGCCGGCTACAAGAACGAGACCCAGGTCATCATCACGGTGATGCAGCACGACCTGGAAAACAATCCGGACATTCTTTCGATGATCGCCGCGTCAGCGGCGCTGACGCTTTCCGGCATCCCGTTCATGGGCCCGATCGGCGGCGCGCGCATCGGCTACATCAACGGCGAATACGTGCTCAACCCGCATGTCGACGAAATGGATGAATCGGATCTCGATCTCATCGTCGCCGGCACCCAGGACGCCGTTCTGATGGTCGAATCGGAAGCACAGGAACTTCCGGAAGACGTCATGCTGGGCGCTGTCGTCTTTGGCCAGAATGGCTTCCAGCCGGTCATCGACGCCATCATCAAGCTGGCCGAGGCCGCAGCCAAGGAACCGCGCGAATTCGAACCGGAAGATCTTTCTTCGCTCGAAGAAGCCATGCTTGGCGTCGCCGAAACCGAACTGCGCGACGCCTACAAGATCATCGACAAGGCTGAACGCTACGACGCCGTGGACGCGGTCAAGAAGAAGGTTGTTTCGCATTTCATTCCCGAAGGCGTGGAAGAGCCCGAATATTCGGCCGAGCAGGTCGGCAGCGTCTTCAAGTCGCTGCAGGCGAAGATCGTCCGCTGGAATATTCTCGACACCAAGAGCCGTATCGACGGCCGCGACCTGGAAACGGTTCGCCCGATCGTCGCCGAAGTCGGCCTCCTGCCGCGCACCCACGGTTCCGCCCTGTTTACCCGCGGCGAAACCCAGGCGATCGTCGTCGCCACGCTGGGCACCGGCGAAGACGAGCAGTATGTCGACAGCCTGACCGGCATGTACAAGGAAAACTTCATGCTGCACTACAATTTCCCGCCCTTCTCGGTAGGGGAAACGGGTCGCATGGGGTCTCCGGGTCGCCGCGAAATCGGTCACGGCAAGCTTGCCTGGCGCGCCGTCCACCCGATGTTGCCGACGTCCGAACAGTTCCCGTACACGCTGCGCGTCGTATCGGAAATCACCGAATCCAACGGTTCGTCCTCCATGGCGACCGTTTGCGGCACGTCTCTCGCCCTTATGGACGCCGGCGTTCCGCTGGCGAAGCCGGTCGCCGGCATCGCCATGGGCCTGATCAAGGAAGAAGAGCGTTTCGCAGTTCTTTCCGACATTCTCGGTGACGAAGACCATCTCGGCGACATGGACTTCAAGGTCGCCGGAACCAAGGACGGCATCACCTCCCTGCAGATGGACATCAAGATCACCGGCATCACCGAAGAGATCATGGGCATCGCGCTCGACCAGGCCAAGGGCGGGCGGCTGCACATTCTCGGCGAGATGAGCAAGGCGATCAATGAAAGCCGTGAAGAACTCGGCGAGTTTGCGCCGCGCATCGAAGTCATGACCATTCCGGTCGACAAGATCCGCGACGTTATCGGCTCCGGCGGCAAGGTGATCCGCGAGATCGTCGAAAAGACCGGCGCCAAGATCAACATCGAGGATGACGGCACCATCAAGTTCGCTTCCGCTTCGGCCAAGGAGATCGAGGCCGCCAAGAAGTGGGTGCACTCGATCGTCGCCGAGCCGGAAGTCGGCGAAATCTATCAGGGCACCGTCGTCAAGGTCGCCGATTTCGGCGCCTTCGTGAACTTCTTCGGTCCGCGCGACGGTCTGGTGCACATCTCGCAGCTCGCACAGGAGCGCGTCGGCAAGACATCCGACGTCGTCAAGGAAGGCGACAAGGTCTACGTCAAGCTTCTGGGCTTCGACGACCGCGGCAAGGTTCGCCTGTCCATGAAGGTCGTCGACCAGGACTCCGGCAAGGAGATCCCGAAGGATCAGCCGGCGGAAGCCGCCCAGGACTGAGCCTGACACATCCAGAAATCATTGGCCCGCCGGGAAACCGACGGGCTTTTTTATTGCGTTTGAAAGAAAGCAGAGATACGCAAACTTGAGTTGAATATTCGTGCGATACAATAAAAAATTGATGTTTTGATCATCCAGATTGCGATCATTTTTCTACCTGGTCTTATCTGGGCGCGTTTGGACTCGTTATGCCGTAAACCGGGTTATGCCGCATGACCGAGCGTCGTGGCTGTTGAGCCGGCATTCGGCCATGCGACGGTTCGGCATAATCAGAGTGCTTCGATATACGCGAGTCGTTCATCGTTGAGACGATACCGCCCCGCATGTGTTTCCGGGCTGACGATCTGAACGAGCGCCTTTTCCTTCAGCCGCATATCGGCGTGGATATAGATCTGGCTCGTTTCCACGGATTCATGCCTCAGCCACAATGCGATCACCGATTGGTCAACCCGGCCGCTGCACAACACTCGGGTCCAGCAGCAGAAGCCGTTCTTTGCCGAACTTGCCCTGTTGGATGTGAAGCACGCCGGATTCGGCATCGAGCAGGTCAGGCCGCGAAGGGCCGTAGAAAGAAGGCAGCATTCGCGCATGCTCGATGATCGCAACGATTTCGACATCGCTGTAGATATAGGGGTGAGAATGCAGAAAGCGGCCCGGCGCCAATCCCCGTGGTGGAGCCTCGTTTTTCTGTTTTAAGTGGGTTTTATTCCGACGCTGGCCTCACTTAGGATCCATCGGCGGAAGGCAGCGATCTTTGGCACAGTCATCCTGCCCGGCTGCACGACGACGAAGTACCCCGCCGACGTCGGAACGGGCGCATCGAGCGCGAGCACGATGCTGCCCGCGTCCAGAGCGAGGGCCGCGTACACATCTCGCACGATAGCGAGACCTTGGCCGGCAATGACGCCTTGAATTAACAGGGCGTCGTCGGCGTAGCTCGGCCCCTTTCTTGCATTGCGGGTCGGCTTGACGCCGTGCAATTCAAACCATGTCGGCCAATCGGCCCGGTCGCGGTCCTGTAGAAGCGGATAGCGTAGACAATCGGCGGGATGACTCAAGGGACCGTCGATCAGAAGCGACGGGCTTGCGACCGCCACAAGCTGGGGTATAAAAAGTAAGGCGGCGTTGAGGCCGGGATAGTTGCCAGAGCCGTGCCTGATCGCCACATCCACCGCGCCGCCTGTCATGTCCGCGAGTTGCACCGACGTTTCAATTTGAATCTCGATATCGGGATGTTGCGCGGTGAAGCGGCCGATGCGTGGCGCTAGCCAGCACGCCGCGAGGGATGGCGTTGTGCTGACGACCAGAGAACGCGGCCCTGGCCTTCGATCGTCTAAGAGTTGTACGGCTGCGTCGATCTGCGTGAAGGCCGGCGCGACTTCGCCAAACAGGCGCAAGCCATGCGCCGATAACTTCACCTCGCGGTTTCCACGTTCCAGGAGTTGGACGCCGAAGCGCGCCTCCAGCGCCTTGATCTGCTGGCTCACGGCCCCCGGAGTCACATTCAGTTCCTGCGCAGCGCGCTTGATGCTGCCCTGCCGACCGATCTCGACAAAAGTGCGCAACGCACCAAAGGAAACGGGTGATGTCATGTCGAAGAGTTTAGACAAACTAAATCATTAGGCAATAGAAATGGTTTGTACTAGTAAGGCCAAAATGTATGTCTGGCCCACATGCAGACAGAACATTCCTCAACCGAACGCTTGTCAGCCGCCCTGGTCCGTCTCCTGGCGATCGGCGCCGGCGCGGCCGTCGCCAACAGCTACTACAATCAGGCATTTCTCGGCCATCTGACCACAGATTTCGGGCTGGCAGCGGGGATCGCCGCGATCGTGCCGGTGCTGACCCAGGCCGGTAATGCGCTCGGCGTGCTGTTTCTCGCCCCACTTGGGGACCGACTCGAACGCAAATCCCTCATCCTCGCGACCATCGCCGTCCTTGTGGCCGCGCTAATCGGCGCGGCTGTCTCGCCGGGGTTCGTGTGGCTTGCCGCAGCCAGCCTCGCGGTCGGCCTGTTCGCCACAGTTGCGCAGCAGATTGTGCCGCTCGCCGTGCATCTGGCCCCGCCAATGGAGCGCGGACGCATTCTCGGCAAGGTGACAGGCGGCATCCTGATCGGCATCCTCGTTGCACGCACCGTCAGCGGCACAATCTCGGACCTTTGGGGTTGGCCTTTCGTGTTCTGGTTCGCGGCGGCCGTGATGATTGCGATCGGTGTGGCGTTGGCGCTCTGGTTGCCCCGCGTGCCGCCGACAACTGATCTGAGCTATCCGCGTCTGCTTGGCTCGCTCGGGACGCTGGTGCGGACGTATGGCGTTCTCCGGCGAGCGGTCGCGGTGCAATTCCTGATCTTCGCAGCCTTCATCGGTTTTTGGTCGAATCTCGCGCTGTTGTTGGCTGAACCAACCTATCAGCTTGGTGGTACTGCGGTTGGTCTTCTGGCACTTGTCGGGGTTGCAGGCGCGCTCGCTGCGCCAGTCGCCGGAGGTTTAGCAGACCGGCGCGGGCCGGCCATGGTCGTGTCGATCGGCGCAGGCCTTGTGGTGCTCGCCTTCCTCATCTTCTGGCTTTGGCAAGGTTCCCTCATCGGCCTGATTGTCGGCATTGTGGTAATGGACCTTGCGGTGCAGTCCTCGCAAGTCGCCAATCAGGCGCGCATCTATGCGCTCGATCCGGCCGCCCGAAGCCGGCTCAACACCGTGTTCATGGCAACCATGCTCGCCGGGGGTGCCGTCGGTGCTGGCATTGGTGGCTCTGCCTATGCTGTGTGGGGCTGGACCGGCACGTGCGCTTTCGGGGCAATCTCGGCCGCATTGGCACTGCTGTTGTCGCGCAAATCCTAAGTTTCGCGACAAAGCTGGCGACACTGATGCCGTGGGAAAAATTCGCCGCAAAAACCTGGTCGCGAATTGTAGTCCATGTATCGGGACGCTTTCGTAACTGCTGGCGGCTTTCCGTCCTGTTAGTCAGAATACCGCCCCAACACCGATAGCTGATTTTGTCGATCTGAAGCACCATCGAATTTAGGCACAATAGCCGGCCATCCCGTTCATGCGGCATAATCCCGCTTACGGCATAAGACCCACGCTACGCCATGAAGGAGAAGCCCAGTCAGACCGAGTTAATTGTTCGCGCATTGATGCACGGGTTGACGACGTACGCCTTCGATTACCTGATCTACAAGTCAACCAACGACAATTTTTCCGAGCTGAAGTTAGAGAACGCAGACGGAACTGCAATTCTCACGGATGTTTTTATCGATGAAATCCTGTGGTCAATACCGATTGCATTCGTATTGGCGGTCTTGTGGATCTACTCTGCAAACCGAAAATGGCTGACCCGAATGTTGCAGATGATCGGAGCCACGAAGAGATATGGAGGCGAGGATGTCTGGGATTTCATATTCAATTCGTCCCGGGTCGCGGTCGAGTATGTTCGCGTAAGAGATTGGGAAAAGAATGTGGTTTACGCAGAATGGGTCAATACATTCTCGGAAACGGGGCAATTAAGGCAGTTGGTTCTGCGAGATGTTGCCATGTATTATGAAGACAATATGTTTGAGGCGCCGCTGATCTATATCGCTCGTGATCCAAAGGACATGCATATCGAATTTCCTTACAAAAATAGGAGTATGCATGATGGATAGCAACGAACGGCCAGACGCCAGGAAAGGTGCATTCATTCTCAGGGAAGGATATCCCGACAAAGGCGGCCAGAACACGGCTACGTCACAAATCCGGACGCGTCCGGCGGCCGCCTTTTGTCCCGTCATACGGGCGGAAGACAGCGCCATTCAAAGGTTTGCCCGGAAGAGACAAGAATACCTAGCGTCTAGTGAACGGGCGTCTTCACGCGTCCGTTGAGATAATCGAAGACGCGGCTCAGACCGTCCTCTGTCACCACAAGATTTCGTGGTTTGCACCCCAGCGCCAGATTTTCGTTTTGCATCCACTGTCTCATTGTCTCCGCGCTACCGGCCGACAACGTGTCGAGTAACCGAAAAATGCGAATGAGCAGCAGAGCCCTGTCATCTGAATTCGCGCCTGCCGAAATAGAGGCAGGGATTGCTTTTGCAACGAGGGATCGCGCGGGTGTGAGCCTCAGAACGCGCGCAAGCTCCTCATCGATCAATCCCAATTGATCAGCGGCCTTTAGGACTGCCTTTGACACGATGGAACTGCGTGTCATGACCATGATCACTGTCCGTTTGAATAGCGGTTCTTCAGTTCCTCGATGATCGGCATCGACGTGATGTGGTAGCCGGAATCGACATAGTGAATTTCGCCGGTCACGCCATTGGAAAGGTCCGAAAGCAGATAAAGCGCCGAACCGCCCACATCGTCGATCGTGACCGTGCGGCGCATCGGCGAGTTGCGCTGCTGGAAATTGTACATTTCCCGCGCATTGGCGACGCCGGAGCCTGCAAGGGTGCGGATCGGGCCGGCGGAAATGGCGTTCACGCGAATGCCGTCCTGGCCGTAATCGGCGGCGAGATAGCGTACGCTCGCCTCGAGCGCAGCCTTGGCGACGCCCATGACATTGTAGTTGGGCATCACGCGGGTCGAGCCGGCGTAGGTCAGCGTGATCATCGATCCGCCGTCTTTCATGAGATTGGCCGCGCGTTTGGCGATTTCAGTGAATGAGAAGCAGGAGA
Organism: Flavimaribacter sediminis; assembly: GCF_019492055.1. GTDB lineage: Bacteria > Pseudomonadota > Alphaproteobacteria > Rhizobiales > Rhizobiaceae > Flavimaribacter > Flavimaribacter sediminis. The sequence continues at coordinate 805,207 of NZ_JAICBX010000002.1, read as the reverse complement.
TGACCATGGTGCGCGAGAAATTGGCGCGTGTCGTATCCGCATAAAGACCCTTGAGCTCGTTGCGGTCGGAAAAGCCGATGGCGTGAACCACGAAATCGATGCCGCCCCAAGCCTGTTCGATGGTGTCGAAAGTGGAATCGACCGTCTCGATGGCTTCCACGTCGCATGGAATGACGAGATCGGCGCCGACTTTCTCCGCCAGAGGCCGCACCCGTTTGCCGAAGCCTTCGCCCTGATAGGTAAAAGCGAGTTCCGCGCCTTGTGCATGCAGCGCCTGAGCAATTCCCCAAGCGATTGAATGGTCGTTTGCGACTCCCATGATGAGGCCGCGTTTGCCCGTCATTAATCCACTCATGGAAAAAACCTATCCGTTATAGCGCTTGAAAACGAGCGTTGCGTTGGTTCCACCGAATCCGAAGGAGTTCGACAAGGCGATGTCGATTTTCGCATCGTCGATACGTTCGCGGACAATCGGTATGCCTTCGAATTCCGGGTCGAGCTCCGTTATGTGGGCGCTCTCGCAGATAAAGCCCTCGTTCATCATCAGCAGCGTGTAGATGGATTCCTGCACGCCGGTCGCTCCCAATGAGTGTCCGGTGAGTGATTTGGTCGAGGAGACAAAGGGCGCCTCTTCGCCGAAAACCTGGCGGATCGCCCCGATCTCGGCCGCATCTCCGACCGGCGTCGAGGTTCCGTGCGTATTGATATAGTCCACCGGACCGTCGACTGTTGAAAGGGCGAGCTTCATGCAGCGCACTGCGCCTTCGCCGGACGGCGCGACCATGTCGTAGCCGTCGGATGTCGCGCCGTAGCCGACAATCTCGCCATAGATCTTGGCGCCGCGAGCTTTCGCATGCTCCAGCTCTTCCAGGATCAGCACGCCGGCGCCGCCGGCGATGACGAAGCCGTCGCGGCTGATGTCGTAGGCGCGCGATGCGGTGGCGGCGCTGTCGTTGAATTTCGAAGTCATCGCGCCCATCGCGTCGAAAAGGTTCGACATGGTCCAGTCGAGATCCTCGTGGCCGCCGGCGAACACCATGTCCTGCTTGCCCATCTGGATGAGTTCGTAGGCGTTCCCGATGCAATGCGCCGAAGTCGAACACGCCGAGGAGATCGAGTAGTTCACTCCGTGAATCTTGAACCACGTGGCGAGCGTCGCAGAGGCTGTCGACGACATCGCCTTCGGCACTGCAAAGGGTCCGATCCGTCGCGGGCTTCCTTTCTCGCGGGTGGTGTCCGCGGCGTCGACGATGGTGCGGGTCGACGGCCCGCCGGATCCCATCACGATGCCTGTCCGCTCGCTGGAAATATCGTCCTGTTCAACGCCGCTGTCTTCGATCGCCTGCAGCATGGCGACGTGATTCCACGCGCCGCCCTTGCTCAGAAACCGCATGGCGCGGCGGTCGACCAGATCGGTGGGGTCGAGCGTCGGCGCGCCCCATACCTGGCATTTGAAGCCGTGGTCGGCAAAATCCTGGGAAAAGGTAATGCCGGACCGGGCGTTGCGCAACGAGTCGGTGACTTCCTGCGCATTGTTCCCGATGGAGGAGACGATCCCCATTCCGGTGACGACAACTCTTTTCATACGGTGTCCTTTCCGCAAAGCCTGTCGATGCTGGATCCGAGAGTATTCGGAACCGGTTCCTACGCCTTTTCCTGGAAAAGGCCAACGCGCAGATCGCTTGCCTTGTAGGACGGTTCGCCGTCGGCGTTCGCCCACCCGTCGCCGATGCCAAGCACCAGACGTCCACGGATGACGCGCTTGAAATCAACGCCGAATTCCACAAGCTTGGTCTCGGGGGTCACCATCTTGGTGAGTTTGACCTCGCCGCAGGAAATCGCCCGGCCGCGACCGGGTTCGCCGAGCCAGCCGAGAAAGAAGCCGGTCATCTGCCACAAAGCGTCAAGACCCAGGCAACCGGGCATTACGGGGTCGCCCTCGAAATGGCATTTGAAGAACCAGAGTTCGGGTGTGACGTCGAATTCGGCCCGGACATAGCCTTTGCCGTATTCGCCGCCCGTTTCCGAAATGGCCGTGATACGATGAAACATCAGCATCGGCGGAAGCGGAAGCTGTGCGTTGCCCTGTCCAAACATGTCGCCATGCGAGCAAGTCAGAATGTCATCGTAGCTGAAGCTGGATTTCCTGGTGTTCATGTACTGAAGTTACTCCCGAAAACGCCACGCCGTCAGTAGCGGCGCAGTCCCTGTTCTTGCTTGCCTGGCCCGCCTTAGCACAAAGAAACCCCGTTGCGAACTTCCGATTGCGCCGGGAATTCAGGGCCGCGGGGGGTGTAGCCGACATGTGCATTGCCGGCTTTTCCGGTGGCCAGGTCGACTCCGCTGTGAATTTCGCCGATCATCTATCACATTACCTCGGGTGGCGGAAACCATGGGGATGGCGAAATCGGATCATTTTCCGTATAGTCAGGCTGAGACGTAAAATAGGACTTGAGAACTCAACTATTGAAAGATGGGCTCAGTCCGGATATATACATGTGATCAATTTCAACCATTTGCGGCCAAGACGAAGAGAAATGCATCATCTTACAGAACAAAAGACGTGCCCGACGCGCTTCGCCGGCGATCGCCTCCGTTCTGCGGGCCTGCGTCCGACGCGCCAGAGAATAGCGCTCGCAGGGCTGTTATTCGCCAAGGGTGACCGCCATCTGACCGCCGAGGAACTGCATGACGAGGCCGTAACGGCCGGCGTGCCTGTGTCGCTCGCCACCGTTTACAATACGCTGCACCAGTTTACCGATGCGGGCATGTTGAGGGTTCTCGCTGTCGAATCGGCCAAGACCTATTTCGACACCAATACCTCCGATCACCACCATTTCTTCGTCGAAGGCGAATCTGAGGTGATGGACATTCCCGTCAGCGGATTGAGCGTAAACGGCTTGCCGGAAGCCCCCGAAGGCATGGAAATCGCCCATGTCGATGTGGTGATCCGCCTCCGTCGCAAGTCTTCCTGACCAACCGATCCTTGTAGTAAGACCTACTGCCCGCCGGCGTGCAGTTTCAACGCGCCCGTGTGACCGGGCACGGACACCGGCTTGCTTTCCTGTTCAGGCGCGGCCGGTCTTTCTGACGACGGATCGGCCTCGATCTCCAGCGCTTCGATCTTTGCGCCGCGCTTGGTGATCTTGCCGGTTGTCGTGAGAATCTGGTCGATGTCCCGCTGCGCCTGGCCGAAATGGGTCTGCAGCTTGCCGACGCGATCGTCCAGCCGGGTCAGGTCGTCCATCAGCCGCGCCACCTCGCCCTGGATCAGATGCGCCTGTTCACGCATGCGCGCGTCCTTCAGGATCGCCTGAACCACCTGCAGCGACAGCATAAGCAGCGACGGCGACACCAGCACGACGCGCGAGCGGTGCGCCTTCTGGATCGTGGCTTCAAAATTCTCGTGGATTTCGGCGAAGATCGATTCCGACGGCACGAACATGAAGGCCGTGTCCTGGGTTTCGCCGGTGATCAGATATTTGTCCGCGATATCGCGGATATGCACTTCCACGTCGCGACGAAACTGCTGCGCCTTCTGTTTTGAGGCTTCCGGATCCTCGTTCTCGCGAATGGCGTTCCAGGCTTCCAGCGGAAACTTGGCGTCGACGACAAGGGCAGGGGCGTCATTGGGCATGTAGACCAGACAGTCCGGCCGGTTGCCATTACTCAGCGTCGCCTGGAATGCATAGGCGTTCGAGGGCAGGCCGTCGGCGATGATCGCCTCCATGCGGGCCTGGCCGAATGCGCCGCGCGTCTGCTTGTTGGCGAGGATCGCCTGCAGGCCGACGACATCCTTGGCGAGCGCCTGGATGTTGTTCTGCGCCGTGTCGATCACGGCAAGCCGTTCCTGCAGCCGCGCCAGGTTTTCATGCGTGGACTTTGTCTGCTCGCTGATCGTCGCGCCCAGCCGCTGGGTCATGCCGTCGAGGCGTTCGTTGATCGACTTGTTGATTTCCGTCTGGCGCGTGCCGAACACTTCGGCGATCGTCGCCATGCGGCCCTGCATCTCCGACTGGGTTTTCAGAATGTCGGCCAGCCGGGTCTCGGTCTCGGCGGCGCGTCTGGCGGCGTCCTGGCGCGCGGCTTCAGCGGCTTCCGCCCGTCGGCGGGCGGATCGGCGCGCGATCGAAACGGCGAGAATAAAAAGAAGAATCACGATCGCGACGGCGACGGCGAGCGCCATGCCAAGCGTTACGGTCGTCTCGCCCGCCTGCAGCACGGGCTGGTCGAATGATAGCTGAACAGGATCCATGGGCGCGACTCTATCTGATTCGCCCGCCAATGCCAGATCAAAACGGGAACATGGATAATCCGGAGAATTGACCCGGGCGCGCCGAATGCTTAAGTGCATGCCATGACAATCAAGCCTATCGTTCTTCTTCCCGATCCGGTTCTCAGAAAGAAATCAGAGGATTTCGAGCAGGTGGACGAGTCCGTCCGCAAGCTCGCCGACGACATGCTGGAAACCATGTACGACGCGCCTGGCATCGGCCTCGCCGGAATCCAGATCGGCGTTCCGCGCAACATCGTGGTCGTCGACTGTTCAGGCGACGACGAGGAAAAAGCGCCGATGGTGTTCTTCAATCCGAAGATCCTGGCGTCATCGGACGAGCGGTCCGTCTACGAGGAAGGCTGTCTGTCGATCCCGGACTACTACGCCGAGGTCGAGCGGCCGGCGTCGGTGACCGTCGACTATGTCGACTATTACGGCGCGCGCCAGACCATCGAGGCCGACGGCATTCTTGCGACATGCCTGCAGCACGAGATCGACCACCTGAACGGCGTGCTTTTCATCGACTATCTGTCGAAGCTGAAACGCGACATGGTCATCCGGAAATTCACCAAACTGGCGAAGTCCCGCGGCCAGCCGGCGATGTGACAGGCCGCCTGCGGGCAAAGAAACATCCGGGAGCGATCCTTGCGCATCATCTTCATGGGGACACCCGACTTCGCCGTTCCGACGCTGGCGTCCCTTGCCGGCTATGGACACGAGATCGTCGCGGTCTATTCCCAGCCGCCGCGGCCCGGCGGCCGGCGCGGCCTGGAAACGGTCAAGTCGCCGGTCCACCGGCAGGCCGAAATCCTCGGCTTTCCCGTGCGAACCCCGAAAAGTCTTAAAAGCGAAGAAGAACAGGAAGAATTCCGTGCGCTCGACGCCGATGTCGCGGTTGTCGTCGCCTACGGCCTCATTCTCCCGAAGCCCATTCTCGAGGGAACGCGCCTTGGCTGTTACAACGGCCATGCGTCTCTCCTGCCGCGCTGGCGCGGGGCGGCTCCGATCCAGCGGGCGATCATGGCCGGCGACAGGGAAACCGGGACCATGGTTATGAAGATGGACGAAGGGCTCGACACAGGCCCTGTCGCCATGGAGGAGCGGGTGGAAATCGGTCCCGACATGACGGCGGGCGAGCTGCACGACCAGCTTATGCTGATCGGCGCGGACCTGATGCAGCGGGCGATGGCCGCTCTCGAGCGCGATTCGCTGACGCTGACCCCGCAACCGGAAGACGGCGTGCTCTACGCCGAAAAGATCACCAAGGCGGAGACACGGATCGACTTTACCCAGCCGGCTACGGAGGTTCACAACCGGATCCGCGGACTGTCGCCCTTTCCCGGCGCCTGGACAGAGATGATGCTCGGCGGCAAGGCCGAGCGCGTCAAACTGCTGCGCTCGCAACTGGCTGAAGGCGGCGGTGAGCCCGGAACCGTGCTTGACGACCGCTTGAGCGTCGCCTGCGGCGACGGCGCCGTCCGGCTTGTCGAACTGCAGAAAGCCGGCGGCAAGGCGATGACGGCGGAGGATTTCCTGCGCGGCGCCGCCGTCGCTCCCGGCGCGGTGATCGGCTGATGCCGCGCTATCGCCTGACCGTCGAATATGACGGCACGGGCTATGTCGGCTGGCAACGGCAGGACAATGGCCGTTCGATCCAGGGCGCCATCGAGGAAGCCGCGCTGAAATTCACCGGCGAGACGATCACGGTGCGCGGCGCCGGGCGCACCGACGCCGGCGTGCACGCGCTCGGCCAGGTCGCCCATCTGGATTTTCAAAAGCAATGGCCGGCGGAAACCGTTCGCAACGCGCTCAACGCCCATCTTGGCCAGGCGGGCGACACCATCGCCATCATCGAGGCGATGCCGGCCGAGGCCGATTTCGACGCCCGGTTCTCCGCCGTCGCCCGTCACTACGTCTATCGCATCGTCAACCGTCCGGCGCCGCTGGCGCTGGAGAGGAAGCATGCGCTGTGGGCGCCGCGCCCGCTCGATCACGCGGCGATGCACGAGGCGGCCCAGTTGCTCGTCGGGCGGCACGATTTCACCACTTTCCGCTCGGTCCAGTGCCAGGCCAGGGATCCCGTCAAGTCGCTTGATCGTCTGGATGTCACACGCGACGGTCATAATGTAACGATCCACGCTTCGGCGCGATCCTTCCTTCACAACCAGATCCGTTCCTTTGCGGGCACGTTGCGGGTGGTCGGCGAGGGGTCCTGGACGCCGGACGACGTCAAGGCCGCGCTTGAAGCGCGCAATAGGGCCGCCTGCGGACCGGTCGCGGGGCCGGAAGGCCTGTATTTTCTGAGAGTCGACTACTGAGGACAAAGCAATGTCAGTCACCATCTACCACAACCCCGCCTGCGGCACGTCGCGCAACACGCTGGCGATGATCCGGCAGTCCGGCGTCGAGCCGGAGGTCATCGAGTATCTGAAAACGCCGCCCGGCCGCGACAAGCTCGTCGCGCTGATCGCCGCCATGGACATGCCCGTGCGCGATCTTCTGCGCCGCAAGGGCACGCCCTATGACGAGCTTGCCCTCGACGATCCGAAATGGAGCGACGACCAGCTGATCGACTTCATGGTCGAGCATCCAATCCTGATGAACCGGCCGGTGGTCGTGGCGGACAAGGGCGCGGCTCTCTGCAGGCCTTCGGAGAAGGTTCTGGAGCTTCTGGACAATCCGGATATCGGCGCCTTCGCGAAGGAGGACGGCGAGGTCGTTCGCAAATAGGCTCAACCGAACAGATAGTAGGTCAGGAACACCCAGCCGAACTCCATCGCGATGATGAAAATCGCGACGGGTGCGTTGTCCGCGAGGACGCGGCGATAGACGCGGAAACTCGCCCAGATGGAAAATATGATCAGCGTGAATGTCAGCAGGGCCGGCAGCGGTGATTCCGGCATGAAGCGGTGGAGAACCTGCGGCGCGGTCAGCACATAGGAAAAGGCGAGTCCGTACCAGTTGGACGCGATCAGCCAGTGCCCGAAACGATGGCTGAAGCCCAGCGGCCGCGAAAGCAGGGCGAGCAGCGCCAGAAACGTCGCGATCGTCAGCGCGCTTTCAGCGGCCTGGCGCAAAAAGAAATCGAGCCCTGGAGAGGCTTGCGGATCGGAAGCCAGGATGACGTTGCGCAGGTCGATCCAGGAATAGATATAAACCGGCAGCATGTAGAAATAGGCCCAGAACGAGCGCCAAAAACCGCGATTGCTGAAGTCGAGATACTGCATGCCCGCCGGGTCGTTGCGTATCAGCAGCCACACGCCGCGCAGATAGTGTCCGACTTCGTCGAGGGAAGGGATCATCGCGGCGTCTTGCTGAACCAGCGTTCGAGGAAGGCGAGATAGATCTGCGTCAGACCCTCGAGATCATCGAGACCGGCGTTCTCGTCGATCATGTGCATGGTGTCGCCGACAAGGCCGAACTCCAGCACAGGGCAGTAATCCTTGATGAAGCGCGCGTCGGATGTGCCGCCTGTGGTGGATAGCGCCGGCTCCCGGTCCGTGACCGTTTTTACCGCGTCGCGCATCGCGCCGATCAGCGCCTCGTCGCGGGTGAGAAAGACAGGGCTCACGCGGTCGACCCATTCCAGCGCATAGTCGGCAGGCCCGCGGCCGGGCCGCAATCCGTCGTCGCGCGCGGCCTTTTCGAGCCTGTTTTTGATCTCGGCGCGCAGCGTTTCACCGCTCCACGTGTCGTTGAAGCGGATATTGAAGCTCGCCCGCGCGCTCGCCGGAATGACATTCAAAGCCGGATTGCCGACGTCGACGGTGGTGACTTCCAGGTTGGTCGGCGGAAAAGCGTCCGTGCCTGCGTCCAACTGCGGGTTCATCAGCGCGTCAAGCATTGGCGTCAGCGCGCGCAGCGGATTGTCGGCGAGGTGCGGATAGGCCACGTGGCCCTGAACGCCGTTGACCGTGATCCGGCCGCTTAGCGAGCCGCGCCGCCCGATCTTGATCATGTCGCCGAGGGACTCTGGATTGGTTGGCTCTCCGACAATGCAGCCGTCCCAGCGTTCGCCCTTTCCGGCCGCCCATTCCAGCAGTTTGACCGTGCCGTTGACGGCGGGGCCTTCCTCGTCCCCGGTGATCAGCAGCGAGATCGAGCCTTCCGGCTGGCCATGCGCTTCGACAAACCGCGCCACAGCTGCGACGAAACAGGCGATCCCGCCCTTCATGTCGACGGCGCCGCGCCCGTAGATCCGGCCGTCGGCGATTGCGGCGTCGAATGGCGGATGTGTCCAGGCGGCCTCGTTGCCCGGCGGCACCACGTCCGTGTGGCCGGCGAACATCAGATGCGGACCGCTGTCGCCCAGCCGCGCATAGAGATTGTCGATCGCTGGCGTATCCGTGTCCTCGAAGACGCGGCGGTCGCTCGAAAAACCGAGCGGCTCGAGCATCGCCTGCAGGCAGGAGAGCGCGCCGTCGTCCTGCGGCGTGACGGAAGCGCAGCGGATAAGCGCGGCGAGATTTTCGATCGGATCGGATGAAGTCATTGCGATGGATTATCCAACTCGGCGCGGTTTGTCATCACCGTTGCCTTGCATCAGCTCTTTGGCCGGTTCGGTTCGTCGCCATAGGCGTTTGCGCCGGCGGCTCCGGGCCACAGGCAAAGGCCGAGGAACACCCCCAAATTGATGAAGGGCACGAAAAGCATGATCGACAGCGGACCCGGAAACCCGATGTCGTGCAGGCGTTTGACTACCAGGGCGAGGACAGACCAGACCGACATTACCCCGTATGCGATGAACAGAAGGGCCCAGGTCCCCTGGCGGATGCTGTCCTCGTCCGCCAACCGGACCTGGTTCAGGATCACGAAGCCGACGGCCGTCACGAACAGATAGCCGAGCAGAAACGGAAGGCGGCCAAGCCGCCCGGAAAAACCGAGGAAGACCCATCGCATGTCCGGTTTCATCGGTTTTCCGTGTCCTTTATGTCCCGCCGGTCAGGCCCGCAGCAACTCGTTGATGCCGGTCTTCGACCGCGTCTTTTCGTCCACCCGCTTGACGATCACCGCGCAGTAGAGATGCGGCGCGGCCTTGTTGCCCGTATCCGTGCTGCCCGGCATGGAGCCTGCGACGACCACGGAGTAGGGCGGAACCTCGCCGTAGAAAACTTCGCCGCTCTCCCGGTCGACGATGCGCGTCGACTGGCCGATATAGACGCCCATGCCGAGCACCGAGCCCTCGCGCACGATACAGCCTTCGACCACTTCCGAGCGGGCGCCGATAAAGCAGTTGTCCTCGATGATCACCGGCCCGGCCTGCAGCGGCTCAAGCACGCCGCCAATGCCGACGCCGCCCGACAGGTGAACATTTTTGCCTATCTGCGCGCAGGAGCCGACGGTCGCCCAGGTGTCGACCATCGTTCCCTCGCCGACATAGGCGCCGAGATTGACGAAGGAGGGCATGAGAACGACATTCGGCGCGATATAGGCGGAACGGCGCACGATGCAGTGCGGCACGGCCCGGAAACCGGCGCGTTCGAACTCGTGCGCGCTCCAGCCTTCGAACTTGGAGGGGATCTTGTCCCACCAGTGCGCGTCGCCGGGGCCGCCCTTGATAACGTCCATCGGGTTGAGCCGGAACGACAGCAACACCGCCTTCTTCAGCCACTGATTGACCGTCCAGTCGCCGCTGTCGGCCCGTTCGGCGACGCGCGCCGCGCCGCTGTCGAGCAGGTTCAACGCTTCCTCGACCGCGTCGCGGATTTCGCCCCTTGTCGATGTGCCGACGGAATCGCGGTTGTCGAAGGCGGCGTCGATCGTCTTTTCCAGTGCGGCGAGGTCTGTTCTGCTCATCGTGTATTCCTTGGAGGTTTCCTTAACGGTCGGGGCGTTATTCTGGCGGTTGGCCGGAACCGGCCTGGATCGGCTGGCGTTGATCATGCGCTGGTCATGCTTTGTCTGCGGACAAGCTACTAAGGGAGGAAAAGCGGGGCGTCAATCAGCGGCCCGCGCGCCGGGGCGACGGCGGCATCGCGAAAGGAAAATCCATGAGTTTCAATCCAAAGAAAGATGGCTGGGATCCGCTTCCGACATCGCGGACCGATACGATACGCGCCCGGCAGACGCCGTCGACGCCGCAAACGACCTCGCCTGTCTATCGTCTCGCTTTCGTCGACGAGGATTTCATGTGCCGGGAGGAATTGCGGCCGGTGCGTCTGCAGCTCGAACTGCTGAAGCCGGAAATGCTGCTCAGCGAGCGCGGCGTCAAATCGACCGTCGTCATCCAGGGCGGCGCGCGCATACCGGCGCCGGGAGAAAAACCCGCCGCGGCGCGCAACGAAACCCAGCGGCGCAATCTCACTGCGGCCTCCATCTACTACGAAGAGGCGCGCAAATTCGCAGGCCTGTGCTCGCAGCATTCCGCCCTGTCCGGCTACAGCGAGTTCGTCGTCATGACCGGCGGCGGGCCAGGCGTCATGGAGGCGGGCAATCGCGGCGCTTCGGAAGTCGAGGCGCCGTCGATCGGCCTCAACATCGTTCTGCCGCACGAGCAGGCGCCCAACCGCTACATCGATCCGGAGCTTTGCTTCAATTTCCACTATTTCGCCATCCGCAAGATGCATTTCATGATGCGCGCGAAGGCGGTCGCCGTCTTTCCTGGCGGTTTCGGCACCATGGACGAACTCTTCGAGACGCTGACGCTGATACAGACCGAACGCATGGACAGGGTTCCGGTGATCCTGTTCGGCGCAGAGTTCTGGAACCGCGTCGTCAATTTCGAGGAGCTGGCCGATTTCGGCACGATTGCGCCTGAGGATCTTGATCTGATCAGCTTCGTCGAAACGGCCGAGGAGGCCTGGTCGATCATCGCCGAACGCTACGGCGTGGACACGGAGTGATCGGGGGCTATCGTCAAAGCCCGCTAACACGTGGCATGACGTAAGTCTCGCGAACACGCCGGCGATAGCGTCAGCGCCGTCACCGGCGTTTTATATTGTTCGGCTAATGATGGTTCCGGAACCCCTATTTCGGAGCCGGACCATGACCTTGTTCAACCGACTGATTGCCTCTTCAGCCCTTGTCTTGACCGCCGGCCTGCTTCTTGCAGGTCCGGCCGCTGCTTCGCAGTTGCGCATCGGAATGCAGCAGGAGCCGACCTCGCTCGACCCGACGGCGGACGCCACGGCGTCGATCGACGGCATGCTCGCGCACAATGTCTATGAATCGCTGACGACCGTGAACGAGGCGGGCGAGGTCCTGCCGAACCTGGCCGAAAGCTGGACCATCTCGGACGATGGCCTCACCTATACGTTCACGCTCGTTGAAGGCGTGACATTCCACGACGGCAGCGCCTTCGACGCCGACGACGTGAAATTCAGCTTCGACCGCGCCATGGCCGAAGACAGCACCAATCCTTCCAAGAGCATTTTCAAGCCGATCGAATCCGTGACGGTCGTCGACCCGCGGACAGTCGAAGTTAAGCTGAAGCAGAAGGACGCCTTCCTTCTCTTCAATCTCGCCCAGGGCGACGCTTCGATACTCGGCCCCGAAACTGTGGACGGCAACGCGACAAAGCCCGTCGGCACCGGACCCTTCGCCTTCGATTCCTGGACCCGCGGCGACCGCCTGGTTCTGAAGAAGTTCGAGGATTATCGCGACGCCGACGAGGTCTCGATCGACACGGTCGAATTCCGCTTCATATCCGATCCGGCGGCCGCCAGCGCAGCCTTGCTGTCCGAGGAACTCGACGCCTTTCCGGGCTTCCCCGCGCCTGAACTCCTGCCGCAGTTCGAAGCCGATCCCCGCTTCAATGTCGTGATCGGCTCCACGGAAGGCGAGGTCATCCTTGCCATCAACAATGCGAAACCGCCCTTTGACGATATTCGTGTGCGCCGGGCGATCAGCCATGCGATCGACCGCGACGAAATCATCGATGGCGCCATGTATGGCAGGGCGGTTCCGATCGGCAGTTTCTATCCCCCGCACGGCGCCGCCTATGTCGATCTCACCGGCGCCTATCCGCACGACACAGAAAAAGCAAAGGCGTTGTTCGAGGAAGCCGGCGTCTCCGGCGCCACGATGACCCTGCGTTTGCCGCCATTCCCCTATGCCGCCCGTTCGGGCGAGATCATCCAGGCGGAACTCGCCGAAGCCGGGATCGATGCGAAGATCGAGAATGTCGAATGGGGTTTCTGGCTGGACGAGGTCTACAAGAAACTGAATTACGACATGACCATCATCGCTCATACCAGCCCCAACGACATGGGCAACTTTGCGCGCGGCAAAAGCTACTTCTATGGCTTCGAGGATCCGGAATTCAACGAGCTGTGGGCGCGCATCGAAACGGAAGCCGATCCGGACAAGCGCAATGCGCTGCTGGCGGAAGGACAGAGATTCGTCACCGACCAGGCTGTTCACGGTTTCCTGTTCCAGTTGCCCAAGCTCGCCGTGATCCGCGACGGCGTCAGCGGCTTCTGGACATCTTCTCCGGTATTGTTCCAGCCGCTCGCGGACGTAGGCTGGTCTGAATAGCGGAAGTGAAACGGCCGCGGCGTCGTATACCGCCGCGGCAGCTCTTTCCTTTTTCAGGACATGCAGTACTTCCTGTTCCGCCGCACAATCGGGTTTGTTCTTACGCTGCTCGCCGTGTCTGTCATCGTGTTCGCGGTGATGAACATCCTTCCCGGCGATCCTGCGCTGACCATTCTCGGTCTTGATTCCACCGAAGACGCCCGTGCTGCGCTGCGTCTTGAGCTCGGTCTCGACGCGCCCGTCGCAAGTCGCTATCTCGAATGGATGTCCGGCGCCGTACACGGTGATTTCGGGCAGAGCTACGCCTGGTCCGTGCCGGTCGGCGAACTGATTGCGGAGCGTCTGCCGCTCACCCTGTCGCTTGCCTTGTCCGGCATGCTTTTTACCATGATTCTGGGGCTGGTCATGGGCGTTCTGGCCGCCGCCGATCACAGGCGTTTCGGCGACTGGGGCGTCATGTTCGTCAGCCAACTCGGCATTGCGTTACCGGCGTTCTGGCTATCCATCCTTCTGGTATTGCTGTTCGCAGTCAAATTGCGCTGGCTTCCGCCTGGCGGTTTTCCCGGATGGGATGAGCCGCTCGCCGCCATGCGCGCCCTGGTGCTGCCGACGATTGCGCTGGGTCTTGTCCAGTCGGCCGTTCTTGCGCGCGTCACGCGGTCCGCCGCGCTGGAGATCATGCGGCAGGATTTCGTGCGCACTGCGCGCGCCGCCGGGCTCGGGCGAAGCCGTATTTTGTGGCGTCACGTGCTCCCCAACGCGCTGGTGCCGATCGTCACCATCATCGGTATGCAGTTCGCTGCTCTGGTGACGGGCACGATCATCATCGAAAATGTCTTCTACCTGCCCGGGCTCGGCAGGTTGACCTTCCAGGCGATTGCCAATCGCGACCTGTTCACGGTGCAGGCTCTTGTCTTGATGTTTGCGGCCATAGTGATCGCAGGAAACTTCGTCGTCGACGTCGCCTATCTGCTGATCGATCCGCGACTGAAAGGGCGCATGCGATGATCAGGCGCTTCGCCACGGCTGTGCCTGCGAACACAGCAATCGGCGCGGTCCTGCTCGCTGTCGTGCTGTGCGCGGCTCTGTTGTCACTGGTCTGGACGCCCTATCCTTATGCCGAGATGAATATTGCCGGGAAGTTCCAGGGCATGAGTTCCGAACACTGGCTGGGGACTGATCAGTACGGCAGAGACGTCCTGTCGCAGCTCATGGCCGGAGCGGCGAGTTCGATGGCCGTCGCCTTCATCGCCGTGGGGCTGGGCGGGCTGACCGGCGCGGCGCTCGGCATGGTCGCTGCGTCCGTCGGCGGCGTGACGGATGACGCGATCATGCGGCTGGGCGATCTCGGCTTTGCGTTTCCGGCGCTGTTGTTCGCCATAATGCTCGCCGCCGTGTTCGGGCCTTCGCTGGGCGTCGCCATTGTCGCGATCGCATTCATCAACGTGCCCGTCTTCGCGCGGGTCGCGCGGGCCGCCGCCATTCAGGTCTGGACGCGGGATTTCGTTCTGGCCGCGCGGGCCGCCGGCGTCGGCTCTTTTGGCATTTCCATGCAGCATGTTTTGCCGAACATCGCCGCGCCGCTGATTGTCCAGGCGACGATAGAATTCGCCGTAGCCATTCTCGCGGAGGCCGCGCTTTCCTATCTCGGCCTCGGCGCACAACCGCCGCTGCCGTCCTGGGGGCGGATGCTGGCGGAGGCCCAGACATTGCTCTATCTCGCGCCACAGCTCGCGATCTATCCGGGACTGTGCATCGTCGTCACCGTAATCGGGTTCGGCATGCTGGGAGACGGCCTCAGGGATATGACGGATCCGCGTCTCTCGAAGGAGCGCGCGGCATGATCGGGGTCGAGGGTCTGTCGGTCCATTTCAATGCGGGCTGCGCGGTGCGCGACGCACAATTTGCGATTGCGCCCGGCGACCGCGTCGGCGTCGTCGGCGAATCCGGATGCGGCAAATCCGTGCTTGCGCTTTCCCTCATGGGCATGCTGCCGGAGACGGCACGCATGAGCGGGTCCCTGAAAATCGACGGCGTGGAAATGGCCGGAAGCGACGAGGCTGCCTGGCGGAACCTGCGGGCGCGCCGCCTGGCGATGATCTTTCAGGAGCCGATGTCGGCGCTCAATCCCCTGCGTCGTGTTGGCGAAACGGTCATGGAGCCAATGCGGGTCCATCTCGGACTGTCGCGCGCAGACGCCAGAAGGAAAGCGCTGGCGCTGTTCGAGGAAACGGGAATCCCGGAGCCGGAGCAACGCTTTCGCCAGTTCCCGCATGAACTGTCCGGCGGTCAGCGGCAACGGGTGTTGATCGCGCTGGCGCTTGCCTGCGATCCGGACGTTCTGATCGCCGACGAGCCGACGACGGCGCTGGACGCCAATGTCGCGCTCAGGATCATCACGCTGCTGGTCGAGTTGTCCAAGCGGCGCAACATGGCCTTGCTGTTCATCAGCCATGATCTGGAAGCGGTTCGCCGCGCCACCACGCGGGTCATGATCATGTATGGCGGGGATATCGTCGAGCAGGCGCCGACGCAATCGCTCCTCGTCGCGCCCGCGCACCCCTACGCCAGGGGATTGCTTGCAACCCGTCCACGCTTCCGGCCCGCGCGGCAGCGCGATCTGCGACTGCCGACAATCCCGGGCGCCGTGCCGCCCTTGAAGGATCTGCCAATTGGCTGCCGGTTTTCCGGCCGCTGTCCCGTGGAGCTCGCGCACTGTCGTGAGCAGGCGCCCCCGCGCCGAACTCAGGGGAGCGGAACCGTGGCGTGTCATCACACCGGCGAAGTTCTTGCCGGCCATGCGCGCCCGATCGAAAAGGCGTTCGTCTGATGCCTGCGCTTCTCCAGCTGGATCGCGTAACCCGCCGCTACGCCTTGCCGCGACGCTCGCTCCTCCGGGCGCCGGCGCCGCTCACGGCGGTCAGCAATGTCAGCTTGACGCTCGCGCGAGGCGAGACGCTGGGCGTGGTTGGAGAAAGCGGGTCAGGCAAGTCGACGCTTGCACGCCTCGCAATGGGTTTCGAACGTCCGGATGAAGGGGCCGTGTGCTTCGACGGGAAGGACCTTGCCCGCCTGTCGAAGCCGGAGCTCAAGGCTTTGCGGCCGCGTTTCCAGATGGTGTTTCAGGATCCCTACGGATCGCTCGATCCGCGCCGGCGCGTGGGCTGGTCCGTCGCGGAACCGTTGCGCGTGCTTCGTCGGGAAGAGCCGGCGGTCATTGAATCGCAGGTGAACGCGGTTCTGGAAAGAGTGGGGCTTCGGGTTGAAGACGCCCGCAAATATCCACATGAATTCTCGGGCGGCCAGCGCCAGCGAATTGCGATCGCGCGGGGCATTGTCACCAGCCCCGATCTCCTTATTGCCGATGAGGCTGTTTCGGCGCTCGACGTTTCCGTCCAGGCCCAGATCCTCAATCTCCTGATGGATCTTCGCGACGATATGGGTCTCGGCCTGTTCTTCATCAGCCATGACCTGCAGGTCGTATCGAGCATCAGCGACCGGATTGTCGTGCTCAGACAGGGCGAGATCGTTGATGATGGTCCGACGGACGATGTCATGTTCAGGTCGCGGAACGCCTACACGCGTTCGCTCATGGCCGCGGCCGGGTGGCGTGCGGCAAGGGACGGTCAGTCCGCCGCGACCGACAGGTAATGGCCGAGAAAGTCAGCCAGATTGTCCGTCACATAATCGATATGCTCGCCCTCGCGGCCATCATGTTCCCAGGCCTCGCCCAGCGCCTGGTCCAGATTGTGGGGAACAACGAGCACGGTCGCCATGCCAAGATCCTTCGGCACGACAAGGTTACGCGGCAGGTCCTCGAACATCACCGCCTGCTCGCTGTGGACGCCATGCTGTTCCAGGAACAGATCGTAGGTCTGGCGCGCTGGTTTCGGCGTCAGGCCAGCCGCAAGGATATCGAATATTTCGTCGAAATGATCGAGAATGCCGAGGGCGCGGGCGGTGCGTTGCGCATGGCCGAGATCGCCATTGGTGAAGATGAACTTGCGGCCGGGCAGCGTTCGGATCGCCTCTCCAAGCGCCGGGTCCGGCTTGACCCACGAGTAGTCGATGTCGTGCACTTTCTCCAGAAAGTCGTTCGGATCAATGTTGTGCAGGTTCATCAGTCCGTTCAGCGTCGTGCCGTGATCCCGGTAGTATTGTTTCTGCAATTCCCGGGCCTCTTCACGCGGCAGGCGCAACAATGTCGATACATAATCGGTCATGTTGCGGTCTATCTGTGAGAACAGATCCGTGTGGCGCGGGTAAAGCGTATTGTCGAGATCGAATACCCATTCGGTAATGCGATCGAAATCTGATTTCTTGGGAAGGTTGTCGATCATGTGTGTTGGCGCCACGCTTCGAGCTGAAAAGTCTGTCGTCCTTGCATAAAACCTATCGGGCTCCATTGGCAAATCCAATATTTGTCTCTAGTCACGTCGGATATGGAACTCTGGATTCCCATCACGATAGCGGCTGCGTTCCTGCAGAATGTCCGCTCCGCAATGCAGAAACATCTCAAGGGCGTCATGGGAACGACGGGCGCCACTTTTGTGCGTTTCGGTTTCGGCTTTCCCTTCGCTATTTTTTTCGTGCTGGCGCTTCGTTACGGAGCGGGGTTCGCCTTTCCGGACCTCAACGGCGCCTTCTTCGTCTGGGCGATTGTCGGCGCGCTGGGACAGATCGCCGGCACCCTGCTTCTGGTCTACCTCTTCTCGTTTCGAAACTTCACGGTCGGCACCGCCTACTCACGCACCGAGCCGGCTCAGGCGGCGCTATTCGGACTGATTTTCCTGGGCGAGACCATGAGCCCGGGCAGCCTCGTTGCGATCGCCATTGCGGTTTTCGGCGTCATGATCCTGTCCGTCGCCCGTGGGCCGATGAGCTGGACCGGATTGTTCACCGCGATTTTCAGCCGCATCGCCCTGATCGGCATCGCATCGGGCACGGGTTTCGGCATCGCCGCCGTGGCTTACCGCGCGGCGTCGCTGTCGCTGGGCGGTCCGAATTTCATGATGCAGGCCGCCGTCACGCTCGCCTTTGTCATCGTCTTCCAGACGGTGGTGATGTTCGCGTGGATGCTCTGGCGCGATCGTGAGGAAATCAGCCGCATCGCCGCGGCCTGGAAGCCGGCGCTGATTGTCGGTCTCGCCGGCGCCACCGCCTCCTTCGGCTGGTTCATGGCGATGACGCTGCAGCAGGCGGCCTATGTGAAGGTGCTGGCGCAGGTCGAGATCATCTTCACCTACGCCTCATCGGTCTTCATTTTCCGGGAAACGGTCAGTCGCCTGGAAATCGCCGGTACATTGCTGATTGTCGCGGGCGTGATCGTTCTGGTGGCCGTGACCTGACGAAGGTCGCGGCGTACGTTCGAACAGGAACGAAACAAGAACTTTATGGGTGCGTTTCGCCTCGTTTTATGCTATATGAGGCGCGTTGAATTCCGCCCGCCTGGAGGCGTGAGAGTCGTGAAAACGCGGATTCCCGAAACAAAGCCAGATTGCCCGAGACCGCATTACCCGAAACAAAGCCAGATGCTGCGCAGACCTGTTTTATTGCTTCGGGTGTTATGAAACTGCAACATAACCATATGATATTTATGCGAATTCATCCCTTGATCAGAGCACGCGCCCGGCATCCGCCGTCAGCGTTATAGATAGGTGATCGTAACCACAACAGTGTCGGTATAGACGCCTGGCGGTACGGACGACTGGGGCGGAACTCGACCATAAACGGGGAGGTCGACGCCGCCGCCGCTTGCTGTGCCGAACACCGAGTCCCAGCCGGAGCCCCAGGCATTTGTCCTGGCTGCGTCCGTGTAGAGGCCGTAGCTGATCATGTCTGTGCCGGATTGCATGCGTCGATTCGCCGGGTCGTACGTTCCGGCCTGGCCGTCGTCCAGTGAAATCCAGTATTTTGTCCCGGCGGTGCAGGTCACGGAAAGCGAAGTCGAGGCATCGATGTTGTGCGTGATGTTTCCGGAAGCGCTGCCGAAATCGAGATCGTCTGCTTCGACAAGGCAGTTGGCCTCCACCTTGGCGCTGACCTTGACCTGCTGACTTGTCGCATATGCGCCGGTCACGGCGTCGCACTGCAATGAATCTCCGGCGGCGTAGTAGAACCGGACGGAGTGCCAGGAAATTGTGTCGCGGTAGGTGTCCGGCTCAGCCGTTGGCTGTGCGCCCGAGAGAAGGCCGTAAAGGGTCACCACTCCGGATGCGGTCCCCTGCGTAACCGGCAGGACGATGCGCTGTGGCGATCCCAGTTGCGGATGATCGGAATGTCCCCACAACGTCGTGTGCGCCGCATCCGTGTAAAACCTGTAATAGAGCTTTTCGTAGAAGCCGGCGCTCATCCACCGGTCCGCTCCGTTGAAACCGCCTCCGAAACCCGGGCCGTAATTGGCGCATAGGGTAACCGCTGTGGCGGAGCCCAAATTCGAGCATTCAATTGTAATGTCCGTTGCGGTTGCGGTGTTGCCCGTCAGTGTATCGGCGTCGCCGAAATCCACGGAAATCCGTGAGGGAATACTGCAACTTGTTGCGGCTGCGTCGGCGGGAAACAGGGCGACTGCCAGATTGCAAAGGACCAGGACGAGGAGGGTGCGTGTAAGCAATTGAGTGACTTTCCTATTGGATCGCGATGCAGGTGACGTCGGGCAACATGACTTGAGCGCCGGCCTGTCTGGCATATTCGAATTCTGCAATGCATTTTGCGCCGCTGGTGCGGGTCATGGTGACACGGTTCCGGGCGCCGAGATTTTCGATAAACGCCTGGCCGTCGTAACCGACCGCAAACGGCTCGGAGGACCCCTCTGTTTTTCCGGTGGTTCCGACCTCGAGGAAGTCTCCATTCTCGTCCCGGAAAGTGATCAGTGCGGAGCCGCCCTCCTGACTGCCGGTGAATTCGACGACGACACCGGAAAGGCCGGCGGGCACGACCTTGCGGCCAGTGCTGTCGACAACGACATCGAGAGGCAGGTCCATTGGATCAATGCCGATCCGGTTGCGCTCGTAGGAGCGAAGATCGGGGATCAGCAACTTGCCGCGAGGTCCGGTCACGCCAACCTCCTGATTTTCCAGCAATACTGGAACACCGCTGGCGCCGGCGTCCACTACAGCGAATGCGTCGTCGATGCGGTTGGTCAGGAAGACGCCGCCGCCGGCTGCGACCACTGAGCCGCTGAGCCGGCCGCTCGCCGAAAGGCTTTCACCGCGCTGGCGAACCGTAGCCGACAGCTTGGCTATGGGTATGCGCTTTTCTACGGTAGCGGTCACAATCGGCTTGTCATTTTGCTGGTAGGCGAAATCCCAGCCGAAATTTCCGTTTTCCTCACTGGCTGGCCGTCC
Source organism: Flavimaribacter sediminis (assembly GCF_019492055.1). GTDB lineage: Bacteria > Pseudomonadota > Alphaproteobacteria > Rhizobiales > Rhizobiaceae > Flavimaribacter > Flavimaribacter sediminis. Next base: position 785,110 of record NZ_JAICBX010000002.1, on the reverse strand, counting down.
CACCGAGGCGATGGAGGAGAGGCCTTCGGCGATCGAGTTCGATGACGAGTTCAATGTCATATCGCCGCCGAGCGGCCTGGAAAACGCAGCCAGCACACCGTATTCATTGCGTTCCATGTCAGCATAGGCCGAACCCGAGAACGTGCCGTCGAAGAGCGGCGTGGAGAAGGAGGCCGAGGCAACGCTCTGCTGATCGCCGTCGAACCGCTCAATCCGGGTGAAGTTCAGGTTCAGATTGGTTTTTTCCAGAAAGGTAAGCGGAAACGAGAATGATATCTGATCCAGGGCGCGCGGGACCGCGCCCGACCAGTTCGGATGCCCGTCGTCATCGGCAGTCCGGAATGTATAGGATGCGATGTCGTTGAACGCGCCGAAACTGCGTTGCATTCGTGCTTCTACATGGACGCTGGCGATTTCGAGCTCGATGGCCCCCGAAAGGAAAATCCCGGTCTCTTCTCCTGTGGTGCTGCCGGACATCGACAGTGAGCCGACGCCCCATTTTCCGAGGCCGGCGACCACGCCCATGCCGGCATTGATCAAACCTTCTCCGCCTTCCGCGTGCCCTTCCAGCGTAAGCCAGTCCAGCGCTCCGTAACGGATGCTGGCCGATCCCATCAGTCGCTCGTCATACATATCGAATTGGGAGCCGTATCCGGTTCTGGGGAAACCCAGTTCGAGAGAATAGTCCAGCAGACCGGTTCGCAGGAGTTTGTCGGAGATGAAATATTCGGCTTCGGTTACGACTTCTGCGCCGGTTTCGTCGCGAACGACGATGAGCGCTGTGCCGGGGCCTGTGGCGGTGGGCATGTCGGCGATCTCGAAAGGTCCGGCCGGCACCGGTCCTGAAAACCGCCTCGTATTGCCGAGAAAAACGTCGACAGTCGACGGAACTGCGGCGGTGCCGGCGAAACCGGGAATCGGCACGGTCACAAGTCCCGGGCGGAGCCCGAAGTTTCGCTGTATCTGAACTCCGCCCAGGCGTGTAGGGCGCGTCCAGCTCAGTCCGCTGGTGATCAGGTCGCCGGCGCGATAGGTTCGCATCGTATTCGGATTGGAATAGGTCCAGAAGGACTCCAGGCGCCGGACTTCACCCAGTGAAAGCGCAGCGGTATTCGACAGTACTCCGGCGGGGCTGAATACTCGGCTTTCGAAGGCGCCGCTTATGCCTCCATGCCCGTAACGGGAGGTGTCAAAACCGTAGTACCCGCTTGTATTGATCGAATAGTTGATAAGCCCGCCGAAACCGGTCTCCACGTGGTTTTGCGGGTTGTCGCCAGTCAAAGGATCATTGCCCCGGCTCGCCGATACAATGCGTGGAGAACGCTCTGCGTTCGAAGCGGAAAAGGAAAGGGTCTGAGAGGCGCCGTCATAGACCACAGAAACATTCGGCAGTTGCGACAGATCGATTCTGCCGTCCGGCCGCTTTGCCGCTTTGACGGGCTGAATGCCGACATTGCGCAATTGCTCGGGATCCATGGACAGGATTCCTCCGGATTCCAGGCGAACCGAAGCGATGAGTTCGGTCGAGACTCCGTTGATGAATACCTCGAGCTGCAGATCGTGACTGAATGCGTATGCGCCATCGAGCATGGACATATCGGTCGTCTGCGCAGTTGCAGTGTCAGCATATCCCGTAAGAGCGGCCACAAGCGCCAGGGCCGCCAGACAGCATGGCTCCCTGGTCAAAGTGGATCGGACTTGCATGGTTAGTGCAGCGACGCAGCCTAGTGGAAGTGAACCGGGATCGCATGACGGACGAGGATGTTGATCATTCCCGTCTGACGGCGCGACGGGTCCGGCAGCTGGTCGATGATCAGACGGTAGGATTCCCGACCCCTGACCGGTAGCTTCGCTACACGGACGATACGAATGATGTTCTCCGTACCTGGAGCCAGTTTCGATATGGGCGGGCTGGCGACCACATCGCGCGTCGGTTCAAGCACATCCTTGCCGTTCTCCACGGTCCACCTGAAAACCCGGACCTGTATGGTGACCGGATCGGTTTCGTCGTTCCACACTCTGACGGACGCAGTCTTTGCACCGTTCCCGAGGTCCAGGGAGGTGGGAGCGACTCGAAGAGTAGATCCCACGGCGGATGCGCTAAACAACATCGACAAAACAAATGCTGCAGCGAGAAAGAAAGGGCGCATTGTCTCGCACTCCCTTGTTATCACTCGGTTGGCAGCGCGCTGCCGTACCAGATCGTTGCAGTAATGGCGTCGGTATAAGTGCCGGTCGGGACATTCTGTCCCGAAGAGACGACAGCATGGATCGTGTGTGCTTCCTCGCTGCCGGTTGCCGACTCTACGGACTTGGTGGTGGCGTCGTCGTCGCCCCACACAGTCGTGTAGCTATTGTCCTGATAGAGCTGATAAGAAACAGTGTCTCCATCGAGATTGGTCAGAACGCGAGCGCCTGTATTGCCGGACGTTCCTCCGCTTAAACCGATTTCGAATGGAGAGTCGTTCGTGCATTCCACAGACAGGTCGGCGGTTGCAGTAATCTGGGTATCCACGATACCGGTTGAAGGGAAGGTGATGTCGCTTGCGGAAAGAGTGCACTCAGCCGTAATCGTCAGGCTGACGCCGAACTCGGCTGTTGCTGTTTGCGCCAATACCGGCGATGCGAAAAGAAATGTGACGACGCTCGTTATAGGAAAAATATGCTTCATGATTTTTTGCCTTTTATGCTCAATTAATTTTGGATCGACGGCCATATTGTGAAAATTGCGGGAAGCCGTGAATATATGCGCTTCCGTCTTGATCTCGTGTATTCGTCTCGCGGTGCTCCTTCCTCGAACGATGAACCCGGATGCGTTGGATCCATACGCGCACGCGGCAAGAAGCCGGACGCGGGGCGGATTAAAACCTGGAGTGAGTGCTGGGTGTATGCTGCTGACTTCGGTGCGAACGATTGGTCCGCGAGACAAGGTGCGGTGTTGTGAACGCCTTGTTCGTTGGCTCTATTTCTGTAAACGCGATGCCGAACAAAAGGCGCCTGTAACCAGGTGGAAGTCATTAAATGTATTCCGTATTTTCTGTAACAACTCTCCAAATTTGAAATCTGATAAATCTGGTCGCCGGACCTGTGTTTGCCCGACTCCCTGCGAAAACGGCCTTCGTATGCCAAGAATGCATCCGTCCGTCAAGCACAATCTATAATAGAATTCAGGATGCGTTCACTACCTAATTTTGGTGGCAAGTGTGGCTCATCTCGAAAATATCGGAGTTTACCGGGAACGCAGAACAAAAAATGAACATTTCTGGTGCATTCCGGCGCGTTTCATGCTAGAAAACGGGCGCGAAGTCTGCGCGACCGGGCGCCTGAAGCCTGAAAACGCGGATTCCCGAAACAAAGCCAGATCGAGGTAACGCCGAAAACCGGCGAAAAACCGGAATCCCGAAACGAACCCAGATTTACCGAAACAAACCCAATTTCTGGAAATATATAAATAAAACAATATCTTATGGAACTATCAGGGTTCCAGCGCCGTGTTCTGTCATGATTTCCAGCAGCACGGCGTGACGTGTTTTACCGTTGAGAATGACCACGCCCTCGACGCCCGCCTCGATCGCCTGGATGCAGGTTTCGACTTTCGGGATCATCCCGCCGGAAATGGTTCCGTCGGCGATCAGGGCGCGCGCCTCGCCGACCGAGAGTTCCTTAAAGAGGTTTCCGTTCCGGTCGAGCACGCCCGGAACGTCGGTCAGGAACAGGAGGCGCGAGGCCGACAACGCCCCGGCGATGGCGCCGGCGAAGGTATCGGCGTTGATGTTGTAGGTATGGCCGTCGCGTCCAGGCGCCACCGGCGCGATCACCGGGATCATCTCGGACTTTGCGAGCAGATCGAGAAGCGTGCGGTCGACCTCGACGACTTCGCCGACGAAACCGAGATCGAGGATCCTCTCGATGTTGGAATCCGGATCGATCATGGTCTTGTGCGCCTTCTTGGCGAAGACCATGTTGCCGTCCTTGCCGCACAGGCCAATGGCCCATTCGCCCTCGGCGTTGATCATCGCGACGATTTCCTTGTTGATGGAGCCGGCGAGCACCATCTCGACGATCTCGACCGTCTTCTCGTCGGTGACGCGCAGTCCGCCCTCGAATTTCGATTCGATGCCCATCTTGTTGAGCATCGCGCCGATCTGCGGTCCGCCGCCATGAACAACGATCGGGTTGATGCCCGACTGCTTGAGCAGCGCCACGTCGCGGGCGAAGGCCTGACCGAGCGTGTCGTCGCCCATGGCGTTGCCGCCGTATTTCACGACAATGGTGCGGTTTTCATACTGCTGCATGTAAGGCAGCGCCTCGGCGAGGAATTCCGCCTGCAGTTCAGCCTTGCCGCCCTTGTCTGTCGTGATGTCGGTCATGAAGTATCCCCTTTGATTTGCGGTGTTGTAGCGGCATTGCAGGCGAGGGGCAATTGCCTCTTCCCGGGCGAAAACACATGCCACTCGCGAAAAGTTCATGGGAACGTCATCACGATTTTTATTATGTTTGGTTCGAGAAAGAAGGAGACGGAACAATGATCAATCGTCGATCACTCCTGTCAGGCGCGGCCGTCGCCGCAGTGGGCGCCTTTGCTGCGGCAAGACACATGTCGGGCCCCGCGCAGGCGAGCGAGGAATTCGAAGTCACCCATACGGACGCGGAATGGAAGGCCATGCTCACCGACGAGCAATACGCGGTCCTGCGCCATGAAGCGACGGAACGCGCCTTCACCAGCCCGCTGTTGAATGAAAAGCGCGCCGGCACCTTCAATTGCGCCGGATGCGATCTCCCGCTTTATGCGTCGGAAACCAAATTCAAGAGCGGCACCGGCTGGCCGAGCTTCTACGAGGCGTTGCCCGGCGCGGTCGGCACGAAGACGGACCGCAGTTTCTTCATGACGCGCACTGAAGTGCACTGTAGCCGCTGCGGTGGCCATCTCGGCCATGTGTTCGACGACGGTCCGCCGCCGACCGGCAAGCGTCACTGCATCAACGGGGTTGCGCTGACCTTCGAGCCGAAAGCGACCCAGTCGGGCTGACGCTCCGGCTTCAGACCGACATCACGTATGTCGGGCTTGCCCAGGCGCGGTGACCGTCTTCCTGTTGCACGCGAACGTAAAGGCGCCGCTCGGCGCCTTTCGGCAACGTAATCAGACGTTCGATATCGAGGCGTGTTTCGCTCATCGTCTCGGGCAGGGCATAGAGGCGCATGCCGCTGCCCAGACCGCCCGCGTCGATCCGGATTTCGCTTCCGTCCCAGCCGCCAAGATCAAGGTCGGCGTTACAGAACGATGTCCGCACCTTGACGTGTCCGGTGGCCGCCTTGTCGAGCCAGAGATCGATCGCGCCATAATTGCCCGTCGTCACCGCGGACCATGTCAGGCCGCTTGGCGACTGGTCTGAAATTCCCCGATCGAGATTCCAGTTGTTGAGCAATTGCGCCTTCTCGATGGTGTTTCCATCGAGCGTGATCTCGCCGTTCCATAGCATCGCTCGCGAGCGGCCGCGCGAGGCTGCGCCCTCGTAGACAATGCGAAGGCGGCGGGACGGCTTGTCTATCGTCCAGGGACGGATCGTCTCGAGGCATTCCAGGCCGTCAAACAGATCAATCCGCTCGAGAGGAGCAGAGCCGGTCAGGTTCACGACGTAGCGCAGATTTTCCTGATCGGTCTCGACGATCGCGCCCATCAGCGCAACATTTGTCGCGCCAACGCTTTGCGCTCCGCCGCCCGGGTCACCGTCGAAATAGCGCACTGGCGTGGCGAACTGCGCTTCGGTGTTCAGAAAAATTCGCGCGCCCGTTGTTCCGTAATGCCGGCGTTTTTTCATCGCGTCGAAGATCGCGAGACGGCTGGTTTCTGACGTCAGGAAGCAGGTGAGGCCGCCCATCGAGCCGAAGAACGAGGCGCCGGGATAACACGCGCCGGGCCTTCCCTTGTGGCCGTCGGAGTTGGCGACGATGCCGACGCGGTAGCCCTGCCTGAAGGCGTCCTCAACGATCCATTCGAACGTGCCCCAGGAGGAATGCACCTCAACGGCTGTTTCCAGCCGCGCGTCGTGGGAATGAACGATATCGGCGTATCGCCCGCCGACATGGGCCGCCACCACGCACTTGTCCGGATCGAGCCGCCCAAAGAGGTCTTTCGCCGTCCAGGCGTCGTCCGGTTCGGTCCTCAGGCTTTCGATCTGTGCGTGAGAGGACCGGAAAATCGGCTCGCCCTCGTTCAGATAATGGACGTTCCTGTCGCCGCCGACGGCGGTGTTGGCAGACCACTCATAGCCGGGAAAGCACACGAACCTGCCCGGTTCGTCGAAGGCCCGCGTCGTCTCGTTCAGCTCCGCCCAGAATTCGTCGGTGATCTGGAAATCGTTGCCCTGATGGCCGATGACGTCGAGGAAGGCGAGATCACGGCCGAAGGCGAAATATTCCGCCGCGTCGTTGGTGCCCAGCGTCTCGTTGGATTGCCCGTGCGTGTCGCCCCAGGCGTGCAGGAAATCCGGATCGGCTTCGGCGCGGACGGGATTGGTCCGGAACGCCGCATCGTGGCCTTCGACCTCGATTTCCAGCGCATGCTCGCCGGGCGAAGCAAGGCAGAGCCCTTCGACGCGCAGCGAGCGCTCGCCAGGGCTGGCCTCGACGCTCGCTGGCAATCCGTCGAATGCAGCGCTCGGCTTGATGGCAAAACGCACCCCGTCGAGACGGGACGGATTTCTCCATCTGTCCTCGCCCTTCAGGCCAAGCGCGAATGGTTCGCCTGTCTTGACCAGCGTCGGCAGCACCGCCTTCCAGTGGACAGGAGGCCCGGAAACGATGGACACTTTCGGACTTTCGGGAAGCGCCACGTAGTCATAGGTTGCGATGGCGTCGACGAAGACCCGGAACTCGAACTCGCTTTCACAGTAGGTTTGCATCCGGATGCCGGGAGATCCGTGGCGCCGGTCTCCGAACCGGATGGTGATCGTGTCGCCGGGCGACAGATAGTCGCCGCTGACGCCTACATAAAGCGAGCGGCTCCACGGCCGGATATTGCGCTTGAACTCCCATTTGAGCTGCAGCGGCGCGCCGTTGGACGCCTCGGCTGTCGTGAAGCCCGCCGCGGCCGGATCGTCGAACTGCACCTGTCCCATATCGGTTGCGAACCGGAAGCCGATCTTGATCGAGCCGGTGTCGTCGACGCCAAAGGTCCCGCACCGATAGGTGAGGACAAGTTCCTGCATCGAACCCGCAACGATCTCCGCCGGCGCCTCTAGTTCGGCTGTGCCCATAAGGTCGGGGCGATAGGTCGAGTAGGGCATATTCCGTGACTCCTGGCGCCCGGCGAGCGCATGCTTTGGATGCAGACCAGAGTGAAACGGTCGTTCCCCTCAGGTCCGGTGGTTTGATTGGCCGTGACGTCGCCATTACGGCAAGTCGGGCACAATGTTCAATATCGATGTCCAGTCTTCGCCGCCCTGCCCCGCGTCGACAGCGAAATCATAGACGTCGAGCGCGGCGGCGCCTGTCGTCAGCTTGACGCCGGCGCCCTCGGCTGTTTTCAGTCCCAGCACCAGATCCTTGCGCGCCAGCGCGATCATGAAACCGGGCGTGACGTCGCCCTTGAGAACCTTGTCCGGGTAGGTCGTGTTAATATGTCCCCGACCGGCGGCCGTACCCCGTAAAACCTCCAGCGCGGTCGCCGTCTCGATGCCGCAGGACGCGGCGAGGGTCAACGTCTCGGCGGTGACGAGGTTGGTCACCGTTGTCATGTAATTGTTGACGAGCTTCATGCGGATGCCGGAGCCGGCTGTTCCACAATGTACGATCGTATCTCCCATGCACTCGAACAGCGGCCGGGCGCGTTCAAGCTGCTCGCTGTCGGATCCGACAATGATCAACAGTTTGCCCGTCCGCGCTTCGCTGGCGGTCCGTCCGACCGGAGCGTCGATCATGGTGACGCCTCTCGCCGCCAGCGCTTCGCGAATTGCGTCGGACTGGGTGGGAAGGATCGTGCTCATGTCGATATGCAATGCGCCCGGCGCCATCGCCGCGGCCGTGCCGCCTGCGCCCAGCATGACCTCCTCGACCACCGGCCCGTCGGGCAGCATGGTGATCACGAACTCCGCATCCTCCGCCGCTTCTGCCGCCGAGGCGCAGACTTTTGCCCCTTCCTGTCCGAACGCTGCGACCTGACCCTCGTCCCTGTCGTAGCCGGCCACGACATGGCCTTTCCCGAGCAGGTTGAGGGCCATGTGGAAGCCCATATTGCCCAGTCCGATGAAACCTATGCGCGCCATTCTACCTGCCTGTCATGTAGTGATAGCCCCAGGTGCTGATTGTGGGGAAAAGGATGATAACGAGTGCGTAGAGGAGAAGCACCGCGATCAAAGGAATGAGTTCCTTCGAAATCTCCTCGATGGACAGTTTGGCGATCGCCGAGGCGACGAAGACGTTGACGCCAAGCGGCGGCGTGAGGAAACCGATCTCCATCATCACGACGAGCAGGATGCCGAATTGCACAGGATCTGCTCCGGCTGCCTTCAGCACCGGCAACAGCACCGGAGTGAGCAGGATGATCGTGCTCAAACCCTCCATGAAGGTGCCGGCGATGATCAGCAGACCGCCGACCATCAACAACAGCAGCGTCGGGTTCGACGTCAGTTCGCCGATGCCTTGCCCGAGCAGAACCGGAACCTGATACATGGTCAGCAATTTGCCGAACGCCATGGCCGGTCCCATCGTGATCAGGATCGCGCCGGTCAGCTTGCCCGTCGTCACCATCGCCTCGAAGATGTCGGAAGGCTTCAGCGTGCGTCCGGCAAAGCCGAGGATCATGGTGTAGAGCACCGCGACCATCGAGGCCTCGGTGGGCGTCGCCATGCCGGTGTAGATCACGCCCAGCACGATGATCGGCATCAGAAGCGCCCAGATGGCGCCCTTGAAGGCGATGAAGAACTTCGGAAGGGTCAGCTTTTCGCCGCTGCCTCTGAGACCCCGTATCCTGCCGGTTATGTAGCAATAGGCCGACAGCACGGCGACCAGAAGCAGGCCAGGCACGGCCCCGGAGACGAAGAGGTGCGGAATGGAAAGATCCGCGACCACGCCGTAGATGATCATCGGATTGGACGGGGGGATCAGCACGCCCAGCGTGCCGCCGGCCGCCGTCACGGCTGCTGCATAGGCCGGCGGATAACCTGCCTTGACCATGGCCGAAATCATGATGCCGCCGATCGCCGCCGTCGTCGCCGGGCCGGAGCCGGAAATCGAGGCGAAGAGCCCGCAGGCGACAACCGTCACGACGCCGAGACCGCCCGGAATGTTGCCGACCGAGAGGAAGACGAGGCGGATCAGCTTGTCGGTGATCTTGGAGCGGATCATCAGGTCGCCGGCGAGCACGAAGCCCGGAATGGCGATCAGCGGAAAAAGCTCCGTGCCGGTATAGAGCGTCTGGGCGATATAGATGAGCGGGATCGGGCTGAAATAGAGCCCCGCCACCGTGGCGATGCCGAGCGAGTAGCCGATCGGAACGCCGATAAGCAGACAGAGGCCCAGCATGGAAAAGATGATGGCCGATAGGGTGGCTGCGTCGATGCCCATGGCGTTGTTTCCTGCTCCTCTGCGGCCGCGGCTAGACGGCGGCGGCCTTCTCGGTGTCGTTGAAATGCTCTCCGCGGATGTAGCGTTGAACGACGCGCCAGCTGGTGAGCAGGAAGGAGAGAGGTATGATCAGGTAGACGATCCACATGGGAATGCCGAGCGCCAGGCTGTTTTCGGTCCGCGTCGTCGTGATGCGAACGAGTTCGTAGCCCTGATAGACGACGAAGAGGTTGAACAGCACCCAGACGATGTCCGCCAGCAGAAAGCGCCAGGGCTTCAACCGCTCAGGCAAGCGCGAAAACTGGGCCGATACGCGGAAATGGGCGCCGTCGCGCGCCGCAAGGGCCGCGCCGAAATAGATCAGCCAGATGAAAGAGAAGATCGATGCTTCTTCGGAAATGTAGGTGAATCTTGTCAGCGCGGGTATCGTGACGAAATATCTGACGAAGGCCGAGTAGACGAGGCCGCATACCAGGATCGTCATCAGTCCGACGATCATGAATTCTTCAAGTTTGCGATCGATCAGGGTCAGAATTTTCTTCATCGCCGCCTCTGTTTTTCAGTTGGAAGTTACGGTTCGGACATCAGCCGTCCAGCGGCCGCGACCTTTCGGCCGCGACCGTGGCGCGCCCTAGTTTCCGGCCGCCATGACGTTGTCGACCAGTTCCGAGCCGATTTCGGCCTTGTACTTGTCGACCACCGGCTTGACCGCGTCCATGAAGGGCTGACGGTCTTCGACGATGTTGACCTCGACGCCCTTTTCCTTCAGCCGCTCCATGCCGTCGACATGCGACTTGGCCGATACCCAGCGCTGGTACTGTCCGGCTTCGCTGCCGGCGCGCAGGATGATGGCCTGTTCTTCTTCGGTCAGGCTGTTGAAGATGTCGTCGTTCATGATCATGATCACGACGCCGAAGAACGGGTCGACATAGGAATAGTACTTCAGGAAGTCGAAGAACTTGGCGTCGATCATGTTCTGCGGCGGACCTTCGAGACCGTCGGCAACGCCCTGCTGCAGAGCGCCGTAGAGATCGCCCCAGTCAATAGCGGTCGGGTTGGCGCCGAGCGCCTGGTAGGCGTCGACCATGATGTCGTTCTTCGGCACGCGGAACTTGATGCCTGCAAAGTCGGCCGGCGTGGTGATCGGCCGAACATTGTTCATCGGCGCGCGGTTGCCGTATTCGAAGACCGAGATGACGCGAACGCCGGAGGCTTCGCGGTACTCCTCGAATAATTCCTCGCCGATCGGTCCCTCAACGACCGCGTCAACATGGAACCGATCCTTGAAAAGGAAGGGCAGGACGAACACGTCCATCGGCTTGTACCACATGGATGCGTTCTGGGTCGGCACGGCGGTCATGTCGATCACGCCCAGCTGCACGTCCTTGGCCACGGCCTGTTCGCCGCCAAGCTGGGCGGCGGGATAGACGTCAACCTTCATGGCGCCGCGCGAGTAGACTTCCACCAGCTCCGCGAACCGATTGGCTCCCAGATCGTAGGGCGATCCCGGCGCATTGCCGTGGGCCAGCCTGAATGTCTTTTGCGGTGTCTGTACGTAGTCGTCGGCGTGGGCGCTTGCGACACCGGCGACCGCGATCGCTATCGCCGCTGCGACTGCTGCAATCCTTCCAGTCATATTTGGTTCTCCGCTCTTGTATTGGCCCCCGCCCAACGCAGGGGATGTTGAAAATTAACAGCGTTATACCTTCAGAAGTCAATAGCTATATAGCTATATTAGATTTAATTTCTGGCGCGTGATTATAATTTGTGCAAAGAGACTGGAATCGAGGAGGAAACTGGTGAGATGAACAAGTTGATGACAGGCGAACCACGTGAAACCGGCCCGGAACGCAAATGGGATGCGGCCGGGCGATTGATCGTCAACGCCTATCTGACGTCTTCCGAAGACGGCGTGCCGGTGTATCTCAGACTGAAGAAATGCCTGTCGAAACTGATCGTAAACAGCGAATTGTCCATCGATACGCAATTGCCGCCCGAACAATGGCTGGCCCGCGCGCTCAATGTGAGCCTGGGAACCGTGCAGAAATCATTGAACGCATTGCGGCTGGATGGCTATATCGAGCGTCACCAGGGGCACGGAACCTATGTTTCAGCACCGCGCCGGCGCATGACGGAGCTCTGGCACTACCGGTTCTTCGATCCGCAGACCGGCGATTTCGCCCCGGTGTTTTCAAAGCTGATCGGTCGCCGCACCGTGATGAGCGACGCGGCGGCAGCCATCCTCGGACCGGATCAGCTGGGCTTCGTGGAGATCGAGCGCCGAATCGACGTGGCGGGAGAATTCGCCTGTTTCAGCCGAATGTATCTTGGCGCCACCCACTTCAGCGCTCTTATGAAGATCGAGCCTTCGGTGTTCGACAACGTCAATCTCAAGCAAATCTTTTCGTCACAGTTCGATCGGCCCACCCTCAAGGTGACCCAGCGCGTTTCACTGACGGAGCCGGAGCACTCGGTTCAGTCGATCATCGGTGTTTCACCGGGGAATCAATGCATGGTTCTCACATTGATCGCCCAGTCACATGACGGAGCCTATTCCTTTCAGGAGGCTTTTATTCCGAAATCACGCTTCCTGCTGGACATGTCGCTCAGTGGCGAAGGGTCCGGCGGTTAGAGTTCGGCGTCTGAGCCTGGAGGTTTCTTGTCGAGTTCCGGCCTCAGCGAGCGCCAGATCGACAACGCCGCGAAATAAACGGTCGACAGGATCCACAGCCAGAAGATGACCGAAGAGGCGTCCGGTATCTTCGATCCTTCCGGCGGAATAAGCACCAGCCGAAGCGTTGTCGCCGCCCAAAGCACAGTCACCGGCACCGTCACGCTTCGCCATTCGGTGACGCGGAACGGGTGAACATATTTCAGCGGAATGAAAGTCAGAATGCACAGTATGACAATCACAACCAGATTGGTCGTCGGACTGGTCTGGAGAATGTGAAAATAGAGAACGACGACATTCCACAGCGCCGGGAAGCCTGAAAAATAGTAGTCTGATGTTTTGATAGCCGTATTGGCGAAAGTATAGAGCGATACGGCCATGATCGCGGCAGCCGATATGGTCGCCCAGCCGTCCGGAACGAGGCCGAACCAGTAGACCATCATGGCCGGAACGGCGACGTAGTTGAAATAGTCGATTACATTGTCGAGGGTTGTGCCGTCGAATTGAGGCGTGACGTCGCGCACATGCAGCTTTCGCGCGATTGTCCCGTCGATGCCGTCAACGAACAGCGCCAGACCCAGCCACATGAAGACCGCGGTCTTGTCGTTGTTGAGGATCGCGACCAGAGCCAGGAAACCCAGCACAATGCCGGACGCCGTCAGCGCATGCACGGCCCAGGCCATCGCCACTTGTTGAGGCTCGTGCTTGCCGTCTCCTGTCATGAATCCATTCTCCCATGCGCCGCCATGTGCGGGCCATCGAGACAGTTAATTGATAATGTCGCAGCTTATCAAGCTCTTGCGGCAAAGAGGATAGCGTCTCGCAGCTCCTCCAGGCCCGCCGCCTTCTCCGAGGAGGTGGCGAGAACCTGTGGAAAGGCGGCTGGTCGTTTCGCCAGCTTGGCTGTGGTTTCCCCAATCAGGCGGGGAAGTCCGGCGGCCTTGATCTTGTCGGTCTTTGTCAGCACGATCTGGTAGGAGACAGCCGCCTTGTCCATCAGATCGAACACGTCTTCGTCGTTCTTCTTGATTCCGTGGCGCGCGTCGATCAGCACGAAAGCGCGTTTCAGCGTTGCTCTGCCGCGCAGATAATCGAAGACGAGACGCGTCCATTGGTCGACTTGAGATTTCGGCGCCTTGGCGAAGCCGTATCCCGGCATGTCGACCAGCGCAATCGGAGGCAGATCGCCGGATTCTCCGGAGTATCCGTCCGGAACGAAATAGTTCAGTTCTTGCGTGCGACCCGGCGTGTTGGACGTGCGCGCCAGGCCCTTCTGCCGGACGAGGGCGTTGATCAGCGATGATTTGCCAACATTGGAGCGCCCGGCGAAGGCCACTTCAGGCGGGCCCTCCGGCGGCAGGAATTTCATCGCCGGCACGCCCCGGATGAAGGTCCAGGGGCGCGAAAACGGCGATTTTTCCGAGGTGTCGGCGTTGTGGTCCATCGCAGGATCAGACCGCTATTCCGCAGCCTTCGGTTTTCGCCGGAAAAGCCCCGTCAGGTTGCTCCACAGCGGAATATCCACGCCCTGCCGTTTCATGATCACGCCCTGTTGCAGGATCGTCAGCGTGTTGTTCCAGGCCCAGTAGATAACGAGGCCGGCCGGGAAGGTGGCGAGCATGAACGTGAACACCACAGGCATCCAGTTGAATATCATCGCCTGGGTCGGATCAGGAGGCGTCGGGTTCATGCGCATCTGCAGGAACATGGTGAAGCCCATGATCAGCGGCCAGATCCCGATCATCAGCATCGCAGGCGGATCGAAGGGTAGCAGGCCGAACAGGTTGAACACGGAGGTCGGGTCCGGAGCGGAAAGGTCCTGAATCCATCCGAAGAACGGCGCGTGGCGCATCTCGATAGTGATGTAGAGCACCTTGTAGAGCGCAAAGAACACCGGAATCTGCAGAAGCATCGGCCAGCAGCCGGCGACCGGATTGATCTTTTCCTTGCGGTAGAGCTCCATCATGGCTTTTTGCATGCCCTGACGGTCGTCTCCGAATTTCTGCTTGAGTTCCTCGATCTTCGGCTGGAACTTCTTCATCGCCGCCATCGACTTGTAGGACTTGTTGGCGAGCGGGAAGAAGATGAGCTTGACGAGGACGGTCGTCAGCAGGATCGAGATGCCGAAATTTCCGAACATCTTGTAGAAGTAGTCGAGCACGAAGAACATCGGCTTGGTCAGGAAGAAGAACCAGCCCCAGTCGATCATCAGGTCGAAATGGACGATGTTGTAGGCTTCCTGGTAACTGTCGATGACGGGAACTTCCTTTGCGCCGGCAAACAGCAATTGCTTCGTGGATTGCGTTGCTCCAGGCTGGATCGTAAGGGGATCCGAAAGGAAATCCGCCTGGTAGCGCACGCCGCCGTCGTCACGATAGGTGAAACGTGACTGAAATTCCCTGCCCTGGGCCGGGACCATCGCGGTCGCCCAGTATTTGTCAGCGAAACCGAGCCAGCCGGTCGCCGCCTTCGAAGGCGTGATTGTGCTGGCCTCCGCGACGTCGTCATAGTCGATTTCCTGAAGACCGTCTTCGCCGATATATCCTTTCAGACCCTCGTGCAGAATCCAGATACCCGTAAGGTCCGGCTTCTCGAACCGCGTCACGCGCCCATATGGCGACACCGAAACGGCCGTATCGCCCGCATTGGCGACGCTGTCTTCGATCGTGAACAGGTAGTGCTCGTCGACGGCGATCGTGCGAGTGAATTCTACGCCCTTGTCATTGACCCAGGTAAGCACAACGGGAGAATCCGGTGAGAGCGTTACGCTTTCGGTTGACCAAATCGTGTCAGGACCGGGAACAGATCCGCTCGTCTCGTTACCGACGAAGCCGAACTCGGCGATATACCCGTTGTCCAGATTGGCTGGAGACAGAAGTTCGATGATCGGGCTCGATGGATCGACCGTGAGATGATAGTTTTTCAGCTTCAGGTCGTCGAAGCGCGCGCCCTTCAGGTTGATCGAGCCGGTGAGATCCGGGGTGTCAATGTTCACGCGTTCATTCTGCGAAAGCGAGGCGTCCCGCGATATCGTCGCTCCGCCTGACGGACTTTCGGTGCCGGGAACGCTGCCCTGGGACGTTGCGGCGGGAAGACCGGACTGATTCTGCCCTTCGGCCGCCGGCGTGTTCGCCTGCATTTCGGCTTGCTGTTGTTGAGCCGCACGCTCCTGCTCAATGCGAGGCTGAACGAAAAAAAACTGCCAGCCGATCAGAATCGCCAGCGAAAGGACGATCGCTACGATGTAATTGCGGTTGTTTTCCATTAGGCGTTCCTGTGTCCGGGCTGCCTCTGGCCGCCGCGCGTGTCTTTCGGTCTGCTGCTGCGTGCAATTCGCTGGCAGAGCGATTCAGTCAACGCGCCGAACGGCGCATCGAGCGCGTCCCTTCGCGCTACCACCACATAGTCATGGCCGGGCTTCATATCAAACGCCGCGGACAGACGAACGGCTTCCCTGAGCCTGCGCCTGATCCGGTTGCGTTCCACGGCGTTTCCCTGGCGTTTGGTCACCGTGTAGCCAATACGGGCCGCCTCGTCCGGCCTTTCCCGGTCGAGCACTTCCAGCACGAAAAAGGGACCCTTTCGTCGATCGCCCTTGCGAACGGCAAGAAAGTCGGATCGTTTCTTCAATCGTCCGAGTTCTGGCGGTTGCCTGTGCGGCGACATGGACCCTTCTTTGGCCTTTGGCTGAGTGGACCAGGCAGGGTTCGAGCTTACGCCGACAGGCGCTTGCGCCCACGAGCTCGGCGATTTGCGAGAACCTTGCGGCCTCCCTTTGTTGCGAGGCGGGCGCGGAATCCGTGCCGGCGCTTGCGCACGAGTTTCGAGGGTTGATAGGTACGCTTTGTCATTTATTTCAATACCGCGGTGTGCGGCCCTTCTTGGGTCTGTTAAGAACAGTAGCGTTGCGATTGTGTCCGGACCGGTCGTTGCGCGCAAAATCACGCCGCCGGAATGTTTGAACCCGAACGTGCGCGGCTTATACGCACTCGACACAGGCGAGTCAATTGCGCAGGATTGCCGCATGATTGCCGGTCGCCGCCGCGCTTCACGCCATCGTGAGCCCGTCGGACGCCGCGATCACGCAGACGTTTTGCAATCGGCGAAGGATGTCACTGGCCCGGTCGACAGGGAACCCCTAGATTCGAGTTCAGGGTGGACGCCGCTAGGGTCAGACATCGGAGTACAGGATTGGAAATGACGGTGACGGAGCATGATGGCGAATTGGACGGAAAGACGGAGAATCGCTCCGGGTTCCGGCTTGTCGCGCGTCGGTTCATCCCGGTTCTGATGATATTGGGAGGATTGCTGCTGGGCTATATGCTCGGCCTGCACCGTTTTTTGTCGCTTGAGGCGATCGTCGAAAATCGCGAATATCTGAAATCCTATGTTGGCGACCATGTCTACATGGCTTCCCTCATCTATTTCATTGTCTATACCGCGGCGGTCGCATTCGCTTTTCCGGCTGCATCCCTCCTGACGATCCTGGGCGGGTTCCTGTTTGGATGGTTTTGGGGGGGTGTTTTGACCGCTGTCGCCGCAACCATTGGCGCGACTGTTCTTTTTCTTGCGGCGAAGTCGGCGCTGGGCGACGTTTTGAAGAAAAAAGCCGGTCCGGCGGTAAGCCGCGCCGCAGACAATTTTCAGGAGGATGCTTTCGGATACCTCCTCGTGCTGCGCCTTGCGCCAATCTTTCCTTTTTTTGCGATCAATATTGCTCCGGCCTTTTTCAACGTAGGCCTGCGCACCTATGTGCTGGCGACGCTGATTGGCATTCTGCCCGGGACTTTCGCCTACGCCTATCTCGGCGAGGGTCTCGACAGCGTCATCGTCTCGGCCGCCGCGGCCGGCGAGACCCTGTCCCTGTCCGACATCGTGACGCCTGAACTGACCATCGCCTTCTTCGCTTTGGCCGTTATTGCCGCTATACCGCTTGCGGTGAAGAAGTACTGGCGCAGGAGCGGCGGGTCATCCTGACGCCGTCAGCCAATCGCTTTCATGGTAGCCGAGGATTGTTCGATGACCGAGATACTCCGTCCTGACATCTGTGTCATCGGCGCTGGTTCGGGCGGACTGACCGTAGCCGCCGCCGCCGCTGCTTTCGGTGTCGAAGTTGTGCTGATCGAGGCGGGCAAGATGGGAGGCGACTGCCTGAATTATGGCTGCGTTCCCTCCAAGGCGCTGATCGCTGCGGCCAAACACGCCCACGCGATCGAATCGGCGCCGGCCTACGGGGTAAAGGCGGGCGAGGCGACTATCGACTTCAGGCAAGTTCGCGCTCACATTGAAAGAGCAATCTCGGCCATTGCGCCGAATGATTCCGAAGAACGCTTCACAGCGCTCGGCGTCAAGGTCATCCGCGCCCACGGCCGGTTTGCCGGTCCCGATACGGTGGTTGCTGCTAATTTTGAAATCCGCGCGCGCCGCTTCGTCGTGGCGACAGGTTCGAAGCCGGCAATTCCGCCTATACCCGGACTTGAGGACGTCGACTATCTCACGAACGAGACGATTTTCGATAGAACAGCGCCGATGCGTCGGCTCGTCATCATTGGCGGTGGACCGATCGGCCTTGAGCTGGCCCAGGCCTATCATCGCCTGGGGTCGCAGGTCACGGTGCTGGAAGCGGCCAGAGCGCTCAGCAAGGAAGACCCCGAGTTGGGCGCCGTCGTGCTCGACAGGATGCGCGCAGAGGGCGTGGCGATTGTCGAGGGCGCAACGGTGTCTGAAGTCAAGAAGCGTGGGAGAAGCGGCGTCCGGCTCGCCGTGGAGACCAGCGAGGGACCCCGCACAATTGAAGGCAGCCATCTTCTTGTCGCCACCGGCCGGGCGGCGAGTGTCGACGATCTCGGGCTTGATGAAGCAGGCGTGCGATATGATGCAAAAGGAATTAAGGTCGGGCGGAACCTCAAGACATCAAACCGCCGCGTTTTCGCGATCGGAGACGTCGCCGGCGGCCTGCAGTTCACCCATGTCGCAAGCTATCACGCCAGTCTCGTCATCAAACAGATCCTGTTCAGGACACCGGCGCGGGAAGACGCAACGATCATCCCGCGCGTAACCTTCACCGATCCGGAACTTGCCCATGTCGGCCTTACGGAGGATCAGGCGCGGGCGCAGAACAAGACGATCCGGTTGCTGCGCTGGCCCTATGCGGAGAACGACCGCGCCCAGGCGGAAGGCCTGACCGACGGGCATATCAAGCTCATCGTCGATTCCCGTAGTCGCATCGTCGGCGTTTCGATCGTTGGCGCCGGCGCGGGCGAGATGATCAATCTCTGGACGCTGGCCGTCAGCCGCAAAATGAAACTTGGTGACGGCCGGGACTACGTTCCTCCTTATCCCACCATGAGCGAGATTGGACGGCGGGCGATCGTGGCAAGCTATCTGCCGCTTACGCGCAAACCGCTGGTGCGCAGAATCATCCGTTTATTACGCCGCTTTGGCTAGCTGGTTTCGTCGTTTGCCGAAAAGGTCTATACCGCTGTAAGTATTGAACGAACAGCTTCAGTCATGAACATGCAACGACAAGAATTCAGCGGTGAGAAGCAAGTCCGCGGAGCAGGCAGTGGCGAGAAACCACGTCACAGCCTCTCCAGCAAGCTGCTGCTGCTGACGATTCTCTTTGTCATGATCGCCGAAGTTCTGATCTTCGTGCCGTCTGTGGCCAATACACGGTTGCGCTGGCTCGAGGACCGGTTGCGCACGGCGGCGGCGGCCAGCATCGTTATCGAAGGATGGGAGAATATGGATCTGCCGCGGCCGATCCAGGACGACGCCTTGATGGCGACCGGCACCAAGTCAATCGCCCTCAAAACCGGCGGCATGTCCCGGCTTATCGCCAGTTCCGACATGCCTGCCGAGGTCGATCAGCAATACGATCTTGCCGAAACCGGTCCTCTGACGGCGATCGGGGACGCCTTCGCAACGCTGTTTTCGGGTGAGGATCGTATTATCCGGGTTTATGGTCCGGTGAGCGGAACCGACATGGTCATCGATGTGGTGATGGAAGAGGCGCCGCTGCGTCGCGCAATGCTCATCTATGGCCGCAATGTCCTGGCGCTGTCGCTGATAATTTCCTTCATGACGGCGGGACTGGTGTTTGTCGCCATCAACACGATGATGATTCGCCCCATTCGGCGCATGACGGCAAGCATGGAGGCGTTTTCCCGCGAGCCGGACAATCCGGCCAGGATCATCCAACCCAGCCGGTCTGGCGACGAATTGGGAATTGCCGAAAAGCATCTTGCCGGCATGCAGGAAACCCTGCAGCAAACGCTGAAAGAACAGCAGCATCTGGCCAATCTTGGTCTGGCTGTCTCCAAGATCAATCATGACATGCGCAATATTCTGGCTTCGGCGCAACTGATATCGGACCGACTGACGGAAGTTGACGATCCGGTGGTCAAGCGCTTTTCGCCGAAGCTGCTGCGCGCGATTGATCGCGCCGTCTCCTATACGCGCGATGTTCTCGATTATGGTCGGGCGCGCGAGGCTGACCCGAACAAGCGGCTGGTGCGCCTTGATATGCTGGTTTCCGACGTGCGCGATCTGCTGATCATCGATCCCGAAATCGCCGGCGACAAGGCGCATGACGACAGCGTTGCTGTGGAGTTCGTAAACGATGTCGAGAATGGTTTCGAGATCGTCGCCGACAGCGAACAGCTGTTTCGTGTCGTCCACAACATCTGCCGCAATGCGCTCGAGGCGCTGAAAGCGTCGAACAGCAGCGATCCATCGGTCATTCGCCGTATCACGGTTTCGGCGAGCCGCGAGGGATGCAACGCGATCATCGACATCGACGATACCGGGCCGGGCATGCCGGCAAAGGCGCTTGAAAATCTGTTCAAGGCGTTTCACGGATCGGCGCGCGCCGGTGGAACAGGACTTGGCCTTGCGATTTCCGACGAGTTGGTGCGCGCGCATGGAGGCGCAATTCGGCTCGTTGACAAACCGGAGCCCGGAACCCTGTTCCGCATCACCCTCCCCGATCAGCCGGTTGGAGGCGCTTCCCACCTTTCCGCCGCGCCGGGCGGCGCAGCGGGCAAAGCCGACTTATCCCCGTAGAACGGAAGTTCTGCGCGTGTGGAGCGAGCAATTTTTTAGACTGGCGGTGCTTGCATTCCCGTCACGAAAGGATTAGGTAGCCGTCTCGCGGTCGGTAAACCGTCCTGCGACGCGCGCTCGTAGCTCAGCTGGATAGAGCACCAGACTACGAATCTGGGGGTCGGGAGTTCGAATCTTCCCGAGCGCGCCATTAAAATCAAGCGCTTAGCTTCCATACTGTTAGCCTGATGCGGTCTGTGTCAGCACTATGTCAGCTATCGAATGGGAATTAGATCTTTCGGGATTATGCTTCCAAGTACGACATTGGTTTATTGGATCGGCACCTTCGGATGGATTTGTGTGATTGTTCTTCTGTAGGTCACGCGCATCGCAGGTCTGGCCCCAAGCGGAACTTGGGCATATCTGCAATACTACGACGTGGCCAGTCATACCGAACATTAGCCTTAGAGTCTGTTCAAGAACGCTGGTAGCGGGCGAGCCTCTTGTCATGAGCTTTATCATTGCGGTCTGGATGAAGGCGAGGCTTGTCGTTGAGAACCGCTCGAAATCCTTCGCCAAGCGGCGGTTTATTCCAAGCCATGCAAGTGTGCGCTCAAAGATCCAGCGTTTTGGCGGCACCTCAAAATCGGCCTGATTGCGTTTGACTATCTCTTTAGGTCTCGGGTTTGCGGCCTGGACTTGGTCCCTGGTAGCCGCCATCGCCGCAGAATGTCTCGATAAAGGGAAAGCGGCTTGTGAGCTTGTCGAAGACGAGGGCTGCTCCGTCGCGATCCTGAATGCCCGCCGAGTGGACCTCCGCCTTGAGAAGCATGCCTAACGTGTCGACCAGAATGTGGCGCTTGCGGCCCTTGATCTTCTTGCCCGCATCATAATCGATATCACTGTGGGCGTCCGGGCCGTTCTACATCGACTGGCTATCGATAATGGCAAATGACGGTTGGTCTTCGCGGCCCTCCAGTTGCCGCGTCCTGCGGTAAAGCGCGTCATGAGTACGCCGCCACGTCCCGTCCCGGCAGAACCGTTTGAAATAGTTATGGACCGTGCATTTCGGTGGGCAATCGTGCGGCAGCAACGCCCATTGGCATCCCGATTGCAGCAGGTAGAAGATGGCGTCCATTACGGAGCGCGGTGACGTCTTGCGCCTGCGACCCCGCTGCGGCTGGGGCGGCATCAAGGACTCGACCATGCTCCATCCCCGGTCAGTGAGGTCACTTGCAAAACGCAGCCCGCTTCTGTCATGGTGACGGCGGGTGAAGGGTGTCAAGGCCTTTCGATTTCTCCGTATTTGTCGCAAAATACAAAGAATCTGATTGCCGTCCTTCACTCAACCCCCGATGCCTAACCGGCCATTCTTGGACAGACACTTAGGCACAAACTAAAAGCTGTTGCAGATGATTGAAAAGCTGACTTTTAGGACATTCCCTGGCGATGCGCTCTTGTTTCAAAAGGATGGTGAGCGGTCGTGCGCAGGGTGACCACGAATGTCCGAATTGGGGCCTGAAGCGAACTGGCAGGCATCCGGGTCCATGAAGTTAAGACAGACATTCTGACTTTCACATTGCTTCATGATCAAGACAGATCTTGATTGGAAGATAACCACTCCATTTCCTTGCGTAAGCATCCATGCTGGTTTTTCTGCTCCTCGTTTTGTCACAGCGTCCAGGCCCGATGCTGTCCTTCGCCGTCATGCAGGCCAGATAAGATGAGACCGCGACAAAGCGTTTGCCTTCGGACGGAGTCGTTTCATCGATCGTCCACCAATGTTTCCCGCCCTGAAAGGATCCGGATCGCATTTCCAAAGCTGGCAGCCGCTTTGTTGCGAGCGCCGGGAAATCAACGGGTAGCCACTTGTTCTCGCCGCAGCCCTCAGCCATAGAACAACCAATACTTGTATCAGCGTATTGCAGCCAAGCCAGAAGGCCTCACAATTCTTTGGCGCTGATTGCATTTAATTGATTGTAAAATAACAAGTAACACAAAAATCACAAGAAATTTGAGATTCAATCTGAGCGCGCTTGACGGAAATGCTAAAACTGGAACATTGTTCCAATGGATTCATTTGGAGGAGTTCGATGACATACAAAATGCGATGGACGGCCGTGGGTGCAGGGCTGATTGGATTGGTCGGAATTGTACCCGTTCATGCCGAGAATCTCATCTATGGAAGCTACTTGCCGCCTGAACATCTGATTCTTGAACACGGCATACAGCCGATAGCGAAAGAGATAGGCGAGGATCTTGAATTCGAGATTGTGCCTGGAGGCCAATTGTTTAGTGCCGCTACGGCTTTTCGTGGTATCGGAAGTGGCGTGGCCGATGCAGGCGGTATCGTCAACGCCTACAGCCGCTCACCCCTCAAACATGCTGTGATTCCGACAGACCTGTCTTTCATAGCTCGCAATCCCATAGCTGCAGACGGGGCGGCGCACGAAACCTATTTCCTCAATTGCCCCGAATGTCTCGAGGATTTCAAGAAATCGAACACAGTTTTCCTTGCCGGTTCCACCGCGGGGGGCTACTCCTTGATGTGCAACACTCCGGTGGAAAATCTCGCCGATGTTTCAGGCAAGAAGATCCGGACCGCAGGAGCGATGGGCCGTCTGGCTCAGGCCATGGGCGGTACGCCCGTAAGCATGTCGACCAGCGATATGGTAGAGGGTATTTCCCGTGGCCAGATCGACTGCATCATGGGCCCCATGGCATGGCTCAACTCCTATCCAATCGAGGATATTGTTGAATCCGTCTACAATTTCGGCATCGGTGCGTTCAACAGCATCGGTGTACTGCTGTTGAACCGTGACGTCTGGGATGGGTTGTCCGATGCCCAACAGCAAGCTTTATGGGCGGCGTCACCCGGAATCGTAGCCCGTACGACAATCAAGGGTTATATGGGTGAATATCTGGAAGCACTGAATGCTGCAGAACAGAACGGAATCACCGTTTTGGTTGGTGGTGACGAGATCGATGAGTTCGCGGTAACGCATGCTGAATCCGAGGCGGTGGCAGTCGCCGAAGAGGCGCGCAAAATCGGAGTTGATAATCCCGAACCGATCATAGATGCCTTCATCAAGAATCTGCGCAAATGGCAGAAACTGACGGAAGAAGCCGGTATTGCGGATGTGGTGCCGTCGCCTGAACTGACACAGGCAGAACTCGATCGGGCACTGCCAATCTATGAGCAACTGCTTCGGGAAAATGTTTACGACAAAGTAGATCCGAGCAAGCTCTGACTCCTTCCGCGAAGGCGACCGGCGTTGCCTTCGCCTTTTCCCTTTGCCGGAATATCATGATGATCCGAATTCTCAATGTGACGATGGCTATGATTGCCGGGGCATGTCTATTGCTCATGATGGTCCAGATCGTCGTAGATGTCACTGCGCGACTGTTTCTGGGAGCGCCGATCGGCGGAACCATGGAGACGGTTTCGGTCTATTACATGGTGGCTATTACCTTCCTGCCACTGGTTCTTGTGCAGTCATATGAACGCCATCTCGCTGTCGACTTGTTCACCCAGAACATGAGTGGGCGTACTCGTCATATTCTCGATATCTCGACGCGCGCTTTTGCACTCGTATTTGCTCTCTGGCTGCTCAAGGCCAGCATCGATGAAGCGCTTTACAGCCACGAGATCAAGGAAATGATCGAAACGGCGGCAAGCGTAATGCCCGTTTGGCCAAGCCGTTTCACGGTCGTCGTCGGCATCGCCGCCATGGTCATCGTCCTGGCAGTTCAAATTATCCGCCTTGTTTTGGGCCGCTCTGCCGCTGTCCTGCAGGAAGAAGAGCAATAGGTGTCAATGTGGAACTGTCCGGTCTCGATATAGGCTTGCTTTCGCTCGTCGTACTATTGGTCCTTCTTGCTTTGCGTGTGCCGATCGGTTTTGCGCTGATAGGGGTCTCTGCAGTCGGAATCGCTCTTATTCGCAATCTTGGGGTGGCGACCAGCCAGCTGAAGACAGAGCCATTCGACTTTGCGTCCCACTGGTCATTTTCAGCAATACCCATGTTCATCCTGATGGGAGCGCTGGTTCACCACTCGGGTATCGCGGCAAGCATATTCAACGCCGCGCGAATGTGGACGGGAAATGTGCCCGGCGGCCTCGCGGTTTCCGCGAATTTCGCCTGCGCGGGATTCTCAGCCGCCTCCGGTTCGAGCCTTGCGACCGCCGCAGCGATGGGAAGGATCGCTATCCCAGAAATGAAGGCGGCTGGTTACGATATGCGTCTGGCGACCGGGGTTGTGGCGAGTGCAGGAACACTCGGAGTGATGATCCCGCCATCGATCACGTTCATACTATACGGGATATTCGCAGAGGTTTCGGTCAGCAAGCTGTTCGTTGCCGGCATCTTGCCGGGACTCCTGACGGCGTTAGTTTACGCTGCGATGATCATGATCCGGTGCCGGATCAATCCAGAGATCGCGCCTCCACTGCGTCAGTCGGCCGGTTGGTTGCAGCGGTTCCGCGCGCTCAGTGACGTATGGCCCTTGCTGGTACTGATTCTCGCGATCGTCGGCGGGATGTATTCCGGCCTAGTAACCGCGACGGAAGCCGGCGCCCTGGGAGCATTCGTTGCAATGATTCTCGTTTTTCTAAAGGGTAAGCTCACCATTGACACATTGAAGGCGAGTATCCTGGAAACCATCATCACGACCGCCAGTATCTTCTGGGTCGCGATCGGGGCTATCCTGCTGACGCGATTGCTCGCGATGAGCGGAGCGGGAACATTCCTTACCGATGCTATCGGCAACTGGTCGACCAGTGAAGCTCACCTGATCATCGCGGCCGCGGTGATATTCATCTTCTTGGGCATGTTTCTCGATCCGTTGGGGGTCATCCTGATCAGCCTGCCGATCTTGCTGCCGATGTTCAGGGCGTCCGGTGTCGATATGATTTGGTTCGGCGTTGTTGTCGTCAAGTTCATCGAAGTCGGGCTGCTGACCCCGCCGGTCGGCATGAATGTGTACGTCATCAAGAGTGTTACGGATGACGATGTAACTCTTCCGATCATATTCCGCGGCGTTGCCTGGTTTCTGTTGTGCGAAGTCATTGTCATCGGACTTCTGATCGGCTTTCCGGCCATCGCCACATTTCTGCCGAACCTGATGTAGGGGGAACTCATGGAAACCCGGAAGAAAGAGCCGAACGTAAAACTCTATACGCCACTGAGCCGAGCCTTGCGGATTGTCCAGTTGCTGGCGCGAGAAAAGGATGGCCTGCCGTTAAGCATGATCGGTCAAGTCATGGGGCTGGCAAAAAGCGCCACACACCGGCTGCTGACGACGCTTCAGAATGATGGCTACGTCATGCAGGACCCGATATCGGAACGGTACATGCTGACGCTGAGATTTTCTGCGCTTGGTTTTCGTTATGTTGGAACAATGGGTCTGACCGATGCGGCGCAGCCACTCCTGGACGGACTTGCGGAAAAATCCGGCGAACTGGTGCAATTGGCAATCGTGGATGGCGATGGCCTCGTCTGGGTGGCCTGGTCCCAGGGATCAAGTTCGCCTTTGCGATATGAACCCAAGGCGGGACGCGAAGTAATTCTGCACACTACCGGCGCAGGCGCCTGCTGGCTGGCTTCTTTGAGCGACGAAGACGCCCTCAAGATTATACGGCGGGTCGGATTCTCCAACCCGACAACGCCCGGTTACGGCGAGCATGCGGTGCGAGACGAGGAAGAACTCCTGGAAAAGCTGCGTCTCACTCGAGAGCAGGGATACGGAGTCAATTTTCAGGAAGGAGAAGCAGGAGTGAACGCCATCGCAGTTGCGGTGCGCAACGAAACGATGCCCGACGCTCCGGTTGTTGGATCGCTGGCCATTTCAGGACCGGCCGCACGTACGACAGAGGACTTTCTGGTGGGCTTATTACCAGAACTGCAAACCACCGCCCTCCATCTCAGCGAGATATGGCCGATGCGCGTCCAACTGCTGGAAGGGATGCATAAAGCCAATCCCGGTTCAAAATAATGAAGGAAGTACAAGTGCTTGATAAGACCGAACGCAAAAAGCGACTTGCAGCAGATATTGGAGGCACCTTTACCGACGTTGCAGCCTTCGATGAACGAAGTGGCGAACTTCGACTCGGAAAGGTTTTGTCACAGCCGCATGACCTTGTCGGCGGGATCACCAATGGAATTGGCGCAACCGGTGTAGATATCTCGGATACGAACCTTTTCTTTCATGGCAGCACGATAGCGATCAATACTTTGCTGGAGCGCAAAGGCGCTCGCACTGCTCTTTTGACGACCGCCGGTTTCCGCGACATCTATGAGATCGGCCGCATCAACCGGCCAGATTCCTTCAATCTCTATTTTCGCAAACACTTGCCGCTTATCGAACGGCAATTCCGACTTGAGGTAAACGAGCGCCTTTATGCAGATGGTTCGGTCTGCCGGAAGCTCGATATGGATGAAATCGCAGCGATAGCGGATCGATTGGAGCAGATGGAAATCGAAGCTGTCGCCATCCTCTTCTTGCACTCCTATCGCAATCCGGAGCATGAAATAAAGGTGCGGGATTATCTGAAAGATCGCCTGCCGCAGGTCTTTATTACTGCATCCCACGAATTGTCACAGGAATACCGGGAGTTCGAAAGAACCTCGACGGTTGCGGCCAACGCCTATGTCGGGCCGAAGGTCAATCACTATATGGGGCAACTGGACAGCCATCTCAGCCAGGGTGATTTTCCGGGTTCACTCCTGATCGTCAAATCGAGCGGTGGGCTTTATTCCGCGCCGGAAGCCCGGACTCATTGCATCTGGATGCTTGAATCAGGACCGGCGGCCGGCGTTGTCGGAGCCAAGGAGTTGTGTGAGGTCATTGGACTGAAAGACGCAATTGCCTTTGATATGGGTGGGACAACCGCAAAAGCAGGCGTCATCAAGGACGGGCAGCCATTGACGACTTCCAATGTCATGGTTGGCGGATATCGGGAAGGTTTGCCGATACAGATGACGATGATCGATATCCATGAGGTCGGGACCGGCGGCGGCAGTATCGCCAAGGTAGGGCCTGGTGGTTCGGTTCGGGTAGGACCGGAAAGCGCCGGAGCCGATCCCGGTCCAGCTTGTTATGCTCTCGGCGGCTCGAAGCCCACTGTCACCGACGCCAATCTCATCCTGGGCCGCCTCGCTCCGGACCGGTTTCTCGGCGGCAACATGCGACTGGATCCTGAAGCGGCGAGGAAAGCTCTTGTCGAAAATTTATGTTCTCCGCTGGGTCTTGAATTGAAGGAAGCTGCGGCCGGAATACTTAAAATCGCGGTCAACGCCATGTCCCATTCTGTCAAGGGCGTGACGAGCGAGCGCGGTCTCGATCCTGGAGCTTTCGATGTCCTGATAGCCTATGGCGGAGCAGGGCCGCTCCATGCTTCCGCTGTGGCTCGCGAACTCGGTATTCGGCGTGTTCTCATTCCCGCCGCTCCGGGACATTTCGCCGCCACCGGTATGTTGCGCACCGATCTGCGACACGATTTCACCCGGTCAATCTTCAAACAGCTCGATGATCTCCCCTTCAAGGTAATGATCGGTCATTACGAAGAAATGGAAGGCGAAGCGCGCCAACTTATCGAAGACACGGGAATAAGTGTTTCCAGCATTGTGATGCAGCGTGGCATCGATATGCGTTACGTTGAACAGGAACATGCCGCGACGGTCGAGCTGCCCGACGAAGTACTCAAACGTTTTGACATCGCAGAAATCAGGCGGCTTTTCGATGAGAAACACTTGCATCTCTACGGACACGCTTCGCCGGAAAAACCAGTTGAAATGGTGAGTTTGCGCAGTTCGGTCAGGGGTGTCCTTCCCAAACCCAATGCCGAGAGGACTGAACGTAGCGGACAGACGTCGCTTGATCAGGCGTTTACCGGCGCGCGAGACGTCTGCTTCGATGTATCGGAAGGTTATGTTGAGACGCCGACCTATGCGAGAGACCAACTCCAGGCCGGCAACACGATCTCAGGCCCCGCCCTCGTTGAGGAATATGCATCAACGACAGTCGTCTTTCCCGGCGACACGCTCGAAGTCGATGAACTCGGAAATCTCCTCATCAACACAAGAAAGGCTTGATCATGTCTAATGCGGCTATTGTTACCGAAGAAGACGCCGAGGCGCGTGTCGATCCGATAACCGTCGAACTCGTGCGCAACGGATTGATCGCTGCGAGTGAAGAGATGAAGACGGTCCTTATGCGGACCGCCTACAACATGATCATCTACGAGGCGCTCGATTTTACCGTCGGCCTGTTCGATGCCAGGGGCCAAACTCTTTCGATCAGCCTCGGCCTGCCGATGTTCATTCGCGGCATGGGGGATACCGTACGCGCCAAGGTTGAGCATTTCGGACCGGAGAATATCCAGCCCGGTGATGTCCTGCTCACCAATGACGCCTACATTACAGGATCGCATCTCAATCATCCGACATTCTCTCAGCCTATCTTTCACGAAGGCAGACTGGTCGCGTTCGCATCGTGTATGGCCCACTGGATCGACATCGGCGGGGTCTTGAGCGGGGTTACGACAGATATTTTTTCAGAAGGGCTGCAGATACCGGTCGTCAAATATTACAAGGCCGGACAACTGAACCAGGACTTGCATGACCTTATCCGGATGAATGTACGGATGCCCGAACGCGCCATGGGTGACCTTCAGGCGCAGCTTGCGAGCATCCGGGCCGGCGCCCGCCAGTTCGAGGCGTTAATGAATCGCTATGGCGGCGATGCAGTCATGGCCAGCATCGATGCAATCCTTGATCAGAGCGAAGCGGCTGCGCGGGAGCAACTCAGGCAGATTCCTGACGGCGTATACGAAGCGGAATCTTTCATGGACGACGACGCGATCGAAATCGGAAAGCCGGTTCCTCTGCAAGTTCGCGTCGAGGTGAGCGGAGACACGATGACCGTTGATTTGAGCAACGTCAGCCCGCAGGTCAGGGGATTCTACAATACAGGCGCCGGGGAAGCTTGCGCTCAAGTTGCCTTCAAGTGTCTGGCTGCGTCACAGGAATATCCAATCAACGACGGCACCTATCGTCCGCTGAAGGTCATAAATCCGAAGGGTACTGTTCTCAATGCCCGACGTCCGGCGCCCATGCGCCTGTGGATGACCTATCCCATGACCGTTATCGACACGATCTTCAAGGCCCTGGCTCCTACATTGCCGGACAGTGTCATCGCAGGTCATCATGCCGACCTGATGGTTGCAAACGTAAACGGCAAGGATCCGGAAACCGAAGATATATTCCTGTATCTTGGCGGTCTGATAGGCGGCGGATGGGGAGCAAAATCGCAGGAAGATGGCGTCAATGCCACAATATGCATCAACGACGGGGACACTCACAACGGTCCGGTAGAGCAAGTTGAGAACAAGTATCCGTTGATCATTCGAAAATATGCGCTGCGAGAGGATTCTGGTGGCGCCGGGGAATTTCGTGGCGGGCTGGGTACCGTCCAGGAATGTGAGGCACTGGCACCGATCAACTTCCAGACAAGAATCGAGCGCGTCAACAATCCCCCGCACGGCCTGTTCGGCGGAATGCCGGGTATGGGCAATCAGGTTGCAGTACGCCGCAGCAACGGTGAGGAGACGGTTTTCCCCAATGGCAAGCTGACTGATCAGCTCGAGGCGGGTGAAGCCTATATTCTCCGTTCCGGCGGAGGCGGGGGATTTGGACCACCCGGAAAGCGGAATCCCGCTTCGATCAGGCACGATATTGTACAGGGATATGTCAGTGCCGAAGCGGCGAAATGTGACTACGGCTTCACCATGGAAGCCGAGGATTGAAATCAACCCGGTATATGGTTGGTAGCAGTTAGTGAGGTATTTGAAAGATGAAGCTGGTCAGCTTTCGTAAAGATGGACGCCAGTCCTACGGCGCCGTCGTGAATGGCAATGTGATCGATGCAGGAATGAAATTCGCAGACAGGTGGTCGAGTCTGAAAACTGCCTTGGCGGACAAAGACGGTCTGAATCAAATCGAACTTGCCCTCGATACGGATCTTCCGGCCCATGATATGGGAAATGTCGAAATGCTTCCACCGGTGCCAGACGCCTCGAAAATATTCTGCATCGGTCTGAATTATCGGACCCACATCGCGGAAACAGGACGAGATACGCCTACCCAACCCATGGTTTTTTCGCGTTTTTCAGATTCTCTTGTCGGTAGTAGGGTTCCTTTGATCAAACCGAAGGTCTCGGATCAATTTGACTTCGAAGGCGAACTTGCCGTCGTCATCGGGCAGCGGTGTCGTCATGTGAGAACAGAAGATGCACTTGGCTATGTCGCAGGTTATTCTTGCATCAACGAGGGGTCCGTACGCGATTATCAGCGTTTCACCACACAGTATCTGGCCGGGAAAACGTTTTGGCATTCCGGTGGCTTTGGGCCGTGGCTGACAACTTCCGACGAGATACCGGACCCCCACGCTTTGTTGTTGACCACTAGGCTTAACGGCCAGGTCATGCAGGAGGCGTCAACTTCAGACCTCCTTTTCAGTGTGCCGGAACTGATCTCTTACATTTCGAAGATTTGTCCGCTCGACCCAGGTGATGTTATCGCAACAGGAACAACCGGAGGTGTTGGGGCTGCGCGAAAGCCTCCTGTGTGGATGAAAAAAGGAGACAAAGTCGAGGTGGAAATTTCCTCGATCGGAATCCTGAGCAACACCATTGAGGACGAAATCCTGGAATAGAAATGGGAAGTGAAATCGCCGGCATCTCAGCTGTTGACCGGCGAAATAGCAGAATAAGGTTGAAGGCGGGCGGCAGGTCGTATGTCGTGACCGTTCATCGGTGGGCAGGCGACACCGGTCTCGTCAATGGATTGGTTCTTGGCAGGGTGGCCGAGGGCAGCGCGGCTGACGCAACTTTGCGATCGGCATAGTGAAGGTATTGGGGCTGGGCCGTTACGAAGTATATCGCTGGAGGTGCTTTTTAGGACCTCTGCACGGGATGGAGTTGCTCGTTCCGTCAATCAAGTTCTGTTTAGATCACGACGCTTCGTAAATGTCCGGTTTCCCGGATATTCACGGAACCGTTTAACGGCAGTAATAGAGGCGCAATGTAGTCCGGCCGTTTCGGGGCCGACAGAGGACTGACGGCCTTCGGGCGCAAGTTGGGAGAAGCTGACATCCAATCGATATCGGCAAATTTGAGCAATATCCCTTCTGATTGAATCGAAGGGATTCCCAAATCGGTTTTGATGTGATTCATCCTTCTGGCTGGAACAGGAGGCCAGCCAGGATGACAGCACCTCTATCCAATGATCTGCGAAAACGCGTAGTCCGGGCCATAGAAAGCGGGCTTTCACGGCGGCACAGCGCGGCAATGCTCTCCTCGCCACGAAGGCCCGCCAGAACAATCCTGATCTTCTCCTCGGCAGAGTAGTGTTTGCGGGTTTTCCTTTTGATACCCCTGACCAACTTGTCAGCGGCTTCCTTCGATGTTCCGGATGTCTTGCTCATCTTCGCTCCATAATGGCTTCGATGAACCAGAAATCCTCCGTTGCTCAAACCCCTATTTCTGTCCGGTAGGCGCTGACGTCAGACAATATTTCCGATTGGCTCCAGAAGACGGCGGTGGTTGAACCAGTCGACCCATTCCAGGGTGGCGATTTCAACGGCTTCGAAGTTTCTCCAGGGGCCGCGTCGATGAATGACCTCGGCCTTGTAAAGACCATTGATCGTTTCTGCGAGCGCATTGTCATAGCTGTCGCCAATACTTCCGACAGAAGGCTCGACGCCGGCTTCCGCCAATCGCTCGGAATAGCGAATGGATACGTATTGAACGCCCCTGTCGGAGTGGTGCACGAGGCCACCGCCGTGAGCAGGCCGCCGATCATGAAGCGCCTGTTCCAAAGCGTCGAGAACGAAGGTCGCATGCGCCGTCCGGCTGACGCGCCAGCCGACAATCCGCCGGGCGTATGCATCAATGACGAAAGCGACGTACACGAAGCCTTGCCAGGTGGCCACGTAGGTGAAATCCGAAACCCAGAGCCTATTCGGCGCGGGAGCCTTGAACTGACGGTTCATTCGGTCGAGTGGGCTGGGGGCGGATTTGTCCGGGAACGTCGTGTTGATCGGCTTGCCACGGATGATCCCCTGAAGACCCATGGCCTTCATAAGTCGGGCCACGGTGCATCGGGCAACGCCGAAACCCTCCCGCTGCAATTGCCGCCAGACCTTGCGCACGCCATAGACCCGGAAGTTCTCCTCAAAGACACGGCGGATCTCGATCTTCAGAGCGATATCGCGGCGGGCGCGGGCCGATAGCCGGTCCACGTCCTCACGCTTGGCGATGTTGTCGTAATAAGTCGACGGGGCAATCGGCAACAGTCGGCAGATCGGCTCGACCCCAAACGCCAGACGGTATTCATCGATGAAGGAAATCATCGCTTCAATGGGCGGTCGAGCTCCGCCTGGGCAAAATAAGCAGATGCCTTGCGCAATATCTCATTGGCCTGACGAAGCTCGCGGTTCTCCCGCTCAAGAGCCTTCATCTTCTCCGCCACATCGCTCGGCAGGCCCGCTCTCTTGCCGCTGTCAACCTCGGTCTTCTTGACCCATTCATGCAGCGTCGCAGGCGAGCAGCCAATCTTGGCGGCGATTGAGGAAACGGCCGCCCACCGGGACGGATGTTCGGCTTCGTGGTCCAGCACCATGCGGATGGCTCGCTGACGCACTTCAGGTGAAAATTTGTTCGTTGTCTTGCTCATATCGACTCCACTTTCTCAGAAGTTGGAGCCTCCGGCAAATCCGGTGCGGTTCAGGTTTCTGACCGAGTGGAACTCAAAGTGGACATCCAAAATATTTCCCACTGTTTCAATTGCGTCACCGGCTCGACGGCGAAAAAGTTCCATTTTCATCCGTCAAGAGCGCTTCGGCTTTCGACGCGGAGTGGACCTCCGATCAGACTTCAGCGAATGTCGGTATCCTGGCCCGTTCAAGACGTTCCATCTATGTCGCAGACATGGAGCATGAATACGGGGTTCTGGGATGCGGAGGGGCTCGCCGGAATACGCCTTCCCATGCTGTTTATCGCCGGCAGCGACGA
Organism: Flavimaribacter sediminis; assembly: GCF_019492055.1. GTDB lineage: Bacteria > Pseudomonadota > Alphaproteobacteria > Rhizobiales > Rhizobiaceae > Flavimaribacter > Flavimaribacter sediminis. The sequence continues at coordinate 751,760 of NZ_JAICBX010000002.1, read as the reverse complement.
CGATGTCTCCGGCTATGAAAAAGGAACCCGGGCGATCTTCGAAGGCGCGGTCAACACGGATCGGTATCTGCTTACCTTCCAGTTCGCCAACCACAATGCGGCCGCGCCGATGCCGGCTCCGGCCGAATCCTGGGAACCGTAGGAGCATCTCGATTTCGTTCCCATCGAGCACTACGCGGACGCTGTCTGGGATACCGTACGGATGAACAACATCACCCAGCACTTCGTCACCGCCTTCTTCGGCGAATACCTGAAGGGTGACAGCGAATTGGCCACCTATCTGTATGTGGTCGAGAACTCCGGCGACGGTGTGGTCGCGCTCAATGACGACGGGACCGAGAAACCCGAGCACACCTATTGGAAAGGTTTCACTCCGCGGACCGCAAAGGGGCTCACACTGGAGCACACGACAAAAGGCGAATAGCTGACGTCGTCACTCGACAAGCTTGCCGAGGAGGCGTGACAGCGTCTCCCGTTCCCTGGCCGTCAGCCTGGAGAGAAAATTGTCCTGGTGCTCCAGGGCAGTCGGGGCCAAGGTATCGAAAAGATCCCATCCCTGATCCGTCAATTGCCACTGGTTGCGTTTGAGATTCTCCGGGTCCTTGCGATGCGAAACCCTTTTTGCCTTTTCGAGGCTGCGCAGGGACCGGCTGACGGTCATCTTCTCCATGTTGAGCGATCGCGCGATTTCCTCTCCGGAGCTCATCGGACTGGCGGCAAGTGCATTGATCACGCGCCATTCGGACAGGGTCAGCTTCAGCCGCCTGCTGTGCTCCTCCATGAATGGCTTGACCATCCGGTTCATCGTCAGGATGAGGCGGTAGGCAACCGTATCGCGAAGGCGTATGTCCCGACGGGGTTCGGAAGGATGATTTGCGGTCATGGATTTCTGTTCGGATAGTGAATCAACCGGGCAACCATAGTGTAACGGCAGGAACGAGGACAATCATGGTCAGCAGGACAAGGAGTGCGAGTAGAAACGGCATCGTCTCCCGTACCACTTGGAGCGCCGGCGCCTGCGCCTGGGCAGCGGTGATGTAAAGCAGGATCCCGACCGGAGGCGTGATCAGCCCGATCGACGTCGAAAGGACGACGACGATGCCGAGATGCGTAATATCAATGCCGCTTGCCAGTGCAGCCGGCACCAGCATCGGTACAAGTACGACGAGGATCGTCACCGGTTCGAGTATTGTGCCGGCGATGATGAGGCCAAGCGCCATCAGCGCGAGGATGGTGGTCGGGCCGAACTGCATGTCCAGCAGGAATAGTGCGAGATTGTTTGCCACGCTGAGCCGGGCGACGATCCAGATGAAGGCGCCTGAAACGCCGATGATGATCAGCACGCGAGCAGCGTCGAGGGCCGCCTGCACGACGCCCTGGAAAAGCTGCTTCAGATTGGCTTCCCGATAGATCACAGTGCTGACGATCGTCGCATAGAGGGCGGCCACGGCGCCGATCTCCGATGTCGTGGCAAAACCGCCGATAAGCCCGACAATCACCAGAACCGGCATGAGCAGTGCCAGAAAACTGGCGCGGAAGGCGGCAATGAGTTCACCGATCCCCTGCCATTTCGAAGCTGGATAGCGGCGCCGGCGGGCGATGATGTAAGAGGCGACCAGCAGGAATGCGCCCATCAGAAGTCCTGGAACAATACCGGCCAGGAACAGCGAGCCTACGGACGCACCGGTGAACAGGGCAAAGATCACCATCGGGATGGATGGTGGTATGACGAGCCCGATAGTGGCGGAGGCGGCAGTCACCGCCGCTGCATAGGAGGGGCTGTATCCATCCCGCTTCATGGCAGGGATCATGACCGAACCGACGGCGGCAGCATCTGCAACGGCCGATCCGGATATGCCCGCGAATACGACGCTGGCCGCGATGTTCGCGTGGGAAAGGCCGCCCCTGATATGGGCGATCATGGCGCGGGCAAGCCTGAGCAGCCGGGCGCTCATGCCGCCGACATTCATGATCGTGCCGGCCAGGAAGAAATAGGGGATGGCCGTGAAAGCCTGGTTGTCGAGGCCCTGCTGAAATGTCTGGACGACCACCAGCGGCGACATCAGCGGCGCGAAGGCGATGGCAAAGACGACTACCCCGAACGCCATCGACAAAAAGACCGGCACGCCGGTCAGAATGGTGATCAGCATGACGCCGAATAGGGTGGCGAGTTCGGCAATCATGAAGTCTGATCCGAAGCGGAGGTATATCGGCTCCCGGTCGCAAGATTAAGGAGGCCCGCGATGACGAGCAGCAAGGCGCCCGCCATCATCGGGTAGTATTTGATATCGCCGGTCGTTCCCAGCGACGGGATGTCGATATTGGCAAAGGCGGCAAGCGCATCCTGCCCGTAATAGAGGAGTGCTGCGCCACCGGCTACGATTCCCGCATCGACGACGAGTGCCAGTGCAGATGCCCTGCCTTTCCCGCTGCCCGATATCAGTTCGACGGCGATGTGGCCGCGCATCAGCCAAAGCGCCGGTGCGCCGATCCAGGCGAGAGACTGCATCAGGATGACAGTGACATCTCCGGTCCATACAAAACCCGACCCGGCGAAATAGCGCATGATTACCTGGACGATCTCCAGCATCGTCATGGCGACAAGCAGCGCGGCAAGCATGACCGAGAGTGTCTTAGTCAGCAGGCTGTGAAACCGTTTTGCCATCTCACCTGTCTCGTTGCAGTTTCGCAGCCGGCAGGATCGGCCGATTTCTGCAAACGACCGCCTGCCGGCATCCCGGGAGGATCACCTGTCACATATTATGCAGTTCGTCGTAGAGACCGGCCGGCCAGGCTTTGCCGTCGAGACCGCTGATCATGCCCGACACCGCTTCCATGAATGCGTCCCTGTCAGGTTCGGCGACAGTCACGCCGAGCTCTTCCAGCTTGGCATAGGCATCTTTCATCTGCTGTTCGTAGATGGCCTTTCCGTCTTCACCGGCTTTGCTTGCGGCTTCGAGGACCCAGCCTTGCTGCTCCTCGGAGAGGTTGGCCCAGGCCTGTGGCGAGAAGAATACGCCGACGCCCGAACGCAGATAGTCTATGGGCGTGTAATTCGCCTGATCCTCGTAATAGCCCGCTCCGACGAAATCGATAACGCCGTTGTCCTGGCCGTCGACGAGGCCTGTCTTGAGTGCGAGCACCAGTTCGGATGCCTTGAGCGGCGTTGCGGTGGCGCCCCAGCTTTCGAAGGCCTGGATGATGAAGGGGTGACCCGGTGTCCGTATCTTCAAGCCCTTCAGGTCCGCCGGTGTCTTGACCGGCGTGCTCTTTGTCGACACGGCGCGGGGCGGACGGTCGCCTACGAACCCGGCATAGACCACCCCGGTCTTTTCCTGGACGTCAGCCATCATCTCCTTGAACTTGTCGGAGTCCAGAAAGCGGTGGAACTGCGCTTGATCCTTGAACAGGAATGGCGCCCAGGTGACGAGGAAGGGGGCGCCTTCTTTCATCATGATAATGGCGCCTATATCGATCAGATGGATATCCAGCGAGTTGGTCCGCGTCTGAACCCACATCTCCGGAGGACTGCCCAGCGCTCCGCCCGGGATAATCTCCACGGTCATTGTGCCGCCGGAAAGCTCCTTGAGATTGTCGGCGAAGCGTTCTGCAGCCTGGTGATAGGTGGTTTGCGGCGGGGCAACATGGCCCAGCGTGAGTTTGACGGTGTCCTGTGCAGAGACCGGCGCCAATGCCGACAATCCCATGACTGCGGACAGCCCGATAACTGCCAACGTGTGTTGAATTTTCATGATGTTCCTCCCTGATCGTGGTGAGAAGTGCGACGATCAATATGTAACATATGTTACTAACATACTTTTGTCACCACTAATTTTTCGAACGTGCACATGCAGCTTTCATATTGACTGGCAGCAATATATTTGTAACAAATGTTACTAACGGGAGGAAATCTTGGATTACGAAATTCGCCAGCTCAGTCCGATGCAGCGGATGGCCAGCCGAAACATGCTGCGCATGGTTCAGGAGTCCGCCGGCGTTACGGTTCACGGTGAATTCCCGGCTGACGGTCTGGTGGAGTTCCAGGATGAACGAAACAGGGACCGGAGAAGCCGCGGTCTCGACCGGATAACTCCAACCCATCTTCTGGTGAAATGTCTGGCGGTTGCTCTGAAGCGGCACCCGTCGCTCAATGCCCATTTCGACGGATCGGATCTCAAATGCTTTCGCTCCTCCAATATAGGGCTCGCGGTCGCGACCGATGACGGCGATCTGATCGTGCCGGTCATCCGCGCCGCAGATACACTTTCTCTGGACGAGGTGGCGGCCTGTGCACGCGACCTTGCCGGCCGCGCCCGGAGCGGGAAGCTCCAGCTTGCCGAAACCAGAGGCGCGACTTTCACGCTGAGCAGCGTGGCCGGCTTTCCGTCGGTCCTGTTCGCAACGCCTGTCGTGCCGTTGCCGCAGGTCGCCATCCTCGCGGTCGGTGCGATCAGGCAGGCGCCCGTCGCGGCACATGGCCAACTCGGCATTGGCCATGTTCTGCCGGTGAGCCTGTCTTTCGATCATCGCCCGATCAATGGCGCGGCGGCATCTGCCTTTCTCGAAACCCTTTCGCGGATCGTCGGCGATCCCGCGGAACATCTGACATCAACCGAGACGCAAACCGGGAAAACCAAGACATGATCGACATAACGATTCCGGATGTGGGCGAAGGCGTTACCGAAGCCACCATCGTGCAATGGAACTACGCGGTCGGAGACACGGTGGAAAAAGGAGCCGTCGTCGTCGAGGTCATGACCGACAAGGTCAATATGGAGGTCGAGACCGAAAGCGCTGGTTTCCTCACCGAGATTCTGCATGGGGCCGACGAGGAACTCCCGGTCGGCACCGTTATCGGGCGTATCGATCCGGGCAGGCAATCATGAACAACGCAACATCCCCGGCAACGACCGGCTCGAACCAGCTTCACATCGAACTCTATCATCTCATGACCATGTCGCGTGTCCTCGACAGGATCATCGGCGAGCATGACGGCCACTGGCATGGCCTTGAAGGAGAGGAGGCCGTGGCGGCCGGCGTCTATCACGGATTGCGGGCCGACGACGTGCTGGCGCCGCATTATCGCGGTACGATCATCGCCGCCTATGCAAAGGGCGCTGATCTCAGAACCCTGCTTGCCGGCGCCATGGGCAAGACGACCGGATACAATATGGGCCGCTACCGCAGCGACATCTGCGGGCCGGCCCAGTACAATCTGATCGGCCTCTATTCGGGTTCCCTCGGACCACCGCTCGGCTATGCGACCGGTGGCGCGCTGGCGGCCAAGCTCGACGGCCGCGACGACGTGGCGGTAGCCGTGTTTGGCGACGGCGGTTCGAGCCGCGGCGATTGCCATGAAGCCATGAACCTTGCTTCTGTACAGAAGTTGCCGGTCGTTTTCGTGTGCCAAAACAACCAGATCGCCATCTCTACTGAAAAGAAGAACGGTGTCGGCGGGTCGGTGGCCGAACGTGGCCGTAGTTTCGGCATGCTGGGCGTTGAAGTCGACGGCAACGACGTCCTTGCTGTCCACGGCGCCATGCAGGAGGCGATCGCCAGGGCTCGCGCCGGCGAGGGGCCAACGACGATCGAGGCTGTCACCTACCGTGTAGCCGGTCACTTTTATTCCGATGCCGAGGACTATCGCGACCCGGATGTCGTCGACAGGTGGCGGGAACGCGACCCGATCCGGGCCTACCGGTCATGGCTGGTCAAAGAAGGTGTCCTCGACGAGGCAGGACTCAACCGGATGGACGAGGAAGCGCGCGTACATGCGCAAACGGCCATGGACCGGGCACTCGCCGATCCTGCGCCGACGGCTGTCGACCTCGCGCCGGAACTGGTTTTTGCGCCGGATACGCCGCGTGAAGGAGAGCGTCCATGACCAGACAGACATTCCAGCAGGCCTGTGTCACCGCCATAGCCGAAGAGATGCGCAGGGACCGGGATGTTTTCGTTCTCGGCGAGGATGTCGGCACCTTTGGCGGACCGTTGAAATCCACCAATGGCCTCTGGGAGGAATTCGGTGGGGAAGGACGGGTCATCGACATGCCGATCTCGGAAGGCACCTTCGTCGGCGCTGCCGTGGGGGCGGCCATGCGCGGCAAGCGGCCGGTCGTCGATCTTATGTTCCTGGAGTTCCTTGCACTCGTCACCCAGCAATTCGGGCTTGATGCCGGGGCGATGCACTACTATTCGGGGGGAGCGATTTCGGTGCCGCTGGTCATGCGCGCCAAATACGGAGTGGGGCCTTTTCACGGCCACGCCTACGATTTTCACAGTTGGTTGCAGAATATTCCGGGTGTGAAGATCGTCGCCCCGTCCAATGCCGTCGATGCCAAGGGACTGATGCGGGCCGCGATCCGCGACAACAATCCGGTGCTGTTCCTGGAGCACATGGCTCTCTACCATGCCGGCCGGATGGAAGTTCCCGACGATGACGAATTCGTCGTGCCGATCGGTAAGGCTTGCGTACCCCGCCGCGGTTCCGACGTGACAATCGTCGCCTCGGCACTGATGACCAAACGATCGCTGGCGGCAGCCGAGACGCTGGAAGCCGAGGGAATTTCGGCCGAGGTGATCGATCTGCGCACCATCGTTCCCCTGGACGAGGAAACGATCCTGGAGTCCGTATCCAGGACGGGGCGGCTGGTGGTCGTCAGCGAGGCGATCAAGACCGGCGGTTCGCACAACGAAGTCGTCTCCGTCGTTGCCGAACAGGCCTTTGACAGGCTACGGGCGCCGATCCTTCGGGTTGCGCCGCCGCGCGTACCGGTTCCCTTCCACCGGGATCTCGAAAAGGCGTACCTCCCCGATGCTGCGGATATCATCGAAGCGGTGCATCGCGTGACCCGTCATTCCATTCCTGCCTGACGAAACAGACTACCTGTCCCGCCAGTGCCGGTCGCTGACGCGGATCGTCATGCCAATGTCGCGCAACAGGTGGCTGGACAGATCGCCCAGATGCTGTCTCTGACGTCGTCGGGACATCTCGATGCCGCAGTCCCTCCGAAAAAAGCGGTTGGCCTTGAACATGGTGATTCTCCTCGCAATGCCTCAGTGGCGGGTGTCTTCGTCAAGCTTGGTGACGAGCATGGCGACAGCCGGCCCAGCAACAACAAATGCGAGTATTGCGCTTGCGTCCGCAGAGACCGACCGGCGAGCGCCCTTTTGGCGGGCGGCGGCGATGTCAGGCTATCGTTGAATGAACGTCTCCTTCGTGCTCATTGCTGTCGGTCGTGGCAACGAAGCGGCGTCCGGTCTTCGGATGCAGATCGTATTCGCGAATCAGGCGCCGGATCGTCTTGTGATTGACGACAATGCCCTGTTGGCGCAGGACCGCACCGACGCGGCGATATCCGCAGGATTCGAATTCATCGCCGATGGCGAACATGGTCTCCGCGATTGCAGTGTCGTCGGCACGCCTCTTCGGGCGGTCATAGTAGGTGGAGCGCGCGATCCCCATCAATCGGCATCCTTCCGCGACGGAGATGCCGCGGGGCCGGTGACAACGGACGTATTTCCGCTTATCGGCCGTGGTGCGTTTTTTAGAGCCCCCTTAGGAACTCCAGTTCCAGAGCCTGCTTGCCGACGAGGCGTTCCAGCGCGGCGATCCGGGTTTCGTATTCCTGGAGCAGGTCGGCCGCCTGCGCATCTACGTCGAAGGCGCCTTCCTTATACTTGCGGACCCAAACACGGATCAGCTGGCGCTGGACATCATGGCGCTTTGCCAATCCGTGCAGCGTTTCGCCGGCGAGATACTCCTGCGCGACCTGACGCTTAAATTCGATACTGTGACTGCGATATCTTGCCATGGGTCTTCTCTCCGAAAACCCGACGGGCTGGTCAATTCCTCAATCCGATTTGTCCACTCCCAGGGGCGCACACCATGACAACTACGCGCCTCACGAGATCAATTTCAGGTTCCGATCCGGGTTTCTTTGATATCGCCCGAAACCGGCTGCGATGCAAAAGCAGTCCAGGCGTCATATTGAGACATAAATATTCGACCATTCAGCTGATCGATAAAATGTGATCGTTTCAGACGGTCCATAACCGGTCCCTTGACCTCGGAGAGATGAAGGCCGATTCCCATTTCAACCAGGCGGTGATTGATGGATTCAAGGCTTTCGAGAGCCGAATAGTCCACCTCGTTGACGGCGGAAAACATCAGCACGACGTTACGAAGTCCATTGCCGTCAATGATGCGGTGTTCAATCATTTCCTCGAGGAAACGGGTGTTCACGAAATACAGGCTTTCGTCCACGCGAAGTGTCAGGAGGGTCGGATCGGTTTCGACCTTGTGGCGCAGAATGTTGCGGAAGTGCTGGGTTCCGGGAACGAGGCCCACCTCGGCCACATGCGGACGCGATGTCTTGTAGAGTTGAAGGAGAACCGAAATCGCAACGCCAGCCGCGACTCCCAGTTCCACTCCCAGTCCCAATGTGAGCACGATCGTTGCGGCGACCGCCGTGAAATCCGCGCGCGAATAGTTCCAGGTCTTTTTCAGGATGGACAGGTCCACAAGACCAAGGACCGCGACGATGATCGTGGCTGCAAGCGTCGCGTTCGGAAGGTAGTAGACCAGCGGCGTCAGCGCTATAGCGGCAATGGTGAGACCAATGGCAGTGAACGCGCCTGCTGCAGGCGTTTCGGCTCCCGCGTCGAAATTGACAACCGACCGGGCGAAACCGCCGGTAACCGGGTAGCCGCCGGTAAATGCAGCGCCGAGGTTGGCGGCGCCGAGGCCGATCAGTTCCTGGTCCGGATTTACCCTTTGACGTTTCTTCGCGGCCAGGGTCTGTGCGACCGAGACGCTTTCGACAAATCCGATGATTGAGATGAGGATCGCGGGCGCGAGCAGCGCTTCCAGCAGAGCAGGCGAGAAATCCGGCAGAGTGAGCGGCGGCAGGCTCTGAGGGACTTCGCCGACAATCTTTACGCCCCGATCGGCCAAATCGAATCCCCAGACGGCGAGGGTTGTCGCCACAACGGCGACGACAGGACCGGCCTTCGTGGAGATATCCGCGAGGAGATCCGGCGCTCCGAGCCTTTTGAGCGTCGCTTTCAGGTTGTTGCGAATCCAGAACAGGAAGCCGGTCGCCAGCACGCCTATTGCGAGCGTGACGCTGTTGAGCTGCGAGAGATTCGCGACGATCGAACCCAGCATTTCAGGCAGTGTGCGCCCGCCGGCGCTGACGCCAAGGATGTGTTTCAACTGGCTCGTCGCAATCAGAATGCCCGAAGCGGCAATGAAGCCGGCGATGACCGGGTGACTGAGAAAATTGGCCAGGAAACCCAGCCGGAACACGCCCAGCATCAGAAGAAAGCCGCCCGAAAGAAATGCGAGGGTAAGCGCAGCCGCTGCGTAGCCCGCTGTGCCCTGTTCCGCGACCTGTCCGATCGCCGACGCGGTCAGGAGTGAAACGACGGCGACTGGCCCGACGGCCAGCGCGCGGCTCGTGCCGAATATCGCGTACAGGATGATGGGAACGATCGAGGCGTAGATGCCAGCTTCGGGTGGAAGGCCGGCCAGCATCGCGTAAGCAAGCGATTGCGGGATCAGCATGATCGTGACGATAACTGCCGCGATCATGTCGTTGGAAAAAGTCTGTCGGTTATAGGCCCGGGCCCAAACGAGGACGGGGACATAGCGGCTGAGTTGATCGATCATTCTGCGCCTCTGCTTTTGTGTCACATGGGAGGACCAATCCACGGAAGCGCAGTGTATATGACCCGGATTTTCGGTCAGTCTGCAGAGACCTGAAAAGTGCGCCGATCCAAACGTTTCCGGATCCGGAAGTCGTCCGGATCCGGGGAACTGAACCTATTCGGCCGCCGCCTTTTCGTCTTCGGAGCCAAACGTTTTTGCGAGTTTCGACGTAAACCTATTAAGCGGCACGCTCAGAACCGCCCGGCCTTTTGCGTCTTCCTCCGGAAGCCTGCCGCCGCGAATATTCACCTGGAGGGCGTAGAGCATACGGTTCGGCAACGGTAGCGTCGCGTCGCGTGTATCGCGCGTCTCGATATACTCTTCGCGGCTTATGCCATCCTTTACGTGTATGTTTGAGGCTTTGTGTTCTGCGACGGTGGCCATGCATGCTTCCTCACGTCCGCCCTTGCAGTAATCATGGCCGACGAAAATCCGGCTGTCTCCCGGATTGGCAAGGATCGCCTGTAGCGTTTCCCACATTTCAGCGGAAGAGCCGCCCGGAAAATCGCAACGCGATGTTCCGCTATCGGGCATCATGAATGTGTCATGCGCGAAAACCGCGTCGCCCATCGTGTAGGTGACCGAGGCCAGCGTGTGACCCGTTGATAGCGTAATATCAATATTGCAATTGCCAACTGTGATGCTGTCGCCCGGCTCGAAAAGCTGGTCCCAATACTCGGGATGGCCCTGCAGACTCTCGTCCGCATACATATCCGACCAGATCTCCTGAACCTTCAGAACCCGTTTGCCGATCGCCTGCCTGGGCGCGTCGCCCAGTTTTTCTTTGATGTAATTGGCGGATGAAAAATGATCGGCGTGGGGATGCGTGTCGAGAACCCATTCCACGTCCAGGTTTTCATTGGCGACATACGCCAGAATTTCGTCCGCGCTGTAGGTCCAGGTCGCGCCTGCGGCTGGATCGAAATCAAGTACGGGATCGATGATCACGGCTTTGCGCGTCTGCGGACACCAGGCCACATATTGCCATGATCCGCTGGCGCTTTCATAAAAGGCGGCGACATTCGGGCTGCCGGGATTGGAAGATGCCGGGTGGAACTGCATTTTCTGTTTCCTCTCTTTTTGACGACTAGATGCGCGCGGCTTTTGCTTCCTTGCGCACGCTGAAATTTGGCAGGAGCCTGGCAAGGAAGATTCCCGCCACGAGGGCAATTGTAAAGACGAAGACCTCCCAGCGGCCCGTTCCAAGCGCTGGCAGGGCGCCTCCCGGACAGAAGCCCGAAATGCCCCAGCCAATGCCGAAGACGGCCGATCCGCCGACAAGTTTTGCATCGATACTGCGCGACCCGGGCAGATAGAAATGTGGTTCGTATATGGGAGCGTTGCGTCCGAAAACCAGTTTGTATCCAACCAATGTCGTTATAAGCGCACCGCCCATAACGAGGATCAGCGATGGATCCCACTCGCCCGCAATATCAAAGAAATTAAGCACTTTCGCGGGGTTCGCCATGCCGGAGATCGAAATCCCGACGCCGAAGACGACGCCAATCAGGTAGGTTGCGATCAGTTTCATGGTTTCAGGCGCCGATCATGTGGCGGATGATGAACACGGTTGCGAAGGTGGAGGCCATGAAGGTCAGCGTCGCAACGATGGACCGGGGGCTGAGACGGGCCATCCCGCATACGCCGTGCCCGGAAGTGCAGCCGGAGCCTAACGTCACGCCAACCCCGACAATAAGGCCGCCGACCACAAGAGCTGCGGTTGACATCGGCGTCTCCACGGCGGGCATCTCGCCGGAAACCAGCCAGACGATCGCGGGGCCTGTGACCATGCCGGCCAACAGCGCCGCGCGCCATGCAAAATCGGACGCGGACGACGGCTGAAAGAACCCGGCGAGAATGCCTGTGGCTCCCATGATCCGGCCAATGAACAGCATCAGGAGGATCGAGGCGATTCCGATAAGCGCGCCGCCCGCCAGCGACGCCCAGGGCGTGAATGCGGTTTCGATCATTTGGCGGTCCGGCAGGTGCTCAAGCCAATGACCCGGTAAAGCGGGCAAAAGCCCGCCAGCGCCGTGATCACGAAAACGACGGCGACGATCACCGCGAGCCAGAACAGGGCGCCCGAAAACGGCGACGTCGCGCCGAATGCACCAAAAAGCAGCGCCGCTGCAATGACCAGACGCAGTACGCGGTCAATCATTCCCATATTTGTGGACATGTCCTCACTCCATACTCCATCGAAAAACAACGCGCTGATTATCGCATGGCGTGGCTCGCCGTGTCGGTGACATAGTCACAAAACGGATCGTGGAGACGGAAGCGGAGATTGATCAGCTATGTGCGCCTGACGACTTGACCAGTCGCGCGAGGCCGGAGCGTCCTGTCAGGCGCACCTCGCCGCGAGACTGCTCGATCCATCCCCGGCGCTGAAACTCCGACAATGTTCTGGAAACCACTTCCCGCGCCGTTCCGAGTTCTGTGGCGAGCACGGCGTGCGTGGCGTTGACAACATCATCAGGGTTCGCCAGTTCCAGCAGGCGGGAAGCCAGGCGCACATCCACGCGCTGGAATACGATGTCGTCGATGAGAGTGAAGAGATCGGTTATCCGTCTGGAGTACGCCGCGAAGACGAACTCTCGAAACGTCTTCGATTTCGCGACGAGTTCATCGAACGTCGCTCGCGGGATGGCGACGGCGGAAACGTCGGTTTCTGCTATTCCGTCTGCGGAATAATCTTCATGAGCCAGCATGCAGGCGGTGGTCAGCACGCAGCTTTCTCCCGCATGCACCCGGTAAAGGAAAACTTCGCGCCCGGTTTCAGATTTCTGCTGTACCCTGACGGTGCCTTCAAGCAACAGCAGCAGATTGTCGGATGACTGGCCCGGCGCGAATATCTGGGTTCCAGCCGGAACCGAGATGATCTGGCCACCCGATTCGAGCTCCGCGCGTATGTCGGCCGGCAACCGGCTCAGCCCCTCGAAACTGTCGATCCAAGTGTATTTCATCTTCTCTCTTGCCTCCCGCTGTCATGTGAATGCGGAGGGACCTGATAAGGTTGAAACGAATCGGTTCTACCGTCATCCGGCTCCCGGCGCCAACAGAACTCAGCTGGTGTCGCGCCTCGAACGCTTACGGATTTCAGATGAGCCGATATTGACGGGCCTTGTTGCGGAGGAAGGGCAGGCCACGATCCATCACTTCCTCGAAGCTGTTGGCCACCGGACGCCAGACGGACAGACCGTATGCCAGTTGCGGGGGCATGTTGATAAAGCTTTCCATCGCCATGCCACCCTTGTAACCGATCGCCGCCAGCGCGCCGAACACCGCGTCCCAGTCACAACATCCTTCTCCGGGCGTTCCACGGTCGCTTTCAGACAAGTGGATGTAACGAAGGTGGTCGCGGGCGTCGAGTATGCCGTTGGCGATCCCCTTTTCCTCGATATTCATATGGTAGGTGTCGAGGTGTATGAAGATGTTGTCGGCGCCGATCCTCTCGATCATGTCGCGCGCCTGCCATGCAGTGTTTATCAGGTGATTCTCGTACCTGTTGACCGGTTCAATTCCGAAGCCGATGCCGAGACGTCTGGCGTGTCCGGCGGCCGCCTCAAGCGCGCGCGCGACATTGTCATATTCTGGCTGTGTCGGAGGAAGACCGGTGCGTTCGCCGATACCGCCGAAGGTCACGCCGGACAGCGCTTCGGCTCCCATTGCCTTGGCGGTGTCCATTGCGTCTTTAAGATGCGCGATTGCGCCTTCGGGATTGACCGAACACCAGTTCTCCTTTGGCAAACCAAGCGAGCACACGGCTCGCAGATCGTGCTTTTCCAGCAGAGAACGTGTGTGTGCCGTGTCGACGACCGAAGTATCCAGAAGCGCGATCTCGATGAAATCCATCCCGTAGCGCGCAGCCGCCGGAATGGTGACTTCGGCCCCGTCTCGGTCCCAGTGCATTGTCCACATGCTTGTGTGAACGCCGAAACCCTGCATTTTCGCCTCCCGTACTAAATGGATGATAGACCCGCGCGCAAAGCGCGCTCTGCGTCCTGAAATGCGTCATAGGCTTTCAGACGCTCGGCATGGATTGCCGCAATTCGCCCGTCGGCTGGCTCGAACCGCGCTCCGACATGCGACATTGTGCGCATGCAGTCCTGCAGGGTCGGCTGATGACCGGAAGCAATTGCGCCAAGCATGGCGGCTCCGAGAAGCACGGGAGCAGGGGATGTCGTCGAAAGCACCGGCCGTCCGCAGGCGTCGGCCAGAAGCTGCTTGACCGTATCGCTTTCCGCAGCGCCTCCGCTGAGAACCACCGCGCCGGGCGTAACGCCATGCGCGCTCTGGGTATCAAGGATTTTGCGAAGCCCGTAACCGACGCCGAGAACAGCGGCCACATAAGACGCGATGAGATCGTCGAGCCCGTTTTCCAGCGTAAGTCCCGATATGACAGCTGTGGCGTGCGGATCGGCGTAAGGCGCGCGATTGCCCAGGAAATCGGGCACGACAATGCGGCTTCCTGCAAGTGTTACGGCTCCGCTTGCCTCAGGATGCCTGCGTTCGACCTCCGCCAGAAGATAGCCTTGCACGGTTTCGCCCGCCGCCTCGGCCAGGGCTTCGGCTTCGGCCCGCGCCGGGTGCGTCGCAATGAGATGAGCGATCGCTTCGCCCGCCGCCGACTGACCGCCTTCGCTCAGCCACAAGCCCGGAACCATGGCGGAGAAGTATGGTCCCCATACTCCGGGTACGAAATGCGCCTCACTTGAAGAGGACATCGTGCAGGCGGACGTGCCGAAAACATACGCCATCGTCCGTTCCGGGCCGGCGGCGTGATCCGCCCCGACAGTACCTACGCCTCCGGCGTGGGCGTCGATCAGGCCGGCTCCGACCGCTGTGCCGGCGAGCAGTCCAAGCGCGTCGGCTGCTTCTTGTGCCAGGCCGTTGCCGAGTGGCGCGCCGGGCGAGAGGATTGCCCGCCCGATTCGGGCGTAGTTTTCTGCGGGCAACTCGCCCAGGCCGATCTCTCTGAAATAGCTTGAATCCCATGCGCCTTCATGGGCGAGGTAGGTCCATTTGCAGGTGACCGTGCATGCCGAACGCGCCAGCGAGCCGGTCGCGGCCCAGGTCAGGAAATCCGGCAGATCGAAAAACTGACCGGCGCGATGGTATGTCTCCGGCATGTTTTCCTTGAGCCAAAGCAGCTTCGGCGTCTGCATTTCCGGCGAAATCCGCCCTCCGACATAATCGAGAACCCGGTGGCCTAGGACGTTGATCCGGTCCGCCTGTTCAACGGCGCGATGGTCCATCCACACGATGACGTTGCGAGCATCATCGCCGGACCGGCTGACGCTCAACGGCTTCATGTCCGCATCAAGCACGACCAGCGAGCAGGCGGCGTCGAATCCTATGCCCGCAACCCTGTCAGGGGCTATATCGGCTTCCTCCAGGACGGCGCGAACCGAGACGCAGACGGCCGACCAGATATCGTCCGAGGACTGCTCGGCGATGTCTCCGGTTTCACGCCAGATGCGGATGTCGTGCTTGTGGCTGGCGAGCAGCACGCCATCGGCGTCGAACATGCCCGCGCGCGCGCTTCCGGTTCCGACATCCACACCAATGAAAACCGGATCGGACATCGTCAGAGATCCACCGCATTCGGCAGAAGCACGAGATCGCGGATCGTCACGTTCTTCGGCCGTGTGAGCATGAACACGACGCAATCGGCGACTTCCTGCGGCTGCATCAGGCTTCCCTCCGCGAGCGCCTGATCCATTTTCGCCTTCGGCCAGTCGTCCAGCAGCGCTGTCACCACCGGACCGGGCAGGATTGCGCCGACACGCACGCCGTGCTTCGACATCTGACGGCGCACCGTATGCGTAAAAGCCTGCACGGCATGTTTGGAGGCGGTGTAGATCGGCTCCCAAACGACAGGAATGACGCCTGCGACGGAACTCGTCATGATGACGTCGCCGGCATTTTGCTGAACCATATGCGGCAGCACGGCGCGAACCGATCTGAAGGCGGCGTTGATATTGAGATTGAGGACCTGATCCCACTGATCCGGGTCGCCTTCGAGGATGTCGCCACCGACATAGGCGCCCGCATTGGCGTGGAAGATGTGGAGGCCGCCCGCTTCGTCGAGGATTTGCGGCAACATTTCCGAGATGCTGTCCGGGTTCATCAGATCGGTGACAACCGGAAAGGCGTTCTCGCCGAGGTCGGCGCAAACCTTGCGAAGCGCAATCTCGTCGCGGTCGACAAGCGCGACTTTCGCGCCTTCTGCCAGCAATTGGCGCGCGCATGCCAGACCGATGCCGGACGCTGCGCCGGTTATGGCGGCTGTCTTGCCCTTCAGACTGTTCGACACGATGTCCTCCTCATTTGCTTGAATAGCCGCCCTCGATCATCATGATCGCTCCGTTCACCAGATCCGAGGCGGATGACGCGAGATACAGCGCCATATCGGCGATCTCTACCGGTTCACCGAAGCGGCCGAGCGGAGTGCCGGCGATGAACGGGTCTTTCTTTTCCGGAGATGACCAGAGCTCCTTTCCCATCTCGGTCAGCACCACGGTCGGACAGATCGCATTGACCTGAATATTATGTGGGGCAGCCTCCGTCATCAGCGACTTCGTCAGCGCATTCAATCCTCCCTTCGAGGAGGCGTAAGCGGCATGATCTTCAAGCGCGATAACGCCTGTCTGGGACGAGATGTTGATAATCTTTCCGTGCTTGCGGGCCATCATCCCCGGCAGCAGCGACTTTGCGAGAATAAACGGCGCGGTCAGATTAACCGCGAGCGTTCGGTTCCAGTCTTCGAGCTGAAACTCGACGACCGGTCCGGTGATTGCAACACCGGCGGAATTGACCAGGATATCGATCCGGTCGCCGCTGGCCGCCAGCGCCCTGGCGGCGATGTCGGCGGTCTCTTCCGGGCTGGCGAGATCGCCGGTGATGGCGGTGAAACGTCGTCCCTTCGCCTCGACAATGCGCGAAAGATCGTCAAGTCGCTGCCTGGAACGCCCATGTCCGATGATATCGGCTCCCGCGTCGGCAAAGACCTCGGCGATCGCCCAGCCGATGCCAGAGGAGGCGCCGGTTACGAGCGCGGTGCGCCCGGCAAGACTGAATCGCTTGACCCACTCAGGCACGGTTTACTCCAGATTTGTGTGATTGGCGCGCATGGCGTCCGGCGAAATTTCCATCCGGTCGCGCAGATCGAGCACCAGTATTTCAAAGAACAGGAACATCAGCGCCTCGTAGAGCGACCCCATCGGCAGGATGGAGGTGGCGGCGTCGCCACGATCCGCGGCCATCGTTTGCGCCGGCAGGTGTATGACGAGGTCGGCCTTCTTCGGGACCACGCCATCTGGTTCGGCGGTCACACAGATCACTTTGGCGCCGGCCTCTTTTGCAACATCCATCAGGGCTTCCACGGTCGAGAAATGTCCGGGGCCAGCGCTTGCGACGAGAAGGTCTTGTGTGGTCATCGGCGGCGTCGTCATGTCGCCGACGACATGCGCGTCGAGGCCGAGATGGAAAAGCCGCATTGCGAGCGCCTTCATCATCAGTCCCTCTCGACCGACGCCATAACAGGCAATGCGTCTTGCTGCGGTCAGAGCTCTCGCCAGATCGTCGACCTGCTCCAGCACTTCTGCGCTCAAGCCCGGTCGCAGCTCGGCGAGCACGCGATCCACAAGGGTGTCTCTTTGCGGCGTCATAGCCTATCCTTCCCCGATCTTGATCTGAATCTTGACGTCTGTCGGACGGGCCTCGACGGCGCGATCGAATGCAGCAATGCTGTCCTTGAATGCATAGGTTTCCGATATCAGGGGTTTGAGATCCACCTTGCCTGACGCCAGCAGCTCGATCGCCCGGTCATACATGTTGGCGTATCGGAAAACAGTCTGCATTCGGATTTCCTTGGACTGGGCGAGCACGATATCCATGGGCACGGGATCGACCGGCATGCCCACCCAGACCACGCATCCAGCCGGCGCCACAGCCTCGAGCGCGGCCTGTACCGATTGCGCGGCGCCGGCGCATTCGAACACGACATCTGCGCCCCATCCGTTCGTCGCCGCCGCGATCACGTCCGAGGCGGAATCGCGCGCCGCATTGACGGGATGGATGTTGTCGTATTGCGCTGCGACCGCAAGCTTCTCGTCCACCAGGTCGGAAATATAGACCTTGGAGCAGCCGCCCGCCAGCGCTGCAAGCGCTGCCATGATCCCGATCGGGCCGGCGCCTGTCACGAGCGCAACGTCGCCCGGTTTGATGCGGGCGCGAGTGGCCGCCTGCATGCCAATAGCGAAAGGCTCCACCATTGCGCCCTCGGCGAAACTGATGTGGTCCGGCAGGCGATAGGTAAACGCAGCAGGATGGACGACGGAGTGCGTCAGGCAGCCATGCACCGGCGGGGTCGCCCAGAAGCGAACGCCGGGATCGACGTTGTAGACGCCCATCTTTGCTGCTTTCGAGGCCATGTTGGGAACGCCGGGCTCCATGCAGACCCGGTCTCCGACGGAAAGATGTCTGACCTGCCTGCCGACCTCGCTGACAACGCCGGCGGCTTCATGACCGAGCACCATGGGTTCGCGAACCACAAACGGGCCGATCTTGCCGTGGGTATAGTAATGCACATCGCTGCCGCAGATGCCGACTGTGTCGATTGCGATGCGGACATCGTCCGGACCCAACTCGTCGGGCAACGCGATCTCTCTGAGCGTCAGCTTGTCTTTTTCTTCCAGAACCAGGGCAATGGACATTGTTATCCCCTTTTACTCATCAATTTTCAGGTCGGCCGGGCGGTGTTGGCGCAGACAGCAATGCGTCCGCCGTGTCAGCGTCGGTAACAAGCGTATCGACGAAACCGCGCAGAAGGGCTGCGCGAATGATCGGAACCTTATGCATGCCGCCCGCCGCGAGAACGACGTTCGGGATTGCATGCAAGTCAGCCAAGGATACCCCGATAACCCGGCGGTTCAGTTCATGGTCGATCACCTGGCCTTCGGCGTCGAGCACATGACCGATGATATCTCCGACGCCGCCAAGGGCAATCAACTCTCGACTGTCGATGTCCCGGGGCAGCGCGTCGCGAACGAGTAGAGAGCTGGACAGATCTCCGGTGGCCAGGGCGATCGCGCCACACGAACGGATTTTCTCCAGCATTTCCACGATCACGTCCTGTTTCATGAACAGTTTCTGGCTCTCGGCGCTTCCGGCAAAGAGCGGCGCGGTAAAAAAACTGTGCTCCGCATTGCACAGGTCTGCCAGGCGGGTGGTGATCTCGTAGCCGTTGACGTCGGAGCCGCGGGTCACGCCTCCCATCACCGAGACGATCTCGAGATCCGGGCGGTCGACAGGCCGGATGAACCGGGTCGCCAGGTTCAGCGTGTTGCCCCAGGACATGCCGAACGCGGTTATGCTCCGATCGGAAAGGACCGTGCCCAGGTAACTGCCGAGTCCGGCGCTTACCAGGGTGGTTACAGCGTCGGGATCCTCGGGCGTCGGAACGACAACAGCGCGCGTCAAACCGAAAGCGCGCTCGAGTTGCCATTCCTGTTTGACCGCTGCGGTGAAGATCGAATCAATGCTGACGCGTAATATTCCGCGTTGCCGCACTTCGCTCAGGGCCCTGTTGACCCGCAAACGGGTTACGCCAAACCGCTCGGCGGCTTCGGCCTGGGTCAGGCCCTCGAACTCGCAGGCCCAGGCGAGACGAACCAGAAGCTGCTCTTCTTCATCGATCTGGTCAATCTTTATGCGTCGCGACATGGCGCCTCACCGGACGATTGGGTGGAAGCCGCCGAAACGGCGGACATCGTTACCTATCACTTCACCGCGCCCATGGTCAGGCCCCTGACAAGTTGTTTGGAGGCGATCAGCGCGAAGATCAACACCGGGATGACGATCAGCGTGGAGGTCGCCATGATCTTGCCGTAGGGGAGGTTGTATCCTTCCATGAAAGACACCGCCATTGCAGGCGCGGTTTTCGCCTCCGTTCGCGTCAGGATCAGGCCGAACATCAGTTCGTTCCAGGAAAAGATGAAGGAGAAGATCGCCGAGACCGCCACGCCGGGCATGGCGAGAGGCAGACAGATCTTGCGCATGATCGTGAACTGCGACGCCCCCTCCAGCCGCGCGGCCTCGTCGAGATCGTAGGGAATGCCGCGAAACTGATCGGTGACGATCCAGATGACGATCGGCAGATTGAACGTCAGATAAATCAGTATCAGCGTAATGTGCTTGTCGAGAAGGTTGAGGCTGCGGGCGATCAGAAAGAACGGTAGCGCCAGCACGATCGGCGAAACCATGCGGTTGGTGATGAACCAGAACCACAGATCCTTCTTGCCGCGAAACTCGAAACGCGCCAGAGCGAAGGCGGCGGGCACGCCGAGGAGAAGCGCCAGCGCCGTCGTGCAGACTGCGATGATCAGAGAATTGATCAGCGTTCTCAACACAGCGTCTTCGAACAGCGCTTCCCGGTAATTCTGCAGCGTCGGCTCGAACAGCCATACGGGCGGCGCCTCGAGCGCCACGATCTGCGTCTTCAGGGATGTCGTCACCATCCAGTAGAACGGGAAGACGCAGACGGCGATAATGACGAGGATCAGGACAATCTGCCAGAGAAGGGAGCGGGACGTGTTCATCGCTCAGACCTCCTTGTAGAAGACGCGGATGTAAATCTGCGCCAGAACGATGGTGATGATCAGCAGAATGATCGCCTGCGCCGACGCCAGTCCCTGATCGAAGCCGCGAAAGCCGACGCGCTGTATCATCAGCGATATGAATTCCGTGGACGATCCCGGACCGCCTCGGGTGAGAGTGAAGACCATGTCGAACAATTTCAAGGTGTCGGCTGTGCGCAGGATCAGCACCGCGACGAGTCCCGGCAGCAGAAATGGCAGTTGAACGTGACGCAACACGACCCACCAGCTCTTGGTCTCAAGACGCGCGGCTTCCTCCACCTCGCCCGGAACCATGGTCAGTCCGGCCAGAAGCACAAGCGCGACGAATGGCGTCCACTGCCAGACATCCCAGAAGATGATCATGGCGAATGCGTTGGTCGGGTCGCCGATCCAGTTGACATTGGCGCCGCCCATAAGCTGATTCACGACGCCGAATTTCTGATTGAACATGACCTGGCCCAGAAGGCCGACGACGGCGTAGGTCGTCGCCATGGGCAGGACGAGACTCAGACGCGCCAGCGTCTTGAGCAGGCCAAGTCCTGGTTTGTGCAAAATCAGCGCGATTCCCAGACCGAGCGCGATCTGCAACGGGAGCGCGGTGCAGAGAAGAAAGAACGTTCTGCCCATGGCCTGCCAGAAAACTTCGTCGGTCAGGACGCTCCAATAGTTTTCGAGGCCAATGAACTTAATTCTCTTGAGTTTTGTCAGATTAAAAAAATGAAGCGAAGTCCAGCCCGCATAGAGTAGCGGCGCGATTCCGACAATGGCGAGGCCGAACACGGCCGGACCGATAAAGGCGAAAATCGTGCGTCTGGAAACCTGTGCGCGCATGGTGCTCCTCCGGAAAAGTCGGTTGCGGAGACGACGCGATACGCCGTCTCCGCATTGCTTGGGAAGATGGCTTCCTACTGCGCCAGCGGCTTTTCGCCGGAGTAGTAGCCGGCGTCTTCAAGCACGGTCTCCATGCGGGAGCCGATTTCCTGAGCACCTTCCTCGGTTGTCACTTCGCCGAGCATCATCTTCGTGCCCCACTCCTGGACGATTTCGGTGATTTCCGGCCATTCGGCGAAACGCGGGCGGAACTCCGGCACGCCGTCCTGCCAGCTCTCTACCAGCGCCGGTACGAACTTGTACTTGTCGGCCAGCGCCGGATCTTCGTAGGCTGACTGGCGCGCCGGTACGCCGCCGCGCTCCAGGTACTCAAGGGCATTGGCCTTTGAAGTCGCCCACTGAATGAACAACCAGGCCGCAGCCTGTTCGGCTTCGTCCGCCTGGCTGGCGACAGCCAGAGAGAATCCGCCAAGCGCCGGTTTGCGGCCAGCCGGACCTTTAGGCTCGGGAGCGATTTCCACGCAATCAGCGACGCTGGACGTATCTGGCGACACCACGGTCGAGTAGAATGCGGACCATTCGGTGATCATCGCCACATCTCCCTGGGCGAAACCGTTGACCGCTTCGGCGTGGTCATAGGCGACGATGCCGTCAGGCATGTACTGCATCAGATCCTGACGGAATTTCAGACCCGTCTGGGACTCCTCTGAGTTGAGGTTAGACTTGAATTCCTCGTCGAGGAAGGAGCCGCCGAAGGGCCAGAGCACACGCGCGAAGCTGTCTGCGGACTGTGTTTCATTGCGCTTGGACTGCAGTGCGAAAGCATATTTGCCGTCTTTCGTCAGCGCCGGTCCATAGGTGTCCTTGAGTTCGGTCCAGGTTTCGGGCGGGCCGTCGAAACCAGCCTCTTCCAGCATGCAGCGGTTGTAGAACAGAAGGCCCGAATAGTTGTCGAAAGGAAGACCGTAGACGGTTCCATTCCAGCTTCCAAATGCGTCGAGCACCAGCGGGAAGAAGTCATCGAGGTCGAGGTCGGGGTCCGTGATGGCAGCGTTCGACGTGAAGTTTTCGATCGGAAGAATCCAGTCGTTTTCGGCGAAGTTGCCGATCCAGACGAGGTCGATCAACGCGATATCGAGATCGCCACCGGCCACGAAATCGCGCACTTGTTCTCCAAGCGCGTTCTCATAGGGATGCTTGATGACGTTGACCTTTATGCCGGTCTCGTTCTCGAATTCCGGAATCATCGCCTCGATCGCCTCGTAGCCCGGACGCAGCAGAAACACCACATCGATGGTGGTGCCGGCATACGGCTCGGCGGCTTTCTTGTAGCTCCAATCGGAATCGTCAGCGAACGCGCCGGTGGCCATAACGCTGGCCAGCGCGACAGAGCAGAGGAGTCTGTTCAGTTTCATGAGATAACCTCCCTAATATCAGCAAACCGATTGACAATCATTTGTCTCGGTGCGCATACAAATGTATCTTTTATACGAAAGTGTCAACGAAGTTTTTGCTCACAGGCCACGCTCCTGTCGCTGAAAACTTCACGGGCCGGAGATCGGAGGAGAACGCCATGGCGTCGATCGAGATCAAGAAAATCAACAAGTTTTACGGCAAGGTTCAGGCGCTCTTCGACGTCGATCTCGACATCGCCGATGGTGAATTCGTTGTGTTTGTTGGTCCGTCTGGATGCGGCAAGTCCACGCTGTTGCGCACGCTTGCCGGGCTTGAGGCAATCGATTCAGGTACGATCATCATCGGAGGCAAAGATGTTTCCAAAGCCGAGCCGGTCGATCGCGATGTCTCCATGGTATTCCAGTCCTATGCGCTTTATCCGCACATGTCGGTGCGCCAGAACATGGAATTCGGCATGAAGGTCAATGGAGTTGATCCCTCCAGACGCGCTGAACGCATAGCGGAAGCAGCCCGTATCCTGCAGCTGGAAGAGTATCTGGACCGAAAGCCGTCTCAGCTTTCAGGCGGCCAGCGGCAGCGCGTCGCGATAGGTCGGGCCATCGTGAAGCACCCCAAGGCGTTTCTTTTTGACGAGCCGCTGTCCAATCTTGACGCCAAGCTACGCGTCCAGATGCGTGTCGAGTTGGGCGCGCTCCACAGGCAGCTCGGCGCCACCATGATCTACGTCACCCACGACCAGGTCGAGGCTATGACCATGGCCGACAAGATTGTGGTGCTCAACGCGGGCCGCGTTGAACAGGTTGGAACGCCGATGGAGTTGTACCACAAGCCTGTCAGCAAGTTCGTCGCCGAATTCATCGGATCTCCGGCGATGAATGTCTTCGAACCGGATGGATTGAAGGGTCTGACGCTTGCGCCGGAAGCCCGTTTCATTGGCTGTCGACCCGAACATTTCGAGGTCGTCAATCGCGGACAGGGTAATCTCGACGCCAAGGTGAACGTCAAGGAGCAGCTTGGCGGAGAAAGCCTGCTCTATCTTTCCGCTTCGGACAATCTGACCTTCGTCGCGCGGGTCGACGGCGACGACGGGGTCCAGGTGGGCGATGAGGTGGGGCTGCAAATTCCCGAGCATCGGTTGCACCAGTTTGATGTAGACGGCCGGGCCTTGAGATAGGAACACATCGCCGATGGTGGATCCGACGGGGCTTTCCCGAAAGCTTGCACAGTCCGATGCAGAGACAGGCGTCGATCTCGTCATCTTCGATTTCGACGGCGTGGTTGCGAACAGCGAAGTCATTTCGTTGTCGTCGTTGCAGACGACCCTGCGAGAATTCGGCGTGCCGCTGGACATTGACCAGGTGAGGGGCCGTTACCTCGGCGCCGCGATCGACAAGATCGAGAGGGATGTCGCTGTGCAAAGTCCGCGCGGCACATCGGAAGGCTTCAGCCAGACCTGGCATGACATATTGTTCGAGCGTTTCCGCAGGGAACTGACGCCGGTTCCCGGTCTAGGCGATCTGCTTGACCGCATCGAAGGGCGTGGCCTTCCGTTCTGTATTGCGTCCAGCAGCACCTTTGAGCGTCTGGGCATTGCGCTCGAAGCCATGGGCCTGGCCAGTCGCTTCACGCATGTATTCAGCGCGCAGCAGGTTAAAAACGGTAAGCCGGCGCCAGATTTGTTTCTGCACGCCGCAGCGCAATTCGGCGTCTCACCGGACAGATGCCTTGTCGTCGAGGATTCCCCCCTGGGCATCAGAGCTGCGAAAGCAGCTGGAATGCATGCCATCGGGTTTCTCGGCGGCATGCACCTGAATGACATTCGCGACGATCATCGCCGGGTGCTCATGGAAGCGGCCGCTGACCGCATTGTCGAGAGTCTCGGTGAGATCATGTCCGAAGAAAACTCCACAGCGAATTCTTAGACTGCATTTTTCAAAGCGGATGAATGATATCGGGAAGAAAAATCAGGTAACGCCTGACATCCGTTACTTCACGAAAAGCCGATCTACATTTTCCGGTACGAAGAATTTTCGGCAATAACTCGAAAACGCCTGGGCTCTTCGGCTGAGACGTCCGCCGCGCCGCATGGCGAGTACGATATTCGGACTCAATTCCGATTCCACCAATGGACGGCAGACGACTTTCAGACCGCCATAGGTATTGTCGGTGAAGGGGCGCACATTCAGGATGCCGATACCGAGTCCCGCCGCCGCGGAACTGCGGATCATCTCGAAAGATTCCAGGCGCTGGATACGTCCGGGACTGACCCCGGCCCGCTCGAACAGCGAATTGATGTAGGTCCTTGATTGCGGAAGGTTCAGCAGGAGCAGAGTTTTCTCGGCGAGATCCTTGAGTGAAATCCTGTCGTTCGCGGCCAGCGGATCATCTTCGGCGATGACGACATGCGGCGGGGCATTCGCCAACACCTCGTAGTCGAATTCCTCCCAGATGCCGGCGTCGTATGTCAGCAATATTTCCACGACGCCGTCACGAAGACTTTGCTGGATGGCGATGATATCGCCCTCGGAAAGATGAACGATCAGTTTCGGATAGGCTTCATTCAGGTCGCGGATGACCTGTGGCGCGATGCTCGG
Organism: Flavimaribacter sediminis; assembly: GCF_019492055.1. Taxonomy (GTDB): domain Bacteria; phylum Pseudomonadota; class Alphaproteobacteria; order Rhizobiales; family Rhizobiaceae; genus Flavimaribacter; species Flavimaribacter sediminis. The sequence continues at coordinate 726,564 of NZ_JAICBX010000002.1, read as the reverse complement.
CGATATCGAGGTGAACGATCCGACGCGCAATTCGCCCGACAATTCCTGGTCACTGCCGCTGACATCGCGGAAATAGGACTCCGCCTCGTCAAGCATCCGGATGGTTCGAGCGATCGCCCTTTCACCTGCCGTCGTCGTCGCCAATCCCTTGGATCGCTGGCGTACGAAGACCTGGATGCCGAACTCTCTTTCAAATTTTTCGATAGCCATGAGGATGGATGACGTCGAGATGTTCAGGGCGTTCGCCGCGCCGAGAATCGATCCTTCCTGCGAGGCGACGACCACATATTGGAGCTGTCGGAGTGTGATATTCATTATTTAGATTTAGCTGTGTTATAAAATACATTATCCAAAGTTAATTGATCTTGCTAGCCTGTTTTCCGGGAAGAGGAAGAAACCGGCTCATGAAGCAAGACCTGACGGCTGCTGCTGAAGAACATTCTCTGGAGATAGAGTGCATATGGCCCGGCCAGGCCACGCTTGGCGAGTGTCCGATTTGGGATGAACGCAGACAGTGCCTGTTCTGGATCGACAGTCTGGAGAAGAAAATCTGGCGATCTGACGTCGCCGGCGCCGGTGCGCAAGCTTACAAATTACCAGACCTGATCGGTTCGATCGGACTTTGCAGCGACGGAAGGTTTGTTTCGGGTCTTGCAAGTGGCTTCGCTTTCATCGACATCTCTTCCGATCCCGTCGGCGTCGAATGGATCGGAAATCCGGAACCCGAAAAGGCTGATACGCGGCTGAATGATGGCAAGGTTGACCGTCAGGGGCGTTTCTGGTGCGGAACGATGAACCAGGATTTTGCGACGCCCAACGCGTCGCTCTATCGGCTCGATCCGGATCTTGCCTGGCATCGCCTGGAAACTGGTTTTACCGTTTCCAACGGTATCGCCTTCAGCCTCGACGGCAAGACGCTTTATTTTTCGGACAGCCGTGTGGATCGTTCTTTTCAGTATTCGCTTGATCCCGTTACCGGCGAATTGTCGGACTGCCGGGGCTTTGTCGACACGACGGCCTATGAGGGCAGGATCGACGGGGCGACAGTCGACGCTGACGGAAACTACTGGGGCGCTCTTTTCGACGGTTCTGCGGTTGGCTGTTTTACAGCGGACGGAAAAATGATGCGCCACATCAAGCTGCCCGTAACCTGTCCGACAATGTGCGCCTTTGGCGGCCCGCAGATGGACGTGCTTTTCGTGACGTCCGCACGGTTCTCAATGAATGAGGCGCAGATTGCCGCCGAGACTTTGGCGGGAGGTCTGTTCGCCATTCGGGGACTTGGCGTCCGTGGAATTCCGGAACCGCGTTTCGACGCGACTTAGTAACGAAGGAATGGAGGCGGCGCCGTCCAAGCGCCGACACATGCGGCCGGGAGGCCGGAAACAGAAGGAGGAGATTATGAGTTTCAGATATTTGGGCGTCCTTGGGATAGCCTTGTCCGTGGTCGCATCGGCGTTCGTCGCCGCGACGTCGGTCAACGCAGCGCCGCGGGTTACAATCAAATATGCGCATTGTTGCCCGCCGGATCATACATACGGCGTATACGCCCATCAGTTCGCCGACAAGGTGAAGGAAAAGTCGAATGGCGAGATCGTCGTCGAGGTGCTCGATGGCGGCGTCATGGGAACGGAACAGGCGATCGCCCAAAAAGTGCAACTCGGCACGGTGCAGATGGGCGGCATCACCTCGAACAACGTCGCCCAGCTGGCGCCCTCGCTTAACGTCCTGGTGCTGCCGTACATGAACGACAGTCCTGACGACCTGACGGGCGATGGCGGATTGTTGCGCTCCGGAGCGTTCCGGGACGAACTCAACAAGCGGGTCCTGGGCGAGAGCGGCAGCCTGCGCGTCATTGGCGGTTTCACGAATTCGTTCCGTAGCCTGTTTGCGAAAGACAAGTGCATTTCGACGATCGACGATCTTCAGGGACTGAAGATCCGGGCTCCCAAGAACCCGGTCATGACCGCCATGTGGGAATCGTGGGACGTGTCCACCTACCCGATCGCCTGGGGCGAGACCTTCGGCGCAGTCGCCACCGGCGTTGTCGACTCCTTCGACAGCCCCACGGACGTGATCCTGAACATGGGTTTCCACGAGCACATCAAATATATTACCGAAGCGACCTATCTGCCGCTGGCGGCTGTCGTTGTCATCAATAACGACTTCTTCAACGGCCTCTCGGCGGATGACCAGAAGGTGATCCTGGAAGCGGCTGAAGAAGTCGACATTGCGCACGCCGAATATGTCAAGGAAAACGTCGCGCGTGTTCGGAAGGCTCTTACGGAAGATCACGGCGTGACTTTCTGCGAACTCGAAGATCCTGAAGTGTGGGCGGAGAAGGCCCGCGGCGCCTGGCCGCAGCTCTATGAGCTTGTCGGTGGAGGCAAGGACTGGGTCGACACGACGGTCCGCTATAAGGAAACCGGCAGCCTGGAATAGACTGTCGAACGACAAAGTCGGGCTCCGCCGCCGTAATTTGTTCGACGGCGGAGCCGGCAACACGCGCCTGCCTGCAGGCGATCCACACCAGATAACATCCGCAAACCAGGCGAGCAGGGGAGCAGATCATAGATGAACCGTATTCTGTCTGCCGCCGGACGATTCGAGCTCGTCGTATCAAATTTGAGCCTTGCGCTCCTTGTTGTCGTTCTCGCCGCCCAGATATTCTTCCGCTACGTGCTCCATGTCGGGTTGTCATGGAGTGAGGAGGTATCCAGATTCGCATTTGTCTGGTTCGTCTACATTTCGGCGAGCGTGGCCGCGCAACGCGGCGCTCATATCCGCGTCACCCTGTTCGCGCGCCTGTTGCCGGTTAATGAACGGCTGACGTTTCTGCTCGCCGACATCATCTGGATCATCTTCAACACCTTTGTCGTATGGGCCGGAATACTGCTCATACAGCGAACGCTGACCTATCCGGTTTACTCGACATCGCTGTTTCTGCCGCTGGCCTACATCTACACGGTCATTCCGCTCGCACATGCATTGATGATTGTGCGGATTGTCGAGCGCCAGTGGCGGTCATGGAAGCATGGCGTGCCGTTGATCGCGGGCGAAGATGCTGCGAACCGGGAGGCCGGGACATGATTTTTGTCATCGTCTTCGTCGTCTGCCTGGTTCTGGGCGTGCCGATTTTTGTCGTGCTCGGCGTTCCTTCACTTATCGAACTGTTGAATTCGCCGATACCGCTCGCCTCGCTCGCCCATAGCCTGTTTGACGGCGTCGACAAGTTTCCACTGCTGGCAATACCGAATTTCGTGCTTGCAGGCGCAATCATGTCCAGGGCTGGCATCACGCGCGACATCATTGACGTTATGCGCTCGGTGGTTGGAGAGGCCTATGGCGGCCTCGCCATCGTGACCATTCTGTCCTGTATGTTCTTCGCCGCCATCTCCGGATCCGGACCGGGCACCGTCGCTGCGATTGGAACCTTGCTCATCCCCGCCATGAAGGATGACGGCTATCCGAAAGACTTTGCCGCTGCGGTCGCCTCGTCAGGCGGCACCCTCGGAATCCTGTTGCCGCCCAGCAATCCGATGATCGTCTACGGGGTCCTCGCCTCGGTCTCCATCGGCGACCTGTTCCTGGCGGGATTGCTTCCCGGCATCCTGATGGGCGCGCTGCTGATCGGCGCGACCTGGTTTCTGTCTCGCAGGAATGGCTACAGGGGAGAAAGCCGGCCGTTCAAGGCGAAGGAATTCGCATCGAATTTGTACAAGGCCAAATTCTCGCTCGCCACGCCTTTCATCGTTCTTGGCGGCATCTATGGCGGCGTCTTCACGCCGGTGGAGGCTTCGGTGATCGCGGTCGTCTACGCGCTTCTGGTCGGCATGGTCATCAAGCGGACCATTCGGCTGGCCGATGTCTGGGAGACGCTGAGCGAAGCGACGACCATTTGTGGCGGGCTTATCCTGATCATGGGGACCGCCATCTTCTTCGGCGAGTTCCTGACGCTCAACCTGATCCCCCAGAAGATCGCCGCTTCGCTTCTGACCGTGACCAGCGATCCGATAATCATGCTGCTGATCATCTGCGCAATCCTGATCGTGCTCGGCACGTTCATGGAGACGCTTTCGACCGTCATCATCCTGACGCCGATCCTGCTGCCGCTGATCAAGCAACTCGGCATTGACCCGATCCATTTCGGTATTCTGCTGGTGGTCACAAGCGAGATCGGTTTTCTGACCCCGCCGCTCGGCGTCAATCTCTTCGTTGCCTGCGGCATATCCGGTCTGTCGATCGAGGCTGTTTCGCGACGCGTCATACCGTTCATAGCAACCATTATCGTAGGGCTGCTTATCCTGCTGTTCTTCCCGCAGATCAGCCTGTTCCTGCCCTCATTGAATTAGATGCCCGGCGAAATCCCAGACGCGCGGCGCCACCCGCGTGTAGACGCACGCCAAAAACAGGACTGAAAGGAAAAAGATGCTCACCAACGAAGGTATCATCAACACGTTTCTCGAAAGCGGCGTCAATCGCGGTTTTACCCTGCCCGGGCTCGGGATAACATGGTCGTTGCCGGCTTTCCATGAAAAGCAGGATGAGTTTGACGTAGTGCTCGCCCGTTCGGAACAGAGTGCCTCCGTCATGGCTCAGGTTGCAGGCAAAATGACAGGAAAACCGGGACTTTTGATGGCTCAGGGACCATTCGCCACGACCACCGGCGCCTTCGGGATTCTGGAAGCCTATTTCTCGTCGTCGCCCATGGTGATCCTCACCGACACGTCCTGCTACGACGGCTTCGGTCAGTATGGCGTCTACCAGACCATGACCGGCGACTACGGGGCGGCCGATGCCTTTGCCGTGCTCAAAACCATGACGAAATATGCGACCTATGCAACGACGCCGGCCGAGGCGGTCTATGGGGCGCAGCTGGCGGTCAAACACGCCTCGACGCCGCGTCAGGGGCCGGCCGCCATCGTCATGCGCTCAAACATCATCAAGCAGGAGATCCCGCATGAAACACGGGCCCGGCTCTACCCGACGCAAGGTTATCTCGGATATACGCCGCCGCGCGTCGATCGCGATGCGGTGAGCGAGATCGCGGCGCTGATTGAAAAAGCAGAACAGCCGGTGATGATCATCGGCAACGGCGTCTATGGCTCCAAATGCGGACCAGCCCTGCAGGCCTACGCCGAACAGAACGGAATCGCCATCGCCTCCAGCTATCACGGCAAGGGAACAATCGACGAGGCGAGCGAAATCGCCGTCGGCATGATGGGAACCTGGGGGTCGGCGGCGGCCAACCGTATGGTGCAGGCGGCGGATCTTGTCCTCGTGATGGGCTGCAGTCTCGGACCGGAATATACGCGGTTTCGCGACGAGAAGATGATCAGGCCCGGCGAACAGACGATCGTTCAGGTCGACCAGGATCCGTTGCACGCCGGCTGGGTGGTGCCGGTCGATCATGCGATAACCGGCGATGTAGCCGAGGTCGCCGGTCTGTTGGCTGCGGCCGCGCCGCATGACGCCACTCTCGTGTCACGACGCAAGGCGTCGATCTCCCGTATCAAACAGGACAACGACTACGGCGTGTTGCCGGAGTTTCCGACTCGTCCGGGAACCCTGCACTACGCCGATATCATGCGCGGCCTGCAGTCTTTTCTGACGGATGACGATCTGTTGACGCTCGACGCGGGAACCAACCGGATCTGGGCGACATGCCGGCTTCCGCTTCGCTCGCCGTATCAGCTCGTGGCGCCCGGCGGCGTCGGCGGAATGGGCTGGAGCACGCCTGCAGCTACAGCCGCGAAGATCGTCGCCCCGGAGAAGCGCGTCACAGGCCTGATCGGCGATGGCGGTTTCGTAATGACCATGGATGCGATCGCAACGGCGGCGGAACGCGGGCTGGATGTGGTTTATGTGGTGGCCAACAACGCCGGCCTGGGAATGGTCCGTGACAATCTCGGAAACCAGCGTATCGGCGTGGATTTTGCCGATCACGACTTTACGAAGGTGGCCGAGGGGCTGGGCGGCAGCGGTTTGACGGTCACGGAGGCGGACCAGATGGCGGACGCGCTCGCGGAAGCACACCGGTTGGGAGGGCCGGTCGTTATCGACGTGAAGGTCGATCCGGCGGCGAGCCACCGGGATTGTTCCGACTACGAGTCTCTGTAAGGCAAAGGGAGGCATGGCGACATGAAACGGTTTGAAGGCAGAACAATACTGGTGTCGGCGGGCGCCGACGGGCTTGGTCTGGGAATTTGCGAACGATTTGCCGCCGAAGGCGGCACTGTGGTCGCGCTTGACAAGAGCAAAGAGGCCATAGAAGCGGCGCAGGAACGCAATGAGGCCGAATTCATCCGGTTCGAGCAGGTGGACCTGCTGGACCAAAAATCCGTCGTCGAATGCTTTACCCGGCTCGAAGCCGATCTGAAATTCGATACGCTGGTCAACAATGCAGGCGGCTCGCTGCATACGCCGCGCGCGTTTCTGGAAGAGAGCGACGAGGACTGGGACAGACTTCTGGCGCTCAATGTCACTGCGGCTGTACGCCTGACGCGTCTGGTTTTGCCTCACATGCTCGAGGCGGGGTTCGGCAGAATCGTAAATCTTGGCTCGAAGGCGGGGCGCTACGGCAGCCTGTTTACCGGCGCCAATTACGTCGCGGCCAAAGGAGCGGTTCAGTCTATGACCCTGCAACTCGCGCAGGAGTTCGGTCCGATGGGCGTCACCTGCAATGCGGTTTGTCCCGGAGCGATCCTCACACCGCGGGTGGAGCGGCTCCTGTCAGAACGCATGACGCCCGAGGAGAGAGAAGCCGCCGTCCTCGGCATTCCCGTGGGCCGGAATGGCCGCGTCGAGGATGTTACGGCCGCCGTCGCCTTTCTGGCGTCAGAGGAAGCAAGCTTCATCACGGGGCAATTGCTTGACGTCAACGGCGGGCAGGGAATGGCGTCATGAAGACGCCAGGCATTGGCCCTGTTCTGGTGACCGGAGGGAACGGATTTCTCGGAAGGGCAATCTCTGGTCGGATGGTCGACGCAGGGGAAACGGTGGTCTCGCTTGATCTTGCCCCGACTATTGATCCGGTCTCGGGCGTGATTTCGGAAACCGGAAACATCTTGGATATCGAGGCCATCCACGCGATGGCGAAACGCCATGGAGTGCGCGCCATTGTTCATCTTGCCGCGATGGTGATCCCGGCGTGCCGCGCCGATCCTGCAAAGGGCGCGGAAGTCAATGTGATCGGCCATATCAACATGCTGGAGGTCGCGCGCCGGCTCGGCGTGCGGCGTTTCGTTTATACGAGTTCCGTCGCCGCGAAGCCGCGCGAACCTTTCAATACGCCCGTAAATCTTTACGGCGCCTACAAGCGATGCTGCGAAGATATATCCAGGATCTGGTATCTCGACCACCAGACGCCGTCGATAGGCATCAGGCCCAATGTTGTTTACGGTCCGGGCCGGGAAATTGGCGAGACAGCGGCGATTACGCTAGCGGTCAAAGCCGCGGCGCAGGGCGCGAGCTTTCAGATGCCCTTTGCCGGCGCGATGTGTTTCCAGTACGTCGACGAGGTCGTCGACGTGATGGGGCGGTGCCTGGCGCTGGAGCCGGACAGCGCCTATGTATCGGATCTGACGACCGGAACGCAGACGATTGACGACGTCATCGCCGCCATCAAGAAGGTCTCGCCGGAGGCAAAGATCACTCCATCGGAGCAAATCAGACCGGCACCCCCGCAACTCGATAACGCGGTGTTGAGAACGCTGATCGGCGAGTGGCCTAGCGTCTCGCTGGAAGAAGGCGTCCGCCGGACCCACGCGCACTACGTCCGGAGCCGGGATTGAGCGAATAATTCGGGTGATACGGCGTCTGAACTACAAATCGCCATTATTGCATGTTTTGTGACGGGCTTCGGGGGCGACATTTAACCCCGAGGACGATTATGAACGGAACATTTGAGGATTTTCTGGACGCCCTTCTCGCATTTGAATCTGGCTGGGACAGGGAAAGATATAACGAAGGAATTATTCAGGACGGGCAGCTCGATCAGTGGGCTGGCGGCAGCGTAGAGGATTTTTATCCGCAGTATTCGAGCTGGTCGGATCTGACCGACGAGGAATGGGAAACCATGGCCTACCGGTCGATGAATGTATTCGGGTTCGTCGGATATCAGTTCGGAGAGGCCCTGCTGATCGACCTCGGCTATTACGACGACGACGTTTATTACCTCAACGGCGCCGACACCAATACTTGGGACGGCGAATGGACGGGCAAGAACGGCGCCTACTCGCTTGAAGACTTCATGACGCAGGAAGTTCAGGATCAGGCGATCCTGGATGCGTTCGGCCACAATCTCGAAATCATCGAGGAAGGGCTCGAAGCTGCGGGCAAGAGCCTGGACGAGTTCCTCGGCACAACGAGAACCTATACCGTGGACGGCGAGGAAGTGACCGTTGAGCTGACGTTGACCGGCATTCTGGCCGGCGCGCACCTGAACGGCGCGCCCGCCATGATCGAACTGCTGCTGAACGAAACCGTCGCCAATGACGAATTCGGGACATCGACCCTGCAATATATTGCGCAGTTTGGCGGCTATAATTCGCCGGAATACGAAGAGCTTATCAATCAGTGGATCGAAAACCTTACCGGCGACGAAGGGCTCGGCTCTAACAGGGGCTCTGCGAACGTCGACGCCGACACGGCTGACGTCGTCATCACCTGGACCTGGGGTCAGGATGAAGTTGTCACCGATTTCGATCCCGATACGAGCACGATATGGGTCGATTGGCTGACTGCAGACGATCTCGAAATCTATGAAGAGAACGGTAGCGCCGTTATCGCCGTGCCGTCAAACAACCAGACGACGACGCTGCAAGGCGTTTCTCTCGACGATCTCACACTGGCGAATTTCACCATCATGGACGAATCGGCGGCTGAGGAAATTCTTTCTCTCATCGGCTCGGAAGAAGCAAATGATGATGACGATGACGGCGCTTCTGACGATACCGGAGATGACGGCGCGTCAGATGATGGTGACGGCGCATCTGACGATGACGGAGCGACGGACGACGATGGCGGCGGCTCCAACGATTCATCCGATGAGTACACCGGACCGACCAGCGAACACGGCACGGCCGACGTCACCAAGGAGACAGCCACTGTGGTCGTAACCTGGGCGTGGGGTAATGACACTGTCGTGACCGACTTCGATCCGGCGACCGACACCATATTCGTCGACTGGTTCAGCAAGGACGCTATCGAAGTCAGCGAAGTGGATGGCAGCGTGGTCTTTTCCATGCCAGGCAACAACCAGACAATCACGCTGGAAGGCGTTTCGCTGTCTGATCTGTCCGAAGACAACTTCACGATCAAGGATACCGCTACGGCGGCCGAAATCCTGAATCTCGTCGGAGCAGCGTCAAGCGATGACGACGATGACGAAGATACAGGTACGGGAGATGACACCGGCGCAGGAGACGATTCAGGCGACCAGGACGACGGCGCGTCCGATGACGGTTCGGCCGATATCCCGGATGACGGCGTGGATGTGCACCAGGTCACCTGGAACTGGGCGGCGACCGAGGTGATTTCGAATTTCGATATTTCGGAAGACGTGCTGGATTTCGGTTCCCTGCCGGCCGCGCTTGTCTCGATAACCGAGTCCGATGAGGACCTTGTCATCGAAGTGCTCGGCAATGGCGGCCACACCTACGTTCTGGAAAACATCCAGGCGGAAGATCTGTCACTCGCCAATCTTGAATCGCCTGACTGGAACGAGTCTGTTCTCGACCAGGTCGTTGATCAGCTCGAAGCGCTGGGCAACGACAACCTGGCGTAATGAACAATGGCGCGACGCGGAGTTCCCCTCCGCGTCGCGCCCTATGATATCGACTGCATTTTCTTGTTTTGAAACCGCGCGGTCTCGGGTTTCGCGTTATTCTCGGGTCACCTGAGCGGCGTTGGGCTTGGCCACACAGGCGATAATCGTATGAGACCCGGTCGCCATATGCCTCCATCGGCGCCCCGGGTTTTCTCTTCCCGCCCCTTCACCCTTTCCAGTTCCGCCTCGCCGATTGTCAGAGGCGCCTTGTAACGGCGTCCTCAAGCCATCGTTCCGGAGCTGGCCTGCGGCTGTCGTCTTCCCGAATACACGGCGCGGTCTCAGGTTTCGCGCCACGCATGGGTGATCTGATCGACGATGGGTTTGGTCAGATAGGCGAGAACTGTGCGGGAGCCGGTCGCCATGAACGCCTCCACTGGCATGCCGGGTATCAGTTCCTGCCCGTTCAACTTTTCAAGTTCTTCCTCGCCGATGGTCAGACGCACCTTGTAATAGCTCGTCTTCAGCACATCGTCCCAGGTCTGGTCGGCGGCGATACGCGCGACCTGCGCGGCAAGTTGCGGCGTCGTGCGGTGGTCGAGACCCGGAAAACGGATCCAGGCTTCCTGTGCGCGATGCAGCTGGTCGACATCGGCGGGATCGACGCGCGCTTCGACGACCAGGAGATCCTCACGGGGAACGATCTGCATGATGGTTTCGCCCTGTCGGATGACGCCGCCGATCGTGTGCGCAGCCAGTTCATGGATATAACCAGCCCGGGGCGCGCGGATCTCCAGCCGGTCGAGCTGATCTTCCAGCGCGACTTTTTCTTCCTTCAGTTCGGCCATTCTGGCGCGCACGTCCTGTAGTTCGCGCAGAACTTCTGTCTGATTGTCAGCGTCAAGCTGCAGCATCTGCATGCGCCGTTCACTGATCGCTTCCCGCAGGCCGGCGATCTGCTGAAGCAATTCGCCATGCTCTCCGGTCAGCCGCGTCTTCTCGCGCTCCAGGGTCGTTACCCTTGTTTTCGTCACAAGCTGCTTCTCGAGCAATGTGTTCAACCCGGCGAGTTCTTCGTCCAGGAGGGCGATCTCATCCTGCTTGGCTTGCTGTTGCGCATCCAGTCCGCCGATCTGTTTCTCAAGCTGTGTGATCTGGTCTTCGAGTTGCAGCTTGCGCTGTTTCATGCTGCCGTTGCGGGCATGCAGCAAAAGCTTCTGGCTTGTCAGGATGTCGCTGGCCGACGCTTCCAGGGAGGCGTTGTCTTCAGCGTCCGAGGGAAACCGGATGGACGCATCGCCGTCGCGTTCGGCGACCAGGCGGGCAGCGCGGGCATTCAGATCCTGCAATTCGTTCGCGATTATCGCATGCTTAGATCGCGCCGCCGTATCGTCGAGTACGATCAGCGGGTCTCCGGCTTCGACAGCGTCGCCGTCATTGACCAGAATCTTGTGAACGATCCCGCCTTCGCGATGCTGAACGGACTTGATTGCGCTTTCCACGACGATTGACCCGGGCGCGACAACCGCCCCGGATATTTTTGTAAATACGGCCCAGCCGCCAATGCCAACGGTCAGGAGCGCGATCGCAAAGGACGCAATCGCCATGTGCCACCGTATACTGCGGAGAATTCCGCCATTTGTCTTTTCGGAAGAATGATTTTGATTGTTCATTGTCTCAGGCCGCCGCTGTTTTCTTTGAATCGACTGGCGTCAATGTCTGGCGCATGATCTCGTCGCGCGGGCCGAAGGCGACCGCGCGGCCGTCCTTCAGGCAGAGCGCCTTGTTGACAGCGCCTATGGCGCGGGGCCTATGCGCGACGAGCAAGACGATCTTGCCGCGGGCGCGCATGGTCATGATCGCTTTTGCAAGCGCCGCCTCGCCCTCCGCGTCAAGGTTGGAGTTCGGTTCGTCCAGAATGATGATGAACGGTTTTCCGTAAAGGGCTCTCGCCAGGGCGATACGTTGCCGTTGCCCTCCCGACAATGCAACGCCTTCCGAGCCGATAGGGGTGTTGTATCCCTTTGGCAAGGCGGTGATGAGGTCGTGCACATTGGCCAGCAGCGCGGCCTCTATAATGTCTTTCGAGGTGGCTTGCGGGTCGAAACGGGCAATGTTCTGGGCGACCGTGCCTTCGAACAGTTGCAAATCCTGAGGCAGGTAACCGATGAATTCGCTTCTGGCGGCCGGGCTCCACTGGTCAAGGTCTGCGCCGTCGAAGCGGATCGAACCCTTGATCATCGTCGCGGCGCCGATAATGGCGCGGATAAGCGTCGACTTTCCCGATCCCGACGCGCCGAGGATTGCGATGCCGTCGCCAGCCTGCACGTCGAATGAGACATTGCGAATCACCGGATTGGCGGCTCCGGCGGGGCTGCAGTAAACGCTCTCGACAACAAGCGTCTTGTGGGGCGCGGGCAGCTCATGTTCGGTGTCTCCGAAGAGCGGCAGGGCCATCATGCCGCGCAGGCGTTCGAGGCTCTGTCTGGCGGCGACGAAGCCACGCCAGTGAACCATTGACTGCTCGACAGGCGACAGCGCGCGCATGGTGATGATTGAACAGGCGATCATCACGCCGGGTGAAATCTCCTGCTGAATTGCAAGCAGGGCGCCAACCGCGAGCATGCCTGACTGGAGGATAAGCCGCACTGTCTTGATGGAGTGGGTGAAAAGGCCGTTGCGATCGGCGGCGTGGCGTTGGTCGGTCAGGAAGCGGCTGTTCTCGGCGTCCCACCGTTTCGACAGGGCTTCGGACATGCCCATCGCGAACACGGCCTCGGCGTTCCTGCGGCCCTCCTCTACCCGGGAGGTCCGCCGGGCGCGCAGATGCGCGGCCGCTTTCGATGGATTGCGGCAGGCCAGCTCGTTGAGTCCGACGAGGATTGCGATGATCAGCACGCCGGCAAGCGCAACAAAACCCAGCAGGCTGTGAAACAGAAACACGAGCGCCAGATAAAAGGGCAACCATGGAAGATCGTAGATCGCCGCCGGCCCGTTGCCGGACATGAACTGCGTGATGGTTTCGAGATCCTGGACCGGCCTCAGATTTCGTCCCTTGGCGCCCAGTCTGGCGGGGAGAGCTGTCGAAATGGCCAAGGCGCGCGCGGACAGGGTTTCGTCCACATGCTGGCCGACCCGGTAGAGCACCCTGCTGCGCAGAGCGTCGAGAACGCCGAAGAACAGATAGAGGGTGAGCGCGAGCAGGCCTATGCCGACGAGGGTCGGAACGGAATTGCTGACAAGAACCCGGTCATAGACCTGCAGCATGAACAACGGACCGGTGAGCATGAGCAGGTTTATCACCAGACTGACGCCGCCAAGCCCCCACAGCAGGGGACGAAGCGAGGCAAAGAGCGCGCCGAACGGCGACCCGGGATTGGGTTCTCCGACAGGAGCCGTTTCAGTAACGGACATATCCAAATTCATGATGAAATTCCGTCTTCAAGTATCAATAAGCCGGCTGCGGCCGTTCAGGCGACGCCGGGAGAAATGTCAGTGATTCAGGTTGTTGCCCGCTGGACAGCTGAAATCTAGTCGTTCAATTGAAAAGAAAGTTCGGTCAGACTGGTATTGTGAATACTTGCTTTGAAATTGCGCCGATAGGCAGAGTTGAAGCTTTAACACTAATAAATAGTCAAAGGGAACGCCCATGTATTCATCCTGGTTGCGCGTCACCCCTGACAAAGTCTGACTACGTCGAAAATTGGCCGAAAATATGTTTGGGCGCGCGCGGCTTGAGCTTTTCCGGAAAGACGCCGTCGCAATGACGGAGGTCAGCTTGCGCTTGTTTCGAAGTGCCTCAATCGACGATGTCCAGGCGTTTTCGGGCGACGGCCGATATGATCCTTGACCTTCCAGTCGCTGGAAGCTTTATCTGAAGATGGGACAAAAAGGACGCCGCCAATGAACAACTCCACGACAGAAAGCAAATCAGGACACGAAGGCTGCCATCATGACCACGAGTCTCATCAGGGCTCCGGGTCAGAAGGAATGGCTATCGATCCCGTTTGCGGGATGAAGGTCGATCTTTCTGTTGGCAAACCAAGCCTCGTCTACAAGGATAAGGACTATCATTTCTGCTCGCGGAAATGTCACGACAAGTTCGAAGCAGACCCATGGTTCTACGTGTCCGGCAATTCCGCGAAAGTTGCAAAAAAGACATCGTCCGATGCGCTTTACACCTGTCCCATGCACCCGGAGATTGTTCAGGAAGGTCCCGGCAGCTGCCCGATCTGCGGCATGGCGCTGGAGCCGGTGAGCGGCGTTTCGAACGAGCCGAATCACGAGCTTGTGGATTTCACCCGTCGACTTTGGGTCAGCGCTGGAGCAGCCATTCCCCTGTTGATCCTGACGATGGGCCCGATGCTCGGGCTGCCCTTCAGACAGTGGATCGGAGAACAGACCGCGATCTATCTGGAATTCATCCTCGCAACGCCTGTTGTTTTGTGGGCGGCGCTGCCCTTCTTCCAGCGCGGGATCAACTCTGTCCGCACCTGGAACCTGAACATGTGGACGCTGATCATGCTTGGCGTCGCGGCCGCCTATCTCTACAGCGTCGTAGCGACCTTTTTGCCCGGGCTCTTTCCTGCCGATCTGGCGTCGAAAGAGGGGCATATTCCTGTCTATTACGAAGCTGCGGTCGTCATCATAGCGCTGGTCTTCGTCGGTCAGGTCCTGGAACTGAGGGCTCGCGAACGCACCGGGGACGCGATCCGCGCACTTCTCGACCTCGCGCCGAAGACCGCTCGCAGAATTACGCCCGAGGGCGATGAATACGAAGCGCCCCTTGAAAACATCATGGAAGGCGATCGGCTGCGGGTTCGTCCGGGCGAAAGCGTTCCTGTCGATTCGATCGTCATCGAAGGCGGGTCCTCCGTTGACGAAAGCATGCTGACCGGTGAACCGGTCCCGGTGGAAAAGAGCGAAGGCGATTCGGTCACCGGCGGCACCATCAACAAGAATGGAACTCTTGTCATCGAGGCCCGGAAAGTTGGTGACGAGACCATGCTGGCGCAGATCGTTAATATGGTCTCCTCAGCACAGCGCTCCCGCGCGCCGATACAGGGCCTGGCCGACAAGGTGGCTTCCTGGTTTGTCCCGACCGTGGTGGCCGCCGCCGTCATCGCCTTCGTCGTCTGGTTTCTGGTCGGACCCGATCCCGCGTTCGTGTTCGCCATCGTATCGGCCGTATCCGTGTTGATCATCGCATGCCCCTGTGCGCTCGGACTGGCCACGCCCATGTCGATCATGACTGCGACCGGTCGCGGCGCGCAGGCCGGTGTCCTTATCAAGGACGCCGAGGCCCTAGAACGGATGGCGAAGGTCGATACGCTTGTCGTCGACAAGACGGGCACGTTGACAGAGGGGCGACCGACCCTGACCGGGATCGTCGTATTCGGCGACGCGCAGGAAGACGCCTTGCTCGCATTCGCCGCAGCGATCGAGAAAGGCTCGGAGCATCCGCTTGCCGAAGCGATCGTGGCGGCGGCCGAAGAACGCGGCCTTACGCTCTCCACCGCCAATAATTTCGAGTCGGTCACCGGAAAGGGCGTTCGAGCGTCGATTGAAGGAAAGAAAGTGGCTCTCGGCAACGCCGCGATGATGGAGGCGGAAGCGATCTCCGTGGCCGACGCCGACGAAGAAGCCGACGCCCAGCGCAGCGGAGGAAAAACAGTGATGTATCTCGCTGTTGACCGGACGCTGGCTGCTCTCATCGCCGTCGCCGATCCGATCAAGCAGACGACAGCGTCTGCGATCGCCGCTCTTCACGAGGCGGGTCTGCGGGTGATCATGGCGACCGGCGACAATGAACGCACCGCCAGGGCCGTTGCGGAAAAACTGCATATCGACGAAGTTCGCGCCGGCGTCTCGCCTGAGGACAAGAAGAATTTGGTCGATGAACTGCACCGCGCTGGCCACAAGGTCGCAATGGCTGGCGACGGCGTGAACGACGCTCCGGCGCTTGCCGCCGCCGATGTCGGCGTCGCCATGGGAACGGGAGCAGATGTCGCCGTTGAAAGCGCCGGCGTGACGCTCGTGAAGGGTGACCTGACAGGCGTGTTGCGCGCCCGGCTGCTGGCGCTCGCCACATTGAGGAACATCAAGCAGAATCTGCTCTTTGCCTTCGGTTACAATGCGCTCGGCATTCCGATCGCCGCCGGCGTCCTCTACCCGATCACAGGAACCCTGCTGTCGCCGATGATCGCCGCCGCGGCCATGAGCCTGTCATCGGTGTCGGTGATTACCAATGCGCTGCGGCTGCGCCGGGTCAATCTGGACAGGGCTTGACCTTCCAGCTGCTGAAACCTTTATCCATGGAAAGCTAGCATTGGAGCAAGCCAATGAATATCAGCGCCGCATCGGAACGATCAAATCTGCCTGCGAAGACGATCCGCTACTACGAAGAGATTGCCCTTATCAAACCGTCACGGCTCGACAACGGCTACCGGGAATACTCAGACAACGATCTTCATCGTTTGCGTTTTCTGCAACGGGCGCGCAGTCTCGGCTTCACAATCGATGAATGCCGCTCGCTGCTGTCGCTCTACGACGACAACAACCGGGCGAGCGCTGACGTGAAGTCGATCGCTATCGGCAAAATACAGGAAATCGATCGCAAGATTGCTGAACTTCGATCGCTGCGAGCGACGTTGGCTTCGCTCGCCGACCATTGTCACGGCGACGCCCGGCCGGACTGTCCGATTATCGACGACCTCGCGGGGCGCAGGGATCAATGAAAAGACCGGTAATTCTGGTTGGACTGGCCATATTGGTCGTCGCCGTCGTCGTTTGGCGCAACTATCCGGCCCCATCGAACAACGCCGCCTCCGGAAAGCCGCTGGCGCAGGTGAATGTTCCAACGCTTACGGGCGAAGCAAAGGTTGGTGAAGCGGCTTTCGACGACAACTGCGCCTCCTGCCATGGGCCGGACGCCGCAGGGCAGGACGGCGTCGCGCCGCCATTGGTCCATATCATCTATGAGCCGGGTCATCATGGCGACCAGGCTTTCTATCTGGCCGCCCGACAGGGGGTGCGCAGCCATCACTGGCCCTTCGGCGACATGCCTCCGGTGGAGGGAGTCTCAGATCAGGATATCAGCCGGATCGTGGCTTATGTTCGCGCGTTGCAGCGCGCCAACGGCATCAACTGACTGCCAGTTGACGGAGAAAAGCATGAATTTCACAAAGACTGTCGCAGCAGCGGCGATAATCCTGGCCACAGCTGCCGGTGCTTTCGCCCACAGCGGGGCCAAAGGAGTGGTGAAAGAACGTATGGAGCTCATGAAGGATATCGCCAGGCAGATGAAAATCGTGGGCGGAATGGTCAAGGGTGAAGCGCAATTTGACGCCGGAGCAATGTCACGCGCGGCGTTGGCGATCGCCAGCCACGCCGACGAGATTCCGCAGTATTTCCCGGAAGGATCGCTGGAGGCGCCCAGCGAGGCTCTGCCTGTTATCTGGAAGGACTGGGATACGTTCCTCGAATTGACCGACGATTTTCAGGAAAAAGCGATCGCCTTGTCAAAGTCAGCCGCAAGCGCGACGGACGTCGCCGCTATTCGTCCGCAATTTCTCGAACTTGGCAAGACGTGCTCGACTTGCCATCGAGAGTTCCGGAAGGCTGATTAAGCCGCCCGGCAGTCGGGATTCTGCATACGGCATCTATACAGCAAAGCGCTTCGGACAGTCTGAAAAGCCAGCTTAATCTTCGTGGCCCAGCTCCTTCTTCAGGAGCTTGCGGTCTTCCTGCATCCGCTGGATGGCCTCGTCGCTTACCTCCGGAAATTTCGGGTCGATCCGTTCGAGGGCCTCGACGATGGTGGCCGCTATCACCATTCGGGCGAACCATTTGCTGTCGGAGGGCACGACGTACCAGGGCGCATGCTCGCGCGCCGTGTTCTGGATCATGTCCTCATAGGCGTGCATGTAGTCGTCCCAGCGTTCGCGCTCGGAAATGTCGCTGGCCGAGAATTTCCAGTTCTTGTCCGGCTCCTCGATCCGGTCGAGGAAGCGCCTTGCCTGCTCGTCGCGGGAAACGTGCAGGAAGAATTTCAAAATGACCGTGCCGTTGTTCGCGAGATGCCGCTCGAAGGCGCGGATGTCCTTGAACCTCGTCTTCCACACATCGTCGCCGACCAGTTGATCCGGGATATTCTGGCCTTCCAGGATTTCCGGATGGACCCGCACCACCAGAACCTCCTCGTAATGCGAGCGGTTGAAGATGCCGATCCTGCCGCGTTCCGGCAGCACGCGGGCGTGACGCCAGAGGAAATCATGCTTCAGTTCGTTCGAGCTCGGCGCCTTGAAAGACCGCACTTCGCAGCCCTGGGGGTTGATCCCGCTCATGACATGTTCGATCGCGCTGTCCTTTCCGGCGGCGTCCATGGCCTGCAGCACGATCAGGAGCGCCCATTTGCCTTCTGCATAGAGCTTTTCCTGAAGATCCTTCATCTCCTTGATGTCGGCCGCGATCTGTTCCTTCGCCTCTGCCTTCTCGATGTCGAGACCGCAGGTGTCCGATGGATCGATCCGGTCGAGCCGGAAATCCTTCCCGTCCTTGATGCGGTAGAGTTTTGCGAGGTCTGCTGCCTTCATGAGCGGTCATCCTGTTTCATGTTTCACAACCCTTACCACGCGGACCACGCCGTCAGGAATAGGTGCGCTTTTCCAGGGGCGTCTCGTCGATCTTCGCCAGCAATGCCTCTCTAAGCAGGAGTTCGGCGCGATTGAACCTTGCGCTCGGATTCCAGGCGACATGTACATCGATCGCCGGCACCTGATCGTAGGGCGGCAACTGCCACAGTAGCCCATCCTCGACATCTCGGCGCATCACATGGACCGGAAGCGGACCGATTCCAAGTCCGGCGATGATCATGCGGCGGACCTCCTCCAGATGGGCGGAAGTGCCGACGATCCGGTCTTCCAGATTGGCCTGGGCGCGCATCAGGGCGACCGGGCGCAGCGCGTCGTCCATCTGGTCGGTCACGAAGCTGACCGAAGACTGCCCGGCAAGGTCCGCCATCGTCAGGTTTTTGCGCCCGAAGAGCGGATGGGAGGGGCCGCAGAAAAGGCCAAAATATTCGCGGTAAAGCCGTCGATATTCCAGCCTGTGGCTGCGTTGATGCACGAGGCAGACTGCCATGGAGGCGCGCCGCGATGTGACTTCGGCAAGCGCATGCTTGCTGGCTGCGACCTCGATCGAGATCGTTGCCGCCGGATGGGACTTGTGGAACTCCGTCAAAGCGTCGTCGAAAAGCGGCGAGACCACATGGCTTGCCATGGCGATTCGAACATGTCCCCGCACCTCGTCGGTCACATCCCGGACCAGTGTTCCCAGTCGTATGATGGCGCCCTGGATGTCGATCGCCTCACGGTACAGCAACTGGCCGGCTTCCGTCAGCCGGAAATGACCGGGAGAGCGATCGATCAGCCGCCGGTCCAGTCGTTCCTCAAGGCGCTTGAGGGCGCTCGACACCGTCGGCTGCTTCAGCATCAGCCGGTCGGCGGCCGCCGTCACGCTGCCGGCTTCGGCGAGCACGATGAAGGTCCGAAGCAGGTTCCAGTCGAGCTGACGCGCCAGTTTCTCGAAATCGCCTTCCGACGCCATCATAAATTCAATCTATAATTCTGATTGGTATTATCTATTTGACCTATTGTTGCCTGCTCGTCACGATCAATGCAATCAAAAAAGGGGAACCGCATGACCGTCGAGGCGCGTGAAGCCCGACAACCATGGATCTTGTTGTCGCCAGCGCTGCTGGTGGTGACGCTTCTCCTGTTCGTGCCCCTCCTGTTCATCATTGTCTATTCGTTCTGGCTGAGGACAGCGACAGGCGCCGACGAGGTCGGCTTCTTTCTCGACAACTGGCGGGAGGCGCTCGGCGATCCGTTCTATCGCGACATCCTGCTCAATACGCTGAAGATCGCCGCCGTCACCACCGTCGTTTGCGCGGTCGCCGGATACCCGGCCGCCTATTTCATTGCGCGTTCGAAGGGTAACAAGGCGCTTCTGCTGCTCCTGCTGATGTTGCCTTTCTGGGTGAGCTACATCATCCGCACCATGTCATGGATCAACATTCTGGGCGTATCCGGCGCGCTCAACACATTCCTGATCTGGACCGGCCTGATCAACGAGCCGATCCAGATGCTTTACAACGAGGCCACCGTCATCCTTGGACTCGTACATTTCCTGATGCCGTTCATGATCCTGAACGTCTTCGTCAGTCTCGACGGGATAGATCGGAATCTGGAAGACGCCGCCAGTTCTCTTGGGGCGACCCGGATCCAGGGTTTCCGTGAGGTGACCCTGCCGCTCTCTCTCCCGGGTCTGGCGGCCGGCGGCCTTCTGTGCTTTGTCCTGGCGGCCGGCACCTACATCACGCCGCTGGTTCTCGGCGGTCCGACCGACGCAATGTTCGCCAATCTGGTGTTCGAGGCGATCATCACCCAGCTCAACTGGCCGCTGGGTTCGGCGCTGTCGCTGATGCTGCTCGTTATCCTCGGCGCCCTCGTGCTGCTCTACAATCATTTCCTCGGCATGGCCCAGTTGATGAAGGGGCTCGGCTGATGGGTTGGATGTTGATCCGGGTGTGGGCCATTCTGGTCTATATTTTCATGTTCCTTCCCGTAGCTGTGGTCGTGCTTCTCAGCTTCAACGCCAGCCAGTTCGGAAGCTTTCCGATGACCGGTTTCTCCTTTCGCTGGTTCATCGAGCTCGCGAACAACGAGGCGATCCTGCGGGCCTTCCGAACCTCGATCATCCTTGGCGGCCTGACGGCGCTTGTCTCCACCACGCTTGGCGTGCTCGCAAGCCTTGCGCTGATCCGCTACAAGGTGCCGGGACAAAACCTGATCAGCACGGTCCTGATCGCGCCTATTCTGGTGCCGGAGGTGGTTCTGGCCGTGGCGCTGCTGCTGTTCCTCAACTTCCTGTCGCTCAACAAGAGCTTCGCCCTCCTGCTCTTCGGCCATGTCATCTTCACGCTGCCGTTCGTCATCCTTGTGGTCCAGGCGCGTCTGGTCGGCATCCGGCGAGACATCGAGGAAGCGGCTCTCAGTCTCGGCGCGAACCCGGTCCAGACCTTCTTCCAGATCACACTGCCGCTATTGATGCCGGCGGTGCTTGCAGGCGGGCTCTTCGCCTTCACAATCAGTTTCGACGATATTACCGGCACCCTGTTCTGGAAGCCCGGAGGCGTCGAAACCGTACCCACGCAAATATTCGCGATGCTGCGCAATTCGATTTCTCCGGAGATCAACGCGCTCGGCACCGTGATGATCTTGCTCACCGTCGGACTGCCGGTTCTGGGGCTGGCGATCGCCCGGTGGGCCTCGATGAAAAGCGGCGGCTGAACCCAGGAAGTAATTCGACCGTCAACCATGGAGATGGAAATGGAAAGCACCAAGAGATACGAACGACTTCGCGAACGCTATATGAACGGCGACCTCGACCGGCGAACTTTTCTCGGCCTGATCGGCGCTGCGAGTCTTGCATACGGGGTTTCTTCGCCCTTCGTCCGGGAAGCCAGCGCAGCGGTGGAAGAGGTCCGGTTTGACGGCTGGGGCGGCGTGGTCTCCGAGGCGTTTCGCAAATACGCCTTCGATCCCTTTACGGCTGAAACAGGCGTTAAGGTCGTCGACGGCACCTTTGGCGGTTCAGATGAATATCTCTCGCGCGTCAAGGCCAGCCAGCCGGGCGAGTTCAACATCGCTCACCTTTCCGGGGTGTTCGACTACGCCCGCTACGCCCAACTAGGCCTCGCCTCAGACCTCAACACAGACAACATTCCCAATCTGCAATATGTCATTCCGAAGCTGACCGAAGTCTTCAGCAAGGTCACGGACGGAACGCTGTCCTGTGTTCCTTACGACTACGGCACCACCGGACTTGCCTATAACCGCAAGCACATCTCCGACGACGAGATGAAGGAAAAGGGCGCGAAGATCCTGCTCGACGAAAAGCTCAAGGGCAAGATCAGCGGCTGGAGCGCCTGGCGCACCCGTATCTGGTACGCCTCGCTGCAGACGGATCAGGATCCGAACGGCGCCACCGACATGGACGCGATCTGGGAGGCCATTCGCGAGAACCGCGATCTGTTGCTGAAATACTGGAGCTCCGGCGCCGAACTGATGAGTCTGCTCGCAGAGGAGGAGGTCTATGTCACCGAGGGTTGGTCCGGTCGTATCTACGCGCTTCAGGAACAGGGCCACGACATCGGCTACATGGATCCACCGAACGGTTTCGGCTGGCAGGAATGCCTGTTCGTGATCAAGGGATCGCCGATGCCGGAATGTGAGGAGCTCCTCAACTTCATGCTGGCGCCTGAAACGTCAATCGCGGTGGCCGAGGGCCAGAACTATCCGCCGGCGCTGGATCCGACCAAGGTCGACCTCGGCAAGAAGATACCGACGCTGCCGGCTTTCGATCCGACCGGCACGCTGTCGGGCCTGACCTTCGCCGATCCCGCCTACTGGAATGGCCATGAGCAGGAATGGTCGAAGCAATTCGGACGTATCCAGAAAGGCTACTGACCCGAAACACCCGTCCGGCGCCCATCAATATGGGCGTCGGTCGTCCTTCTCATCAACAACGCAGGATGCTGGACGTTGAGTGCCGTCTCCCTTACCGACATCGTCAAGCAATTTGGCGATTTCACCGCTGTTCACCGCATGTCCCTCGACATCGCCGAGGGCGGTTTCGTCACGCTCCTCGGGCCTTCCGGCTGCGGCAAGACCACGACGCTCAGGATGATCGCCGGGCTGCTTGATCCGACCGAGGGCGAGATCGCCATCAAGGGCAAGCGGGTCAACGAGGTGCCGATCCACAGGCGCAATCTCGGCCTGGTCTTTCAGAACTATGCCCTGTTTCCCCACAAGTCGGTGGCCGATAACATCGCTTTCGGCCTGAAATACCGCAATGTCCCCCGTGCGGACCGGGCGGCAAAGGTCAAGGAAGCGCTGGATCTCGTGCAGCTTCCGCATGTCGCCGACCGCTATCCGCGCGAACTTTCCGGCGGTCAGCAGCAACGTATCGCGCTTGCCCGGGCCATCGTGATCGAACCGGACGTGCTGCTGCTGGACGAACCGCTGTCGGCGCTCGACGCCAATCTGCGCGAGGACATGCGTGTGGAGCTGAAACGCATCCAGCATCGCATCGGCGTGACCACGGTTTTCGTCACCCACGACCAGTCGGAGGCGCTCGCCATGTCCGACGAGATCATCGTTATGTCGGCCGGCCGGGTAGAGCAGGCGGGTCCGCCCGAAGCCGTCTACAATACCCCGGCCAGCGAATTCGTCGCCCGCTTCCTCGGCGCATCGAACGTGATCGAGGCGCAATGCACCGGGCTCGACGGCCAGGAGATAGCCGTCGAAAACGCCGATCTCGGAAAGCTTGTCATTCCCGCCGACAGGGGGCCGCTCGTGAAGGCGAAAGGCCCGGTCAAGCTCGTCATTCGAGCCGAGAAGCTGGCGCTTGCCGAGCCGGGCGCTGCAGACAGCGCTACAAACTTTGCGGCGAAGGTCGAGGCGGTCGACTACCAGGGCCAGGCGGCCCGTTACTTCATCCGCGTTGGCGACCTGCAACTTCAGGCAATCAACATGATCGACACCAGCCCCCATGCCGAGGGCGCGGATGTGTCGGTCGGTGTCCGTCCGCGCGATTGCACCGTTTTACCAGGGAGCGGTGAATGAGCGAGCATCGCAAGAGCCATCTTTTCTACCAGACGCGCCACCGCCGGCCGGTCCTCGACCAGGCGCGGGGCGTCTATATGTGGGATGTCGAGGGAAAGCGCTATCTCGACGGCTCTTCCGGCGCGATGGTCTGCAATATCGGCCATTCCAACCCGCGAGTGCTGGAAGCCATGCGCCGGCAGATGGAGAAGTCGACTTTCGGTTATCGACTGCATTTCGAAACGGAAGCAGCCGAACAGCTTGCCGCCAAGACGGCGGAACTCGCGCCCGACGGGATGGAGCGGGCCTTTTTCACATCCGGCGGATCGGAAGCCGTCGAAAGCGCCATCAAGCTTGCGCGCCAATACGCCGTGGCGCGCGGCGACAGCATGCGCTGGAAGGTCATCTCCCGATTTCCCAGCTATCACGGCGCGACGCTCGGTGCGCTGGCCGTCACCGGATACTCGCCGATGACCGTGCCTTTCGAGGCGATGATGCGGCCGATGCCAAAGATACCTGCTCCGCGAGCCTATCTTGACGGGCTCGACCCGGAGGATATCGCGACTGGCCGGCACTATGCCGCGATGCTCGAACAGAAGATCCTTGAAGAGGGACCCGAAACGATTCTCGCCTTCCTGGTCGAACCGATCGGCGGCGCGTCGACCGGCGCACTGGTTCCGCCGGCCGGCTACATGCAGGCGGTCCGCGAAATCTGCGACCGCTATGGCGTGCTGCTCATCCATGACGAGGTGATGTCGGGCGGCGGCCGCACCGGCAAATTCTTCGCCGCCGAACACTGGAATGTCGCGCCCGATATCCTCGTCGTGTCCAAGGGGTTCGCGGCCGGTTATGCGCCACTCGGCGCCATGGCTGCCAGGGACGAAATCGTCGACGCCGTGCTCGACGCCGGCGGCTTTATCCACGGGTACACCTATGCCGGCAATCCGCTTGCCTGCGCCGCTGGTCTTGCGGTTATCGAGGAGATCGAGAGCGAGGACCTGATGGCCAACGCCACACGGATGGGCAACCTGCTGAAACAACGGCTCGAGGGGCTGAAGCAACGCTTCGATTTCGTCGGCGATGTCCGTGGCGTGGGATTGCTTCTCGCCTTCGAGCTGGTTTCCGACCGCGTGACGATGAAACCGTTGCAGCGTGAACTGATGGCCTATGACCGGCTGGTCGAAATGGCCTATCAGCGGGGACTGATTATCTATTCGCGCCGGACGCGCGGCGGTTACGACGGGGATCACTTCATGGTCTGTCCACCGGTGATCGCCACCGAGACCCATGTCGAGGAAATCATGGAAAATTTGACGGCCGCGCTGGAGGAGTTTTCGGCGCTCGTGTCGGTAGAAAGGCGGATCGCCTGAGTTGGCCCGAGCAAGATGAGCAAAATCATCATTACATGCGCCGTCACCGGCTCCATTCATACACCGTCCATGTCGCCCTATCTGCCGGTAACGGCCGACGAGATCAGCGAACAGTCGGTCGATGCAGCCGAAGCCGGGGCTTCAATCCTGCATTTGCATGCGCGTGATCCCGAAACCGGCCGACCATCGGCCGAGGCCGGGCATTTCATGGGGTTTCTGCCGCGCATCAAGCAGGCTTGCGACGCCGTCGTCAATCTGACCACCGGCGGCAGCGCCCTGATGACGCTGGACGACCGGTTGGCCGCGCCCAAGGCCGCAGAACCTGAAATGTGTTCCCTTAATATGGGGAGCATGAACTTTGCGCTCTATCCGGCGGTCGCCCGGATCGATGATTGGAAGTATGACTGGGAGAAGCCGTTTCTGGAAGGATCGGACGATCTGGTCTTCAAGAACACGCCACGCGACATCGCCCACGTGCTGACCGAAATGGGGACACGACGCGGCGCCCGCTTCGAATTCGAATGCTATGACGTCAGCCATCTCTACATGCTGCGCCATTTCGCCGATCGCGGCCTGATCGAAGCGCCCTATTTCATCCAGTTCGTCTTCGGCGTCCTCGGCGGCATAGGCGCGGATACGGACAATCTGAGCCACATGAAGCATATTGCGGACAAGCTCTTCGGCGACGATTATGCATTTTCCGTGCTGGCGGCGGGACGTCACCAGATTCCATTGACGACGATGGCCGCTGTCATGGGCGGCCATGTCCGCGTTGGCCTTGAGGACAGCCTGATGATATCCCGGGGAAGGCTTGCAAAATCCAATGCAGAACAGGTCGAGAAGATCCGTCGGATCGTGGAGGAACTGGGCCGCGACGTAGCGACGCCTGCTGACGCCCGCTCCATGCTGGGTCTCAAAGGAGCCGACAGGACGGCGTTCTGACAATGACCTGTGACAAAATCAGACCGGCGACGATCGCGGATATCGAGGCTCTCGACGCAGCGCTTCGGGATCTTTCGGCGCATATGGGCGATAGCCACAAGGCGACCGCCGACGATCTGAGTCGCGCCGGCTTCGGCGATCATCCGAGCTTCCGGGCGCTTGTCGCCGAACGGGACCAGACGGTTTCGGGCGTCGCCCTCTATTCGCCCGTTTTTTCCACCGTGCGCGGCGCATCCGGGATCTATGTTTCGGATCTCTGGGTCAGCGATGCCGTTCGGGGCTCCGGTCTCGGCCGGCGCCTGCTGGCGGCCGCCCTCGACGATGCAAGAAAGCGCTGGGGCGCGACCTACATCAGACTGACCGTCTATCACGACAACACGGGTGCGCGCGCCTTCTACGAGAAGCTCGGATTTATGGAAAACGACGAGGAACATTATCTGATCCTCTCCGGAGAGCAATTGCAGGAACTTTCAGGGATAGACGATGAAGGCGATAGTTGATCCGCGCCAGGCGCGACACGATCCGAAACATTTCATGGCCAACGGCGCCATATTGCAGAATCCCGAACAGCCGCGCCGGGTCGAGGTGCTGCAGGCCGGGGCCGAAGCCGCCGGGTGTGTGTTCGAGGCGCCTGATGATCATGGCCCGGGTCCGATTGCAGCCGTGCATTCGCCTGAATATCTGGTCTTTCTGCAGACGATCCACGAACGCTGGATGCGGATCGAGGGTGCTTCCGAAGAGGTGATCCCCAATATCCACCCGGATAACCGCACCGCCAGTTACCCCCGGTCGGCGGTCGGGCAGGCCGGATTCCATCAGGCTGATACATCCTGTCCGATTTCTGCCGACACCTGGGCGTCGGCCTATTGGTCGGCGCAGACGGCCATTTCCGGGGCGGCGGCGATCCTGGACGGAGAACGCGCCGCCTATGCACTGAGCCGTCCGCCCGGCCATCATGCCTTCGGCGACCTGGCGGGCGGATTCTGCTTTTTGAACAACAGCGCAATCGCCGCCCGCTATCTGGCTGGCAAAGGTCTGCGGCCGGCGATCCTCGACGTCGACGTCCACCACGGGAACGGAACACAGGGCATTTTTTATCGGCAAAGCGATGTCCTGACAGTTTCAATCCATGCTGATCCCGTTCGCTTCTATCCGTTCTTCTGGGGTCATGCCCACGAACGCGGCGAAGGCGAGGGGCTGGGTTGCAATCTCAACCTGCCGCTGCCGCGCGGAACCGGCGACGGCGACTACATGAGAGCCTTGAAGACCGGGCTCGAAAGGATTGCCGCATTCGGCGCCGATGTCATCGTCGTTGCGCTCGGCCTCGACGCCTATGAAGATGATCCGCTTAAGGGGCTGGCTGTCACGACCGGCGGTTTTGCGGTTATAGGCGGGGCCATTGCGTCATTTGGCGCGCCGGTCCTCTTCGTCCAGGAGGGCGGTTATCTCTGCGACGGATTGGGCGCCAATCTTGCGAGCTTGCTTGAAGGTTTCCAGGCTGTCTGAGCGCGAAGCAACAAGCGAATATGGGCCGAAAACCGGATACCAATAGCCAAGGTCGCGCTGCGGCGCGCAATCCCTTGTCTTCTGGACTGCGATGTCAATTACGGGTAGCTTGCGCGCGGGCCGAAACTCCGGGGGGAACACATTGTCTGCATCCGATTATATAATCCTTGATGAGCGTTTCGCCGGCCTCATCCACGTCAACGCCGCTCCGGAAGTTCTCTGGGATGGTGGACGCTGGACGGAAGGCCCGGTCTATTTTCACGCCGGCCGCTACGTCATCTGGTCCGACATCCCCAATGACCGGATCCTGCGCTGGGACGAGATGAACGGCGCGGTCGCTGCCTTCGAACAGCCTTGCCGCAACCAGAACGGCCACACGCTCGATCGCGAGGGCCGGATGATTGCCTGCGAGCACAGGTCGCGTTGCATCAGTCGCTACGAGCATGATGGAACCCGCACGGTGCTTGCAGACGCCCATGAAGGCAAGCCGCTCAATTCGCCGAACGATGTTGTGGTCAAATCGGACGGGTCGATCTGGTTTTCCGATCCCTCCTACGGGATCGACAGCGATTATGAGGGCGACGCCGCCCCTGCCGAACAGGACGGCCGCCATGTCTACCGCATCGATCCGGCGGGCGAGATCACGCGTGTGATCTCGGACATGAAGCAACCGAACGGTCTTGCATTTTCGCCTGACGAGAGCCTGCTTTACGTCGCCGACACGGGTGGGACGCATTTTCCTGACTGCGCGCCGGTTATCAGGGCTTATCCGGTCTCACCGGACGGGCGTTCGGTTGGCGCGGGAACCGACTTTGCGACCTGTAGCGAAGGCTTTTTCGATGGCTTCCGGGTGGATACGGGCGGCAATATCTGGTCGTCCGCCGGTGACGGCGTGCATTGCTTCGCGCCGGATGGCGCGTTACTCGGGAAGATCCTGATTGACCAGGTTGTTTCGAATCTCTGTTTTGGCGGTCCGAAGCGCAACCGTCTGTTCATCTGCGCGACGACGACCCTTCGCGCGATCTATGTCAACGCCACGGGGTGCTGAAAAAGAACTTGCCGCAGCGAAATTGGCGTGAAACGCGGCTCGCTCGAACCTGTATAATGTCCCGAATCGGACAGGCGCCGCCAAGGTGCGGCGAGACAGGGATCAAGCGATGCTTTCCAATACATTGACGCGGCGGATCGAATGGGGTGACTGCGATCCGGCCGGGATCGTCTTCAACCCGAACTTCTTCTCGTTTTTCGATCACAGCGTCACGATGCTCTACGAGGCGGCGGGGCTGCCAAAGCAGGAGATGGTGGCGCGCTATGGCATCGCCGGATGTCCGCTGGTCGCCACAAATGCGCAGTTCAAGGCGCCTTGCCGCTATGGCGACGAGATCGAAATCGTCAGCAGCATCGCCGAGATTCGCAAATCCAGTTTCGATATCGTTCACGCGCTGACCAAAGACGGCGCCTTGTGCGTCGAGGTACGGGAAACGCGCGTCTGGACGCGGAAGGATCCCGAGACGGGCGAACTTCAATCCACGCCCATTCCAACGGATGTCGTCGCCCGCTTCCGCGGGAAGTGAATCTTATCCGCCGGTATATTGCGGCGCTGCGGCGTCGAATTCCTTGCGCAGGTTGACGTTCACGCGCCGGTTCTGGGCCTTGCAGGCGAGATCGGAGCAATTGCGCACCAGGCGCTCCTTGCCATAGCCCTTGGCCCACATCCGGCGCCGGTCGACGCCCTTTGAGGCCAGATAGTCCATCACCGCGTTCGCCCGCTTGTCGGACAGCGCCACATTGGCTGCGTCGGAACCAGGGTCATCGGCGAAACCCTGCAGCTTGATCAGCCATTTTGGATGGCGCACCAGCCACTGGGCTTGCAGGTCCATCGTTTCCAGCGCCACATCGTCAAACTTGGCGGATCCGGAAGCAAAATAGATGCGTCGCCCGACGGTCATCACGAAATTCTCTTCGCTGTCGGATTTCGCATTCGCAAAGCCGACGGCCGGATCGTCCGTGCTGCCGCTCAGCGGGTCGCCGAGGCTTGCAGTTGTGCAGCCGGAGGCGCCGAGGCCGCCGACCAGCAGGGCGCATGCGATCAATGCGTGAAAGATGGACTTCATGGGTATCGAAACCTGCCTTTAAGTATCGGATGGCGGCGCGTCAGGCGCGATCGGATATATGTTCCAGCACCAGGACGGAGGTGCCGACCGGCACGCGCCTGTAGAGATCGATGATATCCTCGTTGAACATGCGAATGCAGCCGGACGAAACGTCCGATCCGATCGACCAGGGTTCGGCCGTGCCGTGCAGGCGGTAGCCGGTGTCGCCCTTGTCATTGTGCAGGTAGAGACCCCGCGCGCCCATTGGATTTCTGGGGCCGCCTTCCATCATCTGCGGCAGCCCCGGCTGGCGCGCGTGCATTTCCTTTGGCGGCGTCCAGGTGGGCCAGCGCTGCTTGCGAGCGACATTGGCGCGGCCGAACCACTGAAATCCTTCGCGGCCCACCCCGACGCCGTAGCGGATCGCGGTGTTGTTTTCCCAGATCCAGTACATGTAGTGGTTGTTTGTATCGATCACGACGGTGCCCTGCGGCTCGTCGGAGAAATACTTCACCATCTGGCGTTTCCAGCGGTCATCGATGGAATCGAAGTTTGTGTTCGGATATGTGTATCCGCCATCCGTCGTCGAGCCCTTGAAGTAGCGCGACGCGTTCGACTGGGCCGCTGCGCTGCGAATGCCGGGGTGTGCGAGCGCCGCCGCAGCGAGCGCGCTGCCAAGAAAAATGCGCCTGTTCATGTAAATCCTCCTGTGCCGGAGAAATATTCCGGCGGAATTCATCCTACGGGTTCATGATTGCTAGTGATTGCCCAAATTTGGGAAAAGGTCAATGAATCGGCATGGTTTCCTGTCGAAATCGCTCTTGGCCGGGCCGGTTGCGGCGCTGATTCGCACCCATTTCGGGTCGTGTGCGCCACGGCTGATTCGCGCGCGCTGAACAGCGCTGTTCACGGTTTCGTGATGACGGAAACGCACACATTCCGATTCATGCGTCAGGTCTGAACTGAATCTCTGATTGTAAAAAATTCTTACACACTGAATCATGATTAAACGTGTCCTTAACCATAGTCTTTAAGGACTAACTCTTCAATTTATTGATGTGCATAAGTATAAGTTTGTGTATATATCTCGCATATAATTACGAGAAATTTATAAAATATTCCAAAATCCGATGGGGAATATTTTGAAATGACAAATTTAAAAGCAAAAACGAATAATGTATTGCGAAATTGAAATCGGCCAGGATGGCGAAAAAACAACCCAAACTTGCGTTCCAAGGGTGATCTCTACTGTGGCTCGGGTAAATATGTAAACGTTAAAACTGTCTTGGAATCAGTAGTTTGGTGGAGTTTACCTCCCTTTCAGACCGTTCAAGAATTCGTCAGTAAGTAGATACTGTTGCAGATTCACAACTTACATCGAAAATGCAGAAAATTTCGCGTCATTTTAGTTGTTGCAAGAACTGGCGAGTGTTAATCCTTCCTTGTTATCGGGTGATATGAGTTTGAATCAGCGTAGTCTCATCGGGAGAATGCGCTTTACCGGGGGAGCAAGAAATTGCTGAGTCACACTAATACGTCTTCCAATCTGAAAACTTTGCGCCGCAGGCTTGTCGCAGGCGTATCCGCTGTAGGACTTACAGCGCTCGCAGTTCCCGTCGGTGGAATACTGATGTCCAGTCAGGCTCTCGCGAATGAGGAATGTAACCCTGTAGGGCCGCTCAACCCCTTTACTGTGGGATGCGGATCGGGGCCATATAATGACGGTATTACCTATAGCAACGGTAACACCGGCTCCAATCCAGGAATATTCGTATTCACCAACTCACAGGTCAATGGCGGTGGATTTACTCTGTTTGGTAGTGAGCCAGGCGTATCACTTTCGACTGACGCCAATGGTCAGTACCTCGTCATTGAAGTGAATCAAGTCGAACCCGGCGCGGCTCCTAATATCGTCGGGGGATCAGCTGGTGGTTCTGCAAGTGGCTTCCTTGCGCAGACGACTGGGGACAATGCCGACATAACCATGACCCTGAATGCGGGTAGTATTACCGGCGGGAGTGCCGGAATCGATGCTGCAGGCCTTCGCCTGAGCACGGATGGTGACGGCTCCCAGATCGATTTCACTCAGAATGCCGGCTCCGTTACAGGAGGGAGTGCTCTCGGAAATGCTCCAGGTCTGCAGCTTCTCACGGGTGATGTTAATTCACCGGTCAACTTCACGATGAATGCCGGAACCATTACTGGAGGTAATGCCGGTCTTATTGGTGATGGAGTATTCATCTCAACCAGTGACTCGAATTCACCGATCACAGTGCTGACCGCTGAAGGTACGACCATCACTGGCGGAACCGGTGCTTCCGCAAACGGTATGTCTCTTTTGACTTTCGGTGGTTCCAATATTGATGCTGAGATCAACGGAAACATCATAGCAACGGACACGAACGGTGGTGGCGATGGTATTGCGGCAGGTCTGCTGGCAGTCGCAACCGGCGGCGACGCCAATGTTGACCTGATGGTTGGACCGAACTCTTCCGTTAGCGGCAGTGCGGCTGGCGTCGTAGGTATTGCCGGGGTCAACGGAACGTCCAACGTCGATGTTTACGGAAATGTCAACCAGACAAGCACGAGCGTGAGCTTTTTGCCGACGCTCGACATACCGGTGGGTGTAGCAGCGGTTACAGCGGGTACGGGTGACGCCACGGTCACGACATACGACGGCAGCCTGGTGACCCAGGATGGCGCTGGCGGCGTCGGCGTCGCTGCAGCCGCCTTTGGTTCAGGCAGTGCAACAGCCACTGTCGGCGACGATGTCGAATCCGACGGTCTTGTCGGAGTTCTCGCTTTGTCCGGTACGGGGTCCGCCTCGGCAAACCTGTTCGGCGGCAATGTGCTTGGCTCCTCGACTCCGGCGCCGGTTATCGGTGTGGGCGCTGTCGTTCTCGGCGGTACAGAGGACGCCAACGTAACAGTCGGTGACGGCGTTGCTCAGGATTCCAGCGTCGATGCAACCGGCGTTGCCCTTCTGGGTCTGAACCTCGGAACCGGCGACGTTAATATCAGCTCCGAAACGCCAGATCCGGACGGTGACGATAATGTTATCTCCTCGGACGGCATCGGTGTTCTGGGTCTCGCGCTCGGCGGCGGAGACACCAATATCGATACTGGTCTCGTCAACGCTGACGATGCGGGTGTTGTTGGTGTTGGCAACAACGTCACCATCAATACTGGTGAAACCAATTCCGGCGGTCTCGGCGTTGCCGGTCTCGGCGGCGGAACCGTCAACATCACAACCGGCGACACGACCTCCAACACCAACCTCGGCGGCGGTCTTGGAGGCAGCGGCGTTGTGGGCGCGTCTTTCGGCGGCGACGTGAATGTCACCACGGAAGGCAAGACCACGGTAGCCTCGACGTCGGCTGCTGACGCAGGCCTGATCGGTGTGGGCGCACTGTCCATCGGCGGCAACGCCACAGTCACGGTCAACGGCGCCATCGATCCGCCGATCATCGGCGCTCTCTCGGTCGCAATCGGACCAGGCACCGCAACGACTACGGTCAACGCCATGACCCAGGCTTGGGTTCTCGGCGCTGGTGCAGTCCAGCTCGGCGGTGGATCCGGCGACGCGATTGTTGAAACCAACGCTGCTATCGAATCCGACGTCATAGGCGTTGGCGCCCTCAATGCCGGCGGTGACGGCGACATCGATATCGATGTCAACGAGTCCGTGTCAGGTTTCAGCGGGGCTAATGTAGGCTTCAACGCGATCCAGGCGGTCAGTCTGCTCAACAGTGGCGACGTCTTCGTCAACACAGGCCTCAACGGTACTCTGGCAGCGGACAATGACGGCATTCAGGTGTCCAAGCTGTTCGGCGACGGCAACGTCGAAGTTGGTGCGGAAGCCGCCATCAATGCAGGCGACGAGGGCATTGAAGTTCTCAGCCTTCTCAATGACGGCAACATCGTCATCGGCACCGGAACAGCCGCTCCGATAACGGCAGGCGATGACGGTATCAGCGCTCTGAAGTACTTCGGCGACGGTAATATCTCGGTCGAGGCCGGTTCTGGTATCATCGCAGGGGATGACGGCATCGAGACGGTTGCCATCGTTTCCGAGGGCAATATTTCCATCACCACCCTGGCGGATGCTACGATTTCTGCAGGCGATAACGGCATTGGCGTGCTGAAGCTCTTGGGTGACGGCAATGTCATGGTCGAAGCCGGTGCTGATATCACCGCAGGAGATGACGGCATCCAGACGATCACAGCCTTCTCGGAAGGCGACGTATCCATCACCACCCTGGCGGATGCCGCGATTTCTGCAGGCGATGACGGTATCTTCGTCGACAAGAGCTTCGGTGACGGCAATGTCACGGTTGAAGCCGGTGCGGGTATTACAGCAACCGGTGATGATGGCATCGAGGCCGTTGTCTTTGGTTCCGACGGTAACGTGAACATCGCGACCAGCGACGGCGGCACGACCGGCGACGGTTCGGACGGTGGCGTGATCACTGCCGGCGACGACGGTATCAGTGTGACCAAGATCTTCGGCGCCGGCAATATCGGTGTCGACGTGAATGCCGACATAAACGCCGCTGATGAGGGCATCGATATCTTCCGCACACTGAGCGGCGGCGCCGGATCGACTATCGACGTCTCGGTAGACGGCACGTCGACCGTGGTCGCCGGTGACAACGGTATCGAGATTGACACCCCCTTTGCCCTGAACGACATCAACGTGTCGGTCGGCACCGGATCGGAAGTCATTGCCGATGACGGCAGCGCCGTGACGATCACAAGCTTCTCGGTTCTCGGCGACAACGATATCACCGTTACCTCCGACGGGCTGCTGCGCGGGGAAGGCACCTTCTTCGAGCCGGTTGTCTTCGTCGGCACCGATGGCACGGCGATCGTGAACAACGCCAGCAACGGCATGATCATGAGCGATACCGGTGCGTGGGACGACAATGCGATTTCCGTCCTGGCCGGAAACGACATCCAAGTCTACAACTCTGGTGATGTCTACGGTAATATCAACGCGACCAGCTTCAACAGCTTTGCGTTCGTCGAAAACTCCGGATATTGGGCCACATCGGGCTTTAACAACGTTTGGGCTCAACAATCCGCCTACATACAAAATAGCGGTGTGATCGAAACCGACGGTATTACGTTGTTCTCCTTTTCAAGCGTTAGTGGTCAGACTTTTGTCGACAACGATGGAGAAATTTACGTTAACGGCTTCACGAGCTTCGGCGGTCCGATCTTCGGCATTGACGAGTTTGCCAATGACGGACTTCTCAGCATGGTCAACGGAACGTCCGACTACGGTCTGGCCACAATCCCGGTCTACAATTCCGGTGTCGGTGACGTCACGGTCGTAGCCGGTAACTTCGTCGGAAATCCGGATAGCCGATTGGCTGTTGACGCTGAACTCGGCGGTGTCGGGACCTCTTCCTCCGACCTGCTGGTCATCACCGGTGACGTCGACGGCCAGACAGAAGTCTACGTCAACAATGTCGGCGGCTTCGGCGCCTACAACCCGGTCGGTATTCCGGTTGTCGGGGTCCTGTCCGGAAACACCGATCTCGGCGATTTCGTGTTGGCAAACGGTCCGATCGACACAGGTCTCTTCAGCTACGACCTGTTCCTCGACGCGCCGTCGGATCCCGCACAGTGGACGCCAGGCTTTGCTCCGGCCACCAAGGGCTGGGTGCTTGCTTCCTACGCAGACTCCAGCGCCT
Source organism: Flavimaribacter sediminis (assembly GCF_019492055.1). Classification (GTDB taxonomy): domain Bacteria; phylum Pseudomonadota; class Alphaproteobacteria; order Rhizobiales; family Rhizobiaceae; genus Flavimaribacter; species Flavimaribacter sediminis. Next base: position 691,518 of record NZ_JAICBX010000002.1, on the reverse strand, counting down.
ACATGTTCGCCCAGGCGGCCAGCATCGCCCAGAACATGTGGCACACGACGGCCGATGGCTACATCGACCGCTCCAGCGACCTGCGTGAGATCTACGGCTCCACGGGTACGGGCGTCTCGACGGCCAATGCCGACTTCATCGAGGCAGCGCCTCCACCCGCAGCGCCTGCGGTCAACAACAACGGCAACGGCGTGTGGATGCGTGGTATCGGTCAGTATGCCGAGAGCGAAGGCAGCCAGTCGTTCGAAGCCTTCCCGGGTCAGTTTGTATCCTTCAACACGGACTACAACGAGACGCTCTGGGGCATTGAGGGCGGCGTCGATCACGCCTTCCACATGAACAACGGCAGCACGCTGGTGCTTGGTCTGATGGGCGGATACGTCACCAACTCGGTTGAGTTCTCCGGTCTTGGCGATGAAGCCACCATCGACGGCGGCATGGCGGGCATCTACGCAACCTGGGTCAATGGCCCCGGCTACATCGACGCCCTGTTCAAGGCGGACTTCCTGACGGCCGACTTCTCGGTCGGTGGCGCCCCGGCTTCGACGGACATCCTTAACCTCGGTGGTCGCATCGAAGGCGGATACCGCTTCACCAACGCCGGCGGCTACTACATCGAGCCGGTCGCAAGCATCGCTTACGTCAGTTCCGACCTCGACGACCTGAACGTGCTCGGTACGCCGGTGTCGATCAACAGCGACGATAGCCTGCGTGGCAAGATCGGTGGTCGGGTTGGCGCCAGCATGATGGTCGGTAACGGAAAGATGGATCCCTACATCAATGCCTATGTCGGCGGCGAGTTCCTGGGTGACAATTCTGCGGTCATCTCCGGCCTGACGCTTCAGGACGACATCTCCGGCGTGTTCGGAGAAGTCGGAGCCGGCTTCAACTGGTACGACGCAGCCAACAGCTGGTCGGTGTACGGTCAGGCGAACTACATCTTCGCCGACGACTACTGGGCCGCAAACGGTACGATGGGTGTTCGTTACTCCTGGTAGCAGTCATGCCACGCCGGACCCCGGTCCGGGACTTTCAAGGGCGCTCTCCGGAGCGCCCTTTTCTTGTTAAGCGCACGTGATAGTTTATCAAGCCGGGGCTGGCGGCTTTCGCTCGTCTGCTTTTCGTGGAATGACGTGAGGAACAGCGGAGGAAAAAATGACGCCAACGACATTGCTGGAACTGGCCGGCGCGGATCTTCAGCCACCGAGCCTGGATCGGGCGAGCCTCGTTTTGATCGACATGCAAAACGAGTACGTGGAAGGCCCGATCGCAGTCACCGGATGCGCAGACGCTGTGAAAGCGGCGGCTGTGCTTCTGGAACGAATGCGTGAGGCTGGTCGACCGATCATTCATGTCGCGCATAAAGGGCGGCCCGGAAGTCTTTTTGATCGCGACGCCCATCGCGGTCGGTTCATCGAGGCGCTTGATCCGCATGACGGCGAAGCCGTTGTTGAGAAGGGCTTGCCCAATGCTTTCGCAGGGACCACGCTTGCCGAAGAACTCCAGGATGCACAGAATACAGAACTGATACTGGTCGGCTTCATGACACACATGTGTGTAAGCTCCACAGCGCGCGTCGCGCTCGATCTGGGCTACCGCGTGACGATTGACGCCCGCGCTTGCGCCACGCGCGATCTGCCTGACGGAAGAAACGGCGTGATCGACGCGCAGACGGTGCACGACGTCGCGCTTGCCGAACTCGCGGATCGCTTCGCCATTGTCGCGCGCGACCACGATTGGCGCTGATCCAGCGGCGTTGATCCGACGTAGACAGTTCGGAGAGCAGCTCTGGCGTCTTGAAGGATCAGGTTATCGCGTTGCAAGGTACAATCGGAAAGGCCGTCGTCTTCGGCGCGTCAGGAGCGATCGGCTCTGCCTTCGTGGAGACCATCGCGGATCGTTGTCCTGATTGCGATATAGTTGCTGTTTCGCGCAGGGGTGATGATGTACGCCCCCCTGTGCGCGTCCTGATTTATGATCCCGACGACGCAATTTCCCTGAGGGAAACGTGCCGCGCCGTTGTAGAGCCGAGCCCACCGGATCTGGTTGTCATTGCGACGGGGATACTGCACGACGAAGGAATTGCGCCGGAGAAGAGCCTGCGCGAACTCGACGCCGCGCAGCTTCAGCGACTGTTCGCCGTGAATACTGTGCTGCCTGCCATGATTGTCAGTCATCTCTCGCCATTGATGTATCGTCAGCGTCCTTACACGATTGCCGCCCTTTCCGCACGGGTCGGGAGCATCTCCGATAACAGGCTCGGCGGTTGGTACGCCTACCGGGCCTCCAAGGCCGCGTTAAACATGATCATTCGCACCGCCAGCATCGAACTTGCCCGGCGTAATCCGCAATCCGTTATCGTCGGTCTGCATCCGGGAACCGTTGACAGCGCATTGTCGCGGCCTTTCCAGAAGTCGGTTCCTGAATTCAAGCTGTTTTCACCGGAATTTGCGGCGGGGAAATTGCTTGACGTGATCGCAGGACTGGAACCGTCGAACAGCGGCGGTTGTTTCGACTGGGCCGGCAAGGAAATTCCGGCGTGACGACGGAAAGGACACAATGGTCGATACGGTAATATTGTGGTTCCGGCAGGACCTGCGGCTGGCCGACAATCCGGCGCTCTGCGCAGCAGCTGAGCGCGGGTCCGTTATTCCGGTTTATGTGCTGGATCTGGATTCTGCCGGAGACTGGAAGCCGGGCGCCGCGAGCCTCTGCTGGCTGCACCATTCGCTGAAGGCGCTCAATGACAGTCTGCGGAACAAGTTGCGTCTGTACAGGGGCGACGCGGCGAAGATCATCCCTGAACTCGCCCGCAAGCACAACGCCGTCTCCGTGCACTGGAACCGGTGCTACGAGCCGTGGCGCATCGCGCGAGACAAGGCCATCAAGGCGGATCTGCAGGATGCGGGCGTCAATGCCTCAAGCGACAACGGATCGCTGCTGTGGGAGCCCTGGGAGGTTCTCAAGGACGACGGCGATCCCTATCGCGTCTTCACGCCGTTTTACAAAAAGGGGTGCCTGGCGGCTGCCGCGCCGCGAAAGCCGCTCGACAGGCCGGACCTGACGCTGGCGCAGGTGGACGACGACGGGATGGCCGTCACGCTGGATGAACTCGGCCTTCTGCCTGGGCGTGACTGGGGCGAGGCGATGATGGAACACTGGGACGTCGGCGAGGAGGCGGCGGAGCAGCGCCTGGAAGATTTCCTTGAAGACGGTCTGAAGGGCTACAAGTCAGGACGAAACTTTCCGGATCGGGACAATGTCTCGCGCCTTTCCCCCCACCTGCATTACGGCGAAATTTCTCCCAACACCGCCTGGTACGCCGTCAGCAATAGTGGCGAGGGCGCCGATGTGGATAATTTTCTCAGCGAACTTGCCTGGCGGGAGTTCTCCTATTCGCTGCTGTACCATTTCCCCGAACTGCCGGTGAAAAACCTGCAGGAAAAGTTCGATGATTTCCCGTGGGACAAGGACGCGAAGCGCCTGCGCGCCTGGCGACGCGGACAAACCGGCGTTCCGATTGTCGACGCCGGCATGCGCGAATTGTGGCAGACCGGCTACATGCACAATCGCGTCCGCATGGTCGTGGGGTCCTTTCTGGTCAAGAACCTGCTCCTGCACTGGCGCGAGGGCGAAGCCTGGTTCTGGGATTGTCTGGTGGATGCGGATCTCGCCAACAATTCGGCGAGCTGGCAGTGGGTGGCCGGATGCGGCGCGGACGCCGCGCCTTATTTCCGTGTCTTCAATCCGGTGCTGCAGGGCCAGAAATTCGATGGCAAGGGCGAGTACACGCGCCGTTGGGTTCCCGAACTCAAGGACATGCCGGACAAGTGGCTATTCAACCCATGGGAAGCGCCAGCCGACGTTCTGGAGAAAGCCGGCGTGAAGCTGGGCGATGCCTATCCCGAACCGATCGTCGATCTGAAGGGCTCGCGCGAGCGCGCCCTGGAGGCGTTCAAGCAGACGAAAGGCTGAGGCGCAGGCCCCAACGCAGGTTTTCACAGAAACATTCCGGCATGAGACTACGCTGCACTGGCCCTTGCGCGGGAATCCCTGTAATTACGCCCGGCGACACCGACGAGGCAGCCCATGCAGCAGATCGAGATCCGTCGTCCCGACGACTGGCACCTTCACCTTCGCGACGGAGCGATGTTGCAGGGCGTCCTGCCGCACACCAGCGCGCATTTCGGCCGCGCAATCATCATGCCCAATCTTGTGCCACCCGTCGCTGACAGCGCGGCCGCAGAGGCTTATCGCGCCCGCATCATGGACGCTCTGCCGGCAGGTCACCGATTTGCCCCGCTGATGACGCTCTATCTGACCGAGACGACCGACGCCGAGGATGTCGTATCCGCCCACGCGTCGGGCCTCATCACCGCGGTGAAGCTCTATCCGGCGGGCGCGACCACCAATTCCCAGAGCGGCGTGCGTGATATCGAGAAGGTCTATCCGGTGCTCGAGCGTATGGCCGAAGCCGGCGTGCCGCTTTGCTGCCACGGCGAGGTGACCGATCCTGCGGTCGATATTTTCGATCGTGAAGCCGTTTTCCTCGAACGGGTGCTTGATCCACTGCGGCGGCGCATTCCAGGTCTGAGGATCGTGCTGGAGCATGTGACAACCATCCAGGGCGTCGACTATGTGCGCGACGCGGCTGACGGCGTCGCCGGCACCATCACAACGCATCATCTGATTATCAACCGCAACGACATTCTCGTCGGCGGCATCCGGCCGCATTACTACTGCTTGCCGGTCGCCAAGCGCGAAGAGCATCGCCTCGCGCTTCGCGCGGCGGCTGTCTCGGGCAATCCACGCTTCTTCCTTGGCACCGATTCCGCGCCGCATGTTGACCCGGCCAAGGAATGCGGCTGCGGTTGCGCAGGTGTCTTTTCGGCGACCAACACGCTGTCCTGCCTCGCCCATGTCTTCGAAGAGGAAGAGGCGCTTGACCGGCTTGAGGCTTTCGTCTCGCTCAACGGTCCGGCCTTTTATCGTCTGCCTCCGAATGAGGAGAGGATCAGGCTCATCCGGCGCGACGCGCCTGTCGCCTACGCGGAAAAAATCGAGACCGGCGCAGGGCCGGTCACAGTGTTCGACCCGAAAACACCACTTTACTGGGACGTGGAGCTACGCCCCTGACAATCTGGTTTTGAGAGGATTGCCCGCATGTTTTCCAATGCATTTCCCGAGGCCGAGCAGGTCTCGAAACTTGTCGCCCAGATGCTCATCGAGATCAAGGCGGTGCATTTTCGCGCTGATGAACCCTACACTTTCACCTCCGGCCTCGCGAGCCCAGTCTATATCGACTGTCGCAAACTGATCTCCTATCCGCGCATCCGCTCTGCGATCATGGATTTCTCCGTCGCCACCATCCTGCGTGACGCGGGTTTCGAGCAATTCGACAGCGTTGCAGGCGGCGAAACCGCCGGCATACCCTTCGCCGCCTGGATTTCCGAACGCATGGGCCTGCCCATGCAATATGTGCGCAAAAAGCCTAAGGGCTTCGGGCGCGACGCGCGCATCGAGGGCAGCATGCCGGAAGGCAGCCGCGTCATCCTGGTCGAGGACCTGACGACCGACGGCGGAAGCAAGATCAAGTTCGCGGACGCGATCCGCGAGGCGGGCGCGACCATCGAGCACACCTTCGCCATTTTTTATTACGATATCTTTCCGGAGGCGCCGCAACGGCTGAAGGACCACGGCATGACGCTGCACTACCTGGCCACCTGGTGGGACGTGCTGGCGCTTTCGCGCGAGAAGGGCTATTTCGACGAGAAAACGCTCACCGAAGTCGAGGCCTTTCTCAACGGACCGCTTGCCTGGTCTGCGAAGAATGGCGGAATAACCGAACTGCCGACGGACAAGGACTGAACGGAGACGATTGAATGGCGAAACCGAACCTGCTGATTATCGGAGCAGGCGGCGTAGGTCAGGTGACCGTCAACAAGGCGGCCCAGTTCCGCAACGATTTCGGAACCATCACGCTCGCCGCCAGAAACGCCGAAAAGCTCGAACGCATAGCCGGCGAAGTCCAGGAGCGCTGGTCTCGGCCCGGCGAAAAGCAACTGGTCGCGACACGGACTGTTGACGCGCGCAGCGTCGAGGCGGTCGCCGGGTTGATCCGCGAGCTCGACGCCGGCCTTGTGCTCAATGTCGCATCGCCCTATTGCAACGCCGCAATCCTCGACGCCTGCATCGCCACCGGCGTGGACTATCTCGACACGGCTCTCGGTGAGGAAGAATTCGTCGAGAATATCCCACCCAACTGGTACGAGCGTATCGAGTGGCCGCGTCGCGAAAAATTTGCAGCGCGGGGCGCAAGCGCGCTTCTCGGCATGGGATTTGATCCCGGCGTTGTCAACATCTTCTGCGCCCATGCGCGCAAGCACTGTTTCGACTCAATCGCCTCCATCGACATCATCGACGTGAACGCCGGCAGCCATGGCCTTTACTTCGCCACCAATTTCGACGCCGACGTGAACCTGCGCGAGATCAAGGAAGACGTGATCACCTGGGAGAACGGCCGCTGGGAGACGATTCCGCACCATTCCGCGTCGATGGACGTCGCCTTGCCTGAGGTCGGCGCCCATCGCGTCTATTCCATGGGCCATGACGAATTGCAGTCGCTGGCCGTCAACTTCCCGGACACGCCGCATATCGGCTTCTGGATGGGCTTTGGCGAGCATTATCTCAAGGTCTTCGACGTGCTCGACAATCTCGGCCTGACCTCCTCGATCCCGATCGAGGTCGACGGCGTGAAAGTCGCGCCCAACCGTGTGATCAAGGCCTTGTTGCCGGATCCGGCTTCGCTTGCGGCCGGCTATACCGGCAAGATCTGCATCGGAGCCGATATCCGCGGCATGAAGGACGGCAAGGAGCGCCGGATCTTCATCTGGTCGAACTGTGATCACGAAGAAAACTTCCGCGAGGTGGGCGGCCAGTCAATTTCCTATTCGACGGGCATTCCGGTCATTACGGCTGCGCGTTTGATGGCCAGCGGCGTGTGGAAACCGAAGACCATGGTCAATGTCGAGGAACTCGATCCCGACCCCTTCCTGAAGCTGATGCCGGAAGTGGGCATCGACTGGGAAATTCAGGACTTGCCGCTTGACGGAAGCTGGCCCTGGCCGGCAGAGGTGTAATCCTTGGCGCCGCACAATTTCGCGAAGCTCGATACGGCGTGCGTTCCCACGCCTTGCCATGTGCTCGACCTTGCGCGGCTCGAGCACAATCTGCAGATCCTGAAGCGGGTTGGCGACGAGGCGGGCGTCAGCGTGCTTCTGGCCCTGAAGGCGTTTTCGTGCTTCGCCGTCTCCGATCTGGTCATGAAATACCTCTCCGGGACAGCTGCAAGCGGCCTCTACGAGGCGCGTCTTGGGCGCACGCGCTTCGGCGGGGACGTGCATGCCTATGCGCCGGGCCTCAAGGACGCGGATATCGACGAGCTTCTGGATTGCAGCGACCATCTGATCCTGAACTCGCTCCAACAGTGGGGACGCTTTCGCAGCCGTATCGAGGCGCATGGCGGCGTGGAGACGGGTCTTCGCGTCAATCCGATGCACAGCGAAGTGGAAAACCCGCTTTATGACCCTTGCGCGTCCTGGTCGCGGCTGGGCGCCCCCGCCAATCAGGTAACGGCGGCCGATCTTGAGGGGCTCTCCGGCATCCATGTCCACGCCCTTTGCGACCATCCCTATGACGCTTTCGACCGCATGTTGTCCGCCGTCGAAGCCAGATGCGCGCACCTTTTTGGCTCGGTAGAGTGGATCAATCTTGGCGGCGGACTCCTGATCACCGACGACGGCTTTCCGCTTGAACGGTTCATCGAAAGGCTTGCTGGTTTTCGCGAACGAACGGGCCTCAAGGTCTATATCGAGCCGGGCACGGCCGTGGCGCTGCATGCAGGCGCGCTGGTCTCGCAGGTGCTCGACCGTTTCGATTACGGCGCGCCGCTGGCGGTCATGGATACATCCGCCACCTGCCACATGCCCGATGTCATAGAAGCGCCGTTTACGCCAGACTTGCTGGGCGCAACCGCGCTTCCGCGCAATACAGCCATGGATGCGGTGGACGCGCATGTCATCCGTCTTGGTGGTCCGACCTGCCTGGCCGGAGACATCATCGGGACTTACCGTTTCGAAATGCCGCCGCAGGTCGGCGATCGCCTGGTTTTCCTTGATCTCGCCTATTACACCATGGTCAAGGCGACTACGTTCAACGGCATGCCGCTGCCGTCGCTTGCGCTCTGGGACAGCCGCACAGACGCGCTGGAGGTCGTCAAGAGTTTCGGATATGCGGATTTCGAGGGACGGCTGTAGAGCCTTAGAGGTTCAAAAATGCTGCGCTTCCACTAAACACCCCTTTATTGGTAAATGCAGCGTTAGACTTGTATATGGAAGCACGCGTGGTGCAGCAATTTTTGCAAATCTCGGGAGCGAAAATGCTGCGCCTCGACGCTATTTATGCTGCATTCTTTTCTTGAGTGCAGCATATCTATTAAATATAATAAAAACAGCAATTTGCGATGTATTATGTTGCAGCGCAGCATAGAAAATGCTGCGGCAATTACGGATTTATGCTGCAGTGATAGGCTGCGCAAAATGTTGCAGTCAGCCTGGCGACGAAAGGTGCAGCAAAAAATATGCTGCATTGCACAAAAGATCAGATGAATTGCTGCTTTTCCCGCTCGGTTTCCGAAGCGATGAAATCGACGACGGTCTTGATCCGGCGGATATTGCGCAGCGTTTCGTGATAGACGATCCAGTAGCTGCGGTCGACGCGCAGGTCCGGCAACACGGGCGCCAGATCATCGTAGGGACGGGCGATAAACCGGTGAAGGATGCCGATCCCTGCGCCTGAGCGCACCGCTTCCATCTGGCCGAGAACGGCGGATATCTCGAAATCGGATTCCCAGTTGCGCACGAAGTCAGCGCGATAGTGGAGCTGAGGCGAAAAGATCAGGTCCTCGACATATCCGACAAGGCGGTGAGTTTTCAGATCCGCCGCCGTCTTGGGTGCGCCGAATTCGTCCAGATAGGTCTTCGACGCGTAGAGGCCGAGCGCGTAGTCTACAAGTTTGCGGGCGACAAGCCGCCCGGTCTGCGGGCGCTCCACGGTAATGGAAATGTCGGCTTCGCGGCGTGACAGCGAGAAACTCTGTGGCACAGGTACCAGCTGGATCTTCAAACCCGGATATTGCCGTGTGAGGGTACCGAGCCGGGGCGCCAGAAAGGATATGCCGAAGCCGTCTGTCGCGCCGATGCGCACAGTGCCGGACACTTCCGTGTCAGTGCGTCCTACCGCTGCGCGCGCCGCCAGCATTTCCGCCTCCATGCGTTCGGCGGCGTGCATAAAGGTCTCGCCCTCCTGGGTCAGGTCGCAGCCATTGGTGCGGCGAATGAGCAGTTTCGATTGCAGATTGCTTTCAAGAGCCGTGATCCGCCGGCTCACCGTGGCGTGGTTCAGCTCCAGACGCCGCGAGGCCGCCAAAATCTGCCCGGTTCGCGCCACCGCCAGAAAGATACGGACGTCATCCCAGTTCATTTTACCCTTGCCTCCGCATCCCCGGCGCCTGACAATTGCGCCAACAATGAACTATAAAATATGCACAACAGATACGCTGGATTGCGCATTGATTTTCATAAATTAAAGCGCAATGTGCCGGCAATCAATCAAGGAGGACTTCCATGCGCGATATTGGACATTTCATTGGCGGCAAGAATGTCGCCGGAACAAGCGGTAGGTCGGCTGATGTGTTGATGCCGATGGACGGCACTGTGCAGGGCAAGGTCGCCCTGGCAAGCAAGGAAGAGATGCGGGCAGCGGTCGAAAACGCCAAGGCGGCGCAGCCCGGCTGGGCGGCGACCAATCCGCAGCGGCGGGCCCGCGTGCTGATGAAGTTTCTCGATCTCGTCCAGCAGGAATACGATTCCCTGGCGGAACTGCTTGCCAGGGAGCACGGCAAGACCGTTCCGGATGCGAAGGGCGACATCCAACGCGGCCTCGAAGTGGTGGAGTTCTGCATTGGCGCGCCCCACCTTCTGAAGGGCGAGTTCACCGATGGCGCAGGCCCTGGCATTGACGTCTACTCCATGCGCCAGCCGCTTGGCGTCGTCGCCGGCATCACCCCGTTCAACTTCCCGGCCATGATCCCGCTCTGGAAGATCGCGCCGGCCATTTCCGCCGGCAACGCCTTCATCCTGAAGCCGTCCGAGCGCGATCCGGGCGTGCCGATGAGGATCGCCGAACTCTTCATCGAAGCCGGCCTGCCTGAGGGCATCCTCAACGTCGTCAATGGCGACAAGGAAGCAGTCGACGCGATCCTCGACGATCCGGACATCAAGGCCGTCGGTTTCGTCGGCTCGACGCCGATCGCCGAATATATCTACAGCCGCGGTTGCGCGGCCGGAAAGCGCGTCCAGTGTTTCGGCGGCGCCAAGAACCACATGATCATCATGCCCGACGCCGACATGGAGCAGACCGTCGACGCCCTGATTGGCGCCGGCTACGGCTCCGCCGGCGAACGCTGCATGGCGATCTCCGTCGCCGTTCCTGTCGGCCAGCAGACGGCGGACCGCCTTGTCGAAGCCCTGATCCCGCGCGTCGAAAGCCTGAAGGTCGGACCCTCCACCGATCCGAGCGCGGATTTCGGTCCCCTCGTCACACAGCAGGCGCTTGACAGGGTGAAGGGCTATGTCGATCTCGGCGTCGAGGAAGGCGCGCAGCTCGTCGTCGATGGCCGTGACTTCAAGATGCAGGGCTACGAGAACGGCTATTACATGGGCGGCTGCCTGTTCGATAACGTTACGCCCGACATGCGCATCTACAAGGAAGAGATCTTCGGTCCGGTCCTGTCCGTCGTGCGCGCAGACACCTACGAGGACGCGCTGAAACTGCCGACCGAGCACGAATATGGCAATGGCGTCGCGATCTTCACCCGCGACGGCGACGCCGCCCGCGACTTCGCATCGCGCGTGCAGGTCGGCATGGTCGGCGTCAACGTGCCGATTCCGGTTCCGATCGCCTACTACACATTTGGCGGCTGGAAGGGTTCCTCATTCGGCGACCTCAACCAGCACGGCCCCGACGCTTTCCGCTTCTACACCAAGACCAAGACCATCACCTCCCGCTGGCCGTCCGGCGTGAAGGAAGGCGCGGAATTTGTCATCCCGACGATGAACTGATCGACCGGATCAGCATTGCCCGAGACATCAACGCCTGGCGAAAGCCGGGCGTTTTTGGTTTTTGAGTTATTGCGCCGTGTTCTATAGCTCAAAATTCCTCCTATTATGAGTTATAGGCGCGCGATCCAGAACGAGCTGAACCGTTTCGCGATTAGTTTTTGGACCATATTCGAGCCATGGCTACACTCGAACAGCTTGAAAATGACGACTGGGGCGAGACTGACGCTCCCACCTGGCTTGTTCAGGAGTGTCACCGCCTGCGTCGCAAGCCGATAGAGGAATTCAACAACGAAGATCTTCGCATCATGATCGGTCAGAACATTGGACTGAAATATCTTGTGCCCAAGGCGCTGGAGGTCTTGCGCAAGGATCCGCTTGCCGCTGGAGATTTCTATGAAGGCGATCTGCTCAGGGCGGTTATCCGATGCAAGCTTGTCAGCGAACAGCAGAAGGGGTCTGGATTCATTGAGGAGTTGCGCGCGCTTTGCACATCAGCACTGGCTGAACTGCCAAACCAGACGCGGCAGAATATTTTCGGGAATTACAGCCCGGAGGACCTTGGCATGAACCCAGAGGCAGTCAAGGTCGCTGTGGATCAGGCGGTCGAAAAGGAATACCGCCAGTCGCCCTGGAAGGAATACAGGGAATTTACTGGCCACTAATCCTGCTGCAGCAGGCTCCGGCGGAGCACACCAACCTGCTGCTTATCCAAACCTCTCGCCCACACCCATCGCCCCGGCAATGAGCAGGAAATCCTCTTTCGGGATGGCGAAGGAGCCGCGTCGGAACGGCATGCCCCATCGCGTGCGGTCGGATATGAAGGAGAGCTGGTCGAGAAGCGGGCGGATCGGCGCTTCGCGGCACGGAAAGTAGTCGACGTCGCGCCGCACCGGGTGAAAATCTTCAGACTGGTTTGCGCGATAGGCGCTCCCGTCCCTGATCCGGCCGATGGTGACAAAGGCCTGCACCGGGTCGCCGTCGCCCAGTCGTTCGCGCGGCGCGTAATAGACGATGCCGTCGCCGGGAGACAGTCGCTCGACCGGCGCAGCCTTGCCGTGGCCAAGCTGGCAGAAGCCGCCCGCCTCGCCTGCCTTGGCGTGGTCGCGGCTCGCAACGCCGATCCAGTAGCGTGGCGCTGGCTCGGCCATTGCGCTCAACCCTGTTCGAGTACGTACCCGACGAGACCAGCGGTCGAGCTGTCGTGGCCTGCCGCGCTCTCCTTGCCTTCGACGACGGGAAGCAGCGCGGTCGCAAGCTCTTTGCCCAGTTCAACGCCCCACTGGTCGAAGGCGTTGATGCCGAAGAGCTGCGCCTCGGTGAAGACGCGGTGTTCGTAAAGCGCGATCAACCGGCCCAGCGCATATGGGGTAAGCTTTTCGTAGAGGATTGTGATTGAAGGCCGGTTGCCCGGAAAGACCTTGTGCGGCGCAAGTGTCGCCGCGTTCTTGACGCCGGCCGCGTCGAGCATCGCGCGGGCTTCTTCAAGCCTGCGCCCTTTCATCAGCGCTTCCGATTGGGCGAAGCAATTGGCAAGCAGCAGCGCGTGCTGGTGGGCGAGATCCGGCTCGTGGCCGCGGGCGGCCGCGATGAACTCCACCGGAATAATGTCCGTGCCCTGGTGCAGCAACTGGAAGAAGGCGTGCTGGCTGTTCGTGCCGGGTTCGCCCCAGACGAGCGGCCCGGTGGGCGTGTCGACCGCAACGCCGCCGATTTCCACGCCTTTGCCGTTCGATTCCATGTCGAGCTGCTGCAGATAGGCGGGCAGGCGGGCAAGTCTCTGATCGTAGGGAATGATCGCGCGCGAAGGATGGCCGCAGATCACCCGGTGATAATATCCGAGAAGTCCCAGCATCATCGGCAGGTTTTCAGTCGCCGGCGCTGCGCAGAAGTGCCGGTCGAGATCATGCGCGCCTTCAAGGAAATCGACAAAGCGCTCGTGGCCGATCGCGATCATCAAAGGCAGCCCGATCGCCGACCAGATGGAATAGCGGCCGCCGACGAAATCCCAGAAACCGAAAACGCGGTTCTCGTTGATGCCGAAGGCGGCGACCTTTTCGAGCGCCGTGGAAACGGCGACGAAGTGATGTTGCACGGCCTCTTCACCCAGCGCGTCGGCCACCCAGCGCCGCGCCGTTGCAGCATTCGTCATGGTCTCGATGGTGGTGAAGGTCTTCGATGCGACAATGACGAGGGTGGTTTCGGGGTCGAGCGGACCAAGCGTGTCGGCGATATGAGCGCCGTCGATATTGGAGACGAAATGCGTCTTGGGACCGTCGGCGTAAGGGGCAAGCGCCAGAGCGCACATGGCTGGTCCGAGATCCGATCCGCCGATGCCTATGTTGACGATATCGGTGATCGCCTTGCCTGCCGCACCCTTGATTTTCCCGCTACGGACTGCCTCGGCGAAATCGCCCATATCGTCGAGCACGGCCAGAATATCCGGCATGACGTCCTGACCGTTGTCGTAAACGGCTTCGCCGGAACGGTTTCGCAGCGCGGTATGCAGTACAGCGCGGTCTTCCGTCGCGTTGATATGCGCGCCGGAAAACATCGCGTCGCGTTTCGCGTCGATCTCCGCGACAGCAGCAAGTTCGGCCAGCAGCGCCACTGTTTCGGCGTCAATGGCGCATTTGGAAAAGTCGAGAAGCAGGTCGTCGAGGCGAATGGAAAATTGCTCAAACCGCTGAGGGTCGGCGGCGAAGGCCGCGCGCATGTCCATTGGCGCGTTGGTTGCGCGATGATTGCGAAGTTGTTTAATCGCCTGCTCTGGATTGCCCATCATCTGCATCCTGTCCGGAAAAGTTAGACCCAGCTCACGGGTCTAACCCTGCCCGTCGTGGCAATCAAGGTCGCGCGCCGCTGCGCCGCATCAGCGGCGTAGCGGTTGAAAATCTCCAGTCGTCTGTCAGGCTGATTTCTTCTGTTCGCCTTCACGCAGTTCGCGGCGCAGAATCTTGCCGACATTGGATTTCGGCAATTCATCGGAGAATTCGATGTATTTCGGACGCTTGTAGCCGGTCAGGTTTTCGCGACACCATTCGCGCACGTCGGCTTCGGTGAGCGCCGTGTCCTTCCGCACGACGAACAGCTTGACCACTTCGCCGGAATGTTCGTCCGGGACGCCGATCGCCGCCGCCTCGAGCACGCCCTCATGGCTCACCACGACCTCTTCGACCTCGTTCGGATAAACATTGAAGCCGGACACGTTCACCATATCCTTTTTGCGGTCGACGATGCGGATATAGCCCTGCTCGTCCATCGTGCCCATGTCGCCGGAGCGGAAATAGCCGTCTTCCGTCATCACCTTGGCGGTTTCTTCCGGACGGTTCCAGTAGCCGGTCATCACCTGCGGGCCGCGAATGCAGATCTCGCCGATCTCTCCAAGCGGAACCGACTTGCCGTCTTCGTCGCGAATATCGACGTCGGTCGAAGGAATGGGGAGGCCGATAGAGCCGGTGAATTCCGGGCTGTCGAAGCGGTTGGACGTGGCGACCGGCGACGTTTCCGAAAGCCCGTAACCCTCCGAGATCTTGCAGCCGGTCAGCTTCTGCCAGCGTTCGGCCACCGGCCGTTGCACGGCCATGCCGCCGCCGATCGTCAGCAGCAGGTTGGAGAAGTCGAGTTTCTGAAAGTTTTCGTCGGCCAGCAGCGCGTTGAACAGCGTGTTGAGGCCGGGCAAAACGTGGAACTCATACTTTCCCAGTTCCTTCACGAAACCCGGTATGTCGCGCGGATTGGGAATGAGCACATTCTCGGCGCCGCGATCCATGCCCATGATCATGTTAATCGTGAGCGCAAAGATGTGATAGAGCGGCAGGCAGCAGATATAGACGAGCGGATCGGGAATTTCCCGCTTCAGCTTCAGCGCGTCCAGCCACAAATCGTTCTGCACCATGTTGGACAGAATGTTGCGGTTGGTCAGCGTCGCGCCCTTCGAGACGCCGGTCGTGCCGCCGGTATATTGCAGGAACGCGACGTCATCGAGGCCGACATGCGCCGGCTGGAATGTCTTTGAATGGCCCTCGGCAAGGGCTGTGCGGAAGGTGACGTGGCCCGGCAGCGACCATTCCGGAACCATCTTCTTGATCTTGCGCACCACGAAATTGACGAGGTGGCCTTTGAGGCCGAGCATGTCGCCCATCGAGACGACGCAGACATGCTGCAGGACACTGTGACCGATCGCGTGTTGCAGGGTGACGGCGAAATTCTCGATCACGAAGATCGCCTTGGCGCCGGAGTCCTTGAGCTGATGTTCCAGTTCGCGCGGCGTGTAAAGCGGGTTGACGTTCACGACCGTATAGCCGGCTTGCAGGATTGCGGAGGCGATGACCGGATATTGCAGGATATTGGGCATCATCAGGGCGACGCGATCGCCCTTTTCCAAACCGCGCGATTGCAACCAGGCGCCGATCGCGCGCGCGTGGTCGTCGAGTTCACGATAGGTGATCGATTTGCCCATGCAGGTAAAAGATTTGCGATCAGCAAACTTCTTGCATGATTCCCGAAACAGCTCGCCGACCGAGGCGTATTGCAGGGCGCCGATTTCAGCCGGCACGTTTTCCGGATAGGTTTTCAGCCAGACTTTGTCCAGCGTAGCCGTCGCCGTGATATCGGATGATTGAACAGACACTGCTTCCTCCCGAGAAACGACCGTCAAAAAAGAACAGGATACACTGCTTGCGGTTCGAGCGATATATCCCTTTTGCAGTGGGTATACTGCACTGCGCGAATGCGGCAGGCCATAAAGCATGATCCATCTTACGTAAAGGTAAGAATAGGCGGTCTGGCGCACAAGATGCGCGTCACTTGTTCGCATCATGGAATGAAAACAAGCTCCGAATAAAATCCGCTTGACAATTCGATGAATTTATCAAACGTTTGATTAACAGGATCGCCGGGAGGAGCCGCGATCCGCCAGACGCGACGCCAAGCTCGCGCTGCAAGGGAGGCCCGAAACTGTCGAAGTCGCTCAAGAAAGACGTGCGCAATCCGCAGAAAGCTCGCGAGTCGATACTCGACGCGGCAGAACGCGCATTTGCGGAATTCGGCTACGGCGGCGCCTCGATTAGGGGCATTGCCCGCGACGCCGACGTCAATCAGGCGATGATTCACTATTATTTTCAAAACAAGGATCAACTCTTTGACGAGGTGATCGACCGGCGCGCCGGCGCCGTTAATGCGCAGCGCAACGATGCGCTCGACAGGCTGTTCGCCGAAGGCGTTCCCACGCTCGAGGAGCTTATGGAGGCGCTGCTCAGGCCGACCATCGAGATGGGGCACGATGAAAGTCGAGGCGGCAGCGCGTATGCGCGTCTCGTCGTGAGTTTCAGCAATTCCGCGGATGAGCGTTCCAGGAATATGGCTATCGAGCACTATGATCCGATCGCTCGGCGCTCAATCGCGGCAATGCGCCAGGTGCTGCCGGAACTCGATACGGCGGCCGCTGTGCGCGCCTATCTCTTTTCGATCAGCGTCGCCCTCTCCGTCATGGCCCGCACAGGGCGCGCCGCACGGCTGTCGGGCGGGCTGTGTAATGATTCCGACACGGAAGAAACGGTCAGCACAACCGTCGCATTTTCATGCGCCGGCATCAGGGCGCTGGCGAAGCAGGCAGTCAACCAGTTCGACGAGAATGTTGAATAACAGGAGGAAAACATGAGAAAGCTTATTCTGACTGCGCTTGCAACGACATTGTTTGCAAGCGTCTCGGCCGTCTCTCAGGCCGAAACCATCAACGCCACGGTCGTAGCCGGACACCCGCCGGTGTTCCGCTGGGTCAGGCTGGTGCCGGAGGTCTTTATTCCTTCGGTCAACAAGCAGCTCGAAGGCACCGAATACACCTTCAACTGGGATGAACAGTATGGCGGTTCGCTGGCCAAGGTCGGCGACGAGACCGAGGCCGTCGAGGAAGGCTTGGCCGAGCTCGGCGTCATTTCGTCGGTGTTCGACCCTGCGAAACTGTCGTTGCAGAACGTCAGTTACTACACCCCCTTCGTCTCGTCCGATCCTGATATTGTCGTCGAGACCATCGACAAGCTTCACGACGACAATCCGAAGATGCTCGAGACATGGCTCGAAAACAATCTGCAGTATCTCGGCGCGCCGTCCGGCATCGACGACTATCTGCTGATGACCACGTTCCCTGTCAATTCCATGGAAGATCTTGAAGGCAAGAAGATCGGCGCGCCCGGTCCGGCCGTCAACTGGCTGGAAGGAACGGGCGCTGTCGGCGTTTCCGGCAATCTCACCACCTACTACAACGAGATCAAGACGGGTGTTTACGACGGCGTGATCGTGTTTGCGACGGCTGCGCTTCCGGGCAAGCTCTACGAGGTTGCTCCCTATATCACCAAGGTTGGTTTCGGCGCGCAATACGCCGGTTCGCTCGCCGCTAACAAGGAGTGGTTCGACAGCCAGCCGGAAGTCGTTCAGCAGGCGTTGTTGAAGGCGGGCGACGACTTCAAGGCCGCCTACCTCGCCGATCTCAACAAGGCGATGGTCGCAAGTCTCAAGGCCATGGAAGAGCAGGGCGCCACCATCACGGAAGTCGACGACGCGTTCCGCAAGCAGTGGGCTGACGGCATGGACAATGTCGCGCAGACCTGGGCCGCCCAGGTTGACAGTGAAGGCAAGGCCGGCACCGAGATCCTGAAGGCTTACATGGACGCCGTGCGGGCCGCCGGCGGCGCGCCTGTTCGCAACTGGGACCAGGAGTAACCGGTCACCATGACAATGGAAACCACGCCGGAGCCTTCGGGCTCCGGCACGGCCGCAAAGATTCGCAGAGCCGCTGACGGAATTTCGAACACGCTGAACGTGATTGGCACGATCATGATTCTTGGTCTCGTAATTCTCGTCAACGCCGATGTTATCGGCCGCAACGCCTTCCTGGCGCCGATATCAGGCGTGCCTGAAATTGTCTCGATGTCCATTGTCGCCATTGTTTTCCTGCAGGTGTCGCAGGCTTTTCGCATGGGGCGCTTCACCCGCACAGACGCGCTGCTCGACGCCGTCGCCCGCCGCTCCAAACGTGCGCGCAACGCGATGGAATTTATCTACGTCATTGCGGCCTTCGTGTTGATCTGGCTGCTGTTCTCGGCCAGCGTGCCGCTTTTTGATAAGTCATGGCAACGCCAGTCCTACGTCGGAACCGTCGGCGACTTCACTTTTCCGGACTGGCCGGTCAAACTGGTTATCCTGATCGGCTGCGCCGCTCTTTTGATGCAGCTTGCAATTTCCGGCGCTGTCGCGCTCTGGGGCATATTCCATCCCGCTGAAGACGACGGAGCCGGCCAATGACGTCTTTTGAAATCGGCCTGGCGACGCTCGGCGCCATGATGGTGCTTGTCTACGCCGGCCTCTGGGTGCCGATCGCCCTGATGTTGTGCTCCTATGTCGGCGTGTGGATGATCAAGGGGTCTCCGCTCCTCGCCGGCAAGCTTCTGGCGCTCGCCGCGTCAGAAACCATCTCTTCCTATTTTTTCGGCGTCGTGCCGTTGTTCGTCCTGATGGGCTTCCTCGTCTCGGTGACCGGCCTCGGGCGCGACGCCTACGACGTCGCCAACCAGCTCTTTCGCCGGGTCAAGGGCGGTCTCGGCGTTTCCACCGTCGCCGCCAATGCAATATTCGCCGCAATCACAGGCATCTCCATCGCATCCGCCGCCGTCTTTACCCGCATCGCCGTGCCGGAAATGGTGCGTCATGGCTATACCGGGAAATTCTCCGTTGGCGTTGTCGCTGGGTCTTCCGTCCTCGGCATGCTGATCCCGCCGAGCCTGCTGCTCATTCTTTACGGGCTTCTGACCGAGCAATCCGTTGGGGATCTGTTCCTCGCAGGGGTCCTGCCGGGCATCCTGCTGGCGATTGTCTTTGCCGGCGGCGTCATTTCCATGGCGTATTTCTGGCCCTCCTTTATCGGCGAGAACCTGTCCGAGGATACCGAGCACGATATGGGTTCGGCGGAAATGGCGAAGAAGGGCCTGCCGATCCTCGCGCTTATCCTGCTTGTGCTTGGCGGTATCTACGCCGGCGTGTTCACGCCGATCGAGGCCGGAGCGGTCGGATGCCTCGGCGCCATCATCATCGGCCTGTTTCGCCGCACGCTCACCCTGCCCAATTTCTGGGAGGTGTTGACGGACACTGGTCTGGTGACCGCGTCGGTCTGTTTCCTCATCATCGCCGCGCAAATGTATTCGCGCATGCTTGCGCTGTCCGGCGTGCCGCATGAATTCGGGGTCTTCGTCGCGACGGCCGATATCGGCTTCTGGGGCGTTATCATCGCCTACGTGGCGTTACTTGTCGTCATGGGCACGATCCTCGACTCCTCGTCGATCATGCTGATCATGGTGCCGCTGATGCTGCCGGTGATACAGCCGCTCGGCGTCGACCTTGTCTGGTTCGGCATCGTGACGGTGATCGCTGTTGAAATTGGTCTGCTGACCCCGCCCTTTGGCATATCGGTCTTCGTCATCAAGTCGACCCTCGATGACGATTCCATAAGCCTTGGAGAAATTTTCCGTGGCGCGGCCCCCTTCGCCCTGATGATGGTGGTCGTGCTTCTCGCGGTTCTCGTCTATCCGCCGCTCACAACGGCGCTCATACAATAGGTTCCGGAAGGACATTCAATGGCAAGACGTATTATCGACCTCTCAGTTCCGCTTGAAACCGGAATTGCTTCCGACCCGCCGATGGCGTTGCCCGAAATAGAGTATTTCGATCACCAGGCGACGGTCGAGCAGATAACGACTTTCTTTTCCGGTCTGACAAAGGAAGGTCTGCCGGGCGGCGAGGGCTGGGCGGTCGAGCAACTCACCATCTCGACCCACAACGGAACGCATCTTGATGCGCCGTACCATTATCATTCGACGATGAACAACGGCGAACGCGCCATGACCATCGACGAGATCCCGCTCGACTGGTGTTTCCGTCCGGGCGTCAAGCTTGATTTCCGCCACATGGAAGACGGCTATGTCGCGACCGCAAACGATGTCGAGGCCGAACTGAAACGCATTGGCTACGAGTTGCAGCCGCTCGACATCGTCGTCGTCAACACGGCGGCGGGCGCACGTTACGGAGAGAGCGATTTCCTTCTGCGCGGTTGCGGCATGGGGCGCGAGGCGACGCTTTATCTGCTGGAGCGCGGCGTCCGCGTTACCGGAATCGACGGATGGAGCTGGGACGCGCCTTTTGTTTACACCGCAAAGAGATTCGCGGAAACGAAGGATCCCTCAATCATCTGGGAGGGCCATCGCGCCGGCATGGAAATCGGCTACTGCCACATGGAAAAGCTGACCAATCTCGATCAACTTCCGCCCTTCGGATACGAGATTTCCTGCTTTCCGTTCAAGATCAAGGACGCCTCCGCCGGGTTCATTCGCGCGGTAGCGATTTTCGAAGACTAGCGTTCACAAAAACAACTGAAAGGGAGGAGCCGTCATGGCCCGAAAAATGGATAAAGTCATCATCACCTGCGCCGTGACCGGAGGCGTGCACACGCCAACGATGTCCGACGCTCTGCCGATCACCCCGGATGAAATCGCCCGTCAGTCGATTGATGCGGCCGAGGCCGGCGCCTCGATCATCCACCTGCATGCGCGCAACCCGGAGGACGGCCGCCCGACGCCCGATCCGGAGGTCTTCATGCAGTTCCTGCCGCGCATCAAGCAGGCGACGGACTCTGTGATCAACATCACCACCGGCGGCGGTCTCGGCATGACCGTCCAGGAGCGGCTGGCGGCTCCCTTGAAAGCCGAGCCCGAAATGTGTTCGCTCAACATGGGCTCGATGAACTTCGCGCTCCATCCGCTGGCGGGCAAGTACAAGACCTGGAAGCATGAATGGGAGCAGCCCTTTCTGGAAGCCAGTGAAGACTTCATCTTCCGCAACACCTTCAAGGATATCCGCTACATCCTGCAGCACCTTGGCGAAGGCTGCGGCACCCGTTTCGAGCATGAATGCTACGATATTGGCCATCTCTACAATCTCGCCTATTTCGTCGACGCCGGCATGATCAAGCCGCCTTTCCTGGTGCAGTCGATCTTCGGAATCCTTGGCGGCATCGGCGCCGAGATGGAAAACGTCATGTTCATGAAGCAGACGGCCGACCGTCTCTTCGGCGATGAATATGTCTGGTCGGTCCTCGCCGCCGGCCGCTACCAGATGCCGTTCATCACCCAGGCCGCCATGCTCGGCGGCAATGTGCGTGTCGGCCTTGAGGACTCGCTCAATATCGGCAAGGGCCAGCTTGCCGATTCCAACGCCCAGCAGGTCAGAAAAATCCGCACCATCATTGAGGAACTCGGCCTTGAAGTCGCGTCGCCCGCCGATGCGCGCGCAGCGCTCGACCTCAAGGGCGGCGACATGGTCAAGTTCTGATGGGCGACAATCCGATAAAGGGTTTCGTGGTCGATCCGGCGGAGATCCGCACGATCGGCCACGACCTGCAGCGGCCTGAATGCATCCTCGCCGAGCCGGACGGATCGCTCTGGTCGGCGGACGCCCGTGGCGGCGTCGTTCACATCTTTCCGGATGGCCGGCAGGAGATCATAGCCCAGACCGAGCAGACGGATTTTGCGTCTGCGACCGACGACGCGGCGCGCTTTACGCAGGGCACCCTGCCAAATGGCCTCGCCTTCGCCCGCAACGGCGACATCCTCGTCTCCAATTTCGGCACCGACCGGCTGGAGTTGATGAAGCGCACCGGCGAGAGCGAAGTGCTCTACGACACGATCGACGGCCGGGCGATCGGCAAGGTCAATTTCGTGTTGCGGGACAGCCGCGACCGGGTCTGGCTGACCGTCTCGACCACCATCCCAAACTGGATGGAGGCGATAAGCCCCGATCTGAAAGACGGCTTCGTCGCCATGGCCGACGAGAAGGGGCTGCGCATCGTCGCCGACGGGTTCGCCTTCACAAACGAGATCCGCTTCGACGCGAAGGAAGAGTGGCTCTACGTCGTCGAGACGACCGGCAAGCGCATAACCCGCCTGCGGGCGCACGAAGACGGCTCGCTGACTGACCGGGAAACCTTCGGGCCCTCCGATCACAACGCCTTCATCGACGGCATAGCCTTTGACGCCTTCGGCAATCTCTGGGGCACCCATGTGATGACCGACCGCATCTTCGCCATCACCCCTGAAGGCGACTTGCAGATCATTCTCGACGACGATCACGGATCGGCCGCCGGCAAGGAACTGCTCAAGGCCTTCGGGGAGGATCGCGTCACGCCCGATCTGCAAATGGCGTGCGGCGGATCGATCGCGCCCTGGATGGCGAGCGTCACCTTCGGCGGTCCGGATTTGAAAAACGTCTATATCGGCAGCCTGCGCGGAACGACGATCCCGTATTTCCGCTCGCCTGTCGCAGGTCTTCCCATGGTTCACTGGAATGAAGGACAATGACATGAGCGATTTTTCTGCAATGCCCGACCGTACGGTCGTCCAGTTCGACTGCCAGGGAAAGGCCGTCGGCAAGATGCGCAACGAACTGGCCGTCCAGATGGTCAAACCGTCGCTGGAGGAATTTGAACTCGCCACCGACGAAGGACCGTTCCACGGCGGAGATGCTTCCGCGCCGCCGCCGCTTGCCCTGTTCGTCGGCTCCATTACCGGCTGTATCATGACGCAAATCCGCGCCTTTGCGAAACGGCTGGGCGTAACGCTCAATGATCTCGACGTGCATACCCGTGTTCAGTGGAACTGGAAACAGGCGGGCCGGGTCTATGAGACGGCGCCGAAGAGCTTCGAGATCGACGTGCTGATCGACAGTCCCGATCCGGAAGACAAGGTCATCGAACTGATCGAGACAGCGAAGAAGGGCTGCTTTATCGAGCAGACGCTGGGTCAGGGCAACGCCATCCACCACCGCATGAAGACGCCGGACGGCTGGAAGGAAGTCTGATTGCTGCGCGCCAGGTGGTTGAAGGCGCGCAATTCCCGTGCTTTGATTGATCTCCTTTCAAGGAGATCAACATGCGATCCTGTCAAACCGCCTGCGCCTTGCTTTTCCTGCCTTTGGCAATCGCCGCGTCGACGGAGGCTTTTGCCGTAACCGACGACCAGAAACAGGCTTTGCGAGCCAACTGCCGCGGTGATTTCATTGCCCACTGCAGGGGCGTTTCGCCGGGCGGGGTGGAAGCCTTTCAGTGCCTTGCGAAAAATTCGCAGGAGCTGTCTTCAGCTTGCCATGCCGCCGTCAAGGATGTCGATCCGGATGTGAAATAGCGGATGCGCCCGGCCAGCTGGCCGATTTCGTCCAAAACTGGTCACGTAGTCAGCAATCGCTCCACATAGGCCGGCACCACCTCGGTCGCCTTGCCGTGGATCGCCTCGTCGAACATGGAAATGCCGGATGACGGCTCCAGATTGAGCTCGACCGTGTGAGCGCCTGCCGAGCGCGCCTCGGCGACGAAGCCCGCCGCGGGGTAGACGTTGCCGCTGGTGCCGATGGAGATGAACAGATCGCAATCGGCCAGCGCCGCATAGATCTCTCCCATGCGGTAGGGCATCTCGCCAAACCAGACAACGTCGGGGCGTATCCCGCCGCTCATGTCGCAGGCCGCGCATACCATATCCACCGCCAGATCGGTTTCCCATGGCGCGCGCGAACCGCAATGCATGCACAGGGATTTGGCAATCTCTCCATGCATATGGATGAGGTTTTTCGTGCCCGCCATCTCGTGCAGCGGATCGACATTCTGGGTGACGGTGAGAACCTTGCCCGGATACTCCGCCTCCAGCCTGGCAAGCGCCCTGTGGGCCGCGTTTGGCTGCACGTCGCCATGACTGCCGCGGCGGGTGTTGTAGAAGGTCAGGACCCTTTCGGGATCCCGCTGGAAGGCCTCGGGCGTGGCCACGTCCTCAATCCGGTGTTTCTCCCAAATGCCGCCCTTGTCCCGGAAGGTGGAAAGTCCGGATTCCGCAGAAAGCCCGGCGCCGGTCAGGATCATGATGCGTTCAAAGAGTGCCATGGCGTCAGTGTTAGCATCGGGGGATGACAGGCAAAAGACCGGCTTCAATCAAACCGTCTTTCCGGGCTCGCGGTAAATTACGTATCTAAAAAGACATTCTGTCTCTTTTAGACTGGAATCGAATGCGTCTTCAGTTCCTCACCACCAGCACCGACTGGTCGGCGTGGCGCATGACGCGGGCTGCATTTGGGCCGAGCAGGTAATCCTCCAGCGCCGGGCGGTGCGACCCCATGACGATGAGATCGACCTTGAGTTTGTTTGCGGCCCTGATGATCTCCTCATAAATGCTGCCATGGGCGATCACATGCTGCAGCGGCGTTCCCTCCGGAACTGTCTTCGCGGTGAAGGCGTGCAGTTCGGTCTGTGCGTGTTCGATGAGCTCGCTTTCGTGCCCCTTTGGAAAAAAGGTGCCGACGATGCTCAACCCGTAATCCGGCACCACGGTGATCACATGCAGCGTGTCGCCGTTGCTGAATACCTCCAGGGCGCCGTCGATCACTTTTGTCGAGGTTTCCTGATCGCCGAGATCGACGGCGGCAAGGATGTTGCGGAACATGGTCATGACGAAGCTCCCTGTCCGGCGGTCTTGGATGTGGTTTCCGGTTCCGCGCGTCGCGTCTGAAGCATGTAGATCAGCCCCAGCAACAACAATGCGGGAATGTAGAACAGGTATTTCGACGGCTGGTTGGACGGCACAAGCACCGAGTTGATGACCTGGTCGAAGTCAAAGCCCGCCGCCTGGGCCGGTGAATCGTAAATCGCGTTGTCGACCAGCACCTTGCCGTCATCGTCATAGGTTTCGAGCCCGAAGGCTTCCAGCCGTTCCTCGCCGGTTGGCTCGTCGCCCACATGGATGATCATCGTCAGGGTAATCGGTTCGCCGACATCGTCCAGACCGTCGACGATCGCCCTGATTTCGGACCCGGGCGGCGCCGCGCCCATGGCTTGCGCCAGTTCGGTTGGCGGGACGGGCTTGTAGGGCGGATAGACGTAGTCCATCCAGAAGCCGGGTCTGAAGAGGGTGAAGGCGATCACGATCAGCGCAATCGATTCCCAGATCCGCGACCGGGTCATAAAGAACCCTTGCGAACCGGCGGTGAATATCAACATCGCCGCCGTCGCCACAATGAACACGAACACGCCCTCGTACCAGGTCACGTCGATCAGCAGGATGTCGGTGTTGAAGATGAACAGGAAAGGCAGCAACGCCGTTCTGAGCGAATAGAAGAAGGCGACGAAGCCGGTGCGGATCGGGTCGCCGCCGGAGACAGCCGCCGCCGCGAAAGAGGCGAGCCCCACCGGCGGCGTCACATCCGCCATGATGCCGAAATAGAAGACGAAAAGATGGACGGCGATCAACGGCACGATCAACCCGCTCTGCTGGCCGAGCGCCACGATCACCGGCGCCAGCAAGGCCGAAACGACAATATAGTTCGCTGTCGTTGGAAGGCCCATGCCGAGGATGAGGCTAAGGATCGCGGTAAAGATCAGGATCAGCATGATCTGGCCCTGGGACAGGAACTCCACAAGGGCTGCAAGCACGGAGCCAACGCCGGTCTGGGACACCGCGCCGACAATGATGCCGGCGGCGGCCGTCGCAATGCCGATGCCGATCATGTTTCGGGCGCCGGTGATCATGCCGTCGATCAGTTCGCTGAAGCCGCGCTGCGTCGTGCCGGCCGTCGATTCGCCGCGGAACATCGCGAAGAGCTGCCTTTGGGTGATCAGGATGAAGATCATGAAGGCGGTCGCCCAGAAGGCCGAAAGCGAAGGCGAAAGACGCTCAACCATCAGGCACCAGATCAGGACGAGAACGGGAAGCAGGAAGTGCAGACCCGATTTGATGGTCGGTCCGGGTTCCGGCAGTCTCACCACCGGCTCGTTCGGGTCATCCAGCTCCAGTTCAGGAAAGGCCGAGCAGAACCGCACCAGTCCCACATAGGCGACGCCAAGGAGCACAGCGATGATCCAAGGCGTTGCGTCGCCGGCGAAGCCGCCGATGAAGTCGAGCAGGTAGAAAACGAGGAAGGCGGTGATTACTGCAAAGCCCAGAACCATGGCGCCGGTGGACAAGAACCGGCCGCGCCCTTCCTCGCCAAGCCGGGACCGGATCATCGCGAAGATGGCGATAATGATCGCCAGCGCGACGATTGTGCCGATGAGCGAAAGACCGGCCGATTGCGCGGCCTGGAAGGCGGCGAAGAGATAATAGACCGCGCTTGCGGCGGCCAGGATCACCGCCATCGTTATGCCGAACGAGATCAGACCCCATTTCAGTGGCTTCGGTTCGCTTGCCCGCGGCAGGCCGGCCATGTTCTGCTTCTTGGCTTCCAGGTGAACGATATAGACCAGAGCGATATAGGAGATGATCGCCGGCACGAAGGCGTGCTTGACCACCTCGAAATACGAGATCCCGATATATTCGACCATGAGAAAGGCGGCGGCGCCCATCACGGGCGGCATGATCTGGCCGTTGACGGAGGAGGCGACTTCGACGGCGCCGGCCTTTTCGGCGGAAAAGCCCACCCGGCGCATCATCGGAATGGTGAATGTTCCGGTCGTCACCACATTGGCGATCGATGAACCGGAAATAAGGCCGGTCATGCCGGAGGCGACGACGGCCGCCTTGGCCGGTCCGCCGCTGAAGTGGCCCATCATCGAGAAGGCGACCTTGATGAAGTAGTTGCCGGCGCCCGCCTTGTCGAGCAATGCGCCGAACAGCACGAACAGGAAGACCAGATCGGTGGAGACGCCGAGCGCGATGCCGAACACGCCTTCAGTGGACAGCCACTGGTGATAGGCGACGGCGTCGAAGCTCGCGCCTTTCCACGCCAGGAACCCCGGCGCATAGGGGCCGAGGAACGTGTAGCCGAGAAAGACGATTGCGACGATCATCAGAGGCGGCCCGAGCGCCCGGCGCGTGGCTTCCAGCAGTAGAATGATGCCGACGACAGAGACCGTCACGTCGAGCGTATCGGGGTTGTTGGGCCGGTCGGAGAGCCTGGTTCCGAGGATCCCGTCCATGAAGTCTGTGTCGAACAGGAACAAATAGAAGGAGCAGAAGGCGGCGACGATTGCGAGCACCCAGTCTGACACGGGCACAACGTGACGCGGCGAATTCTTGAAAGCGGGATAGGCGAGATACGCTAGAAACAGCGCGAAAGCGAGATGGATCGGTCGCGCCTCGCCGCTTGAAAACACCCCGAAACCGGTCGTGTAGGGAACCGGCGAAGCGATCCATATCTGGAAGATCGACCATGCGAGCGCCACGCCCGCGATCAGAAGCACAACGATTCGGTTATCCGGACTGCGGCCGCCGGTATCAGTCGACGCAACGAGATCGTCGAGTTCGTCACTGTTCATTTTTGTTGTTGCGGACTCGGATTCCTGGCTCATCGTAACGCCCCCGTGGCCTTCCCCGTTTTATTATTTTTGCGGCGGGCGTCCGTGAAAGACGCCCGCTGCTGGCTGAGGATTACATCCAGCCCTGTTCCTTGTAGTATTTGGCCGCGCCGTCATGCAGCGGCGCCGACAGGTTGTTCTTGATCATGTCTTCCTGATTCAGATTGGCGAAGGCGGGGTGCATCTTCTTGAACCGGTCGAAATTCTCGAACACCGCCTTGGTGATTTCATAGACCACTTCATCAGGCGTATCGGTGGAGGCGACGAAGGTTGCGCCGACGCCGAAGGTTGTCGTGTCGTCGTCGGTTCCGGCGTACATGCCGCCTGGAATGGTCGCCACCGCGTAGAAGGCGTTGTCGTTTACGAGCTTCTTGGTTGCGTCATTGTCGACGCTGATCAGCTTTGATTCGCAGGAGGTAGTGGCCTCTTTGATCGAACCGTTCGGATGGCCGACGGTAAAGACAATGGCGTCAACCTTGTTGTCGCAGAGCGCCGCCGACTGCTCGGAGGACTTCAGCTCGGAGGCGAGGGCGAAGTCGTCCATCGTCCAGCCCATCTCCTTCATCAGCACTTCCATCGTGCCGCGCTGACCGGAGCCCGGATTGCCGACATTGACGCGCTTGCCTTTCAGATCATCGAAGCTGTCGATGCCGGAATCGGCGCGCGCGACCACGGTGAACGGCTCGGGATGCACAGAAAAAACAGCCCTCAATCCCTCGAATGCTCCGTCGGGAAACTGTTCGGGCGCCGTGCCGTTATAGGCGTGGTACTGCCAGTCGGACTGGGCGACGCCGAGGTCAAGATCGCCGTTGCGAATTCCGTTGATGTTGGCGACGGAGCCGCCGGTCGTGTGCGTGCACTTGATGTCGTGGTCCGACGTGCCGCGATTGACCAGCCGGCAGATGGCGCCGCCCACCTGGTAGTAAACGCCGGTTTGTCCGCCAGTGCCAATCGTCACGAAGGTCTCGGCGGCTGCATAACCGCTTGAGAAGGCCAGTGTTGCGGCGAGCGCCGATCCGGCCAGAATTTTACGTGCTAACATCATATGTGCTCCCTGATTGATGTTCGTTGTGACGCTGGCCGGTCATTTCCGGGCCGGCGCCTATGTGTCTTCGCCTCCGTTGTCAGCTTTCTGGCTGGACGCCTTTCGCGACAGGGGAGAAAAAGAACCGGGTGTCGTCCTTCCGGACAAAAGGGGGGGCTGGCTTGGCAGGCTATTTCTGTGTGCGATCTGGTGGTTAACGGAAAAAAGACTGTCCACACTCCCGCTCCTGCGAGTTCCCTTATTGGTAGGGAGGAAGTCTTCCAAACAAATCATACGTTGTCAATCAAAGGAACTTGAGTATGATCCGGCGCTGTTCCAGAGCCTGATGTCCAAAAAATGGAGTCCTCTCTGCCCCTGCACAGCCTTCCGCGCATCATGGTCGCGCCCACCGGGGCGAGGCGCACGAAAGCCGATCATCCGAAAATCCCGATCATGATAGACGAAATCGTCGCTTGCGCGCGCGCCTGTTTTGAAGCCGGCGCAGGTGGTCTTCACGCCCATGTGCGCGACGCCGCAGGCGCTCATGTTCTGGACGCCGGTCTCTACCTGGAACTGATCGCCGAAATGGCGCAGGCGGTTCCCGAGATGCAGGTTCAGATCACCACCGAGGCGGTCGGCCGCTATTCGCCGGATGAGCAGCGCCGTCTTGTGCGCGACGTCATGCCGAAATCCGTATCCGTCGCCTTGCGCGAAATGATTCCTGTCACGGAGGATGTTTCCGCCGCTTCTGAATTCTATCACTGGGCAGCGGATGAGGGCGTGCAGGTGCAGCACATCCTGTACGATGCTGAGGATCTCGGTCGTCTGATAGGCCTTTTGGACTCCGCCGTTCTCCCGGCAGGTAATATTCAGCTGCTCTTCGTGCTTGGACGCTACACCGTCGGTCAGCAGAGCGCGCCGGAAGATCTCGATCCGTTCCTGTCGTTGTTCGAGGGATCAAGTCTTCAGAACAACGGCGCCGAATGGGCGCTGTGCGCCTTTGGATCAGGAGAAACCGACTGTCTCCTTGCGGCTCTGAGCCGTGGTGGCAAGGCGCGCATCGGCTTCGAAAACAGTCTCTGGAACCGCGATGGCGCGGTGGCGGAAGACAATGTCGAACGCATCCGGGAGCTTGTGTCGCTGGCCGGGAAGTGATCGGATTGCCGAAACGGCAACAGATTTAACGAAAATTGGCTCTTTATTGGAACGGTTTCCAGTGCCATGGTCCGGACATGGCCTATATCATTACCGAACCCTGCGTGGATGTGAAGGATGGCGACTGCACCGACGTGTGCCCGGTCGATTGTATCTATGAGGGCGGCCGCATGTTCTATATCCACCCGGACGAATGCGTGAATTGCGGCATTTGCCTGTCTATCTGTCCGGTCGACGCCATAACCTGGGACGGCGAGATCACTGCGGACATGCAGCATTACGAAGCCATCAACCGCGAATATTTCAACGAGAACGTCTCTGGTCTGGGCTCGCCAGGCGGCTGGGATTCATCTAACACCACCGCCAGTGATCACCCGCTCGTTGCAGCACTTCCCATCCTCCACACAGCGCAGGCATAGAAATCATGACTTTACACCGGCTGAAGGGCGTTGTCGCTGCCGTTCCGACACCGCTCGATTCCTCCTTCCATCCCGACCTCGAAGCCTTCACGGCGCATTGCCGCTGGGCGCTCGACAACGGGTGCGACGCGCTGAACGTTCTCGGCTCGACGGGCGAGGCGAATTCCTTGTCCGTGGTTGATCGCAAGGCCGTGATGACGGCCGCTTCGCGGGCCTTTGACGGATCGAAGCTGATGGTCGGCGCCGCAACGCCCGATCTGGCGACGACGGTCGAACTCACCCGGTATGCGCATGAATGCGGCTTTGCGGCGGCGCTCGTCCTGCCGCCCTGGTACTACAAGCCGGTGACCGATGACGGCCTCTACGCCTGGTTCGCGCGGCTGGTGGAGGAAACGTCTGCAACACCGATTGCCATCTATCTCTACAATTATCCGCAATTGACCGGGATCCGCTTCAGCGAGGATCTGGCGCGTCGCCTGTCGGCTTCCTTTCCTGAAAGAATTGTCGGAATGAAGGATAGTTCCGGCGATCTCGACTATGCGGCCGCCATGGCGAAGATCGACGGCTTCGATGTCTTCCCCAGCAACGAGGCGGCGTTGGCGAATTGCGATCGCGACGGGTACGCCGGCTGCATTTCCGCAACCGTCAACATCGATCCCGCCGGCTCTGCCGCGCTCCTTGCAGACCAAGGCAATTCGGATCTGCTGGACTCCGTTCGTCACGTGCGCACGACAGTGTCGTCCTTCCCGCTTGTACCAAGCGTGAAATACCTTGTCGCCAAACGTCTTGGGAAAGCCTCTGCGGCCATGCCGCTGCCGCCTTTCCTGCCGCTGACCGACGCGCAACAGGCTGATCTCGTCGAGCAGATTGGGTAGGCGCTGCGCGCCGCCTGATCAGGGAACGGATTTTTCGAGTTGGGCCAGCGCGGCGCCTATTTGCTCGATCATGGCGTGGGATGCCCGGGTCATCTGACGGCGTTTCGGAACGAGAATGCCGAGCCGCAATGCGCCCAGACGCGTTCCCTTGAGCGGCACCCCGACGATCTCGCCGGAACTCAGTTCCTCGACCAGGCCGATCGGCGTGTAGAAGGCGACCCCCAACCCGTCCTTCACCAGTTGCCGCAGCAGCATAATGTGGTTGCTGGTGACGAAATTGCGTCCGCTGCGGTGAAGCACGGACAGCTCAACCTCGATCAGGGAGCGGATCGGCTCCGTATCGAGTTGGAGAAGCAGGTTGTACTGCGCGCACTCGCTCAGTGTCACGGCCGGCGAACGCGCCAACGGATGGTCTTTCGCAACCATGGCTTTGAGAGGCATGGAGATGTCGTGGATGAGCTGCATGTCGTCGGGCGGCGAGATGTTGAAGGTGATCGCGAAATCAGCCTCTCCATCGGCCACCAGGCTGGTCACCCGGCCATGTGCGCCGGTTTGCACACGAAAATTGACGCCGGGATGCGCCCTGTGGAACCTGCGGATTTCAGCCGGGAGAAAATGCACAAGCAGACTGTCGAGGCAGGCGATCCGCACCTGGCCGGTTTTCATGCCCTTCAGCGCGCCGAGTTCGCCGGTCAGAACATCGAATTCCTGCAGGGTGCGGTCTGCGTGGGCAAGCACGATCTCGCCGGCGCGCGTCAGCCGCAGACCTTTCGGCAGTCGCTCGAAAAGCGGCGCGCCGAGTTCGTCTTCCAGTTTCTGGATTTGCCGGCTCAGGGCCGATGTCGCGACATGCAGTTCTTCCGAGGCCTTGCGGATCGAACCTGACCGCGCGACTGTCGCGAAGTATCTGAGAATGGCTGCGTGCATGAATCGGCCTCCGGGTTCACGTTAGTTCCGGAGGCCGGGAATTGGAAGCGGCGCTGATCCGTATCAGCGACCGCGCCACACTGGCGCGCGTTTTTCGCGGAAGGCTGCGACGCCTTCCTCGGCGTCCTCGCTGGTAAGCGCCGCAACCAGCGCCGGCGTCTTCAGCGCCTGCGCTTCCGCAGGCGTCAGATGCGCCGTTCGGTTGACCGTCTGCTTGATTGCGCGCAGAGACAGCGGCGCGCCGGCGAGAATGTCCTTGACCCAGGCGTCGACCGCGTCGTCGAGCGCTTCAGGTTCGGTCACTTCATTGACAAGGCCGTAGCGATGGAGTTCTTCGGCGGAAACCTGCCGACCGGCGAGCATGACTCCCATGGCGAGATTGTGCGGGATTTTGCGCTGCAGGAGCACCATGCCGCCGTCGAGCGGCATTCGTCCGACGCGCGCTTCCGGCAGTCCGAAACGGGCTGTTTTCGAAGCGACGACGATATCGCAGCCCATCACCATCTCGAAACCGCCGCCCAGCGCGTAGCCGTTGACGCGGGCGATGACCGGAATGTCGAGGCTTGTTCGGAAGCTCAGTCCTCCAAAACCGTTCGGGCGCGTCTCCGCCCAGTATTCCAGTCCCGAGGATCCGGTTCCCTTCATGTCCGCGCCGGCGCAGAAAGCCTTCTCGCCGGCGCCGGTTATGACCACGCAATAAACATCCGACCGGCTTTCCAGATCAAGCCAGATCGCCTCCAGCTCCGCCGCGGTTGCGGCGTCGACGGCGTTAAGCCGTTCGGGCCGATCGAGTGTCACGCGGGCGACGCCGTCCTCAACCGAATAAAGGACGTTCATGACGCCTTTGCCTCGGCCAAATTATCCTGCCGGGAAAGGTACTCGTCATTGTGCTCGCCGAGTTTCGGAGGCTTCAGCCGCACAGTGACTTTGGCGTCCGACATGTCGATCGGCGATCCGATAAGACGGACCGGTCCCGCCGGTGTTTCGCCGGCTTCCAGGATCAATCCGTTGACGATGGTCTGTTCGTCTTCAAGAGCTTCAGGCAGTGTCATGACCTTCGAGCACAGGATATCGACGCCTTCCAGTCTTTCGATCCAGTGTGCGGATGATTCCTGGGCGAAACGCTCCCGGAAGATCGCCTGCAGTTCCGGACGATGCGCCATCTGAGAATCGAAATCGGCGTAGCGTTCGTTCTTCGACAGGTCATCGATTTCCAGCGCTTCGCAGATGTCGCGCAGAGGGTTTTCCTTGAACGCGCCGACCATTGCGACGGGACGATCCGTCGTCTCGAACACGCCGGTCAACGGAAACGCCGCCCAGTTCAGGTCCTTGCCGCGCATCATGTGGACGGCGGCTTCCTGCATCTGCATGGCGATCATCGACGAATAGAGGCTGACGGAGAGAAGCTGGCCCCGTCCTGTCTTCTCGCGTTGAAGGATCGCCAGCAAAATCCCCTGGAAGAGGTGCATCCCAGCGGAATAATCGCACAGCGTGGTCGCATAGATCGCTGTGGGATGCGTGGGATCGGCCTTGCGCGCCATTGCGCCGGACATCGCCTGGGCGAGCACGTCCTGTCCGCCTTTGTGGCGGTAGGGACCGTCGATCCCGTAGCCGGTGCCGACGGCGTAGATCAG
Organism: Flavimaribacter sediminis; assembly: GCF_019492055.1. Taxonomy (GTDB): domain Bacteria; phylum Pseudomonadota; class Alphaproteobacteria; order Rhizobiales; family Rhizobiaceae; genus Flavimaribacter; species Flavimaribacter sediminis. Next base: position 657,935 of record NZ_JAICBX010000002.1, on the reverse strand, counting down.
TCGGGGATTGCGCTCTTTCAGATCCTCATAGCCGAATCCCATACGCTCCATCACGCCGGGCCGGAAATTGCTGACCACCACGTCGGCGCTGTCGATCAGCTCCAGAATCTGCTGGCGAACCGTCTCGCTCTTCAGATCGACCGCGACGCTCTTCTTGTTGCGGTTCAGTGAACTGAAAACCGGATTGTTGAGGCCGTCCGGGTCGGAGCCAAGCGACCAGCGCGACAGATCGCCGATCTTCTGCTTCTCGATCTTGATGACCTCGGCGCCATAGTCGGCGACCATCTGCGTGCAGCTGGGGCCAAGCATGACCTGCGTGAAGTCGATCACCCGGATTCCGTCGAGTGGCAATGGGGTCATTCTGCGGCCTCCTGCAGGCTGGCGTTGGTCGAAGGCGCGTCGCCCGGATCGGCGCCCTGGGCGCGCATCTGCTTCTGGATCGCACGGATATCGGCCTTGCGCACGGATGTTCCGGCGTTGAGCGCAACGGTGGCCGCCACGCCGGCTGCTTCGCCCATGGCCATGCATGGCGGGATCTCGCGGCTGGATTTCTGCGCCTGCGGCGTGGCCGAATAATGCCGGCCGGCCACCAGAAGCTGTTCGATATCCTTCGGCACCATGGCGCGATAGGGCGTGTAATAATCGCGGCCGCGACACACCGTGTCGGGGAAATGCCGGCGGGTCATCACGTCGTCCTTGGTCACCACATACTCGCCTTCGAGCAGGCGCGTCTGGCGTACGCCGGTCTGCGGCGCGAAATCCACTACATAGGCGTTTTCGAAGCCGGGCAGGTTCTTGCGGGCAAAGTCCAGCAGTTCCTCCATCCGGCGGCGTCCCTCGAATTCCACGCCGGTAAGATCGTTCACCTTCAGGCCGTCGAGCTTCGGAATATGCGGGCAATTGAGCCAGACCACGCCCGGCAACGGCGTTTTCAGCCACCAGTAGTTCCAGCAGCCGCCGATAATGCGCTTTGCCTCATGGTCGAGTTTGGCGAATTCTTCGACGTGTTCATACTGGAAGCGTTCGGCCTTGTCTGTGTCGACGCCGCCCCAGCGCGAGACCGGGGTGAGAATGAAGGAGCCTTCCTGGAAGCGCGCGCCGGCGCTTGCGGCCACGTCGAGGTCGCCGGTCGTGTCGATGACCACGTCGCCCATGATCGCCTGACGACCTTCCTTGGATTCCACGACGACGCCCTTGATTGCGCCATCCTCGATGATCGAGGAGGAAAACCAGGAATGCAGCCGCAGCTTGACGCCGGATTCCTGGATAACGGCGTTGGCCGCGCGCTTGTAGCCGTCCGGATCAAACGCGGCGGAATAGCAGACCGGATGCGGCATGGAATGGGTGTGAAAGTCGAACACGCCCCAGCGCGACCATTTCTCCCACATCTGCTGGGTTTCCCGAACGTCGGGCTGGCGATCGCGTTCTGGCGGCGCCACGCACAGCCCCATCTTTTCCATGCGTTCGATCATTTCCATGCAGATCCCCTGCACGGTGATTTCCAGATCGTTGTGCATGTCGTCCAGCAACAGCACCATGCCGCCGGAGGCGAGACCGCCGAGATGGTTGTAGCGTTCCAGAAGCGTGACGCTGGCGCCGTTGCGCGCAGCAGAAACCGCAGCCGATATGCCGGCGGGGCCGCCGCCGACCACGACCACGTCGGAGCGGTCGACGACCTTTGCGGCGCGTGGCGTTTCCTGAATGATTATGTCTTCCATCTTGACCTCCGGGGGCTGTGGCGAGTCTGGTTCTGTAGCGGTTTTTCGGGACGCCGGCTCAGTGAACGGCCGGCGTTTTCCATTTGATCATGCGACGTTCGGCAAAGCTCACCATAGCGAACAGGAACACGGCAAGCAGCGAGGCCGAGAAGACGGACGCATAGAGCAGGGGCGCGTGATAATTGTAGGAAGCGAGCAGGATCAGCGCTCCGAGCCCATAATTCGAACCGATCCACTCCGCCACGATCGCGCCGACGACACATGTGGTGGCGGCGATCTTGAGCGCCGCGAAGAGGAAGGGCAGGGAACTTTGCAGCCGCACTTTCCAGAAGATTTCCGCGTCGCTCGCCGACAGCACCCGCATCAGGTCCAGCGTCGCAGGGTTTACGGCCTTCAGGCCGCGCACCATGTTGACCAGCGTCGGAAAGAAGCAGATCAGCGCCGCGATGATGATCTTCGGGGAATAGCCGTTGCCGAATATCAGTACGAGGATCGGAGCGACGGCGATGATAGGTATAGTGTTGATGAACACCGCGATGGGGAAGAAAGCCCGTTCCGACGTGCGGTTATGGACAAAGGCGACCGCCATCAGAATGGCTATCAGGTTACCGAAGACGAACCCGAGCGCTGCTTCAAGAAAGGTCAGCCAGAAATTGAGCCAGAGCTTTGGACCGTCTTCGATGAATGCGCCTAAAACTGCAATCGGTCCCGGCATGATGAATGGCCGGATCGAAAATATCCAGATGATGAGTTGCCAAAGAACCAGCATGCCCACGGCTGTGAGCAGCGGCAACAGGCGGTCGCCGCTCTTGGCCAGCCAGGCGGAGCCGGATTTGCGATCATTGGCGCTGGCCTGGCTCTGTGCAATATCGGCCATTGTCAACACTCCTCGAGCATCTTGCGCAGATGCGCGGTGATCTTGATGAATTCCACCGTATCGCGAACCGGCAGCTGGCGCGGATAGGGAAGGTCTACCGTCATGTACTCCTTGACGCGGCCGGGGTGCGCTGCAAGCAACAGCACCTTTTGGCCCAGGAAAACGGCTTCGGGAATCGAATGAGTGACGAACAGGATCGTTGTCCCGGTCTCGTTCCAGATGCGCAACAGTTCTTCATTGAGATTGTCGCGGGTGATTTCGTCCAGAGCGCCGAAGGGTTCGTCCATCAGCAGGATGCGCGGCCGCGTGACCAGCGCCCTTGCAATGGCGACGCGCTGGCGCATGCCGCCAGAAAGTTCGCCGGGAAGCGCTTTTTCGCGACCCTTCAGGCCGACGAGTTCAAGCAGCTCCATCGGATCCGCATGGGCGGGTCCGGGTTTTCCGACTTCCAGCGGAAGGCGCACATTGTCGATCGCGCTGCGCCAGGGCAAAAGCGTCGCGTCCTGGAATACGAAAGCGAAATCGCGCTCTTTGCGGGCTTCTTCCGGCGTGCGCCCATGCACTTCTATTCCGCCCCGGGAGGCCGGGACGAGATCGGCGATTGCACGCAGCAGGGTGGACTTTCCGCAGCCGGAAGGTCCGAGCATGGTCACCAGTGCGCCTTCGGGGATGTCGACTTTGACGTCCCGGAGCGCGGTCACGGCTGTTTCGCCTTCACCGAAGGTTACGTCCAGTCCGTCGACGCGCACCGCGAAGGCTGTTTCTGCATCTGCGGAAACAGCATCCTTGACTGCGTGCATGGTCGCCATGTCGATTATCCGACTTTCTTGCGCGTCTCGGCCGTAGCGTCGAGGATCGCCAGCGTCATTACGTCGTCGACAGTCGGAACGTCGCCCTTGAACTGGTCGAGCGACGCATAGGTCTCGATCTGCTCCTGCCAGTTTGCCTTGGTCATGGCGCCCCAGCCTTCCTTGGCGGTGACGTCATTGAAGTTGAAGCCAATGACGCCTTCGACGGCCGCCAGTTCGCTGGGCTTGTCCAGATTCGGATATTCGGCGACCAGCATGTCGACAGCTTCTTCCGGATTCTCCCTGGCGTATCCCCAGCCGCGGGCGGAGCCGCGCAGGAAGCTGGCCAGAGTGTCGGCGTCATTCGCCAGCGAGTCGTCTGTTGCGAAATAGACGTTGGCGTAGAGCTGGATTCCGGTGTCCCAGAGCATCAGGTCGACGCGGTCGTCGCCGAGAACCTTCAGGGCGCTGGCGTTGGTCAGCCAGCCGGTTACGGCCTGCGCCTGGCCTGTCATCAGCTGATTCATGTCCGAACCCATGTTGACGATCGTGACGTCGTCTTCGGAGATGCCGTTCTTCGCGAGCAGCGCCCGCAGCAGGATGTAGGCGGTCGGCTGTGTCGCGATCGTCTTGCCAACCATGTCCTTCGGTTCGCGGATGGCGTCTGCTTCGAGCGAGAAGTAGGTGAAGGGGTGCTTCTGATAGCCGGCTGCGAACGCCTTGATCGGGATGCCGGCGGAACGCGCGAGCATGACGGACGGGCTTGAGGACGTCTGACCGAGGGTGGACTGGCCGGCTGCCACGCCGCCAACGCCGTCGACGTTTGGTCCACCCGGAATGACTTCGAGTTCGACGCCCTCTTCCTTGTAGAAGCCTTTGGATTGGGCGACGACTTCACCCAGGATGCCGTTGGATGCAAGCCAGCCGAGCTGCATGCGCACGGTCTTCATGTCGGACGCCTGTGCAGGAAATACGCTGATAAGGCTCTGCGCGGTCGCCAATCCCCCGATTGCGCCCATTCCTGCGAGCAGGCTGCGACGATTCAGTTTCAGATCATTCATGTTCCAACCTCATTTTTGGGTGCCTGTCATGTTGCGGAATGCGAGCGTGCCGGACAGGCGAATGGAAAGAATGACTCTGAGTTGTGTTCGAATAAAGAACTATTTTTCGCAATAGTGATTGCCGAAACGGCAACGCTCACCGCACCGTCAATCCGAATAGGCGTCGGTAGTCAAAGAGCGGCGACGCAGCGGGAAAACGATATTTTCGCGCATCAGAGCAATTACGCCCGGATAACTCTTCCGGCTTCGCGCATCTTTACTTGGCTCCAGAGTGTTTGCGATAGCTCGGCCAGGCGGTCATGGTTCCACTCCTGCCGTCCCTGGAGGATCCATTCCGCGATTGCGCCGGCCGTGTCGGGCCACTCCACAAGAGGTCCGGCCTCCGCGAATGTCTCGGCAATCCATTGTTCCACGGAACGGGATGTGAGCTGGTGCGTGACTGAGGCAAGGCCAAGGTCGTGAAGCACCATCGCGTTGGAGAGTTGCTCATGGTGATCTTCGACGGGAACGAGGAGCAGTCTCTTGCCCGCGCCCAACGCTTCCGTCGCAAGAAGAAATCCTGCCGAACATATGACGCCGCTCGCCGATGCAAGAGCGCTTTTGAAACCCTCGCTGTCAAAGGGCCTTGTCTCTACATTGCCGTGCCTTTGCGAACCGGTTGCATGGCGTGAGTAGATGACAAATCGGCCGAAGTCGACCAGCCGAAGGATGTCGACGATCCGCTCCGGTGAGAATGTATCCAGATAAACGACCACGCTTCCGTCCGGTTCGGAAACGTCAAAGTCCGATTTCCGGTAAATAGGGGGAACGATGTCGTTCTGTCCGTAACAGCCCCAGTGGGGATGGATCTTGAGGCCTGCGGGACTGATGAAAGGGAGGCGATCTCCCAATCCCAATTTCTTCTTGGGAATTGGCTTCTCGTAAACCGTGAGGTGTGTGACGCTGATCGAGAAAGTATTCTTCAATCGCGCGGCAAAGGCGGTCACATATTCGGAGTCAGTCAGTACGAGATCATAGTCAGTGAGCTCCAATCGACCAACCTGGCGCGCGACCTGCGCCACATTCGCAGCGAGGCTGGCGTAATAGCCCATCTGGTTGAGCTTTCCGTCGGTGAAAGGCACATCGGCGCCGCGGTGCGTCGTGTAAGGCCTGAGTTGCGGCAGGTCCGGCAGCTGCGACGGATCACGTCCGCACAGGTAGCAGGTTACGTTGGCGCCCCTTTGTTTCAGTTGCGGAACAAGAGCGAGCGCCGCCGAAAGATGGCCAAATCCGATTGTATGAACGCCGTACAGGATTTTCATTCTTCAGTCTCTCGACAAGGTGCGTTCGGAATGGTTCCGCGCGACGGAACCCGGTCATTAATCTGCAGGCGGAATCGGGAAAGCGGCTCTGTTAATTGATCGGCGCCATGATATAGTATTCTCGTTAAGGTTGTCGATAACGCCAGAAGCGGAATCTCGGCCATGAGGCCAAAATCAATAATGTCGGTGTTGTGGTGAGGTGCGAAGCCGCCATTGCCGATGGCGCAGGCAGGCTGGCTCCGGAGTTTGCGGATCGGTTTTCATGAGTCTCGCCCTGGCAGGATGGAGATTGTGCGGGCCGGCCTTGGCGCCCCTGCTCGAGCGCATCGATTACCCGAATGACCAGACGCGCAAAGCTGAAAAACGCGGCGTTCCCGGTTTGCAGCGCCCGGTCGGTCGCGTCATCTGGTTTCACGGCGTCAGCGCGGGCGAAATCCGGGCCTTGCAAACGCTTTGCGACCGGGTGGAACGGATATTGCGTTCGCGATCCGGAGATCCCGTGACCATTCTGCTTACGACCCGGACGATTTCCGGCGCCCAGATGGTCGCATCTTTCGCAGGCGCTGGCGTAATTCACCAATACGCGCCGGTCGACGTCGACGCCTGTGTGGAGCGATTTCTCGACTACTGGGACCCGGACCTCGCTGTCTTTGCCGAAAACGAGATCTGGCCGGCGACCAAGCTGGCGCTTCGCCGTCGCGGCGTTCCAATCGCCATCGTCAACGCCGCGCTGGACCCGCGATCTTCCCGCGTCTGGCGAACATTCGGAACATCGGCCAGGCCGGTCTTCGAAGCCATCGACCTCGTGGTGGTCAGGCATTCGGACGAAGCGGCCGCCTTCCGGCGGCTCGGCGTGCGCAATGTTCTGGCAGGCGCAGAGCTCAAGGTCGACGCGCCGGACCTGCCTGCCGATCCGGACGAGTTGGCGCGACTGAAAAAGATCATCGGCGATCGCCCGGTCTGGCTGGCGGCTTCCGTCCATCCCGGCGAAGAGATCGCCATCGCCCGAACCCATCAATATCTTCTTGGCTGGCATCCAGATCTGCTGACGATTGTCGCGCCGCGTCGTCTGGATGAAAGCCGGCGGATGATCGGCAAAATCGAGAAACTGACCGGTCATTCTCTTTGTGTGCGTTCGGTGTCGGGGCCGCCCGGCAAGGGCGCGAGCATCTATTTTGCCGACACCTTCGGTGAACTCGGGCTGTTCTTCCGGATCGCGCCCATAGTGTTGATGGGCGGCTCATACATCCCGAAAGGCGGGCACAATCCGTATGAGCCGGCCAAGTTCGGGGCCGCCCTCCTGCACGGTCCGCATGTCAGGAATTTCGAGCGAGCCTATCGCGACTTCGGGCGGGCCGATGCCTGTCTTGAGATTTCGAAGACGTCGGACATCGGGCCGGCAATCGACAAGCTCCTCACGGACAGCGATCATTTGAGACAGATGGGAGAGGCGGCGAAATCCGCCGAAGAGACACTCCGGCAAGCTGTCCGGGAGACGACGAATACGATCGCCGATCTACTCGTGGATCTTTCGCTCTCAAAGGCCGCGGGTTCATGACACGATCACCGCAAAAACGTTTCCTCGCGGAACTCCATGACGTGCACCCGTCGATGCCCGTTTCGATCGGTGATATCCTCAAGACATTTCCGGATGTTCCCGAAGGTTTCTGGGCGTGGCTCGTGGTGCCTGACTGGTACGACGAGGAGCCGTTGCAGGAATACCGTTCCTTCGTCAGTCGACTGCAACAATCTCCGGCGGCCAAGGTGCTGCATGGATGGTCGCACCTCAGGGGTCGAAGTCTATGGCACAAGATCCTGTACGATATGGAAGACCGGTCGGAATTCGCTGCATTGAACGCGCAGGAGGCGCAAGAGCGCATAGAGCGGGGAAGGGCGCTGCTCAGCACCGCTATGGGCGTGAGGCCCGACTGGTTTTGCGCTCCGCGCTGGACGCTCGGCAAGGCGGCGCGCCGCGGGCTCGCCGCGTCGAACCTGCCGGGCGTGATGGGATTGCGCGACCTGACCTGGAAAGGCCAGGGCATGTCTGCGCCCGTGCTCAATTTCGATGTCGGCGGGCGACTTGCGCTTCGCCGGCTAAATCATCGAGGCCTTCAGCGCAGGCTCTCGCAGATGCTGGGGGATCACAGTCTTGTGCGGTTTGTCGTTCACCCGATCGATCTGACATTCCCCGAGACCCGTGACGTCATGCTGAAGGTGTTCAGCCGACTGATCGACGAGGGATGGGCGCCAATCTCGCTCGACGAGATCGAGAAGATGATTGTCGGTCGCAATACTTTGCCGCAGTCGGGCCGGTAAGGTGTCGGGGAGCAGCGCCGGGATGTCGAAATCCTTGCAAAATCGCCGGTCGTTGCGATTGCCAATGATCGGATATCTGCTTGCGAACCTGTTCGAGGCGCTCGGCGCGTCCTTTCTCCAGCTCTCGCTTCTGTGGTGGGTTCTTGAAGTAGCTGACGCCGGTCATCTCGTCGGCGTGCTCGCGGCATGTGTGATTGTTCCAAAATATGCAGGCGCGTTGATCACGGGGTTGGTCGTATCTCGCTTCGGGGCGCGCCGCACCTTGGCGCTGTCGATGTTCGGGGCGTCCGTCGGTTCCATCATCCTGTTTCTGTTGCTTGTTTCCGGCGCCTTGAACAGCGTCGCCCTGATTGTGTGTTGCCTGTTCACCTACGGATTGATTGCGCCGTCCATTGGAGCGGCCAGTTCCCGCGCCGCCGTGATCGCCAGAGCCGCCCGGGTCAGATTGTCCTCCATGGCGGCGGTGAGCAGCGTGCTCATGCTGTCGAGCTATATTATCGGCCTTGCTGGTGCTTCAGCGGTGATCGAACTCCTGTCTCTTTCAGGCAGCGTAGCAGTGGGAAGCCTCTTCATCGTTCTTTCATTCCTCACCATTGCGATGACATTCCCGCGGGACGGCACACCAGTAAAGGGCAAAGCCGAATGGCCGAACTGGGTCGCCTCCACGCACAAGTCAGTCGCTGAACTCCATCGGCTCAAGGTCGCTGGCGCAATGCTCATCGCCGCCGCCCTGATAGCCGGCGCCCAGGACGCCATGGTTCAAGTCGCCATGCCGCTTGCGGCCTCGGCGTCCGGCGCGTCGCCCATGGCCCTGTCGGCTGCGTTGAGCCTTTGTGCTGTCGGGACAGTTGGCGGCTCGATCGCCTACCGGTTCGTGGAGGGCAACGTCGCCACGGAGCGGATGATTGTGCTCGGCGCCCTGGCGACGCTGGCGACGTCATCGGCGGCGATGATTCACTCCGGATATGAAACCTTCGTGGGCGCTGCGGTTTTTGCAACCATAGTCAGCAGCCTGCTTCGAACCGGCGTAAGGGTCCAGCTGGAACTCGGGATGCCGGCTCCGCTAAAGGCCCATGCGATCGGTCTCTGGCGCAGTGTTTTGTTCGTTGCGACATTGCTCGGTTATATGTGCATATCCCTCGCTAACGCGATTCCGGGACTGCCGCCGCTTGCAGGAGCTGTTTTTCTGCTGGCGGCGGCAATCCTTGTCGCCCTCTTCCGCCGGTCGCAAATGCGGGTTCCGTTGCGGCGAGGCGTATAGACAGGCGTAAGGCAAAGCGTCTCAAAAGATCGCAAGACCTGCTGCGGCGGTGGCGGCGCCCAGCGTCCAGCCGGCGATGATGTCCGTCGGATAGTGGTGTCGCAAATAAAGTCTCGACCAGCCGACAGCCGCAATGACGGCGAGCGCCGGAAGCCATGCAGCCTCCGATCCGGCTGAGGCGGCAAGCCAGCCCCATACGGCTGCGCTCAGTTGGGCGTGTGCAGAAGGAAACGCGAATTTCCCTTCTATCGTTTCAACCGGCGTCGACGACTTCGGCGAGGGTCTTGGACGGCGGATCCGCCGCTTCAGAACCCAATTCAGGATCTCCGACGCAAGGACCAGACAAAAGACAGCAAACGCTGCTGGCGGATCAACAAAGGCGAGCCCTGCGGCGAGCCAGAGGTAGCTGAAAGGCTTGCCCAGCTGCGTCAGGACCTTGGCGATGCTGTCAGGTGCGGCCCCGTGCGGGATCGATCGTCCGAAAGAATGGCTGGCCAATTGAATCTGATGATCGAGGTGCTGGAGCCAGGTCAGAAATCCTGGCGCGGTGGGGAGGTCGTCTGATCCTGCGTCGTTCATTTCAGATGGCCTCATCCCGTTTCAGAATCTCGAGCGTCTTCCATAGTAGTTGATGAATTTTCTGATCTCGTCGATCTTCCAGCCCATGATGATATTCGATGCGGCGATATCCCGGTTTTCTACGGCGGAGAGAAGGGTAGTCGGCTTCGTGACGTGGACGTCCCATTGCCAGCACCGCCTGCGAAGCGCCATTCTGAGGTAGATACTGCGGTCGTCCGGTTCGGTGACGGCCGTCTGGACGCCACCAACGCCGATATCGTCGAGTTTATCAAGGAAACGATTGACTAATACTGTCTGGAGGTTCTGGTTCTGTGCGGCTGGGCCGAGATTGATGTGCCATTGCGCCGGGTAGTCATCGGAAGGGAAATCAGGAATTTCCCGCCAGGATCGGGTCAGCACCCAGCGGGCAAACCGGTAGCTCGCCGCTGTGCGATAGCGCCTGCCTGTGATTTGCCATATCAGCGTTCCGACGACGCGCGGCCCGATATGCCGGGACATGTATCTGAAGAACGCCCTGTAATCCGTACTGGCGAGCCAGTATCCGACAACGTCGCCATGGTGTTCGACGACAAGAGAGTGCTCTGGATTCACGTCGGTGTAGTATTTGGTCCAGTAGTCCGCGAATAGCTCACGGTCTTCGAAAAACTCCGAAACGTCGCGGCCAAATGCGTTCTGGCAGCAAATCTCCCGCACCGAAGGCCGATCCTTCGGCTCGTAGCCGCGTACATTCAGCACCGTGCTTCGAATTCTGCTCTGGCGTGAGGGGGAACGGTCAGGGAGCGACCGACGCGCGACAGTCTTTTCAGAAGCGCCATATTCGATTGTCGCGTCTGAGTGATGTAGACGCCGCGATTGATAGACTGCCGGTTGTGACGCCGGTTAAAGTATAGTCCTTCGCCACATTCCCTGAATCCGAGCTTGGCGTTCAGGCCAAGAGTACTGTGGTTGGTTTTGTCGATCACGGCAACTGCTTGAGGCACATTGCAACAGGTCAGGCCGTGATCCAGCGCCAGAATGGCTGAACAGACCATGTATCTGGTTCCCCAGAATTTCCTGAACGCCCGTCCGCCCCAATCGATTTCCCCGCGGCGCTCGCTAAAGCCGATGAAGCCGATAGGTTCGCCGGTTTCCAGGACGTATCCGACCCACCTTGAATGGCCGAGCGTCTTTTGTTCGTGCTGGAAGCGCTCGATTTCCAGGGCGGCCGCGTCCGCGGTTCGCGGTTTTCCGTCGCCTATCAAACGCATGACGTCGGGATCGGCGATGAGCCGGGAATACCATTCAACATCGCTGCTGTGCCATTTTCTGAGTCTGACCAAATCCACAATCGAATCAGAAATGTATTGGAGGTTCAACCGAGCCAATTCAGCATTCACCAAGGCAAGCCTCACAGTCAGGTGAGAAGATGTGAAAATTAATAAACGGCTAAGCAGTAAGACAGTTGCAAAGGTTAACATGTTGGTCAATGCACGGTTGTATAAATTGGAGATATATGGCGATCAAAAAGGGTAAAATTATCTATCATCCAGGACATCATTCGTGAGTATCTACGACAGTAATAGCAATTATTACGTGTATTTCGCGCGTATACGGTCTGTTTGTGAACGCGCTGATCAGGCAGGGCCGGGATTTGCTTCCTTCATCAGGCTCGCAGCGCGCGTATACCCGCCGCCGGCGCCGTCCACGAAATGCACATGGTCATTGCGGGTCACGGAAGGCACGATGCAGGTCATGATCGCTTCCGGCTGTTCGGACAGGCCGTATCGGATGAGGCCGGCTTCGGACGCCTTTTTAAGCAGCGCGGTCAGTTGCGCCTGGGTTTTTGCGTCGCAGTCGATCGTCATCTTGAGGCCGTCGTCGAATTTGCGGAAATCCGCATTGGCGGCGGTTACCTCCACATACTCCTTGGGATCGAAGGCGCCGGCTTTCCAGCCGGTCTTGAAGAAGATCAGCGCGATGAAGGTCGCTGCGAGAAGTTTCATCTTGTGGACGGCGAAGGATGTCTTTCCGCGTGTCGCGGCTACCTCCAGATCAAGTCCTTCAGGCGGCCAGCGATAGCCGGGGCCACTTTCGGGAACCGGATGTCCGGCGCGCTCCAGACTTTCCTCAACGGCGACGATATTGCGATAGAGGCGGGCCAGTTCCTCGGCGTCCGCGTCTTTCTCGGGCAGCACGAGCAGCGACAGGATATTGCCCTTCTGTGCGCGGACCGGCGTCCACCGGCAGGAAAGCCCCGTCAAGTCCGGGCGCACGCCGGCGGGAGCGGCTTCAAGGCGGAAACTGCCTTCCTTCATCTCACGATCCGCCCACGCCATGCCGCCGCCTGCAAACATCGCATAGTCCACGCCCTTCGAGGCGCGATAGCGGGCGACGGCGACGTCCAGACCGTTGTCCCGGATCGTTGCCACGGGAATGACGGCGCCGCGCATTTCTAGATCAAACTCCTCCCGCGCCCAGCGGATAACCGCGGCAAGCGCCTTCTCTGCGGTGTCTCTGTGATCTCCCGGCAGGGCGAAGGCCGCGCCGTCGCCGCCAAAGATATAAGGAAAGCGTAACGCGCCGGCGGCATTGATCTGCGCGGAAATGACTGCCGCCCCAACTGTGTTGACAACCTTGTAACGACCTCTTTCGATTTCCCCGGTGGAGCCGACGACGTCGGCGACGCCGACGAACCAGTCGTCTGGCAGGGGCGCATAGGTCTTTATCAGGCTCATGGTTTCGAAATCGTCGTGGACCACAAGCCTGTCGTAGAAGGTTTCCATTCCTTCAGAATTTGCTGGGCTTGCGGATTGCGCCATCGATATTCTATCCCGGTTAACAGCTTTGCGACCGCACCGCAGAATGGACGAGCCGTTGCGCTCTGTGCAATCGTCGTTAAACGAGTCGGATTTCCGGTTGGTTCTTCGGTTCGCGGTAAAATCGCAATGACAATCTGTTGATTACGAGACACATTGGCGCCCATGGCGAACAAAACGAAATCATCCAAACGCAAAACCGAAGTGCCAGGCAGCACGGTTTTCCTGTTCGACGGGACGGGTCACGGCACAAGATTGACGCTGGACGAGCTCGACCAGGCCGACACCAGCGCCCCGGGCGCATTCACCTGGGTGCATCTCAATCGCATGAACGAGAAGGCGTTGCAGTGGTTGAGGAAATGCGGGATAGACCTTCACGTTTTCGAAGCGCTGACGGCGGCGGAAACACGCCCGCGCTGCACGCTCCATGAAGACGGCGTCCTCCTCAACCTGCGCGGCATCAATATTAATCCGGGGGAAGAACCGGAAGACATGATCGATATCAGGCTGTGGATTGAGGATAGCGATGTGATCAGCCTTGGCTGGCGGCCGCTCGCCGCCGTTCGCGATCTGATTGAAGCGATCAAAGCCGAAAGGGCGCCGACCTCGCCCGGCGATCTTGTTTCACGGCTGGCGTTGCGGCTAGCCGATCGCATCGATCCGACGGTTTTGGAACTCAACGAACAGATTGACGATATTGAGGAACAGGTTCTCGACGATATCGACGAGGTTTCGAGGCCGCTTCTGGCCGACGTCCGGCGGACGGCCATCGTTCTGCGCCGTTACATGTTTCCCCAGCGAGACGCGCTGTCGACGCTTGAGATCGAGGACATAGAATGGTTGAGCCTGCGGGACCGCAGCCGTATTCGTGAGGCGGCCGAGCGCATGATGCGTCTTGGCGAGGAACTCGACGCAATCCGCGATCGGGCGCAGGTCGTGCACGACCAGGTCATGGACAATCGGGCGGAACGCATGAACCGCCAGATGCTGGTGCTCTCTGTCGTCGCGGCTCTTTTTCTGCCGCTCAGTCTACTGACCGGTCTGTTGGGCATCAATGTCGGCGGCATGCCTGGCCTGAACGACCATTGGGCTTTCGCCGTCGTTTGCGGGATCCTCGTGGTGATGGGTCTTTTCGAGATATGGCTGTTCCGCAAGATCGGCCTGTTCTGAGCAATCATGGAGAGACCGGAATCCGTGTTATAGTCTTGAGATCGGATTCATGAACGGGCGGCTATGCGATGACCAACAGTGAAGAAACACCGGAACGCGACGATCGGATGAAGGCCGCCTTGCTCGATCCGGAGGCGGTTTTCGGCGCGCCGGAAAATGTGCCTGGCCATGCGGATTATTCGAAAGATGAGAAGATCGCGATCCTCCGCCAGTGGGAATATGATGCGACCGAGGAGGACGTCGCCCTCGAGGAAGGGATGCCGGGGGACGAGAACGGCATGCTGCGGCGCGTTCTCATTGTGCTCGGCGAGCTTGCCGGTCCGCTGGACATGAAGCGGGTCTCGCCTACCAAGCAGCACGGCCTGAGAAGCACAAAGAACGGCGACTCGGATTAGGCTTGGGATCTTACCGGTCTGAGAGGGCCAGCCGCAGTCCCAGCAGTCCGAAGGAGGCCGCGAAGGAGCGTCTCAGCCACAGCATCACCCGCGGGCGGGCGATGACATAGTCTCGCGCAAGCGAAGCGCAGGCGCCGTAGCAGACAAAGATCACGAATGTCAGCGCCATGAAGATCAGCGCCAGCCACAAAAGCACAGGCGTCGGATGAAGCGTTCCTGCCGGAATGAACTGCGGCAGGAAGGCGAGAAAGAACAGCGACAGCTTCGGGTTCAACACGTTCAGCAGGACGCCGTTGCGAATGATGCGCACGGCCGGAATCTGCTGGCGATCGGCCGAGACCTGCAGCGCGCCGCCCTCGCGCACGATGTTCCACGCCATGTAGAACAGATAGATGACGCCGAGATATTTGACGACCTGAAAAGCCAGCGCGCTGGCGTGAAGGATGGCGGCAAGGCCCACAATACTCGCCAGCATGTGCGGCACGATCCCCAGCGTGCAACCGAAGGCCGCGATCACGCTCGGCCGGAACCCGCGGCCAAGGCCGATGGCGAGCGTATAGAGGACGCCTGTGCCGGGCAGCAGGACGACGACAAGGGATGTGATAAAATATTCGATGCTCACGGCGCAGCGGCTCCTTCAGATGCCCTGGAAGTGATGTCTTATCAGCAAATCGCTACCGGCAAAAGGTCTGTCATCGGGGTCCGGGCCGTGACCGATATGCCAGGTGGCGGGCCAGTGGATTTTCTCCAGGCCCCAGGGCGAGCGGTGTTCGAGCGACGACCATGCGTCGTCGTCGCTCCGCCTCCAGATGAGCCCGCCCGGACCCATGCCGCCATGAAGCGCCAGCTGCAGGTCGAAAGGGCGTCCCGGATCAAGCTCCGGTCCGAACCAGTAATGCGGACTGTTGTTGGGATAGGGTTGCAGAATGACCGTCAGTTTCTGGCATGCGCCGGTGAGCCCGATCCAGACCGGTTCTGTTCCCGTCGTTGCATCCAGCGCCGCAAGCAATGTCTGTTTCGGTCCGCCGATCTCCGCGGCGCGTCCGCGGAAACGAAAGCTCAGGATCGCAGGCGTTTTGGCGGCTGCGTCCTGATATCCCTGCAGCGGCGCGGCCATCTCGCCTTTCGACAGGATCATCCACTCGTCAGACGGCGGATGCCGCAGCGGCCAGGCGAGCCTTTCGCGAACCGCGCCTTCATCATCGATCACCTGGTATCGCAATCCGTCCTCGTCGAGCGCAGCCTGCACGCAGTGCAGGTATTCGATGCCTTTTGGCATTCTCTCGGCCGTTCCGGCGCCGGCGGTCAGGATCTGCAGGACGCCGTCATGAGCCTGCGCGTCGAACAACAGCAAATGGCTGCACAGATAGGCGAAGACATCGTGCCGCTTCAGAGTGTTCCGGAACGCGTCGACATAATCGTCGCCGATGGTGCGCTGATAAGGGCCTTCATAGCCGTTGGCGGGAAAGGCGGGGTGATGGCCGACGACGAGTTTCCAGCGCGCGTCGTCATTTGCCGCGAGCGTTGCGTCGAGCCAGTCCGTTTCCACGTGGCCTTCGCCGCCCATCGCCTGCGACAGCGTGTGGACGAAGACGATCAGAAGATCGTCGCGCCGTATGAAATAGCTGAGGCCTTCCTGACCGGCGGCGCCGTTGCGCGGCAGGTGAGACAGCACGTCGGCGAAGACCCGTTCGCTCATTATGCTGTAGGTCGTGTGGTTTCCGGTCGCATGATAGACGGGTATGTCAGGATCGAGCCAGGCCATTTCCGTGCCGAGGAAATAGGCCCATTGCCGCCGCAACTCCGCCTCGTCGTTCGTCAGTCCCATCACCTCGTCGCCGGGATAGATGATGAAGTCCGGCTTTGGGGCAAGGCGCGACACGACGCGGTTGACCCGCGCCAGCGTCTGTTCGTGCGGCCCGCCGGGAACGCCTGAGCAACTGTCTCCGTAAAGGACGAACTGGTGTCCGCCTCCTTTCGGAAGCAGCGCCCCGAGCGGCGTGCGATCGCTATCGTCAGGCATTGCCGGTCTCCGGTTGCAGCGTGGCAATGACGCGGCCCATCAGGTCGAGAAATTGCGCCTTCTCCGTTTCTGACAGATCGGCAAGCGCAATGTCATTGATCGATCCCGCGGCGTCAGTCGCCGGCCCCTCAAGCTTTTTCGCCTTCTGCGTCAGCCAGATCTGCTGAGAGCGCGCATCGGCCGGGTTGGGCTTGCGCCGGATCAGGCCGTCGCGTTCCATGCGCGTAAGCGTATTGGCCATTGTCGCCTGTTCAACATGAAGCTTTTGCACCAGAGTTTTCTGGGTCTGGCCGTCTTCGCGCCATAGTTCCAGCATCGTCATGAACTGCGCCGGCGCGATCCCGAGATGGCGAATGGCGTTTTGCAATTCGGATGCGAAAAGCCGCGCAAGATGGTTGGTCAGGTAACCGGCCGATTTGGACTTGTCGAATTCCATATTGTCTCAGCTACTCTTGTATAGCAAGCTATGCAATAATATATAGCATGCTATATTAATGGGGCGTCGCTGATATCGGCGCCAGTCAGGAGAACGAAAATGATGATCAAGAGTACGCCCGCCGCTTATGGCGCAGTGGCCATTGCGCTGCACTGGACTATCGCCCTGTTCATTGTAATCGCGCTTGCTTCGGGCTTCGCCGCCGATCAGATCGGATCGGACGCCTATGCTGCGCTTCGCGTCCACGTCGCCTGCGGTCTTGCCGCCGGCATTCTGACGCTGGTTCGCATCGGTTGGTGGTGGCTGGCCGACAAGAAACCGGATGCGGCGCCGAATACAGAAGGCGTGAAAGGCGTTCTGTCCCGCAGCGTTCACATTCTTCTCGTCATAATCCCGCTCGGCATGCTGGCGAGCGGCGTCGGCATGATGGTTCTGTCCGGGGCGGGTTCGGTGTTGTTCGGTCTGGTCTCGGGTCCGTTGCCCGATTTCGACCGGTTTCTGCCGCGCGGTCCGCACGGCGCCGGCGCTTTCGCGTTGCTGGCGTTGTTGGTCGCCCATGTCGCTGCGGCTCTGTATCACCAGTATGTCCTGCGGGACGACCTGTTCAAACGAATGAGCCTGCGTCGGTCCTGATTGGTCCCGTGAGGTCTTCGTCTACAGCCCGCCGGAGAGTGAATTGCGGCTGTCGAGCGACAGTATGTCGTCGGCGAGCCGGGCGGCGCGTGCGTCGAGCACCGGTTCGGCGAGGCTCATGAATTTTGCCCGTATGCCGGCGGTGTCGGGAAAGGTCTTCGGTTCGCCCGGAGGATCCTCGACCCTGAAGTCGAAACGGCCTTTCGACGTGTCCGCGCTGACCGTCGCGCCGAAAGGATGGTCGAGACCTTCCAGGCTCTCGTCGCGTCGGACGTCGATCCGGTCCGATATGGCGTCGAGCGCGGGATCGCCGATGCGGCGATAGTCGTCCCAGCCGAAGCGCCCCTGGTCGATCATGACGGCGGCCGTGAATGGCATGGAGAACTGTCCGGCCACGATGCTGCGCACCCTCCGCTTTTCCGGCAGGGAATCGGCCGTCAGCGTAATGCCGTTGCGGTGGAGGCCGATCGTGACGTATTCGAAATCCGACGCTTCCAGCGCCTCGGCGTCGCGGAGATGCGCAAGCGCGTCGAGCGCCGCATGGGTGTAGCGGCAACTTGGATAGGGCTTCATGCCGATATGCATGGTCTCCCATACGCTTCCGAGATCGGCCACGGCCTTTTCGGGGTGCGGGTCGTCCGTATAGCCCTTCAGCAATCCGGCGCCGCCTTCGATCGGTTCGGTGGACGCGATGAAACCGTTTTTGGCGAGCGCCGCCGCAAGCACGCCGTTCATGGCTGCTTCGCCGACCTGCCATCGCTTGTTCCAGGCGCCGTTGGCGAGAAACTGCAGCGAACCGGCGGCCTGGCTGCCCGCGACGCCGAAGGCCGTGGCGACGCCCGCGGCGTCGAGGCCGTAGAGCTTGCCGGCAGCAGCCGCCGCGCCAAAGGTTCCGGCGGTCGCCGTCGGGTGAAAACCGCGTGCGTAGTGCGACGTCGGATCGAGCGCGTTGCCGAGCCGGCAGGCGACTTCATAGCCGGCTATGATTGCCGTCAAAACGTCGCGCCCGCTGGCGCCGGTCTGTTCCGCGACCGCAAGCGCGGCCGCAACGACGGGCGACGAAGGGTGGAGAGAGCTCGCCGCGTGGGTGTCGTCGAAATCAAGCGAATGGCCGAGCATACCGTTGACGAGGGCGGCTGCGGGCGGCGCAAGCCGCCAGTCTTGCCCGACGACGGACGCTGCGCCCGGACCGTCGAGTCCGACCGTCGCCAGCGTTGCTTTCAGGGTTGGCGTTGAATCGGCTTCGCTGCCGGCCCGCACAATGGAGCCGGCCAGATCGAGCAGCAAATGCTTTGCTCTTTCGGTGCATTCGCTCGGTAAATCATCGTAGCGAAGGTCGGCCACGAAGGATGCGAGCGGTTCGGTGACGGCGACAGTCATGACTTCAGGCCTCCCATGCGGATCGCTTCCCTTCTGTCTACAGCCAGTTCCGCCTCCGGCCAAGCGCGCAGACCGAAACCGGCCGTTCGACACGTTACAGCAAGAATATCGACGATAGGCTGCCGACCTTTCATGGCGGCAAAAAACTGCGTCAATCAGTCATGAAAATTTGAAGCCGGCTGCAATTTACAAAATTTCTCCGGTGTCGGTTGCAGATATGGAGTCGGCCGTGAAGACCATACTCAAAATGATTGTCGGCGTGGCGTCGGTTGTCGTGCTTACGTCATGCGTGCCGTCGACCTGTAGCGGGCCCGGCGCCCAGCGACAGTTCCTGGAGGCTCGCTATCAGTGCCTCAGGGAAGTCAAGACTATCACGAACTCCTATGGCGGCTACGGGATCTATCGCGGCGGTCTCAACGTCTATAGCGGCCCGTCCTGCGGTGAACTGGCGTCCTGCATAACAAGATGGACGAGAACGGCAGGTTCTCCGTTCCTCCGGACCAGGAGGTCTGGTGTGTGCGCTAGGAGCGTGGATTTTATATGATAGCGCCTGTTGCCTTGCGCCCGCCCGGCTATAGTTGACCGAAAGCCGGTTGCTGGCCGGCGTGAAGCTGGGAGGCGTCAATGTCTGATAATGGTCGTTTGCGAAAGCTGCAGAGCCAGGGAGTCCATCATATAACTCTTGTGGGGGCGGATCGACGAACGTCGATCGATTTCTGGGAAGACGTGCTGGGCATGCCATTTGTCTTCGAACAGCCCAATCTCGACAATCCCGGCGAAAGCCATCTTTATTTCGATCCTGGCGACGGCCGCCTCATCACCGTGTTCACCAACGAGGCTCGCAAGCCCGATCGGGCGCGGACCTCGACGGGGCAGGGCGCCGTGCATCATCTGGCCTTCTCGGTCAGCCAGGCGACCTTCCGCCAGGCTGTTCAGCGGCTCGACGAGCGCGGCGTAAAGCATTCGGGTCCGAAGGATCGCGGGTTCATGGATTCGATCTATTTCGAGGATCCTCTGGGACTTCTGATCGAGCTCGCTTCCTACCGGTTCGAACCGCCGTTCGGCTGCAGCCACGCCGATGTGATGATCGAGGCGCACAGGATCCGCGTCGCGCGCGGCGACTACAACATCGCCGAGGAACATCTGGCTGATGCCATCGAATTGCTGGTCGAGCGGCGTCAGCAATCGCTTTCTGAGGACCGGACGGCGAAAAAGCCGTATTGAGCCTGCTTCGAGCCGATCCATCTCATCAGTCGGCGGGTCGTCCAGCCGCCGGCGCGCCGCATCGCGAAAAGAGGAACACGATGGCGAGCCATGGCTGTGTAAGATTGACCAACCGGGATGCGAAAGAGCATGCTCATATGGTCAGTCAAGGCGTGAGCGTCCATTTTGAATAGGCTGATGAAGAGACTGTCATTTCTTGCGGCTGGAAAGCCACCAGGCGCCGAGAACCAGATAGGCGAACAGCAACTGGTTGGTCGATAGACCCTTTCGGGATCCGTCGCTCCTGCTTCCCGCGGCCGGTGGCGCCTCGAACTGCTGATGCGAAGGCGTCGTGCCGTTCGCCGACACGCCGATGGTATCCGCAACGACCGCGCCTCGTTCGCCCATCGGCTGCTCGGCGCCCGTCGTTGAATCGACGAGCGTCTGGTGCTCGACCTCGGCGTTAAGCTCTGCGCCGACCAGCAGCACGATGGTCGAAATCCATATCCAGGTCATGAAGCCGATGATGGCGCCGAGCGAACCGTAGGTGGCGTCGTAGGAGCCGAAATTGGCGACATAGAACGAGAACGCAAGGGACACGGTCGTGATCCCGATCATGGATACGATCGTTCCCGGAGTAATCCATTTCCATTTGGCGTCCGCGCGGCTCGGTCCCCAGCGGTAGAGCAATGAAATGGAGATCGACATCAAAACAAGAAGGGCAAGGAGCCCGGCGATGCGGATCGCCAGGTCTGCGCCCCTCTGCAGACCCAGATATTCAAGTCCCAGCGGCAGCAGGCCAAGCAGGCCTATGGAGGCGATCAACCCGGCGACGAGACCGAATGTGAAGGTCATCGACGTCAACGTGTATTTGATGAAACTTCTGCTTTCCGTTTCGTCGTAGGCGACGTTCACCCCGTCGAAAAGCGCTTTCATGCCGGAATTGGTGCTCCACAGCGCCAGTCCGACGGAGGCCACAAAGGCGAAACTCAAAGCCGATTCATTATGGGAAGTCAGTCGGTTGAGTTGTTCGTCGATGATGTCCAGCGCCGCGTTTGGCGCGACGCCGTTGAAGAACGAGGTGAACTCGCGAAGCGATTGCGGATCCGAGAAAAGACTGAATATCGAAACCAGCGCCGTCAGCGCCGGAACGAGGGCGAGCAGCAGGTAGAAGGTGATCCCCGCTGCGATAAGCATCAGGCGGTCTTCGAACAACTCGCTGTAAACGCGCAAAAGTATGTCTTTCCATCCTCTCGCCGGTATGACGCCGGGCGATGAAGCCGTACGGCCACGTGGAGGATGACTTGCCTCTGTCGATGAGGAATTCATGGGTGATTTTCTTCAAAAGGTGGTTGCGGCGCTCTATCTCAATGCGCCGCGGTCGATTCGGTTCCATCGCACATTGCAGCAGGAATGGATTCGCGATCGTGTCTCACTGGAACAGCTTGCTGCGGCGTCTAGATCGGCGCGTCCAATCAATCATTGGGGATAGTGGTGCCGCTTGTCAGACTCGAACTGACGACCTCCGCATTACGAATGCGATGCTCTACCAACTGAGCTAAAGCGGCCCGTCGCCGCGACGATGAACGGCGAGACGAATGCACGGAACAATGGTCCCCTGCAACGCGGCGCTGCTTAACCCCATTCATCGGCGAATTCAAGCCAAAAGCGTCGTGCGCGCAATCAAACCGCCTGTCGCGCGTCCGCGGATGCGCTGTCCAGCGCAAGCGACCGTCGCGCGTCGAGATACTCGGCCTCCAGCCGGTCGACGAGATCGGCGACCGACTGAACCGACTTGATCGCGCCCACGCCCTGTCCCGACCCCCAGATGTCGCGCCAGGCCTTGGCGCCCTGCGATTGATCGAAATTCATTTTCGTGACGTCGGCTTCCGGCAGATTGTCCGGATCGAGCCCGGCTGCGATGATCGACGGTTTAAGATAATTGCCGAGCACGCCGGTGAAATAGTTGCTGTAGACAATGTCCGTGGCGTTGCTTTCGACAATCATCTGCTTGTAGGCGTCGACGGCGCGGGCTTCGTTGGTTGCGATGAAGGCGGAGCCCATATAGGCGAGATCCGCGCCCATCGCCTGCGCCGCCAGAATCGACCGGCCGTTGGCGATGGCGCCTGACAGCAGTAGCGGGCCGTCGAACCATTCGCGGATTTCCTGCACCAGCGCAAAGGGAGACAGCGCTCCGGCGTGGCCGCCTGCGCCGGCGGCGACCGCGATCAGGCCGTCAGCGCCCTTGTTGATCGCCGAATGGGCGTGCCGGTTGTTGATGATGTCGTGGAGCACAATCCCGCCATAGGCGTGCACGGCCTGATTGACCTCGGGCGCCGCGCCCAGCGAGGAGATTACGATCGGAACCTTGTATTTCTCGCATAGCCCGAGATCATGTTCGAGCCGCTTGTTCGAACGGTGAACGATCTGGTTGACGGCGAACGGCGCAGCCTTCCTGTTCGGATGCCTGGCGTCGTGATCGGCAAGCCCTTCAGTGATCTCCGCCAGCCATTCATCGAGTTGGGCTTCAGGGCGCGCATTGAGCGCCGGGAAGGAACCAACCACGCCCGCTTTGCATTGTGCTAAGGTCAGGGGCGGATGAGAGATGATGAACAGCGGCGCGCCGACGACCGGCAGACGCAGGTTTTTGAGGAGTTCGGGAAGGGCCATGGGAAACGATTCCAAACTTTGACGTTTTCGTAAACGTCAATGCAAATATCAGAACGCGTATTGGCTGAAAAGGCCGAAGCGGGTCTTGCGAAATGGAATCGCTTGTGTCTTTGACCACATTTGTATTGGAAAAACCCCTCTACTTGTGTCATTTGGCAGGTGCCCGTTTGGCGACAGGGCCAAAAGGACGTTTGGGACGTCAGAGACTGGAGTGAATTTGTGAAGGGACTGGAAACGGCGATCGTCAAGGCTTTGAAAGAGGCCGGACAGGCGGATGCCCAGACCCGCGCCAAAATCTACCAGTCGGCGCGCGACGCGCTTGGCCGGGCAATCTCCAAACAACAGCTCGACGGCTCCGATGCGGCCATAGAACAGCATCGTAAACTCGAAAAGATCATCAACTCCGTCGAGGCCGAGTACCAGAAGGCGCAGATGCGCAAGCACGAGCCTGAACCCGAGCCGGACATCTTCGATCTTGAGCCTGAAGAATTGCTGATGCCGGAGACGGTTCTCGATCCCGATGATCTTGTCCTGCCGGAGGAAAGAGAGCCGCGCAGATCGCGTCCCGCATCGCGTGACGACGATCTGATGGAGCCGGCGCCTTTCACAACAGTTGATCTGGATTTCGACCGTCCCGAGCCGAAGCCGCGAAGCGAGGCGCCTGCAGCGCGAGGCGGGCGCGCCGAGCAGGATATGCGGGCCGAACCGGAGCTTCGCGCCGATCGGGACGCGCGCAGTCGCGCAGAAGCGCCTGCGCCGCAGGCCCCTCGTCCCGACCGACCGAACCGGCGACGCGAAAGCGAAGCCCCTCCGCGCCGCAACGCTGACGGCCCGGCCCGGCGTCCGCGCGCGCCGGTTCGCAAAGAAACACAAGACCCTGAATTTGAGGACGTCTTCGTCCAGAACGAACGCCAGACGCCGCGCAGAAGCAGCGGCGCCCAGCCGCAGTCGGTGCGCCCCGACTGGCCGGAATATGACGACATCGACTGGCAGGATCCAGGCGATCGCCGTCAGAAAGGGCCTCGCAGGCCGAAGACGCCGGCGGCCGAAGAGCCGCAATGGGAAGGGCTGGACGCGGCGCCGGAACCGGTGTTGCGGCATGACCAGCAGGACTGGGATGCCGCAGACGCGCCCAGACCGGTCCATCGCAATGGCAAGCGCCAGCGCAACCGGCCTGATCCGCAAGCCGGGCAAACCGGCCGGCCGCCGCGCGCCAGAAAGCGTATGCGCCAGGATCCGCCTCCGCCGCGTGCGTCCGGACATCAGCCGAACAGGCCGGTGCGATGGGAGGAACCGGAGGTCGACGCCGGTCGTGGGGGGCGTCGTTCAGCGGGCCGCAACGGCAAGAAACGCAGATTCCCGATTTTTTCGCTTGTTCTCGTTCTGGCGCTGGCCGTGGCCTTCGTCGGCATCGGCGTCTGGTGGTTCATCGTCGGCGGGCTTGGCCTGTCGAGCGAGGAGCGCGACATGAGCGTTCCAAATCCGCCAGCGCAGGTTGAAAGCGAGGATTTCGCGGGCTCGCCGAGGCCCCAGGGTCGTTTCTCGGATGACTGGGTGCGGGTCTTCTCGCCGGATGACATCACGAATGTGTCGGCGAATGACGACGCTTCCGTCGAATTGCTTGACGAGGGCAGCCGGGCCGCCCTGCAGATCACTTCCGCCAATGCGGACGAAGCGGGCGAAGTGAGTTTCGAACTGGGTCCCGGCGTGCTTCAGATGATGCAGGATCGGGAATCGCTCGTCGCCATTACCCTGCGCTCCGCCAGCGAGGAACCCACGCAGATTTATATTCGCTGCGATTTTCCCGGTCTTGGCGATTGCGGGCGTCGTCGTTTCGACGTGGCCTACGAGCTCAACGACATCATATTCAATGTCGATCTGCGCGGCGCCGCCGCCACCGGGTTGCCGGGCTACATCTACATCAATCCGGACGTCACGGGCGCCTCCAGGAGCATCGACATTTACGGTATCCGCATCCGGCCGGAATAATATCCTTGGTTGAAACGCCCGTTCGGCGGCGGCGCGCCGCCGGCGATCCCGGCCATCGTAAATCCTTGAGAAAACCTTTTTTGAAGCGCGCGGTCTTTCTTGCCGGTTGATGGCGATTTCCACAGCCCTGCCGCACATTTTTGCCAACGCTCCGTTTCTTCCGGTCCTCTTTTTCCTTTACCATCGAGGCGCGTCGAATTAACGGGAACCGTCCGTCCACAACAATGGCGGTCCGGTCATGACAGTGTCATCCGCCGTCTCTAGGTCAAACTCTTGGTTCGCGATCGGACGGCGGCGGTCAATGCAGACAGACATATGTTGAAGAAAAACGACAGCGAGAAGGAAGACCTGCGGGCAGAAATGCCGGCTGTTCCAATGCGTCTTTACGATGCGCGTTACACCCTGATCGCCGCCGTGTTCCTGGCCATGGCGCTGCTTGTCTTCGACGATGTGACGCACTGGCATGTCTGGCTCGGCCTCGGGATTATCGTTATCGCCGCGGCTCTGCCCGTGCGATCGCGGATGATTCGCAAACGCGAGAGGATGCTGAGACAAACGGGTTTCCAGACGCCGGTCGAGGACGTCGTCTTTGCGAGTTGCGAGGCGCTTGACGATCCGGCGATCGTGCTCGCGCCCGGCAGCATCGTCATCTACCAGAACCACGCCGCAATCGAGAAATTCGGGCCGATTGCCCGCGGATCCCATCTGTCTTCCCGGCTGCGCGCGCCGCAGATCCTCGAACTGGTTCACGAAGTCGCCGGCGATCATCGCACGAGAACGATCAACCATGTGGAAAAGGTGCCTTCGGAAAGGTGGTACCAGGTGCGTATCGCGCCGATGCGCGAGGTCGCGCGTTTGAACGGAGGCGGCGAATTCTTCCTCCTGACGTTCCGGGACCAGAGCGAGTCGCGGCGCATGGACCGCATGCGCACGGACTTCATCGCCAACGCCAGCCATGAACTGCGCACCCCGCTGGCGTCGCTTACGGGGTTCATCGAAACGCTTCAGGGTCCGGCGCGCAATGACCGCGAAGCCCAGGAACGTTTTCTCTCGATCATGAGCGAGCAGGCGGGTCGAATGACGCGACTGGTCGATGATCTTTTGTCGCTGACCCGTCTGGAAATGAAGGCGCACATGGCGCCGACGGCAGAGGTCGACCTGGTTCCGCTGATAGGCCATGTTCGCGATACGCTGCGGTCAATGGCCGAGGATCTGGACGTCGAACTCCGGCTGACAACGCCCGAAGAGCCTGTGCCGGTGACGGGAGACTATGACGAACTCATCCAGGTCTTCGAAAACCTGATCGAGAACGCCTGCAAATACGGGCAGAATGGCGGCCGCGTGGACGTTACGATCAAGGATCCTTCGCCGGCGGCGCAAGGCATGATTGACGTTTCGGTCAAGGATTACGGACCAGGCATTCCGTCCGAGCATGTGCCGCGGCTAACGGAGCGTTTCTATCGGGTCAATGTGGAAACAAGCCGGTCCAAGAAGGGCACGGGACTGGGACTTGCGATCGTCAAACATATCCTGACCAGGCATCGCGCAAGGCTGATCGTGAACTCCGTTCTCGGTGAAGGATCGGAGTTTGTCGTAAGAATCGCGCGGCGGTCTTCCTGATTTCGTTATAAACTACAAAAAATACAAAGATATCAACGATATAAATTGTCATAAAACTGTAAATGCTTCGTCATAAAAGTGCATTGCCCAGGTTGTTATGAGTACCACGCCAGTAACACTACGGGCTGCGCCGCAACGAAGGCGTATACACACCGCTATTACACCGCTCAGACGGGAGAGATTCATGAAAACCCTTAAACTGACAGCAGCCGCACTGGTGGCGTCGGCTGCCTTCGCCGGTACGGCCGTTGCGCGCGACCAGGTCCAGATCGCCGGTTCCTCGACGGTTCTGCCTTACGCGAAGATCGTTGCCGAAACCTTCGGCGAGACCTTCCCGAACTTCAAGACGCCTGTCGTTGAATCCGGCGGATCCTCCGGCGGTCTCAAGGAATTCTGCAAGGGCGTCGGCACCGACACCATCGACATCGCCAACGCTTCGCGCAAGATCCGCGACAAGGAAGTTGCGGCTTGTGCGGACGCTGGCGTCACCGAGATCCAGGAAATCCGCATCGGTTACGACGGCATCGTCTTCGCCACCGACATCAATGGCCCTGACTTCGTTCTCGAGCCTGCCGACGTCTACAAGGCGCTGGCTGCCCAGATCGTTGTCGACGGCAAGCTGGTCGACAATCCGAACAAGAAATGGTCGGACGTCGATGCGAAGTTCCCCGAGTGGGACATCGCCGCCTATATCCCCGGCGAAAAGCACGGCACGCGTGAAGTTTTCGAAGAAAAGGTTCTCGCAATCGGCTGTGAAGAAACCGGCGACCTGAAAGCCAAGATGGACTCCGGCATGGACGAAGACGCCGCAGAGGATTCCTGCATTGCAGTCCGCAAGGACGGCGGCGCTGTTGATATCGACGGCGACTACACGGAAACCCTGGCCCGTATCGACGCCAACAAGACCGGCGTCGGCGTATTCGGCCTGGCCTTCTACGAAAACAACGCCGACAAGCTCAAGGTCGCTACGATGAGCGGCGTTACGCCGAGCACCGAGTCGATTGCTTCCGGTGAATATCCGGTTTCGCGTCCGCTGTTCTTCTATGTCAAGAAGGCGCATCTGGGCGTTATCCCGGGTCTTCAGGAGTATGTCGAGTTCTTTACGTCCGACCAGATGGTTGGCCCGGACTCTCCGCTCGCCGAGTACGGCCTCGTCGCCGCTCCGGAAGCAGAGCGTGAAGAAGTTCGCCAGAACTTCGTAGACGGAAAAATGCTCTGATTGGGCATGGAACATTCAGGCCGGCGCAATTGGCGCCGGCCAGTTTTCCTTTCCGTGGCTGACCGAAATCCGGAGCTGGATGTATGAGCACCGCGACCACACTTTTGATCATTATATGTCTTGGCGTTATTGGATATGTCGCTGGTCGTATCCGCGCAGGACAGCTCGTGCAGGGCGCTTATTCCGCGCTGCATTCGCGCCCGGGGTATTACGGCGCCTTCGTGCTCGTATGGACCATTCTGCCGTCGGCGATTGTTCTGGCCATTTGGCTGGCCGTCAGCCCGGCCATCATCAATAATCAGGTCTTTCACTCGCTGCCGCAGTCGATTCAGGACATGTCCGCCGCGGACCGGTCGCTGGAGCTCAGCAAGATCAACGCCATCGCCGGCGGCCTGTCGGATCTCACGGACGAAGACCGCCAGAAGCTCGAATCCGGAAGCATCACCATGCGCGAAGCGCTCGCCGACAAAGGCGTCGCGATTGCCGGCGAGGTGGATGAATACATGCCGGCCGCGGCCGAAGTGTACAACGGCCTGAGCTCTGCAAGCGCCCTTTACCGGACGATTCTTGTTCTGTTGGTGGCTGTCGCGGGCTTTGTCTACGCCTATTACATGATCAGCCCGAAGATGCGGGCCCGCAACAAGGTCGAGAGGGTCATACTCGGCATTCTCATTGTTGCCTCGAGCATCGCCATTTTGACGACGGTCGGCATTGTCTGGTCGATGCTGTCGGAGACCGGCCGCTTCTTCGCCAGCGTCCCGCCGCACGAGTTCTTCTTCGGAACGGTCTGGGATCCGCGCTTCGCCGCTGCGGGCGCCGAGGATTCGGCGGGCCAGTTCGGCTTGATCCCCCTGCTTGCCGGCACGCTCTACATCGCCTTCGTGGCCATGGCCGTCGCAGTGCCGATCGGCCTGTTCGCCGCCATCTACATGGCGGAATATGCGAGCAACCACCTGCGCGCCATCGTCAAGCCGCTGCTTGAGGTGCTGGCGGGTATTCCCACCATCGTCTACGGCTTTTTCGCGCTGGTTACGGTCGGGCCGTTCCTGCGCGATCTCAGCACCCAGATCAGCGGCATCGTAACCGGTAACGCTTTCGCATTCATTCAGGCGCAGAGCGTGCTGACGGCGGGTTTCGTGATGGGCATCATGCTGATCCCGTTCGTTTCGTCGCTCTCCGACGACATTATCACCGCCGTTCCGCGCGCCATGCGCGATGGATCGCTGGGGCTCGGCGCCACGCGATCGGAAACCGTCAAGCGGGTAATCTTCCCGGCGGCTCTTCCGGGCATTGTCGGAGCGCTGCTGCTGACGGCGTCGCGCGCAATCGGCGAGACGATGATCGTCGTGCTTGCGGCCGGCGTCGCCGCGCGTCTGACCATTAACCCGTTCGAGCCGATGACCACGGTCACCGTGAAGATCGTCAACCAGCTTACGGGCGACCTGGAGTTCACCTCGCCGCAGACGCTTGTCGCCTTTGCGCTGGGCATAACGCTGTTCTTCATCACCCTTATCTTGAATTTCTACGCGCTTTACATCGTGCGCAAATACCGGGAGCAGTACGAATGACGGATACAACCGCATCAGCGGCGCCTGGAGCTGTCGAGAGCCCTTTCAAACGCGACATTGGCATCAAGCGCCGTTACGCCTCAGAGAAGCGCTTTCAGGCCTATGGGCTGATCGCCATCTTCCTTGGCCTGATATTCCTGCTCCTGCTGCTCTGGTCTGTCGTCTCCAAAGGCTACACCGCCTTCGAGCAGACATCGATCAACCTGCCGATCACATTCAGCCAGGATATCATCGACCCCAAGGGCGATCGAAGCGACACCGCGCTCCTGATGGCCAACTATCCGAAGCTCGCCACCGATGCGATCGTCAAGGTATTGGGTATCAATCCAGACGACAAGACCGCCGTTCGGGAAGCCGGTCAGATGATCTCGGCAAGCAGCCGGACCCAGCTTCGCGACATGGTGCTCTCCGATCCCGACATCATCGGAAAGACCGTGTCTGTATGGGTGCTCGCAACGGACAAGGTGGATACGGCGCTTAAAGGTCAGGTCGACCTCTCGGTCGATGAATCCCGCCGCAAGATCAGCGACCAGCAAGTCCAGTGGATGCGTGAGATGAAGGCGGACGGCGCCATGAAGATGCGCTTCAACACCGGGCTTTTCACAAACGGCGCATCCAGCCGGGCCGAATCCGCAGGCGTAGGCGTGGCCATAATCGGTTCGCTCTACATGATGCTGATCGTGCTCGTACTGGCGCTGCCGATCGGCGTCGCCGCCTCCATCTATCTGGAGGAATTCGCGCCGAAGAATCGCTGGGCGGACATCATCGAGGTCAACATCAACAATCTCGCGGCCGTGCCGTCGATCGTGTTCGGACTGCTGGGCCTCGCCGTGTTCATCAACTTCGCCGGCCTGCCGCGCTCGGCGTCTCTCGTCGGCGGTCTGGTGCTCACATTGATGACGCTGCCCACGATCATCATTGCAACGCGCGCGGCGCTGAAAGCCGTGCCGCCGTCGATCCGGGCTGCGGCCCTTGGCCTCGGCGCGTCGAAAACGCAAATGGTGTTCCACCATGTCCTGCCGCTCGCGGCTCCGGGCATCCTGACCGGCACCATCATTGGTCTCGCCCAGGCCCTCGGCGAAACCGCGCCCCTCCTGCTGATCGGCATGGTGGCTTTCGTGGTCGGCTATCCGGCCAGCCCGCTCGATCCTGCGACGGCGTTGCCTGTGCAGATCTACATGTGGGCGAACGAGGCGGAACGGGCTTTCGTGGAAAGAACCTCCGGCGCCATCATCATTTTGCTGGCTTTCCTCGCCGTAATGAACATTACCGCCATTATTTTGCGCCGGCGATTCGAACGCCGCTGGTAACAATCGCCGAACTGGCCAAATTGCACGGTTTGAATGCCGCACAAGAGGTGTAAGGATGAATATGATGTCAGAAGCAGCAGTGGAACAGGCTGTCAATACAAAGGCCGGAGCAACGGTCCCCGTCAAGATGAAGGCGCGCAAGGTCGGCGTCTTCTACGGAGACAAGCAGGCGCTCTTCGACGTCGATCTCGATGTTCGGGAAAAGCACGTCACCGCGCTTATCGGTCCGTCGGGCTGCGGCAAGTCCACCTTTCTCAGGTGTCTTAACAGAATGAACGACACGATTGACGGCTGCCGCGTCACCGGTGACATCACCATGGACTCCGCCAATATTTACGATCCGTCCGTCGATGTCGTGGAACTGCGCGCCAGCGTCGGAATGGTGTTCCAGAAACCCAATCCCTTTCCGAAGACGATCTACGAGAACATCGTCTACGGTCCCAAGATCCATGGTCTGGTCTCCAGTAAGGCTGAAATGGATGAGGTTGTGGAAACCAGCCTGCGGAAGGCGGGATTGTTCGAAGAGGTCAAGGATCGTCTGCAAGAATCGGGCACCGGCCTCTCCGGCGGCCAGCAGCAGCGTCTGTGCATCGCGAGAGCAATCGCAGTGAGTCCCGAGGTGATCCTCATGGACGAACCCTGTTCGGCGCTCGACCCGATCGCCACGGCGAAGGTCGAGGAACTGATCGACGAATTGCGGGAAAACTACACGATCGTAATCGTCACGCACTCGATGCAGCAGGCGGCGCGCGTTTCGCAACGGACCGCCATGTTCCACCTCGGCAATCTCGTCGAGGAAGGCGCGACGGATCATATGTTCACCAATCCGGACGACCAGCGCACCCAGGACTACATCACCGGTCGTTTCGGCTGACACAACACGGGATCAAAGCATCATGCCCGAAGAATCAAAAGTATCGGCGGCATCCGCACACACAGTGTCTTCCTATGACGAGGAACTGCAATATCTGGTTCGCCGCATATCAGAAATGGGCGGCGTTGCCGAACGAATGGTCGAGCAATCTGTCCATGCGCTCGTCAATTCGGACCATTCGCTTTCGCAGAAGGTCATTTCCGACGACCTTCTCGTTGATGAAGCCGAACGGCAGATTGACGAGAAAGCTGTCCTGATCATCGCGCGCCGTCAGCCCATGGCTTCGGATTTGCGCGATATCATCGGATCGATCCGTATCGCCGCGGATCTCGAACGGATCGGCGATATGGCCAAGAATATCGCCAAACGCGTCATCGCGGTCGAAGGTCTGGGCCAGCCCAAGAAACTGGTGCGCGGTCTGGAACATCTGACCGAACTCGCGCTCAACCAGCTAAAGGACGTTCTGGACGCCTATTCCAACCGTTCGCCGGAAGCGGCCTCGATCGTTCGTGAGCGTGACGAGGAAATCGACGCAATCTACACGTCGCTCTTCCGTGAACTGCTTACCTACATGATGGAAGATCCGCGCAACATCACGGCCTGTACGCACTTGCTGTTTTGCGCCAAGAATATCGAGCGTATTGGCGATCACGCGACCAATATTGCAGAGTCGATCTACTATATGACGACCGGAACACAGCCGGATAACGAGCGTCCGAAGGACGACGAGACGGCGTCGGTTTCGGTTTCGGCCAAGTAATTTTCGTACAGGGTATCGGCGACGGAGGTAGGGCCAGAGGTATGGTCAGAGGTAGAGAATGGGCATCGCACCGCAGATAACAGTTGTCGAAGACGAAGAAGCGTTGAGCGTTCTGCTCCGGTATAATCTGGAAGCGGAAGGCTACGATGTGGACACCGTCTTTCGTGGCGACGAGGCCGAATTGAAACTGCAGGAGCGACTGCCGGATCTCCTGATCCTCGACTGGATGCTTCCAGGCCTCTCCGGCATCGAACTGTGCCGCCGCTTGCGCGTGCGGCCCGAGTCCGAACGGCTGCCGATCATCATGCTGACGGCGCGCGGCGAGGAAAGCGAGCGCGTTCGCGGACTTGCAACCGGCGCCGACGATTACGTGGTAAAACCGTTCTCCACGCCGGAATTGATGGCGCGCGTGCGCGCGCTCCTGCGCCGCGCAAAGCCGGAAGCGATTTCCACGGTGCTCAAGAGTGGCGATATCGAACTCGACCGCGAAACCCACCGCGTTTATCGCAAGGGTCGCGAAATCAAGCTCGGTCCGACAGAGTTTCGCCTGCTCGAATTTTTCATGGCGTCGCCGACGCGGGTCTTCTCGCGGTCCCAATTACTCGACGGCGTGTGGGGTCACGACATCTATGTCGACGAACGCACGGTCGACGTCCATGTCGGACGGTTGCGCAAGGCGCTCAATCTCGCCAATATGAAAGACGTCATCCGCACCGTCCGCGGCGCCGGCTACTCGCTGGAAAACTGACCGCCCTTCACTGCAGCCCGTGTGTTTGGAAGCTGCATTTTTTGGCTGTTTGTGTTATAATGCTTTTCGGGTCTTGAGCCTTTGCAGCTGGATCGCGGCATGGGATTGCGAATAATGGCGTTTCCCGAAACAAAGCCAAGTTGGCGCCAAAACAGCAATTCCCGAAACGAAGCCAGATTTGCCGCGTGGTTCCGGAATCCCGAAACAAAGCCAGATCGAAGCCGAAACTGCCAATTCCCGAAACAAAGCCAGTGTCGGCGAACGGTAGTTATGGACGCCAGATAACTAATGGCGCCGCCTAACTAATTGTAAGTAAACAGAAAATTACGCGATCGCATAAGCAATCGCCCCGCGCCGCGCTTCACGCGGCGTGGTGCGAAAGGCGCCAGGATGCTTTGATTGAACTGCGAGCGCGCCTGACCTTGATCGGTCAGCCCTTCGATCGGCGGCGATCCGCGGCCGGCTGGAAGGCAAGCTTGGAATGATATGAGCAGTACGGGCCTGATTCCTCGCAGTCGCTGCCGCAGAAATAGAAACCCTCCTGAAGCGGATCGCCGATCGGCCATTTGCAGGTCCGCTCGGTCAGTTCCGTCAGCACCAGTCTCTTGGATATCGGAACGACAACGTCCTCGACAGGCCTCGTATCCAGTTCGGTCACGGCGTCTGCGATGATATCCGCTTTGAGAGCGGTCGCGCCGCTGGTGCGCATGACCGGGCGCGGACTGGCGGCCCGCGCGGTAAACGAACTGCGGGTCGCGGTTGTCGTTCTCTTGTTGCGGGAAGCCGACGATCCGCCGGATTTGGCCCGTCCGGGCAGATTCAGCCGATGCACTTTTCCAATCACGGCGTTACGGCTGATGCCGCCAAGCTGGGCCGCAATCTGACTGGCGCTCAGGCCGTCGCCCCACAATTGTTTCAGTTTTTCGACGCGTTCGTCAGTCCAGCTCATGCTTCACGCCCTTCGTTCATTGTATCGGGCGGCGGAATCCTCCATCATGCGCCGGTATCGCTCCGGCGCCGGAATCCGAGACTTCAGTGAATAGTTCAGGTCCGCCGCATGCAGTCCAAATTCGCCTCCCTAAGGTAGTGGGCGCGGGACTCGGTGACAAGAGTCCGGCGAATCAAGACGATTCCTTTTTCAGGTTTTTCCCCAACTTGAAGTCAATAGTGGAAATTGAGCTGCCTGATTGCGGCGTGCCGCCCGCGTTCGTCATCGAAGTTGTTGATTGATGGCGCACCGTCCGGTATAGAAGCGGCAAAGCTGCCTTGGGGCAGCTTTTGTTTTTGGTCGGTACTGTAAATCCGTCAACATCAAAGCCGTTCAGCTAATCTGCGGCGACAGGCGGCAAGGAGTAGGTTGCGATGTCCCAGACTGCATCGCTGTTTGATACATACAAGCGCATTCCCGTCCGCTTTGAAAAAGGCGACGGCGTGTGGCTTTACGCCGAGGATGGATCAAAATATCTCGATTTTGCCGCGGGCATCGCCGTGAACTCGCTTGGCCATTCACATCCGCATCTCGTTTCGGCCCTGAAAGACCAGGCCGACAAGCTGTGGCACCTTTCCAACTTGTACGATATTCCCGGTCAGACGCGCCTTGGCGATCGTCTTGTCGAGGCGACCTTCGCCGACAAGGTGTTCTTCACCAATTCCGGCGCCGAGGCGCTGGAATGCTCCATCAAGACCGCGCGGCGCTATCACTATGAAAACGGCGACGCCGGACGATACAAGATCATCACCTTCGAAGGCGCCTTTCATGGACGCACGCTGGCGACGATCGCCGCCGGCGGCCAGGAAAAATATCTCGAAGGCTTCGGACCGAAAGCGGAAGGCTTCGTCCAGGTTCCGTTCGCCGATCTCGAAGCGGTGAAGGCCGCCATCGACGATGAAACGGCCGCTGTTCTCGTCGAGCCGATCCAGGGCGAGGGCGGAATCCGCGTCGCTCCGGAACAATGGCTGCGCGATCTGCGCGCGCTGTGCGACGAGCATGGCGTTCTGCTGGCTCTCGACGAGGTCCAGTGCGGCGTTGGCCGCACCGGAAAACTCTTCGCCTATGAATGGTCCGGGATCACACCGGATATCGTCGCGATCGCCAAGGGCATCGGCGGCGGGTTTCCCGTCGGCGCCTGCCTTGCCACGGCGGAAGCCGCCAAAGGCATGGTCGCCGGAACCCACGGCACGACGTTCGGCGGCAATCCTCTGGCAATGGCCGTCGGCAACGCCGTGCTTGACGTCATTCTGGAAGAGGGATTCCTGCAGCATGTCGTCGACGTCGGTCTCGTCTTTTCGCAAGGTCTGGCCGCGATCGCCGACGAGTTTCCGGACATCGTCGAAGAGATCCGTGGCCGCGGTCTGATGCTGGGGCTGAAAGCCGGGATTCCGAACGGCGAAGTGCTGACCGCGATCCGCGACGAGCACATGCTCGCAGTCCCGGCCGGAGAAAACGTCATCCGCCTTCTGCCGCCGCTGACCATCACGGTCGAAGAGGCGCGCGAAGGACTGTCACGCCTGGAGGCGGCGGCCCGCAAATTGTCGACGGCCGCAGACTGACATAGTCTAAGGTTACGAGGGGCGTTTCCTCGACATGCAACACACGAAATGGAACCCGACATGGCCTTGAATGGCGAGTTTCGTCATTTCCTAGATCTTTCCGCAGTGGCCTCCGGCGATTTGCGGGCGATCATCGATCATGCCCACACGCGCAAGGCCGACACGCTGAAGGGAACAGCGGACAAGCCTCTCGAAGGCAAGATCCTGGCGATGATCTTCGAAAAGCCGTCGACGCGCACGCGCGTATCTTTCGATGTCGGCATGCGTCAGCTCGGCGGAGAGCCGCTTCTTCTGTCAGGACGCGAAATGCAGCTCGGTCGCGCGGAATCGATTGCCGATACGGCGCGCGTCCTGTCGCGCTACGTCGACGCGATCATGATCCGCACGACCAGTCACGATCGTCTTCTGGAACTTGCCGAATACGCCACTGTGCCGGTAATCAACGGCCTGACCGACGACACACATCCCTGCCAGATCATGGCCGATGTCATGACCTTCGAGCAGCATCGCGGCGATATCCGGGGAAAGACGCTGTCCTGGGTCGGAGACGGCAACAATGTGCTGCATTCCCTGGTCGAAGGGTCGGCGCGCTTCGGCTATACGATGAAAGTCGGCGTTCCTTCCGGGTCCGAGCCGGAAGCCCGTTACATTGATTGGGCGCGCGCCAACGGCGGAACGATCCACCTGACCGCGGATCCTGAAAAGGCGGTGCAGGGATCCGATTGCGTGATAACCGATACCTGGGTGTCCATGGGTCAGGAGCATCGCGCCCGCGGCCACAATGTCTTCCAGCCCTATCAGGTCAACGAGGCGCTGATGGAAAAGGCCGGCGATGACGCCTTGTTCATGCATTGCCTGCCGGCCCATCGCGGCGAAGAAGTGACCGACGGTGTGATCGACGGCCCCAATTCCGTGGTCTTCGACGAGGCGGAGAACCGGCTTCACGCCCAAAAGGCGATCCTTGCCTGGTGTTTTGGTCGGGTATGAGCGATCAATCCCCACAACTTGGCGAAATCGGCCATGCCGGCGACGACATGGTGGTGCCTTTCCAGGCCGAGGGGCTCGACGTGCGCGGTCGGGCCGTGCAGATCGGCCCTTTGCTCAACACCATTCTTGACCGGCACGACTACCCTGAACCGGTGGCGCGGCTCCTGGCCGAAACGGTCACGTTGACCGTACTGCTCGGCACGTCCCTGAAGTTCGAAGGCAAACTGATCGTGCAGACCCAGGGCGATGGCCCCGTCGATATGCTGGTTGCGGATTTCACGACGCCCGACAGCATGCGGGCCTACGCCCGTTTCGACGAGCAGCTGCTGGCGGAGGCGGTCGCCCGCGGCGCGCTAGAGCCGCAGGACCTTCTGGGCAAGGGCATCCTGGCTTTCACCATAGACCAGGGCAAAAGCATGCAGCGCTACCAGGGCATTGTCGAACTCAACGGCGCGAGCCTCGAGGAGATCGCCAAGGCGTATTTCCGGCAGTCCGAGCAGATACCGACCGAAGTTCGTCTGGCTGCGGCGCAGCTCTATGCGATGGACGAGGACGGCGGGCGCACCCACCAATGGCGCGCCGGCGGCGTGGTGGTCCAGTTCCTTCCGGAGTCGCCCGAACGCATCCGGACCCAGGACCTTCCGGGCGGCGACGTTCCCGACGAAATCGATGATGTATTCGAGATGGAGGAGGACGAGGATTGGCAGGAAGCCCGCGCTCTGATGGAAACAATCGCGGATGACGAACTGGTTGATCCTCAAGTCAGTTCCGAGCGGCTGCTATACCGTTTGTTTCATGAACGCGGGGTGCGTGTCTTTGACCCGATCCCGGTCCGCGACAACTGTTCCTGCTCTCGTGAACGCATCAAGTCCGTGCTTGAAGGATTTGAGGCGGAAGAGGTTGCTGAAAGCATTGAGGACGGCAAGATTACCGTCAAATGCGAATTCTGCTCCAAAAGCTACGAATTCGATCCGGATGAAGTCGGCGGCTGAAGCGAAACGGTTTCCTGTCGCGAAGAGCCGCGATCATTGTTCTCCGGGTGATCCGGGAGCACGTTATTCTGCGCAGAAGCCCAGACAGTCAGGTGGCAGACCGAGGGTGATCGAAACCGGAGAACGTCGACGTGGAAGATGACTGGTACAAATCAGTGGCCGTCATCGAAGATTTCGTGAATGTGACGGATCAGTCCCGGTTCGTCGGCTTGCCCGATGACTGGCATGTCGGTGTATCCGATATCGTCAATTCTACCGAAGAGATCACAAAAGGACGCTACAAAGCTGTGAACCTGGCGGGCGCGGCCACGATCAGCGCCGTTTCGAATGCTTTGAACGGTGATCTCAGACTGTTCATTTTCGGCGGCGATGGAGCGCGTTTCGCGGTTCCCGCCCGGCATAGACAGAAAGCCGCCGACGCCCTGTCGCGTGTTGCGACCTGGGCAAAACAGGAACTTCAGCTTGATTTGCGCGTCGGCATGGTCAGTATCGATGCGATCCGAAATGCAGGCGTCGATGTTCGGGTAGCGTTCTGGAAAGCCTCGAGCCATATGCAGTATGCGTCGTTCATGGGCGGCGGGCTCGAATGGGCGGAAGAACAGCTCAAGAACGGTTCGTTGCGTCTTGCGCCGGCCGCCTCTGGGCAGGAACCGGATCTCACCGGCCTCTCCTGCCAGTGGGGTCCCGTCGAAGCGAGTGGAAAAATTCTCTCTTTGATCGTCAAACCTGCGCAGGGCGTCTCGCAAGTCCGTTTCGCCGAGATCGCGTCACGCGTCATAGATATACTTGAGGGTAGCGAGCGTCTTAACCCGGTGCCGCCCGATGGTCCGCGTGTAAGGTGGCCCGGCGATGTTCTCGATCTTCAGTCGCGTGTCGCCGGCATGGGAAAGTCCAGGCCTTTGCGGCTGATCCGGGTCTATTTGAATGCTGCCTTTGCTTGGACTGTATTCCGGCTGGGGCTGAGAGTGGCGGGGTTTCGCCCCGCGCGATACCGGCGTGAGATAGCGGAAAACTCGGACTATCGAAAATTCGACGACGCGCTGATGATGACAATCGACTGTTCGCCTGAGGTCATCGAAAAGGCCCGCGAGGTGCTGGATATGGAAGTGACGAAGGGCGTGGTCAGATATGGAATGCACACCCAGGACAGGGCTCTTATAACCTGTGTCGCGCCATCTGTGCGCGCTGCCGATCATATGCATTTTATTGACGGCGCCGGGGGCGGGTATGCCGAGGCTGCGAAACAACTCGCGAAAACAACGACGTCGAATTGATCGACAGGAACGAGGGGAACATGGGGGCCAAAATAGTTTGGCCCCCACGCTTAATGGTCTTATTCGGGCAGAACGACGGCGTCGATCACGTGAATAACGCCGTTGTCGGCTTCCACGTCAGCGGTGACGACCATCGCTTCGTCCACCTTCACCCCATCGGTTGCATCGATGGAAAGCTTTGAGCCCTGCACTGTGTCGACTTCCATCGTCTTGCCGGCGATGTCGCCCGACATGACTTTGCCAGGGATGACGTGATAGGTCAGGATTGCGACCAGCTTGTCCTTGTTTTCCGGTTTCAGCAGATCTTCAACCGTGCCAGCCGGCAGCTTGGCAAAGGCGTCGTCGGTCGGGGCGAAAACTGTAAACGGACCTTCGCCCTTCAGAGTGTCGACGAGACCGGCTGCCTGAACCGCGGCGACAAGCGTGTTGAACTGACCGGCGCCGACCGCCGTGTCGACAATGTCCGCGGCTTTGGCGGCAATTGACGTAAAGGCAAGCGGTGCGATTGCGGCGGCGGCGATGATGGTGTTACGCAGATTCAGCATAGTTATCTCCTGTGGTTTGGTTGACGTATACGGGTTCTTACGGAACAGGAGGCCGGTTTGGATCATGCGGTAACGCGGATATCACCGCTTTGTGAAAGACGGCGCGTTTGGCTGTTCCCTGGACAGATCGGCGATAGGCGTTACAGAATGATACAATTTTGATTTTGCAGTCGTTTTGTGAGTGCAATACTGTCGGGGCGTGGAACAAGTCCGCCCTGACGGCCTTCAGGTGAACATAAAGCCAGACAACGAACCAATGTTGAAATCGCTGGAAGAGCAGGCGGAGAAGCCGCCCACGGTAAAGGCCCCATCAGATCCTGCAGCGCCGACGCGTCGCAATGGTCTGCGCGTCATCGCGCAGATCATACTCATGATCGCAGTGCTCGCCGGCTCGTTTGTGCTGATGAATCGCATCATCGGTTCGCGGCCCGAGCCGGTGGCCCGCACGCCGCGTCCTCCGGTCTACGCTGTCGAGACTGTGACAGCCGTCGCAGCTGACAATCAGCCCGTCCTGCATCTCTACGGCGAAGTCCAGGCGTCGCGGTCCGTCGAGCTTCGACCGCTCGTCGGCGGCGAGATCGTCACGGTCAATCCGCGGCTGCGCGCCGGCTTTCATGTCGATCAGGACGATGTGCTGATCGAGATTGATTCTTTCAGCTACAGCGGCGCGCTCGCCGAAGCGCGGGCCAACCTCGCCAAGGCCAGGGCGGCTCTCACAGAAACGGAAGCGAACATCCCGGCCGAACGCGAGCAACTCGAGGAAGCCCGGATTCAGCTTGGCCTTGCCCGCAGCGACCTTGCCCGCGCCGAGTCCCTCGTCAAGAACGAGACGATGACGCAGAAGCAGGTCGAGGAGCGCAGGCTCGTCGTTTCCCAGCGCGAGCAGGCGACAAGCCAGCGGCGCAACAATCTGGTCATTTTGGAGGCGCAGCGGGTCCAGCAACTCGCCAATGTCGACAGCCTGCAATGGCGCGTCGACGAGGCGGAGCGCAACCTGGAAAACGTCCGCCTGACGGCGCCCTTTCGCGGCGTGGTCAGTTCCGCCAATGCGGAGGCCGGACGCAATGTCAGCGTTTCCGATGTTGTCGCGACTATCTATGACGACGAGAATCTCGAGGTCCGGTTTACCCTCACCGATGCCCAGTATGGCCGGATCGTCGCCGACCGCGATCCGTTGATCGGTCGCAGGATTGAGGTGCGCTGGTCGGTTGGCGAGAGCGATTTTCGGTATTCGGGAACGATCGACCGGATAGCCGCGGAGATCGCTTCGGCGCGCGGCGGCGTGGAAGTCGTCGCCCGTCTCGATCCTGCTGGCGACGGCGTCCGCATGCGGACGGGCGCTTTCGTCGAGATCAGCGTTCCCGATCGAACATACGACGGTTCCTTCCGGATCCCCGAAACTGCGCTCTATGACGGTGTCTCCGTTTTTGTCGTCAACGATGGCCGTCTGACGGAGCGCAGCGTCGCCGTCGCCGCTTATGACGGAGACGATGTGATTCTCGGAGACGGCCTTGAGGAGGGCGATGTCGTGCTCGTCACCCACCTGACCCAGGCCGACGAAGGCGTCAGGGTGCGGTTGCCCGGGGAGCGCGCCGGGGCCGACGGCGCGGAAACGGGACAATGAGCGAAATCGACCGCCAGGATGAGGACGGTGTAGGCGGATTGAACGGCCTTGTGCGCCTCTTCATCCGGCATCCGAACGCCGCCAATCTCCTCATGGCGCTTATGATTCTCGCCGGCCTGTTTTCCGTCTTCAAGATCAACACGCAGTTTTTCCCGAGCGTCGACCGGCCCAACATCGATGTTACAGTCGTCTGGTCGGGGGCGAGCGCGGAGGACGTCGAAGCCAATGTGCTCGCGCGTATCGAGCCCGAAGTCCGGTTCATAGACGGCGTCGATCGCATGGATTCCACGGCGCGAGAGGGCTCCGGCTCCGTCAATCTCGAATTCGAGGACGGAACCGACATGCAGAAGGCTCTGTCCGAGGTCGAGGCCGCGGTCAAGGCGATCACCACCTTGCCTGCGGACGCCGAACAGCCAACGATATCGCGCCAGACCTTCTTCGACCGCGTCGCCTATCTGTCGCTAAGCGGTTCAGCGCCCGAACGCATCAAGCGGGAATGGGCCAAACGCATGAGGGACGACCTCATCGATCGCGGCATCGACAAGATCGAGTTCAACGCCATGCGGGAACGCGAGATCCGGGTTGATATTGGCAACAAGGATCTGCGCCGCCTTGGCTTGACAATAGAGGACGTCGCCAACGCCGTTTCGGCAAACAGCAACGATCTCCCGTCGGGAAGCCTGGACGGGGACATCGAACGACAGTTGCGGTCGCTGGCGGACGCGGATTCGCCGCGCGCCGTCGGCGCGGTCGAGGTGCTGGCGCTGCCGACCGGTGAAAAAGTCTATCTGCGAGATATGGCGACGATCTATGAGTCCTTCGACGATGACGAGACACGCGGCTTCAGCGAAGGTTCGGTGGCGATTGAGCTCGACGTGAAACGCGCGACCTCCGCCGACACGCTGGCCACGGCCGCCATCCTGGACAATTACGTAACCGAGATACGGCCCCGACTGCCCGAAAACTTGGAGCTGCATGTCTATTCCTCGGCGGCCGATGCGCTTTATGAACGCATCATGCTGCTTGTCAGGAATGGCGTGGGCGGCCTTATCCTTGTGGTGATTGTGCTGTTCATCTTCCTCGACGCCCGCGTGGCGCTCTGGGTCGCGGCCGGCATTCCCATCGCCATGCTTGCTACGGTCGGGTTCATGTATGTCTCCGGGCAGACCATCAACATGGTGTCGCTGTTCGGCCTCATCATGATGCTCGGAATTGTCGTGGATGACGCGATCGTGGTCGGCGAACACACCAATACCCGTCTTGAAATGGGCGACGCGCCGATGGTGGCCGCCGAACGCGGCGTGGGCATGATGCTGGCGCCTGTGCTTGCGGCGATGACCACCACGATCGCCTCCTTCGCCCCGATCACCTTGATCCGCGATACGATCGGCCAGATCATGGGCGTGCTTCCGCTGGTTGTCGTCGCCGTCATTATCGCCAGCCTGCTCGAATGCTTTTTCGTGCTGCCAGGCCATCTCGCCCACTCGCTGGGCGCGCGTTCGAATCCACGCTGGTCCTATTGGCGCCAGTTTTTCCTTGCATTCGCCATTACCGCGCTCGCAGTCGGCTCGATGTCGCCGCTGGCCGCCAGCGCGGGCCCGATTGCGCTTCTGATCGGCGACAGGCTGGCGCAACTTCCGCCTGTCGCGGCGGCGGTCCTCATCGCCGTTGTCGCCCTGGCGGCCGCGAGCCTTATTGAGGCGGTGCTTCTTCTGATCCGCCGCAAGACCACCTCGTCGCGCGGCGAGAACCGCTTTCGCGACTGGTTCGATGGTGGGTTCCAGAAGCTCCGCGATGGACCCTTCGATCGTCTCGTGACGCTTTCCTATCGCTGGCGCTACGTCACGCTCTCGATCGCGATGGGTTTGATCCTGGTCATCGCCATCGGCTTTACCGTCGGAAAGCGCGTCGAGTTCGTCTTCTTCCCGTCGCCGGAGGCGGAAAGCATTCGCGGCAATGTCAGTTTTGTGGCCGGACTTCCGGAAGCCGATGCGTTGGCCGCAATTGATCGCATAGAAACCGCCTTCCGCGATATCGAACAGGAACTGACGGAGGGCCAGGAAAAGCTGGCCACCTCCATCGTGACGCTCTTCAGCAAGGCCAGCCGTTTCGGTGGAACAAGCGCCTCCATCAAGGTGCAGCTGACGGTGTCCGAGAATCGCACCGTGCGCACCTCGGATATCGTGCGCGCCTGGGCGGCAGCGGCGCCGGATATTCCGGGCGTGACGCGTTTTTCCGTGTTCCAGTCGCGCGGCGGCCCGCCGGGACGCGATATCGACGTGGTGCTGCTGGGAGACCGCGTCGCCGACCTCAAGGCGGCGGCTGCGGAGGTGATTCCGGTTCTGTCGTCCATCAACGGCGTGTCCGGCGTCGACGACAATCTGCCTTTCGGCAAGCCCGAACTGGTCATTGAAATGCTGCCGCGCGGCGCTGCCCTCGGATTTACCGCCGAAAGCATCGGCCGTCAGCTTAGAAACGCATTTGACGGCGAGATCGCCCACCGCTTCGCCGACGGCGACGACGAAATAACGGTCAGGCTCTATCAGCGCATGCGTGATCCGGGAACCGGCGCCCTGCGCAATTTCGAGCTGAGGAGCCCTTCGGGCGTCTTCGTTCCGCTGACCGAAGTGGCCGAACTGCGCGAGCAGCAGGGATTCGCCTATATTTCCAGGCGAGACGGCAAGACCCGCATATCGATTACCGGAGACATCGACAACGAGATCACCACCACGGACAATGTGATCGAGGAACTCGAACACAGCGGCACGGTGGAAAGGATCGCCTCGAAATACGGTTTGCGCTACGAGTATGCCGGCCGTTCGGAGGAACAG
This sequence comes from Flavimaribacter sediminis, assembly GCF_019492055.1. Taxonomy (GTDB): domain Bacteria; phylum Pseudomonadota; class Alphaproteobacteria; order Rhizobiales; family Rhizobiaceae; genus Flavimaribacter; species Flavimaribacter sediminis. Next base: position 614,438 of record NZ_JAICBX010000002.1, on the reverse strand, counting down.
GAAAACGCCTTTGCGGACCTCGAGCTCGGCCTGCTGGTGGCGCTCTCCGTCATTTACATTATTCTCGCCTGGGTTTTCGCCAGCTACTGGCGGCCGTTCGCCGTTATGTTGATCATCCCCTTTGGCATCGTCGGCGCCGTTTTCGGCCACTGGATCCTCGGCTTTCAGCTCACCATCGTCTCCATGGCCGGGCTTCTTGGATTGAGCGGCATTCTCGTCAATGACTCCATCATCCTCGTCGCCCGCATGGACGAGCGGCTGGCGGATGGCGACACAGTCGATCAGGCGGCGATCGGCGCAAGCCGCGACCGCCTGCGCGCAGTGCTTCTGACATCACTCACCACGATCGGCGGATTGCTGCCATTGCTGTTCGAGAAGAGCCAGCAGGCGCAGTTCCTGCTGCCAATGGCGATCACCATCGTCTTCGGTCTCGCCATGGCGACCCTGCTGGTGCTGTTCCTCGTGCCGGCGCTGATGGGCATCGGCTACGACATCCGCGCCGCCTTTGTCGCCCTCTTCGGTCACCGGCGCGCGCAGTCGCCGGCCGAGTAATTCTGAGATTCAGTTTCGCCAGAAGCGCGGCAGGAACAAGACCAGGATCGTGAACAGTTCCAGCCGGCCGAGCAGCATGCCCGCCGACAATATCCACTTCGCTGTGTCGTTCAGCGGAGCGTAGTTGCCCGCTGGTCCGATGACTTTGCCTAATCCGGGCCCCACATTGGAAATGGCCGATCCGGCGCCTGAAAGCGCCGTCGTTGTATCGAGCCCCGTCATCAGCAAGGCTGCGGCGATAACCCCGAAGCTGATGATGTAGAGGAACAGAAAGCTCATTACCGAGGCGATGACCGCCATTTCGATGGGGCGACCGTTGAATTTCGGTCGGAAAATGCCATGCGGGTACATGACCTGGTTGATATGCTGGCGAACCGCCTCGAAGACCACCTGGAAGCGAAAGATCTTGATGCCGCAGGAGGTCGAGCCGGCGCAGCCGCCGATGAACATGATGACAAAGAAGAACGATGTCGCATGCGGACCCCATATGGCGTAATCCGTTGTCGCGTAGCCCGTACCCGTCAGGATGGACACCACGTTGAACGCCGCGAAACGCAGGCCCTCCAGGCCAACGTGGAACTGGCCGTAATGCGCCATCAGCCAGGCGATGATCGTCGCCGTCAGCACGGTGCCGAGAAACACATGAACCTGGGAATCGGTAAGGATTGGCCGCAGCCGTCCCTGCAGCGTCTGTACATAGAGCACGAAAGGGATCGAGCCGAGGATCATGAAGACGATTGTGATCCAGTCTATGGCTGCGCTCTGATAGTGGCCGATCGATAGGTCCTTGGTGGAGAATCCGCCGGTGGCGACGGTCGTCATGGAGTGTATTACGGCGTCGCCGATCGGCATTCCTGCCGCCGCGAACAATGCGCAGCAGATGACGGTGAAGGCGATGAAGACAAGGGTGATCGAGCTCGAGATCTGTGCTGCCTTCGGCAGAATCTTGCCCGCCGTGTCGAAGGCTTCAGCCTTGAACAGCTGCAGACCGCCGATTTGAAGCATCGGCAGTACGGCGATCGCCATGACAATGATGCCAAGACCGCCAAGCCATTGTAAAAGTCCGCGCCAGAACAGGATGCCCGGCGGCGCCGCGTCGAGATCGACGATGACCGTCGCCCCCGTCGTCGTCAGGCCCGACATCGATTCGAAAAAGGCGTCGGTGTATCCGTCGACAATGCCGGACCACATGAAGGGCAGGGCGCCGAAGGCGACCAGGGCCAGCCACGATACGACGGTCATCAGCAGGGCCTGTCGCGTGGAGAGGCCTTTCGGCGTACCCCGCGCAGCCATGAAAAGGCTGAACCCTACGAGCGAGGTCAGCATTGATGACGCCAGAAATACCCTCCAGTCGGGATTGCCCGCCGCCAGGTCGACGATAGCCGGCAGAATCATTGCAACGCCAAGCGTGGTCACAAGAGTGCCGGTGACCAGGATAATTGGCCGTAAATCCAGACCGCGCTTCAATTGATTGTTCTCGCCGTGCCCGGAATGTCCAGCGAGAACGCTGGTATAGCCACGGAGAGTTCCTGACCGTCGGCGCGCGCCATAAGATAGTTTCCAACCATTGTGCCGGACGGGGTATCCAGTGGGCAGCCGGATGAATATTCGTAGCTGTCGCCAGGATCGAGTATCGGCTGTTCCCCGATTACGCCCGGACCTGAAACTTCTTCGACATGGCCGTTCTGATCAATGATCTTCCAGTATCGCTCGCGCAACTGGACGCGGTGGCGCGAATGGTTGGTGATGTTGATGCGATAACCCCATACATACCGGCTGTCATCCGGACGCGACTGCTCTTCCAGGTAAAACGGCTCCACGGTGACTTCTATATCGTGTGTTTGCGCTCGATACATTGTCCTGTCGCCGGAGTGGAAAAACCGACGCTTTCCGGTCCCAATCTATAAGCATGAACCGTCAGACTGGTAAACTCTTTTGCGATTTCGGGATTTGTGAAGGCTCGACCTACACACAGGATTGTGAGAAATCGCGCTTTCCGACCGGGCAGGAATTGAACTACAGCGAATGCGAACGGAAGAGAGACTGATGCTCGACGGCGAAGTCAGAAAATTGATAGATCCGGCGCTTGAACGCATCGGCGCGCGTCTGGCAGCCGCCGGCGTGAGCGCGGATTCCGTCACGGTCGCCGGCGGCGCCATCGGGCTGGCGGCGGCCGCCGCCATCGCCTTCCAGTTCTATCTGGCCGGCCTCGCGCTTCTGCTTGCAAGCCGGCTTTGCGATGGCCTCGACGGGGCCATCGCCCGGGCGACAAAGCCGTCAGATTATGGCGGTTATCTCGACATAGTGCTCGATTTCGTTTTTTACGGCGCCATTCCGCTCGGCTTCATCATCGCCAATCCGGCCGCCAATGCTGTCGCCGGCGGCGTGCTGATCTTCTCCTTCTACATCAACGGATCGACCTTTCTCGCTTTCGCAATCCTCGCCGAACGCCACGACATGATCAGCAACAGTCGCGGAGACAAGTCGCTCTACTTCACCACCGGGCTTGCAGAAGGAACGGAAACGATCGCCGTATTTTCGGCTTTCTGCCTGTTTCCAGGTATTTTCCCGATTCTGGCTTATGTCTTTGCGGCTGTATGTTTCTACACAGCCCTGTCGCGGATCGTGCTCGCGGGACGTCAGTTCGGCAGGCGATAAGATTGTCGGCAAAGCGGCGGAAATAACGGGGAAGTCCGGGCGTTACGTTTGCGAGACGACGGCGCCGCTTTCCCTGTCCAGCCCCTCTGTCCCGATCCGGGAATACTGAATGACCGCCTGTGTGCGGCTGTCAACTGCCAGCTTCTGCAACACCGCCGAGACATGCGCCTTGATTGTAGCTTCCGAGACCCCAAGCTCGTATGCGATCTGCTTGTTGAGCAATCCTTCCGCCAGCATGCCCAGCACCCGGCTTTGTTGCGGAGTCAGAGTTTGCAGTCTTGCGATCAGATCGGCCATCTCGGGATCGCTTTCGACGCCGGGGTCGAAGCCGCCGGGCGTCCAGATATTGCCGTCGAGAACCGACAGGACGCCGTTGCGGATTTCTTCAAGGCTTGCGGATTTGGAGATGAAGCCGGATGCTCCAAGATCGAGAGCGCGGCGAATCGTCGCCGGATCGTCGGTCGCCGATACGATGACGACCGGGAGGCTCACATATTCCGCGCGAAGGGAAATCAGACCTGACAGACCGCTCACACCCGGCATCGTCAGGTCGAGCAGCAGGATGTCCGCCTCGGGATATTCGTCCGCAGCCTTGCGGACAGCGTCGAAATCGCCGGCCTCCACGATTTCCAGATCATCGCCCATGTTCGACAGGGCCTGCCTGAGGGCGCCCCGGAACAACGGGTGATCATCTGCGATGATGAATGTCTTCATGAATTACCAAGCCCCTCCCAGAAACTTACCGTGCGGCTTTCCTCCCCATACCGAACAAACCCGGTTTCCAAGGAAACGATAGAGCGATCCCTCCCGGACACCCGGGCCCCCTTATGCACAAGCCGTAAGAAAATCCCAATATGCACATCAACTGTCCCGCGCACCCGACGATATATGTCGCACGCATGAACGGCATGATACCGCTACCGGCGTGAGTTCGATAGTCCAACATGGCTTGTATTCTGTGGGCGCGCGATTCAGGCGGCGATTATTCGCTTTCTCCGGCATTCGGAGCGGGATCGGTCCGGTCCGTTTCAAGGTCATCGACCAGATCGTTGAAACGACGGAACATATTTTCGACGAAGCCCATTGTCCGGTCGAGATCCTCCTGGCTCGGAAATCCGCCGCGGTCTCCGGATTCCGATGCCGCGAGCTCTGTCTGCAGTTCGTCGATCCGTTCCTGCAGCAGCTCGATCTGCTCTTCCAATGCCCTGCGTTCGTCGGCCGTCATCCGACAGACAGCCTGATCATTGACGACGCGGCAGATCGAAATCTCACCCGTTTTCGTGTCGAAGCGCACATATCCATCGTCGTTGGACTCGAACACGAAACGCCCCTCCTGACCAAAGGCTGATCCGAGGATAGACAATGACATGAATGCGGCCAGGCAAATGCGAACCATGATGCGCTCCCGTTGCAACAATAGATGGAGGCTAACACCGGATTGCCGCCAAACTGTGATAATGCGCAAAATGCCGGGAAAACCGGTACCGCGCCCGCCGTCTGGGCATCGACTTGCTTTCAAGACCGGCGCAAAGGCGATAGACCGTGTTTGAAAAGCAATACAGATAACGACACCCCCATGCGCGAGACCATATACAAGATCGTTCCCCGGCAGCTTTGGCGCGCAGCCGAAGAACACGGCGTTTTCGAGGGCGCGCCTGTCGATCTCACCGACGGATACATCCATTTCTCGACCGCCGGCCAACTTGCAGAGACGGCGGCGAAACACTTCGCCGGACAGGACGATTTGCTGCTTGTCGCGGTTGACGCCGAAACTCTGGGCGATGATCTCAAATACGAACCGTCGCGAGGCGGCGATCTGTTTCCGCATCTCTATGCAACCTTGCGGACCGGCGCTGTTCTCTGGGTCAAGCCTATGCCCCTCGGTTCCGACGGACGGCACAGTCTGCCGGATCTCGCCTGATGGATCACCTCTACCAGGCGATCGGCCGCAAATTGCTGTTTACGCTTGATCCGGAAACCGCGCACGGCCTGTCCGTGCGCGCTTTGCAGCGTGGCTTAGTCCCACGGTCAAAGACGCGTCGCGCCGCCAGCCTCGTTGTGCGCACAGCCGGGTTGGTGTTCGCCAATCCGGTGGGAATGGCGGCGGGCTTCGACAAGAACGCCGAGGTTCCCGATGCGATCCTGGACCTCGGTTTCGGTTTCACCGAAGTCGGCACGGTGACGCCGCTCGCCCAGGACGGAAATCCGAAACCCCGGATCTTCCGTCTTGCGAATGACGAGGCGATCATCAATCGCATGGGTTTCAATAACAATGGGCATGAAGCGGCGCTGGCCCGCCTCAAGGGTCGCGCGCGCAGGCGCGATGGCCCGGTGGGCGTGAATGTCGGAGCAAACAAGGACAGCGCCGACCGCATCGCCGATTATAGGCTCGGCGTCGAGACCTTCTACGATGTCGCCGACTATTTCACAGTCAACATCTCATCGCCGAACACGCCGGGCCTTCGCGATCTTCAATCGCGTCAAAACCTTGCGCTACTGCTGCGATCGGTCAGTGACGCGCGCGCGGCGCGCACGGATGCGGGAGCAGACTACCGGCCGATTTTCCTGAAGATCGCTCCCGATCTTGTCGAAAGTGATCTGGATGACATCGCCGCCGAAACGACGACGAGTTCTATCGACGGCGTGATCGTGTCAAACACGACCCTGTCGAGAAAGGGCCTGTCCGACGTGTCCCAAGCGTCGGAAAGCGGAGGGCTTTCGGGTCCGCCGCTGTTCGAACGCTCGACGATCGTGCTTGCGAAGATGCGCCAGAGGCTCGGACAGAGCTTCACCCTGATCGGAGTTGGCGGCGTCGATTCCGCCGAATCCGCCGCGACGAAGATCTGGGCCGGCGCAAACCTGGTCCAGCTTTACACCGGCTTTGTCTATCAAGGTCCCGTGTTGGCGCAGCGAATCACGGACGGTCTTCATCAGATTGTAAAACGGTCCGGACGCGCCTCGATCCATGATCTGGTGGGCGCCGACACACAGGAATGGGCCTCGCGGCCAATCCCGGATTGAACTTAAGGCGAATCAAACTGGTCGAAATCCGGTAACGGATGTCTCTTTCAGCATGGCGCGCGACGGATTTTCGAGGTTCAGTACCGCTTTGTACACGGGAGGCGATCAATGCCGCTAGATATGAACAGGGACGTTTTCATTACCTGCGCCGTCACCGGCTCGGGCGGAACGCAGGACCGCTCGCCGCATGTGCCGCGTTCGCCCAGGGAGATCGCGGCGAGCGCGATCGATGCGGCCAAGGCAGGCGCCGCAATTGTGCACTGTCATGTGCGCGATCCCCAAACGGGCGCGCCGTCGCGCGATCCGGCGCTCTATCGCGAGGTCACCGAACGCATTCGTGACGCAGAGGTCGACGTGGTATTGAACCTGACCGCCGGCATGGGCGGCGATATCGTGTTTGGGTCGGCGGAAGCGCCGTTTCCATTGAATGAGGCTGCGACAGACATGATCGGGGCGGCCGAGCGCGTGGTCCATATCGCTCGATGCCTGCCGGAAATCTGCACGCTTGATTGCGGCACGATGAATTTCGCCGAAGCCGATTATGTGATGACCAATACGCCGGGCATGCTCAGGGCAATGGGCAAGGCCATGACGGAGCTCGGCGTCAAGCCCGAGATCGAAGCCTTCGACACCGGACACCTGTGGTTTGCGAAGGAACTTGTGCGCGAGGGAACGCTCGCCGGGCCAGCACTCGTTCAGCTTTGTATGGGCGTGCCATGGGGCGCGCCGAACGATCTGAACACTTTCATGGCGATGGTCAACAACGTGCCAGATGGCTGGCTCTGGTCGGCGTTCTCGCTTGGTCGCGATCAGATGGCCTATGTCGCTGCGGCGGTGCTTGCCGGCGGAAACGTTCGTGTCGGCCTCGAAGACAATCTCTATCTGGACAAGGGGGTCCTGGCCACCAACGCGCAACTCGTTGAACGCGCGGTTGGCATCATTGAACGCATGGGAGCGCGAGTCATCGGCCCGTCCGCCGTGCGCGAAAAGCTGGCTCTGACAAAACGGGCGCCGTCATGAGCCGGACAGCCGCGATCATCGGCGGCGGCGTGATCGGCGGAGGCTGGCTTGCCCGCTTCCTTCTCAATGGCTGGGACGTAAAGCTGTATGATCCGGACCCGGATGCCGCCCGCAAGATTGCGGCCGTGCTCTCCAATGCGCGCCATGCGCTGCCGATGCTCTATGAATCGCGCCTGCCGGCCGAAGGACGACTGGACATATGCGACACGCTTGCCGAGGCTGTCGCCGGTGCGGACTGGGTGCAGGAGAGCGCGCCGGAACGGCTTGACCTCAAGCATCGAATTCTGAGCGACATCACCACCCATGCTGCGTCGGGTGCGATCATCGGATCGTCCACCTCCGGCTTCACGCCAAGCGATCTCCAATCCGGGGTCGATTGGCCGGAGCGGATCATCGTCGCCCATCCGTTCAATCCGGTTTATCTGCTGCCGCTCGTCGAACTGGTCGGCTCGAAAGACAACGCCGCCGATGTGATCGAACAGGCTTCTGCGATCCTTGTCTCGCTCGGCATGTTTCCCTTGCAGGTGCGCGGCGAAATCGACGCCCACATTGCAGATCGCCTGCTGGAGGCCGTCTGGCGCGAGGCGCTGTGGCTTGTCCACGATGGCGTCGCCACCACGCAGGAGATCGATGACGCAATCCGCTATGGCTTTGGTCTGCGCTGGGCGCAGATGGGTCTGTTCGAGACCTACCGCATTGCCGGCGGAGAAGCCGGCATGAAGCATTTCATCGAACAGTTCGGCCCGGCTCTGAAATGGCCCTGGACGAAACTGACCGACGTTCCGGAATTGACCGATGATCTGGTTGCGACCATCGCCAGCCAGTCGGACGCTCAGTCCGGGCGCCTGACGATCAATGAACTGGAGCGGCTGCGCGACCACAATCTCGTCGCCATGATGCGGGCGCTCAAGGGCCAGGACAGCGCTGCGGGGCGGATCCTCAACCGGCACCAGAAACAGATCGCGGCGCCGACGGCCTTCACGCCCGGAAACCCGGTCGAAACCGTATCACGGGTGATCCCGATCGATTGGACCGACTATAATGGCCACATGAACGAAAGCCGCTATGGCCAGGTGTTTTCCGACGCCGCAGACGCGGTCATGGTCATGATCGGCGCCGATGAAACCTATGTTGCAAGTGGTCAAAGTTTCTTCACCGTGGAGACGAAAACGGCGTTTCTGGACGAAACCATAGCTGGAGACCCGATCCGGGTCGAGACGGTCGTTATGGAAGCAGCAGGCAAAAAGCTGCGTCTTCGCCACCGCATGCTCGACGCCAATGGCGGCGCACTCGCGTCCTGCGACCAGTTGCTGATTCATGTCAGTCTGAAAACACGGCGTTCCTCGCCGCCAGCGCCGCAAGTCGAGGCGCGGATGCGGGAATTGGCGGCCGGCCACGCCGATCTGGCGCGGCAGGCTGAATAAGGGTTAGCTGTCAGATGATCGCGCCCACAGATTGATGTCTTCTTCCCGGGCATAGTCGTCGATCAGCTTCAGTTCGTCCTCGGAAAATTCAAGATTGGCTACCGCGCCGACGCAATCCGTCACCTGTTCGGGCCTGGACGCGCCGATCAGGGCCGAGGTAATGCCTTCGTCACGCAGCACCCAGGCGATCGCCATCTGCGCAAGGGTCTGGCCACGCGCCTGCGCAATCTCGTTCAACTTGTTGAGGTGGGCGATCGCCTTTTCATTGAGCATTGAAGGCCGCAGCGATTTGCCCTGGGTTGCGCGCGAGCCTTCCGGAATGCCTTTGAGATATTTGCCGGTCAGCATACCTTGCGCCAGCGGCGTGAAGGCGATCGATCCGACGCCGAGTTCGGCGAGCGTTTCCTTCAGTCCGTCTCGCTCCACCCACCGGTTGAGCATGTTGTAGCTCGGCTGATGGATAAGTAGCGGCGTGCCCATCTCGCCCAGAATGCGGGCAGCCTCGCGCGTCCGGTCGGAATTGTAGGAGGATATGCCGACATAAAGCGCCTTGCCTTGCCGGACGAGGCTGTCGAGCGCGCCCATTGTTTCTTCAAACGGCGTTTCAGGGTCGAAACGGTGGGAATAAAAGATGTCGACATAGTCCACCCCCATGCGCCTCAGCGAATCTTCGCAGGAGGAAATGATATACTTTCGGCTTCCCCATTCCCCGTAGGGGCCAGGCCACATGCCGTAGCCGGCTTTCGAGGAAATGACGATCTCGTTTCTGTATCCCTTCAAATCCGTCTTGAGAATTTCGCCGAAAGCTTCTTCGGCGCTTCCCGGCGGCGGGCCGTAATTGTTGGCGAGGTCAAAATGGGTAATGCCGCAATCGAAGGCTTCGCGGCAGATCGCGCGCTTGGTCTCATGATTGGCGTCCTCGCCGAAATTGTGCCAGAGGCCGAGCGATATTGCCGGAAGCTTGAGACCAGAGACGCCACAGCGACGATAAACCATCGCGTCATAGCGCGAAGGTGAAGGGGAATAGTTCATCGAAATCTCCTGTTTGCTTCCGGACGCGTTGCTCCGTCCAAATGGAGATATTGGCGTTGAACCAGAAAGTAAACCGCCGGTAGAGGCGGGCGCGCGCTACACCTCCTGGAACCTTTCTCCCTTGAAGCAACGGACGGGATTGCCTCGCTCCAGTTCCTTGTGACGCTGGTTGCGGCTGGCGCCCGCCTGCTGGCTGCGGTGCAATGCCCGCAGGGCGAGTCTGGCGCTCAGTCGCTCGACTGCAACCTCGCGGTTGCGGTGCTGGGAACGCTGGTCGCGGGAGACAACGGATATGCCGGTCGGCTCGTGTGTCGCCCGGACTGCGCTGTCGGTCGTATTCTGGTGCTGACCGCCCGGTCCTCCGGCGCGAAACGTCTCAAAACGGATTTCATCGCTTTGAAGACCTGTTGCGATCTCCGGTCCTGTGTCGAGCGTTGAGACGCCAACAAACCAGTTTCGTCGCTTATGGTGTGGACGAAAAGGGCTCTTGACTGTCCAGCGGATTGTCCCCGTCCAACGGCTCGCGAATTCACGGGCTTTGCGGCCTTTGAGTTGCACGAGCGCCGAGGGAGGATGCCGGACATCCGCGCCGTCGGGCAACTCGATGGCGCAGGTCACGCCATCTGCTTTCGCTTCGACACCGATCCGCCGCACGACGTGGGCGACCGCAAGGCGGCATTCGGATGGTCCGTCTCCGCTGGTGACCAGCAGGCTGATCAAAGGAACGGCATTCATCGCCATTTCCTCCCATGATCTTTTCTCTGTCTTTTCCAGGATTCCGTTCCTTCCGGCTCCGTAGCCTTCTTGAACGTAATCAGAGGCTGCAGGGAGGCGACGCACGTCGCGAGACCATGCGACACCAGATCATCGCAAACATGGGCCGAATTCTTGTAGGCGTCCGGCGCTTCCTCGATAAGTAACTGACGGTCGTCGCAAATCACGCGGCCGCCGAAGGAAGTCCGCAAAAGCCGTTCACGGTCCGAGCGGGTGCTTCCGACCCGGCCCAGCATTGACTTCCTGTCGTATTTCCGGCCTGAACCGTGGGAGAGCGAGGCAAGCGCTTCCGGCTTACACCCGGTTGGCTTCAGCAGGAAACTGAGGCTGTCCCGCGAACCCGCCAACGGAACGAGCGGCGTCGTTGCGACCGCCGCCCCCTTGCGATGAAGGAAGAGATCGCCCTGCCGCTCCACCACATTGTGGGGACTGTCGACGACCGTCCGGATGTCCGCCCTTAGCGCCACCGCCGCCCGTAGTGCGATAATCCGCCGGTTGAGCGACGCCCATGCCACGGCCCTGTCGTGATCATCGAGATAGCGGTTTGCGGCGGTCGACCCTTGCTCCAGACCGTCTGCGAAACGTTCCACGACCGACCGGAACACATGCGTTCCGAAACCACGCGATCCCGAGTGGACGAACAGCAGCAGCGTCTGGGGCGCCAGGTCATGCCCCGACGCCGCGTCATCCGTGATCTCCTCGATCACCTGAAGCTCGCAGAAATGATTGCCGCCGCCGATCGAACCGATCGCTTCCGAGAAGGCGTCCGACGGCAGGCCAGCTTCCGCCAGATAGCCGGCAGCGTTGCCTGACCAGGCGCTTTCTAGAACCCTCAGCTTTTGCGCCGCCCTGTCGAGGCGCAGTTTGCTTCTCGGCAGATCGAGTGCAAAAAGTGACATGCCGCAGCCAATGTCGTTTCCGATCAACTGCGGATAAAGCCTCTCGGAAAGCACCGCGCATCCGATCGGTCCGAAGGTCCCGGGATGCAGATCGGGAAAGGCGGCGATCTGCCGAACTCCCGGAAGGTTTGCGACTTGTCGCAGCTGTTCTGTAGCCGCACCCTCGATCCAAGAGCTTGCAGTGTAGAATTCATGAATGGACGCCGCCGTTTCGGCAGGCGCGCCATCCCTTTCAGGATTGCCCATGATAGTACCTGTTGCACGAGTAGAATTGCCAGGGCGCGCGGCCCCGTTCCTTCAAACCCGGCTCCACCGCAAAGACGGCTTCAGCGCAGGGGGCTTGCCTCTGTGGACAAGCGGACGATGTTCGACATGTCCGGTTTCCCGTTTGCAACAGTTTTCGATGGCTATGACGCCATCGGCGACGGACACTTAGAAACGATATCCTGTCTGTTCAAGCCAAAGTTGCGTCTCCCAAGGCCAATGCCTCGCCACTGTTGCGCTGCTGCAACAGGAGTGTTTTGCTTTCTGCGCCGTTTTCGCGTATTGCGCGGCGCAAGATCGCCGACATCAACAGTCCGCCCGTAACAGTCCGCAAACGCCCATGTCCAACCCGCGCCTCGTCTCAAGACTTGCCGCCGCGTCCATTGCGGTCTCCATCGCGGTGATGGGCATCAAATTCGTGGCCTGGGAGTTGAGCGGATCGGTCGCGCTTTATTCGGACGCGCTTGAATCGATCGTCAATGTGATCGCTGCGCTCATCGCCTGGTTCGCGATCCGCATGAGTCAGAAACCGGCCGACGACACGCATCAGTTCGGACACCACAAGGCGGAGTATTTCTCGGCGGTGTTCGAGGGCGTGCTCATTGTGCTGGCGGCGCTTCTTATTTTCCGCGAAGCCTGGATGGCGCTGGGTCGCGAGCATGCCCTTGCCGATCCGGGACCGGGCATGATGGTCAACGCCGTTGCCGCGTCCATCAACGCGGTATGGGCCTTTATTCTGATCAAGGTCGGCCGCCGGGAAAAATCACCGGCTCTGACCGCCGACGGACGCCACATCTACGCCGACGTCATCACCTCCGTCGGCGTGCTCTTCGGTCTTCTGGTCACCCTTGCGACCGGTTGGATCATTCTTGACGCCCTCATGGCGTTCATCGTGGGCGCAAATGTTCTGTGGGAAGGCTGGCGCGTGATCTCGTCATCCGTGAACGGCTTGATGGATGTCTCTGTCGATTCGAAAGAGTCGGCGCTGATCGAAAAAATCATCCTGGCCAATGCGACTGGCGCGATGGAAGCGCATGACATCCGCACCCGGATGGCGGGACCTGTGACGTTCATCGAATTTCACCTGGTCGTCGAGGGATCGATGTCGGTCTCGCGGTCGCACCAGATCTGCGATCATATCGAGGCGGAGTTGCGCAAGGCGATTCCGAACGCCCGGACGATCATTCATGTCGAGCCCGACCACAAGCTCAAGGACGAGGGCATCGCAATCAGCTAGACTGGAACGTCGCGTTTGCCCGCGTTCCGACCAGCAGGTAGAGGCTGATGCCGCGAATGCCCAGGAAGATCAGCAGCGATATCCACAGGCCGTGATTGCCGAAGAGGGGCGTCAGCGTCCACAGGCAGGCGACATAGATGATAATCGACAGAAGCATCATGTTGCGCATGTCCCGCGACCAGGTGGCGCCGATAAACACCCCGTCCATGGTGAAGGCGAGGACGCCGGCAAGTGCCGTGAAGGACGCCCAGACGAGATAATCCTCAGTCGCTGCGCGCACGTCTTGCGCCGTCGTCATCAACTCCACGACATTGGTTCCGAAAAGCAGAAAAAAGGCCGTGGTGAGGGCTGCGAGCCCAAATCCCCAGATCGTCGAGAGCGTTACCGCGCGGTCGAATGCCGGCCTGTAATTGGCGCCGACCGCACGCCCGGCGAGCTGCTCCGCCGCCGTGGCGAAGCCGTCGAGATAATAGCCGGCGACCATGAAAAAATTCATCAGCACCGCATTGGCGGCAAGTGTGACGGCGCCGAACTGGGCGCCCTGGCGCACGAACAGGGCGAAGGCGATCAGCAGTGCAAGCGAGCGGATCATGATGTCCCGGTTCAACGCCATCAGTTTCATCACTGACGGCAGGTCGGCGATTGTCCGCCAGGAGGGCGCCTTGGCGCGATCGAACCGCAGCCAAACATAAGTGAAACCGGCGACAAGTCCGACGAATTCTCCAACAACGGTGGCCCAGGCGACGCCCACAATGCCCCATTCGAGAATGAGGCCGAGCCAGATAGACAGGGAAATGTTGACGCCGTTGATCAGCATCTGGAGCAGGAGGCCTGTGATGGCCTCGCCGCGTCCGAGGACGAAGCCAAGGACCGAATAATTGGCAAGACCGACCGGAGCCGACAGGATGCGAATCGTGAAATAGGTGCGCGCGGCTTCCGCCACGCCGGGGCCAGGCGCCATCAGCCACATGCCGACAAGCAGGATCATTGGAGACAGGATCAGCAAAGCGAAACCGCAGATCAGTCCGGTCAGCATCGAACGCCAGAAGACCGCCTGTTCCTCGCGCGCGTCATCTCTGCCAAACGCCTGGGCGACGAGGCCTGTGGTCGAGGCGCGCAGGAAGTTGAAAGTGGTGTAGACGACGTCGAAGATGATGGCGCCGATCGCCAGTCCGCCGATCAGTTCAGCCTGCCCGAGCTGGCCGATGACGGCCATATCGACGATGCCCAGAAGTGGTGTCGTCAGATAGGCGAGCGTCATCGGAACAGCGATGGCGAGAACCATGCGATGGGTTACCGAAAACGGCCTGACGACCTGTCCCGCCGCGGATCGGGCGGCGTCCGCTAGCGCTTCTGTCATCACGCCGGCCTCTGGTTAACTGTTGCGGTAACTCAGAATGCGCAGGATCAGGAACACGGGGATGACGACCACGGCTCCGAGAATGAGATAGTCGCCGAAGCGGCCAAGGGCGTCAAAGCCAAGATTCCAGAGATTGACGAGGAAATCACGGATCGCATGAAGAATATCGATCGGGTACCAGTTGAAGGCGCTCATCACCGCGCCGACAATCAGGGAAATCACCAGGAGCTTTACGACCGTACGACCGGGTGAATCCCCCAGGAAGCGGTTCAATCTGCTCGACATGTGACGACTCTCCGTGTTCCGGCAACGCCCAGACAGTAGTGATCCGCTGTGACGCTTTCAACTCGTCTCTCCCGATATCGAGCATGGACCGGACAATCAACCGGATAATGACGTCGTTCGGCTATTGCTGTTTTACCGCCGCAAATTCTGCACTAGGTTTTCTTCCGTGACACGCGATTCCATCAGCGCCGAACCGGTCTCTTCCGAAATTCTGCCCGCCGTCTTTACAGACTGGTTCCGGGCCAGAAAGTGGCGTCCGCGCGCCCATCAGCTTGATTTGCTCGCTCTTGCGGAAAAGGGACGCTCGGCCTTGCTTATTGCGCCCACAGGCGCGGGCAAGACGCTTGCCGGATTCCTGCCGGCGCTGGCGGATCTTACCCGTCGCGGCCGGGTGCGCCGTCAGCCCGGCTCGACGGTGGACCGCGGTATCCACACACTCTACATTTCGCCGCTGAAGGCGCTCGCCGTGGACATCGAGCGTAATCTTGCAACGCCGATCCGCGAAATGGACTTGCCAATAAACGTCGAGACCCGAACCGGCGACACTCCGCAGTCCAAACGGCAGCGCCAGAAACTCAATCCGCCGGACATCCTTCTGACGACGCCCGAACAACTTGCCTTGCTGATCGCCAGCGGCGACGCCGAACGGTTCTTCAAGGGGCTGCGCTACATCGTGCTCGACGAACTGCACTCGCTGGTCATTTCCAAGCGCGGGCACCTGTTGTCTCTGGGGATTGCCCGGCTGAGGGCGATGTGTCCGCGCCTTCAGACAATCGGCCTGTCGGCGACGGTGGCCGACCCGCAAGCCCTGCAGGCCTGGCTGATGCCGCAGGAACAAGACAAAGCTCCACTGCTTTCGGAGCGTATCGTCGTGGAAGGCGGCGCAAAGCCGGAAATCACCATTCTCGACAGCCGCGACCGGGTGCCCTGGTCTGGCCATTCGGCCCGCTACGCCATGCCGGAAGTCTACGAGGCGATCTGCCGACACGCCACCACACTGTTGTTCGTCAATACGCGCAGCCAGGCCGAGTTGCTGTTTCAGGAACTCTGGCGCATCAACGAGGACAACCTGCCGATCGCGCTACATCACGGATCGCTCGATGCAAGCCAGAGGCGGCGCGTCGAAGCGGCGATGGCCGACAACAGACTGCGCGCCGTTGTCGCAACCTCGACGCTCGATCTCGGCATCGACTGGGGCGACGTCGATCTTGTCGTTCATGTGGGCGCGCCCAAAGGCGCCAGCCGGCTCGCCCAGCGCATCGGCCGGTCGAACCACCGCATGGACGAGCCGAGCCGCGCCCTGCTGGTGCCGGCGAACCGCTTCGAAGTGATGGAGTGCCAGGCCGCGCTCGACGCCAATTATCTCGGCGCCCAGGATACGCCGCCGATTGGCGAGGGAACTCTGGACGTACTGGCCCAGCATGTCCTCGGCATGGCCTGCGCCGCCCCTTTCGACGCAGAAGATCTCTACCGGGAAATTGTCTCCGCATTCCCCTATTCAGCGCTCCCGCGCTCCCAATTCGACCGGGTCGTCGAGTTTGTCGCGACCGGCGGATACGCGCTGAAGACCTATGAGCGCTATGCCCGAATCCGCAAACGCGCCGACGGGCTGTGGCGGGTGAGCAATCCACAAATCGCACAGCAATACCGTCTGAACATCGGAACTATCATCGAGGCGGCGGAGCTGACGGTTAGGCTGACGCGCCAGCGCGGCCGTGGCGCCAATGTGCGCGGTGGGCCGGTGCTCGGCAAGATCGAGGAATACTTTGTCGAGATGCTCGCGCCCGGCGACACATTTCTGTTTGCCGGCAAGGTCCTGCGCTTCGAGGGGATTCGCGAGAACGAATGCATCGTCTCTAAAGGCGGCCAAGGCAATCCAAAGATACCCGCCTATGCCGGCGGCAAGTTTCCACTTTCAACCTATCTTGCCGAACAGGTTCGCGGCATGCTGGCAAGCCCAGAACGATGGAACGAACTACCGCCGCAAGTGCGCGACTGGCTGAAAATCCAGAAGGAGAAATCGGTTATTCCGTCGCGAGAGCAGCTTCTGATCGAAACCTTTCCGCATGAAAACCGCTTCTACATGGTGACCTATCCATTCGAAGGGCGCCTGGCCCACCAGACGCTGGGCATGCTTCTGACGAGGCGCCTTGAGCGCGCCCGCGCGCGCCCGCTCGGTTTTGTCGCGACCGACTATTCGATGGCGATCTGGGGCCTTCGCGACATGGGGCAGATGTTCGAGAGCGGCGAGCTCTCGATGGAAAACCTGTTCGACGAGGATATGCTGGGAGACGATCTGGAAGCCTGGCTCGCCGAATCCTGGATGCTCAAAAGAACCTTCCGAAACTGCGCTGTGATTGCCGGGTTGATCGAGCGTCGACATCCAGGAAAGGAAAAGACCGGCCGCCAGGTCACGGTGTCGGCGGATCTTATCTACGATGTGCTGCGTAGTCACGAACCCGACCATATTTTGCTCCAGGCGACGCGGGCCGACGCTGCCGCCGGCCTGCTCGATATCCGCCGGCTCGCCGATATGCTGTTGCGCATCAAGGGCCGAATCATGTTGAAAAGGCTTCAGCAGATTTCGCCGCTTGCAGTTCCGGTGATGCTGGAAATAGGCCGCGAGCCTGTGGTGGGAGAAGCCCATGACGACATACTTGCGCAAGCCGCGGACGAAATCATCGCGGAAGCCATGGGCGGCGTTGAATGATGGAGGCGGCTCCGGAGCATGAACCGGGTTACAATGGCGGTCGAAGCAAACCTGAGCGAGACCGTCCGCATGACGCAGATCGTGACATCGGGAATAAGCGCCATTTGTGACCCGCTGGGCGCATTGTGGCTGCCTGACAGCGGCATGCTGGTTGTCTCCGACTTGCATCTGGAAAAATCGGCGGCGTTTGCGCGAAGGGGCATGTTGCTTCCGCCCTACGATACGGCGCTGACCCTGAAACTGCTCGCCTCGGTCATCGACCGTTACCGACCTGGCTGTGTGATCAGCCTCGGAGACAGTTTCCATGACAAGGAAGGGGCGGCCAACCTCAACGAGGGCGATGCTGAGCGGCTCAAAGACATGATGAAGGGACGCGACTGGTACTGGATTGCCGGCAATCACGATCCGGACCGACCTTCAGGGCTTCCGGGCGATTGCGCGGAAGAGCTCTATTGCGACGGTCTCGTTTTCCGGCACGAGCCAGCTGCGGATCGCGCCGACGCCGTTGGCGAGATTGCCGGGCATCTGCATCCGGCGGCGCGTGTTGTGCGGCAGGGCAAGGGGGTTCGGCGGGCCTGTTTCGCAGGCGACGGCGAGCGGCTGGTCATGCCTGCGTTTGGCGTCATGACCGGCGGGCTCAGTCTTAAGCATCCGGCGCTGAACCGGCTCTTCGATCAGCAACGCCTTACGGCGCATCTGCTCGGTCGCGACCGTGTCTATTCAGTGCCCTTTTCCAGACTGGTCGCCTGAGGCTTTAGTCCTTTCGGAATAGAAC
Organism: Flavimaribacter sediminis; assembly: GCF_019492055.1. Taxonomy (GTDB): domain Bacteria; phylum Pseudomonadota; class Alphaproteobacteria; order Rhizobiales; family Rhizobiaceae; genus Flavimaribacter; species Flavimaribacter sediminis. The sequence goes on along the minus strand of NZ_JAICBX010000002.1, from coordinate 596,427 downwards.
GCTGCCCAGCCAGCCGGTAAGCATCGCGAGTAGCACGGCGAACAGGCCGTAGATCAGGCTGTGCTGGTGTGCGTATTCGAAGATGAACTGCTCCACACCGGTTTTGACGACGCTGAGCGGCAGTTCACGCTCCATGACGAATTTGCCGCCCTGAAACAGGAAGGCCCTCAGCTTGTGTTCGCCGACAGGCACGTTGGCCGGCAGCCGCAGCGTCGCCCGAAACAGGCTTGAGCTGACATATTCCACGCCGATTGGATCGCGCTGGTATAGGCCATCGGCGGTGCGCAGCCGCAACAGCGCGTTTTTGAATTCCGGGATGGCGCTACCGTCTCCGATCGCTCCGGTAGGCGTGAGGCGGATATACTGAACGCCTATGCCGAGATCGCTGAGCTCGATGGAATCAGCGATCAATTCGATAGGCAATGTGCTGGACAGCGAATAGGACACGGGCGCCGGCTCAAACCGCATCGAACTGCGATTGATCCAGATGCCAAAGACGCGGGCCTTCTTGCGGACAACGGATTCCAGTGACGGCCCTTCGAGCGTCACGACGACATCGTAGAAATCCGCGCGCAGCAATTCCGGGTCGGCGCCGTCTATCGCGCCAAACACAGTCAGATCCTCTCCGGCGAAATCCGATGTGATGGGAATGATGTTGGTTGAGATGCCGATATCAAGGCGCGGCGTCCGCGACTGGGCGGATGCCGGCGAAGCCAGCAAGCCCGCGGCGATCAGCGCCGCGGAGACAATGGTCAACAGCGCCCTCACTGGAAACCCACCATCGTCGTCGCCACGGAGTAGAGTTCCTGTGGAGTAGCAACCAGATCGTAGCCCAGCCGGACGCCGGTGCCGAGCACCAGAAGCGCCAGGCCGGCGCGCAGTTGTTCGCCGCGCAGCTTGCGGCCAGCCCTTACGCCGTATTGCGCGCCGATAACGCCTGCAATCATCAATAGCCCGGCCAGAAAAACGTCGACTGACTGGTTGGTCGTCGCCTGTATGACGGTGGTGAAGGCGGTCACGAAAATGATCTGAAACAGCGACGTGCCGATAACCACATTGGTCGGAATGCGCAGAAGATAGATCATGGCCGGAACCATGATGAATCCGCCGCCGACGCCCATGACCGATGTCAGAATGCCGATCGCAAATCCGAGCGCGACGACCGGTATCGCGCTGAGATAGATCTTCGATTTCTTGAACCGCATTTTCAGGGGCAGGCGATGAACCCAGTTGTGCTGGCCGGGTCTTCGCAGCGAAACGGGCTGGTTGGCCCGCGCCCTCAGAAGCGATCTGATGCTCTCCCACAGCATCAACCCGCCGATTGCGCTGAGGAAAGTCACATACATCAACGAGATAATGAGATCCAGCTGACCGATGGTTCGCAGGAAACTGAAGACGAAGACGCCTACAGCGGCGCCTGCAATACCCCCGACAAGCAGGACAAGACCCAGCTTGACGTCGAGTGTGCCGCGGCGGAAATGCGAGAGCGCGCCAGAGAAGGAAGACGCGACAACCTGGTTTGCGCCTGTCGCCACAGCGACGGCCGGAGGAATGTTGTAGAAAATGAGCAACGGCGTGATCAGAAAGCCGCCGCCTACGCCGAAAATGCCCGAAAGGAACCCGACCGCAGCGCCCATTCCCAAAATGACGAAGGCATTTACGGAAATCTCCGCTATGGGAAGATAGATTGTCATAAACGGACGGCTACGGTTTCACGGAATGGACAGGCGCGGCGAGACGCAGCCCTGTCATGCTCCTTTACCAATCGTGAGTCAATTCCGCACAACCGGCGCGGAAATCATAAGTTTTTGAAACCGGCGCCCGGGTTCGCCCGGGAACGCGTTCCGTAGCCCGGCGACCCTGTTTCTATCCGTTGCGGGCGAGCAACTCCTTGACCAGCTGCTCGGTCACTTCGCCCGTCGGCTCCATGCCGATCGAACTCTGGAAGTCCCTGATCGCCATGATCGTCCGGTCGCCCATGATGCCGTCGACGCCGCCGGTGTCGAAGCCGTTCTTCGTCAGGATCGCCTGGATGTTCTGCACGGCTTTTTTCATATCGATGGAAGCAGTGGTGGTTTCGTCGCGCTTCCACTCGTCGGGAATGGCTGTTGAGTTTGTGGCGTCGTCCAGCGGCGCGGGCTCCCAGTCTTCGACGCGTTTGCGGGCTTCCTCAAGCTGTTCAGGACGCAATGCGTTCGCCACCTCGTCGCGCTTGCGCGCGGCGTCCTTGTCGCCGGACTGGGCGACAATGGCGAACCATTTGTAGGATTCGATCAGGTCCTGGGGAACGCCGTTTCCACGTGCGTGCAGAATGGCGAGATTGTACTGGCTGTCTCTGACGCCGAATTCAGCGGCTCTCTTGAACCAGACAGCGGAAGAATCGTAGTCGGATACGCCCTCGTGTTTCATCGCGAAGAGAACGGCGAGATTATGCATCGCGCTCGCATTGCCCTGCTCGGCCGCCATCTGGTACCAGGTTTGAGCTTTCTTCAGGTCACGTTCGACCCCGTTGCCCTTTTCATAGAAATTGGCGAGCCTGTATTGCGCCGGAGCAAATCCGAGATCTGCGGAGAGTTGATACCACTTGGCTGCTTCGGCATGATCAACGTCAACGCCGTGTCCATCGGTATAGCGTGCGCCGATCTCGAAAAGGGCCAGGCTGTCGCCATCCGCCGCGGCCTTGCGCAGGGCCAGGGGGCCAACCTCTTCAGGCGGCGTCTCGATCACCGGCGCGTCCATCTGCGTGGCGGCGGTGACGGTCACCGCGTCGACGCCCGCTGCAGCCTGGGCCCCTGCGGCGCCTTCAGTCGGATAGGAATAGAATCCGCCGACGGGCTGTACGCTGTTGTCGCGCGACATCTGCCATTCGCCGTTGTTTTGCTTAACGGTAATACCGGATTGCGGCGTCATTTCAGGCGTTGACGGGGATGTTGACGCTTCGGGTAAAGTCGGCGCGGAATCCGTCGCCATTTCTTCCGTCACCGGCTCGGCGCCGCTGAAATCCTGCGTCAGCCCTGCGCCTTGAACAGCCTTTTCGGCTATTTCGGGTTCGGCGGTCACTGGCTCCGAAATTTGCGTCTCGGATTCGACTGACGCAGTCTCGATCGGAGACGGTCCTGCGAAGAAATCCATGAGAAGCGGATAGGTTACGACCGCCAGCAAAATGGCGCCTGCAGCGAGGAAGAAGGGGCGCTTGCTGCGTTTGCCGCCGCCTTTCGCCTCGCGCTGTTTGCGTTTGTCGGAAACATCCTCTGCCGAAACAGCCGCGTCTCCAGCCAGCATGGTGTCGCTTGCCGCGGCCCTGGCGGCCCGGCGCGCTGCGGCGATGAAATCGGCTTTGCCAGGTTTGTCTTCACCCGTTTCGTCGTCTGGATGCGCATGCCGCCCCAGTTGCTGGCCATGTTTCTGGGCCTCACGCACCTTCGCCATGATGCTTTCGATGTCGGGAGCGCCCGAACCAGGCTCCAGCGGGGTGTCGTCCTCATCCCCGACTATATGATCAGCCGGGTCGATGGAGGGTGTGGCGTATGACCCCTCATCGTAACGATCATTCGGCAGAACGATCACGTCGTGCTTTGTGTCGACGTCGTCCTGGCTGAGTTCTTCGCGCGGCAATTCCGCATTCGGCGTCAGTTCAGCCGATGCATCCGCAGAAGAGGCGTTCGCATTCAGCGCTCGGTGAGCGGGTTCGGCGGGATTGCCGTATTCCATCGATTCCAGGCGGTCGGCAATCTTGACGAGCGTGTCATCCACGGCGTCGAATGTGCGCGTATTCTTTTCTTCGCTGCGGCGGCTCAGCTCTTCCAGCGACCGCAGGTCCGACACGAGGTTCTCGACCATCGAGATATCCGACGCGGTGGCTCCGGACTCGCGCCAGGAATCGATCGCCGCCTCGGCGGCTTTTCTGGCGGCCTCTATCATCATGTTCTGATGATCAGCCTGACTTTCGCTCAAACGTTCTTCGATTGCGGCAAGACGCGGCGCGAGATCGTTCGAATCCGCCGGCGCTTGAGCGGTTTCCGAAAGAAGGCGCGAAAAATCGGACACCTGTTCTTCAAGCGCTCGAAGCGCTTCGCCATCGTCGCTCTGAGGCGCCGTGACCTCGTCCAGCCGGGCCGCGATATTGGCGAGACCCGTCTCGATGCGGGACAGGTCGACGGCTTGTCTTTCTGGCTCCTGCTTTCCCATCAGACCAGCAAGGTCTTCCAAACGGCCGTAGAGCATGTCCTGGTTGCCGGTTGCGGCGGTCAGATCGCTCGTCATCGTATCGATACGGCGCGACACGTCGTCCAGCTTGTCGGCCAGCGCGTCATTCACGCCGTTCAGATCGAGAGAGCCGACCTTGCTGGCAAGCAGTTCGAGATGCTCGTAGAGGCGTTCGTCGACGGCCGGCGCAGGCTGGGCTTCAAGCATCCGGGACAAGTCGTCGAGCCGTTCCATCAAGGTGACGGTGTCGCGGTCGCCAGAGAGTTCATCAACCTTGCCCGACAGCGCGTCCAGCCGTTCGGCGACTTCATTGTAGGAATGTGTCTGACTGATCGCGTCGAGTTGCTCGAGCAGCGTATCGAAGCGCCGCTCCAATCCCTCGACGAGACGTCGGTCCGGTTCTCCGTCGCGGGTGGCGTTCGTCGCGACGATTGCGCGGCTGATTTCGTCAAGCCTGTCTTCTATACCGGCGAATCGCTGGTTCAGTTCAGGATCGTTCGAGCCGGTCTGACGGCAAATCGCATCGATCGCGCCCACCAGCATCTTGATCTTGTCTTCAAGCGCATTCAGCGGCAGAGCCGATGGAAGCTGGCCGATCGACGACCTGATGTCGTCGAGGCGGTGAGACAGCATCGACAGCTCTTCCCTCAGCGCCGTCGCGTCCATGCCGGCGATACGGTTTTCAAACCCGTCCCAGCGCTGCTCGAGGCGGCGCATGGAATCTTCTCCAGGCAGTTCACGCACCATGCTGCGCAATTCGTTCAGCTCGGCGTGCAGGCCTGCAGCGATGTCCCGATCCTGTGTGTGCGATCCAAGACCACGGCTGATGCTTTCGGACAGATCCTTGCGCAAATCCTCGCGCAGGGCGACAAGAGCCTCGGCGATATCGCGCGCGCCGGCGTCCGGTTTTACGGTGGCCGGCTGAAATCCGCGATCACGGTCGAACGACCGCTGGCGGTTGTCTTGCTCCGCCCAGTAGTCGCGGGCGTTGACTTGCGCCTCCGGTTGCTGGAAGCGCTGGGGTTGATAGAAGTCCGCATTACTCTCTGTCGACCGAACCCGATCAGGTTGGCGTTCAGGACGCGGCGTCTGCGATTGATTTTGGGGCGAGCGGCGATTGCGCGCGTTCAGTCCCTCGATCCTCGCCTCAAGGTCGGCAATGGTCCGACTGAGGGAATCGAGCGGATCTCGCTCCTGATAGTCGGTTCTGTTCCCGGAGGATCGTGACCTGTTCATGTGATTGCCCGCATTGTTCCCATCGCCGAGCATCCTGACGCCAGGCCGAATGAAAAATTCGACTGTCGGCATATTCCGCCCGGCGGATTCAGGCCTGCAAGAAGCGGCGCCTGACGCCGGACATTCGGCAAATCAGCGCCCGATGTCTGAGAACACCTTTTCCAATCATGGTAAACAACCCGTTAACCTGCCCCGATTTTGTTTGGTCGCCGGGCTTTTCGGAGGCAAAATGCGTCAAAGAAACAGATAACGAAAATTTTGACGTTTACGGAAACGTCAATTATTTGTATAGAGCGGCCAACACGCACACCAGCAGGACATATGCGAGTATATCCATGCCAAGCTATCAAGCCCCCATCAAAGACACTCTCTTCATTCTCAAGGACGTGCTCGGCTACGAGCGCTACAACAATTTGCCCGGCTTCGCCGACGCTTCGCCAGACATTGTGGAAGCCATTCTGCAGGAAGGTTCGAAGCTCGCCGAAGAGGTGCTTCAGCCGCTGAACCAGGTTGGCGACCAGGAAGGCTGCGTTCGCCACGACGATGCGACCGTGACGACGCCGAAGGGTTTCAAGGAAGCTTACGACCAGTACCGCGAAGGCGGATGGATGGGTCTTGCGGCCGATCCTGAATATGGCGGCCAGGGATTGCCCATGCTGCTGCACTCAGCCGTCGGTGAATACTTCTCCTCCGCCAATATGGCGCTGATGATGTATCCGGGCCTGACGCTGGGCGCCGTCGCCGCCATTGACGAACATGGCGATGACGAACAGAAAGCCAAGTGGCTGCCGCGCATGATCGAGGGTGTGTGGACCGGCACCATGAACCTGACGGAACCGCATTGCGGCACCGACCTCGGCCTGCTTCGCTCCAAGGCGGTTCCCCAGGAAGACGGTTCCTACAAGATCTCCGGCCAGAAGATTTTCATCTCCGCCGGCGAACACGACATGTCTGAAAACATCGTCCACCTGGTGCTTGCCCGTATCGAGGGCGCGCCGGAAGGCGTCAAAGGCATTTCGCTGTTCATCGTGCCAAAATACAAGGTCGATGAGGACGGCAATGTCGGCGAGGCCAACGGCGTGTCCTGCGGCTCCATCGAGGAGAAGATGGGCATTCACGGCAACGCCACCTGCGTTCTCAACTACGACGACGCTGTGGGCTATCTCATCGGCGGCGAGAACAAGGGCCTGAAGGCCATGTTCGTGATGATGAACGAAGCCCGCCTCGGCGTCGCCATGCAAGGCCTCTGCCAGTCGGAGGTCGCCTATCAGAACGCAGCCGACTATGCGCGGGAGCGCATTCAGGGTCGCGCGTTGACCGGCGCCAAGGAGCCGGACAAGAAAGCCGATCCGATCATCGTGCATCCGGATGTCCGCCGCACGCTGCTGACCATCCGTTCCTTCAACGAGGCAAGCCGCGCGCTGGTCCTGTGGACGGCTCTCCAGGCCGATATCCGCCGCCGCTCCGAAATCGAATCCGACCGCGAAGCTGCCGAAGACATGCTTGGCCTGATGACGCCGGTGCTCAAGGGCGTGCTGACCGACCGTGGTTTCGACAATGCGGTCGCGGCCCAGCAGATGTATGGCGGCCACGGCTATATCGAGGAATGGGGCATGAGCCAGTTCGTGCGCGACGCCCGCATCGCCATGATTTACGAAGGCGCCAACGGCATTCAGGCGCTCGACCTGGTCGGCCGCAAGCTGCCGGCCAACAATGGCCGCGCAATCATGGCCTATTTCAAGGAAGTCGGCGATTTCTGCGAGGAAAACCGCGAGGACGAGGCGCTTTCCTTCTTCACCAAGCATCTGAAGAAGGGACTGAACGAACTGCAGGCTTCGACCATGTGGCTAATGCAGAACGCCATGACCAATCCCAACAATGCGGGCGCCGCCTCGACCGACTACATGCATCTCTTCGGCGTCGTGGCGCTTGGATACATGTGGGCGCAGATGGCGAAAATCGCGACGCAGAAGCTGGCCGAAGGCGCCGACGAGAAGGAGTTCTACGAGGACAAGCTCCTGCTCGCCCGCTTCTATATGGAGCGCATCATGCCGGAAACGCTGATGCGCCGGCAGCGTATCGAGGCCGGATCCGAGACGATGATGTCGATGGAGGCCGCCAGTTTCTGACGGCGGTCTTGCAACGGAATATCCGAACGACACATAGTGGTTGGAAAGCCGCGTTATAAGGCTTCATGGAGGAACCAGAATGAGTGAAGCGCCTGCCGGGATTCTCGGCGTTCCCGCTCCCGAATGGATGGACGACGAACTGGTCATGCTTCAGGACATGGCCACCCGCTTTCTCGAAAACGAGATCGCGCCGAATTACGAGCGCTACGAGAAGCAGGAAATCGTCGACAGGGAAGCCTGGGAAAAGGCCGGCGCAACGGGACTGCTCTGCGCCTCCATGCCGGAGGAGTATGGCGGTTCCGGCGGCACCTACGCCCACGAAGCGGTGATCGCCGAGGCGCTCGGCCATGTCGGCGTCGACGGTTTCGGCATCGCTCTGCATAATGCGATCGTCGCGCCCTACATCCTCCATCACGGATCGGAAGAGCAGAAAAAGAAGTGGCTGCCGAAGCTCGCTTCCGGCGAGATGATCGGCGCCATCGCGATGACGGAGCCGGGCGCCGGTTCCGACCTGCAGGGCGTCAAGACATCCGCACGCAAGGATGGCAACCACTATGTGATCAACGGATCGAAGACTTTCATCACCAACGGCCAGAACGCCAATCTGATCATCGTCGTTACCAAGACGGATCCAGCGGCCGGCGCCAAGGGAACGTCGCTGATGGTGGTCGAGACCGACGAGGTGGAAGGTTTCGAGCGCGGCCGCAACCTCGACAAGATCGGGCTCAAGGCGAACGACACGTCGGAGCTGTTCTTCAACGATGTGCGCATTCCGACCTCGAACCTGATTGGCGCGGAAGAAGGCCTGGGCTTCATCCAGCTTATGACCGAACTGCCGCAGGAACGCCTGCTGATCGCCAACCAGGGCATCGCCATGGCCGAGCGGGCGCTGGCGATCACCATCGACTACGTCAAGGAACGCAAGGCCTTCGGCAAGGCGGTTATCGAATTCCAGAACACCCAGTTCAAGCTGGCCGAACTGAAGTCGGAAGCGACGATGGCGCGCGTCTTCGTCAACCATTGCGTGGCCGAGCATCTGAAAGGTCAACTTACCCCGACGACCGCCTCCATGGCGAAGTATCTGATCACCGACCTTCAGTGCAGGATCATCGACGAGTGCCTGCAACTGCATGGCGGCTACGGATACATGAACGAATATCCGATCGCCCGGATGTACCGTGACGCCCGCGTCCAGCGCATCTACGGCGGAACCAACGAAATCATGAAACTGCTGATCGCACGCAGTCTTTAAGGGAGACCGATATGGCCGACGCCTATATTTACGATCATGTCCGCACGCCGCGCGGACGGGGAAAGAAGGACGGCAGCCTGCACGAGGTGCCTTCGGTGCGTCTCGGCGCGACCGTTCTGGAAGCCGTGCGCGACCGTAACGGCCTCGACACCAAGACAGTCGACGACGTGGTCTTCGGCTGCGTCGACGCGGTGATGGAAGCCGGCGGCGACATCGCGCGCGCATCCATCTTCGAGGCTGGCTACGAGACCGAGGCGCCTGGCATCCAGATCAACCGCTTCTGCGCATCCGGCCTTGACGCTGTCAACCTGAGCGCCGGCAAGATCGCGCAGGGCGCAGACGACGTCGTTATCGCCGGCGGCGTGGAATCGATGTCGCGCGTGGGCATCGGCATGGCCGGCGGCGCCTGGTTCATGGACCCGTCCGTCAACATGCCGGCCTATTTCATGCCGCAGGGCGTGTCGGCCGACCTGATCGCCACCAAGTACGGCTTCTCGCGCGACGACGTCGACGCCTATGCGGTGGAAAGCCAGAAACGCGCGGCCCATGCCTGGAAGAACGGCTACTTCAAGAAGTCGGTCGTGCCGGTCAACGACCAGAACGGTCTGACCATCCTCGACCACGACGAACACATGCGTCCGGAAACGGACATGCAGAGCCTGGCTTCTCTCAACGCCTCCTTCGCCATCATCGGAGAGATGGGCGGCTTCAACGCGGTGGCCGTGCAGGCGCATCCGGAAGTCGAAGCCGTCAACCACGTTCACCACGCCGGCAACTCTTCCGGCATCGTCGACGGCGCCGCGGCCGTGCTGATGGGATCGAAAAAGGGCGGAGAGGCCATGGGTCTGACGCCGCGCGCGAAGATCAGGGCCTTCACCAATATCGGCTCCGACCCGGCGCTGATGCTGACCGGCCCCGTGGACGTGACGAAGAAGCTGCTCGAGCGCAACAACATGACAGTCGACGACATCGACCTGTTCGAGCTCAACGAGGCCTTCGCCTCTGTGGTTCTGCGCTACATGCAGGCCTTTGACATTCCGCATGACAAGATGAACGTCAATGGCGGCGCGATTGCCATGGGCCACCCGCTGGGCGCCACCGGCGCGATGATCCTCGGCACGGTTCTCGACGAACTGGAGCGTCGCGACCTCAACACCGCCCTCGTCACGCTGTGCATCGGCGCTGGCATGGGCACGGCCACCATCATCGAACGGGTCTGAGGGAGACGGACATGACAACCTACACGAACTTCACCGTCGAAACCGACAGCGACGGCATCGCTCTCGTCACCTGGGACATGCCTGACAAGTCCATGAACGTCTTCACCCAGGAGGTGATGGACGAACTGGAAGCAATTCTGGACTCCGTGACCGCTGACGACGCGGTCAAGGGCGCGGTCGTCACCTCCGGCAAGTCGACCTTCTCGGGCGGCGCGGACCTGACCATGATCAACGGCATGTTCGACCTGATCCGCCAGGAAAAGGCCACGAACCCGCAAGGCGCGGCGAAGATGATCTTCGACCAGGTGGGCCGCATGAGCTGGCTTTACCGGAAGCTCGAAACCAGCGGCAAGCCGTGGGTCTCCGCCATCAACGGCGTATGCATGGGCGGCGCGTTTGAACTGTCGCTCGCCTGCCACGGTCGCGTGGCCGCGGACAGCGACGCCGTGAAGATGGCGCTGCCGGAAGTCAAGGTCGGCCTGTTCCCGGGCGCTGGCGGAACACAGCGCGTGCCGCGGCTCACCAATCAGCAGGAAGCGCTGATGATGATGACCACCGGTCAGAACCTCAGCCCGAAGAAGGCGAAGTCAATGGGCCTGATCCACGAGATCGCCCCGCCGGACGAGCTCATCGCCGCGGCCAAGAAAATGATCCTCGACGGCCTGAAGCCGGTTCAGCCCTGGGATGAAAAGGGCTTCAAGCTGCCGGGCGGCGCGATCTGGAGCCCGCAGGGCGCCCAGCTCTGGCCGGCGGCTTCGGCAACGCTGCGCAAGCAGAGCTACGGTAATTATCCGGCCGCTTACGCGATCCTGAAATGCGTCTTCGAAGGTCTTCAGGTGCCTTTCGACACCGGGCTCAGGATCGAACAGCGCTACTTCACGGAAATCCTGCAGACTCCGGAAGCCTTCGCCATGGTGCGCTCGCTGTTCGTATCGCTGCAGGAACTCGGCAAGGGCGCGCGCCGTCCGGCAGGCGTCGAGAAGACCAGCTTCTCAAAGGTCGGCGTCGTCGGCGCGGGCTTCATGGGCGCAGGCATCGCCTATGTGACGGCGAAGGCCGGCATTCCCGTGGTCCTTATCGACCGCGACCAGGAGGCCGCCGACAAGGGCAAGGCCCATTCTGAAGGGCTGGTCGCCGCCGCCGTCAAGAAAGGCCGGATGAAGCAGGAGGACGCAGACAAGCTTCTTTCGCTGATTACGCCGACCACCGACTATGCGGCGCTTGACGGCGCGGAGCTCGTTGTCGAGGCCGTGTTCGAGGACCAGGGCATCAAGAAGGCGGTGACGGAAGCAGCCGAAGCCGAGCTGAAGGAAGGCGCAATTTTCGCTTCCAACACCTCGACGCTGCCGATCACGGGTCTTGCGAAGAACTCCAGGCGTCCGAATGATTTCGTCGGCATTCACTTCTTCTCGCCCGTCGACCGGATGATGCTGGTCGAAATCATTCTCGGCGAGGAGACCGGCGACAAGGCGCTGGCCGTCGCGCTCGACTATGCGCGGGCGATCAAGAAGACGCCGATCGTCGTCAACGACACGCGCGGCTTCTACGTCAATCGCTGCGTCATGCGCTACATGGGCGAGGCCTACAGCATGGTCGTCGAAGGCATTCCGCCGGCGATGATCGAGAATGTGGCCAAAATGGCCGGCATGCCGGTCGGACCGCTGGCGCTGAACGACGAGGTGGCGATCGACCTGTCGCAGAAGATCAACCGCGCAACGATCGCCGATCTTGGCGAGGGCGCCGTCGATCCCCGTCATGTCGAGCTGATCGACACGATGGTCGATGAGCACGGTCGTCATGGCCGCAAGAACGGCAAGGGCTTCTATGACTATCCCGAAAAGCCGGCGAAGAAGCATCTGTGGCCGGGCCTGAAGGATCTCTATCCCCAGCAGGCCGCCGACGACATCTCGGTCCAGGAACTCAAGAACCGGTTCCTCGCGACAATCGCGCTGGAAGCCGCCCGCACCATGGAGGAAGGCATCGTCACCGATCCGCGCGAGGCCGATATCGGCTCGATCCTCGGCTTCGGTTTCGCGCCCTACACGGGCGGGGCGATCTCCTATATCGACTCGATGGGCGTGGCTGAATTCGTCGCCATGTGTGAAGGCCTGGCGGTCGAGCACGGCAGCCATTTCGAGCCGACGCCGCTGCTCAAGGAGATGGCCCCGAAGGGCGAGACCTTCTACGGCCGCTTCGGCGAGAAGACGCAGATGGCCGCCTGAAGAAACAGGCCAAATCATTTATCGCTTACGGGCCTGCGGGCCCGTTTTTCTTTTGCGGCATGCTTGTCAGCCGTCGCGCAGGTGATACATCTCCTTTCACATGTTAAGGGAGGGAGACCATGCCGGTAATTGACTATTATTTCGTCGGCATTTCGCCGTATGTCTATCTCGGACACAGGGCGCTCGTTGATATGGCGGAACGCCGTGGCGCGACGGTCAACTACAAGCCGGTAAGACTGAAGCGGCTCTGGGCGAAGTCCGGCTCCACGCCGCTTGCGGAACGGCCGCCGGTGCGCCGTCGCTACCGGTTTCTCGAATTGCAGCGCCACGCCGAAGCCCGCGGGCTGCCGCTCAACCTGCAGCCGAAGCATTTTCCCGTGGACGCCTCGCTGGCGGAACTTTCAGTCATCGCGATCGCCGAGCAGGGCGATGATCCGGCGGATTTCATGGAGCGGGTGTTTTCCGGCGTGTGGGCCGAGGACGCCGACGTCTCCGACCGCGACACGGTGGCCGGCTATCTGACTGCGACGGGTTTCGACGCAGAGGCGATCCTGGCGCAGGCCGGGTCGGACAAAGCCTTGGCGCTGCGTGACCGATACAGCCGTGAGGCGGTGGAGGCGGACGCCATCGGCGTGCCGGCCTATGTGCTCAATGGCGAAGTGTTCTGGGGGCAGGATCGGATTGACCTGTTGGAAAGCGCGATTGTCACCGGACGGGAGCCTTACGGACAGCCGTGAAATTTTCTAAGTGATTGAATTATAATAATAAATAGAAATTTGGCTTTGTTTCGGGATTTGGCCGATTTTCAAATGCCCCGATCTGGCTTTGTTTGGGGAATCTGCGCTTTCGGCCAATCCGGGTTTGTTTCGGTAAACCTGGGTTCGTTTCGGGAATCTGATGTTTTCACCTTGGAAGCATAAATCGACTGGACCGAAACACCAGCGATTATAGGCATGGACGACCGTCGTTCAATTGCGAGATATCGCATTGACGGACGCCCCGCCCGAAGCCCGCAAAAGCTACACCGCCTGTTTGGGCTGGTTCGCCATCTCCGGGAACAATTTGGCGAGGCCGGCGCGACTGGCGCTGCAGACGCCGCGTTCGGTCACCAGCCCGGTGACGAGCCGTGACGGCGTGACGTCGAAGGCGAAATTCGAGACCGGCGTCGTTTTCGGACAGATCAGCACCTTCGTATCCTTGCCTTCATTATCTACGCCTGCGATCCAGGAAACCTCCTCGCCGTTGCGTTCCTCGATCGGGATTTCCTTCAGTCCGTCATGGATCGTCCAGTCGACAGTGGAGGAGGGCAGGGTCACGTAGAAGGGCACGCCATTGTCGCGGGCGGCGAGCGCCTTGAGATAGGTGCCGATCTTGTTGCAAACGTCGCCGCTCGCCGTGGTGCGATCGCTGCCGACGAAGCACAGATCGACCTTGCCGTGCTGCATCAGGTGGCCTCCGGCGTTGTCGACGACGAGCGTATGCGGCACGCCGTGCCGGCCGAGTTCCCAGGAGGTCAGCGAGGCGCCCTGATTGCGCGGACGCGTCTCGTCGACCCAGACATGGATCGGGATACCGAGTTCATGCGCCTGATAGATGGGCGAGGTGGCGGTGCCCCAGTCGACGGTGGCGAGCCAACCGGCGTTGCAGTGGGTGAGCACGTTGATGGTCTCGCCGTCAGGTTTGCGCGCGGCGATCGCCTTGATCAGCCCCAGCCCGTGCGCGCCGATGGAATGATTTGTCTCGACGTCGCTGTCGCAGATCTCGGCGGCAAGCGTCCAGGCGGCGTCGGCGCGGCTACCCACGTCGATCGGCCTGATGTTGCGGATGACTTCGTCGAGCGCCCATTTCAAGTTGATCGCCGTCGGCCGGGTCGCGTGGAGAATGCGGTAGGCCTCGTCCATTGCGGCGTCGGAAGCGTCCTTGCGCAGCGCGATCGCCATGCCGTAGGCGGCCGTTGCGCCAATCAGCGGCGCGCCGCGCACCCACATGTCGCTGATGGCGACCGCAGCGTCGTCCAGCGTTTTCAGCGGACGCGTTACAAAGGCGTGCGGAAGCCGCGTCTGGTCGATGATTCCGACGGTGAGGCCGTCATCTTCCGCCCAGATCGAGCGGTAGGAGGTTCCATCGATTTTCATGCGCTTGCTCCAGTGCTTTCAATGCGCTTGGCCAGTTCGCAGAGCTGCTTCATGCCGGTGAATTTGGCACGGTCCACGAGCAGTTCCCGGCCCATGGCCAGCGCCTTTGCCTCGCAGGATGCGCGCCGGTCCGGATCCTCGATCGACTGCATGTCCTCGACATGGGCGAGACCGACCAGGCGACGGATCATCTTCGCGCCGGCGAAGCCGATCGTGTCTTCCTGCAATTGCTTCAGGAAGCTGTTGAGCGCTTCCTCGGCTCCGATGGCGTCTCCCTGATCTTCAAAGATCGAGCGAGGATAGAGGACGCCGGTGCGTTCATTCACCCACAATTCGCGGAAACGCTCTTCGAACACGTCCCAGGTTTCGATGATCGTTTCAAGAATCCACGCGCGATACTCGTTGCGAGCGCCAGGCTCCGGCTCGTGCCCGGCCTGGGAGAAATAGGACAGGAAGTAGTTGGCGATCAGCGCGCCGACATCGAAGCCCATTGGCCCGTAAAAGGCGAATTCCGGGTCGATCACCCGCGTGTCGTCCGCGTTCACCATCACCGATCCGGAATGCAGGTCGCCGTGAACCAGCGCTTCCGTATGCGTGACGAAGCGCTGCTTCATCTGAGAGGCCGCGATCTTCAGGTCGCGGTCGCTGCGCAGGCCGAGCGCCAGTTTGTCAAGTTGCGGCGTCGTCCAGCTGTTGAGCTCCGCATCGTGATAGGGATCGGTGAAAACGAGGCTTTCAGTGATGTCGCACAGTTCGACATTGTCGCTGAACAGCGCCACGTCCTTCTTCTTCTCGCCCGCATCCATATGCAGGTCGGAGGTGCGGAACAGGGTCTCCGCCATAAACAGCCCAAGGTCACGGGCGATCTTCGGGTAGATTGTACCGGCGATCAGCCCCTTGCGCAGAATGATGTGGTGGGAGAGGTACTCCATCGCCACCAGCGCATGCGCGTCGTCGTAAAGGAAGATTTCCGGCACCCGCGCCGTCACGCTGCAGGCTTTTGCCTGCCGCACCAGCGCATTGTATTCGAAGAAGGAACGCTTCAGCGGCAACGGCCAGGATTCGCCGACGAGGCGCACATAGGGCAGGGCCTGTTTGATGATGACCGTATCGTCCGGTCCCTCGACGATGAAGACCAGGTTGAGATTGCCATCGCCTACCTCTGTGGCCTTCAATTGCGACGCATCGCCGCCGAGCCTGTTCATCAATTCCGGTTTGTCGGCGATATAGTCCGCAATCGTGTCGACGGAAAAGGCCGTATAGCCAGCCGGTGTCTCAATCGTCATTGCCTCTCCCCGCGAAATCTGGCCTTCAGTCTCTCCGCACGCGACCGGTCTTCGCACTGCTCTATTGTTCGACATTCAGGTTAAGGCGTCAATTTGAATAATGTCAAGGTATATTGACATTTGACAATTTACTTGCAACGATCCATGTCCCGGGGGAGAGGAGACATGGCGGAAACGTCGCAAAATCAGGCGTCGAAGAACAATGTGCTGGACCTAAAGGATGTTGAAAAATCCTTTGGGTCAAACCGCGTTTTGCAGGGCGTCAATCTCTCCATATCGGCTGGCGAAGTGGTCGTGCTGATGGGCGCGAACGGCGCCGGCAAATCGACCCTCGTCAAGATCATCGCCGGCGTTCACAACGCCGATTCCGGCTCGCTGACCCTTGACGGCGAACCCTTTCTTCCCGCCACGCCTGCCGACGCCCTGCGCGCCGGCGTGTGCATTGTGCACCAGGCGATCAACGATTGTGTGGCGCCTGACCTGTCGGTCGCACAGAACCTGCTTCTCGATAGGCTGTGCAACGGCGAAACGGGCTTTTTCTTCGGACGCGGCCGCGCTGCGCGCGAAGCCGGAAAAATCGCCGGCGCGCTAGACCTGGAACTCGACATGAACAAACCGGTGCGCGAACTCGACCTCGCCGACCGGCAGCTTGTCGGCATCTCGCGGGCGCTCGCCCAGAACCCCAAGCTTCTGATCCTCGACGAGCCGACCTCGTCGCTGTCTCAGCGCGAGGCGGAGCGGCTGTTCGGCATTATCGACCGGTTGCGACAGAGCGGCGTCGCGATCCTCTATATATCGCACCGCATGTCGGACATTCGTCGCCTGGCCGATCGCATCATCGCCTTGCGCGACGGCAGGATCACCGGCGTATTCGAAAAACCCCTGAATTACGAGGCCGCCGTCAACGCGATGCTCGGCCATGGAATGGAGGTGTCGAAGAAGATCGCGGTCACCCGCGGCGCAAAGATCTTCGAGGCGCGTGACGTTGTCCTGAAAACCGGATGCGATCCGTTTTCGTTTTCCCTTTCCGGCGGAGAGATCGTGGCGATCACCGGGCTTGTAGGAACCGGCAAGAGCGAGCTCGCGGAATGTATGTTCGGGCTGCGCCAGCCGCAGGCCGGATCGTTCCTGCTTGACGGGAAACCCTATCAGCCGCTGAACAATCGAGACGCCGTGCGACAGGGCGTTTTCATGGCGGCCAAGGACCGGGCGAATTCCTCGATGATTCCCGGCTTCGACATTTCGCAGAACCTGACGTTGCCCTTCCTGCCCGATTTCACCGCCCTCGGCACGGTGCTGCGACGGAAAGAACGCAACAAGGCGAAAGAGATGATCGACTGGCTGGGCGTTGTCTGCCAGTCGGAACAGGATATGCTGAGTTCGCTTTCCGGCGGCAACCAGCAGAAGGTCGTTATCGGCCGCTGGCTTTCCAGGGCCTGCCGTCTTCTCGTGCTGGACGAGCCTTTTCAGGGCGTCGACATCCGCGCACGTGGCGATATCGGCAACAAGCTTCGCGAGACCGCAGGCGATCGGGCCACGTTGTTGATGACGGCGGAGCTCGACGAGGCGCTGGAAGTTTCCGACCGCATCCTTGTCATGAGCAATCACACCATCGTCGGCGAACACCGCACCGACAGCGTCGACATGGATCTGCTTCTGTCGCAGATTTCCGGCGCTGTCGTCTCACCGAACGCTGCAGCCGGACACTTCCGAAAGGACGGAATACAGTAACCATGCGTAATTTTGCGATCCGCTACGGATTTCTGCTGTTGCTTTTGGCGATTATCGTCTTTTTCACGATCATGGAGCCCGCCTTCATGTCGCTGCGCTCGATGGTGTTCGTCTTCCAGTCGGTGTCCATCACCGCGATCCTGGCGCTCGGCGTCACCGCGACGCTGGTTGTCGGCGGCTTCGATCTGTCGATCGGGTCCGTCGCCGCCTCCTCGATGATGGCGGCGTCCTACGCCATGGTCATCTGGGGCGCCGGTTCGGTCGAGGCGGTGGCGCTGTGCCTGGCGCTTGGCCTCGCTGTCGGTTTCTTCAACGGCGTCCTCGTCGTCTACGCCCGCGTTCCGGATCTGCTGGCGACGCTTGGCACGATGTTCCTGCTGCTCGGACTTCAACTCATTCCCACTGCGGGGCGCTCGATCGCCAAGGGCATGATGCTGCCGGACGGATCGACCGCCGAAGGCGCATTCGATCCGGGATTCCTGTTTCTCGGCCGTCACCGCCTCTACGATATTCTGCCGGTTTCCGTGTTGATCATGCTGGTGCTGGCGCTCGTCATCTGGTTCTTCCTCGAATTCACGCGCTGGGGCCGCGTCATGTATGCGATCGGCAGCAACGAGCTTGCCAGCCGCCTTGCTGGAGCCCCTGTCAATCGCTACAAGATAGCCGCCTACATGATTTCCGGTTTTTCCGCCTCTATCGGCGGGATCCTGCTGGCGGCTCGCGTCGGGCGCGGCGACGTCAGCTCCGGAAACAACCTGCTGCTGGATGCGGTCGCCGCGGCGCTGATCGGCTTCGCCGTTCTGGGCGCCGCGAAGCCAAATGCATTTGGCACCCTCGTCGGCGCGATCTTCGTCGGTGTTCTACTGCAGGGCATGACGATGATGAATGCGCCGTACTATACGCAGGATTTCGTCAAGGGAGCGGTGCTCGTCATCGCACTGGTATTCACTTTCAGCCTGACAAAGGCTGCACGCAACTGACGCGGACGAGCGTCAGAAAGACAACCGGGGCCGAAGGCGCCGGACAACAACGGAGGAGATTGGAATGCTGAATAATCTGACCAGACGCATGGCCGTCAAGCTCGGCGTCGCCGCGCTGGCCGCCGGCGCAACCATCACCGGCGCCCTGGCGCAGGACAAACCCGCGCCGTTCGACGATCCGGGCGATGTGAAGATCGCGCTGGTGCGCTACCTGTCCACCGGCGACTTCTTCCAGGCGTATCTTTCCGGCGTCGAACGCCAGGCCGAAGCCCTTGGCGTCGACCTGCGCGTCTTCGATTCCCGTCAGGACGCAGCCCTGCAGGCCGACATGGTCGACCAGGCGATTGCCCTTGGCGTCGACGGCATCGTGGTTCAGCACGGTCTGACGGAATCGATGACGGAAGCCGTGCAGCGCGCTGTCGACGCCGGCATCAAGGTCGTCGCCTTCGATGTCAACGTTGAAAACGACGCCGTCCCGCAGGTCGAGCAGAGCGACCAGCTCCTTGCGCAGCTCGCCCTCGAACAGGCGATCAAGGACAACGGCGAAAGCTTCACCGCCGGCTATGTCTATGTGCCGGGCATCGCGCCGCTCGATCGCCGCGATGAAAAGTGGCGCGAATTCAAGGACAAGTACTCCGGCATCAACGAGGTCGCCCAGTTCGGCACGCTCGACAATCCGATCGCCAATTCGGTCGCCAACCAGGCGTCCGCCGTCCTGCGCGCCAACCCGACGATCAACGTGATGTTCGCTCCCTATGACGAGTTCGCCAAGGGCGTGAAGATCGCTGTCGACGAGGCCGGCCTCAACAACGACATCAAGATCTACAGCGCCGACGTGTCTTCGGCCGATATTCAGGCCATGCGTGAAGACGACAGCGCCTGGGTCGCGACCGCCGCCACCAACCCGGCCGTTGTCGGCGAAGTGTCCGTGCGGGCGCTCGCCATGCTGCTTGCCGGCGAGGATCCGGGCCAAAGCGTCATCGTGCCGCCGACCCTGATCACCCGCGACATGCTGATGGATCTCGACATCCAGAACATGGAACAGCTTTCGGCCAAGCTGCCGCAATTCGCCCATGCCGATGTGGCGGTTCCGGCCTGGATGCCGCTTCCCGAGCGTTGATCGCGCGGGCATTTGAAAACCTCCCGGGGGCGGCCATTGGCCGCCCCTTCTCATTGACAGGCAAAGCTCTGCGACTCTATCGGTAGGTTCGGAGCAAGGCTGAAGGGACAGTGGGATGAGGCTTGTCAAGAATCCCGATAGGATGATGGCTCACCCGCGCAGACGCGCGGGTACTGGATTCCAAATCAGGTCCGGAATGAGGGAAGTTATTTGAACCTGCTCCCGCCCCCCTTCAATGCGGGCTTGACCTGCAATCCGGCAGCGCGGCGTCTGCGGCGCGCATGGACCGGCAGCATCTCCGCGTTCCTGTTTTTGCTGTTGGCCTTCGCCATGCTCTCTCCGGCGGCGGCGCAGCAGGTCACAGCGCCTTCCTATTGGGACCCGAACGAGCGCATCGGCGTTCCGGACCTGTCGGCGCGCGGGCGGATCCTCTTTGTCACCACGGCCGATTTTCCGCCCTTCAATTTCCTCGACCAGCAGAACCGGCTTGCAGGCTTTCACGTTGAACTGGTGCGTGCGATCTGCGAGGAACTGAAGGTGCTCGACCGTTGCCAGATCCAGCTCCTGCCTTGGGAAGAACTGGAAGCGGCGATTGCCGACGGCAAGGCCGACGCCATTGTCGCCGGCGTCGCCATTACGGCGGAAGCTCGCGAAAAATACGACTTCACCCGGCCTTTCCTGAAGCTGCCGGCCCGGTTCGCCCGCAACGAAGCGGTGGCCATCGACGGCGATGACGCCGCCGCCCTTGCGGGCCACAGGGTGGGCGTCATCGCCGGAACCGCCCATGAAGCAATGCTGCGCGCCTTCTTCCCGGAGGTCCAGCCGGTGATTTTCGACAAGCAGGAATGGATGTATGACGGTCTGAAGAAGGGCGACGTTGACGCCGTCTTCGCTGATGGCGTGCAGCTTTCCTTCTGGCTCGGAAGCCAGGACGCCGATGGCTGTTGCGCCTTTTTCGACGGACCCTATCTGTCGCGGAGCTATCTTGGCGAAGGCCTGGCGATCGCCGTCAATCCGAAGGATCCCGAACTCGTCCAGGCGCTCGACCACGCGCTGTTGGCCATGACGCGCAACGGCCGGATGACCGAGATCTACCGGCGCGCCTTCCCCTACGGCCTCTACTGAGAACCTGTCTGGAGAATCAATGCTCGATTGTGCGGAAGCGGGCGCGCGCGCCGCGCTCGATGGCGGCGCAGGTCAGCTTGTCGAGGCTGAGGCGATCGCGCAGGATCTGCAACAGCCGCAGTTCCTCCTGCTCGACATGCAGGTCGGCGGCGGCCACTTCAACCGCCAGCGCATAGGCCGTGTCGTAGAGATGGTGCGGCAGGGCGTCGTGGACGATCAGCATCACCGTATCGAGACCGTCGTCCTCGCTCAGGATCGCGCCGCAATCGCGCGAGATGCGCACCAGCCGCTCCTCGTCGAAATCATCGAAGATCGGCAGCGTCCGCGTGATGTTGCCGATCTGGGCAAGTTCGCGGTCGGTCATGGTGGAATCCACGGCTGACATGGTGACCATGATGTAGATGAGGGCATCCTGGGTGGTGATCGGTGCGGACATAAGGATCTCTTGCAGCAGAATCGATTGGTTGCCGCTAACCTATGTATCGCGGTGTCCGAGTGCAAGCGCCTTTGAGGCGCTTCCAAATTCCGCGCCTCTCATTGACCTTGCGAAGCATCGGGACTAGGGTCCGCGCGCCCGGCCGGAGCCCCGAGATTGCGGCCAACCGGGCGATGTTCATTGAAATAACCGGAAAGCAGAAAGATGAGTGAAAACCGTCTCACCGAGATCGATCTTAACGAAGATATGATTGCGGCAGCGGCTGAATCCAAAGCCTGGCCGTTCGAGGAGGCGCGCAAACTCGTCAAACGCTACGAGAAATCCGGCTACCCGGAGCGGATCCTGTTCGAGACCGGATACGGCCCGTCGGGATTGCCGCATATCGGCACATTTGGCGAGGTGGCGCGCACCTCCATGGTGCGCCACGCCTTTCGCGTGCTGACGCGCGACGCCGCGCCGACGAAGATCCTGTGTTTTTCCGACGACATGGACGGCCTGCGCAAGGTGCCGGACAATGTGCCGAACCGCGAGATGATGGAAACCTGGCTCGGCAAGCCGCTGAGCCGTGTCCCCGATCCCTTCTCCGACGACGGCGTATCCTTTGGCGCCGCGAACAACGCGCGGCTGCGCGCCTTTCTCGACCGCTTCGGCTTCGATTACGAATTCGCGTCCGCGACCGACTACTATACGTCGGGCCGTTTCGACGAGGCGCTCATGCGCATGCTCGCCGTCTATGACGAGGTGATGGCGATCATCCTGCCGACGCTTGGCGAAGAGCGCCGCGCCACCTATTCGCCCTTCCTGCCGATCTGTCCGCGGACTGGCGTCGTGCTGCAAGTGCCGATGATCGCGCGCAATCCGGAAGCCGGCACGGTGACCTATGTCGATCCGGAGACCGGCGAAGAGGTCGAGACCGCCGTCACCGGCGGCAAGGTGAAGTGCCAGTGGAAGGCCGACTGGGCGCTGCGCTGGTTTGCGCTCGGTGTCGACTACGAGATGGCCGGCAAGGACCTGATCGACAGCGTGACGCTGTCCTCCAAGGTCTGTCGTGCGCTTGGCGGTCCGCCGCCGGAGGGCTTCAACTACGAACTCTTCCTCGACGAGAACGGCCAGAAGATCTCGAAGTCCAAGGGCAACGGCCTTACCATCGACGACTGGCTGACCTACGCCTCCGAGGAGAGCCTTGCGCTCTACATGTTCCAGAAGCCGAAGACGGCGAAGAAGCTCTATTTCGATGTCATCCCGAAGGCTGTGGACGAGTATTTCACCTTCCTTTCCGCCTATGGGCGGCAGGACTGGAGAACGCGTCTCAACAATCCGGTCTGGCACATGCATGACGGCAATCCGCCTGCGATCGACAATCCGGTGCCGTTCGCGATGCTGCTGAACCTTGTCAGTGCGTCGAATGCTGAAAACAGCGATGTGCTGTGGGGTTATATCACCCGCTACGCGCCGGGCGTGACGGCTGAAAACCACCCGCAGCTCGCCCAACTGGTCGGCTACGCGATCCGCTACTTCCACGATTTCGTCAAGCCGACCAAGGTCTTCAGGCCTGCCGACGATGTCGAACAGGCAGCCTTGCGCGGCATCGATGAAAAACTGGCGGGTCTTGCCTCCGATGCCGACGGACAGGTCATCCAGAACGCTATCCTCGACGTGGCGCGCGCCATCGAGCGTTATCAGGATGCGTCGAAAAAGGGGCCGGACGGCGGCGTCGGCGTATCGGGAAGCTTCTTCCAGATGCTGTACCAGGTGCTGCTCGGCCAGGAGCGCGGACCGCGCTTCGGCTCCTTCGTGGCGCTCTACGGTATCGACGAGACCCGCGCGCTTGTTCAAAAAGCCTTGGCCGGAGAACTCGCGGCTGCGTGACGACAGCATCCGGCAAGGTGACAGCCGGCCTTGCCTGTCGCTATACGCCGGCTATGGATATGCGCAGGAGATCGAGGTTTACGTTCATTCCTGCCCGACCCGTCGGAGATTTGGCGCGGCCGGTCAACGTTGCCGTGACGATCAGGGTATCTCCGGCATTTGCCTCGCCAACTCCGCTCTCGGAAAACAACGGACGAAGCCGGAAGGTCTGCCCGACCATTCCGATCCATGTATTGACGACCCGACCGATCTGACGGCGTCTGCGCCAGTTTTTGTTCTGGGTGACATTGAACGTGTGGATGTCGATATCGAGTTCTACATCCGCATTGCAAAAGAAACCCCAGGCAGTCACGAAATCGCTCACAAGACGGAAATCGAAAGTGGGCGATAGTGCAGGGTTGTCCTTGCGTGCGGTGAAGGTCTGACCAAGCGAGCAGCGCGCCCATTCCCAGTCCGTCAGCCCGCCGGTTTCGAAGCGCAACCGCATCCGTCCGGAACCGCGATCCGCGAAAGACATCCCTGTGCCCTGGTCTTTTTGCTCCTCGGCTTCGGCGGAATAGGCAGGACGTTTGACGTAACTGACTCCGGCCGGAAGCGGCAAGGTCATGACGCCCCAGTCTCGCAAATGTTCCAGGGTGACCGGCTCCATCTGGTTTTGCAGGTCCAGGGTCTCCGACATGCGGTTGTGAATCTCCATCAGGGAATCCGTGTGCGGTCCTTCCGGATGGGATCCTTCCTGTCGCGCACGATGTTCCATCTCTTCGGCCAGGCGGCTTTCGGCCTCGAAAGCTGCGCCATACAGCTCGTTCGTTTCGGCCATGTCGGCGTCAATCGTGGATTGTATCCAGTTGGCTGCAGCGTCAGTGTCGAAAGGATCAGTATCATTCAATACTATACTTATTGCCATTTCACCCTCCTGATTACGAATAATAGAAATAGAAGTTAGTCAGATTATTATAGAAAGTAAACCTTAGATTGTAATTGTATTATATATTCAAATATTATCTATATTCTATTGTAATAGATATGATTGTGACTGATATTCAATATCAAGGGCCGCTGGTATTACGATGGATGAGCGACTGTCTCGAGACTCCTCGAGACGGCCGAGCACCGGTAATTCGGCGATCAAGGTACGGGCGGTGACGTCCATGTCAGCATCAAGGTCGGAGAGTTCCTTTCGCAATGCCTCCAGCAGCCGTACGTTACTCTTCGCAGTGCGTCTTGAAGCACGCTTCTGTCGAAGGCGTTCGGCAACCATTATGACCATTCCTTGCAAAAACGGGCTCGCTGACAGGCCCAGGCGACTGTTCGGGTTCAACGACCGGTCGGTGGGGAGCCGGACTCATCCACGGGCTTGAAAACCCTCGGGTGGGTCCAGTCTCCCAACAATCTCCGCAATCCGCGCAATACAAGATGTCGTTCGAAGCAAGTTGCAAGGGAGAGGAGATATCGCCAAAACCGCTGAGCGCGGGCCTCTACCCTGCTGGTTGTGTTTGCGCAGGATGCGATTCGGGCTCCGGCGGGACCTCGATTCCGATTTTCCGAAAGCCGTCGGCGATATGACGCTGATCGGCGCGGGGGATGCTTCGGTTGGAAAGTTCGGCCCACAGGTTCGGGATGAACCGTGGTGACTGTTGCATCAGTTCGTCCGCGGCTTCCCGCGCCTTTTTCTCCTCGCCGGTCTGCGCGTAGATGACAGCGGCGACACCGTGATAGACGGGCGCCTGGCGTGCATCCGATTTGGCGATGGCCGACCGCGCGCACGCGTAGTCTTCCTGCATGTAGCAGATGATTGCGAGCACACCCAGATAGAAGCCGGACCTGTCGGGATCGAGAGCCAGTGCTTTTTCGATCAGCTTTCGTCCGCGGGCCTTTTCGCCGGAGAGGCCGAATACCTGTCCGGTCTGGCCCAGCAGGTCGCTGTCGTTCGGGTTGAGCTCGAGAGCCCGTTCGGCGTATTCACGGGCCTCGGCCGGCTTTCGGGAGAAAAGCGCAATTGTGGCAAGCGCCTGGAAGGCGCGGCCGTTTCCGGTATCGATGGCGACGGCCCTCTGGGCGGCATCGTAGGCGCGCTCTACGGCATTCGGACGCTGATTGTATCCGAAACGCAGTTCGTCGATACGGAGATGCGCGAGCAGGGCCCACGCCGTCGCATAGTTCGGAAAGCGATCGACGGTCCGTTCAAGGCATTCGCGGACGTCAAGGTGGGCCTGCGGCGACGGATTGCTGCGATAGAGGTAGTAGCTGAGACTGCAAAGATAGGCGTCCAGATTGTCCGGCGGCCTCTCCAGACGGTTGATGGCCTCCGCGTTCAGCACCACGCCGCGTGGTTGCGCCACGGCCGCGGCAACCGCATCGGCAGTGGAGGCCGGGATTTCGAAGAGATTGCCGGCGGTAAGACCCGTGTCGTAATTGGCCGACCAGAGGACCGCCTGGGTTTCGGCATCGATCAGGCGGGCGCCGACCCGGACCGACGATCCGGCCGTTCGGGCGCTGCCTTCCAGCACATAGTCGACCCCGAGTTTCGAACGGAGTTTGTCCATGTCGAGGCCGTCTGCGGCGCGCGATGTCTGGCCGCCGAAGACCGATATCTCCTTGAAGTGGGCGAGAGCGCCGATCAGTTCGTCGGTAATGGCCGCGGCATAAAGGACGGACGTGTCGCTGTCTCCGAGATCGGCAAAGGGCAGGACGAGGATCTTCGGCCCGAATACGTCGTCGGACGTTGTCCGCGAAGGTGCGAACACATAGACCAGAGCCGTCGCGATCAGCAGCAGAACGGCGGCAGCCATGCCCCCGATGACGTACCGGGAAGAAAACCCGGCGAAATTCCCGTTCGCGACGGGCGGGTCGGCAGGCGCATTGTCATGCCCGAAGGAGAAGGTCGGAACGTATCCGCCTTTCGGAATGCCGATGACGACGGGATCGTTGCTGCCGGACGTCAGGTAATAGCGCTCGAGGGCGCGGCGAAGACGCGCAGCCTCGATCCGCACGGCGGGATCGTTTCTTGCGTCGAATGTTTCGTCGCGCCCGAACACATCGACAGCCACGGTAAAGGCTTTGATACGGTCCGCACGTCCCTCGAGGGTCTCCTCGACGATGTATCTGAGAAAACCGGCGGCGCGTTCCGTGCCGGTGAAATCCGCGCTGCCGACGATTCGCTCGACCGCATCACGAATTTCAGTCGCCTCTGGATGGCTCTTCTTCTGCATCACACAGTTGTCCCGGCGTTAAAAACCTGCATGGCAGCCACTTACGGTAACGATACGCAATAACGGATGATCATGCGTAGATTCCACGTAGAATCTGTCTTGTCACTTCCTGATTGTTCTTTGTCTTGCATAACATGATCGCGCCGGAACAGGCGAACGGTTCGGGATGGTGTTCATGGAAAAGACCGTGACGGCTGTCGTTCAGCGTTTTCCGCATCTGAAGGACGAGATTTTAAGACTGGTGAAGCTCAGCGAGACGTTTCAGGAGGTGTGTCAGGATTACCTGGATGCGGCTGAAGCGTTCGACTGGTGGAGCAAGGCGTCTGACGCTGCCGCCCGCGATGTTCGCAGAGCCGAATACAGGATCCTGGTTGATGATCTCGCCCGTGAAATACAGCAGATGCTCAATGCGCAACGACCCGATTCCTCCGTTTGACCGATCCGGAGATGTTTCCTGACCAGACAAACCCTAGAGGAGGTTTCCATGTCTGCAATCGGTACCGCGGTGTTTCGCGGGTTACGCAACCTGACAATGTCTGCCGCCGTCGCGACCGCAGTTGCCATCAGTCCGGCGTCGGCCCTTACCCAGGACGATGCAAATGCCATCGCCACCGAGGCCTATCTGTATCTCTATTCGCTCATGACGATGGAAATCACCCGCGAGCAACTGACCAATGTGGAAGCCGGCTCAGCCTCCTATGGAGGTCCGCCGAACTGGTTCAACAATGTCAGGACCTATCCGACGGCGGAAGACAAGACAGTGGTCCGCCCGAACTTCGACACGCTGTATTCGAGTGCGTGGCTGGATCTGACGGATGAGCCGGTCGTCATCTCCGTTCCCGCGACGGACGGGCGCTACTACCTTTTGCCGATGCTCGACATGTGGACCAACGTCTTTGCCTCTCCCGGCTGGCGCACGACGGGCACCGAAGCCCAGACCCTGTTGATCGCCCCACCGGGCTGGCGGCCTGATCTTCGCGACAGGCTCGCAGAAGAGTTAAAATTGCCCGAGGGCACGCAGCGCATCGATGCGCCGACCCCGCATGTTTGGGTCCTGGGACGCATCAAGACCGACGGTCCGGACGACTACCCCGCCGTCAACAAGATCCAGGACGGCCTCAAGATCAGTCCGCTGTCGAAGTACGGACAGGATCTGGAGGCGCCGAAAGTCACCGTCAATCCGGACATCGACATGAAGACCCCGACCAAGATCCAGGTGGACACCATGACCGGCGACGCGTTCTTCACACGGGCGGCCGAATTGCTGAAGACCTATCCGCCCCATGATACGGACCAGCCGATCCTTGCCCGCATGGAAAGGCTGGGGATCGAACGCGGAAAGAGCTTCGACGCGTCCGGCGCCGATCCTGTCGTGAAGAAGGCGATCGAGCGCGCGCCGAAAGCCGCGCAGGAACTGATGGCCTGGAAGTTGCCGAGACTTGCGTCGGTCGTAAATTACTGGTCGATGAATACCGACACGATGGGCGTCTACGGCAACTACTACCTGAAGCGCGCCATCGTCACGCAGGTGGGCCTCGGTGCGAACCAGCCACAGGATGCGATCTATCCGCTGAATATCGCCGACAGCGAGGGCAAGCCGCTCGAGGGAAGCAACAACTATGTTCTGCACTTTGAAAAGCCGGAGCTTCCGCCAGCAAACGGTTTCTGGTCGATCACCCTTTATGACAATCAGGGCTATCAGGTGGCGAACAGCCTGAACCGGTTCGCCGTCTCGAGCTGGATGCCGTTCGAGTACAATACCGACGGCTCGCTCGACCTGTACTTCCAGCACCAGAGCCCCGGCAAGGACAAGGAAGCCAACTGGCTGCCCGCTCCTGAAGGCGCCTTCAACCTTACCATGCGGCTTTATGCGCCGAAGTCGGAGGCGCTCACAGGCAAATGGAACCCGCCCGCGGTTCGCAAGGTCGACGCGCTGCCGCGCATCACCGGAGAGTAATCGACACGACATGTCCGGCCGGCGGGTGCTTTGCCCCGCCGGCTCATTCAGGAGGCATTGGCCGGAGAACCCGCCGCGGCGTGAGCCGCGGATTTTTTCATTTCCCAGATCACCACGCCGGGCAGGCCGACCCAAGCGGCATGATTGGCCTCGGGCAACTGTTCGGCGGCGGGCGTCATCGCGGCTTCGGGCGTCAGGCGCGGTTCGAAACAGGCGGTAATGCTCAAGCCGGCGGCCAGGCCGGCTGCGCTGTATTCCGACAACAGGTGCGGATGGATGCGCATGAACCCGGCGTCGTCATCGATGGTCCGGAATTGCGCCTGCCAGCCGAGCATGATCGGAAACGGATGGACGTCGCTGATGACGAGCCGTCCTCCCGGCCGGAGCACCCGCGCAAACTCCCGCATGGCGCCGTCGATTTCTTCAAGGTGGACCAGCGCCAAGGCGCACACCGCCGCGTCGACGGATTCGTCCTCCAGCGGCAAGGCCGTCAGTTCGCCCTCGCGAAACTCGGCCCCGGGTACTTTCGGCCGCGCCCTGGCGAGCATCTCTGCAGACGCATCGACGCCGATGACGCTGTGTCCGCCACGCGCAAGCACTTCGCTGTATCGTCCTGTGCCGCAGGCCGCGTCGAGCACGGTCGAGGGCGGCAGTCGGCCGATGAGATCATGCATGACGGGCTCTTCGATCGGAAAGAGGCGCAAGGGTCGGTCGTAGGTCTGCGACCAGAGCGCATAGCCTTCCGACCGATCGTATTCGGGGCCTGCAAGCGGAGCTGTCAGGTCCGGTTTCTCATCGTAGTCTGCGAGCAGGGACCGGATCTCGTCGATGCGCGCGCGGCGGGCGCCGGCGTCGTCCGTGAAAGCGAGCCGAAGCAGGGCCAGGCCCTCGGTGCCAAGCAGGATTTCTCCAAGGCTCGGGCGGTTCGTCATCGCGGTTTGCTCCTCACATCGTGTATCCGGGCTTTTTGTAGAGCTTCTCGGGCTCGCCCATGATCTCGGGCAAATAGACGGTCTCGCGCCACTGCTCCCTGTCGATCTCCTCGAACGAGACCGACACTGACGCCTCGCTGCTTTCGAGCGTCCGCATCAACGCCTGAGTGATCTCCTCGGCGAGTTCCTGCTTCTGCGCCTCGGATTTTCCGGGCCAGAGTTTGACAAGCACATGCGGCATTTCAGGTCTCCATTTGGTCTGTTTGACAATTATTGTTTGGCCAGCGCCTCTTTTATGAGCGGAAGCGCCGACTGAAGGTCGGCGGCGCGCGCCTGCGCCGTCAGCGCTTCGAGCCGGCGGATGCGTTCCTCGTTGGGGCCGTCACGTCCCCACGCGGCGAGGACCCGGGCGCGCTCGGCCATGAAGTCGGAAAAGGGCAGCGGCTGCGGGCGTGAGTAATCATCCAGGATGCCGGCGTAGCGCTCGGCCCGGTCCCATTCATGGTGGCGGAGGGCGTCGTCGATGGCCGTTTCGCAGAACCAGAAATAATTGTGTCCGACGCAGCCGGCCGTGAGGATCGCTTCCCCTTCCTCCAGCGCCTTGAGTCTTGCGTCGCTGTCTTCCGCCATCGCCGCCCAGCTTGCAAGAATAGCCGGTCCGGTGAAGGTCAGCGCAAATGCGCGCGCCGTATCCAGCGCCTCCTGAATCTCTCTGCGCGCTGTTGCGAGATCTCCCTGTCCTGCCCGCACGCGGGCAAGCTCCCACTGCACGTTGGCCTTGAAATTGCCCGCGCCGATCCTCTGTGTCTGTTCCAGCGCGCGTTCGAGATAATCCACCGCGGTATCCAGATCTCCCAGTCTGAAACTCATCGAGCCGACAAGCAGAAGGCTGGTCACCTCGGCGCGCAGCTGGCTGACATGGGCGGCCTTTTCGGCCGCCGCCAGTCCGTCCTGAAGCGCTTCGCGGAACTCCATCTTGTGGAGGCGCGACCACCCGACCATGTGCCGGTTCGCCACCACGATGCGGCCGAAACCCTGCGCCTCGGCGAGCTGCACGCAGGTCTGGAAGTTGTCATAGGCGGTCAGCATCCGGCCCTTGAGGTAATGCGCGTCGCCAAGGCCGCTCAATGCGCGCGCCTCCGCCTCCAGCGAACCGACTTCGCGCGCCAGCCGGTAGGCGCTTTCGTGCTCCGACAGGCATTCCTCGATCCGGCCGAGCGGGAAATAGAGATTGCCGCGCAGGTAATGGATATGCGCCTGCTCGGCGAGCAGATTGCTGCGGCGGGCTGCTTCCTCCGCGTGGGTGAGCGCCTCGATCGCCCTTTCCTGCTGGTCGGCCATGCGCAGGGCGGCGGCGAGGCCCGTCCAGGCCTCGCAACTCTGTTCGTCAGTCCCGGCGTGCCCGGTCGCCTCCTCGTAGGCGGCGATCGCCTTCTCGGTCTCGCCGATGTTGAGCAGGGCGTTGGCGAGCGTGCAGTTGAGCCGGCACTTAAGGTCGCTGTCTGACGCCAGTGCGACGCCGCGGCGCGCCAGCGACGCCGCCGTTTCGAAATGCAGCGCGTCGCTCTGGCTGGTTGATGCGTCGAGATACGCATTCGGCGCAGACGGGTCGCCGGCGCGGTCCAGATGTTCGGCGTGCAGAACAAGATCCTGCTTGCGATACCAGTCGGCGGCGCGCATGTGCAGGTCCTTGCGTCGCGGCGCCAGAAGCGAATTGTAGACGCCTTCGCGCACCAGCGCATGGGTGAACAGCAATGCTTCGCCGTCAGGCCGGATCAGGTGGCGTTCGATCAGCTTGCCACAACCGTATTGCGGGCTGTCGACAAGCTGTCTGAGCGCCTGCAGGGTAAACCGCTGGCCGAGCACGGAGGCGGCTTGCAGGGCCTGCTTGTCGGGCGGATCGAGCGCGTCCACGCGCGCCTGGACGATACTTTGCACGGAGCCCGGAACCTGTTCTTCGGTCGCCGTTTCGGCGCCGCGCAGCAACTGTTCCAGAAACAGCGGATTACCGTCCGCGCGTTCGACGCAGGACCGCGCGAACTGGTTGGCGACGTCGAAGAACCCGGCGGCGAGCGCAAGGGCGTCTGCCGGCCGCAGCGGGCGCAGGTCGAAGGTGACCACGTTCGTCGCCGTGATCGAGGCGCGCCAGCTCTCGCTCAGCGGATCGCCCTCGATGCGCGACGTCATGACCAGGATCGCCGGCGCGTCGGCGATCGCGCGCGCGAGGCCGGCAAGATGATCGAGCACGATATCGTCGGCCCAGTGCACGTCCTCGACAAGAATGAACAGCGGCGTCGTCCGGGCGAGGCTCCGCGCCAGGTTCGCCACCGTCTCGCGCTTTCCCCGGTTGCGCTGCGTGTTCTGCATCGCATTGTAGAGAACCATGTCCTCCGGCGTCTGGTCGAGATCGAGCAGGTCTTTCAAAAACGTGATCTGGTTGTCGGCGACGACGCCGTCGGCGGCCGCCTTGCGGACTGCGGCGGCGCGGTCGCTGCTGTCATAGGGCGGCGGGATTGCGAGCAGGCTGCGCACCAGCGAGCGGATCGCGTCCTGTCCCTTGCCGGCGCCGAAGTCGAGCACAAGCGAGCGGTGCGCGCGGAACCCGCGTTCGCGCGCCCGGCGTTCGAATTCTTCCGTCAGCCGCGTCTTGCCGATGCCGGCTTCGCCGCGCAGATAGACGAGATAGCCGGCCTGCGTGTCGAGGCAGGCGTCGAGCAGCGCCGAAAACTGCTGCAATTCGGTCTGCCGACCGACGAACGGGCGGTCAGCGCTGTGCGCGGGCGCGGCGTCATAGGACAGGAGCCTGTGAATGCGCACCGGCTCGGCAATGCCCTTCAGCGACAGTTCGCCGAGCGCTTCGGTGCGGCAGTCGGAGCCGACGGCCTGGCGCACGGCGGAGGAAAGGTAGGTTTCGTCCGCGCCCGCCTCGTCGGTCAGCCGCGAGGCGAGGTTCACCGAGTCCCCCGTTACCGTGTAGTGGTTCTCGCTGCCGACCTGGCTCGCCACGACCTGGCCGCTCGCGACCCCGATGTGGACCTTGATTGCATGGCCGGCTTCCGCCGACACGCGCGGCATGGCTTCCTGGATGGCGAGCGCCGCCCTGACGGCCCGCTCCGGGTCGTTGCTGTGGGCGACGGGGGCGCCGAAAACCGCCATGACGCTGTCGCCGATATGCTTGTCGACGGAGCCGCCGTAATCCGCGATGATCGCGTCGACGGCGCCGAAATAGGTCGAAAGCAGGCTGTGGATCTCTTCGGCGTCCAGTACGCCGGAAAGGTTGGTGTAGCCGCAGATATCGGCGAACAGGATCGTGACCTGGCGGCGTTCGGCGGAAAGCTGGTCCTCTCGTGCGCCTTCAACGCTGGGGTCTTCGGCGTTGGCGGCGAGCGCGGCAATGGCGCGAAGCAGTTTCTTCCTCGGCCCCATGGGGATGCCGAGTTCCCTCAGATCATTCTCGTTGAGATCCCGCGCGGCGTCGAGGTCGATCTCGTTCTCCTCGAAAACCGCAGCATGATCTGCGAGGCCATGGGTGTCGAGCCAGTTCCTGATCAGCATTGCGTTCGAGGCCTTCCCACCAATACTGTGCGAATGTGATGAGTTTCCTCAATCTTGGCAAGTATCGCCGTCCTTTGCGACAGCGGTTTGGGGGCCGATTGACCTCAAGGCCTTGAGGAGGCAGACGCAGGCCGGAATAGCCGAAGACCGCCGCAGGCCCTAACGGATAAAGGGCGGCGCAATGCCCTCTGCGACAAGCATTGCACATGACGAAGACAACAAACAACGGCATCGGCATCTCGAAAGATCATCTGGACGCTCAATGCGATGTCACCGGCGCTGCCGCCAGGATCACCAGCAATCCGGTCGGGTTCAGGAAACTGGCGCTGGATTGGAGACAGGCAATCTCGTCTGCTGCTTTGTGAAGCAACCGGCTCGGGGAATTGACCGGCTGCCGGACGTCACACCCTGGGGCAGATCGCGGAGGCCTCCGCAGGACCTGGCAGCTGCGCCCAAAAGTGCATCAAAGCCTCGGCAACCGGCGCGGGCGTCTCCTCCGGCCACCAGTGGCCCACGCCCGCCAGATGCGCCATTTTCGCGCCCGATCGCTCTGCTGCCCACTCATGCTGCTCAATCGTCCCGCTGGCTCGTCCGAAGTCGTCGACGGCGATGAGAGCGAGTCCCGGACGTTGTGCGGCGCTCGGCAGGAGCTGTCCCGCCTCGGCCATCGCCGGTTGTCGCGCCGACCGTAGCAGCTTGAGCACGGCGTCGCCCATCTCGGGATCCATGCCTGCCGCGACCCGCTCCGCCATGCGCCCGGTCATGCCGAGGGATGACGCCACCTTGAGCCGCTGCTCCAGGTCGCCTCCCCACAGTTCCCGCACCGAGGATTCGCCCGGGCCCTCTTGCTGCCAGACCTGCGCCCGCGCGTGCCAGGCGTAATCGGGAGCGAACACGCCAAGCGCATCCGAGGCCCAGCTGCGGATCAGGTCCGGACGGCTCATCGCCAGCACGGCGACGTGGATTCCGCCCCAGTCGTGTCCCACCAGATCGACCGGGGCGCGGAACAGTTCCAGTTGGGACGCCAGCCAGTCTCGATAGGCTGTCATCGACGGTTCGAAGCCACGCGGCGCGGGGACGCCGAATCCGGGCGGGGACAGGGCGACCGCGTCGGCCCGATCGAGCGCCTTGATGAGCGGTCCCCAGATGACCGCCGACTCCGGGTTGCCGTGAACGAGGACGAGTGGAGTGCGCGACATGAAACTGTCTCCAATAAACTTGTTTGTTAACACACAAGTAAATAGACATGATTGGCATTCAGACGCAAGAGCCGATCTTTCCTCCCGCGCCGCTTGCGCGCGCTCTGTCGCGCGTGCTACCGACCGATGAGCGCACAAACCGGCGGACCATACGCTTCGTCGTCCCGATATCTGGACAGTCCCGATGCCTGATCAGCCTCCCGCTCGCCGTACGCAGCAAGAGCGTCGTGAGCAGACCGAACGCAAGGTGATAGCCGCCGCGACGGCGCTGATCGCCGAGCGCGGGTCGCGCGCGCTCACCCTGGCGGAGGTCGGCGAGGCCGCCGGCTACAGCCGGGGAATTGTCTCCCATCACTTCGGCAGCCGCGAAAATCTGCTCCGCGCGGTCATGCGCGATGCCCAGGCTTTCACCCTCCCGGATACCGGGGACAGCGCCGGAGCCTGGCTGTCGGACACAGTTCGCGCCTACCTGAAGAACGTGACCAACAAGCGTCCCGCCGCCCGTGCGTTCCTGCAGATGTGGGGCGAGGCGATTGCCGCCGATCCGGTCCTGATGCCGCTCTACGCGGAACAGGACGCCCGCTTCCGGCGTCTGCTCGCCGACAAGGTTCGTGAAGGAATCAGCGACGGCTCGGTACGGTCAGACGCCGATCCTGACGCGATGGCCGTGTCGCTCTTTGGCCTCCTGCGCGGCATCGCACTGCAACTGATCTCGACTCCGCCTCCGACGCGGGTCAAGGCGATCATCGACGAAGCCGAGCGGGCCACGCGGCGTGCGCTGGGACCCTGATCCCGAAACCTTCGGCGCTAGGTCTTGGAGAGGAGGAGGCGCAGGCCGGCATAGCCGAAGATCGCGGCAAGCGCGCCCTCGACGAAGCGGCGGGAATTGCGGTAGGCCCGCCCCATGAGCGCGGTCGAGAAAAGGAAGGCGTAGCCGACATTGACCGTCAGTCCCAGCGCCGCGCAGCCCGCTAAGATCGCCGGCAATGTGTAGGCGGGAGAATCGGGCCGCAAGCCAAGCGCCATGATCGCCATCCACCCGAACACTGCCTTCGGGTTGGAGAGATGCAGCAACAGGCCGCGTCGGAAGTGCGCGGATGTTTTCGCAGCCGCGAAGGACTTCTTCGGCTGCGGGTCGGCGGTCAGCGCCGACCGTGCGGATTTCCATGCGAGGTACAGGAGATAGAGACCGCCTGCGATCTTGATCGCGGTGAGCGCCTCCGCATAGGCCGTCAGGATCGTCGAGATGCCGGTCGCCGCAAGCAATGCCCAGAACAGGCTGCCCGACACGACGCCCAGCGCGAGCGCAATGGCGGGCGGACGGCCCTGGTTCATGGCGACGCCCATGATCGCCATGGTGCTCGGGCCCGGGCTGGCGATCGCCAGGAGATAGGCCGCGTATACGAGCAGAAGATGCTGGGCATGCTCGATGAACATGGGGTTCGCCTTATGGGTTGCGGAGAAATCGGCTGAGACGGAATCATATCATCCGACATCCGTTTGTCATCGGACTTCTGTCGCCCGCACGCCTGATTTCATGGTCTATCTGGACAGCGTCTGCAGTGTGGTGAATTCCGGCTCGAAAATGGCCGATATCTGTCCGAAATCCTCGACCACTTCGTAACGCACAAATGCGTTTTCTATGCGCGACAGTGCGCTGCGGTAGTCGCAATGCGGATCATGGGCGCCGAAGACGATCTTGATGTTGACGGCGTCGTCCGGGATGAGCGGTATCCAGTCGGCCTGCATCAGCGCATGGTCGTTGGCAAGGCCCGGTAAGCTCTGCGTGGCGGTGCGGATAACTTCCCTGACGACACGGTCCTGCGAATTCAGGATCGCCAGATCCGGTGGGCTGCCGGCATAGATCTTTCTGAAACTACCCCTGAACGCGTCGACAAGGCTCATCATCCGGACCAGCAGGCCGAGAGCGCCGATCATCGCCTTGCTGGATTTTCCCGCAAGCCGTATCGCTTCCGACATGAAGCCGGGAACCTGCTCGTGCGGTTTGCTGATATAGGTTGGCGAAAAAAGCACGACCTTAGAATGTCGGGGCGAATGCGCCATGAGCTTCAGCGCCGCGAACACACCGATCGTGTGGGAAATGACCGGCGCCTCGGACAGATTGAAGGTCTTCGCGAAATCGGCGACGTCGCGCGCAAAGGTCTCCATGTTGTCCAGTCCGTCGCCGGCGTGCACAGGGGTTCCGAGATAACCGGGCTTCAACGGCATGAGTATTCGGACATTCAGCCTGTCGAACGACTCGACCTGGTCCGGCATCGGATAAAACGGCAGGAAGGTCGAATGCATGACGATGATCGGCCGCCCGCCGGATGGCCCGACATCCATCACGAACAGCTTTCGCCCGCTGCTCATCGTGAGATTGTGCAGGCGCCCCGCATCGCCGAACAGCCTTCCGGTCGTTTCATCGGCGATCCTGCCGGCGTCGGCCGTGTCCTTGCGTCGCGCGCTGATGTTCGTCGCCGCCAGCGCCGACATGATCGTCAGCAGTTCCGACTGCCTCGAAAGCCCGCTTTTGGTGAGCAGCGCCTTGGCCTGGGTGCGGCGTGTCTCGTAGGTTGCGCCGGTTTCGGCGCTGATTTCGCGCAGCGTCCGGTTGGCGAGCAGCGATTTCAGGAGGGACATCTCGGCGCGAGTCGGCGTGTTCGCGAATCGCTGTTGAAAAATCTGCATAAGCTGCTCGTCGGAAATAAAGCCGATCGCATGGGCTTCGACGCCAGGGCTGCTCTCCATAAAACGCCCTTCACTATCGAGCAGAAGCCCGCCGGTCGCGCCTGCGCCGTAAAGATCTTCCGTCAACCAGCTACTGAGGATTTCCGGAGACAGACGGCTTTCGGCCGGCAGCATCGTCATCAATGAATCCAGAGTTTCGCGGGTCAGGCTGCGATCGAATCGAACAGGCTCGAAAGTCTCAAAAGAATTCATAAAGCAACGTTACTCCGACGTCATTTAAGGCTGATCGCAACGGGAATCGGGGCAATTTAACCCAATTGGGTGAAGTATTCTTGATACAGCTATTCAGGAAATTCCGCCATGAAATGCAAGTACCTTTTCTCGTATCGACAAAGCTTTATCCGGATGCTTGGAAGGCCATGCATCGATTCAACGATATGTTGCGGAGCGGCGGGGGACACACCGCTCTGGACATCGGGTCGGCGCCGGAGCAGCTGCGACGCCGCGGATGACGCGTGGCGTAAGCGCAAAAAAAGGATGGGCAATACATGGGGTCGATGGGAATAAAAGTCGGGCTGGCATGGGGGTGCCTGCTCGCAGTGCTGGCGGTGGGCGCCTCGGACAGTCGCGCCGAAAGCAGGCCGTTCTGCCGCCAGTACGCCTCCACGACAGCGGATGTCGCGAGGGACGCGATCAGCAAAAATCCGGCCTGTCAGGATTACAACAGAGGCGTTCACGCCAACTACGACATGCACTTCAACTGGTGCATGAACAATTCCCGTGACACCGTCATGGGCGCCGCGGAACATATCCGCAGCCTTGCCGCGAGCTGCGCGGGCGCCGCCCGCAATGAGCCGCCGGCCGGGCCTGCCGAACCGGGGGTCTATGCCCGCCACCAGGCATGGGTCGTTCGCAGGGACTATCCGGGTGCGTGCAGCGCGGAAATCATCGACAGGTCGAAGGGCCAGTATCTCGGAGAGCTGCTCCGGTTCCAGTTTTCATCCGGCGATTTCCGGCTGATCAGCGATTACACGGCCGGGGGAGACTTCACCCACATTCTGGTGGACGGTCAGGCCTATCCCACGAAATTCGCACATGAATCCGACGTTGTCGTCGCCCGCATCGATCGCAATCTGGTCGCGGCGCTCAAACGCGGGTCTGTGCTCAATCTGAATTTCGACCCGGGCGGGCCGCAATATTCGCTGTCCGGATCGTCCGCCGCGATCGACCTGATGATGCAGTGCGCGCGCGGGCAGAGTCCGTCGCCGCAGCCGGCCCCGCCGCCGGCGTCGGCGTCGACCGGCGGTTCCTACGTGATCCACGGCGCCTGCAGGCTCACGGTCGACGGCAGGTTGTTGCTTGATATCCGCCAGGACTGCCCGATCTGGATGGCGAATGACGGCACCGGCGCCTTCTGGATCAACACCGATCGCGACAGCTATCTCGGCGATTACATCGCGGAAGTCACCCCGTCCGGAAACGGCCTGGCCTCGGGTCACTGGAACGGCGAGCGCGGCGCGACCCACGCCCAGGCGTGGCTGGGGGACGATTTCCGTCTCGGCAATGGCGGCTGCTGGTCGAACGCCCGGGCGACGATCTGTGCGTCCAGGTAATGCCACCGGCCGGGCTCTGCCCGGCCTCGTTCCCGTCTTCACCGGCTTCGGATATCTCATGCGCACATTTATCGTTGTCATGGCTTTGTTCGCCACACTGGCCACCGCCGTTTCCGCAGTGGCAGGCACGAGCCGGCCCGTCGATTGCGAACTCACCGTCGACGGCACGACCTGGATCGAGGGCAGGTGCCAGTATTTCCCCTCCACGGACGGGTCGTTCCAGATCGGCAACGACGACTATTTCGCGCAGGTCGACGTGACCGGCAGGGATGTCGCCGAGGCGAACTGGAACGGCATGCGGGGCGCAACCCATGCGCAGTCCCGGATTGGCGCGGTGAGACGCGAGGGCGCATGCTGGGTCCGGCCGGGCGTCAGGATTTGCGCATGGGCATTGCCGGAGGCGGAAACCAGGGCGGCCCTGGCCGCGCAGCCGGACGGCATGATGCTGTGGCCTTCCTTCGCCCCGGCCGCCTGTATCGGCGTCGAAGGCCCGCTGGAGGAGGGGGCGACCCCCGTCCTGCACAATTGCCGTATTCCAGCCGATCTCATCTTTGCAGCCGCCGCCGACGGAACGCTGTCGATCGACAGGCATCCCGGGCTCTGCATCGATCTCGAAGCCCCCGGCATGTCGAAGCCGCCGCAACTGGTGCTTTCCGTCTGCCGGCCGGATTCGACGCGGTGGCGCCAGGTGCCGTCGGCCGACGGTTCCGGGCCCGTCGTCTCGGACGACGGACGGTGCTGGACCTTTCCGCAGATGAAAACGGACCCGACTGCGCGGTTTCCCTGGGTCGTCGCCGTCGCGTCCTGCACGCAGGACGCCGCGGAGGCGGGAACACTGAACCTGAGCAGGGACTGACCGCAGAAACCCCCGACATTGAAACGACAGGATTTTGATATGACCGGACTGTTTGATGCATCGATGAAATGGCTTGCCAAGGCAGGCGTAACCGGGGTTGCGGCCGCCGCCGCCATACTCCTGACATTCTCCGGGGAGAGCAACGCGCAGAGCAATATCTTCGCCCGCGCGACGCCATGGATCATCTACCAGGATGCGCCGGGCGCCTGCAGGGCGGACATGATCGACACGACCAAGCAGGAATATTTCGGACAGTTGCTGCGGTTCGAACTGTCGTCCGGCAGCTACCGTCTGATATCCGACTATACGCGGGCCGGGACGGATGTTCTCGTTCTGGTCGATGGCCGGCCGTTTCCCTTGGTGTTTTCACAGGAATCGGATGCGGTGATGGCCTGGATCGACGACCGGCTGCTGTCCGCAGTCCGCGACGGCATGACGCTCAATCTCAACTTCGAGCCGGGCGGCCCGCGCTATTCGCTGGGAGGCTCCGCCGAGATGCTGCATCTGCTTGCTCAGTGCGGGCGCGGCCAGGCTCCCTTCGCGCCGGCTTCCCTGCACGACTCTCCGGGCTGGGTGCAGCTTTCCGGCGGCCAGATCGATGGCCGCGCATTCCCGGCCGGCCGGGACACGAACGGCAAGGATCTCTTCGTCTGCGTCGCCGACTACCAGGGCGGACGGCACCCCGGCAAGATCGCCCACGGCTTCGGCGGTTGCAATTTCAGCTATGGCGGGCAAGAACTCACGGCGTCCGTCTATTCGCTGATGGTCGGCAAGGAGAAATGGTTTCCGGCCTTTTTCCATACGCCGCCCAACAATTCCTTGCCGGTGGGGATGGAATCCGACGGTCGCCAGCTCTACGCCTGCCGCACGGAATATAATGGCAGCCTGCAGCTCGGCAAGACGCGCCAGGGGTTCGACGGCTGCAATTTCGGCTATGGCGGCGGGGAACTGGTCGGCAAGCCGTTCGAGGTTATTATCGAGTGATTGAGCAAGCCCCGGCGTCCTTCGGTTCATCCGGGGCCGGGGCTTGCGATCGCAACCGGAGAGGCGGCATAGACGAGCACAAGGCGCCGGGCAAACGATGCCGTGCTGTTGGATGCACAGAACCATACGATCGCTTTGTGTCCCCTCGTCTGCAACGTCGCCATTAAGCCTCGCAAAGGGCCCATTGAAGGTGGTGCGGAACGGGAGCGGCGAAACGGCCCGCCGATGGGAATGAAGATCAAATCAACATGCGCGTTTGTCAGGGCAGGCATTTTTCCGCGTCATCCACGGTTATTCCCTCCTCACACGGCTTGTTCATCAGCAAGGTTGCAACACCATCTTCGTCGAGTTCATAGATGAAAACCTGCTTTACAGGGTCTCGTTCCGGGTCTGGACGTTCAATTCTCTCAAATATGGCGAGTCCATTAATTGGAAAAAATACGTAATCTCCATCATCGATTTCATCTATACTTCTGAATTCACCCAATCTTGTTTCCTCATTGAAATAGTAAGGGTGCGAATAAGCAGGTCTTTTATTGAATAAGGGAAGACGAAAATAATCCATACCGGCAACAGGGCACTCGATTCGTCTATGTACTCTTGTGATCGGTTTATCACTATCGCAAGAATATATTGCGCTATTTGCGAATTCAATAAAGTAGCTGTATCCGTCGGATAGAACATAAATGGCGCTGTCCAAGCTGTTCCATTCGCGTGACAATCTACCAGTGCGGACACGGTAGTAGTCTTCAGGAACAAGAAAACTACTCTTCGACTTATCCCAGAGTCTCCGAGAGAATCGCAGCACTATCTGTGGGGCCGGTATTGCCGTGCTTCCCGTGAAATTGGGTTCACTGCCTTTTTGCAGCCCGTTCGGGTCCACGCCGGCCGGGGTGAACGCGCGCGCTTCATGCCGCGCCGCACGTCGTATGGTCTCGGCGTCCTGTTGAGCTTGAGCGTAGGGGGCGTGGTTGTCTCCGGCGCGCAACGCGTCCGGCAGGCTGGACAGCTTTTCGATGACCTTTTCGAGTTTGCCCAAACGCTCTGACCACACGGTGCTGTCTTCGAGCTTGCCGGATCTCTCCGCGACGAAATACGCGTCCGTCCAGCCATCGTCGATGTTCTGCACGTCGATGCCGTAACTTCGGTAAAGGCCATCCGAAAGCCTTTTGAAGGCCGCGCCGAGCGCCCGGTATCGCTCCCGGTGCTCATAGCCGTTCATATAGGCGTCGTGCAGGTCATAAAGGCTGAGCGTCGCGTCTACGAGCACTGCATCGGTGATGGTCAATCCGTTCGCCCAGGCTGCTCGCGCGGCCTCTTCTTCCAGATAGGTATCAGTCCCGGCGAAAAGCAAAAGCTCATCCCAATCGGGACTGCCAGGTACGTTGAAGGACCACTCGCCCGGCTTGCCGGTAATGCCGACATCCGAGATGATGTGCATCAGCTTGCTGCCATCGCTTACGGTCAGCCGGATCCTGACGTCGACAAGCCTTGGCTTTTCCTGAAGGTCTTGCGGCAATTGCCCGAAACGGATGGTGTCGTATCCGCGCCCGTCGAGGGTCAGAACGGGGATCGTGAGAATTCCGGACGGATTGTCCCATTTGAAGCGTATGGAAGCGACAGGTTCTCCCATGAGCAATCCGAGGCGGGCTTCCGCCTCCCAGTCGAAATTCATCACGGCTCCGTCCGTCGGCGCCTTTACTCCGACAACCCGGCTATTGCCGGAAAACGTTCCCTCGACAACATTCGCGTTTGCCGTTGCGCAGAAAAACGAGAACAGACAAGCTGCCAGGAGGATGCGGAAAGCATTCAATTCAACCACTCCTCGATCTTTGCTCTTCGCTCATCCGTCAACTCCGGGCGTTCACCCGTGTCAACGGCCTCAAGGCTTTCCAGCGACAGTTGCGTCAGTTCAGGAGGGACCTCAGCGCCTTCAAGGACTATGCCTTGAGCGGCCATTTTCTGCACATAGGCCAACCACTTCGGGTCTGATCGCAGGCGGTCGGGGAAGCCGTCTCCCAACACTGCCATCGTGCCCTCCTGTGCGATATCGCAGACCATCGCAGGGCGGCATTGCGCATCCTCCGGCCATTCCGGGCAGAACGTATCGGCACGGCAATTTTGACCGTATTGCATCTCGCGAACGACGACCTGCTCCATGGACACTTCAAAGTCTCGATTGAAATAGGTATCGGCCTGCAGGGTTCTGTATTCATAGCCCAATGCCGGACGATCTGCGTCCGGCGGCCAACTCAAATGCTTCTCCTTGACGCCGAAGGTGCCTGTTCCGCCACCCGAGACAAAATAGGTGACCTCCAGTATCCCGTCGCCATCTATGTCTCTGGGTTCGAGGTCGCTTACGCACCACTCCTCTTTCTCCCATACGATTGGCTCGGGCGAGGCTTCCCGGTACAGCGCCAGCCCCACTCCCCCGTTCGAACAGTAGTAGGCGTAATGAAGGCTCAGTTGGGCGATCGAGCCACGGCCCCTCGGCTCTCCATGGCGAGCCGCCATAGCCGCGAAAAACGCATCGGCGTCCGCCGGTGGACCGCTATCTACG
The DNA here is from genome assembly GCF_019492055.1 of Flavimaribacter sediminis. GTDB lineage: Bacteria > Pseudomonadota > Alphaproteobacteria > Rhizobiales > Rhizobiaceae > Flavimaribacter > Flavimaribacter sediminis. Next base: position 553,921 of record NZ_JAICBX010000002.1, on the reverse strand, counting down.
GCGCTGAGATATTTCGCGCTTGTCCAGCCCGAAATCGACGAGTCTTCTTCGAGCAAGACCTGCGCCCAACCGTCTTCGATCCGGGTTATTTCAAGCCGCGTGCCCTCGGGCATCTCGAGAACAACGCCATGTGACGTTCCCGGGCCGCTCCTCAGGTTGAGCCGCTCGGTGGCGACGACAGCCTGGTCGCCCTTTTCCAGCGCGGAAGCCGGGATAGGCACAACGGCCGCAAACAGGAAGGTCAGCATCGCAATCAGCAAGCCAGGCCGATCATGAGGTACGCAGAAAGGAAATCTGGTGGTCAAGAAATGCTCCTCTATAGCCTTCGTGCAGCAAGTGGCGCGCACATGAACGTTGTTGGTCTGGTGGTTCGCGTCGATCAAGTCGTCCCAACCAGACCAGCTTGCTTGATCGTTGGAACTCCACAGGTTTTTTTGCCGGAAGGTAGCATCTACTATTCTGGCGCGCGCAGGGCTTGCAGCTGAAATTCGGACGAGCGCCGGCTTTGGGCTGAAGGCTACGGTCTCCTCTCGACCACCTTTTGGTCATTCACCCAACTGCAGCGATGGCCTGGTATCCAACTGCGCGCAAAATCGCCACTTTACAATACGTGTACATTCGTACATATATACCAATATGAACACCAAGCCAGAACGCGTCCAGACCGGCGTCCGCATTGAAAAGCGCCTGCTGAAGGTCATGAAGGGGCTGGCGGAGCATCTTGATATGTCCGTCGGCGATCTCATCGAGGGCATTGCGCTGCACAGTTTCGAGAACAAGCCGCCCTTCTCGCCGGAGACGCTCGCGAAGATCGCGCAGTTGAAGGACGTCTACGATCTGGAGTGGACGGCGGCCGACAGCCACAAATTCAGGGAGCAGGACGAATGAGCGTTTGTGTTGACCATGCCGATATCACCCTACGGTTCGAGGCTGGCGACATCGACCCCGCGGCGTTCCGCCATGCCGAGCATGTCCATGTCGCCTTCGGTCTTTTGAAGAAGTATGATTTTCTGGAGGCCGCGACGATCTATGCGAACGGCATTCGCGCGCTCGCCGCAAGGGCCGGCGCGCCGCGCAAGTTCAATCTCACCATCACCTGCGCCTTCATGAGCCTGATCGCCGAACGCATGGCATCGAAGGCCTATGACGATCCGGAGATCTTTGCAGGCGACAATCCGGACCTGATGTCGAAGGATGCGCTGGCGGGGCTTTATGCGCCCGAGCGCCTCCACTCGGACATCGCCCGCCGCGTGTTTTTGATGCCCACGTCGCAGGGCGGCGCGGCGTAGGGCGTCTAGCAGTCGGGCATGGGGTACCATTCCTCCGTCGGCCGGCTGCCGCACGACCGGGTGTCCGTGACGTTCAGGGCCTCGTCGAGAAAGTAGAGGTCCCTGTAAACCTCGCCGCCGCCCGATTTGTCGATGCTGTAGAGAGCGAATGAATCATAGAGAAAATACACATAGTCTCCGTCGGAAACCTGGCTTGCGGTCGAGACTGCATATTCCCCGGTCGCCGGATTGTAGACGACTGGCGTCGTGGACGCCTCTTTTCCCTCCAGAACCGGAGCGAGAATGTTGCTGATGTTTGCATTGGGGCAGGGCGCGGCCAGAGAGGGAGAATTGCCCTCGCCCTGCAGATCGGAAAGCCGCTCGTACCCCATATAGACCGGGTCGCCGCTCTGATAGGCGCAGTTGGCAAAGTTTCGCGAGCCATGGGTAAAAGCCAGTTCGCCGGTGCTCACGCTCTGATAGGCGAAGTCGTAGTCGTAGTCCGAGATGTCTTCCAGCCCGGCCTTGCCGCCCAGACTTCCGTCTTCATTGACGGTGATATACTGGTCGAGATCATACCGGTCCTTCCATTTCACGACCACCTTCGGAGCGCGGAAATCACCGCCGAATTCAGGCTCGTAACCCTGTTCCAGCGTGGTCGGGTCGACGCCTTCGGCATCATAGGCGGCGAGATTGCGGACAATGCTGTCGCGAAGCTTCTCCGCATCCTGCACCGCCTGCTCGTAGGGCGCATGGTTGGCGCCGGCTTTCAGATTGTCCGGAAGCCGGGAAAGCTTGTCGAGATGCCGGCCGAGATCCCGCATCCTCTGTGACCATTCTTGCCGCGTTCCAATCTCGCCGGAGCGTTCCGAGACGAAATAGGCGTCCGTCCATGCGCCTTTCTCGGCGCCGATCTCGATGCCGTAGCTGCGTTTCAGGCCATCGGCCAGGCGGTCATAGGCGGATTTGAGCGCGCGGTACTTTTCCCTGTCATAGTCGCGCATGTAGGTCTCGTGCATGAGATGGAAATTGAGATCCGCGTCCTCGATAACGACGGTTCGGAGCGTCAGGCCGCCGGCCCAGGCCGCCTTGGCGGTCTCGGCGTCAAGCATCCCGCCACTGACGCCCTTTCCTTCGAACAGGTCGTCCCAGTCGGGGCTGCCGGGAATGTTGAACGACCAGGCGCCGGGTTGTCCCGTTGCGCCGACATCGGCCACAAGGTCGATTTCGCCGACATCGCTTCCAAACGTCATGCGCAGCTTGACGTCGGTCAGCCGCACGCCCTCCTGCAGCTCGGTCGACAGCTGGCGATACATCATCGTTTCGTAGCCGCGGCCCTTTTCGGTCAGGGTCGGGATCGTCACACGGCCGGCCGCGACGTCGTAGCGGAAGCGCAGAGAGACGATCGGCTCGCCGATCAGCAGGCCGAGTTTCAGTTCGGCGTCCCAGTCGATGTCCAGCGCCGCGCCCTCGGTCCCATGCGCGTCGCCCGCGATGCGGTCTTCGCCCGACAGGGCGAATTCCATGGTCTGGGCCCGGGAAATCCCGCCTGTCAGCGCAAGCGCCGCCGCGGCCAGGATCAGAATTCTCATGAATACGGTCATCATTCCGTCCTTTACTGGAGCCAGTCGTCGACCAGCTTTTGCCGTTCAGGGGTCATCTTCGGTGTGAAAGCTGTGTCATTGTAGCTGGCGGCAATCGCCTCCTGCGCCAGCACATACCCTTCGCTTTGCTCGACGCGTGCAACGAAATCCAGCCATTCGGCGTCGCCTTCAAGAGCGGCGAGCGCATCGTCGCCGACGACATGCATTTCCTGCACTTTCGGAGACGTGGGGCAGGTCTGGACGAGAATGCGGCATCCCCCGCCTTCGGGAAAGGACGGACAGAAATTTCCCCGGACGCATTGATCGCCGAGTTCGACGGACTGTTCCATGCGAAGAAGGAGGTCCACCTTGTCAGCGGGCAATCCGTATTTCTCAAGCAGGAAAGTCCCGTCGCGCTCCTCGAATGTCAGATACTCGCCTTGCGTTCTCAGTGCGTCTCCCCGAGGTGTGAGGAACCCCTGAACCTCGCGGGTATAGCCGTCTCCGTTATACGAGACGGTATAGCGAATATCAGGCTCGCCGTTCATGTCCATGTCGACCAGGTCAATGTCTTCCCCGCAGGGGGCGTTTACAGTCCAACTGCTCGACGTATTGCCGTTGACGCGGAACAGGATGAGGCTGAATCCCTCTTTGGAGCCGCAGTAGCGCATGTAGTGAATGTCGACGGGTTCCAGATATCCCTTTTCGAGCGGCTCGCCATAGGCTTTCGTGAAGCTCTCGTACATTGAGTCCACCGTTTGCGCTCTCGGCGCGCCTGCGCCGACAAGGGCCGCAATGATCGCCAGCGCCGACAGCTTCAGAACATGAAAAATCACGATGTGTGTCCCCGTTCGTCCCCTGAAAATGAAAAACCGCCGAATGGCGGGCATCAGGTTCATAACATGTTACAGGTCAAAGGCCAGCGTGATCGGGAAATTTTTTGCCTTTTCCAGTTATTTTCCAAGCGTTTGGGCGGTGCGGTGGGAAGCGCTATTCAACGAATTCAACCGCCTCGGGCGCTTCGCCCGGCACGAGGGTGACGCTCACCCGGCTGTCGATATCCGGCATTTCCTTGCGCGGATCGGCGCCGTAGATGCCCCTTTGCTGCTGCCGGGCCAGGCGCGCCATGTCCTCATAGGCCGCGCCGGCGCCGGGTTTCGGCTTCGCCCAGCCGTGGCCGGCGAGCCAGGCGGCCGGATCCTGCTTGTTGATCACGCAGTCGGTCACCAGCGTGTCGTCCCAGCTGTCGCCCGGTGTGACGCAGGAAAGCGCCCGGCCGCGCAGGAAATTGCGGAATGCGGTGCGCGCGATGACGCCGCAGGGCCAGTGCGATCCGTCCGGGGCCGTGCACATGTCGCCAGGCAGGACGAGGTCGATGCCCTGGAGCTGCAGCGTGCCCTGGTCGTAGCGGATCAACCCGGCGGCAACGACCTTGGGCCGGAACAGCGGCGTGCGTCCGGGGCCGGCGTCCTGCGTTTCGCTTTCCATCGCGGTTGTGGCAGGCGCGCGCGGCGCAATGCGCTCCAGGCCGGAGGAATCCCGGGTGAAGGGCGCGGCGAACTGATCCGGCGAAATCGGCCGTATACCCGCGTCGTTATCCTCGGTTTCCGGCGCAGGCGTTTCCGCGGTTTGCCAGCGGAAGCTTCCGCTTTTGATCCGCGCTTCCGTCGTGTGGCTCACCTCTGTTTTCGGCGGCTCGTAAAGGATGAGTGCGGCAAGCCCGCCGATCAGCAAGACAAGGCAGATGACAAGCGTGCGCATGTGGCCTTCCTCCTCCCTCTCTACTGGCTCGCCCAGACGATGCGGGCCGCCCATTCGATTTCGGAGCGGCTGAACGCGCGATCCGGATGCTCGGGATTGAGCGACAGCAGCTCCACCCTGTCCGGACCGAAGCGCTTCAGGATCTTCGCCATGATCTCACCGTTGCATGTCCGCACAACGACACGATCGCCCGCGCGCAGGCTTGCATGCGGCTCGACGATCAGCGTATCGCCGTCGCGATAGAGCGGCAGCATGGAATCGCCCTGCACTTTCAGCGCATAGGACTGGCCGCTTGCGCGGGTCGGCAACTCGACCGTGTCCCAGCCGAAGCCGGCCGGAAACCCGGCGTCGTCGAAATAGCCGCCGTCGCCGGCCTGGGCGAAGCCGATCAGCGGCACGGTGCGCGCATCGGCCGGTATGGGCGCGCCGCTCGCGTCGCCGGCGGCAAGCGCCTCGAATTCGCCCAGCGTGCAGCCGGTCGCCTCCAGAACGCGCGACAGCGATTCCGTCGAGGGCCAGCGGGCGCGGCCGTCGGCGCTCCTCCGCTTCGACTTGTTGAAAGCGGTCGGATCGAGCCCCGCGCCTCTGGCGAGCGCCGAAACCGACATCCCGTTGATGCGGGCAAGGGCGTCGATCGCGGCCCAGACGTTCTCGTGCGACAGCATCGCGTTCCACTCGAATGAGATCGTTGCAGCCTGAGTTTAACCCGGCGCCGGTTAAGAGGAAATCAACCGCGCCGGGCAATTCGTGTTTGTGCGTCGAAAATCAGTCGCCCGGTTTGCGATGCGTAACAGTCCAGCCTGCCAGGACTGGCGTCAGAGAACAGAATCTGCCAGTTCAGGCCAGCGAAACCGTTGGGAGGTCTGATTGAGAGACAGCGACTACATCCTGACCGGCTGGCTGCTGTTCATCGTATCGGCGATCGGCTTCATCATCGCGAGCTGGGGCGAATTCTGGCCGATGTTCGGCAGCGTATTCTTTCTGCTTGCCTGCCTGGTGTTTCTGATCCCGGTCTTGCGAGGGCGATAAGTCAGACCGGGGTCTGCCGGGGGCGTCGAGCTTTCACCGGTCGCAACAGTGATCGCGCCTGCTTTCACAGCGCCAACCGAATGCTAAATCGCGTCGTTCAGAATCGCCTGGGCGGTGGGCGCGTCTGTGACGAGGTGGGTCACGTAGCCGCCGAGCATGGCGGCGCGCATGCCGGCCACCTTGTCGAAGCCGTTCGAGACCAGCATACCGACGGTCAGACCGCGCAGCGCGTCTGGCGTAATGCCGACCATGCGCTCGTCGAGCCGGCCGACGACGTGGTTTCCCCTGCCGTCGATGAAGCGGCCGCAGACCACGCCGACGGCGCCGCGCGCGATGTAGTCCTGCAGATCGTCGAGCGAGGCGATGCCGCTTTCCACCACATGGCTGCTGGCCTCGCAGGAGCCGACGGCGAAGACCGCCTTGTTGATGCGGTCGAGTTCGGCGAATTGCGACCGGATCACCGGCTCCTGCTTGAGGATGCGCGCGGCTTCGACCGAGGACAGAATGGCCGGCGCGTAGAAATTCGCGACCCGAGCGCCAAGGCGTCTCGCAATGTTTGTGGAGCAGCTTTCGGCGGCGAAGACATACGGGCTTTCCATCGATCCCACCATCTGCACGATGGTGACGTTGTCGATGCGGCGCGGCGTGATCTTTTCCGACATGGAGAAGATCGTCATGCCCCAGGCGACGCCGACCACGTCGCCCTCGTCGAGCAGGTCGGGAAAGCGCTTTGCCGCGCCGAGCGCCACGCCGCCGAGATCAAGCTCGCTGCCGGGAATGACGACGGCCTCCTGCAGGCCGAAGTTTCGGCACAACTCCACCGACAGGCGCTGGCGGTTGAAGGCGACGGGGTCAAGCCGGATCTCGACCAGCCCGCGTTCGCGCGCCTGCTGCAGGTAATTGACCACGGTGGCCCGCGACACGCCGAATTCCTGGGCTATGTCGCTCTGGTTCTTGTTCTCGTAGTAATACATCCAGGCGGCGCGCAGCAGGATGTCCTCGATCTGCTCGTCCGGCCGGTAACGGCGGCGGCCCCTGGTGCTTTCTCCCTCCAAATCCCGGCGCCTCCCCGATCGCTGAATTGAAACACGCTGCGCGCAGTCTGTCATATCAGACATTCCGCGCTATAATGCGGGCCGTCAATCTCCTCTCGACGGCGACAACTTGACGATTGTCACACTACCATGACTATTGTCAATTAAATAGGCCTGCGATACAAGGGCCGGGAATGATAAAGCCGGGAGAGAGAGCCGATGGACAATCAGTGGAACGACGCGGCCGCGCAGCAGGCGATCGAGGATTACGGGCATGCCGGCGAGGACCTTGCTCTACGCACCTATACGACGCGGCTTCTTGGCAAGGTTCCGCAACTGGTGCTGCACGGCGGCGGCAACACATCGGTGAAAACGCGGGTTACAGATCTGCTCGGCGACGAGTACGACGTGCTGTGCGTCAAGGGCAGCGGCTGGGACATGGCCTTCATCGAGCCGCCCGGCCTTCCGGCCGTCAAGATGGAGCCGCTCTTGAAGGCGCGCGCGCTCGACGCGCTGAGCGACGAGGCGATGGTGGCGCTGCAGCGGAGCAGCCTGATTGATCCGGGTTCGCCCAATCCCTCCGTCGAGACATTGCTGCACGCCTTCCTGCCGCACAAATTCGTCGATCACACGCACTCGACTGCGATCCTGGCGCTGGTTGACCAGGAAAGCAGCCGCGAACTGATCGACAAGGTCTTCGGCGCCCGCATGGGCTTCGTGCCTTACATCCCGCCGGGCTTCGAACTCGCCAAAGCCGCCGCCGATGTCTTCGACGAGAACCCGCAAGTCGAGGGGCTGATCCTCGACAAGCACGGCATCTTCACCTTCGGCGACACGGCGAGACAGGCCTATGACCGGATGATCGCCGCGATTAACGAGGCCGAGGCCTATATCGCCGAAAACGGCAAGCCGCCTTTCACGCCGCGCACGGACCTGCCCGCCAATCCGGCGAGCGCGCTGCAGATTGCGCCGGTGTTGCGCGGCGCGGTGGCGGAAGCGTTGGGCGAGGGTTGCTACAACCGTTTCGTGTGCGACTTCCGGACCTCGCCGGCGATCCTCGATTTCATCAATGGCGCCGATCTCGAAGACTACGCGTTGCGCGGCGTGACGACGCCGGATCTGACGATCCACGTCAAGAACTGGCCGGTGATTTTGCCGCCCTGTCCCGCAGACGATGTCGAGGCCTGGGCCGAGGAGGCCCGCAAGGCGGTGCAGCGCTATACGGAGATGTATCGCGCCTATTTCGAGACCAACAACGCCCGCGACGATATCGAGCGCACCATCCTCGATCCGATGCCACGCATGGCGATCGTGCCCGGGCTCGGCATTTTCGGCTTCGGCCGCACGGCCAAGACGGCGAGCATTTCCGGCGACGTCGCGGAAGTGTGGTCGGCCAACGTCGCCGACGCCGAGGCGATCGGCAAATTTTATCCTCTGCCTGCGGAGGAACTGTTCAAGCTTGAATACTGGTCGCTCGAACAGGCGAAACTGAAAAGCCGCAAGGTGCTGCCGCTGACCGGCCAGGTGGCGCTGGTGACCGGCGGCGCAGGCGGGATCGGCGCAGCCACAGCGAAGCTTTTCGCCACAACCGGCGCGCATGTGGTCGTCGCCGATCTGGATGGCGATGCGGCGGCGAAAGTCGCCAAGTCCATCGGCAACCAGTCGATCGGCGTCGCCTGCGACGTGACCGACGCGCAAAGCGTGCGCGCCGCCTTCGATGCGGCGGTGGAAGCCTTCGGCGGCGTCGATATCGTCATTTCCAACGCCGGCGCCGCCTTCCAGGGCGAGATCGGAACGCTGGACGACGCCGTTCTGCGCACCAGTTTCGAGCTCAATTTCTTCGCACACCAGTCTGTGGCGCAGAACGCGGTGCGGATCTTCAAGATGCAGCAGACCGGCGGCGTGCTGCTGTTCAATACGTCGAAACAGGCGATCAATCCGGGCGCGAATTTTGGCGCCTATGGTGTGCCGAAAGCGGCGACGCTGTTCCTGTCGCGGCAATATGCGCTGGAATACGGCAAGATCGGCGTGCGCTCGAGCGCCGTTAACGCTGACCGCATCCGCTCCGGCCTGCTCGACGACAGCATGATCGCCAGCCGCTCGAAGGCGCGCGGCGTTTCGGAAAAGGAATACATGTCAGGCAACCTGCTGAAGCAGGAAGTGACGGCAGACCATGTGGCGAAAGCCTTCCTGGACCTTGCGATGGCAGAGCGCACCACGGCCGGCGTTCTCACCGTCGACGGCGGCAATATCGAGGCGGCGCTGCGATAGGTTTCCGGCCGGAATTCTGCCAGGCCTCGAAGACTTTTCGTGCCTTGATAGTTTTTCCGTGGCACCTCCGGCACTGACAGGCTGCGGTCCAGACAGGCGGGAAGAAGATGGTGAAGTCCGGCAAATCACCTCACCCCGGCAGTTTGCTCAAAAACAAACCCGGAGGGACCCCGGTTTCCCGTTGAAAAGCACGGGCAAAATTAGCCGGTGTCGAATAGGAAAGTTCCAGAGAGACCCTGGTAACGCTCATATCCGGAAGACGCATAAGTTCCTTTGCACGCTCGATCTTCAGCCGGCCGGCCAGGGAACGGAATCCGATACCGTCGGCATCCAGTGCGCGTTGAAGGGTCCTGGGTCCCATGCCCAACGCCAGGGCGACATCATCGAGCAATGGCTGCCCTTCGCGAATGCGCAACCGGATCTGCTCGGACACGGCGTCAACGAGCGTGGCCGGGGGACGCCGGAGCCGTTCCCGCATGACGTCTTCCATGCTGACCACATCGGTCACGCGCCGCGGCGGTCGCTGCATTGCGAGCATTCGAACCGGGACAGGGAACGCAACGGTTTCAGCGCCCAGTTTCGCGATGCAGCCAAAGGTATCTTCAATACGCTGCACCGATCGACGCGGCGCGATGTTGAATTCCAGCCACTGCGGCCGCCAGCCGGATCCCGCATAGGCGCGAACGATACTCAACATGATCGACGCTGCGACGAACGCAACGTTGTCGTAGTCTTCTCCTCTCGACTCGGCGAAGCGATAGGTGAAACGCATATGGTTGCCGCGCGGTTCGAGAGCCACGCAATCGCCGCTCGCATGCAGCGTCACCGCTTCTCTTGCACGCTGCAGAGCTCCGCCGAGAGTCGGCGCCGTGAGCACGTAGTCACTCCAGAGACCATAGTCGGTGACCGAGAGGACAGGCGCCGCGAGGAGACCGATGTCCCGGTCACCCAGCAGACGACTTCCCTCCGCCACGAAAGCCTTTAGCGATATCTGGGGAATGAAATAGTTGCGGTCTTCAATCAGATGGAGCGGCAGTTTGGCCGCCGCAAATGTCCGCTCCAGCGCCCGCTCGCCGCATTCCCGCAGGATCAGATCGGGCATCTGTCCGAGTGTTCTTGCGGTAATCGTCGCTATCGCCATGACAGGCCGGCCCTGGAAACGCTTTCAATTCGATCCGACGGATTGAATGCGCTTGTCACAAAATGAGTGGTCGTGTGGGCGGACGGTACCATAGCGTTCCGGCGCCGACAAACCGGTGACACTGTCATGGAGGGAGTGACATGCAGTTTCCTGTCCCGTTGATAGCCCTGTCCGGGTTGAGGGCGGGCCTCATATGGGCCTTCGTCTGGTATGGCGTTGCCATGGCTCAGGACAAGCCGACCTATTCCGCAGACATTCCGCCGTCGATTGTCACGGCCGACACGATTGAAACCGACGCACTCGGAACCCTGGAGTTTTTCGACGGCATGCCGCTGCCGGATACCGCCAGACGGCTCTACGACTATCTTGATTTCCACCGCGGGGTCGAAACCTTTCATACAGGCATGCCGGCCGCTTCTGTCTATTCGATCATAGAAGGGCTTCGTTCCACCGGTGTGGAGCCCGGCGATCTGGGCATCTTCGAGGACCTTCTCGATGCGCGCTCCCTGTTTCTGACGCCCAACACGACCTCGCTCTACGCCTGGGGCTCCATCGATCTGACCGATGGACCTGTCGTGATGGAGGTTCCTTCCGGCGTTCTCGGCATGGTGAACGATGCCTATTTTCGCTATGTGATCGACCTTGGAAGAGCCGGTCCGGATGCCGGTGAAGGCGGAAAGTACCTCTTCCTGCCGCCCAACTACGACGGCGCCACGCCGGATGGATACTTTGTCATCCCGACAAGGACGAATTTCCACGAGTTCATCTTCCGCGGATTTGTATCCGACGGCGATACAGCCAAAGCCAGCCAGGAAATCAAAAACGGATTCCGCCAGTATTTGCTGTCAGACGACGGCGCGGGTGGCGAGCAGAAATTCGTCAATCTTTCAGGCAGGCATCTGAACACGATCCATTCCAACAATTTCAGCTTTTTCGAGGAACTCGATGCCGCAGTACAGCGTGAACCGGATGGCGCATTCCCTCCGGAACTCGCCGGACAATGGGCAGCCATCGGCATTAGAAAAGGCAAGGAATTTGCACCGGATGCGCGGATGCGCGCGATTCTCGAGGACGCGGTGAAAGTCGGCAACGCCACCGCGCGCGCATTGAACTTTTCCCCGCGTGACGATCGGTTTTATTTCTACAAGGACCGGCAATGGTGGTCTCCCTTCGCCGGCGGTAGCCATGAGTTTCTCGATGGCGCGGTGCGCATGATCGATGACAGAATCATGTTCCACTATTATGCAACCGGCATCACGCCCGCCATGGTCCTGCCCAAACCCGGAAGCGGCTCGGCATACGAAGTCGCCAACACCGATGCATCCGGAGCCTATCTTGACGGCGGGAAAACATACTCGATGACGCTTCCGGGCCCCGTGCCGGCAGGCGATTTCTGGTCACTCGTCGTCTATAGCGGCCAGACACGGTCAATCCTCGAGACCAATCAGAAACTTGCCGGCCTGGACAGCACCACGGGCAGGGTCGAGGCGAACCGTGACGGATCCTACACGATATGGTTCGGACCGGAGCCTCCGGCAGGCAAAGCGGGCAACTGGATCCAGACCGTACGGGGCAAGAGCTACTCGGTGATTCTGAGGCTCTACGCACCGCTTCAGCCCTGGTTCGACAAGTCATGGAAACCCGAAGATTTTCAACTCATCAACTGATCGAGAGGAGCAACCTGATGATCCGCCAGATTCTGGTTACCGCAGCTGTTTTCGTTGCCGCGACCGCTGTCGCAAAATCCGTCGAACCGGTGTCACTCGACACCTATGCCCGCGCCGAATCCGACGAGCAGATGAAGGGATATATCGAAAAATACGATTCCTTCGGCAAATTCGGCCACTTTCGCGAGCTCTACGACGTCGACAACCAGATTACGATCCGGGGTAACCGCGATACCGTTTATTCGGTGGCGGTTTTCGATCTGACGACACCGCTGACGATCACCATGCCGGAGACCGGAGACCGCTTTCAATCGCTCCTGATCGTCAACGAGGATCACAGCATCTTTCCCGCGATCTACGAGCCCGGAGAGTACGAATTCACCGAGGACGAATACGGGACGCGTTATATCTTTGCGATTGTGCGCACTTTTGTCGATCCCGGCAGCGAAGGAGACCTGGACAAGGTGCACGCGCTGCAGGATGCGATCGAGGTTTCCCAGGCATCCACCGGAACGCTCGAAATGCCGGATTGGGACACCGACCGGATGCATGCGTTCCGCGATGCTCTGAACGTGCTCGCATCGTCGGTTTCGGATACGTCAGCCTTCTTCGGCATTAGGGACGAGGTCGAGAGGCTGAATCACATGATGGGTGTTGCCTGCTGCTGGGGAGCCAACCTGCCGCGGGATGCAATCTATCTCAGTTACGCCCCCGACAAGAACGACGGTAACATTCCTCACCAACTCACGGTCAAGGACGTCCCCGTGGACGGTTTCTGGTCGGTGACGCTTTACGACGGCAAAGGCTTCATTCCGAAAAGCGAGACAGGCATCTATTCCTACAACAATGTCACGGCCAGTCCCAACGATGACGGTTCCTTTACGATCAACTTCGGACATTGCGACGACGACCGCCTGAACTGTCTGGAGATTGTCGAGGACTGGAATTATCTGGTCCGCCTGTACAGGCCGGAGGAATCCGTTGTCGATGGCAACTGGAAATTTCCCGAGGCAATACCGGTTCATTGACCGGCCCACCATCGGAATTCTTGCGTGCTCCGGTTCGCCGCAACCGCTCCGGTGTCAGAGATCGCCGGCCGCTTCCGGACCTTCTCTGGCATGGGGATCAGGCTGCATTTCGGTGTCCGTTCCAGATATCGACCTGGAACAGAGAACTGTAACCGTCATCACTGACCCATGTATGGGGTTCAGTCCAGTCCCTTTTCACACTGGAGCGGGTAGCGGGAATGGAACCCGCGCTGTAGCGCGCCAGCTGGTTCGGTTTTTTTGCCACGAGGTTCTGGAGCATGTTCGGCATATGCGGCTCGAGTCAGCGACCCGTGGAAGGAAGAGGGCTCGTATGTCGGCTTCGAGCCTTTCAACGTCATTCATCTCGATAACCTGAGTGGCAGATTCGCGCTCTCATGCGGGTCGTTTAGCCCCTTCGGATCAGCACCGCATAGCTGCCGTAGCCGCAAGGACTGCAAACGCAACCAATCAGTAATCGGACGGTCAATGCGGCGTTTCGCGCGGGCAACAGGATACAGACAAGCACTATCGACTAAAGGAACTTTCAGTGGGGCCAGTCGTTGGGGGACTAACCATACAGAAGGAGTCCGACATGACGATGAACTCACTCAAAGACATTTACCTCGATCAACTGCAGGACATCTGGAGCGCCAACACCCAGTCCCTGCCTGTCGTGACCGAACTGGGCCGCGCTGCCCAAGACGAGGAATTGTCCGAGGCGCTGATCGATGGCGGCAACGGTATTGCCGATGGCATCGCCGAAATAGAAAAGCTGTGCAACGACCACGGCATTAAGCCGAACGCGGAGCACTGCAAGGGTATGGAAGGCCTCGTGAAGGAAGCGCGCGCGCATGGCTTGTCCGACGAGATCACGGACGCTGACGTGCGCGACGCAGCCATCATCCCGCAATATCAGCGCATGGTACATTACGCACTTGCAGGTTACGGGACGCTGGCCGCCTTCGCCAACCGCCTTGGTTTGGACGGTGACGCGGCGATTCTGCAAAAATGCCTCGATCAGACTTATGACGGCGACCGCCGCATGACAGCGATCGCCATGAAGGGCGGGGTCAACAAGGACGCCGCCTCCTGAATTTTGTCCATCACGGACGAAATTGGGCCGCACCGGAGATCGTGCGGCCCTTTTAATGTCATGGACATTCATCGAGTGAACTTCTGTGCGATGGCATCGACGTCTCGATCAGCGTGCCAGTCAAGTGTTTTGATCTCAAACCGTGTTTTTTCTCTCAGGGACGCCCTGACGCGAAAGGGATCAGCAATGAGACCCATATGCCCGAGGGGCATACGGACTAGAGTCGCGGCATTCTTTCGTTTTGTGTCTGAATGCGGGGACCGGCCTTCATAATCATTGAGCCGAATTTCGGAAGTAATCGCTCCAGCCAACGCAGTCTGAACCGGCTTGGGCGAGGTTTCGCGGCCGCCTCTTCCAAAGCCTCGCGTCGGCATTTCTCAATCAGCGCCGCGATCTCGTCCTTGCGACTGTCAGGACCGATATCGAGAACGACCAGTGTCTCCAACGGGACTCTGGAATGATTGGCCGAGAACGTCGCAAAATCGACGACATCTTCCAGCGTTTCGTCGTTGTGCCACGACGTTATGACAAATTTGTCGTCGGGAATGTCGCCGGGGAATTTTTCGATGTTCGCACAGTCCACGCTGTCGTCCCACAGGATGCAGTCGCGGCCCCATGCCATCATGTAGAGGCACCCCGACGCCACCAGCCAGCGGCTCATCGCGACCCGCCATGTATCCGTCACGTCTTCGCGGATCAGGACAAGGCATTTGAACGGCTTATCGAAACCGAGATCCGGCGGTTGATCCCCGCCGCGCAAATTGAAGTACTCGAACATCGGCTTCGTTGGCTTCACGTTTGTTGATCTCAAGATTGCGAACCGAGTGTGATGACAGACCTGTGAAGAATGCAACTGATAGTACGAAAATATTGCGTCCAATACTTGCCTCGGTGGCGTGGTTCATAAAAAAATAACTTGTGAAGAAATCCACAGGGTATGATGGGTAGTATGTTTTTCAGATTCTTATTTCGTCTTTCGCTTTCATTCGCCATTGCAGTCGGCGTGAGCCTTTCCGCCTATCCGGGTCAGACTGCGTCCAAGAAATCGTCGGGAAACCTGTCTGGCCAATACGGCAAGTTGCGGCGCGCGCTGCCGAAAAATCCGGACGATCCATGCACCGAGGCCGCCCAGGAATACAAGGCCGCAGGCGGTCATTCAGCCTATGCGCAAAGCAAGATCAATTATGAATATGGCGTGTATGTCTGCGGCGTGTCGCTCAATCGACGGTCCGTCGAGGACGCCGAAAAGAACGCGATCCAGCGATGCAAGAACGCCATGAAACGGTGGAAATTCCACCACAATGGCAATTGCCGGGTCTACGCATCAAAATAGCGCGCTAAAAGTCGCGCGGTTCGCCTTCGCTTTCGAGAGGCCGGGAGCGGCCATCCAGCCGGTCGGCTAGAGGCGCGCGGGATTTCGAACATAAAATCAGGTGCTTCGAAGACAAATCCAGCTCCGTGGCAGCGACGATCCTGTTTTGCTGCCCGCAGTTTCCGCATTTCATCAAGAGTTCCATCGTATCAAAGCGCCTTTGTCGTCGGTCAGAAATTTTCCGTCATCATAGGAAACTTCGCCGGGACAATAAATCCGACGCTCGCTGTCCTTGCGCCACCCTTGCGCAATCCTCAATTGCAGCAACTTGCGTAATTTGTACTGTTTGCGTTGAATGACCAAATTGCCTTGGTTCGTTTAATACTGGACGGTCCGATGCCCTCGAACACTCGGGAAACCCGTGTGCAGATCATGTTCGATGAGGAAGAGCTTGCGGCGATAGACGACTGGCGCTTCTCGCAGCGCATGCCGAGCCGGGCGGCGGCGGTGCGGAAATTGCTCCGCCTCGGCATGCAGGCGGCGAAACTGCCTATGGATCCAAAGACGCGGTCAAAAGACTTTGGAATCGTGCGGGATGATGATCCCGACGAAATCTGACGCTGTGCGCATTCTCGCATTTTATTTCACAACAAAGATGATACACGTAAAAAGTTATTTGGTTGGCGTGTCATCCAAATAATAAGATTTGGTTTTACATCTGAGCTGTCATGCGTCTGTAAGAACTCTGCAATCGTCACTTGGACCACGCAGCAGAAATTCTTCGAGCGGACAGTTCCGTATCAGGATAGGACATCATGAAACGAAACGGTATTGGAAGTCGCCGGATAATCACGGGGTGCGCGACGCTGGCGTTTGCGTTGACAATAACAGGTGGTCTGGCCTTCGCCCAGATATCTGAAGAGACCGTGCGGTCGCTCTCGGCGCCCGACACGATCGACACGCACCTCGGAACCCTGGAGTTCGTGGACGGCGTCCCGACCGAAGCGACCGCCTCGAAAGTCTATGACACGCTTGATTTCACCCGGGCGCTGAACGTCTACAACAACAGTTTTCGCGGCGCGTCGGCCATGGCGCTCGTCAAGGGCTTTGAAAGCATTGGCGCGAAGCCCGGAGACGTCATCATCTTTTCCGAGTTCATGGATTCCAGCTCGCTTTTCCTCACGGCCAATGCGGATACGGTCTATTACCTGACAGGTCTCGACCTGAGCCAGGGTCCGATCGTGATCGAACAGCCGTCCAACGCCGTGGGAACCATCAATGACATGTGGTTTTCCTGGATCATCGATATCGGCGGGCCTGGACCCGATCGCGGGCTTGGCGGAAAATACCTGATCGTCGGCCCCGACTATGACGGCCCGCTGCCCGAGGGCGGTTACTTCGTGGCGCATTCGAAAACCAATCTCGCGCTCTATGCGGCGCGCGCCTACCTCGTCGACAACGACCCCAAACCGGCTGTCGAAAATGTCAAGAAAACCCTGAAGATCTACCCTTACAAGCCCGGCGCATACGGCTCCAGCATCGCGCAGGCCCTTGAGGGCGCGGTGCGCATTGCCGGCGAACCGGAGATCCCCGAGACGAAGTTCATCGAGGGAACGGGACTGGCCTACAATACGATACCGCCCAGCGATTTCGGTTTTTTCGAATTGATCAACGAGGTTGTCCAGAGCCAGCCGGCCACCAGCTACGACGTGGAGCTGGCCGGCCAACTCGCCGCAATCGGCATCGTCCACGGAAAGGCGTTCAAGCCTGACGATAGAATGAAGAAGATTCTGTCAGACGCCGCCGCCTTCGGACAGGCGACCGGTCGGTCCCTGAACTGGCGCTACGCGATGAAACACCCCGACTGGGCCTACTACGACGGATCGCACTGGGGCAGCATGCTGTGGGAGAGCGGAGCGTTCTTCGAAACGCCGCCGCCATTGTTCGAAGACGGTATGTTCAAGCCGCTGCCGCCGACGGGCGCGCGCACGCTCGATTCGCGCGCCGCCTTCTACTATGGCTACACGCTGGATTCACCAGGAATGATCATGCGCATTCCGGGCGTCGGCTCGCAGTACCTGATGAATTTCCTCGATTCCGGCGGAAGTCCCTTCGATGGATCGAAAACCTACAAGGTGACCCTGCCGAAGGATATACCCGCCGAAGCCTTCTGGTCGCTCACGCTCTACGACAACCAGACTCGCTCGATGCTCGCCACGCCGCAGAAATATCCACGGGCCGGAAGCCAGAGTTTCCCGTCTCCGGCCGCAACCGCCGCTGACGATGGAACGACCACCGTTTGGTTCTCGCCTGAGCAGCCCGATGGGGTTGATCGTGGCAACTGGATCCAGACCGACCCGGACAAGGGCTGGTTCACGATCCTGCGTCTTTACAGTCCGGAGCCGTCCTTCTTCGACAAGAGCTGGCGGCCGTCGGAGATCGAACCGGCCGAATAGGTTCAATGCCGGAGGCGGCGACGCCGCCCCCGGCCGCGCAGCAAGCGACGCAAAAAAATCACGCCGCGCGTTCGAACGCGCCGCTTCGACGCTCCATGATCAGGCGGGCCATCAGGGAAGGTGTGTTCGCGTCGATCATGTCGGGCAGTGCGAGCGCGCAGCCAAACCGCTGCGCGACGTCTCCCAGAATTCCGGCGGCGATCATCGAGTGGCCGCCGAGGTCGAAAAAGTCCTCATCGGGACCGACATCGTCGATATTGAGCGCCTTGGCCCATATTGATGCGACTTCCAGCGTGACCTGTCCGATCGATGGTACGGCGGAGTGAGCCGGATAAAGCGTGACGGGCATGGACTTCTCCTGATCTTGATGCCGTATGATCTTTCTACGCCGAATGTTTCGCGCCGGATCATACGATCCTGCCCAAACGCCTTTTGACGCCTTGACAGCCGGGCGCCCCGGCGCCATCTGCAAGGCGCACTCTCCAGCCAACGGTCCGCAATGCAACAGCTCCGATCAATCATCGAAAGCCGCAAATTCGAATGGACCATCACCGTGATTATCGTGATCAACGCGGTGACGCTCGGTCTCGAGACGGTTCCGGCGGCGGTCGCCCATTTCGGCGGTTTGCTGCTTTTTCTCGACAAGCTGATTCTCGCGATCTTCGTGGTCGAATTGCTGACCAAGATGGCCGTCTATCGGCTGAAATTCTTTTCAGACCCCTGGCGGATATTCGATTTCATCGTCGTCGGCATTGCGCTGCTTCCAGCCACCGGAAGCCTGTCGGTGCTGCGCGCCCTGCGCATCCTTCGCGTGCTGCGGCTGGTCAGCATGGTGCCGTCGCTCAGACGCGTGGTCGGCGGGCTGATTGCGGCGCTGCCCGGCATGGGCTCGATCGTGCTGCTGCTTGGCCTCGTTTTCTACGTCTTTTCCGTGATGGCCACCAAGCTCTACGGCGCGGCCTTTCCCGAATGGTTCGGCTCGATCCCCGAATCTGCCTATTCGCTGTTCCAGATCATGACGCTTGAAAGCTGGTCGATGGGGATCGTGCGGCCGGTCATGGCCGAATATCCGATGGCCTGGGCCTTCTTCGTGCCTTTCATCGTCGCCACCTCGTTCACCGTGCTCAATCTGTTCATCGGCATCATCGTGTCGGCCATGCAGTCCGAGCATGAAGCCGAGGCGTCCGCCGACCGCGAGGCGATGCACAGCGAGCAGGAAGTGATCCTGAATGAAATCCGCGCGCTCAGGGCCGAGGTGCGCGCCATGAAAGCGGAAGCGGAGAAATCCTGACGTATTGCGTTCAGCCTTCTGGCGAGCGGAAGTGCTTTGAAAGCTTCAGGCCCTGGGCCTGATAGTTGGAGCCGAGGTCGGATCCGTAAAGCGCGCGCGGGCGATTGAGCATGTGCTCGTAGACAAGGCGACCGACGATCTGGCCGTCTTCGAGGATGAACGGCACTTCGTGGCTGCGAACCTCCAGCACGGCGCGGCTGCCTTTGCCGCCCGCTCCGCTGTGGCCGAACCCCGGATCGAAGAAACCTGCGTAGTGGACGCGGAATTCTCCGACCAGCGGATCGAAGGGCGTCATTTCGGCGGCGTAAAGCGGCGGCACATGCACCGCCTCGCGCGAAACGAGAATGTAGAACTCGTCCGGATCGAGGATCAGCGACCGGTCGCCGCGGATGTGAATGGGCTCCCAGAAATCAAGGATGTCGTGCGCCGCCTTGACGTCGACGTCGACCACTTCGGTGTGATGCTTGCCCCGGTAGCCGACGAGACCGTCCGGACCACCGGCCAGATCGACCGAAAGCGCAATGCCGCCGCCGGATATGTTCGGATGATCGGCGGCGACGAGCTGATCGGCGGCGTGCAGGACGGCGAGCTCCGTTTCGCTCAGGCCGGCGCTGCCGGCCCGGAAGCGGATCTGCGACAGGCGCGAACCGCTGCGCACGACGATCGGAAAGGTGCGGGGACTGACTTCCATGAACAGGGGACCGCTATAACCTGCCTCGATCTTGTCGAATTCCTGGGCGCGGTCGGCCATGACGCGGGTGAATATGTCGAGCCGGCCGGTCGAGCTTTTCGGGTTTGCGGAGGCCGATACGCCGTTTGGCAGATCCAGCCTCTCGATCAGCGGCACGATGTAGACGCAGCCGGTTTCGAGCACGGCGCCGTTGGCGAGGTCGATCTCGTGCAGCTTCAGCCGCTCCAGCTTGTCTGTAACGGTGCTGCGGGGGCCGGGCAGGAAGCTGGCGCGTACGCGGTAGGCCTTCGCGCCCAGCCGCAGATCCAGGCTCGCTGGCTGGATCTGGTCAGGGGCCAGCGGCCGTTCGGTGATCAGCCGCCCGTCCCGAAACAAGCCGGAAATATCGTCGTCGCAGAGTATGCCGGTTTGCCGCATCGCTCCCCCTTCCTGTCATGGCGCTATCAATTGCAGCCGCGCATGATTGACGCAAGCAGAGCGAGGCTGTAAAGGATGCTTATCCCGTGGTGATTTGGCCGACCGGCTTGCTGCCACGTTAAACAAGTCGCTAAAAGGTCGGGGTGAAAGCCGGCTCGCGACGCGAAGCCGGTTTTTTTGTTTGGGTGAACGCAATGACGGATTTTGGAAAGAACGACGCGCAATCGAACCGCGACACATGGCGGCCGGCGACACGGATGGTCCACTCGGGAACCAGCCGCTCGCAGTTCGGGGAAACCTCGGAGGCGATGTATCTCACGCAGGGCTTCGTCTATGAGAGCGCGGAAGCGGCCGAAGCGCGCTTCAAGGGTGAAGACGACGGTTTCATCTATTCGCGCTACGCCAATCCGACCGTCGACATGTTCGAAAAGCGCATGTGTGCGCTGGAAGGCGCCGAGGATGCGCGCGCCACGGCCTCCGGCATGGCGGCGGTTTCTGCGGCTCTTCTGTGTCAGCTCAACGCCGGCGATCATGTCGTGGCTGCGCGGGCGCTGTTCGGCTCCTGCCGCTGGGTGGTCGAGACGCTGATGCCGAAATACGGCGTTGAAACCACGCTGATCGACGGCACCGACCTCGACAACTGGCAACAGGCGGTAAAGCCGAACACGAAGCTGTTTTTCCTGGAAAGCCCCACAAATCCGACGCTGGAAGTCATCGACATCGCCGGCGTCGCCACCATCGCGCATGCGATCGGCGCGCGCGTCGTCGTCGACAATGTGTTCGCCACGCCGCTCTACCAGAAGCCGCTGGAACTCGGCGCGGACGTGGTGGTCTATTCGGCGACCAAGCATATTGACGGCCAGGGCCGCTGTCTCGGCGGCGTCGTTCTTTCCTCGAAGGAGTGGATCGACGAAAACCTGCACGACTATTTTCGCCACACCGGTCCGTCGCTTTCGCCATTCAACGCCTGGACGTTGCTCAAGGGACTCGAAACCCTTCCGCTGCGCGTCAAACAGCAAACGCAGAACGCCGGCGTGATCGCCGATTTCCTGGCGGATCAGGCAAGCGTGTCGCGGGTGATCTATCCCGGCCGCGCCGACCATCCGCAGGCGGATGTCGTACGGCGGCAGATGGCGGCGGGCTCGACCCTGATCGCCTTCGATATTGCAGGCGACAAGAAGGCCGCCTTCGATTTCACCAATGCCCTGCAGGTGGTGAAGATCTCCAACAATCTTGGCGATGCAAAGAGCCTGATAACCCATCCGGCGACGACGACGCACAAGAACCTGTCGGATGAAGCGCGCGCCGAACTCGGCATCGCCGACTCCACGGTGCGCCTGTCCGCCGGACTGGAGGATGTCGAGGATCTGATCGCCGATATCGAACAGGCGCTTGCCGCAGTCGGACGTTCGCGCCGCGCCGCCTAGCGCCTTTCCTGCACCGAAAGAAGCATAAAAGGCCCTATGCCGTCGCCAGTTTTCGCGCCACGGCGATCTGGTTGAGAAAGGCCCGAAGCGCAGCAGGCCTAAGCGGCTTGTTCAGGATGGTGATCGATTGCGCTTCGGCGGCGACGCGCACGTCCAGCGTCCTGTCGGCCGTTGCGAGAACGGCGGGAAAATCGACGCCCCATCGCGCTCTCACCATTTCGATCGCCTCGATGCCGTTGCCGTCGTCGAGATGGTAGTCTGCGATGATCGTGTCCGGCGGGCGCTCCGAGGCGGCGAGCAGGGCTTTCAGCTCCCGGATCGATCCGGCGCTCCTGATGCGGCAACCCCAGCCGGACAGCAACTGTTCGAGCCCGTCGAGAATCTTCGGTTCATTGTCGATGCACAGAACTTCCAGGTCGTCGAGGACAGACGCCGACGGAGCGGGCTTCGCCGGCTTAACTTTCAGGGTCGCCTTGCTGAAGGATTCGAGCGGAATCCTGACGCGGAAATCGGTCCCGCGCCCTGCCTCCGAGTAGAGATGAACCGGATGGTCGAGCACTTTCGCGATCCTGTCCACGATAGACAGGCCGAGGCCGAGGCCTGCGGCTGTTTTTGCCCCCTCGTCGAGCCGCGTAAATTCCTTGAAAACCGTTTTGAAACTGTGCGCCGGAATACCGATTCCGGTGTCGATGACCTGCACCACGACATTGTCGCCGGCGTGACGCACGCCGACGAGAACCGTTCCGTCGCTGGTGTATTTGATGGCGTTCGACACCAGGTTCTGGATCAGCCGACGCAGAAGGTTGGGGTCGCTGCGCACGATGGCCGACGTGCGCACGACCCTGAGGCGCAGCTTCCTTTCGGCCGCCATCGGCAGGAAGTCGGTTTCGATGCGCCTGAGCACCTCGTTCAATGGAAAGCTGGAAATTTGCGGACGCATGTCGCCCGTGTCGAGCCGGGATATGTCGAGGACTGCGCCGAGGATCGATTCCACCGATTCCAGGGATGAATCGATGTTGCGGACCAGGCTCTGCTCGTTCGACCGTCCGAGCCTTTCCACCAGGGATGATGAATAGAGCCGCGCCGCATTCAGAGGCTGCAGGATGTCGTGGCCGGCGGCTGCAAGGAAACGGGTCTTGCCGAGATTGGCCTCTTCGGCGCGCGACTGGGCGAGCGCCAGCTCCGCGTTGACCCGCATCAGCTCCGCCGTGCGCTCGGCGACGCGCTGTTCGAGTGTTTCGTTGGCCTGACGCAGCGCCTTGGCGGAGGCGACCCTCTCGGTGATGTCGGCATAGGTGGTGACCACGCCGTTGTCCGGCATCGGATTGGACCGGATTTCGATAATGCGCCCCGATTCCGCAAGGTTCAGCGTCCAGGATTTGTCCATCGACAGGAAATTCCCGATCGTTTGCCGAACCTGATCCGGCGCAACGTCGCCGCGCTTGACCAGAATGGCGACGATGTCTTCCAGCGCCACGCCGACCTGGCCCACCGTCTCGGGCAAATCCAGCAGCGCGCGAAAGCGTCGGTTCCAGATGCTCAGACGATTGGTCTCGTCGAACACCGTCACGCCCTGGTCCATCTGTCCAAGCGCCGTCTCCAGCAGGTCGCGATTGTATTGCAGCGCTTCCGAGGCTTCGTCCAGCAGGCGCGCCGTGTCGGAAGAGGTGTCGTCCTTCTGCAGGAGCAGCGACAGCACAAGCCGCGCGGAAGCCGACCCGATGGCGCTGCCCAGCAATTGTTCGGAATAGCGCACCACATCCATATCGGCCGGCGCCGACGGTTCCAGCCATTTGCCGTGCTGGGTCTCGTAGCTGTGGAAAGACCGTTCGGTTCGCTCGGCGCCGAGATAGCGCGCGGTGGTGTTCTTCAGGTCGGCGATCGTGATGTTGGTCTGCCAATCGCCCTGGGCCGGCCGGATGACCGAGCGTTTCGGAATGAACACGCCGGCCTGGATGCGCTCCAGCGGTTTTGCGGGGCGACTGAGCGAGCCGCCGATAAAGAGCGCGATGTTGACAATAAGACTGAGGATAACGCTGTTGACCAGCGGGTCGGCGCCGGCGTGCGAAAATGCGTCGAGGCCCGGAACCAGGAAATGCAGGATCGCCGTGGCGATGTGCGAGTTGTCGGGGCCGCCGAAGCTCGGAAGGAACAGGAGATAGGTCCAGATGAGGATGCCGCCGCCCAGGCCGAGGATCGCGCCGCGCGCATTGGCGCGCCACCAGATCAGCCCGCCGAAGAGCGGCGGCGCGAATTGCGCGATGGCCGCGAAGGAGAGCAGGCCGATCGACGCCAGTCCGGCGTTGATATCGGCCGACCGGTAATAGGCGTAGCCGAGCGCGAGAATAAGAAAAATGGCGGTGCGCCGAACCTTCAGGATCGTACCCGAAAAGTCGCTCCTGTCGCCGTCGCTGCGGATGATGTTGCGCCGGAGCAGGATCGGCATGACAAGGTCGTTGGACACCATGATCGCGATCGCCACGGAGGCGACGATGACCATGGCGGTTGCAGCCGAAAAGCCGCCGATGAAGGTGACGAGCGACAGCAGTTGCAGATCGTTCGCCAGCGGCAATGAGAGCACGAACTGGTCGGCGTTGCCCTGGCCGTCGAAAACCAGAAGGCCCGCAACGGCGACAGGTATGACGAAGATATTAATGGCGATCAGATAGAGCGGGAACAGATAGCGCGCAGTGCGCAGTTCGTCGTCGGTCCGGTTTTCGACGACGGTGACGTGAAACTGGCGCGGCAGCATGATGATCGCGAAGGTGGACAGCATGGTCAGCACGATCCAGCGCGACGGGCTTGTCTGATGGCTGAGCGCCGCGACGACGTCCGGATGCTGCCTCGCTTCCTCGATCAGGTGTCCCGGCCCGTCGAACAGGTAGAACGTGGCGAAGAGCCCGACCGCGGTAAAGGCCAGCAGCTTGACCACCGATTCGGTGGCGATCGCCAGGATCAGGCCGTTCTGGTGTTCCGTCGCATCGGTGTGACGCGTGCCGAAGATGATGGCGAAGGTGGCGAGCAACATCGCCACGATCAGCGAAATATCGGTGAGGAAAACGCCGCCGGGGGAACCGGCGAACGGCGTATCCGTGACAATGATGGTCACCGAGGACGAGACGGCCTTCAGCTGCAGCGCGATATAGGGAATCGTGCCGACGATGGCGATGATCGCGACCAGTCCGGCGACCATCGGGTTCTTGCCGTAGCGCGCGGCGATGAAGTCGGCGATGGATGTGAGCTTTTCGGCCTTGGCGAGATTGATGATGCGCCGGATGACGGGCAATCCGATCGTGAAGGCGAGGATTGGCCCGATATAGATGGTCAGGAATTCAAGGCCGCGATTGGCCGCCAGGCCAACCCCGCCGAAATAGGTCCAGGACGTACAATAGACGGCAAGGCTCAAGGCGTAGATAAGCGGTCTGCCCCTGTTGGCGGTGCGCGCAGTGACGCCCCTGCCGTCGCCATAGCTTGCGATGGCGAACAGAAGCAGCAGATAAAGCAGCGCCGATGTGACGATCACCCAGCCCGGCACAAGGGTCCTCCCGGCCAATCCATTCTGCCAAGAACGGCCTTCCGCCGTTCCGCGCCAGAATAGCGGCAAACAATGCCGGCGCAAATGCGCACAAAGTGCTAGCGTGGTGGATTTGAAGTTCCTGACATTGTAGCAGCTGTCTCATACAGGAACTGCAAATCCGTAAACCACACTAGAATCATTTTCTTGCTAATGCCCTTATCGAATCTGAAGTTCGAACAAAGCGTGCTGCAGGATGTAACGAACTTCAGATTCGGTGCGCCAGGGTCAGAACTCATCGGTTGATCCGGGGAAAGACCAGTTTCAGATCAAAAAGTCTGTCCGAGCTTCGCTCGGCCATCAGGCCTGAATCGTTCCTTCAATCTGGATTTCGCCCGTGAACCATTCAAGACGTTTGCCGGTGGTTCAATCGATAACCCGAAATCGTACGCCTTCCGAGCTGATATACCGGCCTGGTCCGTCGCGTCGAAAGCTGACACAACTTGTGCCCTTGGCAGGACCGCTGGGAAAGGTCGAGCAGATCTCGTTGCCACGCGCCGCCCAGGCGCCCTCTACGGCGCCGAGCATGGCGCTCGCGGTGACTGCGCCGCCGCTCCGGTAGCGCATGGTGATCCGCATGCCGAACCGCCATGTGACGATGGTCCGGTCCAGCATTTCTGCCTTGATTTCATCGGCGGACAGGGTGCTTGCCCACACTGGCGGCGCTGCCAAAATCGCGACAAGCACAGCTAACGAGCCCCATCGTTTCACGACCATGCACCTCCATTCAGCGGCTGCTTTGATTGTCAAACGGGAGATAGGGTCCACCCGTGTCTCTTCAACCGGGACATGGGCCCAATCGCAACACTTGCGGTCATTTTATGTCTGCGTTGGACGCGAAGCGGACATCGGACGAATTGCCAATGGCGACCGGTGATGGCGCCGTTTGCCCCGGTCAGAATTTTTTGGTCCTGAGCCCAAGCGCAATCTGATGAAGATTTACATCAGAACTTCAGCAATGAGACTATTTTCAAGTAAAAGAGAAGCATAGTAGATAAGTACGGCTATGCCGGCTGTATTACAGAGAAAAAGAGGGACGACATGCTCAACGAGTTCAAGGAATTCATCTCCCGCGGAAATGTCATGGATCTGGCGGTGGGCGTCATCATCGGCGGGGCTTTCGGCCTCATCGTCAAATCGCTGACGGACGACATCATCATGCCGATCGTCGGGACGATTTTCGGCGGTTTCGATTTCTCCGACTACTATATTCCGCTGAGCGGCAACGTGACGGCGGACACGCTCGACGCCGCGCGCGAGCAGGGCGCGGTTTTCGCCTATGGCAATTTCCTCACCGTGGTCGTCAATTTCGTCATCCTGGCCTTCATCATCTTCATGTTGATCAAGGGCGTGAACTCGATCCGCAGGGAGCAGGCCAAAGCGCCGGCGGAACCGGCGGCGCCGCCTGCCGATATCCAGCTTCTGACCGAGATTCGCGATCTGTTGAAGAAATAGCGGGAACAACCTCCGCTTCCATCAGGAGGCGGGATGGACGCATCAACCTTTTTTGCGTGTTTTTTGATGCTGGACAGGCTATCGCCTGACAGACAGGAGACAAGCGATGTCATTGATCGACCATCTTAGCCCGCCCGCGCGCAATGCGCCTGAAAGCCAGATCGTCGCCATGTTGAATTACGGGCGCGATCGCGAGGGGCTTATTCCCTTATGGGTTGGCGAGGGCGACCGGCCTACTCCCGATTTCATCGCCCGCGCCGCCAGCCAGGGTCTCGAGAACGGCGAGACATTCTATACCTGGCAGCGCGGCATTCCGCCATTGCGCGAAGCGCTCGCCAGCTATTACGAGCGGCATTTCGGCGGCAGCCACGATCCGGAGACGTTTTTTGTCACGGGATCCGGAATGCAGTCGATCGTGCTCGCCGTAACTGCGGTCTGTCCGCCGGGAAGCGAAGTGGTCTATGCAACGCCGTCCTGGCCCAACATTTCCGCAGCGCTCGCCATTTCGGGATCCACGCCGGTGTCTGCGCCGCTCGAATTCGGCGAAACCGGCTGGACACTGGATACGCAGCGCATTGCGGACGCCGTCACGCCGAAAACACGCGCGATATTCCTGAACACGCCGTCGAACCCCTGCGGCTGGGTCGCGAGCCGCGAAAACCTGGCCGATATTCTCGACATCGCGCGTCGCCACGGCCTGTGGATCATCGCCGACGAGATCTATTCGCGCTTTTACTACGCCGGACATCGAGCGCCGTCCTTCCTCGACGTGGCGGATGCGGACGACCGCATCATCTTCGTCAACTCATTCTCCAAGAACTGGTCGATGACGGGCTGGCGGGTCGGATGGATCAAGGCCTCGGCCGAACTCGGGCAGGTCTTCGAGAACCTCATCCAGTATTCGACGTCCGGTGTGGCGCAGTTCATGCAGCGGGGCTGCGTCGCGGCGCTGGAAGAAGGCGAAGACTATGTCGAGGACCAGAAAGCGCGCGCCCGTTCCGCCCGGGACGCGCTGTGCGACGCGCTTCTCGCCACGAACCGGGTGCGGATGGTCAGACCGGAGGGGTCGTTCTACGCGTTCTTCGCGATCGACGGCCTGGATGACGCGTCAAGCGCAGGCTACCGGATCATCGATGAAGCCAATGTCGGCCTTGCGCCCGGAACCGGCTTCGGTCCGGGTGGCGAACAGTTCTTCCGGGCCTGTTTCCTGCGGCGTCAGGATCAGGTCGAGGAGGCGGCCAGCCGGCTCGCCGATTTCATTTCAGGAATTTAGATCAGGTCGGACTGCCCAAGCAGGCAGGCCGATCGGCGCGACAATCCGTGTGCGGGGCTTTCGCTCACCATCGCGATCGAAGGATGGGTCTTAACCGCCCGCCTTCGAGACCGGCAGACGGACAATGCGGTCGTTGCGGGCGTCTTCGGCGCTTTCATTTCCCGCGAAGGGAATTCCCAGCGTGTTCCATACCTCGGTCAGGGCGCCGACGAGATCGGCGATCAGCGCGTCGTCGTGGAACGGGCTCGGCGTAATACGCAGGCGCTCTGTGCCGCGCGGCACGGTCGGGTAATTGATCGGCTGGATATAGATGCCATGCACGTCCATCAGGCGATCGGACGCTTTCTTGCAGAGTTCGGGATCGCCGACCAGAACCGGAACGATATGGGTGTCCGACGGCATGACCGGCAGTCCGGCGGCGCTCAAGGCGTCCTTCGTCTTGCGCGCCTGGAGCTGGTGCAGCGCGCGCTCGGTCTGCGAGGTCTTGAGATGCCGGATGGATGCGGTCGCAGCCGCTGCGATCGAAGGCGGCAACGCCGTCGTGAAGATGAAGCCGGGAGCATAGGAGCGCACGGCGTCGATCAGGGCGCGGGAGCCGGTGATGTAGCCGCCCAGCGCGCCGAACGCCTTGGCGAGCGTTCCCTCGATCACATCGATGCGCGACGCAAGACCGTCCCGATCCGTGATGCCGCCGCCGCGCAGGCCGTACATGCCGACGGCGTGGACCTCGTCGATATAGGTCATGGCGTTGTATTTGTCCGCCAGATCGGCGATCGCCTCGATCGGCGCAATGTCGCCGTCCATCGAATAGACGGATTCAAAGACAATCAGCTTGGCGCGCAAAGGATCGGCGCTGGCCAGCAGGTCTTCGAGGTGTTCGAGGTCATTGTGACGGAAGATCTTCTTTTCCGCGCCGGACCGCTTGACGCCTTCGATCATCGAGGCGTGATTGAGTTCATCGGACAGGATCAGGCAGTTCGGCAGGAGTTTTGCGATCGTCGAAATCGAGGCGTCGTTGGAAATGAAGCCGGAAGTGAAGACGAGCGCTGCTTCCTTGCCGTGGAGATCGGCCAGTTCGTGCTCAAGCTCGACCAGCGGATGGTTGGTGCCGGAGATATTGCGCGTGCCGCCGGCGCCGGATCCCATCTTGCCGGCTGCATTGCACAGCGCGTCGATGACGTCGTCATGCTGGCCCATGCCGAGATAGTCGTTGGAGCACCAGACGGTGACTTCGCGCATCGTGTCGCCGGAGCGGTGAAGCGCGCGCGGAAACCTGCCCGCGATCCGTTCGAGATTCGCAAAAACGCGATAACGCTTTTCCGCATGCAGCTGATCGACTGCGTTTTGGAAGATGCCGCGATAGTCCATTAAGCAAAGTACTCCGGGTCGTTGTCGGGCCGGGTTTGAACGACCTGCCCGAGGCAGTTTCATAGTTTATACCGCAGCCGAAAAGACCGCTAGCAGAAATTAGATTAGATCTAAACCTGCAAATGTGACGCAGCCTTGATCCTGATCAATCATGCGCGGTTGCCTCTTTGGAGGCCTGTGATTGATAAAGGCTCTTAGACGAAAGTCTATAATACGAAGGTCTTATAACCGAATGGCTTATTGCGGGTTCGTAACATTGCGTTAGCATCCCGGCAGTTCTGGTCGGGAGTCAGAACAGTCTTTCAGTTATATTCGGGAGGAATACATGTCCAAGATCGCATTGACACGCCGTAACCTGCTCAAGGCAGGCGCAGCATCGGGTGTCGCCCTCGCTGCGCCGATGAGTTTCGTGCGCGGCGCCTATGCCGAAGAATTCTGCAACATGCCTACGGGCAGCACCGTGACCCTCGGGTTCAACGTTCCGCAGTCCGGTCCCTACGCCGACGAAGGCGCGGACGAACTGCGCGCTTACCAGCTGGCCGTCAAGCACCTGAACGGTGAAGGCGACGGCGGAATGCTCAACACGTTCTCGTCCAAGGCCCTCAAGGGCAACGGCATTCTGGGCAAGAAGGTCGAATATGTGACCGGCGACACCCAGACCAAGTCCGACGCCGCGCGCGCTTCGGCGAAACGCATGATCGAAAAAGACGGCGCCATCATGATCACCGGCGGATCTTCCTCCGGCGTGGCTGTCGCCGTGCAGGGCCTGTGTCAGGAAAACGGCATCATTTTCATGGCCGGTCTGACCCACTCCAACGACACCACCGGCAAGGACAAGAAGCGTTTCGGCTTCCGTCACTTCTTCAACGCCTACATGTCCGGTCAGGCGCTTGGTCCAATTCTCGCCGAACAGCTCGGCAAGGACCGCACGGCCTACCATCTGACGGCCGACTACACCTGGGGCTGGACGCAGGAAGAGTCGATCAAGAACGCGACCGAAAACCTCGGCTGGAACACCGCCAACGCAGTGCGCACGCCGCTCGGCGCCGGCGACTTCTCGCAGTACCTGACGCCGGTCCTGAACTCGGGCGCTGATGTTTTGATCCTGAACCACTACGGCAAGGACATGGTCAACTCGCTGACCCAGGCCGTTCAGTTCGGCATGCGCGAAAAGCAGGTCAACGGCAAGAACTTCGAGATCGTCGTTCCGCTGTTCTCCCGCCTGATGGCGCAGGGCGCCGGCGAAAACATAAAGGGCATTCTCGGCACGACAAACTGGAACTGGTCGCTGCAGGACGACGCCTCCCAGGCGTTCGTCAAGTCGTTCGGCCAGGAGTACGGCTTTCCGCCGTCCCAGGCTGCGCAAACCTGCTACGTGCAGACGCTGCTTTACGCCGACGCTTGCGAGCGGGCCGGCGCGTTCACGCCGCCGCAGGTCATTGAAGCGCTCGAAGGCTTCGAGTTCGACGGCATGGGCAACGGTCCGACGCTCTACCGCGCCGCCGACCACCAGTGCTTCAAGGATGTTCTTGTCGTGAAGGGCAACGAGAATCCGACGTCGCAGTTCGACCTGCTCGAAGTGGTGAAGATCGTTCCGCGCGATCAGGTCACCTACGATCCGGCGATCTTCGGCGGTGAGCTTGGTCCGGCAGACGTCAAGAAGTGCTAAGGCGCTGAACAACGGACAATGACAACGGACCGGCCGTAAGGTCGGCCGGTCCAATCGGCGATATGTCGCCCTGGGGACGTAAGCACAGGCTTTCGAGATGGACGCACTATTACTTCAATTCCTCAACGGTCTTGACAAGGGCGGAGCCTACGCGCTGATCGCCCTCGGATTGACCCTGGTCTTCGGAACGCTGGGCGTGGTGAATTTCGCCCATGGCGCGCTGTTCATGCTCGGCGCGTTCTGCGCCGTCACCTTCAACAAGATCCTCACGCTGGAAAAGGTCGTTCTCGATCCGGAACAGAAAACCGCGTGGGGCACGCCGCTCGAAATTCGCACGCCTTACGTCGAGGCCTGGCTCGGAGATTTCGGCGCCTTTCTCCTGAATTACTCGGTCCCTGTCTCGATCATTGTCGCAATCCCCGTCATGCTGTTGATCGGCGTGGTGATGGAGCGCGGGCTGATCAAATATTTCTACAAGCGGCCGCACGCCGACCAGATACTGGTCACCTTCGGCCTCGCCATCGTCATCCAGGAAATCATCAAGCATTACTACGGCGCCAATCCGATCCCGCAGGCTGCTCCCGAAATCGTATCGGGCAGCGCCGACATCGGCGCCTGGTTCGGTCTTGCAGGCACGATCGTCTATCCCTGGTGGCGGCTGGTCTTCTTCGGATTTTCCGTCGTCGTGATCGGCGCCGTCTTCGCGTTCCTGCAGTTCACGACCTACGGCATGGTCGTGCGGGCCGGCATGCGCGACAGCGAGACGGTGGGGCTTCTGGGCATCAACATCCAGAAGCGATTCACGGTCGTTTTCGGTCTCGCCGCCGTTGTGGCCGGGCTCGCCGGCGTGATGTACACGCCGATCCTGCCGCCCGACTATCACATGGGCATGGATTTCCTTGTCCTGTCCTTCGTCGTGGTCGTCGTTGGCGGCATGGGATCTCTTCCAGGCGCCGTTCTTGCAGGCTTCATGCTTGGCATACTGCAGTCCTTTGCGTCGATGAACGAGATCAAAAGCATCTTTCCCGGCATCGACCAGATCATCATCTATCTCGTCGCCGTGATCATTCTGCTGACCATGCCGCGCGGCCTGATGGGACGCGAAGGCGTGATGGAGGAATAGACCATGACAAAGCTACTAGACAGAGAACCCGTTGCGCTTGTGGTCTTTTCAGCCGTCATTCTGCTGATGCCGCTCTGGCTGACGCCGCTCGGGGCGAACTATCCCGACCTGCTCCAGAAATTCGCGATCTTCGCGATCTTCGCCATGGGCTTCAACATCCTGTTCGGCCTGACCGGATACCTTTCCTTCGGGCACGCGGCCTTTCTCGGCGTCGGCTCCTACGCAGCCGTGTGGTCCTTCAAGCTCTTCACGATGAACGTGCTTCCCGCGATCGCCTTTGGCATCCTTTTCTCCGGCGTCTTCGCTTTCCTTATCGGTTATGTGAGCCTTCGCCGTTCGGGGATCTACTTCTCGATCCTGACGCTGGCTTTCGCTCAGATGTGCTACAATCTGGCCTATTCGGTGCTGACGCCGATCACCAACGGCGAAACCGGTCTGCAACTGACCCTGCAGGATCCCCGCATCATCGACCGCATGTTCGGACCGGCGGGCGCGGGACTGCCCTCGACGAACTTTTTCGGTCTGCCGATGAGCGGCTATCCCGGCTTCTATTTCTGCGCCGTCATGCTGATCATCTGCTTCTTCATCAGCCGGCGTATCTTCAAGTCGCCCCTGGGCCTGACCCTACTCGGCATCAAGTCGAACCAGAACCGCATGAACTACACCGGCTTCAATACGCGGCCATATACGCAGACGGCCTTCGTCATTTCCGGAATGTTCGCCGGGCTCGCCGGCTCTCTCCTGGCGGTGACAGACCCGCTGGCGGGCGCCGAGCGCATGCAGTGGACGGCTTCCGGCGAGGTCGTTCTGATGACGATCCTCGGCGGCGCAGGCACGCTGATCGGCCCGATGCTGGGCGCCTGGCTGATCAAGTATTTCGAAAACATCTTTTCGGCCTTCAACGACGCCACGCTGGAGCAGACCTTTTCCTTCCTGCCCGAGCCGCTGGCGAATGCGGCCGTGGCCATTTCCGGACTGTTCGTCGGCGAAGGCTGGCACCTCACGCTTGGCGTGCTCTTCATGCTGATCGTCATCTTCCTGCCAGGCGGCATCATGGAAGGCTGGCGCAGACTGGTGCGCTGGATCGGCGGGGGCGGCGGCGGCAAGGCCAAGACCGAAAGCGCCGCCGTGGCGCAACCGGCGGAATAGGGAGCAATCGACATGGTCGCCAATGCAGTTCTCCACGTCGCCGACGTCCACAAGAATTTCGGTGGTCTGCGCGCGCTCAGCGATGTCGATCTTCGGGTCGACGAGGGCGAGACCCACGCAATCATCGGGCCAAACGGCGCCGGCAAATCGACCCTCTTGAATGTCTGCGTCGGGCGCATCAAGCCCGACAAGGGACATGTGGTCTTCGACGGCGAGGTTCTCGACAGCCATACGCCCTACCAGATCAATCAGCTCGGGGTCTCGCGCGTGTTCCAGACGCCGGAGATCTTTCCCGATCTGTCGCTGCTCGACAATGTGATGATCCCGGCCTTTGCGAGCCGCGACGGCGCCTTCAGACTGCGTCCCTTCAGAAAGCTTCGTCTTGAGGGAGACGTGCGCGCCGAGGCGGAAAAGAACCTGGAAGACGTTGGCCTCGCCGCATTGAAGGACACGGAAGCCGGATCGTTGTCACGCGGCGACAAGCGCCGGCTGGAACTGGCCATGTGCCTGATCCAGAAGCCGAAACTACTGCTGCTCGACGAGCCGACAGCCGGCATGTCGCGGCATGACACCAATCGAACGGTCGATCTTCTGAAGACGATAAAGCAGCGCGGCATGACCAAGGTCATCATCGAGCACGACATGCATGTTGTGTTCTCGCTCGCCGACCGGATTTCAGTGCTTGCGCAGGGCCGGATCATCGCTTCCGGCAAGCCGGAGGAGATCAAGGGCAACCCGGTCGTGCAGGAAGCCTATCTGGGCGGGGCGCATTGACATGCTGACGAGAACAGATACCAATGAATTGCAGTTCCAGGGGACGGATGTTTCAATGTCGGAAACCGGCCAGTCTTTTTTCAGTGTCAGGGACATACATTCCTACTACGGCGAGTCCTACATCGTTCAGGGCATTTCGCTGGAACTGAACGAGGGCGAGATTCTCGCATTGCTTGGCCGCAACGGCGCCGGAAAAACCTCGACCATGCGCACCATCGCCAGGGTTGACGACCCGGCCTTGCAGCGCGGTGAAATCTACCTCAACGGCGAGAGCCTTCACGACAAGAAGGCCTGGCAGGCGGCCCAGCTCGGCATCCAGCTCGTTCCCGAGGACAGGCGCATCATTGGCGGCCTGACGGTCGAGGAAAACCTCGTCCTGTCGCAGGTCGCCGAGCCGAAAGGCTGGGAGCTCGAACGCATCTACGAGCATTTCCCGCGACTGGCCGAAAGGCGCACGCAGATCGGCACCACCCTTTCCGGCGGCGAACAGCAGATGCTTGCCGTCGCCCGCGCGCTGGCCCGCGAGGTCAAGCTGCTTCTTCTCGACGAACCCTATGAAGGTCTGGCTCCCGTCATCGTCCAGGAGATCGAATCCATCGTGAGGCAGATCAAGGAACTGGGCATCACGACCATCATCGTCGAACAGAACGCTGTGGCGGCCCTCAAGCTCGCCGACAAGGCCGTGATCGTCGATATGGGCGAAGTGGTCTTTTCCGGCAGCGCGCGCGAGGTCCTCGACAATGAGGAACTGCGCAACGAATATCTGGCGATCTGAGGCAGTCAGACCTGCGCCCGCAAGGCGCCGCGTTACGGTACGGTCGATCGTATCTGGAATATCATCGCGTCTGCAGGCGCGCCATGAGGTGCGCGTCGACATAGTCGCCGCGTCTGTAGGCGTAGTCCTTCATCGTTCCTTCCACGACGAACCCCATCTCCTCGTAAAGCGCCCGCGCAGGATTGTCGACGAATGCGGTGAGATAGAGCCGCCGCAAGTTGAGCCAGTTGTCGGCCAGGTCGATCATCGCGGCCATCAAGGTCCGTGCGGCGCCTTTCCTTCGCCATTCGGCATGTGTGACGATCATGTTGATTTCGCCGACATGGCTGAACCTGGCTATGCCGGGATGGGTAACGAGTTCGCTGAAAGCTGCAAGCTCTTCGCCGGCAAGCGCGACGAGCTGTATGTAGCCGTCACGCGGCGTGATGCGCGCGCGGGTACTGGAGAGCGAAGCGACTGGCAGGCGCATCGTCCCCTCCATCACGTGGGCGCTGGTGAGAATTTCGTGCAGCGCTTCGGCGTCTTCGACCCGCGCGTCCCGTATCTCGAAATGCATGCCTGATTCTCCGCTGCAACCAATGATAGAGCGCGCACATATATCACCGGCGCTGTTTGTAGAAAATATGGTCATGGTTTGCCGGCAGTCATTCCTGTGCTAGCGTGCTGGCCAGGATCGGGGAGGCTTCCGGATATTTATCAGATAGTTAGCTTCGTGGGATACGATGCGGACAGGGAAAGGAACATCCATGCGCCTCACACGCAGAACCCTCATGAACGGCGTTGCGAGCCTGTCGGGCGCAACGATGCTCGGGCTCCTTCCGGCAAGAGCGTCCGAATGGCCGGAGGCGGATGTCTGGGCCGCGCTTTCCAGGGAGGTTGGCGGCCGGCTGCTGCCGGTGCCGTCTCCGTTTGAAGCCTGCGTGATCGACCCCGCTGGCGAAGGCTGTTCGACAATGCTCGCAAATTTGAAGAATCCGTTTTTCGCCCAGCGTCATGCAGGCGCCACCCAGACGAACGGATGGCTCGACGCCTGGAAATCGGTCGTCAGTCCCTATGCGGTCGCAGCGAACTCGTCGAAGGACATCGCCGCTGCGGTCAACTTCGCCCGTGAAAACGGCGTCAAACTGGTCGTCAAGGGCGCCGGACACGATTATCTCGGCCGCAATTGCGCGCCTGATTCCCTGCTCGTCTGGACCGTGAACATGCGGGACGTGTCCTTCATCAAGAGCTTCAGACCGGATGGCGCGCCAAAAGGCGTCAAGGCGCTTCCGGCGATCAGCGCCGGAGCCGGCGCGCTGTGGATCGACGTTTACCAGGCGGCGAGCGCCAATGGCCGTTATGTTCAGGGCGGCGGCTGCACCAGCGTCGGCGCCGCGGGAGGCTTCGTCCAGGGCGGTGGTTACGGCAGTTTCTCCAAACGGTTCGGATCAGGCGCCGGCGGCGTGCTGCAATATGAGGTCGTCACCGCGGACGGTGAAATACTGACGGCGAACGCCTACCGGAACGAGGATCTTTTCTGGGCGCTGCGCGGCGGTGGCGGCTCGACCTTCGGCATCGTCACGAAGGTGTTCTACCGCACCCATGAAACGCCGGAAACCATGGGTCTCGTGCAGGGCAGTCTGAAGGCCAAAGAAGACCTCGCCTTTCACCAGCTCTTGAAGATGCTGTTCGATTTCTTTCCGGATCATCTGAACAATCCCCACTGGGGCGAGCAGATCAGGGTCAATCCGGACAACTCCGTCGACATCTTCATGACATGGCTCGATATGACCGTCGAGGAGGCGCAGGCCGTGTGGCGGCCGCTGCTTGACAAACTCGCGCAACACCCGGACGTCTTCAAAAGCGAAATGGCGTATCAGAGCCACCCTTTCAAGGATCTCTGGAATATCGACTACTGGAAGGAAACGGACCCGGATTTCATCGTCATCGACGAACTGCCGGGCGCGGTGCCCGATCATTTCTGGTGGAAGGCGAACAGCGGCGAAGCGGCCGCCTATATTGACACCTATCAGTCGCGCTGGATTCCTCTGAAGCTGTTCGAAAATCCAAGCGAACTCGCGACGTTGTTCCTGCAGGCGTCGCGCTTCGCAAGTCTGAGCCTGCACGTCAACAAGGGACTGGCCGGCGTTCCGGCCGACGTGATGGAGCGCGAGCGGGAGACGGCCATTCACCCGGCTGCGCTCGAAGCCGGCGCCCTGGTCATTTCCGCCACGCGCCAATCCGGGCGCTACCCGGACATGCCGGACCGTGAACCCGATATAGACGGTGGACGCGAAAGGTCCCGCCAAATCTCGGCCGCCATGAATTTGCTGCGCGAGGCGACGCCGGGCGGTGGCGCGTATCTCAACGAATGCGACTATTTCGAAGCAGACTGGAAACAGGCGCTGTATGGACCGCACTACGGTCGGTTGCTCGCGATCAAACGCAAATACGATCCTGGAAACCTGTTTCGCGTGCATCACGGCGTCGGAAGCGATCAGCCCTAAACCTGAAATGCATCACACGGATGCAGCAATGCCCTTGCGGTTGTCCAGAAGGCGCCACACCGGCTGGTCCGGTAGGCCGGAAATCGACTGGACGCCCATATTCTCCAGTTCGAACTGCTCGCTGAGGGCGCGCGCCATCTCGTCCTGGACGCTGATCTGCATCGGTTCGGAAAAACTCTGAAGCCTGGTGGCGTGATTCACCGCCGGGCCGAAAATATCGTAGACATATTTCTGAATGCCGACGACTGAACCGACAACGGAGCCGACGCCGAGCCCGATTCGGCATTGCCATTGATGCGGATGGCTGGCGTTGCGCCGTTCCAGATAGCGAATAAAGCGGATCGCCGCGTTCGCCGCCGCTCGCGCATGGTCAGGCGTCGGATCGGGCAGGCCGGCGACGGTGATGTAGGCGTCGCCGATCGTCTTGATGCGTTCGCAGCCGAACTGCTCGCCGATCCGGTCGAAGGAACTGTATATGTCGTTCAACTCGGTCACGGTGACGCTGGGGTCGAGCGCAGTCACGGTTTCCGAAAAGCCTACGAAATCCAGCATCAAAACCGAAACGGGTTCGTAAAGCTGTGGCGTGACGACTCCGAAAGTCTTGTATTCCTCGTAGACGGAGCGCGGCATCAGGTTGAGCAGCAGCTTCTCCACCTGCTCCTTTTCCCGCTTGATCTCGCGCGTGTTGCGCTCGACCATCATCGAATAGGAATCGATCATCGACTCCAGTTCCCGTATGCGGGTGATGTTCTGGCACACGAGCACGGCGATTTCCGGCTCGCGTTCCTCGGTTGCGGTGAAGTCCAGCGCAATCACCATGGTGCGCCGCTTCTTCTTGAACTTGACCTCGGTCGTATAGCGGCCCGTCTCGTTCAGGCTCTTGTTCAGTTCCTCGACGTCGAAATCGCTGAATATGTCCTGCAAAGTCGCCGGGCCGTTCGGATTGCCGAACCATTCCTCGAAAGTGTCGTTGTGGAAATGAAACTGCAGGGTTTTCCTGCCAAGCAGGGCCACGCCGACCCCGATGGCGCGCAAAAGCTGTTCATTGATGGCTTCGATCGACATTGACTAATCCACAATCAGTTCTCTGCGCGCCTCGATAGCATCAAGCGCAGTCTGGATATCCTCCGGTTCAAAACCGTGGTTGGCGAGCGTCTCCTCCAACACGACCTTCAGTTCGTCGAAATGAGCGTTGGTGATGTCCAGGTTTCTGTGGAACTGGCGGAGCTGCACGTCCGTATAGGACGCCG
The DNA here is from genome assembly GCF_019492055.1 of Flavimaribacter sediminis. Classification (GTDB taxonomy): domain Bacteria; phylum Pseudomonadota; class Alphaproteobacteria; order Rhizobiales; family Rhizobiaceae; genus Flavimaribacter; species Flavimaribacter sediminis. The sequence continues at coordinate 515,556 of NZ_JAICBX010000002.1, read as the reverse complement.
GTCCGCCGAGCAGCGACGATATGAACTTGGTCTGGTGGTCCACCATGCGCGACATGTCGACATCGTCGAAGAACGGACCGATCTCGTCGCTGTCGAGCAAAGTATCGTAGAAGGCGAGCACCACCTTGCTCACACTTGCAAATCCACCGTATTTCTCGAAGAGCGTTCTGTCCGACATATCTCTGGCGCCTTTGCTCGATGGTCGAAGTCCACTGTCGTGCTGCGGACAGAAACAAATCCACGAACGACATCAACTGGTGTCTGCGAGGACCACTTTGTCAGGCAACCTTCCTGTCCGATTTCATCCGGCGCGCGAGACAAGACTGCACGGAGACCCGGTCGAGCCAGTTGGAGAAAAAGCGGCGTGCTGTAGTTCCCCATGTTATTTCGCCGATTTTTCCGGAGCTTGCAACATTGCAATGATCCAGAGGCTCGCGAATACTGTGCCCCGACAGCCGATCCCGGAGATATTCTTTCTGAAGCGTGTCCTCCTCATATTCGAGATGATTGAACATGTAGACCGATCGCGTCACCCGGTCTTCCACCAGCGCGGGGCCAGTCCGGTCGCATCCTGCAATCAGTTTCAGAGAACCGGGATGTTTCAGAACGTCGATAGGCTTGATGGTCGTATGGCGGGACACCGGCGTCGGAAACACCGGTCCGAGCCCTGCGACGATCTCCGAACGAGGTTCGAGGACGTGTTGGGGGAAGACGCCGAAAGCCTTCTCTTGCAATGGTTGCTTGGCGACGCCGTAATAACGGTAAAGCGCCGCCTGGGCGGCCCAGCAGATGAACAGGGCCGGCATGTGGGAGTCGCGCGCGAAATCCAGGATCGCGGCCAGCTTCTCCCAGTAGTCAACTTCGCAAAACTCCAGATGTTCGATCGGCGCGCCGGTCACGATCAGGCCGTCGAGCCTCGCGATCGTTCCGATTGTCGCGGGCCGGTAGACCCTGTTGAGATAATCGGTCGGGCAATGGCGCGCCCGGTGACCTGCCATGTGCAGAAGCGTCAGGTCGACGCTGTGACGGTCGGTCGAAAGCAGCCGCGCGAACTGGCGCTCGGCGATCTTCTTCTTCGGCATCAGGTTGAGGAGCCCGATGCGGAGGCTTTGCTCCGGACGTCCGACCTGGACCGGGCGTCCCTCAGCGACCAGTTCACGCACGGCGTCGAATCCCTTTGGAACGAACAAGGTCATGATCTTTCCCTCACGCGGCCAGCGAACCGGCCGGATGGTTGAGCTGCCTGGCGATCAGCGGCGCCAGGTGCTCGGCGTCGCGGCCGACGCCGTCGATGAATGTCGACGCCCTGCGGCGCATGAAGGGCAGGCCAAGCACGAACAGGCCAGGCGCGGCTGTGGCGCCCAGGGTGTTTTCGATTTCGCCGTGGCGGTCGAGCACGGGAACCTGCATCCAGGAATAGTCCCGGCGAAAGCCGGTCGCCCAGATGATCGTCTCGATCCCCTCGGCCTGCAAGTCGAGCCATCCTGCCGGATTGTCAGGCACATAACCGCTTTCCCATGCAGCGGGATCTTCCGGCGCTTCAAGGGCGGTGTCGTCGATATGGGCGTCGATGCGCGCAAGCAGTCGCTGCCGGCGCTCCCGGGCGGCCGCGCACTCCGTATCGAGATCGGACGCGAACTGCATATGCCGATCCTCGGCGTTGATGGCGCGTCCGAGAACCCGGATGCCTTGTCGGGAAAGCTCGGCAAGACCGATGGAGCGGCGGTTCTCGCTGCCGATCAACTGCAGTGAAGGCTGTCTTGCCAGCTGTTGCGGGTCGGCGTCGGGCCGGCGCTCATCGGAAAGGAAGCCGCAGAGATCGAGCCATTCGGTGATGTCGCGGCCGCGATAGCTACGCGGGACCGACACGTGCCGGCCGGTCGAGATTGCGACGTTGCGGCCTGAACGGTGGATCTCCTCGGCGAGCTGGATGCCGGAGGCAGAAGCCCCGACGACCAGCACTCCGCCTTTTGGCAGATGCGCCGCGTTTTTGTAATCGGAAGGCGCCAGGTGCACAATCCGGTCCGTCAAGCGTTTGGTTATCGTTGGAACACAGGGTTTGTCGCAGGCGCCGGTGGCGATCACGACCGTGCGCGCGAACCAGTCGCCCCTGTCTGTGGCGATCCGGTAGCCGCCGTTGGCTGCGCAAAGCTGTATGACGCGGGTGTTGGACATGACGGGGGCGGCGAAAGCCTGACGATAGTCTTCGAGGAGCCGGACAACGTCCCGGCAATCCATGAAGCCTGTCGGATCGTCGCCCGAATACAGGCGCCCCGGCAATCTGGTCATCCAGTTGGGAGTGAGCAGGCGAAGCGAATCCCATCTTTCGGTGCGCCAGCGTTCGCCGACCCGGCCGCGTTCGATCAATACGTGATCGACGCCAAGTCTCGTCAGGCAGTGGCTCATCGCGAGACCTGCCTGTCCTGCTCCAATGATGACTGTATCGCTGCGAAATGACACGGGAATTTCTCCGGGGGAAATGGGAAAGGCGGCGGGCGATATGCGCCCGCCGGTCTTGTCGTCAGGCGGTCTGCGCGACAATGTCGACGGGAACGCCATTGGTCAGCACGTCGAAGACGGCCGAACGGGCGATCGACTGTTCGACGATCTTGCGCAGCTGTTCGGAGGAAGCGTCGCCGCTGATCTTGAACGTGGCGCGAATGCCGCTGAAGCCGTTGCGCACGTCTTCGTTGAGGCCGAGAATGCCCTGCACGTCGATATCGCCTTCAACGGTCGTCTCGACAGAGTTCAGCTTGATCTGGCGAGCGGAGGCGATGTTGCCGATACCGGCCGTGATGCAGGCTGAAAGGGCGGCAAGCAGCAGTTCCACCGGGGTCGGGCCTTCGTCGTCGCCGCAGAGCACTGTGGTGTGGTCGGCGTCGACCGTCATGGTCCGTTCGCGATCCTGTTCGGCGCCTGCGCCGAAATAGTCGCGTATGGAAACCCGGCTGTGGGCGCCGCTGATCCAGTCGCCCTTGGCGCGGAAGGTGAACTTTGCGAGTTCTCGCGCATCGCCGACTGCGCCGATCGTGGCCAGAAGCGTGGGAACGTCGACGCCGTTCATGGCGACCTTGGCGGGCCTGGTGCTGGTTTCGGTTGTCATGGTGTGGTCCTTTGCAAATGTGTTTTCTTTGGATTTCGCGTTGTCGCTGTCCTGCGACGACCGCCGTTCTAGGCTCGCCTTGTTTCAGTCTGATACCGGCCGACGGCGCATCGGGTTTCAATTGTTGCACGCAGGAGTTGCTTGCCGACGGGCGGCGCGTAAAGCCGGTTTCCGGCAAGCCGCGTCCTGGCGCGGGATCTCGGAAGCGCATGTCCGGTCTGGCTTTTTTGCGCGCGACGTCGCAGGATCGGAAGGGCGGGCTGAGAGGAAGGACAGCGGAGGCCGAACTTTTGCGCTGATACAATTGAAACAATTCGCGCAGCCGCAGAAAACCGGTTGAAACGTTGATCGGGTACTGAATGACAATGCAAAATGAAACGAGCCACAGCGAGGACGACAAAGCGCGGGATCTTCTGCGCGACGCGGTCGAATCCCTGGCCGAGGCGTTTGCGCTCTGTGACGAGGATAATCGTCTCGTCCTGTTCAACCGCCGCTTCGTGGAGATGTTCCGGCCCATAGAGCCGCTTCTCGAACCCGGTCTCAATTGGGAGATCCTGCTGCGGGAGGCCGCGCGCCGCGGCATGCGTCTTCATGGCGTCGGCCGGGACGACGCCTGGACCGCCACGCTGTTTGGCGATACGCTTGAATATGTGCAGGATCTGGAGCTGGAGCATATGGACGGGTCCAGCTACCTCGTCTCCATTCACCCGACCAAGCTCGGCGGCTTCGCTGTCACCGGCGCGGACAACACGATCCGCAAGCAGGCGGAGGCGGCGGAGCGCGACAGCGAACTCCTGATCCGGACCGTGCTGGAATCCAGTCCCGCCAATGTCATCATGTCGCGGCTTGGCGACGGCATGATCATCTACCGTTCGGATGCCGCCCGCGAACTCTTCGGAGACAAGAAGTCCACGCGCGAATTCTTCCTCAGTCCGGAGGATCGCGCCGACTACATCACGGTCATGATGCCCGAAGGCGGTGTCGACGACTACCGGATCAACCTTCTCAACGCCCGCGGTGAGCCGTTTCCGGCGTCGATTTCGGGACGCATGGCGGAGTACAAGGGAGAGGAGGTTGTGGTGGCCACCACCATGGACCTGACATCCCAAGTCGAGGCGGAGGCGCTGATCCGCCAGGTGCTCGAGGCCTGTCCCGTTCCCATCCAGATGACCATCGCCGAAACCGGGCAGATCCTGTTCGCCAGCCCGGAGACCACAGCGCTTTTCGGTCCGGTTGAATCGTCCAGATCCTATTATGCCGATGAGCAAGCCAGGATAAAATATCTGGATGAACTGAAGCACCGCGGCTGGGTGAAGAATTACCGGGCCGAATTCCGCAATGCGCGCGGCGACAGGTTCTCGGGCGCCGTGTCGTCACGCATGATCGAATTCCAGGGACAGGAAGTCATTGTCTCCAACACGCGAGATTTGACCGACGACCTTGCGATGCAGGACGAACTGGAGCGCCAGCGCGAACTGCTTTTCCAGAACGAGAAGATGTCGGCGCTCGGCGAATTGCTCGCCGGCGTCGCGCATGAACTCAACAATCCGCTGACCGTCGTCGTCGGGCATTCGATGATGATGCTGGAGGACATCGACGATCCGGAGGCGCGCAAGCGAGTTGAGAAGATAAACGCAGCCGCCGAACGCTGCGCCAAGATCGTGAAGACCTTTCTTGCGATGGCCAGACAGCAGCCGGCGCGGATGGAGAAGATGGATATCAACGCCACAATCCGAACGGCGGTGGATGTCGCCGGCTACGGCCATGCCGCCGACGGCATCGAGATTGATTGCATTCTGGACCAAAGCCTTCCGGAAATCGTCGCCGACGCCGACCAGATCACGCAGGTGCTCATCAATCTCGTCATCAACGCCGAACATGCGATCTCCAGGTCCGGAACGGGCGACCGCATCGAAGTCTCGACCATTTTGGGCGCGAACGGATCCGTCGAGATCTATGTCGACGACAACGGGCCGGGCATTCCGGAGGCGATCAGGCCGCGAATCTTCGAACCCTTCTTCACCACCAAGGACGTTGGAGAGGGCACCGGCATCGGACTTGCCTTCTGCCATCGCATCATCCTTTCGCATGGCGGCCAGATCTGGCTGGACAGGGGCCGCCAGGGAGGAAGTCGTTTCGGCATCCGGCTGCCCGTTCAGGACCAGCCGGAGCCCGCGGCCGAAAAGCCACACACCGTCGAGGCGAAGAACGCCGTCCGGATCCTGGTCGTGGACGACGAAGAGGATGTGGCGGAACTGATCTCGCTGATCCTCGAACGGGAGGGCTTCCTGCCCGACACGGCCGGAACCGGCGCGGATGCGGTCGAGCGCCTGCGTCGCGCCAGATACGATGTCATTTTGAGCGATCTCAACATGCCCGGCATGGACGGCCGGGGATTCTATGATGCTGTCAGAAAGGAATTCCCGGAGATGCTGGAGCGGTTGGGTTTCATCACCGGGGATACTATGGGCCAGGCTTCACAGAGGCTTCTTGAGGAGACCGGAAGGCCTTATCTCGAGAAGCCGGTTGCGCCGGCGGATCTGCGCGAACTGGTAGGAAAGCTGCTGGGAAGCGACATTGAGGAGAAGCTGTAATGGAAAACGGAGATATTCGCATTCTCGCCTGCGACGACGAACGCGACGTGCGCGAATTGCTGCAGGAATATCTGCAGAAACGCGGCTTCATGGTGTCGACGGCCGGAAACGGCGTGGAACTGCGCGAAGTCCTTTCAGGGTTCGACGTCGATCTGATTATTCTCGACATCAACATGCCGGGAGAAGACGGGTTGTCGATCCTGAGATCGCTTCGACCGGACAATGCAACGCCGGTTATCATGCTGACGGCGGCGGGCGAGGTGGTGGACAGGATCATCGGTCTCGAGATGGGCGCCGACGACTATCTCGGCAAGCCGGTCGATCTTCGCGAACTCGAGGCCCGCATCAAGGCGGTGTTGCGCCGCAGGTCAGGTGGCGGCCCCGAGAAACAGGCGAAGGACAAGACGCGCTCGGCCCGCTTCGGCGAATTCCAGCTCGATATCGAAGCCGCCAAGCTGCTGTCGAGCGACGGCGCGGAAGTGCCGCTCACCGCAATGGAGTTCAGCCTCCTCAAGGTGTTCGCCGAAAACCGCGGCAGGGCTCTGACGCGCGACCAGATCCTGGAACAGGCGCATGACCGCTCCTGGGATCCGTTCGATCGCAGCATCGATATCCGGATCTCGCGCATTCGGCGCAAGGTGGAGGTCAATCCGGAAAAGCCGATGATCATCAAGACCGTCCGCGGCATCGGCTACATTTACGACCCGGAGGGGTAATAGGCGCCGCGGGGCTGTTCGCGTTACAATTGAAACGCTTTTCCTCGATACACGATATCCGGTTGAAACGTCCGGGGTCCAGTTTCCTGCTCCTGATCAATCAGAAATGGAAGCAGGGTCATGTTCGACAGATCACGACCGGGATTGCAGACACATCCTCTCTCGCACGGTTATTCGGCCGCTGAGCATTTTCTTGCGGGCGGCGCAGTCAACCTGCGTCCGATGACGGCGTTCGACGCCGAGAAGCTGCGGACGTTTCTGAACGAATTGACCGACAAATCGCGCCGGGAGCGCTTTCTGCGCCCCGTCAGCGAAATGCCTGATTATCTCCTGAGATCCCTGACACGCCTCAACGGCAGGCGCCACGTCGCCTTCATGGCGGAGGCGACGGAAGAGGGTTCGAAAAGAATGGTTGGCGAAGCGCGCTACGCCGTCGATCCGGAACATCCTGGCGAAGCGGAATTCGCGATCGCTGTCGATGATCGCTGGCAGGGACGCGGCATTGCCGTTCGATTGTTGGATGCCCTGGAGAATCGGGCGCGCACGGGAGGTCTTCGGCGGCTTTTCGCCGATACGCTGGACGACAATCACGCGATGCTGAGCCTGGCTCGCCGGTGCGGTTACACGGTTGCGGCAAACCGGCGGGAGGTCGGAGTGAAGCGTCTCGTCAAGGACCTCGCGGCGTCAAGCGCGCTGCATTGACGGGGCGTGGATCCTTTTCGGCCCGGTACTCCGAAACAAAGGAAACAATTCTCGCCGCAGTGCGAAATCAAACAGAAACGACCAGGCCATACTGTCCAGCCATCGAAAATCAAATGCAGCCGAAAGCGAAAGGCAAAGCAAATGAACATTGTCAGCAGACATGCACATGGTTTCTTCCCGGGATTGGAAGAGGTGTTTCGTCATCTCTACGCGCGGGTGGAAAAAGCACTACGACATCGCGCCCGTCGCTACCGCGACATCCAGGCGCTTCGCGACTTGCAGGAACTGAATGACGCGCAATTGCGTGACATTGGTCTGATGCGGGGCGACCTCTTTCAGGTTTCGCGCCTGCCCATGGAAGAGAACGCTACCGCCGAGCTCGGACGCATTTCGCGGCGGACGAAGCACTTCAAGTTATGACAAGGAGATAGACATGCCGATATTCCCCAAAGACGTCCAGGTGGACAGGAACCGACACGCAATCGATACGGGCAGGGGCGTGAAGCGCTCTCTCAACGGTCTCGATAGCGAAATCTACAGAAACTGGCTTCGTAAACAGGGCCGATAGGCTCCCCGAATTTCCTCCCGACTGCGCCGCCTTGCAAGCGGCGCTTTTTTTGTGTGGCGAAGCGAGCGCCTAGTGTGGTGGATTTGAAGTTCCTTACATTGTAGCAGCTGTCTCATACAGGAACTTCAAATCCGTAAACCACACTAGAAACAATATCTTGCTAGTGCCCTTGTCGAATCTGAAGTTCGAATAGAGCGTGCTGCAGGATGTAATCAACTTCAGATTCGGGGCACTAGTGATGTCGATGTCAGGCGCTGTGCACATGTGATCTTCACGGCGCTTGTCTCAATCCGATCCGGCAAAGGGAACGACGCCCATCCTGGCCGTGAAATGTTTCAGATGTTTCAGCCACTCACGAAATATAGAGCTATCATATTGAATTTCAGAAAGAAAATAATTCCATCATTTCCGACAATTGAAACATAAAACGGCGTTCAAGGAAATCAGCCTGAAACAGCAGCTCCCTAAATTTGCAGCATCGAAAATGAACTCCCGCACATTGGCGGGAGCCAGTATGAAGGAATCTGAAAAATGAACACGACCACCACTCATGGCGCAGAAGACGCGTTTGCCGGCTCGATATGGCGGCGCGTCATGGGAGTGCCCGGCCGCGTCCGGGCGGCAAACCGCAATCGCCGGGAACACGCCGCGCTGCTGGCCATGTCATCCCACGAATTGCGCGACATCGGACTGTGCCGCGGCGACGTCGCCTTCGGCGTCTCGAGCGGACGCGGCGTGTTCCGGGACATCGACTGATGATGGATCCAGAGCTTGTCCCCATGGCGCTGATCCGTGAGGGCGTTCACATCACCAAGGCGGAGGCCAGCATTGCCGGTGTCCGAATGTTGATGCTGAGCGTCCTCATTCGCGGCGCCCTCGGGGAGTTCCGTCGAAAACGGGATTGCCTGAAACCAAGAAATTGAAAACCCGGCTACCAAGCCGGGTTTCTTGTTTTTTGGGGTGCATGCCCGAGTCTACTGCTTGACCAGACCGCCGCCGCCAAGTCCGATCTTGCAGCTCGCCTTCAGCGGAACCCAGTTGCTCAGCTTCTTGAAATTCGGCGCGGATGCGCGGTAGCGCGCATCGATCGGCTGATGGATTTTCAGCGTGCGCGAATAGACGCCCATATATTTTCCATTGCCGGTCGCCTTCGTCGTGACCTGATACGGACCGGAGACGCTCGCGCCGCCGTCGCGTGCTATGTAGATCGGCACCGTTCCGGGCTTGTTGGTGAAAACCCAGACGTTCATCTTCGCTTTGGTCGGGCAGGCGTTGGTCTTGGGCGACTGGATGCCCATCTGCACACGGGACACCTTCAGTTTCGGTTGGCCGCCGGACTGAAGATCCAGGGCGTTGGCAAAGCCGGATGTGGCGATCAGCGTTGTCGCGGCCATTGCAGTGAGGAGGATCTTTCTCATGGGTTCGTTCCTTTGTTCGCTTCCCGATGATTCCGACTATGCGACGAACGTATTGAATGCCTTCTGAACTGTCCATTCATCCGCCGTTCAGTCGGAAAGGACCGCCTGACGGGAGTAGCATTGCCAGTTGGAATGCTGGTCCGAAGGTCAGGCCTCGGAGATAATGTGTACGGCGTCAGGCTGCCAGCTTATGTGACAGTCCTCACCTTCCTGGATAATTACAACGTCCGCGCCAAGCACGCGCACCCTGACCGGATGATCGCCGCTGTGACCGATCACAAGGGCGTTGTCGCCGTAGTTGACGATCGTGTCGACGGTCATGGTCGCCCATTCTCCACTCTCAGGAGCCTTGCGTGATATCTTCAGATGTTCCGGACGAATCAGGATGTTCACCGCTTGGCCGTTCGAGAACCGGGCGTCGGCCGGATAGCGACAGGTTCCGAAAACCGCGCATTCGGCGACACCCGCCGCTGCGTCGACCACATGACCTGCCATGATGTTGCTTTCACCGACGAAGCCGGCGACGAAACGCGTGTTCGGCCGGTGATAAAGGTCCAGCGGGTCGGCGACCTGTTCGATACGGCCCTTGTCGAAGACGACGATGCGGTCGGACATCGACATGGCTTCCGTCTGGTCGTGGGTGACGAAGATCGTCGTCACGCCGAGGCGCTTCTGGATGCGCTTGATCTCGATCTGCATCTGCTCGCGCAGATTCTTGTCCAGCGCGCCGAGCGGTTCATCGAGAAGAAGCAGGGAAGGCTCGAACACCAGCGCCCGCGCCAGGGCCACGCGTTGTTGCTGTCCGCCTGACAACTCCTTTGGATGCCGCTCGCTGAAGCCTTTCAGACCGACGAGTTCAAGCATCTGGTTGGCTTTCTCCAGACCTTCCTTTCGGCTGGCGCCCCGCATCTGCAACGGGAAATAGACGTTCTCGACCGCGGTCTTGTGCGGAAAAAGCGCGTAATTCTGGAAAACAATGCCGATATTGCGCTGATAGGGCTTCAGGCCGTCCAAAGGTTTCCCGTCGATGGTGATGCGGCCTTTCGTAGCGTGCTCGAAGCCGGCGATGATCATCAGCGTCGTCGTCTTTCCGGACCCGCTGGGCCCCAGAAAAGTGACAAATTCGCCGCGTTCGATATCCAGATTGACGTCGTCCAGCGCCTGAAAATCGCCGAACATCTTGTTGACGCCGCTGAGATTGAGATAACTGCTCATCGTTACTCCTGGGTGGCGAGAGCCGCAGGCCGCGGTTCCTGCCCGGCGTTTCTGGCGCGCAGCCGTCCGCGTAGCCCCCTGACGAGATAGGGCGTGAGAAGACCGATCAGAACCACGACGAATAGAAGGGTTGAGATCACCGCGATGACCGGGTCCGCCTCCTGACGGATGCTGTCGAACATCTTGCGCGGCAACGTCTCTGCGTCGCGGCCGGAAATGAAGATCGCGACGACCGTTTCGTCAAAGGACTGAATGAACGCGAAGAGCCCGCTGATCAGCAGTCCGGGACGCAGGATCGGAAGCGTGACATGGATAAAGGTCCTGACGGGGCTGGCGCCGAGGCTTTGGGCCGCCCGTTCCAGCGTGCGGTCGAATCCCTTTAGGTTGGCCGAGAGCACGAGGAATGCGATCGGCACCGACAGGCAGGAGTGGGCGAGAATTACGCCAAGATGGGTGTGGACCAGCCGCAACTGGCCGAAATAAGAGTAATAGCCCACAGCCATGACGATATGAGGCACAGCCATGGGCATGAGCATCATGATATTGGCGATGCTCTTGCCGTAGAATCTGTGGCGAACCAGTGCGAATGTCGCCGGCACTACAAGCGCCATGGTGAGGACCGTCGTCGCGGAGGCGATCAGGATGCTGTTCCAGGTCGGCCTGAGCCAGGACATGTCGGTAAAATAGTCGCGGTAGTAACCAAGCCAGTATCCGGGCGGCGGAAACTGCAAGGACTGCGCATCCGAGAACGACATCGGAACAACGATGACCAGCGGCGCCGCGATGAAGCAGATGACGATAAAGCCGATTGTTTTCATCAATCCGTTCATCTCGCCCTATCCCCACAACCTGTCGAGGCCAAAGCGGCGGTGGTAGATTGCGAGAATCACCATGGTGATGGCCAGCAGCACCATGGCCATGGCCGAGCCGAGGCCGAATGCCAGGAATTCCTCGATCTGGTGGCCGATAAGCCCTGCGATCATCTGTTCTCGCGGGCTGCCGAGCAGAACGGGTGTGACGTAGAACCCGAGACAGATGACGAAAACCAGCACGAGACCGTTGGCGATTCCCGGGGCCGTAAGCGGCAGATAGACATGGCGGAAGACGGAGAATCCTCTTGCTCCCAGGCTTTCGGCCGACTTGACGAGCGCCGGATCGATCTTCTTCATCACCGTGTAGATGTTCATGATCATGTAGGGGGCCAGGATGTGGACCATGGCGAGGGTCGAGGAAAACCGTGTGAACAGCAGATGTGGCGGGTCTTCGATGCCGATCAGTTCCATGAACCAGATGACCGGTCCCTGGTTGCCGAGTAGCACCATCCAGGCATAGGTGCGGACAAGGAAGCTGGTCCAGAAACTCATCGTCACGAGCAGCAGGATCAGCAATGCAGTCCGCTCGCTGCTGTGGGTCATCAGATAGGCCAGAGGGTAGCCTACTAACAGACAGCAGACCGCGACCAGCCCGGCCGTTGCAAAAGTGTTGATGAACACCTTCCTGTATAGCGAACCCGTCAAGACCTTGGTGTAGTTGTCGAGCGACAGCTTCGGCTCTGTCACGCTCATGATCGCAACGTCGACAAGCGGCACGATGAAGAAGACGAGGAGATAGGCGGCGAGGGGCAGGAGCAGCAGCCACGGCCACAACTGGCCACGGCTCTGAACACCGCCGGTATGGACGGACATCCGTATTACTCCTGCCCGATGCTATACTAGCTGGCGATCCACTCTTCGAAGCGCTGCGAGACTTCGTTCGGATCGGCGCCGAAATTCGCTACATCCTGCTCGAAGACCATCGGATAGTTCTGCGGCGATGTCGGCATCCGCTCGGCGGCGGCCGCATCGACGAACTCGTTGGCGGCCGGATTGAGCGCACCGTACTTGCCCTGGGTCACGAAACCGGCGAGAGGCTTCGCACTGGTTGCGAAGGCGACGAACTTCTTGGCCGCTTCCATATTGGGCGTGTTCTTGGCGACAACCCAGTAAGCCCGGTCGATTTCCGCCTGGTTCCAGGTCATGGCGACCGGAGCACCCGCATCGAGCGCTTCGTAGAAGCGGCCGTGCCAGATGCCGATCATGTCGATCTCGCCATCGCGCAGGATCTGGGTTGACTGTGCGCCGGCCGTCCACCACACGCGGATATGCGGTTTGATCTTGTCGAGCGAAGCAAAGGCGCGGTCGATGTCGAGTGGGTAGAGATCCTCGACCTTGACGCCATCGGCCAGAAGCGCGATCGGCAGGACGCGGGCCGGATAACGCTGCAGCGACCGCGGTCCGGGGAACTTGTCGACATTCCAGAAGTCGGCCCAGTCCTTTGGGCTTTCATCTGCATACTTGTCGGTCCGCCAGGCAAGCACCGTGGCAAAGGCGTGGCTGGCGACGCCATTCTGGAACAGACCGCCTTCGTAAGGCGGTTCCAGCTCCTCGATGATGCCGGCCTGGTTGGCGCGCAGAATGTCGCCGCCGCCAAGTGTTGTCACATCGAATTCATAGACGCCGGTCTTTACCTGGGCGGCGAGCTTGGCGAACGAGACCGGGGAGACCGTCCGGATCTCGATCCCTGTTTCCTCGGTGAACGGTTCGAAAAGGTTTTTCGTCGCGGCTTCCTGCCAGGGGCCGCCCCACGTATTGATGTAGAGCACATCGGCGGCTTGGGCGCGGCGTATGAATGGCGCGGCGAGTGTCGTCGCTGCGAGAGCTGCCGCGCCCTTGAGTGCGGTCCGGCGACCAATATTGACGGTCGGCTTCGTCAGAACGGGTCTTTTGTCGTGCATGTCAGTTCACCTCTATCTTTGGTTTACGGAAGGTAGCCTCGTAGAGCCGCATCCAGTTCTTGTGAGTTATCTTGTCGACTTCCTCCTCGGAAAAGCCGACCGCCCGGAGGCCATCGGGAATTACGCGCATGTCCTCGACGTCCTGGAACCACTCGGGCGGCGGCGCTTTACCTGGTCGCGCGGCCGACGCCGCACCGTAGTCGACGCCGCGGGTCCAGCGGCCCTGACGCATCCAGGCGTAGTCGGGGGCAGTGAAATTGTGGCTGCGGTCGGTGCCGATCGCGACCGTGTCGACGCCGCCTATCTCGACGGTCCTGGCCAGCATTCCGCACCAGGCCTCAACGGTTTTGCAGTAGTCGTCGCCGGTAATGTTGCGGTAGGTCGCACAACCGATAACGCCTCCGGTTTCGCCCAGCGCCCGGATGACGTCGTCGGACTTGTTTCTCTTATGATCGAACAGCGACTGCGCGTTGGCGTGGGTGACGGCGATCGGCTTATCCGATGCTTCGATGGCGTCGAGCGTGGTGCGGTTGCCGACATGGCTGCAGTCGACGAGCATTCCTGCCCGATTCATTTCGAGGATGACCTCGCGGCCGAAACGGGCAAGCCCACCGTCCTCGGCCTCGTAGCAACTGCTGCCGAGTTCATTCTGGTTGTTGTAGGTGAGCTGGACCACGCGAACGCCGAGTTCGGCAAACAGTTCGACAAAGCGGATCCGCCCCTCGAACAGGTTGGAATTCTGGTAGCCGAGAATGACTGCGAGCTTGCCTTCGTTGGCCAACCCGGTGATTTCAGAGGGCGTCGTGGCAATGCCCGCGATATCGGCGTTCTCACGGATGAGATCACGCCATCTGCCAAGCGAATCGAGTGATTCCACGGCGCCTTCCCAGAAGCCGCAAGTGACAACGACACCAGCCACGCCGGCCCTGCCCAGCGACTCGAACGCCGCCCTGTCGAAGTGGCCACATTGGAGACCGTCAATCATCAAGTCCGGCATCCATCCCCTCATTCTTCGTTTATTTTTGGTCGGACCAAGAACTCGAGATCCGTATCGTCATCGTTGTCGGCGCGGCCGATTACCTTGCCGTCATCCGTCACCATGACCGGCCCGGCGTGGCGGCGGGACACCACCGTGTCCGGGGCCAGGGCTCCCTTTGCCAGCGTATAGATCCGCCACCAGAGATCGGCAGGTACGTCTGCGCCATTCTCCAACGCTTTCCAGAGGACTGTATCCTGGTGAGCCGCATCCTCGGTTTCGAGATTATGCGCCGAAAGAACCGGCGTCGCGGCATCGGTAAAGCCGATATCGAGACCGAACCGGCGGCCGAAGCCTTCCGCGACCTCGAGTTCCCTGGGGTCGTCTACATTCAGGATCTCGACCTGTCCGGCGCCGAAGCGTTCGGTTAGCTCACACATCAGGTCGATCAGGCTCGGTATCGCGATCCAGGCATGTTCGCCGCCGCAGTCCACGACGATCTTGCCGGATGATTCCGACACGATCCGGATGTTGCGCGGTTCGGCGGTTTTCAAGCGTGAAAAACGTTGATCCAGCAAATGTAGACCGCCGAGAGCCATCATCTGAGAATACATTGGCAGGTCGTAGATAGTTAGCACGAAGCCCATTGGAAGGGCCGTCTGCTGCAGGACGCGTTCGGTCATCATGCGCATTTCGCGCGGCATGATCCGCAAGGTTTCAATGCTCTCGCTCAAAGGACCGGCTCCTCGGGATAATACCAGAATTCGCCCTTGCCGGCCCGGATTTCATCGGTCGTCGGCGCACCGTGAAAGAGCACGCCGCGCAGGTTCCGGTTCAGGAAGTCCCGGGTCTTGTCGATACCGTGGACTGTCACGTTCATAAGCCTGACGAGATCGATCGGGATAAAGTCGCCGGCATTGATGTTGGCGATTGGCGAGTGATAGGGCTCGCCCGACAGGCTTTGGAGTCGCCCGACCAGATAGCGGTGCTCCGGATGCGCCATCAGGAAGCGGGAGAGGAAGGCATCACCTTCGAAAGCCTCGAGATCGGCTTTGAGCTTCTGGACGCCGCCGGGAAGATCGAGCCCGAGATCCAGCGCATGAGGGACTTCGGAACGAGGGCCTCTTCTTGGTTCTTCGGCTGTTTCGGATTTATACCAGACATAGGTCGAGGCGTCGGGAGCGGACATGTCGATATTGAGCGCCCACTGATATTCGCTCGCGATGATGGCGCGAAGGTCTGCAACGGTCCGGCTCGCCTGAAGCGGCAGTTCGTCGACTCCGCCTTGCTTAGCCGCGAGGCGATCGGCCGTTTCCGGAACCAGTTCGATCATCAGCGAAAGCAGCGTCTCGACGCTCTCCGGGTGCAGTTCGTTTTCGAAATGGCGGATCAACTGGTCGAGCGGCAAAGGAGAAGCGTCGCCTGCGATTGCGCCAGATTGCTGCAAATCCCTGACGGCCGCGACTATCTTGTCGAGGTCTGCCGCTATCTCGGTGCTCGACGCCAGCGTCTCGTACGTCATACGGTCCTGCCTTCGGAAGACGATGGCTTTTTCAAGCAGCATGACCAGACGGTCGAACCGTGGATCGCCTTTCTTCAGTTCCAGCCCGCGCGCTTCGGCGATTGCCGTTTCACGCGCCTTGATCCACGAATTGATGAGACGCGGATGCCGGTGGATGAAGAATATCAGACCCAGCGCAGACCCGTTGCCGACGCCGATGAAGCGGCGTAGCTCGGGTTTCAGGGACACGGCCTTGTCCGATTTGAGCCTTGCCAGATGCTCGACGAGATCGCAGGAGAACTCACGCATCAGATAGGCGTTGAGAAGCTGCGCCTCCAGAGGCCCGCCAAGCGCATGGTCCGGTCCGAGTGAGGGAAAGGATCGTGTCCCGAAAGTCCCGTTGCCATCGAGGCCGGTATTGCGCATCAGATAGCAGGCGCCGGCGATCTCTGAGACATCGGGCTGGTCGCCGCGCATCAAGGCTTCGACGGTATGGTCAAACACCCGCATTGACCGGTTGGAGCGGCACCATACGAGGGTGTTCTTCGTCGAACGGCCTCGATAGAGTTTCGGCAGTTCTGCTCGGGCGGCCTCGATGTCGGCATCGTTCGCCGGGCCCTCGTTGAGCGTTCCCATCATGTCCCAGGCGCGGCCGATAATGCGCCCTGTCCGCATCTTGCTGCTCGGCGGACGGGAAAAGGCGATGAAGCTGAATTCCTGGCCGGGCGCCCGGATGTGGTAAAGGGCTGTCCCGGCGCCTGTTTCGTCGATGTCGAACCGGTCGATGCCGATATCCCAGCGCTCGCGGATCATCTTGTTCATGAAGGCTCGCGCGCCACTCAACCTGCTCGGCTGCATGGCCGCCAGGGTGGACGGCAGCATGACCTTTGCTGCGGGTCTTGGGCCGGGTTTCGCATCCAGTACAGAGGCTTCGTTTGCGACCATCGCCATCGTCAGTCCTGCTTTCCCTTCAGCAACTGTGTAATTTCCCCGGCAGTCCTGAGGAGCGGGTCGAGAAGCTTGTCGAGGTGAAAGCGACTGTCCGGCGCGACCAGCGAAACCGTGGCCGGGCATTTGCCGAGATAATCGAAAACGGGAGCGGCGACGGCGCGCACGCCAACCATCGTGTAACCGGTCGAGATTGCATATCCCTTCTCCCTGACCTCCGCGAGGACATCTTGGGGCGGAAGTTCGCGGGTTCCGTTCGAAAGCCGCTCAAGGGTCAGGTCGTCCGCATAGGCGACGAGGATACGTCCGGAGGCAGAGCCTTCCAGCGACATTGTGGTGCCGATCTTCTGCTCGGCGCGCAGAACGTTTTCACTCTCCACGCGCTGGATGATGCAGGGAACGCCGCCGTCGAGAACCGAAATGGATGCGGTTTCGTGCGTCTCCTCAACCAGCCTTTCCATGATTGGAACGACACGTTGCCCGAGGCTTGCCTGTTCCAGCGCCGCGGCGCTGATGCGGCAGGCGTGCAGCGACAGGCGATAACGCCCCGCATCGTCCAGTTCGACCCAGCCGGCCTCGATCAGGGTCAAAAGTCTCTGATAGGCGGTGGGACGAGAGAGCTTCATCGCATTGGCGATTTCAGCGAGGCGCATTCCGCGACGATCCGAAGCCAGCACGTCGAGTACTGCCATCGTCTTCAGTGCCGTGGAGAGCGGGCGGACGCCGGCTTTCTCTTGCTGTATTCTATTAGAATACTCGATATCCATATCAGATATCTTGTCGCGGCCCTGTTTTTGTGTCAAGCGGAATCCATTGCGCGCGGCAGCGCGCTTCGAAGACATGTTTCAAAGGAGATGATATTCCGATGGCCAGAACCGGCGCTGACCTGCTTGTCGAAACCCTGGTGGACAATGGAATTGACACCTGTTTCGCCAATCCCGGAACGACGGAAATGCATCTTCTGACCGCCATGACGCGCAACAAGGCGCTGGCGATGCATCTCTGCCTGTTCGAGGGGGTCGCGACAGGCGCCGCCGACGGCTATGCGCGCATGAGCGGAAAGCCGGCGGCGACATTGTTGCATCTGGGACCGGGGCTGGCGAACGGCGTCGCGAACCTCCACAATGCCAAGAAGGCGGACACGCCTGTGTTCAACGTTATCGGCGAGCATGCGATCGACCATATCCGTCACAATGCTCCTTTGACCTCGGACATCGAGGGCATCGCCCGTCCTGTCAGCCGCTATGTCGAGACTGCCCGAAGCGCCGACGGCATAGGCGATCTCGCCGCAACCATGCTGGCGGATATGGCGGGGCCGGAAGGCGGCATTGGAACGCTTGTCGCGCCCAACGATGTCGTCTGGTCGGAAACCGCTGCAAGCGCGATCCGGAAAAACTCTTTGCCCCGACCCGAGTTCGACCGGTCCGTCGTCGGCAAGGCGATCGAGACGCTTCGCCAGGGCGAGACGTCGGCGCTCGTCATCGGCGCGCCGTTCATCAGCGCCCGAAGCCCATACCTGGCCGATGCGATATCGAGGGCGACCGGCTGCACGGTTCTGGCGGAGGCCGCCGTCGCCCGCATGCAGCGCGGCGGCGGCGCGCCTGCGCTCGAGCGCATCCCGTTTCATGTCGACCTGGCGGTCAAGCGGCTGCAGGATATTCGCAGCGTGGTGCTTGCCGGCGCCCGCGATCCGGTGGCCTTCTTCGCCTATCCCGGACGGCCGAGCCGCCTACTTCCCGAAGGCGCGGAGGTGTTGACGCTGAGCGCGCCGCGCGCCGACCTTGAAACAGCGCTAGAGGCAATCGCATCGGAACTCGGCGTGACGGCCGGAGAACCGCATGTGGTGGAAAAACCTGCCTTGCCGGCGGCTGGCGCCATCACGCCGGAAAACCTGGGGCGATTGCTGGCGAACCGGCTTCCCGACAATGCGATTGTCGTCGATGAATCCATCACCTCCGGCGTCCATCTCTATCCGATGTGCGCGGCTGCGGGCGCGCATGACTGGCTGACCAATCGCGGCGGATCGATCGGCTACTCCCTGCCCGTGGCGATCGGATGCGCGGTCGCCTGTCCGGATCGAAAGGTCATCACGTTGACCGGCGACGGCTCGGCTTTCTATACGTTGCAGGCGCTCTGGACGATGGCGCGCTCCCGCCTCGACATTCTGGTCATCATCATGGCCAACAGGTCCTACCGCATCCTCAACAACGAGATGTCGAATATCGGCGCCGGCGCGCCGGACGCCGACAGCGTTCCTATGATTTCGCTCACCGATCCGGAGCCGGATTGGGTCAGCCTTGCAAAGGGGCACGGCGTCGAGGCCAAGCGCGTGGAAACGACGGATCAGTTCGCAAGCGCGTTTGCCGCATTTGCATCCGTTCGCGGCCCCCGCCTCATCGAAGCGGTGCTTTGAAAAAAGGCGGGGACGGCGCAGGTACTCAGTCGAAATGGGCCGAAACGTAGTCGCCCGCCGCGTTGATCAGCTCATCCACGGTCTTCTCATCCGTGAATGCACTGAACGTGTGATCCATCGGCCTGACGAACAGTTCCTCTTCGCCGTCATGATAGTCGACGAAGACCTGCCCTGATTCCGGACCGAGAAGCAGGATCATCGCCGACGCCAGATTGGCGCCCGGGCGCCCATAGCGCCACAGCGTCGAGATCGTGGTCTGTCCGGCCGGCGGCGGTTGCGCCCATAGCGCCGCCCGTGCTCCAGCCGACGATCGCCATGCGGTCTGCGTCAACTTCACCGGAAGCCGCCAGGTAATCGAGCGCGGCAAGTCCATCCATGACCAGCCCGCCGACCGTCTCTCCCTCAAAGTCAAAGGTCGCCGTCTTTTCCGCGGCGATGGCGCCAACGGATCAAAGAGCAAATGCGGCGGCGGTCAGCGCGGACCGGATGCCAGGCGATGTCATGACTGCTCGCCTTCTTGATATGGATTGCCGGCGAATGATAGTGGCGGAAGTTGTTTGCGGCCGGCAATTATACGGAGAATGTCGCCTGCGCCGGTTTTGACTTCACGTCTCGAAGTTGTTTCAATGGTTTGATCGAAAAAAG
The DNA here is from genome assembly GCF_019492055.1 of Flavimaribacter sediminis. GTDB lineage: Bacteria > Pseudomonadota > Alphaproteobacteria > Rhizobiales > Rhizobiaceae > Flavimaribacter > Flavimaribacter sediminis. The sequence goes on along the minus strand of NZ_JAICBX010000002.1, from coordinate 495,984 downwards.
GACAAGCAATGGACCAGGTAGCCACCCACGTAGAGCCCTACATCCCGCTGATCATCAACGCCGTAAAGGCGCTGGTTTTCCTGGTGGTCGGCTATATCGTCGCCAACATGGCGTCGGGTTTCATCAAGAGGCGAATCGTTTCGAACCCGCGCATCGACGATACGCTAGGCGGTTTCTTTTCCTCTATCGCGAGATGGCTGATCCTGACGATCGTCATCATCGCCGTTCTCCAGCTCTTCGGCTTCCAGGCGACCAGCCTTGTTGCGGTTCTTGGCGCGGCCACTCTGGCGATCGGCCTTGCCTTGCAGGGTACGCTGGCCGACGTCTCCTCGGGCGTGATGTTGATCATTTTCCGGCCGTTCAAGCTCGGCGAGTATGTCGATGTCGGCGGCGCCGCCGGTACTGTAAAAGATCTCAATCTGTTCTTCACGGAACTCGCCACGCCCGACAATGTGCAGATCATCGTGCCGAACGCCAAGATCTGGGGTACGATCATAACGAACTATTCGGCGCACCCGACACGGCGGCTCGATGTCCAGTTCGGCATCGACTACGACGATGACGCCGACAAGGCGATGTCGGTCATTCTCGACAGGGCGGCGGCCGACAATCGGGTGATGAAAGATCCCGAACCCTGGGTGAGGGTTGTCAATCTCGGTGATTCATCCGTCGATCTGGGCGTGCGGCTTTGGTGCAACGCGGCCGATTATTGGGAGCTGAAATTCGCCTTCATCAAGGACGTGAAAAAGGCCTTCGACGAAAACGGCATTTCCATTCCCTATCCCCATCAGGTCGAAATCAGGAAGGGAGACTGACCCTTCAGCCTTCCATGGCGGTCCGGTACATGTCGGCGAGCATTGCGGCGTAGCGGCGATAAGGGCCAGGACCATAACTGATCCGCCCGACGCCAGCCTTTGCGAGGTCGGCGTGTGACGGCGCGTCCGGCATGATCAGGATATTGACGGGTAGCGAAGACGCCGCGCACAATTCCGCGACAAGGTCGATATCGACGAGGCCGGGTGCGAAAAAGCCGCTCGCGCCGGCCTCCGCATAGGCCGCAGCCCGGTCTTTCGCCGCCTGTAACAAAGCCGGATGTTTCGAACGGTCGCGTTCCTTGAGAAAGATATCCGTTCGGGCGTTGGCGAAGAGCATGATCCCGTTTTCCTCGCCCGCCTGAACCGCGGCCCGCAGCCGCGTCGTCTGGATGTCGATGTCATACAGACCCTCGCCGCCGACGATCTGATCCTCGAAATTGACGCCGATCGCGCCGGACCGGATGATACGGCCCACATTGGCCGCTATGCCTTCCGGTCCCGCCGCGTATCCGCCTTCGAAGTCCACTGTCAGGGGGATGTCGACGGTGGCTGCAATGCGGCTCGTCACCACTTCCAGAAGTTCCAGCGGGATCGATTCCCCGTCCTGATACCCGTGAGCGGCCGCGACCGACCAGCTTCCCGTCGCAACTGCGGGCGCTCCGGCGTCCGCAACAACCTTGGCGCTGCCTGCGTCCCAGATATTGAACAGGACGAGGGGGTCGCCCTTGACATGCATGGCTGCGAACGCAGCCGCCTTCTCTGACTGGTTCATGCGATTTCCTCCCGATGATCCGCGCGCCTGGCAGGCGCCGCGTATTGCCGCTCCAGTTCGATGAGTTGCTGCTTGCGCCAGAGACCTCCGCCATATCCGGTCAGCGAACCGTCCGCGCCGATGACCCTGTGGCAGGGCACGATGAGGGCGAGTTGGTTGGCCCCGTTGGCGCGCGCGACCGCGCGCGTCGCATCTGGCCTTCCGATGGTCCGCGCGAGATCGCTGTAGCTGCAGGTTTCGCCAGCCGGTATTTCCCTCAGCGCGCGCCAGACCTCACAGGTGAACGCGCTGCCATGAAACTTCAGCGGAACAGTGAACGCAGCGCTTTGACCGGAGAAATAGGCGGCGAGCTCCGTTTCCGCCTGTTCGGTCGGTGGTTCGCGGCCGATGCCAACGCCGCCTTTCGAATGGGCGCGCAGGCGCTTCAGTTCCGCCGGAAGCGCCTTTCTGTCGATGAATTCCAGGAGATGCAGCACATGTCGGTCGCTGACGGCGATCATGGCTCCGAGCGGCGTGTCGATCCAGCTTGCCTTCAGGAGTTCACGACCGGTGAAAGAGGACGGAGGCTGTCCGAGCAGACGCGCGAAGGCGTTGCGAAAACCGCTCGGGGAATCAAAGCCGGCGTCGAGTTGGGCGTCTATGACGCGGCCGCCGCCGGACAGCGTCTCGAAACCTGATCGGATTCGGGTAAGCCGCGCCATTTCCAGAAACGTCATTCCGTAATGCCGCTTGAAAGCCCGTCGCACGGTTGACGGATCCAGTCCCATGGCGACGACGTCGCCCTCGCTCCAATGGTGTTCCGGGCGCTGTTCGAGCGCGCTGACGAGCCGCTGGACAGCAGCGTCGGCTGCCGCCGCCGGCGCCATCGGATGGCACCGTTTGCACGGACGAAAACCGGCTTCAAGACATTCCTGCACGGACGCGAAGAACGTGCAATTTTCAGACTTGGGATTGCGCGCCGGACAGGACAATCGGCAAAACACACCGGTGCTCGTCACGCCGACGAAGGCGCGTCCGTCGTAGGCTTCGTCGCGGTCTATAAGCGCCTGGTAGAGTGTGTCGTGGTCAGGCAATCGAAACAGCATGGCGGCACATTAATGGGTCGCCGCCGGGCTGTCAGTCTCAATTCGGGCGTCGATATCGCAAATGCGTTGTTCGACAGCGGATTATTTCTCGGTGTGCACATGTGGTTCGATCTCCTCGACGCCGAGGCTCGACAGATGCGCCTCAGGGCTGACGTCGGAGACCGGCCGGTCGCCGGCCAGCACATCGCCGTAGCGGCGCAGGCGTTCAAAGGCGTAGAGAAGAATTCCGACCAGAACGCAGGCGACCGCGATGCCCAGCCATCCGAGCGAGGGAAGGGCGTTGAAGCAGGTCCAGACATATTGTCCGACACACAGAATCGATACGAACAAAAGCGTCGGCTTGCGGCCGATCAGGCCGACGATGAAGACGCCGAGCGGCGCTCCCAGCGCCACGACCGGCGCGGCCGCGAGCCAGTTCTCGTAGGTTCCGGGCTGCATTCCGGTGGTGAATTTCTTGATCAGGACGCCGTAGACAGAGCAGAACGCCATGATGACGACCGAGGTTGGAATGGCGATCTTCAGGTCGGTTCGGAACAGGAGAACGAGGCAGGCGTAGACGACCATGTCGATGCCCACGCCCGTGACGGAAACCACGGTTGCGCCTGCGAGAAAGCCGAGGATCGCGCCGATCCGGAAATCCCAGGTCTCGCTGAACTCCGTCATGCCCTGATGACCGGCGATTTCTGCAAGACGATAGAGATGCAGAAGTCCGAAGCCGCACCAGATGACGGCGAACGATATCTTGATCCAGAGATCGGAAAACAGCGGCGCGACAAAGAATATGCCGAGCGGAACGCCGAGCGTTGCGCCAAGAATGGCCCCGTACAGCATGGACCGGGCAAGGCCCTGCCGCCGGCACAGGATAAAGATGCTGGCGCTGGTCATCCCGACGGACTGCACCGCGAAACTGAAGTCCCGCCCCATGCTCGCGGGCATGTCAAAGAAAAGGACCAGGACAGGAAATCCGACAGTCCCGCCGCCCATCGGGGTCGAGCCGGCCACATAGCTGCCAAGCGCCATGGCCATAGCGATCGGCCAGTGGGCGAGCGTCGCGGCGACATTGTCCATTCCGAACACCAGCCAGGTCCAGACGACGTAGAACGCGCCAAGCCAGAGGAACCACAGCCAGAGATGGTTGCGCCTTGCAGTGGATGTGGACATGGATATTTCTAACCGAAGCTCTCGTTCTTGTGGTTTCTTCGCCTGTCGGTCGCTTCCCCGGGAATGACGGTTTTCCGTCTTTTGACCTTTGACTGAGTTCTTTAGCGTTCTCTTATGAAGTAGACCAGTCCTGAAGAAGATCTCCCGCAAAGCGCCGTTCGTCTTGACAGGTTTGCAGGCTTCGCTTCACCGTTGTCTCGCCAACCAGGAGCGGAAACATGACAGGCGTCGAGCGAACGTCCACCCGAATTGCCGGTTTCGCCTCGCCGGAAATGGATTTCCAGCTGATGCGTCAACTGGGCGTCGCGACGGCTGGCGGCGGCGCGCCTGGAGAGATCTTCGCCGCGCGGGCGAAAATCATGGACGACAACGCCTTTGCATGGCCGGCCGCGTTCACCGCCCAGGCGGACAGGCTCTCGGATCTCGCCGAAAGCGCCCTGGCGGCCGGTCATGACGTGAGCGCCTGCGGACATCTTCTGCGCGCCTCGAGCTATTACCGGTCAGCGGAATATTTCTCCGATCCGTTCGGTCCGGACGGTCTCGGTTACGGGTTGAAGAGCCGCGACGCCTTCATCAGGGCCGCCTCCCTGACGCCACATGCCGTGAAGCCGGTGGACATACCGTTCGAGGGCAAGATGCTGCCCGGCTATTTCCTCCAGCCGGCAGGCGGCGCGCCGGACGGCCGGACAGTCATCGTGATGACGGGTTTCGACGGAACCGGAGAAGAGCTCTATTTCCAGACCGCCGCCGACGGTCTTGCGCGCGGGTTCAATCTGTTGATCGCCGAGGGCCCGGGACAGGTCGGAACCTTGCGGCGTGATCCGACGATGGTTTTTCGGCCCGACTACGAGGCTCCTATCGCCGCGATTGTCGATTTCTGTCTGGGCGTCGACGCCGTCAATCCGGAGAAACTCGGCCTGTACGGCATCAGTTTTGGCGGTTATTTCACCATTCGTGGCGCGGCTGGCGATCAAAGGATCCGGGCGCTTGTGGCCAATTCGCCGATCATCGACCTTCTCGATTACATGAGCGGCTTCGTCCAGGCGGGCGAGGGCGATGAGGATGAGGATGTCAGCCTCGACGAGGTGGACGACATTCCGGAACAATACATGCCGTCCAGCGTCAAGCTCGGTTTCAAGGCGGCGTGCCGCCGCTTCGGCGTGACGACCTTTTCCGGCTGGTTCGAGAAACTCGAAGCCTATCGGGCCACGGACCGGCTCGCCGATATCGCATGTCCGGTTCTCGGCATGGTTGGAACCGGCGAGGGCGCGGAGGCTCTCGACCAGCACAAGACCTTTTGCGACGCTGTTTCGGGACCAGCCACAAGCCGGATATTCACCGTCGAGGAAGGCGCCGACATGCACTGTCAGCTTGGCAATCTTCCACTCTCCAACGCGATCGTCTATGACTGGCTTGCCGATACTTTAAAAGATTGATGAACCATGCATCACCGCGCCTTCATACGCACGCTTTCCGCCGAACAGCGCCGCAGCCTGACGCTCAAATCGGATTTCCGCGGTTTGCTGGCGTTGACCCTGCACTGGGGCGCGATCGTGGTGGTCGGCTGTCTCATCGCATGGCGCGTTCCCTTCTGGCCGCTACTGTTGCCTGTCCAGGGCGTCCTCATCGTCTTCCTCTTCACGTTGCTGCACGAAACCGTGCATCGCACGGCCTTTGCGTCGCAGTGGATCAATGACTGGGTCGCCCGCATTTGCGGGCTGGCGATCCTGCTGCCGTCGGAGTGGTTTCGCTATTTCCATTTTGCGCATCACCGCCACACGCAGGATCCTGAAAACGATCCCGAACTGGCTGATCCGAAACCCGAAACCGTCGCCCGGTATGTCTTGCACATTTCCGGAATTCCCGTCTGGCGGAGCCAGATAAAGACGCTGTTCCGCCTCGCGCTCGATGGCGGCGACGACAGTTTCACGCCGTCCTCGGGACGGCTGAAAGTGCGCAGGGAAGCACGGACGATGCTGGGTATCTATCTGGCGCTGGCGATCGTCTCGATCTATGTCGGCTCGGCCTTGGCTGTTTATGTCTGGATTGTTCCGATGCTTCTGGGGCAACCCTTTTTGCGGCTTTACCTGCTTGCCGAGCATGGCCGCTGTCCCTTCGTCGCCAATATGCTCGAAAACAGCCGCACGACCTTCACCAATATTGTCGTGCGACAGCTCGCCTGGAATATGCCCTACCATTCCGAACACCACAGCTACCCCGTCGTTCCCTTTTACAAGCTACCGGAACTGCACAGGCTTGTGCGCGACCATCTGAAGACGACAGAGCGGGGCTATCGGCGTTTTCACCAGGCCTATATCGGCGAACTCGAGCGATAGCGCCAGGCGCCGCGGGAACATTCGTTCCTCCGATCCGTTCCTGTTTTAATCCGTAAAAAAGTGAGCAAGGCTATTGCCTTTGCCGATTTCTGGCTCATCCACATGACTCAAACCGGCGCCTATTCTGAAAAAACTTCCGAGCAGTCCGAACCGGCCATCCGCGGTTTTGCCGCGCGCTCCGCCATTTTCGTGGCGCTGGCGTCCCTCGCTTTTCTCTTCTGGTATCTCCGCCAGACGCTTGTCGTCGCCTACGTTTCGGTAGTGATCGCCGTTATTCTGGTCGCCGGCGCCGATGCCTTGAGAAGGGTCCTTCCGATCGATCGGCGCTGGCGGATCCTGGCTACCTGCACACTCATTGTGCTTGGCCTCTTCCTGTTCGGTCTTTTTCTCTGGCCGCAGCTCTCTTTGCAGTATGACTACCTTGTAGATCAATTGGCGGAAGCACTGGACAAGCTGGAACAGACAACCGGCTTCTCGGTGGATGGAACCCTCGGTTTGGATAATGCCTCCGGACCGCTGCCAGATATTCTTGGCAAGGTGATCCCGATGGCCGGAACACTATTGTCAATACTCACCGGCACAGTCCTGGTCCTGCTTGCCGGGACGTTTCTCGCGCTTGACCCTCCGCTCTACCGCGATGGACTGGTGAAGATATTTCCATCCCGTTTGCATGGTGAAATTCGCGATGCGTTCGATCGCACGGGAAAAGGCCTGAAAATGTGGCTTGTCGGCAAGCTCGTCTCCATGGCGATCGTGGGAGTTCTGACGGGTTTGGGCGTCTGGATAATTGGCCTGCCCTCTCCCCTGGCGCTAGGTGCAGTGGCGTTTCTGACGGCGTTCGTCCCGCTCATAGGGCCGCTTTTTGGCGCGGTCCCGGCGCTGGTGCTGGCGCTTGCGGATGATGGCCAGACGCTGTTGTGGACGATTCTCGTCTATATGGCGGTCCAGATGGTGGAATCGAACCTGATCACCCCGCTCATTCAGCGACGGGCGGTGAATGTGCCTCCGGCGCTGTTCATGCTTTCCGTCCTTTGCATGGGCAGTCTCTTTGGAGCCATGGGTGTGGTGCTGGCCGGACCACTGACAGTGACTTTGTTCATTCTCGCGCGTGCGCTCTACATCGAGCGAAAACTGGATGTATCCGACGGGAAGAAGAGTTCCGCCTGAATCGACGCAACTTGCCTGCTGAAAGCCGCCCGGATAAGGGTTGTACCCGTGGACGTGACACTCCTCTTTTCCGTGGTCCAGCAAAACGGGTTCCAATGACCAAAATTCTCAAACGGCTTCTGATCACCGGCGCCGGCGGCGGACTTGGAAAAGTGGCGCGCGAGCGCCTGTCCTATATCGCCGACACGATCAGGGTGTCCGATATCGTCGATCTGGGAGAGGCCGCCCCGCATGAGGAGATCGTCAATTGCGACCTGGCGGATTACGTCGCCGTCAACGATCTGGTGGCCGGATGCGACGGGATTGTCCATTTCGGAGGAATATCCGTCGAGGATAGCTTCTCGAGAATTCTGAAAGCCAATATCGAGGGCGTCTACAACCTCTATGAGGCGGCGCGGAAAAATGGCAGTCCCCGCATTTTCATGGCGAGCTCCAATCACGTCGTCGGCTTTCATCGTCAGGACGAGCGTCTCGACGCGAATGCGCCGTTGAGACCGGACGGTCTCTATGGCGTCTCCAAATGCTTCGCCGAAAACCTGGCCAGCATGTATCACGACAAGTTCGGCGTCGAGACGGCGCTGGTGCGGATCGGCTCCAGCTATCCTGAAGCCACAAACCGGAGGTTCCTGGCGACCTGGCTCAGCTATGACGACCTGATCTCGCTGATCGTTTATGTGTTCGAGGCGCCGAAACTGGGCTGCCCGGTGATTTATGGCGTTTCCGACAACGACACCGTGTGGTGGGACAACAGTTCAGTGCGCTATCTCGGCTGGCGGCCAACGGACAATTCGGCCGTTTTTCGCGATCGCGTCTATGCCGATGAACCGGATCCGGGACCGGATGATCCGGTCGCGATATACCAGGGGGGCAAGTTCACCCAGGACCCGATCATCGAGGATTGACGCCGGTGGCTCGTGGCGCCGACCCGTTTCACGCCTTGCTGATCCTTGGCAGAGAGATGCTCGGCCGAACCTATTGGGGCGGGTAGAGAACGCCACAGGCCAACCTGTCTCCGGCGTCGCCGGACGGCTGCGAGGCATAGTCGTCGGCGCCGGCGTGAAGAATGACGGCCGCGCCGTCAGGTCCGGAGATCGTCGGCGAGGCGTCCGGATCGAGGCTGAAACCGTCCGTGAAATACTCGACCTGTACGATCCCGTCCTCACCGGCATGCAGGTTTGGCAGGTCGCCCGCATGCGGACCATTGCTGTCTTCAACCCCGTGATTCATGCCGCCGGCAAGGTGTCCGCCGGCGGACTTGAAACCTTCATCGGCGTCGCAGACGCCTTTTTCGTGAATGTGGAATCCATGCGCGCCTGCGGGCACGCCTCTGACGTCTATTGTTATGTGCGCCATGCCAGAGGCTGTTTCGGAGACTGTCACAGTGCCGGATACGCCGTTTCCGGAGAGCGTCGCACGGGTGGAGCGCATGTCCTGTGCGAGCGCAGGCATCGCCATCAGCGCAATTGTCGACGCCAGCGCAATCAGTGCTTTCATTTTCTCGTCCTCATTCCTTTTCAAGTCGATCGCCGTTCAAAGCCGGTCATTCTTCATGAATATCTAATGCAGGAGCGTTCTGCGTCCACCAAAGTCGGCGAAACGATCCTGTATGGTCGAAAGTCGTCGCTGTCGGGAACGCCTGCAACAGCCGGAACGTTTCCGGAATTCGAACTGGCAGGAAGGAAAACAATCATGACCGCACCCACGGTGAGCGAACTGGAAAGTCGACTTAACGCACAGCGAAAACTTGTCGTGCATCTCGTCTGGCATCTGGCGCGGACGGCGCCGAATGATGATTTTCTCGACCATATCGTCCAGGATGGCGATCTTCTCGATCAGGAAGAGGATCCGGGCGCCGACCCGACCGGAGCCTTCGCGCAGCAGGCGCGCATGGCCGCCGAGGTCCGCGCAATCGTTGATCAGGTCAGGGCGCGACTGGACGCGGAATCAGCAGATCGCCAGTGACCTTGAACGACCTGATTGACAGTCAGGTCTGTCGCCCATATCGTTATGATCATAACGATATGGGAGGAGTTCATGTCACAGGCGATAGAGTCCGAGCGCAGCCGTTACGACGCTTTGATGGACGTTGTCGAAAGACGCATGACGGTGCGGGCGTTCGACCCGGACTACGTTGTTCCGAAAGACCACTACGAGATGATTCTGGAAGCTGCGCGGCACGCGCCGTCCGGCGCCAACGCCCAGCCCTGGCATTTCATCGTGGTGACGGACCAGGCGCTCAAGAACGAGATCATGGAATATTTCCGGGCCGAGCAGGTCGCCCGCGCAAAGCTGAAGATGAAGTTTCCGACGCCGGATTATCGCGGGCTCGCCACCTCGCCGGGCCTGATCGTTGTCGCCAGCGATTTCCGCTGGACGAAGGCGTTTCCCGTCCTTAATGACGGATCGGATCTCGACAAGATGTACAAGGAGAACGCCGAGCGCATTCTGCTGCAAAGCGTCGCGGCCGCAACCATGTCGGCGCATCTCGCCGCCGCCGCGCTCGGTTACAATGTCTGGTGGGTGACCGCAATCGGCCAGGAAGCGGCGCAGAAGGCCATGAAGCCGTTGCTGGGAATTCCGGAAGAACTCTCCGTGCTCGATATCATGTGCTTTGGCCCCGCCGCCAAGAAACCATACAAGCGCTGGAAGAAGAAACTCGATGAGGTCGTCAACTGGAACCGGTTCGACCAGTCGCATTTCATGACCGACGCGGAAATCGATGAGTGGATCGCTCGCACCCGTCACAAGGTGATGTATCGCGACGAAAGCAATGTCGACTGAAAAAACGGCCGCTACGCCCAATGGCGCTGATGCGGCGTTGTCCGATTACACTCTCGACGGCCAGATAGGCTTTCTGCTGCGTTGCGCCTATCAGCGCGCCAGCGGAAATCTGCTCCGGCGCATTGCGGACCATGGTCTGACCCCGGCGCAGTTCAGCGTCATGGCGCGACTTTATGAGCGCGGATCGATGTCGCAGAACCGGCTTGGTCGGCTGGTGGGCATGGAGCCCGCCAATATTCGCGACGTCGTGCAGCGGTTGAAACGCCGCAGTCTGCTTGAAACCCGGTCGGCGCCGGATGACGCGCGTCGTCTGGTCGTCGATTTTTCAGAGCAGGGCCGGAGCCTGGTCGCGAGGCTCATTCCGCTGGAAATCGAAAGCTCTGCGCAGACGCTCGCGTCGTTGAACCCGGAGGAGCAGCAAACATTGCTGCAGCTTCTTGGACGCCTCGTCGAAACCGATGATCGCTGAATTTGACCGTCAGGCGACCGTGTGGAAGCCGTTGTCCGAATAGACCACCGAGCCCGTCATGGACGCGCCGTCGTCGCTGGCGAGGAATGCCGCAACTTTACCGACGTCCTCGATCGTCACCAGGCGATTTGCGGGCGTGCGGGCCCGAACCTCGTCCAGAAGCGCATCGAAGCGGTCGATGCCCGAAGCGGCGCGGGTTGCGATCGGACCAGCCGAAATTGCGTTCGCCCGAATGCCGTGATCGGCGAGATCCGCCGCCAGATATCGAACGCTGGATTCCAGCGCCGCCTTCACCGGACCCATCAAATTGTAATGTTCGACCACCCTGTCGGCGCCGTAGAAGCTGACAGTCAGCAGGCTGCCGCCGTCCTTCATCAGCGGAATTGCGAGCTTCGCCATGCGCAGGAAAGAATGGCATGACACGTCCATGGCCAGCGCAAAGCCTTCCGGCGAGCTGTTGACGACACTGGTCTGGAGATCTTCGCGCGGCGCAAAGGCGATGGAGTGCAGCAGAAAATCAAGCTGGCCCCAGGTCTGCTCGATCGCGTCGAACACCGTCTCAAGCTGTCCCGGCGATCGCACGTCGCAGGGAACGAAAATCGGGGCTTCCAGAGCCTCGGCGATTGGCGCCACATAGGGCTTCGCCTTCTCGTTCAGATAGGTGACGGCAAGTTCCGCGCCGGCGGCGTGGAACGCCTTTGCGCAACCGGTGGCTATGCTGTGCTGGTTTGCGATGCCGACGACGAGGCCGCGCTTTCCCGCAAGATTGGTCATTCTGCAGCTATCCTTGTGAGTGGGTCCCTGACGCTGACGAGCTTTGCAAGCGCCGCCGACGCAATCCGGGTGACGACGGAATCGGCGCGGCTGGTCAGCACGATCGGCACGCGCGCGCCCAGCACCAGGCCTGCGGCGGTGGCGCCCGTGAAGTAGATCAGTTGCTTGGCCAGCATGTTGCCGGACTCCAGATCCGGCACAAGGAGTATATCCGCCTTGCCGGCGACTGGTGAAACGATGCCCTTTGTTTTGGCGGCGTCCGGGCTGATCGCGTTGTCGAAGGCAAGGGGGCCGTCCACCTTCGCGCCGGTGATTTGACCCCGGGCCGCCATTACGGTCAGCGCAGCGGCGTCGAGCGTCGCCTGCATTTTTTCGTTGACCGTTTCAACGGCGGCCAGCACGGCGACCAGCGGCTCTTCATATCCAAGCCGGAGCAGGAAATCGATCGCATTCTGGCAAATGTCCATCTTGTCGTTGAGATCGGGCTGGATGTTGACTGCGGCGTCGGTGATGACGAGAGGCTTTGCATAGGACGGGACGTCGATCGCGTAGACATGGCTGACGCGCCGCTCGGTGCGAAGCGGCGAACCACGCGCCACAACCGCCGACAGGAGTTCGTCGGTGTGGAGGCTGCCCTTGACCAGCATGCCGACCCGTCCGGTCGACGCCATTTCCACTGCGCGTTCGGCCGCCGCATGGCTGTGCGGCGTGTCCTCGATCACAAGGTGGTCGATTGAAACCTGGGCGGCTTCAGCAGCCGCCTTGATCCTGGCTTCCGGGCCGACGAGCACGGGCTCGAGCAACTTTTGCTCGTAGACTTCGATGGCCGCGATCAACGCCTCCGGAGAACAGGGATGCACGATCGCAGCCGAGACGATGCCGGAGTCGCGGGCCTGCTTCACGTAGCCGTCAAAGCGGTCATGCCGGCGCAGCGAAACATCCGGCAGGGTTGTCCGCGGCCATTCGATGATGGTGTCCGGCGCGATCACGGTGGCGGCTCCCGAAAGCACCTGCTCGCCATCCTGGTTGGTGCATTCGGTATCGAGGATGACGATCCGCTTGCCGTCTTTCTTCTCGCGCACCTTGACCGAAGCCGTCACCGTGTCTCCGGGCGATACAGGCTTCAGAAACTTGAGGTCCTGGCCAAGATAGATGGTGCCAGGTCCTGGCAGTTTCGTTCCGAGCACGGCGGAAATCAGCGCCGCCGTCCACATGCCATGCGCCACGATATGACCGAACAGGTCTGTGGCTGCAAAGGTTGCGTCCAGATGCGCCGGATTGACGTCTCCGGAAACAGCGGCGAAGAGATCGATGTCGTCGCGTCCGACGATGCGAACCATGGAGGCGCTGTCGCCGGGCTGGAGCTCGTCGAAGGTTCGGTTTCTCAGAAATTCCTTGTCCATCGATCCCTCATTGTTGGAAGACATAGACGCCAGGCGCGTCGCAGAGCAGCGCTGAGTCCTCGGCGTCGGGGGACAGCTGTGGCGGTCCAACCCTTTCGCTCGATGAGTGCTCAGTCAACCAGTTGCTCCATGCCTCCCACCAGGAACCTTCTTTACTCGGCGCAGACGCCGCCCATTCTTCAGGACCGAGCAGCGGATCGTCAATGTTTTTTTGTGCAATGCGGTAATGACGATGCGGATGGCCGGGTTCGCTGACGATTCCGGCGTTGTGTCCACCGCTGGTCAGCACGAAGGTGGTTTCTGTATCCGTCAACAGGTGGATCTTGTAGACCGAGCGCCAGGGCGCGACATGGTCCTTTTCCGTGCCGACGACGAACATCGGCAAGCGGATGTTTTCAAGAACGGCCGGGCGGCCGTCCACCATGAAATGGCCGCCGGCCAGCTGATTGTTGATGTAGAGTTTCTCCAGATATTCGGCGTGCATGCGATAGGGCATGCGCGTCGTGTCCGCATTCCAGGCCATCAGATCGATCATCGGCGTGCGCTCGCCCATCATGTAATCCTGCACCAGGTGCGACCAGACGAGATCGTTGCTTCGCAGCATCTGGAAGGCGCCGGCCATCTGGTCGGCGGAGAGATAGCCCCGGTCCCACATCATGCTTTCCAGCAGGTTCATCTGGCTATGATCGATGAAAAGCGCCAGCTCGCCGGGTTCGGTGAAATCGGTCTGGGCCGCGAGCAGCGTCACCGAGGCCAGCCGGTCGTCGCGAACTCTCCCCATCGCCGCGGCTGCAATCGAAAGCAGCGTGCCGCCGAGGCAGTAGCCTGCCGCATGGATCTTGCGTTCCGGCGCAATGACGCTGATCGCGTCGATAGCCGCCATCACGCCCGATTTGCGATAATCCTCCATCGTCAGGTCGCGGTCTTCCTCGTCGGGATTGCGCCAGGAGATGCAGAAGACCGTGTGCCCGCGGCTGACCAGATAACGTACGAGGGAATTTTCCGGAGACAGGTCGAGTATATAGTATTTCATGATCCACGCCGGCACGATCAGGATCGGTTCCGCCAGCACTTCGTCGGTCTGCGGAGCATACTGGATCAGTTCGATAAGGTGATTGCGAAACACCACCTTGCCTGGCGTCACGGCGACGTTCTTTCCCGGAACGAAGTCCTCCGCCCCGACGGGCTTGTCGCTCGCCGCCTGGCGGGCGAAATCCGCCATGTAGTTCTGGAAGCCCTCAACGAGGTTTCGGCCGCTGGTCTCGATCGTTCTGTCAATGACTTTCGGATTGGTGAAAGGGTTGTTGGAGGGAGAAAAAATGTCGAGCATCTGGCGGGTCGCAAACGACACAACCTCCTCGCTGTGGGGACTGACGCCTGGCACCGCGCGCGTGGCGCTGTTCCACCATTGCTGGGTCAGGAGAAAGGCCTGGGTCATCGTGGCGTAGGGCTGTTTGCTCCAGTGGTCGCCGTCAAATCGATGATCTCCGGGTATGGGGGCTGCCCCCCCGGGGGTATCCGGGCTTCCGCTCATCAAATGCTCGCCGAATCGTGCAGCGCCGCGCCATCCCTTCTCTGCAAGTTCCATCCGTTTGCCAGGAGCCGCGGCCAGATGGAGGGACCAGTCGCAGAAGGCAAGCGCGAGGGCCGCAGGCGACAATCCCCCGGTCAGCCGGCCGAGCATGGCTTCCTGCATGCGGTCGATAGTGCGGTAGGATTCGACGCCGGGATCGTCGTCGATCTTCGCGTTAGAATTGGAAGATGTCGGCGATTGGCTCTTATTGACGAAATTCATGAATGTTTGTCCGGTAATTCGCAGGTCGGCGGTGAGAATGTGTGAGGCAGGATGCTGTGCGGGATTTTACACCCGAAACTTAACAGAGGCATGAACCGCCGCCGGATGCAAGGAACGCCGCCAAACAATTGCCTCGAAGCCTTTGTTTCTCAAGCTGCTTCGAATGATGCTTCTGAATCCGTTCGATTCATGGCGATATCCGGGTATGCTCGCCTCATGCGCAGTACGAAAACAATTCATGTTGTTTCCTGTCACGCGGAGGGCGAGGTCGGCGACGTCATTGTCGGGGGCGTCGCCCCGCCGCCGGGCGAGACGCTGTGGGAGCAGCGCAACTGGATCGAGACTGACGGAACCTTGCGCAATTTCGTGCTCAACGAACCGCGCGGCGGCGTCTTTCGCCATGTCAATCTGCTGGTCCCGCCGAAGCATCCGGAGGCGCAGATGGGCTTCATCATCATGGAGCCCGAGGATA
This sequence comes from Flavimaribacter sediminis, assembly GCF_019492055.1. Classification (GTDB taxonomy): domain Bacteria; phylum Pseudomonadota; class Alphaproteobacteria; order Rhizobiales; family Rhizobiaceae; genus Flavimaribacter; species Flavimaribacter sediminis. Next base: position 480,954 of record NZ_JAICBX010000002.1, on the reverse strand, counting down.
CGCCTCCCATGTCCGGCTCCAATTCGATATGCGTGTCGACTGTCTTGCTCGACAGCGGCGTCATCGCGATGCGGGAACCGGAAACCCTTCTTACGCTCGAAGCGCCCGGCGGGCTCGTGCGCGTGCGGGCGGAATGCCGCAACGGCAAGGCGGAGCGCATCCACATTCGCAATGTCGCGTCCTTCGCGGGACGGCTCGACGCGCCTCTGGAAGTGGAGCGCCTTCCCACGCTGACAGTCGACACGGCCTATGGAGGAGACAGTTTCGTCGTGGTCGACGCCGCCGCTCTCGGGTTTGGTCTCGTGGCGGACGAGGCGCATCATCTGGCCGATCTCGGCATGCGGATCAGCGACGCCGCCAATGCGCAAATCGGGTTCGAACACCCGGAGCTTCCCGAATGGCGCCATATCTCCTTCTGCCTGTTTGCAGGGCCGCTGACCGAGGGCGCAGACGGTCTTGAGGCGCTGTCAGCCGTCGCCATCCGGCCAGGCAAGATCGACCGGTCTCCCACCGGGACCGCCGTATCCGCCCGTATGGCGCTGCTCTGTGCGCGGGGACAAATGCAGGTCGGAGACCGCTTCACCGCGACCTCGATCCTCGGATCGCATTTCGCCGGCCGCGTTGCGGAAGCCACGACAGTTGGAGCGAGGCCGGCCATCATCCCGGAGATCAGCGGACGCGGCTGGATTACCGGAACCCACCAGCATATGCTTGATCCGGACGACCCCTGGCCGGACGGCTACCGGCTGAGCGACACCTGGGGCCGTTCCTTCGGGAAAAAGCTCTGAAATCGCATCGCGCCATTCACTAAATCAGCATCGAGTTGTAGTGATAATAGGGGCGCAATAGAAAAATAACGGTGTGATGAAGAGCATAGACGCGATTGACCGAAAGATTCTCCGCACACTTCAGCGCGACGGTCGGCTGACCAATATCGAACTGGCGGACCGCGTCAGCCTCTCGCCGACGGCGACGGCGGAGCGGGTCAAGAGATTGCATCGCGACGGCTTTATCGAGGGATACCAGGCGGTTTTGTCGCCAGAGAAACTCGGTCGCCATCTCCTCGTATTCGTGCAGGTCAAGCTCGACCGCACGACGCCGGAGACCTTCGACGCCTTCGCCCGCGCCGTGCAGCGCAGCGACGACGTGATGGAGTGCCACATGGTGGCCGGGGGTTTCGATTATCTGGTCAAGGCGCGGGTCTCGGGCATGGACGCCTACCGCGCGTTCCTGTCAGACGTGATCCTGCCGCTTCCCGGCGTGCGCGAAACGCACACTTACGCCGTCATGGAAGAGGTCAAGAGCAGCAGCTATCTTCCGGTTTGAGCGCATGCAGAACCGGCAAGGCAGTTTACTCACCGACATTCGGCGAATGCCCGGTTGACGTCATCGCAAGGTTGGTGCTAGCTTTTTGAGTGAAAGGCGAATTTCGCCGATTCCGTACTGAGCCAAAACACCTTGGTGCGGGTTTTGCCGGGCCAAAATACCTCGGTTTTGTGGGACATGTTGTTGTCTGCACGGGCTGAGGTCATGCGTCCAAAGGCAGGGTTTCCCCGTTCGTAGTCGTGACACGTCTTACTTCCTGCAAACTTGCTGTGAGGAATGATGACGCTCAGACTGTCAATTGTCGTGGGGAATCCAAAACCGAAATCGCGCACCCTGCAGGTAGCGACGGCGCTGGCCGGCAAACTGTTCGGCTCTCTGTCAAAAGACGCGGATGTAATCGATCTTGCCGACTACCGTGACGTCATCCTGGAATGGCCCAACGAGAAAATGGATGCGGTCAACGCGCGGGTTGCCGACAGCACTGTGGTCATCTTCGCCTCGCCGACCTACAAGGCGACGTATACCGGCCTGCTCAAGGTCTTTCTGGACCGCTATCCGTCAAACGGCCTGTCCGGCGTCGTGGCCATTCCGCTCCTGACAGGCGCGAACGACACCCACGCCATGGGCCCGACAGTCAATCTCTCGCCTCTGCTTGTGGAGCTTGGCGCATTGGTTCCCGGACGCGGGTTCTACTTTGTGATCGACCAGATGGATCGCCTGGACGAAATCGTGCAGGCGGCGGCGGACCAATACGCCGCCAATATCGGCGATCTGACAGCGATCGCAGGATCGCTGAGAGACAATGGCGATCCAGGAGCGCGAAAAGGGTTTTCAGCATGAACAATCTTGAAGCTCAGCACACAATGCACCACGACCCAGCTATAGATTCTCGCGAATTTCGTAGTGCGCTTGGGCTCTACGCCTCCGGGATTACAGTGATTGCCGGACACGATGGGCGCGAAGCGATCGGGTTCACCTGCCAGTCGTTCCACAGCGTCTCGATGGATCCGCCGCTGATCTCCTTCAGCGTCATGAGGTCTTCATCCAGCTATCCCCGAATTCGCGAAACCGGAAAGTTTTCGGTCAATGTGCTGACCCGAAACCAGCAATCGATTTCAAATCAGTTTGCGCGCAAAGGTGTTGACAAGTGGGACGGCGTCGAATGGTCCATGTTGCCGAGCCAGAACCCCGCGATAGATGGCGCGTTGCTGCTTCTGGATTGTAAAATCGCAAACGAACATCGCGCTGGAGACCATTCCATTGTTATAGGTCAAGTAATGAAAATCTATCCCAGCAATCACCAGGAAAAAGAACCTCTTCTTTATTTCAACGGAGAGTACAGACATCTTGGAAGCATGACAGCGACCATGAAATGATAGTTGGCTGGTCAAGCACGGCAAAGCAACTGGATGGTGAGACCCTGGTTTCAAACGGGTAGCCGGATTTGGAGTAGAGGACATGACTGATCCCAAATTTCTCGTCGAGAAGCAGCTATGGGACGCCACGAAGCCCATGTGCCATCTGGTGCAAGCTGGTGACTTCATCTGGCTGTCGGGTGTGGTCGCCTTCGACGAGAATGGAGCAGTTGTCGGCGCAGGCGACATAAAGGCGCAAGCGCGTCAGATTTTTACCAACGTTCGCCGGCGCCTTGGCATGGTCGGGTGTGATCTGAATTCCATAATCAGACTGACCAACTATCTGACAACTCCAATGGAAGACATGACTTTCACGAGACAATACTGGGAAGTGCGAGACGAGTTTTTTGGCAGTCACCGTCCGGCAAGCACTGGCGTGCAGGTGGTGGCGCTCATGCTTCCCGAACTCGTTCTAGAAGTGGATGTCGTCGCCTATGCGCCCGGCGCGCAGATCCGCCCCGACGCCCGCATACTCAATGAAACACATTCCCGCCAAGCCTAAACCGGAAGCTGGCCAGGAATAGCGAGGTCCTTGAAAAATTGGAGACTGAATTGAAGAAGGTGATCGATGTCGGTGTTTTCATACCGGTTGGCAATCATGGCTGGATCCACTCGGTGAATTCGCCGGCGGTCGAAGATGGTTCATTCCGCCGTGTGCTTGAAGTCGTCCGCGGCGCCGAAGCGCTTGGCTTCGATTTTGTGCTGAGCCCGGGCATCTGGCGTGGCCGCAAGGGACCTTCGGAACACTGGATGCGTTCGCTTGAATCGATGACGACGTCAGCGGCCTTGCTGCAAGCGACATCCCGCATCGGTGTCTTCGGGACAATTCACATGACCGTCTATGAACCGGCGATCATAGCCAAGATGATGACGACGCTCGATCAGATATCGCCAGGGCGGGTCGGGCTCAACCTGGTGACCGGATCAAGCTACCTGGATTTGTCCCATGTCGGACTTTGGCGGGACGGATTGAGCCACGACGAACGCTACGATCTCGCCGATGAGTGGATAAAGGTCGTCAAGCGATTGTGGACAGAGGACGTCGTTTCCCACAAAGGCGATTTTTATGAACTGAACGAGGCGACAATGGGCCCCAAGCCGTCCACACTGCCGCCTCTCGCGAACGCCGGAGCATCCGGCCGAGGTTTCCGATTCGCCGCAGAAAACTGCGACATCGCCTTCATCGGGTCGGGAGAAGGCAAATATATTGATATTGGCAGGCAGGCCAAAGCTGTGGCCAGGGACATGGGCAAGACGGATCTTAAAATCTATGGTCTGCTCAATGTGATCCCCGGGGCGACCGACGAAGAAGCCCAGGCCAGGCTCGATCATTTCAACGAAGGCGTGGACGTCGAGTGTCTCGACGATATCGCTCTGGGATACGACATGAATCCCAACGCGAAGGATGTGAGCGCCGCATCGAAACGGATGGCCGGCGAGGGAAAGAGGACCGCAGTTCCTTCCAGTACGCTCGTCGGCTCCTATGACTCGCTATGCCGGCGCATCGCCAACATCGTTTCCGAAAGTGAATTGGATGGCGTGATCCTGATCGTGCCTGACTACGTAGAGGATCTCAAGGCCGTTGCGGAAAAGGTATTGTCGCCGATGTCGGAATACGGTGTGACGTGCAGGGTAACTGCGCAATGACTTTGAAACTGTCTATTGTTGTCGGAAACCCCAAGCCCCGATCGCGTACTCTCAAGGTCGCCAAAACTCTGGCCACGGAGTTATTCGGCCCCTTGTCACAGGGCGCCGAAGTAATCGATCTCGCTGACTACCGGGACGAGATCCTCGAATGGCCAAGCGCAAAGATGGACGCGGTCAACGCCCGTGTCGCTGACAGTGACCTGGTGATCTTCGCGTCTCCAACCTACAAGGCGACCTATTCCGGACTGCTAAAGGTATTCTTGGACCGGTATCCGGCGAACGGACTCTCGGGCTTGGTTGCGATCCCGCTTTTGACCGGCGCAGATCACGCCCACGCGATGGGCCCCACGGTCAATCTGGCGCCGCTTCTGGTCGAACTCGGAGCGGTTATACCGGGTCGCGGCTTCTACTTCGTTATTGGCCAGATGGATCGCATGGAAGAGATCGTGAAAGACGCAGCCGAACAATACGCCGCTGATCTGAGACGCGTTGCCGCTGTTGCGGAAATGTTGCCACAACTGCGTGGTCTGCAGAAGGGGATGCAGCATTGAGCGCCATGAACGGATCGCGCGCACGGCCGCCGAAATCACTCGGATATGCGTCCCTTGGTCTGCTGAATTGCATCTTCGAGCTTGAAATGGCGGCCGGACTTTCGGGCAGGGCAATTGCCGGCAGAAGGCTCGCAACCCAATAATGTGGAATCCGCGGTGATATCGATAACCAATCTCAACAAGACTTACGCCACCCTGGAAGGCGAGCCGATCTATGCGCTGTCTGACGTCAATCTGGAAATAGCTCAGGGCGAGTTTGTGACCGTGGTCGGGCCGAGTGGATGCGGGAAGACGACACTGCTCAAGATGCTGGCTGGCATACTGGAAAAATCTTCCGGCAGCATTCTTGTGAATGGGAGCCCGATCGACGGTCCCAGCAGGAAACTGGGAGTCGTCTTTCAGGAACCGCTGTTGCTGCCCTGGCGCAATATTTTTCAGAACGTGATGGTGCCGGTCGAAATACAGGGGCTGGACCGGGACAGATTCTCATTGGCCGCGAAGCAATTGCTGAAGTTGGTCGGCCTCGACGGGTTCGGTCAGAAATATCCCAAGGAGCTTTCGGGCGGCATGCAGCAACGCGTGGGAATAGCCCGCGCCCTCGTGCACGATCCTGACTTTCTCCTCATGGACGAACCCTTTGGGGCGCTCGACGCCATGACCCGGGAGCAGATGAATCTGGAACTGCTCGACATCTGGGCTGAAAAAAAGAAGACAATACTCCTGATCACGCACAGCATCGCCGAGGCGGTTTTTCTCGCCGATCGCATCGTCGTCATGAGCCCGAGGCCCGGACGGATCACCGAGATAATCGATGTCGATCTGCCGCGGCCGCGCGACATCGATATCATCAACTCGGATCTGTTCGGAGAATACGTCAGGCGGGTGCGCGGTCATTTCGGCGCCCGGGGGGTGGACTCATGACACAAGACGTTCGCCAACCGGGTCGAAAATCCAGGAAAATCGGTTACAGCCATGAGACCGGGCTCTCGGTTCTCCTGTTCGCTGTACTGATCATCGCCTGGGAAGCCATCGTTCGTGGATTTGGCATTCCTAGCCTGATCATCCCGACTCCATCGGCCGTCGCTGCGTCCCTCGTGAAGAACCTCGGGACACAGAGCTTCTACTACCATATTGGCGTTACGCTGTGGGAAATCCTCGCCGGTTTCGTGGTCGGTGCGCTGATCGGTCTGGTTATCGGGGTGACGATCGGACAGTGGAAGCTGCTGGAGAAGATCGTCTATCCCTATGTCGTGGCGCTTCAGACGGTGCCGAAAGTGGCGATCGCGCCAATGATCATCATCTGGTTCGGCTACGGCTTGATGTCGAAGGTCGTCATCACGGCCTTGATTGTGTTTTTTCCGGTTGTCGTCAACTGCATCGCCGGGATGAATGCGGCCTCCCGTCAGCAAATCGAAATGTTGCAGTCTTTCACCGCCACTCGATGGCAAATATTTCGCATGGTTAAACTGCAAACGGCGCTGCCTTATATTTTTGCAGGGTTGGATATAGGTGTAGTTCTTGCTGTCATTGGCGCAATAGTTGGAGAATTTATCGGCTCTCAGGCTGGTCTAGGCAATTTGCTTCTACAGAAAAACTTTTCAATGGATACTGCAGGCAGTTTCGCAATCATATTTGTACTTTCTGCAATTGGAATAATTCTACACAGGATTATTCATGTTCTGAGGAATATTACGATTTTTTGGGCGGAGCGGGAGGGAGTGCTTGCCAATGAGGCAACGTGAAAAATCAACCAAACTGGAAAGAAAGAAGGGGAATTGCATGCATACCAGAACCATCGTGAAATCGTTGAGGGCAGGGGTGATCGCGCTCGCGACGCTATCCGCCATTCCAGCCGCCGTGGACGCGTTCGCACAGGACGATCTGCAGAAAGTGAAGATCGCCGTCAGCGGCACCAACTTCCTTGACATCAGCTACTTCTCGCTGCTTCTGCCGGGGCCGCTCGGCTACTGGGAAGAGGAAGGCTACGAAGCTGATGTTTTCCCGATCAGCGGGTCATCCGAAGCAGCCCAACAACTCGCCGTAAACAATATCGATTTCGGTCAGATGTCCGCCTCGGTCATCATTCAGGCCAATAGCCAGCACAATATCCCGTTGCGGTCCTTGATAACCAACTTTTCCCTTGGATGGGGCATTGCCGTAAAATCGGACGGTCCGATTAAAACCGCCCAGGATCTGAAGGGCAAGAAGATCGGCGTGGTCACGGTTTCCGGCAACAGCGTGCTTCTTGCGAAGGCTTTCGCACGGGATAACGGTCTTGATCCCGACGATCTGACGCTTGTCGCGACCGGGGTAGGCGCACAGCCTTTGATCGCTCTGCAGAATGACCAGGTCCAGGGGCTGATGTACTGGTCATCCGCTCTTGTGGGTTTCCAGAACAGAGACCCCGATTTGACCATATTGAAAGATCCGAAATGGGCGACTCTGCCCGATTATTCCTTTGCGACCAGCCAGAGGAAAATCGATGAGGATCCTGAAATGGTGACCGGCGTCAGCCGTGGCATCGCCAAGGCCATGGTGTTCGCTGCGGCAAACCCCGACTGCGCCCGGCAGGCGGTGTGGAAATTCTATCCGGATTCAAAACCGTCCGGCGTCGACGAAGAAACGGCCGCGGCCAACGATCTCGCCATGATTTCCGTATTGCTGAGGGACCAGGAAAACGCCGTTGCGCTCAATCCCGAAGGCGTCGTGGCCGGCGTCAGCGTTGACGCAATGGGCGACTATCAGGATTTCCTTCTCGAGGCCGGCATCCTGTCGAACGAAATCGATCCGGAAACGGTCGTCATTCCGGGAGGAATTGAATTCTGGAAAGACATAAATGATTTTGACAAGGCCGCGATCGAAGCCGACGCCAAAGCCTGCAACATCTGAAGAAAGCCTGGACTGCCGCTGGAAACAGCGGCGGTCTTCCCATTATTGCTTTATCGTTTGAGACGGACGTTTCTGTCCGAAAGCCGCCGGTTCTGTCCGTTGTGAGCGCCGCTACGCCACGGTGCTTTGCTTTTGCAGGAGCTTGCGTTTCCTGGCGTAGAATTCCTGTTTCTGCTCGAACATCTTCAGATCGGCCCTGCGGACCACGGATTCCATGGATTCGCCGACTTCGCTTACGGCTGCGCCCAGCGAAACCTCGATACGGGCTTCGGAGTAGAACTGGTTGTTGGTTTTCAAAAGCTTCTGGAAGTCATCGATCATGACATTGATCTCCATCCAGCCACAGCCCGGCATGAGGATGACGAACTCGTCGCCGCCGATTCTGGCCGCGCAGTTGGGCTTGGAGACGGTGGCGTTCATGACTTCGCCTACCCGGCGCAGCAGATTGTCGCCGGCGTCGTGTCCGAGTGAGTCATTGGTTTCCTTCAGGCCGTTCATGTCGATGATGATGACGCCCACCGGCCGCAACTGCTTGCGCTCGAGCCGGTTGAGCTCCTCGGTGTAGAACGCCCTGTTGTAGAGTTTCGTCAGCACATCGTGCTTTCCGAGATATTCGAGATAGGCCTCGGCTTTCTTGCGCGCCGTGATGTCGGTCAGCGAAACGAGCACCAGAGACCAGTCGTTCTCGTGTCCCGGAAAGACGGAAAACTGCAGCAGCACGTGGCGTTCGGACCCGTCGAGCGCATAGTTCACCACTTCACGACTGTGCTGGAGCCTGCCTTCCCACAGTTCGATCAGCTGTTCGCGGAAGCACTTTTCCATGTCATCGCGGAAAATCTCCTGCTGACGATGGAGCAAGGTGCGGCGATCTGGAGCCCTGAACAGGTCGAGCGTGGCGTTGTTGACCTCGATGACGCGGATCTCGCTCATGCATTGACGTACGAATTCCGGATGAACGTCGGTGAATACCCGCAGATCGGTGATGCCGCGGTCGCGGATGCTTTCAAGGAGAACCTTGATTGCGCTGAAATTCTCGACCCAGAGCGAAACCGGCGAATGTTCGAAAATGCCTTCCGAGTAGCGGCGCTGGGCTTGCTCCCGCCGCCGGTGTTCTTCGCGCTCGGTGACGTCTGAAGTCGTCAGAAGCAGGCGCTCGAGCGTTTCTTCATGACCAGGCAGAACCGAACCGTGGAGCTGGATATCAAGGCGCTTCCCGCTCAGCGTGTAATTGACGGCGTTGCTTGAAAATTCCAGTTTTCCGTCCCAGAGCTGCGCCAGTTCCTCGATATGAGTGGTCAGCATTTCGTCGCGGAACACGGAATCCAGATTGGCGACGAGGTGCTCCATGTCCTCTGCCTCGAAGAGTTCGAGCGTTCTGCGGTTGACCTGAAGCACGCGGATGGCCTGCGAGCAGGCTGCGACGCGATCCGGGTCGCTCCTGAGATACGACCGGAGATCCGTGACCCCCTCGGCGCGCCAGCGATCGAAGAGAGCTTTGACCCCGCTGAAATCCTCGACCCACATGGCGATGGGCGCGAGTTCGAAAATTTGCTCATTGTCGAAAACAGTATTCACTTCGTTCGCTCGATGCAGTGGGGCTACAGTTGGTCGTGGTGTTGAATGTTCGGCCTGAAAGTTGTTTTGCAGGCAAATTTTCCACCGGTTGTTTCAAAAACATGCTTTGTATAGTTCTTTCTAAGATAAATATCTTAAAAAAACTGTACAAGCCAAGCCATAAGGCGCGGCTTAATGTTAATAAATCTCTGGTTGTGGTAATCATGCCGCGCTCGGCGGTTGCTAATCTGGTTAAATGATCAGTCCCGACGGCGCAATGCGCCGTAAATTCCACTCCAAAGCGGATTGAAATTTCGGGCAAGGCGACTGGTCCTGCCGTTGTCGAAAGGGCCTGAAACGCAAGTTCCCGAAGGCGGCTTGAACATCATATGCCCCCCCGGCAACAGGTCGGCGGCTACTGCTCAGTCAGTCGACCAATATTGTCAGGGGGCCTTTCACGCAATCGGCAAAACGCGTTCCACCGGCTTCGCGATCGCGTTTGACAGCCATGGCGCAATTCATTATTTGGTCAACCAACCAATTTGTGAACGGCCGGGGAGAAGGACATGCGGGTCGTCATAACGGGAGCCGGCGGTTTCGTCGGATCCGCTCTTGTGGAGCGGCTGGCGACCAGCGGCGGGCTTTCACCGGACAAACCGGGGATTACCGAACTCGTTGCTGTCGATTCCGTAGTTTCCGGCGCACCCGAAGGGGTCATGGTGCTGGAAGGCGACATTCGCGATGCGTCGGTGCAGCAGAGCATTGTCGAAAAGCCCTGCGATGTGATCTTTCATCTGGCCGCCGTGCCTGGCGGCGCCGCAGCGCGCGATTACGATCTCGGCTGGTCCGTCAATGTAGAAGCGACGGCCGCCCTGTTCGCCGCTGTCGCCGCGCAAGACAGTCCGGCGCGACTGGTGTTTTCGTCGAGTATCGGCGTGTTTGGCGTGCCTCTGCCGAGGGACAGGGTCGACGACGCGACGCTGCCGCTGCCCACCATGAGCTACGGCGCCCAGAAACTGATGATGGAATACTTGCTTGCAGACTTTGCACGGCGGGAACTTGTCGACGGTGTTGCGGTGCGCCTTCCGGGAATCATTGCCCGGCCGCGCCAGCCCGGCGGGCATCTTTCAGCCTACATGAGCGACATTCTGCATGCGCTTGCTGCCGGGAAAACCTTTACCTGTCCGGTGTCACGTACGGCGGCGTCATGGTTCATGTCGCGGCGTCGCTGTGTGGACAATCTTGTCCACGCGGCGACAGTTTCTGGCGAGGCGCTCGGCGGTCGCCGCGGTTTCAATCTGCCGGCGCTGCATCTTACAATGGATGAACTGATCGAAGGCGTGGTCGAACATTTCGGCCCTTCGGTGCGCGATCTGGTCCGTTACGAACCGGATGCGGCGCTGGTAGCGCAGTTCGGCGCCTACCCGCCGATCGAGACGCCGATCGCCGACGCCGCCGGTTTTGTCCATGACGGCGCTGCAGCCGACCTGGTGTCGCGCGCGCTCGATCTGGAATCCACCAATACGGCGAATACGGGAGCAGTCGCATGAACAGACCAGTCAGACGAGTCGTCACGGGGCATGACGAGAACGGCAAGGCGATCGTGCTGACGGATGGTGATCCGCCGGTGGTGACGACCAGCCCGATGCAGGAGGGGCTCGCCTTCTTCGAAATCTGGAACACCAGCGAAACGCCGACAACAATCCTTCCGGAATTCGACGAACCGACCCTTCTGCACAATGGAACGGCGCCGCCAAAGAACGGAACGGTGATCCGCATCGTTGACATGCCGCCGGAAGGCCCCGATGGACCGCAACTCGACAAGGAGCAGGCAAAGAAGCTGTTCTCGGCAGTGGGGCTCGAAGAAAACGCCGAGCACCACAAGGCTGGCCGTCACCCGCTCATGCACAGAACCGAATCGATCGATTACGGCATCGTGTTGTCCGGTGAGATCTTTCTGCTGCTGGACGACAGTGAAGTGCATCTCAAGCAGGGAGACGTCGTCGTCCAGCGCGGCACCATTCATGCCTGGACAAACCGCACGGACGAGATTTGCCGCATGGCCTTCATATTGACCGATGGTGAATTCGATCCCAATCTTGCCGAGACGTTTCAACAGCAAGATTGACGGGAGAGACGCAGGTGGAAGAGAAACGACCGGTTCCAAGGACGCCATCGTTCCGGCTCGACGGGCGAAAAGCGCTGGTCTCGGGCGCTGGCAGAGGCATCGGGTTCGCCTGCGCTGCGGCGCTGGCGGAGGCCGGCGCCGCCGTTACGCTGATATCGCGAAGCGCCGGCGAGATTGAAGCCGCGGTCGAAGCCCTGCGCGCGGAAGGCGGCGACGCCCGGGCGGCGGTCCTCGACGTCACCGACACGGCCGCCGTCCGTCAGTTCATTGATGAGGGCGAGCCCCATGACATCCTGGTCAACAACGCCGGAACCAATCGGCCCGGCCCGTTCCTCGAGGCGACGGAAGAGAATTTCGACGTCATCATGACCCTGAATGTCAGGGCCGCCTATTTCATGGCCCAGGCGTTCGCCCGCCGCCTGACGGCGGAAGCGGGAACCGGATCCATCATCAACATTTCCTCGCAGATGGGGCTCGTCGGTGCAGCCAACAGAACGCTCTATTGCGCCTCGAAACATGCGATGGAAGGCTTCACCAAGGCAATGGCGGTGGAGCTCGCGCCAAAGGGCATTCGGGTCAACACGCTCTGCCCCACATTCATCGAGACGGAGTTGACGCGGCCATATTTCGAGAACACGGCGTTTCGCGACGAGGTTTTGACAAAGATCAAGCTCGGACGGATAGGGCAAATCGAAGATCTGATGGGCGCCGTTGTCTTTCTGGCTTCCGATGCGTCTGCCATGGTGACGGGCGCTCCGCTTGTCGTCGACGGCGGCTGGACAGCGGTATAAACGGGAGCGCTGAAGCGCATCAGGAGTAAGTGAAGTGATCGAATATTTGAAAAAGGGCGCCGACGAGGCCGAAACCGGAGAGGCCGACCGCAAGGTCCGCCAGACCGTGGAATCCATACTGGAAGATGTGACTGAGCGCGGCGACGAGGCGGTGCGGGAGCTGTCGGAGAAGTTCGACAAGTGGTCTCCGGAAAGTTTCAGGCTTTCCGACGCCGAGATTGCAAACCTGATCGACAGCCTGCCCGAAGAAGTGCTGGCCGACATCGATTTCGCGCAGGCGCAGATCCGCAATTTTGCGGAAGCCCAACTCGCATCGATGAAGGAGATCGAGATTGAGACCCTGCCGGGCGTCAAGCTCGGCCACAAGCATATCCCGGTCGGCAGCGTCGGCTGCTACATTCCCGGCGGACGCTATCCGATGGTCGCTTCGGCCCATATGAGCGTGCTGACCGCCAAGGTCGCGGGCGTCGGCCGGGTGATCGCCTGCACGCCGCCGCTCAATGGAGTGGCTCCCGCCGCAACCATCGCCGCGATGGCGAAGGCCGGCGCCGACGAGATCTACCTGCTTGGCGGCGTCCAGGCAGTGGCGGCCATGGCGCTCGGAACCGACGCCATCGCGCCGGTCGACATGCTGGTCGGCCCCGGCAACGCCTTCGTCGCAGAAGCCAAGCGCCAGCTTTACGGCAAGGTCGGCATCGATCTCTTCGCCGGACCGACTGAGACTCTGGTGATCGCCGACGATACGGTCGACGCTGAAATTTGCGCGGTCGATCTGCTGGGACAGGCCGAACACGGGCCGACCTCGCCGGCGATCCTTCTGACGACGTCGAAGCGGATCGCATCTTCCATCGAGGACGAAATCGAGCGGCAATTGCAGACGCTGCCGACGGCCGATATCGCGCGGGTGTCCTGGCGAGACCACGGGCAGGTCATCCTTTGCGACACGGACGAGGAAATGCTGTCCGAGGCCGACCGGATCGCCTCCGAGCACGTTCAGGTGATGACCGCCAACCCGCGCTGGTTTCTGGAGAACATGCGCAATTACGGCGCCCTGTTTCTTGGCCCCCGCACCAATGTCGCCTATGGCGACAAGGTCATCGGCACCAACCACACGCTGCCGACGAAAATGGCGGCGCGCTATACCGGCGGGCTCTGGGTTGGCAAGTTCCTCAAGACCTGCACCTATCAGGAAGTGCTGACAGACGAAGCCAGCGCCATGGTGGGCGAATATTGCTCGCGGCTTTGCGCCATCGAAAATTTCGCCGGCCACAAGGAACAGGCCGATATTCGCGTGCGCCGCTACGGCGGCAAGAACGCTGCTTGAGGAATAACCGATGAAGCTTGCAACGATCGATAACGGAACACGGGACGGCGAACTCGTCGTCGTCTCGGATGACCTCTGCCGGGCGGTTTCGGCCAAGGCGATAGCGCCCAACCTGCTCACGGTCATGGAGGACTGGGACAGCCATGAAATGGCGTTGCGCGATCTGGCCTATCAGTTGCATGAGGGCGACGCGGAGGACGCCTTTTCGTTCGACCAGTCGCATACGCTGTCGCCCCTGCCGCGGTCGTTCCAGTGGATCGACGGGTCCTGCTTCAAGAACCATCTGCGGCTGATGGCGCTCGCGACCGGACGCGACCCCGGGATCGAGATGAATTCTCCCTTTCCGCTGATGTATCAGGGCATGTCCGATGATTTCTATCGCCCGCAGGGTGAAATTGCGCTTCCAAGAGAGGAAGACCAGATCGATTTCGAGGGGGAGATCGGCGTTGTTCTGAGCGAGGTTCCCATGGGAACGAAGGCCGAGGACGCCGAACAATACATCAAGCTCGTTCTTCTCATCAACGATGTGAGTTGCCGGGCTTTCGTCAAGCGCGAGATCACCGTCGGTTTCGGCTGGATGAACGCCAAGCCGTCGACCGCTTTCTCGCCCGTCGCGGTGACGCCCGACACGCTTGGCGATCATTGGCGGGAGGGCAAGTTGCATCTGCCGCTCAACGTGACCTGGAACGGAGAGCTGTTTGGCAGGCCGAACGGGTCGGAAATGAGTTTTTCCTTTCCCGAGCTTATCGAACACGCAGCCCATACGAGGAAGCTCGCCGCCGGCACCCTGTTCGGCTCGGGCACGGTTTCCAACAAGGCTTACCGGGAAGTCGGATCGGCCTGCATCGCCGAACGTCGCTCCATCGAGAATATCGAGGAGGGAGGCGCAAAGACCGAATTCATGAAGTTCGGTGACCGCGTGCGAATGGAAATGTTCGATGGCGACGGTCAGTCGATTTTCGGAGCGATCGACCAGACCATCGCCCGGTACAAGCCTGTGTGACGATATGAGCGACAGGCCTTTCCTCGATCTCGCGGAAGGAGAGGCGCTCGGTTTGAAGATCGGAAGGGACAACGGACGAATCGACCTGTGTCACCGGCGCGGGTTTTCGCGTCGATGGCGGGGCGCTCGCGTGGTAAAGACCTGACCGACGGACAGAGGCGGGAGACGAGGCCCGGTTCGAGGCGGCTTTTCGCGAAGCTGTCGACGTCTTTCGCCAGGCAAAGGGATGCAAGGGACTGCATTTGCAGAAGTGCTTGGAAGCGCCGGAGCTCTATCAGGCGATCATCCGCTGGGAGACCCTGGAGGCCCATACCGTCGACTTTCGCGAATCGGAGCTGTTTCAGCAGTGGCGCAGTCTGGTCGGACCTTTTTTTGCCGAGCCGCCATCGGTCCATCACTTCAGGATAGCGATCGAGCGCGCCGACTTCTGATCAGTCGCCGATCACCGTGCCGCCGTCCACGACAAGATTGTGGCCGGTGACAAAGGCGCCGGCTGGCGAGGCGAGGTACACGGCCGCGCCTGCGATATCTTCCGGTTTTCCCACGCGTCGCAGCGGGGTTTTCAGGATGCGTGGCGCCAGGATGTCCGGATTGCCGGTCATCGGCTTTGAAAACTCCGTATCGATCAGGCCCGGTGAAATCGCGTTGACGCGCACATTGTCCGGGCCGAACTCGACGGCGTAGTTTCGGGCAAGCTGGGCGATCGCCGCCTTCGACAGGGCGTAGACCCCGATCTTGCCGTTTCCGCGCAGGCCCGAAAGCGACGATGTCAGAATGACTGCGCCGTCCTTCCTCTTCGCCATGCCCGGGATCACGCGGTTGCAGAGCTGAACCACGCTGCGCAGATTGATGCGCATGATGGCGTCATATTCGTCGTCCGTCGCCTCGGTCAGCGATCCGAAATGCGGGTTGATCCCGGCGTTGCAGACAAGAATGTCGATCGGTCCGAAGCCGGCTTCGGTTTCGGCGACCAGACGATCGAGCTCGGCGTCGACGCCGACGTCGCAGGGAATGGACAGAACGTCGACGCCTTCGTCGGCGATCTCCCGCCGCGCGGCTTCGCATCCGGCGGGTTCGTTGCTGGATATGACGACGCGGGCGCCTGCGCGTCCCAGTTCGCGCGCCATGGCGAAACCCAGGCCGCGATGGGAGCCGGTTACAAGGGCCGTCTTGCCTGTAAGATCAAACAGCGCCGATGTCATGAAAGAATGCTCTCCCCGCATATTGGTTGATCGACCAACTACTAGAAGGGTGTGGTCAGTGTGTCAAAGGAGAAAACCTGTGTCAGGCGAGGTCCGACAGACCTTCCAGACCCTTGACCACGAACGTGAGCAGAACCGGGTAGGCGTCGTCGAGCTGGTCGGCAGACACCGTTCCCGACGTGATGGCGTCCACGCGCCGATTTTTCGACAGCGTTTGCAGCATGGCCACGAGCGAAAGCGAAAACCCCCGGATCAGAACCGGTTCCGCTACGCCCGGAAGCTGGATTCGCAACTGGTCGAGAAACAGCGCCGCGGTTTCATCGAAATTCTCGTGCAGCAGATCGATCCAGCGATTGGACTGTCCGAGTTGCGCCAGGATAAGCAGATAGGACTGCCAGCCTTCCGAACCCTTGATCATCTGTTCGAACAGCGGGTGCATGAAGGCGTCGAGGATTGTTTTGGTGCTGAGATTTCCGTCTTCCTCCAGCGCCTTCAGTCGCTCGCGACGCATCGTGCACAAAATGTCCGCGCGTCGTCCGACCACTTCCGCGAACAGCTTTTCCTTCGTTCCGAAATGGTAGCTCGCCAGCGCCAGTGTGACGTCGGCCTTCCGGGTGATGTCGCGCAGCGATACGGTGTCGAAGGTGCGTTCGCCGAACAACACCTCGGCGGCGTCCAGAATCTTGTCCCGGGTATTGTCTGCGCCGGGCTTCTGCGTCGACCTGCGCCTGCCTGGCGATGTCGTCGCCTTTGCCTTTTCGCTCATCGGTCCGCGTATCCTGTCTTGTTATGTTGATCCTGTTTAGCTGGCCCCGCCGTTTCCGTCACCTGCCTGCGCGACAAGGGTGTTGACAACCCGTATCAGCCCTTCATCGGTTCCGTCTGAGGCATGTCATTCAATCACTTCGACCATCTTTGGTCGGGCGGCTGGAAGGCCTTGAGCTTGGCGACACAGAGACCTGACGCGGTCTTGCCTGCCTTTGCGACTACTGGCTGCCAGTACAATTCATCACATTGACTTCACGATTGCGATCGCGGCAGTTGGTTGCTCGGCGCTCCCGGCATATACATGGCCGGGAGCGCTCCCGCCTGGATTTGTCCTTGCGGTAACGGTGTAACCCGATAGGGAAGATCAGGCGTATTCTGTACCTGCGCAAGAATAACGGCAGGGTCGGATCCGCGCCACGCCAGGGAAGAGGAAACCATGGATTTTGAACTGAGTGCGGAGCAGGAGGCCATTTTCGAGATGGCCCGGGATTTCGGGCAGGAACATATCGCGCCCTTCGCGCGCGAATGGGAGAAAGCCGGCTCGATACCGAAAGAGCTTTGGCCGAAAGTCGGCGAGCTGGGTCTGGGCGGCATATACGTGTCCGAGGAGTATGGCGGCTCGGGGTTGTCCCGGCTGGACGCGACGCTGGTCTTCGAGGCTCTGGCGATGGCCTGCCCGTCGGTGGGCTCCTTCCTGTCGATCCACAATATGTGCGCCGGCATGATCGACAAGTTCGCAAGCGAGGAGATGAAGTCCGAATGGCTGCCGAAGATGTGCCGGATGGAGACCGTCGTTTCCTACTGTCTGACCGAGCCGGGTTCGGGTTCCGATGCGGCCGCGTTGCGCACGCGCGCCGACCGGACCAATGAGGGATACAAGCTGAACGGAACCAAGGCCTTCATATCGGGCGGCGGCTATTCCGACGCCTATGTCGTGATGTGCCGGACGGGCGACAACGGACCGAAGGGGATTTCCACGGTCATCGTCAATGACGGAACGCCCGGCCTGTCATTCGGCGCGCGCGAAGAGAAGATGGGATGGTTGTCCCAGCCGACGGCGCAGGTGCAATTCGACGATTGTACGGTTCCGGCCGAAAATCTCGTCGGCGAGGAAGGCAGGGGCTTCGTCTACGCCATGGCCGGCCTCGACGGCGGCAGGCTCAACATATCCGCCGGGGCTCTTGGCGGCGCTCAGCAGGCTCTTGATGCGACGGTTACCTATATGCACGAGCGCAAGGCCTTCGGACAGACGCTCGACCAGTTCCAGGCGCTGCAGTTCAAGCTCGCCGATATGGAAACCGGCTTGCAGGCGGCCCGCACCTTTCTCAGGCAGGCGGCTTGGAAAGTGGACACGGGCGCGCCGGATGCGACGAAATTCTGCGCCATGGCCAAGCGTTTCGTCACCGACACCGCGTTCGACGTCGCCAATGACTGCCTGCAACTGCATGGCGGTTACGGTTATCTCGCCGACTACGGTATAGAGAAGATCGTGCGCGATCTCAGGGTCCACCAGATTCTCGAAGGCACCAACGAGATCATGCGACTGATCACCAGTCGGGCGATGCTCGCAGAGGCCAGGCGATGAGCGACATCGATATCAGGACATCCGGCAAGGCGGGGCGCATCACGCTCCAGCGGCCGAAGGCCCTGAACGCACTGACCTACGATATGGTCCTGTCGATCGAGAAGGCGCTGGACGAGTGGCGCAGCGATGACGACGTCGACCTCGTCATCCTCGACGCAGAGGGCGAGAAGGCGTTTTGCGCCGGCGGCGACATCGCCGAACTCTATTCGACCGGCAAGGCGGGCGATTACGCCTATGGCCGCCGGTTCTGGGCCGACGAATACCGCGTGAATGCAAAAATCGCCGAGTTTCCCAAGCCCTGTATCGCCTTCATGCAAGGGTTCACCATGGGCGGCGGCGTCGGCGTTGCCTGTCACGGCTCGCACCGGATCGTCGGAGACACGAGCCGCATCGCCATGCCTGAATGCGGCATCGGGCTGGTGCCGGATGTCGGCGGCTCGCTGCTTCTGGCGCAGGCGCCCGGTCGAAGCGGCGAATATCTGGGTGTGACGGGCGCGCGGATGAACGCCGCCGACGCGATCTTCGCCGGTTTCGCCGACGCCTATCTTCCCGAGGCCGAGTGGCCCGGACTGATCGCGGATCTGGAGACCAGTGGCGACGCCGAAGAAGTGGCAAGGCGTGCTGTCGAAGCGCCGGCTGGGACGCTCGCCGATCTGCAGTCGGAGATCGACCGGGGATTTTCCGGCAAAAGTCTGGCCGATATCCTGGACGCCCTTGAAAGCATGGACAGCGATTTCGCCCGCGACAGCCTAAAGGCGCTGCATCGCAATTCCCCGCTTTCCTGCGCCGTCACGATCGAAATGACCAGTCGCATGCGCGGCAAGACGAGCATCCGCGAAGCGCTCGAGCTGGAATACAGATATACTTTCCGGGCCATGCAGCATGGCGATTTTCTGGAAGGCGTCCGCGCCCAGATCATCGACAAGGATCGGAATCCGCATTGGCGCCACCAGGACATCGGCGACCTTTCCGCAGAGGATGTCTCGCAAATGCTGGCGCCGCTCGGCGAAAACAGTTTGAATCTGGAGGAGCAACTCACATGAAGATCGGATTTATCGGCCTCGGCAATATGGGCGGACCAATGGCCAGCAACCTCGTCGAGGCGGGCCATCTGGTGACCGGTTTCGACATTTCGGCGCCATACCCGGAAGGCGTTTCCAGGGCCGAGAGCGCAGCAGCCTGCGCCGCCGGCCAGGAGGCCGTCATTACGATGCTGCCCAACGGTTCGATCCTGCGAACGGTCGCCGCCGAAATCATTCCGGCAATGGACAAAGGCGCCGCCTTTATCGACTGTTCGACGGTCGATGTGGAAAGCGCGCGGGCGGTGGCGACCGACGCCGCGGCGGCGGGACTGGCGCCGGTCGACGCGCCCGTCTCCGGCGGCGTTGGCGGCGCGACGGCCGGAACCCTGACCTTCATGGCGGGCGGCTCGGAAGACGCCTTTGCGAAGGCCAAGCCGCTCTTCGACATCATGGGGCAGAAGGCCGTTCACTGCGGCGAATCCGGCGCCGGCCAGGCTGCCAAGATCTGCAACAACATGATCCTCGGGATCACCATGATCGGCACCTGCGAAGCCTTTGCGCTCGCCGACAAGCTGGGTCTCGACCGGCAGAAGATGTTCGATGTGGTGTCCACCTCGTCCGGCTATTCCTGGACGATGAACGCCTACTGCCCTGCGCCCGGGGTCGGCCCGCAAAGCCCGGCCGACAACGACTACAAGCCGGGTTTCGCGTCAGACCTCATGCTCAAGGACCTGCGCCTGTCGCAGCAGGCCGCCGAAGCCGTTGACGCCGACACGCCGATGGGCCAGCGCGCCGCGGAACTTTACCGGATTTTCGTCGAGGACGAAGACGGGTCGGGACGGGATTTCTCCGCGATGCTTCCGCGTTTCGAAAAGCGGAGCCGGGAGTAGTTTCAGGTCGGACCAGGTATTTCGCCGGCGCCTGCTTTGAATATCCACTGGCTTTGAAACCAGAGGGAATGAGGTTCGCTGTGCTGAACGGTTTCTGCAATCTTTTCGATCAGATCCACGCAGCTTGCGGTCGCCAAGATCCTGAACCGCATCGACGAAGAGGAAAGGCCTGATCTTGTGATTGTCGACAGGCTGAAAATCGAAGCCGGCGTGCTGTAACGAACCGGATCAGGCGGCTCTGCAAACGGTCTGATCCGGTCTTCACAAGGCCTGTAACGCCACCCGTTTCAGATCAACGCAGCTTGCCACAAGAGATGATCCGGTTTCTTGCAGGCAAAGGTCCATCGTGTCCGGCGAGAGAAGCGTTCCCTGAAACAATGAATCTTCATCGGCGAACAGCACAGTTTCACCTTCCCGCCGTACCACGCCCATGATGGGGTCAATTTTGCATGCCGATCCACAGGTCTGCCTTCGCTCTTGGCTTGGAGATAGAGGTCCTTCGCTTCTACGAGAGTAGGGGCTGATGAGGTGAATGTGACGTCTGGTGCCGAGTGATCCACAAGGAAGCGACGCAGCGCCTCACTGGAGGTCCGCCAACGCAGCGTGACCCAGTCCTCCTCAAGTTTCGCTACAAGGGTTTTAGCCCTTGCCTCAGCGACTTTACGAGACAGTGTACGCAAAGAGAGCGAAATTCGGTGGTGCTTATAGTGAGCCTTCAGGACCTTAGGGACACGTCGGCTGAAATAGTAGATGCCACGCTTGGTGTAGAGGTGACAGGCAGATTGTACATCCATTTGTACATCCCTCCGACTGGGGTTCCAACGGTAAAACCATTGGAGATCAGAGGGTTACTGCGGTTTACCCGGGGTGTAGTGGTGCCCAGAGGCGGATTCGAACCACCGACACGCGGATTTTCAGTCCGCTGCTCTACCAACTGAGCTATCTGGGCATCCGGCCTGAAGATCGGCGGCGAAGCCGCCTGCGAAAGCGTTGGTTTCTCCCGCTCAGGCGTGCGGCGTTATATCATGTCTCCCGGGGCTGTCCAGACGGTTTTGGCCCGTCTGTGACAGTTTTTTGCACTGCGCCCGGATACGCCTGAGCTGTTGCAAGCCGTATGTCGTGGCGCATCCTCGCCGGCGCTCGAATCTGGGCGCATATTGCGTCAACGCATTCCGCCGATCGGGCTTGAGGGCGTGCTCCCTCGCCATGCGGCGAATATCCGGGCGACTTCCCTTGGACCGACGCTCACATACGCGCTCCATCGATCCGGGTTATCGATGGGATAGATCAGCAGGTTGTTCATCGCGTTGCTTATGACGGTGCAGATTATTTCATGGGAATCATCGATGTCCGGCCATCGAGCCAGAACAGCCTGTACCTCCGGGCGCTCCAGTCCGAACAATGTCCCGAACTCCCACTCGGGATAAAACGGTCCTTCCGCCGCAGCCCGTAAAGACTCCCGAACCACGTTTCGATCCGCCTCATTCAAATCGGCTAATGGCAAAGGAGAGCCCCGCGCTCAATGGACTGTCCGGGGACTATACGGTCCGCCGCTACATCCCGACAACCGGTTCGGATCGGCCTGAAGTCTGAAGCTGCTATTCGAACCGTGTTGACGGGTACCGGCGGCCGGAACAAAGACTGAACAAATTGATGCATTGCGCCGGAAAATATGCTATACGAAATGGTTGCAGAAATCCGTCGCGGACCGGTCGATGACATCGTTGCGCCTGATGGCGCCGGCGCATCGTTCATCATCGTAAAAAAGCGGATTCCCGAAACGAAGCCAAATGCCGGAAAGCACAAAAATCCCGATTCCCGAAACGAAGCCAGATTCAAGAAAGGCCGATAACTCCGATTCCCCAAACAAAGCCAGACTGCCGTTGCGAAGGATCATGTGGGAAAAACGCGGATTCCCGAAACAAAGCCAAACACCGGTAAGCGCCGAAAACCTCGTTTCCCGAAACAAAGCCAGAATCAATTAAGTGATTGAAAATAAAAGGATAAATAATAGGGAGGTTTGGCTTGCCTTAGCCGTCGTCCTCGGGCTCCTGGTTCTCCTCTTCCTCCGTCACCGGAATGGCGTAGGAGCCCGTCAGCCAGCGATTGAGGTCGACGTTGCGACAGCGGTCCGAGCAGAAAGGATAGTGCGCGCGGCTGGAATCGCGGCCGCATTCCGGGCAGGGCACGGTCTTGCGCAGCGGTTCGACATTGTCGCGGCTTGCCGTCATGAAGCTCTAACTCTCGTGTTCCAGCCAGCGGAAATGAACGTCGTATCCGGCGCCGGAAAGCATGTTCACGGTCTCGTAGAGCGGCAGGCCGACCACATTCGTGTAGGAGCCGACGAGTTTGACCACGAAAGCGCCCGCCAACCCCTGGATGGCGTAGCCGCCGGCCTTGCCGCGCCATTCTCCGGAAGCGAGATAGCTTTCGATCTCCTTGCGCGACAGTCGCTTGAACCGGACGCGCGTCTCCACAAGTCTGTGGACCGCCTCGTCATCCGGGGTGATCATGCACAGGCCGGTATAGACCCGGTGGGCGCGGCCGGAAAGCAGGTGCAGACCGGACGAGGCTTCGTTGACGAGCTCCGCCTTCGGCAGGATCCGGCGCCCCACGGCCACCACCGTGTCGGCCGCCAGGATAAAACGGTTGGTGAAGTTCGGATCGCCTCTGAGCGCGCTCTGGGCCGCCTCGGCCTTGCGGCGCGCCAGACGGCGCGCGAGCGCGCGGGGATGCTCGGTCCGCTTCGGCGTCTCGTCCACCTCCATCGGCATCAGCCGGTCAGGCTCAAGGCCCGCCTGGCGCAGCAGGGCGACCCGGCGTGGAGAGCCGGATGCCAGAACGAGTTTGGGATCGAGAGCCATGTCCGGAAACGCCGCTTTTCGGGGGCTGCTACTTGAAACGGTAGGTGATGCGGCCCTTGGTCAGATCGTATGGTGTCATTTCCACCAGAACCTTGTCGCCTGCGAGCACGCGAATGCGGTTCTTGCGCATGCGGCCTGCCGTGTGGGCGATGATTTCATGTTCGTTTTCAAGCTTTACGCGAAAGGTTGCGTTGGGCAAAAGTTCCGTAACAACGCCGGGAAATTCTAGGACTTCTTCCTTGGCCATGCAGTCTTTGTCATCCTGTTGCAGAAAAGTGGAGCGGGTCACCCGATCCAGGTTGCGCCGGAACCTACACAATCGTTCCGGGTTTGTGAACCGAATTTGCAGGCTTTGCCGTTCCTGCCGCGTCGGGCGTCCTTCGGACATGCTCCTGCGCATGGCGGCAAGCCCGTCGGCTGGCGCCGCGTCAGGCCGATGGTTGGCCGAAACGGGCGCGGAGCATTCCGTCGATGTGATCGCGCACCTGCCGGTAGGCGTTCAGGATCTGCTCCCGGCTGCCGGTCACGGTCGTGGGATCGGCGGTCGGCCAGTAGACCACATCCACCGCGCTCGACCTTGTGAGTTCCAGCGCCCGGTGGTGGGCTTCCGGCGCCAGCGTCACGATGAGGTCGAAATAGTCGTCTTCCAGGTCGTCCAGCGTGTGCGGACGCCGCTGGCCGAGGTCGAGACCCACTTCGCCAAGCACCGCGTCGACGAACGGATCGCGCTCGCCGGGGCGCACGCCGGCGGAGGCGATATAGGTGCTTCTTGGAAGATAGCGCCGGGCCAGCACCTCGGCCATCGGCGAGCGGATCGCGTTCATGCCGCACATGAATAGCACCGAAGACGGCGCCGCAGGCCGGTCCGTGCTGGAGGCGGCCACGGCCGGTCTATCCGCGCCAGTGAAGCACGCAGACCAGCGTGAAGAGCCGGCGCGCGGTGTCGAAATCGATGGCGATCTTGCCTTCCAGTCGGTCCTTCAGCGTCTGCGATCCTTCATTGTGGATGCCCCGGCGTCCCATGTCGATCGCTTCGATCTGGCTCGGCGTGGACGACCGGATGGCGTCGTAATAGCTTTCGCAGATCATGAAGTAGTCCTTCACGATGCGGCGAAACGGCGTCAGCGACAGAATATGCGTGGCGACCGGCGTGTCGTCCTCAAGCGTGATCGTGAAGACGAGCTTGGAATCGACCAGCGACAGTTTCAGCTTGTAAGGGCCGCCCTCGTGGCCCACGGGCTCGAAACTGTTCTCCTCGATCAGATCGAAGATCGCCACCGCGCGTTCGTGCTCGATATCGGGCGTCGCGCGCCCGATGGATTCATCGAGCGAGACGTCGCAGAGCCTGAATTTGGCCTTGTCAGCCATTGCGGCATGTCTTTCCTTGCTGGTCCGGTCGCGAACACTGAACTGACAGGGTCAATCCGGCAGGTTCATTCGAATTGCAACAGAGCGGGCATGGGCGTCAAGGCCTTCGGCGCGGGCAAGCCTGATTGCAGCCGGTCCGAGTTCGCGCAGCTGGGCTGCGTCAAGCCTCAGAACCGAGCTCCGCTTGACGTAATCGAGCACGGAAAGCCCGGAGGAAAAACGCGCCGAACGCGCCGTCGGCAGCACATGGTTCGATCCGCCCACATAATCGCCGATCACTTCGGGCGTATGCGCGCCGATGAAGATGGCGCCGGCGTTGCGGATCAGCGGCAGCAGCGCATCCGGATCGGCGACGGCAAGCTCCAGATGCTCGGCCGCCAGCCGGTTGACCAGCGGCACGGCGTCGGCGAAATTCTCCACCTCGATGACGGCGCCGTAGTCGCGCCAGCTTTGGCGGGCCACCTCGCCGCGCGGCAGGGTCGTAAGCTGGGATTCGACGGCGCGCTCCACGGCGTCGCCCAGTTCCGCGCTGTCTGTCATCAGGATCGCCTGGGCGGCCGTGTCGTGCTCGGCCTGCGCCAGCAGGTCGGCGGCGATCCAGTCCGGATTATTGTCTGCGTCGGCCAGCACCAGCACTTCCGAGGGACCGGCGATCATGTCGATGCCGACCGTTCCGAAAACCTGCTTCTTGGCCGCGGCCACATAGGCGTTGCCGGGGCCCATTATCTTGGCGACCGGCCGGATCGTCTCCGTCCCGTAGGCAAGCGCCGCGATCGCCTGCGCGCCGCCGACGCGGTAGATTTCGCTGACGCCGGCGACGCGCGCCGCGGCCAGAACCAGCGGGTTGAGCGCGCCGTCGGGGCAGGGCACTGTCATGACAATCCGCTCGACGCCGGCGACGCGCGCCGGTACGGCGTTCATCAGCACCGAGCTCGGATAGCTTGCAAGGCCTCCGGGCACATAGAGCCCCACCGCCTCGATCGCCGTCCAGCGCGAGCCGAGCTGCACGCCGAGCGCGTCCTCGTAGAAATCGTCGGCTGGCATCTGTCGCGCGTGGTGACGCGCGATGCGCTCGTGGGCGAGTTCCAGCGCCTGAAGGGTTTCCGGATCGATAGAGGCGAACGCCGCGTCTATTTCCGCGCTGGTCACGGCCAGACCCGTCGTTGCGAGATCCAGCCGGTCGAAGCGCAGCGAATATTCGGCGAGCGCTTCGTCGCCGCGCTTGCGCACGGCGTCTATGATTTCGGCGACCGCGGCGTTGACGTCATCGGATACCTCCCGCTTCATGGCGAGAAGCGCCGAGAAGCGCGCGTCGAAATCCGGATCCTGTTGTCTCAGGCGCATGACCACGGTCTGTCTCCCTGCATGTCCCGTAGGGCGCGGCTACACGTCGTCCAGCGGATGTTTCGGCTTGAATTCGGTTTCCCAGGCGGCGCCCAGATCGCTCAGTTGCGCTTCAACGCATTCGACATCGAGCTCGATGGCCATCTCGCCGGAGAAGATCAGTTCCACCAGGCCGGCGGGCGCGTCCTTGCCCGGAACGAAGTTCACGGTCAGCAGCGAAAGCACCTTGTCGCCGTCCCTGCGATCGAAACCGCGCGAGCGAACGCCTGTCACCCGGTTGAAGTGAAGTGCTGTGCGGCGGCGTTCATACTGCCTGGCGCTGCGGCCTTCCGCCGCTTCCCAGACGAAACGGTTTGCGACGAGTATGAATCTCTGCGCGGAAGCCTGCCACGTCAAATCCGCGGCTTTGATGACGGCGTCCTGCATGTGGGCCGACAGGATGGAGAGATCTTCCTTGTCGAGTGCGATCAGTTTGAGAAGCTGCATGGTCGGTCGGTGGTCCGCTTGAGGAGGTTTTCAGGACAAGCCCTAGATAGTGGTTTGTCGCCGCGCGCGCAATTCGGTCTCAGGCGCTCAGACGCTCAGACGTTCGACCTCGGCGCCGCATCGGGTCAGTTTCTCTTCGAGGCGTTCGAAGCCTCTGTCGAGATGATAGACCCTGTTGACGACGGTTTCGCCCTCGGCGGCAAGCGCGGCGATCACCAGCGACACGGAAGCGCGCAAATCCGTCGCCATCACCTGCGCGCCCTTCAACCCGCCCACGCCCTTGACGGTGGCGGTCTGGCCGGACAACGAAATGTCTGCGCCCAGTCGCGCCAGTTCCTGGACATGCATAAAGCGGTTTTCGAAGATCGTCTCGGTGATTTGCGACGTGCCCTTTGCCTTCGTCATCATCGCCATGAATTGCGCCTGAAGGTCGGTCGGGAAGCCTGGAAACGGATCGGTCGTAACGTCCACCGCCTCGAGGCCTGCGCCGTTGCGCGATATCCGGACGCCGGAATTGGTGGGCGTGACTTCCACGCCGGCTGCGCGCACGCTGTCGAGCGCGGTTTCAAGCAGGCTTGCGCTGGTGTCCTCAAGGGTCACGTCGCCGCCGGTCATGGCCACGGCCATGGCGTAGGTCCCGGTTTCTATCCGGTCGGGCAGAACCCTGTGACGCGCGCCGGAGAGCGACTGAACGCCCTCGATCACAATGTGCGACGTGCCGGCTCCGGAGATGCGCGCGCCCATGGCGTTCAGGCATTCGGCCAGGTTGACGACCTCGGGCTCGCGCGCGGCGTTGGAGATTTCCACGGCGCCGTTGGCCAGGGCCGCAGCCATCATCAGCACATGGGTGGCGCCGACGGAAACCTTCGGAAATTCGTAGTGGCCGCCCTGGATCCCTTTCGGCGCGCGGGCGTGCACATAGCCGCCGTCGATGTCGATGTCGACGCCGAGCGTCTTCAGCCCGTCGATGAAAAGATCGACCGGTCTCGTGCCGATCGCGCAGCCGCCTGGCAGCGACACCTTTGCTTCGCCCATGCGGGCGACGAGGGGGCCGATGACCCAGAAACTCGCCCGCATTTTCGATACGAGATCGTACGGCGCCGTCGTGGTTACGATATGCCGTGCGGTGAAATGTATGGTTCTGGAATAGCCCGCGCCCTGGCTTTCCCGGCGTCCGTTGACGGAGTAGTCGACCCCGTGATTGCCGAGAATGCGGATGAGCCGTTCCACGTCTGCGAGATGCGGCACGTTTTCCAGCGTCAGCGTGTCGTCCGTCAGAAGCGACGAAATCATCAGCGGAAGGGCGGCGTTCTTGGCTCCGGAAATCGGTATGACGCCGTTCAGCCTGTTACCGCCTACAATTCTGATCTGATCCATCGGCTTTCCGGGCGCAAACCCGCCTTTCTACTCGTCTTGTCTGTGTGCAGCGGCCTGTCCGTCAGGACTTCTGGCCCTCCGAGGCGGGCAATCCGGCTGCGTCGTCCATGGCGCCTTTGCGGCGCGCGCGCACCTGCTGCTTGCGACGTTGCAGATTGGCGCGCAGGGCGTCGGCGAGACGTTCCTTGCGCTTGTCCGCGGCGGATTTGGGTGACTTGTCCTGCCTGTCCTCGTGCATCCAGCCGACATACCGCAATTGTCGTGCAAGGGCAAAGGACAATTGCGTGGCTTAAACGCGGCATTGGTCCTTGCGCTGCAGGAAACTCTGTGGCAATAGGCGTTCCGTCCCGCGGACGGGGCATTTGCTGCCGTAGCTCAGGGGTAGAGCACTCCCTTGGTAAGGGAGAGGTCGAGAGTTCAAATCTCTCCGGCAGCACCAGTAAAATTTCCGCAATATTCACGAATAAATAGCAACGAAAATAAGTACTTAGTTGCGTTGCGGCTGGCGGGCGGCAACTTGCAGAAACGTGCAGCAAGTTGCAGAACGAAACGTGATCAAACGCCAACTTACGGCACAATGTGGCACAGATTCGGCACAGTTGAGTCTTGTTTTGTTCTCGCTTGCTACTTCGTTCAGAAGGATAAGGCTCCAGTTAAAACCCTTTACGCGGACAGGTCATTGTTTGTGGAGCTAAGCGCTTCGATTTGGGTCCAAGAGCCGCTGTACTTTTCTTTGTCATGTCCGCTTTGCGCCCTAAATCCTGCCGTTGAAGGGTTTCTGCACAGTATCTCGATACCGGATACCTGCCACCTGTCGTAATCAGAGCACGATTTGACACTCGCAAGGGAGCAAAATAGCCCGTGCCCACGCTCTGCTGCTGAGCACCGTAGCCCTCGATTCCAGGTTAGATGACGTCGCCGCCCGTTGGATAGCTGGGCAGAGTTCCGGTGAAGGTGATTTCTCGGCCTTTCACTTCCGCAGGCGCGAAAAGGCCATCGTCGGATTGCAGCCGTGCGGTTAGCGCCATATCATGCCTTTCACCTTGGTATCCTTATAACTCGAACTCCTCGATGATCGCCGCCGTGTGCTCGCCGACGCGTGGCGCCGCGCGGGAGAATTTCGGCCGCTCGCCATTGACCCGGATCGGTGAGCGGGTTGTCATGATCGACACATTGTCCTCGCGTTCGACCGTCTGCAGGAGGTCGAGAACGTTAAAACCCTCGCTTTCCAACAGATCGTCCCAGCCGAGCACCTGTGCGCACCAGATATCGGCGGGTTCGAAGATTTGCATCCAGTCCTCCACCGTCTTCCCGGCGATCGCGCCGGCCAGGAGTTTCTTGATGTCATCTCGCTCGGTGAACGAGATTGCCGGATCGCCGCAATATGGATCGAGCGTTTCCAGCCCCATCAAATCGCGCAGCCGAGAGATCGGCGTCATCGCGATGGCTATGAAGCCGTCCTTCGCTTCGTAAACGCCGTAAGGCGCCGACAGATAGGCGTGAGCGCTGCGGAAGCCGGCGCGTTTCGGCATCCGCCTGCCGTCATTGAGATAGGTGGTCAGCACCTCGAACTGAAAGTCGACGAGAGCCTCCAGCAAGCTCGTCTGGACATGGCTGCCTTCGCCCCTCATGCCGCGCTTGACGAGGCCGGCAAGAAGACCCTGCGCCAGCGCCGCACCGGCGAACATGTCGCCAACCGCAAGGCCCATTGGCACCGGGCCGTCGCCATCGTCGCCACTCAGCCACATCACTCCGGATCGCGCCTGGGCGAGAAGATCCTGGCCGGGTCGCTTCACCCATGGACCTTCCTCTCCATAGCCGCTGATCGAGCCATAGACGAGGCGCGGATTGATCGCGCGGACGGTTTCGTAATCGAGCCCGATGCGCTCTATAACGCCTGGCCGAAAATTCTGGACCAGCACGTCGGCACTGGCGATCAGTTTCTTGAGGCGGGTGAGATCGTCGGAATTCTTCAGGTCGACAGCGAGGCTTTCCTTGCCGCGATTGATGGCGTGGAAAATCGTCGAATCCCCGCCGATTTCGGTATCGCTGAGATAAAGCGTGCGGGAAAGATCACCTGCGCCAGGGCGTTCGATCTTGATGACGCGGGCGCCGAGGTCCTGCAACCGTAAGGTCGCATAGGGGCCCGAAAGGAACTGGCTCATGTCGAGAACGAGGAGGCCGGCGAGCGGTAAATCGGAGTTGTGTGTCACTGTACTTTCTGTCCGGCTTTGCGTTCCACCCGGTCCGAAAAATCTCGCGGCTTCCGGTTTTTCGCGGTCTGCACACATGGGTCATCGGCGCAAGAGTCGATTTGGCCGTGCGTTTTGTTCATTCCTGTCGTTCCTGTCACAGTATTCCCCGATCAGCGAAATTGACTCCCGTCATGTATCGTATATAAACATTATTTATCACATGGAAAACTTCACCAGGAAGTTTCCCACAAGAGGAGGAGCAAGAATGGCCTGGAAGAAACTCAATCCGACTATGGTCGCCGGAACAGGATTGCTGGCGACAGCGCTGTGTTTCCAGATCGGCGCCGCATCGGCGGAAACGCCGGAAGCGTTCAACACGCTTCCGCCCGAACTGAAGGCTCTCTACGAAGGCGTCGAGGACACGCTTCAACCGGGTGCCTATGACGGCTTCAAAATGCCGGAAAAGCCGTGGAAATGGTGCCATTCGGAATCCTATCAGGGAAATCCCTGGCGCGTCTCGACCACCAACGAACTGAAACGGCTGGCTGACATCTACAAGGACAAGGGCTGGGTCGAAAGCTTCGAGATGTCCGACTCCAACGGCGACGTCAGCCGTCAGATCTCGCAGATCCGCAGTTTCATCGACAAGGGCTGCAGCATCATTACGTCTTTTGCCGGCTCTTCGACGGCGCTTAACGAGGCGATCAAGGCCGCTTACGACGCCGGAATTCCCTTCGTGACGGGCGCCGGCGCCGTGACCAGCCCCTATGCGATCAATGTCGATTCGAATTACGTCAAGTTCGGACAGGACCTCGCCCAGGCGATCGTCGACGACCTTGGCGACAAGGGTGGAAGCGTTCTGCGTATCGAAGGCATCGCCGGAAGTCCGCTTGTCGCACAACAGAAGGCCGGCGCCGACAAGGCTTTCGACTCCGCCGACAACGTCAAGGTTATCCGCGACGTGAACGGCAACTGGTCGGCCAACGTCACCAAGACCGTCGTCCTTCAGACGCTCGCCACAAGCCCGCAGCCGATCGACGCCGTCTGGACCTCCGGCAGCGAGGCGCGTATCGTCGCGGAGGCCTTCAAGCAGGCAGGCCGTCCGGTGCCGCTGATCACCGGCAGTATCTCCGGCGACGCCCTTGGCTACTGGAATGAAAACCAGGACGAGTTCCGCTTCGCAGGCGGCGCGCTGATGCCGACCTGGACTTCGCAGACCCTGTTCCGCGTTGGCGTAAGAACGCTGGAAGGCCAGGAGCCGAAGCTCAACATCATCATGGTTCCGGTGCCGGAAGTGAAGCAGGATGAACTCGGTTCCTGGTATCAGGACTGCATGACCCCGGCTTCGTCTTCAATCTTCCCGGTCGCGCCGGAGGATCCGCTCCCGCCGCAGCTCATGAACGATTACTTCAAGAAACCCGAAGCAATTGCCGAATTCGATTATTCGGCGACGCCCGACCCCTGCGCGGGTAAGTAGAAGCCCTCCCGGGATGAGCCGCTCCGGCGCCCCTTGCGGGTGCGCCGGAGCGGTTTTTCTGACACTATTCGCCGGAACTGCAAGAGCTGACGACAGGACACAATGCTCGAAATAAAGGGCCTTTCGAAGCGATACGGTGAAACGGTGGCGCTCGACCGAGCCGACATATCGCTCGATTTCGGCGAAATACACACAATTCTCGGAGAGAATGGTTCGGGCAAGAGCACGCTCGTCAAGCTGCTGTCCGGCATAGTCTCACCCGACGCCGGCGAAATCATGCTTTCAGGCGAAGACATCACGGGGAGGAACCCGGCGGCTTTCCAGGAGAAGGGCTTCGCCACGGTGTTCCAGGAAGTGTTGGTGGCGCCGGACCGCAATGTCATCGACAATATCCTGCTTGGCTACGACGACCTCTGGCGTCGCAGGACAGCGCGCCGCGACCGCGCAACGCTCGCAGCACAAACGCTCAAGGAGTTCGCTGTTACAGAGGCGCCCCTTGAAGAGCCGGCCGGCCGGCTGCCGCTGGCAGCACAGCAACTCGTCGTCATTGCGCGCGCGCTGGTGCGCAAACCGCAAATTCTGATTCTGGACGAAGCGACCGCGGCGCTTGATTTTGCAGACCGCGAAGCGGTATTCGACCTAATGCGCCGGTTGGCCGCCGATGGTTGCCTGATAATCTTCATCACCCATCGCATGGACGAGGTGATGAGCCTCTCGAACAAGGTCACTGTATTGAGAAGCGGCCGCGTGGTCACCACTCTCCGGCGCGAGGAGCTGGAGCCGGAAAAACTGCTCGCCCTGATGGCCCCGGAAATGGCGGGGGTCGAAGAGTGAACGCGGTAAGGGACAAGCTGATCGTGGAAGGCCTGCGGCTGCGGACCGACCGACAGGCGATCGACGAAAGCATCGGCGCCGGCGAGATCGTGGGCCTCGCCGGTCTGGACGGAAACGGCCAGGAACGCTTTCTGGAAATGCTGGCCGGCCTGGTCGCCCCCGCAGGCGGCAGCATCGGGTACCGCGACGATGTCGGGCGCACGCACGCGATCAACAGCTTTCGCCGCGCCGTTTCGCACGGCGTCGCATACCTTCCGCGTGATCGGCGCGCCAGCGGGATTTTTCCGGCTCTCTCGATTCTCGACAATTTCGCCATGGCGACAGTAACCCGGGATTGCGTCGCGGGCCTTATCAGCTATCGCCGCCGCCGCGAACGCTATGACCATTACCGCGAGCGGCTTTCCATCGTGGCGCCTCATCCGCGGGAGCCGATCACCACGCTTTCCGGCGGCAACCAGCAGAAGGTTCTGTTGGCGCGGGCGCTTGCCTTGCAGCCAGGCGTATTGCTGCTGAACGATCCGACCAGAGGCGTGGATATCGCGACGCGCAAGATACTCTATGAAGTCTTTCGTGAACTGTCGAACGAGGGCATGGCGCTGGTAATTCTTTCTACTGAAATCGAGGAATCATTGCATCTGTGCGACCGCGTTCTGGTGTTTCGCGATTTTGAACTCGCAAGCCGTCTCTCCGGTGAAGAAATGAGCGCCGACCGCATCATCGCAACCATGTTCGGAAGAGATTCATGAGTGAGCGGGGCGCCACCACAGGTTCGGGACATCGCCTGGCCAGAGCTATCCAGCGCAGCGTTTTTTCCAGTGCGGGCTTCGCGCCGCTGCTCTTCGTCATTCTTCTGGCGATCAATATCTGGCTCAATCCTGCGCGGTTCGCGCCGGCTGCCTGGGGAACTTTGCTCGGGCTGGCCGCGCCGCTGATAGGCGCAGCCGTCGCCTCGACCCCGGCCTTTCTCGGCGGGCGCGGCGGCATCGACATTTCCGTCGGACCGCTCATGGGTTTCGTCAACGCGATCGTCGTGCTCGTCTTCATCCAGATGCTGGGCGTATCATCGCCCTTCGCGATTGTTCCGGCGGCTTTGCTGGTCGGAGTGGCGGGCGGTGTGGTCAACGCCTTCCTGGCGACGATCCTGCGGATCCAGCCGATTGTCGCCACGCTTGGCACATATCTTGTGCTCGTCGGCGCAACGCTGACGATCCTGCCCGCGCCCACCGGGACGGCGCCGCAATGGCTCTCGCAGCTTGCCGGAACATGGTCTATCCTGCCGCTCGGATGCGTGTTCCTGGTCTGGTGGGCGATCTGCCGGACGCCTTATTACGATCAGCTGATGGCCGTCGGCAGCGACGACCGCGCCGCCTACACCGCCGGCGTGCCGGTGACAAAGGTCCGTTTCCTGTCTTTCGTCATCACCGGACTGTTTTCCGGGGCGGCGGGACTGATGCTGACGGCGCTGATTGGGTCGGCCGACCCGGCTGTCGGGCCGACATATACGCTGATCGCGATTTCGGCGGTTGCGCTCGGCGGAGTCAGTCTGGCCGGCGGACGCGGCAGCGTCATTGGCGCCGCTATCGGCGCCATCGACATTTTTCTGCTGCAGAGCGCGCTGACCTATCTCAACGTCTCTACATTCATCTTGCAAATCAGCTACGGCGCGATCCTCGTGCTGGCGATCGTCCTGACTGCGGTTCAGGATCGATATATGGAACAAAGAGCGCAAAGGGCGGGATCATGAAGAGCCTGTCGACAGACCAGCGCAGGGCGCTTGGCGCATTTCTCATCGCCATAGCCCTGCATATGCTCGGAACATTGCTCATCCAGGGCTACAGTTCGGCCTTTTCGATGAGGGCCATGCTGGTGCTCGCATCGCTGCTTGCGATCGCCTCGATCGGCCAGACGCTGGTCATCATTCTGGGCGGCATCGATCTTTCGATCCCGTTTGTCATCGGTTTCGCCAATGTGGTCTCGGCGCAATTGTATGGCGACGGCATGAGTTTCTGGGTCGTCTGCGTCATCGTGCTTGCGCTGGCGCTCGTTATCGGCGCGTTTAACGGGCTGGTCTCAGGTGGATTGAACATCCATCCACTGATCGTCACACTTGGAGTCGGCACTATAATCCAGGGCTCGGTCCTGTTGTGGACCGCCGGGTTTCCGTCCGGTTCAGCCCCCGCGACGCTCTCCGAATTCGTGTCCATCGGAGGTTCGGCAATGGGGCTTCCGGTGCCTTGGCTCGTACCCTGTTTCATTGTCGTGATCGCCTTGATCACCGTTCTTCTCGTGCGCACGCCCTATGGGCGGCGCGTCTATGCGGTAGGCAATAATCCGCGCGCAGCCATGCTCGCCCTGATTAGTCCACTCGGGATGTGGACGCTGACCTTTGCGATCAGCGCATTCTTCGCCGCCGTGACCGGCATCCTGCTCCTGGGCTTTACGGGCTCGGCATACGGTGAAGTGGGTCAACCATACCTGTTCCAGACGATCGCCGCCGTCGTTATCGGCGGAACCGCGCTGGTTGGCGGACGCGGCTCCTATCTCGGCACGGTCGCCGGAGCGCTTGTCCTGACTGAACTTAATACGCTGCTGATCGGCCTCGGCCTCCAGCCCTCGGTGGTGCAGGCGGCCCTTGGTCTTGTCATCATCCTGCTGGTTTCGCTCTACGGTCGTGACCCGCATGTCAGCACGCGGATCTGACTGTCCTTGTCAGACAGGGATGCGATAGATCTTCCGGGCGTTGTCAAAAAACAGCGAGCGCTTTTCGTCCTCCGACAGATCGGCGATGATGTCGCTGAAGAGCGCGAGCCAGTGATCAAATGTGATATGCAGACCGGCGACCGGATAGTCGCTGGCGAACATGCAGCGTCCTGCGCCGAAGCAGTCGATGCAGTGAAGGATCACGCCCGCCAGACTTTCGCGCGTCCATGCCGGGTCATAGGCGACGGGATCGGAAATCTTCAGGCTCACATTTCCCGCCGCGGCAAGACGGCGAAGTGATGCGCGCCACTGGTCCATCCCCTCGGCGTCACGGTCCATCGGACTGCCACAATGGTTGAGGACGAATTGCATATCCGGGAAATCCCGCGCCAACCGCAAGGCCATATCGAGCTGGCGGCTCGATATCAGCAGGTCGAAACTGAGACCGTGGCTCTGCAGATGCGCCAGCCCGGCGCGCCATCGGGCATCCTCCATCAGGTCGCCTCGTTCCACCCGGGCCTTGGCGGGGTCAGGATGCCAGGAGATGATTTCGCGGATGCCGGCGACGCGTTCGTGCGCGGCCTGTCGTTCGATGATTTCCTGCGCATTGTCGCTGGCCAGCGCAGCGTAGGCAACGTATCGGGCCGCGATGCCCGCCGGGCGTTCGAGGCTGTCAAGCCATTCGGTCTCGCCGAGCGGATCGGTCGGATCCCAGTTCGCCTCCACATGGACGCTTGCGACGATCCCCGATCGGGTTGAAGCCTTGAGGTAATCCTCGACGAGGTAGTTGCGCCGCAGCGGCGCGAGTTCATCGCCTTGTGTCGGCCAGTCGAGCCAGGCATGACGTTCGAGGCGCAGATCCCACAGATGATGATGGGCGTCTATGATTGGTCCGCGATAGGTCTCACCGCCCACCGGGAATGCCTTCCGTGCCGGCGCCGCAGACCAGCGCGCAGACCTCATCGCCCTTGGAGAACGCGACGCGCCCGGTGCGCAATGCGGCGATTGCGGCGGCGCCGCTCAGATCTGCGGCGAGACCGAATTCCGACCACAGATAGCGTGCGGCGGAAACCATGTCCTCGTCCTCGATGAGCACGACTTCGTCGATGAGACTGCTGGAAAGTTCGAAAACCTCCGGATCCGTTTCGGCGCAGGCCATTGTGGCGACGCGAGTCGTCACCTTTTGGACAGGAACCACATGTCCGGCTTCGATGGAGGCATGAAAGGTGGGACAGCCCACCGGTTCGACTCCTATGATGCGGATCGAAGGCTTGAGCGCTTTCAGGGCTATCGCCATTCCGGTGATGAGGCCGCCGCCTCCGATGGCGATCAGGACTGCGGTGAGACCCGGCCGCTCTTCCAGGATTTCCAGCGCCAGGGAGCCCTGCCCGGCCACCACGGCCGGATCGGCGAAGGGGTGAAAATATGCAGCGCCGGTTTCTTCCGCGAATGCGGTCGCAAACCGGTTGGTCTCGTTCCAAACCGAACCGGTGACGATCACTTTCGCGCCCATTGCCCGCAGCTTGTCGACTTTGTAGGGCGCGACATTCTCCGGGACGTAAATGGTTGCCGGCACTTTCGCCATGGTCGCTGCGCGGGCTGTCGCAAGGCCATGATTCCCGCCAGAGGCCGTGACCACACCGGCCGCAAGCTCGGCTGGCGGCAACGTCAGGAGCTTGCTGGTCGCACCCCGCGCCTTGAAGGAACCGGTGACCTGCAGGTTCTCCAGTTTCAGCCAGAGACGCGCGGGAGTTGGCGGCTCGGCGACGGTCGTCGCCTCCATGAGCGGCGTTTTTCTGATATGCGGCGCAATGCGTGTTTGAGCCTGTCTGATGTCATCGAGTGATACTTTCATGTCATTCACATGGCGAGGCGACAACAGCGCAACAATTGCCCGGACGAACGCGACCCGGATGACGAAGACCGTAGACCACCCCGTCGGCCCAGAAGGTCAGTTCCACAGGCGGTTTGCGCGGATCGCTTAGAGAATGCACGCGTCCGGCCGCCTCTCCCGCGCGGACGCGGGATCCCAGAGCATGAAAGGATTCGAATACGCCGGCGTCCTCCGTCAGCACGTGCGCGTTCCGTCCGAGTTCATGGAAAACCTGTTCTGTTCCCATTACCGGCGGCGATGCGTCCGCCGATTTGAAAACGCCAAAATGATGCAACAGATTATTCACCCCGCGACGACAGAGTTTCACCGCCTCCGGGGAAACCGTGCCGGCGCCGGCCATTTCCGTGCCGACCGTTACCAATCCTGCGCGCACCGCCGAAGCAGTCGAAGTGCGGGTGTCTCCGCGGTTCGAAATCACAACGCTCATCGGTGCATTGAAAGCAGCGACGGCTTCGTGATTGCGCGCGGTCAAGGCCGGATCGTCCGAGGGTTCGACGATTGCGCTCGGGACGATCGACAGGGAAGACCCGCCGGAATGCAGATCGACGAACGCGTCGGCCATCGGAAATAGCTCATCGTTGACCCAGGAGGAAAGTTGCTGCGTCGGCGACCCCGAGGGATCGCCGGGAAAGGTGCGGTTTAGATTGAGTCCGTCTATCGGCGAAACGCGGGAGCCGGCCTGCACCGCCGGAAGATTGAGCGCCGGGACGATTATCAGGCGGCCGTTGACACTCGCGGGATCCAGATCGCGGATGATCTCTCCAAGCACGATCGGACCTTCATATTCGTCGCCATGATTGCCGCCCTGGAGGATCACCGTCGGACCGTCACCGTTGCGGATCACGGCGAGCGGGACGGGAATGACACCCCAGGCGTCGTCATGTTCGGAATAAGGTAGGCGCAGGAAACCCGTCTGCTTGCCGTCAATGTTGAAGTCGATATCGGTGTCGCCGACTTTGCTGCCCACGGAAATTCCCCTCCCAGCGTCTCCGAACCTTGCGAAATCGGTTACGCCCTCAAACGATCCCGCCTTGCAAAAGCGGCCTCATTTTTTCTATATGAAAACTATCGTTTATTTATGATACTAGCAACAGTGAATTTTTACTGGTATCCAGCGCCTCGACTTATTAGGGAAGGACGGATGAGCAGCGTCAAGAAAACTTCCACCCGAAAGGCCCAGTCCACACCCTCCGTACCGTCATCCTATCGGGCGCCGGCGCTCGAGAAGGGGCTCGACATCCTGGAACTTCTGGCGCTCCAGTCTGAAGGCCTGATACTCAGCCAGATCGCTCAAAAACTCAACCGATCGGTCCAGGAAGTGTATCGCGTTGTGATGTCGCTGGAGAGGCGCGGCTATGTTTTGCGCGGCCCTGGAGACGACGCTTTTCGACTGTCGCTGAAGCTGTTCGATCTCGCAAGCAATCACCTTCCGATCCGCCGTCTTATCCAGGCGGCTCACCCCGTGCTCGATCGCCTTGCGATGCAGGTGGAACAGGTCGTCATCATTTCGGTCCTCGACGGCTGGACGACGCGCGTCGTCGTGGTCTCTGACAATCCTGCGCCTATCGGCTTCCGCGTCAGACTTGGAACCCAGCGTCCTCTGCTCAAAACCGCCTCGGGCCGCACGCTGATCGCTTTCCAGCCGTCATCCGTGCGCTATTCTCTCGAAGAGGCCCTGGGCGGAGCATTGCGCGAGCGGGGAGAGGACCCGAAGCCGCTGATTGAAAGAATCGCAGACGTCAACCGGCGCGGCTACGAATGCGTCAGCGACGAGACACTGCGTGGAATTACGGACGTAAGTTTTCCGATTGTTGATTCCAGCGGCGAGGCGCAGGCGGCGCTGACCATGCCATACCTTGTCTGGGTGGAAAATGAAGTCCAACTCGCCGAGGCGGAGCAGCGTCTGTTCGAATGCGCCGATACGCTGTCGCGCGAGCTCGGCGGCAGACTGCGCCGTCCCGAATTTCCATTGTCGACCGACTGACCCTCAGGCAAGCGGTGTCCGGGCAAATTTGACGCACATCGGCGTGCCCGTTTCAATCGCCTTACCAGTATCGGTCAATTCGCCGTTCTCTTCATTGCGACGGAAGATCGTAACCCGGTCGGCGTTCTGGTTTGCGGAAAACAGGAAAGCACCGTCCGGGGACAAGCCGAGATTGCGCGGCGTCGCCCCGCCGCATGGCGCGTGACCGACCAAGGCCAGTTTGCCGTTTTCTGCATCGACCGAAAAGACCACCACCGTGTCGTGTCCGCGGTTCGACCCGTAAAGGAACCGGCCGTCCGGCGATATCTGCAGATCGGCGCAATGGTTCTCGACGTCCGGCTGGCTCGCATCGGCGGCCGACTGTATATCCAGCAGGCTCATTGCGCCTGTTTCACCATCGATACGCAGCGAGCAGATTGTCGAGTTCAGTTCATTGATGACGAAGATCAACTTCCCGTCTGGATGCAACGCCAGATGCCGTGGACCGGAGCCAGGCGCCATTTTCAACTCGTCAAGCCGGGAAAGCGATCCGTCCGGATTAAGCCGGTAGGCGATCAGCATGTCCAGACCCAGATCGCAAGCAACGGCGATGCTGCCCGTCTTCAATTCAGTGAGGCTGTGGGCGTGGCTACGTTCCTGACGCTCCGGATCCGGTCCTGTTCCGACATGTGCGATGGCTGAAAGGACGTTTGTCAGGCCTCCGTCGTCGCTCAGTCCAAAAACAACAAGTGATCGGTCGGGGCCGCCGTCGCCCATCGCATAGTTTGATACGAGCAGCTTCGAGCCATCGCGTGTTATCATGTTGTGCGCGGTGATGCTGCCGAGCGTCGCATGCATGTTGATATGGGAGAGCGTGTTCGTTGCGCGATCGAATGCAAGCGCTGTCACCAGACCTTCAGGCCAGCCGAAGATTTCGGAATTGGCATAGATCCGGGAGCCGTCGTCATTCACGGAAAGATAGCTGGGATTGTCGATGCCGCCATATTCGGCGAGCAAGGTCGTTTCCAGAGACTGATCGTCAAAACTGAAGACCGAGAGACCCACGCCGCGCGCGCCCTGGAAGTATGGAGCTTCGCGATTAAGCCCACCGATGAAGACAAGCTGTTTTTTTCTCATGCTTTACACCTCAACACCTCAGATCCATTTCGGGCAAAGTTGCACCAAGCAGTAAGTGATGGCAAAGGCGGCAGTCAACCGATATGCACATTGTCTTTGAACCAGCAGTTCCGCACTGAACTCAGCACTTCAACCAAAGGCCGAATATGCCTCCTGGATTGACGTGTATGGCAAGGTATTGAGGGCTGCCATCCCTTAAAAAAAGTTGAATTCTCACTTATTCTCTGAGCACGTAAGGCGACTTTGACAATCTCTTTGAACGTCAGCAAATCGCCGAAAGCCCAAGCGCACTTGACGGCGAAAAATGGCAGATATTCGCCTTCGGGCTAATGTCGCAATTGGAACAGTGCGGAGCACTTTGTATGTCTGCTTTGCCTTCGAACTGATCAGAAGCCGGAAGTTCCCCTTCCGGCCCCAAGCACGAACCCGCTTCGCGGGAGGGTGCGCGTTGCGAGGGTTTGCTGGTTCCGTCTGAGGCTCTGGGCAGGTAGAGGCTGAGGTCCGAGCATGGAGTTCCTTTCAACAAGAGGAATTTGCCATGACGACCTTTCAGACCGATGCCCCAACCACACCGCTTCGCCAGCGCATGCAGCAAGACATGGTGATGCGGGGTTTGGGATCCCATACACAGCAGGATTATGTTCGACATGTCCGGAACTTTGCCGCTTTCCTCGGGCGTCCTCCCGACACAGCGACCGCTGAGGACATCCGGCATTACCAGTTGCATCAGCATGAGACCGGCGTGGGCCCGGCGACGATCAACAGCACGGTTTCGGCGCTGCGCTTTCTGTTCACGGTGACGCTGAACCGGCGGGATCTGTCGCGAACTCTGGTGATAACCCGTAATCCGCGCAAGCTGCCCGAGGTGCTGAGCGTGGATGAAGCCGCACGTCTGCTCGAGGCGGCACCGGGCATCAAATAGAAGGCGGCGCTCGGTGTCGCCTATGGCGCGGGCTTGCGTGTCTCCGAGGTCGCGCATCTCAAGGTCGACGATATCGACTCGACCCGCATGCTGATCCGCGTCGAACAGGGCAAGGGACGCAAGGACCGCAACGCCATGCTCTCGCCGCAACTCCTGGAACTGTTGCGTCTGTGGTGGCGCGAAGGAAAGCGGCGCGGCGTGATGCTGCCCCATGGCTGGCTGTTTCCGGGACGCAGTTGCACCGATCCGATCTCGTCGCGGCAACTGCATCGCGCAGTGCAGGAAGCGGCCGAGGTCGCCGACATCTTCCGCGCTGCCGGACCCGCCTACCGGGCAACCCATGAAGGACACCTGAGCCTCGCTCAGCTCAAGGTGATGTCGGCGATCGAACATTGCCGCACCGCTGCATTGGGCGGACACGTAGAGGCCTGCGAGGACTGCGGGCACTGGCGCATCGCCTATAACAGCTGCCGCAACCGGCACTGCCCGAAGTGCCAGGGGGCCGCCGCACGCGCGTGGCTCGCGAGCGGGAGGCCGACCTCTTGCCGGTCGGCTACTTCCATGTCGTATTCACGCTGCCCGCCGAGATCGCCGCCATCGCCTTCCAGAACAAGGCGCTGGTCTACGACCTGTTGTTCCGCGCCACGTCGGAGACGATGCTGACGATCGCTGCAGACCCCAAGCATCTCGGCGCCCGCATCGGCATCACCGCGGTGCTGCATAGCTGGGGATCGGCAATGACCCACCATCCCCATGTGCACATGATCGTGCCGGGCGGCGGCATCCCGCTCGACGGAAAGCGCTGGATATCGTCCAGCCCCGTATTCCTGCTGCCGGTGCGGGTGCTTGGCAAGCTGTTCCGCCGCCTGTTCCTGACCCGGCTGATCGCACTTCACGATACAGGCCGGCTCGCCTTCTTCGGATCAATGGCCCAACTGGCGGACCGCGGCGTCTTTCTGCGTCATCTGAAGCCGTACGCAGCAAACGCTGGATCGTCTACGCCAAGCCACCCTTTGCCGGACCGGAAGCGGTGCTGGCCTATCTGTCCCGTTACACCCACAGGGTCGCCATCTCGAACCGGCGTCTCATCGGCTTCGACGAGAACGGGGTCACCTTCCGCTACAAGGACTACCGCCGTGTCAACACCGACCGGCAGCAGGTCATGACCCTCGCCACCGATGAGTTCATTCGTCGCTTCCTGCTCCATGTCCTGCCGCGCGGCTTCCACCGCATTCGCCACTACGGCCTGCTTGCCGGCACCTCTCGCAAAGCCAGCCTCGATCGTGCTCGCGCGTTGCTGAGCGTTGCCCCGGAGCCCGGAACCGATGCATCAGAGGAGCCCGATAAACGGCCATCATGCCCTTGCTGCGGTGGGCACATGATCATCATCGAGACCTTCGCACGCTGGCACCAGCCCCGCGCACCGCCGCACTGCACCGCTTCGAGCCGGGAGACCACGCCATGACCCGGCATGGATTATTCGCTCATTTGGCCGACCCGCAACGGCATCGGCCAACGGGACGGCTTGTGCATTGCAAAAAGAGAATGGCTCTCAGCAATCCAAAGCCGCTTGAGGTCCCCGCGACCAGCGCTGCGGCCACACCTGAAAATCCCAGGCTTGCCCCGCTATACCCACCATGTGGTGCTGTTCGGAACTACCCCAGACCTGCCTCGAAAAACAAATCCCCATAGCCTGAAATGCGCCGACCGCGGGTTCCTGCATGAGAGGGTTTCGTACGCCTGACGGCATCCGAAACCCTTAGCCATTCAAGCCGTTCAGCGAAGAACGCGCTGATCCTGCAAGCCTCTGTCCGGTCTTCATTGACAGCTTGCTCGCACGACCGGTCGACAACGAGCGACGGTACGACAACGAACATCGCGGTCCCGGCTACCAGATCGCTTGACGTATCCGGATGCGGAGAACAAGGTCGCGTCCAACCAGGCCACACGGGTTAAACCGCCTGATATTGGCTCCGGGGCTACTGCGTGGCAAAGAGAACTTCCAGCCTTCACAGCATCGCCGTTTCTCCATGCTGCGGCCTGATGCACGCGGCCTTTCTTCGGTCGTCGATGCGATTCAATGAGGGCCTTCTCGCTTCGCAATCGGAGACGACTCGCGAACAACGGGGGGCAAACGGGCAGCCGGGTGGTGGCGAAAGATAGCTCGGAACCGAGCCGGCGAGCGGAACGAGTTTGTCGCGCCGTGACGGGTCGAGCGGAGGGACAGCATCAAGCAATGCCCTGGTGTAGGGATGCGCAGGCGAACCGAACACGGACCCGACAGGCCCGCTCTCGACGAGTCTTCCGAAATACATGACGATGACGTCATCGGCGATGCTCTCGACGGTCGCGAGGCTGTGGGAGATCAACAGATAGCCGAGACCCCGGCTTTCCTGGAGATCGCGAAGCAGGTTGAGGATCTGTGCCTGTACGGAGACATCGAGCGCGGCCGTCGGCTCGTCCAGGAGCAGGATGTCAGGATCGAGCGCCAAGGCGCGGGCGATTCCGACACGCTGCCGCTGGCCTCCGGACAGTTCATGCGGATATCGCTCCGCGTGTTGCGGCGACATGCCGACATCCGCGAGATGGCTTTCGATTGCACCTTGAATGGTGACCCGATCTCGGAAACCGGCCTGGTACAGCGCTTCGGCAAGCGTGTCGCGAACCCGCATGCGGGGATTTAGAGAGGAATACGGGTTTTGAAACACCATACCGAGAGGCCTGCGACCCCTGCCCCGCTCGGAAGCATATGACAGACCGATATGTCCTCCATCCCGCTCGATAAGGCCAAGTATGGCCTTTGCCACCGTACTCTTGCCACACCCCGATTCACCGACAAGGGCCAGTGTCCGGCCAGCCTCCACCGAGAAACTGACACCGTCGACAGCGCGCACGACGCCATGCGGTGTTTGGTAGTGCTTGACGAGATTTTCGACATCCAGACGCACTGTGTTCATGGGAAAATATCCTCGCGAGCAGTCACCTCGTCGATCC
Organism: Flavimaribacter sediminis; assembly: GCF_019492055.1. Classification (GTDB taxonomy): domain Bacteria; phylum Pseudomonadota; class Alphaproteobacteria; order Rhizobiales; family Rhizobiaceae; genus Flavimaribacter; species Flavimaribacter sediminis. The sequence continues at coordinate 437,304 of NZ_JAICBX010000002.1, read as the reverse complement.
TGTGCGGATGATGGCAAGCCGCGGCATGGCCGGGCTCGTGTGAAAGCAGCAGTGGACGGACCTCGCGGCAAAGTTCGGTCGCGCGTTCGCAGCGTGGTGCGAAGAGGCAACCGGGGCGCCTGTCGGTGAGTTCCGGAACGCGGCCCGGAATGTTCGGCAGTGTCGCGCGGCCCCGACCAAGCACCGGAGCGGTTGCCAAAAGTTTGCGCGTGTAGGGGTGCATGGCGTTCGCGAACAGTTCGGTACACCACGCTGTCTCGACGATCGTTCCTGCGTACATGACCGCGACCCGATCGCACAGGGCTGCGACCACACCGAGATCGTGGGTAATAAAGAGAATTGAGAGATTGCGCTGCCGCGCCAGTTCGCGCAGCAGGACAAGGATCTGGGCCTGCACCGTAACGTCCAGTGCGGTCGTCGGCTCGTCAGCGAGGAGCACCTCCGGCTCGCAGCTCAGGGCCATCGCGATCATCGCGCGCTGAAGCTGTCCGCCTGACAGCTGATGGGGGTATTTGCCGACCATCAGCCCGGGATCCGGCAGGTTCATGTCTGCGAGGTTTTGCGTCACGACATCCACGGCATCGCGATGAGAAAGACCGCGGTTCAGACTGACCACATCGCTAAGCTGTCGCCCAAGCGTGAAATACGGATTGAGGGATTTCGTCGCGTCCTGGAAGATCATGGCGCAGCGTCTCCCGCGAACCTCGCGGAGCCGGTCGGCAGGTGCGCCGATGACCTCGAAATCCCCTATCCTGATCTGCCCTGAAACGCGGCTGTCGGCAGGCGCGAAGCCAAGGGCCGCGAGCGCGCTCAACGACTTGCCGGATCCCGATTCTCCAACAAGGCCGACTATTTCGCCATGGCCGACGCTGAGAGTTACGTCGCGGATGAGGGGCAAGGGTCCCGCAGGACCGGGTACGTCGATCTTCAATCCGCGAAAGTCGAGGGCCGGGGACGTCATCGGGTGCTGCTCCCGCGCGGGTCCAGCAGATCCCGCAAACCGTCGCCGATGAGGTTGATCGACAGTACGGTCACGAAGATAGCGAGGCCGGGAAACGTGACCGTCCACCAGAAATCCATGAACAGGGAACGCGCCTGCGAGGCCATCAATCCCCATTCGATCTGGGGCGGCTGGGCGCCAATGCCGATGAAGCTCAGCGAGGCTGCAGCGAGTATTGTGTAACTGAAGTCAAGGGACCCCTGCACAATGATCGGCGTCATCGCATTGGGAACGATGTGGCGCACCATAACGCGGCCGTGTGAGACACCCATCGCACGCGCGGCGTCCACATACAGTTCACTCCTTATGCGCAGAACGGAGGAACGCATGATGCGCGCGTACCATGGGAACCACGAAATCGCCAGCGCGATCATCGCATTCAAAAGGCCGGTGCCAATGGCGGCGGTTATCGCGATCGGCAAGAGGAGCGGTGGAAATGCGAGAAACACATCGCAACCGCGCATCATGAAAGCATCCGTCTTGCCGCCAAAGTAACCGGCCAGTAGCCCGAGGGGAGCACCGATCGCAATTGCCAGAGCGGTGACGATCGCTCCGATCAGAAGCGAGGTGCGGGCGCCATAGACGACGCGCGAGAAGATGTCCCTTCCAAGGTTGTCGGTACCGAACAAATGCTCCGCCGACGGTCCAACGAGCTTGTCCGCAAAGTTGATGGCGACCGGATCATGGGTCGCGATAAACGGGGCGAACAAAGCGCAGGCCACGATCGTGGCGAGCCCGGCGATGCCGAACGCGAACAGCGGTCGCCGGCGCAGGAAGGCGGCAAGGCCTCGGGGCTGGATCATGGCCGGGTCATGTGCCGACATATCGCTCATGTGTTGCGCAGCCTCGGATCGACGGCGTGGTAAAGTAGATCCACGACGAGGTTGATGAGAAGATAGGAGGCAGCGAGCACCGTCGTGACGCCGACCGTGGCGGGAAAGTCGTTCCGCGAAATGGAGCGAACGAGATAACCGCCGAGACCCGGCCAGTCGAATATGAACTCGACGACGACCGTACCCCCCAGCATGTAGCCATAGGTGAGGCCGGCAACCGTGATGAGCGGGATAAGCGTCGCCCGAAGCGCGTAGCGATAGTGGACGTATGATGCGCGAACGCCATAGGCATGAGCTGTTCGGATGTATTCTTCCTCCAGCACTTCCATCATCATGTTGCGGGTAATTCGCGTCACCAGCGGAAGCGTCGAAAGCGTCAGTGTTGCGACCGGCAGTACGAGATGCGCCAGGGCGTCGAAGAATGTGCTCCAGGATCCGGCGATTAGGCTGTCGATGACGTAAAGACCCGTCCGCGGCTCAAACGAGCCATCAAAGAGCAAACTGCTCGAAAGCCGTCCCTGCAGAGGAAACCAGCCGAGCTGCCCTTCGAACAACATCTGCAGCAGGATACCGACCATGAATACCGGCAAGGCGGCGCCGGCGATGGAGACCGCCCTGACAAACTGGTCGGCCGGCTTCTCGCGGTTCACAGCGGAGATTACGCCGAGAGGAATGCCGATCAGCAGGACCAGAACCATGGAGGTGAATGTGAGTTCCAATGTCGCACCGGCTCGTTGCCCGATGTCTTCTATCACCGGCCGGCCGGTGCTGAGGCTCTTCCCGAAATCTCCCCGGGCGGCGTCGACGAGAAAAGACAGATATTGAACGGGCAGGCTTTTATCCAGACCGAGCTCGATCTTGGCTGCTTCGATCTCCTCGGCGGTCGGCCGATATCCAATCATCATTTCCACCGGGGAACCCGGCAGCACGCGGCTCAGGAAAAAGGTGATGGTGATCACCCCTGCAAGGATGATCACCAGCATCAACAGACGACGCCCGATGTAGCTGCCAAGTGTCATCGTGCGCCCTTCCAGCTTTCCGGTCAGTCAGCCCGGTGCAGTTCATAGGCGAATATGGTCTCGTAGGCCGGATTGTATTCGACACCTTCGACATCGGCACGATAAACAACGGCTTGCTTCAGGTCGACGAGGCACATCGCAACGGCGTCCTCATGAAGCTTACCCTGGGCATCGGCAAATTTCTGAGCGGCCGCCTCCGGATCGGTTCCCTGCAACCCGGTGGCCTCATCGAGGAGCTTGTCGAAATCGGCGTTCGAATAGTACGAAAAGTTGAAGAGGGTTGGATCTTCGGAACGCCAGAGGGTTGTCAGCCACCCGGTCGGAGAGGCCCAGTCCGCCCACCAGACCATCGCAAACATATTGCCTGATGTTTCGAGCGTGCGCTGCTTGTCCCACATGACGCCCCATTCGCCGTTCTGAATATCGACGGTGACCCCGACCTGGGCGGCGAGAGCCTGGAACATCTCAGCGATCTCCATGATTCCCTCCCGGCCGTTATAGGCGTAGTAGTTCACCTTCCAGTCCTTCTCGGGAATGCCGGATTCTTCGAGGAGTTGTCGGGCTGTCTCAGGATCAAAGCTTGGCAGGTCAAACTGTCCCGACCCGGCGATCGACTGCGGCAGGCAGGATTTTGGAACAGACCCGGTTCCGGGGAAGATGCTTTCGGCAATCGCAGCGTAGTCCATGAGATAGGTGAGCGCCTCACGGAATTTCAGGTTATCGGTGGGGTATTTTTGGGTGTTGATCGAGAGCGGTATGTTCAACCAACTGTCGAAAATATCGACCTTGAGTTCCTGGTCCTGAGATAGCGTATCCAGAAGGTTGGGCGGCGGCGATATCATGAGGTCGCCCTCTCCCCCGCGCAGCATCTGAACCTGTGTCGACACCTCCTGTACGAAACGAACAACGACCCGATCAAAATGGTCGCCTGTCCAGCCTCCCCAATAGTCATCGAACTTTTCCAGCACCGCCTGTTGGGACCTGCTGTAATCGGCGAGTCGATACGGCCCCGTGCCGGCCTCGTTTCCGTTTGCAAACCATTCGGGGCCCTTCTCGGTCGCCGTCGGTGAAACGATGAACGCGCCGTATTGCGACGACGCGATCAGATCGAGCGGCATGGGTTTTTCGGTTTTCATCAGAAGCGTCGTGGAGTCAGGCGCCTCTATGGAAGTTACACCGGACCAGATATAAGATGCTCCCTTGCCCATCTTCATCGTCCGGTCGATCGAAGATTTCGCCGCCTCGGCGTCAAAAGGCGTGCCGTCATGGAAGGTAACGCCTTCGCGCAGCTTGAACGTCCAGGTCAGACCATCGTCACTGACGGACCAACTCGTTGCCAGAAGAGGATCCGCCTTTCCGGCCGCCGGATCGAATCGAGTCAACGTCTCATAGACATTGAGAAGTGTGCGAACCTCGGTGGAATAAATAACGGCGGGATCCCATTCCTTGATGTCGTTGGAAAAGACGTAGGTAATCTGGTTGGCGTCATCCCTGGACATGGCCGTCGAAGTCGACATTATCGTCGCCGAACAGACGGCAAGCATTGCAAACACAAATTTTTTCGACAGCATATTTCTCTCTCCTTGAAACGGTAACTAACGAGCCGTCACCCGGGCGTCTCCGCCCTCGGACTGGCTGATCTCGAGCAGGCGAGCGACGTCGCTCAGGCTCACCTGAAGATATTGCTTGATCGATTGCTCCACGGCGTCGGCGTCGCGCTCCTCAAATGCGGCGATGATGGCGGGCGCGTAGGCGCTGAAGAATTCACGGGTGGCCGCCGGATCGTCCCGAGCGTTCACCGCGGCGTGAACCTGGCGCAGTTCCCACACGAGGTCGTCGTAAGCTTGGAGGAACCGTCCGTTGCCGGACGCCGTGAAGATCACGCGATGAAAATTGAAGATCAGATCGAGCAGATCGAGCTCGGCCAGGTCGGTCGCAGCATAAGCCTCATCCGCCCTCGCCTTGAGGTCCTTGATGTCGGCGGAAGTCATCTTGATTACGGCAAGTCTGGCTGCCGCGATCTGAATGCACTCACGGTACTGATAAAGTCCTTCGACATCGGCAAGCTCGTATCTCTTGATGAAAAAGCCGCGTCGCGGTTGGAAACGAAGCAGGCCCCGCTTCTCAAGCTGGCGGGCAGCCTCCCGAACCGGCCCCCGGCTGACGCCGAGCTGGCGGGCTATTGGCGCTTCAGGCAGTCGTTCATGGGCAGAGTACGCTCCCGATAATATCAGACGGAGAAGCTCCTCCCGGACCTGGTCCACCAGGTTGACCGGGACGAGCCGCTCGATGTGGGCTTTTCCCTCCCAGCTTGAATCATCCGAAACCATGCCTTCGCTCCGTTTGTCACTTTCATAAGAAATCATGCTATGCTATTTGCAAACTGTCAACAGTTTTCAGTTAGCAAATAAAAATGCACGTTAGGTGAAGGGAAATCGCGATGACCGGAGTTGAGGATAAATCGGGCCAATCGATCTTTGACGGGCGCGGGGCCACGAGAAGCAGCGATATTGGAGAGTTCGCGCCGCGCGATCCCAACCAAAGCCCCCGTTTTGCTGAAGTCGCGACTTTCATGCGCGCCCGCAGCCTATCACTGGGAGAGGCGTCGCTGGTCGATGTCGGAATCGTCGGGATGCCGTTCGATCTCGGAACGCATTATCGGTCCGGCAGTCGGCATGCGCCTGCAGCCGTACGCGAAGCGTCGCGTGTTCTGCGGGACTGGAACGGGCACACCGGCGTCGCGCCGTTCAAAACGGCGCGCATCGCCGACCTCGGCGATGTTCCGGTGCACCCTGTGGATTTCAATGCAAGCCTCGAAGCGGGCACCGACATGTTTTCCGAGGTGAAGAAGGCCGGTGTACGGCCGCTCGCTTTAGGTGGCGACCATACAGTGTCGCTTCCTATCTTGCGAGCGCTCGCTGCTGACGGGCAGTTAGGCATGGTCCACTTCGACGCCCACAGCGATACGGCGGATTCGATTCGCGGTTCGAAGATCAATAATTCCACGCCTTTCAGGCGAGCCGTCGAAGAGTCCCTCATCGATCCGAAGCGGACGATACAAATCGGGCTGCGCAGCCAAATCAGCAGCGAAGACGAGTACGAATGGGCTCGTGATGTCGGAATGACGCTTATCACGATGGACGATTTTGAGGGGCGCGGCCGATCGGCGATCATTGAGAAAACAAGAGAGATTATTGCCGACGGTCAGACCTATATCTCGTTTGATATCGACTCGCTCGACTCCGTATATTGTCCTGGAACCGGGGTACCGGAGCCTGGCGGATTTTCCATGCGGGATGCGATGGTGATGCTGCGGAGTCTGAGGGGAGCCGACATCGTCGGCGCGGATATAGTGGAGATATCACCGTCGCTGGACATCTCCGGCATTACCGCACTGCATGGCGCGCATCTCGGCTTCGAGATTCTCTGTCTGCTTGCAGAGGCATCCCGGCAGGGCTCTGCCTGAAACTCAATCCGATACGTATCCGAATGATGCAATTACGGAGGCGCCCGCTTGGGATCGGACGCAGGCCGAGTGGTGTGGAACGTAACATACACATTGGGGCAGGGGCGACAGACCAGAGTCCGCTTTCGCAATATCAAGTGTCAAAGCCGCCTGACTGCAACCGGCCCCATCTCGCATGGCCTCAACTCAACTTAACAGTGATATATGTCAATAGGATCTGCGGTCAGACAACGTGGGGAAGCGGTGAGTGGATAATTGGTTTTCCTGCCCCTATTCGTAAAGCTCTCATCTCGCCTCGATCAGCCTCATAACCACCTGTGCTTGAAAGCTATCGCTTATTGGATGCCGTCATGCGCTTCTATGTTAGCAGTCAGAACCGTATGTTTTAGTTATCGCTCACTTACCAGAACTTCACGGTCGATCAATGAAGTCTTCAGGCTGATCGGCGAACGATAAGTTCCGGCATAAATGTCCTGCTGCCAGCTTCATCTTTTTCTCCTGCAATCAAAGAGTGGAAAAGCAGCGCCGCGTGTTCGCCGACTTCTCGGATCGGATAGGCTACCGTTGTCAAAGGCGTAGAGAGGACTTGGGCTAGTCTCGTATCGTTGAAACCGGCGACGGCCATGTCTTCGGGAACCCTGAGTCCACGTTCTCTCAGGGCTTCGATTACGCCGATTGCTATGGCGTCGTTGTGGGCGAAAATCGCGGTTGGCCTTTCCTCGCAATCAAAAACCAGATCAAGCGCTTTTTTACCTGCCGTCGGCGTCGCTTCAGCCGTGTATATCGGCTTTGTCACCTCCCTGACGCCCAAGTCGGCGCAGATCTTGGAAAACCCCTGGGCGCGCAGTTTAAAGGTCGTGGCGAGGGGAGGGCCCTGAACCTGGCAGACAAGCTTGTGTCCGCGCTCCACGAGATGACGCGCCACCATGGCGCCGCCCTCGCGGTCGTCGCACAGCGCCGAAGGAAGGTTAAGAGCGGCGAGCGTTCTGATTGCGAGGATAACCGGAACTTCGCGTGAGGCGTCTTCCAGCGCCCGCTCATCGGCTTCTGTCGAAGCAAGCGAAATTATTGCATCGACCCGCCGCGAAAGAAAGGTTTCAATCAACCGGCTGGCCGCATTCGGCTTGTCGCGAGTCTCCGCGATCAGGGGTGTGGTCACGGGTACTCCGTCCACATTCAGTGAGGCGATCAACGTTCGGATGACATTTATGAAGGTCTCGTTTTCGAGGTCCGCGACCAATACGCCGATCGTCTGAGACCTTCCTCGGCGCAATGACGCAGCCGTCAGATCCGGACGATATCCAGCGTCGATCGCCATTCGCCGGACTTTCTCGCGTGTCTCTGGAGCGACGAGATGCGCTTTGTCCTGGCTCAAAGCGCGCGAGATAGTGGACCTGTCAACTCCCAAACGCTGGGCGAGCTCCTTCATACTCGGTCGTCTCATCTGCTGTTGTCCTCCCCGCTGCGCCGGTCCCCGCCAGCATCGGTCGTTCTGCCCACATATCAAATGACATGAATATCTTTGGCAATCATACAATAGCTGCACGAGAAATTATGCAATCGATTGATAATTGATATTGCAATCGATTGACAAGGCATTATTGGGCAATTATGCATCCAGTTATCAACAGGGAGCAGGGAGGTGCTTATGCTTAGAAAATCTATCCTCGCGATCGCAGCGTCGCTGATGATGGCGTTGCCGCTTTCAGCCAACGCCCAGGAGCCGGACGGCAAGCTGGACGGTGAAGGCAAGGAAATCGTGGTGCTCATGCCGAGCCGCAGCAATGCCTATCTGGCACAGTGGATCCGCGGCGCCGAAAAGGCTGCCGAGGAAGCCAACTACAAGCTCACGATCATCGAGAACAATTTCGATCAAACCGAGCAGGACGCGCAGGCCCAGCAGCGCATCAATTCGCCCAACCAGCCGGTCGCCTATGTATGGTGGCCCGCCGACAACCAGGCGGGGCTCGCAACCTTGCGCCGTCTGAGCCGCACCGATGTGCCGGTCTTCCAGGTCAATCAGGCCGTTCGTCCCGAAGCAGAGAACATGGTCGTGGCCTATGCCGGGGTCGATGATGTCTTCAACGGACAGGTCGGCGGCAAGAACGCGCTGGCCGCACGCGAGGCGTTTCTCGCTCAAGGTGGTGAACTTTCCAGCGAGGGCGGCAATCTCGTCATCCTGAAATTCATCCCCGGTTATTCCGCCGGCGATGACCGTGAAAGGGGCTTCCTGGAAGCCACCAAGGATGCGCCGTTCAATGTGGTTGCTTCGGAGTATGCGGGATTTGACAACGCCAGCGGCTACAAGGCCATGAGCCAGCTCATCCCGAGCATCCGCAGCGGCGGCATCGATTTCGTCTATGGCGGTTCCGACGGCCCGGTAACGGGCGCGGTTCAGGCTCTTGAGGAAGTCGGTCTGGTTCCCGGCAAGGACGTGCTGCTCTTCAGCGCGACCTGTATTGCTGACATTTCGGCGCTCGAATCCGCGAAGGAATTCGCCACCGGCGTACAGTCGGCCGGCCTCGAAGGTTGGTTCTCCATCAATGTGGTGGCCCGCTACTTCGAATATGGCGAAACCGTAGAGGAAGGCACCTTCATTGCGCCCGACGATGCGGATGCGCGGCCCGAATTTAATTCCGCGCCGAGCAAGATCAACATCATCCCCAATCCGCAGGTAGTCGTCGGAACCGATCCGGCCACAGCAAAAGACAAGTTGGCGGAATTCAAGCTCTGGGGTGAGACTTTCCAGGACCACTGCGTCTACTGATGCGTGAATGGAGCGCCGTCTTCGGGCGGCCCTCCAAACTTATCCTTGTCGCGCGGAGTGCCGCCGTACTCGGACATCCATTTGCAGTGATACTGGTCTGGTGCGACTACTCATGCTTGAGATCGAAAATCTTTCAAAGGCTTACGGACCGGTACAGGCGCTCTCCGGCGTCAGTTTCTCCGCCGAAAGGGGTAGGGTCACTGCGCTTCTCGGAGAGAACGGCGCCGGCAAGTCGACCCTCGTCAAGGTTCTTTCCGGATTGATTTCGCCCTCGTCTGGCGAAGTGAACCTTGACGGATCGCCGGTCGATCTATCGTCACCGGAGCGGGCTCTCGGGTCGGGCATCGCCGTCGTCCAGCAGGAAATCAGCGTTCTTTCCAATCTGACGGTCGCGGAGAATTTCCTGCTCGCCCATTCGTCGCGGCTGCTCAACCGCCGGCGTGCAGCCGACTGGTGCAAGCCCTATCTCGAACGGCTGGGCCTCGGCCGGATTCCTGCAAATGCGCCCGTCTCGGATCTTACCATCGGTGAGCGGCAGCTCGTGGAAATCGCCCGGATGCTGGCTCAGGATGCCGAGGTTCTGGTCCTTGACGAACCGACGGCCGCCCTTGCCGACCACGATATCGAACTGGTGCACGAGGCCGTGCGCCGGCTCGCATCGGAAAACAAGATCATTCTCTACATCACCCATCGCCTGAACGAGCTGGAAGAGATCTGCGACGATGTGGTGGTGCTGCGAAACGGGCAACTGGCCGACCGGTTCGAGACGCAGGACGCCAGCATCAATCGCGTTGTCCATGCGATGATCGGCCGGGAACTGGAAGAACTCTACCCGCCGCGCGTCGAGTATTCCGGACAGCGGCCGGAACCGATTGTCCGGCTGGAGGGCGTGACCACGGACGATCTGGTCCAGCCCCTCTCCATCTCCGTGTGTCCCGGTGAAGTGGTCGCAACGTGCGGGCAACTCGGAAGCGGTCTTGTCGAACCCTTGAGGGCGATCTCGGGAATCTCCGAGACGCGGTCGGGCAAGGTGTATTTCGGAAGCGCGAACGGCAAGGCGCGCTCTGTCATCGACGGTGTCGCCTATTGCTCCGAAGATCGCCAGCATGACGGCTTCTTCAACAATCGCCCGGTCTGGGAGAGCCTTAGCGCGCCGGCCCTGGCGGCTACCGGTATCTGGGGTTTCGTCAGTCCCCAGCGGATGCGGAAATCCGTCGACGGCATTGCCGAGCGAATGACCATTCTGCCAGCCTATCGCGACAGGCAGGTGAGCGCGCTGTCTGGCGGCAACGCGCAGAAGGTATCCATCGGAAAATGGCTCTCCAACGACCCGAAGGTCCTGCTTCTGGAGGAGCCGACACGCGGCGTCGATATCGGCGCGCGGGCGGAAATCTACGCATTGCTTCGCAGTCTGGCGGAAGAGGGGATGGCGGTACTCTTCGCCAGTTCCGACCTCGACGAAGTGCTCGGCTTCGGCGAGCGCGTACTGATCTTTCACGGAAACCGGATGGTGCACGAAGCACCCACGGGAGAGCTTTCCCGCGACACACTCGCAACCTGGATAACTCATGGCGGACTTGAAAGCAGATAGCCCGGCGTCCTACGGGCAGGGTGGGGCTGATGAGAAATCGGCCGAAAGGAAGTGGCTGAGGGATCTGACTCCCTTCATCCCGATCATCGCGCTCGGCGTGCTCGCGGCCTTGACGATCGACGGTTTCGGGACGGCGCCAAACCTCATCGCCATCGTGCAGGCCTCGGCGATCACGGGTATCGCAGCCATCGGCGTGGCGGCCATCACCATTTGCGGCAAATTCGTCAGCCTCTCGATAGAGCAGCAGGCGGTGACGTCCGCCTATGTCTTCGCCGCGCTCTATTCCGCCGGAACCCCGGTTGCCCTTGCCATGCTCGCTGCCTTGCTGGTGTCGGCCCTGCTGGGGCTCATCCAGGGCTATCTCGTGTCGCGCGGACTCAACCCGATCGTCACGACACTCGCCTTCGGATCGGCCCTCTTCGGCGCCGTCGTGCTGCTGGCCGACAACCGCACGATCACGCTCAACCCCAATCCCATCGCCTGGCTCGGCGGCGGAACCACTTTCGGCGTCCCCAACCAGGCGATCATATTCCTGATCCTTGTTGCCATCGGCTCGTTTCTCCTGTCACGAACGAAGATCGGCAGGCAGCTCGTTCTAACCGGAGCCAATCCCGAAGCTGCGGAACTCGTCGGTATCCCGACGAAACGGATCGTCATGATCGCCTTCATTGTGGCAGCCCTTGCCGCAGCCATCGTTGGTATCCTGGTCGTCGGGCAGGTGTCGCAGGCCAAGAGCGACATGTTTCGCGGCCTGACCATCGATGTGGTTGCCGCCGTTCTCGTCGGCGGCATCGCCATCCAGGGCGGCGAGGGCCAGCTCTGGCGCGCCGGTTACGGCGCCATCGTGTTGACCATGCTCAGCAACGTCATGCTTCTGCTCGGCGTCGACGCCGGAGCGCGCGAATTGCTGAAAGGCCTTCTGGCTGGGGCCGTGCTCATCTTCATGACTGTACTGAGGAATCGCAGCCGATGAACGCCAATTTCCTCAAGGACGCGAACTTCCAGGTCCGGCTCGCCATCGGCGTACTTCTCGTCCTCGGACTTTCCGCGACCATTCCGGGCTTCGTCTCGGTGCCGAATGCCGGGTCCATCATCGAGAATGTCGGCCTCATCGGTCTCATCGGCACAGGAATCATGCTTACCATGGTGGTCGGTCAACTCGATCTGGCCGTTGCTTCGGTTGCTGCCGTTGCGGCGATCATCGCATTGTCCCTGGCAGGCGTGTCGATCGCGCTCGGCATCGTCATCGCTCTTGCGGTCGCCGGAGTGTATGGCTGCGCGGTCGGATATATCATCGACAGGACCGGGGTGAACTCGCTGGTGCTGACCGTATGCATGCTGATCGGCCTGCGTGGTCTCGCGCTGATGATGACACCGGACCGTCCGGCCATCCTGCCGTTCGAGATGTTCTGGATTTCCGACGCGCTGGTAGCGCAATGGGGTCCCCTCACGCTACTCGGTGTCATTTGTCTCGTCATTATCGGGATCGTCGGACTGGCGATGCGGCAGACAAGGCTCGGCCTTTCCATGTATGCCGTGGGCGGCAATGTCGAGCGGGCGCGTGGCTCGGGCATTTCCACACGCCGCGTCTATATGGCGGCCTTCGCGGGGTCCGCCATTTTGGGGGCGATTGCGGGCATTCTCGCCGCCTTGCGTTCAGGTTCGGCTTCCGGTCTCGGTTTCGAGAGTTTCCTGCTTGCCGGGATCACCGTTGCGGTGGTCGGGGGCATTCCGCTGGAAGGTGGTCGCGGCACCGTCATAAATGTTCTGCTCGGGGCGCTGATCATCAGGCTGATCTCTTCAGCCGTCGCCCTCGGCGGCATACCCGGTTCATTCGAAAGCATAGCAGTCGGGGGCATCCTGCTCGCCATGCTGCTGCTCGACTACGGCCTCGGTCGGCGAAGACAGGCGGCTGCGGCCGGGTCCAGGGCCGATCCGGGGTCGATCCAAACCCAACAATGACAATGGAGGTAAAGACATGAGCAATGGAAAAGGAGGCGCCGTCGTCACCGGCGCGGCACGCGGCATCGGACGCGAACTGGCATTGGGCCTTTTGAAGGACGGATTCGGTGTCGTCATAGCGGATGTCGATCCGGATGCGGGTAGCAAGACTGTCGATGAACTTGCCAAGGAATTCGGAGACAAGGTCATCTTTACCAGAACGGACGTGACCAAGCGGGCCGAGGTGAAGGCCGCCGTCGATGCTTGCCGCAAAACGTTCGGATCGATCAACGTGATGATCAACAATGCCGGCTTTAACAAGCCGGAACCCTTCCTGGAGGCAAGTGAGGATATCTGGCGGGCAATACTCGAGGTGAACTCGCTTGGCGTATTGATCGGTATACAGGAAGCTGCCAAAGCCATGATCGAGGATGGTGTCAAGGGAAAGATCATCAATACCGCGTCGATTGCGGGCCGGTCCGGTTTCCCGGATTTCGCTCCCTATTCGGCGAGCAAGGCTGCGGTCATCAGCCTGACCCAGGCCGGCGCCCGGGCTCTGGCAGACAAGGGCATCACCGTCAATGCATTCGGTCCCGGCGTCGTCGACACGCCGCTTTGGGAAAAACTCGACGCCGACCTGCTGGCTATGGGAGCAAGTTCCGCTCCCGGTGAGGCCATGGGCGCGCTCGCCGGCCAGATTCTGCTCGGTCGCGTCGCCAAACCTGCCGATGTCGTGGGAACCGTCCAGTTCCTCTGGTCGCCGCAGAGCGACTACATGACCGGTCAGGTGGTTCTGATCGACGGCGGGATGATCCTGCAATGAGTGCGCGTACGGGAGTGCTGACCGGCGCAGCCGGAGGCATCGGCAAGGCCACCACGGAACGTCTCCTCAAGGAAGGCTGGTCGCTGGTCCTGGTCGACCGCGATGAGTCGATCAAAGACGTCGCCGCATCGACACAGACATCCGGAGACCAAAAGGTTCTGGGCGTCGCCGCCGACATCACCGATCCTTCCACCTACGGAGAGATCGACGACGCCGTGGCCGAGATCGGCGCGCCATTGAAGCTGCTTGCCCTGGTGGCGGGTGTGCTTCAGGAAGTAGGCGCCATCGAAACGCTCGCCATCGAGGAATGGGACCGCGTCTTCAACATCAATCTGCGGGCCAATATGCTTCTGATGAAGCATTTCATCCCGGCGCTCAAGGCTGCTGACGGTGCGGCGATCGTCACCGTCTCGAGCTGGTATGGCAAGAGCGGGCACGGCTTCTTCGGCGCTTATTGCGCGTCCAAGGCTGGTCTGATCTCGCTGACCCATACCGCCGCGGACGAATTGTCGAAGGACAAGATTCGCGTCAACACGGTGGCCCCCGGCAATGTCGCGACGAGCATGCATCTGGATGCGCTGACTGAGGAAGCGGAGAAGCGTGGCATCAGCTTCGAGGAAATGAAGAAGACAGAGTGGGACAAGATTCCGCTGGAACGTGCCGCCTATCCCTCGGAGATTGCGGACGCGATCAACTTCCTTGCCGGACCGGACAGCAACTACATCACTGGTGCGACCATTGATGTGAATGGTGGTTGCCTGTTCTCATGACCGTCACTGCATATCGGGATAGCAGCAAGACACCGGAATCTCCTCCGGATACCGATGTACTGGAACGCTGCTATGTCGATATGCTGCGCATACGGGGATTTGAACAGCGTGCCGAAGCGCTGTTCGATTCCGGTACGATCAAGGGGACCGCGCATTCCTGCGTCGGCCAGGAGGCGATCGCCGTGGGCGCCTGTGCGGTGCTCGGTCCCGACGACTATATCGTGTCCCACCATCGTGGCCATGGCCACTGCATCGCCAAAGGCGCCGATACGGAACGGATGATGGCCGAACTGCTCGGCCGCGTAACCGGATACGGTCACGGGCTCGGTGGTTCGATGCATATCGCGGCGCTGGAACGCGGCGTACTCGGCGCCAACGGCATCGTGGGAGCCGGTATCGGTATCGGAACCGGCGCCGGACTGTCCGCGCGGATCCGTGGCGCCGATCAGGTTTGCGTCTCATTCTTTGGCGACGGCGCTGCCAACGAGGGCATCTTTCACGAATCGCTCAATCTGGCCGCTCTCTGGAAGCTTCCCGTCATCTTCCTGTGCGAGAACAATCAGTACGGGCTGTCGCTCGGCGTTGAGCAGGCTTCGGCCGTCCCGCAGATTTCAGCGCGCGCACAGGCCTACGGAATTCCCGGCGAAACAATCGACGGCAACGACATCTCGGCCGTGATGGCTTCGGTCGGAGCCGCCGTCGAACGTGCGCGGGCGGGAGACGGACCAAGCCTGATTGAATGCATGACCTATCGTTGGGGCGAGCATTCCATGCGCAGCAATCTTCCATCTTACCGCTCGGCGGAGGAGGAGGAAAGCTGGCGTCGCGACCGCGATCCGATCCTTCATGCGGAAAGGCTGCTTTCAGAAAGGCAGGTGGGAAATGCGGCACTGCATGAATTCAGAAACCGCGCCGACAGCGAACTCGACGCGGCTGTCGAACGCGCCATGGAAGCTGCCGAACCGACAATAGACATATTGCCTCATGCAGTGCAGAAGCCTGCTCGAACCGACGTTTCTGCTCCGGCTGCGTCAGGCCGGACGATCGGTTACGTCGAGGCGATCCGCGAAGGCCTTCACCAGTCGATGGAACGGGACGACAGCGTCATCCTGCTCGGCGAGGATATAGGCAGGATCGGCGGGCTGTTCCAGTGCACCGCAGGGCTTTACGAAGCGTTCGGCGCCGAACGGGTTCGCGACACGCCGATATCGGAAAATGCCATGATCAATGCCGCGGTCGGAGCGGCGCTGACGGGACTGCGGCCGGTCGTCGAGGTGCAGTTTTTCGACTTCATCACCCACATGATGGATGCGATCGTCAACCAGGCAGCCAAGCTGCGGTTCATGCTCGGCGGCGAGACCAGCGTTCCGCTGGTGGTCAGAGGTCCGCAAGGCGGGGGTCTCCGGCTGGCCGCCCAGCACTCTCAATCCCTTGAAAGCTGGTTTGCCTTCATACCGGGTTTGACGGTGATCGCACCCTCGAACCCGTTTGACGCCAAGGGTCTTCTCGCAGCCGCGATCGCGGACGACAATCCGGTCGTCTTCATCGAACACAAGCTTCTTTATCAGCGCAGCAACGGTGAGGTTCCCGAAGCCTATTACACCCTGCCCGTCGGGAAGGCGGACATCAAGCGACCCGGCGAGGATGTGACGATCGTTGCCACAATGGCGATGGTCGATGCCGCCCTTTCCGCGGCGCGGACGCTGGAGCGCGAAGGTATCGAGGCGGAAGTTATCGATCCGTGTACGCTGCGTCCCCTGGACATGGATACGATCATCGGATCGGTCCGCAAGACGAATCGTTGTGTGGTCGTGCACGAAGCCTGGCGATCCTATGGATGTGGCGCGGAGATTTCCGCGCAGATCATGGAACAGGCTTTCGACTATCTGGACGCGCCCGTTGCGCGGATCGGTATGGAGGAAGTGCCGATGCCCTACAACGCGAAGCTTGAGCGCGCGCTGATCCCGAATGCGGACGGGATCGCCGAAGCTGCGCGCAATGTCTGTTACCGGGATTAGCAATTCAAAAAGACAATTCACGATGAGACAAGAAGGAGAGTGAAATGGTCGAAAGATTGGATGTCGAATTCCAGTCGGAAGGGACAACCTGCCGGGCCTGGTTCTATCGTGGCCACCCGACGGAGAAACGGCCGACTGTGGTGCTCGCCGGCGGCTGGTGCTATGTCCGCGAGATCGTCATGCCGGTCTATGCCAAGGCTTTCGCCGAGGCCGGCGTCAACGCCATGATCTTCGATTATCGCAATCTCGGCGTATCGGACGGCGACAACCGCCAGCACCTCGACCCCTGGGCGCAGATCCGCGATTACCAGAACGCGCTGAGTTTCCTGGAGCGCCACGAGAACGTCGATCCGGACCGGCTCGGCGTCTGGGGCATCTCCTATTCCGGCGGCCATGCGCTGATCCTTGCCGCAACCGATCCCCGCATCAAGGCGATCGTCAGCCAGATTCCGGTGGTCGACGGATACGAGAACATGCGTCGCGCCCACGGCACGATGGAATACCGGGCGCTTTGGGATCTGATCCTGAAGGACCGGGCCCTGCGCTACGAGAAGCCCGGCGAACGGCTCTACCTTCCGCATGCGACGGAAGATTCCTCGAAGGAGATCTCGTCCTGGCCGTTCCCGGAAACGGTCCGCACCTTCATGCAGATCAAGGAAACGGAAGCGCCGCTGTATCAGAACAAGAGCACGGTGGAGTCGGTCGACCTGTTGCTGAACTACGACGTCGGTCCGTTCGTCAAGCGTATCTACGACACGCCGACATTGATGATCGTCGCGGAAGGCGACGACCTGACGCTGTGGGACCTCGAGATCAATGCGTTCAACCGGATTCCAACGAACAAGAAGAAGCTCGAAGTGCTGCCGCACACCAGTCACATGACGCTTTATTCTGACAAGTCGAAGGTGGAGAAGGCCGCCGAGATGGCGACGGCCTGGTTCGTGGAAACTCTGAAACCCTGAACACGCAAGAATCTTGCCGAAAGCGGCTATGCAATCGATTGACAAGCTGCTTTCTTTCATTGCAAGATAACTGAAGTCGGAGGAGACAATCGACTGAACAGTTGACTATCGCTGCCCTGAAAATTGGCAGGGCTCATACTTTTGATCGAAAATGCAATCGATTGCATCAACGGGAGGAACCGTAATGTCTGATGAAGAATCTATCCTGAAGGCGGGATCCGAAATCCGCAATCCAATCTCGCGTCGGGTGTTCATGCAACTCGCGGCGGCGGCTGGTGTCAGTGTTCCGGCTGGTCTGGCCCTGGGCGGCCTGGATGGTACTGCGCTGGCTGCAACCGGGAAGGCGGCAACGCTCGTTGCTACGCCGGCCAATGACTACTGGGCAGCATTTATCAAGGGTTTTCAGGCAACTGCGCCAGCGCTCGGAACAGAGCAGGTGGAACTTTACCACGACAACGATACGGCCCGGGAAATTTCCCAGGTACGAGGCTTGCCGACCCAGGGCGTCAACATGCTGATCAATACGGTGATCGCGGCGGGTGAAGTTCCGATGATCGCCAAGCTTTGCCAGGAAAACGGCATCTATTACACGTCCGTCTGGGAAATTCCGGCATGGTTCACGCCGCCAGATGTCGGCGATCACTTTATCAACTACATGACGGCCAATTCCGTCGAGGCCGGATACCAGGTTGCCAAGGTTCTGTTCGAGTCGATCGGCGGGGAAGGCGAAGTCGTCCACATCAAGGGACTTGCCACGCCGACGGACGACGCTCGCACGGCCGGTGTGGAAAAGGCGGCAGCGGAGTTCCCGGGTATCAAGCTCGTCGGCAATCCGCGTGGCGACTGGGTCCGCGAAAAGGCCCGTACCGTCATGCTCAGCATGGTGACGGCCTATCCCAACATGAAGGCGGTCTTCGCCCAGAACGATTCCATGGCGCTCGGTGCGCTGAGCGTACTGGAAGAACGTAATATGACTGACGTCAAGATCGCCGGAATTGACGGACTGTCCGAAGGTCTCCAGCAAGTGGCGAAAGGCGGACAGTATGTTGCGACCAACACATCGCTGGCCCCGTACCAGGCCGGCTTTGCGGCCGTGACCTTGTTCGACGCCTTCAACGGTTGGAAACCCAAGCTTGCCGAACGGCTTCTCTATACCGGATCGCTTACGGCGACGGCGGAAAATGCTGCCGAGATCGACGAGAAGATCTACAAGGCGGCCGAGTTGCCGTTTGATTTCAAGAAAATGAGCCGGACGCTCAATCCCGACTCCTGGGATCCGCAGAACAATATCTATCCGATAGATCCGTTCACGCACTGGGCAGGCCAGGACGGTGAGTCGAACCTGAATGAAGCCTACAAGTCCGGTGACTGGCAGGCCGAGTTCGATGCGGTAACGAAGCTCTATGCGGATCACTACAAGTCCGGCCCATTCAAATGACGACTTCGACTGCGACGGCTGACGAGGGATCGACCGACGGTCGGTCCCCCGCAGCGCCCGCACTCGAACTTCGCGGCGTCTCCAAATCCTATCCGGGCGTACGCGCGCTTTCCGATGTCAGCTTCACTCTGCAGCGCCATCAGATGATTGGCCTCGTGGGCGAGAATGGCGCGGGAAAGTCCACGCTTCTGTCGATCGTCAACGGCACCGTCCGACCGGATTCCGGATCGATCAGGATCAATGGTGCGGACGTCCGGTTCGGTCATCCGACGGAAGCGTCGCGAAACGGCATCGCCACTGTTTTCCAGGAACAGGGGCTCATACCCAACATACCTGTCTTCGAGAATATCTTCCTTGGCCGGGAAAAAAGGTTTGCCGTCGGCGGCTGGCTGCTGCGCAAGGCGATGATCGACGAGGCGAAACAGGTTCTCGACGAATTGCAGATCGATGTCAGCCCGACCAGCCTGACCGGTTCACTGACTTTCGGTCAGCGGCAGCTTGTGGAGATTGCAAAGGCCTTCGCCTTGAAACGGGTTTATCCGGTCGAGCCGATAATTCTGCTGGACGAGCCGACAAGCGCTCTTTCGGACCTGGAGGCCGAGAAGCTGTTCGAGGGGATCCGACGCTGGCGTTCGCAGGCATCCTTCGTACTGGTTTCGCATCGCCTGGCAGATGTCTTTGCAACGTGCGACGAGGTAGTCGCCCTCAAGGATGGCGAAGTGATCGACCAGCGGCCCATCGACTCGATCGATGAGCCCGCACTACACGAGTTGATTGTCGGGCGTCAGAGAAACGAGGAATATTACCGCGAGGCGATCCAGCGCAACCCGTCGGACACGGTAGTCCTGCATGCCGAAAACATCATGCGCGAGGGGCACCTCGAAGGTGTTTCGCTTGATCTCCATGAAGGCGAGATCCTTGGAATCGCAGGGGTTCTGGGATCGGGCAAGTCGTCGCTTGCACGCATCATTGCCGGGGCCGACAGCCAGGACGAAGGCCGCGTTGACGCGTTCGGTACTGTGCTGGATGCCGGATCTCGGCAGAGCGCCATCCGCCAGGGTATCGGCTATGTTCCGGCGGAACGCCACGCCGAAGGCATTATCGGCACCGCCAGTGTCGAGTGGAACCTGACATTGCCCAACCTCAAGCAACTCGGCTTGGGCCTTCTGGGTCTGATCTCCCAATCGAAGAGCCGCCGCCTGACCACGGAGTGGATTGACCGGCTAAAGGTACGGGCTTCCGGACCTGCAGCAAGCTGCAGGACGCTTTCCGGTGGAAACCAGCAGAAGATCGTTTTCGCCAAGTGGCTTGCGAGCGGTGTGCGCATCCTGGTGCTCGACGATCCAGGACGCGGCCTCGACGTCGGTGCAAAGGAAGACATTTACGGGCTGATGCGGGAAATCACTGCCAACGGCGGCGCGATCATGCTCGTCTCGGACAATCTGCCCGAGTTGATTGGACTGTCCAATCGCATCCTGGTGCTCCGGCAGGGGAAAGTTTCAGCCATTTTCGATGCACCGAAAGAAGACAAGCCGCGCGAAGTCGATGTCGTGGCTGCCATGCTCTAGGAACTGTGATGACCGGTACGGGTACTAAGAATATCACCGCAGACATCAACCTTCGTACGATCTTGCTGCCATTGGTGGCGATTGTCGTTCTGATTGTATATTTCACCTACGTCAATCCGCTGTTCTTCTCGTACGCCAACGCGATCAATATCGGCCGTCAGTCCGCCGTCCTGCTGATCGTGGCGCTGGCCGGAACGGTAGTGATCCTGATCGGATCCATAGACCTGTCCGTGGGAGCACAGGTCACCCTGACCGGCATTCTCGCCGCTCTCACTGTCGATCAGTATGGTGCGCTTGGCGCAACGTTGATATCGGTCGGAGCAGGCGCCGTGGTCGGTCTCATCAATGGCGGACTCGTGACCGCGCTCAAGGTGCCTTCATTTCTCGTCACGCTTGGCATGCTGTCTGTCTTGTCGGGCGTATCGAACCAGATATCCAGGGGCCAGTCGATCCTGTTCATGAACGGGTCGTTGACCGATATCGTGAACGGTACCTATTTGCTCGGCATTCCGAACGTCATCTGGTTTGCCCTCATCGCCGTGCTGATCCTCACCATCGTCGCCTTCTACACCAAGCTTGGACGTTATCTATACGCAATCGGTGGCGGAGAGATCGTCGCCGCGAATGCTGGCGTGCCGGTAATATTCTACAAGGTTCTGACCTTTGCGCTTGCAGGCGCGATCTGCGGATTTGCGGGCGTCGTGATGACGGGCCAGATTGGCGCGGGTACGCCGACGGCCGGTGGCAGCCTTCTGCTGAATTCCATCGCTGCCGTGGTCATGGGAGGCACCGCCCTGTCCGGTGGCGTCGGAGGTCCGCACCGGACCTTCCTCGGCGTCCTCGTCATTGCAATTCTGACCAACGGTATGGACGTCACCGAAGTCAACAGTTTCACCCAGGACATCGTCAAGGGGATCGTCATCATTCTGGCGGTCTCCTTGACGATCGACCGTTCCAAATACCCATTCATCAAGTAGTCAGGGAGGTTGTCATGAAGGCATCACAAAAGCGGAAATTCGGACGTACGGGTCTCGAGGTCACCGCTATGGGATTTGGCACGGCGCCGATCGGAAACCAGTTCCGTGCCGTGCCGGAACAGGATGTGCGTGACGTGATACAGCACGCCTGGGACGCCGGGCTGCGGTACTTCGATACGGCCCCCATGTACGGCCACGGCCTGTCTGAACACAGGCTGGGGGAATCGCTCCGCAAGTTTCCGCGGGACGAATATGTGCTGTCGACCAAGGTCGGCCGATTGCTGAAGCCTGTACCGGAAGGCAACCTCACCTCGTTCTTCTGGGTCGACATGCCGCCTTTCGAGGTCGTACATGATTACAGTTATGATGGTTGCATGCGTTCCTTCGAGGACAGCCTGCAGCGGCTCGGCGTATCCAGGATCGACACACTGTTCATACATGATATTGATGTGTTCTCGCATGGGCCAGAACAGCAGAAGGAACATTTCCGCACCGCCATGGACAGCGGTTTCAAGGCATTGGAAAAGCTGCGTTCGGAAGGTGTTGTCAAGGCGATAGGTGTGGGCTGCAACGAGTGGCAGGTCTGCGAGGCGGCGCTCCGCGAACGCGATTTCGACTGTTTCCTTCTGGCCGGCAGATATACCTTGCTCGAGCAGGACGCGCTCGACACCTTCCTGCCGCTGTGCGAGGAACGAGATGTTGCAATCGTCCTTGGAGGCGGTTTTAACAGTGGTATTCTGGCTACGGGCGCCGTCAAGGGCGCGCACTACAACTACAGCGAGGCCGAGCCCGATATCCTCGAACGCGTTTCGAAGATCGAGGCCGTGTGCAAACGCTACGAGATTCCGCTTGCGGCAGCAGCGCTACAATTCGTTCTGGCGCATCCGGCGATCTCGACCAATATCCCGGGAACACGAACGAAAAGCCATTTGGACCAGAACGTCGCCCTTATAAATCAAGAGATTCCGGCCGATTTCTGGACGGATCTGAAAAACGAGGGTCTGATACGTGACAACGCACCTACGCCAGCGTGATGCGACATACCCAAATTCCGCAATGATGTCTCGGTCGCACAACTAACAAACGGAACTTGGTGAAATCAAGGATGTCATAGATTGATTTAAACAGGCGTTAGGCCGAGGCGCGACCTCTTGGAGCGAGTTAAACGATGTGCAAATCGTTTGGCTTCTTCAAGCTTCACTTTGTTGATGCCTGTATCATAGCCCTTTTCCTCGAGCAGGTCATTGACGCTTTCCGTTGAGACATTTCCCGTAGCTCCTGGAGCGTAGGGGCATCCGCCGAGGCCGCCAATTGCGGCGTCGAAAACCCGCAAGCCCCGTTCGAGAGAAGTTTCGATGTTGTCCAGCGCACGGTTGCATGTGTCGTGGAAGTGGCCGGCCAGCCTTTCGGGCGGCGCCACTGACAGGACCGCGTCGAGCATCCGTGCGACGGACTCAGGCGTTCCCGCGCCAATCGTGTCCCCGAGACTGATTTCGTAGCATCCCATGTCGAGAAGCCGCCCGGCCAACGCGGCGACGTTTTCGGCAGGCGTCGGACCGTCATACGGGCAGTCCGTGACGCAGGAAATGTATCCGCGCACCGGAATGGCCCGCAATTTCGCGGCAGTTAGTACCGGCCTGAAACGCTCCAGGCTCTCTTGGATCGTGCAGTTGATGTTCTTCCTGCTGAAGCCCTCGGATGCGGAGGCGAAAATCGCGATCTCGTCCGGCCTGGCGTCCACCGCCGCCTCGAAGCCTTTCAAATTGGGAGTGAGCACGGCGTAACGGACACCTTCGTGTCTTTGAATGCCTGCCATCACATTTGCGGCGTCGGCAAGTTGCGGAACCCATTTTGGGCTGACGAAACTCGTTGCCTCGATCTTCGGCAGGCCAGACGCGGAAAGGAGGTCCACGAGCCCTATCTTGTCTTCGGTCCTTACAGGCCTTTTTTCATTCTGCAGGCCGTCGCGCGGCCCGACTTCGAAGATTGTGACGTGCTCTGCCAAAGAATTCACTCCTGCTGAAAGGAACGGAGATGCGCCGGTCTGCTAGCTCAGCAGATGCCGCTTGAGGAAATCATAGAATCTCGCCGAATCCGCGCGGGCGATGTTGATCCGGATGCCGCTCGAGCCGTGGTCTGTGTCGGCACAGAAAACGCTGCCCGGTGCGATGAGGATATCTTCGCGGGCGCCAGCCTTAGCCAGATCGATGTCGAGCGCATGGTCGGGGAGGTTGAGATAAAGATAGTAGCCGCCACCCGGCGGGCTGAACGTCGTAAGACCGAGCCGGTCGAGATTTGCCATCACTTTCTCTGTTGTCCGCGCGATGCGCTGGCTCAACCGCTTGAGATGGCGCGAATAATGACCTTCCGCGATAAGCCCGTGGACCAGATGCTCGATATGGCCTGAACTGTTCACTGTGGTCAGCATTTTCAGCTCCGCCAGATCGCTGACGATATCGGATCTTGCGGCAATGAACCCGCAACGCAAGCTCGCTGAAAGCGTCTTGGAGAACGTGCCGACATAGATGATGTTTTCAAGCTGGTCGAGCGGCATCAGCCCGGTTCCCTGAATGCCGGGCAGGTCGCTGAAGGGTTCGTCCTCCACCACGAGGAACTTGTTTTTCGCAGCGATGTTTAGCAAAGCGTGAGCGGTAGGCAGGTTCGTGAATCCTCCGGTCGGATTGTGTCCTGTCGACTGGGTAAAGAACAGCCTCGGCTTGTAGCGCCTGGTCTTGGCTTCCAGATCCTCGATATCAGGACCTGACGGCTGCCGTTTTATACCAACGATGTTGACCTGTGCGAGCTTCAGCTTCGCAAACAGCGGATAGTAGCCGGGCTCGTCGACGAAGGCGGTGTCCCCCGGCGCAAGATAATGGCGGATGATCAGGTCAAGCGCGTGATTGGCGCCGAAGGTGAGCAGAATCTGATCCGGATCCACAGCGACTTCACGTCGGGTGATGTCCAAGGCAAGGCGCTCCCTGAGTTCTGGCAGTCCCATTGCGCTGCCGTAACCGTCGCGGTCGACATTGCCGAACTTCTGCGCCCGGTTGAGATATCGGCGCACTTCGGACTGCTCCGTCCATGACGGCGGCGGACGTCCGTCTCCGACGCGGATCGTGAAGCTCTGTTCCAACTGGGCGCTCAGCAGGGATACCACGTCCACAGCTTCGGTGACGTGCTTGAGGCGTGCATTCGGCGACTGGCGGGAAGTGTCGACGACCGTGAAGCCGTAACCCTGCCTGGATGTGATCATTCCGGCGGCTAGCAGTCGGTCATACGCCTCGACGACGGTGTTCTTGGATACGCCGAATTCCTGTGCGGATTTGCGGATGGACGGCAGCTTGTCCCCCTGCTTCAGTTCGCTGTTTCGGATTCGCTCCCTGAAAGACTGGACGATGGTGTCCGTAAGCGTCATGCCGCCTCTTCCGTATAATGGTACAGTTTGAAAGTGTTTCTTTTGACTGTACCTTTTCTTTATGGGTTGTGTATCTATTACTTAACCAAATTCAAAAAGCAACTTTCGGGAGGATGAGTTGGTGGAGAGGATTTCTGACGGCGCACATTCGGAGCGTCCGGTCTCGCGGATCGAGAATTTCCGCAATCTGTCTCCCGCTGAACGTATCCGCAAGCTCGGTGGAATTTCCGGGTTGAACCAGGCCAGCCAAAAGATGCTGAGCGGCGGCGCCCTGCCGGTCGAACTCGCGAATGGGATGATCGAAAACGTCGTCGGCACGTTCGAATTGCCTCTCGGCGTGGCGACGAATTTCACGATAAACGGCCGCGACTATCTGGTGCCGATGGCTGTAGAAGAACCTTCCGTTGTCGCTGCCGCGTCCTATATGGCGCGCATCGCAAGAGGCTGCGGAGGCTTCCACACATCTAGCACCTCTCCGGTGATGCGTGCGCAGATCCAGGTGCTGTCCCTCAAAGATCCGTACGGTGCACGCCAGCGGCTGATAGAAGCGCGCGACCGGCTGATCGAGGTTGCAAACACCAGGGACAGGGTCCTCGTTGAACTCGGTGGCGGTTGCCGCGATATCGAGGTTCATGTTTTCGAACATTCGCCTGTCGGTCCGATGATCGTCCTGCACCTGCTGGTCGATGTCCGCGACGCCATGGGAGCCAATACGGTTAACACGATGGCCGAGATGGTGGCGCCGTTGGTCGAGGAGATCTCGCGTGGCGAGGTGCGTCTGCGTATTCTTTCCAATCTCGCCGATCTGAGACTTGCGCGGGCGCGGGTGGAACTGGGTGTCGATGCACTTGCGACGAAGGAGTATTCAGGGGAGCGAATCGCCACCGGCATCGTGGAAGCCTGCGCGCTTGCCATCGTCGACCCGTATCGGGCAGCAACCCACAACAAGGGAATTATGAACGGTATCGACCCGCTTATCGTCGCCACGGGCAATGACTGGCGGGCCATCGAGGCAGGCGCCCATGCATGGGCGGCGAGAACCGGTCGCTACACGTCGCTCAGCAACTGGGAACGTGACAGCAGCGGCAATCTCGTCGGCACACTGGAACTACCCATGGCCGTCGGCCTTGTGGGTGGCGCCACGAAAACCCATCCGGCCGCGCAGGCCGCGCTGGAACTGCTTGGCGTGTCGAGCGCGCGGGAACTGGCCGAAATCGCAGCCGCTCTCGGCCTTGCACAGAACATGGCCGCATTGCGGGCATTGGCGACCGAAGGGATACAGCGAGGCCATATGGCGCTGCATGCCCGCAACATTGCTATCGTTGCCGGCGCCTCGGGAACCCAGATCGACGAGGTGGCGGCTCGCCTTGCGGCCGATCACGATGTCAGGGTCGATCGTGCCCGAGAAATCCTCGCAGAACTTTCCGGCCGGGGAGACGATTGAGGTGAGCGCCGCCAAAGCCAATCGCGACGGCGCCTGGCTCTTTGCCAATCTGGCGAAGAGCCAGGAAGGCATCGTGCTGATGCTTGCCGTACTTGCGTTTATCGGCTTTTCGCTCTTCCTGCCGTCTTTCCTCAGTCCCGGGAATCTCCTCGCTCTGGTGCGTAGCGTATCGATCCTGGGCATTCTGGCGCTCGGAATGGCGATCGTCGTCATCGGGCGCGGAATAGACGTCTCGATGATCGCGACGATGGTCGTGTCGGTAGCATGGGCCTTCGTGCTGACCCGTGGCGGCTTGGACCTGGAACTGGCCCTGGTTGTCGGCGGCCTGTTTGCTCTAGCGGCGGGGATGGCGATCGGGATTCTGATTGCCTTTGGCGAGGTGCCGCCGATTTTTGCCACGCTGGCGGCCGGTTCGATCATCTACGGTCTCGGCCGTACATTTTTCTTCAAGCTCGAAATGCAGAATGTTCCGCCGGGATACGAATGGTTTTCTTTTTTCGGCCGGGCGCAGATCTTCGGCATTCCGGTCACAGTCCTTACCTTCGGCGTGCTTTGTGTTGTCGTGCATCTTATACTCAGTCGCACCCGCTTCGGTTGGTTAACCTACGCAATGGGTAACAATCCCGAGGCGTCGCGGATAACCGGCGTGCCGGTGCGGCCCATGGTCGTCGCCCATTACGCGGTCAGCGCCATCGTCGCCTATGGCGCCGGGCTCATCCTGGCCTCCTCGACCTCGGCCATCAACGCGCGGCTTTTCAATTCAACGATGATCTACGACATCCTGCTGGTGGTCGTGCTCGGCGGCATCGGCCTGAGCGGCGGCCACGGCAAGGTCAGGAACGTGATTCTCGGAACCATTTTCGTCGGCATCCTTCTGAACGGCATGACGATCCTGAACATCGACTACACCATCCAGAACCTCGTCAAGGGCGTGGTTCTGCTGCTGGCCATTGTAATCGACTCGCTCATCAATCCGCGAGACGAGCAGACATCTCAGCAGGGTGACCTCTGAGAAACCAATCCAGTCACAACCAAGGGAGGATCTGGAATGAAATTGGGACATTTGGGAATAACAGCCATGGCGGCACTGGTCGCTACGGTAACCGCGACGGCCACTCTCGCGCAGAACAAGGGTCTGGAAAACCCTCGCAGCACGTCGTTTCACGGAACGCTCGAAGGCAAGAAGGTTGTATTCCTTCCTCTTTCCATGGGCTTCGATCTGACAGAGGGCTGGGCCGCCCGTATGCGAGCGCAGGCTGACCGGCTCAATTACGATTTCCAGATCCGGGATCCGGCCTGGAGCACCGATGCGGGAACGCGTGCGCTGCAGTCGCTCATCGGCGAGGCGCCCGATCTCATCGTAGCCCATAATCCGGACATCCAGTCCTATGCCCGGCTGTTGGCCCAAGCCCAGGCCAAGGGCATCAAGGTCGTACAGATCAATCTGGAATCGAACACGCAGACCGATTCATATGTCGGAGCCGACTGGACGGAGATCGGCAAGCAAGCGGCTGAAGCCGTCGTCGAACGCTGCGGCGAAGGCAAGGGATCTTCCAACAAGGTCGCCATCGATACCGGCGTGCCGACCGCCGCATCTGACGTATTCCAGCTAGACGGCATCTACAAGGTCCTCGACCAGCATCCGGAAATCGAGGTCGTTTCCCAGCAGGCGACGGAATACAATCCGGAAAAGGCCCGCTCGATCATGGAAACCGTCCTTCAGCAGCATCCTGATCTCTGCGGCGCTATCGGCATCTGGGACAACCAGGACACCGGTACAGCTTCGGCAATCGAGCAGGCCGGCAAGGGGGATCAGGTCTTCCTCGTCACCAGCGGCGGCGGCAATCGCGTCGGCTGCGAGAATGTCGAGAACGGCATGTTCGATCTCTACATCAGTTACAATGTACCGCTGCAGGGCGACATACTGAACGCTGAAATAGCTCGCCTCCTGCTCTCGGAGACGAAGGCCGGCGAAAACAAGGCGCTGTATTTCAATCCGCTGACGCAGATCACCAAAGACAATGTGAACCAGCGCAATTGCTGGACGCTCGACGAGATCCGTTAGGCATTCGTCACCGATGGCCGCCAAAGACGAACTGCTTACCCTTCGCTACCGGCTCATACCCGACCGGCTGCTGGGAGAGTTGCTGACCAAGAGCTGGATCGACAACGTCATTCCCGCCCTGGCTCTGGCGGTCACCGTGATCATCATGACAATCCTTATTCCCGGCTATCTTTCAGCCGGGAATATGGCCGACCTCGGCCGCCAGGTCTCGGAAATGGGACTGATCGCGCTTGCGATGACCGTCGTGATCCTGTCTGGCGGCATAGACCTGTCAGTGGGTTCCATGTTCGCACTGTGCGTGCTGACGGCGCTTACCTGCATGAATGTGGCCGGCCTGCCGATCGGCGTTTCTCTTGCCGCTACGCTTGCGGCCGGACTCCTGTGCGGGCTGCTTAATGGAGTGCTCATCGGGTATCTTCGCCTCCGGGCGTTCATTACGACGCTCGTCACACTCGTCATTTTCAGGGCGCTATACGATATCATCTTTCCGCGGCTCGCCAGCGCCATCGTCGGCAGCTTTCCGACGTCGGCGTTGTGGGACCTGATCGGTTTCGGCGACTTCTTCGGCGTGCCGGTTTCTTTCCTGATTTTCGCGGTGATCGCGATTGTCCTGCATATCGGGCTTTCGCGCCTTCGCCCGGGCTGGCGGCTGCGGGCTGTGGGCGGCGCCCGGCGATCCGCCTACAACGCCGGAATCAACGTCAAGTTCACGGTCTGCATGGCCTATGTCGTCTCCGGTCTTCTGACGGCGACGGCCGCCTTCCTGTTTTCGGCCCGCCTTGGCAGCACGGGCGCGGATACCGGTATCGGGCTCGAAATCACCGTATTGACCGCAGTTGTTCTGGGGGGCGTGTCGCTTGGTGGCGGTCGCGGTTCGGTCGGCAACGCCATCATCGGTACGGTACTTGTCCTCATCCTGTCGAACAGCCTGATCCGGCTGTCCATGCCGGGGTCGGTCAATCAGTTGATCCTGGGCCTCGTTCTGGTGGCGGCGGTGCTGTTCGACAGGAAATGGATCAAGAACCGCGGCAAGATTCTGAGCAAGGTCTACGTCTCGCCGACCTATCTACCATTGCAGGAGCGCCCTGATCCGGGCGACGACGCCTATCTGGCGGTCAACGACAAACTGGGCGATGTCGATCTCATCGGTCTCGGAGCGGTCGAGGGACCGGAGGATGTCATCCTGGATCGTGACGGAAATCTCTATACCGGCACCCGGCACGGCAATATCGTGCGCTTCTTCGGTCCGGACTTCGAGCGCCACGAGGTTTTTGCCCGGATCGGCGGCCATCCGCTGGGTCTGGCCTTTTCGGCTGAAGGAGACCTGTTGACCTGTGTCGGTGGAATGGGCGTCTACCGGGTGACGCCGCAAGGCGCGGTCGAGAAGGTCACTGACGAGACAAACAGAAGTTTATTGTCGATCATCGACGATTCACGACTGCGCCTGCCGGACGACCTCGATATCGCGCCGGACGGACGGGTCTTCTTCAGCGAAGCGACGATACGCTATGACATGTCCGAATGGGCCGTCGACGCTCTCGAGGGGCGCGGCAACGGCAGGCTGATCTGTTACAATCCACGCACCGGCACGACCCGCACTGTGTTGCGCAACCTGATCTTCCCGAACGGCATCACGATGTGCCGGGATGGACAGTCGCTGCTGTTTGCGGAAACCTGGGCCTGCAGGATCAGCCGTTACTGGTTCGACGGGCCGAACAAGGGCCGGGTGGAAATCTTCATGGACAACCTGCCGGGCTATCCGGACAACATCAACCGGGGGTCCAACGGCACATATTGGGTCGCGCTTCTGGGCATGCGGACGAAGACCTTCGATCTTGCGATGCGCAAGCCGGCGTTCCGACGGCGCATGGCGAAACGCATCGCATCGGATGAATGGATGTTTCCCAATATCAACCGCGGTTGCGTGTTACAGGTTTCCGAAGTGGGTCACATCATCGGCAGCTACTGGGACAAGGCCGGTGAAAACCACCCCTCCATCACGTCGACCTGCGAACACAGGGGCTGGCTTTATCTCGGCGGCGTTTCGAACAATCGCATCGGACGTGTCCGCGTCGATAACGCCGATCCGGACTGGACGATCCACCAGGACTATTGGGGCGCGTGATGATGTCAGGTCTTTCGTCCTGGATTGCAAACATGCTCCCGCGCCGCGACGCCGGTATCAGCGTCCCGGCGATGGACGGCGTTCTCAAGCCGAACAGCCGCCTCGAGGATGCTCCTTGTATTCTGAAAGTGGCCGGTCTCGATGACGTGGCGCCGGTGGCTTCGGGGCTTGTCCTCAGTGCAGGCAGCAGTCTTGTGGCGTTTCCCGTGCCCTCCGGCGGGGGCGACGCCGAGACGATCAGCACATTCGAAGGCACGATCGGCTTTCTTGCGGTCCTTGACGACGGGCGATATGCGGTGGGCGTCACGGGACAGGGTGTCTACCTTGGTTTGCCGGGCGATTTCAGGTTGATCGAGTTCGCTGCCGAATTGTCGGCATGCATGACGGCTGCAACGCAGGCGGCCGACGGCCGGCTGGCGATCTGCATAGGATCGCGCCGCAATACCGCAAGCGAATGGAAACGCGATCTGATGGAAAAGGGACGATCCGGCTGCCTCTGTCTGCTCGACCTCGATACCGGATCGACCGATATCGTTGCGGAGGACCTGGCCTTTCCTTATGGCGTAGCGGCCCTTGCCGACGGCAGGCTTGCCGTTGCTGAGAGCTGGCGTCACAGGATCGTTGCCATCGATACGGCCAGTGGAAAGAGAGCTGTTCTGCTGGAGGATCTGCCGGCCTATCCGTCACGGCTTTCTCCTGCGCTGGACGGCGGTTACTGGCTGACGTTGTTCGCGCCGCGGCGGCAACTCTTCGAGTTCGTCCTGCGGGAAGACGGATTCAGGAACGAGATGCTTAAAACAGTAGATCCGGAAGAATGGGTCGGCCCCTCCCTGAGCGCTTCGACCAGATACGACCATCCGCTGCAGCAGGGGGCTGTCCGCCAGATGGGCATCCTGAAACCCTGGGCGCCATCGTCCTCCTATGGCCTGGTTGTCCGTTGCGATGAAAACATGCGTCCCGTCGAGAGCCTGCACAGCCGGGCGGATGGCGCCTTGCACGGGATGACCGGCATTTGTGAAACAAAAGACGGCGTTTTTGCGGTCGCGCGCGGCGCCGGGAAGCTGGTCCGGTTTACCGGCAATTCTGCAGGCAGGGCTGCGATTGAGGTTCAGTCATGACGCCGGTTGTAGAATTTCGCAATGCCACCAAGGAATTTCGCGGCAACCCGGCCGTTCGCGATGTGAACATCACGCTGCAGAAAGGCGAGGTACATGCGCTGCTCGGCGAAAACGGCGCCGGCAAATCAACCCTGACGAAGCTACTTGCCGGCCTCTATCCGCTCACTTCCGGGGAATTGCTGCTGGATGGTAAGCCGATACGCTTCGAGAGCCCTGCGCAAGCCATGGCCGAAGGGGTGGCAATGGTCTATCAGGAAACCAATCTGGTTCCCTCGATGAACGTTGCCCAGAACATCTTCCTCGGAGATGAGGGCTTTTTCAACAGGCTTCGCGGGATCAATATCCGAGCGCAGCAGCATCTGCAGCGCCTCAATTTCCATGTCGAGCCGACCGCTTTGGTCTCGACTTTGGGTGCGGCGAAAAAGCAGATGGTGGAAATTGCCCGCGCCGTTCACCACAATGCCAGGATCTTCATTTTCGACGAGCCGACTGCAACGCTCACGCCGGAAGAAAAGGAGCATTTCTTTGTCCTGCTGGACCGGCTGAAGACCGATGGAGCGTCCGTTTTCTTCATTTCACATGCGCTGGAAGAAGCACTCGGCCATGCCGACCGGATCAGTGTGTTGCGCGACGGGGAACTGATCGTTACGGACCGCACGAAGAATTTCAGTCGCGAAACGATCGTCCAGGCCATGGTCGGCCGTCAACTGACACGTGAACTTTACGGCGTGGGCAAGACGCTGCGCAAGAGCCGCCCGCCCGGTGAGAAGGTTCTAAGCCTCGAAAACGTTTCCATGGGAAAGGCCGTGCGCAGTGCGACATTGTCGGTATTTTCCGGGCAGGTGACAGGCCTGTTCGGGCTTGTCGGGGCAGGGCGGACAGAGATGATGAAGATCGCGGCAGGCGTCCTGAAACGGGACTTCTTCCACGGCGGGCGCGTGCGGGTTCATGGCGAACCGGTGCGGTTCCGCGTCCCGCGGCAGGCGGTCAACAAGGGCATTGCCTATATAACCGAGGATCGCAAGTATGACGGCCTCTTCGAAACGATGGGCATTGCGCAGAACATCTATCTCGGCAAGCTCATACAGGGCGAGAATCCCGTTTTGCTCACCTCCATGTCCGAGGCGAAAAGTCAGGCTGCAGAATGGACGAAGGCTTTAAACATTCGGGCTATCAATGAAAATTCCAAAGTGGTTGAACTGTCGGGCGGGAATCAGCAGAAGGTGGTGATCGCCAAGTCCCTGATCCAGGCGCCCTCCATCGTCATTTTCGATGAGCCGACACGTGGCGTTGATGTGGGGGCGATCGCCGAAATCCACAAGATCATCGAGGACCTGGCCGATGCCGGCGCAGCAGTCGTAGTGATTTCATCTTATTTGCCGGAGGTGCTCAACCTCTCCGATCGCATTCTCGTGGCGCGCCAGGGACGCATCGTGGAGGAATTGGACACCGATGAGGCGACAGAGGAAAAGATCATCTATGCGGCGGTTCACTAAAATTCATTCTGAGAAATCTCTTTCTTTCGGTCTGACCCGCTCGCCTGTGCAAGAGTGAGGAATTCTGGCATTTGTCACAATGCGATCATGACAGAAACAACGGAACGTTTCTTGAAGTATCTGTCATTATTCGCTTACTAACTAGTTGATTTTTATTGGTCTGCGGATTCTGCTCTCCCTTGGTAAGGGAGGTCATTTCCTAACAGTTTCATATGCTTAGAGAAAAGACGAGGCGAGAATGCGCCGATTGTCCTGCGATCCGCCAGGAATAGACCAGGTTTGGCAGGGTCTCGCCCGGCCTGGTAACAGGACTGCTTCTGAAACTCAGAGAGTTGATTTTCAGAATCCGAGTTTGGGATACTCCCATGGGGGTTCCTTTTCACTCACACGAACGAGTGTAACTGCGTTGCTCGAATGCCGCCGCCGTATGGAAGGGGCGGGGGCGGAGAGTTTTTTCTGCTCGGAACACAAGTACCCGTTGTGCCTGTTCAAAAAAGGCACTGATTCACAAGGTGGTGGTCTGGGAAGACGTGGTCTTTTCTCTCGAAATGTCCATGCAGGCGCTCGGACTCACTCTTTGAAAAGCAGACATGACCAACGCTCAAGGCCATTCAGACTGCGATACCGATCTACCGGCGAAATTGTGCCAATTTGATCGGTCAAGTGCACTTAGGGATTTCGGTTCTTGTCAGTACCTAATCATGAACGATATCCCGCAGGCCGGAGAGGATTTCCTTGACATTTTTGCGCTGGAATACGTTGCGGCCGAAGATGATGCCTTTCGCGCCATTCTTGATCGCCGAGGATGCGAAGTCGAATAGCGCCTTATCGTCCCCTTCGGTGGCGCCGCCGGCAACGGCCACCGGCGCCAGGGATTGTTTGGCGACTGTCTTGAATCCCTTCGCACCGCACCAGTCCGTCTTGATGATGTCGGCGCCCATTTCACCTGCGATCCGGCAATTGAGGCCGACGACATCAGGATCCTCGGTGGTTGCAAACCCGCCCTTGGCCGCCATAGCCTCGATGACATGAACCATGCCCCATTCCCGGCACTCGCTGGCGATCGCCCCGCAGATCTCGAAGCAGCGCGTTTCCTCCGCCGGGTCGTTGTTGCAGGTAAAGAGATAGCTGATCACAGCCTCGGCCCCCATCTGCACGGCTTCACGGACCGTCGCCACCTGCCGAGTATGGGTGTCGGGATAGCCGGTTTTGGTTCCGGTCCGCCACATGGTGGTCTGGTCGAGCCGCAGGATGATCGCAGGTCCGTTGGCGAAACGCTCATGGTAACGGATGTAGAGGCCCGGATTGATGATCACCGCATCGACTCCCGCCTCCACAACCGCGTCGATCAACGGTTCCGGGTTCTGGATGCCGGCAATCGGTCCGACCTGCATTCCATGGTCCATGGGAACGCAAAGCATCCTTCCCGACTTTTCGTTGAACAGGCGCGCAAGCCGTCGTGCTTTTCCGATTTCCGACATGGTGGGTCTCCTCCCGACTTGATGGGTTGATTGAATATCAGACGATTTCGAACTTGACCTTTACGTCAGTCAGCAGATCGATGTTCTCCTGCGGAATACTCCCGGTCAGAAGAACGAGATCGAATTCGGTGACGTCCGCTACATAGTTGAGGGCGCTGAAGTGGAACTTCGTGGCGTCGGCGAGCAGGATTTTCTTGCGTGCGATGCTCATCATCGCTTTCTTGGCCCTCAACACCTGTTCATCCTGGGTGTAGAGCGACAGGCCCTGAATCGTTGTCGTCGACATGATAGCGAGATCGACATGGTAGGATTTGATTGCCTGTTCGCAACTGGTGCCGAAATAGGCGTTGTAACCGCGATGGTAGCGCCCGCCGAGCGCAATAAGATCGACATCCGGCTTGCTTCGCAATGTCTCCAGCACCGGCACAGCGTTGGTAAGAACGGTCAGCGGCGTCACTGCGTCGATATAATCGCAGATGTGGTAGGTGGTGGTGCTGTCGTCGCAGACAACAGCGTTGCCGGGTTCGATCTTTCCAACGGCCGCCTTGGCCAGCGCTTTCTTTTCCTCGAGCTGTTTCTTGCCACGGTAGTTGTAACTGCTTTCAAACAGCAGCGACTTCTCCGCTGAAACGGATCCGCGCACGCGCCGCACCAGACCCTCGCGATCGAGATGGTTGAGGTCGCGATGCACCGTCATCAGGCTCACGTCCAGCATGTCGGCCAAATCCTTGATCTGGACCGAGCTGCCTTCCATCAGCAGCTGCAGGATCTTCATCCGACGCCGTTCAGATTTCGACATGGACTCAACTGTTTCGATGGCGCTCAATGGTCTCCTCGCGGTCTGTCTCTCGTTTTAACATTTTCCAAGTTAATCTCGCAGATTTTGTTAAAAGTCCAGCATAAAGTGACTTTGTGGATAACTTCAATTGTTTGATATTGGCACCGAGATTTTGTAAGAAATCCATTTTAAAATCAACAAAAACAATGTGATAAAGATTACTTGCTCACTAAACAAGCTCGATGTTCCGTTAACATTTTTCTGTTTTTACTAACAAAATAATTGATTGATATCACGAAATGATGTTAGGTTGCCGTCGTTATTTTAGAGCTGGCGGGAGTAGGAACAGGTCACGCTCTAATCCAAATCAGGAGGAGTACAGAAATGAAATTGCGCCACACTCTCATGGCGTCGGCCGCCGTGATCGCTGCATCCGCGGCTTCGACAAGCGCGAATGCCGACACCGAGCTGACATTCGTCTGGCATGCGGGCACCTGCGCCGACGCACTGGTCGAGATCGCCAAGGACTATCCCGACAAATCGGTCACCATCGTCCCCGCCCTCGTTCCATACGGCCCGGAATGGCACAACAAGATCGCTTCCGAATTCGCCATCCAGGGCGACGCGTTCGACTTCGCAATGTGGGACAGCCAGTCGACGGCTGAGTTCGCCGGCGGCGGCCATGCCGTCAAGATCAACGATATCTTCGCCGATTCGGATTATCTCAGCGCCGAAATCTTTCCCGCCTCGTCCCTGTCCCAGTACGGCGAGTATCCGGATGGCTCGGGTGAGTTCTACGGC
This sequence comes from Flavimaribacter sediminis, assembly GCF_019492055.1. Classification (GTDB taxonomy): domain Bacteria; phylum Pseudomonadota; class Alphaproteobacteria; order Rhizobiales; family Rhizobiaceae; genus Flavimaribacter; species Flavimaribacter sediminis. The sequence goes on along the minus strand of NZ_JAICBX010000002.1, from coordinate 401,408 downwards.
CTGCCCGCCAACCAGGACGCCTATGGTCTGATGTATCGCAAGGACCTGTTCGAGGATCCGGACGAGCAGGTGGCGTTCAAGGAGAAATACGGCCGTGACCTCAGGGTCCCGGAAACCTATCAGGAAGCCAAGGAAGTCGCCGAGTTCTTCACGCGTCCCGACGAAGGCCTTTACGGCTGGGGGCAGATGGGCGGTCGCGAATACGACTTCGCCACCACGGCGTCCAACTCTTTCCTGTGGTCCTTCGGCGGAGAGCTTTACAACCCGGAAACCTTCGAGGTTCAGGGCTACCTCAATTCGCCGGCCTCCATTGACGGCGTGCAGGCCTATGTCGACATGTTCCAGTTCGGCCCGCCCGGAAGCGGCAACTGGGGCTTTGACGAAGTCAACGCCGCCTTCCAGCAAGGCCAGCTCGCCATGGCCATGCAGTGGTTCTACTTCAACGGCTCCAACGCCGATCCGGAAGTCAACAAGTTCGCCAAGGATACGGGCTTCGGCATCTTGCCGGGCGCCGTCGGCCGCGACGGCAAGTTCCGCCGGCAGTTCTCCGTTGGTGGCCAGGGCATGGGCATCAACAAATACTCCGAGAAGCTCCCTGAACTCGTCAAGTTCATGGAGTGGTACTTTCAGCCCGAACAGCAGGAGCGATATGCGGCTGTGTGCCAGACTGGTTTGAAGGCGGTGCTCGACAGCCCCGACTGGCAGGGACTGAACAGCTATAATGCTCAGTTCTCAAAGGCCCTGCAGTATCTCAACGACTATTGGCACCTGCCGGAATATCCGGTGCTGCTCGACCAGCTTCAGGAGGAAGTCTCCAACGCTGTCTCCGGTTCGAAGACGGTGGAGCAGGCTCTGACGGATGCGGCCAAAAAGCACGAGCGGACCCTGCAGCGCGCCGGTCACGAGATCAAGCGTTCAGACTCGACGCCGGAAGTGCCGGATCAGGAAATCGCGCCCGTCGGCATGGACGACGTGGTTCCTGTCAACAACTAATATCCTCCCGGTATGGCGCGTTGAACACCGTTTCGACGCGCCATACACTCCAAAACAAAGAATGATCAAGGCGCGCTGTCATGACAGTGGCCGAGGGAGGAGAGCGTATCCAGATGACGAAAGCGCAGACCGATTCCGTCCAGAAACTGACCCAGTGGATCCTGATCGTTCTTCTGGCCGCCTACACGTTCTATAATCTGGGTCCGATCTTCTGGCTGATCATTTCCTCACTGAAAAGCAGGGCCGATCTGTTCTCCATGCCGCCTGTGTGGTTTTTCGAGCCGGATCTGTCCGGATATCAGCAGGTCTTCGGAGTCGGCGCCGCGGCCGAGAGCGCCTCGGCTTACGGGGTTCTTGATTCGCTGATCAGCAGCATCGTCGTTTCGACGGTCGGCACGGCGCTTGCCGTCATTCTCGGCACGATGGGCGGCTACGTCTGCTCTCGTTTCAATTTCACCGGAAAGAACGACTTCCTGTTTTTCGTTCTGTCGACGCGCATGCTGCCCCCGGTGGCCGTGCTCGTCTTCTATCACCTGATGTTCGCACGTCTCGGTCTTGCCGACACCCGCACCGGTCTTGTGCTTGTCGCGGTCTTCGCCAATGTTGGTCTTGCGACCTGGATCATGAAAGGCTTTTTCGACGGAGTGCCCAAGGAGATAGAGCAGATTGCGCTCGTCAGCGGCTATACGCGGCTCTACGCCTTCTTTCGTCTGGTCCTGCCGATGGTCAAGGGCGGTATCGCAGCCACCGCCGGTTTCTGCTTCATCTTTGCATGGAATGAGTTCGCCTTCGCGTCGATCCTCACGACTACCCAGGCCAAGACCCTGCCGGTGAAGATTTCAGCGGCCTCCGGCGCGACGGGCATCGAATGGACCCAGATCTGCGCGGCCGGCGTGGTGCTCATCATACCTGTCCTCGTTTTCTTCTATCTCATCCGAAAGCATCTGCTGATGGGCATGACCTTCGGCGTGCTGGGGAGGCGTTAGACAATGTCCATGCAAACGACAGACGCCGCCGCCACGATGCGCGCGACCGGCAAGCCCGCGAAGAAGAAGTCCTCCGGTCGACTGATGATCCTCGGATTCCTTTCGCCCACCCTGCTGATCCTGATCTTCATGGTGGCCTATCCAATCTTCTCGCTGGTCTTCTACAGCTTTCACAATTTCTCGGCGCTGCGTCCGAATGCCGGCATGACGCCGGCCGGTTTCGACAACTACAGCTATCTGCTGAGCGATCCGGACCTGTGGCAACGTTTCGTTTTCACCGGCAAGTTCGTCTTTCTGTGCGTAAGCCTGCAGATGATCATCGGCATCTTCGTCGGCTACCAGCTTCAAAAGAGTTTCCGTGGCCGCGACGTCATCTTCACCCTGCTGATGATGCCGATGATGCTGTCTCCGGTAGTCGTAGGTTTTTTGTGGCGCTACATGCTGAATTCGGAGTGGGGCATCGTCAACTACATGCTCACCCTCGTCGGCCTCGGGAAGGTCGACTGGCTGGGTCAGACCGATGCTGCCCTGTGGGCGGCCGCCGCCGCCGACACCTGGATGTGGACCCCTTTCATAATCCTGCTTGCGACCGCGGCGTTCCGGGGCATTCCCGAAACGATCTACGAGGCAGCGGAAGTCGATGGCGCCAGCCAGGCTTATGTGTTCTTCCGCATCACCTTGCCAATGTCGGCTCCGGTGCTCTTCATCGCGCTGATCCTCAGGCTGATCGACAGCTTCAAGCAGTACGACCTGTTCTTTGCGCTGACCGGCGGCGGGCCGGGATCGAGCACCGAAACCGTCTCCTTCGCCGTCGCAAAAACCGCATTCAACTATTTCTACACCGGAGAAGCGTCTGCACTTGCCGTGATACTGCTCTGCATCATCATCGGCCTGTCGCTGATCCTCGTCCGGCATCTGATGAAACTCGGGGAGCGCTACTGATGGCGAAGATTGAACTGAGGGATCTGTCAATCTCCTTCGGCGCATTTACCGCCGTCGATAAGGTGAATCTGACGGTCAATGACGGCGAGTTTGTCGTCTATCTCGGCCCGTCCGGCTGTGGCAAGACGACCACGCTGCGCTCGATCGCCGGTCTTGTCGACGCCACGAATGGCGACATCCTGTTCGACGGCGAGCGCGTCAACGATCTGAAGCCAAGCGAGCGCAACATCGCGATGGTGTTCCAGTTCGTCTCTCTCTATCCGCATCTCAAGGTTCGCGAGAACATTGTCTTCCCCTTGAAGGCGCGCGGTATTCCCTCGTCGGAAATAAAGCGCAAGCTCGATTGGGTGACCGAGGTGTTCGGGCTGGGCGACGAACTGAAGCGCTATCCGGCCGCACTGCCGCCCGGCGCCAAACAAAAAGTATCGCTCGCCCGCGCCGTCATCCGTGATCCGGCCGTGCTCCTGCTCGACGAGCCGCTCTCGGCGATCGACGAACAGTTCCGCGAGGAGATGCGCTGGGAGCTCGGCCACCTGCAGCGCGAACTCGGCGTGACAACCATCTATGTGACACATGACCAGCGAGAGGCGATGTCGCTCGCCGATCGCATCGTGCTCATGAACAACTCGAAGATCGTCCAGGTCGCCGAGCCGGACCGCATCTTCCATAAGCCAGATAATGTCTTCGCCGGCCAGTTCATTGGTTCGCCGAGTATGAACCTGATCGATCTCGTGCCGGCGCCTGGCGGCCTGCGGCTTGGCGACAGCGCCATCGTCCTGCCGGAGGCCGCCATTCCGGCTGACGTTGCGAGCAGCCGCCAAAAACTGCGCCTGGGTGTGCGCCCGCGCGACATCCGGCTTGTCAACGAAGAAGTTGCCGACGGTTTTCCGGTCGAGGTTGAGGATGTCTATTCTGTCGGACGGGAACGCTATTTCCTGTTCCGCATCGGCGACAACGAATATCAGGGCGTCGATCACCGTGTCGAACAGGGAACGGGAGAATCGCGCATCGCCTTCGAGAAGGGCGGGCTGATCTTCTTCAATGCCGAGACTGGGGAGCGTGTAAGCGCAGTGGAGAAGGCGGCATGACCACCCCGATGTTGCAGTTGACGGGTCTGAAGAAATCCTATGCTGGCAAGCGGGCGCTGCGTGGCGTCGATCTGGAGGTTCGCGACAACGAGATCTTCGCGCTGCTCGGCCCCACCGGAGCTGGCAAGAGCTCGACGCTGCTCGCCTCCGCCGGCCTTATCGACCTCGACGAAGGCAAGGTGCATCTCGGCGGCGACGACGTCACCGATATCGAGCCTTCCGGTCGCGACGTCTCGATCGTCTTCGAAGGGTTCAACTTGCTGCCAGTGCTCGATGTTTACGACAATATCGCCTTTGCGCTCCGGTCTCCCGCCTATCGCGAGCCGGAAGACGAGATATCGAAGCGCGTGAAGCGCACCGCCGAACTGTTGCAGATCGATCATCTGCTTGACCGTGATGTTGATACCCTTTCCGGCGGTGAAAAGCAGCGCGTGGCGATCGCCCGCACGCTGGTGCGACGTCCGCGCATGTTTCTGCTCGACGAGCCGCTTTCGGCGCTGGATTTGAAACTGCGCGAAGGCCTGCGCGCCGAACTGCGCCAGATCCACCGCGAACATCGCTCCACGATGCTCTACGCCACGCACGACTATCACGGCGCGATCGCAATCGCTGACCGCATCGGCATCATCAATGAGGGTCGCATCCTGCAGGCCGGTACAATCGAGGAGATCTATGCGCGTCCAGCGAACGCTTTCGTAGGACGGCTCATCGGCAGCCCGTCCATGGCGTTCTTCAACGCTTCGATCGAGGAAGGACAGGTGGCCGTCTGCGGCTTCCTGCAGCGCTTTCCGCTTTCGGATTTCGCGTTCTCGGGCAACAAGGACGGCAAGGTGCTGCTCGGCGTCTGGCCTGAGGACATCGCAATGGTCGACGAAGGCGCCACACAATCAAATCCTGGCCGCATCTACGCCGTCGACAATCGAGGCTACGAAAGCGCTGTCCAGGTCGAGACGGACGCCGGATCATTTCGTAAGGTCCTTGAGGACAAGTTGCACTACAGGCAGGGCGAAACCTGTGCTTTCAGCATCGCCGAAGGCGCGGCCTTCCTTTTTGATCCGGAGAGCGGCGATCTGATCTCGCGCGGGCACGGAGGAGAGGAGTGATGGGCCGTTATCTCACCCGAAACGGGTTCTATCGTTACGCCAGCACGCTGATCATTGCGGGATTTGCGATGCTGTGCCAGCCAATCTCGCACGAAATCTTTGTCTATGGGTTCCCGGTGCTGCTTTCAGGCGTGGTCCTGTTCCTGATACTCGACCATCTGCCAGGCGAAACCGTGAAGGAGGAGGAAAACGGTGTCTAAGCCAACGAAGAAGATTCTCAATGATCCCCGCAAGGCCGTCTCGGAAATGATCGACGGGCTGGTGTTCGCAAATGATGGCGCCGTCGTAAAATTGCCGGATCACGACGCCATCGTCAAAAAGGAAATCCCGGACGGCAAGGTAGCGCTGCTGATCGGCGGCGGAAGCGGCCATGAGCCTATGTTTCATGGCTTCGTCGGGAAAAATCTCGGGGACGGCGCCGCTTGCGGCGAGATCTTCGCCGCCCCTTCTCCGGACACGATCTATGAAGCCGCCAAGGCGGTGGACCGGGGCAACGGCATTCTTTTTCTCTATGGAAATTATGCCGGCGACAACATGAATTTCGACATCGCCGCTGAAATGCTCGAGGACGACGGGATCGATGTGCGCACTGTGCGTGTACGCGACGACGTCGCAGCCGCTCCTCCCGACCGAATGGATGACCGACGCGGCATTGCCGGCGACGTGCTGATGATCAAGATCGCCGGCGGCGCGGCCGCCGAACTCGACAGTCTCGACGAGGTCGAGCGCGTGACAAGAAAGGCCGGCGACAATGTTCGCACCATGGGCGTCGCGGTCTCCGCCGGTTCGATACCCGAGACCGGAAAGCTGACTTTCGAACTCGCCGATGACGAAATCGAGATCGGCATGGGCGCACATGGCGAGGCCGGAATAGCGCGTCAGAAACTGCAGACTGCCGACGAGATAACAGACCAGCTCATCGAAAAGATCCTCTCCGATCTGCCTTTCGGAAAGGGCGACGAGGTGGCTCTGCTGATCAACAATCTCGGCGCAACCACCATGATGGAGATGCTGGTCGTCAATCGCCGCCTGAGGCATGTCTTCGATGAGCAGGGCATTACCGTGCATCGTACCCTCGTGGGAACGTGGCTCACGGTTCAGGAAATGGCCGGCTTCTCGGTCACACTGATGAAACTGGACGACGAACTGAAGCACTATCTCGACATGCCGGCGAGCTCGGTCGGCTTCTCGAACATGTAAGGCGTTGATCATGGTCAAGAAAATCGACAGGGACGCCACCGTTGCTATGCTGAGATCGGTCGCGGACGACGTGATCGCGAATGTCGACCGGTTGACGGACGCCGACCTCGCGACAGGCGACGGTGATCACGGCATCGGCATGCGCCGTGGTTTTGAAGCGGCCCTCGAAAGCCTGGGTTCCAAACCGCCGGAAACCATCGAAGACGCTTTCAAGCAGGTAGGTATGGCGATCATGTCGAAAACAGGCGGCGCGGCTGGGGCTGTTTTTGGCACGGTCTTCCGGTCCGGCGCGAAGGCGTTCGCCGGCGCAGACGCCATCACTGCCGAGAGCTTTGCAGCCTTCCTTGAGGAAGCTCAGGCGGCCGTCGCAAAGCGGGGAGGTGTCGAGGAAGGCCAGAAGACCATGCTCGATGCGGTCGCGCCCGCCGCGCGGGCGGCAAAGGCATTCGGCGGAGACGATGTATCCGCAGTCATCGCCGCGGCGTCGGAAGCGGCCGATAAGGGAGTAGACGCCACGAAAGAGATGCTGGCGACCACCGGCAAGGCGCGGTCGCTTGGCGAACGCAGCATTGGTCATCCCGACCCCGGCGCGATTTCCATATCGATCATCCTCGACGCGATGAAAAACGCGGCGAAGGTGTCCTGAAGAAAAAAATTCCACACAGGAAGGAACACACCATGGCGGATCTCGACGACATCAAGGACGGCAAGGACTGGGGCGAGGATCAGCCCGCCGATACAAGTCGGTTCTATCTCAAGGGGGCCGCGCACTATGACTGGGGCATGAAGGCGCGACTGTCTCGGATTTTCAATCCGCAGTCCGGCCGCACGGTGATGCTCGCATTCGATCACGGTTATTTCCAGGGGCCGACGACCGGTCTCGAGCGCATGGATCTGTCGATCGCGCCGCTCGCCGAGCACGCCGATGTTCTGATGTGCACGCGAGGCGCGCTCCGCACGACGATCCCGCCGGAATCCAACAAGCCGGTGGTGCTGCGCTGCAGCGCCGGAAACAGTATTCTTTCGGAGCTTTCCAACGAGTTGGTTGGCGTAGATATCGACGACGCAGTGCGTCTCGGGGCCTGCGCCATGGCGGCGCAGATTTATGTCGGGGCCGAATACGAACACAAGTCCATCGGTAACGTGGTTAAGCTGATCGACACCGGCGCGCGCTACGGTATTCCGACAATGGCGGTGACCGGCGTCGGCAAGGACATGGTTCGCGACGCACGTTACTTCGGCCTGGCGACCCGCATCGCGGCCGAGATCGGCTCCCAGTTCGTCAAGTCATACTACGTCGACGAGGGATTCGAAAAGATTGTGCTCGGCTGCCCCGTTCCGATCGTTATCGCCGGCGGCAAGAAGCTGCCGGAAAATGAGGCGCTGGAGATGGCCTACCGTGCGGTCGACCAGGGCGCAGCCGGCGTCGACATGGGGCGCAACGTCTTCCAGTCTTCCGATCCAGTGGCGATGCTCAAGTCGCTTGCCGCCGTCGTTCATCATGGAAAGACCGGGGCGCAGGCCTATGAACTGTTCCAGGATCTGCAGCAGAAAGCTGCGGCCTGACCGGGCTATTCCGATCGCCGTGAGGTATGCACTGATGAGGAACAGATGGGATGCAAAAAGGGCATCCAGCCTCGAAACGGATCTGGCGATGCGCGCCTATTCCTCGCGGCTGATCGGCGAGGACACCGCGCTTGTGCTGCATGGCGGCGGCAACACTTCGGTCAAATCGACCACGGTGGACCGCTTCGGCGACAAGCTGGAGATCATCTGGGTCAAGGCGAGCGGTTTCGATCTCGGCGCGATGGGCGAAGAGGGTTTTACGGCGCTTAGCCTGCTGCATCTCCTGCGGCTCGCGGAGCTCGAGAGCCTGAGCGATTCCGACATGGTCAACGAGGTTCGTCGCGCACGGCTCGACAGCAATGCGGCGGCGGCCTCGATAGAGGCGATCGTGCACGCGATCATTCCCTTCAAATATGTCGATCACAGTCATGCCGACGCGGTTCTGACAATCTCCAACACGCCTGAGGGGGCCAGGCTGCTCTCGGAGATTTATGGTGAAAACGTTCTAATCTTGCCTTACGTCAAACCGGGTTTCGATCTGGCTGTGCAATTGAAGCCATACATCACATCCGGCCGGTTGCAGGCGGCCGATGCGGTTATCCTCGAACATCACGGCGTCTTCACCTATGCCGACAATGCGAGGGACAGTTACGAGCGCATGGTGGATATCGCAACGCGGGCCGGAAACTGGCTGGAGCGGCGATACGGTCCGGTTGAGATCGCCGGCGAAGCCGATACGGACCCAGTCCTGGTCGCGCGGACACGGCGCATCGCCAGTGATATAGCCGGCCAACCGCTGATCTCACGAAAGGGGGCGACGTTGCCCGACGGCCAGGTGGAAAAATTTGCCGCCATGCTGCGCAAGGGCACGCTGACGCCGGAGCATGTCATACACAACAAGCCGTTTCCGGCGGTTGTCGCCGATGACCCGCAGTTGGCGATGGAATACTTCGAAGCTGATTATCGGGACTATTTTGATCGGGCGGCCGACGGGACGCTGACGATGTTGCCGCCATACCCGCACTGGGTTCTGTTCGCCGACGGTTCGAGCCGCAGTTTTGGACCGAATCTGAAGCGCGCCATGATATCGTCCGATGTCAGCTTTGCGACGGTCAGGGCGCTTTCGTATGCGAGCGCGATCGGAGACTGGCAGGGGCTAACCGAAGCGGACCTGCGGGATCTTGAATACTGGGAACTCGAACAGGCGAAACTCAAGTCCCAGAAGCCGCCTCTGGAACTGACGGGCAAGATCGCCGTTGTCAGCGGCGCGGCCGCGGGCATCGGAAAAGCCTGCACAGAGGTGCTCGCCGCGAAAGGGGCTGTCGTCGTCGGTCTCGATCTCGATGCCGCCATTCTTCAACGGATGAACCGGCCGGGTTTCGAAAGTCTCGTGCTTGATCTGGTGGACGAGGCCGGCGTGAAAGCGGCGCTTGCCGAAATTGTTGACCGCTACGGAGGGATCGACATCCTGATTTCCAATGCCGGCATCTTTCGGACAGGAGCGCGGATCGAAGCATTGGAGGATGATGACTGGGATGCGGCCATGGCCGTCAATCTGACGTCCCACCGCAAGCTTCTGAAACACAGTATTCCATTTTTGCGTCACGGCGTCGATCCGGCCGTCGTCTTCGTCGGCTCGCGCAACGTGCTTGCTCCCGGCGCCGCTGCGGCGGCCTATTCAGTATCCAAGGCAGGGCTTACACAGCTCGCCCGCGTCGCCGCTCTTGAACTTGCGGAAGAAGGCATCACGGTCAACGTCATCCATCCCGATGCTGTGTTCGACACGAATCTCTGGACGAAGGAAGCCCTGGAAACCTCGGCCAAACGCTACGGGCTGACCGTCGAGCAATACAAGACGCGCAATCTCATGAAGACTGAAATTACTTCCGCCGATGTCGGACGGGCCGCCGTCGCCTTCGTCGACGGCACGTTGCGCCGCACGACAGGTGCTCAGCTGCCGGTCGATGGCGGCAATGAACGTGTGATCTGACGTCATTGGAGGTTTGCCGGTCATCCTTCTGAAATCAATTGAGCTTGTGGAAATTCCAGACCGACAGCCTTGGGACGAGAAGGAATTTCGGATGCGAAGAATTGCCTGGGTCGCGGAACAGCGTCAGACCTCTTTCAACTCGCCAAGCCGCGTATAATTGCGTCCGCCAATGCGGGCGAGTGGATCGAGCGCGGCTGTGTCGATGCGATTGCCGGTCAGAAGCAGGTCTTCGCGCAGGTGCATGAGCCGAACCCGTGCAACGACGATGATGTTTGGCAAGTCGCCGAACTCCACGAATTTCTCTAGTTCGCACTCGAACTGGACCGGGGCGCCAGCGACACGTGGCGGCGCGACCGTTTCCGACGCGACGAGATCGAGGCCGGCATGGCGAGCCTCGCTCTCTCCTTCCGGAAGCTCATCTGCGCACGCCTGGACCTGTTCCGCCATGGAAAAGTTCGGAGTGTTGATGACCAGTTCTCCGCTTTCCCGGATATTGCGCACCGTATGTTTCGGCCCGTCTGCAAGTGGCGACGCCGAGAAACCCAGCAGTCCCGGATTGGCCGCAACGATCATGAACTGGCTGAAGGGCGCCACGTTTACGATCCCCGCTGAAGACACCGTGGAAACGAGCGCAATTGGTCTCGGCGTCACGGTTCCCGTCAGCAGTTTGTAACGTGATTGTGCATCGAACCGGTCGAGGATCAGGCCGTGATAGGCCGGATCATCGTCCGACACAGGCCTGACAGGCGGTTCTAGCATCGCGCCATTACGTCCTTCGAGAACCATTCGATCTGTTCGTTCATTTCTGAAATGGTGTCGACCGGGATCATCAGTGCGCTGCAGTGATCGATGCCCATGGAACGCATTTCATCGATTTTCTGCAGGACCGTGTCGGGAGAGCCGACGAGGTTTGCGATCACCTGATGGCTGAGGTCGCGGCCGGTGTAGGCAAGCGACTGGCGATGCGCGACCAGCCCGCTCTCCATATATTTCTTTTCTGCCTCTTCATCGGTCTTGGCGAGCAGCATGGAAAACTGCGGTGCGATTTCCACGGCGTCTCGTGGTCGTCCCGCTTCCTCCGACAGATCCTTCAACTGGCTGATGCGCTCCTTCATTTCGGCAAACGGGCGCCAGCCTGGAAGCCAACCCTGGCCAACCGCCGCGGCGCGCTTGAGGGCCTGGATGTTGTGGCCGCCGATGAACAACGGAAACGGATCCTGCTTTGGTTTCGGATACATTTCCACGTCGGTGAAATGATAGTATTCGCCATCGAGACTGGCGCTGCGCTCGCTGATCAGTTTCAGGAACGCGTCGATTCCTTCATCCAGCATGTCGCCGCGGCGCGCTTTCTTGTAGACTGGACCCCAGGCCTCGAATTCTTCGCGATAGGCGCCAAGACCGACGGCCAATACCAGACGTCCGCCGGATAGCTGGTCCAGTGTGCTGACCTGTTTGGCGAGGTAGACCGGCTCGCGCATCGGCATGACCAGGAGGGCTGTGCCAACGCGAAGCGTTGTGGTCGCCTGGGCGCACATGGCGAGAGTAATAAGCGGCTCGTAGAAATTGGGTGGCGAATCCGGGAACTTTTCGCGCACGTAGTTCTGGGTTGTGATGTGATCGTTGCCCCAGATGGAATCGTAACCCATGCTCTCGCAGAGCTTCGCCTGTTCGACGAACTGCTCCGGTTTGATGAATGGGACGGGATACATGACCCCTTCGAAACCCGTGCAGAGGGAAATGCTAAACTTCATCTGACAGTCTTTCTGTTGTTTTCATGGCTTTCATGGCGGTTTCGATTTCCGCGACAGATCCGAATGCGGACAGGATCACGCGGTCGAGCCCGGCGTCCCGATAAGTCTGGATCATTGCGGGCAGTTCCGCCGGAGTGCCGGCGGCGGAATGGTTGAGGACCACCTGGTCCGGGACAATATGGGCAGCTTCCGAAATCCGGCCGACGGTGAAGGCGTCACGAAGCGCTGCCTGGTCCAGTTTGCTGCCGGCGGCATCAAGATTGGCGGCGTGATGGGCGCCGCGCAATGTCACCGCCAGTTTCGAGCGGAGACGGTCCCTGGCTGCCGCTCTGTCGTCGTCGACCGATACATAGACCAGTCCGCAATTGTCAAAGGCGGCGCGAGCCGGCTTTCCGGCATGCAGACGTGCGATGGTGGATTTGATGAACTCGCGGGATGTGGCAGCCGACAATAATACGCCATCCGCCTCGCTTCGAGCCAGTTCGAGCATCTTCGGTCCGGACGCCGCCATCAACAGCGGAACCGGATGGTTGCCCGAGCGGAGCGCTCTTCCCGAAACAACAAATCTCTGACCCTCGAGAGTGACCTTGTCCCCGGACAAGAGAGCCCGGCATAGCGCCAGCGCCTCCTTCATGGCCTGCAGCGGTTTGCCCGCGTCGATGCCTGCGCTTCCAAGATCGTCTGGAGAACCAACCCCCAGACACACAGAGATGCGGCCGGGAAACATCTCGTCCAGCGTCGCCGCCGACATGGCGATCTGCACCGGGTGCAGCACCAGCGGGCTGATTGCCATCAACACCATGTCAAGCGATGGAAATCGCTCCAGCATGACAGCGGCGGATGAGACCGGATCCTGTTCGAACAGATGGCTCGCAAGCCAGACGGTCGAAGCGCCATTTTCTGCTGCCGCCCGTGTTTTCTCGAACATATCGGCGACCGGTTCCCGGCCGTCGAAGGAGATTTCAAGCCGAGGCAGCATGCAGGACGGCCTCCACGATCTTCGTATATCCGGTGCACCGGCAAATATTTCCATCGAGCGCAGAAACGATTTCGGCGCGCGTCGGGCTCGGATTGCGAAGCAGCAATGCCTTCGCAGCAAGAATGAAACCCGGAGTACAGAAACCGCACTGCACCGCCCCATGATCGATGAAGGCCTGTTGCAGCGGATCGAGCGCACCGTCGGTGATCAGCCCTTCGACGGTCGTCACTGCTGCGCCGTCGACATCAGCGGCAAGCGTGGTGCAGCTGCTGACAGGCAGATCGTCGACAAGCACAGTGCACGCGCCGCAGATTTCCATGTCGCAGGACAGTTTCACGCTTCGCAGCCCCAAGTCGTCGCGCAGGAAATCGATCAGCAGTGTTTCCGCCGGTACCGACCGGGAAACGGGAACCCCGTTGATCTCGACGCTGATATCGACACACGTGTCCATCAGTGGACTCCCGTCGCTTCGGTTTCATGAAGGGAAACGAGCGCGCGTTTGACCGCCACTGCGATCAGATGCCTGCGATAGGATTCACCAGCTTCGATGTCCGAGGGGATCTCCAGATCGGCAATATCCTCTGCTACGGCGGCATAAAGGGCTTCATCGCTTGTGCGGCCGTTGTCCCTGTCGAGCAGCGCGCCTGTGCCGTCGAGCTGCTTCGGCGGACCGCCGCCATAGCCGATCCAGGTCTGGTGGCAATCGCTTCTGGAGATGGCCGCAGTTGCAAGGCTGTAATTGCCCTGCTTCATGCGTTCCACACTTGCGAATCCGGTCCCCAGAGGTATTTCAATCGTCGTCAGGATCTCGTCCGGCTTCCGGGCGGTTTCGAATGGTCCCAGGAAAAATTCAGACGCCGGAATGACCCGGCTCGCATGCGCTGAAATAAGTCGCAATCCCGCGTCGAGCGCGACCAGCAGAACCGGTGGATCGGCGCGCGGTTCTGCAAAGCAAAGATTGCCGCCGATCGTACCGGCGACGCGCACGCGGATATTTGCGATTTCGCTGCAGAGGCGTGAAAGCGATGGGCAGTGCTTCAAGACGGCCGTGCTGAAGGCGATGTCGTAATGGGTTGCCAGCGCTCCGATGACCAGCCTGTCGTGTTCGACACCGATTGTCTTCAGACCGTCGATATTCTTCAGGTTCACCAGGTGCCTGTACTCGGCCAGCTGCATCTTCATCAGCAGGAGCAGTTCCGTTCCACCGGCATAGAATGCCGCGCCGTCGCCGAGTTCGGCGACGAGAGAGGACGCTTCGGCCAGGCTTTTCGGCTGATGATAGGTGAACGGATCAGGACGCATGCGTCTTCCTTGCCGACAGCGCGGTCCAGATCCGCTCGGGCGTCATCGGAAGATCGCGAAGACGGACGCCATGATCGCGCGCCAGTGCATTGGCGATTGCCGGCGCCATGCCGAGGATGCCGCCTTCGCCCATGCCCTTGGCGCCCATTGGACCAAGGCCGTCGCCGTTCTCGATGAGCACGGTCGTCCAGTCGGCCGGAATGTCGGACAGGCGCGGAACACGGTATAGGAGGGGCATTGCCGTCATCGGCTGCCCCTCGTCGAAGATGAGGTTCTCAAACAGCGCATGGCCGAGGCCCTGGACGGCCGCGCCCTCCTCCTGGCCTTCGGCCGCCGGTCGGTTCAGCGCGCGGCCAATATCGGCGACGCCCGCATAGGTATCGAGCGCGACCACTCCGGTCTCCGGATCGACCGACACGGTACAGGCGGCAGCCGCGGTTTCCCAGAAGAGGGGCGCTTGCGCCAGCTTGCCGTCGAACGAGCGCGGTGTGATCGATGCCTGCCCCATCACATCGCCGGAATCGATGCCATGAGCGGCGTGGAAAAGGTCACGGAAGCTGACCGACCTGTCGCCGATATCGAGCCCACCCGGCGCCAGACTGATCGCCGTGGTCTCAAGTTCAAAGACTTCGGACGCCAGAGCAAAAAGCTTTGAAACCGCGTCCTCGGCGGCTTTTTCGACAGCCAGTCCCATGATCATGCTGGAGCGGCTTGCGCCTGTGCCCCAGTCATAGGGCGCGCTGGCCGTATCCGGATCGAGGATGTGTACGACTTCGAGCGGCTGCGACAGGGTTTCAGCGACGATCCGCTGAAGTACGCCTCTGACGCCCTGTCCGATTTCCACGCTCATGCTGCGCACTTCCACCGATCCGTCGGCGTGGACGCGCACGATCGCGCCTGCGACCGGCAGGATGCCGGGATCGGTGACGGCAAGGGCCAGACCGCGCGAGGCGCGGTTGTGCCCTTTCGTCGTCGCCTCCACCGCCGCATCCATCATGACCGCCGGATCAACGTCGAGAGGACGCAAATTGTCGATCACCGCGTCGCCTCGTTGCAACAGATGCCGGGAGCGGAAATCGACCGGGTCTTCTCCAAGTTCCGCGGCGATCTCGTCCATGTGCGATTCGGTCGCCCAGACCGCCTGCGGTCCGCCGATGGACCGGAAAGCTGCTCCAGGCACCGTATTGGTGTAAACGGCACGCGCCCTGATCCTCAGGTTCGGCAGGCGATAGGGACCGACGAGCCGGTGCGCGGATTTGAGTGCGACGGCCGGTCCGGTATCGGCATAGGCGCCGCCATCCATGACGATGTCGCCGGTGCGCGATAGGATGGCGCCTTGCGCGTCGACGGCGGTGCGGATCGTGATTCTCGCCCCGAGACGCCGGCAGGTCAGCATGGATTCCTCGGCGCTCAGGAGCACCTTGACGGGTCGTCCGGCTTTGCGTGCAGCGGCCGCGACAAGCGGCTCGATCTTGACAGAAGCCTTGCCACCGAAACCTCCGCCGACATAGGGCACAATCACACGTACTCGCGCGATGGGAAGGCCGAATACCCGGGCGAGAACCTTCTGTACGGCCGTTGGAGATTGCGCTCCGGACCAGACCGTGAGTCCGGCATGGTCGAAACGGGCGATCGCGCAATGCGGCTCCATGGCGAAATGTGCGATTCCCGGAAAGGAATAGCTGTGTTCGAAGATCCGGTGAGCGGAGTGCTCCGCACTATCAACGTCGCCGCGCTCCAGCAGATAGTCCTGAAAGACATTCGTCCCGGCTTTACCGCGAGCAGTTCCCTTGAAGTAGAAATCCGATATCGGACGGAAGTCATCGTGCAGCAGAGGCGAATCGCCAGCAAGCGCTTGTTCTGGCGTCGCGCAAATCGGCAGCGGCTCATAGTCGACAGCGACGAGGCGCGATGCGGCTTCGGCGCCGGCTTGCGTATCGGCGACGACAACGGCGACGGGCTCACCCACGTAGCGGACACGGTCACGGGCGATTACCGGGCGGTCTTCGTAAAACAGGCCCCAGTCGGTTTGCGTCAAAAGGTCTATGTCAGCCCCTGTCAGAATGCAGACGACGCCGTCCGCCTGTTCGGCCAGGGACACATCCATTCCTATGATTCGAGCATGCGGCTCTGTGCTGCGCACGACTTTTCCGAAAGCCATGCCGTCAATGCTGACATCGCTGATGAATTCGGCCTTGCCGGAAACCTTTTCGAGAAGATCGGGGCGCATCTGTCACGGTTCGGTTCATTCTGCCGGCGTCCGAACAGGAGGACGCCGGCGAGAAGCGATAAACGTCAGTTCGAAAGTGAATTGACCAGATCGGAAGCCTTGTCGACCTCGGCTTCGATGGCGTCATGCATTTCAGGACCGCTCATTTCGACGATTTCCATTCGCAGCTTGCCCATGGTCTCGACGAATGTCGGATCGGTCAATGCATTGCGGAACGCCGTCTCGAGCTTCATACGGACGTCTTCCGGGATCCCGGCCGGTCCAATGATGCCTTGTACGGAACGCAGCGTCGGATAGCCGAGTTCGGTCAGCGTGGGAACGTCCGGGAAAGCCTTCGCGCGTTCGGGAAGATTGACGGCGAGAACCTTGACTTCGCCGCTATCCACATAGGGCGCCCACACGGAGGTTTCGGTGATGAAGTCGACATGACCGCCCAACAGCGCGGGAAGCGATTCCGCCGAACCGCGATATGGAATGTGGGTCAGACCGGCTCCGGAGTCCTTCTTGACGGCTTCCGTCGTCAGGTGCTGCGTGGTGTTGACGCCGCCCGTTCCGAAATTCAGACCCTTTTCCTTCGAAGCTGCAATCAGCTCTTCCAGCGAATTCCATGGCTTGTCGCTCAGCGCCACGACACCGATGAGATTGTCACCGTAGTAGCTGATGAAACTGAAGTCCTCCATCATGCTGTAAGGCACGTCGTCACGCGTGATCTGAGCCATGTATGTGGTGGTTGACAGGGTGCCGATCGTGTAGCCGTCCGGCTCCGCAGAGGCGAGTTCCGCCATGCCGAGTGTCGTTGACGCGCCGGGTTTGTTGACCACGACGATGGGCTGGCCCAGTTCCTTGGACGCCGCTTCGGAAAGTGCGCGGGCCGTCTGGTCAGTGCTGCCGCCGGCTGACCACGGAACGATCAGGGTGATCGGTTTCTCCGGGAATTCCGCGAGCGCCGGCCCGGATGCGACCAGCACCGCGCCGATGGCGGCGCAGATAGAGGAAAATTTCAGGCTGTTCATGATGAGTCTCCTTCAGGTTAGGTCGGCATGACCGTATGGGCCTGGATCGCCGGGAAAGGGCGATCCAGGTCTGCAGGAACCAGAGGGGATGGATCCTGAGCCGGCCGTATGGCCAAGTCTTCGAGACCGGTTGCGGTCAGTTCATTGAACACGGTCTTGTCGGTTTCGATTTCGCCGTTCTTCTTCGTGGTTTCAGCAGCAGCAAACGAAGTCGGAGCGGAAACCCTTTTGAAAACGCCTTCTTTTCGGGCGATGGTCGCGTACCGGCGGCGCATTGGCGCTTGAGGTATTGTTATGGCTCGATCCAGCCTGGAGCGAACCGCGGCAAGGATTTTTTGCGTGGTCATGCGGACACGATCCGCAGTTCACGATCAGACTTCATGAGGGATTCACATCCGTCTTCCGTCACGTGGATCATGTCCTCGACCTGAAGGCCGCCGAGGCCGAATTCGTAGTAAGGCGTCTCCACGCAGATCACCATTCCGGCTTGCAGGACGTCGGAACTTCCTGGCGCGATGTTAGGCAGATCGTAGCCGTCGATGCCGATGCCGTGGCCAACATGGTTGCGCTTGTAGTCGGGAAGACCGGACTTGCGAACGGCGTCCATCACCTGTTCGAAAAGATCGGACGCCTTCAGACCCGGCCGGATGACGTTGTAGGCATGGTCGACCCCATTTTTCAGCGCGGCGTATTTGTCGACGATTTCACGGCTCGGTTCGCCCATGACCCCAATACGCGATATGTCGGCGCGATAGTGCATGTATCGGCCGCCCACGTCGAAACGGATGATGTCGCCTTCCTTCAGGGCAGCATCGGAAGGCTGCGAGTTGGTAAGCGTGCTCCGCACGCCGAAACCGATGACGCCCAGAACTGGCGTCGCGTCGTTTTCCACCGTGGTTCGATGAAAGATGCGCGCCATTTCCTTTTCAGTCATGCCGACATGGGCCGCCTTCAGGCTGGCGTCGATCGAGGCTTCCGCGATGTTGCAGGCGCGACGAAGTCGTCGAACCTCCTCCGGCGTCTTGATTGTCCGCATTGTCCTGACAAGTTCGAAGGCGGGTTCGATGGTCAGGTCGGGCAGGGCCTCGCGCAGCCTGGCCATAGCCTGGGGCGTCATGCCGATTTCGTCGACGGCGATCTTCCCGCTGGAGAGGCCCGCCTCACGGATCGCATCGACCAGCGCTTCCACGGCGCCAGGAAACTCTTCGCCCATGAGCAGATCGACCTGTGCCTGGTCGAGCGGATCGAGACCGGGTCGGTCCATGCCCTCGAAGACGAAATAACCAAACCGGCGAACGTTGCTAACCCAGGGCTTCTGGTCGGCGACGAGGTCGAGCGTGCTGGTGGTCGTGATGATAGACGCCTCGCTGCGGCGCGCAGTCGGCCAGAACACGTAGGCCTGGGGTCCGCGGCGGATCCAGTGGGTCATTGCCCAGAAGCCGCCGATATAGGTGACATTTTCCGGTGCGGTCGCCACCAGCGCGTCAAAGCCGTTCTTCGACAGTATCGCGTCAACGGCCTGCAGGTCGGAAATCGGTTCTTGTTCTTGCATAAGCTACCTCAGATAACTCACGGACGCCGGCGCACCCAGTCGTCTGGATATGCGTTCCGCGGCTTGCGTGATCTCGTCTTCAATCCGTTTGCGTCCGTCACCGGTCGTCATTTGCACTGCACAGGCGCAACTCACGGCGGCAATAATCTCGCCATCCGTGTCGCGCACCGGCGCGCCGGCGGAGAAGATTCCCGGAATGTTTTCTTCATTCGCGATCGCCACCTCTCCGTCACGGATATGGTGCACGTCCTCGATAAGCTTATCGAGGTCCGTCTCGGTTGCTTCGGTGATACGCGGGAGCGGTTTCGCACCGAGCAATCGCCGGATTTCATCGTCGGTCAAAGCCGAGAGAAGCGCTTTGCCCATGGCCGTCGAATGCAGGGGCATCTGATTGCCAGGAACCGCGTGGACCGAGAGCGCGCCCTGGCTCAGGTGAACGAAGATATAGATGCTGACATCGCCCCGGCGAACGGCGAGATAAGTGTTAACGGAGACGCGGTCGGATACGTCCCGCAGTATTGGAGCGGCGGCGTCTACCAGGCCTGTGTCGGCGAGATAGGCGCGCCCAACCTGAAAGGCGGTCAAACCGACGCGGTATCGGCGAAGGCCCATGTCCTTTTCCACAAAGCCGCAGTCGGACAGGGTGTTGAGAAGACGCTGAACCTGCGCGGGGTTCATACTCATTTCGCGCGAAAGCTCGCGGACGCCCATTGGTTCCGATTTCCGGCTCAGAAACTCCAGAATGGCCAGGCCGCTTGCCAGCGTCTTGCTTATCGAGGCATCGCTACGTTTGACCATAGTGTTTTGATTATCGGAACGCTGTTTTAAAATCATGGACTCAAACTCTCATCGATGCTATGAGGAGTCAAGGGAGAGACAACGGGAAGGACGACGAAAGGATTTCAGCAGTGGTCATGGACGCGGCCAGCCAGAAACGGCGACAGACCACCATCGCGGCGGGCTTCTCCTTATTCTTCCTGGCGATGCTGGTTTTCGGCATACCCTACGGCATTCCCTCCTATGCCAAGCAGGGTCTTTCGCTGACCTCGTCCGCCTTATATCCCTACGTCATCACCATCGCCGGCCTTGTCTTCTCCGTTCTGGCCGTAATCGAAGCGAGAACCGGGTTCGTGGCTGTTTCTTCCGACGACGGAAGCGTCGATAGCCTGTCGGCCCCCTCGATCATTGCCCGTTTTTCATTGGTCGTGATCGTTTTCGCAGCGTTCTATTTGCTGCTTATTCCGCTCGGCGCCCTGCTGAGTTCCGCACTGGTGTTCGGTTTTCTGGTGATCTTCGGTGGTGAGCGACGCCTCTTGGTGCTGGTCGCGACGATTATCGGCGTACCCGTAATCACCTACATACTGTTCGCGAAACTTGCGGCGGTTCCTCTGCCAAGAGGCGACTTGCCATTCTGACCGCGTAGCAATCCCCCGATCACGGAGAGTCCTGTTGCAGGAAATACTGAACGGATTTGATCTGTTTCTTTCAATGCAGAACGTGCTGGCGATCGTCGCAGGCATGTTCATCGGAATAGTGATCGGCGCGATCCCCGGTTTGTCGAGCAGTATGGGCATCGCGCTTGCCCTGCCATTCACCTACGGCATGAATCCGATCAGCGCGATCCTGCTGGTCGTCGGCATCTACAAGGGCGGGATGTTTGCCGGTTCGATTTCCGCAATCCTGATCCGCACGCCTGGGACACCTGGCAATATCTGCACTCTGCTCGACGGCTGGCCGCTGTCTCAGAAGGGACAGAGCCGTAAGGCTCTGGACATCGCCCTCTACAGTTCCGTAGTCGCCGATCTCGCTTCCAATCTCGCGCTGATCCTCTTTGCAGCTATGATCGCCAGCTTCGCTCTGCAATTCGGACCGGCCGAATATTTCTGGCTGATGACCTTCTCCCTCACTATCGTTACGTCCGTCGCTGGCGATTCCCTGTTCAAGGGTCTGGTTTCGGCCGTGCTGGGCCTCCTACTTGCAACAGTGGGGCTGGATCTGATCTACGGCAATCCGCGCTTCACCTTCGGAATGCTCGAGTTTTCCGGCGGTGTCAGCTTCGTGCCGCTGCTTATTGGCCTATTCGCCATCCCGGAAGTGATCGATTTCTACCTTCGCAAACAGTCAGGTCTTATTCATGGCAGCCGTTCGGGCTCGGCACTGACTTTGGCGGAATTCCGCAGCTGCCTGCCAACCATTTTCCGCAGCAGCGCGATCGGTGTCGGGATAGGCGCAATACCGGGTGTCGGCGCGACCGCCGCCTCCTTTCTCAGCTATTCGCTGGCCAAGCGCAGTTCCAAACATCCCGAGACCTATGGCAAGGGGGAGATCGACGGCGTAGCCGCAGCGGAGGCAGGAAACAACGCCGTAGCCGGCGCGACGCTGATTCCGCTCCTGGCGCTTGGCATTCCGGGCGATGTCGTGACCGCCGTCATGATCGGCGCATTCCTGATTCACGGCCTGTCGATCGGACCATCGCTGTTCCAGACCCAGGGCGATACAGTCTATGCCATCTTCTTCGGAATCATGCTCAGTTCGATCGCCATGCTGATCCTTGGCATGCTGTCGATGCGCCTGTTCGCCCGTATATCCGATATACCGAGGCACATTCTGATGCCCGGTCTTCTGATGTTCTGCGTATTCGGAACCTACGCGATCCAGAACAGCCATTTTGACATCCTCGTCATGTTTGCCGCCGGTTTCCTCGGCTTTTTCATGATGAAGATTGATCTGCCCGTACCGCCCTTTCTGATCGCCTTCGTCCTGGGCCCATCGTTCGAGGACAATTTGCGCCGCACCATTCTTGTTGCGCATGGTGACTACAGCGTATTCTTCAACTCCTATATCTGCTGGTTCTTTGCCGCACTTACCGTCCTGTCGGTCGGCTATGGCGTTCTGTCATCGCGCCGTTCCGGTTCCTCCGTTGAAGAAACCGCTGAAAACAATACGGGGCATTCAGCCTGAAGCCTGCGGCGCTCGTACTACGCTGCCCGATGCAGCTTGGCTTCTCTATAAAGATCTACCGGTCAAGACTGGAGTTGCGTGATGTAAGCCCTGGCTCTGTTCACGTTGTGGTCCATTGCGGACCGGGTTGCAAACTCATTCGGCGTAAGCCCGTCGAGGCTGGTGTGTGGTCGGTGCATGTTGTAATTGATCCTCCATTCTTCGATGATCTCCCGGGCGTGGCGGTAGCTGCGGAAAAGGTGCTCGTTCAAGCACTCGTCTCTCAGTCTACCGTTGAAACTTTTCACGAAGCCGTCCTGCATCGGTTTTCCGGGCGCAATATAGTGCCACTCGACGCGACGGTCCTGTTGCCAGGCGAGCATGGCATTTGATGTGAGTCCCGTTCCATTGTCCGAGACTATCATACAGGGATAGCCGCGCCGTTCTGCGATTGCATCCAGTTCGCGAGCGACACGTTCGCCCGAGATCGAGTTGTCAAAGACAGTCGCCAGGCATTCGCGGCTGAAGTCATCGATGACACACAGAATGCGGAAGCGACGTCCATCGACCAGCACATCCGAGACGAAGTCGAGGCTCCAGCGCTGAGTGGATCCTGCGGGATAGCCATGGGCGCGCGTGTGCCCAAAGCCCGCTTGCGGCCGCCACGTTTGCGGACAACAAGCCGATCCTCCTTGTAGAGGCGATACAGCTTCTTCCAGTTCACCATGACGCCTTCGCGCTTCACAACAACAGGTGCAGACGGCGATAGCCGAACCGTCGCCGTTGCGACGAGATTTCCCGCAAGCGCTGTCGCAGGCCGGCGTCGTCGTGCCTGCTCGACTGGTAACGGAAGACGCGCGGCGAAATGCTAACCAGGGCGCAGGCCCGCCGCTGCGAATAGCACTTCATCTCGATTGCCCAACTAACGGCGTTGCTCCTCTGGAGCCGGGCGTCAGAAGCGTTCGCAGGCTCTCTCGAACGCATGGCGTTCGCCGGCTCCCATTATCAGTATTTCTCGGAGCATCGATACATCCATCATCTGCTCCTTCAAAATGCCAATGATTTGTTCTTCCGAGAACCTTGATCGTTTCATTGCCTGTCTCCTTCGCTCTGGAACAGGCTAACCCAAAATCGGGCCCATTTCACGGGAGCACGTCAGCGCCCTTGGTCTTGTATGAAGGCCAGATCCGTCGCGAGCGGCCGATCGGTATTTGCTTATTGTCGCGCAGCGCCCAATGCTGCGTCGATCGCCCTGTCGAGTTTGTCGACGATCTCCTCGATGTGGCTTTCGTTGACGATAAAGGGCGGAGCGAGCATGGCGTGGTCGCCTGATCGTCCGTCGATGACGCCGCCCATGGGGTAGCAAAGCAGACCTTCGGCGAGCCCTGCGGCTTTCAGTTTCGAGGCAAATTTCAATGACGGATCGAGCGGCGCCTTCGATTCGCGATCCGAGACGAATTCCAGCGATTGGAAGAGACCGCGGCCGCGGATGTCGCCGACGTTGGGATGCTGGCCAAACCGGCTCTGCAGCGCCGCTTCCAGATTGGCCGCCTGCTTGCGCACATTCGACAGCAGGTCTTCTTCCGCGATCAGTTTCTGCGCCTCCAGCGCCGTGGCGCAGGCCAGGGGATGGCCCGTATATGTGTGCCCGTGCTGGAAGAAGCCGGAACCCGAGACGATCGTGTCGTAGATTTTTGTGGTAGTGATGGTTGCGCCGATGGATGCGTATCCGGCGCCGAGCCCCTTGGCGAGGGTGACGATATCGGCCGCTATGTTTTCCTGTTCGAAGGCGAAGAGTGTTCCGGTCCGTCCCATTCCACACATGACTTCGTCAAGGATAAGCAGGACGCCGTATTTGTCGCAAATTTCGCGGATCCGCGCGAAGTAGCCCGGGGGCGGAGGCACGGTTCCGATCGTCGCGCCCGCCACCGTCTCCACGATGAAGCACATGACGTTTTCCGGGCCTTCACGAAGGATCGCCGCCTCGAGTTCGTCCGCCACGCGGCGGCCGTAGGCCTCATCGGTCTCGGAATCCTGTTTTTCCCGATAGGGATACACCGCCGGCGTCTGGATCGTTTCAAGCAGCAGCGGCGTATAGGCCTCGCGCCGCCAGAGGTTGCCGCCGGCCGCCAGCGCTCCGAGCGTATTGCCGTGATAGCTCTGGGCTCTCGAAATAATGCGGTGGCGGGAGGTTTCGCCCTTCTCCACGTAATATTGCCGCGCGAGCTTCAGGGCGGCTTCCACCGATTCCGAACCGCCGGAAGTGAAATACACCTTCGAGAGATCGCCAGGCGCCAGGTCCGTCAACAGCGAGGCAAGCTCTTCTGCGGGTTCGCTCGTAAAAAATGACGTATGGGCGAACGTGATGTGATCGATCTGGCGTTTCATCGCTTCCGCTATGCGCGGATGGCCGTGACCGAGTGAACTCACCGCTGCGCCCGACGAACCGTCGATATATCGCTTTCCGGACGTGTCGAAGATATACGGTCCCTCGCCGCCCGCCGCCGTCGCCATGTCGTTTCTTGGAAATCGATGGAAGACATCGGAGCGACCCGCAGGTCGGGCGTTTTTCACTGATCCAGCACTCATTGTTTCACTCCAGCTAAGCCTGTTTCAAATGCACTGTATTAGAGCATATGCTTTATATTTGACAATCTATACCAAATGGTACACACTCGTCAAAGTGCAGTTTTGGAGACCCGCCGAATGACAACGGAATTCGAAGGCAGGACAGCGCTCGTAACCGGCGCCGCAAGGGGGCTCGGTTTGACGACCACGAAATTGCTGCTTGAACGCGGCGGCGCAGTGATCATGGCGGATGTCGATGCCGACGCCGTAATGTCTTCGGCAAAGTCTCTCGAAACCCAAGGATACCGCGTATGCCCCGTCGTCGTCGACCTCGCGCGCGAGGAAGAGGTTACGGCTCTCGCAACGGCGGTCGAAAACTTCTTCGACGGACGGCTTGATCTGCTCGTGAACAATGTGGGCGGCTGGCGTCATGCCCGTTTTGGTGAAATCAGCATGACCGACTGGGACTGGACGCTTCGAACCAATCTCACGGCGCCATTTCTGACGACCCGAGCCTTGATGGATATCATGATCAGGCAGGGCTACGGCCGCATCGTCAACGTAGCGTCCACAGATGCGCACAGGGCGAAGCCCTCGCTGCCTCACTACGCTGCCGCGAAGTCCGCGCTGGTAAGCCTAACACGGTCGCTGGCCGAGGAACTCGCGCCCCACCAAATCTTGGTCAATGCGGTGAGCCCGGGGGCAATCGCCACGGAAACAGCGAAGAAGCAGGACTGGTTCGCCGAGCGGATCAAGATCATTCCGGTCGGACGCGCGGCCGAGCCCGAGGACATCGCCGAAGCAATCCTTTTTCTCGGCTCGGATCGAAACCGTTTCGTTGTCGGTCAGACATTGATGGTGAATGGCGGCCTGTACATGACCTGACCGAATGGCGGTCGACAACTCAAACCGGCCCGAAGCATCCGCCAGTCGGTCCGGAAATCAAAGGCGGGAACAAAACAACTGAGAGGATTATGGGAATGACGAACAAGTACGGAATAAACAGCAATATCTCCAGGCGCACCGCGCTGATTGGTCTCGGCGCCACGGCTACAGCCCTTGGCATGCCGCGCATTGCGAATGCGAAGACGGATCAGATCGTAATGGCGACCGGCGGCGGCAAGCTGGAGGAAGCCTATCGCAAGACTGTCTATGAACCATGGACGGCCAAGACCGGCGTAAACGTCATCAACACCAGCAATGAAGGCGCCCGTCTGAAGGCCATGGTCGAGCAGGGCAATGTTGAATGGGACCTCATCCAGGGACCGGCGGAAGCGCTCGCAGTCTATGCGAAAGAAGGTCTGCTCGAGCCGATCGATTACAGCGTCGTCGACAAGGACGCGATGGTGAAGGGATCGGCGCATGATCATTTCGTCGTCACGGACCTTGCCGCCTACAACATCGCATGGAACACCGACAACGTGACGGGCGAGGGACCGCAGAGCTGGGCGGATCTGTTTGCGCTCGATGGGCGCGTGGGTCTGTGGAAGCGTCCGTTCCAGACGATGGAAGCAGCGTTGCTGGCTGACGGCGTTCCGATCAACGAACTCTATCCGCTCGATGTCGACCGCGCGTTCGCAAGCATGGACAAGATCAAGGACAAGCTGGTCTGGTGGGAAAAGGGCGCTCAGAGCGCGCAGCTTCTGCTCGACGGCGAAGTCGACGCCGGCTCGACCTGGAACGGGCGCGTCTTTGGTCCAAAGAACGAT
This sequence comes from Flavimaribacter sediminis, assembly GCF_019492055.1. GTDB lineage: Bacteria > Pseudomonadota > Alphaproteobacteria > Rhizobiales > Rhizobiaceae > Flavimaribacter > Flavimaribacter sediminis. The sequence continues at coordinate 375,496 of NZ_JAICBX010000002.1, read as the reverse complement.
GGAGCTCCGGTTGACTACACCTTCAACCAGGCGATTCTCGTATCTGACGGTTGGGGTGTGCCGAAGGGGGCGCCGAACAAGGCGGAAGCTTTCGACATGATGGCCTATGCGTTGTCGCCGGAAGCCCAGGCCGCTTTTGCCAAGACAATCCCGTACGGACCGGTGAACAAGAACGCCGATGCGTTGCTTGACGATGCGGTGAAGGCCAATCTGCCTACCCTCAACGACAATACGGTCCTTCTCGACGTCAGTTACTGGGCGGACAATTCCGCTGAGGTGGTCGAGCGTTTCAATACCTGGATTCTGGGCTGATAACCCGTATCCGCAAGCCGGGGCGATCGCGTAAGGCGACGCCCCGGACGCTACAACTGTGCCTATTTTGATGGTCAAGCAATTGGTTGGAGACAGGAATGGCATCCGATAAGAGCACCGGCTGGACAGCGACGGCGTTTTATCGCTGGCTGCTTGTTGCGCCGCTGGCTTTTGTCGGCCTGTTCTTCCTGTGGCCAATCCTGAACGTCATTCTGCGCAGCTTCACAGATCCGTCGCCGGGCGTCGCCAACTACGAACGCGTTTTCGGCGGCGGGCCGTATCTCAAAGTTCTTTGGATCACGGTCGAGACGGCCGGGATCGTGACAATCCTGTGCGCGCTCATCGCCTATCCGGTCGCCTACGTCATATCCCGGGTTCGCGGATCGATGATGAGCCTTATGATGGCGTTCGTCGTCGTTTCGCTCTGGACCAGCGTCGTGATCCGATCCTATGCATGGATGGTGGTGTTCCAGCGAAAGGGCGTGCTCAACCAGTTTCTGGTCGTGGCGGATATCGTCGAGCGTCCGATCAGCTTTCTTCCGGGAACGCTGGCGGTCAATGTCGGAATGGTGCACATCATGCTTCCATTCATGCTGTTGCCCATGCTGGCGACAATGCGGACAATCGACCGCACCCTTATTGCCGCGGCTGAAGTCATGGGCGCCAATCCGTTCGTGGCTTTCCGCAAGATCTTCTTTCCGCTGTCGTTGCCAGGGCTTGGCGCCGGATCCGCGCTGGTTTTTATGATGTCGCTCGGCTTCTTCATAACGCCTGCGTTGCTCGGCGGACCTCGCCATATGATGGCGGCGGTTTTGATCGAGCAGCAGGCCAACCGGCTTCTTGACTGGGGACTCGCTTCTGCCCTCTCCACAGTCCTGCTGCTGCTGACAACCTCGATATACCTTGTCTATCTTCGTGTCATGAAAAGCGCCGGGGGAGGTTTTGCCCATGGCCGCTGAAAGCACTGCGAAGCTGCCGCTTGGTTTCCGAGCGGGATGGGTGATCATCTGCTGCTTTACCGCGCTGATCCTGGTTTATCTTGTCCTGCCGCAGTTCATCGTGTTGCCGCTGTCATTCTCAGACCGCAGCTTCTTGTCCTTCCCGCCGTCCGGATGGTCAACCCAATGGTATGAGAAGCTTGTCGCCAATCCCTCCTGGTTCCAGGCGATGATCAATTCGCTTGCCATCGGCGTCCCGACGGCGTTGCTGTCCATGGTCTTCGGCACCATGGCTGCGCTGGCCGTCTCAAGGGGCGGTTTCAAACAGGCTGGCGTGATCTCGGCGCTCGTCGTGGCGCCCATGATGTTGCCCCATGTCATCCTTGCGATCGGTCTCTATCCGCTTATGCTGCAGCTCAACCTGCTTGGATCCTACGCTGCGGCCACGATCGGACATACGGTCATTGGCGTGCCGCTGGTGTTCATAACCGTCACCGCGCAGCTGGCTCGTCATGATTTCACGCTCGAGCTGGCCGCAATGACGCTCGGCGCGCGACCATGGCGCACGTTCAGATCCGTCACCTATCCGACGATCCGCATCGGAATCATCATCGGGGGCATCCTGGCGTTCGCCACTTCGATCGACGAACTCATGCTGGCGCTCTTTCTGACCGGCGCCGGAACCCGAACCCTTCCACGCCTGATCTGGGAACAGATGAACGATTACCTGACCCCCACAATCGCCGCCGTCGCGACACTCGTATTCCTGTTTACGCTCGTCCTGCTTGTCATTGTCGCGCTGATTCAGTCCCGCTCGACGCGTTTGGATGGGTGGAACCATGACTGAGCAAGGCGCGAAACTGAAACTCTCCGGCGTCGAGAAGCGCTATGGCAAGGTCGAAGCGTTGCGACCAACTGATCTGGAGCTTGAGAGGGGAGAATTCTTTTCCCTGATCGGACCGAGCGGTTCCGGAAAGACGACACTGCTCGGCGCTGTCGCCGGATTTACGCCGCCGACGCGCGGGCGCATTGAGGTCGACGGCGTCGATATGGCGGCGTTACCTCCTTACAAGCGTGAAATCGGCATGGTCTTTCAGAACTATGCGCTGTTTCCGCATCTGACTGTGTTCGAGAACATCGCTTTTCCCCTGCGACTGAGGAAACTCCCCGAATCCGAAATACGCAATCGGGTGACGCAGATGCTGGAAACAGTTCGGCTTCCCGATGTCGGTGGGAGAATGCCGACGCAACTTTCCGGTGGACAGCAGCAGCGCATCGCACTTGCGCGCGCGGCGGTCTATGGACCGCGCATCCTGTTGATGGACGAACCGCTCGGCGCTCTGGACAAGAACCTCCGCGAGGAGATGCAGTTCGAAATCAAGGAATTCCACGCAAAGGTGGGCGCCACGGTTCTTTACGTCACCCATGACCAGGACGAGGCCGCGGCCATGTCCGATCGGATCGCCATCATGCGCCAGGGCGGTATTGTGCAACTCGGCACGCCGCGAGAACTCTACGAACATCCCCGCAATGAATTCGCAGCCTGCTTTCTTGGCAACGCCAACATGCTCGACGTTGTGCGGGAGATCGGGCGCAGCGGCGACTACGTTGAGATTGAAACCCCTGCAGGCCCGGTGCGCGCTCTCCATGAGGGAAAGGACACAGGAAACGGCAAACAGGTCCTTTGCCTGCGCCCGGAATCAATCAGCATCGAACAGGAGAGCGCGGCGACCGGCGCGGATTCGACGCAATACAATCGCCTGTCGGGCCGTATCGTCGATGCTACCTTCACCGCTGGATCCTTTAGATATGTGGTCGACGTTGAGGGTACCACCCCGATCGCTGTTCGCCTGACCTCCATCCGCCAGTCTGAAATGCTCAAACCCGGCGATCGCGTGGCCCTGCTTTGGGCGGCCGACGCGACGCTTATGATACCCAAGGAGTAAACATGGGAACACTGGACAAAAAGGTTGCGCTGATAACCGGATCGGGGGACGGAATGGGACGGTCCCACGCCATGCTGATGGCCGAGCGCGGCGCTGACATCGCCGTCTGCGATATCGACGGCGACAAGGCGCGCGAAACCGCGGAACTCGTGCGGGAACGCGGCCGAAGGGCCTCGGTTCATGTCATCGACATGGCTGACACCGACGCCGTCACAACGATGGTCGCCGATGCTTCGAAGGCACTTGGCCGCATCGACATCCTGGTCAACAATGCCGGCTTCGGGCAACGCGCAACAGTTGACGAAATCTCGGAAGACGATTTCGACCGCATGTTCAATGTGCATGTTCGCGGCAGTTTCTTTTGCACGCAGGCCGTCGTTCCGGCGATGAAAGAAGCCCGTTACGGCAAGATCATCAACATCTCTTCGATTTGGGGCATGGCGGGAGCCCCGGTCGCCTCCCACTATTGTTCGGCCAAGTCGGCGCTGCTTGGTTTTGCAAAGGCCTGGGCCAAGGAATTTGCTCCCTGGAATATTCACGTCAATGCGGTTGCGCCAGGCGGCGTGCGTTCCGGCGGGCCGGTCAAGCTCGACAATCTCGATATCCTGCGCGCCAAGGAAGAGAAGGTGCCGCTGAAGCGTTACTGCGAGCCTATCGAGATGTCCTACGCAGTCGCCTTTCTCGCATCGCCCGAAGCGGACTTCGTGACCGGTCAGGTCCTCAGTCCGAATGGCGGCGAAACCATCGTCGGCTACTAGGGAGAATTCCATGACGAAAGATCCGAACAGTTTGGAAGGCAGGGTCGCCTGGATCACCGGCTCAGGCCGCGGTATGGGCAGCGCCCACGCGAAACTGATGGCCGAACGCGGCGCCGACATCGTCGTTCACGATGTTCTGGAAGACGAAGCGAAAGAGACCGCGGAGGCCATTCAGGCGATGGGCCGCAAGGTTCTTCTGTCCACCGCTGACATCCGCGATGCGGCGGCGATGCGTGACCTTGTCAAGGAGGTGGAAGCCAAGTTGGGTCCGGTTGACATCCTCGTCAACAACGCTGGCATCGGCGAACATGCCGAGATCGAAGAGATCACGCCGGAAAAATACCAGCGCATGTTCGACATCCATGTTCGCGGAAGCTTTTTTTGCGGCCAGGCGGTCATCCCCGGCATGAAAGAGCGCAAATACGGTCGGATCGTCAATATTTCCTCGATCTGGGGCATGAACGGCCACCACACGGCGTCACATTATTGCGCTGCCAAGACCGCCGTTCTCGGATTGACCAAGGCCTGGGCCAAGGAACTTGCTCCATGGAACATCCTGGTCAACGCCGTTTGTCCGGGAGGCGTCCTGACCGAAATGCCTATCCGCGTCCAGGGCATGGAGAAGATCCGCGAAAAGGAAAAGAAGGTGCCGCTCGGACGCTGGGCCGCGCCGGAAGAGATTTCATACGCGGTGGTCTATTTCGCAGCGCCCACCGGCGATTTCGTCACCGGACAGGCGATCAGCCCAAATGGCGGCGAAACCATCGTCGGTTTTTGAGACACAGAAAAGTAAAGGATATCCAGATGCATTTCGGCCTGTTTTCCCTGATGACGCAGCGTAACAAGGACAAGGCTGCCGGAGAAATTTACCGGGAAACCGCGGAACATGTGAAACTTGCCGAGGAGATCGGCATGGAGATCGCCTGGTTCGCGGAACATCACTTTTCCAACTATTGCCTGTGTCCGTCGCCCCTTGCGATGGCCAACTTCATGGCCGGGCAGACAAGCCGGATCAAACTTGGCCCGGCCGTCATCGTCGCGCCGCTGTATGAACCGATCCGGCTCGCCGAGGATATCGGAATGACGGATCAGATGAGCGGCGGGCGGCTGGTTCTCGGCTTCGGCACCGGGTATCAGGCCTACGAGTTTCACAAATTCGGCCGTGATCTCAAACAGGCGCGTGACACGCTCTTCGATGTTCTCGACTTCGTGGATAGTTACTTCACGAAAGACGAATTCGCCTATGAAGGCAAAACGATCCGCTTGCCAAAAACCGCGTTTTCGGTGCGGCCTGCGCAGACCCGTCCGGATATCTACGTCGCGGGAATGGGGACCGACGTGGAGGCGCAGAAGCGAGCGGTCGAACGCGGCTACACGCCATTTTTCACGACAGGGTGGAATGACGTGGAGACGATCCGCGGCGTGCGCGACGGGTTGGCCGATACGTGGGGAAAAGCCGGGGGCGACAGCGCCGCCGTGCCCTTCGCGATCCAGCGCTACGTCTTCGTGACGGACGACCCTGAAGATGCGAAGCTGGCGGCAGATGGCGCGCGCTATATCCGCCGTATCGCCATGTCGATGCGCGGCGGTTACGGCGAACTCGACGGGGCATTCCTTAAAGAGATACCGGCGGAGGGAGAGCCGCCGCTCGAGGAAATCGTGTCGCGTCTGCCGGTCGGCACCCCCGAGACGGTTGCCGAGCGGCTTGCGCGCGATATCGAGGTGCTGGGACCCAAGCACATCAGCTGCTTCATGGCGATACCGGGTCTCGAGCAGTCGAAAATCCTCCGTTCCATGGAACGGTTCGGATCGGAGGTGATGCCGCTTCTCGAGAAAAGATTCGGACCGCTCGGAGAACTGGACGCGATGCCGGCGGCCCCGTCTGTCGAAGCCGCGGCCAGCCACGGCTGAGATATGACAAAACCCCTGATACTCGGTTTGGGTGGAACGGCGCGCAGCGGGTCTTCGAGCGAGAAGGCGATGAAGATCGCACTCCGGCATGCGGAAAAACTTGGCGCTCGAACGGCAAGCTTCTGCGGCCGCGATCTCCTGATGCCTGTGTATCTGCCAGGCGACAATGACCGGACCGAGTCGGCGAAAAGGCTTGTCAAACTCTTCCGCGAAGCGGACGGCTTCATCCTTGCCTCGCCATCCTATCACGGCTCCCTGTCCGGTTTGCTGAAAAACGCCATCGACTACACGGAAGATCTGCGCTCTGACCGGCGCATCTATTGGGACGGTCGGGCGGTCGGATGCATCTGTTGCGCCGGCGGATGGCAGGGCGGCAGTCAGACGATTTCTGCTCTTCGCGACATTGCCCATGCCCTTCGCGGTTGGCCGACGCCTTTCGGCGCGGTTCTGAACACCTCTTTGCCGCTATTCGACGCCGATGGCCGATCATTGGATGAGTCAGTGCAAAATCAACTGGAAATAGTTGGCGCGCAGGTCGTTGAGTTCGCCATGATGAGGTATGCTGCCGATTACGTATTTTGAGATCGAGAGACAAACAAGAAAAGCATTTCATGAGTCAGACTGAAATTCGCCAGGATGATCCGAATTCCGGCGCATCCGACGGCATTGTCGACATGCTGAAGTCCCGTTATGCAGCTTTCAGTCCGCAACTCAGGAAGGCAGCCCGCTTCGCGATAGACAATCCTAGCGACGTTGCGATCTATTCGATGCGGACTCTTGCCAAGAAAGCGGGAGTGCAGCACAACGCGATGGTGCGGCTTGCGCGCGAACTGGGTTTTGATGGCTACGACCAGTTCCGCGACCTCTTCAGGGATTACGTTACCCGAGGCAGCGATGCGCGCTGGCTGTCGCGCGCGCAGTCGATACGCGAGCGTTTTCCTGTCGGGTCCAACACCCAGATCCTTGGCGAGCACGTGCTGCAGGAACTCGAAAATCTGCAGCAGACTTTTGGAGAGGGGATTGCCGAGAAGCTGAATAATGCGGTCAGCCGGTTGCGCGGCGCGCGCAAGATCTACGTGCTTGGCCTACGCAGCATGTTTCCGCTTGCTTACTATTTTCACTATACGTGCCGCATGTTCGACGCGCGCACTGTTTTGTTGACCGGTTTGGGTGGGGCGCTCGCCGACGATCTGCGAACAGTGGGCAGCAAGGACGTTTTGCTGGTTTTCAGCTATCGCCCCTATGCGCGGGATGCGATCGCTGCGGTCGAGTTTGTGCGCGAACGCAAGGGGCAGGTCATCGCGATCACCGATAGTGAAGTTTCACCTGTGGTCACCGAGGCGGGCGTCAATCTGATCGTGCGAAACAGCACCATTTCGCTGTTCTCTTCTCTGTTGCCGGCGTTTGCAGTCGCTCAGATCATCGCCACGATGCTGTTGACCGAAGGTGGGCGCGAAGCCATGCAGCGGCTTGAGGAAACCCAGGAGCAACTGGACCAGTTCAACGTTTATCAGGAATAGCGCCAATGGTCGGCGGTGCAAGGCCTGTATCGGTTATCTGATTGCCTCGATCGCGCGCACAGGACTTGACGGCGTCCTGAACGCAAAGACGCGTTTCAAGCTCGTCGAATATCGGCTTCGCCATAACGATGCTGACGGATGCGATGACCGTGTCTCCCCGGAAACCCGGAGCGGCGAGGCCGGTCTGGTCCTCCGAAACTTCCGAAGTCGTAAAACTGTAGCCGTCTTTTCGGATCGCGCGCAGATCCTGCTTGAATTTCTTCCACGTCTGATCCGGGAAACGTTTCCTGATGTCGTTTTCATTGTCCAGCTCGTTGACCGAATATGGAAACTGATCGAGGAAGAGGTCCGGGCGTTCGCGGCGTCATGACGAAATGACGTCGCGCCAGCCCGGCGTCCTCGCGCCGCCGTTCACTGCTTGACGGGTGGAACAGCCTCGTCCTCCATCATCTGGCGATCCTGCTGAATTTCAAGCCACATCGCGTTGACCACCGCAAAGAGAGCCGCGAGAGGCAGACCGAGAATCCAGGCGAAATACCACATCGTGTTGTTCCTTCGTCAGTAGACGCTTTCACTGTTGGAGGTGACGTCGTCGGCGGTGACCTTGCCCCACAGGACGCGGTAGACCCAGGCGGTGTAGGCAAGGATGATCGGCAGAAAGATGATCGTCGAGACCAGCATCACGAACAGTGTGAGTTGCGAAGAAGACGCATCCCATACCGTCAGGGAGGAGGTCGGATGGATCGACGACGGAAGAATGAACGGAAACATCGTCAGTCCGACTGATGAGATGACGCCGAGAATTCCGAGTTTCGACCACAAAAGAGGCGAAATCTCGCCGCCGCTCCTGAGGCCGCGGATGGCCATGATGAGGCCCAGAAAGCCCAGAACCGGCGCAATCGCAATCCACGGGCGCTCGCCGTAGACGGCGAGCCAACTGCCCTCCCGCACAACGTCCGAATGCAACGGGTTCGAGGGGCCGTCGACCACGACTTGTCCAACCATGGCGTATCCATCAATGCCGAAGGCGAGCCAAAGCCCGGCAATGGCGTAACCGGCTAAAGCAACCAGTCCCATCCAGACGCCGATCCTGCGCGCCCGTTCCGCGACGACACCGTCTGTCTTGACGACCAGCCAGGCTGCGCCGTGCATCAGCAACATGCCGAAGGAGACCAGACCCGTCAGTATCGCGAACGGATTGAGAAGGCCGAGAAACTTGCCGTAGAACGTTCCCTCGTAGATGGCGTGCAGATCCTCGGTAAAGCGGAACGGCACGCCCTGAAGCACGTTTCCGACGGCGACTCCGAAAATCAACGCCGGAACGGCTCCGCCGACGAACAGCGCCCAGTCCCAGTTCGATCTCCACCGGGGGCTCTCGTGTTTTGAACGATATTTGAAGGCGACCGGCCTGAGGATCAGCGCCGCGAGCACGGCGAACATGGCCAGGTAGAAGCCGGAGAAGGAGACCGCGTAGAGCGGCGGCCAGGCGGCGAAGATCGCTCCGCCGCCGAGAATGAACCACACCTGGTTGCCTTCCCAGACAGGACCGACGGTATTGATGGCGATACGGCGTTCGACGTCGCTTTTTGCGACGAAAGGCAGCAGCGCGCCGACGCCCATGTCGAAACCGTCGGTCATTGCAAAACCGATCAGCAAAATGCCGAGCAGCAGCCACCAGATAACGCGAAGCAGTTCAATGCTGATGAGTTCGTGCAAGATCATGATCGTTACTCCGCCGGAACCGCGCCTGCGATGGCGCCGTCAGTTTTGCGCAGTTGTTGCCTGTGCTTGTCCATCCATTCGTCGGTCATCTCCACATCCATGTGAGGACCCTTCCTGATGTATTTGATCATCAGTCCCATCTCGATGATGAACAGGATCGAATAGAAGGTCACAAACCCGGCGAGCGTGATCAGAAGGTCGCCAACGCTCAAGTGCGATACCGACAGGGCTGTAGGCAAAACGCTGTCCACAGTCCATGGCTGGCGTCCATACTCTGCCACGAACCAGCCCATTTCTGCGGCGATCCACGGCGTTGGTATGATGATCACTGCAAGCCACAACGCCGGGCGCGGAAACTGCATCCCGCGGAAACTCGCCAGATAAAAGAAGTAGGCCATGACCGCGATGAATGCGAAGCCGAGACCGACCATGACCCGGAAGGCCCAGAACAGCGGCCAAACCGTTGGCACGGTGTCTTGGGCCGCGAGGGTGATCTGCTCCTCCGTGGCCTTGCTCGGGTCATCCGCATAGCGCCGCAACAGAAAGGCGAATCCGAGATCGCCGCTATGCTGTTCGAAAGTGTCGCGCACTTCCTGTGACGCGTCGCCGCGCTCGGAGCGTATGGTCTGCAGCGCGTCATAGGCGATGATTCCAGAGCGAATACGCTTTTCCGCCGTCGCGACGAGTTCGTTGATGCCCGGAATAACGGTGTCGAGCGAACGTGTGCCGATGAGACCCATCATGTACGGAATATGGATCGCGTATTTTGTCTCGTGGTCCTCCTGGTCGGGAATGCCGAACAGTGTGAACGACGCCGGAGCAGGCTCGGTTTCCCACATCGCTTCAATGGCCGCGAGTTTCATCTTTTGCGAATGGGTCGTCGCATATCCGGATTCGTCGCCAAGGACGACCACGGACAGCGCTGACGCAATACCGAAACTCGCTGCAACGGCGATCGAACGCCGCGCCAGTTCGATATGCCGACCCTTCAGCAGATACCAGGCCGACACGCCGAGCACGAAGACGGAAGCGGTCACATAACCCGCTGAAACCGTGTGCACGAATTTTGCCTGCGCAACCTCATTGAAGAGCACGTCGAAGAAACTCGTCATCTCCATGCGCATGGACATCGGGTTGAACTCGGCGCCGACCGGATTCTGCATCCAGCCATTGGCGATCAGGATCCACAGCGCAGAGAAGTTCGAGCCTATTGCGACCAGCCACGCCACGACCAGATGCGCTACCTTCGACAGCTTGTCCCAACCGAAGAAGAACAAACCGACGAATGTCGCCTCAAGAAAGAACGCCATGAGGCCTTCGATGGCGAGGGGCGCGCCGAAGATGTCGCCGACGTAATGGCTGTAGTAGCTCCAGTTCATCCCGAACTGGAACTCCATGGTGATGCCGGTTGCGACGCCGAGGGCGAAATTTATCCCGAAAAGCAGTCCCCAGAATTTCGTCATCTGACGCCAGATGGGCCTGTCGGTCATCACATAGACCGTCTCCATGATGGCGACGATGATGGACAGACCGAGCGTCAGCGGAACGAAAAGGAAATGGTACATTGCTGTCATTGCAAACTGCAAGCGAGACAGCTCGACGACATCGAGTTCCATCTACAAATCCTTTTGGTTTGGACACGCCTTCAGTGCGCATGTCCCAGTATCGCAGGTATTACAACTTATCTGCCTAATGGTATTGATACATATCAAGTCTCGCAGAAGAGTGCGACATCTTGCTGCCGGTCGGAGAAAACCAGTTCCGCCTCTCTGTGTGAAGCAAGCAAAATCCCTGATTCAGGAAGATATTTTCTGATCCCTGCCAGCACCCGCGTCGCAGTGTCGCGGTCAAGGCCTTCCGTCGGTTCGTCCAGGAGCAGCAGCGCCGGCCGGCGAAGCAGGACCCTGGCCAGCGCCAGACGTCGGCTTTCGCCGCCGGAAAGCCCTGTTCCGGATTCTCCCAGCCGGCTGTCGAGTCCCCCGCGCGCTTCTATGACGTCGTCGAGCGCCACCGCCGAGAGCACAGCCCAGGCGTCTTCATCGTTCAGGCCGGGCCTTGCCACCGCCAGTCCGTCCCTGATGGCGCCGCTCAGCAGCGCGCTTCTCTGGGGCAACAGCGAAACGGTTTCACGCAGCCGCGGTTCTTCCCAATCGCAGAGATCCTTGCCCAGTATCGCAACAGTCCCGCGGGTGGGCCGCACCATGGAGGCGGCAAGCTGCATGATGGTAGATTTTCCGCTGCCGCTTGCGCCTGTCAGCGCAACCGTTTCGCCGCTTGCGACCTGGAGATTGAAATCTGCGATCAGTAAAGGACCTTCCTCCCTGTAGGAAAAGCAGGCGTCTTTAAATTGCAGCAGTGGCGCGTTCGACTCTGGATGCGTGAGGGATCGAGCGAACGCCGCTTGTGGCTTTCCGGTGTCCAGCAGGCGATTGACCCGTCTTGCAGCGTCCGTCATTCGGCCGATTTCCGCCAGGCCGCGCCTGAGCGGCCCCAGCGCCTCGGCAATGGCCAGTGTGGCGAAGAAACCGAGAGCGGCCAGCGCCGGATCGATGACGCCGGCCCGGGCGAGCAGGCCGCCGATCAGCAAGGCGCCGGCGGCGGTCAGACTTTCCGCCGATGAAATCAGAAAGCCGCCGGCGCGTTCGATGCGATCATTGCGCTCTAGTTCCTTGCGCATCCGCCGCTCGGCGTCCATGACATATTCCGCGCGTTGGTCGAGCTTCCCGAAAATCGTCAGTTCCGCCCGTGCCTGGATCAAATCCATGAACCGCATGCGAAAGGCGTTGAGCGCCAGTTGCGACAGGCGCGATGGTTTGCGGGACCGCATGGCGACAAGGCCGAGCGCGGGCAGAATGCCGGCGATCGTGCTCGCCAACAGCCAGACGACAAGCGCCGGATCGACCAGTATCCACAGGGCAACGGCGGAAATCATCAAGGTGGCGACTGCTGCGACAAGCGGGATAACCAGGCGCAGCGCAACGCCGTCCAGGGCGTCCACATCCCGCGTCAGGCGGGTCAGCTGCTCCGACGCCCGCAGCGCCGGCAATCGCGCAAACGGCGTCGTCGACAGCGCGGTCAGCAGATCGACGCGCAAACGGGCAAGACCGCGCAAGGTCGCGTCATGGGTCAAAATACGTTCGCCGTAGCGCGCTGCTGTGCGGCCGAGCGCCAGAAAGCGCACGCCGGCGCTCGGTCGAAACACGTCGAAAACGACGCCAGCGCCGGCAAGACCGGCGACGCCGGCGGCTGCGATGAACCACCCTGAAAGCCCAAGCAGCGCGATGCCTGCGACCAGAACTGCCACAGACAGCGCTGCGCCGCGTAGAAGCGACCACCAGTCGTTCGTCCAGATGCGACGAATAATCGGCAGCAGCGATCTCATCCGGCGGTCTCCAGATCGATGATCCGGTCGAGGCGGCGCGCGAGTTGCAGATCGTGGGTTGCGACGATCAGCGTGGCGCCGCGCGCCGATAGCGCCAACAGCCCCTCGGTGACGGCCGACGCCGTATCGCGATCGAGATCTGAGGTCGGTTCGTCCGCCAGAATGATATCGGCGTCGGAATAGAGCGCGCGTGCGATCATCAGTCGCCGGGCCTCGCCACCGGAAACGCCGTGTCCCGTTTCGCCGAGCCTGGTGTCGAGCCCACCCGGCAAAGTTCGGACGATCTGATCTGCGGAGGCGAGCGCAAGTGAATTCGCAAGTCTGTCGTCGTCGCGCGTTTGCCCGGAGATGATCAGGTTGGCCCGCAGGCTGCCGTTGAAAAACTGCGGGGCCTGTCCAATCCAGCCGAGTCTGCCGCGCCAGGCGTCCGCGGTACGGTCGTCAAGCAACTCCCCGGCGACGCGAATGTCGCCGTCGGGGCAGGGCGCAAGTCCCGCCAGTAAAGCAAGCAAGGTTGATTTTCCGCTGCCGCTGCGTCCGGTGATGGCGATCCGTTCGCCGGCCGCGATGGAAAATTCGGGAAATCGTATCAGGCGTCCGGCGGGCGTCGTCCAGGAGAGGGCGCGCGCCTCTACGCTCGCGGGACCAGTGAGCGCCCGCCCGGCGAGCCCGCCTCCCGGAATTTCGAGTTTCGGCGCCGCTTCGAGATCGGCCAATTCGCTGGCGACAGCCTGGGCCGCAGCCCGGTCGTGCCAGGCGGCTGCGAGTTCTCGCATCGGCTGAAAGAAGTCCGGCGCCAACAGCAGCAGAAAAACGCCTTCGGCGACAGTCAGGGGCGTTGTCCAGGCGCCGAAACGCAATTCGCCGAGCAGCGCAAAGCCCACATAGACAGCCGTCATCGCAACGCCGAGCGCTGCAAACAACTCCAGAACGGTCGATGACAGGAATGCGATGCGCAGGACCTCCATGGTCTGTCGGCGCAGACGCTCTGCGGCCGTTGAAAAATCGACGACGGTGCGGTCGACCGCGTCGAGCAGCCGCAAATCTGTGAGCGCTCGTATTCGTTCAGCCAGGAGAGCGTTCATGCCCCCGATTTCCTGCATCTGTTTCTCGCTGGCTGTGCGCGCAGCCATTCCGACGAGAATCATGAAGATGGGTATCAGTGGTCCGGCGATCAGCAGAATGAAGGCTACAGTCCAGGAGAAGACCATGGCGATGGCCAGGATGACGAAAGGAACAGTTCTAGTGCGGGCCATGGCTGGCGCGTAACGCAATATGTAGGGCGCGACGAGCTCGAGCTTGTCTGCGGCAAGCGCTGTGATTTCAGCGGATGAGCGCTGGCTTGTCGCCAGCGGCGACTGGCGGCTTTGCGCAGCGAGGATTTTTTCCCGCTCACGGCTGATGGCCGCCTGCGACGCGGTGAAGGCTATTCTACCTGACACATGCGCAAGTCCGGCCTTCACAAGTCCGAGCGCCGCAAACAGGAGGCTAGCGCTCCATGGACCGAGCAACGCCGGCGAACCTTCGACGAGCGCTGCAATGAGCTGAGCCACGCAGGCGGCTTGCGGAATCCATAACAGGGAAGCCCCGACGCTGAGCCAGGAAGCCAGACGAAGACGGCCTCGTTGAGGCTGAAGCATTTGTTCCAGTCGGCGCGCAGCCTGTGTATTCGCGTCAGGAACGGTATCGCTCATCGGGTTCGGTGAAGCTGTTGCTTGGCTGCTTGTTCATCGAGACGCCGGTATTCGGCGGTCGGTTTTGCGACCTTATTGCACGGATCCTGGCCGATGGCGAGGCGACGATCCGCCCCGGTCGGTCGGTTGCTTCTTGCGTGACCGGCAACGCGTGTCGATCGCAAGGTTTCGTGAACTTCAAACCATCTCCATTTCATCTATTGCGGAAGCCGATGTATTTCTTCTACCATTCATGGAAAGGACAATGGAAATCGTATCCAGCCTTGGGGGGCGACTTGAAGGCGACATGTCACGGAGCAGGCGCGCGTTTCGTCGCCCGGCAATCGGTCGGCGTCAGAAGCGCCAGCAACTCTGATCCTCAGACGTTGGATTTTGATCTGACCGGGATCAATGGTCCTGTCGTTACAGACGCCTCCGACTGTGACGGAGAACAGCACGTGAGCCTTACTCTTCGCCATGACGCCGAAGATGGTGTGTCCGCGGATTACCACGCGGATGTTGGGACGTTCCTGACGTCACATGAAAGTAAACTTGCCGGCTGCGGTTTCTTTCATCGGTTGATTCCGGCGATCGACGATCATCTGCTTCCGGATGAGGGCGCTCTTTGTGCGCTTGCAGCCGCCATGTGTTCGGAGAAACGGTCGATCGAGCATTCGACGATACCTGCGGCCTACACCTATCTGGGACAGTTCCTTGCGCATGACCTGTCCTATACGAGTTTTGACAGCGACCCGCTCAATCCGGTGAATTACCGGACGCATGCATTCGATCTGGACAGTATTTTCGATGCGCGGCCAGAAGGATATCCGGAGAACGGCAAGGCCTATCAGTGTCGCGGCGGTCTCGGCCTCGGCGCGACCAGCGCCGGGCGCTTTACCGATATTCCAAGGGACGCCGAGGGCGTTCCGCTTCTGCCGGACGAAAGAAACGACAACAACGTCATCGTCTCCCAGCTCGTCGCGTCAATCATCAGGTTTCATCACCGGATTTGTGACATCGAACCAGATGAAGCCGCGGCAAAAAGGCTGACGCGCCGGCATATGCAATCGGTGATCCTGCACGATTATCTCGAACGCATCATCGATCGTGACGTCTATCATGAAGTCATGACCCATGGGCGGGGATTTCTGTTTGCCGACGCGTTGCCATATCCGTTCAGGATTCCGGTCGAATTCTCGATCGGATGCTTCCGTTTCGGTCACAGCATGGTCAGGGAACGATACTTCCTGAATGGAATTCTGTCCCGCGAACCGACCCGCCAGGTTCTGGCCCACACCCATCTCGGCAGGGTTATCGACCGCGACCGGCCATTCCTGCAGGATCGCTGGGTCGTCGACTGGTCCTATCTTCTCGACCTCGACGGGTCGCGCGAGCCGGAATACGCAGAGGCCATCGACGCGAAACTTCCGGTTCTGTTTCAGGAACTCGACCGGCGTTGGGTCTACGAAATGCCACGCGGCCAAACATCGAACACCGTGCCCCTCTCGGAACTGACGCTGAAACGCGGGCGATCCGTCGGCCTGTCGCCGGCGCAGGATCTTGTCGCATGCGTCAATACCGAACTGGCGGGACATCCGTTGCCCGCAGGCGGGCAACGCAAGCGCGTCGACGGTATTGCGGACCTGTCGGACAATGCATTTGGCAGCGCCTTGGGAGACGTCCTTTCTCGAGACGACCATCGCATGGCGAAGGCGACGCCGCTCTGGTTCTATACGCTTGCAGAGGCCCAGAGGCTCGGCCGCGACGCCCGCGACGGGTCGACCCGGCTCGGCCCGCTTGCATCCCGCATCATCATGGAAACGGTTCACGCCGCCATTCAGGCGTCACCCGACAGCATTATCGACGATGCGCAGCGCGTTCGCTTTGAGCCGCATCCCGAGCTGGTCGCGACGCGGGGAAATGCTTTTACCCTGCACGATATCTTTCGCAATATTGGAAACCTGAACTAGCAAAGAAAGGGGAATATCATGGGGTCAATCGTCTTCTACAAGCAGGACAAATCCCTGACAGTCGACCAGCAAAGGCGGGAAGGCATGATCTACGCCGGAACCCAGGTCGAGACCAGAATGCAAAGCACGAACAACTATTGGGATGCGGTTCTCGCAACTCTGCATGATGTCATCAGTGCTTCAAACACAGGTTATGATGTCCTGTACGAGTTTCAGAACGAAACAGGCAAGATGAAGCAGAGACGCATCAGCCATTCGGCCAAGAGAAGGAATGTGTTTGATCTGACGCATGTTGATACGGGCCAGCCAGACGGTCATCTCGTGCTCGAGATCAAGCGTGACGAAAGGGTCGCGGACGTCCATTTCATGACGGTTCTGGCGCCACGGCGCTCCAACCAGGCGGACGCCTTCGGATACCTGGCGACGATCGTCGGAGACGTGGCGGAAGTTCCCGGTCGTGAAGAGGACTATCTTAAGGGAACGGTCACCTTCCAGAGGTGCCTGTGAGCTGATCGGTTAGGACTCTTGTTCCTGAGCGGTCTGCTCCATCAGTGAAAGCAGGCGGGCGCGATCCTCGTCCTCACGGATCGGGTAGGCTTCGCTGAACCATCTGGCGATCTCGGTCGGGGTGGGCGCTGTCGCGCCCGCCCAGATGGAGCTGACATCGCCGCACAGGCGCTTGAATTCGGTCGCGGCTTCTTCTCTCCGGCCGACCGCGGCGAGGGCGGCCGCGTGCCAGCCCGGATTATCGATAATGCGATCACTCGAGCGGATCGCGGCTTCGATCGCCTTCTCATGCTCTCCGGCCAGAAAATAGACGCTCGCCGCATAACTCCACTGGTAATCGAGCAGCACCGGCGCGTATTCGATGCTGTGCGCCAGCAATTCCATTGCGCGTTCATGATCACCGAAAAAGGCGAAGCCCATCGCGCATGAGATCAGTGTGCGTGGGCTGTGCGGGTTGAGTTTCGCAGCGAGCTCCATGTGGATCGATGCGTTTTCGAACTTGCCGTCAAGCGATGACGACCACGCCACAGCCAACTGGTTGCGCGCGTCGAGTGGATCGAGCTCTACGGCCATTTGCGCGAGCCGGTAAGCCTGCCGGAGATCCTCCGCATCGCGGGCGAGGCCAGGACGCACGATGTGTCTGACGTTCTTCAGGCTCGCAAGGCTGGCGTAGGCGGGCGCGAAACTGGGAGAATGGTCGATTATGCGCGTGAAGATCGACGCCGCCTCGTCATGGCTCTGCGGCGTCCAGCGCGTCAGGATCTTTTCGCCCTGCAGCCATTGATCGACGCATGCGTCCATCTCCGGCTCTGTTGTGCGCGCCAGCCTGTCCGTCGAAATATAAACCTCGAGGGTGGCGGCTATGCGGCCGATTGCGCGCTGCTTGACGGCCTGAAGGTTTTCCGGCTCGAGCACGAAACGATCAGACCACACAAGCCCGCCGCTGCGCGCCTCTCCAAGGGTCAGGACGATTTCCGGTTTGCCGACAGCCGACGTCAGCGTTGCGCTGAGCTTGTAGTCTGAAACGCCTGCCGAAAGCGACGGCGCCTGCTCTCCTTCGACGGCGGACCAGCCGCGAAAACAGGACAGGCTGGCGAGGAGCTCCTTGCGGAAAGCGTTCGCGATCTCCCGGCCTTCATCGGTCAGCGCTTCGAACTCCGTCACCTGGATCCGCAACGGCGCAGTCGACGCGCGCGTTCGCGCCGGCTGTGCTGCGGTGTTATCTCCACGCAGAGCGGCGACCGTTTCCGGTTTTGGCGAGATGCCGAAATATCTATCCAGATAGTTTTCGAGCTGGGTGTAGACCCGCCGCGCCGCGCCGGGATTGTCCACGGCGTGATAGTACCGGATCAGCATGCGCGCCGCCCGTTCGTGGCCGGGCTCGATACGCACGAGCGCCATGGCCGCGTCGCGGGCGCCGTCGTCGCCGATTTCAAACATGTCGAGGCAGAGTTCGAGCGCGGTGGCGATCCGGTTGCGCCATTCGCTGCGGGCCACCGCGAGCCAGGAGGTGAAAAGCGGGCCGACATCTTCCAGACCGGCAAGAATACGGTCCGGCCATTCGCCGTCGCGGTTCAGCACGGGATCGACGTACCCCTGGCGCAGGTCGTTTTCCATTCTCTCCAGATCGATCTCGAGCCGGCTGTGATTAAGCGCGACCGAACCTTCGGCCCACTCGACCGGCAGACCCGACTGTCTCCGTATTGACGACACCAGCCGGTTCATGGATTTTTTCGCCTCGGCGAATGGGCGATCCGGCCACAACAGCGCATTCAGCCGGCCAACGGTCTCGACGCCATTCGGAGACACGACCAGATAGGCGAGCAGTCCCTTGGTCGATCCCCGGGTGCCGACCGGAAGCGAATGTTCGTCGCGGGACACCGAAAGTCCGCCTATCGTGCGCACGGAGAGTTGTCCGATTTCAGGACTGTCCGCGGCGTCTATTTCCTTCAGAACCTGATAGACCCGCATGTGCTCCGGTATGTTTTTCATGCGGCGACCGCCGATCGCCTCGAAGCCGAAGCGCGATGTCCGCTGAACCAGCATGTAGACTTCCTGGGAGACGCAGGTGCCGCCGCTTCCGGCAAGACCTTCCAGCCGCGCCGCTACGTTGACGGCGTGGCCGTAGGCGTCGCCGCCGCGAAACATCACTTCCCCGATATGAATTCCCGCGCGGAATCTGGCCGTATTCGGAAAGCCATCGCGCAGGTCTGCGACCGCCTCATGCATCGCCATGGCGAACTCGATGGCGTCTGTCGCGCTCTCGAACAGAAGCATCGCTCCGTCCCCGGTTGTCTTGACGAGTTGTCCGCGAAAGTCGGAGCATGTTCTGGTGAAGTGGTCAAAGCAACGCGACAGGAAGGCGATTGTCTCGTCTTGCCGTTCACTCATGAAGCGGCTGGAGCTGGCAAGGTCCAGAAACAGCAC
Organism: Flavimaribacter sediminis; assembly: GCF_019492055.1. GTDB lineage: Bacteria > Pseudomonadota > Alphaproteobacteria > Rhizobiales > Rhizobiaceae > Flavimaribacter > Flavimaribacter sediminis. The sequence goes on along the minus strand of NZ_JAICBX010000002.1, from coordinate 356,430 downwards.
GGCTTTCAATGAGGCTTTGGGTGTCCCGGCCTGTCCGGTATTACCCGCATTGGTGCTCGACATCGGTTCCCCTGCACGTCAATGTGCGCAATTGATAGTTAATCTACCAGTTTTTGCAATGTTACATGAAAAGTACATTGGACAACTTGCAGCAGTATTTCTTGCACATTGACGCGACGCCTGAAGGTTGGCCGGCTCATTTCGAGTTTTGCGTGCCGGGAAGCGAGGCGTTTGCACGGTGGCCGGGCTTTCCCATGGCTGCGCGTGTTGAGTCGGGACGCGCAGCCGGCGGCCGCGGTGTTACCAAGGCAAGGTGTCGAGAAAGCGGCCTTGGCGAAGCGATCGAGCTTGCAAGCCTGTGCGTCTGGGGGGATGAAACCCTGCTTCAGGCGCCTTTGGAAACTGTCCGCGATATCGCTGTAGAGCCTGGTCGGCTGGCGGGTCTGACCGTCACGCAGCGTGCTGAAAGACATGATTGGAACAGCGTCTATGGCGCAGTGGACTGGCGCGGACGTAAAGTCGCCGACGCTGAAATCATCGACTGGATGCAGGCGCAGGACCTGTCAGGCGCCGTGCGCCTGGTTCCCGCAGAAGCGGCGCTCATTGGCAAAAGCGCCAAGGGCGATGGCAATGCTGTGATGATCGCGGACACCTGCGGCTGTGCCGCGGGCCCGGACGCGGATTCGGCCAGGCTCGGCGCGGTTCTGGAGCTCATAGAACGCGACGCCGTCGGTCGGTGGTGGCACGGGGCTCGCCAGCGCCCGCAATTCGGATTTGATACCATCTCGCACGAACCGGCGCTGTGTGATTTCCTGGAGCGTCGGGAGAGGCGCACTCGGCTCTTCGATATCACCACGGATATTGAGATCCCGGTTGTCGCCGCAGTCTCCTGGACTGCGAATGGCGGCGATATCGCCATGGGTTTTTCGGCCCGCTTCGACCACGCCGCCGCTGGCGTTCACGCCATTGTCGAAATGTTGCAGGGAGAAATTGCGCTCACCCAGCGCGCTGATGCCGGCGACCGGCTGCTTGCCGAATGGCTTGAAAAGGCGACGGCGCGTCTTCCGATGTTGTCGCCGCCGCCGGTCGCGGCAACGGCGGTGTCTTTGCCGCAAGACAATGCCGGCGACCGGTTGCAGGCCTGTCTCGACAGGTTTGAAGCGCTCGGTCTCGATATCCTGTTCATGGATTTCACGCGCGCCGAATTCGGTATTCCGGTGTTTCGCGCCATTGCGCCGGATCTCTGCCGGGACAAGCCGCGCTGGAACCATGAGCGTCTCTGCGCCGCGGATGAAAGGGATCTGGGCGTGAAGCCAGATCCGGATGAAAATCGGCGGCCGCCTAATCGAATTCCCTTGATGGTGTAGTCGTATTCTGATAATTTTTAAAATTATCTATATTTTTCAATAGTTTAGATTTTGTTTCGGGAATCTGGCTTTGTTTCGGGAATCTGGCTTTGTTTCGGGAATCTGGCTTTGTTTCGGGAATCTGGCTTTGTTTCGGGAATCTGGCTTTGTTTCGGGAATCTGGCTTTTTCGTTGCTGCAGTATCGGGGTCGCAGGCCTCCAGGTCCGAACAGCAACAGTATAACACAAATGCATTGAAAAAGCAGCAACCTTGTCCACGCTTTGGCGGACGGGCGACCCTACACGGACACCTTGGTGATCTGCCGCAGTCGCGGAATATCGATAACGGTAATCTTCCTGCGGCCGACCTCGACGATGCCGAGGGCCGAAAGCGCGGAAAGCTCGCGGCTGACGGCCTCGCGATGGGTGCCGAGCATGGTTGCAAGCTGATAATGCGTCGGCGCAGGAGAAAGCACGACCGGCGGTTCCGCCTCACCGGTTTCGACCGCGCGGCGCAATAATTCCGCGCAGACCCTTTGGCGTACGGCGAGCGTGCTGAATTCGAATATCCGGTGAGTGAGGAAGCGGTTCTTGCGCACCAGAAGTTCAGCAAGCCGGAGTCCGATGCCCGGCATCGTCATCACGAGCTGACGAAACTTCTCCGATGTCATCTGTCCGACGAGGCTTTCCTCCAGGGTCTCGATCGCAGCGGATCGAGGTTTCTGGTCGATCGCTGAAAATTCGCCGAAAACATCGCCGCGCGAAAGCTCTGTATATGTCACTTCCTTGCCGTCTTCGGAATAGCTCTTGGCGACGACGCTGCCTTCGACGATGAAGAAGATGTCGGTAGAACCCTCGCTTTCGCTGATGACCTCTACGCCCTTTTGATAACGCTGCCAGACGCATTGCCGTCCGATCTCGTTGAGTTGTCCGGTGTCGAGATCCGACAACAGGCCAACGAGATGCAGCAGGTTTTCAGCTTGCGCTCGATCACTCATGATAAATTTCGAAAATTCGCCTTTTATCTGCCGGCTATCGTAGCAGAGCCGAACTGGCTTTGTCATGCCATGAGTGCCGTATTGTCTGTCGCGGCAGGATTATTCCTCTCGCCCGACGTCTGCCGCCAGTCGTTTCGTCTGGCCCATAGCGGCAAAAAAGCCTCAAATTCTGGGCATTCGCCCCTATGCTCGTTTCGGCTTTCGAAAGGAGACGAGATGACGGGTAAAACCACGCAATTGATCTTCGACATAGCGTCGGACCGAAATCTGGTCCGTGATCTCTCCTATATTGGCGGTCAGTGGACAGGATCGGCGCGCGGCGAAACAATGTCGATCTTCAACCCTGCCGATATGTCGGTGATAGCTGCGGTCGCCAGTCTGTCGACGGCGGAGGCTGCAACGGCCGTAGACCACGCCGACAGCGCTTTTTCCTGTTGGTCGGCTCTGCTGCCGCAGGATCGTTCGCGGATCCTGCGCAACTGGTTCGATCTGATTGTCGAAAGCCGCGAAGATCTTGCCCGCATCATGGTGATGGAACAGGGCAAGCCGATCTCCGAAGCCCGCGGAGAGATCGACTATGCAGCCTCTTTCGTCGAGTTCTACGCCGAAGAATCCAAAAGACCCAATATCGAGGGCGTGACATCGCATCTGCGAGACGCGGAAGTCGAGGTCTGGCTTGAACCAGCAGGCGTCGCAGCTCTGATTACGCCCTGGAACTTTCCCTGCGCCATGTTGACGCGCAAGGCCGCCGCCGCCCTTGCCGTGGGTTGCACGGTTGTCGCCCATCCTTCAATGGAGACGCCGCTTTCCGCCCTTGCATTGGCCGAACTTGGCGCCCGCGCGGGCATGCCTGCGGGCGTTTTCAACGTCGTGACGGGTGAGGCCGCCGCCATCGTGGAGCCGTGGACGCGCGATCCACGTGTGCGCGTCCTGTCCTTCACCGGCTCCACGGAGATCGGCAGGCTTCTCTATCGTCAGTCAGCGGACACCATAAAGAAACTCGTGTTGGAACTCGGCGGTCACGCTCCGGTCATCGTGTTCTCGGACGCTGATCTGGACAGCGCTGTGGCCGAAACGATCAAGGCCAAATTCGCCACGTCCGGTCAGGATTGCCTGGGCGCCAACAGGATTATGGTCGAACGCCCCGTATACGAGGAATTTGTCACGCGCTTTACCCAAGCGACGGAGCAACTGACCGTCGGATGCGGTTTCGACGATCCCGACATCGGCCCGCTGATGAACGAGAAGGCCGTGGCCAAACAGGAAGAGCATGTCGCCGATGCGCTCGATAAAGGCGCCACGCTCAAATGCGGTGGACGCCGCCACGATTGCGGGCCCCTGTTCTACGAGCCAACAGTTCTCGCCGACGTATCGTCCGACGCAATGATCATGAAAGAGGAAATCTTCGGACCAGTCGCGGCGATTTGCGCCTTCGATACGGAGGAGGAGGCAATCCGCCGCGCCAACGACACGGAATACGGCCTCGTCGCCTATCTGCATTCGAACGACCCCCGCCGTATCTACCGGGTGAGCCGTGCGTTGCAATTCGGCATGGTCGCCGTAAACCGCACCGAGGTGACGGGCGCGCCGATCCCGTTTGGCGGCGTCAAGCAGTCGGGACTCGGGAGAGAAGGCGCGCGTCTGGGCATGGAAGAATTTGCAGAAGTCAAATATGTTTGCCGCGACTGGGCCTGAGTCCGGCTTCTGGAAATTTGGTGTTTCATGGATCTATCGCTCGCCGACATTCTGGCCGCTCGCAAGACGATAGCTGGCATGGCGGACGCCACGCCGCTGGTTCCCTCGCCGCACATGCGCACGGTTGCAGGGCAGGAATTCCTTTTAAAACTGGAGAATATGCAGCCGATCGGCGCTTTCAAGTTGCGCGGCGCGCTGAACGCGGTGATGAACCTGCCCGAGGGCGTGACGGGCGTGACCTGCTGTTCTACCGGAAATCACGGGAGAGGCGTGGCCTACGCCGCCGGCTTGCGCGGCCTGCGCGCAGTGATCTGTATGTCCGAACTCGTGCCGCAAGCCAAGGTCGAGGGCGTCCGTGCGCTGGGAGCGGAGGTGCGCATCATCGGCCAGAGCCAGGACGATGCACTGGCTGAAAGCCAACGGCTTGTCGCGGAGGAGGGGCTTGTCGAAATATCCCCCTTCGACGATCCATTCGTGATCGCCGGGCAGGGCACGATTGGACTGGAGATCCTGGAGAAACGCCCGGACACGGCAATGATCCTCGCGCCATTGTCAGGCGGTGGTCTTGCCGGCGGCGTGGCGCTTGCCGCCAAATCGATAAATCCGCGCGTCGCCGTCATCGGGGTGTCGATGGACCGGGGAGCGGCCATGTATCAGTCCATTCGGGCAGGAAAGCCGGTGGAAGTTGAAGAAACGCCGAGCCTTGCGGATTCTCTGGGCGGCGGCGTCGGGCTCGAAAACCGTCTCTCCTTTCCTCTTTGCCGGGATTATCTCGACGATGTTGTGCTGGTCACCGAGGAGGAGATCTATCACGCCATGCAGACGCTCTATTACGAGGACAGGATTGTCGCGGAAGGAGCCTGTGTCGTCGGAATTGCGGCCATGCAGGCGGGTCGTTTGCCGAAGCCCAGGGGACCCGCCGCCACCATCGTAACGGGCCGCAATCTGGACATGTCCCAGTTCACAAAGATCATCAATGGCCAGGATATCGCGCTTGGCGACTACCGGATTGCCGGTAAGGCCTATCGATAGGACCTCCACGCAGTCACGGCGGACTATTGGCCGGAATCGCGCTGCATGCCGATCAGCTTTTCGCCTATGGCGTCGACGGTTTCACCCGCGCAGTACAGACGAACAAGAATTTCCATGCCGATCAGGCGGATGTGTGAATTCACGTCCTGTCTGGCCATGTGCGTCACATGATCCGTTTCCGCGCTCGACCATCGCATGACGTCCCGGAAGAGACCGTTTGAAAGTATCGCTTCGCATCCGCGGGTGTAGCTCGTCGTGATCGCAAAACCGATTTTTGGCGCCCGGATGTTTTCCTCCGGAAGGTAATTGCGGGCGACGGTTCTCAGCAGCCATTTCGCCGTCCGCTTTCTGTATTTGAAATCCGGATGCAGGTGCAGGGCGAAGTCGATGATGTCGTTTTCGATGAAGGGCACCCGCAATTCGACAGACGAGGCCATGCTTATCCGGTCGTGCCGGTGCAGGAGGCTCTGGAGGTGACTGTAGACATCGAAAAGACCTCTTGCCGCGAAAACCCGCGCCTGATGATTCCTGATCGGAGCAAGCCGCTCCAGAATTTTCTCCTGCAGTATGAATCGCTGTGGCGAAAGCGCCGAAATAACCGAATTTCTGGTTTCCTGAATTCCCATGCGGAGCGACGTGGTGAAGGGCGACTGACGCAGCTGCTTCAGCAGCTTTTTTCGTTGCGAACTTCTCAGGAGCAGCGATCGCGGCGGATCCAGTTTCCGCCAGAGGCGAGCGCTGTTGTGGTGCCAGTTGTAACCTCCGAAAAGTTCGTCCGCTCCTTCCCCGGTCAATAGCACCTTCACTCCGTCGGCGCGGCACTGTTCGGTCATGGCGAGAAGTGAAGGCGTGCTCACGAAATGCGTGTCGTTCTCAACATGATAGATCGACTTCGGCAGGTTGCGCAGATATTTGTCACGGTTCTCGACGACCCGCCTTATGTCGACTCCACATTTGTCTCCTGTGCGCTGCGCCGCCTCGACTTCGTTGACGCCAACATCCGGATCCATGACATAGCCGTGATAGTCCTGCAGAGCCGATTTCGACATCGCCGTCACGAGACCGGAATCAATGCCGCCGCTGCAGGCGGTCGCCAGGGGAGCGTCGGAAATGCAATGCATCGCGACGCTGCTATTGAGTATAGATTCCAGTTGTTGCGCAAGACCGTCCTTTGTCCGGTTTCCCGCTTCCAGCCGGTCGACGTCAACTGACTCCAGCGCGTCCCAGAACCAGCTCTCCTCCACACCCTTCGCCGATATCTTCCAGCATCCGCCTGGCGGCAGACGTCTGATCCGCCGGAACAGGCTCGACTGGCCATCCGACGTCTGCGCCGCAAGACGCAACGTGATCTCGCGGGCGGAAATCTCGGTCGGAAAGGAATCGAGCGCGAGAATGCCCTTGTCTTCCGAACAGAAGATCAGCCGGTTATCATATTGGGCGACAGAGAGCGACTTGACGCCAATCCGGTCCCGGACCAGCCACAGGACCTTTTCCTGCATGTCGTAAAAAGCGAAGGCGAACATGCCGTTGAAACGGGAGACGGCGCGCTCGACCCCCCAGATGCACAGGGCGTTGAGAACAACTTCCGTGTCGCAGTCACCGGAGAAGGTTGCGCCTTGCTCTGTCAGTTCGTTTCGCAATTCGCGGAAATTGTAGACTTCGCCGTTATACGCGAGCAGCCCGCGGCCGTCGCTGGACTGCATGGGCTGACTGCCTCGATCCGTAGGATCGATGATGGAAAGTCGGCAATGACCCAGAGCGAGACTGTCGACCGCACGATAGCCTTGACCGTCGGGTCCGCGATGCGCAGTCACCTCAATCATCCTGCGGACGTCGGCCATATCCCTTTCGTCGGATAATCCCGAAAAACTCCATATTCCGGCTATTCCACACATGGGCGACGTCTCCTCTTGTCGCGGCGTCTGGCTCTGTTTTGGGCGACGAACATCGTTCTTAATCGAGAGGAATGCCGAATTCGCGCAGATAGGCGCGTTTTTCTTCGGTGTCGGCGATGGGCGTCGTGGCCTGATGAATGTCGATATGCGGCGCGGTGTTGAGTTCGACCACCATCGGTCCGTTGGGGGTGAGCGCTATGTCCCATCCAACAATTCCAGGATGGGGCAAAAGGCCGGCTAATCGGGAAACGGTCTCCTTCACAAAAGGCCAGTCAGGGATGGTCTCGCCTGTGACGCGGGCGCCGGACTCCGGATGCTCATCCGCTTCCACCCGAGCGCCGATGGCATCGTCGTAGTGGACGAGGCGGTCCAGTTCGCCGGTTTCAAGATCGACGCCGCAGGCCCAGCCGCCCCGACCACCTTTGAAATTATCGGTCGGAACGGTTTCCGATACGCCGACCTTGAAGGTCGCGGCGATGAAACAGACCTTGTGTCCGCGCGCCGACGTGCCGGTGGTGATGCGGATCGTGTTGAGGGTTTCGGAGAAGAACTGCGCGCTCCAGTCTCCCTGCGCAATTTTCTCGGAAATCACATATCCTGTCCTGACGCCGTCGCTCAGGTGTTTCAATTCCTCGCTTGTGGATTTTCTCCCGTCGATGAACAGCGTATCTTCACGCCATTCCAGCAAAAAGGCGCCGGCGCCCCCGATCTGGTCTCCCGGTTTGACGAACAGCGATCCGTGGTTCATCACCAATTCCAGAAAGTCCTGCGGACACGCCGCCAAGGGTTCGCCCTTCAGTGGAACGATTGTCGAGCCCGCCACATAGTAGCACACTGGCGGCGCAACCTCGGGCATGACTCGGTCGAGCCAGAGTTTCTGCGAAATCTTGTGAAAAAGCGCATGATGAAGTTGTCTGTTCCGCTGGGCCAGCTTGCGCTTGTAGCGGGCCTCCCGCACGTATTTTCCTGATTTCAGCAACGGCTCGGGAAGGATTGACAGGCGCGCGGCGGAATGGCCGGTGAAAAGCGATTTCAGCTTCCATTTGAAAGGGGCGGACTCTCCAAAGGACCGCTTTACGATTTCGCCGTAATATCTGTACCGCTCAAGCCACATTACCCGGACATTGCATCATTCAAGTAATCTGACAAGTCGACTATTGTCGTCGCAAGCAGCCGCCCAAGGCTAAAAAGACATCACCCGCCGTCCTGGGTGCGGTATTGTTCATTAATACTTCCGAACACTGCGATGAAACGACCAATGGCGACATTGGGATGGTGCATTCCCATCGTCGCCGAACCGGTTTTGCGCCACAACCGCGCCATTCGAAAGGGCGAGACGCCAAGAAGGGCGACAGACTTCAGAAAACTCGTGATGCGCCCGGCGGCGCCGGATTTCCGGCGTGTTTCAAGCATCGCCGAGATGGCGCCTTCGCGGCGGCTGCGCTTCCCAAGCCAGGCCGGCTCGGTGCGATTGTCCGGCACCGTTTCGAACACCGGCGCATCTTCGCACCACGCAAACCGGAACCCCGCCGCGCGGCATCGGCTGTAGAAATCGGAGTCGCCTCCGCCGATGAAATTGAAGAGTGGATCAAGGAACGGCCGCGGCATCGCGTCGAGAACCTTGCGTGCAATCATCACATTGCCCGACGAGTACAGGATCGGCACCGCGCCTGTTGTTTCGTAGGCGGGTTTGAAAACCGGATGTGCTTTCCAGCGGTCGAGACTCCTGTCGGAAAACACGGGCCGTTGCGGTCCGCCGACAATATCTGCGTCCGTCTCCGTCATGGTTTTTTCCATCGAGGCGAGCCAGTCGGGGCCAGCGAGTTCGTCGTCGTCGATCACGGCGATCGCCTGAAGGTTGGGAAAGGTGTCGAGGACGGTGCCCCAGCCGGCATTGTAGGCGTGGCAATTGCCGCGCTCATGGGCCAGCACCACGAGACCCGGCGTTTTGCGCTCTTCGAAGAAACGCTGCGCGACGTCGGCGCCTTGCATGCCTTCGGTGTCATTCTCCATGACGACGATCGCGAATACGTGTTGAAATTTCTGATGTTGCAGCGAGACAAGCGTCTTGTGAAGGTGTTCGGGTCGCCTGAATGTCGGCAACGTAACTGCAAAACGAATCTGGTCCCGCGCGAGGTCGGGCGTCTCATAGCCGACGGAGACCTTGGGACGCTTAGCGCCTTTCTGTATCAAATCTTCGTTCATCGCCCCGCAATCGCGCCATAAAGCTCTTGTTCATCATCTGTGTTATACTTCCTTCGTCCACGGTTGTCTGAAACCCTTTTTCCATAAAGTATACGAAAGATGAAACTGGCTTTCGTAACATCGCTCCTGCCCGTACAGGATCCTGTCACCGGCTTCGACCTGGCGAACCGGGTGATCGTCGACGCCATTCGCGAAAGGGGCGTCGATCTCAAGCTGATCGGTTACAGTTCACCGGGGGCCGAGGTCGCTTATAGCGACGATGCGATCGTTCTCGGAGAGCAGGACATCACCAATGCGCGCGCGAGCGCTGCGCAGAAAGCGCGCTGGTTGCTTCAGGCTGTGGCGAATAATACAACCGTTTCGTCGGCCAAGATGCTTGCCTGTGGACGCGGAAAAATTGAAGAAGCCTTGGCGGCCGCCGGGCCCGTAGACGGCCTGATTTTGAATTCGGTCCAGTTGCCGGCGGCCTATCCCGACATATTCGGCCGCTACAAATCGATCTTCATCGCCCACAACGTCGAGTGGCTTTCCGCTTTCCAGAATTCCGCGCATGCGGCGACAAGGATGGAAAGGCAGCTTTACCGGAGGGAGTCGTCGATACTGAAGCGCCTTGAGGACGAATTGTGCAGACAGGCGCGGTTCGTTTGGACTCTGTCTGAAGAAGACCGGCATTCGCTGGTCGCCGCCGACGCTTCAAGGTCTGCATTCCTGCCGCTGGTGACCCGCTTTGATCCGCCCGACGCACCCGCGGCCGACCGGAAGGTCGAATATGATCTCGGCATGATTGGAAGCTGGAGCTGGCAGTCAAACCGTATCGGCCTGGACTGGTTCCTCGATGAAGTGACGCCGAAATTGCCGCAAACAGTGTCGATCGCGATCGCCGGTCAGATCGGGCAACCGGCGCCGGACGCCGAGCATCCCGGGCTTCGACTGCTGGGTCGGGTTCCGGACGCGCGCGATTTCGTTCGTTCCTGCGCAGTTATCGCGCTGGCAAGCAGAGCCGGAACCGGCGTCCAGCTCAAGACGATCGAAACCTTCGAGATGGGCCTGCCCGCCGTCGCCACGTCGTCCGCGTTGCGGGGGATAGCCGACACACCTTCCAATGTCGTTGCAGCCGACACTGCAGACGCGTTCGCGCAAGCTGTTGCGGAACAGGTGGAGGCATCCCGAAAGGGCGGGTTCAAAACCCTGGACGGACGGGAGTTTCACGCCGACCAGCGTCGGCGTCTGGGCGAAGCAATCGATGTTGGACTGAAGCGGCTCGACAGTAACGAGTGAATAATTACAGTCTCTCAGAAATTTATTCAGAATTCTTTTTGGTTTTTCTTGGTATTTCCACCTAGTATCCAGTAAAACTGCATATTGAACAAATGCTGCATGTTTGTCATTCGCCATACGGCTTTGCGGACTGTATCGTCAGTGACAGTGTTCCGGATTGGAACTGGAGGCGACAGGTGGTTCAGGAGATCGGCGCTATGGCAGACGCCGCGCCGGATACGATCGACATCAATGGCGTCGGGGTCTCACCCTACGACTGGGAAGCAGCCTTGCGTTTTCTCGAAGCCGCGGCCCGTGGCGGCGGACAGACGGTCGTGGAGTTTCTGAACGCCAATAATTCCAATATCGCCACCGCCAATGTCGACTATCGCAGCGCGCTTGGAAACGCCGTCGTGCTCGCCGACGGAATCGGCGTCGACATAGGCGCCTTTGTCCTGCATCGCCGGTCGTTTCCGGGCAATCTCAACGGGACAGACCTTGTTCCGGCGTTTCTTACCTATGTCGAGAAACCCTTGCGCGTCGCGCTGATTGGCGCGCGGCCCGAAGTATTGAAAGAAGCCTGCGCGGCCTTTTCGGCGCATGCGCCCTGGCACGAGTTCATCGCGGTTTCGGATGGCTATTTCGACAAGGCGCAATCGGCGGACGTTCTTGAGCAACTGGAGAAAGTCGACCCGGACTTCGTGCTTGTCGCGCTTGGCAGTCCCGCGCAGGAATTGTGGATCGACCGCAATATCAAGCCGCAGCATGGTCGCCTCGTGATGGGGGTGGGCGCACTGTTCGATTTCATGGCGAACGCGGTGCCCCGCGCGCCGCTCTGGATGCGCCGGATGCGCTGCGAATGGGTTTACCGGCTGGCGAAGGAACCCTCACGCCTTTGGCGTCGCTATCTGCTGGGCAACCCGATGTTCATCTATCATGTTTTGCGTTACAAGTTTGCAACCAGGCCTGACCACGCCGGTCCGGCTGCGCCCGATCAGCCCTGAAGTGCGACCCTCCCAAAGTCCATGAGCGCCAAGAATCCGGAAAAGCGTACAGCCGTCATCACGGCGTCCTATTCGAACGATCTGGAGCGGTGCAGGCTGCTTTGCGAAAGTCTCGACGCCAATCTGCTGGGCAAGTGGCGTCACTACATTCTCGTCGAGAGCGCGGATGTCGAAATGTTCCGTTCGCTGGAATCGCCGCACCGCGAGATCATAAACGAGCGCGATATCCTGCCGCGCTGGATAAGGCCGTTCAACGATCCGGTTTCACGGCGCCACAAGCGCGTTTGGCTCAGCCCGTACACAATGCCGCTTCGCGGTTGGCACATACAGCAATTGCGACGGTTCGGCATCGGGCGGATGATTGACGAGGATCTTCTGTTTTCCGCCGATTCCGACGTGGTTCTGGTCCGTAAATTCGATCCTGTCCTGCTTTGGGCGGGCGACAATATACGCTTCTACCGGCGCGACAACGCGATCGACGCGACCATGCAGGAGCATGTCGACTGGTCGCTTCAGGCGGGCAAGGTCTTGCATCTCGACAAGGCTCGCGAGGCGCCGCCCTTCCATGACTATATCAATACGCTGATCGGCTGGAGGCGCGACACGCTGTTGGGCCTTCTCGATCATGTCGAAAGGGTCAACGGTATGCACTGGGCCCGCGCGATCGCGAGAAACAGGCGGATTTCGGAGTGCACAATCTATGGCCGCTACGTGGATGACGTGCTCGCCGGCGCCGGCCACAATCCCGATCCGAGGCCGCTGTGCCACGTGATGTGGAACGCCGGCGAAGAGGGCGGGAAGCCGGATGATCTTTCGAACTTCGCCGCTGCGCTCGAGCCCGGTCAGGTTGGCGTCGGCATCCAGTCTTTCATCGGGCACGATATCAACGAGATTCGAAAATCGTTGGCGATTGGAACCGTCAGATAGCGCGGGCGGTGTTTTTGCGCAGCGCCGGATAGGTAAGCGCAAAGGACACGACGTAGAGGACCGCGAAGACCGCATTCAGCAAGGGCGCCCAGTGCGCCACATCCTTGTAGAGCGTGAGGATCAGCGCCAGCAACCCGCCCTTCACGATCCCGATGACCGCCATGTTGGATGTGCGCAGGAATGTGTGTCCCGTCGCGTAGAGCAACTCGGATTGATATTCGATCAGATTGCGCAGCGCCGGAACCGCGATTACCAGGATGAGCAAGGGAGCCGCGACCGCGACGTTTTTACCGAGCGCATTCGGAAAAAAGTGCAGAAAGACGACGAAGAAGACGAGCGCCGCCGTCGAGATCGCAGCGACGGCGAGTTCGATGCCGGCGCGCAGCCGCAGGGAGCCAAGGGCCTCCCGCGATCGCATGACCGCCTGCACCAGCATCATGTTGAAAGACCGTATCGGCAGGGCGGTCAGATCGACCAGGCGCATAATGATTGCGTAGAGGCCTGCGATGGTCGGGTCGGTCAGAGACAGCACCAGCAGCTTGTCCAGTTCCGATTGTAGGTAGAACAGGATTTCCGCGCTGGCGACCGCCACCGAGTCGCGCCAGCGGCGCAGATAGAGCGCAGGCTGCCACCGCAAACGTTGCTTCGGATAGAAGACGACGATTGCGATCAGCATGACAAGGCCGTTCGCGGAGAGATAGTACCAGGCCCATACGGACAGCGTGGTCACGCCGCCGAGGGAAAACAGGATCGCGGACGAAGCCCTGAACGCAGAGCCGAGGATCACGAGAATGGCGGCGTGGCCGAACCGTCCCATGCCGTTGCAAACGATCATGACGATCTCGACGGTGCGCCAGAAAAACACTTCGGCGATCATGATGAGGGCGAAGGGCAGCAGCGACATGTCGCTGCGAAAGATCAATACGTACATGACGATGGCCGCCAGCACGATCGCCGGAATCGACAGGGCCAGAGCCGCAAGAATGCCTGTCGTATAGGTCCCGATCATACGCGGTTTCACCGTGGCGACCCGGTAGAGAGGTGAAGTAAAGCCGAAAGCGGCGATGCGGGACAGGACGATGCCGGTCGCCGAGGCGGTCGCGAACAGCCCGAACTCCGCAATTGACAGCGTATTGGCGATGGTGACGAAATAGGCGAGCGAAATGACAAGCCGGCCCGCCGAACCGCCGAGCGCCCAGAAATAGCCGCGAACAATCCCTATATGTCGCTTTAGAAAGTCGATCCAGTTGCTGGGCCAGTTGCTGGGCAAGTCTTCACCGGTCGTATTAATAGCCGTACAGCGCCAATGAACTACAATAGAGATCATTTGTTAACACGTCGTTCTGTCCTGAAGGCGGCGGCCGGAGCGGGAGCGGCGGCAATGGCCCCGTCGACCCTGTTCGCCGGCGCGGCGCACGCCGGCGCCGGAAAGAAACGCAGGGTGCCGTTCGGCGCGGCGCTGGAGTATCTCCCTTTTATCGAGGATTCCGACTATACGGCCTTGTTCGTTCAGCACTGCGACATCATTGTCCCGATGAATTCCCTGAAATGGGACGCGTTGCAGTGGAACAGGGGTGATTTCACCTTTCTGGAGGCCGACGGAATACTGAATTTCTCGGAATCCTTAGAGCGCGGATCTTACGGCCACACATTCGTTTGGTGGAACGGTCTGCCGCCCTGGGTCGAAACCCTGTCGACGCGCAAGGAGGCTGAAGCAGCGCTTATCGAGCACATTCAGACCGTAGGTTCCTATTATTCCGGCCGTGTGCCGGCATGGGACGTCGCGAATGAAGTGGTCGCGCATGATCCGCTGGAAAGCGGCATGTGGCGCGACAGCGTGTGGATGCGGCTGCTCGGCGCCGAGCATGTCGATATCGCCTTTGCCGAGGCCGCCAAGGCTGCGCCGGACGCCGAACTCAACATCAACGACTACGATCTCGAGTTCAAGGGCGCCCGTTATGACGCGCGTCGGAAGGCGATCCTCGATCTGGTGCGTCGACTTCAGGACCGGGGTTTGAAGATCGACGCCGTCGGAATTCAGGGACATCTCTATCCGGAAGTTCCGATCGACTTTGAGGGTCTGGGGCGCTTCATCACTGACCTCGCCGCGCTCGGCGTCGATTACCGCATCACCGAAATCGATGTGATCGACTGGAAACTGCCGGTCGACATCGAGTTGCGTGACGAACGCGCGGCCAGCCATGTCAACGATTTCCTCGACGCTGCGTTTTCAGCTGCGCCTCCGCTTTCGGTGGCCACCTGGGGCCTCAGCGATCGCTATTCCTGGATATCCGACGCCATGCCGCATCGCCGCGGCGCCAGAAACCGGCCTTTGCCCTTCGATGAAAATCTCAAACCCAAGCCCATGTTCGACGTCATCATGAAATATGTCGATGCATGAACGAGGCCGTTAACCAATTTTTTTCCAGGTTTTTTTAGAGTATGTTAGCCATGGTTCAAAAAGGGCGTTTGCGCCCGGGTAACAAGCAATGACCGACCCCCAGGAGGGCAAGAGGAAACATTATGCCCGTTCGTTGCTGAACGCGTCGGACGACGATGTTCGTCCTGCGTCGCCGGCGCGATCACGCCTTCCCGACGCCGATCCTGGCGCGCGCAGCCCCGGAGAACCGACTGAAAATGTCGTCAGCCAAAGTGCTGCGCCCGTAGAGAACGCTCCGCGTGTTGACCGCTCGGAGACGATCCTGCAACGCATGCGCCGGGGACTGTCCCGGCTTTCGGAACCGGAAAAGCAGGACGCCCCATTGCGCGAAGACGAAGATGCTCGTACCGTCGCGGCGCATCGCCCGCCGATCGAGAGCGAACGTCCCGCAGCGGCCCGGACAGTTTTCGCGGAAAGGCGTCCCGTAACCGAGACAATACCGGAGCAGGCAGACATGGCGGCCAGCCAGAAACCGCTCGTGGATCCGGTCGTGCTGTTTCGTACGGTCTGGCGGTGGCGTCTGCTGGTGGTTCTGACCACCATTATCGGCGGCGTTCTCGGCGCGATGATCGCCTTGTCGACGCCGCATCAATATCTTGCGATTTCCCAGTTCGTCTACGATCCGCGCGAATTGCGTCTGACCGAGACGGATTTCCTGCCGCCGTCCTATTCTTCGGAATCGACGCTCGCCCTCGTCGACAGCCAGGTGCGCATCGTCAGTTCGGTCCCGGTTCTGGAAACCGTTGTCGCGGATCTAGATCTGACGAGCGATCCTGAATTCAACGGCAAGGGCGCGCCCGGATTCGGAAGCGTGCTCGGAACGCTCAGCCAATTGCTGTCCGGCAGCGAGGCTGAAGACTCCGAAAGCATGGTGATCGCCGTTCAGAACCTGGCGTCAGCCGTGAACGTGTATCGCGTGCCCAACACGTTTATCATCCACATCGCCGTCACCACCGAGGACCCGGTGATATCCGCAAACATCGCGAACGCGATTCTCGACGTCTACATCGAGAAGCGGCAGAGCGCGCAATCCGCTCTGTTCGAGCGCACTGCCGAAGCGATGACAAAGCAACTCGCCGATCTGCGCCGCGACGTTGAAATCGCAGAGCAGAAGGTGGAGCAGTACAAGGCGGAGCACGACATCGTCGGCGCCGGCGGCAGCCTTATCAACGATGAGCAGCTGGTGAAGCTGAATGAGCAACTGGCCGACATCCGCGCCCAGAAGGTCGAAATCCAGGCAAAGGCCGAAACGGCGCGCAATCTCAATGTCGACGAAATCCTGTCAGGCACGTCGTCGGAAATCCTGGAATCATCCACGATCGGAGAATTGCGCGCGGCCTACGCCGCATCCAAACGCAGTTTCGACGCGCTGACGACAAGCCTCGGTCCGCGGCATCCGCGGCGCGTCGCCGCCGCCCAGACCCTGGAAACGGCGCGCTCCGAAGTCAGCAACGAATTGCGACGCATCGTCTCCTCGACCCAGACCGAATTGCGACGCATTGTCCAGTCCGAGCAGCAACTGGCGGCGGATCTCGCCGTTCTCAAAAGCCGCCAGATGGACACCTCGGAAGACCTGGTGCGATTGCGGGAACTCGAACGCGAGGCAAACGCCACATCCGCAATCTACGAATCTTCGCTGAAGCGAACGCGCGAGACCCGTGAGCAACAGAACCTCAACACGAGCAATATCCGCATCGTCGCCGAAGCGACAACGCCCATCGATCCCGTAGGCCCGTCGCGAAAGCTGATTGCGATCGGAGGCGCGATGGCGGGATTGATCTTCGGGCTTGGCGTTGCAGTGCTGATCGGGCTCTACCGGGGCCTCGTGGCCAACAACGCCGGTTTGTTCTCCAAACAACAGCCGCGCCCGCAGGAAAACCAGCCTGTTCCCGTCAGCCCCCCCGTGAGACGCTCTGAAAGGGAAGAAATTATCGAGGCATACCGCAGGCCGGCCGCTGCTTCCGAGCCGGATCCTGAGCCGCAAAGCGTTGCTACACCGACCTATCCTGAGCAGCGTTATGATGACGAACCCGTCCAGGATCGGCAGGTCTCGCAGCCGATCGGGCAGGAGGATTACGGCACGGACGATCCGGACAAGATCAGGGAAGACATACGCGACCTGAAGGAAACGGTAGAACGATTCCGCAAGGCGCGCGAGGAAGCCCGGCGCAATCGCCGCGTGGCGCTTTTCTGACGGGCGTCCGCCATGACCGTCAAGCGCATCGTCACGAACTTCTACTCCGCCGATCCCGCCCGGGCGCGCGCCTTTTATGAAGACGTGCTTGGCCTCACAATGGTGATGGACAAGGGCTGGATCGTGACTTTCGTCTCGGAGACTCAGGAGCGATCAATGCCGCAGCTGTCGGTCGCCAGCGAAGGAGGATCGGGGACAGAACTCCCCGATGTTTCAATCGAGGTGGACGACGTCGACGCGGTTCTCGCCAGGGCGATCGCCGGAGGGTTCGATATTTTGTATGGGCCGGTCGACGAACCCTGGGGCGTACGACGTTTCTTCGTGCGGGACCCGCACGGCAAGGTCCTGAATATTCTGGCTCACAGCGCGTGAGATAGCATCCCTTCTCTCAAATGCTTAGCCTTTTGGCTAAGTTTTTCTTGCATTTCACTCACGCAGGGTGATAGTTAGCCATATGGCTAAGCATGATCCAGACCTCTCCCTCCTTTTCCACGCCCTGGCGGACCCGACCCGTCGATCGATTCTCACTCGGCTCGCCGCCGGGCCGGCGCCGGTGAGCGATCTGGCGGAGCCCACTGGGCTGCGGCTACCCACGGTCATGCGTCATCTCTCCGTAATGGAGGAGGCGGGATTGATCTCCACCTCCAAGGACGGACGGATACGCACATGCGCCATCGTTCCCCAAGCCCTGGATCCCGCGAGATCATGGCTCGAGGAACAGCGCGCAATATGGGAATCCCGGTTGGATCGCTTCGATGCATTCGTAATGCGCGTAATGAAGGAACAGGAAAAATGACACGCAACATTCTGTCGGACAGCGTAACCCAAACTGGGTCCGATGAGGGGAATGGCCGCTTTGCGACTCTCACATTTGAACGGGAAGCGGCTGCGCCGGTTGATACATTGTGGGAAGTCTGGACTGCGCCGGCCGCCAGGGCCGTCTGGGCTGCGCCGTCTGATAAGGTCACCGTGGAATTCCTGGAGGCCGATTTGAGAGCGGGCGGACGCGAGGTTTCGCTCTGCAGGGAAGAGGGTCAGCCGGATATCCGCTGCGAGTGCGGCTGGCTCGCGTTGCAGCCGTCGCAGCGCAGCGTCAACTATGAGATGATATCGTCCGAAGGCGAGATGCTTTCCGCCGCCCTCGTGACGGCGGATTTCTCCGGCGCGAACGATCGCAGCCGGCTGGTCGTAACGGTTCAGTTATCCTCGATGGAGAGAGACATGGAAGCCGGATACCGGGACGGTTTCGGCGCCGGACTGGACAGCCTTTCCGGCGCGGCTGAGCGGACCATGATTTTGCAGCGGGTGATCAAGGCGCCGCGATCCATCGTGTGGGGCGCCTGGATGAACAATGAAACGCTGCCGCAATGGTGGGGTCCGGACGGTTTCTCCTGTCGAACCACGAGGATTGATCTGCGTGAGGGCGGAGAGTGGGTGTTCGACATGATCGGGCCCGACGGCACAGTCTTCGCGAACCATCATCTTTACAGTGAGGTTCGGCCCGAAGAGAGGCTCGGCTATTCGTTGCATTGGGGCGAAAACGGACCGAAACACGCCGATGCCTGGGCGTCGTTCGAGGTGCAGGGCGGGTACACGAAAGTCACGCTGGGAATGGTTTTCAGCACGGCGGCCGAGTTTCAGCAGGCCAAAGGCTTCGGCGCCGTGGAACTGGGATTGCAGACACTGGGCAAACTGGAGCGTTTCGTCCAGGACCAGTGAACTTCATAGTCCTTCAATTCGATCGGCGGCCGGTATTTCAAAGCGCCTTGTACATGATCGTGGTCGGATGCAGACGGTTTTCGATCGGGTCAACGCAGAAATCCGGGATAATTCCGACTGTCTGGTAGCCCAAGGAGGCGTAGAGCGGCTCCGCCTTGTCGCCGGTGCGGGTGTCGAGCGTGATGAGGCTTCGGCCAAGTCGCTGGGCTTCGGTTTCCAGTTCGGCCATCAACGCCTTCGCAAGGCCGCGCCGCCGGAAGTCCGGATGGACCAGAAGCTTGGTCACCTCGGCGCGATGCGGCTGGTTGGGCGGTGTGTCGTAGTCGAGCTGGACCGTCCCCGCGACCCGCTCGTTTTCCATCGCCGCCCAGAGGACGCGTTTGCCGTTTGCAAGCGCCGGCGCGACCTTGTCCATCCAGAAGGCCGCGCTGTCTTCACGGCTGAACGGCAGGACGAAGTTGACGTTGGCGCCAGCATGGACGCAGGCGTGCAGCACGGTCGCGAAATCGTCGATGCGCCTCTCGAAATCGTCGACGGTCATTCTGGTTATTGCAGCGGTTTGCGTGGTCATGGCTCTCACACGATAAAAAGAAGATACTTCGCGCCCTGGTCCTCAGGCGTCTCGAAGGCGTTCGGTCCGGAAAGCTGGAATCGCAGGCAATCGCCGGAAACCAGATGATGACGTATTCCTGCGACGACGACCTCCAGTCTGCCATCCAGCATTACGAGGTGGTGTTCCAGGCCAGGGCGGGGCGGCGCGTCGTACTCGATGCGCGCTCCCGGGTCGATCTCGCATTCCAGCACCTCGCCCGCCAGCGCGCCTGCCGGCGGCGACACGGATCGTCTGCGAAATCCGATCTCCGGGTCGCGCCAGACAGGCTGGTCCGATCGCGCAAGCAGGGCCGCAAAGTCATCCTCGATCATCAGCATCAGGCGCGACATGGTGATGCCGAAGGCTGAACACAGGCGTCCAAGCGCGCTGGTCGTCGGACTGACCTCCGCTTTTTCAAGTCTTGAAAGCGTGGCTCGGCTGACGCCGCTGCGCGAGGCAAGCTCGTCCAGCGACCAACCTTTTTCGGTCCTTAACCCTTTCAGCCGTTGCGCAATCCGCAGGTCCGTGGACGCGTCATCAATAACATCGCTCATATAAGGGAATATTTCTCTCAAATGAGAAATTGTCAATTGCGACGACGCCAATTTCTTCGACATTGGCGCGCCCTGCATTATACTCGTTCGCATGTCTCAGATCCCACCTCTTCGCGCCGGCCGGATCGGCGGATCGCTTCGTCGCTGGCGCGTGCTCAACAAGGTCAAGCAATCGGCGCTGGCCGCTGATGTCGGCGTTTCACAGACCACGATTTCCCGTTGGGAGAGCGGCGCGTTGCTGCCGGAGAAGCGCCATGTCGGCCGCATCGTCAGTCTGTTGACGGCGCGCCCGGTGTCGGCGGCTGACAGCGCGCTTCTCGAACTGGTGTCGACCAGCGCCGAGCGGGTGCATCTGGTGTGCGACGTAAGCCATCGCCTGCTTGCGGCGTCTCCATCGCGCGCCGAGGACTGGCGGGACGGCGTCGCCGGATTTCTCGGCAAGTCGCTGTGGCGCTATGCATCGAAGGACATTGTCACGGCGGAGCAAAGACTGGGCGAAGACGGATGGGACGAACTGATCGCCGACGATGTCGAATTCGCGACCGAACGGATCGAGCATCCGGAACTGGTCATCCGGGCGGGAAGAATTCGCTGGACCCGCATAGCGCTGTCCGACGGCAGCTTCGCGCGCCTGGTGCGCGATGGTCCGTGCAAACTCGACGCATAATTTATTCCGCCTGTCGCGCTGGGGCGCCGCCGGCGTTAATGTAATCGCGACATGACGGAAATGGATACTGCGCGCATCAGGGGGATTATCGATTTCCTCCACCAGGCGGAACGGCTGAAGGACACACTGCGCAGCGGCGTGACGTCCGGTGGACGCGCCGAAAGCACTGCCGAGCACAGCTGGCGCCTGTGCCTTCTGGTGATGCTGTTCGAGAAGGAATTGCATGACGTCGATCTGCATCGGCTGATCAAACTCTGCATCGTTCATGATCTCGGCGAGGCGATTTCCGGCGACGTGCCGGCGATCCATCAGCGCGAAGACGACGATCGGGCGGCGCGTGAACGACGCGACCTCGTCGTGTTGTGTTCGCCATTGCCGGAGGATTTGAAGGCGGAAATCATCGCGCTCTGGGATGAATACAATGAAGCGTCAACGCCGGAGGCGGTTATGGCCAAGGGCTTCGACAAGCTGGAGACCATGCTTCAGCATGTGGTCGGGAAGAATGCGCCTGATTTCGACTATGAGTTCAACCTGACCTACGGGCTTTCTGCGACCGATCGCCATCCGCTCCTGAAGCAGATCCGCGCCCTGGTTGACGACGCAACGCGCGCGCGACGGGACGAGCAGTCATCTTCAGGGCAGCGGAAAAGCATCTAGCCAGGTCGCGACGCGCGCTCTGTCACGGGCTTCATAGAGACGCATCGCCTCGGCGGGGTCGATCTCCGGCGCGACCTCTTCGTCTTCAGCCAATGCCGAGAGGCGCATCGTATACCAGGACGTGATCTCGCCGGGACCTGTCTTTCCAAATCTCGGAAATTGCGGATCGGCCGGTTCGGGTGTTTTCCAGCGATCTGCAAGATTGGGCGCCAGCGCGAAAGCGCGCGCCATGCCGACAAGATCGACCGCGCCGGATGCCACGGCGTCGATCGCCTGCTCTCTTGTCTTGAAGCCGCCGGTCGCCATCAGCGGCTTGTCCGTCAGTTTCCGCGCCTGCCTTGCAAATTCGAGAAAATACGGGCCGGATGCGGCGCTGTCGGAGCTGGCTTTAGCGCCCGGAAAATAGGTTCCGCCGCTGATATCGATCAGATCCAGCGATGTGGAATCAAGGCGTTCCACCACCTCCAGCGACTCCACGTCTGTCAGTCCCCCATCCAGCCCGTCGGTGGCGTTGAGCTTGACCGCCACGGGAAAATCCGGTCCGACCGCCTGTCGCGTGCTTTCAATGATGTCGACAAGGATGCGGCTACTGGCGCTGACCGATCCGCCGAATGCGTCGCTGCGGCGATTGAAAAGAGGTGAGAGGAACTGGCTGAGCAAAAACCCGTGCGCGGCGTGGATCTGCACGCCGCCGAATCCGAACGTCCTGGCAAGCGCCGCGGCCTGCGCAAATTCCTCCGGAAGCCGTCTGATCGCCGCACCGGACAGTTCGTCGCAGACCAGTCCCGGCAGGTCGAGAGCGCTCGGTCCCGCCGGTCGGCTGGTCGGGGGATACGCCAAGGCGCCAGCATGACCGAGTTGCAGCCATAGTTGCGCGTCGCACGTCTGCGCCCTTCGCGCCAGGTCGGCAAAAAGCCTGTTGTTTGATGCGGCGTTGAGCACGAGGTTGCCCGGCTTTTCCGCAAAATGCGGATTGATCTGGGCCTCGCCGACAATCGAGAGGCCAAGTCCGCCTTCAGCCCATCTCTCATAGAGCCGGACTTGTTGCGGCGTGGGGTCGCCGCGCCCGTCGCCGAGCGAATCGGACATGGCGGATTTCGCCAAACGGTTCTTGAGAATGCGTCCGCATGGCAGCGTGACGGGATCGAAGAGACAGGAAGGGGAAGGGCGCATAGGAGCACTCTATAGCCGGCGGGCGACTGTTTAGAAGTCGGGAAGGCGTGAAATCGTGCATGAAACGCCGTTTCTCGACCATTTTCCCGGCTGTAAATCTGCACACTGCGGCGGCGTGACGGCTTGCGCTTGCCGCGTCAGCGACGTAAGCGACAGGCGCGCCACAGCAAGTTGCAAGGGGAGAGCAGAATGGCCACGGTGATAGACGGCAAGGCGGTCGCGGCGGAAGTGATCGAAACGGTCAAGAACGCATCGCAGACGTTGCAGACAGAGACCGGCGTGACGCCGGGCATAGCGGTGGTGATTGTCGGCGAGGATCCGGCAAGCCAGGTCTATGTCGCCTCCAAGGGGCGCAAGGCGCGCGAGTGTGGATTCCATTCGGTGGAACACACGCTGCCGGAATCGACCAGCGAAGCTGACCTGCTCAGGCTCGTCGAGGATCTCAACAACGATCCGTCGATCCACGGTATTCTGGTTCAGCTCCCTCTGCCCTCGCATATCGACGAAAGCCTGGTGATCCAGAAAATCAGTCCCGAAAAGGATGTCGATGGCTTTCACGTCATCAATACAGGCAAATTGACAGTCGGCGACATCGATGAGGCTTTTGTGTCCTGTACGCCGGCCGGCTCCATGCTGCTGATCGAGCGCGTGCGGGGCGGGGACCTGTCCGGTCTCAACGCGATCGTCATCGGGCGGTCCAACATCGTCGGCAAGCCCATGGCGAGCCTGCTCCTCGCCGCCAATGCGACGGTCACCGTCGGACACAGCCGTACGCCGGATCTGCCGGCTGCCTGCCGCAACGCCGATATCGTGGTCGCGGCCGTCGGCCGACCCGAAATGGTGAAGAAGGACTGGATCAAGCCGGGCGCAACGATCATCGACGTCGGCATCAATCGCATCCCGGCGCCCGAGCGCGGCGAAGGCAAGACGCGCCTCGTCGGCGACGTCGCCTATGAGGAATGTTCGGAAGTCGCCGGCGCGATTACGCCAGTGCCGGGCGGGGTCGGACCGATGACGATCGCCATGCTGATGGCCAATACAGTCGTTTCCGCCTACCGTGCGGCCGGGCGCACGCCGCCGAAGTTCTGATACTCAGTACAGAACGCTGGCGCCCTGGTCGGCCGGACCTGCGGCGGCCCTGAGATTGGCGAACAGTTCCCGGCCCATGCCGTAGCTGCTTTCCGTCAGATCGGCGGTCTCAGGCGCGCGCTTGTCGAACTCCGCGTGATCGACAAGCACTTCCAGCGTGCCCGCGGTCGCGTCGAGCCGGATGATGTCGCCTTCGCGGATCCTCGCGATCGGGCCGCCGTCGACTGCTTCCGGCGTCAGGTGGATCGCCGCCGGAACCTTGCCGGAGGCGCCGGACATGCGTCCGTCGGTGACAAGCGCCACCTTGTGGCCGCGATCCTGCAGCACGCCGAGCGGCGGCGTCAGCTTGTGCAGTTCGGGCATGCCCATGGCCTTTGGTCCCTGGAAACGCACCACGGCGACGAAATCGCAATCCAGGTGGCCGGCCTTGAAGGCGTCCTGCAGGTCCTTCTGGCTGTCGAAGATTTTCGCAGGAGCCTCGATCACCCGGCGTTCGGGTTTCACGGCGGAAATCTTGATGACCGACTTGCCGAGATTGCCGCTCAGCATTTTCAGACCGCCATTCGGCTGAAACGGTTTGTCGATCGTAGAGAGCACCTTGTCGTCGCCGCTTTTCGCGGCGGCCGGTTCGCGCCGCACAGCGCCGTCTTCTGTTAGCCTTGGCTCGCTCGCATAGGCCGCCATGCCCTCTCCCCAGACGGTCCTGACGTCGTCGTGCAGCAGTCCGCCTGCCAGCAACTGTCCGATGAGGAACCCCATGCCGCCGGCGGCATGGAAATGGTTCACATCGGCCGGGCCATTGGGATAGACGCGGGCAAGCAGCGGCACGATGTCCGACAGCTCGGAAATATCTTCCCAGCTCAGGTGAATGCCCGCCGCGCGCGCCATGGCGATCAGATGCAGGGTGTGATTGGTGGATCCGCCCGTTGCGTGCAGGCCGACAAGACCGTTGACCACGCTGCGTTCGTCGAACATGACGCCCGCCGGCGTGTATTCGTTGCCGAGCGCGGTAATCGCCAGCGCCCGTTTTGCGGCTTCTTTCGTCAGGGCGTCGCGCAGCGGCGTGCCGGGATTGATGAAGGAGGCGCCGGGCAGGTGAAACCCCATGATCTCCATTAGCATCTGGTTGGAATTGGCGGTGCCGTAGAAGGTGCAGGTGCCCGGGCCGTGGTAGGATTGCGACTCGCATTCCAGCAGTTCCGCGCGACCCACCTTGCCTTCGGCGTAAAGTTGGCGAATGCGAACTTTCTCTTCGTTGGGAAGGCCTGACGTCATCGGCCCTGCGGGAATGAAGACGGCTGGAAGATGGCCAAAGGTCAGGGCCGCGATAACCAGACCCGGAACGATCTTGTCGCAGACGCCGAGAAAGGCGGCCGCGTCGAACATGTTGTGCGATAGCCCAACGGCCGCTGACATGGCGATCACATCGCGCGAAAACAGCGACAGATCCATGCCCGGCTGACCTTGCGTAACCCCGTCGCACATGGCGGGCACGCCGCCGGCGACCTGTGCGACGCCACCCGCGTCGCGCGCGGCGGCCCGGATCAGATCGGGAAAATGTTCGAATGGCTGATGCGCCGACAGCATGTCGTTGTAGGCGGTGATGATCCCGAGATTCGGCACGGCGTCGCCGGCAAGCGCGTCCTTGTCCGACAGGCCGCAGGCGGCGAATCCATGGGCGAGGTTGCCACAGGACAACTCGGTGCGGTGCGGCCCTTCGCGCCCGGCCTTTTCGATGCGTTCGAGATAGATTTCTCTGCTTGCGCGCGAGCGCTCGACAATTCGTTCAGTGATGCGCGTTATGTCGTTTCGTGCAGCCATTTCTGTCCTGCCAGGTTGGCGGTTAGAATTGTGGTTCCGGCCTATGGCGCCCAGTAAAGCTGGACTGAAGGCGCGTCTGAATTGAATATGGCGCGGATCGGCATCTCTTCCACCGCTTCGCCTGCAAGCGCCTGGTCGAGCGTCTCTTTTTTGTCAGCGCCTTCGATGTGCAACACCAGCAGACGCGCTCCGGCGATGCGGGGCAGCGTCAGCGTCAGTCGCGGCTCGGGCACGCCTGTGCCCTCGGCCGCCATGACCGGCTTTTCCTGGGTCGGCGACGTCAATTCGGGCAGGCCCTCATTTCCGGGAAACCATGAGGCCGTGTGTCCGTCGGCGCCCATCCCCAGTATCGCGACATCGATGGCGTCGCCCGCCTGTTCCAACTGCCGGGATGCTTGCCTTGCCGCTTCGACAGGCGTCTCCGCATTGTTGTAGAGCGGAATGAAGTGCGCCGGGGCGGCGGCGTTCTGCAGCAGGCACGCCGCCACAAGCCGGTGATTGGACCGGTCGTGTGAAGGCGGAACGAAGCGCTCGTCGACAAGCGTCACTGTGACCTTGCTCCAGTCGATCTCCTCGACGCTCAGCGCCTTGAACAGTTCGCGCGGCGTCGAGCCGCCGGAGACTGCAAGCAACGCCCGGCCTCTGAGTTCAATGGCGTCTGACAACGCCGTCGCAATACGGTTTGAAAGCGCCTGCGCAAGGGCCTCCCGGTCTTCAAATTCGTGCGGTTCTGGCTGGTTCATTGAATTCAGACGTCAGTTGCTCTCATGCCAGGTGCGGCCGTCTCTTTCTATCAGGGCGATGGATTGCGTTGGACCGGAGGTGCCCGCCGTATAGCTGTGGCTCGTCTGGGCGGTTTCCTCCCAGGCCTTCAATATCGGATCGATCCAGCGCCATGCCGCCTCGACCTCGTCGCGGCGCATGAACAGGGTCTGGTTGCAGCGTACGACATCCATGAGCAGGCGTTCATAGGCGTCCGGATTGCGGACGCCGAAGGCTTCGGCGAAGCTCATGTCCAGCGGCACGTGGCGCAACCGCATGCCGCCGGGCCCGGGATCCTTGATCATGATCCATTGCCGTACGCCTTCGTCCGGCTGCAATCGGATGACCAGCTGGTTGGCGATCACCCTGCCGGCGCTCTGGTCGAAGATGGAATGTGGTATCGGCTTGAAGGCGATGACGATTTCGGAAACGCGCTGGCCCAGGCGCTTGCCGGTTCTGAGATAAAACGGCACGCCGGCCCAGCGCCAGTTCAGGATCTCGGCCTTGATCGCGACGAATGTCTCCGTATTCGAGGTCTTGTCGCCGAGTTCGTCGAGATAACCCTTGACGGCGCCGCCGGCCGAGGCGCCCGCCCGATACTGGCCGCGCACCGTCAGCTTTTCGGCGTTGTTCTGATCGATCGGGCTCAACGCTCTCAGAACCTTGAGTTTCTCGTCCCGCACGGCCTCCGCGTCCATTGAAGGCGGCGCTTCCATGGCGACAAGGCAGAGCAGTTGCATCATGTGGTTCTGCACCATGTCGCGCAGGGCGCCCGCCTTGTCGTAATAGCCTGCCCGTCCTTCAAGGCCCACTTCCTCGGCGACGGTGATCTGGACGTGGTCGACATGCGCAGAGTTCCACAAAGGTTCGTAGAGCGCGTTGGCGAAACGAAGGGCCATGAGATTCTGGACCGTTTCCTTGCCCAGATAATGGTCGATGCGAAAAATCTGTTCTTCGTCGAAAACCCGGCCGATCGTGTCGTTGAGTTCGTGCGCCGACGCCAGGTCGCGGCCGATCGGTTTTTCCACCACAACGCGGGTTTGCGCGTTGACCAGCGCGTGCTTTGCGATCTGTTCGCAGATATCGCCAAAGAGTGATGGCGCGACGGCGAGATAAAAGGCGCGAATGCAGTTTTCACCGCCTTCGAGCACTTTGCCGAGTTTGTCCCAGCCCCGGTCGGAGTTTGCGTCGACAGAAACATATTGCAGCCGTTTCAGGAAGTCGCCGACCTCCTTGTCGTCGAATTCGCCGGGTTTGAGGTGCTTCGCCAGCGCCTCGCTGGCGAAATTGCGGTAGGCCTCGGTGTCCATTTCCGAGCGCGATGCCCCGATGATCCGGGTTGGTTCAGTCAGCTGACCGGCGATCTGGCGATGATAGAGCGCAGGCAGCAGCTTCCTCTCGGCCAGGTCGCCCGTGCCGCCAAACACGACGTAGTCAAAGGGATCAACGGGGATAGTCTGGCTGCTCATGACGAATTCCGACTGTTCGGGGGATATCCATGGTGCTTTAATCTAATCGATTTAAAAAGACCAGATCGAATTTGTGAACTCTCTGTGTCAGCGCCTCTAATCCAGGGCGGCCGGCGCTCGAATGAAGGCTCGCCGCATTGCTTCGAGGGTCGCCATGTCAGGCGTTGAGCAGCAAATATTGCCGCTCCCACGGGCTGATGACCCGCATGAACGTTTCGAACTCGCCGCGTTTGACGCCGGCATAGTTGCCGATGAACTCCGCGCCCAGGACTTCGGCGAAGGCGGGTTCGCTTTCCAGCAAGGCGACGGCCTCGAGAAGTCCTCTCGGCAGATCGACTGTCGTTCCCTCATTGGCGGTGTGCGACGTCGGGTTGCCGGGCTCCAGTTCCTGCATCATGCCGAGATAACCGCAGGCAAGCGATGCGGCGAGCGCCAGATACGGATTGGCGTCCGAAGACGGCAGGCGGTTTTCGACGCGCCGCGCCGCCGGTTCGGAGTTCGGAATCCGGAAAGCGGTGGTGCGGTTGTCGTATCCCCATGCGGTGTTGACCGGGCAGGCCATTTCAGGCGTGAGCCGCCGGTAGGAATTCACGTAGGGCGCCATCATTACCAGCGCTTTCGGGATGAAGTGCTGCATGCCGCCGATGAACGAGAAAAAGCGCGGTGAGGCAGACCCGTCCGGATTGCAGAAGATATTGGCGCCGCTTTTTGCGTCGATGATCGATTGGTGAATGTGCATCGCCGAGCCGGCCTGGCCCTGCATCGGCTTGGCCATGAAGGTTGCGTAGATGCCGTGCTTGAGGGCCGCCTCACGCAGTGTGCGCTTGAACATGAAGACCTGGTCGGCGAGCTCCACCGGATCGCCATGGCGCAGATTGATCTCGAGCTGGGCCGGGCCTTCCTCATGGATGAGCGTATCGATTTCGAGGCCCTGCGCTTCCGAGAAATGGTAGATGTCGTCGATGAGCTCGTCGAATTCATTGACGCCGGCGATGGAATAGGCCTGACCGCCGGCGATCGTCCGACCGGACCGTCCGACAGGCGGCTGAAGCGGATTGTCGGGATCGTTGTCGATCGCGATCAGATAGAACTCTATCTCGGGCGCGACGACGGGCTTCCAGCCCTGCTCATTGTAGAGGCGCAGCACGCGTTTGAGAACATTGCGCGGCGTATACTCGACAGCCTGGCCGTTGGTGTCGACGATGTCGCAGATCACCTGCGCTGTCGGGTCCGATTCCCAGGGAACGGCGGACAGGGTTGTCAGATCGGGCACAAGCTTGAGGTCGCCGTCGCGCGGATCGTAGCGGAAATTGCCGGTTTCCTCCGGATATTCGCCGGAAATCGTCTGTCGATAGAGCGCCGAGGGCAGCGACAGCGACGTATTGGACGTGAATTTGGACGACGGCATCATCTTTCCGCGCGGTATGCCGGCGAGATCGGGCGTGATGCATTCGATATCTTCTATTCCGCGCCAATTGAGCCATTCGCGAACCTGCTTCCAGCTCTTCACGCCGCGCACATTGTCCAGATAGCCTGGTTTGCTGCGGCTTTTTTTGGGTCTCAGTGAGCGTGGGTGGAGAGGGTCCTCCGAATTGTCGGGCAGATTCTGCTCGTTGGAAATGTTCTTCTTGTCCTCATGCCGCATGGGGTCCTCGACGGTATCGCTTTCCTTTGCCGAAACGGTTCAGGAATCTGATAACACGAAAAGGCCGCCGAGGAGAGGGGGCAGATAGCTTCCCTCATTCGGCGGCCTTTTCAGCAGTTCGCGAAGTGCGAAGCTGCCCTCCCAGATTATTTACCCTGCGTGACGATCACCGGAATAAGCAGGTCGCCCCAGTTGCCGTCGCCGCCATGATGACGGGCGGAGCGGACGAGTTCGACCGACACGCCTGCGTCCACGGCTTTCATCACGGACTGGTTGAGCCTGTGCAGGTCGTTGGCGACCATGCGGATCAGGGTCTGCTGATCTGCGCTCATGGCGGAAGACTGTTCTTCTGCCCGTTCCTTGACGCGTGTCTGCGGTGCCATTTCGGTACTCCTTTTCTGGCGTATGCAGATGACGGAAGCTCCGTCGGGGTGAAGGAGGGCGTTTCCCGCGCCCTCCGTGGTATTTATTCGGCGGCCGGCCGGAACTGCGCGGTTTCAGTCGATTCGCCCATGGCTGTGGTCGAGGACTGTCCTCCGGTGATGGCCATCGAGACTGCGTCGAAATAGCCGGTGCCGACTTCGCGCTGGTGCTTGGTCGCCGTGTAGCCATTGGCTTCGCCGGCGAATTCCGCTTCCTGCAGTTCCGAGTAGGCGGCCATCTGACGATCCTTGTAGCCGCGCGCCAGTTCGAACATGCCGTAGTTGAGCTGGTGGAAACCGGCGAGCGTGATGAACTGGAACTTGTAGCCCATGGCGCCCAGTTCGCGCTGGAATTTGGCGATCGTCGCGTCGTCCAGATTTTTCTTCCAGTTGAACGAAGGCGAGCAGTTATAGGCCAGCATCTTGCCCGGATGGGCTTTGTGAACGCCTTCGGCGAAGCGCTTTGCCTGCTCCAGGTCCGGCTTGGAGGTTTCACACCAGATCAGGTCGGCGTGCTCGGCATAGGCGATGGCGCGCGCGATGCAGGAATCCAGGCCGTTTTTGACGGTATAGAAGCCTTCCGCAGTGCGGCCGGCGTCGTAATCGACGAAAGGCTGGTCGCGCTCGTCGATGTCCGATGTCAGCAACTTCGCGGCTTCTGCGTCGGTGCGGGCGATCACCAGCGTCGGCGTTCCCATGACGTCGGCGGCCAGACGGGCTGCGTCGAGATTGCGAATGTGGGCTGCCGTCGGGATCAGGACCTTGCCGCCGAGATGGCCGCATTTCTTTTCCGAGGCGAGCTGATCTTCATAGTGTACGCCGGCGGCGCCTGCTTCGATATAAGCCTTCATCAGTTCGAAGCTGTTCAGGGGGCCTCCGAAGCCGGCTTCCGCGTCAGCGACGATCGGGGCGAACCAGGTGTCGACCGAAAGACCGTTGCCTTCGGACGTCTCGATCTGGTCGGCCCGCTGCAGGGTGCGGTTGATGCGCTTGGCCAGTTCCGGACCGGCGTTGGCCGGATAAAGCGACTGGTCGGGGTACATGGCGGACGCGGTGTTGGCGTCGGCGGCGACCTGCCAACCGGAGAGATAGATGGCCTTCAGGCCGGCGCGGACCATCTGCATGGCCTGGTTGCCGGAGAGGGCGCCCAGCGCATTGACGAAGTCTTCGTCCTGAATGAGCTGCCAAAGACGGTTTGCGCCCATTTCGGCCAGGGAATATTTGATCTGGACCGAACCGCGCAGCCGCTGCACATCGGCAACGGAGTATGGACGTTCGATGCCGTCGAAACGGCCTTCAGGCGCTGAAGGAACCAAGTTGTAAAAATCAGTCATAGCTTGCTCCGCTACTTCTTTGCTTCATCAGGTCTGGAGTGACCAGTGATCAATTTCGATGTGACTGCATTTACATCGCAACGCACAAAACGCCAGAAAATTCCCGGAAACGTGGGCGATAATCGGGTCACAGTGTTGATATTTTGACAAAGTACGATTGTAAATTTGTAAAAATTGTAATAGCGACAATGGGCGTCGGAACTGTCAAGTCTTGTAAAAAGGTGTAAAATTGGCAGAACAGAAGATATTCGCCGGTCCACGGCTGCGTCGCGTGCGCAACGAACTCGGCCTTACCCAGACGGCCATGGCCGAGGAACTCGGCATTTCGCCGTCCTATCTCAACCTGATTGAACGGAACCAGCGGCCGCTGACGGTCCAGCTGCTGATCAAATTGTCTTCCGTCTACAAGCTCGATCTGGAGGAGCTGCAGGGCGAAGCAACGGTGACCGTCACGGCGTTGAAGGAGGTCTTTACCGATCCCATGCTCGCCGATGAACTGCCGGGCGACCAGGAACTGATCGAAGTTGCGGACGCCGCGCCCAACGCGGCGTCGGGGTTCATCAAGCTCTATCGCGCCTACAAGGAATCGCAGTCGCGGCTTTCGGACCTGTCGGATCTTTTGGCGAGCGAGGGACGCTCCACATCTGTTTCAAGCGCCCGGCTGCCTGTGGACGAGGTGCGCGAAGCATTCGAGGGACGACCCAACTACTTCGAGAAGATCGAAGTTGCGGCGGAGGCCTTCGCCGCTGACAATATTTCCGGCGACGATCCGGGGTCGTCGCTGAAAGACTGGCTGAAGCGCGAACACGGTATTGTCGTCCGGCTGCTGCCTGTCCACACCATGCCCAACTGGCGAAGGCGGTTCGACCGGCATTCCATGCGGCTTTTCCTGTCCGAGCGGCTGTCTCCCCCGGACCAGCTTCGCGAAATGGCGGTCGAGGCCAGCCAGCTCGCCATGCGGGAAATCGTGCAAAAGGAACTCGACGATTTCGGTTTCGCCACGGACGAGGCGCGTCGCCTCGGACGCTTCGAGATCGCGCGTTATGCGGCGCATGCCCTACTGATGCCCTACAATGCGTTCCAGTCGGCGGCTGTTCGCGCGCGCTACGATATCGACGTCCTGTGCTCGCGCTTCCGGGTTTCCTGGGAGCAGGCGGCCAATCGCCTGACGATGCTGCAACGACCAGGCGCTGCAGCCATACCGTTTTTCATGCTGGAAATAGACAATGCCGGAAACCGGTTCAGGCGCGCCGGCGCGAGGGGGTTTCCACATTCAAGATTCGGCGGCGCTTGTCCGAAGCTCAACATCCACGCAGCCTTTAGCCAGCCGGGCCAGGTCTTCGTTGAGGCCGTCGAGATGCCGGACGGGGCGGAGTTCCTCACCGTTTCGAGAACGCTGGAAGGTCCGCGGGGCGCATTCAACGAGCGCGTGCGCCGGACCGCATTGATGATCGGCTGCGATATCGGTTTCAAGGACGATGTCGTCTACGGCGCTGCGGCGTCCGCTCCCGGCCTTCCGCCGATGCCGATCGGCCCGTCATGCAGGCTGTGCGAACGCCAGGCCTGCCCTGCGCGCGCCGAGCCGCCGCTCACGCGCCCCTCGGGGCTGGACGAGATGGTTACAGGGCTCAGCGCCTTCGATTACCAGTAAGGTGTTGCGTCTCTACGGCATGAAGATCGGCGAAATAACCGGCCTTGGCCAGGATCCGCCAACGAAGAAACGGGTCTCCGCCGGCGGATCGCCTGCTTCGGCGTTCTCTGACGCAGGCGGGCCTTCCGTCAACGTGCCGACCAGCGCCAGTCCGCCGCGCGCGTAAGGAATTACGCCGGTCAGTTCTATCGTGGCGTTGGCGGAAACGATTTGGCCGGATTTCACCAGCGCCTGCCCGTTGGAAAGATCGACATCGATCTCGGCCGTTTGAAAGGCCAGCGATCCGTCGGCCACCGTGCTGATGTCGAAAAACTGCTCGCTCGTGGCGCGCTTCTTGAATTCCTCCAGATTGAAGGCGGGAATGGCGCCGTTGGCGATTGAAAGCTTGAATTTGCCGTCAAGATCTGTGGCCGCCGTCGCCCAGGCCGGGTAGCGGGAGGCGAGGTTGATGTCGAAGGAAGCCTGCCCCTGCAGAATGGGGCCGCCATAGTTCAAGGCGTTCAGCGCCTGTTCGAGATTGATGTCTCGACCGGAAAACTTGATCCCGCCTCCGCCTTCGATGCCCTTTTCCGCGAGCATGATGCGGCCAAGCAGGCGGCCGCCATAGGCCGTCGCATCACCGACGTCGAAGGTGGCGCGACCGTCGGCGATGCGTCCGGCGGCGGCGACATTGGCGAGATTGAGCGGTCCAAGAGTGGCGGATTGCGCGGAAAGGCGCAGATCAAGCGAAAGCTGATGGAGAAAGGACGTGTCGATGGTGCTCGAAATGTCGTCGCCGGACTGTGGCAGCGGCGTGAACGCGCGCAGGAAGGACATGATGTCGAGCGTGCTGAAGGCCAGGGTGCCCGAGACGCCGGGTTTCTGCTCGTCGGAATATTCAATATCCAGCACGCCGATGCCGCGATTGCCCTCCAGTTCCAGGATCAGTTTGTCGAGGATGGACCGGCCGCGCTGTATCTGAACTTCCGCGTCCAGCGAAACTGCGCCCAGCGCCTCTCCGGGTTTGATCTTCGTGCCGGCCCATTCCAGCAGCAATCGCATCGACGTGCTCTGCATATTGAGCTTGCCGCCGAAAAACGGTTTGTCCGAAAGGTTGGCCGTGCCGTCGAATGAGAACGACAGAGGCGTGGAAACCATCTGCAGATCGATCGGCGCCGTCTGCCGCGAAAGCAGCGCCAGCGGCTTGTCGGATACGACGGTCAATGCAATCGCCTCGCCGCGGATGATGCCCTTGACGCTGCCGCGCAACTGGCTGTTAAGGCGAGGCCAGCTGATCGTTCCGTTGATCGCGGTTACCTTTTCCTCGACGCCAGCCGGACTGTTCGTCCAGGACAGGGTTCCGTCCTGGATCGTGACATCGCCGAGCCGGTAGTCGGGAACCGGCATGGATTTGGCGTCGACGTCGCCGGCCGCCGCCTCGCTTTTGGCGATCGTGGCGGCGACGGCTTCGGCTATGCGCCCTGTGCTGCTGTACCATGGCGTTCGCCCGTCGGGCAGCCTCTCGACCCGCATGACGGGTCGCACCATGATGAAGTTCGAGAAGCTTGGATCGCCGGTCAGAGCCGACAGGATGCTGAAATCCGCCTTGATCTCGTCGGCGTAGAGGATCGGTTCCGCGTCATTCGTCAGTTGCGATGTGATGCTGACCCGGTTCAGGTCGATATGGGGAACCGGCCAGAAACCGATCTCCGGCCTGTCGATGAGCTCGACCTGATGGCCGGTCCATTCGGAAATCTCTCTTTCCAGCCTGTCCTTCACCAGATCCGTCGAGATGGCGTATGGCAGCGCGATGCCGCTGACAATCGCCAGGATCACCGCAATGATGATTGCCGCGACGATCCAGCGAATCCAACCAGTACGGCGTGAACCGGTTTCTTCCAACTCGACGAGATCCTCCATACATGAATGAAATCAGGGGTAAAGCCTGCTGCAAGGAATTGCAAACACTCAATATTCACTCATGTGGCGGTTTTGCGATCCGAATGCGCGACGCCGGTTGCCAGAAATATTTCGACATATCGACCGGCTTTGGCGTGAAAATATGGCTGCAGTAAATTGATCTGCAGCCCGTCGCTGGAGTAAGCAACATTTTCGTAACAGTCCGTTTTCATCATCGGAGGGGTAGATGACCGATCAAAAACCATTGTGGGCGCCGTCAAGGGAAGCGATTGAAAGCGCAACGGTCACTGCATTTGCGCGTTATTGTGCACAGGCCACCGGTCAGGAACTCGCCGATTACGATGCGCTTTACGACTGGTCCGTGAATGATCGCGCGGCTTTCTGGTCGTGCGTCTGGGATTTCTGCGGCGTGACAGGCGAGAAGGGCGAGCGGATCCTTGCGAATGGCGACGCCATGCCGGGCGCGGCCTTCTTTCCCGACGCCCAATTGAACTTCGCCGAAAACCTTCTGTCGTGCAGCGGCGAAGGCGACGCCATCATTTTTCGGGGAGAAGACAAGGTCCGCTCGAGATTGAGTTGGGATGAATTGCGCAGTCTGGTCTCGCGCCTTCAGCAGGCGATGCGGGATCTGGGCGTGGAGCAAGGCGACCGCGTCGCCGCCATGATGCCGAACATGCCGGAAACGATTGCGGCGATGCTCGCCACAGCGTCCATAGGCGCCATCTGGTCGTCCTGTTCTCCTGATTTCGGCGACAAGGGGGTGCTTGACCGTTTCGGCCAGATCGAACCGAAACTGTTCATTTCCTGTGACGGCTACTGGTACAATGGCAAGAAGCAGGATGTTTCGGAAAAACTGAAGACGGTGGAAAAGGCGTTGAAGCCCTTGAAGACCGTTGTCATTCCCTATGCCGGCGAAGCCGCCGATCTCGCTGCTGCGCTCGACAATGCAGCCACGCTGTCGGATTTTATCGCGCCGTTCCAGAGCCGCGACGTCGTCTATACGCGGCTGCCGTTCAACCATCCGCTCTACATCCTGTTTTCCTCGGGCACCACGGGCATCCCGAAATGTATCGTCCATTCGGCCGGGGGCACGCTGCTGCAGCATCTGAAAGAGCAGCAGTTGCATTGCAGCCTGCGGCCAGACGAGCGGCTGTTCTATTTCACGACCTGCGGCTGGATGATGTGGAACTGGCTGGTGTCGGGCCTCGCCTCGAAGGCCGTGCTGTGCCTCTACGATGGGTCGCCATTCTATCCGGACGGAAACATCCTGTTCGACTATGCTGCGGAAGAGAAATTCACGATTTTCGGCACGTCGGCCAAGTTCATCGATGCGGTGCGCAAGGCGGGGCTCAAGCCCAAGACCTCGCATGATCTTTCGACCATGCGCATGATGACGTCCACGGGGTCGCCGCTTTCCCCGGAAGGCTTCAACTTCGTCTATGAGGGAATCAAGGACGACGTCCATCTTGCCTCGATTTCGGGCGGCACGGATATTGTTTCCTGCTTCGTGCTTGGCGTTCCCGTAAAGCCTGTCTGGTCAGGCGAAATCCAGGGCGCCGGTCTCGGCATGGCGGTCGACGTCTGGAACGAGTCTGGCGAACCGGTGCGTCTTGAGAAGGGCGAACTCGTCTGCACGCGGCCTTTCCCTTGCATGCCGGTCGGGTTCTGGAACGACGAGGACGGAAGCAAATACCACTCGGCCTATTTCGATCGCTTTGACAATATATGGTGCCATGGCGATTTCGCCGAGTGGACCGGGCACGGCGGAATGATCATACACGGGCGCTCGGACGCCACGCTCAATCCCGGCGGCGTGCGCATCGGCACTGCTGAAATCTACAACCAGGTCGAGCAGATGGACGAGGTTGTCGAGGCCATATGTATTGGCCAGGACTGGGACGATGATGTGCGGGTCGTTCTCTTCGTGCGCCTTTCCGACGGCGTCGAACTTGACGAGGATCTGGTGAGGAGGATCAAGAGCCGCATTCGCACCGGCGCGTCCCCGCGGCATGTCCCGGCCGTCGTGCTGGCGGTGAAGGATATTCCGAGAACCAAGTCGGGCAAGATCACTGAACTTGCCGTGCGCGACATCGTTCACGGTCGCGAGGTCAAGAACAAGGAAGCCCTTGCAAATCCCGAAGCGCTCGAGCTTTTCTCAGATCTGGAAGAACTGCGTTAGTTCAGGTTTCGCAAACCAGCATTCGGCGTGCAAGCGTCTTCATGGCGTCCACATAGGCCTCCTGCGTCCAGCCGCAGGCGACGGTAAGCTGTCGCCAGTTATGAACCATCAGAAGGGTCCATAAGAGGTCGGTCGCCTTGTCAGCGTCGAGTTCGGGCCTCAGTCGGCCGTCTCGATCGAGCGCCTTGACGGCTGCCTCGCACCCCTCGCGCACGGCCTGCATGCGGTTGCTCCAGGCCTCTTTCGCCGCCGGATCCTTGTCCTGCATCGCCAGCAAGGCCGCTGCGACCCCGAAAATCTCGGGAATATAGTTGCCCCAGGCCTCGATGAAGGCGTCCAGCCGCGTCAACCCTGTCGTCGCCGAGCGACTCGCGGCCAGACGCGCATCAATATTCTTGACCTCGTCCAGGTAGCGGGTCGTCGCGATCAGCAGATCGACCCTGTTCGGAAAATGCAGGTAGAGCGCCTGTCGGCTGACGCCGGCCTCTTTCGCAATGTCGGACATGCGCACGTCGTCGCCGGTCGTGCTTTCGAGCAGTCGCCAGGTGGATTCGAGAATTTTTGTGCGAGTATCGGGTTTATTCCTTGACATCATGTAAAGTTATCACTAATTGACACCATGTCAACTTTACATCGTGTCAAGTCAGGAGATCGTTATGAAAGTCATTCTATTCGGGGCGTCCGGAACCGTTGGCCGTCTTGCTGTCGATAAAATGCTTGCCGGAGGATGCGAGGTAACCGCTTTTGCGCGTCATCCCGAAAAGCTGAGGAATTCGAACCCGAACCTTACGCGTGTCGCCGGAGACGTCATGGATCCGGAGGCTGTGGCGAACGCAGTCCGCGGTCACGACGCCGTGGTCGTCACCCTTGGGTCGGGAATGTCTCGCAAGGGGGTCGTCCGGTCGCAGGGCACGCTGAACGTCATCCAGGCCATGCAGCGGAACGGGGTGCGGCGCCTGATCTGTCAGTCGACGCTCGGCGCGCACGAAAGCTGGGACAATCTCAACTTCTTCTGGAAACGCATTATGTTCGGACTGGTCCTGCGCCCGGTGTTTCGGGATCACGAATTGCAGGAGCAACTGGTTCGCGCCAGCGGCCTTGACTGGACCATCGTGCGCCCGAGCGCCTTTACGGACGATCCGGCGTCCGGACGGTACAGGGAGGGATTTTCAGCCGGCGAACGCAACCTCGCCCTTAAAATATCCCGCAGCGACGTCGCGGAATTCCTGAAGCGGCAGTTGAAGGACACAACCTATGTCAATCGTGCCGTCGGGATCTCCAACTGACCATGGGTATAATGGGGGTTCGCCTTCGCATCGCAATCGGCCCGGCGCGCCTACGCGTGGCGGGCGACAGCCTGATCGCCCGGGCCTGCCCCCTCGACAAGTTTCAGGCTGTCTCGTTCCTGACCGTGTGCGGCGAAAGTCGCCAGCTTCCGCGATCCACGAGCCACTCCGAGGCCTTCTTGATGCCGCCGAAGGGAAAGACGTGAATTTGCCGGATGGCGGTTTCAGGCCGCGAAAGAACATGGTTTTCGATCGGCGCAACCACGTCTTCAGGCGAGTGGCTTGTGGCGAGCATGGTCAGAGAGCGCGTATTGCGCTTGAAGAAGCTCAACGAATTGCCGACGCCGCACATCGCCGCATATTTGATGAGTGTGGTGATTTTGGCGGGGCCAGCGACGCCAAGATGCACGGGCAGATCGACGCCGTGATCCTTCAGGCTGTCCGCCCATTTGATAAACTTGTCGCCGTCGAATCCGAACTGCGTCACAATGCGGATTTTGGCGTCGGTTCGTTCGCCGAAGGATTTTTTCAAACGCAGCGCTTCCAGCGCCACTTCCTCGGAGAAGTCCGGGCTTCCCTCCGGATGGCCCGCAACCCCCATATTGGTCACGCCATATTTGTCGAAGAAACCGGTTTCCAGAACTTCCATGCTCGAAGAGAATTCGCCGGCCGGCTTTTCAAGCCCGCCGCCAATCACGAGCACGTCCTGTACGCCGGCCGACTCGGCCATCGCCTTGATGCGGTCTTCCAGCGCCTGCCGGGTTGTGAGGCGGCGCGAGGCGAAATGCGGGACCGGGGTGTAGCCGAGATCGTGCACGCGGCGCGCAGCGGCGACCAGTGTCTCGGTCGGATCTGATCCGACATCGGTGATATAGACTCGAACGCCTGCTGGAAAGAGCCCTGGTAGATCAGCCGATTCGACAGCCTGTCTCGGAGACACCTCGATTGATGCCTCTATTTTCTTCCCTGCGTTGGGCGTGGTCATATCGACTTCTCCTTTCATCTGCTGCAATCGGGCGCAACGGTTTATGACTGGGTCCTGTAGAATTTACGGCTTGCTTCGTGAATTGGCCATGGCTGTACGGTTGCCCGCACCGCCGTCTGCCGGTGCGGTTCGACATTGGGCTTGGCGCTGCCGCCGTCCGGTTCGCCCCACAGGACGCTGACTTCCGCGCCCGGTTGCGCGACCGCATCGTCCAGGATCGCAAGCGATATCCACGCGCGTTCGTTGGCCGAAAACACCGGACTGATCGAGACGCCGACATCCTTTCCCCCGTCCTGCACACGGTCATAGGGATGCGTGGCGTAATGGGCGGCCGGCATTTCCATGAGTTTGGCGGGAAGGTCCTCGTCATCCATCATGCCGGCGAACACCGACAGCACGTCGTCACGGTTCCATACCAGCGTCATCTTGCGACGGTGCGGGCCGTCCGCCATCTTTTCCAGCGCCTCGCGGCCGATGAAATCGTGGTCGAACTTGACGACGCGGCCGTAGTCGAGATCCCAGGGCGTCAGATAATAATCTTGGACATTGTCCGACATCAGGCTGCCGCCGAGCGATGAGACGCCTTCGAACCCGTTCGCAGGCAGCCATTCGCGATAGGCTTGCATGCCCTTGCCGGTAAAGATCGCCGGCAGCGGGGAGGGGATCCAGCCCGATTCCGCAGCGGCCGTGGAATAGGCGCGCGCGCCAACCTGCCTCAACCCGAACGCCTCACCGGCTTTCAGGATCGCCGCCCTGACTGCCGCGCCGTCCTCAAATGGCCCCCAGAGTTCCAGACCCTGTGCGCCGCCCATACCGTGCGACAAGGTGCGGGCTTTGCATCCGGCTATGGTGATTTCACCCATGTTGAAGAATTTCGTCGTCAGCGGTCCGCCTTCGTTCACCGTTTCCAGAAGCTTCAGGGCATTCGGTCCCTGCACCTCGAAGCGGTATGTCTTGCGGGGCTTGTCAGGGTTTTCCAGTGTCCGGATATCGCGTTCGACAGTGACGTCGTAGTCGCCCTTTTCGGCATGATACTGAACCCAGTTGGGCAGCACCGGACGGCCGACGATATTCACAGCGTCGTCTTCAAGGCCGAAGACGATGGCGTCGCCGATCACACAACCCTCATGATTGCAGCAGATCAGTTGCTTGGCCTTGTTGCGGCCGAAACCGGCGAAGCTGTTGACGCCGAGATCGGACAGAAGCCGGATCGTGTCCGCGCCCTGAACATAAAGATCCGTCATGTGAAAGGACTGGTCCATCAGCGCCGCTGTTTCCCGCCAGGCGCGCTGTTCCTCCATCCATGTGGAGAACTCCGGTGCGATCGGAAACTGGTAGCGGCCCGTCTGGGCGTTCTGCATCATCGTGGCCGGGTTGCCGAATTGCCTGATCCTGTCTTCCAGCGATTGTTGCGACATGGTCTCCTCCCGGATTTACCTTAGTTGATCATCGAGTTCGGCAGAAACAGAGATATCTGCGGAAACGCCGCCAAAAGAATCAGCGCCACCAACATCGCGCCCCAGAAGGGTAACACGCCTATGAAGATCTGCGAGAGGGGGACATCCCTGGCGACCGATTTCACGATGAAGACGTTGACGCCGACCGGCGGCGAAATCAGCCCCATTTCCAGCGTCAGAACCAGCAGAACGCCAAACCAGATCGGATCGATGCCGAGCTGCATGATGACCGGAAAGAAGATCGGCATCGTCAGCACCAGCATGGCGAAGCCCTCGAGAAAGCAGCCGAGCACCAGGTAGCAGGCGAGGATCAGCAGAAGGATCCCGAAAGGCGGCAGATCGAGCGCGCCGAGAAATGCGCCGACAGCCTGCGGAATGTGACTGAGCGCAAGGAACGGATTGATCATGTGGGCGGCGATCAGGATCAGCATGACGGTGGCTGTCGTCACGACCGAATCCTGCGTCGCGTCCCACAATGCGCGCAGCGTCAACCGACGCATGGCCGCGCCGGTCACGATGACCAGACCGGCGCCGACGGCCGCCGCCTCGACCGGCGAGAAGAACCCGCCATAGATGCCGCCGATCGTCAGGACGATGATTCCGAGTATCGGCGCCGCCCCGCCAAGGGCCTGAAATTTCTCCGAGACGCTGGTTTTTGGCCCGGCTGGTCCAAAGCCCGGCCGGATCCAGCAAAGCAGGCTGATGAGAAGGACAAAGATCGTCAGAAGCAGCAGTCCGGGCAGGACGCCGGCCAGAAACAGCCGGCCGATCGATTGCTGAGTGAGGATGGCGTAGATGACGAAACCGGTCGACGGCGGAATGAGGATGCCCAGCGTTCCGCCGGCCGCGACGGCGCCTGTTGAAAGGCGCGGGTCGTAGTTGAAGCGGTCCATCTCCGCCAGCGACACCTTGCCCATGGTGAGCGCCGAAGCCACCGACGACCCGGAAAGCGCTGCGAACCCGCCGCATCCGATGATTGTCGCGGACGCCAGGCCGCCGCGGATCGAGCCGATGATCGCATAGGCTGCGTCATAGAGACGGCGGCTCATGCCGGTCGCCGTCGCGACATTACCCATAAGAATGAACAGCGGCACCACCACGAGTTCCGCAGAGGAGGCGAGCGTAAATGTTTCCGAGGCCATCAGGCTCATGGCGGCCGGCAATCCGTTGAGAATGGCAATGCCGCCGAAGCCGATTGCGAACATGGCGAAGGCCACCGGCACGCGCAAAACCAGCAGCGCAAGCAGCAGCGCCATGCCGACTGCGCCAATGGCCCCTGCGCTCATAACAGGCCTTCCCGTTCTTGGCGTACATCCCGTCCGCTCAAGGAAAGTTCGATCGCGCGCAGCAGCATGGCCAGCGCCGTTATCGCTGCAAAGGCGCACAGCGACCATTGAAACCAGGCTTTGGGCAGGCTGATGATGTTCGTCTTCAGCCTGAGCATGAGCGAGAGTTGTGACGATTCCCAGACTGTCCAGGCGATGCCCGCGAAGATCGCGCAGCCGATCAGCGCGCCTGCGATATCGGTGACGCGATTGAGCCAGCCTGGAAAGGTATGTTCAAAGACATCGACAGCGATATGGCCGCCAAGCTTGTCGCACAGCGCCATGCC
Organism: Flavimaribacter sediminis; assembly: GCF_019492055.1. Classification (GTDB taxonomy): domain Bacteria; phylum Pseudomonadota; class Alphaproteobacteria; order Rhizobiales; family Rhizobiaceae; genus Flavimaribacter; species Flavimaribacter sediminis. The sequence continues at coordinate 314,464 of NZ_JAICBX010000002.1, read as the reverse complement.
GCCGAACACAACGATCACCATCGCCATTTGGGACATGTCCTGAGCGCCGATCAGGGGATGTCCGAAATAGCGACCGGTGACGTCGACCAGTATCACGCAGACTTCGAATATGAGCCCAATAGAGCCGATCATTGCGGACAGGCTGATCAGCCTGTCCGCAATCTGCCTCACAATGTTCAGCAAGGAATTATTCTCCCCGCATTGCGGAAAGTACGTCTTGTGCGTTCATTTCGGCGATCAGCTTGTCGGTCACCGGCAGGGTCAGTTCTCCGAACGCCGCCGCCTCGTCGTCGGACAGGACGATCACAGTGTTGTCGCCCGCGTCCTTGATCGATTGCAGAACGTCGTCGGCGCGGGCGTTCCAGCCCTCTTCGCCACTCTTGGAGAGGCTGCGGCCGCTGTTCTTGTCGATGGCCGCCTTCAGGGCGTCCGGCAGGCTGTCATATTTGCCCTGGTTCATCACCAGATAGAAGGTGATATGGCCGAGCGGGGCGCCGAACGTGTAGCTGTTGGCCACTTCATCAAGCTTGAAGTCGCCCACGGCGCTCGTGCCGGTAATCACTCCGTCGATCAGCCCCGTCTGCAGGGCGTTGTAGATTTCGCCTGCAGGCATCTGCACCGGCGTTGCGCCCAGCGCTTCGACGGTGGCCGCGGCGGTGGAGCCGGAAACCCTGATCTTCAGTCCCTTGATGTCGTCGGGCGTGCGAACGTCATGATCCTTCATGATGAAGATGTTCGGTTCGGAAGCCCACAGGGCCAGCGGTTTGGTGCCGGGGAACTCGTCCTTAAGATGATCGTCATAGGCGTTCCAGATCATGTCGTAGCCGGTCATTCCGTCCATGGCGCCCGGCATTTCAACGATCATGCTTTTGGGAAACTGAGACGACGTATAGCCCTGCAGACCCCAGGTGATATCCGCCACGCCCTGAAGCGCGCGGACATATTGTTCCAGCGGGCCGGCTCCGAGCTCGCCGCCCGGATAGACCTGGATCTTCAACTCGCCGTTGGAATCCTGCTCAACGCCATTGGACAGCGGCTCGACCACAGACCGGGTGACGATATGCGCCGGCGGCACGAAGTGCGCGAGTTTCAGCGTTTCTTCCGCCTGCGATGGGATCGACAAGCCGGTAAGGGCGGCGGCGGCGATTGTCGCGGTGGCAAGACCACCGAAAATGCGATTGATACTCATCGTTATCCTCCTGTTTGATGATACTTGCCCCGCCGACAGGATCGAGGCTGCGCCTCGTTCACGCAGCGGGGTTATTCCTCCTCGTATCATTGCCGCCGGCCGTTTCCGGCCGGCGGTAGGCCTGGTGTTCCCGCGCCTATCAGTACGTCAGGCCGACTTTTTGGTGCGCCAGCTCTCAGCGTAGTTCTCGCGCGCTTCGCTGGCGTAGGGCGTCGGCGACACGCGCACCCTGATTTCCGTCTGCTTGTGCTTTTCCGTCGACGTCTTCTGGGTTTCCTCCGGTTCACCCCAGACGAGCGTCAGCACGTCGCCTTCCTGCACGTCGTCATCGACGACGCCCAGCGAGAGCAGACAGCGTTCGTTGAACGAATAGCCGTTGAACATCGACATGCCGACCATTTTGTCGCCATTCATGATCATGTCGGCGCTGGTGGATGCGTAGTTCGGCTGCGGGAAATCGATCCATTTGTAAGGCGTGCCGCCGTCAAAGCCGGATGCAATCACCTTGAGCACGTCATCGCGGTTCCATTCGAAGGTGACCTTCTTGCGGTTCTTGCCTTCCTTCATCCTGGTCAACGCGTCCTTGCCGATGAAGTCGGATTTCCACCCGATATAGAAGCCGTAGCCGAGTTCGAACGGATTGACGTAGTAGTCCTCGATATTGTCGCTGACAAAGCTGCCGCCAATGGAGCCGGCTGCTTCATAGCTGTCCGCGCCCAGCCATTCGCGATATTCCTTCATCATGCCGTCGCCCGTGTAGATGCCTGGCAGCGGCGACGGAATCCAGCCGGATTCCAGCGTGTTCGTCGAATAGGCGCGGCTGCCCACCTGGCGCAGGTCGACGCCGACGTCCCGCGCGGCTTCCAGGATCGTGGACTGAATGTAGTGTTTGTCGGCATAGGGCCCCCACACTTCGAGACCCGGCGCGCCGGCCATGCCGTGCCGCAGGGCCTGGACCCGTTTCGAACCGATATTGATCCAGTCGACATGGAAAAACTTCACGTCGGGAATGGCGCCGCCGTTGATCTTGTCGAAGATCTTGTTGGCGTCCGGACCCTGGATCTGGAAACGGTAGTGCGTGCGATAGATCGCCTTGCCGTCCGGGCGGCTGTCGGAACGCGGATCGTGGATCAGCCGCACTTTCCAATTGCCGATGGCTGCCTGGAACTTGACCCAGTTTGCCGTCGGTGCGCGGCCGACGAGGACGAACTTGTCTTCGCGCTCGCGAAAAATGATCATGTCGCCGATGACGTGGCCGGCCGGCGTGACCGGCACGAAATGCTTTGCCCGGTTCAGATCGAAATTGGCGAAGCTGTTGATGCCGACATGTTCAAGAAACGCCGCCGCATCCGGTCCTTCGACGATCAGTTCGTCCATGTGATGTGTCTGGTCGAACAGGACAGCCGTGTCTCGCCAGGCGCGCTGCTCGTCGCGCCAGTTGGAGAATTCCGGCGCTACGACCGGGTATACATACATTCCGATTTTCGAGTTGCGGAGATGATTTACGGTGTTGCCGCTTTCGCGCAGAACGTCTTCCAGACTGGATACAGTCATATCTCTTCCTCCCATATGGATGCTGCGTGTATACATAACTGCCCGATTTATGGATCGGACGCAAGCATAAATCGGCGCTGCCGGCCGGCGCTGTCAGTTGGTGACGATCGCCAGGCTCGGCACCTGGTCCCTGAGACTTGCTTCCTGTCTCAGCACGTAATCGAGATTGCGCCTTGCCGTGCGCGCATGCTCGCGCGCCAGATGTTCGGCGCGACTGCCCTCGCGCGCGGCGATGGCTGCGGCTATCGCGCGGTGCTGCTCCTGCGCCACCTGCAGGGAGCGACGGAACGCCACGATGTCGGACCGGTCGGGCAGGAAGGCCGAGGGGGATGCGAAAGGCAGGCGGCAAACACGCTCCACCTCCCGCTTGACCATATCGCTGCCGGACAGCGACGCCAGAACCTGGTGAAACTCGGCGTTCAGCTCTGAGTATCGCTCAAAATCCACGGTATCGCGGGATTCTCCGAAGCAATCGTCGAGTTCCGAAACCAGATGGTCCATGCGTGACTGGAGGTCCTGCCGGGCGCCGCGCTCTGCCGCCAGACGCGCCGCGGTGCCTTCCAGGACGCCGCGCAATTCAATGGCGTCGACGACGTCGTCCATCGTGAAGGTCCGGACGACGAAGCCGCCATTCTTGAGCCGTTCCAGAAGACCTTCCTCGGTCAATCTCGACATGGCGTCGCGCAGCGGCGTTCGCGATATCTGCAATTCTTCAGCAAGCGGCACTTCGAACAGGCGCGTTCCGCCGGTGAGTTGGCCGTTAATGATCTTCTCACGCAGTTCTATGACCGTTCGCGCGGCGTGGGTGGCTGCCGTGTTCTGGCTCATCCTCGCGGTTTCCTCTGTTGTCTGTTCTCTGCGAGTTTCAGAAGTTATGTATACACGAGTTATGGAAAAAGGAAAATCAGATGCCTAGTGGGACATAATCGCCTGACGACCCGAAGGCAGCAAATGTCAGGCAATCGAGGGCGGCGCTTTGCGGCGACGGAGCTTTTTATGGTTAATCGAAAGTAAACAAGAAATTAACCGTACCTTTACAGGGCGGCCCGTTGGTTACGATTTGATCAGCTTTGTTAAGGAATCGTTTACGGTCGCCTTCGTATGGTCCGCGTGGCTGACCCATCTTGGCGTTCAGTCACGAATTCAGGCGATGTTGGTCTTTTTGGCGAAGCCTGCTTTACATTTCAGCAAATTTCATAAGTGCGCTTCGGCGCACTTTTTTTTATTCTTCCGGGGAGGCTGGCGTTTCTGTCGACCCGGACAGCAGATAGGCGTCGATCGCATCCCGGTCATCGCCCGAAAGCAGGTCAGCTCCGAACAGCTTCAAGCTGTGCATTCCTTCGATCGCAAGGTAAGCCAGGAGCGTCCTTGTTCGATCGGCCGATCCAGCAAGCAGGCGTTGGAGAAGTTTGCGCCGGAAGTCGTTGAACGGATCGAGGAAGTCCGGATCTTCGGCCATGGCCGAGAAGATCCAGGAGGCGGGAGGCTGCTTTTCATCAAGCGATTTCAGGGACATGGCGACATAGGCCTTCATCAAGGCCTCTCCGGAATCGTCCCGCGTCACCGCCTCATCAAGGTTGGCTTCGAATTCGGCGATATAGTCTTCCACGAGGCCCGTCATCAGCGCGGCCTTGGATGGGAAATGGTAGAGAAGCCCGCCCTTGGAAACGCCGGCCCGCCCCGCGACCGCGTCGAGGGAAAGCTTGCCCGGACCGGCGTCGCGGGCAAGCGCCGCCGCCGCCGCCAGTATCCTGGATCTCGAACTCGGTCTGTTGCCGGACATTCAATTCCTCTCTATCTAGTGATAGTAAATCCATTTGACATTACCGTCCAGACGGTACAGTAAATATGGAGCTGGACACTATTCGCCTGTCACCGTCACGGGCCAATGTCATCTGATCTTCGTCCACGCAGAGGTTCCCGTGATCAAGCGTTTCATCATTGCCATCATCCTGCTTGCGATCGTCGTCGGCGGCATCGTCGGCTTCAACATGTTTCGCGATCAGGCGATCGAGCAGTTTTTTGCGAACATGCAGGCGCCTCCCGTGACCGTTTCGACCATGGAGGTCGAACCGGTTACCTGGAATCCGGGAATCATGGCCATAGGTACGGTCGGAGCGTCCAAGGGCGTCGATCTGACAGTCGAAACCACCGGCGTGGTGCGCGATATTCTTTTCGACGCAAACCAGCACGTAGAAAAGGGCACTGTGCTTGTCCAGCTTGACGACGACGTTCAGCGGGCGGACCTGAATTCGGTCGAGGCGCAAGCCGCTCTCGACAGGCAAACCCTGGAACGCGTCCAGCAATTGCGCGAACGCGGCGTCAATTCGCAAGTCAGCGTCACAAACGCCCAGGCCACAGCAGCAGTGTCGGCGGCTTTGTCGACAAAGGCCCAGGCCGTGCTCGACCAGAAACAGGTCAAGGCTCCGTTTTCCGGAACCACCGGTATCCCGCGCGTCGATCCAGGCCAATATGTATCGCCCGGCACGGTGATCGCGACGCTTCAGGATCTCGACACGATGCGGGTGGACTTCACTGTTCCCGAGCAGCGTTTCGACGATCTCGAGATCGGGCAGAATGTAGTCTTTGGAATAACCGCCGACGACATGCCGTTCACCGGTTCGATCACCGGCATCGATCCGAAAGTTGACCCCGTCACACGCATGGTTTCCGTGCGGGCAATCATCACCAATCCGGATGGAAAGCTCAATCCCGGTCAGTTCGTACAGGTCAGGGTCAAGCTTCCTGAAGAAGAGAATATTCTTGCCATTCCGCAGACGGCGCTGATCACAAGTCTTTATGGAGACTATGTCTATCGCGTCAGCAACGCCGAAGATGCAGACGGTGATGCGGCTGGGGCCGAAGGGGATGCGCCAGCCCGATTGATCGCCAAACAGATCTTTGTCAAACCCGGCCGTCGCAGTCGCGGCTGGGTCGAGATTGCAGAAGGCGTTTCAGCAGGCGACACGGTCGTCACGGCTGGGCAGAACCGGCTTTCCAACGGTGCAACGGTAACAGTGGACAACGCCATCAATCCCGGCGTAGTCGCTACCGGGAATACGGACGCCGAATGAATTTCTCGAACATATTCATACAGCGTCCGGTTCTCTCGACGGTTCTGGCGTTTCTCATCCTCATTCTCGGATTCCAGGGCATCTTCAACCTGCAGATCCGTGAATATCCCGAGGTCGAGGAAACCGTCATCACCATTACCACGGTCTATCCGGGCGCAAGTCCCGATCTCGTCCAGGGCTTCATCAGCGCCCCGGTCGCAGCCGCCGTCGCGACGACCGAAAACATCGACTACGTTACGTCTCAAAGCCTGCTGTCGACGAGCATCGTCACGGTGCACATGCGCCTCGGCTCAAATCCCGACGTCGCCCTTACGGAGGTGCTCTCCAAGGTGCAACAGGTGCGCGGCGATCTTCCAGCGGATGCGCGAGACCCGACGATTGTCAAGGGAACGGGCCAGACCTTCGCCCTGATGTATCTGTCCATGCAGAATCCGAACATGACTTCGGAACAGTTGACCGAGTACATCAAGCGGGTCATCAGGCCCCGAATGTCGACGGTCAGGGGCGTTGCGGACGTCCAGATCCTTGGCGCCGCGGACTATACGATGAGAGTCTGGATCGACCCCGTAAAACTCGCCGCCCACAGCATCACAGCTTCGGAAGTTCTCGCCGCCATCAACGCGTCTAATTTCCTTTCAGCGCCCGGCAAGACAGAAAATGAATATGTCGCCTATTCCATTACCCTGAGATCGACGTTGCAGACCGAGGAGGCCTTTTCCGAACTGCCGGTGAAGTCGGAAGACGGAAAGGTCGTACGGCTGCGCGATGTCGCCGAGGTCGAACTCGGCGCCGAAAGCAAAGACACCATCGTTAACATCAACGGTCAGGGCGGCACATTCATCGGCATCTACCAGACGCCGGCAGCCAATCCACTCGACACGGCGTCTGCAGTCATTGAAGAATTGCCGACGATTCAGGCAAGCCTGCCGGAAGGCATGTCGATCGCCCTGGTCTACGATTCGACCGAGACGATCAGCGCCTCGATCGAGGAGGTCTTCAAGACCATTGGCGAAGCCGTGATCATCGTGATCGTCGTAATCTTGCTGTTCCTGGGTTCATTCCGATCGGTGCTCATGCCGGTTGTGACCATTCCTCTGTCTCTCATCGGCGTTTGTTTCCTTCTTCTGATGATGGGTTATTCGCTCAACCTGCTTTCGTTGCTGGCCATGGTGCTGGCGATCGGCTTGGTGGTCGACGACGCGATCGTGGTGGTCGAGAACATTCATCGTCATATCGAAGAAGGCCTGTCGCCCATGCAGGCCGCCTTTACCGGCATGCAGGAGATTTCATCCGCCGTCATCGCCATGACGATCACGCTTGCCGCGGTGTTCGCGCCGCTGGCCTTCACAGGCGGTTTGACAGGCGCTCTGTTCCGGGAATTCGCCTTGACGCTTGCGGGCGCGGTGATCATTTCCGGCATCGTCGCCCTGACGATCACGCCGATGATGAGCGCGCGCCTTCTGAAAGCCGGACAACAGAGCAGGTTCGCCAATTTCGTCGACCGCTGTTTCGAATGGATTTCCGATCGCTATGAGCGGCTTGTCGACGGGTCTCTGAAATATCGTCCGGTCACGCTGCTCGTTGTCATTGCTCTGGTCGGCGTCACGGTCTTCATGTTCACCAAGACATCGAGCGAACTCGCGCCCGAAGAGGACGCCGGCGCCCTGTTCGCCCTGATCAACGCGCCGCGTTATGCAACGAGCGAATACACCGACCTCTACGCCGACCAGATTCGTGAACTGACGAAGGATATTCCAGAACTCGACAAGGACTTCCAGATCGTCGGCTTCTCCGGACAAACCAACAGCGCGATCGCCGTCTGGAGCTTCAAGGACTGGAGCGAACGCGAGCGGTCGCAAAAGGAGATCCAGGCCGATATTCAGGCGCGGCTGTCAAAGGTCGCCGGGGTCGAGGCTTTGGTCTTTTCACCACCGTCCCTGCCGGGATCAGGCGGCGGCCTGCCGATTTCCGTGGTGATCCAGTCGATCGGGGATCCGAGCCAGGTCTACGAGGTCGCCGAGCAGATCAAGCAGGAGGCGATGGCGTCCGGGCGTTTCATCGTCGTCCAGAACTCGCTGGCCTATGACGCACCGGAAGTCACGGTCACGATCGACCGGGACCGCGCGGCTTCGCTCAATCTTCCGATCAGCGACATCGGCACGACGCTCGGGCTGCTTGTTGGCGGCGGCTCGATTGCGCAGTTCGATCGCGAGTCCAACAGCTACGACATCATCATGCAGGTGCCCGAACGCTACCGAAACAATCCGGAAGCGGTCGGACAGTATTTTGTCCGCAGCATCACCGGCGACATGGTTCCGTTGTCGGCGGTCATCAAGGTTTCGACGAATGCGTCGCCGGCGGCGATCGAACAGTTCAACCAGCTGAATGCGGCGACGATTTCGGCCCTGCCGCTTCCGGGCGTTACCACCGGCGAAGGGTTGGCGTTGATCGAGGAGATCGCCCGGCCGCTGCTGCCGGAAGGCTTCTTTATCGACTATTCGGGCCAGTCCCGGTTGGAGAAAACGGAAGGCAACACGATCCTTATCGCTTTCGTTCTGGCCGTTATCATCATCTATCTGGTTCTGGCCGCGCAGTTCGAGAGTTTTCGAGATCCGTTCATCATCCTGATGTCGGTGCCGCTGTCGATATTCGGGGCGATCATCCCGCTCAATATCGGGCTTGGTACGCTCAACATCTACACGCAGGTGGGCCTCATCACGCTGGTCGGGTTGATCACCAAGCACGGAATCCTGCTCGTCGAGTTCGCCAATCAGCAGCGCCGGGAAAACGGCTTGTCGCGTCGCGAGGCGATCGTCGCCTCCGCGAAGGTGCGGCTGCGTCCGATTCTCATGACGACAGCCGCCATGGCGCTGGGCGTCGCGCCGCTGATAGTCGCCGAAGGCGCGGGGGCAGCGGCGCGTTATTCCATGGGACTGGTGATCTTCACGGGAATTCTCATCGGAACGGCATTCACCCTGTTCGTGGTGCCGATGTTCTACACCTTCATTTCACGCAAGGATTTCGGCGCTCCCGCCGAGACGCCTGAGGATCGGCGGGTCGCGGCGAAGGAAGAAACCGCTCAACCTCTGTAAAGCGGAGCGCCGGAAGGCCGCCTTATCGCCGTCCTGGAAATCAGGATGACGGGAAGGATGCCGACCAGCATAATGATCAGCGCCGCAGGCGCGGCGTCCTCAACGCGCGCCCTTGACGCATCTTCATAGACCAGTGTCGCCAGCGTGTTGAAGTTGAAGGGTCTGAGAAGCAGCGTTGCCGACAGTTCCTTCATCGTGTCGACGAACACCAGAAGCGCGGCGGTCATCGCCGCCGGACGCATCATCGGCAGGAGCACGGAAACAAATGTCTGGCTCCGGTTTCGCCCGAGGGTTCGCGCCGCCATGTCGAGATTGGGCGAGAGCTTCTGGAACCCTGCGTCCACCGATCCTTCCGCCATTGTCAGGAAACGGATGCTGCAGGCGTAGATGATGGCGGCGCCCGATCCCGTCAGAAGCAATCCGACATGCATGCCGAACATCCGTTCGGAAGCCAGATTGATCAGATTGTCCAGACCCGCCAGGGGAACCAGCACGCCGAGCGCCAGCACGGTTCCGGGAATGGCGTAGCCGAAGGAAGCGATACGGCCTGTATAGGCGACGATCCTGCTGCCGGATACGCGCGCCGCATAGGCGATGACGAACGCCATCGCAACGGTGATGAGCGTGGTGACAGTTGAGACGTAAAGACTGTCGAACAGTGCGGAGTAGAGGCGCTCGCCGGCAAACTGCTCCAGTCTTTTCAGGGCGAAACCGCCGAGCACGTAGACCGGAATTCCAAAGCCTGCAAGAACAGGCAGCGCGCAAGCGGCAGTCGCCGCCCACGCGGCGGGGCCTGTCAATTTTTGCGGAACCGTGTCGAAAACGGCTCCGGTGGTGCGCGTCACGCTGAAGCGCTGGCGTCTGCGCGCCCATCGTTCGAAGACGACGCATCCGAAGGCGATGATCAGCATCGCGCAGGCGATCTGGGCGGCGCCGGCGAGGCTGCCGCGATTAAGCCATGTGTCGTAGATCGAGAACGTAAGCGTGTTGACGCCCAGATACTCCACAGCGCCGATATCGTTCAGGGATTCCATGAGCGTGAGCGTTGTGCCGATAGCGAGCGCAGGGCGCGCCATCGGCAGTTGCACGCGAAAAAACGCGCCAAACCGCCCGACGCCCAAAGTCCGGGCGACGTCGACAGCGGCCTTGCCCTGCATAAGGAAGACGGCCCGGCAGGTCAGGTAGACATAGGGATACAGGACGAAAGAGAGGATCATCGCTGCACCCCAGAGCGATCGCGCTTCCGGAAAGCTGTACTCCGAGCCTGACGTGTATCCGAATATCGCCCGGATCGCGCTTTGGACGGGGCCTGTATAGTCGAGGAATTCGACATAGGCGTAAGCGGCGAGATAGGTCGGAACAGCAAACGGCAGGACGAGCGCCCAGGAAAGCAACCGGCGAAACGGGAAGTCGCAGGAGACGACGAGCCAGGCCGAAAGAATCCCCATCGAGCCCGACAGGACCGCGACGCCCGAGAGCAGAAGAACCGTCGTCCAGATCGACTGCGGAATTACATAACGGATCAGGTGCGGCCAGTCCTGTGACGATCCGGTCAGGGCGATGACGAACAGCGCGATGACGGGAATGAGGACGAAGACCGAAATGACAAACGCCAGAACGGGCAGGGCTGCGCCGCTGCGCGCGGATCGTGAAGCAGTCAACGGGAAATGAGCCATCTGTCTTTATCTTGCGCCAACGGATCCGGATGCGGCTTTCCGCGTCTTCTTCCACAAATCGGCGTTTAAGCGCAAGTGAGGCTTGTTGGCGGCTTGCTTCAAAATCGCGGCTGGCGGTGCAAAAACGCGCTTATACACGCAACAGCCTTCCGTTCATGTCTAAATCGGAACATGGTGAAACCAACTCAAATGTGGGCGCCGTCCTTACATGATTGCAAAAGTTCCGAAATTCACTCTGTTTTATATTCATGGAATACCTGTCAAAATCGATATCACTGTTCTGATTGTTCCACTGATATTGTACGGTCTTCCTGCTGCAGCAGGACTGGAGCCAGATCTCGCATTCATTGTTGCAGCGACTTTGGGCTTGCTATTTTCCTTGTTGCTCCATGAGCTTGGTCATGCATTGACGGGCAGGACATTTGGACTGCCAGTTAAACAAGTCGTTCTCGGTGGGTTGATTGGGTATGCTCAGTTGGGCAGGGGGCAGGCGTCACGCGGAAAGACACTGGCCATACTCGCGGCTGGCCCGGCGACGAATCTCCTGCTTTTTCTCTTGGTTTGGATCATTCACGCGACCCCGCCGCTTTCGCAGTTTGGAAAAGTCGATTTTTCGGACTCCTCGCGATGGCTCGCCAATTCTGTTGAATTCGTTGCCTACTGCAATCTGATCCTGTTCGTCGTGAATATTCTTCCAGTCCTGCCGTTGGACGGTGGTCGAATTCTTACAGTGTTACTACGATATGGATTGCCAGAATTAGCCACCGCCATCTTGGTCGCAGTCAGCGGTCTGCTTACAAGCGGCGCTGTTGTGATCTTGAATCCAGGTTACGGGTTTATTTTGACGTTGTTCGGGATCTGGCTGTTCTGGGTCAACTTGCGCCTTCTGCTGCAGATAATGTCTACACGGTTACGCAAGCGCGCCTGACCTACTCCGCCAGCACCCGCTGCGGGGGAAAGCGGATTTCCACGATGGTGCCGGCGCCGGGTTTTGAATCCATCGAGAACTGCGCCCGGTTGGCCTCGGTCATCGCCTTGGCGAGCGGCAGGCCGAGACCCGTGCCTTCTCCGCGCGGACGCGCGCTTTCCGAGACCTGGCGGAACGGCTTCATTGCGTCGGCGAGTTGCTGGTCCGACATCCCGACGCCTGTGTCGCGAATGCGTACGACGACGCCGCCGTCCTTTTCATAGGACGACGAGACGACCGCCTGCCCGCCGGCCGGCGTGAAACGCACCGCGTTCGAAAGAATATTGATCGCGATCTGCTTGATCGACCGCCGGTCCGCGACGACATCGGGCACAGCGGAGGACAGGCTGGTGCGGATGATGACGCGCTGCCTGTTCGCCTGCGGCTGGAGAATCGTGACGGCGTCGAGCAGCGTCTGATTGAGCGAGATGGCTGCGAAGTCCAGTTCCTGTTCGCCGGCCTCGATCTTGGAGATGTCCAGCAGATCATTGACGATCTCCAGCACATGTTTGCCGGAACGCCCTATGTCGTTTGCGTATTCCACGTATCGAGGGCTGCCGATAGGACCGAAGCGCTGTTCGGCCATCAGATCGGAAAAACCAATAATCGCGTTCAGCGGCGTGCGGATTTCGTGGCTGACCCGGGCCAGGAATTCCGACTTGTGGAGGCTGGCCGATTCTGCTTCGCGCTTGGCGCTCCTCAATTCCTCTTCGGCCCGTTTCCATTGGGTGATGTCGCGCATGACGGCGCAATGACCGTTCGAACCGGACAGATGGCCGATGGTCATGAAGAGCGGCAGGAAACGCCCGGACGCTTCGCGCCCGATAACCTCCCTGCCGTCATTGAGCACGCTGGCCACGCCATGATCGGAAAGACTGGCGAGATAGTCCCTGACGGCCCGCTGGCTTTCATGCGCGAACAAATAGGAGAACGGCTTGCCGCGAATTTCATCCTCGTCGTAGTCGAACAGCGCCGACGCCGACCGGTTGAGAGACCTGATCGTTCCGTCCTGGCCGAGCAGCACCACGCCGTCGGTTGCGGTTTCCAGGATCGAGCGCAGCTCGTTCACTTCCACTTCCAGCGCTGCAACTTTCCGGGCTTCGGCCGGGTCGCTCTCCGAGGCGAGGTCCGGTTCCTCTTCCAAAACAGGCGTCGGTTCTTCCGGGGGCTGCGCTACATCGGTCGCCAGCGGAACGAATGTCAGCATCAGCGCCTTTTTTCCTTCCCAGTTCACCGATCGCAATTTCGCATCGACCTCGACGGACTGGCCGTGCAGCGTATGCAATGTCATCGCCGCGTTTCCGGCGTCCAGATCGTCATCGTCCTCCACGCGGCCAAGGATGACGGGAAGACCGCCCGTCGCGTTGACTTCCTCCGCGCCATCGAAACCCGTCAGCGCCTTGAAGGAGTCATTGGCGAAATAGATGCTGGATCCATTGTGAATTACGGTTGGAACGTCGAGACGGTCGAGTTCGTTGGCGAACAGCTCGCGACCGGACGCGGGCAGTTCGTTGGCGAACAGCTCGCGACCGGACGCGGGCTCGGGCGAAGGGAATGCGGGAAGCTCTTCTTCCGGCGGCGGCGTTGTCTCGTCGCTGTCGTCAAAGGGCGTATCTGCATTGGCGACTGGCGTCTCCGGCTCTTCAGGGCTGACGGCTGGCTCCGGCTCGGTCGGCTCTTCGACATCCGAATTGCTTCTCTTTCCGAAAGCGGGCAGTTCGTCGGCCGCATGTCCGAGTTTCTCGGCAATCTCCCTGAAAGCCATTTTCTCGGCGTTGCTGAGGCCGGGCCTCGGCTTGGTGCGGCGATCTTCGAGTTGTATCACCTTTTCGGTTTCTGGCCGGTCCGCCGTTGCATCGCGGTCAGTGGTCTCGACTGGTTCCGCGGACAGGTCCGCGTCCTCATCCGAAACATCGGCGTCCGGTAAGGCCTGCGGATCGGGTGTCGCCGCCGGGATCGTCGTCGCTGCGGGTCTGGCGTCGTCGGCGAGAGCCAGGCCTATGCGCTCGGGGTCGTTGCGCGCATCGCCGCAGCGCACGATGCCGAAACCACGGAAGCCGTCAAATTCCCGTTCGCGCGAATAGGTCGGCAATGCCGCGAGATCCACAGGCACGCGCAATTCGGTTCCCTGAACGGGCCAGAACACAGTCTTGCCTGACCAGGTGTCTCGACGCTGCAGCAACTCGACGATCTCATGCTTCGGATCGATATTGAAGACCTGCGCGACATCGCTGAATTTGCGGCCGATGACATCGGCGGCGTTGGGGCCGACCACATCGGCGAATTCAGGAGATATTTCGGTGAACTGTCTTTCCGCGTCGATTTTCCACAGAAAGCGGACAGGGCGACCAGACGGGTTGAATACGAAGTTTTCCGCCGCCGCGGCCACGGTCTCCGCCGCTTCTGTTTCCGGCGTATCATCTGGTTCTGACGGCGCTTCCGAGGGATGCTTAATTTCGGAGCCTTCATCGGTAGACTCCGCGCTTTCGTCTCGAACAGGCTCCGCTTCGTCGTCCGTTTCCGACAAGGGCGGATCGATAGTGTTTTCTACCGGTTCTTCTGCCATGTCCGAAGGCGGAGCCGGGGCGATGATATCCGCGCCCGGTGTCTGCGCTGCGGTTGCGGACTGGTCCAGCTCCGTTTTGGGTGTATCCGTCTCGGTTTCCGAAGCCGCGTCGATGTTACCTTCATGCTCCGAAACATCCGGCAAGACCTCCGGTTCAGGCGCCGGGTCCAGATTGCCGATCGACATTTCGACTGCGAACATCAGGTGCAGTTCGTTGTCGTCGTCAATCCGGGCGACGGCGGCCGGGAGATAGCCGAGAGCGGTGCGCACCGGGTGTTTGACCAGCCTGTCCGTATCGCGGGCGACATCCTCGATCAGGCGCTTGCGGGTCGCGTCGTCCATTTCCAGTCGCTGGAATGATTGAGTGGAGGCGACGACACGCCCCTCTGCATCAAGAACCGCCGCATGCGTGCCGGTGTTCTCGAAGCCGCCGATCATGTGACCGGCCCGGTCCTCCGGCGTTTCGGATGCTGTCTCCTGTGAGCAGGTCAGCAAATAGGCGGGCTCTCCGCCGGAAAGCTGTATCCGCTCCATGCCGGCAGAAAGCATGGGGCGGCGAAAGCCCGAGCCGATGCGCATTGCAAATCGGTGTGGTTTCGACGGGCCGGAGCGATCGGCGGATCGGGCGGCGCTCTGAACCTGCCGAAACGTGGCCGATCCCGAAGCAAGGCCTTCTTCCAAAAAATCGTAGAGATTGGAGTAGCCGAAGAGATGAGCGCCGGCGCCGTTCACCCAAAGCAGATCCGTCAGGTTCTGCGCGAGCAGGACTTGTGCGTCGCCGCTGGCGAAACCCTCCCGGATCCGGTCATGAACCGCTATGTCGATGAAGGGATATTGCCGTGACGGCATTCTCTCACCTGCGTTTCAACTCGTCTGCAGCCAATTCGTGGATCTGCTGCGCGTATTCATATCAAAGGCCGCCACCGGCGCGCCGGTTCCGAAGCCTGCTTTATTATTAATAGTCTGTTAATAGGCCGCTTGAGGTTTCGGGTCCATATGAAGGCGGCTTTGAGAGGCCATTCAAGCCGGAATTAGTGCCAACAGGGTTAATGGAAATTTGTGCACTGCAAAAATATGTTGCAATGCACAATAAACTGTCCTATATAGGATCTGAAGCAAATGAAACCGGGCGCCTCTTGAGAGGGCCCAAGGAAGGAGCGCCAAAATGGCTACCAGAAAAACCACCACTGAAGATGTATTTGCATTCACCGCTTTCGATCCCGCCAAGTTCGGTGATTCCTATCGCGAATTCACCGAGAAGGGCATGAGCCAGTCGAAGGAAGCTTATGACAAGTTCAAGACTGCTGCCGAAGATGCTACCAAGACGGTTGAGCAGACTCTGGAATCCGCCCAGGCCGGAACCGTTGAGATGGGTCTCAAGGCCATCGACTCCGTTCGGTCAACCGCCGACAGCTCGCTGACTCACCTTGAGTCGCTGATGGGCGTCAAGTCGGTCGCCGAGTTCATTGAACTGCAGACCGCCTTCGTTCGCAGTCAGGCCGAAAGCGCCGTCAACCACGTCAAGGGTTTCCAGGACACAGCGCGCAAGGTCGCTGATGATGTCTCCAAGCCGGGCAAGGCCGCCTACGAAAAGGCAGCCAAGAGCTTCAAGGCGTAACAGTAGCCCTTGAACGGGAATGATTTTCAGGCCGGCGGTTCATCGCCGGCCTTTTGCTTTCTGGCGTTGGGGTCACCGTTTATCCAGCCGCCCTTGGGGGCGAAAAATGGCCTGATCAGACGAAGATCGATCAGCGTGGCGCCGGTCGCGGCGACCACGGCAATGCAAAGCCCCCATTTCGAAACGGTTTCCATTGCGCCTTCGATCTGAAGCGCATGGGTCACCGTCGCCGCAACGACGATCGCCGCCAGACCATTATGGACAAGACGCCACGTCGCATAGCGCAATCCCATGCGGTGACGCAGAATGACGAGCGCCACCGTCAGCACGATCCCCCACATCGCCAGCACGCCGTAAACGGAAAAGGCGGTGGGTGAGACAAGCAGAAGCGCGTCCTGCGTGTCGGGCGGGCTCGTCACATAAAGCCCTCCGACATGAAGACCTACGCAGACGACGATCGCCGTCCCGACCCATCGGTGCCATTTACGCCCGGTGATCGCCCTTGCGCCCGGAAGGTATCCTGCGGCGAGCAAAGGCTGGATCAACAGCAGCGACAAGCTGATGATTCCGGCGAAACCACCGATGATATATGCGGTGTTGCGGTAGGCCAGATAGGGGCTGGTTGTGGCGACCAGAACGGGCCCAATCATCACGGTCGCCAGAATGATCCATATTGCTGTGGCGACCGCGCCTCTTGCGGAATTTTGCATGGATGTGAGGTCTGCAGCGTCACACAGGCGCGAGCACAAACTCCGTGCTGACAGACGTATCGCTTGCGCTCGGCATCACGGGACGCAGGAACACGGTTTCATAAGCGCCGTCGTCATAGGCCAGATGCGCATGCGGTTGGCCGAAATTCGGAACGATCTGCTCCATTTCAAGCCGGAAACTTCCGTCGGCTGCAGTCAGCACGCTGCCGTGATTTCGCGGCTCCCGTTCTCCGCCGAGGGTCGTCGCGGCCCAGATCTGGATACGCACGCCTTCAAGCGGCGCGCCATCGCCGGCGCGGCGCACTCTGCCGGAGACCCAGAAACCCGATCCCAGGCGGTCGACCATGGGCGCATTCGGGCGGTAATTGTTGCTGCCGCCGCGCATCGACCGGGTCGGCGCCAGTCCGATGGCGCTTGCCGGCGAAAGCAACCCAAAGGGTTCCAGCGCCGTGAAGGCGCTCGCCAGGCCGGCGGAAAAAAGAAAGGAACGACGATTGTAGAAAGGAGATTTCATATTGGTTTCGCCCTTTAAGCCTGAATTATCATTCTCCATTTCCCCTTGATAAAGTTTACATGACCTGTCCGCGGTACGGAACATGACGGCGTCGCACAATTATGTGAGTGAACCAATCGCTCTCGGAGTTCGTAAATCACCTTCCTGCGGAGTGTTAAAGTCAGAGGCGGGATTTTACAGAAACCCGAGAGCTTTGCCGAGTTTGTGCGCGAACCCGATTTCCGGAACGGGCCATGAAGCGCCCAGATTGCTGTCGGCCACCCGCGATGGCGGATTCGTGTCAGGCTCATCTTTGAGGATCGGAGCCCTCATGCCTGAATAGGGATAGGGCGTCAGTTCCGTGCAATAGAGTTTTCCGTCGATATTGAACAAGTCGACCCGCAGGAACGGGGTCCTTGCTCCGAGCCGTTCTGCGGCCTCGATCATTGTATCCAGGTTTTTCGGAACAGGTATGTCTCCCTGCAGAACGATACGACCGTCCCGTGTCCACTTGTCCCAGGGCAATTGAATCCAGTCACGGTCGAAAAATCCCCGCAAACCGACCCGGTCGCCGTATCGCCCGGTGCTGTAATAGATCGCCGCGACCCGGCCGCCGGTCACGAACAGTTTGATGTCCGCCGGCGGCGCGCCTTCAACGGCGCCGGGAAGCATCTCCTCGATCACAATCTTCGTATCGACCTGGCCATATCCCCACTCGCCCATGTACTTGCCGTGGGAGTTGATATGCAGCCATTCATTACAGAAATCCTTGATCCGTTTCGGATCAACCTCCGTTTGGTTGCGAACGAAAAGGATGAGACCGGACCGGTTGTTGGGTTTGACGACAAATGGCGGCTGAAGCGTCTCGAAGGGTATCTTGTCGGGATCGCGTCCCGCCCAGAGCAGCTTTGCGAAAGAAACTTCAGGCGCAGTTTCTGCAACGATGTCGCGGGACGCCAGTTTGTCGCAATATATCGCCAGAGTCGGATCGCGATCGAAAATCTTTCGATGCAGAACCTTTTCCGTGAATGCCTGAGGATTCGCCATGTTCGGCAAACGACTGAACACCTGCCGATACTGAATGACCAGATGGTCGTACCGGAGACAAAGAAGGCTGTTCAGCAATTTGTTTCCAAACGATTCACGAATGCGAAAATAACTGAACGCCATTTTCAACTTCCGCCCGAGCGCGTCGATTCTGTCACTGGCGGATTTTGAAGGTTGCCGGCTGCCTCGCGCTTTCTGAGCACGCATCATATTCAGAACACCTGTTTTGCAATCATTGCAGATTGGAATCTTTCTAAAGTGAAGAGTAAGCTAAACATGATAAATATACTGATCCAGAGATCAAGTTCACCCATTCAGTATTCAGTGTGGTAATCGCGTTTCCGAAATACTTGCAGCCGGTTATACAATCAAGGTACGGATTCTTCACCGAAACAGAAGACAAGGAATTGTTGGTTAACCGAGGCTCGAAAACTGCCCGACTTGGTTGCATGAACTTGCGGGTTAAAGTAGAGGGCCGATGGGGATTTCATTGGAGGGACTTGTGAGAAAGAATGTATTGCGATGGCTTGCAGCCTCGATGCTCGCGATCACCAGCCTTGTGAATGGAGGCGGCGTTTTTGCTCAGGACGCCGGGTCCTTTTACGAAGGAAAATCGATAAAATGGATCGTGCCCTACAAACCGGGCGGCGGTTATGACGAATACAGCCGCTTGCTCGCGCCGTTCGTGAGCAAATACACCGGATCGCGGGTCGATATCGTAAATATGCCGGGTTCCGGTGGAATGCGGGGATCGGCGGAGATTTTCAAGGCCCCGGCGGATGGCCTGACAGTCGGGATCGTCCCGGGATCGGCGCTCGTCATGAACGAGATCGCCGGGCAGAAGGGCGCTGCTTACAAGATTGCCGAGTTTACCTATATCGGCCGTATCAGTACGGAACAGCGCGTCATGGTTGTCGGCGCCGAAAGCGGCATAGAGAATTTCGAAGAATTTGCCGATGGAAGCAAAACCATCGTCGTCGGCGCCGCGGGTCTGGGCGGCAACGCTTATGTCGATGCAGTCATAGCAGCGCATGTTTTCGGTCTCGATCAAAAATTGATCCACGGTTTCAACAATTCTCCGGATATCCGGCTGGCTCTCCTGCGTGGCGATATCGACGCCTGGTGGGGTTCCCTGGCTGAAGCCTTGAAAGGGGTTTCCGACAAGGAACTGACCATTGTGCTGCACGCCGAGAAGAATCCTCAAAAGGAACTGGAGAACATTCCAAGCGTGTATGACGTAATCGCCGGGTCTGAAGACGAGGCGGCGAAAGTAAAGATTCTGGACGCCTGGAAGGCGCTCTCCGTGGTCGGCCGACCGGTGGTCGGGCCTCCGGGCATACCCGAAGACCGATCGGATTTTCTTCGGGACGCGTTCCGCAAGGCAATGAGTGATCCGGAATTTGTTGAAACAGCCAAGGCCGCAGGGCGTCAGATTTCTTACGCTTCCGGCAGCGAGATGATCGAAATCATCCGCTCCGTGACCGGTATGGATCAGCAGACGCAGGAACTCTTTGCAGTTGCAATACGGGGCGAACTCTGAACCACCAGCCAGTCAGCAGCCGATTGAGCGGTGTCAGGAAATCCCCGACTCTGTCCTCGTCGGGAAGCGCCTGATGGGCATTCTCGAGGGGATTGCCAGTGGTTTCCTGCAGACGGTCAGCCTCGCCGTCCTGCCGTACCTGGTTATCGGTTCGCTATTTGGTCTGGTCGTGGGCGTAATTCCGGGACTGTCCGGTCACTTCGCGATGGCGATGGCCGTGACGTTCCTCTACTCCATGGAGCCGGGATCGGGGATCGCCTTTCTTCTCGGCGCCCACGCCACGGTCTCGCAGGGTGGCGGCATTACGGCGATCCTGTTCGGGATTCCCGGATCGCCTCAGAACGCGGCCACATTGCTGGACGGACCGGCGATGCGGGATAAGGGAGACCTCGGGATTGCTCTCGGGGCGGCCATGACCTCCTGCCTTCTGGGCGCGACTTTCGGCGCAGTCGCCCTGGCGCTTTTCATTCCGGTGCTTCAGGAAACCGTTCTTTTCTTTGGCCCACCGGAGATCGTCATCCTTGCCTTTCTGTCTCTGACATTTGTGGCGGTGCTCGGCAGGGAAGACATGATGCGCAGTCTGATTGCCGCATTGGCGGGCCTCCTTTTGGCGATGGTTGGTTTGGACAATGTCACCAACACCGAGCGATTCACCTTCGGGTTCGAGCGGCTTGCTGATGGCCTTTCGCTCGTGCCGGTTGTGCTGGGTTTGTTTGCGGTTGCAGAAATGATTGAGCTGTGGTCGATCGCCGGACCGCTTGCCAGGGGGCAGGCCAAGATCGAATCAAGCCGGCAAGTGCAGAAGCAGATATTCGAAGGCGTGCGCGCGGCCTTCGGAAAATGGTGGCTTGTTCTGCGATGTTCGGCGATCGGGACTCTTATGGGTCTCATCCCCGGTCTCGGTTCCGCGCCGGCGGCGTTCGTCGCCTACGGCCATGCAAAGCAGTCGTCGAAAAACAAGGAAAGCTTCGGAAAGGGCAATGTGGAAGGCGTCATCGGCCCCGAAGCCGCGAACGACGCTGTTGAGGGCGGAGCGCTCGCCTCGACGATCGCTTTCGGTATTCCCGGTTCGTCCTCAATGGCGATCCTGCTTTCCGGGCTGTTCATTCTCGGGCTCGAGACTGGGCCGCAAATGCTCAATCAGCATGTCGACATCGTCTTCATCATGATTTTCACGATCATTCTCGGAAATCTGATTGGGACCGTTTTCGGGATGTTTCTTGTCAATCCGCTCAGCCGGGTCACGACCATCCGCTCGTCGATGCTTGCACCTGCTCTGATGGCGGTCATTGTCAGCGGCGCATACGCTTCCAACGGTTCGTTGCTTGATATTGCGGTTGCACTGGTGTTTGGCGTTTTCGGCTACCTCATGAAGAGGTTCAATTACTCCCGGGCAGCGCTCCTGATCGGTTTCGTGCTCGGGTTCGTGGTCGAAAAAAATCTCTATCTGGCCTTGATGCTTGATGGCCCCTTGTTCATTGCTGAACCCTTGCCGTTTGGTCTCGCGATGATTGCAGTGGTTTTTCTCGCCTACAACGTCGTGTCAATTTACCGGAACAGAAATCGCGCGATGCCTGCGACGGCGAACGACGTCCCGGCTGCTTCGGGACGTCCGTCCGCGGAACCGCATGGTAGCCCGGCGACCGAAATCTGGTTTCTCGCATTTATCTGCGTTCTTGTGCTGGCGGCCTTCTTGGAAGCGTTTCGTTATGAAATGGTGTCTGCCCGAACGCCGTTCGTTATCATGACGCCGCTGCTGTTTCTGATGCTGCTGCAGGCTTGGCGAATTAGGAGCGCCAATCCGAAGGCTAGGACGGGCGATATTCCTGTGACAGGATCGACGACCGAAGGCGGCCCCGGCAAAATCGGCTCAATGCTGTTTTCGATGGCGGCGTTGTTTGCACTGATCGCATTGCTCGGTCACTTCCCCGGAATTCTGATCTACGGATTTCTTTCCATGTATCTTCTGGCCCGGGAGAGGCTGGTCCTATCGGCAATCGTCAGTATCTCGGTAACGGCGGCGTTGTTCGTCGTTTTCGAGTTGGCGTTCAATATCGAAATGTATGATGGGCTGGTCTTTCGCTATCTTCTGGGCTACCGCGATTTCTGAAGCCGCGGATCCTGTCCGATCAGCGTGAAGAATCTGCAATCTCTGCAGTCACGGACTGATAGGCTACTCCCAGTCTTCGAATTCCTTCCTCAAGGTCGCTTTCCGAAACGCCGCTATAGGCGAAACGCAGGAAGCTGTCCGATTCATGATTTGGAAACCAGTCCCAACCAGAAGCCACGCCGACGCCTTCCTCGCGCGCCCGGGCGGTGAGGTCTCGCGCCGAAAGCCCTTCAGGAAGACGGATCCAGAGATAGAAACTTCCCTCCGGCGTCCGAAATTGCACGTCAGGCAGTTCCCGCCGCACCGCAGCTATGGCGAGAGCGCACCGGTCGCGCATCGCTGAGCGAACAAGCTCGATTTGCTCGTCCATTCGGCCGCGTCGGATCATTTCGACGACGAGACGCTGGGTAAACGGGGAGCTTCCGCCATCGGCTTTGAGCATCGCCATTCGCTGCACGATGTCCGGCGCCCCGACCGCCCATCCGAGACGCATGCCAGGAGCAAGATTCTTCGAGAAGGTGCCGAGCATGACGACGACGCCCGAATCGTCAAATCCTTTCAGCGCTTTTACCGGGGCCTCTTCGAAGTGCATTCGCCGATAGGCCGAATCTTCCAGGATGACGAAACCGTAGTGTTTCGCGAGATCGATCAGGTGTCTCCGGCGCGCCTCGGGCATTGTGGAGCCGGTGGGATTGTTCAAGTCGACGATTTCGAAAAGAAGCTTTGGAAGCGGTTCGCCACGGGCCTCCAGGCTTGCGAGTTCCTTCTCCAGAAATGCGACGTCCATGCCGTCGTCGTCCTGCGGAATGACCAGGAACTTTGCGCCGTGCGACTGTATGATCTGTAATCCCGTCGCGAAGGTCGGAGCGCTGACGATGACCCGGTCGCCCGGATTGAGGAATACGCGGCATGCGAGCTCGATGGCCTGCTTGGCGCCATTTGTCACGAGCACCTCGTTCCGCGCGCATGCAACTCCGTCTGCTGCAACGAACTCGACAATGCTGTCTCGCAGTTCCGTCAAGCCCATTGCAGGGCCGGTCTGCAGCGTCTCCGCGCTCAGTTTCGAGGCAATTTGGCATTCTTCGCTGATGTCGGGCAGCAGCGGTGGGAAAATCTTTCCCTTGTTAACCACGATAATGCCGCTCTCGGCCTTGCGACTGGACTGGCGCAATGCTTCTGCGCGGTCTGCGAAACGGTATTCTGGCATGAATGGTTTCCGGTGAACGAACTGTCTAGCCGTGACATGGCGTTGGCTGGGATCTACGATCTACCTTGTCGACATGGTTGGCTGCAACCGCATTTTTGCAGTTCCGCTCCAAGTTGGTCTTGCCAAATTGATTCCGCCGCCGTATGTCACGCGTTCAGAACGGATGACCCCGCCATGCGGTTGTAGCTCAGTTGGTTAGAGCGCTGGATTGTGGATCCAGAGGTCGGTGGTTCGAGCCCACCCAACCGTACCATTTCCGAAATCCCTAAACCTCGCCCCAGATTGTCTTGGCCGTCTCCACGACAAGTTCAAGCTTGCGGCGCTGGTCGTCGAAGGTCACCGCGTTGCCTTCCTCGGTGGAGGCGA
Source organism: Flavimaribacter sediminis (assembly GCF_019492055.1). Lineage (GTDB taxonomy): Bacteria > Pseudomonadota > Alphaproteobacteria > Rhizobiales > Rhizobiaceae > Flavimaribacter > Flavimaribacter sediminis. The sequence continues at coordinate 291,255 of NZ_JAICBX010000002.1, read as the reverse complement.
AACCGCATTGCGGCGCGATGCCCAACTGGTCGAGATCGGCGTATTGCGACGCCTCGTCGAACTTCCTCTTCAGGTCATCGATCGATTCGAGCTCACCGGTCTTCGTCGTGATGAAACCGGGCAGAACGCGCTGCTTGCCTTTGGACAGCAGGCGCAGCGGCTCCAGACCGCCGGCGCGGTCCGTGTCGTACTCCATGAAGAAGATGTCGACGCCCGTTTTGTTGAAGACGGCGTCGGCGGCGGGATCGTAGGCGCCTTCCGCCGCATAGGTCGATTTGAAATTGCCTCGGCACATGTGCATGCCGATCACCATGTCCGACGGCCGGTCCTTGATCGCCTCCTGCATCATCCAGGCGTAGCGGTCGATCAACCAGTCGGGGTCCTGACCCTGCGCCTTCTTTTCCTCGCGGTGCTTCGGATCGCAGAGATAGGCGAAAAAGATGTCGTCCATCTGCAGGTAGCGGCAGCCGGCGTCGTAGAAGGAGTGCACGGCCTTCCTGTATGTTGCGGCGATATCGCCAAACAGGACGTCGGCGTCCTTGTATTCTGCCGGCTTGATGTCCGCCGGCGCCGTGCGGAAATGACAGCAGCTCGGTCCGGGTATGGAGATTTTCGGCACGACATTGGTGTTGGCCGCCACGAACCGGAAGTGTTCGAGCATCGAATGATCGTCGGGAAAATCGAGCTTTCCGGAAATCGTCGGGAAAATCGGCCGGAGTTTTACACCGGCGAATTGAACGCCTTCGTCGCGTTCTTCCAGGTCGAATCCGGTCAGCATGCCCATGAAGTCGTAATGCCAGAACGACCGGCGGAATTCACCGTCGGTCACGGCCTTGAGCCCCACGTCCTCCTGCATGCGGATAACGTCCTTGATCGCCTCGTCCTCGACGGATTTCAGTTCGTCCGCGGTGATTGCGTTTTCCTGAAATTTCTTGCGCGCTTCGGCGACGCTCGCCGGGCGCAGCAGGCTGCCAACGTGATCGGCGCGAAACGGAGGGGTAAGATCGGACATTGATTTTTCCTTGCTTGGTCTGAACCGGTTCTGAATTAGCGCGTATTGCTTTAGCCGGGAAGGGTGGCGACTTCCACCAACGCTTGGCGGCGCTCGTTCTCGACCACGGCGATCGCCTCTTCGAGAACGCCGGGAAGGTCCTCTGCCTTCGAGACTTTCTTCGCCCAGCCGCGGCTTGCCGCCGCCGTCAAAGTGAAGTCGGGCGAGGGTTTCAGCGCGGTCAGCGGCATCTTGTTTGCTTTCGCAGCGTAACCGTCCGGATAGAGGCCCGCGACGGATGCGCGCACCGCGCCCCACTCCTCGTTGTTGAGGATGATGATAAGCACCGGCAGTTCCAGCGCCTCGGCGATCTGGTGGCAGACCGTGGGATTGGCGAACATGTACGACCCGTCGCCCATTGTGGCGACGCAGAGCCGGTCCGGATCGGCGAGCTGCGCGCCCATCGCGCAGGGAAAGCTCCAGCCCAGACCGCCCGAATGCGGCTCCTGGAACCAGGAGTTTCGCTCTGTCCTTTCCAATACGCCCAGTATCGCGCCCAGCTCGGAAAAGACGCTGGACGTCTTGTCCCGAAGAGCGTCGCCCAGACATTTGCTCGCCCAGGCCTTGGTGATTCCCTGCGCGTTTCTGGCGGCGGCGTCCTCGCGGATCGTCTTGCGGCGGGCAGCGGAGGCTTCCGCCAGCATGCTTCGTCTCTTTTCCAGCGCCTTCAGGTTTCTTTCGCGACGATCCATCGCCGCGATGAGCGCCGGCAACGTCTCGCTGTTTTCGCCTGCGATGGAAAGATCCGACCGGAAGTTTCGGACCGGGAAGCGGCTGAAAACCGGGTCAGGGCCGATATTGATCACGCGGGCCTTCGGATGAAGCCTGTGCATGTCCGGCCACCAGGGCGCGATACTGTCGAGGATGACGACGACGTCGGCCTTCTCCATCCATGAACCGGGATCGGCTCCCACGTGACATGGATGTTCGGTGGAAATGGCAAGATGCGTCGCCCACCAGGAACTGACGGCGATGCCCCATTCCTCCGCCCAGTCGGCGAACGCCTGGAAACTCGCCTCGTCTCCGGCGCCCCGCTGCGCGATCACGAGCGGGTTTTCGGCTGTCGCCAGCCAGTCGGCCGCGGTTTCGATATCGCTTGAATTGGGACCGCCGACGACCGGGACGATCGTCGTAGGCTGTTCGAGATCGTCGGCGGGAATCTGTTCGCACAGTGTTTCGCGCGGCAGAGACAGGTAGACAGGGCCTTTCGGCGTGGAATTGGAGATGGCGTGCGCCCTGTCCAGCAGCGAGGCGATCTGCTCCGGAAACTTCAGCTCGTATTCCCACTTGCAGGCCTCGCGCACCAGCGCGGCCTGATCGCGCATTTCCTGTCCCCATCCGATAGGCACCGTCCGCGCGCCGAAGCGATCGCCTTCCGTCACCGGCGTGCGTCCGGACATCATCAGCATGGGGATGTGTTCGCAGGCAGCGTTGATGGCGCCGGTTGCCCCGTTCGAAAGCCCGACATTGGTGTGCAGCATGACCGCCTGCGCCTTGCCGGAGATCAGGTAGTACCCGTGCGCCATGCCGACAGCGGCGTGTTCGTGCGGAATGGTCACAGCCTGCGGAAGCTCGATCGACCGGGCGGCCGCTTCCGCCAGCCCCTCGATGATCGGCGGAAAGTCCGTGCCGGAATTGGCGAAGACATAGTCCACGCCAAGCGCTTTCAGCCGCGTGAATATGGCGCCGCCGGCAGTGACGTCTTCTTGCGTTTTCGCATCCATTGTCAAATCCGTTTCGCGGTTCACCTGAGTATCTGGGGCAGCCACAGCGTCAACGCCGGGAACAGCAGGATGATGACCACTCGAATGATCTCGGCGAAGAAGAATGGCATGACGCCCTTGAAGGTCTCTATCATCGGAACATTCTTCGCCAGCGCTGAAATGACGAACACATTCATCCCGACCGGCGGCGTAATCAGCCCCAGTTCGACGACTATGAGAGCGAGGATACCGAACCAGATCTTCAGATCTTCCGTGCTCATGCCGTAGCCGGCGCCGTCGGCTCCCTGATAGATGCCGCCGTTGATCTCCATCAGCACCGGCCAGAAAAACGGGATCACCAGCAGGATCATCGACAGGCTGTCCATCAGGCAGCCGAGCAGGATCAGGGCGACCAACAGCAGCACCATCACCGTCATCGGCGTCAGACCGGACGTTGAAATCCATTCGGCCGTCGCCTGCGGAAGGTTGATCCGCGACATGAATATCTTCAGGAGTTCCGCGCCGAGCAGGATCAGATAGATCATGCCGCTGGTGCCGGCGGTTTCCTTCAAGGCGTCCTTCATGTCGCCGAGGCTGATCTTGCGCTGCAATGCCCCATAGAGCCAGACAAGCGTCACGCCAACGGCCGCAGCCGGCGTCGGGTTGAACAGGCCGGCGTAAATCCCGCCGATGACCAGTCCGAAGATAATCAGCACGGGAATGACGCCGAGCGTCGCGCGCACGAATTCGCGCCTGTCGCTGGCGCCGCCTGCAGGCCCGGAATCGGGAACGACCGTCACGTAGATCGCGATCGTCAAAAGAAACAGGATCACCGCCAGGATGCCGGGAATGAAGGCAGCCATGAACATCGTGACGATATTGGCCTCCACGATGATCGCGTAGATGATCAGAACAACGGAGGGTGGAATGAGGATGCCGAGAACGCCACCGGCGGCGAGCGTTCCCGTGGCCAGCGCGCCGGAATAATTGTAACGCTGCAGTTCCGGCAAGGCTACGCGGCCCATGGTGGACGCGGTTGCGAGCGACGAGCCGCAAACGGCGCCAAAGCCCGCGCAAGCAGCGATCGCAGCCATGGCGGTGCCGCCTCGTAATCGCCCGAGCCATGAGTTTGCTGCCCGGAACAGGGCCTGGCTCAACCCCGCCTTGGCGGCCAGCGCGCCCATCAGGACGAACATGGGCACCACCGAAAGATCGTAAATGGAGAATTGCCCGTAGGCCAGCGTCTTGAGCTGGTTCATCAGCAGCGACGGCCCGTTGACGATGGCGATGCCGACGCCGCCTACGAGGATCATCGCGTATGCGATCGGCATGCGGAGCGCAATCAGGGCGACAAGGACGACAAGGCTGCCGACGCCGAGAGAGATCGCCTCAGTCATCGGATTTATTTCCTATGAGCACCGCTGCGTTCTCGCCGAAAGTGATCAGGGCTGCGATGGCCAGCAGGGCCAGCGAGATCAGAAAGGGGATGAAGGCCATCCAGTGCGGGAATTGCAGTATGGCTGTCGTGTAGCCGTATTCCTTCTGATCGAGCATGCCGTCGAACATCCTCCAGCACAAAAGCAGGCTGAACAGAAGCGCGACGATCGAGGCGATGGCTGTCAGAAAGGCGATCGTGCGCGGTGAGGCGCGGGATGTGAAAATATCCGCGGTCACGTTGCTGTAGGTAAGTTGGCAGTAAGGCAGAAAGGAGAAAGCGGCTATCGCGACACCCACTTCGGTCATCTCGAAATCGCCCGGAAACGGCTTCCACACCACGCCGCCAATAACGGAAATCATGTTCATCGCGACGACGGCGAGAAGAACGCAACCGCCCAATAACGCCCAGCCATGAATGATTTTGCGAGCGGCGCCGATCGGGCCGGCGCCGCCTTTTTCGTCTGCCGTCACGCTAGTTCTGGCTGTGCTGGTCGATGAGTGTCCGGGCCTTCTCGACGAGGCCGGCGCCATCGATCCCTTGAGCGGTCACTTCCTCGACCCAGCGGTCGACGACCGGCTCCAGCTTTTCGCGGAAAGCATCGGTTTCCTCTTCTGTCAGCACGATATGCTCGTTGCCCGCATCGACGGCGATCTTGATGCCGGCGTCATCGGAAGCGCGCCAGATCTCTCCGACTTCGGCCCACCAGTCCGGTCCGGACGCATCCTTGAAGGCCTTCTTGATGTCGTCGGGAAGGCTGTCCCAGCGATCCTTGTTCATCGAGACCTGGAACGTCGTCGTTCCGAAACGCGCCATGTCCGCGCCTTCGACCTGATACTGGGTCTGGTCCTGGATCTTGAGCGGCGGAATGATTTCCCACGGAATGAATGCGCCGTCGACCACGCCCTTGGAGAGCGCCTGCGGCAGTTCCGGAACCGGCATTGCCGCCGGCGCAGCGCCCAGCGCCTCAATGATCCATGCGCCTGTCCGGGTCGGAATGCGCATCTTCATGCCTTCCAGATCCTCGGGCTTGCGCACTTCCTTGTCGCGCATGTGGATCGCCTGACCTGCATGGACATGCAGGAACATGACCTCAAGGCCCTTGTATTCCTCCTTCAGGTCATCCTCGAACATGTCGTAGAGCGCCAGATTGGCGGCGACCGGGTCGTTCACGTAAACGAAAGGCAATTCCATCACTTCCGTGCGCGGGAACAGCCCTGGCGTATAACCGTTGACCGTCCAGATCAGGTCGACAACGCCGTCGCGGGCCTGGCCGACAAGTTCCGGAGGACGACCGCCGAGCGACATGGCGGGATAGATCTCGATCTTGACCTTGCCGCCGGAATTTTCCTCGACCTGCTTGGCCCAGGGCTCAAGCATCTGGGTTTGCGCCGGCGCCTTGGCGCCGAGAAGATGGTGCAGTTTGAATGTGTATTCCTGCGCCATGGCTCCCGGAACCGCCATGATGGCGACAACGGACGCAGCGGCGAGTGTCTTGATCAAATTGGTCAATCGCATTGGTTTCCTCCCATTTTGACACTATGAACTTACGTTAGCAGAAGCGTATAAATCTTACATCCGGAAACAGTCGTGTTGACTCCCACTTTTTCACGACGCCGAAATTAACGAAATTGGACAAAAGTACAAATGTTTTTATACGTTGATCGAAACGCGCCTCAGGACGATGGTTTGCGCTCGAGAATGGTGTCCGCAAGAAATCGATAGTCATCGATTGGCATGGCGCTCGTGTCGAGCTCCAGATCGGCCGCGAGCTGTTCCCAGAACACCGTGGCCTCCGCCATCCTCGGGGAAAAGCCGAGTTCCTCGACGGTTTTCGCGACCTCGCGCATTTCCGACGCCCGGCGCTTTCCGTGGGTCAGCGCCCGCTCCATCATGTAAGCCGCCTTGCCCTTCCAGTCGAAGCCCGGATAGGTCACATCGAGCGAACTGAGCACCTCGTCGTCCACGCCCGCCTTGCGACCGGAAAGAACGCATTCGAGGACCAGCGCCTCCAGCCCCTTCATCATGATGCTTCGGATCATCTTGATGGAGGAGGCGCGTCCGACGTCGCCTTCGACCAGTTTTGGCGCCATGTCGAATTTTTCAAGGATCGCAAGTCCGTCGGCGGCGTGCGGACCGCTCACGAGTACCGGCGCCTTGTGAAGTTTCGGATGCACGGGCGACATCACCGCCGTGTCGACATAGCGGACGCCGCGCGCCTCCATGCGCGCCGCAGACTGCCGCTTGGCTCCAGGCGAACACGAATTGCAGTCGAAGAAATAGGCGCCTTCTCCAAGATGAGGCGCGGCGTCGGCGGCCGCTGTTTCAGACTGGTCGGCTGTGACGAGCGAAAAGATGATGCGCGCCTCGGCGAGCGCTGCGGGCAAATCGGCGAAGCCCTTTACCTGCCAGCGATCGTAGGCTTTCCACTTGTCGCGCGCGATTTTGGCGTCGTTTGACTGCGTCTTGATGTCGAAGGCGCGGATCTCCGCGTCGACGCCGTCGCCGCGCCAGCCTTCCGCAAAAGCCGCGCCCGCCTCTCCGAAGCCAATAAGCGTTATGGCCGGTCTCTTCTGTTCCTCGGTCATCGTGTCTGTCCGTCAATCGGAATTGTTCCGATCATGCCTATTCAATCACAACCCCGTCTTCAAGCGGTTGTCCGCGAGCCTTTCCCCATTTGATTTACGCCAGTGGCTGACACGCCGGCTAAGATTCTTGTAAGGAGATAGCAGTTCCAGCGAAACTTCGGAGCGGCAATGCAGGCAATCGCCAAAAGACGAAACCTTCTGCACGTCCTGACAGCCCTCGTCGCGATCTTTTTGATCGCATTCGCTTTCTATGTGCTGCACAGGTTTACCGAGAACGTTTCTCTGCAGCAGGTCATGGACGACATTCGTGAGACGCCGACGCGTTCGATCGTACTTGCGTTCCTGACCATGATGACCAGCTTTACCGCAATTGCCTGCTACGAGATGCTGGCCGTCAGGCTGGTTGCGCCGGGAAGGATTCGGCTGCGCACGGCCGCCTGGGCGGGCGTCGCCGGTTTCGCCTTGTCGGATGCGATCGGTTTTCACGTCCTGACCGGCGGCGCCTTGCGCTACCGCATCTACAGTCGCGGCGGAATAGAGTTTTCCTCCATCGGCCAGATCATTTTCCTTTCATGGATGTGTCTCTGGCTGGGCGTTGGATCGCTGATCGGCTGCGCGCTGGCGTTTGAGCCGCAAGGAGTCCATCAACTCGTGCCGATCCCGGCCTTCGTGTTGCGTGCGATCGGCGTCTTCATTCTGATCGTGTTCCTTGCTTATTTTGTGTGGATTGCAACGGGCTCACGCCGCATCGCGTTTCGCGGCATGCAGGTCACATTGCCGGGATTGCGCGTCGGCCTCTTGCAGCTGTGCGCCGGTTTCGTCGATGTCGGGGCGTCGGCAGCGACGCTTTATGTGCTTCTGCCCGCCGATATCGCCGGATCGCCGGGAAGCTTCTTCATCGTTTACATATCGGCGGTCATTCTGGGCACCGCCAGCCATGCGCCGGGCGGCCTCGGCGTATTCGACGCGACGGTGATCGCCGGGCTGGGCGCAAGCGGAAGACCCGACGTGCTCGGCGCACTCGTTCTCTACAGGCTGATCTACTATATCGTTCCGGTCGTTCCGGTCGTCATCGTCATGCTGGCGACAGAGCTTTTCCATGGCGGGCGCGCCATCAAGGGCGGCGTCGGCGAGATTGGCCGTGTGACGCAACCGCTCGTGCCGCCGCTTGCCGCCGGACTGACCTTCGCGGCCGGGTTCGCGCTGATGCTGTCCGGGTCAATCCCGGTTGGCTCGTCCGGGCATGAATGGCTGAAGTCCAACCTGTCGCTGGCGATTTTCGAATCGTCCCATATGCTGGCGAGCCTCGTCGGACTGGCTTTGATCATCATTTCTCATGCATTGCTCAGACGCCGCCGCAGCGGATATTACGCTGTTCTCGGGCTACTGCTCGCAGGCGCTCTTTTCGCGCTCGGCAAGGGGCTGAATCTCTATCTGGCGGCTGGCCTCGTCGTCGTCTTCCTGGTGCTTCTTCCATTTCGGGAGGCGTTCCATCGCCGGTCCGGAGACTCTTTTCTCGCGCTCACGCCGTTCTGGCTGATGTTGATGCTCGTCACGCTGGCATCTGCTGTCTGGCTCGGTTTCTTCGCCCATCGCAACGCCGCATTCGCCAGCGATGTCTGGTGGCGTTTCGGGTGGGACAGCGACGCATCGCGTTTCCTGCGTTCGGCTTTCGTGATGGCCGTGGCGGTCTTTGCAATCGGTCTCTTTATGCTCCTCAACAGGCGCACCCTCACAATTGGCCCGGGCGAAACGATTGCCGAAAGCGTGCGCGAACTGGTGGCGCAATCGCCGAAGGCCGAGTCGACCATCGCGCTGCTCGGCGACAAGTCGTTTCTGATCTCTCCGCAAGAGAACGCCTTTCTCATGTACGGCGTCAGCGGCCGCACGCTGGTCGCCAAGGGCGATCCGGTGGGAGACCGCGGCGAGGGAGAAAATCTGGCCTGGCGGTTCAGGGAAATGGCCGATCGCGACGGCTATCGCCCGGCCTTTTACGCTGTTGGAACCGATTATTTGCCTCTCTACGTCGATATGGGCTTGTCGGTTTTGAAGATCGGCGAGGTCGCCCGGGTCGATCTCGCAGGCTTTACGCTTCAAGGGCACGGCAAGAAAGATCTGCGACATGCGCAGCGGCGCGCCAGCAAGGAGGGCCTGTCATTCGAAATCGTTCCGGCTTCCTGGATTACGCCCCACTTGCCGTCTCTGCGCCGGGTCTCGGACGCCTGGCTGGACGGCAAGTCGGGAAGCGAGAAACGCTTTGCGCTCGGAAGTTTCGACGAGCCCTATCTGATGAATTTCGACATGGCCGTCATTTGGCGCGATGAGGAGATTATCGCGTTCGCCAATGTCCTGCGCGGATCCGACCGCGAGGAAATGGCGATCGATCTGATGCGCTTTGTCCCCGGCGCTTCCAACGTGGTCATGGATTATCTCTTTGCCGAATTGCTGCTTTATGCGCAATCGGATCATTACCGCTGGTTCAATCTCGGCGCGGCCCCGCTTGCCGGCCTCGCCGACCACCCTTTGGCAACGACCTGGAACCGGATCGGAACGCAGATCTACAAGCGCGGCGAGGATTTCTACCACTTCGAGGGATTGCGGTCCTACAAGCAGAAATTCGATCCGGTCTGGACGCCAAACTATCTTGCCTGCCCCGGAGGTTTGGCCGCGCCGCAGGTTCTGCTCGACATCACGTCGCTGATTTCCGGCAGCCGGTTGGGCATGCTCAGAAAGTGATCAGAACAGGCTGCCCTGTCCTGCCGGTTTCTTCCGGGCGGCGGGTTTCGGTTTGGCCTTGCCGGCTGATCCGCCGGCAGTGACGGCGTCGACGCGACCGTCCTTGAACTCGATCGATACGGCGTCGCCGGAAGACAGATCTGACGCCCTGTCCACCACGTTCTCGCCGGCGTCGCGTATGACGGCGTACCCGCGCTGCAGAACGTTCTTGTAGGACATGGAGTCAAGCAGTCGCCCCGCCTCGTTCAGACGGCGGCGCTGTCTTTCGGAAAGCAGGGAGATCGCCTTGTCGCTACGCCCGGCAAGGCCCTGCAGGCCTGTGCGTCCCTGGTCAATACGCGCGAGCGCCGGCCTCAGTGAAAGACGGCTTGTCGCGTTCGACAGCCTTCCTGCGAGCCGGTCCTGCATGCGTTCGACGCGCCGGTCATAGGCGTTCGCCAGTTCGCCGATCCGCTGACGCTTCTGCAGGAACCTCCGCAACAGGGATTCCGGCGTTATCCGCTGGGCGCGACGCTCGAAGTCGCGCCTCTTGTTGGCTGTATTCAGTTGCAGCGCCCGGCCAAGATTGCCGGCCGACTCGTCAAAGCGGCGGCGCGGAAGGGCAAGCAGCATGTCGATGGAAGGCAGCGCGCGGGCCATCGCGCGCACGGCCTGGCGTCTGGCGTCGAGAAGCCGCGTCAGTCCTCCGGAGTGACGCGCGGCCAGCGCCGAGAGATCGGCTTCCAGATCCGCCTTGACCGGAACAGCCATTTCGGCCGCGCCCGTCGGCGTCGGGGCGCGGCGGTCCGCGACATGGTCGATCAGGGTCCAGTCGGTCTCGTGGCCGACGGCGGCAATCAGCGGAATGCCTGACGCCGCCGCGGCTCTCACAACCTCCTCGTCATTGAAGCCCCAGAGATCCTCCAGGCTGCCGCCCCCGCGCGCAACGATCAGCAAGTCAGGCCGCGGAATGGCTCCGTCCTTGTCGAGAGCGTTGAAGCCTTTGATCGCGGCCGCAACTTCCGGTCCGCTGGTCTCGCCCTGAACGCGCACCGGCCAGACGACGACATGCACTGGAAAGCGGTCGCTGATCCGGTGCAGGATATCGCGGATCACCGCCCCGGTCGGCGAGGTGATGACGCCTATGACCTCGGGCATGAAGGGCAGGAGCTGCTTGCGATTATCGTCGAACAGGCCCTCCGCGGCGAGTTTCTTCCGCCGTTCTTCCAGAAGCGCCATCAAGGCGCCGGCCCCGGCCGGTTCAAGCTGTTCGATGACGATTTGATACTTGGAGGAGCCCGGATAGGTCGTGACCTTCCCGGTCGCGATCATCTCCATGCCTTCTTCGGGCTTGAATTTCAGTCGCGAGAATACGCCGCGCCAAATCACCGCCTCGATGCGCGCCCTGTCGTCCTTCAGTGAGAAATAGGCGTGTCCCGACGAATGCGGTCCGCGATAGCCGGATATTTCGCCGCGCAGGCGCACATGCCCGAAAGCGTCCTCGACGGTGCGCTTGATCGAACCTGAAATCTCGCTGACGGTGTATTCCGTCAGATTGCTGGGCGAATCGCTCGTCTGCTGTGTCGACATGACCCCATAGCGCCTGTTTCGGGCGGCGAGGTCAAGAACGCCGGCGCAAGTAAACGCGCCCGCCTACCAGCTCGAAAACATCAACTCGTTGCGAATCCGGTTGTTCTGCATAAGGTTGGAAGCGGTGGCCTCGCCGCCCTCGTCAATCGATGTGTTCGAGATGTTGTCGAGGCTCGCCGCGACATGCTCGGTGATGGCGTCCATCAGCGCGGTCGGAACGCCGGCCCGCCGGATCATGCCGATTTCGGCGGATGGCAGCGAAGGAAATCCGTCTGCGGCAGTCAGAATACGCATGCCTGGCCTCAGTGCGGATTCCGGCAGGATGGACACGGCCAGCCCCGCAAGCACCGCCGATGCGACGACGGTGGACGAAAAGCTCGTGAAAAGGATCTGGTATTTGCGGCCCGTCGAATCGAGCGCCGCGCATCCCAGTTGCCGCCAGTCGCAACTGAGCCGCCCGACCGCCAACGGCACCGGGTCGTTCTGGTGCACTGAATGCGCCATCGAGGTCACCCACAGGAGCGGCTCCGCCCTCAGCATGCGTGAGCGCCAGTTCCGCGGACTATGCGTCACAAGCGCGATATCGAGCTCGTTGCGCTCCAGCCGGTCGATGAGATCTCGGGACGGCTCGCACATGATCGACAATTCGACATTCGGGTTGGTCTTCGCGAACCGGGCGATGATGTCGGGCATGTAGCGGTCGGCGTAGTCGTCCGGCGTTCCGAGCCTGATGCTGCCGGCCAGCGCATTGTCGTCGAACGCCGCAAGCGTTTCGTTGCTCAGCCGCACCATGCGGCGGGCGTAGGGCATCAGCCGCTCGCCTTCCGCCGTCAGCCGGTTCACGCGGCCGTCCTTTTCAAAGAGCGATTTGCCGATCCGCTCCTCCAGCCTTCGCATCTGCATGGAGACGGCGGACTGGGTCTTGTTCACCTCCTCCGCCGCGCGCGTGAAGCTGCCAATGTCGACGATGGCGATAAACGTTCTCAATTGGTCGATGTCGAGGGGCGAAGCCATATCGGTCTCATATCAAAAAAGATGATCATAAACATTAGAAACATTCACTGGACTGATTAGTCAAGGTTTGAAATGTTCGCACTGTCGATGACTTCCCGTCGTCGACAAGGCGGGTTTCCCAACAACCGGATTCAACTCACTCGGTGAAGCCACCTGAAGCACAGCGTTTTTCTGCCTTCGGCATCAGAGAGGCAGGCGCGGAAAGGAGACTGACATGACAGACAGACAGACACAATTGCTACTCGATACGACATTCAAGCCGAAAGGTCGCTTTGCTGCCTACTGGAACACGCTCGGCTCCTTTGTGCGCCGCTATCGAAACCGGCGCGAAGTGTACCGGTTGCTGGAGTTTACCGACAGCCAGCTTGCGGATATCGGATTGCGGCGCGATGACGTGCGCTACGCCGTTCGCGGCGGCGCATTCGATGATTACTCAAACGAACTGACGCGCGCCGCGCTGCGCCGGCGGTCTCGCAGATCATTGTCCCTGTAAGGTGAATGTCTGGTCGTTGACGTCGTTCGGCGCTAGCCCGCAAGGGCGATGAAACGGCAAAGCGGCCAGACGCCATGCTTTCCCCGCGGGTCACGTGCCCTGTGCCCGCTCCCTCCCGGCGGCTGGAGTGACAGTCGCCGGGTTTTTACGGGCTATTGCTTCTTTGCGCCCGATACATAGGTGTCGAAAATCGACTCCATGTTTTTCTGGTAGTCTTTCTGGATCTCTATTCCCGCCTCGAACATATTCCCGAAAAGCTTGTCGTAGGGGTTGGCGGATTTCTCGGGTTCAGGTTCCGGTTCGGGTTTCGATGAAGGCATGCTGGCGGCCATCATGTCTTCGAACATCTTCATGAACGGATTGTCGACCGCAGGTTTTTTATCCGGTTCCTTTTTTCCGCTCCCGAACATCTGCTCCATCATCGTCACGAAGGGATATTCGAATTCCTTCGGCTTCTGTCGAACGCCGGTCATCTGTTCCATCATGTCGGTAAAGACGTTTGCGCCCTGCGCGGAGTTTGCGCCGAATGCGTTCGACGCCTGTTTGTAGAGCCCGCCCATCATGGAGGCCGCGATAACAGGCATCATCTGCTTGAGAATTTCCTGGCTTAACCCCGAGAACTGCGCGGCCTGATAGGCGACCGCCCGGCTGATTTCCTTCGAGCCGAACAACTGGCCGAGAATATGGTTGCCTTCATCGATGCCCTTGGGCGTGAAAGCCTTCGTCATATTCTCGAAATATTGCGTATGGCCCGGATCGGCGAAAGCCTGCCAGAAATCCATCATCGTGTACGGATTGGTCGCCTTGCGCTTCAGGCCGGTCGAAAAGGCAGGCATCAAGGCTTCCATGGCGCGCGCGGCCTGGTCCTCGTCCAGCCCGAACTGCCGCGCCATCACCCGCATCGCCTCGCCGTTTTGCGCCTGCATCATCATGTCGTAGAGCGGTAGCATGGCCGGACACATCCTTTCGCTGCCTGTTGCGTGTGCATGCAGGCGTTCTGCCGAGTATATGTTCAGAAAGGATGAAGCGAAAGGGCAGTGTTCGCCCGGCCGCACAGCGCGATCAGTACGAGAATTCCTCGAAAACCGGCTCCACCGATTCCTGCCATTTGCCGTGGTAGAGGTCGAGCAGAAGGCCGGCCGCCGTCTTGCCGCGCGCCACGGTTTCTTCCAGCGGCGCCAGGAAGTGCGTTTCGTCATTGCCGTCATCGTTGAGGCGGGCCCGACGTTGCAGGCCCTGCCTGGACAGGCCGAGCACCTGCCGCGACAGCGTATGCAGGTCGACGCCGTTGATTTCAGCGTCGAGCCCCTTTGCCGGAACATCGTCGCGCAACGTTTGCACCTGTTCGACGGTCCAGTCCTTCGTGAGTTCTTCAGCGGCGTATAGTGACGTTTCGTCATAGAGCAGCCCGACCCAGAAGGCGGGCAGGGCGCAGATCTTGCGCCAGGGGCCGCCGTCGGCGCCGCGCATCTCCAGAAACTGCTTCAACCGCACTTCGGGAAACAGCGTCGAAAGATGGTTTGTCCAGTCGCCCATATTGGCCACGCCGTCGGGCAGTTCATCCTTCAGCGCCCCGTTCATGAATTGCCGGAAGGTGACATGCGTGCAGTCGTGATATTTTCCATCCCGCAGAACGAAATACATTGGAATGTCCAGCGCCCATTCCACATAGTCGGCGAAGCCGTAGTCGGGCGCGAAGGCGAAGGGCAGGATGCCGGTGCGATCCTTGTCGGTGTCGCGCCAGATGTTCGAGCGCCAGGAAAGCAGGCCGTTCGGTTTTCCTTCCGTAAAAGGCGAAAAGGCGAACAGCGCCGTCGCCAGCGGCTGAAGCTTCAGGGAAACCTGCATTTTGCGGCGCATGTCCGCCTCTGACGAAAAGTCGAGGTTCACCTGGATCGTGCAGGTGCGATACATCATGTCGAGGCCCTGGCTGCCGACCTTGGTCATGTAGTTCGTCATGATGTCGTAGCGCGACTTCGGCATGCGCGGCGTTTCCTCGCGCGTCCATTTCGGACTGCCGCCGAGGCCCAGAAAACCAATGCCCATCGGTTCTGCGACTTCGCGCAACTGCGCCAGATGCGCGTTTGATTCGCGGCAGGTCTGGTGAATGTTCTCCAGAGGCGCGCCGGACAGTTCGAACTGGCCGCCCGGCTCCAGCGAAATGGCGCCCATGCCGGTCGGCTCGACGAGGCCGATAATCTTGCCGGCGTCAATGATCGGCTCCCAGCCGAGCAGCTCGTGCATGCCGTTCAGGAGCGCCGAAATCGAGCGGGGCCCCTCATAGGGAACCGGGGATTTGTCCTCGCGGAAGAAGGCGAATTTCTCGTGCTCGGTGCCGATCCGGAATTTCTCGGGCGGCTTGCATCCCTCCGCCAGGTAGGAGACGAGGTCGTCGATGGACGATACAGGTGTCTGGTTGGTCGTATCTCGCGCCATGGGTCAGCTCTGGTACTCGGGCCACATGGCCGTGACAGTAGGGTGACGTTTCTCGCCGTGCTGCTTGGACCGGATTGGCGTTCGGCGCAAGTGAAAAGCGCTGACCTGATCGTTCAGAAATTCTAGATAATCTTTCATGCTACCAGTCGCCGATGGTTGACTGTAAGACCGCCAGGGCGGCGACCGCCGCCGTATCGGCGCGCAGAATGCGCGGCCCAAGCGGTATTGCCGTCACGAAGTCGAGGGAATGCAGCAGATCGCGCTCGTCGTCGGAAAATCCGCCTTCCGGGCCGATCAGCAGCGCCAGCTTGTCCTCCGTCACCGCCTGCAGAATCTCGATCGGGTTGTGTGTTTGCGCTCCTTCGTCGCAGAAGATGATGCGGCGCGACGCTTCCCAACCGTTCAGGAGTTCAGCGAGCGGTTGCGGATCGCGCGCTTCGGGAATGGCGAGTACGCCGCATTGTTCCGCGGCCTCTATCGCATAGCGCTCCATTTTCGCCATGTTGATCTTGTGGCTCTGCGTGTGATGGGTCAGCGCCGGCTGCAAGACGCCGGCGCCCATCTCGACAGCCTTCTGGATCATGTAGTCGAGCCGGCCCTGTTTCAGGGGCGCGAAAAGGTAAACGAGGTCAGGCGCCTCAGGCTGCAGGCGCGTCTGTTCGTCGATAACAAGTTCTATCCGCTTGCGGGCGGTATAGGCGATGCGCGCCGACCATTCGCCGTCGCGGCCGTTGAAGACGAGAACCCGGTCGCCTTCGGCGTAGCGCAACACGTTTGCCAGGTAATTGAACTGGTCCCGGTCGGTCGGCAGACGCGCGTCTTTCCCGATCGGCTGATCGACGTAAAGTCGCTGCATTCTGAAATTGGCGCGCATGAAGAGGCTTTTGGCGTCGTTCAGCTTCGGCGGGCAAAGGCCGACGCGACGCCTGCGCCGATCAGCATGACCGCGCCGCTGCGCGAGGCGGCTCTCAAAACAGCCGGGCGCCGGATGACCTGCCGGGCGCCGCTGGCAAGCAGCGCATAGGCCCAGGCGTTCGCGATGCCCAGTATCACGAAGACCGCGACGAAGATCGACGCCTGAGGCGCGAACGGCGCCGACGGCGTGATGAATTGCGGCACAAACGCCATGAAGAAGACGATGCCTTTCGGGTTGAAGAGCGTCACCAGAAAGGAGTCGCGAAACACCGGCCAGCGGGAGCGCTGGGCGCCGCCGTCAAAATCGAACTCCGGCAAGCTCACCGGGTCGCGCCACATCTTTACGCCGATGTAAATCAGATAGGCCGCGCCCAGCCATTTGACGATCATGAAAACGGTCGCCGAAGTCGCCAGAATGGTTCCGACCCCGATGATTGACAGCGATGCGGCCGCCAGGTCGCCGAGCCCCACGCCTGCAACGCTGGCGAAAGCGACGCGCCGGCCATGCGCAAGCGCCTGGGAAATGACCATGATGATGGTCGGTCCCGGAATGACCAGCAGCACAAAGCTGGCGAGCATGAAGGTCAGCAGAATTTCAGATGATACAGGCATGGACGGACGATAGTTCTCTGGCTGGTTGCGCGCAATAAGTTATTTTCCCGAGACGCGTCAGAAGAAGCGGTCCAGAAAATCGAAATACCACGCGCCGAGCGTCTCGTTGTGCAGGTCGAAGCCGCGGTTCTGTTCCTCCACCGACTGGGTTCCGGGCTTGCCGATATTGTGGGACAGTTCCTGCTGCCAGCGATCGAGCATCGGACGCGTCACTTCCGGGTGAAACTGGAAGGCGATGGTGCGGTCGCCGTAGATGAAGGCCTGATTGGGAAACACGTCGCCCGCGGCCAGCAAGGTCGCACCGGCCGGACAGTCGAAACCCTGCGCATTGGCGGCGAGCACGATGAACTCTTCCGGAAACCAGTCGAGACCGGCGCCTGTCGGGCGAAGCGGGTAATAACCGAGCGCGACATTTTCCTCCGGATGGTAGTCAACGGTCGCGTCCAGCACATGCGCAATCAGCTGCCCCCCGAGACAGATGCCGAGCAGCGGTATGCCGCGCTCCATGACGGCGCGCGCGAACTCCGCCTCGTCGCGCAGATAGGGAAAAGCCTCGAGATCGGAAACAAATTGCGCGCCGCCCTGGATTTTCACGCCCGCGATATCGTCGGTGAGGTCCGGCAGCGCCTCGCCGAGATAGGGTCGTATCTCCTCGACCTCGAACCCCTGCGACATTAAATGCAGCGTGCCGCGATCCGTTTCTGCCGGAAATTCGTGCATGATCGAGAGAATGCGTGTCATGGCCTGCGCGCCTTGAAAGGAGTGTCGGAGGCGGATGCCTCCAACGCATCGCGCGACGCTATCAAACGGGCCTGAATTTCGTCAATTGTTTGTGATGAGCGCGCCGGACCATCGGCTAATTCTCCCAATAGGGCCGCGGCCCGAACAGCTCCGCCCAGTAGTCGACGAAAACGCGAATCTTGGCCGGCAGGAACTGGCGGCTGGCGTAGACCGCGTAGACGGCGAGATTGCGCGAGCCCTCATAGGCCGGCAACACTTGCGTCAGCCTGCCCGCTTTCAGTTCCGCCGATATGTCCCAGGTTGAGCGGAGCGCGATGCCGAGACCGGAGATCACGCATTCCCGGATCACCTCGCTGGAATTCGTCATCAGCGGTCCGTCGGGCCGGTAGACGAGCGGTCCGTCCGGTCCTTCCAGTCGCCAGGGGTCGTTGTTGTGCGGCGGCAACAGGACATGGTTCGAAAGGTCCGCGATGGTTTGTGGGCTGCCGTGACGGGCGAGATAGTCCGGCGTCGCGCACAGAATCCGCCTGACAGGCGCCAGCCTTCGGGCGACGAGGCTGGAATCGGCGAGTTCGCCGATGCGGATAGCGATATCGAATCCGTCTGCGACGATGTCGACGAAGCGGTCGCTCAGCGAAAGATCGATCGAAAGATCCGGATTGGCGCCCATGAAAGCCTTGAGATTGGGCGCGATATGCATGCGGCCGAAGGAGGTCGGCGCGGACACCTTGAGCACGCCGCGCGCCTGCTGCGACCGTCTTGCGGCGAAGGCTTGCGCTTCCTCGATGCCGGCCAGTATGGCGGTGACGCGCTCGTAGAAACCCTTGCCGGTCTCCATCAGGGAGACCTGGCGCGTCGTGCGCTGCACGAGGCGCGTGCCGAGACTGTCCTCCAGTCGCTTCAGCCGCTTGGAGACCATCGCGGGCGAAAGCCCCAGTTCGCGGCCCGCCGCCGACAGGCTGCCGGTTGCGACAACCTGCGCGAATATTTCCAGATCGCCGAGATTCTGCATAATGATTTTGCTTCCGTTCGTTTCTGTGTTCTAGAACCAGTCAGCAATGAATTGAAGCCGTGAATTCGGCAGGAGGAGGCCGCCATGACAGGACCGCGAATGCCGGACCCCGACGTCAAGACGCTCGCCGAGCGCGCGCGCATCGTCGACGATCTGCGCGATATCGTGCCGGGCGAGGGGGTCGTCGATACGACCAACGAGATGCGCGCCTTCGAGACGGACGGTCTCACCGCCTATCGCCAATTGCCGCTCGTCGTCGTTCTGCCGGAAACCGTCGAACAGGTTTCGCGCGTGCTGAAATACTGCCACCGATACGGCGTCCGCGTTGTGCCGCGCGGCTCCGGCACCTCCCTTTCCGGCGGCGCGCTGCCGTTGCAGGACGCCGTGCTTCTGGTCATGTCGCGCTTCAACCGCATCCTCGAGATCGATTACGACAATCGCGTCGCCGTCGTGCAGCCGGGCGTCACCAATCTCGGCATCACCAATGCGGTCGCCGGTGACGGTTTCTATTACGCGCCCGATCCCTCGTCGCAGATCGCCTGTTCGATCGGCGGCAACGTCGCGGAGAACGCCGGCGGCGTCCATTGCCTGAAATACGGCCTGACGACCAACAATGTTCTGGGCATCGAGATGGTGTTGATCAACGGGGACGTGATTCGCGTCGGCGGCAGGCATCTCGACAGCGCCGGCTACGATATTCTGGGTCTCATGACTGGATCGGAAGGCCTGCTCGGCGTGGTCACGGAAGTCACGGTGCGGATCCTGCGCAAGCCGGAAACCGCGCGCGCTGTGCTGATCGGTTTTCCGACCAGCGAGCAGGCCGGCCAGTGCGTCGCCGACATTATCGGCGCCGGCATTATTCCGGGCGGCATGGAGATGATGGACAGGCTGGCGATCAAGGCGGCTGAAGATTTTGTCCACGCCGGCTACCCGCTGGATGTCGAAGCTCTGCTGATCGTTGAACTTGACGGTCCGGCCGCAGAAGTCGAGGCGCTGATCGGCGAAGTCGAGCGCATCGCCGGATCGAATGGCTGCGTGACCTCGCGCGTGTCCGAAAGCGAAGAGGAAAGGCAGCGCTTCTGGGCCGGCCGCAAGGCGGCGTTTCCGGCCGTCGGGCGCATCTCGCCGGACTACTACTGCATGGACGGCACCATTCCGCGCAAGGCGCTGCCTCAGGTGCTCGCCGGCATGCGGAGCCTCTCCGAAAAATACGGCCTGGCCGTCGCCAATGTCTTCCACGCCGGCGACGGCAATCTGCATCCGTTGATCCTGTATGACGCCAACAAGCCCGGCGAGTTGCAGAGCGCCGAGGATTTCGGCAACGACATCCTGCGGCTCTGCGTCGAGGTGGGCGGTGTGCTGACGGGAGAACACGGCGTTGGCGTGGAGAAGCGGGACCTCATGCCGGAAATGTTCAATGAGGAGGATCTCAACCAGCAAATCCGCGTCAAATGCGCCTTCGACGAAAAGCACCTGCTCAATCCGGGCAAGGTGTTTCCGGAACTGCATCGTTGCGCGGAAATGGGCCGCATGCACATTTCCCGTGGTCAGTTGCCGTTTCCGGACATTCCGAGGTTCTGACAGAGATGTCCGCGTATCCGACCGACGAAGTCTTGCGACCGCAGGACGAGAAGCAGGTTCTAGACACGGTGTCCTGGGCGGTTTCCGAGAGAAAGCCGCTCGAAATCCTCGGCCACGGCTCGAAGCGCGGCATTGGCGCGCCCATGCAGGTTGCGGACACCCTGGATCTCTCGGCGGTGTCCGGCGTCACGCTCTACGAACCGGAGGAACTGGTGTTGACGGCGCGCGCCGGCACGTCCGTCGCCGAGATCGAAGCGCTGCTCGACGAGAACAACCAGGAGCTCCAGTTCGAGCCATTGGATTATCGCGGGCTTTTGGGAAGCGAAGGCGAGCGTGGCACGGTCGGCGGCCTCCTTGCCTGCAATTTGTCCGGACCCCGCCGCATCAAGGCGGGAGCGGCCCGCGACCATGTCCTCGGCATTCGCGCAGTGACGGGCCGCGGCGACGTCATCAAGTCCGGCGGCAGGGTGGTGAAGAACGTCACCGGCTATGATCTGTCGCGCGGTCTCTCAGGATCCTGGGGCACGCTGGGCGTCTTCACGGAACTGACTTTCAAGGTGCTTCCGAAATCGGAAACCAGTTCGACGCTTGTTTTGAGCGGCCTTGCCGACGGCGATGCGGCCGATGTCATGGCGCACGCCATGGGGTCCGACACGGAAGTGTCGGCGGCGGCCCACCTTCCCGAAAGCGTGCGGTCTCATTTCATCGACCGCGGACTGCCGGACGGGTCGGCGACGGTTTTCCGTCTCGAAGGCTTCGAACCATCGGTGCGTTATCGCGAAAAACGGTTGCGCGAAATTCTGGGGAAGGTTGGTCCCTGTGAGAGCCTGGATGCTGAAACCTCGGCTGTTCTCTGGCGGGAGATCCGCGACGTAAAACCCTTCTGTGACGGCACGCAGCGCGCCGTCTGGCGCATTTCCATTGCGCCGTCGCAGGGCCATGTGCTTGTCGGCAGTCTTCGCCTGCAAACCGGCGTCGACGCCTACTACGACTGGCAGGGTGGTCTCGTCTGGCTGCGGATGGAAGCCGACGCCGAGGCCGACATTGTGCGGCGGACCATTGCGAAACTCGGCGGCGGCCACGCGACGCTTGCGCGCGCCCCTGCGGCCCTGCGCGCCTCCGTTCCGGTTTTCGAACCGCAGCCGAAAGCGCTCGCAGCCCTGTCGCAGCGGTTGAAGGAGCAGTTCGATCCGGCGGGGGTCCTCAATCCGGGTCGCATGTCCGGCTTCATGTGAACACGGTAGCCACGATCAGCGACTGTGATACAGTGCCGCTGGAAGGTTCGAAAACGGAGAGGACGCTATGTCGGATATGCAGAACAACCAGGGTGAAAACGCCGCCGGCTGGTTCGACCCGGGCAAGCAGAACGCGCAGCTCGTCTATATTCTGTATCTTGTCAGTCTGGCGATCGGGCTTTCCGTCATAGTCGGATTGGTATTCGCCTATATCAACCGCGGAAAATCGGAAGACTGGATCGATACGCATTATACGTATGCAATCCGGACGTTCTGGATTGGCGTGCTTTATTCGATCATCTGTACTGTTCTGGCGGTTGTAGGCATCGGGTTCATCCTGATGATCGTTGCCCTCGTCTGGTACGTTATTCGCTGCATTAAAGGGATCCAGTTGCTTGCGCGCAACGAGCCTGTCGCCAATGTCGACACCTGGCTGTTCTGAGGCGGCGAAACAGGCATGCAGACGCAATTTTCGGCTGAGCAGCTCAGAGACAGCGCCGTCGCCGAATCCGAAAAGATCCTCAGAAGCTGCGTCCATTGCGGCTTCTGCACGGCCACCTGCCCGACCTATGTGACGCTCGGCAACGAACTCGACAGCCCGCGCGGCCGCATCTATCTCATCAAGGACATGCTGGAAAACGACCGGCCGGCGGACGAGACGGTGGTCCGCCATATCGACCGCTGCCTGTCGTGCCTGTCCTGCATGACGACCTGTCCCTCCGGCGTGCACTACATGCATCTGGTCGATCACGCCCGGGCGCATATCGAAAAGACTTACAAAAGACCTGTGATGGACCGGTTTATCCGGCAAGTGCTGACAATGGTGCTGCCCTATCCGGACCGGTTTCGCGCAGCGCTTCGCGTTGCGCGGCTAGGGTGGCCCTTCCGTCCGGTCCTGGCGCGCCTGCCGGGTTTGAGACCACTCGCTGCGATGCTGGAATTGGCGCCACGGCGCATCGCGCCGAAATCGCCCTTCGCAAAGCCGGGCGTCCACAGCCCGTCCGCAAAACGCAGGCAGCGCGTCGCGCTTCTCACCGGCTGCGCCCAGCAGGTTCTGGAGCCCGAAACAAACGCCGCCGCGATACGGCTGTTAACGCGCCTCGGCGTCGAGGTCGTAGTGCCTGAAGGCGAGGCCTGCTGCGGCTCGCTGGTCCATCATATGGGCCGTGAGGAGCAGTCGCTTGCCGCCGCGCGCGTCAATGTCGACGCCTGGACTCGCGAAATCGAGGGCGAGGGGCTCGACGCGATCATCATCACGGCGTCCGGGTGCGGCACGACGATCAAGGACTACGGTTTCATGCTGCGCGAGGATCCGGCCTACAGGGAAAAGGCGGCCCGGGTTTCCGGCCTTGCCCGCGACATTACCGAATATCTGGCGACGCTCGACCTGCCGGAGCCGGCGATCGTCGTCGACCGCACGGTCGCCTATCATTCGGCCTGTTCCATGCAGCATGGTCAAAAGATCAAACTCGAACCGCGACTGCTTCTGGAGAAAGCGGGGTTTCGCGTCAGGGAGCCGGCGGAGGGGCATCTGTGCTGCGGATCGGCCGGCACCTACAACATAATGCAGCCGGAAATCGCAACGCGTCTGCGCGACCGAAAAGTGAAAAACATCGAGGCGACAAAGCCCGATATCGTCGCCGCAGGCAATGTCGGATGCATCACGCAGATCGGCATGGCGACCGGTGTTCCGGTGGTCCATACGGCGAAACTGCTGGACTGGGCCTGGGGCGGGCCGCGCCCCGTCGAACTGACGGATTGATCAGGCGGGCCCCAGCGCCGCTTCGATCCGGCTCACAAGGCTTTCAATCGTATCCCTGTCTTCCTCGGTCCGGTCCTTCAGCGCTTCCACCAGACAGACCTCGGATTGCAGGATGACGCCGTCGGTCAGGATCTTCAGGTGATTGGCCTTGAGCGTCGATCCAGTCGAGGTGATGTCGACGATGATGTCGGCCTGGCCGGAAGCCGGCGCGCCCTCGGTCGCGCCCAGGCTCTCGACGATCCGGTAGACCTGGATGCCGTGCTTGGCGGAGAAGAACTGCTGCGTCAGGCTCCAGTATTTCGTCGCGATCCTCAGACGCCGGCCATGCCGCAGGCGAAAATCGGCCGCGACGTCGCCGAGATCAGCCATGGTGTCGACGTCGAACCAGACTTCCGGAACCGCCACGACCACATCCGCCTTGCCGAACCCGAGGCGCGAGCGGAACGCCACCCTGGAATGCAGCGCTGCGACATCCTCGCGGACAAGGTCTTCGCCGGTGAGGCCAATGTCGATGCTGCCCCGCCCGAGTTCCCGCGCAATCTCCGAGGCGGAAAGATAGGCGACCTCGACGTTCTCGATCCCGTCGATACGGCCGCGATAGGACCGTTCGTTGCCGACGGCGGAGATCTGTATGCCGGCGGCCTCGAAGGCCTCGATCGAGCCGTCTCTGATGCGGCCCTTGGAGGGAAGGGCGATGGTCACGGTCATGGCGCGCCTCCTTCCACCGCCGTATCGATCCGGTCGAGCCACAGCGAAAAGCCGACGGCCGGAATCGGTTTCGGCGCGCCGAGCAACGTCAGAAGCCGGTCGAAACGGCCGCCGCCGGCGAGCACCGAGCCCCTGACCGAGATTTCGAAGACGAGACCGGTATAGTAGTCGAGCGGCCGGCCGAAAGCGGCGCGGTAACGGATCGCGTCTGTCCGGGCGCCCATTTCTTTCAATGCGGCGACCCTGCTTTCGAAAAGCGCAAGCGCATCGCTCAGATCGATCCCGGCGATGCGCGAAAAGGCGGCGAGCGATCCGCCGGCTTCGTCCAGCGAAGCGTTGAGCGCCAGGAAGGTCTTCAATATGTCCAGCGCCTTGGGATCGAGATGCGTGGCGGAGAGTCGGGCCTTTTCCACCAGCCTCTCGGCGATCTCCGCCGGGCCGCGGCTGGTGTTGGAGAGAAATCCGGTTTCGTGCATACGCCTGTCGATGAGGTCGGTCAGTCCGGCCACGTCGCCCGATCGGACATATCCGGCCAGATCGTCATCGAGGCCTTCGGCTGCGCGCCGCTCTCCGGCGAGGTTCTGCAGGAGCAGATCGATCTGCGCGGCGTCGCCGAAAGCCCTGATCAGGCGGGTCTGCCACCCCTCGGGAAGCCCGAGCGCCTCGACCACCGCTTCGAACACCGTCTGGTCGCCAAGCGTGACCTGCAAATTGTCGGCCGGAAGCAGGCGGGCGAGCGTTTCGATCGCTTCGCTGACGGCGCGGGCGTCGGCCTCGGCGAAAGCCTCGTTGCCGAGATCCTCGATGCCGGCCTGGAAGAATTCGGTCTCGCCGTCGCGCCGCTGCCGGAACACCTCGCCAAGATAGGAATAGCGCTGCGGCGTGCCGGCCGCCGTCCCGATATGTCTGAGACACACCGGGATCGTGAACTCCGGCCGCAGGCACAACATGTCGCCCAGCTCGTTCTGGGTGAGAAAGATGCGCCGTCTGAGATCTTCGCCCGCCGTATCGAGAAACGGATCGGCCGGCTGCAGCACCGGAATCTCCACGGCTCTCGTGTCGCGGTCGGCGAAAAACTCCAGAATGCCGTCTGAAAAAGCGGGTCGGTGCGCCATGGTTAAGCCGTCTTGCGGTCTTCGGCCTGGGCGGCGAGGATTTTCTGCACTTCGGCGACAAGGTCGCTTTCCGACACGGAGATTTGCGCCGGGCGGCTTTCGCGCCAGGCGGCGTTGTCCTCGATTTCGCCGGACAGCCGCTTGCCCTCGATCAGATCCTTGATCTGGACCACGCCTTCATCGCGCTCCTGCGAGCCCTGGATGATCGCGATCGGACAGCCGCGCCGGTCGGCGTATTGCAATTGCTTGCCGAAATTCTTCGGATTGCCCTGGAACATCTCGGCGCGAACGCCGGCGGAACGCAGGCTGCTGACAAAGCCCTGATAGCGCCCCATACTCTCGATATCGCGGTCCATCACGCAGACGATGACCGGTTCGGCAACATCGATCGCATCCAGCTTGCCGAGGTTCTTCAGCGCCGTCATCAGGCGCGACACGCCGATCGAAAACCCTGTCGCCGGAACAGGCTGCCCCATGAAGCGCGACACCAGTCCGTCATAGCGTCCGCCGCCGCCGACCGAGCCGAACTGCACTGTCTGGCCCTTCTCGTTGGTGACGTCGAAGAGCAGTTCCGCCTCGTAAACCGGGCCGGTATAGTATTCGAGACCGCGCACCACGGAGGGGTCAATGCGGACGCGGTCTTCTTCGTAACCTGCGGCGTCGAAGAGCTGCGCCATCAGCTTCAGTTCCGCAACGCCGTCCTGTCCGGCGTCGCCGCCGGCGATCACCTGTTCGAGATTGGCGATGGTCAGGGCGTTGCTTCCGCCCCCGGCGCCGACAAAGGCGAGAACAGTGTCGATGGCGTCCGCTTCGAGACCGGCGCCCTTGGTGAAATCGCCGCTCTCGTCCTTGCGACCGGCGCCAAGCAGCAGCCGAACGCCTTCGGTTCCGAACTTGTCGAGCTTGTCGATCGCGCGCAGCACGGTCAGCCGGGTGTCGGCATGGTCGTCACCGCCGATGCCGATGGCCGTCATCACACCATCCAGAACTTTCCGGTTATTGACGCGGATGACGTAGTCGCCCCGGCGGACGCCGAGCGTCTCCATCGTGTCGGCCATCATCATGCACATTTCGGCGTCCGCCTGCACGCCGGGCGCGCCCACCGTATCGGCGTCGAATTGCATGAACTGGCGGAACCGTCCCGGACCCGGCTTTTCGTTTCGGAACACCCAGCCGTTGCGATAGGTGCGATAGGGCAGCTGGATGTCGTTGAAGTTTTCCGCGACATGGCGCGCCAGCGGCGCGGTCAGGTCATAGCGCAGGCTCATCCACTGCTCGTCGTCATCGGTCAGCGAGAAGACGCCCTCGTTCGGGCGGTCGCTGTCCGGCAGAAACTTGCCCAGCGCGTCGGTGTATTCGAACATCGGCGTTTCCACCGGGTCGAACCCGTAAAGTTCGAAAACCTCGCGGATTCCGGACACCATCTTCTCCGTCGCGCGGATGTCCTGCGGCGATCGGTCGACGAAACCGCGCGGCAGCCGCGCTTTCAGTTTCTGCTGCTTTTTGTCTTTCTTGCCCATGGGGCGCGTGTGTCCGGGTGAAGCTGGAGTTGAAATCGCGGACTTCCTAACCCATTGGCCGGAAAGCGGCAAGGCGCATGTTCGTGGGCGACGGCCGGGTGGATTTCAGACGGGTCTGACGAAGTTGCGACGCTCGTCTTCCACCGCTTCTCGCATGCAGCAGCCTTCGATATGATCGTTGACGAGGCCCATGGCCTGCATGAAGGCGTAGACCGTGGTCGGGCCGACGAAACTCCAGCCGCGCTTCTTCAGATCCTTCGAAATCGCCGTCGATTCCTCGGTCTTGCCGAGCGTTCGCAGCGTTTCGTAGTCGAGTTTCGCCGGTCGTGCGTGTGCGCCCGGTTCCTGCGACCAGAAATACGTCGCAAGAGAACCGAATTCCTTCCTCAGTTCGATGGCGCGGCGCGCATTGTTGATCGTCGAATTGATCTTGCCGCGATGGCGGATAATGCCTGCGTCCTGGACCAGCCTCTCCACGTCGGTCTCGTCGAATTCGGCGACGCGCTCGAAGTCGAAACCCGCGAATGCGGCGCGGAAATTCTCCCGCTTGCGCAGGATCGTCAGCCACGAAAGGCCTGACTGGAATCCTTCCAGGCAGATCTTTTCAAACAGGCGCGTGTCGTTGTCGACCGGACGACCCCATTCATTGTCGTGATAGGCAAGGTAGTCGTCCTTGTTGTCATGCCAGAAGCAGCGAAGATTTCCGTCCGGTCCCTCGATCAGTCCATTGTGCGACACGTCAGCCCCTCCGTTTCAACGACTCGCGCATTCTAGCAATCGCGCCGGCGAAGCGAAGCGTTAACGCCGCAGCCGCGCGTTTAAACTGACATTAACTGCAATTTTCAACGGCTCGATAACCCTGCCGAAAGCTTTCTGCTATTGCGCGCCTTTTAACCACGGCGATTCACCATTCGGAGTCCAATGGCGATGCAGACTTCAGGACGAATGCCTGCGTCGGCGCATCTGCACAGCGACGTCAGGCGCCTGTTCAGACGCAGTGTTGAGAGTACGTCCGATGTATATGAAATTCGTTCTCGTCATCCTTGGGGCGACAGTCATGGCCGGTGCGGCCGAGGCCGGCGAACGCTATGGCCAGCGTCCTCCGGTAGTTCTTAGTCCGGATCTGACGGCCCCCTGGGTCGTGCAGCTTCGCCAGCCCGGCACGCCGCACGGCGCCGGCAGGGTCGTACAGCCGGGGCGTCCGAAGCAGCGGCGCTCGACGGGCTCTGTACGGCGCAAGCCGGTGCAGACCGCGTCCGCGGCCCAGACGGCGAAACCGGCGCTCGATCCGGTGTTCCTGCCGCAAACAGTCGCCTACGACACCGCCCAGGCGCCCGGAACCATCATCATCGACACACCAAGCCGGCATCTCTATCTGGTGCTCGGAAACGGCCAGGCGCGGCGCTACGGCGTCGGCGTCGGAAAGCCGGGTTTCGAATGGGCCGGCACCCACAAAGTCTCGCGCAAGGCGGAATGGCCTTCCTGGCGCCCACCGGCCGAGATGATCAGCCGCGAGGCGAAGAAAGGGCATTACCTGCCGGAATACATGCCGGGTGGTCCGGCCAATCCGCTCGGCGCGCGCGCTTTGTACCTCGGTTCGACGCTCTACCGGATCCACGGCACGAATCAGCCCTGGACGATCGGTCGGGCGGTTTCCTCCGGCTGCATCCGGATGCGGAACGAAGATGTGATCGATCTGTACGAGCGGGTGCCTACAGGCGCAAAAGTCGTTGTGATCTAAATATCTAGCGGAACGTCAACTTCTTTGGCATAAAGATTTAATAGTTCCCGCAGGTAGAAATCGTGCAAGTTTTGTTGCATGTTTTTCAACGAATGCTAGGTTCTGGTAGGGGATATCAACAGGAGTTCAGCCGTGAGAAAATTCATTTCGTCATTGCTGGCGGTCGCTTTTATAGCCACATCGGCAACTGTCGTAACGGGGACCGGGGCGTTCAGCCGTGACCGGCAGGAACCGGTATACAGTTCGAGTTCAAAGCGCCCGCAGGCGAAATATCAGCGCAAGAAAGTTCGGATCGACACCAGCGAGAGGCCGGGGACGATCATCGTCGACACCAACCGCAAGTACCTCTACTACTACGAGGGCAACGGCAAGGCCACGCGCTACGGAGTCGGCGTGGGACGCGACGGTTTCGGCTGGTCGGGCACCGTAAAGGTCGGGCGCAAGGCCGAGTGGCCGGACTGGCGTCCGCCTGCAACCATGATACGGCGCGAACGCGCCAAGGGTCATAATATTCCGGCCTTCGTTCCGGGCGGCGTCAACAATCCGCTTGGCGCGCGCGCAATGTATCTGCACAAGGGCGGTCGAGACACGATCTACCGTATCCACGGCACAAACCAGCCCTGGACCATCGGACAGAACATGTCATCCGGCTGCATTCGTATGATGAACAAGGATGTCGAACATCTTTACAGCCGGGCGCCGGTCGGCACCAAGGTGATCGTCATCGGACCCGGCTCGCGCAACGCTTCCAGTGTCTACAGCGAGCGCGGCGTCGATGTTTTCGGAAGCATCTTCAGCTTTGGCGGCTGACGCCGCAGATAAACCTGTGAAATGAAAAACCGCAGGGCCATGCGCAATGGCCCTGCGGTTTTTTGTTATGAGCCGTATTGTCAGCCGTTGCGGCGCGCGTCCACGGAAATGCTTCCCGGCCCATGGGCGGCGAGAACCAGGAAACCGCCTGCAATGGCGAGGTTCTTGAAGAACATGACGAACTGGGTCTGGTCGCCGAGATTGAAGTGCGCCAGAAATGCGGAAACGATGCAGAACAGGGCGAGAGCCAGGGAAGCAGGCGCCGTCATGAAGCCGATCAGAACCGCGATCCCGCCGAGCACCTCAAGCAGAATGACGAGCCAGACGCCGACGCTGGCGAGAGGAAGGCCCAGACTGGTCATGTATCCGGCTGTCCCTGCCGGGTCTCCGAGCTTGTTGAGCCCAGCCAGAATGAATATAGCTGACAGGAGAATGCGTCCTATCAAAAGGGTTGCTGCGTTTGACATTGATCTCTCCAAAGTGTGTCGATTGCAGCATAATAGAAATTCAATCATGCCGGGACAGGCGGGTAATATTCTACAGATTGTTCACTAAACAGAGCCAATTATCGAAGATTGTTCCCTTGATGGTGGACGGCGTCGACCGATATTGAAGGCAATCGCCTTCCTCAATCAGAATTCCCGAAAACAGGATCCATAAATGACTGCTTTGAACGACTTCCCCATTACGAAGCTTTTTCCGCCATCCAGGCCTGACGCCATCCAGCTCTACTCCTTCGCCACGCCGAACGGGATCAAGGTCTCGGCCGCGCTTGAGGAGACGGGGCTGCCGTACGAGGCGCATCTGATCAATATCCTCGAGGATGACCAGAAGACGCCGGAATTCCTGGCTCTCAATCCGAATGGCAAGATCCCGGCGATGATAGATCCGGCTGGGCCGGGCGGTGACGCGATCGGACTGTTTGAATCAGGCGCCATACTCGTCTATCTCGCCGAAAAATCAGGAAAGCTGATGCCCGCCGATCCGCAAGGGCGCTACGAATGTCTGCAATGGGTGTTCTTCCAGATGGCTGGCGTAGGTCCGATGTTCGGTCAGTACGGGCACTTCTACAAATTCATGGCCGGCAAGCTGAAGGACGACTATCCCGTAGAGCGTTACGCGAAGGAATCGCGCCGTCTTCTCGAGGTAATGGAAGGGCGGCTCGAAGGGCGGGAGTGGCTCGTCGGAGACGACTATTCGATCGCCGACACAGCCTCCTTCCCCTGGGTGAGGACCCTGGGCGGTTTCTACGACGCCGGCGAGGCCTTGAAGCTCGATGAACTCGTCAATGTCGGCGCCTGGCTCGACCGCTGTCTTGCAAGGCCGGCGAGCGAGAAGGCCCTGAATATCCCGCCGCGTCCCTGACGCAACTAGCGTGAAATTCCTTTTGCCCGCGCGTCTGCGCGGGCGGGAGGTGTGACGCCCTTTCACAAGAGCGGCGAAAGTGTCACTATGGTCGGGATTTGAAGGGCGCCCAATCGAAGGAGATCCCGATGAGAGTCCTGCGTCTGCTGATTATCGCGCCGCTCGTTTTCACGATGGGGTTTTGGGCCAGCGTCATGCCGGTTGGCGTCAAACGCTGGGGAACGGATGCGCGCATCACCTGCACGCAGTCGTCCTGGGGGCGCACGGAGCAGGCCTGTCGCTACGAGGTGATCAAGATCTGCGGACCGGATGTGAAGATACTCGACATAACGACGACCCACCGGCCGCCCAAATGGGACGAGTGGTATTACGCCACGGACCAGCGCATTTATACCTGGACGTATGAGCTGAAGAACTGTCCGCGCAACTGGTGATGTAAATCCTGAAAAAGAAAAGGCGGCCCGAAATCCGCCTTTCCGATAGTCTGTGCGAAGAGCGCTGGCTTAGAAGCCCATTCCGCCCATGCCGCCCATGTCGCCGCCGGGCATAGCCGGAGCCGCGGATTCCTTCTTCGGAACTTCGGCGACCATGGCTTCGGTGGTGACGAGGAGACCGGCAACCGACGCTGCGTCCTGCAGAGCGGTGCGAACGACCTTGACCGGATCGACAATACCCATCTGGATCATGTCGCCATACTCGCCCGTCTGGGCGTTGTAGCCGTAGTTGTCGTCCTTGGTGTCCAGGATCTTGCCTGCAACGACCGATGCTTCATCGCCGGCGTTGGTGACGATCTGGCGGGCCGGAGCCTGCAGAGCGCGGCGCACGATATTGATGCCGGCTTCCTGGTCGTCATTCTCGCCCTTGGTCGTGAGGTTGGCGGAAGCGCGAAGAAGCGCTACGCCGCCACCCGGGACGATGCCTTCCTGAACGGCCGCGCGGGTTGCGTTCAGAGCGTCGTCGACGCGGTCCTTCTTTTCCTTCACTTCGATTTCGGTTGCGCCGCCAACGCGGATCACAGCAACGCCGCCGGCGAGCTTCGCCAGACGTTCCTGCAGCTTTTCGCGGTCGTAATCGGAAGTGGTTTCTTCGATCTGCGCCTTGATCTGGGCGACACGGCCTTCGATTTCGGCCTTCTTGCCTGCGCCGTCGACGATCGTGGTGTTTTCCTTGGAGATCGAGATGCGCTTTGCAGTGCCGAGCATGTCGAGCGTGACGTTTTCAAGCTTGATGCCGACATCTTCGGAGATGACCTGACCGCCGGTCAGGATAGCGATGTCTTCAAGCATGGCCTTGCGGCGGTCGCCGAAGCCCGGAGCCTTGACAGCGGCGATCTTGAGGCCGCCGCGCAGCTTGTTGACGACGAGAGTCGCGAGGGCTTCGCCTTCGACGTCTTCAGCAATGATCAGGAGCGGCTTCGAGGACTGAACGACCGATTCCAGGATCGGCAGCATGGCCTGAAGGTTCGAGAGCTTCTTTTCGTGGAGCAGGATGTAGCAGTCGTCCAGCTCGGCGATCATCTTTTCGGCATTGGTGACGAAATAGGGAGAAAGGTAGCCGCGGTCGAACTGCATGCCTTCAACGACTTCAAGTTCGGTTTCGGCGGTCTTGGCTTCCTCGACGGTGATGACGCCTTCATTGCCGACCTTCTGCATTGCAGCTGCGATGTCTTCGCCGATCTGCTTTTCGCCGTTGGCGGAGATCGTGCCGACCTGTGCGACTTCTTCCGACGTGTTGATCGGCTTTGCCTTGTTGAGAAGGTCTTTAACGACGTCGCTGACTGCGAGGTCGATGCCGCGCTTCAGGTCCATCGGGTTCATGCCGGCTGCGACGGCCTTTGCGCCTTCGCGGACAATAGCCTGGGCCAGAACGGTCGCCGTGGTGGTTCCGTCGCCGGCTTCGTCATTGGTCTTGGATGCGACTTCGCGCACCATCTGTGCGCCCATGTTCTCGAACTTGTCTTCCAGTTCGATTTCCTTGGCGACGGTTACGCCGTCCTTGGTGATGCGCGGAGCGCCGAACGACTTGTCGATGACCACGTTGCGGCCTTTCGGGCCGAGCGTCACCTTTACAGCGTCTGCGAGAATGTCGACGCCTCGCAGCATCTTCTCACGAGCGTCGCGGCTGAATTTGACTTCTTTAGCTGACATGTTTCCTCATTTCCGGGCCTTGTGGCCCTCGTTCAGAAGGGGATTGGTTGACTTGTATTCGGGGATTAGCCGACTACGCCCATGATGTCGCTTTCCTTCATGATCAGAAGGTCTTCGCCATTGAGCTTGATTTCGGTGCCCGACCATTTGCCGAACAGGATGCGGTCGCCGACCTTGACGTCCATCTGGATGATGGAGCCGCTGTCGTCGCGCGCGCCGGATCCGACTGCGACGATTTCGCCTTCGGACGGCTTTTCCTTGGCTGTGTCGGGAATAATGATGCCGCCAGCAGTCTTTTCTTCAGACTCTACGCGACGCACAACCACACGGTCATGCAATGGACGGAAATTGACGTCTGTCATCGTCTTTGCCCTCAATAGGTTACAGATGCGGACTTGTGTCCGGCTCTCGAAAATTAGCACTCATCAAATGCGAGTGCTAATTTGCAGGGGGACATAAGATCGATATCGCCGGGTGTCAAGGATTTCGGCGCCGCTTTTTCAGTTCGCGGTTGAGAACCTTTCAACCGGGGCGTCGCTCGGGTCGCCGGATAACGCGAGCCTCTGGTCCGGGTCAACAGCAATTCCCGGATCGCGGTTAATTAATTTGCCGGCGGGGACTTGTTTTCTCGCCGCTGCTGGTCAATGTCTGCCTTGCCCGCGCCGGGGCGCAAGGTCATGGCGCGAAACAGAGTTCCGGACGTCCTGAAGGCAATAGTATTCATGGTGGCAAAGATCGATCGCCTGGCTGACAGCAAAGGCCAATATGATGTGGTTTTGTGCGACGTCTGGGGTGTGCTGCACAATGGCGTCGAGGCGTTCCAGCCCGCCGCCGAGGCGCTTCGAAACTTCCGGATCGAGGGCGGGTCCGTCATCCTGATCACGAATTCACCGCGGCTCAGCGCGGATGTCGGCCTGCAGATCGCCGGGCTTGGCGTTGGCGCGGAGAGCTACGATGCAATCGTCACGTCGGGCGACGTGACGCGGGCGCTGATCGAGGACGGTCCGAAGAACATTCATTTCGTCGGCGCAGACTGGAACCAGAGCCTGCTCGACGGTCTTGATGTTTCCTGCGTCGAGATTGAAGAGGCGGACGCCGTCGTCTGCGCGGGCTTGCGGGATGACGAGAACGAGCGGGCGGAAGATTACCTCCCGATGCTCGAACAGGCCAAAGCCAGGGATCTGCCGTTCGTGTGCGCCAACCCGGATATCGTGGTCGAGCGCGGTCACAAGCTGGTGCCCTGCGCCGGAGCGATCGCGGCGCTCTATGAAAGAATGGGCGGCGCGACAAGGATTTCCGGAAAGCCGCACAGACCTATTTATAAGGCGGCGCTGGAAACGGCAGAAACCGTCAGGGGACCTGTCGATCCCGGGCGCGTGGTCGCCATCGGCGACGGCATGCCGACCGATATCAGGGGCGCGCATGATTTCGGGCTCGACGTCATATATATTGCGCTCGGAATACACGCCGCGATCTACTCTCGATCAGGCGTGATTGACGAAACCGCGCTCGACACGTTTCTCGCCGAACATCGCATGACGCCGGTGGGCTGGATGCCGCGCTTGAGGTAAGCATGACAGCGTTCGTTCGAACTCAATCGACGACCGGCCTGCCGCCTTCGCTGAAAGGCGGCGTCGTCGCCATCGGAAATTTCGACGGACTCCATCGCGGCCACCAGGCCGTTCTCGGGGAGACGCTCGAGATCGCGTCCCGAAAAAATGCGCCAGCCGTCGTTCTGACCTTCGAACCGCATCCAAAAACCGTTTTCAAGCCCGACAATCCGGTCTTTCGTCTGACGCCCGCGCCGCTCAAGGCGCATCTCATTGAAAGGCTGGGTTTCGCAGCCGTCGTCGAGATGCCTTTCGACCGCGCATTCGCGGCAATGGAAGCCGCCGATTTCATCGAGGACATACTGGTGGACGGTTTTGGTCTCACCCATGCGGTCACCGGCTTCAATTTTCATTTTGGCAAGGCGCGGGCGGGAACGCCGGACTATTTGCGAGAGGCGGGGAAAAGTTTCGGCTTCGGCGTGACAGAGGTGGAGTCGTTCGAGGACGAGAACGGCGAAGTCGTGTCTTCAAGCCGGATTCGCCAGCTCCTCTCCGAAGGTCGGGTAGCCGAGGCGTCGGGCCTGCTCGGCTACCACTACACCGTGGAGGAGGAAATCGTAGGCGGCAAGCAACTTGGCCGGACGCTCGGATTTCCGACGGCCAATATGCGCATGCCGGACCACGCTATGCTGAAGCCTGGCGTCTACGCGGTTCGGTTTCGTCGTTCCGACGGCGCGCTTTTCGACGGGGTCGCGAGTTTCGGACGCAGGCCCACCGTTGATGAAGACGGCGCGCTTCTGCTCGAAACATATCTGTTCGATTTCGAAGGCGACCTTTACGGCGAGACCTGCAGTGTTTCCTTCGTCTCCTGGCTGCGCGGGGAAGAAAAGTTCGACAGTCTTGAGGCCTTGACGAGCCAGATGAACCTGGACGCCGAGGAGGCTCGCGCGGCGCTGTCCGGCGCGCCCCAACTGGCGCCCCGAATCTGAAGTTCGTTACATCCCGCAGCACGCTCTATTCGAACTTCAGATTCGATGAGGGCACTAGCAAGATAATGATTCTAGTGTGGTTTACGGATTTGAAGTTCCTGTATGAGACAGCTGCTACATTGTAAGGAACGTCAAATCCACCACACTAGGACCGCTCGACATGACGGTCCCGCTTT
This sequence comes from Flavimaribacter sediminis, assembly GCF_019492055.1. GTDB lineage: Bacteria > Pseudomonadota > Alphaproteobacteria > Rhizobiales > Rhizobiaceae > Flavimaribacter > Flavimaribacter sediminis. Next base: position 256,251 of record NZ_JAICBX010000002.1, on the reverse strand, counting down.
CAGGATAATCTGAGGCCAAAAGTCGCTGTCGGCCGAGAAAAGCCTTTATTCCTGCAAAGAGCGTTGATAGAAGGCCTCTCGTTATGAAGGCCGCTTTCGGATTGAACAGCACGATACGAATTATCGGCCCGGCTTCCTGATCAAGGAAGTCCGGGAACCCTCCGTTGCGTCCAGAGGGCGCGATCAATCCACACACACTGCATTCCGACGCTGCGCGTCAGAACCGCAACGGCGACAGCCGGGCGGACCAGATCAGAACCGAAAAACCGATGACCGACACCAAAGAACAACTGGACTATTCACGCACGCTCTTCCTCCCGAAGACAGACTTTCCCATGCGCGCCGGCCTCCCGAAGATGGAGCCCGATCTTGTTAAGCGCTGGAAGGAAATGAACCTCTATCGCAAACTGCGCGAGGAAGCCGCCGGCCGGCCGAAATTCGTGCTGCACGACGGACCGCCCTACGCCAACGGCAACATCCACATCGGCCATGCCCTCAACAAGGTTCTCAAAGACGTCATCACCCGCTCTTTCCAGATGCGCGGCTATGACAGCAATTATGTGCCGGGCTGGGACTGCCACGGCCTGCCGATCGAATGGAAGATCGAGGAGCAGTATCGGGCCAAAGGCAAGAACAAGGACGAAGTGCCGATCAACGAGTTCAGGCGCGAATGTCGCGAGTTCGCCAGCCACTGGATCGAAGTCCAGACGGAAGAGTTCCACAGGCTCGGCATCGAGGGCGATTTCGAACAGCCCTACACGACCATGAATTTCCACGCCGAGGCGCGTATCGCCGGCGAACTGATGAAGATCGCCGCACTCGGCCAGCTCTATCGTGGTTCGAAACCCGTCATGTGGTCGGTTGTCGAGCGGACGGCGCTCGCCGAGGCCGAAGTCGAGTATCAGGATTACGAAAGCGACACGGTCTGGGTGAAGTTTCCCGTCATCGAATGGGGTGCGAAGCCGGATTCAGCCGATCTCGCCGCAAAGGTCGCGGAGTTGCAGGGCGCGTTCGTGGTCATCTGGACAACCACGCCGTGGACGATCCCGGGCAACCGCGCAATCTGTTTTTCGCCGCGCATCAGCTATGGCCTCTATGAAGTCACGGCGGCCGAGAATGATTTCGGACCCCGGCCGGGCGAGAAACTGGTGTTCGCTGACGCGCTCGCAGAGGAAAGCTTCGCCAAGGCGAAACTGGAATACAGCCGGCTGCGCGATGTGACCGGCGACGAGTTGCGGCATCTCACATGCGCGCATCCGCTCTGCGACATTGGTTATGATTTTCCGGTGCCGCTGCTTGAAGGCGATCATGTCACCGACGACGCCGGCACCGGCTTCGTGCACACGGCGCCGAGCCACGGCCGCGAGGACTTCGAGGCGTGGATGGATCACACCCGCGAACTCGCCGCGCGCGGCGTCGACGTGGCGATACCCTTTCCGGTCGGCGACGACGGCTACTATACGAAGGACGCGCCGGGCTTCGGTCCGGATTCGGCGGATGGCGCAGCCCGTGTCATCGACGACAAGGGCAAGAAGGGCGACGCCAACAAGCGCGTGATCGCCGCTTTGATCGCCGCCGATATGCTGTTCGCCAGAGGCCGGCTGAAACACACCTATCCGCATTCCTGGCGTTCCAAAAAGCCGGTGATCTTCCGCAACACACCGCAATGGTTCGTCCATATGGACAAGGAATTTGCAGATGGCGCGACGTTGCGTCAGCGATCGCTGAAGGCGATCGACGACACGCGTTTCGTGCCCGCCGGCGGACAGCGGCGGCTGCGCGGCATGATCGAGACGCGGCCGGACTGGGTGCTGTCTCGCCAGCGCGCCTGGGGCGTGCCGATCACCGTATTCGTGGATGAAGACGGCGAAATCCTCATCGACGAAACGGTCAACCGACGCATCTTCGAGGCTTTCGAGGCAGAGGGAGCGGACGCCTGGTTCGAGGACGGGGCGAAGGATCGGTTCCTGGAAGGTCGCGACGACACGGATCGCTGGACGAAGGTCACCGACATTCTTGACGTCTGGTTCGATTCCGGAAGCACGCACACATTTACTCTGGAAGACCGGCCTGACCTGAAATGGCCCGCCGATGTCTATCTCGAAGGCTCGGACCAGCATCGCGGCTGGTTCCATTCCTCGCTGCTGGAAAGCTGCGCGACGCGCGGCCGCGCGCCCTACAACGCCGTCGTCACCCATGGCTTCACCATGGATGAGAACGGTGAAAAGATGTCCAAATCCAAGGGCAACACGGTCACGCCGCAGGACATCATGAACCAGTCCGGCGCCGATATCCTGCGCCTCTGGGTGATGACGACGGACTATTGGGAAGACCAGCGTCTCGGCAAGGCGACGATCCAGACCAACATCGACGCCTACCGCAAGCTGCGCAACACCATCCGCTGGATGCTCGGAACTCTCTCGCATGACGAGGGCGACGAAGTGGCCTACGCCGATTTGCCGCAGCTCGAACGATACATGCTCCACCGGCTGGTCGAGCTCGAGGCCCTCGTCAATCGCGGCTATGACGATTTCGACTTCAAGACGATCGCCCGCGCGCTCATCGATTTCGCGAGCGTGGATTTATCGGCCTTTTATTTCGATATCCGCAAGGACGCGCTCTACTGCGACGCGCCTTCGAGCATCCGCAGGAAAGCCGCGTTGCAGACCGTGAGGAAGATCTTCGACTGCCTGACGTGCTGGCTTGCGCCTATGCTGCCTTTCACCATGGAAGAGGCCTGGCTGATGCGGTATCCGGATGCGACATCCGTTCATCTGGCGCAGTTTCCGGCTGTCGAGGCCGAATGGCTGGACGAAGCGCTCGCAGCCACCTGGCGCCGCATTCGCACGGTGCGCCGGGTCGTGACCGGCGCCCTCGAGATCGAGCGTCGCGAAAAGCGGATTGGTTCGTCGCTTGAGGCGGCGCCCGTTGTGCACATCGCCGACGCAGAATTGCGTAAAGCGCTCGAAGGGCGTGATTTCGAGGAGATCTGCATCACCTCAGGCGTGGTGGTAAAGGACGGTGAAGGTCCGTCCGCCGCCTTCCGGATGCCGGAAGTCGCAGGCGTGAGCGTCGAGCCGGCGCTTGCGAATGGCCGCAAATGCGCCCGTTCATGGCGTTTGACCAACGATGTGGGCTCGGACCCGGAGTTTCCGGAGGTTTCGGCGCGCGACGCGGCGGCGCTGCATGAATTGAAGGCGCTCGGCAGGCTGGAATAGCCGGACGATCGACTTCTGGGAGAGTTGGAACCGGATTTACCGCTTCAAATTTGCGGCGGACGCCAAAATCGGTTACAACTCTCCCAAATATTGCCGGATTCGACAGTCAAACCGGACACGAGTTGGACGGGTGGAATATAGGCATGCGTCCTGAGGGACGTCAGGTGGGAAACGGGATAACCAGTTAGATGAAGCGAAGTACTTTCCGGTCGGGTTGCGTCATTGCCGGTGCGACAGCGGTTTCAGCCGCCCTTTCGGGCTGCCTCGGCGGTCCGACCTACGGCACGGGCACGTCGCAGAATGTGCAGTTGCTGCAAGACATCACCAGCATCGCCTCGATAGGCACGCCGGGCAAGAACCAGAAGACCGAATACAATCCGCGGCCGGAAATTGTCGAGCCGCCGGAAGGCGCCACGCTGCCGCAACCGCAGCAGAGCCTGGCCTCGAAAGACAATCCCGCCTGGCTTGAATCGCCGGAAGAAACCAGGACGCGTCTGCGCGAGACGGCTTCCGTCAATCGCGACAAGAAACCGTACACGTCGCCGCTGGCGAGCCCTGACGACAACGTCACCAGTGAACAGTGGCAGCAATTCCGTGAAGCCAAGGCCAACTCCAAGGGCGCCTATTCGGACCGCCGCACCTTGAGCGATCCGCCCATGGCCTATCGCGAACCGGCGGACACGGCGCCTGTCGGCGAACTGGGTGAAACCGAATACGACAAGGAAAAGCGCCGCGAAGCAGAAGCCAAGGAGAAAAAGAGCTTCAAGCTCTGGCCCTTCTGATCGCCTGATCAGCGCTGCCTGCGTTCGGCGAAAAACGACTTGAGCATGGTTTCAGCCGCTTTTTCGGAGAATCCGGAATAGACCTCAGGACGGTGGTGACAGGTTGCGGAATCGAAGAACCGCACGCCATTGACAACGCCGCCGCCCTTGGCGTCCTCTGCGCCGAAATACAGCCGCCGGATGCGGGCGAAGGAAATCGCCGCGGCGCACATGACGCAAGGCTCCAGCGTGACGTAAAGGTCGCATTCGCAAAGCCGCTCGCTCCCGAGCATCTCCCCGGCGCTTCGGATGGCCACAACTTCTGCATGGGCCGTCACGTCGCTCGTGGCGCGTGTAAGATTTCCGCAACGCGCGACGATCTCGCCCCTGTGGACGATCACGGCGCCCACCGGCACTTCGCCGCGTTCGGCGGCGAGCCTGGCTTCTTCGAGCGCCACATCCATAAAACGCATTGTCGTCGACATATTCCGGTGTAATAGAGCAACTTGCTCCTGATAGGAATCAATAGATGGTGGAAAATCGGTCCCCTAAAGCCAAATCACCGAAATTTGGCAAAAGGCCGGGCGGCGCAAAAGGCGGTCCGGGCCGCGGAGGTAAAAAACCGGCCTCAAAGCCTGCCGCAAAATCAAATCGCGCGCCGGTTGTCAGCGTCGACGAAACGAGCGAGGAACGCATCGCAAAGCGTCTCGCGCGCGCTGGCGTCGGGTCGCGTCGCGACGCCGAACGCATGATCGCCGAGGGCCGCGTCAGCCTGAATGGCGAGGTGCTGCAGTCGCCGGCCGTCAACGTCACGCTGAAGGACCGGATCGAGGTCGACGGCGCGCCGATCCGCGCGATCGAGCGGACCCGGCTCTGGCTCTACCACAAGCCCACTGGCCTCGTGACGACGCACAAGGATCCCGAAGGCCGTCCGACGGTGTTTGAAAAACTCCCCAACACGATGCCGCGCGTCATGTCGATCGGTCGTCTCGACATCAACACCGAGGGCTTGCTGCTCCTGACCAACGACGGAGGCCTCGCCCGGACGCTCGAGTTGCCCTCGACCGGATGGCTGCGCCGCTACCGCGTGCGCGCCCATGGCAAGATCGAGCAGGCTGAACTTGACAAGCTGCAGGAAGGCATTGCTGTCGACGGCGTGCTCTATGGCGGCATCGAAGCAACGCTCGACCGCGTTCAAGGGTCCAATGTCTGGATCACGATGGGTCTGCGCGAAGGCAAGAACCGCGAGATCAAGAACGTGCTTGGCGCCCTTGGCCTTGAGGTCAACCGTCTCATTCGCACCTCCTACGGTCCGTTCCAGCTCGGCGACACGCCGGAAGGCGGGGTATCGGAAGTGCGCAGCCGCCTGCTGCGCGAGCAATTGGGCGAACGTCTCGCGCTGGCGGCCGGCGCCAATTTCGACGCGCCGCTGCTCAAGCATGGTCCGGACGCCGAAAAGCCGGAGCGTCCGCGCAAGGAATTCAAGAAACCCGACGGCCGCACCGAGCGGGCCGGAGACATGAAACGCGGCAGGCCTGACGGCGGCGACAACCGAGGCGGCAAGTCTTCCTTCGGCGAGGACGACAAGCCGCAGCGCAAACCCGCGCCGCAACGCAATCGCGGCTCCAACGTCTGGATGGCGCCGGGCGCGCGTCCGGTTGGCCCGGAGAAGGCCTCCAGGAAATCCTCCGGCAAGCCGGGCGCGAAAATGGGCGCCGGCAAGTCGAAACCCCGTCCGGCCGGACGCAAGCCGCGCGGAAGCGATGCGGATCGTCGGCGGTAGTCATCGCGGTCATCGGCTCGCCGCGCCCAAAGGCGCGTCGATCCGTCCGACGACGGACCGTGCGCGGGAGTCGCTGTTCAACATTCTTGCCCACGGACTCGAAATAGACGTGGAAGGCAGCCGGGTCCTCGACCTGTTCGCCGGAACCGGCGCAGTGGGTCTTGAAGCCCTTTCGCGCGGCGCGTCATTCGTCCTGTTCGTGGAACAATCCGCAGAAGGGCGCGCGCTCATCCGTTCCAATGCGGACGCCCTGCATGCGCAGGGCAGGTCGAAACTCTACCGGCGCGACGCCACGGCCCTCGGCGATATCCCGGCAATGGAGCCATTCGATATCCTTTTTGCCGATCCACCGTACGAAAAGGGTCTCGGCGAGCGCGCGCTTGATGCGGCGGCGCGAGGAAGCTGGCTCAAGGCCGGCGCTCTTGCGGTGCTGGAAGAACGCGCGACCGTCACGCCGGAAGTGGACAGCGCCTACCGGTTGCTGGAACGACGCGCTTTTGGCGACACCGCGATGCATTTCTATATCCATGAGCCGGATTGAGCGTCCTTCGCGTTGACTGCGACCGTGCCTGTTTGTCGCACTGCTCTTGAACTCCCGCCGCGAACAGCGCACATTCGACCTATGCCGGCCGGATGGATTGTCCGTCCGTCGCCGCGCGATCCGGGAAAGCCGATTATGCAGAGCCAGCCAGCGCTTTCGGAAGATCTGTCGTCCGTCCACCGCATCTCCGGCGAGCCAACGGTCGCCGTCGCATTCGGCGCTGGCGGCGCGCGCGGCGTCGCCCATATTCACGTCATCGAAGTGCTCGACGAACTGGGCATCAAACCGGTGGCGATTTCCGGGGCGTCGATAGGGTCTATCCTCGGATCGGGCATGGCCGCGGGCATGACGGGTCGCGAGGTTCGCGAAAGCATGTTGGCCGTCTTTTCGAAGCGCAGCGAAGTCATCAGCCGCATCTGGAGATCGCGGCCCTATAGCATGGGCGACATGTTCTCCGGCGGATTTCGTCTCGGCCAGTTCAATATCGAGCGGACCCTGCCGGCCTTCCTGCCTGAAAGCGTGCCCAAACGCTTCGAGGATCTCAAGATCCCGATGAAGATCATCGTCACCGATTTCTACGCGCAGGAAGAGGCCGTTTGCACGAGCGGAGATCTCCACAATGCGATCGCCGCCTCGTCGGCGATACCGGCCCTGTTCCGGCCTGTGCTTTGCAACAACCGCTACATGATCGATGGCGGCATCTTCAATCCCGTTCCCTACGACCATCTGGCCGGTCTGGCCGACATCATCATCGGCATCGATGTCGTGGGCAGGCCGAGCGGCACGAGCGAGGACTGCCCGACGACGGTCGACCTGATCTACGGATCGAGCCAGATCATGATGCAGTCGATCATATCGATGAAGCTCAAGGCCGCGAGCCCACATATTTTCCTGCGACCGGACGTAAGCGCCTTCCGGGTGCTCGATTTCTTCAAGGCGGATGAAATTCTCGAAGCCACGACCCCGATTCGCGACGAGCTGAAATATTCGCTCGATGCGATCATGGCCTTTGCAGGCAAGGCCAATCCATAAATTCAGGTTGCAGCCTTGCCGCTGGTGAACGGAGAATTGGCGGCCGGCGGGAACCGGATGTCCGGCGCGTGCGGTGGTTTGGGCGGCTTCGTCTTTGCGATCTGGTCGATCACCTTCAGGCAGGTAAAGGCGGCGCCAAGTCCGAAAATAACGCCGCTCAGACCGAAGCCCGCAAGCGCCCCTTCGGCGCCGTAGAGCCAGGATCCCAGCCACACCAGCGGTATCACGCCCGCCGACCGTCCCCAGTTGAACAGCGTCGAATAGAACGCGTAGCCCAGATTGTTGAAGGCGGCGTTTGAGACGAACAGCAAGCCGTTGAACAGGAACGAGAAGCTGACGAACAGGCAGAAGAAACGGACGAGATCGCCGGCCTCGCCGGTCGCGTCGAAGAGCGCTGCGATCTGGTTGCGGCCTAGCGCGAGAATGACGCACATCACCGCGACATAAACAGTCATCAGAAAATAGGAATTGCGCATCGTGCTGCGCAGACGGTCATATCGCTTTGCGCCGTAGTTCTGCCCAAGGATCGGGCCGACCGCGCCGGACATTGCGAACAGCGCGCCGAACGCCACCGGAATTATCCGCCCCACCACCGCCCAGCCGGCGACAGCGGAATCTCCGTAGGACGCGATTTCGAAGGTGACAAAGGCGTTGCCGACCGGGGTTGCGAGCTGCGTCATGATCGCCGGCCCGGCGACCGCGAAATAGGGCCGCATGGAACGGGTGAGCACGGCAAGGGACGGCAAGGCGAGCAGGTCGTGGATTCTGCGCAGAAAATAGTAGCCGGCGATCACGATCGTGAACCTCGAAATCACGGTCGACAAGGCTGCGCCATGAATGCCGAGATCGAGGGCGAAGATGAAAATCGGGTCGAGCACGGCCGTCGCCGCGCCTCCGATCAGGGTGATGAACATCGCCCGCTTGGCGTCTCCTGTCGAACGCAACAGGCCGGCCATGCTCATGCCGACTGCGATCACCGGAAGGGAGGGCAAAACGATTTGCATATATTCGACGGTCAGCGCCGCGGTTCTCCCGGTTGCGCCCAGCATTCCGACCAGAACATCCAGAAACGGAAAGGCGATGGAGACGAACAGCGTTGTCGTCAGACCGGTGAAAAACAGGCTCGCCCCGGCCAGCCTTCGCGCCCGCTCCCGATCCTCCGCGCCCAGCGCCCGCGACGTGATCGCGGTGCCGGCGATCGACATTCCGATGGAAATCGAAACGGTGAAGAAAATCAGCGTTCCCGCGTAGCCGATCACGGCGGCGAGTTCCGACTGGCCGAGCAGGGAAATGTAGAACAGGTTCAGGGCGTCGACGATGAAGATCGAGACGAGGCCGACCGAGCCGGTCGCCGCCATCACGATGACATGGCGCATCGTCGAGCCGGTGACGAATTTCGCAGGCGCGCTCATCGGTCGACAGTCGCGTGAGGAGCAGGATTCTTGCAGGATAGGGCAAGGGCGGCCGCGAACGGCGCGGAGACAAGCATGAGAGACTCGCTTTGAAGAAACCAGCCAGCTATAGACCGGTATGGTCGCCAGTCAAAGCCCGCAAGACAATTCGGTTCGGCAGCGCGCCGCTATCCCGTAAGTCGCCTGAATAATCCCAAAATGCCTTCGGGCGCAAGCCGCAGAACCAATATCATGGCGATGGCGATGACGATGTATCGCGCCTCCTCGAAGCCGCGAATTCCGGCCAGCGATTCCGTTGCGAAGGATATGGCGAGCGCGGCGACAATCGGTCCGTAGGTGGTTCCAACGCCTCCGATCAGCAGCATGGACAGCGCAAGCGTCAAGGTGCCGAAACCGAATACTTCCGGAGAGGCGACCCGCAGATAGATCGCGTAGAAACCGCCGGCGACGCCGGTAAATATGGCGCTGAGCGCCAGCGTCAGCACGCGTTGCCGCGACACCGATATTCCGCGCGACACGGCGTAGTCTTCCGCGTCGCGCACCGCCTTGAGGGATTTGCCGAAGGGGGAGCGGGCGATCAGAATGAGGAATATGGTGGAGACGACGAGCAGGCCGAGGCACAGATAGTAGTATCCGAGCTTGTAGTCGCGGATGAAGGAGTAGTCTCCGATCTTCAGATAGGGGATGCGCACCATGCCCTCGGCTCCGCCGGTGATCTGAGATTGGCTCAGCACAAGCTGCATGACGAGCTGGCTGAAGGCGAAGGTTACCAGAACCACATAGATGCCCTTCAGTCGGGCGACCGGCGCCGCCATCAGAAAAGCGACGATTGGCGCTGTGACGCCGGCAGCGGCGATCGCCAGAAGTGGATTGAGCCCGACCGTCTTGGCGAGGATCGCCGCCGTGTAGACGCCCACGCCGAAGAATGTCAGATGGCCGAAGTTGAAGACCCCGCACTGGCCGAGGCTCAAATTCCAGTTCGATGCGATAATCGCGTAAATGAAGGCGATGATGAAAAGGTGGCGCGTATAGCTGTCGATCACGAAGATCGGCGTAAGCGCCAACGCAATCAGCGCCGCCAGTGGCAGAACGACGTTCCTGATCATCGGGGTCATTGGTTGCCTCCGAATATTCCGTTCGGCCTGAAGACAAGGACGACAATCATGATCAGGAACAGCACGAAGGGCGTCCAGTAGAGCCCGAGCCAAAGGACGAGGATGGCTTCGATGAGACCGATCAGATAGGCGGCGCCGGCGGTCGCGCCCAGGCTGCCAAGCCCGCCGAAGATCACCACGATCATCGCCTTGGTCAGCGGATCGGCGCCCATGGCGGGCGTGATGAAGCGGATCGAGCCGAGCAGCGCGCCCGTCAGGCCCGCCAGCGCCGCCGAAAGCCCGAAAGCCAGCGCAAAGGCGAAGGGCACGTTGATGCCGATCAGCGCCGCCGAATCCTGGTTCTGTCCGACCGCCCTGAGCGACCGGCCGATATTGGTTCTGACGGTGAAGGCCCAGATGGCGGCAAGCACGAGGGGCGCAAGCAGGATCATCACGGCTTCATGGGCGGAGATGGTGGCGCTTGCGATCGAAATCTCGCCGTCGATCAGTCGCGGCAGTTGTTTCAGCCGCGCCCCCCAGATCATCTGGGCGCCTTTTTCCATGATGATCATCGCCGCGAGCGTCGTCATCACCGTAATCAGCAGCATGTTGCGGTTGCCGTAATAGGGTCGCACAAGCAGGCGTTCGATCACGATGCCGAGGGCGGCGGCGCCGAGCGCGCCGCACAATATGCCAACCGGCAAAGGCAGGCCCACTGGCTCAACCAGCGTCCACGCAAGAAAAGCCCCGATCATCATCAAGGCGCCATGCGCAAAATTGAAGACGCCGAGCGTTGTCCACACCACGCTGAGGCCGCTCGCCATCAGGGCGTAGAGCGAGCCGAGAACAAGGCCCGAAACAAGAGTTGCAATAAGCGTGTCGATCAATGGGAGACCTCGCCGAAATAGAGTTTCATGACCTCCTCGTGGTCAGGCGCATTGGCCTTGTCGATCTCCCGTACGACCTCGCCGTGCTCGATCATGTAGAGCCGATCCGTCAACGCCATCAGGAACTCGACGTCCTGCTCCACGACCACCAGCGGCACGCCGCTTTTGGCGATGTCGCCGACAGCGGCGGCCAGTTCCTTCTTCAGGCGCGGCGAAAGGCCCAGCGTCGGTTCGTCCAGCATCAGCAGTTTGGGAACGCACATCAGCGCGCAGCCGATCGAAAGCATCTGCCTTTCGCCGCCCGACAGGGTTCTCGCCTTTTGCGTCCGGCGCTCTTCCAGCCTTGGAAACAGTTCGAAGACGGATTTCAGGTTCTTGCGACTGCCGCCTTTCGCCCGCTTCGCAATCGACGCCAGTTCGAGCGTTTCATGCACCTGCATGTCGCCGAACAGCGTGTTGCCTTGCGGAGAGTGGATCAGCCCGGCGTTGACGATATTGGACGGTCTCGCCTTCGTAATGTCATTTCCTGAAAACCGGATGGCGCCCGCTGTCGGCCGTATCAGGCCTGAAATAGTCTTGAGCAGCGTGGTCTTGCCATGTCCGTTCGGACCGAACAGGCCAATGCTCTCGCCCGCGTCCAGGTGGATATCGACGCCTCGAAGCACGGTGACGGCGCCATAGCCTGCGGAAAGGTCAGTCACCTCGAGAAGCCGTTCCATCAGACGCCGCCTCCGAGATAGGCTTCCGCGACGGCCGGGTCCTTGACCACATCCGCCGGCAGACCCTGCGCCAGAATGGCGCCCTGGTTGAGCACGATCAGCCGTTGCGACACGGAGAGCAGCAGGCTCAGCACATGTTCGATCAGAAGAATGGTGACGCCCGCCCGGTTCACGCCGAGCAGCAACGCGTCGAGCTTCGCGATTTCAGGTTTCGTCAAACCCGAGGCAGGCTCGTCCAGCATCAGAACCTTCGGCTTCGAGATCAGGGCCGATGCGATCATGAGTTGCTTCTTTTCATAAACGGAGAGCTCGCTTGAGAGCATGTCCACGCGGTTTGGGTCGAACTGCGCGAGTTCGAGAACGCTCTGCGCTTCGTTCGTCGCCTTTGAGGCCGACAGGTCGCCGTTGTAAACGGCGCTGACCAGCAGCGTTTCCCGTACGGTCAAATCGGGGAACTCCGCATCCTTCTGGAATGTCCGGCAGAGCCCGGATCGGGCGATCGCATGGGCGGGCTTGCGATCGATACGGTTCCCGTCGAAACGGATCTCACCGCTTGTCGGTCCGTAGGGGATGCCGGTCATGAGGTTGAACAGCGTGCTCTTGCCCGAACCGTTCGGACCGGCGATGCCGAATATTTCTCCGGTCCCTACGGTGAAGGACACGTCCTTGACGGCTTTCAGGCCTCCGAACGATTTGCAGGCGTCCACAACCTCGATTATCGCATTGGTCATTGAAACTACCGGTCGGGCGCCGGGTCGAATTGCTTCGACCCGGCTTTTCGGTTGCTATTTCATCCAGGACGGCTGTTCGAACTCACCCGTTGCGTACTTGTCCGGATAGAACAGGATGCGCTCCCCATCGCGGATCTGGTAGAACTGGATCGGCACGCCGTCATTGCTCTGGACCGACAGGTGTGTCGCGGGGTCGAACTGGATGTTGCCGCTGACGGTCTGCTTTTTCGTCTTGCCGATCGCTTCGCCGATTTCGAGCTTCTTTGAAGGATCGCCGACTTGGTCGAGCGCGTCTGCGTAGATCATCACCTGTTCGTAGAGGGCAGGCCCGTAGGTGCCTGGTTCAGTTCCGTAGGCCGCCTTGTATTTCTCGAGGATTTCTGCGGCGCGCGGATTGCTTGGTGTGTTCAGCACCCCGCCCAGCAGATTGTAGACCACGCCGGAGGATTTCTCCTTCGTCAGTTCCAGGAACTCCGGAACAGACGGCGCGTACTGGATGAAGACGAGACTGTTTGTCGGGTCTTCCATGAATTGCGTCATGAAGGTCGCCGCGTTGGCTGAAACATAGTCGGTGTTGATGAGAACGGCCGGTGGATCCTGACGGATCTTGGCGAGAAAGGCGCGCCAGTCATTGATCTCGCCGAAGGGAACGAGATCGTTTTCCGTGACATCCCATCCGGCCTTGGTGAACGATTCAACCATGCCTTCGGCTATCGTCGTGGAATAGGGATTGTCGGATGAGATGATCGCGACCTTCTTGTTCGGAAGGCTGAGCTTGCCGCTTTCGGAGAGCCCCTCGATCACCGGCACGATTTCTGTGTTGTAACCGTCATAGGAAGGCGTTGTTGACCAGACCGTCATGAAATCGTCCGGGCTGGGCGCAATGATTCCCTCCGTCTGGGCCGAGTTCGCTGAAATCAGATAGATCATGTCCTGTTCGGCCATCATCTCGATTTCGAAGTTCGAGCCGGATGCGTAACCGGTCATGATCGCGCCCATGTCGCGATCGCCGAGCAGGCGTTCGGCGGCGGTAGCGACCGCGTCCGCGCTCGCCTCGCCGACATCGCCGACAACGACTTCGAACGTGTTGCCGTCGATCCCGCCTTTGGCGTTCAGTTCGTCGACGGCGAGCTGGACGCCGTTGACCATTTCCTGTCCGTCGGCCGCGGCCTTGCCGGTGACCGGCGCCAGGACACCAATTTTTACGACATCGGCTTGCGCCATGCCTGCCGAGCAGGCCAGAACCAGCGCGGAAGCAGCGCCAAGCAGCATTCGTCTGTTCAACATAGCTTTCTCCTTGTTGATCGGGTTTGCATTATCTGGTGCCGCAATTGTCGATCACTGCCGCGGCGATGACCTTGGTCGCGTCGATGAGGCTTTCGATATCGACGCATTCGTCATAGGCGTGGAAGCCGTCTCCGGTGGCGCCATATATCACTGCGTCCACCCCGGCGCCCGCATAGTGGGCGGCGTCGGTCACGGCCTCGAATCCCTTGACGACCGGCGCCGTCTTCTGGACCTGACCGGCCCGCTCGCAGATGGATGTGACGAGCGGGTGGTCGACCGGCGTGTTCATCGGCGGGAAATTCAGGTCAAACAGGTCCCAGAGAACTTTCGGCGGGTGCTCGCGCATCCACGGGTCCATGGCCGCGAAATTCAGCAGGAACGCCTCGAATTCGGCCTTCACGTCCTCGAAATTCTCGTCGGGCATGAACTTGTAGTCGAGATCGATCGTCACGACGTCGGAGATGATCGCGGCGTTGGACATGATGATCGGATTGCCGTCTTCGCCCATCCCCGCGCCGCCGCGGATAACGCCTGGATTGATCGTCGCAAGACCCGCGGGAACCAGCGGATGCCAGTGATCGCGGCACCGGCTCGCCTCAAAGTCCCGCAGGGCGTTGAGGAATCTGTTCGCCAGCTCGATGGCGTTGACGCCAGGCTCGACCCGATCCGCGGTATGCGCCTGCGGCCAGATCGAGTTGAATCGCCATCCGGCGTGCGCCTGCTTTCCGAAAATGGTGACACGCGCCCAGGTCAATCCGCCCTCTGCCGGCACCACATTGCCCCAGGTGGGCTCTGCTATGATCGCCCGTTTGGCAAGTCTCTTGTTGCGGACGATATCGATGGCGCCGAAACCGCCGGCCTCTTCGTCCACGACGCTGTGGATCGCCAGCCGGCCGTCCAGTTCGACGCCGGCCTTGCGGATGGCGCGCGCCGCAGCCATGCAGGCGGCGACGCCGCTCTTCATGTCGATGGCGCCGCGACCCCAGATACGGCCGTCGGCGATCTCGCCGCCGAAGGGTTCCTTGGTCCAGTTTGAATCGTCTCCGACCGGGACGACATCGATGTGACCGCACAGGATCAGACTCTTTTCGTCAGAGCCTTCCCATTCGCCGATAACGTTGGGCCGGTCGGGGAACACGTCCCAGCGTTCCGTCGTAAATCCGTCGCTTTCGAGTTGCTGCTGGACGATGTCCTGCACTTCCGGTTCGCGGTTGAGTTCCGGATCGACCTGGAATTTCGGATTGACCGAGGGAACCCGCACCAGTTTCTGCGTCAGTTCGAGAACGAAATCCGGATCGTCGTCGATTGCCTTCCAGACGGCTTCGATAGCGTTGCTCATGCTGCCTCCTGTCCAAGTTCTTTGAGAAGTTGATCGGTAGTCACCTGCCGGCAGTAGCCTCTGATCGCCGAAAGCGAATGGTCGTGCCGAAACTGCGAATAGGTGGCGCATGCGTCGGTGACGAGGGTGACCAGATAGCCAATGTCGCACGCGTCCCTGACAGCGCTCTCCACGCACTGATCCGTCACAAGACCGCTGATGACGAGTTGGCGGACGCCGAGATTGCGCAGGAGATAGTCGATATGCGTCGAGACGAAGACGGATGATGAGGATTTCGGGAGTACGATTTCGTCGTCGCTCGGCGCCAGTTCGTCGATAACCTTGCCGTCCCATGATCCTTTGGGAACATGAAATCCGGTGATCTTGTAATCGAGACTGCGATCGCGCCCGTCTTTCGTAAGGCTCTCGATCGTGGTGTAGAGCACTTCGATCCCGGCGCCGCGGCATCCTTTCTGAAGGCGTTGCATGTTGGGCAACACGCGTGTCCTGAACTGGTCGTAGAACCAGCCATATTTCGCGTCGAACTCGGCGTCATCGAGGTGCTTGAATTCGCCGCCGTCGCGTCGTGCGCAGAAATTCTGGACATCTATGAACAGCAGCGCGGATTGCTCGGGCGTGAGAGGCAGGTCGCGGGTCAACGTCATGACGGCGCCTTTCTTGAAGCCAGTTCCTCGATGGCGCCGCTGAGCAGGTTCGCCCATCGGCGATGGCCGGCGGCGTCGCGCAGGTGGTCGTTGCGGATTTCAATCAAACTGTGCGCGAGTTGACGCCCCTCTCCGTGCGCCGGGATCGACCAGTCGGAGGCGTCGATGGCATAGGGCTCGTTCATGCCGATCACAAGCGAAGGGTCTCGATGGCGCAACTGGTTGGCGAGAAACTCGGCGGTCGGTCGATCGGCGCGAAAGGCGAAGCCGACATCCCACAGGCGCTGCAGTCCGCTGAATTGCCGGGTGAAACTATGAATGGCGATAAGGGTCGTGCGGTGCGACTTCTCGATCAGATCGGATATTGTCCGGTGAAAGGGTTCGAAAATTGCTTCCACGCGGCGTTTGCGGCTGTCTTGAGACAGGTTCCGGTTTCCCGGAACAACCACGCCGTCGCTGGTTTCCGGGATCGCATCGGCCGCTTCGACCGGACGATTGCAGTCGATCACCAGCCGGCTGTAGGGTTGAAGCACCAGCGGCGCATCGAGCGCGTCTGCGACGAGCCTTGCCACATTGCCTGCTCCGATGTCGTAGGCAATGTGCATGTCCATGATCTGCGGCGCCAGTCCAAGATGCTCGAGGTCGGAGGGAATGGCGCGCCCTGCGTGCTCGCACACAAGCACGACGGGGGATGGACTGTCACCGTTCACAACCTCGAAAGGTTGTGGATCGTCATTCCGCAACAGCGAAGAATCATGCCTCATGGCATAGGACGTCATATGTTTGGTGCCCTCTGGTTGAGAGGCAGTAGATGAAAACATTCAATCAATGTCAACGAATTATTCGATATTGACGAAATATTTTCAAAGTGAGAGTTTGGGCTCTGCAAGGGATTACATTGCAATGGACCTGCGACAGCAAATCGGGGAAATATCCGAAAGCCTGACGGCGACGGAGCGCAAACTGGCGTCCGCGCTGCTGGCGGACTATCCGTTCGCCGGGCTCGAGCCAATACAGACGCTCGCCGAGAAAACCCATATTTCAGCGCCGACCATCACCCGTTTCATTCAGAAGCTTGGCTGCAACGGTTACCAGGATTTCCAGCGCCGTCTCATCGGCGAACTCAAGGAAGGGCAGCAGTCGCCGGTCGAACTGCGCCGCCGCACCAAGCCGATCGGCAGCGGATTTCTGGAAGGCTACCTCAACAGCACCTCGCTGCTCCTGCAGCAGGTGTCCAAGGCGGTGACGGAAGCGCAGTTCAATCGCGTATGCGCGTTGACGGCTGACAAGAAGCGAGCAGTTTACCTGATCGGCGGACGCATCAGCGACACCGTGATGGAATATCTCGGGCGGCATCTGCGCCAGATTCGCCGCGACGTCTATCATATGCCGCCCGATCCGGAGGTTTGGCCGGAATATCTGCTGCGCATGCGTTCACAGGACATCCTGATCATGATGGATTTCCGGCGTTACGATCCGCGGCTGGAAAAATTGGCGGGCATGGCCGCCCGCGAACGCGGTTCGCAGGTGATCGTGATCACCGACAAGTGGCTTTCGCCGATCGCCCGCCATGCAACGGAAGTGCTTGCATTGCCGATTGAGAGTGGAACGGCGTGGGATTCCAGTTGCGGAGCTGTTGCGCTTGTCGAGGCGATGATCTCCCATGTATCCGAGCAGGACTGGGAGGCGACCAGAAACAGAATAGGCCAGTGGGATGGCTTCAGACTTGATCAGGAAATGGACGAATAATGAGACATGAACCGATGATCATCGCTGCGACGAGCGACCTCGCGGGCAAGATGCGCGGAAAGGCCTTCGCCGCGCATGAATTCGAAAAGCGACTGAAGCGGGGCGTCGGATGGACGCCGACCAATGTTCAGATCACCTGTTTCGACGTTATTGCCGAAAGTCCCTACGGCGCGTTGGGCGATCTTGTGCTCATTCCCGATCCGTCCGCGCTCGTCCGGGCGGATTTCGGCGACGACGGTCCGGCGGAGCAATTCGTTATCGGCGATATCCTGACGACGTCCGGAGAACCCTGGGAATGCTGCACGCGCTCGATCCTGAAACAGGCGCTCGCGCGTCTCGAAAAGGCGACGGGATTGCAGCTCAAGGGCGCATTCGAGCATGAATTCCAGTTCGTCGATGGCGGCTGCCCGCCTGGCAGCGCCTATACGACCGCCGGGTTTCGCGCGGAAAGAGTCTTTGCCGAAACCCTGTTCTCGATCTTTGGCGAAGCCGGGCTGAAGGCGGACACCTTCATGAAGGAATACGGCGCCGATCAATACGAGGTGACCATTGGACCGTCGACGCAGACGCGGATTGCGGACCAGGCCGCAATTGTCCGCGAACTTGTACAGGAAACGGCGGCGCGCCTCGGCCGCCGCGCCAGCTTTACGCCGCTTCGCGATCCCGCAGGGGTCGGCAACGGCGTTCATATTCATCTCAGCCTGCAGGATTCCTCAGGCGCTGGACGAACCTGGGACGCCAATGGTCCATACGGCCTCAGCGCCGTCGCCGGACAATTCATCGCCGGCGTTCTCAAATATCTCGACCGGATCGTCGCCCTGACGGCTCCGAGCGTCGTCTCCTACACGCGGCTGACGCCGCACCGCTGGAGCGCCGCCTTCAACAATCTGGGCTTTCGCGATCGCGAGGCGTCCGTGCGGATCTGTCCGACAAGCGACTTAAGCGATGTCGATCCCGCCGAGCAGTTCAATTTCGAATTCCGGGCGGGCGACGCCGCGGCAAGTCCCTATCTTGCGCTGGCCGCGATTATCCATGCGGGCGTGCAGGGCGTCGAGGAAGGCCTGGAGTGCCCGAAAGCCACGGAAGAGGACCTGTCGCTTCTCTCGGCCGACGACCTCGCCTCGCGCGGTTTCGTCAGGTTGCCGCAGACGCTCGTGGAGGCGCTCGATCGGTTTTCGTCCGACGAGATTGTCACAGGCTGGTTTCCGGGCGCTTTCGCGGACGTCTACCGCCAGCACAAGCTCGGCGAGATGAAGGTGCTTGAAGGCAAGACGGAAGCCGAGATCTGCAAGGCTTACGAAGAAGTCTACTGATTCTTTGCTTCGGCCGCTTCGGCTTCTGAATCCTTCAGGTCGATGCGTTCGGCGGCGCGCTTCGGCTTGATCAGCGGTTCTGGCGTAACCGGACGGGTGTGCAACATATCGTTGCCGGCGTAGAAGCCCTCGATCGCCTGCACCTTCAGCCTGTCTTCGTCCCTGCGGCGCGTGTCGCTGACGATTTCGTCGGCGATCTCCTCGTCCATGCCGAGCATCTCCAGTGTCTTTCGGCTGAAGACAAAACTCGATTCCAGGGTCTCGCGGATCTCGTAGTCCACGCCGCGGTCCCGCAGCGACAACGTGTGGGCGCGGTCATAGGCCCTGACCAGCAATCGCGTCTCGGGAAATTCGGCCTGGATCAGGTTGACGATACGGTCAGTCGTCGCCCGTCCGTGGGTGCACACCGCCACCACCTTCGCCCGCTTGACGCCGGCCGCCAGGAGCACGTCCTTGCGGGCGCCGTCGCCGAAATAGATGTTGAAGCCGAATTTGGAGGCGCTGCGGATCTGGTCAGCGGAATGATCGATAATCGTCACGTCCGTTCCACCGGCAAGCAGCGTCTGCGACACGATCTGTCCAAAGCGCGAGAAGCCGATCATCAGCACATCGGAGCCGGCGTTCTCGAAATTCTCCTCCAGTTCTTCGTGCTCGCTGGCCGTCTGCAACCGTTCAGCCAGCATGGTGGTAAAGGGCGTCAGCGCCATGGTGACCGTCACGATGGCGATCAGCAGCGACCCCGTGTCGGAGGAAAAGATGCCGGCGGTCGCCGCCGCCGTGAAGATGACGAACCCGAACTCGCCGCTTTGCGGCAGCAGGCCGGCGATCCGGATTGCGGCGTTGTGGCTCGATCCAAAGAGGCGGCACAATATGTAGATCAGCAGACTCTTGATGATCATGATGACGGGCACGGCGATTGCGATCATCAGCCAGTTCTCGACCACCACGTCCAGATTGAGCGACAGGCCGACGGCCATGAAGAAAAGCGCAAGCAGAATCCCGCGAAACGGTTCGATGTCGGCTTCGAGCTCATGCCGGTAGGACGATTCGGCGAGCAGAACGCCGGCAAGGAATGCGCCCATGGCCATCGAGAGGCCGGCGAATTGCATGAGGTTCGCCGATCCTAGAACAACGAGGAGCGCCGCCGCGATCATCGCCTCGCGCGCGCCAGACGTGGCGATCAATTGAAAAATCGGGTTAAGGATGTAGCGGCCTGCGATAAAGAGCGCGACGATGGCTGCGATCGCGATGCCGAAATCCAGAAGGGGGTTCGTGTTCCCCTCGGCGCTGAAGGGCGTCAGCAAGGGAATGATTGCAAGCAGGGGAACGATCGCGAGGTCCTGGAAAAGCAGGATGGAGAACGCCCGCTGTCCGGCTGCCGTGTTGCGTTCGCCGCGTTCCTCGAGAATCTGCAGGGCGAATGCGGTCGAGGACAGGGCCAGGCCGAAGGCGATGATGATCGCCGCGTTGAACGACGTCAGTTTCAGAAGCAGGATCGGCCCCATCAGCACAAGCCCGGTGACGACCACTTGCGCAAGTCCAAGCCCGAAAATCTCTCGGCTCATGGACAGAAGCCGGGAAGGCTTGAGTTCAAGCCCGATGATGAACAGCAGAAGCACGACGCCGAGTTCCGCAAAATTCAGGATCTCGCCGCCGCCAATCACGATTCGCAACATGGGGCCAAGCAGAATTCCGACGAACAGATAGCCAAGCACGGTTCCAAGGCCGAGGCGCTTGGCTAGCGGCGCTGCGATTACTGCGCCGGCGAGGAGTATCAGCGCCTCGCGGAAATAATGCATGTCGTGTTCCGGCATGAATGTCAGTCCCTCGCTTTGGATGCGTCCGGTTTACCACAGCTTTGGAAAAGCCCCTGTTAACGGCAATATAGTAATATTGATGAAATTTTCCCCATGCCTGCAGGTTATTGCCGGAATGATGCGCAGTGATGCTGCGATCTCCGGCGGTTTACGCTTGATGCCGAACCGCCTTGACCATAAATGATGCCCAACGGAAAGGCTTTTTTGATGTTGCAGCAGGACAAGACCAGTGAATTGTTGGGCAAGGCCGAATTGCTTGTGGAGCAGGCAAAGCGGGCCGGCGCCGATCGGGCCGACGCGGTCGTCGCCAGCGGACAATCGGTCTCCGTGAGCGTGCGCATGGGCAAGGTGGAAAGCACCGACGCCTCGGAAGCCGACAGTTTTTCGCTGCGCGTCTTCGTGGGAAACCGGTTGGCGAGCGTTTCGGCGAACGCCAGGGCGGACATGACGGCGCTTGCCGAGCGGGCCGTCGCCATGGCGAAGGTTTCGCCGGAAGATCCGTATGCGACGCTCGCCGATCCGGAAAATCTGGCGCGGGACACCATCGATCTGGACCTGTTCGACGCGACCGAGGTCACCGCGGATGAATTGACCGACGCCGCGCTCGCCATGGAAAATGCGGCGCTGGAGGTGCCGGGCGTCAGCAATTCTTCCGGCGCGGGAGCATCCACCGGCATGGTCGGCGTGGTGCTGGTGACGTCGCACGGCTTTTCCGGCGCCTACCGGCGAAGCAGCTTCGGACGATCGGTCAGCGTGATCGCCGGCGAGGGCACCGGCATGGAGCGCGACTACGAATTCGACAGCGGGGTTTATTACGACGCGCTGGAAAGCCCGGAAAAGATCGGTCGCTCTGCGGGCGAGCGCACAGTGCGTCGTCTCAATCCGCGCAAGGCCGCGACCGGAACCGGCGTTCCGATCGTTTGTGATCCGCGCGTCGCGCGTGGCGTCGCAAGCCATATCGGCGGCGCCATCAATGGCGCGGCCGTCGCCAGAAAAACCAGCTTCTTTCGCGACAGCATGGGCCAGCAGGTGCTTGCTCCGTCGATCACCATCACCGACGATCCCCTGATCGTTCGCGGTTCGGCGTCCCGTCCGTTCGACGGCGAGGGCGTGCGTGGCGAACGGTTGGAAATGATCAGGGACGGCGTCCTGCAACACTGGTTCCTGTCCACCGGAACCGCGCGGGAGCTGGGTCTGAAGACGAACGGACGCGGCGCGCGCAACGGCGTGAATGTAAGCCCGTCCTCGACCAATCTCGCCCTGGAGCCTGGCGGCCGTTCGCCGGAAGAACTCATCGGCGAGATCGAAAACGGTTTCTACGTCACCGAAGTGATCGGGCAGGGCGTCAACATGATCACCGGCGAATACAGCCGGGGCGCGTCCGGATTCTGGATCGAGAACGGGCAATTGACCTACCCGGTTTCCGAGGTCACTGTGGCCTCGAATCTCAAGGACATGTTCAAGCGCATGACAGCCGCCAACGACATCGACAGAAGCTTTCCAACGGCTTCGCCCACCCTTGTCATCGAGGGAATGACGCTGGCGGGAATCTGAACATGACGACAAGCGATCTGGCGCTCATCCGGGACGCCGCCCGGGAAGCGGCGTCGATCGCCATGGGCTATTTCCGCCGCGATCCCGATGTCTGGTACAAGGATGGAACGTCGCCTGTCTCCGAGGCCGACATCGCCGTCAACGACTATCTGCAGGAAACGCTTGGCCGCAGCCGGTCGGATTATGGCTGGCTGTCGGAAGAAAGCGCCGACGACCTGTCGCGGCTCGGCGGAGCCCCCGTCTTTGTGGTCGATCCGCTCGATGGAACCCGCGGCTTCGTCGGCGGGCAGGACCAATGGTGCGTCAGCATCGGCGTCGTTTGCGACGGCGTTCCGCAGGCGGGCGTGCTCGCCTGTCCCGCGCGCGACGAATATTTCGAAGCCGCGATCGGTGGGCCGGCCATGAAAAACGGCCAGCCGATAGCGGTGTCGTCGAAGGGGTTCGAGGGACGTGTCGCTGCGCCCAAATCGATCATGAAGAAACTGTCCGGCGGTCCTCTCGCCACAATGGTGCACGAGGTTTACATTCCATCGCTCGCCTACAGGATCGCGATGGTCGCTGACGGCAGGCTCTCGGCCACGCTGGTCAAGGCGAACGCCAGTGACTGGGACATCGCAGCCGCCGACATCATTCTCAGACAGGCCGGCGGAAGCCTCGTTGACATCAACGGCAATGCGCCGGGCTATGCGCGCGCGACGACGAAGCATGACGTGCTGATCGCCGCCGCCAACGGCATGATGTCGACGCTCAGGAGAGAACTGGAGGGCGTCGAGTTGTAGACGCTGTCTCTTGCAATGCACAATCCCGGCGTCATACTGCTGTGGTAAGACAGTGTTGGTTTTTTACCGGTTGAACAATGGAGTTGGCCATGGCGCAGGAAAACAAGCAACTGCTTCATCTGGTATTCGGAGGCGAACTTGAGGATCTGAAGCAAGTCCGGTTCCGTGATCTGGACGATCTGGACATCGTCGGCATCTACCCCGACTACAGGTCGGCGCTCGTGGCCTGGAAGGCCAAGGCCCAGCAGACGGTCGACAACGCGCATATGCGATATTTCATTGTCCACATGCATAAGCTCTTGAATCCGGAAGATGATGATTCTACCAGCCTCTAGGGCGTTTGCGGCCGCATGAACCGGCCAGCATGAATGTGCCCCTGTCCGGTCGTGGCGCCGGGCGTCGTGGTTTTTGCTGGCGGATGAACGATCGCTGATGAGTTCTGGAACAAGGCCCCCTGACGGTGACGTCGCCCACAGGCGCAGGAAGCGGCGTCCGTTGCGCGGGCTGCTGCAGTCGAATGTTTTTCTCACGATTGTCTCCTATTCCATACACGGGGTGCTGACATTCATCCACTGGACCAACCGGTTCGTGCCGGCGTCCGACGACTTCGTGAAGAAATCGGAAGGCATGCGGCCCGGCATCTTCGCGATGTGGCACGGGCAGCAATATCTCATTCCCTATCATCGCCCGAAGAGCGAGCCGGTCGCAGCCCTCGTTTCGAGAAGCCAGGACGCAGAGATCAATGCGCGCATCCTGGAGCTCAACGGCGTCAAGACCGTCCGCGGGTCGGGCGGTCGGCCCAGCTACTTCCAGAACCAGAAGGGCGGCGCCCAGGCTCTGCGCGGACTGATCCGGGCCATTCGCGACGGCTACAACATCACCATCATCGCCGATATCTCGAAGAGCACGCCGCGCCAGGCGAGCGAGGGCATCGTCATGTTGGCGAAACTTTCGGGCCGACCGATATTTCCGATCGCCCTTGCAACCAGCAATCACTATGTTTTCAAGAAAACATGGGATAAGACCACCATAAATCTGCCATTCGGCCGGGGTTGCCTTAAGATCGGAGACCCTGTTTACGTTCCGCGCAATTCGTCGGAGGAGGAGTTGCAGGAATTCCGGAAGATATTGACAGAAGAGATGAATCGGGTGACGAGCCAAGCCTACGAGGCCGTTGGAGTGCGTGAATGAGCCATACCTGGGCGCGCGTTGCTCTGACAGCCTATCGCTGGACCGGAGCAGGCATCTATCCCTTTATCGGCAGCTACCTTGCGGTGCGGGCGACCAAGGGCAAGGAAGAGCGGGCGCGCCGGCTCGAACGCTACGGCTATGCAAGCGTGGAACGTCCGGATGGACCAATCGTCTGGTTCCATGCCGCGAGCGTCGGCGAAACCAACGCCGTCGTGCCGCTGATCCACGAGGTGCGCAGCCGTGGCATTCACGTCATCCTGACGACAGGCACCGTCACCTCCGCCTCCGTCGCCCGCGAACGCCTCGGCAACCTTGTCATCCACCAATATGTGCCGCTCGATCTCAAACCGGCCATTTCCCGCTTCCTCGATTACTGGAAGCCCGATCTCGCCGTCATCGCCGAATCCGAGATCTGGCCCATGACGATCCTCGAGCTCGGCGCGCGCAAAATGCCCCAGGTTCTCGTCAACGGCCGGCTTTCGGACCGGTCCTTCTCGAGCTGGAGCAAGCGGCCGAGCCTCGCTGAGGCGCTCTTCGAAAATCTGTCCCTGGTCGTCGCCCAGTCGGATCTCGACGCCGAGCGTTTTCATGCGCTCGGAGCCCGTCCGATCACCATATCCGGCAATCTCAAGGCGGACGTGGCGCCGCTGCCCTTCGACGCCGAAGCGCTGCGCAAGATGCAGCTGCGCATCGGCGACCGTCCCGTCTGGGCGGCCGTCTCCACCCACGCCGGCGAGGAGGAAATCGCCGTCGACGTTCATGAAGCCCTCATGCAGAAATACGACCTCGTCACGGTCATTGTGCCGCGTCATCCCGAAAGGTCGGATGATATCGAAAACCTCATCAAGTCGCGCGGCCTGATCGTCGCCCGTCGCTCGCGCGGTGAAGTCATCACCCAGAACACCGATGTCTATCTCGGCGATACGATCGGCGAGATGGGCTACTATCTCAGCCTTGCAAGCATCGCTTTCGTCGGACGCTCGCTCACCGGCGAAGGCGGTCAGAACCCGATGGAGCCGGCGGCGCTTGGCTGCGCGATCCTGTCAGGCCGCAACGTTCAGAACTTTCGCGAGAGCTACCGGAGCCTTTTGAAACGCGGCGGCGCCCGGCTGGTGCGGGACCGCGACATGCTGATCCAGTCCGTCGACTATCTCATCAGCAACGAGAAGGTGCGCCGCGACATGTGCGCCGCCGCCGCCAAGACGATCGAGGAAATGAGCGGCGCGCTGCCCAAGACCGTTCGCGCGCTGGAGCCCTATATCAAACCGCTGATGGTCCAGGCGCAGCTTCAAAAAAGCAACGGACAGCGCCGCCCATGGTGAGTGAAGCCCCGCCATTCTGGTGGGCGCGATCGGACTGGCGCGCCTGGTGCCTCTCGCCGCTGGCGTTCGCCTATGGCCGCGGCGCGGCGATCCGCATGCGCCATGCGCCGCGCGCGCCGGTCGATTGTCCCGTGATCTGCATCGGCAACCTGACAGTCGGCGGAGCCGGCAAAACGCCGACGGCGCTCGCGCTTGCCGACGCCGCCCGCGCAATGCGGCTGAAACCGGGTTTTCTGACGCGTGGATATGGCGGCTCGCTGCGCAAGACAACGCTCGTCGATCCGTCGCACCACTACGCAACGGAAGTCGGCGACGAGCCGCTGCTTCTGGCCGACAAGGCCCCGACGGCCATTGCCCCCAAGCGCGTCGACGGCGCAAAGCTCCTGATTGAAAACGGCGTCGACCTGATCATCATGGACGATGGCTTTCAAAGCGCGAAGATCGCTTTCGACTACGCGCTTCTCGTCATCGACGCCCGCCGCGGCGTCGGGAACGGGCACATTCTGCCCGCCGGTCCGGTGCGCGCGCCGCTTATCGATCAGATCCGCGGCGCAGACGGCCTGCTGGTGATCGGAGACGGAGACGCGGCCGACCGGGTGGTGCGCATGGCCGGGCGGGCGGCGAAGCCGGTCTATGAGGCGCGCCTCGATCCGCTCAAGCCGAAGTCGTTTCGCGGCAAGCGGGTTCTGGCCTGGGCCGGTATCGGTGATCCCGGAAAGTTCTTTCACAGTCTTCAAACGATTGGCGCGAAGGTGGAGCTGACGCGGAGTTTCGGCGACCATCACTCTCTGAACGAGGAAGAGATGGCGGACCTCCTCGATCTCGCCCGTCGCAACGACCTGCAGCTCGTCACCACGTCAAAGGATATGGCTCGCCTGAGGCACGCCGGCGGAGAAACGCCGGAGCTCGCCGCTCAATCCGAGGTGCTTGGCGTTCGTTTGAAATTTGATCTGCCCGATCTCGGGCAACGCCTCATCGAGGAAGCGCGGGAAAACTTCAGGAAGCGAAGAATGTCGGAAAATCAGCCGCCAGTCTGATTGGGCAATACGCCGGCGATCCGGTCCGCCTCGACCGAGGCCTGGATGTTCGCATAGGGCTCCTGTCGCGCCACGCTCCAGTATTTCAGTTCCTCCAGTGGAATGGATTCGCCGGTAATCGCGCAACGGACAAAGGAACCGGGCGTGATGACCTGGAAATCGGAGTCGAGATAGCGGATCTTGGCTTCGCCAGACCCATGGCCTTCAAACTTGTTCATCCCGTTCTCTCGTCGTATCTTCTTGGCTTGGCCGGATCTTCTATCGCCGGCCGAACAACTTCTCAATATCAGATAGTTTGAGTTCAATATAGGTCGGGCGGCCGTGATTGCACTGGCCGGAGCCCGGCGTCGCCTCCATTTGGCGCAGCAGCGTATTCATTTCCTCGATCGTGAGGCGCCTGCCCGAGCGCACCGAACCATGGCACGCCATCGTCGCCGCGACATGGTCGATGCGCGACTTCAGGCCGCTCGCATCGTCCCACTCGGCAATATCGTCGGCAAGCTGGCGCACCAGGCCGGCGGCGTCGATCTCTCCCAGTATGGCCGGCGTCTCGCGCACGGCCAGCGCGCCGGGGCCGAAGCGCTCGACTGCAAGTCCGAGCTCCGCAAAGGCGTCGGCGTGAGCCATGAAACGGTCGCAGTCCTCCTCCGCAAGATCAACGATCTCCGGAATGAGCAAGACCTGCGACGGCGTCCGGTCCGCGTGAAGAGACTGCTTCAACGCCTCGTAGACCAGGCGCTCATGCGCCGCGTGCTGGTCGATCACGGCGAGGCCGTTGCGGGTCTGGGCGACGATGTAGTTCTCGTGCAACTGCGCCCGCGCCGCGCCCAGCGGATGGTCGGTCGCATCCTCCGCAGAAGGCGCATGATCACTCGCTGGCGCGCTTTCGCCGCGCGCGCTTGGGCGATCGACGTCGCCAAAGACGGCCTGCCGCTCCTCCGCGAAACCTGCAACCGCCGCCGTCTCCAGGGGACGAAAAGGCGACTGATCCATGGCGTAATTTTGCGGGCGTTGCCCACCATGGAAGTAAGGCGCGTTTCCAAATCCCGACGGACGGCTTTGCGGCGCAGCGGTTTGCGACCCGAAACCCGGTCGAAAGGCCTGGATCATCCCCTCGGCGCCCAGCGTCGAGGCGCGGCCGCCTTCGCGCGTCAGGGCCTCCCGTATCGCGCCGACGATGAGGCCGCGCACCAGCCCCGGATCGCGGAACCGGACATCGGCCTTTGCCGGATGAACATTGACGTCCACCAGCGCCGGATCGAGTTCGATGAAGAGGGTCGCGACCGGGTAGCGCCCTCGCGGCACAGTGTCGGCGTAGGCGCCGCGGATCGCTGAAATCAGCAGCTTGTCCTGCACCGGACGCCCGTTCACGAACATGTACTG
Source organism: Flavimaribacter sediminis (assembly GCF_019492055.1). GTDB lineage: Bacteria > Pseudomonadota > Alphaproteobacteria > Rhizobiales > Rhizobiaceae > Flavimaribacter > Flavimaribacter sediminis. The sequence continues at coordinate 228,658 of NZ_JAICBX010000002.1, read as the reverse complement.
GTGCAGCGAATTGCCCCGGTTGAACGTCGGCACGCAGGCAAAGCCGGTGAGGCGGACATCTTCCCTCACGGCGTCCAGTTCTATCGCATTCTCCTTGAAGTCCCGACCGAGTATCTGGGCGATGCGCGCGAGCCGGTCATCCTCGGTCGCCGGAAATTCAAGGCTGGTCCGGTCGGGGCCGGAAAGCGCGAAGCGCACTTCAGGAAAGGCGATCGCCATGCGGCGCACGACCTCGGTGATCGCGCCGGTCTCGGCGCGCTCGCTCTTCATGAATTTCAGACGCGCAGGCGTCGCGAAGAAAAGGTCGCGAACCTCGACGATCGTGCCCTTGTTGCCGGGCGAGGGGCGGGGCTCGGTCATCCGGCCGCCTTCAACGCGAACCTCGAAACCGGTGTCAGCGCCGTCCGGCCGGCTCTGGATCCGAAGCTTTGCGACCGATCCGATCGACGGCAGCGCCTCGCCGCGAAAACCGAGCGTCGAGATGTGATCCAGTTCCCCTTCGATCTTTGATGTGCAGTGACGCTGCACCGCAAGCCCCAGATCTTCAGGGCCCATGCCGAAGCCATTGTCCGTCACGCGGATCAGCGACTTGCCGCCTGCGGCCGTCGCGATTTCAATGCGTCGCGCCCCGGCGTCGATGGCGTTCTCCACCAGTTCCTTGACGACGCTCGCCGGCCGCTCGATCACTTCACCGGCGGCGATCTGGTTTATCAGCGTCTCTGAAAGAAGTTTGACGGCCATGGCGCATCATCGGAGATTCGCGGGCGCAAGGAAAGCCGGAGCGCAATATTGTTAAGATGTAAACGCGTTACGCAGCAGGAGACGAGGCCGCTCCCGACACCGTTTCGAGAATAAACCGCGCCTCGCTGTCGTCTGCTCCCCGCCAGGCAACGATCTGATCGGGCCGGACAAGAACAAGCGGCGCTTCGTAGAGGACGGCCACCTCTGGAGCGTCAATATCAAGGACTTTTAGCGGTATCCCGCGGCGCTCCGCCTCGGCGATCAGGCCAGCCGCCTCCGGCGCGGCCTCGCCGAGGCGCAGCAGCGTCCACTCGAAGCCGAACAGATCATAGAGCGATGTGGTTTCGTCGAACCAGAAATGCGGCGCGCGCCCACCCGGCGAGGCGGTCGATGTGTAGACGTCCGGCTTGTCCGCCGCCGGTTCGCGCGCTTCACTTGCAATGATCGGCGAGCCGTCATAACGCGCGCCAAAGGTGACGCCGGGGATGTTGAATTCCGCCCGGCCATGCGCCCCGAGATAGGCTCCGGCCTCCAGGCGTAACCGGGCGCCCTCGTCGGTATCGTCCTCCAGCCCCGGCTGCGGCTTGTAGTTGCCCAGCGATTCCGCAAAGCGCCGGGCGAAATCGGTGTTGCGGATCGCCACCGGTCGCCGCTCGATCTCGTAACTGTCGAGAAGTTGAGGCGGCGAAATTCCCTTGACGACGGCGGCGAGTTTCCAGCCGAGATTGACCGCATCGTCGATCGCCGTGTTGTAGCCGAGCCCGCCGGCCGGCGTGAAGAGATGCACCGCGTCGCCGCCGAGAAACACCCGGCCTGCGGCGAAGCGCTCCGCCACAAGTGCATGGCCGGCCGTCCAGGTTCCGCGTGACAGGATTTCCGCGTCGACCGGACGCCCGACCGCCGAGCGGAACACCTCCAGCGCCTCGTCGTCGCTCATCGCATCCGCGTCCTCGCCATCGCGAAGTTGCGTGTGAAAGGCGAATTCGCCGCGCCCGTCGACCGCCGCCATGAAGGCGCGCCTTTGCGCGTTGAACGTCACATTCATCCAGGCGGGCGCAAATGGCGAGGCCGCATAGAATTCCGGGCAGCGCAGATAGAGGGCGAACATACGCCCGCCGAAGAAATCGCGCACGACCCCGGTTTCTCCTCCCATGCGATATCCCAACCGGCGCCGGACGAAGCTGCGCGCGCCGTCGCCGGCGGCCATATACCGGCACCGTATCGTGCGGCGCGAACCCGTCTCGATTTCTTCGGCCTCGACGGCGACGCCGTCTGCGCTGTCTTTAAAACCGACGACCTTCCAGCCGTAGTGGACGGAAACGCCGTCGAGCTTTTCCGCATGGTTTCGAAGTACCTGTTCGACGAACTTCTGCGACACGCGGTGCGGCATCTCAGCCGCGCTCCACGATCCGCCAAGCGAGGCGATGCGACTTTTTGCCTGGCGCGCCGAGGGCAGCCGAAAGCGGGCCAGTTCATGGGTCGCATAGCGGGTGAAGTAGGCGATGTCGGTCGGAAAATCCTCCGGCATGCCGAGCGCCCGGATCTCGTCTGCGAATCCCAGCCGCCGATAGTGCTCCATCGTTCGCGCCTGGGTCGCGTTGGCCTGCGGATTGAACGCCGTCGACGGTTTCTCGTCGAACAGTATGGCGGAGACGCCGCGTCGCCCGAGCTCGTTGGCGAGCATCAGCCCAAACGGCCCGCCGCCGACAATTCCCACATCACAATCCATGCGCACCCTCCGCGACAGGGTCATGGAGAAAACCGGACCGCTTGGCAACTGTCAAAAACGTGTTGAACCCATGCATGCTAAACGTGATCAGACTGCAAGCCGTCTGACATTTTGTCAGCCCGGCTGCTCCACGCTTGTATATTATTTCCGCAAAGGCTTTTGAATCATGCACACCCGTCGTTAAACTCTTCGCTGTTATTGTAGACGGCTCAGTCGCACTGGCGGGTGTTTCTTCAGAATCCGCCAAGTCGGCGTCGACTGTTACGCGGGGGATCAATCGTCATGCAACGCATTTTATCGCCGTTTTCGTCCTTCGGCGTCCTGCTCGGGCTCCTGTTTCTCGCCGCCTCCCTGACGCCGTCGCTGATCCCGCGTGATCCTGTTCTGCAAGGCGCTCTCGGCGGTATCGTCATGGCGCTCGGATACCTCGCCTGGCGCATTGTCGAACTGCTCTGGACAGCCGCCGACATGCCGGTATTGCGCGGTCGCCTGCTGCATATTGTGAAGGCGATCGCCGCTGTCGCCGTTCTTGTCGTCCTGGCGCTGTCGCTGCGCTACGCGCTTCTGTGGCAGAACGACATACGCGCCCGCATGGGAATGGAGCCTGTGGACGACGCGCATCTCGTCCAGATGCTGCTGATCGCCCTGGTCGTTTTCCTCGTGCTTTTCGGCGTCGGCGCGCTGATTGCATTCTTCTCCCGTTTCGTCCGTGCGCGCCTTCACCGCGTCATGCCGCCGCGAAGAGCCAATGTGCTGGGTCTGGTCATTGTGTTTCTGGTGCTCTTCGTCGTCACGCGCGACGGGTTGCTCGACACCGCCATCTCGGCCATGGACGAAGCCTATGAAGCCGGTCAGAACCTGTTCGAAAGGGCGCCGCCCGCGCCCACGCTCGCCCGCATTCCCGGCAGCGCCGAATCCCTGGTCGGGTGGGAGGAAATGGGCCAGCCCGGACGCGATTTCGTGACCGGCGGCCCGGACGCCGCGGCGATCTCGGCGTTTACAGGAAAGCCGGCGCTCGATCCCGTGCGCGTCTATGTCGGTCGCGCCAATGCGGACACGCCGCAGGAGCGCGCCGACCTCGCGCTCGCCGAGCTGATCCGGCTCGGCGCGTTCGACCGCAAGGTTCTGGTGCTGGTCAGCCCGACCGGAACCGGCTGGATGGATCCGGGATCGCACGATCCGCTCGAATATATGCACAATGGCGACATCGCGACGGTCGCGGTTCAATATTCCTATCTGCAGTCGCCTTTCGCGCTGCTGTTTGAAACCAGAACCGGCCTGGATCAGGCCTCGGCGACGATTTCGACCATTTACGATTACTGGACAACACTGCCGGCCGATCGACGGCCGCGGCTCTACATCCACGGCTTGAGCCTCGGCGCCTGGTCGTCGATGTACGCGACAACGCTCTTCCAGCTGGTCAATGATCCGATTGACGGCGCGTTCTGGGCCGGTCCGCCATTCCCGTCGGAATTCTGGAACAAGGTGCAGCACGGGCGCAATAAAGGCACGCCGTGGGTCCTGCCGAAGATCGGCGACGGATCGCTGATCCGCTACAGCGCGCCGGACGAGAATGAGGCCGGTTACGCCGACTGGGGCGACATGCGCATGATGTTCCTGCAATATCCGAGCGACCCGATCGTGTTCTTCGATCCGCTGTCGGCGTTGCGGCCGCCGGTATGGATGCGCGAGCCGCCGGGCAGGGGCGTTTCGCCCTATCTTCGTTTCATGCCCATCGTCACGCAGTTTCAACTGGCCCTCGACATGGCGCTGTCGACCGCCGCCCCCGCCGGCTACGGTCACGCCTACTATGCGCATGACTATATCGATCCCTGGGTCGAGGTTACTGCGCCCGAAGACTGGACGGCGGCCGACACCGAGCGCCTGAAAGCGCATTGCGACAACGGTTTCCAGAACGGCTGCTCCAACGGCGGGACGGCGGCCGAATGACCTTTTCTCTCGGACGTCGCGATATTCTGAAAGCGGCTTCACTGTCGCTTGTCGCGGGCGCGTCCGGCGCTGCGCGCGCATCTGCAGGCTCGGGATGCGCCATCGCTCTCGGCGGCGGCGCAGCACGGGGACTTGCCCACATTCCGGTTCTGGAAGCGCTGGACGATCTTGGCGTCCAACCTTCGATGATCGCCGGCACGTCAATGGGCGCGATCATTGGAGCCATGTATGCCAGCGGCATGTCCGGGCTGGAGATCAGGGCGTTTGCTATCGATCTTCTCTCAAGCAGGTTGAACACGTTGCGCCGTCTGTTTCCCGGTAATCCTGGCAGTTGGACATCGGTCTTCGCCATGGGGAACTCGGCCGCGCTTGATCCGGAAGTGCTGATGTCCGCCATACTGCCTGACGCCGTTCCTGACGAATTCACGGGCCTGCGCACGCCGATGAGAATCGTCACAGCAGACTTCTATCGCGAGGAAGAGTTCGTGATCGAAGACGGGCCGTTGAAAAAGGCGATCGGCGCGTCCGCAGCGCTTCCGGTGCTTCTGTCTCCTGTTCAGTGGCGGGATCGCGTGCTCATAGACGGTGGTTTTGTCAATCCCACTCCTTTCGACATACTTGCCGACCAGCCGGGACTTGTCATCGCAGTCGACGTCACCGGAAACGGGTTTCGCGTTACCGGACCCGTGCCTGGCGCAATGGACACCTGGATCGGGTCCTCACAGATCGCCTTGCATTCGCTGGTCAACGAGCGCCTGAAGCGGATCGAGCCGGACCTGCTCATTCGCCCCGATGTCGGCGGCTTCGCCAGCATGGACTTTCATCGTATCGATGAAATCCTGCTTGCCGCGAAGATTGCAAAGGAAGACGCGAAACGAAGGCTGGGCGATCTTCTGGATGGGGCTGCGCAGGGCGCTAACTAGCCGCGTCTCATCGGACCTCGCGCGCTGCGCGTCTCGTTTCGTGTTTGCGCGACAAATGTCGCAACGCGAACGCCTTTCGCAATGGCGTCAAATTATTGGTGGTTTTGTTTCACCCCGCCGGACGTTTTTGATGGAACGCGCAAGGCGTTTGCGCAATACACGGTTTCAATGGAGAGGAGACAAACGCACGGATGCAGGATTTCGCGGCGTCATTTTTCGAGGCGTTCAGGCTGGTCATCTCGCTCGACCCCGACCTTCTCGAGGTCGTGTGGCTGTCGATGCGCGTCAGCCTCAGCGCCGTCGCGATGGCTGCCCTCGTCGGCTTTCCGGTCGGCGCCTTCCTCGCCGTCGCGCGGTTCCCGGGCAGGGGACTGCTCGTTATCACGATCTCCGCGCTCATGGGTCTGCCGCCGGTCGTCGTCGGTCTCGTCGTCTATATGTTGCTGTCGAGCGCCGGCGTGCTTGGTCCGCTGCAATTGCTCTACACGCCGACCGCGATGATCATCGCCCAGACCATTCTCGTCACGCCCATCGTCGCGGCGCTCGCCCGCCAGACGCTGGAAGACCTGCACGATGAATATCGCGATCAACTCGTCCTCTACGGCCTTGGCAACCTGGCGCAATTGAAAACGCTTCTGTGGGAGGGGCGCTACAGCCTTTTGACGACGCTGCTCGCGGGTTTTGGCCGGGCGGTGGCGGAAGTCGGCGCCGTCATTATTGTCGGCGGAAACATCAACCATGTCACGCGGGTCATGACGACGACGATCGCGCTTGAAACCTCCAAGGGAAACCTCGCTTTGGCGCTTGGCCTTGGCTTCATTCTGGTCACCATCGCCTTCGCCGTGAACGCGCTCGTGTTCATGTCACGCGCTGCAGCCGTCAGGCGCGCCTATGCGTGAGAATTTGCTGTCGGCCGTGCAGCGCCAGGCGATGCCGGTTCTTCCCGTCACCGGAACGGGTCTCAGGGTAAGCCGCAAGGGCAGGGTGCTGCTTGATGTCGACGACATCGAGATCGCCGGTCAGGGAACCACCGTCATCGTGGGTCCCAATGGCGCCGGCAAGTCGCTGCTCCTCAACCTGCTCGCCGGATTGCGTCAGCCAGACCGCGGCAAGGTGCGATGGAATGGCACGCCGCCCTCCCGGTCGCGCTATTGCCGTTTCGGCATGGTGCTGCAGCACGCTGTTCTGCTGCGCCGCTCGGTCAGGGCCAATGTCGAATACGCCTTGCGCGCCGTCGGCCACAGTCGGACGGAGGCGCGCCGTCGCGCAGAGACGTCGCTTGACGAGGCGGGCATGGAGCGCCTCGCCCATGCGTCCGCCCGCGTGCTCTCCGGCGGTGAGCGGCAGCGTCTTGCTCTGGTTCGGGCATTGGCCACGCATCCGGATCTGCTGTTCCTCGACGAACCCACATCGAGCCTCGATCCGGCTTCGGTCCTTGCGATCGAAACGATGGTGCAGGACGCCAGCGTCAAGGGCATGCGCGCCGTCATGGTCGCCCACGATCTCGCCCAGGCGAAAAGGGTCGCGGACGAGATCATTCTTATGCATCATGGGCGAATCGTCGAACGCGCTGCAACCGACAATTTTTTTCAGCGTCCGCAATCCGAAACTGCGGAGGCGTTCATTGCAGGACGCTTGCTGATTTGAACTTTATTTTGAAAAGGGGAGTTTCAATGAACAGACATCTTGCACGCTTCATGGCCGTTTCCACTGTGGTCGCCATGACGGCCGGGGGCGCGATGGCCGACGATTTCATCGTCGTCCAGTCAACGACCTCGACACAGAATTCCGGCCTCTACGATTACATCCTGCCGATCTACGAAGACAAATCCGGCGTCCAGATCCGGGTTGTCGCGGTTGGAACAGGGCAGGCCATCAAGAATGCGCGCAATTGCGACGGCGATGTCCTTCTGGTGCACGCAAAGCCGGCGGAAGAAAAATTTGTCGCGGAAGGCTACGGCGTTGAGCGCACGGACCTGATGTACAACGATTTCATCATCGTCGGACCGCCGGCTGATCCCGCTGGCGTCAAGGGCATGAAGGATGCGTCGACCGCGTTGAACAAGATCGCCGACAGCGAAAACATTTTCGTGTCTCGCGGCGATGATTCCGGCACCAACAAGAAGGAAGTCGCGCTCTGGAAGGCCGCAGGCGTCGATCCGTCGCAAAGCAGCGGGCAATGGTATCGCGAAACCGGCTCGGGCATGGGCGCCACGCTCAATGCGACCATCGGCATGGACGGCTACACAATGACCGACAGGGCGACCTGGATCGCCTTTGGCAACAAGGCCGATCACGAAATCCTGGTGGAGGGCGACAAGGCGCTGTTCAACCAGTACGGCGTGATCCTGGTTGATTCCGAGAAATGCCCGCGCGTCAAATCCGACCTTGGTCAGGCCTTTGTGGACTGGATGCTGTCGGACGAGGGTCAGAAGGCGATTGCCTCCTACAGGCTCGACGGCAAGCAACTTTTTTTCCCGAACGCGCCCAACGTGACGAATTGATCGAAACGCGACGCGACGCAATATTGCGTCGCGTCGGCTTATTTATCGAACAAAACATGAACAATCTTGCTGCGTTTATCGGCCTTTTGTGATATAAGCTCAGACGAACAAAGGGCTGCTGCGATTGGCCGAATGGCGCCGAATGAGTGAAAAATCAGAATTCCCGAAACAAAGCCAGATGCGATCGGATGACTGGGAGAAAGGCGAAAAAGCCAAATTCCCGAAACAAACCCAGTGAACCGCCTTGGAGCTCTGCAGATCACGGAAAGCCTGAAAATCGCGGATTCCCGAAACAAAGCCAGAATTATTTTTTATTGTTCTATTTCAATGTCTTAAATGAAAAAAGTATCCATGCAAGATGCGGCCCCAATATCGAGAGCCGCCGCTATATTCCAGATTTAACCGGCGATCAGGTCGTCTGGATCAGCTTGGTGATTTCGTTGACCTTGGCGGCCACGAGATCTGCGTCGCCGCGCGCTTCGACGTTCAGCCTCAGCAGCGGCTCGGTGTTCGACGCGCGCACATTGAAGCGCCAGTCGTCGAAGGCCATGCCGAGGCCGTCGACGCCTTCGATTTCGGGATTGAGTGGGGCGAAGTGATCCGAAATACGGCTCTGGACAGCCTTCGCGTCGTCCACGGTGAAATTGATCTCGCCGGAACAAGGGAAGGCGGCGATCCGGTCGTCGACCAATTCGCTCAGCGTTGCGCCGGTGGAGGACAGTTCGGCGACGATGGCGAGCCAGGGCAGCATGCCCGTGTCGCAGAAGCTGAAATCGTTGAAATAGTGATGCGCGCTCATTTCGCCGCCGTAGAGCGCATTGTCGTCGCGAAGCATCTGCTTGAAGAAGGCGTGTCCCGTCCGGCAGACGCGCGGGTCGCCGCCCGCCGCCTTGACGACGTCGATCGTGTTCCAGGTCAGGCGCGGATCGTAGAGGATGACGCCGCCCGGATGGCTGCGGAGAAGCGTCTGGGCGATCAGGCCGACGAGGTAGTAGCCTTCGACGAAGCGCCCTTTTTCATCATAGAAAAAGCAGCGGTCGAAATCGCCGTCCCAGGCAAGGCCGAGATCGGCGCCGTTTTCGATCACCGCCTTGCTCGCGCGTTCGCGCTTGTCTGGAAGCAGCGGATTGGGGATGCCGTTCGGCAGGGTCGGGTCCGGCTCGTGATCCACCTTGATGAAGGTGAAGGGCAGGTGGTCTTCCAGAAGATCGATGATCGGTCCGGCGCAGCCATTGCCGGCGTGGCAGACGATCTTCAACGGTTTGAGATCGACGCCGGAGACCTGGGTCAGCAGGCGCTCGATATAAGCCTTCTTGTCGAGATGCATGGCGAGCCGCCCGCGATCCGCATAGTCGGAAACAGTCTTGAACTGCTGGTCCGAGTAGACGAGCGTTTCGAGGGGGCCGAGGGCGTTGTCCTGTGTCGCCGCGCGCGCGCCTTTCAGCACCATCTTGATGCCGTTGTAGTTCATCGGATTGTGGCTGGCGGTGATCATCAGCCCGGCGTCGGCGTTGTGGAAATCGGTGTTGAAATAGACCTCCTCGGTGCCGCACTGGCCAAGCGGAAGCACGTCAACGCCGCTGTCGAGCAAACCCTGGATCAGCGCCTGGGCGAGCGCCGGGCTGTCCATCCGCATGTCGTGTCCGACGACCACGCTTTGGGGAGAAAACTGGGCGGCGACGGCCTGGCCCAGCCGATAGGTGAAGGGCACATTGACCTGAGCGGGAATTTCACCGCGAATGTCGTAGGCTTTGAAGGCGGAAGTCATGGCGGGGGTCCGGTTTGATAGGGCGAAACAACTGGTGATTGGATAGCATCGGGCTCGGGGTGAAACAACCGTGCCCGCGCACCGGTTCCCTCAGATCAGCACGCGAGGGTCGGCCTTTCCGCGAAACCGCGCCTCAAGGAGGAAGGTTTCGCCGGCGTCGGGCTGCGCGCGCATCTGATCGTCGTCGAGGCCGATATAGGCCGACGTCACGATCATCCTTGAAAGGTCGCGGCCTGTGAAGGCGGGACAGGTCACCCGATCCGTCGGCAGTTCGATCGTCTCGAAGCAGACGCCGCTCGGGTCGAACCCTTGCACGCAGCCGCCGTCCCACCGGGCGCACCAGAAATTGCCGTCCGCGTCGACCACCGCGCCGTCGGCGAAGCCGCGATCACTCGCCGCCTCGTCCAGGAATACGGTCGGGGTGGCGACCGGCAATCCCGTCGCCGGGTCGAGCGCGACCTTCATCACTTTCCGGGCCGGCGAGTCGGTGAAATATCCGGTCGCGCCGTCCGCCGTGAAGCAGATTGCGTTCGGCACGGTGATCCCGTCAAAGAGGGTTCTGAGTTCACCCTTGTAGTAGTGATAGATCGCCCCGGCGTTATCGGCGCTCTGCCAACCCATCGTGCCGATCCACAAGGCGCCGGAAGGATGAACCCGGCCGTCATTGGAACGGTTTTCCGGTTTGTCGGGCTCGAGTTCCTTGATCAGCGTCAGCGAGCCGTCTGCGACGGTGCGCCGGAACAGGCCGTTCTCTGTTGCAATCAGCTGGCTTTGGTCGTCGATCACCGCCAGCAAGCTCGCCGCGAAAGGCAGGGTGTGGATCGTCTCTTCGCCCTTCCCGGACATCTCCAGCAGCGTCTTGCCGGGAATGTCGAACCAGTAGGTTGTCCCGGTCGCTGTGTCATAGGTTGGACCCTCGCCGACCTCGCACGCTGTCTCGCTGAAATCCTTGTAGGTCGCCACAGTCTGGTTCATTTCCGTCTCCCGAAAACTGTATCGTATGCCTCAATGGCTTCTACGGCGCGCGTTTTGACCTCGGCGGCGGTCAGTCCGGGTTTGTAAAGACTGGACCCAAGACCGAAGGTCCGGACGCCGACTTGTGCGTAGGAAGCGAAATCCGTCTGCGAAACGCCGCCCACTGCGGCAATTTCGGTCCCGGGCGGCAGCACGGCCCTGATCGCGGCGACGCCGGTTGCGCCGAGCACGCTGGCGGGAAAGAATTTCAGACCGGAGGCGCCGGCGCGAAGCGCTGAAAAAGCCTCGGTCGCGGTAAAGACGCCGGGCATGGAGACAAGGCCAAGCAACGCGGTCCGCTTGATGACGGCGGGGTCGGCGTTCGGGCTGACCACCAGCCTGCCGCCGATCTCCGACAGACGTTCGACATCTTCGGGAGCAAGCACGGTGCCGGCGCCGATGAGGACGCCGTCAGGGGCGGTATTTACGGCGATCTCGATGGAGGCAAAGGGGTCAGGCGAATTCAGGGGTATCTCGATGGCTTCGAAACCGGCCTCGACAAGTGCGCCCACGATATCCGCCGCTTCGTGCGGCTGTATCCCGCGCAATATGGCCACAAGAGATCGCTGCAGCGGTGGCCAGCCCGACGCGGCGCTCATGCTACAGGCCTCCGCCGCTGCCAGCATGGGACCGGAAGAGGCGTCGGGCGGCAATGCCGAGACCGTCAAGAACGGCCTGGTGGGCGTCCACCGTGGTCACCGGCATATCCAGCAGTTCGAAAGCCGTGTCATAGATGGACGCGAGATGTCCCGAGGCGATAAGGCGGAGATTTTCCGTCTGGCCGAAACGCACGCGGGCGCCTCCGATTTCGCATCCGACCAGCAGACCGGACAGGCGATCATAACCATCCTGACCGGTCCGGCCCTGAAGCAATTGCCCCGCCCGGATCGAGAACAGGTGGCTGGTGATTTCCTCCGGGTTCGAGTATCCGGCCTTGACGCCTTCGGCGAAGTATCGGCTTTCCCGGTGTATCTGCGAGTGACCGTCCACAGCGTGTTTCAGGATGGAATGTTTTGCGAGCAGTCCGAACAATTCACCTGTCATGAAGGTTGAAAAACTGACAATCGCCCCCTCGTCGATCTGAACCCATTTGGAGTGGGTTCCGGGCAGGCAGGCAAGGTACATCGTGTCGGAATCGGCGTGATTGCCGAGAAGCGATGTTTCCTCGCCGCGCATGACGTCGGGCGTCACCGGATCATGCGAGGCGACGCCTGGCAGAATGCAGATCCGGCGCTGAGAGCCGTCGATTTCGACGGCGTTATCGCAGATATCCGACAGCGCGGCTGGAACGGAAAGATAAGGGGCTTCGCGCCATCCCTGTCGTGCGCCAGCCATGCCGCAGATCATGACGGGAAGATCCTTGGGCGCGGCAAGGGCGTCGAGATGGTCTTCGAGAATCTGCGCGAAACCGGATGTCGCGGCGACGGCCAAGCCCTGGTCGCTGTTCCTTTCTGCGATGACCTGTCCCTCGGTCGAAACGAGCCAGAGTCGGAACGTCGATGTTCCCCAGTCTGCAGCGGCGTAGAAAGGAGTCATGGCTTTACCCTGTCACAACAACGCCGGCGTCGACGACAAGCGCCTGTCCGGTCATCATGCGCGATGCGGACGAGGCCAGAAACAGCGTCGGCTCCACCATATCCTCGGGCATGATTTCCTGCTTCAGGCACTGCCGGTCGATATGCGCCTGAAGCGCTTCTCCGGTAACCCACAAACGGCGCTGGCGTTCCGTCAGCACCCAGCCGGGCATAAGCGCGTTCACCCGGATATTGTCGGGTCCGAGTTCGCGGGCAAGCCCTCTCGTCAGTCCCGTGATCGCCGACTTTGCAGCGACATAGGCGGGGTAGTCGCCATTGCCCATCATGTAGGAAATAGACGAGAAGTTGATGATGGAGCCGCCGCCCGCCGCTCGCATGTCGGGCGCTGCTTTCTGGCATGTGAAGAAATGCGGTCGCAGATTGATGTTCAGCGAGGCGTTCCAGTCTTCGACGGAATAGTCCGCCAGTCCATGACGGTTGTCGGACGCCGCATTGTTGATGAGGATGGTGATCGCGCCATGGCGGCGTTTCGTCTCCTCCATGGCCGCGCTCAAGGCTTCCACGTCGGTTACGTCGCAGGGGAGAAAAATCGGCCGGTTTTCATAGGTTGCTTCCAGACGATCGCAGAGATCCGTTGCATCCGAACGCTGCACGAAAGCGACCTTCGCGCCCTCGGCCACAAATCCCTCCGTAAGGGCCGCGCCAATGCCAGAACCGCCACCCGTAATGAAAACAGATTGTCCCCGAATGTCCGTAAAATGAGCCGTCAGTTTCATGATGGTTCCCTCCCTCTTGCAATGAGCCACATAAGCCTTGGAATTGCAAACCGGACCAGGTTTTAACCGCTGATTTCGGTGCGACGGAGACCCAGTCTATAATTTTTTCCGAAATTGTGATCTGATTGGAATTTCGCCACGTATCGGTTCCGACAGTAAACAGGTCGGGACCATGTTGAGTGTCTTGAGAACGGATATGCCGATCGAGAATCCGGACCCCACAGCGGATCAGGACTATCTGAAGGCTCTTATGATGGAGGTCGCGACCTCCAGAGACAAGACGTCGTTCGAAATTCTGTTCGACAGGTTCGGCCCCAGAATTAAGGGAATGATGGAGAAATCCGGTGCGTCCTCCGATCTTGCGGAGGATCTGGTGCAGGACGTGATGCTGACCGTATGGCGCAAGGCTGCGCTGTATCGGCCAGACAAAGGCGCGGTCAGCACCTGGATCTACACGGTCGCCCGTAACGCCCGCATCGATCGTCTACGCCGCCTGCCGGCGCAGCCATACATCGATGTCGAGACCGTGATGGTCGCTAGCGAGGACGAAAGTCCCGAGGCGGAAGCGATCGGCAGCCAGCAGGGCGACTTGGTCCGTAGCGCACTGGAAAAACTTCCGTCGGAACAAAGACAGGTCGTTGAAATGGCGTTTGCCGAATACAAGCCGCATAGCGAGATCGCCCGCGATCTCGATCTGCCGATTGGCACCGTAAAGTCGCGACTGCGTCTAGCCTATCGCAAACTAAGGGAAGAACTGGAAGATCTGGGATGACCGTTCATCACCATCTCGATGACGCCTCGATCATGCGTTACGCCAGCGGCGATTTCGACGAGGCGTTCGCCATTGTCGTGGCGTCTCATATTGCAATGTGCGACGATTGTCGCGCAGCCGTGCGGGCCGCCGAAGCAATGGGCGGCGCCGTCATGGAGGCGGCGGATTCGTCGCCGCTCGAAGCCGACGCTTTTGACAGGCTGTCGCGGATGCTCGATATGGAGCCGGAGGAACCGCTTCTGACGCCCGGGCCGACCGCCGGCAAGGTGCCCCTGCCGCTGTCGCGCCTGATTGGCGGCGATCTGGATCAGGTGCCATGGCGCACGATTGTGCCCGGGATGCAGCGTCATCGTATAGATATCGCCTCGTCGACATCGTCGCTTTACATGCTGAAAATTGCGCCCGGCAGAAAGATGCCTGAACATGGCCATGGCGGAACCGAAATGACCCTCATCCTCGAAGGCTCCTACAGCGATGTTTTCGGGCAGTTTGCGGCCGGCGACATCGCCGATCTTGACGAACACGTCGAGCATCAGCCTTTTGTCGATTCCGATATCGATTGCATCTGTCTGGTGGCGACGGAGCGCCCGACGCGATTCAAAGGCATGGTGAGCCGGATCCTGCAGCCGCTGATTGGTATTTGATCAATGGCGGGCCCGCAGTTTGACCCCGGCAATGTCTGGGTGATCGGCGCCAGTTCGGGAATTGGCAGGGCCTTTTCGGAAAAGGTCGCCGGAATGGCGCAGAATATCGCCGTTTCCGCCCGGTCGACGGATCCATTGTTCGAGATGGAAAAGCAGGGGCGTGGCATAGTTGCATTCCCCCTCGATGTGACGAATGCAGAGGCAGTCGAAAACGCCGCGAAAGACATTGCGAGCAGATTCGGAGCGATAGATACTGTGGTTCTGTCAGCTGGAGCCTGGAAGCCGCTCGAACCCGGAGACATCGACATCGCGTCCATCAGAAGGGGCGTCGAGGTGAATTATATGGGCGCCATTCATGCGATCGCCGCCCTCGTCCCCATCATGAAACGGCAGGGAAAGGGGCATATCGTTATTGTTGGATCCCTGTCGGGCTATCGCGGTTTGCCCAGGACAGTGAACTATGGACCGACAAAGGCTGCGCTGATCAGTCTTGCCGAAACCCTCAAGCTTGACCTGAAACGTTTCAATATCCGTATCACTCTGGTCAATCCAGGATTCGTCGATACGAAGCTTACTCAAAAGAATGATTTCAAGATGCCACAGCTGATAAGCGCGGAGCAGGCGGCCGACTACATCATAAGCGGAATTCAGAAAGAGCGGTTCGAAATCCGCTTTCCGCATCCCTTTGCAACTGTTTTTGGGCTGTTGCGCTGTCTTCCGAACGCGCTTTACTTCCGGGCCGTCGGACGCATGATCAAGGATCGGGCGTAAGCTTTGGTTTCCTCGCCGTTCCCCGGACGTGGATAAATCTTCAGGCCCTTGAGCCAAAGTCGCAGAGCTTCATAATGGATGCCTCCCCACACCTTGAACGTCATGAACCAGTGGCGCGCAAAAAGCGCTGACAGCACCTGGTCCGTCAGCGGCTGTCGTTTGCCGGAAAAAGCCGCAGCGAACATCGGGCCGGCCTCGTCTTCCAGCAGTATCGTCATCTGCGCAGTTTCGTCCGGCGTACGGGTGCGGAACCTGTAGCGTCCGGAGACCGGGTTGAACGGCGACACGTAAAACGCCTTGTCCGCCGTCTGACGTATGGCGGCTCCGTCCGCTTCCACCGGAAGCGCATAGCTGTGGCGTTCGCCAAACGTGTTGCTGACCTCGTAGACGACGCCTCTGACGCGCCCATCCCCGTCCAGTCCATAGTAGACGGTCAAAGGATTGAAAACGTATCCCAGAATGCGCGGATAGGTCAGCATCAGCCATCGTTCCATGCGCTCCGGTCCGATCATGCGCGTCGCCAATCCATCAAGATGCCGTCGCAATTGCCCGTCGCCGGCGCCGTGGTCGCGACGAAATATCGAGAAAAGATTTCCGCGGTCAACGGAAAGCAAGCGAAGACGTTTCGCAATTTCTTCCATCCGGTCGACATCGATCAGAAGGGAGAATACCGAGTAGCGGAACTCGTGTCGCACGGGACGCATCCGCTTGTGCATCACCGTGCCCACGAAAATTCCTTCCTCCAGGGTCATTCTGCGACCTGCAATTCGAGCTGTTCGGACGGGGCGTTGCGGATGTAGTCCTGATCCCTGCGCCAGGGCCGGGCGACGCCACCGAGCTGTTCCGCCACGTTCAGACCGCTGGCGATGCCGTCTTCATGGAAACCGTAGCCGAGCCAACTCCCGCAGAACCATGTCCGTCGTTGCCCCTGGATCGAAGCCATTTTTGTCTGCGCGCGCAAAGCCTCGGCGTCGAAGAGCGGATGTTCGTAGTCAATACCGCGAACGACAAGATCGGGATCGATTTCTTCAGTCGGGTTAAGAGTAACGAATATATTCTCGCGTGTTGGCAGTTGCTGTAGCTGGTTCATCCAGTACGTCACGCACAAATCTCCGCTGACGCTTGACTTCAGGTAGTTCCAGCTTGTCCAGAGGCGGCGACGTCGAGGCATCCATGACGGGTCTCGATGGAGCACGGCGACGTTCTTCTGGTAGGTGAACTGCGACAGCAGCGAACGTTCCGCGGCGTCTGCGTCACCGAGTAGCGCGAGCGCCTGATCGGGATGCGTTGCCAACACCACGTGATCAAACAGATGGACCACGTCATCCGTCGTTTCCAGAGTCACGCAATCCCCCTTGCGCCGGATATGCTTGAGGTCTGTTCCAAGACGGACATCGAGAGCGCTGTCTTCGAGAATACGGTTGACATAGTTGCGGCTGCCGCCTTTGACCGTCCGCCAAAGGGGCCGGTTCTTGAACTGCAGCAATCCGTGATTGTCGTAGAATTGGATGAAACTTTGCGCCGGAAATGCCAGCATGTCGTCAGGCGTCGATGACCAGATGGCTGCGCCCATCGGCAGGATGTGATCTTCGATGAAGGCTTGTGAATAGTTTTCGCGCTTCAGAAATTCGCCGAGCGGCGTATCCCTGTGATAGATTCCCATTCTCGTCTTGGCTTCCGAGAAAAATCGGGCAATTTCTTTCAACAGCACCCAATGTCTTATCCGCGCGATGTTGCTGCGTTGTCCGAAATATCCGTTGGCGCCCGATGCGCTGTATTCGTAGCGGCCATCGTCGCAAGTCAACGAGAAACCCATCAATGTGTTATCACAGGCGACGCCGAGGTGACGGAAGAGAGCGCTGAGGTTCGGATAGTTTGTCTCGTTGAAGACAATGAATCCCGTATCGACAGATGCTGGACCGTCGCCGGTGGTCACATCCACGGTATTGGCGTGGCCGCCGGCGTAGTCCGCCTTTTCGAAAATCGTGACAGTGTGCTTCTTCGCAAGCAGCCATGCCGCCGACAGTCCCGAGATGCCACTGCCGATCACAGCTATGTTAAGTTTGGTCAAGAACGCCTCCGAAAAAGTGCTTCGGAGACATCTACGTTTCTTTGCGGTGGCCGGATCACCGGGACGCCGCTATCTGCAGGAAAATCACGGTCTGGTGATCCGGCGACTTCATAGGGCCGTAAAGGAAGCACTCGTCGATTGGAACGGAGAAGCATGATGATCCAGTTCGCAAAAGCCTATGTTCTGACCGCGACCGTTTTCTTTGCGTTGGATTACGTATGGCTGACCCGGATCGCAAACGACTTCTATCGCCGACAGATAGGGACATTGCTTCTCGATCAACCCAAGCTGGGCGCCGCCGGGCTTTTCTACGTGTTCTATGTGGCCGGCATCGTTTTCTTCGCCGTATTGCCGGCGCTTCGGGATCAATCCTGGACGGCGGCTCTCTTTGCCGGAGCCCTGTTTGGCGCGCTCGCTTACGGCACCTACGACGTGACGAATTACGCGACTTTGAAAAACTGGCCGCTCGCCGTCGTCTTCGCGGACATAGCCTGGGGAACCACCCTGACCGGTGTCTCGGCTCTGGCCGGCTATGCTCTTTCAAGGGCGTTCGGCGGGTAGGCCGACCTCTTGCGCGAGGCCGGCCATTAGCCCTATTCGGTCGGGAAACTGTAATCCTTGAACTGTTCCCGAAGCGCGGTTTTCTGGATCTTGCCGGTCGCTGTGTGTGGAATTTCCTCCACGGTTACGACATCGTTCGGCAACCACCACTTGGCGACCTTGTCCTCGAGATATTTCAGCAGGTCGTCCTTCTTTGGCTCATGCCCCTCTTTTGGCACGATAATCAGCAGCGGTCGCTCGTCCCATTTTGGATGCGCGATGCCGATGACAGCCGCCTCGGCGACATCTTCGTGGCCGACGGCCAGATTCTCGAGTTCGATCGTGGATATCCATTCGCCGCCGGATTTGATGACGTCCTTCGCCCTGTCTGTGATCTCCATGTAGCCGTGCGGATCCATATGCGCGACATCGCCCGTGTCGAACCAGTTCTCGTTGTCGAACAGTTCCTCGCCGCGGTTCTTGTAGTAAGCCGCAGCAACCGCGGGTCCGCGCACCTTCAATCGTCCGAACGACTTGCTGTCCCAGGGAAGCTCGTTGTTCTCGTCATCCGTCACTTTCATCTCGACGGTGAAGGGAGGATGGCCCTGTTTCTGCTGCAGGTCGAGCTTTTCCTCTCCTGTCAGGTCTTCATACTCCGGCTTGATGGTGCACATCGAGCCGAGCGGACTCATTTCGGTCATGCCCCAGGCGTGGATGACTTCGACTTCATATTTTTCCTGGAAGGTCTGTGTGATGGCTCTGGGACACGCAGATCCGCCTATGACAACCCGCTCCAGATACGGGAGCTCGTTGCCTGAATTCTCCAGATACTGCAGCAGCATCAGCCAGATTGTCGGCACAGCCGCCGTAATCGTCACCTTCTCGTCGTTCAGGAGGTTGTAAAGGGATTCGCCGTCCATCCCTGCGCCGGGCAGCACCATCGTGGAGCCGACCAGCGGGCAGGTGAAAGCGGTCGCCCAGCCATTGGCGTGGAAGAACGGAACGACCGGCATCATCCGGTCGCGCGCAGACAGGTTCATCATGTCTGGTTGGCAGACAACCATGCTGTGAAGCACGTTGGAGCGATGCGAGTAGAGCACGCCCTTCGGATCGCCTGTCGTTCCCGACGTGTAACACATGCCGGCTGCCGTGCGTTCGTCGAACCGCCGCCAGGCAAAGTCATCGTCGGTCTCGTCAAGCCATTCCTCGTAGCAGACCGCATTATCAAGCTTCGTTTCAGGCATATTCTCTGCATCGGTGAGCACGAAAACCTTTTTGATACTCGGCGTCTTGTCGGCGATCGCCTCGATAATCGGCAGGAAAGTCGTATCGACGAACAGGAACTTGTCTTCCGCATCGTTGATAATCCATGCGATCTGGTCCGGAAACAGGCGAGGATTGAGCGTGTGATAGACAGCGCCGATGCCGGTTATGCCGTACCAGCTTTCCAGATGCCTCGAAGTGTTCCAGGCCATGGTGGCGATCCGGTCGCCGATCCGCGCTCCCTCTCTCTCGAGCCGCTTCGCCAGTTTCAACGATCGTCGCCGCATGTCGCGGTAATTGGTCCGTGTGACAGGGCCCTCGACCGTGCGGGTTACGATTTCACGATCTCCGTGAAAATTGGCGGCGTGGTCAATGATCTTGTGGCACAGCAGCGGCCATTCCTGCATGAGTCCGAGCATATGGTCTCCTCCATTACTGCTTTGTTTTGAATAAGCTGCACGTCAGGATGTCAAGCCATTCGTATTGCTGCGTCGTAGTTCCCGACCACGCGCCTCTTGCTTTGCGAGCCCATGACCTGTGTCGTCGAGATGAAACTTGCGCCCTATCATACGATTTGCTAATGCCACCGCGGCCCGGTTGACACGACGTTCCGGAACGGTTGACGAAAGCCAGGCCGCTCCGGTCTCGCCGAAATTTGCATTCCGCAATCGATCAAGAATATTTCAAGGCGAAGGCATGATTTCGATCGTCATTCCCTGCAAGAACGAGGCGGAAAACATCCCGCCGCTGCTCGACGAGATCGAACAGCACATGGCGGGGAGAAGTTTCGAGGTTATTGTCGTCGATGACGGCTCGACGGATGACACAGCGACAGTTCTGGCTGAAGAACATGCTCGTAGACCGTTCCCGCTGAGGCATGTGCGTCATCGCGAGTCCGTCGGACAGAGCCTTTCGCTTCGCAGCGGCGTGCTCGCTGCGGATGGAGCGATCGTCGCCACGATCGACGGGGACGGGCAGAACGATCCGCAATACATTCCGCAACTCGTTGACAGACTGGTCGAAGCCGGTCCCGGCGTTGGCATCGCCTGCGGACAGCGCGTAAAGCGCAAGGACACAAAGTTGAAGCAGCTCTCGTCGCGTTTCGC
This sequence comes from Flavimaribacter sediminis, assembly GCF_019492055.1. Classification (GTDB taxonomy): domain Bacteria; phylum Pseudomonadota; class Alphaproteobacteria; order Rhizobiales; family Rhizobiaceae; genus Flavimaribacter; species Flavimaribacter sediminis. The sequence continues at coordinate 208,551 of NZ_JAICBX010000002.1, read as the reverse complement.
AAACTGGCTGCGGGGCTCGATTCTCGGCGACAAGACCCGGGATTCCGGATGCGGTCTGAAAGTGCTGCACACAGAGACCTTTCGGCGACTTCCGTTTTTCAATGGCACACACCGGTTTCTGCCGGCGCTCGTTATTCAGGAAGGCTACGACGTGGTGGCCATGGACGTTGTTGACCGTCCGCGCCGGTTTGGAAAATCAAACTATGGAATTCTTGACCGCGGCCTGCGCGGCGCGATGGATCTATTCGGGGTTTGGTGGCTGAAGCGCCGCCGCAGGCAGATGCCTGTCGCTGAGGAAGTTCGGTATGACTGATGTTTTGGCGCCACTGATCAACTGGTTTTACACGGTATTCGTCGCGCAGCTTGACGCTTGGGTGGTGCTGGGTTTCGTCGCCCAGGCGTGTTTCACGATGCGCTTCGTCGTCCAATGGATTGCTTCAGAGCGCGCCAAGCGCAGCGTCGTGCCTGTCGCCTTCTGGTTTTTTTCCCTGTTCGGCGGCACTTTGCTCTTCATCTACGCCATCCAGCGCCAGGACCCGGTGTTTATCGCCGGCCAGGGGATGGGGCTTATCATTTATGTTCGCAATCTCTGGCTGATCGCCGCAGAAAGAAAGGCGGCGATGGCCGACACCAACTGACGGCCGCTGAAACGCCATGTCGAACGGGTCGCGGTTACGACCGCTTCAGGCCATTCTTGTTTTTCTTTTCGGCCTGCTGGTCATTGCGCCCGGCATTGGGCAGGCGCCTCCGACCGATCGCGACGAGGCGCGATTCATTCAGGCGACGAAACAGATGGTCGAGACCGGCGATTATGTCGACATCCGGTTTCAGGATGAAAGCCGATACAAGAAACCCGTCGGCATCTATTGGCTGCAGGCGGCTTCGGTCCAGCTTCTGGGCGGTGGCGTGGACGCCTCGTTGTGGACCTACAGGATTGTCTCCACACTCGCCATGGCGCTCGCCGGCGTAGCCGTGTTGTGGATTGGCGGGTTCATGTTCGGTCCGGCGGCGGGGCTGATCGCCGCCGTCATGTTCATCGGCACATTCGGTGTGGCGTTTGAGGGACGTCTGGCCAAGACGGACTCCGTGTTGCTTTTGTTGTCGATCCTGGCGCAAGGCTTTCTTGCACGCATATATCTGGCCCGCCGTTATGACGTTATCCCTGCCGCGCATTGGTCGTGGATGTTCTGGGTTGCGCAGGGACTTGCGATCCTGGTCAAGGGACCGATAACGCCGCTACTGAGCGGGTTGACGGTAGCGACCATCGTCGTTTTCGACCGTGGGCGTGCGCGTCGCTGGCTCGCGGACCTGAGGCCGCTGCGCGGGGCGCTGCTTGCATTGCTCATCGCGACGCCGTGGCTGGTCCTGATCACATGGAAGAGCGAAGGCGCGTTTTGGCAGGAAGCGCTCGGTCGCGATCTTATCGGAAAAGTCGCAGGCGGCCAGGAGTCGCACGGCGCTCCGCCGGGGTATTATCTCCTCACCTATTCGCTTTTTGTCTGGCCTTTTGGGTTTCTGGCGCTTGTCGGCGGCGCCAACGCCCTGCGGCGCATGCGCGCCGATGCGCGGCTGTTGTTCTGTGTCGCATGGTATCTGCCGTTCTTCGTCGTATTCGAAATTATTCCGACCAAGCTGCCGCACTATATGTTGCCCGCCTATCCTGCGATCCTGCTGATGGGAGCCTGGTGTCTCACGCTGAGTGAACAGGATCGAAATACCCCTCTGCTGTGGCAGCGTGTGCTGCATGGTCTTGGCGCATTTGGAACGGGCGTCGTGGCTGTGGGTCTCGCCGTCGTTTCCGTGGGGCTGCCGATCTATCTCAAGGCGGGGTTCCAGTGGCAGGGCCTGGCGGCCGCGATCCTGATCCTGCTTGCGGGCTGGTTCGCCCTGGTGAACACTTTCGATCTAACGCCAATGCGCAGGGTCCTGTTCGCTGCGCTCGCCGCCTCCATTGCCTATTGCACGCTCTTCGCAAGCGTTCTGCCGGGGCTCGACCGGCTGTGGCTGAACCGTCAGATAGCCGAACGTTTCGCCGAGGAAAAACCGTGCGAGACGTCCGTGCTCGGGTCGCTTTCATTCCGGGAACCGAGCCTTGTTTTTCTGGTCGGGACGGATCGGGTCCAAAATCTGCGTCCCCACAATGTTGCCGAGTTTCTTGCGGAAAATGGCGCGTGCGGTGTTGTCGCCATGTCGGACAAGGACGCCACTTCTGTATTCGCCAGCCTGCCGGGCGGTCGCGAGGGTATGATTGCGGGCGAGCCGATCGTCGGCGTCAATTACTCCAAGGGGCGTGAACTTCAGATCCGCCTCTACCGGACAAAACCCTGACGTCCGGCTGTTAAGCCGACGACACATTCCTTCTGTACTGCGGCCTCGGAGCGCGTATGCTGCAACCTCCGGCGAGGCCTCGCCGGTCAAAAGGGAGAGACTGAAAATGGCGAAAATTGCGAGTATTCTTTTAATGGCGTTCCTTGGATTTACAGCTGTCGCCTCTGCGGAAAACCGCATCGACCAGATCCGGCCCGACGCGCCCGAACTGGCGTCTTTCGGAGATTATGAGATTGGCGTGCGGCAGATCGAAGTGGTCAATCCGGGCCAGATCGATATTCTAAAAGTTGAAGAAGGCAAGGACCTGCCCACCTATGACCGGCCGCTGACACTGGAGGTGTGGTATCCGGCTGCAGATGGAACCGGATCGGGCGGAACCTATGAAGGGGTGCTCCTGCGCGACGGCGTTACAGAGGTAAGCCTGCAGGGACGCGCCGTTCGTGACGCCGAGCCGGCGTCGGCTGAAACGCCGTTTCCCCTGATCATCGTGTCGCACGGCTATCCTGGCAACCGTTTCCTGATGAGCCCGCTCGCTGAAAACCTCGCGACAAAGGGATATGTCGTCGTCTCGATCGACCACACTGACAGCACCTATGACAACAAGGCGGCTTTTGGGAGCACGCTGGTCAACAGGCCGTTCGACCAGCTTTTCGTGCTGGCTGAAATCGACCGGTTGTCGAAGTCTGACGACAGCTTTCTGAACGGACTGGTCGATGCCGGCAATACGGGCCTTGTCGGCTACTCGATGGGCGGTTATGGCGCGGTGATCACCGCCGGAGCCGGCGTAACGGAAGCCAGCACCGCCTATCCCTGGGGCGCGCCTGCCGGCACATTGAAAGTGCATTTGGCGGGCAGCGATACGCACCAGTCTCTTTTCGACGATCGCATCAAAGCTGTCGTCGCCATCGGCCCCTGGGGCATGAACGCCGGTTTCTGGGACGCGGCGGGTCTTGCGGGCGTCCGGATCCCGATGCTGTTCATCGCCGGCAGCAATGACGACGTTTCTGGCTATGAAAAGGGAACGAAGGCGATCTTCGAGGGCGCGGTGAATACGGATCGCTATCTGCTCACCTTCGCCTTCGCCAACCACAATGCGGCCGCCCCCATGCCGGCGCCGGCTGAATCCTGGCTGCCGTCGGAACACCTCGATTTCGTGCCCTTCGAGCACTACGCCGACGCCGTATGGGACACGGTGCGAATGAACAATATCGCCCAGCATTTCGTCACTGCATTTTTCGGCGAGTATCTGGAGGGAGATGATGAACTGGCCTCTTTCCTCGACGTGCTGGAGAACTCGGCGGACGGCGTCGTCGCCGTCAATGAGGACGGAACGTTCAAGCCCGAGCACACCTACTGGAAGGGTTTCGCGCCGAGGACCGCCAAGGGGCTGACCCTCGAGCATCGTGATGCGGCGGAATAGACAGTCGTGATTGCCGCGGGAGGCGCGCCGGCGCCCGCCTCCCGCCTTTCTTGAAAGACCGAGTCAGCAACGATCGCTGACGCCGGTGTCTCCCGCGCCTGTGGCGACCGGTCTCACATTGAACCGGAACCCCTCGCGACTGCCTGTTTCGGGTGGTGTCGGGGCGCCTGGAAGTCGCACTGGCGGTCTTGCGGGCGATGGCCAAGTTAGGCTACTGAAAAATGGACATTAATTCACTTTGAAAGCAGATGCTTGGCGAGGTCGTGTCCGTTTTGTCGGCCAGCATTGCGGATTTTACTGAACTCGAGGTCAGGTTGGTTCGAACCATGGGAAAAGGGCAGGAAACACGGGAGCGGCTACTGGATATCGCCGAGTTGTCGGTTCTCGCCAAGGGGTTCGGCGCAACGTCGATCGAGGAAATCATCGCAGAGGCGCAGATCACCAAAAGCGGTTTCTTCTACCATTTCCGTGACAAGAACGAGCTCGCGCGGGCGCTTCTGCAACGCTATCTCGATCGCGAGGACGGCCTTCTCGACGAACTCTTCGACCGGGCGAGGGAACTACACGACGACCCGTTGCACGCCTTCCTGATCGGCCTGAAACTGCTCGCCGAGAAAATGGCGGATCTGCCGAACGGTCATCCCGGCTGCATGGTCGCGGCCTATTGCTACAATGAACGTCTGTTCGACCCGTCGGTCCGGTCGCTGAACCGCACCGCTGTTCTCGGCTGGCGCGAGCGCTTCGTCGCCGCGCTGGAAGAGATCGCCGCGGTGTATCCGCCGCGCGACGACGTCGACCTCCAGTCGGTGGCGGACATGGTGTCGAGCACAGTCGACGGCGGCATCATTTTGTCGAAAGCATTGGGCGAACCCGCCGTGCTTTCCAAACAAATTCTTCTCTACAGGTCTTATATCAAGCTATTGTTCAGCCCGACCGTCAACTGACGGCGCCGTTTCATTTTTTCAAATAAGGGATTTTCCGAATGGACCGAAGTCAGGGGATCCTCAAGGTCGCCGCCGTGGCGGCGCTGCTTCATTGTCCAGCTGTTGCATTGGCCTCGCAAGAAAACCCTGTCGCCGGGGAGGCGGGAGCATGCCCCGGCGCAGTCGGCGCCTATCTGCTCGAGCGCCAGGTGGTCATCAGGAAGCAGAACTGGGTCGGGCGCATGCTGTTGACCCTGACCGTTGGCGGAAACGCCATTTTCACGGATTCCGCGCAGAGCGGCATTTATGGATATCAGCCATTCACGGACGCGCAGGGCGTGTGGGAATGTCTCGGCGAAAAAGACGGTTCGGGAAAAGTGCGGGTCATGCTGCTGGATTTCACGTCGTCCACCGCAAGGGAGCCGGAAGCAAAGATCGCCAGGCTGGATTTCGAGGCGCATTACGATATCGAGAATGGCGAGATCGAAGGCGACGCTGTGCTGCGCTTCGCCCCGCTTACCGTCGACCCCTACGAGGTGGACAAATTCAATGCGCCGCGCGACTATCCGTTTTCCGGTTCGCGTCTCGGATTTTCCAGATAAGATCCGTGTCGCCGCTTTGCTTTTATGGAGGCGGTGGCGAATACCGGTTCGATGGGGAGACGAGATGACGAGAATTTTCAAGCTTGCCGCTGTTTTGTTCGCTTTGCTGACGGCGACCAGCGCCGCGACCGCGCAGGATGACCTTGATCTGTCGGCCTGCATCGACGCCGTCGGCAGCTACCTGCTTTTGCGCGTCGAGGAAGACGATGGCGAGGAGCGGCTTGGCCGCATGGTTCTTTCGCTGACCAATGGCGGTCATGCTTTCTTCACGGATTCCGCGCAGGTCGGGCTCTATGGAAAACAGCCATTCACGGGCGGCGGCGGCGCCTGGAAATGCATCGGCGCCGAAGACGGATTTGCCTCGATCAAGGCCGTGATCCTTGACTTCACCTTCTCCACGCCGCACGATCCGCAGGCGAAGATCAAACGGCTCGACCTCGAGGCGACCTACGATGCGCGCCAGGACGTGTTCGAAGGCAATGCGATGGTCCGCTATACGCCGCTTTCCGGAAATCCGTTTGACGCGGTTCAGATGGAGAACGACAAGGACGAGTACGGCGTCACCGGCCGACGGATCGCCGTCCCTGATTGACGCCGATCCGGACCATGGTCAGCTGTCGTCTTCAACCGCGGCGGCGGGCGCATTCTTCGCGACGCTCGCGGCGCAGTTAAGGGCGTTGCGCTTGTCGGTATAGGTTTCGGAAATGACCATCGTTTCGCCGTTCGACGCCACGAAGCGGACGAAATACTGACCGTTCTTGGATTCCACGATCTCGAAACGGTATCCTGATCCCTTGTCGTCCTTGGTCAAATCCACCACGGTGGCGCCCGGCGCGTTCTTCTTGATCGATTCGATGCAGTTCGTGGCGCTGGCCTTGCCTTTGTAGCTTTCGGACCAGACCATGATTTCCGAATTGTACAGAAACTGCACGCCGTATTGGTCGTTCTTGCGTGAAACGATCTTGAACTTGTGTGGCATAAAACCCTCCTGAGTTGTGCAACAGCGCGGCATGTCAAGCACGCGTAGCCCGCATTGGCAATTAATACTGTTGTTGTATTTTCCGCAACCAGCGAAAATCTCGGTGTTGTACAGTGTTCAGCATCGCGAAATCACCAGGGCGCAGCGCTCCTTCGCGTTCGTAAGAAAATTGTTAACATATTGTCGGCATTTCGGCTTTTCCTTGCCTGTGAAGTTTGCAAGAGTGCGCCTGACCCAAGGCGACTACGGAACCGACATGATGAGATTTGCGTATTGCGCCGCCCTGATCGCGGTCATGGCGGGCTTTCCCGCGCTTGTCGCATGCACAACGATCAACGACGGCCAGTCGGTCGAGCAGGCGCTTTCGATTGCGCCGTCCGTGTCGAGCGCGCAGATTTACATGTATCGCGGCGGCTTCAATGGCGTGTTCTCGACCGGCATCAACGAGATGGCGTCCGATCTCAACAGCAAGGGCGTGCCGGCGAAGGCCGTCAGCTGGTCTGCGAAGGACAAGACGCTCGCGCAGATCAGGGCGGCCCGTGCGCAGGGTCGCGCCAGGCCGATCATTCTCGTCGGTCATTCGCTCGGAGCCAGCGTGGTGATCGCCATGGCCAATGATCTGACCGAGGCCGGCATTCCTGTTGATCTCGTTATCACGCTCGATCCGCTGTACGCCACGACGGTGCCCAAGGGCGTGCGCCGGTTCGTGAATTTCAAGGCGTCCGGCAGCAAGGAAAATCCGGGCAGCTTCTCGCCGGGACCCGGGTTTGACGGGGAGATCGTCAATGTCGACATTCGCAACCTTCCCAAGCTCGAAAAATCCAGTCACTGGAACATCGTCAATCAGTCGGATCTGCAAAAGCGCGTCATGCGCGAGATCCGAAACGCCTATCACAAGGGCGGATGACGGCGAAGGCCAGCGGCCGCGACAGAATCGGCTGACTAGCCGGCGATGATCTTCACACTCGCTCATATGCCCTGGCTCAGCCGTGATTTGCGGCGTGAACTGAACTTCATCTCCGGCGCGTTCAGTCGCGCTTCCGGGCCGATCCACGCATAGGCCAGAAGGCAGGGATCGAGATCGGCTGTGGTGATCCGGTGTTCCTGACCGGGCCGGTTGAGGATCAGCGATCCGGACGCGTGCACGGCGGCGTCGTTTTCGGACCAGGCGCCCGAGACCGAAATGTAGCTCTCCTCGATTTCGTTGTGACTGTGCTGGGGGTAGGTGGTTTTGGGCGCAAACAGCACGAAACCGAGCACGAGCCGCTCGGAGCGAACCGGGCCTCTTGAACCGAGAATTTCGCAGTAGGCGTATTTCTGGGCCAGCGCTTTGGGCACCTTCTCATAGCCGTATTCCCAGGTCAGCGCCGGCGCCACCCTGGAAAGAGCGCGGGACATGCCGGCCATGACGCCGCGTTCTCCGAGATCGAGCGCCCGTGGCAAATGGGCTGCCACCGGCTTGGTCTCGGGCCCGCGCAGGGCAAGTTCAGGATTGGCGTCGATGATATGGGAAAGCGTGTCGCGCACCCGCTTTCGGTGGGAGCGGATCAGCCGGCTTCCGCCGGCCGAGCCGTGGCGGTAGAGCGCGTCGAATTCGCGCAACAGGTAGAGCCAGTCGGGGCAGTCCTGAAGGCGCAATGTGGTTTCGGCCGCTGCATCGGTCGGCAAGGTAGTCATGGCGGCAAGTCCCGTACAATCAGCCCGGCTTGAAATTGCCGGCTGAATCATCCGGCGTCGGACTATACAGGAAAGCCGCGTCGCCGGCATCAGCTTCCTTGCGCTCGCCTGGCGATATCCGCAACCGCCCGGCGAAGCGTTTCCGCCGCGGGTGTTGCGCGCGCCGGCCATTTTGACATTGCAGAGGCTTGCTGAACCACTTTGTCATAGTTTCCAGCAACCACTTTCCACAATCTGAAAAAGCCTTTCTCATCTGCATTGATTTCTATTCCGGGAAAAACCGTCGGTCCCGGTCTCCAGATGTAAGGTGTTGCTTACAAGCGCGCTTCATGCATTGGTTAACCTCCGGAAAAGGAATTTTCCGCCAGGATCGAACGGTCCTGATCAATATGTGAATGTTCTCAGGGAGGAGACGACAATGCTGAAGGGAATATTTAGTCGAGCGCTGGTGACTGCAACGGCCATTCTTGTATGCGGGGCTGCCATGGCAGCCGACTACAACTGGACCTTCCAGACATCCGAGACCGCGGGTGAACCTGGCTTCATAAACAAGCAGAAATGGGCAGAAAGCGTCAAGGAGATGTCTGGCGGCCGTATCGAGATCGAGATACTGCCTATCGGCGCCGTCGTGCCCCACACCGATACGCTCGATGCTGTGGGATCTGGCATCCTCCAGGGACACCTCACCGACCCGAGCTATTTTGCGGGGAAGGATCCTGCCTTCGCAATGATGGGCAACCTCGTAGGAGCCTGGAGCGATCCGTTTGAGCTTCTCGGTTTCATGCAGTCGGGCGGTGGACACGAGCTCTACGCGGAGCTGGTCGAACCTTACGGCGTTCATTTTATCGGCGCGGCTGCGACCGAACCGGAAGCCTTCGTGTCCAGCAAGCCGTTGCGCTCCGTCGAAGACCTGAAGGGCCTCAAGCTTCGCGCGCCGGAAGGCATGGTCTACGAGATCTTTTCCAAGGCGGGCGCGTCACCGGTGGCGCTGCCGGGCTCCGAAGTATTCACGTCTCTTGACAAGGGCGTTGTGGAAGCGGCCGACTACACGGTTTTTGCCACGAACCAGTCCCAGGGCATGAACGATATCGCCCACTATCCGCTGTATCCCGGGTTTCATTCGCTCCCGCTGATCGACATTTCCATGACGAAATCGGTGTGGGACGAACTCCCGGATGATCTCAAGGCGATCCTCAACGCCTCGGTGGACCAGTTCATATTCCAACACGTCTATTCGGTGCGCAAACTCGACGCCGAGGCTGTCGCCGAGGCAAAGGAAAATCCCGATATCGAGATCATCAACTGGTCCGGCGACGAGCGCGCAAAGTTCCGTCGCATAGCCCAGCAGGAGTGGGAAAATTGGGCCGGCAAGACCGAGATGACACAACGCTATTACGACGCCGTTGTCGCTTATCTCCAGGGTCGCAATCAGCTCTGATTCCACGGCTCTAACGCAGATCCCGACACTTGCCTGGCCGAATGTTTCGGCCGGGCTCGATATGTGGAGCAAGACGATGTCTGACGCCGATCTCGATCTGGTTGATGAAGATCCCGACGCCGGAACACGCAGCAGACTCGACCGGCTCGTGGCGAGATCCGCAACTGTACTCTCATGGGCGATTTTCGTTGCATTTGCGATCAGCGTTTACGAAGTAATTGCTCGCTACGTCTTCGACAGTCCGACGCTGTGGGTGCATGAATCGACCACATTCCTGATCGCTGCCACCTTTCTCATCGGCGGTCCTATCGCGCTCGCCAGGGACAAGCATATACGGGTGCGCATGATTTACGACGCGGTTTCGCCCGCAGTGCGCCGCTGGCTCGATATCGTGAATTCTGTCATTGCAATGATCTTTTTCGCGGGTCTGGGCTATGCTGGCTGGGTACTTGCGTGGAAAGCGACGCACACGCCGTCCGGCGACATACGTTTCGAAGGCACAGGCACCGCCTGGAACCCGCCAACGCCGGCGCTGCTCAAGATCATTATCCTGATCTGCGTCGTATTGATGCTGTTCCAGAGCGCGATCCATCTCGTCAAGGCGATCCGTCGCGACGTTAGCCAGGATACGGACGGGGATCGCTGACAATGGGACTGAACGCCATCGGTATCGAGAACGGCACGCTCCTCCTCGTCGCGCTGATCCTGTTGCTCCTGATGACCGGTCAGCCGCTGGCCTGGGTCACGGGACTGGTCGCGTTGATTTTCACGTATGGATGGTTTGGCGGCAACGCATTGCCGCTCGTGACGTCTCGTATCTTCGGCTTCATCACCGAATATTCGCTGGTCGCCATACCCATGTTCATCCTAATGGCTGCGCTGCTGGACAGATCGGGTATCGCCAAGGACTTGTTCAACGGAATGCGAATTCTGGCGGGGAGATTGCCGGGTGGCGTCGCCGTCCAGACGCTGATTGTCGCGATCCTGATGGCTGCCATGTCGGGCGTAATCGGGGGCGAGATCGTGCTTCTCGGCATTCTAGCACTGCCGCAGATGCTCCGGCTTGGATACGACCGTTCACTTTCGATAGGCGTTGTATGCGCAGGCGGATCTCTGGGCACGATGATGCCGCCTTCGATCGTTCTAATCATCTACGGTCTTGTCGCAGGCGTCTCGATCGCAGACCTGTTCGTCGCAGCCATCACGCCTGCTCTCTTGCTTCTGGGTTGCTACATCGCCTACGTGCTTTTTCGCTGCATCAGGAATCCGGAACTTGGCCCACCGATGTCAGACGCCGAACATGCTGAGGAATCGATTGGCACGGCCATCAGGGCTCTGATCGCGCCGCTCTTCATCGTCATAGCCGTGCTAGGCTCAATCTATGCTGGCGTGGCTTCGATCACCGAAGCGGCTGCGCTCGGTGTCTCGTCCGTTCTGGTGATTGCGGCGCTACGCCGCGAACTCAATGTGAAGATGCTGCAGAATAGTCTCGTTCACACGCTCGAAACTTGCGGCATGATCATCTGGATCGGTATTGCCGCCGCCGTCCTTGTCGGTGTCTACAATCTGATGGGCGGCAACCGTTTCGTCTCCGCCGCAATTCTTGGTCTCGATGCCGCTCCTGTCGTCATCATCTTGGTGATGATGCTGATACTGATCGTGCTCGGCATGTTCCTGGACTGGATCGGCATTGCGCTTCTGACCCTGCCGATCTTCGTGCCGATCATTATTCAACTGGGCTACGACCCGATTTGGTTCGGCATCCTGTTTGCCGTGAACATGCAGGTCTCTTATCTGACGCCTCCCTTTGGCCCCGCCGCTTTTTATCTCAAGAGCGTCGCGCCACCGGACATCACGCTGAAGCACATTTATACGGCGCTGCTGCCGTTCATAGCGTTGCAACTGCTTGTCCTTGGCTTGCTGCTTTTCTATCCGCCGCTCGCCACCTGGATGCTCTGACCGTGAAGATCGTTTCCATATCTGCCCATGTCGTCAACGCGGAGATGCGGAACTGGGTTTTCGTAAAGGTTCAGACCGACGTGCCAGGAATGCATGGCTGGGGCGAGGCGACACTGGAATGGAAGACGAGAAGCGTGGTGGGCGCCATCGAAGATCTCGCGCCGCTTCTGCTGGGCCGCAATCCGCTCGACATCGAACAGGCGGTCCGCGCCATGCGTAAACAGTCCTTCTGGCGCCTTGGGGCGATCGGAATGAGCGCTGTATCCGGCATCGAGATTGCGCTGTGGGACATTGCCGGAAAGCATTTTGGCGTGCCTGTCTGGCGGCTCCTCGGCGGACAGGTGCGCGACAAGGTGCATGTCTATACACACCTCGGATTCGGCGATATGCGAGCCGTTTACGAAACAGATAGCATTGATCCGCTGGTCGAACACGCGCATGAGGTCTTGGCGAAAGGTTATACCGCCTTCAAAGTCGTGATCTTACCTTATGTGCACGCCTACGCGCCGCGCAAGGCAGTCAACCATGTGGAGCAGTTGATGGCGGGATTGCGTGAGGCGGCGGGGCCGGATACCGAAATCTTGCTTGATTTCCACGGCAGGCCTGGCTCAATCGCAACGGCTCTTTCATTCATCGAGGCGGTGAGACCGTCTGCGCCGATGTTCATTGAGGAGCCCCTCCAGCCGGGCGATGCGATCGCGATGCTTCGGGTGACCGAGCGATCCCGCGTGCCGATCGCAACCGGTGAGCGACTGGTCGAGCGTAGCGAGTTTGAGGAACATTTTCGTCTGCGGGCGATGGATATCGTGCAGCCCGACATCTGTCACTGCGGCGGACTCCTGGAAGCCAAGAAAATCGCCGCAATGGCGGAAGCCGCGGGTATGGGGGTCGCGCCGCACAATCCGTTGGGGCCGATCGCGGGCGTAGCCGCCCTGCATTTCGCTGTATCGACACCGAACCATATCATTCAGGAGGAGATGGTTGGCGCAGCGCCATGGTATTTCGACGTCGTGCGCGGTCCCATTCAGATGGTGGAGGGACACTGGCAGGCGCCGGAGGCGCCGGGGCTCGGGATCGAGGTCGATGAAGCCGAATGTGCAAGGCATCCGTTTGCGCCGGAAGTTTACCACACACAGAATGCGGTGCTGGGGGACGGAACGATTGTCGACTGGTAGCGGGCATTCGACAGATCTCCTTTGTCACGCGCGACCTGCATCTTGAGCTGAACACGTTCCAGTGGCCTGAAGCGGTGCTTCGGGCGCGACATGGTCAGGCGGCGGCGCACCCGCCACACTGCGCGCCCGACAGGATTTGAATCTGTGACCCCTGCCCGAGGAGAAGGCGCAACTCCACATGCCATTTTGACATTGCGGAGCGGTGTGACTTGGTTTATGCACCGTGGAGCCTAAGCGGCCGTTGCGCACCCGTAGCTCAGCTGGATAGAGCGCTGCCCTCCGAAGGCAGAGGTCACAGGTTCGAATCCTGTCGGGTGCGCCAAATTAACCCTGTAAAAACATAGGGTTAAACAGGTCATGCAAGCCACGAAAAACTCTCGAAGTGTAGCCGGTCACAATCTGGTCACACCAAGAGGAGTTTTCCCGTGGCGAACATACGCAAGAGAAACGGCAAGTGGCAGGTACAGATCAGGCGTGCCGGACACAAACCACGTACAAAGAGTTTTCTCACCCGAGCCGACGCACAGAGATGGATCAGGCAGACCGAGCTTGAGCTGGACCGAGCCGGGCTTGCATACGATAGTTCCAGCCTTGAGCGCATCAATGTAGCCGACCTGCTGCATAAGTATCGTACAGAGATCACACCCGGTAAGCGCGGGATTGGTCCGGAAGGCAAACGCATTGAAGTCTTCCTGCGTGAACGATGGTCCGGCCTGAGCCTTGCACAGATCACGCCTCAGACATTCACTCAACACAGAGACCGGAGACTGCGACAGGTGGAAGCCGGGACGGTCATACGGGAGCTTGGCCTGCTACACGCCATCTTCGAAGTAGCTCGCCGGGAGTGGGACATACCGCTCGCACAGAACCCCTTGTCCAAGGTACGCAAGCCCAAGGCGGCACAAGGCCGGGACAGACGGTTAGCCGATGAAGAGCTTACGGCCATACTCGCAGCATGCGATACAGCACGGAACGACTGGTTTAGGCCGGGTATCCTGCTTGCTATAGAAACCGGTATGCGCAGAGGCGAAATCCTCAACATACGAGCTAGGGACTTGGACCTTGAGCTCGGACTGCTGACTATCCCACAGACCAAGACGGACAGGCCGCGCACAATTCCACTGAGCGAAAAAGCAGTCTCCATTCTTGATGAGGTACGGATCCGGGCCGGGGAAAAGAACGGACGGCTGTTTCCTGTCACGGCCAATGCCTTTCGGCTGGCGTGGGAACGCTGCAAGCGGCGTGCAGCCAAGGACGAACCGGGAATTACAGACCTTCGGTTCCATGATCTGAGGCATGAAGCCGTGAGCCGGTTCTTCGAGCTTGGCTTGAACGTGCCGGAGGTTGCAGCCATCAGCGGACACCGGAACCCGAGGATGCTATTCCGGTATACGCACCTTAAGCCTGAGAACATCGTAGCTAAGCTCCGTAAATCCAGTACGGAGTTAGCAGCATGAAAACCCGTGCACTTGAGATGCCTGAATACCTCACAGAATTGCTCACTCTGACATTCAACAGAATGGGACTACAGACACCGGATACAAGCGAAGATGCAGTTACCATTCCCCTCCAGTACGAAGATGGAACGGAGCTTTCTCTTGTGATCCTGTACGTAGTTCAAAAAGGCTGGCTGTTCTGGAAAAATCCCAAGGCCTTGGTATCGGTTGCTGAACTGGACCAGCCATGGCCGCATAACTTAAACCAAATGGCCTTCGGGAAACCCGGCGCGGTTCAGAGCTTGAATCAGACAGACGGCAAAACGTCACATCACATTCGATTCATCGATCAATGGATGCACTCTAACAAGGAACACCAACATCATATTCTTCATCAGAAAAGTATGAAGGTCTTTTCGTTTTGGGCGACGTCATTTCAGACCAATGCTATCTTGGATAGCTGCTCAGAGTTTAGCGCGAATGACCTTTTGCGGTATGTCCGAGCAGCCAAATAACTTCTCGACCATCTGGAGGATTTACTTCCTGGGTAGCCGGGAACAAAAAGGAAAATACAAGAGCCTGCACGCATGAGGCGATTATCAACCATGTAGTTGACAACGCTGTTTCGGGATTACAAGTTTAACCCGATTGCGAACGAAAAGGTGCCCAATGAGCCGCATCGCTGCCGACTTGCCCGCCGACGAAATCTTCGTCAGACCGGCACTGCTTATCGTCGATATGCAGAACGACTTCGTTCGCGAGGGCGCGCCGCTGGAGGTCCCGGACGCGCGCAAGACTGTTGCGAGCATCGCGCGGCTTGCCGAACGGTTCCGCCGCATTGGCGCGCCGGTCGTCTACACGCGATTTCTTGCCCGCAAGGAGGACAATCTGCTCTGGCTCTGGTCGCCGCAGTGTCACGCAGAGATCCGCTGTTGCTGGCGCGGAACGCGACGCGAATACGCCGATACCGATCAGGCACTGGAATGCACTGATGTCATTGATGAATTGCGTCCTCAAAAGGATGAACCGATCATCGACAAATACGGCTATGGCTCCTTTCACGGCACGAATCTTGACGAGCTGCTGAGGTCGCTCGGCGTGCAGTCCATCATTCTGACAGGCACGGTGACCCAGATCTGTGTCGAGGAAACCGGCCGCGAGGCCTTCCATCACGGTTACCGGACGACCATTGTCGCGGACGGCGTATCATCGTTTGCACCGGATCTGCAGGCAGCGACCCTCAAGAATTTTGCCATGAAGTTCGGCTGGGTTTCAGACACAGCTTCGATCCTGGACGCCCTCGAAACGGTCCAACCAGAGGCAGGAACGCTCTCCTAGTGCGGGGAATAACTAGTTCGCTTTCATCAGGGCCGACAGTGCAAAATCTACGACATGTTGACGTCGGGACGCGATCTCTTGCGGTGCATTCAGTTGCTTTCCGAAAATTGCTGAAAGCGTCGGATTGTTGGAAAAGTAAAAATAAGAAATCGCGGCGATAGAGATATAGACATTGATCGGATCCATGTCGTCGCGAAGAACACCTTCTGCGGCGCCACGTTCGAGCGTTTCGCGCAAAAGTTCGACAAGAGGCCAATGCATTTCCGCCAGCTCGTCGGATTGTGCGGCATGGCGTGCGCCCTGGGCATTTTCGTCGTTGACCAGTTTAATAAATTCCGGATGTTCGAAAAGATAGTCGAACGAATAGCCGACTAGTGCACGCATGGCCTCGACTGGTGACAGATTGCCCAGATCTAGACCCTGTTCCTTCTCGCGTATCTCTGAATACACGGTTTCCAGAGCGATCCTGTAAAGATCGTCCTTGTTGCCGAAATAGTGGTAGAGAAGCTGCTTGTTGACGCCAGCGCGATTGGCGATTTCATCAACCCGTGCGCCGGAAAAGCCTTTTGCCGCGAACTCGCTGATGGCCGTAGAAAGAAGCGCCGCGCGAGTGGCGGTGGCGTCGCGCTGTCTTGACCGTGTCGCTACCCCGGATCTTGCGATCCGACGCTTTGACGCAGCAGCGGTACGCTCCTTGCTCATATGAATTGGTCTCCGGTTCCATTGGCGACATCGAATATGGAAGATTGCCCATATCGTTGAAGTGCAAAAGACTTCGGTGCCCGCTACATCCCTCTCAAAGCGAGGCCTGGCGCCCCGTTTATCCAACACACTGCAGTCGGGTCAATCTGGTTGACCAACAATCCAGACATATGTTAATCAACTATATAGTTACTTATGAAGACGTGGGCAATGAATCGAGCTCAACTGGTTATCGCCTTCTTCTTTCGACTGCCCCCGATTGTCTGGGCGCTGTTGTTGACCGTCGCCTTCGGAGCGCTCTACAATCCCCAGTTTCGCACTGTCGACAACGCGATGAACGTGCTCGAGCAGTCGGCGACCCTCGCATTCCTCGCTCTCGGACAGGCTTTCGTGATCGCCGGTGGCCTTATCGACCTGTCGGTCGGGCAACTGGTCGGACTCGTGACCGTCGTCGCCTGCATGGGCTTCGAGGCATTACCGGGGTGGAGACTGCCCGTCATTCTCGGTTGCCTTCTCCTTGGTGCAGCGGTCGGAATGATCAACGGAACGCTCATCAACCACCTGCGGATGCCGCCCCTCATCCTGACCTTCGGCATGCTGAGCGTGCTGCAGGGATGCATCTTCATGTTGACCGATCGAAGCGTCGGCAGCTCGATTCCCGCCATCGATTTTCTTGCCCATGGTCGGATCGCGGGTATCCCTGCATCACTGATCCTCGTCATCCTCGCTACCGTCATCGCATTCTATTGCCTCCAGCGCTCAACATTCGGCTGGCACCTTCTGGCGATGGGCAACAATGCCTCCGCTTCCAGAAAGGCGGGGCTGAACGTGCGCGGTCTGACACTGATCGCCTATTCGGTTTCCGGTTTTTTCGCCGCGATTGCGGGACTGGTTTTGGCCGGGCGGCTGGGAACCGGATTCCCCAATGCCGGCAGCGGTCTCGAACTCGATTCGATCGTCGCCGTCGTCCTCGGCGGCACCCCGCTGAAGGGCGGTCGCGTCAATGTGGTTGCGGTTCTGGCTGCCGTTTTCTTTCTGGGTACGGTAAGCAATCTGTTGAACCTGATGCAGGTGCCGACGTTCACGCAGATTCTGATCAAGGGTATCATCGTCATTGTGGCGATCCTTCTCGAGCGGCCGAGATGGGCGGCGGCGCCGCAATGAGCGCAGGCACGTTCGCGAAACGGCCGCTGCTAAGCCGTCACCTTCTGGACAAGGCCGCCGTCTGGATCGTGCTCTTTATCCTTCTCATTGCTGCCGGTTTCGTGTCGGAAGCCTTTTTGAAACTCAACTATCTCGGCAATCTGGTGCGCCAGGCGGCGCCGATCGGGATCACCGCAGTCGGAGTCACTTTCGTGATGATCCTGCGCGGCGTCGATCTGTCGGTCGGTGCGATCGTGTCGATGAGCGCCGTAATCTGTGCTCTCGTCATGGACGGCAAGGCCGAAAATCTGTGGCTGGCCATCGGGGTTACCTGCGCCACCGGAAGCCTGATCGGGCTGGCGAACGGACTCCTGATCGCCTACGGGCGCGTGTCGTCCTTCATCCTCACGCTTGGAATGTCGATCGTCGTCTACGGCCTGGTGCAGATGGGCACCGGCGGCACGGCGCGCGGCATTGTTTCTCCCGGGTTTCGGGAATTTCTCAATGACCGGATCGGAAACGTCGTGCCGACTCTGGCCATCTGCTTCGTGATTGCCGTTGTCGTCGGCATCTTCGTGCAGTCGCAGACGCGCTTCGGACGCAATGTCTATCTCGTCGGCGCCAACCCGGAAGCGGCGAGATTGGCCGGCATCCCGGCGATCCAGACCACCGTCATTGCCTATTGCTTCTCGGGTCTGTTTGCCGGACTCGGCGGAATAGCGCTGCTGGCGCGGACAGGCGTTTCGGGCACCAATCCAGGCGCCGGGATGGAGTTCGACGTGCTGGCGGCAGTAATCCTCGGTGGAACGACATTTGCCGGCGGACGCGGTGGCGTCGGAAGCACCTTCGCTGGCGTTCTTGTGCTTTTCATCGCTCTCAATCTGGCCAATGTCGCCGGACTCCCCTTCGCCGCTCAGTTGACGATCAAGGGGATCATCATCATCGCCGCCTCGGCCGCCCATGCATGGATCGGACGCAGCGGCGGTGACCGAACAGAATAAGGGAACCAGTTCAAAGGAGGACTTCGACATGACTTTTCTGAAGAGTATTTTCACAGCGACGATGGCGGCAATCGCCGTCTTCGTTCTAACCGGACCGGGGACGGCCCAAGAGCTCGACCTCACCAAGGAATCGACTTACGACCAGATCCTGGAGTGGGCCAACGAACCGCTCAACACGTCCGAATACAAGAAGGACGGCAAGCTGAAGATCGGCGTTTCGGCCGGCTACCTCAGTAATGCCTGGATCAATTTCACTGCGCAGATGATCAAGTATGAAGCGTCGCTGCATCCGGAGATCGAGGAGATCAAGATCACCGATGCAGGCTTCAATCCGACCAAGCAGGCGGCCGATATCGACGACCTGCTAACGAGCGGCGTCGATGCGATCCTGTTCTGGCCGGTCGACGAGAAGGCCATCATGCCCGCGCTGAAGAAAGCCCACGACCAGGGCGTCGTCACCATCAATATCGGTTACAACTTCATGCGCGATCCGTCAGTCACGTCGAATGCCTATGTCAACCAGTGGGGGTATACCGAGCAGGTCGTCGACCAATTCATCGACTCCCTTGACGGCAAGGGCAAGATCATCGCCATGCTGCCGATCGCCGGATCGTCGGCTGCCGTGGTCCAGCTTGCGGTTCTGAAACAGAAGCTGGAGGACTATCCCGACATGGAATTGTTGAGTGCGGAATATGGCGACTGGGATCGCGCCAAGGCCAAGCAGCTGACGGAAAACCTTCTGCAGCGGTTTCCGCAGATTGACGGCGCCTTCTCGCCCGCGGGCCAGATGTCCATGGGCATCTACGAAGCCTTCGACGAAGCAGGCCGGCTTGACGAACTGACGCTGTCGCCTGGCGACGACTATAATGGTTGGGTCAAGCTCGTTGCAAATGAAGGCAAATGGGGTTCCGTCACCAGTGGTCTTGAAGTTGGACGTGCTGCGGTGAAACAGGCCGTAGATATACTGACCGGCGCACCGACGACCACCGCTATCGTCGTTCCGACCCGTTATCTCGAACCGGAGGAAGCCAAGACACTTTATGAAGCAGATCGTCCCGACGACTGGTTCAAGACAGACCTTCCGGCCGAGTACCTTCCACAGTAAGAGGGGTCCGGTTTGGCACTGTTGGAGACGCATGACCTCACCCGCCGGTTTCCGGGTGTGGTTGCTCTGAGGGCGGTGAATTTCACCGCCCGGGCGGGAGAGGTACATGCGGTCTGCGGCGCCAACGGCGCCGGTAAATCCACATTGATGAACGTGCTCTCCGGAACGATTGCGCCCAGTTCCGGAAGCGTTCTCGTCAATGGCGAGAAGGTGAATTTCATAACGCCTGCCGAAGCCCGCTCAGCGGGCATCGCAATCGTTTATCAGGAGTTCAGTTCGATCCCGGAACTGACCGTGGCCGACAACATTTATCTCGGACAGGAATTTCGCAAGGGTTTCGGCGTCGTCGATCACAAGCGAGCTTCGTCGGAAGCGCACACTCTGATGGAACGCTTTCGAATCGATCTCGATCCGGACGCCGTGGTCGGGACGCTGGGCGTGGCGGACCGGCAATTGCTCGAACTGGCGCGGGCCCTGTCCAACGATGCCCAGGTGCTTATTCTCGACGAACCGACGGGAGTTCTCTCGCTGTCGGAGCAACGCAATCTCTTCGAGGTGATCCGCACCCTCAGGGATCGCGGCATGCTCATCCTCTATATTTCCCACCGTCTCGAGGAAATCTTCGAAATCGCCGACACGGTTAGCATCATGCGCGACGGCGAACTGGTGGCGACCAGGGAGAAAGGCTCCCTCGACCGGAAGGAACTGGTCCGCTTGATGACCGGTCACGAAGTGTCCGACACAGAGGCGATTGTCGACCCGCTTGCCAGCGGCAAGACGGTTCTGACGATCGATGGCATCACGAGCGACGACAGCCGGATCCTGATTGCCGAAGGCGAGATCCTGGGGCTTGCCGGCCTGGTCGGGGCGGGACGGACGTCGATTGCGCGACGGCTTGCCGGTTTGCGGCCGCGGACAGGCCTGACGGTTCAATTGAAAGGCAAACCGCTTCCATCCGATATCGCTGGCGTCTTGAAGGCGGGACTGGTCTATCTGACTGAAGACCGGAAGCAAGACGGTATCTTCGGTCCACTGTCGATCCCGATGAATGCGACCGCCGCGGCCCTGGATCACTTTTCGTCCGCAGGCTTCCTGGCGCGAAGGCGCGAACGGTCGCAGGCTGCGACCCTGTTGGAGCAACTGCGCCTGGTGGCCAGTTCTCTCGACATGCCGATCACGTCCTTGAGTGGTGGCAACCAGCAGAAGGTTCTGTTTGCCCGAGCATTGCTGGCACAGCCGAAGGTTCTGATCTGCGACGAGCCGACCAGGGGTGTGGATGTCGCTGCCCGCGAGGATATCTATCGGCTGTTGCGCGACCTTTCGAAACGTGGTGTGGCGATCATCATGATTTCATCTGAGCTCGACGAGCTGATTGCCATGTGCCACCGCATCGCCATCGTCCGTCAAGGCGTCGTGCATTCGGTCGTGGCCAACGAAGATCTCGACGAGCACAAACTCGTGCTTGCGGCGACCGGCAGCGACGCTGCGTAACAAGCTCTTCTGCAACTGCCGGCCGGATTGTTCAGGCGCACACTGGCGGGCGTCTGTCCTTCCATGGCATCTCGGCCTCCAGCAATGTCGCGAGCGCCAGAATCGTGGCTTCGTCACCATATCGACCGACTGCCTGAACGCCGATCGGAATGCCCGATGATGATTGCCCGAGAGGCAGGGACATGGCCGGCTGCCCGGACATGTTGAAGGGGAACTCGAACATGGCATCGGTCCATTTCGCATTGTACTTGTCGATATCCGGTTCGGACATGTCGTAGTAGCCGACCGGCCTCGGCAATTGCGTCAGGCTCGGTGTGAGGAAGATGTCGTAGGGATCGAGATCCATGGCGATCTGGCGGCCGATCTGCCGCACGCCCTCGACATCGGAGATGTGCCGGATCCCCGACGTTGCACGACCGCGCTCTATGATGGCCCAGGTCACGGGCTCAACGTCGTCCTTCGTAACGGGCCGACCCACAACTGCTGAAAGCCATTCGAAAATGGCGGCGGTCTGAACACAGCTCATATGGGTATAGATCTGCCAGGCGGCATCACCGTCGATAGGCAGGTCATGTTCCTCCACCGTATGTCCGGCGCCATCAAGGACGCGAACCGTCTCCATAAGTACCGCCTTGACTTCGGGATCGACGGACCGTCCGTCGGGCGGCGTCACAGAAAAGCCGATTCTGAGCTTTTCAGGCGCAACTTGCGACAGGTCAAGCCAGCTTCGCTCCGGGGTGGGCGGCGTATACGGATCGCCGGGCAGGGCTCCGGCGACCGCATCGAGATAGGCGGCGGTGTCGCGCACGGTCCGGGAGTTGCAAAGGAAATAGGCGCCGCCGTGCCAGACGTCAGCGACCGGCGCCAGCGTAATGCGGCCGCGCGACGGTTTCAGGCCCAGCACGCCGCAGCATGATGCAGGGACCCGGATGGAGCCGGCAGCGTCACTGGATTCTGCAATCGGCACCATATGCGACGCGACGGCGGCGCATGATCCTCCGCTCGATCCACCGGCCGTCACCTGCTCGTTCCATGGATTGACGGTCGCGCCGTACAGTTCCGGCTCGGTGCTGATCGACCAGCCGTTTTCCGGCGCATTCGATTTTCCGACCAGCACGAATCCGGCCTTCTTGATGCGCTTGACGACCTCTGCATCGGAGTCTGCTATGACATCCTTGAGATAACGGGAGGAATTGGTATTCGGAGCGCCTTCCCAAGCGGTCGCCAATTCTTTCAGCAAATAGGGCACGCCCGCGAAGGGAGATTGCCGGTCGATCGCCGCAGCTTCCGCCCGGCCCATATCATACAGCTTGTGGATGACGGCATTGAGGGCAGGGTTGAGCTTTTCAATGTTGACGATCGCCGCCTCGACGAGTTCCTCGGGCGACACCTCTCCCTTCCTAACGCGTTCTCCGAGTTCCAGACCATCGGCCTCGGAATATTCGCGAACCAGACTTTCTGTCACGGGCGCCATGACATCCTCCTTTACTGTTTGATGAATTGAGAACCGCGCTCGGCGATCATGATGACCGTCGCCATGATATTGCTTGCCACGACATTCGGAAACACCGATGCATCGCAAATGCGCAGCCCTTGTAGGCCACGCACCTCGAGCGTTTCCGGATCGGTCACGGCCATGTCGTCCATGCCCATCCGGCAGGTACTGGTCGGATGATAGATGGACTGCGACTGCGCCCGAACGAAACTCGCTATGTCGTCATCGGATTGTGCTTCGCTCGAGGGAAACACTTCCTTGAGGGCGAGGGGCGCGAGGGTTTTCGTCGATGCGATGTCCCGAGACAACTTCACGCCGCCGATCAGAGTCTGCAGATCTTCACCCCCGGGATCGGACAGATAGTTCGGATCTATGGCCGGAGGCATGAGCGGGTCGACCGAACGTATCCTCAGGGCGCCCGTGCTCTTCGGACGCTGAAGGACGCTGAACATCGACAGCCCGGGCACTGTCGACATATAGCGGGCATGATCGCGATGCGGGGTCGCGATGCCGTAAATCTGCAGGTCCGGTTCGTCGATCTCCGGCCTGGATTTTGCCTGCCCGCCGCTGGTCGACCATGGATTGGCCATCGGTCCGCTACGTTTGTTCGACCAGTCGACCAGTGCCTGGTCGAACTCCGAAAGCGTCATACCGCCAATTCCGAATTTCTCTCTGGTCGTGAAGGTGACGACGCAATTGAGGTGATCCTGTAACGACGCGCCCACGCCAGGAAGATCGTGCACGACATCGATGCCGTGGTGTCTCAAATGGTCGGCCGGGCCGATACCGGATAGTTGCAGGAGGTGGGGCGTATTGACCGTTCCACCGCACAGCACCACTTCGCTGTCGGCATGGGCGGTCTGCGGCTGGCCGTTGTGCAGAAAGGTCACGCCACGCGCGATGGCGTTCTCGACGATGATCCGGGTGACATAGGACGAGGTCATGACCGTGAGGTTTGGCCGTGCCCGAACCGGGTCGAGAAAGGCCGTTGCCGGGCCGTGGCGCTCTCCATCCTTCATGAAAACCTGGAAAAACCCGCATCCGAACTGCTCGCCGCTGTTGAAGTCCGGATTGTAGGGCAGGCCGTATTCCTGTGCCGCCTCCACCCAAAGCTTTTCCGAAGGATCATGCTGGGGAACGTCGACAACCAGAAGTTCGCCGCTGTCGCCATGCGTGGGGGAGCCGCCGAGACGCGGATTGTTCTCGGATTTTCTGAACCAGGGAAGCACATCGTTCCACGACCAACCCGGGCAACCATTTGCTGCCCAGCGATCATAGTCGGACGGGGAGCCGCGCATATAGACCATTGCATTTGTCGATCCCGAACCGCCGAGCAATTTTCCACGCGGCCAGGCGATGCGACGGCCTATGCAGTGGGCCTGCGGCGTGGTGTGATATTTCCAGTCGTACTCGGTATCGATCAGGCTGATCCAGGCACCCGGCATCCGGGCTGCTTCCGGCATGTCGCCGGGTCCTGCTTCGAGCAGAAGTATACGCCTGTCGGAGTCGGCGCTGAGGCGGTTGGCCAGCACGCACCCAGCCGCTCCGCCCCCTACGATTATCGTGTCGAAGGTGTCCATTGTTGCAATCACCCAGCGCGAATTAATGGTGTACGCGCGAAGAGTATTTTCGGTTAAGATGGATTGTCAACTAACTGGTTGGTTTGAATGAGTTGGAATTATCTCTCAGCCTCTTGTTGAGGATGTGGTCTGTCCAACCGAGCTAATCGAATTGGATTTTTTCGACATTGAGCTGCTGCCGGTTTCGTGGACACCGAGATAAGGTGTTGAAGACGAAACCGGAGTTTATGAATGCAGAGAAGGAGGTTCAGCCGAGAGTTCAAGCTTGAGGCGGTGAGATTGGTCAAGGAATGGCGTGTGGCGACCGCTCAAGCTGCGCTGGATTTGTATCTCGAGCGACAATCGCAATTCCAGGAAGCCGAGTGATTCGTTCATCACCCTTCGAAAAACGCTTTGCGAGCCTCCGCGGCGGCACCCAGCATGTTGAGTTCGTAGGTGTAGCTGATCTCGGCGCGATAGTAATCGCGGATGCTGCGGGCCACCGAGCCGTCGATCGAGGCCTTCATGGCGCGCACGGAGACAGGCGACTTCGCGGCAATTGTCTCACCCAATTCAAGCGCCGTCGTGGAAAGATCGTCCCGGGATACGATGGAGTGGATCGAGCCGTAGCGCTCGAGTTCCGTCGCCATGACTTTTTCTGCGGTGTACATGGCGCTGCGTAGTCGTTTCTCAGGCATCAGGCCGATCGCCTGTATGGCGCCGGCGGTCGCGCCGAAGTCGATTTCGGCGAGCAGGAACGAGGCGTCGTCGCTTGCGAGGACAATGTCGCAGACGGCGGCCAGAAGCACGCCGACGCCGATACAATATCCATGCACGGCGCCGATGACCGGGACGGCGCATTCCGCGATGGCGAGGCTCGCCGCGTAACCGCTCCTCGCCTGGCCGATGATGCCATGATGGCCCTCGAGCTCCAGCATCTCCTTCATGTTTCCGCCAGCAGAAAAGCCTTTACCCTCTGACCGGAGGACAATGACTCCGATGTCCGGATTTTTCTCGGTTTCTTGAAGCAGGGCGGCAAGTTCATCCAGATCGCCGATGCCGTGGGCGTTGGCCGGTGGGTTGGAAAAGACGATCTCCGCCACGCCAGATATGTGCTGGATGAGTTTGTGGGTCATCGGGTTCTCCCCGTCAGTCGCGCGACGGTGCTATCTCGACATGAGCGTAGATGGACTGCCGCGCGCTGTCGATCCATCCATGGCCGGCGGCCTTTTCAACCATGTTCTGATAAGCTTCAAGCCATTCGGGATCTTCGGGCGCGCCCGGCAGCGAAGGGGGAAGAGCGATTGGAACCAGAGCCTCCATGCCGTTGATCTTCAGGCCCCGTTCCGCCGGAGGCAGGTCAACAGGACTTGCAATGGTCACCTTGAAATTGCGCGTATCTTCGGCTTCGAGCAGGCGTAATCCGCGGGATTTCTCATAATCGACGATCATTGAAGCGCTCCTTTCGGGAGACTCGCTAAGGCATGAGCGATGGCAGGAAGAGCGATATCGCGGGAAATGCGACAAGCAGCGCCAGACGCAGGATGTCGGTGACGATGAACGGCGTTACGCCCCGGTAGATGTCGTTCAGCCGCACGTCGCTCATGACGCTCTTGATGACAAACAGGTTGATGCCGATCGGCGGCGTGATAATGCCGAGTTCCACGACGACGACCAGCACGATGCCGAACCAGATCGGATCGAAGCCGAGATTGAGAATAATCGGGAAAACGATCGGTAGGGTGAGAACGATCATCGCCATGGAATCCATGACGCATCCCAGGCACAGATACATGAGGAGGATCAGGATCAAAACGCCATAGGAGCCGACGCCGAGATTGGCGAGAAAGGACGTGATCGCCTGCGGCGTCTGGGTGAGGGCGAGGAAATAGCCGAAGAGAAGCGCGCCGATCAGGATCGTGAAGATCGCGGCGCTGACGCGGGTCGTATCGATCAGCGCGGACCTGATGGCGGAGAGCGAAAGCCGCCGACGTAGCAATCCGATCACGAAGGCGCCAGCGGCGCCGGTTGCACCGGCTTCCGTGGGTGTGAACAGACCGCCGTAAAGGCCGCCGATCACGAAGCAGAACAGGACGAGCGTCGCCCATATGCCCTTGAGCGACTCGATCTTTTCACGCCATTCGGCGCGGTGGCCTTCAGGCAGAAATCCGGGTTTCAGGAACCCGATCGCGGAAATGGTCAACATGTACATGGCGATGGCGAGCATGCCCGGCAGGATGCCGGCGATGAACAGTTTGCCGATGTCCTGCTGCGTGATGATGCCGTAGACGGCAAGCACCGTGGAAGGCGGAATGAGAATGCCCAGCGTGCCGCCCGCCGCGATGACGCCGGCTGCGAGGCTGCGCGGATAGTTCTTCCGGACCATTTCGGGAAAGGCCACCGACGAGAAGGTGGCGGCGGTCGCTACCGACGAACCGGAAATCGCCGAAAATCCGCCGCATGCGCCGATGGTCGCAAGCGCCAGACCGCCCCGGAACCGTCCGACGAAAGCGTTGGCGGCGCGGTAGAGCTCCGTGCTGATGCCGCTGTGCGAAACGATCGCGCCCATCAGCAGGAACATCGGGATGATGCCGAATGCGTAGTCCGTGGTGGTGCGGATGGCGATTGTTCCGATCATGCGGTAAGCGCCGTGCCAGCCGATGATCTGACCGACCCCTACGGCTCCGACAATGCCCATTGCCAGGCCGATCGGCACGCGCAGCAGCATGAGACAGCCGAGCGCAACAAAGGCGATGACGGCCATCATGCCTGTTCAGCCCCGGGCTGTGTGTCATCGTCCAGACCGGACCGCGAGCGGAGGCCTTTGAAGACGCGAATGGCGATCAGGACGAGCGCCGCGACAGTGCCGAGCCAGGCGATCGCTAGAAATGGCCAGGTCGGCATGCGCGTGTCGTAGGTGAGAATGTTGTCCTGCCGGGTCTGCAGCGTCTGGTCGAGGAGAGACAGGCAAAGCACGGCGAGGGCTGCGAAGCTGACGACGCCTGCAAAAAGGTCAATGGCTCTGCGCCATCCCTTGGCCGCGACCGTCCACAACATGTCCATGGTGATGTGCCCGCCTCGATAGCTGGTCGTGGAGATGCCCCAAAGGACCAGAATGCAGAGCATGAAGCGGCCGATATCGTAATAATCGGGGATCGCCGTGGCGAAGAAATAGCGCAGGATGATTGCGACGACCGTATTGAGCATCATCGCCAGCACGAACGCGCCGGCGGTCCACTCGATGATGCCGACAATCCGGTCCGTGCGCCTGTCTGTCATGTATCCCCTCCGGCGCCGGGACAGTTTCCCGGACGCGCCGATCTGCAATCAGCCTCGCTCCGGACACGAGAATCGCGGAGCGAGGCCTAAGCTTAACTTATTCAGCGCTTGCGTCGTACTTCGCCGCGGACTTTTTCAGGTTGGCGAGGATCTCGTCCGGATCGCCGCCCTTTTCGGTCACGGATTCAGCCCAGATCTCGACGACGGGAGCAGCCGCCGCTTTCCACGCTTCAAGCTGCGCGGCGTCCGGCGTGTTGATGGCGTGACCTTCCATGCCGCCGAGCTTCTCGACGCCGGCAGCCTCGAAATTGGCCCATGGCGTGGCGATCTGGCGCGCCCATTCCGACGTGCAATGGTCATCCAGCACCTTGCGGCTTGCCTCGGGCAGGCTCTCGTATTTCTGTTTGTTCATCACGAACATGAGCGCAGATACCGAGAGCGGCACATCGAGATGGTATTTGACGGTATTGTCGATCCCGAAAAGGCTGACCGAGCCCCAGGGCCAGATGACTGAGTCTGCGACGCCTTTCTGGAGGATGTCCTTCACTTCGGCGGTGGAACCCTGAATGTTGCTTCCGCCGAGTTCCTTAACGAACTGGGCGATCGTCGCGTTGCCGGTCCGCACCCGCAACCCGTCCACGTCCTTCGGCTCGACGATGGCCTTGTTCACCGTGTGAAAGCTTGCCGGCTGGTGGATGGTCGCCATGCAGAACACCACGTCCGGCATGTCGGTTTCGGCGTACTGGCGATACCATTCGTCGACGGCCTGCGAGCCGCCGGTGGCGTTCGACAGGATGAGTGGCAGCTCGATCGCTCCGGAAATCGGAAAACGCCCGGGCTGGTAGCCGGGATTGACCGCGGCGATGTCGGCAATTCCGTCGCGCGCGAGATTGTAGTGATCGAAGGCCGAACCCAGTTGTTGGGCCGGGAATATCTGGATCGTCAGTTCTCCGCCGGACGCCTCGGAAATCGACGCGCCCCATTTTTCGGCCGTCGCGTGGATCGGATGTTGCGGCGGCAGAAAATGCGCCAGACGCAATGTATCGGCTGCGTGGCCGCCGACAGTCAGTCCGGCCCAGATCGCCGCCGACGCCGCACCGGCCAGATATTTTCCGATGGTATGCTTCATTGATAGTCCTCCCGATTGCTTGAATATGCGTTGAAAAAGCCGGTTTCGGCCATCCGCCTCACTCGGCGGGAATGGCTTCGAACGCCGGCATGACCTCCCTTGCGAAGAGCTGGATGGACCGGCGCGCCTCATCGGTGCTGCGCCCGCCCGCGTGCAGGTAGAAGGCGAACTCGTCGACGCCGCCCAGCTCCTCATCGATTTCCTGGATCCTTCTGCGGCACATATCCGGCGTGCCGACGATCGCGCGTTCTTCCAGATTGTCGGTGATCGACATGATGTATTGCGCATGTTCGAACGCCGCGGAACCGGTGGCGTATGTCTTGTCCTTATTGCGTCCGTAATGCTCGGTGATGAGTTCGGCGTAGCGCCGGCTTTCTTCCTTGCCTTTGGCAAGCGCCGTTTCGTAGTCCTCATCGATAAAGAGCATGTAGACGGCGGTGCCTTTGACATGTCGGTGGCCACGCTCGTGGGCGTGAGCCCGGTAGCGCTTGTAACGTTCGGCCATTTCGGAAAGGGGAGCGGCCACCCACGGAATAATGAAGGCGTTGTCTCCGCATTCGGCCGCATGCATGAAGGATTCGATGCTGACTGTTCCACGCCAGAATGGCGGATGCGGAGTCTGCGCCGGCTTTGGCGACACCGAAATTTCGGGAACAGTCCAGTATTCGCCGTCATGGGCGATCGATCGTTCGGTCCATGACCTGCGGATGATTTCGATGGCTTCCTCATAACGCTCCCGGCTGTCACGCGCGGCCACTCCGAACCCTTCGAAATGCTTCGGGATCGAGCCCCGGCCGACGCCGAAATTCAGCCTACCGCCGGAGATCACGTCCAGCAGCGCAAAATCCTCGGCCTTGCGGAGCGGGTTTTCGAACGGCAGGAGGCTGATCGCGGTTCCAAGTCGGATACTGGAGGTGCGGCGGGCGAGCGCCGCAAGCATGATCTGAGGACTCGGGCAGACGCCAAAGTGATAGAAATGCTCCTCGCCAATCCAGGCCGTGCTGTAGCCAAGCGTATCGGCCAGCTCGAAAAGCGAAAGCGTATCATTCAGATAGGTCGCTTCATCCTGCATTCCGGCGTGATAATCCATGAGCGTGAGCAAGCCGAAATTCATTTTGGGTGACCTCCTTGGTATTTATTGACCTTATAATATATTCACTAAACACTATGTCAAATAATTAATTGATATGATCAGCTTAATCTACCCGTTTTTGGCTGAGGCCGCGGGCGGAATAGCGTAGGTCCCTGTCACCTGAATCGCTGCGCGCTCGTCGCCGGCGGCTCGCAGAACGGCCTGGCAAAAACCCATCGTCCGGCCGAGGCGGAGTATCGACCCTTCGCAGACGATGTCGCCGGCCGGGATCGGACGCATGAAGGAGACGGAGACGTCGACGGTTCCGACTGGTTTGAAGCCGCCCAGCGCGTTGGCCAGCGTAACCGTCATGGCCGTGTCCGCGATCGCCATCGCCGCCTGACCCGAAAGCGTTTCGCCGAAACGCATGAACTGGTCAGCCGCGGGCATCAGAAAGCGCACACGGTCGCCGTTGATGTCAGTGACCCGTAGTTCCATCTGTTTGACCCAGTCGCAGAAGACCGACTGGAGGACGTCATTGGCTTCCGCCAGAGAAATCGACATGAGGCTCTCCTACAAGCTGTGAAATGTTTCGCCGCGCTTGGCCATGCCGACCAGAAGGGCGGGTGGATCGAAACGGGAGCCGTAATTGGAGGCCAGATCACGGGAGGCGGCCACGAATTGGTCTGCGCCCATCGTGTCGATGAAGGCGAACACGCCGCCATGCGCCAGCGGATAGCGCCACCCCAGCCGCGCGGCGACATCTCCGTCGATCGGCGCGCGCAGGACGCCGGCTTCAAGGGCGCGGACGGCTTCCAGCGACTGTGCGCAGGCGAGGCGCATCCGGATGGTTTCGGCTGAAACGGGCGCCTGGTTCGCTGGGAAAACGGCTTCTAGCCCCGACCAGCGCGTAATTCCGTCCTTCGAATGATCGTAAATGCCGCCGGTTGATTTGCCGATCCGGCCACGGTCTTTCAGCGCTGTCAGCGCCTCGTCGGCGCGCAGGCCCACCATGCTCTTCTCATTCGCCTTCAGGCTGTCGAAGATCATCGTCAGCACCGGAATCCCGGTCAGGTCCGCCATGTGTAGCGGTCCGAGCGGCATGCCGAACGCCAGTGCGACATTGTCAACGAGCACCGGGTCCACGCCTTCCGCAAGCATGGTCAGCGCTTCGCCGGTATAGGAGCCGAGCACCCGGCTTGTGAAAAAGCCCGGACCGTCCTCGACCACGACCGGCAGCTTGCGCATCAGCTTGATCAGATCAAGCGCTGCGGCGAGCGTCCTGTCCGACGTCTTTTCGCCACGTACGACCTCGACGAGATCAATTCTTTCGACCGGAGCAAAGAAATGCAGGCCAAGGAAGTCGTCTGGTTTTGCAAGGCGCTCGGCCAATCCGGAGATCGGAAGCGTCGATGTATTGGACGCAATCAGCGCGCCCGGCTTGAGGGAGGCGCTGACGCGTTGCAGAACTTCGGATTTCACCGCCTTGTCTTCGAAAACGGCTTCGATGACCGCGTGGATGTCAGCGAGCGACGCATCCGGTCCGACGGGCTCGATCTTCGCGAGGATGGCGTCTCGCCCGGCTTCGCTCAGGCGTCCCGCCTTTTGCTGCCGTTCGGCGATGCGCAGGATGGTCTCCTTGCCTTTCGTCGCGGTTTCCTGGTCCCGGTCAATCAACCTGACGGCCAGACCGGATTGCGCGAGGCAGTAGGCGATCCCGCATCCCATCAGCCCCGCGCCAACGACGGCCGTGCGCCCGAAGCTGCGTGTGTCGCAGCCGGCCGGTCTTGCAGGTATCCGCCGCAATTCATTCATGCCGATGAAGCCGGTGCGGATCGTGTTGTGGGCCGCGTCGGAGGAAGCGACGCGGGCGAAATGTCTGGCTTCGATCAGCAGACCGGCGTCCAGCCGACGTTCCAGCCCGTGATGCAGCGCCATGAGGATTGCGTCTTGGGCGATGTCAGCCTCGCCGAGACGCGCTTTCGTCATTGGCCACTGCATGGCGAACAGGCGCCTGCCGGCCGCGGACTGCGGATCGAAATTGAACTCATAGTCGCGCCGGCTCCACCGCTGCTCCGGGGAGAGGCCGTCCGCGATCAGCGCACAGGCGGCGTCGATCAGTCCGTCCTCGTCGGTGAGCTGGTCAACGAGGCCGAAGGCGCGCGCTTCGCAGGCGGATATCGGGCGACCCGTCAATATCATCTGCATGGCCTGCTTCAGGCCGACCAGACGCGGCAGGCGTTGCGTGCCGCCGGCTCCAGGCATTAGGCCGAGCGTTATTTCGGGCTGACCGAATTTCGTGGCTGCGGTGTCGACGGCGACGCGTCCGTGACATGCGAGCGCCAGTTCCAGTCCGCCGCCCAGCGCATTTCCCCTGATCGCTGCGACGGCCGGCTTTCCGCCGTTTTCGATCCTGGCGAGCAAGGCGCGCACCGGATTGAGAAGCGCATCGACCTCCGACGGCTTCGAGCAACGGCGCAGTTCCTCTATGTCGCCGCCGGCGATGAAGTCCGACTTGCCGGATGCGATGACATACCCTTTTACCACATCGTCGGCGAGAACGACGTCGATCATGTCGCTGAGCGCGGCTATTGCTTTGGCTGACTTGACGTTGACGGGGCGGTCCGGGTCGTCCCAGACCAGCACTGCAACGCCGTCCCGGTCAACGCGGCTGATAATCTCGGTCATTGAACGGTCTCCAGCAGGGTTGCGACGGCCATGCCGACGCCGACGCACATACTGACCACGCCTCGTCTTGCGCCGGTGCGAGCCATGTCGTCGACAAGCGTCCCGGTCAGCATCGCGCCGGTTGCGCCGATCGGGTGGCCATAGGCGATGGCGCCGCCGGAAACATTGATTCGCTCTTCGTTGACGTCGCTGCGTTTCATGAAATCGAGGACCACGGCCGCAAAGGCCTCGTTGATTTCGAAAAGATCGATGTCGTCGTAGTCCAGCGCAGCGCGTCCGAGACATTTGCGGCACGCCGCGTCGGGCCCGATCAACATAATGGAGGGGTCAACGCCGACCTGCGCAAAGCCCGAAATGCGGGCCTTCGGTGTCAGGTCGTGACGCTTGAGGGCTTCTTCCGAGACGATGAGGAGGGCGGATGCGCCATCGACGATGCCGGACGAGTTGCCAGCATGATGCACGTGATCGATGCCGATGAGGTCGGGATAGCGGCGCTTCAGAAGGCTGTCGAAACCGCCTTTCAGGCCCATGTCCGCGAATGCCGGTCGCAACCCGGCAAGTGTTTCGACAGTGGTTCCGGGGCGGGGATGTTCGTCCTTTGCAAGCGCCAGTTCACCGTTGAAATCGTGCACGGGTACGATCGCATTGGCATGCCGGCCTTCGGCTTGTGCGGCCGCCGCCTTGTCCTGGCTCTTGACGGCGAAGGCGTCGACTTCCTTGCGGGAAAAGCCGTTGACCGTCGCGATCAGGTCCGCCGCAACGCCCTGCGGCGTCAGCCAGCTCGCCGTATTGAACCAGGCGTCGCTGCCCGTCGGGCCGCCGGTGCCGAGCATCGGCACCAGGGACAGCATTTCCACCCCGCCCGCAACGACGACATCCGCCTGACCGGACATGACCTTGGCGGCGGCCGTGTTAACGGCGTCGAGGCCCGATCCGCAAAAGCGGCTGACGACCATTCCCGGCACTTCATCCGGCAACCCGGCGTAAAGCCAGGAGGACCGGGCTATGTTCGATCCCTGGTCGTTCACCGTTTCGGCGCAGCCCAACACGCAGTCGTCGGCGATAGCCGGATCGATGTTCGTGCGCTCGACGATCGCCTTCAGGACGGCGGCGCCGAGATCGATCGGCGAAAGCGTATGCAGTCCGCCGTCGGGACGACCGCGTCCCCGCGGCGTGCGAACGGCGTCGACGATATAGGCGGCGCTCATCGCTCACCTCCGACAACCGCGCGGCCGATAATCTCGCGTAGCACTTCGGACGACCCGCCGGCGATGCGTTCGACGCGGGCGTCGGCATAGGCGCGGGCGATCGGAAACTCCCGCATGTAACCCCAGCCGCCATGGAGCTGAAGGCATGCGTCGACGACGCGGCCAAGCATCTCTGTCGTCCACAGCTTGGCGAGGGCCGCCGTTTCGGCGTCAAGCCCGCCTTCGATGTAGCGCACCAGCATCTGGTCGACATAGGCGCGCCCGACGGCGATTTCCGTTCTGAGGTCGGCCAGGCGAAAGCGGGTGTTCTGGAACTCGCCGAGACCACGTCCGAAAAGCTTTCGCTCCTTCACGTAGGCCAGCGTTTGGCGAAAGGCGTATTCGGCTTTTGCCTGGCACGACACCGCGATCGATATGCGCTCCCGCGCCAGTCCGTGGATCAACTGGCTGAATCCGTCGCCCTCATTTCCGAGCAGTGCGTCTTCGGGAACGATCAGGTCGTCAAAGAACAGTTCTGACGTGTCCTGCGCATGGTAGCCGAGCTTGTCGAGGTTCTTGCCGCGCCGGAAACCGGGCAGGGAGGTGTCGACAAGGAAAAGCGACAGGCTGCGGGAGGAGCGTTCCTTCGGCGAGGTCTTTGCGGCAAGCACCACAAGATCGGCAAGCTGGCCGTTGGAGATAAAGACCTTTTGGCCGCGGATCCGCCAGCCCTCCGGAACGCGAACCGCCGACGTCGTGATGCCGCGCAGATCGCTGCCCGCGCCGGGCTCCGACATGCCGACCGCGCCGATCGCTTCGCCAGAGACCAGTTGCGGCAGCCAGCGGGACTTCTGCTCCGCTGTTCCAAACGTCTCGATATAGGGCACGACCATTTCGGAATGAATCCAGAAGCCTGGTCCTGACACACCGACGTAGGCCATTTCTTCGATGACGACGGCGTTGTGCAGATAGTCGCCGCCTGGACCTTCATGTTCTTCCGTGACTGATGAGCAGAGAATGCCCGCTGCGCCGGCCTTCAGCCAGGCGTCGCGCGAGACGACGCCGTCTCGTTCCCATTGTTCGTGATGGGGTTCTATTTCCCGTTCAAGGAAGGACCGCACCTGGTCTCGAAACAGCCGGTGATCCTCCCGGAAAAACGGCCTGTACTCCTCGTCCAGCATATTGACCTCCACCAGCGCAAACATGGGAAGGTAATAAATGAACTGTATGTTTAGTCAATATATGAAATGATAATTATATGGACTTATTGTTAATCATACAGTGGCTTGATCGACCTTCCGAGCACCTTCACTCCTGAGCGCGGCGTAGCGTCCGCGCAGCAGTTTCTTGTCGGTCTTCCCAAGCGCGTTGCGCGGCAGGTCGTCGACAAGCATGATCTCCTTGGGGAACTTGTAGCGTGCGAAGCGTCCCTGAAGATGGATCTGGAGATCCTCGACCGTAAGCCTGTCTCCCTGCTTTGCCACAATGACAGCGCAGCCGACTTCGCCCCATCGGTCATGGGGAACGCCGATGACCGCCACTTCCGAGACCGAGGGCATTTCAAGCAGGGCGCGTTCGATTTCGGCCGGGAAGACGCTCTCGCCGCCCGACTTGTAGACGTCTTTCACGCGGTCGACGATGTAATGAAACCCATCTTCATCCTGACGCGCCACGTCGCCGGTGCGAAACCATCCGTCGGACCAGTCGGCCGAGGTCGGTTCACGCCGCCAGTATCCGGGGGTGATTGCGGGACCTGCGAGCAGTATCTCGCCTTCGCTGCCGATCGGTACGTCGACCATGTCGGCGTCGACCAGGCGTGACCGCGTCAACAGCATCGGCAGTCCGCACGACCCGCGTTTGTCGAGGACGCGGGAAAGCGGCATGGCCATTGCCGAAGGCCCCATCTCTGTGCCGCCATAAAACTGCTGGACCAGAAAGCCGGCGTCCGCCCATTGGTCGATCAGGGAATCCATAATGGTCGCCCCCGCCACATGGGCGTGTTTGAGATGACTGAAACCGGATCGCCCGAAGCCCGAACAGCCCGCCAACTGCTCAAAGAAGATGGGAGAGCCGTTGAAATGGGTGACTTCCCGCGCCGGATCGACCAGCCAGTCCAGGCATTGCGCAGGGTCAAAACGGCGGGCGAAGGCCACCGCGCCGCCCGACGCCAATACCGGCAGGCAGAGCGTCGTGAGCCCGCCTGCGTGGAAGAGCGGCATGGGATTGAGGTATTTGGAGCCAGGTAGACCGAGGAGACAGTCAACGAAGGCGTTTTCGACCTGCGCCAGCAAGGTGCGGTGGGACACGAGAGAGCCCTTGGGAATGCCCGTCGTGCCGGAGGTGTAGAGAATGCATGTCGGATCATCGATATCGGCGGTCCAGTTTCCCGCCAGTGGCTCTGCAGCGGCCATGGCGCGTTCGTACTCGCCGCCAGACGCGCCCCAGCCGAACAGCGTGATTTCGCCGTCGGCCAGTCGGACAAGCTGTTGGGCGGTTTCGGCCCAGATCTCGTCGTGCAAAAGGACCCCAGGCTCGCAATCCTCGATCAACACCGACAACTCGGTCGGCGTCAGGCGCCAGTTCATCGGCACGAAGATCGCGCCGATCCGCATGCAGGCGAACAGCAGTTCGAAAACCCGGAAATCGTTTTCGGCGATTACCGATACCCGGTCGCCCCGTTTCACACCGAACCGGGAAACCAGAACGCCGGAGAGGGCTGATACGCGCTGTTCGAGCTGTCCCCAGCTCATCGTCTTTCCGTTGTCGACGGATTCCAGGGCAGGAGCAATGCCGTTCCTGCGGGCATAAAAGGAGACCCAGTCCGGTGCATTCGTCATTATGTTCTCCTCCCAGTCAGATTTCGACGAGGCGCTTCCTGGCCTCGCGATATTCCCGCGCCAGCCTGTCGACGAGTTCGGCCGCAGGCACGACCGCGTCGACCGCTCCGACGCCCTGACCGCATCCCCAGATATCCTTCCAGGCCTTGCCGGCCCCGGCGGAAAAATCCATGCGAGACGGGTCAGAACGCGGCAGATCGTCCGGATCCAGTCCCTGTGCAAGCACGGATCCCTTCAGATAATTGCCGTGCACGCCGGTGAAGAAGTCGGTGTAGACGATGTCGGCGGCTTTCGCATCGACGACCATCTGCTTGTAGGCGTCCACTGCGCGGGCTTCCTGCGTTGCGATGAACGGGGAGCCTATGTAAGCGAAGTCCGCGCCCATCGCCTGCGCGGCCAGGATGGACGCGCCATTGGCGATCGAGCCGGAAAGCAGCAGCGGTCCGTCGAACCAGCGCCGGATTTCCTGCACGAGGGCGAAGGGAGACAGGACGCCCGCATGTCCGCCGGCGCCGGCTGCGACCGCGATAAGCCCGTCGGCTCCCATCTCGATGGCCTTGCGCGCGTGACGATCGTGAATGACGTCGTGGAATACCACGCCGCCATAGGAATGGACTGCGTCATAGATTTCCGGCACGGCGCCAAGCGATGTGATGACGACAGGGACCTGCTGCCTGACACATACTGCGAGATCATGATCCAGACGCGTATTGCTGCGATGGACGATCTGGTTGACTGCAAATGGGGCAGGAAGGCGTCCGGTTGAAGTCGCATCATGGCCCGCAAGTTCTTCACGAATCTCGGTGAGCCAATCGTCCAACTGTTCGGACGGCCGCGCGTTGAGCGCCGGAAAAGAGCCGACGACGCCTGCCTTGCACTGGGCCATGACGAGCGACGGGCCCGAAACGATAAACATCGGCGACGCCACGACGGGAATGCGCAGCGTCTCTCGAAGCGCATCTATCGAAGATACCATCGGCTGTTTTGATACGGCGGTGTCGGATGTCGCGCTCAAGCAGCGGCGCCTTTTTCCCGAAGCGGATGGTAGCGCCCCTGCATATACACCAGCGGATAACCGGCGTTGCTCAACCTGACGGTTCTGACGCAACCTAGAAATATTGTATGCGTCGCGAATGTCGACGTCGTTTCCAGGTCGCAGGAAATGACCGAAAGGGCACCAACGAGCTCTGGTGGACAGCCGTCTTCCTTAACCCATTCTCCGTGGAGAAACCGCTCTTCGCCGGGTATCTCCGAACTGAAAATTCGGCTGAGATCTTCCTGAACGTCCGACAGGAAATTGACGCTGAAGCGCCTGCTGCTGGTGATTGCAGAATGGATGGATGCATCCTTGTTGACGCTCACCAGTACCGAGGGCGGGTCCATTGAAACGGACGTGATGGAACTTGCCGTCATACCCCGACACTGCCCGCGATCAACCGTGGTCACAATACCTACGGTCTGACACAGACCTCGCATAGCCAATCTGAAATCGCTCATGAGAATCCCTCTTGCCTGTTGGGCGTCAATACGCTGCTTCATCAAGCTTGAAGAATAGAGTGACCGATAACTGATCAGTATGTCAAGTGAAAATACAGTTTATCAAATTGGAGTTTCAATTGCGCTTCGATTCTATCAGGAGCGCCATCCAGGATTCGGAAATGAGCGCTGCGGCGCGTTTACGGTCGATTGTCTCCTGTCCGCGAATGAACCAGTAGTAACATAGCCTTTCCAATTGAGCCCACATCAGGAGTGCCCGCATCTTGTCTTCCGCAGGGTCCGGTTTGAAACCACGCTTCTCGCGCATCAGGGAGATCTTGGTTACGATGGCAGCAAGAAACCCTTCAAGCACTTCGTCAGCAGTATTCAGCACGTCCTGACCGCCGCGGCTCTGGCCTTGCAGAAATGCCCGCATGATCAGCTTCGTCTCTTCATAAAGAGAGATGTAATCGCAAATCCAAGATTGCAGCGAATCCGGCGTCAGCGATTCGAGCGAAGCGAGATTGTCGAAAAGTTCGAGCACGCGATCGATGTGGGCTTGCGTCACCGCTTCGACAAGTACTTCCGCTGTGCTGTTGAAATGAAGATAGAAGGTTCCCCGGCTGGCTCCGGCCGCATTGGTGATCAACTCCACGGACGTATTGAGGAACCCGTTTTCCTCAAACATTGAGCGACCGGCTTCAACGAGCCTTTTTCGGCTCTCCTGTTTGTGCATCTCCCGCAGTGAGGGCCGCTTCGGTTTGCTTTTCTTCTGGGTGTCTGATTCAGATCCGGTCTTCGACAATACGATCTCCGATTGCGATAGTTGATTGTAGAGAGCGGCTTCCATCTATTTTACCGACCTCGTCCGAACAGTCATAGCATAGGGTGTGCTATGACTGAACCGGTTGTTCTAATGCGATCTTTGTATCTGGAATGGCCGTAACAGTTTCGATATCTGAAACTGAGATATCCAGAGGATAACCGAGCCTGAAATATTGATGCTAGGGATTCATTTTCACTTACGCACCGCTGCTACTGCCATAAAAGCATCTAATTGGGCCCCAACAGCCTCGCTGGCAGCCCTAACAGGATCATCATAGAGATGCGCATACCGATGGGTTGTGGCGACATCTTTGTGGCCGAGAAGTGAACCGATGAGTGGCAGGCTGGCGCCACCGGATACTGCCACACTGGCAAAGCTGTGACGCAGGTCATGAAGCCGGACATCTTCGATCCCCGCCATTTTTCGGATTTTCTTCCAGACCTTCGGAGTGCCTTCATAGAATCCGTTGCCTCGGAAAGCGGGGAACACGAAGGTGCTTCCTTCAAGTGCTGGAATTTCGGAGATTACTTGTCTCGCGGGTGCACTCAGCGGAACGGATTTCTGTCCCGTTTTCGAATCTTCCAGTCGTAGATATCCACGATCTGAGTCGACCTCGCTCCACCGCAGCGTTTCAATCTCTCTTTTCCGCATTCCCGTAAACATGAGTAATTTCAGGATTGCGATTGCCTGTGGATTGATGCCCGTCACCAATCCCAGCTGCAAAGCCTGCCCAAGTCGCACGAGTTCATTCTGGTTGAGGTATCGTTCTCCCTTCCTGTCTGGAAACCGCTTGACGCCGTGCACGGGGTTTGTCTCGATCAATCCGCAATCAATGGCGTAGCTGAAAATCCCGCCGAGCAGACCAACGGTTCGAGTGGCTGCCCCTTTGCCACCCCTTACAATGGCGCGACCTCGCAACCCGGTCTTTACATCGGCTGATGTCTTTCCATTCGAAACATCTTGCAAGAAACGTTTGATATCCGCACGAGTAACGTCCCGCACCTTTTTCTTGCCAAGTAGCGGCTTGATGTGTCGCTTGATACGCCCTCGATCGGTGGCCACGGTACTTGGCTTCTTTGTTCCGGTTCCGTGCTCGAGGTATAGATCGCAGAGCTGGGTAACCGTGATCTGTTTCTTCTCGTCCTGCTTTTCTTGTGCAGGGTCTTCACCATTTGCGGCTCTGCCGAGGATGCGACGGGCTTCAGCTCTGGCCTGATCGACGGTCCAGGGAGATCCATGTGCGCCAATCGTGTAGCGTCTTGTTGGAGCAGATCGTCCAGCTCCGACCCGATATTTGCAGACATAAGTCTTTCGGCCGCCCTTTGAGATCTTGATGCCGAAACCCTTCAGATCGCTATCCCACAGGAAGTAGTCACGGTCTGCAGGATGAGCATGATCGACGACTGATTTCGTCAGTTTGTTGGGCATGCGACGGGTTCCAAATCGGTGGTTACTTTTTTGAAAAAGTAACCACATAGTAACCACCGACAGGGAAACGTCAAGGAACGTTAAAATACGAAAATGGTAAAAAAATAAAAAAATTCAGTATATTAAAGAATGTCTTGGAATGTTGGGAAACCACCAGAAACCCAATTCCTTAGCCCTCCGAAGGCAGAGGTCACAGGTTCGAATCCTGTCGGGTGCGCCAAAATATCATTAAAAATCATATATTTAGATAAACTTTTAGAGGTGAAGTCAGGTTCTGGCTTTGTTTCGGTAAATGAGCGTTTCGGCAAATCTGGCTTCGTTTGGGGAAATCGGGGATTGCGCGCGATATCTGGCTTTGTTTCGGGAATTTCGGATTCTGCCATTCAAAGCGCTTTTTTTCGCAGTGACA
Organism: Flavimaribacter sediminis; assembly: GCF_019492055.1. Classification (GTDB taxonomy): domain Bacteria; phylum Pseudomonadota; class Alphaproteobacteria; order Rhizobiales; family Rhizobiaceae; genus Flavimaribacter; species Flavimaribacter sediminis. The sequence goes on along the minus strand of NZ_JAICBX010000002.1, from coordinate 168,449 downwards.
GAAGCTTCTCCCTAGTGGCGCTATATAGCACAAACGCCGAAAAATTGCAGCAGCGGTGTTTGCTATTTGTTCGAATTTTGGCGATGCGCCTATCGAAGGGCGTCGGACTGACAGCCGATCGCAAAAGCATCCAGAAAAGCTTAGCCGACACGACGTTCAAGGTCGTCAAACTGACTGGCGGCACGGAAGCGGAGATGTTTCAGCCGGGCGAGAAGGTGTTTGTCTCGTGGGGCGGAACTGACTTGCTGGTGTTTGCCGATTGAGAGTTGGAAACCTCAGGGTGGTTTTCGGATCCTCCGGGACTGTGAAGAAGCCTCCTGCGCGGCCGACCGGCCGCCAACGCGGAGAGATCAGCTTTCCCCGGAGAGCGCGGCATAGACCAGGTCGTGGAGCTGCATCGCTATCGGGCTTAGCGACTGGTTCTTCATCGAGATCAGATGGTAATAGGGATTGATGATGATGGGGTCTTCCAGATCCAGCGCCGCGAGTTGGCTGGCGCCGCTGGTCGGGGCGACCAGTTCCGCGACCTCCCGCGATGTCGGAGCGATGGCGTCGGTCGAGCCCAGATAGGCGAACATCACCAGGAGCGACGACGTATTGACGATCTCGTCCGGCAGCGGAATTCCCCGGGAGACGAAGGCTTCCTCGATCGCCTGCCGAAGGGGCGTGCGCAGTCCTTGCGCCACCCATTCCCAGCCGGCGAGGTCCGCAGTCTTCAACGGACCCGGCCCCGCCAGGGGGTGATCGCGACGAACCAGAAAGCGGATCACTTCAACCCGGCCGCGACGCACCTGAAACTGCCGCGGATCCGTGCCCGCAGGTATCCTTGAGAGCACGAAATCGTATTCACCGCCCAGGAGCCCCTCGACCAGCACGTCGCTGGGCGCGACATCCACATGAATATCCGCTCCGCTCGCCGTTTTCTTCAGCTTCTGGATTGCGGGCACGACGAAACCGACCGCGGCGCCGGTGACGGCGCCCACGCGGACGGCGCCGGACTGGCCGGTTATCGCCGACTGAACGTCGGCCAGGGTCTGGTCCATGCCCTTGAGCAGACCGGCTGCGTTCCTGGCGAGGATTTTTCCCACAGCAGTGGGCGTCATGCCCTTGGGATGGCGTTCGAAAACCGGTGCGCCGATCGACTGTTCGATACCGGACACCATGCGAGAGGCGGCCGGTTGGGTCATCGCCAGACGCTCGGCCGCCAGGGCGAGCTGACCGGTCTCCGCGATCGCCTTGATCAGGCGCAGATCTCTCAGCTTCAGTTTGTTGGCGCGATTGAGCATTATCTGCATATCAAAAATGATATGCAATTTGTCAATCTAATTAATTGAATTGCATCTACTGGACCTCATACAGTTCGGGCGGGTCCGCACGACCCGACCTGTCGCGTCGGCTGGAGGAGTCGATCGTGATGAAGGACATTACCGGGAGGATTGAATGAGAAAGCTGATTTCCCTGCTGAGCACGCTCGCCTTTGGCGCAGGGCTCTTCGCAATGCCGGCGTTTGCGCAGGACAAGGACACCGTCGGCATCGCAATGCCGACAAAATCGTCTTCGCGCTGGATTTCCGATGGCGAGTCGATGGTCGAACAATTCGAGGCGGCGGGCTACGACACCGACCTGCAATACGCCGAGGACGACATTCCCAACCAGCTCGCGCAGATCGAGAACATGATCACCAAGGAGGTCGATGCGCTGGTGATCGCCGCCATTGACGGCACCACGCTCTCCAACGCGCTGGCCAATGCAGCCGCGCTGGGCATCCCGGTCATCGCCTATGACCGTCTGATCCGCGACAGTCCCGACGTCGATTATTATGCGACTTTCGATAACTTCAAGGTCGGCGTTCAGCAGGCGGAATCGCTTGTCTCCGGGCTGAAGGAACGGTTTCCCGACGCGGAGACATGGAACGTCGAACTGTTTGGCGGGTCGCCCGACGACAACAATGCCTATTTCTTCTACGACGGCGCGATGAGCGTGCTGCAGCCGCATGTCGATGACGGCAGGATCACCATCGTCTCCGAACAGATGGGCATGGATACGGTCGGCACGCTGCGCTGGGACGGCGCGGTCGCCCAGGCGCGCATGGATAACCTGCTCTCGGCGCACTATACCGACCAGCAGATCCACGGCGTCCTGTCTCCCTATGACGGTCTTTCGATCGGCATATTGTCGTCGCTGAAAGGCGTGGGTTATGGCTCCGGCGACCTGCAGATGCCGATCGTCAGCGGCCAGGACGCGGAGATCCCTTCGGTCAAGTCGATCCTGGCGGGCGAGCAGTATTCGACCGTCTTCAAGGACACCCGCGAACTCGCCCGCGTCACCGTCGGCATGGTCGACGCCCTGCTGAAGGACAGCGAACCCGAAATCAACGACACGAAGACCTATGACAACGGCGTCAAGGTCGTTCCGTCATACCTCCTCGTGCCGGTTTCGGTTGACGTATCCAACTGGGAAGAGGTGCTCATCGGAAGCGGTTACTATTCGAAGGACGAGATTGAATAGGCTCTGACAGCCAACGGCGTCATCCTCCCCGGCGCCTGTCCGGGGAGGAAATCCGGCCTCAGTCCAGCTTCGGGCAGATCATGACAACGCTTCTCGAAATGCGCGAAATCACCAAGGCCTTTCCGGGCGTCCGGGCGCTCGACAGCGTGAGCATCCAGGTGCGCCGGGGCGAGATCCACGCCATCTGCGGTGAAAACGGCGCCGGCAAGTCGACGCTCATGAAAGTGCTTTCCGGCGTCTATCCCGCCGGCAGCTATGACGGCGAGATCATCTTCGACGGCGAACTGGTGGCCTTTCGCGACATCCGGGACAGCGAGGACCGGGGAATCATCATCATCCACCAGGAACTGGCGCTCGTGCCGCAGCTTTCGATCGCTGAAAACATCTTCCTCGGCAACGAACGGTCCAGGCATGGCGTGGTCGACTGGCGTGAGACCAACAGCCGAACCGAGGCGCTGCTCGCCAAGGTCGGCCTCAAGGAGCCGCCCACGACCAAGGTCGACAGCATCGGGGTGGGCAAACAGCAACTCGTCGAAATCGCCAAGGCCCTTTCGAAGGACGTGAAACTGCTGATCCTGGACGAGCCGACGTCCGCGCTTCAGGAAAACGACAGCCGCAGGCTGCTCGATCTGATGCTGGAACTGAAGGCGCAGGGTGTGACCTGCATTATCATTTCGCACAAGCTCGGCGAGGTGCGATACGTGGCAGACACGGTCACCGTGATCCGCGACGGAACGACGGTCTCCACACTGGAAACGAAGAACGGGCTGAGCGAGGACCGGATCGTCCGCGACATGGTGGGCCGGGACATGACCCACCGCTTCCCCGAACACGTCCGGACGCCGGGCGAAGTCCTCATGGAGGTCGAAGGCTGGAACGCCTGGCATCCCGAGCACGCCGACCGCCAGGTCATCAGGAACGTGTCCTTTACCGTCCGTCGGGGCGAGGTGGTGGGCGTCGCCGGCCTGATGGGGTCCGGTCGCACGGAACTCGCCATGTCCATCTTCGGCCGCAGCTACGGCCGCAACATTTCCGGGACGGTGCGCATAAGCGGCGAACCCGTCGACGTTTCGACCGTCGACCGCGCGATAGACGCCGGAATCTCCTACGTGACGGAGGACCGGAAGTCTCTGGGGCTGGTTCTCGACGAAACCATCCGCTTCAACACCACGCTCGCTAACCTGCGCGATGTTTCGGCGGGCGGCGTCCTCAACAAAAACGAGGAGACCCGCGTCGCCGAGAAATACCGCGATGCGCTGGCGATCCGCACGCCTTCGGTCTTCCAGAAGACCGTGAACCTGTCCGGCGGCAACCAGCAGAAAGTGGTGCTGGCCAAATGGCTCAACACAACGCCGGAAGTCCTCATCCTCGACGAGCCGACCCGCGGCATCGATGTCGGGGCCAAATATGAAATCTACACGATCATCAACACGCTCGCCGCGGAAGGCAAAGGCGTCGTGATGATCTCGTCGGAGATGCCGGAGCTGATCGGCATGTGCGACCGCATCTATGTGATGAGCGAAGGGTCGCTGGTCGGCGAACTTTCCGCCGCCGACGCGACACAGGAGCGAATCATGTCGCTCATCGTCAACGAGCAGGGAGTGGAAACGTGACAATGGTTCAGGGCGAGGAGACCGCCGATCGGATCACGGCGCGGGGCAAGAGCGTCCGGCAGTATCTTTTGTCGCATTTGCGGGAATACGGCCTGCTGTTCGCGCTGATTGCGATCATGGTGTTCTTCCAGGCAGTGACCGACGGAACGCTGCTGCGCGCCATCAACATCACCAACCTGCTGCTTCAGAACAGCTATATCGTCATCATGGCGCTCGGCATGCTCGTCGTCATCGTTTCCGGCAATATCGATCTTTCCGTCGGCTCGGTCATGGGTTTCATTGGCGCGCTTGCGGCCGTGATGATCGTCAACCTTGAACAGCCTGTCTTCGTCACGGTCCCGATATGCCTCGTCGCCGGCGCGCTCATCGGCGCCGCGCAAGGGTACTGGATCGCCTACTGGAAGATACCCTCCTTCATCGTGACGCTCGCCGGCATGCTGGTTTTCCGCGGGCTGTCGCTGTGGCTGCTTGAAGGCCAGTCCGTGGGCCCTTTTCCGCAGTCTTTCCAGGTGATCGCGAACGGTTTCGTGCCCGACATCCTGCCCGCCGGCATCGGCGAGACGCTTGCCGGCTTCATTGGCGTGCGCCGGATCAACGTTCTGGCGCTTGCGGTCGGCATAGCGGCGGCCGGAGGACTCGTCTGGATCGGGTTGCGCCAGCGCGCCCGCAATCGCGCCTATGGAATCGTCGACGAGCCGCGCAGTTTCTTCATTGCCCGCAACGCGATCGTCGCGGCAGCGATCATCTTTATCACCTACAAGCTGTCGACCTTCCGGGGCCTGCCCAATGTGCTGCTGACGATGGGCGTGCTGGCGGTCATCTACGCTTTTCTGACATCCAACACCGTCATTGGCCGGCGCATCTATGCGCTGGGCGGCAACCAGAAGGCGGCAAAGCTTTCGGGGATCAAGACCGAGCGGCTGACTTTCCTCGCTTTCGTCAACATGGGTCTGCTTGCGGCGGCGGCCGGCCTAGTGTTCGCGGCGCGCCTCAATACGGCGACGCCCAAGGCCGGGTTCGCCCTCGAACTCGACGTGATCGCCGCAGTCTTTATCGGCGGCGCGTCGATGTCGGGCGGCGTCGGAACGATCGTCGGCGCGGTCGTCGGGGCCTTCCTTATGGGCGTGCTCAACAACGGCATGTCGATCATGGGCATCGGCATCGACTACCAGCAGATGATCAAGGGTCTGGTGCTGCTCGCAGCCGTCGTCTTCGATGTCTACAACAAGCAGAAGCAGGGTTGATGATCATGGGTAAGCACCAAAACGCCGAGGACAGCCAATGAGCTTCAAGCCCGCCCCATGGCCCCGCAAGTTGCGGTCGCAGGAATGGTTCGGCGGAACCGGCCGCGACCAGATTTATCATCGCGGCTGGATGAAGAACCAGGGCTTTCCGCACGACATGTTCGACGGGCGTCCGGTGATCGGCATCCTCAACACCTGGTCGGAACTGACCCCGTGCAACGCGCATCTGCGCGATCTGGCCGAGAGGGTGAAAAACGGCGTCTACGAAGCCGGCGGCTTTCCGGTGGAAGTGCCGGTCTTCTCGGCGGCCGAAAGCTCCTTCCGTCCGACGGCGATGATGTTCCGCAACCTCGCGGCGATGGCGGTCGAGGAAGCGATGCGCGGTCAGCCCATGGACGGCGCGGTGCTGCTGGTTGGTTGCGACAAGACCACCCCCAGCCTGCTGATGGGCGCCGCCTCGACCGATCTGCCGTCGATCGTGGTGACCGGAGGACCGATGCTCAACGGCTACTTCCGCGGCGAGCGCGTCGGGTCCGGCACGCATTTGTGGAAGTTCTCCGAAGCCGTGAAGGCGGGCGAAATGAGCGCCGACGACTTCCTCGAGGCCGAAGCCTCGATGTCGCGATCGCCGGGTTCCTGCAACACGATGGGCACCGCCTCGACCATGGCGTCGATGGCAGAAGCGCTCGGCATGGCCCTTTCCGGCAACGCGGCCATTCCGGCCGTCGACAGCCGCCGACGGATGATGGCGCAGCTTTCCGGACGACGTATCGTCGGGATGGTGAAGGACGACCTCAAGCCGTCCGACATATTGACGAAGCTGGCCTTCGAGAACGCGATCCGGACGAATGGCGCGATCGGCGGATCGACCAACGCCGTCATTCATCTGCTTGCCATCGCCGGGCGCGTCGGCGTCGATCTGACGCTGGACGACTGGGACCGGTGCGGCCGGGACATTGCGACCATCGTCAATCTGATGCCGTCCGGCGCGTATCTGATGGAAGAGTTCTTCTACGCCGGCGGGCTTCCGGTGGTCCTCAGACATCTGTGCGAGGCGGGTCTGCTGCATAAAGACGCGCTGACCGTTTCCGGCGCTTCGATAGGGGACGAGGTCAGGGAGGCGGTCAATCACAATCCCGACGTCATCCTGCCGGTCGACAAGGCCCTGACGCAACAGGGCGGCATCGCTGTTCTGAAGGGCAATCTGGCGCCGAACGGCGCCGTGATCAAACCATCGGCTGCTTCGTCGCATCTGTTGAAACACCGGGGCCGCGCCGTGGTCTTCGACGACATCGACCACTACAAGGCGCGGATCGGCGACGACGCGCTCGACGTGGACGAGACCTGCATCCTCGTCCTGAAGAACTGCGGACCCAGAGGATATCCCGGCATGGCCGAGGTCGGCAATATGGGTCTGCCGCCGAAGGTCCTGAAGAAGGGCATAACCGACATGGTGCGCATCTCGGATGCGCGCATGTCCGGCACGGCCTACGGCACGGTCATTCTGCATACGTCGCCCGAGGCTGCGACAGGCGGTCCGCTCGCCGTGGTTCGGGACGGAGACATGATCGAACTCGACGTCGAAGCCCGGCGTCTGCACCTCGATATCACCGAAGCGGAGCTGGCGGCGCGTTTGGCGGAATGGTCGCCGCCGCCCGACCAGCCGGATTCCGGCTACGCCTGGCTCCACCAGACTTATGTGCAGGGCGCCGACACCGGCGCCGATCTCGATTTCCTGAGAGGCTGTCGCGGCGCGGCCGTGGGAAGGGATTCGCACTGATGAGCGTCAGGATAGCGCTTGCCGGCATCGGAAAGATAGCGGGGGACCAGCACGTTCCTTCGATCGCCGCGTCGCCCGACTGGGAGCTGGCGGCGACGGTCTCGCGCCACGGCCGCATCGATGGCGTCGAGGCGTTCACCGATATTGAAAGACTGCTTGCATGCCGGCCCGACATAGAGGTGGTCTCGCTCTGCATGCCGCCGGCGCCGCGTTTCGAATACGCGGCCGCGGCGCTGCGGGCAGGCCGCCACGTCATGCTGGAAAAGCCGCCAGGCGCCACGCTCGCCGAATGCGTCGCGCTCGAAGCTCTCGCCCGCGAAAAAGGCGTGTCTCTCTATGCTACCTGGCATTCGCGCGAGGCGGCGCAGGTCGAAAAGGCCGGCGCCTGGCTTCGCGACAAGAGGCTCGTTTCGGCGACGATTATCTGGAAGGAGGATGTCCGGCGGTGGCATCCGGGCCAGGACTGGATCTGGAGGGCCGGCGGCCTTGGCGTATTCGATCCGGGCGTCAACGCCCTGTCGATCCTGACGGCGATCCTGCCTGAACCCGTACACCTCAAGGCGGCGACGCTTGAGGTTCCGGAAAACCGGGAGACGCCGATCGCCGCATCGCTCGACTTCGCCCATCCAGGGGGCGCCGAAGTAACGGCCGTTTTCGACTGGCGTCAGCAGGGTGATCAGACCTGGACCATCGACGTCGAGACCGATGCGGGTCGCATGCGCCTTGCAGACGGCGGGGCCACGTTGACGATCGACGGCAGGAAACAGGCTGACGCGGACGGAGATGGAAATGCGCTGCAGGGGGAGTATCCGCGTCTCTACGCCAGGATGGCGAAACTGGTGCGCAGCGGTGGTATGGACATGGATCTTTCCCCGATGATTCATGTGGCGGACGCCTTTCTCCTCGGCAGGCGCGTCACCGTGGAGCCTTTCGACGAATGAACAGGACAGGACAATGAACGAAGCCCTTGCAGGAATACTTCCCGTCGCCCCCACTCCGTTTCACGCGGACGGCGCGGTCGACGAAGACGGCATGCGTCGGGTCATCGATTGCATGGTCGACCAGGGCGTCGACGCAATCTGCATTCTCGCGAACTATTCCGAACAGTTCCTCCTGACTGATGAAGAGCGGGCGCTGTTGACGCGGATCAGCCTGGAACACGCCGCCGGCCGGGTTCCGGTCATCGTCACGATCAGCCATTTCTGGACCGATCTGGTTGTCCGAAGGGCGCGCGAGGCCGAAACTCTTGGCGCGGCCATGGTCATGATGATGCCGCCCTATCACGGCGCTGGCCTGCAGGCGTCGCCGCAGGGCGTCTTCGAGCATTTTCAGGCGGTCAACGATGCGATCGGAATTCCTGTAATGGTCCAGGACGCGCCGCTGTCCGGCGTCACCCTCACAGTCGACCTGCTGGCGCGGATGGCGCGGGAACTCGCAAACGTCTCCTATTTCAAGATCGAATGCCCCTTCGCCGCCGACAAGCTGGCCGCGCTGCTCGAAGCTGCAGGCGAGCATATCGAAGGACCTTTCGACGGCGAGGAAGCCGTAACGCTGCTCGCCGATCTCGACGCCGGCGCTACCGGAACCATGACCTCGGCGATGTTTCCGGAAAAGATCAAACCGATCGTCACCGAATACCGGGCCGGCAACCTCGATGCGGCGCTGGAACAGTGGAAGCGTTGCCTGCCGCTCATCAACCATGAGAACCGTCAATGCGGATTGCGGGCGACGAAGGCGGTCTTCATGGAAGGCGGCGTCATCGGCAGCGATTTCGTGCGCCATCCGCTGAAGCCGATGTCGCAACGCACGAGGGACCGGCTTCTCGAACTGGCGCGCGATCTCGACGTGCTCGCCTTGCGATGGGGGGCTTGAATGTTCCGGAACAGGGATGACCGACCGTGACGATCGAAAAGGCAGGGACCCGGAAACTGCCCGCGGATCGCTGCGAACTCGGCGAAGGACCGTCCTACGACCGGACGGAGGATACGGCCTGGTGGCTCGACATCGTTGGCCGGAAGCTGTTCGAGCATCGCTTTGCGAGCGGCGATACGCACGCGCATGCGCTGCCGTCTATGGCGTCCATGATCGCCCGCGTCGACGGCGACCATCAACTGGTCGCAATGGAGGGCGGTCTGTATCTGCGCGCCAGGTCCGATGGCGCGTTTGCGCTGCTGGCGCCGCTGGAAGCCGACGACAACACGACGCGATCGAATGACGGCCGGGTGCATCCGTCCGGCGCGCTCTGGATCGGCACCATGGGCAAGAAGGCGGAGCGCAACGCCGGCGCGATCTACTGGTTCGACGGCCGGACAGTGCGCCGTCTCTACCGGGATATCACCATCCCCAACTCGATTTGCTATTCGCCTGACGGATGCACCGCGTATTTCGCGGACACCGCCGTCGACACGGTGTGGCAGGTCGCGATCGATCCTGCGACAGCCTTGCCGCAAGGCGAACCGTCACCGTTTCTGTCCGCCAGCGATCTGCCCCTTGGCGGTCATTTCGACGGGTCGGTGACCGACGCCGACGGCGTCATGTGGAACGCCGCATGGGGCGGCGGATCCGTGTCCGGATATTCGCCGGACGGTCATCTCGTCCGCACCTATGAGGTTCCGGCAGTCCAGACGACGTGTCCGGCTTTCGTTGGCAGGGATCTGGCCGGTTTGCTGGTGACGACAGCCCGGGAGGGCCAGGACGAGCGGGCGCGTGCGGCCGATCCCGGCGCCGGATTCACCTATGTGATCGAAGGTTCATTCAAGGGGCTGGCCGAGCCTGTCTTTCGCCTCGCCCCAGAAACGGGCGAAACCGGAGGCGTAACAGCCAGGAAGGCAGGCGCTGACCCCTGATCCACCGGTTCCGATATGGATGACCCGCCGGGAGAGACCGGCTCCATAGACGCTGCCTGTTCGAAGGTCAGTCGTCAGGGCTGCGCCCAACCGACGCGCGACGGAGAACGTCGCGCGAGGATCCGTCGTGATTATAATTAAACAATTGAATATATTATATTTTTTTAAGAAATTATGCAATAGAGGGTTGCATTTCAATAATACTACTAATATGATTATTCCTGTTGACGGCGGCCTAAGGAGGAGGCCTCCGGACCAATCCAACGGGAGGAATAACCATGACATTGAAGTTCGCACTCGCCGGCGTCGCGCTTGGCGCGATTGCGCTGGCAGGTCCATCCGCCTTCGCACAGACCATAGGTTTTTCACAGGTCGGATCCGAAGGCGACTGGCGGCCGGCATTTTCGGCCAACATGCAGGAAAGCGCCAAGGACTACGGCGTGGACCTCAAATTCGCCAACGCCCAGGGCAAGCAGGAAGAACAGTTGCGGGCGGTGCGCGCATTCATCGCGCAGGGCGTTGACGCGATCATCATTGCGCCGGTCGTCGTCACCGGCTGGGACCAGGTGCTGCGCGAAGCCAGAGACGCCGAAATCCCCGTCTTCCTGGTCGACCGTGACGTCGACGTCGAGGACAAGTCGCTCTATGTCACGCGCATTTCGGCCGACTTCAATCTTGAAGGCAAACTGGCTGGCGCCTGGCTGGCCGCCGAAAGCAAAGGCGATTGCAAGATCGTCGAACTGCAGGGCACGACCGGCTCCGCCCCGGCCATCGAACGCAAGAAGGGTTTCGAAGCGGTCATCGGCCAGTTCCCGGCGATGGAAATCGTCGCGACCCAGTCCGGCGATTTCACCACCGAAGGCGGCAAGAAGGTGATGGAGGCCTTTATCAAGTCGACGGACAATCTGGACGGCATATGCGCCTCCTTCGCCCATAACGACAACATGCAGCTCGGGGCGATCCAGGCGATGAAGGAAGCCGGCCTCAATCCGGGAAAAGACGTGCAGATGGTCTCGGTGGACTATGTTCCCGCGATCAAGGACGCCCTTGATGACGGCGAGGCGAATGCGTCCGTCGAACTCCGCTCCGCAGTCGGCGAGTTCATCTATCCGGTCGTTCTCGATTACATCAAGAACCCGGCCGAACTCGACAAGTGGATCGTCATTCCGTCAGACCTGCACACGGCTGACTAGGCGTTGACGGCCCGTATAAGATGCAGCGCGACGGCGCCCCGCAAGGGGCGTCGATGCGCGTCGGCATGATGCGATCGGACGAATGAGCGATTCCAGCACCTCTCTTCGCGTTGAAATGCGCGGCATCACGAAGGCCTTTCCCGGCGTGCGTGCGCTCGACGATGTCGATTTCACGCTTCACGCCGGCGAGGTCCATGCGCTTCTCGGCGAAAACGGCGCCGGCAAGTCCACACTGATAAAGATCCTGACGGGCGCGCTGGAGCGCGACAGCGGTGAAATACGGCTGGACGGGACATCCGTCGATTTCCAGTCGACCGGCGAAGCCCAGTCGCACGGTGTTTCAACAGTCTACCAGGAAGTGAACCTGATTCCGGCCATGTCGGTCACGAAAAATCTGGCGCTCGGTCCGTCGGAGGGCTGGCCGGGCGTCATCTCCTGGCGCAAGGCGCGGGCGCGCGCCAGGGCCAAGCTTGCCCGTCTCAATCTGGATATCGATATCGAGCAACCGGTCGGATCCTATTCGGTCGCGGTGCAGCAGCTCGTCGCCATCGCCCACGCCCTGGACAACGAGACCAGCGTGCTCGTTCTCGACGAGCCCACGGCCAGCCTCGACGCGCAGGAGACCGCGACGCTGTTCGACATCGTGCGGGACCTGAAGCAACGCGGCATGGCGGTGGTCTTCATTACTCACTTCCTCGACCAGGTCTACGAGATCTCGGACCGGATATCGGTGCTGAGGAATGGCGGGCTCGTCGGTTCGGCGATGGCGTCCGACGTGTCCCGCAAGGATCTCATTTCGATGATGATCGGCCGCGAGCTCGGCGAAGTCGAGGCGGCCTATTCGGGCAAGGCTTCACCGCAAACAGGCAAGGAAAAGCTGGTTGCAAAGGGGGTCGGGCGCAGACGCACGCTCAAGCCCTTCGATCTCACCTTGCGGGCAGGCGAGGTGGTGGGTCTCGCCGGGCTTCTGGGATCGGGACGAACCGAACTGACGAAGCTTGTCTTCGGAGCGATTCGCGCCGACAGCGGTTCGCTCAAGGTCAACGGGAAGGAGGCGGGAAGTCACTCGCCGCGACGCTCGCTTGCTGCAGGAATCGCCTTTTGTCCGGAAGACCGCAAGGCCGAGGGTCTCGTCGGCGAATTGAGCATTCGCGAAAACATCATGCTGTCGATACAGTCGAAGCAGGGCTGGCTGCGGCGCTTGCCGCGCGGGCAGCAGGAACAGATCGCCGCGGAAATGATTAAAGCGCTCGCGATCGCGACGCCCGACGCGGAGAAACCGGTGCGGCAGCTTTCCGGAGGCAATCAGCAGAAGGTGGTGCTTGCCCGGGCGCTCGCCTCCAGACCGGATATTCTGCTGCTCGACGAGCCGACGCGCGGCATCGACGTCGGCGCGCACGCCGAGATCATCACCCTGATCAGGAAGCTGTGTTCCGAGGGCCTTGCTCTCCTCGTCGCCTCGTCCGAGCTCGACGAAGTCGTCGCCGCCTCCGACCGGGTGGCCGTGCTGCGCGACCGGGAGAAGATTGGAGAGATCGTCGGCGGCGAGATCAGACGCGACAACATTATAAGGGTGATTGCGGGGGACGATGACCGCCAGCACTGACATGGGAAAAGACAACCACGCAGCGGGCCTGTGGAGGGCGCTGATGCAGAGCCGGGCGATCTGGCCGCTGCTGGCGCTCGTCCTTATCCTGATCGTCGCCGGCCTGATATCGCCCGGCTTCTACGAGATCAGGATCGTCGAAGGCCGTCTCTTCGGAAATCTCATCGACATCCTCTACCGGGCCGTTCCCACTGCGCTGGTCGCGCTCGGCATGGCCGTGGTGATCGGCACGAAGGGCATCGATCTGTCGGTGGGATCGATCATTGCGATCGTCGGCGCCGTCATCGTCTGGCGCATCAAGATGGGCGACCCGCACGTCGCAATCCTGTTCATCGCGCTCGGCGCCGGAATACTCTGCGGGATGTGGAACGGATTTCTGGTGGCCGCCCTCGGCATTCAGCCGATCATCGCGACCCTGATCCTGATGGTGTCGGGTCGCGGCGTCGGCTTGCTGATCAATCAGCTCTACGGCGGCACCGATCCGAGCTTCGAGAGCGCGTTTCTCCAGGGTCTTTCGACCGGCAGCATCTGGTACATACCGACACGTCTTGTGCTGGCGGCCGGTATTTTCGCAGCGCTTTGGCTGCTGATCCGCAGAACGGCGCTCGGTCTGTTCATCGAAGCCGTCGGCGGCAACGCCGCCGCCTCGAACCTTGCCGGCGTCAACGCCCGGCTGATCGTCTTCTTCGCCTATGTGTTGTGCGGATTGCTTGCCGCCTGGGCGGGGATCATCATGACGGCGGACACCCACACGTCGGACCCGGTCTCGGTCGGACTCTATATCGAGCTCGACGCCATTCTGGCCGTCGTGATCGGGGGCGGCTCGCTCGCGGGCGGCCGGATCTATCTCGGCATGACGGTTATCGGCGCGCTGGTGATCCAGTCGCTGACGACGGCGACCCTGATCTCGGGGCTGCCGCCGGAATACAATCTGATTATCAAGGCGCTGGTCGTCCTCACGGTTCTGTTCCTCCAGTCCGCCAATGCGCGCCGTGCAATCCACAGGCTAGTTTACCGGAGAGCGTCATGAACAGAAAGTATCTGCCCCTGGCTGCAACGATCGTGGTTTTTATCGCGTTGTTCCTGGTCGGTGGCGCCATGTACAAGAATTTCCTGTCGACGCTCGTCCTCGGCAATATCCTCGCTGACAACGCTTTCATCATTATCGCCGCCATCGGCGCCACATTCGTGATCCTCTCCGGCGGCATCGATCTCTCGATCGGTTCGATGATCGGTTTCGTCGGCGTCTGCATGGCGGTTCTGGACCGCATGGGCTGGCATCCTCTGGCCGCCGCCGCGCTGATGATCTGTTTCGGCATCGCCTATGGCGCCATGCAGGGTTTCGTTATCGACTTCTGCGATATCCAGCCGTTCATCGTGACCCTGGCGGGACTGTTCCTGTTGCGCGGGGCCTGCTTCATGGTGACGCTCGACTCCGTGCCGATCCGGCACGACTTCGTCGATCTCTATGCGTCCGCGCGCATTCCGCTGCCCGGGCGCGGGGTCTTGAGAAGTTCGGCAATCGTCATGCTGGCGAGTCTGGCGCTGGCGATCTTCATCGCGCATTTCACCCGCTTCGGAACGAATGTCTACGCCATCGGCGGCGACAAGGAATCCGCGCGGCTCATGGGCGTCAATATTCGCCGGACGACGGTCGGCGTCTATGCGACGGGAGGTTTCTTCAGCGCGCTGGCCGGAGTCGTCTACGCCCTGTACACCTCTTCGGGATATCCGCTGGCCGGCAGCACGCTCGAACTGTCGGCAATCGCCGCCGTGGTGCTTGGAGGGACGCTGTTGACGGGAGGCGTCGGCATGGTCGCCGGAACGCTCTTCGGCGGCATGATCCTCGGACTGATCTCGACCCTGATCATCTTCCACGGTTCGCTGAACAGCGCCTGGATCATGATCTCGAGCGGCGTGTTGCTGTTCGCGTTCATCGTCCTTCACCGCTTCCTCGTCAGTTCCTTCAACCTGAGAGGAACCTCCTGATGTTCCGGATCGATCATGTCGGATAGTCGCGAAAAGAGGACCGACCCTCGGGTTACGGGCGGCAGTGTTTCCGAGCGGGCTTATCTACTGGCCGATCCTGGCGGAGCAAGCGGCGCGGGCGTTCTCAACAGGCTCGGTCGCGAGATCGTCAGCGGCGGCTTTGCGCCGGAGACGCGCCTGCCCGACGAGGCGGCGATGCTGAAGCGCTACTCGGTATCCCGGACCGCATTGCGCGAAGCTTACAGCAAGCTCGCAGCCAAGGGCATGATCGTCGCCCGCCCACGCGTTGGAACGCATGTCCGACCGCAGGCCTTCTGGAACATGCTGGATCCGGAAGTGCTCGGCTGGCATCTGCAGACGAAACCGCCCGGCGAGATCGCCATGGACCTCTATGCCCTTCGCCGCATGGTGGAGCCGCCCGCGGCTGCGCTGGCGGCCGAGATCGCTGACGAAGGCCAGTTGCACAGGATTGAAAAGGCCTATGAAGACATGGCCGCAAAGGCGAACAATGAAACCGAACTGATCGAGGCCGACCTTCGCTTCCATCTCGAGATCCTGTTTGCGACCCGCAATCATTTCATCGGCGCGTTCAGCGCGCTCATCCATGCGGCCATGGTCAGCACGTTCCGGCTGAGCTGGCGCGGCGCCGCCGTTGCGGTCATCAAGGAAGCGCGCCTCCAACAGCATGGCGACGTCCTGGAAGCGATCCGTCAGCGCAATTCCGACCTTGCGCGCCGGCGCATGGAAACCCTCCTGGACGATTCCATCAGTGATGTGAACGAGGCCCTCGGGATTCAGAACTGACCTCATTCAGGCAAGCATGGCGCTCTGAAACCCGGGTGACAATGGTAATTTCAGGAAGCCGAGTGATTGATCTTTCTGGCGCGGTCGAACCATACGCTCGCGCGATCGAACCGGCGATCAAGGTTTTCATCGCCCACGCCGACACAGGCGATATCGACTGTATTGAAGGCAATTCCTTCCGAAACTGGATTCAAAGCGCCGCCAAACCCGCCCGCTGGCGTATTTCGGCGTTGTCGGCGCGGAATTCTGTTCCATGCAGATCCTCGGGCCGTTCCCTGCACAGCCAGCCGACGATCGCAGCGGGATCTTCCGGCGGCAGCAACTTTTCCTTCGGCACCTTGCTGACGGGGTTCACGCCGGATTGCCGTATGATGACCTGCATGTCGGTGTCGACCAGACCTGGCTGGAAGCCGTAGGACAGGCATTTGTCGGAGAGTTCCTTCGCCAGCGATTTCGTCACCATCGCGAGCGCCGCCTTGGAGGCGCAGTAGGCGCTCCAGCCTTCCATGGCGTTCTGGCTCGCACCCGACGAGATGTTCACGATGACGATCCTGCCTTCGCTGAAAAAGGGAACAGAGGCTCTCAGACAGCGCATGACGCCGAACAGGTTGAGATTGAAAGTGGCTTCCCATTCTTCAGGCGCAGTTTCGAGAAGCGGTCCGATCGGTCCAATCATGCCGGCGTTGTTGACAAGGACATCGATGGAAACCTTTTCCTCCGCCAATCTGGCGAACGCCTGGCTTACGCTCGCCGGATCGGAAAAATCGCAGGCGATGGGCAGACAGCGGATTCCCTGCTGTTCGATATCCGATGCCAGGGCGTCCAGATTTCCCTGGTTGCGCGCCATCGTGACGACATTGTATCCGTCGGCCGCCAGCCGGCGGGCGATCGCCGCGCCCAGACCCTGTGAAGCGCCCGTGACCAGGGCCCATGGTTTGTCGTTCTTTCCGTCGCTCATAAATGCCCTCCGCCTGTGATTAGAAATTCCGCTCCCGTGACGAAAGTCGCCTCGTCGGAAAGGAGATACGCGACGCAGCCGGCCACGTCTTCTGGACGCCCGATACGGCCGATCGGGATCTTGCCGGACCGGTCGCGGGCCATATCCTGCGCGCTGCGCTGGCGAAGCGCGCCAAGATCCTCGTTCGTCCGGTCCGTCAATGTTGTGTCGATCAGGCCGGGCGCCACGACATTGACCCGGACGCCACGCCCGGAAAGATCGGACGCCAGCGATTTGGCGGCGTTGTGCAGCGCTGCCTTCGAGGCGCCGTAAAGCAGGTTCGCCGGCGACGCGCGCAGCCCGGCCAGTGAACCGACAAACACGATGGATCCGCCGTCGATCACACGGTCATGGAGCTTCGCCACGAGCTCGAGCGGCGCGAAGACATTGGTCGCGAAGATCGCGTCGAATGTCTCCCGGTCGATCGACGTGGCCGGATGCGTATGGATTATGCCGGCGACATGGACGATCGCTCCGAGTTTCTCCGGCAGTTTTTCGGCAAGCGCTCCGATTCCGTCAGGCAGGTCGGCGCGCAGATATAAGGCGGCGCCGCCAAGCAGGTTTGCGTCGGCCTCAACCCGGTCTGTTGCAATCACCGGTAGATCGGCGCGCGCCAGTCTGGCGACGACCGCTCGGCCGATATCGCCTATCGCTCCCGTGACCAGAACAGGGTGGTTCACCGAGCTTGCGCCTTCTGCTCTTCTGCCTCGAGATAGGATTTCATCTCCAGTCCGGCCTTTTCGATATGGCTTCGACATGCTTTTTCGACGTCGTCGAGCGTGCCCTGGCGGATCGCCGATATGATTTCGTCGTGTTCGACAACCGCCGAAAGGTCGCGACCCGGTATAAGACGGAATCCCGCCCGGTACCGAACGCATTTCGACCAGATGTCCTCCAGAAAGCGACGCAAGTGGAAATTGTGCGCCCTGTCGAGAATGAAACGGTGAAATTCCCAGTTGAGATTGTTGACCTCGGAAAAGTCCTTTTCCTCGGCCGCGCGTTCGAAGCTCCTGTTGATCTGTTCCAGGTGATCGGCGATCAATTGGCCTTCGTTCTGGACGGCCAGCCTGATCGCATAGCCCTCCAGCGTCGCCCTCACGCCGAACAGCTCCACCATGTCTGCGATCGACATCGAGGCCACGCGGATATCGCGATAGGGCGTAGCTTCGACGAGGCCTTCTCTTTCGAGGCGCATCAGGGCTTCACGCACCGGAACCATCGACGTGCCGAGTCGCTCCGACAGCGCTGCGAGCGTCAGGCGCTGACCGGGTTCGAGCGCGCCCGACAGGATTTCTTCGCGAAGAAAGGTGTAGACGGCTTCGGCCTTGGTGCGGTGCGTCGCCAGAGTCCGGTTCTTGCCTTGACCAGTCATGTCGCGTTTGACCTCGCATTGGCTGTCGTCGCCGACCATCGCCCGTCCGGCGACAGGTGGACGGCGACGGGGTGTGGAACGGGTTCGTGGATGGGCAGAAATCTGGCGCCGCGGGCCGCGTAGTCGCGCACCAGCCGGTGCCAGCCGGCAGCGTTTTCCGCAGCGCCGAGGGCGACGCCTCTCGTCAGGCTGTCCGCGGTGAAAATCGGGTCGGCGATCACCAGCAATCCTTCTTCAGTCGCTATCTCGATCGCGGTCGAGGCGGGGTGATGTACGCCGACTTCGCGCATCGCGATTCCCGGCATGATCCCGAACGTACCATGGACCGGCCGCGCCTTTGCAAGCCTGTTCGATACAAGCTGTGGAAGTCCATGCACAAGGCAGGGTTCTTCAGGCTTTGCGAGGTTGGAAAGGCCGCGAGCGGAAGCGTAGATCGGGACCGCATCGGGCACCGCGTTTGCGCCGCCCGCGGCGTAGGGGCCAAAGCTGGTGAGAAGGACCGCCGCCACGCGATCGTCGACAAGCGGTTCGACGCCGCTTCCGCAGCGTTCAAATCCGGCTTCGGGTCCCTTGCGTCTTTTCATGGCGGCGTTGAGGTCGGAAACATCCGGGATCAGACCTGTGTCGACCAGAACGGCGCCCAGGCTGGACCGGAGCACGAAAATATGGATTGCGATGTCGACCCAGTGTCCGAAATCGCGCTGGAAAAAGACTTCCGGCCCCGGCGTCCTGGCCGTGGCGACAGTGTGTATGTCGACGGACCAGATCATAGCGGATCTGCCTGCTGCTCGGCGGCGATCCAGTCGGCTACGCCGGCTTCAAGGTTGAATGCGGGCGCATATCCAAAATCGCGCCGCGCGCGATCGAGAATGCATGGGCCCCTGAGATGGCGCGCGGGATCGACTCCGGGCTTGAGTTCGATGTCGGCTTTGGGGAAATACTGAGAGACGATGCCGGCCAGTTCGCCGCGCGTGCGGGCGACGCCGCCCGTAACGTTGTAGACAGGCTCAGGCAGTTCGGGCGCCTCGGCGGCCTGGACCAGTCCAAGCGCCAGATCCTTGACATAGGTGAAGTCGCACGGGTGGTCCCGGCCGGGCTCTCGGATGCGCGTGACGCCGGACAGCATGCGGCCGATGAAATAGTCTCCCGTGCTGTGACGGCGCCCGTAGACGAAGCCGGTGCGGAACGAGGAAACGTCGACGCCGAAACTCTTGCGATAGGAATCGCAGAGCGTTTCCGACATGAACTTCGTCGCGTCATAGATCCCGACCGGATCGGCCGGATCGGTTTCGGCAAGGGGCGCTGCGTCTGACCGGCGACCGTACAGCGTGGCGGTGGAGAGATTGACGATGCGGCAGTTATTCCGACGCGCCGCCTCGAGCATGGCGAGCGCGCCGAGCACATTGATCTCGGTCGCCGCAGCCGGATCGGCGGTCGCAGGCGCAGGGCCGACAAGAGCCGCGCAATGAATGACGGCGTTGCTGTCGCCGACAACGTCGATCATGCGATTGCGATCGGTGATGTCGGCGGTTTCGATGGAGAACGGGAGAGAGCCGTCGGATTTTCGCCGATCAACGCCGACGACATCGTGGCCACGCTCAATGGCGACGCGGCCGACCTGCGACCCGACGAAGCCGGCCGCCCCGGTGACCACAACCTTCATGATTCGATCTCCTTCGTGGTCACCGGTCCGGAGCCCTCGTACAAGACGAGATTGACGAAGCGCAGCGGAGAGGCACCTGTATTCCTCAGCCCGTGGGGTGTGCCGGGCGGCGTGACGATCATGTCGCCGGGGCCGATGTCAAATTCATTCTCGCCGACATGGCTAACGCCCGTTCCTTCGATAACGAGCCACGTCTCCGACTTGCCCTGGTGTACATGGCGCGTGCATTCCTCGCCGGGAGCGATTTCGTACCAGGACACGAGCTGGGCCCGGTTCTGAACACCGGAAATCACCCTGGCTGGCAGGCGGCGCGCGCCGCCATGAAGTATTTCATCGTTCATTTTTTCGTCCTCCAGGCCGTGTGATGCGACATTCAGTTGGCGGTTCCATAGACAAGCTCCGGGAGAAACAGGACGATCTGCGGCGTGAAAGTGATGACCATCAGAAGCGCGAACAGCGCCAGGGCGTAGGGAGCGGCTTCGCGGGCGACGGCCATGGCGCTGACATTGGCGATGCGCGCCGTCACGAACAGCGCCATTCCGACCGGCGGCGTCAGCAGACCGATCATCATGTTGACGATCATGACGATGCCGAAATGAACGGGATCAACGCCGAGCCCCACCACAACGGGCACGAGAACCGGCGCGACGAGGATGAGGATCGCCGTCGTGTCGAGCAACATGCCCAGGAACAAAAGCACGATGTTGATGATGATCAGAAACTGCCAGGTCGCCAGATCGAGCGACACGATGTAACCGGTGAGATGCTGCGGTATCTGTTCATGAGCGAGGATCCAGGCGAACACGTGCGCCGCTGCGACGATCAACAGGATGCCGCCGGCCTGCAGGGCCGTGTTGCGTGACGCCTCCACGAATTCCCGGCCGCCCATTTCGCGATAGGCGAAGCCGAGAACCGCGGCGTAGAAGACGCCGACGGCTGCAAGTTCCGTCGCTGTGAAGAGGCCCGTTCGCATGCCGCCGATGAGCACCACCGGTATGAACAGGGCGGGAAGCGCCACGACCAGGCTCCTCAAGCGGTCCCGGTTCGGAGTTTTCGGGCTGCGGGGGAGGTCTTCTTTCCCGGCGCGCAGATGGACTGTGAGCATCAGCACGAACATCATCAGAAAGGCCGGAACGATGCCGGCCAGAAACATGCGGCCCACCGAGACGTCCGCAATAAAGGCGTAGAGGATCGAGGCGATGGACGGCGGCATGATCGGACCGATCGTGGAGCTGGCTGCGGTGATGGCGGCCGCGTAGGCGGGCCGGTAGCCAGCCTTGCGCATGGCTTCGATCTCGATTGCTCCGAGACCTGCGGCGTCGGCGAGAGCGGAACCGGACATGCCTGAAAAAATCACCGAGCTGACCACATTGACCTGCGCGAGGCCTGCCCGCCAATGCCCGACAAGGGCGCCGGCGAATGTGAAGATGCGACCGGTTATGCCCGACACGTTCATGAGATTTCCCATGAACAGGAAGAGCGGAATGGCGATCAGCAGGAAACTGTCCAGGCCAAATATCATGCGTTCGGCGATGATCGAGGCGGGCACGCCTGCAAGAAGGACAGCAAAGACGCCGATGAGAAGGATTGCGGCTGCGACCGGCAACCCCAGAGCCAGCAGTGCCAGGAGACTTAAGCCGTATACCGCGATCATGTCCGTATCGCCGCGTTGCGGGAGGCTTCTTCGTCAGGCGCTCCTGTCAGAACAGCGATTGCCAGGACAAGAGAGTGAAAGGCGATGAGAAAACTTCCCATCGCCGCCGGCCAAACCATCGTGGACATTGACCATCGCGTCGCAGCCAGAGGAAGTCCGCCCACGTTCTGCGCGAGCTTCATCGCGAGATAGGAAAACCAGAGAAACGTCACGAACATGACGAGGTGAACGATCGTCATGACAAGCCTGCGGTATCCCGGCTTCAGGATCTCGACCACCGTGTCGACCGCAATGTGCATTCCGCGTCGTGTGACGGCTGCGGCGGCGATGAAAGTGAGCCATATCAGCATCAGCCGGGTCAGTTCCTCGGTCCAGATGAAGGGATTGGTCAGAATGTATCGGCCCACGACCTGGAGAAGAGCGATGGCCGACATCGCGATGAGTAGGATGACGGCCAACGTTTCTTCCAGCATGCCAATCAGACGCGTGAATTGCCGCATGGTCTTAACCGGTTTTCATCGGGCCAACGCCTGTTCGCGGCCGAGCGCGGAAAACACAGGCGTTGGCGTCTTTATATCAGTGTTCGGTGTCACGGATGCGCGTATAGAGTTCCGCGTCCCCGCCCCAGAGTTCAGCGAGATTCGGAATGCCTTCCGCCGCAGCCGCTCTCCATGCATCGATATCGCCAGGCGTGACGAAGGTCATGCCCTTTGCTTCCAGTTCGTCCTGAACGGAGGCTTCGTTCTCCGTGAAGGCTTTCGCGATATACTGAGTCCCCGCGCGCAACGCCTCCCGCAATTTCTGCTGGTCTTCCTCGCTCAGCTTGTTGAAGGCGCTGTCGCTCATCAGGATCGGACCGGGCGCGGCGAACGACCAGGCAATGAGATTGACGTGGTCGGAAACCTCGAACAGTTTCTGCGCAAGGATCGTGTCCAGCGGCACGTCGGCGCCGTCGACGACGCCAGCCTGAAGCGCTGAATACATTTCCGAGAAGGCGACAGGCGTCGGAGTGGCGCCGAACGCCTGGAACACCTGAGGATAGGGCGGAATGTCGGCGACACGGATCTTCACGTTCTCGATATCCCCGATCGAATTGAGGGGGATGCCCTTGGTAATCACGTGGCGCGTGCCGCGGGGAAACCAGCCCATGATATGAACGCCGCTCTTGTCGGCGACGCTTCTTTCCCATTCCTTGCCGACGTCGCCATAGACGACAGCCTGCCAGTGATCGTCATTCTCGAACAGATAGGGCGCATCGAGAACGGCAAGTTCCGGAAGATGGACGCTGGCGCCACCGGGGGAGGCAAGCAGCATGTCTACGCCGCCGGTGCGAACGGACACATGCATATCGCGCTCGGTACCCAGCTGAGACGACGGAAAGACCTCCAGCTTGATCCTGCCGTCCGTGGATTCGGCAAGCTTCTCGGATGCAAGCTCCATTCCCTTGTGAAACTGGTGCGTCGGGGCCAGCACATGACCCATCTTGAGCGTCACGTCCTGCGCGTTCGCCACTGCTGAAAATGAAAGTGTGGCCGCGCATGCAGCGACCAAGAGCGAAAACTGCTTCATGTCATCCTCCCTGAGCTTTCGATTGTTATAAGTTATATTTTATAAAATATAAGTCAACGGCCTTTGTTCGCCGCGTTCTGCAGCAAGGAATCTGCGTCAGACGGGCGCGCCGAACCATCGTCCGGCGCTTGCGCGATGCATGCGAGCGGAAGCGAAGCTCCCTGGTTGGAAGAGGAGCGCGCCAGTCAGATCCGCTTCATTCGTCCCGGAGCCGCGGAAGGGCGAAGCCCATGTAAAGACAGCGTTGCAGACGCCTATGATCTTCCAATGCTGTTGGACTTCTCCAGATCCGTGAAGCTGCGATCCAGCGCATCAAGCACAGGTTCGACGTCGTCCATCGACAGGCAGAGCGGAGGGACCATTCTCAGGACGTTCTTGAAATTGCCTGATTTCGACAAAACCAGACCATGGGCGCGCGAGCGCTCGAACACGAAAGCGGTTTCGGCGCTGGCCGGCGTCTTGGCTTCCCTGTCGCTGACAAGCTCGATCGCCTGCATGAAGCCGCGACCGCGCACGTCGCCAATGACCTCGTGCCGTTGCTGGAGGGCTTTCAACCCTTCGCCAAGCTTGGCTCCGACCTTTTTGGCGTTTGCGACGAGGTCTTCGTCCTCGATGATTTTCAGCACTTCGCGGCCAACCGCGCAGGCCACCGGATTTGCCCCATAGGTGTGAAACAGGAACTTGTCGGCCATGGTTTCCGCCACCTCGCGTTTGGCGACCACTGCGCCCAGGGGGATGCCGTTGCCGATACCCTTTGCAAGAACCATGATGTCCGGAACCACGCCCTGGGATTCAAAACACCACAGCGATTCACCGGTCTTGCCGAAGCCGGACTGGACCTCGTCGAGGATGCACAGGCCACCGCGCGCCCTCGTTCTTTCGAAAGCGCCCTTCAAATAACCCTCGGGCATCGGAATAATCCCGCCATATCCCTGGACGGGCTCGATGATAATGCCTGCCAGCTGGCCGCTGGTCGTGTAGTTGATCGTTCTGTCGAGATCATCGAGATAGGGTTGGACGCCTTCGCCGAATATGCCCCGGTACTGATCGGGTTCGGCGGCGAAGGACACATTGGGAACCTGGCCGATATTGTGTCTGAAATTTCCGACGCCAGTGACCGATTGCGCCCCGTAGGTCGCGCCATGGTAGGAATTGCGGAGGGCGATAATGTCGTGATTGCCGGTCGCCGTGCGGGCCATCATCAGGGCGAGGTCGATCGCTTCCGCGCCGGAATTCGTGAAATGAACGACCCAGTCGCAGCTCGCCGGCATCGTTGCAGCGAGCTCCTCTGCGAAGTGCGCCGGAACAGGATGATAGAACATGGTGGTGCAGTGGGTCAGCTGTTCGACCTGTGAGGTCATGGCCGCGACCACTCTGGGATGGGCGTGGCCGACGCTGATGCACAGATTCATGCCCAGCAGATCGATGAGCCGGTTGTCCTGTTCATCCCATACGTACTGCCCCTTGCCGCGCTTGATGATCAGCGGTTTTTCGTAGGGCACGAAAGCTCTTTGCGTCGCCGCGAAGAAACGGTTGCGTTTATCGATGATCTCTTCGGTAGACCAGGTGACGTCCAAGCCCGACGCATCTTCCTTCATGCTGAAACTCCTTTGATTGAGTTCGCTTAAAGCGAACTAAAATTCTTTATTGACGAACAGTATGTGTTTATGCACTATTTTTTTCAAGCAGCTATTCGAGGTCAATATCAATGCGCATTTCTTTCCCCGAACACGGACTTTCCAAGAGCGAAGTGCTGGCCTCGATGCAGGCGCTGAAGTCCGGCGACATCGACTGGAAGCGCGGTCGCGCGCCGCTCTATGTGTTCGACGGCGGCGAAGACGTTTACGAAATGGGCAGAGCCGCTTTTTTCGAGTTCTTCAAGGAAAACGCCCTGGGCGGTCGACGCGCCTTTCCGAGCGTCCTGCAGATGGAAGAACAGGTCGTGGGCATGGCCATTGACCTTTTGCATGGCGACGACGATGTGCGCGGTTTCATGACAACCGGCGGCACCGAAAGCATCATCCAGGCCGTTCAATCCGCGCGGGACTACGCAAGGAGCAGGGGCAGGACGCCGAAAACGCGCTTCAATATCGTGGCGGCTGCGTCTGTCCACCCCGCATTCAACAAGGCGGCGCGGCTGATGGATCTGGACGTGGTTCGAACGCCTGTTGACGCGGATCTGCGGGCGGATCCGGACGCGCTCGCCAGGGCGATCGACGACGACACCATAATGATCGTCGGTTCAGCGCCCTGTTTTCCCTATGGCGTCATCGATCTGATCGAGGAGATCGGGCGGATCGCGCAGGACAGCGGCGTGTGGATGCATGTCGACGCATGCGTCGGCGGATATGTGGCGCCCTTTGCGGCCATGATTGGCCGGGATATTCCCGCCTTCGATTTTGCGGTTCCCGGCGTCTGTTCGATCTCCGCCGATCTCCACAAATTCGGGTTTTGCCCGAAACCGGCTTCAACAGTTTTCTACCGGGATGAAGAGCACGCGCGCCACCATGCATTCGACTTCGACGACTGGCCCAATGGCAGGTTCTACACGAACACGATTTGCGGCACCCGCCCGGCCGGAGGCGTCGCCGCGGCCTGGGCTGTCTTCAATCATCTGGGACTTGAAGGCTACAAGCTCATCGCCACCGAGTTGATGGATTTCATCGATCTTTACAAGAAGCGGATTTCCGAAGTCGATGGACTGGAGATTCTCGGCAAGCCGCATCTTTCGATCGTGGCCTACAAGTCGGGCGATTTCGACATTTACGCCGTCGCCGAAAAGCTGAAGGAAAAGGGCTGGCTGCCTGGGCTGGTGCGCGATCCCAAGGCGATCCACCAGATGATGTCGCTGGTCCACGGCAAAGTCTTCGATGAATACATCGCGGATGTCGAAGACGCAGTGGCGAGCGTCAAATCCGATCCGAGCATGCAATCCGAACTGAAGGCGACCTACTAGACGGTTCGCGAGTTGCGAAAACGAGAGATGTGTAGCGCGTACAACGATCAACTTAGGAGAGACCCATGAAGCATTTCACGAAGCTCCTCCCGGTCGCGACGGCCATGGTGGCCCTTTCGACCTCGGCGGCCCTTGCTCAGGAGTACAAATTGAAGGTCGGGGTGAGTACGCCCGAAGGCTATTCTTACAATGTCGCGCTGGCCGAATTCAAAAAGCAGGTCGAGGAAGGATCCAACGGCGACATCGAGGTAACGGTGTTCCCATCCTCCCAAATGGGCGGCGAAGCCGAGATGGCGCGCAACGTTCAAATCGGAACGCTTGAGGCGACTGTTGTTTCGACAAGCAACATCAGTCCGTTCCTGCCTTCGCTCCAGGTGCTGTCCGTACCGTACCTGCTGAAATCCATCGAATGCGCGATGGCGGTGACCAGTGGCGACGTCGGGCAGGAAATGGCCAAGGAACTCCAGGAAAAGGCGGATATCCATGTGCTTGGATATTACACCTTCGGATACCGGCAGCTCTTCAACACAAAACGTCCGATCAACAGCGTCAGCGATGTCGCGGGACTTAAAATCCGCATTCCTCCGGACAAGTATCTGGAACAGACTTGGTCGGCAATGGGCGCATCGCCGATTCCCTTGCCCTTCTCGGAACTGTTTCCTGCTCTCCAGCAGGGCGTGGTGGACGGTGACGCCAACCCGATTTCCAGCATCAAGCAGTTCAAATGGTATGAAGTCGTGGACAATGTCGCTGTGACCAATGTCGCAGTCGGCATGGCGACCTTTGCGATGAACGGACGCTTTTTCAACAGTTTGCCGGAGGAGTACCAGAAGCTGGTGACGGACGCGGCGGAAAATTCCGTAGGCGTCAACATTTCTGCGGACGCCGCCAATACGGAAGAAGCCGTCGTGTTCCTGAAGGAACAGGGCGTCGAATTTACCGAACCTGATCTCGCCGGGTTCCGCGAGGCCGCGCAACCGGTTCTGGATGCCGCGTCGGAAGAATTCGGCAAAGAACTGATCGATCGGATTGTCGCGGCACAGGACGGTTGCTGACCGTACCGACCGGCAGACCAAAACAGCACATTGAAAAACTGACTTTCGGGCGGCGTTACGCCGCCCGGCAGCGAAACTTGTTATCTCAAGGGCGGTGGAGACTTTCATGGCAAACAGGCGCGAAGTCGGCGACTCAACAGAAGGTCTGAGAATTGGCGTCGATGTCGGCGGTACTTTCACCGACATGGTCGTCGCCAGTCCAAACGGCTCAATCGACGTTTTCAAAGTTCCGAGCACGCCTTCCAAACCGGATGACGCCGTCATGGCTGCGGTGGAAAAGGCCGCGGAAGAGTTTGGAATGCGCCAAGACGCCTTTCTGCGATCAGTCTCGCATTTCATTCATGGCACGACGATCGCCACCAACACGGCGCTGGAAGGCAAGGGCGCCCGGGTCGGGCTTATCGTGACGGACGGTTTTCGCGATTTTCTGGAGATCAGACGCGGTATCCGGGAAAACCCGTGGGATCACCATGCTCCGTTCGCCCCGGTTCTGGTTCCGCGATATCTCCGGTTGCCGGTGAAAGGCCGGCTGGACGCGCAGGGGAGCGAATTGCAGCCTCTTTCCGTTGAAGACGTCGCCGAAGCCGTGCGGACGTTCCGGGAGGAAGACGTTGAGTCCTTTGCGATTTGCCTGATGAACGCATTCCTGGACGGAACGCACGAACGCGAGATCGCAGCGGAGCTTGAAAGCGAATTTCCCGAAAATTACGTCACCTTGTCCAGCAAGGCGGCGCCCATCCTTGGCGAATATGAACGCGGCTCGACCGCGGTGATGAACAGCTATGTCGGCCCGCGCACGATCAATTATCTGCGCGCGCTCGAAACGAGGCTGGCGCAGGCGGGGCTGGCCTCGCCCCTGCTTCTCGTCCAGAACAACGGCGGCATCACGTCTGTCGAAGAGGTCGCCGACAGGGCCGTCAATCTCATGCTTTCCGGACCTGCCGCCGCAATCGGATCGTTGAACCATTTTGCGGAGTCCATCGGCAAGAACAGCCTGATTTCGATGGAGATCGGCGGGACGAGTTGCGACGTCATGCTGATGAACGAGGGGCACGTCAATTATACCGACCGATTGCAAATCGCGGGCTACGATATCGTGTCTCCTTCCGTAGAGGTTCACACGATCGGCGCGGGCGGTGGTACGATTGCGCGCGTCGACGAGGCCGGATTGTTGCTTCTTGGGCCAGAGGGCGCCGGGGCGAGGCCCGGACCTGCCTGCTACGGATTTGGCGGCGAACACCCGACCGTTACCGACGCTCATGCGGTGCTGGGACGGTTTGTATCCGGTCCCTATGCGGATGGAGCGATCACAATCGATGCGTCGCGCGCCCATGACGCGATTGACGCGCACATCGCCAGCCGGCTGGGCGTCTCGGTCGAAGAGGCGGCGATCGGTATTCTGCGGCTGATGGACCAGCAACTGGTGCTCGCCGTCCAGAAGCTCAGCACCGAGCGCGGCAATGATCCCAAACTGTTCGATCTGGTGGCGGGCGGCGGCGCCGGCCCCCTCCATGTTGTAAACGTCGCACGCAATCTCGGATGCCAGAGAGTGTATGTGCCGCGGATCTCCGGCGCATTCTGCGCGCTCGGCATGCTGGGCTCCAATTGCCGGCATGACAATATGAGGTTCTTCCGGGGAATATTGGGAGAGGTTTCGCCCGACGATCTGGTCGACGGCCTGCTGGATCTCAGAATGGAGGTGATCGACAAACTCCTGCGCGAGGGTTTCAAGGAGGACGAGGCGATTGTCCAGTTCACCATGGATCTTCGCTATGTCGGCCAGCAATGGGATATTCCGGTCCCGGTTGACCTGCCGATCGAACACGACCGCGTCCGTTCTACGTTTGAAACGATGCATGAAAAGCTCTTCGGCCATGTTCAGACAAGGGGGGCGATAGAAGTCAAGGCCTTGAGATCCTCTGCGACCGGCCTGATGGAAAAACTCATGCAGCCCCGAGGCGCGCAGACAGCGGCGACGCCCGAACCGGGCGAGACCCGGCGCATCTGGGTCGATCAGAAATCCGGTTGGATGGACGTGGCCTGCTACTCGGGCGCAACGCTGGCTTCCGGCCATGCTTTTGAAGGCCCCGCGCTTATTGAAGAACAAACCACGACGCTGCTGGTCGGCGACGGCGATCACGTCACCGTCGACAATGCGGGAAATTACCTGATCATGATGGCGGACAATGACAATGCGTAGCCAAATCGATCCCATAACGCTTGCGATCATCCAGAACCGGCTTGATTTCATCGCCAGGCAAATGGGATGGGTGATGATCCGGACGTCACGCAGTCCGATCTTCAACCAGTCGCACGACTTCTCCTGTTTCATTGCCGATGCGGAGGGACATCTGATCTCCCAGGCTGACGGTATTCCGATCCACACTGGCGGCGGGGGCTTCGCGGTCGAGGCGATCCTCGATTACTTTGGCGACGATATTCACAAGGGCGACGTGTTTCTCCTCAACGATCCCTATGTGGCCGGAGGAAATCATCTTCCCGACTGGGTCGTCGCCTGGCCTGTGTTCGAGGGCGATACGCTGATCGCCTTTACCTGCAATCGCGCGCACCAATCCGACATCGGGGGCGGGGCGGCCGGAACATACAATCCCGAAGCGACCGAAATCTTCCATGAGGGCATCCGGATTCCACCGGTCAAGCTTGTGCGTGACGGCGAGATGGATGACGACCTGTTTCGACTTCTGATGCTCAATACCCGCACCCCGCATCTTCTGGAAGGGGACCTTCTGGCGATGATCGGCTCCGCCCGTATCGGAGCCGAGGAACTGCTGAAACTGTCTGCCTCCCAGGAAGGAGGACTGCGCAGCGCCTTTGAAGGCGTGATGGATCACGCCGAGCGGAAGATGAAGCATCTGCTGCAGAACCTCGACGATGGCGAATATTCCTACGAGGAAAGCTTTGACAATGATTGTTTCGAAACGCGGAAAATTCGTATTTGCGTCACGCTGAAAAAGAGCAAGGACAGGCTGACCGTAGATTTCGCCGGAACAGATCCGCAGATCAAAGGCTTCAAGAATTCTTCTTTGGCCAACACCTACTCCGCCGTCTATGCGGGAATCGTGTCGTTCTTCGGAAAGGAACTGCCTCGAAACTCCGGAACGTTCCGCGCGATCGAGATTTCCGCGCCGAAGGGCAGTCTGGTCAACCCCAATCCGCCGGCGCCGGTGACAATGTGCACCGTCTTTCCGGCGCACGAGATCATGCACTGCATCTGGTTCGCCCTGACGGAGGCCTCGCCCGAAAGAGCGCTTGCCGGATGGGGAAAGAACTCCTTTCCGGTTACGTCGGGTCGCGACCGGGAAAACCGCACCTGGGTGATGTACAACTGGTCGGCCTGTTCCGGCGCGGGGGCGACGCGGACGCGCGACGGTTTTGAACAAATCGGTCCGATCGTAACGCTCGGCGGTCTCACGATTCCCAATGCGGAAACCTTCGAGCAGATTTATCCGGTGCGCATTCACAAACAGGAATTGCGGTGCGACGGCGGCGGCTCTGGGGAACACCGGGGCGGCTCGGGCGTCGACTACGACGTGGAATTCCTGACCGACGTGGAAATGTCATTTCGTTCGGAAGGCGCCGATCGACCGACGGGCGTCGGCGTTTGCGGCGGCGGCGACGGCAAGATGGCGACGATGGATTTGCGAAATGCAAATGGCGAGGCGGTCGCCGTTCCGGATTACGGCAATGTGACGCTTGGGCCCAACCGGATGCGTATATCTTCTCCCGGCGGTGGCGGGGTTGGAAATCCTGCAATGCGGGACGCGGAACTCGTTCTGCGAGACGTTCGGGACGGGCTTGTTTCCATCGAGGCGGCCAGAGAAGACTATCGCGTGGTGGTTAACAGCGCCTCCGAACAAATAGACTGGCCGTCGACCCGGTCTCTGCGCAACAATGCGGACAGCCGCTAGGGACGACAGGAATCCGCGATGGCAGACACGGAAGGCGCCGGCAGGTTGAGATTGAAGAGCCTATTGCAGCATCTGGACAGGTCTGAAGAGTACCTTGCGTGCGCGATGCTTTTTGTTCTGTATTTGATGCTCACATTTACAATCGTCATGCGGTTTGGCTTCAGCATAGGCTACAGCTGGATCGAGGAGCTCTCGCGCGTCGTTTTCGTATGGGTTGTCATGCTCGGCGCGGCTGCCGCCATGCGGCGGGGAACCCATATTCGTCTCACTTTCGGAATTGAAATGTTCAAGGGTCGGGCTGGAACCGTCGCGCGTCTGACCGGTGAAGTTCTGTTGCTGGCGTTTTGTCTTGCGACCGCCTGGTACGGACTGCAACTCATCCTGTCCACGCTGCGGGTCAGCTATACTTTGCCATCCAGCGGAATGTCGATGTTCTGGGCCTATCTGAGCGTGCCGGTGAGTTTCGGTTTGCAGGGCCTGCGTATTGTCATGCGTGAACTCGGGTACAAAGCGAGCTGAAGGAACAGCAACCATGGGTCCTGTTGAAGTTGCACTCTTTCTCTTCGGTGGTTTCACGATCCTGATCCTGCTTGGCTTGCCGATCGCGCATGCGCTGGGCGCGATATCGCTCCTGCTGCTGCTGGTCGAGGGCATTCCGGCGCTTTCCGTGCCTCAGACGATCTACCACGCGACGGACCAGTTCCCGTTGATTGCGGTGCCGTTCTTCGTTCTCGCCGGCTATTTGATGGAATATGGCGGCGTGTCGCAGCGACTGATCGATTTCGCCTCGTCGCTTGTCGGCCATATCACCGGCGGCTTCGCCAGCGTGACAATTCTGGCCTGCATGTTCTTCGCCGCCATGTCGGGTTCCGGTCCGGCGACCGTGGCGGCCATTGGAACCATCATGATTCCGGCGATGATACGCAACGGCTACCCGGCGCCCTTCGCCGGCGCAGTCGCTTCGACAGGCGGAACGCTGGGCATCATGATCCCGCCCAGCACGCCGATGATCATCTACGCCGTGGTGGGCAATGTTTCCGTCACGCAGATGTTCATCGCCGGCATTGTTCCCGGCATATTGACCGGCCTTGTGCTTATCGTCGCCAGCTGGTGGTTCTGCCGGTCAAGAGGATACACCACGCGCAACGAAAGAGCGTCGCTGAGAAAAGTCGCATCGGCAATGTTGGCCGCGCGATGGGCTCTGCTCGCGCCCGTCATTGTGCTCGGAGGAATTTACGGCGGGGTGTTTACGCCGACGGAAGCCTCGATTGTCGCCGTGAACTATGCGCTCATCGTCGGCTTCTTCGTGTACCGAAAACTTACGCTGCGAAGCTGCGTTGATGCGTTCTTCAAAGCCGTCATGGTCGGTGGAACCGTGACGATCATTGTTGGATTGGCCGGCGTGTTCGGGCGTCTGTTGACCCAGTATCAAGTGCCTCAGATGGTCAGTCAGGCGGTATTGGATCAGACGGACAATCCCTATCTGATCCTGATCATCATTGCGATCGGGCTGATCATCATCGGCACGTTCATGGAGACCCTGGCGACGATCGTTTTGCTCACGCCGATTCTGCTGCCGGTTTGCATGTCTGTCGGGATCGACCCGATTCACTTTGGAATATTGCTGGTGGTCACGTCTGAGATCGGTTTTCTGACGCCGCCGCTGGGTGCCAATCTGTTCATAGCGATGCCGATCGCCAATGTGTCTCTTGAGCAGATATCAAAGGCTGTCCTGCCTTACATCGCACTGCTTTGCCTGATTGTCCTGCTGCTGATCATGGCGCCGCCATTGAGCACCGGACTGATCGACCTGTTCTACAAATAGACCGGGCGGCAGATAGACTAGGTCTGCTTCAAATGAACCTCGATGCTGCGCACGGCGAAATCGATTTCCGATTTCATGCGTTTGTACCAGTCATCGTCCACACGGTAGAGCGGCGCAGAGACGCAAATGCCTGCGATCGGACGGCCTGAGGCATCACACGCGCTCTTGGCAATTCCTCCGACATCGCTGTGCCAGCCGCCTTTCATGAGCGTATATCCGTTGCGCCGCGTCTTCTCGATTTCCATCCACAAGGCCTCTTCCGATGCAATGCTCAACGCCGTGCTTGTCTGGAAGGATTGCGGCATGATCGCCCGAATCTGGTCGTCCGCGAGCGCCGCGAGCAGAGAGATTCCTGTCGATGTCAGGTGCGCCGGTATCCTCTCTCCGACCTCGACGTTCAATCGAACTGCGTGATTGCCGGGAAAAACTGTCAGGTAGAGGACATCGAACCTGTCGAGTACGCCGAGAATAACCGCTTCATTGGTTTGTTCCTCCAGACGTTTCAGATAGGGATTCGCCAGGCTTTCGATCTCGCTCGAAAAGCTGGCGCGTCCGAGCTCCCAGGCTCGGGCTCCCAGCCGATAATCGCCCTGGGGCATCCGTTCAACGAAACCGCGCGTGCGGAGGGTGTTGAGTACGGTGTGGATCCCGGACTTCGATTTTCCGAGACCGTTGGCGATTTCGGTCAGATTCAACTGATGCGCGGAACTGAGCAATTGCAGCACGTCGAGACCGGTATTGAGACCGGACCTCGATGTTGCGCCGGTCTTCTCCGGCGCCACGGCTTTAACAACCGGTGACTGTTGTGTCTTTAACGGCATGCTGCTCATATCCATATCACGGAACGACGTCTGTGTCGGTGGCAATCCATATCGGTGAGACTGATAGAAGTTCAACAGTCAGATACGTGTTTTGGTCGATCGACTTGCGCCAAAATACATGATCACGACGAGCACAATCGAGGATTTGGCGCATTCGCGCCACCCGAATTGTCGAGGCGCGCACGACTGTAGCAGACTTTGTGCGACTTGCTGACCAGCGTCGGCGCTTGCCGGCGTCAGTTCATCGTCCCATTGTCCCGACGCCGGTTCGGCCCACGACTCGCCAGGTAGGTCTTGTGCGTCACTTGCAATTTTTTGGAACACGTGTTCTATCTCGAACATAGTTCCTAAATAGAAGTGACAGCTTGCATGGCATCAAGACCGAACATCGTCTTCATCATCACGGATCAACAGCGCTACGACACGATCAACGCACTTGGCTTTGCGCATGTGGACACGCCAAATCTCGACCGTCTGGCGCAAAACGGGGTCTATCTGACGTCGTGCTACGCCGCCGCTGCGTCTTGCGTGCCGGCGCGCGCCAGTCTCTTTACCGGTTACTACCCGCATACGACGGGCGTCGTCGACAACGCCGCCACGTGGCGGCACAGTTGGGTCGAGACACTTGCGGACAACGGGTATGACTGCGTCAATATCGGCAAGATGCATACGCAGCCAATGGACGCGCCGGCGGGATTCCATACGCGCATGATCGTCGAGAACAAGGACAGGTCCATGGCCAAGCGGGGCCGAGAATTCGTCGACGAATGGGACAAGGCGATCGCCAGGGCCAGTTTCGAAAAGCCGGGACTGCCCAGCTATAGCCTGCTCAACGATTACGCCGATCGTTTGGGAGCATTCGAATGGCCATTGCCGAAGGAGTTACACTCGGACACGTTCGTCGGCGGTCTCGCGATTGACTGGATCGAGCGCAAATCGTCCGAAAAGCCGTTTTTCCTGCAGATCGGTTTTCCCGGACCGCACCCGCCCTACGATCCGCCGGTCGAGGAGGCGAAACCCTATCTCGAGCGCGACCTCAGGATCAGGCCGGTCCGCGCCGGCGATGTCGAAAGCCAGCCGGAGCCTTTCCAGCAGCTGGTGCGCAAGCATGTCGAGGGAGATCACGATGCGGTTCGCCACAAGGTCGAGGCGACGGCGGAGGAGCGTCATCGCCAGCGTGCCTACTATCTCGCCAATGTCACGATGATCGATCGGGAGGTGGGCCGCGTTCTCGACGCCCTCGACGCGAGGGGCGCGCTGGACGACACGATTGTCGTCTTTACATCGGATCATGGCGACATGCTGGGCGATCACGGACACAGTCAGAAGTGGACCATGTACGAGCAGGTCATCCGCCTGCCCCTCATCCTGTGGTCGAAATCCGGTTTCGGGAGAACCGGACCGGTCGACGCGATGATCCAGCATATGGACATCGCCGCGACGCTGTTCGATCTGGCGGGCGTCGAGGCGCCGTCGTCATGGGAGGCGCGTTCCTTCGCACCGGCTCTTCGTGGAGATGATTTCGAGGAGCGCGACGCCGTCTACTGCGAACAGGGGCGTGACGTGGTGTTCCGCTTTTCCGATTTCGTTTCCATGGTTCGGACACGGCGATGGAAATATGTCCATTTCCTCGACGGCCATGACGGGCAGTTGTTTGATCTGGAAAGCGATCCGCACGAGGAAACCAACCTGTGGGACAGCCCCGATCACGCGGCTGAACGGCGCGCTATGCATGACCGCCTCACAGAGTGGCGTCTGCGCAGCGGGTATGAAACCCGTGAATGGTCAGAAGAGTGGCGGTGATTTTCAGACACGCAACCCGGCGCGCCGGGCATTGTCCGGCTCGCCGCCATTGACGGTCAGCACGCCGATGGAAGGGTCGGAAAGGCTTCCGCAAAATACCCGATAGCGGAAAAGAACCGTCGACAATTGCTGCGCGGTTTCCCGCACGTCCGGCAGCATGGCTTCCATCGTCTTGCGCGTCATCCGCACGCTCGGGCCTGCCACGGAAACAGTGCCCAGGAACCGGGTCTCGTCTTCCTGGTCATAAATCGGACAGGCTATCGAAGACACGCCGGCTTCCGCTTCCTGCTCCACCAGCCCGTAGCCCTGTTTGCGCGTACGCTCGAGTTCCTTAAGCAGCGCCTGCACCGTGTCCACGCCCCTGGTGCCGGGGCGCTTCAATTCGGGTTTGCCGAGCCCGGCGCCTATCGCGGTAGCGACAGCGTCCTCGTCGCTCATCGATGCGAGCCACACGCGGCCCGTCGCCGTGATATGCGGCACCACCTTGCGTCCGGAATGCCCGTCATAGCGCAGGATATGGTTGCCTCCCTGGCTCGACAGAACCCAGAGCAATTCATCGCCGACAAGCATCGACATGCGGCTGAGTTCCCGGGTCTTCTGACTGAGCGCGCCGATGACAGGCTCAAGGAATCCGCGCAGATCCGTTGTCGAGAAATACTTGGCGCCGATCAGCGAGAGTTTGAGGGTCGCCCGGTAGATGCCGCTTTCCTCGATCTGCTCCACGTATCCATTGTCTTTCAGTGTCGCCAACAGCCGGTGAACGGCGCTTTTCGGCATGCCGAGCTGTTCGCTCAGATGGCTGAGCGGAATGCCGGCGGGCTGGCCGTGCAGAGATTCCAGAATTTCCAGGCAGCGTTCTATTTGTGACAACCGATCTGTCTCCGTCCTTTGCAGGTGCGTCCCGAAGCGAGATTAATATCCGAACTGACGCGGCAATAACATCACGAATTCCGGCACAAGCACAAGAAGAACAAGGCTCGCGACGAGCACAAGAATAAAGGGTACGATCTCCCTGATGATTGACCAGGCGTTGATCCTGTTGACGGCCGACACCACAAAGATGAGGACTCCGTAGGGCGGCGTTACCAGGCCGATCATCGTGTTAATGACGATCACCACGCCGAAATGAATCGGATCTATTCCAAGGCCGAGAGCGGCCGGAACGATGACCGGCACGATGACCAGCAGAATGGTGGCGGCGGGAAGCAGCATGCCGAGCACGAGAAACACGGCGTTGACTAGCAGGAAGAATGCGGTGGGCGCCATGTTCCAGGAATCGACCCATTGCGCGAGGGCGTTGGGAAGCCGCTCGATGGCTATAACGCTGCTGAACAGAAACGCGCCGGCTATAATCATGACGACGACGGCGGATTTTTCGGAGCTCTCGACGAGAATGTCGATGAAGCCGCGAAGGCCGACGGTCCGGTAGATGAACACCGAAATACACATGGCGTAGAAAGCCGCTGCGGCTGCGGCTTCCGTGGGCGTCATGGCGCCGGAGTAAATGCCGGCGAGAAGTATCACCGGCGTCAGCAAGGGCAGCGCAGCCGAGCGGAACAGCGACAAGACCTTGCGCGGGGGTATGCGTTCTTCCGTCGGAAAGCCGCGCCGAACTGAAATCCAGTAGCTTGCCGCCATCAGCGCCAGCGCGATGAGAATGGCCGGAAGGACGCCGCCGAGAAAAAGACCGCCCACCGAGGCGTTCGCGGAAATCGCGTAGAAAATCATCGGAATCGACGGCGGGAAGATTGGACCGATGACGGACGAGGCGGCCGTGATCGCCCCGGCAAAGCCATCGGGGTAACGGTTTTTCGCGCGCATCATCCTGACGAGGACACTGCCGATGCCGGCGGCGTCGGCCGTCGCGCTGCCGCTCATGCCGGAAAATATCAGGCTGGTGAGGACGTTGACCTGCGCCAGTCCGCCGCGCGCGTGGCCAACCGCGCCCATGGCGAAAGCGAGCATCCGGTCGGTAATGGTGCCGGCGTTCATCACCCGGGCGGCGAAGATGAAAAGCGGGATCGCCAGGAATATGTAGTTTGACGAAAAACCCTGCATGATCGCGTCCGTCGCCATCGTCAAGGGCAGTCCGCGCATCCACAGATAGGCGATGGAGCTTGAGATCAACGCTATGCCGATGGGAACGCCGATAATCGCCGAACCGATCAGCAGCGCGGCCATGATCAGAAACTCGGTGCTCATGCGCTTCGCTCCGCAGTGGTTAGCGACGCGATTGCGCGAACCGCGTCAAGGATGAAGCGCAGCGCAAGGACGACGAGAAACAGCGTGAAGATCCAATAGACCCATGACAGGGGAAGTTTGAGGACGCCGGTCGTGATGCGGTTCATGACTTCGACATATTTCAGCGAGCCCGGCACGGCGGCCAGCAGCAACGCGCCGGTGATCAAGCCGCCGACGCACCGGCACAGCGCGCGACCGCGTTCTGGCAAGATTTCGTAGACGACGTCGAAGGTCACGTGTTCCCGCAGCGCCACCTGCCAGCAGATTGTCCACCACGAGCCGATGAGAAACGAGTTGATTGCAACTTCAACGGCCCAGCCGACCGGCATGTTGAAAAGATAGCGAAAGGAAGCCTGCCCCAGAACGGCCAGGAACGTGGTCAGGAAGAAGATTATCGATATTGCCTGAGCAAAATGGCGAAGAACTGTCATTACCGGGATATCTGAACTGGACGGAAGCCCCGGCGGCCGGGGCCTCCCGAATGGCGATCAGGGCATCAAATGGAAACAGGCGGGGTTGTCCGATGGCGTGGCGGCGATGCGTTCCGCAAGGCCTTCCTGCCAGTTCTTTGCAAAATCGGACTCCGCGTAGACTTTCGCCGCGTACGCGCGAAATGCTTCGATGTCGGGTTCCGTGAAAGTGACGCCGGCTTCCTCGAAGACGGCCCGGAGTTCGGTTTCGTCGCGCACCTTCTTGCGATCGTTGTAGATTCGCGCAACGTCGGCTGCTTCGCGCAGCAGCGTTTTCTGACGATCGTCGAGCTGGTCCCACGTCGGTTTTCCGACGACCAGGATAAGGTGGTTGACGTAGTGGTTGGTCAGCACGATCTGATCCGTAACCTCGTGCAGCTTGAGGCGGTAGCTCGAGGGTATCGGCAGGCTGTGCGCGTCGACGGCGCCGGTCTGCAGTCCGAGGAAGAGTTCGCCAAGCGCCATCGGCGTGGGATTGGCGCCCAGCGATCGGCCCTGCATCTGCCAGGCTTCCGAAGCCGGCTCCCTCTGCTTGACGCCGGACAGGTCTTCCGGCGTGTCGACGTCTGCGGCCTCGCGCAGACCGACATGGCGCATGCCGAAAAGCGTAGCTCCAAGCGGAACCAGGCCGACTTTTTCTTCCAGCGCCTGGCCGAATTCAGCCCCGATCTCTCCGTTCAGCACCGAGCACATGTGCAGCGGGTCGCGGACGGAATAGGCCGCGGTAAGCGGACCGTATTCGGGAAGCTGTGATCCGACGTCGAAGGCATTGACATAGGCGAGCTGAATAGCCCCGGTCTGCAGGGACGGCAACACGCCGGACTGCTTGACCAGCGTGCCGGCGGGATAGACTTCGATTTCGAATTCGCCGGGCGCCGTGCGCTCGAGATACTCGCCCATCAGCTCGATCGCCAGGACTTGAGAATCGTCGGCCGGCGCCGGACCCGCCCATTTGAGAACGACGGGCTCCGCGGCTGCTGTGCCGACAGCCATCGAAACGGCCAGTGTAACGCCAATTATGTGAGATAGTTTTCGCAACGGTTCCTCCCGAACAGTTATTTCAAATGGAACACACGTTCTAACTTTTGAATGTGTTGTTGTCAATTGGAGCAAGCAGCGACGGTCGGCCATTGCCGGCGCGACCGCGTGACAGGCTTGTCAGCGAGAAATGACAGGGTGATCCGGTCCAGAATTATCGCGCCGCGGAGGCGCCGATCCACTGATAGTCTTTCTGCCGGCTGCGGATCGACCAGATCTCCGATATTTCCATCGCGGCGCGGCGCAGGATATCTGCAAGTTCCTCGTAGCTATCCGGCGTGATCCGCATGGACGGTCCGGCGACGCTCAAGGTGCCGGCTATCGGAGCTCCTTCCTGCGGGCTGCGATAGAAGGGAACCGCCACGGCCGAAGCTCCGGCCTCCGCCTCTTCATTCGAGATGGCGAAGCCGCGCGCGCGTGTTTCCGCCAGACGTTCGAGCAGTTCTTCTGCGCTGGTCGCGCTGTTCGGTCCAAGGGGGCGATGCGTCTTGAAACCCCGCGCCGACACAATCCGGACGGCGTCCTCGTCCGACAGCGTGGCGAGCCAGGCCTTGCCGTTCGCCGTGGCGTGCAGGACAATTTCCTGCCCCATATCAGGATCGTAGCGAAGACCTGATACGGCGCCTTGCGCGCGCGCCACCCAGACAAGGTCCTCGCCTTCGACAATCGCAACGCGGCAATATTCGCGTGTTTCGTGGGCGAGTTTGTCGAGCAGGGTCTGCACGACATCCGGCACGGC
Source organism: Flavimaribacter sediminis (assembly GCF_019492055.1). Classification (GTDB taxonomy): domain Bacteria; phylum Pseudomonadota; class Alphaproteobacteria; order Rhizobiales; family Rhizobiaceae; genus Flavimaribacter; species Flavimaribacter sediminis. Next base: position 128,734 of record NZ_JAICBX010000002.1, on the reverse strand, counting down.
GCGGGCGTCGAGGTTGCGGAAAGCCAGTGTGCTCATTCGCAGCGACAGCGAATAGCGTTGCGTATCCGAGGGCTGCGTAACCCATCCCCGGTCCGCCAGCGTCGTCAGCGTCCGGTGAACAGTGCTCGCCGGCATGCCGAGTCGCGCCGCCAGATCGGTCAGTTCCACCGGTTCCCTTTGGCCGGCAAGCGCCTCGAGGATCGTGAGGCACCGGTCTATTGCTGCTATGCTCAATGTCTCTTTCTCCGCCTGTCCCGCCCCGATACGCTTTCCTGCTTTACCGACCCTGGCGTTCCAGCGCCATCTTTCGCAGGGAACTGATGGTCATGCGCGGCGAAATTCCCTCGGGATCGATCCGGCATTCGATCAGGGCCGCGCCTTTGGCCGCCATCGCGCGATCGAGAACCGCGTCGATGTCTTCGCTGCGCGCCAGCACCTCGGAATGAAACCCGTACGCCGCCGCCAGGGCGGTGAAATCCGGGTTCGTCAGGTTCGTTCCGTAAACGTGTTCGGGGTATTCCCGCTCCTGATGCATGCGTATCGTCCCGTAAATCGAATTGTTGACGACAATGATCAGGGGATCGAGGCCGTATTGCATCATGACGCCGAGTTCCTGGCCGTTCATCTGAAAACAGCCGTCGCCGGCAAAGCTGACGACCTTGCGCGCCGGCTCGGCGATCTTGGCGGCGGCCGCCGCCGGAATGCCGTATCCCATCGCGCCGCTCGTGGGCGCGAGTTGCGAACGAAAACGCCGAAACTGCATGAATTTGTGTATCCACGTGGCGTAGTTGCCGGCGCCATTGGTGATGATCGCATCGTCCGGAAGGCGTTTCCGCAGCGCATCAATGACCAGACCCATGTCGAGGGAGCCGGGCTGCTTCGGCGGCGTGAGAAGCGCTTCGTAGCTCTCCCGCCCGCTGCGGATCCAGTCGAGACGGTCTTGCGTCGGCGCAGCTTTGCGACCGGACAGGCATTGCGCAAATGCGGACGTGTTCGCCACCACGGGAAGATCCGCGTAATAGACCCGCCCGAATTCGTTCGCGTCGGGATGCACATGGATGAGAAACTGATTCGCGCGGGGCGGTTTCGGCGCGGTGTAGCCTTGCGTGGTCATATCGCCCAGCCGGGCGCCGATCACCAGCAACAGATCGGCGTCGCGCACCCGCGCCACGACATCCGCGTTGGCGGAGATGCCGAAGTCGCCGACATAGCAGGGATGAGCATTGTCGAAATAGTCCTGGCATCGAAGCGAGCTCACAACGGGCAAGCCGTAATCTTCGGCGAAACTCTCGAAGGACTGTTTGGCTTCTTTCGTCCAGCCGGGGCCGCCCAGGATGCAAAGCGGACGCTCTGCTTCGTCCAGCGCGGCGCAAATCCGGTCAAGCTCATCCTCGCGCGGCGCCGGACGAGCAACGATCGCCGCCGGCAGATCCCCGGTGACCGCATGCCCTGACAAAACGTCTTCCGGCAGAACCAGCACGACCGGGCCGGGACGCCCGGCCTGCGCCAGGTGAAAGGCGTGGCTCAGATGTTCCGGCAGCCGCTCCGGGCTGTCGACTTCGCAGATCCACTTCGCGAAGGGTTCGAACATGTATTTGTACTCGACCTCCTGAAAGGCCTCGCGCTCCTTGTGATCGTGCGGGATCTGCCCGATCATGACCACCATCGGCGTGGAATCCTGCCATGCGGTGTGCACGCCGATGCTGGCGTTGCAGGCGCCCGGACCCCGTGTGACGAGACACAGCCCGGGTTTACCCGTCATCTTTGCATAGGCGTCGGCCATGAACGCGGCGCCGCCCTCCTGCCGGCAGTTGATGAATCGGATCCGGTCGGAGCGATCGTGAATGGCGTCGAGGACTGCAAGGAAGCTCTCGCCGGGAACGCCGAAAATCGTATCCGCGCCCTGAGCCAGCAATCCATCGACCAGTATCTCTCCCCCGGCGCGGGATTCGGTCTGACCGGTATTCGTGCGATCCATCAATCGGGTCCTCTTGCTGATCCCTGCGCCGCCCGGTCGTTCGGGAAGCGGGGACAAATTCGGTATGGCGATGATTGTCCGTCTCCGTGAAGCTCATCATGCGCCTGATTCTTGAAGCAGTGTTCCGGGGCAGGCGTCAAGTTTGCTTGGCGGGCAGGGAACAAAGGTCGGCGTTGTTGCAGAAACATGTTAAATCCGCGATCGCCGATCGCCGCAGCCGCTTCACTCGTTCTATCGATTCCGATTCGACGCAAGGATGTACGACATGACCGACCATCACCTTATCGAAACACCGGGCGCGCATCCGGTCGGCATCGTCGGCGCAGGGCTCATCGGACTTGGATGGGCCGCGTTGTTTGTCCACCGCGGGCACCTTGTCCATGCCCATGATCCCGATCAGGATGTGCTCGCCGGACTGCCTCAGGCAATTGAGACGGCGATCGCCGAAATCGAAGCGGTGGACGGTCCCCGTCGCGCCGGCGGCCGGCTGCAGTGTTTTTCGGGCCTTTGCGAAGCGGTGAACGGATGCGCCTATGTTCAGGAGAATGCGCCGGAGAGGCTGCCGCTCAAATCACGGGTGCTGGCTGAAATCGCCGAATCGGCAGCTCAGGACGCAGTCATAGGGTCGAGCACCACGTCCTTTACCGCCCGGGAACTTGGCGAAGGACAAGCGAGGCCGGAACAAATCATTGTCGCCCATCCCTACAATCCGCCGCATCTCATTCCTCTGGTCGAGATCGGCGGGGCCGGAGAAGACTATAAACCTGCCATCAACTTCGCCTGGCGGTTTTTCCGCGCGCTTGGCAAGGAGCCCGTGCACATTCGTCTTCCCGCGCGGGGTCACATCGCCAACCGGCTATCCGCGGCGCTTTTCAGGGAAGCAGTGCATATCGTAAGCGAGGGCGTCGCCAGCGTCGAGGATGTCGACCGCGCCATCGTTCATGGACCCGGATTGCGATGGGCGACGGCCGGGCCGTTTCTGAACTACCATCTCGGCGCCGGCCGTGGCGGGCTCGCAGCCTATCTCGACCATCTCGGACCGGCTCAGGAGGCGCGATGGGCTGACCTGGGCGATCCGAAGCTTGATGACGAGACGAAGAAGCTGCTCGTCAGCGGAATGAACGAGACGAGCGGCGGTGCTGATATCGCGCAACTTTCCGGCGAGCGCGCAGAGCGTCTGGCTGCAATCCGACTGGCGCTTGCCGGGAAGAGTTGACGTCTCAATCGCAAAACCGGCGAAATCCGACTGTCGGCGTTCGCTTTTCAGGCGCTCGTCAGGCGCTCGATAATGTCCGCGACGATCGCATCCAGATCGCGCGCCGCATCGATTCTGACCCAGTCGGAATAATCGACGTCGCGTTCGAGCTGATGCGCCAGAACGTCAGTCGAAGCGTCGGAGGGACCGCCGTGGCGCGCCTCGACGCGGCGGCGCAGGATCGCTGCATCCGCCTCCAGCCAGAACCCCGTGAATGATACGCCGCAATCGCGGGCCGCCGCTTCCATGCGCGCGCGATCTGCTGGCCGTTCGAATACGCCGTCGCTCACCACGGCGCCGCCTTCGCCAAGGACAACGCCGGCGCGCCTGGCCATCTCCTGGTAAACCGCCTCGGAAATTTCTCTGCGATAGGCCTCGCCCGGAAGGCGTGTTTCCGCTGATACGCCGTGAAGCGCCTTGCGGATACGGTCGCTTTCGATGATGCGGGCGCCTGGCGGCGCGCCCACCCGGGAGGCGAGCTTTTCCGCGACGGTCGTCTTTCCCGAACCGCTCAGGCCGGCGATGGTGACGAGGCGAGGCGGGTGGTCCTGAAGCAATTGGCCTGCAAGTTCGAAATAGGACATCGCCTCATCGGCGCGCGGGTCGTCTGCGCCCTTGTCCGCGATCGCCGTCGCAGTGACATGGGCGCGAACCGCGGCGCGAACGGCCATGAAAAATGGCAGAAGCGTAAATCCCGTCTGGTCTTCCGCCTCGTCGATATATCGATTGGCCGCAAGGTTCGCCAGATCGCCGAAGCCGCGATGCCAGAGGTCCATCAGCAGGAAGGCGAGATCGTAGAGCACATCGACCGTCGCGATGTCCTCATTGAACTCGATGCAATCGAAAAGCCGTGGCTCGCCATCGAGCAGGCAGATATTTCTCAAATGAAGATCGCCATGGCAATGGCGGACCTTCCCGCCCTCACCCCGCCTGTCGAGCAGAGCGGCGTGCTTTTCCAGCGCAGCGCGAAATTTCCGGTTCAGGGAAGCGATGTCGGACGGGTCGAAAAGCTGTCCCCTCCCAAAGCCCGCCTCGTTGATATCGAGAACGCCCGCCATCATCGCGCTGCCCGTGCGTGTGGAGTCGATAGCGGCTTCCCCATGGAAGGCGGCGATCATGTGCGCTGTCTTGCTGATCAGGCCCGGCGTGAGTTCGCCGCGCAACGCCATTCGGTCCAGAAGCATGTCCTGATCGAACCGCATCATCTCGACGACGCCGTCCAGGAGTTTGCCCGCGCCGTCCAGCGCCGGCATGCCGTTCTCTTCTTCGGTAATCCGGTGCGCAGCGATGTAAAGCTCGGGCGCGGTTCTGGAGTTGAGTTCTATTTCCTTTTTACAGGCTGCGAACCGAAGCTCCGGCGTCGAGAAATCGACATAGGGCAAAGCGACTTCCCGCTTCACCTTCCAGGCTCGGTCGCCCGCCAAGAATATGCGGGAGATGTGTGTCTCGATGACCTCGATTTCGTCCTTGCGGACGCCATGGAAGTCCGGGTCGCCAAGCAAAACCGAGGCGGCGCTTTTGTGCTCCACGTTCATCCGGCTTTTTCGCCATTATCCGAGGTCGCTTCACCTGACGCATCGCACAGGGAGTGTTCGGCGGTGAAGGCGAGCAGCCTTGCTATCGTTTCTGATCCGGGCTGGATCACCGTGGCGTCTGTGCTGATCAGGGTGACCGCGGCCTGGGTCTGGTTCTGCCAGTCGAGAATTGGCGCAGCGATCGCCACCAGACCGGGAATGAACCGGCCGTCGACGCTGGCGTATCCCGCCTTTCTGATCTGGTTCTGCAATTGCGCGACGCCGGCCGCGCTGATGGTCAGGTCCGGGATGATATCGGGATTGCGGCGGGCCTGACGAAGTTCGAAATCAAGCATCGAATGGATCTGTGCGGCAGGGGCCCATGCAAGGAACGTGCGTCCGGTCGCCGAGTTCAGCAATGGCAAAGTCGTGCCGAGCCCCATCGACGTGATAGTCGGGGAAGCGGTCCTTTCCCAGCGAACGACAGTGGCTCCTTGATCGCCCCATACCGAAAGCAGCCCGGTCAGGCCGGTTTCCTCGCACAGATCGGGCAGCGTTTCGGCGGTCCGGTTTACGAAGTCGTGCCGGGCGAGCGCCGAAAGACCAAGTTGTATCGCGCCCCGGCCGAGGTCGTATTTGCCGGACCTGCCGGCCTGCTCGACGATCCCTGCATGGATGAAGGACGCCAGATAGCGATGCGCCTTGCTGAGCGGCATTCCGCAGTCGCGCGCGATCTGCGACAGCGAGACAGCGCGGCCGTAGCCGGACATGGTCTGCAGCAGTCTGAGGGCGGCGTCGAGCGATTGAATTCCGCCCGATGATTCGGGTTCTTTCAGATCAGGTCGGTCATGCGTCATTGCGGTCGGTCAGTTCGCGAATCTGGTCAAGCGTTCCTGCGATCATACCGTTTTCAGTCTGTACAAAAAGGCCTCTTGTTTCGCGACCAGTCGCCATGAGCGCCTCACCGACCCGAACCTCGTAGGACAGCTTGAGAGCTCGGCTCTGCCACTCCTCGACGGCGAGGCTGATCGTCAGCCGGTCGCCGTTCTTGACCGGTCTGAAGAACCGCGCGGAGGCGTCCATCAAGCCCATGCCAATCGCGCCCACACGGCGGCAAAGAGCGTCGTGGCCCCCGAATGTCCATAGCCAGTCATGAAACGTGCGGTCAAACCAGCTGTAGAAATTGGGATAGAAGGCAATGCCGGCCGGGTCGCAGTCGCCAAAGCTGACCCGCAGTTCGATAGAGTGAAGTTTCTTCGTCATTATTTTACTATACAGAAGTGGTTGCATAATGTGAAATAATTTGTATCTTCCGCTCCACACTCTATCACAGGGAAGGGGAGGAGAATGAGCAGGCTTTCCACTGTCGAGGTGCTGGGCGGAGGTCCGGCGGGTCTGTACACGGCGATATTGCTGCGCCGCCTGATGCCGGATGTCGACGTGCGCGTTACCGAACAGAACCCTGAAGGCGCAACGTTCGGATTTGGCGTGGTGTTCTCTGACCAGGCGCTTGACTTCCTGAAAGCCGACGACGCCGACATCCATGATCTGGTGACGCCCCATATGGAGCGCTGGCGGAACATGACCTTGAACCTGCCGGGCGACAAAGTGATCCTGGATGGCGTTGGCTTTTCCGCAATCGGCCGTCTCGAGCTGATCGAAATCCTGCGCAAGCACGCATCTTCCCTGGGCATTCCGATGCGATTTTCACACCAGGTCGCGTCTCTTGACGAACTCGACGCCGATCTGATCGTCGGCGCCGATGGCCTGAATTCCCTCGTAAGGACCTCGCATGAGGCGGAGTTCCAGCCGGAGATCGGTTATTTCGACAACCACTTCGCGTGGTTCGGCGCGCCGAGACCCTTCGATACGCTGACGCAGAGCTTCCTGAAGACGGGCAAAGGCGCGTTCAACGCGCATCATTACCGGTATACGCCGGACCTCAGCACATTCATTGTCGAATGCGACGACGCGACGTTCAACGCCTACGGGTTCGACGCGATGGATGAAGAACAAAGCGCCAGGATCTGCGGCGAGGTGTTTTCCGACGTGCTCGAAGGCGCGCCGCTGATCACCAACAAATCGTCCTGGCGTCGTTTTCCGCGGCTCTGGTGCAAAAACTGGGTGGCCGGCCGGCGCGTGCTGCTCGGCGACGCCGCGCATACGGCGCATTTCTCGATCGGCTCCGGCACGCGGCTCGCCATGGAAGACGCGATCGCGCTCGTCCGGTCGCTGGCCTCGCACGAGGATATTGACGAGGCGCTCGCCGCCTATCAGGAAGCCCGCCTTCCGGTTGCGCGCAAGATCGTCGACGCCGCGAACACGTCCGCCAGATGGTATGACGATTTTGCAGACAGGATCGACATGAAGCCGCTCGATTTCGCGTTCGACTACATGACGCGATCCGGCCGGGTGAACATGGAAAGGCTTCGGGCGATCGCGCCGCAATTCATGGCGCGTTACGACGCCGCAATGGCGGACTCTTCCACGAATGTCGCCGATCCCGTTGGCGACGACACGCCGGGCGCTGCGGAAATCGGTTTTGACAAGAACGCCCATCCCAACTGCTCGTCCATCCTGTGGGACAATCTGGAGCGCAATCCCGAAAAGCTCGCGGTGATCGGACCGGGCGGAAATCTCACCTACCGCGAACTCGTCGCTCAAGCGTCGAATTGGGGCAACGCGTTTATCGCGGCCGGCCTGAAACCAGGCGAGAGAATTCCGTTCTTTCTCGACGATACGCCGGTCTACCCGGCCGCCTTTTTCGGCGCGGTGCGCGCCGGCTTCGTACCGGTGCTGCTCAACATACAGACAACACCCGATACGTTGAACTACTTCCTCAAGGACACGGAAGCGCGTTTCGCGCTCTGCGAGGCGGAGCTGGCTGACCGCTTCGCCGGCGCGGTCCTGGAAGGCACGACGCTGGAAACGATCATCGTCGCCAATGGCGAGGCGCCGGGTCAGATGCAAATCACCGCTGAGGCGTTCCTCGGCGATAGCGCCGACACGCTTGCATGCGCTGAAACCGCTCCCGACGACATGGCATTCTGGATGTACTCTTCGGGTTCTACCGACCGGCCGAAGGGCGTCGTCCATCTGCATCACGACATGGCCTATACGCAAGCCTCCTATGGCCGGTGCGTTTTGCAGATCGGGCCGGACGACATCTGTTTCTCCGTGCCGAAGATCTATTTTGCCTATGGCTTCGGGAACTCGATCACCTTCCCGTTTTCCGTCGGCGCCACGACGCTCTTGACGTCGGGTCAGCCGCGCCCCGATTACGTGCTCGAAATGATCGAGACATGGCGTCCGACGGTACTCTTCGGCCTGCCGACTCTCTATACGGCGCTGGCGAGGGCCGAGACGCTTGAAAAACGCGACCTGTCATCGCTACGCCAGTCGATGTCGGCGGCCGAGATATTGTCCGAGGACGTCTATAACGCGTGGAAGGCGCAAACCGGCCATGGCCCGACCGAAGGTCTGGGCTCGACCGAACTTCTGCACATTTATCTCTCGAACGCGCTCGACGACCATCGCATCGGCGCCGCCGGAAAACGTGTGCCGGGTTATGAGGTTCGTCTTGAAACGCCGGATGGACATGCGGCGGCCAGCGGGGAAGAGGGCGTGATGTTTGTCCGCGGACATTCCTCCGCGCCCTGCTACTGGAACCGTCCTGACAAGACGCGCGACACGATGCGGCGCGACTGGATCTACACCGGCGACCGCTTCGTTGAAAAGGACGGCTACTTCTATTTCCAGGGACGCGCCGACGAACTGATCAAGGTTTCAGGGCAGTGGGTCTGGCCGCTAGAGGTCGAACGTTGCCTGAACGAACATCCGGACGTCCACGAATGCGCCGTCCTGGCGCATGAACTCCCGGACCGCCGGATGGCCTTGCGCGCCGTGGTGCGCCTGAAAAATTCCGGCGGGGATTGCGAAGAGCAGACAGAGCGCTTGCGCCAATACGTCAAGCAGCAACTGACGCCGTTCAAGTCGCCGCGCATTTTCGAATATATCGATGAACTGCCGAAGACCGGCACCGGAAAGATTGACCGGCTGGCGCTGCGCACAGGCGCGTAACAGACAAAAAGAAGGAAGCAACGATGTCTTATGTGTTTCAACCGCTACCGGTTCCGACTGTCGCAATCGCCGACAGCGAAGACCTCATGCCGGTGCGCCGCATCTTCTGCGTCGGCCGCAATTACGCGGCGCATGCGCGTGAAATGGGCAAGGATCCGGATCGCGAGCCGCCGTTTTTCTTCTCCAAGCCGGCCGATGCAGTGGTGCTCGATGGTGAGACCGTCGCCTATCCTCCCGAGACACAAAATTTCCACTTCGAGGCCGAGCTTGTGGTGGCGATCGGCAAGGCCGGCCGCAACATTTCCGAGGATGACGCGCTCTCCCATGTCTGGGGATACGCCATCGGAAACGATCTGACGCGTCGCGATCTGCAACTGGCTGCGCGCGACAAGGGACGTCCCTGGGACTTCGGCAAGGCCTTCGACCGGTCTGCGGTCATCGGTCCGGTTCATCCCGTCTCCAAGATCGGACATCCCGACAGCGGCGCGATTGGTCTCAGCGTAAACGGCGAGGTTAAACAGGACGCCGATCTGAACGAACTAATCTGGTCGGTTCCGGAGATCATTTCCATTCTGTCGCACTCGATCGGCCTGCAGCCCGGCGATCTCATCATGACTGGGACGCCGGCCGGCGTCGGACCGCTTCAGGTGGGCGACCAATGCACGGTGTCGATCGCAGGACTGGGCGAGATTGCGACGACGATCGGCCCGTCCGAATAGTAATCCGGTGAAACCATGTCCCTGACGCTGCACAATTTCTTTCGTTCCTCCACCTCCACGCGATTGCGCGTCGCGCTCAATCTCAAGGGGCTCGATTACGATTACGTGGCCTATGTCCTGCGTAAAGGCGAAACCCGCACGGCAAAATACCTCGCGATCAATCCGCAGGGTCTGGTTCCGTCGCTGGAGCGCGAAGACGGCAGGGTGATGAACCAGTCGCTGGCCATCATGGAATGGCTGGAGGAAGTTCACCCGAACCCGCCCTTGTTGCCGAAGGACGCGGACGGCAGGGCGCGGGTGCGCGCTATCGCCTACATGATCGCCTGCGAGGTGCATCCGCTGAACAATTTGCGGGTTCTCGGCTATATTACAGACAAGTTCGGCGCGGACGAGACGGCGCACAAGGAATGGTTTACGCATTGGGTCGCGATGACTTTCGATGCGCTGGAGGTCATGCTGGATCGCGACAGCGAGACCGGCGATTTCTGTCATGGCGACGAAGTGGGCCTTGCCGATATCTGCCTTTACGCGCAGGTGTGGAACAATCGGCGCTTTGCGATCGATACGGCGCAATGGCCAACGATCGCCGGCATTTTTAACAGGCTGGACGCAATCGCGGCCTTTCGCGACGCCGCGCCGCCGAACCAGCCAGACGCGGTCTGAAACGCTATTTTCAAACGAAACAGCAAGGAGGAACACAATGAATGAATCCGTAACGCATGACACCGTCGAACACGCCATGCAGCCGGAAGACACCCCTGCCTTGCGTGAACTCTACAAGGGGTTCGAGAATCATCATCTTATCCCGTTGTGGACCCAGCTCGGCGATCTGATGCCGATCCACCCGAAACCGCGCGCCGTGCCGCATCTCTGGAAATGGTCGGATCTTCTGCCACTTGCAGAAAAATCCGGTGAACTGGTGCCGGTCGGCAGAGGCGGCGAGCGCCGGGCGATCGGTCTGGCCAATCCCGGGCTTGGCGGTCACGCCTATGTGAGCCCGACATTGTGGGCGGCGATCCAGTATCTCGGACCGCGCGAGACGGCGCCGGAGCATCGCCATTCCCAGAACGCGTTTCGTTTCGTGGTAGAGGGCGAAGGCGTCTGGACCGTGGTCAACGGCGATCCGGTGCGCATGAGCCGCGGCGACCTGTTGCTGACGCCGGGCTGGTGTTTCCATGGGCACCACAACGACACCGACCAGCCGATGGCGTGGATCGACGGTCTGGATATTCCGTTTTCGCAGCAAAACGATGTTGGCTTCTTTGAATTCGGATCCGACCGGGTGACGGACTACGCAACGCCGCGCTTCTCGCAGGGCGAGCGTCTGTGGTGCCATCCGGGGCTGCGGCCGCTGTCGGGATTGCAGGATACCGTAAGTTCGCCGATCGGCGCCTATCGGTGGGAATACACCGACCGGGCGTTGACGGAACAACTGCTCCTCGAAGAAGAAGGCCAGCCGGCCACCGTCGAGCAGGGCCACGCGGCCATTCGCTATGTCAATCCGACGACGGGCGGCGACGTCATGCCGACGATCCGTTGCGAGTTCCATCGTTTGCGCGCCGGCTGCACGACGCCGACCCGTCGCGAGGTGGGCTCGACAGTCTTCCAGGTATTCGAGGGCAGCGGCGCAGTGGTCATGGATGGCGTCGAGCATACGCTCGACATTGGCGACTTGTTCGTCATTCCGTCATGGATAAGCTGGTCCCTTCAGGCGGAAACGCAGTTCGACCTGTTTCGCTTTTCCGACGCACCAATCATGGAGCGTCTCAATTTCGCGCGCACCCATGTCGAGACCCCGGACCGGTGAACCGGTCGCTTGACGAGGCGCGGGAGGCCCTTCGGCAGCGTCAGGGCGATGGCGCGCGCTATGACGCTGCCGCAGCGCCGGCGCGGGATCTCGACTGGGCGCGGCGGGGCACAGCCTATTTCGCGAGATTGCTGAACGGTCTGGGCGATGCAGATCTGGACGGACCGTCCAGTCTGGAAGGCAGGTTGCGCCGGGAAATCGTCGCGCATGTCGGCTACCACGCGCGCACGCTAAGCGAGATCGTTTCCAGTGCGCGCGAGGCGCAGCCGAACGCGGAGCCTGTTCCGATGCGCGTCGATATTGCAGAGGTCGAGCGCCGCGCGACGCAGCCGGCCCGCGCGCTGCGAAACCTGTTCGCCCATTCGAAAGTCCATCTCAATGTCGAGTGGCGCGATCTGGACGACGCCCAGTGGCGGGCGGTTGTCGCGAATGGCGCAGATCAGGAGATCGCCGTCCGCGACACCCCCTGGCTGCGCGCGCGAGCCATCTGGCTGCACGCGATTGATCTCGGCGCGGGCGGTCGGCTCACCGACGCGCCACCTGATTTCGTCGAAGCCCTCGTTGCAGATCTGACAGCGGAACGCGCGCGCGATGATGATGTCGCTGCGGATGAAGGCCGACGCTTTGTAATCCGAGCTGCCGAAACCGCCCTTTGGCTGTCCGGCCGTCGGATCCGCAGACCAGACGGCGTCTCCTCAGAAATGTCGCCATCGCCTGTCGGGCTTATGAATTTGTAGCTTTCTTGCGTGCGGCCACCGCCGCCAAACCGACCGGTTGGCGATGCGGACCGCGCCGCCAAATCGCTCGATGATTGCCTTGGCGGTCGGATCCATTGTCGCTTCGGGCAAAAGGGTGCTGCAAGGCCTGCGTCGCGGCCAGGGTTGCAAGACCGATAACGGAAACGATCGCCAGGATAAGCAGGGCGGTGATGCGGTTTCGCAGCAACTTCATCGGCTTTCAGCCTGCGTGTGCACCGGCGCCGTCATCTGGTATCCGCCGTTTCGCACGGTCTTGAATATCGGTCCGGCGTCGTGCTTGCCGAGTTTGCGCCGCAACCAGCTCGTCAGAACGTCGATCGAGCGATCCATCGGGTCGCGGCTGATCTCGCGCATCGGGGAATGGCCCTTCAGTTTGAAGCCATCTTCGCCGAAGACTATCATGTCGAGCTTGCGGCGCGCATGTATTCGAGGGTCTTTAGAAGTCCCGCAGGCTGACGTCGTCGCCAAGCGCCGGGCCCACGATCCGGCCCCTTAACGACCCAGCGAGTACGAAGTCCAGTTCCGTGTTGGTTCACTTCGATCAGAATGTCTGGTTGGACAAATAGAAGCCGAAAAGCATTTACCGCCAATCAGTGGACTGGTGAAGAGGCGCTGAAAACAATTGCCGATATGGGAATTTTCCCCATGAGGCCGGGAATCTGGTCTGCCGGCGGATGTTTTACCTGCAGAGGTTGTTGACTAGTTGCCGACATCGCCTTACGAGTCTTGGCCCAACAAATAGATGGCAACCGGATTGCAGGGGAAGGATGGCCACTAAATCAGACGCCAGCGATATGGCCCCGGACACAGCACCCGAGACCGGCTCGGCCGTCGACGCCGTAGTCAGACAGTTACGCGAACTGATCGTCGAAGAAGGGCTGAAGGTCGGCGACCATCTGCCTACCGAGCGTGAGCTTTGCGTCCGTTTCGCAGCCAGCCGCAACACGGTGCGGGAGGCCATGCGCATTATGAAAGCCTACGGCATGGTCGAGGTCCGTCCGAAGATTGGCGCCACAATCACCGACAACAGGATGGCCCGCGCCTTCGAGCTCTTTTCCTTCAACACGATGGAAGTGTCGCGCAAATCCTTTGCCGACGTACAGGCATTCCGCGACCTGATCGAGGTGCGTTCCGCCGACCGGATTTTCGAGGTTCTGAGGGATGAAGATATCGACGAGCTGCGGGAAAGGAATGCGAGCCTGGCGGATATACGGGATATTCAGGAAGCATCGGAGGTGGACTACGCTTTTCACCTGCGCCTGATCTCCATTCTTGGCAACAACGCCATCCTGGACGTCTATTCGGTGATGAAGCCAATCATTCTGCGCATCATGCAGAAGGGAAAAACGCGGCGCACCTTCATGACAGAAACCTTTGACGAGCATGAAGGGGTCATAGACGCGATGGCCGCCCGCGACCGTCTCGCATTCGAATACAGGCTCAGGAATCATCTGATGGTTGGCTTCAAGCACTTCAATGAGGAGATTGAAGAAACGGCCTGATGGACCTTGGGGCGTGCCCCAAATACCGTGGAGACGGGCCGCGCCAACCCGTCACAGGAACCGGAACCGGCGCGATTATAGGGAGGAAATATGATGAGACATCTTCTGAAATGTACAACGGCGTTTACCGCGCTCGCGATGTCGGCGCAGCTGGCGCTGGCGGGACCCGAGATCGTTGCCGGGCCCGGCGCCAACCCGGAATGCTTCGCGCCGTGGTCGGACGACACGACCTACCTGCAATGGGAAGCGAAAGAGGCTCCCTACAAGATCGCCGTGGTGAACGGCTTCGTCGGCAACACCTGGCGTATTCAGATGATCAAGACCGCCAAGGCCTTCGCCGAGGATCCGGCGATCAAGGACAAGATCGAGACATTGAAGGTGGTGTCCACGGGCACTGACGCTCCGGCGCAACTGGGCGCCATCGAAGACTTCATCAACCAGGGCTTCGATGCGATCATCACAATTGCGGTTTCCCCGGACGGCTTTGACCGCGTCATCCGGCTCGCCGACAAGAACGACGTGGTTATCGTGCCGTTCGACAACGTCCTCGATACCGACAAAGTCATGCAGGTCAACGAGGACCAGCTCGAAATGGGCCGTACTTGGGCGAAGTTCGTGCTGGACCAGCTGAAAGCGGAAGGCACGACCTCGGGCAAGTTGCTGGAAGTGCGCGGTTTGCCGGGAAACTCGGTGGACCGCGACCGGTCGATTGGCATTCATGAAGTCTTCGACGCCGACGGCGGCGACTGGGAGATCGTCCAGGTCGTCGGAAACTGGGATGACGGCACTGCACAGAAGGTGACAGCCGACGCCATCGCCGTTCACAACAGGTTCGACGCCATACTCGCGCAGGGCGGCACCACCGGCGTCGTCCAGGCGATGATGGATACAGACCATCCGATGGTCCCTGTCGCAGGCGAATCCGAGAACGGTTTCCGCAAGCTCGTCGCCAAACACGCCGACGAAGGCCTGAAGGGCATTTCCATCGGTCAGTCGCCGGGCCTCGTCGCCATCGCGATCAAGGCCGCCATCTCCGCGCTCGAGGGCAACGCGATGCCGCAGTTGATCTCCGTGCCGCTGCCCATCGCCACCTATGACGAGCTCGAGGACGGGGCCAACTACTGGTCGGACCTTCCCGACAACTTCTTCACGGTCAACGAGTTCCCGCCCTGCGGCGTTAACATCTCCGGTCCGGCGATCATGTCGCAGGATGAGTCCGACGTGAACTGATCCCGCGATACGGGCGGCCCAACAGGGCCGCCCGTAACGGTTTCCACTCAGGTTAGAGCCGGTATGGCCGGCAACAGGGGACGTATGACCGAGTCCATCGTCGAGTACCGCGGCATATCGAAGTATTTTGCCGGTATCCGGGCGCTCCAGAGCGTCGACTTTTCCTGCAAGCTCGGCTCCATTCACGCCGTTTTGGGGGAAAACGGGGCCGGTAAGTCCACGCTGATCAAGATCATGTCCGGCGTGTTGCAGCCGGACGCGGGCGAGATCCTGCTGGACGGAAAGCCGGTCTCCTTTCCCACGCCTCAATCGGCCAACGAGGCTGGCATCGTCTGCATGTTTCAGGAACTCTCACTCGTTCCCGACCTCTCGGTTGCCGAGAATATTTCGATTTCCCATCCGCCCCGCCGCTTCGGGCTGATCAACCGGCGCGAACAGGTCCGCCGCGCGGAGGAACTGCTCGCACGCGTGCGTTGCGAGGATGTCGACCCCAACGCGGTGGTCCGCGAGCTCTCGCTTTCGCGCCGCCAGATGGTGGAAATCGCCAAGGCGCTGGGCAAGTCGCCGAAGGTTCTTATCCTCGACGAAGCGACCTCGGCGCTCACTTCGCGCGACGTGCAAACTGTCTACGACCTGCTTGCCGAGCTGAAGGCGGAGGGTGTGGCCAGCCTGTTTATTTCTCATCGCATGCACGAAGTGGACGCCCTCTGCGACACCCTGTCGGTGTTCAGAAACGGCCAGCACATCGAAACCTTCGCGAAGGGCGAGAAGTCGGAGCGCGAAATCGTTCATCTGATGATCGGCCGCGACGTCGAAGCACAATTCCCGCCCAAGCCGCCCGCCCCGTCACTGCCGGGCCGGGGAGAGCCGCTCCTCCGGGTTCGCGGGCTGTCCTGGCAAAACCGGTTGAACGGAATCGACTTGTCAGTCCATGGCGGCGAGATCGTCGGGCTCGGCGGACTCGACGGACAGGGGCAGAAGGAATTGCTTCTGGCGCTGTTCGGGGTTCTGCGCGATGTCGATGGCGAGGTCGTGATCGGCGGGAAAAAGGGAATCCCGTCGTCGCCGGCCGCCGCCAAATCCGCCGAGACGAGGTTGGCGCTGGTGCCCGAGGACCGCAAGACCGAGGGGCTCATGCTCGGGATGCCGATCGCCGACAATCTGCTCGCCTCTTCCTTCCAGCGCATTTCTCGTGGCCCCTTCATCGACCCGGTCCTGTCGCGCAAGACGGTCGAGGAGGGCATCTCGCGGCTGCAGATCAAGACCGGTTCAGCCTCTGATCCCGTTATGACCCTGTCGGGCGGAAACCAGCAGAAGGTCGTTATCGCCAAATGGCTGATGATCGATCCCGACGTCGTACTGCTCAATGACCCGACGCGCGGGATCGATGTCGGCACCAAGCAGGAAATCTACAAGCTGATGCGCGACCTCGCCAATGCGGGCAAGGCGGTTCTCTTCTATTCGTCAGATTACGCGGAACTGATCGGTTGCTGCGACCGTGTCTCCGTCCTCTACTCCGGCCGGGTTGTCGCCGAAAAACAGGGTGACGAGATTACCGAGGAAAGCCTCGTCGCCGCGTCGCTCAACATCGACGTCGAGGCGGCGTAATGCACAAGTCGACCCTGATGCGCTATTTCAGTCAGAATCTCGGTGTCGTCACCGCGTCTCTCCTGCTGATTGCGCTGTATGTCGCTTACAATTTCATGCACCCGCGCGGCTTCTCCACAGCGGTCGCGGTGCAGAACACCAACGAGGCGGCGGCGATCGCTTTCGTCGCCATGGCGCAAACACTGCCGGTCCTGCTCGGCGGACTGGACCTCTCGGTCGGGGCGGTCATGACGCTGTGCAACTGCGTCGCCTCGGTGCTCGTGAATGGGACGCCGGGCGAGATCGTTTTCGGCATGCTGGCGACGCTCGCAACTGGAACGGCGTTCGGCGCGCTGAACGGCTGCATTGTCGTCTACGGGCGCATCCAGCCGATCATCGCAACGCTCGCCACCGGTGCGATCGCAATCGGCCTCGCGCTGATCGTGCGACCCAAGCCCGGCGGCGATGTCGACGGCGACCTGGGCTGGGCGCTGACAAATTCCGTCTGGGATTTTGCCGATACTTACGGGCTCGCTGACGGCGGGGATGCATGGTGGCTGCAGCCGTTCGTCGACATTCCGGTGCCTTTTTTGCTGGTCGTTCTGGTCGCGGTCTGCGTCTGGTTGCCGTTCAAGCGCACCGTGACGGGACGCACTGTCTACGCCATCGGCTCGGCCGAAGGGGCGGCCTTCATGTCGGGATTGCCTATTGACCGTGCGCGTATCGCGGCGTTCACGCTGGGCGGTTTCTTCGCCGCCTGCGGCGGCCTTTATCTCGCAATCCAGACCTCGTCGGGCAATGCCGACCTCCAGCAGGCCGGCGCCTACACGCTGAACTCGATCGCGGCCGTCGTGCTGGGCGGCACGTCGCTGCTCGGTGGCGTAGGCGGCGCGATCGCCAGCCTCATCGGCGCGTGCATATTGCGTGTTATCTCCTTCTATTTCCGTATTCTTGACATCGACCCGCTGCTGCAGCCCCTGATCGAGGGCATCGTATTGCTCGTCGCTGTGTCCTTCGGCGCTATCCGCACGATACGGGTCAGGAACAAACTGGATCTCTTCAGGTAGGTCATCATGCGCATTTCCGTGTCGAACGAAAACAAGCCCATCGTGATCGCGTCGTTCTTCGTTGTCGTGATCCTTCTGGCGGGCACCGCCTACACGCTGTCGACGAGTGGCGCGGCGCCGCTGCTTTCGCCGAACTACCTGCTCCAGCAATTGCAGACCGGGTCGTTTCTCGGCATCTGCGCTGCGGGCATGATGATGGTCATCCTGCTCGGCCATATAGATCTGTCGATTCCCTGGACGCTTACCGCCGCGGCAATGACCGCCACCGCAGTCGGCGGAGAAATGGCGCTGCCCACAGCACTCGCCGTCGGCATCGCCGTCGGTGCGCTGAACGGCTTCGGAGTCGCTTTCCTGCGCATTCCGTCCATGATATTCACGCTGGGTGTCGATACGGTGCTGCGCGGGCTGATGGTTGCGCAGACCGGCGGGTTCGCTCCGCAGGATACCGCAACGCCGCTGATGCTGTTCCTTTCCAAGGAGCGGATACTCGGCATTCCCGTAGCGATATATGTTTGGGCCGCGGTTTCCCTCGTCATAATCATCGTGCTGACCCGAACCGGCTTCGGTCGGTCTATATACGCGACCGGATCAAGCGAACGGGCCGCTTACCTGTCGGGCATCCGCACCCGTTTCGTCACCATGGGCGCTTTCATGATGTCGAGCCTTTGCGCCTCCATCGCCGGCGTGCTGCTCGCCGGATATTCCGCAAAGGCCTACCAGGGTATGGGCAACGCGTTTCTTTTGCCGGCGATAGCCGCCGTCGTCCTCGGCGGCACGCACATTCTTGGAGGCAGGGGCCGGTATGTCGGTACTCTGATCGGAGTCGTTCTGATCGTCTTGCTGAACTCCGTGCTCTCAATCATGCAGATGCCGGAAGCCGGCCGCCAGATCATCTACGGCACGGTCATCATCGCCATGCTGCTCGTTTACGGGCGCAACCAGCGCGTCACATCCTGACGAAACCTAATGCCGGTCGAGACCTTGAGACAGGCAAAGTCCGTTTGCCAGAGCTGGTTGGGCGCGGAGGACTTGTCGCTGAACTCGTCAGCTGCCTTGATCACCAAAAAGGCCGGGCTGGTGATGAGGTCATACGCCT
This sequence comes from Flavimaribacter sediminis, assembly GCF_019492055.1. Classification (GTDB taxonomy): domain Bacteria; phylum Pseudomonadota; class Alphaproteobacteria; order Rhizobiales; family Rhizobiaceae; genus Flavimaribacter; species Flavimaribacter sediminis. The sequence continues at coordinate 110,141 of NZ_JAICBX010000002.1, read as the reverse complement.
CCAACAGCCCGTAAACACTGGCTTTCGAAACGAAGTATCGTTTTGTGTCGGTGAACCTGACCGCCAGTTCCCGTGGCGAGACTTCCGGCTCTTCCAGTGCCAAATCGACGATCTGTCGCCGGATCTCGTCAGGAATGCGCTTCTTGCCTGCCTCCATGAACTCCTTCGACCAGGAGGATTACCGGCTCTGGGCAATCCATGGATCGCCGGAAGAGTTGGTCAACAAGGTAACGATCGGGGCGGTGTTCGGGGTGCGCGTGGCGATCGTCACTTGTCCTGTCGACGGCGCGCCTCTGGCGATCCCGCTCACCGGACGGCAGAAGTAGTGGACCTATTCGCGCCCTTTTCTTTTGCGATTGATCGCATAGCCGCTCGCAGGACCCCGCAGCGGCTGGATCAGCATGCGGTCGAGCCAGAGATCGCGTCGCGAGCGAAACTGTTCGATGCCGATGGTCATTCCGCGATGGCCGTCGCGCGGCTGCGCCTTGTAGGTGCCAAGGAGGCGGTCCCACCAGGGAAGATTGAAGCCGAAATTCGAATTGGTCTCGCTCGGATGGATCGAATGATGCACGCGGTGCATGTCCGGCGTGACGACGAAGAGCCGCAGGACGCGATCAATTGCCTTCGGGATGCGAATATTTGAATGGTTGAACATGGCTGTGGCGTTCAGGAGCACCTCGAAGACGAGCACGGCGACCGCCGGCGGTCCCAGAGCCGCAACGACCATCAGCTTGACGCCCATGGACAGCAGGATTTCGACCGGATGAAACCGCAGGCCCGTGGTTACGTCGAATTCGAGATCGGCGTGATGCATGCGATGGAGGCGCCAAAGCGTCGGCACGGCGTGGAACATGACATGCTGGAGATAGATCGCGAGGTCGAGAGCAAGCACGGCAAGGATAAACGCCGTCCATCCCGGAATGTCCAGGATATTGAAGAGGCCCCAGCCCTTGTCCTGCGCGATCAGGGCGAGCCCGACGGCGATGATCGGAAAGGTCACCCGAACAAGCAGCGTGTCGAGCACGACAACCCCGAGATTGTTGCTCCAACGCAGAAGGCGCGGAATCTCGCGCCTTCGACGCGGGGCGGCGACTTCCCACAGCGCCATGACAACAAGGACGCCTACAAAGGACGCCGCGCGGATGGCGGCTTCGTTCGTCAGCAGGGCGTCGGTCATGTCAGAACTCGCGTAGGCTTCGGTCACCCTTATTATAGGGCGGCTGCGCGAATTTTTCTTGCGACATCATGCCCTTGTTGGTCGAGGCGGCGCCGGGCTCTCAGTTGACCGTCTTCATGCCCACCCGGTCGCGCACGCGCTTGAAACGGGAGGCGAGGAAGAACATGACCGCAGCGATGACGAAGGCGGCGATCGCAATCACCCATCCGATCGCCACGAGACCTGTTCCGGGCCAGAAGATCAGCACGAGACCGGCGAGGACGGCGACTATGCCGGCGTTGCGGGCGCCGTTGCGCGAGGGATCGGACCCGGGGCTTTGCCACCAGGCGACGAGATAGACCAGTCCGCGAACCAGGGCCCATACGCCGATGACGATGAAGACGAAGCGCGCGGACGTCGTGGGCAGGATAAGCAGCAGCACGCCCAGAAGCGCGGACACCACTCCGGATACGGTTTCGGCCTGGCTTCCTGCTTTCTTGCGAAACCCGAACAGAGCGACGGCGCCGTCGATGATCAGGAATATGCCGGCGATACGCAGGAGGATCGAAATGCTTTCCGTTGGCCAGAACAGGGCGATCACGCCGAGGATGGCGGCGAGCACCCCGCGCATCAGGAACGTCCACCACAACTCGCCCATGGTCTCGCTGATGACCTCGCGGCTGTTGTCGACAAACTCGCCTCGTCTGCCGCCGCCGGAAACCGGATCTGTCATCGCTTGCTCCTTGCCTGTCTGTGTCTGATTGCTCTGGCCCTGCGCAGGATATCCGAATCTGATTATCCGCGCATCAGGTGGACAACAACTTGCCTGTCCCTTTGCCGAGTTGCTTGAACGTGATCATCGTGTCCTGTGTCCCGGCCGGCAAGAGTGTAACACGATCTTCCGTAACGATGGAAACGGCTCCGGCCCAGGGATCGGGCGCGCCGGGTATATAGACGACGACCTTGTCGTCCTTGCGTTCGATCTCGAGGCCGATCTGCCACTGGTCGTCGAAACGGACGAGCAGTGTGGGAAGGCTGCCTTCGCCTTCGAAGCGCAGCGGCGTCGTCAGCTTGATCTTGGCGACGTCGTAGACCGGGACTTTGGACAGAAACATTCTCTCCACCACGGAAGCCGTCCGCGAGGCGATGGGCGTCATGGCGATCAATCCAGCAAGAAAGCAGATCAAGAGCAGCACGATGATCGACAAGAGGTCGTTGACGGCGATGCCGAAGACACGTTCGAAAGGCAGGCTCGCGATGATGGGGCCGGCCACTTTGGTAATGATGCGATGGGCATGCTGGAAGATGACGATAAGCAACACGCCGGGAATGAGAAACAGAACGCCGCCGAGGATGGTTGTCTTGATGAATCGGAACATTTTTGTTGGCGCCCTCAATAGTTGATGGCCGTAATTTGCAGACCTTACTGGATTTGGCAGCTGGAGTTTAGAGTATAAGGATCAGAAAGTCTGCTGAGCCGTACTTCGACTGCAGATTCTACGTCCGATTAGCACGAAATCACAGAAATAAACTTTTAAATATATGTAATCGTTGATGTATTTAAGATTCTGGCTTTGTTTCGGGAATTCGAGATTCCTGAGGTTTTAATGTGAATCCGGTTTCGCGCGCAATCTGGCTTTGTTTCGGGAATCTGCGTTTACGGCCTTCCTGCGTCCAGTTGCCGCTCCGCCTCAAGCCGAGATTTTGTAGCACAAAACCTGATGAAATGCAGCAGGTTCGTACGCCTTTTGTTCGCTTCTGGTCAGCGGGCCAGAAAGAACGATGCTATTCCGGCGCGTTTTGCAAACGCGCCGGAACGAACAGACGTTCAAGCAGTCGCCCGGTTCCACCATTCCTTGAAATCAACAGTGGACGTTGAACCGCCGTCGCGACGCCAAACCTGAACAACGGCGTCATCCGGGTCTCCGCCGCCGGAACGCGAGCCGCCGCTGCCGCTTATCAGCATCAGGTCGCCATCGAAGCTCGTTAAGCGCATCGAGACCGGTTCACGGTAGGTCAGCATCTGCTCCTGCAGCACGCCGACGGCAATTCGTTCGCCCATGCGCAGCGACTCATAATAGTCCGTGTAGTAGTGGACGCCGGCGAAATCCCGACCGATCGAGATATTGGCGGCGAGCTTGTTGAGTTCGCCCTGGACCGTGATGGCGTGTTTGTCGCCCCCGCCGTAACTGGCGAGTTTCGAAGGATGGGCGGCATCGGCGATGTAGATGTCGGGGATGCCGATCCCGACCTGAACGCCGCCGTCATCAGGCTTGCCTGTGATAGTCAGCTCCTGGCCGAAGAAGGAATCCGGCGCGTTTTCCATCAGGTCGTCAAGCGGCACTTGTCCGCGTTTGGTCCCTTCCGGAATACGGTACATCTCGAAGAACGCCTTGAGGATGGTTACGCATGCGCCTGCGACGGTGGCGTGACCGGCGCCATAGGACGGATGCATCGGAGATCGCTCGGGAAACGCCATGGGCAGAAGACCATTTTTCGATTCGTCGATCCAGCAATGGTCGACAGGCCATCCGTCCGACTTCCATTTGGCGTTCTGCTTTGCATTGTGGGCGCATATTTCGTCGAGAAGCCCTGTCTCTTTCAGAGCGTCCTTCATCGCGATGAACTTGTGCGCATCGACGCCCATCGCCTTGTGCTGCTGGTCGCCGTCCGTTGCATTCCAGGCCAAAGTGATGGCGGCGGCAATGGCTTCCGGGCGCGCCCTGAGGTGAATGTTGTATTTTTGACGCCGCACCGCTTTCAGGGCGCGCGTGGCGACTTCCGTGACCAGTGTGAGGATGTGCGGCCCGCCGAACAACGCGAAGCCGTCGCGTGTCGGATGACCGGCGCCTTCCGGCAGACCAATATCCGTCGGCATGCCCTGTCCCAGAAGAATGAGGCATGCATTGAGGTAGGACTGGTAGAGCGCGTCGAAATGAACATAGGTCGCGAGATCACGCGGCGTCGAGATAAAGCGCGGTTCCTTTTCGAAGAGGTCGAAGCCGTCTTTCAGGTTCGCGCCGTTCTGGACGTCGATCCAGTGTCTCCAGTTGGTCATGTGATCGCGTCCGGCAAGGTGCGGAACCAGTTGCTGCGGTATCGTCTGGGCCCCGTATTGAACATAGCCGTCGCTGTGTTTTGCCAGTCCATCGGCGCCGACGGTGGCGAAACGCGCGGCGCGGCTATAGGCGTCGGCTGCCTTTCCCGTCACCGGAGACTGCTCCAATTGCGGAGCGCTCTCCGGCTTGCGGGGGTCGCCCCCGCGCTCCTTGTTTCCGATCAGAAGGAATTGCGAGATATAGGGGCCGGCCATGCACCCCGGCGTTGACCCGCGAAACAGGTTGCCTGGCGTGAGATTGTTGGAGCCGTCGCCTCGGCGGGCTTCCCGCCTCGATTTGGCGCGGGCATCGGGGTCGTCTGCGAAATCCGGATCGGAAAAATAATCCAGACAATTGAGCATGCCGACGACGCTGGTCGCGGTTGTCCTCCAGCTTTCGAACGCCGTGTCGCGCAAACACGCCATGGCGTAGACTTCCGCCATTTCCGCGATCAGTTCGGCAGATCCAGCCACCGGCGCAGGCGGCATGGCGACCTGGTCCGGGTCCGGGCCGTTGATTTCATAGGCCTGCCCGGAAAGCGGGCTCTCCCAGCTTCGCCATTTCAGCGATTTATGCCAGGCATAGCCCTTGGCGCCGTCGCCATAATTGGGAACCTTGAAAGGGGCCGGCAGCTTGCTGGTATAGGTTCCGGGAAAGGGCGTTTCCGCATCATGGGGCGGGTCGAGATGCTGGTTCAGCTGCTCGATCAGCGTATCGAGTTGCTTGTGATCCGCTACGCCATGGTCGTCATGGGTGAGACCCTTGCTGAAGGTCGCCAGGCGCGGACCGGATGCAGCCGCCTCGCCATTGTTTTTCTGTTTCTTTGGCGTGACCCGTTTATACGCAACCTTGGCTGCTTCTTCGCGCACACGTTTTGACGTCGAAGCGCGCAACTCGCCATTGGGTATAGGATTGAGTTGTATAGACATGTTTAGTCTCCCTGTCGTGAACTCGACAAGGAGTGCAATTCGGATCGAATATATCTGTGGTTTTAATCACAACTTCTGGTTATTTTTTAAAGATAAGAACTATCTATATTTGTAATTTGAAATATATATTTACTTTGTTAATCACGTAACCGCTGAAGTATTCAGCGGTCTTCAAGAATTTCTAACGCGGCTTCGCGCCGGGGCGACGCCGTGACGCGCGCTGCATGCATTCGCGCCACATGATGCTGGATGCGCCACAGATGATAGACTACCCGGTGCAGCCAGCGCAGCGCGTCCAGCCTAAGGATCGCCTCATCCGTGTCGAGCTGATCGTTGGACGCCTGCAAGAGCAGGTGCTCGCGATAGGTGTCGCGCTGTACGCGCAGGATCCGGCGGAGGCGGTTGAGGCGCTGCTCGGCCCGTTCCGGATTCGCGCCAGTCGCTGCTTCGGCGGTCAGACTCTGCAGGATGCGGGCAAGGCGACGGAGGCGGTGGTCTGTCTGGAGCGTTTCCAGACGCTTTGTCTGGGTGCAACGGTAATAGAGCCTTTGAAGGTGATCCAGAATGTGGAGGGTCGCAACGATACGCTGCGCCTGCGGCGAATTCGGCGCGCCCGATGGAAGCGTGTCGACGAAGCGGCGGGTTTCGTCGAGCGCGTCGGAAATCACGCGCAATGCGGCCTGATCCGCACGACTGGTTTCCGAGTGGTCAAGACGACTGGCGAGGGAGCTGAAGTGTTCCCGCACAATCTCGTCAACAGTCGCCGTTACGGCGTCGGTCGCGGCGTCGGGATCGCTGAGCATCTGACGTCCCAGTCTGTTCGTCAGATGCGGGCCCCGCTCCGGCACAAGAACGGTGATCAGCCGGGCGAATGGCCCTGCGAAAGGCAGCACGATCAGGACGCCGAGCAGGTTGAAGGAGGTGTGAAAGGCGACCAGCGCAACCTGTCCGTCGCCCCGCTCCACCATCGATGCGACCATGATCGAAAACGGGCCGAGCAGGAAAAACGCCATGACGCCTGTCAGCACATTGTAGATGACGTGGGAAAGCCCGGTGCGTCGCGCCGCCGTTGCGCCGCCGAGCGTGGCGAGCGCCGCCGTGAACGTGGTGCCGACATCCATGCCGATCACCATGGCCGCGGCCTGGGGAAAGTTGATTGCGCCGGCGCCAAGAGCCGCCAGAGCCGTGGCGACGCCGGCACTGGACGACTGGGTGACCAGCGTGATGGCGACGCCGATGAGGACAAGCTGCAGCCGGCCGAACAGGCTGTCGTCTGGAAAGCTTGTCGGCGTGACAATGCCTTCGAAACCGGCCATGCCGGACTGCATGGCGTCGATGCCCATGAACAGGAGGCTGAAACCGGCGAGCGCCGTTCCGACGAGACTGGCCCGCGTTCCGCCGAACAACCGCAAAAGGGCGCCGACGAACACGAACGGCAGGACGATCTCGCCGAGATGCAGCTTGAAGCCAAGGATCGCCACCAGCCATCCCGTGATGGTTGTGCCGATATTGGCGCCGAAGATCACGCCTAATGCCTGCGGAAAGGTCAGCAGTCCCGCGCTGACGAATCCCACGGCCGTCACGGTCGTCGCGCTGGAGGATTGGATCGCGGCCGTTGCGATCGCCCCTGTCACAGCGCCGCTAAACGGCGTTCGGGTAAAGCGGGCGAGTGCATTGCGCAGGGCGTCGCCGCTCAGACCCCGCAAGCCCTCTGTCAGCCAGATCATGCCGAGCAGGAAGAGGCCGACGCCGCCGAGCGTATGCAGGATGCTGGCGGTCATCGTCGAAGATCACCAATATTGGCGAAGCGGGTTTCGTGCGACCGGCGCATGCGTTTCTCCCACCGTGACATCTTTCGATCATAGGCTCTTGGCGCGCAGAACGCATTGAGCCGTGTCAATGGCGGACAGAGTTTAGTCGCAGGTCTAACCCGAAGCCATTCCTCAATTCTTGCGGAATACGTAGATCGGGCTGGTCCAGGCGCGGGTCCCGTCTTCCTGCTCCACCCGGACATAGACCGGATTGTCGCCTTCAGGCTTGAGGGCGATCGACCGGGTGAATGAAAGGGAGCAGTGCGGATTGTGATCCGGCAGCCGGTAAAGCTTGATGAAACGCGGCAGATTGGCCGAGGCGTCGAACACCGTATCTTCCAGTCCGATCTCCGCGAGCGGAATTTCAAAGGAAATGAGCGGTGTTTTGACCGATAGCGTTCCAGCTTCGCTGTCGGCGAGGAGCAGGTCGGCCCCGCCGAAGTTGCCTGTCGTCAGGGCCTTCCAGGCGATTTCTGTTTCACTCACAAGGTCCAGCGTCTTGTCGCGATTTAGGAAATTGACGGGTTTAGACTCAACAACGCTATTGCCGTCAATGCTGGCGGAGCCATCCCAGATGACCTCGCGGAACCGGCCGCGATATTCTGCGCCTTCCCAATGCAGGCGGATGCGCTTTCCGAGATCCGCTTTCGAATACGGACGCACCGTCTCGACCAGCTCCAGCCCGTTGAAGATGTCGACCCGGATGATGGGGGAGCTGGTTTCGACTGACGCCGAAATCTGCATCTGCCCTTCCGGCAGATGGACGATGTCTCCCATCATCGCTTCGGTGGCGGAATGGGACTTGGCCGGCCCCAGCGCCGGATCGTCATGATAGAGATTGCCGGGCGCATCGAATGCGGCGGTCAGGTCGATCACCATGCGGCCGGCGTCGCCGCCGGTCGTGCCAAAGTGGCGGCGCTTGCGCATGCAGTCGAGCAGGGCGGAACGCGTTAACTCAGGCAGGTTGAAGCAGGTCAGGCCACCGATCGCGCCGAACTTGCCGGCGCCTGGATAGCTGGCGCCCGGACGCCCCTTGTGGCCGTCCGAATTAGCGACGACGCCGACCCGGTATCCGAGCTTCAGGGCGTCGTGAAGCAGCCACTCGAAAGTGCCCCAGGACGAGTGCACTTCAACGGATTTTTCGAACCGGCTGTCATGGGCGAATCCGATATCCGCATAGCGCCCGCCGCAATGGGCGTAGCAGACGACGTCGGATTCGTTGTTGTCGGCAAAGGCCTCGAAAAGCTCGCGGGCGGTTGTACAATCCGTGTCGGCGGTTTCGCTATCCTCGATCAGCGCGTGCGAGGATCGGCGGATCGTGCGTCCTTCATCGGGAAAGAAGACGTTCCTGTCGCCACCCAGCGCCGTGTTGCCGGACCATTCGTAACCCGGAAGCGCCACGAACTCACCCGGCGCGTCGAACTCCGCTGTAATGCGGTTCAACTCGTCCCAGAAGGCGTCGCTGATCTGGAAGTCGTTGCCCTGATGGCCGCAGGCGTCGACAAAGGCCCTGTCGCGCGCAAATTCGAAATAGGCGCTGGCGCTGCCGGTGCCGATCGTCTCTTCCGACTGGCCGTGGAGATCGGCCCAGTAATGGATGAGCGGTCTGTCTTCGATCAACAGCGGGTTCGTTCTCGCCACGACCGTTCCGGCCTCGTCCTTCAAGGTAACCGACACCTTGCCGGGTTCGCTGGCCGAGAGGCCGGGAACCGTGAATGCGAAGTCGCCTTCGGCCAGATCCAGCGTTTCGGGCAGGCCCTCAATGACGCCCTCCGCTTCGAGCCGGAGCCGCGTATTGCACCGGTTCGAGGGGTTGCCCCACTTATCTTCTCCCTTGACCTTCAGCGTAAAGGGTTCGCCCGGACGCCGGAGCGTCGGCAGCACGGCGACGTAGCGTTCCGGGGCGCCCGGAACAATGGCGATCGCGGGCTGGACGGGCAGGGTCTGGAAATTGAAGGTGGCGATCGGGTCGACCAGCACGCGGAACTCGAACGTGTCCTCGCAGAAGGTTTGCAGGCGCATGCCCGGGCCGCCATGGTCCATCACGCCGAATCGGATCGTGATGGTCTCGCCCTCCTCGAGGAACCCCTTGACCACCTTGATCCAGAGCGTGCGGTCCCAGGGGCGCACATTGCCTTTCGGGTCCCAGCGCAATTGCAGGATCGCGCCGTTGGAGGCTTCGACCGTGCAATAGTTGGAGCCTGTCGGATCGTCGAACTGCGGATTGCCCTGGTCGGAGGCGAAGCGGAAACAGACGCGCAGACTGCCGGAATCGTCGACGCCATAGACGCCGGCCGTATAGACGAGCGTAAAGGACGCGAAGGAACCCGCCTCGAAATTGCCCGAGGGCGATATCTCGGCATGGCCGAGCACTGACGGCGCGATGGGGGTACGAATGACACCGCTGTTGACGGTTGCCCAGGGACGTCCGTCCTCCTGGTCTTCGATGGCGTTTTTAGTCATTTCAGGCATTCCGGCGTGATTTCGGAGATCTATCCGAAGATCCTAACGAGAGACAGCGATATGGGCGGGAAATAGGTGATCAGAAGGAGATCCAGGAGCAGCACCAGGACATAGGGCCAGATAACGGTGACGATGCGCTCGATCGAGACCTTGGTGATAGCCGATGCGATGAACAGGTCGACGCCGAGCGGAGGCGTCACCGTGCCGATGCTGAGATTGACCGAAACGATGATTCCGAACAGCACCGGGTCGATGCCGAAGCTCATGGCAGCCGGATAGAGGATCGAGGTGAAGATGACGATGGCCGCGGCCGCATTCATCATGCAGCCGACGATCAGCAGAAACACGTTGACGAGCAGAAGGTAGACGATCGGGCCGCCAGCGATTTCGGCGAGGTAGCTCGATATGCCCTGAGGAATCTGGTTGATGGTGATCAGCCAGGCGAAGACGCCGGCGGCGTTCATGATGAACATGACGACGGCCGAGGACAGCACCGCGCGGAAGAAGGCGCGGTAGAGGGCGGCGAGCGTGAGCTCCCGGTAGAACAATCCGACGACGAGCCCGTAAAGCACCGCCACGATCGCGGCTTCAGTTGGCGTGAACACGCCGCCATAGATGCCGGAGAGGATGATCACCGGCATCAGCAGCGGCCAGAAAGCGGCCTTGAAGCTGCGCCAGATTTCCGTGGATCCCTGAAACTCGGTCTTTTCCACGCCTTCGCGGACAGCCAGGAACCGGTTGAGAATCAGCATGCTGACGCAGATCAGAATTCCGGGCGCGAGGCCGGCGAGAAACAGGTCGGCGATGGAGACGCCGGTGACGACGCCGAAGAGGATCAACAGAATGCTGGGCGGAATGATCATGCCGGTGACGCCAGCGGCGGCAATGGTCGCCGCCGTGTGTTGAGGACGGTAGCCTTTTTCCTCCATCGGTTGGTTCATGACCCCGCCGATGGCGGCGACGGTCGCGGCGTTGGAGCCGGAGAGCGCCGCAAAGAAGCTGGAGCCAAGGATGGCGACGGCGCCGAGGCCGCCGGTGAGGTGGCCGACCAGCGAGGCGGCGAAGCCGACGAGACGCCGCGACATGCCGCCTGTCGACATGATTTCGCCGGCCAGAATGAAGAAGGGAATCGCCAGCAGCGGAAAGGAATTGTTCGTCGAGAACATGCGCTGGGCGACGATTTCCAGACTGATATCGCTGAGCCACAGGCCTATGACGCTCGAAAAGCCGAGCGCGACGGCGATCGGCACACGAAGGATCAGCAGGATCAGGAAGGAACCGAAGATCGCGGCGGTGATCATGGCTTTCAGTGACCTTCCGTCAGCAGTTCATCGGCGGGCGCGCGGCTCTGGATGACCAGAAGCTCGACGGCGTAGACAAGCAGAAAGGCCATGCCGACCGGCACGGCGCCATAGACCCAGGCCATGGAAACTTCGAGCGCCGGCGAGATTTGCGGCCGGACCCTCAGCGTCAGATCGATCCCATAGATCATGATGTCGAGGAAGAAGAACCCGCTGATCAGCGTTGCGAAGACAAGTGCGGCGCGTTTGAGCGTCGACGGCAAATAGGCGACCAGCACGCCGATTGCCGCATGCATGTTGCGTCGGAAAGCGATCGCCGATCCGAGGAAAATCATCCACACGAACAGATAACGGATGAGCTCGTCCGGAAAGGCGAGCGAACTCTGGATGATGAAGCGGAAGACGACCGTCGCGATGCCGAGAACGAACATCGCGACGAACGATAATATGCAGACCACCGCCAGGGTGCGTTCCGATATGTCCAGCAGTTTACGAATTGCCTGCATGACGAGGACCCCGGCGGCGGTTCTTGATCAATTCGCTTCGACGGCGGACTGAATGAGATCAGAGCCGATCTTTTCGCGATACTCTTCCCAGACCGGTTCCATCGCCTTCTGGAAAGCGGCGGCTTGTTCCGGCGTCAGACGGGTGACGACCATGCCGTCGGCCTCCATCTCGTCGAGATACTGGGACTCGACGGCGTTCAGTTCCTTGCGCTCCCATTCCTGGGTTTCCTTTGCGGTCGCGGCGAAGAGGTCCTTCACATTGTCCGGAAGGTCAGCCCACATCTTGTCGTCGGCAAGGAACATGATGCCGGCCCACTGGTGGTTGGAGAGCGTGATGTTGCCCTGCACCTTGTCGAAGCCGAAGGCCTTGACGTTACCGACCGGATTGTCCTGGCCGTCGACGGTCCCCTGCTGCAAGCCGGTGAAGACTTCCGAAAGCGCCATCGGCGTCGGGTTGGCGCCGAGCGCCTTGAAGGTCGCCACGTTGAGCGGGTTGTTGACCACGCGGAACTTCACGCCTTCCATGTCCTCTGGCTTCTCGATCTTCTTGTCCCGGGTGGTGATCGTGCGGAAGCCGCTTTCATACATGCCGAGCGTGCGGATGCCGGTCTTGTCGAGCATATCGGCGTAGAGCGCCTCTCCGACAGGTCCGTCGGAGACCGCATAGGCGTGTTCGCTGTCACGGAACAGGAAAGGCAGGTAGAAGATATCGAGCGGCGGATAGAAGCTCGCCACATTGGTGGTTGGCACCAGGGCGAAATCGACGACGCCGATCTGGATGCTCTCGACCAGATCGCGCGACGAACCGATCGTGCTGTTCGGGAAGACCTCGACTGTGATGGCGCCGTCGGACTTTTCGGCGATCGTGTCGGCGAACATCTGCGCGCCCTTGGCGAGCGGATGGGTCTCTGCATAGGGATGGCCGAATTTCAGCGTCATCTCCGGGTAGTCCTCGGCGGACGCCGGGCCAAGGGCCAGACCGCTGACGAGGGCGACGGCGGCGACGCCGCGCAGGCTGGTGAAGGTTTTCCGCGCAAAGCCGGAAAGGGTTGGCATGGTCATTTCCATAGTGTCGTTCTCCTGTATGGATGATCGTGTTCGCTTCCCGAAGGCGATGGTTGATGGACTTGGTCGCCCATTCTCGTGGTTGCCGGGGTCAGATGAATCATTTCAAAGGCTAACCGCCTTGGCTTGTCCGTGTGGCATTGCCTGGACGATTTCGATGACGCGGTCGCTTGGCGGCACGAAGATGCGCTGCCAGGTGATCGGAGCGTCGCGGTAGCTCAGGCCGCCGATCACCCAGACGATCCCGTATTGGCCCGGCATTACGCCAAGGAGCCGCGAGACGCGCGGCGGCAGGGGCTGGCAGGCCATTGTCTGGCGCGCGTTCAGGGTCGGCGCGTTGAAGCGTTCGGCTAGCATGTCGCGGAAGGAGACGCCGTTGAGCGTTGTCTCGCTCAATCGGGCCAGCTCCGAAAAGCGGTCCGCCGGCAGGTAGATTTCGCTGAAGACGTCGAATTCGTCGTTGACCGAAACGAGGCGGTGAATGTGGATATATTCACCGTCGGAACTGTCAAGAAACTGGCTCCACGGGCCGCTCTCCCGTGTCGTTTCCACGCCTGTGATGCGGAAATAGACCGGCAGCAACTGCGTGCCGCCTTCCGCCATGAAACGGAAATGCAGCAATTGCTGCTCCTGCGCGCGGGCGCCGGACACAAAGGTGCCCTTGCCGTGATGGCGCTCGACCACGCCCATGGCGACGAGGCTGCGCAGGGCGCGCTGAACCGTGCCGAGACTTGCGCCGGTTTCGGCGGCGAGTTGATCCTCGGCCGGCAACTGGTCGCCCGGCAGCCAGCGGCCTGCTTCGATCGCCGACAGGATCCTTTCGGATATCTGTCGGTGTTTCGCTTTCGGCGATCCGTTCCGGCCGCCCTCTACAGGGCGAAGCGTGGTGGCTGGCATGCCAGTTTCAGTCCTTTTGAGAACTTTATGCCATTGAGACTAAGATCGCCTGAAAATAGCGTCAAGTCCTATAGAGGACTAATGTGTTGAATGGCGATTCTTTGAGCAGCAAGGTGAAAAAACAGGCGCGATTCTGTGTCGTTCAGGTACAAAAATGGGCAGATCCTGTCGCGTATGCGGCTGGTCTTGTTCCTGCGGCGGATGCACAATGCCGTGCACAGCCATGAGGGAACAATGACGAACGATCCACTCCTCCAGCCATACCAGCTCAAGCATCTCACCTTGCGCAACCGGATCATGATCAGTTCGCATGAGCCGGCCTATCCGGAAGACGGCATGCCTAAGGAACGCTACCGCGCCTATCATGTTGAGCGGGCGAAGGGCGGCGTGGCGCTGACGATGACGGCGGGGTCGGCGTCGGTGTCGCGCGACAGTCCTCCGGCCTTCAACAATATCCTTGCCTGGAAGGACGAAGTAGTCGGCTGGATGAAGCAACTGGTCGACGAATGCCATGACCATGGCGCCGCGGTGATGATCCAGCTCACGCATCTCGGCAGGCGCACCCGGTGGGACAAGGGCGACTGGCTGCCGATTGTCTCCTCCAGCCACGAGCGGGAAGCGGCCCACCGCGCATTCCCGAAACAGGTGGAAGACTGGGATATCGCGCGCATCATCGAGGACTACGCAGACGCGGCCGAGCGCATGAAGGCGGCAGGTCTCGACGGCATAGAGCTGGAATCCTACGGCCATTTCATGGACCAGTTCTGGTCGCCGCTGACCAACACGCTGGAGGCGCCCTATGGCGGCGACCTCGATAATCGCCTGCGTTTCGCCTTCGAGACGCTGGAGGCGATCCGCGAACGCGTCGGTCCGGACTTCATCGTCGGAATTCGCTATTCGGGTGACGAGATGCTGCCGGGCGGCGTCAGCCGCGAGGAGGGGCTGGAAATCTCGCGACGTCTGAAGAAGAGCGGCCTCGTCGATTTCCTCAATGTCATACGCGGGCACATCGACACGGATCCGGCCCTGACCGACGTCATCCCGATCCAGGGCATGCCGAGCGCGCCGCATCTCGATTTCGCCGGCGAAATCAGGTCTGAAACGGCCTTGCCGACCTTTCATGCCGCGCGCATTCCCGACGTCGCGACGGCCCGGCACGCCATCGCCAGCGGCAAGCTGGACATGGTGGGCATGACCCGCGCCCATATGACGGAGCCGCATATCGTCCGCAAGATCATGGAGGGCAGGGAAGAGACCATTCGGCCCTGCGTCGGGGCGAATTACTGCCTCGACCGCATCTATCAGGGCGGGGAAGCCCTGTGCATACACAATCCGTCGACCGGTCGGGAACTGACCATGCCGCATCGCGTCGAGAAGGCGGACGATCGAAAGCGGATCGTCATTGTCGGCGCCGGTCCGGCCGGCATGGAAGCGGCGCGCGTCGCAGCCGAGCGCGGACACGACGTCGTCGTGCACGAGGCGGCCAATGACGCCGGCGGCCAGATTCGGCTGACGGCGCTGTCGAAGCGGCGCAGCGAGATGATCTCGATCATCGACTGGAGGCTTGCCGAATGCACGCGCCTGGGCGTGACGTTCCACTTCAACAGTTTTGCCGACGCCGATGCGGTCCTGGCCGAGGATCCGGACATCGTGATCATGGCGACCGGCGGTCTCCCGCATACGGAGGTGCTTGACGAAGGCGGCGATCTCGTCGTCTCCGCCTGGGACATACTTGCCGGGGACGTGAAGGCCGGCAGCGACGTTCTGGTCTATGACGATGCCGGCGATCACGCCGGCCTGCAGGCGGCCGAGATCATTGCGGCGACTGGCGCGCGCGTCGAGATCATGACGCCGGACAGGACTTTCGCGCCGGAGGTGATGGGAATGAACCTCGTTCCGTACATGCGCAGCATGCAGAAGCTCGACGTTGCATTTACGGTGACGTGGCGTCTGAAGAGCGTTCGTGGCGACGGCAACGGGCTCATCGCGACAGTGGGCAGCGACTATGGCGACGCGACGCGGGAGCGCAGGGTCGATCAGGTCGTCGTCAATCATGGGACGCGGCCGCTCGACGACATCTATTTCGAACTGAAACCCGGCGCGTCCAATCTCGGCGAGATGGATTACGAGGCTTTCGTTTCAGGCCATCCGCAGACGGTCATGCGCAACCCGGAAGGCCGCTATCGCCTGTTTCGCATCGGCGACGCGGTCGGGGCCCGCAATACACATGCGGCGATCTACGACGCCCTGCGTCTAGTCAGAAATCTGTGACGTCAACGCAAACGCCGTTCGAAACAGTCGCACTGTCGTCATAAAGAAATGAGCAAGTCGTTCTGCGGGCGATAAAGACCTGCGTTAAAAGAATATCTGTCGGATAGACCGCTCTCGGTCATTCAACTAGTATTCATGGCAATCAATTGACGGCGACATCGTCACAAGGAGAGGAAAATGGCCGAAATCGCGGTAAAGACACCGATGCAGTATCTTGAGAAGGCGACGAATGCGCTGCGCGATCTCGGACTGATGCCGGAAGGCGGCACGGAAGACGCGCCGATCGTCGGTCTTCTGGAAAAAATCACCGATCTCGATCCGGAACGCATCGCCGTCATTACCCGGACGCTTGGCCAGATGGGCGTCTTCAACGAGGTGGTGCGCGAGCAGATCAGCCAGATGGACATCGGCGAGCGCTACAAGGAAATCACCGACGGCTTCAACTCAATCCGCGATGACGCCAAGCGCATGGTCGACCAGCTCGCCGACAGCAAGGTCGATATCTTTGAAAGAGCGACCAATGTGTGGATGAAAGTGTCGCGCGGCGACGTCGCCGACCGCTTCGACGCCATCAAGGAAACCTATCTCGAAGTCTCCCGCGACAACAAGGAGAACATCGAGCGCGAGCATATCATCCTCGAAGCCTATCGCGATTTCCGCGGCGCCCTCAAGCAGGCGGAAGTCTCCGCGCTGGAAGTGCTGAAGAAGGCCGAACAGAAACTGGAAGAGGCCAAGACGGACCTCACGAAAGCGTCCGACGCCGTGGCGTCCTATGCGGGTGAGGACGCCGCCGAAAGGGCGAAGCTCGAACTCGCTCGCGACGAATTTTTGCGCCGGATGCAGAACGAGGAAGGCCGCTACCAGATCGCCAAGGATCTCGCTGACAATCTGACCATTGGCTACAATACATCTGAAGTGATCATGGCGCGCCTGATGCAGACGACGTCCGCAAAGGAGCGGGTCTACCAGCAGTCGGTCTCGTTTTTCTCCACCAATGATTCCGTGCTGACCGCGCTCAAGGCGTCGTTTACCGGCATGTTCGGCCTGCATGAGGCGACCCAGACCCTGAACGAGATGAAGGAAGGCGTTTCCCAGTCCATCGAAGTCCTGGCGGAAATCGGCGGAAAGGTGCAGGAAGAGGCGCTAAAGGCAGGCTACGGACCGACGATCCGCGCCGACGCGGTGAAGAAACTGGTGGATTCGGTCGTGAACTACCAGGAGAAATCGACCGAGATCATCGCCGAGATGCGCAAGCTCGCCACCCAGAATTCCGAAGAGATCCGTGACGCGGTGGAGGACGGCAAGCGGCGGATCGCCCGGCTTGCCGAGGAAGGCAACGCGCTGCTTCTCGAAGAACCCGCGGCGTGATCATAGGGTAGAGTACCATGGGCGACGCCGGTTCTCAAACGGTGGCGGCCGGGAAACCGGCGGCGAAGCTCGACGACCTGATGATGGCGATGGACGTGGTGGACACGCTGCGTCATCAGGAGCAGCTTGTCGCACGCGAACTTGGGCAGGGCGAGCGGGATGAAGCTCTCAAAGCCCGGTTGCGCAAAATCTACGAATCACAGGGGCTGGAAGTCACCGACCGGATCCTCGACGAAGGCATTCGTGCTCTGAAGGAAAGCCGCTTCACCTATGAGCTTAAAGGATCGGCGGGAAAGCGTTTTCTCGCCATGCTGTGGGTGCGTCGCGGTCTGACGTTCGGCGCGATTGCGGCGATCCTGCTTGTGTGCGTCTTTTTGGCTGGAAGCTGGTGGTGGCAGGCCTCGTCGGCCCGTCAGGAGGCGGAAGCGCAGCGCATCGAGCTGACCGAAACCCTGCCGGAGCAGCTGCAGGCGACAGCCGCCGCGGCGCTGGCCGAGGCGAATGTCGAGGCGGCCCGCAGCGCAATTGAGCGCCTGACTGCGGACGGCCAGACAGCGCTTGCAAACGCCGACGCCGATGGCGCGCGCAAGGCCATCGCCGGTCTGAACGCTTTGCGTGGCCGACTGGCGCAGACTTACGATCTGGTGATCGTCCAGAACGGTCAGTCTGGCGTGTTTCGTATTCCTGACGTCAACACAGGCGCCCGCAACTACTATCTGATCGTCGAGGCGATCGATCCCGACGGCAAGGTTCTTTCTCTGCCAATCCGCAACGAGGAAACGGGTGAGACGCAGACCGTATCGACGTGGGGCGTCCGGGTGCCCGAACGCACGTTCAACGCCGTGCGCGACGACAAGCAGAACGACGGCATTATTCAGGACCGGCGATTGGGAACGAAGGCGCGCGGAGCGCTTGAACCCGAATACGCCATGCCGGTCTCTGACGGCGCCATCACGAGCTGGTAGGGGGAGCGATATGATACCGGCGCGCAATGCTCTTTCCTCCGTCGAAAACGCCATCGGGCTTATCAGGCATGACGAAAACGGCGTCGTGGCGCAGGTGCGGGCCGCGACCGAAGACGCGGCGCGCCTTCGCGCCGAGCAGGCCGAAGCTTTCAAGGCGCTTGCGCGCAGCCGGATCGACAGTCTGCGGCAGGGAGAGGTCATCGGCCGCATCGACAGGACAGAACGATCGATCCTGGACATTCTGGAGAGGCAGAAGAAGAAGCTGGGAACCCTTTCGCTGCGTCACGATGAACTGACGCGGAAGATCGAGGCGATCGAGACCGGGCGCCTCAACAAGGTCGAGGCCGTGGAGAACGCGGTCAAGGCGATCGACAAGCTGGACCAGCGGATCGAGGCCTCACTTTCGGACGACGCGGAATGGCTTGCACAGAAACAAAGGGCGGACCGCGCAGCGGAAATCGCTCAAGCAGCTGAAGAGAAGGCGAAGCTTGCGGAAAGCGACCTGGAAAAGAAAGGCGAGCCTTACCGCGACGATGCGCTTTTCATGTATCTCTGGAACCGAGGATACGGGACCTCGCGCTATACCTCCGGCGGCTTGACGAAATACCTCGACGGCAAGATTGCGCATCTGATCGGCTTTGAAGCAGCAAGACGCGACTTTCACATGCTGAACGAGATCCCGACACGTCTGCGTGAACACGCAGACGGCGTGGCGCAGGCGGCCCAGGCGGAAGTCGAGGCGCTGGAGGCGATCGAGCGCCGTGAACTGGAGAAAAACGGCGTCATCGACCTGGAGAAGGCGCTTGCCCGCGAGCACGGTCTGCTGTCCGAGGCGGAAAAGGAGCTTGCGGAATTCAGGGCGGAACTGGAACGGCTGAGTACGGAACAGGAAGCCACGCTCGATGCGAGAAATGACGCGGAATACGGACAGGCGATGGACGCTCTGACGAACATGCTTGGTCGGGAAGATTTGCGCACGCTGTGGCGCGAGGCCAGCGCTACATCCACCTCCGAGGACGACACGATTGTCAGACAGCTCGAATCGCTCCAGGGCAAACTTTCCAGTATTGAAGACCAGATCGCGGAGATGCGCGAAAATGCATCGAAGCTCGCGGCGCGGCGCGCCGAGCTCGAGCGTTCGCGCGACCGTTTCTATCGCTCCGGCTATGATGACCCGACTGGCGGTTTCGACAATGGCGATCTTATCGGCGAGGTGATCGGCGGCATTCTTACGGGCGCCGTGCAGGGCGGCGTGCTGGACGAATTGTTCGACAAGGGCTTCAAGCGCAGGCCGCGTTCGCGCGGCGGCAGTATCGGCGGCGGCATCAGGATGCCGAAGGGCTCCTCCCGGGGACCATGGACCGGCGGCGGATCGATCGGCGGCGGAAGATCGCGCAAATCATCGGGCGGTTTCCGCACGGGGGGCGGTTTCTAGGTCTTTCTGATTCAGTTTGCAGAATTTGCTCTGAAAATATTCGGCGAGCATCCGATCCAGCGATTGAACGCTCGGGTAAAGCTGGCGTGTTCGTCATAGCCGAGGGAGTACGCGATCTCCGCAACAGAAAGACCGGTTTGCGTGAGGAGGGTGACAGCCCGGTCGCACCGGGCCGCGTCCAGGATCTTCTGATAGGTGTAACCGTGCGAGCGTAGCCGACGTTGCAGCCCCTGAACACCCAGCCCGGTCATTTGCGACGCGCCTTCGATATCGGATTTGCCTTCCAGAAGTCGCAAGGAAACAACGGCCGAAAACGAACGGGCCGGCTCCGGCGCATCGCCGAGAACGAGGTCGGCTGTGATTTCCCTGAGATTCTGTGCCCCTGCGACAATCGACATTTCGACCGGATGCGGCTGTACGAGGTCTTCGGCAGACAGAGGTAATGCAATGCCATCCCCGCCGCAGCGCAGGGACGTCCGCAACAAGGTCTCGATCAGCTGGACGGAGCTGTCGCGCGGATAGTTCACTTCAACCCAGGCAGGACGCCAGTTGCTTCCGAGATAGACCTGGGCAAAGGTCAACATCGGGTAGATCAGATGATCGGAGTACTGGGTGATCCGGTCACGTCTGAGCGGCGGGGTATACCGCCAGATCCAGTATCCGTCTTCTTGTTGCAGAGTCATGCGGGCACTGGAAAGATGGGCCCCTATCGTCAGACACAGCCGCTGCAGCGCGATTTTCAGATTGGGCGCCTGTGCGCTCCGGCCGGTCCAGGATCCCCAGGCTTCGTGAGTCATGCTTTTGCCGATGCGGACGCCAAGCGTGCGGTCCCCGAGCTTGTCCGCGCTGGAAGCGAAGAGGTCGCTGATCAGCGACACCGGGATCGGGAGGTCGGGGTGATCAAGCGCCTCTAGCGGCAAGCCGACCGATCGAAGGATCCTGATCAGGCTATCCTCGCCAGTGCGTTCCTCGACGACGCAGGGCAGCGTCCCAATTCCTCTGAGACGGGCAAGCGGGATGGAACCGGTTATTCTGGGCACAGCAATTTCCAAAGTGACGCGAAATGAAAAGTCAAAGATCGAGCTTCTCTGTATGTAGAGGTTGTACCGGGAGACGGATGCGATTGTAGCTTAACAAGTAAATTGCCTGCTGCATATGAATACAGTGCGGATGGATGTCAGTCCATTCCCGGATCGCATCGCGATCAGTCCAGGTCTCTCAATAAATCCAGGTCTGCTTGTCAGAACAGGGCAACTGTTGTCGGCGTTGCGGCCTGGCAGTCTGAGTGTAACGGAGGGTTTTCATGCTCGGAATACTGAAATACAAAGCGAATGCCGGGGCCGTTATGGCTGCGGTGCTTTCCGCATCGACCCTGACGGGTGTCGATGCTCTGGCGCAGGACAGCGCCGGCAGTTCATCAGCCGGTGAAAAGCCGAACATCCTGTTCATCATGGGCGACGATATCGGCTACATGCAGCCATCCATCTACCATCGCGGACTGATGGTCGGCGAAACGCCGAATATCGACCGGATCGGCAACGAAGGCATGATGTTCACCGATTACTATGCCGAACAAAGCTGCACGGCCGGCCGGACCGCGTTCTTTACCGGCATGACGCCGGTGCGCGCCGGCATGCTGTTGCCGGAGATTCCGGGTTCCGAATCCTATCTGCGCAAGGGCACGCCTTCGCTGGCCGTCTTCCTGCGCGATCTGGGTTACTCGACCGGCGAGTTCGGCAAGAACCATCTGGGCGATACGGCCGAATCGCTGCCGACGGCCCACGGCTTCGAGGAGTTCTGGGGCTATCTGTACCATCTCGATGCGATGCAGGGCGTCAGCTTCCCCGACATCAATTCGAGCCCGACAGTTCAAGCCGTGGTTCCGGCCTGCACGAACACGCCCGTACCCGGCCTGTCTGATCCGGAAGGCGCAATCGATCCCTCCGAAGGTCTCTGCATGACCCCGCCGCGGCCGGTGATCGCCTGTACCTCGGCGGATGGTACGCAAGGCAACCAGAGCTGTTCGGATGAAGGTCCGATGACGCTCGATCGATCGAAGACCATCGACGAGGAGATCTCGGCGAAGGTCGTCGACTTCCTCGACCGCAAGGACCCGGAAAAGACCGGCAAGCCGTTCTTTGTCTGGTATAATCCGGCCCGCATGCACGTCACCACCGTTCTGTCCGAAAAGTACGAAGCCATGCTTGGCGAACGCGGCGGCAAGGACTGGGGCATCAACGAAGTCGGCATGAAACAGCTCGACGACAATATCGGCGTCGTGCTCGACAAGCTTGAAGAGATGGGCGAGCTTGACAACACGATCGTCGTCTTTACCACCGACAACGGCGCCGAGACCATCACCTTCCCGGACGGCGGCGTTACCCCGTTCGCTTCCGGCAAGCTGACCACATGGGAAGGCGGCATGCGCGTTCCGCTCGTCATTCGCTGGCCCGGCCACATCAAGCCCGGCACGGTGAACAACGAGATATTCGCCGCGCTCGACTGGCTGCCGACCCTTGTGGAAATCGCAGGCGGCCCCAAGGGCGACGATCTGAAGGAGCAGATCGAGGCCGGAAAATATCCCGGTATCGTCAAGACGACGCTGGACGGGTTCAACCAGACTGGCGTCCTGACCGGCGAAAAGGAAAATGTGCGCGACCACTTCTTCTACTACTCGGGCTCGACGCCATCGGCAGTCCGTTACAAGAACTGGAAGATGTACTTTGCCATGGTCGACCAGGATCCGAGCAAGACTTTCCTTGGCCCGCAGACATTCAGCTGGACACAGGTCGTCAACATCAAGCGCGATCCGTTCGAGCAGTCGATCGGTTCCTTTACCAAGACGTTCAACAGTGTCGGCGGCGCGCTCGCTGCGCCTTCGACGGCCTACGCCTATGACTGGAACATGCTTCCAATCGGTCAGGCTCTGTGGCTGAAGGAATTGGAAACCTACAAGGAGTTCCCGCCGCTGCAGCATCCGGCGGCCTACAACCTCGACGCCGTCATGCAACAGGTCAAAAGCTCGAATACAGCCCGCGACTGAGGCCGGTTTTCGATCATTGCAGACGAGATGGGGCGGTCCTTGCAGGGGCCGCCCCTTTGCGACAAGCGCACCGCCCCAGTCATTGTCGATCAGAGCCTGAGAGTGAATCGTCCAAGCTATTGTTTTTAAATCTCTTTTTGATCGCGTATCGAGAGGTGGACGAGACTGCGGAAAGTGGGAACCAAAAGCAAAGGCCGTCACCCGGATTCGGGAATTTCCATAGCAATTGGAGGGATTTTTGCGGAGCAGACGCTGTTTATGACGAGTTCGTCGAGCAAGTGATCTCTTGAATATTCTGAGGTGTTAGTCAGTTGAATTCCGACAGTTCCGGACGATTTCTGTTTGCGAGGGAATTGCCGAAGCAGATCGTCATTTTCATTCTGTCGCTGCCCGTAATGGGGTTCGGCATATGGCTCATGCTGCAATACATGATTGCGGAAGGGGCCATTACCCTTGCCGCCTTTCCGGTCGCCTTCGCAATTGCCGGGACTGTCTATTTCGGCGCTGCCGCGGCGCTGGGCTGGGGCGTGACGGTCTATTTGACTTTCCGCTACCTCTTTGAAATGACGCCGGGTTTTGCAACGGCCTATGCGGTCCTCTATTTTTTGGCCGTGCTTCTCGCTGCGCTGCTGCTTCGCCGCAACGGCTTCCGGAACTTGCTGCAGACGCCGGTGCGTTCTCTGGTGCTCTGGTACCTGATCGTAGGTCTCGCCTTTCCCGTGTTGACGTCGGCGATCGGCGTTCCCCTGCTGGCGGCGGGCGGCGGCACGATAGACAGCGCACAATTCGTTTTGCTGTTCACGGCGAACTTCATCAGCGACAGTTTTTCGCCAGTGTCTCTCGGGCTTGCGCTCTGCGCTGTGCTGGCGTGGATCATGGAAAAGCCGGAACCGGTGCGCGAAGCCGGTAATTGGTATCGCTTCGAGCAGGCGCTCTGGCTGTTCCTGTGCGCGCTCGCCATCCTCGCTGTCGTCGGCTTTGGCGACGTCTGGGCGTCGAACAGCATCCGCGAAATAGCGCCGGCCTTCTTCCTGCTCCTGGTGTGGGCGGCGCTTCGCTTTTCCATGGTCTTCGCACTCATCGCCGCAGCGGCCGTCGGACTTGTCGTGACAAGCTGCTACGCCTTCGGGCTTGGCGGATCGCCCGTGCCGGAGACAACGCGCGACGCCATCGACGTCTACACCAATCTGCTTGCCATGACCGTGCTGGCGCAGGTCAGTAGCGCAATGACCCTGCAGCGGGCGCGCGACCACCAGCGCGCGATGCGCGCCGAACTCGATCGCGCCAATCTCAAGCGCTATTTCTCGCCGAGACTGGTCGAGGATCTGCTTAGCCGGTCGGAGTCCGTCGACCATACGCGCTCGCAGCGCGTTGTGGTGATGTTCGTCGATATTGTCGGGTTCACCAGTATCGCCGAACAGCAGACGCCTGAAGAAACTATCTCCATGCTGCGTGAATTCGACACGGAAATTGAAGAGGAGATCTTCCGCAACAGCGGCGTGGTCGACAAATATATTGGCGACGGCGTCATGGCCGCATTTGGTCTGCCACAGGTTGGCGACGCGGACGTCGCCTCCGCCCTGCGTTGCGCGCGCGGCATGGTGGACCGCACGGCGAAACTTGCGGAACAGAGAAAGCGCCGCGGCAAAACGCCGTTCTCGATCGGCGTGGGATTGCATGTCGGCCATGTCGTGGCGGGCAATGTCGGCAGCGAACGCAATCTGTCATTCACCGTCATTGGCGACGCAGTAAACACGGCGAGCAGGCTTGAAAGCCTATCCCGCAGCCTCAAGGCTTCGATCGTCGTCAGCGAGATCGTCATCGAGGCGGTCCGCCATGAAGCGCCTGACGAAAAGGCCTCGCTGCTCGACGGCTTCAAGAAGATCGGAGAGACGACGGTCAAGGGTCGCGCCGATCCGGTGAATGTCTGGGTTCTGCCGCTGGATAATTACTAGGCGGCAGAAAGCAGCCAATCCCTATTTCAGGGCGTTCGGAAGCAGCATGACGATCTGCGGAAAGATGATCGCAATTGCAACGACCACGAAATCAGCGAGCAGAAACGTCGTTACGCCCCGGAAAATCTGCGTCACCGAAGCATAGTCGCTGGCCACGTTTCGGATTACGAAGACGTTCAGGCCGACGGGCGGTGTGATCATGCCGATCTCCAGCAGCTTCACCACCAGCACGCCGAACCAGATCAGGCTGACATCGGCGGCTTCAAGCAGGGGAAGGAAGACCGGCAGGGTGATGAGCAGCGCGCCGAACGGCTCCATGAACATGCCAAGGATGAAATAGATCACGACGATGATCAGCATCATCTGGAAATAGCCGATATCCGATCCGCCGACGGTGGAGGCGATGAAGCTGGAAAGGCCCGTGATGCCGAGGAACCGGGTGAACATGGCGGCGCCGATGCCGATGATGAACAGCGACGCCGCCGTCATCAGTGTTTCAAGCAGGGAATCGTAGGCGACCTTGCGCGTCAGCCTTCCGGTGACGGCGGAGATGACGATAGCGCCGAGCGCCCCGACGGCGCCGCCTTCCGTTGCCGTGAATATACCGGAAAACAATCCGCCGAAAACAATAAGGATCAGCACAAGCGCCGGCCAGACGCCGACGATCGCATTGCGGAGGCTGGTTTCCTCCGAGCCGATGGTTGCCCGCGGCACAATGTCCGGGCGCAGCCAGCAGGTCAGAAGAACCACGATTGAATAGCCGATCGCCGTCAGGACGCCGATGGCGATCCCACCCATGAAAACCTGGGTGATGGAGGTTTCTGCGAAAACGCCGTAGACGATCATCAGGATCGAAGGCGGGATGAGCGCGCCGATCGTGCCGCCGGCGGCTATCGAACCGCAGGCGAAGCTCGGCCGGTAACCTGCTTTCACCATTTCGGGAATAGCGATCCTGCCCATGGCGGCGGCGCAGGCGAGGCTTGACCCGCTGACGGCCGCAAAGCCGGAACAGGCGAAGATCGAGGAAATGGCGAGGCCGCCGGGAATGCGTTTCAGCAGCACCTTCGCCGCCTCGAAAAGTCCGCCGGTCAAACCCGCATGAAAGGCGACGAACCCCATGAGGAGGAACATCGGAACAGCGCTCAGCGTCCAGCTCGAAACGAAACTGTAAGGCGTGTTCTGCAGAATTCCGAGCGCCGGCGTTACGCCCAGCAGCACCGCGATGCCGCCGAAGGAGACGGTCATCAGCGCGATGGCGACCGGCACCCGCAAGAGCAACAGCAACAGCAGTGCTGCGATGCCATAGAAACCGACCTCAAGACTCATGAACTTGCTCCGGCCGCACTGCGCCTAGCAGGGTTTCGAATGCGCGCCACGCCGTCACGAAGGCGGCGAGGCCGAATCCCGCCGGCGGCAGGAAATAGGTCGGCCACGTCGGAATCCGATAATTCAGAACAATGACGAAAGAGCCTGAATTGAAGTTCGTCATCGCCGTCTTCCAGGTGATGATGGCGATGGTGGCGTAAATGGCTGTGACCAGAATGGCGACCAGCAGGTCGGAGACACGCAGAAGCGGTGCGGGAAGAAGCCCTTCGAGAACTTCTACCGAGACCATGCCATTTCTCCGCTCGACCCAGGCAAGCGGCAGAAACGCGATGAACACCATGTAATAGTGCGAAACGATTTCGACCGTTGCCGGTATCGGCGCGCCAAAGAGGCCGCGCATCGTCACGTCAAGCGCGACATGCAGCATCATGGCGATAACGCCGAGGGCGCCCAACAGCGCCAGAAGCCGGACAATGCGTTCAATGATGTCGGATAGTCTCTGCATGGTCGTCCTACAGAAAGGAGTGACGACCGGCGCGCAGTTCGCGCGCCGGCATTGGAAATCACAGACCGTAGGTCGAGAAATCCACCTTGTCCCAGACTTCTTCCTGGACCTTGGCGGCTATGGCGTTCGCGTCCGGACCGGTCTCTTCGACAATCGCCGTCCACTTTTCGACCAGCTCGAGGAAGCGCGCGACCCGCTGGTCGGCGTCGTCCATGTTGAAGCGGTCCCTGGAAAGCTCCGCCGCTATGGACTGATCTTCCTGCGCATAGGCTTCTGCGGCTTCAGTCAGGCCTGCGTCCGGAGCGACGAATTCGATGCCTGCTTCGTTCGCCGCGGCTTCCGCTTCCTTGCCGATTTCGTAACCCCAGCGCTGGGTGAAGTCGGCATTGGCGCGGTTCGCCGCCCGGGCGAGCGCTTTCCTCTCGTCTACGCTGAGGCTTCCCCAGGTCTGTTCCGCGACTGTGAAGTTTGACGTGGCGTGGTATGTTCCGACCACAACCATGTTGATCGATTTCACCAGTTCGACCAGACGAAAGGACAGCAGGTCGCCCAGAGACGCGATCGATCCGTCGATCGTGCCCTGACTGATCGATTCGAAGGTGTCGCCTACCGGCAGCGAGACCGGCACGGCGCCGAAATGTTCGGCCCAGCGCGAGAAGGGCGCGCCGCCCGAGCGCAGGCGCAGGCCTTTCAGGTCTTCGGCCGTGTTGACCGGTTTGGTGGACAGGACATGGTAGGCGCCGGAAGAACCGGAGCCGAGATAGACGACGCCAAGGCCCTTCATCTCTTCAATGCAGGCGGGGCAGCTGACGATGAATTCCGTCACTGCGGCGCCCATGACATGCGGCTCGCGGCCGCTGAGCGCCATTTCGCCGGCCATCGCCATATTGGGCAGTTCGGCCGGAAAATAGAGCGGCAGAAGATTGCCGATTTCGATGACCTGAGACTGGAGCGCGTCCTTGACCTGCGGCAGGCTGACAACCTCCGGTCCGAATATCTTCGCGGTCAGTGCGCCGCCGGATTCTTCCGGCAGGTATTCGACGAGCTTCTGGTATAGATGGCTGTTGGCCGGGTGGGCCGGCGGGGCGGCGGGGCCAACGCGCAATTCCCTTGCTTCCGCAAGGCTCGCGCCGGTTGCCAGAACGGCTGCAGCCGCGACGAATGCTGTAAGCAGTCTATTCATAAATTCCTCCCTGGCGCGTTGAAATGCGGAGTGTGGCGGAATGCCTTTCCTCCTACGGATACGGGATATGCGCCGTAGCCCCGCTCCGAATTCTTTGTGGCGGCGTTCGCCCGGACCAGAAATCAGTCCTGCTTGCGCTCCTCCCGACCGGGTTCGAGGCCGACAAGCTTGCGCAGCAGGCTTTTCAGCAGCCGGTTTTCGTCCTCCGACAATTTTCCGCGCTGCACAGGGTCCAGCGCGTTGAGCATTGGCCGGTAATGGTCAAGCACGCTTTCCCCCTTCCGGGTCAGGCGCAGTTCAACCGACCGGCGATCATCTTCCGGTATGATCCTTTCGACAAGGCGGCGCTTGTCGAGGCTTCGAATGAGCTTGCTCATCTGCGCCGGCTTGATGCGTAGCGTCTGCGCAAGAAGGCCCTGCCGAATGCAAGGGTTATGGCCGATAACAAGCAGGCTGGAGACTTCGCCGGGGCGCAGGTCCTGCATGTCGAACGCTTCGAAAAACTGGTCGAATGTCTGAATCTGGGCGATGCGGACAAGAAATCCGAGCAGGTCGTTCAACTCGCCGAGCTCGACATTCGCCTGATCGTCCTGTCGTGTCATCGCCAGTTGCATCAGGAATCCCTGTCCGGGATTGCGAGCCTCTTGGCTCTCTTTTCCAGGAATTCGCGCAGTCTTTGTTCTGCTTCCGGGTTGGTGGCCGTGAGCGACGCCATCAGCGATTCGACGAAGAGGCCATCGGACTCCGCCATGTCCTGGATCCGGGGCAGGGCGTGAATGATCGCGTAGTTGGAGAGGCTGGCGTTGGACGCGGCTTGCCGGGCAAGCGCGACCGCCTTTTCCCGCGCCTCGCCGGGACCGACCAGATATTGCAGGAGGTTCCATTTTTCCGCCTGTTCGGCGGAAACGACGCGTCCGGTCAGCATCATGTCGGTCATCCGGGCAAGCCCCATCAGACGCGCTGCCCGCACCGAGCCGCCCCCGCCGACAAAAATGCCGCGCTGGCCTTCGGGCAGAGCAAAGAAAGCGCTCTTTTCGGCGACGCGGATATGGGTGGAGGCTGCAAGTTCAAGTCCTCCGCCGACAACAGCCCCGTGCAGCGCGGAAATCCATGGAATGGCGCCGTGTTCGATCGTCGCGAAAATGGCATGCCAGCGGCGCGATCCCTGGACGCCCTCCGCCGCGGTCTTGGAGACGTGTTCCGCCAGATCGAGTCCGGCGCAGAAATGATCGCCGTGACCGAACAGGACGCCGGCTTTCGCTTCCTTGCCGGCACGCGCGACTGCCTCGCCGATTTCGATCACGAAGGCGTCGCTTATGGCGTTTCGCTTCTCGGGCCTGTTCAGCCCAAGGAGCGCGACGTCGCCGTCGATCTCGTAGGTGACATGGCCTGTCGAAGAAGCCACCGCGCCGTCCTCCCGATTGCCCGGGATATTGTTGATTGTTTCCCAGGAAAGTATTTACGAATATACAATCCAATCAGAAATGGTCAATCGCAAATGGCGCCACCAAGAGATGCAAGGTGATTGAAAGACGAAGAACCGTGGATGAGACCGCCTACAGCGGATAGGCTTCGGGTCGTTTCCCGAACCAGGGCTGCGCGCGCTCGATCTGACCGGCAAGCGCATAGAGGAGGCCTTCCTCTCCGTAGCGGCCGGCAAAGTGGCAGCCGATAGGCATGCCGTCGGTCGACTGGCCGAGGGGAACCGACATGGCCGGTTGTCCGGTGACATTGAAGAGATAGGTGAAAGGGATAAAGCCCATCAGTTCGGCCAGCCATTCATCAACATTGTCGCTGTCCGTCCGGTATTTGCCGATCGGCGGCGGGGGCGTGGCGAGCGTCGGGGTCAGCCAGACATCGTAGCGGGTGAAGAATTGCGCGATGCGTCGCGTTTCGCGGTGCAGCGCCTGAAGGCTCTGGATATAGAGCGGCGCGCTCATCGCCATGCCGCGTTCCGCGATTGCGCGGGTCATCGGTTCGACCATGCCGTCTTCCGGCAATCCGCCGCCGGTGGCTCGCGCGACATTTGCGGCTGTATTCGCCTGGAAGACCGTGCCGAAGCCGTCCGCGACGTCTTTGACGTCGAATTCCGGCTCGGCCTCTTCCACGATGTGTCCGAGACTTTCGCAAAGTCGCGCGGCTTCCTCGGTGGCGCGAACGCAGTCTGCATCAATGGCGGTCCGGTTGGGCGCCTGTGTCGAATAGGCAATTCTCAGCTGACCGGGGTCGCGTCGCGCCTGTTCGAGATAGCTCAGTGTGGGAGGGCATGCGAAATAGGGATCGCCCGGAAGCGGTCCCTGCGTCGCGTCGAGCAAGGCCGCGCTGTCGCGCACCGACCAGGTCACCGCATGCTGGTTGGCGAAACCGGCCAGACCCTCGCCGCCCTCGGGGCCGGCGGTTATGCGCGCGCGGGTCGGCTTCATGCCGAACAGTCCGCAGCAGGACGCGGGGATGCGGATTGATCCGCCGCCGTCTGTCGCGTGTCCCATCGGCAAGGCGCCCGTAGCGACCAGGGCGGCCGAACCGCCGCTTGAACCGCCGGGCGACCGGTCCCTGTTCCAGGGATTGAGCGTCGGTCCGAAAAGATGCGGCTCCGTCACCGGTTGCAGTCCGAATTCCGAGGTGTTGGTCTTGCCGGCGAATACAAGACCGGCCTTGCGATACCGGGTGACGATCTCGCTTTCGATTTGCGGGCGGTTGTTGGCGAACAGCTTAGAGCCGAAGCTCGTGCGCGCGCCCGGCAAGGAAACGACCAGTTCCTTCAGCACGTATGGCGCGCCGGTGAACGGTCCGTCGGGAAGCGCGCCTGCTGCAGCCTCGCGGGCCTGGTCGTAGAGGGTTTCCACTACGGCGTTGAGGTCCGGGTTACAGGCTTCAATCAAAGCGATGGCCGTTTCCAGAACTTCGCTTGCGGAAACTTCGCCGCTTCGCACCAGTTCCGCGATCGCCAGAGCGTCGAGACTTCGATATTCCGCAATCATGGTGTGCCGCTCCATTGTGATCGAGGCATCGGCTCGGCTGCTTCCAGGTCCGGAAGGGCGGCGGACGCAAAGCCGGCGCAGCCGAGTGAGGCGATTGAAAAGACGCCGTTTTCGAGCCTGATGCGCACCTTGCCGTCCTGCTTGTGGTAGAGATCCGGGTGGGCGTTCAAGAAGGCGCGGGCTTCTCTGTCGGGCCTGCCGCCGAACCCGTCGATAAAGTGATGCGCGTTGCGTTCGACATGGGTGAGGCCCAGGAGGTTGACGAGCGCCAGGTCCTGTTGAATGGAAATGCCCGGCTCGCAGGTGAGGTCCTCCGCGGACATGAAACAGGCTGCGCCAGCCTCGTTCCACAGGCGGCAGCGCGCATGGTTGAGCATCGATTTGTAAATGCCCTTGCAGGCCTTGGACGACACGCCGGAATAGCCGAGATCCCGCGCCTGTTTGAACGCCGAGAGTTCGCCGTCGGATTCGTCGATGATAACCGGGACGAGAGAAGCCAGTTGACCGACTGATTTTGAGAAGGCTTCCTTTCGATTAATCGGCTGCTCGACATACAGGATCGACGACACAAGACGATCAAGCGCAGGCGTTTCCTTCATCTTGCGATAAAAGGCGGCGATGCTGGCGGCGTCCGGGTATTGCTCGTTGCCATCGAGCGTCGCCGAATAGGCGGCGTCGCCACGATCGAGCACCGACGCGATTTTAGTCAACCGCTCAAGGTCCGCCGCCTCGTCGCCACCGACCTTTATTTTGAAATAGCGATTGCCGTAGAAGGCGACGACCTCTTCCAGGGTTTCAGGCAGTCCGTCATTGACCCGGTCGTCGTCCGCAAGATCGGACGCGGTTATTGGGTCAGTAAGGCCAATCGTGTGCCGGACGTCGATCCGGTCGGCGGGGATGGACTTCTGGAACAGCGCGCCAAGTTCAAAACCGTCGAGTTCGGGAATGATCTCGTGATTGCGCAGGCCTGCAAGATTCTCTTGCATCGCTGCGTAGAAACTTATTCCTGTCAATCGGCAGACGGCGTCGAGAATGGCCCGGTCGAGCAGCGACTGGCCGTAGCTGGCGATCAGCGGATTGAGGTCAAGACGGGCGCATGCGGCGACGTGACTGTCATAATTATCGGCGAAAATTTCGAAAGGCGTTGCGTATTCGCTCGCAAGATACGTGTCGGCTGCGAGTTCCAGCGCCTTGCGAAGCTGGTGATGATTGTCGTCGTCGCTGAGCGCCAGGTTCTTGTCGAACCATTTGGCGCCAAGCGCTTCCGCGGAATAGCCCAAACCCTGCTTGCCGTCGTCCAGGCGCACAGTCGCCCGAACGATTGCCTGGCGGCCGTGGGTTGCGGTCTTGACGCCGAAACGAAAAGGCATGCGCAGCGTATACGGACGCTCGAAAGCTTGGAATCCAACGAGGCGAACACGTAGCGCGCTCATGCGATTGCCTGTCGAGGCGTTTCGTCCGACTTCGCCTGGCCGCCGGTCAGCGTGTCATAGATATCGAGCGTGTACTGACCGAATTCCGGCGTCGCGCGTGTTTCCATGGAACGCGGACGCGGCAGGCCGACATCGACGATCTCGGCGATGCGACCGGGGCGCGGCGACATTACCACGACGCGGTCGGCCAGGAACACGGCTTCCGGAATGGAGTGGGTGACGAACAGGATGGTCTTGCGTCCTTCCTGTCCTCCCGTTTCACCCCAGACCCGCAGCAGTTCGAGGTTCATATCGTCGCGCGTCATGGCGTCGAGCGCGCCGAAGGGCTCGTCCATCAGCAGCAGCGGAGGATCGAGAAGCAGCGCCCGGCACAGGGCGGCGCGCTGCTGCATGCCTCCGGAAAGTTCGTTGGGGCTCTTTCTGGTGAAATCGCCGAGACCGACGAGTTCAAGCAGTTCGCGGGCCCGATCGCGATACTTGCGAGGATTGAGGCCGGCGAGCTCCGCCGGCAACAACACGTTGTCCAGAATGCTGCGCCACTTCAAAAGCACAGCCGACTGGAACACCATGCCGACTTTCTGGATCGGTTTCGTGACCGATACGCCGTCGACCACCACGGAACCGGAGGTCATGGGTCTGAGGCCTGCGGTCACCCGCAGCAATGTCGACTTGCCGCATCCGCTGGGGCCGACGAGGGAGATGAACTCTCCCTCGCGGACCGTCAGCCTGATGTCGCGCAGAGCCTCGACCGAGCCGCTTCCGGTCTCGTAGACCATCCCGACCTGGTCGAGTTCGATGATGTTCTTCATCGTATGCTTCCGATCGTCCTGCCGGTCAGTTGGCCGGCATGTCGATTTTGGTGAGGTACTCCGTCGTGAAGACGTCGTCGCACGAGACTTCCTTGGGCAGGCCCATGTAGGTGTTCACCGTGTCGACGGAGCTGCACATCTTTTCCTTTTCGATCCAGCCGATGCCGTTTTCCTTGTAACGGTCCGTCTGCATCAGTTGAAGACCCATGGCCATATTGGCGCCAAGCAGCTTTTCGTCGATTTCAGGAACGCGCTTCTTGAAGATAACCATGGCCGCTTCAGGATCGGCCATGACATCCTGCCAGCCCTTGTAGGAAGCTTCGAGAAACTTCTTCAGAGCTTCAGGACGTTCCGTCATCGTCTTCTCGCTCGCGATGATGGACATGGAATACATGTCGAAGCCGTTGTCGGCCCAGGGCATCATGACGACATTGCCTTCACCCATCGGCTTTTCGTAGAGCGGCAGGCCGGTGGTGTAGTCGGCGACAGCGTCGACGCGCTTTTCGGCGAGGGCCGCGATCTTCGCGGCGGGCTCGACATTCACCCAGGTTACCTTGCTGGAGTCGATGCCATTGGCCTTGGCGAATGCTGGCCAGACCTGGCGCTGGCTGTCGCCGGGAGGCGCGCCGATGGACTTGCCTTCAAGATCCTTGGGCGTCTTGATCGGATTGTCGGCGCTCGAGAATATGTTGAGCGGGGTCGTGTCGAAGACCATGCCGACGACCTTGATCGTGGTGCCGCGCGCGAGCGAGGCGATGACGACCGCGCTGTCGGCGAGGCCTGCGTCGGCGGCGCCTGTGTCGACCTTTGCGATCGAGTCACCCGAGCCCTTGGAGTTTTCGAGCGTCACATTCAGTCCGGCGTCCGAATAGTACCCCTTGTCGAGCGCAACCCAGTAGGCGGCGTGGTCTCCCACTGGAAACCAGTTGAGCGCGAATTTGAAATCCTCCTGTGCGGCGGCAGGCGAGACGAGGACGCCGACGACCGCTGTAATGGCGAGTAGTTTCTTCAGCATTTCAGTTCTCCTTTATTTTAGTTCTCTTGACCTTCGGCCCAAGGGGCCAGCACGCGTGACAAAGCTGCAACTGCGCCGTAGAGCGCCAGGCCCAGGATCGAGATCCACACCAGCGCCCCGAAGGCCAGCGGCGTGTTCAGGCTGCTCT
The DNA here is from genome assembly GCF_019492055.1 of Flavimaribacter sediminis. Lineage (GTDB taxonomy): Bacteria > Pseudomonadota > Alphaproteobacteria > Rhizobiales > Rhizobiaceae > Flavimaribacter > Flavimaribacter sediminis. The sequence continues at coordinate 76,478 of NZ_JAICBX010000002.1, read as the reverse complement.
GGCTGGTGATGATCACGTATCCGAGCCCGCTCTGGGAGGCGACGAATTCGCCGACGATGGCGCCGACGACTGCAGCGGTCGCGGTCACCTTGAGGGCGCTCAGGATATAGGGATAGGCGTTCGGTATTCGGATCTTGGCGAACACTTTCCACTTTGGCGCATTGAAGACCCGGCCGAGGTCAAGCATCTCGTCGTCGATCTGCGACAGGCCGACGGCGGTGTTGATGACGACCGGAAAAAAGCCGATCAGCGCGCCGATCAGCATGTTGGGAAAAATACCGTACCCGAACCACAGGAGGAAGAGAGGCGCGACGGCGACTTTAGGCAGGGTGTTGACGAAGACCAGAAACGGCATCAGCGCGCGTCCCACCATATTCGACCACGCGGTGAGCGTGCCAAGCAGAATGCCGCCGACGGCCGCGATGAGGAACGCGCCCAGAATAGCCGTTCCCGTCACAAGAATGTGCTTGCCCCACGGAATCTCGCTGGACAGCATGGCGTCCACCACCGAGCCCGGACTGGGCAGCAGATATTCGCGTATACCAAGGGTCGATACGGCGAGTTGCCAGATGACCAGCACGCCGATGAACATCAGGATGGCGGGAAACCACTCGATCAGCAGTCGCTTCACGGAATTCAACACCGACCCCCACAGTCTTTTTGTGAACGCATCATCTAGGAAAGCCACCGTTCAAGGTTTTCCGCGACGAAGTTGTCATCGGAGAGGTCGCCATGCTGATCCAGAACGCGGTCGATCTCTTCCGCCTGGCCGGGGCTCAGGCCCTCTTCCGGATCAAGGCACCAGACGCCTTCCAGCAGACCCTGCCGGCGCAAAACCTCATGGCAGCCGGCGATGCAGCCCCGAAACGCATTGGCGACGTCGAAGAAGGCTGCGTTGCAGTCGGTGACGCGACTGTCGAGCGCCAGCAGCTCGGAAGGAACAGCCTCTTCCGACGAGACCGCACGACAGCTGCGATAAATGTCGATGGCGGATTTCGTCCAGACGGACCAGTGGCCGAGCAGTCCGCCGACAAAGCGCACCGTCACCGGCTTTCCGTCGCGCATCGCCGTGAAGGGCGTTACCAGATCGAGAACGATATGGTCGTCATTGCCTGTGTAGAGCGAAATCCTGTCTTCGGCGCCCGCCGCGACGACGCCGCGAACGACGTCGAGCGTGCGGTAGCGGTTGAAAGGCGCGACCTTGATGGCGATCACGTTCGGAATGGCTGCAAAACGCCTCCAGAATTCTGCGTCGAGCTCCATGCCGCCAACCGCGGGCTGCAGATAAAAACCAACCAGAGGAATGACCTCCGACACTGCGCGGCAATGATCGATGAGGGCGTCGGTGTCCTGGTTCTTCATCGCGGCGAGGCTGAGCAACCCGGCATTGTATCCGAGCGACCCGGCGATCCGCGCCTCCGCCGTCGCCTGTTCCGTTCGGCCGACCAGACCGGCGACCATGGCGAGCGGCCGGTCGCTCCAGTCGGCCGCCGTTTCGGCGGCGAGCGTCAGCACGTCTTCGTAGAGGCCAGCCTCTCGGATCTCGAATTGCGTTGTGTGTACGCCGACGGCCAGGCCGCCTGCGCCGGCGTCGAGATAATAGCGCGACAGCGCGCGCTGGCGACGACGATCAAGCTTGCGATCGGCGTCGAGAGCCAGCGGATGTGCCGGGATGACGGTTCCTTGACGAAGGATCTCAATCGGATCCTGGGCGCCGGCCGGATGTTCGCTTACGGGCGATTGGGAGTGGATCGTCATCAGCCGAACTCCGGACCGGCAACCGAGAAAAGGTGTTTTGGATTTCCAAAGGCTTCCGAACGGCCCAGCGCCATGCGGGCAAAGCTGCGCTGGATCGTAAAGCCCTGATCGCTAAGCCATGCGCCAATCTTCGACCAGATTTGCGGAACATCTATAAAGACGGTTCCGCGCGTGGTCGCCAGCAGGCGCTTCATGAGTTCAAGAGCGCCGGTTTCGCTTGTGGCCACGACCGGTCCCGCCTGCAAGGCGCGCCTGCCGCGGCGGACGATCGCAAAGCCGTCTGCGCCGTCGGTGATGGCCGAAGATCCATCGCGCGCCAGGAAATCGCGCATCAGGGCGGGCCTTCGGGCGCCGAAAGCTTCGGCGTCGCAGCTCAGCAATGCGTCAAGACGGGCGGGTTCCGGCGTCGTTATTTCGACGACGGACTGAATGTCCGACGATTCTCTCTGCCAGCGGTCGAACCGGAATTGCGGCTGAAAACCCTGGTTGACGTAGACCTTCTCTCCGTCCGCTGTGGCGTCGAGGACCGGTGTGAGATTGCGTGAGCGAAGTATTGCCATGCAACGGTCGACGAGGCGGGTCGCAATGCCGCGGCGACGCCAGTCGGCGGTGACCAGCACCATGCCGACAAAGCCGAAAGAACCGTCATAGGGCAAGGCGGCCGCGCTTGCGATCAGTCGCCCGTCGGCGTCGCACACGCCGATGGTCTCGCCCCGTTCGATAAAATGTTTCCAGTCGTCCGCAACCTGGTTCCAGCCTGCCTCCGTTGACAAAGCCATGCCAGCCTGGATGTCTTTCACGGTAAGCCGGACGATGGGCATGTTCTCAGAAATCCCCATCGCGGACCTCGAATTTCGTAGGCTTGTTGAGGCTTGGCCGGTCATGGGCGACCCAGTCCGCGACCCAGTCGAGCATCACGCCGACCGGCACAGAGGGATAGCCGAAAAGGCTTGCAGCCTGGGCGCTGTTGGTCAGCCACGCCGTTTCGGATTCGTCGCCGACCAGATTTGGTTTCTTGCCAAGTCGCGCGGATAATTCTTCGACGAGCCACCGCACCGACAGGGTTTCCGGGCCGCTGATATTGAGCGGCGACGTCGGCGTGGTGCAGTGACGCAGCGCGCGCAGTGTTTGAGCGTTTGCATCGCCCTGCCAGATCACGTTCACATGACCCATCAACGAGAGATCGATCGGAATGTCCTGCTTGACGCGGCTGGCGAGGTCGAAAAGCACGCCGTAGCGAAGGTCGATCGCATAATTGAGACGGATCAGCCGACCGGGCGTCTGGTAGCGCCCGGAGAAATACTCGAACATACGCTCACGCCCGAGACACGACTGGGCGTATTCGCCCCGCGGCCCGGCCGGCGTCTTTTCAAGCGCGCCCTGCTGCATCACATCGACCAGGGGATAGATGTTGCCTGTGGAGAAGGCGACGATCCGTGACTCGCGAAAAACGGAAGCTACAATGCTTGGGCAGTGAACATTCATCGCCCAGGTCAATGGCTGATTGCCGCTGGCGCCGAACTTCATGCCCGCCATGAAGATGACATTGCGCAGACGGGGCAAAGCCTCGACCTGCTCCTGATCGAGCAAATCGGCCTTGATAGTTTCGACGCCGCATTTTTCCAGCGTCTCGCGCTGTCCGGCTTCGCTGAAACGCGCAACGCCGACAATGCGCTTGTTCGGAGCGGCGTTGCGGGCAAGGCGGGCAAGCGTCGGCCCCATTTTGCCGGCGACGCCAAGGATCAGAATATCGCCGTCGACCGACGAGAGGTCGTCTATCAGTTCCGGGCTCGGTTGCGACAGGAAGGAGTCGAGCTGTTCGACGCTTTCGAAGCTCTTTGGAAACGCGCCGGGCTGCGCGGCTTGTTCCATGGAAGCAGGATTGTCCTGCATCTGTGCTTTCCCCTGCATACGCAACCCCATTTTGTGCGGGCGTTTCATGTACGCTATCGCGAACCGCGGAAAGTTTCAACCATTTAGTTGAAAATGGTAAAGGAAGACTTAGAACGTATTGGAAACAAGACCTTGCAGTCTTTTCAGCGCGTCCCGTGTGGCTTGAACGGGGGGTGAAAGATGGGGTTCCACGGCGATCGCGCCGCAATATCCGTCCCGCGCCAGTGCAGAAATCTGACCAGCCCAGTCGACCTCTCCCTCCGCCACGATTTCCCAGCCGCCGTCGGCAAAGCACCGCACATCCTTGTAGTGAACATTTCGGATCAGGGACTTTGTGGCCTCGTAGCCATCCGGAAACGGGGTGTCGCCGTCGATGCGCGCATTCGCCGGATCCCAGTTAAGGCCAACGGGAACCCGGATGCGTTCAATCAGGTTCGCCGAGCGCAATCCGGTGTCGGCGAAATGACCTTCTTCATTCTCGATCAGCAGTTCGACGCCAGCCGCCGCAGCCGTTTCGGCCGCATGGGTTATGGCGTCGACCACGCCTTGCGGGGCAGGGCCTTGCGGAGCGCCGTTGCGACCGAAGCTGAACGCAATGAGGTAACGCGCGCCTACGGACCGGGCGAAAGCGATGGATTCGGGAAGTAGATTTTCCACATGGTCCGCCAGGAGCGCCTGTGCTCTGGCCTGAGCGTCTGCGAATTCCGCATCCATCCAGATCAGATTGGAATATTTCCTTTCGGTCTTGGGGAAAGGGATCTTGAAGAGGCCTGGTGAAATCGCGGTGATCGACACCCCGTAACGCTCGATCGCTCTCATGAGCCGTTGCCTCGCATGGCTGGAGATGCGCGGCACGCGCGTTTCATGGACGCCGCGGAGCTCGAAGCGGGTCACGCCCCATTCAAGGCCGAGTTGGAAGGCCGTTTCCGGATCGCCGGTAAGTTCGTCTGTGACGATGCTGATGTCCATGAAGCCATGTCCTGCCGAAGCAAGGGAGCAGTGTAACGACAAGTCGCGACTTCAATCAACCGGATAGTTGATTACGGTTTCAGACCTTGAAGCGTCAGTGTGACAATGTGATCGCGATAGGAACTGATCGCTTCCTGACGCGACAGGTCCCGACCGAAGATCGCGGACATGGTAAGACCGTTGGCGAAGTAGAAAAACGTCATACCGGCTATTGAGACATAGAGCTCCAGCGGATCAACGCCCTTGCGAAACGTGCCTTCAGCGACGCCGCGGTCAAGCGTTTCGGCAATCAGTTCGAGCAGGGGAGAATTGGTTTTCAGCGCCATTTCGGACTCGCGAACATGCGGCGCGCCATGAGCGTTTTCGTCGGCGAGCATCCGGATGAATTCCCGGTGATCGTTGAGATAGTCCAGCGAGAAATCGATCAGTTTCACCATCGCCTCGCGCGGCGGCAGATTGCTGAGATCGAGTTCGCGTTCGCGTTCGCGGATTTCAGCGTATGTCGCTTCAAGCGCAGCGCGGTAAAGATCGTCCTTGCTGCCGAAATAGTAATAGACGAGCTGCTTGTTTGCCTTCGCGCGGCTGGCGATCTGGTCTACGCGCGCTCCGTCCAGTCCCTTGTTCGCGAACTCCACACGCGCTGCCGCCAGGATTGATGCGCGAGTCGCCTCAGGGTTGCGGCGCTGTTTTCCTGCGGTGGTGTCGGATGCGACGGACATTCTGCTCCCGGCAAGGCTATTCGGGGCGTCTGCCCATCAGACCCTTGAGATAGCCGATCGAGCGGGCGGCGCAACTGCATCCGTCCGGTTGATAGATGAAGGGCTCTACTGCAGTCGTCCCCGAATAGTCAAGTTTGCGAAGGGTTTCCACAATGGCTAAGAAATCAGTGGAGCCTTCGCCGGGGCCTCGCTTGTTGTCGTCGTTGAAATGGATGTGGGAGACAACGCCGCGGCTGATCCAGTGCTCCAGCGCGCGCGCCACATCCTCGCCGTTGCTCGCCGCCGCGTAGCAGTCAATCATCGTTCCAAGCGCCTGAGATCCGGTGGCCTCGATGATCGTGATCGCTTCTTCGACCGTGTTAATGAATCGCGTATCGTTGCGCGACAGCGGTTCGATGAGATAGCGCACCCCCGCATCTCCGGCCGCGTCTCCCATGGCGGCGAAATAGTCGAACCCGCGCTGCCGGCTGTCCGCTTCATTATCGTCTTCAAGAACGCGCTGAAAAGGCGATCCATGGACGAGATATCCGCCGCCAAGATCTGCGCAAAGCGTGACGAGCCGCTTGCCGAAATCAACCGTGCGCTCCGCCACAGCCGGATCCGTCGACGTGATCGACAGGCCTTCAGGCGTAGCCATCAACCAGTGCAGACCGGCGATTTCGACGCCTTCGCCATCCGCGATCTTACGCAGCTCCGCGATTTTATCGCTGCTCAGAAGCTGCGGTTCGTCAGACAGGGTGAAGGGCGCCACTTCCAGCCCGTCATAGCCGACTTCCCGGGCGAACCGGCATTGGTCGGCGAAGTCGAGTTCGCGCACCACCTCGCTGCACAGATAGATTTTCAATGCCGCCTCCTAGATGACCTGATGCTGAAGCGGCTCTCCGACGAGATACCGCTTCATGTTGATTTCGATCGTGTCGGCGACGCGCTGATAACTCGCGTCGCTGCCGCTGCCCGCAATGTGAGGAGTAATCAACACGTTCGGCGCAGACCACAAGGGGTGATCGGACGGAACCGGTTCAGGCTCGACGACGTCGAGGCCGGCGCCGCCGATATGTCCTGAATGCAGCGCGTCGACCAGCGCATGCGTATCGACGAGCGCGCCGCGTCCGACGTTGACGATCCATGCTCCGGGCTTGCAGGCGGCAAGCGTCCGACTGTCGAACACATTCCTGGTGTCGTCGTTCAGCGGCAGGCTGATCACAACCGCGTCGGCCTGGCCCAGCGCGCGTTCCATATCCGCCATCGCAAACATCTCGTCGGCCAGAGCGTCAGGCGTCGGGGTACGACGAACGCCAAGCACCCGCATTCCGAACGTTCTCGCGCGGAGCGCCACCTCGCGGCCGATCGAGCCAAAACCGATAACGGCGATCGTCCGCCCCTCGAGGCTGGCTACCGGCGTTTCGGTTTTCCGGATCCAGAGTTGTTTCGATTGGTTCTGCCAGAATTCCGGCAATCGTCTCGCAAGGGCGAGCAGCAAAGTGACGGCGTGTTCGGCCACCGGCGCGCCGAGAGCGCCGCCATTGTTCGTCACCACCACGCCATCCGGAACGCCATTTCTCTCGGGACCGTCATATCCCGCCGAGGTAAGCTGGATCCAGCGCAGTTCCGGCGCGTGTTCGCGCAACAGCGCTGCCAGTTCGCCATCGAAAAAGAATCCGCCGCCCGGCATGATCAGGACTTGCGCGTCCTTGATTGCCGATGCGAGCTCGCTTCTTTCGTCAACCGGGACCACGTCGACGCCGTCGATCTGGCTCAGTCGGCCGTTGATCACCGCCTTGGCGAAGAACGGATGAGAAACGACACGGACGGGAGTCGCAAACCTGCCTGAACCCATGAACAAGTTTTCCTGATTGAAATTTCGCGGTGAATTGATGTGACATTCAACTCTGTTTCTCTACAGCCATCAAGACATCAAGAACAGAGTTTCCGACTGTGTGAAAAATGATACTCTTTTCGCCGCATTCAAAAACTAGAAAGTATCATTTCATGTATTCGCCATACGATTATTTGAATGTGGTGAATGAAATTTGTTTGTTTTAATGCGATTGCGTAATAAGAAAGCACATGGCTCCCCGGCAGGATTGGGAGGTTCTTTGAGGCCTGTTCGTAGTGAGACGGCTCCGGAGCGAACAAAGTGCGGGATCAACAGAAATTGCGAGTGAAAGCTAGTGAAATGGCGACCAGAATGATTTGCAAATCCGTCATCGCGGCCGGTGTCGCCGGCTTTATGGCGACAGTCTCGAATGCGGCGGAGGAAAAGATCGTCATAGGCGTTCCGGCCTGGCCATCCGCGGAGGTGACGGCGAACATTATCTCGATGACGCTGGAGGACAAGTTCGGAGCAAAACCGGAGCTCGTCCAGCGCGGAACGCTGACAATCCTCAATCAGGTCGGCCAGGACACGATCCAGATTCACCCGGAAGTGTGGCTTCCCAATCTGGAAACCGCAATGGCTCGCCTCGAAGCCGCCGACGCAGCCGTGCATCTGAGCCCGAAAGGCGTTGATGCAGCCCAGAATATCTGCGCCAGCCGCGAAACGCTCGAACAGACGGGCGTTGGCAGTGTGGCCGATCTCGCCGATCCGGAAATCGCCGCGCAATTCGATAGCGACGGCGACGGAAAGGGCGAAATATGGATTGGCGCCCCTTCATGGTCCTCCACCGCGATCGAAAAAGTGCGCGCCCACAGCTACGGATACGACCAGACGATGACTCTTCTGGAAATGCCGGAAGCTGTCGCCATGGCGGCCGTCGACGTCGCGGCGTCTCTGGGGCGGCCGATCGTGTTCTACTGCTACGCGCCGCACCACGTTTTCAAACTGCATGATATCGTGACACTGGACGAGCCGACCTACGATGCGGCGAAATGGAAAATGGCGGACAGAAACCAAGACGCCAACTGGATTGAGAATTCAATGGCGGCCACAGCCTGGGACCAATCGCATTTTCATGTCGGCTACTCGGCCAGTGTGAAGGACAGGCCTGAAATCGCCGGTTTCCTGGACAATATTGCCTTCAAGCCGGACGACATCGTCGAGATGAGTTATGCCGTCGAGGTCGAGAGGATCCCCGCTGAGGACGTTGCGCGCGCCTGGATCGAAGCCAATCAGGAGCGCATCGGGGAGTGGACAAAGTGAGTGTCAGGAACAATTCCATGTTTGAAGTATTCGCCCGTATCCGTAGATTTCTGCCGTTGCTGCTTGTGTTGCCGTTGCTTGCCGGAACGGCGATTGCGGTAGCCCAGACGTTCAAAACCCAGATCTACGATCCCGAAACCCGCAAGTGGTACAATTACGACCAGAAGCGGGCTTTGAAGTATTACCGCAAGCATGGTCAGGCGCCGGCGGACTTTCAGCGGCAGGTTGTTACCTTCCGCACGGCGGAAAAGCCCGGCACCATCATCATAGATGGCGACAAGCATTTCCTTTACTACGTGCTGCCCAACTTTCAGGCGATCCGCTATGGCATAGGGGTGGGTCGTGACGGGTTCGGCTGGGCCGGCATCGTTGAAGTGGGTCGCAAGGCCGAATGGCCAACCTGGACGCCGCCGGCTGAAATGGTTGCCCGCGACCCAAACGCCGCGAAATATGCAAACGGAATGCCTGGCGGCCCGGACAATCCACTCGGCGCCCGCGCAATGTATCTCTATGTCGGCGGACAGGACTCGATATATCGCATCCACGGCACCACTCAGCCGTGGTCCATTGGACTCAATATTTCGTCCGGATGCATTCGGATGGTGAACGAGGACGTTATCGATCTCTATAGCCGTGTAGAAGTTGGCGCCCGCGTCATCGTTCTTATGCAGGGCGCCGCGCTCTACAAGGGGGTCTGACAAGGCTCAAAAAGCTGCAAACCAAGAAGGGGGATTGCAAATGACGGAATCAAAGTCTGGTTGGGCCGTTGCGCTCGTCGCGTTCGTGGCGCTCGGGCTGACGGGGTGTACGGCGAGCAAGCCGCAGCCGACGGTGCGCAGCGCCGGAACGACGGCGCCTGCAGACCTGCAACTGCTCTGCGCCTCGGAGGCTTCGACCCGTTTCGGCGCCAACCGCGATACGATTCTGCCGGTCAGTTCCAGCCAGGAGGGCTCCAATCGCTACCGCGTTGATCTGACTATGGCCGGTGAGAGCGCTGTCTGCGTGATCAGCGATACGGGCATCGTCGAATCCCTGCAGAAAGTCTGATCCAGCCGCGCCTGAAGGCGATTGATGATGTGCGATGAGGCGCTGCTTTGCAAAGGATGCGCCGCATCGTATAAGGGATTCGTCGTGCGGCGCGTCGTTGGCCAAATCTGAAAATTATTCCTCGCATCGGGAAACCGTCATGAAACGTTTTGGATTACTTTCTGTGCTCATTCTTGCCCTTGGTCTCGCCGCTTGCGCCAATACAATCAAAGGCGCCGGTCGCGATACGGCGAACGCGGTGGACGCCACCAAGCAGGCCGGCGAAGAAGTGGCTGACGCGATCGAGTAGACTCCGGGCAGTCACTCGTTAGCGCACCGGACACGCTAAATCCAAAGATGACCGAACCGGGGAACCTTCCTGTGGCCTTGGCGTTTAATCGTCATCCCGATTGAACATGGAGGCTACCCGTGAAGCAGATCAGCGTCGTTATAATTCTTTTCTCAGCGCTCGGACTTTCGGCATGCGCTAACACCATTCGCGGCGTCGGCCAAGATACCGCCAACACCGTCAACGCCACGAAATCGGCCGGAAACGATGTTGCGGCAGCGGTTGAATAAAACACCGTCAGCATAATTGCCGGGCGGATTACGATGCATCTGTCCGGTCCATACCATCTCCCCCAGTTCATTGATCGTTGGACAGCCGGTCTGTTTCAGGGGGCAGGCGTTCCCGCTTTCGATTTCTCGAAGCCCGCAGGCGAGCCAGCCTTGGCGCCTGCGTCGTCTGTTTCGTGGATCGTGTTCAAGAACCCGGTGTCGCTCTTTGTGGGCGGCGTCGCGGCGGTGATCATGGAGTTCGCCCTTCCGGGCGTGCGGAGCGGCGTCTGGGATCACTCCAGTTTCAAAACCAAGCCGGTAGAGCGCCTGCAGCGAACCGGACTTGCGGCGATGGTCACGGTCTATGGCGCGCAAGCCAAGGCGCGCGACATGATCGATCACGTGACGCGGTTGCATAACAAGATCTCCGGCGTAACGGAGGCCGGCGAGACTTATTCGGCCAGTGACGTCGACCTTCTGAACTGGGTTCAGGCGACGGCGATTTACGGGTTCACCGAAAGTTACAGTCGCTACGTGAAGCATCTGGACGAGAACTGCATAGACCGCTGTTTCGACGAGGGGCTGCCAGCCGCCCGACTTTACAGCGCGACAGGCGCTCCGTCTTCGAGAGCAGAGTTCCACTGGCTTCTTGCCCGGCTGGAGCCGCGCATGACCGCCTCCCCAATTCTCTTCGAATTTCTCGATATCATCAAGGACGCTCCGGTTCTTTCCCCGGCGTTCAAGCCCGTCCAGAGGCTGCTCGTAGGCGCGGCCGTGGATATTGTTCCGGATCGGATTCGGAATATCCTGGGGCTCGATCCATCTCTTGGTCTCAAGCCCTGGCAGGACAATATCATCAGACAAGCAGGCGGACTGGCCGATCGCATAGTCCTTGCCGAAGCGCCTCCGGCGCAATCCTGCCTTCGTCTCGGTCTGCCCGTTGATTATCTCTATCGCGGGTGAAGGTCCGACTGCGGCAATCAATGCCGTTGACAAGTGACCGCTCCGCACGACACGATTGTTGCGTCGCAACAGGAGAAGGGGCGTTGCAACAATGGACACGAATTCACTGATCCGCTCGTTGCCAAAGGCCGAGATCCATATCCACCTTGAAGGGGCGATCCTTCCCGCTACGGCGATGGAGCTCGCTGCGAAGAACAACGTCGCGCTGCCGGAATGCGAACAGGTCGAGGATCTGTATTCCTACGCCGATCTCGCCGAGTTCCTGGCGATCTATGGCGCGATCGCGGACAGTATTATCACGGTGGACGATTTCCACCGCATCACCTATGAAATGCTGCAGTCGGCCGCAGCCAACGGCGCGCGGTACATGGAATTTTTTATCAGTCCGCACGCCCATAAAAATGTGGCTTTCAAGCAGCAGTTCGAGGGCATTCGGGCAGGCATGGCGGACGCCGAAGCCGATCTCGGGATCGTCTCCCGGTTCATACCCGGCGTGAACCGGGAACTGGGGCCAGCGGCCGGCGAGGAATATCTCGATGAAATCCTCGACAATCGGTGTGACGAACTGATCGGTCTGGGCCTCGATTACAATGAGGCGCCTTTTCCGCCGGAGCCGTTCGCCGACCTGTTTGCCCGCGCTGCGGACAATGGTTTGCGTCTGACGGCGCATGCCGGCGAATCCGGTCCGGCGGCCTTCATCGCCGGTTCGCTCGACGCGCTGAAGGTCGAGCGCATCGATCATGGCTACAATATCGTCAATGACGAGGCGTTGATCGAGCGCTGTCTCGGAGAGGGCGTCGTTTTCACCTGCTGTCCCTCGACCACACAATACACCACCGCCTGGCGTGACCTTGACGCCGCCGATCACCCGATCCGCCGGATGCGCGAAGCAGGACTCGCGGTGACGATCAATTCCGACGACCCGCCGATGTTCGCGACCGATCTCGGCAAGGAGTTCGAAATCGCCTACGATAGTTTGGGGTTTTCTCTGGACGACCTAAAGGCCGCTATTCTGACGAGCCTCGATGCGTCCTGGCTTGACGAGACCACGAAGCGGCAATGGAAGGCGGACTGGTCGAAAGAAATCGACAAAGCATATGCTGAGGCAGGACAATGACTGACACGATACCCGTAATCGACATGAAGCCGCTTTTTGAAGGCGGAGAAGCCGGACGGAGGCACGTCGCCGATCAGATCGGAGAGGCGTGCCGAGGGATCGGCTTTTTCTATGTGGCCGGCCATGGCGTTCCGGCGTCCTTGCGTGAAGCGGTCTTCAGCAAGGCGAAGGAGTTCTTCGACAGTCCGGAGGAGCTGAAACGAAAATCGCTGTATTCGGCGGCCAGCGGCAATCGCGGCTTCATTCCGATGAAGGGCGAATCCCTCGATCCGACAAAGGCGCCGGACCTGAAGGAAGCCTTCAATATCGGCCTGGAACTGCCCGCCGACGATCCTGAGATCGTTTCCGGGGCGCGGTTTCGGGCGCTCAATCTTTGGCCGGAGGTTCCTGGCTTCAAAGACACAATGCTTGATTACTACAATGCCGTGTGGTCGCTCGGGAAGTCGCTGCACTGCGCCTTTGCGACAGAACTCGGCATCGAAACGGACTTTTTCGACGACAAGCTGAGCCGGCCGCTGGCGACCCTGCGTCTTCTGCACTATCCGCCGAGGCCTGCAGCCCTCGATGAAGGTCAGCTGGGCGCCGGAGAGCACACAGACTATGGATGCGTGACGCTTCTGGCGACCGACGAAGTCGGCGGGCTGGAAGTGTACTCGAGAGACGGACGCTGGCTCGCCGCGCCCTATATCCCGGACACCTTCGTCTGCAATATCGGAGATTGTCTGATGCGCTGGACCAATGACGTCTACGTATCCACGCCGCATCGCGTGGTCAGCCCTCCCGGCCGCGAGCGTTATTCGGTCGCGTTCTTCCTGGATCCCAATCCGGAGGCGATCGTGGAATGCCTGCCTGGATGTGCGACGGAAGAGACGCCGGCCAAATATCCGCCTATCCGCGGCGACGACTATCTCGAAAGCCGCCTCAACCCGACTTACGAGAAGAGCGGCCTGGTTTCATGACCGAATTCCGGAACTGATTTATCGGACTGATGCGCCGGACTATCGCTCCCCGCGCTGGAGCCTTATATAGAGCTGCTCGCGTTCCTCGATGAGATTGAGGGCGACGGCGATGCCTGCCCGGTTTACACCGAGGTCGTGCTGCAGTCGCCAGGCTGTGCGCGTCCTGCGTATGCTGGTTGCCGTAAATCGCCAGGCGGACGGTTCGCGACCGGTCGGCTCCAGAATGCCTTCTTCAACCAGTTCAATGATCCAGTCCGCCCGAACGCCGCAGGACCTGCACAGTTCGGCCAGGGTCAGGGCTTCAATCAGTTCCGCTGAGACGGCTTCCGCCGATTTCTTCGCCATGATCGGTTAACCTCCCGATTTCGAACGCGGATTGAAGTCGAGTTCACGCGCCATTTTTTCGTAGATTTCCCGCGCCTCCGGCGTGTCGGCCGGCGGCGTGACAATCTGCAGGACGGCATAAAGATCACCGGCGGGTTTCGCCGGCAATCCGCGCCCTTTCAGACGAAGCTTCTGACCCGAGCGCGCGTTGGGTGGAATTTTCAGTTCCACCGAGCCTGACGGTGTCGGAGCCTTGACCTTGCCGCCCAGCGCCGCCTCCCAGGGGGTGATCGGCAGATCCATGTAGACGTCGCGTCCGTCGATGCTGAACCCGCGCTCCGGCTTGAAGGCGACTTCAAGATACAAATCGCCGGCCCGGCCCTTGCCGATCCCCGGCGTGCCTTGCCCGGCCAACCGGATGTGCTGTCCCGGAAGTATGCCCTTGGGGATCGTGACCTTGATCGTTCGGTCCTTGACCGTGACGTGACCGGCCGGGTCGACCTGCGGCGCATGCAAACCAATCTGCCGTGTCGCGCCCTCATAGGCGTCCTTCAAGGCGATCTCTATGCGTGCGTGATGATCCTGGCCCGGAGCATGGAACTCCCTGCTTCCCTGATACCGGGTCCGGCCCGAGCGGGCCTGGCCGAAAAGGCTCTCGAAAAAATCGCTGAACGCCTCTTGGTCGGCTTCGGTGTATCCGCCGCCGGAGAATTCAAATCCGCTGTCCCAGCCCGGAGGCGGACGGAAGTCCTGACCCGCCTGCCAGTTGGCCCCGAGTTGATCGTAAGCAGCCCTCTTTTCCGGATCCTTCAAAACTTCGTAGGCTTCGCCGGCGTCCTTGAATTTGGTTTCGGCGTCGGCCTCCTTGTTGACGTCAGGATGGTACTTGCGCGCCAGCTTGCGATAGGCGCGCTTGATATCGTCCTGTGTCGCCTCGCGTTCGACGCCGAGAACCTTGTAATAGTCCTTGTAATCCATGCGCTCCTTCCGAAGCTGGCCGTGGAGATAGTCGCGGCCCTTATTGAGTTGATCCGGCAGCGCGACCATATCCGCTTGCCGGCGCGTCCGGAAGTGTCCGGTTTGAGAATCGCCAGGTTTGCGGGGTTGTGTCGCACGCCTAATGTAAGTGGAATCCTTGCGCGTTCAACGATCATGGACAGATCATTCATGATCGAAAAAATCGCCGCCGACTTCTTGTTTCGGACTGACGCACTGCCTATCTGGGCTCTGGCCGCGATGGATAAGCCCGTCACAGTCTTATATTGTGAGGACAGCGGGCTGATGAAACCATCGCTGTTTTTTTCCGGACAACAGGCAAACCGGTCTTGCGCCGCTGCCTGCCCTCGCTCCGGATCGTCGGTCCGGCGGCAGGAGTAGCCGAAAAAGCGGCTCATCCCGACAGGAAAGCGTGTGAACCGGCGCCCTTGCGCGCCGGGCGCTGCTTCGTCCTTCGCTGAACCGGCGACGTCATATGAAGGAAAGCGATATGCACAGTATCAGGGATATTCTCGGACTGCGGCGACGAAACGCCGCCAAGTTTAACAGGAAGGCGACCCGAAAGACGCACGGAGGCATGAGCGAACTTTCGCCGCATCTCCTCAAGGACATCGGCGTCACCAAGGGTGTGAAAGACAAATACTGGTGCGATTAGCGCCGCTGGCAATATTGCAGTGCACCCTCTTGACTATTTCAGGAAGCGCCTGCACCTTGAGACTCAGGTTTCAACAACAGAAAGGAGGTGGTCCAATGTCTAAAGCGATATTGGAGATTGAAGTCAGGAAAATCGGAGGTAACGGGATCTGAAGGCAGCCCTTCGTCCTTGTGACGTCTGATTGGGTCTTACCCTAACTGACCCATCTCCCTAGAGCTTGGAAAGAGCCGTCTGAAGCTTCGGACGGCTCTTTTTTATGTCTTGCGGCTGCGGTCGTCAGCCGCCGAAATCGTCAAGCATGATGTCTTCGCGATCAACGCCCAGTTCCAGCAGCATGTTGATGACAGACTGGTTCATGATCGGTGGGCCGCACATATAGTATTCGCAATCCTCCGGCGCCGGATGGTCCTTCAGATATTCCTGCAAGAGGATGTTATGGATGAAGCCCGTGTAACCGGTCCAGTTGTCGTCGGGCAACGCGTCGGAGAGCGCGACGTGCCACTCGAAATTGTCGTTTTCAGCGGCCAGACCGTCGAAATCCTCAACGTAGAACATCTCGCGCTTCGAGCGCGCGCCGTACCAGAAGCTGATCTTCCGTTTTGTTTTCAGCCGTTTGAGCTGGTCGAAAATATGGCTGCGCATGGGCGCCATTCCGGCGCCGCCGCCGACAAAAATCATTTCCTTGTCGGTGTCGCGCGCGAAGAACTCCCCGAACGGTCCCGAGATCGTCACCTTGTCGCCGGGCTTGAGGTTGAAGATGTAGGACGACATCAGGCCGGCGGGAATGCCTTCGGAACCGGGCGGGGGCGAAGCAATGCGAACATTCAGCATGATGATGCCCTTTTCTTCGGGATAATTCGCCATGGAATATGCGCGTTCGACCGGCTCGTCGACCACCGATTCATATTGCCAAAGATTGAACTTGTCCCAGTCCTCGCGATACTCCTCGCCGACGTCGAATTCCTTGTAGCTGAGCTTGTGTTTGGGCGCTTCGATCTGGATGTAGCCGCCCGCCCGGAAATTCACGTTTTCGCCTTCCGGCAGTTCCAGGACAAGTTCCTTGATGAACGTCGCGACGTTGTCGTTGGAGCGCACCGTGCATTGCCATTTCTTGACGCCGAACACTTCTTCCGGAACTTCGACCTCCATGTCCTGCTTGACCGAGACCTGACAGGAAAGCCGGTCGCCATGCGCGGCCTCGCGCTTGGTTATGTGGCTTTCTTCGGTCGGAAGAATTGAGCCGCCGCCGGAAAGCACCCGCACGCGGCATTGCGCGCATGTGCCGCCGCCGCCGCAGGCGGAAGGCACGAAGAGTTTTTCTGCGGACAGTGTTTGCAAAAGCTTGCCGCCGGCGGGAACCGAGATCGTCTTTTCGTGGTTGATCGTGATGTTGACGTTGCCGGTGGAAACAAGCCTCGACCGCGCCAGCATGATGATCGTGACAAGCGCCAGGACGATGAGTGTGAAAAGCAGGACGCCTAGTGTGAAAGTCTGCATATCGATACGATCCGTCTCAGAGTTTCACGCCGCTGAACGACATAAACGCCATGGCCATGAGCCCGGCTGTGACGAAGGTAATGCCGAGGCCCTGAAGACCGTCGGGTATGTCTGAATATTTCAGTTTCTCGCGCACCCCGGCCATGGCGGTGATCGCCAGCGCCCAGCCAAGTCCCGAGGCGACGCCGTAAACCGACGCCTCGGTGAAGTCGTAGTCGCGCTCCACCATGAACAGCGATCCGCCCAAAATGGCGCAATTCACCGTGATGAGCGGCAGGAAGATGCCAAGGGCGTTGTAAAGCGGGGGAAAATACTTGTCCAAGACCATCTCGAGGATCTGCACGATGGCCGCGATCACCCCGATGTAGCAGATCAGTCCGAGGAAGGTCAGGTCGACATCGGGAAAGCCCGCCCAGGCTAGCGCGCCGGGTTTCAGGAGGTTGGTCAGCAGAAGGTTGTTCGCCGGAACGGTGATCGCCTGGACGATCGTGACCGAAATGCCGAGCCCGATGGCCGTCGATATCTTCTTTGACACGGCGAGAAAGGTGCACATGCCAAGGAAGAAGCTCAGCGCCATATTCTCGACGAATATGGCTTTGACGGCGAGGGAAATCAGGGCTTCCATCAATGCGCCTCGACCGTCTGGATACGGAACTCACGTTTCTCGACCTGTGCAGGCTTCCAGGTTCTGAATCCCCAGATCAGAAGGCCGATCACGAAGAAAGCCGAAGGCGGGAGCAGGAGCAACCCGTTGGGCACGTACCAGCCGCCATTATTGACCGTCTGCAGTATGGTGACGCCGAACAGGCTGCCAGCGCCGAAGAGTTCGCGAACGGTTCCCACCAGCATCAGGATCAGTCCGTAACCAAGCCCGTTTCCGACGCCGTCGATGAAGGACTCGATCGGCGGGTTCTTCATCGCGAAGGCTTCGGCGCGTCCCATCACGATGCAATTGGTGATGATGAGGCCGACAAACACCGACAATGTTTTCGAGATGTCATAGGCGTAGGCCTTGAGCACCTGATCGACCACGATTACGAGCGACGCAATGATGACCATCTGCACGATGATCCGGATGGAACCGGGTATCTGGTTGCGCAGAACAGAGATGAACATCGAGGAGAAAGCGGTCACCAGCGTGACGGCGATGGCCATGACCATCGAAACCTTCAGAGAGGACGTCACCGCCAGCGCCGAACAGATGCCAAGGACCTGCAAGGTGATCGGGTTGTTGTCGACCAGCGGGTCTATCAACAACGTGCGTCTCGTCTGCGCCATCAGATGTCTCCTGCCTTCAGATTTTCAAGGAAAGGCCCGTAGCCGCGTTCGCCAAGCCAGAACCGAACCAGCGCGTCCACGCCGCGCGAGGTGAGCGTCGCGCCGGACAAGGCGTCGACATAGTATTCCCGCCCGGCCGGGGGCGGGGTTTTCGCCACCGTTATCTGCAGATCGCCATTTTCATCGGCAAGCTTCTTGCCGCTCCAAAGGGCTTTCCAGCGTGGATTGTCTACCTCGGCGCCGAGCCCGGGCGTCTCCGCATGATCGTAGAACTGCAATCCGTAGATCGTGTTGCCGTCATTCTCGACAGCGATATATCCGTAAAGCGTCGACCACAGCCCATAGCCGTGAAGCGGCAGAATGACCTTGTCGACGCCGCCGCTGTCGTTGCGGAGGAGGTAAATGGTCACGTAACGCGCCTGTCTGCCGATGCCGGCCGGATCGTCTTCCAACTCCACCGAGGTTTGCGGATCGTCCGCAGCGGCCCGGTCGTCGAACTCGGCAGGATCGAACTTGTCGGTGAATTGACCCGTATCGAGATCCAGCACATGCGCCTCGAATGCGGCGAAGGCGTCGGCGACATCTTCGCCGGGCTGGTAAATGCCGGCCACCTGCAGGATGTTGACCTGTTTGTCTTTCAGCGCGTTGACTTCCTGGAGCGGCCGGAGCGCAACCGCAGTGGCGGACACGATCATCGATGCGACAAGGCAAAGCGCAACCGCCACGAAGACGGTTTTCGGCGCAGAGTCGGGCGACATGTCCAGGAAGCGGCGGATGACGCCTTTGCGGGTTTCCGGTTGATCAGGCATGGCGTCTGGCCCTCCGGCGGATATTGGCCTGAACGACGAAGTAATCGATCAGCGGCGCGAAAACATTGCCGAACAGGATAGCGAGCATCATGCCTTCCGGAAAGGCGGGATTGACCACCCGGATCATGACCACCATGACCCCGATCAACGCGCCGTAAATGTAGCGGCCAAGATTGGTATGGGAGCCCGAAACCGGCTCCGTGACCATGAACACCAGACCGAAGGCATAGCCGCCCAGCACAAGGTGCCAGTACCAGGGCATGGCGAACATCGGGTTCGTGTCGGAACCGATCACATTGAAAAGCGTCGCAAGGCCGATCATTCCGGCCAGGCAACCGACCACCATGCGCCAGTTGGCGATTTTTGTTATCAGCAGGAACACCAGTCCGATGAAGCAGGCGAGCGTCGATGTCTCGCCGATGCTGCCCTGGATGGTTCCGATGAACGCGTCAAACCAGGTGACGCCGTGAGTCATCAGCGCCGTGTAGCCGTCTGACGCCGAGACAGACAAGGCGGTCGCGCCTGAAAAGCCGTCCACCGGGGTCCAGATCTGGTCTCCGGACATATAGGCGGGATAGGCGAAGTAGAGGAAGGCGCGTCCGACAAGCGCCGGATTGAGAAAGTTCTTTCCCGTGCCGCCGAAGATCTCCTTGCCGATCACCACGCCGAAGGAAATGCCGAGCGCCACCTGCCAGAGCGGAGTGCTTGGCGGCAAAATCAGGGCGTAGAGCATGGAAGTGACAAGAAAGCCCTCGTTGACCTCGTGCCGGCGAACCGTTGCGAACAGCACTTCCCACAGGCCGCCGACGACCAGGGTGGTGATGTAGATCGGCAGGAAATAGAGCGCTCCGTGCAGGAAATTGGCGATCGGATTGGCCGGGTCAAAACCTATGCCGAAGAATTCGAGAAGGGAGGCGCGCCAGCCGGAAGCGCCATAGACGCCGATCGCCGTATTGACCTGCAGGCCGACATTGTAAAGCCCCATGATAATCGCCGGGATCGTCGACAGGACCACGTAGGTCATGATCCGCTTCATATCGACGTACGAACGTGCGTGCGGAGCGACTGTTGTCACGGTCTTGGGCGTGTAGATGAAGCTTTCCACCATCTCGTAGACGGGGAAGAGCCGCTCCCATTTCCCGCCTTTCAGGAAATTGGGTTCAATTCGGTCGAAGAAATCTCGCAGACCCAAGGCGTCAGCCCTCCTTCTCGATCTTTGTCAGGCAATCACGCAGGGCCAGGCCGTATTCGTATTTGGCGGGGCAGGCGAAGCCTACGAGACCGAGATCTTCTTCATCGAGTTCGAGCGCGCCGAGCGCCTGCGCCTGATCCGAATCCATGACGAGTAGCGCGCGCAGCAGTTGCGTCGGCAGGAAATCCTGCGGCATGAGTTGCTCGAAAGTGCCTGTCGGGACCATGGCGCGCCGGCCGCCATTGAGGTTGGAGGTCAGTGCGTACAGTTTCCGCGAAAACGCCGAACCAAGAACCGGCTGGACGGCGAACTTCGATGGCATGGGCCGGATCCAGCCCATGGGTATCTGCTTGTGATCCTCCTCGATGAGCGTGACCTGTCGCGCATAGCGTCCAAGATAGGCGGCGGGCCCATCGCCGGCCCTTCCGCTCAGGATCGAACCGGAAATCATTCGCACAGGGAAGTTCTGCGGATATTCTCCCTGCGTCAGATCGATCAACGACGCGCCGGCGATTGTGCGGATCAATCGCGGTTTGGCGCAAACCGGTCCGCACAGAGCGATCACGCGGGATGCGTCATAACGACCCGTGGCGAGCAATCGTCCGATCACGATCACATCATGGTAGCCGATCGTCCAGACGATCTTTTCAGCGGTGGGCGGCTCGAGGAAATGCATGTGCGTGCCAGCAAGTCCGGCAGGATGCGGACCGCTGAAGGCTGCCGGCTCGACGCCCGGGGCGTCGGAACCGGGAAGCGCCAAGCCTGCAGCATGGCACAGGTAGGTGGGCCCCTCTGTCAATTGGGCGACGGCGCCAAGCCCTCGCGCGAAATCGTCGGCGGAGTCGGCGATAACGATTTCCGGATCGGCGGCCAGTGGTTCGGTGTCCATCGCTGTCAAATAGATGGCGGCGGGACGCGTCGAAGGATCGGGGATTTTCGAATAGGGTCGCGTTCTGAAAGAGGTCCAAAGTCCGGCCGCGCAGAGCCGCTCAACGAGCCCTTCCGTGGTTTTTATGTCTCCAACGTCGGAGAAATCCACAGGCGGCGCGGCATTCTTGTCGACTTCGATCTCCACGCTGATCAGCCTGCGCCGCGCGCCGCGGTTGATCGCTTTCACTCTCCCGGACACCGGAGACGCGATGATCGCATCCGGCAAATCCTTGTGGGCGAGCACCGGAGATCCCGCGCCGACGACATCGCCTTCCTGGACGGAGAGCCTCGGCTTGAGATCGAGATAGTCGTCTCCCAATATTGCGACAGTTCTGACAATCGGACCGTTTTCAATGTCCTGAACAGGCGCGCCCAGAACAGGAATGTCGAGACCTTTTCGTAACGTGAACTGCTGCACGGATGATTGTTTCCCGAGAAATGAACTGTAAAGACGCCCGCTTATATGCAACGCGGCATCAAGGGTCAAAACCGCTTTGAGGCTTTTGGGAAAAAAATTTTGACTTGAAACAAAACGAAATGTCGAAGAAAACCCATCCGCAAGAAAGGTCATAGACCGATCACCTCATTTCAAAGGATTTTATCCTTGGCCGACTATATGAAATTTTCCCGACGCTCGTTCCTCCTGATGACGGCTGCTCTGGCCGCCTGCAAGCCAGGATCATCGATACTGGAATTGTCCGGGCAGACGATGGGCACGACCTACAATCTGGTGGGTGTCGACCATGGCGGAACAGTTGACCGGGACGAATTGCGCAAGGCCGTCGAAGCATCGCTCGCCGAAGTGAACGACCAGATGTCGAACTGGGACCGTGGCTCGGAGATCTCCCGCTTCAACGCCACGACCTCGCAAGCGACGCCGGTGTCTCCGGCGCTGGCGCAGGTCATCAAGGCTGCGCAGGACGTGCACTCCGCCAGTGACGGTCGTTTCGACATAACAGTCGGACCGCTCGTCGACGCGTGGGGTTTCGGATCCGGTCGGGACCGGAGCGACGCGCCGTCGGACGCCGAGATCGCAACGGCGCTCAGCCTTTCGGGACAGGAACGGACGCTGGCCTTTGAGAACGGCCGTCTGCGCAAGCTGGAGCCGGGCGTTGAACTCAACCTTGCGGCCATTGGCAAGGGCTACGGGGTCGACCGGGTCGCCGCTTCCATCGAATCGTTCGGCGTCAGCGACTACATGATTGAAATCGGCGGCGATCTCTACACGTCCGGCAAGAATCCGGATGGTCAGAACTGGAGGATCGGCATTGAAACGCCGGACAGGACCGGTCGCTCGGTGCTGCAGGTGGTCGAGACGTCCGGCCTCGGCATGGCGACATCCGGCGATTACCGAAACTACTTCGAACAGGACGGCCAGCGCTATTCCCACGTCATTGACCCGAAGACGGGCAGACCGATCACGCACGCCACAACGTCTGCGACTGTGCTGACCGAGAACGCAATGCTGGCCGACGCCTGGGCGACAGCCATGCTCGTGCTTGGCAGCGAGCGCGGTCTGGAGATCGCTGACGAACAGGGCCTTGCCGTGCTGTTCGTCGATGCTGACGGGGCGGAAAAACCTTACGTCATCAAGCCCAGCAAGACTTTCGCCGCCTTGCAGGCGTAGCGGGGCGGTTTGCCATGACGACCTTTCTCTTCGCTTTCGGTCTCCTGATGCTGGTCACGCTCGGCATGTCGCTGGGCGTGATCCTGATGGGACGCACCATCAAGGGAAGCTGCGGCGGGCTCAACGCGATTGCCGGCGCCGATCATTGCCTGGTCTGCAAGAAGGAAATCGATCCGGACAGCCCTTTGGTCGAGAGGCTTGCCTGCCCCAGGGCGCGGCGGATGCTGGAAAAGGTCGAGGCCGACTGATCCTGATCCGACCGCGTCAGGGTATGACCGGTACGAAGCCGAGGGTCAGAAACGCTCCTGCGGCCGCCAGTCCGAACAGCCACAACTGCCAGGTCGGGCCCTCCGCCTTCCATACCCGGCGATACTGGTATCCCATCACGCAACCCAGGATGAACAACAGCGTCGCCCAGATTGGCGTCAGGGTGAAATCTATCACGAAACAGGGGCTCCCACAGCTTCCCGAACAGGTTTAAGGTAGGTGCCACGAAGGCGCACCAATGTTCAAGGGAGGAGCGAGGCCAATGCCGGAATCATATCAACCGCCCCTGCAGAAGGACGACGAACACGAGACGACGCACAGTCAGTCTCTCGACACCAATATCTCCAAAGAGGCGGCGACCGTTCACAAGATCCTCGCCCACAAGGGCGGCGATGTGATCGGCATACGTCCCGACGATACGCTCGGCGACGCAGTGCAGTTGCTGCGGGACAAAGGCATCGGCGCCCTCATCGTCACCGAAACGGATGGCGCGTTGCTTGGCATTCTTTCCGAGCGCGACATCGTGCGCAAACTGGCCGATGCGCCGGGACGAACGCTGCCGCACCGCGTGGACGAAGTGATGACCAAAAACGTGGAAGTTTGTTCCCCAACAGATGACCTGGTGTCAGTCTTGCGACGCATGACCGATGGACGTTTTCGCCATATGCCGGTTGTTGAGGAAGGGCGTCTGATTGGCATGGTGACCATAGGCGACGTGGTGAATTACAGGCTTCTGCAGCTGGAATACGAGGCCTTGCAACTCAAGCAATTGATCGTGGGGTAGTCGCCGGCCGCCGTCGTATCGACGGACTGTGGTCGTTTTGTTTCGCCTGACGCTTTGGGGGTTTTCCGATGACGCGCGATCATGTCGCCATCAATCGAGACGTCTGGAATGCGGACGCTGAAAACTGGATCGCCGGGGGCGAGCGCCTCTGGAAGGCCGAGACGCCCGTCTGGGGCAGTTGGAGCGTGTCGGACGAGTCCCTGAAACTGATTCCCGAAGATTTGACCGGCAAAGATGCAATCGAACTGGGATGCGGCACGGGCTATGTCTCCGGCTGGATGGCGCGACGCGGCGCGCGGGTCACGGCAATCGACGTTTCCGCCAATCAGTTGGCCACGGCGCGTCGGCTGGCGCATGAGCACGGCGCCGATATTACCTTCATCGAGGGAAACGCCGAGGCGACAGGGCTGGAGGACTCCTCCTTCGATTTCGCGATCTCGGAATATGGCGCGGCGATCTGGTGCCCGCCCGAAGCATGGCTGCGGGAAGCCTGGCGCCTGCTGCGCTCTGGGGGAACGCTTGTGTTTCTTGGCAACCACCCCCTGGTGCTTCTTTGCTCGCCTGAAAGCGGCGCGCCCTGTGACACGACATTGCACCGCCCCTATCGAGGAATGTGGGGCGCGGACTGGACAGAGGTCGAGTTCGAACCAAGCGGCGTGTGCTTCAATCTGACCATATCCGGCTGGATGGAGCTCTTCGCCGCGATCGGTTTTGCGGTGAAGGGCTATCACGAGGTATTCGCGCCGGATTCCGTGACAGACACGCGCGCCTTTGTTCCTGCCGAATGGGCCAAAAAATATCCGGTTGAACAAGTTTGGCGTTTGGAAAAAGTTGGATGATGAACTCATCCGGGGCTCAAAGCACAAAACCAATATTCGCACTGTGCTAATGCAGTCCAATGACGCGTTAAGACTGTTTGCGTGAAGATTACCATTTGTTGTTCTTTCGGTTATACTGCTTCTTCACGACTGGTGATCAAAATCACACCGCCAATTCCATTGGTGGAGTAGAATGAGTGGCATGTCCGAAGGCGACAGGGAAGATAAAGGACCGTCAGGGAATTATTCAGTTTATTCCATAGCGCCGGTCACGGTGCAGTATGGTCCTGTCAGTTATGTGCCAGCGCCGCCGGAAAAACCACCGGCGAAACGGGCGCGGACAGACAGGCTGAAAAGCCTTGTCGAAGGCGTCGGACGCTTCCGCTCGCTGTTCTTCGACATCTTGTTCATCCTTCTGGTCGCCTTTCTGGCGTTTCTCGCCGTCTATCTGGCCTTCTCCGAACGCAAGTTGATCGTCGAACCCATCAAGGCGCCGGCCATGCTGACGCAGCTTGGTTACTCGGGAGACGTCGCGGCGGACCGCCTCGTGGACGCCATCAACGACGTGGAGCAGGCCGCCAAGGTGCGGCGCAACAATCTCGATGTCATTCCCCGGTCCAGAAACGTCGAAATCACGGTGCCGGAAGTCGGAACCTTGTTCGACACCAGCCTCTATTATGTGAAGAAACTGTTTTCGCGGCAAGACATCCAGATTGCAGGCGAGTTCATCTGCAGCACAAGGGAGTGCGAAACCGAAGGAATATATCTGCGTTTGCGGGTTCTTGGCGGCGCTGACGCCACGGTGAATATGGAAATGATCGGCGACAGCTCAAAAACTGGTCTGGAGGACGATTATTTTCGATCGGCGGCCATCGATCTGTTGGAGAAAATTGATCCCTACGTCGCCGCCGCCTATTACTACGATCGAAAACCCGATCGCGCGACAACGATCATCCGGCGCATTCTTCGGGGATCGCAAACCTCGGAAGACATCGCCCTTGCCAATAATTTGCTCGGTGTGATGGATCTGCATGCGGGGCGTTATACGAGCGCCATCGGCTATTTTAGCAACGCAATAGACATCGATCCGGGGCTCACCGAGGCCTACAGCAACTGGGGCAATGCTCTGCTCTCCCAGCACCGGACGGACGAGGCGATCGTCAAGTATGAAATGGCGATAAGGCTGGATCCGGAATTCGCTTCTGCGCACGCCAACATCGCCGACGCCCTGATGCGCCAAGGCGATGTTGATGAAGCCATCGAGAAATACCGGACGGCGATCGATATCGATCCCGACATCGCCTACGCCTACGCCAATCTCGGCGACGCTTTCGCGCGAAAGGGAGATGCGCTGACTGCCGTCGGCGATACGCAGAACGCCGAGGTCGCCTACGCCGAGGCGTTCGACTACTTCAGGGACGCGATCGACATCGAACCTGCTCTCGTGTTCGCTTATGTGAGTTGGGGCAACGCCATGATGAAGCAGGGGGCCTATGACGGCGCTCTTAAAAAAATCGAGGAAGGGCTGGACACCGCCACGACGCGCGACATTCCTAATCGCAGCGGCACGCTCGCCTATTTGAATGCAAGCCTCGGCGATCTTCATATCCGTATAGACGACGACCCGAAAACCGCCATCAGGCACTATCGCGAAGCGCTGAAATTCCGTCAGGACAATCTTCAGGCGCTCGCCGGTCTCGGCGATGCGCTGAGCAGTCGCCGACGCTACGATGAAGCGATCAAGCACTATCAGAAGGCGCTGGAGGTGAAGAAAGACTATGTCCGGGCTGCAGTCGGCCTTGGCGACGCCTGGTATCACAAAGGCAAGTCCTTCCACGAACAGGCCGAGATCGCCTATCTCCAGGCCGTCGAATACCAGGAAGGAGCATTCAGAGCCCATGAGGGCCTTGGCAATATTGCGTTCAGCCGCGGTAATGATATCGAGGCGGAGGCGCGCTTTGCCGAGGCGGTCAGGCACAACGTCAATGCGGTGCATTCACATGCCGGGATAGGCAACGTCAAATTCCGACTTGGATATTATGAGGACGCCAGCGATGCTTTTGCAAAAGCGTTGGAGATCAATCCGGACGTCGCCTATATCCAGGCCGGTTATGCAAGCGCAAATGCGCAGTTGGGCGCTTGCGATACGTCCATACCCAGCTTCGACAAGGCGACGCTGCTCTCGCCCAGGTCCGCGTATATCTACCGCGACTGGCAAGCCACACTCAGGAAATGCGGCAGGGAAGTTGAAATACCGGCGGCGCTTCGGCGCTGGGCGGAGGCAAGTCCCGATTCCGCCGAACCGCAGTTTCTGTTGGCTCAAGCCTATCTGGAACTGGGCGTGACACATGCGGCTGCGCAGCATTGCCGATTGGCGGTCCGGATCAATCCGGAACATACTGACGCGACCATGCTGCTGGCCGAACTGGATGAATCCTATAGGCAATCGGGGCCGCGATAGGCGCAAACTGACCAGGCGCGACGTTCCATTCGGTGCACGAGGCAGTCGTCTTCATCGAACATGCGCCGTCCGACCGGACGGAAGCCCAGACGCTGATAAAACGCATGCGCCCGGACATTCCTTGCGAGCGGGTCGATCAGCACTGCAGTCACGTCCGGATCTGAAAAGCAGCGCTCAAGTGCGAGACGCATCATCTCGGTTCCGTAACCGCGACCGAGATCGGTTTCCTCGCCAATCCAGATGTCGATCGCGCGTAGGTTCGGGGCGACATCGCCCCAGTAGTGCGTCTCCTCCTCCTTCGGATCGATGATCTGCATGAAGCCGATCGGCCGATCGGCTTCCTCCGCAATCAGAAGCTGGCGCCACGGCGGATCCCGAGGGAGTTCGTTAGCCCAGTCGAACGCGTCATCTTCGCCGCCGGCCCACACGACGTGGGGTTTGGTGTCCCAGTATTCCAGGATCTGTCGATCTGAAGGAATTGCGGTTCGCAGACGCATTGCCGATCTCCCGATTTACGGAGCGCCTTTGATTTAGTGTCGACCGGAATTTCCTCAAGACGTTGTTTAGTAGAATGCGGGCGATGCTTGTTCGTTCTCTGCGCAGAAGCGGCAAGATGTTCAAATTTCATAAAAATTGTTTGTTGCATTGCAATATGTTGGAACTTCGAGAAGGTGTTTTGCACACCATGACATTTCCGGTTGCAATGTTTAGTAAATGCTGTTTAGCTAAACAAACTGCTAAACATTCGACTTGTGAAAACGGCCGGGTGAACACTGCGGGCAGGAGGGATTTTATTGGTTCGGTCAGGAGGCCGACCTGCAAACGGGAGGAGCATCATGAGTAGAGCACTCAAACTCACATTGGGAATGACGACCGCGCTTTCGCTGACAGCGGCAGCGAGCGTATCGGCGAAGGCCGACGAACTGACGCTTTGCTGGGCCGCGTGGGACCCGGCGAATGCGCTGGTCGAACTGTCCAAGGACTTCGAGGCGCAGACCGGAACGGAAATGAGCTTCGAATTCGTGCCGTGGCCGAATTTCGCTGATCGCATTCTCAACGAACTCAACGCCGGCGGTAAACTCTGCGATCTTCTTATCGGAGACTCGCAGTGGATCGGTGGTTCCGCCGAAAACGGATACTACGTCAAACTGAACGATTTCTTTGAAGCTGAAAACATCTCCATGGACGACTTTGCGGCCGCGGCCGTGAACGCTTATTCCACCTGGCCGAAGGGCACGCCGAACTACTGGGCGCTGCCGGCCATGGGAGACGCCAATGGCTGGTTCTACCGCAAGGACTGGTTCTCGCGTCCCGAACTGCAGGCCGAGTTCAAGGAAAAATACGGCCGTGACCTCGCGCCGCCCCAGACCTGGGACGAAATGAAGGAAGTCGGCGAATTCTTCCAGGGCCGCGAGATCGACGGCAAGACCGTGTATGGAGCGGCAATCTTCACCGAGCGCGCATCCGAAGGCATAACGATGGGCGCAACGTCTGCGATGTACCCATACGGCTTCAAATATGAAAACACGCCCGGCAGCTACGACATGGAAGGAGCCGTCAATTCTCCTGAAGCCGTCGCCGGCCTTGAAGCCTACAAGGAGCTGTACAAGTGCTGTACGCCTCCGGGCTACACCGACAGCTACATGACCGAAGGGCTCGACGCCTTCAAATCCGGTCAGGTGGCGATGGCGATGAACTGGTTCGCCTTTTTCCCCGGCCTTGCAAAGGACGAGAACGTTGGCGGCGACAAGATCGGCTTCTTCGTGAATCCGAAACAGAACATCGCAGCCTCGACGCTCGGCGGTCAGGGCATTTCGGTGGTCGCCAATACCGACAACATGGACGGCGCTCTCGCCTATATCAAATGGTTCTCGCAGCCTGACGTTCAGAAAAAGTGGTGGGACCTCGGTGGATACTCGGTTCACAACGACGTGCTGAACGATCCGTCATTCAAGGACTCGCAGCCTTTCGCGGCCGACTTCCTGGTCGCGATGAACCAGGTGCAGGACTTCTGGCAGGAGCCGTCCTACGCCATCCTGCTGCAGGATATGCAGAAGCGTCTGCACGACTATGTCGTCGCCGACAAGGGAACGGCCAAGGAAGCGCTCGATCAGCTGATCGAGGACTGGACCGAGACCTTCGAAGACGACGGCAAGATCAACAATTGACCGCGCGCCTCCCGGCCGTCCCGGCGTTCGCGCCGGGGCGGCGTTTCGTATCTGCAATCCGTAGTATTTTTCAGGCGATCACATCGTGAACGAACGTTTCTCGACAACTCTGGAAGGAACAGCCGACGCTGCAGCGCGGTCGACGCCGCCTGCTGTAGCGCGGCGGCTCCGGGGCCTTTCCGACCGGGCGATCGCCTGGATATTCATCTCGCCGACAATCATATTGCTGCTGGCCATCAATATTTTTCCGCTCTGCTGGGCGATCTATCTCTCTTTTACAAACTACCGGGCGAACCGTCCCAACGCCGAAGTCAAAGGCGTGGGCCTGCGCAATTTCGAACGCGTTTTGACCGACGGCGACACCTGGCTCGCCATGCAGGCGACCGCGCATTTCGTGTTCTGGACGATCGTGCTGCAGACGCTGATCGGTTTTACGCTGGCCTATCTGATCGACCGCAAGTTTCGCGGCCACGCCTTCTGGACGACGGTCATCCTCATTCCGATGATGCTGTCGCCGGCCGTGGTCGGCAATTTCTGGCGCTTTCTCTATCAACCGCAGATAGGGCTTTTCAATTACATCGTCTCGTTCTTCACTGGCGTTGAGCCGTCCTCCTTTCAGATGCTTGGCGATGTGACGCTGGCGCCCTGGGCGATCATCATCGTGGACACCTGGATGTGGACGCCCTACGTGATGCTGATCTGTCTGGCCGGGCTGCGGTCGATTCCGGACTATATCTATGAAGCGGCCGAGGTGGATCGCGCGTCACCCTGGCGGCAGTTCTGGTCGATTACCATTCCTATGGCGCTGCCCTTCATCATGCTGGCTGTTCTCTTCCGCGGAATCGAGAACTTCAAGATGTTCGACATGGTGGTGCTGCTTACCGGCGGCGGACCCGGATCGACGACGGAGCTGGCCTCCATCACGCTGAAGCGCGAGGCGTTCGAAAGCTGGCGGACAGGCAGGGCCTCGGCCTTCGCCATTATCCTGTTCGTCGCGGTCTTCGGTCTCGCCAACATCTACGTCAAGGCGCTGAACAGGGTGAAGCAAAGATGAGCACGACAGCACATTCCGTCGTCGCGCCTGGCAGGCTTTCGAAATCGATCGCCGGAGCCGTCGTCATCATCTATGCGCTGGTGACGATGATCCCGCTGGCCTGGATTCTCTTGACCAGTCTCAAGTCGCCGCCCGATTCCATCAGCTATCCGCCGAAGGTGATCTTCGAGCCGACGGCGGAGGGATATTGCAATCTCTTCACGACGCGCAGCCGGCAGACGGACGAATATATCGAGAGCCTCGGACCGCCCCGGGGTATCTGCGACGAGATCACCCGCAAGCGGAACATGGTGATCGTCGGCGAGAGCAATTACTGGCCGCGATTCATGAACTCTCTGATCATCGGTTTCGGGTCGACCGTGCTTGCGGTCTTTCTCGGAACGCTTGCGGCCTACGGGTTCTCGCGCTTCCGGGTGCCGCTTGCCGACGACCTTCTGTTCTTCATATTGTCAACGCGCATGATGCCGCCGATCGCGGTCGCGATCCCGATCTATCTCATGTATCGCGAACTCGGCCTGTCCGACACGGCGATGGGCATGATCCTGCTTTACACCGCCGTCAACGTGTCGCTTGCGGTGTGGCTGCTGAAAGGGTTCATCGACGAAATTCCCCGCGAATATGAAGAAGCCGCGATGATCGACGGCTACAGCCGCATGCAGGCCTTCTTCAAGGTGGTGCTGCCGCAGGCGACCACAGGCATTGCGGCCACCGCGATCTTCTGCCTGATCTTCGCGTGGAACGAATACGCATTCGCCGTTCTCCTGACGTCAGGCGAAGCCCAGACGGCGCCGCCCTTCATTCCAACCATCATTGGCGAAGGCGGCCAGGACTGGCCGGCGGTCGCCGCCGGAACCACGATCTTCCTGGTGCCGATCCTCGTTTTCACCATCCTGCTGCGCAAGCAGTTGCTGCGCGGGATCACATTCGGAGCGGTCAGAAAATGAGCGTGGAGAGAAATGGCAAAGGGACACGGAGCGCCTGGCCAGGCTTCCTGAGGCGGGGGCCGATGGAAATGCTGGCGATGATCCTCATCGGTCTGGGCTTCCTCATGATGTTCCAGCCCTTCGCCGAAATCCTCTACACCTATTCCTTTGTCACGCTGCTGACGGGAACCGTCATGTTCATCATCGTCTCGAAGTTTCCGGAGTAGTCATGTCGGAGATACGCGTTGAAAACGTTCGCAAGGTCTTCGGTGATTTCGTCGCCGTCCAGGCGTCGAGTTTCGTCGTCGAGGATGGCGAATTCCTGGCGCTGCTCGGCCCCTCCGGGTGCGGCAAGACAACAACCTTGCGCATGATCGCGGGTCTCGAACTGCCGACGGACGGCAAGATCCTGCTTGATGGCGAGGACGTGACCTTCAATCGGGCGCGCGAACGCGACATCGCATTCGTGTTCCAGCTGTTCGCGCTCTATCCGCATATGAATGTGCGCAAGAATATCGGATTTCCGCTGAAGTCCCAGGGCATGGGTCGCGCCGAGATACGGAGCCGGGTCGAAGAAACGGCGAAGCTCCTGCGCATCGATCACATTCTGGATCGTCCGGTCTCCGGACTTGCCGGCGGCGACAGGCAGCGTGTCGCGCTTGGCCGCGCCATCGTTCGACGGCCGAAATGCTTCCTGATGGACGAGCCGCTGGGCACCCTCGACGCGGAATTCCGCAGCGTCATGATCCGGGAGTTGCGGGAACTCCACAATCGCATCAGCGCCACCACGATCTATGTCACGCACGACCAGCTCGAGGCGATGGCCATGGCCGACAAGATCGCGGTCATGAACCACGGCGTTATCGAGCAGTTTGGTCCGCCCCAGGAAATCTACGATCGTCCCGCGTCGATGTATGTGGCGGACTTCATCGGCTCGCCGCCGATGAATTTCATCGGCTTCAATGGCGGGCTCAAGAAGGGCGGCAACGAAATCGCCATCGATCACGTCAATATCCGCCTGCCGGAGCTTGCCGAGGACGTGGCGCCCGGCGAAATGGCGATTGGGGTGCGGCCTGAGCATATCCGGCTTCGCGATGAAGGCGGCCTGCGCGGCTCTGTCTACGAGACGGAATATCTGGGCACCAACCAGATCGTGTCGATCGCCATGGTGGATGGCATCGTCAAGGCGCGTGTGCCGGCCGATCTCGCCTTTTCACATGGGCAGAATGTCGGTCTTGAACTCGACAGCGAGCGTCTGTCGGTGTTTGTCAAGGATACGGGACGGGCTGTGCGCAGAAGAGCAGCGGGAGCCGCCCATGGCTGAAGTTCGGCTTGAATCCGTAACCAGGCGTTTCGGCGACGCCGTCGCCGTGGACCATGTCGACCTGGTTATTGCGGACGGCGAGTTCGTGGTACTGCTCGGACCGACCGGCGCCGGAAAGACGACGACGCTTCGACTGATCGCCGGACTGGAAAAGCCGGACGGTGGCCGGATCGTCATTGGCGGCGAAGACGTCAGCGATCGCGCGCCTTCCGAACGCGACGTGGCGTTCGTGTTTCAGCAATATTCGCTTTATCCGCATCTGACTGTTTTCGAGAATCTGGCTTTTCCGCTCAAGTCTCCGGCGCGTCGGATGCCCAAGGACGAGATCGCCGCCCGCGTCAACAAGGTCGCCGCCATGGTGCGCATCGATCACAAGCTCGCCAATCGTTCCACGGCGCTTTCCGGCGGCGAAATGCAGAGGGTGGCGATCGGCCGGGCGCTGGTGCGCGATCCGTCGATTTTTCTCATGGACGAGCCGCTTTCCTCGCTCGACGCAAAGTTGCGCGCCGAATTGCGGGTGGAGCTCAAGCGCATCCAGAACGAGATTGGCGCAACACTGCTTTACGTGACGCACGACCAGGTCGAGGCGATGACAATGGCAGACCGGATCGGCATCCTCGCCGAGGGCAGGCTGTTGCAGATCGGCACGCCGCGTGAAATCTACACGGATCCCGTCAATCTGCATGTGGCCGCCCGTCTCGGCCATCCCCATATCAATCTGTTGAAGCCGGGATTGCTGCCATGCGAGAGCGTGCCAGGCGGCGCGCGAACGATCGGAGCGCGCACCGAGCATCTCGAAATCCGGCCGTCCTCAAAGACCAACGCCAACGCCAGGGTTGACTGGATCGAACATCTGGGCGACCAGAACCATCTCCATATCAGTTCGGAGGGCGAAAAGATCATCACTCTGGCTGATCCCTATGCCGGCATCAATCCGGGCGACACGATCAGCCTGAGCCTGAAGAACCCGTTGTTTTTTGACGAGAACGGTCACCGGATCACGTGACCGAAAGAGCTTGGACATGAGCAAGACGATGACGCGACTGACGAGTGAGGACATGAAGGCACTGATTGGCGCCATGCAGGCGGCGATCGCGGAAAACGCCGAGCGTCTGACTGCGCTCGACCAGGCGATCGGCGACGGCGATCACGGCATCAACATGAAACGCGGCTTTGATGCGATCGCGGCGGACGCCGACGCCATTTGCGATAAACCGACGCCTCAGGCCTTGAGCGCCGCAGGCATGAAGCTGGTCATGTCGGTTGGCGGAGCTTCGGGGCCGCTGTTCGGGACGCTGTTCATGACGCTTGGCAAATCGCTCCCGGAGGATTTCGAATGCGGCGCGTTCGCTGACGCCTTCGCAAAGGCTGTCGACGCGGTTGCAGCTCGCGGCAAGTCCTCGGCCGGCCAGAAAACGATGCTCGATGTGCTCTATCCGGTGAGTGATGCGCTCGCCGCGGGAAAGAGCGTCGGGGAAGTTGCGGCGGTCGCGGCAGAGGCCGCCGAGGCGACCGTCCCGATGGAAGCCAAACGCGGTCGGGCCTCTTTTCTGGGCGAAAGGTCAATTGGTCACATGGACCCGGGATCCTGTTCCTGCAGTCTGCTGGTCAACACGATCGCCGCATGGATAAGCGCAAAGGAACATGCGGCATGAATGTCGGTATTGTCATTGTTTCCCACTCACCCCTGGTGGCTGAAGGCACCGCCCAGATGGTGCGCCAGATGGTCGGCGAAGAGGTGCGGCTCGCATGGTGCGGCGGCGATCCCGATGGCGGGCTCGGCACCAGCGTACAGGCCATCATCGACGCCATGGAATCAGTCTGGTCGGACGCCGGCGTCGCCGTCCTCGTGGATCTGGGCGGCGCCGAATCCAACTCCGAAATGGCCATGGAGGTCATCGGCGAACCGCGCTCGGCCAGGATCAGGATATGCAATGCTCCGATCGTCGAAGGCGCGGTGATGGCGGCGACGGAAGCCGCGGGCGGTTCATCGCTCGCAACAGTGGTCGCGACGGCTGAAGAATTGTCGCCCCTGTGAACGTGAAGAAGGAAGCCTGAGTTGAACGGCGAAGCCACAGAGGAAGTCATCATTACCCACAAGGTCGGGCTGCACGCACGGCCTTCGGTCAAGTTCACCAAGCTTGCCAAGACTTTCCCCTGCGTTATTGAGATAGCCACAAGCCCGGACGGTCCCTGGATCGACGCCAAGAGCATCGTAAAGGTGATGGCGGCGCGCGCGCCGGAGGGAACGCGCCTGTTGATGCGGGCGAACGGCGAAGCAAGCCTGGACGCTCTGGCGGCATTGAAAGGCCTCGTCGAACGGGATTTCGACGAGGCGCACAGCGATGCCAGCCTCGGCTAGGGTCAAGGGTCGCCCGGCCAGCCCCGGATACGCCGAAGGGCGCATCCATCTGGCGCGGGATACTCACGACAGCGACTATGTTCCTGCTTCATCCGCGGAGGGCGAAACCGAGGCCCTGCAAACGGCGATCGCTGTGGCGATCAGCGGGTTGCAGGCGCTGGTCGACAGCGCGGCCGGCGACGCCGCCGACATCCTGGAGTTCCAGCTGGCCATGCTCGCCGACGACACATTTTTCGAAGTGGCCAGCGGAAAGATCGGGGAGGGCGTCCAGGCCGACATTGCCTGGCGTGACGCACTGGACGAGGAAATCGCCGGCTATCTCGCTTCCGACGATGAGTATTTCAGAGCGCGCTCGGCCGACCTTACAGATATACGCGACCGGGTCCTGGGAGCGCTCACCGGCGCGGGCGATGCCGTTATCCCGGCAGGATCGATCTATGTCGGCGATGACCTGACGCCCTCGGCCTTTCTGTCGCATGACTGGCGGGAAGGCGGCATTGCGCTGCGAAGGGGCAGCGCGACAAGCCATGTGTCGATGCTTGCGCGGGCCGCCGGCGTTC
The DNA here is from genome assembly GCF_019492055.1 of Flavimaribacter sediminis. GTDB lineage: Bacteria > Pseudomonadota > Alphaproteobacteria > Rhizobiales > Rhizobiaceae > Flavimaribacter > Flavimaribacter sediminis. Next base: position 41,348 of record NZ_JAICBX010000002.1, on the reverse strand, counting down.
CGGCAATCATCGGCATTGGAGCCGTGGGTCTGGAAGATGGCGCCAGCGCACTCCTTGATGCAGAGCAGGCCATGCTGATCGCCGAACCGGACGCCGGTGAGCGCGCTGATTTTCACGCTGCGCATGAGCGCTATCTCAAGACCATGCGCGACGCGGATCGCAATGCGACCCAGCCTGCATTTACCGCAGACGGCGAAAGGGTCGAGGTCTTCGTCAACATCGCCGATCCATCCGAGGTCGACGCGATCGATGTCGCCACGGTCGATGGCGTCGGCTTGATGCGGACCGAATTCCTGTTCGGCGGCGTGCACGGTCTACCGGACGAAGACGTACAATACATGGCCTATCGCAAGGTGCTGGAATGGGCCGCCGGCAAACCGGTCATCATTCGCACCGCCGATATTGGCGGCGACAAGCCGATTGAAGGCTATAGCATTGTAGAGGACAATTCGTTTCTCGGCATGCGCGGAATTCGCCTGTCGTTGCGGCGACCAGCGGTTTTTCGCCAGCAGATAAGGGCGCTTCTTCGTGCGGCTTGCTTTGGCAAGCTCAAGGTGATGTTGCCGATGGTGTCCGTTCCGGACGAGATCGACCGCGCCATGGCGCTTTTTGAAGAAGAAGCCAGTCTGCTCGAGGCGGATGGCGTCGATCACGCCATGCCGGACATCGGCATCATGGTGGAAGTCCCTTCTGTCGCTGTCCAGCCGGCGCGTTTTTCAAGAGCTGCATTTTTCTCCATCGGATCCAATGACCTGACCCAGTATGTGCTGGCGGTGTCGCGCGACAATGCGGATCTGTCCGAACTGGCGGACCCGGCGGACCCGTCCGTTCTTGGGCTCATCGAGAATATCGTTGACGCTGCGCGTGCGCAGGATCGGGAGGTGAGCCTGTGCGGCGACGCGGCCAGCGACACCCGCCTTGTCCCCTTGCTTCTGCAGACCGGATTGCGCAAGCTCTCGGTCGCGGCGTCCCGCATCGGCGTGGTCAAGGAAGTCGTACGCGAATGGCGCAAGGCGGATCCGGCGCCGGGCTTGCGGCATACAGCGTGAACGGGGACTTTTGGTGGCGAGCGATACGGAAGACGCAATCCGGGATTACAAGACCTTGCTGGGCGGGCTCATCGACCGTCGCCCTTCGGGCACACGGCAACGGCTTGCAGACGCGCTCGGCAAGAACCGCAGTTTCGTGACGCAGATCACCAGCGCCTCCTACGCCACGCCGCTGCCGGCCCGCCATCTGGCGACGATTTTTTCGGTCTGCCACATGGGGTCGACCGAGCAGCAGCAGTTTCTGGACGCATACAACAAGGCGCATCCCGGCCGGTTGAAACGGGCGGGCCACGGCAAGCGGCTGCGCCATCTGTCTATTCTGGCGCCGGATTTCGGCGACGAGGAACAGAACAGACTTTTCGATCAGGCGATCACTGAGTTCGCACACAAGATGGCGGCCCTTGCCAGCCGGAAGGACGACTGACAGGCAATTCACCCGGGGAGGAAATCATGAAAAAGTTCATCAACGATCCATCAACGGCCTTGCAGGAGAGCCTCGCAGGTTTTGCCGCAGCCCACGCGGACATCGTCACGCTTGCGCCCTCTGGCAAGTTCGTTCGCCGCAAGGAACTGAAGCAGGGGAAGGTCGCGCTGATCTCTGGCGGCGGTTCCGGACATGAGCCGCTGCATGCCGGTTTCGTCGGTCACGGCATGCTCGACGCCGCCTGTCCCGGAGAGGTCTTCACCTCGCCCACGCCCGACCAGATGGTGGAAGCCGTCCAGGGCGTCGATACGGGGGCTGGTTGTCTGTTCATCGTCAAGAACTATGAAGGCGATGTCATGAACTTCGACATGGCGGCGGAAATGGCTTCCGAAATGGCCGGCGCCAGGGTGCTTCAGGTCGTCACCAATGACGACATGGCAGTTGAGGATTCGACCTTCACCACAGGACGCCGAGGGGTCGCCGGCACGCTTGTCGTGGAAAAGATCGTGGGGGCGGCCGCCGAAGCAGGCATGGATCTCGAGACGTTGCAGGAACTCGGAAAACGGGTCAACGCCAATACCCGTTCCTTCGGCGTGGCGCTGACGAGCTGCACGGTGCCGGCAGCCGGAAAACCCACCTTCGACATCGGTGAAGACGAAATGGAATTCGGCGTCGGCATCCACGGAGAGCCGGGAAGGCGTCGCGGCAAGCTGATTTCCGCCGACGAGATCGCCGAAGAAATCTGCGAGGGCATCGTCAGGGAATTGGGAGCGGCCAGAAGCAAACCTGTTCTGCTGCTTGTCAACGGATTCGGCGCAACACCCCTGATGGAACTGTATCTCATGCACAACAGCGCGCGGAAGGTGCTTGAAAAACAGGGTGTGAATATAGCGCGCTCGCTGACCGGTTCCTTTGTGACATCCCTTGACATGGCCGGCTGTTCCGTCACTGTGACGGCTCTTGAGGAGGATATGCTTACATTGTGGGATGCGCAGGTCCATACCGCGGCGTTGCGCATGGGGATGTGAGCAGCAAACGAGGAGAAAACACATGGCAACGAATATCAAGGGCCCGGCGCTATTCCTGGCCCAGTTCGCGGACGATGCAGCGCCGTTCAATTCGCTTCCGGCGATAGCGAAATGGGCCGCCTCTCTCGGCTACAAGGGCGTCCAGATACCAACTTGGGATGGTCGGCTCTTCGACTTGGAAAAGGCGGCTTCTTCGAAGGATTATTGCGACGAAGTCAAAGGTGTCTGCAACGATGCAGGTGTCGAAATCACGGAGCTTTCGACGCATCTGCAGGGTCAGCTGGTCGCGGTGCATCCCGCCTATGACAGCGCGTTCGACGCCTTTGCGCCGGAAGCTGTTCACAACAATCCAGCCGCGCGCCAGCAGTGGGCGGTCAAGCAGATGCAGCATGCAGCGAAAGCTTCCCGCAATCTTGGCCTGGACGTATCCGTTTCGTTCACCGGCGCGTTGGCGTTTCCCTATCTCTATCCATGGCCGCAACGGCCTGCCGGACTGATCGAGGAGGCCTTCGCGGAACTCGCGCGTCGGTGGAAGCCGATCCTCGACGTCTACGAAGAGAATGGCGTTGACGTCGGCTACGAAATCCATCCGGGCGAAGACGTTTTTGACGGTGCGACTTTCGAGATGTTCCTGGATGCGCTCGACGGCCACAAGCGTTGCACGATCAACTACGATCCATCGCATTTCCTGCTTCAGCAACTCGACTATCTGGCTTTCATTGATATCTATCACGAGCGGATTTCCGCATTCCATGTCAAGGACGCGGAGTTTAATCCGGATGGTCGGCAAGGGGTTTATTCCGGCTATCAGGGCTGGGTCGGACGGGCCGGCCGCTTCCGGTCGCTGGGTGACGGTCAGGTGGATTTCTCCGGCATCTTTTCAAAGCTTGCGCAGTACGACTACGACAGTTGGGCGGTTCTCGAATGGGAGTGCTGTCTCAAGCATCCCGAACAGGGCGCCGCGGAAGGCGCGCCCTTCATCGCCGACCACATCATCCGCGTGACGGAAAAGGCGTTTGACGATTTCGCCGGCGGCGAAACCGATCAGGCGCAAATCCGCAAGATGCTGGGTATTTAGGGGAGACGACATGGTTAGTGCAGCCAAAACAAGCAGCGAAGCGAGCCCAATTCGTCTCGGCATGGTGGGCGGCGGACAGGGCGCCTTTATCGGCGCGGTTCATCGCATCGCATCGCGTATCGACGGACATTATGATCTGGTGGCGGGAGCGTTGTCTTCCGATCCCGATCGGGCCGCCGCGTCGGCCGCCGAACTCGGCCTCGATCCCGAGCGCTCATACGGAAGTTTCGCGGAAATGGCGAAGGCCGAAGCAGCGCGCGAGGATGGCATCGAGGCCGTGTCGATCGTCACGCCAAACCACGTTCACTATCCGGCGGCGAAAGCGTTTCTCGACGCAGGGATCCATGTGATCTGTGACAAGCCGCTGACTTCTAACCTGGCTGACGCAAAGAAACTCGCCAAACTGGTGGACAAGACCGGCAAACTGTTCGTCTTGACCCACAATTACACCGGTTACCCGATGATCCGTCAGGCCCGTGAAATGGTGGGAAAGGGCGTGCTTGGGAATATCCGGCTCGTCCATGCGGAATATCCGCAGGATTGGCTGACGGAAAAGGTGGAAGACACCGGCGCCAAACAGGCGGTCTGGCGCACTGACCCAAAACAGTCCGGCGCGGGCGGCTCCATCGGAGATATCGGCACGCATGCTTGGAACCTCGCCAGTTTCGTTTCCGGTCTCGAAACGGACAGCCTTGCAGCCGATCTCGACAGTTTTGTCGAGGGGCGCCCGCTCGACGACAACGCCCACATCATGCTGAGGTTCAAGGCAAAGGGGAAAGAGAAGCCCGCAAAGGGCATGGTTTGGTGCAGCCAGGTGGCGCCCGGAAACGAGAACGGGCTGAAGTTGCGGATTTACGGGACGAAAGGTGGTCTCGAGTGGACGCAGGCCGATCCGAACTATCTCTGGTACACGCCATTCGGCAAGCCGAAGCAGCTGATAACGCGCGGCGGGGCGGGCTCGGGACCGGCGGCCGGGCGGATGACGCGAGTCCCGCCAGGGCATCCGGAAGGGTATCTGGAAGGTTTCGCCAATATCTACAGCGAAGCGGCCATGGCAATTCGGGCCATGCGTCGCAAGAAGGGCAAGGTTCCCAAAGACGTGATTTTCCCGACGGTGGAGGACGGCGTCATGGGCATGCGCTTCATCGAGGCGTGCGTGAAGTCATCGAAGAAGAACGGCGCCTGGGTCAAGGTCTGACCGGCTTCACGACTCCGCCCAAGGGCCGTGGAAGCTGCCTTCGCGATCGAGGCGTTCAAAAGAGTGAAGTCCGAAGAAATCCCGCTGCGCCTGGATCATGTTGGCCGTGCCGCGCTGCATCCGCATCATGTCGAAATAGGAAAGCGCGGAGGAGAGCGCCGGTACCGGCAGCGCCGCCGCTGCCGCTTTCGCGACAAGCGACCGCAATGACGCCTCGTTCTCCATCAACAATGAGACGAAGCGCGACGCGAACATCAGGTTCGTATCGGGCTCGTCGGTAAAGGCGGACGCCATGTCGTTGAGCATCGAGGACCGAATGATGCAGCCGGCGCGCCAGACCCGCGCCACATCGGGCAATGACAGGTTCCATGCGAAGCTGTCGCTGGCTGCTTTCAGGAGATCGAAGCCCTGCGCATAGCAGAGGATCTTGCCGGCGATCAGCGCGCGCTCAAGAAGATCGAGGTCTATCGATTCGGCGTCGTGGGATGGCTCGCCATAAATGTCGCCGCCGATCTTTCGCGCGGCCAGTCGCGCCGAAATATTGCGGGCTGCGACCGCCGCTTCGATGGAAGGGATCGGCGCGCCGAGATGCTGCGCCTCGATCGCCGTCCAGCGGCCTGTGCCCTTCTGGCCGGCCTTGTCGAGAATGACATCGAGCAGGGGTTTGCCTGTTTCCGGATCGACGGCGCGGGAGACTTCTCCAGAAATTTCAATCAGATAAGATTGCAGCGGCCCGTCGTTCCAGCGCGTGAAAACTTCGGCGATGGCGGCCGGTTGCATCGCCAAGCCGTCGCGCATGACGCCGTAGATTTCGGCGATCATCTGCATGTCCGCATATTCGATGCCGTTGTGGACGGTCTTGACGAAATGACCGGTCCCGGCTTCGCCGAGCCAGGTTGCGCAAGGCGCGCCTTCGTAATCGGCGGCGATCGCTTCAAGGATCGGCGCGACGCGCTGCCAGGAGGCTTCCGAACCACCGCCCATGATCGCCGGCCCGTGACGTGCGCCTTCCTCTCCACCGGAGACGCCGATGCCGAGGAAGGGATGGTTTTCGTCTTCCGCCGCGGCGACGCGTCTGTTCGTGTCGTGGAAGTTGGCGTTGCCGGCGTCGATGATCAGATCGTCATCGTCAAGCAAGGGACGCAAGGCGGCGATCTGCTGGTCCACCGGATCGCCCGCGGGCACCATGAGGATGATCGCGCGGGGCGGCCGGATGGACGCGACGAGGCTTTCAAGAGTATCGCAAGGGGTGATTTTTTGCGCGAGATCGCCGGCGTTTTCGTAAAACGAATGCGTGGTCGCGACCGTGCGGTTGAAGACCGCAATCCCGAAGCCCTTTTCGGCGATATTCAGGGAGAGGGCGGCACCCATCGTCCCCAGCCCGATCAGTCCAATTTCGGCCGGCGTCTCGTTACTCACTGTGGTTTATCCCCGCTGCTGATGTTCGAGGGGACTATAGGTCAGTCGATGGTCTTTCGAAAGGCAGCGCGCCGCCCGTCAACTCACATTCTCCGCGCTCGTCACCACCGCATGGGCAAAAAATTCGGCGGAGGAACGAGCCGACATCAGCAGGAAAGAATGCTCGTCGTTGCGGTGAATGATCATGCCGAGATGTTCCATCACGGTGCGGGCGACGGCACCGACCGTGAATATATCCGGATGCAGGTCGAGCATGCAGATCCGCTCGAGCGCCGTGCGAGATCCGGGGCCGGAGACGCGCAGCAACGCCCATCCGTCCGATTGATCCGTGACGGAACCCTGATCGCCTGCAATCTCTGCGATTTCCAGGTCCGGCCGATGACCGGTCTGCGGGAACAGCACGAAGATCTGGTCGGATTGGAGGCTGAGAACCAGGAGATCCCTTGTTTCAACACGGGCTGTGTTGCCGACAAAGGGAAGCTTCAGATCCAGGCTTTTCCGCATGGTCCGTTCAAGATTTGCCCGGTCGGAGAAGGCGACCGAAACGACGGCGCGGCCTGTGACTTCCTCGATGACGACGTCTTCGAATGTCCGGTGAAGGCCGTTGAGGGGCGTTTCTGCGATCAGGTCGAATTCAGCCACGGAGTCGCTCCCCTTCAGGATCGACGAAGTGCGGCGAGCAGATCTCGACTTCAGTTGACTTGTCGCGCAACGGGTCGGCGGCGATCACGGTCTCTCCAATGCGGCTGTCGCCCCTTTCAATGAAGCCGAGACCGATCGAAGTCTGCAGGTTGGGCGACCATGCGACTGAAGTCATCCAGCCCTCGTCGTTTTCCGTGGTCATTTCCTTGCCCTTTGCGATGAAGTGCGCGCCGGCCTTCAATTCCTGCGCTGTGTCAACCGGCTTGAAACCGACAAGTTTCAGACCGTCCTCCCGCGCGAGGTGTTCACGTTGCGACAGCACGCGGCCGATATAGTCTTTCTTTTCGGACATCATGCGGCCAAGGCCGAGATCGCGCGCCGACGTCTGTCCGTTCAGTTCGCTGCCGGTGGCGTGGCCCTTTTCTATCCGCATCACGTTCAGCGCCTCGACGCCGTATGGCGTTGCACCGAACTCCTCTCCGGCTTTCATCAAAGTCGCCATGAGAGAGTTCCCGTAGCGCGCAGGAACAGCGATCTCGTAGGCGAGTTCGCCTGAGAACGAAATCCGGAAGAGGCGGGCTGGAACGCCTCCGCAGACGGTGATTTCTCCGCAGGCCATGAACGGGAAGGCGTCGCTGGAAATGTCATGATCAGGGTCGAGGAGTTGTTCCAGAAGCTTGCGGGCATTGGGACCTGCAACGGCCGCCTGCGCCCATTGTTCCGTCACGGAGATCAGATGCACGTCGAGACCCGGCCAAAGGCACTGGCGACAGAATTCGAGATGTTTAAAGACAGTCGACGCGTTGGCGGTGGTCGTCGTCATGACGAAGTGGTTTTCACCGAGCCGCGCCGTCGTGCCGTCATCCATGACGAGACCGTCCTCACGCAGCATCAATCCGTAGCGGCACTTGCCGACCGGTAATTTTGCAAAGCCGTTGCTGTAGACGCGATTGACGAACTCGGCGGCGTCGCGGCCCTGGATATCGATCTTGCCGAGCGTGGTCACGTCGCAAATACCAACCGAAGCTCTTGTTTGCTGCACTTCCCGGTCGCAGCTTTGACGCCAGTGCGTATCGCCTTCGCGGGAGAACCATTGCGCCCGCATCCACAAACCGGATTCGACAAAGTCGGCGCCGTTTTCCTCGGCCCAGCGATGGCCGGGCGTCTTGCGGACCGGACGGAATTCCTTGCCGCGGCTCCGCCCTGCGATCGCGCCGATTGCGACCGGCGTATAAGGTGGGCGGAAGATGGTCGTCCCGGTTTCAGGAATGGATTTGCCGGACGCCTGCGCCAGAATGGCGAGGCCCAGCACGTTTGCGGTGCGTCCCTGATCCGTCGCCATGCCCAGCGTCGTGTAGCGCTTGAGATGCTCGACAGACCGGAAACCCTCCTGGTGCGACAGGCGGATATCCTTCACCGTAACGTCATTCTGCAGATCGACAAAAGCCCGGCCTTTGCCTTCCCGAACATGCCAGAACGCCGAGATCGACGTTGCTTCCTCATCGGCTGTCAGCGAGTCGTCGGCCGGTGGATTGAGGCCGAACTTCTCAAGGATTTCGACTGCTGTTTCGCGGCCGTCAGCAAGGCAGTTCTGGAGGGAAAATGTCCCTCTCGCTGCGCCGGCGACGCGCATGCCGACAGGCAGGTCGCCGCCGGGCGTGAAAGCGGCGATATCCTCTTTCCATTGCGGTCGGCCGCGCTGATGGCAGGTCAAATGCACGTTCGGGCTCCAGCCGCCGGAAATGGCCAGACAGTCGCATTCGATCGTTTGCCCGCTTGCGAGAGTGATGGACCGAACGCCGTGTCTGCCCTTCGTTCCGGTGACGCGTCCACCCATGACGACGGCGGCTCCCCGCGGCGCTGCAAGCGGTGAGGTCTCGCGGGTGTCGATGATCGCAGCGATTGAAATGCCTTTGGCCGAGAGGTCGGAAGCCGTGCGCCATCCCGTGTCATTATTGGTGAAAATCGCCACGGATGCGCCGGTTCCGACTGCGAAACGGTTTGCATAGGCGCGCACCGCGCCCGCGAGCATCACGCCCGGCCGGTCGTTGTCGGAAAAGGCGATCGACCGTTCGGTGGCGCCTGCGCACACGATCGCGCGTTTCGTGTAGATGCGCCAGAGCACCTGCCGGGGTTTGCCGCTGCCATGCGGCAGGTGATCTGTCTGACGTTCGATTGCGCCGTAGATCCCGTGATCATAGGCGCCGAAGACAGTCGTCCGCGTCAAGATGCGCACATTGTCCATTGCAGCGAGTTCGGCGCGCGCCGCGTCGGCCCAGTCGCTGCCCGCCATGTAGTTGACGCCCAGCGTTTCCGCGTTCAACCGCCCGCCAACCCGGAAATCTTCATCCGCCAGGATCACCCGCACGCCGGCCCGTCCTGCTGTCAAGGCTGCGGAAAGGCCGCTCGGGCCTGCGCCGATAATCAGGATATCGCAATGCAGATACCCCTTGTCATAGGCGTCGGGATCGGGTTCGCGCGACAGTCGGCCAAGCCCGGCGGCGGCCCTTATTGCGGGTTCGTAGAGCTTCTCCCAGAAGGATTTGGGCCACATGAACGTCTTGTAGTAGAACCCGGCCGAGAGGAATGGCGAAAGCAGGTCGTTGACCGCCAACAGATCGTATTTGAGCGAACCGCGATAATTCTGGCTGCGCGCGTCGAGCCCGCCAAAAAGCTCCGCCATGGTCGCGCGCGTATTTGGCTCCTGTCGTGCGCCGCGACGAAGTTCGACGAGGGCGTTGGGTTCTTCGGAGCCGGCCGAGAAAACGCCGCGCGGCCGATGATATTTGAAGGAGCGTCCGACCAGGCGCACGCCGTTGGCAAGCAGCGCCGACGCCAGTGTGTCGCCGCCGTGTCCGTTAAAGGCGGCGCTGTCGAAGCGAAATTCGAGCGTTTGCGATCTGTCGACCAGACCGCCCTTGGTGAGCCGGAAAGCCTGTGTCATCGGGAACGCCCTCTGGCTATCGCCACGTCCTTCGCGAGTTCCACCCGGGTGATTTCATGGGTGAGCGTATTGCGCGTCACCACCAGCCAGGAGCGGTCTCCGTGCTCATGAAACCAAAGTTCGCGATGTTCGCCGGCGGGGTTGTCGCGCAGATAGACATAGTCGTGAAACTGCTCTGCGGCGTCTTGCGCCTGCGGGTCCGGGCGATCAATCAGCGAAGCGTCCCCCAGATAGGAGAATTCGGAAGCGTCGCGCGGGCCAAGCAGAGGATGATTGATGATCATGGTCTGGCGAAATCTCAGTGAAGATTGGGTTGCGGGCCGCGGCCCGTCTCGTCGAGCATGCGCCCGCTGATTGACCGGTCGAGGCGCATTTGCGCCGCTGTCGGATGTGGTTCGTCACGGGCGATCAGATGGGCGTAGCAATAGCCGGACGCAGGGGTCGCCTTGAACCCGCCATAACACCAGCCTCCATTGAAATAGAGACCATCGACGCCTGTCTTGTCGATGAAAGGTGAACCGTCCATGGACATGTCCATCACGCCGCCCCAGCTTCTGAGCAGGCGCGCCCGGCCGATCATCGGCATCATCGCCATGCCGCCCTCGCACACATTCTCCACCGTCGGCAGATTGCCCCGCTGGGCGTAGGTGTTGTAGCCGTCGAGATCGCCGCCGAAGACCAGACCTCCCTTGTCGGACTGGGAGACATAGAAATGCCCTGCGCCATATGTCAGCACGCCGGGAATGACCGGCTTGAGCCCTTCAGTGACAAAGGCCTGCAGAACGTGGCTCTCGATCGGCAGGCGCATGCCGGCGAGCGCCATCACCCGGCTCGATGACCCGGCGACGCAGACGGCGACCTTTTTCGCGCTGATCACTCCACGCGTTGTCGCGACACCGGTGCATAGGCCGGCGTCGATCCGGAACCCGGTGACTTCGCAGTTCTGTATGAGATCGACGCCTCGGCTGTCGGCGCCGCGCGCATAGCCCCATGCGACTGCGTCATGTCGGGCCGTGCCGCCGCGCTTCTGTCTAAGGCCGCCCCGGACCGGAAAGCGCGCATTCTCGAAGTCGAGAAACGGACAGATACGCCGCAACTGTTTCCTGTCGAGGAGATCGGCGTCTACGCCCGCCAGCCGCATGGCGTTGCCGCGGCGCGCATATGCGTCGCGCTGGCTGTCCGAATGGTAGAGATTGATGACGCTGCGTTGCGAGACCATTGCATTGTAGTTGAAGTCCTGCTCCAGGCCTTCCCAAAGCTTCATGGAAAGTTCGTAGAAATGCTGGTTGCCGGGCAGGAGATAATTGGATCGTATGATTGTCGTGTTGCGGCCGATATTTCCGGATCCAAGCCACCCTTTCTCAAGCACTGCGACGTTGCGGACGCCGAACTCCTTGGCAAGATAATAGGCCGTCGAAAGGCCATGCCCGCCGCCGCCGACGATCACGACGTCGTATTCCTGTTTCGGATCGGGATCACGCCAGACCGGTTTCCAGCCGCGGTTACCGGTCAGACCTTCCAGAAATACCTTCATTCCCGAATAGCGCATAGAGCCATCTCCATCTGGCTGCATCGTCTTGCGTTCGGTCCCGCTTGACTAGTGTGAAATCGACAGTTTCATTCAAAAAATGGACATGACAGCAGAAAACCGGGAGCGTTTTCGCGTCGGCTTTCTGCTCGCCGCAACGTTTTGCCCGGTTTGCCAAGCATCGGCGTATTTTTCGCAATCATTCAAGGCGCTACGCTATGTCGCGCCCTCGGCGGCGCGGCGCAAAAACCAACTCCTGCCGAGTGGCAGGCCGACCTACTCCGCCGCCAGACCGGCGCGATGGGCTACGATCGACAATACGTTTTCCTCGATCCAGTCGACAAGGGATTCCACGCGCTTCGCCACCTCTACGCCGGATGGCGTGAGGGTGTATTCAACATGCGGCGGAACGACGGGCAACGAATTGCGGAGCACAAAGCCGTCGCCTTCTAGGTTCTGCAGCGTTTGCGCAAGCATCTTTTCGCTGACGCCGCCAATGCGCCTGCGCAACTGGCTGAATCGCATTGTCCCATCCAGAAGCGCCACCAGAACGAGGACGCCCCAGCGCGAGACGACATGGTTGAGGATGTCGCGTGACGGGCATTGACCCGAGAAGACAACCCCCCGGCGCAGGCCTTCCGCCAGGCTGCCCGTGACCGGTGTTTCCGTACGGTGTTTCGCAGACATTTACACTAACTTTTTCGTGCGTACTTACTTTTTGTTAGCGATTACCTAAATCGTCTTCATCACCCTTTCAAGTATGGAGACATGATTGTGATTGCAGTAACCGGAGCGAGCGGACAACTGGGACGGCTGGTTGTCGAAGCGTTGTTGAAGTCCAAGACAGAAACCAGGATAGCTGCGCTCGTGCGGGATCCTTCCAAGGTAGCGGATTTCGGCGAAAAGGGCGTGGACGTCCGCAAAGCCGACTACGACGCGCCGGAAACCCTGGCGGCGGCGCTGGAGGGCGTGGAGCGTCTTTTGTTGATTTCGTCGAGCGAGGTTGGTCAAAGAACCCGGCAACACAAGGCGGCCATTGACGCTGCGAAAGCCGCCGGCGTCAAGCTGATCGCCTATACGAGTATCCTCAACGCCGACGATTCACCACTCGCCCTTGCCGACGAGCACCGCGAAACGGAAGCTTATCTTGAGGAATCAGGCGTTCCTTATGTTCTGCTGCGCCATGGCTGGTATACGGAAAACTACATGGGCGCGATCCCCGCTGCAGTCGAGAACGGCGCCGTCTACGGTTGCGCCGGCGATGGCCGCTTTTCGTTCGCGACCCGCAAGGACTATGCAGAGGCCGACGCGGCCGTCCTTCTGAAAGAGGGACAGGCAGGAAAAGTATATGAGCTTGCCGGCGCGCGGGGCTATACGCTGTCGGAGCTTGCGGCAGAGATCTCCGCCCATGCGAACAAGACCATCCCTTACGTGAACATCCCCGAGGCGGCTTACAGCGATGCGCTCGTGAAAGCGGGAATTCCTGAACCCTTTGCTGCCATTCTAGCAAATTCGGAAACCGGGGCGTCCGGGGGCGCGCTCTTCACGAAAAGTCACGACCTGTCGGATCTGATCGGGAGGTCTTCGACGACGCTTGCTGAAAGCGTCGCAGTCGCAATGCAGGACTGAGGTTTGCCGTTTTTGCAAGTGTGGCTTGCAGAATGAGGGAGTTGACGGCGCCTATAAGTAAGATAGACTTACTATCAGTTTATCATACAAAAAGTTGGTCCCTTGAAAAGCGGTATAGATCCCGAGAACATTTCCTTTTTGCTGTTCGACATTTCGCGGCTGATGCGCGGCGAATTCGAACAGCGCGTGGCTGAGGCGGGTCTTGGCGTGACGCCCGCCGAGGCGCGTGTTCTCGCTCATGTCGCGCGATGTCAGCCGATCCGCCAGCATCTGCTCGCTGATCGGCTTGGCATCGCCCGCATGAGCATCACGACCTTCATCGACCGGCTGGAGGGCGCAGGCCTGCTGGAACGCGTCGCCGATCCGGAAGACCGCCGCGCCAAATTCGTGTCGCTGACCGACGATGCGTTTCCGATCATGAGCAAATTGGAAGACATCGGCGATGCGGTGCGGCTCGCCGCGCGCGGCGCCATTCCCGCCGAGGAATGGGAACTCTTCCGCAAGACAGCTCTCGCCGTACGCGGCAATCTTGCGGCAGTGCGGCAGAAAGTGAAGGAAATGGCGCAATGAACGCCACCGGCCACTCATTTGCGCCGGTGATGAGCGAACGCAAGGTCAGTTTCATTGGTGCCTTGTTCGTCGCCATCGGCCCGGTGACTTTGGCGCTCTATACGCCAGCCATGACGCAGATCATCGACGCGCTCAACACCACACAGGCGATGGTCAATCTGACCATGACGGTCTATTTCGGCGGCTTCGCCACGGCGCAGCTTGTCGCAGGTCCGATCTCCGACGCGCTCGGCAGGAAACCAGTCACCTTCGTCTTCATGGGCATATTTCTGCTTGCAACCCTCGCTGCGCTCGTTGCGCCGACAATCGAGGTCTTGATCGCCGCACGCTTTGTCCAGGGCATCGGCGCTTCCGCCGGCATCGCCATATCACGGGCGATCGTTCGTGATCTCTACCGCGGAGACAGGTCCGCCCGCATCATGAACCTGATCGGAATTATCCTGGCTGTCGGTCCGGCCTTTGCTCCGACCCTTGGCGGCGCGATGCTGCAGTTATTCGGCTGGCGCGCGATCTTCTTCTTCATGGCGCTGATGGGCGTCGCGGTGGTTCTGGTCACAGCTTTTTCGCTGAAGGAGACGGTTGTCGCCGACAGGTCCCGTTTCAATTTGGCGTCTCTTGTAAGCTCATACGGGCAATTGTTGACCAACGCCCATTTCATGGCGACGACGCTCACTCTGGCGGGTGCAATCGGCGCGGTCTACACGATGATGACCTTTCTGCCGTTCATTCTCATGGGGCAGGTCGGCCTTTCGCCAACCGAGTATGGGCTTGGCATGTTGTTGCAGACCGGCTGCTTCTTTCTCGGCTCGCTGGTCGTTCGTCATCTGATCGGGCGCTACAGCGCCTATAGTCTGGTGTTGCCCGGACTTGTTTTCATATTTCTGGGCAGCATCGCAAGCATGGCGCTGTTCTTTGTAGAACCCACCTATCTTCGCGTGATCCTTCCAACGGGCATCTACTCCGCAGGCATAGCCTTCGTGATGCCCGCGATGACGACAGCGGCGCTTGCGCCATTTCCGCGCATTGCCGGAGCAGCGGCTTCCCTGATGGGCTTTGTGCAGATGGGAACCGGCCTGGTCATGGGGACGATCGGCGGTCTTTTCGCCAATCCCACGAACGCCATGGCGACGCTGGTTCCGATCCTCGGGCTTGTGTCCTGCGTGTCCTATGTCGTTTATCGGCGTCACCCGCACATTGCCGAACCCGAACCGCGCGCCGACGTCATTGCAAGTCTGCCGGTCGGCCGCACCCAGATGCCGGACTGACGGCGGCCCGTATTATTTCCAGAAAGGCTGCGCGAGCGCTCGCGGCGCAATCTGGCGTCCGACAAGTCCTGCGACAGCGAGCAGCGCCAGCAGATAAGGCATCATGATAAGCAGCGCATTTGGCAGTTGGACACCTATTGCCGGCAACTGGAATTGTAACGCCGTCGCGGCGCCGAAAAGCAGACAGGCGAGCACAATGCGCCAGATCCGCCAGTTTCCGAAAATCACGGCGACAATCGCCAGATAACCGGCCCCCCGGGTCATGCCTTCCGTAAATGTGTGAATTTCCGCGATCGACAGAAAAGCACCGCCGAGCGCCGCCATCAGGCCGGTAAAAAGAACCGCGCCGTGCCTCAGAGCAATTACGGGAACGCCGGAAATCGCAACGGCGTGCGGATCCTCGCCGGCGGCCCTCAAAGCGACGCCCACCCCGGTGCGGGATATGAACCAGGCCAAAGCGATGATGATTGCGACGGCCAGATAGGCGAGGCCGGCCTGATGAAAGATCGGACCGATGACGGGCAGGTCTCCGAGCAACGGAGGAGACCAGGCGTTGAAACCCGTGATCATCTCGCGGGAACGGTTCCCGAAAAACTGCCTGTAGCCGAGGGTCGTCAGCCCCAGAACGAGAATATTGATTCCTATCCCGGTCACCACCTGGTTGGCGCGCAACGTGTTGGTCAAAACGCTTTGCAGCAGCGCGATCGGTAGCACGAAAACGACGGCGAAGAGCAATCCGACAAAGGGGGAACCGGTCATCGCCGCCCCGAGCGCGCCGCCGAAGGCGCCTGTCAGCATCATCCCTTCGACGCTCATATTGACCACGCCGGCCCGTTCGCTGACATATTCGCCGGTTGCGGCAAACAGCAGAGGGACGGCAAGCCGGATGGAAGAGGCCAGGAAAACCACAAACAGTTCCATAGTCATCGCGCAGACCCCCGATCAAGAAAATAGGCTGCTCCGGCGATAGAAACCACGATCATACCCTGGATGATGCCGACGAGAGCGGAGGGGACCGAAGCCATCATTTCCATGGAGATGCCGCCCGAGCGCATGAAGCCGAAGAGCAAAGCGCCGGCGATAACGCCCGTAATCGAGTTCCTTGCAAGCAGGCCGACGACGAGTCCGTCGAAGCCGTAATTCGAACAGAAACCGGCTTTCAGCGAGTATTGCTCGCCTTGCAGCATCACAGCGCCGGCAAGGCCACCAAGCGCGCCTGCAACGAACAATGCGGTGACGACGCCTGCGCCGACCGCAATGCCGGCGCGGGCGGCTGCGACCGGATTGAAGCCGATGGCCTTCAGATTGAAGCCGAAAACGGAGCGGGAGAGAATGATCGCGGCGGCAATCGCGATCACAATCGTCAGGGGCAACCCCCAGGTGACAGGCGAGGCGTATGAGCCGGTCAGCAGGGGAACCTGTGTGGATGCGGGAATGGAAAGGGATTCCGGCAGCGTTGCGGATGACGTCATGGGCTGGCGCAGCAGATTTTCAGACTGGACCGACCAGTAGAGCAGCCAGATCGCGATGAAAGACAACAGCAAGGTCGTGATGACCTCGTTGGCGCCGGCGCGAACCTTGAGGAAGCCGGCGATAGCGCCCCAGACGCCGCCTGCTATCGCTCCACCGACAAGCGGAATGATGAAGGACAGGCCAAATGGCAGCTCCGCCATGCCGGGAGCCAGGCACAGCGCCGTCGCGAACACGCCGCCCATTGCGATCTGACCCTCTCCGCCGACATTCGTCAGCCCGGCGCGGGCGGCGATGACGAAGCCGATCCCGACGAGCGCCAGCGAAACGGACCTGTTCAGCGACGCCGAAATCGAATAGGCCGAGCCGAAGGCGCCGTTGATGAATGCCGAGATCGCCCGTTCGAGCGACACGCCCATGGCCATGACCGCAATCAGTCCGACAAGAAACGCCGCAACCACGGCAATAATTGGTATGGCGATCCGCCCGAACATGTCTTTGTAGACGGCGGACCGGATGACCGGGGGATGCTGCGGGATATCAGTCATGGCGTCTTCCCGGACATCAGCAAACCAATGTGATCCCTGTTGTCGCTGCTGGCTGGCCGCTCTCCGATTATGCGGCCGCGATAGAAAACGACGATGCGGTCGGCGACGGCAAGCAACTCGTCCAGTTCCGAGGAGATCAGCAGAACGCCGGTGTTACGGTCTGCGGCCTGGCGGATGAAGGTGTAGACGGCTTCGATGGCGCCGATATCCAGTCCGCGCGTCGGATGGGCGGCCAGAAGGAATCGCAAATTCGGCGTTGTCAGTTCGCGCGCGAGCACGGCCTTTTGCTGGTTGCCGCCGGAAAGCGTCGAGAATGCCGATTGGCTGTCGGGCGCGCGCACGTCGAAACGTTGCATGAGCGTGCTTGCTGCTTCGCGTTGGTCCTTGCGGTCGATAAGGCCGTATCGGGCAAACCTCTGCATGCGGCCAAGCTGCAGATTGTCGGCGAGCGACAGCTGTCCGATAGACGCGACCAGATGCCGGTCTTCGGGAATCACGCCCACGCCCGCCGCCGTAATCTGGCGGGGTTTCGCAGCGGTCATTTCGCGCCCTGCGGCAAACCATCGGCCGCTCGTCGCACGGGAAAGTCCGGCCAGGATGGACCCAAGCTCGCTCTGGCCGTTTCCCTCCACACCGGCGACGCCGACGATTTCGCCTTCCGTGATCGTCAGCGTGACGCTGTCGAGACGTTTGACGCCGATCTCGTCGACAAAGGACAGATTGTCGATCTGCATGGCCTCGGGCCGTGGACCGCGATGCGGCGCCGGGTTTCGCGGCGGAAGCGCGCTGACCCCGAAATTGCGATTGTCGCCGGCTCCGCCTTCCCGGCTGATCATTGCGCGAACCAGCGCGTCCATGTCATTTGAGGGTTCCGCCGAATGGGCGACGGCTCGTCCGCCGCGCAAGACTGTGACGCGGTCGGCGACGCGGGCGATCTCGGCAAGTTTGTGCGTTACCATGACAACCGCACAGCCGCTTTCGGCAACGCGGCGGCAGACGTCGAGCAATGAATTGATCTCTTCCGGCAGCAACACTGCAGTCGGCTCGTCGAGGATAAGCAGACGTGGACGCTGCATCAGGCACTTGACGATTTCGATGCGCTGACGCTGGCCGACCGACAGGTCTCCAACGATCTCGAAAGGGGCCAGGTCGAGACCGAATTCCGTCGCCAGCGCCGTGATTTTTTCAGCCTCGGCTTTTCGATTCAGGCGTCCGAATTTCTTGCCGATAAGCAGATTGTCGATAACAGGCAGTTCGTTGATCAGGCTGAAATGCTGATGCACCATGGCGACGCCGTGCCCCATGGCGTCGCGCGGATTGGCTGGCGCATAGGGCGCGTCTTCAAGCCGCATGACGCCCGAGGTGGGCTGATGTATGCCGAACACCAGGTTGCAAAGCGTCGATTTGCCTGCTCCGTTTTCGCCGAGCAGGCAATGCGCCTGATGCGCGTTGAAGGCGATGTCTATGTCTGAGAGAGCTGAAAATTCGCCGAACCGCTTGCCCACTCCGGAGAGCGTCAGAAGCGGTTGTGGTTCGGTTTTTTCTGCAGGAGCGGGCACGCCCTGCACGGCCGCGCCCTGGTTCAAGTGTCTCAACCTTCGAGCACCGTGATCTTTCCGGACTCGATATCTTCCATAATGGCGTTGAGTTTGTCCATCATGCCGGGCGCCGGATCGCAGACGGCGATTCCGGAAGCTTCAGGGCCCATGGCGAGACCGAAAGGCTTGTAACCGGCTTCCCATGTTCCCTTGACCGCTTCATCGATGGCGTATTCAACCTGGAAACCGACGCCGGTGATGGAATAGGCGAGATAAAGCGGATCGGAGCCGCAATAGTCGGTATAGGAACCGATGATGTGCGTGCCTTTTTCGGTCGCCGCTTGTTCCATGCCCCGCAGGCCGAGATTCAGGATGTGATAGTGGATATCGGCGCCCTGGGCGATGGCTGCGAGCGTTGCTTCCTTGGACTTTGCGACGTCGTCGAAGTCACCGGTGTAGTTTTCGAAATATTTTATGTCGGGATTGATGTAGCGCGCGCCATTGCCGAATTCTTTGCCCGCATTGACGATCGACGGAATTTCCATGCCGCCGACATAGGATACGGCGCCGTTTTCGGAAAGCATCGCTGCTGCAGCTCCGGCGACGAAGGCGATTTCCGCCTGCTTGACGTCATAACCGGCGACATTCGGAACTTCCACGCCGGCGTTGCCCCCGACGATAGAGAACTTCACATCCGGGAAGCGCGGGGCGATCTTGACCATGGCGGCCTGGGTCTGGCCGCCAACGCCGATAACGAGATCGTTTCCGGATGCAAGCTGCGTGATCGCCTGCTCCATATCGGCGTAGTTGATGTTTTCGATCATCTGGACTTCGATCTTATCGCCATATTCTTCCTGCGCAGCGACGAGACCATTGTAGCCGGATTCCATCCAGCCCTTGTCAGACTTGGAGCCCGGGATAAGAATTCCGACCTTGAGCGGGTCGGCGGCGAACGCAGCAGCGGAGCTGGCGACCATCAGTGTCGCAGCTGCAAAGCTTGCTATGATTGAGCGTCGGGTGAACATTGGTGTCCCTTTCTCTTGGAGTCGTTCGAGGCGTTCTGCGAACCTCGCCCTTCGCCGATGCAATCCATGTGCCACACCGGGAAATCATTGAATTAAAAGGGAACTGGGTAGCGAAGAGGTTTGCCTAAGTAAGTAAATGATTATTTATTGCTCATGCGCGGGCCCATCTGCCGCCCAAATGGGCAGCGTCGTCGTCGGCGCTATCGCGGAATGCCGAAAATCCGGTGATTGCCGCGCTGGCACGCTGCTTGCTTTGTTTCAGGCAAATATGGAGACGCGAAAGGCGAACGGTATGGAAAAGCAATCGGGACAGATGGTCAAAAGCAACCCGCTGGGCGTCGGACGCAATACGCGCTGGACTGCGACGGCGGCGAATGTCGACATGACGCTTCCGGTGGTGGAGCCGGTCGTTGTCACGATTGACGCAAAACCGCAGACTGTGACCGTGGACCTGGCGCGCACCGCAATCATCATCATAGACATGCAGAACGACTTCTGCGCGAAAGACGGACTCGTTGAACAGGCTGGCGGCGATTACGAATCCGACCGGGCGCCGATCGAGCCACTCCGGGCCTTGTTGCCGAAATTGCGCGACAATGACGTGCCGGTGATCTGGGTCAATTGGGGCAACCGGCCTGACCTTCTGAACATGCCGCCCAACCAGATCCATCTCTACAAAAACAGCGGGGAAGGCATCGGTCTTGGTGATCCCCTGCCTTCGAACGGCGCGCCCGTCCTGCAGAAAGATTCCTGGGCGGCCGCCGTCGTCGATGAACTGAAGCCGCTCAACAGCGACATCATGGTCGACAAGTACAGAATCAGCGGCTTCTGGGATACGCCGCTCGACTCGATCCTTAAGAACCTCGGCGTGCGAAGCATTCTTTTCGCCGGCGTGAATACGGACCAGTGCGTGCTGCATTCGCTGACGGATGCGAATTTCCTCGGCTATGGCTGCATCATGGTCGAGGATTGCTGTGCGACCTCCTCGCCGGACTTCTGCACCGAAGCGACGGTCTGGAACGTGAAGAAGTGCTTCGGTTTCGTCTGCTCTTCCGGCGACGTGATCGCGGCGCTGCCCAAGTGACGATCAAGCCGACACATATGCATCGGACCGCCTGCAGCGCTTTTGTTCCCGGAGAGCGGCTCGATATCGCCGCGACGGGCGCTGGCGTGCTGTCCGGAAAGACCTTTGGCGTCAAGGACCTGATCGACGTGGAAGGCCGGCGCACCGGCGGCGGCAATCCGGTCTGGCGGGCCGCCGCGTCGGGCGCCGCAAAGCACGCCGACGCCGTGCGACTGTTGCTTGCGGCGGGCGCGCGATGCGTCGGCAAAACCGTGACCGACGAACTCGCCTTCAGTCTCGAGGGCGCCAACGCCCACTACGGAACGCCGGTGAATCCACGCAATCCGGACTGGTTGCCCGGCGGGTCGTCAAGCGGATCGGCCGTCGCAGTCGCAACGGGACAGTGCGATTTTTCCCTTGGCACGGATACGGGCGGGTCGGTCCGCGCGCCGGCCGCTTTTTGCGGCGTGTACGGATTCCGGCCAAGCCATGGGGCGGTGTCGATTGAAGGCGTGCTGCCCTTTGCGCCCAGCTACGACACGGTTGGATGGTTCGCGCGCGACGCACGTCTGCTGCGCGAAATCGGAGAGACACTGCTGCCGGCGGCGAATGCGCCAGCCGTGCATCGCGTGAGACTTGTGGAAGATGCGCTCGACCATGTCGAAAAGGCCGTCGCCGATGATATGGTCCACGCCGGCGGCGCGATAGCGACGGACGATCCCGTAAAGCTTTTCAACGAGTTTCCGCTTGCCGAACTGAGCGCGACCTATCAGACAGTGCAGGGCTACGAGATCAACCGCAGCCTGGGGGCGAGGATTGCGGAAATCCGCCCGGATTTCGGGGCGTCCATCAAGGCGCGATTTGAAAGCGTCCGGCGGATTGGCGAAGGCGAGTACGGGGAGGCGCTCAAGGTTCGCCAGGCTTTTGCGCGACATCTCGTTCGAGTGTGTCCTGCCGACACCGCCCTGATTTTACCCGTGTCGCCGGTCGCCTGGCTGACACATGAGGAGACGGAGGAGACATTGGGAGAATTCTATGGGCGGGCTCTGGGACTGAACGCGGTCGCCGGGCACTCCGGGGCGCCACTGGTCCAGCTTGGCGCGGCATCAGGCGGTCGAGGCATCGCCTGTTCACTCCTTGGCGCGCCGGGCGCAGATCGGGCGCTGCTTGATCTCACCGAGCGACTTTCCGGTCAATTCCGGTCAGACCATGCTTGACGAAAACAGGCAAGCCCGCCCGCGCAAGCGCACGCGCAACGCCGCCGACACCCGCGGCAAATTGCTGACGGCGGCGAGAATCGAATTCGCGCAGCACGGTTTCGCGGGCGCTCGAACAGAGCGGATCGTCAAGCGGGCCGGCTCCAATCCGCGCATGATCTATCACTATTTCGGCGGCAAGTCGGGTCTTTATCTGGCTGTGCTCGAGGACGTGCTGGGTGATCTTCGCAAGGAAGAGCTGAAGATTGACGTCGAGCACCTGGAGCCGATGGAAGGGTTGCTGCAGCTCTTCGACTTCATGAACCGG
This sequence comes from Flavimaribacter sediminis, assembly GCF_019492055.1. Classification (GTDB taxonomy): domain Bacteria; phylum Pseudomonadota; class Alphaproteobacteria; order Rhizobiales; family Rhizobiaceae; genus Flavimaribacter; species Flavimaribacter sediminis. The sequence continues at coordinate 19,406 of NZ_JAICBX010000002.1, read as the reverse complement.
CATTTTGCCGCCAATCGGCATCTTGTCAGGCTTTTGTCGAATGAGAACATTCAGAAAGCACGATACCTCAAGAGCTCGAAGCGTGTCTCGGAAATGGCGTCGCCGGTTCTGGAGCTCATTCGGGACCTGTTGTTGAAAGGTGAAGAAAGCGGAACGGTTCAACCAGGGCTCGATCCGCTCTATGTTTACGTGATGATGGTTGCGCTGAACCAGTTTCACCTGTCAAACGTGTATACGCTGTCGGTAATTTTCGAACGCGATCTGGATACTCCCGAATGGCGCGCCGGCCAGCATGAGGCGGCCCGAAAAATGGTTCGCGCCTTTCTCGCCGCCTGACGGCAACAAGAAGGAACAAGCAGGTGAAGCAAAGAGATTTCCAGAAACCGGGCCGGTCCTTCTGTATATCGGACACCGCCATGGCGGCCACATCCCATCCGTTGGCGACGCTGGCGGCTGTCGATATTCTCAGATCCGGCGGCAATTGCGTCGACGCGGCCATAGCGGCCGTCGCCCTGCAATCCGTCATGGAGCCACAGATGACCGGCATTGGCGGTGACTGTTTCGCCCTGCTTGCCCTTGATGGCCGGGAGCCGGTTGCGATCAACGGATCTGGACCCGCCCCGGCGGCGCTGACCGCGCACGCCCTGAGAGACGCCGGTTTGACGCAAATACCGCCCGACAGCGCCCACGCGGTGACCGTGCCGGGGGCGATCGACACATGGTGCGCGCTGGTCTCGAAATATGGCCGGTTCGACATGGAGCGCATCCTGGCCCCCGCCATTGCCGCCGCGCGCGACGGCTTCTGCGTGACGCCGCGGGTCGCCTATGACTGGAACAAGTCCCGTGACCGGATTTCGCATCATGCGCCGTGCCGCACGGCTTTTCTTCCCGACGGGAAAGCGCCTCTGGAAGGGGAACGTTTTCGCCAGCCCGCGCTGGCTGAGACGTTGCAACGCATCGCGATGGAAGGACGGGACGCCTTCTATGCAGGCGACATCGCGGAAGAGATGGTCGGCGTGCTTCGACAGGCAGGCGGGCTGCATACGCTCGAGGATTTCGAAAGCTTCTCAAGCTTCGAGACCGAGCCGATCACAGCGCCCTACAAAGGTTACGAGTTGATGGAGTGCCCTCCGAACGGCCAGGGACTTGCCGCGCTTCTGATCGCTCGCATTCTCGATGGCTTCGCGTTTTCGGAAATGTCGGAAGCCGACCGGATCCATGTGCTCGCGGAGGCCTGCAAGATCGGCTACGCCATGCGCGACGCCGTCATTTGCGATCCCAGAAGCCATCCGGTCGATGTCGAGGCGATCTTGTGCGACAACACGATAGCCAGGCTGAGAAAGCAAATCGACATGGGACGGGCGACGCCCGCCAAGCCCTGGGAAGGGCCTACTCACAAGGATACGGTGTACCTCTCGGTCGTCGACGCCGACGGCAATGCCATTTCTCTTATCAACTCGATTTTCGATAGCTTTGGCAGTGGAATTTACGCGCCGGAGTCCGGTGTGCTATTCCAGAACCGAGGTTCGGGTTTCAGCCTGCAGGAGGGGCATCCCAACGAAGTCGAGGGGGGCAAGTTGCCGTTTCACACGATTATTCCCGCCATGCTCATGAAGCATGGCAAGCCAGTGCTGTCGTTCGGCGTCATGGGCGGGCAGTACCAGGCCGCGGGTCAGGCGCATTTTCTCAGCCAGTTGATCGACATCGGGCTTGATCCGCAGATGGCGAACGAGGCTCCGCGCAGTTTCTGCTTTGACGGAACGCTGAAGCTTGAAACGACGATTTCGGAGGACGTCAGGGCCGATCTCGATTCCCGCGGACACAAGACAGCCTGGGCGGACGAGCCGATAGGCGGCTGCCAGGCGATCTGGATCGACCGCGAGCGCGGCCTGCTCCTCGGGGCTTCCGATCATCGCAAGGATGGCATCGCGCTAGGCGTCTGAACACGGGCCGAACATGGACATTTCCAGCATCTTCACCGCCGAACATCTCGTTTTTCTAATCTCGATGATCGGAGCCGGCGTCGTTGGCGGACTGATCGCGGGGCTGCTGGGCGTCGGCGGCGGCATCGTCATCGTGCCGGTGCTCTATTCCGTGCTGGTCGCAATAAAGGCGCCGGAGGCGATCGCCATCAAGGTCGCGGTGGCGACTTCGCTTGCGACCATTGTCGTGACCTCGCTTTCGTCGGCGCGCAGTCATTCGAAACGAGACGCGGTCGACTATTCCCTGCTGCGGTCGTGGGCCGCGCCGATAATCATCGGCGTGGTGATCGGCACCACGATCGCCGGCTATGTCGGCGGCGAGGTGCTGACGTTGGTCTTCGCGGTGGTGGCGCTGGTCGTCGCGGTCAATATGCTGGCGCGCGCGAACAACGCGGCGCTGACGAGCGATTTTCCGAACGCCGGCGTCAAGTTCGGCTCCGGCGTCGGCGTCGGTCTGATTTCATCGATGATGGGCATCGGCGGTGGAACGCTTGGCGTGCCGATACTCACGGCATTCGGTTTCGACATCAGGCGCGCAGTCGGCACAGCCGCGGCAATCGGCTTTGTTATCGCGGTTCCCGCTACAATCGGCTATATTATCGCCGGCTGGGGAGCATCCGGCCTGCCGCCTTTTTCCATCGGTTACGTCAACCTCCTCGGCTTCATAGCGATTGTTCCGCTGACGACCCTGTTTGCTCCAATCGGAGCAAAGATCGCACATACAATCCCGCGCCGCGTGCTGAGCTACTGTTTCGCAGGATTTCTTGTCGTCACGTCGGCGCGCATGTTCTACAGCCTGCTGAGCTGATTACACCAGCGAAGACATCGCTATCGGTTCGCGGTTGACCGAAGTCCACAGGCTCCAGGTTTCCTGGACTTTTTGCGCTGTTTCCCTGATGTCGGGCACGAGGCTTTCCAGCGTGTTGCGATCCAGTCTCGCCGTTGGACCGGCAACGCTGATTGTGCCAAGCAGTTGGCCCGGCGCATTGTTTTGGTAGACGCCCATGGCAATGGCGCAGACGCCGACTTCCGCCTCCTCTATGATGATAGAATAGCCGAGTTTGCGAATGGACTTCAGATCGGCCAGCAGCGACTTGACCGAGGTGACAGCCTTCGGGCCGGCGTAGTTTCGCGATTGCTCGATGTTCCAGTTGGCGACGATGCGCAGCGCCTCCTCGTCATTCAGGCTTGAGAGCCACATTTTTCCGGAAGCTGTCGTATGCGGAATGATCCTGGTGTCTATTCCGCCGCGATATTGCAGACCGTGGCTGCTGACGACTGCGCGCAGGACCCAGATGATCTGGCCGTCGACGACGGAGGACAGGCGGACATGTTCACCTGTCAAGGCTGCAAGCCGGTCCAGATGCGGTTGAAGCAGCTCTCTAAAACCCGTTCCGCCGATATAGTTGGCGCCCATGGATGGCAGCAGCAGGGAGAGATAATAAATTTCCCGTGCGTCCTGATAAACGTAACCGCGGTTCTTTATAAAGCTCAATATCCGGTGTGCGGTCGCCATCGGTATATCGGTCCGCGCGCTGATTTCCGAAAGGCTCAGCCCGCCTGGGTTCTCGAAAAACAGCTCCAGAATATCGAAGCATCTGTTGATCTGTGACATCTAACCGGCCCCCGGCGCTGTGATTCCGTCTCGCGCCTCTTGATCGCGGACGCGGACTGCCGTTCCGCCCTGTTCGTTCGATTCGTAGCCGCAATCTATCACATTGATGATCCGCTCCATCCTGTCGAGCCCCGCAAGGGGTTTCCTGCCCGTGCGGAAGGCTTGCAACGTGTCCCGCACGAAGGCGGCGTAGAAAATGTCTGTGTTCAGCTCGATGTCGATTTGGCGCGTCGGCGATCCATCCCGCGGCGTTCTCGTCACACCCTCTGGCCGGGAGCGGTAGTAGGCGTCGTCTGACGCGAGCGCAAAGGTGAAATCCCGGAGTTCGGGGGTTCCGCCGGGGTACGTGTAGCCGGTTTCGATGGTTGCGATCTGACCGCCTTGCGTCTCCAGTGTCATCGACGAATAGATTTCCACATCGGCCTTGTCCGGCGCGTGAGTCATCCGGGCTGAGACCGAAATGACGTCCTGTCCGGTAAGGCGCAGCACGAGATCGACGAAATGAACCCCGAGATTGATGGCGCACCCGCCGCCAGCGAGGTCGCGCGCGAGCATCCACGGACAATTGGCGTCGAGGTATCGTTCTATCGGTCCGGCTATAAAGCGAAAGGCCATGTGCCGCCATGGCGAGGACGGATCGTCTTTCGTCAGGGCCGCCGGAAGGTCGCTGAAGCCGAAAATGAGAGGAATTGAAACGAAGGCGTTCTGCGCGTCGGCCAGTTGTCTGAGTTCCGACACCTCGACGCCATTCATGCCGCACGGCTTTTCCAGCGCAAGGGGAATCTTGCGATCGATCAGTGTCGTCGCGATTGCCTTCATGTCGCAATGGCGACCGAACGCAAAGGCGAAATCCGGTTGCTCATTGTCCAGCATCGATTCGTAGCGCTCGTAAAATCGCGCCCCGAAACGGTTTGCAATCGCCGGCCCCGGACCGCGTGCAGAATCCGATACGCCCACCACCTCAATCCCGTGGTCACCGAGTGCGTCGAGATAGAGTGGGACATGCCAATGGCTGGCTTCAAGTATGACGATCTTCATTTCAGATTCCGAATGTGGTTGTGCAACAAGCTCATTACGCGGCTCCGATGTGCTTGTTTATCATCATGTTTCTAACAAAATAAAATAGGAATTGAAAATGGAATTGAATTCCGTTATTGAAAAAAGCCTCTTGTACAGCCTTTGGGAGGTAATGATATGTTTCGAATTTTCAGACGTGAATTCACCATGCTGGCGGCGGCTGCTTTCGCCGGCGCCGTAGCGGCAGGCTCCACACTCGCGCCGAGTGAGGCCCAGGCCGACGATCCGGTCGTGCTCAAATACTCGGCGGTCTTTCCCGACGCGGGCGCGCAGGCAAACGGCGCCAAGCAACTCGGCGTGTTCCTCGAGGAGTACTCCGACGGGAAGATCGATTTCCAGTTTTACCCGAGCTCTCAGCTCGGCAACAAGATTCAGAGCCTCGAGGGTCTGCGCAACGGCTCCATCGAGATGACCGAAGCAGCCGCGTCGGACCTCGGCAATTTCAGCGATCTGTGGTCGATTTTCTCGGTTCCGTTCCTGTTCAACAGCGGCGCTGACGCGATCCGTGTGATCACCGATCCGCGCGTCGCCGAACTGCTCAACAAGGACGCCGAAGCCAACGGTTTCAAGATCATCGGATGGTGGAATCTCGGCGAACGCAGCATCATCAACTCGAAGCGTCCGGTGAACACGCCGGAGGATCTCGACGGCATCAAGATCCGCGTCATGCAGAGCCCGATGCTGGCCAAAGCCATTACCGCCATGGGCGCGACCGGCGTTCCGATGGCGTGGAGCGAGGTCTACACGGCGGTTCAGCAGAAGACCATCGACGGTCTCGAGAATTCACCGCCGGTGATCGCGTCGAACAAGATGTACGAGGTTGCAAAATTCTACTCGCTCACCCAGCAGTTCATCATTCCGGATCCGCAGATGATCAGTCTCAAGGTCTTCGACAGCCTTTCGCCTGAACTCCAGGACGCCATTCTCAAGGCGGGGGAAGCGTCTCAGGAAGACTTCAATGCGAAGTGGGAAGAGGCGATGGCCTCCGACATGCAGACGCTGAAGGACAACGGCGTCGAGGTGAACGAGGTCGACAAGGCGGCGTTCCGCGAAGCTGTGCAGCCGTTGATTGACGAATATCTCAGCAATGCCAGTCCAGAAACGCGGGAGCTTTACGAGACCATCATCAAGGTTCGCGACGAGGGATAATCGCCACCATGCGGTGTGACGACTGTTGACGCACCGCGCGCCTTTCGAGTTACAGTCCTCCCAGGCAACGTGACTCGGCGTCCGGCTTCGTCGGTTTCCTGTTTCACCGGCGGAGTCGGATCATTTCAAACTCAATCTTCGTCAGGCTCCGACACAGTCAATGGCAAGCAGATCCGCAAATGGCCGCATGACGACGGCAAGACTGGCCGACGGCGTCATCCACATGTTCGAGAGCGCCGTCTGCATCGCATCGCTGGCGGCAATCGTGGTTCTGGTGCTTGTTCAAGTGTTCTATCGCTACATCCTTTCCAGCGGCATTCTGTGGCTGAACGAAGTCGTCATAAACCTCATGATATTGCTTGTCCTTGTCGGTGCGGCGCTCGCCACGCGCCATGCAGTCCATACCGATCTGCGGATGCTGCTCGACAACACGCCGCCGCGCATCGCCGCAATCTTGCGGGTGATCGGCGTGGTTGCGACTATCGGCTTCCTGGTGGCCATGATCTGGTCGTCGACGACTTACGCCTGGGAATCGCGACGGTTGACGGCGACGATGACGGGCATGCCGCTCTGGCTCGTTTACGGGATCATGCCCTTTGGCGGCGTCCTGATACTCTATGAATTCCTGGCCAAGCTCTTCGGCGGGTCGTTCGGGCGAAGCATTGAACCGTCATGATCGCCGGCCTGCTTCTCATTCTCCTGCTGTTCGTCCTGATCATGATCGGGGTTCCGGTCTATATTTCGCTCGGCGTGGCGGGAACGGTCGGGCTGGCCGTGATCAGCATGGGCCAAACCTTCGGCAACCCCTTCATAGCCATTCCGCAGTCCATCTATTCCGGGATAGGTTTCTTTCCACTCCTGGCGATACCGCTGTTCATCTTCGCCGGAGAGATCATGAACCGCTCCGGCATCACCGATCGACTCGTCCGCTTTTCCGTGATGCTGATCGGACGCATGCCAGCCAGCCTCGCCAACGCCAACATCGTCGCCAGCATGTTCTTCGGAGGCATCACCGGATCGGCGCAGGCCGATACCTCTGCGATCGGCGGCGTGCTGATTCCGGCCATGGAAAAGGAAGGCTACAGCAAGGAAATCAGCGTTGCCGTGACCGCGAGTTCATCGACGGTCGGGCCAATCATCCCTCCCAGCATCATGATGGTGATCTACGGAGTGTCGGTCGGCACATCCATCGGCGCGCTGTTTATCGCCGGTCTCATTCCTGGAATACTGATCGGGCTTGCGCTGATTGCAACGGTTCTCATTCTCGACCGGAAGCACAAGTTTCCGCGCCGGACCGGATCGCTTCCCTTGAATGAAAAAGTGGCGATCACCCGAGACGCATTTTGGCCACTCGGCATGCCGCTGATCATCGTCGGCGGCATTCTGGGCGGCGTGGTGACGCCAACGGAAGCCGGCGCGCTCGCCGTGCTGTATGCATTGATCTTCGGCTATCTGATCGAGAGATCGCTCAAGGTCGCCGACATGCCGGTGATGTTGAAACATACGGCCATGCTGACGGCCGCGGTGATGATGATCATCAGCTGCGCCAAGATTCTCAGCTACGTGCTGACGATATTCCAGTTGCCCATGATGCTCGGCTCCTTTTTTCAGACCGTTTCGGAAAACCCGATCATCTTCCTGCTGCTGGTGAATATTCTGCTGCTGGTGATCGGAACCTTCATGGACGGTGGCGCGAGCGTCATCATCATGGCGCCGATCCTGACCCCGATTGCGCTGTCCTATGGGATAGATCCCATCCATTTCGGCGTGATCATGGTCCTGAACCTGATTATCGGTTGCGGCACACCGCCCCTGGGTCTTTGCCTGTTCATCGCCTGCGGCATAGCCAAGCTGCCGGTGGAGAAAGGCGCAAAGGCGATCCTGCCCTTTATCGCTGCTGAAATTTTCATCCTGTTCCTTGTCACCTACATTCCCTGGCTGGCGATGGCGCTGCCCAGATATTTCGGTTTCGCGTCATGACCGACAGGCTCGTTATCAATCACGCGACCGTGCGTGAAAAGATGGACATGACGGCGTTCGTGAAGGCCTGCAGCAGACGCGGGTTGTCCATGGTTTCGATATGGGAGAACGAAATTGATCGCATCGGCAAGGCTGCGGCCAAAGAGGTTCTGACGCAGACCGGCTCGCGAGTCTTCGGCTACAACCGGGCGGGACCGCTGCTGGCCTCATCTGCAACGGAGCGCAGACAACGACTCGACGCAGCCAAACGTTCGATCGATTTGGCCCTGGAATTCGACGCCGACCATGTGTTGCTGTTCCCGGGCGGCGCGCCGGAAGGCGAGAAGGGGCTGGACGGGGCGCGAGGAATGACCGAGGAGGCGGTGGGCCATTTGCTGGATCACCTCGGCGACGGCGCCGCGCGGCTGGCGCTCGAACCTTTGCATCCGATGCTCGCTGGTGATCGATCGTCTATCGTTTCCATGTCTCACGCCAACGATATCTGCGACCGACTTGGACGAAACCTCGGCATAGTCGTCGACGTCTATCATGTCTGGTGGGACGAGCGACTGGACGAGGAAATCGCCCGGGCTGGAAAACATGGCCGGATTGCCGGATTCCACGTCAATGACTGGCTGGTGCCGACAAAGCATACGCTGACCGATCGCGGCATGATGGGAGATGGCGTTATCGACCTGGCCCATCTCTGGAATGCGGTGAAGCGCGCCGGATATGACGGGCCGATCGAGGTGGAAATCTTCTCCGATGACTGGTGGGCGAGGGACGCAGACGCCGTCATCGATCTCTGCATCGAGCGATGCGCGTCTATCTTCGGCCTCGTGATGGAACGCGCTTGACGTTGGCGATCGATATCGGCGGGGCGACGCGCATCTACCCCGTGATCGGCGATCCGATTGCGCAGGTCCAGACGCCGCGACTCATCAATCCGCTCTTTGCCGAGCACGGGCTCGATATCGTCTCCGTGCCGGTTCACACGCCCGCCGTCCGTCTTCGCGACGTGTGGGAGGCGTTGAGGGTGACGCCCAACGTCGCAGGCATCGCCGTCACGGTTCCGCACAAGGTGAGCGCAGCGGGTTTGTGCAGCAGTCTGACGGACGCAGCGCGGGCCGTTGGCGCGGTCAATACCGTCCGACGCGCTGAAGACGGCGCGATGCATGGCGCTCTCTTCGATGGCGTCGGTTTTGTCGAGGGGCTGGGAGACGAGCGCAAACGCCTGGAAGGCAGCACGGTGCTGCTGATCGGCGCAGGCGGGGCGGGCAGGGCGATCGCCCATGCGCTCGCAGCCGAGAAGATCGCCCGACTGCACATCGTCGACGAGAGAAGCGATGCGGCGGCGATGGCGGCGTCGATGGTCAATCAGGGCAAGGGGTGCGCCATCGCCACGACGGCATGGCCGGATTTTGCTTCCTGTGGTGTCGTGATTAATGCGACGCCCCTTGGTCTCAAGCCGGGGGATGCGATGCCGTTGTCGGAAAGCTGCATCAGAACCGACATGCTGATCGCTGATATTGCGGCTCTCGACCGCGAAACACCGTTGCTGGCCGCGGCCCGCAGGCTTGGTTGCGCGACAAGCGACGGCGACGCCATGCTGAAGGCGCAGCTCGGTCTGGTCGCCGGTTTCATAGCCGGACTGCCGGCCGGCGCTCTTCTCTCTCAGGACCCGACGGCGATCAGATGATCGGCGATCAACTGCGCCTGGCCGCGGATCATGTGTATGCCTGAATGCACTTTCGCCCCACGGTCCCGCGCAAGCGCCAGCAGCCGTGTCTCTTCCGGTTTTGCGATGACTTCCGCGACCGTCATCGTGTCGTCGATCAGCGCCGGATCGAAAGGCAATGCGTCGTCCGGGTTCAGTCCCAGCGATGTTGCATTGACGAGCAATTGTCCTGGCTTCGGCTCCGCCCGCTCCGCGACTGCAATCTCCGACCCCGTGACGCGATTGACCTGATCGGCTATGTCTCTGGCCTTCTCCATCGTCCTGTTGGCGATCGCAAGACGCGTCACGCCGGCCTCGACCAATGCAAAGGCGATCGCCATGGCTGCGCCGCCCGCGCCGACCATGAGCGCCTCACGGCCTGCGGGATCATGCCCCTCAGTCCGCAGCCCGTTGACGAAGCCAAGCCCGTCGAACTGGTAGCCGCGGAAGCCGCCATCGGCCTCTCGTCGCACGACATTGACGGCCCCGACGCGTTCGGCGAGAGGATCGAGGCTGTCACAGAGCGCAAGGGCGGATTGTTTGTGCGGCAGGGTGACGCCGAAGCCCGCAAGATTTTTAACGCCCTTCAGCCCGGCCCAGACGGTCGCAAGATGCGCCGCCGGAATATTCAGCGGAATGCAGACCATGGCCGCGCCCCTGGCTTCGAATATCGGATTGATGTTGTCCGGCGTGCGGGCCTGCTTGATCGGGTCGCCGATGACTCCCATCAGGCGAAAGTTGCCGTTTATCGCCGTCACCATGACAGATCACCGCGAGGCAGCCACACGATGCTTCCGTCTTCCACGCCGACGATCAGGCCGGTTGATCCGTCGCCTTCCCAGTCGACCGCCTCCGGCGACGCCACGTGCATCGCCATCTGGATGACCTCGCCCCTGTAGCGCATGGCTTTCGGAGCTGCAAAGACCGGAGCCGCATTGGAGCCGACATTCTCGAAGTAGAAGACGCCGGCCTGGCCGGTGGTGTTTCGCGGCGCTCCCGAGGGGCCCGGCGGCAGGCTGGCGCGGGCATGGACGCCGACAATCAGATCGTAACGGCCGGAGGCCGTCCAGTCGCAGATGCAAAGTTTGGCGCGCCCGCGGCCGCCGCCGACATCGACCGTAAAGCGGATTTCGTCCCCTGTTTCGAAGACGAGGCGGCGCTTGTCTTCGAGCGCCGTGTCGGAAGCGCGCCGAAAGTCCGATAACACGCCTTCCTCGTCAAGGCAGACATAGTGCAGTTGCCCGTCGCCGAGCCAGTCGACGACCGCCGGGCGCACGCGCCAGACAGTCTTCAGAGGCTTGCCTTCGAAGGTCAGCAGCCGGCAGGTTTCGAATGAGGGCGCGCCCGCCGCGCCCGTGTTTTTGTAGAAACGGTGAAATCCGGTGACGTCGCTGACCAGAAGATCGGGTTTGCCGTCGCCATCCCAGTCGGCGACTGTCGGGCAGGTGTAGCCGAAGCGTTTTTCCGACGGGCCCTGGATCGATCCGGAAAGACCGGCGGCGATGCGGATCGGTTCCCCGCCCGCCTTTACCATTACTTCCTTTTTCAGGGTTGGTGGGCTTCCCCCGGCGTTCTCATAAAAGAGGATCTCTCCGGCGCTGTTGCCGACGACCAGGTCTGGCCGGCCGTTGCCGGTGAAATCGAAAGCCGCCGGCGACGGCAGGACTCCGGCGTGAACGACCGGAGCGGCGGTTTCCACCCGACCGCGGTTTTCGAAGCGCGGAACGCCGTCTTCCCCGTTGCCGATGTTGCGCAGGAAGGTGATGTAGCCATCTTCTGCGCCGACGAGCAGGTCAAGTTTGCCGTCGCCGTCCCAGTCCACGGCGCAGGGCAGGTGAATGCAATGGTCGAGTTCCAAGGGGTCGCCGGCGGCGTCGGAGATCAGTCTTGCCGGATCGAAGGACAAAGGTCCGGTCCGCGCGCCGTAGTGCAGGATGTTCCAGAATTCGCCGCAGACCAGATCATCGCGACCTGCGCCGGAAAAGTCGCCGAAGGCGGGCGCAAGCTGACCATAGACTTCGTAGGCCGCATCGCCGCCCATCACGGGAACGCCCTTTTCGAGCACCGGCTTGTCAAGCGTCCCGGAATTGCGGAACACGTAGAGATAGCCGCGCAGCGGCCCGCCGAGCCAGCGGCCGGCGGCGTCATAGGCGCGGTAGCCGTGGTCGTTCCATTCGAGCCCGTTCGGCCAGTAATCGTCCCAGCAATCCGTGCCGACTATGAGTTCCAGTTGTCCATCGCCGTCAATGTCGTGAAACCGGGCGAGGTGGAAATACTCGTTGCCCTTGACCCAGTCGGCGTCGAGATCCAGCGCCACCGGATCGCCGAATTTCGGATCGCCGGGCTCTCCGATGTTGGGAAAGACGTAGATCTGCTTGCGCATGCGCGACGCGGACACAAGGTGAAACCGTTCCCCATCGCGCACGGCGGTCACATAGCCCCGCACGCCTTCCACGAGACGTCGTTCGCCAAGGATCGGCGCGCCGTCTTCGGCAGTTCCCGTTTGCGGGTGCAGGAAAACGCGACCGTCATAGCAGGCGTCCCAGCTCGACAGCAGAAGGTCGCGATTGCCGCTGTTGCTCCAGTCGACTTTTTCGACGCATGTAATGATTTGTCCCGCAATGGTTGCAGGCCCAGTCTCCGGCTGGTATTGAATTGCCCGGTCTCCGTAGAAGGGACCGGACCAGACAGTCGCGTCGTCTTCCCATCTGGTAACTTTCATAAGTCGGTTTTTCCTGTGCAATTTGAAAAATGGAATGCTATTCCATATTTATAACTAGCAGACTCGACACCAGAAAAAAGTAAAAACGGATTAGTCCATGGCAATTTCCATCGAGGGCATCGTCCCCGTCATGCTTACGCCCTTCACAGGGCAAGACACGATCGACGACGAAGGTCTAGCGGCGCTCGTCGAGTGGTATCTGGACAATGGGGCCGACGCGCTGTTCGCGGTTTGCCAGTCCAGCGAAATGCAGAAACTCTCGCTCGATGAACGGGTCGCGCTGGCGCGCTCCGTTGTCGAGAAAGCAGCCGGCCGGGCGCCGGTGATCGCTTCCGGTCACATATCCGACAGGATCGAGGACCAGATCGCCGAACTGCAGGCGATGGCCGATACCGGCGTCGACGGGCTGGTTCTGGTGACAAACCGCCTGGACCCCGACGATGCGGGAACAGAGGCCTTCAAGAGCAACCTGGACCGGCTGATTGGCGAACTGCCCGCCGACATGCCGCTCGGCCTCTACGAATGCCCGGCGCCCTACCGCCGTCTGCTCTCCGACGAGGAGCTGGCCTATTGCCGCGACACCGGTCGTTTCGTCGTCCTCAAGGACGTTTCGTGCGATATCGACACGGTGCGCCGGCGCGTCGAACTGACCGAGGGGTCGCCGCTCGCCATCATCAACGCGAACGCGGCGATTGCCTTCGAGGCGATGCAGGCCGGCTCCAGGGGCTTCAGCGGCGTCTTCACCAACTTCCATCCCGACCTCTACGCCTACGTCTACGCCAATCGTGACCGGGGCGACGATCCGCTGATCTCCGATCTCGTGACGTTCCTGGCGCTGGCGGCGATGGCCGAAGGCATGGGCTACCCGCGCATCGCAAAGGAATATCATCGGGAACTCGGAACGTTCGAGAACACCGCCTCGCGGGTCGTGGACTACGACGTGTTCGATCGGCACTGGGCTTCCCGGGATCTGCTGAACCATATCAAGAAATGCACGACGCGGTTTCGCACGGCGATCGCCCGGCAGGCCGAGGCATAGGGACGATCCGTTCATTTTTTGCCCTCGCCACTGGACGAATGCGTTTTTACTTCCAGAATAGAAGGAAGCGAGGGCTATTCGGGAGACGGCGGCCCGCATCGTTTCGGCGTGACGCAGATGTCCGATATTGAAACAAAGACGAAGACAAAACCGAAGATCGCGCGCCCACGGCGTTACATGGTCATTCTGTTGAATGACGATTATACGCCGCGGGAATTCGTGATCCGGGTGCTGAAAACAGTCTTCAAGCTCTCCGAAGACCAGTCTTTGCGCGTTATGATCACAGCGCACACCAAGGGCAAATGCGTTGTCACCGTGCTGCCCAAAGACGCCGCCGAGACCAAGGCGAAAGAGGCCACGGATTTCGGCGCGCAGGAAGGATATCCGCTGCTCTTCGTCGCTGAACCGGAAGAATGATCCTGAAGCCGGATGCACTAATATCTTATAAATTATTGATATTGTTGTGTAAATTATAATTTCGGAAAAATCTGGCTTTGTTTCGGGAATCCGCGTTTCTCGCCGATCGGGATATTTGGCTTCGTTTCGGGAATTGCGCTTTTCAGTCCTTTTCATGACACTGCGGCGAGTCTGGGTTTGTTTCGGGAATCGGAATTTTTGGGTCAATTGAATTCTGGCCGCCGAGATCGCTTCACGGCGAGAGAACGAATACGCGCCTGAATGGCGTCATGCATTTTAGCATATTTTGCCGCGTAATTCATTACAAAAGTTCCTCTTTTGTTCTGAACTTGGAATTGGGCGCCCGTTCCTGGTGAAACGACCGCCTGGGGCTTTGCGACGCCGTTCCGACGTCAGTCGAGGCACGGTCTGCTTCTTCAGTGCAGGCATGTTCCGACGCTCGGGAAGTATTCAAAAGCGCATGCCGGCCGTTTCGAGAAAAGAGATGAAATCTAGTCGATTATTCTTCTCCATTAGCCTTCCGGTAACAATCGGCATTTAGCAAATACAGTGTCAAGGCTTCTGCAACTGTGGCGATAACAGTATAGTATCGTAACGACGAAGTATCCGATCATAAAACGTATCCGTCACCAGTCCTGACAAAAATAGGGCGAAGGAATGGCTGCAGACCGTTCCGCCTTCGAATTGGCGTCAAACCGCGCTCCGGCGCAAAGCGAGAAAACGACATGCGAACCGACAACAAGAAAACCCTGACCTGGGCTGCGCTGGCCCTGTTTTCCAGCGCAACGGTCCTGCCTTCCGATGCCGAGGCCTGCACCCGCACCCTCTACACCGGAAGCGAGAACGAGGTGATGACCGGCCGGTCGATGGACTGGATGCAGGACATGCAGACCGACTTGTGGGCATTTCCCGCCGGCATGGAGCGCAATGGCGCCGCCGGACCGGAATCGCCGAAATGGGTCTCCAAATATGGCAGCGTCATCGCCTCCGCCTACAATATCGCCAGCGCCGACGGCATGAACGAGAAGGGTCTCGTCGCCAACATGCTCTATCTCGCAGAGGCGCAATACGGCAATCTCGACGACAAGCCGCCGATGTCGATCGGCCTTTGGGCGCAGTATGTGCTCGACAACTTTGCGACCGTCGCCGAAGCCGTCGAGTCGCTGCGGGCGCAGCCGTTCCGCATCGTCGCGCCGAAACTGCCGAACGGCTCTGCCGCCACGCTGCATCTTTCGATCTCCGATCCAAGCGGCGATTCCGCGATTTTCGAATATCTCGACGGCGAACTCGTGGTTCACCACGGCAAGCAGTATACGGTAATGACCAACTCGCCGAGCTACGACCAGCAACTGGCGCTCAACGCCTACTGGGAAAAGATCGGCGGGCTGAAATTCCTGCCCGGCACCAACTCCGCGCCCGACCGTTTCGCCCGCGCCTCCTTCCTGCTCGGCGCGATCCCGACCAAGACCGATCCCAATTTCATCGCCGCGGTTCCGGATCAGGCCTACGCCAACCAGGCCGTCGCCTCGGTCTTGTCGGTCATGCGCTCCGTCAGCGTGCCTCTCGGCATCACCACACCGGGAGAGCCGAACATCGCCTCCACGCTCTGGCGCACGGTCGCCGACCAGAAGAACCGGATCTATTTCTTCGATTCATCGACGACCCCGAACACCTTCTGGGTTGCGATGGACGATCTGGACCTGTCGAAGGGGGCTCCGGCGAAGAAACTTCCGATCGCCGGCGGCAAGTACTACTCGGGCAATGCCGCGGAACATTTCGAGGAAGCCAAGCCGTTCGAGTGGCTGCAGGCCGATCCTTCGAAGTAGTGCGAGCTTTCCGGTAGCCCGCAAAAGATCGATGTTTACCAGGGGGGGCGCTGCGGCCCCCTCGTTCGTGTTCTTGACCGAACGGCTTCGACTGTCCGGCGGCAGCACAGGGAGGTGTTTGCAATGATCATGCGCGTTTTTCAGGTCGTGACACGGCCAGGCAAGGAGGTGGAATTCGGCAAGTTTTTTCACGAGACCGCAATTCCACTGATGAAAAACACTGACGGGATCGTTTCCGTGCTTCCGGGCGCGCCGCGACCGGACAGTCCGCGGGAATTTTGCTTCGTCATGGTCTGGAAGGATCTCGAAGCCTTGAAGGTCTTCGTCGGAGACGATTATCAAAGCCCCCATATCGACCCGGCGGAAGCAGAGCTGGTCGAAAGCAGGTCGATCCGGCACTACGAGTTCATTGAGGCCTGAAGGCGTCAATCCGGCGCCGTCTGTCTCCATGTTGCGACCGGCAATTCCAGATAGACGCTGTCGCACCATTCGTCGCCCACTAGGATGGTTCGGGCGGCGCGGCCGGTTTCGCGAAATCCGAGCCGTGAGAGCAATTTGAGGGAGGCGTCGTTTCGCGGATCGACATCGGCCTCCAGCCGGTCGATCGGCAGGTTTTCGAAGATGTGGGGTATCGCAGCGCTCAGCGCCTCGTGGGCCAGGCCCTTGCCCCAGTGGTCGGGATGCAGGATGAAGCCTATTTCTCCGAGGCGCCAGCAGCCCGCCTTGCCGATTGCCCGGCCTTCATGCTCGATGACGAAATCGTCGCTTTCGTCCGGTGAGGCCGCGATCATTGCTTCGAGCAGCCGCTGCGTCTGTTCTATCTCCTGATAGGGCAGGCTGTCCCAGAATCGCATTGCCGCCGGATTGGAGAAGACCTGATGCAGGTCGTCCAGATCGCTCATCCGCGCGCGCCGAAGAAGGAGCTGCTTTGTGATGATCATGCCGCTCTCCTTCCTGCTGGTGGCGCCCTCGGCTCAATTCACTTGCAGATCGGCAATTCCATTGGCGGCTGTTTTGGAAGCGACTGCCGCCATTCATTGATGATCGGCTGGAGGGTTCTTTTGGGCCAGAACTTCGGCGCCTTGATTTCCTTCAGGCATGATGCGTTCCAGTATAGCCCGGCGCGCGACAGGGATTTCCGTTTCTTGACTGCGTTCGCCACGGCGTCGATGTCGCCGGATTCCGGGTAGATGTAGAGCGTCGTCGGATTGCCCTCCACCAGAGAAAGAATTTTGCTGGAAGCGGACTGCGACCATGTCGTGCAGCCATTGCTGCGCCCACCGGTGTAGTTCACCAGTTTGCCGTAAGGCACATAGCCTTCATTGTCGGCATAGGGGCTTTTCGGATTTTTGTAACGGCACTGCCATTTCAGGAAAACGGCCGGATGCCCGCCGATCGCCCGCTCTCTGGCGTTCGCCGTGTCGCCTTCGCCGTCGAACAGAAGGAATGTGCGGTGGAACGGTTGTCGCTTGCCGGACTGGCTGTAGTAGCCCTTGAAGGAGGTTCTCGTTTCGGCAGTGACATACGAGCCGCCCATGGTCAGCTTCGACCCCTCCGCATTGCTGAAATTCTTCGCGCACTGCCGGCCATTCGAGAAATTCGCGCGTTTCAGTTTTCGCCCGTTGCCATAACCCGACGAAACTGCGCGGAATGTTTTCTGTCGCTCGCAAATGACGTAAAACCGCTGACCCGGCGCGCCGTTGCGCGATGTACTCGGGCGCGTCGCGTCCTTTGCAAGGTAACAGGGATTCCTGACTTGGCCCTGGCGCAGCTTTTGCTGGTAGAGGGCGCGCGCCCTCTCAAGAACCACGGGAGCAATCTGACCTTCGCCCGTGCCGACATGTTTTTGCAGCCAGGCCGGAATGTTCGACGAGGCCGCCATCGACGGTGGCGAACCCGACAGAGCCGCAAAAATCATGATCGTAAGGGCGAGACGGAGCGAGTTCAACAGCATCGGGAAAATCTCCTTCCGGTCCATCCTCGGCGCAATTCTAGCACAAATCGTTACCGAAAAGGTTGCAACATGAAGGCAGTTCGAAAATCAGAGACCCGCAAAGGTATTTGAGCTTCTGGACGACGGGCGTCGGATGGATCGCGGGTCAGGTTCGCGATGAGGCGAAGGCGTCTCTCTAGCGAGTATCTCCGGTTCCTTCGAGACTTTTGTAATGATCGAGATGACGCAGCCACTTCCGCTCAATGGCGGCTTCGATGTCTATATCGTGCGCGCGCAAATAGAGGACAAACTGCCCGAACAGATCCGCCGCCTCATTTCCAACGCCCCGCGCGCGCCGCCTGATCCGTCAGGACCTGGCCGGGCTCGGCCGTCCATGAGCAGATGCTCGGCGGTGAGCTCGCCAAGTTCTTCCGTCAGCTTGAGCAGATACCAGTCGGAACTGCGCGCGATATTGTGCCTTTTTGCGTACAGCTCTCCCACCTCGCCGATCCGGTCGCTCAATTCCCTGAACGTCGCACTCATTCCCTGTCGCTCCCTTTTGACCGATTCGCGCTTTTTACGTGTCCATTCTACGACAGCGTGTGACAGAATTGTTGGCGTGCAACCGGCTCAAACGGATTGAACGGCGCGACATTTGCATTTTTCGCGTCGCGGACGCGACGCCGGCTGGATCGCGGATCAAGTCCGCGATGAGGGTGTTGGGGAAAGTTACTTGCAAACGAACAAATGCAGCTGTGTGCTGTGCTGGTCGAGGCGCAACTTGCATGGCCTGCGCTTGAGGCACATTGGCCGACTGGTGTAGATTTCGATCATAGTTTGTACATTCAAATAAAATCAATAAATCTGACTCGATGGTTTTGATGCAGAAAAAATACGGAATAACGGCGCTTTGGGTTATCAATATCGCACTGCTGTTCAGGCCGTGGCTGCATCCATTCGTGTCTTATGTGCTGATGTTTTCCTCAATTGGGCTGATTGGATACCTGTCTCTCCTCGTTATTCGTGTCGACAAATTCGACGTAAAAAGGGCGCTGAGATGGGACCCCACTTGGTCGCGTGACCTGTCTTCAATGGCGCTGCCGCTCTTTGTAACCCTTTTCAATATCTCCGTCGTGAATCAATACGGATTCATTTTTTGGTGAGCTACTTTCATGGATTTGCGGGAAACATCGAATCCAGTTTCATGTTCTTGGTTGATCAAACACTGTTCGTATTGTTCCTTCTGTCCTACGGAATAGCGATACACAAAGCATTTTCATGGTCTCCTGATAAAAATCCGGAGCCACCATCTGCACATTGAATGACGTGACGAGACAGGTGCGCAGATTTTCCCTGCGTCGCGGACGCGACGCCGGCTGGATCGCGGATCAAGTCCGCGATGAGCGACTATCTGTGCTGTCAAGTTGCATTTGCAAACTCTGTTCTCGCATCGCGCGCTTTGGCGTTGAGGATGACGAGAAGTTTGCGTGCAAGCGCAATGCGGATGACCATTTTCGGTTTTCCGGCCTCCTGCAACCTTTGCTGGAAGGCAGCCATGTGCGGATCATACCTGGCAACGGTGCGTGCAATCAGGAAAAGGATCGAACGCGGCCCGGCTCGACCGCCGCGCACCGGTCTTCGCCCCTGGCGCTTGCCACTGTCGTTGGCAATCGGCGCAAGACCCGCCAGCTTGGCGATAACCTTGTTGGAGACGAGTCCGAGTTCCGGCATTTCGGCCATCAGCACAGCCACCGTCCGTGACGCAATCCCCTTGAAGGCGCGCAACGTCGCGTCAAGACAGGCCCACAGCGGATCGTCATCGATCATCGAGGCGATCTCGCCCTCCAGATGACGCCGCTGGCGCACAAGAAGGACAATGACTTCGTCAATGCTCGCAGCCGCTTCGGCGCTGGCCGCAGTGCGCTTGCGTTGCCTCTGTACCGTCAGGTCGCCCGTGACCTGAGAAAGCC
>NZ_JAICBX010000001.1 GCF_019492055.1 Flavimaribacter sediminis | reverse complement strand
CGCGAAGATCATTTGAATAAGCCTTGACCATGCATGCTGGCCTCCTCGTCCCAGCATGCAGTGTGAATCACAAATCAGCACAAAAGGGAATCCCGTCGCGATTCAATGAAAAACTGACCCGCTCTAGGACAGCCGCCTTGCGAGTCATCTCGTGGCGATCGCCTCAGCGCTGATTCTGCACCGTATTCAAATGCCTATTGAGCAGACCGGTTCTTCACGATGGGCGGTTTCGACGCTTTGGCTTGAGGATTGAACGCAGAACGCCCGGCCTCTTCCTCCTGCTGGAAATTTCGCAACCTACGCGGATGTTGTTCATGTTTTCTGCATGCATAGCTCCCGAAAAACCCGGGTCATCGGGATATGCGCTTTCAACACACCTATGTTCCGAACGGAATTTGTTTGCATAATCGGACCATCTCCGAAAATCCTGCCGGAGGTAACCGGATTCGGTCAGGAGGCAAATAAAACCATCTGCGTCTCTGTTGAGCCCGGGTATGAACACTTCATCATCCACATTCAGATACGCAGACGGAAAATCCATTCCGATTTTTTGAGCAAAGACGATAGTTCCTGACAGTCTCGGATTGATTTCAAGAAGATATGTCTTGCCGTCGCCACCTTGCAAGAAGTCGAGGTCGATACCGCCGCTCCAGTTGAGACGGCCGGCGATCTTCCTCATGCAGTCCAACAGCTGAGGCGTTACCGTTTTTGCAGTCGCAAAGGGCGGATTGCCACGAAAGGAAAGCTCATACGGCGCCTGAAAAGCAAAACTCTTTACCACTTCGCCAGCGCGGCAGAATGCTGTCACTCCGACAAAATCGCCGTTGACCACCTCTTGCATTTGGATCTCTGTTCCGGGACGGATGTCTTGCGCGACGGATCGCAGGACCTTCTCATTGTCAATGCGCGCTACTCCTCTCGACGCTACGCTGCCGGACTGTTTCAAGAAGAACGGGTACCCCATCTTTTCCGCGTCCGACTTGAGTGTATCCGTATGTGTGAAAACGGTTGCGGGAGCGTCGATCCCCAACTCCGCGCATAACTCGGTCGTTCTGTTGCGACTTCTCATGATGCGCACAGCTTCGACGGTTCCGGTTGGAAAGAGGTCCGTGTTTGAAGTCTTGGCTTGGGCGAGGGCTGCTATTTCTGCATCCGCATCCGATATCGGGATAACCCGATCGATTTTGTGCTCTACAGTTATTGCAATCAGCGCGTCGCAGGCTTCCTCGAGAGGCATGTCACTGAGGGACTGAGGTATGACATTGCTGACATAAATCGACTGCGCATTGACCGGCCTTCCGCCAAGGTCGATGAGGGTTATGCGATGTCCTCGTCTTCCGAATGATTGTATGCAGGCCAATGCCGATTGCCACCAAGCGGTCATGACCAAAATATGCATAGAACATCTCCCAAGATCACTCAGAATGAAATGTTGGTCCATCGCTCTGGAAGCGATGTTTACTTTGTAAATTACGATCGAGCCCGCTAACATAGTATACTCGGCCCCTCAACTAAATATGGAAACACCTTTCATGATGACACAGATAACCGCGTCGGACGGGCACGTGCTCGATTGCTGGATGGCGCCCGCCGAAGGCCAGAGCAGGGGCGGGCTCGTCATCCTTCAGGAGATTTTCGGCGTTACGGACCAACTCAAATCCCTTGCCGAAACCTATGCGAAGCTTGGTTATGACGTCGCGATACCGGCGCTGTTCGATCGCAAGGAAAAGGGCGCCGTGATCCCGTTTTCGGACGCTGCGCGTGGGCTGGAACTTATGCAGTCGACGGACCCTGTCGAGACCATGCTGGATATCGACGCGGCTGTTCGCGCGCTTGCCGAGAAGGGAGGCAAGGTTGGCGTCATGGGGTTTTGCTGGGGCGGCGGCCTGGCGCTTCGCGCAGCACAGAAGCTTGATATCGCTGGCGCCATGATCTTCTACGGCACCCGGTTGCAGCAATATCTGGATTCACCGCTCAAGGCGCCCGTGATCGGCCATTTTGGATCGACCGACGATCATACGCCGCCGGAGGTCATCGAACAGGTCAAGGCCTATCTGCCCGAACTTGAGGTTCATATCTACGACGCCGGTCACGCCTTCGCCAACGATGCGCGGCCCGCCGCCTATGCGCCCGAGGCGGCGGCTTTGGCGCATGAGCGCAGCAAGGCCTTCCTTGCCGCCCATATCGGTTGAGTGGAAATCCATAGCCAGCGAACAATTCCTTGTCCGACATCAGCTTCTTCTCGCTCGCGATCATTGCGTGCGCTCTTTTTCTGGGAGGTCTCGTCAAGGGCGCGACCGGCGCCGGAACACCGGTTGTCGCCGTTCCGGTGATTGCGGCGTTTATGGATATCCGGCTTGCCGTCGTGATCATGGTGATCCCGAATCTGGTCACGAATGTCTGGCAACAATGGCAATACCGCGCCTGGCGCTTGCCGGACAATTTCGCCGTGAGATTCGCCGTCGCCGGCGGCCTTGGCGCATTCGCCGGCTCGGTGCTGCTGACATCGCTTGACGCCGATATCCTGTCCATCCTGCTTGTCGCGGCTGTGTTCGCCTATATCGGCATTCGTATTGGACGGCCTGATTTCCGTCTGCCGTTCGCCAGGGCGTCGCAGATCGTGCTTCCCATGGGGATTGTCGGCGGCATGCTGCAGGGGATGGCGGGAATTTCGGCGCCGGCGGCCGTCAGTTTTCTCAACGCCATGCGTCTGGAACGCGCTCAGTTTATCTCGACTGTTTCGACGTTCTTCGTCGCGATGTCCGTCGTGCAAATCATCGCGCTCAGCTATTTCGGGCTGATGACGCCGACGACGATCGGGATGAGCCTCGCCGCGCTACCACCGCTATTCGTGTCCATGCCGCTTGGCGCCTGGGCGGCGCGCAAGATGTCCGCCAAGGCGTTCGATCGCGCCTTGCTGATCTTGCTGGCCGTCCTCTCGATACGGCTGCTCTATACAAGCGTCGAAGGCTTCCTGAACTCCTGATCAGTCGATCACCGTCAGGATCTCCGAAAGCGGCTTCTTGATCTTCGCAACCTGCGGCACCTTGGCGTCAGGCGCCGGATGCCCGGCCGCGATGATCATTACCGGCTTTTCCGAATCCGGACGCCCGAGAAGCCCGTTGAGGAATTTCATGGGATTGGGCGTATGGGTCAGCGCCACCAGTCCGGCATGGTGCAAGGCTGCGATCAAAAAACCGGTGGCGATCCCGACGCTTTCCGGCACGTAGTAGTTCTTGAAGCGGGTCCCGTCGTCGAAATGACCCCAGCGCTGGGCGAACACCACAATCAGCCATGGCGCGATTTCGAGATGTGGCTTGCTGTCGTTCGTGCCGATCGGCTCCAGGGCCTTCAGCCATTCATCACCGGCGCCGCCTTCGTAAAAGCGACGCTCTTCTTCCTCGGCCGCCAGCCGGATCTGTTTCTTGTGTTCCGGATCGGCGATGGCGACGAAATGCCAGGGCTGATGGTTTGCGCCGCTCGGCGCAGTGCCAGCTGCAAGGATGCAATCCTCTATCACCTTCCTCGATACCGGTCGGTCGGTGTATTCACGAACGGTGTGACGCTTGCGCATACGGTCGTAAAACGCAGAAGCTTCACTCAACATCTGCTCGTCGCTGAACTCCATCCTGTCGGGCAGATCGACCGGTTCGTAATTCATGTGTTCGCGTGAAAACATCTCTGCACCTATCACTAGTTATGCTTGTTCCGGCGATGACCGTCTCGAATTCGCAATGCGGAGACAGACGCGATTTCCGATAATATACAAAGCGTTACAAAATTCTCCTTTACAACGCAAAACGGCGGTCTCAAGATCATTCGCATGCAAATGACTATACCCAATGAAAGGCCCCGGCAATGTCGTCTGCAAAGAGCGAATCCGAACGTCTGCTGAGGCAGATTTCGGAGATTGCCGCATCGCCTATGGAACGGGCGCGCGCCATGCCGCCGGCGATCTACACCAATCAGGAAATCCATGACCTGGAACAGATGCGGATTTTCCGAAAATCGTGGATCTGCATAGGGCGCGCGGACGCGCTTTCCGAGCCTGGCGACTATCTGACGTTCACCATTTCCGAACAGCCGATCGTCGCCATTAGCCAGCGTGACGGCACGGTCAGGGCCTTTGCCAACGTCTGCCTTCACCGGATGATGGTGCTTCTTTCCGGCGAGGGCAACTGCCGGCGCATCGTTTGTCCCTATCACGCCTGGACCTACGACATTGACGGTAGGCTGATCGGCGCGCCGCAGATGAACAGGACGGAAGGGTTCAATGCGCGTGACAACGCTTTGCCGGAGCTGAGATGCGAAATCTGGAGGGGCTGGGTGTATGTGAGCCTTGACCCGGATGTTGCGCCGGTCAGCGATCTGCTTCGCGAACTCGAACCGGTCGTCGACCGATACCGCATGGAAAATTATGTCCAGGTGGCGACCCAGGATCACGTGTGGGACACCAACTGGAAGCTCCTGACCGAAAATTTCATGGAAAGCTATCATCTGCCGATCGCGCACCGGGCGACGGTGGGGGCCTGGTTTCCGGTCGACGACACGGGTTTTCCAGACCAGCGCCACAGCCACTTTACATACGAAACGTTCAAAAAGAACAAGGACGCAACCTACGGTCTGGCCCATGCGAACAACGATGTGCTCGAAGGAGAGTGGCGGCGCACCTCCGTCATGCCGACGATCTTCCCGACGCACATGTTCGTGCTGGCGCCGGACCACCTTTGGTATCTGACGCTGATGCCGAAGGGAACCGGCCAGGTTCATGTGCGGTTTGGCGCAGCGCTCGCGCCGGAGGTTCTCGCCGGTCTGGACGATCCCGAGGCGTTTCTACGCGATACGATCGGCTTTTTCGACAAGGTCAATGATGAGGATCGTTTTGTCGTGGAAGGCATATACAAAGGCGCCAGGGCGCCCCTGTCCACCGGTGGGCCGCTTTCCTGGATGGAGCGTGAAATACACGACTTCATCTGCTATCTTTCAGGCGCCCTTGGAGGCTGATTATCGCAAATGAAGCCTTTGTCGAAAATTTGCATTAAGTTTCCGGTATCCAATTCATGATTAGATACTGCGGCATATTCTTCCTGTTCGCCGTTATGGGCGACGTGGCGTCACTGGGCGCTTGAAACTGTCAGCTGCGCGAACTAAGACGCTAGGCGGACTATTTGGAGAAGTGGCATGACCATCGATTACGAAGCAGCGCGCGAAAAGATGGTGGACAATCAGATACGCACGACCGATGTAACATCGCATCCCGTGCTTCGGGCCTTTCTGGAGGTTGCGCGGGAAGATTTCGTGCCTGAGAAATTCAAACCTCTCGCCTATATCGATGACGACATTCCCGTGTCGACCGATCAGGACGGGCGCGCGTCTCGCTACCTCATGGAGCCTTCGCCGCTGGCGAAACTACTGCAATTGGCGGATATGACGCCGGACGACGTCGTGCTGGAGATCGGTTGCGGCACGGGATACGTCTCTGCGCTTCTGTCGCTGTTGGCGAGCTCCGTCGTTGCGCTGGAAAGCGATGAGGACCTGGCCGCCGAAGCAACCGAAACCCTTTCCCGGCTCGGTTATGACAGCGTCGCCGTGGTGACCGGAGATCTGAGGAAGGGCTATGAGCCCGAGGCGCCCTACGACGTGATTTTCATTGGCGGCGCCGTGGAAGAGTTGCCGACGGCGCTCTTCGACCAGTTGCGCGACGGCGGCAGGCTGGTCGTTGTCGAAGGGCACGGCAATGCAAGCCGCGCCAAGCTCTACGTGAAGGATGACGGTCACACGTCTTCGCGTCGCGGCTTCAACACTTCCGTGAAACTGCTGAATGGTTTCGAAAGGTCGGAAGAGTTCGTCTTTTAAGGCGCAAGGTGTGATCAATGGGTTACAGGGTCCCGGCATCTTCACTCCCTGGCATGGCTGAACCGTTGCAACATAGGCTTTACGGCTTCATATAACGGGGCAGGGTAGTGGATAGACGACGGTTTGTTGGCCGTTCGCTCGTCAAATGGGGATTTATATAGTGTCAAGTATCCGCAGACTACTTATTCTATCCGTCGCCGCAGCAAGCTTGGCCGCGACACAAGGCGCTGCTTCCGCCGAGACGATTTTCGGCGCCATGGCGAAGGCTTACGAGAACAATCCTGACCTCAACGCGGCTCGCGCCGGCCTGAGAGCGACCGACGAAGGCGTGGCGATCGCCAAATCGGGCTATCGCCCGACTATCGTCGCCGGCGTTGAAGCATCGCGCACGACGACCTGGCATTCGCCTTCACAAACATCGACAATCACCGACAACGCATCCGCAGGCGTGACGATCACCCAGACCTTGTTCGACGGCTTTCAGACGAAAAACAATGTCAACGCGGCGAAGTCGAGCGTCTTTGGCGGACGGCAGGATCTCATCAACAACGAAATGACGATACTGCTTTCGGCCGTCCAGATATACGCCAATCTGCTTCGGGACCGCGCAATTGTAAGCGCGCGCCAGCAGAACCTGGAATTCCTTGACGAACAGAGGAACGCGGCGCAGGCGCGTCTCGATGTCGGCGAAGGAACCCGCACCGACGTGGCGCTGGCCCAGGCGCAGCTCGAACAGGCGCGCGCGCAATTGCTGGCGGCCCAGGCGGCCGCGAATTCAAGCGCGGCCGTATACGTGCAGATCATCGGCGACGAACCCAAGAACCTGAAGATGCCGTCTCCGTATCAGAAGGGGTTGCCGTCATCGACAACCGCGGCGGTTGAAATCGGTCTGCGGGAGCATCCGTCCATTCTCAGCGCGCAATACACGGTTGACGCGGCGGCGTTCAACGTGAAGTCGCTGGAGGGTACGTTCCTGCCGAATGTCAGTGTCCAGGGCACCGTCCAGCATAGCCAGTACGGTTACACAACCGGCATCATCCAGGGCAACGTGTCCGTGCCCATTTATCAGGGTGGACTGGCGTCCGCCCAGGTCAGGCAGGCCAAGGAAACGCTTGGCCAGGCGCAGATACTGGTCGATTCCGCGCGTCGCCAGGTCCAGCAGGACGTGGTCTCGATGTACACCAACTTCCAGGCCTCCAAGGCGTCGATCGCCGCAAACCAGGCGCAGGTCAGCGCTGCGAAGTTGGCGCTTAACGGCGTGGTTGAGGAGCAGAAAGTCGGGCAGAGCACCCAGCTTGACGTCCTGGAGACCCAGACAAATGTTCTGACGGCCCAGGAGGATCTGGCGCAGTCGCACAGGGACGCCATCGTCACCAGCTATAGCCTGCTGAGCGCGATGGGCCGACTGACCGTCAACTATCTCAATCTCGGCGTCAACAAATACAAGCCGGAAATTCATTACGAGGCGGTGAAAGACAAATGGTTCGGCTTACGCACTGTCGACGGGCAGTGAACGCACTCTGCCCGCAGGCAAAGGTTGCAATCGCAGCGGCCTTTGCGGACCATGTTACCGCCTGAAATTAATCTGTGAAACTTAAACGGCGTCACTGCCGCGGGAATTCTCATCTGCGGCCGAGTGGCATACACTATCCCTGTGATTCGGTTGCGCCTGTTGGCGACCACTGGATGTGATGCGGCAAATACGGGGAACGGCATGTCACAGTCAAATGCGGCGCGTGAGCCGAGCATGGAAGAAATTTTGGCTTCCATACGCAGGATTATCGAAACGACAGACGGCGCGGATGACGGTCTGCATCAGCACCAACCGTCCAGCCACGATGTCGGCGACGAGGAAGAGGAAAGTCCGACGCTTGCCCGGGTCAGGGACGAAGTCGCCAATACGCAGCCGTCGCGAACGGCGGCAGTAAAGGCGCCTCCGCCGTCACCGACTCAATCGCGTGAAACGTCCGGGAACCGGTTCGACAGAACGCCGCCGCGGTCGGGGTTAACGCCCCGGCAGGACGAGGACGCCCTCTATAAACCGGCGGGGCAGGTCGCGTCGACCGCCGCCAGACCGCAGGTCAGCCTCGCAGAGGTCGCGGCGCGCGCCGGATCGCTCCAGCCATCCGCCTCCGCAAAACCGGAGCCGCGCAGCTTCACAGCGCCCAGAACGCCTGAAAAGCCGGAAGCGCCGGCAACACGCGCCGCGCCTGAAAAACCGGCGCCGGATCGTTTGGCCGCGTCAAAGCCTGCGGACAAGATCACCGTTGGCGATGCGCTTCGCTCCAACGCGCTGGTGTCCTCCGAAACCGGGGATCGCGTTGCGGCTTCCTTCGAGCATCTCAATCAGGCGATTGTCACCGGCCCAACCAAATCCTTCGACGAGATCGCCCAGGAAATGTTGCAGCCGATGTTGCGCGAGTGGCTGGACAACAACCTTCCGGTTCTTGTCGAGCGCCTCGTAAGGGAAGAGATCGAGCGTATCGCGAAGGGGCGCTGAACGCATCTTTCGACGGTTATCGGCGCGCGCTGCTGCGCGCCGCCTGTAGCGATCGGCCATAGCCGCGGCCATACGGGTTGAAAGCCGCGGCCAGTGGCGGTAAATCCCTTGCGAAAACTCCCTCATTTGATGGCCGATCGTATGCTTGAAAAGACCTATAACGCTGCCTCCAGCGAACTGGAAATTGCGAAACGCTGGGAAGACGCCGGCGCTTTTCGCGCAGGCGCGGGCGCCAAGCCGGACGCCGATCCCTACTGCATCGTGATTCCGCCGCCCAATGTCACCGGCTCGCTGCATATGGGGCACGCCCTCAACGACACGCTTCAGGATATTCTGATTCGGTTCGAGCGCATGCGCGGCAAGAACGTGTTGTGGCAGCCGGGCATGGACCACGCCGGCATCGCCACCCAGATGGTCGTCGAGCGCAAGTTGATGGAGCAGCAACTCCACCGGCGGGACATGACCCGCGAGCAGTTCGTTGAAAAGGTATGGGAATGGAAGGCCGAATCCGGCGGCGCGATTTTCAACCAGCTTCGCCGGCTCGGCGCTTCATGCGACTGGTCACGCGAACGCTTCACAATGGATGAAGGTCTGTCTGCAGCGGTGCTCGAAGTCTTCGTTTCGCTTTACAACGAAGGCCTGATCTACAAGGACAAGCGTCTCGTCAACTGGGATCCGAAGCTCAACACCGCCATTTCCGATCTGGAAGTCGAGCAGGTCGAGACGCAGGGTCACCTGTGGCATTTCCGCTATCCGCTCGAGGAGGGCGCGACCTACCGGCATCCGGTCGCCTTTGATGAAAACGGCGATCCGACGGAATGGGAGACGCGGGATTATCTGGTCGTCGCAACAACGCGACCGGAAACCATGCTTGGTGATACGGGTGTCGCAGTTCATCCTGACGATGAGCGCTACAGTGATCTTGTCGGCAAGACTGTCATTCTGCCGTTGGTCGGGCGCCGCATACCGATTGTCGCCGACGAGTACCCGAACCCGGAAGAAGGGACCGGCGCCGTCAAGATGACGCCGGCTCATGATTTCAACGATTTTGACGTCGGCAAACGCGCCGGGCTGCGCGCAGTCAATATCATGACCCGTGAGGCGTTTGTAACTCTGGTCGGCAATGAGGAGTTCCTTGAAGGCGTGCCGTCATCGGATGAACTGACAGAGACGATAAGCGCCTATGACGGTCAGGACCGTTTCGTGGTTCGCAAGAAAATCGTTGAACGCATGGAAGCCCTCGGACTTCTGGACAAGGTTGAAGATCATGTCCATGCAGTGCCCCATGGCGACCGCGGCGGCGTGCCGATCGAGCCATACCTGACCGACCAGTGGTACGTGGACGCAGAGGTTCTTGCGCGACCGGCGATCGCTTCCGTTCGCGAAGGCAGAACGAAATTCGTGCCGAAGAACTGGGAGAAAACCTATTTCGAGTGGATGGAGAACATCCAGCCCTGGTGCATATCGCGTCAATTGTGGTGGGGCCACCAGATCCCGGCCTGGTATGGACCGGACGAACATATCTTCGTCGCCAAGACGGAAGAAGAAGCGATCGCGGCGGCCGCAGAACACTACGGCGAGACAGTCGCGCTCGTTCGCGACGAAGACGTGCTGGACACCTGGTTCTCGTCGGCTCTCTGGCCGTTTTCGACACTGGGATGGCCCGAGAAAACACCGGAGCTTGCGACGTACTACCCGACCAGCGTGCTTGTGACCGGCTTTGACATCATCTTTTTCTGGGTCGCCCGGATGATGATGTTCGGCCTGCATTTCATGAAGGACGAAAACGACGTTCCGCAAGAGCCGTTCGATACGGTCTACGTACATGCGCTGGTTCGCGACAAGAACGGCGCCAAGATGTCGAAGTCCAAGGGCAACGTCATCGACCCGATCGAACTGATCGAGGAGTACGGCGCCGACGCCCTGCGTTTTACGCTAGCCATCATGGCGGCGCAGGGCAGGGACGTGAAACTCGATCCGCAGCGGGTCGAGGGATACCGCAATTTCGGCACCAAGCTTTGGAACGCCACGCGGTTCGCCCAGATGAACGGCGTCGCCCGTGATCCGGATTTCAAGCCCGAAAAAGCGAGCCTGACGATCAATCGGTGGATCCTGACGGAACTGTCCCGGACCAACTCCGAGATTACGCAAGCCATCGAAACCTACCGGTTCAATGACGCGGCGTCGTCGGCCTACCGTTTCGTCTGGAACCAGTTCTGCGACTGGTATGTGGAATTGCTGAAACCTGTCTTTTCTGGCGATGACGAAGAATCACGTCGGGAATCGCAGGCTTGTGCGGCCTATGTGCTCGACGAGATCTACAAGCTGCTCCACCCCTTCATGCCTTTCATGACGGAGGAGCTGTGGACACAGAGCAGCAAGCGACAAGGCTTGCTGTGTCACGCCGAGTGGCCGCAGGACGATTTCGCCGATGACGCCGCCGCAGACGAAATCAATTGGCTGATCGACCTGATTACAGAGATCCGCTCGGCGCGGTCTGAGATGAATATTCCGCCTTCGGCGACCGGCCCGTTGATAACGGTCGACGCCGACAGGCATGTGTGCGACCGACTGCTGCGTCACACGCCGGCTATCAACAGACTCGCTCGGGTTGACGACATCGTATTGGAAGAAGAAGCGCCGCGCGGCTCGGTGCAAGTGGTCGTGCACGGCGTGGTCTATTGTCTTCCTCTCGGCAACCTGATTGATCTTGGCGCTGAAAAAGCGCGTCTGGAGAAGGCGCTCAACAAGGTGTCTTCGGATATCGAGAAGTCGGAAAAGAAGCTTCAAAACGAGAAGTTTATACAGAACGCCAGACCGGACGTCGTTGAAGCCGAGCGCGAGAAACAGAAAGAGCTGATTGGACAGAAAGAACGTCTTGCCAATGCTCTACAGCGGGTTGCTGAAGCAAGTTCTTAAGACAGTATTCAACTGTTGCCATAATACCCGCTCTGCAGAAAAAGTTCTGAATGGGCAGTATTATCTGCCCGGTCTCACGAATTGTGGCTGTTTGGCAACACATTCTTCGTAAAGCTTTGCTATGAATTTCTGCGGCGGGATTTGCCCACATCCCGCCACAAACTCGGCGCATCGGTCTCATCCAGCGGGTTGGCTGAATGAATTCGGGCCGAAGCAACGTCTATCGAGGAACTTGATGCGCGTCACGGTAACAGGAGAGTTCATCCGACTTCATGGTCGAATGGCCGCCGCCGAGCCGCATCAAACGCGACACACGGTGAATATGAACATCGAGAGTGTCGCTACGATTGACGGACAGGAACATTGCGAAGACGACGCGTCCGGCGCGCATCACGACAATGCGCAGACAGACGTCGCCGCATTCAGGGGCGTTGTCGCCCGTGACTGCGGAGTGGAAGAAAATACGGTGTTATGCTGATATCTGGTAAAGTGTCATCTGGTCTTGTTGCGTGCGTCGTAGGGGCACTGGTCGCGTTTACAGCGCCTGTGCTGGCGTTCGATCCGGATGCGGGCATATCTGAAAAATCCGAGCCCAGGCAGCTCTTCAAATTCGGATTTCTGGCCTACAAGAGAGGCCAGAAGGACGACGCGGTTGAGGCCTATCGTCATGCGGCCGAAAAGGGACATCCTGGCGCGCGCTGGGCTCTTGCCAATATGTACGCCTATGGCGACGGCGTCGTCGAAGACGACTACCAGGCCTTCACGATTTTCGACGAAATCGCGCGACAGGGCGTGGAGCCGGGATCTCGCGACACCGGTTTCTTCGTGAATGCGCTCGTGTCTCTGGCCAGCTACTACCAGAAGGGAATTCCCGGAAGTCCCGTCAATCGTGACCTCAACCAGGCCCGCGAACTGTATTTTCAGGCTGCGTCCGCTTTTGGCGTTCCCGAGGCCCAGTTCCAGCTCGGCTACATGATGTGGTACGGCGAGGGCGGCGGCGTCAACAAACGCCAGGCGAAGAAGTGGCTCAACCGCGCTCGCAAATCCGGACATCCCGGCGCGACGGCTCTTCTTGGAGAAGCGATTTTCCAGGAAGGCAATTCGGTTCGTGGACTGGCGATGATGACGGTGGCGCTGGATCGCGCCAAGATGAGCGACAGGGAATGGATCAGTTCTCTGCAGGAACACGCCTTTTCACTCGCCAGCGAAGCCGATCGGCGCAACGCAATGGCGCTGGCGAACGATATGATCGCCAAGGGCAAGAACTGATCAGAGTTTTTCCAGACCGTCGGAAATGTCGAGATTGGCTGTCGGGCATCCGTCCTGCAGCCGCTTCCATGACGTATTGTTGAGAACGCGTTCGCAGCGGGCCATGAAAGGTTTTCCAGAGCCCGGTCTCAGGCAGACGACCTTACCGATCTCGATGCGCTCGCCATTCGCGACGCAACTGCACTCGATTCCGTTTTCGTCTGCAAGCGCTGCAGTCGGCAGAACCGATAGGGTGGCGATTACCGCTCCGAAAACAAATACCTTGCCCATAGCGCCCGGACCATCATGACGACCAACAATTGGATCATGATCGCCTGAATTACTCGAATGCGCAAGATATTGGAGGCGGAGCGCCCGATCAGACGGTCTCGAAATCCAGAAAGGCCGCAACGGGCACATGATCCGACGGCTTCTCCCATGCCCTGACATGGCTCTCGACCGAAACGGATTCGAGACGGTTCGCGGCTTCGGGCGATAGCATCAGATGGTCTATGCGGATGCCGTTGTTCTTCTGCCATGCGCCGCCCTGGTAGTCCCAGAACGTGTAGACTCCCGGCGCATCGCAGGTCGCGCGAAGCCCATCGGCGAGCCCCAGGTTTTCCAGCCGGCGGAATGCCGCGCGGCTTTCCTCCCGAAACAAAGCGTCGCCTTCCCAGACCGACGGGTCATGACAATCGAAGGGTTCCGGAATTACGTTGTAGTCGCCCGCCAGGACTAGAGGCTCTTCGAGCGGCAGGCGCTCCCGGGTCCAGCGTTCGAGACGGGACATCCAGGACAGCTTGTAGGGAAATTTTTCCGTATCGACCGGGTTTCCGTTCGGGAGGTAGAGAGAAACGACGCGCAAGGCGCCGCCTTTCACGCTGAACACGCCTTCGATGAAACGCGCCTGTTCATCGGCCGGCCCGTCGTCTTCATAATGCGGCAGGCCGCGATTGACTTCGTCAGGCTTCATCTTCGAGAGAAGGGCGACGCCGTTGAAGCCTTTCTGCCCGTGTGTCTCGACGTGATAGCCGAGATCCTCAAGGGGCTTGCGCGGAAAGTTCTCGTCGACAGACTTGATTTCCTGGAGACAGGCGATGTCCGGCTGGCTATCGGACAGCCAGGTCACCAGGTTGTCGATACGGGCCTTGACGCCGTTGATGTTCCAGGTCGCGATCTTCATTCAGATCGAGAAGCTCGTTCCGCATCCGCAGGACGCCACGGCGTTCGGATTGTTGATCTGGAATGACTGGCCCATGAGATTGTCGACGAAATCGATTTCGGAGCCGTCCATGTAAACCAGCGAAAGCGAATCGATCAGGACGCGCGCCTTGCCCTTTTCCAGAACGAGATCGTCGTCGTCGCTTTCATCCACGAGATCGAATTTGTATGAAAAACCGGAGCAACCGCCTCCTTCCACGGAGACGCGCAAGGCCGATTTTCCGGCTTCCCCGGCGAGAATGTCGGCGATGCGGACAGCCGCCGCATCCGACAATGTGACCTGTTTATCAGTTACCATGAAACCTCCATACCGGGTTCAAGAACCGGCGGGATATGGTGTTAATGCTTTGGGCATATAGGTATGTACAATGGCGTGCGGCGTCAACGGGGAAGGTCCTTTCATGGCACTGGATACAGGCGAGCTCGGTTTCGGTTTCAGGGAACGCGCCCCGTGGGCGTGCGACCCGGCGCTGACACGCGGCAGGCTCTATCCGGAGCCTGTCAGCCCGACGCGGTCGGAATACCAGCGCGACCGAGACCGGATCATCCATTCCACGGCCTTCCGGCGCCTCAAGCACAAGACGCAGGTCTTCGTGGCCCATGAAGGCGACCACTATCGAACGCGCCTCACGCATACGATCGAGGTGGCGCAGATCGCGCGGGCGCTGGCCCGCGCCTTGCGCGCGGATGAAGACCTCGCGGAAGGCGTGGCGCTGGTCCATGACTTTGGGCACACGCCTTTCGGACACACCGGCGAGGACGTTCTTGACGAGCTCCTGAAAGAGCAGGGGGGCTTCGATCACAACGCCCAGTCATTGCGCATCGTCACGGCGCTTGAAAGACGCTACGCCGAGTTCGACGGTTTGAACCTGACGTGGGAGAGCCTGGAAGGACTCGTCAAACACAATGGTCCACTGGTCGGCAGCGACGGAAACGGTCTGTCAGGCCCTGTGCCGAAACCTGTCCTCGACTACAACGCGCTGAACGATCTGCAGCTTGCAAGCCACGCCAGCATCGAGGCGCAGGCAGCCGCTATTTCCGACGATATCGCCTACAACACCCATGACATTGACGATGGCTTGCGCAGCGGTCTGCTGACGCTCGAAATGCTGGAGGACGTGCCATTCCTGGGCGAACTCCTGATGTCCACCCGCGACCGATACCCGGGTCTCGAAGAAAGCCGCGTTTCGCACGAAATAATGCGCCGTCAGATTACGCTGATGGTGGAGGACGCAATCGCGATGGCGCAGCAAACCTTGAAGGAATTGCGGCCCAATTCACCGGACGACATCCGACGCGCCGGGCGCACGGTTGTGCGCTTTTCCGACGAGATGCAGCAAACGGATCGCGATATCAAGTCATTCCTCTACGCCAACATGTACCGCCACCCGGACGTCATGCGGGTCCGCCGCGGCGCCGCTGCGATCGTCAAGGATCTCTTTAACGCCTATATCGACAACCCCGGATTGATGGGCGGCCACTGGGTCGAAGGTCTCGAAATGCTCGGCGCCGACGCGCTTGCCCGCCGCGTTGGGGATTATCTTGCAGGGATGACGGACACCTACGCCGTCGAACAGCACAGGGCCTTGTTTGACCATACGCCGCAATTGCGCTAGAGCGGCCCCGCAATTTTGCACAGCATCACAATTGCCGGTTTCCCTTCCATCGAAAGGCATTGCGCCTGCGTCGACCGGAAAGGTTGCGGCATTTGCATCGGTTTCCCGGACGAACAGAAATGAATCTTTTCCGAGACTTCGAAGAGCGCGTCATCGATGCGCTACACAAACTCGACGCTATAAGCGAGAAGGCTGGCGACATCAGTTTTTCGCGCATAAAGGCGGAGCCGCCGCGCGACCCCAGCCACGGGGATGTGGCGACAAACGCCGCCATGGTTCTGGCCAAGCCTTTGTCGACCAATCCGCGCGCCCTTGCAGAGCAGATTTGCGAGC
Organism: Flavimaribacter sediminis; assembly: GCF_019492055.1. Taxonomy (GTDB): domain Bacteria; phylum Pseudomonadota; class Alphaproteobacteria; order Rhizobiales; family Rhizobiaceae; genus Flavimaribacter; species Flavimaribacter sediminis. The sequence goes on along the minus strand of NZ_JAICBX010000001.1, from coordinate 1,707,002 downwards.
AACTGAAGGACGACCCGGATATCGAGTCCCTGTCGATCGCCGGACCCGGCTTCATCAACATGAAGCTGTCGTCCGCCTACTGGCGTGGCGTCTTGCGGGGCATCGTCGAAGCGCCAGACGATTATGGTCGGGTCAATGTCGGCGAGAGCGAAAAGATCAACGTGGAATACGTGTCGGCCAATCCGACCGGTCCCATGCATGTCGGTCACTGCCGTGGGGCGGTCGTCGGGGATTCGCTCGCCAGTCTTCTGCAATTCGCAGGCTATGACGTCGTCCGGGAATACTACATCAACGATGCAGGCTCGCAGATCGATACGCTGGCCAGATCGCTTTATCTGAGATACCGGGAGGCGCTTGGCGAGGATATCGGCGAGATTCCCGCGGGGCTTTATCCTGGCGATTATCTCGCGCCGGTCGGCCGGAAACTCGCTGAGGAGTTCGGCCGGGATCTGATGGCGCTTCCGGAAGCGCAGTGGCTTCCCGTGGTAAAGGACCGCGCGATCGACGCCATGATGGACATGATCCGCGACGATCTCGATGCGCTCAACATCCATCACGACGTCTTCTTCTCCGAAAGAACCCTGCATGACAACGGCGATAAAGCGATCCGCGAGGCGATCAACGACCTGACCTTCAAGGGGCACGTCTACGAAGGCAAGTTGCCACCGCCCAAGGGACAGTTGCCGGAGGACTGGGAAGACAGGGAACAGACATTGTTCAAGTCGACCGAAGTCGGCGACGATATCGACAGGCCGCTGATCAAATCGGACGGAAGCTACACCTACTTCGCTGCGGACGTCGCCTATTTCCGCGATAAATACGAGCGCGGCTTCTCGGAAATGATCTACGTGCTCGGCGCCGATCACGGCGGCTATGTCAAACGTCTTGAAGCCGTGGCGAAGGCGGTGTCCGGCGGCAAGTCGAAACTGACGGTGCTCCTGTGCCAGCTCGTGAAGCTGTTCAGGGACGGCGAACCGGTGCGCATGTCGAAACGGTCCGGCGAGTTCGTGACACTGCGCGACGTGGTCGATGAGGTCGGCCGTGACCCGGTTCGCTTCATGATGCTTTACCGGAAGAACACGGAGCCGCTGGATTTCGACTTTGCGAAAGTGACGGAGCAATCGAAGGACAATCCTGTCTTCTACGTGCAGTACGCGCACGCACGGTGTCACTCCGTATTTCGGCAGGCCCAGGAGGCGTTTCCGGAATTTGAACCTGACAGTTTCGACGCCGTCGGCGCCATTCGCGCATTCGAAATGGATCAAACCGAGTTGCAGCTTGTTGCAAAACTTGCGGAATTCCCTCGCGTCGTCGAAAGCGCGGCGCTCGCTCATGAGCCGCATCGGGTGGCGTTTTACCTCTACGATCTCGCCAGCGCGTTTCATCAGCACTGGAATAAAGGCAAGGAAAATCCGGAGTTACGATTTGTTAACCATGAAAACCCACAATTGAGCATGGCGAGACTCGCACTTGTCAGCGCCGTCGCAGCGACGCTCAAGTCAGGTCTTGGAATTACCGGCACCCAGGCCCCGTTGGAGATGCGATAGTTGTCACCTTTTGCCCACAATGTACTGGCATTGATCCGTTTCCACGCAATCGCGCATGACGTCGCGGCGTGGACCAGGGCGCATCCAAACAACAAGAACCATACGCGCTGGACGCCGCCGAACCGGGCAGATTTTGGACTTGAGGCATGAGTATGGCCGAGAACCAGTATTCACGAGATTACAAGAACGGCGAGAGTGACGACAGGGACGAGGACCCTCTGGCGGAACTCGCGAGGATCGTGGGTTACGATGTCGACGCCGAGGACAGCCAGGATCAGCAAAACGAAGTGGACCTGGAAGTCGATCTCGAAGAGGAGTTGATGCGCGAGCTTGACGCCGGCGATGATCAGGCGACCGGTCACAGGGTGGATGATGCTGCCGTTGCGAGGACCGCAATCGACCACGAAATAGAGATTTCCGACGACTTCGATTTCGGCGACCTGTCCGGTGAGTTCGAATCGGCGACGGATGAAAACAACTCCAACGAACCGGAAGTCGATTCAAGTTTGCCGGATGCGCCTTCGGTCGACGACGACGCTCTTGCAAGCCTGGATGAAGCGGCGGATGCGGAGCGGACCGACGATGAGGGCGTGTCGGATACGCCGGTCATCGATTTCGACGCGTTTTATTCGACGTTTTCATTGTCGGGCGAGGCGGAAACCGAAGAACCGGTTTCCGATGAAGCGCCGACATCCGATATCGTCGAATTGGAAGATCAAGAGCAAAAACCCGCAGACGAGCCGAATCCCTTCGATCTGGACGCTCTTTTTGCTCAGAGCATCGAGGACGAAGACGCCCCGCAGGAAAAGTCTCCAGGCGCAGAACTGACGGAGGAGCCGGAGGCCGATTTCGAGTCCCTGTCGCTTGAGGATTTGCATGCAGAAATCGAGAAAACCGCGAGTGACGACAAGCAGTCAGACGACGTGACGCCTGACGCTGTTGGAGCCGTCGCGGAAGAGATCAAAGGCGAGGCCGAAACCCTCCCGGACCAGCCGGCCGCTCTGCATCCATTCGCCGATTCGACCGATTTGCCTCCGCTGGATTTTGATGCTCTATTCGAAGGTGATATAACGGAAAATGATTTTGAACCGGAATCGGAGTTGGATCTTGAGGGTATCGATTTCTCCGACCCGGATGAGGATGCTCAGCATTCAGAAACAGCGGAATCCGAAGCATTCCAAGAGCACAATACAGGCTCACAAGGCGCGAAAAACGATATGAATCGACCACCAAGCAATGACGGGCCCGGTAAGGAGCCCAAAAACGAACAGTGGCCGAATGCAAGGCAGGAAACAGACGAGACAGCGCTGAGTCTGGAAGCAGAGCTCCAGGCCGCTTTTGACGCGCTCGAAGGCAAGTCTGGATCCGAGCAGAGTCCGGCGGACCCTTACAGACCAGAGCAGGCGATGTACCCGTCCCCGGACCCCTATGGCGACCATGAGGGCGACGCCGAGTTCACGGCGACGCTTGCCGAGCTGGACAATGCAAGTCGCTCTGAAGACGGACCTTACAGTGAGGAAGCGATCGCGTCTCCTGATGATGATCACGCGGCTCCGATGGAAGAAGATCCGATCCGTCCGTTTCAGAGTTACGCGACCCCGAAGCCGCTTGCGACGCCGGATGCGGACAGTTCCGCCGAATACGACAATCCCGTTGATGAAGCCGCCGACGAGCAGGGACTTGACCTTGGCGACCTGCTGGCGGCGGAGATCGGGGAAGTCGAATCGAGTGTGGGAAGTGACGAAACGGACTACGATCAGTCGCCCTTCGACGCCGGAGACATCGTCGAGGACGACATGGCTCCCGACGATATGGGCGTAATCGAGGTTCCCGAGTACGAAGAGGAAGAAACAGCCGCGACTGTTCCCCTCGACGAAGATCTCAACCTGTCGCTTGAAGATGAGCTTGCCGCTATATCTGTGGACGTAGACGCAAGCTCGTACAGCGCAAGCGCGAGCGACGATCGCTCTGAAGAACCCTATGACGAATCGGAGTTCCTTTCCGAGTACGCCGATCCGGCGGTCGCGGCTGAAGTTGCAGCGCATGCGAACGCCCTGTCGCACGAATTCAGCGATCAGTCGACGCATTACGAGCAGGAAGCGCCGGACTGGACGGATGAACCCATCGAGGAATTCTCGGAAGGCGACGACTTTGAGGACGATGACTATCCGCAGCAAGGCTATGCGGCCACTGCGCGATACGCCGAAGAGGATTTGGATCCTGAATTCGCGATGGACGAGTTTCCCGAACTGGATGAAATCCGCAGCGAATCCGGCAGAAGCAAACTGGTTTATGGCGGCGTCGCCGTCGTCGCGCTGCTGCTTGTCGGCGGCGCAGGTTTCTACTGGTGGGATTCCAGCCTGCAGAGCAGCGGGCAGGGCGAGCCGCCCGTCATCGCCGCCAGCAGCGATCCGGTAAAGATCAAGCCGGCTGATCCGGGCGGCAAGACTGTTCCGAACCAGGACCTCGCCGTCTACGACAGGGTCGCTGGAGACGGCGCGGAGACGCCGACGCAGGAAAATCTTGTTAGCACCGAAGAAGAACCGATCGACGTCGTGCAAAGAACGCTCAATCCGGAATCCCTTCCGCTTGAAGGCCGTAGCGGCGTGGCTGAGCCGGTTGGCTCTTCGGCGAAGTCCGAAGACCGGTTGACTGCGAATTCGATGAATCCGGATCCCGCGGCGGCGGCGGACGAAAGCTACGGCGTTGCGCCGAAACGCGTCCGAACGCTGATCGTCAAACCGGACGGCACGATCGTCTCCCGCGAGCAGGAGCCGAACGCCGAGAGAAGCGCTTTCGCCAACGACGCCTCAACGAGTGGAGAAGATCTTCCGGTGAGCAGTTCTGCGCGTCTGTCTGTCCAGGAAACAGGCGAAACGTCTGCTGCACAGGAGCCGCTTCCCGGAAGCAGCGCTGCATCCGGTCAGCAAGCTGCTGCATCAGCGCTGCCGCCGATTGACGAGAACATACGCAACAGCGGGGAAATACCACTGCCCGCTGCACGTCCGGCGTCAACGGCTGCAACAACGTCGGCGAACCAGTCGCAGACGCAGCTTGCATCGGCCACCACCACCAGAGCTGCCGAGACCGCGAATGCGGACGGCGCGGGCACCAATTTGCGCAGTTCCATCCAGGCGCCGGTGCCGACGTCGCGTCCGGCGGAACAACCGGTTGATATCGTGGAAGCGGTGACGGATCGAGGCAATCTTGCCGGCAGCAGCCAGACGGCCAGCGCAGGCGGATATTCTGTTCAGATCTCCTCGCAGGCATCAGAAGACGCAGCCCGGGCTGATTACAACCGTCAGGCGCAGCAATATGCGTCTGTTCTCGGCGGCCGCAACGCACAGATAGTGCGCGCGGATATCGAAGGCCGCGGCGTTTTCTATCGCGTCCGCATCCCCGCCGGCAGCAAGGAAGAAGCGACGCGCCTTTGCGACAGCCTGAAAAACGCCGGCGGCAATTGCTTCGTCGCTCGTTGATCCTGTTTCCACTCGGCTGGCGCCTCGGATATCGATCCGGATCGACGGGATGACGTCTACGGCTGCAAACACCTGAATACAGGTGTTTTGGCGTGACGTGCGGATCCGCCAATACTGGTCATTTTCCGGTTTGTCTGTATGATTCCGCCATGAGCGAATCAAAAGCGATGATCCTTGGATGCGGCGGATTGGCGCTGACGGATGACGAGCGCGCCTTCTTTACGAAGGAGCGGCCTTGGGGCTTTATTCTTTTTGCGCGAAATATTGGCGACGCGGAACAGGTTCGCCTTCTGGTCAGCGATCTTCGCGCATGTGTTGAACGCAGCGACGCGCCGGTGCTTGTCGATCAGGAGGGCGGCCGTGTCCAGAGGCTTCGACCTCCTTTGGCGCCGCAATATCCGGCGGCGTCCGTTCTCGGTGATCTTTACTGCGTGGACAAGGGCAAGGGATTGCGGGCTGCATGGCTTCTGTCTCGCCTCCATGCGATCGATCTCGCCAAGCTTGGCATAACCGTGGATTGTCTTCCGGTGCTCGACGTGCCGGTTGCGGGTAGTCACGATGTCATCGGCAATCGCGCCTATGGTCATGATCCGCATCTGGTGAGCGCCATGGGCGCAGCCGCAATGGAGGGGCTGATCGCCGGGGGCGTGCTTCCGGTCATCAAGCATATGCCGGGCCACGGGCGCGCGAATGTCGATTCGCATCATGATCTACCGCAGGTCGACGCTGCTCTTTCAGACCTGGAGGCCAGCGATTTCATTCCCTTCATGGCGCTTGCCGCTTCGGCTCCGATGGCGATGACGGCGCACGTGGTCTACACGGGAATTGACCCAGTCGGGCCGGCGACGACGTCGCGCAGAGTGATCGAGGACATCATTCGCGCAAAGCTGGGTTTCGACGGTCTTTTGATGTCGGACGATATCTCCATGAAAGCGCTTTCTGGGGATTTCGCATCGAAGACCAGTGCAATTTTCCAAGCCGGGTGCGATGTAATTCTGCATTGCAACGGTTCCATGGACGAAATGCCGGATGTAGCGGACAACACACCGGTGCTCCAGGGCAAATCGCTGCAACGGGCCGACAGGGTCATGTCGATGTTCAAAGCGCCCCAGGCGGCTGACGAAGCCGCGCTGAGAGCGGAATTCGATGATCTCCTTTCGGCGAACACCGTCATGGTTTGAGCAGGGTATATGAGCGGCGCTGTCAGAGAAAATATCGATCCCAGGAAACCGCCGGCGGCGCCGATGGACCGGATCTGGTCGGACGATCGGGACGAGCGCGGCGTCAGCGAGCCGGCGCTGGTCGTTGACACCGAAGGATATGAAGGTCCGCTGGATCTGCTGCTCCATCTCGCAAGAACGCAAAAAGTCGACCTGGCGCGGATTTCCGTTCTGGCGCTTGCCGAGCAATATCTGGCTTTCGTCGAAAGAGCCCGACAATTGCGTCTGGAGCTCGCAGCCGATTATCTGGTCATGGCCGCCTGGCTCGCCTATCTGAAATCGCGCCTGCTCATTCCCCAGCAAAACACCGATGACGGCCCGTCGGGCGAAGAAATGGCGACGCAGCTGGCCTTCCGGCTCAAACGCCTTGAAGCCATGCGCGATGCGGCGACCCGCCTGATAAACCGGAACCGGCTGGGCCGCGACGTCTTTCCCCGCGGCGCCCCGGAACCGGTCGTGGTCGAACGCAAATCCGAGTTTTCCGCCACCCTGTACGATCTGCTCAATTCCTATGCGCAGCTGCGTCAAAGGGGTTCCGTCCGCCAGGTGACAATCATGCGCCGGCGCGTCTGGTCGCTGAGCGAGGCGCGGGTCATTCTGAAATCGATAATCGGCGAACTGCATGAGTGGACAGCGCTCGAACGTTTTCTGGTCCGTTATCTGAGCGACCCGGAGGAAAGGGCGACCGCGATCGCCAGTTCGTTTGCTGCGTCGCTTGAGATGGTGCGGGAAGGAAAACTGCTGATCCGCCAGGACCAGGCTTTTGCGCCGATCTATCTGAAGAGCGCCGCCGATCCGGCCGCCTCGTCGACAACACAGGAAAACGCCTCCCATGACTGAAGGATCGCAAGTCCGCATCGTGCCCTTCAAGACGCAAGATGATGCGGACGACGCAGATGACGCGCCCGCGCACGACGCCCGCCTTGAGCGCGAGGCCGAACGAATCGCGGAGGCGATGGTCTTCGCGTCTTCGGAACCGGTTCAGGAAAAACTGATCGCCGAGAAAATCCCCGACGGCGTCAATGTCGGCGACGTGATGAAGCGCCTTGCCGGACTTTACACCATGCGCGGAGTCAATCTCGTTCGCGTCGACGATTGCTGGGCGTTCCGGACAGCAGCCGATCTGTCGTTTCTCATTCATCGTGATCAGACGGATGTGCGCAAACTGTCGCGCGCGGCGCTGGAAGTCCTCGCCATCATTTCCTACCACCAGCCGGTGACGCGGGCCGAAGTCGAGGAAATTCGAGGCGTAGCGACGTCCCGCGGCACACTGGACGTCCTGCTGGAGTCCGGCTGGGTCAAGATGCGAGGTCGGCGCAGGACGCCGGGGCGTCCCGTCACCTACGGCACGACCCTCGAATTTCTCGATCATTTCGGTCTGGAAGAATTGCGCGACCTTCCCGGACTGGAGGAACTCAAGGGCGCCGGCCTGCTCTCATCGCGTGTGCCTTCGGATTTCCAGGTGCCGCTTCCGCCTTCCGACGATGAACTGGAAGAAGACGAAGACCCCATTACGCAAATGGATCTCGAGGAACTCGGCCTCTTGACTCCGGCTGTTGAAAAAGAGGACTAGTGAGCGAAACTTTATAAGGGGGAATTGAAAGGCCCTTTGTGAATTCGCTTCCGCCAAACAAACGATCGCGGTCTCCGGCCGGCGCGGCGTTCGCCGCAACATTGACTTTTGATGAAGTCAGTCATGGCTATGACGGTCACGCCACCATCCGAAACCTGTCGCTGACCGCACAGGCGGGAAAGATACTGTGTCTGCTCGGCCCTTCCGGATCCGGAAAGACGACGTTGCTTCGTCTGGCGGCCGGCATAGAGGCGCCGACGCGTGGACGGGTTCTGCTCGATGGAAAGGAAGTCAGCGGACCTTCTGTGTTCGTGCCGCCCGAATATCGCGGCGTTGGCTTCGTATTCCAGGATTTCGCGCTTTTCCCGCATATGAATGTCCTCGACAATGTCAAATTTGGCCTCACTGCGTTGTCGCAGAAGGAGGCCAGCGATACAGGCATGGCGTCGTTGGAGAGGGTTGGATTGGCGCACTACGCAGACCAGTATCCCCATGCTTTGTCAGGAGGCGAGCAGCAGCGTGTGGCGCTGGCGCGGGCGCTGGCTCCACGGCCATCGGTCCTGTTGATGGATGAGCCGTTTTCGGGACTTGATACGCGCCTGAGGGACAGTGTTCGCACGGAGACGCTTTCGATACTGGCGGAAACCGGCGCCACCGGAGTCATTGTCACCCACGACGCCGAGGAAGCGATGCGGATGGCCGATACCATTGCCTTGCTGAAGGACGGCGCACTGGCGCAACTCGGCACAGCCGAACAGATCTATCGAGCACCCTCGGATCTTTTCGTTGCCGGCTTTTTTGCCGAAATTACTGTTTTCGATGTGTGCGTGACCGCAGGCCAGGTCGACACGCCGCTGGGACGTTTTCATGCAAAGGGTTGGAGTGACGGGGAAAAGCTGTCGGTGGCAGTAAGAGTTTCGGGCATCGGCATAGTGGAAAATGGCGGTTCTGTGCCTGCGCGCATCGTATATCGACGATTTCTTGGTGATTATGAGCAGTTTGCGCTGTCTGTTCCCGGCGTTGACAAACTCGTTCAGGCGCGTATGCCGGTTGGTACACTTAAGTCTGATTTGCAGGATGTGTCTCTTTGCGTTAACGAGCGGGACATTTTGCTGTTTAAATGAGCGACGAAACATCCTAAATCAGGATGAGACGCCTCAAAGGAGACGAGTATGGGTAGTTTTAGCATTTGGCACTGGCTGATCGTTCTGGTGGTCGTGCTGCTGCTGTTTGGCCGCGGCAAGATTCCGGAACTGATGGGCGATGTCGCCAAAGGTATCAAAAGTTTCCGCAAGGGGATGTCCGACGAGGAAGCCGAGTCTGACAAATCCAAGACTGTGGAACACAAGGCTGACGAATCCGCAGAAAAAAGCTGATTGCAAGGGACAGCCTGAACAACACGTATGTCACACCTGTTTGCCGATGACACCGCTTCGGAGATGACCGTCCATGCTTGATCTGGGCTGGCAGGAATTCATCGTCGTCGCTCTGGTTCTTGTCCTTATCGTGGGTCCGAAGGATCTGCCGGAGATGCTCCGGACGTTCGGAAAGACCACGAAAAAGTTCAGAAGCATGGCCGGTGATTTTCGCAAGCAATTCGATGACGCTCTGAAAGAAGCCGAACTCGACGATGTGAGTTCGATGATTTCGGATGCGCGAAAGTTCAATCCGCGCAATGCGTTGAAAGATGTAATCGACCCGCTCGAAAGCGCCGGTCGGGACATCAAGGCCGGATTGAACGAAGCGGCGAAGTCCACGGGGCCGACGCCTTCTGTCGCAAAGAGCGCGGATATGGAAAAGGTCACCGAGAAAACGCAATCTGCGGAGCCGAAGGCGGCTGAAACGCCCAAGAAGACGAAAGGCGCCGCCGCCGCGAAAAAGCCGGCGACGCGCAAGTCCTCCACCCGCAAGACGGCGGCGAGCGGGAAAGCGGCCTCGACAACGACGAAGTCAACGACCACAAAGTCTGCGTCTGCAAAATCGGCGTCCGCAAAATCCACATCCGCAAAGTCGAAGGCCTCCGGGTCGGCTGCGGCCAAATCCGGCTCGACCAAGGCTGCTGGCGGAGCCGCAAAGACGGGCGCTGGATCGACGAAGGCAGCCGCTTCACCGACGCCGGCTGCAAGCAAGACCCGCAAGACCACCACGCGGGCAAAGAGCCCGGCGTCGAAATCCAGGGCGGCGGCGTCTGCTGACAACGCCGGCGCGAAGAAGACAGCGCCCGGCACAGCATCGAGCGGCAGCGGAGAGAAAGCGTGAGCAACGACGAAATCGACGACACGCCGCAGCCGCTTCTCTCGCATCTGATCGAACTTCGCCAAAGGCTCCTTTGGGCCGTCGGGGCGTTTTTCGTGGCCTTTCTGTTCTGCTTCTTTTTTGCCAAACAGATATTCAATCTGCTTGTCATTCCCTTCAAGTGGGCTGTCAGCTGGGCAGGTCTCGAAGGCAGACAGATCGAGCTGATCTATACCGCGCCCCAGGAGTTCTTCTTTACGCAGATCAAGATCGCCATGTTCGGCGGACTGCTGATCGCGTTCCCGGTAATTGCCTCGCAGATCTACAAGTTCGTCGCGCCGGGACTGTACAAGAACGAAAGATCCGCCTTCCTGCCATTCCTGATTGCGTCTCCGATTCTTTTCCTTATCGGCGCGGCGCTTGTCTACTTCTTCTTTATTCCTATGGTTCTCTGGTTCTTCCTGTCCATGGAACAGACAGGCGAAGGCGGACAGGTGGCCATCGAATTGCTGCCGAAGGTGTCCGAGTATCTCAGCCTGATCATGACGCTGATCTTCGCCTTCGGACTGGTGTTCCAGCTCCCTGTGGTCACGACGCTGATGGCCCGCGCCGGGCTGGTGACAGCGGAGGGACTGGCCAAAAAGCGCAAATACGCAATCGTTGGCGCGTTCATCGCTGCGGCTGTTCTCACTCCGCCTGACCCGGCGAGCCAGATCGGTCTTGCGATTCCGACGATCCTTCTCTACGAGATTGCCATCTATGCCGCCAGGCGGGTGGAGCGATCCCGTGCGAGACGAAAACAATCTGACGACGCCGATTCAGACACTGGGGAATCGGCTGCGGAAACGCCCAGCTCCTGACAGCGGAAATAGATGGACAGATGACGCCGTCCGCCAGGAATTGGCCGGCTGCGACAGGTACGGATTTTAGGCATGCTTGATATTAGATGGATTAGGGACAACCCGGAAGCCTTTGACAAGGCGATGGTTCAACGGAGCAACGAGACTCGTTCCGACGCCTTGATCGCGTTGGATGAAGAGCGTCGTTCCCATGTCCAGCGCATGCAGGAAATGCAGGCGCGCCGCAATTCGGCGTCCAAGGAAATCGGCGCAGCCATGGGGCGCAAGGAAACCGACCTCGCTGAAAAGCTGAAAGCCGAAGTCGCCAAGTTGAAAGGCGATCTCCAGCAGGCTGAAGACGAAGTCCGCGAACTCGACGCCAGGATGGAAGAAAGCCTGCTGTCGGTGCCCAATATACCGCTTGAAGGCGTGCCGGTGGGCGCGGACGAGTCGGCGAATATCGAGGCGCGAACCGTCGGCAGAAAGCCCGGCTGGAATCATCCCGCCAAAGAGCATTTCGAGATCGGCGAAGCCCTGGGCCAGATGGATTTCGAGACGGCCGCCCGGATCGCCGGAAGCCGCTTTACGATCGTTTCCAGTCAACTTGCGCGTCTGGAGCGGGCGCTTGGTCAGTTCATGCTGGACCTGCATACCGGCGAACATGGATACACAGAGGTCCACGCGCCGCTGCTGGTGCGCAGCGCGGCCCTGGTGGGCACCGGACAGCTTCCGAAATTCGCCGAGGACCTGTTTCGTACGACCGATGACCGCTGGATGATTCCGACTGCAGAGGTTTCGCTGACCAACCTGGTGCGCGAGCAGATATTGGAACACGAGCAGTTGCCGCTCCGCTACACTGCCTTGACGCCGTGCTTCCGTTCCGAGGCCGGATCGGCGGGTCGGGATACGCGCGGCATGCTTCGTCAGCATCAGTTCTACAAGGTGGAACTGGTCTCGGTGACGGACGAGGACAACTCGGTCGACGAACTGGAACGCATGACCTCGTGCGCCGAGGAAGTGCTGAAACGTCTCGACCTTCACTACAAGGTCATGGTGCTCAGCACCGGCGATATGGGTTTCGGCGCGCGAAAGACCTACGATCTGGAGGTCTGGCTGCCGGGACAGGACACCTATCGTGAAATCTCGTCCTGCTCCGTATGCGGTGATTTTCAGGCGCGGCGGATGCATGCGCGGTACCGCAAGAGCGGTGAAAAAGGCGCCAGCTTCGTTCACACGCTCAACGGATCCGGCGTCGCAGTCGGCCGAGCGCTCATAGCCGTTATGGAAAACTATCTGAATGAGGACGGTAGCATCACCGTGCCTTCCGCGCTGTTGCCATACACCGGCGGCATGACGCGGGTTGAACGAAACTGAAATCGGGGAGACGCATGCGGATATTGCTGACGAATGACGATGGAATTCACGCCGAAGGCCTTGCCGTTCTGGAGCGTATCGCGCGCCATCTGTCCGATGATATCTGGATCGTCGCGCCGGAAACCGATCAGAGCGGTCTGGCGCATTCGCTGACGCTTTCCCATCCGCTGCGCCTGCGTGAAGTTTCCGAAAAGCGCTATGCCGTTACAGGAACGCCGACGGACTGCGTTATCATGGGTGTGCGCAAATTGATGAAGGAGCCGCCGGCTCTGATCCTGTCCGGCGTCAACGCCGGGCAAAATCTCGCCGACGACGTCACCTATTCAGGCACTGTGGCGGGCGCCATCGAGGGAACCTTGCTCGGGATTCGCTCGATTGCGCTCAGCCAGGCCTATGATCCGCAGCATGGCCGTGTATTGCCCTGGAATACGGCGGAAAGCATGGCGCCGGATCTGTTGAAGAAGCTGGCGGATGTCGATCTTCCTGCCGGTACGCTGCTCAATATCAATTTCCCGCGCTGCGAAGTGGCGGACGTGGAGGGAACCGAGGTCACGACGCAGGGCAAGTTGACGCACGGTCTCCAGGTGGAGCAGCGCGAAGACGGTCGCGGCTTTCCCTATTATTGGCTTCGTTTTTCCCGTCGACAGCATGAATTCCACGACGGCACGGACCTCAATGCCGTCAATGAGAAGAAAATTTCGGTCACGCCTCTCAAGCTTGACCTCACGGACCATGATCTTGTCGATCGCGTGAGGGAGTCGATCGGTTGAATTCCCGATTGTCCGAGAAGGAAGGCCTCGCTTCGCTGATGCTGCGCCTTCGCGGGGAGGGGATATCCGACAGGACCCTCATACTGGCGGCCGAACAGACGCCCCGCAGCCTTTTCGCGCCGCCTGCTTATTCCGATCTTGCCTATTCCGGACGAACACTGCCGCTCGATTGCGGAGAATACATGGAGGGCGCCGATCTCAGTCTGCGTATGCTGCACCTTCTGGGCCTGGGCGCAGGGCAACGTGTGCTCGAGATAGGCACCGGCTCCGGATTCACAGCCGCCGTCATGGCGAGAATAGCCGACAGGGTCGTCACCATCGACAGATATCGGACGCTCTCTCAACTGGCCGGACAGAAGTTCGAACATCTTGGCCTGAAGAACGTCGTCGCTCAGGTTGGCAACGGGCTGGACAAGGACGCCGTTGACGGAACGTTCGACCGGATTCTCGTCACGGCCGCTTTCGATTCCATGCCGCGCATGTTCGTGGAAAAGCTCGTGTCGCGCGGCGTCATGATAACGGCGATCGGCCCCGCCGAGGAGCCGCAGATGCTCGTGCGTCTGACCAAAACCGGCAGCAGGTTCGAGCGGGAAGACCTATTCCCGGTCCGGTTTCAGCCGCTGCTGGGCACCGCAGCGGCGGTTCTTTGACGCGTGAACCTTAAGATATACGCTTAACCGCAGATTTATTTGCCAAAACAGGGTCTCCGCCTTAACCTGCCGGTAACCCTGATGCGGTCTAATAAGCTCACCATGTTCCGGTAGTATGTGAGCTAGTTTGATGCGTACAAGTTGTCCCGCCCTGTCACCTCGCCTTGTCACGAAATTGATGGGAGCGGTATGTCTCTCGGTTCTGGTCGCTGGATGCAACCAGAGCAGTCGCTTCAGCGACGGCCTGTTCACCGGCACCGTTCCGGGGAATGTCGGTGATCGGACGCAAGCAGCATCACAGCAGCCGGTCTATACCCAGCCTTATCCGGGAACCGGATCGCAGCCGCTTGACCAGACGCAAACCGGGTCGGTTTCGCAAGGCGCGTATCCGCCGGCTCCTGTCCAGAACACAGTCAATTCATCCGGCCTGGCGCCGGTGGCTGTCCCTGACGCGCAGGCGGCGAACCAGGAATTCAGTTCGGCGGCAAGGGCGACGGCCGCCGGAGGAGCGGGGGGCGCGGGTTCCTCAGCCGGCAAAGGGTGGACGACGGCTGGCGGAACCCGTGTGACAATCGGGCAAGGCGACACCGTCTATGGTCTGTCGCGCCGCTACGGGGTTCCGGCTGACGACATCCTGAAGGCCAATGGCATCTCGAACGCCTCTTCCATTCAGGTCGGGCAATCGCTCGTCATCCCAACCTATAATTATGGAAACGGCGTGCCTGTTTCAGCCCCGGACAACGATCCGAAAACACAGATGGCGAGCGCCGCAACGAACACGCGCATTGACGCCTCCAATACTTCAGCGCCGGCGCCGCGTCAGGTTCTGCAGGCGCCAAGTGAAACCCGCCAACAGACAAACGCCTCCAGCGCGGCCGGCAGTTCCTATGTCGTGCAGTCGGGAGACAGCCTCAATCGCATCTCGGCAAACACTGGCGTGAGCGTTGCCGACCTGCAGAAGGCGAACGGACTGACGGGCACGAATATCCGGATTGGCCAGACGCTCAAGATTCCCGCCGCCGGCGCGAAGAACGAACCGGTGAAGACTGCTGCTGTTGCGACGACGCCGGCGAAGACGGAAGTCGCGCCCAGAAGCGATTCTGTAACCCAGACCGCAAGCCTGCAGGCTGACGCGCCGAAAACAACCGGAATTGAAAAGCTTCGCTGGCCGGCGACAGGTCAGGTCATGACGCCGTTTGGCGGCTCAACCAATGGCCGCAAGAGCGACGGCATCGACATTTCAGTCCCGGAAGGCACGCCGATCAAGGCGGCGGAAAATGGCGTCGTCATCTATGCGGGCAACGGTCTGAAAGAATACGGCAACACGGTTCTGGTCCGCCATGACAATGGACTGGTCAGCGTCTATGGCCATGCGCGTGAACTGAAGGTTCAGCGCGGCGATACGGTTACGCGCGGCGAAGTGGTGGCGTTGTCTGGCATGAGCGGCGACGCGAATCGCCCGAAGCTTCATTTCGAGATCCGCAAGGACGCCAAGCCCATCGATCCCATGACCTACCTGGAATAGGCGCGAAGCCTATTTCAACTGTTTTCCAAGTCGTCCCGCGGCGTCTTGAATGAATTGCCAGGCGACGCGACCGGAGCGTGCGCCTCTGGTTGTCGCCCACTCCAGAGCTTCCGACCGCATCTGATCGGGATCCATCGGTAGCTCGAAGTGCTTGGCGTAGGCTTCGATCATGTCCAGGTACTCATCCTGGCTGCATTTATGAAAGCCCAGCCAAAGACCGAACCTGTCCGACAGCGAAACCTTTTCCTCCACTGCTTCCGACGGATTGATCGCCGTGGAGCGCTCGTTTTCCATCATGTCGCGGGGCAGAAGATGTCTCCGGTTCGACGTTGCATAGAACACGACGTTTTCTGCGCGCCCCTCCAATCCGCCTTCGAGCGCTGCTTTCAGCGATTTATAGGACGTATCGTCATTATCGAAGGACAAATCGTCGCAAAACAGAATGAAACGATCTTCCATGTCGCGCAACATGGCCATGAGCACGGGCAGGCTCTCGATATCCTCCCGATGTATTTCGACAAGTTTCAGGCCAGGACCGGATTTCGGGGATTGCGCCTGGAGCGCGGCGTGCGTCGATTTTACCAGCGATGACTTGCCCATTCCGCGCGCGCCCCACAGCAGAACGTTGTTGGCGGGCAATCCTTCGGCAAAGCGCCGCGTATTGTCGAAGAGAATGTCCCGGACCCGATCGACGCCCCTGATCAGGCTGATGTCGATGCGATTTGGCTTGGCTACCGGTTGAAGAAATCGTGATTCAGGAACCCAGACAAAGCAGTCTGCGGCGTTAAGGTCATTTTCGGCGTAACCAGGACCGGAAAGAGATTCAACGGCTTGTGTCAGTTTCTTGACCTGATCGATCAGACCGGTGAGCAATTCGTCTTTCACGTAATTATCCTTCATCATGCTTTTGCTGTCGCGTAGCACGAAGGCAGGGCGGCGAAAAGTCCGCCCTTGAGACTTCCGCAGTTGCAATAGCCTGCATTGCGACTATATTCCGCTCACCAAAAGTCCGGGAACGCGGGTATCCGCGAAACGCCCTGAAGGAGTTCTAAATGTTTGTAACACCGGCATACGCACAGGCCGCTGGAGGCGGCATGGGCGATACGTTCGGCTTCATACTGCCATTCATCCTGATCTTCGTGATCATGTACTTTCTCATCATACGCCCACAGCGGCAGCAGATGAAGAAACGTCAGGAAATGCTGAACAATGTCAGGCGCGGCGATCAGGTCGTCACCGGCGGCGGCATCACCGGAAAGATCGTCAAGGTCGTCGACGACAATGAGCTCGAGGTGGAAATCGCCGAAGGCGTCAAGGTCCGGGTCGCTCGTTCGCTGCTTGCGGATGTGAAGGTCAAAGGCGAACCCGTCAAAGAACCCGCGAAAAAGTAAAATAGACCAAGGTCTGATCCACGGGGCGATATGGATCAGCAACCGGAGGCGGCGAATCGCCGCCCCATAATCCGAGAGCGACATGCTTCATTTCTCCCGTTGGAAAACGACCCTCATCTGGCTGGTCATACTCGCCGGCGTATTGTTTGCGTTTCCGAATTTGCTGACGCAGCAGCAACTTGCGCAATTGCCGGACTGGTTTCCGAAACGGCAACTGACCCTCGGACTCGACCTGCAGGGCGGATCTCATATCCTGCTGGAAGTAGACCGGGAGGATATCGAGAAAGAGCGGCTGGAAACGACCGTCGACGACATGCGTCGCCTACTGCGGGAAGACGGCATTGGATATACGGGGCTTTCCGGAAACGGACGGGTCGCCCAGGTTACGATCAGGAATCCTGAGGACATCGATGCTGCGAAAGACGCTCTTTCGGAACTGACGCAGCTCGTCAATGCGGGCCTGATGAGCGGCGGCTCCATCCAGGAAGCCGTGATGAGCGAACCGGAACCCGGCCGCATCACGCTGACGATGACGGAGGAGGGGCTCGAAAACCGCGTGGCCTCCGCCGCTTCACAGTCGATCGAGGTCATTCGACGACGCATCGACGAACTCGGCACGACAGAGCCGATCATCCAGCGCCAGGGCGCAGACCGCATCCTGGTCCAGGTGCCGGGTTTCGACGATCCCGAACGCTTGAAAGACCTGCTCAACCAGGTGGCCAAGCTGACCTTCCATCTGGTCGATTCCTCCATGTCCGCGGAAGAGGCTGTCAACGGGCGTCCGCCTGCAACCGCCGAAATTGTCTATTCGAACGACGATCCCCCGATTCCCTATCTGCTTGAGCGACGCATCCTTGTTTCGGGTGAAAACCTCGTCGATGCGCAGGCGGGTTTTGATCAACGCACAAACGAACCCATTGTGACGTTCCGCTTCGACACGAAAGGCGCCCAGCGTTTTGGTCAGGTGACCCAGCGCAATGTCGGACGTCTGTTTGCTGTCGTGCTCGACGGCGCCGTCATCACCGCGCCGCGAATCAACGAGCCGATACTCGGCGGTTCGGGCCAGATATCCGGCAATTTTACCGTTCAGTCCGCAAATGATCTGGCTGTATTGCTTCGCGCAGGCGCCTTGCCGGCCAAGCTGACGATCCTGCAGGAAAGTTCCGTGGGGCCAAGCCTTGGCGCCGATTCCATCGCCGCCGGCGAAACGGCGGGTCTGATCGGCGCGATCCTGGTGATCGCCTTCATGTTCCTGGCTTACGGGTTTCTGGGAATCATCGCCAACCTCGCGCTTATCTTCAACGTTGTGCTGATCATCGCGTTGCTGACTGTGATCGGGGCAACCCTCACTTTGCCCGGTATCGCCGGCATCGTGCTGACAGTCGGCATGGCGGTGGACTCCAACGTGTTGATCTACGAGCGCATTCGCGAAGAAAGACGCGGGGGAAGGTCGCTTATTCAGGCGATCGACGCCGGTTTCAGCCGCGCCTTCAACACCATTCTGGACGCCAACATCACCACGCTGATAGCGGCTGTCATCCTGTTTTATCTCGGTTCTGGACCGGTGCGCGGCTTTGCCGTCACTCTGGCCATCGGTATCGTCACGACGGTGTTCACTGCTTTCACGGTGACGCGCTGGATGATCGCCGAATGGGTTCGCCGCAAAAAGCCAAAGGCGCTTCCAAGAGCCTGGATCTCCGACATGTTCGGCGAGTCCCGTATCGGCTTCATGTGGCTGCGCAAGATCACCTTCATATTCACTGCGCTGGCGCTGATCGCTTCGATGGTTTTGTTCATCAAGCCGGGCCTGAATTACGGCATCGACTTTACAGGCGGCTCTATCGTTCAGGTAAAGGCCGATTTAGGCCAGGTCGACGTCGGAGACATCCGCGCGCGGCTCTCGGAATTGAATCTCGGCAATATCCAGGTTCAGGAATATGGCGGCGGAAACGATCAGGCGATGATCCGCGTCCAGTCGCAGGACGCAGGCGCAAACGCCGAACAAAGCGCTGTAGCCAAGGTTCGCGCAGATCTGGAAACCGATTATACGATCGAATTCGTCGAGGTCATCAGTCCGACGGTCTCGGGCGAACTGGCGTGGGCGGGAACAATCGCAGTCATCGCCTCGCTCTTTGCGATCCTGATATACATCTGGTTCCGCTTCGAATGGCAATTCGCGATCGGCGCAATCGTGGCGACCCTCAATGACGTCATTTTGACCATCGGCGTGCTCGTGCTGGCGGGCATCGACTTCAATCTGAGCAGTATTGCGGCTTTGCTGACAATAGTCGGTTATTCGCTCAACGATACGGTGGTCGTCTATGACCGTGTTCGGGAGAATCTCAGGCGGTACAAGAAGATGCCGTTGCCGGACTTGCTCGATCTGTCGGTCAACCAGATGTTGTCCCGTACGACGCTGACCTCGATCACCACATTGATGGCGTTGCTGGCGTTGTACATTTTCGGCGGAGAAGTCATTCGTTCCTTCACATTCGCCATGATTTTCGGCGTGGTCGTCGGAACCTACTCGTCGATCTTCATTGCCGCGCCGATCCTCATTCTGTTCAAGCTGCGTCCTGAGAACTTTCAGCGGGACATCGGCGCGGAGGATCCGGAAACCGGGAGCAAGGGATCTGCGCAAGGAATTGCGTAGGCGCGATATCGCATGAGAGGCAGCGGCATCGAAATACGCGATGCGCATTTCCCGGGGCGGGCGCCGATAGACGCCTATGGCGCCGGTGGGTTCCGATTCGCCGATATGTCGCACCGGGGTTCGCTGCTGTGTCTGCCTTCCGGCATACACGGCTGGAACGCCGATGAAGCCAGCGAACTCGAGATCGGCCTCTTCGCCAAGGTTCTGGAGGAGGCCGGCGAAATCGATGTGCTGCTGGTCGGGACGGGCCATGAAATTCGCCCGCTGCCAAAGCCGCTGAAATCGCGACTGCGCGAACTTGCGATCATATCCGATCCGATGAGCACCGGCGCCGCGGTGCGCACCTACAATGTCATGCTTGCCGAATCGCGCGCCGTAGCTGCTGCTCTCATTGCGGTGTAGGTGGGTCCATGTTCGATCAAACAGAACACTGCCTTGCGTTTCTTCGCGAGGGAGATCGCGACAGGTATCTTTGCGCGCTTCTGACGCGTGAAGACAGGCGCGCGCCGGTCGCGGCCCTCTATGCATTCAATCTGGAACTGGCGCGCGTTCGGGACGTGACCACCGAACCGATGATCGGTGAAATGCGCCTGCAATGGTGGACAGATCTGATCAATGGTTCGGAGCATGGCGAAGCGTCGGCCAACCCCGTCGCTGCGGAATTGTTGGCGGCCGTCGACGAATTCGATCTTCCTCGCGCCATGCTGCTGAACATGATCGAGGCGCGCCGATTTGACCTCTATAACGACCCGATGCCTGACCGGAACACATTTGAAGGCCATGCGGGAGAAAGCGTTTCGGGTCTGATTCAACTGGTTTCGATGATTCTTGACAGAGACGCGGCCGTAAAAAGCAGCGACGCCGCCGGCCATGCTGGCGTTGCGCTATTCGTATCCGGGTGTCTCTTGCTTATGCCTCAGCACAGGGCGAGGGGCCAGGTATTTGTTCCTGCGGATATTCTCTCCGCCGCGGGTCTTGATGCTGAGGGATTTCTCGCCGGCGACGACAAGGGCGCGCTGCAGAGGCTCGTTGCTGCATTCGCCGCCTATGGAAAGGATCACCTGCAGGAGGCAAGAAACAGGGCGGCGTCCATACCGCCGGAATGTTTCGCAGCTTTTTTGCCGCTTGGTATCGCCGCGCATACGCTGGAAATCGCCGCCAGGCGCAGCCAATCAATCGCGGTCAAACCGCTTGCGATATCGCAATGGCGGCGACAATGGTGGCTCTGGCAAGCGGCGAGGCGCGGCGCCTTCTGACGGATTACAGGTCTGATTGCTTCAATAGGCTGTCGAACGAGGTCTCGGATTTGGTCATCGCAGCCTTGACCGCCTTCGTGAGATCGTCCGGACGCAGCATGCCAGCGTTCCAGGTGGCGATATAATCCAGACCGTCAGCAACGCTGTGGTCGCGGCTATAGGCGAGGTTGCGCTTGATGCCGGCGATCGCAAGCGGCGAACGGCTGGCTATTTCCTGCGCCGTTTGGAGCGCATGATCGACGAGCGCCTCGCGACTTTCGGCGAGATGACTGACAAGCCCGATACGCAGGGCTTCGTCAGCGGAAAATCGTCGGCCGCTATAGGACAATTCAGCGACAACCGACGGCGCAATCAGTTTCGGAAGCCGTTGCAGCGTACCGACATCGGCTGTCATGCCGATATTGATTTCCTCGATCGAGAAATAGGCGTCGCGGGCGGCCAGCCTGATATCGCAGGCGGAGATCAGGTCCATGCCGCCGCCGAGGCAGGCGCCGTGAACTGCGGCAATGACCGGAAAGCGGGCCTGCTCGAGCGCCGTGAGACTGTTTTGCAGTTTCAGGATCAGTTCCCGCATGGCGTAAGCCGCGCGGCCGGGTTCGTTTGTAAACAGCGCTGCGATCGAGGAAAAGGCGGCCAGATCCATGCCGCCGGTAAAATGCTTGCCTTCGCCGGTGAGAACCACGCAGCGGACCGTTTCATCGGCGTTCAATTGTTCTATCAGACGCGGAAGATCACTCCAGAAGTCCGGCGTCATGCCGTTGGCCTTGTCTGGCCGGTTCATGGACAACTGCGCCACGGAGCCATGTCGTTCCACGAGGAAGAAAGTGGACTCTATTGCGTTCATGCAAGGGTTTCCTCCGTTTGTCGGGTCAGGCCGCCTGTTTCCAGCCACTGCATGCAATCAGCCAGCGCGCGTTCACCGAGTTGGCGTTTTTTGGCTCTGGCCTTGTCCTTGCCCCTGAAGCGTTTGACGCCTTCGGGCTTGACTACCGAAATGGGCGGGAACAGCCCGAAATTGACATTCATCGGCTGAAACGACCGTTTGCCGGGTTCTTCGTTGCTTGTCAGATGTCCGCCGGTGATGTGGGCGAGGATTGCGCCCATAGCCGTTGTCTGCGGCGGCCTGACGATTTCCAGGCCAAGTCGTTCGGCGGCGGCGAAACGGCCGGCCAGAAGGCCGATCGCCGCTGATTCGACATAGCCTTCGCATCCGGTGATCTGACCGGCGAAACGGATGTCTGGCCGCGAATGCATTCGCAAGGTTCCGTCCAGAAGAACAGGCGAATCGATATAGGTGTTGCGGTGGAGCCCGCCCAGCCTCGCGAACTCGGCGTTTTCCAGACCGGGAATCATCTGAAAGATGTCTTTCTGCGCGCCGTATTTCAGCTTGGTCTGGAAACCTACCATGTTGTAGAGCGTGCCCAGTGCATTGTCCTGTCGCAATTGCACGACGGCGTAGGGCTTGACGTCCGGCGCATGGGCGTTTGTCAGACCCATGGGTTTCATGGGGCCGTGCCGCAACGTTTCGCGGCCGCGCTCAGCCATGATTTCAATCGGCAGGCAGCCATCGAAATAGGGTGTGCCTTCCCATTCCTTGAATTGCGTTTTGTCGCCGGCGAGCAAGGCGTCGATGAACGCATTGTACTGCGTTTCATCCATCGGACAATTGATGTAGTCCTTGCCGCTTCCGCCAGGTCCCGTCTTGTCGTAGCGGGACTGAAACCAGGCCGTCGACATGTCGATGCTGTCGTAGTGAATGATCGGCGCGATTGCATCGAAAAAGGCCAGCGAGTCGGTTCCCGTCTCGGCCCGGATGGCATCGGCGAGGGCCGGGGAGGTCAAGGGGCCGGTCGCGATGATCGCGCCTTCCCATTCCGCCGGAGGCAATGCGTCGACTTCTTCCCGGGTAATGTCGATCAGGGGGTGCGCCTCGATCGCCTTCGTCACAGCGGCGGAGAAAGCGTCGCGATCGACTGCGAGCGCGCTGCCGGCGGGCACCTTGTTTGCGTCAGCGGCGCGCATGAAAAGCGAGCCGGCCAAACGCATTTCCTGGTGAAGCACGCCCACGGCGTTGGCCGTCGCGTCATCGGAACGGAAAGAGTTGGAACAGACCAGCTCTGCAAGGCCATCGGTCTGGTGGGCTTCGGTGCCGCGTACGGGCCGCATTTCATGCAGGATAACGGGAACGCCTGCGCTGGCGATTTGCCAGGCGGCCTCTGAACCGGCCATGCCGCCGCCGATGATGTGAATGGTTTTTTTGCGTTCGCTCATGGCAGGCTTTTAATCACTTCCGCCAGGCGCGTCCAATCAATGAAATTTGGAAATAGGCAGCTTTGAAAATGAGCAGCGCCCGGATGAGTGTCCTTTGGGGACTATACCCGGGCGCTGACGTCGCGTTTTATCACAGTGCTGGCCTCAGTGTCTGTGGAAGCCGCGTGCTGCGTCTTTGATGGCGTGGCGCTCAAGGCCGATATCGCGCAGTTCTGCATCCGAAAGGTTGCTGAGCTGATCAACGGTTCTCCAGTAGCGGCGCCAATTCTGATAGTCACGCAAGAAGTTCATAAGTCTCTCCCGTATTAGGTGTTGAACGACAGCGCTGATCTATTCCTTTTTTGCGAGAGTTCCAGCGTGATTTTTTCATCCCTGATATGCAGTGGCTGCATATATTATGTGCAGCCATGCGCATAAAATATAGACAGTATGATGATAATGTAGACGCCGCGCGCGATTCCGCCGCCATCAGGCCTGTTCTGAGTTCAGAAAGTCTGATTCTGGACGGTTAAGCGTCGCGGTCGTGGAATTTTGCGGGAGAAAAGCAGGAAGCAGACATAACAACGCCCGCTGGGGGAGGAGATCCAGCGGGCGTCGTAGGTGTGATCGACTGTTTGGGAGGAGGAGTAACAGCCGATCCTATTGCCGGGTTATGGGAGGAGGAGTTAACCCGGCAAATTCTCTAGCGTACGGCCTGACGGGCAACGAACGGAATTTCGGAGCGGCTGATGCCGATATCGCCAAGTTCGCGATCCGTCATGCGGTAAAGTTCATTGCAGGTGTTGCGGTACTGGCGCCAGTTGCGAAAAGACTGTTTGAAAGTCATCGTGACATTCTCTTCATTTGCGTTGCTGTTTGTCTTGAAGCCAATATAGGTGCGCGCAGCAAAATTGTGCAGTGCAATATTTGCAGGTTCGTTATGCATTATTGCAAGGGTCGGATTAATTCGCGGAACGGGTTGAAAACACGGCCGGGCCAGAATCAATAACGCCCGCTGGGGGAGGAGGTCCAGCGGGCGTCATTTAGGTCGATCGGCAATTGGGAGGAGGATAATCGCCGATCACATCACAGGGCATTGGGAGGAGGAGTTATGCCTCTGTGAAACTCTATGTTACTCTCGGTGGCCGCCGGTAATCGTTACTGTTTGGCGCCGCCTTGTTGAGTCTGAATATATGAAGGAGATTCAATTTTGTGCAGCGCAATATACGCATAGGTGCCATGCATCACACGCATGGCTGTATTTTTGAAGCGATTCCTGGTGCGGGCCAGGCTTCGTCGTCTGTCGGAAAACCCGAAAACCTGTTTGTTGTGGCGTCCTGTTGCGGATATATCGAATATTGGTGTTAAGAACGTAAGAAGAGCTGGATTGGTTTAAGTTCAGGCGTGCAAATGAAGACGAAGCTAAGCCACCGCGATATTGTGCAGTGCAAAGATGGGCGAAATAGCCATATAGAAGCGCAGGATCACGCTTGCGCTCGAAGCGTCATTCGTTAAAACAGCCCTGAGGCAGGAGGATTGACCATGCACCCGTTGAAATCGAAGATACGTTCAGTGCTGCTCATCACCGCTGTGGCGCTGATGACCTGCGGGGTTGCGCTGCCTGCTCATGCGCAGGAGCGCGCGCAGAAGAATTTCGAAAAATGGATCGTCGCTTGCGTCAAACCCAATGAGGGTCAGAATCGCTGTACGTTGTCGCAAAATTTCGAAGGATTGAACAAGACCACCAACCAGCGCTTTTTTGCGTTTGCGTTGTCCATCGTTCCCGATCCCGCCGGTGGAGAGAAGGTGCAACTGAGAACGCCTCTCGGGGTCAAGCTCGCCGAGCGTGTCGTTTTGCAGTTTCCGGGCGCCGATCCCCTGGCGATTGAATACACGGTCTGCAGCAACATCGGATGTTTCGCTGAGTTCAAGTTTCAGGACCTATGGAAAAACATGCTGGCGCAAAACGCCACGGCGAAGATCCGCTATGTGCTGATGAACGATCGTGAAATCACGATCGATGTCTCCCTGCCGGGATTTTCGGAAGGCTACGCCTATTTGCATGAGGCCATGTAAGGCCTGGCGGAAAGTTTTCTGGACTGCGCGATCGTTTTCCGAACAGCGCAAAACGTCCGCTTGACCCTGCGCATAGGACTGTGGCATTTGGGCGCTTTCCCGATGCGGGTGTGGCGGAATTGGTAGACGCACCAGATTTAGGTTCTGGCGCCGCAAGGTGTGGGAGTTCGAGTCTCCCCACCCGCACCAGCCATAATACCGACCAATTTGGCAGTGAAACACCAGATTGCAGGCAATAGTGATTGAACCGCGTGTGTCAATTTGCTATTGCGCGCCGAACGCCTGCTGACGGTTTCCTCGAAGTTGATGCCCCGTAACCGGAGCAAGTACGCTTCGGGTGGAAAAGGTCAGCAAATTCGAAAGGTGCCGATCCCGGCGGGGACGCGACAGTTGCACCGAAAACAACGCCATTGCGGCAGCCAACATTTCGGCAATGTTCCGGCATTCGGGGCAGGCCGCAAAACGAAGGTTACAAAATGCAGGTTACTGAAACTCTGTCCGAAGGACTGAAACGCGAAATCAAGGTGGTGATTCCGGCCAAAGACATGGAATCGCAGATGACAGAGCGGCTGGTGGACGCGAAAGACAAGGTGCGGATCAACGGTTTTCGCCCCGGCAAGGTGCCGGTGTCACACCTTCGCAAGATGTACGGCAAATCGGTCATGGCGGAACTCGTCAATGAACTGATCAACCAGAAGCCGACAGAAATCCTCTCCGAGCGCGGCGAAAAATCCGCGACGCGGCCGGAAATAACCATGACTGAAGACGAGGACGAGGCAAAGGACATCCTCTCCGCAACCAAGGATTTCGAGTTCTCCATGAGCTACGAAATCATCCCCGTCATCGAACTCAAGGACATCGACAATCTCAAGCTCGTTCGCGAAGTCGTCGAAATTGAAGATGACGAAGTCGAGGAACAGGTCAAGCGGATCGCGGAAAACGCCCGCAGCTACGAGACCAAGGAAGGCAAGGCCGCCGACGGCGATCGCGTAACGATGGACTATGTCGGCAAGGTGGACGGAGAAGAGTTCGCCGGAGGCGCGGATACCGACGCCAATCTCGTTCTTGGATCCAACACGTTCATTCCCGGTTTTGAAGAGCAACTGGTCGGCGTAAAGGCTGGCGACGAAAAGACGGTTACGGTGACGTTCCCGGAAGATTACCAGGCGGCCGATCTGGCCGGCAAGGAAGCGACCTTCGACGTCACGGTGAAAGAGGTCGCGAGCCCGGGCGAACTGGTGATCGACGACAATCTTGCAAAGAACCTCGGACTGGATTCGGTCGAGAAGCTGCGCGAAGTCGTCCGCGGACAGATCGAAAGCCAGTATGGCCAGATCACCCGTCAGAAACTGAAGCGTCAGATTCTCGATGCTCTCGACGAAGACTACCAGATCGAGACGCCCAAATCCCTGCTCGAGGTCGAGTTTAACAACATCTGGGGCCAGGTCATGGCCGATCTCCAGCAGAACGGCAAGACCTTCGAGGACGAGGACACGACGGAAGAGGAAGCGCGCGCTGAATACGAGAAACTCGCAGAGCGTCGCGTGAGGCTTGGGCTTGTTCTCTCCGAACTTGGTGAAAAGGCCGGCGTTTCGGTCACCGACGAGGAAATGCAGCGCGCCATGTACGACCAGATCCGTCAGTTCCCTGGTCAGGAACAGCAGGTCATGGACTATCTGAAGAAGACCCCCGACGCCGTCGCCCAACTGCGCGCGCCGATCTTCGAGGAAAAGGTCATTGATCACATCATCGGACTGGCCGACGTCACGGACAAGACCGTGACCAAGGAAGCGCTCATGGCCGATGACGAGGAAGAGGCCGCAGCCGAGGAGAAGAAACCGGCCAAGAAGAAGGCCGCTCCCAAGAAGAAGGCGCCGGCGAAGAAAAAGGCCGACGCCGAATAGGCTTCGTCAAACAACCGATCCTGAAGGCCGCGCTCCGACGCGGCCTTTTTCATATGTGGCCCAGGCTCTTCAGGCTCGTGTGATCGCCCTTGCCGATGATGATGTGGTCGTGGACCAGAATGCCCATTGCGTTCGCCGCTTCGACGATCCGTCCCGTCATTTCGATATCTGCGCGGGAAGGGGACGGGTCGCCTGACGGGTGGTTGTGAACCAGGATGACAGCCGTTGACGCCAGTTCCAGAGCCCGTCTGATGACTTCTCGAGGATAGACCGGCGTATGATCGACCGTTCCGCTTTGCTGTATTTCATCGGCGATCAGCGCGTTCTTCTTGTCGAGAAACAGGATGCGGAACTGTTCGCGGCTCTCGTAGGACATGGCGGTGCGGCAATAGTCGATCACCGATGACCATGACGAAAGGACCGGGCGTTTGATCACCGCCTCGCGCAGCGCGCGTTGATTGACGGCGGCGATGACCTTGAGGTCCTGCGCAACGGAATTGCCGATCCCGTCGACTTCGCATAAAAGGTGCACGGGCGCGCCCATCACCTCGGCGAGACTACCAAAGCGTTGCAGCAGAGCCTTGGCGACCGGTTTGGTGTCGCGCCGCGGTATCAGCCGGAAAAGCAACAGTTCGAGGAGTTCATAGTCTGCTAGCGCCTGATGGCCGTTTTCAACGAAGCGCTTGCGCAGCCTGTCGCGGTGGCCGCCATGGGCGGACACGGCCGGATTCGCAGTCGGGCCGGACTGCTCAGCCACCTGTGTCAGTCGCTAAGGCCGGGAGCGAATTTTCCACCCGGCGAAAGCGTGAATATTTCGCACCCATCCGCCGTAACGCCAACGGAATGCTCGTACTGCGCCGTCAGGGAGCGGTCGCGCGTGACGGCCGTCCATCCGTCGGACAGGACTTTGACATGCGGTCTTCCGAGATTGATCATGGGTTCGATCGTGAAGATCATGCCCTCCTTCATCTCGATGCCCTCATGAGCGCGCCCGTAGTGAAGAATATTGGGCGCGTCGTGGAACAACTGGCCAAGGCCATGGCCGCAGAAATCGCGCACGACGGAACAACGTTCGGCCTCGGCGTAACGCTGTATGGCATGGCCGATCGCGCCCGTGCGGGCGCCCGGCTTCACTTCGGCGATTCCCAGCAGGAGCGCCTTGTGGGTGACTTCCATCAGTCTTTGTGCAGCCCGCTTGATTTGGCCGACCGGATACATGCGACTGGAATCGCCGTGCCATCCGTCAAGCACCAGCGTCACGTCGATATTGACGATATCGCCTTCGCGCAGCGGCTTGTCGTTGGGTATGCCGTGGCAGACGACGTGATTGATCGATGTGCAGGACGATTTCGTGTATCCGCGGTAGTTGAGCGTCGCCGGATAGGCGCCGTGATCCATTCCGTATTCGAAAACGAATTTGTCGATTGCATTGGTGGAAACGCCCGGCTTGACCATGTCGACAAGTTCGTCCAGGCACCGCGCAGTCAACTGGCACGCCTTGCGCATGCCTTCGAAGCCTTCCGGTCCATGCAGCTTGATCTGGCCCGTATTGCGCAGCGGGGCTGCGATCGCGTCTACATATCCAACCATTCTTTCACCTCGAGCAAACCGGTCGCCGGTTTCTTCAATTCACTTTGCACCTTATCGGTCAGGCATCAACCCCAGGGAATACCATAGATCGCGGGCGCTACGCGCACGGTCGACATGGCGCCAGTTGAGGATTGCTTGCGGCCATACATCAATTGTCACAGTCGTCACAGTTACAAGATAGAAATCGACAGGGTTGGCGCAAGTGCGCGGGAAGGGAATGTGTTCTGCCATCATGCACAAGTGCGACTTGCATCAACCGACGAGCTGTGATCCTCTGCGCGCAGTTCGGAATATGCGGTCATCAACGATGACCGTTGCTGGTTTGGGAAGTATAAGACGTCTGCATCCATGTATAAACCGGCGGGATTGAACAGAGGCATCATGTGTGATCATTGGTCGGCGTGGCGACGTCCACATTGATTTCCGGTCCAGAATGACAATTGGTGACAGGTAGGCCTTTGTGAACGACGCCCCCCACATTGTACTTTACAGCCACGACACGTTTGGCCTCGGGCATCTGCGGCGCAGCCGCAAGATTGCGATGACGCTTGTCGAGCGGTTTTGCACCGCGCATGCGACGATCATCACCGGCTCGGACCTGTCGTCGCGGTTTCCGGCCCATGACCGCATCCACTTCGCGCCGATCCCGCAGATCGAGAAGCAGCCGGACGGCAGCTACCGCCCGGCCGACCCGCAGCTTACCTACGAACAGGTGATCGAGGCGCGCAGCCAGGCCATCATGGAGGCGCTGAAGCGCCGTCCGGCCGACATCTTCATCACCGACAAGGAGCCGCTTGGCCTGAGCGGCGAACTGATGCCCGCGCTCGGCTATCTGAAGACCTGCGGGGCGACCCTTGTGCTCGGTCTGCGCGACGTGCTGGACGATACCGCTCTGCTGCGCTCGGAATGGGAGCGCAAGGGCATCTACGAGCGAATCGAGGGGCTGTACGACCATATCTGGATCTACGGCACGGAGAGCTTTTACCATCCCTTGCGCGAGATGGGCCTTCCGGCGAGCGTTCTGTCGAGCTGCAGCTTCACGGGCTTTTTGTACCGCTCGCTCGGACAGGCGGGCGCGCCGGCGCTTCCCGCCGACCTGCCCGAGGACTATCTGCTGGTGACGGCTGGCGGCGGCGGCGACGGCGACTTCGTGATGAATGCGGTGGTCGACGCCTACGAGCAGGACGCGGAAATCACGATGCCCGCGGTGCTGCTTCTGGGGCCTTATGCGGACCCGCAGGAGGCCCACGCGATCCGGGCGCGGGCGCAGGGCACGGGCCGGATGCATGTGATCGACTTTGATTCGGAGCCTGAAGGCCTGATCCGCCGGGCCTCTGCGGTTGTCGGCATGTGCGGCTACAACACGTTCTGCGAGGTTGTGTCGCGCAACAAGAAGGCGCTGTTCGTGCCGCGCCAGACGCCGCGTCTTGAGCAATATATCCGGGCGAGCCGGGCGGCGGAACTGGGTTGGTGCCGCATGGCGCCGGAGGCTGTCGCCTCGCGGCCGCTTGATTTTGCCGCCGCCATCCGTGCGCTCATCGCCGACGACGTACCGGTTGGCGCCGGCATCGACGCGCATGGCCTTGAACGCATCGGCGACGCCGTCGAAACCATCCTGCACGACCGAAACCAGCAGTCCATCCAACTCGCCAGGGCAAAATACTAGAACTTACTGCGTCAGGACGCTTGCCCCACGCCTGACTCGTCGACTGGAATTTTCTTGTCGACCTCGATCGCTTCCGGCGTGATGCTGCATCCAAGGGCGATCGCCTCGACGCCGCGGCCGATCGCCCGATCGAAAGCTGCTCCATAGACGGGGTCGAGATCGCGGCAGATCTTGAGACGATCGCAGTCCGGACGCTGCACGAGATAGACCATAACGGCGCGATGACCGGCTTCGACCATGTCGCCAAGTTCCGAGAGGTGTTTGGCCCCACGCGCCGTGGCGCTGTCCGGAAATTCTGCGAGCAGCGGATGGCGACGATAGTGCACATTCTTGATTTCGACATAGGCGGCTGGTCGCTCGGGATGCGTCAGCAGAAGGTCGATGCGTGAATTGACGCCGTATTTCTGTTCGCGCCGCAATTCCGTATAACCGGCGAGGGCGTCCACACGACCCGCCGTCACCGCTTCCTCGACAATACGGTTCGGCAGGCCTGTATTGATCCCGACCAGCACATTGTCGGTCTCCACGATCTCCAGCGCATGTTTGTATTTACGGTTCGGGTTGTTCTCATGAAGCGAAAGCCAGATGCGCGAGCCTGGATCGGTCAGGCCGAGCATGGAGCCGGTGTTCGGGCACGAACCGGTAATCGCTGTCCCGTCATCCAGGATAGCGTCGAACAGGAAGCGCTTGTAGCGACGCACCAGAGTGGCGGGTATCAAAGGTTTGGGAAATTTCATTCGTTAAGGCTTCGGCCGCCGGGGCCGATCATACGCGTTCCCTGACAAAGCTTCCGGGCGCATCCTCGATGGAGTTCAGCGCATTGCCGCCCGGTTTGCGGGCCTCAACTCTTCTGCGGTCCAGCTTCTTGATCCATTTGTCCCAGTCTGGCCACCAGGATCCCGGATGTTCAGAGGCGTTTTCCAGCCACGTGTCGAAATCGCCCTCCGGTTTGCCGCCGCTCCAGAACTGGTATTTTTTCTTTGCAGGCGGATTCACGACACCCGCGATATGGCCGGATCCGGCCATGACGTAGGTCACGTCGCCGCCGAAATACTGGCATCCCTTGAAGACGGACCGCGCCGGCGCAATGTGATCTTCCCGGGTCGCAAGATTGTAGATCGGGATGGTGACGTCCTGAAGCGAGATTTTTCCTCCGGCCATTTCCATGCGGTTCTGGGACAGATTGTTCTCGAGATAGCAGTTGCGCAGATAGAAAGAGTGGTTGGCCGCCGGCAGACGGGTGGCGTCCGAGTTCCAGTAGAGCAGGTCGAAGGGCATCGGCTCCTTGCCCTTCAGGTAGTTGCTGACCACAAAGGGCCAGATGAGCTCCGAGGACCGCAGCATGTTGAACGCCGTCGCCATCTTGGAGCCTTCCAGATAGCCGGTCTCGCGCATTGTTTCTTCGATGTAGTCGATATTCTCGGCGTCGGCGAAAACCTTCAGATCGCCGGCGCCCTCGAAATCCACCTGTGTCGTCAGAAACGTCGCGGATTTGATCCTGTCGTCGCCTTCCTTCGCGTAAAGGGCGAGCATGGCCGCCAGCAACGTGCCGCCGACGCAGTAGCCCACGGCGTTGACCGCCTTTTCGCCCGTCGCTTTCTCGATCGTATCAAGGGCGAAACTGATTCCCTCGCGTCCGTAGGCCTCCCAGTTCTTTTGCGCGTGACGCGCGTCGGGATTGACCCAGGAAATAACGAACACCGTGTGGCCACGGTCGACAGCCCACTGAATGAAGGATTTTTCCGGCGACAGATCGAGAATATAGAACTTGTTGATCCACGGCGGACAGACAAGGAGAGGGCGCTTCAACACCGTTTTGGTTGACGGCGCATACTGGATGATCTGGCAGACGTCGTCCTGGGCGATGACCTTGCCCGGAGTCATCGCCATGTTCTTGCCGACTTCAAACTTGGTGTAATCGGATTGCCGCAGCCTCAGATCGCCGTGTCCGGCCTGAATATCCTCCGCCAGCATCTTTGCTCCGCGAACGAGATTCTGTCCGCTTTCAGCGACAGTCTCCTTGTAGACTTCCGGATTGGTCAGAATGAAATTGCTGGGCGAGAGCGCGCTTGTCAGCTGCCGCACATAGAATTCAGCCTTGTGCCGCGTGTGCGGATCGAGGCCTTCGGCTTCCTTCGCAAGCTTTTCGGCCCAGTCGGCCGTGACCCAGTAGGCCTGTCTCAGAAAACTGAAAAAGGCGTTCTCCCGCCAGTCGTCGTCCTTGAACCGCTTGTCCGCCTTGTGGCTTTCGGCGAGATCCTCGGCTTCCTCGCCTGACATTTTACGGATAGAGTTCGACCACAGCGACATGAAACTGCCGAAGAGATGGGTCTGCGCCTGCAGCGAGCGTTGCGGATCGGAGATCCAGTATTCGGAGAGTTTTGTCAGGGTCCTGATGATGTCCGTGAGCGGACCGACCAGATGATCGGATCTTTCGCCGCTTTCACGTGGCTGCACCCATGCGGACGCGGCTTTGCCAAGTTCCTCCACCATGTGCGCCATATTGCGCGCCATGGCTTCGGGATCCTTGACCACGAATGCGTCCATGTCGGGTATTTGCGCTTCGCCATTGAGCGCGGGGGCCGGCTCTTTGGGAGTGGTGGTTTTAGGAGGCGGAGGCGCTTTGTTCGTCTGCCTGCTCGTCCGCTTTGAAACCTGTTTCTTCCCGGCGCTCTGGCCTGACTTGCTGGCCAATTGGACCTCCCGTTTGTAGCGACTATCGACCTTCTTTTGCCGATTCTGTTCCCCTTTATGGCGGCCATTATGCAAGAAATGTTGACAGAATGTAGAATTTATTTGTGCATTGAACCCGCATCTGCGCTATGGGTTTCGCTCAAAACGTGAATGGCATGGTGACCCCGTCTTGAAACCGCATTTTCATCTGGCAGCGCTTCTCATCCTACCGATCCTTGCTGGCGGCTGCGTGTCGGCCTCGCTTGAGGACGCCGCGCCGAGAACGACCGGCGACGCAGCCGGCCCCGCCGCAGGTCAGCCGGCGCCGTCTGCGGAAACGGCCAAAGGCCCTGAAGGGCAGGCAAGGCCGGAACGCAAGACACCGCCAAGAGACACGTCTTTCGTGCAGGACGGCGCGACACAGAACGATACGTTTCCCACCTTCGGCCCCACGCCGACCGGCGCGATGGAGCAGTTGAGCGACGCGGAAAAGAAACAGATCCAGGACGAGATGCAATCCATCCTGAAACAGCGCAAGCCGCCATCCGCCTCAGCGACAAGCGACGCCTACAAGAAGCAGTCCGAAGAATTCGAAGCGATCGCGCGCAGTCATGGCGAAGAGGCCAAGGCGGAAATCGAGAACTGATCGCCTGACGTACGAGTACTGTCCGCCTGAGCATTTCCGCTTCCCGCCAATAGGGCGTATAATGGATAGTGACCGTCCCGGCTTCGCCACAGTTCGGGCTCAAACGACCGAAAACACAGACAACCATCCGGAATCGAAATGGAAGAGTTTCACAAAGTTCGCCGCCTTCCGCCCTACGTCTTCGAGCAGGTCAACAGACTGAAGGCGGACGCGCGAGCGTCCGGAGCCGATATTATCGATCTCGGCATGGGCAATCCGGATTTGCCGACGCCCCAGAGCATCGTCGACAAGCTTTGCGAGGTTGTGCGCGATCCGCGCACGCACCGCTATTCCACGTCGCGCGGCATTCCGGGCCTCCGCAAGGCGCAGGCGCGCTATTATGAAAACCGTTTCGGCGTGAAGCTCAATCCGGACACGCAGATCGTCGCGACACTGGGCTCGAAGGAGGGCTTCGCCAACATGGCGCAGGCCATTACGGCGCCCGGCGACGTGATCATGTGTCCCAACCCGACCTATCCGATCCACGCATTCGGATTCATCATGTCGGGCGGGGTCATCCGCTCCATGTCTGTGGAGCCTGACGAAAGCTTTTTCTACTCGCTGGAGCGCGCGGTGCGTCACTCCATTCCGCGTCCGATTGCGCTCATTCTCAATTATCCGTCCAATCCGACGGCGCATGTTGCGACACTGGATTTCTACAAGGATGTGGTCAGCTTCGCCAAAAAGCACGACATCATCATCCTGTCGGATCTCGCCTATGCGGAGATCTATTACGACGATACGCCGCCTCCTTCTGTTCTGGAGGTTCCAGGCGCCGTTGATGTTACCGTTGAATTCACCTCGATGTCGAAGACCTTCTCCATGCCCGGCTGGCGCATGGGGTTTGCCGTCGGCAACGAGCGGCTTATCGCTGCGCTGTCGCGCGTTAAATCCTATCTCGATTACGGCGCTTTTACGCCGATCCAGGTTGCGGCGACGACGGCGCTCAATGGCGATGGCTCCGAAATTGAAGAGGTGCGAAACACCTACAAGCGGCGTCGCGACGTCATGGTCGACACTTTCGCGAAGGCAGGTTGGCCGGTGCCGGCGCCGGCTGCGACGATGTTCGCCTGGGCGCCGCTGCCCGAGCGTTATCGCGAAATGGGATCGCTGGACTTCTCCAAGATGCTGATCGAGAAGGCGGATGTCGCCGTATCGCCGGGCATTGGTTTCGGAGAGTACGGCGACACGCATGTTCGTATCGCGCTGGTCGAGAACGAGCACCGGATCCGGCAGGCGGCCCGCAACATCAAACGCTTCCTTGCATCCGGCGACGAAAATATGCAAAACGTCGTCCGGCTGGATTCCCGGCGTTAATGCGAACGCATCGTTCGGTCGGTTTCTCTCCTCCGAACGCATCATGTTACTGGAAGCTCTATGTCTGAAGCCCTCAAAATCGGTATTGCGGGTCTGGGTACCGTTGGCGCCGCCCTTGTGCGCATTCTGTCGGAGCGGCACGAGGCGCTGGCAGGGATTTGCGGCAAGGCGATCGACGTCGTCGCAGTGAGCGCGCGGGATGCGTCCAGGGACAGGGGCGTCGACCTGTCCGGCGTCAAGTTCTACACCGACCCGGTCGAAATGGCCCGTGCCGCAGATATCGACGTTTTCGTCGAGTTGATGGGCGGAGAAGGCGACCCGGCCCTGCAGTCTGTACGCGACGCGCTGACCAGCGGCAAACACGCCGTGACGGCCAACAAGGCGCTGCTCGCCCGGCATGGGGTGGAATTGGCGACGCTTGCCGAAGACAAGGGCGTGCTCTTGAATTTCGAGGCCGCGGTCGCCGGCGGCATCCCCGTGATCAAGGCTATGCGCGAATCCCTGACCGGAAACAGGATCCAGCGCGTGTTCGGAATTCTGAACGGCACCTGCAACTACATTCTGACCCAGATGGAAAAGAAGGGGATCTCCTTCGAGGAATGTCTCGCCGAGGCGCAGCGACTGGGTTACGCCGAAGCCGATCCGACCTTCGACGTCGAGGGCAATGACACGGCGCACAAGCTGGCGATTCTGACCAGCATCGCCTTCGGCACAAAAATCGCCGCGGACGAGATTTATCTGGAAGGCATTTCGAATATCTCCATCGAGGACATCAAGGCGGCCGATGAACTCGGTTTTCGAATCAAGCTTCTGGGCGTCGCACAGAAAACCGAAACCGGGATCGAACAGCGCGTCCATCCGACCATGGTTCCGAAGGACTCGGTCATCGCTCGCGTCGACGGCGTGACGAACGCCGTCGCGATCGACGCCGATGTCCTGGGTGAACTGCTGATGTCCGGTCCCGGAGCAGGCGGCGACGCTACGGCGTCCGCCGTCATGGGCGATATCGCAGACATCGCCAAGAGCCGCCCCGGATACCAGTACGGCCCGGTGCTCGGTCGACCGGCCGCGAGCCTGCAACCCTATTCGCGCGCGCGCATGCGCAGCCATGAGGGCGGTTATTTCATCCGCCTGACAGTGGAAGACCGGACGGGCGTGTTTGCAAGTCTTTCAAAGCACATGTCGGACAATGCGATCTCGCTGGAATCGATCGTTCAGCGCCCGGGAAGCGCCGGCAACGGCGACAAGAAGACCGTGATCCTTGTTACGCACGCCACAATGGAAGCCTCCGTGCGCAAGGCGGTGAAGGCGATCGGCTCCGAAGGCTATCTTGCCGACAAACCCCAGGTCATCCGTATCGAGCGCCCCGCCGCCGGCGCATGACGGTGTCGGTCTTGACTCACTGCGAACCGGAATGTTGTCATCGCAGTAAGCCGAAGAGGGTGGCGTCCGATGATAGAAGTTGTCATTTTCATTCTGGTCACAGTTTCGATTGCTCTGGAACCGGGGCCAAACTTCATCAAGCTTGCATATGTAACTGGCGCGCGCGGCACGATGGCTGGAATCAGAACGGCTTTGGGCATTGCCCTTGGCGCAGCGGCGCCAATCGCCCTGGTTTCCGCCGGGCTTTCCTGGTTGATTTCCACAGCGCCTGAGCTTCTGACCTGGCTCAGATATGCTGGCGGCGCCTACCTGCTTTGGCAGGCCTTTTCCATGTGGCGCGCTTCCGGCGAAATGCGTGTGTCGGACAATACGGAGCTGCCATCAGTGACGCGCTCTCTGGCTGAGATTGCAGCCGGATTTTGGCTGGTCGCGCTCAACCCGCGAACCATCACTTTTTATGCAGCCTTTCTGCCATTGTTCACCAATGCGAGCGCAGAAACACCCGTTGCAAATCAGATGTTGCTGCTTGGTCTGGCTGTAGCGACGATCTTTCTTGTCGTCGATTTGACCTTCGTGGCGGCTATCGACCGATTTGGCGACAGGATCGGAAAGATTCCCGCAATTCGACGGTTCTTCCGTTATGCAGGCGCGACGGCGCTCGGCCTCTTCGGACTAAAGCTGATGACGGAAACGCGCTGATCACACCGACCGGGTGATTCCGCCATCCACGCGGATGTTCTGTCCGGTGATGTAGCCGGCGCCATCGGACGCAAGGAATGACACGGTCGCTGCAATCTCCGCTACCGAGCCGTAGCGCTGCATCGGTATTTTTTCGCGGCGCTCCTCCTTCTCGGGCAGACTGTCGATGTAGCCCGGAAGCACATTGTTCATCCGCACATTGTCGGCTGCGTATTTGTCGGCGAAGAGCTTGGTGAACGCCGCCAACCCGGCCCGGAAGACGCCAGATGTCGGAAACATCGGATCGGGTTCGAACACGGCGAAAGTGGAAATGTTGATGATGACGCCGGCTTTCTGCTCTCTCATGATTGGTGTGACGAGGCGCGTAGGGCGGATCACATTCAGCAGATAGACGTCGAGACCCAGGTGCCAGTCTTCGTCCGGTATCTCCAGAACCGGTCCCTTCGGGCCGTGGCCGGCGCTGTTGACCAGCACATCGATTCTGCCCCATTGCTGCGTCGCCCTGTCGACAAGGCGCTGCAGATCCTCATTCGAAAGGTTACTGCCCGTCACTCCGACGCCGCCCAGTTCTTCCGCCAGGGTCTCACCCTTGCCCGAAGAGGAAAGGATAGCCACCTTGTAGCCGTCATTTGCAAGCCGGCGGGCGGCCTCCGCACCCATTCCGCTTCCTCCCGCCGTGACCAGGGCGACCTTCAAATCTGTCATTTCAAATCACTCCATCGCAATCCGGTTTGTTGAACCGTCTCAAAATAATCGTCTTTATCGACGCGCAGCCGACTTTGCTGGTGGTCGCCTGTGGACAGTTTCGACCATGCTGTAATCTTAATCGATTTAGTCCGGCTGTATTGCTTCCACGAGCCATTCAAAAGCCCTTTTTTCACATTGAACCGTTGCCAATGATGATGGCGACGGGATATCTGGCGCTGCATACGCATCGATAACAAGCAACAGGACACCGGCCAATGGCGAAATCGTCGGACAATAGCGGTCTCGATCGAATTCTGACACTCGAAATCGTACGCGTCACCGAACGGGCCGCAGTCGCCGCAGCGCGTCTTCGTGGCCGTGGCGACGAAAAAGACGCCGATCAGGTCGCGGTCGACGCGATGCGCAAGGAGCTCAATCGTCTGCCAATCGCCGGAACGGTGGTGATAGGCGAGGGGGAACGCGACGAAGCGCCGATGCTCTACATCGGGGAAGAAGTCGGCACGGGCAAGGGCTCAAAGGTGGATATCGCGCTCGATCCGCTGGAAGGCACCACCATCTGCGCGAAGAACCTGCCGAATTCTCTTGCGGTCATTGCTATGGCCGAAAAGGGAAGCCTGCTCTACGCGCCGGACGTCTATATGGAGAAGATCGCCATCGGTCCCGGCTATCCGGACAACACGGTTTCCCTGACAAAAACCCCGGTGGAGAACATCAAGGCGGTCGCCGATGCAAAGGGCGTTGAAACGAAAGACGTTACGGCCTGCATACTCGACCGGCCGCGCCACGCGCGTCTCATCGAAGAAGTGCGTTCCACCGGCGCTGCGATACGCCTGATTGGCGATGGCGACGTCGCCGGCGTCATCCATACGACGAATCCCGAGGAAACCGGCATTGACATCTACCTTGGTATCGGCGGTGCGCCGGAAGGCGTGCTGGCGGCGGCCGCGTTGCGCTGCATCGGAGGCCAGATGGAAGGCCGGCTGCAACTCAATACGGAAGAAAAGATCGCCCGGGCGAAGACCATGGGGATCGACGATCCGGATCGCATCTACAAGCTGGAAGAGATGGCGAGCGGAGACGTCGTGTTTTCGGCGACCGGCGTGACGGATGGTAATCTGTTGAGCGGCGTCAGGTTTTCGAAATCCGCGATCGTGACGCACACGATCGTTATGCGTTCGTCGTCCCGCACCGTGCGTGAAATCATCGCCCGGCACCAGGATCTCGGCAAGTTCGACTAACAAGACGGAATTGCAATCGCCATCATGGACGTCAATAATGTCGTGCGACACGGATTCAATCCCGTGCGCAGGTGCATCGTTGAATCCTTTGTGGGATATATATCTATTTGAATAATATCAGATACTTGACGCCATTTTTTGAAGTGGAGTCTTCACTATTTGGGCAGCGCTGGGCTCCGCGACTCGACTCCGCCGGCGTCAATCGAGCCTTGGCGATTTCCCAGACTGACGGCGTTCCTGATATTGTCGCGCGTGTCCTCGCCGGCCGCGGCGTCCAGCAGGGCGACGCACAGGCTTTTCTCGATCCAACGCTTCGCGCCCTGATGCCTGATCCATCCGTCTTTCAGGATATGGACAAGGCGGCGGAGCGGCTCGCCGATGCGGTCGAGCGCCGCGAACGCGTGGCGATCTTTGGCGATTACGATGTCGACGGGGCGGCGTCTTCCGCGCTTCTCAAACGATTTCTCGATCAATTCGACGTACCATCTGAGATCTACATACCGGACAGAATTTTCGAAGGGTATGGACCCAATGTAAAGGCCATCGACGCTCTGATCGACCGCGGTTGTCAGCTCATAGTGACAGTGGATTGCGGATCAACGAGCCTGGAGGCGCTCGCGCATGCGGCCGAACGCGGCGTGGACGTCGTCGTGCTCGATCATCATCAAATGAATCTCGAGGCGCCCGTCAGCCATGCGCTCGTCAATCCAAACCGGGAAGATGATTTGTCGGGGCAGGGGCATCTGTGCGCGGCGGGCGTCGTCTTCATGGCTCTGGTGGCGTTGCTGCGCGAACTGCGTCGCCGTCAAAACAAGGCTGCGGCGTCAGTCGATTTGCTGGAAATGCTTGACCTTGTTGCTTTGGCCACCGTCTGCGATGTCGTGCCGCTGAAGGGTTTGAACCGGGCTTTCGTCGTCAAGGGTTTGCAGGTGGCGCGTCGTATGACCAATCCGGGACTTGCCGCCCTGATGCGGGTCAGTGGAATTGACGGCCCGCTCACGCCCTATCACCTGGGCTTCATGGTCGGCCCCCGAATAAACGCCGGTGGCCGGATAGGCGACGCCGCCCTCGGCAGCCGGTTGCTGACGCTCGAAAGCGAAACCGAATCCGGAGAGATCGCGGATACGCTCAATCGGCTCAACACGGAACGACAGTCGATCGAACGCGACACGCTTGCGCAAGCCGAAGCCGAGGTGCTGGCGGAGATCGGTGCGGGAGACCCTCCGGTCGTCGTCATAACAGCCGGCGATGG
The DNA here is from genome assembly GCF_019492055.1 of Flavimaribacter sediminis. GTDB lineage: Bacteria > Pseudomonadota > Alphaproteobacteria > Rhizobiales > Rhizobiaceae > Flavimaribacter > Flavimaribacter sediminis. Next base: position 1,667,049 of record NZ_JAICBX010000001.1, on the reverse strand, counting down.
CTGGCATGCGGGCATCGTCGGCATCATCGCCGCCCGGCTCAAGGAGAAATTGCAGCGACCGACATTCGCCATCGCCTTTAACGCCTCAGGTCATGGAACCGGCTCCGGGCGCTCCATCGCCGGCTTCGACCTGGGTCGCATGGTCCGCCTTGCCGTCGACAAGGGCTTGCTGGTCAAAGGTGGCGGGCACGCCATGGCGGCCGGCATTACAGTCGAACGCACAAGGCTCGGCGAATTGCGGGCATGGGCGGAAGATTATGCACGTGAGGAAGTCTCGGCGCTGACAGCGGTCCGCACATTGAAAATCGACGCGGCCCTGGCGGCGTCCGGCGCAACCCTGCAACTCTATGACCAGCTCGACAAGGCGGGGCCATACGGCGCAGGCCATCCCCAACCTGTTTTCGCAATGCCTGCGCATCAGGTCACGGACGCCCGGGTTGTAGGGACCGATCATGTCAAATTGCGGCTTGCCGACGCGGCGGGACAAAAGATTGACGCGATAGCGTTTCGCGCAGCCGAATCCGAAATGGGCGCGGCGCTGTTGGGAGGGCGCGGACACCGCTTCCATTTCGCCGGAAATCTCTCGACGAACCACTGGCAAGGGCGAAGAACGGTTCAATTTCGCGTTATCGACGCCGCGCTACCCCGGAATTGAGAGCGCCAACGCCGATTTCACGGGTTGTTCTGCGACAGAAGTCGTACCGGGCGCGCCTTGGAATAGACTGGCGCGCATTCCCAATAGTTGGTAGTTTTTTCGTGCAAAAAGAAAATGGTCAAACCAGAGAGGAATGTTGCTTATGAAACGTCCATTGTTGGCAGTCGCTGCCGCAACCGCACTCATGGCATCAACTGCAATAGCCGGCGCCGAAACACTGCGCTGGGCCCGAGCCGGTGATTCACTGACGCTCGATCCGCACTCCCAGAACGAAGGGCCGACACACGCGCTGTCGCAGCAGATCTACGAGCCGTTGATATCACCCGATATGGAAGCCAAACCTATTCCGGCTCTCGCCACCGAATGGGGCGTTAAGGAGGGCGATCCGAACGTCTGGGTTTTCAAGCTGCGCGAAGGCGTGAAATTCCATGACGGAGCCGATTTCACGGCTGAAGACGTCGTCTTCTCTTTCAACCGCGCAAAAATGGAAAGCTCCGACATGAAGGAGCTGCTGGTTTCCATCAAGGAAGTGCGCGCAGTTGACGATTATACCGTTGAAATGGAGACGGACGGACCGAATCCGATCCTGCCGAACAATCTCACCAACCTCTTCATAATGGACAAGGGCTGGGCCGAAACCCATGGTGTGGAAGCTCCTGCAGAGTTCGACACGGGTGAGGAAACCTACGCGGTGCGCAACGCCAACGGCACCGGCGCCTTTATGCTTGAAAGCCGCGAGCCGGACACGAAAACCGTGCTGAAGGCGAACCCTGATTACTGGGGCAAGGGAGAGTTTCCTCTCGAAGTCACGGAAATCATCTACACGCCTATCCAGAATGCAGCGACCCGCGTCGCGGCGCTTCTGTCCGGAGAGGTTGATCTGATCCAGGACGTGCCGGTGCAGGATCTGCAGCGCGTATCCGACGCGGACGGTCTCAAGGTCGACAACGCGCCCCAGAACCGGACGATCTTCTTCGGGATCAATTCCGGCGACGATGACCTTGCGAACGACAATGTCGACGGCAAGAATCCGTTCGCCGATATCCGGGTTCGCAAGGCCATGAACATGGCGATCGATCGCGACGCCATCAAGATGGTGGTCATGCGCGGCCAGTCGGCGCCGACCGGCGTCATCATTCCGCCCTTCGTCAATGGCTGGACGGAAGAACTGGACAAGTATCCGAAGGCGGATGTCGCCGCCGCGAAGGCGTTGATGGAAGAGGCAGGCTATGGCGATGGTTTCGAAGTCACGCTGCATTGCCCGAACGACCGCTACATCAACGATGAAGCAATCTGTCAGGCGATGGTCGGCATGATGGGACAGATCGGCATCAAGGTGAACCTGGTCGCCCAGACCAAGGCGAACCACTTCCCGCTGATTTCCGGCAAGGAAACGGATTTCTACCTGCTGGGCTGGGGCGTTCCGACCTTCGATTCCGAGTATGTCTTCAACTTCCTCGTTCATTCGACGACCGACGAACGCGGTTCGTGGAACGGTTCCCGTTTCAGCAATCCGGAAGTCGACGCCATGATCGAGTCGCTCGGTTCGGAGACAGACATCGAAAAACGCGACGATACGATCTCCAAGATCTGGCAGATCGTTCAGGACGAACAGATTTACCTGCCGGTACACAACCAGGTTCTGAACTGGGGCATGAAGGACAATGTGAACTTCCCTGTGCAGCCGGAAGACCAGCCGCACTTCAAGTTCCTGCAATACAATTGATCCTGTGAATCTGGTTTCCGGGGCGCGCTTTCACGCCCCGGATTCCTCAGCCGGCAGACGCATCTAGATGCTTGCATTCATTATCAGGCGCGTGGCGCAGTCTGTGGTCGTGTTGCTCGTGGTCGGACTGGTCGCGTTTTCGCTGTTCCGATTCGTCGGCGACCCGGTCGAAAACCTGCTTGGACAGGAGCGCACGGTCGCTGATATTGAACGGGTCCGGTCGCAGCTGGGCCTCGATCAACCGTTTCCCGTTCAGTATTTCAAGTTTCTGAAAGGCATCGTGGTCGACGGAAACTTCGGCGTTTCCTATCGCCAGGGGCGACCAGTCGCCGACATTATCGCCGAACGCGCGCCTGCAACGCTCGAACTTGCTTTCGTATCGGCTTTGTTCGCTCTCGTGCTTGGCATATCGCTGGGCGTTTATACGGCGATCCGCCGGGACGGTTGGCTGTCGAACGCCATCATGACGCTCTCGCTTGTGGGCGTGTCGCTTCCCACCTTCCTGATCGGAATTCTGTTGATCTACGTGTTCGCTGTTGAACTTGGTTGGCTGCCGAGTTTCGGTCGCGGCGAAACGGTCAAGATCGGCGGCTGGACCACCGGCTTTCTGACGACCAGCGGCCTGAAGGCGCTCATCCTGCCCGCCATTACACTGGGCCTCTACCAGATGACGCTGATTATGCGGCTGGTGCGTTCTGAAATGCTCGAGGTCCTGCGTTCGGACTATGTGAAATTCGCCGACGCGCGCGGATTGCCGTCGCGCCGGATTCATTTTCGCCATGCGCTGAAGAACACGCTGGTGCCTGTCATCACCATCACCGGCTTGCAACTCGGTTCAATCATCGCGTTCGCAATCATCACTGAAACCGTTTTCCAGTGGCCGGGCGTTGGCCTGCTGTTTATCAACGCCATCCAGTTCGTCGACATTCCGGTAATGGCGACGTATCTCATGCTGATTTCCGTTCTGTTCGTCACGATCAATCTGATTGTGGATCTGCTCTATTTTTCCATCGACCCGAGGCTCAAGGCGGATGGCTCAGCAGGGGGAGGACATTGACTGCATGGAGATGATCAAACGATTTGTCGATTCCGACCTCGTCTACAAATTCAATCGGTCGCCAGTCGCAATCATCGCGCTCGCCGTGACCGTTCTTCTGATTGGCGGGGCTGTGCTCGCCCCCTTTGTGACGAGCCAGAACCCGTTCGACCCGGCCTCGCTCAACCTGATGAACGGATTTTCGAAACCGATGGAGCCCAACCAGTTCACCGGCGACACGTTCATCTTCGGCGCCGACGATCAGGGGCGGGACGTCTATGCGACGATCCTGTACGGCATGCGCATATCGCTCTTCGTCGGTTTCGCCGCCGTGCTGTTCGCCATGGTGCTTGGCGTATCGCTCGGGCTGCTTTCCGGCTTTATCGGCGGGCGCACAGACGTCATCATCATGCGCATCGCCGACATCCAGCTGACGTTTCCGGCGATCCTCGTCGCGCTCCTTATCTTCGGCATCGCCAAGGGCATAACGCCGCCCTCCATGCGGGACGAAATCGCGATCTGGGTGCTGATCATAGCAATCGGACTGTCCGACTGGGTTCAGTTCGCGCGCGTCGTGCGCGGCGCCACGCTGGTGGAGAAGAGCAAGGAATACGTTCAGGCGGCGCGTCTCATCGGGCGATCGTCATTCGTGATCATGATAAGGCACATTTTGCCCAATACCCTGTCGCCGGTTTTGGTGATCGCCACAATATCGCTGGCGCTGGCCATCATCGCCGAAGCAACGCTCTCGTTTCTCGGCGTAGGGGCGCCGCCGACGCAGCCGTCGCTCGGAACCTTGATCAGAATTGGCCAGGGCTTCCTGTTTTCTGGCGAATGGTGGATCCTTTTCTTTCCCGCCATCACGCTTCTGGCGCTGGCGCTCTCGGTCAACCTGCTGGGCGACTGGCTGCGCGACGCGCTCAATCCGAAACTGAAGTAAGGCAAGCCAGTGACAGATCACCCCTTGCTTTCCGTCAAGAACCTCACTGTGCAGTTTCCCTCCCGCGGAGCGATGCTGACGGCGGTCGACGATGTCTCCTTCGATCTTGCGCGCGGCGAAGTCCTCGGTCTCGTGGGCGAGTCCGGCGCCGGAAAATCGATGACCGGCGCTGCGATTATCGGGCTTATCGAGGCGCCCGGCCGGATCACCGGCGGCTCCATTTCGCTGGAAGGCAAGCGGATAGACAATCTGTCTTCCGCTGAAATGCGTCAGGTCAGGGGACGGCGGATCGGCATGGTTTTCCAGGATCCTCTGACGTCGCTCAATCCGCTCTTCACCATCGCCGAGCAATTGGTCGAGACCATAAGGGTGCATTTGCCGATGTCGGCGAGGGAAGCCCGCGAACGGGCGATCGGTCTATTGAACGAAGTCGGCATTCCGGCTGCAAGCCAGCGCATCGACGACTATCCGCACCAGTTTTCGGGCGGTATGCGCCAACGCGTCGTTATTGCGCTGGCGCTTGCCGCCGAACCTGAACTGGTGATCGCCGACGAACCGACCACGGCGCTCGATGTTTCCGTTCAGGCGCAAATCATCGATGTTCTGAAAAAACTCTGCTCGGAGCGGAACGCGTCGGTCATCCTGATTACGCACGATATGGGCGTTATCGCCGAGACCGCGGATCGGGTCGCGGTCATGTACGCCGGTCGCCTGGCGGAGATCGGACCGGTGCGCTCTGTCATCAAGGACGCCCTTCACCCCTACACAAAAGGCTTGATGGGATCCATTCCTTCGTTGACGAGCACGGACGATCGGCTGGTTCAGATTCCGGGGTCCATGCCCCGCCTGAACAATATCCCGGAAGGGTGCGCATTCAATCCGCGCTGTGATCAGGTTTTCGCGCGTTGCACGAAGGCGCGGCCGGAACTCATGCATTCCGGCAATCGCGAGGTCTCCTGCTGGCTCTACGATGATGCTGCGTCGGAGGCGACGGCATGAGCGAAACGCTGCTGGAAGTCCGCAATCTGACGCGTACCTTCGATATGTCCAAGCCTTGGCTGAATCGCGTGCTGGAGAGGGATGGAAAACGGTTCCTTCGGGCCGTGGATCGCGTTTCTTTCACGATACGAAAGGGTGAGACATTCGCTCTGGTCGGCGAATCCGGATCAGGCAAATCCACCATTGCAAAAATGGTCGTGGGGCTTTTGCCTTCAAGCTCGGGTGAGATTCTGTTTGACGGCGCGCCGATCGGAACCGGCGAAGGGGCCGCAATGCGCGCCATGCGCTCCCGGTTCCAGATGATCTTCCAGAGCCCTTTCGCCAGCCTCAATCCGCGTTGGAAAGTTCGTGATATCGTTGCCGAGCCGATCATCGCCTTCGACATGGTGCAAAATCGACAGGCCCAGGCCGCGCGCGTTGCCGAACTGCTCGAACTGGTCGGCCTTTCTGCTTCGGACGGTTCGAAATATCCGCACGAGTTTTCAGGCGGTCAGCGCCAGCGCATAGCCATCGCTCGAGCGCTTTCATCTAATCCTGAATTCATCGTGTGCGACGAACCGACATCGGCTCTTGATGTTTCCGTGCAGGCGCAAATTTTGAACCTGATGCGAGACCTGCAGGACGAACTCGGCCTGACCTACCTCTTTATCAGTCATGACCTGTCCGTGGTCAGGCATATGGCGAACCGGATCGGCGTGCTCTATCTCGGCGCGCTTGTGGAAAATGCGCAGGCGAGGGGATTGTTCGAAGATCCACAGCATCCCTACACGCAGATGCTGCTCGACGCGGTGCCGGATGTCGACATGACGGATCGCGAGCGGGAGGAGGTGATCGGCGAGATACCGAATCCCATCTCACCCCCGGATGGATGTGTCTTTCATCCGCGCTGTGTCAAGGCGTTCGACCGTTGCCGCGTCGAGGCGCCCGCCATGGTGGCCACGCAGTATGGCGAGGCCAAATGTTTTGCGGCAGAGAATGTGCGAAAAGCCGGTTCGTAGGCGGGACAAGATCGGCCTCGACCGAAGCTAACGCTCGGATTTTCAACATTGAAATATGAGTGGAAGATGGCACGCCCTAGGGGAATCGAACCCCTCTTTCCAGAATGAAAATCTGGCGTCCTAACCGATAGACGAAGGGCGCGTCGGGTCGCTATATAGTCAGGTCACCGGATTCCCGCAAGCGTGAAATTGGGATTCTTTTAAAAAATGTGACAGTCATTTTCGCGCTTTGAATCAAATACGGGTCGAACCGAAGAATTGCCTTCGACCTTTGCCTGCTTCGTGCATTTCGTGGCGCAGCGGCTGAGCCGTTGGATCGGGCGGGAGAGAGCTACCAACTCCCGGTATTGGGCATGCTGGTCCAAGGTTCTTGCGGGGTCAGCGCCGATCCGGATTGCAGGATTTCCACGGAAATGCCGTCCGGGGAGCGGACGAACGCCATGCGTCCGTCTCTCGGTGGACGATTGATCGTGACGCCCTTGTCCATCAGCGATTGGCAGTAGTCGTGGATGTCGTCCACCTGGTAGGCGAGGTGGCCGAAATTGCGTCCGCCTGAATACTCTTCCGGATCCCAATTGTAGGTCAGTTCGAGGAGCGGCGCCTGCGTCGTCTCGATATGCTCGACATCGCCCGGAGCCGCCAGGAAAATCAGCGTATAGCGTCCAGCTTCGCTTTCCATGCGTCGGATTTCCACAAGACCGAGCTTGTCGCAATAAAAGTCCAGCGCCTGCTCGACGTTACTTACGCGGACCATAGTGTGAAGATAACGCATTGATCTTACCCTCGTTTCAGGAGTGCTGTTTGTGGTTTGAATACCATATGAAGGCAAAAAAACCACCCAATCTAACATTTCGACAAAGTTATGCTTGCATCACCTTATGCAACCGATGTTATTCTATCCTCCAGAATCATGCGTGATCGGGGTTTGCGTTTTCGAGAGGCCGGGGTGAATGGGGGACAAGTCTCCACACAAGAATCAATCCACCGAGGCTTCGATGTCCGGAGAATCTGTGGATCTTATCGAGATATCTGGCGTAATAAAATGGTTTGATGTTGCCAAGGGGTTCGGGTTCATCGTTCCCGACAATGGACTGCCGGACGTACTCCTGCATGTGACATGCCTGCGCCGGGACGGATATCAGACCGCTCTCGAAGGCACCCGCGTCGTGTGTGAAATCCAGAAACGCGACCGCGGATACCAGGCTTTCCGAATTCTTTCCATGGATCAGTCGACGGCGGTTCATCCCAGCCAGCTGCCGCCTGTGCGCACTCATGTCCAGGTAACGCCAACCAGTGGCATGGAGCGCGCGCTGGTGAAGTGGTTCAATCGCTCGAAGGGTTTTGGCTTCCTGACGCGGGGAGAGGGCACGGAAGATATCTTCGTGCATATGGAAACCCTGCGGCGTTACGGATTGACCGAGTTGCGTCCGGGGCAGGTCGTGCTCGTGCGCTACGGCGACGGTGAAAAAGGTCTCATGGCCGCCGAGATCCATCCGGATATCGACAACAATTTCCCGAAATCGCATTAGCGCCTTGAAGGCGCGCTTTTGTGCTACCTTGGCGTAACGCAAAGGGAGAAATTCGCATGCAGGTTTTCGGCCGGCGCGCCGCACATTGTTGGCTGGCGCTGTTCATTGTTTTTCTCGCGGCAAGCAGCGCGTTTGCACAGACACGTGAAGACGGATCCTCACTCCAGATCATCACAGACAGCGGGTGTTACGAATTTACCGTTGAGCTTGCTTTGACGCCAGCGCAGCGCCAGGTCGGCCTGATGAACCGTCAACATCTTGACGACAGGGCAGGAATGCTGTTTCGCTTCGATCAGGTGCGGCCGGTCACCATGTGGATGCGCAATACGCTCATTCCGCTCGACATGATTTTCATCCGAAGCGACGGCGAAATCGCCCATATTCATCAAAACGCCCGACCACTTGACGAAAGCGTCATCAGCTCCCGCGAACCGGTGGCCTATGTGCTTGAGGTCAATGGGGGGAAGACCGCCGAGTTGGGCGTGAAGCCCGGTCACAGAGTATCGCATCCGCTGATCGCACAATAACGCCTTTTGGGCGGCGGAAGTGGCGGATATCCGCAATTTCGGGGTTGTGCAAATCGGGGCGAGGCTTTAGGGAAGCGTGGCTGAATCAAATCAGTCCGGAGCGTAGCGCAGCCTGGTAGCGCATCTGGTTTGGGACCAGAGGGTCGCAGGTTCGAATCCTGCCGCTCCGACCATTTCTCAAAATATCCGACCTGAAGACATAGGCGATACGGTACACCGTGTGCATATTGCCCGCATAAGCGTCCGGCCGCCAGTATATCCCGAATTTTCAGACTGGAAAGTCCGGCTCTCTACCAGTTGTTTCCACTCTGGGTCCGTTCGGACAACAGGCTAAAACTTTAGCAATACATTAATTGGCGCTATGGATAATATCTATCAAGTAATTGATATAATTATAAAAAAATTACGGATTAGACCGAAAAAATGCAGATTTTCATTGCGTCCGATTGTCATTTCACCCTATGATCGATTTGCCACTCCGGCCGGGCGATAGCGTCATTTCATGACGTGTGCTGTAGGGTGTCCCCTAAATATCCTCCCTCAAGTCTGTGCGTTCCCCACCACGCACAGACCGCCCGTTATTCTCAAACGGCTGCGCGCAAATGCAGCGCCACCGGTTCGGAGACGCGAACAATGCGCATGCGAAAAAGGCGCTATTTCAGAGATTTGCCGACTTTGTCGATCGCCTGTTCGAGCAGTTCCCTTGAAACCGGCTTCATCAATTTGGTGACTGGCGCTTCAATACCTTCGGGCGTTTCGAAATCCGAATAGCCGGAAGCGACGATGATCGGCACGCCTTTTGCGCCGAGAGACGCAATGACGGGTTCTGAGGATTCGCCTCCAAGATTGAGGTCGACGACCGCGAGAGACGGAAGGTGTCTGTCGATGGCCTCCAAAGCCGCCGCGACGCTGTTTGCCGTCGCAGCCACGCCATGGCCCAGATCCTCGATCATCATTTCGATATCCATCGCGATCAAAGCCTCGTCTTCAACAATCAGGACGCCCTGTGATGGCTCTGCCAATGGAACGTCCTGATCAGAGACTGGTTGCTCCACTCTGAGGCCGTCGGCCAGAGGCAACGCAATACGACAGAACAATCCGTCGCTTTCCATTCTTCGTTCCAGCATCCCATCCAATTGTTGCAGAACGATCTGGTTCATGAGTTTCGAACCGAAGCCTCCCTTCGGCACGCTCGGCGCAGACTTTCCGGCAATGACATGTTCGCGCCATTGCAGCTCCAACAGGCCATCATCCATCCGCCAACGGATGGACAGTCGCCCGCCGCTTTCCGAGAGCGGGCCGTATTTGGCTGCGTTGGTCGTCAGTTCGTGGAAGATCAGCGCCAGGCTTTGGGTCATCTGCGCGGAGAGGTCCACTCTGGGACCGTCCATTTCGATCACGGCCAGATCGCTTTCGCGATAGGGCTCCAACTCGTTCCTGAGGATTGTCGCAAGGTCGATATCCGACCAGCTTTCCGATGACAGCAGCGAATGGGATCGCGAAAGTGACGCAATCCGGTCCTCGATCTTGGCGCGAAACTCTTCGATCGTTTCCGCCTGGGTGAGGTGAATGACCGATTTGGTCACTGCCAGCACATTTCGCGCGCGGTGATCAATTTCTCTAATCATGATCCTTTCGCGTTCGCGCGCGCGCCGCTGTTCTATCCAGACCCAGGTTCGCCTCAGCACTTCGGCGATCGTGGCCATTTCGTAACGCGTCCAGGAACGCGGCTCGCGGGAATGCGCGTACAGAACGCTGACAAGTCGGCCCTGATCGATCCAGGGCGCCGCAACGGCGGCGTTAATTCCGGCGGAGGTGAATATCTCGCGCAACCGCTCCGGCGCCGAGTCATCGTCCATTCTGTCGATGCGTAACGGAACGCCGTTTGCAAGCCGGTCGGCCTCTGAGGGATAGATTTTTTCCAAACCGGTGATATTCGCCGCGGAACCATCACTGCTGTCATGCCATGTCTCGACAACCGGGAGATCTCTGTTTTTGGAATCAAACTCGCAGAACCCCATCTGCGCGACCTTGAGATGTTCGCCCAGAAATTCCACTGCGAAACGGCGCGCGCTCTCCGGATCGTCCCGCGCGCGCAAATTTTCGTCAAAACGCAAAAGGAAGCTGGTCTGGCGCTGCGCAAGCACCTTGTCGGTGGTTTCGCTGCCACCGTTGAAAACGCCGACAATCCGGCCGTCTTCGCCTCGAATGGCGGTAAAGCTGTAGTTCCAATAGGTTTCCTCGAGAACGCCGTAACGCTGCATAGGAAGCATCTGGTCTTCGACATATACCCCTTCGCCAGTCCTTATCAGCTCTGCGAATTGCGGCTCTATGACGTGCCAGATATCGCTCCAGACTTCACGCGCTGGAGCGCCCAGAGCAGAAGGGTGCCGAGGACCGGGAATGTTCGACCAGGCGTCATTGTAGAGCAATCTCAGTTCCGATCCCCAGTAGATGGCGATCGGCAATTTGGAATGCAGGCAAATACTCAGCGCAGAGCGGAGAGACTGCGGCCATTTATCCGGTGGACCAAATGGGTGGTTTGTCCAATCGAAGTTCCTGATCCGTTGCGCCATTTCGCTGGAACCGGAGAGAAAGTTCATGGGGTCGGAGGGAAAATGCTGGTGGCGCAACATGGCTGTCTAACACGCTCCTGACCGCAAAAACGCGCGCTTGGACTGTAGCGACGATAATTGCGAAGATCGGATTATTTGCATCGCTTTAATGGAATTCGAAACCCGGATTCGCGTGTAAACGCATCATGCGGATGATGGTTCCACGTGTTGAAGAAAAAAATTTGATGAAGAAAATTCATTGAGGCGCAGAAGGCGCCCATATCGGACGGTCTGCACACTGGGGAGTGCACAGACGCGGTGTGCTGTTGTCGGGTCACACCGCCGACAGACTGAGTCACCCTGTCGCGCCCGGCCTGTCGCAGGCGAGCCGAGTGTCGGACGAACAGGAAGCGAATTCAATATGCAAATAGCCATAACGGTAGAATTTCAGGCCTTTTTTGTCGCAAATAATCCATGCGGCAAATTGCTTCCGAGCGCTCTATCGACCCCGGTTATCTACTTGAAACCTCACCGAGAATAATTAACCAGTTTGATAGATCTGGCGTTGTGACGGACCGAATCGCAGCGCTGTCGCCAGCTCGGATTCGAACGCTAATCGTCACCAATCGTAGCCGGCCATTTGCCTTCAACCGCGAAGGCTTCGTCTGGGCCGGGCCACGGCGGCATGGTCATGCCCACCGCCGACAAGGGTTCATCTCCGGTGGATCTGAACTGGAAATGCGTATCGAGCGGAATCGTCAGGCATACGCCCTTGCGCACTGGAACGATTTCTTCCCTGTCCTCGTATTTGAGCCACATCTCGCCGCTGCCAGTCAGAAATAACCAGATCTCCTCGACGGTGCGGTGGGCGACTGCAATTGACGTCTGACCGGACGGGAGAGAAAAATGCGCCATGCTGCCGCCCTTCAGCGCCAGGAGCGCGCGCACCTCCGATCCATCAGGCGCCATAGCTGTCGGTGTTTCCGGAAGAGTCATTGTGTCGAACATCTAGCTACATCTCCTTCCAATGTCCAAACAGTCTTCCTGCAAGCGGTGACGGCCGGGGCAGGGCTATTTGTAACTGTTACAATCATTGGCTACTGTTTTAAGTGTATTGCCACCTTTGGCTTAATTCCGCGTTAACCATGTTCGGATTTATGATTGTCATGCGCCATCCGTCGACGGCTTCGCCTGTTTCCTGCCGCAGTCATGCCAACTAGGTTCATGTCATGGATCAGGAGACGCTCTATTCAACAGCTTTGGAAATCTGCGGACTGAGCAACGAGGAAGTCTTGCAGCTGTTGGAGGACGAACGCCCCGGATCGCATTCGCTTCATTCGGGTTCAAAAGACGTCTGGCGAATTCTTGCCGACCACTATCTCAAAATGCAGATCGTCGCCGATCAGATCAGCATGCTCACGCATTATGACGACAAGGAGCTCACGGATATTCCTTTGGACGCCCAGGCGTCGCGCTTTCAGCCTGGATCGGCGACCAGAATTCACGTCATGTCGATCCTGATTGCTCTTGGAATGCGGGATCTGGACAAGGATTTTTCTAACCGCGGCGCTGCGGATTAATCGCCGGGTCGAGCGCATGATCCTGAATTCAATATGTAAGGAAATACAGTTAGGAATATGAAAATATATAATAAATGGCGACCCCGGCAGGATTCGAACCTGCGACATTCGGTTTAGAAGACCGACGCTCTATCCAACTGAGCTACGGGGCCTTTTGCGTTTGTCAGTGTGTCCAAGGCTGGCGCCGGTCCGACCTGAAATTGTCGGCATAGGCGACACGGCGCCGTTTGAATTCGTGCGGTTCGATCAGGCGATAGGCTATATTGTGCCGATCCGCATAGATGATTGCTTCCTCTAGGGTTTCGAAGCTCAGTCTCACCTGCTGTTTCATGTCTCCCGATGAGGTGTATCCCATCATTGGATCAATAGATTTCGGTGATTCCTGGTCGAATTCCAGAACCCATTTGTGGGTTTTGGCCTTGCCGGACTGCATGGCGGTTTTGGCTGGACGGTAAATCTTGGCGGTCACTGTCGACAGACCTCCGGAACGTTCGGGTTGGCTTGATCGCTGCTCCGCTTATTGAGCGTTTTGATACAATATGCAACCCGTAACTTCGCCGGAATGAGAAGCCTTCGCCGGGTACAAACGCCGATATCGACTACACGCGGTCAAGATTGGGTGGGCTTACGGGCGGCCTGCGTGCAATTGTACTCAGGCGCCAGGAGCAGGCTTCACGCCGGCAACACTACACCAGACTGCCAAACCCGTGCCTGAACGGCGATGAGAATATTATCATCACCTAATATTAAGGCCTGGTTGACAGACTGTTGACCGGCGGACCTGCGCGTCGAAGCTTTGCGCCGGGCGCCGTTATTCACCGTGTCCGATGATGCTTGGATTCGGACAGGCATGCCTGGAACATTCAAGTTCCAGAGTGGAATGGCGAATCCCGAAGCGTTCCATGAGCGCTTCTTTTACGGATTGCTTGATTGCGTCGGCGTGGTCCCATAGCCCGGCTTCTATCACCAGATGCGCCTCCAGTGCGTTTTCATGCTCCTGCATTTGCCAGAAATGCAGATGGTGCACGCCGGTTACGCCATTGACCTTGCGGATTGCCTCAAGCACCGACGCCGTCTGGATATCGGACGGACGTCCAAGCATTAGGATACGAATGACATCGCCGATTTCCGAGAAGGATTGCCAAAGTATGTAGCCGGCAATCAAGAGGGTTACCAACGGATCGACGAGCCGCCAATCATAAAGAATGATCGCCGTTCCTGCGATGATGACGGCGATCGAACCCAGCGCGTCCGCTACATTGTGAAGAAATGCGGCCCGAATGTTGATGCTCTCCCTGGACAATGAGAAGGTGAGGAGCGCCGTAATCAGGTCGACGACAAGAGCGACCGCCGCTATGATGACGACAAGCCAGCCATCGACATCCGCTGGCTCGAACAACCGCTGGATTGCTTCAAAGGTCAGATAGAAACCAATGATAATGAGCGTGGTGTAATTGACGAGCGCCGCAACGATTTCCGCGCGGCCATAGCCGTATGTCATATCGCTGTTGGCTGGTCGTCGGGCGATCTTGCGGGCGAGGAACGCAATGACGAGCGCGATGGCGTCGGAAAGATTGTGCATTGCATCCGCGATCAGCGCCAGGCTGCCTGAGAGAACGCCGCCAACGACTTGCGCCACAGTCAGCCCCATGTTCACGGCGATAGCCCAGAAGACGCGTGCGTCTCCGTCTTCCGGATCGACATGATGGTGGTGGTGGTGATGAGCGGCCATTGATCCTCGCAATTCCCTGGATTTGGGTTCGCAGAGGAATATAATCTCTCTAGTTACTAGAGGTTCAAGAGGCAGATTGATGTTTTCTATCGGAGAATTGTCCAGGCGTTCGGGCGTGAAGATTCCGACCATTCGCTATTATGAGCAGATGCGCCTTCTCGACGCTCCGGAGCGAACCATTGGTAATCAACGACGTTATACGCAGCGCGGGCTGGAGCGGCTTTCGTTTATCCGGCACGCGCGCGAGCTTGGTCTGTCCATAGATGACATCAGTGAGCTTGTGTCTCTGTGCGAGGATCCGAAGCGTTCCTGTGCGGATGCTCACGGCATAGCTGCGCGCCATCTGTCAAACGTGCGAGCGAGGATCGCAAAACTGAAAAAGCTCGAGCAGGAACTCATCCGTATCGCGGGGCTGTCCGATACGGGCCGGGTAGGCGAATGCTGTGTTATTCAAACACTCGCTGATCACACGCTGTGCGAAACGGATCATTGAGGAAAAGCATGAAGCCGCGATTCAGAGGCTTACTGCTTTGAGCCGATCATCATGAACGCAGGTATGTCGTCTCCGAAGCCGACAGGCGTCGGCCCGTCGTCACGCCGGTCTTTTCTCCGGCTGTTGCGGCGATTGTCATTGTTGGCCGTGTCCTTGGCGCCGCTGTTAGCAATTTCAGGCGTCGGCGCTGCGGCCTTTTCTTCACCGGCGTTGTCCGGCGCAGGCTTTTCCGATCTCGGCTTCCTGGAGCGAGGCTTGGCGGTATCCTTTGTCCCGGACGAAGCCTCAGTGGTTTCGCTGACCTCGTCGCCTTGCCATTCGATCTTCATGTCGATGAGTTTCTCGATCGCATCCACGTACTTCTTCTCCCGGCGAGTTACGAGTGTGAAAGAGGCGCCGTTGCGGCCAGCTCTTCCTGTGCGACCGATACGATGAACATAGTCTTCGGCGTGTATTGGAACATCGAAGTTGAACACGTGGCTGACGGCAGGGATGTCTAGTCCGCGCGCGGCGACGTCTGATGCGACCAAAAGGTCGATCTTGTCGTTGCGGAAATTGTGCAGCATGGTCATACGGGAGCGCTGGTCCATGTCTCCATGCAGTGCGCCGACCGAGAATTCATGCCGTTCCAGCGACCTGAAGAGCTCCGATACGTCGCGTTTTCTGTTGCAGAAGATAATTGCGTTCGTCAGATCCGTCTGCTGCCGGATGAGATCGCGCAGAACCGCGCGCTTCTCGTAGTCCTTCGAAGGCGCGCTCACCAGTCGCTGCGTGACGTTCTTGGCGGTTGTGGACGGCGGAGCAACTTTGATTTCTTCCGGATTTTGCAGGAAACGATCTGCGAGCGTCTGAATCTCCTTCGGCATGGTGGCGGAGAAGAAGAGCGTCTGACGCGTGAAAGGGATCAGCTTTGCGATGCGTTCGACATCGGGAATAAATCCCATGTCGAGCATGCGGTCGGCCTCGTCGATCACAACAATATCGACGCCAGTCAGCAGCAGCTTTCCGCGCTCGAAATGGTCGAGCAGTCGGCCGGGCGTAGCGATCAGCACGTCGGCGCCGCGCTCCAGTTTTCGGTCCTGCTCGTCAAAGGACACGCCGCCGATGAGCAGTGCGATATTGAGCTTGTGGTACTTGCCGTATTTCGTGAAGTTTTCTTCGACCTGTGCGGCGAGTTCACGCGTTGGCTCCAGGATCAGGGTGCGCGGCATCCGCGCCCGCGCGCGGCCCTTCTCCAGCATCGTCAGCATGGGAAGCACAAAGGACGCCGTCTTGCCGGTTCCTGTCTGCGCTATACCAAGCAGGTCGCGATGCGCCAGCGCGAGCGGTATCGCGCCTTCCTGTATTGGCGTCGGAGTTGTGTAGCCGGCGTCTTCGACGGCTGACAAAACTTTCTGGCTCAGGCCCAGGTCAGAAAAACTGGTCAATGGAGATTTCGAATCCGTTCATAGATCGGTATAACACCAGACGGAACTGATTTGTTCCGCGAATCTTGTGGTCCGACTAGTCCGAACGTCGGGGAGTGTCAAGGAAAGCGGCGCAATTACTTGATATATGGGTAAATCTTACAAAGATTTAATGAAAGACGAGCTGTTTTGCACGATATTGCGTCACACTGCCGTAATGTCACAGGAGTGACGCAAGTCGTTCGCCAGCCTTGAGAAGCGGCTTCGGATTGAGCGGTTTATTGTTCACGCGTACCTCGTAATGGAGGTGAGTCCCGGTCGATCGACCGGTGCTTCCGGCTGAACCGATCATGGATCCGGCTTCCACTTTCTGCCCGACATTCACATGAATGCGCGACAGGTGAGCGTAGCGCGTCACGATGCCGTTGCCATGATCAACCTCGATCATCTTTCCGTAGCCGCCGTGACGGCCGGTGCCGGTGACGGTTCCGCTTGCCGTCGCCTTGATCGGAAAACCGTAAGGCGTCTTGAAATCCATGCCTGAGTGAAAGGCGAATCGTTTCAGAAAAGGATCGCGGCGGTTTCCGAAATTGCTGGAGACGGGCTGATCAGGCACAGGATTTGCCAGGGGCAGGGCGCGCACCTGGCTGCTGACGGCGTTGAGGTGATCGAGAGCCGTCTCCAGACCAGACAGGCTCGTGTCGAAATTGCTGTCTGCGGCAGGGATGAAAGGTCCGCCGACGCTTTCATCCGTCAAATCGGAGGGCAGACCTGTGCTCTCCACGATCGAGTCTATGGCTTCCGCCTTGCGATAGGCGTTGGCGATCAGCAACTCGATCCTGTCGAACTGTTCGCGTTCCATCGCGTGCAGATCATTGTCCACTTTTGCGAAAATGGTTTCGGATGCCCGCGCTCTGGCGCGAACCGCCGGTTCAACGTCCTGATAGGCCAAAAGCAATTCAGGAGATTGGGCGCCGGCTGGACGATCCGCGCTGGCGCGGCGACTTTCCTCGGACTGATCAGGCGTCGGTCTCGGACGGGGCACCGGAATCGTGTCCGGCTCTACGAAACTGAAGGTGGCGCGCTGCAAGAGATCATCCAGACGGCCGTGGCGGGAACTCAGCACCTGTTGTTGTTCAATCAGGCGCGCCATCTTGTCTTCCATCGCCTGTTGATCAAGCAACTGCCGGCTGGTGATGCGGTCGACCTGAACTCTCAACGACGCGATGCGGTCCTCGTAGGCGTATTGCACCCGCGCCTGTTGCGCCATCGAAGCGCCGATGAGATCGTCGCGAAGCACAAGGTAGGTTGTCGCCAGCAGATAACCGATCGCAATGACCGAAACCACGCTGACCACAATGCCGAGCATCCACGGGTGAATATTCCAGTGGCGGATGGAATCTCCACTCGCAATGATCAGGGTGTGTGGTCGTTTTCTGCCAAAAATCTTGCCGACTGAAACTTGAGACACGCAAACCCCCGTGAACAACTGCACCGCAGGGCCGATAAAACAATGTTAAGGTTAATATTTCTTTGCCTAAGAAGTATTTGTCGACGATAGGCTGCGATAAAATGACGGGGTCAAGCCGGCGCTTGCGCGCGCCACGTCGTTGAACGGCGCCTTGAGTTGGCCACGGAAATTGGCCCGCACCAACATTTGAAAAAGTGACGCCGGCTCCCTGTTGTGGCGATCACACAAAAACCGGAACCACTTTGCGCCGACCGCCACATGGGTGATTTCGTCCGTAAAGATGATATCCAGCACGGCTGCGGATTCAGCGTCTCCCACATCACGCATCTTTTGCTGGAGCGAAGGCGTAACGTCGAGGCCCCGTGCTTCGAGTATAAGGGGCACGACGGCCAGCCTCGCCATCAGGTCATTGCGTGTGTCGTGCGCCGCCTGCCAGAGGCCGTCATGGGCGGGCAGGTCGCCATAGTCGGAACCGAGCGCCTGCAAACGTCCGCGTACCAGCAGGAAATGCTTCGCTTCGTCGCGTGCGACGCCCATCCAGCCGTCGAAAAAGGATTGCGGCATCTTTTCCGAGGCGAAACGCGCAATGATGTCCAGCGCAAGATCAATGGCGTTGAGCTCGATATGAGCGATTGCGTGGAGCAGGGCAATTCGGCCCGCCGGATTGTTCAGATTGCGTTTTTTGACCAGCCTCGGCGGCAGCAATTCAGGCTTCTCCGGCCGCCCCGGTCGATCCGGAACCGGCGGATCGAGCGGAGAGCGCAGCGACAGGCGCCGCGTGAACCAGGACTGCGTAAGCGCGTGCGTTATCCACGCCTTCTGATCGGGATCCGCGCATGAAACCGCCTGTACGGCGCCGTCACGTAGTGACGTAAAGGACGTGTCAGCCCGCCTTTGCGGCATCCAGCACCTCTTCGGCGTGGCCGGGCACCTTAACCTTTCGCCATATCCTGGAGATGACACCATCCTCGTCGATCAGTACGGTTGTGCGCTCGACGCCCATGTATTTGCGTCCATACATGCTCTTCTCGACCCAGACGCCATATTTTTCCAGCGTCGTCTTCTCCTCGTCCGAAGCGAGCATGACGTTCAGATCGTGCTTGGCGATGAATTTGTCGTGTTTCGCTGGCTTGTCCGGCGACATGCCGAGCAAGATCGCGCCGGCCTTTTCGAAGTCGCTCTTTAGTCCGGTGAAGGCGATCGCTTCAGCGGTGCATCCGCTCGTATCGTCTTTCGGGTAGAAAAAGAGCACGACTTTTTTACCGCGCAACTCCGAGAGCGTCACGGTTCCGCCACCATCACGGGGCAATGCGAAATCAGGCGCCTCGTTTCCTTCGGCAATGTCGGTCATTGTTATGTTCCTTTTCTGTCGGTCGAGGTCTGTTACAATCATTCGGCGACGATATATAGTCTGTTAGGGAATGTTAGCCTGCGCAGCCGATTCGTATTTTCAGGCATATCTTCAATGGCGCAATCACGTTGTCAAAACGAGGTCTCATGATAGGCCGCAAACGTCGCACGGACCGTGGAAATCATGGGAGAGCTTTGTCTCTGGACACCATGCCTTCTGCGTTGCATGACGACGCCATCGTGGTTCATACGCCGCGACATTGGCCGCGGATTGGTCGCGCGCGTCGTTTTCTGCTCGCTGCGCTTATTTTTGTCATTGGTCTGCCTGCCGTTCTCGTCATACTGATCAATCTTGGCGCCGGGGACCGGTTGCTTACAGACAGGCTGCAACAATTCATGCAGACGGCGCTCGGAGACGCCTTAACGCCGACGGTCCAGGGGGTTGGGGTCAGATTGACCGAGAACGGCCGTATCGCCGTTGAAGCCCGTGGCGTCAGCGTCGTGCGTAAAGACACGAGCGAAAAGGTCGTCGGCGCAAACAGCGTCAAACTCGGGCTTGGCCTGCTGCCGTTGCTTTCAGGTCGGCCGACAGTGTCGCGTGTGGAAATCGACAGCGGCTATGTCGACGCGAAATATATCGGGCGAAACGAGGCTGCAGACGAGACTGAAACGGAGAAAGGGCCATTCCAGATCAAGGATATCGGGCCTGCCGCCAATAGCCTGCTGGATGGTCTGACCAACATAGAAGCGATCGTGCGACGCAAGGAAGTCGATACGGTCATTCTTACCGATTTCATCTTTCTGAACACCGGCGGCAAGCTGACGGACGACGAGACGAGGCACGGCGAAACCCCCGCACAGGATTTGCAGGACATTCGGGTTGAACGCGCGGAATTGACGTCTAATCCAGACCATTCGATCACCTTCGATTCCAAGGTCATGATGGCCGGCGATATCGTACATGTGCTTATCACTACTTCGGTGACCCGGTTCTGGAACCAGCCGGATTCTCTGGAGGTTGCGGTTTCCAATCTCAAGATCGGAGAATTGATCCGACAATTGACCGGACGGTCGCGACAAAAATTCCGGCTCGAAGGAAACGCGGATCTGCAGCTGGTCGTCAGACGACCGAACCAGACCCGTCAGGCCAGTCTCACAGGCGGAATAGAACTGTCCGGCGGCGAATTGTTCATGGACGGCGTTGGCGCCGAGTTGCGGCGCAGCAGGATCAATTTTGCGTTCGATTCCACCAAGAACTCCCTGGAGCTTCTTCCTTCGCAATTGAACGTCGGAAAATCCTCCTATGATTTCAATGGCGGCGTGATCGATCTGGACAGCCTGCCGGACCAGACCAAAACGAACGGCCTTGCATTCGACCTTGTCGTTGACGAGGGGATCGTCGCGCCATCGGATTCGTCCGAGCCTCCGGCGACCGTCGCCATGAAGGTGTTCGCGCGATATCTCCGGGACGAGAAGCGCATCAATGTCGACGAATTTCTTGTGTCGGCCGGAAGAGGCGCACTTTACTCGTCGGCGAGCATCCAGTTGACCGATACGAGCCCGCAAATCTCCTTCGTCGCAAACGTCACCGGAATGGACACCTCGACGGTCAAGCAGCTCTGGCCTTACTGGATAGCGAGGCAGGCGCGCAACTGGGTCCACCAGAACCTGTTTGGCGGCACGGTGACCCATGGCGCCATACGATTGTTCATTCCCAGGGGATTGATTGCTCAGGGACCCGACGCGTCGATGGACGACCGACAACTGACGCTTGATTTCGACATAGAAAACGCCCGCTTCGACGTGGCCGGAGACATTCCCCCGGTGCGCAATGGCGCCGGCGTATTCAAACTGCGCGGCGACCAACTGGAGCTGGAACTGAAAGGCGGGCGCTCCTTCTTCCCTTCCGGTCGGAGCGTTGGCATCGCAAATGGAAACTTTGCTATTCCCGACACCCGCGCACAGCCGCTCATGGCCGATCTTGATATCGAGGTCACCGGAAACGCCGACGCAGTGGCGGAACTGGTGTCCTATCGCCCGATCAACGCGCTGCAACGCACGCCCTACAAGCCTGAAGACTTTACCGGATCCATCAAGGCGAAAGTGGAGGTGACGTTCGGATTGATCATCGAGCAGGAACCGCCCGAGCCCGACTGGACGGTCGATCTCGATTTGAGCGAGGTCAGCGTCGGGCCGTTGATCGACGGCGTCAAGGTTACGAACGCGACAGGCAAGATGTTCGTCGATCCGCAAGACATTCATTTCGACACAAGCGCCGATCTGGACGGGATCAATGCGCAGATCGATTTCGTGGAGCCCCTGTCGGACGACCGGCCGCAAGACAGGCAACGCGACGTCAAACTCGTCGCGGACGCCGAAGCGCGCGCAAAATTTGCGCCGCAATTGAACGACTACGTCAAGGGCGACATCGAACTCGACCTGTCGTTGCTCGGAGAAGGCAAGCAAAAAATTGTCGCCGATCTGACAAAGGCGCGCCTGGAATTGCCGTGGATTGGATGGTCAAAGGGAACCGGGGTGAAGGCGTCCGTTTCATTTCTCCTGGACCTCGGTCCGGAAGGGGCGCAGGACAAAGTCATAAAGATCAGCGACGTCAAACTGAAAGGCAACGGTTTTGCCGCCTCCGGCTCACTGGATTTCGATGATGTGGGATTGCTGAACGCCGATATCCGTAACGCGACACTTGCGCGCGACGACAAGTTCGATATCAAGATCAATCGGCGCAACGGCGTCTATGTCATCAATGTCAATGGTCGCGCGGTCGACCTCCGCTCGGCGATCAAGCACTATTTCAGCGATTCCGAAGCCGCCCCCGAGAGCGCTTCAGACGAACGCGTGGAATTGTCTGTCACCGCCGACAAGGCGATCGGCTTTCACGACGAAACCGTCAGTCCGTTCCGGATGACCTATTCCGGCGTTGGCAGCACAATGCTTTCCTTGAGTGTCGAAGGCACAACGCGCAGCGGGCAACCGGTGCGGGCGAACGGGGCCACCCAGAAGGGCGTCACCCGCATCAATCTGACATCCGGAGACGCCGGCGCCACGGGGCGGATTGTCGACATCTATGACAAGATCCAGGGCGGCAAGCTGTCCGTTGCGTTGAACCGGGCCAATAATGGCCCCTACCTGGGCACGGTTTCCGTCGATGATTTTGCGATTGTCGGCGAGGAACGCCTGGAATCGATCGTGTCTTCAAAACCGCAAGGCGGTCAAAGCCTAAACGAGGCGATCAATCGTGATCTGAACGTGACGCGCGCCGAATTTCAGCGCGGCTACGCCCGCATCGACAAGGGACCCGGCTATCTGCGCATCAGCGACGGGGTCGTGCGTGGTCCGGAAATTGGCTCCACGTTTCAGGGAACCGTCTATGACGCCAGGGGCAACATAGACATTACAGGCACATTCATGCCGCTGTACGGCGTCAACCGGTTGTTTGGGGAAATTCCGATCGTCGGCGCGATCCTCGGAAACGGCCGCGATCGTGGACTGATCGGCATCACCTATCGTCTGTCCGGCAAGTTTGATGATCCAAAACTGTCCATCAATCCGATATCCGTGATCGCGCCGGGCATTTTCCGTTCCATGTTCCAGTTTACTCAGGGAAGGGGCGGCGCCGCCGATACGGTGACGCCATCACAGCCTCGAATGGATCGCTAGAGCGGCGCTGACCTGGTGCTATTTCTGGCAAAATATGCTATGATGTCGCTCACCTTCCGGGACGGGAAAACACCGAAACTCTGAAATCCCGAAACAAAGCCAGGCCGACGTTGCGAGCCAAAAGCGCCAATTCCCGAAACAAAGCCAGATTGGCGCAGCGTGCTGAAAACGCTGATTCCCGAAACAAAGCCAAAAAGACTTTCTGTTCTAAAAATACCTATAGAAAACAATATAATATATTGTTCTGCTTATTTCTTTTGTTAGGCAAAGGCAATCATTCTGCCCGCACAAGGACATGTTTCTTTTTGCCGACGGAGAGCTTCAGCAGACCTTCATCCGTCAAGTCGTCGGATCCGACAATCCGTTTTTCGTCAGCGACTGCCTGATCATTGATGCGCACCGCTCCGCCCTTGATGTGGCGTCTGGCTTCGCCGTTCGAACTGGCCATGCCGGCAGAGACCAGGAGCGTCAAAAGGCCGATTCCACCTTCCAATTCCCCGGAGGCTACGTCAATCGATGGAAGATTTTCGGCAAGCGCGCCTTCCTCGAAAGTCTTGCGGGCCGTCTCCGCAGCCTCCTCTGCGGCGGAACGCCCGTGGAGCAACGCGGTTACTTCGGTGGCGAGTATCTTTTTGACCTCGTTGATTTCGGATCCGCCAAGCGCTTGCAGCCTGTCGATCTCGTCAATCGGCAAGGTCGTGTACAGCTTGAGGAAGCGACCGACATCCGCGTCTTCCGTGTTGCGCCAGTACTGCCAGAAATCGTAAACGCTGAACATGTCAGCGTTGAGCCAGATTGCTCCGTTGGCCGACTTGCCCATCTTCGCGCCTGACGACGTGGTCAGGAGCGGAGAGGTCACGGCGTATAGCTGAGGCGCGCCGAGGCGATGGCCGAGATCGATGCCGTTGACGATATTGCCCCACTGATCAGAGCCGCCCATCTGCAAACGGCAGCCGTGCCGCTTGTTGAGCTCCACGAAATCATAGGCCTGAAGGATCATGTAGTTGAATTCGAGGAAGGAAAGCGATTGTTCCCGGTCGAGCCGCATTTTCACGGAATCAAAGGAAAGCATGCGGTTGACGGAAAAATGCCGGCCGACATCTCTCAGGAATTCGACGTAGTTGATGCCAAGAAGCCAGTCGGCGTTGTTGATCATGAGAGCTTCCCGATCACCTTCGCCGAAGGTTAGGTATTTCGAAAAGCAGCTCTTTATGCCTTCGATGTTCTGGTCGATCTTCTCCGGAGTCAGCAACTGGCGCGCCTCGTCCTTGAAGCTCGGATCCCCGATCATGCCTGTTCCACCGCCCATTAGCGCAATGGGACGATGGCCGGTCTGCTGAAACCAGTGCAGCATCATGATCTGGATGAGGGATCCCGCATGCAGGCTGGACGCAGTCGGATCGAAGCCGATATAGGCCGTAACGATTTCCTTCTGCAGCAAGTCGTCGAGGCCGGAATCATCCGAAGTCTGATGGATAAAGCCGCGCTCCTGCATAATATGAAGAAAATCGGATTTGAAGGCCGACATGACCGCTCTTTCCCTGTACCGGATGCAATACAACGGACAGGACTGTCCGCACAGGCGCGGCGTTTAACACTGTTTTCTGCAGAATTCACGCCATTTATTTGCATGAATCGCATATACGCTCATGATGGACGGGAGCGGGACGCGTGGAAGAACTGACGGCAATCGGATTGATGAGCGGCACGTCGATGGACGGAATCGACATCGCGCATTTACGGAGTGACGGTGAAAC
Organism: Flavimaribacter sediminis; assembly: GCF_019492055.1. Taxonomy (GTDB): domain Bacteria; phylum Pseudomonadota; class Alphaproteobacteria; order Rhizobiales; family Rhizobiaceae; genus Flavimaribacter; species Flavimaribacter sediminis. Next base: position 1,642,620 of record NZ_JAICBX010000001.1, on the reverse strand, counting down.
GATCGCCGAGCGAGGGCCATTCCTGTTCGCGCCTTATAGCCCGGATTTCAGAAAAAAACTCGCTGCTTCGCTTGATACGGCGAAGTCAATCGAAGAGCGCTCGCAAAGACCCGGCGACCTGGCTGACATCGAAAAGGAACTGACGGACCTCCATGCGAATGCTGTCGCCCGCTTTATGAACGAATATGATTTGAAGGCGGATGACATCGATCTGATCGGCTTTCACGGGCAGACGGTTCTGCATCGACCCGGCGCCGGAATGACCGTGCAACTGGGTGATGGTCAGGCCCTTGCGAGTAAGACCGGCGTGCCGGTAATTTATGACATGCGGGCGGCCGATATGATCGCCGGCGGAGAAGGGGCTCCGCTCGCGCCAGCCTATCACGGCGCTCTGGCAAGAGGATTGGGCGGTGAATGGCCGGTGGCCTTCGTCAATATCGGCGGTATATCCAACATCACCTGCGTGGCGAAGGATAGCGGGCTTGTGGCCTTTGACACCGGTCCCGGAAACACGCTCATCGACCAGTGGGTAGAGATGAAGGCCGGGATTCCCTTCGATCAGGGGGGCGCAATCGCCAGCGAAGGCGGCGTGCTGCGCGATCTGCTGGATCACTACCTGAAAGCCGAATTTTTTCATGCGGAGAAGCGCAGGTCGCTCGACCGCAATGACTTCCTGCCGCCAGATCCTTCAGCGGCGTCGCTTGAAGACGGCGCACGCAGCCTCGCGCGGCTGACGGCCGAGGCCATATTCACATCCGCCGCCCATCTTCCGGAGCAACCGAAACAATGGATAATCTGCGGCGGCGGCCGACAAAATATCGTCATCATGAATGATCTTGAGGAACTGGCCGAAAAGACATCTGCGTCTGTTTTCCGGGCTGAGGACCTGGGCCTCAACGGCGATTCCATGGAAGCCGAAGCCTGGGCATTTCTCGCGATCCGCTCCCGAAAGGGCCTGCCGCTGAGCTGGCCGGAAACAACAGGATGCCGCGAACCGGTAAGCGGTGGTATTTTGGCGGAACCCTGATTTCTTGTCAGCGAAACGAACAGTCACTCTTCCAGGACAAGGCGAAAGCCGACGAGGATGTGCTTGATGTCATCCGGTCTTGAATGGCGGGCCGCCGGCCGGCAGACGCCACATCCCTTGTCGTCCCAGGAACCGCCTTTGACGATATGTCGTCCTTCACGCCCCGGCGTCGATGTCCACTCGAACACCTGCCCCGCCGCGTCGAGAAGGCCATAGGGGCTCACAGCATTCGGATAGCTTCCCACTGGGACAGTGCCGAACGGTCCTGCGTCGTGGCTGTTGAGCTTGTCGGGATCGAAGTCGTCGCCCCACGGAAAGGCTCTGCCGTCTGTTCCGCGCGCAGCCTTTTCCCATTCGGCTTCCGATGGCAGCCGCCACTTTTGTCCAGTCAGGTCGCTCAGCCAGACGGCGTAGGCGTTTGCGTCTAAATAGCTCACGAGGACCACCGGATGTTCCTCCCGGTCGGCTGGAGTTTCGACGCCGTTCCACCTGTACGGCGCCGTTCTCTCGAAAGGATGGATCAGGTCGTAGCTGTCCCAGAGTTGCCTTGTCACATCGGGTGGACGGTGTTCGGTACAGGCGACAAACATCGCGTAGTCGGCGTTGGTGACCGGCGTTTTCATGATGCGGTATTCAGGCAAGTCCACCGTTCGCAGATCTTCGGCGTCATACCAGCGGCGGTCCCGCGTGACGCTGTGCCCGTAAGCCGCCTCGTCGAGGCGGTAGGCCATTTCCCGCTCTTCCTGGCTGGAGCCCATGACAAAAGGGCCTGCCGGCACGGTCACCGTCTCGGATGGGGCGATTGTTTCCGTGCATGTGGCGGCGGACGCCGTTGAGGTTGCGCCGGTCATGGAGAGCATCACGGCGAAGGCTACTGGAATTGCATTGCCTTTCGCCATGGGATGCTCCCGTATTTACCTGATGCGCTTTGCGGGCGGCTCGGGAACAAGTTCTCCGGCCAGTCGCCGATCCAGATATTCCGAGCACTCGGCGATCAATTCGTCTACCTTTCCGGAGAAGAAGTGATTTGTGTCGTGCATGGTTTTCTGGGTGATCAGAATGCCTTTCTGCGATTGCAGTTTCTCAACCAGTCCCTGGACATCCTTTTCCGGCGCAACCCTGTCGGCGTCGCCATGGATGATCAGGCCCGATGAAGGGCAGGGCGCAAGGAAGGCGAAGTCATAGATGTTCGGCTGCGGGGCAATCGACATGAAACCTTCGATTTCCGGCCGGCGCATCAGGAGTTGCATGCCGATCCAGGCTCCGAAGGAATAGCCAGCCACCCAGCAACTCTTGCTGTCGGGATGCAGGCCCTGAATCCAGTCCAGCGCCGCCGCTGCGTCGGAAAGTTCACCTGCGCCATGGTCGAATGCGCCCTGGCTGCGCCCGATGGATCGGAAATTGAATCGGAGCGTTGTAAAGCCGCGCTGCTGGAACATGTAGAAGAGCTGGTAGACGATCTGGTTGTTCATCGTGCCGCCAAATTGCGGATGCGGGTGCAGGACGATGGCGATCGGCGCGTTTTTTTCCTTTGCGGGCTGGTAGCGACCTTCGAGGCGTCCAGCGGGACCGTTGAAGATGACTTCAGGCATTGGGGCTCCGGTTGTTTTTCGGGAATTGCGCTATTCCCGATATTTCTTATGTATGAGCGCGGGAAAGCATTTCGGACCCGTCGCTTGCAAAGTGAAGTGGTGTCTTAAGGCATAGGTATCCGAAATTACAAGGAAAATGACGCCGGGTGGCGGACGCGGGCAGAACTTGATGAAAAATCCAAGAATTTACCTGGACTACAACGCCACCGCGCCGCTATTGCCGATAGCGCGCGAGGCAATGCTGGATGTGCTTGCAATGCCGGGCAATCCTTCCTCCGTGCACAGCGAGGGACGCAAGGTGCGCGCGCGGGTCGATGATGCGCGCAGGAAAGTCGCCGCGCTTGTGAATGCGTCACCCGAAAATGTCGTTTTTACGAGTGGCGCGACTGAGGCAGCGTCGACGCTGCTTTCTCCTCTGTACAGGATGGGTCGTTCGAATATCGATATCGGCCATCTCTACTATTCGGCGGTCGAGCATCCCTGCGTGACCAGCGGCGGTCGGTTTCCAGCCGACCGGATCACATCAATCGATGTCGACAGTCAGGGGCGCGTAGACCTTGGACATTTGAAGGCGCTGCTCGATCAACACGATTCAGCAAGCGGCATGCCGATGGTTGCGGTGATGCTGGCAAACAATGAAACGGGCGTGATCCAGCCGGTAGCAGATGTGTCCGGGCTGGTGAAAGCCGCCGGCGGTCTTCTTATCGGAGACGCTGTGCAGGCGGCGGGGCGCATTCCGATCGACATGCAAACCCCGGGAGCCGACTTCATCTTCCTCTCGTCGCACAAGATGGGCGGGCCAAAAGGCGCCGGCGCGATTGTCGCGCAGGGTGAGATCATGATGCCGGCCCCGCTAATAACCGGAGGCGGACAGGAAAAAGGGCACAGGTCAGGCACGGAAAACCCTGCGGCGCTTGCGGGGTTTGGCGCTGTTGCGCAAGCGGCCCTCGAAGGCATGGATACGATGCAAAAGGTCGCCAGGCTCCGCGATCGGATGGAACAGGATATACGAATGGCTGTCCCGGACGCCATCATTTACGGCGGGGAATCCCGACGCCTGCCAAACACGAGCTTTTTTGCACTCCCCGGTTTCAAGGCAGAGACTGCTCAGATTGCATTCGACCTGGAAGGAGTGGCCCTGTCGGCGGGCTCGGCGTGTTCCTCGGGCAAGATCGGCCCGTCGCATGTGCTCAAGGCCATGGGCATGGATGCGGACCAGGGAGCGCTCAGGGTGAGTCTTGGTCCAGCGACAACGGAAGAAGAAATTGACCGCTTCGTCTCCATTCTGAAGCGAATTTCGGAGAAACGAACACTGGCAGTGTAAGGGCTCTTTTCGAATAAATGGGAGCCCAGTCTGGAAATATTATAAATTTCGGCTTACAAGCTGCTCTCGCATTGGAATCTAGGCTTCAATGCACTAAATGCGGTGGTGCCGGGCGCGGAAACGCGAGCGGCTTTACATATATGACGTTGACAAACTGCCGGACCTTTAATCCGGCGAGATTGGAGAGCGCCAATGCCTGCTGTGCAGGAGACGATCGATCAGGTTCGCCAGATCGATGTGGACCAGTATAAGTACGGGTTCGAAACGCTTATCGAAATGGAAAAGGCCCCAAAGGGGCTAAATGAAGACATCATTCGCTTCATTTCGGCGAAAAAAGATGAGCCGGAATGGATGCTTGAGTGGCGTCTGAACGCCTATCGTCGCTGGTTGACGATGGAAGCGCCGTCGTGGGCGCGCGTCGAATATCCGAAAATCGACTTCAACGACATCTATTACTACGCCGCGCCAAAGAGCATGGCGGGTCCGAAAACGCTCGACGAAGTCGATCCGGAACTGCTCAGGACTTACGAGAAGCTTGGTATTCCGCTTCGGGAGCAGGAAATCCTCGCCGGCGTGCAGGAGTCGAAGATCGCCGTAGACGCCGTTTTCGATTCCGTTTCGGTGGTAACGACCTTCAAGAAAGAACTCGCCAAGGCGGGCGTAATCTTCATGTCAATCTCCGAAGCGATCAGAGAGCATCCCGATCTCGTTCGGAAATATCTCGGCAGCGTCGTGCCGGTCACCGACAACTATTATGCGACGCTCAATTCGGCGGTTTTCACGGACGGCTCTTTCGTATTTGTGCCGAAGGGCGTGCGCTGCCCGATGGAGCTTTCCACCTATTTCCGCATCAACGAAAAGAACACCGGTCAGTTCGAACGCACTCTGATCATCTGTGAAGAGGCTGCATACGTCTCTTATCTCGAAGGGTGCACGGCCCCGCAGCGCGACGAGAACCAGCTTCACGCCGCTGTCGTCGAACTTGTCGCCCTTGAAGACGCGGAAATAAAGTACTCGACGGTCCAGAACTGGTTTCCCGGAGATTCTGAAGGCAAGGGCGGCATCTACAACTTCGTCACCAAGCGCGGCGACTGTCGCGGGGCGAACTCGAAGATTTCATGGACCCAGGTTGAAACCGGATCGGCGATCACCTGGAAATATCCGTCCTGCATTCTGCGCGGCGACAATTCGCGCGGCGAGTTCTACTCGATCGCCGTTTCCAATGGTCGCCAGCAGATCGATAGCGGCACCAAGATGATTCATCTTGGCAAGAACACGTCGAGCCGCATCATCTCCAAGGGCATCTCTGCCGGGAAATCGAACAACACCTATCGCGGCCAGGTTTCGGCGCACCGCAAGGCGACCAACGCCCGCAACTTTACGCAGTGCGATTCCCTGCTGATCGGCAACAATTGCGGCGCGCATACGGTTCCTTATATCGAAGCAAGGAATTCGACAGCGCAGTTCGAACACGAAGCGACAACCTCCAAGATCTCGGAGGATCAACTCTTCTATTGCCTGCAACGCGGCATTCCAGAAGAGGAAGCCATTGCGCTGATCGTCAACGGCTTCGTGAAGGAAGTCATTCAGGAATTGCCGATGGAGTTCGCCGTCGAGGCGCAGAAACTGATCGGTATCAGTCTGGAAGGCAGCGTGGGCTGATCGGCCGCCTGTAGAAAACAAGAGCCGGCGCTGCGCCGGCCGTACAATTCGGAGATCACTGGAACCGGAAACGCCGGTGAACCATGGCTCCGCAGTAATTTGGGATGTAACGGAATGCTGGAAATCAAGAATCTTCACGCGCGGATCGCCGAGGATGGCACGGAAATCATCCGCGGCCTGAATCTTACGGTCAAGGCCGGCGAGGTCGCCGCTATCATGGGACCGAACGGGTCAGGCAAGTCGACGCTGTCCTATGTTCTGACAGGTCGCGAAGACTACGAAGTGACTGAAGGCGATATTCTCTACAACGGCGAAAGCATTCTGGATATGGATGTCAGCGAACGCGCCGCATCCGGAATCTTTCTGGCCTTCCAGTATCCGGTCGAGATCCCCGGCGTCGCCACCATGCAGTTCCTCAAGGTGGCGATGAACGAGCAGCGCAAGGCGAGGGGCGAAGACGAGTTGTCCACGCCGGATTTCATCCGAAAGGTCAAGGAAGCCGCGGGTGAACTCAAAATCGACATGGACATGCTCAAGCGCCCGCTGAACGTCGGCTTCTCAGGCGGAGAGAAGAAACGGGCGGAAATTCTTCAGATGGCTTTGCTGGAGCCCAGTCTCTGCATACTCGATGAAACCGATTCCGGTCTCGACATTGACGCGCTCAAGATTGTCGCCGACGGCGTCAACGCTTTGCGTTCACCGGATCGCGCCATCGTCGTTATTACGCACTATCAGCGTCTTCTCGATTACATCGTCCCGGACAGCGTGCACGTTCTCTACAAAGGGCGCGTTATCGAGTCCGGTCAAAAGGAACTCGCGCTGGAACTCGAGAAGAACGGATATGCGAACATCATCGAGAAAGCTGCTTGATCCGCGGTCCGCAAGGCAAGGTTTGATATGAACGTGCAAAGCAAGAAACCGATCACGGCCGCCGAACAGTCGTTACTCGATCGATATTCGGAACGGCGCGACGCGCTTCAGGGCGACGCATCCGTGACAGAACTTCGGGACGGGCTTGTCCACGACTTCGCTCAGACGGGTCTACCTGGGCGGCGTATCGAGACATGGCACTACACCGATCTTCGGACGCTGCTGAAATCGGCGCCCTCAGACTTTTCAGCTGAAGCAGGCGCGTCGGCAAAGCCCATTGTCCCGGACTCAATCGTACTGTCCGCCCGCAACGACTGCCAGGACAGCGCCATTCCGGATGGTATGGATGTTTCGTCTTTCAAGGAATTGCTGGCTTCAGAGCGCGCAACCGATCTGTTGGCGTCAAAACGATCGGATGACTTCATCGGACGCGTAAACAGCATGTTCGTGGACGGGGGCTCGGTAGTCGAGGTGTCAAAGGGCGCGAAGCTTGAAAAAACAATCGAGTTTCAGAACGCGTCGTTGGGCGGTCATTTGCACACGCGCATGTCCGTCAACATCGGAGAAGGCGCGTCAGGTACGTTCATCGAACGGCAAATTGCAGCTGGCAAGACCGATTCCTTCGTATCTTCCATCACCGATCTCACTATTGGCAAGGGCGCTGCTGTTACCTGGATCATTAGCCAGGAACGCGGCGTTTCCGATACGCATCTCGGCCAGATCAACATCCGTCTGGGCGAAGACGCCCGGCTTACGCTTTTCATAGCCAACGCCGGAGGCCATCTGGTGCGTCAGGAAGTGCACGTAACTGCCGATGGCGAGAACTCCGACTTCGCGCTTCGCGGGGTCAATCTTCTGGGTGGAGACAGCCACACCGACATCACGATGGAATTCGATCATCTGGTGGCGAATTGCGTATCCGCCGAGACCCTGCGCAACGTCGTCTTCGATCGGGCGCGCGGCGTGTTCCAGGGACAGATCCGCGTCGCGCAGATTGCCCAGAAGACGGACGCCAAAATGGCTTGCAACACGTTGCTATTGTCGGACGAGGGCGAGTTCTTCTCAAAGCCGGAACTCGAAATATTCGCAGATGACGTTCAGTGCGGACATGGCGCAACGGTCACCGATATCGACGAGAACCATCTCTTCTATCTCAAGGCGCGTGGTATCTCTGATTCGAAGGCGCGGGCAATGCTCGTAAACGCTTTCATATCCGAAATCGTCGAAGATCTGGAGCAGGAGGATCTGGTCGAGGCCTTCGAGAACAGATTCTCGGAATGGCTGGCGCAACATGCCTGACGCTACCGCGGAAACAAGGTTGTCCGGCTCAACCGGTTATGATGTCGAAGCCATTCGGCGTGATTTCCCGATATTGTCGCGCGAGGTCTACGGCAAACCGCTCGTTTATCTCGACAACGGCGCATCAGCCCAGAAGCCGCAATCTGTGATCGACGCGATTACAAACGCCTATTCCAACGAATACGCAAATGTTCATCGTGGTCTGCACTACCTGTCAAATGCGGCGACCGACGCATACGAGCAGGCGCGCGAGAAGGTCAGATCGTTTTTGAACGCCGAAAGCGTCGACAACATCGTCTTCACGAAGTCGACGACCGAAGCAATCAACACCGTTGCTTACAGCTACGGCATGCCGTTCATCGAAGCCGATGACGAGATCGTGCTGACGATCATGGAGCACCATTCCAACATCGTGCCCTGGCATTTCATACGCGAGCGTCAGGGAGCAAAGCTGAAATGGGTTCCGGTCGATGGCAATGGCGCTTTCAAAATTGAAGACTTCGAGGCGCAACTGACGGATCGAACCAAACTGGTGGCGATTACCCATATGTCGAATGTTCTCGGCACCGTGGTTCCGGTCAAGGAAGTGTGCCGGATCGCCCACGAGCGCGGCATTCCGGTTCTTGTCGACGGCAGTCAGGCCGCCGTGCACATGAGCGTCGACGTTCAGGATATCGATTGCGACTGGTATGTCTTCACCGGTCACAAGGTATACGGCCCGTCGGGGATCGGCGTGCTCTACGGCAAGCAGGCGATGCTGGAGAAAATGCGGCCGTTTCAGGGTGGCGGAGAAATGATTCTCGACGTCAGCCAGGACGAAATCAGTTACAACGCGCCGCCACATCGTTTCGAGGCCGGCACGCCCCCGATTGTGCAGGCTATTGGTCTTGGCGCGGCGCTCGACTATATGGAAAGCATCGGACGCGATGCGATCGCCGCTCATGAAGCGGATCTCTGCGCATACGCACATGACAGGCTGCGCGCTATCAATTCACTGAAGATATTTGGCGACGCGCCGGGCAAGGGCGCTATCGTGTCCTTCGAGATCGAAGGTATTCACGCGCATGATGTTTCGATGGTTATTGATCGTTCGGGTGTGGCGGTAAGAGCCGGCACACATTGCGCGCAACCGCTGCTGAAGCAATTTGGCGTGACATCAACCTGCAGGGCTTCGTTCGGGCTCTACAATACGCGCTCCGAAGTCGATGCGTTGGTTGACGCGCTGAAAAAAGCGAAGGAATTTTTCGCCTGAGCCGCGGAAACAGGGATGTTGAGCATGACGGATGAGACAACGACTGACATAGCGCCTGGACAAGACAACGCCGGCAAGGGGACTTTTTCCGCGTCCGACATCCCGCGCGAAGAGCTCGCCAGGCTCACCGACGACATCATCGCCGCGTTGAAGACTGTCTACGACCCGGAGATCCCGGCGGATATATACGAACTCGGCCTGATCTATCGCATCGATATCGAGGATGATCGCACAGTCAAGGTCGACATGACGCTGACGGCGCCGGGCTGTCCCGTCGCCGGAGAAATGCCGGGTTGGGTGGAAAACGCCGTCCGTTCCGTTGAAGGCGTGATGGATGTCGACGTCAATATGACGTTTGACCCTCCATGGACTCCCGATCGCATGTCGGAAGAAGCGCAGATTGCGGTCGGCTGGTACTGATTGAAATATGAGCGGTTGAGTCTATATTTATAGACAGATGCTTCCTCCACACGAAGGGAGAAAGAGTGTGAACGGATTTACCGTAATGACACTGACCGACAAGGCTGCCGAGCGCGTCAAAGCGGTGGTCGCGAATGCTGGCGAGCCTGCCATCGGGCTGCGCGTCGGTATCAAGAAGGGCGGTTGTGCAGGCATGGAATATACGGTCGACCTGGCGACCGAAGACACCGGCAAGGACGACGAGGTCGTTCATGACGGCGCACGGGTGTTCGTTGCCCCGGAAGCGGCTCTCTTCCTGCTCGGTACGGAAATGGATTTCGAGACGACGAAACTCCGGTCCGGATTCGTATTCAACAATCCGAACCAGACATCGGCCTGTGGCTGCGGAGAATCCGTGGAGCTCAAGCCGGCCGATCTGAAGGCGCTTGCCGACAAGGGAAGCCCGGTCGTTCAGACGGGCAACTGATCAGGCATCGTGTTTCGAGCGCAGACCGGCGCGCCACACTGGATTGGCGCGCTGCTCGACATATTTCTTGATCTCCATCAGGTCTGTTTCGAATAGCCGTGACCAATACCGCGACACCGGTCTTTCGATCAGTCGGAGGAGGGGCGACGGGATGAGACGGCTTGACACCGTGACCTGACCCGTCAGATGCGTTCCGTCATGATCTGGCTCCAGCCGCAGCGGCATGTTCACCTCGATGACCAGACCGCGCTGATTCAAGGCGATTTCCCGTGGCGGATTGAATGTCGCTAAACGGAAGACAATTCCTGACAGCCTGACGGAATCCCTTCGCCATTCCCGAAAGCTGCTACAGGCGTCTATGGGCAGCGGGCCAGACAGCCGTACTTTGCGAACTCCGGACAGAATGACGGTTCTGTTTTTTACGTCGGCAAGCACCGAAAACACGGCGACAGGCGGCGCATTGACGAAGAGCGATAGCTTATCGTGTTCCGACATATGACAGAGCTTCCATCGGGGGTTGCTCTTTTATAGCAGGACTGTGCGCACGGGATAGGGTAGAAATCCCTGCGCGCTAATTCATGAACCTCGGCAGCATGAGCGATATCGCCGGTATCAGGACCAGAAGAGACAACCGAACGACGTCGGCGACCCAGAATGGCGTGACGCCGGAAAATATCTTGCCGGTGGATACGTCCGGTAGCATCGCTTTCAGGACGAATACGTTCATTCCGATTGGAGGCGTTATCAGGCTGATCTCGGTTACGACGACGACGATGATGCCGAACCAGATAAGCGTCATTTCTTCACTCATTCCGAAATCGAGCCCCAGTATGACCGGATAGAAAACGGGCACAGTCAGGAGGATCATCGAAAGGCTTTCGAGGACGCAGCCAAGCAGCAGATAAATCAGAAGTATCAGCGCCATGACGAGGTAGGGCGACACCGTCATGCCAAGGATCCAGTCAGTCAGGATATTCGGCAGGTCGGCGTAGTTGATGAAATTCGAGAATATCTGTGCTCCGATCAGAACGAAGAACAGCATTGCCGTTGTCTCGATCGTTTCCACAAGCACGGAGAATAGGTCATTCCATCCGAGCTTGCGGCGCAGGAATGAAATCAGGAATGCGCCGGTGGCGCCTACGCCGGCTGCTTCAGTCGGTGTGAAGATCCCGCCATAGATGCCGCCGATTATCAGGACAAACAGGAAGATCACCGCCCAGGTCGAGCGAAGCGCCCTGAAACGCTGCGACCAGTCAGCGCGATCGCCAGGCGGGCCGGATTCCGGTTTGCGCCAGACGGTAAAGCGCACAGCGGCCATGTACAACAACACGCCGAGGATACCGGGAAGGATGCCAGCGATGAATAGCTTTCCGATATTGCTTTCCGTCATCACGCCGTAAATGACGAGAATGACGGAAGGCGGGATGAGTATGCCAAGCGTTCCGCCGGAAGCGATAGCGCCGGCAGCCAGCGAATCGGAGTATCCGAATTTCCGCATGGAAGGCATCGTCACCTTCGACATCGTCGCGGCCGTAGCGATCGATGAACCGCACACCGCCGAGAAACCGCCGCAGGCAACGATCGTGGCCATCGCAAGACCGCCGCGTCTGTGTCCGAGGAATGCATTTGACGCGTTATAGAGCTCTTCCGACAGGCCGGCGCGAGACACCAGATTGCCCATCAATACGAAAAGCGGGACGACCGACAGTTCATAATTGACGCCGGTTTCGTAGGCCATGTTTGCAATGAGGCTGCCTGCCGCGCTGAAGGAAACGAACATGCCGAAACCGACATAACCAACGATGCCCATGGCGAGCGCAATGGGGATGCGCATGAACACCAGCGCAAGAAGCACTGCAAAGCCGATGAGGGATTCGATCATTGCCCGGCCACCACTTCCCGATCGACGGGTTTGTTCGGAAAATGCAGAAGCATAAGCGTCAGGATTGCGCTAACGCCGCACGAAATAGCCATGAAACGCATTAGCGGCGCGAGCGGAATTTCGAGAATGGCCGTCGTGTCGTAGCCGGAAAGGTCTGCCTTGCCCCAAAGCTTCACGGCGAGAAACGCCAGCGCGCCAGCCATCAAAAGGTTGACGACAGCGTCTCTCACGCGCTTCGTTCGCGTTGAAAGTCCGCCCTCCAGGAGGTCGACCGTCACATGGCCGTCACGCATGGATATGAGCGGGAGTCCGCAATAAAGCAGTGTCGCCAACATCAATTCAGTCAGTTCGAACGCGCCATCGATCGGGCTGTTGAAGAAATAGCGCCCGATAACATCTGCAAATGTCATCAGCATCATCGCCACGAGAAGCGCGGCGCCGCTGATCTCAAGAATAAGGGTCGCGACGCGCGCGACCCTGGATACTGTTTCTGACATCAGTCAGCGGCTCAGTTGGAAGCTTCGAGTTCTTTCGCGAGCTGCTTGAACTCTTCAAGCATCGCTTTGCCGTCTACGCCTTTCTTGTCGGCTTCGACGTACCAGGCGTCGATGATAGGACCAGACGCTGTGCCAATTTCTCCGACAAACGATTCCGACGCTGTCATGATCTGAATATCGTTGTCGAGAGCGACCTGACGGCCTTCCTCGTCCGCCACGTCCCATGCGGCGCCGGCGAGTTTCGCGAACGCCTCGCCGGAAGCAGCGTCGACCGCGGCTTTCTGTTCATCCGTCAACTTGTCGTAGGAGGCCGGGTTCATGACCAGAAAGAAAGAGGTGTTATAAAGGCCGCCTGGAACTTCCGTCAGGTTCTTGAGCAGCCCCTCAAGCTTGAAAGCCGCCAGGGATTCCATCGGGAAGAATACGCCGTCAGCAATGCCGCGCGACAGAATTTCGTAAACCTGCGTAGCTGGTTTCAGGATGGCAACCACATTCATGGCGCCGGCGAGGTCCTTGATGATGCCGCCGCCGACGCGGATCTTCATGCCGTCGAGGTCGGACATCTGTTCGATCGGATCGCCCGTTGTCATGATGACGCCGGGACCGTGGGTGAAGACGCTGAGGACTTTGACGCCGTCATGTTCGCCTTTGTCGGCCATGTATTTTTCATAAATACGCCAATAGGCGACTGACGTGGCTTCTGCGCTGTCGCCAAGAAATGGCATTTCGGCGACTGATGTGAGGACAAAGCGACCAGGCTGATAGCCATGGACGCCGAAGGTTATGTCGGCCAGACCGTCGCGCGCGATATCGAAGTGCGCAGGCGGGGATCCTACCGGTTTGGGAAGGATCTTGATGGAGACGGAGCCATTCGTCGCTTCCTCGACCTGCTTGATCCAGGGCACAACCATATCTTCAACAATCGGATGTGATGGCGGCAGCCAGGATGAGACCGTCAATTCCGTTGTTTGCGCCTGCGCTGACATTGAAACGCTGGCAATTGAAAGGCAGAGAGCGCTGACAGCGCCAATTTTTGAAATAATACCCATATGTTCCTCCTCCGGTTATCCCGGGCTGATTGCGCAGTCATTAGGCCATAAGCCGACCGACTGGTCAATTAATTATTCGCGTCGTTTGCCACATGCGAAAGGCGGCAATCGGATGACGCGAACTGAAATCAAAAATTATATTTTAGATTTAAAACAATCAAGGGCGTCGATGCCTGGTATCAACAGAGGATGGCTTTTCTTCCCCGATGTCCTGTTATAACCAGCCGGGAAGTCGTAAATCGGAATGTTGGACCATGCCCACCAGAATCGCGCTCGTCGCCCATGACGCAAAGAAGGATGCTCTTGTCGACTGGGTCGTTCGCAATGCGCCGCGCCTTGCGAAAATGGAAATCGTCGCAACAGGCACGACAGGAGGCCGCATAAGCGCTGCGCTTCCCGAACTACACGTCAAGGCACTGAAAAGCGGACCGTTGGGTGGCGATCAGCAGATTGGCGCCTTGATCGCCGAAGATCAGCTTGACGCTTTGATTTTCTTTGTCGACCCGCTTTCGCCACTGCCGCATGACGTAGACGTTAAGGCGCTGACGCGACTGGCTATTGTTTATGACTTGCCTCTGGCATGCAGTATCTCCACAGCCAACGCCGTTCTCGACCATATTTTGAGGTAAAACAAATGGAAATTGCCGAAGAAATACTGCATCAGCCTGGAATCGATCTGGCGATGATCGAGAATGCGGCAGAGCGCATAAAAGGTCAGGCGCGAAGAACGCCATTGCTGGAAGCGACGCTGCTCAATGAATTTTTGGGTATGCGCGTCTTGTTCAAGCCTGAGTGTCTGCAGAAAACCGGGTCATTCAAGTTTCGCGGCGCCTACACGAAACTCTCGAGACTGTCCGAAGCGGAACCCGGAAAACCGGTCGTAGCCTTTTCATCCGGCAATCATGCTCAAGGCGTCGCCCACGCGGCGCAACTGCTCGGCCTCTCCTGTACAATCGTCATGCCGGACGACGCGCCTGCTATCAAGTTGGGAAACACGCGCGCATACGGGGCAAATATCGTCACCTACGACCGATTTAGCGAAGATCGTGAAGCCATCGCCCACGCAATCTCCATGGAGACAAATGCCGAAATCGTCAGGCCGTTCGATGATCTTGACATCATGTCCGGGCAGGGGACGACAGGTCTGGAAATCGTACAAGACGCGATTGACGCCGGAACCCGGGTAGATCACGTCTTTTGTCCGGCTGGCGGAGGCGGACTGCTTTCCGGAATCGCCCTGGCGGTGAAATCCTGCATGCCCGATACGGCAATATGGTTTGCTGAACCGGCGGGTTTTGACGATGTCATTCGTTCGCTCGCAACCGGAACCAGGCAGAACGCAGATTTTCAAACCAGGACGATTTGCGACGCATTGTTGACCAAGTCCGTTGGCGTGCGACCGTTCAAAGTCATTCAGGAACACGTAAGCGGCGGATACGCCATTACCGATGACGAGGCGTTGTCGGCCATGTTCCTCGCGTACCAGCATCTGAAAGTCGTCGTCGAACCCGGCGGGGCGGCCGCATTCGCAGCCTTGCTACAGCAGCGCCAAAGATTTGCCGGAAGCACGGTCGTGGTCGTGCTTTCAGGCGGGAATGTTGATCCGGCGGTTTTCGCCGCGTGTCTGGCGCAAAGCGACGGTGTGCCACCGCAATGATTGAGCGTTGTTTTTGATCAATTTCACGCCATTGACGCCAAATTGGATAATCCTCGCTGTAGAGGGAGTCTGACTGTTTCCTTTGGTCTGCAGTCGCTCTATGTTCCGCGGAATTCTAGTCACGCGCGAACCCATGGATATCAATGAGCGAAGAGGCTGAAGACACCGCAGCCGAAAATACGGCCGCAGAAGCTACCGATCTCTACGACGATGACGGGGTAATCCGCAGCGAGTACCTCGCTCGCGTAGGCGCTGCGATTGCAGACCGCGACATCCTGTTTCTGAAGGAGCAGGTCGCCAGCCTTCACGAATCAGAACTCGGTGATCTGCTGGAGTCCCTTCAGTCGGAGCAACGTAGGGCTCTCGTCGGACTGCTGGGAGAGGATTTCGATTTCACAGCGCTGACGGAGGTGGACGAGTCCGTTCGCCGCGAGATTGTCGGCGACCTGCCGATCGAGCAAATGGTCGAAGGTCTTGGCGAGCTCGATTCCGATGATGCTGTCTACATTCTCGAGGATCTCGACCCCGAGGAGCAGGACGATATCCTCGCGCGTCTACCGTTTACGGAACGGGTTCGCCTGCGTCGCTCGCTGGACTATCCCGAAGAGACCGCGGGACGACGGATGCAGACGGAGTTTGTCGCCGTGCCGCCATTCTGGAGCGTCGGACAGACCATCGACTATTTGCGTGAAGATGAAAATCTTCCTTTCTCATTTGCTCAGGTTTTCGTTGTCGACCCTACTTTTCGACTGCTTGGCGCAATCGATCTGGACAGCATCCTTCGCAGCAGGCGCGAAGTGCGCGTCGAAGACATCATGCACGAGACCAGCAGGTCCATTCCGGCTTTGATGGACCAGGAAGACGCCGCGCAATTGATGAGCCAATACGACCTCCTGTCGGCTGCCGTCGTTGACGAAAACAACAGGCTGGTCGGCGTTCTGACAATCGACGATGTACTCGATGTGATCCAGGAAGAGGCAGAGGAAGACATCAAGTTTCTCGGGGGCGTCGGCGATGAGGAACTGTCGGACAATGTCGTCTCCACCGTGCGCTCACGCTTTCCCTGGCTACTCGTCAATCTGGCGACAGCGATACTTGCCTCGCTGATCATTGGTATTTTCGACGCCACAATCCAGCAGATGGTCGCGCTCGCCGTCCTGATGCCAATCGTCGCGTCCATGGGAGGCAATGCGGGAACTCAGACGCTGACGGTGACTGTGCGCGCGCTGGCGACGCGTGATTTGGATATTTACAACGCCGCCCGCATCATACGGCGTGAAACCTGGATCGGACTGATCAACGGCCTGTTGTTCGCCGTTCTGGTCGCTATCATGGCATTTGTCTGGTTCGGCAATGCACAGCTCGGTTTGGTGATTGCTATCGCAATGGTGATCAACATGGTTTCGGCGGCGCTTGCCGGTATTCTGCTGCCATTGTTGCTCGACAAGATCGGAGTCGATCCCGCGCTGGCCTCTGCGGTTTTTGTGACGACAGTGACTGATATTGTCGGCTTTTTCTCATTCCTCGGCCTGGCGGGATGGTGGTTCGGCCTATTGTAGGAGACTTGGCTCGGTGAAGACCGCGCCAAGACAGTCAAAAAATTGACTTTTACGTAAAAGTCATCCACTGTCCTCTCAACATCATGAGAGCCAATGCATAAATACTATTCCATCACCGAACTGACGCGCGAGTTCGGCGTATCGACCCGCACCCTGAGATTCTATGAGGATGAGGGACTGATCCACCCGGAGCGGCGAGGGCGCACCAGATTATTCAAGGCGTCGGACCGTCACCTCATCGGCGAAATCCTGAGGGGGAGGAGGCTCGGATTCACGATAGCTGAAATCCGAGAAATCATCGATATATACAAAGGGCCGCCGGGTGAAATCGGGCAGCTCGAATTGATGATGCAGCGCGTTGCGGAAAAGCGCGATCAACTCAATCAGAAGCGCAAGGACATCGAGGAAACACTCGCGGAACTGGACAATGTCGACGAGGCCTGTCTGGCGCGTCTGGCCGAACTGCGCGTTGGATCCTGACCAAATTCATTCGCAATAGATTTCACTGCAATACGCGGGATTCTGCGGTGCAACTCGAAACCACAGAGGTCACCGTTTCATTGCCCTGGTATACCAACCTGTCATACAGGATGTCCTTCAGAAGTCCTGCTTCATGGAACTTGTCTCCGGTGCACTGACAGTAGCGTTGACAGAATGCGACCGATTCATTTTGTGCGCAGTTCGGATTGCAGAGGTCGCGGTAAACCGGCCTCAGGTCAGCCGGGGATACAAGACTGAAAACAAAGACGATCGCGTACAGTACCGGCTGGTGTATCAGATAGAACGCCAGGCTGTGCCTGCCCAAAAATGTCAAACTTTGACCAACGGGATCATTCGCGGAATAGAGCGCGCCCAATTTTGCCAGACCATCAGACCTTTTGAGAACTTTTCCGACCGCGATTCCGATTAACACTGGCCCAAACCAGGGGAAGAGCGGCACATAGTCGTTCGAACGAACTGTGTAGGTCGACAGCCCGATCCAGTTGAGTAGGGGGTGATCAAGCAACGTCGTATGTAAATAGGGTGACAGGAAAATGATCAGAAATCCCGCCAATGCGATCAAAAGCGGTGGGAGCCTGAGGAACGCCAGGCCGAGCAGGCTGGACAGGGCGATGCAGTGGAGTATTCCAAAAAAAACGTATCGCTGTGGCATCATCAGGTAAGTGACGACTGTGATGGCGAGCGACGCCATAATAATCATTCCAAGCCTGCCGATAAACGGCCGCCATTTGATCCTGTCGCCGTGTGCGAGCACGAGACTGATTCCGACCAGGAACAGAAAACTTCCAGCGATGCATCGGGCGAAAATCTTCCAGCCGCCTTCAGCGGTCAGTCCCGCCGGAACATAGTGAAAAAACTCCAGGTCCCACGTAAAATGGTAGATCGCCATCGCGACCAGCGCGACGCCGCGAGCTACGTCAAACAGCCGAATTCGACCGCGGATCGGTCGGGCGTGTGATCTGCCAAGTCGAGAAATGTATGTGCCGAAGAATTTCATAGGAAGGCGCTGACTTAGACCTGATGCGTTTAGAATAGTTTAGCGCAACACCGATGCCAACAGCGCATCAAACAGCATTGGCGTCCGACACACGCCAGACTGCGGCGACTCACTGTCATTCCGTGTGCATGATCGCATACTCCAAGGGACATCACGCCGAGGCTTTGACGCGTTTTTCACACTTTTTTAACAATATCTCCGGCGCCGCTTGCCAAACTAACAGATTGAAAATACGAGCCTCTTTTCATCACAATATAATCGTTTAAAAAAGCCTGACACAAAATCGCCATTTTGCAGTTGCGAAAGCGCACCGCATCTACTATGTCACTGCACTGCCGCGACTGATTTTGAATGGCGCGGCCTGCAACAGGGTACTTTTCGGAGCCAAAATGGAAGATACCGTTCAGAAATCCTGCTGGGGCGTTACAGCTCGCGCGGTTTTCGGTTTCGCCATCCTGATCTTTCTCATCTATCTGTTCGGTGGCGTCTGAACCAATCAACTTTATGATTTGTTTTAAAGAGCGGCGTGAGGGTATCCTTACGCCGCTTCTTTTTGTTTCGATGTCGCCCTCATGCCACGGCGTGTCGACAATCCCGGAAGACTCACGAGCGTAAAGAGATATGATAGAGCAACGACGTCTCTAGCATTCCTGGAAACTGCAATGTTCCTTTCGGTATTCGATGTCTTCAAAATAGGAATAGGTCCTTCGAGTTCACACACCATGGGTCCCATGACAGCCGCCAACCGATTTCTGGATGAGATACTCACTGGAGACTGGCCGCGGCCCTATGGCAGCGAGATCGCCGCCCTGAAGGTGAGCCTTCACGGTTCCCTCGCCTATACCGGGATCGGGCACGGCTCGGGGCGGGCTGTTATCCTGGGCCTGTGCGGAGAAAAACCGGACAGCGTTGATCCCGATGCTATGGATGCGATCGTCGACACTGTTGAAAACAGCGGCGTCATGGAGCCGCCCGGACACCCGGCCTATCGCTTTGATCCGGCGTCTGATCTGGTTTTCGACCGCAAGAACCCGCTTCCTGGGCATGCCAACGGGATGACATTCATAGCCTTCGACAAGGACGACCGGCAGCTGTTGCGGAGGATTTATTATTCGATTGGCGGTGGCTTCGTCGTTACGGATCTTGAACTGGACGCCCTGAAAAACGAGACGGAGTATCAAATGTCTGAAGAGATTCCGTATCCTTTCAGCAGCGCCTCCGAAATGTTGGAAATGGCGCAGGCGTCCGGATTGTCCATCGCCGAAATGAAACAGGCGAACGAAGAGACTCGACAGACAGTGGATGAACTT
Organism: Flavimaribacter sediminis; assembly: GCF_019492055.1. Taxonomy (GTDB): domain Bacteria; phylum Pseudomonadota; class Alphaproteobacteria; order Rhizobiales; family Rhizobiaceae; genus Flavimaribacter; species Flavimaribacter sediminis. The sequence goes on along the minus strand of NZ_JAICBX010000001.1, from coordinate 1,623,256 downwards.
TATTCGGGACTGGATCGAATCTGGTCGGCGATGGGAGGCTGTATCGAGAGAGGCCTGCGGCAGACCGGCGAATTGCCTGGCGGTCTCAGAATAAAGCGGCGTGCGCGCTCCATTCACGAAAAACTGGACAGCGAGTGGAAACGTAATCAGCCAAACCCGTTGCTCGCCAATGACTGGCTAAGTGTCTATGCCATGGCGGTGAATGAAGAGAATGCCTCCGGCGGACGGGTTGTGACGGCGCCGACAAATGGCGCCGCCGGGGTGATCCCCGCGACGATCAAATACTATACGCGGTTTCAGAGCGGGGCTGACCAGAAGGGAATTCGGGAATTTCTGCTGACTGCCGCGGCCATAGGCGGACTGATCAAACACAATGCCTCGATATCCGGAGCAGAAGTCGGCTGCCAGGGTGAGGTGGGTTCGGCCTCGGCTATGGCCGCAGCCGGACTTGCCGCCGTAATGGGCGGAACGCCGCAACAGGTCGAGAATGCCGCTGAAATAGCCCTCGAACATCATCTGGGCATGACGTGTGATCCCGTGGCCGGTCTCGTCCAGGTTCCCTGTATCGAGAGAAACGCAATGGGTGCGGTGAAAGCCGTCACGGCCGCATCACTGGCGCTCAAGGGAGACGGGCAGCATTTCGTGCCGCTCGATGCTTGCGTGGAGACAATGCGTCAGACGGGCATCGATATGAATGAACGCTACAAGGAAACCAGTGAGGGCGGCTTGGCGGTGAACGTGGTGGAATGCTGAGAAGAGTGGTTGTGGACAGCTCGCGAACCGACTTGACCGGTGCGCTGCGAGAGTTACTTGCTGGGGCATGGGTCTTAATCTCGTAAAACTCTGCGTCGGTGTAGATTCGGTCGAAGATCTCGAAACGTGGATTCGCTTCAGATTGAACGAGAAGGAGCGGGCGGGCGAGGAAGTCATCCAGTTTCATACGACACGGATGACTCCAAAACGCGCTGAAGAACTGGTCGACGGCGGATCGCTCTATTGGGTGATCAAGGGCAATATACAGGTTCGACAAGTAATTAATGAAATCCGGCCATTCACCGACCCATCCGGAATTTCTCGATGCCGCATCGTTTTGGAGCCGACACTTGTCCATACGGAGTGGCAGCCACGCAGAGCTTTCCAAGGCTGGCGCTATCTAAAATGCGAAGATGCTCCACGGGATCTGAAGAGTTCCGACGAAGGATTGACCGCTCTACCGCAGGAGCTGCGCAGAGAATTGGCTGAACTCGGTCTCCTGTAACAGAAATTTTTACTGGCGTTTTCGGAGAGCGAGGCAATAACGCCTTCGCACTTCTATTCTCATGCACTACATCACTAAGTGCTATTATAGATACAGAATTGATCGGTGGAGTGTTCGATGAGCGGCAAGGACGTAGACAGGAGGAGCCCCTCCGGAAACCTCAGTCGAAGCGACGACGTCTCTTCCACACAGGAAGTCTCAGCGTTCCTGAAAGCTGCGCGTAACATCGCGCCGGCAACAGACGGAAAAGCCGGAAAACTTGTATTTGCGCTCGATGCAACGATGAGCAGGCAGCCCACCTGGGACGCGGCCTGCAGACTACAAGGCGATATGTTCAACGCGGTTGGACGAGCGGGTGGTCTAAAGGTGCAACTAGTTTATTTTCGTGGGTTTGGCGAATGCAGGTCTTCGCGCTGGGTGTCCGACACGGATCAATTGCGAGATCTAATGACCCGGATCGACTGTCGCGGCGGTCACACGCAGATAGCAAAGGTTCTCCGTCACACGAGGGATGAAGCCGTCAGGGAGCCGCTTAGTGCGCTCGTCTATATCGGCGACGCGATGGAAGAAAGTATCGACCAGCTTTGCGAATTGGCGGGAGAACTTGGAATACGCAAGGCGCCTTGCTTCATGTTTCAGGAAGGGCGGGATCCTGTCGCGCAGACAGCATTTAAGGAAATCGCTCGACTGAGCAAAGGCGCCTATTTTCAGTTCGACGAGAGCGCAGCGAATACTCTTCAAAATTTGCTGAAAGCCGTCGCTGTGTACGCTTCCGGAGGCGTAAAGGCGCTGCAAACAAGCCGCATATCAGAATCAAGACTTTTGCTGGAACAGCTTTCCGGCAAACGCGGCTGAATATCCATGACGGTATTTATCTATCTTGCATTGTTTGCTTTGCTTTTGGGCGGCATAGGCATGGCCCTCTTGCGTCTTGATGCGCGTCAGATTGCCTCGACGCTTCGTATGTCCGCGCCAGTAGCCCTAGGCATATTTGGTCTGATTTTGACAATCACCGGGAGAGGGGCTTTTGGATTTGGACTTATGTCACTGGCTCTTGCAATGTTTACCCGCGCCAGAATGCGCGCGCGTACGACGCCTGGGAGCCGCGGAAACCGAAAATCACGGGTTCGAACCGCAGCGCTGGAAATGGAACTGGACCTTGATACCGGGGAAATGAACGGCCTCGTCCTTGCCGGCCGTTATGAAGGGCAGTTTCTGGCAGACATGAAAAAGGAAGATTTGTATGTCTTGATTCGTGAACTGGAACCCGACCCGGAATCAGTTCAGGTCCTAGAGGCGTATCTTGACCGCAGAGAACCCGCCTGGCGTGACGACCTTGACCCGGACATGGACGAAGGGTTGCGAGCTCCGCCAGCTTCGGGCTCCATGACTGAGGAGGAAGCGTACGAGGTCCTTGGTCTTTCGGTTGGAGCGACGGAGTCTGAAATCCGCGAGGCGCATCGCAGCCTGATGAAACGCGTTCATCCCGATGCCGGAGGTTCTGTTTTTCTCGCGGCCCGCATCAACGAGGCCAAGGATATTCTGTTGAGTCGACATAGGTAAAATCCCCACTACGCAAATACTATTTCAGAGGATATGAACTGACGGTTAAAGCGCCCTTATTTCCTGGCCTAACTTACTGTTGTGTAGCCCAGCAACCGTAACCGTTTTTCTTCAACTGATTACAAGCGCTCCATGCTTCGGACTTGCCGTCAAATCCTGCGAATCGAGCCCGATGCAACTGCTCTCCATTTTGGTTGGTCACCACGGTGAAGGGGCGTGCATTTGAAATGAGGCCACCAGTTTTGGATTTCGCCTCCTGAAGCATTGATTCGGCTTCTGCGCGATCCGGCGTAGCGCCGATCTGCACAACCCAACCGGACGGCGCAGCCGTGCTGGACGTCACGATTTCATCCACATCGCCTTCGCCGATCGTCGTGTCATGCTGCATTTCCGCAACGACTACGGAGGTTTCCGGACGGCCGACTGGAACAACAGCGGCGCGCTGCTGGTTCAGCTGATCAATCAGCGCAGCCTTGCCGATGACCGGTTTTGCTACCGGTATCGGAAATTCGCTGACTTTCTGCTGGTTGGAATAGGCGAGCGCTACGCGCAGCTCTGAGAAATCGCGAGCTTTGGGCACCGGGCCGATCTCGGGTAGCGCGATATAGTATGGGGACGTCGTCTTCGCCACCAGATTGCCTGGACCACGCTTCGAGGCCTTGTTCAGATACTGCGAAATGAGCTTCTGCATCTGGGCGTTGCGACTGGCTCCGGTCTTGCCGCCCATTACGACGGCGACAATCTGCCTGCCATTCGTATTAACGGAACTTACCAGATTGAAACCCGATGCACGAGTGTAACCGGTTTTGATGCCATCGACGCCTTTAACGGCTCCAAGCAGTCGGTTGTGATTTCCGTAGGTCGCTTTGCCGAAACGGAAACTGCGGGTAGAAAAATACTTGTATTCCTTCGGGAAGTGCTCACGAAGAGCAATGCCAAGACGCGCCATGTCGCGCGCTGTTGTCTTCTGAGCTGTGTTGGGAAGACCGTGCGCATTCCTGAAGGTGGTCTTCGTCATGCCGAGCGAGCGCGCCTTTTGCGTCATCTGCCGGGCGAACTCAGCCTCCGAGCCGCCAAGATGCTCGGCGACGGCCGTAGATACGTCATTGGCGGATTTTGTGACCAGCGCGTAGATCGCCTGTTCGGCCGTAATTGTACTGCCCGCAGAAAGTCCGAGTTTGGAGGGCGGTTCGGCTGCAGCCTTTGAAGATACGCGAATGCGCGTGCCTTTTGTTATCCGCCCCTGTTCGATCGCCTCGAACATCAAATAAAGCGTCATCATCTTTGTAAGCGAAGCAGGATACCGATAGCTGTCAGCACTCGATGAATAGAGTGTCTTGCCAGTTTTCGCGTCGACAACGATGCCGGCGTACTTTGAATTGGCCGTTGCCTGTCCTGTATGGGTCATCGCAAGAGCGACGAACGCGAGCAACAGGATTTTGGCGATTCTCGTAGAAACCGGATTGGCGAGATGGAACTGTGTCTTTGTCACTGCTTCGGTCCAATATATTTACGCTGCACACATACGGATCCAAAAGGCCTGCCGAGGCGTTTCTTGATCCGACAATTGTGTTGCAGTTTAGGCAAGTAGCGTTACCAATCCGTTTATGGTTTCCGATTCCTTTTCACCGACAGAGACGATACCGACAAACGCTGCACTGCACAAAAAATATTGACAAAATTGTGCGGCGCAACTAAAAATGAATGTGACCGGCGCACTCCGTATGCCCCAAGGTCTAACCCAGCCCCCCACAATACTACAAGTAGGATACACCATGTTTTCTTATGACGACGCCAGCAAAATGGGCAAAGAAATGATGGACAACATGCTGACAAATTACTCGGCGACGGCTCAGGCCCTCCAGGCGCTGGCCACCGAAATGTCAGATTACTCCAAAAAAACCTACGAAGGTAATTCCGCTGCATTTGAGAAACTCATGGCGGCGAAAAGCTTCGACAAGGCTTTCGAAATCCAGAGCGACTACGCAAAAAACGCCTATGAGGAATTCATGGCGGAAGCGACGAAAATGAGCGAGATGTGCATGGAACTCGCACGGAAGGCCTACGAGCCATACGAGTCCGCAGTCGCTGCAGCCACGCCGCCTGCTACCAAGAAGGCGGCCTGATCGAGGTTCGCCATCAGACTGCAAATTATTCTGCTTGACCCGGCGGCATAACGCGGCCGGGTTTTTTGTCTCTTGAGCTTTGCGTTTGTGACATTACGGCCTCGAACTCGCGGGAACATGAAGGACTGATTGCAGGAAATTTGAAATTTGCCGGCGCCAGGGCTGAAAACCATATTGAAAAAGACTAGATAAAGGACACAATTGTGTTGGAGTTCATGCCCAAGGTAACCGCGTGACTAGGCAAAACAGAATCGGACGAGAAAAACTAATGTCGGCGCATCCTGCCCGCGCAGGTGACAAGAACAAAGATGACAACGAAGACGGAAAAGGTAACGGCGTCTCCGTCATCACGCGTACCCGCAAGAAACTCAAAAAGCCGAGTCTGTATCGCGTTCTATTGCTCAATGACGATTACACGCCCATGGAATTCGTAGTTCATGTGCTGGAGCGTTTCTTTTTCAAAGATCGCGAAGCAGCCACCCGGATCATGCTTCATGTTCACAATCACGGTGTTGGTGAATGTGGGGTCTTTACATATGAGGTGGCAGAAACCAAAGTTACTCAGGTCATGGATTTTGCCCGACAGAACCAGCACCCGTTACAATGTGTAATGGAAAAGAAATGAGGATACGGTAGTGCCGACATTTTCTCAGAGTCTGGAAAAAGCACTGCATCAGGCGTTGACCTTCGCGAATGATCGTCATCACGAGTACGCAACACTGGAACATCTCTTGCTGGCGCTGATGGACGATCAGGACGCAGCAGCGGTAATGAGAGCCTGCGGCGTCAATCTCGAAGCTCTGCGCTCCACCATCACTGAATATATAGATAACGAGTTGCATAACCTCGTCACGGGGTATGACGAAGATTCGAAGCCGACGTCCGGATTCCAGCGCGTCATCCAGCGGGCGGTCATTCACGTTCAATCATCTGGTCGTGAGGAGGTGACGGGCGCCAGTGTGCTCGTTGCAATCTTTGCAGAGCGAGAAAGCCACGCTGCTTATTTCCTTCAAGAACAGGAAATGACACGCTACGATGCGGTCAACTTTATATCTCACGGGATCGCAAAGAGGCCCGGAGCGTCGGATACCCGCGCTGTCCGCGGCGCCGAAGAATCAGAAGCCGAAAATCAAAGCTCATCGTCGGATTCCGAGGAAACGACGAAGCAGAAGAACCAGGATGCATTGACCGCTTATTGCGTCGATCTCAACCAGAAGGCTCGCGACGGCAAGGTCGATCCGCTGATCGGTCGTGAAAAGGAAGTAAATCGCACGATCCAGATTCTGTGCCGCAGATCGAAAAACAACCCGCTCTATGTCGGGGATCCGGGCGTTGGAAAAACCGCGATCGCCGAAGGGCTGGCTCGTCGCATTATTCACGGCGATGTGCCCGAAGTGCTTCTGGACTCTACCATCTATGCGCTCGACATGGGCGCGTTGTTGGCCGGCACGCGATATCGTGGTGATTTCGAGGAGCGGTTAAAACAGGTTGTCAAGGAACTCGAACAGACCGAGGGCGCTGTATTATTCATCGACGAGATTCACACCGTCATTGGCGCCGGCGCGACGTCGGGCGGCGCGATGGACGCTTCCAATCTGTTGAAGCCGGCTCTTTCTTCCGGTTCGATTCGTTGCATTGGATCGACGACATACAAGGAATTTCGCCAGTTCTTTGAGAAGGACCGGGCTCTCGTGCGTCGGTTCCAGAAAATCGACGTCAACGAACCCAGTATCGACGACGCCATCGAGATACTGGAGGGGTTGAAGCCGTATTACGAGGACTATCACAGGGTCAAATACAGTTCCGGCGCAATCAAGGCGGCCGTGGAATTGTCTGCACGTTATATCAGCGACCGAAAATTGCCGGACAAGGCGATTGACGTGATAGACGAAACCGGCGCTTCCCAGATGCTGATTGAAGAAAACAAGCGTCGGAAGATGATCACAAACAAGGAGATCGAATCGACGATCGCGACGATGGCGCGCATTCCGCCGAAATCTGTCTCCAAGGATGACAAGCATGTTCTTGCCAACCTCGACAAGGAACTGCGAAGCGTCGTTTACGGCCAGGACAGCGCTATCGAAGCGCTCTCCTCAGCGATCAAGCTCGCCAGGGCAGGGCTGAGGGAACCGGACAAGCCAATCGGCAGCTATCTGTTCTCTGGTCCCACGGGTGTTGGAAAAACCGAGGTCGCCCGCCAACTTGCCAGTTCACTTGGCGTAGAGCTGCTGCGGTTCGACATGTCGGAATATATGGAGCGGCACACGGTTTCGCGTCTGTTGGGCGCGCCTCCCGGGTATGTTGGATTTGATCAGGGTGGTCTGTTGACCGATGGCGTGGACCAGCATCCGCATTGCGTGTTGCTTCTCGACGAAATCGAAAAGGCCCATCCAGATCTGTTCAATATTTTGCTGCAGGTCATGGATCACGGCAAACTGACGGATCACAACGGCAAGCAGATCGATTTCCGCAACGTCATTCTGATCATGACGACCAATGCCGGCGCATCCGATCTGGCCAAGGCTGCGATCGGTTTCGGTTCCTCAAAGCGTGAAGGCGACGATATCGAGGCCATCAACCGGATGTTCACTCCGGAATTCAGAAACCGCCTTGATGCGATCATTCCGTTCGGATCGCTGCCTACGCCAGTCATCCATCAGGTCGTCCAGAAATTCGTCATGCAACTGGAAGCGCAACTTGCCGAACGCGGCGTGACATTCGAACTGACGGACGACGCTGTCGGTTGGCTGGCCGACAAGGGTTATGACGAACAAATGGGCGCCCGTCCGCTTGCCCGCGTCATACAGGAACACATCAAGAAAAAGCTTGCAGACGAAGTGCTGTTTGGCAAGCTGAAGCGCGGAGGAACGGTGAAAGTATCCGTTGAGACGCGCGACGATGGTTCCACAGGTCTTGCTCTTGAAGCCATCCCGGACAAGCCACCGGCAAAGCCCAAGAACAAAACTTCATCGCAGCCGAGGAAAACGGCGGCGAAGGCCAAGGCGTCATCTGCCAGCAAAGCTGGCGATGGCGCTGCAGACGACAAGCCGGAACCGGGCGGATCGACAGCGCGAAAAAAGGCAACGAGCACCGTTCCAAAAGTACCTCGCAAGTCCTGATAGTGGATGCGGTCGAGGCAAGCATCCGCGATCGCCTGCACGAGGGCGATCGCCGGGAAACTGCCCCCAGTGAAACTGTCGCCGCAATGGCGCTCTCCGATTCCAAAGTCCTTGGGGCGGTTCTGGAGTGTCTTGATGACCCGGACCCCGGGGTGGTGTCGCATGCAGCGCACGCATTGATGCGCGTTGGCGAGCAACGTCCCGAACTCTTTGAACCCTTTTGCGATTTCCTGCTTGAACGTCTTGCCCGTCTGAAGCAGTGGGAGATCGGAGAGCAATTGCCCAAGATACTCGTTAGAGTCAATTTGTCGGATTTCCAGGTGGAGGCGTTGGTGAGAACGCTCGAAAGAAACATTGCGAGTGAGTGGTCCATCGTTGCAGCCTGCAGTCTGCAGGCAATCGTGGACCTAGCAATGTCCGGACGCATCGACGCACAACGCGCCAAAACCCATCTTGATTCAGCGCTCACCAGCAAGCGCAAGGCGCTCGCGGCCCGCGCGCGTCGGCTAAGCGCGAGGTTAGCACAGGCCACTATGTCGTGATCAGGGCTTTGCAAAAGTGAAACGCGTCGACAGCGAAAAATCTTCATTGCAATGGTTTCTGAGAGGCGCTGCGGGAATCATATCCATACCCGCCTTCATTCTGATGGGCGCGTTCGTCGGGTTCTGTTCATTTTCATATGAAACGGGCGTGCCTATGGTCCAGGTCGCCTTCATGACGGGAATGATGTGGGCATTGCCGGGACAACTGATACTGATCGGGGCGATGATCGCAGGCGCGTCGCTGCCGGCTGCCGCAATCGCCGTCGGACTATCTTCGATGCGGCTAATGCCGATGGTGACCGTGCTGATACCGGAAATACGAAGCAAGTCGACGCCGACGTGGAAGCTTCTGTTTCTCTCTCATTTCATTGCGGTTACCACGTGGGTCTATACCATGCAGAATGTCCGCGATATTCCGGAAAATGGACGACTGCCTTTCTTTGCCGGTTTCGGAATAACCATGACCTGTGCCAATGTCGTTCTGGTCGCTGTGCTCTATGGCGTTATCGACAGATTACCGGAAATGGTGGCGGGCGCGCTGTTCTTCCTGACGCCGATCTATTTTATTACCTCCATATGGGCTTCCGCCCGCACCCCGGAAGTCTATTTCGCGATGGTGGCCGGGCTAATACTGGGGCCGATTTTCCACCATCTTACACCAGGGTATTCGATCCTGGTCGCCGGCATTGCCGGCGGCATTGTCGCCTTCGCACTGGAAAGAACGATTCGCAAATTCAGAGGCGCTGATGAGTCCTGACAGTCTCTTTGACAATGGGTACTGGACCTATCTCTACATCCTGATCGCCGGATGGCTCGTAACCGATGTCTGGCGCTGGTTGGGAGTTCTCATTGGGAATCGGCTGAGCAATGATTCAGAAGTCATGTACCTGGTGCGGTCGATCGCCACGGCGCTGGTAGCCGCAGTCATCGCACAAATGGTTCTTTATCCATCCGGGGCCCTGTCGACGACGCCTGTATGGCTTCGCATCAGCGCATGCGCCATAGGCTTTTCAGCATTTCTGCTGTCCCGTCAGAGGATGATTGTCGGAATTATCGTTGCTGAGGTCGTGTTGTTTGGCGGTCTTTTCGCAATGTCCTGATCGCCTGGCTTGTGATGCTGAGGCCTGGCTTTGCAATCGTGTTCAGACGAGAACTTCACAAAGCCTCCGCAATTCGGCCATACGCGCTTTAGCTTCCTCGTAGCCGCGATCGATCGCATCCGATGCGCGATGGAAATCAGCGAGTCCGATCTCGCCCAATTTTGGGAGAAGAAGCAGGTCGGGCGGATCACCGGCAAGCCGCGCCCGCGCAATGCGATCCTGAATAATGTTGTAGGATTCGACCATGACATTGGTCATTCCAATTTTTCGGGCTTTTTTACGATCGGTCTTGTCGATCTGCATTGCGCCTTTTTCCAAAACTTCCGACGCATGATGTTTGATGACGGCTGACCGCCCATAGAGTTCTTGTTGGAGATTGACGGCGACCACCAACGGCGCTTCATGGGCGCGGCAAACGGAAACCGGCACAGGATTGACCAAAGCTCCGTCAACCAGAGTGCGGCCATTGCACAGCACTGGTTCGAAAATACCTGGCAATGCGTAAGACGCGTGAATGGCGGTGACCAGAGACCCGCTGTGTATCCAGATTTCGTGTCCGGTGGAGATCTCGGTCGCGACAGAAACGAATGGTCTGTCCAGATCGTCGATGTCCATGCCTTCCAGATGCTGGCGCATCCGCTTGCTCAAGCGCATACCGGCAAACAAGCCGCTTCCGCCAACAGCAAAATCCAGCAGGGCGACAATTCGGCGCAAGGTCAGGCTTCTTGCAAACTCTTCGAGTTCGTCGAGTTTGCCGGCAAGATAACATCCTCCGACAAGCGCGCCGATGGAAGTGCCAGCCACCATTCCGACCTTGATTCCGGCCTCATCGAGAGCGCGCAGAACGCCGATATGGGCCCAGCCGCGAGCGGCCCCGCCACCGAGTGCAAGCGCAATCGATCCTTTTTCTGTCTTGTCCAGCACGATTATCCCCGTGGAATTGCCATGCCGCATACTCGGCGGAAACTTCTGTTCAAAATATGGACAATTTCAATATCGGAAGTCCACATCAGTTTTTCTATAGCAATTGATACGCCAGCAGCAGAATTATCGATTAGATCGTTTCCCGACTAAGTCACCCGTAAACATTACTCGGATCAAAAAGCGGCTTTGATTCATCCAAGCGGAGCAGGGGACCATGATCAGTCGCCTCAATACGTCGATAAAAACAACTGCGCCGCCCCGTATGACAAGTCGCTGAATAACCGGCGACCCGCACCTTCAGCCAGATCGCGTCCTGATCGCAATCGATCCTGGCTTCCGTGACCGTCTGGAGATTTCCCGAGGTTTCCCCCTTTTTCCAGAGTTGCTTGCGCGACCGACTGTAGTAATGCGCGATTCCGGTTGACATAGTCAGGTCCAGAGCTTCGCGATTCATATGCGCCAGCATCAAAACTGTTCCGTCGTCCGCGTCGGTGACGACGGCGGTAACCAGACCATTGACGTCGAAGCGCGGCGTCAAAGCCTCGCCCTCCTCAAGAGCCTGCTTGTCTGCGGCGGTCGCGTTGCACATACTTTTTTGCCCTCGCAGGGTTTGCCGTTTAAGCGGAGTCGCGCAGCATAGTCATGAAGCGAAGCTGGCTGTTGACGTCATTCTTGAAACTGCCGCGAAAAGTTGTCGTCATGGTGGTCGAGCCCTGCAGGCGAATCCCGCGCATGGCCATACACATATGCTCGGCCTCGATAACGACTGCCACGCCAAGCGGACGCAGATGGGTTTCGATCGCGTCGGCAATCTGCGCCGTCATTGCCTCCTGTGTCTGCAATCTCCGGGCGTACATATCCACGACACGCACCAGCTTTGATAAGCCTACGACCCGGCGATCCGGGAGATATCCTATGTGGGCTTTCCCGATAATCGGGACCAAGTGGTGCTCACAATGAGAGAAGAAATTGATGTCCTTTATCAGAACGATGTCTTCATACCCTGCAACTTCCTCGAACGTGCGCCCCAGGACCTCTTCAGGCGACTTGCCATAACCGGAAAACAGCTCGCCATAAGCGGCGGCTACGCGAGAAGGCGTGTCGATGAGGCCTTCGCGAGTGGTGTCGTCACCGATCCAGCGCAACAGGGTTTCAACTGCGGCCTCCGCCTCTGCTCTTGACGGTTTTTTCTGAACAATTGCATCCATGACTGTATATTCTCCGCGGCACGCTCAAGCCCTATATTACATTTACAAAGCGGATCAGGCGGTCGTCGCCCTGAGCAGGCCGCTTGCTTGCACCGTCTGCACCATGTGTCAAGGTTTCTGTGTCACGGCGCCAAACGGCACTTGTAATGACATTACAAAGGACCAAAATAGTGTATAGAAACGGCAATTGCCAGTGTCGCAGCGTGTCAAGAAATCAATGCAGAGTTCCGCAAGGCGCAAGCACATGATCGACGAAGTGTACAATGAAAAGATTCTGGAGTTTGCCGGCAACATACCGAATGTCGGGGAAATGGAGGATGCAGACGCAACTGCGCGCGCCCATTCAAAGCTTTGCGGCTCTACGGTCAACATATGGCTGAAGATGGACGGCGATGTCGTGAGCGACTTTTCCCATACCGTCAAGGCCTGCGCGCTCGGCCAAGCCTCGTCTTCCATAATGGCGCGCAACATTGTCGGAGCAACAACTGACGAATTGCGCGGCGTTCGCAAAACAATGTATGCGATGCTGAAGGAGAACGGACCGCCTCCAACAGGGCGTTTCGAGGATTTGAAATATCTCGAACCTGTACGCGACTATCGCGCGCGTCACGCCTCGACCTTGTTAACTTTTGATGCCGTCGTTGATGCGCTTGATCAAATCGAACAGTCCCGTGCGGACGGAGCGGCAGCTTGAGAAATTGACATGAATTGCCGGTGTGACGGAGCGCGCCAGAAGGCGAATGGGCGCAACTTTGCAGGTCCGTATCGCAAGACGCCCGGACGATTGCTTGGCATGTCCATCATCAGGCTTTACCAGATTACGCTTTCAAGTCTGATCGGGAATACGTGTCGGCATTTGCCGACTTGCTCTGAGTACGGATATGAAGCGATTGCAAGACATGGTCTCTGGCAAGGTGGTTGGATGACATTTTTTCGTGTCGTTCGGTGTGGCCCAGGCGGATCGCATGGTTACGATCCGGTGCCGGAAGCTCCGCCTCATGGAGCAAGGTGGTATCTGCCGTGGCGGTATTTCATAAGGGCTGACCGGACAGCCTGACATTCACAGTTTCCAGCAAGGAAAAGTTGCGCTAAAAGGCCCGCGGTTTTCAAGGGTTCCACTCAGGACGCCAGTTGGAGATCGATGTTCAACCACCCGCATTCGTTGGCGGGACTGGATAGGAGTAAAAACCAGTGTCAGAACAGATTCCCCTTGTTTTTCCAGATGGCTCGGAACGTTCCTTCGAAGCGGGAACGACCGGACGGGAAGTCGCACAGAGCATCTCCAAGTCTCTTGCCAAAAAGGCTGTGGCGATCGCAATCGACGGAACCATTCAGGATCTCGGCGATGTCGTGACTGCCGGAGAATTGCAAATTCTCACTCGTGAAGATCCACGCGCGCTGGAACTGATACGGCACGACGCTGCGCATGTCATGGCAGAAGCGGTTCAGGAACTGTATCCGGGCACGCAAGTCACGATCGGTCCAGTGATCGAAAACGGATTTTACTACGACTTCGCGCGCAATCAGCCCTTTACTCCAGACGACCTACCCAGAATCGAAAAAAAGATGCGGGAGATCATTGCTCGCAACAAACCTTTCCAAAAGGAAATCTGGTCTCGGGAAAAGGCGAAAAAGACCTTCTCGGACATGGGCGAGTCCTACAAGATGGAATTGGTGGATGCGATTCCAGAAGGCGAGGACGTAAAGATCTATAGTCAGGGCGACTGGTTCGATCTTTGCCGGGGCCCCCATATGGCTTCGACAGGCCAGATCGGTAACGCCTTCAAACTCATGAAAGTTGCTGGCGCCTATTGGCGTGGCGACTCAAACAACCCGATGCTGACGCGCATTTACGGTACGGCGTGGGCGGACCAAAAGGAACTCGACGCCTATCTGCATATGCTGGAAGAGGCGGAGAAACGAGACCATCGCCGTCTCGGCCGGGAAATGGACTTGTTCCATTTTCAGGAAGAAGGACCTGGCGTGGTTTTCTGGCATCCGAAGGGATGGCGCATGTTTCAGAACCTCGTCAGCTACATGCGCCGACGGACCGATGAGCACGGTTATCAGGAAGTCAACGCGCCTCAGATCCTGGACAAGGCCCTTTGGGAGACCTCCGGTCACTGGGATTGGTATCGCGAGAACATGTTCATCACAAAGACGGAGGATGAGCGTGTCTTTGCGATTAAACCGATGAACTGTCCAGGCCACGTTCAAATATTCAAGCATGGCTTGAAAAGTTATAGGGAACTACCTGTAAGGCTTGCCGAATTTGGTTCTGTGCATCGGTATGAACCATCCGGCGCGTTGCATGGGCTTATGCGCGTGCGCGGTTTCACGCAGGACGACGCGCACGTCTTCTGCACCGACGAGCAGATGGCTTCCGAGTGTCTGCGCATCAATGACCTGATCCTGAGCACCTATGCCGATTTCGGCTTCGACGAGTTTACGGTCAAATTGTCGACGCGACCCGACAAGCGGGTGGGCGACGATGCGCTGTGGGACCGGGCGGAGGCCGTCATGTCGGAAGTGCTGGCGATTATCGAGGCGCAGTCGGACGGCAAAATAAAAACCGGCGTCATGCCTGGCGAGGGCGCATTCTATGGCCCGAAATTCGAATATACGCTGCGTGACGCCATCGGACGCGAGTGGCAGTGCGGTACGACACAGGTGGACTTCAATTTGCCTGAACGCTTTGGTGCGTTCTATATCGACAGTGACTCTGAAAAGAAGCAGCCGGTTATGATTCATCGTGCAATCTGCGGGTCGATGGAGCGCTTTCTCGGAATACTCATCGAGAATTACACCGGGCATTTCCCTCTGTGGTTTGCGCCGCTCCATGTTGTCGTCGCGACGATCACCTCGGATGCAGATCAATATGGCAATCAGGTTGCCGAACGCCTGAAAAAGGCTGGCTTAAGGGTGGAAACGGACTTCCGGAACGAGAAGATCAACTACAAGGTCAGGGAACATTCTCTGACGAAGGTTCCGGTGATACTCGTATGCGGTAAACGCGAAGCCGAGGAAAACACCGTCAACATGCGACGTCTCGGAAGCAGGGACCAGCAATCGCTTTCGCTTGATGAAGCTGTATCCATGCTTGTCGACGAAGCAATGCCTCCGGACATCAGACGTCGGGAGGCAGGTGAGTCCTGACAAGTATCATGTCCGGATCGAACGCGATCCGGACATGGACTTTTTACTGATCGAGTATGACTTCGACGTCGGTGTCGCGTCCTGCGACGACCTGGAAGTCCCGGCGATAGAGATTGTCCTTATGCCGTGCGATAGCCGTGTACTGACCTTCAGCCAGAACAAGTGAAGGAAAGGCGCCAACGCTTTCACTGATAAGGTCGCCAGCTGAGTTGGTGATCGACCAGGCCGTGTCTGCGATCGCTTCCCCGCCTTCCTCGGCGACGAGTTTGAGCGTGAGGTTGGCGGCCCGGTGCTGGATCGTCGCTTCTGTAAGTTTTCCGGCTTCCACCCTTATGTCCGAACGGATCACCGCATTCACGTTCCCGTATTCGGACACCACATGGTACGTTCCCTCGTTCAGTCTAACGATCTGATTAGGTTTGACTTTGGCGATTACGAGTGGCCGCTGTTCGTTATCATCACGTTCATCGGCGTAAATTGAAAAACTCAGTTTTGAAATTGGTATTCGACCGTCATTGCCAGACACAGCGTCGAGAACAAGGCCGCCAGCGTTAAGGATGAAATCGCGGTTATCGGCGGCATAGACAGGAACAATCAATTTCTTCGTAACGCCCGCCAATCCAAACGCGACATGGACGAGGTATTCCCCGGGTTCGAATTCGAAGAGCGCTTCTCCTCCCTCGGACTGTGCGAGGAGCGGCATCTTGCCGCTTTCGTCCGTTGTGGGATCAAAGACCCGCCATACAAGACCATGTTTCAGCGGTGCGCCGTCTCCGGTCAGCTTGGCTTCGAGTCGAATATTGTAAGTGCCTTCGGGTGTTTCCGTTGGCGCCATCGATTGCGGGGCAAATTCCGTCAATCCTGGGAAAAGCGCCGATGACGGCGCCGTCAGGGTTTCGATTTCCTGAGCCAAGGCGCCAGCGGGTCTAGACAATGTAAAAAGGCAAACTGCCCCCAGAACAAGAAAGCGATTCAACGATATCATGACAATTCCACTGTAAACTCGCTTGTTTGAAAACCATACTATTGGCAATTTCAAGGCTAAACCGTTGTTGAAAGAGGACCGTCCGTGAACGAAGCATTGTTGAAATATCTTGAAAGTCGCCGGACGATCCCGGCGAATTTTCTGGCTGAACCTGGCCCTGACCGCGAAACCATCCGAAATATACTGACAATCGCGGCGCGCGTTCCCGACCACGGCAAGCTCGCGCCCTGGCGCTTTATTGTGATAGAGGGCGAAGCACGACTGAAGCTAAACGAAAGATTCCGGTCAATTGCGCTCTTACGTCGGCCGGACCTTTCCGGGGAATCACTTCAGGCTGAAAGCACACGGTTCGACAGGGCGCCTGTCGTTGTCGCTGTGGTGAGCAGTGCGGTCGAGCACCCCAAAATCCCGAAATGGGAACAGATATTGTCTGCAGGCGCGAGTTGCATGGCATTGCTGATGGCGGCGAACGCATACGGATTTTCCGCGAGTTGGCTGACGGAGTGGATGGCGGACGACGAGGACGCTCTTGCGCCTCTCAGGCTGTCTGACGACGAGAGCATTGCAGGTTTTATACATATAGGAACGCCAACTGCGCCCCCGACCGAGAGGCCCCGACCTGCGCTCGACGATATCGTGACCTGGTTGGACGACGCTACGGGCTGACGCCTGCATCGCGCGCGCGCGACAAAAGGCGTTCGGCCTGGCGCAGGTGAGGGCGGTCTATCATTTTACCGTCGAGGCTGAGAACGCCTGCGTCTGGCCCCGATTGCTCGAAAAGGGAGACAATGCGTAGCGCCTTTTCTATCGCCTCAGGCGAGGGCGTGAAGACGCGATTAATGATCTCCACCTGATTCGGATGGATTGCCATTTTGCCAGAAAAACCGTCACGCACCGCCTCCCGGCATTCCGTTTCCAGGCCTGCCTCATTCCGGAAATCGACGTAAACCGTATCAACAGCCATAACGCCGGCCGATGCGGCGGCAAGAAGCGTGGAAGTGCGGGCAAGCCGGAACACATCCGTGTAATGACCTTTGTCGTCCCTGTTTGTTTCCACGCCCAGATCAGCGGAAAGATCTTCGGCGCCCCAGGAGACCGACTTCAAACGGTCGGACGCGCCGCCATAGGTAGCTGCGTTGAGCAGGCCTGTCGCGGTTTCTGTAATGAGCGCATGTATGTCTGTATTTCCGTGTTCTATACCGGATCTCGCTTCGTGCACTGCGATCATGGCGGACAATTTCTGAACATCGACTCCATGTTCTGATTTCGGCAACAGCACGCCGTCTGGCCGAACTGGCACGAGAGCTGCGAGATCGTCATCCGCCATTGCACTCGTCAGGGAATTTATTCTTATGACGATGGCGCTCCGATCCTTCGTTCTATGTTGCTCTTCGACAAATGCCGCAGCCAGAGTTCTGGCAGTTTCCTTTCGTGCAATGGAGACGGAGTCTTCTAGATCGATCAGCAGGCAGTCGGCACTGGATTGCAAAGACTTCTCCAGTTTTCTTTCCGAATCAGCAGGCACAAAAAGATAAGATCTCATGTGTCGGGCCTTCTAATTTGCATTGTCACGTGTCCTCGTCTGGACGCCAGCAGCGTTTATTACAGCGAATGACGGTTAATGAACATGGTGAACCGATCGTAAACTATTCGGCGCTATGAGTTCATTATCTGCAACGCCGAAACCGGTAACCGAAAAATGATCGTCGAAAAATTCCTCCAGTGGTCAAAACATGCAAAAGCAATAGATCGCGCCAGAGCGGCGAATGCACTTGGAAGAGCTTACATCCAATCAAACATGTCAGAAGATGAAGCCAGGGCCGCCGAAGCTGCGATGATTTTCCTGCTCGATGATCCTTCTCCGTTAGTTCGTCTTGGACTGGCCGAAGCAATATGCTTCAGCCCGCGCATACCACGCGCCGTCATAATGGGTCTTGCTGGTGACCAGCTGGATATCGCTGGCCTCGTTGTAAGTTGTTCACCTGTTCTTAAAGACGCAGATCTCGTGGACTTTGTCGCTGACAGCAGACCCGGACTACAGCTTGCTGTCGCCATGCGTCGAAACCTGTCTTCCTCCGTTTGCGCGGCGGTAGCCGAAGTCGGTTGCAGCCTGGCGGTAAGTGAACTTTTGCAAAACCGCCACGCCAGGATCGCGAGCGTTTCATTTGATCGGATCTGGGACCGGTACGAGGACGATGCAGACGTGCGTTCCAGTCTGATCGATCGAGATGACTTGCCGTGCGATGTACGTCATGCGCTCATATTCAAGGTTGGAAGTGCGTTGGCGGGATCTCGCTTTGTTTCATCAGTAGTTGGAACCGGACGGGTGACAGCAGTCACAGCGTCCGCATGCGAAAGGGCAATTTTTACGCTAACTGACAATGTGCGTGAATCAGAAATCCCGGCGCTGGTAGAACATTTGAGAATCCGTGGCGACCTCTCTCCAGCGTTCCTTATGCATGTTCTTTGCAAAGGAAACATCGAATTCTTCGCTGCAGCGATTGCCGGCATATCCGGAATGGCCAGGGCTCGCGTCCGCGCCATACTGGTCGACGGCCGCCGCGCCTCAATAGCTTCTTTATTCAATTCCTGTGGCATTCAGAGGTCGATTGGAGAGGTATTCGTACAATCGACGTTGCTCTGGCGCGATGCAGCAATGGGCAAATCCGAGATGTCTCCTGACCAAATCATGAATAGACACATGCAAATTATGCGGCGTCAGCAGGGAGACAAGCCGGTCGCTGAATTGTTTCAACTCGTTGAACGAATGAACCTTGAGTATCAACGCCGTTCAGCCAAAGAATACGCGCTATCGATCGCAGCTGCCTGATCCTGCAGAACCCGATACAGAAAACCGCTTGTGGATTCGGTTGTATTAAAAGGATCAACAATGATTGGTGTAAATGCGATCAACTCTCGCGAAATATTCTGTGTTTATGCACAAAAATTGTGCAATATGTTAAGGTAAGAAATAATATTTTACCTTGGGTCCTCCGGTACCTTGCGCATCAGATTAAAATGATTTAATTCGCAAATAAAAAGTAATCCTGAAAACTTAATCTTGCTGCGTTTGAAGTTGCATCACTGCAGTTTCATTCGGGGATCGTATCGTGCCACAAAACGGCCATGACACGTCGAAAACCGAGCCTGCGGTGCTGATAACCGGAGCGACCGGAAATCTCGGATCAAAACTAGCGCGCGAGCTGGTAAAAAACAGCCAAAATTCCATTTTTGTCGATCAGATACCGCATCCAAATCTCAATGTACGGATTGCCAATCTATCGATGCCGGGCAATTGGATGGGTTTATTCGCCGGTGTGGATGTCGTCATTCACCTGGCAGGTACGCCGAAAGTCAGTTCTTCACCCGACACGCTCAAATCACAGAATGTCGATTGCACGGTGAATGTCCTGGAGGCATGCAGGATGCACAACGTCGGTCGCATTGTTTTTGCCAGCAGTCTGCGTGTGATGGACGGGTATCGCGAATCCGGGCGTCGGATCACTGAGGACCTGCCGCCGAAACCGTCAGGCGATTACGGTCGGTCAAAACTCCGGTGCGAGAAACTGTTGGCCGCCCATCCGGATGTTATCAGCCTGCGTCTTGGATGGTCGCCACGCTACAATGTTCGAGAAAATGTGCTCAGGGCGCCAAAGAGACTGCGTGAGGTGTGGCTGAGCGATTCTGATTTCCTGCAGGCGATAGAGCTCTCAATTTCCGCTGAAAACCGCGGATTTACAGCCCTCAACCTCACCTCAGATGTCGAGAACAGCCGCTATCTACTGACCAGAGCGCGTAAACGTATTGGTTACAAGCCGCGTGACGGCTTGAACAAGACGCAGATAATATTGTCGAAACTGTCGAGCACGCTTATTAATAAAACTGGTTGGTCCCGCTAAGGAATAGGAAAATCAATACAATTTCCAGGATGAGTTCCCCGCAAGAAAGCGACGGGCGGATCGCTAGCTTGCGGGGAAGACCGGTATTGTTTTCAAGAAAAACAAGGCTCACCGGTCAAGTCAGGATTTACAATAATTGCATCTCTGAAAACCTATAGAATACTTCATCCATTCTTCCAGTGCATAGCAGATCAAACATTCTGCGAGTATTAATATAAGCAAAAATGAGAAAAGCAACTGTGTTTCGCCTAAAAGTTAATCTGTTTTGTATTTTACACAATCAAAACGACGTTTATCTTCGTCCAGGTGCAGATTGGGAGGAACTGGCTTTCAGGGTATTCTGGTGAAGAAATTGATATCGTAAGGACGTAAAGTCCATTCTACGCAAGGATCGGGAGGGGAGCCGTGAATTCCGCAGGACAGTTCGACTACATCATCATTGGCGGAGGATCGGCAGGATGTGTGCTTGCAAATCGTCTCTCCGAACGACCCGACCGAAAAGTACTGCTTCTCGAGGCTGGAGGTAATGACGACTACATCTGGGTTAAAATTCCGGTCGGTTATCTCTATTGCATCGGCAATCCGAGAACCGACTGGGGATTTCGTACAGAGGCGGAAAAAGGCCTCAACGGACGCTCGATAGCATATCCGCGCGGCAAGATTCTCGGCGGCTGTTCTTCAATAAATGGCATGATTTACATGCGCGGTCAGGCGTCTGACTATGATCGCTGGCGGCAACTCGGCAATACTGGCTGGGGCTGGGACGACGTGCTGCCGTACTTTCTGAAATCCGAAGACCACTATATGGCTGAGAATGACAGCCTCCATGGACGCGGAGGTGAGTTGCGCGTCGACAAACAGCGGCTCAGATGGGACGTGCTGGACAGTTTCCGAGATGCATGTGAGCAGGCCGGCATCCCGAAAGTTGATGACTTCAACCGAGGCAACAACGAAGGTTGCAGCTACTTTCAGGTTAATCAGAAAAATGGCTTTCGATGGAACATGGCGCGCGGATTTCTCAAGCCTGTCCGCTCCCGTCCGAATCTGGAAGTCGTTACGAGAGCCCAGGCGACGCGGCTTATCATTCGTGACAAGCGGGCAACCGGCGTAGAGTTTTCCCGAGATGGACAGGCCTTTGTTGCTGAATGCCGCAATGAAGTCTTGCTGAGCGCAGGGGCCGTCAATTCTCCGCAATTGATGATGCTGTCCGGATTAGGACCTCCAGACGTTCTCTCCGAGTTTGGCATCGAATGCATCCTTGCCAACGATGCGATCGGAAAAAATCTTCAGGACCACCTTCAACTCAGGACGATTTTCCGCATCAGCAATGCAAAGACGCTCAATCAGCGCGCATCAAACTTGTTCGGCAAGATATCGATCGCCATGGAGTATGCCCTGATGCGGTCTGGACCGATGTCCATGGCGCCCAGTCAACTTGGCGCATTCGTCAAATCGGAGCAGTCACTCGAGACGCCCGATCTTGAATATCACGTACAACCGCTTTCGCTCGACAAGTTTGGAGATCCGTTGCACGATTTCCCGGCAATCACCGCTTCGGTCTGTAATCTGAGACCACATAGCAGGGGACAGGTCAGTCTGCGATCTGCCGATTGGCGCGATGCTCCAGTCATCGCACCGAACTATCTCAGCACTGAAGCTGACAGGCACACGGCCGTTCGAGCTATCAGAATTACAAGAAACATTTTGCAGCAACCGGCGATGGCGAAATACAGACCGGACGAATATCTGCCGGGATCGAACTGTCAGAGCCACGATGACCTGATAGAAGCTGCGGGCAACATAGGCACCACGATTTTTCACCCGGTCGGCACACTCAAGATGGGAGATGACGATGCTGCAGTCGTCGATAACCGACTGAAAGTGAATGGAGTTGAAGGGCTGCGTGTGGTCGATGCATCCGTCATGCCAATGATCACTTCAGGCAACACAAACGCTCCTACCGTCATGATTGCCGAGAAGGCGAGCGATATGATCATTCAGGATGACAAGTCCTGATCCAGATCTTTTTGTGGAATGTCGCCTATGGTGTTTGACTCCTCCGCGCCAAGCACTATGTTCCTGTTATGTTCTTTTTGGGGGTGGTGATATTGCAAGAAACAGAATTTCAGGCGTGGACGACCAAAGCAGTCGAAAACCGGGTCATTGAAGCCGCTGAAACATTGATGCTTTGTCCACGCGCACACGGTCCGGCCGACATACGCAATTCCATGCCGGATACGATCCTGGAACAACATGCGGCTTATGGCGCATCAAGGCCACGCTACAGGCGCACCCCGACGCCTGGAGCGCTGGACAGGATGGAAAAGTGCTGGGAATGGATCAATGCTTTGCCGGACCAGGCTGAGCGAGAACTTCTCTACGAGTGGGCGAGGATCAAATGCGGCAAGGGATGCACCCTTGCAACGCTGGCGAAAATCAACGGCTACACGGAACGCGGCCTGCGCAGAAAAATTACTCATATATGCGCGGAAATTTCTCTAAGACTCAACGCGGCGCATGTCGCGAACACTGAGTTGGCGAGCAAGCAATGGGCGGAAGACAGAACGCCCGTGCGTTTAAATGAACATAAGCGCTTGAATCATTGGATGCAGGAAAATGCGAAGCCGGCGGTCGACGCCGAATTACCAAAGCGGAGATCCGTTCAGCGCATTTGAAGCGGCAGGATGCGCTCAATCCTTGAGGAACGCGCGTACGTCATCATAACGGGGAAGATCAGCACCGCGGCGCGTGCAGGTTAAAGAGGCCGCCCGCGCACAGATATCGAGGATGCTGGAAAACTGATCTTTATTGAGAGAATCCACCGTTCGTGAGGGATTTCCATCCTTGCCCAGAAGATACATAAGCATCGCCATAAACGTGTCGCCGGCGCCGACAGTGTCGACAATCTCGGTGTCCGGAACTGCGACGCGATGAACGCCATTTTCAGTCAGTCCGATCACCTCACTCCCGCCATCGGTGACGACAACGAGGCGCGGACCATCCTCCAGCCAGGAGTGCGCGGTGTCCAACGGATCTCTGTCCGGATAGAGCATCGTCAGATCTTCCGTGCTGACCTTCACCAAATCCACCAAAGGCAGCATTGCTGATAGCCGCGCTTCCCAAATGGACATATCTGATACGACCGTCGGACGTATGTTTGGATCGAGAGATATGAAACGGCTTTTTTCACGCTCAAGAAGGCTGAAGAGCGTCGACGATGTCGGGGGCGTCACGAGAGAATATGATCCGAAATGAAGCCATGCGACATCTGGGGGCAGGAGCGGCAGATCTTCAGGAGCAAGTGAGCGATCGGCGGCGCCATTCCCGAAGAAAGCGTATGCAGGCGAGCCTTGAGCATCCAATCCGACAAAGCTCAAGGTTGTAGGCGCTTCTTCCTTTCGCACGACGGCCCAATTGTCGATGCCTTCTTTCTCGATTGCTTCGACGATGCGGTCGCCAAACAGGTCGTGGGAAACGCCTGTAAACAGAGACGCACGCGCCTTCAGCCGGGCAAGCCCCATGGCGACGTTGTAGGGAGAGCCGCCAATGCGCGCATCGTAGACCGCGTTCACGCCCTCCGGCCGGTCAGTCTGAAAGAAATCGAACAGTGCTTCGCCGCAAACGAGGTACATGTATTTAATCCACCACTCGATAAAGGCTCAATAATCGGAAACGAGAAGCCGCCACGGCTCCTCGTCCTCTTCTATCTCAGAGAAGCGTCCGATTTCATCTTCGAACCAGTTGTCATTGAGGTCGTCGTTGACCGTAGACACCTCGCCAATCATGCAATCGCCATTCTCAGCCCAGAAGGCATGCCAAACGCCCGGCACAAGCGTTACGCTTTCGCCAGGCATCAGCCTCAATTTGTCTCCCGCGGGTATCGATCGCACCATGCCGTCGACGGCAACTTCCACGCCCTTTTCACGATCAATGGAACCGTCGTCATGCGAGCCGTACAACTCCAGAACAAGGTCGCCGCCTGCGCGATTGATGATATCTTCCACTTTCGAGTAGTGGCTGTGCATGGGGCAAACCTGACTATCACGCGATATCATGATCTTCTCAGCGTAGAGCATGCCGGATCTATTCGCTAAATCCTCGATGTTGCCGTTCCTGATCGTAAAAAGAAAAAGACCATAGTCGGAGAACCTTTTCTCTCCGTAATCGGTGACGTCCCAACCAAGCCTGTTTTTAAATATTGCCGTATCGGCAAGAGCCCGCATCTCATCCGGAGCAAACGAGGCAAAGCGCGGCAACATGAAACCATGGCCTCGTATGAACGCGTCGCCTTCGTGAAGAATAGTATTGATTTCTGATCGTTTCATCGCGGTCCATCTATAATTTCGTGCTCGGCGTGGCAATGCCTGAACGGGAATTTGGGTTCTGGATACACGCCGTGCTCCTATGAGTTCGCCCCCCGTAGTTGACAGAGATTCCAGTTTTTCTACGATCGGTTCACTGCGCTAAGCCTGCTTGAGTGATTGAAAGTCAATCCAAAAGACATCAATATCATACTTATGGCGCTCATGAAGACGATCGGGATTGGAGACCTTGCCGGACGAACTGGTCTCAGTGTTTCAGCGATCCGTTATTATGAATCCGCGGGTTTGCTGAACTCGGAAAGAAACGCTGCAGGGCAAAGGCGGTTTGTACGGTCGGACATCAGACGTTTGGCCTTTGTTCAAATCGCACAACAACTTGGATTTACGATCGAGCAAATCCGCGAGCAACTCGCCGCTTTGCCTGCGAAAAGAACGCCTAACAAGAAGGACTGGAGCAATATAAGTCGCAATTTCAGGAAAGAGCTGGATGACCGTATCCAACGCATGATACGGCTTCGGGACAATCTTGACGGGTGCATCGGTTGTGGTTGTCTTTCTTTGCGGGCATGCGCTTTGTTGAACCCGGATGACAAGGCGGGAAAGGGGGGCGCAGGACCGCGTTATCTGCTTGGCGACTCATCGGAATATAAGGAGACTTGAGAATTAGCCGGCTCGATAATCCGTATTCTGTTCCTGTCCCTTGTATGTCTCGTTGCGGAGACGCCGGCGGCTATTCCGACATACCGATAAACAGCGCGGATCCTCGCTACGCCGAACCACTGGTTTGCGTGACGGGCTCCGGCATCGCAGGCAAGTCCTACTATTATCAGAACGATGGCGAAAATCCTCCCTATGGACACCGGGTGCGCGGCAGCCTTCCCGATATCTGGTGCAGAGCGGGCGTTCTGCAATCGCTGCGCCACGCCAATGCTTTTCTAAGGCAATACGATGCGGAGGTTTTTGTCTGGGACGCCTATCGTACCGTCGAGGCGCAAAAGGCGCTGTGGCGACATGTCGAATATGATGTTCGTGAGCGATATCCCGAAATGAACGACGCTGCAGTTTTCCATGAAGTCATCAAATATGTTTCCAATCCGCACCGGTTCGAGAAGGACGATCCTCAGACTTGGCCGGTCCACGCAACCGGCGGGGCGGTGGACCTGACATTGCGGTCACTTACCACTGGCGAACTTCTGGATATGGGGTCTGGTTTCGATGAAATTTGCGACTACACGCCCACAGCTGCTTTCGAGCTTTTGCATTCCGAGGGGAAGTGCAACGCCGATCACCCACCGATGCGCAATAGACGATTGCTGCATTGGGCGATGACGAAATCAGGCTTTGCGAACTATCCTCAGGAGTTCTGGCATTTCGACCGTGGTACGCAACTCTACGTCGTCAACAGCGATGGCGTCGACGAAGTAGCCTGGTACGGATATTGCGATCCTCCCGGGACGGAATAAAAGTAATCTGGTTGACACCTGCAGCAGCGGCTACTGCGGCCGCTACATGGTGTCCCGGCTGGTATCATGGAGGTTCATTTGACAGTCGTCACATCAGCTATTCAATGAACAGCATATCGTCCGGATTCTCGGGCGGCGGAGGAGGGTGGTAGACCTATTCTTCAGTGTTCTTTTTGGCAGCAAGTTTTTGCATACGCCTCAAACGCATTCTTCGCACAACAGGTGAATTACTCCGGCAAATCTTAGCAAGTCGGCGATGACCATTAACAATATTACGGTACCTACCAGAAGCAGGTGTTGAACGAGTGTTTGGTTTTTTCATTTAGCGCCCAAGTATCACCGATATACATCGTAAGACAGAGTAATACCAAATAGTTTCGAGACGTAACAAACCGTGATTCTTATAGTCATACTACATTACACTTTGCAACAGTTGTAGCCACGGTTCGACCACAACGGAGTTCTTTCTGAAGAGGGTATGCGGCGCAAAGCATTTTCAACAATACTGCTCGATGCCAACCAATTGCTTGTCCGTGTAGCGGAATCCATGGGCAAAGCCTGCAGGAAGCAGCTTATCAATTGCATGCAACTGTTCGTCACTCAGCTTGAGGTCACCGGCGAGCGCGTTCTGTTCCAGATGTTTTGCTGTGCGCGTCCCGGGAATGGCTATTATATGATCGCCTTGCCTAAGCACCCATTCCAGCGCCATTGATGCAGGGGGCGCGCCTTGATCTTGGGCGTAGTTGATAAACTTCTGGACAGCTTTGCGATTGTAACTGAAATTCGGTTCGGTGAAGCGAGGGTTTTCACGGCGGAAGTCGCGTTCAGTGAATGCGGCAGGATCAGGGATTTTGTCTGCAAACATTCCGCGAGCAAGCGGA
Source organism: Flavimaribacter sediminis (assembly GCF_019492055.1). Lineage (GTDB taxonomy): Bacteria > Pseudomonadota > Alphaproteobacteria > Rhizobiales > Rhizobiaceae > Flavimaribacter > Flavimaribacter sediminis. The sequence goes on along the minus strand of NZ_JAICBX010000001.1, from coordinate 1,596,710 downwards.
GAAAAAGCAACGAAGGCTGCGCCAAGCTCGGCACAAGCCTGGATTAATCCAAGCTCCGGAATGCGTGTCCATAGGGAATATTCGCACTGAACCGCCCGGACAGGATGTATTTGCGCTGCGCGACGCAACGAAGACGGTGCAATCTCTGAAAAACCAATGCCTCCGATTTTACCTTCAGCAACGAAATCCGCCAGGAATCCAGCGACATCTTCTATCGGAATGGTTTGGTCTCGACGATGGACATAGAACAAATCGACATGTTCGACTCCAAGACGGCGCAGCGATTCCTCGAGGGTATTTCGCATATGGTCTTTTGAGTTGTTGAAACTCCGCGGCGGCCCAGCGACAATTCCAGTTTTCGTCGCAATCGAGAATCGATGCGGATGCGACTTTAAGAAGCTTCCAATCACACTTTCGGAAAGGCCAGCTCCATAGACGTTCGAGGTGTCAAGATGTGTCACTCCCAATTCAGCCGCTCTAGCAAGAGTGCGGTGTGACTCAGCTTCATTCGTCGCGCCATAAAAGCCTGCAAAGCTCATGCAGCCGAGCCCTACAGCGCCTACCAGAGGTCCATCCTTCCCAAGCATTCTCTTGTTCATAGACATCTCCGATACGATTGGTATTAACCTGACTGGCGTAGGAAAAAGCCGGCTAATTGCTATCGTAATGATATATCATCTGTTGTGAAACAGTATTTGGCCATTATTGACATCTCGTTTTAATAACAAATGAATTAACATCCTTGACCTCAAGTTAAGTTGAGCAGCTAAAGTCCCGTCTCCCTTCCGAATCTTTGGTCGGTGGCGACTGGATGGCAAACGTGGAAACAGGCAGTAAAGAGCTGGTTCGCTGGCGCGAACTTCTCAAAACAGATCACGCATCAGCGCTTGTTCTAGTGTGTCTCGGGATTTGGCTGCACGCCGCTGATGGATTGCTTGTCGCCACCATGATGCCGGCAATCGTTGCTGATATCGGTGGAATCGGTGCGTTGCCCTGGAATATTGCTCTCTACGAAGTAGGTTCCATTGTTTCCGGCGCAGCCAGCGGTCTCTTGACAACGCGCTATGGCGTAAGGACGCCGATGGCCGTGGCTGCATTTCTCTTTTCGGTTGGTTGTCTGGTCAGTGCTGTTGCTCCGTCCATGAATGTCGTTTTGGCTGGCCGATTGCTTCAGGGTTTCGGCGGCGGCGGCATGATGGCGATGTCTTTTGTATCCATTGCAACCCTGTTTCCGTCGCGCCTGACAGGTCGTTTGATTGCAGTCATCTCAGCGCTATGGGGCGTTGCCTCGTTCGTGGGGCCGGTTCTTGGAGCGCTGTTTGTGGAATACCTTTCCTGGAGTGCTGGATTTTTCGCCTTCGCCGGACAAGGCATTGTTTTGGCAGTCTGGATTGCATCCAGCAGTCACATACGGAGCGCCGCCAAAGATACTCGTGACAACAGTCCGTTTCCAATCCGGCGTTTGTTGTGGTTGACCGCTTCCATTGTCTCTATTGCCTGGGCCGGAATTGAGGTGTCCTTGCTCAAAACGACCGCCTTCGTGGCTCTCGCCCTTCTGCTTCTTGCCCGTTTTTTACAGCTTGATATGGCGTCGGGTAATGACAGACTGCTTCCCAGAAATCCCGTCGACGTCAGCCGGGCGACAAACGCCGCTCTCGCTGTCGTATTCTGTTTTTCAGCAGCTACGATTGCCATTGGACTTTACGGGCCAGTTCTCATGATGGCCGTTCACGGCGTATCCATTCTGACAGCGGGATATGTGCTTTTGTGCGAATCCCTCGCGTGGTCGGTCATGGCTGTAATCGTATCCGGCATTTCGGAGCGACACGACCGAACGATGGCGGCCATCGGGATGTGCATCGTCGCTACAAGTATCGCCTGCCTGGCCTTGTCCATTCCGCATGGTCCGATATGGTTCATTTTCATATCCGCCATTCTGATGGGCAGCGGTTACGGAACGGCGTGGACGTTCATTCTCAGAGTGGCGACACAGGCGGCGGATGAGGATGACGTCAGTAGAGTATCTGGCGCCATGCCGACGGTGCAGAGGCTGGGATTCGCATTCGGCGCAGCCTATTTGGGTATCGTCGCCAATTCATCCGGCATAGCCGCGATGGATGCTGGAGGCAGACCGGAGCCAATAGCTGCAGCGGTATTCGCAGCCCCACTGTTGCCGGTCGTATTCGGCCTCGCAGCACTTTATCTGTTTGCCCGACCGCGCGAGTGATCGAATTCAGCAACAGCCCGTTTCAACCAAGCTTTACAGACTGGAGAGCATGAATAGCCAGCGCCCCGCCTTCGAACCACATCTGTCGAAACCGTTGGAAATTCTCGGAATAGGATTCGACGGAGCGAAGCGGCAGTTCGGATTGCGTATCGGCTGCAATAGCTTGGGCGACAGCTTTGCCGAAAACACTTCCGGGGGCTATTCCCCGACCGGAATAGCCGAATACGGCATATCCTGAATTCCCGAGCTCGAGAATCTTTGGCAGATGATCCCGGGTCATGGCGATCCGCCCCGACCATCCATGCACCAAGCGCTCTTCGGCCAATTGAGGAAACAGTGAAGCGAGTTTTCTCTTCGCCCATCGCGCATGAATCGAAGCCGCCGGGTGGTCCAGCGAACCGATGCCGCCGATGACTAATCTGCCTTCACGATCAAGGCGGAAAGACGACATGACTGGAGCGGTGTCCCAGCATCCTTCACGCCCGGGCAGGATTGAAGCACGCGCATGATCAGACAATGGCGCAGTCGCAAACTGGCAGTAGTCAACTCTCGTATGCCCCATGGACGGCATGCCATCGGTCGCAATGGTGTAGGCGTTGGTGGCAATCATCAGACATCGCGCGGATACAGAGCCTGTAGGCGTGACGACCAGCCATCGTTCATTTTTCCGTTTTATCGCCGTTGCCGGCGTTTTTTCACAAAATTTGGCCGACGCCTTGATCGCGGCTCTCGCCAAGCCGCGGCAATAGGCCAGCGGATTGATAGTCCCTGCGCGTGGATCAAACAACGCGCCTTCGAAGGCATTGCTGCCGGTGCGCGCCGCGGTTTGACTCGCATCCAGAATGTCGACAGGAACATTGTACCGTCTAAGCTGATTGTAACGGCGCTCCAGGTCCCGCATTCCGCCACCGGAATGAGCGCAATGTAGCGTTCCGGTTCTTATTGCGCTGCATTCGATGGAATGTTTACGGATCAGTTCGAAGACGAGCTCAGGTCCGCCGGAAAGATATTCGTTGAGTTTACGCCCCTCTTGAGCGCCTAATAGCTGTTCGACATCCTCCGGTGGCGTCCACAAACCGGCGTTTACCAGGCCGACGTTCCGTCCGGAGCCACCGCAACCAATGGTCTCCGCTTCCAGCAGGCAAACACCCAGGCCAGCCTCTGCTGCATGAAGTGCGGCGGAGCACCCCGTGAAACCACCGCCGATTATGACCAGATCGGTTGACGTGTCACCGTCAAGCCTGTCGGTGTCCAGTGGTTCGCCCGCCGAGAAAGACCATGCGATGCTATTGAGTTGCATCAATATCTGTCTCCAATCGAGGCTGGGAACTGGCTTCCACTAGATGTCGAAAGAAACGCCCTGCGCCAGCGGCAAGCTATCGGAATAATTGATCGTGTTGGTGGAACGGCGCATATAGGCCTTCCAGGCGTCCGAACCCGACTCCCGTCCTCCGCCGGTTTCTTTTTCTCCTCCAAAAGCTCCACCGATTTCAGCGCCGGAGGTTCCAATGTTGACGTTGACTATGCCGCAATCGGAACCAGTGGCGCTGAGAAACTGCTCCGCCTCGCGCATATTCAAGGTGAAGATGGAAGAGGATAGACCGGCGCCAACCGCATTGTGCTGAGCGATAGCCTCGGAGAGTTCGGTGTACTTCATCACATAGAGAATCGGCGCAAACGTTTCTTCAAGAACAATGCCGCTTTGTTCCGGCATTTCTACAAGAGCCGGCCGAACGTAGTATGCTTCGGACAAGCCGGTATCGACACGACCGCCGCCAGTTACCGCACCGCCTTGTTTTGTGGCTGATTCCAGCGCAGCCTCCATGGCTTCAAAGGCGTTGCGGTCGATGAGAGGACCGACAAGAACATCCTGCTCGAGCGGATTGCCGATCGAGACCGTTTCATAAGCTTTTTTCAAACGGGGCACGAGTTGATCGTAAACATCCTCGTGGACGAAAAGCCTGCGCATCGACGTACAACGCTGCCCGGCGGTGCCGATTGCCCCGAAGGCAATTGCGCGGAGCGCCATCTCGAGGTCGGCAGAAGGACAAACGATACCGGCGTTGTTGCCCCCGAGTTCGAGAATCTGTCTTGCAAACCGGGAGGCGAGCCTGGGACCTACCAGTCGGCCCATACGCGTCGATCCGGTCGCTGAGACGAGCGCCACCTTCGTGTTGTCCACAAGAGCCTCACCAACGTCGCCCGCGCCAATCAAAACCGTCAGCAGGTTTTCCGGAGCATCGCCGAAACGATCAAGCGCCTTCTTCAGAATTGCCTGACACGCCAGAGCGGTCAGCGGTGTTTTTTCGGACGGCTTCCATACGACCGTATTGCCGCAGATGAGCGCCAAGGCGGAATTCCAGGACCACACCGCCACAGGAAAATTAAATGCGGTTATGACGCCAACCACGCCGAGCGGATGCCAGGTTTCCATCATGCGGTGACCGTCTCGCTCCGTTGCGATTGTCAAACCATAGAGTTGCCGCGACAGGCCAACGGCAAAGTCGCAGATATCGATCATTTCCTGCACTTCGCCCGCGCCTTCGGACGGAACCTTACCGACTTCGATCGACACCAGTCTTCCGAGATCCTCCTTGTCGTTTCGCAATTCTTCTCCAAGAAGGCGGACGAGCTCGCCCCTGCGGGGCGCTGGCACGTTGCGCCATTGCAGAAATGCGCGGTGGGCGTCCTCGATTTTGGATGAGACCTCTTCAGCTCCGGTCTGTTTTACGTTCGAGATAATTTCACCGGTCAAAGGCGTAGAGACCGCCAACTCACCTGATGTGTAAAGTTTCTCGTCCACGCCAAGTCTGGACAGAATTTCTGCGGTTTCATCGGCAATCATGTTTCTGGCTCCTGAGCGTCTCATTACCCGCTCTTCATGCTGGTTCGGAAGACGCATTTCAAGATCGCGATAGCCTTGACACGTATTCTCTATGATAAACAATTGCCTTCATACAGTATTGTCGGCGTTAGCCGGACGGGCTCATCCATATCGGGAGGAAACCATGAAAAATCAATTCATCATTCGCACAGCCTTGTTCGGCTTTGCGGGACTGCTTGCGCTCAGCCTTGGGTCCGCGACCCAAGCGGAGACGCGCGTGACTTACAAATCGGCAAAGACAGGATCGTCCTACTATCAGATGGGCGTTCAGATATCAGAAGCCGTCAAGGAGGCATCCGACGGGGATATCATCGTCACGAACGAAGAAAGCCAGGGATCTGTTCAGAACGTAATGGAGGTGAGGGGGCGTGGCGCAGACTATGTCTTCACAACGCCTCCTTCCCTGGTCACTCTTGCGCAGCAGGGTAAGGGCCCGTTCGAGGGAAAGGGGGATCCCAAATTCGACACTATCCGCGCTCTTTTCCCGATCCCGTCGCTAACGATGCATTTCGTCATGTCCAAAGAGAGCGGCGTGACGGATTTCGAACAACTGGCGGGCAAGACATTGCTGCTTGGCAAAGGGTCATTCGGCGCCAGGGAAGGCGCGCGTTACCTCGAACTGTTCGGGCTTGAAGGTAAGGTAGAGATTGCCGATGTTGAGCTTTCCAATGCCGTTCCTGCTCTGAAGAACGGACAGATAGACGGTTTCGTGACGGCGGGTTCCTATCCTGCGCCCAATGTCACGGAGGCGGCGGCGTCACTTCCCATTACAATCCTGTCGATGACCGGACAGGAAATAGAGGAGACCGGACGAACCCAGATCGTCATCCCCGCAAACACTTATGCGGGCCAGACTCAGGAAGTCATCACCACCTCGCTTCCGGTCGTCGCCTATACAACAACCGAGATGGATGATGATACGGCTTATTTGCTTGCGAAAGACTACTGGGAAAGCCTGCAACACATGGCCAAGTCAGCCCCTTGGTGGAATGGGGTCAACGAGACGCTTATGCCGAACATGACAGGCAAGGTTCATCCAGGCGCCGCCAGATTCTATAAGGAAGTCGGTTACCCAACCGACGAATCTCTGAAATAATCTGTATGTCTCCTGTTCGCCGGTCGCCTTGACCGATCGGCGAACAGGACACTTCGAGTTTCTGCATGTTCCAGACAATCAGCGCGACCTTGAAACCGACTCGAGTCGTCTGGATATCTCTGGCGCTCGTTCTTGTCGCCTTTCATCTTGGCCTGATTTTCTATGGGCTCATCTCCAACCTGGTGAGTCGTCCGCTGCACATGGCCTTGGCTCTACCCTGGATTTTCCTTTTCGCCTCCAGTCCCGGTTGGTCGAGAATTACCGGGTTTGTTTTCTGGCTGGTTGGCACATTGTCCTGCCTCTGGATCGTCGTCTATCACGACGCGCTTGCTGACCAGTACGGCTTCCTGGAAAATCGCTGGCAATTGGTTGTCGCCGGCGCCCTGCTGATGATCACGCTTGAAGCTGCTCGCAGGTCGATCGGCTGGCCATTGCCTCTCATAGCAATGCTTGCCCTCGCTTATGGACTGTTTGGCCAATACGTTCCCGGTGAGTTTGGTCATTCGGGCACGCCGCTTGGGAGTTTCCTGGGCACCCTGACGATTGCCGAAGGCGGTCTGTGGGGTAGTCTTACCGGCGTCTCCGTTTCTGTTGTTGCGATCTTCGTCATATTCGGCGCGTTTCTTAACGCTGGCGAAGCAGGTCAGGGTTTCATGAATGTCGCCGTGCTCTCGGCCGGTCGCCTGAAGGGAGGCGCAGCAAAGATATCCGTGATTTCGTCAGCGCTGTTCGGTTCGATTTCCGGATCGGCCTCGGCCAATGTCGCTTCGACAGGCGCAATCACGCTGCCGGCCATGACGAAGCTTGGTTATCCGCGACGTCTGGCCGCCGCCGTCGAAGCCGTAGCCTCATCCGGCGGTCAGATCATGCCGCCATTGATGGGAGCAGGGGCCTTTGTCATGGTCGAACTGACAGGAATTCCCTACACGACGATCATGGCGGCGGCTTTCCTGCCGTCGCTTTTATATTTTCTGACCGTGTGGATCGGCATCAACGCCTATTCCAGCCGATATGACCTGAAAGCGGTCAATGCAGACGATCGTCCGAATTTTCGCGAAGTAGCTGTTACTGCCGGGTTCTTTCTTGTCCCTTTCGCCATCCTCATGTGGGGGATGTTTGGCGCAGGCTACACGCCACAATTCTCCGCATGCATGGCGATCGTAGCATCATTTATCCTGCTCTTTGCCGGGTCCGACTTTAAGTGGAACCTGAAACGTTCATTGCAGCGAATTGAAAACGCGTTGATTACCTCGGCCAAGCAGGTTTCAATGATTGCATCGATTATCCTTTGCGCCTCTATCGTTATCGGCGTCCTGTCAATCACCGGACTCGGGGTGAAAGTGACGTCACTCATTCTTTCAGGCTCCGGAGGAATGCTGTGGCTATCACTTCTGCTGACAGCTGTCGCCTGTCTCATACTGGGGATGGAAGTTCCGACGACCGCTGCCTACGTCATTTGCGTTTCGATCGCGGGGCCCGCCCTGATTGAACTTGGCCTCGAACCGCTTCAGGCGCACCTCTTCGTCTTCTGGTTCGCGCTCCTTTCAACGATTACGCCACCCGTTTGCGGTCCGGTTTTCATCGCAGCAGGAATGATTGGCGAGAACTGGATAAGGGTCGCCGTCACGGCAATGTCTCTGGGGATAGGCCTCTATATCATCCCGCTCGGCATGATCGCCGACAGCGATATTCTGGATCCTGTCGGACGGCCTTTCCCGGCGCTTCTGGCGTTCCTGCAACTCTCAATCGGACTCGGACTGATCTCCTGGGCGATAATTGTGCGCAAGACATTCTGGAGAAGAGCCCTTCTGGCGGTGCTCGGAGCCGCGATCGTCTTTACTCCAGTTATTATCAAGGCTTTGGTCGCTACTCCGTGAACGAACCGGAACCTTGCGGTGAAACAAAGCTCCGGTTCGAGGCATGCCCCCCGGCAATGCTGTAGAGTGTCAGATGCGTCCCGAAAACGCGGTACGAAACGAGAAACTTGATGGTCAGGTCTGCGCACCAGCGGCGCTGCATGCATCTGATGAGTCGCAATGCTAACGGCTTGTCCAAATGAGCAAAATGCCGAATTCCCGTTTTCTCCAGAAATTTTTGACCTTCAGATCAAAAAACTTCGGAATGTTGCCGGAAAGCAACGAATAGCGCACCTAAAGATCCGAGTCCCGCCACAGAAAGGGCTGGACAGGGCAAGCCTTTTAAAACAAGGTCGGGGAATATTTCGGATTCAGGATATTTTCCTAAGACATTTTGGGTCTTGCGACAGACATTCAGCACTTCGACAGCAGCGAGACAAGCTATGAACGACATCATCATTCCAGACGAAGCGCCATCGGGTCGACGCAGGGGCGGCAGAGACAGGAAACGCTCCGCTGGCGGCGCCGTCCAGAAGGCATTTCAACAGCCGGTTCGCGCGTTTGCACCGATTGATTTGGCGTCGGAAGAAGAAGTCGAGAAAATCCACAAAGCTTCGCTGCGGCTGCTTTCCGAAACCGGGATTCGCGTTCTGCATGACGGGGCTCGCGAAATTATGAAAAAGGCCGGCGCGGAAGTGGTTCCGGGCCGAATGCGTGTTCGGATGGATCCGGACCTCGTCATGGAGTCGCTCCAAACAATTCCGTCGCAATTCACCCTGCACGCCCGTAATCCAGAACACAATCTTCAGGTCGGCGGCGACAAATTGATCTTCGCCATGATGGCAAGCGCGCCGAACTGCTCTGATCTGGATCATGGACGCAGGAGCGGCAATCAGGACGACTTCCGGAATTTTCTGCGATTGGCGCAGATGCATTCGATATTGCATACGGTTGGCGGTTATCCGGTCGAACCAATCGATATTCACGCTTCGGTGCGTCATCTCGAATGTCTTTCAGACATGATAACTCTTTCGGACAAGACCTTTTGTATCTACTCGCTCGGTCACGAAAGGGTCGCGGACGCCATCGAAATGACCAGGATCGCGCGCGGTGTCAGCGCAGATACGCTTCGTCGAGAGCCCTCCGTCTACACAATCATCAATACCAATTCGCCACTCCAACTCGATATTCCGATGATGCAGGGCATTATCGATATGTCGGGAATGGGTCAGCCGGTCGTCATTACCCCGTTTACGCTTTCGGGAGCAATGGCTCCGGTTACGATACCCGGCGCACTCGTCCTGCAGAATGCGGAAGCCCTGGCCGCGCTCGCATTCAGCCAGATGGTCAATCCCGGCGCTCCGGCCATGTATGGCGGATTTACATCGAACGTCGACATGAAATCGGGTTCACCGGCATTCGGAACTCCGGAATATATGAAAGCGCAGCATCTGGGCGGTCAACTCGCGCGACGCTATGGGATTCCCTATCGCACATCAAATGTCTGCGCAGCCAATACCGTAGACGCTCAGGCAGCCTACGAATCCGTATTCTCTCTCTGGGGCGCCATCAATGGCGGCGGAAATTTTATCAAGCATGCAGCCGGTTGGCTGGAAGGTGGCCTGTGTTGCTCATTCGAAAAAACCATTCTCGATATCGACCTTCTGCAGATGGTGGCCGAATTTCTCAAGCCAATGGACTTCTCGGAAGACGAGTTGGGATTGGAGGCAATTGCAGAAGTTGGTCCTGGCGGCCATTTCTTCGGAAGTCCACACACCCAATCACGCTATCAGGACGCCTTTTATTCGCCGATTCTCAGCGACTGGCGGAACTACGAGACATGGTTTCAGGCGGGCGAGCCCACCGCAATGCAAAAAGCCAACCGAATATGGAAAGAGCGATTGGCCGAGTATCAGCAACCGGATATCGACCCGGCCGTCGCTGCGGAATTGCGGGATTTTGTCGAGCGAAGAAAGGCTGAGGGCGGCGTTCCGACAGACTTCTGATATTCGAATTGCCGGAGGAGTGAAGACAAGTCGATGAAGGTCTCGATTCCAGAAACGATTGAAGAATGGAATGCGCGCGGCTCGGAGTATTTGCCGGGCTATCTGGGTTTCAACTTTGTCATGGTTACGCCTGAGCGTGTCGAGGCGCAGTTTAGCGTCCACAAGCATCTGCTCGCCTGGAACGGCTTTCTTCATGCAGGCTCAGTTGTCACGCTGGCAGATACCTGTTGCGGCTATGGCACAGTTGCATCATTGCCGGATGGAGCAGTCGGTTTCACGACCATAGACCTATCCACCAATTTCCTCGGTACAGCTCTCGAAGGCGTTGTCGCCTGCGTTGCTACCCCGGCCCACAAGGGCAGGATGACGCAGGTTTGGGATGCAGAGGTTGTTTCGCTAAAGAATTCAAAAGTGATGGCGAAGTTCCGTTGCACTCAGATGGTGCTCTGGCCGCGCGATTAAACACACCACACTCCTGATGACGAAATGGTCATTGCAATTCGTCAGTCAGACCGTCGGTATCTGCCGCTGCTGACGAACGGATTTCCCAGCGCTACGAACAAAACGGACTCCGATTGGCATTAAAATGAAAGTGCCAATCGAAGCCCGGCGGCCGAAGCCAAATGCAATAATTTACGTAATACAGCCACACCGCCCTGGGCTGTGAGCCTTGAAACGGCTTGAATTTACTGAAACGATTTAGAATTGAAACCGGACTCGCCAAATGCGTGTCCTTTTATCTTCGACAATTGCAAATATGTCACAGTTTTAACGCGAAACTGGATCTAGACACTACCGCCCATGACCGCGAGGTGCACGGAAATGACATCCCGCGCCTGAAATTTCAGCTCTTTCTCGGGATTGTACTGAAATAGAACGAGTTCTCTCTCATTCCAGCGCACGAATCGTTTCACATAGGCCATAGTGGTCTCGCGTTCAGGGTCCCGAATCTGCGCCACGACGAAGTCGCCGCGCCGCGCTTTTTTGATTGGATTGACGTAGACGACCTCGCCATCAAAATATCTCGGCTCCATCGAGCTTCCGGTAACGTAAACAGCGTAAGCGTCGATCACCGATGACAAACTCGGTGGTCTAAATACATCGTCGAGTTTTTCTCCGTTCAGCACGAACTCGCCATCGTCTCCACCGACTGCCTGTCCGTAAACGGGAACATCGTTGGTGTTATTCATCAAGCGTGAACCAATTGCTGCATTTGACCCATTTCCTTCTGAGTCCGAGAATGCTTCTGCGGACCCGTCATCCGATCCGAGGCCGAACATAAGCTCAGCCGGCGAAATACCCAGATGAGGGGCAAGTTTTTCCGCCCATTCCTTCGAAAGTTGTCGTTCCCCAGTTTCAAGGCGATTGATCTGAGGTTGCGAAGTCTGAGCCCGTCTTGCCAATTCTGTTTGTGTCAGATTGCGTTGCTCACGCAGTTTCCTGATGGCGTTCATTCAGCAATTCCAATCCTCAATCCACGGACTTCCAAAGGCGCTATTTTTTAGCTTCAGTACAGGCTCAGGATTGACAATTATACCAAAATGGCATAGTGTGTAAATGGTATCTGATCCAACTCGTTTGCCGGGAGTATCCACCTGATGTTGCACAATTCAATCCCACAGGCATTGCCTGAGGGAGAAGATAATCGCGTCCATATTTTCAGTCATCATTTTAATGAGAACAAAACGGAAACATTTGATCATCTTACTACGGAAGACTTCGGTATACGCAAAGTTATGCGTCGCGTTGTGGATAGAACGGTCTTGATCGACGCCGATAGAAATTCGGAAGTTAGATACACGGATGTGTCGGTGGCCTACGTCAGTATCCTGAATAGCAAGGAAGACCAGTGATGAAGTCTCTAAGCCAACTATCCGAAAGCCAGCAGATTCGCGTCTTGCAACTTTTTGGCGGGGATGCCTCAACTGAAGAAATAGCACGACATTTCGGGATATCGGCACAGTCAATCCGTCGACGCGCCGCCAGGCTCAACATTCGTAAGGGACATGCTTTGCAGAATGTAATTGGCGAACAAACGCGAGAAACCAAGTTAGGCGCATCCCGACACTTGGAAATCAGAAAACGACAGCGTCGCGGCTATTGGATTCCTTCCGAGCTCGAACAGACCTACTGCAACCTGCTTCTCGAGGGAATGACGCGGCGACAAGCGGGAGAGATGCTGGGTCTGTTTGAAATTGGCGATGACAAACAAGGCGTTACCCAATAGCGGTGAGTATACTCACACTAATTGCCGGAAGCTCGGCCTCCTTTCCATTATTTATGACAATTTGCATCGTTAATTATGAAAGACGTCCAATCGACTGCGCGTCAGAATCCGATAGTTATCAAAGGAAAACCCAAGCATGATATTTACCGAATTGCGAGGCAATGCGGTGTTCGCCTCTATAATGGGTCCCACCGCTACAACGGCGCGAGGGGCGATCGGGATTGTTTTTCGAGCGCTACGTTAAGGAAAATTGCATCTAAGAATGGCGCTGGACATCTGGCTCTGGTCCTGCGTCTCATTGTGGAAACGAAAAACAACGCCGCCGAGTTGTATGCCGAAACAATCTCGGCGCTTTCCGCATTGATTGATTTCGACCCAATGCTGGCGGAAAGGGGAGGGGAACTGTTCGACCTGTTTGATGAGATTGATCTCAAGAGCATCCGAGAAAGAGCTCGTGCCATGCGCTCTGGCGTGCCTGTCAGCCATACTATGCGGATTCTGATTCTTCAGGAAATCCAGAACATTGATCTACGCGTTGAGTGATATTAGATCTCCTGTGGGGAGCCTGGAATCGGTTTATTCCGAGTGTTGATCACAACAATTGGTTCCGAGTAATCGTCAACCTTCACGATCAGCAACTCGATAATCCATTTTCCATCTGATCGGATTGCTTGCGCCATTGCATCGCCTGACGCCTTGGTTCCCGAAAGCGGGATGTGCAACTGCGCATGTCCACTGCCGTCCATCAGGTCCATATTGACGTTTCCCGTAACCCAGAAACCGGCGTCGATTGGTTCACCAAGCGCCGCACTAACCGCTGGATTGGACGTGATTTCCTCCATCGCCATTTGATAAACGTCGGTGTTCTTCAGAAAGCTCAAAGCCTTGTCGCCACCATAGGCGATGAGAGCGAGCACACACGCAACGCAGATAAAACCGGCAATGGCCCAGCGTCTCTGACTCTTTAGAAAATGCGCCTCATCGCGCCACAGATTGTTGTTCCAGGCCCAGGCGTTACCTTTTACTCCCAGAACGAACAGCATGACGATGTTTACAAATGGTACGAACATCAGCAATGCAATCCAGGTGTTGTTGGCTATTCCCCAGATCCAGTTCATTAGAAATGCGCCCCAATTCCAACGATTGAGATGCGGCGGAATTGGCGTTCCGTACAGTTGATCTGGCAAAGGCATGAAATTTTCTCCGGATGGAATGGCCACAACATCGGAATTGCAAAATTGTATCGTCACCTTTGCGGTGTTTCTGATGATATGTATATCCCAGACAGGATATCGATCCCAGACGCGTGCCACGAGGACAATGCAGACAGTGATATGAATAGATTGTCGCCAATTGACGTGACCATGGGCCTCCTCGTTGCGCTGGTCTGGGGAATGGGGTTCGTGTTCGCCAAGGCCGCTCTGGACCAGTTTCCTCCAATTTTCCTGATGGCTTTACGCTTCAGTGTAACGGCTGTGGCTTTGGTCTGGTTCGTCCGTCCACCTACCGGGCAGTTACATCGAATTTTCTGGATAGCCGTCGTCTCCGCCGCCATCCAGTACAGTTTGACCTTTAATGGTTTGAAGGGACTCGATGCTTCGGTGGCGGTTCTCGTTGTCCAGCTTGAAGTGCCGTTCCTTGTGCTAATCGGCGTCTTCGCTCTCGGAGAAACGCCGGACATACGAAAATGGATCGGAATCGCGATGGCGTTTGTCGGCGTTGCGCTGATGATGGGTGAACCGAAAATTGGCGCCGCCTGGGTCTCGGTGCTGCTTGTCATTGGGGGTGCATTTACGTGGGCGATCGGACAGGCAATGATACGCACACTCAAGGAAATCGACGGGCTGACCACCACGGCCTGGGTCGCCATATGGGCTGCGCCGCAGCTCTTCATCATGTCCTTTCTGCTGGAGAAAAACCAGTTGAATTCCATGATGACGGCCGAATGGGTTGACTGGACGGCAGTAATTTATCTTGGCTTGGTCATGACCGCGCTCGGATATGCGTTATGGTATTCGCTAGTGAGAAAACACCCAGTCAGTCAGGTTGCGCCATTTCTGCTGATGTTGCCCGTTTTCTCCGTTGCAGGAAGCATTGCCTTCCTGGGAGAACGCCCAACATTGACCGCGTTAGCGGGAGGCGCGGTCGTAATTGCCGGACTCGCATTTATCCTGATCGAACAACCGCAATCGCGCGCTCAAGCGGATCCGGGCGCCGAATAGTCAGAACGTTTGTCTGGCAATACGTGTGGGTGTGTCATGGATAGTGTGATTACAGTTCCAGTTGAGCCAACCTGAAAGTTTCACTGCATATCCGCATCATCAGCATAACGGTTGCGGTAAATATTGGATCTGATCGTGGCGGCGACCTCCGAATCCCGACGGTAGTGCTTCAGCGTTCCAATGAGTTCCTTTGATCCCGGTTCGTTAGCCGTTCCCCAAGCGCCTAGCTCCGACATCAGACCAGCCAGCCCGTTGCCTTTTGGCGTCGCCTGATAAATGTAACTTCTTCGATCATCGGGATCGCGCTTTTTTTCGATCACACCGCTATCAACGAGCTGTCGCAACCGGTCGCTGAGAATATTGGTCGCTATTCCCTCTTCACTCGCCAGTTCCCTGAACCTGCTCTTGCGGTAGAGGAGAATGTCTCGGATAATCAGCAGACTCCACCTGTCACCCACGACGCGGGCTGCAAAGTCTATCGGACATTCAGATTTTGTAGTTTTCATGTGACGGCCATTCGAGGGGATGGTAGCCGGTCGCTGGCAAATTGCAATTAAATATGGCGTGAAAAACAATCAAGGCCGATAACTCGTCATCAACGTAATGTCATCTGGTTGTGCTATCGTTTACAGAGTTGTTGCTGGTAGAGGCTGGTAAGTATTATGCCCGGAGTATTGCGTTACTTGTCGCACCCACAGGTGGCGATGGAGACTGATATCCCCGTTCCGGAGTGGAAATTGTCCGAAATCGGCAAACACCGGGTAAAGCGGATTGCTGGAGCGCCTGTTTTACGGGCGACGACGCGCCTTGTCAGCAGCGGTGAAACAAAGGCCGTCGAAACAGCGCGGATCATGGCCCTGGGAATTGGTCTGGAAGTAGAAATAGATGATGCAATGGGCGAGAACGACCGGAGTGCAACTGGCTTTCTTCCACCCGCAGAGTTTCAGGATGTTGCGAACCAGTTTTTCAGGGAACCCTACATCAGCGTTCGCGGTTGGGAGAGAGCGATTGACGCACAGAGTCGAATCGTGCGGGCGACGCTGCCTTATTTGAAGCAGGCAGATCAGGGTGATATTCTGCTTGTCGGTCATGGCGGTGTCGGCACGCTGCTTTATTGCCACTTTGCCGATGCGCCGATCTCACGTTCATTCGATCAGCCGAACAACGGCGGCGGAAACTATTTCACTATTGCAATCGACAGCTTCCGCGCCGTTCATCCGTGGCGGCGAATGGAGGAGTTGCTCGAAAGTGTACCGTGCAATCGCGAAGAGGCGACAGATCGCGATATTCGATGGTATGGGGACAATTGATTTCACGTCGACCGCGGATTGAGATCTGACAGGATCTTCTGCAGCATTTCGGCGACTTCCTTACGCTCATCTTCGGACATTGAATCTATATCTGCGTCGATTGTAATGCGGTCGCCTTTCTTGCGCACTGGTCTGCCACGTTTGGCGACGACCTCCTTGGTGTCGATTACCCTGTAGGTGCGTACGGGATAGGCGATTCCTTTGACCGCGACCGTCTCATGTTCCTCACAGACGATCTCATCCTGGATCAGACTGTAGGTTTCAGCTGCGACCAGCGTCGTGCCAGTCGCAGCCACTCCCTCAAGTCTTGAGGCAAGGTTCACTGTTCCTCCGATAATCGTGTAGTCCATCCGGTCTTCGCTTCCGAAATTGCCAACCGTACAAAAACCGGTTGCAATACCTATTCGGCATTCAAGCTTTTCGGTCAGTCCCATCGACCTCCATTCCTCACTGAGGGAACGCAAGCGCTTCTGCATGGCGATAGCCATCTTAACACAGGTAACGGCGTCTGCCTGGACTCCCCGGGACACAGGATCTCCGAAGAAAATCATCAGTGAATCACCGATATATTTGTCTATTGTCGCCCCATGGTCCAAAGCGATCGTCGTCATTTCCGTCAAATACTGATTGAGGATCTGCGTAAGATCTTCTGATTCCAACCTGTCGGCAATTTCGGTGAAGCCGACAAGATCGCTGAAGAAGACTGTCAATTTCTTCCTCTTGCTTGCAACGATTGCCGATTGTTCTCCACTGAAGATAGATTGATAGACTTGCGGAGAGAGATATTTGGAGAGTTGTTTAGAAAGCTGTTCGAGAGCAATCGATTTCTCGGCGAGTTCGTTCTCTCGTTCCTTCAACTCGGTAATATCGGAATAAACGGCGACAACTCCGCCATCAGCAGTCCTGCGTTCGCTGACCATGATCCAGGTTCCGTCATGGCGATGCATGATGTGGGGTTGTTCAGGATGACGGTGTCTCTTGACCCTTTCTTTCAGCCATTCTTCTTCACGCCCAATCGCCTCGGATATCAGTCCAAGTTCGATTGAGCGGCGCACAATCTGCTCAAAAAACAATCCAGGGTGAATCTCGTCGGCGATTTCCGGATGCACCAACGTGCCGTATTTCTTGTTGCAAACGACCAGCCTATCTTCGGCATCATAGAGGGAGAAGGCTTCCGATATACTCTCGATCGCATCCGCGAGCCTGCGACGCGCGAGATCGATTTCCTTCAGGTTGGATTCCTGGATCGAGATTGTGATGTCCCGGAACACCTCCAACGCCTTCGACATCTTTCCAAGCTCATCATTCCGGTCAGTGCCGGGTATAACTACGGTCGTGTCACCGGCCGCAAGATCGGTCATCGTGTCGGTGATCTCTCGTATTGGTCTGATAATCCGAGGGCCGACAAAGATCAGCATGATCAGAGCTGAACCGATCAGGCTGGCGCCGGCGATAACCAGCATTTCAACTTTGCCGGTGCGTATTGTTTCATCCGCGTGTCGCGCCGTCTCGTTGGCGTCCTGTTCTGTTTCTTCGACGAGTCGGGTCACCGCAATGACAAGCTGTTGGGAGACATCGCCGCTTGCGCTGATGGAATTCTGCGCGTGTTCCAGTTCCACAAGTTCCTGTCCGCGCAATCCGAAAATGCTGTCATCGCCCTGACCGATACTCAGAACCGAATCGATGACCATACGCAACTCATCTGATCTGTTCTGCTCAGGCAGTTGCCTATACGCTCGCTCAATCTGGCCGGCCGCTGCGCGAAAACGCTCCCCAAGCGGCTCCAGCCGTTCCGGCTCCTGGATGCTGGACGCTTCATTCAGCAGGCCGGC
Source organism: Flavimaribacter sediminis (assembly GCF_019492055.1). Classification (GTDB taxonomy): domain Bacteria; phylum Pseudomonadota; class Alphaproteobacteria; order Rhizobiales; family Rhizobiaceae; genus Flavimaribacter; species Flavimaribacter sediminis. The sequence continues at coordinate 1,579,050 of NZ_JAICBX010000001.1, read as the reverse complement.
GGCGAGATTGCCGTCTGACCGGATAGTAAGGAGGTTGTGGATCGTATTTGCTCCAAGGTCGATGAGTTCCATGGTCTTGGAGGATTGTTGGCTGACGATATCGTATGTGTGCGTGAGAAGTCGTTCTCGCGCCTGTGATATCAGCGGATCGATATGTTGTACGAGGTCGTCATGTGCGCGGATAAGATCCTGGCGCAGGGCAGTTTCGGGTTCGGAATTCTGCGAATCCGCGGCCCGCCTCAGATAGCTTCCAAGCCCAACGACGAAGGCTTGAACAGAATCATTGAAAAACTCTAGTTCTTTTGCAGCCGCGGACAGCCGAAGGGTCCGAATATGGTCTGAAATATGCTCGCGGATTGAACCAAATTCATCGGCAACAAAATGTTGCATATTGCCGTTTTCGAGATTGGCCTCGTTCACCAACGGCTCATTTATGATAGACAGGTCGTTTTTCAGCGCCAGAAGCGCGCCAAGAGTTTCTGTTTCTGCGGCCAAGGTTTCTCGAAGAGCCGCCTCCGTTTTGGAGGTTGTCGACTCGTTTTCGATGACCAGATTGAAAACGGCGTCGTCGATCAGAGGTTCGAGCACTTCCAGGAAGCGGCTGTGGCTCTGTGACAGCTTGTCTACCTGTCCATGCAACGATTCCGTGATGTCCAGCATGTTGGCGACGGAAAAGTTCACTTCATCGATATAGCCTGAAATCCTTTCGACCTTCCCGGTGAGGTCGTCGGCAATGTCACGGGCCATACCGATATTCCGCCATTGGGTTATGGCGGCGTTCAACTGCATGACGGCGTCGTCCAGCAGTTTCTTTCTGAATTCCCGAACCGACTGGCTTTCGCTGGCCATGATGCTGGGAGCACTGACATAAATTTCAGCGCTGTGTTCTGCAATCGTAAGCGCAAGAGTGTTTTTCGGCAGGCTGTCCGACGTGACATTGGTCACTGCGCGCTGGATATGGCTGAACACGGTCCAGGCCACAATGCATGCGACGAGCGTGCAGGTGGCAAGCGCAATGAAAGACAGGAGCAGCTTTGCCTTTATGCCAAAGACAACGGCGGATGATTTGACCTCCTCGACCCGCGCAGCTTCTTTTTTGGCCACAGGCTCGGCGAAACTGCGTTCCGAAATCGCGACCTTGGAATGGGCGACTGGTTTGCTTTCTTTAGCGCCATCACTCATTGATCTGCAGCCTGGCGTTTGATGGTTTCGAACTTGCCATCATCGTTGATCACGGTCAGAAATACATTGTTCGAGCCTTGGTTGTCTCCCGGCCCGTACTGAAGCGAGAAACCGTCGATCTCGTATCCTTTTAATTCTTCAAATAGGCCGATGAAGGTTTCCCGAGTAAGGTCGTCTCCAAGGTCTCTCAACACCTCCACGACCAGTCGACCTGTGATGTATCCCTCCAGAGAGACAAAGCCCAGACCGTCTATCAGCAGATCTCTGCCTGACGTTTCGGACAGTTTCGCCATCGCATCGTGGAAACTTGCTACGACCGAAACAGACGTGTCATGGAACAACGGAACGACTTGAGACACGATTACTCCGCTGCCTTCCTTTCCAAGGTCGGATGCAAGAGCGTTGCTGCCTACGAAGGAAACAGTAAGAAACAGTGCGTCGACACCAATCGATCGCGCAATGCGGATAAACTCGGCAGCGGGTTTGTACGCTCCGATAATGATAACAGCATCGGGTTGAGCCTTGCGTATGGCCAACGCGGCTCTCTTCACGGCGACCGTATTGCGCATGTAAGTGCCGTCAGCGACCAGTTCGAGGCCTCTGCGGTTCAGCGCCGCGACAACCCCAGAAAGGCCTGCGCTGCCGAATGTGTCATCCTGATAGAGAATGGCGATCCGTTTGATGCCGCGATCCTTAACCAGAAAATCGACAAGTTCCTCTGTTTCCTGATCGTATGAAGCACGTATGTTGATGACATTGGTCAGGCCAGGGTCGCGCAGGAATGCGGCTCCTGTAAAAGCGCCGATGAATGGCGCCCGGTATTCACGCGCAATCGGCTGGACTGCGCGCGATGTCGGCGTGCCGACTTCTCCGATCAGCGCAAAGACTTGGTCCTGTTCTATAAGGCGTCTGGTATTATCGATTGCAAGTTCAGGTTCGTAACCGTCGTTGTAGGAAATCAACTCAAGCTTGCGACCGTTAACGCCGCCCGTTCTGTTGACCTCATCGAATGCTGCGAGGATTCCGTTCCGTATATCTGTGCCTAGCGAAGCTGCTGGACCTTCAAACGCCGCAGACTGACCAAAAACGATCCTGTCTTCAAAGACGCCGGGTTCGGCTCTGACTGTGTTGGTCAGACAACAGAAAAAGGCAATCGCTGCGAGATAAATCGAGAAGCGTCGAAATTTCAAGTTTCGGGACACAGTCTGTCGGGCAACGATCAATTTCATCCCCTCTGCCGCCAAGTCAGTAATATGCGTTTTCGGTATCCTCAATCCCGTTAACAACCGGCCAAACAGATACAACGATTTGTACCGGATTGGCAAAATTTCTCCGCTACGTTGTGACGCCGCGGGTTTAGTTCTTCAGGATAAATTCTGAAGGCGCGCTTTCAGACATGACAAGTCGCCCGTTCAGAAGATCGTTGTTGCTGATTTTGGATTGGCGTTCGCGTTCAGGCAGATGCAGCCAACGCTGCTCCAGTCGCTCTTTCAGCGACTCTTCCGAAACATCAAGCATGACTGTCGTGCGATAGTATCGATGCATTTGCGACCAATCACCTGAAGAAAGCAGTAGATAGTTGCCTTCCAGAACAACATGACGGACGTCTCCCTCTATTATCCTGGCGGCTGACCGGGAAATCTCGATGGTGCGATCGAAAACGGGAACGGCGATCTCTTTCTCGGCATTGGAATGCAGCCGTTCGAGCATTGCAATCAGCCCAAGGGTATCAAAGGTCTCCGGAGCCCCTTTTCTCTCCAATAGACCGCGTTCGCGCAGGACGGTGTCGTCGTAGTGGTATCCATCCATCGGCAGCAAAGCGGCTGATCGAGGTTCGATCCGGTTCAAATAGTCAACAAGCTGCTGCGAGACAGTCGACTTTCCTGACCCTGGCGGGCCTGCAATCGCCGTCAGGCTCCTGGACGCCGCGCCTCGCGTTGCGATGATATCTGCCAAACGCTCGAAGGAAACATGGGTCATCGACACCACCGCTAAAGATTGCAATAGTCGGCCCAAGCATTACAGCACGAAGCCGGTCAGGCAACGGTCAGGCTGTATCGCAGGGAGAGAAAATTTGAAAATTCTGGTGCTCGGCGGCGCAGGAATGGTTGGCCAAAAGCTTGCGCAATCTATTGCTAATGGTGGTTTGGGAGACATCTCAATCGACGAGTTGATTCTACACGACATCGTAGAAGCGCGTTCGATCAAATCCGATTTCAAAACGCGATCTTTAGTGGGCGACATAGCGAACAATGGTGAAGCGATCAAACTAGCCGAGTTGAAGGCGGACATGATTTTTCACCTGGCAGCAATAGTGTCCGGCGAGGCGGAGACGAACTTCGAAAAGGGCTGGAACACAAACGCACGCGGTTCTTGGCAGTTCCTGGAAGCGCTCAAACAGGTCCATGAAGCGACCGAAGGGCAATATCGGCCACGCTTGGTCTTCACGTCATCAATTGCGGTTTTTGGCGGACCTTATCCTGACAAGATCGGGGATGAATTCCTTAGTGCCCCTCAATCTTCCTACGGCGCGCAGAAGGCAATTACCGAACTTCTTGTTTCCGATTACAGCCGCAAGGGTTTTATCGACGGTATTTCCATTCGGTTGCCAACAGTAGTTGTTCGCCCGGGTAAGGCCAACCTTGCAGCATCCTCTTTCTTTTCAGGAATCATCCGCGAACCGCTTAATGGCAAGGAAGCGCTTCTTCCCGTGGGTACGGATGTTCGTCATTGGCATGTTTCGCCGCGAACGGCTATCGGATTTCTCACTCATGCCGCCAATCTTGATACGTCCTTGCTCCAGGGTCGTCTCGCCATCAACATGCCGGGTATTTCGTGCACAGTCGCAGAACAGATCGAGGCGCTCAGAAATATTGCTGGCGAGGATGCCGTTCGGCTAATCAAACGGGAACCGGACGATCTGGTCATGCGTCTGGTTTCAGGCTGGCCGCGTGATTTCGATCCCCAACGCGCGCTTGCAATGGGATTTGCGGCTGACAAAAGTTTCGAGGATATTATTCGCATCTATATCGAGGATGATCTGGATAGATCAGGGCAATGAGACGGGGCGGGTCAATGAGATCGATCGGCATTGGAGCAGGACTTGTTCCATTGGCCGCGGCGCCGTCAGAAGCGCAGGCCCTGGACTGCGCTCTGGCAACCGGCGAAGTCCAGGAGGCAATATGCGGTTCAGAAACACTGAGATCGCTCATTGATGAAATGACAGGGCTCTATACCCTGGCGCTTAATGGGTCCGATATGACTGAAGAGCGGACAGCAGACAGAAATAATGGCCTACTATGACGGGAATGACGAAGCGACGTTCGCATATATCTCCGGCTGCGATGTCGACTACATCAATCTAGATTATCCCGACATCTTCAATGAAGTCACGAAGAGAAACTTCAAAAAAGATTCATGCCTGTTCTGATTTCATTGCGTTTAAGTCTTGCTCAGGTTGGCGAACATCTGCATCAAAGGGGCGATTGTAAAACCTGGTATCTTTCCTGACATGACGGCAACGGTAAATAAGGACGCCCGGTTCTGGGATCGCATTGCCCGGAAATATTCAACCGATCCAATCAAGGACGAGGAAGGCTACCAGAAGACTCTGACGCGCGTCAGCGACTTTTTGAGAAGCGATGACAGTGTGCTGGAACTCGGCTGCGGAACCGGAACTACAGCCCTGCATCTGGCGACGATGGCTTCCTCCTATCTCGCCACGGACATTTCGCCGCAAATGATAGCAATTGCACAAGAAAAAGCAGTGAGAAGTCCCAATGCCCAATTGAAATTTTCGACAGGCACAGTCGAGACGCTCGAACTGCAACCTGATCAGTATGACGCCGTCCTCGGTTTTAACTACCTTCACCTCGTCGAAGACATCGATCGGAATTTGGAGTTGATTCGCCTATGCTTGAAATCTGGCGGATACTTCATCTCCAAAACACCCTGTGTTGGCGATATGACCCCCTTGATCCGTTTGGTGATTCCGCTGATGAGAGCTGTCGGAAAAGCCCCTCAGCACGTGCATTCGATAAAAGCGTCATCGCTTGAGGAAAAGATTCGCAATGCCGGATTCGACATCATTGCTTGTGAATTTCACGCAACGCAGGGCAAGGATGTCAGGCCATTTATCGTCGCCAGTAAACCAAACTAATTGTCGACTTATGCGTCATCGACCGACTTTGAGCCGCCACTTCCGAAACCAGACGACCAGACCGGAAATCAGGGATACGAGACCTGCAAGAAACGCCCATACCGGCGAAATTTCTGCGACTACTGTTTTGGTTCTTTGCCAGGCAGACACATCGATCCGGATGGTGTCTTCATAGCTTGCCAGGATAAGTGGTCCTTGGTCGTCGATATTGACGTAAACCGTCAACCAGAGGATTTGCGCGCCTTCCTCGACCGGCGTCACCCTCCATTGCCATATCGTTGTCGCGGTATCCGATATTCTCTTTTCAACAGCGCCTGAAGGGCTGATCTCAAGTCCGGCGGTCCCGTTCAACTCGGCGGACATTTTGGGCGTTATCGCTGCCCGCTCCCTGACGATTTCACCGCCCAGACTTGCCGGAATGTCTGGAAAGACGTCAGAGGCGTTTAGTTTCAAAACAACCGTTTCTGGCTCATGTCGCCACATTGAATTGGTTCGATTATAGGAAAAAGAACCTTTTGGAAGGGCGGCTAGCCGTTCTCTGTATTCCAGCGGATCTGGCTGCCCAACCGACGCCGGCGCTCTGCCGACGTCTTCGCCGCTTGCTGGAGGTACGTTTCTGGAACGCCTGTGATAACGTTGATAGGCAGAATTGTCGGTGGAGTATGAAGAACTGTCCGTCGTGTTCGAGGGCGGAATATGGGCCTCGCCGTCACTGGAAGTTTCCTCGGTAGCCGCTTCAGTTCCGCCTACGGATTCCGCGTCTGGTTTTTTGTTACAGGCAGCCAGCAGAACCAGGCTGAAGAAAAGGAAAAGCAGCAAACCTTTCTCTATGAGATGCATCGAACCCTCCTGCGAGTTCCAATGGTTCACGAGACTGTATCACTTCCTGTGGCTGAAAGACTGTGATGGAACCCACAGTAATACGTTTCCAGCAAAACTTGCTGCGAAGCATTTATTTTTTGCTATAAGATATTGTATTATTTGTGTAATGGTGAGCCGACAGGGGTTCGAACCCTGGACCTACTGATTAAAAGTCAGTTGCTCTACCGGCTGAGCTATCGGCTCCCGGAGGCCGGGAATCCCTGCCTCAAGAATTGCGCGGAACATAGGGACGACCCCATGGCGGGTCAATATCAAAAATACCGGGTTTATGCGTCTTTTTGGCGTTTGCGAAAAGGTGACTGGCGCGTGATGCTATTTGAAACTATGTCAGGGCATGTTGCTCCAGACGTGTTTCAGGTAATCGAGTGGATATCAACGACATTTCCGTCTTTGTGGCGATTGGCGCGGGAGCGCTGTCTTTCCTGTCACCGTGCGTTTTGCCGCTTGTGCCTCCCTATCTTTGCTATATGGCTGGTGTCAGCGTCGAAGATTTCCGGGAAAGCGCGCAGAGCCAAATCCAGGCGCGCAGGGCGATCTTGTTCGCATCGCTCTTCTTTACGCTCGGATTTGCAACTGTCTTCATCGCCCTGGGAGCCGGAGCCTCGACGATTGGCGCGTTGCTACGCAGTTACATGGGCATCCTCTCACAGATTGCTGGCGTCGTCATAATCATTATGGGCCTCCATTTTCTCGGCGTCTTCAGGATCGGCCTTCTAGCCCGTGAGGCCCGTTTTCAGGGCGGCGGCGCGCCGGCGACAATCACTGGCGCATACATAATAGGTCTTGCATTCGCCTTTGGCTGGACCCCCTGCATCGGGCCGGTGCTCGGCGCAATCCTCGGCGTCGCAAGCACAAAAGACACGGTCGGGGCAGGGGCTCTTCTTCTCGGTTTCTACTCACTTGGGCTAGCGATTCCATTTTGGATTGCGGCGGCTTTTTCCGGTCTGTTCATGCGTTTTCTTACCCGGTTCCGGCGGCATCTCGGCGCCGTAGAAAAAGTAATGGGTGGACTGCTCGTGCTTACCGGAGTCCTGTTCCTGACAGGTGGCATGGAAACCATGGCCTTTTGGCTTCTGGAAACTTTCCCGATCCTGTCCACAATCGGCTGACCACAATCGCCCTTTTGTAAAAGGTCGACAGGCGTTAGATAACTGGCCGACACGTCCGTGGATTAGGATTCAGGACCTGTTGACATTCTCGGTCTAGAAATCCCGTGATGATGGAGAAAACCATGGCGCGGAGCTGTCTTGCGATCATACTTGCCGCCGGCGAGAGCACGCGGATGAACGCGTCTCGCTCAAAAGTTCTTTTCCCGGTCGGCAATCTGCCGATGATCTCGCACGTAATAAGCGCTGCGAAGGCTGCCGGCGTCGGATCGGTCGCCCTTGTCGTCGGGCGCGATGCAGAGGCTGTCGAGGCCGCATCAAGAGACGTTACCGACAACCTTTCGGTCTGGGAGCAGAAAGAGCGATTGGGCACGGCCCATGCAGCCCTGACCGCAGCACAGGCCATCGAAGAGGGCTATGACGACATTCTTGTCATCTTCGGTGATACGCCGCTGGTGCGATCCGAAACCTTGATGCAGAGCCGACAAATGCTCGCCGATGGAGCCGATGTCGCAGTGATTGGTTTCCGAACGGACAAACCGCACGGATATGGACGTCTGATAGAGGAAAATGGTGAACTCGTCGCCATTCGGGAGGAACGAGACGCCACCGACGAAGAACGCAAGATCGAATTCTGCAACGGCGGGTTAATGGCGATAAATGGCCACAAGGCCCTCGAAATGCTTCGTGCAATTGGCAATGAAAACGCAAAATTGGAATACTATTTGACCGACATAGTCGGCATCGCGCGAGACAAGGGCGGCCGGGCCGTTGCAGTGGAAGCGAGCAATCGCGAACTCATCGGAATCAACAATCGCGCTGAACTCGCCGAGGTTGAACAATTATGGCAGTGGGATCGGCGCGTTGACATGATGAAGTCGGGCGTCACGATGGTCGCGCCTGAAACAGTGTTTGTGAGCCATGACACAATGATAGAGGCCGACGTCACAATCGAGCCAAACGTCATCATTGGACCCGGCGTTACAATTCGCAGCGGCGCCGTCATCAAGGGGTTCAGCCATCTTGAAGGGACCACAATAGGTTCCGATTGCACCGTTGGACCGTTCGCAAGACTGCGCCCAGGCGCCGATCTCCAGTCAGGATCGAAAGTCGGAAACTTTTGCGAGGTTAAAAACGCGACCGTCGGCGAAGGCGCCAAGGTCAATCACCTGACCTATATCGGCGACGCCTCGATCGGCGCAAAATCCAATATCGGCGCCGGGACAATCACCTGCAACTATGATGGCGTCAACAAGCACTTCACCCAGATTGGAACGGAGGTTTTTGTCGGCTCCAATTCGTCTTTGGTGGCTCCGGTCGCTATCGGTGATCACAGTTACATCGCATCCGGTAGTGTGATTACCCGGGACGTGCCGTCACAGGCTCTCGCTTTTGGCCGCGCTCGTCAGGAAAACAAGGAAGGCGTGGCCGAGAAAATACGCGCTCGCAATCACGCCATAAAGGCCGATTCGGGAAAGCCAAAGAAATAGAAAATGTGTGGAAACAGATGCGTTTAACGGTGTAACTCAATGTGAACACCGCCACTGATTGCGGCGTTGCCCAAATCATATAACAAGCGTGAAGGGCAGTACTTCTGATAGGGATCCGGTTTCATGTGCGGCATTGTAGCAATTATTGGCAACAAACCGGTGGCAACTCAACTCGTGGACGCGCTCAAGCGTCTTGAATACAGGGGTTACGATTCCGCCGGCGTCGCCACTTTGTCTGGCGGCCATCTTGATCGCAGACGCGCCGCAGGCAAGCTGGTGAATCTGGAAGCACAACTGAACGAACAGCCGCTGGACGGGACCATCGGCATCGGCCACACGCGCTGGGCGACACATGGCGCTCCGACCACGAACAATGCGCACCCGCATTTCTGCAACGGCGTAGCCGTCGTCCATAACGGTATCATCGAAAATTTTTCGGAAATTCGGCAGGAGCTTGAGGCGCGCGGAGCGGAATTCCATACGGAAACAGACACGGAAGTGGTCGCGCAACTCATCGCCAGTCTGCTCGAGAGCGGCAAGTCGCCGGAAGAGGCGATGCAGGCTGCGGTCAAGCTTATTCACGGCGCCTATGCGCTTTGCGTGCTTGTAGAAGGCCATGACGACATGATCATGGGCGCACGCAATGGTCCGCCACTCGCTATTGGTCATGGATCCGGTGAAATGTTTCTCGGATCGGACGCCATCGCTCTCTCTCCCTTTACCGACGATATCACCTATCTCGAAGACGGAGACTGGGCTGTCGTACGCAAGGATCGGCTTGAAATCTTCTCGACGGACGGCTTACCCGTCCAACGAAAGCGTTCGAAAGCGTCTGTCGCCTATGCGCAGGTTGAAAAGGGCAACCATCGCCACTTCATGGAAAAGGAGATCTACGAACAACCGGAAGCGATTTCCCACACCTTTGCGCATTACATGGATTTCGTCGCCAAAACTGTTCGGCCTGTTGCCCAGCCTATTGATTTCGCATCTATCGATGGTCTGAAGATAGCTGCCTGCGGAACCGCTTTCCTTGCAGGTCATATCGGAAAGACCTGGTTCGAACGTTACGCGCGATTGCCTGTCGAAATCGATATCGCTTCTGAATTTCGCTACCGCGAAATGCCCATGACAGATCGGGAAGCGGCGCTTTTCATTTCTCAATCCGGAGAAACGGCTGATACGCTGGCTTCACTTCGGTACTGCAAGGAGAACGGTCTCAAGATCGGCGCGATCGTCAATGTTCAGGAATCGACGATTGCGCGGGAAGCAGATGTTGTTTTCCCGACGCTTGCAGGCCCGGAAATCGGCGTGGCGTCAACCAAGGCCTTCACGTCGCAACTCGCCGTATTCGCTTCACTTGCCATCCTGGCTGGCCGCGCCCGCAATACGCTCACGCTTGAACAGGAATCCGAGATGATTCAAGCGGCAACGCATGCGCCGAGGATCGTGGGTAGTGTGCTTCATGCGATTCAACCACAGTTGGAAGAGTTGTCCCGTGAGCTGTCGAAATACCACAATGTGCTCTATCTCGGTCGTGGAACCAGCTACACGCTGGCGATGGAAGGCGCATTGAAGCTCAAGGAAATCTCATACATCCACGCAGAGGCTTACGCCGCCGGAGAGCTGAAGCACGGCCCGATCGCGCTGATAGATGAAAATATGCCGGTGATCGTAATTGCGCCGCACGACCGGCATTTTGACAAGACCATGTCAAATATGCAGGAAGTCGCCGCAAGAGGCGGCAAAATCATCTTCATTACCGATGAAGCCGGCGCCGCGGCGTCATCCATGAAAACCTTGTCCACGGTCGCACTGCCCAATGTTGACGAGTTCATTGCGCCGCTGGTGTTTTCAATCCCGGTGCAATTGCTCGCCTATCACACGGCGGTTTTCATGGGAACGGATGTTGATCAGCCCCGCAATCTCGCAAAATCGGTCACTGTCGAATAGCGGTTAGGCGCGCTCAGCCGCCAACATCAATATTTCGCTCAGGCACAAGACAGCGCTTGTTGGCGGCACTTCGCCTTCTTATAATAATGCTTTATGCATCAAAGCTCCTTTTGGCATTTTCATGTCTGACAAACCGGTCCGAATTCGCGCGACAACCCGTGTCAGGAACTATTTCCTCACGGGTCTGATTGTCTGCGCTCCGCTTGCGATCACCGCCTATATCACCTGGTCTTTTATCGGTTGGGTAGATGGCTGGGTAAAACCTTACCTTCCGAACGTCTACAACCCGGACAATTACCTGCCGTTCAGCGTTCCAGGGTTCGGACTTCTGACGGCGTTGATTTTCATTACCCTTGTTGGCTTTCTCACCGCCAATCTAATCGGCCGCACGATCCTGACCTATGGCGAATCCATACTCGACCGGATGCCGCTGATCCGCGGCATCTACAAGGGTTTGAAACAGATTTTCCAGACCGTCCTTGCCGAGCAGAACAATTCATTCAACAAGGCGGGGTTGATCGAATATCCGCGCAAGGGCCTATGGTCGATTGTCTTTCTTGCGACAGATACGAAGGGTGAAGTTGCTTACAGGTTGACTGATTCAGGTGTCGACACTGTTTCTGTTTTTCTCCCGACGACCCCGAACCCGACGTCAGGTTTTCTACTGTTTGTGCCTCGGCAAGATGTCATGGTTCTGGACATGAGCGTCGAAGAAGCCGCCAAAATGGTGATATCTGCGGGCTTGGTCGCTCCGGAATATCATCAAAAAACCGAAGAGATCGCACGACAGGCCATCACCGAGCGAGACAAGATAGACGCTTGATCCACCAAGCGGTGCAGGCTCTATCCAGTCTTCTTTCTCAAATGATAGGTTAGAGCCATCGAGAAGCAGTGCTGCAATTCCTCTTCCGGTAACGGCGCGCCAACAGGCACGGAAAGCTGCCTGTTGCCTTCGAATGAAAACACATCAGGATAGATCCCCCTGATACGCTCGACCAGATTGGTCTGGCAGTGCAGAAATACACTCACGCGCCCTGGCTGTTTTTGCTTCCACGCCAAACGAACCGTCGTGCCAACCCCCGATTTCTCAGGCAGGTAACTCGGCTCGCCCCACTTCAGGCATTCGGTAATGTTTCCCACGCCCGGAGTCTCATTGGCCGCTTGGAAAAGAATTTCCCGCATTTGCATCAGACTTTGTCGCGCTTCCTCCGGAAAAGCCTCGAAGGCGGATCTGACGCTTGCATCCTTGAATGGTTTTTTGGTCATCAGCCTGCTCTCAACAGCCTTACGGCTTCGTCCTTGCGCCAAATGTGAAGCAACATGCGCAAGGCGGCTCCACGCTCTGAAGACAACGAAGGATCTTCGTGAACAATGTGACGTGCATCGTTGCGAGCGGTTTCAAGCAAATCCGCATGTACGTCAAGCGAGGCCAGCCGAAATCCGGGCATTCCGGACTGTCGCGTACCCAGCAATTCACCTTCGCCGCGCAATCGTAAATCTTCCTCCGCAACCCGAAAACCGTCTTCTGTCTGGCGCATGATCGAAAGACGGGCCTTGGCGGTGGCGCCAAGCGGCCCTTTGTAGAGCAGAATGCAACTCGATGCTTCATCGCCACGCCCTACGCGGCCGCGCAGTTGATGAAGCTGAGCAAGCCCGAAACGTTCCGCGTGTTCGATGACCATGATCGAAGCATCAGGCACATCCACTCCGACTTCAATAACCGTCGTGGCGACGAGCAGGCGGGTTTTGCCGGATTTGAAATCCTGCATGGCCGTATCTTTTTCGTCTGCTTTCATTCGTCCATGGATCAATCCGGTCACTGTCCCAAAATGCTCTTTGAGCCATTCGAACCGCTTCTCGGCCGACATGAGTTCGACAAGATCGGACTCTTCTACCAGCGGGCATATCCAGTATATTTTCCTGCCGGCATCAATTGCGTTTCGCAACCGATCCAGGATCTCAGGCAAGCGGTCAATCGACATCGTGGCCGTTGCGATCGGTTTTCGACCCGCCGGCTTTTCCGACAAACGGGAGACATCCATGTCGCCGAAGGCTGACAGAACAAGTGTGCGCGGGATCGGCGTCGCCGTCATCACGAGCATATGCGGCGCTGCGCCTTTGGCCGTCAGGCGGAGGCGCTGGTGGACGCCAAACCGATGTTGTTCATCCACAACCGCCAGAAGCAAATTATAATAATTGACGTTTTCCTGAAAAAGAGCGTGGGTTCCGATAATAATCCCAGCCTGTCCGTTCTCGATCTTCTCCAGGACATCCGCGCGTTCTCGTCCCTTGGTGCGACCGGTCAGAAACGCGCATCGTATTCCAGAGTTCTCCAGAAGTCGCATGATAGTGGCAAAATGCTGGTTGGCGAGAACCTCGGTCGGCGCCATGAGAACACCTTGGCCACCGGCCTCAACACAGGCGACAAGCGCAATCAGTGCAACTATGGTTTTTCCAGATCCGACATCGCCCTGCAGCAGACGCAACATGCGTTCTTCGGAGTTCATGTCCGCAAGGATGTCATCGACGGCTTGAATTTGGCCGGTTGTCAAATGAAAGGGCAGGGCCGCCATCAATTGCTCTCGCAGTCTTCCGTCGCCTCTGACCGGTTTTCCCGTCAGAGCGCGGATGCGCTGACGGACGAGCGCCAAGGACAATTGACCGGCGAGTAATTCATCATATGCCAGACGCCTGCGCGCCGGAGCATTCGGATCCATGTCGGAGTGATCACGCGGAGCATGGAGCCTCGCGACGGAGTCGCCAAAGCTTGGAAAACCGTTTTTATCGATAAGCGGTTTGGACTGCCATTCTGGCAAGACCGGCAATGCTTCCAACGCAGCGTCGATGGCTTTTTGCAAAATCCTCGGGGAAAGTCCCGCTGTCAGTGGGTAAACTGGTTCGATTACAGGGAATGGATCATCGCTGCCTTCTCTGGCCATGCGGTCGGGATGCACCATACTCGCGCGTCCGTTGAACCATTCCATTCGACCACTGACCAGAACCTTCTCTCCCAAAGGCAATTGCTTTTCGAGCCAGTTTGATCGCGCATTAAAAAAAGTCAGCGCTATTTCACCGGTTTCATCATGAGCCAGGACGCGATACGGGACATTTCTTCGTCCAGGCGGCGGTGGCATGTGACGATCGATGTGCAGACTGAGCGTAACGATTTCGCTTTCCTGTGCGAAGGCTACGCCGGGTCGATGTCTACGATCGATCAACCGGTGAGGGGGTAGAAGAATCAAGTCTACGGCGCGGGTGTCATCTCCGGATTCACGATCGAGCGCACGGGCAATCAAATCCGCAATTTTCGGCCCTATCCCGGAATAGGATGTGATGGGAACAAAGAGCGGATCGAGTTCTGCGGGACGCATTTCTTCACACTCTCACAATCCGTCCGGAATCTGAGCAGTTGCGGAGGCGATCCCGGAAAAAATGAAGCATATCTGCATTGGAACAACAGCCTCTACCATGATATCGCATATCGACAAAGCGACGGCTGACAACGAACGCCGGGTCGTCTATAGAAGCCCCTCCACAAGCAGATTAAGAGTTTCCCGTCATGACCGGCACGACAAGGTCCAGCTCCGATCTGGACAAACGCCGCCGCAAGATTCTGTTTCGCTGCTGGCACCGCGGTATTCGTGAGATGGACATCGTCATGGGACAGTTCGCCGATCGTAACATCGATAAACTGACCGATGACGAACTCGATACGCTCGAACGGATTCTGGAAGTGGACGATCGCGACCTGATCCGCTGGGTCACAGGCGAAATCGACACCCCTGCAGACTTCGATACAGCCCTGTTTCGGGCAATCTGTGCTTACGAACGAAACCCATGAGTATGCTGCACAGCTTCAATCCTTCAACAATCATCGCAAGCGATGAACCGATCACACTGGCCAATGTTCCGGACGGCGCTGTTCCGCTTGTTCTCGCGGAGACCGCGAGATCCGGCAAGCCTGTTGTCCATGTGATGACCGATGGACAGCATCTTACCGACCTGGAGCAAATGCTTGGTTTCTTTGCTCCGGACTTGCCCGTCCTGACCATTCCGGCCTGGGATTGTCTGCCCTACGACCGTGTGTCACCAAGCGCGGATGCTTCAGCGCGCCGGCTGTCCGCCCTTTGCTCGCTGATTGCCCATGCAGAAAACCCGAATCCAGCGATTGTTCTGATATCCGCCAACGCGCTGATCCAGAAACTGCCCCCCCGCACCGTACTCGCGAAGCTCGGATTTCGGGCCCGCGCTGGCAATCAGGTCAGGATGGACGATGTGGTTACCCGGCTCTCCTACAATGGGTTCGAACGCGTCGCCACAGTTCGGGAAGTCGGAGAATTTGCTGTTCGCGGTGGCATTCTGGATGTTTTCGTGCCTGGCAACGAACTTCCACTCCGTCTCGATTTCTTCGGTGATACGCTAGAAAGCATCCGCAGCTTTGATCCGGACACCCAGAGAACAGTCAGTCAGGGCAGGGAACTGGAGCTCAACCCGATGAGCGAAGTTGCGCTTACGGACGAGACCATCAGCCGTTTCCGTAAAAACTACCTTGCCAGTTTTGGCGCAGCGCGTCGTGACGACGCTCTTTATCAGGCCGTCAGTGAAGGCAGGCGATTTGCTGGAATGGAACACTGGCTTCCGCTCTTCTACGAAGAACTGGAGACCGTGTTCGACTATCTGCCAGGCTATACATGGTTTGCCGACCACAACGCTGCGGAAGCCGCCGGGCAAAGATATGATCAGGTCGAGGACCACTATCGAGCGCGTCGCGAGGTGTCGGACGCGTCAGCTTCTACACATGGCACTCCCTATAATCCGATTGAGCCGAAAACGCTTTATCTCGAACAGGGTGCTGTCGAATCCTTTCTCAGCGCTCGCAATGCAATCCGCTTATCGCCTTTCGCCGAAGAAAGTGGCGGCATGCGCGAAGTTGTCAATCTAGACTCCAAGCCGGGAAAGCGCTGGGCCAAAACCGTTGAGGAAAATTCCACGGAAGCCGAGCGGACCAATGTTTTCGACCAGGTCGTAAAACATATCGCCGATCGCAGATCGGAAGGCGGAAGGGTGCTTGTCACGGCCTGGAGCGACGGTTCTCTGGATCGGCTGATGCAGGTGCTCGGTGAGCATGGCCTAGAACGTGTACGGCCCATCTCTTCGATCTCGGAGATGGGTGAACTGAAGACCGGCGAAGCCGCGATGACTGTTCTCAATCTGGAAGCCGGTTTTGAGAGCGGACAACTGACCGTCATTGGCGAGCAGGATATTCTTGGAGACAGGCTGGTCAGAAGAAATCGCCGCCGCAAGAAGGGCGTGGATTTCATAACAGAAGTTTCCGGTCTCGAAGAGGGATCTATTGTTGTACACGCCGAACACGGCATCGGTCGCTTTGTCGGGCTGAGAACCATCGAAGCAGCCGGCGCGCCCCATGCCTGTCTGGAACTGCATTATGCAGATCAGGCCAAACTCTTCCTGCCGGTCGAAAATATTGAACTCCTGTCGCGCTACGGCAGCGATTCGGCTGAAGCGACCCTTGACAAGCTCGGCGGCGTCGCCTGGCAGATGCGCAAGGCAAAACTGAAGAAACGTCTGCTCGACATGGCTGACGCGCTGATCAGTATCGCCGCCGAACGCCATACCCGCCATACCGCCAGTCTCGTCGTGCCGGAAGGACTCTACGACGAGTTTGCGGCACGGTTCCCGTATGACGAAACCGACGATCAGCAGACCACGATCGATTCCGTTCTTGACGATCTCGCCGCATCAAGACCCATGGATCGCCTGGTGTGCGGAGATGTAGGCTTCGGGAAGACCGAGGTTGCGCTGCGAGCGGCTTTCGTGGCTGCAATGAACGGAGTTCAGGTCGCAATTGTTGTGCCGACAACATTGCTCGCACGTCAGCACTATAAAACCTTTGCGGAGCGATTGAGAGGATTCCCGCTCAGGGTGCGGCAGGCTTCGCGCCTCATCTCAGCCGGCGAACTGTCCCAGACCAAGAAGGAACTGGCTGACGGAAAAGCAGACATCGTCATTGGCACCCATGCGCTGCTTGGCAAGGGTATTAAATTCGCCAATCTGGGATTGCTGATCATCGATGAAGAGCAGCATTTCGGCGTCAAGCACAAGGAGAGACTTAAAGAACTCAAAGCCGATGTCCACGTGCTGACATTGTCGGCGACCCCAATCCCGCGCACATTGCAGCTCGCAATGACGGGCGTGCGCGAACTTTCGTTGATCACAACGCCGCCTGTGGATCGCATGGCTGTGCGGACGTTCATATCACCGTTTGACCCGCTGATCATTCGGGAAACACTTCTGCGCGAGCATTACCGGGGCGGACAGAGTTTTTATGTTTGTCCGCGTATTTCTGATCTCGCCGAAATACACGCGTTTCTTGAATCCGATGTTCCCGAGGTCAAAGTCGCAGTGGCGCATGGCCAGATGCCGCCGAGCGAACTCGACGATGTTATGAATGCTTTTTACGACGGCAAATATGATGTGCTGCTGTCCACGACGATCGTGGAGTCGGGATTAGATGTGCCAACGGCGAATACGCTCGTCGTGCATCGTTCCGACATGTTCGGACTGGCCCAGCTTTACCAACTGCGTGGTCGGGTAGGGCGCTCCAAGGTTAGAGCCTATGCCCTCATGACGCTTCCAGTGAATCGCATACTTACAAAAACCGCTGATCGTCGTCTCAAGGTCCTCCAATCACTGGACACCCTTGGCGCGGGATTTGAACTGGCCAGCCACGACCTTGATATTCGCGGCGCCGGTAATTTGCTGGGCGAGGAACAATCCGGCCATATAAAGGAAGTCGGCTTCGAACTCTATCAACACATGCTGGAAGAAGCCATTGCGGAGCTGAAGGGCGGAGAGGAACTGGCGGATACGGGATGGTCGCCGCAAATTACAGTCGGAACGCCGATCATGATCCCGGAGGATTATGTGCCGGACCTGACGCTGCGAATGAGCCTTTATCGACGGATTGGCGATCTGAAGGCGCTGGACGAAATAGACGCGTTCGGAGCAGAACTTATCGACAGGTTCGGTTCGCTTCCTGCCGAAGTCGACCACCTTCTGAAAGTCGTCTATATCAAGTCTCTTTGCCGCACGGCCAATGTTGAAAAGCTCGACGCCGGTCCGAAGGGAATTGTGGTGCAATTCCGAAACGCCGAATTCCCGAACCCGGCCGGTCTCGTCTCCTATATCGCCGCGCAGCAGGATAAGGCGCGGCTCAGACCTGACCAGAGCGTCGTGTTTGCGCGCAACTTGCCGGACGCTCAGAAGCGGCTGAACGGCGCGGCCGTACTGATGTCCAAACTGGCGGAAATCGCCGAGGCGGCCTGATTATTGCGCTTCGGCTTTTTTTGCAGCGACCTCGCGGATCGCGCGGGCCAGCGTCTCTGCAGGTTGCGCGCCCATGACCGCATATTTGTTGTCGATGATGAAGCAGGGCACTCCGGTCACGCCGAGTTGTCGCGCTGTGTCGATCTCTTTTTCAACGGCCTCGCAATCGGCGACACCGGACAAAAGAGACTCCGTAATCGACCGATCCATTCCGGCTTCTTCGGCGGCGTTAAGCAACACTTCGTTGTCGCCGATATTCAAACCCTTTTCGAAATAGGCCTTGAAAAGGATCTCCACCAGTTTGTCCTGTACGCCCGGCGCTTCAGACGCCGACCACCTTATGATGCGATGTGCGTCAAGGGTGTTGGGGGCTACTGGAATGGCGTCGAAGTCGAAAGCGATTTCTTCAAGTCGTCCGGCTTCCCGGATTGCTTCATAGGCTCTCGACGCTCCCGCGGACCCGCCAAACTTGTCCTGGAGATACTGTTTCCTGTCCTTGCCTTCTTTCGGCAGCGTCGGATCGAGTTGATACGGTCGCCACCGCGTATCCACCTCGACATCGTCAGGCAGCATTCCGATCGCGTCTTCCAGTCGACGTTTGCCGATATAGCACCAGGGGCACATCACATCGGACACGATATCGATGTTGACTGAAGTCATGAAACTATCTCCACGCCG
Source organism: Flavimaribacter sediminis (assembly GCF_019492055.1). Classification (GTDB taxonomy): domain Bacteria; phylum Pseudomonadota; class Alphaproteobacteria; order Rhizobiales; family Rhizobiaceae; genus Flavimaribacter; species Flavimaribacter sediminis. Next base: position 1,560,256 of record NZ_JAICBX010000001.1, on the reverse strand, counting down.
GTCAGTTGGCGGTGCTGTCCCACCACGTCGGCAACTGATATCCATAAATGGACGTTTCTTCGGGATGATCAAGGCGCGACTGGTAGGCTACACGCTGCCCGGGCAGGTAATACAGCGGCACGACATAATGTCCGGAGATCAGAACGCGATCCAACGCCCTTGCCGCGGCGACGAAGTCTTCTTTGCTTCTTGCGGCAAGCAGCGCGTCAATCATCGCATCGATAGTCGGATCAGCGGTTCCGGCGTAGTTGTAGGTGCCGTCGATGTCCCGAGACTGACTGGCCCAACGTCCAAGCTGCTCCACACCAGGTGACAGTGAAGAGGGGTAGCTTTTTATAATGACGTCGTAGTCGAAACTGTTTGTCCTTTGCTGATACTGGGCGTCGTCCACTGTGCGAATTTGCATGTCGATGCCGAGCGCCGAAAGGCCGCGCTGATAGGCCAGAGCCAACTTCTCCTGTCCGATATTCTGTGTCATGACTTCAAAGGACAGCTGTTTTCCGCCGGCGTCCAGCAGCTTTCCGTTGCTGATTGAGTACCCAGCTTTTTTTAACAATTGAAACGCCTGTCGCTGGATCTTTCGGTCCCTTCCGCTTCCGTCGGTTTCAGCCGCCCTGTAGAGCCCCTCCATGACCTCCGGCGCTACGGCGCCGGGGAACGGAGCAAGCAGTTTTCGTTCGAGATCGCTCGCAGGAACGCCGATGGACGATAATTCCGATCCCTGGAAGTAGCTTTCCGTCCGTTCGTAGGCGTTTTCAAAAAGTGTTCGGTTGACCCAGTTGAAATCAAAGAGCATCGCCAGTGCGTGTCTCAGATGGACATTGCGGAAAACCGGTTTACGCGTATTGAACACGAAGCCATACATGCCGGCCGGCGTTTTTTCCTCGAAGATTTCTTTGACAATCTCACCACGTTCCACGGCCGGAAAATCGTATGAACGGTCCCATGCGACCGGATTGCCTTCCATATAGACGTCGAAAGCGCCTTTCTTGAAGGCTTCGAACTGTGAGCTGTCGGACAGAAAGTACTCGATGGATATTTCGTCGAAATTGTCGAAACCGCGTTTTACCGCCAGGTCTCGCGCCCAGTAATCGGGTCTGCGTTCGTAAACGATGCGCTCTCCGGGGCGTATTTCCTTGATTGTGTAAGGGCCCGACGTAACAGGCTCGGAAAAAGTCGTCTGGTCGAAGGTTTCAACGTCGGTCGCATGTTTCGGGAGCACCGGCATCAGGGCAAGGATGAGAGGAAACTCGTATCCGGCGTCTTCGGTCAATGTGAAGCGCACGCTCATGTCGTTGACCTTTTCCATCAGCGTCACTTTTTTGAGCCGATCTGAATAGGGTGGGCGCGCTTTTTGGGCGAACAGCTGGAATGTGAAGATGATGTCGTCCGCCGTGACTGGCTCGCCATCTGACCACCGAGCCTTTGGATTGACGTTGAACTGTATCCAGGTGTGATTTTCATCGAACTCTACAGATTCCGCAATCAACCCGTACATGGTGAAAGGTTCATCTTTCGAGCGCTGCATAAGTGGTTCGTATGTCAGATGGCCGAACTGAGGGTCCCACATGCCACGCGCTGTTGTCCTGACGCCCTTGACGATGAAAGGATTGAGCGTGTCAAACGTGCCGACGACGCCATAGGCTATACGTCCTCCCTTAGGTGCGTCGGGATTGGCGTAGGGAAAGTGCGTATAGTCAGCGGGCAGTGCGGGTTCGCCGCGAATTGCAATTGCATGCGTTGAATCGTCGCTGAAGGCGGCGGCGCCAAATGTCAGGAGCGCTGTGACTACAGCGCCAAACCTCATAAACATTTTACGCATAGCGCCTTATCTCCCTGATTCTACACTCGGCAGTATGGCAGCAAGCCAAATCGTGATTCAATTACCCCGACAAAATAGAGTTTATGCCTCAAATGAAGCCAATTTTTGTATTCAACCGTCAAGACGGGGTGACAGGAGCGGCGTTTATGCTTAGACAACATCGAACTATGAAAGATCGTGAAGCGCGACTTGTTCGTCATTGCGCTTCACCAGGGAGGAAAGAACGAACGCTACAATCAAGGTTCTGCGAGAGCCGCCGGCGGGGCGATTGAACGGTAATCCAGCAGAATCGGCAATGAACGTCAAAAATTCATCACAATAACAACAATGGTGATCCGGAAATCTCAGGAGATTCGATTTCGATGACTTTCAAAACCTCGACCGTCTTCAAGGCAGCTCTTGCAGCTATCTTTGCAGGCACTGTATCGCTGGCCGGTGTGGCAGCCTCCAATGCCCAGGCGCCCGGACAGGGCTGGTACAAGGTATGCACCAAGCAGGAAGACAATGACGTCTGCGTCGTGCAGAATATCGTTCAGGCTCAGACCGGACAGCTTGTAACAGCTGTTGGTCTCGTGACGGTTGAAGGCAAGGTCAACCGCAGGGCGATGCAGGTGACCGTGCCTCCGGCGCGCCTTATTCCGCCAGGCATCCAGTTGCAGATCGACGGAGGTGAAGCGCAGCGCTTGCCCTATACGATCTGCATGCCGGACAAATGCGTGGCAGAAGTGCAACTGACAGACGGCATCATCAATTCGATGAAACGCGGTGGTGAAGCGGTATTCACTTCCATCAACTATCAGCGCGCGCCAAATCCGATCAAGATTTCACTCTCGGGTTTTACGGCGGCCTTCGACGGTCCTCCGGTTGAACAATCTGACCTGCAGGCATCTCAGCAGAAACTGCAGGAAGAAATGCAGAAAAAGATTCAGGCGGAACGGATGAAGCTTGAGGACGCTCAGAAGAAAGCCATTGAAGAAAGCAACTGATTGTTGCGATCTCATACGGAATGAAAAGGGGGAGCCGAACGGGCTCCCCCTCAGACTGCTGACAAACCCCTGGCATTTGCCGGGGGTTTCTGATTCATTGGGTTATGTTGAAGAAACCTGGCCCTGAACAGACCGCTCTCGAGATGGTGACGCTGGAAGAGTTGGTTCCGAAGGATCATCTGCTTCGCAAGATCGACGCTGTGATCGATTTCTCCTTCATCCACGATCGGGTTGCCGGTCTTTACTGCGCCGACAACGGTCGTCCAGCGCTCGATCCGACGCTGATGTTCAAGGCTCTGTTCATCGGCTACCTGTTCGGCATCCGCTCGGAACGCCAGCTTGTGCGGGATATCGAGGTGAATGTGGCCTATCGCTGGTTTTTGCGACTGAAGCTTTCCGATACGGTCTTTGACGCCTCGACACTGAGCCAGAACCGTCGCCGGCGGTTTACTGATCCGGGCGTGGCCCAGGACATCTTTGACCGCATTGTCGAGCAGGCGATTGATCACGGCCTTGTCGATGGCGCGGTGCTCTATACCGATTCCACCCATCTCAAGGCGAACGCCAACAAGAACCGCTATGACAAGGCATTGGTGGCCAAGTCGCGCTCTGATTACTGGGACGATCTCGACCTTGCAATCGGGGAAGATCGCGCCGCCCATGGCAAGAAGCCGCTGAAGCCGGGCAAGCGCGCGCCGGTGGAGAAAGAGACGAAGGTTTCCCGCACCGATCGGAGGCGGGCTACATGGTGCGCGACGGCAAGCTCGGGATCATCACCGACACCCATGCCACCCCGGCCAATGTCCATGACCGCATCGTCTATCTCGGCCGCCTCGATCGCCAGCGGGCCCGCTTCGGCTTCGATACCCGTGCCGTTGGGCTCGATGCCGGCTATGCCACCGCCGGCATTGCCAAGGGGCTTGAGGACCGCGATATTCTCGGCGTCACCGGCTATCGCAATCCCACCCCGCCGCGACCGGGCATGATGCGCAAATCAAAGTTCGCCTATGACCAGTCTCTGGATGGCTATCGCTGTCCCGAAGGGCAGACCCTTTCTTACGCCACCACGGACCGAAACGGCTACAGGCATTACAAGAGCAACCCGAAAGTCTGCCGGACCTGCCCGCTTCTGGCTTCGTGCACGACCAACGCCAAGGCTCAACGCACCATTACCCGACATGTCTGGGCCACTGTCCGCGAGCGGACAGACGCTCATCGCCTGACGCCGTGGGGCAAGGCGATCTACAAGCGGCGCAAGGAGACGGTCGAACGCTCCTTCGCCGACGCCAAGCAGCTTCACGGCCACCGGTACGCGCGGTTCCGAAGTTTGTGGCGGGTCAAAGTCCAGTGTTTGCTTGCTGCAACCGCTCAGAACATCAAGAAGATCGCAATGGCCCTTACGAAAACCAAACAGCCAGCGCCCGCATAGGCTGGAGTGAAGCACTTGAAGCCATAAAACGCTCAAGTCGTAATGAGCAAAAGACTAAACCCCGCCAAAAATCGACGGGGTTTGTCAGCAGTCTGAGGGGGAGCCGAACTGGCTCCCCCTTTTTGTTTCAGGCAATGGTGTGACTTAGTGGCCTATCGGCCCCCTAAGGCGATAAATTCCATCGTCGCAACCCTCGAAAATTTCCGGGATCTGAGGATGCTGAACCGGCTGTCCGCTATCATCGGGAATGAGGTTCTGTTCAGAAACATAGGCGATGTAATCGGTATCGTCATTTTCTGCAAACAGATGATAGAAGGGCTGGTCTTTGCGCGGGCGCACTTCTTCAGGAATGGATTCATACCACTCTTCAGTGTTGTTGAAGGTTGGGTCCACATCGAATATTACGCCCCGGAACGGGTAGATACGATGTCTTACCGTCTGGCCAATCTGAAACTTCGCTGTTTCGGCTTTGAACATAACTTCGTCTCCTGATTGGGAAATTGCTGCAATGCGGTCAGAAAATCAATGATAATCATAGAAAAAATTAATCAGACACATACCGCGTTGAAATTTACGCAAAGCCGCCTGGTCTAGGGTCTGATGGCGCACATTGCCGGTCTAATATTGCCGCTATTCGGTTTGATCGGCCTGGGTTATCTTGGTGCCCGGGTCAATCGCCATCCTCTCGAAGGTCTGAGTTGGCTCAACATATTTGTGCTCTACTTCGCACTGCCGGCGATGTTCATCCGCCTATTGTCTGCTACGCCCATGGACCAACTTGCGCAGGTCGATTTCGCGCTCGTCTGCCTGCTTGCAACCTATTTTGTTTTCGTCCTCGTGTTTGCTCTGGCTTTCTTCCTGCGCGGCGCCACGCTTGCCGAAAGTACGATACAGGGACTTGCCGGTTGCTATGGAAACATCGGCTACATGGGACCTGCATTAGCTCTACTTGCTTTTGGTGACGCAGCCGGCGCTCCACTGGCGCTGATCCTGGTTTTCGACAATACGGCCCATTTTTGCGTTGCGCCTGCGCTGATGGCCCTTTCAGGTAGCGAGAAACGCGGATTTTTGACAATCACGCGTTCCATAATCGTTCGTATCGCCAGCCACCCGATTATCCTTTCTATTATCGTCGGCATCATCATCGCGTGGATGGCGCCGCCAATCCCCGAAGCGGTGGTCAGGTTGATCGATTATCTGGCGCAGGCCGCCGCGCCCTGCGCCTTGTTCGCCATGGGCGTCACACTGGCTCTCAGACCACTTAAACGTCGCCCCGTGGAACTGACCTACATCGTTCCAGCAAAACTCATCCTGCACCCGATAATCACTTATATAGTGCTATCGCTCGCCGGAGACTATAATGACGTCTGGATATTCACGGCAGTGCTTCTTGCAGCCCTGCCGACCGCGACGAATGTCTTTGTGATCGCCCAGCAGTACAATTTGTGGATGGAGCGCGCCTCCGCCACCATCATGATCACGACAACACTTTCGGTCTTGTCGGTCTCAACGTTGCTGTTAGGGATGCAGGCGGGATGGTTCCCTGCGGACTTTTACCCGAACCCTTGATGTCGCTTCGCCGCACCAGATAGCATCGACTGGCCAGGGCTCATCCCTTCACGCATTGCGAACGCTCTCAGCGGCGGGATATGCGCCAATGCCGTCATTCCAGCGTATCGGGCCATCTGAACAGGCAAAAATCCGTTGAGGAGCGATCGATTCAGAATATCGACTCCGTAGGTCCGACTTCCGACGTCCGACCGCCTCCCGCGATCGAATGCGTCTCCGATCTTGGATTCGCCGCCAGTTCCATACTGGCGAAGGAGATCCATAAAAATACTGACGTCACGCAAACCGAGATTGAAACCCTGTGCTCCGATGGGAGGGAATACATGACCGGCTTCCCCCAAAAGCACGCTCCGTCCTTTACCGAATTGATTAGCAATCAGACCTGAAAATGGAAAAAAGCCGCGCTCGGATGTGATTTTGACTTTTCCAAGCATCGAATGCAGGCGTTCTTCGACGTGTTGACCAAGAACGTCGTCTGTATCCTGCTTCCTCTCATCCGCATCCGGCGGGCTCATGGCCCATACCAGGCTGGAGCGATGACGCCCCAGAGGCACTTGCGTAAAAGGCCCGGCAGGCGTGTGAAATTCGTTGGAAGTATCGTCATGATCGTATTCATGATCGAAGTTCAGGACGATGGCCGTTTGCGGATAGGACCATGACCGTGAGGATATTCCAGCAGAGCGTCGCACAAGTGAGTTGCGTCCGTCCGAGCCAGCGAGAATACTTCCGTCCAGCTGGGCGCCATCCTCCAAGGCCACTCTCACTCCGTCTTCCTCGTGAGTGATCTTCTCCGCAGCAACTTCAAAAACTGTGACGCGCTCTTCATTATGCAGGGCATGCATCAATATCTTCTGCAATTCACCATTTAAAATATTGTAGCCAAACGCCTCTTCCGAGATCTCCTGAGCCCTGAAGGTCAAGGGCGGAGGCCGCAGCAGTCTCCCCGTGTCATCCATAATTCGCATTGTTTTCAGAGGCGCGGCCTGTTCCAGAAAATCAGAATCAATGCCGAGTTGTTTCAGAAAGCGAACCGACGGCATCATCAATGCAGTGGTGCGTCCGTCCGGTATGGGATTTTGTGGCGCAATGAGTGCTACATTCTTGGCTGAACGGCCAGCCGCCAGCGCAGCGGCCGCACCAGCAAGACCGCCTCCGCAGACGATAACGTCGAACCGTGGAGTCATGTTCTGGTCGCCTCCGAGTTTCTTTTATGGACACGAACTAGCGTCGGAAGCACGCCCTGTCCACAACTGCCGAACCATTGCGTCAATCTGCTGCGACGCAGCAAAATCATGTGGAACCGGATCAAATCAAAACAATACTTGATGACAGTTACCCGTCCTTTTGCAATTATGTGTCAAATTCTTGAAGCAGTTTTCCTTTCGGGAGCATTTCAAGTTCAGGTGGGCTGTGACTAGAATGCTCAAGGGAACCAGAAAATAAATTAACATCTCTCGGGGAGAGTGTATTTGGTCGAGGCGAGACAGGACGGGGACGACTGCCTGCTTGAAGTCCGGGATCTGACAAAGATCTTCGGAGAGTTCCGCGCCAATGACGGGATCGATCTCAAAATCAATTCCAGTGAAATCCATGCTCTATTGGGTGAAAACGGAGCAGGTAAGTCGACACTCGTCAAAATGCTGTTCGGATCGCTGGAACCGTCCGGCGGGCAGATTTACTGGAAGGGCGATCCGGTGGAAATCCGAAGTCCTGGCCAGGCGCGAGCGCTCGGCATCGGTATGGTCTTCCAGCATTTTTCGCTGTTTGAGGCTCTTACCGTCGCGGAAAACATCGCGCTGTCGATGGATAACGACGTACCGATCGAAAAGCTTGCCGAGCAGGCTGAAAAACTCTCACGCGAATACGGCCTTCCGCTCGATCCAAACGCCCATGTCGCCGATCTTTCGGTCGGCGAGCGCCAACGCATCGAAATTGTGCGAACTCTGCTGCAGAACCCCGAACTCATCATTCTCGACGAGCCGACTTCGGTCCTGACGCCGCAGGAAGCGGACAAGCTTTTCGAGACGCTTGAAAAAATCCGTTCCGAGGGCCGTTCGGTGCTCTATATCAGCCACCGGTTGGAAGAGGTGAAACGCCTTTGCGACCGCGCGACGGTCCTGCGGCACGGAAAGGTGACAGGCGCCTGCGATCCAGGCCAGGAAACTGCGGCCTCACTGGCCCGCATGATGGTTGGTTCCGAAGTCAAGGCTGTCACTCATCACGCCGGCGCGGCAGGCGATGAGGTGTTACTCAAGACTACCGGGCTTTCTGCGCCAGCCCGGACGCCGTTCGCAGTAGCCATCAAGAACATTAGTCTGTCTGTCAAAAAGGGCGAAATCATCGGAATCGCCGGCGTTGCAGGTAACGGCCAGAGCGAATTGTTCGAAATGCTCTCAGGCGAATTCCTTGCCAGCGACGCCAACGCGGTCGCGATCAGCGGAAAACCGGTAGGAAAACTCGATATTTCCGGACGGCGCCTGCTCGGAGCGGCTTTCGTTCCTGAGGAGCGGCACGGGCATGCCGCCGTTTCCCAGATGTCCCTATCGGATAACATGATCCTTGCGCGGCACCGCTCAGACGCGAAAGTGTTTCTTGAGGGAGGGCCGCTGAAAATCATCAATCGCGGCGCGGTTAAAAAGGCGGCTCAACGTATCATCGAGGACATGGATGTCCGGAAATCGGGCGATGATCCGCAAGCTTCCTCGCTGTCAGGGGGCAATCTGCAGAAATACATCGTCGGACGGGAACTCGACCGGCAACCTGCTGTCATGATCGTCAATCAACCGACATGGGGCGTAGACGCGGGAGCTGCAAGCCGCATCCGGCAGGCGCTGATCGACCTGGCCGAAAACGGCTCGGCGGTCGTTATCATCAGTCAGGATCTCGACGAAATCTTCGAAGTGGCGACTAAAATCGCAGTCATCAACGAAGGCACGCTTACAGAAGCTGAGCCGGCGGCGAATATGACGCTCGAGAGAATCGGGCTTTTGATGGGTGGTATCCACGGAGAGGATCACGGGTCGGAGGCTTCCCATGCGCATTGAACTGGAGCGCCGACGACAGCAGTCTCCGCTATTTTCCATATTCTCGCCGTTCCTGGCGCTGCTCCTCACCGTACTCGCCGGCGTGATCATTTTCTGGATGCTGGGCAAGAATCCTTTCAGTGCGCTCTACAGCTTCTTCGTGGAGCCACTGACGGAAACCTGGTCGCTGCATGAGCTTACGATTAAAGCCGCGCCTCTGATTATCATCGCCGTTGGACTGTCCGTCTGTTTCCGCTCCAACAATTGGAATATCGGGGCAGAAGGCCAGTTCATCATGGGGGCGATCGCCGGATCCATTCTTCCGGTCCTGCTTCCGAATTTGCAGGGTTATTACGTCCTGCCGTTGATGGTGGTGATGGGCATGCTTGGCGGCGCGGCCTATGCCGCGATACCCGCGCTGCTGAAAACGCGGTTCAATACCAACGAGATCCTTTCCAGCCTCATGCTCGTCTATGTGGCTCAACTCTTCCTTGATTGGTTGGTGAGGGGGGCATGGCGCAATCCGGAGGGATTCAATTTTCCGGAAACGCGCGAATTTCACGATTACGCGATTCTTCCCGAAATCGTTCCGTCGTCAGGGCCGACCAATTATGGTTTCGTCTTTGCGATCATCGTAACGCTTCTTACCTGGTTCATGATGCGCCACATGCTGAAAGGCTTCGAGGTTTCGGTGCTCGGCCAGTCTACGAGGGCAGGGCGCTTTGCCGGGTTCTCAAATTCCAAGATGGTTTTTTTCGCCTTCCTGTTTTCCGGCGCGCTTGCAGGCCTCGCTGGTATCTCTGAAGTCTCCGGCGCCATCGAACGGCTCCAGCCAGTGATCTCGCCCGGCTACGGGTTTACGGCGATCATCGTCGCCTTCCTCGGCAGGCTCAACCCACTAGGCATATTTGCTGCAGGTCTTGTCCTTGCTCTGACCTATCTCGGCGGCGAGGCGGCGCAGATATCAATCGGGCTTCCCGACAAGATCGCCGACGTATTCCAGGGGCTGTTGCTGTTCTTTGTTCTGGGTTGTGACACGCTCATCAACTACCGGGTCAAGTTCGTGTTTGATCGGACTGTCAAGGAAGGAGGGGTCTCCTGATGGATCTGACGCAGGCGGTCATTCTGACGATCATGACAGCAGCGACGCCTCTGCTTCTCGCGGCAATCGGCGAACTGGTCGTCGAACGCTCCGGCGTCCTCAACCTCGGCGTCGAAGGTATGATCATCATGGGGGCGGCAGTTGCATTCGCAGTCGCAAAGCTTTCTGGCAATCCCTATCTCGGCGCACTGTGCGGCGCTCTTACGGGAGCCGCCTTTTCGCTTCTGTTCGGTTTTCTGACCTTGACCCTTGTCACGAACCAGGTCGCGACCGGTCTGTCTCTTACGATTCTCGGACTCGGGCTTTCCGGCATGATCGGGGAAAGTTTCGTCGGTCAGGCAGGAGTTCCGCTCAACGAGATTGCGATCCCTGTGCTTTCGTCCATTCCGTTTATTGGACCGCTTCTGTTTAATCAGGATATCATTTTCTACATCTCCATATTGCTGATTTTCGGTGTGTCATGGTTTCTGTTTCGCACACGCGCCGGCCTGCGGCTGCGGGCAATTGGCGACAATCATCATTCGGCGCATGCTCTGGGCACTCCGGTGATCCGAACCCGTTACCTTGCCGTCATGTTTGGCGGCGCCTGCGCCGGTCTTGCAGGCGCGCAATTGTGTCTTGTTTATACGCCGCAATGGGTGGAGAACATGTCGGCAGGGCGAGGCTGGATTGCGCTAGCGCTTGTCGTCTTTGGCAGCTGGCGTCCACTACGGGTTCTTGCGGGCGCCTATCTGTTCGGGGCTGTAACCATAGGACAATTGCACGCTCAGGCGCTTGGCGTCGCGATTCCTTCGCAATTCCTCTCCGCTCTGCCATATCTTGCAACAATCGTGGTTCTCGTGTTGATTTCTAGAAACCGTCGATTGACGTTGATGAATACACCGGCCTGTCTCGGACAGGGATTTGTGCCGGACCGTTAAACGAAACCAAAACCAAGGGGTGAAACATGAAAAAATATATTCTGGCCATGTCTGCTGCCGCGCTCATTTCCATGACCGCCGGGGCTGCACAGGCTGCAACCAAGGTCTGCTTCCTCTATGTAGGCTCCAAGACCGACGGCGGATGGACACAGGCTCACGATATCGGACGCCAGGAACTGCAGAACCATTTCGGCGACAAGGTGGAAACTGTCTATCTGGAGAACGTTCCTGAAGGCCCGGACGCCGAACGCGCTATCGAGCGCCTTGCCCGATCAGGCTGCGAGTTGGTGTTCACCACCTCGTTCGGATTCATGGATCCGACCATCAAGGCCGCCGAGAAATTCCCGGACGTGAAATTTGAACACGCGACCGGTTACAAGACCGCCGACAACGTCACCACTTACAATTCCCGTTTCTATCAAGGTCGTTACATTTCAGGCATGATTGCCGGGAAAGTGTCGGAAAAAGGCGTAGCAGGATATATCGCTTCCTTCCCCATTCCCGAAGTCGTACAGGGTATCAACGCATTCCTGCTGGGCGCACAGTCTGTAAACCCGGATTTCACCATCAAGGTCGTGTGGGTCAATTCCTGGTTCGATCCGGGCAAGGAAGCTGACGCCGCCAAGGCGCTGATAGACCAGGGCGTCGATATTCTGACACAGCACACCGACTCGACTGCGCCGATGCAGGTGGCCGCCGAACGCGGAATCAAGGCCTTTGGCCAGGCGTCCGACATGATCGAGGCGGGACCTGAGACACAGTTGACGGCGATCGTCGATACCTGGGGACCGTATTATATCAAGCGCACCCAGGCAGTGATGGATGGCACCTGGGAATCGCTATCGAGCTGGGACGGTCTGGCTGAAGGCATCCTGACCATGGCCCCCTACACAAACATGCCCGATGACGTCAAACAGATGGCCGAAGAACTGGAAGCCAAGGTCGCGACAGGCGAAGTGAATCCCTTCACCGGTCCGATCAACAAGCAGGATGGTTCTGTTTGGCTGAAGGAAGGCGAAGTCTCTGACGATGGCACTTTGCTCGGCATGAACTTTTACGTCGAAGGCGTCGACGATCAGCTGCCGAACTAATCGACAGTAAATAGCTGAAATGTTAAAGGCGCCGGTTGTTCCGGCGCCTTTTGTATTTGAAGAATGGTTTGCGAAGTCAGCGTATCACGAACACGGGGCACTTTGCGTGCCGAACCACGCGTGAAGCGGTCGATCCAAGCAGATAATCCTGGAAACCCGGCTTATGCGAGGCAATCACGATCAGGTCCGCATTGACGTCTTCTGCAAGATCGAGAATGCCCCGCGCAGGCTGACCCGTGCGAATGACTGTTTCTGCATCCACGCCTTTGTCTGCAATGATCGCTTCAAGGCGCTGCATGGAAGCGCTCTTCGAGTTTTCGATTATGTCCGCAGGCAATTCGGCTGCGACATAACCCGGCACGTCATCGAAGACGTTGATAACGTAAATCTTGGCCGATGATCCGCCGAGCTGCTTCGCAGCGTCAATCATATGTGCTGCTCGCTCCTCGTGAGACAAATCGATAGGCACGATAATCGTATTGTACATCTGATCGCCTTCCATCCAGTTGAACGGGTTTGCATTCTAGGATGCCGCGGAGCCTTGTGTCTTGAGTTGGATCAAACCGTCCAGACCTTTTCCGAGTAATCGGAGCCACGGCCTTGACCACTGGTTTCAGGGCGTCGACTCCGCCACCTTTTCCAAATATTCCCGGTGTCCCAGACACTTGTTTGTAATTCTGAAATTCTCTTTGACGAATTTCTCCGTCGTTTTGCGAGCATGCGATCTGACTTTTGGTGAAGAAGCCAATTCGTTTTTCGCAACCGAGCGGTCGAGGTGTTCCAGACCGTCAAGCACTGGATAATAAAGCTGCGCATTGATATGTGGCAGATCGCATGGAAAGGCTGCGAAGTCATGATAACGCGGCATCTTCGTTTTCCAATGCTCGAGCATCGCCGTCGTCCTGTCGTGAAGACAGTTCTCCCGAGCATGTCGCCAGAATGGCTCGTCGCGTTCGCCAGTGTAGTGAAGATTGATGAACACCATGAAATCATCGATCTGCCCGGCGACAATCGAGTTGTACCGCTTCCTGTCAACAGGTTTGCCTCGCGTCATCGCAGGCAGGAATTCCGTTGCGAAAAGCCTGGCCTGGACGATTGAACCATGGATCGAAGTCGCCTCAAGTGGCTCAAGAAAGCTCGAAGACAGACCGACGGCCAGGCAATTGCCGATCCAGGAATCGTCCAGTCTCCCGCTATCGAATTTCAGATCCTTGCGCGGTTCGATCGGCTGGCCGATTGCGGCTTCGATTTCTTGCTGCGCCTGTTCCGGCGTCAGGAACTCGTCGCTGTAAACATAGCCGCAGCCTATGCGATCCTGGGTCGGAATGGCCCACATCCAACCCGCCTCCCGCGCCCAGGCGAGCGTGAAAGGGAGTATCTCGTCGCCTTCCTTGTGCTCAAGCCAGAACGGCATCGCCCGATTGACCGGAAGGTTCTTGCGGTAGGAGACCCACTTGCCGCCAAGCCCGCCGGAAATCAACTGACGCCGAAAGCCCGTGCAGTCTATGAAAAAATCAGCCGAAATTTCCGCACCCGAAGAACAGCGCAATTTGGCGATCGATCCTGACTCTGCGTCGAGTTCAACATCCACGACTTCGTCATCGATGATTTCTATATCGTCCGCCTTGCTGCGTAAGTAGGCGCCAACGCGTGCCTGATCGAAATGGTAGGCGTGTTCGAATGGTCCGGATGGTATGAATGCGCCGTCAAGATCGAGCCCGTATGGGCTCTTTTCGCGTTTCATGAGATGTCCGAACAGATGAACGTTCGGTATCTCCTTTCCAGAAGCCACGGAATAGATGTGAAGCGCCGATCCGATCTCCTCGGGTCGGAAGGAAGGATCCACGGCGAGAAAATTCGGGTCGTCCAGCGGACCATCGTAAACATGGTTACGGCGTAGCCACTCCTTGTGGCGAATGCCAAGCTTGACCGTTGCGCCTGTATGTTTGACGAATTCCGTATCCTTCACGCCAATCAGATCGAGGGTCTGACGAAATATCGCCGTAGTTCCTTCGCCGACTCCAATGGTCGGGATCTTGCTGGATTCCACTACACGAATTTCGACGGGCAGCTTCGATTCGCGCGCGTAGTGCCTTATGATAAGGCTTGTGAGCCATCCGGCGGTGCCGCCGCCGACGACAACAATTTTGAAATTTTGCTCCTCCATGACAGTAACATCACACCTGTATTACAGTTTTGCAACAGTCGAATTTGCCTTTGCGCGTTGTATTGCAGCGGAAATTTCAGAATGAACGGTTTCCGCCTGGCGCTGGCCAGCGCCATGTTCTGCCTGACCTGCATTTCAGCCTTGGCCGATGCAACTTGGTCACTGAAAAAGACTGACGTCGCAGCATACGAAAGTTTGCTGAAACCCGAGCAGAAACCTGATAGCCGGGATCCCTTGCCTGACGGCGCGCTTGCCGCCTCCAACGATGGCGGGGACATAGAAGAGGCCTGGTACGAAAGGCCGACTTCCAGATATCAGCACGGAATATTGGGTGACGCGATAGAGGCGTCGGTGTTGGCCGTTCGTTTGCAGAATGGAGAGACAGAGAAACTGGAATTGCCGAACACTGAGGTTTTCGAGGACCGTACACCCAGGATCCATGATCTGGACGGCGACGGATCTGCGGAGGTGGTTACAATCCGGTCTTCTGTTCACAGAGGAGCTTCGGTGTCCGTGTATGGATTGAGGGAAGGGCGCCTTGTCCAGATTGCCGCGACCAAGTTTATCGGGCGGCCCAACCGTTGGCTCAATGTTGCAGGAATTGAGGATTACGTGGGGAACGGAGGGTTTCAAATTGCCTATGTCCAAACGCCGCATATTGGCGGCGTCCTTAAGCTGGTGGAACTACGCGAGGGTAAGCTGAAAAACAGAGCTGAAGCGGGAGGTTTCTCCAACCATTTCATCGGTTCGAGAAAGATGGGACTGTCGGCTTCAGGCGATTTCAATCAAGATGGAAGACTGGATCTCGCCCTGCCTGACGCAGATCGCAAGGCTCTGAGAATAGTCACGCTTGCCGGTGACGTCTGGGCGAATGTCGCAGCCTTCCAACTGCCAGCCCGCATTGACAAGGACATGCTCGTTGATACGGGCCCCGATGGCCAGTCAGTCGTGATCGGACTTGAAAATGGAGAATATTACAGGCTGAAATACGCTAAGTAACTGTTATTATTATATAAAATACATTTTGGCTTCGTTTCGGGAATCTGCGGATTCCGTAACCTCTTGCTATACCGCGAAGTTAAGTCACGAAGCGCCTGAATTTTCTATAGCACATTCCCCGGGAATTTTCATCACAAGTTTATGCGCCTCGAATTTTCGGGCGGACACCGCGCCAGCCTGTTAAACTCTGGCAAACAGCATCGGTTTCAACGGCTCCCCATTGTGGCTTTCGCCGTTATGCTTGACTATACTCGAGGGGCCGGCTACTCGGCTGCGGTGGATGGGAAAGTGTCAGCGCGTGAAGCCGACAAGCGACGCGCTTTTGTGCTTCCCAACATATGCATCGGAAGTTTGCATAGCTGATCCAAACCTGCGCCAGACGGTTCCTGAAGCCGGCCAGAGTATGCTATGTAGTCCATGGTTCGCATTGCTGCTGGCTGCCCACCCCAACGCAATCAGATGCAATGCGCCAGTCGTCTATCGATATGAGTAAGACACCATGCGGGCGGACAGTTTGATATCGCTGATGGCGTCGCACAGGGGAAAGTTTGCATGCATCAGGAGTCGTCGCAGATCTCTCGGGATTCTCTCGACCTGACCAACAAGTTTATCGAGCCCGCATCACCAGTCGAGCGCAAGGTCATAGCAATCTGGGAAGAATGCCTTGAGATTGAAAATCTTGGCATGGATGACGACTTTTTCGATCTCGGCGGAAATTCGTCTAACGGGGCGAAACTCATCAGCCTGATCAATGAAACCTTCGCGGCTTCCTTCAAAACCGGCGCTCTCGTTCAGTATTGCACCCCGGCCGCCATGGTCAATCTTATCGAGTCTGACGAAATCCTTGCTCTACCCAGCAATGTCATCGCCGTCAGGCAAACCGGAAACCGGCCGCCGCTGTTCCTCGTGCATGGCGCCGCCGGGATTGTTTTCCCTACGCCGCAACTCATGGCAGGATTTCACGACGACCAGCCTGTCTATGCATTTCAGATACGCGGATTTGACGGGCGTGACGAACCGCTCGACACGGTCGAAGAGATAGCCGCGGACTACGTCGACTCGATGCTACAGGTCAATCCAGAAGGTCCCTGGTTCATCGCCGGCTATTGCGCGGGAAGCTGGATCGTCGTGGAGATGGCGCGTAGGCTTGAAGGCATGGGGAAAAAAGCTGCCCGACTTGTGCTGATCGATCCCGGGATCCAGCGCGGGAAAATGCGTGAACAGTTCGATATGCGTTATTCTGCGCCGGCGCGCATCATCAAACCGGTTCTTTCAACATCCGTGCTGGAAAGACTGAACTTTCATTCCAATTGGGCCCGGTTCCGATGCTTCCTGGCGACCGGCCATTGGATCGACTATCGTGAAATCGGCGCCTTCGACGTACCGGCCGTGCGCAAGTGGATTTTGTCCCGCAAGAAAAACCACATGCAACGGGCTGTGCGCATTGGTCAGCTAAAGAAGAAGTTTGAAAGCGAGATGGTCGAGGACGAGGCTGTCACACTGGAAAGCACGACGGACATCATATTGGCCTCGGCAAAACTGAAGCACGCATTTTTCAACTATGCCAATAGTGCGCCGCTCAATCAGCCTGTCGACATCATAGTCAGCAGATCCAGGGAAAAGGAACTTCAGAACGGGAATCACCCGTTGAACAGGATATTGCCGCGCCAGAACAGAATCGTATCGGGAGAAAAACACACCGATGCGGTAGCATCTTCTTCTCCTGTCAATGCAAGGATCATTCAGAAGATGATGGATGAAGCCAACGTCGTCGATCCCAAGCAATCACTGAAGACCGTCGCATAGTATTTTTGGGCGTCATCGCGTTTGTTGTCTTTTACTGAAAGTGCTAGAGACACCAAAACTTCCGAACACTTATGAGCGGATTAATGGATCAAAAGGTCGAACGGATTAACAGAGACAGCCTGGATCTCTTTGTAGATTACGTGCCGCCCGTCAATGTCATCGAAACAGACCTTCTGGAGATCTGGTCCGAAGCCTTTCAAATAGACGGCCTTGGAACGGATGATGATTTTTTCGAACTTGGCGGAAATTCAATCCTCGCCACTCAGATAGCCAAGGCAATTGGTGAAAAATTCGGTATAGGCTTCAAATCAGGCAGGCTCTCCGAGAACTCGACGATACAGGCCATCGCCGAAATAATTCAGAGCGAAACCGGCTCGACGGAACGTAAAATTCCGAGCAATCTTGTGCCGGCCCGTACCGGCGGGTCACGCACGCCACTGTTCATCATACATGGTAGCGCCGGATTTCTTTTTCCCAAACCGCAATTCATGGCTGGCTTCCACGAGGACCAGCCGGTTTACGCATTTCAGATTCGCGGATTCGACGATCAGAACGAGCCTTTCGGCACCGTAGAAGAAATAGCGGCTGACTACGCACGCTCGATACTCAGGATGAATCCGACCGGTCCGTGGTATGTGGCCGCCTATTGCGGCGGCGCGTGGATAACGCTTGAAATCGTCAAAATATTTGCTGCACAGGGCAAGTCGCTCGATCGAATCATCTTTGTCGATCCAAGGATCGAGAGAGGCAAGATGCGCGACCGGTATGAGGAGGAGCGCGGATTGTTTGCCGGACGTCTGTTTGCCGGAACGACATGGTTCGGCAAGGCCAGGGCGGGACTCTGGGTATTCCTGTCCAAGATCAGGACGTTTTTCACAAACGGATCCTGGATCGACTTCAGGGACAAGGACGCATTCGAGATTCCGGAGATTAAAAACAGGGCGATTGCAAAGCGACAAACCGGTCTTCGTTGGCGGGCCAGCAAGGCGGACAAGTTCGACAAGGACGTGCGCGACAGCCTGGTTAAGATTTGCGCGTCGGACAGCGCCGCCTACGCTGCGGCAAAACTGAAATACGCCTTGCACAATTACATGAATGATACGCCGATTTCGGACCATATCGACATTATCGCCAGCCGCGAATTGCAGCGGGAAGTTGCCAATCCGCATCATCCACTGAACAAGCTTCTGCCCAACCACAATCTGATCGTAACCGGTCAACATCACAAGGACACGGTCGACCCGTCGTTGCCTCGCAACGCCGAGATCATGCAGAACTTGCTTGATGAATCGGCAGCGAACGCAAATATACCGGAATCCGCGTCCTGAATGGGAAGATGAACCGGATTTATTATCGTCGTTCGGTGGCGATCATATTGTCAGAGACCGTTATGTGACGACCGACGGCCGCGTCTGTCAGAGCGGCGCCATCAGGAAATGAAAGCCCGACAAGCAGCGCAAAGGTCAGCAGCATTCCCATGCCCATTGAACCGGCGATCACCTTGAAATAGGCGTCATTTGATATGCGGCCTACTTCACTTGACATATTTGGTCGACGCTGCGCCGGATCTGACCGGCAATCAAATATTCGCTCTGTCGTACAGGGCTTAGCCAAAATGTCTCGGTGCGAGGAACTTTCGTTGGTCATGACACGGATACCGTTATTAATGGAAGAGAGAGAGTGAATGCCGCTTCGGAGGCGCAACCGAAGCGGCATCCTGATCTGACGCTGTTCGCCTGAGCGTTCAGGCCGTCAGATGTTGAAGTTTTTCCTTGAGCTGAGGCATTGCAAATTCAATATCGACCTCGTCGAGGTCCAGCATCGGATTTTCGAATTCGACAACGGATCGGGTCCACCAGGAATTGAAGCGATATTCCCAATCCTCCATCTCCTCCCAAGCCGGCGGCGGGTTCTCCTGCACAATATCCGAAGCTGGCTCGATATAGGCGCGAACGGAATCGCTGGCTGCTTTGCCATTGCTCGCGATGGTTATTCTTTCGCCGTCGAAACCCGTGAACGACATTGACATTGCAACCCCGTATTCGAGGAGTTGCTCCTGGACAATGCCAACAGCGAGGCATTCGCCGAGGCGGAGACTTTCGTAGCAATCGGAATGAAAATGGGCTCCTGCGAATCGGTCACCGATGGCGATGTTGGAGGCAAGCTTGTTGAGTTCTCCTTCGAGCGTAATCCCGAAGATGTTTCCGGCAACCTCGAGTCGCTCGCCCGATAATGCGCCTGGCGCATATTTATACTTTGCGCCAGTTGCGCGCGTGTAGGCCACGTTCATGTCAAAAACCGCCTTTAAGACAGTAACGCATGCACCGGCCACTGCAGCGCGCAGGGACCCGTAGGACGGAGACATGGGGGCTCCATCGGGCCAAGCCATTGGCAAAAGATAGTTGCGGTTTGGGTCAACCAGGAAAAGGGACTCAAAATCCTGGGGCTTTCGATCGTTTCGATCTGCATTCAATTGCGAAATCCAGTCGAGCAACACGCCGGGGCGGGAGGCGTCATCGGGCTGACCTGCGCCGAGATCTTTCAGCATCAACTGGATCGAATTTTGGGCCTCGCCCAATTGCAGACCCTCGCCATTTGCTTCAAGTGAAAGCATAGCCGCAAGGGACTCGGGCCTTCCGCGGCGGTGAATCTGGTATTGCTGCCTGCGAACTGCTCTTGTCGCCTGCAATACAGCGTCTCCCAGCAGGCGATTGATCTCTGTGAAACCCCAACTCGCTGACAAGCCCTTTTTGCTGCGCATCAGGCCGGCGTCGCGCGGCGCGTCGTTGCCAAGCAGGATCAGCGCTGCATTGACAAATGGCTGGTGAACGGGATCAAAACGACCATATGCTGAGAGATCACGTGGCGTCGAAACGAACCTGATTCGGTCAGCTGCAGCAGGCGAGCCGGTTGCCCTGGCGCCGTTCTGGCTACGCAACCAGTCATGCCAGTTCGTCAGGTAATCGAGTCCGGGCGCCGGCGCTGCTATGCGCTGCTCGATTGAATGGGCGCCGGCAGAAATCACACCGCATGAAACCTTGCGTGTCGGATGTCGTTCGCACGCTCCGCTTCCTATCAAAAGAAACTGTGACAGCCAGGTTTCTCCGCCGACCGGCGCTCCTGAGAGAAGCGCGTCAACGGATACGCGATCCAGGTTCGACAGCCATTTCACCTGCCTGCGACGCAACTCCGGTTGCGTCAATCGCCGCCCGCCAAAGGAGGTTGCGACAGTGCGCGCCTTGTCAAACCAGGCGAGTTTCTCCAGTTCTTCAAAAAGGTCGCCAATATTAGCCGATTTGCCAGGTTTCAACGGATGGGTCGAAGGGTAGCGAAATCCGATCAGGGTTTCTTGATCTGTCAGCGCTCTAAACGGTATATCCCGTACAAGGGCCATGGCGTAAAGCTCCGCCAGTTCGGCGGTAGCCTCGCAAAATCCAAGTCTGGGTGCAGGCGGCAACGCAACAGTCGTGGGGTCCGCTCCGTTCAGAGTAAAGGCATGTCCGTCTCGCGCGCCCTCCCAACCCATGAATTCATCGTCAGGGCAACCAGTCAGAATTGAGGCGTCGGTCGTTTCGGATGTCAAACTCGTCACGAACTCTTCGAAGGCGCTCCGGTTCGCAATGCCATAGGGATTGTGTGGCAGTCCCTTGGTAAAACTGCTCACGCTGACAGTAGAGAAACGGTGGCAGTCTTCTTCGTTTGAAGGAACTGACAAAGTCGGGCGCTCACCCGCCATGAAGGTAGCCATGGATCGGCGGGTGAGCGCCTTCGCCGCCCTGTTCCGCCCGGAATCAACCGGTCGATAGTTCGTATTTTTGTGCGCCATCTCAAACTCCTAAAGCAGGCGATGCTGCTCTGGTTTGGTCGAGATTTTACACTGGAAGTGGATCGACTGGGGTGAGGTAAGCGTGAAAAATACGTGATAAATATGCGACTAATAATGGTTAATCGCGCCATTTTAATCGCAAAGGTAACAATAATCGCAACAAGATTGCATAATTATTCAATGCAATCCATGCGTGCTTTTGGTGGCTGATTGGCTTCCGGCGCTAGAATAGTATTCTGGCATCTACCTTTCTGAATAATCCAACCGGCTCAGGATGCGCGTCTTATGAGTTCCCGGAGAGTCTCTTTCAGAGCCTCGACCTCGTCGGCGCTGTAGTTGTCCAAGATTGCAGCCTCGTGGTGTCTTGCCCTGGCGACAAGGCTGGCTGTCAGTTGCCTGCCTTTGTCAGTCAGGCTGACCCGCACCTCTCGACGATCCGACAGGGAATGGGATCTCCTGACGAGACCATCCTGCTCCAGCCTGTCTACGATGCGGGTCAATGTGGGTTGCTTTTGCAAACACTCCTTCGCCAGTTGTCCAATGGTCATCTGGCCGATTGGATGAAGACTGGCAAGTATGCGCCATTTCGGCACAGATACGCCGAGCGCCGCAAGATCAGCATGGAAACTGTTGCTGGCGGCGGCGCTGGCCTGGGCCAGAAGATACAACAGATAGTCGCCCGTAAAGGGTCTGTCGGTAGAAATGTCCGTTTCAGCTTGCAATGTTTGCGGTTCCATACTGTCCCGAGAAGAAGAGAAGCGGTTCGCGTTCTTCCTCATTGTGCGCGTGTACGTGACCGAAGAATACAAGATGATCGCCGCCATCGGCTACCCGTTCAACTTCGCATTCAAACCTCGCGAGCGTTCCATCAAGAACCGGCACTCCATGAATTCCGTATCGCCAGTCGATTTTCTCGAAGCGGTCTGGCGTCGGCGATGCAAAAACGCGGCTTACCTCTGACTGGCTTGCGCTCAATATATTGATTCCGAACCAACCATGTCCGGTGAAATGCCGGAGATTTGGCGAGTTGCGGGTCAGGGACCACAGAACCAGCGCCGGTTCGAGCGAGACGCTGGTGAATGAATTGATGGTTACGCCGACAGGTTTGCCATCCTGCGTGACTGTCGTTGCAACGGCGACGCCGGTTGCGAATTTTCCAAGGGCGTTGCGTAGGCCGCGCTTGTCACGCATCACCATCTCCTGTGAATATATATATGACTTTTAATATATTTCATTTTCATATACATTGCAAATGAAACGGGGATCGAAGAAGGAGGCCGCAGTGTTAGAGGACAGGGTTGAAGCCAAGTGGATCGACGCTTTCCAGCAGGTGATGGATCTTTGCGCCATCGACGCTGGCCAATCCGTCGCCATTCTTTCAGAGACGCAAAGCCGATCATTGAATGTTCAACTTGCAGAACTCGCGTTGGCGCGAACCGAGGCCACCTATTTCCATGTCACGGTGCCCACGCCTCCGCAACCGGGTCCGGCGATCCTTCGGTCGACAGGAGCATCCACCGCATTGAATGGTCAGGCAGCGGCCGTATCCGCGCTGTGCGGCGTGGATGTTGTTATCGACCTTACTGTCGAAGGTCTGATGCATGCGCCACAAACAGCAGGCATCCTGAAAAGCGGGACACGCATCCTCAACATATCCAATGAGCACCCGGACGCGCTTGAACGGTGCAAGCCGGAGCTTTCGCTGATGGAGGATGTGAAAGCTGCGGTGAAACTGTGCCGTGGCGCCGACGCGATGACAGTAACGAGCGACGCCGGCACCGATCTGACGGTTAACATGGACGGCGCCTCAACCGTTGGCGTATGGGGATGGACGGATCGCCCGGGAACGCTTGCACACTGGCCCGGCGGCATTGTCGTCAGCTTTCCCGCCGCAGGTTCCGTCAACGGCCGTCTGGTGTTCCAACCGGGCGACATGAACCTTACTTTCAAACGCTATTTCGACAGCCAGGTCGTTTTCCATCTGGAAGATGACTACGTCACCGGAATTGAAGGCAGTGGCGTCGACGCCCGCCTCATGCGCGACTACCTCGACGCCTTTGGCGACAAGAACGCATTCGCGACCAGCCATGTCGGATGGGGGCTGAACCGAGCCGCCCGTTACGAGGCGCTGACAATGTATGACAAGCGGGATTGCAACGGGACGGAACTGCGGGCGGTCGCAGGAAACTTCCTGTATTCAACCGGCGCCAATGAATTCGCAAACCGCTTCACGGACGGGCATTTCGACCTGCCGATGATGGGCTGCACGATCCGTCTCGATGACCGTTGCGTGGTCGAAAACGGCAAGTTGACGTCATGATGCACGCCGCCGGCGTCGCCTATTTGGAAAGTGGGCGGGGAGGGGCGCCTCTCGTTTGTCTGCATGGAATCGGCGGCGCAGCCGAAAGCTTCCGCCCGCAGTTGGACGGCCTCGGCCTGCATAGGCGCATCCTGTCCTGGGACATGCCGGGGTACGGCGAGTCTCAAACAGTTTCACCGGTCAATTTTGAAACACTGTCTGAAAAGTTGGGGCAATTTCTGGATGTCAAAGGGTTCGAGCGCGTCCACCTTGTCGGCCACTCCATAGGCGGGATGATTGCGATGGACTACGCGCTTCGATGTCCTGATCAGGTGGCCTCCCTTGTCCTTATCGCAACGACGTCTGCTTTCGGCGGGCGCGACCCGGAATTCAAGGAGAAATTTCTTGAACAAAGGCTTGCTCCATTGGAGACCGGAAATTCAATGCGACAAGTCGCAGAACGGCTGGTTCCAACCATGATCGGATTGTCGGCAAGCTCCGCCGTGATCGATGCGGCGATTGACTGGATGGCCGATGTGCCCGTCGAAACCTATCGCGCAGTTCTCGAGTGCCTGGTTGCTTTTAACCGGCGCGACGGCATTGCGAATATTGATTGCCCGGCGTGTCTTATAGCTGGTGGTGAGGACCGCACGGCGCCAGCAAAAACCATGGAGCGGATGGCTTCCAAAATGCGCGAAGCGGAGTTCCATCTCGTCGAGAATGCAGGTCACCTCGTCAACGTCGAGGAGCCTGAAAAAACCAATCAAATCATATCGGATTTCCTGAAGAAGAGGTTTAACAATGGATAGTGGTGATACGGCCATTTTCGAGCCGGAGAACTGGCGACTGACGGACAAGCAAATCGAACTTGCGACGGTCGCGCGCAAGCTTGGACAGGAAAAATTCGCCCAGCGCGCTTTCGAGTATGACCGCGAAGCGACATTCCCGACGGAAAACTATCAGGACCTTGCGACTTCCGGCCTGTTGGGTATTTGCGTTCCGGAACGATTTGGCGGGGCAGGGGCCGACTACCAGACCTATATGCTGACGGCTGCGGAAATCGGCCGTTATTGCGGCGCGACGGCGCTTACCTTCAACATGCACGTCAGTTCCTGCCTATGGACCGGCTTTCTTGCCGATGGCCTTGAAATGGACGATAGCCAGCGAAAAGAGCACGAAGCCTATCGCAAACATCATTACGCACGAATTGTCGAAGAGGGCGCGATCTATGCGCAGCCGTTCTCTGAAGGCGGCGCAGCGGCAGCCGGTTTCAAGGCGTTTGGCACGACAGCGGTCAGATCGGATGGCGGATGGATCGTTAACGGCAAGAAGATTTTCGCCTCTCTCTCAGGTCACGCCGACTATTATGGCGTCCTGTGCACGGAATTGGAGCACTCGGACGAGAAACCCTCGCGGCGCAATACGATGTATATCGCCATTCCGAATACGGCGGAAGGCGTCTCGGTGGTCGGCGACTGGGATCCCCTGGGCATGCGTGGAACGGTGTCGCGTACGCTGATCTTCAACGATGTGTTCGTTCCTTATCAGGAACAATTGATGCCTCGCGGCATATATTATTCAGCGGCGCAAAACTGGCCTCATATGTTCATGACGCTGACGCCAAGTTACATGGGCATCGCCCAGGCCGCGTATGATTTCACGGTGCGGTATCTGCGTGGCGAAATCGAAGGCATGCCTCCGGTGAAACGGCGCATGTATCCGACAAAGCAACTCGCGGCTGCACAGATGCGGATCATGCTTGAGCAGACCAAGGCCATCTGGTTCCAGGCGATTTCGGAAGCCCGTCCGGGTCCGGACAAGGCGTCCGTCATGCGGGCATGGGCGGCGCAATACACCGTCATGGAAAACGCAAACGAGATATCGCGACTGGCGATCAGAACCTGTGGCGGGCAGTCCATGCTTCGGACATTGCCGCTCGAACGGCTCTATCGTGACAGCCGCTGCGGCTCTTTGATGCTTCCCTGGACGGCGGAACTGTGCATGGACAAGCTCGGACGCGAGGCGCTCTACGAGGAAGGCGAGACCGATGACGAAGATGCTGCCTGACAGCATGGATAGTTCGGTCGAAGCGCAGACCATCGACACGTGGATTACCGGTCACGCAGAGTTCGCGCCAAACAAGGCTGCGCTGATCTTCAACGGTCAGGAAACAACTTACAGCGAGCTGCGTGAGAAGATTGCAAACCAGGCCGAGTATCTTTCAGGTGATCTCGGCTTGAAACGCGGCGATCGTATCGCTTGGTACGGCAAGAACAGCGACGAACAGATCATTCTGCTGTTCGCCGCGGCGCGTCTGGGTCTCATGCTGGTTCCTCTAAACTGGCGACTTGCCGCTGACGAATTGAACTATGTGCTGTCTGACGCCGGCGTACGGGTCCT
Source organism: Flavimaribacter sediminis (assembly GCF_019492055.1). Classification (GTDB taxonomy): domain Bacteria; phylum Pseudomonadota; class Alphaproteobacteria; order Rhizobiales; family Rhizobiaceae; genus Flavimaribacter; species Flavimaribacter sediminis. The sequence goes on along the minus strand of NZ_JAICBX010000001.1, from coordinate 1,534,817 downwards.
GTTTCACGACACCACGTTCGAGTCAGAACTTCCGCGCGTCACGCGGGAACTCGATGACATAGTGAAAGCCAGGGTCTGCCTGAATGGCGGCACAGCATCAACACAACAGGCGGAACCCGGACGGATAACAGATCCGCTATTGCTGGTTTACACATCCGGCACGACCGGCAGACCGAAAGGCGCGGTCATTACACAGCAGGCGGTATTCTGGAACGCGTTGAGCAGCCGTCACGCCTTCCGCATGTCCGACACCGACGTGACCTTGAACATCCTGCCAATGTTCCATGTAGGCGGCCTGAACATACAGACCTTGCCGACATTCCTGGCAGGCGGAACCGTGGTGCTGCATGCGCAATTCGATCCGAACGCCTTCTACGCGCCGGAACTCTTCGACACTGTCACTCTTGTGACCGTGGTTCCGACGATCTTGCGCGCGCTGACCTCTCATCCGGATTGGGAAGAATTCAATCCATCTCGCCTGAAATGCATGGCGATAGGATCGACTGATGTTCCCGTATCACTGATCGAAGAAGTGCATGCGAAATCGATTCCGGTCGTTCAGATCTATGGAGCGACCGAAACCGGACCCGTGTCTATCTATCAAACAATCGACGAGGCATTCCACACCGTCGGCTCCATTGGACGGCGGGGGCTTCATAGTTCCATCCGTATTGTCGATGCCGAGGGCCAGGACGCGCCGGATGGAACACCCGGTGAAGTCTGGGTCAAAGCCCCGAACTGCTTTAGCGGTTATTGGAACAATCCCGCTGCGACGCGAGACAACACGAAGGACGGCTGGTTCAGGACAGGCGATGTGGCTGTACGCGACAGCAACGGGCTGTACTGGTTTCGGGACAGGCTCAAGAATGTTCTGATTTCCGGGGGTGAAAACATCTATCCTGCAGAGATCGAGCGCGTCTTGAGCGAATTGCCGGGAATTGGCGAATGTTGCGTTGTTGGCCGCCCTGATGAGAAATGGGGTCAGGCGCCGGTCGCCGTGGTGACCCGCGCCGATGACACGCTCACGGCCGAAACAGTCCATTCGGCGCTTAAAGAGCGGATTGCGCGCTTCAAACAACCAAAGGAAATCCTTTTTGTCGACGCCTTGCCTAAAAATGCGATGGGAAAGGTGGTCGTAGACGAGGTTCGCCGACTGGTGCAAACCGCCGCCAGCTGAACGGTGGCGGCGTGCCGGAGTTTACTCGCCTGGTCGGCGCAAGGCCTGCAGAAGAATATGACGTCAATCCGGACATTCGGGACGCCTGTAATAAAAGTATCAGCTAACATGCGGTGAATATCGAAGCTGACATTACTGAAGCGATGAACATTCAATCGTCACCATACGGCAATAGTCTGCCGCTCGGCCCTGAGCCAAAATCTGATGATGGGAATTAAACCATGCCCTATGTAGACGGCTTTGTTGCAGCAGTTCCGAACGCGAACAGGGAAAAATACCTCAAGCACGCCAAAGATGCGGCTGTTGTCTTCAAGGAGCATGGCGCATTGACAGTGGTGGAATGCTGGGGCGACGACGTGCCCGACGGTGAAGTTACATCCTTCCCCATGGCTGTTAAGCGGGAAGAAAATGAAACGGTGGTGTTTTCCTGGATAACGTGGCCATCGCGCGATGCGCGCAATGAAGGCATGCAGAAAGTGATGGAAGATCCCAGGATGCAGCCGGATCAATTCGAGTTTCCGTTTGACGGCAGGCGGCTGATCTACGGCGGCTTCGAAATGATCTTCGAAGCGTGATCATACGCGTCAGATATCCAGATCCTCGACGAATTCAGCTCTTTCCTGGATAAACTGGAACCGCGCTTCCGCCTTTGTTCCCATGAGATTTGAAACTGCGGTACGGGTGTCTTCTATTGCCGCGTCATCAATCTCGACGCGGAGAAGGGTTCGCTTGTTTGGGTGCATCGTCGTCTCTTTCAACTGCGCGGGCAGCATTTCCCCGAGGCCTTTGAAGCGTCCGATTTCTACCTTGCCTTTGCCGGTGAATTCCGTTTGCAGCAGTTCTTCGCGATGTGGGTCATCCCGCGCATAAAGCGTCTTGCTGCCCTGGGTGATCCTGTACAGGGGAGGCACCGCCAAATACAGGTGCCCCTCACTGATCATGTCAGGCATTTCCTGATAAAAGAATGTGATCAGCAGAGAGGCTATGTGAGCGCCGTCAACATCGGCGTCGGTCATGATGATGACCTTCTCGTAGCGCAAATCCTCTTCCCGGTATTTTGTGCGCGTGCCGCAGCCCAGCGCCTGGATGAGATCGGCGATCTGCTGGTTGGCGCCAAGCTTGTCGCGGCCTGCGCTGGCGACGTTCAGAATTTTCCCGCGTAGCGGAAGAATAGCCTGGTTCGAACGGTCTCGCGCCTGCTTTGCCGATCCGCCAGCCGAATCTCCCTCGACGATAAACAATTCCGCGCCGGCCGCTGTTCCCTGCGAACAGTCGGCGAGCTTTCCAGGCAGCCGCAATTTCCTGACGGCGGACTTGCGATTAACTTCGCGTTCCTTGCGTCGGCGAACTCGTTCGTCAGCGCGCTCGACAACCCATTCGAGAAGGCGCGCCGCATCCTGCGGCGAATCGGCAAGGAAATGATCGAAGGGATCGCGGACTGCGTTCTCCACGAGACGCTGTGCTTCAACGGTCGCCAGCTTGTCCTTGGTCTGCCCAACGAATTCGGGTTCGCGCACGAACACCGAAAGCATGCCGGCAGCCGAAATCATCACATCGTCCGTCGTAATGATAGAGCCGCGCTTGTTGCCGGTAAGCTCTGCATAAGCCTTGAGGCTGCGCGTCAAAGCGAGCCGGAACCCGGCTTCATGCGTCCCACCTTCGGGAGTGGGTATCGTGTTACAGTAGGAATTCATGAAGGGTTCGCCCGTGTACCATGTAACCGCCCATTCGACCGTTCCGTGTCCGCCTTTTTTCTCGCTGCGCCCGGAAAAGGAATCCCGCGTCACCTTGTGGTCGGCGCCGATGGAGGCTTCCAGATAATCCTTCAATCCGCCCGGGAAATGGAAGACTGCCTTGTCAGGCGTCTCGTCCTTTTCACTCAGCAGAGAAGGATCGCAATTCCACCGGATTTCAACGCCCCCGAACAGGTAAGCCTTGGAGCGAGCCATGCGAAAAAGACGCGCCGGTTCAAAACGCGCATTGTCTCCGAATATCTGGGCGTCGGGATGAAAGCGAATCCGTGTTCCCCTGCGATTATGAACCTCACCGAGATCTTCCAGCTTTCCGGCGGGTATTCCACGCTCGAATATTTGCCTGTATAGCCGCCGACCACGCGCGACCTCTACTTCCAGCCGATCCGACAACGCATTGACGACCGAGACGCCGACGCCGTGCAGACCACCGGATGTTTCGTAGACCTTGGAGTCAAACTTGCCGCCGGCGTGCAAAGTCGTCATTATGACTTCGAGAGCGGATTTGTCCTTGAATTTCGGATGTGCGTCGACCGGGATGCCTCTTCCATTGTCGGTCACGGTCAAATAACCGTCCGCTCCCAGCTCCACTTCTATGAAATTGGCATGGCCTGCGACGGCCTCGTCCATGGAGTTGTCGATCACTTCCGCAAAAAGGTGATGCAATGCGCCGACGTCCGTGCCGCCGATATACATTCCCGGACGTCTGCGAACGGGCTCAAGCCCCTCAAGGACCTCAATGTCAGACGCAGAATAGCCGTCTTCAGTTGAAACCGGTTGCACACGAGACCGCGTTGGTTTTTTCTCCGTCTCTTCTACAGACTGTTCCCTGGATGGCGCGCTGCTGTCTCGCCGAACAGGCGAGGGCGATTCCGTCAGTTTCGAGAACAGATCGTTATTGTCATCCATAGTCGATGGCGCGCCTTGTTGCGATTTCAGTCTCGGTTCGAACACAGTGATTCGGATCGCTTCACTGTGCCAGATTCAAGGTATTTTTGCGAGGATCGACGGGCAGTCAGGTACTGCGTGACGCGACCGAAGCTCGACAACGCTTCCAGAAAAAAGGCCGGCAACATGTGCCGGCCTCATTTGTAGCCTTAGCCGCGGCTTGATAGCGGAACGTAGTCCCGCTCTTCTTCGCCGGTGTAGAGCTGGCGGGGACGACCGATCCTCTGGTTCGGGTCCTCGATCATTTCCTTCCACTGCGCGATCCAGCCGACGGTCCGCGCCAGGGCGAAAAGAACAGTGAACATGGTCGTTGGGAAGCCAAGCGCTTTCAGCGTGATGCCAGAGTAGAAATCGATGTTCGGATAAAGCTTCTTTTCGATGAAATATTCATCAGTCAGAGCTATTCTTTCGAGCTCGATCGCCACCTCAAGGAGCGGATCGTCCTTGATGCCAAGCTCGCCGAGCACTTCATGCGTGGTCTTCTGCATGATCTTCGCCCGCGGGTCGTAATTCTTGTAGACCCTGTGTCCGAATCCCATCAGGCGGAACGGATCGTTGTGATCCTTGGCGCGTCCAATGAATTCCGGAATGCGATCAACCGAGCCAATCTCACTCAGCATGTTGAGAGCGGCTTCATTGGCGCCGCCATGGGCAGGTCCCCAGAGACACGCAATGCCAGCAGCAATACAGGCGAATGGATTGGCGCCCGAAGAACCGGCAAGACGCACCGTTGACGTCGATGCGTTCTGTTCGTGATCCGCATGGAGTATGAAAATGCGGTCCATGGCGCGCGCAAGAACCGGATTGATTTCGTATTCCTCACAAGGCACCGCGAAACACATGCGCAGGAAATTGGAGGCGTAATCGAGATCATTCTTCGGATAAACGAATGGCTGACCAACATGGTATTTGTAGGCCATGGCCGCGATCGTCGGCATCTTCGCAATCATGCGGAGGCTGGCGACCATCCGCTGATAGGGATCGGTAATATCCGTTGAGTCATGATAAAAGGCGGAAAGCGCGCCGACGACGCCACACATGATCGCCATGGGATGAGCATCACGACGGAAGCCGGTAAAGAAGCGCGACATCTGTTCGTGAAGCATTGTGTGCCGCGTCACGCGATAATCGAAATCAGCCTTTTCGGTCTTCGTGGGAAGCTCGCCATAGAGAAGCAAATAGCAGACTTCGAGGAAGTCGCCGTGCTCGGCCAACTGATCGATCGGATATCCACGGTGGAGAAGAATTCCCTTATCGCCATCGATATAGGTGATCTGGGATTCACAGGACGCCGTAGACGTAAATCCTGGATCGTAGGTAAATGTGCCTGTCTGTTTATACAGGCTGGCGATGTCGATAACGTCAGGTCCGATGGATCCGCTACGAACCTTGAGTTCAATATCGTTCCCATCGACGGAAAGCTTGGCGTTCGATGCCGTCATACTGGTCCCCTTCAACAGAAAATACAAAACGGAATGCGAGATGTGCAGCGCCGCAATGATTAGTGTGCAGTTGCTAGCCGATTTCCGACGCCCTGCCAAGAGAGGCAAAAGTGTATCGATGCAATGGCATATAGGAAAATAGTCTCCCAGGTAAAGAAACCGAACCCCTGAAAGACCATCCGAATTCCAATCCGTAGCAATCAGTCACATAATATCAATCGCTTACAGCTTTGCATGGATAAACTATGGGTTCGTGCGCTACGCGATTTGATCACGAATCCGTCCAACGCTCTCGTCCTTTCCGAGAACTGAAAGGACATCAAATATCCCCGGCGAGGTCGTGCGCCCGGTCAGGGAGGATCGCAACGGCTGCGCGACTTTGCCGAGCTTGAGTTCATTTACATCAGCGAAGTCCCGAACCGCATTTTCCGTGGCCTCAACCGACCAATCCGCGACGCCTTCCAGTACTGGCAGGATTTTCGCCAGAACATCCCTGCCGCCTTCTGCAAGTATCTTCTCGGCTTTTTCTTCCATTTCCAGCGGCCGTTCGGAAAAGATGAAACGCGCTCCATCCGCCAAATCTACGAGCGTGCGCGCACGTTCCTTCAAACCAGGCATGGCCTGAAGCAATTGCGCCCTACGTATGTCAGTCAAACGCTCGGCAAAAAAGGCGCCTCCTTCGATTTCCGGCAGAACCGAAACGAGGGCGTCAGTCAGATATTTATCATCGCTGCTACGGATATAGTGCGCATTAAGCGCTTCGAGCTTTTTGACGTCGAACCGCGCTGCGCCCTTGTTGACGTCGCCAATATCGAACCATTCGATCATCTGGTCGATTGACATAATTTCATCGTCGCCGTGGCTCCAGCCAAGCCTGACAAGGTAGTTCGTAAGCGCTTCAGGCAGAAACCCCATCGCGCGGTATGCCTCTGCGCCCAGCGCTCCGTGTCTCTTGGACAATTTTGCGCCGTCCGGGCCATGTATCAATGGTATGTGCGCCATGCTCGGCACATCCCAGCCCATGGCGCGATAGATGACCGTTTGACGCGCCGCGTTGGTAAGATGATCGTCACCGCGAATGATATCCGTGACGCCCATATCATGATCGTCAACCACGACCGCGAGCATGTAGGTTGGATTGCCGTCGGATCTCAGAATGATGAAATCATCAAGATCGCTGTTCGGAAACCGGACATCGCCTTGAACATTGTCTGCGACAAGTGTCTCGCCTTCCTTCGGCGCCTTGATGCGGATTGCGCCAGCGACGCCCGCGGGCGCTTCGGCGGGGTCGCGGTCACGCCAGCGACCGTCATAGCGGGGAGGGCGTCCTTCAGAGCGGGCTTTCTCCCGCATATCTTCAAGCTCCTGTGGTGAAGCATAGCAATAATAGGCTTCACCGCGTCGAACCAACTCCTGCGCAACCTCTCTGTGGCGTTCCACACGAGAATATTGTGAAACCGGTGCGCCATCCCATGTCACGCCCAGCCACGTTAGACCATCAAGAATGGCCGCCACCGCCTCGTCGGAATTTCGGCTGCGGTCCGTATCCTCGATCCGAAGCAGCATCTTGCCGCCGCAATGACGCGCCCACAGCCAGTTGAAGAGCGCGGTGCGTGCGCCGCCTATATGCAAAAATCCCGTCGGGGACGGTGCGAAACGGGTGATGGTTTCACCTGACATGGAAGCCTCTGTGTGGGAACCGGAAATGGCGGTCCATGTAACACACATCTGCTGGAGCGCAAGTTCCCACCAAACCATTGCCGTGTGACTATACCCATGATTGTATCGCGGCATGGCCAGCAACCAGATTGAAGACATTCAGGATTCCGCCGCGTCTGCCTCGAAGACCGACAGTTCGGCTATTTCCGAAACGACGAAGCCCTCTACAAAGTCAAACAGGTTCACGTTACGGGATCACGGCGAGGCATTGCGCTCCATTTCAATGCGCATCAGCCAGGCATGGGAACAAGAAGTCTCATACGGACATCATTTTCTATGGTTTCCCGTCGCCATGGCTTTCGGCGCCGCCGTCTGGTTCGGATTTGCTCGAGCGCCGTCTGCAATTGCGATATTTCTATTTTTTCTGGCGTCATGGCTAGCACACACTGCGCTCGGGAATCGGCCATTCTACAGATATGTAGTGTTTCTCCTTGCCGGACTTGCGACTGGAATGACAGCCGCCCAGGTCGAGACGATGCGTCGATCAACGACTATCCTTGACAGTGAGATCACGACGCGACTGGAAGGGGTGGTGCTAGCCCGTGATGTCGATTATCGAAATTACTGGCGTTACACGATCCGGCTCGCCCGCACCTCTGATCCGGTTATTGGGCGTCCGCCGGAAACCATTAGACTTTTGGCGAGAGCGGACCACAAACCAGTGGAAATCGGCGACGCCATAAAAGGTCTCGCCAGAATGGGTCCGCCATCCGGCCCAGCGTTGCCCGGCGGCTACGACTTCGGCTTTGACGCTTATTTCAAAGGCATCGGCGCCTATGGCTATTTCTATGGCAAGCCGCTTAAAGGCGATAAACGGACAAACGACTACACTGGCGCACAGCCAGTCTCCATCATGCTCAGCCGTTTACGAGAAACAATCGCTAGCCGAATTCGAGCGGCGCTTCCGGCTGACACCGGAGCACTCGCAAGCGCGCTGGCGGTTGCCGACAGACGCTCCATATCTGAGCAGACTGTCGACGCCCTTCGTGCAAGCGGATTGGCGCATATTTTGGCGATTTCAGGCCTGCACATGGCGCTTGTCGCAGGAACAGTCTTGCTGCTCGTACGCAGCGCGCTCAGCTTCTCTCCATACTTTGTTCATACACGATCGACACGAAAGATCGCGGCACTCTTTGCGCTTGCCGCCGCGACAGCCTATCTGCTGATTTCCGGCGGCGCAGTCTCGACCCAACGGGCATGGCTGATGTTCGTGATTTTTCTGATCGCAGTTTTGACCGACAGAATGGCCTTGACGTTGAGAAACGTCGCGCTTGCGGCCATCATCATTATCCTGATACAGCCCTCCGCCGTTATCGGTCCCGGGTTCCAGATGTCATTTGCGGCGACAATCGCCCTGATATCAGCCTATTCCGTATGGTCGAGGAGATCGAGAAACAACGATCAGGCTTCCTTCCTTTCCATGAACCGGACATTGGAAGTGGCGCTGCAATTCTTTCTGGGAATTGCCTTTACATCCCTTGTTGCTGGCGTTTCAACTGGCCTGTTTGCAGTCGAACATTTCCAACGGATCGCGCCGTACGGTCTCCTTGCCAATCTGGCCGCCATGCCCGTCGTGACATTTGTCGTCATGCCCTTCGGTCTTGTTTCCCTCATCGCAATGCCATTGCACCTTGAATACTGGCCGTTGCAGATCATGGGGGCAGGGCTGGACGCAGTCGTAGCGATCGCAATGCAAACAGAACGGCTCGGCGGCGACGCCATTACCGGAAGAATCGCATCTCAGCCATTTCTCGTCGCGCTTGTCGGCTTCCTGATACACGTTCTGATGCGCTCATGGTTGCGTTTTTTCGGCGCAGCGCTTTTCATTGTCGGAATTTTTTGGGGGCTGGGCGCGGTGCCCGGCGAACTGCCTGAGGCGATCATTTCAGAAGACGGCGCACTCGTCGGCCTATTTTATGACAATGGCGTGGCAACAAACAAAGCGCGCCCATCCGCCTTTGTCGTTGATCAATGGAAAGATGCTCTTGACCTGAATTTCATCGTGAAACCATTTATCCACGCCTCAGACGACGTCCCGACCTCCACTCCGGATAAAAGAAAACGCTTTCATACATTATTTCAAAATACGGATTTAAATAAGGAAATTTTATTCAGATGCGCCAAAGGCGCGTGGTGCGCGGGACGCACACGCAATGGTCTGAAGATCGCGACGATCGAGGATCTGTCATACCTTGGCGCCGCGTGTGACGAAGCCGACATCGTCGTGGCTGCTGCGCATATCCGCATGCCACGATGCTACTCCGGCGCTGAGTTGCTCACCGGAAGATCGCTGAGACGCAGTGGCGCGCTGGAAATATATTTTCTGGGCGGCGACATTACCAGCGTTGGAGCAATCAACAGCAAGTTCCGACAATGGACCCGACACCGCTTCTACGACTGGCGCACCAAAAGCTTTCAACAGGTCAGGTGACCTGCAGTTCCGCATAACTTGCCGATTAACCATGTTTTTCATGACAATCTTAATCAATTGTGAGCAATTTTGCGCCTCGCAGGTGAACCGTGCGAGGCGACATGAAATTGCGTATACAAATTACGTCGGCGTTGCTGGCGTCGATGCTGATGGTGTCAGGCTGTTCCAGTCTGCCAGGTTTTGGCTGGATTGGAACATCATCGTCAACCGTTTCATATCAGGACACCAAATGGTGTGTTCCAAGAAAACTGAAGCGAGTCCTTAACCGGGTGTCACAACGCTATGGCCCGGTCACCGTGAACTCTACAAAACGCTGGTGGTACGAAAACTGGCGGAAGGGCGGAGCACGGAATTCATACCACCTCAAATGCAAAGCAGTTGATTTTTCGGTGCCAGGAGATCCTTCGTCGGTTGTCGCCTATCTGAAATCCCAGCCCGAAGTCGGAGGATACAAATACTATTCGGGCGGGTTCTATCACATCGACACGGGACCGAGACGAACCTGGTGATCCTTTTGCCGGCAGACTGGAAAACTAAGACCCGTTGAAATTCTCATACAGTTTGGATCGTGCGCCGAAAAATCCGCTTATTCGGCCTGCAAGCCATCCTGCGGATCGCAAGATACGCACAAGAGCCGGGCCTGCGTTGAAGGGAATAGTCAATACAAGGGCCGTCAGAGTGAAAGCGCGAATTGCTATGTTCCCCAGGATCATCGGAAAAACAACCACTTTAGGGTATTCTTCAAGCTTCTGATGCATTGAATTGCGGGATTGTTCCATGCCCCTGTAATATTGATACTTCGGTGTGAGCCGTTCGGGTGGAACAGTCTCATAAACCACTGCCTGGGGCGACCAGCTGGTCGGCAGGTTGTGATACTTGCTTACGGTTCGGTAGAATTTCGCGTCACTGCCGCCAGTCTCGCTAAGGCTGACGTCGAACGACATATCGAACTCGGTAAACAGCCGCGCATCAGCAAGCCAGTTACAAGTCACCACCGTTATGGTGTGGCCCTGATTGCTTTTCAGTTTCCGCTCGGCTTTTTCGGCGATGCGGCGGTATCGGGCATCGAGACCTTTACGGATAAGTCGCAACAGGAACGTGTCGGACTTGTCTTCAGCGAAGCTTCCGAAGACCGGACCACCGATGAGAAACGCGCCTGTTTCATCATAGGTGCGCACCATTTCGGTCAACCATTGCGTACTGACGGTTTCGTCGTCATCAACAAAAAGGATGAGATCTGCGCCACCGGAAATCGCGGTTTCAATGGCCTTGTTGCGGACGGCCGGTATTCCGGGCATAGCTTCCGAGGCGTAGATCACGTCGTAGGGTGAGAGCTGCCGTTCCGCATTCTCTACGATTTTCCGGCACAATTCCTGTGCATCATTCTCAACTACGATGAAAAACGGATCCACATTCTCCGGTATTTCCAGGTTCTCCCAGGAAGACAAAAGCCTCGCCAGCATTTTGGGACGCTTGTGCGTCGTGCAGCAAACCGCCGCGCGATACTGCTTCGCAATTCCCGGCTGTTGTGTATTCAACGCCAACGTTCCAATCCGGGGTACAGGACCGAGATAAGGTCTGGTTTTCTGGAGATCAAAATCTGAAGCTTCAAAATGTGTACTATTCATCAATTCATCACAATGTGACCGTATCGGATCACAGCGTCCTTGTGATGCCATTGCGAACATGCAATGACGAAATCTGACAGGATACCGCCATCAATTGGACGGATATGTCTTCCATTTCTCAGATACTGAAACTTTTTATCGTTTTCGTTAAACCGCTCCTGCGACCGGCCAAATTTTCATTTCGCGGTTGTACCGATCATGTTAGACACTCCCGACAAGATTGCTACTATTTTATCCACCGCCAACACAATTACAAAATATAGAGTTCGTTTTGAGTAGCTCCGCCAACAGGCCGCGAGTCCTGGATCTCGTTAAAACCAGTGAAATGAAAGCCAATGCATCTGAATCTCTCGCAATCATAAAACGCCTGCTGCGGGAGAGTATGCCGGGAAATGTCCGCATCTATCTTGCCGGGCTGATATGTTCGGTTTTCGTGGCGGCTTCGACATCGGCTTTCGCCCTGCTCACACGGTCCATGGTCAACAAGATTTTCGTCGACCAGAATGTAACCGCATCCTGGTTCGTCGCCGCCGCGGTCATTTCAGTCGCCATTATCAAGGGGCTGTCGACCTATTTCGGCGTCGTTTTCAACGGCATGCTCAGACGCGACGTCGTAACCAACTATCAAACACTGCAATTCCGGAAGCTGACGTCGCAAAGCCTGATGTTTCTTTCAAACAAGCACCCGTCAAAGCAAATCGCGCAGGTCGTGCTTCAGGCAAAGGCTGCCGCTGATGCTTTTCTGACTGTCACCACGACGATAGTTCGTGACATTCTAACGCTTCTTGGCCTGGTCTGTGTGATGGTTTTCCAGGAGCCTATGATGTCCATGTTTGCGGCTCTCGCGCTTCCGCTGATTATCATTTCGCTCTCCTCGATCACCCGCAAGGTGCGCGAATTTTCGAAAGCCGAGAACGAACTCGCCGGACAGGTCTATTCGCTGGGTTCCGAAGCACTGGAGGGCATACGCACAGTCAAGTCCTACCAGCTTGAGGACAAGACCAGAACGACCTTTTCCAAGGCCGTGGAAAGCATGCAGGAGCGGGCGTTAAAACTGGAACGATTGGCAGCCTTCGCAAGTCCGGTCATGGAAACGCTTGGCGGCATTATCGTTGGCTGTTTCATCGTATATGCAAGTTGGCAAAGCCTGACGAACGGCAAGACCCCAGGCGAGTTCATGGCGTTCATCATGGCGTTCCTGTTCGCCTACGAACCAGCAAAAAGGCTCGCGTCCGTCAATGTCACGCTGCAACGGAAACTCATACAGATTGGCCGAATGTATGAACTTCTGGACAAGAAGGAACCCGAAACCACGGACGCTGAGAACGCCATTGTTCTCGATGAAATCAAGGGCGAGCTTGAATTTGAGAACGTCAAGTTTGGCTACAAGAAAAACCAGCCTTTCCTGCATGGCGTTTCCTTCAAGGTTTCGCCGGGTGAAACAATTGCGATCGTTGGACGATCAGGCTCTGGCAAGACAACGATTATCAATCTCATTCTGAGACTGGTCTCGCCGAACGCCGGCAAGATCAAGCTCGACGGGGTCAATTTGAACCGGATTGGATTCAAGCAGTTGCGACAGGCCGTGTCACTGGTGTCGCAGGATGTCTTTCTGTTCGAGAACAGCATTCGCGAGAACATTCGTGATGGCAAACCGGACGCAACAGACGAAGAAATCCGCGAGGCGGTGCGCCTTGCCAACGTCGAGGAATTCACCAAAGATCTGCCCGATGGTCTCGATACGCATATAGGCCCCAATGCGACCAACCTCTCCGGCGGCCAGCGCCAGCGCATCGCGATTGCCCGCGCCATATTGAAGGCGTCTCCGGTGATCATTTTCGACGAGGCGACATCGGCTCTGGACGGCGAAAGCGAGAGGATGATTATCAACTCCCAGATTAAGCTGTCGGAAAATCGTACCCTTATCATCGTAGCGCATCGTCTTTCGACCATTCAGGCGGCGGATCGTATCATCCTTCTCGATGACGGCTATGTCATCGCCAACGGCACACACGATGAACTGGAAAAGAGCAGCGACCTTTACAGATCCCTGTTCCATCTTGGCGAGACCTATGGAAAGCAAAAAAGCGGCTAATGGCTGACGGCGCCCAATGACTCCGTATGTCTCAAAAAAACTTCAAAAACTTCAAAACAAATATGTTGCTCCGTTCCTTCACGCCCATCGACTGAAGAAAGAGCGAGAGACCTACGCCAAATCGAGCGCCTCCGAAATTTACCGCCAGGGAAAAGATGATTTTGCGCTCTATCGCATTCTGGGCAACGATCTGCCTCCCCGGCATAGGCCCGGTCAGACTTTGGCCAATCTTGAATTCTGCCTGAAGCATGAGCCGGAATTCGAAGACTGCCAGAAATGGTGGGTCGTCAATCGCATTTTCGACGAAACCAGGCGACGTGAAATCATCGCCCGCCTGGACACTTACGAACAAAACTATTTTACGATCGACTTCGACCCGGATGAATATGCGCGCATTGAAAACAATCCAGACGTGTCGTCATATCTTGACGGCCCGAGAAAAATGCTTGACGAAAAATCCAGAAACCGCGCGGTTTTAGCGGCGTTACGACCGAAAGTTCTATACGCGATCAACAACAATGGCGCGCGCAATGCAGCCCTCGAACATGGCAGAAAACGCGCAAAATGGATCCTGCCTTTTGATGGCAACTGCATGATATCGGGCAGGGGGTGGCGGAACATTCGTCAAACAGCAAAGCGGTCGACAATTTTCCCGTATCACATCGTGCCCATGCACAGACTGACTGACAACGACAGCATGCTGGATGAGCAGTTCTCGCCGGTTAGTGGCGAAGAACCGCAGATCATGTTTCATAAGCTGTCCGGCGAACGGTTCGACCCCAGGCTGCCCTATGGAAGATCGCCGAAAGCAGAACTGTTGATGCGTCTGGGCGTGCGGGGACCATGGGACCATTGGGAGGTCGACCCGTGGGATATACCGCCGGCACCTTCCTGCGCCGACTGGGGGCGCTTTGTAATGTCGGAAGGTTGGGTAGGGCGCCTTTACTCCGGAAATGCCACGCAGGAAACTGGCAGGAAATCATCCGTCCGGCGCATGGCCAACCGAGATGACGGTATTCTCCGCGCCATCGCGGAGCTTGACGAACGCTATGGATCGACAGATTCGGAACTGAACATATAATCAGACAAGATAATATCGCGGTTGGCGTCCTCGAGAACGCCGTACTTCTGCTCCATTTGAGCTATCGTTTTTAGAATGGACTCATTGCGTCCATGGTAGCGAATATTCTGGCTCTTTTCTTTGGCATCCGAAAGACCGTGCGTGCCGGAGGACAACCGTATCACACCGCCGGCGCTGATTTTGTATCGATATCTGTCGGGAAACGGATGCGCTTCATCCGGCATGAAAGCTTCTCTGCCCCACCAAAGCCATTTACCGGGCAACCTCAAGCGCTTGAGAAAATGCGCCTTGTCGGAAACGCCATAGGGATACCGTTCGTCGAAGGTTTCCTGTGTCAGATAGTGAAAACCAATCTGCGGCTCTTCGATGAGCGAATATTTCAATTCCGGACCAAAATAGCGTTGATTGTCACCGATCCTGACCATCGGCACGATCACATAGGGCATGTGTGGCGCATCGCGGCAAGATGCAACGAGACGTTCCAGTTGCACCTTCGTGAAACAGCAATTGCTATCAAGCGCAAAGGTCCAGTCCGATATCCGCCTGCCGATGTCGAGCGCAGTGTTCCGTGCGCCGTTGACGTTCATCAGGTATCGAATTTTCGGTGAAGTCGCCCAGAGCTGCATCTTTGTTTGCATGACTTTCGCCGCGCGTCGAAAGTTACGTGTTTTAAAGAATTCGACGCCGCCAAACTCATCAAGATCCCAGCCAATCTCACGATACTCATCCGCAGCGAATGGAATTCGCATGAATTCCATGTCCGCGCGTTCCAGTTCGGCGATGAGCAGCGCTTCAGCTTCAGGATCCACGATCCGGTTCAGTATGAACAGCTTCCGGCAGCCGGGAAGCGATGGTTCGTGCTCAATAATGAATTTCAGATTGTCCAGGGTTTGTCCACGACCATGTCTTGGATAATGGTCGTTACCCAATATTCTGATCAGTGAAAATTCGGATTCTCTTCCGCGTTGCGGACTGTTACCCGACATACGGTAGAGCAGGTTCAACTGCCTGTTCCTGAGTCTGTAGCGTGCGCGGATGGCCGCCTGCCTCAGGATCGAGGGCGCTTTTTGCGATTTAAGAACGTCGTGGATTGGCGCGCGCATGACCTTTCCCAAAGAATTATAAGCGATGCGATTTACCCAGAAACCGCTCCATGACCCTGAGATGCCGAAGATTGGTTGATCCGGTCAGTCGCGCAGCCCTCTCGGAAAATGTGGCCGTATGCGCGGCGAGCCTTGTAGCGAAAATGGAATAGTCTATGGCTTCCGGATATTGTTCATATGCAGTCGAAAACAGAGTCTTTCTTTCCGGAAAAAACCGGGCGCGCACCCACTCGTTTGAATCTTCAAATCGTTTCGTGAAGGATCTGGCGTCCTCACGGCGCACCTGGCGTGGCGGCCCCGGAAAAGCCGATTCGATGACACGATGAAGATCCTTCATGTCCTGATTGCGTTCTCCGTTCTTCTTCCAGATTTTTCCCGCGCTGTTTGCTGACGCCATTACGAATTGGGCTTCGGCGCTCATCGCATTGTTCAGTTTTGCATCACTATGCTGCAACAGGTCCGGATCGATCCCGAGGATGGAACCAAAATAGCGCACAAGGCCTCCCTGGCCGAAGGAATGGGGATACAGCGCCACCTTGACCGTATCCGCGCCGAAGATTTCGGACATCCGCTCAATGACGTTTCGATAGTTGTAGTAGTCTCGATAGTCGTCAATCAGGCGATCAGGAGGAAGACGGAAATAGGCTTGAGTGGAGATAGTATTCTCGAAAACATCGTCAAAACTGTCGTAACCTGCGCGGATGGCGGTTGAATATCTGCTCAACGCCAACTCGTCCTGACGGCGTATAAAAATCAGGATTTTAATATCGGCGGCAAATCCGGCGAGCAGTTTTTTAAGCCGGCTAATTTCTTCGGGACGAGTAATGCGGCTGTGAATCAACTCGGTGCTGAGCACTATGGTCGACCACGGCTTTCCCTCAGAAAGCTCGGCAGCAAATTTCTGCTCAAACCAGTTTCGGAACTGTTTGATATCCATTCTGAGCATGCTCAGGACGTGCGCCTTGACGTTGTCGAAGACGTCGTCATCCTGGGCATAGACCGAAAGATAGGTGTGGTTGATGTGTGATCCAGCGGATTCGGGAAACCGGATTCCAAACTCGCGCAGGAGCATGCGGTTGCGATCAAGCACGTGCTGAATTGCTGTGCTGCCGGTTTTCTCCGCCCCCATGTGGAGGATTATTTTCTTTTTCAATCTGTTCAAGCCCGCATTCCTGGGCCGGAACGGGCCAAAATCTCAATTTTCGTAACAAACACTTCTTGTTCGCAATATCCGCCAAAGCCACAATTAGGCTTCTTTCTACACGAAATTGCGCCATGGGAAAGACCCGCGCCTCGGTTGCGAAATGATCTGCGCGCAGAATGCTTGCACGATATGCGTGAGAGGACGTTCCACCCTGCAATGGCGAGCGGAATTTGGAAATTTTTCGGACGCATGCCGGACAGCAATGCGTCCCGTATTCTGTAATTGAAAATCGCTGAGACGGTCGAGACGTTCTTCTAATGAGACCTCAAACCTGGAACACCAGAAACAGCCTCAATCGCCCCCATCCGCAGATTCGGTGCCCATCTGGTCGCCTTTCAGAGCGTTTGGGATTTCGGCGGGCGCATCTTCAGCTTCCTCCGCGATCGATTCTACCCCGGTTTCGGAATCAGACATTTCCTTGGACTTTTCGTCATCAGCCCAAGCCGCGGTTGCAGCAAGAACAGAAACGGCAAACAGGCTGGCAATTAACTTTTTCATCGATCTGAAGTCCTTTATTCGTTTAACCCAGCGACAGTAATAGGGATTGAGGCCGGGGCTGTCCAAGGAAATTGCGGAGATTAGTTTTTTGACTGCAAGACCGTCCGGAGCTAGTCGTTCGCCTACACATTTAAGGGGCCAAACACTTGTCCTGGGTATTGGAGTGTGATCCGCGCTGAATATTTGCATCCGGCGTAATTTGAACTCTCGAAAGAGAACAGAATGAGCCCGACGAGGAATTCCAAGAATCACTTGTCGATGACAGAAGATTGTTGTCAGCCAAAGAAGTGCGCTAGCGCGACTTATCATTACACTGCTGGACTGATTTTTTCAGTTTCCCCTTACAATAATACTACCAGCTTAATGCGCTTTTGGTTATTGATGCATCTCTCGGTTGAGCAATCCGACAAGTTTGGTTGAGATGGCGGGCTGTGCAACGGCGCCTGTTTCAAAGGTTTTGAATCACGCGCGCACATATTATCTGAGTCAAATGAAGGGAACTTCTCAAATGAAAGATATGCTGGCGCTGCTTGCCGCCGCCGGCGTTCCCTATGAGGAGCTGCTGCAGGAAAGGATCCTGGATCGCCTCGATCTGAAGCAGACCGAAATATGGACAACAGCGGAATTGCCGGATCCGCTGCTTCACGCCTTCACAATGGAACGCGGCGTTCTGGAGGATTCGACTTACTGGAGCGCGTCATGGACATCCTTAACCGGGTCGCTCAACGGTGATCTATCCGATCTTGCGAAACTCATGCGGGCCCTCGCCACCGGTGACACCATTTCGGAAAAGGGCCTCGAAGAGATGATGGCGCAAACCAATGTCGGCAAGTCCCGCAACACGCGGGAGCATTACTTTTCGCTCGGTATGGAGATCGTGCCGCCGTGGATAAAGAAGACCTTTGCATTTGGAGGATACGGCGGAACGGCGGGATATATCGCCTCGGAAGATGTGACGATCGCTGTTGTCACAACGCTCGGACCGCACAACGAACCAGGTGAAAATCCATCAACTCAAATTTTTTATGAAATCAGCGCCGCACTCGGCCTGTGAAGTGATCTGAAGGGAGAAATTCAAAAATGAAATTAATATCAAAAACTTAAGCGAAATTCATGGCGGAGGAGGTGTCTGCCCCTCCGCCATTTCATATTGATTTTATTGTCTCCAACCCTATGAAAAATCAATAAAAGACGATATGACCAATCTTGCGGTTATGGCAAGAGGGATAGATTTTGGCCAGACACAAGCTTTCGGAGTCCAACCTCAAACGGCTGGACAAGCCCGGAATTTACAGTGACGGAGACGGTCTCTTTTTTCGCGTCAGGAAGGGTGGTTCCAAACAGTGGTTCTTCATTTTTCGGCGTGGTGACAAGCGCACTGAAATAGGGCTTGGCGGGTACGGGCAGGGCACGGCGCCGGTCTCGCTCGCACTGGCGCGGGACAAGGCGGAAGCGATTCGAGAAAAGCTGGCCCGCGGAATCGACCCAACTGACGATCGAAAGCCAGTCCGCATTGTAACCTTCAAAGACTGCATGGACGGCCTCCTGAAAGCAAAGGAGAACGATTGGCGCAATCCGAAGCATCGGGCTCAATATGAGATGACCCTTCGCAAATATGCAAAGCCGCTCCACGATCTTCCCGTAGCCGAAATCGTCATCGGTGACGTCAAAGCTTGTCTGGAGCCACATTGGAGTAAACGGCCTGAGACGGCTGATAGGCTGCGCAGTCGCATCCAGGCGGTCATCGACTACGGCATCGCCCATGGCTGGCGCACAGCAGGCAATCCGGCTCGCTGGAGAGGGCTACTTGATAAGGTGATGCCGGCGCGAAAGAAGCTTGTTCGTGGCCACCACGCTGCGCTGGCATACACTGATGTCGCCAAACTAGCAGCTGGTTTACGAACGTCGAGTGGCACAGCAGCACGAGCTGTTGAATTTCTGATGCTCACAGCAGCCCGGAGCGGCGAGGCCCAGTGTGCGACCTTCGATGAAATCGACACGGAAGTCGGCTTGTGGACCATTCCGGCAGAACGAATGAAAGCCGGGCAAGAACATGTCGTGCCCCTGTCTGACCGCGCGATCGCAATTGTAGAGGCAATGCGGCAGCGGTCGATCAGTGACCTTGTGTTTCAGGGTAACGTTGACAATCGTCCAGTCAGTTCCACAGCAATGACGAAGGCTCTGCGCCTGGCATCACCGGACAAAGCGGCTACGCTGCACGGCCTCAGATCAACCTTTCGCGACTGGTGCGGAGACTGCACAGAATACCCGCGGGATATTGCCGAAGCAGCCTTGGCTCACACCCTGAAGGACAAAACAGAAGCTGCTTATCGTCGTGGTTCTGCACTGGAAAAGCGTCGGGATCTGATGAACGATTGGGCGGAATATTGCGCATTGGTGAAGCATGATGGCTGATGATTTTGCTTATACCAGCGAGCAGAAGAGCAGTGTCATTGCTGTGATGCCTCGTGGCCTGTCAATTGAGGCGATTGACGAAGCTGTTGCGAGCCTCGAAATTTGCATCCGCCATTATGTTCACGAACAAGATTTGGCGGAGGAATCTGTCAGTCTGCTGCAGGAAACACAGGATGCCGCGAACATATGGGAACAGGCATGGGAGATAGCGCCGCCGGATATCGAAAGTCGCATCGCGGAGCTCTTATACAGAGCAGAGAACGACCTACAAATCCTGCAGAGAAGGTTGAACGCAACCAATCGAAAGACGCGAGATCAATTACTAGCCAACGTGTTTGAAATATGGAGCGATCTGCAAGGAGAGCACCCTTCTACGAATACAATCTCTGCTGTCGATAGTCCTTTTCAGAGATTTGCATATTCGGCAGCAGTCGAACCTCTCGGCTTGGCCTTGTCAGAAAAAACGGTCTATCGAGCTGTGCAAAAATACAAGAAGGCAGCGCGCGATCACATGAATCTGTGACAGACGTTATCTGAAAAATCTCCCGTTCTGGGATAGATCGCCAAGACCTCATAGTGGAACTCTCACCTTGTTCAACAATGACAAGGTGAGCAAATGAATAAAAACAGTCAGACAAGGCCACCGCGCCTGATCTCGATGAAAGAAGCCGAGAAGCGGACCGGCGTGAGCCGAGCGTTCATAAATCGCGCCCGCGCAGAGGGCGAGTTTCCGAAGTCAGTCCAAATCGGCCCCAAACGCATCGGCTTTGTTGAGGCGGAAGTCAACCAGTGGATACAGGAACGTATCGACGCTCGGGGGGAGGTTGCCTGAAACGAAAACCCCGGCCGAGGGAACGGGCCGGGGTTAGCGCCAAAGAGGCGAGAACGTCACCAAATTGAAGAGGAATGCACTCTCTTCATGTACACGGTTCGTTCTCACACTTCAAGGCGCTTTGCCGGTAATCGCGCAAGGGGTGGCAATGGAGCACTGTGCGCGGGAGGCGAAGCTGGAAAGTGCGGGATTGCCATGGTGACCGGGCTACCTAAGTGCTCGGTGGGACTGCGAGACCAGCACGGGAGTTCGGCCCCGTCGCAGTGAGGCGCCTGAGCCAAAAGAAACCGTTCCATGAAGCCCCCGGGCTATGCGTCGTCATATGGCGTAGGGCGGATGCGTTCTGAAGGAAACTTCGGCTCTCGAAGGTTCAAGGACAGCAGTAATCCCGGCGGGCCCATGCACCCGCCGCGCTGGGATTACTGCGTTTGTTAGTTGCTTAGATCAAAGGTTCAAGGACTAAGGAAAGAAGTTAAGAGGATACGATATAGTGATCATTAATCCGCATCAGAGATGGCAAAAATTGGCGCTCCAATTCCCGGGTGTGCTCGCATGCATCGGCGCGTTTATATTTCTCGCCGCACTTATCGCCGGAGTGAGCCCTTGATTGACGAAGCCAATCGAATCTCATCCTATGAGCTTTTTAGGGAGCATGAAGATGGAAGCACTCGAACATTATTCAAGATTGGCTGAAGCTACTCGTAGGGATCTCGAATTGTTGAGATCGGGAGATCTACAGTATTTCGACGTCCAAACGGGCATCTCGCAACAAAGCGACGCAATTGCACGAGCGGAGAGGGAAGTCCTGGCATATGAAAGGGCCATAAGGATTGTGAAAACACGCCCCCGTCTGATATGAAGGGCGATGGACAATCCTGAGCGAGTTTACAATTTCATTACAAAGTCGTCGCCAGACGCCTATTGCGATGATTGCCTCGCGACACGGGCTGAAATATCTCCACGGCAGCAGGTGAATGTAATTTCTCGCTCCTTGGGGCTTACCAGTGAATTTGATCGTCGTAAGGCCGTGTGTGTGGCCTGTGGATCAGAGAAGCTTGTCACTAGTTCAAAACGCCAATTAGCGTGACTTCTTATAACGGATTTGCGTTTGTCCGCACACAGTACATTTAGGTTTTAGATGGCGAAGTACGCTTTTCGGACGTTCTTTGAATTCCGTTATAGTCAGCGTTTGGCCTTCAAATCCTTCCAAACTATATTCTTCCCATATGGCACCATACGGGTGATCGCTTTCACGAAGCTTTAAGTAGCCTTCGTGTCCACATACACAGACAAGCTTGTCACGGGAGGTCGTTGTCATTTGCCAGCCAGAATTGAGTGGTAGTAGGCAAACTTGATATTTGGATTCGCGGCGATGAAGTCTTCGACTGCAGCTTGTAAGCTCGCCAACGCCCCAGCATCATAGCCTGAATTCTCTTCCTCAAGCTCCAGATCCGTCTCTACCATCAGCCCTACGTGAGGCGAGGACTGCGGATAGATACTGTATGAGGTCCAACAAGTGATGGCATGTGGATCTTCTATTTCTACTTGCATCTTCATTTCTCCATCCCAGGATGTTGCTGGCTGTCACGTATGATCAGCTGAACCAACCTAATCGCAGTGCCGTTTGGTTAGTATTAACAGCTTCTTTTTGCCATTCACATTCTAGGCCGACTTCAGAAATAAAGGCGGTCGTTTTCGAAGTCAGATGTTTTGGATTCCGCGGATAATGGCCGGCAGTTTCGATGCCAAGCCGATCAGATGTATGCGACTGCCCTTGAGGGCAGGTGAGGGGCAAAGGGTAGACGGTGACCTTCTGACCGTCGACCAGAAGCGCCTCGACATTCTTACGGACTTCGAGTGGCGTCTTCGGGGCGGCGAGTTCGTAAAGGGCTGTGGGTGGCAAATACGAACTTAATTCGTATTTTGAGCCATAGACGCTCGCTACCTGCATCATCTTGCGGGCAGTCTCGTCACTCATCCCGAACTCAGCATCGATCCCACCTCCACCACGCCTACCACCCCCCCACCCTTAGGTTCTTCGGCCCGCCCACGCCCGCCCGCGGGTGCGGCGCAGCGCAGCATTTGAGCGTGTTCAGCAAATTTTTTTTCGCGGTTCCGGTTTCTGTAAGAAAACTTATCAGCTGAGGGGGTGGGACCACCGCCTTCAGAAATAGGTGTATGCAAGACATTGATATTAAATCGCATTTTAGAATATTTTTCGGGACTCTTGACGCACACTGGTTATCGGAGTCATCAGTTAATATGCAATCGTTAAATCGACTCGATCAGAAAATCTTATTGGATTAACCATCATGGCAAGACCCTCGGAACGGCAGATAGCAAAGGCCATGGGGCTATCTCAGCCGAGAGTGAATCAACTTTCCGCAATGCTGCCGCTAGAGCGTCGAACCGGCGAAAGCATGACGGCAATGGACGCTGTTCTGATGCTCTCAGTTTCTGAGCTCATGAAGGCAGCAAATATCTCAGGTCCGCTCGCTGCATCGATCATCGCGCAGCTTCAGCCGGAATTCGTCCACCTTTTCACGGCCAACCGAAATCGCTGCTGGATCTTGATCGAAAAGGAAGAATCCACCGGTTGGTGCTTCACCGCAGTTCGCAGTCGAAAGCAGCTTCAGGATGTCCGTTCATCCCAGCCTGGTGCGATCGTCGTCGAATTGCACGCGCTTGTGTTCAATGCGCTGAAGATTGCCATGACACTCGCGGGGGGTGGTCATGCCTGAAATCATCAATCGTCAGGCGCCTCAATCAACTGACGTTGAGAGCCGTACAGCAGAAATCATCTGGACCACCGGCGCCGCAGTCAAACGCTACGACTGGCGCTCTGGTGGTTACTACATGGAAATGCTCGATGTGTCGAAGGACGCGATCCGAATGGATCGGTTCGACACCATGCCGCTTCTGGACACCCACGATAATTATTCGATGGAAACTCGGATCGGAACAGTCGTCCCGGGAAGCGTCCGGATCCAGGACGGAAAAGGCTACTGCAAAATAAAGTTCTCAAAAAGCGAGCTTGGTGAACGTCTGCTTCAGGATTTGGCCGACGGCCACCCGCTGAATATCAGCGTTGGCTACAAGGTCTGGGAATACAACCGCAAAGACGGTGACACCAACGAACTCCCGACGCTGACAGCGATCGACTGGGAGCCCATGGAAATTTCCGCAGTACAAGTTCCCGCGGATGCCGGTGCTCATTCTCGAAAGGAAAACAGAATGCCCGACTTTCAAACCCGGACTGAGAATTCGAATCCGGATATCGACGAAGTGATCCGTGCGGCCGGCCGCGAGCCGACCGAGAAGGAACGCAAGCGTGTCGAGGAAATGATCAACCTGGCGCGGTCGATGAATGTCGACAACGACAGCTTCGGATTCGTACAAGAGGAAGTTCGCCGCGGTACGTCGATGGCTGACTTCCGCAACCTTTGCCTCGAGCGAAAGATCGAAGAGGAAGAGCGTACGCCAACCTATGCTGAATCTGCCATAGGTGGTTATGGCGACAGCGATCAGAGATTTGACCGGCAGCAACGGGCGATGGAGGATGCGCTATACTCCCGCATGTCCGGGACTAAGCCGTCCGATGAAGCACGGCAGTTTATGGGCTTTCGACTTGAAGACTTCGCCCGCGGCCTTATCGAAGCCAAAGGCGTAAACACCCGTGGAATGAGCCGCGAAGACCTCTTTTTGGGCGGACACTACAGCCGCATGCGCCCTGCGCACGGCACAAGCGATTTCCCAAATCTTCTTCAGGGCGCCGGCCGAAGAACTCTCATGGCAGCCTATGAGAACTCTCAGAGTAAACTCAAAACGGTTATCGCCAAACCATCGACCGCGACCGACTTCCGTCCGAAGACGGCCATCAAGATTTCCGATGGCGGTCCGCTGGAAAAGGTCAACGAGCATGGCGAGGTCAAGAGCTTCAGCCGAAGTGAAGTGGCTGAGAGCTACAAAATCGACACTTTTTCAGCAATCTTCAGTCTGACTCGCCAAGCACTCATCAATGACGACCTCGGCGCGTTCACGCAGTGGGCGACGACCGCTGGCAGAAAGGCTGCAATAACGGAGGGTAAGCTTCTGGCGAAGCTGCTGGCGGAAAATTCGTGGGCCGGCCCGACGATGGCAGAGGATAACAAAGCGCTGTTCCACGCCGATCACAACAACCTGGCTGGCGCTCCCGACGGGCTGGATCTGGACGGGCTGAAGCTTGCTCGTAAGGCGTTCCTCAAGCAGACCGACATCGACGGGGAGACCAGGATCAACATCTCTCCGAAGTACCTGCTTGTGCCAACTGACCTCGAAGTCGATGCTAAGCAGCTGCTTTCAACTACGTATCCAACGACCTACGAAGACAGCAATTCCTTCACCAATGATCTGGTGCCAGTAGTTGACCCATGGCTAGATGATCAGCCAAACGCCTGGTACCTGTGGGCTGACCCAACAATCCTGCCTGTGATCGAATACTCATATCTTTCTGGCGCTGAAGGTCCGCAGATCGCGGTCCGCGAAGGCTTCGACACCCTCGGCAGTGACTTCAGGGTAACACTTGATTTCGGATGTGGCGCCGTCGACTTCCGCGGCGCGTATCGAGTTCCAAACAGCTGATGAAACTCAGAAGCTCCCGGCTGGCAGGCCTTGCGCAGCCGGGCGAAAGGTGGCGTGAACTGGTCGCCGCCATCGGGCGCCGGGAAACGGCTGTCGCCCGCCCGACCCCGATTTCAGCCGGGAGACACGGGCGACAAATCAACGAGGTCTGAATGAGTGACATCTACACAGCATTGAGCCTCGCTCGAAACTATATCGGCGGCTATTCCGGTACG
Organism: Flavimaribacter sediminis; assembly: GCF_019492055.1. GTDB lineage: Bacteria > Pseudomonadota > Alphaproteobacteria > Rhizobiales > Rhizobiaceae > Flavimaribacter > Flavimaribacter sediminis. The sequence continues at coordinate 1,509,658 of NZ_JAICBX010000001.1, read as the reverse complement.
CCGACAACGCTGGCCAAGCCGGCAGCGTTTGAGATCCTCAATGACGTCGATGAAACCTGGCGCATATCCAGCCTTGTCGCCGGGTATCGCCATGTGTGGAAGATCCGCAGTCGAACAACAGATATCGAGCTGCTTTTCGGCACAGCCGCTGAAATCACAGCGCTTGATCTCGGCGACACAGGGTCTGGCACTCGCGGCTTTCTTTCACCTGCAGGTAGGCTCTTCGAGGCCTTTGCGCGGCCGCACGAGACGTTCGCCTACAAATTAGCACCAGGAGTCTCCTAATGGCTGACAATGCGAAAACAGCCCGCCTGATCATGCAGCTCGTCGACCACGTCAGTGGTCCGGCCAAGAAGATTACCGGCACTCTCGGCACGCTTGACAAGGCGACCCGGCGAATTGTCGGCATGGGCGGCTTGCCTGGCGCTATCTCGGGCGCTGGCCGGCGTTTACGCAGCAACACGTACACGGCCGCCGGCATTGGAGCCCCGCTCGGTCTGGGCGCCGCCGCCGCGGCCAAGTCGGTCTACAACTTCGAAAAGGCCGGCAACGCCATGCAGGCCTTCGGACTCCTGACGGAGCAGCAGCGCACTTCACTGGAGGACTACGCTCAAAAGCTCAACAAGGACTTCCCGTTTACCAACCAGCAAATCATAGAAGCCGCCCAGGAACTCTTTCGGGCGGGCCTGACATACGATCAGGCGATGGGCTCGCTTCGAGGTACACTTGAACTTGCCATGGCCGGCAAGTTGCAGAACAGCGAAGCGACCGACATCGCCACGAACGTGATGACGGCCATGAAGCTTCCAATGGCTACGTTCGACCAGGTGACGGCCTCCATGCAGCGGGTGAATGACGCCCTTGCATACGCGGCTACAACGTCGAACACAGACGTTCGCTTAATGGGAGACACTTTCCGGTATGTCGCACCGCTGGCGGCCATCGCTGGTATGTCGCTGGAAGAAGTGTCGGCCGTGGCTGCCGAGTTGGCGCGCAACGGTATAAAGGGCAGTGAAGCGGGTGTTGCCCTAAGGTCAGCCCTTGTGCGTATGGCCAAGCCGACCAAGCCGATGTTGGCAGCATTCGAGCGCCTGAACATCGATATGGCAGATTTCGTCAAATACCAGGAAAAGATAGAAGCGCGATCAATCATCGGATCTCTTCTCGCGGAAGGCATCGACGCATCGCACTTGTCTGGTGAAATTCAATCAATCCTCGACGACAAGACGCTGGCCGGCGCCCCAACGCGCATGGCGGCGCAGCTGACCGACCTGATCGTGCAGTCCTTCGGTGACGAGGCCCTGCGCTCAGACATTGCCGAAGCGATGCAGAACGCGGTCCTGGTCGGCGCGCAGAAGGTCGACTTGCTGAAATTGCTGGGCACGCTTCGCGACAAGAATGCCACGATCACGGACATAACCCAGATCTTCGACGTCCGTATGGGCTCGCGCCTGGCGGCGATCCTTTATTCCGATATGCAGTCTGCCGTCGAGAGAACACTGAGGGAGTCACCCGGTGTCAGCCAAAAGATGGCCGGCATCATGATGGGTGGTATCGTCGGCGAATGGGCAGCGATTGTCGCAGCAACCGAGAACATGTTTATCGCGATCGCCAACTCTGGTGTTCTTTCGACCGTATCGAAAGCCTTCGATGCACTCACCGCATTTCTGAACAAGCTCGCTGCTGTCAATCCGCGGCTCTTGGAGATGGGGACATATGCTGCAGTAGGCATTGCCGCTATTGCTCCGCTCGGGCTCATTTTTTCCGGCCTGTCCGGTGCCCTCGGCTTAGTTCTCAGTCCACTCGGAATCGTCGTAGGTGGTCTCGGCACGCTGGCGGCATTCAAGTGGGAGGGCGTCAAAGCAGGGCTCGAGGGCGTGGGCGAGGGCTTCAAAAGCGCAATCTCTCCCGAAGTGGCGGAGAAATTACAGGGGCTCATCGAGAAATTCGAGAAGCTCTTCAACTGGGCTCAGACATCACCCGACGTCGAAGCCTGGCGCTCTTGGGGTGAGAAAATCGGCAAAATCTTCGCTGATATCGCCAATGCAATCGAAGTGGTTATCTCAGCGATGCAAGCGGTACAGAACGGCGCCAAGTGGTGGGGCGAGAATATGAGCCTCTACGGGAACTTCAAAAAGGCCGGAAATGCCCTGAGGGAAGCTGTCGATAATCGGGGCTCGACCTCAAGTGAGCCGGTCGCTCCTGGCGCCAAGCGACACCGAGCTGCCGGTGGCCCGATGCGAGCTGGTTTCACGTACTCGATCAACGAGAGGGGTACGGAGATGATCACGCCCGGTCGCAACAGTTACGTGACGCCGAACCACAAGCTAGGCGGGGGAGTGACCATGAATATCACCCAGCACATTACCGGCTCCAACGCTGATGAGATCGCAAAGAAGCTCGGCGTCCAGCTGCGCAGCCTTCTGATGGATGCCCGGCAGACATCCATGGAAGGCGGCCCGGTTTACGGGTGATCAGATATGGCAACACCGCGGATTCAAATCATTGCCGACGGAACAGATGTAACAGGAAACATTCTGTCGGGTCTACTAAGTCTCACGATTACGGATGGAGTCGGCCACGACTACGACAATGTCCGGATCGACATCGACGATAAGGACGGTGTCATTGCGCCACCTGAGAAGGGGGCCGAGCTGCAGGTTTCGGCCGGCTACGAAGATGACATTCAGGATTTCGGAACCTTCATCGTCGACCAGGTGTCCCTGAACGGGTGGCCTCAGGTGATTTCAGTCACAGCAAGATCTCTGGACGGTCTTTCAGAAGCAAAGCAAGGTCGCGACCAATCCTATCGCAAAGAAGACTATCCGTCCTACAGAGACATCTTCGACGAGCTCGCCGACCGCATGGGCTTGTCTCTGGCGCTGTCCAACGAGATCGCGGGAAAGTCGGTCGAATTCGAAAGCCAGTTCGGCGAGAGCGATGTCACATTCGCTTCAAGGCTGGGTAGGAAGCTGGACGCTGCCGTTTCGGTGAAAGAGGGACGATTGATCGTGGTTCCGCGCGGGCAGGGGCAATCGGCAAGCTCCAGTAGCCTGCCAGAAATTCAGGTCATGCGGCCAGGCAACGTGCTTAGCTATAATGTCACCACGGTCAACGTTCCGAAGCACTCGACTGTTCGTGCCGTCTGGTTCGACCGCCTGGAGGGTGTCGACAAGGAAGTCGTTGTCCAGGCCAGCGAAGAGGGGCCGGAGTATCTGCTTCGGCAGAACTTCCAGAACGAAAACGACGCACGTGAGCAGGCAAGGGCGACGGCGGCCGCACTGAAGCGCGGTGAGGGGCAGGCGACGTTCGAGATCGACGGCGAGCCGAGCGCCCGGGCGGAATCCTACGTCAATGTTTCTGGCATCCGCTCGCTGGTCGACGGGCGGTGGCGCTGCACAACTGCTACCCACGTCTTTCGCGGTGACGGACCATACACGACGCAACTGATCTGCGAGGCTACCGTATGAGGATTCCAGTATTCGACGTAGAGTTCCACACGATACCGACCGGCAGAGATCGAGGTGAAGCCGTTGGCAAAGGGACGCTTGGCGAAACCTTCGACCGCAAGCACGATCAATTGACAGTCGATCACACGCTTTATCCTGACGTCAAAACCATCCAGCAGAATGATCGGCTAGTGCTCGACAATGCGAGAATGTTCGTCGTCCTCTCGGTCGAGTCGGCAAACCCAGTCCATTCCGTTGTGAAATTGGAGCTCGCATGACGACACATGTAGATCCTCAGACCTTTGACCTCGTCGAGAGCTGGCTCTCCGCTCATGGCGGTCCCAGGCGCTTCCCGGCCGGCACCAGTTCAGATTATTTCGGTGTGCAGCGCTTTCTGGAAGAGCGTGGCTACACGCTAACCCAGGTGGCCAGCAAGTTCACTCTGTCCTCTGGCAAAGGCCGGCCACGGACACTTTCGTGGCGGGACGTCATCGAACTGGTCGACACGCTGCGATCTGCTGAAGGACTCCCGACGTTCCGGCTTTGTCACTCTTCGTTATGAGCTTCATACGCGGCGATCTTGACGTCAAAGTCTTTTATTGATTGTTCCAACCGAACTCGTCTTTTCTCGGTAATGTTTTCCTCGTTCCGAAAATACTGTGCACCATTTTCGATATCCTCCAGGTCTTCAATGTAAAGATTTCGCCTCTCCTTCAGCCATCGAATCGTTTCGTCGAAATCACCCATGCGTGTCTCCCTATAGGTTGCAGCAACAAAGTAGACTAAACTCAACTTTCAAAACAACCAACCAGTGAACGAACGCTACTTGCGTTAATTTCTGAGCGAAATAACGCAGCACAAAATGTTGTAAACGTTATTGATTTCCAGCATCCTCCCTTTCGTCAACATCGAAAGGGACCACCACATGAACAAGCATATTGACCAACGCGAATTCGTCTCCACGCAAATCGACCTTCACCCGTACATCAGCGATCTGATCTCAGTTTCCTGTCAGCTGAGCGCCGTTTATTGCGCGCTTGGAAACAAGGAGGATTCCGAAGAGTTTCATGATGATCTCCGCAACCTGATCGACCAGGCCCGGGCGAAGATTGCCGCGACTGCCAACGCTCTCGACAAGGTCGATATCGCGGCGGAACAACTGGGATAAGCATTTATTTCAAGTAGGGCTTCGGTTATGTCACAGTCCGAAATATTCATCTAAAACATTGATTTTATTGAGGCTGTGGCGGAGGAGGTGGGATTCGAACCCACGAGACGGTTTCCCGCCTGCCGGTTTTCAAGACCGGTGCCTTCAACCACTCGGCCACTCCTCCGGCAGCGCCTTATTGCGCCAGAAGGCTTATCTTTTCAAGCAGGCAGGAGAAAAATAACGTGAGATCGCTATTTCACCCGCTTAAGCGTTTGGCAGGCCGCGTTCTGCCCCTCTGGAGCCGTGCGGATGTAACAGGAGTCGATCGTATCGGCGTCGATCATGCGTCCTTCTACGAAACCGTTCGGTTCCGACCAGCGAAAATGGCTCTTGTCAACAAAGACCCCGACAAACTCGACGCTGAACTTTTCGGACGCGCCGCTCTCGGAGTGCATGCTGCCAGTGAACCGGCGATCGCGTTGTTCCGTGACGGTCTGCGTGATCGTTTCAGAACTGAAGACGACGTCGCCGCCATCATAAGACATGCGAATATCTGCGCCTTCTCCGACCCATGTGCCGACGATGTCGGGATAGACGTTGTCCGCCAGGCAGGCTGGGGCAGAAACCAATAACAGCGCCACAAAGCATGCGGCGCCCCAGAAACCGCGTGAGCTGCCGTCATAACGAACCTGAAAATCTGCAATACTTCTCACAATGTGCCTTCCAAGAGTTGCGCCACAAAAGTAATTACCCATGCGTGTTGCAAATCCCGGTTTTCGCGTCAATGGCGACGCCTGTAAAAGTGAATGCGGCAGATCCGCCTTGCGCCATGGCAAACGGTGAGTTGACATTAACCAAAACATTGATTTTTATGGATCATGCTTTGACGTTGACGTCTTGACAACAGGCAGTTGGTATTGTTGATCAGGACAACGGTCGCCGCTCTTTGCCAAATGGCATGAATATCGTAGAGAGCAAGGCGACAGGGGATTGCTCGATCGGGGGCTGGACGGAATGCTGAATGCGGCGCGCATCCGCGCAAAAATGACGAAAAGTGGCGCTACGCCTTTGGACGCTTCGTGGAAATTTGTTCGTATCGCGACAGTCATGGGCCTCGGCCTGACCCTGGCGTCCTGCATGTCGAGCCCGGCTGACAAAGCCGACATCAACAACAAGACGAAATTCAGCGAAAACAAGTACGGCGTCTCAGCCAGCAAACGCGTTACGACATCGAAGAATGTCAAGAAGGGCGGCGGCACCTATAAGGTCGGCAAGCCCTACATGGTGAATGGCCGCTGGTATCACCCCAAGGAAGAGCCGGGCTACGACAAGGTTGGCCTTGCATCCTGGTATGGACCGAACTTCCATGGCCGCCATACTGCAAACGGCGAGATCTACGACCAGTATCACCTTTCAGCCGCTCATCCGACATTTCCGCTTCCCAGCTATGCGCGCGTGACCAATGTGGAGAACGGAAATTCCGTCGTGGTCCGGGTCAACGATCGCGGTCCATTTGCTCATGGTCGTATCATCGACGTTTCGAGCAAGGCTGCGGACATGCTCCTAATCAAGAACGCCGGAGTGGCGAAGGTTAGGGTGGAGTATATGGGCAAGGCCCGTATGGACGGTCGCGACATGCCCTATCTCATGGCGTCCTTCCGCGACGGCAGCAGCACGAACATGATCGCCTCCGCCGGCGACAAGATCACTGATGGTCTTTCCAGGCTCAGCCCCCCGACGCTGCTAAGCAAAGCATCGACCAAACTCGGCTTTACCAACGAGACTCAGCAAATCGCATCGACGAATACAGGCAAAGGGCCGCGACTGGTTACTTCGGATCAGTATTACCTGCCCGAAATTGGCCCTGTTCCGCGCGACAGACCAATCATGGGTCTTGCTTCGTCAGATGAAGAACCAAAACTCGTCAACGCATATCTGGATGAGCGTTATGGTTCACGAACCAATGATCCCTTTGCTGCTCTTCTGAATGATGAAGGACAGTTGACGGAAGAGTCGATCCTCGCTTTCGCACAAAAGCAGGACAATCTTTGAGAGCCTGCGAACAGCGCAACCGCCCAGTCTAGTCCTGGCAATTCAATTGATCCGCACAGGTTCCGTTGGTAGCCTGTCATTGGGGCAATTGAGGGGATCATCGTGGCGCAACCGTTTACCAAAAATCTCATTTCGGCGATCACAATCGCATACGCCGTCGTTTTCGTCCCCGGAAAAGCCAAAGCTCAGGAATTTCACACGCGAGCCGACAAGGCCTTCATGATCGAGGCTGATACTGGATCGGTCCTGTTCGCCAAGGACGAAGACACGCCAGTGCCGCCCGCGTCGCTCGCCAAGATGATGACCATGGAAGTGGTGTTCAACGAGATTGTCGAAGGTCGCCTTTCGCTGGACGATGAATTTCAGGTTTCTGAAAACGCCTGGCGCACCGGCGGAGCGCCCTCCGGCACATCGACAATGTTCGCGGCCATCAAGTCCTTCGTGCCGGTTGGTGATCTAATCCGCGGCGCTATCGTTCAGTCGGGTAATGATTCCTGCATCATTCTGGCAGAAGGCATTTCCGGCTCGGAAGACCTGTTCGCCAAAAAGATGACCGAGCGCGCCCGCGAGCTGGGCATGACGAAATCTGTCTTTGGCAATGCGACCGGCCTGCCGCATCCGGATTCCGCCGTCACGATGCGGGAACTCGTGACGCTCGCCAGATACACTCAACAAACCTATCCGGACTTCTATCGTTTGTACTCCGAACCGGAATTCAAATGGAATGGCATCAATCAGCGCAATCGCAACCCGCTGCTCAGGCTTGGCATCGGAGTAGACGGGCTGAAAACCGGTTATACGGAAGCTTCGGGATACGGCATTGTGAGCTCAATCGAGCGCGATGGGACGAGGCTGTTTCTCGCAATGAGCGGCATGTCCAGCGAAAAGGAACGCGCAGAGGAAGCGCGCAAGATGCTCGAATGGGGACTGCGCTCCTTCGAGCCTAAGGACCTCTTTCAAGCCGGTGAAATCGTCGGTCAAGCCAGTGTCTACGGCGGCGACGGCTCCTATGTCGATCTGGCTCCGGAAAGTGCAGTGACGATCTTCATTCCGGTGGCGGATCCCGAGCGTATCAAGGCGCGCATTGTCTACGACTGGCCCCTGGAGGCTCCGGTCGAGAAGGGCGCCCAGATCGGCGCTTTGAAAGTGTGGACTGGCGACACGCTCAATCAGGAAACGCCGCTTTACGCAACAAACAGCGTCCCGGTCGGCCCGCTGCATAGACGCGCCTTCCATGCGCTGCAGGAGCTTATGCTGTTCTGGCTGTAGTAAATTCCTAACTCTTCACACGAATAATACACGCAAAGTGGACGCTGCCTGAAAAGGTGCTTACATACTAATATGAAACGATCCTGTCGAAACGGCGCCGGGTATCGGATGTCCGTGCGGGCCGTGTGCAAAGTCCCGAGTGACCTGAAAAACAACAAGCGAGAGAAAAACGTTTGAAGGGGCTGTTCATCACATTCGAAGGCGGCGAAGGCGCTGGCAAATCAACCCAGATCCAGTATCTCGCCCAATCCCTTGAATCAGATGGTTTCGAGGTCGTCACGACACGGGAGCCTGGCGGTTCCGCCGGCGCTGAGGCTGTTCGACAAGTTTTGCTTTCTGGCGCCGCGGAAGAATTCGGCGTTCGTATGGAAGCGCTGCTTTTCGCGGCCGCGCGCAACGACCATGTAGAAGAATTGATACGGCCCGCGATTCTTGACGGCAAGATTGTCCTCTGCGATCGCTTCATGGATTCCTCGCGCGTATACCAGGGCGTAACCGGCAATCTTGAGCCGGAATTCGTACGCGCGCTCGAACGCGTTGCGGTCAATGGCATGACGCCGGATCTGACGATTATTCTTGATCTGCCGGCCGAAATTGGAATGAAACGGGCGCGGGCCCGTTCGGGTGACAGGCAAGCGCCCGACCGTTATGAAAAGGAAGAACTTGCTATTCAGATCAAACGCAGGGAGGCTTATCTGGATATAGCACGCGCCGAACCTGAACGCTGCCGGATCATTGACGCCGCCCGGCCTGCCGATGCGATTGCAAGGGATATCGAGCGGCTCGTGCAGGAATTGGTCGCAACGCGACTGGAAAACCGGCCGGCCCGAAGCCGGGAAGGTGTACGGTGAGCGATGATCCCCGCGTTCTGGACGGCGCAATAGCTCCAGAGCGCAACACACGACTTTTCGGACATGAGGACACGACGCGCTTTCTTGCTGACGCCTATAGAAGCGGACATATGCATCACGCATTGCTGTTGGAAGGTCCGAAAGGGATAGGCAAGGCGACGCTGGCTTTCCGACTTGCCAATCACATACTGAGCCATCCGGAAGCAGATACGGCGCCTACGGTGATTTCAGATCCCGATCCGGAATCAACGGTAACCCATCAGATCGGCACCGGCGCCTCGCATAGTCTGCTGCATCTGGCGCGACCGATAGACCCCAAAACCGGGCGCGTTCGCACGGCTATCACAGTCGATGAGGTACGCAGGGCAGGGCGGTTTTACGAACAGACGTCGGGCACGGGGAACTGGCGAATCGTCATCGTCGACCCGGCCGATGACCTCAACCGTTCGGCAGCCAACGCAATTCTGAAAATCCTTGAAGAGCCGCCTCGGCGCTCCCTGTTCATTTTGGTGTCACACGCCGCCGGACGCCTCTTGCCCACGATCCGTTCGCGCTGCATGACCATAAATATGCACCCGTTGTCCGACTCCGACGTGCTGTCAGCCCTGTCGAACCTCGGCCTGGAACGGACAGAGGATCCCGATACGCTCGGCAGAACCGCAGCATCGTCCGCCGGCAGCCTTTCAACGGCATTGTTGCTGCTTCGCTATGGCGGCCTTGATATCATCGACGCCTTTGAGCAAATCGTGTCGCGCGGCGCTGATGGTCCGGTGGAAGCCACGCACAAGCTGGGCGACATGCTGTCGGCCCGTGACCGTGATGAGGCATACGCCTTTTTCAAGGACCATGCAGTCGGCTGGATTTCGCAGCAAGCGATCGTCGACGCCCGGGCAGGCCATCATCACGGGGCCGACCGATGGGCCAACCTCGCCTTGGAGATAGGCAGGGATCTCGATACGGCGGACATCTACAATCTTGATCGCAAGCAGGCAGTCCTTTCGGTCTTTTCATCCATTTTTCAATTGCAGGCGGCGTAGCCACGCCGTCGATTTTCGCTTATGAGGACGGCTGAATGCGTTCGCCCGCGCGGGACGATCGCAGTCGCCGCTGCAATTCAGAGATTGGCCGAAATGAGTGAGAGTAACCGCTTCTATATTACGACTGCAATTTCCTACCCGAACGGAAAGCCGCATATCGGGCATGCCTACGAGTTGATCGCCACCGATGCGATCGCCCGGTTCAAGCGCCTCGACGGTATGGAGGTTCATTTTCTGACCGGAACGGACGAGCACGGCCAGAAGATGTTGCAGACCGCCAGGAAGGAAGGGCTTCCGATCGCAGAGTTCGCCAGCAGGAACACGGCTGAATTTCAGCGTATGGCGGAAGCGCTAAACGCCTCCAATGACGATTTTATCCGCACCACTGAACCACGTCACAAGAAAGCCAGCCAGGCGATCTGGGAGGCTATGACCGAAGCTGGCGATATCTACAAAGACAGCTACGCCGGATGGTATTCGGTGCGCGACGAGGCCTATTACCAGGAAGACGAGACCGAATTGCGCGACGGCGTTCGCTACGGTCCTCAAGGCACGCCCGTGGAGTGGGTCGAGGAGGAAAGCTACTTCTTCCGTCTCTCGACCTATCAGGATCGACTGCTCGAACATTACGACAGGAATGCGGATTTCATCGGACCGGACGCCCGGCGCAACGAGATCATCTCCTTCGTCAAGGGAGGCTTGAAGGACCTGTCTATCTCGCGCACGACATTCGACTGGGGCGTCAAGGTTCCGGGTGACGAAGACCATGTCATGTATGTCTGGGTCGACGCCCTGACCAACTACATCACGGCGGTCGGCTATCCTGATCTGGATGCGCCGCTTTGGAAATTCTGGCCGGCCAATGTCCATGTCATCGGCAAGGACATCATTCGGTTTCATGCGGTCTATTGGCCAGCATTTCTGATGTCTGCGGGCATAGAATTGCCAAAGCGCGTTTTCGCGCACGGCTTCCTTTTCAACCGCGGTGAAAAGATGTCAAAGTCGGTTGGCAACGTCGTCGATCCATTCGATATGGTTGACCATTACGGCGTGGACCAGGTGCGCTATTTTTTCCTACGCGAGGTGCCATTCGGACAGGACGGCAATTACAGCCACGACGCCATTGTCGGGCGCATCAATTCGGACCTCGCAAACGATCTGGGCAATCTGGCGCAACGCTCGCTATCCATGATCGCCAAGAATTGCGACAGCAAGACACCACAATGCGGCGACCTGAGCGATGACGACAGGGCGATCCTGGCGCAGGCGGACGGATTGCTGGAGGAAGCGCGCAGCGGCATTGACAAGCAGGCTCTCCACCAGGTTCTGGGATCTGTTTTCGGCGTCGTTTCGGAAGCAAACCGCTATTTTGCTTCGCAGGAGCCATGGGCGCTGAAGAAGACTGATCCGGAGCGCATGGCGACCGTACTTTATGTCACAATCGAGGTCGTGAGACAGGTCGCAATTCTTTGTCAGCCCTTCATGCCGGAATCGAGCGCTCGTCTGCTCGAAATTCTGTCCGTTGACGAAGGCGATCGCAATTTCGACAAGCTGGGGGAGGCTGGCCGGCTAGTTCCGTCAACGGACCTGCCTGCTCCGAAACCTATCTTTCCGCGCCACGTGGACGCTGCGGAGCAGGCGTGAGCACTCTTGTCGACAGCCATTGCCATCTGGATTTTCCGGATTTCGAAAGCGAACGTGATGCGATCGTCGAGCGCGCGGTCGCAGCCGGTGTCGAGTGCATGGTGACAATCTGCACGCGTGTGCGCCACTTCGAAACTATTCGCGCTATCGCAGAAGCTTATGATCGCGTCTATTGCTCCGTTGGCACCCATCCGCACAATGCGGACCAGGAACTCGATATAGCCGCGCAAGAGCTTGTTGGTCTTTCACACCATCCCAAAGTGGTCGCCATTGGCGAAGCAGGGCTGGACTACCACTATGACAATGCGCCACGGGAAGCACAGGAAACCGGGTTCCGCCGGCATATTGAAGCCGCGCGCGAAACTGGGCTGCCGCTTGTCATCCACGCGCGTTCGGCGGACGAAGACATGGCGCATATCCTGAGAGAAGAAAGCGGGAAGGGGGCTTTTCCCTTCGTCCTGCACTGTTTTTCGTCCGGCCGCGCTCTGGCTGAAACCGGCGTCGAACTCGGCGGTTACGTCTCGTTTTCCGGCATCCTCACCTTCAAGAATTCCGAAGACCTGCGTAAGATCGCGGCGGACCTCCCGGCCGATCGTCTGCTTGTTGAAACGGACGCTCCATACCTGGCCCCTGTGCCACATCGCGGCAAGCGCAACGAACCGTCTTTCGTCGTCAATACGGCCAGGGTTCTCGCGGAGACGAGAGGGGTGTCGGAGGAAGATATTAACCGGCAGACCAGCGAAAATTTCTTCCGTTTATTTTCCAAGGTCCCCTCCAGTGACAACCGTTTGGTTGCGGCCTCATGAGAGTACGACAAATTCTGACGATTCTCGGCTGTGGCTCTTCACCCGGCGTTCCACGTATCGACGGCGACTGGGGCAATTGCGATCCGACCAATCCGCGTAATCGTCGCAGACGCGCATCGCTTCTGATCGAGCAGTATTCGGAGGATGGCGGCGTAACGACCGTTGTCATAGACACCGGCCCAGACTTCCGCGAACAAATGATCAGCGCTCGCGTGCGCAAACTGGACGCAGCGCTGTACAGCCACCCCCATGCGGATCATCTGCACGGAATAGACGACCTTCGAGGCTTCGTCGTTGTCCAGAAAAAGCGCATGCCCATATACGCCGACGCAGCTACGATGGCGCGCCTGCGCGAAGCGTTTTTGTATTGCTTCGAGACGCCGCCGGGCAGCGGCTATCCGCCAATTGTGGACGCCAACATTATTGACTCTCTGGATCAACCAGTTGTCATCGAGGGCGAGGGCGGTCCCCTTACAATCAATATGTTCGAGCAACTGCATGGAAGCATTACCTCGACCGGCTACCGGATCGGGAATGTCGCCTATTGCAGCGATGTCAGTGATTTCCCTCAAAAGTCCATCGAAAAACTACAAGGTCTGGACTGCTTGATCGTCGACGCTTTGCAATATCGCCCGCATCCAAGTCATTTCTCGATTGGCGAAGCTCTCGACTGGATCGAAAGATTGCAGCCGAAACAGGGCATCCTGACGCATATGCACGTGCCGCTTGATTATGCGACGGTGCTTGCAGAGACGCCGGCGAACGTCGAGCCGGCCTACGACATGATGCAAATTGAACAGGATCTGGACGTTGTCGCCTGAAGATGGGTTCGGCAAATCCCAATTACTTCAATTTTCGTTTCCCGGCAGGTTTCCTGCTGTCTGCGCGCACCGCTGTAACATAGGCTTCAAAGGCCCATTTCTCAAAGGCCTCGGGATCGTCCAAAATATAGTCAGGCGCATACCAGTATCCCATCCGGGCCGTCGTCCCGTTCGCTCGCGTATGTATCCATTCCTCGCAATGCGCCGCCTCAAACGCAGGAATGGTTTCACTGTCCGTCTTGAAGGCGAGGCGGCCCCCGGACGTGCCAAGCGCGTACATGAGGCCATGGCGAAAAACACCGACGCCACCGAACATGCGTCTTGTTTCAGACCCCGGAACAACCGAAAACTGCTCTCGCAGACATTCGGCAAACTCTTTCGAAACCGCCATTTCCCAGTCTCCTGCGAGGTATTTGTTCTTTTTTTGTTCCTATCATGCAATAACCAACGATAACAACATGGGTATCAGGATGGTGACGCAATGATATGGAAAATCGGAATTTCGCTGGCGCTGTTCCCGGTCATTTACCTGCTCATCGCATTTGTTCTGATCCTCTTTCCACCGCGTGTGAAGGATACCGAAAGTCTGAATTTCAGTCAGCTGCACGGTGGCCCGGATCTGTCGGAGCAACAGAAAATGCAGAAGTACACCGCGCGTGACGGACAACAATTGGCCTATCGCCATTATCCGTCCAGAAGTTCCGTTTCGTTGATATTGCTGCATGGCTCGGGCTATCACGGCGGCTATCTGGATCCCATGGCGCGCTATTTGTCGAACAGCAACGCCGCACAAATCTATGTTCCAAACCTTCGCGGCCATTTTGGATCCGGAGAATGTCGTGGCGACATCGGCTATATCGGTCAACTCGAAGACGATCTCTCGGACCTTGTCGATATAATCCTTGCAAGTGATCCGGACACGACGATTATCATGGGCGGTCACTCTTCAGGCGGCGCCATGGCGATACGCTTCGCAGCAAGTGAGTACGGCGAAAAAATCGAGAATTACATTGCTCTGGCGCCGATACTGGGACACAAGGCGCCAACGGTTATCGAAGGCAACGGCGGATGGGCCCATATTTCCTTGCCGCGCATCATCGGGCTGTCAATGCTCAACAATGTCCGCGTCCACATATTCGACCATCTTGAAACGATCCGTTTCAATATGCCTGAGCAATTTCAGAACGGCACTGAGACGCTTGGGTACTCGTGGCGGCTTATGACGAATTTCAATCTTCATACAAACTTTCGTAGTGATATCGAAGCGTTGCCGCAAACATCTCTGACCCTGGTCGGCCGCGATGACGAGGCTATGAATGCCGGTGCTTTCATTCCTTTATTCAATGCGTTGTATAGGTCTGTTGAACTGCTCGATGATCAAGATCACTTCAGCCTTACGCGGTCTGAAACATCACTTGTCCGGATCAACCTCTGGCTTGATGCGGTGACGCGAGGCAATTGAAACGCAATCTGGATAACGGCCACTAGTTCCATAATATATCTTATGCGATCTAATGATGCGTCTCTCATGAAGTTTCACAGAGTTTCTTGAATGCAAAGATCGCGGTATCCACTCTCTGTTGGAGGTCCTGCTCGGTAGGAATCTCCAAAGCGTGTATGACGCGTCTGATTTGAAGATCGCCGATCAAGAGGTTCAAGAACCAGTCTGCAGCAGTTTCGGAGGATGTCGCCTTGAGCGCGCCTGTTTGTATGCCGCGCTCCATAAGCCTGCATATCAATGGATACACCATGCCCCGGCCGGCCGCGGCAATCGCCAATCCGAGTTCACCCGACTCATCCGCGGCGGCGGCGCGATTCAGGCTCACTGCCTTTTTGCCGAGCAGCATTGACAGCAACACCGGCGCGATTTCTTCAAGCACCATTAGCGGGTCTGCGTTTCCGCCAATTGCTGCCTCCAGTTTTTGCCTGGTCGCAGCTGCGTTGTTTTCAACGATGGATATGAACAGCCCTCGCTTGTCTCCGTACCAACGATAAAGGGTCTCGTTCGACGCTTTGGCGTGTCTTGCCACTGAAAGCATCGACGTGCCGGAATAGCCTCGTTTCTCGAGGAGTTCATAAGCCGCGTTTTCGATCTGCCTGGCGCGTTGCGCCCTTTTTCCCTGATCCAATTTCAGCTCCCTTTACTTGACATAAGCGTACATATATGTACGGAATAGTAAAGGTGTACACTAATGTACGGTTAAGAGGTAATTCTCATGAGTTTGGTCAAAACGCTGTCCATAAGTTCAATTCTCTTCTGCGGCGCAATTTTCGGATTTTTCTACGCATGGGTCTGCTCCACAATGTGGGGTCTTGACCAAGCTGATCCGCGCATAGCAATTGCTGCGATGCAGGCGATGAACGCCTCTGTCCGCAACGGAGTGTTCTTCCCGGCGTTCTTTCTGACGCCGGTAGTCCTGGCCGCTACAGCTGGCGTCGCCTATCGCAGTCAATTCCGGTCAGCCGCACATTGGTTCGCCGCCGCCGGTCTTGTTTACCTGATTTTCGGATTGCTTCTGACGATGGGCGTAAACGTGCCGATGAACGAGGCGCTGGCGAAAGTAGACATCCCAGGAGATGTTGAGGCAGCCGAAATCATTTGGCAGGACTACTCTCCAAGCTGGCAATTCTGGAACCAGTTGCGCACCATTGCATCCGGGATCGCCCTCACCTTTGCCGGGATTGGGTTATCCAAAGTTTGATCCTGGAAACAGATCGCACGGCCCCAAGAACGTTCTGCGAGACGCGCCCAATCAGCGCGTCTCTGTCGTCCGCCTTGGCGAACAACTAGCCTACAGGCAAATTATCGTCGCGCTTGATCGCGATGATAGAAGAACGCGGCAGCCTGCCTTCACCATCCGGGAACGGCGCATCCGGATGTTGCACTCCGACAAACATGGTTCGGCGATCCGCCGACCAGCAAAGACCCGTAACTTCAGCGCCTTTCGGTCCCGTCAGAAAACGCTCTATACGGCCTGTCACCGGATCACCGGCGAGCATTTGATTGTTACCATTGCCGGCAAAATCGCCTTCGTCGGAATCGTCGCCGTCAGTCTGTATCCAGATTAGCCCGGTGGAATCGATCGCCATGCCGTCTGGCGAATTGAACAGGTTGCCTTCGTTGATATTGGCCGACCCGGCGTAATCCCCTTCATGCACGGTCGGATTTCCGGCCATCACATACAGATCCCATTCGAAGGTCTCCGAGGCATGATCATCGCCGGACGGGCGCCAACGCACGATCTGCCCATACTTGTTAGCTTCTCGAGGATTGGGACCGGCGACAGGCGTCCAGTCGCCGCCGGCATTTGGCTTGACGCCGCGGCGACTGTTGTTGGTCAGCGCGCAGTAGGCTTCGACTGAAATTGGGTTCACCGCAACCCATTCCGGTCGGTCCATGGTCGTGGCGCCCACTTTCGATGCTGCAATGCGTGAGAATATCGCAATCTCGGCCTCGGACATCCCCGTCGTGTCCGGAGTGAGCGAAACCCATTCACCGGTCATGTCGTCGTGGAACCGGGCGACGTAGAGTTGCCCTTCGTCGAGCAAGGTGGACGTATCTGCGCCTGGCGCATAGGCGTCCTTCGATACAAATTTATAGAGGAATTCGCCACGCTCATCGTCGCCCATATAGACTACCACGCGGCCGTCAGGCGCCAGCACTGTCTCGGCGTTTTCATGTTTAAAACGACCAAGCGCAGTCCGCTTGACAGGCGTGCTCTTCGGATTTGACGGATCTATCTCAACGATCCAGCCGGCGCGGTGCGGCTCGTTGGGATTTTTCGACGTGTCGAAACGGGGATCCCATTTGTGATAATCATATCCCCATCCTTCGGTCGAAATTCCGTACCGCTTGTAACCGTCCGCGATCTGTTCCGTCAGCTCCGGTTCTTCCGTGGCGCCAAAGTAGCCATTGAAGTTTTCTTCGCACGTGAGATATGTGCCCCAGGGGGTCTTTCCCGAACCGCAATTGTTAAACGTGCCAAGGCTCTCGACGCCGTCAGCATCCGCCGCCGTTTTCAGAAGATCGTGACCAGTCGCAGGCCCGCTGAATTGCATGGGCGTGTTCTGGGTAATGCGCCTGTTGAAAGGGCTGTCCAGCACAACCGTCCAACCGGTATCGTTTTCGACAATTTCAAAGACTGCAATGCCCTGCAGGTTCTGGAGTTTGAGAACATCCTGGCCGTCACGTGGCACGCCATCGGCAGTCTGCGGTAAATTGGTCTTTCTGTTGGTGTATTCGTGATTGACGGCAATCACCTGTTTTCCACCGATTACGAAAAGCTCCATTCCATCCGTGTTCTCACCGAATACCTTGTCGGAATCTGCGGCCGCGCCGCCGATGGCGCTGTCGAACGCATCTATTCCGGAAAACAGAGGATCACCCCAACTAACCAGTCTCTGCCAGCTGTAGCCTTCAGGCACATGGACAACGCTATCCGTTGCGGCTGGAATGGGCGTGAATGCAAATCGGGTCGCCTGTTGGGCCTGCGCTTTTTCCGGTTTCAATAGACCGGCGCTCATGGCCGCAGCGCCGGAACCGAACGCGAGCACGCCGCCGAGAAAACCTCTTCGAGAAATCGCGCGCTCCACAACGCGATCGAATTCATTCTCCTTTGGACGCGGGAAGTTGACTTCGTCCCATTCATCCGCAGTCAGTTTTCTAACGGTGTAATCGCTCATGTCTGGCTCCCTGCTTGCTTTGAGGCGGCGTTGCTTCCTGAACGTCCGACCATCCGAACGTGAAGACATGCTTTTCTAGCGCGCAGACCCCACAACCGTATGACAATCAAAGGCGGCGCCTGAAGGGTCGAGGGAGAAAACTGCCCGTTTGCCTAGAAGGATATACCATCCCTCTCCCCACCTGTTAGCATTGAGCACAGGATTCGAAAGGACAGGTCCATGAAGGGTTACTGCAGCTGCGGCGAAGTCGTGTATGATATGATCGAAAAGCCGCTCTTCGTTCATGCGTGTCATTGCCGATGGTGTCAGCGCGAAACCGGATCGGCGTTTGTCATGAATGCACTGATCGAAACCGACAGGATCAAGATCAAGGCAGGCGCGCCGGAGGTGATCGACACACCCAGTGAAAGTGGAAGAGGTCAGAAGATATACCGCTGTCCCAAGTGCCACGTTGCGCTATGGAGCGTATATTCCGGCGCCGGCCCTAAATTCAGTTTTGTGCGCGTGGGCGCACTAGAAAACCCGGACGCCTATCCACCCGATATTCACATCTTTACCGAAAGCAAACAGCCCTGGCTCGGTTTGCCGGACAATGTACCCGTCATGGATCGCTATTATGATCGCGACAAATTTTGGCCGCAGGCAAGCCTGGAGCGAAGACTTGCCGCAATAAAACTGGATTGAGACGAACATGAAGCCATCAAAAGACATTTCCCGGCTTATCGAGATTATGGTTGCTCTCCGCGACCCAAACACAGGCTGTCCGTGGGATGTCAAACAGGACTTCGAATCGATCAAACCCTACACGCTCGAGGAAGCGTATGAAGTTGCCGACGCGATTGAACGCAACGACATGGATGACCTCTGTGAGGAACTGGGCGACCTGCTTCTGCAGGTCATATTTCATGCGCGAATGGCGGAAGAAGCCGGCGCGTTTGATTTCGGTGACGTCGTGCACTCCATCACCCGGAAGATGATACGGAGACATCCGCATGTATTCGATGTGTCGCACGCCGATACGGCAAATGCCGTCAAGGTGCAATGGGAAGAAATAAAGGCGGTCGAAAAGGCGGAACGGGCCGAACGCCGTCGCGCCCGAGGCCTTGACGGAGAACAGGTGCAAGGCAGGCTGGACGGCGTGCCAACCGCCCTGCCCGCACTGACGGAAGCAATAAAACTACAGCAGAAAGCTGCGCGCACCGGGTTCGACTGGAGCGAACCGGAGTCCGTTTTCGCCAAGGCGGAAGAAGAAATTGGCGAGCTTCGCGAGGCGCTCGCCATGGATGGCGCCGACAAGGTGAGAGATGAGTTTGGCGACGTTCTGTTCGTTCTCGTCAACCTTGGACGGCACATCGGCGCTGACCCGGAGATGGCCCTCAGGGGGACAAACAACAAGTTCAGAAAACGCTTTGCCTATATCGAGAAAAAACTCTCGGAAGAAGGCGCCGTTATCGACGACACGTCACTGGAGCAAATGGATGCTTTGTGGAACGAAGCAAAGGCGTTCGACTGAGATGTTTTCAGTGCGCAAGCCGGCGCTGCAGATCGGACATGTCATGTTCGGTTATGTCCAGATTGAGGGCGACGCTGCCGTCTTCCCTGTCCTCCCGCGAATGGACTTTTGCGTGCTCGTATAGCCAGTTCAACTGGCTCATATCGTTGACGCCTATCGTTATGTCCCGGTTGATCAGTCTGCCAGAAAGGGTCAACTCGATCGTCTCAAGAAGAAACTCCACGCCCTGCCCTGTCGTGGCGGAAACCGGAACGGCTGTCGTTTCTTCCCGGCGCGCCTCCATAGACTCGACAGTCTCATACGGAAGAAGGTCGATCTTGTTCCAGACCTCGATTATCTTGGTAGAGCCCTCACCCTCGTCGCGAACACCCAATTCATGGAGAATACGGGTAACATCAGCGGCTTGAGCCGCATTGTCGGGATCCGACATGTCGCGAACATGGAGGATCAGATCCGCTTCGAGCACCTCTTCAAGTGTAGCGCGAAAAGCAGCGACCAGATGCGTCGGCAAATCTGAAATGAACCCCACAGTATCCGACAGGATGACCATGCGTCCGTGCGGCAATGTTAGCCGGCGAAGCGTTGGATCCAGTGTTGCGAACAGCATGTCTTTGGCTCGGACAGTAGCGCCGGTCAGGGTATTGAACAAGGTTGATTTTCCGGCGTTTGTATAGCCCACAAGAGCAACAACCGGATGAGGCACCTTTTTGCGTTTTGACCTGTGTAGCGTGCGTGTGCGCCGCACCTGTTCAAGTTCTTTCTCCAGCTTGACGATCTTGTCCTGAAGTATCCGACGGTCCGCCTCGATCTGGGTTTCGCCGGGCCCGCCAATAAAGCCGGTGCTACCGCGTTGCCGCTCCAGATGGGTCCAGCTCCGCACCAAACGCCCTTTCTGGTAATTCAGATGAGCAAGCTGAACCTGCAACACCCCTTCCCTCGTGGACGCTCTTTGGCCAAATATCTCCAGGATGAGACCGGTACGGTCGATCACCTTGGCTTTCCACGCTTTCTCAAGATTGCGCTGCTGAACCGGCGTCAACGCATGATCGACAATCACCAGCTCAGCTTCCATCGATTGAACGATGCCGGCCAGCTCCTCCACCTTGCCGCTTCCAAACAGGGTTGCAGGCGTGATGTTGTTGAGCCAGCAAATTGCCGAATGAACAATCTCGATATCGATCGCTCCGGCAAGACCGACAGCCTCGGCTAGCTTAGACTCGCTTGATCGCAGCGGATTGTCGGATACACCCGTTCTTTGAATCGGTACAAGCACGACCGCGCGACTGGGCTCATCCCGCCTTTCTGCGGATACAGTTCTGGTATTTCGAGCTGCCTGTTCCTGTCCCTTGTCAGGTTTCACGTGCTGGTTCTTCACCTTCGAACATTTGTATTGGCTGACCTGGCATTATCGTTGAGATTGCGTGCTTGTAAACAAGCTGCGAATGTCCATCGCGACGCAACAATACGCAAAAATTATCGAACGATGTCACCACGCCTGTCAGCTTGACACCGTTGATCAGAAAAATTGTAAGGGGAACTTTCTGCTTTCTAACAGTATTGAGAAACTGGTCCTGCAAATTCTGGGAACGCTCCGCCATCGCGTTATTTCATCCTTGTCCTTGCCGGTTTCTTCTTATTGTGCGGGCAGGTCGCAAATTAATCGCCGGGTTCACCGGTTCTATCCCGCCACCGACCATACGCCAAACTTTTGGTTACCAAATCGATAGATTTTCCGCAATCTCTAATCGCTGCAATGCACAATCACAGCTAACTCGCGCATCATCCACATTTCGATTTACCTATAGTATATGAACTGTCAGCGATAATACCAGTACCGGATATTAAAAACAGCAAACACGACAAGCACTTCGAGCCGGCCAATAAACATGATTATTGCTCCAATAAGATAGGTTACTGCACCTGGAAGGGAGCTATAGAGCGGCCAACCAACATCGGAGACGGCCGATACCGGCCTTAACGCCTCATACACAGGCCCGGCGTTGGAAAACAGCGACACTGCCATGATGATGGCGGCTTCGAAGTTTGTTCCGGTCAGCGAAATCAGCACCGAACCAGCGCCGATAATAAGCACAGCGATGATAAAGTAACTCCAAATCGCCTGTATCGACGCCGTATCGACCGTCGCCTCTCCAAAACGCATCCGCGCAACGCTGTTTGGATATATGAGGCGATTCAGTTCGGCGATGGCATAAATCCACATGGCGCCGATTCTGAAAATCTTTACGCCGCCGGAGGTCGAATAAACACCTCCGCCGACAAAAATTATGGCCAGAACAACGATATTCGGAAGCAGCGCGATGACGCCAGGTCGACTTTCCATTCCGCTGGTCGCCACGAGCGATGCCGCCGCGAAGAATCCCTCTTCAAGGGAATTAAAGATTTCAGGCGCCGTTTCATTGCCGGTCACGGCGACAATTCTCGCCGCATAAACAACCGACACCAGGCTTATTGCGAGAGCAACAATTTTTGTCTCCAAGGAGTTCTGAAATATTCGGCCAGGACGACGAAGCAGCGCGCGGCGCCAGAAAATGCTGAGTGTTCCGAGGCAAAGGCCCATGCCCAGCACGGTCATTGCACCGTCGCCAATTTGCGCTTCTATTCCACCGACAAACGGAACGAAGCCCCCCGTCGCCGATGCAATCATGCCCAGCATGACGGCGTCGAGCGGCGCCACGCCAAAAAGCACGAGGCCAAGCAGGATAGCCATCGTCACAAGCCCGTACTGCGCCATGAGACTGCCATAGGCCGTCAGCGAATAAAGACCAGCCTCCGGTTTGTCGACAAGCAGAGACCCGGCCCTGGACTGCAATCCTCCGAATCCTGCCGGCGCAAGTACGAGAACGATTGAAGAAAGGGTTAGAAATCCCCCATACCATTCGAGCGACGTCCGCCAGAAAAGCAGGCTCAGCGGCGCATTTTCCCTGTCGAGCACGCTCCCGCCGGAGGTCGTCAATGCGCTGACCGCTTCGAAAAGCGCGGCAGAAAAACCGATATCCGCTAAAACCATGAACGACAAAGCGGCGAGAAAACAGACGGTCAACCAAGTTGCGACAAGTGATAGATAGCGGAAAGCCCTGTCGGACGATTCCCGGCCTCCAGAAATTGAGGCCAGTATGACCACGGTCAGAAAAACGCCGATGAAGGCGAAGACCAGCATCGCCCGAAGCATATCATCTTCACCGTTGGCGATTGCCGCCATGATAGCCGGAACAAGCAGGGCGAACATGCCTGCCGAACCGAAAGTCATGAGATGTAAGACCCCGCGCATCGCGCTCAGAAAAATTCCAGGCTTACGCGGAACAACTGCTCGACATGGCGCACAGCCGACGCCTTGGCAAGCAGAACAACCCTGTCGCCAGTCGTTATTTTGCTCTCTCCATCGGGTCGCATCACGTGACCGCCCCGGTATAATGCGCCAATCCTGATCCCGTTCGGCAGATCCAGTTCCCGCAACGGCGTTCCGACGATTGGAGACGTCTCCAGGGCTTCGGCCTCGATCACTTCAGCCGCCCCCTGCTGAATGCTGTGAACGGCCAGAATGCGTCCGCGTCTGACATGCTGCAGGATACGGGATATTGTCACTGCCCGAGGATTGACATGCGCGTCGATACCAAGCGTTTTCGTGAAATCGAGAAATGCTGGACTGTTGATCAGCGCCAGATTGGACTTGCAGCCCAGACGTTTCGCCATCACGCACGAGAGGATATTCACCTGATCGTCGTTCGTGAGGGACACCATCAGATCCGCATCCTCAATGTCCGCCTCTATAAGTATCTGGGTGTCGAGCGACGAGCCGTGCAGCACCACGGTCCGGTCCAGTCGATCCGCGACGTCCAGTGCTTTTTCCCGGTTGTATTCAATGATCTTGACGCGGGAAGATGGTTGCTGCTGTTCGATGGCGTGAGCAACGAAGTAGCCGATATTTCCGCCTCCTGCGATCACGATTCGCGTCGCCTCGGACTCGTCGTGTCCGAAGAGTCCCAAGGTGCGCCGCACATGCGTCCGATCGCAAATGACATAGGCAAGATCGCCGGTCTGTAGTTGGTCTCCGGAATGGGGCACAATAAGTCGACCGTCCCGCCAGATACCAGTCACCGTCGCGATCAGATCCGGAAACAGGTCGCTTAGTTGTTCAAGCGGCGTATTGACGACTGGACAGTCTTCCAGACACTCGATCGCCACCATGGCAATCGTGTCGTTCGCAAATCGCACCGCATCAGTAACGCCGGGCAACGCAATGCGGCGCAACACCATCTGCCCGACTTCCACTTCCGGAGAAATGATAACGTCGATTGGCATGTGCTCGCGTGAAAACAGATCCTGATAGTGGGACTGAAGATAGCTCTGCGCGCGAATACGGGCGATTTTCGTCGGCACATTGAACAGTGAGTGCGCGACCTGGCACGCGACCATGTTCACTTCATCATACAGCGTCACGGCGATGATCATATCCGCCTGATCGGCGCCGGCCTGTTCGAGCACATCCGGCTGAGAGCCATGACCAACATAGCCGCGAACATCCAGGGATTCCCGAATTGCGTGGATCAACGATGGCGACGTATCGATAACAGAGACGTCGTTGTCTTCAGTCGAGAGGCGCTCCGCAATACCGTAGCCGACCCGTCCCGCTCCGCAAATGATGACCTTCATTGGTCCCCCGCGTGGAATCTACAAGGTGTTTATAGACCAAGCGATTTCAATTTGCGATGCAAAGCGGACCGTTCCATTCCAACATATTCTGCAGTTTTCGAGATGTTTCCGCCGAAACGATTAATCTGCGCCATGAGGTAGTCCTTCTCGAACATTTCACGCGCTTCCCTGAGGGGCAAGGTCATGATGTGCGACTGGTCGCCACCCTTGGCGTTTGGAAGCATTTCACCAATTTCCGGCGGCAGAATATCAGCGCTGATCTGGTTTCCTGTCTCTTCCCCTCTCGTAAGAATGAGGAGACGTTCGATGTTGTTGCGCAACTGTCGCAGATTGCCAGGCCAGCTGTGGGCTTGAAGAACCGCCATTGCGTCTTCCTTCAGCGACCTCGACTTTATTCCAGCCTGCTCGCTGATCTGCTTCATAAAGAGATCGACGAGGAACGGAATGTCTTCACGACGTTCCGCCAGTGACGGCACCTTGATCGGCACGACTGCGAGCCGGTGATAAAGATCCTCCCGAAACGCGCCGTTGTCGATCAGTCCCTGAAGATTCTGCGCAGTCGAGGAAATCACCCGGACATCGACGCTGACCTGTTTTGATCCACCCACCCGCTCGAATTTCTGCTCGACGAGCACCCGCAAGATCTTGTTCTGGGTTCCGCGCGGCATGTCTGCGATTTCGTCGAGATAGAGTATGCCGCCATGGGCCCGTTCGAGGGCGCCAATCCTGCGCTCCTTACCATTGTGACTTTCGGTTCCAAAGAGTTCGACTTCCATACGCTCCGGCGTGATCATGGCGGCGTTGAGAACGACGAAAGGTCTTTCGGAGCGCGCGGAGTTTTTGTGAATCAGCCTGGCGACTGTTTCCTTTCCCGAGCCCGACTCCCCCATAATCATTATGCGACTATTTGTGGGCGCAACGCGCTCAATCATCTGACGCAATTGAGAAATCGCTACGGAGGTGCCGATCAATTCAGTCGGCTCACCGGACTTCCGTTTCAATTCGTCGACTTCGCGTTTCAGGTTGGAGTTTTCCAAGGCCCGTTCCGCCACCAGGATGAGACGATCCGCCTTGAAGGGTTTTTCGATGAAATCGTAAGCCCCTCTTCTAATGGCGGAAACCGCTGTTTCGATATTGCCATGGCCGGAAATCATGACGACAGGCAGTTCCGGATGTTTTTGCTTGATTTCATCCAGCAATGCCAGCCCGTCGAGCCGGCTTCCCTGCAGCCAGATATCGAGAAACACCAACTGGGGCACACGCTCGCCAATTGCCTGCAGCGCGCTGTCGCTGCCACTTGCAGTCCGGGTCTCGTGACCTTCGTCGGAGAGAATTCCCGATACGAGCTCCCGTATGTCTTCCTCATCATCGACAACCAGTATGTCAGACACCATCGGTTTCTTTTTCTCCCGTCAAGTCCGCCTTCTCGACGGAACTGTCAAAAGGAAATCTGACACGTATCATCGCCCCGCCATTCGGATCGAAATCCTTCGGCGCATCGTGCAGTTCCAACACCCCTTCATGCTCGTCAATAATCTTTTTGACGATAGCGAGCCCGAGACCGGTGCCTTTTTCCCGCATCGTCATATAGGGTTCGAATATTCTGTTTCTATTTTCGACCGGCAGGCCCTTGCCGTTGTCGATGACATCCACCACAACGCCGCCAACTTTAGACGCCTTGGCGGAAATCTTTATCCTGCGTCCGTCGCGCGGTTCCGATGAGGGGACAGCGTCTATCGCCTCGGCAGCATTCTTGATGATGTTCCCGAAAGCCTGACTCAACATGCGGGAGTCGAAATACCCCATGATCGGATCATCGCCAAGCTCCCTGATGAATTCGATATCATTGCGGCTAACCTCCCGGAGAAAGATGGAGTCCTTGAGGATTTCTCGCAGATCATGCTTTTCTTTCGTCGGCTTGGGCATACGGGCGAAGGATGAAAATTCGTCAACCATCCGCCCGATATCTTCAACCTGGCGCACAATCGTGTCTGTGCATTGATCGAAGACTTCTCGATCATCGTCGGATATCTGACGTCCGTACCGCCGTTTTATACGTTCGGCGGACAGCTGGATTGGCGTCAGCGGGTTCTTGATTTCATGTGCGATGCGCCGCGCAACATCCGCCCAAGCAGTTGAACGCTGCGCCAGCACCAGGTCAGTAATATCGTCCAACGTTACAACATATGACTCGACGCCCTGCTGCGGTCCTTCCTGCGTGACCTGAACATTGACTGTGCTTTCCTTGCCGTTTCTGATCAGGCTCACCTGACTGCGGTACTCGCTGCGGTGCCATTTCGCAGCATTCGTAAGAACGTTGGCGATTTCTGGCGAAACATCCTCTAGCCTTCGGCCTTCAAGTTCTCCGGGTTCGGCGTCGAACATAATCTCCGCCGAACGATTGGCAATCGAAATGAGGCCGTCTTTCTGAACGCTGATGACGCCGGCTGTAACCCCGGACAACACCGCTTCAGTAAACCTGCGACGTTCATCCATCTCATCCCTGGCGGCGATAATTTCGTCACGCTGCGCTCTAAGTTCATCCGTCATCGTATTGAATGTATTAGATAAACTACCAACATCTCCGTCTGATCGGCGAACCGGCACCCGGACGTCCAGATTCCCGTTCGCCACATTGTCGGCGGCCCCTATCAGCTGACGGATTGGTCTCACAATCCGGTCCGCCACCGC
This sequence comes from Flavimaribacter sediminis, assembly GCF_019492055.1. GTDB lineage: Bacteria > Pseudomonadota > Alphaproteobacteria > Rhizobiales > Rhizobiaceae > Flavimaribacter > Flavimaribacter sediminis. The sequence goes on along the minus strand of NZ_JAICBX010000001.1, from coordinate 1,483,021 downwards.
AATCGCGGTCCAGATGGCGGCAAGAAGAACGATCAAGGCAAAGCCGAGATAAAGAATAGCAAAAGCGAGTTGAATGGGAGCCCTGTCGGTTTCCAGAGCGTGGTACTCCGCCGTATTGTCCTCCATTAGCCTCATGGATTCCATGACTTCCGGATCAACTGCACGGATCGTGTAGAGAAACATGTCAGGAATATTCTGAAGCTGGATAACCGCGCCAACCAGATTGGTCGCGCCAGGCGGGATAAGCGCGGGCTCCCCATTTGCCGCAAGGTCAATTGCTGTCTGTGGAACGTCGGGTAACGGTTTGCTCGTCTCGATATCCGCGCTCACGACAATGCTTCCATCACGCCTGACAAGAGACGCCTGAAGGAGGCCGCGACCAATGGCCTGACGAGTCACAAGTACATTGAAGCCTGTGCGGTCGAGACTGTAGAGGGTTCTGGCGCCATCAAGGGTCGAGGCCATCGACACCGTCTGTCCCTGCAAATAACGGGCATTTTCGTTGACGTAGGCCTGCGCAACGCTCAGCGAAGAATTGACGATTTCCTTGGTTCTGAGTGAAAACCAGCGATCCAGACCGACGTCGAGCGTTATACTGGCGACAATCGCGACGAGGATTGCAGGAAGGATCGCAACAACGCTGAAAAGGCCAATGATCCGGACATGAAGTCGGGACGCCGCCCTTCCACGCTTGCGTGATACGACAATATGGTTGACCTCTCTAAGGATGAGCGCGATCAACGCAACGACAAAGACGAGATTGACGACAACGGCTGCGAGCACCACTTCGCCGCGCGGTTCGATCGGGGTAAGCCCCATAAGAATGATGAAGGAAACAATTGCGGAAGCCAGTGCGCATCCGACGATGACGATACCGAGAAGCGCCAGAGGCCTTCGTCTGTCGCTCAGTTCGGTCGACAGTCCGCTCTTGGCGGCAGCGTAATATTCACCAGCAGTCATCAGATCCCGCGACCAGGCTTGTCATTGCTTGCCAATACCGTTGCTTTTGAGCAACGTAATGTGGCGAAAATACAACGGCTCCTGCGCCGTCAGACCAAAATCCCTTTTCGACGCGACACAAGTATCCAACATTTTGGTATTAAGATCAGTATAAGCCGATCGTTAATTGGACACGGATTTTGGGCAATCTTCCTTATCAGGAAGTTCGCGGCGAACGATAGACCGAAACACCGAGCTCACGAATTTTTTTACGCAGGGTGTTCCTGTTCAGTCCCAGTAGTTCTGCGGCTCGTATCTGATTGCCGTGCGTGGCCGAAAGGGCGGCAAGCACCAGGGGATATTCAACTTCCTCCAGCACACGGTGATAAAGACCAGGAGGCGGAAGATCGTCGCCAAACTCGGTAAAATAGCGACGCATATTCTCCTCAACCGACTGTCCGATCGTCATCGGACCCGGCATACCATCTACGGAGCTGGAGATATCTCCCTGGATTTCGTTCTTGATTTCCGCTTCGACAATCTCAGAAGTGATGATGTCTTGTGGATAGAGCGCTGTAATGCGGCGTATGAAGTTTTCCAGTTCGCGCACATTTCCAGGCCAAGGATATCTTTTGAGCTGTTCGAACGCCGCGTTCTCGAACGTTTTGGCGGAAAGACCTTCTTTGGACGCTTCCTTGCTGAAATGGCGAACCAGATCTGGAATATCCTCCGCCCTGTCGCGGAGCGGTGGGAGCCGCAGCGGGACCACGTTCAGCCGATAGTAAAGGTCCTCTCGAAACAGCCCCTGATTGATCGACGTTTTCAAATCCTTGTTGGTCGCTGCAACGATCCGAACGTCGGTCGGAATAGGGGTTCTGCCGCCAACGGTCGTGTACTCGCCCTGCTGCAAAACGCGCAAGAGCCGGGTCTGGGCGTCCATCGGCATGTCGCCTATCTCATCGAGAAAGAGCGTCCCGCCCTCAGCCTGCTCGAACCGGCCGCTTGAGCGCGTCTGCGCTCCGGTGAAGGCGCCCTTTTCGTGCCCGAACAACTCTGATTCGATGAGGTCACGCGGAATTGCGGCCATGTTAATTGCGACGAATGGACCATTACGCCGTTTGCCGTAGTCATGCAGCGCCCGGGCCACCAGTTCCTTACCCGTTCCCGACTCCCCGGTAATCATCAACGTCAAGTCGGTTTGCATCAGACGGGCAAGCACCCTATAAATCTCTTGCATTGCTGCAGAGCGGCCAACAAGAGGCATCCCCTCCCCGGAATCGGCGTTGGCGTCCGCCGCGACCTTCTTCGGCTCCGAGAGCGCCCTGCCGACAATCGCGATGAGTTCGGTCAGATCGAACGGTTTCGGCAGATACTCATAGGCGCCGCGTTCCGACGCCTTGATCGCCGTCATAAAAGTGTTCTGCGCGCTCATGACGAGGACCGGCAAGTCGGGCCGCGCCTTCTTGATGCGCGGCAGGAGATCGAAAGCGTTTTCATCAGGCATGACGACGTCTGTTATGACGAGATCGCCGTCTCCGGCTGCAACCCAGCGCCATAGGGTCGCTGCATTGGATGTTACACGCACTTCATATCCGGCGCGCGAGAGCGCCTGGTTAACAACGGTCCTGATGGCGGCGTCATCGTCGGCAACGAGAATCGTGGCCTTGCTCATTGAGACTGTTCCTTTGTCGAGGTGGGCGGATTGCTGGAAGCTGGCATCAGAATCCGGAAAATTGTCCTGTTCGAATGGCAATCGCATTCGACGATGCCGCCATGATCACCCACAATTTTGGCAACGAGCGCCAGCCCGAGGCCTGATCCGTTTATTTTCGTCGTGATAAACGGATCAAAGAGATGCGGCAGAATATCTGACGGCACGCCCGGTCCGTTATCCTGCACACAGAATTCGAGAGGCAGAGAAACCTTCTCGCGGGATCCTGGAACGGACAGGCGCATGCCCGGACGGAAAGCTGTCGTCAGGAGCACTTCTCCACCAGGTTGGGTGCCGAGAGCTTCACAGGCGTTTTTGATGAGGTTGAGAAACACCTGGATCAGTTGGTCTCTGTTGGCGTACACGGACGGCAGAGATGGATCGTACTGCTCTTTGATCTTTATGTTTTGCGCAAACCCGGCGAGTGCGATTGCCTTGACCCGGTCAAGAACGGAGTGAATGTTGACAGCCTCGCGGTCGACCGGTCTTTCGTCCGAAAAAATCTCCATCCGATCGACCAGTGACACGATGCGATCCGTTTCGTCTCGAATGAGACGGGTCAACGGCCTGTCTTCATCATTGACAGATGATTCAAGCAGTTGCGCCGCGCCTCTGATCCCGGACAACGGGTTCTTGATTTCGTGGGCGAGCATGGAGGCCAGGCCGGTTACTGAGCGTGCGGCCGCGCGATGGGTCAATTGCCGATCAATCTTGTCGGCCATTGATCGTTCCTGGAAGAGGATTACGATCGATCCGCTCTGTTCGGTTACAGGCGCGACATAAATGTCCACCAACCTGTCTCCATCAAGTTTCGGAGAACTGACATCGACCCTGTATTCATTGACCGGCGCGCGCCGTTCGCGCACCTGCTCAATGAGCGCCAGCAGCGGACTGCCGAAGGGGATATAGGAATCGATTTTGTGTCGGGAGAGGTAGTTGCCGCTTGCGCCGAAAAAGGATTCCGCCTCCCAGTTTGCAAAGATAATGTAGTCATCGTCATCTATCATGATGACTGGATGGCGTATTGCATTGAGAACGAACTTGGCCTGGTCCGTTTCCGCATTTTCTTCCAACACATCGCGATCGCTCATGCCGCCTCCCGATCCACATTATCCGCCTGCATTTCGATTGCGCGTCGAAAACACTCGACTACAACAGCTGGTTCGGTTCCGGTCATGATCTGAGCGCGCAGATCCGAATTGCATTCTCTCGCATGACGATCAAGATACCAGCCAAGATGCTTCCTGAAGTGGCGAACGCCCAAAGCCTGTCCATAATGTTGAAGGGTCATATCGTAGTGTTCAGCTACGAGCGCAACGATATCGCCCGGGTCACTCGGAACATCCTCGCGACCAAGCAAAGCGCCAATATGCCATGGACGTCCCTGCGCCGCGCGCCCGATCATTACCGCATCGGCCCCGCTCATTCTCATGATAGCGCCGATATCTTCCAGCGAGTCTATGTCGCCATTTGCGACCAACGGAAGCGTTGTAGTCTCTCGCACCTTGGCAATAGCGCGCCAGTCGGCCCTGCCCTCATAGAACTGATTGCGCGTTCGGCCATGGACGGTAATCATCTGAACACCGGCTTCTTCAGCGCGACGGGCCAGTTCCGGCGCATTGATGCTGTTTTCGTCCCAGCCAAGACGCATCTTCAGAGTCACAGGCAACGAAACAGCGCCGACCGTCGCGTCGATCAGGCTCAGCGCATGGTCGAGATCCCGCATCAGCGCCGATCCGGAATATCCGCCGGTTACTTTTTTCGCAGGGCAACCCATGTTGATATCAATAATATCCGCGCCATTGGCTTCGACGATCTTTGCAGCTTCCGCCATCCATCTGGCCTCGCGTCCGGCGAGCTGCACCATGTGCGGGCGGATACCGGCGCCCTTCAGCCGTGACCACGATTCTGACCGGCTGCATACAAGCTCGCGACTCGCAATCATTTCAGTTACGACAAGTCCTGCGCCATGCCTCCAGGCCAACTGTCGGAACGGCAAATCGGTTACGCCGGACATGGGCGCCAGAATGCATCGATTGCGAATCTGCACCGGTCCGATAGATAAGGGGCTATCGATCATTGATAATGCGGACTTTTGAGGCATCGGCCAAACATGCTTCTTTTTTAAGCAATAAGTAGAAAATTGCAAGATAAATCAGCGAATGCTGTTTACAGAAACGGCAACGAAGGACCAGTACAATCCATACTGAAGCCAAAACGGACAAATTGTTGAAAATGAATGCAATCGCTGCGGTAATCGTCGCCGCCGGTCGAGGTGAGCGCGCAGGCCGGTCCGTTGAAGGCCCCAAGCAATATCGGCTTATCGGCGGCCGTCCTGTCCTCGCGTGGACGCTCGCGCCGTTTATCACATCCGATCAAATAGAAACAATAGTTGTTGTGATACATCCGGACGACAGGGATTTGTGTGATGGCGTCATGCAATTTGCACCAAACCCCGAGCGTATAGTCGTGGTGACGGGCGCCGAGACAAGACAGGCTTCCGTCCTATGTGGACTGGAAGCCCTCGAAGGGCTTGGCATGACCCATGTGATGATTCACGACGGCGTCCGTCCATTTTTGACCAGGGAATTTCTGGACGGGCTCTCCAATACACTCAGCGCCGGCGCCGCCGCCCTGCTGCCAGCTCTGCCGGTCACCGATACTTTGAAAAAATCCTCCGACGGAAAGCGGGTGGAGTGCACGGTGTCCAGAAGCGGGATCTACGGAGCCCAAACACCTCAGTGTTTCGAGTACAACAGAATACTTGACGCACATCGGCGCGCCGCCGAAAATCCGCAACTTGAATTCACGGATGATTGCAGCATTGCGGAATGGGCGGATATTCCCGTCGAAATCGTCGAAGGTCTTCGCGACAACGCCAAACTGACGACAGCACAGGACATTGTAATGGCGGACGCCAGACTGTCAGCAAGCCAACCCGCATTCGCCCTGCCCGACGTTCGAACCGGAAACGGCTACGACGTACATGCATTGACGCCGGGTAACGGCGTTATGCTATGCGGGATTTTCATTGAGCACGATCAGGCGTTATCCGGACACTCCGACGCCGACGTCGCGCTTCACGCATTGACTGACGCGCTGCTTGCGACTTGCGGAGCCGGAGATATCGGCGACCACTTCCCACCGACCGACCCGAAGTGGAAAGGCGCCTCCTCACATATTTTTCTTGAACATGCGGCTGACATTGTTCGAGCAAACGGCGGCTTGATCCGCAATGCGGATGTATCCTTGATCTGCGAAGCACCCCGTATAGGCCCACATCGTCAGGCCATGCGCGAAAAATTGGCAGAGATACTCGAGATCGAGATCGACCGTTGCTCGGTCAAAGCGACAACGAATGAAAAATTGGGCTTTGTGGGACGCGCCGAAGGTATAGCCGCCATCGCTACTGCAACCGTCGTCTATTCCGGTAACGCGTCATGATGCCAACCTTCGACAAGGCTGAGAGGCTCGTTGAAGCCTGCAAACGGGCCGACTTGCTTGTTGCAACCGCCGAGTCCTGTACAGGTGGGATGATCGCCGCTGCGATTACGGATGTTTCAGGGTCATCAGCAGTTTTCGATCGCGGGTTCATCACCTATTCGAACCAGGCGAAACAGGACATGTTGGGGGTATCAGAAGCGACGCTTGATCGATTTGGCGCCGTGTCTCGACAAACAGCCGAAGAGATGGCTCTTGGCGCCATTTCCCGATCCCGCGCTGACTTTGCTGTCAGCGTGACGGGCATTGCGGGACCCGGCGGCGGATCAGCAGAGAAACCGGTCGGTCTCGTCCATATGGGACTTGCCGGCAGGTCCGGGTTTCTTCGCCACAAAATCCTGCGCTGCGGGAATATCGGAAGAGACGCAGTGCGGGTAGCCACACTCGAGAATGCACTGGATATGCTAATTGACGCTTCGGCGTCCAACGGGTGTGGCCGTTAATCCTCTTCGCGTTCAAAGCCGCCAGCCTTGTACATGTAAACGGGAGAGACTCCTCACAATTCATGTTTCAACGCCTCGCTGGGGTCGCCAAAGACTGTCATGCCTGTCGGCTCGACCAACGTCATCAGCCTTTGGGCGTAGTTGTGTTGAATGACGCAAGGCGCCTAAGCGCCGCTTCGGAGTCACTGTACGGTTCGAGGACTTGAGCACTTTCTTTGTTATCGCTGATCATACACTAGAAACGCAAAGTTCCAGCTTCGGATTCTTCCGTACGGTCCGCCATTTCGAAAATCAGCGCCTTCAATAGGTCAATGCTTCCCGGCTTTATCGTCGCTTCAAATATCCAGAAAATGGATTTCTCCATCCGTTGATCCTCCCGCTTGTTGGTAGTTTCATTTTACGCCGCTGCACCAGGCGTCTAGTTCGGAAAGGCCAGCAATACGGCTGCGACCAAGGCGCCGCGTAGTCTCTTTAATTGTAGCACGCGCTAAAAAAAGCTATTTATGATTGTAATTCACTTATGGATATTACTGAAAGCGTCCTTCATCAGGTAGATTATGGCACTCGAGAAAGAATGATGGGAACAGGCCTCCAGTATCGCTGATGCGTCCCAGCCCCGGACCATTGGGCGCGAAAACGTGGCGGGCCTCGTTGAAATAATATTTGACTCTCAACTATACATCGAAACTTCAGTTCGGCGGTAGCAAGGACTGAAGTGGCGTTGCCATGCCGCCGCAAGATCATATTAATAAATTTTATAGCATTCCCTATCTTGACTGTTTATCTTTACGCATAAATACCTTTGCAGCCAAAGGTCAAAAGCAGTCCCAGCATACCTTACACACTGTTGAATACACACACCAAACCAACATCTTCCGCCAGGACAAGTCATCGTTTCGCGTTGCGAGACGGAACAGCGGAATCGCACGCAAAACTCGACGACAGCATTGCGAGATTCGCTACACTCGACATGTATCGGCGCTATCTGACTGGTCAGTATCTCTTTCGAAAAAGGATCGAGAAGCGCTTTGCAGGAAACAACGCGCGGCTGGGAGAAGTTCACAACTGGAAACCACTGGCGCTACTAGACGCCATTCGCAGCGACATGATTGACCTGAATATGGCTGAGCCCGCTCAAGAGGGTCCCGGCGCAGCCTATCAACCCCGTGACAGAAGCTCTCTTATGGGATCGCTCTACGTGATCGAGGGTTCGAACATGGGAGCGCGCCTGCTCTATCGCGACGCATTGGCGCTTGGGCTTGGATCCCAATACGGCGCAAGTCATTTGTCACTCCAGTCCGCGGATAAAACACGTTGGCCGGACTTTATCGCGCTGCTGGAACAGTCCGATATCGATATCTCTGTCGCGATCACCTCAGCCAATCATCTCTTCAGTATCGCCTACAATGCATTCGCAGGTCCGAAATGAGCCGGCAATTTAGCGTTGATCTTACAAATTGCGATCGCGAGCCGATCCATATTCCGGGCAGCATTCAGCCGCATGGCTGCCTGATTGCCTGCGACGCAATTGCCGACACCGTGATCCGTCATTCGCAGAACACAGCCGAAATGCTGGGCGTCGATGAAAATATCAACGGAAAACCTCTCTTTGACATCCTCGGCAGCGAGGCCACGCACGCAGTCCGAAATGCGCTCAATCGCACAAACGATCCGTCGCGCCCCGCCCTTCTTTTCAAAACAGTTCTCCAATCCGGGCGCAGCTTTGATATCGCTGTTCACCGGTTTGAAGGAAACTGTATTCTTGAATTCGAGCCGCAACTCTCGGATCCGACGCAACCGCTGGAACTCGCAAGAGAACTGATCGGTCGCATCTCATCGATTGAAAACATCGACAGTGTCGTCAAACATGTCGCGCGCCTTCTCCAGGCGCTGCTTGGATACGACCGCGTCATGATCTACAGCTTCATGCATGACGGATCGGGACAGGTCATAAGCGAAGCCAAACGCGAACATCTCGAGAGTTTTCTTGGCCAGTATTTTCCGGCGTCGGACATTCCTCAGCAAGCGAGGAAGCTCTATCTTCAAAACACGATACGCGTAATTTCAGACGCTAATTTCATACCGGTGGCAGTAACTCCGGTTTTCGATGCCTCCGATAAGCCGCTCGACCTTTCCTTCGCTCATCTCCGCAGCGTGTCGCCTATACACTGCGAGTATCTGCGCAATATGGGCGTTGCCGCATCAATGTCGATTTCCATTATCGTAGACGGCGAGCTATGGGGGTTGATCGCCTGCCATCATTATTCGCAGCGGGTCTTGACGATGGCTCAACGCATCGGCGCGGAAATGTTTGGCGATTTCTTTTCTCTCCACCTCAGCGCCTTGAAGCAGACCAATAGGCTGGAGGCGGCCACTGACGCCCGCCAATCGCTGGACAGGTTCCTCCGGATTGCCGTTCGGGCCCAGAATATCGATGCAGTCATTCGCGATAGCATCGAAGACTTCGCCCGCCTCATACCCTGCGATGGCGCCGGCATCTGGCTGAACGGAAGCTGGACTTTTAAGGGATATGCCCCTTCTGAAAATCATGTTCCAACGCTTGTGGATTTCGCCAAAAAGGTCTCTGAGGCTGCAGTCTGGGAAACAAACCAGATTTCAAACGATATTCCGGAAGCAGTCGACTACGCCGCCGACGTCTCGGGAATACTGATTGTTCCTCTTTCACAACGGCCCCGCGACTACCTGTTTTTCTTTAGACGCGAGATGGTCAGGACCCTGAACTGGGCAGGAAATCCGCAAAAGACCTATGAGACCGGTCCGATGGGAGACCGTCTCACACCGCGCAGCAGTTTCGATATCTGGAAGCAAACAGTGCATCGACAGTCACTTCCGTGGTCTGACGAGGAACTGGAAATCGCCGAAGCGACGCGAACTGCGCTCGCCGAGGTCGTTCTCCATCACAATGAATTGCTGGTCGATGAACGCGCCAAGTCCGATGTGCGTCAGCGCATGCTCAATCAGGAGCTCAATCACCGGGTCAAGAATATTCTGGCGGTCATCAATTCCGTTATCGCCCAACCGTCCGGCGGCGGACAGACCATAGACCAGTACGTGTCAGCCCTCAGAGGACGCGTTCAAGCGCTGGCGACCGCACACGATCAGATAATACGTGGCGATGGCGGGGGCGCCCTGATGCATTTGGTCAGAACGGAACTCACGCCCTTCCGTTCCATTGAATTCACATTTGACGTGAGTGGTCCACATATTCTTCTTGACGCCCGTTCCTTCTCAGTCATGGCGCTTGTGCTGCATGAACTGCTGACAAACGCCGTGAAGTACGGCTCCTTGTCCACATCCGGCGGAACCCTCAGCATTCACTGGAAAATTGACGAAGCAGGAAACTGTGTCATCGAATGGAAAGAAAGCGGCGGACCAGAGGCGCGCGCGCCTCAACGCCGCGGCTTCGGCACCGTTCTGGTCGAGCGAAGCATTCCCTATGATCTCGGTGGGGAAAGCAGTGTCGATTATGCTCCCGAGGGAGTTTCAGCGCGCATGCTCATTCCTGCCCGCTTTGTGACACTAGGTGAAGAGGCTGACGCTATCGGCCTCAATCAGGCCGTTGATTCAGAAGAGGTCGAAGCATCGGAAGGGGATATTTCCGCTGCGCGCATATTAATCGTCGAGGATCAAATGCTGATTGCGATGGACATGGAGCAGATCCTGAGAGATGCGGGCGTCAGTGATTTCGTAACATCAGCCACAGTGTCCGACGCCATGGATAAGATCGACCGTTTCACGCCGACAGTTGCAGTGCTGGACGTCAATCTGGGAACGGAAACCTCCGAAGCGTTGGCGCAGGAACTGAAGCGGCGGGGAATTCCGTTTGCCTTCACGACCGGCTACGGCGAGACCGCCGCCGTGGTCATGCAATATCCCGAGGCTCCTGTCCTGCAAAAGCCCTATGACGCCAGGGCGATTGTCCAGACCATAGAACGAATAGTCGGTTAGCAACTCTGTTGACCGCAAAGGCGTTGATTCAGATATGCAGTCCTCTGCCAAGCGCAATCATCGCTGCCTCAGGAAAGGCCTCGCTTTGCGTCGGGTGAACATGAATTGTGCGAGCGATATCCTCCAGGCACGCCCCCATCTCAAGAGCCAGTGAAAAAGACGCAGAAAGTTCAGACACCTGTTTTCCTGCGGCCTGAACGCCAAGCACCAAACCGTTGTCCTTGCGGGCTACGATGCGAACAAACCCGGTGCGACTTTCCAGCGTGATAGCTCGGCTGTTTGCTGAAAGAGGAAAATTGGCGACCACGATGTCGTGGCCTGTTTGTTCGGCCTGCTCCGGAAGAAGGCCGACGCTGACGATTTCCGGGTCAGTAAAGCAAATTGCGGGAACCGAGACGGGGTCAAAAACGCGCTTTCCGCCGGCAATCACCTCCACCGCCACCTGGGCCTGCGCCATGGCCCGATGGGCAAGCATAGGCTCTCCGGTCACATCACCAATCGCGTAAACGCCCGTCATGGAGGTTTTGCATGTCTCGTCAACAAGGATGCAGCCTTGCGACATGTCGAGTTGCAGTTCTTCTAACCCCCAGCCCTGCAGGTTCGGTTTCCGCCCGACAGTTACGAGAACTTTGTCGACGGAAATCTGTGATGTCCCCTCACCTTCCGTTTCGATTTCCAGTTTCGCGCCATCTTCGGCAAGCCTGCGCGCGCGACTGTTCAAATGAACGGCGGCCCCAAGTTCTTTCAAGCGCTTTGCCACAGGAGCCGACAGGGCCTTATCGTATTGAGGCAACAATTGACCTGTCGCTTCGATTACTGTCACCTCGGAGCCCAGTTTTGCGAAGGCGGTTCCGAGTTCCAGGCCGATATATCCGCCGCCAACAACGGCAAGTTTTCCAGGAATGCTATCAAGGGACAAGGCCTCCGTCGACGAGATTACTGCGCCTCCGAAAGGCAAACCGGGCAATTCCACTGGCGCGGAGCCAGGCGCCAGGACAACGTATTTGGCGGTAATGCGTATAGCGCCGTCATCCGTTTCCACAATGCAATTCTTGCCATCGGCCATGCGTCCCTCGCCTGCGATCATCCGGGCTCCGGACTTCTTCAACAGGCCATCAACGCCATGATTGAGGCCGCTGACGACTCGGCCCTTCCAGTTCAGTGTCTTTGACCAGTCAATAGAGGGGTTCTCGACATGAATACCTATGCTGTTGCCGCCTGTCGCTCCTGCTGCTGCATAATATTCATCTGCTGCATGTATCAGGGCTTTGGACGGCACGCATCCGACATTCAGGCAGGTTCCCCCTGTGCGGCTTTTTTCGACAATTACGGTATCGAGGCCAAGTTGTGCGGCTCGGATCGCCGCCACATACCCGCCTGGTCCGGCGCCGAGAACGAGCACTTCGCAGGATATCCGTTCCATACTACTGCTCCATGAACAGGGTCGCCGGGTGTTCCAGCGATTGCTTTATGTGTTGAATGAACTGTGCTGCGTCCCAACCGTCGATGAAGCGATGATCGAAGGAGGAAGACAGATTCATGATCTTTCGCGGAACCAGCGTTCCATCGATATAAACAGGCCGCTGAATGATTCTGTTCACGCCGACGACAGCGACTTCCGGGCTGTTGATAACCGGCGTGCTGACGATTCCGCCAATCTGGCCAAGGCTGGAAATCGTAATAGTCGAACCGGTAAGCTCATCGCGTTTTATCGAGCCATCCCGCGCCGCCGAAGACAGTCGACCGATTTCGTCTGCGATCGACCAGATATCGGAAGCCTCGGCATGCCTTACAACCGGGACCATAAGTCCTGAATCCGTCTGTGTCGCCATCCCGATATGCGCCGCGCCATATTCATGGACAATACCCGCCTCGTCATCGAAGTGAGCGCTGAACTTAGAATAGGCCTTGATTGCGTGCACCATAGCGAGCATCAAATACGGGAGAACTGTCAGGCGTGGTTGATCCTCCCTGCGGCGGTCATTCATATGCTTACGCAGGGATTCCAGTTCAGTCATATCGACCTCGTCGACATAAGTTATGTGAGGAATACGGCGGACTGCGTCCTGCATGCGTTCCGCGATACGACGACGCAATCCAACGATGGCGTGCTCTCTGACGCTCGTGTTCGGCTTGGCGCCGGTACGTGCTGCGACAGTCTTTTCGCCCGCGATGAATGCATCCAGATCCTCATGCAGAATCCGGCCCGCCGGACCTGAGCCGTGGACGAATGCCAACCGAATGCCGGCGTCCATGGCGCGTTTACGCACGCTCGGCGATGCAACGGGTTTCTCTCCTTCCGGACGAGGCAACCTTCCTTGCGCGATGGGATGATCAGGCTCCTGACGCAAGTTCCGCCGCGGAACGCTTGCCTTTTCGGATTCCTTCTCTTTTGTCTCCGCCGGCACGGAAGGCGGCTGAGCCTCCGCTTCGCTGGCCGGAACCTCCAGTTCATCTTCCGATGTCTCTTGCTCAACCACACTTGTCGTCTGATCACTGGAAACGTCGTCGGTCTCTATAACGGCGATGACCGTTCCAACCGGCGTCATCTGACCAACCTCGCCATTCAAGGAAACGATCCTGCCATCAACGGGCGTCGGAATTTCAACCGTGGCCTTGTCGGTCATGACGGATGCAAGAATTTCATCTTCGCGAACGGCATCGCCAACCTCAACAGTCCATTCGACGATCTCCACCTCGGTAATGCCCTCGCCGACATCCGGCATTTTCACTGAACGCCGGCTCATGACGCAGCCTCCATCAGGTTCGTGAGTTCACGGCCAACTCGCTCCGGCCCGGGAAAATACTGCCATTCCTGGGCATGCGGATAAGGCGTGTCCCAGCCTGTGACACGTACGATAGGAGCCTCGAGGTTGTAGAAACACTCTTCCTGGATCTGCGCGGATAGCTCGGCGCCGAAGCCGGAGGTTCGGGTCGCCTCGTGCAGAATCATGCAACGCCCTGTCTTCCGAACCGAATTGGCGATTGTGTCGATATCGAGAGGCAGCAATGTCCGGAGATCGATAATCTCTGCGTCGATGCCGGTCTCACTCACCGCCGCTTCAGCGACGAAGCACATGGTTCCATAGGTCACAATTGTAGCGTCGAAGCCATCCCGCACCAGACGCGCCTTGCCAATGGGCACGGTATAGTGATCCTCAGGCACATCCCCTTGAGGATGGCCCGCCCAGCTTTGCGCGGGACGGTCCGGATGACCGTCGAAGGGGCCATTGTACAGGCGTTTGGGCTCGAGAAAGACAACCGGATCATCATCTTCGATCGCAGATATCAGCAAGCCTTTGGCGTCATATGGCGTCGATGGAACTATGGTCTTCAATCCGGAAACATGGGTAAAAAGCGCTTCCGGGCTCTGGCTATGAGTCTGCCCGCCAAATATACCGCCGCCACAGGGGCTTCGGATGGTCATCGACGCTGTGAACTGACCAGCGGACCGGTAACGCAACCGCGCCGCCTCTGATACAATCTGGTCATAGGCCGGATAGATATAATCCGCGAACTGCACTTCAACGCAGGGGCGCAAGCCATAAGCCGCCATTCCGATGCCGGCGCCGACTATGCCGCTCTCATTGATCGGGCTGTCAAACACGCGCGTAGGACCATATTTCTCCTGCAGTCCAGCGGTGCATCGGAATACCCCGCCAAAATAGCCCACATCCTCACCGAAAACCACGACGTTCTCATCGCGTCCCAGCATCACATCCATGGCGCTTCGGATCGCTTCGATCATAGACATCTGCGCCATGACTAGACCCCAAGCTCCTGGCGTTGTTTGCTGAGATGCGGAGGCATATCCTTGTACACGTCTTCGAAGATGTCGCGGTCACTGGCCCCCTCTCCCATGACGCCGTAACGTTCCGCCTCCTTTGCCGTCAGCCGCATCTCTTCATCAAACTCGGCTTCCGCCTGCTTGTGTCGTTCCTCGCTCCAGAGTCCGCGCTGTATCAGATGGTTCTTCAACCTCAGGATCGGATCACCCAGCGGCCAGGCCGCTGATTCTTCTCTCGGCCTGTATTTGCTCGGATCATCCGATGTCGAATGTGGAGCCACCCGATAGGTAACCCATTCGATCAGTGTAGGCCCGAGATTTCGCCGGGCCCGTTCAATGGCCCATTTGGAAACCTGGTGCACGGCTATGAAGTCATTGCCGTCGACACGCAATGACGGAATTCCGTATCCAAGCGCTCTTTCTGCGAACGTCGCAAGGTCTCCGCCGGCAATACCCTGGTAGGAAGAAATGGCCCACTGATTGTTGACGATATTGAGAACGACCGGCGGCTGATATACGGAAGCGTTGACAAGCGCCGCATGAAAATCGTTCTCTGCGGTGGATCCGTCTCCGATCCAGCCGGTTGCGATCTTGGTGTCGCCCTTGATCGCCGACGCCATCGCCCACCCGACCGCATGGATGTACTGGGTGCCTAGATTTCCTGAAATCGTGAAAAAACCGTACTCTCGCGCTGAATAAAGAACCGGAAGTTGCCGGCCATGCAACGGATCCCGTTCGTTCGACAGGATCTGACAGATCATGTCGACAATCGGGTAATCCTGGCAAATCAGCAGTCCCTGTTGACGGTAGGTCGGGAAATTCATGTCGCCGGGCAAAAGCGCGAGTTGCTGGCCAACGGCGATCGCCTCCTCTCCGGTGCATTTCATGTAGAATGACGTTTTACCCTGCCGCTGCAGTGTCATCATGCGCTCGTCAAAGGAGCGGGTCCGCATCATCGAGCGCAAACCATGCAGAAGGAGGTCTGTGTCAATGTCTCCTGCCCAGGGGCCAACCGCTTCCGCATTGCGGTTCAGGACCCTGATGAGCGACGTCGCCAGATCTTTCATGTCATCAGGGTCGCTATCGACCTCTGGGCGTCGAACCGTCCCGGCCTTGGGAACGTCGAATTTGGAAAAATCGGGCTCGCCACCAGGGCGCACAGGCGGTTCCGGAACTCTGAATGTAAGCGGAGAATATTCTGGCACAGCAACCTCCCATACGAAAACACAGAGGCTGAAGGAGCTTTCCTCGCCTCCCGCACCCAATAATGTGCATCGGAAGCTTCCGGCGGCAAGTGGCCGGCCAACGAAAGAAATTTTATGACGCGGGGCTACTGACCAGAGACACAGCGTTTCACGGATAAACCGCTAAATGCCGGTTTCTTGCGTTCTCCGCAAAACAGAAAGGAGATCTGTTAGCCTACGAACCGGCAGGCTTACCGTATATTTCGTCCGCGCGTTGCTCAAAGGCTTCTGCAAAAGTTCGGAAAGCGCGATCAAATATGGAGCCCATCACCATCCCGAGCATTCGGTTCTTGAACTCGTACTCAATATAAAATCCGACGTCGCAACCATGCTTTGCGTCGTGAAATGTCCAGCGATTGTCTAGATAGCGAAATGGCCCATCGAGATATTTGACGTCGATAACCTTGTTGTCCGGATCGAGTAGAACCTGGCTGGTGAAGGTTTCCCTGATCGCCTTGTATCCGACCGTCATGTCGGCAATCAGCAGTTTCTTGCCATTACGTTCCTTTTGCTTGCGTATTTGCAGCGCTTCGCAAAGCGGCAGAAATTCAGGATATCGCTCGACATCCGCCACCAGGGCGAACATGTTTTGCGGCGTGTGACCGACGCTGCGTGTCGTTTCGAATTTCGGCATGACCGACCAGTATCAGGCTTTCAGTCCATTTCGCTCAGCCCGAGCAGCCTGCAACTTTGCGAAATCATCGCCTGCATGGTGTGAAGAGCGGGTAAGCGGACTGGCTGACACCATCAGGAAACCCTTCGAATAGGCGATCGTCTCATAGGCCTTGAATTCGTCGGGAGTCACAAAATTCATCACCTTGTGATGCTTTCGGGTTGGCTGCAGATATTGGCCGATAGTCAGGAAATCAACATCCGCAACACGCAGATCGTCCATCAACTGCAAGACTTCGTTCCGCTCTTCGCCCAAGCCCACCATGATTCCCGATTTGGTGAACATGTCAGGGTCAATTTCCTTCACACGCTGCAGCAGCCTGATGGAGTGAAAATAGCGCGCGCCTGGCCTGACGGTCAGGTAATTGGACGGGACAGTTTCAAGATTATGGTTGAAAACATCCGGGCGGGCGCTGACGACTTTTTCGAGTGCGCCGGACTTGCGCAGAAAATCGGGCGTCAGAATCTCGACCGTCGTGTGGGGAGAGGCCTCTCGGATAGCAAGGATCGTATCGTAGAAATGCTGGGCGCCGCCGTCGTCGAGATCATCACGGTCGACAGACGTGATGACGACGTGCTTCAGGCCCATCTGGAACACGGCCTTCGCGACATTTTCCGGTTCGTTGTCGTCGAGCGCCGTCGGTCTGCCGGTAGAGACGTTGCAGAAGGCGCATGCCCGGGTGCAGATTTCACCCATGATCATGAAGCTGGCGTGTTTCTGCTGCCAACAGCCGCCTATGTTCGGACAACCCGCCTCCTCGCATACCGTTACGAGGTTGTTGCTTTTGACAATGTCCTTCGTCTCAAGATACCCTTTTGACGTTGGCGCCTTTACCCTGATCCAGTCCGGCTTGCGCTGTATTTCGGTATCTGGCTTATGCGCCTTCTCAGGATGGCGAACCCGCTTTGTATTTCCCGAAACCGTATCGACAACCGTCACCATACCACTGAAAATCCGTTTTTATCTTCCGGCAAGTAATGCAAACAGCCACAGCACCACCACGGCGCCCACTGTCGCAACGATAAGAGTGCCAAGGAATCCGTAGAACTCAAGCCCCACAGCATTGGCCAGCAGACCACCGACGAATGCGCCAACCAGACCGACAACCAGGTTCTTGATAAGGCCTCCCTGTCGGTCCATTATTTTCTGAGCGATCCAGCCTGCAAGCAGGCCAACGATGATCCAAAGAATCCAACTCACATCACACCTCCATTTGGTTGCTCAAACCCATTGATCAAGCATTGAGCACGCGGTCATAGGCGTCAAGCACGCTTTCCTTCATCATTTCCGACAATGTGGGATGCGGGAACACGGAATGCATCAGTTCTTCTTCCGTCGTTTCCAGATTCATGGCGACCACGAAGCCTTCGATCAGTTCCGTCACTTCCGCGCCAACCATATGGGCGCCGAGCAATTGTCCCGTCTTCTTGTCGAAAATAGTCTTGACGAGTCCCTGGTCCTCGCCAAGCGCGATCGCCTTTCCGTTCGCCACGAACGGAAACCGTCCGACGCGGATTTCGTAACCGGCCTCCTTGGCTTTCGCCTCCGTCAGCCCGACGCTGGCGACCTGCGGATGACAATAGGTGCAACCCGGTATCATCGACTTGTCCAGGGGATGGACTCCGGGCACGCCGGCTATCTTTTCCACGCATATGACGCCTTCGTGCTCGGCCTTGTGAGCCAGCATTGGTGGACCGGCGACATCGCCGATTGCGTAGATGCCTTCGATACTTGATTTTCCGTAGCCGTCGATAACCACGCATCCGCGATCTGTCTTGACGCCAAGTTCCTCAAGCCCGAGATTCTCGATATTGCCCTGAACGCCCACCGCGGAAATCAGCCGGTCCGCCTCAATCTTTTGCGTCTTCCCATCCTTTGTCTCCACGTGCGCCGTAACGCTGTCCGCCGCCTTGTCGACCTTGGAAACCTTTGCCTCCGTGATGATCTTGAGGCCCTGTTTTTCTAGTTGCTTGCGCGCGAAACCGGAAATTTCGGAGTCCTCGACCGGCATGATGTTTGGCATCAATTCAACAACCGTGACATCCACGCCCATGGCGTTGTAGAAGCTGGCGAATTCAATGCCAATGGCGCCGGAACCCATGACAAGAAGCTTTTTCGGCATTTCCGGCGGCACCATGGCTTCGAAATAGGTCCATATCAGCTTGCCGTCAGGCTCGATTCCCGGCAGCGCGCGCGGTCTTGCGCCGGTCGCAACGATGATGTGTTTGGCCGCGTATGTCCCTTCGCCCAAGGTGTTTTTGGGGGGAGGATTCTGCGGTTCCATTGCTTTTTTGCCTGGTTTGGAAACCTTGATTTCGGCCGGCGCGACGCCCTTGGCGGCTTTCGTCAGTTTCGCCTCGCCCCAGATGACGTCGATCTTGTTTTTCTTCATCAGGAAACCGACGCCTGTAGTGAGACGCCCTGATACGCCGCGAGACCGTTTCACCACGGCCTGGAGATCCGGTGAAATCTTGCCCTCAAGCTTGAGTCCGTATGCGTCCGCATGTTCGGCAAGGTGAAGCACTTCAGCCGACCGGAGCAGCGCTTTCGTGGGAATGCAGCCCCAATTCAGGCAAATCCCCCCGAGGTGCTCCCGCTCGACGATTGCGGTCTTCAAACCAAGTTGCGCCGCACGGATGGCGCATACGTAGCCGCCAGGTCCGGATCCTATGACAATGACATCATAACTGTTGGACACTTTATGTCTCCTTGTCTTTGCTAGGGAACAGCAAACGCCGCCGGCGTTCCCGCAACTCAGGCGTTTCGCAGCGCAATCCCGGTCATCAGAAGACTGATCCCGTTGAATGTCAGTTCAACTCCGAGAAACAGACCGAGCACTGTTACCGCCGCCCAGGGAAAATCCGCAAAAATGACGATCCCGATAACGATCGACAGAATACCCGAAACCAGCACCCAGACCCATCCGGCCATGGAGCGCAGCGAGAACGAATAGGCGATCTTGAAGCCACCCATTACGAACATCAAGATACCGACCATCGCCGTGAGTGTGGCCGCGCCTTCCAGCGGATTCTTGATCAGGATAGCGCCAACAAGCACGGACACCACGCCAACAATCGCCGACCACAGCACGCCCCCCCAGCCTTGCATTGAGAATGCCTGCGCGAGTTGGAGTATGCCGATGAGGATAAAGAAAATTGCTGCAAGCGTTTCCGCCGCTATCGTCGCCTTAAGTGGATTGGCGAAACACAGAATCCCTCCCACAAGAGATATGACGCCCAGCAGAACAAGCCAGCCCCAGGCTTTTTTGAGCCTCTGGATAAAATCGTCGGCGCCATTTTTACTGCTGTCCGGCATTGCGATCTCCTGAATTGCTGCCACTGGATATTTTAGACGAGCATTCCCATCGGATTCTCGATGTAGCGTTTGAAAGCGGAGAGCAATTCTGCTCCCAGCGCGCCGTCAACGGCCCGATGGTCGGTCGACAGGGTCACTGACATGACTGTGGCCACCACGACTTCGCCTTCACGCACGATGGCGCGCTGCTCGCCCGCGCCGACGGCGAGTATGGTCGCATGCGGAGGATTGATGACTGCCGAAAAGTTCTTGATGCCGAACATGCCAAGATTGGAAACCGCCGACGAACCACCCTGATATTCTTCCGGCTTGAGTTTTCGCTCTCTGGCGCGCGCAGCCATATCCTTCATTTCATTGGAAATGACCGAAAGCGTTTTTTGTTCGGCCTTGCGAACAACTGGCGTGATCAATCCTCCGGGTATGGAAACAGCAACACCGACGTCGCTGTGTTTGTGCAGCACCATGGCGCTTTCGGTCCATGAAGCGTTGGCGGCGGGAATGTCACGCAGAGCAAAGGCGAGCGCCTTGATGATAAAATCATTGACCGACAGTTTATATGCCGGCTTTCCATCGATGGCAGGCGCGGCGGCGTTAAGCTGCTGACGCAGCTCCAGTAGAGCATCGAGTTCGCAATCAACCGACAGGTAGAAGTGCGGAATGCTTTGCTTGGATTGGACCAACCGCTTGGCGATCGTCTTGCGCATATTGTCATGCGGAACGAGTTCGTAGGAGCCCTCTTCGAAAAGTTTAAGAGTCTGGTCGTCAGACATCGCCGGAGCCGCAGCTGGCGCGTTCGCCGGTTTTTGTTCGGCGGCAGGAGCAGCGCCTTCGGACGCTGCCGCCTCTACATCCCGTTTGATGATGCGGCCATGCGGGCCGGACCCTTTGACAGTCGAGAGATCCACACCGGCTTCTTTTGCAAGACGTCTGGCAAGCGGAGACGAGAAAATCCGGTCTCCGGACGAATCCTTAGCTACAGGCGTCGATGGCGCAGGAGACGCATCTGTCACCGGGGGGGAGACTGTGTCTTGCTCAGGTTCTTCCGATGGTTTTGAAGAAGGCGCCTCTTGCTTGGGTTTTTCGGAAGCCGCTGCTGAAACGTCTTCACCCTCTTCAGCCAGAATGGCGATTAGCGCATTGACCTTGACGCCCTCGGCGCCAGCTGGAACGATGATCTTTGCAACCGTTCCTTCATCGACGGCCTCGACTTCCATGGTCGCCTTGTCGGTTTCAATTTCCGCGATTACATCACCAGGCGCAACGCTGTCGCCTTCTTTCACAAGCCACTTTGCGAGGTTGCCCTCCTCCATAGTCGGAGAAAGCGCAGGCATGGTAATTTCTATCGACATGTTCGCCTCCCTCAGGCTGTGTAGGTCACGGCTTTGACGGCTTCTATCACCTCGGCGGTGCTGGGCAACGCCAGTTTCTCGAGATTTGCAGCATAGGGCATGGGAACATCACGTCCGGAGATCGTCGCAACCGGCGCATCAAGATAGTCAAAAGCCTGCTGCATTACTCTGGTTGCGATTTCCGTACCGACCGAGCTTTGCGGAAAGCCCTCCTCCACTGTGACAAGGCGTCCGGTTTTCTTGACGGATTCGATGACGGTTTCGATATCCATCGGGCGAATCGTCCGCAAATCGATGACCTCGGATTCAATTCCCGATTTGGCGAGCTCGGATGCTGCTTCATCGGCGTATGTCATCCCGATGCCGAAAGATACGATGGTTACATCCGTTCCTGATCTGTGAATGCGCGCCTTTCCGATAGGCAGAACAAAGTCGTCCAGTTTCGGAACATCGGAGGAATGACCGTAAAGCAATTCGTTTTCCAGAAAGATGACTGGATTCGGGTCCCGAATCGCCGCCTTTAACAAACCCTTTGCGTCTGCTGCGGTGTAAGGCATCACTACCTTCAGTCCTGGTATGTGACTGTACCAGGAGGCGTAGCATTGGGAGTGCTGCGCCGCTACGCGCGCTGCTGCGCCGTTAGGTCCGCGAAACACGATTGGAGCGGCCATCTGCCCGCCGGACATGTAGTGGGTCTTGGCCGCCGAATTGATGATCTGGTCTATCGCCTGCATGGCGAAATTGAAGGTCATGAACTCGACGATTGGCTTAAGTCCAGCCATCGCTGCGCCGACGCCGACGCCGGTAAAACCATGCTCGGTTATCGGTGTATCGACAACGCGCTTGGGACCGAACTCGTCCAGCAGACCCTGCGTGACCTTGTAAGCGCCCTGATATTCGGCGACTTCTTCGCCCATGACAAACACGTCCGGGTCGGCGCGCATTTCTTCCGCCATGGCGTCCCGTAGCGCCTCGCGAACGGAGATCGACACCATTTCCGTGCCGGATGGGATGTCCGGATCTGACGCAATTTCTGCCTTAGGCGCAGCCTCGGCGGGCTTTGCCTGAGGCTCTGGCGATTCAACGGGTTCCTTCGGCGTTTCTTTTGCAGGCTTGGCGGAGCTCTCGGCGTCCATCGCGCTTGCGTCTTCGTCTTCCCCCAGCAGAATAGCGATCACAGAATTGACCTTGACCCCTTCGCTGCCTTCCGGAACGACGATCTTGCCGATCGTGCCTTCGTCAACGGCTTCGACCTCCATGGTCGCCTTGTCTGTTTCAATTTCTGCAATCACATCACCCGCTGTGACCGAATCGCCTTCCTTTTTCATCCATTTGGAAAGCGTGCCTTCTTCCATTGTCGGAGAAAGGGCTGGCATGAGAATATCTGTCGGCATGGCTTCCTCCGTTCCTACCTGAGTATATCCGTGTACAGTTCCGACGGATCCGGCTCCGGATCGGATTGAGCGAATTCAGCGCTGTCGGCGACGACTTCCCGCACGCTCTTGTCGATGGATTTGAGTTCGTCTTCGCTGGCCCACTTCTTTTCAAGGAGACGCGCCTTGACCTGCTCTATGGGGTCATGCTCGGACCGCATCTTCTGCACTTCGTCCTTGCTCCGATATTTCGCCGGATCGGACATTGAATGCCCGCGATATCGATAGGTCATCATTTCGAGAATGATCGGGCCGTTGCCTGAACGACAGTGTTCGGCAGCAGCTTCGGCAGCAGCCTTGACAGCGCGCACATCCATTCCGTCAACCTGATATCCGGGAATGGAAAACGATACACCGCGCTGTGAGAAGTCAGTCTGCGCAGAGGCCCGCGCCACCGACGTTCCCATCGCGTAACGGTTGTTTTCGACGATGTAAATAACCGGAAGGCGCCAGAGTTCAGCCATGTTGAAGCTCTCGTAAACCTGGCCCTGGTTGGAGGCGCCGTCGCCGTAGAATACAGCGCTCAGATTGTCATTTTCTCGATACCGGTTTGCGAAGGCCAGTCCCGTTCCGAGAGGCACCTGCGCACCAACGATCCCGTGCCCGCCGTAGAAATTCTTTTCCGTCGAGAACATGTGCATGGAGCCGCCCTTGCCCCGTGAGTACCCGTTGCGTCTGCCAGTCAGCTCGGCCATAACCCCGCGCGGCTCCATACCCGTGGCGAGCATATGACCATGGTCGCGGTAGCCGGTGATAATCTGATCGCCGTCTTTGAGCGCCATCATGACTCCGGTGATGACGGCCTCCTGTCCTATGTAGAGGTGGCAAAATCCGCCGATGAAACCCATGCCATACAACTGCCCCGCCTTTTCCTCGAAACGGCGTATGAGCAACATGTCGCGATAAGCCTGAAGCTCCTGCTCCTTGTCGAAATCAGCGATATCCTTGCCGATGGCCGGCTTTTTCGCTCGAGATTTACGGGTTGTTGACGCGGCGGTTTTACGCGGAGCCATTCTCGTCCTCCCTGTGTTTTGTTGCAGAAAGTCTACGGGACGACTCCAATCTCAGCAAGTGCGATAATGCATAGCACACTTGAATGCCAAGTATTTGATTATGCTTGGAATTCAGAATATTAACTTGATTTTGATTAATTTAGCGATCCAGATATATGGTGATCTCGCCGGGACGCGACAGATTGAGTTCGTTTCGAGCGCGCTCGTCCAGCATATCGCGATCGAATGTACCGTCTTGCAGAAGCAGAATGCGTCTCTGGAGGAAATTTCTCTTCTGAACCAGCTTGTCCAGTTCTTCCTGAAGGAGCGCCGACTGCTGTTCAAACCCCTCCTTTGCAAGGAGCCCTCTCCCACCATGAATTGAGTGGTATCCGAAATAGCTAATAAAGCCGGCCGCTATAACCGGGACGAGGTATCGTCCTGTATTGCGTATCTTTTTTTGACGCGTCGACATCAATCAGACAATTCGGAACTCATACGGAATGGAGCATATCGATGCCCAGTTGCCCGACTATGTACGGTCTAGCTTAACAACGTATTAGCAGCGTGCGATTTTGCGGGACGTCGACAGGTCCGCTTACGAAGCGCCATCGCCTGACGTACGGCGTTTGATTTCAGCTCTCGGAAACAAATATTCCTGCGCATGCGTTGCGCCGGCTCTGCGCACCAATATCAATTGCTCCGGCGTCTCAACGCCTTCCACAACGACCACAGGCGCGGTGCAAGACGCAAATCCGACAATGCAGTCCAGATTGCTGACGCCGTCTTTGCCGACACGCAGTTTTCTCATAAGTGATGCATCTATCTTAACGATGTCCGCATCAACAAAAAGAAGTGTGGAAGGACTGAAATGCCCCACTCCAAAATCGTCTACGGCCACCCGGCAGCCAAGGTTCTGAACCTCGGAGAACCGCTTTCGCGCCTCATAGCGGTCAATGCCGAGTGGCCGTGTCTCCGTGACTTCAAGCACCAGTCTATCCGCCACAGAGCTGTATTTCGAGATTAGTCCGACGATGCTATTCCAGGTATCTTCGTCCGACAAGGTTTCCGCGGAAATATTGCACCCGAGAACAGCGCTGCAATCCGCGCACAGTTCTTCGAGCACCTGGCTCATCACACACCGATCCAATGAAGCGATCTCTCCAGACGTCTCAACCGCCGGCACAAACTCAGACGCCATGCGCACGCAACCCGTCGGATCAATGAGGCGAGCGAGACATTCCGAATAAAGAGTAGCGCCAAGATCCCGGACATCGACGATCCTTTCGGCCTGAAGGCCGATACGCTCGTCAGCTAAAGCGTCTCGAAACATCAGAAGACCTGGCTCCGGGGAAACATCGTCCCGTACGGGCGCCACACCCTTTAGTCCACTCGAATACATCTGAATTGCCAAAATCTGAGAGTTCGCCCAATGAGACACGCGTCCGTTACACAACTTCGCAGCCTCAACCCCATATCATCTACATATAGGCAGCTTCTGCAATCCAAGATTTCCGAAAATTCTATAATTTTTTAACCCTAAGGTTGAAATTATTGAAAAAAGCTAGCATTTCTTGATACAACACCCATAGGGTGAATGAGCGCTATTCTCTATATTGATATACCTTGGACATCGAGATACCGTTTTAACAACTATAGCGCGAACCCGGAATCAGGCGGTGTTCTCCGGCCTCGCAATAAAGTGCAGACACTAACACCGAATCTGACAGATAAAACCGGCTAGTGTCCGATGAGATTGTAAGAAATTTTAATTGAAATATACGTAGATCAATCAAATAATTTTTCGTAATTTTGAAAAAATAACTCTTTCCGCCAAAAGAATATATATTCGCCAATATTTTTTAAATATTAATCTTTGAGAATGCACCTGATGATAGAAAATATTACCCATAAAATTGATTGCCGCACATATGATAAAAATCTATATTGTGATATGCGTTTATTTATAGTAAAAAGGTCAAGTTCTATTACAATCAAGCCAATATCTTAGGGAAATGTGAGTGGCAGGTAACCGCTGATTACCATACCGTCTATGTTTACCTCGGAAAACGTCTACGTACATTTCAAGCATTGATAGAAGGCGGGCACTGGCGCATCAGTCTACCAATTGATGGCGACATATGGATTGTGCCAGCAGGCAAGACTTTCAAGGTGCAGTTGCAAGGCGCGCAGTTCCAGTTCGCCGAACTGCGGATAGAGCAAAGCGCGTTGAACGAGTTTTCAACAAATCCGCCTCCCGACCTGCACCTCGAAGCAAAACTGGCTCTCAGAGACGAATTGATTCATCTCGGCCTGAGGCAATTGGCGGAGATTTCCGAAGAGCCTGACAAAACGGACATGGCGTTCGCAGCCAGCCTTATGGAATCGATGTGTCGTTACATCTGTAAGGAATACACAGCCAGCATCACAACCTCCTCCAGAAACAAAAGCTACGGGCCGCTGACGCCGGATCAATATGTCGCGGTGGAACGCTTCGTCGACGAGCATCTCAGTGAAAAGATCACGCTTGACCAGCTTGCAAAAATCACCGGTCAATCATCCAAGCGCTTCCTGTCCGATTTCACGCAGACCGCCGGTAAAACACCGATCCGGTTTGTTATCGGAAGGAGAATATCAAAGGCGCAATCGTTGTTGTCCTGCACCTCAATCGACATCACGGACATTGCCATGATGACCGGTTTTTGCAGTCACGCGCATCTGACAAGCACTTTCAAGAACTTGATCGGCGTCAGTCCAAGTCAATACCGGCGGAGGCAACGCGAAGTCTGAAACTCGACGACTTGTGAAAACCGACTATACGCGCAGAATTGATTTTCCGGCGTACATGGCCTGATCCCCCAGCATTTCGGCAATGCGAATCAGCTGATTGTATTTCGCCAACCGGTCCGACCGCGCCAGGGACCCGGTCTTGATCTGACCGCAATTGGTGGCGACAGCAAGATCGGCGATAGTAGAATCCTCTGTCTCGCCGGATCTGTGAGACATGACAGCTGTGTAGGACGCCCGGTGCGCCGTATCCACCGCGTCAAGCGTCTCGGTAAGCGTGCCAATCTGATTGACCTTTACGAGGATGGAGTTGGCGACGCCCATCCCGATTCCGTCACGCAAACGCGCCGAATTCGTAACAAACAGGTCATCGCCGACGAGTTGGCATTGTCCGCCGACCTTCTGGGTCAACGCCTTCCAGCCTTCCCAGTCGTCTTCAGCCATCCCGTCCTCAATCGAAATGATCGGATAATTGCCAACGAGTTCCGCGAGATAGTCGGCCATTGCCTCTGGCTCGAGCGTACGGCCCTCGCCTTTCAGGACGTAACTTCCGTTGTCAAAAAATTCTGTCGACGCGCAGTCGAGCGCGACGAACATGTCCTCGCCAGGCCTGTATCCGGCTTTCTCGATCGACTTCATGATAAAGTCGAGCGCGGCGGGCGCGCTGGCGATGCCGGGAGCGAACCCACCCTCATCGCCAACATTCGTATTGTGCCCTTCAGCGGAAAGCTCCTTTTTCAGAGTGTGGAAGACCTCCGAACCCATCCTTACGGCGTCACCGATCGAATCGGCTCCAACCGGCATAATCATGAATTCCTGAAAATCGATCGGGTTGTCGGCGTGTTCGCCGCCATTGATGATATTCATCATCGGCACAGGCAGCACATGTGCATTTGAGCCGCCGATATACCGGAACAGCGGCAGCCCCGCAGCTTCGGCGGCTGCCTTGGCGACAGCCAGCGAAACGCCGAGAATGGCGTTGGCCCCGAGTTTGGATTTGTTCTGCGTGCCGTCCAGTTCGATCATGACCTTGTCGATATGGATCTGGTTTTCCGCGTTCAGGCCGGTGACCGCCTCGAGAATCGGACCATTGACAGCTCCGACGGCGCCGAGCACGCCCTTGCCGAGATAGCGGCTGCCGCCATCGCGCAATTCAACCGCCTCGTGCGCCCCGGTTGAAGCGCCGGATGGGACCGCGGCGCGGCCAAACGATCCATCTTCGAGCAACACGTCAACCTCCACCGTGGGGTTGCCCCGGCTATCCAGAATTTCGCGGCCGGCAATATCGACGATTTCGGTCATGACAGATTTCCTTTTCGATGGGAGGCGGAAGAAGGTAGGAAGTCTTTTAGGCAACCTCCCGCAAAACGCAACGCTGCTTGTTTGGACACGACCAGCGCCGAGAACCCATCGTCGCCGTTGTGCATGCGATACTGCTGATCGAACAGGAAAAAAACATTGCCGGCAGACACCGCCTCATCACAGAGGACCTGATCCTGAATGGCTAGTGGTTCAAGATAAGAGCCATCAGCGAAAAACACGCACGCATTCGCCGTACAGAACGGATGATTCGCGTTGGAAGCAACAATAAAGTCGATTTGCTGCAGACGGCGTCTTGAAAGGCTGAGGCTGCCAGCGGTCAGCAGGAGGTGATCGAGTGTTCGCATCATTTTTGGTTCGTCACTCGGAAACAAACATTTCTTGATTAGTCAGTCTGGCGCGCTCGATTGCGAACTTGCAATGTTCCACCAACTCTTCACTGAACCGGGCCCGCAGCTGCGGATCGGACTGCAACAGAACAGCATCGACCAGCGTCCTCAACAATCTCAACACGATATGGCGGACGACATAGAGATCAGTGGCGTCGAGCTCGGGCAAATACAAATTAAGGTACTGGTTCACCAGCTTCTCGATTTTTTCCTCAGCGCTGCTTTTTACGTCCCCGTGTCGCCGGTTTATACGCGCAAACTGCAGAAGCGGGATGAAGCCGGGATGATTCTCGGCGTTGTTCAGATACAGGAAAATAAGACGCCTGATCGGATCGTCGATATCCTTTCCGTGATCGCCGCGTACCGCTTCCTTCTCGATTTCAGCAGCGAGCCGCTCGAACATGCGCTCATAGGTTTCCAGAGCCATTTCCGTTCGGTTCGAAAAATACTGGTAGATCGTGCCCACGGCCATGCCGGAGTGTCTGGCGACCGCGGTGGTCGTTAGCGCCTCAACCCCGTTCTGCGCCACAAGTGTTTCCACTGCGTCGAGGATGGTCTCGACTTTTTCCAGCGAACGCTTCTGTCGCGGTTGTCGTCGCCCGTTGACCGGATTCATGTCCATGGCGAAGTATAAGACGCAGCAATCAACCAAATCAAACGCGAATATGAAGCGCCTTCATGTTCGTTGAACAGTACACGCCGGCGTGGTACCTTGAAACGGCATAAGGATAGAGATCATGTTTCACTCATTGCTTGCAACAGTTTGCGTTTCCTTTGCTCTTCTGGCCATTTCACCCGCCGGCGCCGAACCGGTGACATATATCGACCCGGGACCGGACGCCGCCGAGAAACTTCAGGAAGCACTCATTCTCGCGGAACCAGGCTCAACGATTTTCATGAGAGCCGGATCATACGATCTGGCAGACGGTCTTTCGCTGGATATCGAGGGCGTTACCCTCAAAGGCGCAGGTATGGACCAGACAATCCTTTCCTACGCCAATCAGGTCGGCGGCGGTGAAGGTCTGCTCGTCACCGCGCCTGGCGTTACGCTTGAAGACTTCGCCATCGAAGACAGCAAGGGCGACGGCGTCAAATCAAAAGCCGCCGACAACATCACCTATCGGCGCGTGAGAGTCACATGGACCGGAGGACCGGACGAAAACAACGGCGCTTACGGGATTTACCCGGTGGAATCAAAAAATATTCTGATCGAAGACTGTGAAGTCAGCGGCGCATCGGACGCTGGCATTTACGTTGGCCAATCGGAGAACATCATCGTCCGCAACTCCCTCGTACAATACAGCGTCGCCGGCATCGAGATCGAAAACAGCAGAAACGCCGATGTCTATGGCAATACAGCCACGCACAACACTGGCGGGATCCTGGTGTTCGACCTGCCAAACCTTCCGGTGATGGGCGGCCGGTCGGTACGGGTTTTCGACAATATGGTTGCAGACAACGACACGCCGAATTTCGCGCCTGAAGGCAACATGGTCGGGATGGTCGCAAAGGGCACCGGCATCATGGTCATGGCCAACCGGGATGTGCATATCTTCAACAACACTCTGAAAAACAATGGAACAGTGCAGGTCCTCATCGCAACATTTCCTGAAAGTTATGACGACGACAATTACTATCCACACCCCAGGGCGGTGGTCATAAGGGACAACACTTATGAAAATGGTGGCGGAGACCCGGATGGCGAAGTCGGAACCCTGATAGCCGGACTGACCGGTAAGCCGGTTCCGGATATCGTCTGGGATGGGGTGGTGCCGCTGACAGAATGGGTGACGTGGACTTCTGACGAAGATCGAATCTACATCGACGAGCCAGGCGGCGCGACATTCGCCAATCTCCACATGATCCAGAACACTCTGTATCCGTGGACGACCTCTCCTGACAGGGATGTTGCGGATTACGTCGGATCGCTCCCGGAGCCGAAGCCGGTCTCGCTCCCACAACTGGAAAAATGATGGCATGAAGCGGTCGCGCCGACAATATCTCCTCGGCTTTCTGGTTGCATTTACAATTTCGCTGGTTTCTTCCGGATTGTTGGCCAACGTCGGGCAGGCTCGGGCCGGCTCGGTCAACGACGCAGCGCTCTTGGCCAGCAAACCGGCGCGGCATCTATCTGAATACAATCTGTTTGCAGACGGCTTGAAACAAACGCCGTCGGAAGGCGTCTTGCCCTACGATCTCGTCACGCCGCTTTTTACCGATTACGCATCCAAGAACCGCTTCATATATGTGCCTGAAGGCAAATCCGCCGAGTATGTCGATGACGACGTCTTCCGGTTTCCGGTCGGAACAACGCTCGTCAAAACATTCTCATATCCGGCTGAACTGCGTGAACCGACCCGTGACATAAGACATGTAGAAACGCGGCTTCTGATCAACCAGGACGATGGCTGGAAGGCGTTTGCCTATGTATGGGACGAAGACTCGGAAGACGCGACGCTGAAGATCGCTGGAAAACGGTTGCCGGTTCATGTCATCGACAACTCAGGCGATCCTGTCGTTATCAACTACGCTGTCCCGAACGCGAACCAATGCAAGGAATGCCACGCCAATGGTGACCGGATAACGCCGATCGGCCCCAGCGCGCGAAATCTCAATCATCAGTTTGACTACGCAACGGGCGCTTCGAACCAATTGGAAACCTGGTCGGAACGCGGCATTCTGAGTGGCGCCCCATCGGCTGACAAGGCGCCGCGAGCTGCAAACTGGAACGACGACGCTCTGCCGATAGACGCAAGAGCCCGCTCCTATCTGGACGTCAATTGCGCCCATTGTCATCGCCTTGAAGGAGCCGCCAGCAATTCCGGCCTGTTCCTGAGAAGCTCGGAAACTGACCCTGTAAAATGGGGATTTATGAAACGACCGGTCGCCGCAGGGCGCGGATCAGGGGATCACAAGTTCGATATTGTTCCAGGCGCCCCGAACGACTCAATCCTGATTTTCCGTATGAAAAGCCTCGACCCGGGCGTCATGATGCCAGAGCTCGGTCGCTCCATGGTCCATGTAGAAGCCGTCGAAATGCTTGAGGAATGGATCGCCCAACTCGACTGACGGATGCCTGGTCTATACGAGGCGGGAACGTTCGAGCGCCGCTTCGACGAAAGACGCGAATAACGGATGTGGAGCCAGCGGACGCGATTTGAGTTCAGGATGGTACTGAACGCCGATAAACCACGGGTGGTCCGCATATTCAATGGTTTCAGGCAAAACGCCGTCAGGCGACATTCCGGAGAACACAAGTCCGTGCTCCTCCAGCACATTCTTGTAGTCGTGATTGACTTCATATCTGTGCCGGTGACGTTCGGAAATCTCTGTATCGCCGTAGATTTCGGCGATTCGCGTACCGGGTTTGAGCACGGCGGGAAACGCGCCTAGCCGCATTGTGCCGCCGAGATCCGCGTTCGCGGCGCGTTTCTCGAGCATATTGCCTTTCAGCCATTCGGTCATGAGACCGACAACCGGTTCGGACGTTTCACCGAATTCGGTTGATGAAGCGTTTTCGATGCCTGCGAGCGAACGCGCCGCCTCGATAACCGCCATCTGCATGCCGAAACAAATACCGAAATAGGGAACCTTCCGCTCACGAGCGAAACGCGCTGCGAGGATTTTACCTTCCGAGCCGCGCTCGCCGAAACCGCCTGGCACGAGAATGCCGTTGACCTTTTCAAGCCATGGCGCAGGATCCTGCTTCTCGAAAATCTCGGATTCGATCCATTCAAGCTGCACTTTCGTCTGGTTGGCGATACCGCCGTGATGCAGGGCTTCTATCAGCGATTTGTAGGCGTCCTTCAGCCCCGTGTACTTGCCAACGATCGCGATCGTGACTTGTCCTTCCGGATTGCGAATGCGCGCAGAAACCTTTTCCCAGGCTTCCAGTCTTGGAGCAGGAGCAGGATCAATGCCGAATGCAGCCAGGACCTCTCCATCCAGACCTTCCCGGTGGTAGGACGTTGGCACGTCATAGATATTGGCGACATCCAGCGCCTGAATGACCGCAGACGGTCGGACGTTGCAGAACAGCGAGAGCTTCCTGCGCTCCTCTTCCGGTATCGGACGGTCCGCCCTGACCAGAAGAATGTCCGGCGCGATGCCCACTGATTGCAATTCCTTGACGGAATGCTGCGTCGGTTTGGTTTTCAGTTCACCTGCAGCCGGAATCCAGGGCATCAAGGTCAGGTGGATGTAGATCGCATTGCCGCGCGGCAGATCGTTTCCGAGTTGCCGGATCGCCTCCAGGAACGGCATAGCCTCGATATCACCGACAGTTCCGCCGATCTCGCACAGAACGAAATCATAGTCCTCGTTGCCGTCGAGAACGAAATCCTTGATCTCGTTGGTGACGTGGGGGATGACCTGAACGGTCGCGCCGAGGTAGTCGCCCCGGCGTTCCTTGTCGATAATATTCTTGTAGATGCGGCCGGTGGTGATGTTGTCGGCCTGTACGGCGGATCGGCCGGTAAAGCGCTCGTAGTGCCCGAGATCGAGATCCGTCTCGGCGCCGTCATCGGTAACGAAGACTTCGCCGTGCTGGTACGGGCTCATCGTGCCCGGGTCGACATTGAGATAGGGATCGAGCTTGCGGAGCCGTACCCGATAGCCGCGAGCTTGCAAAAGCGCGCCGAGCGCTGCCGAAGCGATGCCCTTGCCAAGAGAGGAAACCACGCCGCCGGTTATGAATACGTATCGCGCCATGGGCTTATGTCGTTACCGCTTTCAAAGTGATTCCACCAGCCCCATTCGCCACGAGGCCGCAGATTTTTCATTCGGAAACGGCTTGCCGAATCCTCACAAGAAAATCGGCGGCTCGCTGGAGCCGCCGATCATTCGTTAAGTGAAACTGGTTATTGCCCCGTCGGAATTTGTCCGTCGGAATTGCCGTTGCTATCTGTCTGGCTATCTGTTTCCGACGATCCACCGAGTTGATCCAGAACGCTTGTGCCTTCGCTCGGCTGCGTCTGCTGAATGCGTTCCAGGATATCCGTCGGCCGCGATTCGTAACGCGCCCAGATGCCCAATGCGATAGACGTTGCGAAGAACGCCGCCGCGAGGATGCCGGTTGTCCGCGTAAGCGCATCCGCTGCGCCGCGAGCAGACATGAAGCCGGAACCGCCTCCACCGCCGATGCCAAGAGCGCCGCCTTCGGAGCGTTGCAGCAGAACGACGGCGACAAGCGCGACGACCACCATGAGATGAATAACGATCAAAACCGTTTGCATGAACCTTTTCCTGCCGAAGTCTGGCGAATGTAGGGATTGGGCGGCTCTTTACACGACGCCGTTGATTATTCCAACCCATAATCTGGGAGATTGAAACGACGGCGTGCGCCGACATGGGTCAACTTCTATATGCTTCACAAATGGCGAGGAAATCAGCCGATTTCAAGCTCGCGCCGCCAACGAGCGCTCCATCGACGTTTACGACCGCCATCAGTTCCGATGCATTGCCGGGTTTCACCGAACCGCCATAGAGAAGACGCATCTTGCTGCCGGCTTCCCCGAACCTGTCCTCAAGCCTGCTTCGGATAAAGGCGTGCGCTTCGGCGACGTCGTCAATGCTCGGCGTCAGACCCGTGCCGATCGCCCAGACGGGCTCGTAAGCCACAACGGTGTTGAATTCCGTGCAATTTTCCGGAAGCGAGCCTGCGAGTTGCGCGCCCAGAATCGTCAGCGTCTCGCCGGCTTCTCTTTCGTCTTTCGTTTCGCCAATACAAATAATCGAAACCAGTCCCTGTTCGTGCGCGGCGATCGCCTTCACGCGCACCAGCGCATCGTCTTCATGGTGATCCGTCCGGCGTTCGGAATGACCAACAATGACATGCGTGGCGCCTGTTTCCTTGATCATCGTGGCTGCGATATCGCCGGTATGCGCTCCGGACGCCGACTGATGACAGTCCTGCGCTCCGATCGATAGCGGCGTATCCAGAACGCTTCCCGCTGCAAGATACAGCAATGTGGCCGGCGGGCAGATAATTGCGTCAATCTTCTCGTCAAGCGCCCCGTCGATACCATTGGCAATCGCGGTTATCTCATGCAAAGCGTTGCGGTCGCCATTCATTTTCCAGTTGCCCGCCACCAGCGGCTTCACTCCCGGTGTCATTCCCGTACCCCTCAAACCATCGTTGCGGACGACCTATCAGGTCGGCGGACGATTTCAAAGTCCAGCAGCCGCATTTCGAATTTGCCGCTGTCGCCATGCGGGTCTTGCTAGCGGCTTGCCCGCCGCTTAAAAGACGATCAACAAATGCAAATATTGTCGGCGTTCAAAAGCGCCGGCTTCCCGGGTTGGAATGGAATTCACATGCTAGACACCCTTCGTCGCGCCGCGCAGTCCTGGCTCGCCAAACTGCTTCTCATCGTGCTCGTGCTCTCATTCGGCGTATGGGGCATCAGCGGCACGATGTTCCAGGGCGCCGGCAATTCGGTCGTGACAGTCGGCGACACCCGCGTGACACAAAATGAATTCCTGCTCGCCTACAACAGGCAGGTTTCTCTCATTTCCCAGCAATTGCAGCGTTACATTTCACGGGAACAGGCCCGCAGCATGGGCGTCGAAGCACAAACGCTCAGCATCGTCGCCACGTCTGCCGCTCTCGACGAACAGTCGCGGCGGATGAATTTGGGACTTTCGGAAGATCGCCTCGCCGGCATCATCCGCGACGATCCGGCGTTTCAGGGCATAAACGGCCGCTTCGACGAAGCCACGTTCGACGCAGTGCTGCGCAATTCAGGCTTTACGCCGGAAAGCTTCATCACAAGCCAGCAGAACGCCGCCATCAGAACACAGATCGTCGATGCGATCGCGGACGGATATGAAGCCCCTGCGGCTCTGCTCGAAGCGTTCAACCGGTTCCAGAACGAAAAGAGGACGGTTGACTACCTGTTTCTGGACCGGACACTGATCGGAGACATTGCCGACCCCACCGACGAGGAGGCGTCGAAATACTTCGAAGAGAACAAGTCGAGATATCGCGCTCCGGAATATCGCAAGATCAGCTATGTCACACTCACTGCCGTGGATATTTCGGACCCGGCCGCAGTGGCGGAGAATCTTGTGCGTGATGAATACGAACGCACAAAGGACCGTTACACGACGCCCGAAGAGAGAACAATCGAACAGTTGAATTTCGCGTCACGGGAAGACGCGGAAGCCGCCGCCAGCGAACTCGAACAGGGCAAGAGCTTTGACGAACTACTCAGTGAACAGGGCAAGACGGCTGACGACGTCAATCTCGGCACGTTCTCCAAGGCGGCGGTTCCGGATCAGCTCATCGCTGACGCCGCATTTTCCATTGAGAGCCAGGGCGGAGCATCCGGTGTAATTGAAGGCGCCTTCGGCCCGGTCATCCTGCGCGTCACTTCGATTACGCCCGGCGCCACCAAGAGTTTCGAGGAAGTCGAACCCGAGATCCGTCAGGAAATGGCGCTCGTCGACGCCGGAAATATTCTGCTGGACGTGCATGACGCCTACGAAGACGCCCGCGCCGCAGGCGACACGCTTGTGGAGGCGGCGACCAAGCAACAGCTCACGCCTGTGACCATCGACGCAGTGGACCGCAC
Organism: Flavimaribacter sediminis; assembly: GCF_019492055.1. GTDB lineage: Bacteria > Pseudomonadota > Alphaproteobacteria > Rhizobiales > Rhizobiaceae > Flavimaribacter > Flavimaribacter sediminis. Next base: position 1,447,595 of record NZ_JAICBX010000001.1, on the reverse strand, counting down.
GGGCCGGGACCCGAGCGGGCAAATGATCAATGACCTGCCGGAAAGAGCAACGCTCTTGCAGGAAGCGTTCGAGGCCGACATCAACATCGACTCTCCGCCGATCAGCATCGGTTCGGATGGTTTCCTCTGGTACGAAGTCAACGACATCACGCCTTCTCGAGACCGGACGCTGGACGAGGTGCGCGACCAGGTTGTCGCAGACTGGAAAAATCAGCAAACGGATGCGGAGTTGGCGAAACTTGGCGAGGAACTGCGCAAGCGTCTGTCCGATGGCGAAGACCTGAATGCGATCGGCGCTGAATACGGACTTACTCCGGACACAAAATACGATATTGGCCGCAACGATCAGGACGCGCTGTTCGGGGCTGATGCGCTGAACGCCGCCTTTTCAGGTCCGCAAGGGCATGTCGCGCTGGCCAGCGATCCGGATAACACCGCGAGAATCCTTCTGAAGGTTCAGAGCGTCACGACGCCCTCCCCCGCAGAAGACGTTCAATTGCCGCCCGCCGCCGTCTCTGCGATTTCGGACAGCATCTCGAATGATATTCTCGGACAAGCTGTTCGCATGATGCAGGAGGAATTCGGCGTGACGGTAAACGCCAGGCTCGCTGACCTCACCCTCTCGCAAAGTTACTAGGCGCTGAACAAGACATGTCCGAACTGAAAGACTACATTGGCATCGCCGCCAGCGGACGACCGCTGACCCGAGAGGAAGCGGGTAAAGCCTTTGACATCATGATGTCGGGCGAAGCGACTGCGTCGCAGATTGGCGGTTTTCTGATGGCGCTTCGGGTACGTGGCGAAAGCGTGTCCGAGATTACGGGCGCGGTCAGCACCATGCGCAGGAAGATGCTTCGCGTGGATGCCCCGGAAGACGCAATCGACATCGTCGGCACCGGCGGCGACGCATCCGGCAGCTACAATGTATCGACCTGCGCCGCCTTCGTCGCAGCCGGCGCCGGGCTGACCGTCGCCAAGCACGGCAACAGGGCGCTCACATCCAAATCCGGCGCGGCGGATACGCTCGCCGCGCTTGGCGTCCAGCTGGATCTGTCGCCGGAAGGCATCGCCGCCTGTATCAACGAGGCCGGAATTGGCTTCATGTTCGCCCCTGCCCATCATTCAGCGATGCGCCATGTCGGACCGACGCGCGTCGAACTCGGCACCCGTACGATCTTCAACCTGCTCGGGCCGATGTCCAACCCTGCAGGCGTCAAGCGTCAGCTTTTGGGCGTCTACGACCCCTACTGGTGCGAACCGATGGCTGAAGTTCTTCGCGACCTGGGATCGGAACATGTCTGGGTCGTCCATGGCGACGGTCTGGATGAGATGACGACGGCGGGCGTGACAACGGTGTCAGCGCTTCACAATGGCGACATCACCCGGTTCGAGGTCACGCCGGAAGAACTCGGTCTGCGCCGGGTGGACCTTGCCGAACTGCGTGGCGGCAACGCCGAACATAACGCGGCAGCGCTAAAGGAAGTGCTTAACGGCGCCAAGAACGCCTATCGCGACATCACGTTGCTGAATGCAGGCGCGGCGCTCGTCATCGGCGACAAGGCAGAGGACCTTTCCGAAGGCCTGGAACAGGCGGCGCACTCGATCGACAGCGGCGCGGCCAACGCGGTGCTGGACGCCCTGATCAAAACATCGAAATTCCACGTGAAGCTTGCGGAATAACATGGCGGACATACTCGAAAAGATCGAAGACTACAAACGCAAGGAAATCGCCGTCGCAAAGGCCACGCGTCCGCTGGCTGAATTGAAGGCGATGCTTTCCGATCGCGACGCGCCGCGCGGGTTTCACAGGGCGCTCGCTGAAAAACAGCAGCGCGGCGGCTTCGGTCTGATTGCCGAGATCAAGAAGGCCAGCCCGTCAAAGGGGCTCATCCGGGAAGACTTCGATCCGCCGACCCTTGCGCGCGCCTACGAAACCGGCGGCGCTACCTGTCTTTCGGTCCTGACCGATACGCCGTCCTTCCAGGGCGCGCCGGAGTTCCTGACCCTGGCGAGAAACGCCACCTCCCTGCCCGCTCTGCGCAAGGATTTCATGTTCGAACCCTACCAGGTCTATGAGGCCCGAGCCTGGGGCGCAGACGCGATCCTCATCATCATGGCCTCCGTCAGCGACGACGACGCACGTCTTCTGGAGGACACGGCCGCCGAACTTGGCATGGACAGCCTCATCGAGGTCCATGACGAAGGAGAAATGGAACGCGCGCTCGCCCTGAACTCCCGACTGCTCGGGATCAACAACAGGAATTTGCGGACCTTCGAAACCAGCCTGTCGACCAGTGAGAAACTCGCTGTGATGGCGCCCGATGACCGGCACCTCGTGGGCGAAAGCGGCATCTTCACGCATGAAGACTGTCAACGGCTTTCCAATGTCGGCATCCGTTCCTTCCTGGTCGGCGAAAGTTTGATGCGCAAGGCCGACGTCGCAGGGGCGACGCGCGACTTGCTGGCGGAAGCAGTCTGATCGATGTCAAAGCCGGACAAACTCACCCATATCGGCGCGTCCGGCGAAGCGCATATGGTGGATGTCGGCGACAAGGATGAAACCGAGCGTATCGCGATCGCCGAAGGTCATGTTGTCATGGCGCAGGAGACGCTCGCGCTGATCCGTGATGGCGACGCCAAGAAGGGCGACGTCATCGGAACTGCCCGTCTGGCCGGGATCATGGCGGCCAAACAGACCTCGACGCTCATTCCGCTCTGCCATCCGCTCATGCTGAGCAAGGTGTCCGTCGACATTTCCGAGGACGTGGTCTTGCCTGGTCTTCATGTCAGGGCGACCGTCAAGTTGACGGGAAAAACCGGCGTCGAGATGGAAGCGCTGACCGCCGTTTCCGTAGCCTGTCTGACGATTTACGACATGGCGAAAGCCGTCGATCGGGGTATGGAGATCGGCTCAATCAGGCTGGTCTCGAAGAGCGGCGGCAAATCCGGCGACTGGCGGCGTGATCCATGAGCCTCGTTTCCGTCGAGGACGCCCGTGGCCGCATTCTCGCCAATGCCGAAACCATTGAAGAGCGCGAAAGCGTCGGGCTCGCTGACGCGACCGGAAGGACATTGGCGGAGGACCTTGTCGCGCGACGCTCGCAACCACCCTTCTCGGCGTCTGCGATGGACGGCTACGCCGTGCGCGCTTCCGACGTCGAAAACACGCCCGTCGAATTGACCGTCATCGGTCAGGCGCCCGCTGGTCATCGCTTTGAAGGCGCGGTGGCTTCAGGAGAAACTGTGCGCATATTTACCGGCGCGCCCCTGCCGGATGGCGCCGACACGATCGTTATCCAGGAAAACACCGAAACGCTCGGACCGGATCGGGTTCTGATAAGCCAGGGCGCGGGTAAAGGCGTCTATGTCCGTCCGGAAGGCCTCGACTTCGCCGCGGGCGACGTGGTGCTTCAAAACGGCGACATACTTGACGCAGGACGCCTCACGGTCGCCGCTTCGATGAACTATCCGAGCCTGACCGTCAGACGGCGTCCTCATGTCGCAATATTGGCGACCGGCGATGAACTGGTTCCGCCGGGATCGGACCCGAACGCCGATCAGATCATTGCCTCGAACGGCTATGGCGTGGCGGCGATTGCGCAGGCCGACGGCGCGACGTCGCTGGATCTCGGCATCGCCGTGGATACCCGCGCATCCATCGAGTCCGCTATCGACAGGACCCTGCAAGGCGGAGCCGATATTCTGGTGACGCTTGGCGGCGCCTCCGTTGGAGATCACGATCTCGTTCAGGACACGCTCGTCGCGCGCGGGATGGAGCTCGATTTCTGGCAGATCGCAATGCGTCCAGGCAAACCGCTGATGTATGGCCGCCTCGACCATCTGCACGTGCTGGGCTTTCCCGGAAACCCGGTTTCAAGCCTGGTCTGCTCCCACCTCTTCCTGCGCCCCCTGATCGCGCGCCTTCGCGGACACGCCGCGCCGGATCTGGAACGGCCTGCCGTTCTCGGAAAGGACCTGCCGGCCAATGATCGACGTGAAGACTATCTGCGCTCGAAGATTGAACGGCGCCCTGACGGAGACCTGATCGCCCTGCCCTTCGACCGGCAGGATTCCTCCATGACTCGGATCTTCGCGCAATCTGACTGCCTGACTATCCGCGCGCCATTCGCAGAACCGGCAAAGAAAGGCGACCCCTGTCGGGTCATTCTTTTGAGATAGGCCGCCGCCAATATTCAATCCTTTTGAGACAAGCCTCAAACATAGCTATATATCTGAATTTATTATAGATATTTAAGTCTGGCTTTGTTTCGGGAATTTGCGAATTACGGATCCTGCGACCTCTCTGGCTTTGTTTCGGGATTTGACGATTTGCGAGATTTCAGATCATGCTGATCGGTGAAATGTGATTTGGCTTTGTTTCGGTAAATCGTGAATTACGGATTTTTCGGCCTCGTTGGCTTCGTTTCGGGAATTTGGTTTTTCCGGTCCTTGTACCTGGTTGGCTTTGTTTCGGGAATTCGAAAAATTCGTCTGTCTCATCACCGGAAAGACCGCAAAACGGCAAACCAGGGCGGCGTTCTTATAGCATGAATTGCGTTAAAACGCATCAAAAAGTTCTCGCTATGTTCTCGTTGATTGGCGCCAGACAGTGCCAAAAGTGAGCAGCTTTTGGTCGGTCAGCCGGTTGGCGAGGCCGGGTTCCTCATTTCACCTACAGCCGATCCGATTTGCTGATCTGCGTGACAGGGATTTCGTTCTGGAAACAGATTTCCATTTTCTTGTTCTTCGACCGCCGCAATGCGTCGGGCCTTGTCGTGACAGGTAAGAAGTCCCAACAGCTTGCCAACAAATTCGAGAGCTGGCGCCGTGAGGAGTTTGGCGAGCATCACGGATCGCGACGCGCCGTAGATCCAGCATCGTTGGGACCTGCCAAAATATGTCGTCTCGCCGACATAGAGCAGCCTCGGAAGACACTGGATGTGAATTCCTTTAAAATTTTTTTGAACAGGAGAAGATCCCGTTCGTCCGTAAGAATGCGTGATTTCATATCATGCCCCCGGGCCTGCAAATGATGCGCTTGACACGGATACTATATCCAGGAATTTCAAGCTGATATCGTTTGCTGCAATCCACGAAGTACAATGATCAAAACAATATATTACTCTTCTTCCTGGTGAATTCGACTTGAACTCGGCTCAGGATTCTGGAAGCAAGCTCCGCAAAGGCATCAACCTCTCCCTGAGGCATCGCAAGCGCATCGAAGAGATTTTTGGCTGGACCAAGACCGTCGCCGTTCAAAGCCCGGCCCTGGTCTGCCTTTTTCCGCAGCCTGCTAGCGTACGTCCGGCCCCGGTCGGAGCCGCGAGACGATTACTCCTTGCGGATCGAAGCGCCCGGCAAGGGTTTCGAGGCGGTCTTTGTTTCCAAGCCACCAGTTCGACGGTGTATCGAGCCGATCGGCATAATTGACGTAGCGGCCTCCGGAAATCGCATGGCTCAGTTGGCTTCGTGCGCTGGACAGGCATTCGTCCATCCGTGAGATCTGCTCGGACGTACAAACCAGGGGATGGAAAAGCTCCCATTCGATCACCATGCGCTGATCCCGGTGCGGATATGCCGTCTGGTCCGAAGCAATCTGACCGACCACGCCATCGCAGGGTTCGATCAGCAAACCTCCGCCATGCATTTCGGGTGCGTACTGAATCTCTTCAACAAAGCGCACCAGGGCGTCGGCTTCTCCCTGTCCGATCGCTGCGGCAACGAAATCGCAGGTTACGCGCGTCGGTCTGATCGTTTCCGGCGCCGGATCGACCAGAAGCGACAGCGGAATCAAATCGGTCATCGCCTCGAAATAGCTCTCTTCCCTGAGCGACAGACCGACAACGGCCGGATGATCAAGCAATGGGCTCAGAAGCGCTTCCGCCTGTTGCCGGTTGCCGAGATACTGTCCGTCAATATGGACCAGTGGCTCGCCCGGCACGGCGTCTTGCGGGCCTTCGGAAGCCATATCCATGAACCGGTCGGGGCCTGTTGTGCGAAACTTGAGCTTCAGGTCGAGGTCGAGCGGCGCGGACCGCATTACGGCGTCGTAAAGAACGATCACCTCGCGGGCGTATTCCCAGTTCATCGTTATCTCGGCGGCCGTCACACGCTCGACCGGAAAGGTTCGCAAAACGATTTCCGTCATAATTGCCGCCGTTCCAGCCCCTCCCTGGCACATCCAGAAGAGGTCCGGACTGCGACTTCGGCTGACACGATGGATTTCTCCGCTCCCGGTGACAACCACCGCCTCCATGAGATTGTCCGTTGTCAGGCCGAGCTTCCGGGTGGCGTATCCGAAACCACCGCCCGAAACGAGCCCGCCCAATCCCACGGTCGGGCAGTCTCCGGTGGGGACCGCGCAACCGGAGGCGTCGAGATCCTTCGCCAAATCGAGAATGCGTGCGCCGGGACCGGCATGAAGGCGCCGGTCCGAATCGAGCCTGGCCTCGTTGAGACCCGACAGATCAAGCAGCACGGCGTCTTCCCTGATCGGAAAGCCATCGAAAGAATGCCCGCCCGATCGCACCGTCACACGATAACCATCTGTAGCAGCCCTGCGGAGAATAGCGGCGAGATCGTCCGTACCGGCCGGTCTGATAACGGCTTGGGGCCGGCGGTGGCGAGCCGGTGGACAAAAGACTTGTGTTGCCTCGTGGAAAATCGGACTACCCGGCAAACCGACCACACCGGTGATTTCGGACTCGAGCCGGGAAAGATCCGGCGCCATATTGCTGCTATCCTGACTTTCGGGCATGCTTCCCTCCAGCAATTGAATACGATACCGCTATACAAAATCGATAGAGACTAGCAACGCTCCGCACGAGTTGCATCCCATTTCTGACACGTGGCGGAAGACCGGGAGAAGCTGCCTGAGGTATCCGCGAACGATAGGGTTCACAGGACATGGCTGAAACGGAACGTCCCCTGCTCGGCGCCGGCATGTTCGTTCTGGCCAATGCAGTTTTTGCTTTAGCGGGTTTGTTCGTTCAGTTCGCCAGCACGCAGGTCAGCAGCTGGACGACGGTTTTCTCCGGGTTTTTATTCGGCGGGATTTTCATCATTCCGTTCGTCCTCATACGCCGTCGCGGATCATCCTTCGCATCACCAAATCTCGCATTGCTGGTTGTGCGAGGCATAGTCTCGGTTGCGCAGATCGGGATGTTGTTCAAGGCCGTGGCCTCGATTTCACTGCTGGAAACGATGCTGTTTCGGGAAACGGCGCCGTTCTGGATACCTCTGCTTTCCAGTATCTTTCTTGGTGAAGCGATGCCGCGCAGGATCTGGCCTGTTCTCCTGTGTGGTTTCGTCGGTGTGGCGCTGGTCCTTCATCCGAACATCGCCACGCTGAACGCCGGTTATCTTTACGGACTGGCGGCAGGTCTGCTGTTTGCCGTACAGGTCCTGCTGACCAGACGTCTCAATAAACTGGGCGAGCCGCAGGACCGGATCCTGCTGTACATATTCGCGATCGGAATACTCGGGACGTTCATCCCTGCGGCACAGACCTATGTCACACCGGATTATACGACGATCGTGCAACTCTTCATCGCCGGTCTGTTTCTGATCATCTCAACGACCCTCCTCGTCTTTTCCACCGCGCACGCGCCGGCCTGGCTGATTGCACCGCTCGGATATTCGGCCGTCGTATTCTCTGCCCTGATCGACTGGCTCGTGCTGGACAAGGTTCCGAACCTGGTATCATCTGTCGGAATGTTGCTCGTGATCGTTTCGGGTGTTCTGACGTTGAGGTTTGCGTCATACCGCAACAGAATCGAACCGGTCATGACGGCGAAGGAGAGGAGTTCCTGATGTTCGGGCTTTACGGACACGGAAGCGCGCGGGATCACGCCTGCCTGCTCAGACTGGAGAAGGAGCGCGACGGTCGGGGCATTCGTTTCTTCAACGGCGGAACGAATGCGATCCTGTCAGGCCAGCCCTGGTCTGTGGCAGTGCCGGAAGACAATCCGAGAGAAGCGGCAAAACGCGCCCGCGAGGAAGGCGCGCGGATCATTCTCATTACAGACGCCGAATTGCTCCAGGCGGCGGCGGTGGACAGCTTCAAAAGCGAAGGCATGACAGTTCTGGGCCCCGAACTCCACGCCAGCCAGGTGGAAGGCAGCAAGGCGTTGATGAAGGACCTTGTCAGGGATGCGGGCATACCCAGTCCGGAGAGCTGGCTGGTCAAGACGGCCGAAGACGCCAAGACCTTTCTCCGCGATCACTGGTCTCCCCGGGAACAGTTCGTCATCAAGACGGATCGCCTGATCCGGGACGGGAAACACCGATCGATGGTTCCTGACAGCCTGCGCGAAAGCCTCCAGGACGTGGACGAGGAGATCGAGGCGCTGCTCAAGGCGCATGCCGCCGGCGGACTGATCATAGAAAGGCGCGTGACTGGTTTCGAGACATCCGTGCATGTGCTGTGGGACGGGTCTTCTTACGTGCTTTTTCCACCTGTCAGGGATTACAAGCAGGCGCTCGACGAGGATCGGGGACCGAACACCAACGGCGCCGCCGCACTGGCTTTCGGCGGCGGATTTCCCCCGGAGCTCGAACAATCGTTGCGCAGGCGGATCATCGAACCGGCGCTCGATCAACTCAAGAAGTCCGGCTATGGTTATCGCGGTTTTCTCTATTTCGGTGTGATGCTGACAGATGAGGGTCCGGTGCTGCTCGAAATCAACGTCCGGCCCGGCAATCCGGAATTTGCGGTGCTGCTCGAACTGCTCTCGTCCGATTTTCACGACATGATCGAACATGCGGCCTGCGGCGCCCTGCACCAGATATCCGTGACCTGGCATGCCGACCGATATTCCGGATGCGTATTCGCCATGGCCGCCGACTATCCGGAAACTGAAGATGTCGCAGCCAAGCCCATCGAGGGGCTGGAAGAAGTCGTCGCCGAGGGACGCACCGTTACCGAAGCCGTCGGACTCGACAAAGACGGCGGCCTCGTTGTTGCGGGAGGCCGGATCGCCGCACCTGTCGCCAGTGCGCGGTCGATAGAAAACGTGAAGCACGAGGTCTACGGCGCGCTGTCGCGTATCAGGTTCGAGGGCAAGCACTGGCGCAGCGATCTCGGATACGGTGTCGCCGAGGAACTTTTTGCCGATCAAAACTGACGAAGCGCGTGTTCGCTCGCCTAAAACCGGACTTCTTCTCTCGCCTGCCAGGGGAACGCCTGGAAATGGGTCGCAGCGACCATTGCCATGGCCAAAATCAATTGTTCCTGCCTCTCATAAATGAGCGAAATTTGACCATTTCTCTGCCGGGTCGGCTGCATAAAGCTGACTGCCGACCAACAAACATCTTCAGTGCTCGAACGACGTCATTCGCTGGCGCCGACGCGGGAATGATCCTGCAGGCGTTTCATGTTCCACTCGATGGATTGGGCGAATGGCGTCCAGCGGCCGAATGACAGTCCCGCGCTGCGCAATGCCTCTCCGACCCAGGCGTTGCATCCGTAGAAGAGGCTGAAGCGAGGCTCCGCCCGATAGAACACATCTCCATAGCCGTGCGTGACGTCCGGTATGAGCGTCGGAGCTGCGTTGCTGTCGACAAGAAATGTCTGCGCGACAAAGCTCCAAAGCTGATCGAGCTGCGCGCTTTCGAGCTCCAGACGATAGACTCCGGGTCCTTGCAATGACCCGGAATACGGCTGGATGTGAAGGACAGAACGATCGAAGAACAACGCCTTTGCGATTATTCCGGCGGTCAGATCAGATAATTCAAGAAGACTGGTGTAGGCGGTTTGTGATCCCCAACCAATGATCAGGTAATCCGTATTCTCGAGTAAAACATCGAGATCCTGCTGCAGTTCCGGAAAGCCGGCTGGAAGCTTTCCCCCTTCGATAGGCAGAACGATATCGCTGTGGAAACCGTTGGACAGCACATAGGCCGTCGTCGTCTGAGCCGTGAGTGTTTCCGTCGGCGGCGTCCGCCACACAGTCCCGATTGCAGCGGCCACGAGGTAGGCCCCGGCGAGGCAGAATACCGTTGCCACAGTATAAATGCTGATTTTCAATGCTTTGGATAGAATGTCACACCTGCCCGCGCTTCATTGTAGCCTGTTTTTCGGATGACGATACGCACACCAACTTTTACAAGCTGCCTGAACTCGACTATCTTCGAATTTCTAATCGATGGAATATCCACCAAAGAAGACCTTGTCTGGTTGGCCGTTTGCAAAGGCGATCACATGTGGCTGACCGCAAACTCTGTAGCAATGACAGGTCAGCGCTCAATCACTTCGCGCGCCCTTTAGGTAATCTATCATCGCCCGGACCTTGCCCGGGACGAAACTTCGGCTCGGGTAGACAAGCCAAGCGGCCGTCTGGAATGTCGTGGCTGTGACCTCCCAACCGGTGATGCAAGTGGATAGCAGGCCACGCTCAAGGTCGCCCCGGATCAGCCAGTCTGGGAGCAGCGCTGGGCCAAGTCCCGCCAAGGCCGCGTCGCGGATCGCCCCGGCTGGCGACAGGACAATGTCGCCCGCGACGGGCTGGTCAATCACGTTGTTCCGGGCATCCCGAAACAGCCAACGGGAACGAAAATCACGGAAGGGAAACAGGATTGCTCTGTGGCTTGCGATGTCTTCGGGCCGCAAGAGGGGCGGCGCTTTCGCCAGATATTCCGTTGAGGCCACGACGCGGTAGCGCGTGTCCATCAACTTGCTCACCACGTAGTCGCCTTCGACCTCCGGGGCCAGACGGATGGCCAGATCGATACGGTCCGCTACAAGGTCGACGATTGTGTCAGAAAACAAGCCCTCAATGGCGACCTCCGGATATGCGGCGCAGAATCCGGCCAGGCGAGGAACAATGAAGTGCTGCCCAAAGGTGGCAGATGCGGAAAGGCGCAAAGTGCCACGCGGTTCCGACTGTATGGCGCGGGCTTCCTCTCTGGCGCGTTCGAGTTCGTCGGTCAACGGGGCGATCCGAGCGAGGTACAGAGCCCCTGCCTCAGTCAATTCCATGCGCCGCGTCGTGCGGGAGAACAGGCGCACCGCAAGCTCTGTTTCGATCCCCGCGACAACCCGCCCGATCGAGGAAGGGTCTACGCCGCGCTGACGGGCAACTGCGGCAAAACTGCCAAGCCGGACAATGTCCTGAATCAGAGTCAGATCGTTGAAATTCATTCGTGCGGATATCGCAATAGTGTGTGGTGCAGAACGTAATTTATCGGAAGTTACATCATGAATAAACCTGTCCACATCAGAAATCTTCACGAAGGAGGCCTAGATGCCGGATTTCCAACTGCACACACCGGAGACCGCCCCGGACGGATCTCGCGATACTCTCGCCGCCGTCGCGAAAGTATGGGGCTTTACCCCCAAGATGCATGCGACGATGGCTGAAAGTCCGGCCGCCCTTATCGGTTATGAAACCCTGTTCGAGAAAATTGCAGAATCATCTCTGAACCCGATTGAACAACAGGTCGCCTTTCAGGCGGTTAACGTTCTCCATGGCTGCGGCTACTGCACCATGGGCCATACATTCCTGTCGGCGCAGGCTGGCGTGGACGAGGCTACGATTGCCAATCTGCGGGCCGGCAAAGCGCCAGAGGACAGACGTCTTGGTGCGTTGTGGACATTCACCCGCAGTGTCGCAATCGAGCGAGGCGAAGCTGCAGAGGCAGTTCCCGGCTTTCTCGCAGCCGGTTTCACGAAAGCCAACGTGCTCGACGTTGTGACTATCATCGCGACGAAGGTCCTGTCGAATTACACCGCAGCGCTGGCTGGCGTCCCGGATGAGGAGTTCATGTCCGACCCGGCGCTCGCCTGGAGCCGCTCGATGGCAACCGCAGCTGAATGACCACCATGCCCGGGGTCGCTAGCCCCGGCCTTGATTGGAGCGTATAAATGACATTCAAAGACAAGACCGTTGTTGTTACCGGAGCCAGCCGAGGCATCGGCGAAGCAACCGCCCGCCACTTCGCGGCCCTGGGCGCCCATGTCGTTCTGGCTGCAAGGGATGCGACCCGGATCAATTCCATAGCGACAGACCTGAATGGACAAGGCTTGTCCGTCTGTGCGTGGCGGACGGATGTGGCCGATGCAGCGCAGGTGAAATCGTTGATCGACGCGACCGTGGAAGAAGCCGGACAAATCAACCTGCTATTAAACAACGCAGGCATTATCGATCCGATTGTTCGAATGGGCGACAGCGATCCCGAGGCTTGGGGCCGGGTTGTCGACGTAAACCTCAAGGGCGTCTATCACGGTTTGCGCTACGCGATACCTGCAATGGTCTCGCACGGCGGGGGGACGATCGTGAACATCTCCTCCGGCGCGGCGACCTCGGCTCTGGAGGGATGGAGCCATTACTGCGCTACGAAGGCGGCCGTGCTGTCACTGACCAGGGTAGCCGACAAGGAGTACCGCAATCAGGGCGTCCGCGTGATCGGCTTGAGTCCCGGTACAGTCGCAACGCGGATGCAGGAACAAATCCGCGCCTCCGGGATCAACCCTGTCAGCCAGTTGGACTGGTCGGCGCACATACCGGCGGAATGGGTAGCGCGGGCGATAGAATGGCTTACGACCGCGGCTGCGGATGGCTACCTCGGGGCGGATTTTTCGCTGAAGACTGAAGAAGGGCGGCAGTTGGCCGGATTGTCCATTGAATAAGTTTGGGATTGAAATGGATGTGTGCCGGGGAGCCGGCAAACGCCTCCCTGAGGCCGAAAACCCCACCAATTCGCAGCGCTGGATCGTTAAACGAATTTTGAGCCGCAAGTTTCATGTATTCGAGGGAGAAACCGCCAGAAAGACCGTGTCTGGATTGCCGTTTGCATAGGCAGTCGCATACTTCGACTGGCCGCGCCCAATAGGATCCCCGAATGAATATCTTCCGCCGATCGGTCAGTCGCAATGGATTTCCTTGGTGTAGAGAATTCGCTTAGGAGCGGCCTCAGGCCTGGATTAGATCGTTCCCTCTGCTGCGGTGAATATGCCGGTCCCTTCGAGAATCGCGTTCTCGTGGGTTTTATCGAACGAAGCAGCTTGTGTTTCGTGGGCATGGTAGTTGGTGCGCAGGATGCCGAGGTAAGTGACACTGCCATCAGGAAACTCGAAATGTTCGGAAAAATGAACGACGCCGGCTTCGCCTTTAGTCGGGTTTGTGATTGTTTTCACCACCCATGTAAGGACGCCGATCTCCATGTTATTTTCATCGTAGATGACACGTTTGACGACGCGCTCGTCGCCCGGATCTGTCCCGGGTTCGCCGAGATCGATAAATGTCATGGTCCGTTTGGCGTGACCGACAACGGTAAAAGGCTCACAGGATTGCGGGGTCTGCGCCCGGGCAAGGGGAACGGAAATCAGAAGTATCGCGGATGCGGCAAACAAATTTTTGAAAAACATATCTGCGTGGACTCCACTGGGTTTATGACCACCGCGGAGACTAATTCAGCCATAGGCTGAATGAAAAAAATTTTCCTCTATTGATTGCACAAAAGGCCTGACGATTCACACCTCGTCGAAATCAAGCACAACCTTTTCCGTCAACGGACGCGCCTGACAGGACAGGATGTAGCCGGCGTCGAGCTCCCACGGCTCCAGGGAATAGTTTTCGGCCATCTCGACCTCGCCTTCTACCAGCTTGCAACGGCAGGTGCAGCACATGCCGCCCTTGCAGGAATAGGGTAGCTCAATCCCCTGTCGATGAGCCGCGTCAATGACATTGCCGTCGGCGCCCTCCATCGTAAACGTTGCCCTTACGCCGTCCAGGACGGCTTCAACCGACACGCCCTTGCTGTGCGCCGCAGACGGCGGAGGTACAGCGCTCTTTTTCGATGCAGCGCCTCCATCAGCCGGCGTGAACAGCTCGAACCGGATGCGATCCGGCTCCACGCCCAGATCTTCCAGCACCCGCCGCGCGTCGTCGATCATGTCGCCAGGACCGCACAGAAAGACTTTGGTGGCTGACCGCGGATCGAACAGCTTGTTCTCCGCGAATTTTCGAATACGGTCCGCATCGATGCGACCGTGCAGAATATCGACGTCCTGCGCCTCCCGGCTCAGAACATGCACCAGGGTGAAGCGGTCGATAAACCGGTCTTTCAGATCCTCCAGCTCCTCGCGGAAGATCACCGAATTGCGATCGCGATTGCCATAGAACAGCGTGAAGGTGCTGGAAGGCTCACGGGCAAGCACCGACTTGACGATCGAAAGCACGGGCGTGACGCCGGATCCCGCGGCGAAGGCCACATAGTCATTGCGGGCGGCCGGATCAGCCGCATTCGTGAAGCGCCCCAGCGGGGGCATCACATCGATTTCCATGCCCACTTCGAGATTGTCATTGGCGAAACCGGAGAACACCCCGCCATCCACGCGCTTGATGGCCACGCGCAGATCACCGTCGTCGATTCCGCTGCAAATAGAATAGGTTCTGCGTAGATCCTCATCCGCAATCCTGGCGCGGAGCGTGAGATATTGTCCAGGCACGAACACAAACCGCTCCCTTGCCTCCTCCGGCACGTCAAAACTGACGGAAACGGAGTCCGGCGTTTCACGAACGATATGCTTGATCTTCAACGGGTAAAATTGCGCCATCGCCTGATCCTCAAAGGCATTTGAAATAGTCGAACGGCTCAAGGCACGTTCGGCACCGGTAGAGCGCCTTGCACGGCGTCGAACCGAATTCGCTGATGCGCTCTGTGTCTTCCGAACCGCACAGGGGGCAATTGACCGCGGTTTCCCCGAACAGGGCGCGTATGGAATTGGAAGCCTTGACGGGAGGCGCGATGCCGAACTCGCGCAGCTTTTCGCGGCCTTCCGATGTGATCCAGTCGGTGGTCCAGGCGGGGCTCATGACACTCTCGACCCGAACATTTTCGAACCCGTCTCTCTTCAGCGCCTCCAGAACCATCTGTTCGATCAGCTGCGTGGCGGGACATCCCGAATAGGTCGGCGTGACCTTGGCTATGACGGCGCCGTTGTCGTCACATTCGACGCTGCGCAGGATCCCGAGATCGGCCAGGGTGACAACCGGAATTTCCGGATCAGGCACCGCCGCCGCGATGTCCCAGGCTCGACGGGCGCGGACATTTGACGGGTTCAGCGCATCTGAGACGACAACGCCCATGGCATCCTCACCATTCCAGCCCGGGATAGGCGCGCTGCATGTATTGCAGTTCGCTCAGGAGATGCCCGAGATGTTCCGTGTGACGCCCTTCCCGACCGCCTGTCTGGTCGTAGGCGGCCTCTGGCGCCGTCAGATGCGCTTCGGAAAGAACGCCATCGACCGTGCGCCGCCATTCGTCGCGCAATTCAGATGCATCGACGGCGACGCCTTCGGAGACCATGGCGAGGGCGACATCGTCCATTTCAAAGAGTTCGCCAGTGTAGATGAAGAGTTCTTCCAGCGCCGCGATCATGCGCCGGCGGCTCTCTTCCGTGCCGTCGCCCAAACGAATGACCCATTCAGCGGAATGGCGCAGATGGTAGGCCACTTCCTTTTCGGCCTTGGCCGCAATGGCGCGCAGATCGTCGTCGGTCGATTTCCCCATAGCGCGCCAGAACGGCAGCATGAATGCGGAAAAATAGAACTGACGGGCGATCGCCCAGGCAAAATCCCGGTTGGGTTGCTCCACCAGAAGCGCGTTGCAGTATTCGCGTTCCGGACGCAGAAAGGCCAGGTCGTCCTCGTCGCGGCCCTTGCCTTCGACCTTTCCTGCATAGGTGAAAAGCGCCCTCGCCTGACCGAGACAATCAAGGCCGATATTGGCGAGCGCCAGATCTTCCTCAAGGCTGGGCGCCTTGCCGCACCATTCGCCCAACCGCTGGCCGAGGATCAGGTGATCGTCGGCAAGTCTCAGCACATACCGGAACAGGTCGTCAGACATCACATGTTGCCCACTTCGTCGGGAATTTCATAGAAGGTCGGATGCCGATAGATCTTCGTCGCCGTCGGCTCGAACATCATGTCCTTGTCCTGAGGGTCGGAAGCGACGATGTCGCTGGAGCGCACGACCCAGATGCTCTGGCCCTCGCCCCGACGGGTATAAACGTCGCGGGCGGCTTGCAGCGCCAGTTCCGCGTCGGCTGCGTGCAGCGAACCGGCGTGTTTATGGTTGAGGCCGTTCCTCGCCCTTATGAAGACTTCCCAAAGCGGCGTCGTTTCGGTCATTGTCATTGTCCTATGCGCAGCGTTTTTCAAACCAGGTCTTGAGATTGGGCAGGCCTTCCCATCCGAAGGCATGATCGCTCGGGCCGTGTTGTCGCAGATGCTCAAGACGGGCCATTGCCTCTGCGACCGTTGGCACGCAGCCTTCCTCGATACGCCACATCACGAAGTGGGCCTTGCCCATGGTCTCGAACCACTCGCCACGGCGGCCATAGACCTTGCGATGCACCGTGTTCCAGACGAAGTGTTCAAGGTCCTCCGCCGTTTCCCAGACGGAAAGGTTGACGATCACATGCGGATCGTCTTCCAGCGCAACGGTTTCGCCCGCTTCGTCGGTCAGGCGCCAGACGAACCCCTTGCTGCGTTCCGCGAGCGCATTGACGACATCAAGTCTGTTGACGAAATCCGCCATGCGCGGATCGTCCAGATCGTATCGGGTTCTGCCGATATTCAGCTCGGCCAGATGCATGATCGCACTCCTATTCTGCGGCGATCTTTGCGGCTTCGGCCCGCTCCCGGCGTTTTTCGGCGTGCGCAAGCGCGGCCTCGCGCACCCACGCGCCTTCCTCGTGGACGCGGGTGCGATTGCGAAGCCTTTCGCGATTGCAGGGCCCGTCGCCCTTCACGACTCGCCAGAACTCGTCCCAGTCGATCTCGCCGTGATCATAGCTCTGCCGTTCCTCGTTCCACTTGAGGTCGGGATCCGGCACCGTCAGGCCGAGATACTCGGCTTGCGGCACAGTAGCGTTGATGAATTTGTCGCGCAGTTCGTCATTGGTGAACCGCTTGATCTTCCAGGCCATGGACTGGCTGGAATGAACCGAACTTCCTTCGGACGGTCCGAACATCATGAGCGAAGGCCACCAGTAGCGATCGAGCGCGTCCTGGGCCATGGCCTTCTGTTCGTCCGAGCCGCGAGCAAGCGTCATCATGATCTCGTAGCCCTGACGCTGGTGGAAGCTTTCCTCCTTGCAGACACGGATCATGGCCCGCGCATAGGGGCCGAAGGAGCACCGGCACAGGGGAATCTGGTTCATGATGGCGGCGCCGTCGACCAGCCAGCCGATTGCGCCGATATCGCCCCAGGTCAAAGTCGGATAGTTGAAGATGGAGGAGTATTTGGCGGCGCCGGACAGGAGCTGATCGGTCATTTCCTCGCGGCTGACGCCGAGCGTCTCGGCAGCCGAATAGAGATAGAGACCGTGACCGCCCTCGTCCTGCACCTTGGCGAGCAACGCCGCCTTGCGACGCAGTGTCGGCGCGCGTGTGATCCAGTTGCCTTCCGGCTGCATGCCGATGACTTCGGAATGTGCGTGCTGTGAAATCTGGCGAACCAGCGTCTTGCGATACCCTTCCGGCATCGGGTCGTTCGGTTCGATCTTCATTTCGGCGTCGATGCGCTCCTGAAACGCCGCCAGAAAGGCTTCGTCTTCGTCGGTACGGCCGTCGGCGCCAATCAATCCCTGCGAATACATGGAAGCGTGCTCCTCATCCTCGCAACCATTATATGTTACGAAATAGAATAATTCAATGTTATTTTCGTAACGAATTACGTTGATGGGGCGCGAAATCTGCGACTGATATCGATTGCAGGCGTTTCGAGCGTCCGGTCACCGGATCGTTTGCATTCGTCGAGCCAGCGTTCGCTTGCTTCGGCGATGGCGCTGTAGATTGACGACGCTATCCGGCGCGCTTCGTCCGCCTTCCAGGCGTCCGGCGTCAGTTTCGGCGGCAGGTTGGGATCGCGCAAGGCGGCGCGGCGGAACGCATGGATCAACAGCGTCCGGGCCGCCATGGATGACAGCGGATCGAGATCATTCTTCGCGCGAAGCGCCTCGTCGAGCGGGCGAAAATCTTGCGTGAAGGACGCGTAGGAGCGCTGTGCGCCGACATCCGACCAGGCCTTTTCGATCAATGCGCCGACATTGGATTCGCCGCGAAGATGCGCCGAGAAGATGAACTCGTCCGGTTGCGCCGCGATGGATTCCGCGCCGTCCGAGGGACGCAGGAACAGACCACGCGACAAGGCGCCGAAACCGGCGGACTGCAACGCCGAGCGGCGCGCCTCGCGCTTCCGGTCGTTTGGGCCATTCGACAGAATGATTGTCCACTGACCGTCCCAGGACACGGGAGCCGGCGCATAGATCCGGGTCGTCGCCTCGGCGAATTCGGTCTGCCCGGCTTCGGCCAGACGGTAGTAGCTGTTGCGTCCCTCGCGGATGCGAAGCAGCCAGCCGTCGGAAGTCAATCGCGACATGGCGGCGCGCAAGGCGCTCGGTTCGACGCGCAGTCGGGACATCAATTCCTGGAGGGACCCGAGCCAGAGTTCGCCGCCGCGCGGATTGACGGCGTCTCCGAAGATCGTGATGACCAGCGACCAGACGCGGATACGCTCCTGCCCGTGAAAGGCGTCGATCAATCGTTCGACGTGGCTGTGCGCGGTTTCGCTCATGCCGCACTTATCGCCGCGAAGGGCCGATCGATCAAGCGCTGCGCAAATCCACGACCCGCCGCGCCTTGCCGGCGGATCTCTCCACGCCGCCCGGATCAAGCACCTCGACCTCGACCGTTACGCCGACGACGCTCTTGACGTGGTGGCGCAGCTCGTTGGCGCCTTGCTTGCGGTCTTCGTCGCCAAGGCCGGACCCGCTCGCCTCGACCTTGATGGCCATGCGGTCCATGCGCCCTTCGCGCGTAAGCTCGATCTGGTAGTGCGGCGCAAGGATCCGGCATTTGAGGATCTGCTCCTCGATCTGGGTCGGGAACACATTGACGCCGCGGATGATCATCATGTCGTCGGATCGACCCGTCACCTTCTCCATTCTGCGCATGGACCGGGCGGTGCCCGGCAGCAGGCGGGTGAGATCACGGGTGCGATAGCGGATGATCGGGAAGGCCTCCTTGGTGAGCGACGTGAACACCAGCTCCCCCATTTCGCCATCCGGCAGAACCTTGCCCGTTTCCGGGTCGATGACCTCCGGATAGAAATGATCTTCCCATATATGCAGGCCGTCCTTGGTCTCGACGCATTCATTGGCAACGCCTGGCCCGATGATTTCGGACAAGCCGTAAATGTCGACGGCGTCCATGTCGAAAGCCGTTTCGATCTCTTCGCGCATGGAATTGGTCCATGGTTCGGCGCCGAATATGCCGACCTTGAGCGAACTCTCCCGCGGGTCGAGACCCTGATTGCGGAACTCGTCGAGGATGGACAGCATATAGGACGGCGTGACCATGATGACGCGCGGCTTGAAGTCGTCGATCAGCATGACCTGCCGTTCGGTCATGCCGCCGGATATCGGCACGACCGTGCAGCCGAGCTTTTCGGCGCCGTAATGGGCGCCGAGCCCGCCGGTGAACAGGCCATATCCGTAGGAGACATGCACGAGGTCGCCGGGCCGCCCGCCGCTGGCGTAGATCGACCGGGCGACCATCTGCGCCCACATGTCGATGTCGCCCAGCGTGTAGCCGACCACGGTCGGCTTGCCGGTGGTGCCCGAGGAAGCGTGCAGACGCGCAAGTTTCTCCCGCGGCACAGCGAACATGCCGAATGGATAATTGTCCCTCAGGTCCTGCTTCACCGTGAAGGGAAACTTCGAGAGATCCTCAAGCGACTTGAGATCGTCCGGATGGACGCCGTGCGCGTCGAAGTTTTTGCGATAGAATGGCGAATGCTCGTAGGCGCGATGCAAGGTGTCGCGCATGCGCTTCAGCTGAAGGGCCGAAATCTCGTCCCTCGACGCCGTTTCGATCGCATCAAGGCCAGGGCTGTATCCGCCCGTCGTGTGTGTCTGCATTGTCTCCTCCGCCGATCGGTCTGCTACTCGGCCGCCACCGGCACGTGCGTTCCCTTGATGGTGCGGCTGTGGCCGCGGAATTCGGCCACAACCGTCCCGTCGTCCCTGGTCACCCGGATGTCGTAAATACCGCTGCGCGTCGTCCTGTGCACCTCGCTCGCAACCGCGGTCAGCATCTCGCCGCGCCGCGCAGGCTGCAGGAACGACACGGCGCAGTGCTGGGCGACCGTGTGCTGATTATAGCTGTTGCAGGCGAAAGCGAAGGTGCTGTCCGCCAGAGTAAAGACGAAACCGCCGTGGCAGATATCCAGCCCGTTGACCATGTGGTCCTGCACCGGCATGCGCAAAGTCGCGCGACCCGGGCCAATATCAATGATCTCCATGCCCATATGCTGCGAGGCGCGATCCTCGCGCCACATCGCCTCGGCGCTGGCTTTCGCAAGGTCCTCCGCCGAAGCCAGTTTCTGCGCGCTATCGTTCGACATGGTCTATCGCCCCGTAAACTTCGCCGGACGCTTCTCGATGAAGGCGCGCACGCCTTCGGCATAATCCGTTCCTTTGCCAACTTCCCTTTGCGTATCGCGCTCAAGATCAAGCTGCTCGTCGAGCGTATTGTCTCCGGCTTGCTGGATCAGACCCTTCATGAGGCCAAGGCTCCGCGTGGGGCCTTTTGCGACACTGGCTGCGAGACCGGCCGCCTGAGCCATGAGGTCGTCGTCGTCCACGACCTGCCAGATCATGCCCCATTCGGCAGCCTGCTCGGCTGTCACCGGCTCGCCGGTAAACATGATCGCCTTGGCGCGCGCTTCGCCAATGAGGTTCGGCACGGTCCATGTTCCGCCGCTGTCCGGCACGAGACCAATGCGTGAAAACGCCTGAATGAATTTCGCTGATCGGGCGGCGAGCACGATATCGCAGGCGAGCGCAACATTGGCCCCTGCTCCGGCCGCCACGCCGTTCACGGCGCAGATCACAGGCTTTCCGATCGACCGGATCCTGCGAACGAGAGGGTTGTACCAGGTGTCGATGGTGAGACCGAGGTCGATCTCTCCCTGAGAGGGATCACGCTCGGACAGATCCTGCCCCGCGCAAAAACCGCGGCCCGCGCCTGTGAGCAGGATTGCGCGGCACGCAGGATCCTCTTCCGCCTCGACGAGCGCCGCTTTCAGGCTGACATGCTGGGCTTCATTGAAGGCGTTGAGCTTGTCCGGCCTGTCGAGTGTTATCACGACATACCCGTCCTGCTTGTCGACCCTGACTGAATCGTCGCTCATTGGCGTCTCCTCCCTGCGCTCCGTTGATAATAGCACTTAAACCGACCGACCGGTCAATGAATCTTTTTTATCCCGACTTCGTTCCAAAAGAACCGCCGCGGCGTGCGACAATCCGCGATCATCAAACTGTCGCATAACTGTCATGCAGCCACCCTACAACAGTTCAGCTGGTTCCAGCAGATCATCATATATCCAGTCGGGGGAATACATGAAATCGAGATCCTTGGCGTCTATTGCGGCGCAACTTCTGTGCGGCGCCTCTTTGAGCGTCATTTCCGTATCCGCCGCGCGGGCGGATTGCGACCCCGCCTCGCCGACCGACGGCCAAACAGTGATCTGCACCGGTCCAAGCACCGGCTTCGTTGACGAAAATGTCGAGGACGTGACGGTTATCGTCGAAGAAGGCGCCGTCGTGGACGGCGGCGGCGATCGCGGTTTCCGGTTCGGCGACAACGGAACGCTTACCAATGACGGAACGATATTGTCGGGCGGCGGCGAGCATGGCGTCCAGGGCGGCGACGAAGCCAGCATAACGAACAACGGGCTCATCGATGGCGACGGAAACGGCGTCAATGTCGACGACGACGCGTATGTCCTCAACAGTGAAACCGGTGAAGTTATCGGAGCGGATGACGGCGTCCAGATCGAAGAAGACGGAGAGATCTATAACGAAGGAACCGTAACCGCGAATGACGGCGACGCCCTGAAGGCCGCCGACGGCGCCTATATCCTCAATGAAGGAACAGCCACCGGTTCCGATGACGGAATACAGGTGGAGAACGACGGCGAGATCGTCAATACGGGAACAGTAACCGCCTACGACGGCGACGCCCTGAAAGCCGAAAACGGCGCCTATATCATGAACGAGGGCGCTGCGATCGGGTACTCCGACGGCATTCAGGTCGAGGAAAACGGTGAGGTCTACAATTCGGGCGATGTGACCGCCTATGACGGCGACGGAATAAAGGCCGGGGACGGCGCATATATCGAGAATGACGGGACGCTCACCGCCTCCGACGACGGCATTCAGGCGGACCTGTACAGCACAGCGATCAACAACGGCGCGATCTACGCCACGGACGAAGGGATAAACCTCGATGCGGACGGCGCCGTGGTCATCAACAACGGATCGATCACCGCGCTTGACGACGGCATCCACACGGCAACCAATTCCTGGATCGAAAACAACGGCTCGATCTACATTCCCTACAACGCCGGCGATCCTCAGGACGGGATAGACCTCGACGACGGCGTGGTGCTGAACACCGGCCTGATTGAGGTCGAGAATGGCGGCGCCGATTCACAGGACGGCATCGATTTCGATGAAGACGGCGCGGCGGCGTCATACATCACCAATACCGGCAGCATTATCGGCTACCATGCGGTCAATACCGATCCCCTGAACACAAAGTCGCAAACCATCTACAATTACGGTTATCTCGAAGGGTTCGGCGGCGTGGCAATCAATCTCGGAGACGGTGACGATGCGCTGCAGATCGGGACCGGTTCGCGGATCGTCGGTCTCGTCGACCTTGGCGACGGCACGGACAGTTTCAGCATCGACAGCCCCGTCGCGTCGCTTGTCAACTTCGTCTCCGCGCCGGAAATCGTCGATCTCAACGGTTTTGCGGCGATCGTGACGTCAACGCAAATTGCGACGATTGATCCCGCGCCCTTCCAGAGCGGCGATGCGCTGATGCGCTCATTCTTCTTCGACATGACCGACACGCTCTATCACGACCGGCCTGAAGCCGGAGAAAGCGGCTTCTGGCTGACCGGGTTCGGCAGCGCAGCGGATTTCGGATCATCCACCATCTACAGCGGCTACGACACTTCCGGCGGAGGCGGCGTCGGCGGGTACGATCACGCCGTCAACGCCATGTGGAGCATCGGCCTGTTCGGCGGCGGCGCATCCTATTCCGCGAGCATTGACGACGGAGAACACGACACGGACCTTACCTCCGGCTTTGGCGGCGTTCGCGCCTTCTACTTCCCGAACAGCCGGTTCACGCTGAATGCAGCTATTCTGGGCGGCGTCACGCAGACCAGCCTGTCGAGCCCCGACTACCGCACCGGCAGCGGCTCGGGAGACGGCTCGTTCCTGGCGACGACCGGCGGCTTCGCCTACGAAATACCGGCAGCCGAAATGGGCGGCTATGTCGGCCTGGAACTGCTTGGTCAGGCAGGCGCGCTCTGGAACTGGGCCGACAGCTACCGGGTGTCCGGATTCGACGGCGCGACGATCGGCGCGCGGGATTCGGCCTACTATTTCGGAACGCTGGAAGCCGGCCTGCCCTTCGAAATGCAGTCAGGAGGCAACACGATCCGCTTCAAGCCATTTGCCGGCGTGACATTCGCTGGTTTCAGCGACGATCCTTTCAGCCTGACGGCGATCGGTTTCTCAACGAGTTTCACGGCGCCGAACGACATCGACGGAACGTTCTTTACCGGGGGAGCGGAACTTGCGATCGATTTCGATGGAAAAGCCAGCCTCACCGGCCGCTTCACCGCAGCCTACAACTCGGACTCCACGTCTTACGGAGGCACGCTCAATCTGAGGATCCCGTTTCCCGTGAAGTGACGCTCCGGTCCAAACGGGCAAATCGATTTGACATCAGCGGCTGGATTGAACTCCGGCCGTTTGTTTTTGTACGAGCCGCACAACCACCGGCAACAGACACCTGTATCCCGGTGTGAAAAATCCGATTGCACGAGTATGAAGGGAATTGATCGGCGATATACGGGATCATCCGGCTTCGGTCATCCCTGCCAACCGCCCTTCAGAATTGACTTGCAACCCGGTCACAAGAACAAGACCTGGACATCAGCGATTACGCCCGATCGGATGACCATCGCCGATCAGTTGCCCTCCAGATTTTCAGGTCCAGCATTCAGTGAATTTGGAAGCGCATTCAGAAACTCTTCCGGTGACGGCAAACCATCCACATTGTCAATGACTTCATATTCAAGGGCCGGCAAGTCATGGAGCACGGCTGCGCCGCTTTCATCTATTGCTTTTCCCAAGGGCGCAAGCTGGTTAATTGCCTGGTTTGTCAGCGCCTGTGTTCCGCGCAATGCCCGAGATGCTAATCCAGGTTTTGACTGAGCCTCAAGCTGGCCAATTGTCTGTTTCATCTGCAAACTGGAGGTTTCCATTGCTTCCATGAAACGGCTTTGCAATGCAGCTTTTGCCGCGTCGCCAAATTCATCAGGCTTGACCGAAAGGAAGGCAATCAGATCGCGTGCTTGTGCCGGCTCCATGTCCTTTAGTCTGTAAGGCAGTGTTTGATAAACGACTGCGGGGTCAAAACCGTTGGGTACGTTGATGAGTCCCTCTGCCCAGTAGGCGCCTGCCAGGGCCGCGTCTTTCCTGGCTGGCGCATCCATTTCACTCACGGACTGGGAAATTCTGTGAAACGCCAGCTCGTCCGCCGTTTTCGATGCGCCCAAAACGCCTTCCCCGACATTTGAAAGATCCTTTGCAACGTCGAGTGCAGAGCCTGCCGCACCAACCAACGAAACCATGGTATCGATCGCCAACATTGCCTTTGAGCTTTGCGCCGCCTCGGCGTCCAGCAGAAGCTGTTCTCCCAAAACCGGCGAAGCGCCGCGTGCAAATTCCAGAAGGGCGTCATCCTGCCAGTGCGTCTGCAAATTGGCCGCCACGGTGAGGGCCGCATCCCCCGCTTCTGCAGCAAAGGCAATGCCTGAAATCAATGTTCCGGTGGTTGCTTCGATGCCGAGCGCTCCACCGGCCATGGGCAAGCCAAAACCGAAGGGGGCGCTTGCAACAAACAGGCAAGCCTTGATCATATTGGTGTCCTGATCCGATATCTGCGCATTCAGGTCCGCCTGCAACTTCAGAGATTTGAGTGCATTGAAATGCGCGCGCGCCACCGGATCCGGCTGCACAATCCAGACGCCGTTGCCATTGAGTTCCCGGCGCATCAGGGTCGACACAATTTCATTAATCAGATTTTCGGCACTTCCAGCAAAATAGGAGACGAGCCCCGGACTGTCGCAATCCAAAGGATCTCCGACCGTATCAAGCGCCTTCTCGATGTAACCGATCTGCTTCTCGATCGACACCGAGGCAACATAGACTTTCTGCAACTCCGTGAGCTTCAGTTCCTCCGCGTTGTCCAGCCAATATTCAAAACTGCGGGACCCATCCAGATTGGGAACATCCAGAACCTCCCGCAAGATTGACTTCGGCGCATCCGGGTCCACACTGCGCTTGCGCCAACGCTCGAAATATGCGAGCAGCGCCTGTTTGTTGCCACGCAGCCTGGTGTTCATGTCCCGCACATGGCGCAATTTCTTCACAAAGAGATCACGTATCATGAGTAAGGCCGCATGTTCACCGTGGTTGATTTTGGTCGTCAGCGTGCTGGTCTTGAAATAATATCTTCTGGAAATTTCGTTTTCATCCTCCAGGCTCAACTCTTCCCAGTAGCGCTCGGCAAACTCCTCATTACTGCACTCGAAAGACCGCCTCAATGCATCGACAAAGCGACCGTGCACCTCTTTCTCGTCATGCGAGATCGTAACCGTGTCGCCCGCATAGCGCACCTGAAACAGATCGATCGGATTATCCAGCAAGACCGCGCGCATGGTCGTCTCTGGCCGTAACGCCAAAGCCATTTCCTTCGGAATATAGACATCACTGGCTTGATCGGACTCAGGCAAATCTGCCCAGGTGCGCCCGTCAAGCTTTTCGCGATCGGCCACCACGTAACGCCGCGAACGAAGAAGCCGTTTCTCGCCATCGACGGGCGCAAGCTGAATACGCCCGGTCCCCTCCTGCAACTGCTTGTGCCCGTCGGAGGATCTGACCAGAGCGATTTCAAAAGGCTGAAGCGGGTGTTCACCTTCGACCTGAGCCTCGACCACAATCTGGTCTCGCATCATCAAATGACGCGCTTCCTCGCGCACGGACCCTTTGGTGCGACCGACCGAAATCGTTCGCCCCGACGGTTGCAGATTTGGCGAAAGCCCAACACGCACAAAACGCAGATAGAGACCGTTATCTCCGAAACCAAGCGTCCAATCGACGTCTTCTCCAAGAAAGTAGAACCGCTTTTCGCCGGCGACCACAGTTTGATAGAGCTTCACGTCCAGCACTATGATTTCAGCGTCTTTGCCCAACGGCTCAGCCGCTGCGGCAACTTCTTCCGCTAACCCTGACCTGGACCCGTCAGGCGCATTGGATTCAACAAATGCCTTCGCCCCTTCCGACCCCCTGTGGGTTTTGCTTACAAAATAGGTGAGAGCATCATCCTCATTGCCAATATCGGACGTCGCGCCCAACGTATCACTGGTCAGATTACGACCGACAAGGAAGAGATGGCGATGATCCGGCGCGACGACGTTTTCGGTATCGAGGGGCGCTTTTACTCTCTTGCCTTCGTCATCATAAGGATAGGGAAACAATGCCCGGCGCAATGACGAATTTGCGCGGGCCAGCTGGTCCTCCGCCACAAAACTCGCCAAAATCTCAGGCTTTTCACCAAAGATGACATGTTTGAGGTCCGAGTTGTAGCCGCCTTTCGATTCAAACGTGCCATCCCCGTCGATCTTCATTGACCAGTTCCAAAGGATTTCGCCGCTGTCATCGGATTTCCAGGGTTGCTTCAGAACAAATTCATATCCGGCCGAACTGATAATCGTCGTAACGCGGGCCGGTGTCGGGGCGACAATGGTTTTCTCGAGTTGCTTGTTTATTCCCTCATGCCAGACAGCTTTCCAGGGCAGTGTGATTTCAATCTCCTCGGAGTGGCGCACCGTCCTAACCGTCATCATTTGAACCAAAGCAACCATGTCCGGCGAACTGTATTTTTTGCCACTGAAAGCCTGTGAAAATGGCAGCCTGCGGCTTGGCGGATTGCCCTGTATTTCCGCTTCTGCCGCTCCAAATGCCTCACCGTCAACGGCATTACCACCGACAAACGCACCCGGCTTGAGACTGTCAGGGAAAAGCCCTGCAAGGTCTTCAGCATCAAACTCAGGGTAGACACCAGAATTTTCCGGCGCCCATGAAGGAGGCTCTCTGGAATAGAGTTCAACCAGCCCCAAAATCGAAGGCCAGGCCATGCGTAACTCGACCTTCGGTGCTTTGAAGACAATCTCTTCATGGTCCCGAACCTCTTCCGACGTCATCGTCGCACGCATACCCTCCGGAAGTCGGACGAGCTTGTCACCAACAAGGCGACCCGTCAGCGTCAAGTGATAACGCCCACTGGAATACGTCACTTCGCCCAGATGCGTGATGTCGTTGACTTCATCCTGATAGCGCATGCTCCAGGTCGCCCCCTCCTCGGGGCGCGAGAAGTCCTGCCCAAAAGCCGGCTTTACGGGTGCTGAGAAAATTGTCAGAGCAAAAAAGAAGGCCGAAAGAAACGCAAATAACCCGGATCTGGATGTCATCGTCATTTTAAAGGCCCCTCACTGGCGGGATTTAAGAGAGTGCGGGCGCAAATCTGGTTCTCCGTATCGACCAGACCGCCTTGAATGGAATGGAGTGTGGACAGCGCCGCGTTGTCTGCACGCAAAAGCAAGAAGAGGGGAGCACTCTCACTGTTGACCAGCCCGATTTCCCGGCCTTCGAATTCTTGATGCACACCATTCACCGCAACGAAGGACGGAAGGACAAGGACCCGCCAGAAAAGTGACGACACTGGCGGCTGGCACAGCGTGTGAACTAGCCCGCCAGAATTTCGATCCAGTTTCCATGAACCCAGCCCTTCTTACCCTCATGCGGGACGGGGCGATCTTTCACAACCGGGCTACAGGAAACCTCTTCCACGCCGTAAACGACGCCGATCCATTTGCCCTTCTGGTCAAACAGCCAGACCTTGTCGCCATTGTGCAGCTCGTCCAGCTTTGTGTAGTCGGAACCCGGACCGGAACGCACAGCCAGAAAGCGATCACCATCTGCTTTCAGCCCCGTCACACGCCCCAAAGCGCAGGTGTCGAAATCTTCATCCGCATGTTCAATCACCGGCACATCCAGCGCTTGCGACAGAGCCGGAGTTGGAAGCAGGCCCGAGAGGCCTGCAACAAGTGCTATTGCGCGAAGATTTCTCACGATTACTCCACCTTGTTGATGACGAAAGAATCGATGTTCATCAGGACTTCGCCCTCAACATAGTTTTTCTTGGCCCGATCGACATTGAAGGCGGGCACGCCCGGCGCACGCAGTGACGTGTATTTTTCCGTTTCCCGAACATAAGGATTTCCATCGGCATCGGTGAAGCCGAGAAGCTCCACACTTGACGTATAGTCCCGACCACGTTTGGAGAGGGTAAGCTTGATCGGTTTATTCTGATGGTCGGCGGTGACTGCGGCCCAATCCTCATTTTCCAGAGGGAACCCGTGATAGCACTGACCCCTCGCCGACGTTCCCCTGAACGGCACATTACGTGTGTCGGCAGTACCCTTGGACATTTTTGTCAGGCGCATTTCTGTCTTTTGACAGCCGGTCCCCGTGAGAATACCCAGATAGCCCGTTGCCAGATAGTTCTGCTGATCCTTGCGAAGCCCCATAGTGAGGCGGTCAGCACCGGTGGTGTATTCTCCGGTATAGATGATTTCCATATCCCAATCGCCCTTGGGCAATTCGCCCGTATAGGTGAAGAGGTTTTGCGGCTCGCTCGAGGCGAAGTCTCCAAATGTGGTCGACAGTACCGTCAGGAAACCATCATCGACGATGAAATTGTCTTCACTCGCATGATCGACCCGCCAGACTTCGCCCAGCGTTTCACCATCGAAATCATCGCGGAAAAATTCCGTCACAACAGGACCCGCGGGTTCCTCGGCGACGGGCTTGGGAGCGGATTCCGCCTGCGCCACTTCAACAACGGCCTGCATTGCGCTCGTAAAGCCGTTGGTGTCGGCCGCATCGAAATATTTGCCACCGCCCGCCTTCGCGATGCACTCAAGCTGATTGCGCGCTTCGTCATCGACGTTGAAACCGACAACATGGACCTTCAAGGCCACGCCGGTATCCGTGGCCTTGGCGGCGATGGCGCAGGGGTCGCCATCGCAGGTTTCGATGCCGTCGGAAATCAACACAAGTGATTTGGCGACATCGGCAGGTTCTTTGCCCGCAAGTGTTGCGATACCTTCCACCAACGACTTTTCAATCGGCGTTTTACCCAGAGGCCTCAACGCACCAATGCTGGTTTTGATCGCACCGCGATCGCTGCCGATCGCATTCAGCACACTGACATCCTGGCAGCTGTTCTTCGACTGTGTGCCATAGGTCATCAATCCAATGCGCGCGTCGGCTGGAACTTCGTCCATGAGCTTCAGCATGGTCGACTTTGCTGATTCTATCTTCGCGACGTTGTCGATTTGTCCCCACATGGAGCCAGAACCGTCAAGAATGAAAAGGATGTCGGAGGGCGCCGCAAGGGCTGTGACAGGAAGCAGCGCAAGCGCCGTTGCCGAAAAAAGTGCTTTCATGCCGTTGGTTTCTCCCGGTTACCAGATTGGTTGGCGAGAACCTAAAAAATCGGGGATTTTATCGATATTCCCAATTGGGGACATCCGAGGACGCCGGATCAAAATTTTTGCAAAGCTGCATCCAGACCACCGCCTACACTGCGGTGTTGGAGACCCTTTCATCAAGATGCTGCGAAGGGACTTCACTGGCGGTTGAAAGCTCCGCCGGCGTACCACCAGCACAAAGCTCGAAAATCCACGGCCATTCGCTGAATAACAAATACTGACCCAGCTCGGAAAACAGATGCAGCTGCGCATTGGGCAGAGCGCCAGCGAGCTTGACGCTGCCTACGGGATCGGAAACATTATCCAATGCACCCTGCAGAATATGGACCGGCGCTGCAATTGCGCCGAGATCAAAATCCCAGCCGTGCGTATTGAGGAAATTCTCCTGCACCAGCCCGTCTGTTCCATTCATTGAACGAAGAGCAAGCATTTCCGGGATCCGCTCCTGCAGCGTCGGGCTGGACAGAACCGCGATGTCCGCGGCGCAATTGGAACGCGCGATATGCCGTTCAAGATACTTGCTGGTATTCTGCGTGACGGAACGCATGAGATAGGGAATAATCGCTTTCATCAGCGCTGGAGCGCGACGGCCAATGACACCACTGATGATATAGAAGACATCCTTGCTGCGCCAATTGGCAGGTTCATGACGCGGATAGCTGGGTGCGCACAACACAACACGCTCGACCCTGTCCGGCGCTGATGCGGCAAATGCGAGCGCCGAACACGAGCCAAATGCCTGCGACAATAGTGTGGCCTTGTCAGCGCCAAAACGATCCAGAAGCTCCAAGATGTCAGGCGTAAAGCCCGTTAAACCCGAAAGCCGTTTGAAATCGCTGCGGAACGTGCCCGGGCGGCATGGAACTATGATACGCAACCCAAGATCCCGCAGCATTTCATCATAAACTTGAGGGGTGCCTATAAGATCGACTGTCACGCCGGTGAGGGCGTCGAAATGCAGCACTGTATGACCATCTTCCGGACCGAGAGCGAAATATTCGAGCAGCCGGCCATCCTTCAAGGTAAGCGTATTGCGCACGTCGATTTGCGGTGCTCTGACCTGAACATCGCCACTAATCAGCGACACGGGGTTCACATCAAAAAGCGCCATCAACCTGGCCTGATCATTCACGCCAGTTTTTGAGTAGATGCGTTTGAGATAGGTCCGGGCACTCTCGTATGTCAGTCCGCAATCACCTGCCGCCTCCCGCAGATTGCGCCGTTCATAGAAAGCTTCCAGAAGCTTCATTTCAGAGCTGGAAAGATAAAAACGCCGCTGTATGGTCTCCAGCGTATAAGTCGGGCTTTCCGGCAAGGCGAGCGCAACATAGGCGACATTTGCGGGCAACATACGCGGCTGAACCGCAGAGGCTGAGACTAGTGCAATTTCCTGTCCGGCGATATTGAGCAAGACCGGCAAGAGTTCCTGTCCGATGGGCTCTGCCTGCCGCGTTTCTGCGCTTCTTCGCAATTGTATCAGCGACGACTCGCCCAAAACACCCTGTTGGGCTGCAGCATTGGCATAAATCCGTTTACCAGCATGATCGTAAACACTCACACCCAGCGCCAGGGCATTCATGACGCCGTCAAGCGTGGAGTGCTTTTCCTGCAATTCGACGAAGCTTTCACTCAACTTCATCGCCCGCTGAAAATGCTTAACCAACCCTTCGAATTGATGACCGTCCGTATCAAGCGAACTCGCGCGCGCCCTCTCGATATACTCCATCAGT
This sequence comes from Flavimaribacter sediminis, assembly GCF_019492055.1. Taxonomy (GTDB): domain Bacteria; phylum Pseudomonadota; class Alphaproteobacteria; order Rhizobiales; family Rhizobiaceae; genus Flavimaribacter; species Flavimaribacter sediminis. The sequence continues at coordinate 1,416,153 of NZ_JAICBX010000001.1, read as the reverse complement.
TCCGAGATCATTTCCGGCCAAAGCGAATTGTCCATGACCGCGTCATAAAGCATATGAACAAGCTCAGCCTCGCTTGGTGGCGAGTGCGCGAGAGAAGAAAGCTCGGCCCTTTTGTCCATAGGTACGTTTCTCCGGCAAGAACGACTTGTTGAACCTTTATGCTGGCGCCACGTCAAGTTTCCGTGCGCGGACTACAAGACCTGCTCCCTCTGATGTCCGCGTTTGTTACATAGCACTTTTCAGTTGTGATGTGCTCCCGAAGAACTCCCTGTTATCAGCCTGTCGTAGGCATTGATGTGGGTGTCTGAAACGGGCAGGTGTGGGACAGGACACGCCAGTTGGACCGGGTTCGACGGCCAGCAACCACCGGTCACTGCGACCGCCGAAGGAACGCCTCGACACCGACTGGTGAGATCGACGGGAATTGATCGGTGGCAAGGTCCCTCCGCTTTCCGGCACCCGGAGGTTTCTCAGGCAAAGTCCGCCCGGAGCCGCAGTAGACTTCATGAACCGTCTACACAATGCGCCGTTGCCCGTCGCTCTCGAAGTGATGATAAACCGCCGCTGACCTTTGCAGATAAATCGATAGCGCCACGTAAAGGGCAAACTCAGTTAGCATGATAATCACGCCACGGGCTCCGCCACCGAAGGCGCCAAAATCTATCGTCTCAACAAAGCAGATGGTCGCAAGTACGGCGTACATTGTGATCGAGGCATGCACCGTTACAGGCCAACGACGCAGATAGCCCAGAACGAAAAACAATCCGGTCAGAACAAGCGCGAAGAAGTGTATGAACTGAAGGCCGGCTGGAAAATTGTTGTTTTGAAGACCCATGGTCAAACCGGGAATCACATATTCCAAAAGTCCCAAGGCCCCCCAGCACAGCAATCCGGCGGAGACGACAAGCAGACCCTTCAGGATGAATGCGTCAAGCGTCTTCGACATCAAATCCCCCTACCCTGCCTTTCCGGCGCACCGAACCAAAGCTGGCCATCGTCGGAAAATTAGTAAACATTTTTTGCCTGAACACAGGAAAAAAAGAATGTGTCAACGTCATGCCTTCCCTTTCCCGGAATGCCAAATCCAGCTTTGTCTCGTATGACGGTCATCAATCCAAGGACTTGGTTCTCGAAGGACTATCCTTTCGCCCCTGATCAAAACACCGCCTCCTCGCCGTGCATCGTAGCAAATACTGCTCGTTTCGGGAGCACTACGCTGCAAGGTCTTGCGTCGCGTCCGCCCAGACAAGTCCGGGGCGATATCGGGCATCGACTTTGCCGTCCTTCAACGTGAAAAGGTGGAGCCAGCCGTTGTCAAAGAGATCACGGACCTCCGGATGACGCCCGAGAACGCCGCTGATCGCCTCGCATGGCGCCTCGATCATGACGGATAGGCGTAGCGGTTCGTGCATCAGCCTTTCACCATCGTGAACGGCCTGCCATGGCAATCCCGGCCTCAGGCGACCCGAGTTGCCCTCGATCACACCAATGCCGCCAACGACGTTATGGATGAGCTTGTTACCGCCCCCGAATATGTTGGGTGTCACGGACGACCCATAATACTGGAGGTTGATCCAGCTTGCCACGACGACGGGCGCTGTGATGATCAGTTCCAGTGTGCCAAAGCCGTCATCCAACTGCCAGTCATAGCTGTGCAGAAAGGCACGGCCCCCGAGGTGCTTTCCCGCGGTCCCGGCACGCGGCGCCGCGATAAAGGCCGCGCATCCGGCCAGCCCCCATTCAGGGCGGACCTCAGCCCAGTTGAGCGCACGATCGGCGATGGTTGTCGAAGTAGCTCCGGGCAAGGCGGCGACACGTTCGGCCCGCGCAATCCGCCCGGCCTGCTTCAACCAGCCCTTCATTCGGCGGATGTCGTCGCCACGGCCAGAGGGCAATCCGTCGTCGTAGATCGTGATTTCGTCCGTCGTGGTGTCGTGAAGGCCGGCGATGAAGAGCGTATCGTCCGGGACGCTGACGCCGCGCCCGGCCAGACCTCTTCTGGTTTCTGGATCATTCAGCAGCATGGCCAAAAGCCTTACCGAGACCTCGCCCGTGTAGCCACCGCACGCACCGCAGTGATAGGCGCTCTTGTGCGGGTTGTTGGTCACACTGGCGCCGTGCCCCGAAAGCAGAACGATCTTGCCATGGCCGGTCGTCAGGCTCATGGCGCGAAGAACCGCTTCCGCAGTATCCGCTTTTGCCTTTGCATCGAGACCGCCGGCAACCCGGGGCGCCGGGGCGGACTTTGTCGCTTTGTCCCCCAGCCCAAGGGCATCGCGCACGAGCTTTCCGGCATATAACGGTCCTGCTGCCTCAACGAAAGCAAACGACGACACGGCGGCCTGACGGAAGCGGCCCCAGGCCCGGGCAGCGCGTGCCGCGATCCGGGTGTCCTGTTCGCCCTTCGGATCGGCGTGGCTCGCGGATTCGAGGGCCGGGTTCAGAAGCACCGGCAGATGTGCCTCGACGACATCCGAGCCGTGTGCCTTGTGCGCCAGCGGCAGACCGAAGAAGCCCGCAAAGCCGATCGTCTCGATCGTCGGATCGACGCCTTCAAGCGCTCGTCGAAACACCTCGGACCGGACGTCGATGCAGAAGGCCGCCTGGAGCGCGGGGCGCCCGTTAGTCGCGGTCTTTCCGTCCAGTATCGCGATGAGCCTGCGTTGATGCGCCCGCTCGGACGCCTCCTGAACGATCGCCAGGGCGACGTCCTGTTCCGAGGGTTCCAAAGGCGCGCTATGCGCCTCAACGGTTTCAGCCCATTTTCCCCCGATCTCCGGCACATGCGCGAGAAGCGCTTCCTCCCAGACCAGCCGGATCGCAAGCAGATCGGCGAGCGTCCTGTCCGTCTCCCCGGCGAGTTCCTGTTGCCATAGAATCCAGCGCGCATGCTGGGACCAACCGCCGAGGTCCATGTAGAGACGATGGAATGCGGTCTCGGCTGCGTGGTCGTTGAGACCGAGGGCTTCTGCCGCCCTGAGAATTGCGCGGTCCGCCATGTCCGGGGCCGCCGTCACATGGGCGCAGAAGCCGGAAAGGCCGGCGATTTCGGGCGTCAGGTCGTGCGTGGCCCAAACGCGCCAGGAGGCGAAGGCGTCCGCGCCCGGCGTCGGTGACCAGAGTGCCTGGCCCCGGTCGAACTGTCCCGCTGCCCAAACGCCAAAGGTCTTTTCGATGATCGAAGGCCAGTCCACACCCGTGAATTCGGCGGCGAGGTTAGCCACCGTCGGCAGCGCCACCGGTTCTTGGGCGTCATCCTTGCCCAAGGCCGCCTTCAGCGCGGCGACATCTTTGGGCTTTAACCGCGATTTTGCCGACAAAACAGCCGCGTCCAGGTCGGCGTCCGCCAAGCTCCCGTTTTCAAGCATTGCGGCATAGGCAGCGACAGGCTGGGTTGCGCGAACACCTGCGACCCTTTGCAGACGCGCCGAGGCGGTCGCGAGGTCTTCGCCCGTCTGTCCAAGAAACGGATTAACAGCAACGGTTGCCTCTAGAGGAAACGCGGGCGGAATGCGCCGCGCAGCATCTTCGGCTGCTTTCAGTATCGGTGATACAGGCGCGATGTGCGAATGATTCAGAAACATGTCGGTCTCCGGTGTTTCAGTACGCCTTTTCGCTGCGGAACCCGCCAATGGCGCGGTCAAGCAGGGCGTTCATGTAAAAGCCATTTGCGAGGTGGACACGGAGCCCGGCGGTTGAGGGATGGTGCGCCCAGAGCGGGAATAGCGCCTGCGCGAAGGCAACAAGACCGAACGAAGCGACCGCGAGCACAATGAGCGCCCATTCAAGAGGACCGGGAGTGGGCGCCAGCGGCAGGGCCGGCCCCCAGAAGGCCTGCGCTCCGGCCTGGAAGGCGAAGTAGGCTATTGCCGCACCCAGCGACAACAACGCCGTGCGCTTTGTCAGTTCGGCCGGCGCCAGATCGGCTAGACCCTGCGCGACGAGGTAGGCAACACCGAAGATCAGTATCGCCCCGAGGGCCAGCGCCTGCGCCGTCTTCGGTCCCAGCAAAACCGAAAAGGCGGTGGCGATCAGCGCATACAACACAAGCGCAAGAGCGAAGGATTTGAGCACCGCCGCGAAGCTCGGGACCGCGATCGGTCCAGGGCGGCGCAAGCTCGCCACGGCCTGTACGGCGCCGCCTGACGAGAGGAAAGCGTGTGCCTTGTAGAGCGAATGCGCAACGATGTGCAGGAGCGCAAGCGCCCAAAGACCGAGCCCGCATTGCAGCAGCAGGAAGCCCATCTGGGACACGGTGGACCAGGCGAGCGATGTCTTCACTGCACTTTGTGTCAGCATCACAGCCGCACCGAAGATCGCGGTGAAACCGCCGATCATCACCAGCGCCGCCATGACGCCGGGGCTGAGTTGCACAAGGCCTGCGAGCAAGATCAGGAGGATACCGCCCGAATTGATAATGCCGGCATGAAGCAACGCCGAGACGGGCGTTGGCGCTTCCATGACTTCGGTCAACCATCCATGCATCGGAAAAGCCGCTGTTTTCAGCGCTGCAGCGAAAACGATGAGGGCGATCCCAAGCGATGAGGACCAGGTCAGGCCAATTTTGGAAGCAACCGTTGCGATCTCTCCGAGATTGCCGGTTCCGTAGTTTGCGACCAGCAGCAAAGCCGCAATGACCAAAGCGGCGTCCGCGCCGTGCCAGACCAAAGCGAATTTGGTGGCCGCCCGACGGGCTTCGGGACGTTCCCGATAGAACAGAAGAAGGCGTTTGAGACAAAAACCGATCAGCGCCGAAGAAAGGATCAGCATCCCCAGATTGCCGGACTGTACGAAGAGCAGCACTGCCGCCAGCGTAGCGAGCATAAGTGCGTGGAACCGACCCTCCTGCGCTTCGCCGTCGAGATAGGTGCGACTGTAGCGAACCACGACCCAGCCGATGAAAGCAACGAGCAGCACCAGAGCGGAAGTCACGAGATTGGCATTTAGCGCTCGGGATGCGGGGGCTTCAATAAAAGAAAGCACCGCGGTCCCGACGACCGCGACCTGGACGAGACCGAGTGCGGCGACACCAAGAGCTGCAAGCGCTGCGTATTCCGCGAGATGCGGCAAACCCTTCGGCCTGCAGCCTGGCTGTCGCCATGCATGGATCGCGAGCACCGACAGAACACAAGGGGCGAGGAACGAAAGCGAAAACTCCATGAACATTCTCCAACACAGGTTGGACTGTAGTTATGCCAAGGCGCACTTGAATAAAAATTCATATTCTATCAAAATTCATTCTATAAAATAGAACTATGTCGATACCCAACCTTCATCACCTGCGCCTGTTTCGCGCCGTGGCAAGAGACGGAACACTGACCGGAGCCGCGCGGGCGCTCAACATTTCGCAATCAGCTGTATCCACGCAGATCAAGTCGTTGGAAGCCGCCCTTGGTCACGATCTTTTCGAACGACGCGGGCGGAACCTTGTTTTGTCAGAAGCTGGCCGGATCGCTCTCGATCACGCTGACGAGATCTTCCGGGCTGCGGAGAACCTGACAGCGACCCTGAAACGCGCAGAAGCGAAGCGCCGTGTTCTGAGAATCGGTGCGCTTGCCACCCTGTCGAGGAATTTCCAGATCGCGTTTCTCGATCCCCTTATCGGGCGCGATGACGTTGAGGTGGTCTTGAGGTCGGGAACGCAGGAGTTGCTCCTCCGCGCCCTCGAGGCGCAATCTCTTGACATCGTATTGACCAATCTCATCCCAGCAAGGGACGCCTCCAGCGCCTATCTCGTGCACACGCTGGCCGATCAACCGGTCAGTCTCGTCGGCTCGCCGGACAGAATATCAGGTGGGGAAGCCAGTGTCGCCAGCATTCTGGCGTCGGAACCGCTCGTACTGCCGACCCCGGAGACATCGCTTCGCGCCGGGTTCGACGCCCTTCTCGAACGGCTCGTCATCGTTCCCCGTATTGCAGCGGAAGCCGATGACATGGCAATGCTGCGCTTGCTGGCGCGCGCCGATGCCGGGGTCGCAGTCATACCGCCCATCGTTGTTCAGGACGAACTGGAGGCTGGACAACTGAAAGAATACGCCCGTCTTGACGATGTCCGGGAGGTCTTCGCGGCCGTCACGATCAGTCGGAAATTTCCGAACCCTCTTGTTCATGAAGTGCTGCCCGCGGAATGACAGGCGATAAGGTGGAATAATGAACATCGAGAAGGACATGTATCGAAAAAAGTCCTGGATGGCTGACCAGGCTTTTGAGCACACGACGGTGAAAGCAGTCGTTTCCATGCTCGCACACCGAATGTTTCGGTGCTTTCGAGATCCACCGGTTGTGTGTTCTCGGCCTTGCCTCGCACGTTGAGCGTATGCCCGTTCGCGCGATCAGAGCAGGATTTCAATGGCAGAACGGGGCAAATGACCCGGAGCGGACCTTCGCTGCATTTTGAACCAGGAACCGCAATGCGCACCGTCAAATACAGATAACGCTGCGAAGCCCGGCAACTACAGCATCGTCCCTACCTCTGCCATTGGGCGAGATCGCCCCGTAGGTCATCAGCCCGTGCTTTATCCTTGCCGGTTCAGGCGCAATTGCTTGCGCGCAAGCCCGAAATGCTTCACAGACCCGGTTGCAGGCAAATACAGTCGTCGCGATCGACACAAACGCCGGCCGCCTTACAGGCGCCCTCGCCCTCTCCCCGAATGGAATCGCAAATGCTGATGCTCCACCATCTCAACAATTCCCGTTCACAGCGCATTTTGTGGCTGTTGGAAGAACTGGAAGCGCCCTACGAGATCAAATACTACGAGCGCGATGCCAAGACCGGTCTGGCCCCGCCCGAATTGCTGAAGATACATCCGCTGGGCAAATCACCTGTGATCGAAGAGAATGGCCGCCTCGTTGCGGAATCGGCGGCAGTAGTTGAATATATCTGCGCAAGATACGGGCCGCATATGATTCCTGACACCGATAGCGACGCCTATATAAGCCATATGGAGCTGATGCATTTCGCTGAAGGCTCCGCCATGATCCCGATCCTGCTGGCGCTTTACACCAGCAAATTGGGAGAGGCCGCCGCACCGTTGCAACCGCGGATACGCAGTGAGCTGAAAAACCATTTCGCCTATATGGATCAGTGTTTGCGCCCGTCAGGCCATTTCGTGCTGGATGATCTGTCGGCCGTCGACATCATGATGAGCTTTCCCGCCGAAATCGCGATCGCGCAGGGCTTTGGCGAGATACATCCCAAACTTGCCAAGCATGTTAAAACCATGCATGAGCGCCCCGCCTACAAGGCGGCGCTGGAAAAAAGCGGGCCTTATAAATATGCGTAAGGACAGCAGACGCGGTGCGGTGGCGTGTGAGAACCGGAATTGAAAATCGGGTCGTTGCCTGTGGCTCGAATGGCCAAGTGATTGCGCAGCTCGGAGCAGACATCCATTCCAAGGAAATTCCGGACGTGATGGCCTTCGCACCGTCTGCCAGGTCGAGTGGTTAGTGTTTTGGGCCAGCCGTAGTTCCGACCGCCATGCCGACCTTTAAACTAGCTGGCAGACTGAGGGCCAGGCCAAGATGAGCGAAATGCGAGAAAGTCCGACGCGGGCAGAGCTGCGGAGAAAAGCCAGCCTTGAGCAAATTCGACGCCGTTGCTTCGCAGGTAGGCCGCTTGCTCTTCGGTCTCCACACCTTCGGCGACGATCTTCAAGTTGAGTTCGCGCGCCATGGCGATGATCTGTTGTGTCACATTGCGTGTCGGCGCTTCGGTGCCGATGACTTTGACGAACGAACGATCGATCTTCAGCGCGTCGATCTGCAATTGCTGAAGATAGCTAAGGCCGGAGTAGCCGGTCCCGAAATCGTCGATCGCAATCAGGTGGCCGCGTCGGTGCAGCTCCGCGAGCGTGATTTGCGCACCCGTGATGTCGATCATCCCGTGCTCGGTCACCTCAAGCCAGATCTGTCGCGGGTTGACGCCGGAGCGGCTCAATGCGCGATCAAGCACGGGCAGGATCCGTCCGGTACTCAGATCGGCCGCGCTGAGATTGATGCCGATGAGTGCGTTCGGGTCCTGTCTCAGCCAGTCGCCTAGATCCCTCATCACCGCTGCGACGATCTGGTCCGTGATCCTTTCCATCAAGCCGAAGGATTCGGCCAGAGGGACGAACACGTCCGGTGGCACATGGGAGCCATCTGAGCGTTGCCATCGGGCAAGCGCCTCCGCTGCGTCGCAACGCCAGGTCGTGAGATCGATGATCGGCTGGTAATGCGCAATAAACGCGCCTTTTCGAACCGCCGCCGCGAGTTCGTAGCGCAACGAGAGGCGCCACCGCAGCCAAAACCAGGCCATCGATCCGGACAGCAGAGCGATTGCAATCAAGAGAGGTAGAAAGACTACGGGCTCCGATCGCAAGTAAGACGGAAAGGTGATTCGGGGTTGGCGTACGGTGACGGACCAACCATTCGGACCGTTGCGAGAGGACGCCTCGCTGAAGCCGGTCTCTGATGTACGAGGCACATCGTTATAATTCGCCCGGAGCGGCGTGCCGTCGTTGGCGTGGATGGAGGAAATGTTGGATGCCATGGAGCCGACCCAATCGCTGAACAGATCCTGTTGATCCACCAGCACACTATAGTTGTTCAGCCTTAGAATGAGCAGTGACCTATAGGTACCAAAAGTCTGCGGCTTCCAGTTGAAGACGGCGTCGATACCGTCTGATTGCCGAACCTGCGAGGAGTTCTTCGAAATCACATAGTTGAGAAGTCCCCATGTGTTACATTCAACGACGTTATTCGCGCCGTAGGCAATATTGATGACGGAGCGCGAGCTTTCGGTCAGTTTAACCATCTGGCGGATATTCGCCGGTGAGCAAGGCCGGGTTGTATTGGATGCGATTTCCCGGAGGGTTGTCACAGCGTCAGCGTAGATGCTTTCCACACGCGCCAATGCGGTCATGGCGTCGCGGTCGAGCTGAGCCTTTTGGATCTGAAGGGTCAGTTGCCAAGACACGAAGAGGATCGACACGAAAGCCGCCGCTGAAGCGAGGACCGCCCCCATCACGGCCATCGCCAGGACGCGACGCCGGCCCACTAATTCCACCTTCGAGCAGCAGCGACAGAGGGAAATGTAGTAACGGCCATAGAATACCATACTATGATCATTGTGTTTACTTCCATCGAGAACTGAACTGCTGCCAATTTTTAGTACACCGAGGTAAGGTGTTATTGCAATTGGAGAGCAGAGACGACGAGACGACAGTTCAGCCGCGAGTTCAAAATAGAAGCGGTCCATTTGATAACGGTGCGTGGTGTGAGCGTGGCACAGGCTACCCGTGACCTTGATGTCCATGCGACGGTGCTTCGGCGCTGGATCAAACAATACCGGCACGATCCTGCTGGAGCGTTTCCCGGCATGGGGCAGATAACGCCGGCCGATGACGAGATGCGGCGGCTTCGACGCGAAGTGGCAAAACTGAAAGCCAAGCAAGACATTCAAAAAAAGCCGCTGCCTACTTTGCAAAGGATCAGGCGTGATGTTCGCCTTCATTGCGAGGGTCCGAAGGACGGGGATCTGGCGGGTCAGTTGGATGTGCGAGGCGCTCGGTGTCTCGCGGAGCGGTTTCCATGCCTGGCTGACGCGGTCGAGCGGTCCTCGGGTTGCAAAAGTATCCCGCACCATTCAGCCAAGTCGTAGATTGGGAGTTGTCGGGGCAAACCGATGAGGGACGATCCAGTCGAAGCGGCGCGTGTATCCGACCTAAAAAAGGACCGCTATCACATCCAGCTGCCCGTGGGTTCAATGTTCGTTTCATCCGGTTTCAAGCCACCGAAGTGCTATCTGGGCGATGAACACGATGACATAGTTCTCGGCTGGATTGCAAAATGTCTGCCGGAGTGGCCTGTATTTTGCGAGATTTTTCCTAAGCCCAGGCCAGACAAGCACAAGAAAACCAAGTTCAAATCTCTCGATACGTCTATCATGGAACTGGCCGACGACATCGCCTACGGCCTACATGACCTCGAAGACGCCATCGGATTACGCCGAATTTCCCGCCGTGCAATTCGTCAAAGGTTCGAGAAGCGCCGTCATATTAGTGCAGCAATGCCTTGTTCAGGACGCCATAGATCCGGTATTCGATCCCATCCCGTCGCGGAGCCGCAAATCCTGCTGCGGAGTTTCCTCTTCTGTCGGGATGATCTGTTCGCCGTCACCCGTGTTCGGGTCGATGGCAAAGGTCTCAAAGCCATACAGAGCGCAGAATGCGAAGGCAGCAAGAATAGCGGTCGCACGCAGGACTACCAGGAACAACACGGCGGGACTTTCGTCCGTATTGGCTCCACTATCTTTTGGCAACCGGTTTTCTCGACCGGGAGGTTCAGAACCTGAAGCCAACACCTATCAGCGGACCCTGGCTCGTCATATCAACGATGTCGCCGCCGTCGGAATAGTCGACCCCCATGCCGCGCCATCCTGCCGTGATGGCCAAGTGGTCATTGAATTCGTAGCCAATGCCGCCGAAGACGTCCCACATGAACTCGGATCCAACACCGAATCCGCCGATCAGTCCCGTTGCGGTGACATAGATCTTGTCTGTTAGCTGCTTTCGTCCTCTCAGACCGACGACCGGGTCCCACCATGAGATTGTTTCGCTTCCGGAAGTGGCTCCGATTGGGATCAGAGCCAAACTAAGCGTGGTGTCGACCGACCAGTATCGGGCGCCTGCCAGCGCTTTGAGCGATGTCGTGTCGTCCTTGTAGAATTCATAGGCGCCTGCCAGTGTCCCGACAGTCATGGCAACCCCGAGATCGGCGCTTGCGACAAGCGGGCCCACAGAAGTTGCGTTGCTTCCTGAAATCTTCATGTAGACAATATCGCCAAACAGCCCGAAGCGATCGTAGCTGATGTCTCCGGTAGCCTGTATCGTCATGTCGAGGGCATTGAGAATGTCAGACGGATCCAGAGAGAAGCTGACCGGCGGAAGACTGTTGATACCTGCGTCGCCGCTCATCCAGGGCAGCCAGCCATAGATCGCAAGCTGCCCTGACCAGGGCGACTCGACAGATACCGCTTCAACAACCGGCGGCTCGGGCGCCACGAGATCCGCTGCCTCCACTGCGCCGAAGCAGATCTGGACAGCAAAAAACAAGGAAGCGATCTGCAGTACACCTGGTCTTATCATTGTGTCCCCTCACATATGGTGCGTTTTGGCGTCGATCGACATTGGCGAAGCGAATGATCGCTTCCGGTGTATCAAGCTGAATTCAGCAATAATACACGCCCGAAATGCAACGCCGCGTCGTGCGTCGGGCAACGCCGGCATAGCTGACCGGCGTCAGAGGCCGTCCTACGATGGCCTGTGCCTCGCTCACCAGACTTGCGGATTCCTGAACATCAATCCAGGAGCCACCGGCCAGTACGGAATATCCAAGGGCGGCCGCAAGCGCATATTTGACAACGCTATTTCTGATGGTCATTTCGAATCTCCTTTGGAGAAGTTGGGCGGAAGGTCTGCAAACTGGGCACGGATGGTCTTGATATCGACTTCCGTTGCATCTCCGGGCTTGAACTCGAAACCGGTCATGGGAACCTGCCCTTCCGTCTTCCAGTTGCGCACGTCGATCCGGTACTGCGGCGCCTGGGAGACTTTCTTTGACGCAATTTCATATCGGCACGGATAGGGATCCCGGCCCCGGGCGATCCAGATCTGCCAGTCGACGTCCTTGGTGCGGAACGCGAGGTGGTCGCATTCGACATCATCGATAAACCCGCTTCCAAGGTCTTTGATGTCGGTCACCTCGGCCATCAGTTCATCATAGGGATTCGACAGCAACAGGTCCGCCGCCGGCAAGGCAAAGCTGTACTTGTCCCTGAGCGTATCGATCAGTTGATCGATCGTTCCGGGCGCCTGGACCTGCGTGTAGAGCTTGGCGGCGCGACCGTAGAGCGTGACCGTCGTGCCGTCGAAAAGCATCTCCAGATCGGCGAAACCGCCCTTTCTTGTTGCACGGAGCTTATCCGGTCTTTCGAGTGTGACCGTGCCGGAACTTGCAACGCCAAGCTTCTGTCCGTCAGATGTGACCACCTCCAGGTTGGCGTTGTAGTCGAAATGGACGCGCTGTTGCGCCCCCACATAGTCGGACATCGCCTTCAGCAGGTTCCTGGCGTCGTTTTCGTCGGCGGCAGCGGCGCCGACAAATGACGGCAGAACGAAAAAGCTCAAAGCCACAAGAACCAAAAATCTGAACTCGTCGCGTTTACGGCTGACCATACTGGTCTCCTCTTCCTGGCAACCGGATCCCGGCGTGAATTGCGTTGTCATCGTGTATTCCTGCGCAGTTAGCAGTGCGGCAACCGCGGCATTCAGCAGCATTTGCCTGGCAATGGGTTTTCCTCAAGACTGTATTCCTTGTTTGAACAGAACCCTTGCGCCACCAGCCACAGACGGCAGGGTCAAGGCCGATCGGCCGTTCAGACTCCTTAGCGGAATGTGTTTGCATGAATTTGCTTTTTGAGGACAGATTTGCGCAATTCGCAAACGCACCCGCCTGCCTCGCGGCGCGCGGAGTCGCTTGTGCCGCACTTGACCCCGACAATGCATATAAGAGCGCTTCCATACACTGCTTTTGATGGTGGAGCGGTTTGTCACCGAAACGGTGGCGTCAGCATGAAAGACCCGCAAGCAACACCTGCCTCTGTCGCTTTCCCTGTTCGGCGATGGAGCCGCCCCGAGAACTGGCTTGCGATCCGTCGGATGTCACCGTTTCAGATTGTCGATCATCCGGTCAAATCACGACCAATCCTGACCATCCGATCCCCTTACACCGATACGGCACTGTGACAATTTCGGGTATACTTGCGGCGCCAGTTGGTAGGTGTGGTTCCGGACCAGTGGCGAAATGAATGCGAGAAGGTGCTGGAACCTGAAAAGCCCAATGCGCTTGCAATTTCGCTCATCGGGAGTGGAGTCAAGGACAGGAGTTCGCGGGCGACAGTGTACCGTACTTCCTCCCGAAGTGCAGCGAATGTTGTCCCCTCTTTTTCCAGCGCCCGTCGCAGACTGCGTGTGTGTTGGCCAAGCCTGCCTGAAATTTCCGGCATGACAATCCGCCCGGTCGTAATCGAGGTGCGAAGGGCGTGTCGCACGGCGGCGGCCTTTCCCCACGGCCCTGCTGCAGTTAGCGACGCGAGCCTTGACAACGCTTCATTGTGCGCCCTGCTGTCAGCGTCTTTCAAAGGGAATTCCAAAGCTTCCGGCGGCAGGAAGATGCAGGTTTGTTCCCGCTCATAATACACAGGACAGCCAGCAAACGTCGCAAGTGGCCGGGGATCTGCGGACGGCGGCCGCATCAACCAGAGTTCAAGCGGTCTCACACGATGATCGGTCAGGAGAAAAATGAGCCTGCAGCCGGCGCCCAAGACCAAATCGTGGATCTGCAGGGCTTCGTACCCGGCGGGATCATAGATCCCGTAGCCAAAGGCTACGTCCTGCGGTGTCTGATAGACATAGGCCGACCCCCCGGTGGAGTTCCAGATCTGAAACTGGACGTAGTCGTTCAGTGCCTCGCCGAGCGTGGCGGCATGGCGCATTACCTGGCCCGCTGGTCCAAGTGCGGCAAGCGACAAGCGCCGAGCGAGCCGTACTCCCAGATCATCGCAGCCGGAAAGCTCTGCGGCACGGTCGAGCAGCGCCAGAAATTGGGCATATGGCAGGAACGTGCCCGGGCTTAGATCGGCGGCGGAGAGCCCGGCGCCGTCCAGGACACGGTCCAGTGGCACACCGAGCTCGTCGAGAAGCGGCGGAAGACCCATCAAAATGGTGGCACGTTGGCGATATGAAGCAGCCATGCCAGGTATTTTGCGAGATTGTCCTAAAAAAGCAAATAGCAAATAGTCAATTCGCTAAAACGCTTAAGATCAAAGAGTTTGAACCCAGCCCTGACCAAACTTTCACTTGCGCGATCGGGGTTTTCTCTTCCAGGGAGGAGCATATTATTGCATAAATGCCAGCCCCTGCAATCACCGGCCATGTCTCAAGTATCTGTTGCTTGGGGAAACGAGCGGCTGGGCTTGCTTCGAGAAAATGCAATCTTTGATCGAAACGACCAGCACGGATTCTGTGCTGGCGAACGGCAAGCCGACGCTCAAGGGGTGAATTCATTCGTCTTTGCCGAACATCCAGTCCGTTCAGCCGGCCCAATACCAACGTCGGTCATAACCAACAATGCCAAGACATCCGAAAAAGGAACGGATGTTGAAACGATTGCTGAAGTAGGAGAGAAGCAATGAAACGAGTATCGCACTGTCGAGCGCTCCCTGTCGGGCTGGCCGTGTGTCTGCTGCTGTCGGGACACGCCTATGCCCAGGAGAAATCCGGGTCGGACGAAGCGGTCGTCCAGACAACCGGTACGCTGGGGTCCCCAAACGCCACCACAACTCTTCCGGGCAATCAACTGCCGCCCCCGGCTCCGAAATTCGAGGGTGTGATCAAGGACGACGCGCTGCAATCCAAACCATGGTGGCCGCCCCGGGTTGTGCCACCGAAGGAGGCGCCGAACATCCTGATGATCATGACCGACGACGCGGGGTTTGCCATTCCCAGCACCTTCGGCGGCGTTATTCCAACACCTTCGATGGATGCTCTCGCGGCAGAAGGCTTGCGCTTTACCCGCATGATGTCGACATCCCTTTGCTCTCCAACGCGCGCTGCGATGATCACGGGCCGCAACCATCATTCTGTGGGCTTCGGTGTTATCTCCGAGCAGGCGACGGGCTTTCCGGGCTACGACAGTGTGATCGGTGTCGACAACGCGACGATCGGGCGTATTCTGCGCGACAACGGCTATGCCACGTCCTGGTTCGGCAAGGACCACAATACGCCGACCTATGAGGCGAGCCAGGCCGGGCCGTTCACCCAGTGGCCGACCGGCATGGGCTTCGACTATTTCTACGGCTTCGTCGGCGGCGACGCCAACCAGTGGGGGCCGAACCTCTTCCGCAACACGACGCAGATCTATCCGTTCAACGACTTCCCGAGCACCCTCAAGATGGATCGCTCCGACCCGGACGCCAAGATCTGGCCGGTCACGGGAAAAGAGAGTTCGTGGAACCTGATTACGGCGATGGCCGATGACGCGATCGCCTGGATGGACCGGATTCACCAGACCGATCCTTCGCAACCACTCTTCATCAATTACGTGCCGGGCTCGTCTCATGCACCGCACCACCCGACCAAGGAGTGGGTGGACAAGATCCACGCAATGCATCTTTTCGACGACGGTTACGAGAAGCTGCGCGAGCGCATTTTCGAGAACCAGCAGAAGATGGGCGTGATCCCGCCGGACCTGGAACTGACGCCTTGGCCCGACGATATTCTGCCGCCCTGGGATACGCTGAGCGACGAGGCGAAAAAACTCTACATTCGCCAGGTTGAAGTCTTCGCAGCCTATGTCGCCTACAACGACCACGAGATCGGTCGGGTGATCCAGCACTTCAAGGATCTCGGGCGCTACGAAAACACGCTCATTATCTACCAGAACGGCGATAACGGCACGAGTGCCGAGGGTGGCCCGGAAGGCACCTTCAACGAGGTCGCTTTCTTCAACGGCGTACGGCCGCCGGTCGATACGCAGATGAAATTCTATGATGCCTGGGGTACCGAGTTCGCCTACAACCACATGTCGGCCGGGTGGTCCTGGGCCTTCGACACACCGTTCGACTGGTTCAAGCAGAACGCGTCGCGGCTTGGTGGGGTCAACCAGAATATGGTCGTGACCTGGCCGAAAGGCATCAAGGACAAGGGAGGCCTGCGTGATCAGTTCATGCATGTGATCGACCATGTCCCCACGATCCTCGAAGTTACCGGGATCGCAGCACCGGAAATCGTGGACGGCATCAAGCAGACGCCGATCGAGGGCACGAGCTATGCCTATACCTTTGACGCCGCCAACGCCGACGCGCCGTCCCGGCATACGACGCAATACTTCGAGATGATGGGCCAGTGGGCGCTCTACCACGATGGCTGGCTTCTCAGCACCAAGGTCAACCGTACACCGTGGGACGCTTTCTCCCCGGCCAACCCGGATCCGCTGAACAACCAGATATTCCAGCTCTACGACCTGTCGACCAGTTGGAACCAGTCCGAAGATATCGCTGCGCAACATCCCGAGAAGGTGAAGGAAATGCGGGCCATGTTCCTCGAGGAGGCCAAGAAGTATCAGGTGCTGCCGCTGGATGCCTCCGTGGGGGCGCGGGTTGCCGCGCCGCGACCGAGCATTATCGCCGGACGTGACGAACTGGTCTACACGTCCGTCATGACCGGCGTACCGCAAGGAGACGCGCCCTATCTGCTGAACTCCTCCTTCACCATTACCGCGGAGATCACCGTGCCCGAGGGCGGCGCCGAAGGCATGATCGTGACCTCGGGCGGTCGCTTCGCCGGCTATGGCATGTACCTGCTCGAGGGCAAGCCGGTGTTTCTCTGGAACATGCTCGATCTTGATCGCATCAAGTGGGAAGGCAAGGAGGCGCTCGCGCCCGGAAAGCATGTCATCGAATTCGAGTCGAAGTATGAAGGTCTGGGGGTCGGCACAATGGCCTACAACAACTTCTCGGGCATCGGACGGCCCGCGGAGACAACCTTCAAGGTGGACGGCGTGGTGGTCGATTCAAAGCGTATGGAGAAGACGATCCCCATCATCCTGCAGTGGGACGAGAGCTTCGACATCGGTTCGGACACGATCACCGGCGTCAACGATGCCGACTACTTGCCTCCCTTCCCGCTGACCGCCAAGCTCGACAAGCTGACGATCAAGATCGATCGGCCGCAACTCAGCGAGGCGGACATCGCAAAAATGAAGGAGGCGATGCTGAAGGCGAGCGACTGATCGTCCGCATTCAAATCATAGTGCGAGGGCTGGCTGCGCCGGCCCTCGCGATTACCCGATAGATAACGGATCTCACCCATGTTCCCGATCCAGTTCATCGTGCGCCTTGCCGCATCCGGCCTGCTGGCGCTCAGCCTTTCCGTCACGGCAGTGACCGCCCAGACGGACCCGCTGCCATCCTGGAACGACGGCGCGGCCAAGCAGGCGATTCTCGACTTCGTCACCCGCACCACCGCCGAAGGCAGCGCGGATTTCGTGCCGCCCGAAGATCGTATTGCCGCCTTCGACCAGGACGGCACGCTCTGGGTCGAGCATCCGATCTACACCGAATTCCGGTTCGTCATCGACCGGGCGCCGGATCTGGTGAAGGCCCATCCGGAACTGGCTGACAAACCCGCCTTCGCGGCGATTCTCTCGAAGGACGAGAAGCGAATTGCAGCGCTCGACGCGCGCGAACTTTTCGAGGCGCTCGTTGTAACCCTGAGCGGGATGACGCCCGACGCGCTCGGCGAGGAGATCAATGCCTGGCTGAAAACGGCGCGCGATCCGCGCTGGCGCCGACCCTACATCGACCTGACCTACCTGCCGATGCAGGAGGTTCTGACCTTCCTGCGGGCCAATGGCTACAAGACCTTTATCGCTACGGGGGGCAGTGTCGGCGTCGTTGCCCCCTACAGCCGGGAATTCTATGGAATCCCGCCTGAACAGGTCTCTGGCAGCGCACAGGACCTGAAGTTCGAAATTGTGGACGGCAAGCCGGTCCTGATCCGCGAAGCGAAGCTGTCGCTCGATAATATTGAAGCCGGGAAGATCGAGAACTTCCGCATGGTCTATGGTCGCACTCCCTACGCCCAGTTCGGCAATTCCTCGTCGGACGACCAGCAGGCGCTTCAATACGTCAAGAACAGCCCCGGACTGCGGCTCTCGGTGGCGATCCTGCATGACGATGCTGCGCGCGAATATGCCTATGGCCCGGCCCAGGGCCTGCCCGACAGCCCGGTCGGCACCTTCTCGCAGGAGATGTACGACCTGGGTCAGAAAGAGGGATGGATCATCGTCAGCATGAAAAACGACTGGAAGCGGATTTTCGCTTTCGAGGATTGAGAGACGAGCAAGCAAGATCAAGCTGCATCAGGCCTCCAAACTGACCGCCGCTGGAGCATTTTGCGTCTCCTTTTGGGGCCTGCGAATCAACGAAATCGAGCCGTTTTCCAAATGAGCGAAGCCACTTCTTACTGCCCATGTGACAAAATGCTTCCGGCGTTTTACTAAAACTATGCTGTAATACGAATGTAATTCAACTTTGCGAACGGTTCGAAGCCAGGTCTGAACAACGGCGAAAAGGAGGAAGATCCCGTGAAACACCTCAAATACATCATTCCAGTAACCCTTGTATTGTCGGCATGGGCATCGGCTGGACTTACCGCACAACCCTATGGCGATGTTTCGGACATCACCGACCTCAACGGCGTTCCGGCCGAGCAGGCGGAAAAGGAGCTTGGTGAAAGAGGATATCGGCGTGAATTCTTTGAAGGGGTGACCTCGAACTGGTGGAATGAAGAGACCAAGACCTGCGCACAGATAACAATGACGGGTGGAAGCGTTTCAGACGTCGAATCCGTACCGCTTACGACCTGCGGACGGTAAGTCGACAGCAGTTGGCGCCCTGCCACAATCAGCCGACTGGTGTTGCCCGCTTGTCAGGTCCATCAGTGACGGACCCGGGTCGCCACCGACCGGGTGAGACAACTTCGTACAATTGTTCTTTGGATTCGGACGCCGCGAAAACGAGGCCGCGACGGGCGGTAGAGATAAATATGAAAAAACGGGAGACAAGTGATGCCGCTTCACTCGAAGGACAAGGAAATCCTCTACACGGGGAAACAACAGGTCGACCATCTTTTTGATGATCTTTTCGCGGCGGCGGGCGGTGTCGCGCTGCCGAAGTACCGTTTTCCGGAGCAGCAGCACAATCCGCAACGCGTCGCCGGTCTGGTGCGCGATGAACTGATGCTCGACGGCAATTCACGCCAGAACCTGGCGACGTTCTGCCAGACATGGGCCGAAGAGGAAGTCTTCGATCTCATGCGCGTGTGTACCGACAAGAACATGATCGACAAGGATGAATATCCCCAGACCGCGGAGATCGAGCGGCGGTGCGTCCATATGCTCGCGGATCTGTGGAATGCGCCGGAAGCGGCCGAGACGATCGGATGTTCGACAACGGGCTCGTCGGAAGCCGCGATGCTCGGCGGGCTCGCCGCCAAGTGGCGCTGGCGCAAGAAGCGGGAAGCGGAAGGCAAGCCGGCCGACAAGCCGAACATGGTCTGCGGTCCCGTCCAGATCTGCTGGCACAAATTCGCCCGCTATTTCGATGTCGAGATCCGCGAAGTGCCGCTCGAGGGCGACAGGCTGATGATGGATCCCGAGACCATGCTCGAGCGGGTCGACGAGAACACTATTTTCGTCGTGCCGACCATGGGCGTCACCTTCACCTGCGGTTATGAGCCGGTGAAGGCGATCAGCGATGCTCTCGACACATTGCAGCAAAAGACGGGTCTCGACGTGCCGATCCATGTCGATGCTGCCTCCGGTGGATTTCTGGCGCCCTTCTGCGCGCCCGAAATCGAATGGGACTTCCGCCTGCCGCGGGTGCGCTCGATCAATGCGTCGGGGCACAAGTTCGGCCTTTCGCCGCTGGGTGTGGGATGGGTGGTCTGGCATGATTCCAGCGACCTACCGGAGGAACTGATCTTCGACGTCAACTATCTGGGCGGCGACATGCCGACCTTTGCTCTCAATTTTTCGCGTCCGGCGGGCCAGATCGTTGTCCAATATTACAATTTCTTGCGGCTCGGCCGCGAGGGCTACACACGGGTTCACACTGCCTGTTACGATACCGCCCGTTATCTGGCCGACGAGATCGGGAAAATGGGTCCCTTCAAAATCATCGTCGACGGCGACATGAAGGCTGGAATCCCGGCGGTCTCGTGGTCGCTTGATGCGGATCCGGAAACCGTCGGCTATACGCTCTATGATCTTGCCGACCGGTTGCGCAATTACGGATGGCAGGTGCCGGCTTATTCCATGCCCGCAAACCGCCAGGACCTGGTGGTACAGCGTATCCTGGTGCGCCACAGCATCAGCCGCGATCTCGCCTCGCTGCTTGTTGACGACATGCATCGCGCCCTGGAGCATCTCGCCGCGCATCCCGTCAGCAGTGCGCTGACCGAAGACGAAGCTGGCGGCTTCCACCACTGAGCCAGCTATGCGCTCTTCCCGGAAAACCGGCGAGCTACAGGTAAATTGAGCGAACAGTACGGCATCGCCGACCCTTCAACTGCCGGACACGGTCCCGGGCCTTTCTTGACATGGATCGAGTCCCATGCGGGTGAAAGGCACGAGCTGCAAACCTCCAGGCGTCTACGGAAGCGCCTGAGGCCGCTCCACATTCCTGCTGCAACGCGTTCACCGCTCGACGCATGCGGTCACGTTCACCACGACTGGTCCAGAATATGGGCGCCGGAAAGGCTTGGCTGGTGGATCGCCGCACTGTTCATGATCGGTTCAGCGCTGTTCGCGTTGGGAGGCTTTTGCGCCGCCTGGCCGAACATGTCGGCGCTCCGCTGGATCGCACCATCGGCAATCAATCCGATTTTTTTCGTTGGATCGCTGTTTTTTACAACGGCTGCCTACCTGCAGTTCTACGAGGTGCTGAACGGCGACATCACCGCGAAAAGGTCGCCGCGCCGGTTCGTCGGCTGGCGCCCGCGCAACCTTGGCTATCTCGCCGCTCTTGTCCAACTGATCGGAACGCTTCTGTTCAATCGCAGTACCGGCGATGCGCTGCTACCCGGGCTCGAATGGCGAGAGCAGAATCTGCTCGTCTGGAGACCAGACATTATCGGCAGCATCTGCTTTCTGGCGGCGAGCCAACTGGCGATAATGGAATACGCTCATAGCTGGTTCGCCTTCAGACCCGGCCAATTGCCGTGGTGGATTGTCGCCGCCAACATGCTCGGATCGATCCTGTTCATGGTCTCCGCGATCGCGAGTTTCGTCGTACCCGCTGGCAACCTGCTGGCACCGTTCCTGGCCAATACCGGGACCGTAGGAGGCGCAATGTGTTTCCTGCTGGGCGCCTATCTGCTGATTCCGGAACAGGCAGAGTCCGAAGGGTAGATAGAGGCACGCAATCCTGACGACGCGGCTTGATTTTGCTAGAGCGCTTCAATCCATTCTTAACCAAATTGCGCAATACACTTGCAGAACACAAATGGAACATATAGTGTATGTTCTGTATTTGTTTCGCCGATTCGGAGGATTGGGCATGTTGACGCGCAAGCAGCACGAACTGCTTCTTTTCATTCACGAACGGATGAAGGAATCCGGCATACCGCCGTCATTTGATGAAATGAAGGACGCGCTTGATCTCGCGTCGAAATCGGGCATCCACCGCCTGATAACGGCGCTCGAGGAACGCGGCTTTATTCGCCGCCTGCCCAATCGCGCCAGAGCGCTGGAGGTCATCAGGCTTCCGGAAATGGCGGCGCAGGGATTGCATCCGCGCAAGGGCTTCTCTCCGAGCGTTATCGAAGGCAGTCTTGGCAAGACGCAGCCGAAGCCGGTGCGGGAAGCGCCGAAGGAGGCGGCGAATTCCTCCGTCAGCGTGCCTGTCATGGGCCGCATCGCAGCCGGCGTGCCGATATCCGCCATTCAGAACAACACACACAATATCAACGTTCCGCCGGAAATGCTCGGCAATGGCGAGCACTATGCGCTCGAGGTCAAGGGCGACTCGATGATCGAGGCCGGCATCTTCGACGGCGACACGGTGGTGATCAAGAATGCGTCGACGGCCAATCCCGGCGAGATCGTCGTCGCCCTCGTCGACGACGAGGAAGCCACGCTCAAGCGCTTTCGGCGCAAGGGCGCGTCCATTGCGCTGGAAGCCGCCAATCCGGCTTATGAGACGCGGATTTTCGGACCGGACCAGGTCAAGATCCAGGGCAAGCTCGTCGGGCTTATCCGCACCTACAATTAGGAAAAAGCGAGCAGTTTCGCCTGCTCGCGTCCTCCTCAAATAATCGACCCGACCGTCTTTGTCTTTTCGACTGTCTCAATCCATTCGCGGGCAGGGTTTGATGTCTCGACAATTCCGCCCCCGACATAGAGGCTGATTTCCTGCCCGAGAATTTGCGCGGTGCGCAGGTTTACGTAGAGCTTTGTCGAGCCGTCCCAGTCCACCGGTCCGAGATATCCGGTGTAGTACCCGCGATCATAGCCCTCAAACCGCTTCAGGAATTCAATTGCAGGCGGCTTCGGCATGCCGCAAACAGCTGATGTGGGGTGCAGGCTGCGCAGCAGACCCGCCAGTCGATCGGCGTCAAGGCCGTCCGCGCTTCTGCGGAAAATCGTTCTGAGATGCACCAGATTGGCCGCCGAAACCGTGCGCGGTCCGATCTCTTCGAAATCGTCGATGCCCTGTTCCAGGAATGCGCGCCGAATATAGTTGCTGACGAGCGCCTGTTCCTCGATCAGACCGTCCGGCCAACCGATGTTTCTCAGATCCGGGTCTGGCCCGACCCACTGCGTGCCCGCAAGCGCCATAGTGTCAACGCCGTCCGGCGTGGACGAAAGCAAGATCTCCGGCGTTCCTACGAGCCAGCTACCGGTTTCAGGCAAGTGAACGAGCGCAACGAATGCGGACGGCAGCTTGGCGGCGAGCCGTTCTGCCATATCGAGCAGATCATATTCCGGCGGCAGCGCGCGATTTTCCACGCGCGACGTGACGAGCTTGCGCATGCGTCCCGCCTTGATCTGCTGAACGCAGCGTTCAACCAGTAACTCATAGGTCTGGCGATCGGTCGCAAGCGGCCCCTCGACTTTGGACCGCGACTGGACGGGAACGTCCATCCGATCGTCGGAAAGCTCCAGCAAACTCTTCTGATGGTCGGAAACGGGATCGTCGCCGTAGGCGGCTCCGTTCCAGAATTTCACGCCGTCCTTATCCAGCCGGACATCGCCCTCGATTGCGTCCGCAAAGTTGGCGTCTTCGACATCGACGCGGTTGATTGCGAAGAACGGCCGTTTGTGCGTTTTCGCGAACACCGGCCGTTTCGTCATACCATTGCAACTGACGAGCGCCTCCCAGTGCACCGTATCCGGCCTGCGCCACAGGGCGAAAGGCAAGTCGGTGTCCGCAGCAGCCGATAGCAGGCTCCTGGCTCCTCCCGGTATCTTCATTCCGATTATCTCCGTTTGACGGGAGGAAACTTGCTTGAAGACCGGCCAGTCGCCAGCACAAAATCAACGAGTCGGCATAGCGTAAAGCTATGTTACAAACTCCAGACCGATTTCCCGCGCCGCCTCGGTCAGGCTTTCCCGGATGGTTTCGATGACCCGCCGTGCGCCATGGTCCTTGTGATGATGCAGGAGAACAGGAAGCCGCGGCCCATCAGCGAAGGGAATGGGCTTGATGTCGGGATCCTTGACGCCGGTCGCCGTCAATTCGTCGACAATCGCGATGCCGAAATCCTCGTACATCAGAGATATGGCGCTCTCCGCAAAACGGGTCTCGATGGTGATATTCGGCTTGATGTCGCGTTCCTCGAACATGTCCTTCACCCAGCGACCGTGCGGCGTGTTGGGGTGAAAGAAAATCAGGCGTTCGTCGGCAAGCTGGTCGATGTACACGCTTTCATTGTTCGCCATCGGATGGTCGCGCGGCACCATGCAGGCCATCGATATCTCGGCGATTTTCTGGGACACGATCATGGCGTCGTTCACCGGATAGATGGTGACGACGCAATCGCCTTCGGCAAGCCAGAGATAGTCCTTGATCTGGGTCAGCGACAAGGTGTCCATGCGCAACTTGGCGCCTGGATTGCGGCGCGCAAGCTTGGCCAGCGCCTTTGGACCGAGAGCCTGTGAGACGCTTGGCGAGACGCCCATGCGCAACGTGACGGACTGACCGGACGCAATTTCGAAGACAGTGCTCGACAGCTGCTCCAGGCCGGTCATGGAAGGCTGGACGATCTCGAAAATCTGACGGGCTGTGCGCGTCGGCGTGAGACGGCCGGCGTTGCGATGGAAGAGCCGAACGCCAAGCACGTCCTCGAGCCGCTTGATGGTGTTGCTCACCGTCGGCTGCGCGATGTTGAGCTGTTGCGAAGCGGCGCTGATGGAACCGCTCACCATGACGGATCGGAATACTTCCAGTTGACGAAATGAAAGCATGGCTACACATGTCTGCACTCAGGGAGCCGGCACAGTTATCATGGTTGTACCAGGTCAGCAATTTAATAGATCTTTCCATTCAGAGGCGCAGATTGAACAACACTCACGAAAATCATGCGGATGACCGAATCGTCGCAGCCATGCTGACGGGCAAGGCCCGGATTGTGGCGATGATCGGTTCGCCGATCGCCCACGCAAAGTCGCCGGCCATATTCAACAGGTGGTTCGCAGATCACAATATGGCTGCTTTGATGACGCCCATGGACATACCTGCAGATGATCTCGGCGCCTTCTTCCGATTCCTGCGCGGCTGGACCAACTGCAACGGCGCCGTGGTGACGGCGCCGCACAAGCAGGCCTGCCTTGAACTGGTCGACAGCGCCACGCAAAGAGCCGCATTGCTGCAAGCCGTCAACGTCGTGACGCGAAACGCGGACGGAAGCCTGATCGGGGACAATGTCGATGGAGACGGGTTCGTTCGGGCAATGCAGTCGAAGGGTCATGACCCGGCCTCCGGCCCCGCTTTGATTTTTGGCTGCGGAGGGGCTGGAGCCGCGATCGCCCTCGCGTTGTCGAACGCAAAGGCAAGGAGATTGCAGCTTTACGACACCGATAACAATCGCATGCGGCGACTGGCGTCACTCCTTGCAGACAACACCGGGGCGTCGATATCCTGCGGCGAGCCAGACGCGCTCGAATCCTATGATCTGATTGTCAACGCGACCACCGTCGGACTTCTCGACGACGCACAAATTTGCCCTCTCGAGACGATATCGCCGGGCGCCGTCATTGCGGATATCGTTTCCTCAGGTAGTTTGACCGCCTGGTTGCGGGCAGCCCGTGCACGCGGCAATCCAGTCATGACCGGCGAAGACATGGCCCAGGGTCAGTTCGCACTTCTGGCTTCCCGAACGGGCTTCGACATGCAATTGTGATGGATTAAGCTGCCCATAGCTTGAGGCTATTGCTTTGACAGCAGACTTGCCTACCAAATAACAACGGCGTCAACCAAAGTCCCGCCACGGCTCCCGGCACAGACCGTGGGCTTTCCTGAGGAGGATATGATGAAAAGATTTCTTGAAATTTCCGCGCTCCTGCGGCGCGCCACTCTTGCAGTCACTGTTGCTGCGGCCACGATCGTTTCCACCAGTTACGCGCTGGCGGACGACAAGGTCGTTGTGGGCGCCTTGCGCTTCACGTCCCACTCGGCAGGCTTCATCGCCTACGAGAAAGGCTACTTCAAGGACGAAGGGCTCGATGTCGAGTTCAAGTTCTTTCAGGCGGCCCAGCCAATCGCCGTCGCCGTTGCGGCGGGAGACGCCGACTTCGGCATCGCCGGCCTGACCGGCGGTCTGATGAACCTTGCCGAGAAAGGATCGGTCAAGGTTGTCGCCGGCGTTCTTCATGAAAAGAAGGGCATCGACGGCATGATGATTCTTGCCTCTAACGACGCCTATGAGAATGGCTTGGATTCAGTCGAAAAGCTGAAGGGCCACTCTGTCGCAATGACGCAGGTCGGTTCTACCTTCCATTATATGTCGGCCCGTATCGCCGAGAAATCCGGTTTCTCGATCGATGAACTGAAACTCGTGCCCCTGCAGAAGGTCGGCTCGATGATCGGCGCGCTGAAGAGCGGACAGGTCGACTCCATGATCATGGTGCCGCATATCGCCAAGCCGCTTGTTGAAAATGGCGACGCCAAGATGCTTGGCTGGCTTTACGACTATGCGGAATACCAGATTTCGGCTCTCTTTACGTCAACGAAGAACACCGAAGAGCGCCGCGACATGGTCGAGCGGTTCGTCAAGGCTTATGCAAGAGGCATTGCGGATTTCAATCGCGTGATGCTGGCCGAGGACGCCGACCCGCAGGAACTGGAAGACATGACGAAGATGATTCACAAATATGTCTACCAGGATCGTCCATATGAAAAGGCTGCGCCCTCTATCCAGAATGGCGCCATGAACCTGAACGACAATGCATCGCTGGACCTGACTGACGCTGAAAAGCAGATGAAATGGTTCCAGGACGCAGGTCTGGTTTCACCGTCGCTGACAATCGAGATGTTGGTCGATCCAAGCTTCGTCGAAACCTACTGACCAGCCTGACAGGGAGCTTGCCGGCCCGTGGACCTCGAAATCAGGAATCTAAGCCACAAATACAACGATCTCGAAGTGCTGAAATCGATCAGTCTGGAGATTCGCAGTGGCCAAATCGTCTGTATCGTGGGTCCATCCGGGTGCGGCAAGTCCACACTTCTGAGAATGATCGGCGGCCTTGAACAGCCGACTTCCGGAGGCGTCTACCAGATCGGAGAGCCTCCGGCCGACAGTCTCAACCCTCTGACCTATATCTTCCAGGATTTCGCGCTGCTGCCCTGGCGCACCGCATGGGGCAATATCTCGCTGGTCCTCGAAGAACACAATCTTGGCGCGGAAGCGGTTCGCGAACGCATTGAAAATGTGCTCGAACGCACCCGCCTGACGGAATTTGCAAACGCCTATCCGCGTCAGCTTTCAGGCGGCATGAAGCAGCGTGTGGCGATCGCCCGCGCCCTGGCGGTGAACCCGGCGGTTCTGCTGATGGACGAACCGCTTTCGGCGCTCGACAGCCAGACACGTGAATTGCTGATGGACGATTTCGTCGCGCTCTGGCAGCGCGAAGCCTTCACCGCCTGCTATGTAACGCACAATCTGGCCGAGGCTGTTGCGCTCGGCCACAAGATCATCGTGCTGTCGCGTCGTCCCGGCGTTATCAGGAATGTCGTCGAAATACCGGTTCCAATCGGCGAGAGACAGCATGGCAGTCCCGAATTGATCGAGATCCAGGACCAGTTGTGGGAAATGATGCGCGAAGAAGCGCTTTCAGCGGACAGGGAGTTGGCGGATGTCTGATCTTGCGCAACGCCGCGATGATGTCGTGACGCCCACCCAGGATGACGAAACCCGGAAAGTCCGCTATCGCGGCGGCGGCTTCTCGCCGAAACCACGCGCGTTTATCGCGCCGATCGTTTTCCTCGTCCTCGTTGTCATCTGGGAAATCGGAAGCCATTTCGGCTTGATTCCGCCGATTGTATTGCCGTCGCCGTCGGAAGTGCTGCAAGCGCTGAAGGATCTCGTCCAGAGCGGCCTGCTGTGGAAGCATCTCAGCGCTTCTCTCTACCGGCTCATCATCGGCTTTACCTGCGGCACCATTCTGGGTCTCGCCGCCGGCGCGCTGATCGGGCTCTGGTCCTATCCGCGCGCGGCTTTGCGGCCGCTTGTCGCGGCCATCTTCCCGATACCGAAGATCGCGCTGCTTCCGCTGTTCATCATCTGGTTCGGCATTGGCGAAGGATCAAAGGTCGCGACAATCCTGTTCGGATCCTTTTTTCCGACGGTCATCGCCACCTATGGCGGGATCGACGCCGTCGACCGGTCGCTGATCAACATGGGGCAAAGCTTCAACCTGTCGCGATGGTCTATCATTCGCAAGATCATCTTCCCGAGCGCCCTGCCCGCCATTCTCAACGGCATGCGCATTTCGGCCTCCATTTCGATCATTCTGCTGGTGGCGGCAGAAATGATCGGCGCGGAATATGGCATAGGCGCCTACGTGCTGCTCGCAGGCAACCTGATGTCCACCGATCAGCTTATCGCAGGCGTCATCCTGCTTTCGATCCTCGGGTTGGTTGTCAGCTACCTGATTTCGCTTGCCGAACAGTATTTCCTGCGCTGGCGTAAATAGGAGTATTATCGATTGTCTTCCGACGAAAGCTGGCAACCCGACTATGACGTGGTTGTCGCCGGCGGCGGAGCCGCTGGCGTTGGCGCGGCTATCGGGGCGGCCCTCACGGGCGCCAAGGTGTGTCTCGTGGAGAAGTACGGCTTCCTCGGAGGCGCCGCGACCAATGCGCAAGTGCTCGCCTATTGCGGCTTCTTTCAGCAGGCCCCTGAACCTATCCAGGCGGTCGCAGGCGCTGGCGAACTGGTGCTTGAGGAATTGCGCCGACATGGGCTCGACGCGAAACCCTACCGGTCTCCGACCACCGGCAACTGGATCATCCTTCTCGATCCGGAAGTGCTGAAACTGTCGCTCGACCGCATTTGCGCCGAGCATGGCATCGACGTTCTGCTCCACACCCGCGTCGCCTCGGTTTCCCGCACCGGGCGCCACCTGGAATCGGTCATGCTCGCCGGGATGGACGGACGCAGGCGCGTTATCGCAAACGCGTTCGTGGACGCGAGCGGCGACGCCAATCTTGCGCTGCTTGCCGGCGTCGAGTGCCAGACCGGCGACGATAACGGCCATCTTCAGGCCGTCACCATGCCGCTGAGAATCGGCGGGCTGGCGCCTGGAACACGGATCGACCGGCAGGTCATCATCGCGACGACGGAAAAATACAACGAGACGACCGATCTGAAGATCAATCGCAGCGACGGCGGCATATATACGCGCGTACCAGGATCGGATGATTTCTGGTGGCTGACCGTGGACCTGCCGATCGAGGATCTGAGCTCCAGTTCCTTCACACGCGCCGAGCAACAGGGCCGCGTCATGGCGCACGGGCTCGTCAAGGCTCTTCGCGATCACGTCACCGGCTTCGAGGACGCCTATCTGGCGCAGACCGGGCCGCAGATCGGCATTCGCGAAAGCCGCCATCCCAAGGCGCGCTATCGCATGACGTTCGATGACGTTGTCAGCGGTCGCACATGCGACTTTCCGATTGCGCGCGCCGCCTGGCCGATCGAACTGCATGGCGAGGCCGGCAAGCCTATTTACCACTCTGTCGGCGGCGCCGGCTATTGCCACGTGCCGCTTGACGCGATTACGGCCGATGGCCTCGACAATCTATGGTACGCCGGACGCACCATCGGCGCCGACGGCAGAGCCTATGGCTCGATCCGGGTCATGGGCACGGCGTTCGCCACCGGTGAAGCCGCCGGCACCGCTGCGGCTCTGAGCGCATCTTCGGCAAAACCCGCCACTGCGCAGGCCGTAAACAAGGCGCTGGCCGAACGCGGCGCTCTACTATGACACGCGAAGAGTTCGACCGGTTCTGCGCGACGCTTCCCGCAGTGACTCGCGTCGAACAATGGGGCGGCGCATCCGTCTGGAAAATCGGCGGCAAGATATTCGCTATATGCTCGAACTGGGGCCCGGATACGCAAGACGGCGTCAGCTTCAAATGCAGCGATTTCTCTTATACGCTTCTGTGCGAAGTGGACAGCGTCGTTCCAGCGCCATATCTCGCGCGCGCCAAGTGGGTTCAGATTCGCGACCCGAACGCCCTCGCCAATGACGAGATCGAAGACTATATCCAGGCCGCATACAGCATTGTTGCAGCCAAGCTCACAAGAGCGCAACGCAAGGCCCTCGGGATCGAGAGCAAATAACTTCTATCGCTTGAGCAGACGATCCAGACCATAAACGGCTATCCCTGCTAGCAGGCCCCAGAAGGCCGCGCCGATGCCGAAAAGGCTCATGCCGGACGCCGTCACCACGAAGGTGATGACCGCCGCGAAACGGTCGCCGTGACTGTCCAGACTGTTTCCGAGCGCCCCGACCAGCGGCCCAAGCAGGGCGATGCCGGCGATCGTCGCGACAAGCTCAGGCGGGAAGCTGGCGAACAAGGCCACTACCGATGCGCCAATCAACGTCAACATCCCATAAGCTGCAGCGTAGACCGGACCGGTGAGCCATCTCTTGTCCTTGTCCGGATGCGCATCCTCGCCGGTGCAGATCGAAGCCGTGATTGCGGCGAGGTTTGTTGTGTGCGCGCCAATCAGCGCGGTTACGAGCGACCCAAATCCCGTTACGGCAAGGATTGAACGCGTCGGCGCATCGTAGCCTGCGGAGCGCAACACTGCGAATCCCGGCAGATTCTGCGAGGCCATCGTGACCAGATAGAGAGGCAATCCGAGACCAATGAGGATTGAGGCCTTGAATTCCGGCACAATGATCTCGAATGTCGAAAGACGAAGGTCTTCCAGAGGCTTGGCCATGCCGAGCGCATAGACCAGCGCCACCCCAAGCGCCAGCACCGCCAGCACAGCCCAGGAGGGCGAGAATATTCGCGCCACAATGAACAGGATGACCATCGGCAGCACCAGCTGCGGAATGGCGTTCAGGTGCATGAAGACAGCGACCACAAAGCCAAAAAGAACACCGGCAAGCATGGCGGACGCGACGGCCTGCGGAATTTTGGAGATTATCGCGTTGATCGGCCGGAAAGCCGCGGTCGCGAGGATCAGCACAGCGGCGAGGATGAATGCGCCGGCGGCTTCCGGCATGGTGATTCCGGTGGTCGTCGCAATCATGGCGGCGCCGGGCGTCGACCAGGCGGCGACGATCGGGATGCGGAACCGGATGCTGAGAACTGCGGTGGAAAACATCGTCGCAACGCAGACGCCGGCGATCCATGAGGCTGTCTGCGCTTCCGTTGCGCCCACGGCCTGCGCCGCCGCGATGATAATCGCGACAGAGCTACCAAACCCCACCAACACCGCGACGAGCGCCGAAATGATTACCGATGAACGCATGCAAACCGCCTTTCCTGAACGCTCGCCTTGATGGAGCGTGTTGCGGCGGAAGTCAAAGCCTGCGTTGCGCAAAGCAGTTTCCGTACCTTTGGTGCAGTTATTTTATGGGCTTGATTGGGGCGTTCGGTGCGAATTCTCACAGAGGATTGTTTTCAAACAGGAAATACAGCCTCGGAAAACCGTACTGTAATCGCACTGCACGTGTGGAAGGTCACCGGCTATATCACTTCCACGAAACAAGGAGCCAAATCATGTTGAATGCAAAATACAGAAACAGCCTGCCGCAAATGAACGGCAAGACCATGCTGACGGATGGAGGCCTGGAGACGACATTGATCTTTCTCGAAGGAATGGATCTTCCCCATTTCGCCTCCTTCGATGTGCTGAAGACCGATGAAGGTCGCGCGGCGACAAAGAATTACTATCGTCCCTACGCCGAACTGGCGCGGGCGCAGAAGATGGGTTTCGTTCTTGAATCCGCGACCTGGCGGGCAAGTCCTGACTGGGGCAAGCTTCTGGGATATTCCACCGCGCAACTGGAGCAGGCCAATCGGGCCAGCGTGACGCTGCTTGAAGAAATTCGCGATGCGTTCGAGACCGCCGAGTCCCCGTTCGTCATCAGTGGCAATCTCGGCCCGCGCGGCGACGGATACAGCCCTACCGCAATGATGTCCGTTGAAGAAGCCTGTGACTACCACTCCTGGCAAATCGGACTGTTTGCCGACGCCGGCGTCGATGTCATCTCGGCCGTGACAATGAACTATGTCGAGGAAGCCCTCGGAATAGCGCATGCCGCAAAAAAGGCGGACATGCCTGTCATTCTGGCTTATACCGTTGAGACCGACGGAAAGTTGCCGACCGGCCAGTCGCTTGGAGACGCGATTGAACAGACCGACAGGGAGACCGGAAACTACCCGGCCTATTACATGATCAACTGCGCTCATCCGACCCATTTCAGAGATGTGGTGGACAATCGAGAAGGCTGGCTGTCCCGCATCGGCGGCCTTAGGGCTAACGCCTCCAAAATGAGCCATGCGGAACTGGACAACGCCGAGGAACTCGACGCCGGCGACCCGCATGAGCTTGGCCGGGAGTACCACGAGCTCATGCATATGCTGCCCAATCTCATGGTGCTCGGCGGATGCTGTGGCACGGATATCCGCCATGTAGCGGCAATCCACGACGCCTGTAACGGGCACAGAAAGGCCGCCTGATGGCTGATTCAGCGCATCAAAAGCACACTGATCAGATATTCCCGACAAGGCCAGCGACGCCGGATGACGCCGATCATCTGGCTCGCCTGATCAACTACGCCGGCGAAGGCATGCCTTATCATGTATGGCAAAAGAGCGCGGAGGCCGGCATGGACCCCTGGGAGGTCGGCCGCATTCGGGCCCGGCGCATCGAGGGCGCATTCACTTACAGGAATGCAGTGATCGCTGAAGTTGAGGGAGATGTCGCGGCGTGCCTGGTCACCTACCCGCTTCCGGACAAGCCGGAGCCAATCGACTACGATACGATGCCGGCGATGTTCGTTCCGCTGCAGGAACTTGAAAACCTTGCTCCGGACACGCAGTACGTCAACGTGCTGGCGACCCATCCGGAGTTTCGCGGGATGGGGTGCGGAACACATCTCCTGGCTGAAGCCGAGCGAATGGCCGATGGACGCCCGATGAGCATCATCGTTTCAGATGGTAATACCAACGCGCGACGCCTTTACGAGAAGACCGGCTACGTCGAAACCGACGCCCGACCGATCGTCAAGGAAGACGGCTGGGACTGCGAAGGCGAAAACTGGGTGCTGCTCGTGAAACGAGATCCCAGGTAAAGCAAGACTGCCCCGCCTTCGAAAAGAAGGCGGGACTGGATTTTTCGGATTTGCTACTTCGCGAAGTTCGCGGCTATGCGTTGCTGGAGGTAATCGTGCGCCGTGATCGGCGCGTAGTGCTTTTCCGGCCCCTCGATGATCGCATCCTTGTTGGCCTGACAGAAGAAGGCCATGGAATAGCGCGATCCGCGCGACTCCTCCGGCTTCGGCATCCGCACCCGATGCAGGGTCGATTGCAGCTTGTCGTCGCTCCAGCGCATCAGCATGTCGCCGATATTGCAGGTGACAACGCCTGGCAGCGGCGGGACATCCGTCCAGGCGAGCTCGCTGGATTCCTTGCCCGGACAGAGCTGCAGGCCGCCCTGCCCCGGCCGCTGGTGCAACAGCGTCAGGCAGTCGAAATCCGTATGAGCGCCGGCGCGCCAGAATGACGTGAAGTCCTCCGGTTTGGCGTTGACCAGTTCGAGATAGTGCAGCAGGCGCAGCGTGCTTTGGTATTCCGGCGACTCGGGATCGTGGCGCTCGGTGAAGAAGTCTTCAACAAAGCCGAGCTTTAGAGCAAAGCAGGACAAAACCCGCATGCCGAGTTCCCAGTTGGCCCTTTCAAAGGCGAGCATAGTCGTCTTGAAGCCGGCCAGTTCTGCTTCGCTTGGCCACAGCTCGGCCATGCGCGGCAGCGTGATCTGGTAGGACTCCTTCTGGTCCGCAGTGCCGGTCGACGGGCGGACCTGCGCCTTGTATTCCCAGCCGGCGTTTGTGCCGGACAACAGCGGAAAGCGCGCCTTGACCTCTTCCGGAAGCGAAAAGAAGGCTTCCGAAGCCTCGAAGGCGTCGTCGATCATGTCCTGGGGAATGCCGTGATTGATGAGCTGGAAAAATCCGATGTCGGTCGACGCCGACCAGAGCGCATCGGCGATTTCGGCCTTTCTGGCGTCGAAATCCGACAGATCGATGCGGGGAATGTCGCGCATTTTTTCCGAGCCTGCGCCGCCGAACGTCGTTTCCTTGTTCAGCTCGTCGAGGCTGTAGTTCTTTTCGGATACAGTTGTGTTCATTTTATTCTCCAATACGGGTAACCCCGTGTTTCCTATGGAGCAATGACCACGTCGTTTGACGTTGACTGCTTCTACTCCGTTGCCATTGACAGTCGTTGCCGGCCTTTTGGCCTTTTTCGGTCTCCTTTCGTCAGTTGTTATCCTTCGGCAGGCTCCAGGGGAAAAACTGTTTCTGGATCGCCGAGATGATCTGGAACAAAAGCAGAGAAATCAGCACCAGAAGGAACAGTCCGGCCCATGCCTGCGGTATCTTGAAATAGGATGTCGAGAACTGGATGAAATACCCGATGCCCTTTTCCGCCGCGACGAACTCCGCCACCACGGCGCCGATGATCGACAGTGTAATGGAGATTTTCAAACCGGAGAAGATGTAGGGAATCGCATAGGGAATGCGGATCTGGCTCAGCTCACGCGAGACCGGCGCGCGAAGGCTGCGCGACAGTTCGATAAGCTCCGGCGGCGTCGCCATCAGCCCGGTCGTCATGGAAACGACAAGCGGAAAGAAGGTGATCAGAAAGGTGATCACGATGCGCGGCGCGTCGCCCGATCCGAGCACGACGATGATGATGGGCGCGACGGCGACGACCGGCGTCGACTGGATCACGACCAGAAGCGGATAAAGACAGTCCGACACGACCTTGGACCGCGACAGCACGATCGCCAGCGGCAGGGCGATGACGATCGCCGTGATATAGCCGTAAAGCGCGACCCGAAGCGTCGCCCATATGTGCTCGATCCAGCGGGAAAACTCGACGGCGTCGAATCCGGTGAGGATTCGCGTCGGGGCCGGCAGCAGGAACGACGGGATCTCGAACACGATCGTCGATAGCTCCCATATGACGAGGATAGCGGCGAAGGTCGCAATCGGCCTCAAGATGGGCAGTGCGAGGATCGCTTTCATCGGGTTTCCTGCTGGCTTCTTCTCAGGCTGCGCGCTTGAGGAGGAGGCTGCGGAGCTGGGCTGCGAATTCATGCATTTCCTTGCGCGTGCTGGTTTCGACGCTACGTGGTCGCGGAAGCGGCACTTCGAAATCCGCGATGAAATGTCCGGGACGCTCGCTCATCACCAACACCCGGTCGGCCAGCAGCGCCGCTTCCGAAATCGAATGGGTGATGAACATCACGGTTTTGGGCTGCGCCTGCCAGATATCGAGGAGTTCGAATCCCATCTCCTCGCGGGTCAACGCATCGAGCGCCGAAAACGGTTCGTCCATGAGCAGGATATCGGGATTGAGCAGCATGGCGCGCGCAATGCCGACGCGCTGTTGCATGCCGCCGGAAAGCTCGGAAGGCAGACGCTTCTCGAAGCCTTCGAGGCCGACCTTGCGCAACAGTTCTCGCGCGGTCTCCCGGTGTTCGGGCCTGACGCGCCCCGTCTTGTGGCGGATCGGAAAGACGACATTGTCCTCGACATTGGCCCAGGGCAGTAGCGTCGGTTTCTGGAAGACGATCCCGACGTCATCGCGCGGCCCGTCCACTTCCTTGCCGAAAACCCGGACTGATCCCGAGGTCGGCGCAATCAGTCCTGACGTCAGGCGCAACAGGGTCGACTTGCCACAGCCGGAGGGTCCGAGAACCGCCACGAATTCGTGGCGGCTCACTTTCATGCTGACGCCCCTGAGGGCCTCCAGCTGGCCCGAGGCCGTATCGAATACCTGCCCTACATCGTCGAATTCGAGGGCAGGTATTTCAGGCAATGTCACTCTCAGCTCTCCGGCATGTAGCTGCGGTCAACAATGGACTCCGGATCAAGCGCGCCCGGCTCCAGACCCTGAGACGCCGAAACGCGTTCCCAGGTCGCCTGAAGACGGCCAGGCTCGAACACGCCAAATCCGTCCGTGTCCGTCACGTCGTTGAAGACCAGCACGAAAGCGTCGTTGATGCCGCCGGCGACATCTGCGGCCGACATTTCCGGGATCATGGCGGTCACAGCTTTGGCCGCTTCTTCCGGATTATCGCGGGTGAATTCGATGGACTTCTTGTAGGCCTTGAGGAAGCGCTTCGCCACGTCCGGACGTTCAGTCAGGAACTTGTCGGATGCAAGGACGCTTGCCTCATAGAGATCGAGACCGGCGGCCGACCACGGCAGCACGACCAGTTCTTTACCGGCCTCCTTGGCCTGGTTGGTGAAAACGGTCACGTTGGTGAGCCAAGCGATGACGGAGTCGGCGCTGCCGGTCATCAGCATCGGACCAAGCGCGGCCGGATCGGCCTTGGTGAGCGTAATGTCGCCTTCCGTCAATCCCACATCGTCCAGCACCAGCGGCAGGAACACGTTCGAGGACGTGAAGGGAGACGTCGCGACCTTCTTGCCCTTGACGTCGGCGACTTCTGCAATGCCGGAGTCCTTGGTGGCGAAGAAAGCGTGCGGTCCCTTGTTGAAATAGGACATGACGGCCGTCACCGGCACATCTTCGTTGGCCTTGGCGGCCATGAGGGCGCTGATGCCGGCCGTGCCGATGTCCGAGGTTCCGGTCGCCATCTTGGTGATGGCCTCGGTCGATCCCTTGCCGGGTTCGATGGAGACTTCGATGCCTTCCTCTTCGCAGAACCCGTTCTGGATGCAAACATAGATCGGAGCCTTGTCGCCGCCGGGCAACCAGTCGAGCTGGTAAACGACCTTGTCAGCCGCGCCGGCGTAGGAGACTTGCAGCACTGCCGCCAAGGCTGCTCCGGTTAAAAGTTTCATTGAGTGTTTCAGCATGGAACTACCTTTCGTGACTGCTGGCGTTTCGTCATCGCCAAAGCACCGGGCAGACGCTGAAAGCGCCTGCCCGGCAGTCTTGGGAGAGTTTTACTTGTGAAATAGAAGACGGCATTGGACACCTGTTCCGCAATGTTAATGCCGAGCAATGTCCCGGACTGCCGTTAATCCTGACCGCTTCTACTCAACATTGGCGATGCAGGTTCCATGCCAATTCGCGATCGAGCCATAAAATCGGATTTATTGGGTTGAAAGGCGGCTGGAAACGCCGCAGCCGTCATCATGCTGCACAAATTTTATGCGAAACCAGTTGAAGCCGCACAACGGCGACTGACACATTGCGCGTCAGGAATTGCTCCCGATGGGACGCTAGCGCTTTTGCTCAACCGCCTTCCAGGCGCAAACGACGCCCAGCAGGCAGACAATGACAACATAGATGCTCAGGCCCGACCAGCCGTAGGCCTCGATGACAAATCCGGCGATCGGCGGGCCGATCACCGTGCCAACGCCTCCGGTCTGCGCAATCGCGCCCATTGCGATGGAGGCCGATTGACCATCGCGGACAATCGCCGGAAGCGTCGCAAAGACGGCCGACCCCACGACGCCGCTTGCAAGAGAAAACAGGATTGCGCCGGCGAGTTTTACCGAAGGCGCATCGAGCAGAAATATCGCCGCCGTCCCCAGGGCGAGCGCGACGAGAGCGAACATCGTAAGGCTGGCCGTATGGCTGCGCAGACGGCCAACGACAAGAAAGCCTGTCCCGATATTGCCCACGGGGACGAAGAGTGCGATTGCAGCCGCCGAGAGCGCCAGCCTGTCGTCAAGCAAGCCGATATAGGTTGGCAGGAAGGTGAACAGGGGCAAGGACGCTATGACGTAAAACCCGAATGCGCCGGCCAACCAGTAGGCTCGCGCAGGCAGCCTGCCTCTGGCTTTCGTCGTTTCGGCTGCAGGCGCGATTGGCTGCGCGCGCGGCAGCGTCGACAACAGAACACCGGAAAGCACGCCGAACAGACCGTAGCCAAGCGCCATGCTGAGATAGAAACCGGACAGTCCAAACCCGGGAAGCACGGCCGCAGCCTGATAGTTCGCCAGCGCATACCCGATTGGAACGAAGCCGCCCCAAATAGCCAGTGCCGGCGCCTTCAACCGTTCAGGCGCGATGTCGTTCAGAACCGCCGGCGCGGCTATCACCACCAGCACATAGCCGATCGCCTCAATGCCGCGCGCGAAGAGCGCCAGGAACTGGTCCGTGGTTGGCCACAGGAACAACGCGCCGACAAACAAGAGCAGCGCGCCGGCGTTCAGAGACAGACGGACGCCGAAATAACGAATTGCAAAGGCGACCGGAAGCGCGGCGACTGCCACGAACAGGCCGATCAGCGATGTGAGCCATCCCAGATAGGTCAGCGAATAGCCATGCTGCTCCCGCAGCAGCAGCACCACCGGCGCGATCTTGCCCAACTGCCCGCCGGCGTAGAAACCCGCCAGCAGAATTAAGATGACGGTTAACGTGCGTCTCAGATCCATTTCGCATTCAAATCCCGAACAGATTCATTGCACTAGCCGCATTGTCATGCTGCTGCAATCGCCGCGGCCGGCATAAATTATGCGTCGTCGGAGCCCATCAGGCGAGACGCAGCGGCGACGCGCGTATTTGCAGTTGAAACGGATCGTCGACTACGGTTCAATTGCGGACAGGCTTCAATCGCAGTTGCATCGGCATGACACCTCTTGTTCTCGGCTTTCTGTCAGCGTTTTTCTTAACCGCCCCGCCTGGCGACGCCGAAAGCCGGTTTTGGCTCGCGGAGTCGCCCTCCAGCCGCGAGATCGACCGCATGGAGCGCGAGCGTGGCGACGAAGCTTATCAGATCGGACCAAAGACCCCGTATGAATTCGCCCGCCGCGGCAAATATCGTCTGGATCGCGGCCAGTACCGCCAGGCGATCGAGGACTTCAACAAGGCGTTAGAGGACAATGAACGCTATTTCTTTGTTCTCTACCATCGCGGCCTGGCGCATTACTCCCTGGAGGAATATCAGAAGGCGATAGCCGACTTTACGCTGGCGGCCGCGATCGATCCGCATGACGCCGACGTTTATTTCCGGCGTGGAGAAGCCCGTTTCTTCGCCGAAGATTATCGCAAGGCCATTCCTGATTATGACGAAGCCATTCGCCTCTACCCGAAATTCGCCGCCGCCTATGACAGTCGCGGCTGGGCGCATCACGAGCTCGGCGATGACATGCTGGCCATGATCGATCTCAAGAAGGCGTCCGAGATCGAGCCGGACGTATCCTACTACAAGGAAAGCTTCGCCGATCTGATGTTTGGCATGGATCGCTTCGACGAAGCCGCGAAGTCATACAAGCAAGCCATTGATATGGAGCCGGAAAATCATTCCTGCCTGGCGAAACTCGGCGACGCCTATGGCGAAATCGACGAGTACCGTCTCGCCATTACGGCTTATGACCGGGCGATTGGCCTGGAACCCGTCGCCTCCTACCACAACAATCGCGGCGTAACCTATGAACGCAGCGGTCTGCAGGATTTGGCGGCGATGGATTACGACGCGGCCATTCGGATCGATCCGCATTACGCAACCGCCTATTTCAATCGCGGCCTTCTCTACAAGGACGCCGGCGATTTGGAGAAGGCCGTCGAGCATTTCAGCAGGACCGTCCAGAACGACGAAAACTACCACGAGGCGTTTTTCTACCGCGCTGAATTGCTGGACAGCGCGGGAGACGTGCGCGCCGCGCTTTCAGATATAGACAAGGCGCTCGCGCTCGATGAGAAACAATCCCGCTACTACTTCAGACGCGCCTTCATTCACGCCGAACTGGGCGACGACGAAGCCGCCCTCGCGGACTACAACACGGCGCTCAGGCTCGAACCTGCCTTGTCGAGCGCGATGTTCAATCGCGGATATATCCACTATCGCGCCGGCCGCTATGCGCTGGCGTTCGCGGATTTCGCCAAAGGCGCCCTGTTGCAGCCGGAAGATCCTGACTATCTCGTTGCGCAGGGCAATGTTCTCCACGCCCAGGCGCGCTACGAAAAGGCCATCGAATACTATACTTCGGCGATTGCCGTCAGGGATGACTACGTCGAGTCCTACCTGGAGCGCGCCAGCGCCTATCACGATACGGGCGACTACGATCATGCCCGGAGCGATATCGAAAAGGTGCTGGAACTCGATCCGACTGTTTCCGGCGCCTACTACGTTCTCGG
This sequence comes from Flavimaribacter sediminis, assembly GCF_019492055.1. Classification (GTDB taxonomy): domain Bacteria; phylum Pseudomonadota; class Alphaproteobacteria; order Rhizobiales; family Rhizobiaceae; genus Flavimaribacter; species Flavimaribacter sediminis. Next base: position 1,376,744 of record NZ_JAICBX010000001.1, on the reverse strand, counting down.
CCTTGTCGAGTTTGACACCCAGAATGTGCGGCAAGCGCTCGAAACCTTCGACAAAGCCATCTCTCTGGGCGAGAACACCGCCCACGTCTATTTCATGCGGGGCTGGTCCTATCGGATCGAGAAATCCGACCGGGAGGCGATCAGAGACCTCACGCAGGCGATCGCCCTCGCGCCCGATTTCCAACTTGCCTACACCTATCGCGGAAACGCCTATTTCGACGGCCAGGAATTCGCCCTGGCGATAGACGATTACAATCGCGCCCTGGAACTGGAGCCTGACGATTACCAGACCATTCTGAGCCGGGCGGCGGCCTACGAAAAGATCGGCAGGATGGAAAAGGCGCAGTCAGACTATCTCCGCGCAGGTGAGTTGTTGCTTGAAGACAAGTAATGAATTCCGGTCAGTTTCCGACGCAGTAATTCTTCACGCCTTCGGTGATATCCGATTTCAGAGCACTGATGCGTTGGGTGTAGGCCGAACGCAGGCAGGAGACGTCCGAACCGCAGCCGGACCGTTGTTTCAGGAATGCCTCCGCCTCGTCCTGACGGATGCCGCTGGCGCCCATAAGCAGCGGCAAGGCCTTGTAGCCGTAATACAATCCAGCCATTTCGGAATCGAGCGCCGACAGATCGGGATTGGCGCAAATGGCCTTTTCATCCGGCGCCGCCGCTTTGGCGCAGTCGAAACTCGCAGCAAGCGATGCGCCAGACAGAGACAGCATTGTCCATACGATCGCAATTGTCAGGCATGCCAGTGAATGGATTGTGTCGGTGTTCATTGTCCTGTTTTCTCCTCGATTGCGGAAACGCGAGACTTGCCATACTATAGGAAAGACGGAATGCACAAACATCTGGATACAACCGGGGGACGGTCCAGTGGCGCATGGTTCAAAATATCTTTTGACGACCGCCTTGCTTCTGGCTGGAAGCGCCGTTTTGCACGGCTGCAGCAGCCACAATTCCGCAACGACCGCACAGTCTGCGCCGCCCGTAAGGACGACGCCTTCACAAGTCGCATCAGCGGAGACGCCGGCAACCCAGGATGAGGGCTCGAAGGCTACGCTGGCGGCCGGCGCTGAGCCTGAAGTCGAGACCGAGACTCAATCGACGACAACAACTGTCGCGGGCTCCGACACAGTGGAAGAATCTGTGAATCCATCCAAAATGGCTGCCACCGAGATGGCCGCTGAGAAATCGCCTGAGGAGCCTGCATCCGAAGAAATTGTCGAAGCCGTGCGCGTGACCGAAACGCCGGGCAAGACGGATTCAACCGTCGAAATCGTCGAAACGCCGGAAGCAATTGTCGAACGTGTCGAGGAAACTATCACGACCGAGGAAGATATCGACACTGTCATCGCCGACACCGGCACGGGCGTTGTCGCCGAAACGGAAGAAATCCGTGAACGCACCGACACGGTCGTGAAAACGACGGTTGTTGACAAGCGAACCGGCCGTGTGACGAAACAAATCTCCGCGCAGGAAAAGGAAGAAGTCCAGTCCCGTCGGGAAACCATAATCGCTCCGGCGCCTTCGGCGCGTGTCTACATGAAACCGGAGGCCGGTCCGGATGACCGCTTTGCCGCTTATGGACTGGTGGCGTTTCCTCTGGATACGGCAAGACGAAACCCGGAGAGACTGGCGCAATTCTGTGCAGCCTATGTCGAGAGCGGAAAGCATGAGCCTGTGCAAGGCTTGCCGGCGTCGGCGCCCCGCATGGCGACCGTCTGGCCGGTGTCGGCTTCCGTGGATACAGACGCCCTTTCCAGACTGAATGACGTCGAAAAATGCGAAACCGCCGTGCTGAACTATGGCGCAGCAACTGCGGACCAGGCGATTTACGAAGCGGAACTGACCGGAATTGAAATCGACGGACGCGGCCCGTTCCTCCTTGCCTGGTCTCCGGCCTCTGCGAAGGGTTCGGCGAACGCTCTCGTGTTGATCGCCAACCTCTCCAACATCGACGCTCCGGAAGCCGCCCTCGCCGCAATGCGCAGATGGCAGACCGATGTGGAGTTCAACCCACCGCTTTGGGCTGAAGCCGGCTGGAACCTGCCTCTGGTCAGAGAAATCATGGATGAATGGTCGGCCGTCTATGGTCCGCAATCACTTATGTTGCTCGGCCCCTTCGGCGGCTGAGCCGTCCTTATCACTCATTCGGCGATCCGGGCATTGCCTGAAAAACGTGGAGACCGTCCGGAACCTCCAGCCAGTCTGGCTTGGAGCGGGCGAAACCGTATCGTTCGGGCGTATACCAGAATTTTGGATTGTCGAAGGTGCCTCCGGCAACGCCGCAGTGGCCGGGCAGGAATTCGAGCGTCCAGCCAACAGTCGTGCCGCAATTTCCACAAAACCGGGTTTCAAGCCAACGCCCGGCGTCGGACGTCAACCGGAAGGTCTTCCAGTCTTCCCCAAAGAAGGCGATGTGATCCTCCGGGAAATAGACTGAAATCCCGAAGGCGCTGCCGGTTCGCTTCGTGCACCACTCGCAGGAGCACAGGGAAACACGGTCAGGTTTGCCGAGCGTCCTGTACCGGATCGCCCCGCAGAAGCACCCGCCTTCATGCGTTTCGGATGACAGTGCGCACATCGCGGCAGTATCGGCGACGCCAGCAACTTTGACAACGCAAATTCAGAGGGAAACCATCGTCAGCAATTCGTACTCCGCCACCTGCTCTCCGTCCTGATTGGTCAGCACGACATCCCAGGCAACTTCTCCATACTCTTCATTGCGCGGCGTCTTACGCTTGACCGTGAGACGAACCGATATCGCATCACCGGGACTGACAGGCTTTTGAAAACTCAGGCTGTTCAACCCTGTGTTCGCCAATACCGGACCGGGATTCGGCTCCACGAAGAGACCGGCGGCGAAGCTCAACAGCAGATAGCCGTGCGCGACGCGACCGGGAAAGAACGGGTTCGCCTTCGCCGCCGCCTCATCCATATGCGCATAGAAGGTATCGCCGGTGAAACTGGCAAAGTGCTCGATATCCTCCAGCGTGACTTCCCGCGACGGGGTATGAATAGTCTCGCCAATCTGAAGTTCGCCAAAACTCCGGGTAAAGGGATGCGCCGGTGCGGTGATTTCCTTCGAGCCCCGGAACCAATTTCCGGTGATCCCGGTCATCAGATCCGGGCTTGCCTGGATCGCGGTGCGCTGCATGTAATGCATGACCCCGCGCACGCCGCCAAGCTCCTCGCCGCCGCCCGCCCTGCCTGGACCGCCATGAACCATGTGCGGCAAGGGCGAACCGTGACCTGTCGCTTCCTTCGCGGAATCCCCGTTGTTGAAGTAGATCCGGCCGTGGGAGGCCCCCGCCCCAAGGACGAATTCCCGCGCCGTCTGCGGATCGCGCGTGACGACGGAGGCGACCAGAGACCCGCCGCCGCGGTTTGCAAGCGCGATGGCGTGTTCGGCGTCGCGATATCCCATGACGGTTGATACGGGGCCAAAGGCTTCGACCTCGTGGACCGCCTTGGCGGCGTCTGGATCATTGCAGACGAAGAGCATGGGTTTCAGATAATAGCCGTACTCGACACCGACGCCGGTCAGTTCCGGCGCCTCTTCGTCACCGAAGACGCGCTCGCACTCCACGCCGATCCGCGCGGCGTTTTCCAGCGTATCGCGTTTTTGCGCTGCAGAAGCGAGCGCTCCCATTCTTGATTCCTTGAGCGCGGGATCGCCGATGGTGACGGCTTCCAGCCGCTTTGTCAGGGCTTCCACAACAGCATCAATCCGCGACGCAGGCGCGATGATCCGCCTTATCGCCGTGCATTTCTGGCCGGCCTTGGTGGTGATCTCGGTCGCCGCTTCCTTGATGAAAATATCAAAATCCGGCGTGCCGGGATCGATGTCCGTTCCGAGGACTGAAGCGTTGAGGCTGTCCTGCTCTGCCGTGAACCGAACAGAGTTTGCCAATATATTGTTCTTCGACCGCAGAGACAGCGCAGTCGCCGCGGATCCGGTAAAACTGACAACGTCCCGGCTGTCGAGCCGGTCGAGCAGATCACCCGTCCGGCCGGATATCAACTGGATCGACCCTTCCGGCAATACGCCGCTTTCAATCATCAGCTTGAAACAGGCCTCGGTCAGCCAGCAGGTGGCCGTCGCCGGTTTGACGATTGCCGGCACTCCGGCGAGCAATGTGGGCGCCAGCTTTTCAAGCATGCCCCAGACCGGAAAATTGAATGCGTTTATGTGGACCGCAGCGCCGGTCAACGGGGTGCAGACATGTCGCCCGATAAATGTACCCTCCCGCGACAGCATTTCGGTTTCGCCATCGACATAGACCTGATCAGCGGGCATTTCACGCCGGCCCTTCGACGCATAGACCAGCAGCGTGCCAATACCGCCATCGATATCGATGCGGCTGTCGGCCAAAGTCGCCCCGGTCATATGAGACAACGCATAGAGCCCGTCACGGCGCTCGTTGAGATAAAGCGCCAGGGCCTTAAGCATTCTCGCGCGATCATGGAAGGTCATCTTTCTGAGCGCCGGACCGCCCTTGTCCCGCGCGAAATCCAGCATCTGCTGGAAATCAAGACTGTCGCAGCCAGCCTCTCCGATCATCTGGCCATTTGCGGCAGAATATAATTTGGATGTTGTTCCGGAAGGCGCAATCCACTGCCCTGCCGCAAAGCTCGATACCTGCATCACTCCCATCGTTTCCTCCCGTTCAATCCCATTCAGACAGTATAAATTAACCAACCATTCGGTCAATCCTAACCATTGCGGCAATTTTCCGAACTGTATCATTTCTCACAGAGGCTCGCGCAGAACTCCATTAGATTGCAGGCTGACCGATCAACATTTGAGCGGGAAGGAAACAGGAAAATGACTACTTTCATCGATCGTGGAACGGAAAAAAGCCGGAGCGGTTCGATGTGGAATCGCATCTTTGGACTGCCGGGAAGGCTGCGGGCGGCAAATCGCAGCCGTCTGGAAAATGAAGCGCTGCTGGACATGCCTGAGCATGTCTATCGCGACATCGCCATCGCGCGAGGCGACGTGATGTTCGGCGTATCAGCCAGACGGCGCTTTGTCTGGACCGAATAGTATCGTCTTGTCAGGCGGAAGCGGATGGCCAATGGCCGCTTCCGCCCAAGTTAAAAGCCAGTGGCCATCGCAACGGCGAGCCCACACATGGTGATCAGGGCAAGGAAGCCCACTACGCCGTCTTTCGCCGCCAAAGCTATGGCGATCAGACAGACAGCGCCTCCAAGAAGCGTCGAACTGAACGGCACGAACTCCAAAACGGGCATTGCAAGCCCGCAACGCCCAGGTTCCAGTCATTTCCAGTTTTTTGTTCTCGTACTACCTGAAGATTAACGCAGATCCTCAGAACGACGCATACTCGGCATTTACACTGTTTTACTTGAAATATTTCTATAGTCTCCGAATTGTAATATCGCCGTGGGAGACCAACCGGCTTCAAGAGAGGAAACACACCATGGGAATTTTCGATTTCGTAAAAGATGCAGGCAAGAAACTCTGGGGATCAGACGATGACGACGCCTCCGAAGTCATCGCAAAGGAAGCCGGAATGCTAGGGCTGAAAGACGATCTCGACGTGAAGGTCGAGGGCGATAAGGTCGTCATCAACGGCAAGGCGCCGTCGCAGGAAGTGAAGGAGAAGCTCATCCTCGCCGCCGGAAACATCGAGGGAATCGCGAAGGTCGAGGAAAATATCGAGACGGACGACACGGCTGACGGTTCAACCTTCCACACTGTCGAAAAGGGCGATACCCTTTGGGCGGTAGCAAAGAAGGCCTATGGCGACGGAACGAAATACAATGCGATTTTTGAGGCCAACAAGCCAATGCTGTCCGACCCGGACAAGATCTATCCGGGTCAGGTGCTCAGGATCCCGCCGCTTTCGTGATAACTAGGACATAGGTTTGGTGGGCTATTCCTGATTTTTTACATCAGTGAATGGCAGCCAGGTTGTGCGAGAGCCAGTCCTCGTAGGGAATTGGTTCGCCGAGCGCAAACTCGAACGCGACGACATCGCGCATGTCCGGCGTCACGTCACAGCGAAATTGCAGATTGTACCAGCGGTTGCGGCTTCGGAAAGCCGCGCCTTCGGCGATGACGCTGTTTCCGCTGACCCTCGCGTCTTCCATCGCGTAGGCGACGAGCCGCTCCGGCTGGAACGTATTGTCCCAGACGTGGATCTGCTCCATCGCTTCCAGTCCGCAAAGCTGAAGCTTGCGGTCTTCGTCAACGAGAGTCGGCAAGGCCATCCGCGCCTGGCGGGCTTCCGGCGTCGCGAGCACCGCGCCGGCAAAGATCTGCGTCGCGCGCACCATCTTGTTTTCCTCCGGCGCCTTCCGAGCCGGAGGCTCCGACGGTCGCGGCCGAAGCCGTTCGGGATTGATTGAAACCTGCTTTGACGGACGCTGAAGCGCAGCCTCAGGCGGCGCATCTTTTAGCGATTGCTGCTGAAGTGCGGGAAGCCTGGATACAACCGTCACCCGGACCACGTCGGGAATCAGAGGATTCAACGGCTTGGGAAGAGGCAACAGCATAAGGATCAGAAGGAAAAAGAGGAAGTGGACGAAAACGGACGCCACGACCCCGGTCGCAGGCGAGCCTGTCTGATCGACTGGCCCCCTGAGAGGTCTTTCCGCAATAATTCCGGATAACACCGAGCCGCCCATTGCCCATTCCGGTCTTTCGACACTGGTAACAATGTCTCAAAGCAATTTGGTCGAATGATGGCCGGTCAGGCGGAGAGTTCACCGCCCAGCTTGTGCAGAAATCGCAGACATTGCCTGATCTGATCGAGTTCGATGAATTCGTCCGGCTTGTGCGCCTGATCGATGGAACCCGGACCGAAAACGATGGTCGACATGCCGTTCGCCTGAAAGTGTCCCGCGTCGGTTCCGAAAGACACTGCTCCGACAGAGTTCATGCCCGTCAGTTTCCCGACCAGCTGGGCCGCGGCTGATTGAGGATCATACATTAGCGGCGGAACGACGGCTTCAACCGTGGTCTGGAAAGAAGCGCCGGCCGGCGTCAGATTTGCGCTGAAATAGGCGTCGATTTCTTCAAGTAACGTCTCCGCCTGGCCGCTGCGCGTCGGGCGAATTTCCCAATCGAAGGCGCAATCGCCGGCCACAACATTACGGGCGGCGCCGCCGTGAACCGTGCCGACATTGATGGTGACATGCGGCGGATCGCAGGGACTCTCGGAATCGATCTGCCCTGAAAGATCATGCGCCAGTTTCCGCAGATGGGCGATCATGTCTGCCGCGATCATGATGGCGTTCACGCCCTTGGAAGGATCGCAGGCATGGGCGGCGAACCCGGTGACTTCCGTGCGGAGTTCCAGCCCGCCCTTGTGCGCCCCGACCATGCGCATCTCTGTGGGCTCGCCGACGATGGCGACGGACGGGCGCCAGGTTTTGGACACGATATCGTCCGCCAGCACCGGCGCGCCAAAGCCGCCATTTTCCTCGTCGTAGCACATCGAAAGATGGACAGGCCTGGCAAGCGGCATCGCCTTGAAATCCGGCGCCATGGCGAGCATGCAGGCCAGAAACCCCTTCATGTCGACGCTTCCGCGCCCGTACAGTCGATCATCGGCGATGCGCAATTCGAAGGGATCGCTCGACCATTCCTGACCTTCCACCGGCACGACGTCGGTGTGGCCGTTGAGGAGCACGCCGCCGTCGATCTCCGGCCCGATTGTCGCGTAAAGATTGGCGCGCAGTCCGGATTCGTCATGTGAGATTGAAGACACAACGCCGTGATCGGCCAGATATCGGGTGACGAAAGCAATCATATCGAGATTGGTTTCGCCTGACAGGGTCGGGAAGCGCACCAGTTGATCGAGAATATCAACCGCGCGCTGCTGTGCTTCGGCCACGTCCAGGGAGAGATCGACTGCCTGCATTTCTAGCCTCTCACGACCAGTTCCCGCGGCAGATCGGCGAGACACTCCGGATCGCCATCCGTGATTGCGACGCTCTCTGTAATCTCGAAGCCCCAATCATCCATCCACAGCCCTGTCATGAAATGGAACGTCATGTTCTCCTGAAGCACGGTCTTGTCGCCCGGTCGCAGGCTGTAGGTGCGCTCGCCCCAATCCGGAGGATAGGAAATACCGATCGGATAGCCGCTGCGATTGTCCTTCACGATCCCGTACTTCTTCAGGATGGCGAAGTAGGCGTTGACGACATCTTCAGCGAGATTGCCGGGTTTCGCCATTTCGAGACCGGCTGCAAGCCCTTCCTGAACGGCCTTTTCTGCGTCGAGAAAGGTCTGGGTCGGCTTGCCAAGAAACACGGTTCGGGAGAGCGGGCAGTGATAGCGGCGGTAGCAGCCGGCGATTTCGAAGAAGGTGCCCTCTCCCGTCTGCATAGGCTTGTCGTCCCATGTCAGATGCGGAGCGGCCGCGTCCTCGCCCGACGGCAGAAGCGGAACGATGGCCGGATAGTCGCCGCCGAATTCGCCGACGCCGCGAATGGACGCATCATAGATCTCCGCCACCAGATCGCATTTACGGATACCCGGCTTGACCGTGTCCCAGATGCGCTGGTGCATCTTTTCGACGATGCGGCCGGCGATGCGCATGTAGTCGAGTTCCCGTTCGGACTTGACAGCGCGCTGCCAGTTGACGAGGCCGGTCGCATCCTTGAAATCCGCATTCGGCAGGCCTTTCAACAGGGCGGCGAAGGCGGCGGCCGAAAAGTAATAATTGTCCATCTCGACGCCAATCTTCAGGCTCGACCAGCCCCTGTCAGTGACGATCTGAGACAGCACGTCCATCGGGTGACGAACCGGAGACTGCACATAGTGATCGGGGTAGGACAGGATGTGCGCGTCGTCCATGTAGACTGTGCGCTTTGCGCCATTGCCGTCCTGCAGCCGGCCAAACCAGATCGGGTCATCGTCAAGGGTGACCAGCACGCATTGATGGACGTAGAAGGACCAGCCGTCATAGGCCGTCAGCCACGCCATGTTTGAGGGATCGGTGACGACAAGCAGCTCTATGCCCGCTTCTTCCATCGCCTTGCGAACCTTTCCAAGGCGCACGGCGTATTCATCGAGAACGAAAGGCAGTTGCTTGTCGGTGTTTCCGGTCACGGGTCATCCATCCTTTTTGATCAAGGCCCCATCTAGCCTCAACTTTTCGTCCGCCGCAATTCCATATGCGACGCGCGCCTTTGACGGAAATGACAAAGAAAATTAAGAATCCGGCTTCGGGAGTATCAGTGCAACTGCGGTCATTCGCTGGTACCGTCCAAAACTCGACCTCGAAACACGTCGATTGATACAGTTTCTTCTGCGGCGTTGCATTTCATCAGCGAAAGGATGGTTACCTCGTGTTGAGCCAATTGATGCTAGGAACAGTCATCACACTGGTGTCTTTGCTGGGAGGAGCGTTCATGTGGTCGGCTCTCAATGAGTTGCTTCTCAGGATGGAGCCGTGGCTTCGCGGTTCCAACCAGCACTTCAAGTCATTCATTGTCGTCTCGATGGTCGCGATTTCAACGATGGGCATGACGACGTTCGGCGTCTGGTTATGGGCGATTATCTTTCGGCAAATGTCTGTTTTCAGCACGCTGGAGGAAGCGGTCTACTATTCCCTTGTCGCCTATACGACGCTGGGGCTTGGCGACATTGTGGTCCCTCAAAAATTGCGTCTTTTGGGCGGCATGACAGGCGCCAACGGTTTCCTGATGTTCGGGCTGATGACAGCGATGATCACCGATACGCTGAGACATGTGCGCAGAGTCCAGCATCACCTAAGAGACTAGGCCCCGTCACGTCAAAGCGTCTTGGCGAGCCCCACAACCTTGCCGGCGACGCGATCCGGGCCGAAACGGGCCACGCGGATCAGGTGGTCGAAATGCGCGGTAAGCGCGCGAATATGACCTTTTGAATTGACGACCAGGAACATGTCGCCGACATAAAGCGCCGCGCGCAGCGGCCCGAACAGCGTATAGGGCGCCGAATAAACCTCCCGACCGTCATACAGGAACAGACGGAACGTCGGATACAACTCGTCGATGAGCGTGGCCATGTGCATGAGCTGCTCGCGCCGGACCTCCGCGCTCAAGCCGTTCCACATCCCCTGCCCGCTCGCAAATTGCTCAAGCCGCTGAACCGGCATGCAGACTTCCATGTCGGTCTCCGGAAGGCGCGAATAGGTCAACTGATCCTTGGCCTGCTGCTCGCGCGATTCCCGCTCGTCCGGATTTTTCAGATTGAACTCGAATTTGCGCACAGCCTCGGTTCTGAGCAGGTCCGGCAGTTCGCTCGGCACGTAGCGAATCTTGTAGCCCATAGCCTCCTTGTGCCAAACGGACAGGATGCGCCGACCGGACTCATGATTGACGCGCTGTATTTCAAGCATCTCGACGGTTTCGCTGTCGAGCGAGTCCCGAGCAATCAGACCCATCAACCAGTCAAGGGAAACGCCGCAGGTCCGGGCTATCGCGCACAGCGTCTCGGCCCTGGGAAGACGGGTCGAGCCCGGCGCTAGAAACTGACTCAGCGCCGAGCGATCGATACCGATCGACTTGGCGAACTGGCTGAGATTGAAACCCTTCTGCGCCAGCAGGAGCGCCATGCGATCACGGAAGATCTCCGCGACATCGCGCTTGTCGCCATGGGTTTCATCGTCTTGTTGTGTTTTCACTGCATTTGATATCATTTATGTGTTTCTACCACATTACTCTACATACAAACATTATTATGCGCGTATTCTCACATTGTCCATTCTTGCTTGCAGGCGCATTGTACGATGCAAACAAGGGGACAAATTCTGTTGATTCTTAAAGACCGATCCGAGTGGCGCACCCTCGGCCTTCTGACTATTTGCTACGCTGCATGGCTATTTTTTCTTATTAACCCGTTCGGACTGCCGTGGATTGTAGCGGCGATTTTGCTTTGTCCGGTGATCACGCTGCACTCCTCGCTGCAGCACGAATGCATCCACGGTCATCCTTTCCGTGATTCAGCGGCCAATGACGCCGTCGTCGTTCTGCCGATGGGACTGTATGTCCCCTATTTACGTTTCAAGGATTCCCATCTCGACCACCATCAGAACGCCAATATCTGCGATCCATATGACGATCCGGAAAGCTGGTATCTCGCGCAGGATTTCTGGAGCAGGCTGCCGCGCGTCGTGAAGGCGGCGTTCGAGTTCAACAACACGCTTGCAGGCCGTATGCTGATCGGTCCGATAATTTCGCTGATCCGTCTCGCAATGTCGGACGGGCGAGCAGCCATTCTTAACGATCGCGACGTCATCTTCGCCTGGGTCTTGCATATCCCGCTTGTGGCGCTTCTGCTTGCCCTCGTGAGTATGGTTTCCGGCATGCCGCTCTGGCTCTATTTCATCTCCGCCTATTTCGGCATGTCCATTCTGATGATTCGGACCTATCTCGAACACCAGGCCGAAGAGAGCCATCTCGGGCGCTCGGTCATCATCGAGGATCGCGGGCCACTGAGCCTGCTGTTCCTGAACAACAATCTGCACGCCGTTCACCACGCCTACCCGTCGGTGGCGTGGCATCGGTTACCCTCGCTCTATGCGCGGCATCGCGACCGGTTCCTGAAGCTCAATCGCGGCTACAGCTACCGTAGTTACATGGAGATCATCCGGACGTTCGCGTTTCGACGAAAGGAGCCGGTGCCATATCCGCTGGCAGGCGGGAGCGACCAATGAGCAGCGGCGAGCCGATCGCCGCCCTGCCCATGTATGACTGGCCAGAACTGCAGACTTCAAACGACCGTTTCTGGCGCGCCATCCGTATCAATCTGGCGGAATACGGAATTTCGGCGCCGGAACGACTCGAGAGAACCCTGAGCGAAACGGAAATCTGGAACGCGCCAAGCCTCGTTCTTGGTCAGACCTGCGGCCTGCCCTACGCGCTTGGCCTGAAGGACACCGTGCAATTGCTCGGCGCGCCAGCCTACGACATCGCCTGCGGCGCAGGCAGCTATTACAGCGTGATCGTCGTCCATGCGGACAGCCCGGCGACAGGGCTTGACGACCTCGACAGCTTCCGCTTCGCCTACAACAACGCCGTGTCGCAGTCCGGCTTTTCAGCCTTTGGCCATACCTTGCGGAAACACGGCCGCGGCGCAGAACCTGTCGCGGAGCAGATCTGCACCGGTTCGCATCGCGCTTCGATCCGCAGCGTGGCGGACGGCAAGGCCGATATTGCAAGCATCGACGCCGTGAGTTGGCGCCTGGCCCAGCGCCATGAGCCTGCGGCGCGGATGGTGAAGGTGATCGAGAAGACCGATCCCACGCCCGGTTTGCCGTTCATCTGCGCAAGCGACCGGCGTTCGTCAGCAGACCGGATTCACAACGCCGTGGTGGAAGCCATGGCCGGACTGGACGAGGAGACCCGTGACGATCTGCTGTTGACGGGCTTTTCGCCGATGCGTCCGAAAGACTATGCGGTGATTGAAAGCCGCTACAAGGCGCAGCCGCTCTCTCTGCTTACAACCGCTTGACGTGGTTTTCGGCCGCCGTGTAGGACCAAATCAGTCACTGAAAGGATGATTTTATGGTCAGCGAATCCTATGACGCCATCATTATCGGCGCGGGCGTTATCGGCTCCTGCGTAGCGCTGGAACTTGCGCGCAAGGGGCGTCGCACCCTGTCGATCGACAAACTGCCCGAGGCTGGATACGGATCCACCTCCGGCTCCTGCGCGATCATTCGCACCTACTATTCGACCTTCGAATCCTGTGCGCTCGCCTATGAGGGCTGGCACTACTGGAAAAACTGGTCGGACTACGTTGGCGCAAGCGACGAACAGGGTCTGATCCGCTATCACGACACCGGTTGCCTCGTCATAAAGACCGATCACAACCACAATCTTGCGCGGGTGTGCGAGATGATGGATCGGATCGGCTGCCCCTACGAGGACCTGAGCGCGCAGGATATTCCGTCCCGCCTGCCGAACGCAGACGTGCATCGTTTCGAGCCGGCCAAACGTCCGGAGGATGAAGGGTTTGGCGCGCCGACCGGCGAGGCGGTCAACGGCGCGGTGTTCTTTCCGCGCGGCGGATATGTCAACGACCCGAAACTGGCGGCTCACAACGCGCAACGGGCGGCGGAAGCGCTGGGCGCGAAGTTCCTGTTCAACCGCGAAGTATGCGAGATCATCACGGAGGATGGCCGCGTCGGCGGCGTGGTCCTGAAGGACGGCGCGACAATCACCGCGCCGGTCGTCATCAACGTCGCCGGACCGCATTCGTCCAGGATCAACGCGCTGGCCGGAGTGGCCGACGGCATGAAAATGAGCACGAGGGCGTTGCGCCATGAAGTCGCCCATGTGCCCTCGCCCGACGGCGTTGATTTCGAGAAAGACGGCTTCGTTTATTCCGACAGCGATATTGCGACCTATTGCCGTCCCGAGACTGGCAACAACATCCTGATCGGATCAGAAGATCCGGCCTGCGACGGGAAGGAATGGGTCGATGACCCGGACGACTACAACACGAGCTTCTCGGAGCAATGGAACGTATTGGTCATGCGCCTGGCGCAGCGCATTCCGTCGCTGAAGCTGCCCGGCGCGGCCAAAGGCGTTGTTGCCCTTTACGACGTGACCGAAGACTGGGCGCCGATCTACGACAAGAGCGATCTAAAGGGCTACTACATGGCGATCGGCACCAGCGGAAACCAGTTCAAGAACGCGCCAGTCGCCGGCAAGATGATGGCTGAACTGGTAGAAGCCTGTGAGAATGGCCATGATCACGACAGCGATCCGGTTCAGTTCCACCTCGATTATCTCGACGCGAACATTTCAATCGGCGCGTTTTCGCGCAACCGCGAAATCAATCAGAATTCAAGCTTCTCGGTCATCGGCTGACAAGGTCAGCAGGGTGTTTTCCGACGTGGCGCCTGCGATCCTGTAACCGAGAGATTCGAGATGCTCGACGCAGTCGATTTTCCAGAGGCGGCGCAGCACCGTTTCGATCAGCACGGCTTTCGGCCACAGGGATCGGTACTCCGGAATCATCAGAGGCAAAAGCGCCTGATCTTCATAGCCCTCAACATCGATTTTCAGGAGGTCCACCCGGTCGATGTTACGAAGGACGAGTGCTTCGGAAAGCCGCGTGATCTTTATCTCCACATGATCGCGCGCAACGATCGCGTCCGAGTGCAGGGACGCCGTTCCAATGTTGGTTCCGCCGCTTGAATACAGTTTCAACCTTTGAGATTTCGGACCGGTTCCGCGATTGATCGCCTCCACGCTGCGAAAACCGTTGGCTTCGAGGTTGAACACCAGCTTGGAGAAGGTGCGCGGATGTGGTTCGAACGCGAGGATCCTCGCATGATCGCCGCAGGCCTTTGCGACAAACATGCTGTAGGAGCCGACATTCGCGCCGATATCGACGAAGACCATGCCCGGCTTGATCATCGGCGCGATCAGGCGGCGCTCGGGAATTTCCGGAAGGGCCTTTCTGCCGACAACCGTGCGGTCGCAATAGTTCTCGAACGGATAGGCGCGCATGCGCACGCCTTCCGCCTCGACGTCGAAAGGTCCCTGAAAACGACGAGCGAACCGCTTGCGGATGACTTTTCGCTGTTGCTGTCCGATCATTTTGTGGGTGGCGAGCCGCCAGATCACCGTCGGCAGCAATCCCGGCTTTCGGTGGCCGAAATCCGAAACTGTGTCCAGGCCTCGTCTCATTTTCGCAGTGTCAGGATTCGCCAAAGCCGCGCGCCATTGGATCAGCAGAACAATGTTTTATGTGATCGAAATCATCAAGCGCCACTATGAAGTCAAACCAGCCGGTTGACCAGAGGATTTATTGGCTTCGTCGCGTGGATCGCGCCGTTTCGCCCGACATATGAACGACATCGAGATCAGACATTTTTCGAACGCCGGAATCCCGGCCTGCACGTTTGCCGACAACCGCGGAATGGTTTATCAACAAGAGACAAGGGCGGGATTGAACAGAGGCATCATGTGTGATCATTGGTCGGCGTGGCGACGTCCACATTGATTTCCGGTCCAGAATGACAATTGGTGACAGGTAGGCCTTTGTGAACGACGCCCCCCACATTGTACTTTACAGCCACGACACGTTTGGCCTCGGGCATCTGCGGCGCAGCCGCAAGATTGCGATGACGCTTGTCGATCGGTTTTGCAACGCGCATGCGACGATCATCACCGGCTCGGACCTGTCGTCGCGGTTTCCGGCTCATGACCGCATCCACTTCGCGCCGATCCCGCAGATCGAGAAGCAGCCGGACGGCAGCTACCGCCCGGCCGACCCGCAGCTTACCTACGAACAGGTGATCGAGGCGCGCAGCCAGGCCATCATGGAGGCGCTGAAGCGCCGTCCGGCCGACATCTTCATCACCGACAAGGAGCCGCTTGGCCTGAGCGGCGAACTGATGCCCGCGCTCGGCTATCTGAAGACCTGCGGGGCGACCCTTGTGCTCGGTCTGCGCGACGTGCTGGACGACACCGCTCTGCTGCGCTCGGAATGGGAGCGCAAGGGCATCTACGAGCGAATCGAGGGGCTGTACGACCATATCTGGATCTACGGCACGGAGAGCTTTTACCATCCCTTGCGCGAGATGGGCCTTCCGGCGAGCGTTCTGTCGAGCTGCAGCTTCACGGGCTTTTTGTACCGCTCGCTCGGACAGGCGGGTGCGCCGGCGCTTCCCGCCGACCTGCCCGAGGACTATCTGCTGGTGACGGCTGGCGGCGGCGGCGACGGCGACTTCGTGATGAATGCGGTGGTCGACGCCTACGAGCAGGACGCGGAAATCACGATGCCCGCGGTGCTGCTTCTGGGTCCTTATGCGGACCCGCAGGAGGCCCACGCGATCCGGGCGCGGGCGCAGGGCACGGGCCGGATGCATGTGATCGACTTTGATTCGGAGCCTGAAGGCCTGATCCGCCGGGCCTCTGCGGTTGTCGGCATGTGCGGCTACAACACGTTCTGCGAGGTTGTGTCGCGCAACAAGAAGGCGCTGTTCGTGCCGCGCCAGACGCCGCGTCTTGAGCAATATATCCGGGCGAGCCGGGCGGCGGAACTGGGTTGGTGCCGCATGGCGCCGGAGGCTGTCGCCTCGCGGCCGCTTGATTTTGCCGCCGCCATCCGTGCGCTCATCGCCGACGACGTACCGGTTGGCGCCGGCATCGACGCGCATGGCCTGGAGCGCATCGGCGACGCCGTCGAAACCATCCTGCACGACCGCAACGAGCAGTCCATCCAACTCGCCAGGGCCGAGCGATGACGCAAACCATCGCGGTGGTTCTGAAAGGCTATCCACGCCTCTCCGAATCCTTTATCGCCCAGGAATTGCTGTCGCTGGAACGCGCAGGCTTCCACCTCAACCTGGTTTCCCTTCGGCATCCGACGGACAAGGCGCGCCACCCGATCCATTCGGAAATAAAGGCTCCGGTCAATTATCTTCCTGAATACCTGCACGAAGAGCCCGTGCGCGTCTTCAAGGGTCTGACAAGCAGTTTGCGACGTCGGGGATTTTTCCAGGCGCTCCGTCTGTTTTTGAAGGACCTCGTACGCGATCCGACGCGCAATCGCGTGCGGCGGTTTGGACAAGCCCTGGTCATGGCGGAAGAACTGCCGCCGCAGACCGCCTGGATCTACGCGCATTTCATTCATACGCCGTGTTCCGTGGCGCGCTATTGCAGCGCTATTGTCGGGCTTGACTGGAGCTGTTCAGCCCATGCCAAGGACATCTGGACATCGCCGGACTGGGAGCTGAGCGAAAAGCTCAATGACATGAGCTGGTGCGTCACCTGCACGTCTGTGGGGCACAAGCATCTGCAATCGCTGGCGAACGATCCCAGCCGCGTACATCTCGTTTATCACGGTCTCGATCTGGACCGGTTTCCCGCCTTCGAGCGACCGGCGTCCACACGGGACGGAACCGGGAATGACCCAGTGCGCATCCTCACAGTCGGCAGGGCTGTCGAGAAGAAAGGGCTGGACACCCTGATCGCGGCGCTTGCGCAATTGCCAGAGACCCTCAACTGGCGCTGGACCCATATCGGCGGCGGCGTGCTGAAGGACAAGCTGGCGTTGCAGATCAAAGAACTCGGACTTGAAAACCGCGCCGAAATGCTGGGCGCAAAACCGCAAGAGTTCGTGCTGGAAACCTGCCGCGAAAGCGATCTCTTCGTGCTGCCGAGCAGAATCGCCGCTGACGGAGACCGCGACGGCCTGCCGAATGTGCTGATCGAGGCGCAGAGCCAAGGGCTTGCCTGCGTTTCCACGCCGGTGTCAGGAATTGTCGAACTCGTGGAAGACGGCGTCAACGGACTGCTGACGCCACCCGACGACGTCGCCCGTCTCCGCGACGCCATGGCGAAATTGATATCAAATCCCGGGCTGCGCGACGAGATGGCGCAAAGAGGCGAACGAAAGGTGAGGACGCGCTTCGACCATATGTCCACAATGGACGATCTCGTGACGCTCTTCGAGGAAAGCGGCGTCCAACCGCTGAAGCACCGACATGCCGTCCCGGTCGACGCATAGGGTTCTTTTTTACGTGCAGCACCTTCTGGGCGTCGGCCACGTCTTCAGAACCATGCGCATCGTCGAAAGACTGGTCGCCACCGGATTTGAGGTCACCATCGCCCACGGCGGTGAAAAAATACCGGATATCGATTCCTGTGGCGCGGACATCCGCTATCTCCCCTCGCTACGCTGGGCTGCTGCGGATGATACGCGGCTGCTCGACGCGGATGGACGCCCGGCGGACGACACGTACAAGGACATGCGCCGCAACGCCCTGCTCCAACTTCTCCAGGAAACACGACCCGACGTCATCATCACCGAAGCGTTTCCTTTCGGACGCCGACAGATGCATTTCGAACTGCTGCCGTTTCTCGAGGCGGCATCGGCGCTTGCAAAGCGACCGATTATCCTCGCTTCGATCCGCGACATATTGCAGGAGGGCAACAAGCCTTCCAAGGATATGCAGACGGTGGAGATCATCGAGCAATTCTTCGACGGCGTCCTTGTCCATGGGGACGCGCGCCTGACGCCTCTCGAAACCACCTTCCCTTTCGTCGACAAGATCCGTGACAAGCTGCATTACACGGGCATCGTCACACCACGCATCAATCTGGAGAGCGAACCGCAGACGCGTTTCGATGTTGTGGTGACGGCCGGAGGCGGCATGCTCGGTCGCGAACTCATTCGCGCCGCGCTTTTTGCTCGCGAGAGCACGAACCTAAAGGACGCTCGATGGTGCGTCTGCGCCGGCCCTTACATGGCGCTGGAAGAATTCAACGCCCTGGGCGAACTGGCGGGTGGCGGGAACGTCACGCTCCGCAGGTTTCTGCCGGACCTTCCCGCCGTTCTGTCAAAGGCTGAACTGTCGATATCGCTTGCCGGCTACAATACGGTAGCCGACTTGATGGCCGCGGGATGCCGCGCAGTGATAGCGCCGCAATGGAACAACAAGGAGACCGAACAGCTGCGCAGGGCGGAACTGCTGTCACAACGCGGTCTCGTCGAAATGGTCGGACATGAGGAGAAGACGCCCGCAATGCTGGCGGAGGCGATCCGCAGGGTGATGGCGAAACCGGTTCCCGACTGGCGTTCGATCGAGACTGAAGGAGCAGCCAGAACCGCCGAAACCCTGAGCCGTCTGATTTCAGGAAGCAGCAACCCATGATCCAAAAGATCGCCTTCTACGCGCCTCTGAAGTCTCCGAACGATCCGCACCCGTCCGGCGATCGGGAAATTGCGCGTCTGCTCATGCGCGCCCTTGCCAAGGCCGGCTTCGACGTGACGCTCGCATCACAGGTCAAGAGCTATCAGAAGCGCGCTGATCCCGATCTTTACGCCCGACGCTACAACGAGGTGGAGGTCGAAAAGGCGCGAATTCGGGAAAGCTGGTTACAAGACCCGCAAATGCGCCCCGATCTCTGGTTTACCTATCACCCCTACTGCAAATCGCCCGACTGGCTGGGACCGTATTTTTCACGCGAATTCGGCGTCCCCTATGCGACTGCGGAAGCCGCACGGACTGCGCAAGACAGCGATGCGGACTGGGAAAAAGGCAGGTTGGCGACAAGGGAAGCGGTCAAGGCAGCGGCAATCAATTTTGTATTGAAGGATAGCGACTGGGCTTATCTGGAAAGCTTTATGCCGGACATGCGGTCTGCGAAGCGACTGGCGCCATTTCTCGACCTGTCGGTTCAACCCGACAAGGCGCGGCAATGCCCTTCACTCTTCGAAAATGACGATCCGGTGTTGATGACCGCCGGAATGATGCGGCCCGGCAAGAAGCTGCAGTGCTACGAATCCCTCGCCGCGTCCCTGTTGGCGATCGGCCATGACCGCTGGAACCTGGTTGTCGCCGGAGACGGCCCGGAGCGAGACACAATAGAAGAACTGCTTTCCTTCATTGCGCCGGAGCGTCTGAAGTTGCTCGGCAATGTCGAACACCAGATGATGTTCGACTTGATGGACCGCTCGGATATCTTTGTTTGGCCTGGCATTCGCGAGCCTATCGGAATGGTCTATCTCGAAGCCCAGTCGCGAGGCGCGCCTGTCGTCGCGCTCGATAACGTCGGCGTTCCCGCCGTGGTTGACAATGGTCAGACCGGTTTGCTTGCAAAGGACAACCAGGGCATGGCGGCGGCGCTCCGTCGTCTTCTGGCTGATCCGTCTCTTCGGCGTTCGCTCGGCAATGCGGGAGCCGCCTATGTGCGAGAACGCCACGATGTGGCCGCCGCAGCGACCACTCTGGGCAAGGCGATCAGAGATCTCGGATAGATCTACTGATAGGGATCGGCTGCATCGCGCAGGCCATCGCCCATGAAATTGAAGGCGAGGATCACCACGATGACCGGAACAACGGGTAGGATCAGCCATGGATAGAGCACGACAACGCTGATGTTTTGCGCTTCGTTGAGAAGAACGCCCCAGCTCGTGACCGGAGGCCTCAAACCGAGCCCCAGGAAGCTCAGGGCGGTTTCACCCAGGATCATCGTGGGAATGGTAATCGTGGCTGATGCAATCAGGTGGCTCATGAAGCCCGGAATCAGGTGCCGCGCAATTATTCGACTTGGCCTCGCGCCCATAAGCTGCGCGGCCATGACGTAGTCCTCCTCTCTGAGCGAAAGAAGCTTGGAGCGCACGGCGCGCGCCATTCCCGTCCAGTCGAGCAGGCCAAGAATAATCGTGATGCCGAAATAGACGAGCAAGGGACTCCAGGTGACCGGCATGATCGCTGCGAGCGCCAGCCAGAGGGGAATGCTGGGTATGGACTGAAGCACTTCGATCATCCGCTGGACGATATTGTCGACCCAGCCGCCATAATAGCCTGCAAGACCGCCGATCGAGATGCCGAGAATGAAGCTCACGGCGACGCCGATCAGACCGATCGTCAACGAGATACGGGCGCCATAGATTATTCGGGAGAACAAGTCTCGCCCGAGCCTGTCCGTTCCAAGCAGGAACAATGTGCCTCCATCCCTGATGCAGAATAGATGTTTGCTGGACGGAATAAGCCCCCAAAGCTTGTATTCGTCGCCGTCGCAGAAAAAGCCGACCCGATAGGTCTTGGCTTCGTTGGCGGCGTATTTGCGTTTCAGGAGATCCATATCGAGCGTACGGACACGCTGATAGACAAAGGGTCCGACGAACTCGCCATCCTTGAAGAAATGGACGCCTTGAGGCGGCGCATAAATGGAATCCTGATGGCGCCGCGTCAGTTCGTAAGGCGCGATGAACTCTGCGAAGGCGATGACCACATAGAAAAACAGGAGAATGAGCGCCGACCAGTAGGCCACGCGGTGTTTCTTGAATTTCCACCAGATAAGCTGACGCTGCGAGGCGAAGAAATACTTCTCCTGCTCGGGCGTGAGTTGCTCGATCGAATAGGGATCGAACTCGGCGGTCGAGACGTAGTGTCCAAGGGGCTTCCCCGGTCTGGGCAAAGACGAATCGTTCATTTTTCCGGTTTTCCCTGGAGCCTGATGCGTGGATCGAGGATCGCGAGCGCGATATCTGAAATCAGCACACCGATGACGGTCAGCACTGCAAGGAACATCAGGAACGAACCGGCCAGATACATGTCCTGGCTTTTAAGGGCGCGGATGAGCAGCGGGCCTGTCGTTTCGAGCGACAGGACGATCGCAACCACTTCCGCGCCGGAAACGATATTGGGCAGAATGCTGCCAATGTCGGCAATGAAGAAGTTCAACGACATGCGGAACGGATATTTCAACACTGTACGGGTCGGCGGCAACCCCTTCGCACGGGCGGTTATCACATATTGCTTCTTGAGCTCATCAAGAAGGTTTGCACGGATACGCCGGATCATCGCGGCCGTTCCGGCCGTTCCAATGACGACAACCGGTATGATCATATGTTCGGCGATAGATCCGAATTTCCCCCAGCTCATCGGCTGATCTATATAGACCGGATCCATCAGGCCGCCGATGGACGTGCCAAACCACACCTTGGCGAAATACATCATCACAAGGGCAAGCAGGAAGTTCGGCGTGGCGAGGCCAATCAGTCCCAGAAAAGTGAAACTGTAATCGCCGAACGAGTATTTATGCGTTGCAGAGTAGATGCCGATTGGAAAGGCGACGACCCACGTAAATATGATGGTCACGAAGGACAATAGCATCGTCAGCATTAGCCGCGATCCGATCAGCTCCGAAACCGGCCTTTCATACTCGAACGAATAGCCGAAATCGCCATGGGTCATACCCCAGACCCAGCTGAAGTAACGCTGCCAGACCGGCTTGTCGAAGCCGTATTCCTTGCGCAGATATTCGATCTTCTGCGGATCGACCGTCTCGCCCGACGCCTGCAATTCCGCGACATAGGTCTCGAAATAGTCGCCGGGCGGAAGTTCGATAATCGAGAAGATAAGGACGCTGGCGATAAGCAGCGTCGGAACCATCGCGAAAAAGCGAAAGATGATATATCTGAGCATACTGCCTGCTATTCTTCGAACCAGAATGTGTCGGGTCGAAAGATCCCGAAGAAGGCCGTAGGCGACCAGGCGAACATAGCGTCAGCAGGAACGTTTTGCAGTTTCTTGTCGACAACGACCGGCTGGATCGTTTCTCGCGCAACTCCGATCGAGAAGACATTCTCGGAATAAATCTCAAGCATTTCCGCCCAGATCGCTTCCTGCTGATCGACATTGGTTGACTGCCTCCACCAATTGTAGAGTTCGAGAAGCCTCTCGGCCGCCGGAAGCGACACGGGCTCACCGGCCTTTCCGCCTGTCTCCGTATACTGCCCCCATTTCGGCCAGTTCGGCTGTGAAGGCGAAACAGGCGCAAGCTGTTCCGGATTGGTTTCGGGCGTCGCAAGACCGATATCCAGTCCCTTGGATATCGTCATGATGGTTTCGCCAGTCAGGAAGCGGCGACGCTGAATGTCACGCTGCAGGGTACGGGTGAAAACCTTGATGCCGAGTTGTTCCCAATGATAGCGAATGAGTTCAAGCGCATCGGTTTCCTCAGTGCTCTCGCCCGCGCTTTCGACGATCAGCTCCATCGGCTTGCCATTCGGCAGCAAACGGACGCCCTTGGAGTCGCGCTCGGTCAGGCCGATCTCGTCGAGAAGCTTGTTCGCCGCTTCAACATCGAGATCTGTCCAAGCGCTCGCATACTCTTCCTTGTAAAGAGGCGATTCCTGAAGGACCGTATCGCCGCCTGGCTTCGCGAGACCGAAGAAAAGCTGCTGGTTTATCTCATCGCGATTGAGCCCGAGCGACAGGGCGCGGCGAAAGCGGACGTCCTGATTGAGCTTGTTCCACTCCGGATCGCTCACATTGAGATTTGGATAGAGCGAAATCTGGTTGGCGACGCCGTTGCGCCACAAAAGGACATTGTAGTCCTGGTTTTCCTCACCCTGCTTCAGGAAAGTGTAATCATCGAAATGCAGGTAACGGGCCTGAAGATCGCTCTCTCCCGCCCCGGCTTTGGCCGGAATGATATCGACCGACTCAGTCAGAATGATCACTTCATCGATATAGGGAAGTTGCTGACCATTCGGATCGACGCGATGGTAGTAGGGATTGCGTTCAAAGACATAACGCTTTGACGGCCCGTCAGTGGTGTTGCGCCATGGCTGCAGGGTCGGCAACTCCGGATTTTCCGTGCGGTATTGCCGTCCCTTGACGGTATGCATCGCAGCCCAGTTGCGATACCCGCCTTCCTCGGCCATTTTCGCGAGTGTATCCGCATCGTTATAGGTGGTGTGGAACTGCTTCATATAGTGAGACGGCATGTAGATGTATTCCGGGCTCGGACCTGCAAGGCCAAGCGGAAAAGCAGGATTTGGATCCTCCCATGTATAGCGCACCGTTCGATCGTCGATGATTTCGAACTTCGGAGGCTTGCCGTTGGAAAGCAGGACCTGCGGTATGCCGGATCCCGACAGTTCTTCATTGTTGGCGACATCCTCCCAGAAATA
Organism: Flavimaribacter sediminis; assembly: GCF_019492055.1. GTDB lineage: Bacteria > Pseudomonadota > Alphaproteobacteria > Rhizobiales > Rhizobiaceae > Flavimaribacter > Flavimaribacter sediminis. Next base: position 1,353,331 of record NZ_JAICBX010000001.1, on the reverse strand, counting down.
CCGGAAATCTTCGGAGGTGAACGGCTCGCCGTCAGACCATTTGTGTCCTTCGCGAATGCGTAGGGTAAAAATTCGCCCTTCTTCGGACTCGAAGCTCTCCAGAATATCAGGCCTGAGCTTGTAGTCGGGTCCGAAGCCGATCAGGCGCGCATAGCCGTAGACAGTCATCATGCGAATGTCCTTGGCGCTGCCAAGCAGGGTCACGAGCTGGCAACAATAACGACCGATCGTTTTGGACTCCTTCTCGAAATCCACCACGAACGGATCTTTCGGCAAACGCTCCTTCATTGGCGGCAACTTGCCGGATTCGACGAGCGGCGCGAAGATGGGCGGCTCCTTCAACGCCTGGTCTGCTTGAGCAGCACCGGCGACGAACATAAGACAGACCATCAATGTGTAGAGCAGGCCTCTTTTCATGCCACCATCCTCCTTGTAACACTGCTCGGCCGAACAAGAACGAAATGATCCGGCCCGACTTCGAGCATCTCCATGGGCGCGCCCGGTCCTTCGGGCACGAAACGTTGATCCCACTCGTCAGGCGTACCGATCGAAAGCAGGTTTGTCTCATCCAGCGAAAGCGGATGATTGAGATCGGTCGTGGGAATCGATTTGAACAAATTCTGGGTATAGGGGTGAACCGGGTCGCGGAACAGGACTTCGCCCGGCGCGATTTCGACGATCCGTCCGCCTCTCATGACGGCGACGCGGTCGGCGACGTAATTGACCACGGCCAGATTGTGGGAAATGAAAACGGACGTCAGGTTCAGTTCTTTCCGAAGCCTGGTCAACAGGTTGAGTATCTGCGCCTGAACCGACACATCAAGCGCCGACACCGGCTCGTCGCAGATCAGCAGGTCGGGATCGAGCGCGAGCGCGCGCGCGATACCGATACGCTGGCGCTGACCGCCCGAGAAACTGTGCGGGTATCGGTTGAGCAATGTCGGCGACAGGCCGACCATCGTCATCAGCTCCTTGGCTCTCTCGCGACGCCATTGCCGATTTCCAATTCCATGAATCTCAAGCGGCTCCGAAAGGATGTTCATGACAGTGGAGCGCGGACTGAGTGACGAAAACGGATCCTGGAAGACCATCTGGATGCGTCGCCGCTGCTTAAACAGCGCCTTGCCCTTGAGGTGGGCGAGATCGACCTCGCCATCCTCATCCGAGAAATAGATCTCACCGGATGTCGGCGTCAGCGCCCGCATGATCATCTTGCTGAGCGTGGTTTTTCCGCAACCGCTTTCGCCGACCAAACCGAAACATTCGCCATGACGGACGGAAAAAGACACGTTGTCGACTGCGAGGACATGTTCTCCGGCGGATCCAAACAGGCTTTGCTCACTCTTGACGGCGAAGCTTTTCGAAAGATTGCTCACCCGCAAGATCTTTTCGTCTTCGCCGTGCTTCCGCTCCTTCGCCTTCTCCTTGAAGGACTCGGGCAGTTCCTGTGTCACTTCGCGCAGCGCGACCAGCTTCTCGCCAGGCTGCATGTCGACTCGTGGAACGGCCGCCAGCAACGCAAGCAGATACGGGTGCTGGGGATTGGTAAATATCTCGTCGAGCGTTCCAGCCTCCATCAGCGTACCGTGATAGAGCACCAGGATTTCGTCCGCCATGTTCGCGACAACGCCGAGATCATGGGTGATCAGCAGCAGCGACATGCCCAGCTTGCGCTGCACGTCCTTCAGCACGGCGAGCACCTGCGCCTGGACGGTGACGTCGAGCGCCGTCGTGGGTTCGTCCGCGATCAAAAGGGCCGGGTTGCACACCAGCGCCATGGCGATCATGGCGCGCTGGCGCAACCCTCCGGACAACTCCATCGCGTACATGCCGTAAGCGCGCGAGGGATTTGGAAAGCCGACCAGCGCGAGCATCTGTTCGGTCAGTTCGCGGCATTCCTTCTTCGACACATCGCGATGCAGATACAGGGCTTCATCGATCTGGTTGCCAACGGTGTGGACCGGAGACAGCGACGTCATCGGCTCCTGGAAGATGATTGAAATGCGTCCGCCGCGCAGATTGCGCATTCTTTTGCCATCGCGCGGCAAGGTCGCGATATCGACGAATTCGCCGTTCTTGTCTGGATCGAAGAACTTTATCGAACCTTCTGTAATATCGGCGATATCCGGCAAAATACCCATGATTGTCTGGGCAATGATCGATTTCCCGGAGCCGGATTCACCGACCAGCGCCACCGTCTTGCCCTTGGGAATTCGAAAACTGACGCCCTTGACAACTTCAACCTTGCTCTCTTGCGGGCCAATCTCCACGTGCAAATCTTCCACGCGCAGCAAATCTGGCGGAGCTTCACTCATTGCACAAAAACCATCCTGTCCCCGGCATCAAACGCTTGTCGATTTTTTTCACATCAGCTTCCACAGTATGGTCACATTTGCAATGGGGATTCATCACAAATCAGCCGGCCGTCAGACCAAATCAGAATATCACCATGCCCGATTACATGGATCGAGGCGTCGCTTTCAGGCATCTTTCCCAGCAGATGAAGTATTATTCGCATCACACCTGTATGACAAACCAGAATTGATGGCCGACGAAAATCAAGAAACATGTTTTTTATTCGCGGCGTTGCATCGGCGTAACTCTCTCCTCCAGGAGGACGAAAGTTCCAGCGGTCGGTTTTCCGCTGTTTTCTCAAGGCCGGGAAACGCGACTTGACCTCCAAAGTGGTCATCCCTTCCCACTCGCCGAACGATAATTCGCCGAGCCTCTGATCAAAACGAATGCGAGATACCTCGGAGCCGTTGACCTGGCAAAGAATCTCCGCGGTGTTTTGGGCTCTGATCAACCGTGAGGACAGTATGTCGAATTGATCGATCGTCTGATCTCTGTCGTTGAGCAAAGATCTCAGACGCAGACCAGCAGCTACAGCCTCCGCCCTGCCCTCGTCATTCAAATCAATATCCGCCAGCCCCTGAAAGCGCCCCTGGTCGTTCCAAAGCGTCCGCCCGTGGCGCACCACATACAAGAGCGGAACGGATTCAGGAAACGCCGGCATGATCATGGCGGCGGTAAATGGTCCCGTCGACCACAAAACCGTCCAGGCCTGTCTGCAGAGCGTATGCGACCAGATCGCTCATCCTGTTGATGAAGCCCCGACCGTTGAAGTTAAGCGATGTGTTGCACAACACTCCGTACCCGGTTTTCGCCCGAAACGTTTCCAGCAGCCTGTACATTTCCGGATTTTGCTGAGCAGTGACCGTTTGAGCTCTGGCCGAACCGTCGACATGCGTGACAGCCTTGAGCGAATCAGTTTTTACGGTCTGGAAGTACAGCATGTGCGGACTGGGGCCGTGATTGTTGAAGAGCCTGTCGAGTTCCTCTTCCATCAAAATGGGCGCGATCGGTCGAAAACTTTCGCGTTTCTTGATTGCGTTGAGGCGACGGTGCGTTTCGGTGGTGAACGGCGCGGCGATCAGAGAACGGTTGCCCAGCGCACGCGGACCGATTTCGTAGCGGCCATTGACCCAGGCAAATATCTTGGCGTCCGACAGTTCCGTGACAAAGTCCTGGAGATCGAGGGGCGCGACTTCAAAATCACCAAGATCCGCGCCGTCGTGGACAAAGCCTTCGCCTGCGTAGACGGTCCAGTCCAGCTTGGCGTTTCCGGTGTAATGGAACTGGGCGTCTGCCGCCGTTCCGATTGCCGAACCGGAGTCGTTTGTGCAGGGCTGCACGAAGACGTCAGCGAACAACCCGCAGCCGCGCCAATCGCTATTCCAGTCGCAATTCAGGCCGCATCCCCCGGAAACGAGGATCGGCAGCCGCTCTTTCATGTTCTCTTCGGCGAATGCATAAAAACGCCCGAAGATCTCGTTCTGAAACCGTTTGGCGAGATTTCGGAACTCCTGGCTATCGAGCCCGATATTGCAGAATGGAGAATCAGCGAAATCTTTCTTCAACAGCGGATATTCGCTGGCGTCCCAGCCGAGGATACGCTCGATCAAAGCCGATTCTTCCGGCGTCTCCGGAACGTCTTCGCCGAAACCAGACAGCGCCATCAGCTTTCCGGCGTCTTCCCTGCGCGACTTCCTCGCGTCAAACGGATAGGCCGGATCGGCCAATCCGTACAAGAAACCGTATTTATGGCCGGGACCGTTGAAGGGAGAACCGATTTTCGTGATGACCAGATTCTCGTCAATCCGGTAAAAGTTGCCGATCACGCCTTCCCACACGAGCGCATAGACGGGCTCGCCCTGGGGAAACGGCGACATGGCGTAGCTGCCGATCAGGTGGGATCGCTCGTGCGACGACGAGAAATAGCGGACATCCCGCCCCATCATCTTCGTTTCGCTGGAAATGACCGCGCCGCTGTCAATTCCGTAATAGCCTGCGCCGATAGGGTCGGCCATGGGCCGGAATTCACGCATCCAGCCGGACGTCGCCATCACGTCAGGAACCCAGTCGAGCTTCTGCAGACTCTCCAGCAGCATATCCGTGGCGACCGGGCCGTAACGCTTGCCGGAATCCTTTTCGGCCTCGATCGAGAAGACGAGCCCGCCATCCTCGATCGCGGCGACATGGCCGTCATGCCCGGGCTTGTAAGCGAATATCCGCATGTGGTGATTTTGACCCAGTCGGTTTGAGAAGGACTATTCCTGCCGACCGCATAATCCAGAAGCCGCCGATTATCAATGACCGCTCAGTTCGCCCAGCCGCCACTGAAGGGTATCGCCTGCCCCACAAAAAAGTCGCTCTCCTCGCCAGCAAGGAACAGCGCCAAAGCTGCATCCTCCTCCGGCTTCGCCAGTCGGCCCAGGGGAACCTGATCCTTCAGGTTCTTGAGGAACTTCTCGTTCTCCATCAGTTCGGGAGGATAGTAGGCGGGATTTTCCACCCAATTCTGCGCTATCAGATTGACCTGCACATTGTGCCGGGCAACCTCCACGCCAACAGATTTCACGTAAGATATCTGGGCGCCCCGCGCAGCGCTATAGGCGCTTAATCTTCCCATAGGGCGAAGCGGCGTTGCGCTGCCAACGACGATAATCTTGCCTTTCCTGCGTTCGATCATGGGCGGAAGCGCATGTTTGACAAGTCTTTGCAGCGGGTGCACGAGCAGTTCGAAAGTCTGAAGCCAGTCTTCTTCTGCAAGATCAGTGACAAGAACGCCGTAATGATTCGGCGCCGCCAGATTGACAATGAGCACATCTATATGGCCGGCGTCATCGATGACTTTCCGGCACGCCGCCTCCGTATTCAGATCGCTCTCATCCGCGATAACGTCGCCGCCCTCCTTGCTGAACATCTCGACACAGGCAGGCCCCATATAGTCTTGCGAGCGTGTTATCAGTATTCTTTTACCTGTCATTCGCGATGTCATGCTGTCCTCCGGCGATGTGTGTTTCCGATGATGGACATCAGCATGCAGCAGATACAAGGCGATTGACAACATACCCGGTAGTATGCTCCAAGCTGCAGTACGGTTAAGCCATGGGAGAAGAGGTCGTCGACGGATAAAAGATCGCGACCGCAAGGCGCCGTTGGGAGGAATTTTGAGCGTCACATCGGATTCCGAAATCGGAACGGCACGGATACACCAGGAGGAAATCCTGGAGGCCGCAGCACTATGTTTCATGGAGCGCGGCTACAATGCCTCGAGCATCGACGATGTGGCGCGTCGTCTGGGCTCGACCAAGGGTCGCATTTATCATCACTACCGTTCGAAGGCGGATCTCTTCGCAGATGTCTATCGCTACGGAATGGAATTGAACGCGGCCGCGATCAAACCGTTATGCGGCGCCTATGACGATCCTGTCGAGAAGTTGAAAGCGATGGCGAAGGTCCATTGCCTGACGATGTTGAGGACGCGTCCCTTTCAGCGGTGCGTGTGGGAAGGCGTCTCATTGCTGATGCGCGGAGCGACGACGCCGGAGCAGCGCGAGACCCTGGTGGAGTTGCAGGGGCTTCGCGAGTCCTACGCTATCCGCTTCCGGGAAGTCATCGAAGACGCCAGGGAGAGCGGGAAAACCGATTTCGAGTCTTCCGGCATCGCCACGCAAATATTTCTCATGGCGCTGAATTCACCAATTTTCTGGTATTCGCCACGCGACACCGATGACGATGAACAACTCAACGAAATAGCCTCCCGTTGCACACGCTTTGCGCTGCAGGGGCTCGGCATAGGGAAGGAGTATTTGCAGGATGTCTGAAATGGATCTTGGGATCACCGAACGTCTACAGCCGCTTCTTGATGCGGTAAGATCGATGGTCAACGAAGAAATCCTGCCGCTGGAGGAAGAGTTCCTCGAGGAAGTCGGCAAGGGAGATCGCTGGACCTATACGCCGAGACAAACTGAAATACTGGAAAGCCTGAAGAAAACCGCCAGAGACCGGGGTCTCTGGAATTTCTGGCTGACGGATTCGGAGCGCGGCTACGGCCTGACGACGGTGGAATACGCCTATCTCGCGGAAGAGATGGGCAAGGCGCATCTCGGCGCAGAGGTTTTCAACTGTTCGGCGCCGGATACAGGCAACATGGAAGTGCTCGAGCGGTACAGCAGCGAGGAACACAAGGAAAAGTGGCTTGCTCCGCTGCTCGATGGAAAGATCCGCTCGGCGTATCTGATGACCGAGCCCGACGTCGCCTCCTCCGACGCGACGAATATCGAGATGAGCTGCGTCCGCGATGGCGACGAATACGTCCTCAACGGCGAAAAATGGTGGTCGTCAGGCGCCGGCGACCCGCGCTGCGCAATCTACATCACGATGGTGAAGACCGGGGGAGAAGACGAGCCGAAACACAAGCGCCACTCGATGATTCTCGTGCCCGCGGACACGCCTGGCATCGAGAAGCTGAGACCGATGCAGGTCTATGGACACGACGATGCGCCACACGGCCACTACCACCTCCGCTTCACCGATGTTCGGGTTCCGGCGGACAATCTGATTCTCGGCGAGGGCCGCGGTTTCGAAATCGCACAGGGGCGGCTTGGGCCCGGACGCATCCACCACTGCATGCGCGCGATCGGCCAGGCGGAACGCGCGCTCGAGCTGATGTGCACGCGCTCGCTGCGGCGAGAAGCCTTCGGAAAGAAACTGGCGCAATTGGGCGCCAACTACGACATCATCGCAGAAAGCCGGATGGAGATTGAGATGGCGCGACTCCTGTGCCTGAAGGCCGCCTGGATGATGGACAAGGGCGACCCGATAGCCGCGGCCCCCTGGATCAGTCAGATCAAGGTTGTCGCGCCCCGTGTCGCCCTCAAGATCACGGACGAGGCGGTCCAGATGTATGGCGGCCAGGGCGTATCCCAGGATACGCCGCTGGCGCGGGCCTGGACGAACCTGCGGACGCTGCGGCTCGCGGATGGACCCGACGCCGTTCACCGCAGGCAGGTGGCGCGCACGGAATTGCGCAAATACACCCAGGAGCGCGTATAGATGAAGGCGATTGTCTGCGAAGACTACGGACCCCTTGAAAATCTCGCACTCAAGGAGATTGACGATCCGGTTGCGACCGGGACCTCCGTCGTGATCCGACCTGAAGCGATCGGCGTCAACTACCCCGACGGTCTGCTCGTCCAGGGCCTGTATCAAATGAAGCCCGCCACGCCGTTCATTCCCGGCATGGAGGCAGCCGGCGTCGTGGAAGCCGTTGGTCCCGACGTCAAGCGCATCAAGCCCGGAGACCGGGTGGCGGTTCTCAATCAGCTTGGCGCTTACGCCGAGAAGGTGACGGCCGACCAGTCGGCGGTATTTCCACTGCCGGACGGTCTTGATCCATCGGACGCCTGCGCCCTGCTCTGCGCCTACGGCACGTCTCACCATGCGCTCAAGCAGCGCGCGGAACTGCAGCCTGGCGAAACCGTCGCGGTCCTGGGGGCAGCCGGCTCCACGGGAATTGCCGCGATACAGATTGCAAAAGCCATGGGCGCCAGGGTCATCGCGGTCGCGTCTTCTGCGCAAAAGCAGGAAATCGCAAAGCAAAGCGGCGCCGATGAGGCTATCGGCTATGACAATCTCAAGGACGATTTGCGCAGTCTGACCGGCAACAAGGGCGTCGACGTGCTTTTCGACCCTGTTGGCGGCGACGCCTTTGACACAGCTTGTCGCTGCATGGCGCGCAACGGCCGCCTGCTCGTCATCGGCTTTGCCTCCGGACGGATTCCGTCCCTTCCCGTCAACCTGACTCTCGTAAAGGAGTTCTCGGTGGTCGGAGTTTTCTGGGGCGCGTTCACCCGGTACGAGCCGGAAGTTTACGCAGACAACATGAAGGAACTGATCGGCTGGCGCATGCAAGGCACGGTAAAACCCTTTATCGAGGGACGCTATCCCCTCGCCGACGCTCCGGCCATCCTGAAACGCGTGCTCGATCGCGGCGCGACCGGAAAGATCATTCTGGTTCCGGAGGACACATCTTCGTGACCGGTTCCAACGACATGTTTGCTCTAATCCAGAAACACGACGGTTTCTCCGGAACGCGCGAAGGTCCGCGGATCGACGATCTGGGGCTTTATCTCGAAGCGGCCCGTGTCCCGACGCCGCAGATCGAGGACGGTCAGGTTCTGATCAAGGTCGCCATGGCGTCCATCAATCCCTCCGACCTTCACTTCATCAAGGGCGAATACGGCCAACCGCGCGTCAAGGGCGCGCCAGCGGGATTTGAGGCCGTCGGAGAAGTCGTTTCAGGCAAGGGAAGCCGCGCCGAGGCGCTGATCGGCAAGCGCGTGGCCTTCACGGTGCAGATCCCAACCTCGGGCGCATGGGCGGAATACGCCGTGACGCCGGCCGCCGTTTGCATTCCGGTCCGCGACGACATGCGCGACGAGGACGCGGCGGGACATATCGTCAATCCGCTGACAGCGCTGGCGATGTTCGACATCGCGCGTAAAGCTGGCGTCTCTAGCTTCATCATGACGGCTGCCAACAGCCAGCTCTGCAAGCTGATGACGGCGCTCGGACGCGATCACGGCATTACGCCGATCTGCATCGTCCGCAAGGAAAGCCAGGTCGCCCATCTGATGGAACTGGGCGCCAAGCACGTGCTGGTGACGGGCTCCCCGGATTTCAGCGAAAAGGTGAAAGAAGTCATCAAGGCGGAAAAGCCACGCCTCCTGCTCGACGCAGTCGCTAACCAGGTTTCGGCCGACCTCTTCACGGCGATGCCGACGGGCGCGCGCTGGGTGGTCTACGGCAAGCTCGATCCGGAGCCGCCGGTCATCCCGGAAATGGGTCAGTTCGTCTTCATGCAGAAGCACATCGAGGGCTTCTGGCTCACGCGCTGGTTCATGGACACCACGCCCGAGCAGCAAATGCAGGCGATCGTCGAGGTTCAGGAACGCTTCGTGTCGGGCAAGTGGCAAACGGAAGTCGACGCGGTGATACGTCTCGAGGATGCAATGAGTGAACTGGTTCCGGCGTTGAAAAAGGCAAACGCCAAGGTGATGCTGGTGCCATGATAATGAAGACCGCCAAGGCGGTCGATCAATAGAAGGGAACCGCGCGAGGAGCGGTTCTGAAACGGCCTTGGGAGGGCCTTGGTTTTGGATATTTTGCAGCTTTTCGTAAGCGGCGCGGCAAACGGGTGTGTCTACGGACTGATCGCTCTCGGCTTTGTGCTGATTTACAAGGCGACGGAAGCGGTGAACTTCGCGCAGGGCGATTTCATGATGCTGGGCGCCTTTATCACGCTCGGCTTCAACAACGCCGAATACATGGATTTGCCGTTCTGGCTCTCCTGCATTCTCGCGATCGGCATCATGGGCTTTCTCGGCTACCTCCTCGACTTTGTGGTCCTGCGGCGCATGTTCGGACAATCTCAGGTGGCCGTCGTCATCCTGACCATCGCTCTCGGTTTCGTCATTCGCTTTATCGCAGGCGCCATCTGGGGCCATGAACCGCAATCTCTGGAATCGCCCATGACCGGCGTGGAAGTCCGTTTCGGCGGTCTGGTGCTCGGGCTAGACGAAATCGTCGTGATCGCCGTGACCATTATCCTGACGTTTGCGCTGTTCCTGTTCTTCGCCCGGACTAAACTCGGCGTCGCCATGCAGGCATCCTCGCAGAACCAGCTCGCAGCCTATTACATGGGCATTCCTGTCAAACGGATCCATTCGATGATCTGGGCGCTGTCGGGCATCGTCGCGACGATCGCCGGGATCCTTTTCGCGTCCAAAAGCTCCATCGATCCGAACGCCGGCCTGCTCGGCATCAAGGCCTTTGCGGCCGCCGTGATCGGCGGTTTCGGCAGCCTCCCCGGCGCGCTTCTTGGCGGCCTGATCGTCGGACTTATCGAGCCTTTCTCGGCGCGTTACCTGCCGGCAGGCTATTCGCAGATCATGCCGTACCTGCTGCTTGTTCTGATGTTGTTCATCCGACCCCACGGGATTCTGTCCCAGGTCCAGACGAAAAAAGTTTGAGGAGGTCAGAATGCGTTTTGTCTTCAAGACTTCCTACGACGCCGACATCAGAATGTTCAAACATCAGTCGCAGGCCTTCTGGTACCTGTTGCTGCTCGTCGTCGTCATCGCCCTGCCCTTCCTGATCAACGACTATCTGATCGGCGAGGCCACACTGGTTCTGATTTGGGCGATCTGCGGCATGGGCCTGATGATTCTCGTCGGCCAGTCCGGTCAGGTCAGCCTTGGCCACGCGGCGTTCATGGCCGTCGGCGCCTATTCCAACGTCATATATCAAACCCAGTTGGGCATCCCGTTCATCCTGTCCTTTCCTCTTTCTGGCCTGACGGCAGGCGTGGCTGGCGCCATTATCGCCATGCCGACAACCAAGTTGCACGGCATCTATCTGGCGATCGCAACGCTCGCGATATCCGTGCTGGCGGAAGATCTGATCGTCATCCTGGAACCGATCACCGGCGGCGTTGGCGGAATTTTTGCGCCGGATATCCAGCTTTTCGGCTTCCAGTTCAGCCGCTACGGCCATCCCGACGAATTGTACTGGCTCGTGCTCGTCGTCACGCTCATCGTGCTTTATTTCTACCGCAACATCATTCGCTCGCCCATCGGACGCGCCTTCAGCGCGGTGAGGGATTCGGAAGTTTCGGCAAAAGCCATGGGCGTCAACGTCGCCCGCACGAAAATGATCGCATTCGCAATTTCCTGTTTCATCACCGGCCTCGGTGGAGCGTTGATGGGACATTTCGCCACCGTGTTCACGAACGAGACCTTCAACATCATCATCTCGATCACGCTTCTTCTGATGATCGTGGTCGGCGGGCTGGGTTCGATCCACGGCGCATTTTTCGGCGCGATCATCATTGGCCTCCTGCCGCTTGTCATCGCGTTCGGCCGCGACGGCGTCGCAAAGATGCTTGGAGTCGGATCGATCACGATACCCGGTCTTGAGACTGCGATTTTTGGGGGGCTGCTGGTTATCTTCATCCTGTTCGAGCCGCTCGGAATCTACGGTCGCTGGATCAAGATCCGAACCTATTTCTCGCTGTTTCCCTTCTACAGGCGCGACATGTTCCGCCGGCAGAAGAGCTACCTCAAGACGGAGCGCACGCGATGAGCCTTCTCGAACTCAGAAACGTGACCGTACGTTTCGGCGGCCTGGTCGCCGTCAACGATGTCTCCTTCAATGTAGAGGAAGGCGAGGTCTTCGCGCTGGTCGGTCCGAACGGCGCCGGCAAGTCCACCGTGTTCAACCTGATTTCACGGTTTTACACGCCTGCAAGCGGCGACATACTGTTTGAAGGCAAGTCAATCCTCGGCACGGCGCCGCACGACATTCCGGATCTGGGCATCGCACGAACGTTCCAGAATATCGAATTGTTCGAACATTCCTCGGTTCTGCAGAACCTGCTTGTTGGACGGCACACGCATTGCCGCTCATCCTTCTTGTCGGATATGCTCTTTACGCCATTCGTGCGGGACCAGGAGCGCCATCACCGCGAAGCCGTCGAACACGTCATCGAATTTCTCGACCTTCAGCCCTATCGCGAAAAACTGATCGCCGGGCTTCCCTATGGCGTGCGCAAGGTCGTCGAAATGGGGCGGGCTCTGGCAATTCAACCCAAACTTCTGCTGCTCGATGAACCTGCTTCCGGACTGTCCGTCGAGGAAACCCAGGACGTCGCATTCTGGGTCGAAGACATCAAGAAGGTAATGGGCATCACGGTCCTGATGGTCGAGCACGACATGCATCTCGTCAGCTCTGTGTCAGACCGGGTTCTGGCGCTTGCAGACGGCAAGATGCTGGCGATCGGAACTCCAAAGGAGGTGCAATCCGACCCCGCTGTGATTGAAGCCTATATCGGCGCCGACGATCTGACTGAACAAGAGGAGGCAGCCCAGTGAACATGCATTCCCCGTCTCTCCTCAAAATAGACAATCTCGAAAGCTTCTACGGTCCGATCATGGCCATTCGCGGGGTCAGCCTGCAGGTGCAGGAAGGTCAGATCGTGACTGTGCTCGGCGCAAACGGCGCCGGCAAGACAACGCTTCTGAAAACGATCTCCGGCGTGATGGATCCGGAAAAAGGCACGGTCCACTTCAACGGCAAAGCCATCGAGGGCTCGGCGCCGGACGCGGTCGTGCGCGACGGCATCGTCCACGTGCCGGAAGGGCGGGAAATCTTTCCCATCCTGACGGTCGAGGAAAACCTGCGCATGGGCGCCTATACGCGATCGGATCACGCTGAAATCGAAAAGGATCTCGAACTCGTCTACCAGTACTTTCCAATCCTGAAGGAAAGACGCCAGCAGGAAGCCGGCACGCTGTCGGGAGGACAACAGCAGATGCTGGCGATCGGTCGCGGTTTGATGGCGAGACCGAAAATCATGCTGCTTGACGAGCCGAGCCTTGGCCTCAGCCCTTTGCTGGTCAAGGAGATCTTTGCGATCATCAGCCGCCTCAATCGCGAACAAAATGTAACCATGATATTGGTTGAACAGAACGCCAAGGTTGCACTGGACGTCGCCCATTACGGCTACGTCATGGAGCTTGGCAGAATAGTGATGAGCGGAGACGCCAAGAAGCTCGCGCAATCGAAGGACATACAGGAATTCTATCTTGGCGCTCACCAGGAAACGCAACGCGGACAAAGACGCTGGAAACAGCGCAAGACCTGGCGCTAGAAAGACAAGGGAGGACATATCGATGGGACAAATGCAATCTCTGCCACCGCAGACGGTCATCGACGGTGTGAGTCTCAATGCCGACCTGAACAACGGGCCCTATTTCATCGACGGGTGCGATACGCTGCCCAAGCTGTTCCTGCAGCGCTGCCGGGAACTGGGCGAACGCACAGCCCACCGGGAAAAGGAATATGGAATCTGGCTTTCCTACTCCTGGAATGATTTTCTCGAACACGTCCGGCTGATCGGTCACGGACTGGCGTCTCTGGGTCTGCAGCGCGGCGACGTCGTTTCGATCCTTTCGGAAGACAACAAGGAGTGGATCTACTTCGACATCGCCGCACAATGCATGGGCGGGGTAATGTCGGGAGTCTATACGACCGACTCAGCCTCGCAGCTCGCCTATCTGGTCGACAACTCGCAGAGCAAGTTTCTCGTTGTCGAAAATGACGAGCAACTCGACAAGTTTCTTTCTGCAAGAGACGAGATGCCCGGTCTAGCTAAAGTCATCGTGCTGGACCGCGAAGGCCTGCATGATTTCCACGACGACGGCGTCATGTTCCTCGAGGAGCTCTACGATCTCGGGCGGATTCACTTGAAAAACAATCCGGATCTGTTCGAGGACGAGATTGCGCGTTCGAAACCGGATGATCTGGCGATACTCATCTATACGTCCGGAACGACAGGCAAGCCCAAGGGCGTGATGGTATCGAACCACAACATCATGTACACGACGTCCGTCGCCGCCGTGACCCTGCCGGCCTTCTCCTCCGACGAGCAGGTCTGTTTTCTGCCGCTGTGCCACATTCTCGAGCGTCTGATATCGGTCTTCGGCCCGCTCGCGGCGAAATCGACCGTCAACTTCGCCGAAAGCACCGAAACGGTCTTCGACAATCTGCAGGAAGTCAGCCCGCATATCTTTACCGCCGTGCCTCGGGTGTGGGAAAAGATCTATTCCCGCATCTCGATCATGATCGGCGACGCGACGCCCTTTGGTCGCTGGGCCTTCAATCGCGCAGTCACCACAGGCCGCAAACGCGCCGAATATTTGTTCAAGGGGAAATCGGTCCCCTTCCCGACCGCCATGCAGTACTGGCTTTGGGATCACCTGGTTCTGAAAAACCTGAGGCGCATGATCGGAATGGACCGACTGCGGCGCGGAACGACGGGGGCCGCCCCGATATCGCCGGATCTCATCCGTTGGTACAAGTCGATCGGCGTTGATCTCTACGAAGGTTACGGCATGAGCGAAAGCGCCGGGCTGATTTCGTTGAACACGATCGAACACAACAAGGTCGGCAGCGTCGGACAGGTCGTACCGGGCGGCGCATTGCGCATCACAGACGGAGGCGAAATCCAGTACAAGGCTGCGAACGTTTTCCAGGGCTATTGGCGCGACAACGAGAAAACAGCAGAAACGTTCACGCCGGACGGCTGGCTGCGAACAGGCGACGTCGGCGAAATCGACGGAGACGGATACCTGCGGATCACGGGCCGCCTGAAGGACATCATCATAACGGCCGGCGGCAAGAACATCACTCCGGCGGAGATCGAGAACAAACTCAAATTTTCGCCCTACATTTCTGACGCGGTCATCATTGGGGACGGACGCAAATACCTGACCTGCCTCATCATGATCGATCAGGAAAATGTCGAGAAATATGCGCAGGACCGGAGAATTCCGTTCGGCGACTTCGCTTCGCTTTGCGCGGCGCAGGACGTGCAGGACTTGATTGCGGGTATTATCGACGAGGTCAACAAAGAGTTCGCTCGGGTGGAACAGATCAAGTCGTTCCGTCTCATCGACGTTCTGTTGACCGCGGAAGACGAGGAGTTGACGGCAACCATGAAACTCAAGCGCAGTTTCGTGGAGAAAAAACACAAAGCGCTGATAGATAACATGTACTCATAGATCCATATCTCGCTAAGGAGGAGAGCAATCATGAGAATGAATAAGCTGACCATCGCTGCGGCGCTGACCCTGTCCACGGCAATCGCGCCGCAGGCCATGGCGCAGTCCCAGGGCGTGACCGACACGGAAATCCTTGTCGGTTCGAACAACGACATGTCCGGCATCTTCGCCGCTTTCGGAGCGCCGGCAATGGACGCCACGCGACAGTATTTTGAAGAAGTCAACGCCAAGGGCGGCGTTCATGGCCGCAAGCTGCGTCTGATCGCGGAAGATCATGGCTATCAGATGCCGAAAGCCATGCAGAACCTGAACAAGCTGGTCAATTCCGACAAGGTGTTCGTCATGCTCCTGTCGCTTGGCACGCCGATCAATATCGCCAGTTTCCCGCTGCTGGAGCAGAAAGGCATTGCAAATGTCGGCCCGCTGACATCGGCGCGTCAGATGATCGATCCGCCCTCGCCTTACAAATACGCCGGCTTCTCGTCCTATTATGACCAGACCCTGGCCGGGATCGAATACCTCAGAGACAATGAGGGAGCCAAAGTCGTCTGCTCCATGATTCTTCCGACCGATTTCGGCAAGGAAATCCAGGAAGGCGCAAAGGATTCTGTCGACAAGCTGGGCGTGACCTATGCAGCGGAAACAACGCACAAGCCCGATGAGCAGGATTTCGTCGGTTCACTCACCAAGCTGAAGAATGAAGGCTGCGATACGATCGCTCTGGCTCTCGGCATCAGACAGCTCATTACAGTGCTTGGAACCGCCAAGAAGCTTGGTATGGACGACATGAAGTTCCTCGGATCGTCCGCCGCATTCCACACCGCTGTCGCCAAGGTGCCGGAAGGCATAACGGACGGCTTCTACGCCGCCGCTGGTTGGCCGGACCTGACGACCCGCATGGATGATCCCTACGTCAAGGAATGGGTCGAATCCTACCAGGCCGAGTTCGGCGAGTTTCCCGGAACCGGCGCCCTGCTCGGTCGCTCAGCTGCGGAAGGCCTGGTCATGGCGTTTGAAGCGGCCGGCCCGGATCTGAATGCTGAAAGCTTCCAGAAAGCAATGGAGAGCCTGAGCTTCACGGACCCGATCACTGGCGTCCTCATTGACTACTCCGCGGACGACCACAAGGGGGGCGACGCCATCATCATCTCCCAGATTCAGGATGGCGCCTGGAAAACTCTCGGGGAAAAATAACCCTGTTTCAAACCGCCTGTACCCCGGACGGGGTACAGGCTCCAACTCGAAGACAATATTTCCAATTCCTGCATTGAAGGTTCGCACATGTCCGAAGTCGTGTCCTATGAAATCCTGTCCGGTGACAAGGGCGGCATCGCCGTCATTTCCATCGACAATCCTCCGGTCAACGCGGCCGGACACGCCGTGCGTAAAGGGTTGATGGAAGCCGCCGCACGGTTCAACGAAGACGCTGCCGCGTCTGTCGCCGTTATCGTCGGCAAGGGGCGAACTTTCATCGCAGGCGCCGACATTCGCGAGTTTGGCAAGCCGATCATGCATCCGGTTCTCTACGAGGTCGTCAATGCGATCGAAGCCGTCGACAAGCCTGTGGTCTGCGCAATACACGGAACGGCGCTCGGCGGAGGTCTGGAAACGGCCCTTTCATGTCACTACAGGGTGGCTTTGAAATCCGCCAAGGTCGGCCTGCCCGAAGTCCATCTCGGCTTGCTGCCCGGAGCCGGCGGAACCCAGCGCCTGCCCCGTCTTATCGGCGTAGAGGCGGCCACGGACATCATCGTCAGCGGACGCCATGTCAGCGCCCCGGAAGCCCTCAAGCTCGGCATTGTCGATGCTCTCGACGACGGAGACGATCCCCGCCAGGCCGGGATCGATTTCGCAAATCGCGTCATGAACGAAAACATGCCGGTGCGGCGGACAAGCGAGATGGAAGACAAGATCGCATCCGCAAGGGGAAACAAGGCTTTGTTCGACGGCATTATGGCGTCCGTCGAAAAGAAGGCGCGTGGACAGATCTCACCGATCAAATGCGTGGAGGCGATCAAGGCCGCAACCGAACTGCCGTTCGACGAGGGCATGAAATTCGAACGCGACGCCTTCATCGAACTGCTCGGCACCGAACAGCGTGATGCGCTCATCCACGCCTTCTTCTCCGATCGGGAGGTCGGCAAGGTGCCGGAACTTGCAACCGGCGCGCCGCGTCCGCTCGACCGCGCCGCCGTGATCGGCGGAGGCACCATGGGGTCCGGCATCACGTGCGCGATGCTTTATTCCGGACTGCCCGTCACGATGATCGAGCGTGACGAAGAAAGCGCCGCCAAGGGTCGCGCCAATGTCGAGAAAATTCTCGACGACGGTCTCAAGCGCGGCAAGATCGATCAGGCGAAACGCGACCGGCTGGCCAACGAACTCTACTCTGTGAGCGCAGATATCGCCGACATTGCCGAAGCCGACATCGTCATCGAAGCCGCCTTCGAGAACATGGACGTCAAGAAGGAGCTCTTCGAGCGAATTGACAAGCACGCAAAACCCGGCGCGGTGCTGGCCAGCAACACCTCCTACCTGAATATCGACGAGATCGCCGCTATGACCGGCCGACCGCAGGACGTTTTGGGGCTACATTTCTTTTCGCCCGCCCATGTCATGAAACTGCTGGAAGTGGTCGTCGGCGCAAAGACCCTGCCGGACGTGACAGCCACAGGCTTCGCGCTCGCAAAGAAACTGCGCAAGACCGCAGTGCGCGCCGGCGTGTGCGACGGCTTCATAGGGAACCGTATTCTCGAGCGCTACCTGACCCAAGCCGCCTACATGATTGAGGAAGGCGCAAGTCCTTACGAGATCGACAAAGCCGTGGTGAATTTCGGCTACCCGATGGGACCACACCAGATGGGCGACCTGGCCGGTCTGGACATCGGCTACGCCAACCGCAAGCGGCTGCGCGATTCCGGTTGGAACGGACGCTACGCGCATGAGCACATGGACCGGATCGCCGAGCTTGGCCGGTTCGGACAGAAGACCGGTCGCGGGGTGTACATCTACGATCAAGGTAGCCGCAGCGGCAGGGAAGACCCGGAGGTTCTCGAAATAATCGACCGGGTGCGCGAAGAAAAAGGCATCGAACCGAAGACCTTTACCGAAGAGGAAATCATGCGCCGCTACTTCGCAGCCATGGTGAATGAAGGCGCGCGGATTGTAGAAGAAGGCATCGCCCTGCGCCCGCTCGATGTCGATATAGCCATGCTCTATGGCTACGGCTTTCCGCGGTGGCGCGGCGGACCGATGAAACAGGCCGATATCATCGGACTGGATAAAATTCTCGCCGATATCCGGGAGTTTGAGGAAAACGATCCTGAATTCTGGAGACCCGCAAAGCTGCTGGTCGATCTGGTGGAGCGCGGAGAAAATTTTGATTCACTGAACAAGAAGGCCGCTTAGAAAAGCGGATCGCCTCTGAACTGACCAAACAGTCTGACCGAAGGATCAAGCAATGGATCTAAACTATAGCGATGAGGAACTGGCGTTTCGCGACGAAGTTCGCAAATTCCTCGACGAGGAATTGCCGAAATCACTTTCCGACAAGGTTTTGACCGGCAAGCGCCTGACACGCGATGACATGCAGGGATGGCACGACATCCTCAACAACCGCGGCTGGCTGGCCGACGGCTGGCCGGAAGAATATGGCGGCACCGGCTGGAACGCCGTGCAGAAACAGATTTTCGAAGACGAATCCTGCGCGGCCGGCGCTCCGCGGATCATACCCTTCGGCCTCAAGATGCTCGCCCCGGTGCTGATCAAATACGGCTCGGATGCGCAGAAGGACTACTACCTGCCGCGCATCCTCGACGGATCCGACTGGTGGTGCCAGGGCTATTCCGAACCGGGCGCCGGTTCCGATCTCGCTTCGCTCAAAACACGCGCCGTGCGTGACGGGGATCATTACGTCGTCAATGGTCAGAAAACCTGGACGACGCTTGGGCAATACGCCAACAAGATATTCTGTCTCGTGCGCACCTCCACGGAAGGCAAGCCCCAGGAGGGAATCTCCTTCCTCCTGATCGATATGGATACGCCGGGCATCACTGTGCGGCCGATTATCCTGCTGGAAGGCACGCATGAAGTGAACGAAGTCTTCTTCGACGACGTTCGCGTGCCCGTGGAAAACCTCATAGGCGAGGAGAACAAGGGCTGGACTTACGCGAAATACCTGCTGACGCATGAGCGGACCAACATCGCGAATGTCGGAGCCAACAAGGTGGCGCTGGCGCATCTGCGCCACATCGCCAAGCTTCAGAAGATCCGCGAAAAACCGCTGATTGAAGATCCCTATTTCGCACAAAGGCTCGCCCAGATAGAAATGGATCTCGACGCCATGTCCACAACGAACCTGCGGCTGCTCTCGTCGCCGGACAGCGTCGCCAATGCCGGACCAATGAGCTCGATGCTCAAGATCAAGGGAACCGAGATCCGCCAGGCGATCAATGACCTGACCCGGCGCGCGCTTGGCCCCTACGCGATGCCGTTCGTTTCGGAAGCGCTGGACGCGGGATACAATCAGGAGCCGATCGGACCGGACTACGCCGCGCCCGTAGCGGCCGACTACTTCAACAATCGCAAGATCACGATTTACGGCGGATCCAACGAGATCCAGCGCGGAATCATCTCCAAGATGATGATGGGGCTTTGAATGGACTTCACACTTACAGAAGACAGGGCGATGCTGAAGGACATGGTCGCCCGATTTGTCGCAGACAATTATCCGCTGGAAAAACGCCATGAGATCGCTGAATCCACGGACGGTTTTTCGCGCGAAATGTGGGCCCAATTCGCCGAACTCGGCCTGATTGGCGCCCTGTTCAGCGAGGAGGACGGCGGCTTCGGAGGCGCTGGCTTCGATATCAGCGTGCTCTTCGAGGAGCTCGGCCGCGGCCTTGTCGTCGAACCTTTCCTGGCTTCGGCCATACTGGCCGGCGGCGTGATTTCCCAACTCGGCGACGATGAGCAGAAGTCGGCGCTGGCCGACATCATCGCCGGCGGCCGCCTCGCCGCCTTTGCGCACGGAGAACCCGACGGCCGTTACGACCTGTCCGCCGTGAAGACCACCTGCTCCAAGGGTGAGGACCGCTGGACGCTGAACGGAAACAAGGCGGTCGTCCTCAACGCCGACACCGCCGACCTGCTGGTCGTGACCGCGCGCTCTTCCGGTGACGCCTGGGACGAAGACGGCGTCTGCGCCTTCCTCATTCCGGCCGACACGGATGGCGTGGAGATACGCGGTTATCCGACGATCGACGGTCTGCGCGCTTCGGAAATCTCGCTCAACAATGTGAAAGTTCCGGACAGCGCGCTGCTTGGCGCTGAAGGCAAGGCGTATCCGGCGGTCGAAATGGCGATTGCCCGCGCCAATGTGGCTCTTTGCGCTGAATCGATCGGGCTCATGGAGGTCTGCCGTGATATTACGCTCGAGTACCTCAAGACCCGCAAGCAGTTTGGCGTGCCAATCGGCAAGTTCCAGGCTTTGCAGCATCGCATGGCGACGGTTCTGACCGAGATCGAACAGGCGCGTTCGGCAGTCATCAACGCGGCCGGGAGACTTACCCTCGACAGAATCGACAGGGAAAAGGCTGTCTCGACGGCCAAGACGCTGTGCGGTCAGATCGGCAGGCTTGTGGCGGAAGAGGCAATCCAGATGCATGGCGGCATCGCAATGACATGGGAATATTCCCTGCCGCATTTCGCCAAGCGGCTCATCATGATCGATCATCAGTTTGGCGATGTGGATTATCACATGGCGCGCTATATCGAGCTGTCCGCCGCACAAGCGGCCTGAACCAAGCAGAAGTTGCACAAAGTGCGTTTCAGCCACGTCTTATCGGGGAAAATGCGGCTTTGAGTGTCGGGTTTCGACCATGGACATTCAATTCTATGTTGTTAGACTGCCGCCATAACAAGAAAAATCACGATAATTATCGCTCAAAAAACGGGAAACGAAATGAACAAGCAAGAAACCGACGCACTTATCAAATCCATAATCGAGCAGGCTCGCAAGAAGCGTCTGAGCCGCCGTGGATTTATGGAAGGCGCGCTGGCGACTGGCGCGACGGCGGCCGCCGCCTCGACCCTCTGGTCTACAAAGGTCGCTGCACAGACGCCGAAAAAGGGCGGAACATTTCGCGTAGGCGTTCATGACGGCAACACCGCCGACAGCCTGGATCCGGGAACGACGGAAAGCGTTTTCATGATCCAGCTTTCGCACGCCGTTCGCAGCTATCTCACGCTGATCACCAACACCAACGAGTTGGGTCCTGATGTGGCCGACAGCTGGGAAGCTTCTGCCGACGCGTCCGAATGGACCTTCAAGCTCAACCCCAATGTCACGTTCCACAGCGGCAAGAAACTGACCGCCGAGGACGTTGTGGCTTCGCTCAACTTCCACCGTGGCGAAAAGACGACGTCGGCTGCGAAAGCGCTCCTCACCGACGTAGTGGACATCAAGGCTGACGGCGACCTGACTGTCGTGATCAAGATGGGCGCGGGCAACGCCGACCTGCCCTACCTGCTCTCCGACTACCACCTCGTCATGCTGCCCTCCGACGGAAGCGGCGGCGTGGACTGGGAAAGCGGCGACGGAACCGGCCCGTACAAGCTCGACAACTTCGATCCGGGCGTACGCGCAGAGCTCTCCAAACATGACGGCTGGCACCGCGAAGGCGCCTATTTCGACTCCGTCAACATGCTGACGCTGAACGATCCGAACGCACGCCAGACGGCGCTTGTCACCGGCGACGTCGACGCGATTACTTCGGTCGATCTCAAGACTGTAAGCCTGCTGGAACGCGCGCCCGGCATCAAGATCGACAACGTGCCCAGCGGCTCGCATGTAACGCTGCCGATGTTCTGCGACGTTGCGCCGTTCGACAATGTGGATGTGCGACTGGCTCTGAAATACGCCATGAACCGCGAAGAGATCATCGAGAAGATCCTGTTCGGCTACGGCAGCCTTGGCAACGACCATCCGATTGCGCCGTCCCTGCCTTACTGGGCCGACCTGGAGCAGCGCTCTTACGATCCGGACAAGGCCAAGTTCCATATGGAAAAATCCGGTCTCGGATCGATCAATGTTGATCTGTCCGCCGCCGACAGCGTCATGAGCGGCGCCGTGGACATGTGCGTGCTCTACTCCGAACACGCCAAGCAAGCCGGCATCAACATCAATGTCGTGCGCGAGCCGAATGACGGCTACTGGTCGAACGTTTGGCTCGTGAAGCCGTTCGTGTTCGTACAGTGGGGCGCTCGTCCTACCCCGGACGTCATGTTCTCGCTGGCCTACAAGGAAGGCGCGGCCTGGAACGAAAGCCACTGGGTCAACGAGCAATTCAACAAGCTGCTTGTCGAAGCCAAGTCCGAGCTGGACGAAGCCAAGCGCGGCGACATGTACCAGGAAATGCAGCTTCTTTGCCGCGACGATGGCGGAACGGTCGTGCCGTTCTTCATCAACCGCGTCATGGGCCGCCGCGACAATGTCGCTCACGGCGACTTCATCGCCTCGAACTGGGAGCTTGACGGCGCTCGCGGTTACGAGCGCTGGTGGTTCGAAAGCTGAGATCAAAAAAAGAGCTCCGGATTTCGATCCGGAGCTCATCGAACTCCTGAAAAACCTGACGTCGTCGACGTCAGGTTTTTTTGTCGTGCGCAGCCTCGCCGACATTATCGACGCCGCGTTCCTCAAGGAGATGCGTCAGCCAGTCCGGATCCATTTCCGGCACCGAAGACAGGAGAAGATCCGTATATTCGTGGTGCGGCGGCTTGAACATCACGTCCTTGGGGCCCTGTTCGACCACCTCGCCTTCCTTCATGACGACAACCACGTCCGAGATCGCACGAACGGTCGCGAGATCGTGGGTGATGAACATATAGGCGAGATCCAGTTCCTTCTGCAGCCGGTCCAGCAATCGCAGAATACCCTCCGCGACAAGCTGGTCGAGCGCGCTGGTCACCTCGTCGCATATGATGAAGGTGGGACCTGCGGCAAGGGCGCGGGCAATGCCGACGCGCTGTTTCTGTCCGCCGGAAAGCTCCGACGGCAAACGTTTGTAGTAGAGCGAAGGCTCGAGTTCGATCTGATCCAGCAACTGGTCGATCGCCGTTTTCAGCTCCGCTCCGCGCAGTCCGCCATAGAATTGCAACGGCCTGCCGATGATCTCCCCGATCGTTTTTTTCGGATTAAGCGCAGTGTCCGCCATCTGATAGATCATCTGGACCTGACGAAGCTGCTCCTTGCTGCGGTTCTGGTACCTGGCCGGCAGCACATGACCGTCATAGAGAATTTCGCCCGCGTCCGGCGGCAGCAGCCCGGTTATACAACGGGCGGTCGTCGATTTGCCGGAACCGGATTCGCCGACCACGGCAACCGTCTGGCCGCGATAGATATCGAAGGAGACGCCCTTGAGCACCGGTACGGGCCCATAGGAGGCGTCGACGTTGCGAACCGAAATCAGAGGCTTTTCAGACGCAGGCGGCGGCGGTTTCTGCTCACGTTCGAAACTGCGCACCGACCAAAGCGATTTGGTGTAATCCTCCTCCGGGTCGGCGAGCATTTTCCTGGTTTCCGCCTCTTCGACCTCGTCCCCTTTCAGGAGAACCTTGATACGATCAGCCATCTGGGCCACGACCGCCAGATCATGCGTGATGTACAGAGCGGCGGTGTTGAACTGCTCGACGATATCCCTGATCGCCGCAAGCACCTCGATCTGGGTCGTCACGTCGAGCGCCGTCGTCGGCTCGTCGAAGATGATCAGGTCCGGGCGACAGCTCATCGCCATCGCAGTCATCGCACGCTGCAGCTGGCCTCCGGAAACCTGGTGCGGATAGCGGAAGCCGATCTCCTCGGGATTGGGAAGCCGAAGTCGCCGATAGAGCTCGATCGCATCGGCCTCCATTTCGGACTTGGAACTGATCTTGTGCAAACGACCGGACTCCGTATGCTGCTCGATCAGCTTGTGCGCCGGATTGAAGGACGCTGCCGCCGATTGTGCGACATAGGCGATCCGCGAGCCGCGAAGGGCCCGGCGTTCCGCGCGCGAGGCCGTGGTAAGATCCATGCCGTCGAACAGCACCGAGCCGCCTGAAATGCGGCACCCGTCGCGCGTGAAGCCCATGGCCGCAAGCCCAATGGTCGACTTGCCGGCGCCGGATTCGCCGATCAACCCCATAACCTCGCCGCGGTGAAGGGTCAGATTGACCCCGTGCACGATCTCGATCCACTCTTCGTCGGAATAGCCCTCAATCCGGAGGTCCTTGATTTCGAGCAGAACGCTTTTTTCCTTGACCATCGTCTACTCCTTCAATCCCGACGAAATATGCAGCATCCAGTCGACCACGAAATTCACGGCGACCGTCAGCAAGGCGATCGCCGCCGCCGGAATGAGCGGCGTCAGCAGACCGAAGGAAATCAGGGAAGCGTTTTCACGCACCATCGATCCCCAGTCGGCTGTGGGCGGCTGAATACCAAGGCCCAGAAAGGACAGCGCCGAAATCGCCAGGAAGACGAAGCAGAAACGCAGTCCGAATTCAGCGGCCAGAGGCGCAGTGATATTCGGCAACACTTCCTTCGTTGTCAGATACCAGGTCGATTCACCGCGTAATCGGGCGGCCTCGATATAGTCCATCACCACGATGTTGCCGGCGACCGCCCGAACGAGACGGAAGATCAGCGGCGAATAGAGCAAGGCGATGACGAGGGTCAGGTTGACGACGCTTGTGCCGACGATCGTCAGCAGCAGCAAAGCAAAGATCAACTGCGGAATTGCCATGAGGATATCGACGATGCGCCCCATAACCTGATCGACCCAACCGCCCATCGACGCCGCGACAAGACCTGCGACGGTGCCGACGATGAAGGCGATCACAGTCGTCAGCACAGCAATGCCGACCGTGTTGCGGGCGCCGTATATCAGGCGACTGAACAGGTCGCGACCGAGCTGGTCTCCACCGAGGATCATGACGTCGTCGGGCGGCGCAAAGGAACTGCCTACCACTTGCGCTTCGCCGAAAGGAGCGATTACCGGAGCAAACACCGCCGCGATGACATAGGCGATAATGACCAGCAAACCGAAGGCCGCGGTCAACGGAGCCTTGCGCATGAGTTTGGCGGCTTCGTTTGGCAAGATATAGGTGAGCGTTTCGCGGAAGCTGTACGAAATGCCGCCGGCGGCGGCCAGCAGCGCGACCCCTATTGTGATGTTGATCAGAACGTCGACGCCGCCCAGCAATCCGGAAATCAGCGAAATGCACAACAGCACGAACAGAACGATCAACCCTGACCGTTGCCGATAGAACGCGGCTACGCAACACGCAATGATCAGAAGGGCGTAATAGATGATTGCAAAGGAAACCATTATCCCCTCCTCACTTCGGATGACGCAGGCGCGGATTGGACAGGATCGACCCGACATCCGCGATGAGATTGAACATGATGAACGTCGCCGCGAAGATCAGACAGCAAGCCTGAACGACCGGGAAGTCCCGCTTCGTCACGCTGTCCACCAGCAATTGGCCGACGCCGGGATAGACGAACACCACCTCGACGAGGACGACCCCCGTGATGAGATAAGCGAGATTGAGCGCAACGACATTGATGATCGGCGCCAGGGCGTTCGGCAAAGCGTGATGGGTGATGACGCGCCCGTTGGGCACCCCCTTCAGCCGCGCCATCTCGATATAGGGAGAAGCCAGCAGGTTGATGATCGCAGCCCGCGTCATGCGCATCATATAGGCCGTGACGACGAGCGCGAGGGTGACCGCTGGCAGCGTGGTCCGATAGATGCGTTCGTCGAAATCCATGCCGGCGGTAACATTCGAGATCGAAGGGAAGAGCTGGCTCTGTACGGCGAAGAAGGCGATCAGAACATAGCCCAGGAAGAATTCCGGCGAGGATATGGAAACGAGACTGAGCGCGTTTGTCACGCGGTCGAAGACCGAATTGCGATAAAGGGCAGTCAAAACGCCCAGGAATATGGCGAGCGGCACTGAAATAACCGCAGCATAGGCTGCCAGAAACAGCGTGTTCGCGAAACGCGGCGCGATCTGCGCCGTCACCGAACGCTTGTTGGCGAGCGATACGCCAAAATCCCCCTGAACCGCGCCGACCAGCCATTCAAAATAGCGCGTAAAAGGTGACTTGTTCAGTCCCAGTTCTTCACGCAAAGCATCCACCGTTTCCTGCGTCGCAGACTGACCAAGAATCTGTTGCGCAACGTCCCCCGGGAGAGCTTCGACGGCCCAGAAGATGATCAAAGAAACGACGAACAATGTACCGACGCCCAGCAGGAGTCGCTTGCCGACAAGCGGCAATACACCACCCATATTCCCCTCCTTCATTGAGGAAGCCCGTTAGTCGGGCATTTTTTAATTCTCTGACAGTGTCGCAAGAGGCACAGCGACAAGTCAACAGTCAATTACCCCGAATGCGCTGGTATGCTGTTGAAAATCTTTTGTTTTTAGACAGATAGCACCGCCCCACTCCCTTCGGGAGCGAGAACAATACAACCATTGCTTGTCGCATCAGACCGAATCTGCAGTTGTGTTCGCAGCGTCCGATGGCTTTGTCGCGAGCGGGCGATCGACATACCGACCGACTAAATTTACCCCTTAGACTGACACAATTTCTGCGGGCGCATGATCGTCCACTGCGTCATGCACCCCATGCAAATACGACAACCGGATGACACCATCGCGGGTTCGGAGTACCATCCCGTGATCTGAATTCGAATCGTGGGCGTAAACAGAACGGGCGAACAAGATAGATACAAGGAGGTGTTTCATGCGTATTGTGACATTCCTGGTCTTCGGGCTCCTGCTATGGAGCGGACTGGCGCATGCCGAAGACAACTCCAAAATCGTTCAAGGCATCATCAAGCAACAGATCGAAGCGTTCCGATCCGATGATGGAGAAACCGCCTATTCCTTTGCAGCTCCAGGCATCAAAAACGCCTTTCCTGACACCCAACGCTTCATGGAAATGGTGAAGAACAGCTACGAGCCGATCTACCGTCCAGGCAATCTGACCTTCGGCCGAAACGCCAGCGAAGACGATGGCCGGCTGATGATGCAGGAACTGCTGATCACCGACCGGAAGGGCGACAGCTGGCAGGCTGTCTACATTCTCGCAAGACAGGACGACGGCAATTACCGCATCACCGGCGTCAGGCTGGCGCCGATACGCGATTCAGCGATCTGAACACACCGAAGCACGGCTATAATGGAATATTATCGTGCTTTTTCCATGGGTTTGTCAGATTTTTCTCACGTAGAAGTCGAAGTCCAGTAGCGACCCGTTTACGTGTCGAATGCGGCATGATCACCTCGTCAATATAGCCGCGTTCGGCCGCGACGAACGGCGACAGAAACCGTTCCTCGTACTTCTTTGTATGCGCCGCAATCTTGTCCGGATCGCCGACATCCTTGCGGTGGATAATTTCAACCGCGCCTTTGGCGCCCATAACCGCGATTTCGGCTGACGGCCAGGCGTAATTGAGATCGCCCCGCAAATGCTTGGAAGCCATTACGTCGTAGGCGCCGCCATAGGCCTTGCGGGTAATGATGGTGACCTTCGGCACGGTCGCCTCGCCATAGGCGAACAGCAGTTTTGCGCCGTGCTTGATGAGACCGCCATATTCCTGGGCCGTTCCGGGAAGGAAGCCCGGCACATCGACGAAGGTGACGATCGGTATGCCGAAACAATCGCAGAAACGCACGAACCGCGCCGCCTTCCTTGACGCATCGCTGTCGAGAACGCCTGCAAGCACCATCGGCTGATTGGCGACAAACCCGACCGTGCGGCCTTCCACCCTGCCGAAGCCACAAACGATATTGGCGGCGAAGGTAGCCTGGATTTCGAAGAAGTCGCCTTCGTCGATCGTCTTGAGGATAACTTCCTTTATGTCATAGGGCTTGTTGGCGTTGTCGGGAATGACGAGATCCAGCGACTTGTCGGGAACGTCGATCGGCTGAAAATTGTCGATCTCCGGAACTTCCGACGTGTTGGAAAGCGGCAAAAGATCGATGAGTCGTCGCATCTGCAAAAGCGCCTCGACATCGTTTTCGTAGGCGCCGTCGGCGATCGACGACTTCGTCGTGTGGATCGACGCGCCGCCCAGTTGTTCGGCGGTGACCGTCTCATTGGTCACGGTCTTCACGACATCCGGCCCGGTGACGAACATGTAGGACGTGTCGCGCACCATGAAGATGAAATCGGTCATGGCCGGCGAATAGACGTCGCCGCCGGCGCACGGTCCCATGATGACCGAAATCTGCGGGATGACACCGGATGCGAGAATATTTCGCTGGAACACTTCGGCGTATCCGCCGAGCGCTGCCACGCCCTCCTGGATACGCGCTCCGCCAGCGTCATAAAAGCCGATGATCGGCGCGCGATTGCGCAACGCCATGTCCTGCAGCTTGGTGATCTTTGCCGCATGGGCTTCCGAGAGAGAGCCGCCGAAAACCGTAAAGTCCTTGGCGAAAACGAATACTTTTCGGCCGTTGACCGTACCCCAGCCGGTGATAACGCCGTCGCCGGGAATCTTGGTTTCTTCCATCCCGAAATCGGTGCAACGGTGTTGCACGAACATGTCAAATTCCTCGAAAGCGCCGTCATCGAGAAATGTTGCGATGCGCTCGCGCGCGGTCAGCTTTCCGCGCGAATGCTGCACATCAATGCGCTTCTGACCCCCGCCGATCTTCGCTTCCGCGCGGCGCTCCTGCAGTTCCAGCAACACGTCTTTCAATTTGATCCCCCGATACGTCCTGTTCCAGCCATCTTGTAGCCCAATCAACCCACGCCGCTCAACCGCCCGTTACCGCCTGCAGCGTATTGGCGGCAGCCATCATTTCGCGCTGTCTGAAGTCGCGTCGCAGACGCGCCTCCGCATCCTCGCCCCATTGCCTGATATTCCAGTCTTCATCCACATGCGCCGCAGCCCAGGCTTCTTCCGGTTCGATTTCCCGGAAGGCCACCGCCAGCGCCAGCAAGGCAGACCCCGTCAGGGAGGTCATGCTGTGCAGCGCGGCGACGGCGAATGGATCCTGGAACTGCTTCAGGTGGATATTGACCGCGCGCAGGGATTCGGATGGCTGCTCCACATGCATCACCCCCTCGGCAAGCAAGAAACGCGCGCCGAGCCGGGAATGCGCCCAGTCGATGATCGGATCCCACGCCTCGTTCTGGCTGGCCACAAGCCCTTCAGGAGAGCCGGCGCGGTAACAAAGCAAATCGGTCCCGGCAAAACGCAGAACATCCTCAAGCACCGCTTCGGTTTCGAGAGCCACGCCGTCGAGAGCCGTATTCGCGAGCCGCGTTGCAGGCATGGCGGCCGGATCGATCAGCTTTTCCTGACTGTTCCATTCGTCGGCGATCAGTTCAGCAAGCGCCCGCGTCTGCAGCTTCAAGACAGAACGCGCCGGCGTGCGCACGGTCTTGCCGTCGAGTTGCACGACGAACCCGCCGTCATCCTCAGCAGCAGCCGCCTGTTCATAGAAACGCTTCGGTAATTGCCGTCCGGAATGTCCCTGAGCCAGGCGGACAGGATCTGCGTCCTTCTCCGAATCATACAGTTCTTCAAGCAAATCCCGCATATCTACTCCGCCACTCCCATCAGGTGATCGAGAACTTCCGACGGGTGGCTGATCGTGCTGTGCGCTCCGGCCTCCGTCAGTTCGTCCGGCGTGCTGTACCCCCAGGTCACGCCAATCGCCCTGGCCGCCGCCGACCGCGCCATCTGCATGTCGTATATCGCATCGCCGACCACGATCGTGTCGACTGCGTCCACACCGACGTCACGACAACATTCGAGCACCATCGCGGGGTGCGGCTTCGAGGGGCACTCATCGGCCGTGCGGCTGGTGAGGATCGCCTTCTCCAGGCCGTGACGCGCGAGCAGATTATCAAGACC
The DNA here is from genome assembly GCF_019492055.1 of Flavimaribacter sediminis. Classification (GTDB taxonomy): domain Bacteria; phylum Pseudomonadota; class Alphaproteobacteria; order Rhizobiales; family Rhizobiaceae; genus Flavimaribacter; species Flavimaribacter sediminis. The sequence continues at coordinate 1,323,441 of NZ_JAICBX010000001.1, read as the reverse complement.
GCGGCGCGATTTGCCCGTGACCACCCCGAGCAGGATGTCGTCCCGGCCGCGCAATTCATCGAGCAGGTCCCATACGCCGTCGTAAAACGGCTCGTGAACCTCCTGCTCCTCGCGCATCGTCAGACTGTGATGTTTGTAGCGCACGACCATGTTGACGATCCGGTCATTGATCTCCTCCTGCATAAGCACGGAGAAAGCCTTGTCGAGAGTCAGCCCGATGATGGACTTGGTGTGATGCAGCTCCGGAACGGCAAGTCCTTCTTCCGCGAACGTCTTTTCCATGCTGGCGTGGATGACGTGGGCGCTGTCGATCAACGTGCCGTCGCAATCGAAGAGAACGAGTTTCATTCGGCGTAATCCTTGTCAAATCCAAGGAGGTTCCAGCTCTGAACCATGTGTGGCGGGAGCGGCGCCGTCACATCGACAGTTCCTTTCCCGTCCGGATGCGGTATCACGATCCGTCTGGCGTGCAGGTGCAGTTTGTTCTGGACGCCACCCGGGAAATCCCAGTTCTGATCGGCTTCGAAATATTTCGGGTCGCCGATGATCGGACACTCAATGTGGGCGGCGTGGACGCGCAATTGATGGGTGCGCCCGGTATAGGGCTGCATCTCGAGCCAGGACAGGTTCTGACCCGCCTGTTCGATCACGCGATAGTAAGAGACGGCATGGTCGGCGTCGGGTTCGCCATGCTTTGCAACGCGCATGCGATCCCCGTCAGGCGTGGTTTCCTTGACCAGCCAGGTTGAAATCCGGCCTTCCTTCTTGCCCGGCGCGCCCTTGACCAGAGCCCAGTAGATCTTTTCCGTGTCGCGCTCGCGAAAGGCGGCTGTCAACCGCTGCGCGGCCTGCCGCGTCCGCGCGACGACAAGCACGCCCGACGTATCCCTGTCGAGTCGATGAACCAGACGCGGCTTTTCGCCTCTCCTGTTGCGCCAGGCCTCCAGCATGCCGTCGACATGCCGCGCGACCCCGGAGCCGCCCTGCACGGCGAGGCCCGCCGGTTTGTTGAACACAAAAACCTTCGGATCTTCATAGATCAGCATGGCGGACAGCCGCTCGGCGTCGGACGCATTGGAGGATTTTGCAGCGTTCGTCGGCTTTTCCGCGTCCAGAGGCGGAACGCGGATCGTCTGGCCGGGCTGAATACGCGTATCGGTTTTTGCGCGGCCGCCATCGATCCGGATCTGACCCGACCGCAGAAGCTTCTGAAGGCGGCCGAAACCGAGACCCGGGTAATGGGTCTTGAACCAGCGATCGAGGCGCATGCCGCTCTCGTCGCTATCAACGGTTTTCTGTTCTACACCCGCCATGATTCTTATCGTTCCTAGGTAAGGCCGCGAACAAGCGCCAGTCCCGCGAAAAGCGCAAGTATCGACAGCGCCACACTTGCAAGCACATATCCCGCCGCCGTCAGCGTCGCCCCCCGCTCCCACATGATCGCGACATCAAGCGAGAATGCGGAGAAGGTCGTGAACCCGCCCATGAGGCCCGTCGCAATCAGCAGGCGCAACTCATTGGAGCCATTCATCTTTCTTGCGAGCAGCTCAATAAAGACACCCATCAGGAATGAGCCAAGGATGTTTACCGTCAGCGTTCCCCACGGAAATCCCGGTCCAAACCAGCGCAGGGTCAACAGGCTGGTCAGATGACGAAGCGAAGCCCCGACAGCTCCTCCGAAAGCGACGATGAGAAAGTGGTACATTGCTTAGCGTTTAGAGACTTTCATCGTCCTTGGGAACCGTCAAACCTTTGAAATACGGGCAATTCCGACAATCTGGCTTTGTTTCGGGATTTTGCCGAATCCGGTTTCTTTCTGATTTGGCTTTGTTTCGGGAATCGACGGAAATGCAGCCAATTCACCAGTCTGGCTTTGTTTCGGGAATTCTCCAATTTTGCAACGGAACGGATGAAAACCCGGAAAATCGAGCTTCCGATATAGTGCGAAGACGCTGCTGGACAAGCCGTCAACGGCAAACGGATCTACCTATTTCGCGCTCTGCAATCGTGTTTTCATGAGGCCTATCTTTGCAAGCGCTTAAGGAGATCCCTGCCCTCAAGCGCAGGTGATTGACCCTTTGCGAAGGCGTCCTCGACGAGCGCGATAATAGCGGCGTTGACCGGTACGGATGCATTGACCTTTGCCGCCAGTTCCACAACCGCGCCGTTGATAAAGGCAATCTCCGATTTGCGGCCCCTGTCAAGATCGTCGCGCATGGACGACCGGGCCTTGTCGTCTATCTTCAGCATGCTTGCCGCTACGCGCTCGAACAGCCAGTTTGGAAGCCGCAGGATCGGCGCGATCAGCCCGGGAGGCGCCTTTCCGATTTTTGCCGGGCTTACGCCGGCGGCTTTGAGCACGCCCAGCGTTTCCTCCACGAGCAGCGCAAGCGCGCGGCGATAGTCTCGATCCAGCAACTGCCGGCGCAGCGGCATATCCGAGAGCACATTGAGCCCGTTGTTGAGGTTGAGAAGCAGTTTGCCCCACAACACGGCCTTCATGTCCGGAGATGTTTTTGCACTGACGCCGACCGCGTTCAGGCGATCGACAAGCATGCGGGCGACCGGGTGATCCTCGATGTAAATCTCGCCGTCGGTCCCGAGGTGAAAATGCGCGCCTTCCAGACGCGCGACGTTGAAGGCGACCATGCCGGCGAGAACCGTATTGTAGGGTAAACGGCTTTTCAGGACATCGGTGTTGGCGACACCGTTCTGCAGACTGATCACAACGGTGTCTGGACGGATCACGCCCGCCAACGCATCGGCTGTCACCTCCGTCGCAGGGCTTTTAACGCAGACAAGCAGAATATTGCATTCTTCCAGCCCCGAGAGATCTGTCCGGAAATCCACCGCTTCTGCCGCCAGGTCCGTCGCCTGCCCGTCATGGGAGGTCAGGCGCAATCCGCCTGACCGAACATCCGACGCGACGTGTTCACGACCGAAATAGCGCACCGGGCATCCTGATTCCTGCAGACTGCCGCCGACAAAGCAGCCGATCGAGCCAGCGCCGAGTACGCCAATCAGCAATTCGTCAATCGTCTTGGCCATCCGTCGCCTGCTTGCGCTGCCTCAGATTTGCCCAGTAGTCGAGCCGTTTGCGGATATCCCTTTCAAAGCCGCGTTCAGGCGGATCGTAGAAGGTGTGCCGGCCCATCTTCTCCGGAAAATAGTCCTGTCCCGAAAAGGCGTCCGGTGTATCGTGATCGTACTGGTATCCGCTCCCGTAGCCCTCGCTCTTCATGAGTTTGGTAGGCGCGTTGAGAATGTGTTTCGGCGGCAGCAGCGAGCCGTGCTCCCTGGCCGCCCGCATGGCCGCCTTGTAGGCGACATAGGCGGCGTTCGACTTCGGAGCGCAGGCGAGATAAATGCAGGCTTCCGCCAGCGCCAGTTCTCCTTCCGGCGATCCGAGAAAATCGTAGGCGTCCTTGGCGGCGTTGGCGACGACAAGCGCCTGGGGATCGGCAAGTCCGATGTCTTCGGAGGCCATGCGCACGAGACGCCGACCGAGAAACAGAGGGCTCTCCCCCGCATCGAACATGCGGCACAGATAATAAAGCGCGGCGTCCGGATCGGAACCGCGCACCGCCTTGTGCAGCGCCGAAATGAGATTGTAGTGCCCGTCCTGGCTCTTGTCGTAGACAGGCGCGCGTCTTTGGACCAGCTCCTGCAGCGCCTTTGCGTCGAAGGTTTCGCCTTCTCGCGCCGAACGCCACACCTCTTCCGCCAGCGTAAGGATGGCGCGCCCGTCGCCATCCGCCATACGGACGAGGCTCGCCCGCGCCTCTTCATCGAGCGGAAGCGGTTTGCCTTCGAGCGTTTCCGCGCGCTCGAGCAATCGGCCGAGACTTTCCCCGGTATGCGACTTGAACGTCAGCACCCGCGCCCGTGACAGCAGAGCCGCGTTGAGCTCGAAGGACGGATTCTCCGTCGTCGCGCCGACGAGGATGACGGTGCCGTCCTCCATGACCGGCAGGAAGCTGTCCTGCTGGGCCCGGTTGAACCGATGGATCTCGTCCACGAACAGCAGCGTCTGCCGGCCCGACATGCGTCGCGTGCGCGCAGCATCGAACGCCTTCTTGAGATCCGCGACGCCGGAAAAGATCGCCGACAATTGCTCGAACGCAAGATCCGTCTCGTTGGCGAGCAACCGAGCCACCGTGGTTTTGCCGGTTCCGGGCGGACCCCAGAAGATCATCGAACCGAGCGACCCTGTCGCAAGCATGCGCGACAGCATGCCGTCGCTTCCGGTGAGATGTTCCTGTCCCGTCACCTCGGCCAGGTTTTTCGGACGCAGCCGATCGGCCAATGGCCGGCTGCGTTCCGCCATTTCATCCGCAAGTGGAGCAAACAGGTCTGACATGCAGACTACCGTATCAACTGGCTGAACCGCTTTCCATTGCGATTGATCTCGAACCGCCAATAGGGCTGACGACGGCTGACCATGTCCACCATCTGATTGACGCTTGTCACGGTTTTGCCGTTGACCACCGTGACGATGTCGCGCTCCTTCAGGCCGAAACGTACAGCGGGTGATCCGGATTCGACCGCCAAAACCACCACGCCTTCCTGACCGGTCGGCATGTTCAGATCTTCGGCGAGTTTTGGAACGAGATCAGCCACAGTCGCGCCTGCGAAGGGGTTGTTGCCGGAAATCACGGTCTCCGCCCCTTTGCCGCGGCTCCACGGCGCTTCAAGGGTGATGGTGATTTTCCTGATCTTCGAGCGGGACATAACCTCGAACTCGGCGTCCCGGCCAACGCCCGCGGTCGCCAACCGGTAGCCGAGCGCATCGGGATGCTCCACAACAACGCCATTCATGGAAACGACCAGATCGCCCACGGTCAAACCGCCTTTGTCGGCAGGCCCGTTCTCTGCGACATCCGTGACGATCGCGCCGCTGGCCCGCTTCATGCCCAGGGCCTCCGCCATATCCCCCGTGACTGCGGCGAACGTGGCGCCGATATACGGCCGCTTGAAGCGCTCATCGCCCCGCTTGGCGGCGTCGACGACCGCTCTCACCATATTGGCCGGAATTGCGAAACCAATTCCGTTGGAGCCGCCGGACCGGGAGAAAATCGCCGTATTGATGCCGATCAGATTGCCGTGCATGTCGATCAGCGCGCCGCCGGAATTGCCCGGATTGATGGCGGCGTCCGTCTGGATGAAGAAGCCGAAATCCGAAATTCCGATGCCGTTGCGCGCCAGCGCCGAGACAATTCCGCTGGTCACGGTCTGCCCCACGCCGAAAGGATTGCCGATCGCAAGAACGATGTCGCCGACCTCGAGGCGGTCAGAATCGCTGTAGCCGATTGCGACGAAATCCGCGTCGTCTTCGATCTGAAGGACAGCGATATCCACCCGCTTGTCCTTCAGCAGGACCTTGCTTGAATATTCCCGGCCGTCGGCGAGCGCGACCTTGATTTCGTCGGCGCCGTCGATGACGTGATTGTTTGTGACGATCAGCCCGGAGGAATCGATGATGACGCCGGATCCGAGGCTCGACTGTTTCTGACTGCGATGCGGCATTCGTTGCCCGAAAAACCGCTCGAAGAATGGATCGCCGCCAAAGGGCGAGGACTGGCGCACCATCCGCTCGGCGTAGACGTTGACGACTGCGCCGGCGGTTTTCTTGACAAGTTCCGAGTAGGAATAGAGCAACTGCGCCTGGCTGTTCGGCACAACGCGCTTCGCCGCTGCATTGTGAACCGGCAGCGCCTCGGCGGCGACCTCTGTTTCGCCCAACGCCCCGGAGACAAACCCGCCGAGAACGCTGTTGCCGAACGGCGCCCGCGCCTGCGCGATCATGATTGCCGACCCGACGGCCAGAACGGCCAAAATCACAGGATACAGCACTCTCTTATTGCGCATGGGGCAACTCCGATTGGTCTTGATCTGATTGAATCGCTGCCATGATAATCGATGTGAACTGCCACAAAGAAGGCAATTTGTCACGATTACCAAATTGTAATGTCGACAAGTATATAGGCTTCGAAACAAACGAAAAAAGCCGGGCGTTGCAGCCCGGCTTCGAGTTCATTCGGAGCAGTCAGTTCTTATGCTGCTGCTTCTTCTTCATTCGCTTCCGCTTCGAGGCGGGCGAAATCTTTTGCGCCACGGGCGTTTTCATCGCGATCAACGAATTCGATGACGGCGAGCGGAGCATTGTCGCCCCGGCGGAAACCGGCCTTCATGATGCGCGTATAGCCGCCATTGCGGTCGGCGTAGCGCGACGCAATGGTGTCGAAAAGCTTGCGGACCATTTCATCGTCGCGGATCTTCGAGATCGCCTGTCGGCGAGCGTGCAGATCGCCGCGCTTGCCGAGCGTGACGAGTTTCTCGACGATTGGGCGGATCTCCTTGGCCTTCGGCAAGGTGGTGATGATCTGCTCGTGTTCGATAAGAGCTGCCGCCATGTTGGCGAACATCGCCTTGCGGTGGCTGGCAGTCCGGTTGAGCTTGCGGCCTGACTTGCGGTGGCGCATGAGCTTTCTCCTGTGATGCAGACCTCAGGCCTGCGGGTTACTGGTTCAATATTGATCTTCGTAGCGCTTGGCCAGATCTTCGATATTTTCCGGCGGCCAGGCGGGCACTTCCATTCCGAGGTGCAGCCCCATCGACGCAAGAACTTCCTTGATCTCGTTCAGCGACTTGCGACCGAAATTCGGCGTACGCAGCATTTCGGCTTCGGTCTTCTGGATGAGATCGCCAATATAGACGATGTTGTCGTTCTTCAGGCAGTTCGCCGAGCGGACCGACAGTTCCAGTTCGTCGACCTTCTTCAGCAGAGCCGGGTTGAACGCCAGTTCCGTCGCCTGCGTCTCCTCGACTTCCTTCTGCGGCTCGTCGAAATTGATGAACACGCCAAGCTGGTCCTGCAGGATGCGTGCGGCGAATGCGATTGCGTCTTCGCCGGTGACCGATCCGTCGGTGTCGAGCGTCATGATCAGGCGGTCATAATCGAGAACCTGTCCCTCGCGAGTGTTCTCGACCTTGTAGGAGACCTTCTTGACCGGCGAATACAGGCTGTCGACCGGGATCAGGCCGATCGGAGCGTCTTCGGCGCGGTTGCGATCGGCCGGCACGTAGCCCTTGCCGTTGGCGACCGTGAATTCCATGCGGATTTCGGCGCCTTCATCGAGCGTGCAGATGATGTGATCCGGGTTGAGGATCTCGATATCTCCAACAGTCTGGATGTCGCCGGCGACGACAGCGCCCGGGCCCTGCTTGCGCACAACCATGCGCTTGGGCTCGTCGCCTTCCATCTTGATGGCGATTTCCTTGATGTTGAGGACGATGTCGGTCACGTCTTCGCGGACGCCTGCAATCGACGAGAACTCATGCAGAACGCCGTCTATCTGCACTGCAGTGACAGCAGCGCCCCGCAGGGACGACAGCAGAACGCGACGCAGCGCGTTGCCGAGCGTGAGACCGAAACCGCGTTCCAGCGGCTCGGCGATCAGGCGGGCGCCTGTGCGACCCGACGAGGTAATCTCGATCTTGTTCGGCTTGATAAGCTCTTGCCAGTTTTTCTGAATCATATGTTTTGCCTTCCGTTCCTTGCCACCATCCAATCGTGACAACAGAGCTGGAGAACCAAGAGGAGCGCGTCACGCGCTCATTGGTTTTGGATGTTTGATGCGATCAGACGCGACGCTTCTTGCGAGGACGGCATCCGTTGTGCGGGATCGGCGTCACGTCACGAATTGAAGTAATAGTGAAGCCTGCGGCCTGAAGCGCGCGCAGCGCCGATTCGCGACCGGAACCCGGTCCGCAAACTTCGACTTCAAGCGACTTCATTCCGTGTTCCTGCGCCTTCTTGGCGCAATCTTCGGCGGCGATCTGCGCGGCGAACGGGGTCGATTTGCGCGAACCCTTGAAGCCTTTGGCGCCGGCCGACGACCAGGCGATGGCATTGCCCTGTGCGTCGGTAATCGTGATCATCGTGTTGTTGAACGACGAATTGACGTGAGCGACGCCAGACGAGATGTTTTTGCGTTCGCGACGGCGAACACGCGCGGCTTCCTTAGCCATAAGCACCCTTTCAGAGATCTCTTCACCGCCGTATTTCCAGCGGCTACACCGGGGTCCGCCGGTCTTGCCGGTTCCGGACACCTCAACTTTCATATGCCCGACTTGTATCCTTATCGGGACCAAGATCGGGCGGCGATATCAACACCGCCGTAATTCCAGCGGCTACACCGGGCGGGGATAACCCCGGCCCCAATTCTCAAAGCCTGCCCGCAAACCGGGCGGCGGAACAGCGCGTGACCGCGCCGCCTTACTTCTTCTTGCCTGCGATGGCCTTGGCCGGACCCTTGCGGGTGCGCGCATTGGTATGCGTGCGCTGGCCACGGACCGGCAGGTTGCGACGATGGCGAAGACCGCGATAGCAGCCCAGGTCCATCAGACGCTTGATGTTCATGGAACGCTCACGACGAAGATCGCCTTCGACCTGATAGTCGCGGTCGATCGTTTCGCGAATCTGAATGACATCGGCGTCGGAAAGTTCGTTGACACGACGTTCCGCCGGGATGCCGACCTTCTCGGTGATTTCCTTGGCGAAGGCAGGGCCTATGCCATGAATATACTGCAGCGCGATCACTACGCGCTTGTTGGTCGGAATGTTGACGCCAGCAATACGGGCCACGCCTGTTCTCCTTGACTTCCGGTCTCTGCACGACAGCCCCAATGGCCGCCTGCTTTTAATATCGGGACGTAAGAAAGCGATCAGCCCCGGTTCTCTGAATTTAGAAAACCGCGCCAACCGCTCGATATTCTCGAATTGGCGGGGTTTCTATCGGACTCGGGTATCGATCGTCAACACACCGGATCCAAATTTTCGACGCAAATGGTCAAAATTATCGGTCATTCTCTCCTGTCGGATCAGAGATTGGCCAAAATCGTGTCGATTTGCTCCGATACGGCGTCGATTTCCGCCATTCCGTCCACGCCATGCAAAAGTCCCTTCGCATGGTAGTAACCGATCAGCGGCGACGTTTCCTTGTAGTAGGCCCACAGTCGCGTGCGAACCGTGTCGGCGTTGTCGTCCGGCCGCCGCTTGAACTCCGTGCCTCCGCACTTGTCGCACACGCCAGCCTTCTTCGGCTTCAGGAACGTGTCATGATAACCGGCGCCACAGTTGGCGCAGGTGTAACGCCCTGAAATGCGCTCCACCAGAATGTCGTCGTCGACGCGAACCTCGATGGCGCAATCGAGCGGCATATCCTTTTCCGAAAGCATCCGGGCAAGCGCATCCGCCTGCACCAGCGTTCTCGGAAATCCGTCGAGGATGAAGCCATTCTTGCAGTCCGGTTCATCCAGCCGCTCGGACACGATCGCATTGACGATATCGTCGGACACCAGCTTTCCTGCGTCCATCACCGCCTTTGCGCGAAGTCCGACTTCGGTTTCGTTGGCGACGGCTGCGCGAAGCATGTCGCCTGTCGAAAGCTGTGGTATGCCGTGCTTCTCGACCAACCTTTGCGCCTGCGTCCCCTTGCCGGCGCCCGGCGGTCCCAGCAACATTAATCTCATCGTCCCCTCTTTCCTCCTCGAAGCTTGGACTTCTTGATCAAGCCCTCATATTGCTGCGCAATCAAGTGTCCCTGCACCTGCGCCACTGTATCAAGTGTTACGCTGACGACAATCAGCAGGGACGTGCCACCGAGATAAAAGGGGATTCCGGTCTGCGCAATGAGCATTTCGGGTAAGAGACAGACGAATATCAGATAGATCGCGCCCACGACGGTGATCCGGGTCAGAACGTAGTCGATATATTCGGCCGTGCGCTCGCCAGGACGAATGCCCGGAATGAACCCGCCGTGGTTCTTCAGATTGTCCGCCGTGTCCTTCGGATTGAACACAACGGCCGTATAGAAGAACGCGAAGAACCCGATAAGCGCTGCGTAGAGCACCATATAGGCCGGTTGTCCGTGGCCGAGCGTCGCCAGCAGCGTCGTCGCCCACGCCGGCAGGTCGGTAGAGCTTGAGAAACCGGCGAGCGTGGTTGGCAAGAGCAGAAGCGAGGAGGCGAAGATCGGCGGAATGACGCCGGCCGTGTTCAGCTTCAGCGGCAGGTGCGAGGAATCACCCTGGAACATGCGGTTGCCGACCTGTCGCTTCGGATACTGGATCAAAAGCCGCCGCTGCGCCCGCTCGACAAACACGATGAAGGCGATGACGCCGACGGCGATCAGCACGACCAGAACGATGATGCCGGCCGAAAGAGCGCCGGTTCGGCCGAGTTCCAGCATGCCGGTGATGGCGCCGGGAAGACCCGCGACGATGCCTGCGAAGATGATCAGCGAAATACCGTTGCCAATGCCGCGCGCGGTGATCTGCTCGCCGAGCCACATCAGGAACATCGTGCCGCCCACAAGGCTGATCACTGTCGAGATGCGGAAGAACCAGCCTGGGTTCGTCACGATGCCTTCACTGCTGTCGAGGCCGGCCGCGATGGCGTAGGCCTGGACGGCCGCGAGCAGCACGGTGCCGTATCGCGTGTATTGGTTGATAACCTTGCGGCCCTGTTCGCCTTCCTTCTTCAACTGCTCCAGCGTCGGCACCACCGACGTCATGAGCTGCATTATGATGGAAGCCGAGATGTACGGCATAATTCCGAGCGCGAAAATGGCCATGCGCTGTACGGCGCCGCCAGAAAACACGTTGAAGATGCCGAGAATACCGCCGGACTGCTGCTGAAAAGCGCGGGCGAACCCGTCGGGGTCGATGCCCGGCAGGGGAATGTATGTGCCAAGCCGATAGACCAGAAGCGCAGCCAGTGTGAACCAGATGCGCTTCTTGAGATCCTCAGCCTTGGCGAAAGCTGAAAAATTGAGATTGGATGCGAGTTGTTCGGCTGCAGATGCCATGCGAATCTCCGCGTGACCGCCACCCCGGAAAGCTCCGGATCGTTACCGGGATGCGGTCATGATTGCCTATGAAGAAACATCTAAGGTTCGGATGAACCAGGAATTCGATGCCTCCAACTTCCTCCTCCGGGACGCTGTATCATCCATATGGGGATCGGCTGGCCCGGTTCAAACGCCCGGGCCCGCCAGGTTTTATTCCGCGGCGTTCAACACCTTGATGGAGCCGCCGGCCTTTTCGATCTTTTCGATCGCCGTCTTCGATGCGCCGGCGACCTCGAGGCTGACCTTGGCCTTCAATTCGCCGTCGGACAGGACGCGAACGCCGTCTCTCACGCGCTTGAACACGCCAGCGGCCTGAAGCGCAGCCGCGTCGATCGTTCCCGATGCGTCGAGCTTACCGGAATCGATGGCGGTCTGTATGCGACCGATCGACACGATGTTGTAGTCTTTCGCGAAAATGTTCGTGAAGCCACGCTTCGGAAGACGCTGATAAATCGGCATCTGGCCGCCTTCGAAGCCGTTGATGGCAACGCCCGAACGCGATTTCTGACCCTTGACGCCACGGCCGCCGGTCTTGCCCTTGCCGGATCCGATGCCACGTCCGACCCGCTTGCGATCCTGGACTGCGCCGTCCTTGTCTTTCAGTTCATTCAGTTTCATTTTCAACTCCCTCAGGCTTCGTCGACGACGCGCACGAGGTGACGAACCTTGCGGATCATGCCACGGACTGCCGGCGTGTCTTCCAGCGTCCGGCGGCGATGCATTTTGTTCAGTCCAAGCCCGATCAGCGTCTGGCGCTGATCCTGCGGGCGGCGGATCGGGCTGCCGATCTGTTCGACCGTAACCATCTTTTCTGCCTTTTTCTCAGCCATCAGAGATTACTCCTCGCTGCCGATGAGCGACGCGCGGCGAGCCTGCAGCGTCGAATACTTGATGCCACGCTGGCTGGCGATGTCCTTGGGATGCATCTGGTTGGCCAGAGCATCGAAGGTTGCGCGAACCATGTTGTACGGGTTCGAGGAACCGGTCGACTTGGCGACAACGTCCTGCATGCCGAGCGTCTCGAAGACAGCGCGCATCGGACCACCCGCGATGATTCCGGTACCGGCCTTGGCCGAACGCAGCAGCACCTTGCCGGCGCCGTGACGGCCCTGGACATCGTGATGCAGGGTGCGGCCGGAGCGCAGCGGCACGAAAATCATGCTGCGCTTGGCCGACTCGGTCGCCTTGCGGATCGCTTCCGGAACTTCGCGAGCCTTGCCGTGTCCGAAGCCGACGCGACCCTTCTGGTCGCCGACGACCACGAGAGCAGCGAAGCCGAAACGGCGTCCGCCCTTCACAACCTTCGCAACGCGATTGATGTGAACCAGCTTGTCGACGAATTCGCTGTCGCGCTCGTCGTCTTTTCCGCGATTATCGCGGCGGGGTTCTCTTGCCATTGTCCTTGTCCTTTTTCTTTTCCGGTTTCAACGGGCAAATGATTAGAAGCTGAGGCCATTTTCCCTGGCGGCGTCCGCCAGAGCCTTGACGCGGCCATGATAGATGTAGGCGCCGCGGTCGAAGACGACCTGTTCGATGCCGGCCTTCGTGGCGCGTTCGGCCACGAGCTTGCCAACTGCGGCGGCCGCATCGGTGTCGGCTCCGGTCTTCAGCGACTTGCGCAGATCCGGATCCAGCGTCGATGCCGACACCAGTGTCCTGCCTTCCAGATCATCGATGATCTGGGCGTAGATGTTCTTCGAAGAACGGTTGACCGAAAGCCGCGGACGACCATTGGCGACCGACCTGAGCTGCCGGCGGACACGCCCGGCGCGTTTCGAAAGAGCTTTGCTGCTTGCCATAGCTGGGTGTCCCTACTTCTTCTTGCCTTCTTTGCGGACAATCCGCTCTTCGGCATATTTGACGCCTTTGCCCTTGTAGGGCTCCGGCGGACGGAATTCGCGGATCTTCGCCGCAACCTGACCGACCTGCTGCTTGTCGATGCCCGTGATGACGATTTCCGTCGGCTTCGGGCAGGCAAGCGTAATGCCGTCCGGAGCCTCGAAGACCACATCATGGCTGAAGCCAAGCGCAAGCTGCAGGTTCTTGCCCTGCATGGAGGCGCGGTAACCGACGCCATTGATTTCAAGACGACGCTCGAAACCGTTCGTCACACCGAGAATGATGTTCTCGATGTTCGTGCGGGACATGCCCCATTTGGAGCGCGCGTCCTGCGACTGGTCAGCCGGCGTGACGACGACTGCGTCTTCTTCCATTTTCACGAGCACTTCGTCATTGACGACGTAGCTCAGTTCGCCCTTGGGGCCCTTGGCCTTGACTGTCTGGCCTTCAACCGAGGCAGTCACACCGGCGGGAACCGAAATGGGCTTCTTTCCGATACGAGACATAATTTCAAACCTGTCTGACCGTTAGGAGGACCGCCGCGTCAAAAGACGCGACAGAGAACCTCACCACCAACATTCTGTTCGCGCGCCTCATGATCGGCCATCACGCCCTTCGGAGTCGAAAGGATCGAGATGCCGAGGCCATTCGCGACATTCGGAATGGACTTGACCGAGACATAAACCCGGCGTCCTGGCTTCGAGACACGCGACATCTCCCGGATGACCGGCGCGCCTTCGGAGTATTTCAGCTCGATATTGAGCTCCGACTTTCCGTCGTCATACGTGACTTCGGAATATCCGCGGATATAGCCTTCCGACTGCAGAACGTCCAGAACGCGCGCGCGCAGCTTGGAAGCCGGCGTGCTGACTGTGTTCTTGCGGCGGCCGGTGGCGTTGCGGATACGGGTAAGCATATCGCCGAGGGGATCACTCATAGACATGTGACGTCTCCTTACCAGCTCGACTTGACGATGCCCGGAACCTTGCCGAGCGAACCGAGTTCGCGCAGCGCAATACGGGACATGTTCAGTTTACGATAATAGGCGCGCGGACGCCCCGAGACTTCGCAGCGATTGCGGATGCGTGTCTTCGATCCGTCACGCGGCATCTCGGCAAGCTTCAGAGTCGCGCGGAAACGCTCTTCGATCGGCGTACTCTGGTCCTTGATCATCGCCTTGAGCGCGGCGCGCTTGGACGCATCCTTCGCGACCTGCTTGCGGCGTCTCTTGTTCTTTTCGACTGCGCTAACCTTAGCCATGTCTTTAGGTCCTTTTCTACGCTTGTCGTTACTGCCGGAACGGGAAGTTGAACTCGCTCAGAAGAGCGCGCGCTTCGTCGTCCGTCTCGGCAGTCGTGCAAACGATGATATCCATGCCCCACTGCTGATCGATGTTGTCGTAGTTGATCTCGGGGAACACGATGTGCTCTTTCAGGCCCATGGCGAAGTTGCCACGGCCATCAAAGCTCTTCGGATTCAGGCCACGGAAGTCACGAACGCGCGGAAGCGCGACGTTGACCAGCCGGTCCATGAATTCATACATGCGCGCCTGGCGCAGGGTCACCTTGGCGCCGATCGGCATGCCTTCGCGCACCTTGAAGCCGGCGATCGACTTGCGTGCGCGCGTCACGACCGGCCTCTGACCGGCGATTGCCGCCAGGTCTTCAGCTGCAGTTGCGGGCTTCTTGGAATCCGCTGTTGCTTCGCCAACGCCCATATTGATGACGATCTTGTCGACGCGCGGGATCTGCATGACGTTCTTGTAGGAGAATTTTTCCTGCATGACGTCGCGGATGCGGGTCTTGTATTCGGTCTTGAGCCGCGGCTCGTAACTTGCCTCAGCCATCGATTACTTCTCCTGAACGCTTTGCCACACGCACCTTGGAGCCATCTTCCGATATCTTGAACCCGACGCGGGTCGGCTTGCCGTCCACGGCGAGAGCGATATTGGACAGGTGGATAGGCGCTTCCTTGCTGATAATGCCGGCCTGCTCGGTCTGGGTCTGACGCTGATGGCGCCGAACCATGTTGACGCCACTGACCAGGGCGCGGTTTTCCTTCGGCATCACCTTCAGGACCTCGCCTGTGCGGCCCTTGTCCTTGCCGGTGAGCACGATCACATTGTCGCCTTTGCGGATCTTCTGCATCGTAATCTCCTCAGAGAACTTCCGGCGCCAACGAAATGATCTTCATGTGGGCCTTGGCGCGCAGTTCGCGCGGGACCGGTCCGAAGATACGCGTGCCGATTGGTTCTTTCTTGTTGTCGACGAGGACGGCGGCATTCTTGTCAAAGCGAATGACGCTTCCGTCCGGACGACGAATATCCTTGGCCGTCCGTACGACGACCGCCTTCATCACATCACCCTTCTTGACGCGGCCACGCGGGATCGCTTCCTTCACGGAGACGACGATGATGTCGCCAACGGAAGCATATTTCCGCTTGGAGCCGCCCAGCACCTTGATGCACATGACACGACGGGCGCCGGAATTGTCAGCGACGTCGAGGTTTGTTTGCATCTGAATCATGTCAGACCGCCTTCTTTACCTAATTGGGAAGAGCATCCGCCCTACCCTTTGATTCCACTACATTCTTGTCTGTTGCGGACCGACCTAGTCGGTCATGACAGTCCAGCGCTTGTCTTTCGAAATCGGCGCGCATTCCTGAATGGATACGGTATCGCCGACCTTGAACTTGTTTTCCGCATCGTGCGCCTTGTACTTCTTCGAGCGGCGCACGGTCTTCTGGAACATCGGGTGTGCGAAACGACGCTCGACGCTGACAACTACTGTCTTGTCGTTCTTGTCGCTGACAACGGTGCCCTGCAGGATACGTTTTGGCATTGTTCTTGTGTCCTTTAAGCCTTGTCTGCAACCGCCTTCTGGCGGCTGATTGTCTTGACGCGGGCGATATCGCGGCGCACTTCCTTGATGCGCGACGTCTTTTCGAGCTGTCCGGTCGCCTTCTGGAAGCGAAGGTTGAACTGCTCTTTCTTGAGCTTCGCGAGCTCGTCGTTGAGCTGATCATTGCTCATCGTACGAATGTCTGCGGCTTTCATCGTTCCGTTTCCTACTCTGCAATCCGTTGCACGAACCGCGTCTTGACCGACAGCTTGGCGGCGCCGAGACGCAGCGCTTCGCGTGCGATGTCTTCTGCGACGCCGTCGATTTCAAACATGATCCGGCCCGGCTTGACCTTGGCCGCCCAGTAATCGACGGAACCCTTGCCCTTACCCATGCGGACTTCGGTCGGCTTCGACGAAACCGGCACGTCCGGGAAGACGCGAATCCACACGCGACCGGCGCGCTTCATGTGACGGGTGATGGCGCGGCGAGCAGCTTCAATCTCGCGCGCATTCACGCGGTTCGGTTCCTGGGCCTTAAGACCATAGGAACCGAAAGTCAGGTCCGTTCCGCCCGAAGCGACGCCCCGGATGCGGCCCTTGTGCTGCTTGCGATACTTTGTACGCTTTGGCTGCAACATTTCTTATTCTCCGAACTTGGCCTGCCGCGCGCGCAATCAGGCGTTTTCGCGGCGGCGATTACTGCTGCCCTGGTTGTCGCTATCGGTGGCGCGGCGCTCCGAAGCCATGGGATCATGTTCCAGGATTTCTCCCTTGAAGATCCAGACCTTGATGCCGCATACGCCGTAGGCGGTGTGGGCTTCGGCTGTGCCGTAGTCGATATCGGCGCGCAGCGTGTGAAGCGGAACGCGGCCTTCACGATACCACTCGGTACGAGCGATTTCGGCGCCGCCGAGTCGACCGCCGCAGGTAATGCGGATGCCTTCAGCGCCGAGACGCATGGCCGACTGCACCGCGCGCTTCATGGCGCGACGGAACGCAACGCGGCGCTCGAGCTGCTGTGCAATCGACTGCGCAACCAGGTTGGCGTCGATTTCCGGCTTGCGCACTTCAACAATGTTGAGGTGCGTTTCCGCATTGGTCATGACCGACAGCTTGCGACGCAGCTTCTCGATGTCCGCGCCCTTCTTGCCAATGATCAGACCGGGACGGGCCGAATGGATAGAGATGCGGCACTTCTTGTGCGGACGCTCAATAACGATCTTCGAGATCGCAGCCTGCTTCAGCTCCTTGTTCAGGTATTCGCGGATCTTCAGATCCTCCTGAAGCAGCGCGCCGTATTCGCCCTTCTCGGCGAACCAGCGGGAATCCCACGTCCGGTTGATGCCAAGGCGAAAGCCTACTGGATTGATCTTCTGGCCCATTATGCGGCCTCCCCGGTTTCTTCAACTTCGCGCACAACGATGGTCAGGTGCGAGAACGGCTTTTCAATCCGCGACGCCCGTCCGCGACCACGTGCGTGGAAACGCTTCATGACGATCGACTTGCCGACATAGGCCTCCGATACGATCAGAGAATCAACGTCGAGATCATGATTGTTCTCGGCATTGGCGATCGCCGATTCCAGTGTCTTTTTCACGGTCTCGGAGATCCGCTTGCGCGAAAACTCGAGATCGGCGAGCGCACGATCAACCTTTTTGCCGCGGATCATGGCAGCAACGAGATTGAGTTTCTGCGGGCTGACGCGAATCGTGCGTGCAACCGCTTTCGCCTCATTGTCCTTCAATCGGCGCTCGGCCTTGGCCTTGCCCATTGTTACTTCCTCTTCGCTTTCTTGTCCGCGCCATGACCGTAATAGGTCCGCGTCGGGGAAAATTCACCGAGCTTGTGGCCGACCATGTCTTCCGACACGGACACCGGCACATGCTTGCTGCCATTGTAGACGCCGAAGGTCAGACCAACGAACTGCGGCAGGATCGTGGTGCGACGGCTCCACGTCTTGATTACTTCATTGCGGCCGCTTTCGCGCACCTTCTCGGCTTTCTTGAGAAGATAGCCGTCAACGAACGGACCTTTCCAAACTGAACGAGCCACGTGAGACTTCCTCTCTTACTTCTTGCGCTGATGACGCGAGCGCATGATGAACTTGTCGGTCTGCTTGTTCGACCGGGTACGCTTGCCCTTGGTCGGCTTGCCCCACGGGGTGACCGGGTGGCGACCGCCGGACGTGCGACCTTCACCACCGCCATGCGGGTGATCGACCGGGTTCATGACAACGCCGCGAACGTGCGGACGCTTGCCGAGCCAGCGCGTACGACCAGCCTTGCCGTCATTGCGGTTTGCGTTGTCCGGATTGGACACAGCGCCGACAGTCGCCAGGCAGCTGCCCGGTACGAGACGCTGCTCGCCGGAATTCAGCCTGAGGATCGCCATGCCCTGGTCGCGACCGACCAGCTGCACATAGGCGCCTGCAGAGCGAGCAATCTGACCGCCCTTGGCTGGCTTCATCTCGACATTGTGCACAATCGTGCCAACCGGCATGGACTGCAGCGGCATGGCGTTGCCAGGTTTCACGTCAACGGCCGATTCGGACGAGACGACCTTGTCGCCCACGGCGAGCCGCTGAGGCGCCAGGATGTAGGCCTGCTCGCCATCGTCATAGTTGACGAGAGCAATGAACGCGGTCCGGTTCGGGTCGTATTCCAGGCGTTCGATCGTGCCCTGGACATCGAACTTGCGACGCTTGAAGTCGATCAGGCGATAGGTCCGCTTGTGTCCGCCGCCGCGATGGCGAACGGTCATGCGACCGGTATTGTTGCGGCCGCCCTTGGAAGACAGACCCTCGGTCAGATGCTTGACCGGCTTGCCCTTGTACAGACCCGAGCGATCGACGATCACCAGCTGACGCTGGCTTGGCGTGGTCGGCTTGAATGATTTCAGTGCCATAGTCTCTTAATCCTCTGGTCCTGCCGTCAAAGACCGGTCGTGACGTCGACGGACTCGCCGTCGACCAGTGTCACGATAGCCTTCTTGACGTCGCTCTGCCGGCCAATGGTTCCGCGGAAACGCTTCACCTTGCCTTTGCGAACGTGCGTGTTGACCGCCTTGACCTTGACGCCGAACAGCGCCTCGACAGCCGCCTTGATCTGCGGCTTGGTAGCGGTGCGCGCGACATTGAACACGACCTGGTTCTGGTCGGAGATCAGGGTCGATTTTTCTGTAATCACCGGCGAGGTGATAACGTCGTAGTGACGAAGATCAGTCATTTGAACCGCTCCTCAAGCGCTTCGACGGCAGACTTGCTCAGGACAAGCTTGCTCCGGCGCAAAATGTCGTAAACGTTGATGCCCTGCACAGGCAGCACATCCACATTCGGAATGTTGCGGGCCGCCAGAGCGAAGTTGTTGTCCAGTTCGGCGCCGCCAATGAACAGAGCGTTGGAAACGCCGAGCTTCTCGAGCGATCCGGACAGCGTCTTTGTCTTGGCTTCCTTGGCGGCGAGGTCGTCGATGACAATGATTTCATCGGCTTTCGCCTTGACGGATAGAGCGTGACGCAGAGCCAGAGCGCGAACCTTCTTCGGCAAGCCGATCGAATGATCGCGAACAACCGGGCCATGCGCCTTGCCGCCGCCACGAAACTGCGGCGCACGAGCAGAAGAGTGACGAGCGCGGCCCGTGCCCTTCTGACGGTACATCTTGGCGCCAGTGCGGGAAATCTCCGATCGGCCCTTGGTCTTGTGAGTGCCCTGCTGCTTGCGCGCAAGCTGCCAGCGAACCATGCGCTGCAGAATGTCGTCGCGCGGCTCGAGACCGAAAACGGTATCGGACAGCGATACCTTGCCTGCGTCCTTGCCTTCGAGGGTTGTTACCTTGATGTCCATTATTCGGCTCCCTCAGCACTCTGTTCAGCCGGCGCTGCTTCCGCAGCGGCTGCCGCACGCAAACCGGCCGGGCGCGGCGCGTCGTCGGGAACGGCGATCTTGGTGGCGTCGCGAACAAGGATCCAGGATCCCTTAGAACCCGGAACAGCGCCCTTGATCAGGATGAGGCCGCGATCGCTATCGGTCGAGACAACTTCCAAATTCTGGGTCGTCACGCGGGTGCTGCCCATGTGACCGGCCATTTTCTTGCCTTTGAAGACCTTGCCCGGGTCCTGGCACTGACCGGTCGAACCATGCGAACGGTGCGAAACCGACACGCCGTGCGTTGCGCGCAGGCCGCCGAAGTTGTGCCGCTTCATGGCGCCGGCGAAACCCTTACCAACGGACGTGCCGGTGACATCGACCTTCTGACCGGGAACGAAGTGTTCGGCGGTCAGTTCGGAACCGATCTCAAGCATGTTGTCGGTTGACACGCGGAATTCCGCGAGCTTTGCCTTCGGCTCAACCTTGGCGGCGGCGAAGTGGCCGCGCATCGGCTTCGTCGTGTTTTTCGGCTTGGCCATGCCGGCGCCCAACTGGACAGCCGTGTAGCCATTCTTTTCCTCAGTGCGCTGGGCGACAACCTGACAGTTCTTCAAACGCAGAACAGTCACCGGAACGTGCTCCCCGGCGTCATTGTAGACGCGGGTCATCCCAACCTTCTGTGCTATAACTCCTGAACGCATTGGTTCATCCTTGTCCATTTTGGGTCCGGTCTTGCGCGAGTTCCACGAGGGTTTTTCGCAACCGGCCCCAGAAACTGCTCTTTAGAGCTTGATTTCCACGTCTACGCCTGCAGCCAGATCGAGCTTCATAAGGGCATCCACCGTCTGGGGCGTCGGGTCGACGATATCGAGAAGCCGTTTGTGGGTCCGCATCTCGAACTGCTCGCGACTTTTCTTGTCGATATGGGGCGAGCGGTTGACCGTGAATTTTTCAATTCTCGTAGGCAGCGGAACCGGTCCACGCACACTCGCGCCGGTGCGTTTGGCCGTCGATACGATTTCGCGTGTCGACGCATCGAGAATCCGATGATCAAACGCCTTCAGGCGGATACGGATGTTCTGGCCGTTCATTCGACTTAATCCTCAGTTTCAAAACAACCGGACCCTTGTTGTCCGGCCCGTTCTCGTTCGTTTCGTTGCGGAACAATCCGCATCAATAAAGACGCGCCGCTTTGCGGCGGCGCACCTTGAATTCCAGCGGAACTACTCCGTGATGCTCGCGACGATGCCGGCGCCGACGGTGCGGCCGCCTTCGCGGATGGCGAAGCGGAGCTTCTCTTCCATTGCGATCGGAACGATCAGTTCAACGTCAACCGTAACGTTGTCGCCGGGCATAACCATTTCCGTGCCTTCGGGAAGCGTCACAACACCCGTCACGTCCGTCGTGCGGAAGTAGAACTGCGGACGGTAGTTCGTGAAGAACGGCGTATGACGACCGCCCTCTTCCTTCGTCAGGATGTAGGCTTCCGCCTTGAACTTCGTGTGCGGCGTAACCGTGCCGGGCTTGCAGAGAACCTGACCGCGCTCAACGCCTTCACGCTCGACGCCGCGAAGCAGCGCCCCGATGTTGTCGCCGGCCTGACCCTGGTCAAGAAGCTTGCGGAACATCTCGACGCCCGTGCAGGTCGTCTTCTTCGTGTCGCGGATGCCGACAATCTCGATCTCGTCCCCGACATTGATGATGCCGCGCTCCACGCGACCCGTCACAACCGTGCCGCGGCCCGAAATCGAGAACACGTCCTCGATCGGCATCAGGAACGGCAGGTCAACCGGACGCTCAGGCGTCGGAATGTAGGCGTCGACTTCCTTCATCAGCGCGCGAACAGCGTCTTCGCCGATTTCCTTGTTGGAGTCTTCAAGCGCAGCAAGCGCCGAACCCTTCACGATCGGAACTTCGTCGCCCGGGAACTCGTAGGAGTCCAGAAGCTCGCGCACTTCCATCTCGACGAGCTCGAGGAGCTCCTCGTCGTCAACCTGGTCGACCTTGTTCAGGAACACAACGATCGCAGGAACGCCAACCTGGCGGGCAAGCAGGATGTGCTCGCGCGTCTGCGGCATCGGACCGTCGGCCGCCGAAACAACCAGGATCGCGCCGTCCATCTGCGCAGCGCCCGTGATCATGTTCTTCACGTAGTCGGCGTGGCCGGGGCAGTCCACGTGCGCATAGTGGCGCGCATCCGTCTCATACTCGACGTGCGCCGTCGAGATCGTGATGCCGCGCGCACGCTCTTCAGGAGCGCCGTCAATCTCGTCATAGGCCTTGAAATCGCCGAAGTACTTCGTGATCGCTGCCGTAAGAGACGTCTTGCCGTGGTCAACGTGACCGATCGTGCCGATGTTCACATGCGGCTTGTTGCGTTCAAACTTACCTTTCGCCATCTTGGCTCTCCGTATTTCCTCGCCCGAAAGGGCTTTTATTTCTGTTGTTCAGTTCAGCCCTTGTCAGGCATATTTTTCCTGAATTTCCTGTGCGACGTTCGACGGCACCGCAGCGTAGTGATCAAACTGCATGGAGTACTGCGCGCGTCCCTGGGACATGGAACGCAGGTTGTCCACGTATTTGAACATGTTCGCCAGCGGCACATGAGCGTTGATCACGACGGCGATGCCGCGCGATTCTTGCCCCTGTATCTGGCCGCGCCGGGAATTCAGGTCGCCGATCACATCGCCGACGTAATCCTCAGGCGTAACCACCTCGACCTTCATGATCGGTTCGAGCAGCTGAGCGCCGGCTTTCTTGGCGCCTTCACGGAAGGCCGCGCGCGACGCGATTTCGAAAGCGAGCACCGAGGAGTCGACGTCATGGTAGGCGCCGTCAATGAGCGTTGCCTTCACGCCGAGCATCGGGAAGCCCGCGAGCGGACCGGAAGACAGAACGCTTTCGATACCCTTCTGAACGCCGGGGATGTATTCCTTCGGAACGTTACCGCCAACGATCTTGGAAACGAATTCGAACTCTTCGCTCTCGGTGTTCGGCTCGAAAATGATCTTGACGCGAGCGAACTGACCGGAACCACCGGACTGCTTCTTGTGCGTGTAGTCGATCTCGGCTTCGCGGGTGATCGTTTCACGATAAGCCACCTGCGGCGCGCCGACATTGGCCTCAACCTTGAATTCGCGCTTCATGCGGTCAACCAGGATGTCGAGGTGAAGCTCGCCCATGCCTGCGATGATCGTCTGACCGGATTCTTCGTCCGATTTCACGCGGAAGGACGGGTCTTCGGCAGCCAGTCGGTTGAGCGCAATGCCCATCTTTTCCTGATCGCCCTTGGTCTTCGGCTCGATGGCGATCTGGATCACAGGATCCGGGAACTCCATGCGCTCGAGGATGACGGGCTTCAGCGGATCGCAAAGCGTGTCACCCGTGGTGGTTTCCTTCAGACCGGCGAGAGCAACAATATCACCGGCATAGGCGACGTCGATGTCTTCACGGCTGTTGGAGTGCATCTGCAGCATGCGGCCGACGCGCTCGCGCTTTTCCTTGACCGTGTTCATCACGGACGAGCCCTTTTCGATCACGCCCGAATAGATGCGCGCGAAAGTTAGCGAACCGACGAACGGGTCGTTCATGACCTTGAAGGCGAGCATGGACAGCGGCTCGTCATCCGACGCAACGCGCTTGATCTCGGCTTCGGTCTTGGCGTCGATGCCCTTGATGGCCGGAATGTCGATCGGGCTCGGCAGGTATTCGACGACAGCGTCGAGCAGAGGCTGCACGCCCTTGTTCTTGAAGGCGCTGCCGCAGAACATCGGGAAGAAGTCGACGTTGATCGTACCCTGACGCACAAGCGCTCGGATCTGGTCGTTGGAGGGCATGTCGCCTTCGAGATAAGCTTCCATCGCAGCCTCGTCGATTTCGACGACGGTTTCGATGAGCTTTTCGCGATATTCCTCAGCCCGGTCTTTGAGATCAGCCGGAATTTCTACGATGTCCCACTGCGCGCCGAGCGACTCGTCGCGCCATACCAGAGCGTTCATCTCGATAAGATCAACCACGCCCTTGAAGTCGCTTTCAGCGCCAATCGGCAGCTGCATGACTACCGGGATCGCGCCAAGACGGCTCTTCACCATATCGACGGAGCGGTAGAAATCCGCGCCGATCTTGTCCATCTTGTTGCAGAAGATCATCCGCGGGACGTGATACTTGTCAGCCTGACGCCAAACGGTCTCCGTCTGCGGCTCAACGCCGGCGTTGGCGTCGAGAAGCGCAACGGCGCCGTCGAGCACGCGAAGCGAACGCTCGACTTCAATCGTGAAGTCAACGTGTCCGGGCGTGTCGATGATGTTGAAGCGACGCATCGCGCCGTCGCGACCCTTCCAGAAGGTCGTGGTAGCAGCGGACGTGATCGTGATGCCGCGCTCCTGCTCCTGCTCCATCCAGTCCATTGTGGCGGCGCCGTCATGAACTTCGCCGATCTTGTGGGACTTTCCGGTGTAGTACAGGATACGTTCGGTCGTCGTCGTCTTGCCGGCGTCGATGTGCGCCATGATACCGAAATTCCGGTAGTCTTCGATTTTGTATTCGCGGGCCATTTCAGTGCCTTTCGATGCGTAAATTCGTAAAATTTACCAGCGGTAATGCGAGAACGCGCGGTTGGCGTCGGCCATCTTGTGCGTGTCTTCGCGCTTCTTGACGGCGTTGCCGCGATTGTTCGCTGCATCCATGAGTTCGCCGGAAAGGCGCTCGATCATGGTTGTCTCGTTGCGATTGCGCGCGGCGCTGATCAGCCAACGGATCGCGAGCGCCTGACGACGCTCCGGACGAACATCCACCGGAACCTGGTAAGTGGCGCCGCCAACGCGGCGCGAACGAACCTCGACCTGAGGAGCGACATTGTCGAGAGCAGCGTGGAACGTGCCGACCGGCTCCTGCTTGGTCTTGTCTTCGATGATGTCGAATGCACCGTACACGATGCCTTCAGCTACGGACTTCTTGCCGTCGAGCATGATGGCGTTCATGAACTTGGTGATGACGAGATCGCCGAATTTCGGATCCGGGTTGATCTCACGTTTTTCTGCTCTGTGACGTCGGGACATGGTCTCGTCTCTCAACTATCGCTGGATGACCAGCAAAATGATTGTCTTACTTCGGACGCTTCGCGCCATACTTGGAACGGCGCTGCTTGCGGTCCTTGACACCCTGGGTGTCGAGAACACCGCGGATGATGTGATAGCGAACGCCGGGAAGGTCCTTCACGCGGCCGCCGCGGATCATCACAACGGAGTGTTCCTGTAGGTTGTGCCCCTCGCCCGGAATGTATCCGATAACTTCAAAGCCGTTGGTAAGGCGGATTTTGGCTACCTTGCGAAGCGCCGAGTTCGGCTTCTTCGGAGTCGTTGTGTAAACACGGGTGCAAACGCCGCGTTTCTGCGGGTTGGCGTCCAGTGCAGGAACCTTGTTACGCTTGACCGGCACCTGGCGCGGTTTGCGAATCAACTGGTTTACGGTTGGCATTCAACCTTCCTCATATAATTCTTCATGTTGCCCTTGCGGGCGTTTTCCGTGCATGCATACCCATGCGCAAACGGGCAAACCCGCCATTGGCGGCTTGCCCAAAAAATGCAGAGGACACGGAATCCGTGTCGTGCTTGCAGCATTTTGTATCAACGTGCAGTTTGAACCGTGTCTGGAGCGAACTTCAGGACGAGTCATCCCGAACCAGCAAGCTCCACATCAGCTCTGGTGGCGCGTACATACTGATTGGCTTGGACATCGTCAAGACCGGAACCGAATTATTGTGAAACTAATTCGGCGTTTGGCGGCGTCGCGGAGGGTTCGCGGCATTATTCCAGGACAAACCACCCCCTCTCTTGTGCCTCGCGACAGAAACAGGCAGAAAGAGCCGAATCAACAGGGCGACAACGGAGCAGCAACATGCAGGCGGAGGACGGAGACGAGCCGATCGTGTTCATCATCATCGGCAAGGCTTTCCGGGACAAGGACGAAGACCCGATCGACGTCCATATTATCCTTTCGGCGCCGGACGACGACACCGCCGTGCGCGAAACCCTCAACGCAATGGCGAGCGAGGGCTACGTGGAAGCCGAACTTGATCAGATCGGCGTTATGGAAGGCATGCCGGACGACGAACCGTACGCCTCGGCCTATCAGGGCGCCGTGGAAGGGGAAGTTTCTATCGTCACCTTTTGACGATGAAACTGCTTGAGCCCAAAACCATTTCATCCGAATCAGCCCAAAAATGAAGAACCCGGCTCGCAGGAGCCGGGTTCTTTCAGTTTCACAAAGGCGTTGCGGAGAAGCTATTCGCTCGCCGGCGCCTCGGCCATATCTCCGGAAACTCCGGTCAGCATCGGCAGAGCTTCTTCCGAGCCGGATTCCTTCTTGCGTTCCTCGAGAATAAGTTCGTCGCGCGAACTTGCCACGCGGCGGATCTGATTCATCGCGCCTCCGGTGCCCGCCGGGATCAGGCGGCCGACAATGACGTTTTCCTTCAGACCCTGAAGGGCGTCCATCTTGCCGGCGACGGCTGCCTCGGTCAGAACCTTCGTGGTTTCCTGGAAAGAAGCCGCGGAGATGAAAGACGGCGTCTGCAGCGAAGCCTTGGTTATGCCAAGCAGCACAGGATCGCCGAAGGCAGGCTTCTTGCCTTCTTCCTCGAGGCGTTCGTTGGCCAGCTCCAGTTCGATCCGGTCGACATTGTCGCCAACGATGTAGGCGGAATCGCCCGAGTCCGTGATCTCGATCTTCTGCAGCATCTGCCGAACGATGACCTCGATATGCTTGTCGTTGATGAGAACGCCCTGAAGCCGGTAGACTTCCTGGATCTCGTTGACGAGATAGGAGGCCAGAGCCTCGACGCCCTTGATCGCAAGAATGTCGTGCGGCGCAGGATTGCCATCCAGAATATACTCGCCCTTTTCGATCGGGTCGCCGTCCTGGAGATGGAACGGCTTGCCCTTGGGGATGAGATATTCCGCAGGCTCGACGCCATCTTCCGACGGCTCGATCATTATGCGGCGCTTGTTCTTGTAGTCACGTCCGAAACGGATCGTTCCGTCGATCTCGGCAATGATGGCGTGATCCTTCGGGCGACGGGCCTCGAACAGCTCGGCGACTCGCGGCAGACCACCGGTGATGTCCTTGGTCTTGGCGCTTTCCATCGGAACACGGGCAAGGACGTCGCCCTCCGACACCTTCTGGCCGGGCTCGACCGACAGAATTGCGTCCACCGACAACATGAAGCGCGCTTCACCGCCACGGGCAAGCTTGAGGATCTTGCCATTCTTGTCCTTGATGACGATCGCGGGCTTCAGATCGACGCCGCGCGGCGTCGAGCGCCAGTCAATGACCTGACGCTTGGTGATGCCGGTCGTTTCGTCGGCCGATTCGGTTACGGACACGCCATCGACGACGTCCTCGAATTCAACCACGCCGGCGACTTCCGTCATCATCGGACGCGTATACGGGTCCCACTCGGCAAGGCGCTGGCCGCGCTTGACCACATCGCCGTCGTCGACAAAGAGGCGCGAACCGTAGGCGACGCGCTGCGACGACCTTTCGACATCCTGCTCGTCGAGGATCTGGACCGACATGCTGCGGCCCATGGCGACCAGATTGCCTTCGGAATTGCGAAGGACGTTCCGGTTCTTGATCCTGACCTTGCCCTCGTACGAGGCTTCCAGGAAGGACTGGTCCACAACCGTGGCCGTGCCGCCCAGGTGGAAGGTCCGCATGGTGAGCTGCGTGCCAGGTTCGCCGATCGACTGTGCGGCGATAACGCCGACGGCCTCGCCGATATTGACCGGCGTTCCGCGCGCCAGGTCGCGACCGTAGCAGGTGGCGCAGATGCCATTCTGCATCTCACAGGTAAGGGCCGAGCGGATCTGGACCGACTGGATATTGGCGGCTTCGATTGCAACCACATCCGGTTCTTCGATCATCTTGCCGGAGGCGACGAGAACGTCGCCGGTCTGCGGATGCGTGATATCGTGCAGCGCCGTGCGGCCGAGGATACGCTGGCCGATGGAGGCGACCACCTGGCCGGCGTCGACGATGGCGGTCATCGTCAAACCCTTGTCCGTGCCGCAATCGACCTGTGTGACGATGCAATCCTGCGCCACGTCGACGAGACGACGGGTCAGGTAACCCGAGTTCGCAGTCTTCAGCGCCGTGTCCGCCAGTCCCTTGCGGGCGCCGTGCGTGGAGTTGAAGTACTCGTTGACCGTCAGGCCTTCCTTGAAGTTCGACGTGATCGGCGTTTCGATGATTTCGCCGGACGGCTTGGCCATGAGGCCGCGCATGCCGCCGAGCTGACGCATCTGGTTCGGAGAACCACGCGCGCCCGAATGGCTCATCATGTAGACTGAATTCATCGGCTTCTGGCGACCATTGTCGTCGAATTCGACAGCCTTGATACGGGCCATCATTTCTTCCGCGACCTTCTCGGTGGCCTTGCCCCAGGCGTCCACGACCTTGTTGTACTTTTCGCCCTGGGTGATCAGGCCGTCATTGTACTGCTGCTCGTATTCCTTGACGAGTATTTCGGTGTCGTTGACGATTTGCGCCTTGGCGGCCGGAATGACCATGTCGTCCTTGCCGAAGGAAATACCGGCGCGGCAGGCGTGGCCGAAGCCAAGCTGCATGATCCGGTCACAGAAAATGACCGTCTCTTTCTGACCGCAATGGCGATAGACCGTGTCGATCATCCTGGAGATGTTCTTCTTGGTCATTTCCTGGTTGCAGGTATCGAAAGGCACCTTGAAGTTCTTCGGCAGAAGTTCGCCGATGATCATGCGGCCAGGCGTCGTCTCGTGAATCGCGGAAACCGGATTGCCTTCCTCGTCGACCGTCTTGAAGCGGCCCTTGATCTTTGAGTGCAGCGTGACGACCTTGTTTTCCAGGGCGTGATGCAACTCGCCCATATCGGCGAAGATCATGCCCTCGCCTGGCTCGTTCTCGTTCATGATTGAAAGATAGAAGAGACCGAGGACCATATCCTGGGACGGCACGATGATCGGCGCGCCATTGGCCGGATGCAGGATGTTGTTCGTCGACATCATCAGAACGCGGGCTTCGAGCTGCGCTTCGAGCGACAGCGGGACATGCACGGCCATCTGGTCGCCGTCAAAGTCGGCGTTGAAAGCGGTACAGACCAGCGGATGCAACTGGATCGCCTTGCCTTCGACCAGCGTCGGCTCGAAGGCCTGGATGCCCAGCCTGTGCAGCGTCGGCGCACGGTTCAGGAGCACCGGATGCTCGCGGATGACCTCGTCGAGGATATCCCAGACTTCCGGTTTTTCCTTCTCGACCAGCTTCTTGGCCTGCTTGACGGTGGACGAATAGCCCTTGGCGTCAAGCCGCGCATAGATGAACGGCTTGAAGAGCTCCAGCGCCATCTTTTTCGGCAGGCCGCACTGGTGCAGCTTGAGCTCCGGACCGGTCACGATCACGGAACGGCCGGAATAGTCGACGCGCTTGCCGAGCAGGTTCTGACGGAAACGACCTTGCTTGCCCTTAAGCATGTCGGAGAGCGATTTCAGCGGACGCTTGTTGGCGCCGGTTATCACCCTGCCCCGACGACCGTTGTCGAACAGAGCGTCAACGGACTCCTGCAGCATCCGCTTCTCGTTGCGGATGATGATGCCGGGCGCGCGCAGTTCGATCAACCGCTTCAGGCGGTTGTTACGGTTGATGACGCGACGATAGAGGTCGTTGAGGTCGGAGGTCGCGAAACGGCCGCCGTCGAGCGGAACCAGCGGACGCAGGTCCGGCGGAATAACCGGGATGACCTTCATGATCATCCATTCCGGCCGGTTGCCGGATTCAATGAAGTTCTCGACCAGCTTCAGCCGCTTCATCAGCTTCTTGGTCTTCAGTTCCGAACTCGTCGCAGCCAGTTCGTCGCGCAGATCAACGGCGATCTTGTCAAGATCCATGCCGGCCAGCAGTTCGTAGATGGCTTCCGCGCCGATCATCGCCGTGAAAGCGTCTTCGCCGAACTCGTCGACGGCGATCATGAACTCTTCTTCCGACAGAAGCTGGTTCTCGCTGAGAGACGTGAGGCCCGGCTCGGTGACGATGTAGTTTTCGAAATACAGAACGCGTTCGATATCCTTCAGCGTCATGTCGAGCAGCGTTCCGATGCGACTCGGCAGGGACTTCAGGAACCAGATATGCGCGACCGGGGCGGCAAGTTCTATATGGCCCATGCGCTCGCGGCGAACGCGCGACAGAGTGACTTCAACGCCGCACTTTTCGCAGATGATGCCCTTGTATTTCATGCGCTTGTACTTGCCGCAAAGACATTCGTAGTCCTTGATCGGCCCGAAGATGCGCGCGCAGAACAGTCCGTCGCGTTCCGGCTTGAACGTACGGTAGTTGATGGTTTCCGGCTTCTTGATCTCGCCGTAGGACCACGAAAGAATTTTTTCCGGAGACGCGATCGAAATCCGGATGGAATCGAACGTCTGGACCGGAGCCTGGGAGTTGAAAAGGTTCATGACCTCGTGGTTCATGCCTGTCTCCTTCGCGGGGTTCTACCCCTGTTTGGCGTCATGTCCGGCTGGTTCCGGAATCGGTGTCAGGACGCCTGTATAAATCCTGTCTCTCGTTATGGCCATTTTGCGGCTGGTGGATCCGCAATGGCCAGAACCGGCGCGCGTTTGCCTCCACGCGCGCCGTTTCATCATTATTCAGCCGCGTCGGGCAGCCTCTCGGCGTCCTGGTCTTCCGTCTCGACGCGGGTGTTTTCCAGCTCCACGTTGAGACCCAGAGACCGCATTTCCTTGACGAGAACGTTAAAGCTCTCCGGAATGCCGGCTTCGAACGTATCGTCGCCGCGAACGATCGCCTCATAGACCTTGGTGCGTCCGGCCACGTCGTCGGACTTGACCGTCAACATTTCCTGCAAGGTATAGGCGGCGCCGTAGGCTTCAAGCGCCCATACCTCCATTTCACCGAAGCGCTGGCCGCCGAACTGCGCCTTGCCGCCCAGCGGCTGCTGGGTGACGAGCGAGTACGGACCAATGGAACGGGCGTGGATCTTGTCGTCCACCAGGTGGTTCAGCTTCAACATGTAGATGTAGCCGACCGTGACCTGACGGTCGAACTGTTCGCCCGTGCGGCCGTCATAGAGCGTCGACTGGCCGGATTCCTTGAACCCGGCGCTTGCGAGCATCTCGTTGACGTCCATTTCGACGGCGCCGTCGAAGACCGGAGTGGCAATCGACACGCCGCGCTTTGTCTGTTCGGCCAGCCTGACGATGGAATCGTCGTCATAGTCCTTGATCGGCTCGGCCTTCGGACCGGCGCCCATCACGTCTTCCATCGTGTCGCGCAGCGGCTTGATATCGCCGCCTTCCTTGTAGCCTTCGAGCAACTTGCCGATCTTGTTGCCCATGCCGGCGCAAGCCCAGCCCAGATGGGTTTCAAGGATCTGTCCGACATTCATGCGCGATGGCACGCCGAGCGGGTTCAGAACGATATCGACATGCGTGCCGTCTTCGAGGAACGGCATGTCCTCGATCGGAACGATGCGCGAGATCACACCCTTGTTGCCGTGACGTCCGGCCATCTTGTCGCCAGGCTGTACCTTGCGTTTGACGGCGACGAACACCTTGACCATCTTCATGACGCCGGGCGGCATCTCGTCTCCGCGCTGGACCTTCTCGACCTTGTCCATGAAGCGCTGTTCCAGCCGCTTCTTGGATTCATCGTACTGGGTGCGCAGGCTTTCGATCTCGCCCTGGAGTTTTTCGTCGTCGACGGCGAACATCCACCATTGCGAACGCGGATACTCCTGAATGGTTTCTGCGTCGAGCGCTCCACCCTTCTTGAAACCCTTCGGTCCGGCGACAGCCGTCTTGCCTTCCAGCATGTCGGAGAGACGTCCGTAGACGTTGCGGTCGAGGATCGCCTGTTCGTCGTCGCGGTCTTTTGCGAGACGCTCGATTTCCTCGCGCTCGATCGCCATCGCGCGCTCGTCCTTTTCCACGCCATGGCGGTTGAAGACGCGCACTTCGACGACCGTGCCGAAGGTGCCGGGCGGCATCCGCATCGACGTGTCGCGAACATCGGAAGCCTTTTCACCGAAGATCGCGCGAAGCAGCTTCTCTTCCGGCGTCATCGGGCTTTCGCCCTTCGGCGTAATCTTGCCGACCAGGATGTCGCCCGGAGCGACTTCTGCGCCGATGTAGACGATGCCTGCCTCGTCAAGGTTCTTCAGAGCCTCTTCAGACACGTTCGGAATGTCACGGGTGATCTCTTCCGGTCCAAGCTTGGTGTCGCGCGCCATGACTTCGAATTCGTCGATGTGGATCGACGTAAAGACGTCATCACGCACAATGCGCTCGGACAGAAGGATCGAGTCCTCGTAGTTGTAGCCGTTCCAGGGCATGAACGCGACGAGCACGTTGCGGCCGAGCGCAAGATCGCCCAGATCCGTCGACGGACCGTCAGCGATGATGTCGCCCTTCTCGATCCGGTCGCCCACATTGACCAGCGGACGCTGGTTGATGCAGGTGTTCTGGTTCGAACGCTGGAACTTCTGCAGCGTGTAGATGTCGACGCCGGACTTGGAAGGATCGAGTTCCTCGGTCGCCCGGATAACGACACGCGTTGCGTCCACCTGATCGACAACACCGGTCCGGTGCGCGGCAATGGCCGCACCGGAATCGCGCGCCACGATCGGCTCCATGCCGGTTCCCACGAACGGCGCTTCGGCGCGCACAAGCGGCACGGCCTGACGCTGCATGTTCGAACCCATGAGAGCGCGGTTGGCGTCGTCGTTTTCCAGGAACGGGATCAGGGCGGCGGCGACAGAGACCACCTGCTTCGGCGAAACGTCCATCAGGTCGATCGTTTCACGCGGAGCAAGCATCACGTCTCCCGCATGGCGGCAGACGACGAACTCGTCAGCGAACGATCCGTCTTCCGTGAGAACAGCGTTGGCCTGAGCGACATGGTACTTGGCCTCTTCCATGGCCGACAGATACAGCACTTCATTGGTCACCTTGCCGTCGGAAATCCGGCGGTAGGGACTTTCGATGAAACCGTATTTGTTGACGCGGGCAAAGGTCGCGAGCGAGTTGATCAGTCCGATATTCGGACCTTCCGGCGTTTCGATCGGACAGATGCGGCCGTAATGCGTCGGATGCACGTCGCGAACCTCAAAGCCCGCGCGTTCACGCGTCAGACCACCCGGTCCAAGCGCCGAAAGGCGACGCTTGTGCGTAATCTCCGAGAGCGGATTGACCTGGTCCATGAACTGCGACAACTGCGAGGAACCGAAGAACTCGCGCACGGCGGCGGCCGCCGGCTTGGCGTTGATCAGGTCCTGCGGCATCACGGTGTCGATCTCGATGGACGACATGCGTTCCTTGATGGCGCGTTCCATGCGCAAGAGACCCAGACGGTACTGGTTCTCCATCAGTTCGCCGACCGAACGCACGCGGCGATTGCCGAGATTGTCGATGTCGTCGATCTCGCCCTTGCCGTCACGCAGTTCGACAAGCGTCTTGACCACGGCAAGGATATCCTCCTTGCGCAGCACGCGAACGGTGTCGTCAGCGTCCAGATCGAGGCGCATGTTCATCTTGACGCGACCGACCGAAGACAGGTCGTAACGCTCCGGATCGAAGAACAGCGACGTGAACATCGCTTCCGCCGATTCCATTGTGGGCGGCTCGCCCGGGCGCATCACGCGGTAGATATCGAAGAGCGCGTCCTGGCGGTCTTCGTTCTTGTCTGCGGAAAGCGTGTTGCGGATGTATGCGCCGACATTGACATGGTCGATGTCGAGGATCGGAAGTTCTGTGAAACCGGCCTCGATTGCGACAGGCAGCGTCTTCTCGTCGATCTCGTCGCCGGCCTCGAGATAGATCTCGCCGGTTTCCAGGTTGACAAGATCGGTTGCCAGATAGTTGCCGTAAAGGTCCTCGTCGGTGGCGCGAAGCGCCTTGACGCCCTTCTCGGTCAACTGCTTCAGGAAGCGCGGCGTGAGTTTCTTGCCCGCTTCCGCCACAACTTCGCCGCTGTCAGCGTCAACAAGTTCAGTGATGGTCTTGTTGCCTTTCAGCGCATCGGGCTGGAAGGGAATACGCCATCCATCGCCTTCTCGTGTGTAGACGGAGTGATTGTAGAAGGTGTCGAGAATGTCCTCGCCATCCATGCCAAGCGCCATCAGCAGCGAGGTCGCCGGAATCTTGCGGCGTCGGTCGATACGCGCATGCACGATGTCCTTGGCGTCGAACTCGATGTCGAGCCACGAACCGCGATAGGGAATGACGCGAGCGGCGAACAACAGCTTGCCCGAAGAATGGCTCTTGCCCTTGTCATGGTCGAAGAAGACGCCGGGCGAACGGTGCATCTGCGAGACAATGACGCGTTCCGTGCCATTGACGATAAAGGTGCCATTGTCGGTCATGAGCGGCATGTCGCCCATGTAGACGTTCTGTTCCTTGATGTCCTTGATGGACTTCGCGCCGGTTTCCTCGTCGATATCGAAAACGATCAGGCGCAGCGTGACTTTCAGCGGCGCTGCGAAGGTCAGATCGCGCTGACGGCACTCTTCAACGTCGAACTTCGGCGGTTCGAATTCGTAAGAGACAAATTCCAGCATGGATGCGCCGGAAAAGTCCGAGATCGGGAATACGGACTTGAAGACAGCCTGCAGCCCCTCGTCCGGTCGACCGCCTTCGGGCTCGTCAACCATGAGAAACTGGTCGTAGGACGCCTTCTGAACCTCGATGAGGTTCGGCATTTCTGCGACTTCAGGTATTTTACCAAAAAACTTACGTACGCGCCTGCGACCATTAAACGAAAGGGTCTGAGCCATCGGAGCTCCTTCGTATCTTGCATTCGGGCCTGCACCGGACGAAGCCGCTGGCCAGGGGGCTTCGCAAAAAACGGGTCTTTGAGAACCCATTACCCAAGAGCCCATTTTGAGGCTCTTGGGTAATCAGTTCAGGGCTTTCCTGAAGCGACGCGGAACAGGAAAACCCGCTCCGCGTCGAAACGGAAAAACCGTTATTTAAGCTCGACTTTAGCGCCTGCTTCTTCGAGCTTCTTCTTGATTTCCTCGGCTTCCGCCTTGGCAACGCCTTCCTTTACAGGCTTCGGCGCGCTTTCGACCAGATCCTTGGCTTCCTTCAGTCCAAGGCCGGTGATCGCACGGACTTCCTTGATCACGTTGATCTTCTTGTCACCTGCTTCGGTGAGAACAACGTCAAATTCGTCCTTTTCTTCAGCAGCAGCGGCTTCGCCGGCGCCGCCTGCAGCCGCAGCAACCGCTACCGGCGCCGCAGCAGAAACGCCCCAATGCTCTTCGAGCATCTTCGAAAGCTCTGCAGCTTCCAGGACTGTAAGGTTCGAGAGGTCTTCTACAATCTTGGCAAGATCAGCCATTTTTCAGTTTCCTTAGGTTCGGTTCGAACTGGTTTGTATTACAGCGAAGGTCCGCCTAGGCGGCTTCGTTCTTCTGGGCATAAGCGTTCATGACGCGTGCGAGCTGACCCGCAGGCGCACTGACAACCTGTGCGATGCGCGTGGCCGGCGTGTTGATCATGCCGACAATCTTCGCACGCAGCTCGTCGATGGACGGAAGCGAGGCAAGTGCCTTCACGCCGCCTTCGTCGAGAACGGTTGCCCCCATCGCGCCACCCAGAACAACGAGCTTCTCGTTGCTCTTGGCGAACTCGACGGCGACTTTCGGAGCTGTGATCGGGTCTTCGCTGTAGGCGATGACCGTCTGTCCCTGGAAAAGATCTGTCATCTTTTCCGACTCCGTGCCCTGAAGAGCAATTTTGGCCAGGCGATTCTTCGCGACCTTTACCGTGCCGCCCGCGTCACGCATCTTTGAACGAAGATCGTTCATTTGCGCGACCGACAGACCGGTATAGTGGGCCACGACCACAGAGCCCGATGTCTTGAAGACTTCGTTCAGCGTCGTGACGAATTCGCGTTTTTCCGCTCTTTCCACTGCCACTCTCCAGTTGACAGGTTCGACTATTCGAAACCTGTCGGGTTTTGCCTTGCCGCCCGGAGCCATTTGCGACCCGCAAGCGACGCTTGAGGATCCTGTCCCCTCGAACCGGACCGAAATCCAGGCACAAGGCAAAGAAGGTTCGAACCGAATACCGGGCGCCAGGCCCGAAATTTCTGTTCTTACCCGTCTCATGCAGGCCAAGTGATTAAGGAGAACCACCTGCAATCTCGGACAGGAATTCCGGACCGAAGTCCGGATTTTCGGCCCGAAGGCCGAAACTTTTGCGCCGGCCGAAACCGGCGCGAAACTCTTTCAAACTCAGGCGGATCCGATTGTCGACGGATCGACCTTCACGCCTGTACCCATTGTCGACGACAGGGCGATGCGCTTGAGATAGCTGCCCTTTGCGCCTGTCGGCTTCGCCTTGATCACGGCGTCGGCGAATGCGCGGATATTTTCCTCAATCGCCTTGGCGTCGAAAGACGCCTTGCCAACGCCCGCATGGACGATGCCGGCCTTCTCGACGCGAAACTCCACGGCGCCGCCCTTGGAGGCCCCGACAGCCGCCTTCACGTCCATCGTCACCGTGCCAACCTTCGGATTGGGCATAAGGCCGCGCGGACCCAGCACCTTGCCGAGGCGACCGACGAGCGGCATCATGTCCGGCGTCGCAATGCAGCGATCGAAATTGATCTGACCGCCCTGAACGGCCTCGACCAGTTCTTCCGCTCCAACGATATCAGCGCCGGCTTCCCTGGCTTCTTCCGCCTTCGCGTCGCGCGCAAACACGGCGACCCGTACAGAACGACCGGTGCCATGCGGCAGACTGACGACGCCACGGACCATCTGGTCGGCGTGGCGCGGATCAACACCCAGATTCATTGCTACGTCGATGGTTTCATCGAATTTCGCGGTCGCCCGCTCCTTGACCATCGATACGGCTTCGGTGAGGTCATAAAGGCGCGTATTATCAATACCTTCGCGAACACTCTTCGTGCGTTTTGCTAATTTGGCCATCGTCTCAACCCTTGACTTCCAGCCCCATGGAGCGGGCGGAGCCCTCAACCATGGCCATTGCGCCTTCGATATCGGCCGCGTTCAGATCCTTCATCTTCGCTTCGGCGATGCTACGGACCTTGTCGCGGGTGATGCTGCCTGCGACCTTGCGGCCAGGCTCGCTCGATCCGGACTTCAGCTTTGCTTCCTTCTTGAGGAAATAGCTGACAGGAGGCTGCTTCATCGTGAAGGTGAAGGACTTGTCCTGGTAGTAGGTAATGATGCACGGAATCGGAATGCTCTTTTCCATTTCCTGCGTGGCGGCGTTGAACGCCTTGCAGAATTCCATGATATTGATGCCGCGCTGACCAAGCGCCGGTCCGATCGGCGGCGACGGGTTCGCCGCGCCTGCCGGCACCTGCAGCTTCAGCTGACCTGCAACTTTTTTAGCCATGCTACTCTCTGCCTATTGTTGACCGACCGAGGCCCGTCATGATTGAGGACCGGCGTCGGAGCCCCGACCCTGTCCGATTGCCGGTTTCCCGGCGGCTGCGGTTGCGTGGTGCGGTCGAACTGGCTGGCTTGGCCAGTCTTCCTTCCACGCGCGAGGCGGCTTGCGCCGCCGTAGCGATCAGACCTTTTCGACCTGACCGTATTCCAGTTCGACCGGCGTCGCCCGACCGAAGATGGATACCTCCACCTTGAGGCGCGAACGCTCTTCATCGACTTCCTGCACCGTTCCCGAGAAGGACGCGAACGGTCCGTCTGCGACGCGGATCTGCTCACCGATTTCGAAGGAGATCGACGGCTTCGGCCGATCGACGCCTTCCTGGACTTGCGTCAGAATACGCTCGGCCTCGGAATCGGGGATCGGCACCGGCTTGTTGTCCGAACCAAGAAAACCGGTCACTTTCGGCGTGTTCTTGATCAGATGATAAGCGTCATCCGTCAAATCCGCGCGAACCATGACATAGCCCGGGAAGAACTTGCGCTCGGAGTCAACCTTGCGGCCGCGCCGCACTTCCACGACCTTTTCAGTCGGCACCAGGATCTTCTCGAACAGATGATCCAACCCCTTGGCCTTCGCCTGCTCCTCAATGGATTCAGCGACCTTTTTCTCAAAATTCGAATAAGCGTGCACGATATACCAGCGCGCTGCCATTACCTTCTCCCGCCTCGCGCCCGTATCAACCGCCGACATTCAGAATCCAGCCCACAACAAAGCCGAGAGCCTGATCCGCCACAAAGAAAAACAAAGCAGCAAGAAACACCATGATGAGCACCATGATCGTCGAGATCATGGTCTCCCGCCTCGAAGGCCACGTCACTTTTGACGTTTCGGAGCGTACCTGCTGCAGAAACGTAAAGGGGTTGGTTTTTGATGCCATGTGCCGCTCACGCGTTTACGGCGCGTAAAAAGGACCCGTCAGTCCCACGCGCCGCGTGTCTGTTTCCACTCTTAATAATCGTCGATTCGAAAATCCACAAGAGCCTATCTGGAATTATTGCAATAAAATAATCCCACGTCCAAGTCAAATCGAGACCGGCGCCAGTTGCACTCTCACCTTCGATGTCGAGAAATCCTATACCAGTAAAACTTCCCAAGGCAAAGAGGGCCGCCGCCATGTTTTCACGACCCCGTGATCCGTTCGACGCCGCAATTGCTCTACGCACGGCGTAGATCGTGAGCGATATGGGGATTCAGGCAAGAATTTCAAGCGGCCGCAGCGCGCCGGGCGAGCACGCCGTCTATCAAGCCCCACGCCAATGCTTCATCCGGCGCCATGAAATGATCGCGATCGAGCGTGCGCTCCACCTCCTCATAGGTCCGACCGCAATGCGCCGCATAGAGTCTCGTTATACGCTGTTTCGTATTCCGGATGTCTTCGGCGTGGATCAGGATATCCGACGCCTGTCCCTGAAATCCGCCCAAAGGCTGGTGAACATGAAGACTGGCGTTGGGCAGCGCCATGCGGTGTCCCGGTTCTCCGGCCATCAGAAGGAAGGATCCCATCGAGCGGGCCGTTCCCATGCATAATGTGTGGACCGGCGCCTGGATGAACTGCATCGTGTCGTAGATCGCGAAACCGCTGGTCACCACGCCGCCCGGCGAATTGATATAGAGGTTGATGGGCTTTTTCGGATTCTCGGCCTCAAGCAACAGCAACTGGGCGCACACCAGAGCCGATATCGCGTCATTGACCTCACCGTTGAGGAACACGATGCGCTCGCGCAGTAGCCTCGAATAGATATCGAAAGAGCGATCTCCGCGACTGGATTGCTCCACGACCACGGGAACGAATTGCGTTGCTCCGCTCATCACTTTCTCCTGTATCCTGTCACGCGGCGCCTTCACGATCATGCAGCCCGCAACAGACATCCGCCATTGCAATTGGCTGCCACGGGCGGCTTGCGCCCTGCCCTTGCTTCCGGCGCCTTATGAATGATCCTCAAACGCGTTCCGCCCCGGACATCGGACCTGATCTGAAACGTGACCGTGCTTGAAGCGGACGGCGGACCATCTTCGCGCATCCGGAAGATTATTTCCTCGCCGGGCGTCTCGGCCATCGGCTGCGTCTCATCAAGATCGCAGTTCGGCAGCCATTCGGCGCGGTATTCTTGGAGAGAGATCGCGCGCCAAACCTTTTCTGGCGGAGCATCGAGGGAATACTCGAAAACCAATTCGTTCTGCGGCGTTTGCTTCGAATGCTTCATTGATCCATTTCCTTCAACAAAGCCTTGAGCGCGTCGATGCGCGCCGGCCAATAAGCGCGGTATTTGGCAAGCCAACCGGCGATCTGCGCCAGTCCGTCCGGATTGACTTCATAGTTGACGAAGCGTCCCTGCCGTTCTTCCCGGACGAGACTTGCATTGCGCAAGACCGACAGGTGTTGGGACATGGCGGGCTGGCTTATATCGATTCCTTCCCGCAGCGCGCTGGCGTTCATGCTTCCATTCGCCAGTTTTTCAAATATTGCGCGGCGCGTCGGATCAGCCAGCGCTTTGAAGATGTCGTTCTCGATCATGAAAACATATAAGCATGCACTTATCTGATTCGCAACTCGTCTACATGGCGACGTCGCAATTTTCTTCGTCGTTGCTTTGTCGAATTCACGCGCAATTGTTCGAGGAGAACCGCGACTGTCAAAATTCTGCGGAATTGACGGTCGATATTTTTGGCGGAAACGAATATAGTGTTGGGCAACTTTGCATCGCTCGACATACGATGTCCGCGAAATCCGAATACAGGGACATTTACTTGGCAGACCCCAAACAAGCCAAACGCCGCTTCCAGCTTATCCTGATCAAACCATCACACTATGACGATGACGGCTACGTCATTCGCTGGTGGCGCGCAATGATTCCGTCCAATTCTCTCGCTGCGGTTTACGGCATAGCGGCCGATTGCGCGGAGCGTCGTGTCCTCGGCGAAGACGTCGACATTGACATTACCATCATCGACGAAACCAATACGCGCGTCAAAACCAAATCGTTGCTGAAGACACTGCGCCAGAACGATAATTTCGGGATGGTCGCCCTTGTCGGCGTTCAGTCGAACCAGTATCCGCGCGCCCTTGATATCGCGCGGCCGTTTAGAGACGCCGGCGTTCCGGTAGCGATGGGCGGATTCCATATTTCCGGTTGCCTGGCGATGCTGGACGGAAAGGCCATCGAACTGGACGCCTGCCGCGAGCTCGGCGTCGCCATGTTCGCCGGCGAAGCGGAAGGCCGATTGGACCAGGTGCTGATCGACGCAGCCGCGAACAAGCTCCAGCCAGTCTACAATTTCATGAACGACCTGCCTGGCCTCAATGAAACGCCAGTGCCCATTCTGCCAAAGGTCAACGTCAAGCGTACGCTGGGGCTCAGCACAAGTTTCGACGCCGGCCGCGGCTGCCCCTACCAGTGTTCCTTCTGCACGATCATCAACGTGCAGGGACGCAAGTCGCGATTCCGTTCCGCCGACGACATAGAAGAGATCGTGCGTCTCAACTGGGAACAGGGCATCAGCAAGTTCTTCATCACGGACGACAACTTCGCCCGGAACAGACACTGGGAAGCGATCTTCGACAGGCTGATATTGCTGCGTGAGCGCGACGGCATACCGATCGGATTGATGATCCAGGTCGACACTTTGTGCCACAAGATCGAGAACTTTATCGAGAAGGCCAAACGCGCCGGCATGACGCGCGTTTTCATCGGTCTCGAGAACGTCAACCCGGACAATCTGGCGAGCGCGAAGAAGCGTCAGAACAAGATTACCGAATACCGCAAGATGCTTTTGGCCTGGAAGGATCAGGGCATCATCACCATGGCCGGATACATTCTTGGTTTTCCTGCCGACACACCGGAATCGATACGCCGGGATATCGAAATCATCCAGGAGGAACTGCCGCTCGATATCATCGAATTCTTCCTGCTTACGCCCCTGCCCGGCTCCGAAGACCATCAGAAGCTGTGGAACCAGGGCATCGCCATGGAGCCCGATCTCAATATCTACGATCTCGAGCATGTCTGCACTGCTCATGAGAAGATGAGCAACGAGGAGTTCAAGGCCATCTACGAGGAGGCCTGGTCGCTCTATTATTCGAAGGAACACACGCTGACATTGCTGCGTCGCGCCGCAGGATCGGGCGTTCCGCTGTTCCGATTGCTCAAGGTGCTTTTCACCTTCAAAACGACGGTTCCGCTGGAACGCGTTCATCCGCTGCAAAGCGGCGTCCTGCGGCTCAAGCACCCCGACGAGCGTCGGCATGGCCTGCCCCGGGAACATCCTGTCGTGTTCTGGCCGCGCTACGTCGGCGAGACGGTAGTGAAACACGGCCGGATCCTTCGCGCGATCATTGATCTACTGCTGCTGGCTCGAACCGTGAAGCGCGACCCGAATTCGGCGCACTACACCGACAAGGCGATGACCGCAGTCACCGACGACGAAGACAGCTCATTCGACCTGCTTACGCAGACGCGCGGCGCGCAGCAGGCCGTTGCGCACACCAAGAAGGTCAGAGAACTGGTGAGCGCCGTAAACGGCTGAACCTCGCATGACGATGTCCTCCGTGATCTACTCGGAAGAAATCCTCGATTCCATCGAGGTGCCAATCTTCGTGCTCGATGTTCTGCCCGCCGAAAAATTTCAGTTTCGAAAGCTCAATCGCAGGCATGAACAGATGAGCGGCCTGAAGCAGGAGGAGGTTTTCGGCAAATCTCCATACGATTTCCTGCCTGCGCGGACCGCCGACACGATAACAAAAAACTACCGCAAATGTCTGAGCAGCAATGCGGCGTACACCTATGAGGAAAATATCGATCTTTCGACAGGTCCGATATGGTGGCAGACAACGCTGTCGCCGATCCGAACGGGCGACGTGATAACCGGAATTATCGGTATCGCGACCGACATCACCGAATTCAAGGAAACCCAGTTCAAGCAGGCCGAGAGCAACGCAAAAATCAAAGCCCTGAACGATGATCTTTCGCTGTTCACGTCGACTGCGGCCCATGATCTGAGGGGGCCATTGCGCCAAATCGGCCTGATTGTCGAGATGATTAGCGAAGGTTTCGAGGATCTGGGCGACGGCAAGACCGAGCTATTGGCCAAGGCCGGCGACATGACTCAAAAGGCGCTGTCCCAGATCGACGACATGCTGTCCTATGCGCGGTCGCTGACGCTGGACCTTGCGCCTCACCAGACAGTCGATCTGCAGCATATCTGCTCGGATCTGGTGGCTATACTTGATCCTCTATCCAAGAAATCAGTTTCCCTCCCGAACTGCCAGGTAACGACGGACAAGGCGGCTCTCCAGATTGTTTTGAGAAATCTGCTGGACAACGCCATCAAGTTCTCCAAATCGCGCGTCGCCGTTCTCGTTGACGAGATTGCAGACAGAGACGGCGAATGGCTCGTGATCAAGGTGTCGGACGACGGCAAGGGTTTCGGATCGAAAGACCATCCGATCGGGGGCGCACCGCATTCAGACGCGCAAGGCGCCGTCCATGGATTCGGCCTCGCCGCCGTAAAGCAACTGATCGAGGTGCGCGGCGGAACTCTCTGGGTCGACGATTCCGAATTCGACAAAGGCGCGACTATCTGCTTCCAGATACCTGGCCAGATTATCTAGGCAACGCGCCAAAGCGTTCGTCGAAAAACTAGCCTTCCTGCAAGCGGGCGGACACCGCTTTCGCGAGCGTTCTGTATCCTGCGAGACTGGCCGGCTTGACCTCATATCCATTGGCGCCGCGCGACTTGGCTCTGCTCTTGTCTACCGGATTGGTCGAACTCGAGAGCATGATGACCGGCAATTCCGCATACTCCTTGCTGGCTCTGATCGCCTCAAGCACCTCGAAACCGTCGGGCGACGGCATCCAGATGTCGAGGAGAACCAGTTTGGGCCGGCGATGCTCCATTGCGGAGATCACCTGACTGCTGTCCGACACTTCCACCAGATCATAATTGGGCAGTTCCGTCCGCAAATTGCGCGTTATCAGGCTTCTGTCGAATGCATCGTCGTCCACGATGAGGATCGACTTGCCTGATTGCTCACTATTCGGTTCCAAATTGGATTACCTTCTGAATATGGATTGGGCGAGAACCGCTACGCTGCGGAGCGCGCCTCTTCAAATACATCGACACAGTTTCTGCCGCGATCCTTTGCCCGGTAAAGACTTTTATCGGCCTGTCGCATGACTTCAGCCGGACTATCGCCTTTCTTCCCAAGCGTCAGACCTATACTAACGGTCATCTTGAGGGACTGGCCATTGACGATCAGAGAACTCGTCTCGATTTTGCCCCGAATGCTTTCCGCAATCGCGACGATTCGCGCGCTGGAATTGTCGCAGATGATGACGGCGAATTCCTCCCCGCCTATGCGATAGGCCTTCTGGGGATCCGCCAATTCGCTGTACAGCACCTGCGAAATGTGGGTAAGCGCGATATCACCCGCCTCGTGCCCGAACCGATCATTGACCATCTTGAAATTGTCGGCGTCGATGAGCAGGAGGCCAACATCGTTGTTTTCCACCAGAACAGAGATGTCGCGTTCGAAACGACTGCGGTTATAGAGCGTCGTCAGATGGTCTGTTTGCGCTCTTTCCCGCCAATAGGCTCGACGATCGCGCAATGCTTTCTCTCGTTCAAAGAAATAGGCGCCTGCCGAGACGACCAGCGCAGTCATTACAAAATTGCCAATGACGACCTGCAGAGACGCGCCGGACAGGATTGTAGAGACAATGGAAGCGAGCGCCGCGGCGGCGGCAATAGACACCACTTTCACCGGCCAGGTGACCCGATAAGTGTCCCGGCCGATCACTCTCAGCGTCAGAGCAACGCCCAACATCGGGACGAGTTCTACGAGAATCGAAAGCTCGGAATTTTTCGCCAGGACAATGTACGCCACCAGCAACGCGATCGCGGTCGCCGCGACAGGATACGAGACATAGAGCAGGATCAAGGCGCCA
Organism: Flavimaribacter sediminis; assembly: GCF_019492055.1. Lineage (GTDB taxonomy): Bacteria > Pseudomonadota > Alphaproteobacteria > Rhizobiales > Rhizobiaceae > Flavimaribacter > Flavimaribacter sediminis. Next base: position 1,279,566 of record NZ_JAICBX010000001.1, on the reverse strand, counting down.
TGAAAGGCAAGAGGCCCTGCCGCGGGTATTCCCGCAGCGGATGTTATAGCCAGATTGACGGCAAAGGATGCGAGAATTGCGGCGTTCAGCGCCACATAGCGAAACGCGCGCCCGGTTGGCCATTTGTCAGAACTGGCGCTGGTCGCAGCCATGAGAGTTAAAACCGCCAGAAGGCATGCATAGGCGTAGAGAAGTTTTTCCAGCGTCACCTCCTGCACTCAGAAGCATACTGTACTGGAATACTTCTCCGTTATTAAGATTTTTATACCAAGTCCCTCAGCTTCATTTCCACCCAGGCGCCCGGATACGTCGTCTCAAGAAGGTTATTCCTCTTTATTACGTCAGATGACCATCAACTTTGAACCGACGGGCACTCGATTGTACAAGTCGACGATATCCTGGTTCATCAGTCTCACGCAGCCGCTGGAAACCGCCCGACCGATCGACCAGTACTCAGGCGACCCGTGAATCCGGTAAAGCGTGTCCTTGCCGTTCTGAAATATATACAGCGCGCGCGCGCCGAGGGGGTTGTCGAGACCGGGCGGCATGCCGCCGTTCTCGGCGCTCCACCTGGCGAGTTCCGGCTGTCTGGCGATCATGCTTGCGGGAGGCGTCCATGTCGGCCAGGCTTGCTTCCATTCGATGTAGCCATTGCCGGACCAGGAAAAACCGGCGCGTCCGAGGCCCACGCCGTAGCGTATCGCCGTGCTGTTCGGCTGTACGAGATACAGATAAAATTCATTCGTATCGACGACAAGGGAACCGACCGGATAACCTGCGTAGTAGTCGACTTCCCGGCGCCAGAATCGCTCCGGAACCTGGCTCAAATCAACAGCCGGAACAGGAAAGCGTTCCTGTGGCATCGGCCCGTACAAAGATCGGTAATAAGACGGAACTCCGGCGTTGACGCCATATCCCTGTCTGTCCGGCAATGGCCCCGGAGCCGACACACATCCTGCCGCCGCCAGACCGAGCAGGCTTGCGCCGCCTGCAAGAAACTCTCTACGCTTCACTCTTTTCTTTGCCTTGGGCCTTGGTCTTCCACTTCGCCTCGGAATGAGGGGATATGGAAAACGGATTAAAATTGAATATTCCTCCTAGAAACGCTCGATTTCATGACGGGGTTCCGAGCCCCCTCTCATTTTTCGTATCTACCGCCAGATCTTGAGACAAGAAAATCGGTAACCAGCAGCCTTTGAATTGTTTCGATGGAGATCTGCGTTGAAACCGCCGATGATCCGTTGGCGCATCCTATAGGCGTCAGCAACCGCATCCTCCCAGTCACAACCAGTCATTTGTTCCGTTATTAGAAACACCAATTGCGAGCGAAAAAAACTCGCGACTAACTCACTGCACGACACGCAAAACCGCAGGAACTTTCGCAGAAAGTAATTTATCTTGTAAAAACAGCTATTTTCGCAAAATACCGCACTATACAGCCAATTATATCTGACGTAAATTTGTGCAATATGCCGGAAATACGTGCCATTGAGGCGGTTTACAAAACCACCATATGCGTCGATATTCGGAACAATAATACAAATAACGGAACTGACACCCAGGCCACGGCATGAAGCGAAACTGTCCCAGTCCAATTCGCCGGAAGCAGTTGCCGACGCCCCAGAAACTTTTCGGGGCTCCCCGCGTCAGTCTCGAACAACACGAGAATGCCACACCTCCATCGCTGGAGACCAGACTCAACAGGAGAGATCAATGAAACATACCCTCAAGGCAGCCTTTATCGTCGCCTCGACCCTCTTGCCTGCCTCCCAGGCCCTGGCGCAGGACGACCCCATAGTATGGCGCATGTCCAGTTATGCCGGCGAAACGTGGGGATTGTGGAAGAACATCGTCGAACCCTTCACGAATCGGGTAAACCAGTTGTCGGAGGGGCGACTGGTCATCGAGCCCTACCCCGTCGGCGTTCTGGCGCCGGCCACCCAGAATTACGAAGCGGTGCTGGACGGCACCGCCGATGCAGCAATGATTACGCCGCTCTATGCCGTCAACGAAGATCCGGCCAACACATTCTACGCCGGTCACCCGGGCGGCATGGGCCCGGAAACAATGCTCTACTGGCTCTATGAAGGCGGCGGCCAGGACCTCCTGACGGAATTCAAGCGCGACACCCTTGGCCTTCACTCACTTGTTGGCGGCGTCGTTGGCACGGAACTCTGGCATTCGCACAAGGAAATCAATTCCGTCGAGGATCTCAAAGGTCTGAAATTCCGCGCAGCAGGCGGCTGGGCGTCGATCCTGGCCGATGAATTCGGTGCGGCGCCGGTCTTCGTCACCGGCTCGGAAGTCTACCAGATGCTCGATCGCGGAGGCGTCGATGTAGCCGAGTGGTCGGGTCCCGCAGACAATCAGATCGCAGGACTGCAGAAGGCCGCCAAGTTCATTATCGGTCCGGGATTGCATTTCCCCGCCGGCATCAACGAGTTCATCGTGAAGCAGGAAACCTGGGACGCTTTGCCCGACGACCTGAAGGACGTTGTGACTACCGCCGCAAAACTCGCTGTGTTTGAAAGCTATCTACAGTCGGGAATGCAGGATATTGTTGCTATGGAGGAACTCAAGGCCGGCGACAACACCATGGAAGTTCTTCCCAAAGAGGTGACCGACGCGATCACCGCAGCAGGACGCACCTGGGCGATGGCCAAGGCTGAAGAACAGGCGGCCGATGGCAATGACTGGATGGAGAAAATTGGCGAAAGCTACTTTGCGTTCCAGGATCTCTATGCCGACGGCACATCCTACAAGCATATCGACGGCAAATAAGCGCAATGAGGCCGGCGCGCCCTGCGCCGGCCTTGTGCATTGTGGGGTTCGCCAATGAAGATCATTGATCGGTTGTCTTCCGCGCTTGCTGTGGTCGCCGGCGTCATGGTCATTTTGCTGATCGGCGTAATGATCTATGAAGTGGTCTGCCGCTATGTTTTTAATGCGCCCACCCTATGGGCAAGCGACATGACCTATATGCTTGGCGGCGCCTTGTTCGTCCTGTCCGCCGCCTTCGCGCTCAAGGAAAAAGGCCATGTCAGCATCGACTTCCTGGCGCAGATGCTGCCCGACCGACTTCGCTGCCTGATCTCCGGATTGCTGATGGCGTGCGTTGCGTTGCCGGCGTTCACGGCGATCAGCTGGGTGGCGGCGAACAAGGCGATCAGCGCCTATGAGCGCGGCTCGGTGGACCCGGTAAGCGCATTTGCGCCAAAGCTCTGGCCATTCTACAGCGTCATCTCCATTGGCTTGGCGGCCTTGTCACTGCAGATTCTCGTGACTGCAATTCGCGACTTTACAAAGGCGGCCCAACGGCATGCATGATCCGCTCATGGCCGGATTGATGTTTCCGGCGCTGTTCGCCCTGATCCTTCTGGGTTTGCCGGTTAGTTTCAGCCTCATCGCAACGGCATTCGGTTTCGCGCTGCTTTCCTTCGGAGATATCGCGCCGAATCAACTCTTTCGATTTCTCGATTCCGTCGCCTCCAATCCGACCTACGCGGCGATCCCGCTATTCGTGTTCATGGGCGCAATGCTTGAACGCTCGGGCATCGCCGTGCGCCTGTTCGATGCGATGCGCCTCTGGCTCGGACGACTTCCTGGCGGACTGGCGCTGGCGGCGATTTCCATGTGCGCGATCTTCGCCGCCGGAACCGGCATAGTCGGCGCTGTCGAGGTCATGGTTGGCATGATGGCGATCCCCGCCATGCAGAAATATCGATACTCCAACGATCTGATCGCCGGCACGATATGCGCGGGCGGGTCGCTCGGCACAATGATCCCGCCCTCGATCGTCGTCGTGGTCTATGCGACGCAGGCGCAGGTTTCCATCGGCGACATGTTCGCCGCCATCCTGCTGCCTTCCCTGCTCATGGTCGCCTTCTTCCTTGGCTATGCGCTGCTGCGTTGCGCCGTAAGACCGCAGGATGGTCCGCCGCTCGCCGCCGAAGAACTGGCCATACCGCTCAACGAAAAACTTCGCATCACAGCCGTATCGCTCCTGCCTGCCCTTGCGCTGGTGTTCGCCGTCGTCGGCTCCATTATGGCGGGGATAGCCGCGCCGACCGAAGCCGCCGGCGTCGGCGCGCTTGGGACGATATTGCTGACCCTGCTCTATGGTGAGCTAAAAGCTTCTGTTCTCTGGATGGCGACGCGCGCGACACTGGTCATAACCGCCATGGTGATGCTCATCGTGGTCGGCGGCACGATGTTCACATCGATCTTCCAGGCAAATGGCGGCCGACAGCTCATTCAGGGTTTTCTAGACGCGATGAACCTGACGCCGAACCAGACGATTCTCGTGATCCTTCTCATCATCATGCTGCTCGGATTCGTGCTCGACTGGATCTCCATCGTACTGATATGCGTGCCGATATACGATCCGCTGCTCAGGGCCGCCGGCATCGATCCCATTTGGTTCGGCGTCCTTGCAATTGTCGCGATCCAGACCAGCTATCTCACGCCGCCGATGGCGCCCTCGCTCTTCTACCTGCGGTCCATCGCGCCTCCGGACATGACTTACCGGCAGATGGCCTTCGGCGTCATGCCGTTTGTGCTTTGTCAGCTTCTGGTGCTTCTGGTCGTGTTCCTTTTGCCGGGAACAGCGACCTGGCTTACCTCGTTCGTAGGTTTCTGATGAGGACAGTATGAAGCAGGAGGCCGCATGACGATTAAAGAGACAGGCGTAGGCGCTTCCATATTGCGCCGGGAAGACGCGCGATTCCTGGAGGGACGTGGCCGCTTCATTGGCGACATCGAAATTCCGGGAATGAGTGACGTGGCTTTCCTCCGTTCGCCTCTGGCGCACGCCCGCATAGCGTCGATCGACACGCCGGACGACGTTGCCGACCGTGTTTTCACGGCTGCTGATCTGTCAGATGTGAAGCTCGTCGCCCCGGCATCCAAAGTGCCGCGTCATCGTATTGTCGCAGCGCCGCCGATCGCCTCGGACCGCACACGCTACGTCGGAGAAATCGTCGCCGCCTGCATCGCCCCTACCCGGGCGGAGGCGGAGGATCTGGTCGAGATGCTGGCGCCGGATTTCGAAATGTTGCCTGTCATCGCGTCAATGGATGACGCGCTGTCGGAGGATGGTCCAAGGCTCTATGACGATTGGGACAGCAATGTCTCGATGGAAACCGGCTTTGACTCCGGAATTGACGAGATCATCGCCAAAGCGCCGGTCAAGGTGACCCGGGTGCTCGACATGGCCCGTCAGGCCATGGTTCCGCTGGAAGGAAAAGGAGTGCTGGCCTACTGGAGCGAGCGCGACGACCAACTTGTGGTCTATTCCTCGACGCAGTCTCCGCACCAGATACGGACCGCCCTGTGCCAGGCCCTTGAACTGCAGCAACGGCAGATCAGGGTCATTGCGCCTGACGTGGGCGGCGGATTCGGCTACAAGGCGATCCTTCATTCGGAAGAGGTCATTGTCGCTGCGCTTGCGTTGAAAACCGGCCGGCCGCTGCGCTGGCTTGAAGACCGTTTCGAACATCTGACCGCCGGGGCGAACGCCCGAGAGCACCGCTATGAAATGACCGCCTATGCGGACCAACGCGGGCGTGTTCTTGCAATCGACGCGAAACTGACCACGGATGGCGTCGCCTATTCCGTCTGGCCCCACACCAACGGTTTCGATGCGATACAGGCAAGCGGCATTCTGACAGGGCCTTACGACATTGGAGGTTACCGCGTCAGAACGCAAACGGTCGTGACCAACAAACCACCCCTCTCGCCCTACCGTGCGGTGGCGAGGCCAGGCGCCTGTTTCGCAATCGAATGCACCATGGACGCGGTCGCCCGGGCAGTCGGACGCGACCCTGCCGAAGTCAGGCTCGACAATCTCGTGAAACCCGAGGCGATGCCCTACAAGGCGATCACAGGCAAGGAATACGACAGCGGCGACTATCCGGCCTGTCTGCGCCGCGCAATGGAGATGGTTGCGGACGCGCCACAGACACCCGCCCCCGGACGACTACTGGGCACGGGCTACGCCGTCTACACCGAACATACCGCCGTCTCGACATCGACCATCTCGCATATAGGCATACCGATGATGCCCGGTTTCGAACAGGCTGCTGCGCTTATGCAACCGGACGGCAGTCTGGAATTGCGCGTCGGTGTGCAGTCGCATGGCCAAGGTATGGAAACGACCATGGCCCAGATCGCAAGCCAGGTTCTGGGAATAGAGCCGGAACGCGTCATTCTGCGGCATGGAGACACCGGCCTGTCGCCGTTTTCGACCGGCACCTACGCCTCGCGCGCCGTCGTGATGACTGGCGGCGCGGTCGCCGCCGCTTGCGACAAGATCGCGGTCAAACTCCGGGAAATCGCCGCCCACCTGATGCAGTGCGAAACCGCCAATGTGCGCCTGGAAGAAGGGCTTCTGAAAGGACCTTCGGCCACGATGATGATCGCGGAAGCGGCAGAGACCTGGCATTTCAGACCCTACGAACTTCCCGAGGACGTATTACGCGACGGGCTGGAGGTGACGGGCGGCTACAGACCCGATGGCGACAAGGGTCCCTTCGCCTACGCTGCTCACGCCGCGACGGTTTCTGTCGATCCGGAACTGGGAACCGTCGAGCTGCTTGACTACGTCGCAGTCGATGATTGCGGAACGCGGGTCAATCCGATGATCGTCGACGGTCAGGTGCTCGGCGGCGTCGTTCAGGGCATAGGCACCGGTCTTTTCGAAGAATCGCCGTTCGACGACCAGGGGCAGCCGCTGGCGACGACATTCGCAGATTACTCGCTGCCGACCGCTGCCGAGACACCAATGATCCGGCTGGATCACAGTGAAACGCTATCGCCCTACACGCGGTTCGGCGTGAAAGGCGTCGGTGAAGGCGGCGCCATCGCGCCGCCGGCGGCCGTGGTCAACGCGATCAACGACGCGCTCAGGCCTCTCGGAGCAGAATTGTGCGCCGTGCCAGCTTCGCCGAAGCGCGTTCTCGGAGCGATCTTTGACGCGCAGGACCGCGCCAAAGCCGATTTGGAGACAACAAAGTGAAGGCGCCGGCTCTTGAATTCCACAGGCCGGATACGGTGCAGGCGGCCCTGGCCATTCTTGCCGAAGGCGATGGCGCAGCGCGCGTCCTGGCAGGCGGCCAATCGCTGGTTCCCATGCTGAACCTGCGTGTGGCCTTTGCCGAAACGCTCGTCGACATCGGAGCTATTCAGGAACTGGCAGCGATCGAAGATGCGGGAAACCACGTGCGCCTGGGCGCCAGTGTCAGCCATGCGCGCATAGAGGACGGCCAAACGGGAGATTACTTCGGCGGAATGCTGGGCCATGTCGCCGGCAACATTGCCTACCGAGCCATACGAAACCGGGGAACGATTGGAGGCAGCCTTGCCCATGCCGACCCTGCAGCCGACTGGCCGGTGGCTATGATCGCGCTTGGCGCCAATGTGGAGATCGCCGGATCAAACGGAAGTCGCAAGCTCCCTGTCGATGAATTCATGGTGGATGTCTTTACGACGGCATTGCAGGAAGACGAGATACTGACTGCAATCTGCATACCAAAAGCCTCGCCGAAACTACGCTGGTCCTTCCAAAAGATGCGCAAGAAAGCCGGAGCCTTCGGCGAGGCCATCGCTGCCGCTGTCCACGATCCGGAAAGCGGTTTATGCCGCGTGGTGGCGGGTAGTAGCGCCATTGGCGGCCCGCAACGTTTTACCTTGCTCGAAACAGCGCTCCAGGACGGCGATGTCGACGACGACGCGATACGGGATGCGGTGACCCGAACAATTGGCTCACTCGGACGGTACGAAACACAGATTCACACTGTGTGCCTGAGGCGCGCGATCGAGGAGGTTCGAACGTGACCACACTGTCACTCACCGTAAACGGCAGACAGGTCAGCACGGAAATCGACCCCCGACTGAACCTTGCCGATTTTCTCCGCGAACGCCTTTCACTCAAAGGCACACATCTGGGATGCGAGCACGGCGCCTGCGGCGCCTGCACTGTGTTGATGGATGGAATGCCGATCCGGTCCTGCATCACCATGGCAGCCTCCTGCGATGGCGTCGAGATCACCACCGTCGAGGGCTATGACGACAACAAGCTGATGTCGCGCCTGCGAAGAGCGTTTCGCGAGGAACACGCTTTACAGTGCGGATATTGCACGCCCGGCATGCTGGCGACGGCCTACGATATCGTAAGCCGACTGGACCGCGCCGACGAGAACGAGATTCGCGCCGCATTGGCCGGCTGCGTGTGCCGATGCACAGGATACCGCGGCATCGTGCGTGCGATCGAACGATGCATCGCGGAAAAGAACGCTTGAATGCCGGTTAAGCCGATACGCGCACCGACATTTCACCGATGCGATCGATCCAGGCATGCATGACGTCGCCGGACTGGACGGGCGCAACGCCTTCCGGCGTGCCGGTCATGAAAATGTCGCCGGGATAGAGCGTGTACGCCTTCGACGCATAGGCGATCAACTTGCGGCAACCCCAAATTAGCATCGATGTGTTTGATTTCTGTCGCGTCTCGCCCGCAATCTTGAGCTCGAAATCGAGATTGTCCGGATCGCCGAGTTCATCAGCGGTGACGATGTGTGGCCCGAATACCGTGAATGTATCGAGCGACTTTCGGAAAGAGCGGTCCTCCGTGCCGCGGATCGTCATGTCGAGACCGATCATGTAGCCGGCGACATGATCAAGCGCGTCTTCCTCGCTGATTCGAAAGCCCTTTTTCCCGATGACAAAGGCCAATTCGATCTCGTGGTCGATGCGGCGGTCCGGCCAGTCGGCCATGACGACGTCGCTTGCGCCGATCATCGAACTGGGCGCTTTCAAAAACACGCCGTAGTCGTCGATGGTCTTCACCTGAGAGCCAAAATTGATCTGCGTGTCCACGCGCGATTCATCAAGGTGCAGCTGATAATTGACCGGCGCCGCGACGATCTTGCCGGGATTGGCGACCGGCGAGAGCAATTTGACCTCATCAACAGCCAGCGTCGGCGCATCAGCAGCCGTCTCCTCCATCTTCGCCCGCATCAGGTCGAAATGATTGAAGAAGTGGTCACCGCGCGGCGCCGGCCATTTCAAGGCCGGAAGCGCGTCCGCCGCTGCGGTGACGTCGCGAATGGTGTTCCCCTCGACCACGCCAAGGCGATCGTCGTTGAAGCGGCAGAAGCGCATGCAGGTACCTTTCTGATAAATCTGGCTTTATTGTCTTGTCGGTCAGGCGTTGTCGCGGCGTTCTTCGCGGAAGAGGCCGAGCTTTTCCTGTGCGACGCGGTCGGAGAAGCAGAAGATGAAACTGTCCTCCTTCGCCTTGAAGCTGCGCCAGGTCCAGCCGGGACAAGCAACGACATCGTTTTCCGAAAGATCGAAGGACTTGTCGCCGGTCGTCACCGTGGCTGATCCCTCGCCGAGACACATGATGATACCGTCGGTGGAGCGGATCGGCATGGTATTAAAACCCTTTGGCACATGGATCATCCAGGCGGACATTGTGGGCATTGCCCAACCGCCGTCCAGCGGATTGGAATAGCGCATCGATATTGCTTCATGAGGATCTGGATCGCCGCAGCGAGCGACATCGACAAGCGCCTGCCTGGTCTGCTCATAGGGATAGTTGAAGATCGGAGTCGTCAGCCCGTAACGGCTCTCTGGCTTGAGCGGCGACATATTGGAGCCGAAGCGGGCGAGCGCGTCGCCCTCCGGCCTCGTGATCGACTGGCGGTCGTCATTGTAGTGCTCGTTGAAACCTGCTTCGAAGAACTGAACCAACGGCAGGTCGAGACCGTCGAGCCAGGCGCAGGGATCATTGCCCTCATTACCGTGATCATGGAACGCCCAGGAAGGCGTAATGATGAAATCCCCCTTGCGCATCGTTGTGCGCTCGCCGCCGACCGCCGTGAAGGCGCCCTCGCCTTCCAGCATGAAGCGCAGCGCCGAGGGCGTGTGCCGGTGAGCCGGCGCGGTCTCACCCGGCATGATAAGCTGTATACCGGAATACATCGTCGCCGTGGCGCGCGATTGTCCCGGCATCGCAGGATTTTCCAGAACCAGAACGCGGCGCTCGGCTTCCTGCGCTGTCAGCAATCGGCCCGATTCCAGCAGCAATGGCCGAACATCGGCGTAGCTCCAGTGGTGCGGCACAGCTTTCGACTTCGGTTCGCTTGGCAAGAGGCCTTTGAGCACCTCCCACAGTGGCGCCAGATTCTGGGGCGCCAGACGGTCATAGAATTGCTGCTTGTTGTCGGATGCGGATGTCTTCGTAACCATAGCAATACCTCTTTCATACAAAGCGCCCGGTAGAAGGCGATGTTATTCCGCTGGCGCGCCGCGCGATGCGACGTTCCGCTTTCGAGCCAGAAACTCCATCGTCAAAACTCCAGCAGCGATCAGAACTCCGGCAATATTTGCGTAAGGCGCCCAGGGGGCAAATTCCGGCGGCAACAGCAACAGGCCGCCGCCGATAATGGCTGCCATGCGCGTCGTCGGCGTCATGTGGCGAAACCCGAAGCCGATCATGCCTGCAGAAACGATCCACACTCCGGCGGCGGCGGTCGCGAGCGACACGGCGATCCCCAACGGCGATGTGCTCTGCAACAGAAGTGACGGTGAGAATACGAAAAGGAATGGCACGATATAGGCCGGCCAGGAAAAGCGCATCGCGGCCCATCCGGTCTTCATAGGATCCGCCTTGGCCAAAGTCGCGGCAAAGAAGGCGGCAATGGCTACCGGCGGCGTTACGAAGGACATCATGCCGAGATAGAGGATGAACATGTGGGCGGCGAGCGGAGAGATTCCGACCTCGATCAACGCTGGCGCAATCAGAACAGCCAACAGCACGTAGACGCCCAGCGTCGGCATGCCCATGCCAAGAATGATGCACATGACGGCGGCGATCACCAGAAGCAGGAACACATTGCCCGAGCCGAGTTTCACCAGCAGCAGCGTCAACGCAAAGCCGAGCCCGGTATATTGCAGGATGCCCATGATGAAGCCGGCGGCTGCCGCGATCATGATGATATCGGCGGATGAGAGTCCTGTGCGGACGATGCAGTTCCAGACCTCGCGGATCGTCAGACGGCTTCCGCTATAGGAAAGAACGAATCCGACCAGCATCACGGCGATGGAGGCGAAGACGGCGGCGTTCTCGGCTTCGCGATTTTGCCAGAACAGAGCGTAGATCAGGACCGCAAATGGCAGGAAGAACGCGCTTCCTCTGGCGAAAACCTTCAACAAACGAGGAATCTGCGCCGCCGGAACACGCATGATGCCGTCCTTCGCAGCCTCCAGATCAACCTGGATGAAAAGCGCAAGATAATAAAGCAGCGAGGGAACGAGCGCCGCAATTGCAACGTCGGCGTAGGATATCTGCAGGAAGTCGGCCATCAGGAACGCGACTGCGCCCATGACCGGCGGCATCAATTGGCCGCCGTTGGAACTGCTGGCCTCGATGGCCGCAGCCTTTTCCGGGCGGAAGCCGGCCTTCTTCATCATTGGAATGGTAATGACCCCGGTCGCCAGGATGTTGGAAACGACGATACCGTTGATCGACCCGAACAGCGAAGAAGCCAGTACCGAAATCTTTGCGCCGCCTCCGCGAAAACGTCCCATCAGGGCCAGCGAAATATCGTTGAAAAAAGCAGCGCCGCCAGATGATGACAGCAATTGCCCGAAGAAGACGAACGGAATGACGACGGTCACGCCGACGAGAAGGACGAGACCGAATAGCCCGCTGGTATCGACCCCCAGATAGAGGATCATCCGGTTCAGCTCCACCTCGCGCGTTTGCAGGTCGCCGCCGACCAGATGGCCGACCAGCGCATAAGCGGTAAAAGCGAGCACGACGATCACCAGCGACCAACCGGACGTCCGACGCAAGCCTTCGATGACGAGCAGAAAGAAGATCCACGCGGCGATCAGACCGTCGAGCGGAAGATTGAAGAACGTCGACAATATGTTCGGATATTCGACTGCGACGTAGAGCCCGTTGGCCAGCGCGATGGCTGCAAGAACCCAGTCATACCAGGCCGGGTTGCCGGTGGGATCGTCGCGTCGCAACGGGCGAATGACGAAGACCACTGCAATAGCCATTCCGAGCACGGCGGCCAGGAACTGCTCGGCGAGAAAGTTCCACCCGACCATGCGATAGAGATTGGCGCCCCATGCCAGACCAGCGAAGGCGATCAATGCGCCCAGAGTGGCCGATACGATCCGAACCGCCGGACGCGCCGGCAGTTCGGGTTCAGGATCCAGACCCGGCTGAATGACTGGCTCTGCTGTTCTTTCACTATCGGCCAATGCGATGGCTCCAACTGGATCGGTTGATCTTGAAACGTATCTTCAGGAACGGGACTGGCAGGTTTACTCCTGCCAGATGCCCTTTTCCTTGAAGAACTCAATCGAAGCCGGATGGTAGGGAACGCGCGGCTGCTTCATCGAAAGCCCCTCCTGGGTCATCGCATTGAAGGAGGGGTGGCCAGCCACGAGGCCTTCCTTGTTGGCGTAGATCGCTTCGTCAACCTTCTGGACCATTTCGTCGGAAACATTGGCGTTGACGACAACGGTAACCGCATATTCCATAAGGGTGGTTTCTCCATCGACGCCGGCAAGATGCGGCGCCGGAGCCTGCTCGGCCAGATGGTATTCGGGACGCACCGCGTTCATCGCAGCAGCCGCTTCTTCCGTATCCGGCAGATCCAGGAACTTGATGCCAACGGCGGCGTCCAGTTCGGCGACCTTCGGCGCGCCTACGGCGAAGATCGTGGCGTCAAGCCTGCCCGCCTTGAAGTCGTCGGCGGCGCGAAGCAGATTGGCGGTTGGCACGCCGTCCATGTCGTCGAGGCTAAGACCGGCGGTGGCGAGCATGGCGTTCGAAAGATCGATGCCCTGTTTGAACCCCTGCCAGCCAGTCGGGAAACGCTTGCCTTTCAGGTCGGCGACACTGTTGATGCCGGAATCCTTGCGCACGAGAATGCCGACCTTGAACGGGAACGCAGTCACAGCAAGCCGCAGATCTTCCATGGCCCGGCCGTCATGTTCTCCAACACCCTGAAAGGCAACACCGGCCTCGTCATTGGATACGAAAGCGAATTCCGCCTGACCATTTTGCACGGAGCCGAGGATCGCCGCCGGTCCGTTGAAACTGACGACGCGGACCTGAAGATCGGTGTTTTCCTGAAGCACCTTGGCAATCGCCTGTGCCTGTACATTGTTGATTGCGCCCGGCGGCAACGTGGCCATTGAGACGGTCTCGGCATTGGCCGCGCCCGTCAGCACGCCTGCGCTGACAACAACCGCGGACGCAAGAGTAACAAGTAGATTTCGCATGGATTTCCTCCCTTTTTCCGAATCATTCGGATCCAACAAAACAGATGTCCGGCAGCCTCCACAGCCGGACGCAAGATGATTACCCGTTGGCTGCCGATAATGTGTCAGCCTGTCGGGCGCCGCTGCCGCCAGCTAATTTCATATTGGCGAATGCAACGGTTTGCTGTGCGACGATGCGCAGTTGCTCGGCAACGGATTCATTCGCCGGCAAGCCGTTTGCGAACGGCTTTTCGGCTGAATTCAGGGTCGCGGCGTAGGGTGTGGGCCAGCCGCGCAACGCATGAATGATAGAGCGGGTCGACGCCATGGTGATGCCAAGCGCCTGGGCGCCGTAGGCCGACACGATCAGACCGACGCTCCGGCCTTCGAAGTATGGCTCCTGATCGTCCCGCATGTCTTCCACATAATCGAGCGCGTTCTTGATCATGCCGGAAATACCACCATGATAACTTGGCGTCGATATGATGACGCCGTCCGCCTTGCGCAGAGACTTCACAAGCCGCAGGGCTGACGGAGAGCGATGCTCGTCAGACGGGTCATAATTCGGCAAATCAAGGAGCGGGCCGGCGATCAGTTCGACGCTCGCGCCCTCTGCTTCGGCGCATTTCAGAGTGAAACGCAGCGCGGCTTCTGAACTGGATCCGATACGGGTCGTTCCGCCGATGCCGACAATGTGCGGAACCGCCCTGCCCGCCGATGCGCCATCTGGCCGCCCGTTGAATCTGATTGTTTGCTCAGGCATCTGGTTTCCTTTCATCATTCGGCCGCAAGCGGCTTGGCTGCTGCTTCGGCCGCACCGTAGGCGTCGAGAATTTCGCTGAACCTGCGCTCCAGCCAGGGACGCGTCTCGGGATGCGGGAAGATATAGAAGCAATTGCTCTCGATGGCTGACAGAACGATGTTGGCGATGTCCTCAGGCTGCGCGCCATCTTTGATCAGCTCGCCCATAAAATGGTTTTCCGGCCGCACATAAGCCCCGCCCAGCCGTTCCGGGCGGCTGCGTTCAGACAAATGAATGCCCGTATCGACAGCTGCGGGCGCGAGCACCGAAACACCAGTCTGCGTTTCAGCAAGTTCGTTGCGCAATCCTTCGCTCAACGCGACGACAGCGTATTTCGTCATCGAATAGGCGACCGTCAGGAAGTCAGGATTTACCTGAAAACCGCCGATCGACGCCGTATTGACAATATGGGCGGGCTTGCCGGCCTTCCTGAGACGGGGAACGAATGTGCGTACACCATGGATGACGCCCATGACATTGACGCCAATTACCCAGTCCCATTCCGAAAGGCTGATCTCTTCGACCGGCACGCCGTGCATGGCGACACCGGCGTTGTTGAAGACAAGGCTGACATCGCCGAAAACGGATTCAATCGCGTCTGCGGCCGCATCGACGGAGGACTGGTCAGAAACATCGGTCTCAAGCGCAATGGCCTTGCCGCCGCCCTCTTCAATCAAACGCACCGTTTCACGCGCGTCTTCGCCGCGAATATCGCAGACGCCGACATGCACGCCGCGGCGCGCCAGTTCAACGCAGAAGCCCCGGCCTATGCCTGAACCACCGCCAGAAACGTATGCCACAAGTCCCGGATCAATCTTCATGACGCCTCCCAAAACGCCGTGCAGCGTATAACAATGGTACACAAAACATAGTCACCATCACCGTTTATCCGTTGATTTTGATTGTTTTGGCATGCAACTTTCATCAGCTTGCCCTTTCGCGCAGAGCGTGCGAATGGAATGGACAGAATCGGACCGGGACGCATGAACAACAGAACACCGAAGGATGGAGCCGAATCCGGAGGCGCCGTCGAAATCGCCTATCGTCACATCCGCTCGGCAATCGTCACCGGAGAGCTCAAATCCGGTGAGGCGTTGCAGGAGGCGAAGTTGGCTGACCAGATCGGCGTCAGCAGAACGCCGGTCCGCGAAGCCTTGCAACGTCTCTCCAACGAAGGTCTCGTGGTGCTTGAACGCTACCGGCGCGGACAGGTCGCCAACTTTTCCATGTCGGAGGTCGCCGAAGTGTTTCGGCTGCGCGCCAAGCTCGAAGGGCACGGCGCCCGCCGGGCCGCGCGCCGAATCACGCCTTCCCAAATCGACCATCTCGAGGAACTCGAACGGGAGATGGAGAGCATTTTCGCCAAGCTCGGCTGGCACGGTCACCTGTCTCAATTCGACCACCTCAATAACGAATTCCATGCAACAATCGCTTCAGCAGCCGACAGTCCGCGCCTGGATCGCATTCTTGCCTCAGCGCTGGAATTGCCACCCTCCATCTTCAATTTTTACCGTGAACCGCTGGAAGACCGCACGCGCCGGACGCACCGCCAGCACCGCGAAATCATTGACGCCCTGAAAGCAGGCAATCCCGACTGGGCGGAGGCGGCGATGAACGCCCACCTCCTGTCCATTCTCACCGATCCCAATCCGGAACCGGAATGAACCATCCGGATCTGCCGAGACATCAGTCCGCCATCGCCGGTTCAGCAGATGTTTTTTCCCGAAGGTACGGCATCACTTCGCTGGCGTAGATTTCCATGTTCTTTCGGGTGAGTTCAGCCGGCAACGTACCGAACTGAAGCAGCGTCAGAAGATGACCGAAGCCGATCTCGGTCTGATACTGTTCTAGGCGCGAGCGCACCGTCTCCGGGCTGCCACAGATGAACATGCCCTTGTCGATGACGTCGTCGATCGTCTGCTTGCCGCCAATAGCGGATTTTGCCTTCATGACGCCCATCATCGAGCGCAGCGACAGATATCCGGGCGGCAGCAACATTTCCTTTGGCATCCGCAGGAATTTGTTGAGGAAGTTCTCTATGTGATCCTTGGCCTCGCGACGCGCGATCTCGTCGGTTTCAGCGACATAGACCGGCACCGACCAGCCCAGCTGATCCTCGGTCGCCTCGTAGCCCTGCTCAAGCGCGCGCTCCCTGTACATGGCCATGTACTTGGCGAGCATCGTCACCGGCGTGAAGGTCTGGAGATAGGTGTAGCGGCGGTCGGGATGCGACGCCCAATCAATCGTCTCGCTTGAACCTTGCGAGGGTATCCAGACCGGCGGATGCGGCTCCTGATACGGACGCGGCCAAAGGTTGACGTACTGGAACTCGTAGTGCTTGCCTTCAAAGGCAAATGGCCCGGTCTCCGTCCATGCGCGGACGATCAGGTCATGCGCCTCATGGAAACGATCGTGCGAATTGGCCGGGTTGGAGCTCCAGGCATGGTATTCCGCGCCAATGCCGCGAACGAAGCCGGCGATCAGACGACCCTCTGTGATGTTGTCGACCATCGCGAATTCTTCCGCCACGGTGACGGGGTTGTTCAACAGCGGCAGCGCGCGACCCAGAATGGCGATCTTGACCTTTTTGGTCCGTCGCGCCAGCGCTCCGGCCATCACGCCCGGCTGAGGCATCAGTCCGTAGGCGTTCTGGTGGTGCTCGTTCACGCAGACGCCATCGAAGCCAAGCTGGTCGGCGTATTCGAGTTCGTCGAGATAACGATTGTAAAGCTTGGCGCCCTTCTTCGGATCGTAATAGCTGTTGGGCAGCGTGATCCATGCCGAATTGAATTTCTGGTCGTAATCAAGATCCAGATCGGCATAGGGCATGAGGTGCATCATATAAAATTTCATCACGCTGCTCCCTCAATGAAACTGGCGACCTTCCTCGTAAACTCCTGCGCCTTCTCGACATGCGGCAGATGTCCGCACCCGGAGATGATGTCGAGGGTCGAATTCGGGATCAGGTCGCGATAGGTCGGACCCATTTCGGCTGGCAGCAACTTGTCGTCGTCGCCCCAGATGATGAGTGTCGGGACACTGATGCGATGGAGCCATTTGGGCAGGTCCGGATTGTGGAACCGCGGGCTCCAGCCGAGCTTGGCCGTCATCAGACGGTTCTTGAGAACGACCATGACTTCTTCGTCGTCCTTCGGCTGAGGCATTGCCGCCGCAATCTCCTGATTGTGGAAAAGGTTCTGCATCATCTCGTCAGGCGACCACATGAACATGTCGCCTTTGACGACGCCTTTCACATGAACGCCGGCCGGCGCGACAAGAGTGAGCGTCTTGAGGGGCGAGGAATTGCGCGTCGCAAGCTCCGCTGCGATCCAGCCGCCAATCGAGGTTCCGACGAGGTGGACGCTTTCGAGACCCAAATGATCGATGACGTCCAGATAAAAATAGGCGAGGTCCCCGATATTATCCAGCCAGTCCGGCGTATCGGAGCCGCCAAAGCCCGGATGTTCGGGGACGATGATATCATAGTTCTTTGAAAGCGCCTCCATGAAAGGCAGCCATGCGCCGGCGCCAGCCGCGCCATGCAAGAATAGCAGCGGCTCGCCGCTGCCAGCGCGCATGATACGCGTGCGACACCCGTTGATCGTTTCCACGGATTCCTGGTGACTCATCGTGTCGATTTCCTCCCCGACATTCCGCTCCCAATCTGGCAACGGGCTTATTTCCTGCGTCATATTGTACACCTTATAATCCATTTTTCGTCAACCGATATTTTTTTCGCATGCCGTATTTTCTGATATATTGATTACAATATATTGTTTTATTTGCTTATTTTATCCCTTGATAACTCAATCTTGCAAATCCAGCAAAATACTTTAGGCATAGAGATCGTATACCATTTGGAGGAAATGGACTTGAATCACCTGTTTTCACTGGACGGGAAAACCGCCGTCGTCACGGGCGCCGCCAGCGGGCTTGGCCTGGCGATCAGCGAATGTCTTCACGCCGCCGGAGCGCATGTCCATTTGCTGGACCTCGACGCCGACGCCCTCGCTATGGCTTCCGGATCATTGGGCGAGCGAGCGACGACCACAGTCGTGGACGTTTCCGACCGGTTTCTCCTGCGTAAAACAATAGACGACGTAACCGAATCACGCGGCAGCCTCGACGTTGTGGTCGCAAACGCCGGCATCACCGCCGGTCCCGGTTATCTGACCGACGCAGGTCAGATCAACGCTGTGGAAGACGAGCGTTGGGATCGGGTCGTGGATGTGAATTTAAGCAGCGTCTTCGCCACTATTCAGGCGGCGGCGAAACACATGAAGCAACAGCGCTCCGGCCGCATCATCGCGGTGTCATCCGTCGCCGGCCTGCGCTCTGAAGTCATGTGCGGTTACGCCTATGCAGCGACAAAGGCGGCCGTGGTCAATCTCGTCCGCCAGGCGGCAATGGAACTGGCGCGCTACAACGTCTTGGTCAACGGCATTGCGCCCGGCCCCTTCCGGACCAACATCGCCGGTGGGCGCATCCGCCAGCCGGAAGTCGAGGCGCAGTTTGCGTCCATGGTTCCGCTCGGCCGTATTGCCGAACCGGATGAGATCAAGGGGCTGGCCCTCCTCCTCGCCTCCCCGGCCTCAAGTTTCATGACCGGGTCGACCATAGCCGTCGACGGAGGAATCATGGCGAAGTAACCTGACGGCCGGATATTATCTTGGAGCTGCCGATGCGGCTCATGCCAACTCAACGCGCCAATTGGCGCCCTAGATGGCGACGCTGCGACTAATTCTTCTTGCAGCGGCCTGGATAACCGCTGCCGCCTCCTCCGTGTCGATATCTTTGGAGAAATATGGCGAGAAGGAAATGCTGATCGCTGTTTTCGATGGCGCATTCGGCAGATCCAGCAATGCGCCGACCGACGTGATGCCTTCAATATTTTCGTTTTCGACAATGGCGTAACCGCGTTCGCGCGTTGCTTCGATTTCGGCAAGAAAAGAATCCGGCGTCGTCAATGTGCTGCCTGTGATCGCCGGATAAGGCCCGGGGCCGAGTATCTCGAGTATCTCCGCATCAGGCAGGCTGGCCAGAATGCATTTTCCGATCGCTGTGGAATGAAGCGGGATCGTATCGCCAGGCTCGCAGCGCACCGAGACAAGCGCCTCTCCCGTGACGCACAAAAGGTAGAACGCGTTTTGTCCCTGCAGCGTCGCCATGTAGGAATCCACACGAAGCTTTCGGGTCACCTCCTCCAGCTCTCTGCGACCCTCCACCAGCAGCGCGTCACTGCGCGCGATCGCATTGCCGAACAAAATAGCCTGGTAGCCGACGCGATAGCGGCGCGTTTCCGGATCACGCGCCAGATAGTTTCTTTCGTTGAGCGTATTGACCAGACGCTGAACCGCGGCCGGGCTTACCCCCAACTTGCGAGCCATATCGCGTGTGCCAAGCGGCTTGTCCGATTTCTGGACAAGTTCAAGGAGTTCAAGTCCGCGTTCCAGAGACTGGTTTTTTGTCATGTGCAATCTTCCTGCATGCGCGAAACTTTCAAACCGAAGCGATCTGTCGCAATGCGCGCGACGAAGGCGTAATGCGCTCATACCCGTCATTCGTCACGATAACAGTGTCCTCGACCATCATGCCGCCCCACCCTCTTTCGTAATATGGCGTCTCAAGGCAAAGCGCCATTCCCGCCTCCAGTTCAGTCTCGTTCCCGGATGCGATGTACGGAAATTCGTGGGAAGCTATGCCGATGCCGTGACCGCAGTGGTTGCGCCGATAGTCCGGTATGCCGCCTTTTCGCACGGCGGCGACAGCGGCCTCGAATATGTCATGCGCCGAAGCGCCGGGTCGGATCAGGTTGAGTTCCGCCTGCTCGCCGTCGAGCAACGCATCGTATCGCTGTTCCGCCAGAGGCTCCGGTTCGCCGCAACAAAAGCTGCGCGCCATGTCGGAATGATACCCGGAAAAACGCCCCCCCACATCGATGCGCACGATATCGCCCTGTTCTATCCGGCGCTCGGTCGCAAAAGCATCCACCAGCGAACTCCGCTCCCCGGAAGTCACGACGACAAATCGTGGAACGCCGCCTTCCCCGACGATCATCCGCGAAATCTCGGCCGCCAGTTCCAGCTCCGTTACCCCTGGACGTATCATCCTGCTTGCCGACGCTATGGCGGCGTCCGTTGCCCGCGAGGCATGACGAAGACGATCCAACTCGCCGGACAGTTTCACCGCGCGCGATCTGGCGAGAACGCTCGCCGCTGGCAAGCGCCGCCAATTTGATAACGTTTGGGCGACAATCGCCATCGTGTCCGCACGATCGAGATCAATCAATATGGATCCCTTGTCCGGCAGTTCGGATTCAAGGGCGGCCAGGACAGCGTCCCCAAAATCCGCATGGGCAGGCGGCGTCGCCACACTGTCTTCGTCGCCATAGACGAAAAATGTCCCGTATCGCCAAATTCGACAGGATTCTCCAACGACCTCTTGCGCCGCGCCTGCGTCACTGGCGCCGGTCACCAGCGCGCTCCGGCCTCGTGTTGCGACAAGCAACTGCCGGTAAGGCGCCATGTCATGGAGAATGGACCGGTAGCCGCAAAGATAGCCGATGTGATCCGGATTATCGGTTACAATCGCATCCGCGTCTGTAAACGAGAACGCACGCTCCCTGCACGCCCCTGCCAAGGTGTCCGCAGTCATATTATATTTTATCACCCATTGTTCCGATTAAAGGTACGTTATAACTATATTCGGAACAATACCCTTAGCAGGTTTTAGTGCTGCGCCTCAACCAGCGGATCAGTAATGGTTTCGCGTCGAAGTCAGTTTTGTTTCGGCGACGTCTCGATATCCGGCAATGCGCCAGGGATTCTTAAGGTTCTGATATTGTGAAACATCCGTTTCGGCTTCCCCGCGGAAAACCGCAAAGGGTCCGCGTGAACACCCGAAATCGTCAAGATATTGATCGCGGACACTATGGGATCGCTTCAGGAGCCCTCGAACCCAAGCCACGACTCCAGATGCTCCCAGCTTTCATCCATCGCATAGGCCGCGGACAGGTATGGCACGCCGACATGCCCGTAACGGACCGATATCTGCCCCTCCGCGGTCTCTTCATCGGCATTCGCGATAGCGGCCAGATAGAGCGCCACCGCCAGACCCGTGCGGTCGGAACCAGCCTTGCAATGGATTAGCACAGGTTTGGGAACCGATCGCATCAAATCGACAAGAGCCTGAGCCTGTTCAACAGAAACGTCTCGCGAAGCCGACATCCGGAAATCGGCATGCCTGAGCCCGAGCTCCTTCGATGCTTCAATCTCCCGATCGTACCAGTTCGCTCCCTGCTGCTCGCCGCGCAGGTTGATCACCGTATGAATACCGAATTCATGTGCATATCTGGTCAGGCGCTCGGGAGTCACCTGCCCGGAGCGATAGAGTTCGCCGTCGACGACCGGATGGAAATTTCCCGTGGCCTGGAGTCCGCCAAAGAACAGTCCGGCCATCACAGCGACGGATATGACCGCTCCGACGATCAACTTCCTCGGTTTGTGCTTCATCGACAGGTCCAGAACAATAATACGCCGCGTTTTCAGACTGCAGCGATTCCAGGATAGCACGAGACGCACCACTCCCCTCAATTGGAAATTTCGCCGCAGTCGGAGTCCGATCGGCCAGGAAAGCCGCATGTCAGGGATGCGCACGACGTTACGGCGAATTAATTTGAATATTCGTATTGGCAACCGACATTAGAAACAACCAAGCCGAAACACCAAACTCCCCGAGAAGAGTGTTTCTGCCGGTGGCGCCGCCCAGACGGCGCATTGGATGTCTGCAGGATCAGGCGTCGTCGGGCAACCGGCGCTCCGCAGACTGATCCCTGGAATAAGGAGACAGAAGATGACTTGTCATACCTACAACAAGAACCAGATGTCAGATTCGACAGCTTATCCGTTGCACCTTGCATTTCCCGCAGAAGAAAACACGCTGCAGACCAGGCAGGCTGAAACCCTCGGCGATTTCATGAAAGTCACTCGCCTGATGAAGCGGGCGAACCGCCGATATTCCAGCCCCGTCGATCAAAACCGGATCGGCCGGACACTTTCGCTGCTAAGGCATGGCGGCGGCGGCCCGGACACGGGTTATGTCGTTTTGGCCACCTACGCTGGCGAACCCGTCGGTTTCGCGCTGTCGCTTAGCCGGCAAGGAAAAGACCCTGGCGTCGTGTGGCTTCATACCGAAGACACGCAATACAGGGACCAGGTCACCAAGGCCTTGATCGCCGGCATGGACCGACTTCGGGCTGAATGGGAGGCCCGAAACGAGCCGCCAGTCAGAGTGTGCGCGTAAGTGCCGACCGACCGCCCGCCGCAACCTGTGCGACGGGTGATAAGCAGACGCAATCAGTGCTGGCGCTCGCGTTGCAATATTTCACTCATGCGTTGAAAATGGATCTGCGCGCGCTCCATTATTTTGCGATCCAAGGGAGCCGTGTCGATCAGTCTGGACAGTGCGCCGGGAAACAAAAATGTGTAGGCAAATTTATGGACTTCACCAAGGTTCCAGAACAAGTGTCCGCGTCCAATGTTTCGATAAAGCAGTCGTGTTTTGGCTTCACCTGCAAACGCGACGCTGGGAACACCGTAGCTCATCGCCATTACGCCTATGTGCAATCGCGTCGTCATCATGAGATCCAGTGAAGCGACTTCCTTGCATGCCTCAGATACGTCAATTAAGGTTTTCCGGGTGCAATTTGGGTAATTGTCTGCGGCAGCGATCGACCCAAAGTCTCCGTTGACATTCGGATTGACCTCGTAGAACACAAAATCGATATCCTGACGCATCCTGACTACAAGTTCGATGATCCTCCGCAAAGTTTTGAATTTGGAAGATCTTCCTCGGTAGAGACACATCCCGACGCGGCGACGTTGGCTTTTAGGACTGTCTTGAACATCGACAAAATTGGGGGTTGCCCAAACCATGTCTTCCAAAAATTCACCCGCAGTGCCAGCCTGCTCCAGCAACTGAACATCTTCGCGATTTCTCAATGTCAAATATTTCAGGCATTTGACCAGGTCCTGCCGTTCTTCAGGAACAATATCCTGAAGCGGTTTCCCAATTCCTCCCAGAGAAAACCCGTACATTGGAACGTCATTTTTGTTTGCGAGATCCAGGACAAGGCGCAAGTCCGGTGAGAATCCCCCACCCCCGGGTTTGGACCTTCGCAGCCCGGGGATGAGAAGACCGCCGCCGCCAAAAAAAATAAGATCCACCGATTTTACAAAATCCTCAACATCGGAACAAAGATCGAACCCCCAGTTTTCCATGTCGATTGAGTTCTTCGTGAAGATAATCGGATGGTGACCTTCACGCTTTATGTGAGATGCAACCTGAAACGCCATCACGTTGTCGCCCAGATTTCTGTAGCTGTAATATCCGAACACACCTACCTTCAGCGCATTGCTCATGAAGTTACCCTCTGATTCTTAATTGCGCCGCGAGAATCGCGAGCGTCCAGATCGAGTATTCTTGATGAGGTCCCAGATTTAGCGCCATGACCAAATATCCGTGTGGTCACCAATACAAATAATCACTAACTAATTCGAAGTGGCAGGGGCAGAGAGGCTCGAACTCCCGACCTACGGTTTTGGAGACCGTCGCTCTACCAACTGAGCTATACCCCTACGAAGCAGATGCGGGTTTAGACGCATTTCCTGCATGGTTCAAGCGGCAAATCGCCACCGAACAGGAGACGCGCCGCTTTGCGGCGGCGCGCCTTGAATTCCAGCGGAACTACTCCGTGATGCTCGCGACGATGCCGGCGCCGCTGGAAAAACGCGCTTGCGCGCATTTTGCCCATTCACAGTGCCGTCGGCTGCTTTCGGCATCTGCCAGCTTCACTCCGTGATGCTCGCGACGATGCCGGCGCCGCTGGCAAAACGCGCTTGCGCGCATTTTGCCCATTCACAGTGCCGTCGGCTGCTTTCGGCATCTGCCAGCATCACTCCGTGATGCTCGCGACGATGCCGGCGCCGACGGTGCGGCCGCCTTCGCGGATGGCGAAGCGGAGCTTCTCTTCCATTGCGATCGGAACGATCAGTTCAACGTCAACCGTAACGTTGTCGCCGGGCATAACCATTTCCGTGCCTTCGGGAAGCGTCACAACACCCGTCACGTCCGTCGTGCGGAAGTAGAACTGCGGACGGTAGTTCGTGAAGAACGGCGTATGACGACCGCCCTCTTCCTTCGTCAGGATGTAGGCTTCCGCCTTGAACTTCGTGTGCGGCGTAACCGTGCCGGGCTTGCAGAGAACCTGACCGCGCTCAACGCCTTCACGCTCGACGCCGCGAAGCAGCGCCCCGATGTTGTCGCCGGCCTGACCCTGGTCAAGAAGCTTGCGGAACATCTCGACGCCCGTGCAGGTCGTCTTCTTCGTGTCGCGGATGCCGACAATCTCGATCTCGTCCCCGACATTGATGATGCCGCGCTCCACGCGACCCGTCACAACCGTGCCGCGGCCCGAAATCGAGAACACGTCCTCGATCGGCATCAGGAACGGCAGGTCAACCGGACGCTCAGGCGTCGGAATGTAGGCGTCGACTTCCTTCATCAGCGCGCGAACAGCGTCTTCGCCGATTTCCTTGTTGGAGTCTTCAAGCGCAGCAAGCGCCGAACCCTTCACGATCGGAACTTCGTCGCCCGGGAACTCGTAGGAGTCCAGAAGCTCGCGCACTTCCATCTCGACGAGCTCGAGGAGCTCCTCGTCGTCAACCTGGTCGACCTTGTTCAGGAACACAACGATCGCAGGAACGCCAACCTGGCGGGCAAGCAGGATGTGCTCGCGCGTCTGCGGCATCGGACCGTCGGCCGCCGAAACAACCAGGATCGCGCCGTCCATCTGCGCAGCGCCCGTGATCATGTTCTTCACGTAGTCGGCGTGGCCGGGGCAGTCCACGTGCGCATAGTGGCGCGCATCCGTCTCATACTCGACGTGCGCCGTCGAGATCGTGATGCCGCGCGCACGCTCTTCAGGAGCGCCGTCAATCTCGTCATAGGCCTTGAAATCGCCGAAGTACTTCGTGATCGCTGCCGTAAGAGACGTCTTGCCGTGGTCAACGTGACCGATCGTGCCGATGTTCACATGCGGCTTGTTGCGTTCAAACTTACCTTTCGCCATGATATTCCAGTCCTGTTGTCTTTCAGATTGCACTTGGACACTCGGAATCGGGAGCTCCCGGCCTGGCAGCCCCGATGATCGAAGGCCCAATAAGGCTTTCGCGTCGCCTGTGCAAGTCCCAATCGCAAAAGCAGTCGTCAGTTGGCGCTTGATCTCGCGCGACATTGAAGAAACATGGCGCTTGCAGGACAAACCGGAAACCGCCGCCTGTGCGGGCGTATTCTACCTGGAACCGGCTAAAGCACCGGCGTCTTTGCGAAACCTTTTCCGAGAATCGGACCGGTCGGAAGGTTCGTTGGAGATCCGCCGTAAGGCTCGAAAGTGATTTCATAGAGCTGATCGGCCGCAGGAGATGGAAGACCTTCCACCTCGAGCACTCCTGAGCGCTCTGATGGCAGCAGGCCAAGCGAAACCGGCGGCCCGTCGCTATCCGGCTTCGTCCAGACTTGCATGACCTGATTGTCAGGAACTCGCGCCGCCTCCAGGAGGGTCACGAGTGTCTTGTTGTTGCGAGCGCCTTCCACAAGCGCGACCGGCTGCCCCTGGGCGTCGAGCAACACGGCTATAACCGTCGGCTCCAACCTCGCATTCAGTGTCCAGCCCAGAACCACAGCAAGCATGATGGTCGCCGCCATGGATCCGATAGCCATCAAACGCCAGCGGTTCCGATTGCGTATCGCTGGCGTCAGGTCAACGATTTCCGGCGGTTTGTCCTCAGTTGAAACCTGCTTTGTCGCGATGTCTGAGGCGACGCGTTCCCACATCTGCGCTGGCAGTTCGAGTTCATCCGCCGTCTCGTCAAGCGCCATGTAGCGCATGCGCGCGCTATCCAGCCTGGCCGCGATTTCCGCATCCCGCTCGGCCATTTTCTCGATTCGCGCGCAGTCCTCCTCGGAAGCCAGTCCGACTACGACTTCGTCGATCAGGTCGTCGAGAGAGCGTTCGGTCATCCCATGCACTCCCTGAGCTTTTGCAGACCCCGACGGATCCATGACTTGACGGACCCGAGCGGAGCTTGCATGCGTCCGGCAAGTTCACCGTGGCTGTAACCCAGAATATAGCACGACAGAATAGCTGAGCGCCGTTCCGGCTCCAACAGTTCCAGGCACATACGCAGATCGCTGGCGGCGTCCAGCCTGTTCCAGGCGCTATCCAGGACATGATCGTCGCCTGCGACCTCCTGTTCCTGCGGATCGACGGAAATTTCCCGGTCCGAATTGCGCAGCAGGGTCAAGCATCTGTTTCTCAGGATCGTATAAATCCATCCCTTTGCGCTGCCGCGGGCAGCATCAAACTGGCCGGCCCTTCGCCAAAGGAGTACGAAGCTGTCCTGCACCGCATCCTCTGCAAGGTCCTGCCTCCGCAACATCCTGAGAGCGACACCCAGCATACGGCCGCCTTCCGCTTCCATGAGTTCCTTCAGGGCGGATTGCCGACCGTTTGCGCAAGCCTTGATCAAAGCGGCATGGTTTATGACCGACATGGCGGTAGCATTCTCCCCGTCCGGCGCCGCGGCGACAGACCACTGGGAAAAGTGGTTATGCAAGGACGCAGTACCTGTCAAATCCTGCGTAGACGTATTCGCAGGCAGCGCGGTCATCACCGCGCCGCCTGATCGTGACCACGATCACATAGCCGTCATAAACGTTATATCGCGAACCGTCGCGCCATCAGCGCCCTTCAGCTCCCAGCTCTCGGCAACCTGACCGGTTTCCAGCGAAAGCGTATGAAGCATGTTTCCGGATACAAGCCAGGCTGTATTGGCGCCTTCCGAATCCGTCGCGACATCAAAGGCGTATACCTCTGTCCCATCAACGCCGAGCTTGCCGATCGCCGCAAGCGTACCGTCATTGGGCGAGGTTTGGCGGATCAGAGCGACGATCGTGCGGTCGATATCGTACATCGCCGTTGCTTCGGGCATTCCAAAGGAATTGGTGTAGGCGGCGGCGACAATATCCGGCGTCTCGCCTGCATGCATGTCTTTCCCCTCGAACGCCAGGCTGCCATCGACGGTAACCGCACCGCTTTCGATATCAACCCTGTGATTGGTTACGCCTGACATGAACCGCAGCTTGTCGGCCTTGGGATTGAAGTCGACAATAACAGCGGCGCCTTCTTCAACTGGCAATTCCTTGTCCATTTGCGAGATGACGGTCGCCTTGCCGCTCTCCGGGTCGATCTCAACAATTTCGAAGGCGTCTGTCACGCCGATCAGCTGACCGGTTGCGGGACGAAGATCGATGCCCAGCAGCTTGCCGACGCCTTCGACTTCCATCGAAGCCTTTACTTCAGCAGTTTTGGCGTCAATTTTGTGGAGGGTCTTGTCACCGGACAACGCAATCGCCGTCATTCCGCCCCCATGGTGGTCGGCCGCCGCTATCGTCGCGGTTGCGGCGAAGGCGGTGGTCATGAGAATTTGCATCAGTCGTTTCATGCTCGAGTTCCTCTCGGGTTGAGGCCGCAACATCTCGCGGCCATTACCTCGCCCATGACTCCCCGAACGGCTGATTTGGATGCATATTGCACAAGAATTTTTGCAAAATTTATCGCAACACAGCTGTTTACGCAATGAAACCAGTAGCTTCGCCAGAATACCGGAAGCAAATAAACACTATTTCATTCAGGAAAGGTCTGGAGCGGGTAGCGGGAATCGAACCCGCATATTCAGCTTGGAAGGCTGCTGCTCTACCATTGAGCTATACCCGCGCACCTGGCCCTGCATCGATGGTGGAGGGGGCTGGATTCGAACCAGCGTAGGCATAGCCAACGGATTTACAGTCCGCCCCTTTTAACCGCTCAGGCACCCCTCCATTGTTCGGCGGGGCCAAGTGTTTCGATCTCCGACATTTTTTGGCCAACAATGCGGCCGCGGAATCTGCGCGGCGTTATGACCGGCGCATCGACATCTGTCAACACGCCATTTCTCCAAATCAACCCGCAATGCTCCAAATTATTGCGGACGCAAACACAGGCTTGTCAAATGCGCGCCGCAGGGATAACCACCGCGCATGAAGAACGATCCGAAATCGCGCGGGAGCGCCAAGGATACGCACTACGCCAAACTGCGGCGCAGCCACCGCGACGCCAGACGCGCCTTCGAGTCCGACAAGACCAATGCGGCGCCCGACACAGTACTGGTGTACGGCTTGCACAGCGTGCGCGCTGCCATCGACAACCAGAACCGCACAATTCATCGGATGCTGGCGACCAGGAACGCGCTTAAGCGGCTGGACATCGCAAGCGCCGAAAGCCTTCCTTTCGAAGTAACGATCGTCGAGCCTTCTGCAATTGACGCCGAATTGCCGGAAGACGCAGTGCACCAGGGCGCGATGATTGAAGCAGCCCCCCTGCCCCAGCCGACGCTTTCAGATCTGAAGGACAGTCCGCTGCTGCTGGTGCTCGACCAGATCACCGACCCGCACAATGTCGGCGCGATACTGCGCTCGGCCGTCGCCTTTGGGGCCGGCGCGGTGATCACCACGACGCGCAACAGTCCGGGAGAAAGCGGCGCCCTTGCCAAGGCGGCATCCGGAGCCCTTGAAATGATGCCCTATGTGCAGGTCGTCAATCTGGCGGAAGCAATCA
Organism: Flavimaribacter sediminis; assembly: GCF_019492055.1. Taxonomy (GTDB): domain Bacteria; phylum Pseudomonadota; class Alphaproteobacteria; order Rhizobiales; family Rhizobiaceae; genus Flavimaribacter; species Flavimaribacter sediminis. The sequence continues at coordinate 1,250,764 of NZ_JAICBX010000001.1, read as the reverse complement.
CAAATTTGCAGAAGGCGGGGTTTCTTGCAATCGGACTTGATTCCGAAGGCACCGCCGACCTCGCCAACAGCTTTTCGGGAAATCGCATAGCCCTCGTCCTCGGCGCCGAAGGCAAGGGTCTTCGTCAGAAAAGCCGCGAAACCGTCAACGTTCTCGCCAGGCTGGATGTCCCCGGCCGCATCAAATCATTGAACGTGTCAAACGCAGCGGCGGTTTCACTATACGCCGCCCGCCTGCATCTGGATCGTTGATTGCTCAGCCGCCCTAGGCGTCTGACGCAACGCCTGAACTATATCGCAGAAAACTGTCCCAAGGCATCTTGGCCAATTCGTCGCGAATGGACGTCCGATATTCCACTTCCGGATCCGTCGCACGACGTGATCTATTGCAAAGCGCAGACGCCATCATGAGTTCGGCGCGCTTGCTTGCCTTGCAAGAAAGTATCGCTCGACTGCAAAGCGAAGCGATCCGCTTTTTGTTGTGTGGCGCGGACGCACGACTGCAATGCACCACGGCGTACAAGAGATCGCCGTCAAACAAATCTCCGGAAACCATCGGGTTGCGCTCCAGCAACGCAAAAGCAAGTGGCAGAAGGTGTTCAAGTCCAATATTTTGACCTATCAGTATCCGCAACTCTTCGACCGAAAGTGCATCGATCGGTTTCTTCAAAAGCCTTTGGCAAACTACGGAAAGGCTTACATTGTCAGACGCGAATTTGGGGACTTCATTCTCGATTTGCTGAAGTGAAAAGGACATAATATTGTTCCACCCGTCATAATATTAGTATTTATTTCAAGCGCCTCAAAAACAACTTCATCATATTACGTGACGTTTCAGATGCAAGCCGCAAAAAACAACTCATGACATCTCTTTTTCGTGATCCGAACCAGCCCTGTGGAAATTGACCAAGGCGTCAGCTTTTGTGTTGAGCCAAAGCCAAGAACTTGACTACAAAATTCAACACTCACGAGTATTCAATCGATAAGAAAGTCTAATATTCGATATTTTCCTTTCTGTGCGCTTGCCCACACATTTTCCTTTCTATAGGGCCTATTCATCCGGATGGCAGAACAATTCAAATGTCCTCACCAAACCAACAAAAGATAGAGCGAATTTGTATCGGCGTTTTATCGCGCGACCGGATTAAGATGGTCAGCGCCCTTTTACGCTCGCTTGCGACGTTGGATACGGGACCGGATTTCACTTTCAGCATCGTACTCGTGGAAAATGGCGACGAGGGAATTCTGCGCTCGGTCGCCGATGAGTTCAGGCGATATGCTCCCGGCATCGATATTGAATATCTGAACGAGCCGGTCATCGGTGTCGCCTCGGCGCGCAACTGCGCTTTGAACTATGCAATCGACGCCGGCTTCGACAAGCTGGCTTTCGTCGACGACGATGAAATCGTGCGTCCAAGCTGGATCAGCAATCTTTATCGAAGCATGAAGAGGCGAAACCTGGACCTTGTCGGCGGTCCGGTTATTCCGTTCGCCAAGGATCCGCCAGACGGCATTATCGAAACCGTCATTCTTCGCAATCTGCTGGCGCGGTCTTCTCGTATTCAGCGAGTCTCGCGATATCTGGAGACCAGAGACCGCGATGGCTCTATCATGCTCGCCACGAACAATTGGATGACGGATCTCGACTTCTGCCGCAAAAACGATCTTCGTTTCGATATGATCTACAATCTGACCGGCGGAGAGGATTCCGGTTTCTTCTACGCCGCAAAGCGGGCCGGCGCGAAGACCGGCTGGTGCACCCAGGCTTTCGTCGACGAGGAAGTGCCGGCTGTCCGACTGACCGTTGGCTACCAGTTCCGCAGATCGCGCGATCAGTCGCTTGTTTCTTTTCGCAGGAAATACAAGAAGCGACCCTATCTCAAATGGCTGATCATACCGATCGGCAGTCTCTACAAGTTTGTCGCAGGACTGCTCTTGCTGATTTTGGCGCCCTTCACGCTTGGAAAAACCCTGCTGTCGTCCATCCGGGCGCTTGGTCAGGCGCTGGGACGCATATTCGGCCTGTTCGGCTATCACACGTTTCACTACGAAAAGACGACCGGCTACTGAAGGCAGGCGACCGGATCAGGCACAGTCAACTGTCCGTTTCGTGAAGCAGCCGTTGGATGATTTCGGAATTTGCCGCAGTCTCTGTCGATACGGCGTCGTCATGATGCTTGCCGAAGACGATGACGTTGCTGTTCGGCATCAGAACATTGATCGGATGCACGGGGTTTGCCAGACGCTCGTTCAGAAATTCACTTGCTATGATGTCCACGCGATTGGGAATGGGGTCTTGGGAAACGTAGCGGTAGAACGCGAGCATCAGTTTTGATGACGCGTCTTTCGCCTCCGGCGTGCGGCGGACCTCCAGTTCTTCTTCTGACTTGAAGGCGGGCTTCTTCGACTTGTTCTTCTTGCGATTGATGGAATCCTTGTGGCGAGCGCGAACGTCCGGATGGTCGTGGTTCGCCGGATCGCGAGGATCGAGCCATTTGCCTGAAATTCGATAGAAGCGATATTTCGCCAGAACGGACTTGTAATAGAGTTCGAGCTTGGCGGCCTGCAAACGCGCCATGGCGAGCAACCCGCTGTTGCGCCGTGCGTCCGCCAGATCGAAAGCCTTGCGCATTTCTCCCGGCAGCACGCCGGGATCGAGAATGACGACGCGACCGACCTCCTTGCCGAGCGCATTCAGCCGACGGGCCATTTCCAGAACAATCCAGCTGCCATTGCAGAATCCGGCGATATGATAAGGGCCCTCGGGCCGAACCATGAGCATGCAGCGCAGGTACTCGTCAGCGAGTTCCTCGACCGACGACAGGGGTTCCATCGCCCCGTCATAACCAGGAACCTGGAAGGCGTAGACCGGCTGATCCGGATCGAATCCATTCATGAACTCAATCGAAGGAAAGAGGAAACCGGCGGCGCCATGCACGAAAAACAATGGCGTGCGGTCGCCATTCGCACGTAATGCCACGAGATGTGCGGGAATGTCAGGCTTGTCGACGGTCGAAATCAGCGCCGCGATGCGGCTGATCGTCGAGTGCTCCACCAATTGCCCGGATTTGAATCCCGCTCCAAATTCCACGTTTACGGCGTCGGCGATTTCCTGGGCCTGCAGAGATGTGCCGTTCAGATCGAAAAAATCATCTTCCACGCCGAGCCCGTCTATCGAGAACACATTCTCCCAGATGGAAAGAATTTTCTCTTCCACCTCGCCGGACGGCGCCACAGGGCCATCAGCTAACTGCATATCATCCCGTGAAAATCGCTCACTCTGTGAATTCATGTTTCGCCAATCCATCGATCTCCTGCGGACATACCTCAATTTCCGAACCTGCAGCAACATCGGATTACAAAACCGGGACTATATAGGAATATCTTCAAACAAGCGCCGTATCGCAGCCTTGGCCGGCTAGACCGTCCGGGTATTCTGGATTCTCAGGATTTGCGCTTGCCGTACAGTTCCATCCGGTGATGGACGAGTTCGTATCCAAGCTCTCGCGCGATTTCTTCCTGCAGTCTTTCGATCTTGTCAGAGCGGAATTCGACGACCTTTCCCGTATCGATATCGATCAGGTGATCATGATGAGGTCTGTTCGATAATTCGAACCGTGCGCCGCCGCCCTCGAATTCATTTCTCTGGATGGCGCCGCGCCCCTCCAGCACCGACAAGGTGCGGTAGACCGTCGCCAGAGACACCGATGAATCGAAATCGCGGGACCGCTCCAGAAGCTCCTCGGCTGTCGGGTGATCTTCCGAATCCGAAAGAGCAGACAGGATTGCGACGCGCTGTCTCGTAATTCTTACGCCCTCGGCGCGCAGTTCGGATTCCAGCTCTTTGACTTCATTCACAACCAATACTCCCTGCCCCTCACTAGCACGGCGTTCTCATCTGATCAAGCTAGATGAGAATGACTATCAATAACATTGACTCTTGCAAATGCTTCGCATTATTAATATAGGAATTACAGTTTTTATTTACGGAAACCGACCAATGAAACGATTGCTCAAGGTTCTCGCCTCAACCGCACTTGCCTGCGCAATTGCCTCAACCGCGGCGGCCGCAGACAAAATGAAAGTTGCGACGACCTTTACAGTCATTGCCGATATGGCCGCCAATGTCGCAGGCGACGCGGCTGACGTCGTGTCGATCACCAAACCGGGCGCCGAGATCCATGGCTACGAACCCACGCCGCAGGATATTGTGCGCGCCAGCGGCGCGGATCTAATTCTATGGAACGGAATGAATCTGGAACTCTGGTTCGAACAATTTCTTTCCAACCTCGGCGAAGTTCCCTCAGCCACGCTGACGGACGGCATTACGCCCATTCCGATCAAGTCGGGATCCTATGAAGGCAAACCCAATCCGCACGCATGGATGGGCCTAGACAACGCACTGATATACATAAACAACATAGCGAAAGCCTTCTCCGAGCAAGATCCGGTAAATGCTGCGACTTATGAAAAAAACGCAGATGCCTACAAGGACAAGCTGCGCGCCACGATCGAACCGCTCCGCGAACAGATTTCAAAAATCCCGGAGTCCGCGCGCTGGCTGACGACCTGTGAGGGCGCGTTCAGCTATCTGGCGAGGGACTTCGGATTGAACGAACTCTATCTCTGGCCGATGAACGCCGATCAGGTCGGGACGCCCCGGCAGGTACGCGCAGTCATTGACGGCGTGAGAGAGAACAATATCCCGGTCGTTTTCTGCGAGAGCACGGTCAATACGGCGCCGGCCAAACAGGTTGCCCGCGAGACAGGCGCCAACTATGGCGGAGTCCTCTATGTCGACTCCCTGAGCGAATCCGACGGGCCTGTGCCCACCTATCTCGATCTTTTGCGCGTGACGTCGGAAACAGTTGCAAGGGGGCTGACAGGCACGAACTGACTGACGCTTGGCAATAGCCTGCGCCGCCGCACCAAGGTGGCGGAGGTAAAGCCCGTCCAAGGAAACCGATGATTGAGAAACGCTAACCCCACAATGCTCGACAGATCCAGCTCGATCGAAAATCACATTACCGCCGACGCCCCTGGAGGCGGCATCTACGCGAACGATGTAACGGTGACCTATCGCAATGGTCACACCGCACTCTTCGATGCGAGTTTCGAAATTCCGCGCGGCACAGTGACGGCGCTTGTGGGTGTGAACGGCGCTGGAAAGTCCACGCTTTTCAAGGCAATTATGGGTTTTGTCAGAACCGCCAAGGGTGACATCAGGCTGTTGGGGCGCACGGTCCCGGAAGCGTTGCGCGACAATCTCGTTGCGTATGTGCCGCAGTCCGAGGAGGTCGACTGGTCCTTTCCCGTGCTGGTCGAGGATGTGGTGATGATGGGTCGCTACGGACACATGGGGTTCTTCCGCCGTCCAACCAAAACGGATCGGGAAGCCGTGAAAGAGGCGCTGACCCGGGTGAACATGCTGGACTATCGACATCGCCAGATCGGCGAATTGTCCGGCGGTCAGCGCAAGCGCGTTTTTCTGGCGCGCGCGCTGGCCCAGGACGGCCAGGTCATCCTTCTTGACGAACCTTTCACAGGCGTTGACGTGAAGACCGAAGAACAGATTGTGGCCCTGCTGCGCGAGTTGCGGGACGAAGGTCGGGTGATGCTTGTCTCGACGCACAATCTCGGCTCGGTGCCGGAATTCTGCGACCGTACGGTGCTCGTCAAAGGCACTGTGCTCGCCTACGGCCCGACGGAAACCACCTTCACCCGCGAGAACCTCGAACAGGCCTTTGGCGGCGTTCTGCGTCACTTCACGCTGGGCGGAGAAGATCTGCACGATGACGAGGACAGCCGCGAGGTTACGATCCTCACTGATGACGAGAGGCCGTTCGTTCAGTATGGCGAACAACCCAGGACCAGGAAGCGCCGGCAGTGATCGCTTATCTCGCAGAGCCATTCGCCTACAACTACATGGCCAATGCGATGTGGGTGTCGGCGCTGGTCGGCGGCGTCTGCGCGTTCCTCTCCGCCTATCTGATGCTGAAGGGATGGTCCCTCATCGGAGACGCGCTGTCCCACTCGGTCGTTCCTGGCGTTGCCGGGGCCTACGTGCTCGGGCTGCCCTTTGCGCTTGGCGCATTCATCGCCGGCGGGCTGGCGGCCGGCGCGATGCTGTTCCTGTCTGAACGCTCCGGGCTCAAGATCGACGTGATTATCGGCCTGATTTTCACCTCGTTCTTCGGGCTCGGCCTGTTCATCGTGTCAGTCAATCCGATGTCGGTCAGCATCCAGACGATTGTCATGGGAAATATTCTGGCCATTACCCCTGAAGACACGCTGCAACTGGCGCTGATCGGGTTCATTTCACTAACCGTGTTGCTGGCCAAGTGGAAAGACCTGATGGTGACATTTTTCGACGAAAACCATGCGCGATCGATCGGCCTGCGACCGGATATCCTGAAGGCGGTTTTCTTCGTCCTGCTGTCTGCGTCGGTTGTCGCCGCCATGCAGACGGTCGGCGCCTTTCTGGTGATCGCCATGGTGGTGACGCCGGGCGCCACCGCCTACCTGTTATGCGACCGTTTCCCTCGACTGATCCTCACTTCCGTGGCGATCGGAACGGCCACCAGCTTCCTCGGCGCCTATGCCAGTTATTTCCTGGATGGAGCAACCGGCGGCGTTATCGTCACGCTGCAAACCCTGATCTTCCTGGCTGTATTCATATTCGCGCCGAAGCACGGATTGCTTGCCGCGCGGCGCAAGGCCGCGGAAGCTCTGCGAACACCGTCGTCAGAAACGTTTGGCTCGGGCGCCGGCGGAGCGCAAGGCCAATGATCGACACGCTCCTTATGCCCTTCGGCTTTGCCTTCATGCAGAAGGCGTTTTACATATCAATGATTGTTTCGATACCGACAGCCCTATTGTCCTGCTATCTGGTTCTCAAGGGCTGGGCGCTGATGGGCGACGCCGTCAGCCACGCCGTCCTCCCCGGCATCGTCCTTGCCTACATTCTCGGTATCCCGCTGATCGTCGGCGCCTTTGCGGCCGGCATGACCTGCGCGCTCGCAACCGGTTATCTGTCCCACAATTCGCGGATCAAACAGGACACCGTCATGGGCGTCGTTTTTTCCGGCATGTTCGGCGTCGGGATCGTGCTTTATGTGTCTATCGACACCAATATCCATCTCGACCATGTTCTTTTCGGCAACATCCTTGGCGTGGGGCCAAAGGATTTGTGGACGGCCGGCGTCATCTCGCTTGCTGTTTCGGCGGCTATTGCCCTGAAATGGAAGGACCTGCTGCTGCACAGTTTCGACCCGGCGCAGGCGCAGGCTTCCGGCTTGCGGGTGAACTGGTTGCATTACGGCCTGCTTGCGGCGCTTTCTCTGACGATCGTTGCTACCCTGTCGGCCGCAGGACTGATCCTCGCCATCGGCCTTTTGATCGCGCCGGGAGCTATAGCCTTTCTGCTCGTTCGCAAGTTCAGCGCAATGTTGCTGGTGGCGATCGCCGTCTGTATGGGCGCCATGCTGACCGGCGTCTATCTCAGCTTCTTTATCGACAGCGCCCCTGCCCCGACCATAATTCTCATTCTGTCATCCCTTTTCGTCGCGGCTTTCATTCGGCGTCAGGTTGTGACGCGCAGGACGTCGCAGCAAGCAATCAGACAGCAGGCGTAAGGCAGCAGATCAGGATACTGCGTTAACCGGGTATCATGACGCGTTCGACATAGTTACCAAGACTGTCCGTCCGACGCGAACGATAGGCGACATAGCCATCCGGTCTGAACAGGTAGAGCCCACCGGTCGACATGCCGTATCGATCGGCGAGTTCGGCTTCCGGATCAATAAGGACCGAAATGTTCTCCGGCATTACGTCCTGGCGCCGCGGAAGCACGAGATAAACGTCCATCCAGGAACCGTACCTGTCCAACGCTTCGGCAGCCTGAACGCAGGCCGCGTCAACGAGCGTGTCCTCGCCGGCAAAAACGAGGAGGCAGTGATGGGGGCCATCCAGAAAACCGAACAGATCGCAATTGGCGTCAACATGCAGCAATCCCGAGACATTTCGGGCTTCCAGTCCGGGGCGAACCTCTTGCGGGAGATCAGCAGCATCGTCCATGCTGAGCGGACTCGCTCCGTAGTCGATGTCGAGTTCTTCAAAATTGCGACGGAAAGCGATCAATTCCTCGCCTTCCTTGTAAAAGCCTTTCAGGAAAGCGTCCCGCTCCACCTCCGTCATGTCCGGATAAGTCTCGCCCGGCTCCGTGAATGTCTGCGTGTTGTCGACCACCTGCCGCGCAACGGGACGTCTTTCCACCTCGTAGCTCTCCAGAAGCGCCTCCGACGCCACCCCACGGATCGCGAGTGTCAATTTCCAGGCCAGATTGCAGGCGTCCTGAATACCGGTGTTCATACCGTGGCCAGCGAAAGGTGAATGTACGTGCGCAGCGTCCCCTGCAAGAAAGGCGCGGCGATCGCGGTATCGCTTTGCAACGCGGTAGTTGATCCTGAAGTAGGTAAGCCAGCGCGGATCGCTCAGCCGATAGTTTCCTCCGGTGCGCCGATCGACCAGTTCCTGCAATTCGGCAAGATCAGGCTCTCCATCCGCGGAATGATCGCCCGCAAGCGGACCTACAATCTGGCGGCGGCCGCCGTTGAGTATGGCGAACATAACCGCACCTTCTCGATGCAAAAAATAGAACCAGGCGTCGGAAGGCTCATCGTTCTCGGAGATGACATCAGCCAGAAAATAAGGAAATTTGTCTTGTACGCCGGGAAACTCGATGCCCAGCAGGTGGCGCGTGGCGCTGTGGGCGCCGTCGCATCCGACCAGAAAAACAGCCTGGACGGATTCTTCGACACCGTCCGCGCGCTTGAGCGATGCCTGAACGCTGTCGCCATCCTGTTCGAGGCCAACGAGCTCGGTGCTGCGCTCCACCGTTACGCCCAGCTCATGCAGTTTCGATTCAAGCAGCCCCTCGATCTGCGCCTGCGAGTAAGAAATTCCATAGGGGTAACTAGAATCAACCGGCGGATACCGGGTCTGCAGGACCTGTTTGCCGTCCATAAACAGACGCATGCCACGCAACGGTTGTCCATTCTCCCTGATCTCATCGGCAATTCCGAGATTGTCCAGAAGCTCAAGGGAGCGTGAATGCAAGAGCGTCGCGCGTGAATTGACGTCGATGCCCGGTGATCCGTCTACGACTCGCACTTTGATTCCCTGGCGCGCCAGCCGAACAGCAAGCATAAGTCCGGTGGTTCGACCACCCACCACAAGGACTTCAGTAATTCCATTGGCGTATGCGTTCAGAGCCAACTCAAAAACCTTTCAGTGTTAAAATCGCCCCGAGTGAGCGCCGTCACTGCATCCATGCGTATTCTCGAAACGTGATGCGATCAACTTCACTCGAAACATCCATAACTGGGCAACCCCGACGCCGTAAGTCTTCGTGCCAGCTATCACTTCCAGAAATACCAACCGGGCACGCCTGGCGACAGAGACTGAAAAACCGTTGTTTTAGCAATTTTGACTTGTCAAACCGAATATTCTGGTATCAAAAGTAAATATACCATTGGCGTTAAGTTTTCTACTGAAAGTTGCTTCTTGCGTATACTGATAATCAACCTCGACAGAAGCCCCGACAGACTTGACTGGATCGACAAGGCGTTCAGGAATCAAGACCTGACCTATGAAAGAGTTAGCGCCATCGATGCCAAGGCGTTTAGCAAGGAAGAAGTAGCAGAGTTCCACCGCACTTGCTCCAGCGGGTTTAAGCAGCCCCCTGAAGAAATTGCCTGCAATCTCAGTCATAAAAAATGCTGGCAGATGATTGCGGACGGCGATGACGACTTTGTATGCGTTTTCGAGGACGATATCCACCTCAGCAAGGATGCTTCCAGATTTCTGTCGTCTTCGGAGTGGATACCCGCAGACGCGGAATTGATAAAACTCGAAACGTTCAACACCAAAGTCGAGTATTTACCCAAGGAAACGAGAGCAGCACTGGATCGGCAACTGGGCGTCGTCAGAAGTTTTCACCCGGGCTCTGCGGGTTACATCATTTCCAAGGACGGAGCCAGGAAACTGCTCCGGATGGCTGACAAGCTATATGCGCAGGTCAGTTTCGTCATGTTCGGCCCCAAACCTTCAAGGGCGGAATCTCTGAAAACGTATCAGCTGATGCCGGCTTTGTGCATTCAGGACATGCGACGAGACGGTTCGAAGAATGACAGGCTCGCCAGCACAATTGGTCACGAAAGGCTCGCTCTTGGCGCCGATCAGGGACAAAGACCCGCGACCCGCAACAACGGGAAGAATTCCAGGGCATCTTTCCGCAAACAATGGAAAAGCTCGATATCCAGGATGCTGAACCCTCGAGTTTCGGCCAAGGTCATCGAATACAAGGACTAGAGCACATCTATTTTATGACGGTTCATATTCGCATGCTGCGAATTAGTTTGCACATTCCTCGGGCGCGAAGCCTGTGATGAGCTCACCGACGGCGTTCCAAAGCGCTTCGATGGTGCGCTCGGCTTTGGCGCGCAGCATGGATTTGAGTTTGGCGAAGGCGTTCTCAATGGGGTTGAAGTCGCAACTGTAGGGCGGCAGAAACATGAGCCTCGCCCCGGCCGCCTCGATAGCGTCGCGAACGCCGGCAGCCTTGTGCGCCGTCAGGTTGTCCATGACGACGATGTAGCCGGGCTCCGTGGAAGGATGGTCCTTCCAGCTCAATCTCCGACTCTGGAACTTACTGTGGCTCGGCGTATTTCTTGTGACGATGTCACTGAGCCGCTCGCCACAAATCGTCGCCTTTGCAGGTTTCGCGAGCATCGCAGCCTGGAGTGGAACATATCTTTGGGTAGCAAGTCAGCCGGAATCGGTCGCTCGAACATCCATCCGGGCGATCCAGTGCGGTTTCGGACCAGACACTGTCATCAGCAATTATCCCGATCCCAACGTGGTGAGCCTGACGACGCTGCAATGGCAGGTGATATTCCTTCTGCCGGTGACGACCATCATGATCCTGACGGTATTGCGGTCACGCCGGCTCGTAAGCCGAATGGTTTCGGCAGAGGCTCAGCGCGGCGCATTGTCCCGCTACTTCACACCCGACATAGTGCGGGAATTGACGTCGAACGAAGGATCACTGGATCAGCCGGCAAGGATACCGGCAGCCGTATTGTTCGCTGATCTGGCCGGATTCACCCGACTGTCGGAAAATCTGGCGCCGAAAGAGCTAATCGAGCTTTTAAGTGAGTTTCACGGCAAGCTCGCCCGAATAACATTTTCGCATGGCGGCACTGTGGAAAATTACATCGGCGAAGTACTGGCCGGCAACATCGGGGAGAAAAGGCGGCTGGAATACACGGTGCTTGGCGATACGGTGAATGTGGCGAGCGGGCTTGAGCGCCTAACCCGTGAAATCAACGCATCAATTGTCGTCAGTGAGGAACTTGTGCGGGCAGCGATGGAGAACGACGCCCGGCCGGACGAACTCGTCGACAATCTCAGAATCGTTGGCGAACGCCCAGTCCGTGGTCGGCGCCAACCAATCCGAATCTGGCCTAATTCCGAATTCGAATGACAAAGCAGGAAATCTGTGGATTTCGCGGAAGTGGCTCCCCGGGCCGGATTCGAACCAGCGACCAATTGATTAACAGTCAACTGCTCTACCACTGAGCTACCGGGGAACATGGCGTCTCTGACAGTGCCGACGCGTATAGAAAAGAATTATTGGGTTGCCAAGCCTTTTTTCCAAAAAATGCCCCATGTATGCCCAATGGTTTCGACAATCGTCACAAGCGCTGCGGAGCCTTTAGTGAAAAAATGACAATGAAGAATGGAAAAGGATGAGGCAACAGGCTGGTTCCACGCACGCAGACAAACGCTCGCGCCCGCATGTCAAGCTCGGCAACAGAAAGCTCGGACTTCCGCGCTCGCGCCTGTTCCGGGTGGGCCTTGGATCTCTGCTCGTCGTTGGCGGAATTCTGGGCTTTCTGCCTATACTCGGTTTCTGGATGATTCCGCTCGGCCTGCTTGTACTGTCTCACGATTTGCCGATGGTTCGCCGCTGGCGCCGTCGACTGGCTGTCAGGTTCGGACGCAAGGTCAAAAACGGTGACAATTCCGGACGGTAAGCGCTTGACGAAAGCTCATGACAACCCAAATCGTCAACCGCGATCGAGCGAACAGGATTTTTAGAGAATTGACCTTGCACTGGTGCTGATTTCATTCTAAGTGCGTTCGGCCAATCGGCATACCGAGGCCTCGTGGCGGAATGGTTACGCAGAGGACTGCAAATCCTTCTATCCCGGTTCGATTCCGGGCGAGGCCTCCAGTTCATTTTATATTCAATATCAATGCATTGACGCAAAATATCAACCTAAACTATTGAGCGTCATGTTGCGAAGCGCTAAAAACGGCGACTGTTTGATTACAATGATTTACACCGTACTCCAACGATTCCATGCGACATGGACGCGACAAAACGTACGGAATTTTCGCCCCTGCGTTTGTTGGATGCTCTAATCAGGCAATGAAGGTTCCTTCTACTTTTCCGAATCAACAGGACCACTACCGACGTTCCCAAACGAATTGCCGTCACAGACCGATTTCGTCTCAACCCAACGGGCAGCCAGGTGAATGAGAATAATAAAAAGCGCTATAGGAACAGATCGATTCCGTAGCTGCTATTCGGATCGGACAAGTCGCTGATCGTCAGAGTCGCCGTATCGCCGGCGCCGCCGGTTCCTCCGTCGCCTCCATAGACGTCTGAGTCATCAAAACTGTCACCATCATACTTGGCTTCACCGCCTGTTCCTCCGGCTCCACCAATTGTCAATATTGCTATGCCGGTCTCGCCTTCGGTCTGACTGACGAAACCACCGGTCATGGTGATTGAGGCGGCCGATCCCGCACCGCCGTCACCGCCATCGCCGGCCGTTTCGTGGCGCCCGCTTTTGGATTCTCCGCTATAACCTGCACCACCGACTGTCGTCACAATGATGCTGGTGTCCGTTGCATCGGTAACGCCCCAGGTGTCGCTGCCGTTGGTTCCATCGAAGGTCACAGTAGCCGGAAAAGAAGACGAACCGTCGTCGCCGTCATCCGATCCCCCGGCGCCGGCTTCCGTCAGCGAGATCGCCGTCCCGTCCGAACCGCTGACATCGCCGGTCAGATCCTCGACCACGATCTCATCGACGGCATCCGCTTCAGTATAGCTGATCGGGCCAAGATCGCTGCCGGTGCACGTCACCTTAGTGCCGCTTGTCGAGCAGGCAGCCCACGTCTGTAGCGGCATAAGACACAATGAGAACAACAATATCGTTGCGGTTGCGCCGATGAAAAACAACCGGGAACAAATCACACCGAGAGATTCAAGCATAAAACGCCGAAATATTGTATTAATAATAAAGCAATAAAAAAAATATTCTCTCATTCAAAATAACCCGGATGCAAAGAACATATTCAGCATTTAATAATGCAATACCCGCCAGCTTAGTCCATGGCGGAAATTATCAATAAAGATGGGATGATCCTCTCAGTATCCTGATCGAATTCCTTGTTATATCTCGATAAAACAGGACTAAAAGACGACTTCGCCGAATCCAAACCACCTGTCGAAACGCTTTATTGGAGAATCAGTTACCAGTTGAGATGCGCGCACCTTTGGTTCGACGATGCAGCCAAATTCAGCTGTCTGTTGCGGGAGCGCTTCGGGCGCTTGTAATACAGTGGCAGACAGCTACAGCGAATACGACTTCACCAAGTCGCCGTTTCGCCTCGTTGGAAAGCTTAAGCCGAAGATCCGAGCTATCCGCATGCGCGTATTCATCGAGTTATTGATATTCACACCGGAAAAGCCTTGTCCTGCCGTAAAGTTCAGCACACAGGCTTGGCCTTAAGTTATGTGATTCGCTAAAGGCGCACCAGATTGCCCGTCGCCAGCACAGCGCCCGTCGCCTGACCGGAAAACGAGCCGCCGGCCGGCTCATCGCTGATCGCGAGGACGGCGTTGTCCATGAGCACGGCCAAGCCGTCCGGAACCGAAATTTCGGAAATACGGTCTCGTGCGAGCAGGCCCAGAGAGGCGGGCGGTTTCCCGACCGAGATCAGCCAAAGTTCGAAATCGCGTCCTTGCCCGGGCCCACCTTGCGTCCGGTTGATCTTCAACACGGATCGCGCCGGATCATAGGCGACGAGAAGCTGCACAATATCTGGATTTCCGGCGACGCGACCGACGAATGACGGAGAAAATCGATCCGCCTCCCGTTGCAGCGCTAAAAGGGATGCGCCTAGCAACAGCACTGCTGCGAGGCACACGGCGCTTGCGGCCTGCCACACGGCGAGGCTGGACCACCAGGACGCCTGGTTTTCAGGCTCCTTATTCAGCGTTTTCTCCGCGTTCTGGTTCGCGGCGCGCTGAGGTTCGTCTGGTGTGATCTCATCGCTCAACGGCAGCAGACGAGCCTCCCAGCGTCGCACAGCCATTGCAAGAGAAGGATCGATGCGCAGTCGGTTTGCGAATTCGGCGCGCTGGTCACGCGTCAACGTTCCCAGCACGAAGTCGGCGACCTGATTGTCGTCGAATTGCTCGTATCGGTCTCCGCCACTCATCGTTCCAGGCGCTCTCACAGCTTCGCAAGGCTCCGTTCCAATCATTTGCGCATCTATTGATCCGCACATCCTGTCGATCTGCAAGCGCCTGACAGGTGAAACATTCAACTTATGCACCAGGAATGGAACAGGCGCGCCAGGCTTTGAGTTCTACATGACAGTGCCCTGCACAGCGGCCGTCCTACAGAGAGTAAGGACAATCGCGATGAGACAGGAACCCACGTCCGGCTATTTCCGAGGCCACACAGTCTATTCAGATTGCTTGATCCTGGAAAAAAGCAACTCGGCGGGAAGACAAAAGCAGCAGGATGAAGATATAAAAAGCGCGCTGGCAAGCGCAGGACCAACAGATAGGCCAGCAGGTCCAGACAGAATAGTAGCCGGCGGCGCACATATCGGCGCTAGTGCAAGCAGGGAGAAGCCTTTGTCGGAAAACGAAATTGACGGATCCGGCTCCATGTCAAAAGCTGGACGCTCTCAAGAGCACATGCCGCACCACAACATACCGTTCGGCGCGCGCGCGATGTTGCGCATGCTTGCGGATCTCAAGCGCGGTTCGCTTTCCATCCAGTTTCCCGACGGGAACAATCATTCAATAAAGGGCGACGAACCGGGCCCGGACGCAACGCTTATCCTGCACAACTGGAAGCTTATTCCCGCTGCGATCCGTCGCGGCACGATCGGCGTCGCCGAAACCTATGTCGACGGTGACTGGGACAGCCCCGACGTGCCGACGTTTCTTGAACTGTTTGTCGTCAACGCCGACATGCGCAGCCACATGGCCGGAATCGCGCGCGTGCTTTCCCTGGTCGTCGAGAATTTGCGCCACTTTCTTCGCAGCAACACCAAGAGCCAGGCGAAAAAGAATATCGCCTCGCATTACGATCTCGGCAATTCGTTCTACGAGCAGTGGCTCGACCCCGGCATGACCTATTCGTCCGCGTTGTATCAGACCGGCGCCAACGATCTGGAAAGCGCGCAAAAAGCCAAATACGCCGCGCTCGCTGACGCAATTGGCGCAAAGCCCGGGGACCATGTTCTGGAGATCGGCTGCGGATGGGGCGCGTTCGCCGAATATCTGGCGAAAGACAGGGGCGTCAAAGTCACAGGCTTGACGATAAGCCAGAGCCAGCTCGACTACGCCAGAGACAGGATCAAAAAGGCAGGCTTGACCGATCTCGTGGAGCTGCGTTTTCAGGACTATCGCGAGGAAAAAGGACAATATGACCACATCGTCTCCGTGGAGATGTTCGAGGCCGTCGGCGAAAAATACTGGAATATATATTTTGACAAGTTGCGGGAGTGCCTCAAACCCGGTGGCTCCGCCGGGATTCAGGTGATCACGATTCACGAAAAGGAGTATGCGCAATACCGACGAAGTCCCGACTTCATTCAGAAATACGTGTTTCCGGGCGGCATGTTGCCGACACGGGAAATCATGGGAAACCTGGGTAAGGAAGCCGGACTGTCGCTAACCACGGAGCGCGCCTTTGCACATGATTACGCCCGTACGCTTGCGGAGTGGTATCAACGTTTCACCGCCGCCTGGCCAACCATTCAGCCGCTTGGGTACGACGGCCGTTTCAAACGACTTTGGGAATTCTATCTAAATTATTGCGAGGCCGGTTTTCGCGCTGAAAACATCAATGTTCGGCAGCTTGTCTATGAAAAGGCGTGACGGTCAGGACGTGGCGCGAATATTAATTTGAAATCCCGGCGACCGCTGAAAATCGTCTATCGCAAGGGCGCGCTACCGGCGAAAGACATTCCTTGTTTACGCGCCGCCGACAGACTATCCATTGGCCAGCGACTGCCTTGTCTGCAGGCGACAAACTGTTAAGAAGATCGCGCCTAGTCGCGTCAAACGGGAGGCGAAACGCCATGAATTTCGAAGCATCGGTGCTGGGCGGCATAGGCGATACGCCACTGATCAAGCTGAAGAAGGCCTCCGAGCTGACCGGCTGCACAATCCTTGGAAAAGCAGAGTTCCTGAACCCTGGACAATCGGTGAAGGATCGCGCAGCGCTCTATATCGTGCGCGACGCCGAGACGAAGGGCTTGCTGCGCCCCGGCGGCGTTATCGTCGAGGGAACTGCCGGAAACACCGGCATCGGCCTTGCCATGGTCGCCAAGACGCTCGGATACCGCACCGTCATTGTCATCCCCGAGACACAAAGCCAGGAAAAAAAGGATGCGCTCCGCCTTCTTGGCGCCGAACTCGTACAGGTGCCGGCCGCGCCCTATCGCAATCCCAACAATTATGTTCGCTTGTCGAGCCGTCTGGCCGAACAGATTGCGGCCGAAGAAGAAAACGGCGCTATCTGGGCCAACCAGTTCGACAACGCCATCAACAAACAGGCCCATGTCGAGACGACCGCGCCGGAAATCTGGCGGGATACGGACGGCAAGGTAGACGGCTTCATCTGCGCCGTCGGCTCGGGCGGCACTCTCGCCGGGGTCAGCCTTGGCCTCAAGGAGCGCAATCCGGACGTAAAAATCGGCCTTGCCGATCCGAAAGGCGCTGCTCTCTTCGAATATTACGTCAATGGCGAGTTCAAATCTGAAGGCAATTCCATCACCGAAGGCATCGGTCAGGGACGCATCACGGCCAACCTTGAAGGATTCACCCCGGATTTCGCCTATTCGATCCCGGATTCAGAGGCGCTGCCGATCATTTTCGATCTCATCCAGGAAGAGGGAATGTGTCTGGGTGGTTCTTCGGGCATCAACATAGCGGGCGCAATCCGCATGGCGCAGGAGATGGGTCCGGGGCACACGATCGTGACCGTGCTGTGCGATTACGGAAACCGCTATCTGTCAAAACTTTTCAATCCTGAATTCCTGAAATCAAAGGATCTGCCCTACCCCGACTGGATGGAAAGGGAATCGGCGATCGACATACCCTACGTCGAGGATTGACCGTGCAGGACACTCAACCGCTTTTCATCGAAGACAGCTATTTGACGACTTCCGAAGCCACGGTCGTCGCGATAAGTGATCGCGGCGGCATAGTGCTCGACCGCACGTGCTTCTACGCAACCTCCGGCGGCCAGCCGGGCGACACCGGCTTTTTTGAGCGTGAAGATGGATCCCGGATCGACATCGCCGCGACGATTACGGGCGAGAGCAAGGCCGAGATCATCCACGTTCCTGCAAACGATCAACCGGTTCCCGGCGTCGGTGAAAAACTGATGCTCCATATCGACTGGGAGCGGCGCTACAAGCTGATGCGCATGCATACCGCCTGCCATCTCCTCACGGTTATTTGCCCCTATGGCATCACCGGCGCCTCCGTTGGCGAGAACGAGAGCCGGGTCGATTTCGACATGAGCGAGATCGTCGACAAGAAGGATGTCACCGGGAAGCTGATGAAACTCGTGGAAGGCAACCACCCCGTCTTTACGCAATGGATCACCGAAGCCGACCTGGAATCCAATCCTGAGCTTGTGAAGTCGAAGAATGTCCGCCCTCCGAAAGGCAGCGGACGCGTACGGCTTGTCTGTATCGGCGAAGGCTCATCGGTCGACAGCCAGCCATGCGGAGGCACCCACGTTTCCGAGACGAAGGAAGTCGGCGAAATTCATATCGGAAAGATTGAGAAAAAGGGTCGAGAAAACAGACGATTCCGAATACGATTCGGCCCGTTGCCGGAATAGGATTATTCGTACATGTCTGTGAAAAGCCCCTTTGTCGTGTCTGCCGACTGGCTGGAGTCGCGTCTCCCGGAACCTGACCTGAAAATTGTCGACGCCTCCTGGTATCTGCCCATCCATAACCGGAATCAGCGAGAGGAATACGAAGCTGCTCATATTCCGGGGGCCGTGTTCTTCGATCAGGATGCAATCGTGGAGCCGGGATCCGCCCTGCCCCACACGCTTCCCTCACCGTCGGTTTTCGCTGCGCATGCGTCCAGGCTGGGATTGTCCAACGACGATACGATCGTCGTGTATGACGGTCCGGGTATTTTCACCGCGCCTCGTGTGTGGTGGATGCTCCGCGTCATGGGCGCGAAGAAAGTCCACGTTCTCGATGGCGGGTTGGACAACTGGAAAAAAGACGGCAGACCTGTCACCAATGACATGACGGTGGTGACGCCCACCGAGTTCATCGCCGATTTAGATGACAGTCGCCTCGCCCCTTTCTCGATGATTCAATCGATCGTCTCTGAAGGCGGCGCGCAGATTGCCGATGCGCGCAGTCCCGGAAGATTTTCCGGCGCCGAGCCGGAGCCGCGCGAAGGCATGCGTTCGGGACATATGCCGGGCGCCTTCAACATACCGGTGATGACCCTGTCCAATAACGGTTATCTGAAGGACATCGAGGCGCTCAAATCCGTTTTCGACGAAGCAGGAATGGATCTGGAAAAGCCTGTGGTGACGAGCTGTGGCTCCGGCGTTACGGCGGCGGCGATCATCCTCGCCCTTGAATCACTCGGTCACCAGGACAACAGGCTCTATGACGGCTCCTGGTCTGAATGGGGCTCGCGCGACGACACCCCGGTGGACACGGGAAACGGCCGATGATCAGGAAATCGCCCCGAAAAGCCGTCGTCACCTATCTCCAACAAAAAGAGCGCCCAAAACTGACCGCGCCCATGCCGGTCAACCTGCACGTCGCATTGATGCGCCAGGATCGGATGCCGCTTCATTTCTATCGCTATCTGCAATACCGCATAGGACGACGCTGGCACTGGGTGGCGCGGCTTCGGCTCGATGATACGGCGCTGGCTGCGCTGGTTCATTCGCAAGAGACGACAATCGACGTGCTCTATCTGGACGGTGCGCCGACGGGACTTTTCGAATTGCGCGCGCAGCAGGACGATTCCGTCAACATCGAGTATTTCGGGATGATGGACCACGCCCATGGCATGGGGCTGGGGCGTTGGTTCCTGAAACAGGCGATCGACGCTGCATGGGAGCTCAATCCGAACAAGGTGACGATCAACACCTGCACGCTAGACCACCCGGCTGCGCTTCCAC
Organism: Flavimaribacter sediminis; assembly: GCF_019492055.1. Classification (GTDB taxonomy): domain Bacteria; phylum Pseudomonadota; class Alphaproteobacteria; order Rhizobiales; family Rhizobiaceae; genus Flavimaribacter; species Flavimaribacter sediminis. The sequence continues at coordinate 1,231,209 of NZ_JAICBX010000001.1, read as the reverse complement.
TTTACCAGAAATTCGGTTTCGAACCGATCGGCCAGAGCGACACATTCATCCATCCGCTGACGGACGATGACTTGCTCAAGATCATGAAACGGGACTGATCCCGCAAAATCTCTTCACAAAAAAACCAGCCCCGTTGGTGCGACGGGGCTGGTTTGGCACGATCGCTTGAGGGAGAAACGTCAAGCGACCTTCAGAAAGCTTTCCGGCTCGGCAAGTTCGTATCCGAGGGCGCTGGCGACAGCCTCATTCGTGATGCGTCCCCTGTGGACGTTCAGGCCCGCGCGCAGGTGCCGGTTTTCCGCAATCGCCTTCAATCCCTTGTCCGCAAGCTGCAATCCATATTGCAGCGTTGCGTTGTTGAGCGCATGCGCCGAGGTGACAGGAACTGCGCCCGGCATATTGGCGACGCAATAATGGACAACGCCATCGACCTCAAACGTCGGGTTGGAATGCGTCGTCGCGTGAGAGGTTTCGAAACATCCGCCCTGATCGATGGCGACATCGACAATGACCGCACCCTTCTTCATGCCCGAAAGCATTTCTCTTGTGACGAGCTTCGGGGCTGCCGCGCCAGGTATCAGAACGGCGCCGACGACGACATCGGCTGAAAAGACCTCTTCTTCGACGGCTTCGATGGTCGAATAGCGTGTGTGGATACGTCCGCCGAAAAGGTCGTCCAGCTCGCGCAAGCGTCCGAGGGAACGATCGACGATGGTGACGTCCGCGCCCAAACCCACAGCCATCTTGGCTGCATTGAGCCCGACCACGCCGCCACCGATAATGGAAACCTTGCCCGGCAATACGCCCGGCACGCCTCCAAGCAGGAGGCCGCGCCCGCCATTGATCTTTTCAAGCGCCGTGGCGCCCGCCTGAATCGAGAGCCGCCCGGCGACTTCGGACATCGGGGCAAGAAGCGGCAGTCCGCCATGGGCATCGGTGACGGTTTCGTAGGCGATCGCCGTACACCCGGATTCCACCAGACCTTTCGTTTGTTCCGGATCCGGAGCCAGATGCAGGTAAGTATAGAGAAGCTGACCTTCCCTCAGCATCGCCCATTCCGCTGGCTGAGGCTCCTTGACCTTTACGATCATGTCCGCCTGCTCGAAAACATCCTTCGCCGTTTCGACGATCTTTGCTCCTGCGGCGCGATAGGCTCCGTCGTCTGCGTCGATGCCAAGGCCTGCCCCGGTTTCCACAATCACTTCATGACCACGAGCGATATATTCGCGGACGGAACCTGGCGTAAGGCCGACCCGATATTCGTTGTTCTTGATTTCCTTTGGGCAACCCACGCGCATTTCTGATGTCTCCTCACAGTAGCGGCGTCTGTTCGCCGCAGTCACAATGGCGATCATTTCATCGCAAAACCCACGAAATGTCCTTGCAAACTGGGATTGATAGCCACGCAAGAATTGAATATTATTCCAAATTATTAGCATTGTTCGAAGGATATTCGAATGAACAAGCTTGATGCGATCGATATCGCTATTGCGCGTACACTGCAGCAGGATGGCCGAATCTCCAACGCAAACCTGGCGGACAAGGTCGGGCTTTCACCGTCGGCATGTTCGCGCCGCCTCGATATTCTGGAAAAATCCGGCGTTGTTCGGGGCTACTATGCGCGCATTTCAAACAATGCGCTCAACCACGGCATGACCGTCATCGTGCAAATTTCGCTGTCGGGACAATTCGGCAAGACGCTCAGCGAATTCGAGGTGGCGGTCAGGCGCTGTCCGAATGTCCTCGTTTGCTATCTCATGTCGGGTGAATACGATTACGTGTTGCGGGTTGCCGCCCGCGACCTGCAGGACTACGAAAGAATCCACAAGGAATGGCTTTCGGCATTGCCGCATGTGGTCAAGATCAACTCGTCCTTCGCGTTGCGCGAGGTGGTTGATCGACCGAACATCGACATTGATATGCACGATTCCTGAACGGGGGAGAACAAATCGAATGAAAAGAAGAAAGCGTTCCAGGTTACGGGTAATAATTTACTCCGCAGTCATTGTGATCGCGGCGCTGGCGATCGTTTATCTCGCCGGCCCACGCATTCAGCCCGACACGGCCATACGCTTCGACCCGGCGGCGATCGGCGACGACATTGACGCCTATATCGCCGAAAGGGAATCGCGCTTTGACGACATACGCGAAAACAACCAAAAGCAGCTGGTTTGGGCTTACCCCAACTCAAAAGCCAAAACGCCGATTTCGATCGTCTACATCCATGGCTTTTCCGCTTCGCCCGCCGAAATCAGGCCCGTGCCCGATCTCGTTGCAGAAAGGCTTGACGCCAATCTCTTCTATACGCGCCTGGCGGGACACGGCCGAACACCCGAAGCCATGGGCGAAGCCACTTACAACAAGTGGACAAACGACACTGCTGAAGCAGTGGAGATTGGCCGCAGGATCGGCGAACACGTCATTATCATGGCCACATCCACCGGCGGCACGCTTGCAACCTGGCTGGCGGCTCGGCAAAACCCGTTGCCTGATGTCGCTGGCCTGGTGATGATATCTCCCAATTACAGAATGCAGGCCGCCGGATCGGACCTGCTGGCTGGACCCTGGGCGCAGCAGATCCTTGATCTGACCGTTGGAGAATGGCGCAGTTTCGAGCCTGAGAACGAGGGTCAGGGAGAGAACTGGACGACCCGCTATCCCTCATCCGTGCTGCTGCCGATGTCGGAGCTGGTCCGGGACACGCGCAAATCCGATATCGAAGCGATCACGGTTCCCGCTCTTTTTCTGATCTCCGAAAACGATCAGGTGGTCAGTCCGGAGGAAACACGAAATATGGCCGGACGCTGGGGCGGCGATGCGAAAATCATGGTGATTGAGAATGTGGACAGCGCATCGCAACACGTGCTGGCGGGCGACATCGTGTCTCCCGGCACGACACAGGAAGCAGCGAACATCATCACCATGTGGATAGAAGGACTTGGCCTCTAGCCCTTTGGGCGCGATCACGCAGCGTATCTACCCGGCTTTTTCGCGCGGCGGCTTGTCCTGCGAAAACAGATAGATCACTAGCGCCATGAGCATGAGGCCGGCATAGGTTGCAAACACCAGAGAAAAGGCGCGCTCCGGGGCGGCCGGATCAAAAGTGCTGTCGGCAATCCGTCCGGTCAGGAACTGTATCAGCCCCACGCCTCCTATCGAAAAGAAGTTCAGCAGCGTGACCCCGCGTCCAACCAGACTGGGCGGGCAGAAGGCGCGGCCATGCGCCATGATCAAGCCATAGCTGGCGCCGAAAAGCCCGATGACAATCATCAAGAGACTTGCCTGCAGCACCGGCAGGACTGGCCATGCAAACAATGCCAGCAGAGCCAGGGTCAGGACGACGTTTCCGAAGAACCCGACCCACTTGCGGGTATTCAACAGCGTGTCCATTGGCCCATATAGGAACGCGCCAATAATCATGGAAACCGCCATGAATAACGCGACATTGCCTAGAACGTCTGGTGAAACCCCGTAAACATCCGAAAAATAGGGGCCTATCCACAGGCCTCGTATACCCGCGGCGGGCGCATAGCTGACCGCCATCAGGGGGCCAACCAGCCACATCGCCGGCATCTTCAAAAGTTGCAGATACCCGCCAAAGCTGGAGCCGTCGCTCTTTTGTCTCGGGGGATCCTCTACGATCAAAAAAACCGCGACTGCCACAGCAAGAGAGATGATCGCCAGCGTGAAAATGGTCGTTCGCCATCCGGCCATTTCTATCGCGAGCACAAGGGGACGGGCTCCGATGACATTTCCCGCCGTGCCAAGCGCCATAAGCCATGATGAAAGCACTGCAAAACGCGCAGCAGCAAATCGGTGCGCGAATATGAAGAGCGAGGCCATCAGAACTGGCGAGCAGCCAATGCCGATCAAACCCATAGCGAGCGTGATCGTCGACGGCGCATTGGCGAAGGCGAACAGCAAGGCGCCGCCGCCCGAACCGAATGCGAACAGAACGGCCGCGGTGCGCCTTGGCCCGAACCGGTCAAGCGACACGCCAACGATGAACTGCATGAGCGCGAATGTAAGGAACCACGTGCCCGAAGCCTGGGACAAGTCCGCCTTGGTTGCGCCAAGCTCCTCGGAAAGCACCGGAGTAAGCACAGCCAGAAACGACCTGTAAAACTGTGAAAAGATGTAGGCAGCCGCAAGCGCTACGATACCGGCCATGATCTGAATCCTCCTCCCGCTCCGCCAGGCGGGGCCTAATCCCAAACCGATTTCATCAGCGATTGCAAGTTGTCAGATGATCAGACTGGACAGAATGTCGTTTTCGGTAATGTCCTGGTAGCGCAGGCCCGACTCTGTAAACTTCCGCGTCAAATCGGCGAAATTGCTCGAATGCTTTGTTTCGATGCCGATTAGCACTGACCCGAAATTGCGCGCCGACTTCTTCAGATATTCAAAGCGGGAGATATCGTCTTCCGGACCGAGCATATTGAGAAAGTCGCGCAGAGCTCCCGGTCTCTGAGCCAGTCGAATGACGAAATACTTCTTCAGCCCCGAATAACGCATCGCCCTTTCCTTGACGTCGGGCAGCCGCTCGAAATCGAAATTGCCGCCCGAGACGATCACAATCACTGTTTTGCCCTTCAGCACATCCGGATCGAGTTTTTCAAGCGCCGCAATTGGAAGCGCGCCGGCCGGTTCCAGAACCACGCCCTCAACATTGAGGAACTCCGTCATGGTTGCGCAAATCGCGTTTTCGCCGATCGTGATCGCCTGTTCAGAAGAAAAACCCTTGAGGCGCTCGAAATTTTCAACGCCAATTTCCGCCACTGCGGCGCCATCCACGAAATTGTCCACCTGAGCAAGCCTGACGCGACTGGCCGCGGCCAACGACTCCTTGAGGCTCGGCGCGCCTGCTGGTTCGCAAAAAATGAAACTGTCCCTGGCGACGACGCCATCGAGATAGCCTGTCACCCCGGATGCCAGCCCGCCGCCGCCTACCGGCACAAGGACGAGATCAATCCCGTCGCCTTCAGGCATCTGCGCTGCGATTTCGACAGCGACGCTCGCCTGTCCTTCGATGATGTCGGAATGATCGAACGGCGGCACCATGACGGCGTCGTTCTGCACTCCATAGTCAACTGCTGCGCGATAGCAGTCGTCAAATATGTCGCCGAACAGCCGGATATCGATATATTCGCCGCCGAAAGCTCTCGTCTTGTCGATCTTCTGCTGCGGCGTCGTAACGGGCATGTAGACCACGCCGTGACGCGCAAAATGGCGGCAGGCGAAAGCAAAACCCTGACTGTGATTCCCGGCCGAAGCGCATACGAAACGATCGGCGTCGGCGTCTTTCTCTATCGCCTTTCTCAGAAAATTGAAGGCGCCGCGAATTTTGAACGAACGCACCGGCGAGAGATCTTCGCGTTTGAGAAAAATGCGGGCGTTGTAGCGATTGCTCAGAAATTCATTCAGCTGCAGCGGTGTTTCGGGAAAGATGCTGCGCATGGCGGCTGCGGCGTTCTCACTGGCGTTTTTCATGCGGATTTTGAACCCAAAGTTTTGCTCTGCACCCTATAGCCGATTGGCTGCAGCGCGCAAAATGGGTTGAAGGAATTTAGGGCTTTGCGATTCTCCAAGACAATATCGTGACAAGCCGCACTGCCGACGCTGACGAAATAGTGTCGGGCCGGCCGGAGCATGCAGACGTTACTTCCACCTTGACGTCCGGCAATGAAGTATAATACTTGGCCGCCAAAAAATGTTATACTATTACACGCAAATTCAGCCCGACCATGCCATGAAAAATCCTTCATCCAAAAGCCGCGCGCACAGAGACAAGATCCCGGTATTCCTTTTGACAGGGTTTCTCGGTTCGGGAAAATCCACGCTCCTCAATCATGTTCTGCAACAGCGGGATTTTGGCGACACGGCCGTCATTATCAACGAATTCGGCGACGTCGCTCTGGATCACAACCTCGTCCGTGTCGGTGAAACCCGCATCACGCGCGCAACGACGGGATGCTTGTGCTGCACCATGGGGAGCGATGTTCGTTCAACTCTGCACGAATTGCTGGCGACTGCGGACTCCGGGGAGATCACCTTTGATCGTGTCATCATAGAAACGACGGGGCTCGCAGACCCTGCTCCGATCGTCAACCAGTTGCTACCGGGCGGCGTTGCGGCTTTCGGGCTTGCCGATCACATTGTGGCGCGCAACTTCGAACTCGCCGGTGTTATCACGCTTGTAGACGTTCTTACCGCCGAACTCACGATAGAGAACCAGTTCGAGGCCTCCAAGCAGATTGCGTTCGCAGACCGCCTTGTGCTCACCAAAACCGATCTCGCCCGCGAGACCGCCAAACAAAAAGACATCGCAAGGCTGCGCGTCCAACTCGGCGCCTTGAATTCCTCTGTTCCGATTATCGATTGGCGCGACAATGATTTCGACCCTGCGAAACTGTTTCTGCCGCGTCCTTACCGACCTGTGGATCTGGGAGACGACGTGACCTCATGGCTTGCGCTGGAAAGCGCGATTGCCTCCGAGGAAAGCGATCCCGTCAACATGGACAGCGATAAGGCGGGCATTGCTCGCCATGGCGCGCGAATCCGGACATTCGCAATTGTCCGGGAGCAACCGGTCGACGCCGCCGCATTCCTCCAATTCCTGAAGCTTCTTACCGATTCAGCCGGCCCGAGCCTTCTCAGGGTAAAGGGAATTGTCAGTCTTGAGGAAGAACCGGACAGACCGCGCATCGTCCATGCTGTTCAGCACGTCGTCTATCCCCATTCCGTCCTGGATCATTGGCCGGACGACGACCACCGGACACGTCTGGTATTCATTACGGACGGGGTTGAACCGGATCCGGTTAAGCAATTGTTCGAGGCCTCGCTCAGTAGCCAGTCCCCCCTTGTCGAGCGGGCGTTGACCATGATCAAGACAGGCATGACGAAAGTATTTCGATCCGGCGCCATCCAGATGGTTCGCGTCTGGAAATTTTAGGCGACACACTGGCAAGGACGTCATCATGGTTGATACCACCCGCTCGACATCCCCGTTCAACCCTCTCGCGAATCCCCTCGCCCCGCGACGCGGCGTTCCCGAAAAGACGCGGCGGATCAAGGAATGGGTAAAAGAGATTCTCGAACTCGAACCCGACGTGGCTGTTTCCGTGACAGAACTTGCCTGCCGCGATGAAGGGTGCCCCGATATAGAGACAGTCATCGGCGTGATTCAGACGGGCAAGCTGATTGAAACTTTGCGCATCCATTTGCCGATTTCCGATATTACCAGAGACGATCTCGCCGAAATTGCATAGTTTTGCTGCGATCGCGACCGCGCCTGAAAAAACTTGCAATCCGCCTCCGGATAATTACCAGTAGCGGCGCGTGCCCCCTTGGCGAAATTGGTATACGCAACAGACTTAAAATCTGTGGCCCTTTCGGGCGTGCCGGTTCAAGTCCGGCAGGGGGCACCAGCAGCATAAATGCCTGATTTTCGGGTTATGCACCCCGCCAAAACATTAAATATCGGTAATTTAGGTGTACTGCGCAGCGTAAGTGCCACTGGCGGCTATTAATTGTGGTTAATATTAGGTATAAACACTGTTTATTAACCATAACAGGGAGCCCTACCTCCAATGAAACACGATGCAGTCGCCTCAACCTATAACGCCCCCGCCGGACTGGCCATGTTCGACGTGACGTTCTTCGATACTCATGACAAACCGATCGGAGAATGCAAGGTCGCGGCACAGGATTATTTCGACGCCTACGACGTCGCGCAGCGCATAAGACCAGAAGCCGCCGATATCGTCATTTGCGACGTATAATACACTGCGGACGTCCCGTTTTCATCACTCCTTCCTTGTATGAACATATGACAGCAAGGGCGTCAGAACGCCCTGACTGAAGGACGGAGATCACCTGCAATCGATGTCGGACTGTTATCCCGGGCTATTCTGCCCTATCCTTCGACACCGGTTTCAGCGGAGATACGGCGATGAAAACACTGCTTCTTGCCGCCATCATGAGCATGACCACCGTGTCTGCAATCGCGATGAACACATATAATACGCGCGGGATGACCTGCGCGCAGATCCAATCGGCCCTCAAGCGTGACGGAATAGCTCAACTACACTATGCGTCACCGAGAAATCCGGGGGTTCCCCTCTATGATACGTTCGTGGCGTCGAGCAGGGATTGTCGTTCTTCGAGCATGTCCAAGCCGGCTTATGTGACGACGCGCGACACAAGGAAATGCCAGGTGCGCCAGTGCGTTCGCAAATCCAGACGGTAGCGGCGCGCATATTCCATTCGACTCACCCTATTCATCCGCGACGAACCTCAGAACGGCGTCGGCCACCTGAGAACGCAAGTCGAGTTGTCCGGCGTGATTATGCAGCGCGTCGCCGAACAGCAGTGAGAAGGTCACCCTGTTTGAAACATTAAAGAAGCTGAGCGCTGATATGAGCCAGTGAATGGCAAGCGGCGAACAGCCGCGTCGGAACACCCCCTGCTCAAGACCCTTGTCATAGATCGCTTCGATCCGCGAAATGGCCTCCTGGTTCAAACCGCGTATCAGGTCTGAATGTTTGAGGTATTCGCCGTGATGAATGTTCTCGATCATCACGATACGGATGAAATCCGGATTCCTGCTGTGATGATCAAAGGTGAATTCGGTCAGACGGCGCAACGCCTCTTTCGGCGCGAGGTGATCGAGCATGAGCTCTTTCTCGCCTGTGCGCACTTTGCGATAGGTTTGTTCCAGAACCTTTCGGTACAGGCCGTCCTTGTCTCCGAAATAGTAATAGATCATCCGCTTCGACGTCCGCGTCTTGGCGGCGATCTCATCCATGCGGGCGCCGGACAAGCCACGGTCGGCGAATTCTTTGAGGGCCACCTCGAGAATGTTAGCCCGAACGCCCTCCGGATCCTGTTTCCAGCGCTGACGCTGAACGGTTTTCCCGGCTTCGGCTTGCCGCTGTGATTCCATACCCCTCTTCTACAGTCCTTTGCCGCGCTTCGCCAATTGTTTGTTTTAACTGTTTAGTACAAATGCGTTATAAATTTAACGAAACAGTACATAACGGGCCTCCTTGCGAGGATGGGTGGAGCAGACTTGGTCATCGAGGGTGCCAGGATCAATCAGGACGTGACTGGCGCGACGCGCAACCGGCGGTCGGTGCTAATCAGGCTCGTTGGCCGTGGCATTCAACTATCGCGAACGCCCGCCTTGCACGAGACGGAAGGTTTTGGACACAATACAGATCAGATCTATGGGGGTTCTCCGAGAACTTTCGCCGCAACATGAACGATTTACGGCGCAGCGCAGTGCTATTGCTCGGCGCCGGCGGCGCAGCAGCCGCAGTGGCGCATGCCCTGGCGGACCGCCATGTGGAAAAACGGATGGTTGCCGATGCGGACGCGTCAAAAGCCGCAGCTTTGGCGGCATCGCTCAACCTTCGACATGGCCCCGGACGGGCGTTGGCGGTGGATGATCTAGGACAAGCAGCCGGCACTGCGGACGGGATTGTGAACGCTACTCCGGTCGGCATGGCGAACCTGCCCGGCCTTCCCCTTCCCGAGGCGCTCAACCGTCCGAAAATGTGGGGCGCGAACATTGCGAATTTTCCACTCGAGTCCGAGTTGCTACGGGTCGCAAGGTTGCGTGGTTGCAGAACGCTCTCGGGCGCAGGGATGGCCGTGTTTCAGGCTGTTCGGACTTTTGACTTATTCACAGGTCTAGCGACCGATGTTGCAAGGATGTCGCGTTGTGGCGGCCGAACGAAATCAACATCATCATCAACACGGAGCGCGAAAGCTTCTTCTTCGAAATTGTGGAACGTCGAGGCGTTTACGACAGCTACGGCGCGGCAAACGCGCTATTCCGTATCGCCGCGCAGAGGCGCCACTTGCGTCCAAAAGTCGTTCCGAAGAACTGATAGTATCGTTGTTTCTTCCTGCTTCCCGCTCGAGATGTTACTCTTGGACGAATCTGGTCATTCGGGGGAAAAGCGATGAAGAACTGGATGCTTTGGCTGATTGTTGGCGTTATCTCTATCGTCGGTGGGCTTGTCGCCCTTCTCAACCCGTTGGCGGCGACCTTTGCAGCCGAAAGACTTATCGGCTGGATTTTCATTATCGTCGGCGTCTTGCAGGTTATTTCGGCCTTTCGCGAGCAAGGTCGCGGCGCTTCGCTATGGGCCGGGCTGATCGGCGTGCTGGCTTTGCTGGCCGGTATTTCCCTGCTCAGCAATCCGTTTTCGGGCGTGATTTCCCTTACGCTGGTCCTCAGCGTTCTGATCGCGGCGGCGGGCATCTCCAAATTGATTACCGCATACCAAATCAGGCGGGCGCGCTATTTTCCGCTGATCCTGATCTCCGGCCTGGTGTCGATCGTTCTTGCGATCCTTATTTTCACCAATTTCCAGGAAGCGGCGACGGTTCTCCTCGGCGTAATGTTGGCGATAGAACTCATCTCCAACGGGGTAAGTCTTATCGCGCTCAGTCTCTTTCGAAGATCGCCGACCTGACCAATCGCCTGGTGACCGATTGCCGACTTTCAGTCAGTCAGTCTGATCCTGCGTTTGTGTCGAGGTACGCTCTACGCTTCCGGTGGACATCGTATCGGAAGGTTTGTCTTGCACGTCGGTCAGTTCCTCCAACTGCGCAGTATCGTCCTGCAATGCGTATCCGTAAATTTCCACGCCAACCCACACGACGGCCGCCGCCGCCAGGCCAATCAAGAGGGCTTTGATCAGGCTGGGACTGCGATCTCCCTGTTTTGCTTCGCGTCCGGTCAATTTCTCCGACATAACTTTTCCTTGTGTTCCTCTGTCTGTGCGTAAACGTCAGGAAACGCTCCAAGTTCCAAAACATCTTCATACTTTTCCCTGTTTTCTGCCACACGCGTCGTTCGCTGTATAAAACTCACATTCTTTCTCTGCTTCGGATCAACACATCGACTCGGAAGCCTCATGGAACTGTTCTGGAAGCTGCGCGTTTCAAAATTACGAGCTAAATGGAGGTTGATTTGAGTGACGAAAGGAATGTTCCAAAAGCTGAAGCGGAAGCCGATCTGAAACAAACTCAGGAAACCAGCCTTCCGAACGCCCTGCCAAACACCGACCATAGTCCACATCCCGGCGCCAATCATTGGCGGACAGCGGGTATCGCCGGCGCGATTGTGATCGTGGTTCTTCTACTGCTTGTTTTCGGCCTGAGGTAAAACTAAGCAGAACTTCTTTTGATCTCGGGAAAGTTTCTCCGAACCCATCTATCCGGTTTTTACCCCGCTGCACACTGCAGCGGGGCTTGGCTTTTCAGGCGCAAGCTTTCGAAGAAACCATCCCGCCTTGGAACGGAATACGCCGTAGCCGCGTTTACAGGTCAGACGCATCAGACGTCAGCGTCTTATGTAAAAACTCTTTCAGGAAAGGAAATTGAAAATGAACTGGAACCAGATCGAAGGCAATTGGGAACAGGTCAAGGGCAAGGTCCAGAAGGAATGGGGCAAGCTCACCGACAGCGACATCGACTATATCGCAGGCAACCGCAAACAGCTCCAGGGCAAGCTGCAGGAGCGTTACGGCAAGTCGGTCGACGAGATCGACCGTGAGATCGAAACCTGGCTCACTCGCGCCTGACTAAAAAAAAGCAAGAAACAAAACAGCGCCGCTCCATCGAGCGGCGCTGTTTCTATTTCTGGCTGCTTACAGGGAATGTAATCTCATACTCGACTGAATTATCACCGGCGTCGAAAGACGCTGTGCCATTCAGGGAGGCGGGAACGATCTTCTCCAACAGCATTTGCTCGAACTCCATGCGATCCGAAGGTTGATCGTTCACCATTCCAATGTGTGGAGCCCCTGCGTAATTTTCACGCCATACAAGATGAGCATGCGGAGCGGTTTCTGCGCCTTTGCTCTTATAACGTTCGAGGTTCACGGCGATACTCTGTGCGCCATTCGATATAAAGCGGCGTGAAGCGGCTTGAACGATGAGTTCATGCAACGCCAAACCGAGATACAGCGAAGCGCTTGGCGACAACAATATGTTTTCGCCGGTGAAAACTATGGCCTTATTGTCATCTGGAAAGTAACTCTGCGCCTGATTGTGAATAAGATCCTTCAGCATCGCGCCTTTCCAGTCGGAATCTGTAATCAGATCCTGAGCGCGCGCCAGTGAATACAGCCGACCCCGAAACCGACGCAGATATGTATCGAGCGTATCGCTGTGCCTGGCGGTTTGGGTGGCTATGCTCTGGATTATCGCAAGAAGGTTCTTTGATCTGTGGCTGACTTCGCGAAGCAAGGACACCGTAATGCGTTCCGTCGACTTTTTCAGCGAAATGTCGCGAATGATCGTCTGCAGATAGGTGGAGCCGTCACCGGCGATAAACGGCTTGATTTCGAACTCATAGGCGAGATCTCCCTCAAGCATCATCTCCAGTGTTTTCGTTTCTCCACCTTTCAAAGCCTCAGCCTTGACCTTGGCCAGCCGACCGGCGAACTCCGCGCCGAAAATCGAGGCGTCGTCCGGCTCTTGGTCGAGAGCTGCTTTCCAGCGGCTCGGCATATTCATTATCTGAAGATATTCAAGGTCCTGGTTCTGTATGGCGATGCACAGCCCCGACTCTTCCATAGCCGCGACAAGATAGCGTTGAACGGTGCTGTCTTCCTGGTTTGATTTCCGCCAGCGGGTCAATGGCTTGTCCATCCGGATGCTACATTACGTGTGGCCTGTCGGAGCGATTGACAGGATCCGTCATGATTGGCTCGCAAGCGATGCAAATCGCTGAGAAACCGTGACTACAACCGGCAAACTGGTGAACAACACATAGTTTTCCGACAGGCGCACATCTTGCACGTTAAACAGTGGTGACAAGGAATGGTTCCAACCATTGCATCACTGTTTGATCACGCCGCAGCTTCCGCTCTTTCGTCAAAGAAAAGCGCCTGGCTGATAAGCGCCTTTACCATCGAAGGACTGAAAGGTTTCGTTACAACGAAGGCAGGTTCCGGACGCTCGCCAGTCAGCAGGCGTTCTGGAAAAGCAGTGATAAATATGACTGGTATGCTCTCGTCCGCCAGAATTTCATTGACAGCGTCGATACCCGAACTCCCGTCAGCAAGCTGTATATCTGCAAGCACAAGCTTCGGCTTGCTCCGGTGATAAAGGCTCATCGCCTCATCCTTGGTCCTGGCAATACCAGTTACGGAATGTCCGAGTTCGAGCACGATCTGTTCGATGTCGACGGCAATGAGAGGTTCGTCCTCGATTATCATCACGTCGGTCGCAATCTGCCGTGAGATGTCCCCTGAGGCTTCATCGAGGTGCTTTTCTATACCTGCCTCGTCCGTGTTCATGATTTCCGCGGCTTCGCTTTCGCTAAATCCTTCAACCGCCACGAGAAGGAACGCCTGCCGTGCGAGCGGCTGAACCGCCGCAAGGTTGGCCGCCGCGCGCCGTTCCCAGCCAAATGGCGACGCTTTGGGCTCCAGTTGCACATCGAGGGAACCAAAGGCCTGACAGAACAGTTTATAAAGCGAAACGCGATCGCTCGAAGCGTCCGGAAAAACGGAAATATCCGCAATGAGCGTTTCCAGCGTTGCTTCCACGTAAGCATCGCCAGATGTCTGCGAGCCGGTGAACGCTCGCGCAAATCGGCGCAGCAACGGCAAGTGGGGAGCGATGCGGGTGGACAATGACATGTTTGACTCTCCTGATGAAGGGTAATTGGTCTTTACGATGAGTATCAACGAGGAAAGCAAAAAAAAGTTCCCGGGCAAGGAACAAATTTACGGGTATGGCGTTACCAATCGATTCGAAACCGGGGTTTTTGCGGGTTATGCAGCGCAGGAGAGACGCAGATTGATGAGTAAAAACAAACCATCTGGAGATTCACAGAGTCTAGGTTCCGGGGAAATCGATCCGAACAGCGAGATCGCTAGACAGCTGCGGACGATTTATCACGAGGTCGAAACGGAAACGATACCCGACCGCTTTCTGGATCTTCTCGAGAAACTCGACGCTGCAGAAGCATCGCAAAAAGATGGAAATCGCAAGTGAGCACAACAGAAAATCTTGACTACAGTTTCAAGAGGGATTTGTTGTCTGCTCTGCCGAGCCTTCGCGCCTTCGCGATGTCCCTGATCGGTGATGCAAGCAGCGCGGACGACCTTGTGCAGGATACGATTCTGAAGGCCTGGGCGAAACAGGAATCCTTCGAGCCCGGCACAAACATGAAAGCCTGGCTGTTTACGATTTTGCGTAACGCTTTTTATAGCCAAATGCGGAAAAGCGGGCGCGAGGTGGAAGATCGCGACGGCATATTGACCGAACGCCTCGCGGTCCATCCGGAGCAATATGGCTCGCTGGATCTGCAGGATTTCCGCAAGGCACTCGAAAAGCTGCCCGATGACCAGCGTGAAGCCATTATTCTGGTTGGCGCTTCGGGATTTTCCTATGAAGAAGCTGCTAGTATCTGCGAATGCGCCATTGGCACGATCAAGAGCCGTGTCAGCCGGGCTCGAAGCAGCCTACTGGTTGCTCTCAGCATCGACGACGAAGGCGCTTACGGTCCGGATGCGAATTCGATGGCGACGACCAATCGCGCCTTCGCCAAAAGCTGATCGCCGGTCGGAGATATTGAGCGAGATGACAGGAAAGACCAACGGCAAGGTCAAGACAGCCTGGACACCCTGCACAAGATGTCCGCTGAAGAAATTCGAGATTTTCAGGAGTTTCGACGAAAAGGAACTGGATTTCGTCAAGCGTTTCAAGACCGGAGAATTGATCTCGGACAGGGGCTCGACTGTGCTCGTTGAAGGGTCTCACAGCGCCCATCTCTATACCCTCCTCAGCGGCTGGGGTTTCCGTTACAAAATGCTCGACGACGGACGCCGGCAAATCTTGAACTATGTCTTGCCCGGAGACATGATCGGTCTGCAGGGGACACTCATGGGAGAGATGCAGCATTCCATCGAGGCGCTCACCCCGATGATCATGTGCGTCTTCGAGCGCGAACGACTGTCGGAGTTGTTCCGGTCGTTTCCTTCACTCAGTTACGATCTGACGTGGATAGCGGCCCGGGAAGAATCGATCCTCGACGAACATCTGTTGAGCGTGGGGCAACGCAACGCGCTTGAGCGCTCCGCATACCTGCTTCTGTTTTTGCACAAACGCGCAAAGGCTGTTCGGGCGCTGGTCTCGTCGAACACCGCCATTCCCATCACCCAGCAGCATGTCGCCGACACACTTGGCCTATCTGTCGTTCATACGAACAAGACGCTCAGGAAACTTGTATCGCGCGACCTCATCGAATGGACAGGCGGGCAATGCAAGGTACGGGATGAAAACGGACTCTCGACGATCGCCAACTGGGCGCCTCCGTCGACGACTGACAGACCATACATCTGAATTCAGCTCAATCTGACAGGTGACCCATGAAATTGGCGGCTATACTCAATAGTGGAAGCGGTACGCTGAAGACGCTGGAACCGGGCGAAATACTAGAACTCATCGAAACACAATTCTCCCAAGCTGGTTACGGCGTGACCGGATGCGTGACGTCAGGCGATCATTTTCAGAAAAAGCTTGATGAGGCAGTGAAATCCGACGCGGATGTCGTTCTGGTTGGAGGCGGCGACGGCTCGATTTCATCCGCCGCCGCTCAATGCTGGGAAAACGGCAAGACTCTGGCGGTGCTGCCGGCCGGAACAATGAATCTCTTTGCGCGGGGATTGCGCATACCACTGGACCTCAACGAAGCCATACAGGCCCTTGCCGGCGGCCGTCCCATCGCTTGCGATGTGGCGACAGCCAACGGCAGACCCTTCATTCATCAATATTCGATTGGCATGCATCCGCAGCTCGTCGAGGAACGCAATCAATATAATTTCGATTCCAGGCTGACGAAAATCTTCGCGAGTTTCCGGGCCTTTACTTCTCAGGTCGCCAACCCGCCGACGGTGCGGACAATAATCAAAACCATACGTGGAGAGCGTGATGAGTTGTTGAGCAACCTGTCCGTATCCAACAATCCATACGGAGACGGACACCTGCCGTATTTCGATGATCCCAACAGCGGTAAACTCGGCATTTACACAGCGGGCGTGCTGGACGTCGCCAGCTACCTGTCTCTCGCGGCCGATCTTGCCGCCGGCTCCTGGCGATCGAATTCGGACATACATGAGGAAACAGCAAACAAGGTCGAACTGGAGTTCCCCGAGGTAGCGGACAGCGGCGTCGCCCTCATCGACGGAGAACTTCTTGATCTGGCAAGCCGCGTGACGATTGAATCCCATCCCGGCGCTTTGACAGTCCTGGCGCCGCAGGAAACCGCCGGTCTCTGCGTCGACGGCGGCCTGCTTGCGTCCCGATGAAGTCTTTCATCTTCAAATATCCGGTCGTCGTGCTTTTCACGATTCCCGCCATCATAGCTTTTTCAATAGGCGCACTGGCGCCAATTCTTGTTGTTATTGAGAGCCGGTTTGATCTTGGCGTGTCTGGATTCTTCATCCTGAAATTCAACGATGAAAGCGCCCGAAGCGTTCTCTCGGCGATTGCCGGCGCCGCGATCACGACGCTAAGTCTAACCTATTCCCTTGTGCTGGTCGTATTTACTCTGGCCGCAGGCAATATCGGGCCACGGCTGCTGAAACGCTTTAGCACAGAGACAGTGAACCAGGTGACGGCCGGTCTGTTCGGCGGGACGTTTCTCTATGCCCTAGTCGCCCTGGCCTTCGTACATCCGAACTTCGTTCCACGCATAACAGTCGGCGGAGCCGTGCTGCTTTCAATGCTATGCGTTTTCCAGCTGATCTTTTTCGTTCGTCATGTCTCGGAGAGCGTGTCCATAGACGATGAAATAGCCAAGATCACCACGCGGCTGGGAGAAGCCCTTACAAAGCATATGAACAGGGTGGACGAGGCCGGGGATGTGCCTGAAATCGATTGCAAGGAGGGGCTTGACGCGGGTTCGGCAGGCTATATCGGCGCAATAGCTGAAGAGGATCTCGTCGCCCTTGCAAGTCGGGAAGACATCGTCGTGCGCGTGGTTATGTCACCAGGTGGTTTCGTCCTCAGCGACGAAACACTTTTGGCGCTTTCAAAAGAGGTCGGCGATGATGTTGGCGACGAGATACGAAAGCTGGTTCACATCGAACCCTCTCGCTCGCAAAGCCGCCCGATCGAATTCAACATACACCTGCTCGTCGAAATCGCGCTTCGTGCGCTCTCCCCCGGCGTCAACGACGCTTACACCGCCATTGCCGCAATCGACAGCCTTTCCAGCGCCCTCGCCCGAATTGCCGATCGATCAACCCGACCTCTTTTCCTAAGCGACGAGAACGACAAGGTTCGGGTCGTTCTTCCGGAACTGTCATTCAGCGACATGCTCGGTCAGGCCTTTCATCCGCTTCGGCGGGCCACAGCGGACAATCTTCCGGTCGCGCAGGCGCTTGCGAGAGCCCTGTCGAGATTGTACGGCCTTGGAGATAAAGAAAATGACGAAGTCCTTGCAGAACACGCGCAACTGCTGATCATGGAGCTGAAGCAATCGGGCCATTTCGACCATGATATCGACAGTGTCCGCTCCGACCTGCCTGCAAGTGTGCGCGAAATCGATCTTGATGAAGAAAAGGCGTCGAACGAGGAGAACTGATCTCCTGCGACCGACGCCAGCGCGGTTCGATATCTATCAGGGCTGTTTTATCCGGATTTAAAGAGTGGCTGCGCCTGTCTCTTGCGTGCTTTCGGCGTCCGGATCGATGCTCTCGATCGCCTCTTCAACAAGTTTGAGTTCCGCTCCCAGATCATTGTCGTCGACCATCGGACTCTCGGTGGCCGCCCGCATTTCGGCTCTGACCTCTTGCCGCATTTTCTCGAGAAGCTGCAGTTGTTCTTCCGGCGATTTGGTGCGGTCTGTGACTATTTCCTGGATCTGAGCTTTTGTCGTGCCTTTTTCCATCTCTTTGCCTTCAGTGTAGAAAAGTGTCTAACGACGCGTCGAAAACCCGACGCTTGTGGTAAACGCATATAAAGCCCACCCGTTCCATTAGTCCTTTCCTGACAGGAGCGCCGGGAACCGAATGGCTGGACGCTGGTTTTAGACTTGCGATATCTCGGACAGAAAGGCGCGTTTTGATTTACTGGCTGATCTTCATCCTGTCAGCATTGTGTCTGCTGGCCGCCCTCATCCCGGTACTTCCTGTATCATACGGATTGGTGCGGATTTTCGACTTCCCGAGGACACAGCTGCTCACGCTGACTCTGGCTGTCGCAGTCGCAATGCTTTTGTTGCTTCCTTTTGGCGCGTCCATTGCCCTCCCGGGTTTGGCGCTCCTGTCGGCAACGGTGATACAGCTTGCCCACATTGCCCGGTTTACGGCGGTCTGGCCCCGAACTGTGAAGACGTTCAAGGGCGACCCGTCCGACACGAAAACCTTCAAGGTGCTCGTCTCCAATGTAAAGCAAAGCAACCGCGACTATAATCGACTGATCAGGGAAATCCGCGAAAATGATCCCGATCTGGCCCTTTTTATGGAGGTGGATGAGGAATGGCTCGCCGCGCTGAAAGACGCCTTGAGCCAGTTTGCCGACTCTGTGGAATGCCCGCTGGACAATTCCTACGGCATGGCGCTGTTCTCGAAGCTTGAATTGCAGAAAAAATCTGTTCGCTTTCTGCTCAACGACAGGATTCCAAGTTTCGATTGCACCGTCGCGCTGAGGGGCGGAGAAAAGTGTCGTCTTATAACGGTGCATCCGGAGCCCCCCGTCCCCACCGATGACACGGTTGGACGGGACGCGGAGATTTCGCTTGTCGGCCTTGATGTGCGCGACACGGAAATTCCGGTTATCGTTACGGGTGATCTAAACGATGTCGCCTGGTCGCGAACGACCAGGCGATTTCTGAGATTGTCTGGATTGCTGGATCCGCGCGAAGGGCGCGGCCAGTTTAATTCATTCGATGCGCGGTGGTTTTTCCTGCGATGGCCGCTCGACCATATTTTCCATTCGGCGCATTTTCGAATGGTTCGAATGAAGCGGCTCGCTTTTGTGGGCTCGGACCACTTTCCAATGTTCTACGAACTGGCCCTGCTGCGCCGAAGCTCAGACCTCGAATCCGACAGCGAGGACGCGACCGTGGACGATGTCGAGGAAGCCAGGGAGCTTATTGACACCGAAAAGAAACGAGATCGCAAGCCGATCGGAGAAGACTGGGAAAACGGTTGAGCGATCAAGCCAGTCCAAGGAAAGACAGGATCGCAATTATTACCACTACAACGCCGATGATATAGAA
This sequence comes from Flavimaribacter sediminis, assembly GCF_019492055.1. Classification (GTDB taxonomy): domain Bacteria; phylum Pseudomonadota; class Alphaproteobacteria; order Rhizobiales; family Rhizobiaceae; genus Flavimaribacter; species Flavimaribacter sediminis. The sequence continues at coordinate 1,211,954 of NZ_JAICBX010000001.1, read as the reverse complement.
GATATTGTGCATGGGACACCTCTTTGTCGTTTTCACTGTTCGGAAACGTCTCGGTGCAAATTTTGTTCCGGTAAATTGTCAGTTACGGAAGCGCAGCGCTTTAGCCATGGGCTCTGAGACGCCCACTGTCGTTTCAGGCGCTGCGCGTGGCGATGATAAACGCTTAGACGCCACATTATCTGCTCCAAAACGTAAAACTGGAACAAAGTCGGCAGTCAGGAGCTTCGGCGCCGTCACCGGTTGCCGCAGCAACACCTGCTGGCGCTCCTGCAGGGCTCTAACATTGTTAGGGAACGGAAAGGCTGGATCGACTCCATGTGACCCTGCAGAGGCGTATGATTGGTTTGTGCGCCGCAGGTCATTACGAAACAGGCAATAGTCGAGGGGCGCTAGAAAGACTAAAATGGGCGCAGCCGATGCAGCGCGAGGATAAATCGGACTAACAAAAATGAGCTAGCGCCCTTGCAAATGTGCGTCCAGCCGACCCAGGTCATCTGGGCCGGCTGGGATGGCTATCACACGGACTCGGCCGCGGTCGATTTATCGCGGATTACGCCCGATCCGTTTTCTCGGGTTCTACCGTCTTGGTCGAAGCAGCGGTTTTAACCGTCGGCGCTTTCTTGTAGGCGGGACCATTCTTCAGTGGCTTGGCCGAACTCTTGACGGAGGCCGACTTCGGACCCTTTTCAGATTTGGTCACCGGGCCTTTGCGCGGCGCGCTTTTGGTAGCTTGTGACTCAGCAGCTTTCTGGAAATTCTCGAACCGCTCGCGACCCTTTGGTTCATCGTAACCTTCTCGCTCGCGCGCTGCGCTATGCAGCTTGCGGCTCGCCTCGACGCTTGCCGACGGCTTCCGCGCTGTAAATATCGAGGCTGCGGCAGCACCCACTGCCAGTGCGACGAGCCCAGCCGAAACAGGGTTCTCACGCACCCATTCTGCAGCGGAGTCGGCGCGATGACGGGTTACCCGCGCCTGCTTGCTCGCAAAGTGCCCTGCCGAATCGACGCCGGAGCGCACAGTGTCGGTTACAGTGCGACCGATTTCACGCGCATGATCCGGCACGTCTCCGAGCGCGCGCGTCGCGGAATTGGCGTATTCGGCCACGCGATCACTGGCCTGACGAACGCGTTCGCTGGCGTTGTGCACAGATTCGCGGGCCGCATCGCTGCCCTTGCTGGCGGCGGCGCTAAACTCTTCCACGCTCTGGGCGACGCTGTCGCGTAGCTCGTTGAGTTCGTTGCGAATGCTTTCAGCGTTCTGCGCGATGCGCTCGGCCGGATCCGTCGGCTTAGGTTGAGCAATCGGCTCAGCTGCAAATTCGGTTGTCTCGTCATTGCCGCCTTTTGCGCTCTGCGACCGGGAAGCAAGATACAATCCTGCAAGGCCCGCTCCAATCAAGAGCGCGGACACAGGGTTTTCTTTCGCTTTCTTGACCATCGCATTGCCAAGATCGGCAACCTGTTCGTTGCCGTCTCCGAGCGCCGCGTTGAGGAAGCCGGATGGCGACAATTTGTTTTCAAGTTCGTTCATTTTCATATCGATACGAGCCCTTGTGTTTCTGATTTCATCTTCTATGCGTTCAGCATCGCTGGTCATGATGATCTGCCCTCCTTCATTTTCTCGGCGTTTTCACGGACAGAGCGTATCGTCCGTTTCGGCGCGAGGTTTTCAGGCTTGAGTTGATTGGCTCCGTTCATCACAAGAACAAACGCAATTAGCGCGAGCACCACGCCCACAACCAGAGCCGCGAGCGCCGGGGGCATGATGTTGCCAAGAGCAACGACCAGCGCCTGAACCAGTACAAGCAAAGCCACGAGCGCAATCAGCGAACCAGCCGCCACGGCGGCGACGCCCGCCTGGATTTGCCCAAATTTCTCCGCCGCCTCAGCTTTCGCCAAGTCTATTTCCTGACGCACCAGCAGTGTCGCATCGGCGATCAATTCGCGAATTGTCTGGATGATGTTGTTGTTATTCATTGTTTGCATTCCTTCAGTTCGTCACGCTCGCAGCCAGTCAGTCTTCCGATTTTCTGATCGAAGCCTTCATCACGGTAGCGAGCGTGAATCCGGCGAGCGCAAACAGACCAACGGTTTGGAACGGGCGCTCTCTAACAAAGGTTTCGACGCGGTGCGCGACATTGGCGGAATCGAGGCCATCAATTTCGTCTGCGGCTGTTTCCAGACCCTTCCCTGTGGCGCGCGCATAGCTGGCGGTAGACGCCATACCATCGCTTTCGAGACTGAGACTTCCAGCCTCGAAGGCGCGACTGAGTGACAGCAGAAGATTTTGGGTGAAGGACTTGCCTTTCTCGACAGTCCTTTCGGTTCCTTCAGCAACCTTTTTCAAAGCTTCGTGCTGTGTCTTTTCGGCGCGTTCAGCCACAGTGTCGCCAAAATCAGACGCCGCCTCTGAAATTGTGTCCTTGACGTCAGAAGCAACTGACCCCGCCCGATCGGCGGTCTGCTTTACGAAATCGGCTGCTTGAGAGCTCGCTTTCGCCGGTTTGGCGGTTGTGGCTCCCTGTCCTATCGTTTCATTATAATGCTGTTTTTCCATCTTAGCTCTCCCGCAAAGCATCTGTTTTCAATCTCGATCAGATAACCGAACAACTCTTGATTTGTTCCCAAAATCTATGGTTGACAGGTTTCGACCCTGTACCTGCAGCAAAAAGCGTACTTCGAAGACCGATTCCTGGCTAACGATTTGCCGACTGCTTTTCGGCGGCGCCGTCTTCCTCCTCATCCGGAGGCAATTGCTCCCCGGACAGAAACTCGCCAATGTGACGAAGACTTTCGACCCGTTCGCAGATCCCCTTGAAGATAATCAGCAGCGGAACCGCGACCAGCACTCCGATGGGTCCCCAGATGAAGCCAAAAAATGCGATCGAAATCAAAATTGCGACTGTGTTCATGGAGAAACGGCGACCAAGGACCGTCGGGGTCACGAACTGACCTTCGATGGTTGTGAAGACGAGGTAGGTCAACGGCGGCACAAGCGCGTGAGACATTGAATCGAAGGTCAGCAGCGATACGCCAAATGCAAGCAGAACGCCCGTGAGCGCGCCGATATAAGGCAGAAAGTTCAACAGGGCGGCCAGCACCGCCCACAGGTGCGGCGTCGGCACTCCCAGAATGTAGAAAGAGATTCCGACGCATATTCCAAGGCCGGCATTAATGATCGCGACGGTAAAAAGATAATGAGAGACGTCATGCTCGATATCGGTGATCAATGTGAAAATACGTTTCTTGTCGCTGAGCCGCGGGAATATGCGGATCGCCTTCCTGAGAAACATGTCTCTCGAGATCAGAAGAAAAAAGCTCAGGACAAGCGTCAACACAACCGTCGCCGAAACGATTATGATATCATCCGCCGCGCGCGTCATGAGACCAGGCCCCTTCACGACGACTTTATTCGCTGTTGGGTCATCTCCCGACCCCGCAAGTTTTTCAACCTCCTCCCCGACAGAATTAATCGATTCCACCGGCTCCCGAATACTCTTCAATTTGTCTTTCAGCTCAGCTCCGATCCTGGGAGCATCGGAGATAAAATCGGCCAAGGGCGCGGCCAGCGTAACAGCGCCGGCAAGAATACCGGCCCCGCAAAGAAACAGGAGAAGAGCCGCCGTCAGCGGCGACGGAATATGCAGCCGCCGCGCCGTGTAGACCAATGGCCCCAAGGTCAGTGCGAAGATGACCGCAAGCGTTATTGGCAAAAGAAAACTCTTGCCGAGATAAATCGCGGCGCATCCGGCTATTATGGCTATAATTCGCGTTGACAGCCCGCCAGAAGCGACCAGGACCGGCTTCGTATCAGTTTCTTTCTGTCTTGCCGTATCCGACACTGTCTTTTCCCATCACTTTAGAATTTCATGCCGCCGGTTCGCGCCAAGTCCATGGGCTGATTAACGCGGGACCGGCCTTTTGGTTGCAAACCAAACGAAAACAGGCCGCGCGGGGCGGCCTGTTCTGTATTTGAAGCTTTTTGAAGCGGTTAGCTGCGGTAAGCAGGCTGACGTTCGAGCGCTTCCTCGGTCGAGTCAATATAGACGCGCACCGATCCATTCTGATCGCGCAGGATCTGCAACTCGTCCATGGTTACACCGACGGGATGTTCACCCAGGCCAAGAAAACCGCCAACGTCAATGACGACAGTCTTGATCTTTCCATCTTCGCTGAGAACAAGGCGGTCGATCTCGCCGACGTCTTCGTCGTTGAGGCCATACACCCGAGCGTCTTCCAACTGCTCTGCCGTCAGTTCTTCATAGTTCGCTTCGTTGAAGCCATCGTGGGTCATCTTGGGACGCGTAAGCATATCGCGCCCAGCCCAAGCTGCTTCATCGTCGGACACACTGCCCGTGGTCACTTCGTCCTTCTCGTTCATGGACGAGTCAGCCGACTCCGTAGCCACAACTTCGGCTTTCGGCTCAGCAACAGTTTTAGCCGTCATGTCGTCGGAATTTTCCTTGGATTCCGTATTGCCTGCAGCCATTTTCTTGTCTTCAGCGCGCTGAAACGGCTCAGCGTTGGTCAGGGTTTCCTTGTTGGTGCTGACGACGAGGAAATAGTCGTCGCCTTCGCCCTCATAAACGGTTTTGATTTGATCCATTGGAACGGCGATATCCTTTTCGCCAATTCCTATGAAACCGCCAACGCCAAGAATAACTGCCTTGACCTGACCATCTTCGCCGAAGATGACGTCATCGATCTCGCCGATATCGTCCCAGTCGGCATTTGCGCCGGACTTTACACGGGCGCCGTTATCCCACGAATTCCATTCTTTTTCAGCAGAATAGATGCGCATGCCGATAAACTCGGAGGCAAAAATGTCGCCTGGCTGTTCAGCAGCGTAAGTGTTGAGCATCGTGTTGGCGGACGTATTGGCGTCGCTCGCAAAAGCGGACGTTCCAAGCATCATTGCAACTGCAGTTGTTGCGATAATCCGTTTCATTGTTATAATCCTTTTCGTCTGGCAGTTTTGAGAACAGCCGATCAAGCATCCGACTGCCTCGGCGTTCGTAAACAAAACGACCAAACGGCAAATGGGTTCCATACAGATTAATCTTTCTACGGAGCCCATTTGCATGGACGAAGATTTTCATTAAATACATAAAAAACAATCGGTTTTTTGCGGAGCAAAAAACCGATTGCGCGAATTACCAAATTGTAGTCCGGGAGATTTCTAGGGCGTTGTCGACAGTCGAAACGGCCTTCTGAAAATCTTCCTATTCGGACTTCACTGCGGTCAGCATCCAGATTGCTTTTTCGTGAAACTCTATGCGCCTCGTCAACATGTCGGCGGACACGACGTCGTCGGCCTCTTCGGCGCGCGAGATGCACTCTCGGAAGCGCCTCGCCAGAATTCCATGATCTCTTGCAAGATTATCGATCATTTCTTCCGCGGTCGGATTCTCGGTGTCTTCTTCAATTGCGCTCAGAGCAATCATCTCCGTTACGCTTGAAGGCGACGGATATCCAAGCGCCCTGATACGCTCAGCCAGCTCGTCGATCGCTTCGAAAAGATTGTTGTAGTGGTCTTCGGTCAGAAGATGAATCGACCGGAACAACGGTCCGACCACGTTCCAGTGGTAGCCTTGTGTCTTGACCATCAGCAAATAGCTGTCTGACAGACAGGACGCCATATTCGCCGCCACTTTCTTCCTGTTGTCGATACCGGTTTCCGGATCCTGGATATCAGCGCGTACCTTGAGTATCTGGCTTTGCATAAATTGGAGTCCTTCCGTGCTTAACTTGAAGAGCAGTGTATGAACACGCTCTCTGACTTACAACGCGAGAGTATGAGGTCAGTTCCATCAGCAGCGAAAAGGACAAGATGCCCGTTGTCCCAATTGTTTTCGCATTGATAATGCAACGACAACCCGAATTCCGAGTGCGCCCTCAAGAAATTGCAACCAATGCGTAAAAGACAATAAGTTGAGTTAAAAAAACTGCCCCTTCTGCACTCCAAATTGCATTTTTTAGTTATAAGTCTCGTGAATATAATGTATAAGCGAGACGTGTTCGTCACTGGCCTAGCCAAACGAGCTGACGCATTTCTCATAGTCGCCCTGAGAGAATGCGTTTTGGACCGGTGACTTCGCCATTAGTCACCGGTCCACGATTTTCCTTCAAAACTTCTTGCACTTCAAGAGAATCGGCAACATTGTTGCATGGTGTAAGAATATTCATCCTGGCGAGCCGCATCCTTGACCGGGTGTAGCGACGGAATAGAATATTCGGTAATTCAAATTTCGGTATTCATTTGATAAGTGTCGGAACACTGGAAACAGTGCGACGTCGGACATATTTAAATCCAGAACGGGTCGTACTGACTCGGGAGCGTGCATGGTTTGGGACACGAACGGATTGGAGAGCAAAAGGTAGAAATCGATGCCTGGACAAAAGATAGCAACCATATTCTTTCCGTCGAACAAGGACGGCCATCTTACCACCCGGATCAGGAATCTTGGCGAAGATCTCTGGCGGGAAATAGAAAGCCGAGGGCTAGGCGACGTCGGTGGACTTAAGACCGTCGACAAAGCAATCGATACGCTAGTGGTGCGTGCGGAAAACGCGCAGCTTGTCGGCCAGGTGAAGAAGCGCATTGAAAACCTTCTGAAGGTCCACCTTCTGCACAAACTCGCTGCAGTTACCTACAAATGATCTGGCCGCATTGAGCGGCCAGAATTCGCGCTTTCGACCACCTTTGGCAGCTTGCCGAAGTCATATGATTCAATCTGCGCGTTGACGAACATCCAGAGGTTTGGAGTGTCCACAGGCGCTTGCGGCCCAATGGCCCACGCGTTACGTATTCGCAGTAGAAATACGAGGAGACTTCATGTCGAATGCGATAGTCACAGCTGCAATGGTCGCAATCGGCGATGAATTGCTGTCGGGGCGCACAAAAGACAAGAATATCGGCCACCTCGCCGACATGCTGACGGCCGTTGGCATCGATCTTGAAGAAGTTCGCATCGTTGGCGACGACGAATGCGCAATAGTCAAGGCGGTAAACGAGCTTCGGAGCGTCTACACCTACGTTTTCACCTCCGGCGGTATCGGCCCGACCCATGACGACATTACCGCCGATGCAATTTCCAAGGCCCTCGGAGTTCCCTGCGAGCACGACGAAAAGGCGCTGGAGTTGATGAGAGCGGTCTATCGCAGCCGCGACATGGAATTCACCGAATCGCGCAAGCGCATGGCCCGAATGCCGAAAGGCGCTGAGCATATCGTCAATCCTGTATCCATCGCGCCTGGATTCACAATAGGCAATGTCCACGTGATGGCAGGCGTCCCGTCGGTCTTTCAGGCAATGCTGGACAGTCTGCTTCCAACTTTAAAAACCGGAGCCAAGATCCAGTCCGTTGCAGTAAATTGCCCGTTCGGCGAGGGCACGATCGGAGATCCACTGGCGGCCATACAGAACGAGAACCGCGAAACGGTGATCGGTTCCTATCCACAGTTTGACGGAACGACTTTTTCCACGCAAATTGTCATCAGGGGCCGCGACGCCGCCGCTATAGAGGCGGCGGCGGCGCAGGTCAGGCAAATGCTGGATCTATTGCAGTCGAAACCGGAAAAGACAGCGCGTTGACGCTAACTGGTATTGATCCCGGTCAAGGCGCAAGGGGTTACAATAATATTGAATAAACGGCGCCATTGGGAAACAGACCGATGCGCCGAACGTTTTAGGGAGCCGACTATGAGCTACAAGACTATCGTTGCCGTGTTGCGGAGTGAGAGCGATTGCGAACCCGTTTTGAACGCCTCAATTTCTCTGTGCAGCCAGAACGACGCCCATCTAATCGGAATTCATGCCGAGCCGACGATGCGCGTAGCTTACACCGCTCCAATGGAAATTCCCGATCCCACGATCTACCAGCAGGACGAGGAAGAAATACAGAAGCGTTCCTCTCTCGTGGAAAAAAAGTTCAGGGATCGTTGCAATGCCGAGGGCGTATCCTTCGAATGGCGTTCGGTTAGGTCTCCTACAGGTGATGGAGCGGTTTCCGCCGTATCCAGCGCGCATTGCGCGGACATCGTTGTCCTGCAACAGCGCAACCCGGACAACACAAACGATTACGCCGATCTCGAATCGCTCGTATTCGAGAGCGGCCGGCCCGTCCTGTTTGTTCCCTACACAGGGCATTCAGGCAAACCTGTCAAATCTGTGCTGGTCGCCTGGAACGCCACACGAGAATCCACCCGCGCCGTCTTTGACGCATTGCCGCTTCTTATGGCGGCGGAAAAGGTCGAGATTTTCATCGTCGATCCAAAGGACACGCTGGAACAAAGCGCCTCTATGGCAGGCGCGGAGATTGCAGCGACCCTTAGTCGGCACGGGATCAACGTGACGGTCAATTCACAGTCCTCTGGCGGCGTGCCTGCAGCGTCGATCATCGAGAACCGGATGTCGGACACCCAGGCGGATCTGTTGGTGATGGGCGCGTACAGCCATTCCAGGATCAAGGAGTTCCTGTTTGGCGGCGTAACCCATACGCTTCTCGATTCGATGACGAATCTGACGTTGATGTCGCGCTGAAAGCCTCGTTCCTGTGGCCATCCGCCGGCGACGGGTTGCGCAATTGTTTCCATCGGCACTAAGACAGTCCATTCACGATTAACGCCGGCGCTGTGAACCGCAGCACCGGCCATGAGGATGGATGGACATGTCGCTGCCGGATAAATCTTTTCCCGTATCCTGGGATCAATTTCATCGCGATGCGCGGGCCCTCGCCTGGCGCATCGCAGGGCTGAATCTTGAACTCGACGGGATCGTCTGCATCACCCGTGGCGGCCTGGTGCCGGCGGCGATCGTAGCGCGGGAACTCAATATCCGTAAAATCGAATCCGTCTGCGTGGCGTCTTATCACGACTACAAGAACCAGGGCGACATGATGGTTCTCAAGCCGATCAACGAAGAGATGCTGGCAACCGAAGGCGAGCGGATATTGATAGTCGACGACCTGACGGATACCGGCAAGACGGCGCGCATTGTCCGGGAGATGCTCCCCAAGGCGCATTTCGCCACCGTATACGCCAAGCCGACCGGTCGTCCGATGGTCGATACGTACATTACGGAAGTCAGCCAGGACACCTGGATCTATTTTCCCTGGGATATGGGCTTCACCTATCAGGAACCGATAGCAAGGGAAAGCTGAGAGCGCTAATGGTTCGCCTTCACCCCGGTAATGCAGATCGCGGGTGTCGGCTCCATCGTCAATTCGTGACTTGCGACAGCCTCAAAACCGGCTTTAGTCATTGCACAGGTCATGTTCCGGGCGGCTTCCAGCGCTGTCTCGCGTGTCGCCTCCTGGTTACGGGGCTGAAGGGTCGTAGCGCACAGGCCGCCAGGCTTCAGCCGATCAAGCAAAAGCGCGAAGACCCGGTCCATATCTCCCAGAAACTGGATAACGTTTATCGAGAAAATTCGGTCGTAAGCATCAGTTTCCTCATATAAAATTTCCAGACCACCAATTTGAAGCTTGAGGCGGCCGGACTCGATACAGGAGTGAAGACGGCGACCGGCCTGGCGGATCATCAGTTCCGAGTGGTCGATACCTACGACGCGGCCTGCCGCTACCGCAGCGAGACATTTCTCGAGAGCAAGCCCAGGCCCGCAGCCGATCTCCAGAATATCCTGCCCCTCCCGCAATTCCAGCAGATCGACGGTCCAGCGACTTCGTTCGGCGCCCGATGGCCGGTTCGCCAATATGTATCCGACGATTCTTCCCAGTGGTCCGTGGGGCTTGCCGAACTGCTCAACAATAACGCTACGCAATGTCATCCTGCACTCCTCGTGGCGGTCAATGCCTCTCAGATGCTAATTGACAACATTATTGTCAATATCTGTTGATTGACAGCGACAGCTGCAGTCGTTTGACTGGCTCCAGTTAATGGCGGGAGGCTATTGTGGCTAACAATCAGGTTTTGAGAACACCCGAAGAGCGATTTAAGGATCTTCCGGACTATGCGTATCGCCCGAACTATCTCGACATTCGCGACGAAACGCTCGGATTATTGCGAATGCACTACCTGGACGAGGGACCGTCGGATGGTCCCCTTGTGCTGCTTTTGCATGGAGAGCCGACATGGTCCTACCTCTATCGGAAAATGATCCCCGTACTCGCCGCAGATGGGCTTCGCGTTCTTGCGCCTGATTTCATCGGTTTTGGAAAATCCGATAAACCGATGGATCGCGCGGCCTACAGTTATGGCGGGCATGTCGGCTGGATGAAACAGTGGCTTTCGGCGGTGGCGCCCGGAGCCATGACTCTTTTCGGACAAGACTGGGGCGGACTGATCGGCCTGCGTCTGGTCGCAGAAATGCCTGCCTCCTTCGACAGGGTGATGATCGGCAATACGGCGCTGCCGACCGGTGACCATCATCCGGGGCAGGCCTTTCTCGACTGGCGGGAATACAGCCAGTCCTCGCCAACGTTCAGGATTGGCGGCGTGGTGGCGCGCGGGACCGTGAAGGGTTTGAGCGACGCGGAAGTCGCGGCCTATGACGCCCCCTACCCCGACGAGAGTTACAAGTCCGGCGCGCGCGTCTTTCCTTCTCTCGTTCCGATTTCGCCGGACGATCCTGCGGCGTCAGCCCAAAAGGACGCCTGGGCCAGTTTGAGGCGATTCGACAAGCCTTTTCTCACATGCTTCTCAGACAAGGATCCCATCATGAAAGGCGGAGAGGCCGTCTTCAAGAAGCTGGTTCCGGGAGCAGCGGGACAAGATCATTTCATTACGCGGGACGCTGGCCATTTTCTGCAGGAAGACGCCGGTCCGTTCCTGGCCGAAAAAATGATCGAATTCATCTCCTCGACTTGAGCTACAGGCAGGTTCTGATTCGCGAAAAAGAACGCCCGAAGCACCTTGACGTCGACCGACTCACGGCGCGCATGAAAGGTTCCCGGCGAAAACGGGAAAAATTCGAAACGGGCTATTTTCGGGGTTGACGAAGCGGCAAGTGCAGGGATTACAAGGCCTTCGCTTTCCCCATTTTCCACAATGATGACACACAATATCTAGTGTTCATAAATCTGTCTTGAACAAGCCCTTGACGGTCCAAAACGAGTCGCGTTGTACTGTGCCGACGTTGTGATGACAGCGCGGCCTGGGCGTTCTTCAATCGGGCCTATATCAGTTGTTTGTGCGGTGTTCTTGCAGGTTGTGGCGACTGGAATACAGTCTTTGCAACCGGGGTTTTTGCGCGCTTTTTTCCGGAAATCCGGCTAAAAAAGTGATTGGTAAAAAGAAGCTGTTAATACTATCTTTAGTGTTTGCGGCCGAGAATGACACAAGATATAGCGCTTGTGGTGAGGAATCACTCAACACCGAAACGCTAATCGAGACACGCAGCCGTCCCTCTCGGAATGGTTGCGAATGTGGGGTATTGCCTGTTGGCGACGGCGCGTCGGCAGGACTTTCAGAAAACGAGGGAAAGAATGCGCATCGAGCGAAAATTCACGAAAGAAGGACACTCTCCCTATGCGGAAATCGAATTCCGCAAGGCCACGAGCGAGATCAGGAATCCCGACGGCTCCATCGTGTTCCGTCTGGAAAACATCGACGTGCCCGCCCAGTTCTCGCAGGTCGCGAGCGACATTCTTGCACAGAAATATTTCCGCAAGGCCGGTGTTCCCGCGCGCCTGAAAAAGGTCGAGGAAAATTCCGTTCCCTCGTGGCTGTGGCGCTCGGAGGCCGACGCGAAGGCGCTGAAAGAACTGCCCGAGGATGAGCGCTACGGTTCCGAAACCGATGCCCGCCAGGTCTTCTCGCGGCTGGCCGGCACCTGGACATACTGGGGCTGGAAAGGCGGCTATTTCGACAGCGAGGAGGACGCCCGCGCATTTCACGATGAAATCGCCTACATGCTGGCCACCCAGCGCGTCGCGCCCAACAGTCCGCAATGGTTCAACACCGGCCTGCACTGGGCCTACGGCATCGACGGCCCCGGTCAGGGCCATTTCTATGTCGATCCGTTCACCGGCAAGCTGACCCGCTCGAAATCCTCATACGAGCATCCGCAGCCGCACGCCTGCTTCATCCAGTCGGTCGGTGACGATCTCGTCAACGAGAACGGCATCATGGATCTGTGGGTGCGCGAGGCGCGTCTGTTCAAATACGGATCGGGCACCGGCTCCAACTTCTCGCATCTTCGCGGCGAAGGCGAAAAGCTCTCCGGCGGCGGCAAGTCGTCGGGCCTCATGTCCTTCCTGAAAATCGGCGACCGCGCAGCCGGCGCCATCAAGTCGGGCGGCACGACGCGCCGCGCCGCCAAGATGGTGGTCGTCGACATCGACCATCCGGATATCGAGGACTACATCAACTGGAAGGTCAAGGAAGAGCAGAAGGTCGCCGCCCTCGTCACCGGTTCGAAGACGGTCTCGCAGCACCTGAAGGCGATCCTCAAGGCCTGCGTGAACTGCGAGGGACCGGACGGCGACTGCTTCGACCCGGCGAAGAACCCGGCGCTGAAGCGCGAAATCCGCGCGGCGAAGAAGGCGTTCGTTCCGGAGAACTACGTCAAGCGCGTGATCCAGTTCGCCCGTCAGGGATACAAGGACATCACGTTCCCGACCTTCAACACAGACTGGGATTCGGAAGCCTATCTGACGGTGTCCGGCCAGAACTCGAACAACTCGGTCTCGATCCGCGACGACTTCCTGAACGCTGTCGAGACCGACGGCGACTGGGACCTGACCGGTCGCATCGACGGCAAGGTCATGAAAACGATCAAGGCGCGCAAGCTGTGGGACGACATCGGCCACGCCGCCTGGGCGTCCGCCGATCCGGGCCTGCACTTCAACACGACCATGAACGACTGGCACACCTGCCCGGCTGCCGGCCCGATCCGCGCGTCCAACCCGTGCTCGGAATACATGTTCCTGGACGACACGGCCTGCAACCTCGCGTCGCTGAACCTGCTGCAGTTCATGGAAGGCAAGGTCAACAAGTTCCGTATTGGCGAGTTCGAACACGCCGTGCGCCTTTGGACCATGGTGCTGGAAATCTCGGTGATGATGGCGCAGTTCCCGTCGAAGCAGATTGCGGAACTGTCCTACAAGTACCGCACGCTCGGGCTCGGCTACGCCAATATCGGCGGCATGCTGATGACGTCGGGCATCCCTTACGACTCCGACGCCGGCCGCGCGATCTGTGGCGCAATCACCGCGATCATGACCGGCGTCGCCTACGCCACCTCGGCGGAGATGTCGGGCGAGCTCGGCCCCTTCCCCGGTTTCGAGCCCAACCGCGACAACATGCTGCGCGTGATGCGCAACCACCGTCAGGCTGCATATGGCGAGACGGCCGGTTACGAGGACCTGTCCATCCTGCCCGTCGCGCTCGTCCATGACGACTGCCCGGACCAGGACCTGGTCGACCACGCCAAGGCCGCGTGGGATCGCGCCGTCGAACTTGGCGAGAAGCACGGCTATCGTAACGCCCAGTCGACGGTGATTGCGCCGACCGGGACGATCGGTCTGGTGATGGACTGCGACACGACCGGCATCGAGCCGGACTTCGCGCTCGTCAAGTTCAAGAAGCTGGCCGGCGGCGGCTACTTCAAGATCATCAACCGCGCGGTGCCGGCGGCGCTTCGCACGCTCGGCTATTCGGAAAGCGCGATCGCCGAGATCGAGGCCTACGCGGTCGGCCACGGCAACCTGAACCAGGCGCCGGCGATCAACCCCGGCTCGCTGAAGGCCAAGGGCTTCACCGACGAAAAGATCGAGGCGCTGAACGCGGCGCTTGGCTCGGCCTTCGACATGAAGTTCGTGTTCAACCAGTGGACGCTCGGCGCCGAGTTCTGCCGTGACGCGCTGGGCGTCAGCGACGAGCAGCTGAACGACCTCGAGTTCAATATGCTGGAGCATCTGGGCTTCTCGAAGAAGGACATCGAGGCGGCCAACATCCATGTCTGCGGATCGATGACGCTGGAAGGCGCGCCGGGCCTGCGTGACGAGCACCTGCCGGTGTTCGACTGCGCCAACCCCTGCGGCAAGATCGGCAAGCGGTATTTGTCGACCGAGAGCCACATCCGGATGATGGCGGCGGCCCAGCCGTTCATTTCCGGCGCGATCTCCAAGACGATCAACATGCCGAACGACGCGAGCATTGAGGACTGCAAGTCGGCCTACATGCTGTCGTGGAAGCTGGCGCTGAAGGCCAACGCCCTCTACCGCGACGGATCGAAACTGTCGCAACCCCTCAACGCCTCGCTGATCGAGGACGAGGACGACGAGGACGACGTCATCGAGGAACTGATCGAGGCGCCGACGGCCGCCCGCGCGGTGACGGTGACCGAGAAGATCGTCGAGCGGGTGATCGAGAAGGTGGTCCGGGACCGCGAGAAGCTGCCGAACCGCCGCAAGGGCTACACCCAGAAGGCCGTCGTCGGCGGACACAAGGTGTACCTGAGGACCGGCGAGTTCGACGACGGACGCCTCGGCGAGATCTTCATCGACATGCACAAGGAAGGCGCGGCCTTCCGCGCTATGATGAACAACTTCGCCATCGCCATCTCGCTCGGCCTGCAATACGGCGTGCCGCTGGAGGAATATGTGGAGGCCTTCACCTTCACCAAGTTCGAGCCGGCCGGCATCGTGACGGGCAACGACGCGATCAAGAACGCGACGTCGATCCTCGACTACGTGTTCCGCGAGCTTGCGGTCTCCTATCTGGAGCGCCACGACCTGTCGCATGTCGACACGTCGGACTTCTCCAACACGGCCCTTGGCAAGGGCATCCAGGAAGGCAAGACTGTGCCGGTTTCCAAGGGCTGGACCCGCGGCCACAAGCTGGAGCTCGTCGCTCCGGGCGGCCAGCCGATGGGCGCGAAGCCCCAGGGCGGCGGCGTCTCGCACAACGTGACGGCGATCGCCGGCGGCGCGGCTGTCGCCCGCTCAGCGCCGGCAATAGACCCGGAAGAGGCCCAGGCCTTCAAGCGCGACTACGAGGAGCGCGCCCGGGAGCTGAGCGAGGAGATCGAGGTCGAGGCATCGGTCACGGTCACCGACACGCTGTTCGACAACGCCGAAGCCAAGATCGAGGCGCATGAGGAGAAGATCGAGGCGAGCCGCCGCGCCAAGGCGATCATGCAGGGATACACCGGCGACGCCTGCTCCGAGTGCTCGAACTTCACCATGGTGCGCAATGGCACCTGCCTGAAGTGCGACACCTGCGGATCGACCAGCGGCTGCAGCTGACCGACCTCACTTCTGGCTGAAATCAGGTCTCCGGACGCGCAAGCGCCCGGAGATTTTTTTACGGGTTGATGGCGGAGATCTTCACGCCGTCCGGCCCGCCGGTGAACCAGACCTCGCCGTCGCCGATCATCGCGCCCTGGTCGCGGATGAAGAGCGAACCGTAGGTCGCCTTTTCGATGGCCGCCAGCACCGCCGGCGTGAACACCTTCGAAAAATCCGCCTGCAGCGCCGCCGCGTCGTCGTAGGTCTTCACGAGCTTGCCCGTCTCGTAGAGGCTGAACGGATAGCGGACCATGGCGACGAGCTTCGCCTTGTCGTCGGCCTTCGCCGCCTGCTTGAGGTCTGTGAGAAACGCCCGGGCCTCGGCCGGCGAGCCGATCTCCGCCATGTCGAGCCGCTCGTCGACGCCGTCGCAGGGCCCGGCCGGATCGCCGCAATCGGCCCATGCCGAACCGCTTCCGAACAACAGCGCCGCGAGAACCAAAAGAAATGAAACGCGCATTTTATACTTTCCTCCGTCAAACATAGATTTCCGACCTACTACTATCATTCTGTACAGACATCACAAATTGCTGGTACGTTTCGGCCGAGATCAAGGAGGAGTTCGACATGGACCAGACATCATCCGCATCGAAACTGGACGAACCCGGCCGCGGCCGGGTGTATGACGGCGCGCCGGAGACGATCGGCAACACGCCGCTGGTCCGGATAAAAAAGCTGACGGCGGAGGCCGGCTGCAAGGCGGACGTGCTCGCCAAGCTCGAATTCTTCAACCCGTTGTCGAGCGTCAAGGACCGCATCGGCGTCGCCATGGTGGAGGCGATGGAGGCCGACGGCACGCTGAAGCCCGGCGGAACGGTGGTGGAGCCGACGTCGGGCAACACCGGCATTGCGCTCGCCTTCGTGTGCGCGGCCAAGGGGTATCGCTGCATCCTCACCATGCCCGACAGCTTCTCGATCGAACGCCGCAAGCTGATGAAATTCCTGGGCGCGGAGCTGGTGCTGACGCCGAAGGAAAAGGGCATCAGGGGCGCGATCGACAAGGCGCAGGAGATCATCGACGCGACGCCCGGCGCGGCCATGCCCTGGCAGTTCGGCAACCCGGCGAACCCGGAAATCCACCGCCGGACGACGGCCGAGGAAATCTGGCGCGACACCGACGGCAAGGTCGACGCGGTGGTGCTGGGCGTCGGAACCGGCGGCACGCTGACCGGCGTCGGCGAGGTTTTGAAGGCCCGCAAGCCGGGGATGAAGGTCGTCGCCGTGGAGCCGGAAAACAGCCCCGTGCTTTCCGGCGGAACCCACTCGCCGCACATGATCCAGGGCATTGGCGCGGGCTTCGTCCCGCCGATCCTCAACACCGACATCATCGACGAGGTGATGCTGGTGAGCAACGAGGAGGCGATGACCACCGCGCGCAGGCTGGCGGCCGAAGAAGGCATTGCCGGCGGCATCTCTTCCGGAGCCGCGCTGGCCTGCGCGATGCGCCTCGCCGCCCGCGACGACATGGCCGGCAAGACGGTGGTGACGGTGCTCGCCAGCAGCTCGGAACGGTATATCTCCACGGCTCTCTTTGACGGGTATGGAGAGGAATAGGCAATCATTTCTGCTCGTTAGAACGACAACTTAAACGATTCTCGAAACAGGATTCAGCTCTGCGTCGCATCTGGCTTTGTTTCGGGAATCCGGATTTCAGGCGTTCGCTGCATCATCTTCCGCCACGCGGACGCGTGGCTGCTGGATGCCGGATCAAGTCCGGCATGAGGGGTGGTGGCAGGGCTTGTTTCATGATCTGGCTTTGTTTCGGGAAATGGCCGTTTCGCCTGTTTGGGTTTGTTTCGGGAATCCGGGTTTCGAGGGTTCGCTGTTTCATCTTCCGCCACGCAGACGCGTGGCTGCTGGATGCCGGATCAGGTCCGGCATGAGGGGTGGTGGGGAGTTTGTTTGACACTCTGGCTTTGTTTCGGGAAATGGCCGTTTCGCGTGTTTGGCTTTGTTTCGGGAATCCGGGTTTCGGGCATTCGCTGCTTCATCTTCCGCCACGCGGACGCGTGGCTGCTGGATGCCGGATCAGGTCCGGCATGAGGGGTGGTGGGGAATTTATTTGACACTCTGGCTTTGTTTCGGGAATTTGGATTTCAGGCCGCAGGGATCCGGTGGCGTGCGGATTCCGCCACCCCTTTTATAGCACATCCGGACCCGGAATGCAGCAGGAATGATCGTGTTTTGTTCCGGCTTTCTTACTTTCACGAAATGATCTCCAGTCACGAATGGCGCCGCCGTATGGATCGCGGATCTTTGTCCGCGATGAGGGGGAGAGGCGGTGCTTGCGTGACCTACGCAGAATGTGAGGCCAGTCAACACGCTGGTTGTTTCTACGGCCCTCTCAAACTACCCTCATCCCGGCCTCCGAGCCGGGATCTATTCGGTCTCACGGCAAATGCCAAGTTCCCGGAATACGTCATTTAGCCGGCCGTGCCTGGCAATTCGCATCAGATACCATGCAACCAGTGGGATATGTCCTCCCATTCAGGATTTATCTCCTCGATCAACGCAAATTTCCATGGTCTTCTCCATTTCTTGATCGCCTTTTCCCTGGCGATTGCCGCGACCAGCAGGTCATGCTCCTCGAACCAGACCAGCGTTTTGACGCCGTATCTGGAGGTAAAGCCGGGCGTCAGATTGTTTTGATGCTCGAAGAGCCGTCCGGGCAAGTCGCGGGTAACGCCTGTGTAGAGCGTTCCCTTTGGTTTGGAGGCAAGGATGTAGACATAGCCTTTCATCGTGTTTGAAATTGCATTGGCGGAAATACAATTTCAAGTAGAAGCGGTGGTTTCGTTGAAAAGCCGTATGGATCGCGGATCTTCGTCCGCGATGAGGGGGAAAGGTAGTGCTCAAACGCCCTTGCCCTCAGTAAATGATGTCACGCCACGCAGTGGCGTGTCCGCATAAAAAGCGGAGGTGCGGCCGCGGTGGGTGACGATGGGGCGGGATTGAAAAAGCCGGCGCAGCGGGGATCGCTGGCGCCGGCCTTTGCCTGTCGCCTACAGGAAGTTCACCTTGCCGGTGGAGATCTCGTAGACGGCGGCGACGGAGCTGATTTTGCCGGCTTCGTGCATTTCCGAGAGGATCGGGTCAGCCGCGGCTGCCTTCTGGGCGTTGAGCTGGGCGTTGCGGGCGGTGGCGGCTTCCAGCAGGTTGTCCGGATTGTCCGCCATGACGTCGTAGACGGCGGGGCGGATGGCGTTGACCAGGCTCGGCAGATGGCCGGGCGGCAGCACCCTGTCCTTGATGGAATCGATCGTGGCGTACACCGCGCCGCAATTGCCGTGACCGAGGACCACGATGGTCTTGACGCCGAGTACGGCGGCGCCGAACTCCAGGCTCGCGAGGCCGTATTCGCTGATGAAATTGCCGGCCACCCGCACGATGAAGAGATCGCCCGGCCCCTGATCGAACACAAGCTCGGGCACCACGCGGGAATCGGCGCAGGCGACGATCGCGGCGAAGGGCGCCTGCCCTTCCGCCCGGCTGAGCCGGCCGGCGGAGTGATCTGAATAGCGCGGCGTGTTCGCCACGTAGCGCGCGTTGCCGTCTTTCAGGCGCTGCAGCGCCTCTTCGGGCGTGGCCGGCGGCGCATCGCTGGTCTGGGCCATGGCCGGAGACGCGGAGACCGCCGTCGCCGCCATGGAAAGAGCAAGCCCGCCGCCCAGCAGGCCGCGACGGCTGATCGATGTATTATTGCATTCCTGACACATATTAACCTCACCATTGTGCGACCGGGTAATATGCGATTTTACGTCAGACACCCGGTTCGCAGGCCGACTTTACGATTACTCGAAGAGTAACGGCTTTCAAGCAGAGGAACTATATACTTCGCAATTCTGGTGCGCTATCGATATTTTCTTCAACACACCAAATAGTTATCCAGCAATTCTTAAGAAGAATTTGAATTAATTCCACCACTTTTGGGGCGTGAAGCGGCCGGCGGCCTGCTCGATGATGTGGCCTGTGCGGAAAAGGGTTTCCTCGTCGAAGGGCTTGCCGATGAGCTGCAGGCCGAGCGGCAGGCCCTGCCCGTCGAGCCCCGCCGGCACCGCGATGCCCGGCAGGCCGGCCATGTTGACGGTGACGGTGAAGATGTCGTTGAGATACATTTTGACCGGATCGGCGGCCATGTCCTGATCCGCGACGCCAAAGGCGGCGGAAGGCGTCGCAGGCGTCAGGATCGCGTCGACGCCTTCGTGGAACACGGTCTCGAAATCGCGCTTGATGAGGGTGCGCACCTTCTGGGCGCGCAGATAATAGGCGTCGTAATAGCCGGCCGACAGCACATAGGTGCCGATCATCACGCGGCGCTTGACCTCCGGCCCGAAGCCGGCGGCGCGGGTCTTTTCGTACATCTCGATGATGTTTTTGCCCTCTTCGCGCAGGCCGTAGCGCACGCCGTCATAGCGCGCGAGGTTGGACGAGGCTTCCGCCGGCGCGACGATGTAATAGGCAGGCAGCGCATATTTGGTGTGCGGCAGGGTGATGTCGACGATCTCGGCGCCGGCGTCGCGCAGCCATTCCACGCCCTGATGCCAGAGGTCCTCGATCTCCTGCGGCATGCCTTCGACGCGGTATTCCTTCGGGATGCCGATCTTCATGCCCTTGACAGACTGGCCGATGCTGGCCTCGTAATCCGGCACAGGGATATCGGCCGAGGTGGTGTCCTTCGCGTCGACCGAGGCCATGGATTTGAGCATGATGGCGGCGTCGCGCACGTCGCGCGTGATCGGGCCCGCCTGGTCGAGCGAGGAGGCGAACGCCACGACGCCCCAGCGCGAGCAGCGGCCATAGGTGGGCTTGACGCCCACAGTGCCGGTGAAGGCCGCCGGCTGGCGGATGGAGCCGCCGGTGTCCGTGGCCGTGGCGCCGGCGCACAAGTGCGCGGCGACGGACGCGGCCGAGCCGCCGGACGAGCCGCCCGGCACCAGCGCCTTGTTGTCGCCCTTGCGCCGCCAGGGGTTTGTCACCGGCCCGTAATAGGACGTCTCGTTGGACGAGCCCATGGCGAACTCGTCCATGTTGAGCTTGCCGAGCATGACGGCGCCGTCGGCGAAGAGGTTCGCCGTGACGGTGGATTCATAGCGCGGCTTGAAGCCGTCGAGGATATGGCTGCAGGCCTGGGTGTGGACGCCTTCGGTGCCGAACAGATCCTTGATGCCGAGCGGGATGCCCTCCAGCGCCCCGCCCTCACCTTTCGCCAGCCGCTCGTCGGACGCGGCCGCCTGTTTGCGCGCGATCTCCGGCGTGACGGCCACATAGGCGTTGAGCTGATCGTTGGCCGCTTCAATGGCCGCGAGATAGGCGTCTGTGAGCTCTGTTGAGGTGATGTCGCGGCTGCGCAGCTTTTCGCGCGCTTCGGCGATGGTGAGGCTTGTGAGTTCGGTCATTTTATTATCGTTTGTCGGTGTGAGCGGGAGCGGAACGGCGGGCTGCTATTCGACGACCTTGGGCACGAGGAAGAAATTCTCGTCGCTGAGCGGCGCGTTGGCGACGATATCGGCGGCCTTGTCGCCGTCGGTCACCACATCCTGGCGCTTTTTCATCTGCATGGGCGTGACCGAGGTCATCGGCTCGACGCCGGTAATATCGACCTCGTTGAGCTGCTCCACGAAGCCGAGAATCGCATTGAGCTCGCCTTCCATTTTCGCCGCCTCCTCATCGGTGACGGCAATGCGGGCGAGATGGGCGACACGCTTGACGGTGGCAAGATCGACGGACATCGGGATCGGCTCCGGGTGATCGGTGATTGATGCTGCTGGCTATAGCCGCCGGGATGCGCGAGGGCAAGTGTGGGCGAGACAAGCAGATCCGCATCACCTAAAAACGTGGACGTAATTAACTGTCGAAATGTGTGGAGCGGGCTGAAAGTCCGGCTCTGACTTTCAGCAATCGGCTATTATATTGTTGCAGTGGTAAAAGCTTGAGGATCTGTCTTTCACGGGCAAACAACATCGGTTTCTTGATGGCAAAATCAACAAGAAAGACAAAAAAACATAGTTTAATGGCGAGAGGCGGCGGCAATGCAACCGCATCCGGAGTAAGTTTTCAAGCTTCAGTAGCAGCGTTTCTAGCCGCACAGGGACTTGCTGAGACACCAGTCGACCCTCGACTTTCGCTCGGCGCCGCTAAGCCAATTGCGTTGAGGTTCGAAACCGAAGCTCCCGTCGATGATATTTTAGTTTCGTTGGATTCGGACGGATGGGCATTCATTCAAAGCAAGAACCGCTTGAGCAATTCGTCGTCTTTGACGAGTGAACTTGGGAAGACATGCGACGAGTTTGCTCGCCTCTGGGAAGCAACAGTATCCGGTACGGGCCAACGAGGCTGGGACCGACCGCTAATTGCCGGTATAGACGTCATGGTTATCGCCATTGGACCCACATCATCAGCCACAATCAAGGACCATCTTACCCACGCTCTCAACATATTCCGGTCAGGCTCACCTGAAACTCTTACCAATAATCAGAAAACAGCATTTGACAGCTTTCGAAAGCTTGTAGGCGCAGCACTCACTGCGCGCGGCGGAGCAATGGCGGCAGTCGATCCTGACATCATACTGAAATTCGTTCACGTGATCGAATTTGATTTTGGTGGTGCCCACCGAACAGCTGCAGAAGCGCTATTGGCTAATGCGTTAGAGGATCATTCCGTTTCCGCCGCCGCCTTTGCCGCGCTTGAAATGGAGTGCGAGCGGCGCATGGCCGACCGTAATGGTGTCACCATCTCCTGTCTTCGCAACGAACTTGCCAGAAGCGGAGTGCCAATCAGCGCACCGCAAGACTATCGAAAAGATGTCGATGCACTGAGAGTGAAGACGCAGCAGGTTGCTAAGGCTCTGCGAGAATTCGAGCAGACGCAGGTCGGCGAAACAAACGTCTCAATTTCAAGGGCCTGTACGAAGGCTTGTGTCAGCTCAGCAAAGAACGGGTCGTTAGTCTTGGTCGGCGAGCCAGGCACGGGGAAGAGCGCTATAATAAACCAGACCGCACGTATTCTACACGCCGAGGGCAACGAGGTTGTTCTGCTCGCCGTAGATAGGTTGCAAGTCGAGTCGATCGAAGGACTATCAAGAGCACTCGGGCTTTCACATCCACTGCCGCAGGTTCTAGCAAACTGGCCGGGCAAAGGACCGGGTTATCTAATTTTCGATGCTCTTGACGCCTGTCGCTTCGCGAAAAGTGAGGCCCTCTACCGAAACATTATGGAAGAAGTCTTCAAGCTTGAAGGCAATCGGTGGCGCGTCGTCGCATCCATTCGCACCTTTGACCTAATGATGGGTCAGGAGTTCGCAAGACTGTTTCGAGGGGCTCCCCCGGATACACCTTTCATCGATAAGCGCTTTCAGTCTGTTCGCCATATTAACATTACAGAGTGGTCAAACACTGAATTTGAGGAGCTACTGTCTAAAATACCTGCGCTACGGATAGCAGTTGACAAAGGAGGAGCTAAA
Source organism: Flavimaribacter sediminis (assembly GCF_019492055.1). Classification (GTDB taxonomy): domain Bacteria; phylum Pseudomonadota; class Alphaproteobacteria; order Rhizobiales; family Rhizobiaceae; genus Flavimaribacter; species Flavimaribacter sediminis. The sequence goes on along the minus strand of NZ_JAICBX010000001.1, from coordinate 1,189,244 downwards.
CTTGCCGAGCTGGCGCGTGTTCCATTCAACACCCGACTTCTTGCTGATCTTTTGTCGACCGGCGTGGCGCCGGAAAAGTTCAAGCATCTCGCCTCTCAAGTTCAACTGCTAGATATGTACTGGAACAATCGGATCCGGCCTTTGGGCGCAGTGGCAGAACAGTGCCTTTATAACACTGTAAGCGCGATGATCGAAAGACGTCGGATGGAGGCCAGTAGGATTGCGGCAGGCGCTGGAACAGGAAATGTGCTCGATCAATTGCAGCGAGCCGGCGTTTTGATTGCCGTCAACAATGATCGGGGAGTAGCCTTTAGTCACCACATTCTTTTTGATTACACAGCAAGCCGCGTTTTGATTGACCTCAACAATGTATCCAAAACAAAAGAGATTTTTCAGGCAAAGGGTACCGGCTTGCTCCTTGCTCCGGCACTCTCATTTGCTTTTCAACAACTATGGGAAACTTCTGGACGAGAGCGCATACATTTCTGGGAAGCTATAACAGAAATCGTGGGAGATTCTTCCGCTGATCCGGTCGCGCGTATTGTCGCTGCGCGGGCCGGTAGTGACTTTCCTTCGACCACAGGAGACATTGATGGTCTTCTTGGAATGATGGCAAGGCCCCAACAGCACGAAAAGGCATTTTCCACGTTTGGCCAACTCGTCAGTTCCCTGGTTGTGCGACTGGAAGACGACAACAGCGCACCGCCTGAACCTTGGTGTTTGATGGCGGCAGGTGTGGCACCGTATGTCAAGTTTGCCGCCTGGCCGCTTCGCACCCTAATTCATATCTTGATAGACCGCGTCAATGATGCGGGCCTCAAAGACCAACTCGGTACAGCAGCGCGAGCGCTGATAGGGTACTCTTTAACAGCCGAGGGCGGCGACAAACTTATGCCACTCGCAATTGGTTTTGTGGGTAAGACCTTCGGAACAGATCCTATAGCTTCGCGAAGGCTTGTTGAAGAGCTTCTTACAGAAGAGCGGATGGCAGAGCACGCACATATCGACATGTATTGGCTGGCAGCGGAGGTTGGACGAATATCTACCGTCGATCCGGAACTTGTCGTAGAGATTTACGATCGCATATTTTCTCACAAAATCGAAGAGAATGAGCCGACAAGCCTCGGTCAAAGCCGTATTTTGTCGCTAACGAGCAACCGTCGCCAAGACTTCGAAGGCGCGCAGAGTCAATTGAAGGATTCGTTCTCGACATTCGCGCTGGAACACCCGTTGGAAGCTGCAGACGCGGTTGTTAAGGTTTCGAGAGGCTACACAGTCAGTGAGCATTCGCACACGGAATCGGTCGAAACAATAACCGTTCGAACCAACGGTAATCAGGCGAAATTGATCGATGATTATAGCTATATTTGGGCCGCGGAGCACAAGGAGCCCCATGCTGATGATGTACATCAGATTGTGGATTCCTTTGTTGATATGATGCGGGAAACATCCGAGGATGACGTTGTCGCAATCGCTGAGCGGATCATTGCGCAGAATGAATTCGCATGGTTGTGGAATCGGCTGTTCATGGTCGCGAAAGAACGGGGGCGCGCGCTTGCCGCTGCCATGCAACCTTGGGCATGCCAAATTGAGTTTTTGAAGTCGGAAGATACGGTTAAGCCGGCAATCGATCTCACCGCATCCCAATACAAACTACTGCCCCAGAAGGAGAGATCCGCCTTTGAAAAGCAGGTGCTTGAGGCAAACTTTCCTGAATCGTATAGGCCTGACGAAACCCGCCTACGATTTCAGCGAAATATCTTCGGTGCAATTGGCATCGACGCATTGGAAACCTCTGAGGCGAGGAGAGTGATCGAAGAGGCAGATAAAACTGTCCTCGCTGTGGCGAATGAGAATGATGTGCATTACTACCGTTCAAGCGGGATTAAATGCGATGACTTCTCGATACTCCGCGACAAAGGCGTTGATGTTGACGCACCGGATAATGCGCTCATTCTCAGTACGACCTCGGCATGCGAAAAAGCATTATCTAATGTGGAGAGCGCTTCGTCGACAGATTTGCCCATTGTCTTTGAGTTGCGACGACTTCTTTTAAACTTAGGTCTAAGAGCCGACGATTTAGTCGTCGCGCATGGGTGGGAAAGGATTATATGGGCGATTGAGCGTATTACCCACCAAAAGAAGATTGTCCTTACACTGACAGCTACACAGAGAAAAGCAATCGAGGAAACTCTGGTAACCGCGATGTCCGCGCTTGTCGAGGTTACTAATCCTTCAATCGCCGACATGCTGAATCGTGCGCGTGCGGACGCCGCTGGCGCCATGATGAACATGGTTAGAGCCGGTCCTGAGACGATATCGCATTTAAGAAGCTCCATTGAAACATTTGCGGTGGACTCTTCGCCCGAAGTCCGTGCCGAGATAGTCAGGAAGCTCGGCTATCTATGGATGCACGACCAGGAATTCTTCTGGACCCTTTCGGAGCTCATTGCGCGTGTCGATAAGGACGCTCGAATTCTCGGATATCTCTTAAGTAACGTTCGATCGGCGCTTAAATTTGAGCCCGACCGCATTGGCATACTCGCGCAGGTTCTTTTGAACCGGGGAGATATTGACGATTCGGATGATCTGCACCGATTGCAAGAGGGTTTGGGCACGCTCGTCTCTCAACTTTGGGTCCGATATGAGCAGACCGGCGCGCGCGATGTAATCAATGAATGGCTCAGGAGCCGTAGCAAGTACAAAATAGAACTTGGCCATGCTGTTTTCTCCTTACAGAGCAAACTTGTTATTGGATACGACAACGATGAGCCAGCAGATGCGGCGACACGAGGTCGTGCGCATGCGCTCGCTTTTAAAATCATCGACCTCACGGCGGCTGGAATCGAAACTTTCTTTTCGCTCACCCCTGAAGAACAGACAGAGTTAAGAAACCGAGAGGCTTCAGAGGACGCACACCTGCAGGAACAGATGTCAGATCAGTTCTTCTTTGCAGTTGGTGCTCTAGATATCCGTCGAGGGCAAGAGCCGAAGGTTTTGAAAGAGGTCGATCACAAAAAGCGCTTTCTAGATGAAAATAGGCGTACCTTCGCGCGGATCGGCGACACCGCAATGCCAAGGGCGATCTACCACTTGCTAAAACTTCTTGAGTTCCTTGAGCCGGCCGATCCAGCTACCGTTTTCGATCTCTCCTCGCATGCGCTTCTTAAAGCTGGGAGGATTCACGGCTATCAGTTTGAGCAACTCGGAGCAGATCAACTCGTCAAGATGATCGGCCGAACGATTGCTGATCACCGCGAGCTCTTCGAGGACGAAGCCCGGCGGATAGCTCTGGTCGAGGTACTAGAGGTTTTCGTCGATGCCGGATGGCCGGCCGCACGCCGCCTTCTATACCTACTACCTGAGGCGCTGCGTTAGCATCTCAAATTGTTCCGAACCACTGGAGCACCGGTAGCAGAATAAGATAAACCCATCTGCATTTGCACTCCGCTTACAGCTTGATTTTACCTCACCCTTCGACCAGCCAGAACGCCTCACCGTCCATACGCACTGTGCCGTGCGACGGGAGTGGGAAATGTCTGCCGAGCATCAACTCGTCCCTCTCGCTGACCATCTTCTCCATGAGTACGCCTACGGTAAAATCAGGCATGCGCGCCGGTGATCCAGTCCGCCCCGGCTCTCCTCCTTGCGCGCCGCCGACGCGGCGCTGCTGGATTGCGGGTCGAGCCCGTAATGAGGGATTGGGGGAAAGGCTACCGCACAGTCAACCACGTCTCATGCGGATCAGCGAACCGCTTTCCAGGGGCAGTACCGTGCGTCATTGCCCCAGAAGGAACCGGTGGTCCTGATCGACGGCGAACCACGCAGAGGCATCAACCGGATCCCGGTCTTCTTTTTCCGCGATCACGAAGTGAAAGGACGGATTGTCGAGTTTCGGCAATCCGGAAAGTTCCAGAGTCATGGCGTCCGCCGTGTAGATGACGCCGGGTACGCGGTCGAAACCCGAATTCGGCAACCGAAGGTCCAGGGCTTCGCCGTCTTCAGCGCCGATCATCACCAGATTTGCGCCGTCCGACCATTCCTGGGCATCGAGACGCTCCCCGGTCGCGCGACTCCCCTCCAGATCGCTGTCGAGCGTCACGCCGAAGGACAGGCGTTCGATCTCCACGGAGCCGTCGATCAGAAGCAGGATCGCCGTGCATGCGCGCACGCTCATGCCGGGAGGCAATTTCGGTTTGAACGGAACGACCTTCAGGGAAACGGCCTTCTCGACTAGGTCTGGCGAGACGACCTGCGCCGAAGCAGCGACGCCGCCCAGTTCCGTTTCGACGGCTGTCTGTTTGACGATTTCGACCACGAATTCTTCTCCTTCCTCCCGGGAGGTGCCGCCGTATGGATCCCGGGTCAAGCCCGGGATGAGGGAGAGAGGGAAATGGGCGCGAGCGGATCACGGTCGTTGTAGCACGCGGTTTGCGCAGCTTTTCCTCCTTGCGCGCCGCCGACGCGGCGCTGCTGGATTGCGGGTCGAGCCCGCAATGAGGGAGAGAGGGAAATGGGCGCGGGCGGATCACGGTGATTGTAGCGCGCGGTTTGCGCAGCGTCTCCTCCTTGCGCGCCGCCGACGCGGCGCTGCTGGATTGCGGGTCGAGCCCGCAATGAGGGAGAGAGGGAATTGGATACGCGGCGGTGGCGACGCCGCCGCCGTGGTGAGGATATCCTCTCCGCGCGCCGGCTTTGATCTCCTCTTGCGAGGCGAAACGCTGTAAGGTCCGCCGCGACGCCCCATCACGCCCCGAGGACACCCATGGCCGCCCCCGCAGAAACAAGACGACTGGCAGCGATTCTGGCCGCGGATGTGGTGGGATACTCCCGCATGATGCGCGATGACGAGTCCGGCACGCTGTCGGCGCTGAAACGGCACCGGCGGGAGATCTTCGACCCGGCGGTGGAAACGCATCGCGGCAGGATCGTGAAACTGATGGGCGACGGCGCGCTGGTGGAATTCGCAAGCGCTGTCGACGCCGTGAACTGCGCGGTCGCCGTGCAGCGCATGACGCACGAGGACGCGGCCGACGGCCCCGGCCTGACGCTGCGGATCGGCGTCAACATAGGCGACGTCATCATAGACGGCGACGACATCTACGGCGACGGGGTGAATATCGCCGCGCGCCTGGAGGCCGTGGCGGAGCCCGGCGGCGTGTGCGTGTCGTCGATCGTCAACGACAGCGTGGGCGCGCGGGCCGATGTTGTCTTCACGGACGGCGGGAACGTGACGGTGAAGAATATCGATCAGCCGATCAGGATCTGGAAATGGCGCCCGGCCGACGACGCGGCGGCGCCGCGCGCAACGCCCGACGAACAGCCGCGCCGGCCCGAAAAGGCGTCGATCGCCGTGCTGGCGTTCGACAATCTGTCCGGCGACCCCGAACAGGAGTATTTTTCCGACGGCATGACCGAGGACATCATCACCGACCTGTCGAAGATCGGCGGCCTGCTGGTGATCGCCCGCAATTCGAGTTTCGCCTACAAGGGCAAGACGCCGGACATCCGGGCGGTCGGCCGCGAGCTGGGCGTGGCGCATGTGCTGGAAGGCTCCGTCCGCCGGGCCGGCGCCCGCCTGCGCATCACCGCGCAGCTGATCGACGCCGGCGACGGCGCGCACCTGTGGGCGGAGCGGTACGACCGCGAACTGACGGACATCTTCGCCGTTCAGGACGACGTGACCCGGCGCATCGTGGACGCGCTGAAGGTGAAGCTGACGCCGGCGGAAGACGGCCGCATCGGCCAGGTTCCGACCCGCAGCATCGAGGCGCATGACCTTTTCCTGCGCGGCCGGGAAGCGCTTTTGAGCAGCGCCAACACAAGGGACATGTTCGACGTGGCGCTTCAGTCTTTCAACCGGGCGATCGAACTCGACCCGGACTACGCCGATCCCTATGTGGGTCTCGCGCATGCCTACAACCGCGACTTCCAGAACAAATGGCTCGGCCGGGACGACAGCATGGCGCTGTCGCAACGCTATTGCAGCCTGGCGCTGGAAAAGGACCCCGACCTTCCCTATGCGCACTACGTGGCCGGCCTCAACAAGTTCTGGGCGGGGGATATGGCGGCGTCGGCCGCGTCGATCGAGCGGGCGCTGTCGCTCAATCCGAACTTCGCGCCGGCGATCGGCATGCGCGCGCTCGAGAAGATCTACGCCGGCAGGCCGCTGGAGGGCATTCCGGACCTGAAACTGGCGCTGCGCCTGGAACCTATCATGGGGCACCAGTTCCGGCATTTCATCGGCACGGCCTACCTGATCGCGGGCGACTACGAAAACGCCGTGACGAGTTTCAGGCAGCGTATAGAGGCCTCGCCGACCACGGATCTGAGCCGCGGGCTGATGATTGCGGCGCTCGGGCGCCTCGGCCGTGTGGAAGAGGCGCGACAGGTGCGGGATGAGTTGAGCAGGCTCAAGCCCGATTACTCCTTTGCGGAGCACATCGGACGCCTGCCGTTCCAGGATCCGGCGGACCGGGAGCGGATCAGGGAAGGATACGCCCTGGCGGGGCTCGAAGACTGAGCGGCGCGGGTCGCCCCGCCCTACCCTGTTGTATCTGGAGAGAGACTGACATGAAAAAATTCCCTGGCCCGGTTTTTGCCTGCGCGCTTTTCTGCAGCCCTGCCTTGAACGGAGCGCCGGGCGCGAACGCGCAGGAGGCCGGGGGCATGCCCCATGTCGGCTGCAACGCCAATGGCTACGTGCTGACGCATGATCCGGCGTATCAGCGGCAAAACCCGGACGACAGGCTGGCGCAGTCGACCGTGTATCTGGGCGTCAGTTGCGACGCCTACGCGAAAACGCTCGGCCAGGGCGCATGGTGCTGGGCGAACGCCGGCGTGCTGACGGAATTCAACGGTAAAACCCTGAGCCTCGCCCGCCTGGAATTGCCCGAATGCAGGGAGCATGCGACTGAGCCCGCATGCGGCTGCTGGGAAGCCCCGCTGCCGGGCGCGCCCGGAAACTGACGCAAGCCACCTCGGGGCCGAAGCTCAGATCAGGTCGTCATGCGCGCCGGTAATCCAGTCGATATGGCGCTGTGCCGAGGCGCGCACGGCGGCGTCCGCGCCTTCCTCCACCGAGCTGGCGACGTTGGAATAAAGCCGATCGTAGGCGAAGCGGTCAATCCGCTGCAGGATCGTCTCTACCGCCCTGACCGACAGCGGGATGCGGTTTGGAAAGCTGCGCATGAAGGAGACGGTCTTGCCGTCCGGGTTCGCCATGATGGAATCGCCGGAAAGCAGCGCGCCGGCGCCAGTCGCGCCGGCCGCAAAGTGCACCACGGCGCTGCCCGGAAAATGCCCGCCGACGCGCGCGAGCGTGACGCCCGGCAGGATCTCGGCGTCGTCCTCCCAGAATTCGATCACCGGATCAGGCCGCGCCAGCCATTCGCGGTCATAGCTGGACACCAGCACCGGCGCGCCGCCCAACGCGCGGCTCCAGGCGACCTGCGCGCCGAACATGTGCGGGTGGCTCGCCGCAATGTAGCGCACGCCGCCGAGCGCCTGAAGGCCGCTCACCGCCGCCTCGTCGAGGAAACCGACCGGCTCCCACAGGAGATTGCCTTCCGGTGTGACAACCAGAAGGGCGCGGTGGCCGATGGCGATGGACGGCGCGGTGGAGATTTCATGGAGGTTTTCCTCGATCTCGCGGATCTGCGTGCGCACGCCCTCCGCGGCAAGCTCGGCGTGCGTCGCCCAGGCCTGGCCGCCGCGCGGCACGTATTGCCGCTCGTCCAGGCAGATGTCGCAGACAACGGCGGAAAGCGGATGCTCGACGCCGCAGGCGCGGCAGATCTTGAAGTCGTCGGACATGGCAGAGCTCCTGTTCGGGTAGGGCTTTTAGCAGACTTGGGCGGCGGAGGCACAGCGCCTTCGTTGACGCATCCGATCCTTGCAGCCGCCATTATCGATTGAGGGCGCGGCTATGCAACCGCTTCCCAGAGCTCCGGGTATGACCGGACGACGCCGAAATCGTCGGTGACGATGACGGCGTCGTAGCCATGCTGCGGAGAGCTGTAGGCGAAACGGGTTTCCGACAGGCGCGAATAGATCTGCCGCAGAGGCTTGAACCGCCAGTCATCGACATCGAGCCAGACGGCGGTCGTCTCCGCCTCGGCCCCGGTCTCAAGGCCGAGCCGCCGGATGGCGTTGGCGTTGGTCGCCGGCGTGAACCCGAGATCGATGTCGGCAAGGCCGTCGACCCCGGGGATCGCCGCGCCGCCCGTCGTCCACGAGCCTTCGGCGGATCGCGACAGCAGGAGATCTGTCCGGATGGATCCACGCCAACCGCTCACGCGCGCGGACCGGCTTGACCAGTCGGCGTTGCAGAGAACCTGATAGTCGAGCTTCGCCGGGCCGTGACGGTCGTGGTAGAGCGCTGTTCCGGAAATTTCATAGCCGTCGCCCGATCGCGCGTAGCGGCAGGCGTCCATGCCTTCCGGATCGAAGCGCCGCCACAATACGGCGCGGGGAAGCCGGTCCCGATCGGCCATGCGCGCATTCCTCTCTCTCTCAGTCGAAGATGTAGCCGATGCCCCTGACGGTGCGGATATATTCCGGCTTGGCGGGGTTCTTTTCCACCTTTTTTCTTATGCGCGAAATGCGCAGGTCGATCGAACGGTCGAACGGCTCCCATCCCTTGTCGTGCGCCTGTTCCAGCAGCTGATCGCGGTTGAGGATGCGGCCGCGATTGGAGGCGAAGACGCGCAGGAGGCTGAACTCCATGGCCGTGAGCGCGATCTCGTCGCCGCCGGATCCGTAGAGTTTCGCCGCGTCGAGATCGAGACGGCAATCGCCGAACGGCACCGTGCCGGACAGGATGTCCCGGCGCCTGGCCTCTTCTTCGTTGACGACCTGACGGCGCAGGGTGGCTTTGATGCGGGCCTCGAGCTCGCGCAGATCCACGGGCTTGCCGACATAATCGTCGGCGCCCATTTCGAGGCCGACCACGCGATCCACGACGTCGGCCGCGGCGGTGAGCATGATGACCGGCACTGTCGATTCCTTGCGCAGCGTGCGCAGGGCCGTAAGCCCGTCCTCGCCCGGCATGTTGATATCGAGCACGATCAGGTCCGCCGGGTCTTTCTTCATGGCCTCGTGCAGGCATGATGCGTCTTGCGCCTCCGTGATGCGATAGCCGCGATCGGACAGATATTCGCCGACCATCTCCCGCAGATGGATTTCATCGTCGCAGACAAGAATGTGGAACGGCTTGGAACTCATGATGAGACATCTCTGTTCGTTTTGCAGATATCCGTGATCAGGGCCTGCAGATCTTCCGGAACGACCGGTTTTTCGAGGAAGGGAACATTGGCGCGGGCCAGGAAATCCGCCACGTCCGGGCTGAGCATATCGCCGGTCACGAAGGCCAGCCGGCCCTCATAGTGTGGAAACGAGGCTTTCAGCCGCTTCAAAAAGGCCTCGCCGTCGAGCCCGGGCATCCGGATGTCGCTGATGATGATGTCAAACGTCCTGCTTTCGAGCAGTTGAAGCGCGGACTCGACGTCATTTCTGGCCACGACCTCGCATCCGCGTTCCTCGAGAAGATCGACGAGCATGTCGGTGACGTTGATCTCGTCGTCGACCACGAGAACCCGGCACACATCGCGGGCCTTTTCCCGGATATCGACCGCCATCGACCGGTATCCGGTCCGCTGCGCGGATTCCGGCAGCCGCACGATGAAACGCGCGCCTTTCGAGGGAGAGGATTTCAGGGACAGGCGCCCGCCATAGGTCGCGATGATGCGGTGACAGAAGGCGAGACCGATCCCGGTGCCCTCGCCCGCTTCCTTCGTCGTGAAGAACGGTTCGAAGATCCGCGACTGGAGTTCTTTGGGAACGCCTGGCCCGTTGTCCGCGACTTCGGCCACGACCCGGTTCAGCCTGTCGTCGAAATAGGTTCTCAATGTCAGGACGCCGTCCTTCTTCTTCCCGGCGAGCGCATGTCCGGCGTTGGAGATGAGATTGGTGAAGACCTGAATAAGCTGGTCCTCGTCGGCGTCGACCAGCGGCAGGGTCGCGTCCAGATCGAAGACGATGCGGGCCCCCTTCGAGCGCACGGAGATGGCCGCGCCGGCGGCGGCCGCCTCCACGATATCGTTGAGAGACAGGGGCTCGGGATTGACGGGCCTCTGCCGGGCCATGGCCAGAAACACCTTCACGATGCGGGCGCAGCGCTCCGCCGCCTGTCCGATCCTGTCGATCCGCTCCCGGTGAACGGGATTCTCGACCTTTTCCTTCAGCATGAGAGAGTAGCCGACCACCACGGAAAGGGGATTGTTCAGCTCATGGGCGACGCCTGCGAGCAATTCGCCAAGCGCCGAAAGCTTCTCGTTCTGGTGGGCGATCTCGCGCTGGTGGCGCAGTTCTTCCTGCAGGTTCAGGAAATCCGTGACGTCGCGGGTCGAGGAGACGATCACGTCCTCGCCCTTGTAGACCGTCATGCGCGCGGACGTCACGGCGTCCATGATCGCGCCGTCGCTCTTGCGCAGCTTGAGGGGATAGTCGTCGACCGCGCCCGTCGGCAGCAGTCTGTCGAGGTATTTCAGGCGGCCTTCCGGCGTCGCGTAGTACGAGTTCGTCGAATCGACTTCCCCGAAGCGGGCCTTCATGTCATGCGAGGAATATATGATCTTACCGTCATCCAGACGCGAGACCATGAAATTGACCGGGCATGTCTCGACGATCAGTCTGAGCAGGGTGTCCGATTCCCGTTGGGCGTTTTCCGCCTGACGCTGCCCGGTGATGTCCCTGAACGTCAGAAGATAGCCGCCCTGATCGGTGCGGTGGGACGATCCGAGCAGGAGGCGCCCGCTGGCGGTCGTAATCTCCGTATTCTTCGCCAGGCCGCGGACATCCTCCTCGGCGAACCGCGCCCAGTCGTCCTTTGCAAGCCCGGGAGGCATCACGAGCAATCCCGAAACGGCGAAATGTTCGCAAAGCTCATAGAACGTCTTGCCGAGTTCGAACCTGCCCTCGCCCTGGAAGAACATCTCGTTCGCCCGCCCGTTGAAAAGTTCGAGCCTGAGATCGGAATCATAAAGCATGATCCCCTCGTCGAGCGCCTCCAGAGCCTCCTGGAAACGGGCGATGTTCTGCTCCAGCTTCTCGCTCATCTCGTAGAAGGCGCCGAGGTCGGTGGAGGTCGTGACGCTGATGGTTTGATCGCCGTGTTCGATCAGCCGGCTGGACAGCTGGGCGGGAAACTCTGTCCCGTCGAAGCCGCGGGCCCTGAACAGCATCTTGTCGACCCGGCCCGTTGTCCGCATTTCCTCGACGAACCTGCGCCGTTCGTTATGGTCCATCCAGTGTTCGCTCGTCCGATCCCGGAGGCCGTAAACGGCTTCAGTCGAGGCGGATCGGAAAATGATGTCGCCGTCGTCCAGTCTCGATATGAGGAGATTTGCGGGAAAGGACTCGACGATTTTCCTGAGCAGGGCGTCGTCCAGACCGGACGCGCCGGACGGCGTCTCGGCCTCGCGCGCCAGTTGGCTCCGGCCTCCCTCGATAAAGGCGTCGCGCCATTTGGCGAAGGTGTGTCTTGAAAGCCCGGCCTCTTCACACAGCCGGTCGACGCTTTCGGGCGCACGCAGCCCCTCGAGAACAAGTTGCGCCCTATCGTCGGCCGAAAAGGAATTGTCCCGGTCGTGCGTATTCGCGGACAATGGATGGCTCCCTTCATCTTCCGACATCCGCAGGCCCTACGCCGCGGCGCATTCCATATTGTATTGCGAGTATATCTGTTCGGTATCGCCGAATGTATCAATTGTATCAGACCTGCGCATCCCCGCGCAGACAAACAGGCAAAGCCGGCAAACCGGATGCTCTCCGGCTGCCGGCAATATGCGCCTTGTAATTGCTTTCAGCCACTGATCATTATTAACCGGCGACGTATTTGCAGGGCCGCGCACGGGCGACGCAGATCGTCATTCCACCGCCGGCAGGCGTGCAGCTAACCTGCTTGCCCTTGGCGATGTCCCATACCGACCATGGCAGGCCGTACTCGCTCTTGATCTTGCCCGCCCAGCTCTTCTTGGCGATCATCTGGGCGACAGCCACCTGCGGATGGTTGCCAGCCCCGGACTGGTAGTGGTGGCTGTTCTTGCACTGATAGGCTGAAGCCGGGGCGGCGCCCAGCGCCGTTGCGGCGATGGCGGCTGCGGCAAACAAGCCGGCGACGCCGGCGCTTCGAGTCAGGTTTCTCATTGTCAGGTTTCCTTTCCAATCGGGATTTAGAGGAGTGTCCGACCACCACGGCCGGCTGTTTCCTATGGGAGGAAATCTGACTGAGGCTTGTATGGGTTCGATGTCGCCGAATGTCTCAATTGTATCGGAGCGGCGGAACGTCGGAAACAATCGAAACACTATCCGCGCAAGGACGCGCCCGTCATTCAAGAAACGCCTTGAGCTTCGCCTCAAGGTCGGCGCGTTTGGTTTTCGCGGTTTCGCATTCCCATACGGTGAGGACGCGCCAGCCGGCATCGGTCAGCGCCTGGGCGTTGCGGGCGTCGCGGGCTGTATTGCGGGCGATCTTGGCGCGCCAGTAGTCGGCGTTGGTCTTTGGCGCGCGGGCGCCGCGCGGGCAATCGTGCCCGTGCCAGAAGCAGCCATGCACGAACACCACCTTGCGGCGGCCGGGAAAGACGAGGTCCGGGACGCCGGGCAGGTCGCGCCGGTGCAGGCGGTAGCGGTAACCCAGCGCATGGACGAGCCGGCGCACGACCATTTCCGGCGCGGTGTCGCGGGATTTGACGGCGCGCATGACGGCGCTGCGCGCGGGATCCGTAGTTTGCGCCGTTTTCACGCTGCTTCAACGGCGCGCAACGCGCGGCGCTTCAGGATCGGCTCGAAGAGATGCTGCGCCAGATGCCGCACCACGGGCGCCGCGACGCCGTCGCCCGTCAGGTGATAGGCCTCGTTGTAGTTTTGCGGAAGCGCGTAGGCCTCGTCGAGCCCCATAAGGCGCGCGGTCTCGCGCGCGGATATAAGCCGCGAGCGAATGCGATCGCCGTCGACGACCAGGATGAGCTGGCGCGACGAGCCGCCGGCCGGCGTGCGCAGACAACCCGCCAGATCGTCGAAGCGGACCTCGGCGCGCTGGCGCTTTTCTCCGTTTTCTACGCGGGTGCGCCGGTAGACTGCGCCAACCATGCGCCGCCCCACCTTTTGCGCGGCATCCACCTTGGCGCGGTTGGCGGGCGACATCTGGCCGAGAATCCTTGTTGTTTCGGACGTGTCGTGCCAGCGCACGCTTTGCGGGTCATCTTCGACGAGATCTGCAAAGACAGTGTTGCGGCGTGGAGGCGCAGGCACATTCCACCAATGCCAGCTGGCTCTCGCGGGCGCGCTGATGCGGGCGTGCGCCGCCTGAAGGGCGCGGGTGTGGAATGGCTCCACAGGGTTTGCCGAGACAGGCGTCGACTCCAGCGGGATATCATCGCGGACGCCAATGACAAACAGGCGCGGACGGGACTGCGGCACGAACAGGGCGGCGTCGATGACAAGTGCGCCGTAGCGATAGCCATTGTCGGCGAAGGCCCGGCAGATTGCGTCGAAATCCGCGCCGCCATGGCTGGTGAGCGCGCCGGTGACGTTCTCCAGCGCCACGATGCGGGGCGCGCGACCGTCCGCCGCCAGGCGTTTCATGATGCTCCATAACGGGTAGAACGCGCCGGAGCGCGCACCGTCAAGACCGGCGCCGCCGCCGGCGAGCGACAGGTCCTGGCAGGGAAAGGACGCCCAGGCAAGATCGGCGACGCCAGGCAGATCGCGTGCATCAACCGCGCGGATGTCGCCGACTGTGAGCGCGGACGGCGCGGCGCGATCCCAATTGGCCCGGTAGGCGGCGGCCTTTCTGGCGTCGAAATCATTGGCGAAAAGGCAGCGCCAGCCATCGCCGAGACCCGCGCGGACCATGCCGCCGCCAGCGAAAAACTCGTAGAAGGTAGGCCTTTCGGCGTCGATCACTCCGGTGCTCCCTGCGCCGCTGGATATGCCAAAGTTGCGGATTCGACCGCAGCCTAGCATTGTTGCGCCGGATTGACAGGGGCGGCCTAAACGTTGGAAGTGCGCGGTGAACAGGGAAATGGAAATGATGCGTCTTTTCGCGCTCGCCGCAGCGCTCCTGGCTCTGGCAGCATCGGCGTTCGCCGGCGAGGTCAAGCCGAAATTCGTGGAAAAGGCCTACGCGGTTTCGGGCGCGACCGGCATCGCGCTCTACCAGTCGATGGGCGCAAACGGGCCGCTGTTGCGCGGCGGCGCGTCGAGCGCAATCGCCAAGACCGATTTTGATCTCAAATGGGGCCGCGACTATGTGCGCGACGGAAACGACTGCGTGCTGAAGGCAGCGCGCTCCTTCCTGACGATCACTTACACACTGCCCAAGCCGTCGCAGACACTGCCGGCTGACCTGGCGGCGCGCTGGCGCGTCTTCATCGACGGGATTCGCGCGCACGAGGCCGTGCACGGCCAATACGTGGCCGAAATGGCGCAGGAGATCTACGACACGACCGTCGGCTTCCGCCAGCCGAACGATCCGGACTGCAAGGCGATCCGCGACGCCATCCAGACGCCGCTGAAGGCCGCTTTCGTCCGCTACAAAGCGCGCAACCGCGCCTTCGAGGATGCGGAGATGGCCAACGGCGGCAATATCCAGCAGCTGATCCTCGCGCTCGTCAACGGACCTTGACGAGAACGCCTACACCGGCTTGCGGGCATGGGTGGCGAAGAAGCAGAAATTCATCAGCCAGGCCTGCTCGCTGTCGAGCAGGCGATCGACCTCGTCGCCGTCGGCCTGCGACAGGAAGCCCATCGCGACGAGATCATCCATAATGAGGCCGAAGCTGCGGCGGTAGAGCTCGACGGCGGGATCGCCGCCCTTGCCTGAAAACAGCGCCGTCTCGCCGCGCGACGACACGATGTCGAGGCCTGCGACGGCAAGCTGATGCGGCAGGCGGCGGCCGGTGAAGAGGTCGATATCATGCTGCTCACCCCATTGCCGGAACGCCTCGAAGGCGCGCCGCCAGACGGGGTGGAAATCGGCCATGGCCGGATGCAGATCCGGCTCGACATAGAGGATGTGGCCGCCGGGCCTGACCATTTCGACGAGATTGCGCATCGCCGCCAGCCTGTCTGGAATGTGGTGATGGACGTTCCGCGCGACCGCGAGATCGAAGGCGCCGTGGCGCTGCGGTTCCTGCAGGATATCGAGCTGCTCCACACGGATGCGCGGATGGTCGATATCCTCGAGAAACTTCGTCTGCATATCGGTGCAGACAACCTCGCCTTCGCTGCCGACCTTGTCGGCGAGCCAGGTCGAGACCGTGCCGAGGCCCGCGCCGATTTCCAGACAGCGCCAGCCAGGCTCGACGCCGATCTCCTCCAGCCGGTAGCAGGTGTAAGGGTCGGTCAGCTCCGCCAGCAGCCGAAGGCGGGTCCGCTCTTCCTCGCTGTCATTGGCGATGACATAGCGCATCGCTAAAGATCGAGAACGTCGCCGACCGCCGGCGTCTTGACCTTGTCGTCGTCCTCCTCCATCGCCGCAAGAAACTCCCCTGCGTTCTGGTCGAGGATCGGGAACGTGCCGAAATGGCATGGAATGATGGTTGAAAAATCGAAATAGCGCCGGCAGGCGAGCGCCGCCACCGCGCCGCCCATGGTGAAGCGGTCGCCAACCGGCACGATGCCGATTTCCGGCTTATGCAGTTCGTTGATGAGCGCCATGTCGGAGAAAATGTCGGTGTCGCCCATGTGATAGAGGGTCGGCGCATCGTCGAAATGCAGCACCACGCCGTTGGGATTGCCGAGCGCATGGGAGACGCCGTCTTCGGTGATCATCGCGGACGAATGCAGCGCGTTGACATAGGTGACGGTGAAACCGTCATGGTGGACCGTTCCGCCGGTGTTGGTCGGATCGATCTTTTCGAGCCCGTGATGCTTGCCGAGCCACATGCACAGATCGTAGTTGGCGATCACGGTCGCGCCGGTTTCCCGGGCGATCGACGGCGTATCGCCGATATGGTCGCCATGGCCGTGGGTCAGCACGATATGGGTGACGCCTTCGGCAGCGGCCGCCGCACTCTGTCCCTCGAAGGAGGGATTGCCCGTAAAGAACGGATCGATGAGGATCGTCGCGCCTCCGATTTCGATGCGAAACGCGGAATGTCCGAACCATTGCAGTTTCATGTCTGTCGCCTCCCATAGGGTTTTGGTCGCATTATTCTGCGAAGCAGCTTATGGATTGTCCCGCGTCCTGAAAAGGACCGTTTGCAAAAGTTTTTTGATCGGCGCGGACATGCCCGTTTTAACATTGGAAGAACTGGCCGCAGGCCTTGAAAAAGGCAAAGTGCTCGCCGGACTCGACCTCGGAACGAAAACGATCGGCGTCGCGATCAGCGATCTGGGCCTGACGCTCGCGACGCCGCGCGACGTGCTGCGGCGCAAGAAATTCACGATCGACGCCGACGCGCTGATGGAGCGGCTGACAAGGGAAAGTGTCGGCGGCTGCGTGATCGGCCTGCCGGTCAACATGGATGGTTCGGAGGGACCGCGCGCCCAGGCGACCCGCGCCTTCGTGCGCAACATGGCCGGCGTGACCGACACGCCGTTCGCCTTCTGGGACGAGCGGCTGTCGACGGTGGCCGCTGAACGCGCGCTTATCGAGATGGATGTGTCGCGCCGCAAACGCAGCGAGCGGATCGATTCCGCCGCCGCAGCTTTCATCCTTCAGGGTGCGCTGGACAGGCTTTCTTCCGCCTTGCGCGGCTGAGCGGCCCAGGCGGCGCGGCGCGCGCGAACCCAGACGATGATTTTCTTGCGGTAGCGAAACGCGACGATCGCCATGACGATCATCGAATCGACGATAAGCGCGCGCAACAGGAGCGGCGGAATGTCTGTGGGTGGAATGCCAAGTATTTCGCCATAGATCTTGAAAACGAGGTCATGCACGTCCCGCGTCAACATGAACACGCCAAAATTCAGATCGTAGTAGGATAACCCGTACCAGGCCGAAATCAGCGACACTGGCACAAACCACAATATAAGAAACCACTTCATCGCAATCGCCGGTCCGCACCCTTCCCTAGTCTCGTCACAGACAACCTCGGAATTTTCAGCGGCGAAAGCAATGTAAACCATTTGTTAAGGTTAATATCCACATGGCCGCGCCGCGGATTTCAGATCTGCGGGCGCCTCCGCTTGCCGCCGGTTCACCGAAAGTCTATCACCAAAACGTCTTCAAACTGACGTTCCGTCATGATCGCGATTTTCGAAAGCAGTCTGCCCATATTCCTGCTGATCGTCCTCGGCATCGTGCTCAAGCGCACGCCGCTGGTCGATCGCGGCGTGTGGCACGGCCTTGAGGAAATCGGCTATTTCGTGCTGTTTCCCTGCCTGCTGTTCCTGACGCTCTATCGCGCCGACTTCAGCGGCATGGAGCTAACGAAGGTAGCCATCGGCGCGCTGTCTTGCATAACCGTGATGTTTGTGCTGGCCTATGCGCTGTGGCCGGCGCTGCGGATCAGGGGCGTATCGTCCGCAAAATATACGGCGATCTTCCAGACCACGACGCGGTGGAACAGCTTTGTGGCTCTCGCCATTTCAGACAAGCTGTTCGGCCAGGAAGGACTGGCGCTGACAGCGCTTGTGATGGCGCTGATCATCCTGCCGATCAACTGCGTCAACGTAGCGACGCTTGTCTGGTTCAACGCGTCGAACCGCAACTTTGCGACATTTCTTCGCCGACTGATCACCAATCCGCTCATCATCGCAGCCCTTGCCGGCGTAACATTGCAATATATCGGGTTGCGCATTTACGGGCCGGTGGAAAAGTCCCTGGAAATGGTGTCCGCATCCGCGCTCGGCATGGGCCTGATCCTGGTCGGCGCGGCGCTGCGCATCCGCGACACGGTGCGACCACGGCCAATGACGCTTATTGCGGTTGCGGCCAAGCTACTTGTTTATCCGCTGGTGATGATCGCAACATGCCTTGCGGCCGGGTTGCGCGGCAACGAGCTGATTTTGCTGGCGCTGATAGGCAGCGTGCCGACGGCGATGAACGGCTATCTGCTGGCCAAGCAGATGGGCAGCGACGCCCGCCTTTACGCGACAATCGCAACGCTACAGACAGTGGCGTCTTTCCTGACGATACCGCTTGTTCTTTATCTCGCGACCTATATCGCCTCCGGATAGAGCAGCGATACGATCTGCGTGGAATCGAAGCGCGAATCGAGCATACCATAGGTCGACCGCCATGCGCCGGCGAGACGGGATTCGGCGAAGGCGTCGGCGATGCGGCCGGCGCCCATGTTGTAGAGCTCTGCGGCGGCCGCCGACAGGGCCAGTTGCTCGACAAGCAGGCGCGCCGCGCCCTCATCGCGCTGGACCAGAGCCGTCGCGGCCGTCAGCACATCGACAGTGCGCTTGGAAAATGCGCCGAGATCGCCGGCGACCATGCCGATAACGGTTTCGAATTTCGACGGGTCCTGACCGATGGCGCGCATCAGATCGAGCGCCATGACGTTTCCGGAGCCTTCCCAGATCGCATTGATCGGCGCTTCGCGATAGTGGCGGGCCATGGGCCGCTCCTCCACATAGCCGCTGCCGCCGAGACACTCCATGGCCTCGTAAGTCAGCGATGGCGCCAGCTTGCAGATCCAGTATTTGACGACTGGCGTCATGATGCGCACGTAAGCCGCCTCATTTGGATCGGAGTCCGCCAGATCGAAGGCGCGGGCAAGCCGGATGGCGAGCGCTGTGGCCGCCGCGACGTCCAGCGCCATGTCCGCGATCACCCGCGTCATCAGCGGTTGCTCAAGCAGGTGCTTGCCGAACACCTTGCGCTGCCGGCAATGATGCACGGCCTCGGCCACGGCCGCGCGCATGATGCCGGCGGAGGCCAGCGCGCAGTCGAGACGGGTCAAGGTGACCATTTCGAGGATGGTGCGCACGCCCCTGCCCGACTCACCGAGAAGAAACCCGTAGGAATTGACGAACTCGACTTCACTTGAAGCGTTCGAGCGGTTGCCGATCTTGTCTTTCAGGCGCTGGAATCGCAGTCCGTTGGGATTGCCGTCTTCCAGATAGCGCGGCACGAGGAAGCAGCTCAGGCCTTCCGTCGTCTGTGCGAGCATCAGGAAGGCGTCGCTCATCGGCGCCGACATGAACCATTTGTGGCCCGTCAGGCGATAGACCCCCTCGCCCGCGCGCTCGGCCGAACTGGTGTTGGCGCGCACATCGGTTCCGCCCTGCTTTTCGGTCATGCCCATGCCGATGGTCGCGCTCTTCTTGCTGACGACCGGCCGGTTGGCGGCGTCATAGCTGCGCGACAGCACCTTGGGCGCCCACATCTTGTAGACAGCGGGCGTAGCGCTGATCGACGCCAGCGATGCGTTTGTCATCGTGATCGGGCAGAGATGGCCGCATTCCAGACCTGCGGTCAGGAAAAAGCGGACAGCGCGGGCGCGATGGGCGATCCCCTTTTCTTCCGGCCGGTTTTCCCAGACAGAGGAATGTAGCCCGATACTGAAGGACCGGCGCATCAGCGCGTGATAGGCCGGATGGAATTCCACGACATCGACCCGGTTTCCGCGCGGGTCATAGGGTTTCAGCTCCGGCGTCGACTGATTGGCGAGTCGCGCCAGTTCCTGCGCCTCCGGCGTGGTTGCGAATCGGCCGATCTGCGAGAACTCGTCGCGAAACGCCTTCGGCATGTCCGCCGCGATCTCGCAGAGCATCGGATCGGCCGTGTAGGCGTTAATCCCGCTGTAGAGCGACGGCTGATTCGTCACTTCATGGGTGGAGCCAAATGTCATGGATTTCGTCATATCGGGCTTATACCTGTTGTCGCGGCGCACGAGCAAGCGCGCGTTCGATAAATGCATGGGGATGACTGGCGCATACCAGGCGCCCGTTCTTGCCCGGCGGTTTCATCGCGCCTATAGAGACGCCAATTGTCAAAATTCGCGGGTTTTGTCCATGGCTTTCTCCCATCGCCATCTGCTTGGCATAAACGGGTTGACCGAGATGGACATTCAATTCCTTCTCGACCGCTCCGACGAAGCTGTTCAACTGAGCAGACAGCGGGAGAAAAAAACCTCCACGCTGCGCGGGCTGACCCAGATCAACCTGTTTTTCGAGGCTTCGACGCGCACCCAGGCTTCGTTCGAGCTCGCCGGCAAGCGGCTGGGCGCCGATGTGATGAACATGTCCGTCGGCAATTCGTCGGTAAAGAAAGGCGAAACGCTGATCGACACGGCGATGACGCTGAACGCCATGCACCCGGACATCCTGATCGTTCGGCATGGTTCGGCCGGCGCCGCCGCCCTGCTTGCCCAGAAGGTGGGCTGCTCCGTCGTCAACGCCGGCGACGGCGCGCACGAGCACCCGACACAAGCGCTGCTGGATGCGCTGACCATCCGACGCGCCAAGGGCAGGATAGCCGGTCTGACGGTGGCGATCTGCGGCGACGTTCTGCACAGCCGCGTGGCCCGCTCGAACATCATTCTTCTGAACGCGCTTGGCGCGCGGGTGCGCGCCGTCGCTCCCTCGACCCTTTTGCCGGCAGGCGCCGAACGCATGGGTGTGGAAGTGTTCCAAACCATGGAGGAGGGATTGAAGGACGCCGACGTGGTGATGATGCTGCGCCTGCAGCGCGAGCGCATGGCGGGGCTGTTCGTGCCCTCCGTGCGGGAATATTTCCACTATTTCGGCCTCGACGCGCGCAAGCTGGCGCTTGCCCGGGACGACGCGCTCGTCATGCATCCGGGGCCCATGAACCGCGGCGTGGAAATCGCCTCCGAAATCGCCGACGGCCCGCAAAGCGTCATCGACACGCAGGTCGAAATGGGCGTGGCGGTGCGCATGGCGGTGATGGAGACCCTGATGCAATCCGCAGACGGGGAGACGCACTCGTGAGCCGCACCGCACTTGTCAACGGGCGCATCGTCGACCCTTCGCAGGATATGGACGCAACCGGCGCCGTTCTGATCGAGAATGACCGGATCGCCGCCATCGGACCGGGGATCGCAATCCCCGAGGATGCGGAAACGGTCGACTGCACGGGGCGAACGATCACGCCCGGCCTGGTGGACGCGCGGGTGTTTGTCGGCGAACCGGGCGCCGAACATCGCGAAACGATCGCGTCGGCTAGCGCCGCAGCCGCCGCCGGCGGGGTGACCTCGCTGATCATGATGCCGGACACCAGCCCGGTGATCGACGATGTGGCCCTGGTCGAATTCGTGCTGCGTACTGCGCGCGAACAATCGATGGTGCGCATCTATCCGTCCGCCGCGCTGACGAAGGGGCTCGACGGAAGGGAACTCACCGAATTCGGCCTCTTGAAGAAGGCCGGCGCCGTGGTGCTGACCAACGGCAGGCGCATGGTGTCGAACGCGCTAGTCATGCGCCGGGCGATGACCTACGCCCGTGATTTCGACCTCGTGGTGGCGCTGGAGACCCAGGACGAGGATCTGGCCGCCGACGGCGTGATGAACGAGGGGTTGTTTGCGAGCTGGCTCGGCCTGCCCGGCATTCCGCGCGAGGCGGAGATCATCATGCTGGAACGCGATCTCAGGGTCGCGGGTCTCACCGGCGCGCGCTACCACGCCGCCAAGATTTCGACGCCGGATTCCATCGAGGCGATCCGCCAGGCCAGGCGTCGCGGCGCGAAGATCACCTGCGCGGTTTCAATCAACCATTTGTCGCTGAACGAAAACGACATCGGCGAATACCGCACCTTCTTCAAACTCTCTCCGCCGCTGCGCGACGAGGACGACCGGCGGGCGATGGTGCAGGCGCTCGCCGACGGCGACATCGACATCATCGTCTCGTCGCACGATCCGCAGGACGTCGACACCAAGCGCCTGCCCTTTTCCGACGCGGCGGAAGGCGCCGTGGGACTGGAAACGCTGCTGCCGGCGGCGCTGCGGCTGCATCACAACGGCGACGTGCCGCTGACGCGGCTGATCGATGCGCTTTCGACCCGGCCGGCGCAGATCTTCGGATTGCCGGGCGGCTCGCTGGAACCTGGCCGGAAGGCGGATATCGCAGTGATCGACCTGGACGCGCCCTGGGTTCTCGCGAAGGACGACCTTCGCTCGCGCTCGAAGAACACGCCGTTCGAGGACGCGCGGTTCCAGGGCCGGGTCACGGCGACGATGGTTTCGGGGAAGTTTATATTCCGGGGGTGATTACCTCTCCCGCGCCGGCACGGCGCGCGTTCTGAGCCTACGCTGACTTTTGACGGGAGACGACACAGTGCCTGACACCGCCGCTATAGACATGACGAGAGCCTGACGAACCTGTTTCAGGAGCGCCAAGGCCTGCCGACCCTGCGGGCAGTTTTGCGGCCTTGCCGCCCATCCGGCCGGCTGATGCAGTCTTGAACGATCTTTCCTTGCAGAAAGGCGTGTTCGGTAGGAAGAGATGAAGTCGACGAAGCGCTGAAAGTTGCGCCTCGCCGCCGCTTCAGTTTTCAATGAACTCCAGAATGTCGGCGTTCAGCACATCGGCGTTCACCGTCAGCATCCCGTGTGAGAAACCGGGATAGGTTTTCAGCGTTCCGTTCTGCAGCAGCTTGACCGACTTCAAAGCCGATGCCGCGATCGGGACGATCTGATCGTCCTCGCCGTGCAACACCAGCGTCGGAACGGTGATCGTCTTGAGATCCTCCGTCTGGTCGGTTTCGGAGAAGGCCGCAATCCCGTCGTAGTGCGCCTTGGCGCCGCCCATCATGCCCTGCCGCCACCAGTTCTGGATCACCCCTTCATGAACCGTCGCTCCGTCGCGGTTGAAACCGTAGAACGGACCGGCCGGAACATCGCGGAAAAACTGCGCGCGGCTGTCGGCGAGCGCCTTTCGAAAGCCGTCGAAGACCTCCCGCGGCGTGCCTTCGGGATTGTCATCCGTCTTGAGCATCAAAGGCGGAACGGCCGCCACCAGAATGGCCTTCGACACGCGGCCGGCGGGTTCGCCGAACTTCGCTACATAGCGCGCCACCTCCCCGCCGCCGGTGGAATGGCCGATATGGACTGCGTTCTTCAGGTCCAGCGCCTCGACGACGGCGAAGGCGTCCGCCGCGTAGTGGTCCATGTTGTGTCCGTCGGCGACCTGATCCGAGCGTCCGTGGCCGCGCCTGTCGTGCGCCACGACCCGGTAGCCCTTGGACAGGAAGAATAGCATCTGCGCATCCCAGTCGTCGGCGCTGAGCGGCCAGCCGTGATGGAAAACGATCGGCCGGGCGTCCCTGGGTCCCCAGTCCTTGTAATAGATCTGCACGCCATCTTCGGTTGTAACATAACCCATGTCGTTGTCTCCTTTCGGACTATCGCGAAAGCAATTCCCGCGGGAAGCGCTATCGTGAGTGGGAGGTGAAACCCGGGAGAAGGCCGGGTTTGAAATTAGGATATGTGGTTCCGACGCCGGATGCGCTAGTCTTCGAAATCGCTATTCTCTGTCGCGCAATCAGGAACGCCAAATGGACATCGAAGAACTGGAAACATTCGTGACGGTCGCCGATACGGGCGGCGTTACCGCGGCCGCGCGCCGGCTCGGCGTCTCGAAGTCGATCGTCAGCCGGCGGCTCTTCCGGCTTGAAGCAGAGCTTGGCGTCCAGCTGATTGCGCGCACGACCCGCGGCGCGGCGCTTACGGAAGCTGGCGCCACCTTCCGGGACCATGCGGTGCGAGCGAGCGCAGAAATCGACACTGCCAGGGAAACGATCCTGCCCGCCGGCGAGCTGCGGGGCCGGCTGAGGATCACCGCGCCGCTGACCTTTGGTCCGACGCATTTTGCGCCCGTGCTCGCGGAATTGGCGAAGCGTCACCCGCAGCTGCATATCCATACCTCCTACAGCGACCGCTATGTCGATCTCATCGCGGAAGGGTACGATTGCGCGATCCGGGTCGGCTATCTTCAGGACTCCAATCTGATGGCGAAACGCGTCGGGCCGATCCACGGGAAATTCGTCGCGAGCCCGGATTACATTCGCAAGCATGGCGCGCCCGAGACGCCGGAAGAACTCGTTTCCCATCAGGCCGTCATGCAGGGCACGGAAAGCTGGCAGATGATGGACGGCGACAAGGTCGTCGCCGTTCAGCCGCAAGGGCGCTTCAAGGCCGACAACGCGGTTGCGCTCGCGGCGGCGGCAGTGGCCGGCCTCGGCATCGGCTGGTTGCCGGACTGCATCACGCACGACCATATCGCGGCCGGGGCGCTGGTTCCCGTCATGACGCGTTACCCGCCTCCTCCGGGCGGCGCCTATGTCGTTCGTCCGCCGGGGCGCCATCCCGCTCGCAAGATTCGGGTGCTCACCGATTTGCTGATCGAGAACTTCGAACAGAACCCGCAACTTTGGGGCGTCAAGGCGTGAAATGCTGCATCTGCGTTCCACTTGGAGCGACGCCGTTGTGCGCATGACGCAGCTAGCGTTCCCGTTTCCGGCCACATAGATTACATCCAGTGACGACGAACAACGCAACCGATCAGGGCGCGATCGCCCGCTAGCACTTGAAAGGACCACAGGCATGAGCTGGAACCCGGCGCTCGAACCAGGCTGTCCCGACACGGTCGATTTGGACGCAATCGAGACACTCATCATCCCGCGCAGCCGCGATCTCGGCGGGTTCGAAGTCAGGCGCGCCCTTCCGGCGCCGAAGCGTCAGATGGTCGGGCCGTTCATCTTTTTCGATCAGGCCGGTCCGGCCGAGCTGCTGACCGGACAGGGCGTCGATGTTCGTCCACACCCGCATATCGGCCTCGGCACTGTCACCTATCTTTTTCAGGGCGACTTTCACCACCGCGACAGCACCGGGGCCGACCAGATCATCCGCCCCGGCGCATTGAACTGGATGGTGGCCGGGCGCGGCGTCACGCATTCGGAACGCACGAGCGCCGAGGCGCGATCCGGCCCGAACAGCCTGTTCGGCATCCAGACCTGGCTCGCCCTGCCCGACAGCCACGAGGACATGGCGCCGCTGTTCGAGCATCACGGCAAGGACACGCTGCCGGTGATCGAGGACGACGGCGTGTCCGTCCGGCTCATTCTCGGAAACGCCTACGGCAAAACCGCTCCGGCCATGATGTACTCCGCAACGTTCTACGCGGATGTGACGCTCGAGGCAGGAAGCCTGCTGCCGATGCCGGACGACCACGAAGACCGCGGCATCTATATCGTCGACGGCTCGATCTCGATCGCCGGCAATGACTATCAGGCGGGGCAGATGATGGTGTTCCGTCCGGGCGACCGGATCACGGTCGCAGCCGGCGACAGGGGCGCGCGACTGATGATCCTGGGCGGCGCGACGATGTCAGGTCCGCGCTACATATGGTGGAACTTCGTGGCCTCCTCGAAGGAGCGCATCGAAGCCGCCAAGGCTGAATGGCGCGCCGAGAACTGGGGCGCGGGACGTTTCGATCTTCCTGTCGATGATCGTGAGGAGCACATTCCTCTTCCGGATTGACGCGCGAAAGCGACTTCCCGCCGCAACCCGGGACTTCGCTCCTACCGAGAGCCCATTTACATCAACCACGCCTGCCGAACGGAACATATGACATGAGCAACTCCTGGCCTTCTCTCGACTACCTTGGCTGGCGCGAGACGTGTTCCGCCTTGCATCTCTACCTTCAGATTGTCGGCAAGTACCGGCTGGCGCACAGCCCGTGGCTCAATCATTCCTGGCACGCAACATTTTATGTCACGCCGCGCGGACTGACGACTTCGGCGATTCCCGATGGCCCCGGCATCGAGATTCAGTTCGATTTCCAAGATCACATGGTTCTGGGCGTGTGCGGCAATGGACGCAAGGCTTCGTTTGCGCTCGAGCCGATGACGGTCGCCGAATTCCACGCTCGTTTCGTACGGCTTGTTTCCGATCTTGGCGGCGCGCCGACCTTCAACGGCAGTCCCAACGAAGTGCCGAACCCTGTCCCCTTCGTCGAGGATCACCGCGACCGGCCCTATGACCGCGACGCAGTCCAGCGTTTTCACCAGGCGCTCGTCGCAATCGACAGGGTCTTCAACCGTTTCCGGTCCGCCTTCCTGGGGAAGTCCAGTCCTGTTCACCTGTTCTGGGGCAGTTTTGACCTGGCTGTCACCCGGTTTTCGGGTCGACGCGCGCCGCTGCATCCAGGCGGCGTTCCCGCCCTGCCCGACGACGTGGCGCAGGAAGCCTATGACCGCGAGGTTTCCTCGGCCGGATTCTGGCCAGGCGGCGGCGGCGTCGACTATCCGGCGTTCTACGCCTACGCCTACCCGGAACCGAACGGGTTCCGCAGCGCCTCCGTGCGGCCGGACGCCGCGTTCTGGAGCGAAGGGCTGTCCGAGTTCCTCCTTCCTTACGACGCAGTGCAGGCTGCGGATGACCCGGATGCGGCCTTGATGGCTTTTCTTGTCTCGACATACGAGGCGGCCGCCGAATTCGGAAGATGGGATCGCGATCTGCTGGAATGCGCGCCGGGCGAGCCGCGCAAGGCGCGGCGACCGGACGCAAGGCCGCAAGCGACTGCGCCCGCATTGGCCGACACGGACGTCGAGCGGGAGGACGGCCCGTCCAAGGGGCGTTACCGGATTGTTGTCGATGGCTACGAGGCCGAGATGACCTACAGCCGGGCCGGCGACGCTCTGATCATCATCGACCATACGGAGGTTCCCGCCGCCCTGCGTGGCCGCAAAGTCGGCGAGAAACTGGTGCAGCGCGCCGTCGAGGACGCCCGACGCGACGGCGTCTCGATTATTCCGTTGTGTCCGTTTGCGAAGGCGCAGATCGACCGCCGTCCCGAATGGCAGGATGTGCTGCGACGTTGACACGAAGACAGGCCGGCGGCGGCTCTACTCCGGCAGGATGCCGCCGCCGTCCGTCTTCTCACTGCGTTTCGCGCTCAATTCGCGCAAGCTCGATGAACGCCTTGAAGGCGGCGCAGGGTGGATTGCCCGTGAGCGTGAGTTGGCCTGGACTTCGAGAATCTTCCACTGGCCGTACAAGTCGCCTGTGCGGGATGAATGGGTGAAATGGGGCCGACATGAGACTTTCTGGTTACGGCTGAAGATCGGGCTATACGGAAATTCGCACTCGCCGGACGCTTTGGCGCTTTCGGCCCTTTCCGGACCTTCGACCAATCTTCAAGATGCTGCGGTCGCAGCCCGCGTTCCCGCCGTTCACTAGGCAACTGCGACGAAGCGCTTGTAGGGGCCTTGGTAGACGCCCAATGTCAGGGTCTGATGATAGAAAGAGAAGCTCTCGAAGTGGAACAGATGCTCTTCCCCATTATCGTCGCTCAGGACAACATCTGCCTCGCCAAGCGGTCCGGCCTTGTTTCCCTTGCAGTATTCGACAACCTGATCGAACACATCGGT
Source organism: Flavimaribacter sediminis (assembly GCF_019492055.1). Lineage (GTDB taxonomy): Bacteria > Pseudomonadota > Alphaproteobacteria > Rhizobiales > Rhizobiaceae > Flavimaribacter > Flavimaribacter sediminis. Next base: position 1,161,895 of record NZ_JAICBX010000001.1, on the reverse strand, counting down.
TTCACGAATGGCTGAGAACCGTTCGGCAAATGCTGAGGATTGCACGAAGTGTTTGCAGGGTTCGTGTGGATCAAAGTCTGGTTTGCGGTGGATAGCATGCGGATGATCCGTGACGAGACCAACGATGGGCCGCTCCCTGCCCCACGTCTCCACTCCCCGCCAGAACGTCGTCGTGTGCGTGTTGCCATAGGTTTGCTTCAGTTCCTTCAGGGCATCGAAAGAAGGATCTTGAGCAAGACATTCCTCCGCGAAGCGATCTCGAAGAAACAGCAAGCGGCCAGCGGCAAAATTCGCTTCTGCTTCAAGCTTTTCGTGGCAAGATGGGATCAGTGTGTGCTCGTTGTCCCCCATCATGGCACCCGCGTGCCAGGGGAGAAGGCTATGACCGACTTCGTGGGCCTCGTGCCAGCGATGTTTCAGCTGAGGTTGATCCTTATCGAGAAGGATTTTCTTCCGGTCAGGAATGTAGAGTGCGCGCAGATCCCACTTCCGTACGGCATCCAGAATGCGGGATGGGCGGGCAAGCATCTGCTTGCCCGCCATCGTCATTTTTGAGACGACCTCTTGGAGAACACCGGGGTCTTTCGCGGTGTAGAAGTCCAGATCGAGCTTTAAGAGCTCGCGGACCACTTCGAGATCGAGCGGTGGCTCTGGGTTGCCCAAATCTTTGAGAACCCGCTCAACCTTGCGATCGATATCAAGCGCGTTTTTCGTTTTGATAATTACGTTTTTCGCCACCTGACGATCGCCTTCTTGTCACTTTTGCTTTGCGTTCTCACTCAGAACTGAGATCAATCCATTCAGGATCGCATGCTCATCCTCGGTCAGAACCTCCACGGATGCCGATTTGGCCGCGTATCGAACTGCCTCCTCGACATAATCATCGTCGTTTGCATGTGTAAGTCCTGACAATCCCATGAGCTTTTCTTGTGACACGCCGAAAATCTCGGAAAGCTGGTAGAGCGTCCGCACATCCGGCAGATGGGCAGCATTGTTCTCGAGACTGAGAAGCTCTCCAATCTCGATATCCGCCTTGTCGGCCAACGCTTCTATCGACAAACCTTGATCTCGGCGCATCAGGTTGATGAAGCGTCCCAGTGCAAGCCGGGACGCTTCTGGGCTTTCATCGGCACTGGCCTCGTGTGTGAACATCGGATCGGCAGCGATCACGCCTGCTCCGATATCGAGGCCATCCTCTCGGGCACCGGCATTGCGGCACCATGCTTTGCTGATGTCGAATGTCATTCTCCTTTTCCTTTCTCAATGAAACTGCACGCACTGTCAGGGTCCAGTTCGAAGTAGCGCAGATTTTCATAGGTTGCGTCTTGTCCTAGATCGGTCATTCCGCAGGCATTGGCATAGAAGCTGTTTGCCTGTGGCAGAGAGTGCAGGCCGATCCGACCCTTGAAGCCCTCCAGCATACTCTGCTGGATGGCCGCGTTGATAAGTATGGACCCGCAACCGCCAAAGCGCGCAGGCTCTTCAGCGACATCATTTCGGTTCCAGGGCGCGGCCTCCAGAAAGTCGATGTAGACAAGATGCTGGCCGTCGTGGCCCGGCATGCGGGCGCGCTTTGTCAGATCGATCGTCATCATGGCCTGAGTCATGTCCTCAGCCACGATGGCGAAGGAGAGATTGGCCAGGCGACGCTCGATCTCGCGCAGCTTGTCACGCCAGTCCCAATGGCGGCTTTGGGGCCAGAACCGGCGTTCGACTTTTTGCTGGTTCAGAAGCTTGAGCCGACGTTGGAGATCAGGAATCCATTCGGCTTCCCAATCCGCCAGGTTCTTGTCGACGATACTGTGCCAAAGTTCCGCATCCACGGATTCTTTGGTGCTTCTGTTTGTCAGCCAGACGGGCGTCACAGCAGAAGGTGTGGTGGCGATCATAGCATCATGATCTCCGCCTTCTCTTTTGACGCTTCGTCTTCGAAGAAGAGCTTATCCCCTCTTTCAAGGCGCTCCTCGACGCGTTGGTAGAGCCGCAGGGCCTGTCTGAGCAGAACGGTCTTGCTCAAATCCTTCTTGTCGCACAGCTCCTCCAGCACGGCCATTTCAGCCTCAGTGAGGTTCAATGTCATTGTTTTCTTGGACATCTGGGCACTCCTTCAGAGCACCATATGCGCTTTTCATGGGCAAAAGTCAACAAAAAACATTCTCTGCACAGCTATTGACTAGCTATATTTTAGCTATTAAATGATGATCAAGCATTGGCACGGTGCCGTCGCACAACCGTAGGAGACATAGCCATGAAAGGCATTGTCGATATTGAAGACTGGGTGCGCGACCAGCCAATCGCGCAAATTCCCGACGCAGAAACCTATCGTGTCCGCCTTTGGGACAGTGATAGCTTCGATGAGAAACGCTCGCTCGGTGATGCTGAGCCAACCGGGCGGCAGGTGCTCGAGGCGTTTGATCGCACGCCTGCCGATGAGCATGTTCTGCTCTACCTTCCTCGCAACGACAAACTGCGTGAAATCGAGATCGACGAAACGCTCGATCTTCGAGCGCAAGGGCCAGAACGCTTCTTTGCGTTCAAGACCGACCGGCTGCTGAAATTCATGGTGAATGGTCGTCGCTTCAGTTGGGGTGCTCAGACGATCTCCGTCGAGATGATTCGCTTTGTCGCTCGCATTCCCCCAAACGAGACTCTGTTTCTCGAGCGGATGGATGAACCTGATAAAGAACTTGGTGACAGCGATACGGTGCGGCTTTCAAGCAAAGAGCTCGAGCGCCTCGTCTCGCGCCAACCGTCCTGGCAGCTCAATGTTCAGGGTGTCCTGCTGACACTGACTTCACCGCTCGTCGTGGTCAAAGACGCATTGGCGCAGGCAGGCTTCGATCCGGACAAGGGGTGGATCGCTATCCTCAAACGGAAGGGCGAAGCCAAACTTCAGGTGGCCCTGACCGATACAATCGATCTGACCCTTCCCGGGATCGAGAAGCTTCGGCTGACGCCGGCGCAGATCAACAATGGCGAGGCACACAATGTGCCTCGTCGTGAGTTCGCCCTTCTCGAGAATGACGAAACCTATCTCGAGGAGCGTGGCCTCTACTGGGAAACCTTCATGGACGCCGGTCGGCGGTGGTTGCTGCTTCGCGACTTCGTCCTCCCAGACGGATACAACGCACAGGTGGTCGACATCGCGATTGAGGTGCCACCAACCTATCCGAGATCTGAGATCGACATGTTCCATTGTTATCCGCACCTGGCCCTGAAAACAGGGCATGAGATTCCGCAGACGTCTGTGCGGACTTCGATCGGTGGTCGAAGCTTTCAGCGGTGGTCCCGTCACTTGAACGGTCAGACACGCTGGAACCCGGCCACGGATAGCGTGATGACGCATATCGCGGTCGTCGAAGCCGCAATCTTGAAGGAGGTCGGGGAATGACCGCAAGCCTCACGCTCACTGAGAACCAGCATGCGGAGCTTCGTGGTTTTCTCTTTCCCGGCGACGAGTTGGAGTCCGCGGCCATAATGATCTGCAGGTTCGTGGGACCGGCCAAGGAACGCATGATCGTGCGCGCCGTCGTTAACGTACCTGACGCGTTATGCCCCCAACGGAAATGCAATTACATCAGTTGGCCAGGCGAGAGCATCGAAGACGCCATCGACCAGGCTGAATCCGATGGCGATGCCATCATACTGATCCACAGTCATCCAGGCGGCTTCTACGGGTTCTCAAAGACAGACAACACGAGCGATCGCATCACGATCCCCGGTTTGTTCGCGGCCATCGAGGCCGAGGGATTTTTTCACGGATCAGCGATCATGACTCCAAGCGGGGCGATTAAGGTGCGCCTCTATTGTCAAACGGGCGAGAGCCACGATGTCGATAAGGTCTGGCGCGTCGGTCTGAACATCGTTGATCTTACCAAAAACGGTCTGGCGCCGGCCCTGCCCTTTGGGCACCAGATGACCGACAAACTCGCCGGTTGCACGGCCTGTGTTATTGGTGTGTCGGGGACAGGCTCGATCGTGGCGGAACTGCTCGCCCGCAAAGGCGTCGGCCATCTCGTTTTGGTCGATTTTGATATCGTCAAGCACAAGAACCTCAATCGTATCGTCAATTCGACTGTCGAAGATGCAGAAGCGAGACAGCTCAAGACTCGCATGATGGCCGCTGCTATCAAGCAATACGCGCCCAACACTAAAGTCACGATCATTTCCGCCGGCCTAGACACCCGTGATGCAGTGATTGCTGCGTCTGCGGCCGACATCCTCTTTTCATGCGTAGACGGCATGACAGGCCGAAGCATCGCAGAACTGATCTGCCGTCGCTGCCTAATCCCGCTGATAGACCTCGGTGTTACGATCCCAACACGGCGTGATAACGCAGACATGGCCCACGTCGCTGATGTATGCGGTCGCATCGATTTTGTGAGGCCAGACGGACCCAACCTGTCAGATCGGGAAGTCGTCACATCGGAAGGATTGCGCGCCGAGTATCTGTTGGCCAACGCGCCCGACGCAGCTGCGCAAGAGATCGAAGCTGGATACATCCAAAGCGTTCATGAAGAAGCCCCGTCGGTCATGGCATTGAATATGAAGGCGGCAGCGGATGCCGTTCTCGAATGGATCGCACGTCAGTTTCCCTACCGTATAGGAGGCAACTCTGGGTGCGCGCGTACGCTTTTCTCGCATGCTGCCGGCGAACTGGAACTGATACCTGAAGAGGAGTTCAAGACTGAGGCAACGGGAGATCTGGCGTTTGGTTTGGTCGAGCCTCTTCTGGGGTTGCCCAGCCTCGCGCCCATCAAAGTGAGGGACGCGGCATGACGGTGCGTTTTTGTGTTCGGTCGCTTTGGCAGAGATATGGCCCGCGACGGAAATTGATCATTGTTGATGGCGACACTCCACCGACTCCCATTCGGTCGAGGCATATTTACCTCTGTCGTGATGGCGGAGACGATTGGTCGGTCGCAATGCGGTGCCCGTGCGGTTGCGGGGACGACTTGGAATTGATGCTCCTAAAGGAAGTCAAGCCGAACTGGTCGTTGAAACCGGAGGATGACAAACCGCCCACACTTCGTCCCTCCGTCTGGCGAAAAACAGGATGCAAAGCACATTTCTGGCTGAGAGATGGTCACATTCATTGGTGCTAGAGGAGAGTCATGTCCCTAGAGCAGTCTCCTGATTGCCTGCCAAGGTCTGCTTTTTTTGTCTGAGTTTGTCTTGTTAGGCACTTGCGGCGAAAGTCTGCTTCCCGCCGATTTTGATGAAAAAGGCTTAGTTGATTTAGCTTCTGGTGGCTTGCCGAACAGCATCGGGTTCGGTTGTCACGCTGGCTGCGGGATCAGCTTTGCGAGCTTGCGAAGATTTTGGGCTGTTGCGGCGAGGTGGAATTCGTCTTTCGCTCCGTTGGGTCCCCGAAGACGCAAGCGGTCGAGTTTGAGGATGCGTTTAAGATGGGCGAACAGCATCTCCACCTTCTTTCGCCGTCGCTGGGCATCGACATAGGCATCGGTGGTTGCGATCTCGCGTGCAAGATCCCGTGCCTCCTCGTAGATATGTCGGGCGATCTTCCGGGCTGGTTGGTTCGGTGTGCATCGGGCCTTGAGCGCACAGGATGAACAATCGCCCTTTCGGGCATAGTAGCGGATGAAACCATCCTTGCTGATCCCGGATCGGGGCTTTGTCATCTTGCGCCAGTACTTCTTCAGCCGTTTGCCGCCGGGACAGACATATTCGTTGGCCTCATGGTTGAAGACGAAAGCGGTGTTCGGGAAAGAACCATCCATGCGTTTCGATTTATCGAAAACGGGAATGTGCGGCTGAATGCCTTCTTCATGCAGCAGCCAGTTGAGGTTCCCAGCTGACCCATAGGCCTGGTCGGCGGCAAGGACCTCCGGGTTGAGGCCGAACCGGTCGCGGGTCCGCCGGATCATCGTTCGGGTTGCACCGACTTCGGCTTGCCGGATCGCCCTGCTTGCCTCCACATCGACGATGATCGCGTTGTCGGTATCGATCAGGTAGTTGTTGGCGTAGGCGAAGAAGGCGGGACCTTTGAGTGCGCCGGTCCATTGGGAAGCCGGATCACTGTGGGAAGTGAACTTCGGTTCGACATCACTGGCGGCGCCAAAGGCGGCATCGTCCAGCGTATCCAGATATTCCTTGACTGCCCGTGGTACGGCTTCCGGATCGAGTGAGGACGGGTCCCATTCTTCCTTCGCAGTCGAGTTCTGCTTGTTCGCATCGGCTCGGATGATGCTGGCATCGGCGGCGAACACATCGCCACCCACCAATCCTTCTTCAATGCAGCGGGCAACGACACTCTCAAACAGCTGCCGCAACAGATCGCTTTCCCGGAACCGGCCATGACGGTTCTTCGAAAAGGTCGACTGATCGGGCACTGGATCGCCCAGATCGAGACGACAAAACCAGCGATAGGCAAGGTTCAGATGGACCTCTTCACACAGCCGCCGCTCGGATCGAATACCCATGATGTATCCGACCAGAAGCATGCGGATCATCAGTTCGGGATCAACCGACGGACGCCCGATATCGCTGTAGAAAGCGCGCAGGTGTGTTCGGATGTCGGTCAAATCCACAAATCGATCTATCGACCGCAACAGATGACCCGATGGTACGTGGTCCTCAAGGCTGAACTCATAGAACAGTGCCGCCTGACATTCCTTTCGCTTGCCCATCATCGCAATCAGCCTCCCAAATCACTTGAGAAACTGAATCAATCGACAAAGGCCTAATCAAGGCGACTTTTTCATCAAAATCCGCCCTGTCCGGTCCTTGGACCAGAGCGCAGCGAATGGCTGCTTACGGGAGCTGAGGCCACAATCGCGAACGTCCGAAATGAGGGCGCAAAGCGGTCAATTTGTCCGGGCCGCAAGGATCAGCAAAGGCTGTCCGCGCCGGTTGCATTTTTTCGAGGCGCGCACTATATACGGGTTATGTCGGGTTCGATTGAATCCGAGCCAGAAAGGCGCCTGTCCCGTTGGCGCTTTGACGGCCTTACATGTTTTTATGGCATTCTTGCCAACCCCACCCTCTCGGCAAATGAACGGGAAGTTGCTGAGGAACAATACTCACGATCGTGAGAGGTTCCTCGGTAATTGAAGCCCGAGCCTCTCCGATCGCCAAAGGAGGGCTCATGGAACCTCAAGACAAATTCCGGTTCAAAGTACCGGGCATTGAAATTTCAGCCGACGGCAAGTTCGCCATCGCTGCTTCCGTCGTCATCGTTCTCGTTCTGCTGGCAACGAAGGTTGCCGGGCTGTGGTGATCAACTGATCGGCATGAACGCTCCCCGGCATCGGTCGCTGGGGAGCGGTCCTTTCGCGTGATTCTTCTGGCAGTCACAAGGCGACGGCGGCACGCTGAAGCGGCGCGGCTTCTGCCCCATATGCGGTTCGTCCGTCTACATGACCTTTCCCGATATGCCCGATGTGTTCATCGTGACGCCGGCAAGCCTCGACGATCCGAGCCGTTACAAACCGCAGCTGGCGACCTTGACCGCAGCCGGATATGACTGGAACCACCTTGCCCCTTCCTTGCAGAAATTCGACAGGATGCCCCCGGCCCGATAACGAGCCTGCCGCCTTTGTCGCATGGCGCTTGAAGGTTCGACTGTCGTCAGTTTCGCGAACCCTCCCTCGACCCAAATCGGGATTGCCGAAACCGCTATCGTCCCGGATCGCCAGATAACGGGCGGCTCTGGACACTCTCGATGCGTTTCGCGCTCAATTCGCGCGCAAGCTCGATGAACGCCTTGAAGGCGGCGGACGGGTTGCGCCGGCCGGGATAATAGAGGCAAAGCCCGGGAAATGGAGGAGTCCAGTCCTCCAGCACGCGAAAGAGCCGCCCGGCTGCGATATCCGCCTCCACATCCTGCTCCATGAAGAAGCCGAGACCGATGCCTTCCAGCGCGGCAATACGCGCAATGCTGGTCTCGCCCAGGGTAATCCGGCCGCTGACTTCGATCTGGGCGCTTTGACCGCCCTTTTCGAATTGCCAGCGATAAAGCGCGCCGTTGGGAAGCCTGACGCGGATGCACGGATGATTGAGAATATCCGGCGGAACGAGCGGCCTCCCGTATTTCTCTATATGTTCCGGCGAACCGACGACCGCGTAGCGCTGCTTGCGGCGAAGCGACACCGCGATCATGTCGCTTGGAACGAGTCCTGCAAACCGCACGCCGAGATCAAAGCCGTCCGCAACGATGTCGACCAGCCGGTCTTCCGTCGCCAGAACGACATGCGTCTGCGGATAGCGATCGAGAAACTCGAGGATCAGGGGTGAGATGATCGCTCTTGCCGCCGTTCCGAAGGCATTGATCCGGATCGTTCCCGAAGGGGTGGTCTGCTGCGAACGCGCGGCCTCGATTGCGCCGTGGATGTCCTGCAATGGAGCGCCGATCCGGTCAACGAAAGCCTGCCCGGCGTCCGTCAGCGAAACGCTTCGGGTCGTGCGATTGAAAAGACGGACGCCAAGGTTCGTTTCAAGCTTGCCGACGGCATTGCTGAGGGCGGTCGTCGACATGCCGAGATCGAGCGCGGCGGCGCGGAAGGACCCCCGGCGCACGATGGCGATCACAGCATCGAGATCGTTCAGTCCCGGTCGATACATTGTCCCGCTTTCCGAAATGCGACATCCAATATTATCCTGCTTATCGGGACGCACGTCTACGCCTATTTTTGCTGTCGACAAGACCAATCCGACCACAAGGAGCAGCGATATGAATCTGCCAATTCCGGTTCAGGCGTTTTTTGACGCCGACAAGCAAAACAACGGCGAGACGCCGATCCGAAACTTCCTGTCCGACGCCACGGTCATGGACGAAGGGCGCACCCATTCCGGCCATGCGGACATCGAAAAATGGTGGCGCGTCTCCAAGGAGAAATATCACCACGTGGCCGAACCGCTGGAGTATCGCGAGGAAGACGGCCTCTCCAAGGTTCGCGCCCGAGTGACGGGCGAGTTTCTGGGCAGTCCCGCAGTACTGACCTTCGCCTTCCGGCTGAAAGACGACCGGATCAGGAGCCTGGAGATTTGCGCATGAACGCGTTTCTCTCCCTCCAGGGCAAACGGGCGCTCGTCACCTCGGGCACCCGCGGCGCGGGCGCGGCGACGGTTTGCCTCTTTCGCGAACTCGGCGCGCAGGTTCTGACGACCGCCAGGTCGAAGCCGGAAGACATGCCGGACGAAGAGTTCGTGGCGGCCGATCTCACCACCGCGGAGGGCTGCGTCAGCGTTGCGCAGGCGGTTCGCGAGCGGCTGGGCGGGGTGGACATCATCGTTCACATGCTTGGCGGCTCGTCCGCGCCCGCAGGCGGCTTCGAAGCCCTGTCCGACGATGAATGGCGAACGGAACTGGACCTCAACCTGTTTCCCGCCGTCCGCCTCGACAGGCTGCTCGCGCCGGACATGGTTGCAGCGGGCAGCGGCGTGATCATCCATGTGTCGTCTATTCAGCGGCTCATGCCCCTGCCCGACGCCACGACCGCCTATGCGGCCGCGAAGGCGGCCCTTTCGACCTACAGCAAGTGCCTGTCTAAGGAGATCTCGCCCAAGGGCGTCCGCGTAACGCGGGTATCACCGGGCTGGATCGACACGGAAGCCTCCGTCGATCTGGCGACGCGGATTGCCAAACAGGCAGGCACGAATATCGATGGCGGCCGGAAAATCATCATGGATTCACTCGGCGGCATTCCCATCGGCCGCCCATCGAACCCGGTCGAAGTCGCCAGTCTGATCGCCTTTCTGGCGTCCGATCGCGCCGCCACGATCACCGGCTCGGAGCACCTGATCGATGGCGGCGCAGTACCGACCGTGTGACCCGTCAACACTCAGCAGGACCGCGACGCTCTTGCCGCGGCCCCGCTCAAAACTCCAACAAGGAAAACCGATATGAAGAAGAGTATTTTGGCTGCATCCGTCGCGGCAAGTCTCGCATCCGCTACGCCTGCGCATTCCGCCGACGACACGATGGTCAGAAACGTCGTTCTGGTGCACGGCGCCTTTGTCGACGGCTCGGGCTGGCGCAAGGTCTACGAAGAACTGACGGAACGCGGATACAGGGTGAGCATCGTTCAGAACCCGCTGACGTCGCTTGCCGACGACGTCGCCGCGACGAAGCGGGTTCTGGATCGGCAACAGGGACAAACCATACTCGTCGGCCACTCATGGGGCGGAACCGTCATCACCGAGGCGGGCGTCCATCCGAACGTGGCGGGTCTCGTTTACATCTCTGCGCTGTCGCCGGACGCCGGCGAGACGACCGCGCAGCAATATGCAGGGTTTACCGGTCCGCCGGAGTTCGTGCTCGACATCGGAGAAGACGGCTACGGATTTGTAAAGGCGGAGAATTTCAAGGCCGGATTCGCCGCCGACGCCAGCGACGCGGACGCCGCGTTCCTCCGGGATTCGCAGGTCGCGATCAACATGAGCTCCTTTGAAACCACGCTTGAAAACGCCGCCTGGCGTGTCAAGCCAAGCTGGGCGGTCATCGCCACGGATGACAAGGCGTTCGACATGAAGATGCTCTACTGGATGGCGGAGCGCATCGGCGCCAATGTCACCGAGGTAAAGGCCAGCCATGCGGTCTTCATGACGCAACCGAAATCGGTCGCCGACGTCATCGATCGGGCGGCGCAAACGGTCGAATAGGCTCATCGGAGCGGATTTGCCGGTCGCCATGCAAAAGTCCGTTCCAGCGGTAGCTTTTCCGGCGATGACGCGTCGGAGAATTCAGCCGCCATGAAACTTTTGGGCCAACCGCATTCGATCAATGTCAGAAAAGTGCTTTGGACCTGCGTGGAACTGGGGATTGCGCCGGACCGCGAAGACTGGGGAGGAAACACACGCTCGACATCGTCTCCGGAATTCCTTGCGATCAATCCCAAGGGGCTGGTTCCAGTCCTCGTTGACGGCGATGTTCGCCTCAGCGAATCCAACACGATCTGTCGCTATCTCGCAGCGCGCGAAGGACGCTCCGATCTGCTGCCCGAAAGCGCGGCGGAACGGGCTGAAGTCGAAGCATGGATGGATTGGCAACTCAGCGAGCTGAACAATGCATGGCGTTCCGCTTTCATGGGGCTTGTTCGAAAACATCCGGCGTTCGGCGATGCGGACGCGCAAGCAGCAAGCATCCAGGCCTGGAACAGCGCAATGCACCTGCTCGACAGGCGCCTTGCGTCCACAGACGCCTATATTTGCGGCGAGAAATTTACGCTTACTGGCATCGTTCTGGCGCTGTCGACCAATCGATGGGAGAACACGCCGATGGACCGCCCCCAATTGCCGGCGGTCAGCGCCTGGATGGACCGAATGTCGAAACGGCCCGGGTTTGCGGAGCACTGTCGTAACGGTATCGCCTGACAGGTTCGCATCCGGAGGGCGCCGCCCCGCCTGCCCCATGCGGGCGACAACGCCTTTGAACCGCATCAGAAATTTCTCTCCTGCAGATGCTTCCGTAGAGAGATCATTGCGTCTAGTATTGGTCCGGACAAATTATCGGGAGCCGCCATGATTGGCAGCATATTTCCCGCGTAACACTGCGAATTATGGAGTCGTCGATGGGTGCTATTGATATCGTGTGCAATCTCTTCACGCCGCAGGAGGTTGCCGAAGGGCGCACCGGCATCGACGAAAGCTTCAAGCAGCAGGTGCGGATGTCCCCGGAGATGCGAGGCGGCGTCACGATCGACGATTACCTTGCAAAGATGGATCGCGCGGATATCGACCGGGCGCTTCTGATCGCCGTGCGCGCAGGCGACATGGCGGTCCGCGGGTCGTTTGAGATCACCTATGAGCGCGTCGCCGAAGTATGTCGCGCCAAGCCGGACCGGTTTTCAGGGCTCGCCGGGGTGGATCCGTTTCGGGGAATGCAGGGCATTTACGACCTGGAGCGCGGCGTGAAGGAACTGGGATTCGTCGGCGCGCACCTCTATCCGCACTGGTTCGGTCTGGCGCCCAATGACCGGCGCTACTATCCCTACTATTCCAAGTGCTGCGAGCTCGATATTCCGATCATGATGCAGGTCGGCCACAATCTCATCTATTCGAGAGAACGCCGACTGCCTTCCGTTGGCCGGCCGATTACGCTCGACGAGGTCGCGATCGATTTTCCCGAGTTGAAACTGATTGGTATTCACATCGGAATTCCCTGGACTGACGAGATGATTTCCATGGCCTGGAAGCATGAAAACATCTTCATCGGAGTCGACGCCTATGCGCCCAAGCACTGGCCATCGCAGCTTGTCCACTACCTGAACACCTATGGGCGTGAGAAAGTGCTGTTCGGGACGGACTGGCCTGTGATCGACCCTGAAAGAGCCGTCAAGGAGGTCGACGCGTTGAACCTTCGTCCGGAAAGCAAGGACTTGCTGATGCGCGAGAACGCATTGCGGATTTTCCGCCTGCCGGAGAGCGGCAAGCCGCAGCAGCAATCAAAGCCGGATGCGCCGGACGACATTATCGAGCGCCAGTTTCGCGCCGGTATCCGGATGACACGGAGCTGATGGCGGATGACCGAGTTTCCCGCAAATTATCGATCCCTGGACATCTCGGCCGGCCTGCGCACCAACGCGGCGCGCGTGCCCGGACGCACGGCAATCACGATTGGCGACCGCAAGATCACCTATGGTGAACTTGGCGATCGACTGAACCGCGTCACCAACGCTGCCGCCGCCGCCGGCCTGGAAACAGGCGCCAACGCGGCGATCATCGCCGGCAACGAGCCCGAATATTTCGAGATCGTCGGCGGCGTTTCCGCGACGGGCGCGGCGATCGCCACCATCAATCCCCGGCAGACGGAAAGCGAACTTTCGGCGATACTTGAGGACTGTGACGCCCGGCTGGTGTTCACCGACCAGGCGAACGCCGAGAAGGTGAAATCGGCGAGCCAGGCGCCCGTGATCGTGATCGGAGACGAGCACGACAACTGGATATCGAAAGCCTCCGCTGCGCCGCCATCGCAATTGCCCGACGAATGGCAAACCTTCGCCATTCCCTATACGTCCGGAACCACCGGCAGGCCGAAGGGCGTCTGTCTGCCGCACCGCAGCCGCGTGATGGTGTTCCTCGTTTCCGCCGCGGTCTATCGATGCTTTGGAGAGGGTGACAATTTCCTCGTTACGACTCCGCTGTTTCATGGCGGCGGCTTCGCCTATCCGATGGCCAGCCTGTTTCTCGGCGGCAGCGTCGAATTGATGGAGAAATACACGCCCGAACTGCTGTACGAGTGTTTTGCCGATGGCCGCCATACGGGGACTTTCGTGGTGCCGACCCAGTTGCACAGCATGTTCGAGATGCCCGAATCGCGGCTGGAGAAACTCTCCAACCACCGATTGACGTCGATGATCTGCAACGCCGCGCCGCTGCCGGAAGAAACCAAGCTCGCCACGCTGCGCTGGTTCGGCGAAACCAGTCTGCACGAAACCTACGGGTCGACAGAGGGCGGCGTCATAACCAATCTCTATCCACACGAAATGCGGCTCAAGCAGAATTGCGCCGGACGGCCGATTCCAGGCCAGCAGGTGAAGCTTCTCGACGACAGCGGCGCCGCTGTGGCGCCCGGCGAGATCGGAGAGCTTTTCTCGACCGGCCCTACCCTCTTCAACGGCTATCTCAACCGACCCGAGGAAACCGAAGCAAGCATGCGCGACGGTTGGTTCTCTGCCGGCGATCTCGCCTGGGCCGACGAAGAAGGCTTTTTCCACATCGTCGACCGGAAAAAGGACATGATCCTGTCCGGCGGGGTCAATATCTATCCGCGCGACATCGAGGAAATCCTCTACGCCCTGCCGGGCGTCGCCGAGGCGGCCGTCGTCGGCGTGCCGGATCCGCGCTGGGGCGAAGCGGTGTGCGCGTTTCTGCGGCCGTCCGGCGACCCGCCCGATCCGGAATGGGTCATATCCCAGTGCCGCGACCGGATGGCGCCGCACAAGGTGCCGAAATCGGTGCAATTTGTAGAGGCCATTCCGCGAAACGCCGCCGGCAAGGTGCTGAAAAAGGATCTCCGCGCCCAGTGGGAAGCCAAGGCATGAGCGAGGTCCTGCAGACCATCGTTCGCCTGTCGCATGGCGGGCACATCCGTCTGCAGGTTCAGGGTTCGGGCCCGGTGGTGGTGCTTTGTCACGAGTCGCCGCGCTCTTCGGCGGCGCTGCTTCGCCTGGCGGGGCATCTGGCGCAAAACTTCACCTGTGTGATGATGGATACGCCGGGTTTCGGCTATTCCGACCCGTTGCCGCTGGCGCAACCCGAAATCGCGGATTTTGCATTGGTCGTTCTGGAGCTTGTGGACCGTCTCGACCTCGGACCGGTTCCGATTTACGGCGCCCACACCGGCGCCGCCATCGCCGTGGAAGCCGCCGTCCAGTCGCCCGACAGCGTTTCCGCCGTCATTCTCGACGGCTATGCGATCTTCAACGAAACCGAGCGCGACGCTCTACTTGCGCATTACCTCCCGCCATTCCTGCCGACGCTCGACGGAACGCATGTGGCCTGGCTCTGGTCGAGGGTCCGGGACCAGTTCACCGTGTTTCCCTGGAACCAGCTTGGCGACGGATCGCGGCTGGGATACGGCCCGCCGAAACTCGATCATCACCATGCAGTGGTGACGGACTTCCTGCTTGCCGGCGACGCCTACCGGGCGGCCTATGCGGCTGCGTTCCGCTACAATCACTTCGAGCCGCTGGAACGGGTGCAGCGCCCGGTCTTTATCGCGACGCGCGAAGACGACATGCTGTTCGAGCATATGGAGCGTGCAAGAGGACTGAGCGAACACGTCTCGCTGACGGCAATGACCTCCGACCGCGGCGAATGGGCGTCGACCATGAAACGGCTGGTCTCCGAGAACGCCGGCTACACGCTTCTGGACGCCCGCGCAATCATCGATCGCGCGTCGTCGCTGCAGGGATCGAAACGCCTGATCGAAACATCCGCGGGGCCGGTCGCGGTCCGGATCGACGGCGATGGTTCGCCGGTCGTGCTGTTGCATGACATGCCTGGCGGGTCCGACGAGCTGCGAGGCGTGGCGGCGCGGCTCGGCAGATCGCACAGGGCCGTGAGAATTTCGCTTCCCGGCGTCGACGTCTATCCGGCGGCGCCCAATACGCTTGACACTGTCCGGGATCTCGCCGCAATCATAGCCGAAGTAATCGGTAAACTCGGAGTGCAGGACGCGCCCGTTATCGCTATCGGAGCTAGCGTTGCAATCGCGACCGAGCTTCCGGGCGTGAGCAAACTGATTGTGGTCGACCCCTGGACGCAGATCTCTGCCGCATCGTCCGACATGGTTCCTGACATTTCCCCGAGATGGGACGGCGCGCATCTCTCCGCCGCCTTCTGGTGGGCGCGCGACTATGACCTCTTCAAGCCCTGGCACGACCGGGAAAATCAAAAAGGCCGGGCGATCGGCAACGATCTGAGCGCAGAACGCCTGCACAACCGCTTTCGGTCGATTGTCGTCGCAGGCGATCATGGCCTCAAGATGGCCCGCAATCTCTACCGGTGTGACGCTGCCGGAAATCTGGAGGCGTCAGGCGGCGGGATCGATATCGTGGTGTTCGACGGCGATCCGGACTGCGACGCGCTCGCTTCGTGGGCGATCGGTTGCGTGGGCGAGGATCATGTGCACCGGGTCTCACGGCAAACCGTTCCGCTGGCGCAAATGCTGAAAGGCCTTCTGGCGTGACAAGCCTGATCGACAGTCTCGGCGGCATTATCGGCGCGGAGCGGGTTCTCGACGATCCCGGGGCGCGCCGGATGTTCTCCGAGGACATTTCCGGCGAGGCGGCCGCGCCGGTTCAGGCCATCGTCCAACCCGCCAGCGCGGAAGACGTTGGAGAAATCGTAGCCCTGGCGCGCAAACGGGGCATTGCGATCCTGCCTCGCGGCGGCGGCATGTCCTATTCGTGCGGATACCTGCACGACGCCGAAGCGCTCGCGTTCGATCTGAGGGATCTGAGCAGAGTCATCGAGATCAACGAAGAGGCGCGATGCGTGACCGTGGAAGCGGGATGCACATGGGCGAAGCTGTATGACGCGCTGGATGAACGCGACTTGCGAACGCCATTTTTCGGCCCCCTGTCGGGGATGGCGGCGACCATCGGCGGCTCGCTGAGCCAGAACGGTTCGTTCTTTGGATCGGGGAGTTACGGCTATGCCGCAGAGTCCGTGATCGGCCTGGAGATCGCCGACGGAACCGGCGCCCTCCATCGCATCGGATCGTGGGGCGCTCGGCGCCTCCCCGCGCTGCCGCGGTTCGGACCGGACATGGTCGGAGCTTTTCTGGGCGATTGCGGAGCTTTCGGCGTCAAGACGAAAGCCCTGCTGCGGTTGATTAAAAAACCACCGACGCCCGCCTTCCTGTCGTTTTCATTCGACACGTCGCAGCAGATCGTCGCCGCGATGATGACGCTGCGCGACATTCCGCACCTGGCCGAAGTCTGGGCTTTCGACAAGGCCGCGCATCGCAATCTAGCGCGCAGCGGCTTCTCCGTGCTGGAATCGGTCGGCATTGCCTCCGATATCGCCGGCAAGTCGGGATCAGTTCTGAGTGCTGCCCGCAACCTCGTCAATGCAGCAGGAATGCGCAGCGCCAGGCTCGACAAGCTGACATGGTCGCTGCACATCGTCGTCGAGCCGCCGCTCAAATCCCTGCTGGGCGAGATCGCGGACGCCGCGTCAAAAACCTGCGCGGCTGCGGGCGGTTCGCCGATACCCGACACGATACCCCGCGTGACCCGCGCCCGTCCCTTCCGCAAGATAAAGGCGCTGGTCGGGCAGGACGGAGAGCGCTGGCTGCCGTGTCACGGGATATTTTCCGGCGACGCCTATCCGGCGGCCTTACAGTCGGTGGAAGATATTCTGAAGAACCGCGAAGCCGACCTGGAAGATCATTCAATCCGGGCGCCGATACTGCTGGCGAGCGTGGGCGACGAATTCATCATCGAACCGCAGCTGATGTGGCCGGACTCACTTTCGGGTTTCCAGAGATCCCATGCGACCGACGATCAGGTCAAAGCGCATGACCGCAATGAACCGCGCCCGCAAACCCGCGCGCTGGCTCTCGAAATACGCCGGGAATTCATGGATCTCTTCGCGCAGCGTGGCGGCGCCAGCATGCAGATCGGACGAAGCTATCGCTACCGGGAAGATCTTCTGCCTGGCATGGACGGGATGCTGACGGCGCTGAAAACCGCTCTCGATCCCGACGGCATTCTCAATCCTGGCGTACTGGGTCTGGCGCCGCAGTCCGCGTAGCCGCGTTGCAGGTCCAGACGATGCCCGCAGAAGCCAGCACGGACACCACGACCATGACCAGCGCCCAAAGAAGCGGCTCCCGCGCCTGCAGATAGACGCTGCTCGACCACTGGAAGGCGATCGCCACCAGAACCACCACGCCCCAAGCGCCCCAATACCAGGCCCCGCGCCCCGCCTCGACGACCGTGTCCTGGTCTTCCATGATGTCGCTCAGGATACGCTGCTCTTCTTCCTTTATATCGGACAAGTCGCGATTGTCCGTTGCCCGATCGCGCGGACGCGCGAGGAAGTTGCTCCCGAACACCACAACCGCCAGCGCTATGGCGGCGAT
The DNA here is from genome assembly GCF_019492055.1 of Flavimaribacter sediminis. Taxonomy (GTDB): domain Bacteria; phylum Pseudomonadota; class Alphaproteobacteria; order Rhizobiales; family Rhizobiaceae; genus Flavimaribacter; species Flavimaribacter sediminis. The sequence continues at coordinate 1,144,341 of NZ_JAICBX010000001.1, read as the reverse complement.
GTCGAGTTTCCATTCCGGTGTGACGGCGAGCAGGAACACGCCGATGGCGCCGACGCGCTGCCACAACGGCATGGGCGCGAAAGCATAGCCTGTCGTCCCTGTTGCGAAGGCGCAGAGGCCCAGCGTCGCCATGACCGTGACATAGACCGTCTCCTGCCAGGAGCTTTCAAGCAGCAGCCCCGGCGAATAAATGAACAGGATCGGCAGAAGGAAGCAGGCGATCCCGAGGCGCGAAGCCGACACTCCGACCGCTATCGGGTTCGCGCGCGCGATGGGCGCCGCGGCGAAGGCCGTCAGCGCCACCGGCGGCGTAATGTTTGAAATGATGCCGTAGTAGAAGGCGAAGAAATGCGCCGCCATCGCCGGAACGCCGGCGACCTTGAGGATCGGAATGATGGTTGCGACCAGGGTGAGATAGATGGCCACCGCCGTCATGCCCATTCCCATGATGACCGACAGAACCGCGGCGAGGATGAGCAAGGCCCAGAGGTGATCGCCGGCGGCGTGCGCTGCCGCCTGGGCGATCTGGAAGCTCAGGCCTACGGAGAAAATGGCGCCGAGAATGATGCCGGCGGAGGCCGCGGCGACCGACAGCCCCACGGTGGAGGTCGCGGTTTCCTCAATCACGGCGAGCAAGGTGCGCGGGTTGAGCCTGCGGCGCGGCTGGAGAATACCGATCAGGAAGGTGATCCCGGTAATCATGACGGCGACATAGACGATCGACCGGCCGGCGACGAGAGCCACGATGATCAACACGATCGGGAGCAGCAGATAGCCTTCCCGTTTGAACAGCGCCCAGGCGCTCGGCAGCAACGCCTTCGGCATTTGCGGCAGGTTCAGGCGTCTCGCCTCAGTATGCACCGAAACGAAGATCACCAGGAAATAAAGGATGGCGGGAATGGCGGCCGCCATGATGATATCGAGATAGGGGCGGTCGAGGAACTCGGCCATGATGAATGCGACGGCGCCCATGACCGGCGGCATGATGATGCCGCCATTGGAGGCCGCGGCTTCGACGCCGCCAGCGAACGCCCGCTTGTAGCCAAGCCGGATCATCAGCGGGATCGTGAAGACGCCCGTTGTCAGGACGTTGCCGATCGATGAGCCGGACAGCGAACCCATCATAGCCGACGAAACCACTGCGGCTTTTGCCGGCCCTCCCGTGCGATGTCCGAACAGGGCGAAGGCCAGTTTCGTGAAGAACGCGCCTCCGCCGCAGGCGTTCAACAGTGTGCCGAACAGAATGAACAAGACGACGAAGTTGGCCATGACCGCGACCGCGGTGCCGAAGATGCCATTGGAATCCAGGAAGACGCTTTGCAGCAAGTTTTTCAACGTTGTGGGCGGGCCATAGAAAATGCCCGGAAAATAGTTCGCGTAGATGGCGTGCGCCATGAAAAACAGGCAAATGAATACAAGGATCGGCCCAACGACGCGCCTGGTCGCTTCAAGGATCAGCACGATAAAGAGGATCGAAGTGAAATAATCGATCGGCCGGAAAATAATGGTGCGAATGCTCCAGGTTTCCAGTTCGATCATGAAATAGGCCTGGACCCAGAGGGTTCCTGCGATCATGGCGAGGTCCGCGAGACGCGGCAGTCCGCGACCGAGCGGCCTGGTCAGAAAGACAAGCACCAGTGCAATATTGACGTGCAGCGACCTGAACAGCAGGGCGTTGGGCGATCCGTAGATGCCGGCGTAAAGATGGATCAGCACGAACAAGGTGCTGAGTGTCAATATAGCCCAGGAATCGACAAGCCTGCCTTCTGTTCCACCTGTCACTCTCGCGAGCGCGGTTTTTTCGGTCATGACAGGAGCCGTTGAGAATTATCCATGACAGGAATGCCCGCCCGTTCACATGTGTTGCGAACGGGCGGTACAGGCTTACATCGCGCCGACTTCCTTGTAGAATTTTTCGGCGCCCGGATGGACGGGGATCTCGTTGTATTGAAACACGTCTTTGTCGTCGATTTGCTCCGACCCGGAAAAGAGGCCGTGGAAGTCGCCGAACTTTTCATACATCAGCTTCGTGATCTGGTAGACAAGTTCGTCGTCGGTGTTCGCATTCACCACCAGCTGATTGACATAATACGGAAGCAGCACGTCCTCATCCTGTCCGGCATAGGTGCCTGCCGGAAGCACGGTGCGACCCATTCCGGGAAGAATCTCGGCGAGCTTGTCGAGCTGCTCCTCCGTCATCGGAATAAGCTTGAACCCTGGATTGTCCTGGATCTGGACGAGCAATCCGTAAGGCGCAGGGCCGGCGAATATGCCGGCGTCGAGCCGACCGTCCTGGAAACCCTGCACTTCGTCGAGATAGCCGTATTCCTCGATGACGCCGCCGGCGGCCTCGATATCCTCCGAGGAAGTTCCCGCAGCCTGAAGCATGGGTTCGAAGACCTGATAGAAGAATCCGGCCTTCTCGCCCATCCAGACCCGGCTTGGGCCATCGTCGAGTTCTTCAAGTGAACTGACGCCATCTTTTGCGGCAACCGGCTGGATCGCTGCTCCGTAAAGCGTGATTATGTGGCGGACATCCGGCGTCGGAATGCCGAGAGAACCCTTGCCGTCGGCGATCTTCTTGGCGTCGAATGTCGGTGCGATGTTCAGCGTCAGATCGCCCGTCTGGATGCCGATTTGCGATTTTTCGACATTTCCGGACACCACGTTCGCGGTCACGCCGTCAATGTTCTCGTTGATCAACTCCACAAGCTTTGCAGCGAAGACCGGATACGTTCCGGCAAGTCCTCCGCCAACGCGAACAAACGTATCCGCCAAGGCGGCGCCGGCCTGAAGGCTCAAGCCGATGCCGGCTACGAGTCCGATTGCGGTTCTTCTATTTAACATGATCATAAAGGATCTCCCTGTTCTGTACTGTGCAGGCCGGTAACCGGCTGTTCCCCATGCTCAAAACCAGATAAGTCAGGTTATATGAACTTTCCGATTATGCAATATGTCCGTACAAATTATCGGATAATGTCCATACAAACTTGTGCATGCCATGCATTTCGCAGCGGCTCCTTCCGAGGCCGCTGAATAGTGTCGACAGTAGAAGATGTCAGTGGCTCTTCAGGCGCCCCGCCTACCCCAGGCGGTCAACAACGCCCTCGGCCCAGCGATTGGACGCTGCGCCGAAGCAATCATGCAGGGAGTCGGCGGCTGCGACGCTGCCGAGCGCAAGGCGCCCCAGCAGGCAAAGTCCCGGCGCGCTTTGGCCGTTCTTGCCTATCAGGCTTCCATCAGCGTCGGTGTGCGCGCCGTACCCATTTGCAAAGGGCGTAAGCAGGCCGTCCTCCTGCAGGCCGGATAGCAGCGGTGAACGCACTGCTTCGAGATCGGGATTCGGCAGGACGGAATCGATCATCACGGAAGCCTCGGCGGTGTTATCCGACTTCTTCAGGGTCCAGCCGGCGGAGGTCAGCGCGATTTCGGGATCGGCTGAGAAGGCCAGGCTGACGACGCCAGCCTCGATAAGCGCTTGCAGCTCACGGCTCGACGCGACCGGCGGACCGTAGGAGTAGCGTTTCAAGCCTTCGTCGAAGCCGATCAACGTTTGCGCCGTTTCGGGAGGGGTGTCGGTCGGGTTGAAACCGCTTCTGAATTCGTTCTGCCATTTGCGCCAGACCTGGCCGACGGCGAACCCGATGGATGGCGCGCGGGCGCCTTCGGCCATTGCGATCCCGTCATCGAGCGTCTCGCGCGATCCGGATACTTCCTGCGATCCCGGGTCTTCCCATTCCGTGCCGAGCCAGTCTGCAACGGCTTGCGCGCCGGCATCGGCGCCGCAGTGGCGCAAGATGCGCGCGACGGCCGGCGTCAAGGCGGCGTCAACGAGGTCTCGCGCCTGTTGCGACGTGGCGGCTGCGGCTTGCGCAATGGCTTCGGCAAAGGTTTCGGTTTCCTGCGCCGTTGGCTCAAAACGTGCGTCCAGCGCCTCGGTTTCCGGCTTCGGGAAAGGCGGTCTGCCATCGAACGAAAACGGCAGGATGCGCTCGGGCTCACGCCCGGACCGATAATAACGCCCACTATCGAAGCTGCCTCCCTGCGCCGTCGTCAGGACCCGCAGAATGTCAAAGGCGGATAGTGCAAAACCACGTATCGCGATGGTTTTGCCCGCCCAATCAGCCCCCTGCGCCTGCAGTTGTTTCGCAGGATAGGCCTGCGCCAGGGTCCCGGAGGATGTCTCCGCATGACGCCGCCACTCGGCAAGCTGATCGTCCGGCGCGGTCTCCGGTTGACCGAGGGTCAGCAACACTTCAGCGTAGGGTCCACGCCATTTGCGGGCCGCCAGCAGCCACCAGCCGTTTTCGTCCCGCCGCGCGCGCTCGACCGACATTATTTGATGGGTGATCGCGAAGACGCCAAGCTCAGCGAGATCCGCATAGCGCATCTCCAAATAACGCCCCAACTCCGCGCGCTGCGGAAAATCATCCGGGTCCGGCGCGTCGGAGAGCCACTCGACGAACGGCGGGCAGCGGGTTAACCCCGGAGGATCGATCTCGATGTCGCGGATCGGAATGTTCAGCCGGCAGACCTCGCTTTCGTTCGGATCGAAATTCGGCCCCGCGCCGAGCATGCGAAATGGATCGTAGACGTCCACAGACATGGGCGAACCCTCGCGCGAAAGTCGCGCGGCAAGCGCCTCAAGCGCGCCAAGTCCCCTCGGCCCGCAGCCCACGACTGCAATTCTTTTCGCCGGTTTGTCGTCCATGCCTGCCTTGCCCATGCTTTTGTCTCACAACAGCAATAGCTGGAGGCTGGCGTGGCGGCAATTCATCGAGACGGCAATATCCAGGCCTGCTAACAAAGGAGGGCGACAAGATCCTCGCGGCGGCGAGACACAGGATGCCGGAGAAGGATCTCGCGGATTTTGCGCAGGAGAATAGTTTGGCTTCGATCAGAAAAATCCCCTTGCCGGAGAACGCATCGCTCGCAACCTGCGCTCAACGCGCCGGCTCTTACGCCGATTGCTACACAGTGGACGTGAAAGGCAAAATCGAGTTGAGCGCCTACACAGAAAGCTTCTTCAACACCTGGCTGATGAGACTGGAACGCAAGTTGATCGGCTTGGGCTCAAAACCATCGAATGACGACGATGTGCGATTACTCGCCAATGGTGGCTGCGACTCTCTGGCATGGTGGCGCGTTGAGAAGAGAGACCCGGATCAATTGCTGTTGTCCGTGCCAGACATTGCCACGCTCACGTGGCTGATGGTTTCGAAGCTGCCAGGGGCTACCCCGGGAACGCGTCTTTATTTTGGGTCCGCAGTGTTGATGCAAAGCCGTTTGAGCAAGGCTCTCCTGCCTTTTCACAAAGCATACTCGCGGCTGCTTTTGCGGTCCGCGTCAAGAACTTGCGAACGTAAGTCGCGATAATTGCGGCGCGTGATGCGCCAATCAGGCTGGGCGTTTTGGTTTACGGCCCTTGGGTTTCCGCGTTTTGCTGCGATCGGCCGCCGGGCCCTTGTGTTTGTGGACTGGCTTTCCACCCTCCTTGAATTTTCGTTTCGCATGCCTCGGCTTCCCGCGCACTTCACCGGCCGGCGCGATGATAACGCCTTTCTCAAGCCCGCCAGGCCGCTTGAGCTGCTCCGCGTAGCTGGCGGCCTTGTCGGCGGAAATCTCGAAACGTGTTTCGGCATCGTCGATCCTGATCGCGCCGACATCGCGTCTTGTCACGCCGCCGGCGTTACAGATCATCGGCAACAGGAATTTCGGATCGGCGCGCTGCTTTCGCCCTATTGAAATTGTGAACCAGACGCCGCCCTGCATATCCGGACCGCGCGGCTCGCGAACCGGCGCGTGTCCCTCCGCGGACTGGCGGTCGCGCCTGGAACTCCTGTTCTTCAGGGCCTCGGCGGGGAGCGGTAAAAGTTCCTCGGGAACGGGGTGAGCGGCCAGTTGCTCGCGAAGAAACGCCGCTGCGATGCGCCGCGGCCCCGCCTGTTCCAGCAAATCGGACACGAAATCCGCCTCCAGCTCGTCAGGCTCCGCGGCCGAAACGGCGGCATCGAGTATCCGCCGGCGGTAGCGCGCCTCGATCTCGGAAATGCCGGGCGCGGCGCGCACGGTCGCTGTCAGCTTCGCCAATGCGAGCACGCGCTGCGCCGCGCCACGCCTGTTTTCCGGCACGATAAGCACGCAGACGCCCTTTCGACCGGCGCGGCCGGTCCGGCCGGAACGATGCAGCAGAGTCTCCGGGTTGCCCGGCACGTCAGCGTGGACCACAAGGTCCAGGTTGGGAAGGTCGATGCCACGCGCCGCGACATCAGTCGCCACGCAGACGCGCGATCGTCCGTCGCGCATGGATTGCAGCGCATTTGAACGCTCCGATTGCGCCATCTCGCCAGAAAGTGAGACCACCGAGAAGCCGCGATTGGCGAGGCGCGCCGTGAGATGGCGAACCGCTTCACGCGTGTGGCAGAACACCAGAGCGCTCGTGCTGTCGGAATCCAGCAGCGTATTGATGATGGCGTGTTCCCGCTCGTCGCGCCGCACCAGCATCAGCTGGTAATCGATGTCCGCATGCTGTTCGGCAGAGGCGGTTGTCGCAACGCGCACCGCATTTGTCTGCACGGTCTTGGCCAGCTCGGCGATGCCGCGTCCTACGGTCGCCGAAAACAGCAGTGTCCGGCGGTCTCTCGGCGCCGCGCCGAGGATGAATTCCAGGTCGTCGCGAAAACCGAGGTCCAGCATCTCGTCGGCTTCATCGAGCACCACCGCGCGAATGGCGCTCAGGTCGAGCGCTCCCCGCGTGATGTGGTCGCGCAGGCGCCCTGGCGTGCCGACGACAAGATGGGCGCCGCGTTCGAGCGCACGGCGTTCGTTACGCATGTCCATCCCGCCGACGCAGGTTGCGATCCTGATCTGCGCCTCCGCGTAGAGCCAGTCGAGTTCCCGCTGGACCTGAATGGCAAGTTCGCGCGTCGGAGCGATTATCAGGCCTAATGGCGCGGCAGCCGCGTCAAAGCGTTCGCCGCTTCCAAGAAGTGTCGGCGCAATTGCAATGCCGAAGGCGACCGTTTTTCCCGAGCCGGTCTGCGCCGAGACCAGCAAATCGGCTTCGCCATGCTCCTCATTCGCCATCGCCAATTGAACCGGAGTGAGCTGTGTGTAGCCTTTCGCCTCAAGGGCGAAAGCGAGGGCCGGATGTATGCCGGTGATCGGGGATGTGCTGTTTAAGTCTGTATTGAGCGTCATGGTCACCATCTCTGCGAGTCGCTGAATATCATCTTGTGTGCGCTTCGGGCAGCGATTGTTTGCCGGGATCATGCCGTTGTTCGTCAATGCGAAGATGTTCAGGGGATATGTGCCGACCTGTAGAGTTCGACGCCCAACCTGTCAAAAGAGCTTTACGCTTGAATTACATTCACGCGGCCTGCCGAAAATGAAAAACCGGCTTGCAAGGGCGCGTTTTGCAAGCCGGTTTCTGGTATGCGGTTTCGACGCCCAGGCGAGCCAAGGGGTCGAGCGCTCCGCATTCAAGGGACTGCGCCTGTCATTGATCTTCGCAAAAGACGACGCTTTTACACGATCACCTGTCTGACAGGTCTTTTTCCTCCCCATTCGAAATTCCCATCAAAACGGGATAACGAATTTCTAATTTAGAATTATTTTAAATAAGCGCGGGTTGCAAGCCCAAACGCGCAATTTGAGCGCAAAAAACCACGTTGTTTTCAGCCTCCGGATCAGGCGCGTATCTCCGAACGACAAACCACGCAACCAGGCCGCGATCCGGCCATTGCTGAACACAATCAAGTTACTACGCGCATCGGCACAGTAAATGACGGGTGGAACGCAAGTGGATTTCAGGTTAAAATGGACTTTATGCACAACGATCCGGGAGGGATCGTCGGAGGGGTATCACAGACGTGCACTGTAGACGCCGCACAGGGATGCAGCGCTCCGTTTTGTGTTTGCGTAGGGAGAGGCAGACCTGAAACCGACTGATACAAGCGACCCTGAATATTTCCACAAGGTCGTCGACTGCCAGTATGCGTGTCCTGCGCATACGCCAGTCCCCGCATATATTCGATTGATCGCGCAGAAGCGCTACACCGACGCCTATCTCATCAACTGGGAAAGCAACGTCTTTCCCGGCGTGCTCGGGCGGACGTGCGACAGGCCTTGCGAACCCGCCTGCCGCCGCGGCCGTGTCGAGGATGAACCCGTGGCGATCTGCCGGCTGAAACGGGTGGCCGCGGATTTCAAGGACGATGTTGCAGGCAGTCTGCCCAAGGCGGGGCCCGCCAACGGAAAGAAGATCGCCCTCATCGGAGCAGGGCCGGCCTCGCTGACGGTCGCGCGCGATCTGGCTCCGCTGGGCTACGAATTGCATCTCTATGACGGACAGGCCAAGGGCGGCGGCTTCATGCGCTCGCAAATTCCGTCCTTCAGACTCCCGGAAACCGTGCTGGACGAGGAAATCGGGTACATTCTCGATATGGGCGTCGTCACGAAATTCGACACCTATGTCGACAGCATGGCTGAAATGCTCGGCAAGGGCTACGACGCCGTGTTCGTCGGCAGCGGCGCGCCCCGCGGACGGGACCTGCCCAAACTGCCGAACCGCAAGGAAGCGGACGCCAATATTCATATCGGCATCAACTGGCTGTCGAGCGTCGCCTTCGAGCACACGAAGAAGATCGGCAAGCGTGTGATCGTGCTTGGCGGCGGCAATACGGCGATGGATTGCTGCCGCACGTCCCGCCGCCTTGGCGGCGAGGACGTCAAGGTGATCGTGCGCAGCCCTTTCGCGGACATGAAAGCGAGCCCATGGGAAAAAGAGGACGCGATGCATGAGGGCATCCCTATCCTCGAAAACCACGTACCGCTGGAATTTGTTGTCGAAAACGGAAAGCTGACCGGCATGACCTTCGACAAGGTCAAGGCCGTCTACCACAATGACGGCCGTCGCGAACTGGTCTCCACCGGAGAAGAGCCGGAGTTTTTCCCGTGCGATGACGTCCTGATCGCCATCGGCCAGGAAAACGCCTTTCCCTGGATCGAGAAAGACACCGGCATCCGCTTCACCAGCTGGGGCACGCCGATCATCAATGACGACGAGACCTTCCAGTCCACTCGCAAGGAGGTCTTTTTTGGCGGGGACGCCGCCTTCGGTCCCGCAAACATCATCACCGCGGTAGCCCATGGCCACAAGGCGGCGGTGTCCATCGACCTCTATTGTCAGGGAAAGAGCCTTTCGAAACGGCCTCCGCCGCATGTCAATCTGATGAGCCAGAAGATGGGCATCCACGAATGGAGCTACGATTCCATTCCCATTAACGACAAACGCAAGATCGTGCCCCTGGTCGACCTCAAGAAAGCGCTGAAGGACCGGTCGGTCGAGGTTGAGCTCGGGTTTTCCGAAGACTCAGCCTTCGTCGAAGCAGAGCGTTGCCTGAACTGCGACGCGCAGACGGTGTTTTCTGCGGGCGACTGCATCGAGTGCGACGCATGCACCGATATCTGCCCGACCAGCTGTATCAATTTTGTGCAGAACGGGCCCGAGGACGATTTGCGCCAGCGGCTGCTGGTTCCGGCTGAAAACAGGGAGCAGGACCTTTACGTCTCCGGCGCGCTCCAGACCGGAAAGGTGATGGTCAAGGATGAGGATCTGTGCCTGCACTGCGGACTGTGCGCCGAGCGCTGCCCGACCGCAGCCTGGGACATGCAGATGTTTTTCTACAATGTCGCCAAGGCGACGCCGGACATGGTTCGCGTGAAATGAAACAGATCAAGGGCACCAACGACTTCGTCGTCAAATTCGCCAACGTGAACGGCAGCGGCTCGGCCTCGGCCAATCACCTCTTCGCCAAGGCGATCTTCCGGATGGGCATTCCGGTCAGTCCACGCAACATCTTTCCGTCGAATATTCAGGGCCTGCCGACCTGGTACGAGGTGCGGGTGAGTTCCAAGGGGTATCTCGGCCGGCGCGGCGGCGTGGACCTGATGGTCTGCGTCAACCCGCAAACGATGGAGCAGGATATCGCGGAAATCGAGCCTGGCGGCTACTTCGTCTACGACGACACCAAACCTCTTGCGCCGCACCTGAAGCGGGACGACATCACCTATCTTGGCATTCCTTTGACAGAGATGTGCATGCGGGAATTCAAGGTCCCTCGCCTGCAGCAGCTCCTGAAGAACGTGGTTTATGTCGGCGCCATGGCGGCGCTTCTGGATATCCGTTTCTCCATCCTGAAAGACCTGCTGAACGATCAGTTCAAGGGAAAGGAAAAGCTGATCCATCCGAATGTGAGAGCCCTGGAAATGGGCTTTCAATACGCCACAGAAAACTTCTCCTGCCCCCTGCCCATTCGGCTGGAAATGGGCGGCAATGACGCGCCGCACATCAAGGAAAGCAATCACATCCTGATGAACGGCAACACCGCCGCGGCTCTGGGCGCAATCTATGGCGGCGCGACAGTGGCGGCGTGGTACCCGATTACGCCGTCGACGTCCGTCATCGACGCCTTTTCCAAATACGCGCAACGAATGCGGATCGATCCGGGAACCGGCAAGAAGAACTTCGCCATCCTGCAGGCCGAAGACGAGATCGCCGCCATGGGCATCGTCGTCGGCGCCGGCTGGAACGGCGCCCGCGCCTTCACCGCCACATCCGGCCCCGGCCTGTCCCTGATGAGCGAGTTTCTGGGTCTCGCCTACTTCGCCGAGGTGCCCGTTGTCCTGATCGACGTTCAGCGGTCCGGCCCCTCGACCGGCATGCCTACCCGCAGCCAGCAGTCCGACATCCTGGCCGCCGCCTATGCAAGTCACGGCGACACCAAGCATATGCTTCTGTTTCCGGCGACGCCGCGCGAGTGTTTCGACATGACCGTTCAGGCCTTCGATCTTGCAGAGCGGTTTCAGACGCCGATCATCATCATGTCCGATCTGGATCTCGGCATGAACGACGTAATGTCGCCGCCACTCGAATGGGATGACGACTACGAGATGGACCGCGGCAAGGTTCTGGACGCAGAAGCTCTGGACACTGTCGAAAAGTTCGGCCGGTACCTGGACGTCGACGGCGACGGGATCTGCTATCGCACCCTGCCCGGCACACATCCGGACAAGGGCGCCTTCTTCACCCGCGGCTCGTCCAAGAACGAGATGGCGATATACTCGGAGCGCGGCGAGGACTACGTGCAGAACGTCGACCGCCTGCTGCGCAAGTTCGAAACCGCGAAATCCTACGTGCCGGAGCCCAAGACGCATCCGCCGATCGAGGTAAAAAAGCCGAAAACGCGCAAGAAACTCGGCGCGCTGTTTTTTGGCACATCGGCTTCGCCCGCCTACGAAGCCGTCGAGACGCTGGCGGAGGAAGGTTATCCGATCGACACGATGCGCATACGCGCCTTTCCCTTCCACAAAAGCCTCGACGATTTTATCCACGAGCACGACGCGGTTTTCGTGATCGAACAGAACAGGGACGGTCAGATGCGACAGCTCATCATGAACGAATGCCACGTCTCGCCCGACAAATTGACGTCGGTGCTGAACTATTCCGGCATTCCGATCACTGCGCGCACCATCGCCAGCCAGATCAGGCAGGCGCTGGATATTGAAAGCGCCAATGTCGTCAAACTGCATCCGGAGAGTGTCTGATGTCCTATTTCAAGCCGAAATTTCGCCATCCCCGTCTCCCCGTCAATGCGCTGGGCTATACGGTCGCAGACTATGACGGCGCGATCTCGACGCTGTGCGCGGGCTGCGGCCACGACAGTATCTCGACGGCGATCCGCAACGCCTGTTTTTTATCCTCGATCCAGCCGCACCGGATCGCCAAGCTCTCCGGGATCGGCTGTTCGTCCAAAACGCCCACCTATTTTCTCGGCCGCAGTCACGGCTTCAACTCCGTGCACGGGCGAATGCCGTCGGTCGCGACCGGCGCGAGCGTCGCCAACCGGGACCTGATCTACATCGGCGTGTCGGGCGACGGAGACACCGCCTCCATCGGAATGGGCCAGTTCATCCATCTGATACGCCGCAACGTAAACATGACGTACATTGTGGCCAACAACGGCTGCTATGGCCTGACCAAAGGTCAGGACAGCGCCACGGCCGATCTTGGTTCGATCAGCAAATACGGATCTCCAACACCGTTCGAGGGGATCGATCTGGCCAGCCTCGCGCTGCTTCAAGGCGCCAGTTTCGTTGCGAGAAGCTTCTCCGGCGACAAGGAACAACTGGAACCCCTCATACGCGCCGCCATGGCGCATCAGGGATTTGCCTTCATCGACATCGTGTCGCCTTGCGTCACCTTCGCCAACCACGTTGGGTCAACCAAGAGCTACGCCGCGACCAGGGCGCATCTCGAAGCAATGCCGATCGATTTCGTACCGATGCGCGAAGAGATTCGCACGCAATACGACCCCGGAACGACCCAGGCGATCACATTGCACGACGGATCCGTCATCCATCTGCACAAGGCCAGCGACAGTCACCAGACCGACGACCGCAACAAGGCGCTGATGACGATGCAGGCAGCGCGTGAGGAGAACAAAATCCTGACCGGGCTTCTCTATCTCGACCCGAACACACAGGATCTCAACCACACCATCGAGCTCGCAACCAGGCCCTTGAACAGTCTGGGCAAGGACGAGCTTTGCCCCGGCAGCCGTGTGCTGAACAGCATCAATGAAGGGCTGAGATAAACCTCGTCCAATTGTCGGTAAAGGATGACGCTTCGTTGTCTCCCTTCCCATAGCCGTGTTGCGATGCGCCCGCGATCCGGCTAGGACTCTTTCCAGGTGCATGCTTTCGAACAAGGTGAGCCCAGTGATAATGACAACGGGTGGTTGCGACCATGCCTGATCCGATGAGCTGGCAATTGAGCCTGCCTCTTTTTCTTGGAGCCCTGGCCTTCGGCTACCTCCTCGGCTCCATTCCCTTCGGGCTGCTCTTGACCCGCATGGCGGGCCTGGGCGATATCCGGTCAATCGGCTCCGGCAATATTGGCGCGACAAACGTGCTGCGCACGGGCAACAAGGGGCTGGCGGCGGCGACCCTGATCCTTGACGCGCTGAAGGGCCTGGCGGCCGTGCTGATTGCGAAGACCTACGGACTGGATGCCGCGATCATCGCCGGATTAGGCGCTTTCGTCGGTCACTGTTTTCCGGTGTGGCTGAAGTTCCGCGGCGGCAAGGGCATATCGACCTATCTTGGCGTGCTGCTGGCGCTGCTGCCTCTCGGCTGCGCCATCTTCGCCGTTGTCTGGCTCGCAACGGCTTTCTTAAGCCGCTACTCTTCGCTGGCTGCGCTGGTCGCGGTCATCGTCGTGCCGGTCGCGGTCTTTCTGCTCGGTCACGCCCATATCGCGCAATTGCTGACACTCATGAGCGCAATCGCCATTTTCAAGCACAGGGCCAATATTGCACGGCTCGTTTCCGGTGAGGAAAGCAGAATCGGAGACAAGGGATAAGGAATGTTACTCATTTATATTGAACGGGTCGCGCCATCTGACCCGGACAAGAGCAGGATGCTCTGATGGCCAAGATCGCGGCGGGCGGCCTGCGATCCCTCGGCGAAATCGAACTGATCGACACAATAAGGCTGATCCGCAGCCCGAATGTCGGCCCCGTGACGTTCCACAAGCTGATCATGCGCTTCGGCGACGCCGGCGCAGCCCTCGACGCGCTGCCGGAACTGGCGCAACGCGGCGGATTGTCGAAGCCCTTCCGGATCGCCGGCCGGGATGTCGGTGAACGCGAGTTGGAGAAAGCAAACCGCGCAGGCTGCCGGTTGATCGCTTCGTGCGAGCCCGGTTATCCGCCAGCGCTGCGCGCCATTGATTCCGCGCCGCCGATCATCACGATCAAGGGCGACGCGAGCCTCTTCGCCAGGCCGTCGGCGGCGATTGTCGGATCACGCAACGCCTCGATCGCCGGATGCAAGATCGCCGGGATGCTGGCCCGCGGCATCGGCGAAGCCGGATTCTCGGTGACTTCAGGGCTGGCGCGCGGCATAGACGCCGCGGCGCATGAGGCGTCTGTGCCGACGGGAACCATCGCCGTGCTCGCCGGCGGACTGGACAGGCCCTATCCGCCGCAAAACATTCCGCTGATGAACAGGATCGCCGAAACCGGAATCGTGTTGAGCGAAACGCCGTTCGGACACGAGCCCCGGGCGCGCGATTTCCCGAGGCGCAACCGGATCATCGCCGGGATCAGTCTCGGGCTGGTCGTGGTGGAAGCCGCCAAGCGCTCGGGCTCGCTGATCTCGGCGCGGCTTGCCGGCGACTACGGACGGTTGGTGTTCGCAGTGCCCGGATCGCCGCTTGATCCGCGCGCGAAGGGGACCAACGACTTGATCCGCGACGGCGCAATTCTCGCCGCCGAACCCGGCCATGTCGTCTCCGCGATCGATCCGCTCGTCGCCGTCCCTGAGGAATTCAATTTTCAGGCGGACGACCAGCTTGGCGAACCGGCGGCCGCCCCGCCCCCGGCCGACGCGGACCGCGAACGCATCGCCGGATTGATGGGACCGACGCCAATCGCGATCGATGACATCATTCGCCATGCAGGCGTCGCCGCATCGCAGGTTCAGATGGTCTTGCTGGAGCTTGATCTGGCCGGCCGGATCGAGCGACACGCCGGCGGAATGGTGTCGCTCGCCACCCCGTATTCGGCGAACTGAGGCAGATGCCAAACACCGGTCACGGGTTGCAAAACCGCCTCGAAAGACACCATATGCGAGGATGGCTCCACCCAAAAATGTCGCTCTGCCCTCTTGACCATTCGTCGCCGGGTGTTCATTTGCTGAGCCTCGATTCACCGCTTGCACCGGTTTCGCAAGCCCCAAAGACGCCACCTCCAGAGTTTCTCATGAATGTTGTAGTTGTCGAGTCCCCCGCCAAAGCCAAGACGATAAACAAGTACCTTGGTTCCGATTACAAGGTCCTTGCATCCTTCGGGCACGTCCGCGATCTGCCCGCCAAGGACGGCTCGGTGCGCCCGGACGAAGACTTCGAAATGAGCTGGCAGGTCGACACGGCGTCGAACAAGCGGCTGAAGGAAATTTCCGAGGCGGTAAAGAAATCCGACGGTCTGATCCTGGCGACCGACCCCGACCGTGAAGGCGAAGCGATCTCCTGGCACGTTCTGCAGGTGTTGAGCAAGAAGCGCGGCGTGCTCGGCGACAAGCCGGTCAAGCGCGTGGTCTTCAACGCCATCACTAAGCGTGCGGTTCTCGACGCCATGGCCAATCCGCGCGACATCGACGCTTCGCTCGTCGACGCCTATCTGGCGCGGCGCGCGCTGGACTATCTGGTCGGCTTCAACCTGTCGCCGGTTCTCTGGCGCAAGCTGCCGGGCGCCCGGTCTGCCGGCCGCGTGCAGTCGGTTGCTCTGAGACTGGTTTGTGACCGCGAGTCGGAAATCGAGCGTTTCGTATCGGAGGAATACTGGCAGATCGTCGCCCACCTGCAGACGCCGCGCAACGAAGGCTTCGAAGCGCGTCTGGTTTCGGCCGACGGCAAGAAACTGCAGAAGATGTCGGTGACGAACGCCGACGACGCCAACCGTCTGAAGACAATGCTCGATGGCGCGGCTTTCGTCGCCGAAAGCGTCGAGGCGAAACCGACGAAGCGCAATCCGGCGCCGCCCTTCACCACCTCAACGCTGCAGCAGGCGGCCTCCTCGAAGCTCGGCTTTAACGCGTCGCGCACCATGCAGGTGGCGCAGCGTCTCTATGAGGGCATCGACATCGGCGGAGAAACCGTTGGTCTCATTACCTATATGAGAACCGACGGGGTGCAGATGGCCGGCGAGGCGATCGACGCCGCAAGACAGGCGATCGGCGAGCAGTTCGGCGACCGGTACCGGCCGGAAAAGCCGCGCTTCTACGCTACAAAGGCGAAGAACGCGCAGGAGGCCCATGAGGCGATCCGCCCGACCGACTTTTCGCGCACGCCGGACCAGATGAAACGGTTCCTCGATTCCGACCAGCTGCGTCTCTACGACCTTGTCTGGAAGCGCGCGATCGCCAGCCAGATGGCCTCGGCCGAGATCGAGCGGACCACGGTGGAGATTAGCGCCGTGAATGGCGACAGCCGCGCCGGCCTCAGGGCCACCGGATCGGTTATCCGCTTCGACGGCTTCATCGCCGCCTATACCGACCAAAAGGAAGACGCCGCCCCGGCGGATGACGACGACGACAAGCGGCTGCCGCGTATCGATGCGAAGGATCAGCTGGAACGCGAGAAAATCGACGCTTCACAGCACTTTACCGAGCCGCCGCCGCGCTACTCCGAGGCAAGCCTCATCAAGAAGATGGAAGAGCTGGGCATCGGCCGGCCTTCAACCTATGCGGCGACGCTCGCCACCTTGCGCGACCGTGAATACGTGACCATCGACAAGCGCAAACTCATTCCCGAAGCCAAGGGACGCCTGGTCACCGCGTTTCTCGAGAATTTCTTCGAGCGCTATGTCGAATATGATTTCACCGCCGCGCTGGAAGAAAAGCTCGACAAGATTTCGGCCGGCGACCTCGCCTGGAAAGACGTGCTGAAGGATTTCTGGACGGAATTCCTGACCCATATCGAAAAAACCAAGGAACTGCGGGTTTCAAATGTACTGGACGCGTTGAACGAGGAACTGGCGCCGCTTGTCTTCCCCGAACGCGAGGACGGCTCCAATCCCCGGATCTGCCCGAAATGCGGAACCGGCAACCTGTCGCTGAAACTGTCGCGCTACGGCGCCTTCGTTGGCTGCTCCAATTACCCGGATTGCGGCTATACGCGGCAACTGGGCGCGAACGCCGCCGATGCAGAGGCCTCGGGATCGGACGAGCCGGCGGAACTGGGCAATGATCCGCATACCGGCGAGCCGATCACGCTTCGAACCGGCCGCTTCGGCCCCTATGTCCAGCGCGGCGAAGGCAAGGACGCAAAGCGTTCCAGCCTGCCGAAGGGATGGAAGCCAGAAGATATCGACCACGAAAAGGCGCTCGCCCTGCTCTCGCTTCCGCGCGATGTCGGCATGCACCCGGAAACCGGAAAGATGATATCCGCCGGGCTTGGTCGCTACGGCCCGTTCGTGCACAGTGACGGCGTCTACGCCAATCTCGAGAGCATAGAGGACGTGTTCTCCGTCGGCCTGAATCGCGCCGTCACGCTGATCGCCGAAAAGAAGGCCAATGGCGGCGGACGCCGCGCCAAGGCCGCGGCCCTGAAGGAACTCGGCGATCATCCCGACGGCGGCGCGATCACCGTTCGCGACGGACGGTATGGCCCCTACGTCAATTGGGGAAAGATCAATGCGACGCTGCCAAAGGATATGAAGCCTGACGCGGTGACCACGGAACAGGCGCTCGAACTGATCGCGGCGAAAGCCGCAAAGGGCGGCGGCAAGGCGACGACGCGCAAGAAGGCGCCCGCCAAGCGCAAGAAACCCGCCGCCAAGACAGAGAGCTGAATTTGACGAAGAAGCAGATCAGGAAAGGAGATGCAAAAGGCGCCATTCCGGATCGCGAAACCGTGTTGCGTTTCATCGCGGAAAATCCGAACCGCGCGTCCAAGCGCGACATCGCCAAGGCCTTTTCCCTCAAAGGGCAGGATCGCATAGACCTCAAGCTGCTGTTGAAGGATCTCGAGAACGACGGACTGCTCGAGAAACGGCGCAAGACCCTGGTCCGCCCCGGCTCGCTTCCACCCGGGACGGTTCTCGAAATCGTCGCGCGTGAAGATGACGGGAGCCTGATGGCGCGGCCGTCCGAATGGCCGCATGACGGCTCGGTGGCGCCGGCTGTGCGCATTCGCGCTGAACGCCCCGCAAAAAACCGCAAGCGAGGACCGGCGCCTAGCGTCGGCGACCAGGTGCTTGCCCGTATCGCACAGAACGACGACCCGGCGGATGCGCCTTTCACCGGACGCATCATGAAGGTGCTCGAACGGTCGAAAGGCTTCACACTCGGCGTCTTCCGGTCGACGCCCGGCGGCGGCGGCCGCATCGAGCCGGTTGAGCGGCGCGACAAGGAAATTCTTATTGCTCCCGATGACGTCGGCAAGGCGAAGGACGGCGACCTCGTCGAGGTGCAGTCGGCGCGGACCGGACGTCACGGGCTCAACCGCGGAAAGATCCAGGACGTCGTCGGATCGGTCGCCAGCGAACGGGCGATATCCACCATCGCGCTCCATGCCCACGGCATTCCGCACGTGTTCCCGCCAGCCGTATTGGACGAAGCGACGAAAGCCGATCACGCGACGATGAAAAATCGCGAGGATTGGCGCAAGATCCCGCTCGTCACCATCGATCCGGCCGACGCCAAGGACCACGACGACGCCGTTTTCGCGGAAGCAGACGACAATCCCGAAAACAGGGGCGGCGTCATTGTCTATGTCGCGATCGCCGATGTCGCCTGGTACGTACGCCCGGATTCGGCTCTGGACCGGGAGGCCTTCAAGCGCGGCAATTCGGTCTATTTTCCGGACAGGGTCGTGCCGATGCTTCCGGAACGCATCTCGAACGATCTGTGTTCACTGAAGGAAGGCGTGGACCGCCCCGCCCTCGCCTTGCGGATGATTTTTAATCACGACGGCAGAAAGATCGGACACACATTTCACCGCGTCATGATGAAGAGCGCGGCGCGCCTCGCCTACGCCCAGGCGCAGCAGGCAATCGACGGCCACCCGGACGACAAGACCGGAACGCTTCTCGATGGCGTTCTGAAACCGCTCTGGCATGCCTATGGCGTGCTGAAAAAGGGTCGCGACCGGCGACAGCCGCTTGATCTCGATCTGCCGGAACGCAAGATCCGGCTGAACGACGACGGCAGCGTCGCCGATGTGATCGTTCCCGACCGACTGGATGCGCACCGTCTGATCGAGGAATTCATGATTCAGGCGAATGTCGCCGCGGCCGAAAGCCTTGAGCGAAAACGCCAGCCGCTGATCTACCGCATCCACGACGAGCCTTCGCTCGCCAAGCAGGAAGCGCTGCGCGATTTCCTGAAAACACTGAACATGTCCCTGTCGAAGGGAAACCTGCGATCCAACAGTTTTAACGGCATTCTGGCCGGCGCGCGCGACAAGCCCTACGAGACGATGGTCAGCGAAATGGTGCTGCGTTCGCAAAGCCAGGCCGTCTACAGCCCTGACAATATCGGCCATTTCGGCCTGAATCTTCGGAAGTACGCGCATTTCACCTCGCCGATCCGCCGCTACGCCGATCTGATTGTGCATCGCGCGTTGATTGCGGCTTACGGGCTTGGCGAGGGCGGAGTGACGGCCAGGGAAGAAGAGAATCTGGAGGAGATCGCAGCGGAAATCTCCGCCTTCGAGCGCCGCGCCATGGCCGCCGAACGCGACACGGTCGACCGTCTGATCGCCCATCACCTGGCGGACCGGGTGGGTGAGATATTCAACGGCCAGATTTCCGGCGTCACAAAATCGGGTTTGTTTGTCAGCCTGCCTCAATTTGGCGCAGACGGCTTTGTACCCGTTTCCACGCTCGGCCTGGACTACTATATCTACGACGAATCGCATCAGGCGATGGTTGGAGAAAAGTCCGGCATGGGATATCGGTTGGGCGACTGCGTGGAAGTGCGGCTGGCCGAAGCCATACCCCTTGCGGGCGCGCTTCGTTTTGAAATGCTGAGTGAGGGTCGCAAGTTGCCGACGGCGACGCGTTCCTTTCACAAGGCGAACAGCAGTTCCCGCAAGCAACGCGGCTCGGTTCGCCGCGGGCGGCGAAGGGGGTAAATGGAATGTCGGTTGAAATCAGATATGGCGATGAAGCGTCGCCGAAGAAACGCGACCTTTGGGGCGCGATGAAAAGAGGCTGGCTCGGACGGTGCCCGCATTGCGGCGAAGGGCGGCTGTACAAGTCATTTCTCAAACCCGTTCATAGCTGCGAATGCTGCGGCGAGGAGATGCATCACCAGCGCGCCGACGACCTGCCGCCCTATCTCGTGATTTTCATAACCGGCCATGTCATTGTCGCCGCATTCATGATCTTCGAGGAACTCGTGATTCTCAACACCTGGCAGCACCTGGCGATCTGGGCTCCGATGACGATCGTCATGGCGCTTGCGCTGATGCAGCCCGTAAAAGGCGCTGTCATAGGCATGCAATGGGCCAACTATATGCATGGATTCGGCGGGGAAGCGGATGAGGTCGCCGATTTGGACAGGTACGAATGATACGCCTGTGACGGGGCTTGGCCTGAATATGGACACACCAGAATTTCCCAATCGTTTCGCAAACAAGGTCGACATGGACGCCGACGCCAGCAAGCGGACCGGCGACTATCCGCTGCTGCGCCCGACCGACGCCGCGACGCTGATCGTCATAGACCGGTCCGGCGACGAGCCGGCCGTTCTGATGGGCAAGCGCCATGTCGCGCACGCCTTCATGCCGGATCTCTATGTATTTCCCGGTGGCCGCCGCGATCCGCATGACGGACGCGTGCCGGTAGCAAACCATCTCGAGGAGACGGTGACGGCCAAGCTGATGCAGAAGATGGCGAGCCCCGCCTCTCCCGTTCGGGCCCAGGCCCTGGCGACCGCCGCCATACGCGAAACCTACGAGGAGGTCGGTCTTCTGATCGCCGCCGAGGGACGCACGATAAATCGCGGCGTCTGGAAGGATTTCGCCGACAGGGGTCTTGCTCCAATGCAATCCAAATTGCGCTATATCGCCCGGGCCATTACGCCGCCCAGGCAGAAAAGGCGGTTTGACACTCGTTTTTTCGCCTGTTTTCGGGACGAAATCGGCTATGCAAGGCCGGAGGCGAGCAACGAACTCGTGGATTTGCGCTGGGTGCGGTTTTCCGAAATGGAAGAGGTAAGCATGCCGCGCATTACCCTCGCAGTTATCGAGGATTTACGGCAAGCGATGCTGCGGGACGCCGATCTGCCCTTTGGCGGACCTGTTCCCTTCTATCAGTCACGCTATGGCCGGCGCAGCCGCGAAATTCTTTAGAGCCTCGTCATGGACTCGCGGGCCCACGACACTGTCACTATCGCCGAAGCCGAAGCCCCAATAGCCTGGTTGCCAGTCAGCGCCGCAATCGCATCGATCAGCGCTGTCGGTATCGCGCTCGGGCTCGGGCTTCCGCTCTTGAGTTTCATTCTGGAGAGAGAAGGCGTCTCGGCCTCGCTTATCGGGCTGAATTCAGCGGTCGCCGGGATAGCCTCGCTCGCGATAGCGCCATTCTGCACGCCGATCGCCATGCGCTTCGGCGTCGCCGACACCATGCTCGCCGGCGCTGTCATTGCGGCCCTGTCGGCGATCGGCTTCTATCTCGCCCCGCATTTCTGGATGTGGTTTCCGCTGCGCGTCACTTTCCACGGCGCCATAACCCTGCTGTTCGTGCTTTCCGAATTCTGGATCAATACAGCAGCGCCGCCATCCAGGCGCGGCTTCATTCTCGGGCTCTACGCAACCGTGCTGTCGCTCGGTTTCGCCCTTGGGCCAATGCTGTTTTCCATTCTCGGAAGCGAAGGCATTGTGCCTTTTCTGGTCGGCTCCGCGATTATTCTCGCCTCGGCTATTCCTGTGATGATGGCGCGCAACGAAAGCCCACGGCTGGAGCGCCGCTCTATCGGACCATTTTTCAAATATGTGTATCTCGTGCCAACCGCGACGGCGGCCGTTTTTGTGTTCGGAGCCGTCGAATCCGGCGGGTTCGCGCTTTTTCCGGTGTATTCGCTGAGGATAGGATTCACCGAGGGCGACGGCGCCCTGCTCCTGACCATGATCGGTCTTGGCAATGTGCTGTTCCAGATCCCGATTGGCATTCTGTCCGACCGCGTCCGTGATCGGCGATCCCTGTTGACGCTCTTTGCGGTTGTCGGCCTGGCGGGAGCCCTTTTCCTGCCAGTCCTTTCAATTAACTGGTGGCTGCTCGCCGCAGTGCTGTTCGTCTGGGGCGCCGTCGTCGCCGGCCTTTACACGGTCGGCCTGGCCCACCTCGGAGCGCGCCTGCACGGCGGCGAGCTCGCCTCCGCCAACGCCGCTTTCATCTTTTGCTATTCAATTGGCATGATGATCGGGCCGCAGGTTCTGGGCTCCTCGATCAGCGCGATGGGCCCGCACGGCTTCGCCTATGGCCTCGCTTTCTTCTTCCTGATCTACATTGCCCTATCGATGGGTCGCATCCTAATCCGCCCTGCGCGGTGAATAGAGCTTGACTTTTCGTCAGGCATTTGTAGTTATCCCGCCAGATTTCAGCCGCGGAGCGTTACGCTGCCTGCGGCTTCGTTTTTAGAAAGCGGACAGAACAATGGCCAAAGCCACCACAATCAAGATCAAGTTGGTATCGACTGCCGACACCGGCTACTTCTACGTTGCAAAGAAGAACAGCCGCACGATGACCGAAAAGATGGTCAAGACGAAGTATGACCCGGTCGTCAAAAAGCACGTCGAATTCAAAGAAGCCAAAATCAAGTAGCGGCATCGCCAAACGTCGATAAAAAAAGCCGCTTCAGAAATTCAGAAGCGGCTTTTTATATGGGGGCCGATCGGCGCCGGCTGCGGTACGAGGAGGCCACAAACCGGACACCGACCAGCCGACCCCACGACCCAGGAGATGCGGCGGACCTGAGCACCATGGGGTAACTGAATTGTTCAGCAGTCTGCTGCTTGCGGATCAGTCATCGACTGCAATTGCCTCAACTCTTGCGCAACACGGCAAAAAAATCAACGATTTCTTAACTGATTCGCTTCGGCATGCGTAAAAATGGTAAATTTACGGATGCGGCGATGCGAATACAGGCCTGTCGCGCGACATCAAAAATCAAGACATCCGGTACAATAGGCGCAATTCCTGAAAGTTCCGTGACATCCGCGGCGCCATTCAACTCATCTTGGAAATCACCAGGTTACGGCCCGCCCGTTTCGCCGCCAGAAGCGCTGTATCGGCCCGCTTGATCAGGCTGGCGGCGCTGTCGCCCTCGACAAGTCCCGAAACACCGAAGGAAGCTGTCAGATTGAGAGCCGACATCTCCTTCCCGATCCGGAACGGCGCGTTTTCGACCGCCTGCCTCAGACGCTCGGCGATCATGCGCGCATCATTGGCGGACGTATCCGGAAGCACGATTACGAACTCCTCGCCGCCAATCCGGCAGGACAGATCGATGCCGCGAATGACGCCGCGTATGCGTGTCGCGAATTCCGTAAGCACCGCATCTCCGGCGTCGTGGCCATGTTCGTCATTGACGAGTTTGAACCGGTCGACATCCAGCATGATGATAGACAACGCCCTGCCCCGTTCCTGAGCCCGCTTGACCAACGTCTCCAGATGACTGTCGAGGTAGCGACGATTATAGAGCCCGGTCAACGGATCGGTGACCGAGAGCGTGATCGAATTCTGCACGCTGGATCGCAAATGATCATTGAACCGCTTGCGTTTGAACTGCGTCCTGCAACGCGCAATCAACTCATTGGGATCGACCGGAGCGACAAGATAGTCGTTCACGCCAAGGTCGAGCGCCCTGTGGACAAGTCCGTCATCGCCTTCCTGGCAGATCAGCAGCAGAGGAATGAAACGCGTTGCTTCATTTGAGCGCAACTGGGAGCACAGTCGCAGCGGATCGTGTGAAGCCAGCCGTGCGTCGACTATGACAAGCTCGAAATCCGCGCCTGTCGCCGCCGACAGCGCTTCTCCCGGATCGGCGACTTCAGTGACATCGGCAAATCTGCGTAGCGCCGTCTTGAGCCTTGTTCGCGACAGACCGCGTTCCGAAACGAGCAAGGTGACGCCTTTTCTCGAGTCCAGTTCCGCATTGGAGTTGATGAACTTCTCGATGCCGATATTCATCGCCGTCTGGGCGCGCACCCGGAGTTCGTCGGTCATCGTCTTCAAACGAACGAGGCTTTTCACGCGCGCGACGAGCTGTGTCTCATTGACAGGTTTGCTCAGAAAATCGTCGGCGCCCGCCTGGAGCCCCTTCACGCGATCCTGAAGCTGATCCAGCGCCGTTATCATGACGACGGGAATATGCATGGTCCGGGGATCCGACTTGATGAACCTGCAGACCTCATAGCCGTCGATACCAGGCATCATGATATCAAGCAGCACCAGATCGACCGCCGACGTGGTGCAAATGTCGATCGCCTGTCTGCCGTCAGCCGCGGTCTCCACCTCGAAATATTCGGCCTGGAGCCTGGCGGCCAGCATTTTGCGATTGGCGGCTATATCGTCGACAACAAGTATTCGCGCCGTCATGGCAATATTCCCGTTCCATCCGGCGACGTGCGCAGTGTCGTCAATAATCGCCGAGATAGTTTTTTATCGTTTCCAAAAACCTGGGTACTGAAATCGGTTTAGACATATAGGCCTCGCAGCCGCCTTGTCTTATGCGCTCTTCGTCTCCTTTCATGGCGAAAGCCGTCACCGCAATAACCGGTATCGTGTGCAACTCATCGTCGTCCTTGAGCCATTTCGTCACTTCAAGTCCGGATACCTCCGGAAGTTGTATATCCATAAGAATAAGATCCGGTTTATGCTGGCGCGCAAGGTCCAGCACGTCCAGTCCGTTGCGCGTCTGTATTGTCTCGTATCCGGAAGCCTCGATCAGGTCGCGAAAGAGCTTCATATTGAGCTCATTGTCCTCGACAATCATGACACGCTTGGGCATAAAACGCTCCGTATTCTCTATTACGCACCAGGATATAATCCTACAGGATTTGATCTCGCGGGACTAATTTCTGTTCGAAACGCCAAAGTTTTGAAAAATAAGGTTGAGGAAATGCAAATTCGCCCACTTGTCGACACAGTGCATGGATAACGAACAGACAATGGCGCTCTGCGCGGATATCCTGAGCTGGATTTCCGCGAATGAGGAGATGATGTCCAGGTTTTGGGCATTGTCCGGTTTGACACCGGAAACGTTGCGCGACGCTGCCGCCCAGCCGGGCTTCGCCGCAGGTGTATTCGATTTTCTGGCAAACCATGAACCGACGCTTCTCGCCTATTGCGAGGATCGTCAAATTTCCCCTCAAACAATTGTAAATGCATGGTATTCGGAAAATGGTGGCCCTCTCCCGGGGGCAAATCCGTGACGAGGCGACAAAACCCAAAAATCGACATTCCAGTCCTGGACGGAAACCGGCCTCTCATCGTCAGCGATGTTGACGAAGTCGCGCTGAACTTCCTTGATCCGTTCAATGCCTTTCTGCAAAAGAACGGCTACGAACTGATACCGCGCTCCTTCAAGCTGACAGGCAATGTCGTGTCGATTGCCGGCGGCAATGCGGCGCCGTCCATGACGGTGTCGACGCTGATGGACGCTTTCTTCGCAGCACAACAGAAATGGCAGACGCCGACCATCGGCGTCGTCGAATCGCTGGCAAGGCTCTCTACCGTTGCGGACATCGTTTTTCTATCGGCGATGCCGCCAAAATACTTCGCCGCGCGCAGGGCCTTGCTGGATGAATTCGGCATGCATTATCCACTCGTCGCAAGCGAATCTTCAAAGGGCGAATTGATCAGGCAAATCCACGCGGATAGCGAGCATCCCGTCATTCTGATCGACGACATGATCTACAATCTGCATTCCGTGAAAAAACACATACCGCATTCCATGGCGATCAACTTTATGGCGAACGACACGTTTCGCGCGATGGCGCCGGATCCCGGCGAGGATGTGCATCTCGCCGCCAACTGGACCGAGGTCACGCGGCTGATTCTGCGCCACATTTCTGCTTGATGCCCGCAGGCATTGCGCCTACAACCATGATGTTCAATATTTGTTCCGCACGATCATCGCCATGGAACATGCGCCAAACAATCCCGCAGCCGGCTTTTGCCGCGACTGTCTTGAATATCAGGGGCAGCCGTCGCGGCGCTGCCGCAAATGCGGCAGTCCACGGATCGTCCGACACGATGAGCTCTATGATCTGACAGTCGCGCATATCGATTGCGACGCCTTCTACGCCGCAGTCGAAAAACGCGACAATCCGGAACTGGCCGACAAACCACTCATCATCGGCGGCGGACGCCGCGGCGTGGTCTCGACAGCCTGCTACCTGGCGCGCATCAAGGGCGTGCGATCGGCGATGCCGATGTTCAAGGCGCTCGAAGCCTGCCCCGAAGCGGTCGTGGTCAAGCCGGACATGGAAAAATACAGCCGCGTCGGACGTGACGTCCGCAGCATGATGGAAGAGCTGACGCCGCTGGTTCAGCCGATATCGATCGACGAGGCTTTTCTGGATCTTTCAGGCACGCAGACGCTGCACCGAAATCCGCCCGCCCGCACCCTCGCCGCTTTGGCGCGTCGTATCGAGAACGAAGTCGGCATTACCGTGTCGGTCGGGCTGTCCTACTGCAAGTTCCTCGCCAAGGTCGCCTCCGATCTCGAAAAGCCGCGCGGTTTTTCCGTAATCGGCAGGGCCGAAGCCATCGATTTCCTGAGAGAGCGGCCGGTGACGACGATATGGGGCGTGGGCAAGGCGTTCGAAGCAACGTTGAAGAAGGACGGCGTCACGACGATCGGTCAGTTGCAGACCATGGAGGAAAGCGACCTGATGCGGCGTTACGGCCTCATCGGCCAGCGTCTCTTCCATCTGTCGCGGGGGCAGGATTCACGGCAGGTACACACCCGCGACAGCGCCAAGAGCGTTTCGTCGGAGACCACCTTCAACCATGACTACGCAGACGCCGAAACCCTGGTCCCGATTCTCAGAAGCCTGTCGGAAAAGGTCTCCCGGCGTCTGAAAAAGAACGATATGGCCGGTCAGACCGTTGTCCTGAAACTGAAATCAGCCGATTTTCGCATCCGCACCCGCAATCGCCGCCTGGACGACCCGACCTGTCTGGCGGATCGCATTTTCAGAACCGGACTGTCATTGCTGTCGCCGGAACTCGACGGCACGAAGTATCGTCTCATCGGGATCGGCGTGTCCGATCTCACGCAATCCGACCTCGCGGATCCACCCGATCTCATCGACGAGGCGGCGCAACGCCGCGCCATCGCCGAACGCGCGATCGACCGCATCCACAATCGCTTCGGCGACAATGCGGTGGAAACGGGCTATACGTTCGGCAAAGGCCGAAACGCCCGGCCCCAGCGCGACAATGACGCAACCGACTAGTCCGACGTCACCGCCAGCGATTTACGGCGTGAGAATGGTGCACCCGGTGGTCTGACGCCCTTCCAGCGCCGTGTGGGCTGAGGCCGCGTCGGCAAGGTCAAAGGACTGGTTGATGTTGATCCTGACCGAGCCCGAACCGATCTGGTCGAACAGCGCCGCCGAGGCCTTGTCCAGCCAGCCGGGCAATCCGACGAAATGGAACAGCGTCGGTCGCGTCGCGTGGAAGGAACCAGCCGCAAGCTCGCTGATGTTGAAATCGGTGATGGCGCCGGACGACTGGCCGAAGCTGACAAATGTTCCGTGCAGTTTCAGACATTTCAGCGATCCCCGCCAGGTGGTCTTGCCGACGGCGTCGTAAACGGCTTCGACGCCGTCAGGCGCCAATTCCTTTACCTTCTCGACGAAATCGTCCTTGCGGTAGTCGATGACGTCCGAATAGCCGTGATCCAGCGCAAGGGCGCATTTCTCAGGCCCGCCCGCAGTGCCGATCGCACGAACGCCCTTTGCCGCAAGCCACTGTCCGACGATCAGGCCGACGCCGCCGGCGGCGGCGTGGAAGAGCACCGTGTCGCCTTCTTTCACTGCGAAACTGCCATGCAGCAGGTAGTAGGCTGTCAGGCCCTTGAGAAACGAAGCCGCGGCGATTTCGTCGCTTATTCCGTCCGGAATCTTCACGAGGGTCTTTGCGTCTATCACCCGGTGGCTTGCGTAAGCGCCATTCGGTGCGGTGTAGACGACCCGGTCGCCCGGCGACACATTGCCGACGGACGATCCGACAGCCTCAACCACGCCGGCGGCTTCGGACCCGAGCACCAGATCGGACTCGACCGACCACGGGTAGAGGCCTGAACGAAAGTAGGCGTCGAGAAAATTGACGCCGATGGCGGTGTGCCGCAACAGCGCCTCGCCGGCGCCCGGTTGCGGGACTTCGGTTTCCTTTTTCTGCAGGACTTCCGGTCCGCCCGGCCTTGTCGCTACGATCGAATAAGCCACGTGATTTTCTCCCTGACATATTCCGGTTCTGCCTAGAAAGGTAATCCAAGTCGTCGAAGGATTGAAGCTTCGATCAGACGAGTTCGACGTCGACGACGCCGTTCGCGGATTTGAGTGCGGCGGCGACTTGTGGGGATATCCTGTATCGTTCAGGTAGTTCGACCTCGATCTCGCGCTTGCCGTCATCCTTGATGACGACAAAGGACACCTGACCGTCGCCTTTCGTGTTGAGATGGCCGGCGATCTGCCGCAAGGGGCCGCTGTCGCGAACAAAGATGCGCAGAGCCTTCTGTTCCTGCACCGCCCTTTCCTCGAGCGACTGCACGGTCTGTATCCGCAGGCTGATGCCTTCCGGCCGCTCTTCGGCGTCGACGGTGATGACCAGCGAGCTTCCGGGTTCGAGTTGGGCGCGATAGAGCGCCAGCGCTTCGGAAAACAGCACGGCTTCATACTGACCGGACGAGTCCGAGAACTCGACAATGCCCATCTTGTTGCCGGTGCGTGTCTTTCGCTCCTGCTTCGACGTGACGGTTCCGGCGAGCCGCCCGGCCGCAGCGCCTTTTTTTACGGCCAGCGAGAATTCGGCGAAGGTCTGCACCCGCATCCGGTCAAGCAGTTCGGCATAGGAATCCAGCGGATGCGCGGAGAGATAAAAGCCCAGCGCCTGAAACTCCCGATGCAGTTTTTCCGAAGCAACCCATGGCGTTACGGCGGGAAATTGAATCACTTCCGGACCAGTAGCAGCGCCCGCGCCAAACATGTCGCTTTGCCCGCTGACCCGATCCTCGAACGCCTTCTGCGAAAAACCGAGCAATCGATCCATACCGGCGACAAGCTCCGCCCGGTCGCGACCGAAACAGTCGAAGGCGCCGGCGCAAACGAGGCTCTCCAGAACCCTGCGATTGATGACTTTCGGGTCTATGCGCAGGCAGAAATCCTCGATGCTCGCAAACTGTTTCTCGCCGCGAACCTCGGCAATGTGGTCCACGGCCGCCTCGCCGACACCCTTGATGGCCGCGAGCGAATAATAAATCCGGTTTTCTCCCGTCTTGAAAATCCGGAACGAGGTTTGAACCGACGGCGGGATTACATCAATGCCCAGACGCTTGGCGTCCTGCCGGAAATCCGACAGCTTGTCGGTGTTCGACATGTCGAGCGTCATGGAGGCGGCGAGGAATTCGACCGGGTAGTGCGCCTTCAGATAGGCAGTCTGATAGGACACGAGACCATAGGCTGCGGCGTGCGACTTGTTGAAGCCGTAATTGGCGAATTTGGCCAGTAGATCGAAAATGAAGTCGGCCTGCTGCTTCGACACGCCGTTTTCCACGGCGCCGCTGACGAAGCGGTCCCGCTGCTTGTCCATCTCCGCCTGGATCTTCTTGCCCATGGCGCGGCGCAGAAGGTCGGCCTCGCCGAGCGAGTAGCCGGAAAGCACCTGCGCAATCTGCATCACCTGTTCCTGGTAGACGATGACACCCTGGGTTTCTTCAAGCAGATAGTCGATCTTCGGATGAACCGAGGAGAGCTCCTCCTCCCCGTGCTTGCGCGCATTGTAGACCGGGATGTTTTCCATCGGCCCCGGTCGATAGAGCGCGACGAGCGCGATGATGTCCTCGATACGGTCCGGCTGCATGCCGATCAGCGCCTTGCGCATACCCGCGCTTTCAACCTGGAATACGCCCACAGTCTCGCCGCGCGACAGCATCTTGTAGGTCTCTTCGTCGTCGAGCGGGAGGGCTTCGAGAAGAATGTCGACACCGCGTTCCTTCAGAAAGCTCACCGCCGTCTGCAGCACGGTCAGCGTTTTAAGGCCAAGAAAGTCGAATTTGACGAGACCCGCCTTCTCCACCCATTTCATGTTGAACTGGGTGACTGGCATGTCCGAACGCGGATCGCGATACATCGGAACAAGCTGTGACAGGGGGCGGTCGCCAATCACGATGCCGGCGGCGTGGGTCGAGGCGTGCCGGTAAAGGCCTTCGAGTTTCTGGGCGATGTCGAGCAACTGGCCGACAACCGGCTCGGCCGCCGCTTCTTCCCGCAGCTTCGGCTCTTCCTCGATCGCCTTGTGCAGCGGCGTCGGATTGGCCGGATTGTTGGGCACCAGCTTGCAGATCCGGTCCACCTGCCCATAAGGCATTTCCAGGACGCGGCCGACGTCGCGCAACGCCGCGCGCGCCTGCAGCGATCCGAAGGTGATGATCTGGGCGACCTGGTCGCGCCCGTATTTCTTCTGAACGTAGCGGATGACCTCGTCTCGCCGATCCTGACAGAAGTCGATATCGAAGTCCGGCATCGAGACGCGTTCGGGATTGAGGAAGCGTTCGAACAGAAGCGAGAAGCGCAGCGGGTCTATGTCGGTGACGGTGAGCGCATAGGCGACAAGCGAACCGGCGCCGGAACCGCGGCCGGGCCCGACGGGGATGTCATGCGCCTTGGCCCATTTGATGAAGTCGGCGACGATGAGAAAGTAGCCGGGGAACCGCATGCGCTCGATGATGCCGAGTTCCGTCTCCAGGCGCTCGCGGTAATCGTCCACGGTAAATCCGGGCGCGCAGCCGAGCGCGTCGATACGGGCCGTGAGCCCCTCCTCCGCCTGTCGGCGCAGTTCCTGGGCCTCGGCCCGTTCCGCTGCTTCCGGATCGTCCGTCGAGCCACCGGTGAAGCGCGGCAGGATCGGATCGCGAGTTTCCAGGATGTAGGAGCAGCGCCGGGCTATCTCTACTGTGTTTTCAGTGGCTTCGGGCAGGTCCTTGAAAAGCGAGAGCATCGCCTCGCGGGTCTTCAGGAAATTGTCGGGCGTGACGCGGACGCGATTGTCGTCCGAAACAACGGCGTTGTGCGCCACCGCCATAAGCGCGTCATGCGCGTCAAACTCGTCCGGACCGGGAAAGAACGCCTCGTTGGTGGCGACGATCGGCAGCCTGTTGCGATAGGCCATGTCGAGCATGGCGTTTTCATGCTGCCGGCTGTAATCGGTGGGGCGCTGGATTTCGACATAGAGGCGATCGCCAAAAAGCGCCGCCAGCGTTTCAAGCCGGGATTGGGCCAGCGACGCGTCGCCGGCGGTCAGCGCAGCGTCGATCGGCCCTCCGGACGCGCCGGTGAGGCAGATCAGCCCCTCGACGCCCTCCTGCAACCACTCGAGCATGATATGCGCCGTGTCGTTGCTTTCGCCGTCGAGATAGGCGCGGCTCACCAGATCGACAAGCCGGCTGTATCCCGCAGCCGTCGCCGCGATCAGGACAAGCGACGGCCGCCGGGCGATGCGGTTGCGGGAACCACCGGACGCGGACGGATCGCCGTCGCCCATCTCGATGTCGAGTTGGCAGCCGATGATCGGCTGCACGCCCGCGTCGCCGGCGCTTGCGGCGAACTCAAGCGCGCCAAACAGATTGTTGGTGTCGGCGATGCCGATCGCTGGCTGGAGGTCGGCGACCGCCGCCGCAACGATTTTCTTGAGAGGCAGCGCGCCTTCGAGCAGCGAATAGGCCGAATGTACGCGCAAATGCACGAAGCCCGGTCCGTTTGAATGCGCTGTTTGTGCAGACTCGCTGTCGGTCATGGAACTCCGCCGTCTCTTTTGGAATCGGGTCGATTTTCACCCGGCGGAGCTTCCATGTCCATGGGCTGGCGACAAGTCGCATGCGTTGTCTTCAGTTTTCTGGAAGCGCCTGACCGCGCAGCAAATACCCGGTCAGGAAAGGGACAATCAGAGCGCCATCATGACGATGGTGATGCTGGAAACGAAGAGGACCATCGAGGCGAAGGCGGCGCAGTCTTTAGCAAGATCGAACATATGTTCCTCCTTATACTGGATATGTTTCCAGTTTGTTCTTTTTATGTTCGACAGTCAAGCGATTACCGTACCGTGGTTAATATCCGGTTTACATTCGGGATAAAATTGTGGGGAAGGCCCGACTTCCGGGATCAGGCCTGCTCTGCGACCATCTCCACGACCTGCCCGTCCTGCAGGGTGATTCGACGATCCATGAGCGAGGCGATCTCGTGATTGTGCGTGGCGATCAGCGCCGCCAGGCCCGATTGGCGCACAAGCGCCTCAAGCGCTTCGAAGACGTAGCCGGCGGTCGCGGGATCAAGATTGCCGGTCGGCTCGTCGGCCATCAGAACAAGCGGCGCATTGGCGACCGACCGGGCGATCGCGACGCGCTGCTGTTCGCCTCCGGAGAGTTCCGACGGGCGATGGTCCGCCCGCGCGCCGATGCGCATGTAGTCGAGCAACTGCCGCGCACGCACAGCCGCCTCCTCGTGGGATAGACCGGCGATCATCTGCGGCATCATGATGTTTTCGAGCGCCGTGAACTCCGGCAGCAGATGATGGAACTGGTAGACAAACCCGATATCCGAACGTCGCATGGCCGTGCGCTGCTCGTCCGACAGGGACCCGCTCGCGCGGCCGTTGACATAGACCTCGCCGCCATCCGGCCTTTCAAGCAGCCCGGCGATATGCAGCAGCGTCGACTTTCCGGCGCCGGAAGGCGCGACGAGCGCAACGGTCTCGCCCGGCCGCAAAGCCAGGTTCGCGCCGCCGAGAACCGAGAGAATGTTTTCTCCCTGCTGGTAGTGGCGCTCGACATTGTCGAGTTGCAATACGTAGGCGGCGCTGTTCATGAAATCACTCGTAACGAAGGGCGTCCACTGGATCGAGGCGCGATGCGCGCCATGCCGGGAACAGGGTTGCAAGGAAGGAAAGGCCGAGCGCCATCGCGACGACGGCGATCGTTTCGCCCGGATCCATATCCGCTGGCAACTGGCTGAGATAGTAGAGTTCCGGGTCGAAGATCGTGGTTCCGGAAATCCAGGAAAAGAACTGCCGGAACGACTCGATGTTCAGGCAGATGAAGACGCCCAGAAGCACGCCGGCCAAAGTGCCCACCATGCCGATCGCCGCGCCTGTCATGAAGAAGATGCGCATGATCGAGCCGGATGACGCGCCCATCGTGCGTAGGATCGCGATGTCGTGGCCCTTGTCCTTGACCAGCATGATGAGGCCGGAAATGATGTTGAGCGCGGCGACGAGAACGATTAGCGTCAGGATCATGAACATGACGTTGCGCTCGACCTGCAGTGCGGAGAAAAACGTCCTGTTTTGCTGACGCCAGTCGGTGATGAACACCTGCTGCTCCATCGCCTCCTCGACAATCGGACGCATGACGTCGATATCATCGGGATTGTCGAGCACCACTTCGATCGACTGTACGAGACCGTCGGTGTTGAAATAGAGCTGGGATTCGGCGAGCGGCATGAAGATGATCGAGGAATCGATTTCAGACATGCCGACTTCGAAAATGGCTGAAACCGGATAGGCCTTGGTGCGCGGCATCACGCCGAGCGGCGTGATATCGCCTTCCGGCGTGGTCAGCGTCACCGTATCCCCGACAAGAACGCCGAGACTGGACGCCATGCGGGCGCCGATGGCGATCGCTTCTCCCGATGCGAAGCCAACGAGATCTCCGGTCTGGATGTGGTCTGCGACGCCTTCCAAATCGGCGAGATCATCGGCTCCGATGCCCCGAACGAGGGCGCCTGTGCCCGCGCCCTGGAAACCGGTTGCCAGAACCTGGCCATCGACCAGGGGAATCGCGGATTTCACCCCGTCGAGCGCGTCGAGCCTGGCTGCAATGCCCGTATAGTCTGTCAGAGGCTGATCCATCGGCTGGATGATCATGTGACCATTGACGCCGAGAATGCGGTCGATCAACTGGGCGCGGAAGCCGTTCATCACGGCCATGACCACAATCAGCGTGGCGACGCCAAGCATAATTCCGGCGAATGAAAACCCGGCGATGACCGAGATAAACGCCTCGCGTCGACGCGAACGCAGATAGCGCCAGGCGATCATTCGCTCGAAGGTCGAGAAAGGACGGATCGGACGCGCGGGCTTCGGCGCATCGCCCGCCGCCATTGTGTTGTCCGCAACCTCTCCAGTCATCGATTATTCCTGTCTGCCGGAGGTCAGCCGGTTGACGGCTTCCTCGACCGTGACGGTCACACGCTCGCCGGTCTTTCGATCCTTGATTTCGACTTCGCCATTAGCGGCGGAGCGCGGACCGACGATCACCTGGGTCGGCACGCCGACGAGGTCGGCGGTCGCGAACTTGACCCCTGCCCTTTCGTCACGGTCATCATACAGCGGATCCAGGCCCGCCATCTGTGTCGCGTCGTAGAGCTTCTGGCAATAGTCGTCGCATATCCCGTCGCCGGCCTTCATGTTGATGATGCAGAGGTCGAAGGGGGACACGCTTTCCGGCCAAATGATTCCATTATCGTCATGGAATGCCTCAATGATGGCGGGAACAAGACGCGACGGACCGATGCCGTAGGATCCGCCGTGGATAGCATGTTCCTTGCCGTCGGGTCCGGTTACGGTCGCGCCCATTGGTTCGGAGTATTTCGTGCCGAAGTAGAAGATGTGCCCGACCTCGATGCCGCGCGCCGAGACCTGCTGGCTTTCAGGGATGCTCTCGAACACGGAAGCCTCATGCATGTCCGACGTTGCGGCGTAGAGAGACGTCCATTTGTCGACGATGGCTTCCAGGCCGGACACATCGTCGAAATCGACGCTTTCGTCGGGAATATCAAAATCCAGGAAATCCTTGTGGCAGAAGACTTCGGACTCGCCCGTCTTCGCCAGGATAATGAATTCGTGGCTGAGATCGCCGCCGATCGGGCCGGTCTCCGCCCGCATGGGGATCGCCTTCAATCCAAGCCGCGCGAAAGTGCGCAGATAGGCAACGAACATCTTGTTGTAGGAGTGCCGGGCAGCCTCACGGTCGATATCGAAGGAATACGCGTCTTTCATGAGAAACTCGCGCGAGCGCATCGTGCCGAAGCGCGGACGGATCTCGTCCCTGAACTTCCACTGGATATGATACAGATTGATCGGAAGATCCTTGTAGGATCGCACATAGCCGCGAAAGATGTCGGTGATCATCTCCTCATTGGTGGGACCGTAGAGCATGGGGCGCTTCTGGCGGTCCTCGATCCGCAGCATCTCCTTGCCGTAGTCGTCGTAGCGACCGCTCTCCTGCCACAGTTCCGCGGACTGGATGGTCGGCATCATGACTTCCATCGCGCCGGTCCGGTTCTGTTCTTCCCGGATAATCGTGTTGACCTTTTCCAGAACGCGCTTTCCAAGCGGCAACCAGGAATAAATGCCGGCCGACTGCTGGCGGATCATGCCTGCGCGCAGCATCAGCCGGTGCGAAACGATTTCCGCTTCCTTGGGGTTTTCCTTCAGTATGGGGAGAAAATAACGGGATAAACGCATGGCCTGGTCCGTTGCCGACGGAGCGCCGCATTGGAATCAGGCGCGCCGTCTCTGTGAAAATCAGCCGCTTTCATAAACACTTCCAATGCGGATGAAAAGACGCGCAAAACGAGCATGAGGTCCGGTGTTTCGACACTGCCAGTCCAGCCCGACCAGCGGCGACAAACAAAAAACGGGAATATTTCCCTGATGATTCGGAATTTGCCCAAAAAAATTCTGGACAGCGACATTATTGTCACTTTTCGGGTGACATCAGCTTCGCAATCCGTTAGGTTGCCGATCCAATGAGGCAGGGAGAAAAGATCCCCGCACGTTTCGCGGTCAAAGTCTTGGGAGGATGGATCTAAGGCGCGAATTGACTCGCAGCCACCGGAGCAGTCCGGTTTCTAGATCACGCGACAAATTTACAAGGCTCAACGCCTTGTTTTTTTTTGATTTTCAGATGAGCTTCAAGCTCGCATTCAGACCAAGATATACATTGATGCAAAAAGGCCTGCCCGGCAGGCCTTTTTGCCGTTCACGCTTGTTCCACGCCGCACCAGTCGGCCAGGAACAGGGTCATGGCCTTCGTGACGCCAAGCAGCGAATCGAGGC
Organism: Flavimaribacter sediminis; assembly: GCF_019492055.1. Lineage (GTDB taxonomy): Bacteria > Pseudomonadota > Alphaproteobacteria > Rhizobiales > Rhizobiaceae > Flavimaribacter > Flavimaribacter sediminis. The sequence continues at coordinate 1,108,429 of NZ_JAICBX010000001.1, read as the reverse complement.
TGACACGCTCATCGAAACCGTGGATCATTTCGGAGATCGGCCCATAGACGAGCGCCGGCGTATCCGCGTACAGCCCGAAGAAACGGGCGTCGGTTGTCGCCGTGCACGCCGTTTCCATGAGCGTCTCACCAAACACTTTTCTGTGGGACCTTGCGAGCAGTCCGACCGGCTCTTCGGCGTCCTTGAGGATATAGCCCTCTGCTTCGAAGCCATTGTAGGTGATTTGCGGCGGATTGTTCTGCAGGAAGGCGTTCCTGCGCGAAGCGAGCCGGACCGTTTCCTCGATTTCGCGCTTCGCCTCGGCGATATCCTGACCCGGATAAATCGCCACACGGACATCGAACGTGCACCACGCCGGCACGCTGGACGCCCAGTCGCCGCCTTCGATGCGGCCGACATTCAGATTGATCGGATGATCCACCGTCTCATAGGGCGGATAATGATCCTTGCGGCTGTTCCAGTCGTGCTCCAGTTCATGCAGCGCCTGCATGACCGTGTAGGCCGCCTCGATGGCGTTGGCGCCCTCTCCCGCGTCTGCGACGTGAACCGGTATGCCGCGAACGTTAACCTGGAACCAGATGACCCCGATCTGCGCCCGGATCATGCTCTGGTTCTGAGGTTCGGGGATGAGCGCCGCATCGGCCTTGTAGCCGCGGGCAAGGCAGGCGAGCGCGCCGTTGCCGGTGCATTCCTCCTCGATGACGCTCTGGACAAACACATCCGCAGTAAAACCGAAGCCCGCCCGCTCAACCGCATCCATAGCCGCCAGGCAAGCGATGAGGCCGGCTTTCATATCGCCTGCGCCGCGACCGTACATCCAGCCGTTTTCGATCCGCGGCTCGAACGGCGGAGTGCTCCACATATCGAGCGGTCCCGTCGGCACAACGTCGACATGTCCGTTGAGAATAAGCGACCTGCCTTTCGGATTTTCGACGCGTCGCGACCCGACAACGTTCCAGGCGTTATCATAATCGACATGAACAGGTGAGAAACCGGGCCAGTGTCTGATCTCATCGATATCGACCTTGAACCGGTCGACATCGAGGCCGCGTTCGCGCATCTGCCGGGCCATATAGTCCTGGGCAGGCGCCTCAGCGCCTCGGGTGGACGGAAAGCGCACCAGATCCGCAGTTTGCGAAATCTGCGCCTCGAACCCCGCCTCGACTGCATCCATTAGCGCGTTCGCCGTCTTGTCATCCAGCATTTTCGTTCCTCCATATCGTCAGCGAACGGTTGAGAAATTCGAGTATCTCGGCTTGAACCGCCCGGTCCACGGACAGCCAGTGCTTGTCGGCAAGGTAATCCGGTTTTTGATAAACGATCGATCGTGAGCCATTGTCTTGGCTCATGAAGGCGCCGCAGTCGCCACTGAGAACCTGCGATTTGAACCAGGGATCAAGCGTGCCGACCAGCGCCAGAACCGGCTGGTCCGGATCGCTGTTGAGACCGTGATATTCCGGCCAGCCTGCATGGCACGTCCAGCCCTCGACAATGCGGGCAGCCGCCGGGACATCTACTATCGTGGCGACGGTGATCGCTCCCTGCGAATGCCCCATGATCACCACTGGCAGATCATTGAACGACTGAAGAAGCGACGCCTGCTCGACCGCATGACGGATCTCGTCCTGGCGCCAGCCAAGAACAGCGCGATGCAATCCGCCGCGATGGGTCGCCGGATCGCAGCTTTTCGGCTTGTCGATCCGCGCGAAGCTGTCAGGAGCAACAACCGCGTAACCCGCCTGCGCCAGAAACCGCCCGGTCGTATCGGTGATCCGGCTCAGACCGCTGCAGCCATGCGCATAGACGATCACTGCGACGGGTGGAGATTCCGGATCAATCCGAGCATCGATATCGCCGACGCCGGACTCGACGAAACCCGCCGGCGTTGCGGCCGGCAAATAGACCCGTGCGGCGTCCCAGGTGCGCTGCAATTCTGCTTCGTCGGCGCGGGCGAAAGAAACCGAAACCAGCATGGCGAGAACCAGCTTCATCGCAATTCGACAATGGGAGAAGAATCTGCGCATCACGCCAGGCTACTCATCAGCATTTGACTGTAGGGATGGTCGGGCGTTCCGTAGAACCGCTCGGAGGGCGCGTCCTCGACAATCTCCCCCCGGTACATCACCGCAATGCGATGGCTGACATAGCGCGTCGCAGCCAGATCATGGGAGATGAAGAGCGCGCCGAAACCGTATTTGTGCTGAAGGTCCATGATGAGATTGAGCACCTGGGCCTGAACCGACACGTCGAGCGCGCTCACAGCCTCGTCGAACACGATGAAACGTGGCTCGGTCACCAGGGCTCTGGCGATGGAGACGCGCTGGCGCTGACCGCCCGACAACTGACCCGGAAAACGGTCGACATACCCGTCGCCGAGACCGACGCTGTCGAAAATGGCCGCCACGCGCCGCCTGCGTTCTTCCGCCGTTACGCCGAGAATGATCAGCGGTTCTTCCACGGAGACGCCGCAACGCAGCCGCGGATTGAGCGCCCATTCGGAATGTTGCAGGACGACGGAAAGCTGTCCGCGACGCTGCCGCAGCGTGCCGAACGGAGCGCCGCCAAAACTCATGACGCCTTGCGTCGGGGCAAGAAGACCAAGGCAGACACGACCAAGCGTCGTCTTGCCCGAACCGGACTCTCCGACGAGCCCGAGCGTCTCTCCCGCTCTGATCGACAGATTCACCTTGCGAACAGCGTCAAAGGCCTCGCCGCCGAGAAATCCGGCGCGATAGGTCACGACGATATGCTGCAGATCGACGACGGTTTCGGTCATTCTGTTCGCGCCTCCTCCGTATCGCTCGTTGCTGCAGCCACCTCCTCCGCAAAGTGACAGCAAACGGTGCGCGCCGCCACGGGACGCGCCTCGGGCCGGTTGTTTGCGCATTCGGGTCGCGCAATGCCGCAACGTGGCTCGTAGGCGCATTTCAGGCCTGGGCCTCTAAGAACAGGCGGCGCGCCAAGTATGGGCTCCAGGCGCTCGCCGGGTTTCTCGTTGCCCGCAGCCGCGGCGATGAGCGCGCGCGTATAGGGATGGGCCGGCCGCTCCAGCACGGTTGCGCTTTGTCCGATCTCGACGACGCGACCGCCATACATGACCGCGACACGGTCTGCATGGCGGGATATGAGCCGCAAGTCATGGGACAGGATCACCATGCTCGCGCCATTCTCCTCGCGCAGCCGCCCGAGCGTTTCCATGACCTTTTCCCGGATCGAGGCGTCCAGCGAAGCGGTCGGTTCGTCCGCGATGATCAGTTTTGGAGACCGTGCGATCGCCATGGCGATGATCACGCGCTGCGCCATGCCTCCGGAGAGTTCGTGCGGAAACGAGCGCATCACCCGGTCCGGATCGTCGAGTTCCGCCCTGCGAAGCAGTGCAGCGATGGCGTCGCGCGAGGGTTTCCCGCCGATCGCCCGGACCATCTGACGTTCTATGCGCATGGTCGGATCGAGCGCCGTCATCGGATTCTGGAAAACAAAACCGAGGTGGTCGCGGCGAAGCTGGCGCAACGCTTCGGCGTCGGCGTTGACCACGGAAACGCCGTCGACCGTGATCGTTCCGCTCTCGATCCGCGCTTCCGGAGGAAGCAGACGCCCGATCGACATTCCGATCGTGGTCTTTCCGGAGCCGCTCTCGCCGACGATCGCCAGCGTTTCTCCGCGGGCGACGGTAAGCTCGGCGCTATCGAGACCAAGGGTCATTGCGCCTGCCCCGTCATAGGCGATGACGAGATCGCGGATTTCTACAAGCGCGCTCATGACAGCGCCCTGCCCTTCAACGGCTCGATGGCGTCGCGAATCGCATCGCCGACCAGGTTGACGGACATGATGGCGAGAGACAGGACAATTCCGGCGGACAGGACGAGCCAAGGCGCAATCGTGAGATAGGCGCTGCCTTCGCGAAGCAGCGATCCGAGCGACGCCTGCGGCGGCTGAACGCCGAGGCCGAGATAGCTGAGCGTGCTCTCGATGATCATGCCGATCGACATGGCGTAGGTGAGCTGGACGATGACCGCTCCAATAATGTTGGGCAGGATATGCACGATCATCACCCGCCACGGCGTTGCGCCCGCAACCTCGGACGCGGTCACGAATCCGCGGCCGGCGACGCTGAGCGTCACCGAGCGCACAACGCGGATAAACAGCGGTATCGTTGCAATGGAAATGACAGCGACCGCGGAAATCTGGCCTGGCCCCATCAGGGCCGCGACAAGAAGGCCAACGATGATGGCCGGAAAGGCAAACAGGATATCGGCGCCGCGGGCGACGAGATGGTCCGTCATACCGCGAAAATAGCCTGCCAGCATCCCGAAGAAAGAGCCGATCACGGCGGTAATCGATACTGCGACGATGGAAAGCAAAAACGTGGCGCGAATACCCTCAACGACGCGCGGCAGATAGGAGCGCCCGAGTTCGTCGGTGCCGAAGGGAAAAGCCCAGGAGGGCGGACCGAGCCGCGGACCTGCGGCGATCCTTGTCGGATCGCCCAACGGCAGCCAGGGCCCAAGGAGCCCGACGAGAATCAGCAACACGAGTATGACAAGGCCGAGAAAAGACAGCTTGTCTTCACGCATCAGACGGCCGAGCGCCGCTCCGGTCAATCGCAACGCGCTCATCGCCTGGTCCCCGTTCCGACCCGCGGGTCAATCGCCGCATACAGAATATCGGACACCATGTTGATGGAAATGAAGACCAGAGCCGCAATCAGCACGCCGGCCTGTACGATTGCGTAGTCCCGGTTGAGGAGACCGTTGAATGTGTAAAGCCCGATGCCGGGGATAGAGAACAAGACTTCGACCACGACCGCGCCGCTGAGCAGGAAACCGAAATAGGTCGTCACCACCGTGACGACCGGGATAGCCGCGTTGCGCAATACATGCAGCCGGATGATATCGCGCGGGCGTTCGCCGCGCGCGACGGCGGTGGTGATGTGGCCCTCCGTCATGACCTGCATCACCGCATCGCGCGTGGTGCGCAGGATAAGGGCGACGCCAAATACCGAGAGCGTGAGGCCCGGCAGCAGCATAACCCGCATGTTCTCGACCGGAGCTTCGCTGAAGGGAACATAGCCGCCGACCCGGAACCAGAGCGACCATACGGAAAACACAAAGATGAGGGCGCTGCCCAGCACGACATCCGGCACGCTGGCGCCAACCGCGCCGATGACGCGGCCGAAGCCGCCGCGAGCGCGACCGGCGACACCGGAAGCGACGCCAAGAGGAACGCCGAAGGCGAGCGCGACGAAGAGGGCTATCATCGCAAGTTCGAGCGTGACCGGCGCGCGCCTCAGGAACTCGTCGATCACCGGCTTTTGGGTGACCATCGACACGCCAAAATCGCCTTGCAGAAGCGAGAAAAGCCAATGAGCGAACTGGAAGACGACAGGCTGGTCAAGTCCATAGCGCTGGGCGATCGCGGCGCGGGCTTCAGGCGTTACGAACGGTCCGAGCAGAATATCCGCGTACCCGCCCGGAATGAAGCGCAGAGCCAGAAACACGAGGATCGAGACGCCGAGCGTGGTTACGAGCGCTATGGCAATCCGGGGCAAAAGGTAGCCGATCAGGCGCATCCACCAAACTTTCCGTTTTCAGGACAGGGCGATTTCAAACAAGAATGAAGCGATGGCTGCAGGAGGCGGGATCGCGATAATCCCGCCCCCCACACGCGCCCAGATCAATCGAGGGGTTTGAATTCCTCGATGTACTGGAAAGTGTCGGACGATCCGGATTTCTCCGGAACCTTCACTTCGATCTTGTCGTCACGGTAGACGACATAGTCGGTCTTGGAAACCAGCGCCAGCAGGTTGGCGCTCTCATCGATCATGCCGCAGATTTCAGCGAGCTTGGCGTCCCGCTCGGGGCTGTCCTGCATGGTCTTGACTTCGTCGAGAGCGGCTGAAAGTTCCGGCACGCTTTCCTGGAAGACCTGGTTCCAGATAGCGAATTCCGGGTTCCACCAGGCGATGACCATGGTCGGATCCGTGTAGCCTGCGAGCCAAGAGACCGAGAAGTCGAAATCGCCGTCCGTGAACACGCGCTGGAGATATTCCGCCGTCGGGATCGATTCGATCGTGACGTTGAAGCCCGCCTCTCCCAGGCTCTGCTGCGCGACCTGCGCAATGCGCCCGAGGACCGGATTGGAAGACGCCGCGATCAATCCGACTTCCGGGTTTTCGTTGCCGGCTTCCTTGAGCAGCGCTTTCGCCTTTTCAATACGCTCTTCGCGAGGCAGCGCGTAGGCGTCAAGCGAACGACAGGCGTCCTTTCCGAAGGCGCCCGGAACAGGATAGTCGACCTCGGACGTGCCGGCGAACACGAAGTCGTCGATCGCCTGGCGGTCCAGCGCCAGGTTCATGGCCTGCCGCACCTTTCTGTCATGAAACGCGGAGTCTTCACTGAGCGCATTGACGTCCACGCGATAGTAGTTGGTCGTCTGCTGGGCACTGGACTTTATATTATCGTCCTTGGCGAGCATTTGCGGCGAGTCGGGATCGGCGAACGTTGAGAAATCGACGCGCCCGTTGCGAAGCGCGGCAATGCGGGCCGACTGGTCGGGAATGATCGGCACTTCCAGGCGATCTGCGAGCGGATACCCCTCGCGCCAGTAATGGGGATTACGCACGAGCGTCCATGCTTCGTCCTGTTTGTGCTCCTCGACCATGAACGGGCCGGAGCCAAGCATCTGCGACGTAGGATCGAAACTGCCCTCCTTGAGTTCCTTGATCGGAAGGATCGCCGCCGTGATATGGGCGAGCGCCGGCAGAAAGGCGGGATGCGGCTCAGCCAGCTCGACCGTGACCGTGCGGTCATCGACCGCTTCCATCTTTGCGATGTCGCCGAGTTGCGCCGACCAGTAGGAGGCTGTTTCCGGATTCTTGATGCGTTCCAGACTTCCGATGACATCGTCGGCCGTCACCGGACGTCCGTTCGAGAAAGTCGCGCCATCGCGTATCGTGAAGGTGTAGCTTGTCGGAGACGTCTGCTCCCAGCTCTCGGCCAGCGCGCCTTTCAGCGAAAGTGTTTCATCGGCCTCGAGCAGTGTCTCGTAAATCATCTGGTACATTTCCCAGGATGCGACGGTGCCCGCCACATGGGCGTCAAAGCCGGTAATTTCGGCCGGCTTGCCCCAGATGATGGTCTTTTCCTGCGCCAGAGACGGCAGCGAAGCCATGGCTGCGACGCCCAGTCCGAGCGCGACGGTTGCGGACGCCCTGCTGATCGATGGTGGAAATTTCATGATTATGATCTCACTTCTGTTGCTGTTCACCCTGCTGCTCCGTCTCTTCTTACTCGGGAGCAATAACTAACTGTTGACGATCGTGTTATAAGTATCACATAAAGTCAATAGATGTTATCTTATTAATACAATGAGGGGCGAATGGCCGGTTTCAGCGACTATCGCGACCATGATGGTCTGGGTCTTGCGGATCTTGTGCGCAAGGGCGAGATCAGCCAGCACGAACTCCTGGAAGCAGCTATCGAACGCGCGGAAGACGTCAATCCGGCCATCAACGCGCTATCGCAAAAACTGTACGCGTTCGGCGAAAACATGCTGAAAGACCTGCCGGCCAACGCCCCCTTCGCGGGCGTGCCGTTTCTCCTCAAGGACGTTTCGGCAATGCTGTCCGGGACCCTGACGACCCACGGCTCCAAATTGTTCGCGGACAACATGGCAAAGGCCGACACCACGCTCGTAGAGCGCTACAAGCACGCCGGCGTGGTCATTTTCGGCAAGACCACTTCGCCGGAAATGGCGCTCGCCGCATCAACGGAGAGCACCTTCTGCGGGACAACCCGCAATCCATGGAGCCTCGACCGAACCGCAGGCGGTTCGTCGGGTGGCGCGGCCGCCGCCGTCGCTGCGGGCATCGTACCGATCGCCCATGCAAGCGACGGCGGCGGTTCCATTCGTATTCCCGCCTCGTGCTGCGGGCTCTTCGGGCTCAAGCCCAGTCGGGCGCGAACACCAAACGGACCGCTGGCAGGCGAAGGGTGGGGAAGCCTTTCCGCGTCACACGTCGTTACGCGCACGGTCAGGGATTCAGCCGCCATGCTCGACGCCACGCACGGCCCGGCGCCTGGCGACCCCTATTGCGCGCCTTACTATGGAGGGCGTTTCCTCAATGAGGTGAAGACGAACCCTGGCCGACTCAGAATAGCCTTTCAGCGCGCGCCGCTTTCGGGAGCAGCTGTCGATCCCGAGTGCGCCCGGGCCGCAGAGGACGCCGCAAGCCTGCTCGAACAGCTTGGCCATACTGTGATTGACGAACAGCCGCCGGGAGACTGGGAAGAACTCGGACACGCGCTCTGGGTGCTGGTCGCCTCCAATGTCTCGCGCGCCGTCAAGAACAGGGCCGCCGAACTCGGCCGCGACATCAAACCCGACGACATCGACCGGGCGACCTGGAGCGCCGTCGAATTTGCGAGCACGCTTCCGGTCGAGGCCTATCCGGACGCGTTGGCGCGCATCCACATGCAGGGGCGACGGATGGCTGACTTCCATAGGCGCCATGACGTCGTGATGAGCCCGACGCTCGCCCAACCACCTGCGCCGCTCGGCGTGCAGCACACGAACAATCCGGATCAGGCCGCCTATGCGGCAGCCCTGCAGGCCTTTACGCCGTTTACCCAACTCTTCAACCTGACAGGCCAGCCGAGCATGTCGACGCCGCTGCACTGGACATCCGATGGCCTGCCCGTCGGCGTAATGTTTTCTGCGGCCTTCGGCGACGAGGCGACGCTCCTGCGTCTTGCCGGGCAGTTGGAGAAAGCCAAACCATGGTTTGGCAAAACACCGGGAGAGGTTTCATGAGCACCCCCCTGGCGGACCGCCTGACGGTCGATTTCGCCAAGCTGACAAAATCGGAAAAGTCGATCGCGAGCTACATGCTCGCCAATATGAACTCCCTGCCATACGAGACCGCAGCGTCCATCGCCAAGCAGGTCGGGGTCAGCCAGATGACGGTCGGACGTTTCCTGCGATCGCTCGGATATCAGCGGCTGAGCGATCTAAAAGCAGAGATGCGCACAGATATCGATGCGACGCCGCTCCTGATATCCGATCGCGTGGACCGGATCCGACAGAACGCTGCGGCAGGCAGCCGCCTGTGGGAAAACTTCGACCTGGAAATGGCCGCGATCCTCGGGGTCTACGAGATGCGCGAAACCGCGCCCTGGCAACAGGCAATCGAGGCTCTCGCCACGTCATCAAGGGTTTTCGTGACCGGCTTCCAGACAATCGCCGGCATTGCTTCGGATTTTGCAGGACGGCTGGATTATGTGCGGCCGGAGGTGCGCTATCTGGACGGCCGCAACGGCACCTTCAGCGAGATGCTCGCGGAGGACTGCAGCAACACCTGTCTCGTTCTTTACGAAATGCGCCGCTATACGCGGTTCAGCTATCAGCTCGCCCAGATCGCCAGTGAAAAGGGGCTGTCAGTCGTCATTATCTGCGACAATCACTGCTACTGGGCGCGCGACTATACCGACGCAGTTCTGAGCGTGAGCACGGATTCGCACCTGTTCTGGGATCTGCAAACACCGTTTCTGAGCCTTAACGGACTGCTGCTTGATGATCTGATCGCGCGTCTGGGAGACGATGTCGCTGAACGGATCGGGGTCATGCGAGAGCTGCAGGACCGCTTCGAATCCTTTCGCGACTGAACAGCCCGACGTCAACCGCGACCAGAGAAATCCGGAACGATCCTCGGGATGGAATCCACCGACAGCTCAAAGACGACGACAAGAAAATAATAGAGCGCGAAGATCGCCGCAGCGACCAGGCTGGTCAGGATCAGCTTGAAACCCATCCTGTGCCGGTGAGGCGCGCTTTCGGTCGTGCCGAGCGTTATATCCTCTTCATCGGCCTGTGTTTTCACGCCGATCGGCAGGATGGCGAACAGCGTGATCCACCATATGACGACATAGATCGCGATACCGGTGACAGGCGACATCGGTCAGACCTCTTCAAGTTCAACCAATGCGCCGCAGAAATCCTTCGGATGCAGGAAGAGCACGGGCTTTCCGTGGGCGCCGGTTTTCGGCTCCCCGTCGCCCAGCACCCGGGCGCCGCCCGCGGCGAGCGCGTTGCGCGCCGCGATAATGTCATCGACCTCGTAGCAGATGTGGTGCATGCCGCCCGCCGGGTTGCTTTCAAGAAACTTCGCGATCGGAGACCCCTCGCCCAGAGGCTCCAGCAACTCCACTTTCGTGTTGGGCAATTCTATGAACACAACGGTCACGCCGTGGTCGGGCAGCGGCTGCGGTTGCGAGACGTGAGCGCCCAGCGTGTCGCGGTATGTCTTCGCCGCGGCTTCCAGATCAGGGACAGCTATCGCGACATGGTTCAGTCTGCCGATCATAGGTTTTCCTCCTAGCGGATTCGCGTAACGAAGACGGTCATGACCGGCTTCTTGCCCCAGGCGTTCCGCGCTGCTGCGCGCACGGCCCTGCGCACCGATTCCTGCACCAGTTCGAGATCGCGGCGACGCACGCGGGGAATGCTTTCCACGGCTGCTATCGCCGCGTCGCGAAGCGTTTCCTCGATATAGGCGCCCGTATCATCGATCTCCGGCACGCCGCGACAAACGACATCCGGATCATCGATCAGCACATTCTTTGCGTCGACCAGCACATTGACGGCGATATGGCCGACATACGACAACTTGCGCCGCTCGCCGATTGCCATTTCATCGAAATCGCCGATCAGGTCGCCATCCTTGAAGAGTCGCCCGTGCGGCGCTTCGTCGATCACCTGAGCTTCGCCCGGCGCCAGCCGCACGACATCGCCGTTGCGGACATGCGGCACGACCTTGAGGCCCGACTGTTCGCCGAGCTCTGCCTGGGCGGTGAGATGCGCGGCTTCTCCATGGACGGGTATGAGGAACTCCGGCCGCACCCATTGATACATCTGCTGCAGTTCATTGCGGCGCGGATGTCCGGAGACGTGGACCAGCGCATCGCTGTCAGTGACGATGTGAACGCCCTGGTCGATCAGACCGTTCATGATATCGAGGACCGCCTTTTCGTTGCCCGGTATCGTGCGCGAGGAAAACACGACGGTGTCTCCCTTCGACAGGGAAATATTGCGCATCTCGTCGCGGGAGAGTTTTGCGAGCGCCGCCCGCGATTCGCCCTGGCTGCCGGTCAGAATGATCACTATGCGATCGCGCGGGGTCGAGGCGAACTCGTCCTCGCTGATGAATTCGGAAAAGCCTTCCATATAGCCGAGATCGCCGGCGACATTGACCACGCGCTTGATGGAACTGCCAAGCAGCAAAACCTTGCGGCCTGCCTCTTCGGCCGCTTTCGCAACGGAGCGGATACGCCCGACATTAGAGGAAAAGGTAGTGATCGCGACGCGGCCTTCCGCAGCTTCGATGATCTTTTCCAGACTGTCGCTGACTTCCTGTTCAGAGGGAGATACGCCGTCGCGCATTGCATTGGTGGAATCGCAAATCAGCGCGAGAACTCCATTGTCGCCTATTTCGCGAAAACGTTTCTCGTCGGTGAGCGGCCCCATGGACGGCGCATGATCGATCTTCCAGTCGCCGGTATGGACGACCACGCCCAAGGGCGTCGTGATCGCAAGGGAAAAGGGCTCGGGGATCGAGTGGTTGACGGGAATGGCCTCGATCTTGAATGGCCCGATTTCGAAAATGTCGCCGGCCTTGAACAGGTTGACCGGCACGGCTTCGGCGTCGCCCTCGTAGGCGCGCTTCGATTCCAGCATGCCTGCGGTGAAGGGCGAGACATAGACAGGCGCCTTGAGGGTCGGCCAGAGATCGGCGATCGCGCCGTAGTGATCCTCGTGCGAATGCGTGATCACGATCGCTTTCAGATTGATCTTTTCCGACTCGATGAAGCGGATGTCGGGCAGAACAAGGTCGACACCCGGCAGATCAGGCCCGGGAAAGGTGACGCCGCAATCGACCATGATCCATTCCCGCTTGTCCGGCTTGCCGTAGCCGTAAAGCGCGAGATTCATGCCGATCTCGCCAACACCGCCGAGCGGAAGAAATATTAGTTCGTCTTTTTCTGTCATTGTATTCCAGCCGTGTCTTGACCCAGGAGATAGCGCTTGCCCTACAGGAAAAAAAGATCGCCCGCGGCGATCGACTGCAGGGAGCCGTCGGGCTTCTCCAGTATCAGACAACCTGTGTCGTCGATATCCCTGAATATTCCTTCAATCGAGGCGTTCGGCATATTGACTGTGATCTGTTTTCCTACGCCCGTGGCCCAACGCAGCCACAATTCCCGTGTTTCCGACATGTTGGCTCCCTCCCCCCATCTCGCCAGTTCCCGGGCCATGGATTGACAGAGATAGGCGAACAACTCCTCTGCCGAAACAGCGGCGCCTGCATCGCGCAGCGTCGCCGTGGCGTACATAGCCTCCTTCGGCGCATGCGCTACATTGACGCCGCAACCGATAACCACGGCGCGCCGCCCATCCGGCACTATGCCCGATTCGAGCAGGATGCCGGAAATCTTTCCGCCATTCAGCAGCACATCGTTCGGCCATTTGATCTTCAGCGACGATTCCGGATCAGGCAGCGCGCGCGCGATGGCGCCATGCACGGCAAGCGCGGCGACAAGCGGCAGTGAAGCAAGCGCATGGACCGGCGCAGGATCGATCAACAGCAGCGATGCATAGAGATTGCCTGCTTCGGACACCCATGGCCGACCACGCCGACCGCGCCCGCCAAGCTGACGCCGCGCCGTGATCCACAGGTTGCCCGGATCCCCCGCCTGCGCCTTCTCCAGACATTCCGTATTTGTCGATTGAACGTCATCCAGCGCGATATGACGGTAGTCTTCGGCTTTGATCACAATCAGAAAAACGACTTCGCCGCTATCTCCGCCGCCCGCATGACCGGCCCGCCGAAAAAGGCGTAGAGCAAGACGAAGACGCCGGAAACGATCATCACCAGCCGCAATTCTCCGCCGATCGGCATGAAGCCTTCAGCCGCCTCGTCGAACCACATGATCTTGACGATCCGCAGATAGTAATAGGCGCCGACAACGGAGGTGAGGACGCCGATGACAGCGAGAATATAGAGACCGGCCTCGATCGCCGCCAGGAACACGAAATACTTGGCGAAGAAGCCTGCCAGAAACGGTATTCCGGCAAGCGAGAACATGAAGATCGTCAGCATCGTCGCCATGACCGGATTGGTGGTGGCGAGGCCCGACAGATCGTCGATCTGCTCCACATTGCCTTCTTCCTTGCGGCGCATGGCAAGGATACAGGCGAATGTTCCCAGCGTGGTGACCATGTAGATCAGCATGTAAAGCGACACGCTCTGCACGCCGATCATCGAGCCGGCCGACAGACCAACGAGCGCAAATCCCATATGGCTGATCGAGGAATAGGCCATCAGTCGCTTGATGTTTCGCTGCCCGATGGCCGCGAAGGCCCCCAGCGCCATGGACGCTACGGCGAGGAAGACGATGATCTGGCGCCAATCCGCGACAATCGGATCAAAAGCTTCGATGACGATACGGATAAGCATCGCCATGGCGGCGACCTTTGGAGCGGCCGCGAAAAAAGCCGTGACCGGTGTCGGCGCGCCTTCATAAACGTCCGGCGTCCACATGTGGAAGGGCACGGCCGATATCTTGAAAGCGACGCCCACGAGCAAAAACACCAGTCCGAACACGATGCCGAGCGTCCGGTCGCCGCTCGCCAGCGCTTCGGAAATTCCCGGAAAGCCCAAATGCCCGGTAAAGCCGTATATCAGCGATGCGCCGTAGAGCAGCATGCCGGACGACAGCGCGCCAAGCACGAAATACTTCAGGCCGGCTTCTGTCGAACGCACGCTGTCGCGGTTGATCGCCGCAACCACGTAAAGCGCAAGCGACTGCAACTCCAGACCAAGATACATCGTGATCAGGTCGTTCGCTGAAATCATCAGCATCATGCCGAGCGTCGCGAGCACAACCAGAACCGGAAACTCGAACCGGTCCATCTGTTCTTCCGGGGTCGAGCCGACAGCCATGACCAGGGCGCTGATCGATCCGATCAGCGTCAGCACCTTCATGAACTTGGCGAAGGAGTCGTCACGGAAGGCGCCGCCAAACGCCTCGCCTTCGCCGGACAACGTGACCAGCCACAGGCCGGCGACAATCAGCAACGCCACGGCAAGTCCGCTTACCAGCGACGCGGACCGGCCACGGGAGAAGACGCCGATCATCAGGAGCACCATCGAGCCCACGGCCAGAATGATTTCCGGTATCGAGAGTTCCAGGCTTGCCGTGATTAGGTCTGCGGTCATGGAGTCAATCCCGGTCGATCAGTTCGCCAGCGCAAGGCCGTTTCTGGCCTCGATCGCAGCATTATAATTGTTGAGCAAGGCGTCCACCGACGCAGCGGTGATATCGAACACCGGCATCGGATATACGCCGAAGAAGATGATCAACGCGACCATCGGGTAGAGAATGATCTTCTCCCGGGTGGACAGGTCGAGCATGGATTTCAGGTTTTCCTTCTCCAGCGCGCCGAATATGACTCGCCGATAGAGCCACAGGGCATAGGCGGCCGAGAGGATGACGCCTGTGGTCGCGAAGATCGCAATATAGCTGTTGACCTGGAACACGCCGACCAGAACGAGGAATTCCCCGATAAAGCCGGATGTGCCCGGCAGGCCGACGTTGGCCATGGTGAAAACCATAAACACTGCGGCGTATTTCGGCATGTTGTTGACCAGTCCGCCATAGGCGGCGATCTCGCGTGTGTGCAGCCTGTCGTAGATCACACCGACGCACAGGAACAGCGCGCCGGACACCAGGCCGTGCGAGAGCATGGTGAAGAGCGCGCCCTGAAGGCCCTGCTCGTTGGCCGAAAAGATGCCCATCTTGACGTAGCCCATATGGGCGACGGAGGAATAGGCGATCAACTTCTTCACGTCGTCCTGCATGAGCGCCACGAGCGAGCCGTAGATCACGGCGATGACCGAGAGCGTGAAGATCAGCGGATAGAGGTCGACGGAAGCAAGCGGGAACATCGCCAGCGAAAAGCGGATGAACCCGTAGCCACCCAGTTTCAGCAGGATGCCGGCGAGCACCACCGAGCCTGCGGTGGGCGCCTCAACGTGGGCGTCGGGAAGCCAGGTGTGGACCGGCCACAGCGGCAGCTTCACCGCGAAGGACGCGAAGAAAGCCAGCCATAGCCATGTTTGCGCCTCCGGTGGGAAATCATGCGCCAGCATTTCCGGGATCGCCGTGGTGCCGGCGTTCCAGTACATGTACATGATGGCGACCAGCATCAGCACCGATCCGGCCAGCGTGTACAGGAAAAACTTGAAGCTCGCATAGATCCGGCGCGGACCGCCCCAGACGCCGATGATGATGAACATCGGAATCAGGCCGCCTTCAAAGAAGACGTAGAACAGGATGATGTCGAGGGCGCAGAACGCGCCGATGACCAGCGTCTCCAGAAGCAGGAACGCAACCATGTACGCCTTGACGCGAACATTGATCGTCTTCCAGCTCGCCAGAACGCAGAGCGGCATCAGGAAGGTCGTGAGGATGACGAACAGCATCGAAATACCGTCGACGCCCATGTAATAGGAGATGCCGGTTCCAAGCCATGGCGTCTTCTCGACGAGCTGAAAATCGGCGCTGCTGCTGTCGAACGAGCCCCAGACGAAAATCACCGAGAACACGAAGGTGAAGACCGTTGTCACCAGCGCAACGTTGCGGATATTGCGTCGACCGAAGTCGGAATCTTCCGGCGTCAGCAGAATGATGATCGCGCCAACGAGCGGAAGGAAGGTGGTGATGGAAAGAATCGGCCAGTCGGTCAACATCACGCTGCTCCTCCGAGCATCATCCAAGTCAACAGCGCGGCCACGCCGAGCAGCATGGCGAAGGCGTAGTGGTAAACATAACCGGTCTGCAGACGCACGGTTCGCCGAGTGATGTCCTGAACGCGGGCGGCGATGCCGTCCGGCCCGAAGCCGTCAATCAGCCAGCCGTCGCCCTTCTTCCAGAGGAAATATCCGAGTTTCTTGATCGAGCGGACAAAGAGGAAATCGTAGATTTCGTCGAAGTACCACTTGTTGAGCAGGAACTTGTAGAGAATCTCGAACTGCGAAGCGAGTTGCTTCGGCGTCTCCGGCGAGCGCAGATAGAAGTACCAGGCGATGCCAAAGCCGATCGCCATGGCCAGGAACGGGCTGAACTTCACCCAGCCCGGAACGTGGTGGAATTCCTCGAGGATGTGGTTTTCCGGCAAGGTGAACAGCGCCCCTTTCCAGAACTCATCATAGTGATGGCCGAAGAAATCGCCCTGGAAAATGACGCCCGCGAACAATGCGCCGAGACCAAGCACGAACAGCGGCGCGAGCATGACCATTGGCGACTCGTGCACATGGTGCATGACATCGGCCGAGGCGCGCGGCTTGCCGTGGAACGTCAGGAAGATCAGCCGCCAGGAGTAGAAGCTCGTAAAGAGCGCCGCGACGACAACCATGATGAAGGCGAATCCGGCGGCTGGATTGGTTCCGACATAGGCGGTCTCGATGATGATGTCCTTGGATATGAAGCCCGATGTGCCGATTGGCGTGAACGGAATGCCGAAGCCGGTCAGCGCGAGCGTTCCGATGATCATCATCCAGTAGGTGATCGGAATGTGTTTGCGCAAGCCGCCCATGCGGCGCATGTCCTGCTCGTCCGACACGGCGTGAATGACCGAACCGGCGCCAAGAAACAGCAGCGCCTTGAAGAAGGCGTGGGTGAACAGGTGGAAGATGCCCGCCCCGAAAGCCCCCATTCCGAGCGCGACGAACATGTAGCCAAGCTGCGAACAGGTTGAGTAGGCGATCACGCGCTTGATGTCGTTCTGAACGAGACCGATCGTCGCCGCGAAGAAGGCGGTGATTGCGCCGATGATGGTGACGAACGTGAGGGCCGTGACGGAAAGCTCGAAGATCGGCGACATGCGCGCCACCATGAAAACGCCCGCCGTGACCATCGTTGCCGCGTGGATGAGCGCCGAAACCGGAGTCGGGCCTTCCATGGCGTCAGGCAACCACGTATGGAGCAGGAACTGCGCCGATTTACCCATCGCGCCGACAAAGAGAAGCAGACAAACGACCGTCAGCGCCGAACCGCGGTCCCAGCCCGTGCCGAGGAACTCAAGCACGATCTGATCGGTGTCGCTCGCCTCGCCCGGCATGAATTGCGCCGCTCCGGCGAAAATCGTGTCGAACGAAATCGAGCCGAAGATCACAAAGACGCCGAAGATGCCAAGCGCGAAGCCGAAGTCGCCGACGCGGTTGACGATGAAGGCTTTCATGGCGGCTGCGTTGGCGGACGGCTTCTTGAACCAGAAGCCGATCAGCAGGTAGGACGCGAGCCCCACGCCTTCCCAGCCGAAGAACATCTGCAGCAGGTTGTCGGACGTGACCAGCATGAGCATTGCGAAGGTGAAGAGCGAGAGATAGGCGAAAAAGCGCGGCCGATGCGGATCGTGGTGCATGTAGCCGATCGAATAGATATGCACGAGGCACGACACCGTATTGACGACCACGAGCATGACGGCGGTCAGCGTGTCGACGCGCAGCGCCCAATCGACGGACAGGGTTCCCGAGCGGATCCATTGCAGCACATCGATCTGGATCATTTCCCCATGGCCGAGCGCCACCTGGAAGAATGCGATCCAGGACAGGAAAGCGACGAAGATCATGATGCCGGAAGTTATGTATTCCGAGGCCTTGGCGCCTATGGATCGCCCGAAGAATCCGGCAATGATCGCACCAACTAGAGGCAGGAAAACGATGGCGTGATACATTAGGGGTCAGCCCTTCATCATGTTGACGTCTTCCACGGCGATGGAACCCCGGTTCCTGTAGAAGACGACGAGTATGGCGAGCCCGATAGCCGCTTCAGCAGCAGCGACCGTCAGGACGAACAGGGCGAAGACCTGCCCCATCAGATCGTTGAGATAGGCGGAAAACGCCACGAAATTGATATTGACGGCAAGCAGGATGAGTTCGATCGACATCAGGATGATGATGACGTTCCGGCGATTGAGAAAAATGCCGAAAATGCCGATCGTGAACATGACCGCCGCAACCGTCAGATAATGGGAAAGTCCGATTTCCATGCTGCCTCGTTCCCTCCCCTAGACGCCCTGTCCGGGCTTGACGTCAATAACTTCAACCGCGGTTTCCGGAGAGCGCGCGACCTGCGCGGCGATATCCTGCCGCTTTATGCCTTCCTTGTGTCGCAATGTCAGCACGATTGCGCCGATCATGGCGACGAGCAAAACCATGCCCGCAATCTGAAACAGGTGCACAAAGTCGGTGTACAGGACGTCGCCCAGCGCCTGTGTGTTCGACACCGCGTTCAGATCGGGAATGGGTTGTACGGGATCCGCCTCCGGCTCCACCTTGAAGGCGTTCCCGCCCAGGACGAAGATCAGTTCGGCCGACAGCACAATGCCAATCAAGGTTCCGACCGGGGCGTAGCGCATGACGCCCGAACGCAACTCGGTGAAGTCGATATCGAGCATCATGACCACGAACAGGAACAGCACGGCCACTGCGCCGACATAGACCACGACCAGTATCAGCGCGAGAAATTCCGCGCCGGTCAAAAGGAAGAGCGCGGCCGCGTTGAAGAACGTCAGGATCAGAAACAGCACGGAATGCACCGGGTTGCGTGAAAACACCACCATCAATGCGGCCGCTATCATGATCGCAGAGAACAGATAGAAAAACAGAGCCTGTAGACCCATGAGCCGTGCCTTTTTGTCTTTCCCCCGGAGTGCGCGGCGCGTGATGCGCCGGATCCCCGAATTCGCCGGTTCCCGCCGGCCTCAGAATTGTCGTTTCGGACAGCCGCGACGCGGACAGTCCATGTGCGGACGCTTACCGGTAGGGCGCATCCATGGCGATGTTGCGCGCGATCTCGCGCTCCCAACGGTCGCCGTTCGCAAGAAGCCTCTCCTTGTCATAGTAGAGTTCCTCGCGCGTTTCGGTCGCAAACTCGAAATTCGGCCCCTCGACGATGGCGTCAACGGGACAGGCCTCCTGGCAGAAACCGCAATAAATACATTTCACCATGTCGATGTCGTAGCGCACCGTGCGGCGGGTGCCGTCGTTGCGGCGCGGACCGGCCTCGATGGTGATGGCCTGCGCCGGGCAGATGGCCTCGCACAGTTTGCAGGCAATACACCGTTCTTCGCCGTTCGGATAGCGGCGCAGCGCATGTTCGCCGCGAAAACGCGGACTGACCGGCCCCTTTTCGAACGGATAGTTCAACGTCGACTTGGGCGCAAAGAAATACCGCATCGACAGGAAGAACGCCTCTACAAATTCCTTCAGGAACAGGGATTTGGCGGCTTGGGCGAGTGACATTTTTCAATTCTCCCGATTCAGGCCGACCAGCCGGTGAGTTTCAGAACAGCGGCGACGATAACGACCATGGCAAGCGAGATGGGGAGGAAGACCTTCCAGCCAAGGCGCATGAGCTGGTCATAGCGGTATCGCGGGACGAAGGCTTTGACCATGGCGAACATGAAGAACACCAGGCACACCTTGAGGACGAACCAGAAGACGCCCGGGATCCAGTTGATCAGCCAGAAATCGACAGGGGGCAGCCATCCACCGAGGAACAGGATCGTCGTCAGCGCACACATAAGAACGATGGCGGCGTATTCGCCGAGCATGAACATCATGTACGGCGTCGAGCCGTACTCGACCATGAAACCGGCCACCAGCTCGGATTCGGCCTCAGGCAGGTCGAACGGCGGACGGTTGGTTTCAGCCAGAGCCGAAATGAAAAACACGATGAACATCGGGAACAGCGCGAGCCAGTGCCAGTCCAGGAACGTATTGGGCAAACCCAGCATCGTGCCGAGGCCGTCCTGCTGCGACAGCACGATGTCGGTCAGGTTCAGGGAACCGACGCACAGGAGCACCGTGATGATGACGAAGCCGATCGACACTTCGTAGGAAACCATTTGCGCGGCGGAGCGCAGCGCTCCGAGGAACGGATATTTCGAGTTGGAGGCCCAGCCGCCCATGATCACGCCGTAGACTTCAAGCGACGAGATCGCGAAGACGTAGAGAATGCCGACATTGATCGAGGCGATCGCCCAGCCGTCGGCGACCGGAATGACCGCCCAGGCGGCGAGCGCCAGCGTTACCGAAACCAGCGGCGCAAGCAGAAAAACGCCCTTGTTGGCGCCGGCTGGAATGACCGGCTCCTTGAAGACGA
Source organism: Flavimaribacter sediminis (assembly GCF_019492055.1). Taxonomy (GTDB): domain Bacteria; phylum Pseudomonadota; class Alphaproteobacteria; order Rhizobiales; family Rhizobiaceae; genus Flavimaribacter; species Flavimaribacter sediminis. The sequence goes on along the minus strand of NZ_JAICBX010000001.1, from coordinate 1,088,207 downwards.
ACTTCAACAGGTCGGCGAAGGACTGGAGCAGTCCAAACGGGCCCACGACGTTGGGGCCGCGACGCATCTGCACCGCCGCCCAGACCTTGCGGTCGGCGTAGAGCACATAGGCGATAAATATGAGAAGGACGACAAGCAGCAACAGCGACTGACCGATCATGATCAGCGCCGGAACCACGTAATTTGTCAGAAACGATTCCATTGTCCTGTTCTAGTCCTATTCCGCCGCCACGGCGCTTTCACTTCGGGCCAGCGCCGAACATTCCGCCATTACGGCGGAAGCCCTGGCGATCGGATTGGTCAGATAAAAATCCGCAATAGGCGATTCGAAGCCGGCCGTCTCGAAATCACCCGATGTTGAGGCGAGCGCGGCGATATCTTCGTTCGATCCGGGTTCTACGGCGTCCTCCACCGCCAGATGCGGGTGCGCCGCATAAAGCTGGAGCCGCAATTCACCAAGCGAATTGAACGGAAGCGTCTTGCCCAGCACATCGGAAAGCGCGCGCAGGATGGCCCAGTCTTCCTTTGCCTCACCCGGCGCAAATCCGGCGCGAACGCCCATCTGAACGCGGCCTTCCGTATTGACATAGGTGCCGGCTTTTTCCGTATAGGTCGCAGCCGGCAGAATGACGTCGGCGTGATGCGCGCCAACATCGCCGTGACTGCCGATATAGACGGTGAAGCCGGACTGCCGATGCGACATGTCCATTTCATCTGCGCCGAGCAGAAAGAGCACGTCCATTTCCGAGAGCATATCCGCCGCGCCGACGCCGCCTTCGCCCGGGACAAAACCGAGATCGAGGCCGCCGACGCGCGACGCCGCAGTGTGCAGGACTGCAAAACCGTTCCAGTCTTCCGTGACCGCGCCGACATCGACGGCGAGCTTTGCTGCATGTTCGAGGACAGCCATACCGTCAGCCCGGGTCAAAGCGCCCTGCCCGACGATGATGATCGGCCGCTCCGCATCCTTCAGCGTCTTAGCAAAATCTGTTGTTCCGGCAACGAGTTCGCCCAACGACTTCGGGCCGGCGCCGAGATACTCATATTCGTATCTCATCTCCGTCTGCTCGCCGATCACGCCGATCGGGAAGTCGCCCAGGCGCCAGCGCTTGCGGATGCGCGCGTTGAGCACCGTCGCCTCGAAACGGGGATTGGCGCCGATGATCAGCAGCGCGTCGGCGTCCTCAATGCCCGTAATGGTGGGATTGAAGATGTAGCTTGCCCGACCCTTCGCCGGATCGAGCTTTGCGCCGTCCTGGCGGCAATCGATATTGGCCGATCCCAGAGACTGCATCAATTGCTTCAGGGCGAACATTTCCTCGCAGGCCGCAAGATCGCCGGCAATCGCGCCGATCTTCTCCGGCGTCGCGGCGTCTACAGCCTGCTTGATCGCGTTGAAAGCTTCGGGCCAGCTTGCACCCTTCAATTTGCCGTCCACGCGCACGAATGGACGGTCGAGACGCTGCGTGCGCAAACCATCGGCGACATATCGCGTCTTGTCGGAAATCCATTCTTCATTGATGGCTTCATTTATCCGCGGCAGGATGCGCATGACCTCGCGACCGCGCGTGTCCACGCGAATGGCCGATCCGCAGGCGTCCATCACGTCGATGGTCTCGGTTTTCGTGAGCTCCCAGGGCCGCGCCATGAAGGCGTAGGGCTTGGATGTGAGGGCGCCGACCGGGCAAAGATCCACGACATTGCCCTGCATTTCCGACGTCATGGCGTGCTCGAGATAGGTCGTGATTTCCGCGTCCTCGCCACGGCCGATCAACCCGAGTTCTGAAATGCCCGCAACTTCCGTCGTGAAGCGAACGCAGCGCGTGCAGTGAATGCAACGGTTCATGATCGTCTTGACCAGCGGGCCGATATATTTGTCTTCCACGGCGCGCTTGTTTTCGTGGAATCGCGAGGAATCCACGCCAAAGGCCATCGCCTGGTCTTGCAGGTCGCATTCGCCGCCCTGGTCGCAGATCGGGCAGTCCAGCGGATGATTGATGAGCAGGAACTCCATCACGCCTTCACGGGCTTTCTTGACCATCGGGGTGTTGGTGAAGACTTCCGGCGGCTGCCCTTCCGGGCCCGGGCGAAGATCGCGCACGCCCATGGCGCAGGACGCCGCAGGCTTTGGCGGACCGCCCTTCACCTCAACGAGGCACATGCGGCAGTTGCCCGCAATCGAAAGCCGCTCATGGAAGCAGAAACGCGGCACCTGCGAGCCCGCCTCCTCACACGCCTGGAGAAGCGTGTAGTGGTCCGGCACCTCTATTTCGTTTCCGTCGACCTTGATCTTTGCCATCTCAAGTCCAGTTCCGCGGTGTCCCGCCCTGTCTTTCCTATTCCGCCGCTTCAAGCACCGACGTCCCGCCAGCGTTGCGCGTAAATTCGTCGATACGTCTTTCCATCTCCGGTCTGTAATGCCGGATCAGCCCCTGAATGGGCCACGCCGCCGCGTCGCCGAGCGCGCAGATGGTGTGACCCTCAACCTGCTTGGTGACCTGCAGCAGCATGTCGATCTCTTCCTTGCGGGCGTTGCCGACGACCATGCGCTCCATCACCCGCCACATCCAGCCGGTTCCTTCCCGGCAGGGCGTGCACTGTCCGCAGCTTTCGTGTTTGTAGAAATGCGACAGGCGGGCGATCGCCTTCACGATGTCGGTCGACTTGTCCATCACGATGACCGCAGCCGTTCCGAGACCCGATTTGAGGTCGCGAAGGCTGTCGAAATCCATCGGACAGTCGATGATCTCCTCGGCGGGCACCACCGGAACCGACGAACCGCCCGGAATGACCGCCAGAAGATTGTCCCAACCGCCGCGAATGCCGCCGCAGTGCTTGTCGATCAGTTCACGGAACGGGACCGACATTTCCTCTTCGAAGGTCGCCGGTTCGTTGACATGTCCGGATACGCAGAAGAGCTTGGTGCCAGCGTTGTTCGGACGTCCGAAGCCGGCGAACCAGGCGCCGCCGCGCCGCAGGATCGTCGGCGCCACTGCGATCGATTCGACGTTGTTCACGGTGGTCGGGCAGCCATAGAGGCCGACATTGGCCGGGAACGGCGGCTTGAGGCGCGGCTGGCCCTTCTTGCCTTCGAGGCTTTCCAGCAGCGCGGTTTCTTCGCCGCAAATATAAGCGCCGGCGCCGTGATGGACGAAAACGTCCATGTCCCAACCGCATTTGTTGTTCTTGCCGAGGATTCCGGCGTCGTAGCACTCGTCGATCGCCTTCTGCAGCGCCTCGCGTTCGCGCATGTATTCGCCGCGAATGTAGATGTAGGCCGTGTGGGCGCTCATCGCGAAGCTGGCGATCACGCAGCCCTCGATCAGCGTATGCGGATCGTTGCGCATGATTTCCCGGTCCTTGCAGGTGCCGGGTTCGGATTCGTCGGCGTTGACGACCAGATAATGCGGCCGTCCGTCCGTTTCCTTCGGCATGAAGGACCATTTGAGGCCGGTCGGGAAGCCCGCGCCGCCGCGACCGCGCAGGCCCGAGGTCTTCATCTCGGCGATGATCCAGTCGCGGCCCTTTTCGATGAGGCCTTTGGTGTCGTCCCAGTGGCCGCGCGCCATCGCGCCCTTCAGGCTCTTGTCCTTCAGGCCGTAAATATTGGTAAAGATGCGGTCTTTATCCTTGAGCATCACTCATTCCCTACCCGGCCCTATCTCGGCTTCTTTCCGAAGACGCGTTCATATTCCTCGGCGCCGCCCTTTGCCAGCGCCTCGGCCTGTTTGACCCAGTCTTCGCGTTCGATGCGTCCCTTGAACTTCAGATATCCATCGACCCAGTCGCGCTCTTCCTTCGTCCATTTGGTGATCTGCTCCCACTTGTAGATTCCAAGCGAGTGCAGGAGACCTTCGATTTTCGGCCCGACGCCGGATATCAGTCTCAGATTGTCGGCGTCTTCCGGCTTTTCGATGCCTTGAGGCCTGTTGGCGTCGTCCTGAACCGGCGCTTCCTCGGCGGCCGCCGCAGGCTTGGACGCCAGCGTCTTTTTTTGCGTCGAAGTCTTCTTCGCAGCGACCGGTTTGTCTTCGTCGAGAAGCGTCTTCAGGCCGCTGATCGGGGCCGAGAGATGCCGGCCGTTTTGCGGTCCGGGCGATACGCTGTCGCCTTCGCCAGCCTCGAACTTGTCGATGATGTCGGCGAGCTGTTCCGGCGTCAGGTCCTCATAGGCGTCCTTGAAGATCATGACCATGGGCGCGTTGACGCACGCGCCCTGGCACTCGACCTCTTCCCATGAGAGTGAGCCGGCCTCGTTCGTCTCGAATGGCTGTGAATTGATTTTATTGCGACAAACCCTGATGAGTTCTTCGGAGCCGCGCAGCATGCAGGGCGTGGTGCCGCAGACCTGGATGTGGGCCTTCGTGCCGACCGGCTTCAGCTGAAACTGGGTGTAGAAGGTCGCGACCTCGAGGGCGCGGATATAGGGCATTTCCAACATATCCGCGATGGACTCGATCGCAGCTTTCGTGACCCAGCCTTCCTGCTCCTGCGCGCGCATTAAAAGCGGGATTATAGCGGACTGCTGACGGCCCTGCGGATACTTGCCGATGGTTTGCTGCGCCCAGGCGGCGTTGTCCTCGTTGAAGCGGAAAGCCGCGGGCTGGACATCATCTTCTGCAAGACGGCGAACGGACATACTCAATTGGCCTCATTATTTATAGCGCCGCAACGTGACACGGTAAGCGTCACGAACTCGCAGGCGTAGGCTTCCCGCTCCCGCTGCAGGAATACAACAAATTTGTCGCCGTTCGGGGCGGCTGCCTTTATATCGAACCCGCTCTGTATCAGGGTCTTCATGTTGGTGATCGCCCCGCCGGAATCTTGCGCGCGCGCCGGCGAAACCGCCGCCATCGCGACCGTGATCAAAAGCAGCATCGGCATGGCGAACCGTAGCATCAGCGATCAACTTCCCCGAAGACGATGTCAAGCGAACCGAGAATAGCCGAAACGTCCGCCAGCATGTGGCCCCTGCAAAGGAAATCCATTGCCTGGAGATGGGCGTAGCCCGGCGCCTTGATCTTGCAGCGATAGGGTTTGTTGCCGCCGTCGGACACAAGGTAGACGCCGAATTCGCCCTTGGGCGCCTCGACGCAGGCGTAAACCTCGCCTTCCGGCACGTGGAAGCCCTCGGTATAAAGCTTGAAATGATGGATCAGCGCTTCCATCGAGCGTTTCATCTGGCCGCGTTTCGGCGGTACGATCTTTCCGTCCGTGGAAGACACCGGTCCTGTCCGCTCGGTGCTGAACAGCCGCTCGACGCACTGCTTCATGATCTTGACCGACTGGCGCATCTCTTCCATGCGAATGAGATAGCGGTCGTAGCAGTCGCCGTTCTTGCCGATCGGAATTTCGAATTCCATGTCGTTGTAGCACTCGTAGGGCTGCGCGCGGCGCAGATCCCAGGCCGCTCCCGAACCGCGCACCATGACGCCGGAGAAGCCCCAGGCCCAGGCGTCGTCGAGCTTGACCACGCCGATATCGACATTGCGCTGCTTGAAGATGCGGTTGTCGGTGAGCAGACCCTCGATATCGTCGCAGACCTTCAGGAACGGATCGCACCACTTGCCGATGTCCTCGACAAGATCAGCAGGCAGGTCCTGATGAACGCCGCCCGGCCGGAAATAGGCCGAATGCATGCGCGCGCCGCAAGCCCGCTCGTAGAAGACCATCAGCTTTTCGCGTTCCTCGAAACCCCAGAGCGGCGGCGTCAGCGCGCCGACGTCCATGGCTTGGGTCGTCACGTTGAGCAGGTGCGAAAGGATGCGCCCGATCTCGCTGTAGAGAACCCGTATCAATTGTCCGCGGATCGGGACTTCGACGTCGATGAGACGTTCGACGGCAATCGCGAAGGCGTGCTCCTGATTCATCGGCGCGACATAGTCGAGCCGGTCGAAATAAGGCACGGCCTGCAGATAGGTTTTCGTTTCGATCAGCTTCTCGGTGCCGCGGTGCAGGAGGCCAATATGCGGATCGACGCGCTCCACCACTTCGCCGTCGAGCTCGAGGACAAGACGCAAAACACCATGCGCGGCAGGATGCTGCGGGCCGAAGTTGATGTTGAAGTTGCGTACATTATGCTCGTTCATCTACGCGCCTTCCTGTTCTTTCATGAAGGCCGCGATCACCTCCGCGCCTGTCATCTTCTCAATGTCGCCGGCGAAGGCGTAACCTTCAGGCTTCTCGTCCACAAAGATTTCTGAAGTCAACGTAAAACCGGCCGCGTCATCAAAGGCCTGTGTCGAAACATGGCATTCGGGACGCCCCTGCATCTTCCAGATCAGCGACGTTCCGCAATGCCTGCAGAAACCGCGCTCGCCCCATTCCGACGACTTATAAAACGCCAAGCCATCGTCGGAAACATAACGCACGGTGTCGCCGCAATCGACCGCCAGAAAAGGACCGGCGGACCAGCGACGGCACATGACGCAGTGACACGCGCTCATATCATGCGACCGCGGAGCCGCCGTGAACTGCACGGAGCCACAAAGGCACCGCCCCTTCAGGCTTTGCTGTGCGCCGATATCCTGTGTTTCGCTCATGATCGATCAGAAGCTCTTATTCACTGGCCTTTTCGTCGCCCGGCAGAATGTATTCGGCATTCTCCCAGGGAGACAGAAAATCAAAGTTCCGGAATTCCTGTCGCAACTGCACTGGTTCGTAGACGACACGCTTGACCTCCTCGTCGTACCGCACTTCCACGAAGCCGGTCGTCGGGAAATCCTTGCGCAGCGGATGTCCGTCGAATCCGTAGTCCGTCAGGATGCGACGCAGGTCCGGGTGTCCGGTAAACAGGATGCCGTAAAGATCATAGGCTTCGCGCTCGAACCAGTCTGCGCCCGGAAAGACGCCTGTGGCCGACGGAATTGTCTCGTCTTCTCCAACCGGAACCTTGACGCGGATGCGCATGTTCTGACGCGGCGACATCAGATGGTAGACAACATCGAACCGCTTCTCGCGACCCGGCCAGTCGACGCCGCAAATGTCGGTGAAATTGATGAACTGGCACTGGGAATCATCGTGAAGGAAGGTCAGCAAACGGATGATGTGCGCCGTGTCGGAAACAAGCGTCAACTCACCGAAGCGGACCTCGTGCGACATAACCGCACCGTCCTTGCGTTCGGTGATGTAGGCGGCAAGTTCTTGCAACGCTTCACTCATGCAACAGCCTTTCTTGGGCCCCTAGCGCTCTATCGTTCCGGTGCGTCGGATCTTCTTCTGCAACAGCAGCACGCCGTAGAGCAGCGCTTCGGCGGTTGGCGGGCAACCAGGCACATAGATGTCTATCGGCACAACGCGATCGCAGCCGCGAACGACGGAATAGGAATAATGGTAGTAACCGCCGCCATTGGCGCACGATCCCATGGAAATAACGTAACGCGGCTCCGGCATCTGGTCGTAGACCTTGCGGAGCGCGGGCGCCATCTTGTTTGTCAACGTGCCGGCGACAATCATGACGTCCGACTGGCGCGGAGACGCGCGCGGCGCGAAACCGAAGCGCTCGCCATCGTAGCGCGGCATTGACATCTGCATCATCTCAACCGCGCAGCAGGCAAGTCCGAAGGTCATCCACATCAGCGATCCGGTGCGGGACCATTTGATCAATTCGTCAGCAGAGGTGACGAGGAAACCCTTGTCGGCGAGCTCATTGTTGATTTCGCCATAGAACGGATCATTGGCGCCAACCGGCTTGCCCGTAGACGGATCGATAATGCCTTTCGGTTGCGGTGCAACAAGCGTCGACATGGTGTCGCCTACTCCCATTCCAGCGCTCCCTTTCTCCACTCATAGGCGAAGCCGACCGTGAGGATACCGAGGAAGATCATCATCGACCAGAAACCGAACCAGCCGATTCCATCAAAGGAAACCGCCCAGGGAAACAGGAACGCGACTTCCAGATCGAAGATGATGAACAGGATCGCGACAAGGTAGAATCTTATGTCGAATTTCATCCGCGCATCGTCGAAGGCATTGAATCCGCATTCATAGGCGGAAAGCTTTTCCGAGTCGGGCGCCTTGAAGGCGATGATGAAAGGAGCAACGAGCAAAGCGGCTCCAATGACCAGGCTAATTCCAATGAATACAACAATCGGCAGATATGAGCTGAGAAGTTCGGTCATCATATTTCCTAACACTTTCGCGAGCCGCTCTATCGCGAATGGTTCTAAGGTGTCGGTTTACACAATCAGTCAGTCCAGTCAACGCATCAGTCCGTTTGCACTGCAAAATACTACGACCTGCGGACGCGTTCCACAACGTACAATCCGGAACGACCGAGAGGTATCGAGGACGGCACGGCCTGCGGCCGAACACGCTAACCCCACGCGACCGGACAAATATGAGAGCGGGTCCCGTTTTCAATGGCCTCGCGGCTACGACGCCAACGCGACCGCTCTCTCCCGACTGTCAATATATATCCTTGCGAGCCCGTAGAGGACGACCGCATTGAGAATATGCCACATGAAGTGCGTGCCCATCGCCACGGTCTCGCAGAGCGGCAGATCGATTATCCGAAAGCCGATCGAGACGCAGAACACCAGGGCTGTGACAAAAAGTCCGTTGCTCACCGGACGGTCTTTGCCGCGCACAAGCGCAGCAACGACGACCATCGCGATCAAGGCGGTCATGTAGCCGTTGAGGAACCGGCAATGGGCGTCAGGAGCGGCGTAGCGACAGCAGAAGCCGCAATGTAGACGGCCACCATCGACAGGGAGAACCACGCCGTCAGCCCGAGATAGTCGCGCATCGCCAGAAAGACATAGGCGAGTATGAATATGAGGATCGGCAGACTGTCGGCGGCGAGCGCCCAGCGCGTAGCGAATGTGTGGAACAGGAAGGATCCGACGCCGATCACCCCGATCCAAACGGCGAGAAATAGCGCGGGCATGGAGCGGGTCGTGTTGCGCCGCCAGAAAAAAAGCAACGCAACACACGCAATGATGAAAGCAAGATTGGTGACTGCGTTCAGCGGTTCGGACCAGAAACTGGCGTCCAGCCTTTCACAGTAATTGTCGACAGGTTCGTTCATCAGCTGCCAGATTGGAGAGAATATCAATGCCTAATCGAAGGTTTTGGCATTGTTTTTTACAATTCAACTGAACGCAGATATCCCAAGCGATTTGTAAAAACGCCGTCAAGTCGTTCAGACATTCAGACCGCTCGCGACGTATTCTTGCTCTTTTGGGAGACCGGAACAACCCGGGAAAGAAAATGGCGCGAGTGACGGGGCTCGAACCCGCGACCTCCGGCGTGACAGGCCGGCACTCTAACCAGCTGAGCTACACCCGCGCTTTTGTCTCGCATCTCTGCGAAACGTGAGCGGTCAATTAAGCCGTTCCCCCCAAGCTGTCAAGCGCGTTCGGAAGGAATTGCGACGTTCTCGTTACAATAATCCACTTGCTCGGCGAAGGCCGATTTTTCATCACAAAAGCCAGGCGAACATCGATTTTTTCTTGCACTTGTCCACCGAAGCGCATAAACGGTGCGGAGTTTTCCTCAGGGGCGGTTAGCTCAGCTGGTAGAGCGCTTCGTTTACACCGAAGATGTCGGGAGTTCGAGCCTCTCACCGCCCACCATCAATCCTCCAGTATACCAGCAGTTTGGAGGACAGCCCTTGCAAGAAATTTTGCTCAGGCGACGCGCAACAGTGGCCTGGATTGCGCCGGCCCCTCATCTCGCTTAGGTTTCGTCGAGGCATTGTTTCGGGGGATAAAAGCCATGACCGGCCGGTATCGATGGTTCGTCGTGTTTCTGCTCTTCGCAGTCACCGTGGTCAACTATATCGACCGCTCCGCAATTTCCTTTGCAGTGCATCGGATCCAGTCCGAATATAATCTCAGCTCGAGCCAGATCGGCCTGATTCTCGGCGCATTCGGCATCGGCTACATTATCAGCACCCTTTTCGGAGGAATGGCGGTTGACAGATTCGGCGCCAAACGGGCCTATTTTGTCGCCGTTCTCGCCTGGGCGGTCAGCATCGGCTGGACAGGCGCCGCAACAGGTTTCCTGATGCTTTACGCCGCGCGCACCGCGCTGGGGCTGGCCGAAGGGCCGAGTTTTCCAACGACGACGAGCGCCATTACGCGATGGCTGCCGCCGCAGGAACGGGCGACGGCGCTTGGCGGGGCGCTTGTCGCAGTTCCGATCGCGCTCGCAATCGGCGCGCCACTCGTCACCCTTCTGATCGGCATGTTCGACTGGCGCGCCATGTTTTTCATCCTCGCCGTCGCAAGCCTCATCTGGCTTCCCTTCTGGCTGGTCTTCTATGCGAACGACCCTTCCGAATCGGACCGCATAGGATCGGAGGAAGCAGAGCATATCGCCCATTCGGGCCGTGAGGAGCCGCCCATGGCGCAATCGCCGCCCAGAGCTCATGTCTGGAAGGCGCTTCTCACAACCCCTACCCTGTGGGCCAATTACTGGGCCTATTTCGTCTTCGGCTACTACCTGTTTTTCTTCATGACCTGGCTGCCTGAATATTTGCGCAAGAGCTACGATCTCGATCTTTCCAGCGTGGGCCTTGTCAGCTTTCTGCCATGGGCGACGGCTGCGGTTTTGCTGATCGCCTTTGGCCGCTGGTCCGATGCGATCCTCAAACGAACGTCGAGCCTGAGACTGGCGCGCAGCTATCAGATCGCAGGCACGCAACTGGTCGCGGCGCTGGCGATCATACCGGTTGCGCTTTCCAGCAACATCGTGGTCGCTGTCGCCGGCATCACGGTCGCAGTCGCCGCCTCCATGGCTGCGAACGCAGCCTACTACGCCGTCATCGCCGATCTCGTTCCGCGGGTCGCGGGCACAGCTATGGGCATCATGACCATTTTCTTCGCGGCCTCCGGCTTCCTGGCGCCCGTCATCACCGGATATGCTCTCGAAATCACGGGAGATTTCCGGCCGGCATTCTGGCTGATCACGGCGCTCGCCGCTTCGTCCGTAATCGGGATCGTGGTGTTTCATCATCCGGACCGGGACGCGAGACGCCTCGGTCCGGAACTCAAGTAGCGACAATCAAACTTCGACGAGGCCGAGGCGTCGACGCGCGGCAAAACGCCAGTTCATCAGCAACGCTGCAAGAACGAGTCCGGAAGCGAGGCCCCACCAGACGCCCTCTGCTCCGTACCCCATGACGAATCCGAACAGATATCCGAGCGGAAGGCCAACGATCCAGTAACTGGTCACCGCAATGAACATCGGGATCTTCGTGTCATTGAGACCGCGCAAAAGGCCGCTCCCGACAGCCTGCAGACCGTCCGCCACCTGAAACGCCGCGGCGATCGCCAGCAGCGGCGCCCCATGGCGCAGAACTGCGGCTGAGTCCGGATTGTTACTGTCGAGGTACCAGCCAATCAGCGTATCCGGGAAAAGCCAGAACAGGGAGGCGGACGTCAGGGTGGCGACGATCGACAGGCCGACCGCAACGCGCCCGGCCTGGCCAAGGCCGGTCCAGTCCTTGCGGCCATAGGCCTGACCGATACGAACCGTGGCGGCGTTGGAAAGCCCGAGCGGCACCATGAAGGCGATGCCGGCGAGCTGGAGAGCGATGCCGTGGGCGGCGAGCTCGATGGCGCCGAGCCATCCCACCATGACGGCTGCGGCCGCAAACAGGCCAACTTCCGCCATGATGGTTGCGCTGATTGGCCAGCCAAGACGCAGCAATTCGAAGAAGGCGCGCCAGTCCGGCCGCCAGAACCGGACCAGCAGTTCGTAACGCTCCAGTTCCTTTTTCTTAACGCAATAGATAAGAAGCGCGACGAAGGTTATGGTCGTCGTTCCGAGCGAAGCGACGGCTGCGCCGACAATCTCCAAGCGCGGCGCGCCAAAATTGCCGAAAATGAACATGTAGTTGAACAACGCATTCGCCAGGGCGCCGAGCACAGTCGCCCACAGGACGACGTGCGCCTTCTCAAGAGCGCTGAGATAGGAGCGCAGCACCGTCATGAGAAGAGCAGGAAACAGAGCCCACTGCGCTACGCGCACATAATCCTGCGCCATCTTCGCCACATGGGGCTCCTGTCCCAGCGCAATGAAACCACTGCCGGTAAACCAGAGCGGGATCATCGATATCGCGCCGAGCAGCAGGATGACCCACATGCCCATGCGGATCGCACGGCGAAGACCGCGCACATCGTCGCGTCCGTGGGCCTGAGCGGCAAGCGGCATGGCCGCCAGCCCGAATCCCGTCCCCAGAATGAAAAAGAGGAAAAACACCTGGGCGCCGAGCACGCCGGCCGCCAGTTCCTCTGCGCCCAGCCATCCGATCATGACAGTGTCGGTAACGTTGATGGCCATGTGGGCGAGCTGCGCGCCGATCAATGGCAGGCCAAGCGCAAGCGTCGCCCGGATCTGGCTCGACCAGGAAAGCGCAACGGGGGCGGCGGGGCCCGAATGATCGGTCGCGGTTTTCATGGTTCACCAGAATGTCGAAAAGTCTTGTCGCTCTACAAAGGCGGCAAGCCATACAAAAACGACAGGCATAAGTAAATCCACCGCAGACGGATTCAACCGCCCGTGTCGTTGACTAGCCTCATGGCGCGACTGGATGGCGGCGTTGCGACCTGGAGACGCCCATCAGGAGCGGATAGACCACAAAGGCGACGAAGAAACCGACAAACCAGGAATAATCGTAGATCGTAGTCAGATAGTCCGGACAATCCGACCACAGACCCACGGCGTGCAGAAAACCGGGTAAACAAGGCGCCACGCCAATGACGAGGGCCGCGACGCCGCTGAGGTTCCATCCGTTTCGGTATCGATAACATCCGTCCTTCAGGAACAGATCGTCCGCGGCGATCCTGCCCCTCCGAACCAGATAGAAGTCCGAGATCATGACGCCGGCGATGGGACCGAGAAGCGCTCCATAGGCTATGAGCCACACGAAAATGTAGGCGTTAGCGCTTGCCATCAGCTTCCAGGGAAACATCAGGACTCCGATGACCACCGTGATGTATCCGCCCATCCTGAAGGAGATGCGACCCGGGGCGAGGTTGGAGAAATCATTCGACGGCGACACGACGTTGGCCGCAATGTTGGTTGTGATCGTGGCGATGATCAGGAAGGACAACAGGACCACCGTCAGCCAGCCTTCGAGTTCACCGGCCAGCGTAACAGGATTCCAGATGACCTTGCCAAGCGCCAGATAGGAAGCGGACGTCACCACAACCCCGATGAAAGCCAGGAGCATGGCCGGCAGCGGCAATCCCAGCGCCTGGCCAATGACCTGGTCCCTGCCGCTCCTGGCGAAGCGCGTGAAGTCCGGAATATTGAGCGCCAGAGTAGCCCATCCACCGACAACGGCCGTGACGGCGGTCCCGAAGATCATCCAGAATGAATGTTCGCCCGGTTTAATGAATTGTTGCGACGTTTCGAGGATCTTTCCGAAACTGCCGAACGAGACATAGACCCACGCCAACGCCGCCAGCCCGCCTGTAAGCAGCAAAGGTCCGGCTAAGGTTTCCAGCCAGCGTATCGATTCGACGCCCTTGGCGATGAAGAAGACGTGCACGCCCCAGAATGCGAGAAACGAGCCGAACGCGATGGGATCAAGTCCGACCACCGGCATAATCATTGTAGAGAACGGTTCGACAGCGGCGGGAAACAGGATCTTTGCGATGGCGTAGATCGCCGAGCCTCCGATCCAGGTCTGGATGCCGAACCACCCGCAGGCGACGACGGCGCGCAGCATAGCCGGCAGCCTGGCGCCGATCGTGCCGAAGGAAGAGCGCAACAACACAGGAAACGGGACGCGGTAGAGAACTCCCATGCGGCCGATCAGCACGAGCGGCGCCACAAGAATGGAATTGCCGACCAGCACGGCCAGTATCGCCTGCCACCAGGTCAAACCCTGGGCCATCAGGCTGGAGGCGGTCATATAGGCTGCAATGTTGACGACCAGACCAACCCAGAGCCAGGCGAAGCTCAGCCAGGTCCAGGTACGTTCTTCAGGACTCGTTGGCGCGAAATCGGGATTCCAGAGACTGTCGTCGCAACCGGTGGGGCGAGAGATCACCTCAGAACGCGCACTCACCGGACTATCCCCGTCATCCACCCGCCTCCAGACAAAACAAAGCCCGGCGCAAGGGCCGGGCCTAAAAAGCACTGTTTTAAGTGCAGGGCAACTAGCTGTTGACCGCGTCCTTCAGCCCCTTGCCAGCCGAGAACTTCGGCACGTTGCGCGCCGGAATATCAACTTCTGCGCCGGTCATCGGATTGCGGCCCTTCGAAGCGTCGCGGTGCGTGACCGAGAAGTTTCCGAATCCCACCAGACGAACATCACCGCCAGATTTCAGTTCGGACGTGATCGTGTCGAACACGGACTCGACCGCCGATCCGGCATCCGCTTTGCTCAAACCCGCTTTTTCGGCAACGGCAGCAACCAGTTCGTTCTTGTTCATTTTTCCAACCCTTTCGATATGTCAGACGACTCATTTCAAGTCAGGCAGGATTGTACTTTATGAAGCCGAAATCACAATGATTGCGTGTCGTAAAACAAGCAAAAACGCCGGTTTTCCGGTAGTTTTTGCAATTTTCAGACCCTGAAAACAGTAGAGACGGGCTTTCGCCCGTCTCTCAACGCTTGAATTCGGAAAATCCGAAAAGAATCAATGGGCAACAGAAGCGCCTGATTCTTTGCTTCCTTCATCGCCGACAATTGGCGGCTCAGGCGACTCCTTCCATTCGATCGCCTCTGGTTTCACCGTCAGAGCGTGATCGAGAACCTCGCTCATCTGCGAGACCGGAATGATCTCCATTTCGTTCTTCACATTGTCCGGAATTTCCGCCAGATCCTTGGCGTTCTCTTCCGGTATGAGAACGGTCTTGATTCCGCCACGCAGCGCCGCAAGCAGCTTCTCCTTGAGGCCGCCAATCGGCAGGACCCGACCACGCAAAGTGATCTCGCCGGTCATGGCGACATCCTTGCGCACGGTGATGCCGGTCATGATCGACACGATCGCAGTCGCCATGGCGACGCCGGCCGACGGGCCGTCCTTCGGCGTTGCGCCTTCCGGCACGTGGACGTGGATGTCGCGCTTGTCGAACATCGGCGGTTCGATGCCGAAATCGACGGCGCGCGAGCGCACGTAGGAGGCGGCGGCGGAGATCGACTCCTTCATCACGTCACGCAGGTTGCCGGTGACGGTCATCTTGCCCTTGCCGGGCATCATGACGCCTTCGATGGTCAGCAGTTCGCCGCCCACCTCGGTCCATGCGAGGCCAGTCACAACGCCGATCTGGTTGTCCAGTTCGGCTTCGCCGTAACGGAAACGCGGAACGCCGAGATAATCGGACAGGTTATCCGCCGTCACATCCACCGATTTGACGCCATCCTTCAGGATCTTCGTCACGACCTTGCGGGCAAGAGACTTCAGTTCCCTTTCGAAGTTGCGGACGCCTGCTTCACGCGTGTAACGGCGAATGATCTGCCGCAACGCGTCGTCAGTGACCGAGAACTCGTTCTTCTGAAGCGCGTGATCGCGAACCGCCTTCGGCAACAGGTGCCGCTTGGCGATCTCCAGCTTTTCGTCTTCGGTGTAGCCGGCGATCCGGATGATCTCCATGCGGTCCATCAGCGGCGCCGGGATGTTCAGCGTGTTCGCCGTAGTGATGAACATGACGTTCGACAGATCGTATTCCACCTCGAGATAGTGGTCCATGAAGGTCGAGTTCTGTTCCGGATCGAGCACTTCGAGCAAGGCCGAGGACGGATCGCCGCGGAAATCGGCGCCCATCTTGTCGATCTCGTCGAACAGGAACAGCGGATTGGCCTTCTTCGCCTTCTTCATCGACTGGATGACCTTGCCGGGCATCGAACCGATATAGGTGCGTCGGTGACCGCGGATTTCGGCTTCGTCGCGAACGCCGCCGAGCGCCATGCGCACATATTCGCGACCGGTCGCCTTGGCGATCGACTTGGCGAGCGACGTCTTGCCGACGCCGGGCGGTCCGACGAGGCACAGGATCGGCCCCTTGATCTTGTTCGAACGGCTCTGCACGGCGAGATATTCAAGGATGCGTTCCTTGACCTTCTCCAGACCGTAGTGATCGGTTTCGAGAATGTCGTCGGCCTTGTTCAGATCGACCTTGATCCGCGATTTCTTGCCCCACGGAATTCCGAGCAGCCAGTCGAGATAGTTGCGCACGACGGTTGCTTCCGCCGACATCGGGCTCATCTGCTTGAGCTTCTTCAGTTCGGCGTCGGCCTTCTCGCGCGCTTCCTTCGAAAGCTTGGTCTTCGTGATGCGCTCTTCCAGTTCGGACATCTCGTCGCGGCCGTCTTCGCCGTCGCCGAGTTCCTTCTGGATCGCCTTCATCTGTTCGTTGAGGTAGTATTCGCGCTGGGTCTTCTCCATCTGGCGCTTGACGCGCGAACGGATGCGCTTCTCCACCTGCAGAACGGAGATCTCCCCTTCCATGAAGCCGAGGGCGCGCTCAAGGCGTTCCTTGACGCTGACAGTCGCCAGCATCTCCTGCTTTTCAGGAATTTTGATCGACAGGTGCGAAGCGACCGTGTCGGCCAGTTTCGAGTAATCGTCGATCTGGCTGGCGGCGCCCACCACTTCCGGCGAGATCTTCTTGTTCAGCTTTACGTAGTTTTCGAACTCGGAGACGACGGAGCGCGACAGGGCCTCGTTTTCGACCGGATCTTCTTCCGGTTCGGACATAACCTCGGCGGCCGCCTCATAGAACTCGTCTGTGCGGGTGTAGGCCGTGACTTTCGCGCGGTCCTTGCCTTCGACGAGAACCTTCACCGTTCCGTCCGGCAGCTTGAGAAGCTGCAGCACATTGGCGATTGTGCCGACCTCATAGATTTCCTCGGCCTTCGGATCATCGTCGCCAGCATTGATCTGGGTCGCAAGCAGGATCTGCTTGTCTGCGCCCATCACTTCTTCCAGCGCGCGAATGGACTTTTCCCTGCCGACAAAAAGCGGAACGATCATGTGCGGGAAGACGACGATATCGCGCAACGGCAATACCGGATAGGTCGTCGTCTCGCCATGCTGAGTGGTCATTTCATTCATCTTGTTTCCTTTCGACCGCGATAGTTACGCCCGCCCGGATGAGCCCGGCGCATTTGACGCGTCACTTGCCTGCTAATTGGAGTTTTCGGCAGGAGGTTTCAAGCCTGAAACAGGGCAATAGCCAAATAGCTGCAATGCATCCACAGGACGAATCGTCCCAGTGTATCATGTATATAGGGAGCCGGAGCCGGCGTCGGAAGGTGTATTGTCCGGTTTCACAGCTATTGTGATCGGCGCGCGATGGTTTGCAAATGCCAGGCAAGCGCGCTGTTGCTGCTGAAAACGTCGCTTCCTGTCCGTTTCCGGGCTTCTTCCAGAATGTCTATTGTCGGCAGATTTGTGCAGGACACGAATACGGCGTCAGCGTCGGCTTGCTGCGCCAGCGCCTCGACGGCGGCAAGGACGGACGCTTGCGAGATTCTCACAACGGCGCTTTCCCGTTCCTCGTAAAACGAGCCGGAAGCAACGATTTCAAATCCTTCGCCGGTCAGTTTGGCGGCCATGGCGTCCGTGACGGAGGGAATGTAGGGCGTCAGAAGGCATATCTTGCGCGCATCTATGGATCGCAACCGGGCTATGGTCGCGGTTATCGGATCGGTGACCGGAACATCTGGGATGACACTGTTGACCGCGTCAGCGACCTTTTGAGCTCCGATGGTCGTCGCTCCGGACGTACAGCCATAGGCGACGGCGTTGTAGTTTGCGCCTTCAGGCAGCATTGCTGTGGATTGCGGAATGCGGGCTTCCATAAGACGGAGCGTCTCCGGCGTCACCAGCGCCTCGCTTTCGATGCGGCTGTAGTGGACGACACTGGCGCGATCCAGCAGGACGCCGAATTCCTTCTCGAGCGTTTCATCCGTCTTGAGGACAATGATCCCATAGGTCGCGAGTCTGTCGCGCTCGGGATCGAGATCGTAGTGAAACTTCAGCATTGCATTCATCCTATCACAGGCATTCTTTGCGGCGCGCGCCGGGTCAGCAGGATCGGGCCGTCTTCCCGGACGAGGAGATTTTCCTCGTGCACCAGCATGCGTCCGTCGCCAAGTCCGAGCGATGGCTCCAGCGTCATGACCATGCCCGGTTGCAAAACTGTGGGATCGCTGGCGGTGATCGACGGAAACTCCGTCAACTGCATCCCAAGACCGTGCCCCATGCGCCCGACGCCTGCAGAGCCTGCGCCGGGCAAAAGCGCCGCCATGGCGTGAAACAGGTCTGCACAGCATGCCCCGGGTTTCGCCGCTTCCAGCCCTGCTTCCGTCGCCTCCCACAGCTTTGCATGCGCGTCGTGGACGTCCTGCGCCACGTCACGAACTGCGAAGTTTCGGTCGAAATCGCAAAAATAGCCGTCCCAGACGCATCCCGTATCAAACATCAGCACATCGCCTACGGTAAGCCGCCTGGCCGACGGCGGCGAGATAATGTCCCGATACCCGCCACGGCCGGCGCCGCCAACAAGATAGGAGACGTCGTCGACCCCTTCCTCAAGGCACAGGATCTTGAAGGCCTGAAAGGCCTCCCGTTCGCTCATGCCGGCATGGATCGCCTCTGGCGCGCGATCGAAAGCCCTGCCCGCCGAAAGGCAGGCATGGGCGATCTTTTCGACCTCGGCCGCGGATTTGACCATGCGCAGCCTCAGCAAAAGCGCGGTGATATCCGGGAACCGTGCGCCCGGCAGACGTAGCGTCAACGCCTCGAAATCCGCAAGCGGCATACGCAGGGCTGTTTCTCGTCCTTTTGGCAGGCCAATCGATGCGCCCTCGCCCGCCAGTTCAACGATCGTTTCGCACAGCAGCTCCAGCCCATGGTCATCAGCGGCCGGCGAATCCCACGCGCGGATATCCTTGACGCCGGCGCGGCGCATGCATTCCGCGCCAATTTCGGGAATGACGGCGACCGGATTTCCGGATTGCGGCGCCAGCAAAAACCAGGGCCGGGTCGGGCTCTGCCAGAACTGTGTGAAAAAACCGGTGAAATACCGGATTTCGGCTTCTGTGGTGAAGAACGCCAGATCGATGTCTTGCGCCCGCATGCCTTGCTGCAGCCGAGCGAGCCGGTTTTCGAATTCCTGAGCGACAAAGCCGCGTTGGGGCGTATCTTCGGACATGATCCATCCTGATACTGCGCCTGTTTGCAGGTCAAGCCGCGGCAAAGCAGCAGAAATGTCAAAAAAACCCGCCACGAGGGCGGGTTTCGAAAATTCGAATCAAGCGGGAGCGGCTACGCCGTGGCGTTGCCCTTTTCCTCGTCGCGCTCAGAGTAAATGTAGAGCGGCCGCGCCGACCCGTTGACCACCTCGTCCGAAATAACGACTTCCTGGACCCCTTCGAGGGACGGAAGCTCGAACATGGTGTCGAGCAGGATCTTTTCCATAATGGAGCGCAGGCCGCGCGCGCCGGTCTTGCGGGCGATCGCCTTTTTGGCGATGCCGCGCAGCGCGTCCTCATGAAATGTGAGTTCGACACTCTCCATTTCGAAGAGCCGTTGATACTGCTTGACGAGCGCGTTCTTGGGTTCAGACAGGATCGAGATCAGCGCGTCTTCATCGAGGTCTTCCAAAGTGGCGATGACCGGCAGGCGACCGATGAACTCCGGGATGAGGCCGAACTTGACCATGTCCTCGGGCTCGAGTTCGCGCAGGATCTCGCCTACGCGTCGCTCGTCCTGCGCCTTGACTGCTGCGCCAAAACCGATCGAGGTCTTTTCGCCGCGCGCCGAGATAATCTTGTCGAGACCGGCGAATGCGCCGCCGCAGATGAACAGGATATTGGTCGTATCGACCTGCAGGAATTCCTGCTGTGGATGCTTGCGCCCGCCCTGCGGCGGAACCGAAGCAACCGTGCCTTCCATAATCTTAAGGAGCGCCTGCTGAACGCCCTCGCCCGATACGTCCCGGGTAATCGAGGGATTGTCCGACTTGCGCGAGATCTTGTCGACCTCGTCGATGTAAACAATGCCCCTCTGCGCGCGCTCGACATTGTAGTCGGCCGCCTGCAGCAGCTTCAGGATGATGTTTTCGACGTCTTCACCGACGTAACCGGCTTCGGTCAGCGTCGTGGCGTCCGCCATGGTGAACGGCACGTCGATAATTCTCGCCAGGGTCTGGGCAAGATAGGTCTTGCCGCAGCCGGTCGGTCCCACCAGCAGGATGTTCGACTTGGCGAGTTCGATATCGTTGCTCTTGCTCGAATGGGCAAGGCGCTTGTAGTGATTGTGCACGGCCACCGACAGCACGCGCTTGGCCTGCTGCTGACCAATCACATATTCATCAAGCGTATCGATGATTTCCTTCGGAGTCGGCACGCCGTCGCTGGATTTCACCATCGAGGATTTGTTTTCCTCGCGAATGATGTCCATGCAGAGTTCGACGCATTCGTCGCAGATGAAGACCGTCGGTCCCGCGATCAGCTTGCGTACCTCGTGCTGGCTCTTGCCGCAAAACGAACAATAGAGGGTGTTCTTCGATTCGCCACCGCTTCCACCGCTAACCTTGCTCATATTCCATTCCTTCTTATGACCCGACTCTGCGCCGGATCAGTATTTGTCCGGATTTTGCGGCCGGTCTGCGCGACGGCGCCAGTCATGCTCGTCACCAAATGCACTCAGCGCGACATCGATAGCAATAGTCTAAAACCGGAGGCTATTCGCATATCCTTGAACATACCCTTAACACCTCATATTAATGCGCTACACCTGCCGCACCAGTCCTTAATGCGAAATTTTGTTGTAGAATTGTCGCATTTCCAGCAAAACCGCCAAGTGCGTCAGACCTTCGCTTCGCCTTCAACAGCTTCTCGGCTCGAAATCACACGATCAATCAGACCGAAATCCTTCGCCTCATCCGACGTCATGAAATGATCGCGGTCGAGCGTGTTCTCGATAGTTTCGTAGTCCTGACCCGTGTGCTCCACATAAATTTCGTTCAGACGGCGCTTCAGTTTGATGATGTCCTGAGCGTGGCGCTCGATATCGGACGCCTGGCCCTGGAAGCCGCCGGAGGGCTGGTGCACCATGATGCGGGCATTTGGCGTAGCGAAGCGCATATCCTTGTGACCTGCGCACAGAAGAAGCGAACCCATCGACGCAGCCTGGCCGATGCAAAGTGTCGAAACGGCCGGCTTGATGAACTGCATCGTGTCGTAAATCGCCATGCCTGACGTCACGACGCCGCCGGGCGAATTTATATAGAGCGCGATTTCCTTCTTGGGGTTTTCCGCCTCCAGGAAGAGAAGCTGGGCGCAAACAAGCGCCGCCATCCCATCCTCGACTGGTCCGGTGATAAAGATGATTCTTTCTTTCAGCAGCCGGGAGAAGATATCGAAAGCGCGTTCGCCGCGATTCGTCTGCTCGACCACCATCGGCACAAGATTGAGTGCAGTCTCGACCGGGTTTGACATGTATTTGCCTTTTCTGCTGCTCCGCATGGGAACCATGGCGGAGAATCGCTTCGTGTGGTTCCTAGCCTACATAGGACGCCATACCATGCAGGTTCAAGAGATGTCGCTTCCGGGAATTCGTGCGCGGCGACCGGAGCCGCCGCACATCTTCCGATCAAACGGCCGCCAGCGCCTGTTCGAGATCGCCGATGATGTCCGGGGCATCCTCGATGCCGATCGACAGACGCACCACATCCGGCCCCGCGCCGGCCGCCACCTGCTGCTCGGGCGAGAGCTGGCGATGGGTCGTGGACGCCGGGTGGATGACCAGCGACCGCGTGTCTCCAATATTGGCGAGATGCGAGAACACCTCCAGCGACTCGACGAAAGTGACGCCCGCGTCAAAGCCGCCCTTCAGGCCGAATGTGAAGACCGCGCCCGCCCCATTGGGCGAGTATTGCTTCATCAGGGCGTGGTTCGGGTCATCCTCGAGTCCCGAATAGGAGACCCAGGCGACCTTGTCATGGCCTTTCAGCCACTTCGCCACTTCCAGGGCGTTGTCGCAATGCTTCTGCATGCGCAAGGGAAGCGTCTCAACCCCGGTAAGCAGCATGAAGGCGTTGAAGGGCGACAGCGCCGGGCCAAGGTCGCGCAGGCCAAGAACCCGACAGGCGATTGCGAAACCGAAATTGCCGAAGGTTTCGTGCAGAACCATGCCGCCATATTCCGGCCGTGGCTCCGACAGCATCGGGTAGTTGCCCGATTCGGACCAGTTGAAGGTTCCGCCGTCGACAATGACGCCGCCCATGGAGTTGCCATGGCCGCCGATGAACTTGGTCATGGAATGCACCACGATATCGGCGCCGTGTTCGATGGGACGCAGGAGATAGGGGCTCGCCATCGTGTTGTCGACGATCAGCGGCAGGCCATGCTTGTGCGCGATATCGGCGATTGCCTTGATGTCGACGAACGTTCCGCCGGGATTGGCGAGGCTCTCGATGAAGATGGCGCGTGTCCTGTCGTCGATCTGCTGCTCGATTTCGTCAGGATTGGCCGGATCGACCCAGCGGACATGCCAGTCGAAATTCTTGAAGGCGTGGCCGAACTGGTTGATCGAGCCGCCATAAAGCTTGTTGGCGGCGATAAAATTGTCGCCGGGCTGCATGATCGTGTGGAACACGATGAGCTGCGCCGCATGGCCCGACGCAATCGCCAGCGCGGCGGTTCCGCCTTCCAGCGCTGCAATACGCTCCTCGAGAACCGCCTGGGTCGGGTTCATGATGCGTGTGTAGATATTGCCGAAGGCCTTCAACCCGAACAGGGAAGCGGCGTGCTCGGCGTCCTCGAAAACGAAGCTCGTCGTTTGATAGATCGGAGTCGCGCGCGCTCCCGTTGTTGGATCGGGCTGTGCGCCGGCGTGAATCGCGAGCGTGCCGAAACCGGGTTCATTGCTGGGCATGAATTCCTCCTGCTGGTTGGTAGTCCTGATTTCAAGTTATCGCGCGAGACACGCGGGCTTCTTCAACCGTCCTGCGCGCGATCGCGTTGCGGGCGAATTCCGAGAGCCTGATAGCCTTTCTGCATCAGCGGCTTTTTCGACGAGATCATCCGACTGTTGACGCCATTCCATTTGATCTCGCCGGAATGCCGGCCATATTCTATTTTTGGACAGCGGTTCATCACGACTTCGATCCCCGCCGCTTCAGCCTTGCGGGCCGCTTCGTCATTGCGCACGGTCAATTGGGTCCACAGAACATCCGGCCGATCGTCCAGCGCAAGGATTTCATCGACGATACCCGGCAAGGCGTCGGATCCGCGAAACACATCCACCATGTCGATATGAACCGGAATGTCGGCGAGCGAAGCGTAGACCGTACGGCCCAGCACCTGCTTTCCCGCCAGGCCGGGATTGACCGGATAGACGTCGTAGCCCTTGGCGAGCAGGTATTTCATGACGATGTTGCTGGGCCGCACGTCGCGGCCGGAAGCGCCTATCAGGGCGATCGTCTTTACGGAACGCAGTATCCGGGAAATATAGGATTCCGGATAGGTATCGTG
This sequence comes from Flavimaribacter sediminis, assembly GCF_019492055.1. Taxonomy (GTDB): domain Bacteria; phylum Pseudomonadota; class Alphaproteobacteria; order Rhizobiales; family Rhizobiaceae; genus Flavimaribacter; species Flavimaribacter sediminis. The sequence goes on along the minus strand of NZ_JAICBX010000001.1, from coordinate 1,064,761 downwards.
ATCCATTTCTAACTCTCGGGTAACGTATACTTGACTTTTGGCGGAGGCCTGCAACCTAACTTCGTCTGGCGCACTGCCTTAACAGCATATATTGTAGTGCTCAACAGGCGATGTGTTGCAGTTGTTTCAGCCTGGCGTCGTGGTCTTTCGGCCGACGCCGGTTCAGACGGTCGGCAAGAGGAGATCCAAGGTGAGGAAATCGACAGCCATTGCAATGTGCGCGGTGTTTTACGCCATGCCCGCAAATGCTATCAACAATTACAATACGACGAACCTGACCTGCGCGCGAACCCAGGCGATCCTGCAACAGGAAGGCGCAGCTGTGCTGCACTACAGAGATCCGCGCAAACCATCCATACCGCTTTATGACGTCTACGCAAAGAATTCGGGTTATTGCGGTTACGGCCAATACGCGAAACCCTATTTCGTACCGACGAAGGACAATCCAAAGTGCCGTGCGCGAATTTGCAAGGATCAGTCAATCTCCCGCTGAGACGCGTCAGGCGGCGCGATAGATAACAAGTTGTCTTTTCATCCCGCTGCATGTCGGGTTAGAAAGAGCGTGTTCCGACACGTAAAGGACCCGTTATCGTGAGAAAAGTTGTGCTCCTGACATTGATGGCTGTCGCCACGAGCCTGCCGGCGAACGCAATGAGTCGCTACGACGCCACCTCTCACACCTGCGTCAAAATTCAGGCGATACTGAAATTGGAAGGCGCAGTCGTGTTGCGCTATCCTTCGCCTCGAGATTACAAACTGACGCTTTACGAAACCTACGCCTCGGATTCGGGGCAATGCGAATACGGCCAGTTCGCAAAGCCGTCCTGGGTTCCTTCGCAGGACAAGAAACGCTGTCGCGTCAGGGTTTGCGCCGATCAAGCCTCGGACTACTGACTCTGCGACGGCGCGATACGCCAGACCGTGTGGTTAAACCCACATTCCCGGACCAAGCTGCACGCTAGTGTCCGGACGCTGACGCCTGTGTGCCTTGCCGGATGACAGGAACAAGCGTTGGCGATGATTGGCACACGAGGCAGATATTTGTTTATAGTTTACCTTGCAACAGTGTTTGCTGTTTGCGATCAACAAGTACTGCTGTGCAGTTGACATAGGAGATTGGCGTTGAAAAGAACTGTCGTACTGGCCATTTGCGCCGCCACTATTGCAATGCCGGCCCATGCGCTGAGCCGTTACGATTCGACGAGACTGAGCTGCGCCCGCATCCAGGAAATACTGAAATCAGAGGGCGCGGCGGTGTTGCGCTATCCCTCGCCGCGCATTCCGGCCCTGACACTATACGACACCTATGCGTTTCATTCGGGATATTGCGGTTACGATCAGTACGCCAAGCCATCCTACGTGCCGTCGCAGGATCGCAAACGCTGTCCGGTTCGGGTGTGCACCGACAACAGCAGGACCGGCGACTTCTAATCGCCACAGTTGTGTTTCATCGAGGCGCGAGCCGACCCGGCAGCGGGTCGGCGTCGGAACCAACGATCACACCGCGCGACGCATTTGATTACCCGCAGAACATTTCTGAAAGGCATCGGGGCCCTTGTCCTCGGCGGCATGTCCCTCGGCGCATACGCCGTAGCGGGGGAGCCGTCACGGCTGGTCACCCGCTCCTACAAGATCACTCCCACGGGATGGCCCGGAGCGCTACGTTTGAGAATTGCCGTACTCGCCGATATCCACGCCTGTCGTCCGTGGATGACGCCGGAGCGCATCCGTTCGATCTGCGCGCACGCCAACGCGCTTTCACCGGACATTACGCTGCTGCTTGGCGACTATTGCACCGGCCAGAAGGGTATTTCAGGCGTGGTTTCCGCTGAAGAATGGTCTGACGCCTTGTCAGGACTTTCTGCTCCGCTCGGCGTTCACGCCATTCTCGGAAATCACGACTGGTGGGAAGACGAAGCTGCGCAGGAGCGGGGCCACGGACCGATCGTCAGTCAGACAGCGCTCGAAAACGTCGGTATCCAGGTCTACGAGAACCACGCTCTGCGCATCGAAAAAGACGGACAGGCTTTCTGGCTCGCCGGATTGGGCGATCAGGTGGCGCTGACGCCTCGTTACGGACGCGCGCGCTGGAGCGGCGTCGACGATCTCGGCGCAACACTGGCCATGGTCACGGATGACGCGCCGGTGATCCTTTTGGCGCATGAACCGGATATCTTTCCGCAGGCGCCGGAACGGGTTTCGCTGACATTGTCCGGCCACACTCACGGCGGCCAGATCCGCCTGTTTGGTTATTCGCCCTATGTCCCGTCCAGATACCACAACCGGTACGCCTACGGACACATTGTCGAAGCAAGGCCCAGCGTAAGCGACATACGACCGGCGACGCCGCGGGATCTGATCGTCTCCGGTGGGCTGGGCTGCTCTATTTTGCCCGTCCGCTTCGGCATGCCGCCGGAGATCGTGATGGTGGAGATCGGCTGACCCAGCCCGTGCGCCCTAGCGGCCAGTCCATTCAGGATCGCGTTTTTCCAGAAAGGCGTTGATCCCCTCCTCAGCGTCGCGGGCAAGCATGTTTTCCGTCATGACCCAGGCGGTGTAGTCGTAGGCTTCGGCAAGCGGCCGATCCATCTGCTGATAAAAGGCGCCCTTGCCGATTTTCAGGGTCAACGGAGATTTCGAGGCGATCGCCGACGCGTATTTGTCGGAAACGGTGCGCAGATACTCTTTGGGCACGACCCGGTTCACCAGTCCGTATTCCTTGGCGGCGGAGGCGTCGACGGGCTCGCCGGTGAGAAGCATTTCCATGGCCTGCTTGCGGTGGGCGGCGCGCGAGATTGCGACCATCGGCGTCGAACAGAAGAGACCGATATTGACGCCGGGCGTACAGAAGGTCGACGTATCGGTGCATATGGCGAGGTCGCAGGTCGCGACAAGCTGACAGCCGGCGGCTGTCGCCAGTCCGTCAACTTCCGCGATGACGGGTTTCGGCAGATTGGTGATCTGCAGCATGATGTCGGAACACATGCGCATGGTTTTCTCGAAAAACGCCCGCCCCCGATCCGCGTCCTCGCGATGTCCGGTCATCTCCTTCAGATCGTGCCCGGCGGAAAACAGCTTGCCGGCGGCGGCGATCACGACGACGCGCACTTCCCGGTTCTCCTCCGCCGCAGCGAGTTCGTCTCGCAACGTCTGCATCAGGGCGATCGACAGTGCGTTTGCCGGCGGATTGTTCAGTGTCAGCCTGAGAATGCCGTTGGCAAGCTGACTGATGACAAGCGCTTTGTCATCGTCATTCATTTCTGCTGCGGCCTGCGCCATGGCGTCCTCCTGTCATTCGCGGGTGCTGGTTGTGTCTCTGACGCTCTTATAACGCAATTGCGCTGTCGTGACAGCCGGGAGACCCGGTTTTCACGCCGCCGTTTTCATGGCTTGGCAGAAACGCGTTTTGTTTTTACGTTTACGTCCACGTTAGGGAGGAATGAATGAACAAGGTCCTGCTCGAAAAGGACGGGCGCGTGGGGCGTATCACGCTGAACCGTCCTGAAGTGATGAACGCGATCGATGATGAACTGCCTGCAGAGCTCGAGCGCGCGGTGGAACAGGCGAATTCCGATCCGGGCGTTCATGTGATCGTTCTGTCGGGCGCCGGCAAGGCGTTCTGCGCGGGTTACGATCTAGCCTATTATGCGCAGGCGACGGCCGGTTCTGGCCACGAAGCGACCCAACAAATGCCGTGGGACCCCATGAAGGACTATGCTTTCATGATGCGCAACACGCAGCATTTCATGTCCCTGTGGCGTTCGCACAAGCCGGTGATCGCCAAGGTGCACGGCTATGCGGTGGCTGGCGGTTCCGATATCGCTCTATGCTGCGACATGATCATGATGGCCGACAACGCGCAGATCGGATACATGCCGACCCGGGTATGGGGATGCCCCACGACCGCCATGTGGGTTTACCGGCTTGGACCAGAGAAGGCGAAGCGCATGCTGTTTACGGGCGACAGGATCGATGGCCGGGAGGCTCAGGACCTGGGGCTGATCCTGAAATCCGTGCCGGAAGACGAACTCGACGAAGCAGTGGACACCCTTGCTGATCGAATTTCGGGCGTGCCGGTCAATCAGCTCATGATGCAGAAGCTGGTGGTTAACCAGGCGATTGAAGCAATGGGGCTCCACCAGACCCAAATGTTCGCCACGCTGTTTGACGGCGTCACGCGGCATTCGCCGGAAGGACTGAACTTCAAGGCGCGCGCCGAGGAATTCGGCTGGAAACAGGCGGCCAGAGAACGCGATCTCGGCACCTTCGACTGGACAGAAAACCGACCGATCAATCCCGGCAAATAGGCGCGAAACCAATGAACGCTATCGCATACGAACCGAAAATGACTGCCGCGGAAGTCAACGCATTTCTGAGGCAGGTCTATCCGGAGCTTAACGGAAAAGAACCGGACTACCACGCCATCGACGTTTTTCCGGGGGGATGCACGGTGCGTCTGGAAGCCGGCAGCCGACATATCCGGCCAGGCGGCACGGTGTCGGGGCCTTCGCTTTTCACGCTCGCCGACATTGGCGGATATGTCTGCGTTCTGACCCACGCCGGCGCCGACGCCTTGTCGGTGACGACCAACATCAACATCAACTTCATGCGCAAGGCCGAACCCGGCCCGATCGACGGCGTCTGCCGCATTCTCAAGCTCGGCAAATCGCTCATGGTCTTCGACATAGACATCCGCAACGGCTCCGACGGGCTGACCGTCGCGCATGCGACCGGCACCTATTCGATCCCGCCAAAACGGATAAAAACGCCCGGATAACAGACCATTCCCATGCGGTAATATAATACCTATTTTTTAAGATATTGTTTTCATTGAATTAATTAAGAATAATCTGGAACCTTTCCGCTTGACGACGCCTATGCGACGGCCTATAAGCCTCGCTCAATGTCGGTCCCTTGCGGGGCCGACATGTTTTTTACCGGCGCAAGCCGGCCCCAAGCAACAAGAAACGCCTTTGGCGACAAAGGTTCAGGAAAGAGAAACCCGAATGAAAACCTTCTCACAGAAGCCCGCCGAGGTGGAGAAGAAGTGGATACTGATCGACGCTGAAGGTCTCGTCGTCGGCCGCCTCGCTTCCATCGTGGCCATGCGCCTGCGCGGCAAGCACAAAGCCTCCTACACTCCTCACGTGGACGATGGCGACAATGTCGTGATCATCAACGCCGGCAAAGCCGTTTTCACCGGCAAGAAGTACACCGACAAGAAGTATTACTGGCACACCGGTTATCCCGGCGGCATCAAGGAGCGCACCGCTCGCCAGATTTTCGAGGGCCGCTTCCCGGAGCGCGTGATCGAAAAGGCCATTGAACGGATGATACCGCGCGGTCCGCTCGGCCGTCGCCAGATGAAGAACCTGCGCGTCTATCCCGGCGCAGAACATCCGCATGAAGCACAGCAGCCGGTCAAGCTCGACGTCGGCGCTATGAATTCCAAGAATGTAAGGACCGCCTGATCATGGCTGAACTCAATTCCCTCGAAGAACTGGGCACCGCGGCCGAAACCGCAGAAATCCAGGCTCCCGTGCATGTCCAGAAGCTGGACGAATTCGGCCGTTCCTATGCGACCGGCAAGCGCAAGGACGCCGTCGCACGCGTTTGGATCAAGCCCGGCACCGGCAAGATCACGGTCAACAAGAAAGACTTCACGGAGTATTTCGCACGCCCGGTTCTGCAGATGATCCTGCAGCAGCCGATCTTGGCGGCGGCCCGTGACGGCCAGTTCGATGTGGTCGCGACGGTCGCCGGCGGCGGTTTGTCCGGACAGGCAGGCGCCGTGCGTCATGGCATCTCCAAGGCGCTGACCCTCTATGAGCCCGGCCTTCGCTCGGTTCTGAAGAAGGGCGGCTTCCTGACCCGCGACAGCCGCGTTGTGGAACGCAAGAAGTACGGCCGGGCAAAGGCTCGCCGCTCCTTCCAGTTCTCCAAGCGCTGATCGACAGCCTTTTTGCCGACTTTCGAACGCCCGCAGCAATGCGGGCGTTTTTGTTTGAGATTACGGTTGAGTATCTGCTGACTGGCTGCTAGCTGTGGCGGAGCCGTTTGAAACTGGCTTCTGCATCAAAAGATCAGCCTGCCAATGTTCATGATTTTGAAATAGATCTTCGAGCCTCGCTCATGGCCTCCGACCCGCCTCACGGGAACCGGAGATCAAGACTCTCATCAACATTTTTCAATGCTTATATCTCTGCGAAAGAGATGCTCATGTATGTGCGATTTGTTTGCGCAGACGATCACCCGACTGCGGAAGGGGAACTCGGTATGTTCGAAGCCCGAAGATGGATCGACTTTTCCGTCCAGAAGGGCAGTATACAGCGTGCTCAAGAAGACGCTTTCTGGTGGTTTGCTGCTAAGCATGGAGGTCCCGGCCTTGCCTATCCAAGTTTGAAAGGCAAGAGCCGGACCCGCAATGTGAGGAAATCGTTGTTTTGGTTTGTAGAGGATTCTGCATTTCCGCATTACGAAAAAGGAAGTGTTATCCGAAGAGCGCGGGACCTTGCTTGGGCGATAACGCAGACAGGCGCCGAAATTCGAGAGATAAAAACAGCCGATCCCGGCAGAATCATTTGGCGTGACTGGGTTCAGGTGCTTGCCCTGCCCAATCCGGGCTCTGTCCCTCGAGCCTTGTAACAAACAGAGAATTCCCATGAACGTTTCAGAAGCCCTCGCGTCACGGATAAGCTGCCGCGCCTTCAAACCGGACCCTGTCGACAGCAAGACGGTGCGCGCCATCATCGACGGCGCCCGCTTCGCTCCCTCGGGGGGCAACCTGCAGCCCTGGCGTCTCTTCGCCGTTTCGGGAACTCCCCTGACCCGGTTGTTCGAAGACATTCGGGCGAAGATGGCGGACACGCCGCGTGGCGAAACGCCCGAATACAACGTCTATCCGCCCGACCTGAAGGAGCCGTATGCGGCGCGACGGTTCAAATGCGGTGAAGATCTCTACGCCTCGATTGGCATCGAGCGAGACGACAAGCCAGGGCGCATCCGCCAGTTCCGGCGCAACTTCGAGATGTTCGGGGCGCCTGTCGGGCTCTTCGTCTACATCGACCGGACGATGGGACCGCCGCAATGGTCGGACGTCGGCATGTTCCTGCAAAGCATCATGCTGCTTGCCCGCGAGCACGGCCTGCACACATGCGCGCAGGAGGCCTGGGCGCAATGGCATACGACGATCGACGACCATCTGAAACCGCCGGCCGAATGGATGCTTTTTTGTGGCATCGCGCTCGGCTACATGGACGAAGACCATCCGATCAACACGCTGCGAACCGAGCGGGCGTCCGTTGACGAGATCGTCACATTCCTGGGGTAACCAGACGAGCCCCTAATCACTCAGCAAATGCTCGAAGCGCGCATCGGTAAGCGTCTTAAGAAACGCGACGAGAGCGTCGATATCGTCCTCGGACAGCGGTGAACCAGCTTCAAGCTCCGCGCGAGACAGGCTGTGGCTAAATTCCGGCTCGCCCCAGGCCAGGCCCGTCTCCGGATTGATCTGATAGAACGGGTCGTCCGTGAGGTAGCGATTGTAGAAGAGCACGGTGGTTCTCAGATCGTTGAACACGCCATTGTGCATATAAGGCCCGGTCACCGCCACGTTGCGCAGTGTGGGAACCTTGATCTTTCCGGCTTCGGCGGGATCATCGACGGCGGCGTTGGCGAGCAGACCGAGATCCGCCCTGACATCGGCGCCGCCGTTGGCCTTACGCACAGCTTTGTTCACCGGCGCGCCGACATTGTGGTACTCGTAGTTCGAGAAAGTCTCTTCCAGTTCGGCCGGCCCGTTGCGCAACCGGTGACAGAGCGCGCAATTGGTCAAACCTTCGGCGAAGAATAGCACCCGACCCCTTTCCTCCTCCGGCGTAAGCGTCGCTTCGCCGACCAGGAACCGATCGTAGCGGGAATCGAACGGACGAAAAAACGCAGAACGCTCGAAAGCTGCGATGCTTGCGACCAGAGCATCGTAGGCCTTATCGGCATCGTCGAAGACGGCCTCTCCGTAATGTTTTCGGAACGCCGCGACATAACCCTGGTTTTCCCGCACTCTTTCAACGACGGCGCGCTTTTCGAGCATTCCCATCTCGGCCGGATTGAGCAAGGGCGTCACCGCCTGTTCCTCCAGTGTGGCGGCGCGCCCATCCAGAAATAAACCGCCCCTGTAGCGTCCCGTCTCGGCTTTATGAAAAGCGGGAATGAAGCCGACATAGCCTATGGACGGCGCATTTCTGTCGCCCAGCGATATCCCGTCGTCGCCCAGAGAGACAGCGCGTGAAACGCCGGCGCCCGCCCCGTTGTCACGCGTATCGACAAAGCCGTGGTCCGGCGCGTGGCAGGTGGCGCAGGATTGCGTGCGGTTCATCGAGAGATTGCGGTCGTGATACAATAACGCGCCCAGTTCCTCGACCGTATCATGGGACGGGTCGATGGCGCCGGCCGGCAGACTGAAGGCGATCAGAAACGTTCCGCAAGCCAGGATATTTCCGATCAGATTCACAAACACGATTTGGCCGCGCATCCCGTTGGACATGATTTACAAGCTATACTATATAGCGCGGCGGAACTTTGACACTGCGCATTGCGCCTTCAACTGGAACCAGGGACATGAAACCGAAGATATTCATCGATGGCGAACACGGAACGACCGGCTTGCAAATCCGCACGCGCCTGGCCGACCGCCGCGACGTCGATGTCCTGTCCATTCCGGTCGAAGAACGGCGCAATGAACAGATGCGGACGGATCTCCTGAACGAAGCGGACATCGCGATTCTGTGCCTTCCCGACGTCGCTTCGCGGCAGGCCGTCGACATGCTTGAAGGCAACAATTCAACGCGGGTGATCGATTCCAGCACCGCATACCGGATCGATCCCGACTGGGCCTACGGTTTCGCTGAAATGGCGAAAGGTCAGGCCGAGAAGATCGGGAGCGCGCGTTTTGTCGCCAATCCGGGATGCTATCCGACGGGCGCGATCGCCTTGATACGCCCGTTGCGGGAGGCCGGCGTTCTTGCCGGCGACTATCCCGTTACCGTCAACGCGGTGTCCGGTTATACGGGCGGCGGCAAGGCGCTGATCGCACAGATGGAAGACGAAACGGCCGATGATCACATCGCCGCGCCGCTTTTCGCCTACGGTCTTGGCCTGAACCACAAGCATGTGCCCGAGATCACGGAACACGGTCTGCTCGACGCCGCGCCGATCTTTTCGCCGAGCGTCGGTCGTTTTCCGCAGGGAATGCTGGTGCAATTGCCCTTGTTCCTCGACCGGCTGAAAGGCGCGCCGAAACTCGGCGATATCCATGCGCTTCTCGCCGATCACTACGCCGGACAGACGATCGTCGAGCTGGTTTCCTTGGACGATTCGGCCGCCCTCAAGCGCATCGATGCGACGGAGCTCGCCGGCAAGGATACGATGAAGCTTTTCGTCTGCGGCAATGAGGCCACAGGTCAGGTCAATCTCATCGCTATTCTGGACAATCTCGGCAAAGGCGCATCCGGCGCCGCTGTTCAGAACATGAACCTGATGCTCGCGGCCTGATCATTCAGGCCGCGTCAAGCCCACGTTTCGGAAACCTGTAACTGCCGTAAAAACCGCGCCAGTGCGCGACGGCGAAACCGAGCACCAGTAGCGCCACGGCCTGATGCGTCAGCGCCAGATGCATGGGCACCACCAGCAACAGCGTCGCGATGCCAATGATCGCCTGGACGGTCACCAGCGCGAAGAGGACAACGCTCCGCCGGGCGTGGGTGGTGTTGGGCGCCGCGCGCAATGACGCAATCATGTGCCAACCCGCCAAAACCCACAACAGATAGGCGACCATGCGATGGTCGAACTGCACGGTGAGCGCATTCTCGAACAGATTGATGAACCAGGGTTTCATGATGAACAGGCCGGACGGAATGACCTGGCCATCCATCAACGGCCAGGTGTTGCTGGCGAGCCCGGCTTTTAAACCAGCGACCAGCCCCCCGAGATAAATCTGCACCAATACGAGACAAGCGACCGTTCCGGCGAAAGCGGAGGAGGACGGCGTTGGCGCGTTGTCACTGGAATGCCGTCCGATGCCTCGCCAGACCCAGACGATGGCGGCGAATATGAAACAGGCGAGTGTCAGATGCGTCGCGAGACGGTACTGACTGACGTCGATCCGGTCGACGAGGCCGGACGCCACCATCCACCAGCCGACGAAACCCTGCAATCCTCCCAGCGCCAGAATGCCGAGAAGCGGGAGTTTCAGCCTGTCCTCGATCCGCCCCGTCAGCCAGAAGAACGCAAGAGGCGCGGCGAAGAGAATTCCGACGCTGCGCGCGAGCAACCGGTGCGCCCATTCCCACCAGAAGATGAACTTGAACTCGTCCAGGCTCATCCCCTTGTTGACCTGCTCGTACTCCGGGATCGCCTTGTAAAGCTCCAGTTCTTCCTGCCATTCGGCCTCGTTCAAGGGAGGGATGACGCCATGGATCGGTTTCCACTGGGTAATGGAAAGCCCGGAATCCGTCATCCGCGTGGCTCCGCCAACGATCACCAAGGCGGTAATCGCCAGAAGCACGATGAACAGCCACCAGCGGAGCAGCCTGCGATTGTTGGAGATAGCTTTTTCGGACATATGGGCCATTGATTGGTTGATTGAGCGCCCATTTGGCGCACTGTTCCGGCTAAAGCAAGGTGCAAACTGTCTCACCTGAGTGTGCATACAGAAATGGCTTGCAGGTTTCGTCAAAACCGTTACTCCGTGCCGCAGCAACAGGACGGCCTATGCCCATTCGTCTGAAAAAACTGATCGGTAGCATGCTGATCGTCGCGCTGGCGATTATCTATGCGCTCGTCGCAACCACGATCGCGACCTACAGGCTTGCTGAATCGCCCTGGTGGATTCACCTGATCTACTTCCTGGTAAGCGGCCTGATATGGATTATTCCCGCAATGTTCCTGATCCGGTGGATGCAGGGCCGGCCGGAAGGAAACGAATAGTCGCAAGGGTTTTCTCCGGCCGACAGGCTCTGTTTACTCCTGGCCGCTAGAATGGCCTCCAGGAGCCGAGAATGGCCGATGGAACCATGACCAATACGCTGAACATAACTTGTGCCGAAGATATCGCGCCGCTGGAAAAGGAGTGGCGTGAACTGGAGATGCTGCCCCAATGCAGCATTCACCAGAGTTATCGCTGGTGCCGTGCATGGTCTGAAAACGACAAGCGGCCGCTCTTCATAGTCGGGCGGTTCACGGCCGGAGCGTTTGAAGGGCGAATTGCGTTTATCCTTCCGCTTTCGATCAGGACAGTGGGCCCGCTGCGCATTGCAAGCTATCTGGGCGGCGCGTTCAACAATCTTAACTTCGGCCTTTTTCATCCGGATTTTATCGCGGTCGCCGCGCCTGGCACAATGCAAGACGTTGTGGAACAGATCCGCGAGATCGTGGACGTAGTCGATCTGCTGCTGCTGGAAAGACATCCGGAAACCTGGCGGGGGCTTACGCATCCCTTTTCCGCCTTGCCGCATTTCGAGGACCAGAACAACTCGTTCCAGGTTTCGCTCGGAGAAGATTTTGAAACGGTGGTCAGGCGCGGGAATGCGAAACGGCGACGCAAGAAATTTCGGAGTTCGGTCAAGCGCCTGGAGGCCTTTGGAGGCTACGACTACGTTCAAGCCGCGACATTGGAAGAAGCTCGCGCGCTCCTTGACTGTTTCTATGAACAAAAAGCTGCCCGCTTCGACTTAAAGGGCATTCCGGATGTCTTCGCATTTCAGAGCGTGCAGGAGTTGTTCAAGGACCTCGCCGCCGCTTCCTTTGAAGAGAAAAGAAAACCCCTCGAAATGCACGCCATCCGTCTCAGGGTCGACGGCAGACCGATTGCCATCGCCGGTCTATCAGTGAAAGACGGACACGTCATTTGCCAGTTCAGTTCGTTCGAAAGCGGCGAAACCGAGATTGTGAGCCCAGGAGACCTGCTCTTCTATCACATGATCAAAAACGCATGCGAAAGCGGCAAGGAACTCTTTGATTTCGGTGTCGGCGACGAACTGTTCAAGCGCAACTGGTGCGACGGTGAAACGAAACTCTACGACTGTGTAATCGCGCTGACCGTAACGGGGCGCGCAGGCGCCGTCGCTGTCGCCGGATTGACGCATGCAAAACGCATCATCAAAGCAAATCCGCGCCTGTTCACCCTGGCGCGCAAGGCGAGAATGGCGCTACACCGCAAGGCGGAGTGAGGATATTCAGGCAGCGCTGCGATCAGGCCTCTCGGGCGGAGCGCCGACGCCAGGGCTCATGACAACGAAATTGTCAAAGCCGTGAGAATGGAAATCGGTCATAATTTCCGTCATCAAGTCCTCGTCGGGATGAACCAGAGACATGATCAGCTCGATGTTCTCGTCTCCAAGCAGCCGCCTCACGCCCCGTGAATCAGCCGGACCGCATTCGATGACCACGATATCGTAGACCTGAGACAAGGCTTCAACGATGTGCGGTAACTGACTGGAATGACTCATCGCCTGCACCGGATCGGCGGTGCCCTGCGGCATGATGTGTGCGGATGAGAGGCGATCGCCATGGACGGCATCCGACAGTGAGCATTCTCCGACGAGCACATTGGTCACGCCTTGCAAATCGTTCTGCATCGTCATCATGCGCGTTGGACAGGCCGACCCGGTCATATCCACAAGCAGCGCCTGTTGACCGTCATTGGCAAGCATGCGCGCCAACATCACGGAGGTGGTGGATCCCCTGTCTCCCTCAGGCGAGACAATGACGGCGACCGACGCCCCTGTCTGTCTGAGATGGCCGGCGACGCCGCTGACGCTATATCCGCCGTTGCGCCTTTCCATCTCCGCGTCTTCGAGCTGGCCGCCGGCGTCCGCCGCAGTCGCCATGACTGGCTGCGGCTCCGGCGACGGTTTTGTATCTGGCCAGGCGTTGCGGACAGAGATGGCCCTGGTTTCAATTGCCGGAGTTTTTTCCGGCTCATTCGCCGCCGTGTCGGGCGTCACTCGCTGCTCTTTCGTGTCGGTGTCGTCTGAATCCGTTGTCGACTCAATGTCGGTCGATAGCTCATCAGGGACTTTTTCCCCACTTTCAGATTCGTCCAGCTCTTCTTCTTTCAGCGGTCTGGCGCTGGATTCGCCACGCAGGCCATCGCCTGCGAACAGTTCACGCAGCATGATGACCATCGAGGCCAGCATGAGCGTCGCCAGACCAGCCATGATGACTGTTGCAATGGTTTTCGGGAAATAGGGTTCGGAGGGAACCAGCGCGCGGGAGATAACCCGCGCATCGGCCGGCAAGCTCGCCGGGTTCATCCGTGAATTCGCCTCGCGATATCGGCTGAGATAGGATTCCAGCAATTGACGCTGGGCCGCGGCTTCCCGCTCCAGCGCTCGCAGTTCGACCTCCCGGTCGCCTGCCTGCGCGGAGGTCTGTTTCAATTCGTCCAGTTGACTGACGAGTTCCCGTTCCCTGACGCGGGCGACTTCCGCCTCGTTCTCGAGGCTGCTGAGCACGCGCGTCGTTTCACTGCGGATCTGACGATCGATATCCTCGAGCTGGGAACGTAGGGCCCGCATACGTGGATGACGTTCGAGCAAGGTTGTCGACAGATCCGCAAGTTCCGACTGCACCGAAGCCCGGCGGTCCTGCAGGCGCAGGACCTGTTCAGATTCGATCACGTTGCTGAATGTGTCTGTGGACTGGCCACGCTCGATCGCATTGCGCACCGTTTCCGCCCGCGCTTGCGCATTCGCCCTTTCCGCCCGAACCGTCGCAAGCTCGCTGGTGATATCGCTGAGCTGCTGGGTCACGAGTGTTTCATTGCCGTCGACCAAAAGCAGATCAGCGTCGGCGCGATAGCGGGCGACCTTCGCCTCGGCCTCGCGCACCCTGTCGCCGAGTTGCTGGATTTCCGGCTCCAGCCAGGCGCTGGCGTCCGCGTTGGAGACCTGCTTGGCGCCGCTCTGGATTTCCAGATAGGCGTCCGCGATCGCATTGGCCACCTGTGCCGACAATTCCCGGTCAACCGACCAGAACTGGACGACGATAACTCTGGAACTCGCAACCTGGTAAATCTTCAGATGCTCGCGGAAGAGTTCGACCAGCCGTTCGCCGGGCGGCGCGTCGGATGGATCGGGTTCGAGCCCGACAATGATCATGACGCGGGACATCAACGACGGGCGGGCCGCCGCGCTGAATTCGGGATGGGAAGAAAGGTCGAGCCTCTCGGCAACCGCCCTGATTAGATCTGTCGAGCGCATGATCTCGACCTGACTGGCAACCCCCTCCTGATCCAGATACTGGTTTTCGCCGCCATCCAGTGGTGCAGACCGCACGGCGATAGTGTCGCGCGTCTCAATCAGGATGCGCGTTTCCGCACGGTATCGCGACGGAATCATCGAAAACACCGAAAGCGTGATGACACAGACGAGTACGACGAGCGAAATCACGGCCGCACGCCTGCGCCAGACAGCGGCGATCAGACGCGCTATGTCGATTTCCACATCACCGTTGCCTTCGCCGTTACGGCTCATACGTCAGACTCCTGCCCTGCCCATCGCAATCCGCCAAGGCTTATGTACGCGCGTATATGGATATATACCCTGCCGCGAAGCGTAAACGAACATGGTAACCTAACCGTTAAACTGCCGCCAGCGCGCAGAAGCGCCCTCCTGAGACAGATCAAATTAAGCCGGAGCGCTTTACCGGACATTAACCTTAATCGTTCGATAAGGGAGGCTGGATGGAGCACTCTTGCCACCAGGTATTATTTTCATGGCGTTTCGGAGTTTCAGATATGCGATGGCGGCTGTACTGGCTATTCTGGCCATCGCGCCGTACGGCTGTAGCGGCTATCGCCCTGCTCCCGACGCCTTCCACGAGGCGGTGATCGAGCCCTACCGTCTTGGCGCGGGCGACGTTCTGCGCATCACCGTTTACGGCCAGGATGATCTATCGAACACCTACACGGTCGATCAGGCCGGTTATGTCGCCTTTCCCCTCGTCGGCGCTGTAAGCGCGCGCGGCCAGACGGCGCAGTCCCTGGAGGGCAAGATCGCCAGCGGCCTGCGCCAGGGATTCCTGCGCGATCCCGACGTGACGGTGCAGGTGGACAGACATCGCTCGATCTTCGTGATGGGCGAAGTCAACGCAGCCGGCCAGTATACCTATGTCCCGGGCATGACCGTGCAGAATGCAATCGCTATCGCCGGCGGATTTACGGTGCGGGCCAACCAGGCAAACGCCGACGTCACCCGGCAGGTCAATGGCGAAGTGATGACCGGTCGCGTGCCGATTTCCGACCCGATCATTGGCGGCGACACGATTTATATTCGCGAGAGACTGTTTTAAACGCCCATGAACGGCGCCGACCGCCCCTTGAGGATCATTCACTGCTTTCGCTCGCCGGTTGGCGGCATCTTTCGGCATGTCAGGGATCTGGCTCGCCATCACAGCGCCGCCGGACACGAAGTCGGCATCGTCTGCGACAGCATCACGGGCGGGGCCCACGAAGACGCCCTCTTCGACACCATTCTGCCCATGCTGAAACTGGGAGTAACGCGCCTTCCGATGAGGCGCGCGATTACCCCGATAGACCTGTTCACTCTGTACCGATACGGCCAGGTAATCGGCGACCTTCAACCTAACATTCTTCACGGACATGGAGCCAAGGGCGGCGCATTGGCGCGCGTTATCGGCTCACGATTACGGGCGCAAGGGTCTCGCGTAGCCCGTCTTTATTCTCCGCATGGCGGGTCTCTTCATTATTCTCCGAAGACTCTGCATGGCCGGACCTTTTTCGCGATCGAACGCATGCTCGAACGTCGCACCGATCAACTGATTTTCGTCAGCCGCTACGAGCTAGAGGCCTATTCCGAAAAAGTCGGACCGCCGCAGGCACAGTGGCATGTGGTGCATAACGGGGTCAGCGAAGAAGAGTTCGAACCCGTCGTTCCGGACGACGACGCGGCTGATTTTCTATTTATCGGCATGATGCGGAAACTGAAGGGACCGGACCGGTTCATCGACGCCTTCGGTATGGCGGAACGCGTTTTAGGCCGACCGCTGCGGGCCAAGATGGTGGGCGACGGTGAATCGTCCGACGCGTACAGACAGACGATCATCCAGCGCGGATACGGCGCGCGGATTGCAATGTCGCCGGCCATGCCTGCAAGAAACGCGTTTCGCAAGGGACGCATTGTGGTTGTGCCCTCGCGCGCCGAATCCATGCCCTACATCGTCCTCGAAGCGATTGCCGCCGGACGCCCCGTCATCGCCTCGCGCGTCGGCGGAATTCCGGAAGTTCTCGGTCCAGACAGCCCGGCGCTGGTCCCGACCGAGAGTATCGACCTGCTGGCGACCGCAATGGCCGAAGGGGTGAAAAAACCTGACCGCCTTGCGGCCTTGATGCCGGAAACCGAAGAATTTCGGACGCAATTCTCCTCCGCAGCAATGGCGGACAGGATATTGAATATTTACCAAGTCTGCAGTCTTTGACAGTCATTGGCCGCCAGCCGGCCCGCCCTCAACAAAAATTAAGGGCTCTCGTTTTATTTGAACGGACTGACCTGCTATCTGTGTTCAAGATTGATCACAGAAGCAAAACGACGCTGAATGGCGGCGCGTCCGCCTTCCTGGAATTGCTTGAGACATGAATACCGATAGAATCCACGCTCAGGACGACGCGAAAGCGCCTGAACCGGTTGTTGCTCCGCTTGGCGAAGCGGACAAGGAAAAGATAAAGCGACTGGCTGCGCAGCTTTCAGCGCAACTTGGCGATGAAGGCGTTTCACCGGTCATCATGACGGGTCTGATACGTCTGGTGGATTTCTCTCTTCTTGCGCTCTCCGGACTCACCGTACAACTGATCTATGTCCTGCCGCGCTCCGGCTTTTCCTTCGGATATCTGTTTACGATCCTCATGGGATCGGCGCTCGCCGTCCTCGCCTTTCAAATCGCGGACACCTATCAGATCCAGTCCCTGCGTTCACCTCTGCGCAATATACCGCGCATCATCGTTGGCTGGCTGATCGCGTTTTCCGCCATGGCGGTTCTGGCCTTCTTCCTGAAGATCGGAGCCAGTTTTTCCCGTGTCTGGTTCGGATCATGGTTCGTTACCGGGTTGGCGACGCTGGTCATCTGGCGTCATTTCGTGGCTTTCAGCATCCGCAGATGGGTGCGCGACGGCACGATGGAACGCAGAGCCATCATCGTCGGCGGCGGCCAGCCGGCGGAAAAGCTCATCAGGTCGCTGGAAAAACAGCCGGAAAACGACGTCCGGATTTGCGGTATTTTCGATGATCGCGACAACAGGCGCTCGCCGCCAATCGTCGCCGGATATCCGAAACTGGGCAATATCAGCGAACTCGTGGAATTCGCCAGGCTGGTGCGCATCGACATGCTGATCCTGACATTGCCGCTGACGGCGGAGAAACGGGTCGCCCAACTGCTCAAGAAGCTCTGGGTTCTGCCCGTCGACATACGCCTGGCGGCACACTCCAGCGAATTGCGCTTTCGTCCCCGCGCCTACTCTTCCATCGGCACGGTGCAGTTGCTCGACCTTCTCGACAGGCCGATCACCGACTGGGATTCGGTCGCGAAACGGGCATTCGACATCTTTTTCAGCGTGCTGGGTATCCTGCTTTTGTGGCCGATCATGCTGGGCGCCGCCATTGCCGTGAAGGCCACATCGCGCGGTCCCATAATCTTCACGCAGAAGCGGCACGGCTTCAATAACGAGACCATCAACGTTCACAAATTCCGGTCCATGTATGTCGATCAGACGGACCAGACAGCGATCAGGCCGGTCACCAAGGATGATCCGCGGGTTACGCCCGTCGGCCGTTTTCTGAGACGCACCTCCATCGATGAACTGCCGCAGTTCTTCAACGTGCTAAAGGGCGATCTTTCCCTTGTCGGACCCCGCCCGCACGCCGTCCACGCCAGATCGCACGACCGGATATTCAACGAGATCGTCGAGGAATATTTCGGGCGCCACAAGGTAAAGCCCGGCGTGACAGGCTGGGCCCAGATCAATGGCTGGCGCGGCGAGATAGACAGTGACGAGAAAATCCGCCAGCGCACGGCGTTCGATCTCTATTACATCGAAAACTGGTCGCTGCTTTTCGACCTCAAGATTCTCTTCCTGACACCCATCAACCTGATCAAGGGGGTCAACGCCTATTGACGGCGGCTGCTTCCATACCGGATCGACGTTACGTCCTCAGGATAAATCCGGCGAAGGCGTTTATTGGTCTGGGCGCATTCCTGTCCGGTTTCGTCATCAACGAACCAGCGCCCTACGAACTCTACATGTCGGGGCTGATTGGCGTCTGGTTCATCCTTGGATTGAGGATATCCGCCAACGCGGCGTCGCTGCTTGCTCTCCTTGTGTTTTTCAATGTCGGCGGCCTGCTCTCGCTGACCACCATGGCGGAGCTGGATTTCGACGCGGTACTGTACATGGCCGTGTCGCTGTTTCTTGCGCTGTCGGCGGTTTTCTTCGCCGCCATTATCGAACAGGATGAAAGCCGACTGGCAACCATCTTCTACGCCTATCTTGCCGGCGCGCTGGTGACGGCGACCATCGGCATCGCCGCCTATTTTTATCTGATACCGGGCAGCGAAGCCTTCATACTCTACGATCGCGCCAAGGGCACGTTTCAGGACCCCAATGTGTTCGGGCCGTTTCTGATCCTGCCAATCGTCTTCCTCCTGCACTCGATCCTCTCCGGACCGCTATTGACCGCGCCTTTGCGGATAGCCGCCTTCCTTGTTCTGAGCTTCGGCGTGTTCCTCTCGTTCTCACGCGCGGCTTGGGGCCTCTACTTCCTGTCGGTCGCCCTGCTGATCCTTTTGATGCTGCTGAAGGAAAACGCGCCCGCCTTCCGGATGAAAATCATCGGACTGAGCATCGCCGGACTAGGTCTCCTCGTCGTGGCGCTCGTCATCGCCCTTCAGTTCGAACAGGTCTCAAGCCTGTTCGCCGACCGCGCGCAACTGGTGCAGTCCTATGACACCGCCGTTTACGGACGCTTCGCCCGGCACGGCATCGGCTTTTACATGGCCATGGAGCATCCGCTCGGCATCGGGCCGGTCGTCTTCGGAACGATTTATGGGGAAGACACCCACAACATCTGGCTGAAAGCGTTGCTGGACTATGGCTGGCTCGGATTCGCCTCTTATTTCACGCTGATCGCGCTAACCCTCTCCGTCGGGTTCAAATGCCTGTTGCGGGATCGGACCTGGCAGCCCTTTCTGCTGTGCGCCTATGTCGTTTTTGTCGGGCATGTCCTGATCGGCACGGTCATCGATACGGACCACTGGCGCCATTTCTACCTGATCCTCGGACTGATCTGGGGTTGCTTCGGGCTGGAGCGGCGTTATCAGCGTGAACGGTCAAAAAAGGCAACCAGGAGCTAGGAAGTAATTTCAAATTACTGTTTTTATTACTTTTTTTTAAATTCAGCGATTAACATCAACGACACGACGGGATCTGGCTTTGTTTCGGGAATTCAGGTTTCGGGGCTTAAACTGGCTTTGTTTCGGGAATGCGAGAATTCGCGTCACCATCTGGCTTTGTTTCGGGAATTTGCGAATTCGAGATAAAACTGCATTTCCAGGCCGCTTTCAAACATCCTTCCGTTAAGGGAATGTATAGCACAGATGAGCGCGAATTGCAGCGGTATTGTTCCCTTTTCGTTCTCACGCAATCGCAACGATTTACAAGGATGCCCGAATTTAACCGGCGTCTTCTGCACTCTCCCGGATCAGTTCGAAACGGTCGACGTCGAACATGCCGCGGTCGGTGATCTTCAGGTGCGGAATGACCGGCAGCGGCAGGAAGGCGACCTGGAGGAACGGCTCCTCAAGCACCGTGCCGAGCGCGTATGCGGCCTCTCTCAGTTTTTTCAGACTGTCATAGACCGTCTCGTAGGGCTCGAGGCTCATGAGACCGGCAACAGGAAGACTGATCTCGGCTTTGACTTCGCCGTCTTCGACAACCGCGAAACCGCCCTCGATCTCGCCCAGTCGATTGGCGGCGACAGCCATGTCGCGCTCGTTGGTTCCGACGATGCACAGATTGTGGCTGTCGTGACCCAAGGTAGACGCGATTGCCCCTTTCTTGAGGCCGAAGCCATGCACGAAGCCGACGCTGATATTGCTGTTTTTTCCGTGCCGCTCGATGACCGCGACCTTGAGCGCATCCTGTTCGAAATCAATCTGCGGCCTGCTGTCTTCGACAGGCAAGTCCATTTCCAGGTGCTCGGTTATGATCTTGCCGGGAATGACGCCGATGACCGGCGTGGACCCGTTCGTCTGGTGGGCCTTCAGATCTTCCGCCGAGACGGGCTGTATATGAACGCTGTTGCGCCCAACCGGCGGAACGAGATTGCGGGTCGCAAACAACGCCTCGTCGACAAGGCGGCCAGCGCAAACAACTTGATCGACATCGCATGTCTCCAGATCGTTCAGGACGACAATATCCGCCCGCCAGCCAGGGGCGATCAGGCCGCGGTCCCTTAGCGTATGGGCCTGAGCGCCGGACAGGCTGGCGGCGCGATAGATCGCCAGCGGTTCGACGCCGGCCGCGATCGCCGTGCGGATCATGTAGTCGATATGTCCGTGTTCGCCGATATCCAGCGGATTGCGATCGTCCGTGCACAGGGCGATGAACGGTGAATTGCGCTCCGTGATGATCGGCATCAGCGCAGCGAGGTCCTTCGACACCGACCCCTCGCGCACGAAGACCTGCATGCCCTTCTGCAGTTTTTCAAGCGCCTCTTCCGCCGTCGTCACCTCGTGATCGGTCCGAATGCCGGCGGACAGATATCCATTGAGGTCGAGTCCGCGCAATTGCGGGGCGTGGCCGTCGATTGGGGCGTCCGAGAACGCCGCCAGCTTCTCCAGGCAGACCGGGTCCTTTGCGAGCACGCCCGGATAATTCATCATTTCGGCGAGGCCGAGCACCTTGGGATGATTTCTCAGCGCTTCCAGGTCGTGAACGTCGAGCGATGCGCCGGAGGTCTCGAAAGCGGTCGCCGGAACGCAACTGCTGAGCTGGATGCGGATATCCATGATCGTGTTTTCGGCGCAGGCCTGAAAATAGCGGATACCCTCGGCGCCGATGACGTTTGCGATCTCATGCGGATCACAGACCGCCGTTGTGACGCCGCGCGGCAGGACGCAGCGGTCGAACTCGAACGGCGTTACGGCCGACGATTCAATATGCAAATGTGTATCCACGAATCCCGGAACGACGGTTTTGCCGGTGATGTCGATTTCCGTCACGCCGGCATAATCGCCGCATGTGCCGACGATCACATCGCCGCAAATCGCGATATCTGTGTGAATGAACGCGCCTGTGACAAGGTCGAATATCGCGCCGCCCTTCAGAACCAGATCGGCCTTTTCCACCCCTCTGCCCTGGTCAATACGACGCGCAAGCGTATTCATCATGTCCCCACACCCAATCAATCGGCGACGCCAGCCCCGGGCCGTCTACTTGTAATCCCGCTCATAGAAAATGCCGGCCTTGGTGTTGCCGTCGATTCCGGCTTCCCCGCGCAGCTTGAGATGATCCGTCAGTTCGACATCGATGCGCACGCGACCCGATTCCCCTGTCAGTCCCTTCTCGACATTGAGATAGGTCCTGTCGTTCAGATAGCGTCCGATGCCGACGGTCGTCTCACCGTCGGCTCCTCCGGATTGAATATCGATATCATCCAGTCCGGTAAAATTTCGCAGGCTTCCAAACAGGCCGCCGCCACCGCCCGTTCCGCTGATTTCGGCGATCGCTCCGGCCAGCTGCGCGATCTGGATCGCGGACAGATTGGAAACGCCCTTGCCAAAGAACAACTGGGCGAGCACTTCGTCCTGCGGCATTTCCGGGCTCGACGAGAACGTAATCTGCGGCGACGAAGCAGTTCCATCGACATTGACCGAGTAGGTAACGCCGCTCTGGGTCGTTGCGGTCTCGAAATCAAGCGTGGGATCGAGTGGGCCTGTGAAGATGATCTTGCCATGATCGAACTCGAAACGCTTTGTCAGGACGTTGATGCGGCCTCGCACCAATTCGAAATCACCCGTGGCGCGGGGATTGCCCACCGAGCCGACCACCTCGATATTGCCGCGAAACTCCGCATCCATACCGCGCCCACGCAGGAATATCCGTCCCGGAGCGTTGACCGTCAGATCAAGCTGCAAACCTCCCGAATCGTCGCTGCTCGAACTTGAACTGCCGCTGCTCGTGATTTCCTGCGTCTGCCGGGCGACAGCCGCAGGCGGATTGATGTGTTTGACGTCGACCAGCGGAACGGATGACGGCAGTGTATCGGGCACGGTAATGTCCATACGCCTGATATCGACGGTCCCGTCCAGCGCTCCAGTGGTGGCGACCGGCCCGTTTATGCGCATTTTCGCATCAAACTCGGCAGTGACTATCTCCCCGTCGGAATAGACACCGTCGTCAAGGGACACCTGAATGTCGGCTGGAAAGCCTGCGCCGGCGTCCAGATCGACATAGCCCGAACCGGATATCTTGCCGTTCTGGCCCAGCCGTCCGGACAGGCTGCTGATGGTCGCTCGAGCCGCGGTGAAATCAATCGTGGTCGCTATGTCACGGATTACGAGTTGGGCGGTGTCCTCGATAAACGTCGCTCCGCTTGTCGATATCTGGCCGCTGAGGTTCGGATTGGCCGCCGAACCCGACACGGACAACGATACGTTGGCTACGCCATTCATCTGTATGCCGGACGACGCCAGCGCCAGTCCGGCGAATGCAAACGGGGCGGCGCCCTGCAGGCGGATATCGAGCTGAGGCGAGTCTCCTCTGAGATTGACGCTGCCATTGGCGTTCAGTTCAAGCCCGCCCCCAAAGGCGCGGCTGGTCGTGTTCAAAACCATGCCAGCGAATGTGCCGGAGGATGCGATGGAAAGCGCAGGCGCCTGTATGGAACGGGTGATTTCGGTAGAGAGGCTTTCTACATTTACCTGATAATCCACAGTCGGATCGGACGAAGCGCCGGTGATCTTCGCAGTGGCGCTGAGCGTTCCCTGAGGCCCCATGCCGGTTGCCGCGACATTGTCGATGATCGACAACGGCAACCGCTCGATCTTGACGTCCACTGCCAGTTGATCGCCGGCCGAGCCGCTGATAGTCGCTGTGCCTTGTCCGATCTGCAGCGCGATCTCCGGCAGTTGCGTCGTCTCGCCGGTGATGCGGATCTCGATCGGCTGGGTCAGGTTCAGTGGAATGTTCGAATAGGTTCCTTTCGCTTCATCGAGCGCAATCGTCGTCACGTTGTCGACCATGGAGACCCAGCCCGAAACACGCACGGGAGAATCCGCCACATTGGCGCTGATGCTCAGCGGCATCTTGTCGAGATCGCCGGAAGCCTTGATCACAGCGTCGGTGATTTTCTGGCCTTGCGCGTCAATCTGCCCGGCCCGGACGTCGGCCAGCATGCCAAGTCCGTCCGGCAGGATCGAGACATTGAGATCGGCCGTCATGCTCTGGACCACGACGCCGGCTGCGTCGAGCCTGTCGGTACTGAACCTGGCGTTGACGGTCTGGCGGGAATCGTTGTCGGCGAAAACGACTTTGCCAGTCAGCTTGCCTGCGAGATCGTCGCGCAGCAACAACGGCGCGAGTTCCTCAAGCGAGGTGACGTCGACATCGAGTTCCCCGGTCACCACGCCGTCCGCGTTCGGCTGCAAGCCTCCGCTGGCCGTCACACCCGGAATGTCCACTTTCAGATTGCTGATCAGCGGTATCGGTCCGGAGCCGCGACTGACATCGGCGACGATGGACAAAGGCTGTTCGTTGTAACGGCCATCGAGCTTGATATCGGCGGCGAGATCCGACACCGCGTTCCTGCCCTGCGCCGTGAGAACGAGATTTTCGAGCGCATTTTCCAGAACAACCACATCGCGCCCCCGGGCGGTGATCTCGAATGACGGATCTTCCGGAGAGCCGCTCAGACGGATATCGGCCTGCACCGAACCGGCGACGTCGGCATTGAGAGCCGAAAGGTCCTGCAGCGCGACGTCTCCGTCAAATTCGAGAGCTGATGAGGAAAGCTGACCCTTACCGCCAAGCATCAGATTGCCGCTCTTGACGTCCAGATTGCTGAAACTCAGCAACCCTTCGCCGTTGCGCGCCAGATTTCCTGATATGTCCAGCGCCTGATCGCCGAACAACTGGTGGGCAAGCCCCTCCTTCTGCGCAGGAACATTGGCCCTGAGAGCCAGCGAGAGCGTGAGATCCGCCAGATCGACGTCGCCCTTGAGAGCGCCCCTGACCTGGTTGAGCGCGAACTGAATATCCTGAAGGTCCAGCCTGTCGCCATTCAGGTTCGCCTGGAGCGTCATGCTGGCGGGACCATTCACAAGATCCGCGACTTCCGCCTGCCCCGAATTGAGAGAACCGATATCGAGTTTGACAACGGCGGAACCGGAACGCGCATTCACATTGATGTCTGGCGAACTTCCCGTAATGCGCAGATCGTTCAGCGACCGGGCGCCGTCGGAAAGCGACGCGACTGCGGCTTCCAGCTGCCATTGCGCGTCGTCCATGGACCCTTTGAGCGCCGTGGTCATCTGCACATGCCCGACAGTGACGGACGCATTGTCGTCGAGCTGAATCATCACATCCGAGCCCGGCATGCCGAATTCGAGACTGGCCTGCATGTCGACCGCGTTGCTGTCCGGCAGCACATGACCGGCGGCGCTGAGCGAAGCAAGTTGCGACTTGACGCTCAGCGTATCGATGCGAAGCGTGTTGTCGCTCGCCCGCGTCACATCCACCTTGATGTCCGTTTCGCCGGCGAGCACCGGCTTGAACTGCTGCGGCGCCAATCGCGCCAGTTGTCCAGCCAGGGCGCCGGAAACCTGCTGGCGCTCCTGTGTCCACGAAAGCGCCACCGATCCCGAAACCGTTTCCTCGCCGTCGAGGCTCACCGAAATCTCGGACTGCCAGTTGTCGAGTGGCCCGTCGCCTTTGATCCGCGCATCGACTGAAGGCAGGCCGTAAATATCCAGGGTTCGCGCAAGCAGACCGTTGCGGGGTTCGCTAACCGAAAGGTCCAGCTTCAGTTCGTTTGTATCCGGCGCCAGTTTCCAGTCGGCCTTGATGTCGCCCTGCGCGCCATCGGTTCGCAGGAGTTCGAGATTGCCGGCGATATTGACCGGAGCGTCGTCAAGCATGGCGGCGCCGGTCAATTGCAGCGTGGCGGCTTCGCCAATGACCGGTTCCCCGAGCCTGATTTCGCGAACGAAAATATTCTGAATGTCGGCGCGGATAGCCGGCAGCGAGAAGCCGCCGCTGTCGCCTGGCGCGGGTTCGGCGTCCGGATTGCCCTGCGGCAGCCTTGCCAGGTCAATCATGTCGGCTGAAAGGCCGGCCGCCCGGATGTTCACCCTCAGGAGCGGCAGAAGCGCGAGTTCCGCCTGAACGTCCGCAACGGTCAGCCAAACGCCTTCACGGTCGGCTATCGTTACCTTTTCTACCGAAGGCCTGCCGGAAAGAACGCCGTCGATACCGGTTATCTCGATTGTCTGATCGTCGTTGCTGGCGACGGAGTTGACGACCGAGGCGACAAGATCGAGACCCGGACGCGTCCCGAGCAGCCCGAACACCGCCGCGACCAGCACGATGATCACGATGCAAAGGCCAAGCAGAATGCGCGTAAGAATCTTCATCATGCCTACCTTGTAAGGTTCAATAACGGCGACACTATATCGATTCACTCAATCAATGGTAACGATCAGAACGCCTGACCCAATCCGAGATAGATCCCGTAGGAGGGTTCGTCCCTGATCTGTTCCAGCGGAATGGCGAAATCCATGCGCAACGGACCGACCGGCGTGTTGTAGCGCACGCCGGCGCCGACGCCGGTGTACCATTGGCCGCCATCGCCCGGGGTCGATGACGAGAAAGCGCCGCCGGTGTCGACGAAGAAGGCAAGGCCAAAATTCTCTGTCAGGCCGACGCGGGCTTCAACAGACGCCTCGATCAGCGACAAGCCGCCGATCAGCTGGTTTTCGCTGTCGCGCGGGCTTGCCGCCTGATAGGCGTAACCGCGGATCGAACCACCGCCGCCGGCAAAGAACAGCCGGTCGGGAGGCACCTCGGATATGCCAGCGCCTACGATCGTGCCGGCGGCAAGGCGGCCTGCGAGGACAAATGTCCGGGCCTCGTTCAGCGCCTGATACGCGCTGAAGACTGCCTTTGTCTTGAAGAAGGACGCTGAATCTTCGAAATCGAAGGCCGGCTCTCCATAGAGCACGAAACGCATGCCCTTTGTGGGATTGAGCTTGTCGTCCCTGGTGTCCCAGGTGAGTTCCAGCGGCGTAGAAACGATCAGCGATCGCGACGGATAGACAGTTTCCGTAAAGTCCGCATATTCGATGTCCAGCGCGGCCGTGCCGGAGACCGTGTCGGTGAATTCCCGTTCGAGCGCGAAATTGGCGGAAACGGATTTTTTCAAATAGGCGTCGTTGTCGAGAAGCTCAGCCTCGAGTTTCGTGCTGAATGTCGTCAGCGGCCCGAAGACACCGGGCTTCGAAAATATCATTGCCGCGCGATAGTCGAGATCGGTTTCGAGATTGTCGCGTCCGACGCCCTGCATCGAGGCTTCGAACCGCAAGGACTCCGCCCGGCCGAACAGATTCCTGTTCACCCAGAACGCCTCGCCGCCAAGGCCATCCTGCGTGGCGGCGGTCAGGCCGATGCCGAAGCCCTTTGGATCGCGCTCGCTCACCGTGATCGTGATCGGAACGGATCCGTCCGGATCCGGGGCGCTCGCCTCCTCTATGACGACGCTGGAGAACACGCCCAGCGCGCGAAGCCGCTTGCTGGCGTCGGCAAGGTCTTTCGGACTGAAGATCGCGCCGCGCTTGATATTCGCCTGCTGGATGATGAAATCCGGCTCTATGTCGACGGCGCCAACCACTTTCACATCGCCGAAAACCGCCTTTATGCCCGTATCGAGGCGCAATTTGACTTCCAACAGATCGTTGTTGTGGTTGGCGATCAGTTCCTGGTCAGAAATTTTAGCAAAGGCGTAGCCCTTGTCGCGCCAGGCGCTCACAACCCTTGAGGCGGCCTGCGCGACCTGTCCGGATTGCGCGACCTCGCCCGGGACCACGCCATATTCCGACAGGTCCACCGTCTCGCCGTCGGAGGCGACGACATCCGCCGGGGCGAAATGGAAAAGAGGACCGGTCTTGACGTGGATCACGACATTGACGGTGCCGGCCCTGTCCAGGCCGGCGTCGATCGGCACGATTTCATAGGGACGACCGTTTACGAGGATGGAGACCGTGCCGCCATAATAGCCCAGCGAATACAGTGTTGCGACGAGTCGCCTCTGGTCATTGTGCGCCCGGGTCAGAAGTCCGATGGTGCCGGAGGGGGGCTTGGTTTCTTCCGCGAGCAGAAGCGACGACGATTCGAGCTCCGATTTGATCTCCTCGTTGTCGACGCTGAGTTCCACCTTATAGGTCACAGGATCGGGGACGGGTTCGATCTCTTCGACTGCTTCCTGCTTCTTGCCCCACAGATGGATCCCGAAAAGTTCGAACGCGAAAGCCGGCTGAGCGACATGAATCAAGCCGACGCAAAGCATCGAGGCGAGACAATGTCTGCCCCTGGAATGCGCCCGTTCAGACATGGTTCGGCTGCCCGTCATCGATTTAGCGGTGCGGCTTGGAGCAAGTATTCCGAAAGTCTGGAACCAAACCCGTGCTGTCCCTTCCCTGTACGCGATACGTGTCCCGTTCGCTCTCGCAAACGGTGTTTTTTCAATCATTAACCGGGAAGTCGGCTTTCGGCCAGTACCCGGAACGCAATACTCATCCGGCGCAAACAACAATTGTGTCTGCGATACTCGGTGATTGAACAACAATAGAATTAAGAAATCACGAATTCCTAACCATAGTTCTTTTCAGAAAAATGAATATGAATCTCGTTGTTTTCTTAATCGGATACTGTTTTCAGGTTACAGCAAAGCCTTGATTTCGTCCTTCCAGTTGCCCCACTGGCTTTCATCGCCCTTCAACATGAGGATGCCTTCCTTGACCTTCACAAGGCCAAAACCCCAAGCCTGTTTTATCTCGATATGCGGCGGCATGGCGAACTCGCCGGAGGTCACGATCGCGTCGATGATGAAGGGCTTGTCGGACGCCGCGGCTTTTTCGATGGCGGGAATGACCTGATCCGCGTCTTCTACCCTAACGCCGTCTCCGCCGCAGATCTTCGCGTATTCAGCAAAGTCCGGGTTCTGCAGATGCGTGGCGTTCTTGTTGTAGGCGTAACCCGCCACCTCCATCTCCATTTTGACAAAACCCAGTTCGGAATTGTTGAAGATGATCACCTTGAGCGGCCAGTCATAGCGCACCGCGGTCACGAAATCCTGCATGGCCATACCGAAACCGCCATCGCCGCACAGCGACCAGACCTGACGTTTGGGATTTTGAGCAATCGCGCCAAGCGCGGACGGCAGGCCGGAACCGAGGGAGCCATGATTGAAGGCGCTGACCATGCGACGCTCGCCCTTCATGCGCATCTGACGCGCAAGCCACACGGTGCATTCGCCGACATCAGCCGCGAAAATCGCATCGTCGTCCGCCATATCCGACACAGCCTTGGCGAAAAGTTGAGGATGCAACGGCTTGGAGGTGCGTTCCGGCGACCCCTGTTCTTCCATTGCCTCCAGCCATTTCGATGACCGTTTTTTCTGCTTGTCAAGAAAATCGGCGTCCGACTTGTCCTTTATCAACGGCGCGAGCAGACCGATTGTTTCCTTGATCGTGCCGATCAGCCCGACCGTCACATTTGTTCGCCTGCCGACGTTTTCGGCGCGGCAATCCACCTGGACGACCTCGATACCGCCGGGAATGAACCACTCATAGGGAAAGTCGGTTCCCAGCATCACCAGGACGTCGCAGTCCCGCACACTGTGATAGCCGCCCGGATTGCCCAGGAGGCCCGTCATGCCAACCACGGGACCGTCATCATAGTCGAAGACTTCCTTGGCCTTGAGGGTATGGGTGATCGGAGCGTGAATGCGTTTGGCGAGCTCCACGATTTCGTCTCGCGCGCCATGGCAGCCGTGACCGCAGAAGAACGCCACTTTCTTACCCTGATTGATCAGGTCGGCGGCGCGTTCGATTTCCTCCTGCGGCGGGATGATCGCCGAAGGTTTCGTCACGAAATGGAAATCCTTGCGGATTTCAGGCACTTTTTGTTCGGTGACGTCGATGGGCAATTCTATGCGCACGACCTCGCGCTCGATCAACGCTTTCTGGATCGCCATCTGCATCAGCCGCGGCGCCGCCTCGGCCGTGTGAATAATCGCCTGAAAGCCGCAGACGTCGTCAAACATCTTCTCCAGGTTTACTTCCTGGTGATAGTTCGTGCTGCGCTCCTTGTGGGCGACCTGACCGGTGATCGCAACAACGCCCGCCCGTTCCTTCTTGGCGTTGTAGAGACCGTTTATCAGGTGCAGAGCGCCTGGGCCGACCGTGCCTGCGCACACGCCTATTCCGCCGCTCAGCGCCGCCTGGCTGTAGGCCGCATAGGCGGCGTTTTCCTCGTGGCGCACGCCGAACCACTCGAAGCGTCCGTCTCCGCGGATCGCCTCGAGGAACGGATTGAGCGCATCGCCCGTAACGCCGAAAATGTGGCTGGCTCCGGCATGAGCAAGGTTATCCAGCAGCACTTCACAAACATTCTTCGACGCCATTTTCATTCCTCCAGTTTGATTTGTTGGCAACCTACCGATGAAGCGTTACCGAATTATCCATCTGACCTCAAACTATAGCCCAAACGCGCCGACACGAAATTGCGAGACATTGCAACCATACTCGTCCTTGACGGAACAGGCGCGCCCCTTCATGTGTATCTCACCGCCAACCAAGCATGAACGAGGACTATCGGGATGAGTGAACCGGCCTATGACGATCAGAACATCTTCGCGAAGATTCTTCGTGGCGAACTGCCCTGCCACAAGGTTTTCGAGGACGACGGCACACTGGTTTTCATGGACATCATGCCTCGCGGACCCGGACATTGCCTGGTCATTCCGAAAAACCCGGCGCGCAATATTCTCGATATCGCGCCTGAAGACTACGCCAGAGTGGGAAAAACCGTCCAGCGGATGGCGCGGGCCTGCAAGAAGGCGTTCGCGGCCGACGGCGTGACCATCCAGCAATTCAACGAATCTGCCGGCGGACAAGTGGTGTTCCACCTGCATGTCCACGTCATTCCGCGTTTCGAAGGCGTCGCCCTTCTGCCGCCCGCCTCCAAGCAGGGCGACGCGGACGAACTCAAGGCCAACGCGGCAAAGATTGCCGCCGCAGTCGATTAACTGGCGATATAGGCCTTGATTTCCTCGGCTTCGCGCTCGACCTGTTCGATGCGCACGCGCACGACGTCGCCGATCGAGACGAGACCTCCCAGTTTCCCGTCGACCTCGACCGGCAGGTGACGGAACCGTCCCTGCGTCATCATCTCCATCAACTGATTGACCGAATGGGTCTCGCTGCAGACCTTTACATTCGCAGTCATGGCGGATGAGACAGGTCCGGACATCGCGTCAGCCCCCTTGGCGGCCAGCGCGCGCACAATATCGCGTTCCGACAGGATTCCGCAGATCCTGTTGGACTTGTCGACGACGACGACGGCGCCGATCTTGTATTCCGCCAGCCTGGCGTTGGCTTCCGACAGTGAGATTTCAGGCGTGACCGTGATCACTTCACGGCCTTTCTGATCGAGTATTGCCTTGACTGTCATGGGTGTCTCCTCACTCACATTCGTTACGGCGGCATCCTTTCCCGGCCGCCGCAACGGCGCATCAGACATCGTATCGTGCGCGCAGCGGCGGCGAATTGCAAGCAAATGGTAGCGTGCGGAACGATCTCGAATTCTTCGTGAAACGAAATGAAATGTGAGACTTAAACAATTCCGCCAAAGGTTCAGGCGGCAGGTTTGAAATGCGGCCCGACGTCAAAGAACCGAAATGCGAAGAAGCCGAAGAGAAAGCCGCCGACATGCGCTTCCCAGGCGATCTGCGCATCGGGGCCCGGTCCGCCAAGCAGGCCGAAGGCGGCAATCGCGTTTATTGCAAACCATACCACCACGTAAGTGATCACAGTGCGGTTCGCGAGGGTTTCCTGCAGCGTCTGATAAGGCAGCCTGTGCGCATTGAGGCGATTGAAGCCGCCGCGCCGGGGAAAGGCGAAACGCGCCGCAGCGCCCATGAGAGCGGAGATTACGCCAGAGGCGCCGATCATCGGCGCGCCGCTCTCCTCGTGAAACAGGAAATACACCCCCGCCGACGCCATAGCCGACAGAATCCAGAATATGACGAATCGCTGCGTTCCTATTCGACGCGCGACAACCGCGCCGAAAGCGATGAGCCAGAGCGTGTTGACGATCAAGTGCGCGAAATTCGCGTGGAGCAATGAATAGGTGACAGGCGTCCAGAAAGCCGCCGGATCGGTAAACAGCGACACGGATTCATAGCGTATCGGAATGAAGGCGCCATGAATGAGAACAAAAATATTCTGTTCGTTCGTAAGGACATAGGCCCTGGCGACATGAATGAACCACATCGCAAATGTCGCCCAGGTGACGACCGCGGGCAGATTGAAAATCGGCTGTCGCGGCGGTTGCCCGCTCGACCAGTCGCCTGCAGGACCGCTGTTTTCCTGATCGGGCTGTCTCTCCGCCATGATACGCGCCTTTCACACTCAATCGGACTTAGCTAGTATTCCGTTCGGCGCGAAAAAAGAAGCGGTTCGCCAAAACGCGTATTGGCGGCCGGCCGGACGGCAAGCACTCGCGAATAAATTGTTAACCAAGATGAATAATACTGATTTGCAACCATTGATAATTTGCCTGATGTACTTCTATTTTTAATTGTATCGTTTCCATCGATAACATCTATTACCGGTTGTTAACGGTTGAGCATAGATATATAGTACAACGGTGGCTGGGTCCCACCCTTTCAAGGATCAGTATTCCATGCAAACGACGAGGCCGACATTGGAGCGCATTATCACGCCTGATCCTGAGAGCAATGGACACAAGGTTGTCGCCCTTGATCTTAGCGGACGCCTCATGTGCGCGGATTTCAATGAATATCAATGCGTTGCAGTGGAGATGTCTCCCTTCGAGGCTTATTTCCGCTGTGCGGCCAGGCCACAAAGCCAGGAGAGAATTATCGCCTATATCGACCACATCGGACGGGTCGAAGGCAAGATGTCCGGCCTGGCTGAAGACGGGTTTCGAATCAAGATCAAGGCGACTGAAAGAAAGCGCCAGAAACTCGCGGCGCAGTTGAATTGGTTCGCAAACCGCAACGAGATGGGCGTAGCCGAAGATCGGCGGCATGAGCGAATCGTCCCGCGTGATCCGAATGCGGAAATCAAGCTCGCCGACGGCGACACCTATCCCTGTCGAATCGTGGACCTTTCGATGTCCGGCGCCGCAATCGAGATCGAGGCCAGGCCTGCGCTCGGGTCCCATGTTCTTCTCGGAAACATGCGCGGCCGTGTCGTGCGCCATTTCGATGACGGCATCGCAATAGAATTCGCCACCATTCAGCCGCCGGAAGCGCTGGAAAATTACATCTGACCTCTGCGCCTCACGCGCAATTCACGAAGCGACAACGACGAGATCGACGGGTGTCTCAAGACTCCGTAGCGCCGTTTGCAGCGATCGTCTGTAATTCTCGATATCCCCGATCGTCGGGTCAGACGCCGTATCAACGGCGACTTCGACAAACAGCCTGTCCCCGCCCAGCCGCGTTCGAAATCCGATCAGCGCGCGTTCCGGAACCGTAGCCTGCACCGCAGTGCGAACCGCCTCCATCCTTTCAGGATCGGCCGGCTGGTCGAACAGGCTCGAGAGACCAGCGCTGATCATTCGCACACCCCGGCGCAGCATAAGAAAGACGACAAGCATCGCTCCGAACGAATCGAGCAGCAGAACGACCCCGGGATCCCTGGCGAATACGGCCAAAGTCAGTGTCACCTGGAGATTGCCGGTGCCAACGACGGCTCCCCACCGGGCGCTGAGTTCGGCGCCAAGAACGCCGCCCGTGTCGTCTTTGGCCGCGGCGCGCATGCTGCGCCAGCTAAGCCAGTTGATGCAGAAGTTGAGAGCATTGAAGATTGCCGCGACCGCGAGCCCGAGCGGACTGGCTGCGGGACTGTCGCCAGCCAGGGCCCGGAATACGCTCTGGCCGACCCACAATGCGCCGAAGACCATGCCAAGTCCGACGACAACCCAGGCAAACTGCTCGATCTTCCCCGTGCCGAAATGAAATCCCTTCAAGGTATTTCTGTGCACGGCGCGCAACAGCCACAACGAGTAATATCCGATGCTCAGGGTAAGCGCACCGCGCGTGGCCTCACCCAGCATCGTCAGCGACCCGCTGGCGAGAGCTGCGGCGATTAACAGGACAACAATGGCCGTGTCGGCGACTTCCGTGATGATCAGAGTTCGCTCTCTTTCGAGCTCGATCGGCGTCGGCGTACGATGCTCGCTGGCGATCATAGCCGCAAACGCGCCTTCAGCACGTCAAACAGGCCTATGCCCGGAAACCGGACATATGCGGATTGGCCAATCGGACACCGGTCCGGGTCCATCCCTTCCCTGTCAAGCGAAAGCAACGCCTGCGCGACGCCTGCAGCGCGCCCCTTCGCAACAGCCGCCAGATCCTTGCGGCCGATCGGAGACGCCGATCCCCGCGTAAGGAGAACTTTCGCTTCACGGACGGAGGATTCTCCTTCCATGACGATCTCCGCCCGGTCTCCTTTGCGGATCAGCGGCACTTCGGCGTCAGGCACCGGCACGTCCACCAGCAGCACATCGCAATTGATCCATTCGACGATGGGTTGACCAGCGGTGACTGCGGCGTCCGGCGCGGCGAGCACACTGAAGATCAGCGAGCCGCCCGGCGCGGTCACGTTTGCAGCGGAAAGTTCCGCCAGCGCTGTTGTCGCCAATCCAAGTCCACGTTTTGCGTCCTCCACGCGGGCATTCGCGCGGTCGAGCTCATGGCGCAGCTTCTGCTGCTGCAGTTGCAATTCCAGTTCACCATAGCGGAGCCAGTCGGGCGTGCTGCCATCAGCGGCGATGAACACGCCGGCTTCCGCCGCCTTGTCCCGCAACATCGCAAATGCAAGCTCGGCGTTGAGTTCGGCGTCACGCGCGTTGGCGTCGGATAACCGGAGCGCGGCCTCGTCGAGATCGGCGTTCGATCCAACGCCGCGTTCCGTCAAGGTCTGGCTGCGGTCCACGATCCGCTGCAGCACGTCGATCCGCTTTGCATTCACCGCAATCTGCCGATTGAGCGTTTGGATCTCTGTCTCAAGGGTTTTGTGAAAAACCTCCGCCAACTGGTCTCGTTGACTCACTCTTTGCCGCTCCAGGCTTTCGATGTCGTCAAGCTGATCCATCGCTTCGGCGGCATTGCTCTGCGCGGTGGCGACCTGCTGACGCATGTCGTCCACCGATCGTTTCTCATCAAACAGCAGCGGATTTTCGATCGTTGCGACGAGGCCGTCGCTACCCACGATCGAACCGGCGAGCGGCAGATCGGTTACGATACGACCTTCGATAGGCGCAACAGCCATCCGCGACCAGGTTGTAATGGCGGAGTCGCGAACCAGCGTGGACCGGATGTACGGTCCAATCATCCACAGGCAATAGGCTCCAAACACCAAGATTGTCAGTAGCAGAACTTTCCTTCCGCGCATCGATACCCCCGTTTGATTCCCCGAAAAGCGATTACATGCTCGTCTGTGTCGTCAGATTTCCGGTCCGTCGGCCTGGCGTTCGGAAAGAACCGCGAGTTCGATCCTCAAGGCGCCGTTCTGCAGGCGATCCAGTATGTCCTGGCGCCACCGCGACAGAACCGAGGCCGGCGTATCCGGCGGCGCCGTCACGAATACTTCGGCCTGAACACCCTCCATGATTGGCCGCGCCCTGAACCGGGCGACCTGCGCGGGTGCGACAACCACCTCTGCGGCCTCTCGCAACGCCTTGCAAACGTCCTCGTCCGGTCTTGAATCCAGAATTTGGGGCGCCGAGCGGAACAGCATCGAAACGCCGCGCAACACCATGATCGCAGCGACGAAAGCAGCGCCTGACGCATCCATCAGCAGCGCGACGACGGGATCGATCGCCAAAGCGGCGATCGTCAGCGTGATCTGGAGAAAGATCGAAGACGCCATCATGACGAACCGCGCATTGAGCTGGGCCTTGAAGACATCGGACGGTTCTTCCGGCTCGGCCTTCTTCATCCCCCACCAACCAAGAATGTTCACGACGCCGTTGACGGCGTTCACCACCGCGCCCAAGGCCAGCCCCAGCGGCGATGCGGTCGGTTCTCCCCCGACAATAGTCGAAACCACGCTCTGAGCGACCCACAACCCGCTTGCGAGTAGCCCGCCCCCCACGACAAGTCCGACAAAGCTCTCAATCTTGTCCAGCCCGTATTCGTAGTGATCGAAGCGGCCACGATGCTTGGCGCGCAGCACGACATAGGCATAGGTCGAGGCAGCCAGCATGAGGCAGCTCCGGATGCCTTCACTGATCAACGTCAACGATCCGGACATGACGCCGGCGAGCAGAAGCATTGCATTCGTCGCATTGTCCGCCAAAAACGGATCACGCATGGAATGCTCAATTCTGAGCTCCGCTTCGGTTGGCTGCCGCATTGCCCCACTCTCCCCTTTCGGGCACATTAATTCGGTATCCGGCCGATAGAAAGCGCCTGGCAAACCATTTGTACAATTGTGTTTTCGGTTTCCCGCCACTTACCCGGTTCGATAGAATTTTAACTGCATTTATTCCGAATTAGCCTTTGTTTTTATTGCGATAATTTCCGGTATCTAAAAACTGACGTGAGATAGTTCCCTCAAGATGGAGAGGGACGCATCATGAAATCCACACTGTATATTGGCGGCGTTTTCATGCTCGCCATGGTCTGGCTGACAGGGCCGGCGCTGGGCTTCTCGCGCAACATGCAGACGCTCGGAGGCACCAGCCAGCCGATCGGTCACTACAATTTTTGCAAGCTTTATCCGTCCGAGTGCAACTACAGGACACCCGACAGCGCGCCCATGAAACTGAACAAGGCCGCGTGGAACCGGATGGTCAGCATAAATGCAAAGGTCAACCGCGATATTATCCCGATGACCGATCAGGATGTGTTCGGCGTCGAAGAGTTCTGGGCTTACCCCAAGGCTGTCGGCGACTGCGAGGATTATGTGCTGTTGAAACAGAAGCTGCTTATGCAGATGGGCTTTCGCGCTTCTGACCTGCTGATCACCATTGTCCGGCAAACCGATGGATCAGGACACGCCGTGCTTACGGTCAGAACCGACCATGGCGACTTCATCCTCGACAACATGCACGATGAAGTCCTGCTGTGGTCGCAAACCGATTACACCTTTTTGAAGCGCCAATCCTCCGTCAACACCGGCAGATGGACCAAGCTGCAGGACAGCCGCGCCACATTCGTCGGAAGCATCCGCAAATAACGGCGCGCAACCGGAATTCAGGCCTCGGTCGGTCCCCACCCTTCCCGTCTCAGACCAGGCCTGTGAGCCGTCCCACCCCAGGGACGGCTCTTTTTTTCTCAGGAAATTCTTTCGAGACCGGCTGCAAACCGGCGCGCATTCTCAATATAGTGGCGCGAGGACCATTGCAGCATGGCGACCGCCTTGTCGTCGAGTTCACGAACCGGCTTTGCCGGCGATCCCACGACAAGGCTGTTGTCCGGTATTTCCTTGCCCTCAGTCACGAGAGCGCCTGCTCCTATAAGGCAATTGGCGCCAATCTTCGCTCCATTGAGCACGATAGCGCCCATGCCGATCAGGCTGTTGTCGCCTATCGTGCAGCCATGCAGCATCGCCCTGTGACCAATTGTGCAGCCTTCGCCGATGACGAGCGGAAAACCTTTATCCGTATGCATGACGCAGTTTTCCTGAACATTAGTTCCCTTGCCGATGGTTATCGGCTCATTGTCCCCGCGCAGAACCGATCCGAACCAAATTCCGACATCCTCACCGATATTCACCTTGCCGATCACAGATGCGCTTTCCGCAACCCAGAAAAAGCCGTCCGGCAGGTTGGGGCTTTCGTCGTCGAGTTTGTAAAGCGCCATATCAAATCCTCCGCGTATTCACTCAATCCTATCCTCGCATAGCAGCTACCGGGAAAATGACAATGCGCCGGCGCGCCGGAATTACGCAGGTTTACGTGGTCTTAACTACAATTGGCGAAAATCGCGTCCAAAATAACCTGATCCAGAGTTGCGGGCGTTGCTCGCACGGGAATTCCATTTGATGGCCTCCTCGCAATCGGCAAATCCGGCAATCGACCCGCGCCCCCTGATATCGCAGGCGTTCATCTGGAAAACCGCCGCCGTCGCCGCGTCCCTGATGTTGCTGACCGTGCTGCTGAACATAGCAGGCCACTGGTACGGCGACACAATCGTCACCAGCGGCTTCAGCGCGGATCCGACCATCCGGACCATTAGAATAGGCGACGACACGTTGCGCATCGCGGACAACATGATCCGCTTTGAAGAGCAACGAAACGACGGCGTAGCGAACAGGGTGGACCTCTACGTGCTCTGGCCAAGCCTGGAGGGTTACAGCGAAGAGACCAAAGATCTTTTCAACGGCATCGACAGTTCACAGGATATCGTGTTCATCACGCTCAGCAGGCAGGAAATGCCGCTCGACATGTCGGAGCGGTTCGCGCCTGTATACAGTCGACTTGTCGATCTCAACGGTGAGAAGCTGAGTTATGGCCTGACACGGTTTACCTTCGACGAGACCAGCCGCTATGCCGGTGAGTATCTCTATGTCGAGACGAACGCCGCCCATCCCTTTGTCGCCAGATGCATCGATCCTTCGGATCTGCCGAACGAGGCGCGGACCTG
The DNA here is from genome assembly GCF_019492055.1 of Flavimaribacter sediminis. Lineage (GTDB taxonomy): Bacteria > Pseudomonadota > Alphaproteobacteria > Rhizobiales > Rhizobiaceae > Flavimaribacter > Flavimaribacter sediminis. The sequence continues at coordinate 1,026,797 of NZ_JAICBX010000001.1, read as the reverse complement.
CATGCGCGATGTGCATACAGGACAAGGCATGAGCATGATGTACCGCTTCAGCCAGGACCTGTTGCCGCAATGGAAAGCCCTGGATCAGGCAATGAATTTTTACGTGTCCTCGGCAATCATCAGCGCCCGGCCTCCCCGCAAGCAACGCCTGTCCCGGTAATCATGGGACTTAATGATCGTCCAGATCGATCTCGAGAATAGCCATCGTGAAATTGTATGAAAGATCGTCTTCGTCGTCATCGTCGCGAAACAGCACGCCGAGAAACTCATCTCCGATATAGACTTCCGCCGAGTCGTCCTTGTTGGGACGCTTTCGAACCGCCATCTTGGCGTTGAATGTGTGTTTGAAATAGGAATCCAGTTTGCGCAGTTCTTCCGGCTTCAAGACAATCTCCGTCAATTGACCTGTCGGCGACGCGGGTCGCCCGGCGTTTCAGGTTAGCGGCGCTTCTCGCACGTCAGAAGCAACGATGTAAAGAGCGAGGGACAGCTTGACACTTTCGATTGAATTCAAAGCCGGCTGAGACCGACGGCAATCCGGCTCCATTGAACGACAAGGCCCGCAACAAGGGATGCGGGCCTGAAATTCGAATTTTTACTGTCTCAGCTTTCGCCGACGAGCTGGTCCATTGACCGTGACGGCTCCAGGCACCCGGCCTTACCGACGACCCGCGCCGGCACGCCAGCCACCGTCGACGCTTCGGGAACAGCCGAAAGCACTACCGAACCCGATGCAATGCGTGAGCAACGCCCGATTTCCATGTTGCCGAGAATCTTGGCGCCAGCGCCGATCAGAACGCCTTGGCGAACCTTCGGGTGCCGGTTGCCCGGCTCCTTGCCGGTTCCGCCCAGCGTTACTCCGTGCAGAATGGAAACGTCATCCTCGATGATCGCGGTGCCGCCAACGACGAGACCGGTCGCATGATCGAGGAAGATGCCTTTGCCCATGCGCGCCGCCGGATGAATATCCGTCTGGAATACTTCCGAAGACCGGCTCTGGAGATAAAGGGCGTAATCACGGCGGCCGTTTTCCCACAGCCAGTGTGCGAGACGATGCGCCTGGATTGCATGGAATCCCTTGAAATAAAGCACCGGCTCGATGAATCGGTCGCAAGCCGGATCACGGTCGTAAACCGCCTGAATATCGACCCGCAGGATCGCGCTCCATTCCGGCCAGTCTTCAAGCATTTCGTCGAATGTCTGGCGCAGCAGATTGGTCGGCATGTCCGCGTGATCGAGACGCTCGCATACGCGATGGATCACGGCTTCTTCAAGCGTGCGGAAATTCAGGATGGTTGAATAATGGTAGGTTGCGAGAACCGGATCATTGTCGGCGGCCTGTTGGGCCTCCAAACGGATGGCGTCCCAAATCGGATCCATCGCCTTGATCTGTTCCGCCTTCAGCGCCTTTGGTGCTGGCATCGCGGCGTCTCCCTCGACATTTTTGCGTGACGACCGGAGCCGCATTTGCTTCGGAACCTATCGCGCCTTGGTAAACTTGCGATAAAAATAGGGCGAATCCGCGATTATTCAAATCGAAAACTTTTCAACGACGGTGACAAAGAAATTGAACAATCAACCTTCGAAGCCGCTTGCCGACGGCCAGATCGTTCTAAGCTGGTCCGATTCCATAGCAACGATTACCTTCAATCGACCGGACAAAAAGAACGCGATCACGCACCAGATGTGGCGCGAAATCGTCCATGCCTTCGAACTGATCGACCAGGCTGACGACATTCGATGCGTGCTGATGATGGGCGGTGGGGAAAGCGATTTTTCCGCAGGGGCCGACATCGGCGAATTCGATTCAGCAAGACGCGACCCGCACACGGCCGAACGCTACGAACAGTCGAATTCCGATGCGTTTCGGGCTGTGCGCGAATGTCCCTTACCGGTTCTGGCCGTTATCAGAGGCATCTGTTTCGGCGGGGCGTTCGGCCTTGCCGCCGCCGCCGATCTGCGTATCGCCAGCCACACCGCTTCTTTCAGCGTGCCTGCAGGCAAGCTTGGCTTGTCTTATCCTGCGGATGCAATGGTAGATATCGTGGAGGCCGCGGGCCCGCAGTTTGCCCGCTACATGCTCTATTCGGCACGCAGGATAGACGCTGCGACGGCTCTCGACGCCGGCATTATTCTTTCGCTGCACGACGACCGGGACCTGGAGGAAAGCGCGCTGCAATTGGCTTCGGAGATCTGCGCGAACGCTCCCCTCAGCAACCGCGCGTCAAAGGCGGCGATACGCGCCGCGCTCAGCCATAGCGCCGACGATTTCCAAAAGGCCTCTGTTCTCGGAGCGTTGACGTTCTCAAGCAGGGATTACGAGGAAGGCCGGCTGGCTTTCCGCGAAAGGCGCAAACCCGTTTTCAGGGGAAGCTGAGTTCAAACCAGGACGTCCTGCTCCTCTTGAACGCCGACGCCGAAGACCTTCTTGTACCGTTCGATCTCTTGCGGCGGCCCCATGGCCTTGCGGGGATTGTCCGACAGCTTGACTGTCGGCCGCCCATCGGCGGAAACGGCCTTGCAGACGAGCGAGAACGGCGCCAGTCGGTCCCCGTCGACGAGCCCCCGGAAATCGTTCGTTAGCAGCGTGCCCCATCCAAAGCTGACGCGCGTGCGTCCATGGAAGCGGTTGTAGATGTCGATGATCTTGTCCGTGTCCAGACCATCGGAAAAGATCAGCAGCTTCTTTTGCGGATCCTGCCCCCGCGACTGCCACCAGCGTATCGCCATTTCAGCGGCGACGACCGGATCTCCGCTGTCTATTCGAATGCCGGTCCAGTCAGTCAACCAGTCCGGCGCACGGTCCAGAAAACCTTCGGTGCCGTAGGTGTCCGGCAGGATGATCAGCAGGTTGCCGTCATGCTCTTCCTGCCAGTTCTCCAGCACCCTGTAAGGCGCAGACGCCAGCTCCTCGTCACTGTTTGCCAGCGCCGCATAGACCATTGGCAACTCATGCGCGTTCGTCCCGATGGCCTCGACGTCGCGTCGCATCGCAATCAGGCAGTTCGATGTGCCGATGAACTTGTCGCCCAGACCTTCGAGCATGGCCTGCACGCACCAGTCCTGCCACAGGAAGGAATGCCTGCGGCGTGTGCCGAAATCGGCGATCTTGAGCGCGTCCAGACCACGCAGGTTTCCAACTTTCTCCCAGATCCTCGTCATTGCGCGCGCATAGAGAACCTGAAGTTCGAAACGACCCATGTCCCTGAGAACTGCGCGGGAACGCAGCTCCATCAAGACAGCGAGCGCCGGTATTTCCCAAAGCATGACGGCAGGCCACGGGCCTTCGAAAGTCAATTCATACTGATCGCCGCGGCGCTCCAGATGGTAAGGCGGCAATCGCAAATTCTCGAACCACTCCATGAAGTCCGGACGGAACATGTAGCGCTTGCCGTAAAACATGTTTCCGCGCAGCCATGTGCTCTCGCCCGGAGTGAGCCTGAGATCGCGTATATGGTCCAGCTGGTCGCGCAGCTCCTTCTCGTCGATCAGCTGCGCCAGAGGCACCTCTTTCGTCCGGTTGATGATGCTGAACGTGACCCTGGTGTCCGGATTGTTTCCGAAAACCGACTGCGCCATCAACAATTTGTAGAAGTCCGTATCGATCAAGGACCGGACGATCGGATCGATCTTCCAGTTGTGATCGTAAACTCGTGAAGCGATGTCCATGTTGCGCCTATTCAAACAGAACCGTCGTTCGTGAAGCCGAAATGCATTACATCCGCTACACGCGCGACTGACAGACCATACTGTCCGCGCTGCGTCAACAAATGCGCATGCGGCTACGACGTGGCTTCGCCTTGGCGCAAGTCACCGAGGAAATCGAGTATGGCCGCCTGAAACAGGTCATTGCGATCGCCAGCGACCATGTGACCGGCGCCCGAAACATCCGCAAGCCTGGCGTGCGGCGCGATTTCGAGAAACTCCTCGGTGTGCTCATCCTGAACAAGCTCCGATTGTCGTCCGCGAACCAGTAGCGTTGGAATGGTCAACGCGCGGGCTGCCTCGACCCGCTTCTCTTCCGTGGTGAATTGCCCGGGTTCAATCGGATGAGGCCCTGATATGAATGCCGGATCCCAGTGCCATCGATAGCGGCCGTCCTCTCCCCGCCTCAGGTTCTTGGAAAGGCCCGACAGCGATTTGGGTCGATTTCGGTTTGGCAGATAGGCGCTGATCGTGTCAGCCGCCTCCTCCAGGGATGTGAAGCCTTCATGGGCTCTTGCTCCCATGAAACCCAGGATCTTTTCGACGCCGTCCCGCCGCATCCGGGGAGTCACATCGACGAGAACAAGCCCTGCGAGCAAGTCCTGGCCGGACAGGTCCTGTGCGATCAGAGAGGAAATTCCGCCGAGCGACGCGCCAACGGCTACCGGCTTCTCCCCGTACTCCTTCCCGATCGTCTGGAAAAGGCGGAGCGCGTCTTTGGCGAAATCGTCGAAATTGTAGTGTGCGCCGTCAATCCAGTCACTATCGCCGTGTCCGCGTAAATCGACGGAAATCGCCGTCCAGCCGGCGCGGGCGACCGTTCTCGCCGTCGCTTGCCAGGCGTGACGGGTCTGCCCGCCGCCATGCAGGAAAACCACAGGCGGTCCGCCTGCCCCGAAGGTCGTCGCAACCAGACAGTTTTGATGGCTTCCGGTAAACTTGCGCACCCGCTCGACCGGTCGGGGCATATCGACTGCCTGGCCGCTCATCCGGTAAACTTGTCTCCCGAGCCGCCGGCCAGGAACTCCAGTGCGGCCGCCTTGTAGGTCTTGTCGCCGACGGCGAGCATATGGTCCTTGCCTTCGATGTGAAACACCTCGCCATGCGCCAGCGCCTCGGCGAATGGCTCCGGCGGTCCTGCAATGTCGTCCTTCGTTCCGGTTGCGACAAGAGCGCGGTGTTCGATCGTCGCGAGTTCCTGTTCTGTGAAAAAAGTACGAATTGACTGAATGCAGGCGGCGAGCGCCAGTCGATCTGACCCCGTCTGGTCGGCGAAGAGACGAAACCGCCGCGCCGGTTCGCCAGTGACGTCGTCAGCCGAGGTCGCCCGGAGACCGTCTGCGATCGATTTCCAGTCGAGGTTCGGCTCCAGGATGGCCGATCCGCGTCCGCCGAAAATGAGCGACGCCGCCCTGTCGGGATCGTCAAGCGCGAGTCGCACCGTTATCGACGCCCCCATCGAGTAGCCCATGACATTGGCCTGCGGAACAGACAGATGATCCAGCAGCGCCACGGAATCGCTCTTCATCTCCGCCAATGTATAGCGGTCGGGATCATGCGGTTTATCGCTCGCGCCATGTCCTCTGTTGTCGAGAGCAATCACCCTGTGTCCGGCGTCAGTCAGGGTTTTGACCCAACCGGTGTTGACCCAGTTGATGTGAGCGGTGGAGGCAAAGCCGTGAATCAGCAGGATTGGAAATGCGTCGCGCCGGCCTGCGTCGAGATAGGCGATCCGCAGATCGCCATTCGTGAAATGCTGCATCGGCAGCGCCTCTATAACCATATCGTCCAGACCCGAAGCATAAAACACCGCAACGCGATCCATTCGACATGCGGACCGTTTGCTTTTCTGTTTTCAAACCCAGCGGGCTTCGAAAATCAAGAGACAGATCGCTCGACGCGCATGAATGGGGTTGATCACAAACGGGTTTACCGCAAAAATTTGGACTTGAAGACGCGCCGGAATTTTGCGATCAGCAGGCGGGGCGATGGACCGCAGAAATGCATGCTTGAAACATTTACTCTTACGGAGAAATCCATGGCCGGACATACAATTCCTCATTTCCACAATGACGCTGGCCACACCACGATCGAGGTTGGAACGAAGGAATTCATGTGCGTCGGCGCCAATCCCCCTTTCGATCATCCGCACGAATTTCTCGATATGGGAGACGACACGGAAATCGTTTGTCCCTATTGTTCGACCCACTATCGCTATAATCCGCTTCTCAGCGTGACAAAAACGCTTCCGGAAGACTGCCTCTTCAACGCCGCAATTCTTTAAGGCGGAGTTGTCAGGGACGCGTCGGCCCTGAACGCAAATCAGACACGACGACTGTCCGAACGAAATGTACGGATACCCGTGAAGAACACAAAGCATATCGATATCGTTGGCGCCGGGATTGCGGGACTGACGACAGCGCTCGCCTTGGCCGAAAAAGGCCATACAGTCCGGATATTCGAACAATCTCCGGCGCTTGAGGAAATCGGCGCCGGCTTGCAGCTTTCGCCGAATGCGACCAGAATTTTCGACGCGCTCGGCCTGAGGGACGACCTTGCCGAGGTCTGGTATGAACCCGATCACCTGCAGCTTGTTTCGGGTCTTTCACTGCGCACGCTTGCCCGATTGCCCGTCAGAGCCATGTCACGTGATCGCTGGATGGCGCCCTACGCCGTCATCCACCGGGCCAGGCTGCAGGATGTTCTTCTGAATGCAAGCCGGCGCTACAGTTCAATCAAGTTCGAGTTCGGCAAACGGATCGAGGCGCCAGCGTCAGGCGGCGCCGATGTGACCGTGGGCGCAGACGGCGTCTGGTCTAGCCTGCGACGCACCGTTCGCGGGTCTGCGGAGCCTCGCTTCTCGGGCTACGCCGCCTGGCGAGCAACGCTGCCGATTGCGGAGCTTCCGAAGTCATTTTCGCACACTGACGTGACGGCGCTGCTTGGCCCCGGCGCGCATCTCGTGATCTACCGAATCGGTTCCGAGACGATAAACCTCGTTGCAACGATCCCCGAACATCGCAGCGAGAAAGGCTGGAACCTCAAGGGCGACGCCAGCCGTCTGCTGGCAGCATTCAAAAGGTGGAACGCGTCGATCGGAATTGTCCTGGCGAAAGCCGAATGGCGCCATTGGCCGATCTACGAAGTCGCAGATGCGTCCTGGCGGGGCGATGACAACACCATACTCATCGGCGACGCCGCCCACGCGATGGCTCCGCACGCTGCCCAGGGGGCGGCGATGGCGATAGAGGATTCCTGTGAACTCGCGTCCTGGCTGGACCGGACCGACATTGAAACCGCAACAGCCCTCATGCGCTTCGAGGCGCATCGCAGGCCCCGCATCCGACGCGTCGGCCAGCGCGGCTTGCTCAACAAGTTCGCCTACCAGGCAATGGGCCCTTTCAGGCTGGGACGCGACATCGTCTTCACACTCCGCGGTGGGGAGTCGCTTCTGGCCGACCTTGATTGGCTCTACGGCTACAGGGCCGGCTAAGGCGATGTTTCCGCCGGATCAGTGAAGGATCTGGCTCAGGAACAGCTTCGTGCGCTCGTGCTGCGGATTGTCGAAGAACTCGTCTGGCGCATTCTGCTCGACGATCTGCCCCTGGTCCATGAAGATCACGCGGTTTGCGACCTGACGGGCAAATCCCATCTCGTGGGTCACGCACAGCATCGTCATGCCTTCTTCGGCAAGGCCGACCATGGTGTCGAGCACTTCCTTGATCATCTCCGGGTCGAGAGCCGAGGTCGGTTCGTCGAACAGCATGATTCGCGGGTTCATGCACAGCGAACGGGCGATCGCCACACGCTGCTGCTGACCGCCGGACAGCTGGCCGGGATATTTGTGCGCCTGCTCCGGGATCTTGACCCGGGTCAGGAAATGCATCGCCGTTTCCTCGGCTTGCTTCTTCGGCATCTTGCGCACCCAGATCGGCGCCAGCGTGCAGTTTTCCAGGATCGTGAGATGCGGGAACAGATTGAAATGCTGGAACACCATACCGACTTCACGACGCACTTCATCGATCTTCTTCAAGTCGTTGGTCAGTTCGATGCCGTCAACAACGATGGTGCCCTGCTGATGCTCCTCAAGTCGATTGATGCAACGGATCATCGTCGATTTGCCCGAGCCGGACGGGCCGGCAATGACGATTCTCTCGCCACGCATGACCTTCAGGTTTATGTCGCGCAGGACGTGAAAATCGCCGTACCACTTGTTCATGCCGATGATTTCAACCGCGACCTCCGTGTCGGACACGGTCATTTTGGAACGGTCGACTTCCTCGATGGCTGGTTCTGACATTTTGTTATTCCCCTGTCTTATCTGTGTCCGGTGTCAAGCCGGCGTTCCATATAGGCTGAATAGCGCGACATGCTGAAGCAGAAGCAGAAATAGACGGCGGCAGCGAATAAGTACGCCGTCATCGACTGCAAGGGCGTCGCCCATGTCGGATCGGTGAAGCTCGACTGGATCATGCCGAGAAAATCGAACAGGCCGATGATCAGCACCAGCGTCGTATCCTTGAAAAGGCCGATGAAGGTGTTGACGATCCCCGGGATCACCAGCGTCAGCGCCTGCGGCAGGATGATCATCCGCATCATCTGCGAATAGCCCAGGCCAAGCGCCATCGCGCCTTCATACTGGCCTTTGGGAATGGCCTGCAGACCGCCGCGGATCACCTCCGCCATATAGGCGGCCGAGAACATGGCGACCCCGATCAGGGCGCGCAGCAATTTATCGAAGGTCACGCCTTCCGGCAGGAACAGCGGCAGCATCACCGAGGACATGAAAAGAACGGTGATCAGCGGCACGCCGCGCCAGAACTCGATGAAGATCACCGAAATCAGGCGGACGATCGGCATATTCGACCGCCGGCCGAGGGCGAGCACGATGCCGATCGGCAGCGAGGCCACGATACCGGTCACCGCGATGACCAGCGTCACCAGCAGTCCTCCCCAACGGTCTGTCGGGACTTCCTCCAGACCAAAGTTCACAGCACATACGATGAAGACCACCGCGAGACTGCCCATTGCGATGAGAATGCCCCGCACGATGGGCCGGGGATTGGAGTCCGTGCCCCGCGCAATGGCGACGCCGATACCGACGATTATCGCTGTCAGGATGATGTAATCGACCCAGAACTTCGCCGTAGAGGGCTCCATGATGAAGTTCGGCAACAGAAAACCGCTATATTCGAAGTGACCGCCCGTCAGCAGGACGAACGCCGCCACCGGGAAGATGATCAAAAGAAACGCGATGTTTTCCCGCTTATAGGGAAGCGACGGCACGAGCAACGGGATCAGGCCGATCGCGAACATCGCGAAGACCAGATTGACCCTCCACAGTTCGGCGCTGGGATATCGGCCATAGATGAACTGTCCCATATAGGCGCCGACATAGGCCCAGCAACCGCCGACCCATCCGTCCGGCTGGACGCCGCCCTGGGCGATCGTCGTGCACTGCTCCCTGCCCTCGGCGGTCCACACGCCGTTGATGAACACGAATTCAATCAAGGGCGGCACGAAGAGAACGATGATGAGGATGGCCAGCAGCGTCAGGATCGCGTTGTACCAGGGATAGAGCAGATTGGCTCTGACCCAGGCGACGATGCCCGTCGAGGTGATCGGCGGGGTTTCCTCGCCGAGCATCTCGGTTCTGACATAGGCGGTGGATTTCGTTGATGTCGACATGACCCTACCTCTCCACCAGCGCCATTCGCGCATTGTACCAGTTCATGAAGGCCGATGTGAGCAACGATATGCCCAGATAGGTCAGCATGGTCATCAGCAGGATCTCGACGGCCTGGCCGGTCTGGTTGAGCGCCGTTCCGCCAAATACAGACACGAGGTCCGGATAGGCGATCGCGACGGCCAGGGACGAGTTTTTCGTCAGATTGAGATACTGGCTGGTCAGCGGCGGGATGATCACGCGCATGGCTTGCGGAATGATCACCAGGCGCAGCGTCGGACCATTGCGAAGTCCCAGCGCATGCGCCGCTTCCGTCTGCCCCTTGTTAATCGCCAGAATACCGGCGCGCACGATTTCAGCGATGAAGGCGGCCGTGTAGGAGGTCAACGCCAACAGCAGCGCGATGAATTCCGGGATAATGGTGAAACCGCCGCTTGGCCGGAAGCCTCCGGCGACAGGCATGTCGAAGGTCAATGGCAGACCTGTGACGAGGAAGACCAGCAACGGGAAACCGATGATGAGCGCAAGGCCGGTCTGGAAGACCGGAAACTGCTGACCGGTCGCCATCTGCCGCTTTCTGGACCAGTTGGAAATGACGAAAGTCGCGATCAAACCGATGACAAAAGCGATTGACGTGAGGAAGAACAGATCGTCGGTGATCGGCAACGGCGCGAACCAACCGCGGTTGTTCAGGAGGCCGAGAAAGCCCAGATCCGCGCTTTCCCGCGGATGCGGCAAAAGCCTCAATACGCCGAAATACCAGATGAAGATGTGCAGAAGCAGGGGAATATTTCGGAATGTCTCGACATAGACCGTCGCGACGCCCCTGAGCACGAAGTTCGGGGACAGGCGCGCAACGCCAATGATGAAACCGAGGATCGTCGCCAGAAATATCCCAGTAATCGCAACGGCAAGCGTATTGATCAGACCGACGAGATAAACCCATCCGTAAGTCGATTCCGCCTGACTGTATTCGATGAAGGTCTGGCTAATGGCGAAACCGGCGGTGCGCCCGAGAAATCCAAAGCCGGATGCGATATTCTGCGCCGCAAGGTTGGCGAACATATTCTGTATGCCGACAAAGGCAAAGTACACGATCGCGACAAGAAGAACGGTCTGGTAAACCCAGCCCCTGATTTTCGGATCGTTGAATATTGCAACCTTTGGCTGACCGACGTCGTGTGAAACGCCCTGCAGAGCCATAGTTTTATCTCCTGCCCGAATCCCGCGATTATTCATGCGGCGACCGGGTTATGTAGTCCCCTCGCCCGCCTTTAGGGCGGATCGTTAACGTCTTTTTGAAACCGCCCGGCGGAGATGTTCCACCGGGCGGCTTCCTGTTGATTAGCGGATCGGAGGTCCGTACTGCAGGCCGCCATTGGTCCACAGCGCGTTCACGCCGCGCGAAATCGCAAGCGGCGTATCCGGACCGACGTTGCGGTCGAAGGTTTCGCCGTAGTTTCCGACTTCCTTGATGACGTTGTAGGCCCAGTCGTTCGGGATGCCGATCGCCCCGCCGAATTCACCTTCGGTGCCGAGCAGACGCTTGATCGCCGGGTTGGTGCTGTCTTTCATGCTGTCGACATTCTCGGAGGTTACGCCGAGTTCTTCAGCATTGAGCATGGCGAAGTGGGTCCACTTGATGATGTTGAGCCACTCGTCGTCACCCTGGCGGACGACCGGTCCCAGCGGTTCCTTGGAAATGATTTCCGGCAGAACGACGTGGGCGTTCGGATCCGTCAGCTTGAGGCGCTGCGCGTACAGGCCGGAAGCGTCCGTGGTGTAGACGTCGCAACGTCCAGCATCGTAGGCGGCGACAACTTCGTCGGCCTTTTCGAATGCGACCAATTCGTATTCCATGTCATTGGCGCGGAAATAGTCGGCCACATTCAGCTCGGTCGTCGTGCCGGTGTTCGTGCAGATCGACGCGCCTGAAAGTTGCAGGGCGGAGTTGATGTTCATGTCCTTGCGGATCATGAAGCCCTGTCCGTCATAGTAGTTCACGACGGAGAAATTCAGGCCGAGCGTAGTGTCGCGAGTCATCGTCCAGGTGGTGTTTCTCGACAGCACGTCAACTTCCCCTGACTGAAGCGCTGTGAAACGTTCCTTTGCCGAAAGCGGCGTGAACTCGACCTTCGTTGCATCGCCAAAGATAGCGGCGGCCACTGCGCGGCAGAAATCGACGTCCAGACCGGACCAGTTTCCACTGTCATCCGGGTTGGAGAAGCCGGGAAGACCCTGACTCACGCCGCATTGCAACGATCCTTTTTCCTTGACGTCTTCAAGGGTGGTGGCTGACGCGTAACCCGCCGTCAGGCCCAAGACCGCTGTGCCGACGATTGTCGACAGAATCTGTTTTTTCATTTTATACAACCTTTTCTGTTGCCCTGTTTGTCACTCCCAATAGGCCGCGGAACAATGATGTGTTGCCCTGAAGACAACCTCACGTCACATAACAGCCTTTGACAAAGTCATCACATTCCACAACCGCCCCTCTGGTCAAGCCCTTTAGCTCAAAAACCGACTTTTCCCTGAATAATTGACCAACAACCGGGTGGATCTTGAACTTTAGGCGCATCTTGCGCCCTGCCACGGAGCATGGCAGAGCACTCGGTGCAACCAAAACAGGATCAGCGCTTCCATGTCAGACAAGAACCGGGCCTCACAAAAAAGCATCAAGACGGTCATCACCCACGCCGGCAACAATCCGAGGGATTATTACGGTTTCGTCAATCCGCCCGTGGTGCACGCTTCGACGGTGCTTTTTCCCGATTCGGCGACGCTTGCTTCCCGCAACCAAAAGTATACATACGGCACACGCGGCACCCCGACGTCCGACGCGCTCGCCGATGCGATTACGGAGATCGAAGGCGCGGCGGGCACAATCGTGGTCCCGTCCGGGCTCGCCGCGATCACAGTTCCCCTTCTCGGATTCGTCAAAGCGGGCGACCACATCCTGGTAGTCGATTCCGTCTACAGCCCGACCCGCAGGTTCTGCGACACGATTCTGGCGAAGATGGGAGTGGAAACCACCTATTACGACCCGGAAATCGGCGCGGACATCGAAACCCTGTTCAAGCCGAACACCAGCATCGTCTTTACAGAGACGCCCGGTTCGAACACCTACGAGATCCAGGACATCCCGGCGATCGTCGAGGTCGCGCATCGGCATGACGCCATGGTCATGCTCGACAATACCTGGGCAACCGCTGTCTTCTACAAGGCGATGAGTTTCGGCGTCGATATCGTCGTGCACGCCGGAACGAAATACCCGTCAGGGCATTCGGACGTGCTGCTGGGCATGGTGTCCGCAAACGAGAAGTACTGGGACAAACTCTACGAGACTTATGTCACCTTCGGCGTATGCGCCGGACCGGACGACATCTATCTGGTTTTGCGCGGGCTACGCTCCATGGCGGTCAGGCTCGCCCACCACGAAAAAAGCGCGCTCAGCATTGCGGAAAGACTGCAAAACGTTGAAGGCGTCGCCAGGGTTTTGCATCCGGCGCTGCCCGAATTCCCGGGGCACGATTTGTGGAAACGCGATTTCAGCGGCTCAAGCGGTTTGTTCTCGATCGTACTCGACGGCGGCGACGCATCGACGTCGCGCTGGAAAAGGAAAGCAGACGCCTTCCTGGACGCTCTGGAGATCTTCGGCCTCGGCTATTCCTGGGGCGGCTTCGAAAGCCTTGCGGTGCCGGTGTTTCTGGGCGACAGGATCGTGGCGAAGCCGCCAACGGAAGGGCCTGTCATCCGTCTGCAGATCGGCCTCGAAGACACGGAAGACCTGCTTGCGGACATCATGCAGGGGATTGCCGCGGCCAACGCCGTTTCCTGAGATATCACTCAGTCGTAAAGAACCGCATTGCGGAAGCCGCGTTGAAGGGCGGGCAGCCGGCCGGCCGCCGCTGTCAACACGCGAAACAGGATTGCGCTGACGCCTGATTGCGACATCACGAATTTCCGCACGCCTTCGCTTGCCTTGATAACGTGCCTGCCGCGTGCATGGCGGCTCGCGCTGTAACCGTCGAGCGATCCGTCAACGAACCGTCTGGCGAATTCCGCCGCGTCGTCGATACCCAGATTCATGCCACGCCCGCCGACCGGCGAATGGCAGTGAGCAGCGTCGCCCGCAAGATAGACCGCGCCGACATTGTAACGGTCGACCTGACGGACAGAGATCTTGAATACGCCCTCGCGATGAATCTTTGTGACATTCATCTTTATTGGCAGCGCTGCAAGGGCGTTTTCAGTATTCGAGACGACCCTGTATCGCGTAGCTTCAAGCGGCACGACCACCGCCATTTTGCCATGACCCAGCCTGAAGGCGACGAAGCTCCTGTCATAAGGCCAGCCATTTGCGTCGACGTCTGCGATCGACCAGGTCTCGGGAAGATCGATACCACGGTAATCTACGCCAACCGCCTCTCGAACGCGGCTGTGGATGCCGTCGGCCCCGACCAGATAATCGCAAGTCTCCGTTGCGCCGTCTGCAAAGACCGCTTCAACGCAATCGCTAACCTGCCGAACATCGGTCAGTTCGCGAGCCCACTCCACGGCGACCCCGTTTTTTAAGAGACAGTCGCGCAGGATCGATTCGGTTCGGTCCTGGGCAAGCGCAAGAATGAAATCGCGATCCTCGCCATGCGGACGAAGGTGCACGGTCAGCATTTCCTGCTTTCCCTGAAAAATATGGGCGCTGTCGATCCTGACGCCTTCATCCAGCAATCGCGCGCTCGCGCCCGATGCTTCGAGCAGTTCCAGGCTTTTCGGCAGAATGCCGACGGCCCGAGAGAAGCCGGAACCTTCAGTGCGTTTGTCGACTATCCGGACATCGACGCCGCGCCTTGCAAGTTCGACGGCGGCAGTCAGCCCGGTCGGCCCTGCGCCAACGACCATCACATTCATCACAGCCCCCTCAGAATTCGCATCAGGCCTTTACATATCGCAGATCAACAAGCGGCAGAATGGCCTGGAAGCATGTTCTGCCCGCCAGACGTTGCTTGCTGACTGCTTAGCCTTTCAACACGCCTCCGGCTTCGGTAACCGCCTCCCGCGTATCCACATCTATGAGCGCGGCGTCACCGATATCGACGTCAATAACATCGAGGCCACTGGAGACGACGATGCTCCTGGCTCCGATGTCGCCTTCCAACTGGCCGATGGCGGTAAAAGTGCTTTTCGGTAAAATCAACGGATTGCCGCGCTTTTTCCCGCTGGCTGCGCGGACGACCGACTGGCCGCCGGCGTCACCAAAATTCTTTGCAAGAAGGCGAAGATCATCCGCCCTGACAAACGGCATATCGGCCAGCATGACAAGCATGCCGGACGTCTTGTCCGACAACGCGGCAAGCCCGGCGCGCAGCGAAGACGCCATTCCGTCCTGGTAATCCGGGCAATGGACCAGGTTGACCTCGAGCCCTGTCAGAGCTGCCTCGATCTCCGCAGCGCGGTATCCCGTCACAACATGAACCTTGCCAAGGCCGGCCGCCAAAGCTGTTTCGACCGTCCGACGGATCAGGGAAACGCCGTCAAATTCGGCGAGAAGCTTGTGCGGGGCGTCACCGGACGCCCCCTTCTGCATGCGGCTCGATCTGCCGGCAGCGAGAATGACCGTCTCCAAAACGGGTTTAAGCGCGCCGGGCGTTTCACCTGTCCGTCGGGGCGAAGGCCTGCTCGGTATCTCCGCCAGCAAACCGCCAACGCCCATTCCGACGATGACATCCGACGTGGGCGCTTCACCGGCGAGGATGCGGGCGAGCACCCAGTCGAAACCGTTTTCCTTGGGGCTGCGCGCGCATCCGGGCGCGCCGATGACCGGAATCTTACCAAGGCGCCCAAGCACCAGAAGATTGCCCGGATCGACAGGCATGCCAACGCGTTCGACTGTGCCTCCGGCAATCTCGATCGCCGCCGGTATCACGTCCTGTTCGTCCACCACCGCCGACGCGCCGAAGACGACGATGATCTCGCAGTCTTCCGCCAGCGTAAGAATGGCGTCCGCCACCGCCTTCGCGTCATGGGGCACGCGACGCTCCGTCTTGATATGGCTACCGGAGGCTGCGAGCCGCTGGGCGAGCAGACGCGCGGTTTTGTCCATGACAGACGTTTTAAGTGACGGCAGCTCTGTAGCGACCAGACCGACGGCGCGCGGCTCGAAAGGTTTGACGCGCAGGACCGCATCCCCTTCGAGGAGGGCAAGCGCTTCGGACAACCGGCTTTCGGCAACGGCAAGCGGAATGATCTTGATGGTCGCCGCCATTTCACCGGCCAGAAGGGTCGTGAAATCGGGCACGGTGGCGAGCGTTATCGCGGTGTCGATCCGGTTGAAGGCGTCGATCCGGTCGCGATCGACCCGGAACAGGCCATTCCAGCGCGCAAGAAGATTGACCCTACCGGTCGACGCCGGTTCTGCGGTCAAACCGGGCTCGACCATGGCTTCGCCGAGCCTGGTTGCGGCGGCGTCTTCTCCAACGTCCCCGGCGTCGAGCCTGGCCACGATGACTTCACGTAGGCCGGAGCCGCCAAGGAACGCGATTTCGTCCTCGCCAAGGACCGTACCCTTTCTCAACCGTCGCGCGCCCGCCTTGACGGAGTGCGCAAGCACCGCGCCTCGTGCTTCATCGAGCCCGACGGGACCAAATTTCACGGGGCGGCCGCCTTTCGCTTTCTGAGCGCCTGGATGATGTCCGCAAGAATGGCGACTGCGATTTCGGACGGGCTTGCCGCGCCGATATCGAGGCCGATGGGCGCGGAAATG
Source organism: Flavimaribacter sediminis (assembly GCF_019492055.1). GTDB lineage: Bacteria > Pseudomonadota > Alphaproteobacteria > Rhizobiales > Rhizobiaceae > Flavimaribacter > Flavimaribacter sediminis. The sequence goes on along the minus strand of NZ_JAICBX010000001.1, from coordinate 1,010,646 downwards.
CGTTCGATCTCCGCCTCGGACTTGCCTGCTTCGACAAGCCGCGCCACACGGGACGAATGCGTCTTTCGGCTGCCGAGCGCGCCGATATAGAAGCATTGCGCATCGATCGCCGCCAGCAGCGGGTAATCGTCAATCTTGGGATCGTGGGTCAGCGCCGCAAGCGCGGTATAAGCGTCCAGCGGATGGGCCTTGAGCGCTTCATCAGGCCATTCCGCCGCCAGATCGACATCAGCGAACCGCGCTTCGGTGGCAAAGGCCGTGCGCGGGTCGATAATGCGCACGTCGAAACCGGCAAGTTTCGCCATGGGCGCCAGCGCCTGGCTGATGTGGACGGCACCAATGACGACGATGCGCGCTGGAGGAAGATAGACATTGAGGAACTGTCTACGGCCGGCAATCTCGACCATCGACGATTTGCCCGAATTGAAAGCTCTGACGACCGCCTCTCCCAGTTCTCCGGATATGTCATCATGCTCCAGGACGAGTTGTTCGTCGTCGTCGTCAACGCCCGTGACGTGGATCACAGCGCGCCGCGCCGCCCGCTCCGCATTGAGTTTTTTGAGGAGTTGAAGATCCACCGCCTATACCAGCCTTTCGACAAAGACCGATATCTTTCCGCCGCAGGAAAGCCCAACCCGCCAGGCCGTCTCGTCGGCGACGCCGAATTCCAGCATCTTCGATTGTCCGGCGCCGATAACGTCCAGCGCTTCACTGACGACGGCGCCTTCGACACAACCGCCAGAGACGGATCCCTGGAAGTTGCCCTCGCCATCGATCACCAGATGACTGCCTACGGGTCGCGGCGCCGATCCCCAGGTTTGAACGACGGTGGCGATCGCAACCTCCCGTCCTTCCTGCTTCCATTTCTCGGCAATGGAGAGCGGATCCTGTATATCTTCGACATTGCTCATGAAAAATCTCCTTCGGATCAAGCCGCCTAAAGGAACCGCCGTGGATCCACATCGGCCTTGCCGCCTCCGTCCAGCGCTGAAACCAGATCGGATATGGCGTTAAGATTGTGCACGGCGCGGAACTCGTCAACATGCGGGAGCATCTTTCTCACGCCGCCTGCCCGCGCCTCGAACCCGTCAAAACGCAGCAACGGATTAAGCCAGATGAGTCGTCGGCAGGATTTGTGCAGCCTCTCGATCTGCGCTTCGAGATCATTGTCCACCTCCCGCTCCAGACCGTCCGTGATCAGCAGCACAACCGCGCCCTGCGACAGCACGCGCCGCGACCACAGACGATTGAACTCCTCCAGGGTTTCGGCGATGCGCGTGCCTCCCGACCAGTCCTCCACCGCTGCCGAGCATTCCTCCACAGCGACGTCGGGATCCTTGAAACGCATCTGCCGGGTGACGTTGGTCAAACGCGTGCCGAAGAGAAAGGTGTGAACCTTGCGGCGCTTCTCGGTGAGGAGATGCAGGAAATGCAGGAAAATACGCGTGTACTGGTTCATGGATCCGGAGATATCGGCCAGCACGACCAGCGGCGGATGGATCTCCCTGCGTTTTCGAAACTCGGGCAATATGATCGAGCCGCCGCGTCGCAGCGCGGTTCGCATGGTGGCGCGAGGATCGATATACCGCCCGTTCGACGCGCGTCGATAGCGGCGCGTTCGTACCATATCCACGGGCAAAACCATCCGACCGAGAGCCCGCTTGGCCTCTTCCAATTCGGCAGCCGTCATCTGGGCGAAATCAAGCGATCTGAGAACTTCCGTCCCGGAGCTCGATTGCCGCGCATCCACTTCGATCTCCGGCGGCGCGTCGCGCGACGGCGGATTGCGGCGGTTTTCGGCCAGCGCGTCATTGATGCGTGTTTCACCGGCGCGGGGCTTCTCGCGCGGCCGGTTGGGCGGCGCCACGGGTGAAAACAATTCCAGCATCTTTTCGACAAGGTCGCGCGAACGCCAGAAGAGCCGAAACGCCTCGTCGAACAGGACATGGTCCTCGCGGCGATTGACGAGAACGGCGTGCAGCGTCCAGTAGAAATCCTCGCGAGAGCCGATGCCGCCGGCGCGAACCGCTTCGATTGCGTCCCGAACCGCCGCCGGCCCGATCCGCATGCCGGCCTTACGCAGGGTTCGCGCGAAAAATACAATATTGTCGGCCAGCCGGCCGGCTTCCACTGCCTTGTCGGTTGTGGTCATCTCACTCTACTGCGCCGCGGACAGGTCGGATTTGACCTCTTCGAGGATTTTACGACCTTCGCTGCCCTCGATGCGGGCGATGTCGTCCTGGTATTTGAGGAGTGTTCCCAACGTGTCGGACACGGTTTCAGGATCAAGCGCCAGCTTGTCGAGTTCGGTCAAGGCAGTCGCCCAGTCTATCGTTTCGGCGACGCCCGGGTTCTTGAAAAGCTCGATCTCGCGCAACTTCTGAACATAGGCGACGATCTCGGCCGACAGTTCCTCGTTGCAACCCGGCACCTTGCGTCTGATAATCTCGAGCTCCGTCGCAGCATCCGGATAATCCACCCAATGATAAAGGCAACGCCGCTTCAAGGCGTCGTGGATCTCGCGCGTTCGGTTGGTCGTGATGATCACGATCGGCGGTTCCGCCGCCTTGATCGTGCCGATTTCGGGGATCGTCACCTGGTTGTCGGAAAGGATCTCGAGGAGAAAAGCCTCGAAGGCCTCGTCTGTGCGATCGAGTTCGTCGATCAAGAAGACGGGCGCTTCGCCCTCCGGCGCCGACACCGCCTGCAAAACGGGACGCTTGATCAGGTAGCGTTCGGAAAAGATGCCCTGTTCTATACTTTCGCGACTTGTTTCGCCGGTGGCTTCAGCCATGCGGATCTCCAGCATTTGCGCCGGATAATTCCATTCATAAACAGCAGACGAGATATCGAGACCCTCGTAGCACTGCAGCCTGATCAGCGGCCGGCCCAACGCCTGGGAAAGCACCTTGGCGATTTCTGTTTTGCCGACGCCCGCCTCTCCTTCGAGGAAGATCGGCCGGCGCATCTTGAGCCCCAGATACAAAACGGTGGAAAGCGCGCGGCTTGCGACGTAGTCCTGACCTTCGAGAAGCGCCTGCGTTTCATCGATTGTCGCGGGAAAGGCTTTGATTTCGTTTTTCGACATTTGACTACAAGGTTCTCCAGGTGCGCTCCAGAAACATCAGCGCCTGCTGGCTTTCGGTTTCACGCAAGCCGACCACTTCCCCGAACAGGATCATGTGTGTCGCGACGATCTTATGCTCAATCAGCCGGCAATCAAAAACAGCCGTGGCGTCCATCAGGGTCGGGCATCCGGTGACGAGCGTATCCCACCGAGCCATGGCGAACCGTTCTTCAGCAGTCTTGTTGTCGAATCCGGCGAACGCCGCCGCCATTTCCTGATGCTGAACCGACAGCGTGTTGAGCGCAAAATACCCCCTGTCGAGAAATATTCCATTACTCGCATTGGATCGGTTCAGGCAGACCAGAACCGTGGGAGGATTATCGGAAACCGAGCACGCCGCCGTCACCGTCACCCCGCGGCGAACGCCCTCATGCTCTGTGGTGACAAGCTGCACATGGCCGGCGTAATGCGCCATGGCGTCCCGATAATCCTGTGCGTTGACTGTTTTGCTGTCCAACAATTGCAATCTCCGACGCAGCCGCGACGTCCGCGGCGTATCGTCCTACATAAATGGATTGGCTTTGAATGAAAGCACCACAGGCGAATTTTTCTTTCGCCTGCAGCTGCGACAGCTCTTGTTTGTGGTCAGGCAGCCTGTTCGATTTTTCAACCCCTCACATTGACGAACGCCGCCTGCTCGTGTCCAAATCGAAACGGTGGACCAGCGCTGGCGACGGCATCCTTTCAGGCTGCTTTCGTCAGCGTCAGAATGAACGAACTCGTCAGATGCGTTCGCCAAACGAACAGGAATGCGCTCCGAAAGCCGACAACACATGGTAAAATTCAGGTCCAACAGGCTGCTGGCAGCGCTCCTTCTCGCCATCTTGATGGATCCAACCGGAATGGCGCATGCGCAATCGCGCCCACAAGGTCTGCGCATCGGCATATTCGCGCCTTCTGACGGCAATTTCTCCATTCTCGGCGAACAGGTCGATCAAGGGGTCAGAATTTTTGCCGATACGGCCCCCGGATCAATCGTCGACATTGTCGATGAACCGGACAATTGCGACGCCGAAAGCGGCGCGGACGCCGCCAGCGCGTTCGTCGAGGCCGGCGTGGACGTGGTCATAGGATTCCTGTGCATGGAGAGCCTGGCGTCGGCCCTGCCAATCCTGTCATCATCCGATATTCCGGCAATCACCCTCGGCGTGCGTTCCGAACTTGTTTCAGAAGACGCCGACCGTTTCGGTTGGGAGTTTTACCGATTGGCCCCGAGCGTCGCGGATGAATCAGACAAGATTGCCGAAACAATCGCCACGCAATGGTCGGGCAAGCCGCTGGCGCTCATCGACGACGGCACGGTCTATGGTCGCGAACTGGCCGAATCCGTGCGCCTGGCGCTCGAAACAACAGGCATCAAGCCGGTGTTCGTCGACAATTACCGTCCGTCGCAGGAAAAGCAGTTTCCGCTTGTACGGCGGCTCGAGAAATCCGGAGCAACACATATTTTCCTCGGCGGAGACCGACCCGATGCGGCGATTATTGCAAGGGACGCTGCGGAAGCCGGGCTGGAACTGACCTTCATGGGCGGCGATGCGCTGAACGCGCCGGATGCAGATCCGCCGCTTGCCAACGGCGTTTTCGCCGTCATGTTGCCCGGCGCCGAAACGCTTGACACGGCTGCCGCAGCCCGCGCCGTTTTCGAGAGAACCGAGACGCCCGCGAACGGATACCGCATACCGGCTTTCGCCGCGGCCCAGATCGCGCTTGCGTCCAAACGGTCCGCGGAAATGGCCGACACCAGCGTAGCGCAGGAAATGTCCAAAGGCGCATTCCGAACGGCGCTTGGGCCGATCTCCTTTGCAGCCGACGGCGACCGGCGAGACAATCCCATGCGCCTTATGGTCTGGCGGGATGTCGAGTTCGTCCCGGCTGACAGCCAGTAACCTTTCCGATCAGAGGTATTGCGTGAAACCCGGACCCTTCAATCTCATTACCGACGTCGACGGGTTGCTTGTGGGCAACGCCGACGACGATACATTGAAATCGGGCGTAACCGCCCTTGTCTGCCCGAAACCGGCGACAGCGGCGGTGCAGGTCCTCGGCGGCGCGCCGGGCACCCGCGAGACCGATCTCCTTGAACCGCACAACGCAGTCGAGCAAATCGACGCCATCGCGATTTCCGGCGGTTCGGCGTTTGGCCTCGACGCCGCGTCGGGGGTTCAGGCGGCCCTGCGCGAACAGGGCGTCGGCTTCCAGACCGGCGATTTCCGGATTCCCATTGTGCCCTCAGCCATTATCTTCGACCTGACCAACGGTGGAGACAAGGACTGGGGACGATATTCTCCCTATCGCGAACTGGGATACGCGGCCGTGCAAAACGCCGCAAAAACTTTCGACCTCGGGACGGCCGGCGCCGGCCACGGCGCGCTGACGGCGATCGTCAAGGGAGGCCTGGGCTCCGCGTCCTGCCGGGTGGGAGACGAGATCACCCTCGGCGCAATCGTCGCGGCCAATCCGATGGGGTCGGTTCTGGTTGGCGAAGGTCCGCATTTCTGGGCTTCGCCGTTTGAGATAGACGACGAATTCGGCGGCCTTGGCCTGCCAAACGAATTCGGCGCGGACGCCACCGATCTGCGTATCAAGTTCCGCAACCTGCAGCGCGGCCGGACCCCGCAACCTGGAACCAACACGACGATCGGCGTTATCGCAACCGACGCAGTCCTGACCAAGGCTGAAGCCAAGCGGCTCGCCATATCCGCGCATGACGGCTTCGCCCGCGCGATCTGGCCGACCCACACGGCCCATGACGGCGACCTGGTCTTCGCGATCGCCACTGGCGCGAGCGGACAGCGTCCGGATTCGGACCAGATGCTCGAAATGTGCGCAGCCGCAGGCGCGGTTATGGCGCGCGCAATCGCTCGCGGGGTTTATGAGGCCGTGCCGGCGCCGGGCGACGTCATGCCCGCCTGGCGAACCCTGTTTGGAGATTCACAGGACTGAATGGCGGTTTGTAACCGGACGGCCGAGGTGCTAGAGGCTGGGCCAAACACCATCAACAACCGAGCCAACCAATGAAACGCCCCGTCAAGATTGCTCCCTCCATCCTCGCATCCGACTTTTCGAGGCTTGGCCAGGAAGTGCGCGACGTCGTCGCGGCCGGCGCGGACTGGGTGCACCTGGATGTCATGGACGGGCATTTCGTGCCGAATATCTCCTACGGCCCTGACGTCATCAAAGCGCTGCGCCCACACACGCATGCCACGTTCGACTGCCACCTGATGATCGCGCCTTGCGACCCCTATCTGGAAGCCTTTGCGGAGGCCGGCTGCGACATCATCACGGTGCATGCTGAAGCGGGACCCCATCTTCACCGATCGGTCCAGGCGATCCGCGCTCTCGGCAAAAAAGCAGGTGTATCGCTCAATCCAGCGACACCCGAACACGCGCTGGAGGCGGTCATCGACATGATCGATCTGGTGTTGGTGATGAGCGTCAACCCCGGCTTCGGCGGCCAGAAATTCATCGGCGGCGTTCTCGACAAGGCCCGCCGTATCGACTCCATGATCGGCGATCGCCCGATCGACCTTGAAATTGACGGCGGCGTCACCCCGGAAACCGCCCCACTCGCCGCCGCGGCGGGCGTCAATGTTTTCGTCGCCGGCTCTGCGGTATTCAAAGGCGGGACTGAAGAGCACTACAAGAAAAACATCGACGCGATCCGCGCTGCCGCGACGGAGTGCGGCTGACCTCGTGGATCGCCGCAACAGGCAGCCATCGATCGGCGCCCTGGCCATCGGCTCACTCCTGTGGGGAACGGCGATGGCGGTGACTGTGCTGATCGATCTGCGCTTCTGGCTGGACGGTCATACGCTCAACACCAATGGCCTGGTCGCGCTCTATTTTGCAGGCGGACTCGCTGGCTTCTCGCCGGCTCGGCTCATTGCCCGGCGCATCGCCGCCGAAAAACCGTTCACCGCCCGTGTTTCAGCATCATTTCTGTGCCTCGTGATCCTGACGATCGCAGCAACGGCGATTGTCTTCGCAATCAGCTTTCAATATTCGAACGGATACTACCATCCGAGCGCCATCGGATGGATGTGGCCGTTCTATATCGCCGCATCGGGAATTGCCGCCTCTTTCCAGTTCCTCGTCATGGGCAGCCGCTACTTTTTACCCACCGGTATTCCGCTGCTTGCTTTGGCCAGCTACGCGTTGGCGAAAGCTTTGCGTTGAGATCGCGGGCGATATCTGCTAGCAGGCGGGCCGTTCCCTCCAACAACTGCAAGAACCCATGATTCCCAGATATTCCCGCCCTGAAATGACGACCATCTGGTCCCCGGAATCCAAGTTCCGCATCTGGTTCGAGATCGAGGCGCACGCCTGCGACGCTCTTGCCGAACTGGGCGTTATTCCGAAAAGCGCCGCTGCAACCATTTGGGAAAAAGGCAAAGCCGCCGAGTTCGATGTAGACCGGATCGACGAGATCGAGCGGGAAACCAAGCACGACGTCATCGCCTTCCTGACTCACCTTGCCGAGATTGTCGGACCGGACGCCCGTTTCGTCCATCAGGGCATGACCTCGTCGGACGTGCTCGACACCTGCTTCAACGTGCAACTGGTCAAGGCGAGCGACATCCTGCTTGCAGATATGGACAAGTTGCTGGAAGCAGTGAAAAAGCGCGCCCTGGAGCATAAAGACACGATTACCATCGGCCGAAGCCACGGCATTCACGCGGAACCAACAACCTTCGGCGTCAAACTCGCCTTTGCCTACGCCGAGTTCGAACGGTGCCGGACGCGGCTGGAAGCCGCCCGCGAGGAAATCGCAACCTGCGCGATCTCCGGCGCAGTCGGCACCTTCGCCAATATCGATCCGCGCGTCGAGGAGCATGTGGCGAGCGCGATGGGCCTGAAGGCCGAGCCGGTGTCCACGCAGGTGATACCGCGCGACCGGCACGCCATGTTCTTCGCAACGCTCGGCGTGATCGCCTCTTCGGTTGAGAGGCTGTCCGTCGAGATCCGCCACCTGCAGCGTACGGAAGTTCTGGAAGCCGAGGAATATTTCTCGCCGGGCCAGAAGGGCTCGTCCGCAATGCCGCACAAGCGCAATCCGGTGCTGACGGAAAACCTGACAGGCCTCGCGCGCATGGTGCGCTCCTACGCGATGCCGGCGATGGAGAACGTCGCGCTCTGGCACGAGCGCGACATTTCGCACTCCTCGGTTGAACGCATGATCGGTCCGGACGCCACCGTAACGCTAGATTTCGCTTTGGCGCGCCTGACGGGCGTCATTGAGAAGCTGGTCGTCTATCCCGAAACCATGCTGGCCAATTTGAACAAGTTCAAGGGGCTGGTGCATTCGCAGCGCGTGCTGCTTGCGCTGACCCAGGCCGGCGTCAGCCGCGAGGACGCCTACCGGCTGGTCCAGCGCAACGCGATGAAGGTCTGGGAGGATGGTAAGGACTTCCTGACGGAACTGCTGGCGGACAAGGACGTGCGCGCCGCTCTTTCCGAAGAGGATCTTCGCGAGAAATTCGATCTCGGCTACCATACGAAACAGGTCGATGCGATCTTCAAACGGGTGTTCGGCTGAGTTCGTTCAGCAAACTGATCAGAGACTATGAAAGCCTCCGAAGCAGATATCCTCATCGTCCCCGGCTACAAGAACTCGGGCCCTCAACACTGGCAATCGCGCTGGGAAGCCAAGCTGTCGACCGCGCGGCGCGTTGAACAGGAAGCCTGGTCCAAGCCGGTCTGCGAGGACTGGATGGAGAACATCCGCAAGGCGGTGGTCGAAGCCACGAAACCGGTCGTCATCGTCGCGCATTCGCTCGGCGTCGCGGCGACGATAAAAACCGTTCCGCAAATCGGCCATCTGGTCTCCGGCGCGCTGCTTGTAGCGCCTCCGGACGTCGCCAATCCAAAAATCCGGCCACGGCATCTTCAGACCTTTGGCCCCTACTCGCGCGATCCCCTGCCCTTCCCGTCCGTTGTCATCGCCAGTCGCGACGATCCGTTCTGCAGCTACGACGTCGCAGACGAGATCGCAGCCGCCTGGGGATCGCTGATGATGGACGCCGGTGAGGCCGGACACATCAACGACGAGGCCGGCTTCGGTCCCTGGCCCGAAGGTCTGATGGTGTTTGCGCGGTTCCTTGGGCGATTGCCAGGCTAGTGCCCCGAATCTGAAGTTCATTACATCCTGCAGCACGCTCTATTCGAACTTCAGATTCGACAAGGGCACTAGCAAGATAATGTTTCTAGTGTGGTTTACGGATTTGAAGTTCCTGTATGAGACAGTTGCTACAATGTAAGGAACTTCAAATCCACCACACTAGTATATCTGATCCCTGGCGGCCTTCATGACGTTGGTGACGCCTGACTGGAGCAAAGCCAAATCGGACGCGCAGGTGATCAGCCGATAGCCCAGCGCGTGGTAGAGACCGATATCTTTCGTCTCGGTGACGTAGACACCGGCGATCTTGCCCTTGGCAGTGATTTTTTCCGCGATCATTGCGATCACATTCTGAAGTTCTTCGGTTGCGGGCTCCATCAAGGCGCCGCCGGTCCAGCTTATCGACAGATCGGCGGGACCGACGAATATGCCATCGATGCCTTCAACAGCGAGAATCTCGTCGATATTCTCGAAAGCCTCGCGCGTTTCCACCATCGCCAGAGCGAGTGTCTGGCCATTGCGAGACGAGAAGTAGCTCTTTGGATCCGGGAACTGCGACAACACCAGGTCGCGAACGGGACCCCAGGACCGCTCGCCCAATGGCGGGTATTTGCAGGCCGCGGCGAAAGCGCTCGCCTGCGCCGCGGAATTGATCATTGGAGCAATCACCCCGTCGGCGCCGAAATCAAGGACCCGGCTTGCAAGATCCGGACGATCCACGGGAACCCGGACGAGAACCGGCTTTTGCGCCGCCTTGCAGACACCGATCGAATCGATCAGTTCCGATTCGCCGTAGGCGCCGTGTTGGCCGTCGAGGACAATGGAATCCACGCCGCTGCGCGCTAACAATTCGAGCGGTTGCTGCGCATTCATAACTGACCACAGGGTGAGGTTCGTTTCACCCCGTCTCAAGGCATTGGCTAAGGGCATCGTGACGGCGTCCGTTGCTGGCGCCGGTGATTCGATTTTACTCGGAAATCACCTGCTGTTTTGCGACCTGCATCAGCTCGTCCATCGTGCGCCGGATCTGGTGATCGGACTGGTCCACGCCGGCCGCGTCGAAATCGCCGCGAATCTTGCGGAAGACGTCAGCGTCTCCGGCTTCTTCGAAATCGGCAAGCACAACCTCTTTGGCGTATGCTTCGGCTTCATCACCCGCTTTTCCGAGGTGTTCGGCCGCCCATAATCCCAACAGCTTGTTGCGGCGGGCTTCCGCCTTGAACCGCAATTCCTCGTCGTGAGCGAACTTGTTCTCATAGGCGTCGCTGCGATCGTCCATACCGCTCATATTCAGATCTCCAGAAGTCTTCCAATTGGCCGTGGCATAAAGGTTGCCGGGTTTCGGTCCGACCTCATAACCGAATACCGGAACAAAGATCAATCACCGTCTCGAGACATCCCCCGGTTCGGTGGCTGTAATCCTTTCTATTCGATATTATATGCCGATTGTGAAATCTTCGCATTTCAGCTACAGCAAGGCGAGATTTCTCCATTCAAATGCAGCGGATCAAAGCAATCCGCGGAAACCAGAGTTTACAATGAGTCGTCGACGCCGCATCTATGAGGGCAAGGGCAAGGTCCTCTACGAAGGACCTGAACCCGGCACGCTCATCCAGTTCTTCAAGGATGACGCAACCGCCTTCAACGCAAAGAAACATGATGTCATCGAAGGCAAGGGCGTCCTGAACAACAGGATATCCGAGTTTATTTTCGAGCATCTGAACCGCATCGGCATTCCCACCCATTTCATCCGCCGCGTCAATATGCGCGAGCAGTTGATCAAGGAAGTGGAAATCATTCCGCTCGAGATTGTCGTGCGCAATGTCGCGGCCGGCTCTCTCGCGAAGCGACTGGGCATTGACGAGGGCACAATGCTGCCCCGTTCGATCATCGAATTCTACTACAAGTCGGACGAGCTCGATGATCCGATGGTTTCGGAAGAGCATATCACCGCGTTCGGATGGGCCAACCCGCAGGAAATCGACGACATCATGGCGCTCGCCATCCGCGTCAACGACTTTCTCACCGGCCTGTTCATGGGCGTCGGCATCCAGCTCGTCGATTTCAAGATCGAGTGCGGCAGGCTTTACGAAGGCGACATGATGCGAATCGTCGTCGCCGACGAAATTTCGCCGGACAATTGCCGGCTCTGGGACATCGAGACCCAGGACAAGCTGGACAAGGATCGCTACCGACGCGACATGGGCGGTCTGGTCGACGCCTACCAGGAAGTGGCCAGACGGCTCGGCATCGTCAACGGCAATGAACCGCCGCGCAGCGGACCGGTTCTGGTCAAATAACCGGACAACAAACGGGAAACAGGATCGTGATTCAGGCGCGTGTAACCGTCACCCTCAAGAATGGCGTTCTCGACCCTCAGGGCAAGGCCATCGAGGGCGCTCTGGGGACGCTAGGTTTCGACGGCGTCGGCCAGGTCCGCCAGGGCAAGGTCTTCGACATCGAGATGGACGGCGCGGACAAGGAATCCGCCCGCAAGAAACTGTCCGACATGTGCGAAAAGCTGCTCGCCAATACGGTGATCGAAGACTACGCGGTCGACATTCTGTAGCCGCGAAGCCCTGGGCGACGGCTCAAAGCCGGGTTCTGATTTCCCACAGTTCCGGAAAGAAGCTCTTCTCCAGCGCGGTTTTCAGAAAACCGACGCCGGACGAGCCGCCCGTCCCGGTTTTGTGGCCTATGATGCGTTCGACGGTTTTCATGTGCCGGAACCGCCATTGCTGGAAATGATCCTCAACGTCGACCAGTTCCTCAGCCAACTCGTAGAGCTCGAAATGCTTCTGCGGCGCCCGGTAGATCGCCAGCCAGATTTCGCTCAGCGCTTCGCTTGAGGGGCGGCTGCGCGAGAAATCGCGGTCCAGCAAGTCGCGCGGAACATTGAAACCGGCCCTGGCGACCACAGCGATCGCCTCGTCGTAAATGCTCGGCGCATGGAACGCCGTCTCAAGCCTCTCATAGATCTCCGGCCGATGCTTGTGGGGCCCGAGCATGCGCCTGTCGCGGGCGCCAAGCAGAATTTCGACGAGCCGATACTGATAGGATTGGAAACCTGACGACTGACCGAGCTGGTTGCGGAACGTCAGATAGTCGGACGGCGTCATGGTCGACAGAACGTCCCAGGCCGAGATCAACTGCTCCTGCACCCGCGATATGCGGGCGAGCGCCTTGAAGGCGATCCCGGTTTCGTCGCTGCGCAGCTTCCCGATCGCCAGTTCCAGCTCGTGCACGATGAGATTGAGCCAGAGCTCCTGGACCTGGTGGATGACAATGAAAAGTGTTTCGTCGTGGCTTTTGGTAAGCGGCTCCTGCGCCGCGAGCAGCGTGTCCAGCTTCAGATAGTCGCCGTAGGACATGCGATCCCTGAAATCGAGGGATATGCCTTTCTCGACCCGTGTTTCTTCTTCGCTCATCACACGCTCCCGCCAAACGGAATATTTTAGACCTAAAGCAATCTATGCATCAGTTCCGCGGGGAAAGAAAGCAGCGAACTATCGCAATTGACCGCCACATACGGTAAGGAACGGTCATCCGACACCCTCGTTTGCACAGATTCGATTCATGAAGTCCGCAGTTCTCCTCCTCCCCGGCCTCAACCGCGACCGGGACATGATTGCCGCGCTGACGAAAATCTCGGGCGCGCCGCCCGTAACTGTCTGGCAGACCGAGACCGAAATTCCGGATGTGGACCTGATCGTCGTCCCCGGCGGTTTCTCCTACGGAGACTACTTGCGCTGCGGGGCGATCGCCGCTCGCATGCCCGTGATGGACGCGGTTCGCGAAAAAGCCGCCGCCGGCGTGCGCGTTCTGGGCGTCTGCAACGGCTTCCAGATTTTGCTGGAGGCAGGCCTGCTGCCTGGCGCGCTGATGCGCAACGCGTCGCTGAAATTCGTCTGCAAGGAAGTCTCGCTTGAGGTCACAAACGCGCAGACCTGCTTCACCAGCCAGTATGAGGCGGGCCAGGTGATACGCTGTCCGGTCGCGCACCATGACGGCAATTACTATGCCGATGCCGACACGCTGGCGCGGCTTGAAGATTCCAACCGCGTGATCTTCCGCTATGCGGACGGAAGCAACCCGAACGGATCGATGAACGATATCGCCGGAATCATCAATGAAAGCGGCAATGTCCTGGGTATGATGCCGCATCCGGAAGATCTGATCGAGACGGCTCATGGCGGCGAGGACGGCGCCGGCCTGTTTCGGGCGGCGCTCGACATCGCAGCGTGAACAAGCAAGGCGAATCCGGATGATGAAAAACGTACCGACGCTGGCCCTGACGCTTTCAGCCCTCGCCGGGTTGGCGGGTTGCCAGTCCACGGGTCCGGGCAACAGCGCCTTCAAGACTAACAAGAAAGCCCTGCCCGCCATGGAACAGGTGGCGTTGGCGGCGCGTGAATGCTGGTTTCGTTCGAATGACGCCGACTTCAGGCCCTATCGCATGGCGCCGGAACTGAATTCCTTCAGCGGGCGCCCGCGCATTCTGGTCGTGCCGAAACGGGATCCGAACGGCAAGCCGCTGGCGGTTATCGAGGCGCATGGCGATCCGGCGACCGTCGACGCCTACGGACCGTTGATGGACCAATCCATCGGCGCACGCATCAACTCGGACTTGAAGCGCTGGACAGGCAATTCCTCGTCCTGCGCCTGAAGACAAACAATGACACACCCCTGGTCGACATGAACATTCCCAACGATATCGCGATTACCCCGGAGATGGTGGAAGCCCACGGGCTCAAGGAAGATGAATATCAAAGGATCATCGATCTGATCGGCCGGGAGCCGAGCTTTACAGAACTTGGCATTTTCTCGGCCATGTGGAACGAGCATTGCTCCTACAAGTCCTCCAAGAAATGGCTGCGAACGCTGCCGACAGCGGGCCCGCAGGTGATCCAGGGGCCGGGCGAAAACGCCGGCGTTGTCGATATTGGCGACGGCGATTGCGTGGTCTTCAAGATGGAGAGCCACAACCACCCGTCCTATATTGAACCCTATCAGGGGGCGGCGACCGGCGTCGGCGGCATTCTGCGCGACGTCTTCACCATGGGCGCCAGACCAATCGCCGCCATGAACGCGCTGCGCTTCGGCGAGCCTGACCACCCCAAGACCCGCCACCTCGTTTCCGGCGTGGTAGCCGGCGTTGGCGGTTATGGAAACGCCTTCGGCGTGCCGACCGTCGGCGGCGAGGTGCAATTCGACGCGCGCTATAACGGCAATTGCCTGGTCAATGCTTTTGCCGCCGGCCTCGCGAAATCCGATGCGATTTTCTATTCGAAGGCGGAAGGCGTCGGTCTGCCGGTCGTCTATTTGGGCGCCAAGACCGGACGCGACGGCGTCGGCGGCGCGACCATGGCGTCAGCCGAATTCGACGAAACCATCGAGGAAAAGCGCCCGACCGTTCAGGTCGGCGACCCGTTCACCGAAAAATGCCTGCTCGAAGCCTGTCTGGAACTGATGGCGTCCGGCGCCGTCATCGCCATTCAGGACATGGGAGCTGCGGGCCTCACCTGCTCCGCCGTGGAAATGGGCGCCAAGGGTGGCCTCGGCATCGAACTCGATCTCGACAAGGTGCCGGTGCGCGAAGACCGAATGAGCGCCTATGAAATGATGCTTTCCGAAAGCCAGGAACGCATGCTGATGGTGCTTCGCCCCGAATTGGAAGCGGACGCCGAGGCGATCTTCCGAAAATGGGGGCTGGATTTCGCGATCGTCGGCAAAACCACGGACGACCTGCGCTTCAGGGTCTTCCACCAGAAGGATGAAGTCGCCAATCTGCCGATTCGCGAACTCGGCGACGAGGCGCCGGAATATGACAGGCCGTGGCGCGAGACGGGGCTCTATTCTCCCCTGCCCGCAGACCAGATCGCCGAGCCGGAAGACTATGGCGAGGCGTTGCTGACGGTTCTGGGATCGTCCAACAACGCGTCAAAGCGCTGGGTGTACGAGCAATACGACACCCTGATCCAGGCCAACACACTGCAGATTCCCGGCGGAGACGCAGGCATTGTGCGCGTGGACGGCCATCCCACCAAGGCGCTCGCCTTTTCCTCCGACGTCACGCCGCGTTATTGCGAGGCGGATCCGTTCGAAGGCGGCAAACAGGCCGTCGCCGAATGCTGGCGCAATCTGACCGCGACCGGCGCGCTTCCGTTGGCGGCGACCGACAATCTGAATTTCGGCAATCCTGAACGCCCGGAGATCATGGGGCAATTCGTCAAGGCAATCGAGGGCATTGGCGAAGCCTGCAGCGCGCTCGGCTTCCCGATCGTTTCAGGCAATGTGTCGCTCTACAACGAAACCAATGGCGAGGCGATCCTGCCGACACCGACGATCGCCGGCGTCGGTCTGATCGCCGACTGGGCGAACATGGCGCGCGTCGGCGGCGCAAAGAATGGCGACGTCGTGGTTATGTTTGGCGGCGATGGCGCGCATCTCGGCCAGTCGGCCTATATGCGTGACTGTCTCGATCAAACTGACGGCCCGCCGCCGTCGGTAGATCTCGCGATCGAGCGGCGCAATGGCGATTTTATTCGGTCCGCGATCGGCAATGGCCAGTTTTCCTCCTGTCACGACATTTCCGACGGCGGCCTGGCGATTTGCCTCGCCGAGATGGCGATTGCCTCCGACCAGGGAATGGAAATCGACATTTCCGAGTATAACGGCCCGCTGCACGCCCAGCTCTTTGGTGAGGACCAGGCGCGCTACGTAGCGACGATTCCCAGGGATCTCGCCAACTTCGTGTGCCTGAACGCAGAAGGCGCCGGCATTCCCTTCCGCAGGATCGGGACCGTGACCGGCCAGCGCCTGAAAGTGGGTGATTTGCTGAGCATCCCCGTATCCCAATTGCGCACGGTGCATGAATCGTGGTTTCCTTCCTATATGGAAGGCTGATGGTTCGAATGAGCGGATCGAACCACTAAAGCAAGACGCCGGATGCAGCCTGACCGGCCGCAATCCGCAGGACAGGAGACCGAAGATGCCGATGAACGCCGGAGACATTGAAACAATGATCAAGACGGCCATTCCCGACGCGAAGGTGACCATCAGGGATCTGGCGGGTGACGGCGATCACTATGCGGCCGAAGTGGTTTCGGAAAGCTTCCGCGGCAAATCCAGGGTGCAGCAGCACCAGATGGTCTACAACGCGCTGCAGGGAAATATGGGCGGCGTACTGCACGCGCTTGCGCTGCAGACAAGCGCGCCGGACTGAACCCGGAAGGCCTTGCGAAAGAAATTTTCCACATGAATGGTGTGTGAACTGGCCGTTCGAACAACGTTCAGTTGCATAAGTCTATCTCTGTTCCTGCATCCAACGGGGATGTAATTCAACGGAGAGAACTTATGAAAACGATTGTTAGCACCCTCGCATCGCTCGCTGTCCTGGCCACCATGTCCACGACCGTCATCACGCCGGCAAGCGCCGACACCATTCGCGAAGTTCGCTGTTCTGACGGCACGGTCGTCAAGGCCAGCGGCACCGAATCGAACAAACAGGCATGCCTGCAGGCGAAGTTCGCAGCGCCGACTCGCAAAGGCGCCCAGTCCGCCAAACCCATGAAGGTTTTCAAGGCTCCGGGCCACTCCCCGGTTGCAAAACCTTTCGACAACACCGCCTACGCCTGGACCGCAGGATGCTATGCGGAGTTCGGACCTAACGCCAAGTATCCGGACGCCGGCCTTCTCGAAAAGTGCCTGAACTTCTGATCCAGACCACTTTTGTTTTCAGGACAAGCCGCGGCCCAAGTCGCGGCTTTTCCGATTCCGCCAGCGACATCCACCACAAGGGGCTGGAAATCTGACAGTTACGGAGTTATTTACGGGACAATACCGAAACCTCCGGGCCTTTTACCCGGCAGCGAAAAGGAATGTTCCATGACCGCAATCAACGAATTCATCGACAACGAAGTCAAGAACAGCGACGTCGTGCTGTTCATGAAGGGCACCCCGACCTTCCCGCAATGCGGTTTTTCCGGCCAGGTAGTTCAAATTCTTGACTATCTCGGCGTCGACTACAAGGGCGTCAATGTTCTCGAAAGTGACGATCTCCGCCAGGGAATCAAGGAATACTCCAACTGGCCGACTATCCCGCAGCTTTATGTGAAGGGCGAATTCGTCGGCGGTTGCGACATCATCCGCGAAATGTTCCAGGCCAGCGAACTGCAGAGCCACTTCACCGAGAACGGAATCACGGTCAAGGGCGCAGCCTGATGGCCTGGAATGTCTACCTCTCCGGCGAAATCCACACGGACTGGAGAGAACGGATCGAAGAAAAGGCAGGCCAGGCCGACCTGCCTGTGACGTTCAGCGCGCCTGTCACCCATCACGAAGCGTCCGACGATTGCGGCGTTCAGATTCTGGGCGCAGAGCAAAACAAGTTCTGGCATGACCACAAGGGCGCGCAGGTCAACGCCATCCGCACCCGCACGCTGATCGGCAAGGCCGATGTGGTGGTGGTGCGATTCGGCGAAAAATACAAGCAGTGGAACGCCGCCTTCGACGCCGGATACGCGGCGGCGCTTGGCAAACCCCTGATCATCATCCATGGCCCTGACCACCAGCATGCGCTGAAGGAAGTCGACGCAGCCGCCCTGGCTGTAGCTGAGACACCGGAACAGACGGTCGAAATCCTTGATTATGTGATCAACGGACGCCTTGCCGGCTACAACGCCTGATTTGCGGGACCGGAACCTCCGACCCCGCAAGATTCATCCTGCCAGTTCCGGAGGTCGCGCTACGGAACCAGACAAAGTCAATTGAATAAGACCGGAGGGCTTTGCATCCAGGCTCCTGGCCATCACTCGGAAGGAGTTTCGATGTCCTCTGGATCAGGGGTTCAGCCAAATTCGGCTCCGCGGGGAACCGGCGCTGTGACAAAGGCCGGCACTGGCTTTGTCGAGTTCATCATCCTTGTCGCCCTGCTCAATTCCGTCGTGGCGCTGGCCATCGACATCATGCTGCCGGCCCTGCCCCAGATAGGCGAAGGTCTGGGCGTCGGCGATCACAATGACCGGCAAATGGTCGTTGTGGTCTTCGGTCTCGGATTCGGCCTCTCGCAGATTGTTTTCGGACCATTTTCTGACCGCTTCGGCCGCCGCACGGTTCTGATCCCGGCAATGGCGTTCTACACCGTGTTTTCCCTCGCCGCGATCTGGACAGAAAGTTACGCGGCCCTGCTGGCAATGCGCGCAGCCCAGGGCGCATGCGCTGCGGCCGTCCGGGTGGTGACGACCGCAATCGTGCGCGATTGTTTCACCGGGCGGGAAATGTCGCGCGTCATGTCCTATTCCTATTCGATTTTTATGGTGGTTCCAATCGTCGCGCCCGGCATCGGCCAGGCGATCCTGGTCGTCGCCCCCTGGCAATGGATATTCGCCTTTCTTGGCCTGTTTGGCGCAATACTCGGGCTATGGACATATCTTCGTCTCAAGGAAACCCTGCCAGCGGACGAACGCAGGCCGATATCCTATGCAGCCGTGAGCCAGGCCTTCGGGGAGATCGCCTCCAACCGTATCAGTGTCGGTTACACCGTGGCGGCCATGCTGTGTTTCGGCGGACTTTACGCCTATATCGTCAGCTCCCAGCAGGTCTTCGACGTCGTATTCGACAAGGCGGCGTGGTTCGCCGCCGCCTTCGGCGCCACCGCCTGCCTCATGGCGATTTTCAGCCTGCTTAACGGC
Organism: Flavimaribacter sediminis; assembly: GCF_019492055.1. Lineage (GTDB taxonomy): Bacteria > Pseudomonadota > Alphaproteobacteria > Rhizobiales > Rhizobiaceae > Flavimaribacter > Flavimaribacter sediminis. The sequence continues at coordinate 991,709 of NZ_JAICBX010000001.1, read as the reverse complement.
CAACTGGTGCGCCGGCTCGGCATGAGAATGATCTCTCACTGGGCGTTGATCGCCTATGCCGTCGCTGCAACCTTGCTGGTGGCGATCAGCTTGCAGGACAACCCACCCTTCTGGCCGTCGTTTCTGCTCATGGCCATGATCATGGGGGCTTTCGGCGTGGTTTCCGCCAATTTCAATGCGATCGCCATGGAGCCAATGGGGCGCATCGCTGGCTCGGCGTCATCGCTGATCGGCGTTGTCACCTTTACGGGCGGCGCCGCGCTGGGCGCAGTTGTTGGCCGCTTTTTTGACGGAACGCTGGTTCCGCTCGCGCTTGGTTTCGCGATCTTCGGCTATCTCTCGATCCTGGTTGTTGCCTGGACCGACCGAGGACGGCTCTTCAGGCGATCAGCTGACGACTGATTTTCAGTCGCCGATAATTTCGGAGCGGATCAACAGCCATGTATCAAGGTCGGGCGCAGTGATCAGTCCGCCGTCGGTCATGCCTGGAAGATAGAGCGAGCCGTCGAGCCGGGCGGAATAGCCGCCCGCCTCCTGGTGGATAAGCACACCGGCGAGATGATCCCACGGCAAGAGCTGTTGTCCGCCGATGAAATGCGCCTTGCCGGTGGCGACAACCCGATACTCCCAGGCCGAGCATCTCAGGTGAAAGGTCATGGCGACCTTCGCCATGTTGCCGGCGACCCGCGAGCGGCGCGGTTCATCCATATAGCTCCACGAAATGTTTCCGATCATTTCCGAGAGCGGGACGGGTTCGGCCACTCTTGCAGGACGGGAAACCATATGCTCGTCGACGAGCCTGCTGCCTGCGCCCCTGAGGCCTATCAGGCTTTCTCCGGAGACCGGATAGTGGATGACGCCGGCGACGCATTCGCCCTTGACCACAACAGCCAGCATGACGCCGAACAGCGGCATGTCGGACGCGAAATTGAAAGTGCCGTCAATCGGATCGATGACGAAGGCCAGATCAGCGCCGTGCAGCGCGCCGATGATTGAAGGATCTTTTGCCGCAGCTTCCTCGCCGACAACGATCGCCTCGGGATAGGCTTCGCGCAACGCCGCTTCGATCACGTGTTCCGCGGCGACGTCAGCCTCGGTGACAAGATCGAGGGCCGACTTCTTTTCCTGGACCTGATTGTCCTCCAACCTGCGGAATCGCGGCGCGATCTGTTCCTCCGCCGCCCGCCGCAATATCCCGTCGAGCGCGTCGATGTCGTTGTCCGAAAATGTCATATTTACTCCGGTGTCGGGTCTGTCTTGAGAGAAAGGCCTGCAAAGTCGAACAGTTTCGTATCAAGAAGATGTGACGGCCGTGTATTGGCGAGCGCCCGGATCATCGCGTCCTTGCGTCCCGGCATGCGGCGCTCGATATCGGCGATCATCGCCTTCATGGCGTTGCGCTGCAGCCCGTCCTGTGACCCGCAGAGATCGCAGGGAATGATAGGAAAACGCAGGGCTTCGGCGAATTTCGCCAGATCGTCCTCGGCGCAGAGCGCCAGCGGACGCAGGACGAGAAGGTCGCCTTCGTCGTTGACGAGTTTCGGCGGCATGGCCTCCAGCCGCCCACCGTGGAACAGGTTCATGAAGAACGTTTCGAGGATGTCTTCGCGGTGGTGGCCGAGCACCAGCGCCTCGCATCCTTCCTCGCGAGCGATGCGATAGAGATGTCCGCGTCTGAGGCGCGAGCAGAGCGAGCAGTAGGTGCTCGTCTCGGGCAGCTTGTCAGTGACGATGGAATAGGTGTCGCGATATTCGATCCGGTGCGCGACGCCGTTCGCCTCGAGAAACTCCGGCAAAACATGCTTCGGGAAATTCGGCTGACCCTGATCGAGATTACAGGCCAGTAGATCGACGGGAAGCAACCCGCGCCATTGCAGATCGAGCAACAGCGCCAGCATACCATAGGAATCCTTGCCGCCCGACAGCGCGACCAGCCAGCGCGGACGCCGCTGTGCGTCCGTGTCCACCATTGCATAGCTGTCGATGGCTTCCCGCGTCTGCCGCAACAGGCGCTTTCTCAGCTTCTTGAAGCTGACCGACCCCGGCGCGTCCCTGAACATCGGATGATACGACATTGCAGAGCCGGGCATATCCACGACAGGCTCTGTCCAAGCCTCGACTGCGGTTTCGGCGGTGGTCATGAGACGTTCCGGTTCGGTTTGAATCGCGCTGGATCGCGAAGGCAAGGATTAAAACAAAAAAGCCGCCGGAGCAAACCGGCGGCTTCGAATGTCGACTGTCGAAAACCGATCAGCGTGAATAGAACTCGACCACGAGGTTCGGTTCCATATGCACCGGATACGGCACATCGGCCAGACCCGGCACACGCACGAAAGTGGCGACCATCTTGTTGTGGTCTGCTTCGACGTATTCCGGCACGTCGCGTTCGGCGAGCTGCACCGATTCCAGAACCAGCACCATCTGCTTGGACTTTTCGCGAACTTCGATCACGTCGCCCGGCTTGCAGCGGTAGGACGGGATGTTGGTGCGAACGCCATTGACCGTGACGTGACCGTGGTTGACAAACTGGCGAGCGGCGAAGACCGTCGGCACGAATTTTGCGCGGTAGACGACAGCGTCCAGACGCGATTCCAGGAGACCTATCAGGTTTTCCGGCGTATCGCCCTTCCGGCGGTTGGCTTCGTCGTAGATCTTGCGGAACTGCTTTTCACGGATATCGCCGTAGTAGCCCTTCAGCTTCTGCTTGGCGCGAAGCTGTACGCCGAAGTCGGAAAGCTTGCCCTTGCGGCGCTGTCCGTGCTGGCCGGGGCCATATTCACGACGGTTGACCGGAGACTTCGGACGTCCCCAGATGTTTTCGCCCATACGGCGATCGAGTTTGTATTTGGATGGTTCGCGCTTGCTCACCGCATTCCCTTTCATACAGTTGCACCGGCTTGTCTCCAAACCGGTTGAAGGAAACGCGCCCTCCTCTGCCGGCTGTTTTTGCCGACTGACAGAATATCCGCAGCACTCATGCGAAAACGGATATTCACGGGACACGTAATGAAAAAACGGGCCGCGAGGCCCGAATTCCGGGGTTGATTAGGAGAAACCCGGAGCAAAGTCAACGAAAATCATGTCGAGACCGAAAGTCCGAACCCGCCCATCAGCCGGCGGATCGCAAAGTCTGGCGCTCCCGACGTGAAAACGGCAATATCCGGCTCATCAGAGACGGCGCGGACATCGGGCAGCAGCGACAGCGCACGCCGGGCGATCGCTTCGGCCGGATCCAGCCAGTCCACGGGCCAGGGCGCGAGACGTCGAAACACATTGGCGAGAAAAGGGTAATGGGTGCAGGCAAGCACGACGATATCGGTGCGCTCGCCGTCCTGTTCGACAAAACAGGGCTCGATCTCCGCCAGGACAGCAGCCGGATCATTGTGCACGCCGCGAATATGCCTTTCAGCAAGAGACGCCAGATTTTCCGAGCCGACCAGCCGCACATGGCATTGTGCGGCAAAGGACTGGATAAGATCGCGCGTGTAGGCGCGTTTAACCGTGCCGGGGGTCGCAAGCACCGAGACCAGGCCGGAGCGCGTGCGCTCGGCCGCCGGTTTGATCGCCGGCACGGTGCCGACAAAAGGCATGTCGGCGAAGGCCTTGCGCAAACTACCAAGCACCAGCGTCGACGCGGTGTTGCAGGCGATCACGCAGAGCTGCGGCTGGTGCTCCTCAATGAGTCGGCCGAACAAATTGACGATATGGCGATCGAGAGCGCCCTCTTCCCACCCGCCGTAGGGAAAGGCGGCGTCATCGACGACATACACGAACCGGCGATCGGGCATCAGAACCCGCGCCTCGCGCAGGACCGTCAGCCCGCCGATGCCTGAATCGAAAACGAGGATCGGTCCGTCACTCACCGGAATGTACCGCCTCGTCGCTTGGGTCCATGTCCGGCGCTCCACTGCCTTTCGGCTTTTTGCGGCTGAACCGGTCGAGCGACCGTATCACGCCTCTCAAGAGATTGATTTCCGGCAGGAAGAAACCCTGTCGACTGAGTACGGCGCGCAGGTTCTCCACCATTTTCGGTTTTTTCGAGGCGGGCCTGAAATAACCACGCGCCTCCAGCGCCTCCTCCAGATGATCGAACAGGCCCTGCATGTCGGCCTTGGTGGCCGGCTCCATTTCCGCTTGCCTGAAATCGGCCGGCAGGTCGCTCTCCATACCCGATTTCATCCATTCATAGGCCATGAGGAGCACGGCCTGCGCGATGTTCAGCGATGCGAAGGCGGGATTGACCGGAAAGGTGACGATCTCGTCGGCAAGCGTGATCTCGTGGTTCTTCAATCCCCAGCGTTCGCGGCCGAAAAGAATTCCGGCGCGCCCGTCGCCTTCCTCCACGCGGCGCAGCTTTCCGGTCGCCTCGACCGGCCCGCAGACGGGCTTGAAGCCGTCGCGTTCCCGCGCGGTGGTGGCGACGACGAAATTCAGATCGGCGATCGCTTCCGCCAGAGTATCGAAAACCTGTGTCGCATCGATCACGTGGTCGGCCTTGCTGGCGGCCGAGCGTGCCTTGTCGTTCGGCCAGCCGTCGCGCGGATTGACCAGCCGCAGGTCCGACAGTCCGAAATTCGCCATGGCGCGCGCCACCATGCCGATATTCTCGCCGAGTTGCGGCTCGACGAGAATGATCGCCGGGCCGCCTGTCATGAGTTTCTTCTGCCGGTCTGTTCCCGCCATACGCTACGCCCGTCCGGAGACTATGCCCTTCCTGTCAAGCCAATCGAAAACCGCGCCGGAAACCTCCTGCGGCCTTTCATGCAGGAGCCAGTGCCCTGTTCCCTCCATCCGGTGGATCTCCAGATCCGGCGCAAAGTCCTCAAGACCGTCCAGACAGACGTCTTTGAGGGCGGCGTCGTCAGCGCCCCACACGACAAGATGCGGGACCTGAACCGTGACATGTTCCGCCGGAATGTCGAGCAGACGCTCTGCTTCGCGTTCGATTCCGGCTGCGTCCGCATCCGCCGCCGGCACAACGAGGGGCGACGCGCGATACCAGTTGACCATCGCTTCCATCGCGCCAGGCTGGCTCCAGGCGTCGCGATATCCCTCTTTCACATCCTCGCTCAGCCAGTCCGTCGACGAAAAGCCCCCGATCATGTTGAACGTGCGGGCGTAGTCGTCCTCCTCGAGCGCCGCCTCGACGCCGGGTTTGCGAAGCCTCGGGATGTAATAACTCGCCTCGCGCTGGCCTTTGTCGAACAGTAGCGCCCGCTGGAACGTGACCGGATGGACGCCGTTGGCGATGACCAGACCGGTAAGCCTTTCCGGATGGCGGAAGGCATAGGCGTAGGCGACGGAAGCGCCCCAATCATGCCCGAACAGCAGGACTGGCTGATCCGGAGAAACGTGATCGATAAAGCGGGCGATGTCGCCGGCGAGATGCCGGGCCGCATAGGCGTCGACGCCTTTCGGCTTGAATGACAGATTGTAGCCGCGCTGATCCGGCGCGTAGACGCGGAAACGCGCGGCAAGCAACGGCATGATATCGCGAAAGCCGGCCCAGTATTCCGGAAATCCATGCAGGCAGATCAGCGCCGGCGCATCCGGACGCCCCAGCGCCGCGTAGTGAAGCCGCACTTCGCCTTCCTCGAAAACATGAAATTCGGGTTGCATGATTCTTCCTGTATTGGCGCCACATGAGCACTCGGGCGCTCACATAAGACGAAATCAGCAGGAACACCACCTTTGCCTTCACGGCGCACAGTGTTATAGGAGCGCGAACTTCACGATAGCTCAGCGGGCGCACCGCCCGAAAACATAAAGACGAGGCTTTCTTCATGGCAAAAATCAAGGTCGAAAATCCGGTTGTCGAACTCGACGGCGACGAGATGACCCGGATCATCTGGCAGTTCATCAAGGACAAGTTGATACACCCCTATCTGGACATCGACCTTGAATATTACGACCTCGGCATGGAAAGCCGCGACGCGACGGACGACCAGATCACCATCGACGCGGCCAACGCCATCAAGAAGCACGGCGTCGGCGTCAAATGCGCGACGATTACGCCGGACGAGGCGCGCGTCGAGGAATTCGGCCTCAAGAAAATGTGGCGCTCGCCGAACGGCACCATCCGCAACATTCTCGGCGGCGTGATCTTCCGCGAGCCGATCATCTGCAACAACGTGCCGCGTCTCGTTCCCGGCTGGACGAGGCCGGTGATTGTCGGCCGTCACGCCTTCGGCGACCAGTATCGCGCGACCGACTTCAAGTTTCCGGGCAAAGGCAAGCTGACGATGAAATTCGTCGGCGAAGACGGCTACGAAGAAGAATTCGAGGTCTTCGACGCGCCGGGCGCCGGCATCGCCATGGGCATGTACAATCTCGACGCCTCGATCACCGACTTCGCTCGCGCCTCGTTGAACTACGGCCTGCAGCGGAAGGTTCCGGTCTACCTGTCGACCAAGAACACGATCCTCAAGGTCTATGACGGCCGCTTCAAGGACATCTTCCAGGAAATCTACGAGGCGGAATTCCAGGACGCCTTCAAGGAAGCCGGCATCACCTACGAGCACCGCCTGATCGACGACATGGTGGCGGCCAACCTGAAATGGTCCGGCGGCTATGTCTGGGCCTGCAAGAACTACGACGGCGACGTGCAGTCCGACACGGTGGCTCAGGGCTTCGGCTCGCTCGGCCTGATGACGTCCGTTCTGATGACGCCGGACGGCAAGACGGTCGAGGCGGAAGCCGCGCACGGCACCGTGACGCGCCACTACCGCCAGCATCAGAAGGGCGAGGAAACCTCGACCAACTCGATCGCCTCCATCTTCGCGTGGACGCGCGGCCTCGCCCACCGGGCGAAGCTCGACAACAACGAGGCGCTGGCCAAATTCGCCGACACGCTTGAAAAAGTCTGCGTGGACACCGTGGAAAGCGGCCACATGACGAAGGACCTGGCGCTGCTGATCGGCCCAGACCAGCCCTGGCTTTCGACCACCGGCTTCCTCGACAAGGTGGACGAGAACCTGCAGAAGGCGATGGCCTGAGGCCAATTGCTCAATACAGACGAACGATCAACCCCGCCTCACCGGCGGGGTTTTTGTATGAGAAATCAGTGATTGGCTTCGATCGTCAGCCCAAGCAGTTGCGGCAGGGTCTGCGGCGACGTCATGAAGCCGGCCGCGATCTGGGCGACCGGCAAAGGATTTTCGGGCTTCAGCGTTACGCGAAACGATATCGGATTCTCGAGGAAGTCTGACAGTTCGGCTTCTACGTCAGCAAGCACTTCCTTGCTTGCGAACGGGCTCAGATTGTTCAGCGCCTGCAGGAGCAGCGCTGTCTGCGCCTCCACCTCGCTCGTTCCGTCATTGTCGGCCCGCGCCGTGACGATGGCCTCAACCGCGCCGGCGTTCTCGAAATCCAGCTCAAGCGATTTCAGGTTGGCGGTGACCATCAAGGCTTCCGGCTTTTCAGGGTTTTCCAGCACAAAGCGCGGAACGCCTCCGATCTGCATACGCCCGCTGACCTTGCCGACATTTCCCAGATCGAAAACGAGACGATCTATCGTGACGTCGCCGGTGGCCTCATCCCATGCGATCCGGAAATCTTCGTTGAGCGCGATCTTCTCGATGCCAAGGCCCTCGAAGATGACGACCGCATCCGGATCCTCAATCATGTCGGCAGATATCTCGAAGCCGTCGATCGTAAGTTCGAAGAGGGTCGGAATGGGTGAGACCGCCGATTCGAACCGGGTGTGGAAACTGTTAAGGAGCAAATCATCATCTGTGCCGGCAAATTGAAGGGATAATTTCCCGAGACCCGCCGTGAGGGCAGTGGGCGTGAAAGCGCGCGCCAGCAAAAGTGGGTCAACATCTTCCAAAATTTCTGGACTATCGATCACTTGTCTCATCCAGGAAACGGACGGAAAGTCGACATCCTTGATAAAGATCTTCTCGAAATTCATGTCCAAGAAATTTTCGACACCGAATTCGAGATCGGTCATCGAGAATTCGCCAAGACCCTCCGAACCCAGATCCGAGAGCAAGAATTGACTCAGATTCAAGTCGATCTGGTTTCCATCCTGCTCGGCATCGACGGAGATTCCGCGGAGACCAGCGCGGGCGAGTGAAAAGCTCCGCAGAGTTTCCAAATACATGCGTTCGAATTGCGTATCGTCGACTTCGCTACCGGTGATCAGGGAGTCCATGTAGCCAAGAACATCGAAATCCGGGCGTTTCATCGTAACTCCCTCGATCAACACTTCATCAATCGAAGTCCGCTGTCCGGACACATTACTCAAATACCCGCGCTGGATCATTGATCCCAGGACCACGGTTTCTTCGATGGATCCCAGCTGCAGCAAGTCAACTGAACCAAACAAATTGTAGTCACGAAATTGCAGTTCTCTGGTGGACGCAACCTGGGTCGTCATTTTTCCGTTTTCATCAGGATACGTATATTCCTCGCGCGCCTCTCCGCTGTCATAGGCGCCGATAACTCCGTTCTCCCACCCGGAAAGCACAATATCACGCCGCGTGAACTTTCCTGAAACGACCCCTCCTCCGGCGTCGGACAAGTCGGTATCGATCTCGCCGTAAAGAAGCCCCATCCCGGCCCGGTCGACCCGTATTTCCTGCAAGGCCCGGATCAGGGGTACAAATCGGCTGACCGGCCGGTCCGGATCGTCGGCGATTTCAGGTAGAGCAGGAAAGAAGAATCCTTCTACGCTGTATTCCTCGACACCGCCTTTAACAGAGATTCGGCCTCTATCGGATGCGAGCGACAGCAGGTACTGCATGTCCTCGGGATAACTAATCTTGCTTGCCTCAACTCCATCACTCCGGAACTCGAGACCATGAAGAACCGTTTCCGGAATCTCGAGACTGAAGTCCAATACCCAAGTTCCGTACACGCCATTGACATGGACGCCCAATTCGCTGTCGAGGGTTACCTGATATTCGAGTTTGATATCCTCGATTACCGTTTGATCGTCACGCTCTTCTATTGCGCCGTGGGTTAAAGCAAGCCCTGGGACATCATTGACATTGAGCCACGTTTCCAGCGCGCCTCGAACATCCTCTTGCGCATTAACCTGAGAGGTTGCCGTAAAAACAAACAGGACTGCGGCGGCTGAAATTGCTTTCATTGAATAACTCCCGAACATGTCGGGGGAAATACTACAGGTTTCATGACCAAAGGCTACAACCGGCGAACAGTTCGCCGTGTAAACTTTCCAAAATCTCGACCCGGACCTTGCAGTCGCCGAGAGCCTTTTCCGGAAGCCGGGTCGAGCCCGGCATGAGGGAGGATTTATATTTAAGTTATTGTTTTTAAATTGCTAAATACTGTTTTGCATAAACCAATAAAATCTGGCTTTGTTTCGGGAATTGGCTTTCGCGGGCAAAAAAGCCCCCTCTGGCTTTGTTTCGGGAATTGGCTCTCGTGAGACAAACCGCCTCATCTGGCTTTGTTTCGGGAATCGCGGTTTTTGGCAATCAGGTCAGGCCGCAATGGCCTCGGCCACCGCCTCGACGGCGGCGTCCGCCTTGCTGGCGTCGGGGCCTCCGGCCTGAGCGAGATCGGGCCGGCCGCCGCCGCCCTTGCCGCCAAGCGTGGCGGAGGCGACGCGCACCAGATCGACAGCGCTGAACCGGTCTGTCAGGTCTGATGTCACGCCGACCACGACGCTGGCCTTGCCGTCGTCGGACACGCCGACGAGCACGACGACGCCGGAGCCGAGCGAAGCTTTGGCTTCATCAACAAGCCCCTTCAGATCGCGCGGCGCGACGCCCGCGAGCGCCTTGCCGAGATATTTGACGCCTTTGAGATCACGGGTCTCGTCGGAGGCCTGAGCCGGGCCGCCCATGGCGACCTTCTTTTTCAGGTCAGCCACTTCCTTTTCGAGCTTGCGGCGCTCCTCGACGAGGGTTTCGACACGGGCGACGAGTTCGGACGGCTGGACGCGCAGTTTCGACGCCAGTTCACGCACCCGCCTTTCCTGCTCGGCCAGATAATCCCGCGCGGCCTCTCCCGTCAGCGCCTCGATACGCCGAACGCCGGCGCCGACGGCGCTCTCTCCAATGATGTGCACCAGGCCGATATCACCGGTGGCTTTGACGTGGGTTCCCCCGCAAAGCTCCGTCGAATAGGTCTTGCCCTTCTTGTCGCCGCGAAGCGCCGAGCCCATGGAGACAACGCGGACCTCGTCGCCATATTTCTCTCCGAACAGCGCCATGGCGCCCTCGGCGATAGCGTCGTCGACGGCCATCAGCCGCGTGGTGACCGGGCTGTTCTGGATCACGATCTCGTTGGCCATGCCTTCCACGACTTCCAGCTCATCCGGCTCCACGGGCTTCGGATGGGAGATGTCGAAGCGCAGCCTGTCCGGGGCGACGAGCGAGCCCTTCTGCGCGACATGGGCGCCCAGCACCTCGCGAAGCGCCTCATGGATCAGATGCGTGGCGGAATGGTTGGCGCGCAGTTTCGAGCGGCGTCGGTTATCGACGTCGAGCACGACCTCCATGCCCTTGCGCGGCACGCCCTCCTCGACGCTGGCGTGGTGCACGAACAGACCGTCGGCCTTTTTCTGCGTGTCGGTGACGACAAGGCGCAGGCCATCGGCGCTGATTACACCGGTGTCGCCCATCTGACCGCCGGACTCGCCGTAAAACGGCGTCTGGTTGACGATGACCTGTATATCGTCGCCGGCTTTGGCTTCATCCGTTTCCTTGCCGTCACGAACAATCGCCGTGATCACGCCCTCGGCGCGCTCGGTGTCGTATCCGAGAAAATCCGTTGCGCCGAGTTTGTCTTTCAACTCGAACCATACGGTTTCCGTCGCAGCCTCGCCGGAGCCCGCCCAATTCTTGCGGGCTTCCGCCTTCTGACGCTCCATGGCGGCCTTGAAACCATCGTCGTCCACGGAGATGCCACGCTGGCGCAGTGCGTCCTGCGTGAGATCCAGAGGAAAACCGTAAGTGTCGTACAGCTTGAAGGCCGTCTCGCCGTCAAGTACGTCGCCTTCGTTCATGTCAGAGGAAGCGTCGGTGAGCAGCGACAGGCCGCGCTCAAGCGTCCGTCCGAAGCGGGTCTCCTCCAGCTTCAGCGTTTCGGAAATCAGCGCTTCGGCGCGGATCAGTTCCGGATAGGCGCGGCCCATTTCGGCGACAAGCGCGGGAAGCAAACGCCACATGAGCGGTTCGCTCGCGCCGAGCAACTGTGCGTGACGCATGGCGCGCCGCATGATCCGGCGGAGCACGTAGCCGCGGCCCTCGTTCGACGGCAACACGCCGTCGGCGATCAGAAAAGCGGACGACCGCAGGTGATCGGCGATCACCCGGTGGCTCGCCCGCGCCTTGCCCTCGGCCGGAACGCCCGTCAGTTCGACCGACGCGCCGATGAGCGTCTTGAAGAGGTCAATGTCGTAATTGTCGTGTTCGCCCTGCAGAACGGCGGCGATGCGCTCGAGACCCATGCCGGTGTCGATCGACGGCTTCGGCAGATTGACCCGCTCTTCGGCGGTCAACTGCTCGTACTGCATAAAGACGAGGTTCCATATCTCTATGAACCGGTCGCCGTCTTCTTCCGCGGAACCGGGAGGACCACCCCAGATATGCTCGCCGTGATCATAGAAGATTTCCGAGCACGGACCACAAGGGCCGGTATCGCCCATCGCCCAGAAATTATCGCTTGTCGGGATGCGGATGATCCGCTCCTCGGGAAGGCCGGCAATCTTCTTCCACAGATCAAAGGCCTGATCGTCCGTGTGATAGACGGTGACGAGAAGCCTGTCCTTGTCGAGGCCGAATTCCTTCGTGATCAGGTTCCAGGCAAGCTCGATGGCAAGATCCTTGAAATAATCTCCGAAGGAGAAATTGCCGAGCATCTCGAAGAAGGTGTGGTGACGCGCCGTATAGCCGACATTGTCGAGGTCGTTGTGCTTGCCGCCGGCGCGCACGCATTTCTGCGAGGTTGTCGCGCGATTGTAGGGACGGTGTTCAAGACCCGTAAAGACGTTCTTGAACTGCACCATTCCGGCGTTGGTGAACATCAGCGTCGGGTCGTTGCGCGGCACAAGCGGGCCGGATTCGACGATCTCATGACCGTTGCGGCCGAAATAGTCGAGAAACGCCGTCCGAATATCGTTTACGCTGCTGCTCATCGCCAGCCCTTTACCCTACGCCTTGCGGCGACCCTGATGCGGTCGCCTTGATCCATGCGGCTTTTATCCATCTCGCCGCGGACTGTCCAGATACACTTGAGGGGCCTTGTCCGGGTTCGCGGACGCCAGCATTCAGACGCCGCAAATACGGACGAAACCGGCGGCGTCACGAAGACGCCGCCGGTTCCTGGGAACGCTGACAAATATCAGCGGGGATGGATCACGCTTCGGCCGCGTCGTCTTCTTCCGGACCCCTGTCATCGAGCATCTGCTCGGCGATAAGGCCTGCATTCTGGCGCAGGGCCAATTCGATCTCGGCCGCTATCTCCGGGTTGTCCTTAAGGAACTGCTTGGCGTTCTCGCGCCCCTGCCCCAGCCTCTGGCTGTTGTAGGAGAACCATGCGCCGGATTTTTCGACGATGCCCGCCTTGACGCCGAGGTCGACAAGTTCGCCGGTCTTCGACACGCCCTCGCCGTACATGATGTCGAATTCCACCTGCTTGAAGGGCGGCGCCATCTTGTTTTTGACGACCTTGATGCGGGTCTGGTTGCCAACGATCTCATCGCGATCCTTGACGGAGCCGATGCGGCGAATGTCGAGGCGCACGGAGGCATAGAACTTCAGCGCATTGCCGCCGGTGGTCGTCTCGGGCGAACCGAACATGACGCCGATCTTCATGCGGATCTGGTTGATGAAGATGACCATGCAGTTGGAGCGCGAGATCGAGCCCGTCAACTTGCGCAGCGCCTGGCTCATCAGCCGGGCCTGCAGGCCGGGCAGAGAATCGCCCATTTCGCCTTCGATTTCGGCGCGCGGCGTCAGCGCCGCGACGGAGTCGATCACCAGCACGTCGATCGCGCCGGAACGCACAAGCGTATCGGCGATTTCGAGCGCCTGTTCGCCGGTGTCCGGCTGAGAGATCAGCAGGTTTTCAAGATCCACGCCCAGCTTGCGGGCATAGACCGGATCAAGCGCATGCTCGGCGTCGATGAAACCGCAAATGCCGCCCTTTTTCTGCGACTCAGCGACAGTATGCAGCGCCATGGTCGTCTTGCCGGAGCTTTCCGGACCGTAAATCTCAATGATGCGCCCCTTCGGCAGGCCGCCGACGCCGAGCGCGATGTCCAGTCCGAGCGAACCGGTGGAGACCGTCTCGATCTCGACAACGTTCTCGTTCGAGCCGAGCTTCATGATCGAGCCCTTGCCGAATGCCCGCTCGATCTGCGAGAGCGCCGCATCAAGTGCCTTGCTTTTGTCCACCGAATTTTCCTCTACGAGCCGCAATGAATTCTGAGCCATTCAATCCACCTTTAGGTTATCTGGGCATGACAGGCAATGAGCGCCGCACACGTTCATTTGTACCCTATTTGTTCCAGTTTCGCAAGAGGCAGTTAAATAATTGTAAATATGCAAAAAATTATATTTTGTTCTATTTTTGTCCGGGAATGATGAAGACTACAGGCACCCGGCTTCTCCGTAACAACCGTGCGTTTCCCGGAAGACGCCTGATTCGCCCTACCGCTTGACTGATCATTTGTAGCGACGCGGCAAGATGTGCTGATCACGCTACGGCTATTGGGAGCAGATCATACCGCCTCAAACCGAATGCGCTTGCGGTCGGCGTGATAGGGCAAGCGTTTACGGGAGGCGGCGACGCGGCCGACCTGGAGTTTTGCGGCGATGACTTCTTCATCCCGTCCGGCGCGCGCGAGATCGCGACCGTCCGGCCCGACGATGCAGCTGTGCCCGAGAAAGCGCAGGTCGCCGTCTTCTCCGCAGTGGTTGGCGTAGGCTATATAGACGCCGTTCTCGAAAGCGCGTGTAGGAATGAGTTTGCGAGCAACGACTTCCCACTGGCTCGCCAGCGCCGTTGGCACGATGACCAGATCAGCGCCAGTCTCGCAGACATGGCGAAAGGTCTCGGGGAACTCCGCGTCGTAGCAGATGAGCGGGGCGATGCGAAAACCGTTCATTTCGAACAGGACGCAACCGGCGCCGGAGATGAAATGGTCTTCCTCGAAACCCGGCGGAATGACCAGTTTGCGATGCCTGTTCGCGAGCGCCCCGTCGGCGGTGAATGTTTGGGAAGAACTGTAAAGCCCGCCATCGGCGCGTTCCGCATAGCCATAGTGTATGGCGACGCCAAGCCGGCGCGCCATATCCGCGATGCGCCTGCTGGACGGCCCGTCGGCGGGCTCGCCCCTCTCCTTCAGCTTGTGTCCGACATTGTAGCCGGAAAGGAAAAGCTCGGGCAGCGCGACGATATCGAAGTCGCCTGCCCGATGCCGCAGGAGCGTCTGCTCCAGCCAGTTGATGCGCTCTTCGGGTTCGCCAAGGGAACCGGGGCTCTGCATGACGGCGATGTTCAGTTCAGCATCCATGACGTCAGATCTCTGTCACCATCAATTCGCGGGGATAGCTTGTCAGGTAGTCGCACCCGTCTTGCGTGACCACGACGGAATCGCCGATCCGTCCCGCGCAGGACTTTTCGACTGAAATGCCGCCGTCCACTGCGAAAGTCATTCCGGGTTCGAGCACCGTCCTGTCTCCGGCTTTCAGTTCCGGCGCTTCCAGATAGGAGACGCCGATCGAGCGGCCGGTGCGATAACCGGTCTCGTAGCCCCGATCCCGATACACCTCGTTCGCCGCAGCCGCCACATCCTCGGCGACGACTCCTGGCCGGATCGCCGCAATGGCGGCCTGCTGGGCGTCGATCGCGGCCTGCTGCACCTGCGCTTCATCATCCGAAATCTCGCCGATATGGAACATGCGGTCGAAACCGAGCTTGTACTGGCGGAACTGCGCCATGTTGCAGAAACAGAAATAGACCGGATCGCCGCGCTCGTAGCGGCGCGTACTCGCCCGCCTGTGCACCATGGAGGTGTCGGCGCCGCTTTGCAGGATCTGAAGATTGTGGATCATCGGCGACACAAAGCGGTCAAGCCCCTTGTCCGTCAGGAAGCCCGCCGCCTCACGCGTTCCGGCCTCGATGACGGCGAGCGCCGACTCGAATTCCGGCACGCCTTCCGCGAGCGACCCATGGGCGGCCTTCATCATGGCGCCGGCGACCCGGCCTGCCTGCCGCATCACCTCGATCTCGAACGGCGACTTGATCATCCGCATCCGTCCGAGATGCGGAGAGATGTCGTTCTTCGCCGCGTCGGGCCAGGTTTCGTCGATATGGTTGCGCACTAGCGCGGAAATGTGATTGCGCTCGATCCATATTTCGCCTGGCGCATCGCCGACGATTTCGGAAAGCAGGCGCATCCAGCTCCGTTGACCGGAATCTTCCCAGGCGCGCACATCGCCGACCCAGGTCATGGCGGACACCATCTCGGATTCAAGCAGCGGCGCAAGGACGACCGGTTCCGCATCCGGCCGGAGGATAAGCATTGTCGGCCTGCCGAATTCTATGCCGAGATACCCCCAGAAACCGGCGAGATAGGCGATCGACGCCTCATCGGTGAAGATTGCAAGCGGAATGGCGTTCTCGGCCATGAGAGCCTGCAGCCTCGCAGTTCTCGCCTTTGCTTCTTCCAGCATGTGCAACTCCCTCGCCGGAGGCGGTTTTTCAAGGTCGCGCCGCTTCAGCGCCATTGTTATAGTGCTGGAAGTTTGCGAATGAGACAATCAACCTGATTCAGATCCTTAACGCTTATCGGCAAGCGACGGACTTCGACGGAAAAAACCACACCCGATGGCACGTATCTTCGTCCTTGGCGGCGCCCATCTCGACCGACGCGCCCAGATATCAACCCGGACCATACCGGGCGCGAGCAATCCGGGCCGATGGCGCGAGGAACCGGGCGGCGGCGGTTTCAACGCAGCGCGCAACCTGGCGCAACTGGGCAATACGGTGACCATGGTTTCGGTCGGCGGCGGCGACGCGGCGGCAGAAGCCGTGGAGCGTCGCGCGGCGGACGCCGGCGTCGATTTCCGTCAGCAGATCTTTCTCGACCGGACGACGCCCAGCTATTCGGCTATTCTGGAACAGGACGGCAATCTGTTGATCGCTGTCGCCGACATGGAGCTCTATGACCGGTTCGGACCCCGACAGTTTTCCCGCAGACACATTCGGGAGGCGGTGGAAGCGTCCGAATGGATCCTGTGCGACGCCAATTTCCAGACGGCTTCGCTTGCGGCGCTCGTCTCCGCTGCGGCGCAGAACGGAAAACCGGTGGCGGCGATTGCGATTTCGCCGGCAAAGGTCGTGCGCCTGGCGCCGCTTCTCGACCAGCTCTCGGTGCTGTTCCTGAACGAAGCGGAAGCGCGGGAACTGTGCGGGCCCGACAGCGACGCCGACGCCTGGCCGGACGCCCTTCGCGAAAGAGGGCTGAGATGCGCGGTCATCACGCGCGGCGCGCGCCCGGTGATCGCCTTTGACGGCGAACGCGCTTTTAGCGTCGAGACGCGGGAGGCTGACGGGCTCGCCGACGTTACCGGCGCAGGCGACGCGCTTGCCGCAGCAACACTCGACGGCCTCGCGCGCGGACTTGAGCTTGCAGAAGCCGTGCGCAGCGGCGTGGCGGCCGCATGGATCACCGTGCGCTCGGCCGAGGCGGTCGCAACCGCGCTTGACGGGCCTGCCCTCAACGCAGCGACGGCGGGGATCGCCCCCGCAACCATCTTCAATCGACAGACAACCGGATACCCAGCGTGACCCCTGCCCCTGACATCGCCTATTCCACTGACGTTCGCGCGGCGCTCGACGCCGGCCAACCGGTCGTGGCGCTCGAATCCACGATCATCACCCATGGCATGCCCTGGCCGCGCAACCTGGAAATGGCGAAGGGCGTGGAGGCGATCATTCGCGACGGCGGCGCAACGCCCGCGACGATCGCCGTGATCGAGGGTCGGCTGCATGTCGGCCTCGAAGACGCGCAACTTGAAAAACTCGCGCAGACGAAAGACGCGCTCAAAGTATCGCGCGCCGATCTCGCTTTCGCCATTGCGACGGGTCGCACCGGGGCGACAACGGTCGCCGCCACCATGATCGGCGCCCATCTCGCCGGGATCGGCGTGTTTGCGACCGGCGGCATCGGCGGGGTGCATCGCGGCGCGGAGACGAGTTTCGACATATCAGCCGATCTCGAGGAACTGGCGCGTACGCCGGTGACGGTTGTCTGCGCCGGGGCAAAGGCGATCCTCGACATTCCGAAGACGCTCGAAGTGCTGGAAACCAAGGGCGTTCCGGTCGTAACCTTTGGCAGCGACGCCTTTCCGGCTTTCTGGTCTCGCGATTCAGGCCTGGCGTCGCCCTTGCGGCTGGATACGGCCGGCGAGATCGCCGCTTTTCAGCGGGCACGAACAGATTATGGCGTGACTGGCGGGATGCTGGTCGCCAATCCCGTGCCGGAGGCCGACGAGATTCCGCGCGAAGAGATGGAAGAGCACATCGCCGCCGCCCTGCGGATGGCGGACGAGCGCGGCGTCAGCGGCAAGGACGTCACGCCATTCCTGCTCGCCGCAATCTTCGACATAACCGAAGGCCGCAGCCTGCAGACAAACATCGCCCTCGTCGCCAGCAATGCGCGTCTGGCGGCCGAGATCGCGGTCGTGTCTGTAGAGGGTTGAGAAAGCAGTCCGATCGCCCGCGCAGACAAGCGGGCGAACGGATTACCAAAGAGACTTAACTCAGCGGAGCGATCTGGATTTCGACGCGGCGGTTCTGCGCGCGACCTTCGGCGGTCGCGTTGCTCGCAACCGGACGTTCCTGGCCGAAGCCGGTGACGTACATGCGCTGTCGGTTGACGCCCTGGCCGCCGAGATAGCTTGCGACCGACTGCGCGCGGCGCTGCGAAAGCTCAAGATTGTACTGCGCCGAACCGGTTGAATCAGTAAATCCGTAAACGTCGACAAGCGTCTGATTGTACTTGTTCAATACGATCGCCACGGAATTGAGCGTCGGATAGAAACCGGTGTCGATATTCGCCTGATCGGTCGCGAAGGTAATGTTGGACGGCATGTTGAGCACGAGATTGTTGCCGACGCGGGTCACCGAAATGCCGGTGCCCTGCAACTGCGCCCGCAGTTCGGCTTCCTGACGGTCCATATAGGCGCCGATCGCGCCGCCGGCGAGCAAGCCGATGCCAGCGCCCACCAGCGCGTTGCGGCGGTCGTTGCCGCCTGCCAGAAGCCCGAGTCCAGCGCCTGCTGCCGCGCCAAGCGCCGCGCCCGTCGCGGTATTGCCGACCTTCTGTTGACCGGTGTACGGATCGGTCGTGCACGCGGTCAGAAACAGCGCGCCTGCGACCAGGGCGGCCAGTTGCTTATACATTGGAATATTCCCTCTCGTGAATGTAACGCCGGAGTCGGCTTCAATACCAACATTGCGGCACGATTGTGGATAAAAACGCAGGTCAGTCGTCAAGCACCTCGCGAACCGCAGTCGCGAGCTGTTTGAGCGAGAAAGGCTTCGGAAGGAAGCCGAAATTAGCGTCTTCGGGAAGGTTTTTGGCGAAGGCTTCCTCGGCGTATCCGGAAACGAAAATGAATTTGAGCTCCGGGTAATCCTTCCGCAATTCGCGCAGCAAGGTTGGTCCGTCCATTTCCGGCATGACGACGTCGGACACCACGATATCGATCGCGCCTTCGAGTTCGCGGACGATCTCCAGCGCCTCGACGCCCGAACTCGCCTCGTGCACGGAGTAACCCCTTGTTTCCAGCATGCGCTTGCCGCCGCGGCGCACGGCCTCTTCGTCCTCGACAAGCAGCACGGTTGCGGCGCCTGTCAGATCCCGCGGTTCGGACGCCGCCGGCTTCTTGACCATGTCGTCCCCCGACTTCGTGTCGCCGGACGCAGGATCGGACGCCTTTGCGCCGGTTTCGACCTTTGCCGGCTCAACTTCCTCCACAATCTCGACATGGCGCGGGAGGAATATGCGGAACGTGGTGCCCTTGCCCAGTTCGGAGATCGGGTAGATGTAGCCGCCCGACTGCTTGATGATCCCGTAGACCATGGACAGGCCAAGGCCGGTTCCCTTGCCGATATCCTTGGTGGTGAAGAAGGGTTCAAAGATCTTGTCCATGAGTTCGGGCGCGATGCCAGTGCCCTCGTCCTGCACCTCGACCAACACATAGTCAGCCGCTTCGAGCCCGCGATAGTTGAGATTTCCGGCCTCTTCGCTGTCCACGTTTGCGGTTCTGACAGTCAGAACGCCGCCTTCGGGCATGGCGTCGCGGGCATTGACGGCGAGATTGATGATCACCTGCTCGAACTGTCCGAGATCGGTCTTCACAAGCCAGAGATCGCGGCCGTACTCGATTTCGAGCTTGACGTCGGCGCCGGTCAGCCGGTCGATCAGCATTCTCAGGTCGCCGATCACATCGGTCATCGACAGAACCGTTGGCCGCATCGTCTGCTTGCGCGAGAAGGCGAGCAACTGCCGAACCAGCACGGCCGCGCGATTCGCGTTGCGCTTGATCTCCATCAGATCGGCGAAGCTGGTGTCGGACGGGCGCAGAGACAAAAGCAGATGATCGGCAGACAGAAGGATCGCGGTCAGCACATTGTTGAAATCATGCGCGATGCCGCCGGCGAGCGTGCCGACGGCGTTCATCTTCTGGTTTTCGGCCATCTGGGCCTCGAGCGCTTTCTGCTCGGTGGTCTCCACGGCGTATATGATGGCCGCTTCCTCGCCGGCCGGACTGTCGATCACGGCTGTGACGTAGAAACGGAAATGCCGTTCGCCGTTGGCGGCGTGGCAGGTGTCGACGGGCGCGATGTCCGCGAGGCCGCGCGCCGCATCCGCGATGGCCATCTGCAGCCCGGCGCGGTCCGGCTCCTGGACGACCTGCGTGAAGGGCGCCTTGCGTTCGAGATCGTCGCGGGAGACCGCGCCCGAGAACATTTTCAGGAAAGGCGCATTGGTGCGCAGAATGCGCCCGTCGCTATCGACCGAGGCGATCGCCATCGGCGTGTTGTTGAAGAAGCGGGTAAAGCGCATTTCGGCGGACGCCGCGGTGTCGCTGTCGCCGTCCTTGCCGCTGCGCTGCAGGACAATAGTGCGGCTTTCGCCGGGCGCGCCGTCGCGGGTCGCCGTGGCGTTGTGAACGAGGCGCACGGGAAGGCTGCGGCCATCGCGCGCCAGCATGTCGAGGTCGAGGCTGGCGGTCTTGTTGAGGCCGGGCGCGGCCTGCACGGAATCGATCAGCGCCATTCCATCGCCCGCGATGATATCGCTGAGCCGGATCGACCCCGGCGTGAAGGAAGTCAAGTCGAGCCCTATCCACTCCGCAAGGGTCGCGTTGATATAGACGATCTCCCGATCCTCGCCGACCGACAGGAAGCCGGCAGGCGCGTGGTCGAGATAGTCGATCGCGTGCTGCAGCTGCTTGAAGACGTTTTCCTGCTCCTCGCGCTCGGCCGTGATGTCGGACAGTTGCCAGACGGAGAGAGGCTCGCGGACCGTCTCCATTCGCAGCGGACGCGCCTTGAGACGATACCAGCACGGAGAGGCTTCGTCGGTCTCGACGCCGTCCAACCGCTCGATCAGCCGGAACTCCTCCTGCCCTCCCGCGCCGTCGCGAACCGTGTTGGCGAGCCGGTAGAGCGCTTCCGAAGCCATGTTGTCGCGCGACAGAAGCGCCTCGATCGACTGCACTGTTTCGGCCGTCGTCGCTCCCGTCAGTTTCGCGTAGGCCTGGTTGGCGTAGACCACCCTGCCCCGGCCGTCGGTGATGATCACGCCTTCCGGATGACTATCGAGGAACAGGCGCGAGAGTTCGTCGCCGCCGCCTTTCGGCAGAACCTGCAGAAAACCGATGAAATGCAAAAGCAGATAGAGGACGCCGAGCATCGACAGGACGAAGAGCAGCCCGAGGCCGAAGCTGGAGCTGAAACGCCCCTCGACCAGGATGATCGCGCCGGCCGCCGCGATGAGGGCTATGCCCAGAATGACGAGGCGGACCACCGTTCCGGGCTTTGCATTCCGGTCGATAATCGGTGTCGGATAGCTCCCCGCCGGTTTCTTTTGCGCCATTCGGCCTCGCAGAAGAAGGTGATTCCGTAAATCGTTCCCGTTTGAATCACATTCCAGCGGGCATGGGAAGGGATCGGCGCCTGAAAGCCACAACAAGCTGTAATCTTGCCCGGCTGGAGTCGACATTAAAGGTATTTACCGCGTCAAATCATGCTCTTTCAAATATTTCCGGGCGCGTTAACTCCCTACAACCCTCCTGTGATACAATAGAATTGACGGCGCAGTGTGTGGGATGTAAGCCTCGCGCGCCACGTGTCCGGAGGGTTGTGACGCGCGCGCCTCCGGCGTGCGCTGGGGAAAATTGCGGAATGAAGAGTATGATCGAATCATTGTTCGGGGAAAGCGGCCCCACGACGGCCGGCATCGCTGTTATCGCCGCTGCAGTGGTTGTGGTTCTGTTGCTGATCTACTGGATTGTTAAGCGCCGCGGTCCGATGACCTTTCTGCGCGGCGGCGCCAACCGCCAGCCGCGTCTCGCAGTGATCGACGCAGCGCCAATCGACTCCCGCCGCCGTCTTGTTCTGGTGCGTCGCGACAATGTCGAACATCTGGTCATGATCGGCGGTCCCTCGGACATCGTCGTGGAAAGCCGGATTGTCCGCGCCGACAACACGCGCGTTGCGAAAAAACCAGCGCAGCCAGCCCGCGCCGCGCCGGTCGAAGACCGCAAGCCAGCGCCTGTTCCCGTGCCGGCGCCGGTTCCTGCTCCGCAACCGCCGGCTCCGGCGCCAGCGCCTGAAGCGACGCCGGAAAAGACGACGCGCCCCGCGACCGCCGCCAACGATCAAAAGCCGGCGCCGCAGCCGCCACGGCCTGTGCAGGAGGCGAAACCCGCCGCGCCGCCGAAGGCGATTGAGCCAGTCCCGGCGCCAGCGCCGGAGCCCCGCCGCGCGCGCGCACCGGTTGTCACCCCGACCACAAGAAAGCAGGCCGCAGGAAAGGCGAACGCGACGACTGAACCTGCAGCCGCGGAGAAACCGTCGAAATCACCGGCGCAGAACGTCGTTCAGCCCGTTCCGGGTCCAGGCAAGCCGGACATGGACAAACCTGCTTCGGCCACGCCGGCGCCGCCCGCACCGGGCGCCGTGGTCATTCCCGTAGCCGCCGAGGCCAAGGCGGAAAGGAAACCCGCCCAAGATCAATCGAAGGATAAGAAATCGGAAGCGCCCGCCGTCGAACCGGCCAGCGATAAGCAGGAAGCGAGCGCCGCCAACCAGGACAAGGCTCCCGAGGCTGGCGCGGAAAGCATCGACGCCGCAGGTCCGTCGAAAGCCAGGGAACTGATCGGCGAATTCGACGAAATGCTGGAATCGGAGCTGATCAAGGACGAACCGATAACGGTCGAGCCTCCGGTCGTCGCCGACGCCGACAGCAAGAGCGCGTCCAACCCGAACGCCTCTCTTGAAGACGAGATGAAGAAACTGCTTGGCGACCTGTCCACCAAGCGTTGATCTTGAAAGGCTGCCTTTCGAGGCAGCGCTTTATTCGTCCCGGTAAACCTTCTCGCGTCTCTCGTGACGCTCCTGCGCCTCGATAGAAAGCGTGGCGATGGGACGAGCGTCGAGGCGCTTCAGGCTGATCGGTTCGCCGGTTTCCTCGCAATAGCCGTAAGTGCCGTCCTCGATGCGCTGCAAGGCGGCGTCGATCTTGGAAATCAGCTTGCGCTGCCGGTCACGAGCGCGCAACTCGATGGCGCGGTCGGTCTCGGACGAAGCGCGGTCGGCGATGTCGGGATGGTTTGCGCTGTCTTCCTGCAGGTTGCCCAGAGTTTCGCGGGCTTCCCTCAGTATCTCGTTCTTCCAGGTGTTCAGTTTGGCGCGGAAGTAAGTCCGCTGCTTTTCGTTCATGAACTCCTCGTCATCCGACGGGACATATGAATCGATTTCTGCCGTATCATTCATTACGAATCCCCAACTGGTGACTTTTTGGCCCGTGTATATCCACACAGCCCGGTTCAGACAAGCAGTAAAAGCAATCGGCATTCAGTTTTTCGTGAAATATAGAAATTGGATTAACTAACTACAATCATTGATCTTTTTGTCACAGAATTATCATATTTTCAAACAGCTAACGATGTTAACGACCAAGCTTTGAGACATCACGGCCTGCTCACGCGCAGTCGGGCGCCCCCTACGCAGCGTCTGAACGTCGTCCTCAAGGCGTCGCGCCGCATTTGTGCAGGGCACAAGGACCAATTGGCGCACCGTCGGGGAACGAAGCCCGGCAATTGTTGTTTCGCGCCGAATTTGCCAATACAGTCGCGTCTGATCCGCGAACAAGCCGTGCCGAATATCCATGAATGACGCAATCCGTTTCCCGAAGACAGTCTATCTTCTGCGCCACGCCCATGCGGCCTGGGCGCGGCCGGGACTACGCGATTTCGACCGCCCGCTCGACCAACGCGGCGAAGCCGACGCTTCTGTAATAGCCTCCGTGATCCGCGAACGCGGCATCGCGCCGGAACTTGTGCTATGCTCCAGCGCCGTGCGCTGCAACCAGACCTGCGACATCATATCCTCCGCTCTGCCGCCGGACACCGACATTCGCCTGCTGGAAAGCCTCTACAGCAACGACTACCATCACTACATCAAGCAGATTGCGGACAGCCGGGCGCAGAGCGTCATGATCATCGGGCACAATCCGATGATCGAGGACACGGCGATCGCCCTCGCATTCACAGCCGACGAAAAAGCCGCGCGCCGATTGCAAAAAGGCTTCCCCACCGCCGGGCTCGCCATTTTCGAAACGAACCGGTCGGAAGCGAATGCGGAAAACGGCGGGCGTCTGAGCGAACTGCTGTCTCCGAAGAAAGCCTCGAAGCTGACAAACCACTGATCTCCGCCTGGAACAGCCATGCCTGCGCGCGACGCTGCGCGATTTCCCGCAGGCAAATGCTTCAATCCAATCAAGACAGTATCTATATGGGGGACAACCGAGACGGAGCCTTGCATTGGCCTCTATGCTTTCCCGCTTCACCGACGAAGCCCAGATATCCTTCGACAACATTGTCGATCGCGCCGGAACCATGATGCGTCCGACCGTGCGCCTTGGGGTGACCGGGTTGTCGCGGGCCGGCAAGACAGTGTTCATCACAGCGCTGGTGCATAACCTGCTGCATGGCGGACGCCTTCCGATGTTCAAGGCCTACCGCTCAGGCCGCATTTCCTCGGCGCGGCTCGAGCCGCAGCCCGACGACGCCGTGCCCCGTTTCCAGTACGAGGATCACGCCGAAGCGCTGATCAAGGAGCGGATCTGGCCGCAATCAACCCGCGCGATTTCCGAAATGCGGCTCACGATCAATTATGAATCGGCCAGCGGCTGGAACCGCCTTTTCTCCGCAGGCAAGCTGTCCGTCGACATTATCGACTATCCGGGTGAGTGGTTGCTGGACCTGCCGCTGCTCGAGCAGGATTACCGGACATTCAGCGAGAACGCAGTCAGGCTCGCCGCGTCTCCTGCGCGCGCGGACCTTGCCGAAGCTTGGATTTCCAGATCCCGCGCAATCGACGTGAAGGCGGCGGCCGACGAGACCCTTGCCCGTGAACTGTCAGACCTGTTTTCGCAATACCTCAAGGCCTGCAAGAGCGACGAACGCGCGCTCTCCACACTTCCGCCGGGACGTCTTCTCATGCCGGGCGACCTTGAGGGTTCGCCGGCGCTGACTTTCGCCCCCCTGCCCGATCTGCCCGTCGGCAGCGCGCCGGCAGGCAGCCTGTGGCACATGATGGAGCACCGCTACGAGGCCTACAAGCGGATCGTCGTGCGGCCGTTTTTCCGGGATCACTTTGCTCGGCTCGACCGCCAGATCCTGCTGATCGACGCATTGCAGGCGATGAACGCCGGACCGGAGGCGGTGCAGGATCTCGAGCGCGCGCTGACCGACATCCTCGCCTGTTTCCGCCACGGGTCGTCGAACATCCTGACGTCGCTGTTCACCCGCCGCATCGACCGCCTTCTGGTCGGCGCCACAAAGGCCGACCACCTCCATCACGAAAGCCATGACCGCCTGCAAAACATAGCCGGACGACTGGTCGACCGGGCGCTCGCCCGGACGCAAGGCGCAAGGGTTACGACAGAAGTCCTGGCGCTGGCGGCCGTCAGGGCGACGCGTGAAGCAAGCGTCAAGGAGGCTGGCGAGAACCTGCCGCTGATCGTCGGCGCGCCTTTGAAAGGAGAAAAGATCGCCGGCGAGACCTTCGACGGAAACACCAAAACCGGCATATTTCCCGGAGACTTGCCGGAAGATCCGGAATCATTCTTTCAAGCGCTTGAATCAAAAGATGACGCGGACAGGCCTCACATCAATTTCGTGCGCTTCCGGCCGCCGAAGCTGGAGACCACGGCGGAAGGCCTCACACTGTCCCTGCCCCATATTCGCCTCGACCGTGCGCTTGAATTCCTGCTTGGAGACCTACTCGCATGACCAGGGAATCTGCGCGAAAGCCCGCGGCCTACCGGATCGCCGAAGACGAACCGGCGGAGGCGAAGACAAAGGAACGGGGACGCGCTCCGTCGTCCTACGAAGTCGCCATTGTCGACGAGATGGAAGACCCGTTTCTGAACGAGGATCCGGATGCAATCGACGCCGACGCCGTAGACAGTCTGACGCCTGAACCGGCGAAGACGCCGGAACGCCGCTGGTCTTTCCGCAAGACTGCGCTGTCGGCTTTTGGACTGCTGTTTTCCCTGGCCCTGGCCCTGTGGATCGACAATCTGATCCGCGCGCTCTTCGAACGCGCCGAATGGCTCGGATGGGTGGCGACGGGCCTCACCGTGATTGGCCTGTTCTCGCTTGCAATGATTGTGCTGCGGGAAGCGTTGGCGATCGCGAGGCTGAATTCGGTGCACCGTTTGCGCCAGGACGCGGAAGCGGCGCGCGCAGACCCCCGTCCCGCCAAGGCCCGCGCCGTGCTCAAAGGGCTGATCGGAACCTTCGAAAAACGGCCGGAAACCGCCCGCAGCCGTGAACGCCTGAAGGAACTTGATGACGACATCATCGATGCGCCGTATCTGATGGAGCTCGCCGAGAGCGAACTTCTCGGGCCAATCGACAGAGAGGCGCGCGCCATGATCCTGGCTGCGTCCAAGCGCGTGTCGATCGTAACCGCCATCAGCCCTCGCGCGCTTGTCGACGTCGGCTACGTGCTGTTTGAATCCATTCGACTGATCCGGACGCTCGCCTATCTCTACGGCGCGCGTCCCGGCACTCTCGGACTGCTGCGGCTGTCGCGCGACGTTGTGGGACATTTGGCGGTCACCGGATCGATCGCGGTCGGCGACAGCCTCGTTCAGCAGGTCGTGGGTCATGGCGTGGCGTCGCGGCTGTCGGCGCGACTGGGCGAAGGCGTCATCAACGGTTTGCTGACCGCCCGGATTGGCATCGCGGCCATGGATCTGTGCCGCCCCATGCGCTTTCACGCGGTCAAGCGGCCAGGCATTGGCGATTTTCTCGCCGATCTGACCCGTCAGGCCGCCGGAAGCCGTTCATCAACCGACAAGCAGAGCTGAAAAACGGCGAATATTTCCAAGCGCCCTGTTTTTCTGCTATCATCAAAGGCGTCTATCAACGCGTCATTAACCATTCCGGACGATTGTATGCTCTGGTTGACGAGTCTGGATCCTCCCGGGGGCAAGGAAAATGTTCTATAGAAGTGTCATTGCTGCCGGCGCCTTCGCCATCGGGTTGACGGGTTCCACCATTGCGATGGCCAGCGACAGCGCCTTCTTTCAGTCCGTCGCCGGAAAGTGGCGCGGCCCCGGCGAAATTGTCGCCGGCAAGTACAAGGGCACCAAATTCGTCTGTGATTTCGAAGGCGGCCCGTCAGAGACCGCTAAGGTTGGCCTGCTGCTCGACGGCAAATGCAGGGTCGGCATGTTCACTCAGAAAATGTCCGCCTCCATCAACAGCGACCGCGGCAGATATTCCGGCTCCTTCATGGATGGCGGCGACGGAAAGGGTCTGGACATTGTTTCGGGCAAGATTTCCGGCAACAAGATTGTCGTCGGCCTCAATCGCGCCAAGCTGGACGGCGCAATGGTCGCCCATCTCACCGACCAGAACCAGATGAACGTTACCGTTTCGGTCGAGGTTCAGGGCACGCTCGTGCCGGTGATCGGCATCACGCTGTCGCGCAACAGCAAGGTCGGTTCACTGAGAATGGACCGGCGTTAACCGGGACATTAAGAACTCCGCCACCAGTCTCCGTTCTCACTGGCGACATCAATTCCTTCCTTGTCGCATTCCTGCGACCAGCCTGACACCGTTCTCCCCCTCACCTGAATGTCGCCTGCGATTTCAGCAAGCGGAAGGAGGACGAAGCCGCGATCGTGCATGCGCGGGTGCGGTATCGTCAGCCGTTCGTTCTCCAGAGACAGATCGTCGAAGGTGAGGATATCGATATCGATAGTGCGCGGTCCCCAGCGAATCGTCCGCTGTCGTTTGAGCGCCTGTTCGATGTCCTTGCACTTTTCCAGCAACTGCAACGGCTCCATTGTCGTGCGGACCACAGCACAGCAATTCAGGAACCAGTCTTGCGCCACCGGACCCCAGGGCGGCGTTCGGTAAAGGCGGGAAACCGCTTCGATCTCGATCGATGGATCTGCATCGAGGGTCTTCAAGGCTTCGGCCATCGCCCGCAGTGGGTCGCCGACATTTCCGCCGAGCCCCAGTGCTGCGCGGGAACCTGATCGATCGCCGTCACTCGGCGTCATGATCGACCGTCACCTCGGCGTAATCCAGCACGCCTTCTATGGGCACGCTCGGTTTTCTTACCGTGATGCGGGCATGACGCACGGCTGCAAATTCCTCACACAACACCGAACCGATGCGCCAGGCCAGCGCCTCGATCAGACGGAAACGCTCGCTCGTCACGATCCGCGTCACCGAAGCGTAGACGGCGCCGTAGTCGACAACATCCGATTCATCATCCTGCGTCAGGGCCGTGCTTGCTTCCACATTCAAAACGATGTCGACGAAAAAACGCTGCCCGAGGTTTTCTTCGCTTTCAAACAGTCCGTGACGGGCAAAGAACGCGCAGTTTTTCAGGGTAATCGTATAGAGCATAATCAATCTTCCAAATTTGAAGCCAAGAGCACGGCGTCAGCGACACTCAGTGCGTCGCGGCTCGCGGCGACGTCATGGACACGGAAAATGGCGGCTCCCTGCATCCGCAGCAGCGCGGTGGTCGCCGCAGTGGCGATATCGCGATCCCCGGCGGTTTCCCGGCCGGTGACAGCGCCGAGAAATCTTTTTCGGGACGCGCCAACCAGCAGCGGAAAACCGATATCATGCAACTCCGGGAAACGCGCGATCAATTGCATGTTCTCGTCCGGGTTCTTTGCGAAGCCAAACCCCGGATCAAGCACAATGGCCGTATCGTCGATCCCCGCATCACGCGCGACTTCGAGCGAACGACGCAGAAACCAGAACTGATCGTCGACGACGTCATCGAGCTTCTCGCGTCCCCGTCCGGTATGCATGATGCAAACGCCGGCGCCGGTGTCGGCGGCGACGCTTGCGATGCCCCGGTCTTTCTGGAGGCCCCAAACGTCATTGACGATGTGGGCGCCGCCATCGACGGCAAGGCGGGCTGTCTCGGCGCGATAGGTGTCCACCGAGATGATCGCCTCGCTTTCAGCCGCGATCGCCTCGATGACCGGCAAGACGCGCGCCTGTTCCGTGCCCGCATCGACCGTTTCGCCTCCGGGGCGCGTGGATTCACCGCCGATGTCTATAATCGTCGCGCCCAGCGCCAGCGCGTTTCCGGCTGCGTCAACCGCTTCTGCGACGTTGTCGAAACGACCGCCGTCAGAAAACGAATCCGGCGTTACATTGATGATCGCCATCAGCAGACCGCGGGGACCGACCGTCAGGGTTCGGCCATGCGCGAGCCTCCAGATGCGCGGCCTAAACGCGGTTGCTACAGCTTCACGCAGGGTTGGTATGGTCACGCCGGTCGCCTCGCCAGCAACGGAGCCGGTAGCGGGAGTGGATCAGGCCTGTCGCTCCGGGACATGCAAGACAAGCCCGTCGAGCTCCGACGACACCCTGATCTGGCATGAAAGCCGGGAACTGGGCTTCATCTCGAATGCGAAATCCAGCATGTCCTCTTCCATGACATCGGGTCCGCCAACCTTTTCCGTCCATTCGTCATCCACATAGACGTGACAGGTCGCACAGGCGCATGCGCCGCCACATTCCGCCTCGATGCCGGGTACGCCGTTGCGCACCGCGTTTTCCATGACCGATGTCCCGTCTTCCGCGTCAACATCGTAACGCACGCCTTCGGAGGATACGAATGTCAGTTTCGTCATAAATCGATAAGCTCCATGCTCCTGTTAAAGAGCGAAGTGAAATAGACGGTCGGGAAAGTCAAGTATTGTTGCGGGAAACGCGGGTTCCATGGCCAAAAGCAACATGGTTTTGACCCGATCGAGCGCAGGCGGAGGAGTTTGACAACCGGCTCGCTGGATGGCGAACAGGCGCCTGCCCGAAACGCCGCAGCTTCAGTGGCGCGGATCGGTCACGCAGCCTTGCCGGTGCTGCGCAAGGACAGTCGCTTCAGCGGGACAGACCCGATATGAAGTTTTCGACGTCGATGACGGCGTCTGCGAGCGCTTCGCGCAGAAAGCCGTCGTTTGGATTGTGCTCCAGGCTCTCTGCGACCTTCGACACGCCGAAAGCGCCGACGCTGGTCGCCGAGCATTTGAGCGTATGGACGACCTTGACCCTGTCGGCTTTCCTGATCTTGATCGCCGAGCCGCACAACTGGTTGACGCACAAACGCGCCTGGCGGGCAAAGAGGCCGAGCATATGCGCCTCCATGTCCTTGTCGCCCATCGTATGGCGCGCCAGATGCACGAGATCGATGGGGCGGCCGCTAGATGGACAGACACGGTGAAGCAGTTCCGGCGGTTCTTCCGGACGATGATGGATTGCCATGAAATTGATCCTTTCCCGTTCCCACATTGACAGTGGAGCGCACAAGTCTCGGTAAGGCCTTAAATGTGCCGGGAATTCGGTAAAAAACTGTAAACATGGTTAATCGAAGGTAAAGGCCGGAAATGGCGCAAATTTTTTTAATCATTGCGAAAGCCTGAAACGAATCATCACGCGACATCGTTCCTTATTCACCTTATAGAGTTTGTCAGTGGCAAATATCTGTGTCACAAAGAAAAAACGGGGTAGCGCCGGCTGCCGTTATGGGACGGTCAGCCGGGTTTTAGACAGACTGAACATAGACACAGAATTGTCATATGTGCACACCCGATTAAGCGACGGCAAAAGGCATTGCGCCCTGCACCGTCGCAAGCCATGGCGGTAGGTTTAGAGTACGAGGCATTGGGATGGTAAAGCAGAACGCTCGGAAGTCGGTCGATGAAAACGCGCTGAAAGCGCTTGAAGACGCACTGCGCGACGTCGACATTGACGAAGGTAACACGGCGAACGCCGACAGTGACACAGACTTGGAACTGTCGATGGAAGACCTGGAGGCCCAGGTCGCCTCGGCGGCCGCCGAACTGGCGGAAGCCGGCAATGAACCGGATGAAGCCGGCGGCTCCAAAAAGGCGACGCCCGCCAAGCGGCCTGCTCGCCCCGTTGCACGCCGCGAGCGCGAACGCCCACCCGCTTCCCGCGACCAGCAGGACCGTCCGGAATCACGCCGCGTCCAGCGGGCGACGCCGCAGGACGTCGCCAATTCCGTTCCGGACACAAAACGCGCCTCCGGCCAGCAGAACCAGAGAACGCAGGCCGGTTCGGGACGCAAATCCGGCCCGGCTTTTGCACCGGCCAATGACGACAGCCGCCGATCGACAGCCTACATTCTGAAATCCCTGGACAGCAATTCCGGCCGATCAACGCGGATCACCGCCTATGTCGCCGCCGGCATCTGGCTTGTCGCAGGCTTTGTTCTGACAGGCATGGTCTACGGATCGCGCATCTGGAGTTTCTCCACATTCGCCAATCTGTCCGCCAATCCGGACATTCTCGGCGCGATCGCAACGATCATTCTGCCGGCGATGATGATCGTCGGCTTCGGGATGATGATCGCGCGCGCCCAGGAAATGCGTTCCGTTGCGCGTTCCATGACGGAACTGGCGCTGCGTCTCTCCGAACCCGAAAACATCGCGGCCGACAACATCACCAGCGTCGGCCAGGCGATCCGCCGCGAAGTATCGGCGATGAATGACGGCATCGAGCGGACCATCGCGCGCGCCTCCGAACTGGAAACGCTGGTTCATTCGGAAATCAGCGCCCTGGAACAGAGCTACTCGGACAACGAGGTGCGGATCCGCAACCTCGTCGAAGGCCTCGGCAACGAGCGTGAAGCCATCATCGCGCATTCCGAGCGCGTCCGCGCGCGCATCGTCAAGGCGCACGAACAGTTGCGCGAGGAACTGAACTCGGCGGGCGACGATATCTCCAACAAGATCTCGACGTCCGGCAAGGCGGCCGCAGCGCTTGTCGACACAAGGACGACCCAGCTTTCGACACAGGCGGAGGAGCTCTCCGAGAATGTCGCCGAACTCCTGCAGAAACGCCTTGAAGCGCTGATGCTGGCGTTCGGAAACTCCGGTCGTACGCTGGCCGAGGAATTCGACAGTCGCCTTGAAGTCCTTCATGGATCGATTTCGGAATACGGGCAGCAGCTTCTCAGTGAGTTCGAAACCCGCGCTTCCTCGATCGACAACAACACGAAGAAGCTCAACACGATACTGAACGAGCGGGCGCGCCAGCTCAACGAAACGCTGCTTGCCCGCACCCGCGACATCACCGAAAGCGTGAGCACCGGCGAGAAGGCCTTTTCCGCAGGTCTTGGCGGCGTTATCGACACGCTGAACCAGCGTCTCGACGAAAAGGCCGTGAACTTCAGGCAGAGCCTGCAGCAGCATACCGAAGACGCGATGAACGACCTGGACACCCGGTCCGGCTTCTTCGAAGACCGGCTGCAGGGAACCATTTCCCAGCTCAACTCCGCGTTCGACGATCGGGTCAAGCAGTTCACCTCCGCTTTCGACCAGCGCAGCGGAACACTCGCCGACAAGCTGGGCGAAAGCCTTGTCGCGATCAACGATACGTTGTCGCACACCAGCGGCTCCATCGACTCAATCCTGAGCACAAACGCCCAGCAGATCGCCGAGTCCATGGACCAGCGCACCCGCCATCTTGACGATTCCCTGAGCCAGAGAACGAGCCAGATCGACGAATCCCTGGACCGGCACACACGTCAGATCGACGGATCTCTTGACCAGCGCGCACGTCAACTCGACGAGTCGCTTACCCAGCGTTCGCAGGAACTCGAGCACAATCTGTCCCGGAGCAGCCAGGACATCACAAACAAGATCGAGGAAAAGGTCGGCGCGGTCGAACGCGCTCTGTCCGACACCTCCGAGCGCGTGGACATCCTGCTCAAGGACGGCGCGGCGACCATATCCGGCGCCGTCAGCGGCCAGACGGACGCGCTTGCCTCCAAGCTGGAAGAGAGCGCCGACAATTTCGCAAGCCTCATCGGCCGCGGCGTGTCGGATCTGAGCGAAGCCTCCACCAGCGGCAACCGCGAACTGGAATCGACGCTTTTGGCGAATACTGAACGGCTGGAAGGCCTTATCAGCTTTGGAACGGCGGCGATCAACAACGCCACCACCGAGAGTTCCCAGAAGCTGGAAACAACGCTCAGCGGCAACGCGGAACGCCTTAAGGACCTGATCGACAACGGCACGATCTCCCTTGGACAGGCCGTGAAACAGGGAACCGCCAGCTTCAGCGAGAGCATCGGGGCATCCACTGACAGGCTCGAAGGTCTGATAAACACCGGCGCATCGACGCTAAACCGCGCCGTTGAGCAGGGAACAAGCAGCTTCAGCGAGAGCATCAGCGCCTCTACCGACAGGCTCGAAGGTCTGATAAACACCGGCGCATCGACGCTGAACCGCGCCGTTGAGCAGGGTACAAGCAGCTTCAGCGAGAGCATCAGCGCCTCTAACGACAGGCTCGAAGGCCTGATAAACACCGGCGCATCGACGCTAAACCGCGCCGTTGAGCAGGGTACAAGCAGCTTCAGCGAGAGCATCAGCGCCTCTACCGACAGGCTCGAGGGGCTGATCAACAACGGGGCGTCCACGCTGAACCAGGCGGCCGAACAGGGCGCGGGCGCGATCGAAAGCACCTTCGGCTCTTCGACACAACGCCTTGAGGAACTGATCAGCACCGGCACATCGTCGATCCGGCACACAACAGAACAGAGCGTGGGTGCGATCGAACAAAGCGTGGGTGCGATCGAAAGCACCTTCGGTTCTTCGACACAACGCCTTGAGGATCTGATCAGCACCGGCACATCGTCGATCCGGCACACGACAGAACAAAGCGTGGGTGCGATCGAACAGACCCTCGGCGCATCCTCGGATCGCCTGGAAAATCTTATCGCTTCGGGAACCTCGTCCATCAGCCTTACCGCCCAGCAGAGCGCTTCGGAACTGGAACAGACGTTGAGCTCCTCGTCAGCGCGACTGGAAGAACTGATCACTTCCGGATCCGCGTCCATCAGCGAAGCGGCGGAACAGAGCAACGGGGCTCTCGAGCGGACTCTCAGCTCGTCTGCGGACCGGCTCGAAAGCCTGATCAGCACCGGCACGTCCGGCATCAACCAGGCGGCGGAACAGGGAGCCACCGCGCTCGAGCGCACAATGGGCGCATCCGCCGATCGCCTGGAAGGCCTCATCACGTCAGGCACGTCGGCCATCAACGAGGCGGCGAAATCCAGCTCCAGCGATCTGGAAACCACTCTGAGCTCCAATACGGAGCGCATGGCCGCGCTGATCCGCGAAGGCGAAGCCATCATCACCAACGCTTCCACGGAAGGCACCCAGTCCATCGCCAATACGCTGGGCTCGAACACCGACCGTCTGGAAACCCTGTTGCGCGACGGCGCATCGGCTGTCGAAAGGGCTGTCACCGACAATACGCATGCGCTGGCGGTCACCCTCGGCTCCAACGCAGAGCGTATCGACGGCATCTTGCGCGATCATTCGGAAACGATTTCGAATTCCGTCGTCGGCAACACCGAACAGCTGGCAAACACGCTGGAAACCAACGCCGCCCGCATCGATGCGCTTCTGAGCGGCGGCTCGGGCGCCATCTACGATACGCTTTCGAAGGAAACGGAAGAGCTTTCGGGCCGTATCGACCAGGGCGTCAAGGCGCTGGACACCGTGTTCGAAGCGAATATCGGCCGGATGAACCAGTCCGTCGAAGACCAGATGTCGAACATGGAGCACCGCCTGGGCACAATGGACAGCGCGCTCAGCACCGGCATGCAGAACGTCAATTCGATGATCGAGGAACAGGCGCGCAATCTTGCAACGACGCTGCGCGACACGGTTTCCGAAACTGTCAACCAGTTCGACTCCGAAGCGTTGCGCTCCGCGCAGTCGCTGCAGGGTCTTGGCGAACAGTTCGCAAGCCAGCTCAGCGCCGCAGCCGCAAGCTATTCCGACGCTATCGACAGCCGTCTGTCGGAACGTTCGGAATCCTGGACCAACCAGCTTGCCGACCTCTCCACCCGGCTGGTCGACAGCGAGAACAGTTTCCTGGGCGCTGCAGAATCGATCACCAGCGCCGCCATGAACGCCGAAGAAAAGATCGGCCAGCAGGCGACGAATTTCGCTACGCAGCTTGAGAACAGCGAACAGGCGATCGCCGCGCGCAACGAGTCGATCAAGACGGTGCTCGACGAGCAGACCCGCGAACTCAACTCGATGCTCGCCGGCCGCTCCACGGAGCTGTCGAACATTATCGAGCAGAAGGC
This sequence comes from Flavimaribacter sediminis, assembly GCF_019492055.1. Lineage (GTDB taxonomy): Bacteria > Pseudomonadota > Alphaproteobacteria > Rhizobiales > Rhizobiaceae > Flavimaribacter > Flavimaribacter sediminis. The sequence goes on along the minus strand of NZ_JAICBX010000001.1, from coordinate 956,813 downwards.
CCGTCCGCTGATCGATCGCTATCTCGAAAGCGGCAAGGAAATCGCAGCGGAGATCGAGCAGATCACCCTGTCGAGCACCGATCAGTTGCAGGCGCAGAGTTCCGCGCTGGTCAGCGCCCTCTCCTCCCGCACGGGCGAGACGCTGGCTGCGATCGAACGCGCAGGCGCAAGTCTGCGGTCGGACGTCATCAGCCTGATCGAACAGCTGGGAGAGAGCAACACGTCGATCTCCAATCTTATCGAAAACGCTGCAACCACTCTCGCCAGCGTCGACAGCCGGCTGGTCGAAACCACCGAAAAGTTCAACTCGTCGGCCACCAACTCGGCGGAAACGATCTCGAGTTCGGCGCAGTTGCTTGAAAGCAACCTCGCCAAGCTCGACGGCATTTCCGGTTCGACGCTCGGCCGGATCGGCGAAATCGCCGAAAGCTTCTCCGATCATTCGAAGGTGCTTTCGACCGCGTCCGACTTGCTTGGCGCCGCGCAGTCGAGCCTCGCCAACACGCTCGACGAACGCCGCGAAGCTCTCGACAGCCTGTCGAAGGGCCTGGTCGAGCGCTCCGAGGAAATCGGCGTGACCATGCGGTCGCTGGAAGGCATCGTCCAGGATGCGTTCGGCAAGGCCTCCGAAAAGGCCGACAGCACGGCCAAGCAGCTTTCCGGCAGCCTGTCTTCCTCCATGAAGGAGCTGAGCGAACTGCTTTCCGAGACCGAAACGCGCTCGACGAACGCGTCGCAGAACATGAAGCAGGCGATCAAGGAAGCCGTCGAAGAAGCCGTATCGCGCTTCAACGGAGCAACGGAAGAAATCCGTCGCGCCGCCGGCGACATCCGCGAGGAACTGAACACCACACGCTCGGAAATCAAGCGCGGCGTGTTCGACCTGCCTGAGGAAACACGCGAAAGCACGGCGGCCATGCGTCAGGCGGTCGCCGACCAGATCAAGGCTCTCAAGGACCTTGCGAACATCGTCGACCAGTCATCCGGCCTGTTCGAGCATTCCGGCCCGGGCGCACGTCCTGTCGCAGCAGCAGCGGCGGTTGTCGCCGAACCCGTGCAGGCTCAGGCCGCCCCTGCCCCGCAGCCGGCTGCAGCCGCGCAGGGCACAGGAACGACCGGCGCCACGACCGCACGGCTTGTCGAGCCGGCCAAGCGCCCGACGCCAACCACCACATCGAGCCTGCGCGGCGGCCTCGGCGTGATGGACAGCGGCGGCTCCAAGCCGAAGGCTGACGCCGGCAATGCATCGCGCAAGTCTTTCGGTGAAGGCTGGGTCAAGGACCTGCTGCGCGGCGCATCGCGCGAGGACGGCGACAACGGCGGCGAACAGCGCGCATCCAACTCCAATGCGCAGTCCGCCAACAGCAGCCGTTCCCGCAATCCGCGCCAGGTGGTCGAGTCCCTGAACTCTCTGTCGGTCGATATCGCGCGCGCCATCGACCACGACGCCTCTGTGGAGCTGTGGCGCCGTTACCAGGCCGGCGAAAGGGACATCTTCACCCGCCGCCTGTACACGCTGAAGGGTCAGAAGACTTTCGAAGACATCAAGAAGAAATACGGTCAGGAACCGGAGTTCCGCAGCGCCGTGGATCACTACATCTCCGACTTCGAGAAACTGCTGGCCGATGTCTCCGCAAACAATCGGGACAAGTCCGTGGCCCAGACCTATCTGACTTCGGATACGGGCAAGGTCTATACGATGCTCGCCCACGCCAGCGGCAGGCTGAAATAAGCGACACACAAATACTCAAAATGGAAAGGCCGGCTCTCGCGAGCCGGCCTTTGTCGTTTGTAAAACCTTACAACGCGATCAGACGATCTTCAGCGTCCAGGCGACGATGTCGGTGACGACCTGGCCATTGGCCTCGTCGAGCGCGCGTATGAAATCGATATTTTCGGATCCATAGACAGGCGCAGTCGCCTGGAAGACCTTTTGCGCCCGCACCACGCCGTTGCGATCATTGACAATGCGAACGGAAATCTCGACCACGGCGGTGTCGCCGTTGTCGCTGGCGACCACCTCGAAGGCGCGGATCGTCGGTGAAACGAGATAGTCGACGGCGATGCTGTCGCCGGGTTTCGCCACGCCGCCCAGGCGCCCGCTGTCCTCGAACGCCGTAACCAGCCGTTGCTGAATGATCGCAGGCAGATTGTCATTCCACTGCGACCTGGCGAGATACTGGATCGCCTCGGGCGAAGTCCGCACGACAATATTGGCGCCGTCCAGAGACTTCAGCGCGGCCGGATCGGTTACGACGATCTGACGGTTTCTCGAGGACGGTCCCTTGACTGTCGGGATGCCCGTTAATTCGTAGGTGTCGGGCTTTGGAGCAAATGGTCCGCCGCCGCATCCACTCAAAAATGCAGCGCCAGCCAGCAGGACAGCTACGGCCAGTCCGGATTGACTACAACTCTTCACGAATACCCCTCGTCCCTGCCATCCATGCAGGATTTACGAACTCTTGGACCTGAACTCTGCTTTGTCAACGACGACGCCGCCCATCATATTGTTTTACGCTTCCCGATCCACCGAAAATCAGACTCTGCGGATCTTCCCCTATCTGCGCGACAGCTCTCTCGATCCGGGCGACCGAACGGCGCGCCTCGTTGATCAGCGCCTCGATATCCTTGAGACCGGAATTCGAGAACCGGTCGACATTGCTCATGATCGGACCGATCTGCGCGTTGATCTTGTTGGCGACGTCCTGGAAGGATTTCAACGTATCCTTCGCTTCGGCCACCAGACCCTGACCATCTGCGCCGTCAATGACGCCGTTAAGCTTGTTGAGCGTCGTCTGGACCTGCAGTGCGGCATCGTTCAGACGGGCGGTCAATTGATCGGTATTCTCGATGATCTGCCCGATTTCCTGGTTTCGATCACCGATCGTCTCCGACACCATGGTCAGGTTGGCGATGCCCTCGCGGGCCTGGGCGCTGGCGGCCGTGATATTGTCGACGACTTCCTGCACCTTTTCGGTGTCAACCGAATTGAGCAGTCCCTCAACCTTTGAGACTGCGGATTCGGCGTTCTGGCTGAGCTCGGCGATATTTGTGGCCGCCGTCTTGAACTCCTCGATCATCGGCTTGAAATCACCGGATGCGTCCGAAATGTTCTTGCTGACGGTCTCGACATTCTGAACGATCTCGGAGACTTTTGCAGGCTCTACGGCGCCGACAATCGCCTCGGCGCGCGTGACCAGACCCTCCAGCTTGCCGGAAACGCCCTCAAGCGTTTTGGATAACGACGAGACGTTTTTTAGGAAACTGTCGACGCCGCCGGAATTGGCTGCAAGCGCTTCGGAGAATTTTTCGGCGTTCTGCACGGTCTGCGTCAGCGGGCCTTTCGCGGTCGTGACAAATTCCTCGATGCCGACGACGGCCTTGTTGACCCGCTGCAGGATTGCGTCGGCGGTTGCAAGAAGGTTGGTAACGCTGGATTCATCGGCTGTCAGAACCGCGTAACTGCCCTTCTCGACGGCTTCCTCGAGAATATTGAGGTCGCTGGTGTTGCCGCCGCTGAGCTCGATATGCGCAGAGCCGGTCAGCCCCTGGATGCCGAGCACCGCCTTGGTGGAAGCGTAAACCGGCGCGGTGGCGCGCACTTCCGTCATGGCGAGCACGTAGTTGGGATCAACGCCGTCAATCGTCAGAGACCGCACCGAACCGACGCGAATGCCGTTGAACAGAACCGGCGCGCCGACCGACAGGCCGCTCGCCGAACCCGGAATGCGGACTTCCAGCCGGGCCGTCTCGCCCTGGTTGTTGGCGGTGGCCATCCAGTAAACGCCCAGAAAACCGGCGGTAATGATGAGGATGATGACAATACCGACGATGGTATAGTTGGCTTTTGTCTCCATAATCGCGTTCCCGTCATTCCTTTCCGGGTGATTCTCGCAGCTACACTAAAGGTCTAGTTCTGCGGCACAATAGAACGGGCTCTTTTCCCGTGGAAATAGGACCTGACCCAGGGGTCTTCGCACGCCAGCATGTCCTCTATCGTGCCTTCGACGAGTATTTTCCTGTTGCCGAGAACCGCAATACGGTCACATACCGAGAACAGGCTGTCGAGATCGTGGGTCACCATATACACGGTCAAGCCGAGAGTGTCGCGTAGTTTCGCGATCAATTCGTCGAACTCGGCGGCGCTTATCGGATCGAGGCCCGACGTCGGCTCGTCCAGAAACACAAGGTCAGGATCAAGCGCCAGAGCTCTTGCGAGGCCCGCGCGCTTGATCATACCGCCGGAGAGTTCCGAGGGATAGAGCGAGGCCGCCTCCGGCCTCAGGCCGACGAGTTCGATCTTCAGCAACGCCAGCTCGTCCATGAGCTTCTGCGGCAGCTCCAGATATTCGCGCATCGGCACCTGGATATTCTCAAGCACCGTGAGCGCAGAAAACAGGGCGCCCTGCTGGAAGAGCACGCCGAGCTTCATGTCGAGCTGGGTTTTCTGGGCGGGCGTTGCAGCATCGTAGTCCACGCCCAATATGCGAATGGCGCCGCCTTGTCTTGACGTGAGCTGGAGGATCGTGCGCAACAGCACCGACTTTCCGGCACCCGAAGCGCCGACAAATCCAAGTATCTCGCCGCGCCGGATATCGAGATCGAGGTTCTCCAGCACCTTGTGCGAGCCAAAGGCGACATTGATACCCCGCGCCTCGAGAATGACCTTGCCGAAATCCGGATGGCGTTCCTGCGTCGAATCTTGAGGATCTGTTATCGTCTCTGTCACGGACATCAAAAATCAATCGCCCCGTAGAAGATGGCAAACAGGCCGTCCACGAGAATGACCACGAAGATCGCCTTGACGACAGCCGACGTGACATGGCGTCCAAGCGATTCCGCGCTGCCCTCGACCTTGAGGCCTTCCACCGACGCAACAATGCCGATGATAAGCGCCATGAAGGGCGCCTTGATCATTCCGGAGGCAACGGACGTGTAGTCAATGGCCTCGCGCAACCGGTTGATGAAGGTCTCCGGCTGGATGCCAGAGTAGATCCACGTGGTCAGCAAGGCGCCGAACAGCGCCGAGAAATTCGCCGTGATTGTCAGCAGCGGCAACATGATTGTCAGCGCAACGAGGCGCGGGAAAACAAGGACGCTGATGGGGTTGAGGCCCATCACCTTGAGGGCGTCGACCTCCTCGCGCATCTTCATCGAGCCAATTTCGGCGGTGATTGCGGAGCCTGATCGGCCGGCGATCATGATTGCCGTCAAAAGCACGCCGATCTCGCGCAATTGAAGGATGCCGACCAGATCAACGACGAAGATCTCGGCGCCGAAATATCTGAGCTGGAAAGCGCCCTGCTGGGCGATAATGCCGCCGATCAGGAACGACATGAGCGTGATGATGGGAATGGCGCGAACGCCGACATGATCCATCTGGCTGAAGATCGCGGCGGACGAGATGCCCGAGGACTTCTTTCTTCGGATGCGGGCGCCCCAAACCGTCGAGCCCAGAATGAACATCATCGCAAGAAAGTCGTTATAAAGCTCGTAGGCCATCTCGCCGACGGGAGCAAAGATCCTCTCCAGCAATCCGGCCTTCTGCTTCGGCGCATCGTCGGCGTCATATTCCGAGTGCATCGCCTTCTCGACCGCATCGAGAAGCACAAGCCGATCCTGCCTGATCGCCTTGTAGGCAACCGTCTTGCTGCGTGATTCCAGCCGGTCCTTCAGGCGCACGATGACGAGAGCGCCCGACGTGTCGAACGCCGTGATGGCCGACAAGTCTATCGTGACTTCGACGCCGTCAAGGTTGCGCCCGAGCTGGCGCATCGCAGCGTCGATGCCGGACACGCCAAAAACGGTCCAGCCGCCCGACAGCCTGACGACGACCTTGCCGTCTTCGGGACCGGAGGTTTCAAACTGCGCCGCCACACGTTCCTTTTCCGCGATGGCGGACGAACCTGCCGCGCCGGAGGCAACCGACTCTGTAGCTTGCTGGCTGGACATTGATTTTACATAGACAGTAAATCACCATCTGTCACCGCATACCGCTATGACAATCCAACGGAATTCCGGATCGGGACCGTTATCGACGCCGGCGTTGCCGAAGTATCACGCAGCCTTGGCGGGTTTTTCGGAAGTGGCTTCGCCGGCGTCCAATGCCTTGCGGCGCTTCAGGTCGGCAGGCAGGGCGACAGGCTGCCGCCACTCGATAAGATGCATTTCGCCATCGTAGTCTTCCGCCACCGCCGTGCAGCTTTCAACCCAGTCGCCGGTGTTGATGTAGCGAATACCATCCATGTCCTCGATGACTGCGTGGTGGATATGACCGCAGATAACGCCGTCGACATCATGCTTTCTGGCTTCCTCGACGACAACGCGCTGAAACTCGCCAATGAAGTTGACCGCCTGCTTGACCTGCAGCTTCGCCCAGGCGGAGAAGGACCAATAGGGAAGTCCCAGCCGGCGCCTGCCGTAATTCACGAGCCGGTTGACAAAGATCGCCAGGTCGTAGGCCCAGTCGCCGAGATGGGCGAGCATGCGCGCATGGCGCACCACGACGTCAAACTCGTCGCCATGCATGACGAGATAACGACGCCCGTCAGCGGCTTCGTGGATGGTCGTCAACTCCACCTCGATGCCGCCGAAATGGGTTCCGGGGAAATCTCTCAGGAATTCGTCGTGATTGCCGGGAATGTAAATGATCCGCGTGCCCTTGCGGGCCTGTCGCAACAATTTCTGGACTACATTGTTGCAGTCCTGAGGCCAGTACCAGTTGCGTTTGAGGCGCCATCCATCGACGATGTCGCCCACCAGAATGATCGTGTCGGCATGATGATGGCGAAGGAAATCGATCAACCAGTCCGCCTTGGCGGCGCGAGAGCCCAGATGAATATCGGAGAGGAACAGGGTCCTGAATTGCCGAGCCTTTGGAGCTTTCGTCATCTGCGCCACCATTGCATGTCCGTTGATGGTTGGCTAACCAGAGTCGTGTCACAATCAGATGACAAGGCTTCGATAAGGACGAATTCGTAGCTGCATCCGACAAAAAGTCACAGTATTCGGGAAGGAAATCGCAATGGATCTGGGTATAGCCGGCAAACGGGCCATCATCTGCGCATCCAGCAAGGGGCTCGGCAAGGGATGCGCGATCGCGCTCGCAGAAGCCGGCTGCGAGATCGTGGTCAACGGACGGGACGCGTCGACGCTCGCGGCGACCGCGGAGGAGATTCGCAAGAACACCGGAGCGCAAGTCACGGAAGTCGCCGCAGACGTGTCGACGAAGAAAGGACAGGACGCTCTGCTCGCGGCCTGCCCGGCACCGGATATTCTGATCAACAACAATGGCGGCCCTCCCCTGAAGGATTTCCGGGAGCTTGACCGCGAGGCGATCCTCAATGGCGTGACGCAGAACATGGTTACGCCCATCGAACTGATCCAGGCGGTGATCGACGGCATGTGCGAACGCGGTTTCGGCCGCATCGTCAACATCACGTCTTCCTCCGTCTATATGCCGATCCCGGGACTTGACCTGTCTTCGGGAGCCCGCGCCGGCCTCACATCCTTCCTCGGCGGCGTCGCCCGCACCGTCGCCAACCGGAACGTGACGATCAACACCGTGCTTCCCGGCAAGATGGACACGGACAGACTGACGAACAACATTAAGGCGACGGCGCAGAAAACCGGCGTCAGCTATGAAGAGGCCGAAAAAAGCGTCCTGCGCCTTGTTCCGGCTGGACGCGCGGGAACGGCGGAAGAATTCGGCAGCGCCTGCGCCTTCCTCTGCTCGCGCCAGGCGGCGTACATCACCGGACAGAACCTGCTCGTCGACGGCGGTCTCGTGCCGAAGTCTTTCTGACGGTTGACGCGCCAACTGGGCTGGAGCAATCTGCCGAAGGGCTGAAGGGGTGGACAATCACATGAGCAAGGCCAGCAAACCCGCTCTGTCGGAACTCGACCAGAGCGCGCTGTTTTTCCACAAATATCCGAGGCCCGGCAAACTGGAAATCCAGGCCACCAAGCCGCTCGGCAACCAGCGCGACCTCGCGCTCGCCTATTCTCCGGGCGTGGCCGCGCCATGCCTTGAAATCCGCGACGATCCGGCCACCGCCGCAGACTACACGTCGCGCGCCAACCTGGTGGCCGTCGTCTCCAACGGAACCGCAGTTCTCGGGTTAGGGCCGATCGGACCGCTGGCCTCCAAGCCGGTAATGGAAGGCAAGGCCGTCCTGTTCAAGAAATTCGCCGGCATCGACGTATTCGACATCGAGATCGACGCCAATGACGTCGACCGGATGGTCTCCGTCGTCTCCGCGCTGGAGCCTACATTCGGCGGCATCAATCTGGAAGACATCAAGGCGCCGGAATGTTTCGAGGTCGAGCATCAATTGCGCGAACGCATGAACATTCCGGTGTTCCATGACGACCAGCACGGCACCGCGATCATTGTCGCGGCGGCGATCATCAATGGGCTGGAACTGTCAGGCAAGAAGCTGCAGGACGTAAAGATCGTCACCAGCGGCGCAGGCGCTGCGGCGGTCGCCTGCCTCAATCTCCTGGTCTTTCTCGGAGCAAGGAAGGAAAATATCTGGGCCCATGACATCGACGGACTGGTCTTTGAAGGCCGGACGAAGAACATGGATCGCTGGAAAGGGGCCTATGCGCAAGCGTCCGATGCGCATTCGCTCGCCGACAACATCAAGGACGCCGATATTTTCATAGGCCTGTCCGCCGCCAATGTGCTCAAGCCCGAGATGCTGAAGACCATGGCGGAGCATCCGCTGATCATGGCTTTGGCGAACCCGGTGCCGGAAATCATGCCGGAAGACGCCCGCAATGCGCGGCCGGACGCGATGATATGCACTGGCCGCTCGGATTTCCCGAACCAGGTCAACAATGTCCTTTGCTTTCCTTTCATCTTCCGCGGCGCGCTGGACTGCGGCGCAACGACGATCAACGAGGAAATGAAGATGGCGGCGGTCAAGGCGATCGCCGGGTTGGCGCGGGAGGAGCCGTCGGACGTGGCGGCGAAGGCCTATTCCGGCGAAACGCCGATCTTTGGGCCGGACTATCTCATCCCCTCGCCCTTTGATCCCCGCCTGATCCTGCGTATCGCCCCCGCGGTCGCAGAAGCCGCCTGCCAGACAGGCGTAGCGACCCGCCCCATAACCGACTGGGACGCTTACAACGACCAGCTCAATCGCTTCGTTTTCCGCTCCGGCATCGTCATGAAACCGCTCTTCACCGCAGCCAAGGCGGCGATCAACAAGCGGGTAATCTTTGCAGAAGGCGAGGATGAGAGGGTATTGCGCGCAGCACAGGTGCTGATCGAGGAAAAAATCGCGGAGCCGATCCTGATCGGCCGGCCGGCGATCATAGAAACACGACTGAAGCGTTTCGGCCTCAAGATAAGGCCTGAGCGAGACTTCAGCATCACCGACCCCAACGACGATCCACGCTATCGTGACTATGTGGACCTTTATTTCTCGCTGGTCGGACGCAAGGGCGTCAATCCGGAGGCCGCGCGCACCGCCGTGCGCTCCAACACGACCGTCATCGCCGCCCTCGCTGTGCGCCGCGGCGAGGCTGACGCCATGATATGCGGCATTGAAGGCGGATACGCCAACCACCTTGCCGTGGTTGAAGACGTATTGCGCAAGCGGGAGGGCGTTCAGGAGTTCTCCGCGCTCAGCCTGCTGATCTCGCAACGCGGAGCGACCTTTCTCACCGACACCTATGTCACCTTCGATCCGCCGGCGGAGCAAATTGCGGAAACCACGTTGATGGCGGCCCACGAAATCCGCCGCTTCGGCATCACCCCGCGCGCCGCGCTTGTGTCGCACTCGAACTTCGGGACCAGAGACACCGCGTCGTCGCTGAAAATGCGCAAAGCGCTGGAACTGATCCGTGCAATGGCCCCGGATCTGGAGGTTGACGGCGAGATGCACGGCGATTCCGCGATATCCGAGGATCTGCGCCGGCGCGTGATGCCAGACAGCATTCTGACGGGTGAAGCCAATCTTCTCGTCTTTCCCAATCTGGACGCGGCCAATATAGCAACCGGTCTTTTGAAGACGATGATGGACGCGCTGCATGTCGGCCCCATCCTGCTCGGCAGCGCCAAGCCCGCGCATATCCTGTCGCCTTCGGTAACGTCGCGCGGCGTCGTCAACATGGCGACGCTTGCGGTTGTCGAGGCCTCCATGCCGGCATAGACGATCCGTCCTGATCGGTTTGTTCATGTCCCGGTCAGATTATAAACGTATTGTCGTTGCACGATGCGTGAAGGTAACGCACTGACCATCAGCGACTTGACCGATGAAACATGGACTTTTGAACCGGGTTGCAGCAATAGCGGCGTTGACGGCTGTAGCAGCGGTCGGCGTCGACTCGGAGACACGGGCGCAGAATTCGGATGTCTGCGCGCGCCTGCAAAGCCAGCTTGACCAATATCCCGCGAAAAATGTGCAGTCACCCTACCTCAGACGTTTCGAGGAAACCCTGCGGGAGCAGCAGCTTATCCTTGACCGTGCGCGCGCAGCGGTCGCCGACGGCCAATGCACCAGCGGAAGCATTACCGTCTACGGCTCCAGCGACAATTCGGTCTGCAACCGGATGCGCGTGCGTATCGCGCAGCTGGAGGAGGAAGTTGCTCTCCTGACGCAAAGGCGCGATGCGCTGGCCGCAGAAGGACGTGAAACAGGTCGTGGCAGAATTGTCTCTGCGTTGCGCGCCAACGGATGCCCGGTGGAGCAACGGCAGGTCGTGATCCACGACTCAGTCCGTCTCAGGGATCGGGCCCGCGAGCGCGCGCTGGACGATCCGTCTCGCCGGTACAGGACCATGTGCGTTCGCGCCTGCGACGGCTATTATTTCCCTATTTCCTTTTCCTCGTCGCCGGCTGAATTCGGTCGCGACGCCGAACAATGCGCCAGACAATGTCCGGGCGCCGATGTCAGTCTCTATATCCATTCGGTTCCGGAACAGAGAAGCGAGGACATGGTTTCCGCAAATGATGGATCGCCTTACGTCAGCCTTCCCAACGCCTTCGCCTATCGCAATGGCCTGACGTCATCCTGTAGCTGCAACAAAGCCCCGGTCACCGCCAACCGATCGACAGCGCCGAAGAAACAGTCATCGATCATTCTTCCGGACAAAATTCCGGTGCCTGAGAACAAACCCCAACCGTCGTCGGGAGGCACAAATAGCGCCGTCGCGAATGCGTCGCCGGACACGGTTCCGTCGAGCGAAAATCAGGTCAAGCTTGCGCCCCGATCCGCCGATGACGAAAACGAGTTCGAGGAAATGGACCCGGATCGCAATGTCAGGGTCGTCGGGCCAATGTTCCTTCCCGACCAATCAGAGGCAACAGATCGGCAAGCTCCGGACCAGAGCGACTCCCCGTAAGGGCGATCCTCAACGGCATGAACAACGCCCTGCCCTTGCGCCCACTGGCCTGTTTCACGGCTGAGGTCCAGGTGGACCAGGTGTCCGCGCCCCACGGTTCGGGTGGCAGAAGCGCAAAGGCTTCCCGCACATAGGCAATGTCCTCGTCCTCGAGGACCGCGTCGCCGGCCGGACCATTCTTCACAACGCCCCACCAGTGGCGGGCGTCCTCGACGACATCAAGATTGCCGCGCACGGCAAGCCAGAAGGCTTCCGCACGGTGCTCGTCCACTCCCATGTCGGTGAGTCTGGCAGCAACCCTGTCATAGGGTGTTTCGTGGATGAGCGCCCTGTTGAGCGCGCCAAGTTCAGACGGATCGAATTTCGCGGCGGATTTTGACGCCATGTCCGGCGTAAAGATGTCCTGTAGCGCTTCCATGGAGGGCACGGCCTCCACGCTGTGCGATGTTCCAATCAACACGGCGAGACTGTTGACCGCCATCGGCTCGATGCCGGTTTCCCGCAACGAAGCGATGGACAGCGCATTGCTGCGCTTGGAAAGGCCTTCGCCGCTGGCAGCCGTCAGCAGATTGTGATGACCGAACGCCGGGGCGTCTGCGCCAAGCGCCTGAAACAGCGCAATTTGCGCGCCGGTATTGGTGACGTGATCGTCGCCACGAATGATGTGAGAAACGCCCATTTCAATGTCGTCGACGACCGACGGCAGGGTGTAGAGATACGTGCCGTCTCCGCGCACAAGCACAGGATCCGACATCGAGGCGAGGTCAACCGTCTGCGGGCCGCGGACGACGTCGTCCCAATGGATTTCCGTTCGACGCGTTTCGAATGGATCGCTCTCGAAATTCGGCAACATGAACCGCCAGTGCGGCTGCCTGCCCTCCGCCTCGAACCTGGCCTTGTCCTCGTCGCTCAGCTTCAATGCGTCGCGGCCATAGACCGGCGGAAGCCGACGGGCGAGCCGCAGCTTCCGCTTGCGCTCAAGCTCCTCTCCGGTCTCGTAGCAGGGATAGAGTAGGCCGGCGTCTTTAAGCTTTTGCGCGGCTGCGTCATAGGCCGGAAAGCGCCGCGACTGCCACTCCATGCGATCGGGCTCGACGCCAAGCCAGCGCAGGTCGCGCTCGATGCCTTCGGCGAATTCAACGGTTGAGCGCTGCCTGTCCGTATCGTCGAAACGCAGGATGAAATCGCCGCCCGATTTCATGGCGTAAAGCCAGTTGAAAAGCGCCGTGCGGGCGTTGCCGATGTGAATGTTGCCTGTCGGCGAGGGAGCGAAGCGAACGACGACGGGCTTGTCTGATTCAGTCATTGCGGAAGTCTTTTGGGTTTGGCGCGGCCTAAGCGACCGCCTGGGCGACGAGGCCGGATTTTCTGCGGATGATCTTGCGGCTGACGAACAGCATCACGAAACACATGGCGAAGCTATACAGACCCATGACCGCGATTTGAAGCGGGTAACTGATTTGGGCGTCAATCAGGAAACCTGTGACGCCTGGTCCCATGGCTGTCGCAAACACCAGCAACGCCACGACGACTGAGCGTATCGAGCCCAAATAGCGGCTCCCGTAGATTTCCGGCCAGAGCGCGCCAAACAGGGTTGAAGAAAGGCCATAGGAAATTCCGAGCAAACCCATGAATGCAAATACGCCCCAGGACTGTTCAACCAGGCTGAGAACCATGCAGGAAAGCCCGAGCGGGATGAGAAAGGAAGGGAGCAGCGCAACGGCGGAGAACCGGTCGACCAATGCGCCGCCTATCAGCGCGAAGATCACGGTCATGATCGACATCGCGAGAAACGAACCGGCGAAAAGCTCGAGAGTCCAGCCGCGCAATTCCACAAGATAGACCTGATGGAAAAATATAGTGGTGCCGATGAAACCGGGCGCCAGAACGCCGAGAAGCAGGATCCAGAACGTCGGATCGCGCATGACTTCGGCGCGCGTCCAGTCGCGGGCGGCGGAGAAGAGTTCCGGACCGTCCGTGGATCGCGGCTGCCGTTCGACACGCATGAGCAGGTAGATGAGCGGCAGGGCGACCAGCATGAGGAACGCGGCGGACACCAGCCATGAACTGCGCCAGCCAATCGCGGCGGAAAGCAGGACGAAGGCGAACGGCAATGTCGCCTCGCCGCACTGGTGACCCAGCGTCGCAATGGACACGGCCCTGCCCCGACGCGCGACGTACCAGCGGCCCATCGCCGTAATCGCATTGTGTGTCATCATGCCCTGGCCGAAAAGGCGCAGTCCGTAGATGGTCAGCGCCAGCAGCGCAATATGGTGTGACAGGGCCATGGAGACAGCGGCCAGCGCGAGCATGGGGATGATCAGGAGCGTTACCTTCGCGACGCTGACGTAATCCACAATCCTGCCGACATAGGGCAGCGACAATGCGCTGGCGAGCGTGGCCAGCATGTAGAGCGTGCCGAAACCGCCATGAGTCAATCCATATTCCTCACGGATCTGACCGGCTGAAAGTGATATGAAGAAAGTCTGCCCAAAGCTGGAAAACAGAGTGAGGAACAGTCCGCCGGCGAGCCAGCGCAGATTGTCGCGTATGAACGCGAAGAAAGACATGTCGGAACCTCACTCGCCGTAGGCGTGCATTTATTGGACGCGAGCGTCCTGTCCGGCGGTATTCGTCTAAAAAAAATCGGAATGGATCGTCCCGCTATGCACCGAGTTTCTTGTGGCCGTCAAGGGCGGCCTCCGCTATGACTGATCTGTCCTCCCTCGCCGCCAACCAGCCCGTACGCCCATGTCCCAAACAGAAATGCTGATCATCGTCAGTTGCGCCTTTTTTGTCGCGGCCTTTGTGAAAGGTCTCGTGGGATTCGGTCTTCCCCCGGTGAGCATCGGATTGCTGACCGCCTTCATCGGGCTGCCCAACGCCATGGCGCTGATCATCTTTCCCGGGATCGCCACCAATCTGTGGCAGGGACTTTCAGGCAATCATTTCCGCGAGATCATCCGGAGGTTCTGGCCGTTTTTCCTGATGACTGTGCTTTTCACCTTCCCCGGCACGCTTGTGCTGTCACGATTGAACGTCAACTACGTCACCGCCCTGCTGGGCGTTCTCCTGCTCGCCTTCGTCGCGGTAACGTTTCTCAATCCGAAATTTCGGGTCAAGCCACGATCGGAGCCGATCCTCAACCCGGTGCTCGGAACCATCAGCGGGCTGCTCTCGGGGATGACGGGAACCTTTACCGTGCCGGGCGTCATCTATTTCCAATCGGTCGGCCTGCCGCGAGAGCAGCTCGTCCAGCTGATGGGTATCATGTTCACCCTGTCGACGGTCGCGCTGGCGCTGGCGCTGGGCGGAAACAGGCTTCTGACCGTGGAACTGGCGGTGATGTCAGCCATTGCCGTGATACCGACATTCGTCGGCCTGGCGGCCGGGACCTGGCTGCGCCGGAGGACCTCCGAGCAAGGCTTTCGCGTCATCTTCCTGATGGCGCTCGGCGTGCTCGGCGTCTACATTCTGGGCCGCTCGCTGGCCGTGATTTTGTGAGCCGCAGGCTCAATCCCTGTCCCGAAAGCGGTTGGTGATCGGATAGCGCCGGTCTCGGCCGAAGTTCTTGCGCGTGATTTTCACGCCGGGCGCGGACTGCCGTCGCTTGTACTCGGCGATATAGAGCAGGTGCTCGATCCGGTGGACGAGTTCGCGATCGTAGCCTCGCTTGACGATATCGCTGACGGACATTTCCTTCTCGACCAGACACTCCAGAATGTCGTCCAGCACCGGATAGGGAGGCAGCGAATCCTGGTCGGTCTGGTCGGGCCGCAATTCGGCCGACGGGGCCTTGTCGATGATGTTTTGCGGGATCACTTCTCCGGAAGGCCCAAGCGCGCCGGGCGGCACATTGTCGTTGCGCCAGCGCGACAATTCGTAGACCTGCATCTTGTAGAGGTCCTTGATCGGATTGAAGCCGCCATTCATGTCGCCGTAAAGCGTGGCGTAGCCGACCGACATTTCGGACTTGTTGCCGGTCGTGACCACCATTGAGCCGAACTTGTTCGAGATCGCCATCAGGATGGTGCCGCGCGTCCGGCTCTGCAGGTTTTCTTCCGTTACGCCTTCGGTCGTCCCCTCAAACATCTGCGACAGCGCGTTCGAAAAACCTTCCACCGGCTCCGAAATCGGCACGATGTCATATCGGCAGCCAAGCGCGCGTGCGCAATCTTCCGCGTCCTTCAGCGATTCACCGGACGTGTAGCGATAGGGCAGCATCACCGTGCGCACCCGCTCCTCGCCGAGGGCGTCGACGGCAAGCGCGGCGCAGATGGCGCTGTCGATGCCGCCGGAAAGGCCCAGAACCACGTTGCTGAAGCCATTCTTGTTGACGTAGTCGCGCAGGCCCAGCATGCAGGCCCGGTAATCGGCTTCCAGCGCATCGGGAATGCGCGACATCGGACCGTCGCTGCAGGTCCAGCTGTCGCCGTCGCGTCGCCATGTCGTCACGACGGTCTGGGCCTCGAACTGGCTCATCTGGAAGGCGAGCGACTTGTCGGCGTTGATGGCGAAGCTTGCGCCGTCGAACACCAGTTCGTCCTGTCCGCAAAGCTGGTTTGAATAGATCAGGGACAGGCCGCTTTCGATAACCTGCTTGATCGCCACCTGATGGCGCGTATCGACCTTGCCGCGGTAGTAGGGCGAGCCGTTGACCACCAGCAGCAGTTCCGCGCCGGTTTCGGCCAGCGTCTCGCAAACGCCGAAATCGCCCCAGATATCCTCGCAGACGGGAAGACCGAGCCGCACGCCGCGAAAATTGACCGGACCCGGCATGGGCCCCGGGTCGAACACGCGTTTTTCGTCGAACTCGCCATAGTTCGGCAGATCGACCTTGTAGCGCTCCGCAACGATCTCGCCGCCGTCGAGAAGCGCAACCGCATTGAACCGGCCGAAATCACTGAAGCGCGGAAACCCGATAACGACACCGGGTCCGCCATCCGCCGTGTCGGCGGCCAGTTCGTTCAGCGCCCGGTCGCAGGCGCGCAGGAAGGCGGGCTTGAGAACCAGATCCTCCGGCGGATAGCCGGACAGGAACAACTCGGTGAACAACACCAGATCGGCGCCGTGACGCGCCGCGTCCGCCCTCGCCTCGCGCGCAAGTTCGAGATTTCCCGCCACATCGCCCATTGTCGGGTTCAGCTGGGCAATCGCAATTCTCATGACATTTTCGATTTCAGTGCTCATGCAAGCCGTGTAGCGCGCGCCCGGTCCAAGGGCAATCGCCTTGTCACATCAGGACCTCGCCCATTCCCTCGCGATCGACGAGCAGCGGGACGATAAGGTCTTCCTCGTCCTCCAGATGACGCATCAGCCCGGCAAGAAGGCGATCGGCTTCGCGACCATATTTCTCCGATGCGTATTTCAGGGCGTCGCCGCCCTCGGCAAGGCCTTTCAAGAATGCGTTTCCGGCTTCCGCATTGCTCACCAGCAGATCGTGGATCGTGTGGTGATCTGCATCGAGAATATCGAATCCGCGTTTCAAACGGGGCTCGGCAACCTGAAATTTCGGGAAATAATGGGTGTCTTCAATCTGGTGATGGCCTTCCAGCTGCGACAGGAGGAAGTTGACCCTCGGCGCGAACCATTGCCGAAAGGAAGCCGGATCGACTTTCTTCTCGCGCAGCATCACCACGCTACCGCTGAGCGCGCCGCCAAGTTCCCGGAACATGTCATGGCGCTGAATCCAGAACTGGCACATATCCGTCAGCGTAATGTCCTGGCCCCACCTGTCGCGAGGATATTTCTGCAACAAAAACAGAAGGTCGTCCGGAAGTCCGGACCGTTGGAAAAGCGCGTCTTTCGAGTCGATTGCGGTCAAGTAAAAATCCCCGTCCGTTCGATGATGGCCGCCAGCCAAACGAGCGTGGCGAGCAGGATGCAAAGAAGCACCGCAGCCGAGCCGCAGTCCTTGGCGATCTTGATTTCCTTCATGTAGTGCCCGGACAGGCCGTCGCACACCGCCTCGATACCGGTATTGAGCAGTTCAACGATCATCAGCAGCGCAACGGAGCCGACCAGCATGGCGAAATGCAGCGCCGTATCGGCCAGCCACGCCGCCAGAGGCACGCTGGCGATGAAGCAATAGACCTCGTAGCGAAAGGCCTGCTCGTTGCGCGCGGCATGTACAAGTCCGTGCCACGAATTCAAAAACGCGGGATAGAATTTCTTCATGAGGAATGCGCTCTGACGATACGATGCATTGAGGCCTGACGCTATCAGGTGAACGCATAGGCATCCATCGACAAGACGCCGAATTCCGTTGAGCTGTGGATTTTGGTCGCCGACCACTTCGCGCCGCCTGCCCCGATGGCCGCGTAGAGCGGCATGAGATGCTCTTCAGTCGGATGGTTTTTTACGCTGAACGGCGCCTGGCGGCGGTAATCGAGAAGCGCGTCGATATCTTGTGCAGCGAGTTTCTCCTCCATCCACAGGATGAATTGCATGACCCAGTCTTTCGGTTCGCAGAACCTCTCTCCGGTTCGCATTGCGGCGAAGGCCTTGCGCAGATTGTGGGTGAAGGAGCCAGAACCGATGACCAGGATGTTTCTTGTCCGCAGCGGCGAGAGCGCAAGCCCGAGGCAATAATGATGATCCGGCCCGGCGTGCGGGTCGACGGAAACCTGGACGACCGGAATATCGGCGGCCGGATACATCAGCAGCAATGGCGTCCACACGCCGTGGTCGAAGCCGCGATCCCGGATGACGCCGGCGGCCATGCCTTCGGCCAGCAGGAGTTCTGCAATCTCCCTGGCGAGATCCGGCGAGCCAGGCGCAGGATACCGGATTTCGTGAAGCTCCGGCGCGAAGCCTCCAAAATCATGGATAGTCACCGGCCGTTCGTCACCGGATATGGCGACGCCGCCTGCTTCAAAATGCGCGCTGACAACGACGATCGCCTCCGGGCGCGGCAGGGACGCCGAGTAACTTGCAAGAAACGCCCGCGCCTTCGTGTCCGCGATAACCGTATCGGGCGCCCCGTGGGACAAAAACAGCGACGGTATGGAAGCCATGACGGGAAGTCCTTTCCCGTCGTGACATAGCGTGGATGCCCGGTGAGGCCATGACAGGAATGCGCGACACATCATTCAGCTTTTGTGAACACGGAGCCGATGAGCGCCTACGGAACCTGCGGCTTGTCGTCATCGATCTCGTAGTAGTCGCCCTTGTCAGCGCAGTAGATGTGGCGGCTGATCGACAGTCCGGTTGCGCCTTCGAGCGAACCGGCGAGAATCGACACCTGATTTTCATCGTCATGCTTCCAGAAGAGAGCCGAGCCGCAGACCCGGCAGAATCCGCGTTTCGCATTCTCCGACGACCGAAACCAGGTCAGGTTTGACGCGCCTTCGACGCTCAGAGCCTCTTCGGAAACGCTGACAGTGGCGTATACGTGGCCGGACTGTTTGCGACACTGCGAGCAATGACACACCGAAACGCCGCGCAAAGGGCCTTGCGTGGTGTAACGAACAGACCCGCAAAGACAGGATCCCTGATGTGTTTCCATGCTGCGCCTCTCGCCAAACTCATCCGGTTATCGGCTCAGGCGCGCGTTGATGCAAAGCAGTTCTTTTGAATTGCCATTCAACGAATTTGATGGATACGGAACGAAAGGGGACCAAATCCCCTTTCGCGGGATCAATCAGCCGTTGGCGGCGGCGCGCATGTCCTGATCGCGCCCGCCCTTGAGAAGCTCGGCCACCAGGAAGGCGAGTTCAAGCGACTGGTCGGCGTTGAGCCGCGGATCGCAATGCGTATGGTACCGATCGGAGAGATTTTCGGCGGACACCGCGCGCGCGCCGCCGGTGCATTCGGTGACGTTCTTGCCCGTCATCTCGATATGGATGCCGCCCGGATGCGTGCCTTCCGAACGATGGATCTGAAAAAAGCTCTCGACTTCCGACAGAACACGCTCGAACGGGCGGGTCTTGTAGCTGTTCAGCGTAATCGTGTTGCCATGCATCGGATCGCAGGACCAGACGACCTTCTTGCCTTCCCGCTCCACGGCGCGGATCAGCTTCGGAAGGTGTTCCGCCACCTTGTCATGTCCGAAACGGGCGATCAGCGTGAGCCGGCCGGCCTCGTTCTGCGGGTTGAGAAGATCGATCAGCTCAAGCAGTCCTTCCGGCGTCATGCTGGGGCCGCATTTGAGACCGAGCGGATTCTTCACGCCGCGGCAATATTCGACGTGGGCGTGGTCCGGCTGGCGCGTGCGGTCGCCGATCCAGATCATGTGTCCGGAAGTCGCGTACCAGTCGCCCGACGTGGAGTCGGTGCGCGTCAGCGCCTCCTCGTATCCCAGAAGCAGAGCCTCGTGACTGGTGAAGAAATCGGTCTCACGCAAACTTGGATGGTTCTCGGCGGAAATGCCGATCGCCTTCATGAAATCCATGGTTTCGGAAATGCGGTCCGCCAGCTTGCGGTAACGCTCTGCCTGCGGGCTGTCCTTGACGAAACCGAGCATCCACTGATGCACGTTCTCCAGATTGGCGTAACCGCCCTGCGCGAAGGCTCTCAGCAGGTTGAGCGTCGCCGCCGACTGGCGGTAGACCATGTCCTGTCTCTGCGGATCGGGAATACGAGACCCTTCGTCAAACTCGATGCCGTTGATGATGTCGCCGCGATAGCTCGGCAGTTCAACGCCGTCTATCGTTTCGGTATTCGAAGAGCGCGGCTTTGCGAACTGGCCGGCGATGCGTCCGACCTTGACCACGGGCTGCTGCGAACCGAAGGTCAGCACGACCGCCATCTGCAGGAACACGCGAAAGAAGTCACGAATATTGTCCGCGCCGTGTTCGGCGAAACTCTCCGCGCAATCGCCGCCCTGAAGCAGGAAACCGTTGCCGTTGGCCACGTCGGCGAGCATCGACTTGAGCTTGCGGGCTTCACCTGCAAAAACGAGCGGCGGATAGGTTGCGAGACGCGCCTCGGTCTTTTCCAATTCTGCGCTGTCCGGAAAATCCGGCACCTGGAGAATCGGCTTGCTGCGCCAGCTGTCCGGTGTCCATTTTTGTGCCATATCACTCACCTGTCCGTTGTTTTTGCGAGGCCCTTTCGTCTCAGAGGCGCGCTTATAACGGCTATTGCCGGCTATTGCCAGCCAATATCGCCTCGCCACGTGATAATGCGGCAAGACGGCCAAATCGGGACCGTCAATCCAGCCAGGTTACGCCGCGCCGAAGCAGCAATCCGTCGAACAAGTCCGTCTCGGCGGCGGACAATTCAACCGAACGCGGATAGATCGGACTTTTTCTGTCTCTCTGCACCGGCCGCTCGAAACCGAGCGTATTCTCGACAAAGCCGCGTACGCCCGCCTCGCCGAATTCGACGAGAAATCCCTGCAATACCGCGTCAAGATAGGACTGCAGGATGGGGTGGCCCGGATCATCAACCGCATCGTTTGTCTTCGCCTCGTAGATATAGACCGGACAGTCGGCAAGCGCGCCGCCAACGAAATCAAGGCGATCCGGCGCCACGCTGACGCGGTTGTAGCCGGTCTCCCGCCTGTCCACCTCAGGCAGGTGGTCGAGCCGATCATAGACGACGAGACCTTCCACCACGAAGCCTTCCTGCGGTCGCGCGCTCAGCAACGACGCGTCGTGGCCGAGAGCGGCCAGTTCGGGATCACGCGGACGCCAGCATCGCCGCCAGCCCGTTACGCGCGCCGCGGACGCGCCGAGAAACGCCGTCCTCAGGGTTCGCCGGTTGACTAGCGATCCGTAGCCGAAATAGGCGACAAGACGCCCCTCCTCGGCGAGTTCCCGCAATTCATTCATATCGGTCACAGGGGATTGCTCAGCAGTCATGGGAGCATCTGCTACAGCCACATTGTATTTTTCACAACAGGAATATCCTTCCGTATTGACTTTGACGTAAACGTCAATGCTAGAGTTCGCGGCAAACGTGATCGACAACAATTTTCAATCTTGATGGAAAACGGATTCTGACTATGAACCCCGGACAGGAAGCGATTGTTTCACAACAGGAAAGCATCACTGCGCCGGCAGCAGCAATGGCCGGCGAACCTCCGGTGAGAGAGACCATCGTCACATTCGAATGCGATGACGGATTTCCGCTGACCGGAACTCTTTTTACCGCAGAGAGCGGAGAGAACTCGAAACCGTCCGTGCTGATATCGTCTGCAACGGGCGCTCCGCGCGGATTTTACGCGGCCTTTGCCCGAGCCCTGATCGAGAACGGCAGTCGCGCCGTGCTGACCTACGACTATCGCGGCACCCCGCAATCGCCAAGGCCCAAGGGCTGGACGCAGCGCATCAACATGCGCGACTGGGCGATACAGGACATGGCGGCTGCGATGCGGCGGCTCGATCAGGAAGCCCCCGGCCACGAAATGGTCGGCGTCGGGCAATCCTTCGGCGGTCAGGCGCTGGGCATTTGTGGCGACCCGCAGCGCTTCAGCCGCTACTGCCTGGTGGCGAGCCTTTCAGGATACTGGCGGGGCACCGACACGCCCTGGCAAAACCTGATCAGCATGAATTTGGTCGGCCTGCCTGTCACGGCTTTCTTCGGACGCACCATGCCCTTCATGGGACTGGGCGAGAGCATCCCCTCTTCGGTGTTCCAGGACTGGACCCGATGGTGCAATCACCATGAGTATTTCTTCGACGATCCGCAAGTCGGCGCACGGGAGGGATACGCCACCGTCACAATTCCCCTCCTATCCGTCGGCATGACAGACGACCAGTGGGGCACGCCGCGCGCCGTCCGTGGACTTCTCAAACATTATTCCAATGCGGATATCAGCGAGGTCTGGCTATCGCCGGACATGACCAAAGAACCGAAGATCGGTCATCTCGGCTTTTTCCGTTCGCGTTTCAGGGAAACGCTGTGGCCGGATATCATGAACTGGGTATTGAGCCACGAACCGGTCATGACGGCTTCGCGATAGCGTTGGTCAATCTACCCGGACGCCGTCCTTGATCCGGTAGGTTGGGCTGTACATCGTGACGAGTTCTTCCGCGGCGGTCGGATGAACAGCCATGGTGCGATCGAAATCTTCCTTGCTGCAGCCCGCCTTGATCGGTATGGCGAGCAATTGCGCCATCTCGCCGGCGTCAGGTCCGAGAATATGGGCGCCGATAACCTTCCGGTTCTGACCATCAACCACCAGCTTCATGACCATCTTCTCCTGCCGGCCTGACAAGGTGTGTTTCATCGGGCGGAAGACCGCGCGATAGATTTCGACCTCGCCAAGCTTCTCTGTCGCCTCGTCTTCAGTCAGTCCGACTGTGCCGATCTCCGGCTGGGAAAAGACCGCCGTTGCAATCGTATCGTGATCCGGACGGGTCGGATTGTCCCGGAACAATGTCTCGATGACACACATGGATTCGTGGATCGCAACCGGCGTCAGCTGAACCCGGTCGGTCACATCGCCGACGGCGAAGATATGATCGACATTCGTGCGCATATATTCGTCGACGACAATCGCGCCCTTGCCGTCTGTTGCAACGCCAGCCGCTTCGAGCCCAAGACCATCCGTATTCGGCGTGCGCCCGAGCGCCAGCATGACCTCGTCAACCTTCAGGTTGCGATCGCCCGAGGTGATCACGTCAAGCCGCTCGTCGGCGGAGCGCGTAATGCGGTCGATCACCTCTCCGCAGAGGATACGGATACCCTTTTCCTCCATCGTGGCGTGCAACGTGCGGCGCATGTCCATGTCAAAATTCTTCAGAATTTCCCGACCGCGATAGATCAGCGTCGTCTCGACCCCGAGACCATGGAAGATGTTCGCAAACTCGACCGCTATATAGCCGCCGCCGGCGATCAGAATGGACTTCGGAAGCCGCTCAAGATGAAAAGCCTCGTTGGAGGTGATCGCCAGTTCTCCGCCGTTGATCGCGTGGCTGTCGTCGGGTCGCCCGCCTGTCGCCAGAAGGATTTTTTCGGCGGTCACTGTCTTGCCGCTGGAGACGATGCGGATGCGGTGGTCGTCGACCAATTCGGCGCGACTGTCGAAGATCTCGGCGCCGGCGTTGCTGAGGCCCTTGCGGTAGGCCGCTTCGAGGCGGGTGATTTCCTTGTCCTTGTTGGCGACCAGTTCTTTCCAGTCGAACCGGGTCTCGCCAACCGACCAGCCATAACCGTGCGCGTCCTCGAAATGTTCAATGAACTGGGACGCGTAGACAAAGAGTTTCTTCGGAACGCAGCCGCGGATGACACAGGTTCCGCCATAACGAAACTCTTCCGCGACGCCGACTTTCTTGCCCATCGACGCGGCAAGCCTTGCGGCCCTGACGCCGCCCGAGCCGCCGCCGATCACGAAGAAATCATAATCGTAGTCAGACATGGTTCACATTCCTGTCGATGGGAAAACGCGGTCAAGCGGCGGGGCGTCAAAAAACGCCCGACGCCGCCTGTTCATTGCTGAAGCCGCAACCGAAGAAAAACCGGAGGGCTGTCAGTTTCCGTCGGATTCGCCATCCGTTTCAGGCGTTTGCGCAGACGGAGCTTCGCCGAGACGAGCGCGCAATGTCTCTTCGGTCTGGATCGTCAGATCGCGGGAAATGCCATTCGACCAGACTTCAGCCGCGCGCAGCAATTCGCGGGTGACAAGCGGCCCGGTTTCCAGCAACTGCTCGCCGGCCGGGCTCTGGTAGAATTGGGTGATCGCGTTCAGATCCTCGATCGAGAAATTCTTCGCGTAAATCGAAGCCGCTTCCCTCTCGAGGTCAGCGCGGCGACCAACCATGCTGATCGCCGTCTCATCGACAGTCGCCGCGATGATGTCCTGCATGTTGGGCGCAGTCTGGATCAGGCTCGCCTTGAGGCCCTGGGCCGCATTGGGAAGGATCGCATCAAACTGTTGCGTCGCGCCGAGCGCCCTGATCGCCTCGCGGGCGGCGGCGATGTGCTCTGCAGAAGGTTCCTGCGCGAAGGCCGGCGCGGCCAGCCCCAGCGCCATAGCCCCGCAAAGGGCGAATTTCAGTTGGCGAATTCCCGTAGCCGTGTTCATTGTGTTCATAACTCCTGATCTCTTTAGGCAGTCAAAGTCCGCACGCCGGAGGAACCGGCAATAATGGCAGCGGACGCGATATTGAGAAACAATCCGTGCTCGACGACACCCGGAATGGCGTTCAAGGACTCAGAAAGGGCTTCTGCATCCGGAATACGGCCAAATGATGCATCGAGTATATAGTGTCCACCGTCTGTTTCGAAGGGTCCGTCCCGGTCCTGACGGAGCGCGATCTCGCCCGACAACCCGAGCTTTTCGGCTGCTTTGGCAATCGCCATGCGCGTGGCTTCGAGCCCGAAAGGCATCGCTTCGACAGGAAGCGGAAACGCGCCGAGGGTTTCGACCTGCTTGCTTTCGTCTGCTATGACGATCATCTTGCTGGACGCGCACGCCACGATCTTTTCTCGCAGCAATGCCCCTCCTCCACCCTTGATCAATCGCAGATCGCCATCGACTTCGTCGGTTCCGTCGATCGTCAGATCGAGTTCCGGCATTTCGTCGAGCGAATAAAGCGGAATACCAAGCTGGACGCACAGATGGGCGGTTTTCTCGGACGTGGGGACGCCCTTCACATGAAACCCGCCATCGACCTTTTCAGCAAGAAGATTGAGGAATTCCTCGGCCGTAGAACCTGTTCCGATGCCAAGCCGCATGCCGTCCTCGACATAGCTCAGCGCGACCTTCGCCGCCTCGATTTTCAGCGCGCGCGCATCCATGCGCCATCCGCTCCCCTTCATTGACCGTGACGGGCTGTTAGCACGTCGAAGTCGACAAGCAAAGACGTTATACCGCCTGAGCCGTCGAGTTGGATGAAATGACAGGCGTAAGGCCTTGCCTTCGCCGCCGCGCTGCCGTAACCAACCACCCATTCCTGCCCAAACTGGAAACTCCCATGACGCAACCGCTAGTCATCTTCGATCTGGATGGCACTCTCATCCATACGGCCCCGGATCTGATGGCCAGCCTCAATCATGCGATCGAACCTGTCGGCGTTGAACCCGTTCACTATGACGATATGAGCTTCCTCGTTGGTCGCGGCGCCAGGGTCATGATCCAGCGTGCTCTCGAAATGCGCGAAAGATCGGTGACTGCGGAGGAATTCGAAACGCTGTTCGACCGTTTTCTGGCGTTCTACGCAGAATCGATGCCGGGTCAGTCTGCTCTCTATCCCGGCCTCGACGCCGCGATGTCCCGATTGAGTGACGCGGGCATGCCGATGGCGATCTGCACCAACAAGTTGGAACATCTGGCGGTGCGGCTGATCGAACGTCTTGGCATCACGAGTAGTTTCGTGACGATTCTCGGCGGCGACAGCATCGCGGTTCGCAAACCCGATCCGGAACACATTCTGGAAACGATCCGCAGGTCCGGCGCCGAAAAAGCCGTGATGATCGGCGATTCGTCAAATGATATCGTCGCCGCTCGCGAGGCCCGCGTTCCTTCGATCGCAGTAACGTTCGGTTACACCGACATACCGGTCGAGCAATTGGGCGCTGATCATATCATCGACCATTTCAATCTGCTGACGCCGGAACTGATCAACACGCTCGTTGACGCCGCGGACAGAAAAAAGCCGTAAGCGCCTGAACCAAAACAACCTGGCGCGGGCGTCGATCATGCAAAAATCGTACAGACCTTTTCTTTCGCGCCAGACCGCCCATATAAGCCGACAGGCCCTATTACCGGCCGAGCGAATGGATGCGCCTGTATCCTGCGTTGTAAAAATCTGAAAACCGGACTAAAAGTTTCACAATTTCAGCCATGCGGCCGCTCCGTAAAGGTAGCGTATCGTGTATGGCCTCCCGCATCGCAGCCATCTATTCGTCTCGATTGCACGATTACATTGAGAGAACGCTACCCATGACTGTCAAACCAGATATCAAAACCTCGGAAACGTCTGAAATCGCATCCACGACACGCGGAAGCGCCGTGAGATCCATGCGCGAGTCCTTCGGCTACAGTCTTGATGATCTGGCGGTGACCTGTGGGCTGACAACCATCGATATCGCAAGAATTGAAAGCGGAGAGGAAACAGATGAAACACTTCTTCGCCGCATCGCAAATGCGCTCAATCTGCCCGAAGAAGCTCTGACCGGCGAAAGCCCGTCAGAATGATGGCCTCCGGTGGAGCCGACGCTTCACGCCGCCCCACCGATCTGCATTGATCTTACCCGTTGGCGGCGCGGGACTTGCCGGTTTTCTCCACAGCCCGGCCCAGATACTTGTCGCGTTCATAAGTGTCAGCGAAATATCCGACCTTACCGCTGTCATCCGGCCAGGCGGTAAAATAGGAGATGTAGACCGGCATCTTGACCGGCACCTCTTCGGACAGATTGCGGCCCTGTGATATCTGAGCGGCGACGTGTTCGCGAGACTTGCCAAGCACAGCCGCAGCCATGGCGCGGGGATCATGCAAGCGGATACATCCGTGGCTGAAGGCGCGCATATCTTTTTCGAAAAGGCTCTTGGCCGGTGTGTCGTGCATGTAAATGGCATGCGAATTCGGGAAAAGGATCTTGAGTTCGCCGAGCGCATTTTTCGGACCGGGCGGCTGGCGCACATCCACGGGAATCGAATTCGCGCCAACCGAATACCAGTTCACGCTGGCTGAAGAAATGCGGCGCCCTCTCCGGTCTGTGACTTCATATCCAAGACTGTCCAGGTAATAGGGGTTGCTGCGCAGGCGCGGCAGCATCTCGTTGACGATGATCGATCCGGGCACGCCCCAGTAGGGATTAAATTCAACCGTCTCGATTTCGTCCCTGAAAAAACTGGTCTGGTTGGCCCTGGTGCCGACCACGACGCGCATGGACAACTCGACTTTGTCGTTCTCGACATAGTCGGCCAGGAAGGCTGCCTGATTGACGAAGACACGACGCGGCCCGAGTTCTTTCGGCAGCCACCGCAGGCGCTCCATCGCCAGCTTCACCATTTCGATCTTGTCGGCGTTCGTCACGCCTTCCATCTTCGCGATGGTGTTGCGACCGACGATCCCGTCGGCGCTCAGACCGTTTTCCTTCTGGAAATCCTTGACCAGACCGACGAGCTCCGGCGTGTAGACGTCGCTGCCCGAGTTTTCGAACTCGACAAAGGTCAGGCTGTGGTTCATCAGCAGGGTATCAGAGCCCTTAAGCTGTATGGCCTTTATGACGTTGGCGAGTTCCGGATTTGACGTTCCGGGTTTCAGAAACGTGCCTTCCGCAATCTCGACATGTTCCTTCTCGTCGAGTTCCTGCAGGCGGCCGAGCTCTTTCTGCAAGGCCAGGAACTTGTCATTGCGCGGGTTGCTGTTCAACAGCTCGCTTTCGACATCCTCGCTGACAGAGAGTTTCAGCATCACCGGTTCAAAATCGACGGTGTTGCGTTCCAGATCGTGATATCCGGACAGACCATTGGGATTGACCAGACCGCGTGTCGCATCGAGGATGTAGGTCAGCGTCTTTGCGCTCATATCCATTTCGAAACGGATCAGTTCGCGCCGCCGCGCCTCCATATCGTACGCGTCGAATTCTGTATCAGGAAGATCCAGCTGATACATGGCGGGATCGAGACCAACCTCGTCAGCCCGCGCCATTGTATCAAGCGCCATGCGCGCCCGGTCGTTCGCCTGATCGCCGGACACCCATATCAAGCCGGAATTGTTCTTGTAGTAGTCAACAATCGCGTCGCCCACTTCCGGAAAAGCCGTGACACGATATCCATCGAGATACTGGCGACTTTCCTGCATGGGATCGATCGATGGAGGCCGGTACATTGAATGAAGTTCGGCTGGATTCGATTCTGCCAGAATGCTCAGGTCCACCGCCTTCATCGAATCGGGCTGGTAATTGTAGTAGCGAGGAGAACTGACTTTAACCGTCGGCGTGGAAGGTGTCTTTCGGCGCTTGATTTCGACCTGGCGCTGTTGACGCAACTGTTGGCGTCGCTCACGCCGCTCCTTGTTGCGAAAAATATTCCAAATTCCATTTTCCGCCTTGACGGGCTGTGTCGTCGGCAAAACCAGACCCACCGCCAACGTAAAAATCAGCGCCGTTGCGATCATACGCATATCAGTCTCCGTTGTTCATCCCGTACAAGAACGAGTGAATGAAAGATGCGTTCCCACCCGCGTTCTCCGGAAACATAGCTACGGTGTGCGAGCCATGCCATGCAATATTATCATGGTTAAAAATAGTAAAATTGGGGCTATCTCATGAAAATTTGATTGCAACTGAGGTATTCAAGCACCACTCAATCGCCTGGCGGTCAGGATCGGGATAAGACCGGGCCACGAGAATCACTCTTTCATTCCGCCGCCACGGCATGTTCCCGGGTCAGCAAAGCTTCCTTCCGTTCAATTCCCCACCGATAACCCGAGACGCGTCCGTCGGTCCTCACGACCCGGTGGCAGGGTATCGCCATGGCCACCGGATTGGAGCGGCAGGCGGCGCCGACTGCCCGCTGCGCGCCGGGTTGGCCAATCGTCGCCGCAATGTCTGCGTAGCTTGCCGTGGCGCCGGCGGGAATTGCTCTGAGCGCTGCCCAGACTTTTTCCTGAAAGGCCGTGCCGCGAATATCCAGCGGAAGATCGAGCGAGCCTTCTGGCCTCTCGACATGCCCGACGACGCGGGCGACCAGTTCTTCGAAATCCTTGTCCGCGCCGACGAGGCGCGCCTTGCTGAAACGATCCTGCAGACGCGCGACGAGAATTTCGGGATCATCGGCGAACTCGATTGAACACACGCCCTTTTCCGTGGCAGCGACCAGTATCGCACCGAGCGAGCATTCTCCAACCGCAAACCGTATTTCGGCGTTGCGTCCTCCGTCGCGGAATTGTCGCGGCTGCATGCCCAACCGGTTTGCCGCTTCATCGTAGAAGCGACTGCTCGCGTTGTAGCCGGCGTCATAGATCGCCTCGGTCACGGAGGCGCCGGAGGCCAGATTGCCGCGCATCCGCCCGGCCCTAGTCGCCGCCGCATAGGCCTTGGGCGTAATGCCCGTCGCAGCCTTGAACTTGCGATGGAAGTGAAACTTGCTCATGCCGGCCTGTCTGGCGAGGTCGTCGAGGTCGGGAATTTCAACGCTCTCTTCAATCAACCGGCAAGCCGCCTCGATCGCATCCTGCTTGCCGTCAACAGCCAAGGAAAGCGGATCACAACGTTTGCATGGACGAAACCCGTCTTTCCGGGCTTCAGCCGGATCATCGTAAAACCGCACATTCTTGCGCAAGCCCTTTCTGGACGGGCATGACGGCCGACAGAACACGCCCGTGGTGACGACGGCGTAGACGAAACGTCCATCAGCGGATTGATCGCGATTCAGGACCGCCTCCCAGCGGGCGTCGTTAGGATCGATTGACGAATTGTTTTTCATCGGCGTCGTCGGGTCCAGCATTGTCCTGTCCTCGTAATTAATGGATCGGCGTCAAGTCGCAAGCTACGACAAACACTGAAGACGCACACTCCGGTTCTTGCCATCGAACCCGGATCTGCAATTTTCTACCCTGCCTTGAAAAAATACCATTCTCCCTATCTCAATATCGGTAGTAACGTTGTAGTAATGTCGTCAATTCTGAGTTTTGCTATACTCAAAGCCCGGATTGGCATCCGATCTGAAACGCTGAAACGCAACTTCATCAGAGGGAATGAAATGAAGCTACTTCAAATCACATGCGCCGCACTGTTCGTCACAGCAGGCACGATGACCGTTACACCGGTGTTTTCCGCCGGAAACAGCGGCAACACTTGCAATTCCGGCTATGTCTGGGATGAGACGGCCAAGAAATGCGTCAGGAAGAATTCCGAAAATGAAATGGAGTACCGGTTTCAGCAGGGACGCGATTTCGCAAACGCCGGCCAGTATGAAAAGGCAATCGAGATGCTGCAGACCGCAGACGCGAGCGACAAGCGCGTTCTGAACTATCTCGGCTTCTCCAACCGGAAGCTCGGCCGCATCGATGTCGGCATGGAATATTACAGACAGGCCATGGCGATCGATCCGGAATATACGCTCGTGCGTGAATATTACGGTGAAGCGCTTCTCCAGAAAGGCGACCTGACAGGCGCGCTGCAACAGCTGGCGACGATCCAGAAGCTCTGCAGCAGCCGCGAATGCGGCGAATACCAGCAGCTTTCCGGACATATCGCGAACTACATCCGGGACACCGAAAGCTGACGGTTCCAGAGCAGAAAAGCAACTTCCAACCGGCCGCGAAAGCGGCCGGTTTTGTTTTGAACGATTACAATTGACGTTGCCGCCAGCCCCCAATAATTAGATGCCAACCGATCAAGGAGCCTCCCTGCTGCGCTCCGGCAATAGCGAAAGGTTGGATGAATGTCAGATATTGCGGCCGCCGAGTTGTTCCCCCTGGACAAGGACGAAACTCCCTATCGTAAACTGACCTCCGACTTCGTCACCGTGGACAGTTTCAAGGGACAGGAGATACTGTCCGTCGCCGAGGAAGGCATTCGCATGCTGGCCGAGGCGGCTTTCGCGGACATCAATCACCTGCTCCGTCCGGCGCACCTCAAGCAGCTTGCCTCGATACTCAACGACCCGGAAGCTACGGAAAACGACAAGTTCGTGGCTTATGACCTTCTGAAGAACGCGAACATCGCCGCCGGCGGCGTTTTGCCCATGTGCCAGGACACAGGCACGGCCATTATCATGGCAAAGAAGGGACGCCGCGTGTGGACCGAAGGCGGCGACCACGCCGCGCTCGCGAAGGGTGTTCTCGACGCCTACGAACACAAGAACCTGCGCTATTCCCAGCTTGCGCCGATCGCCATGTTCGAGGAAAAAAACACCCGCAACAACCTGCCGGCTCAGATCGATATCTACGAAGAGGGCGAGGACGCCTACAAGTTCCTGTTCGTGGCCAAGGGCGGCGGCTCGGCCAACAAGACCTTCCTTTACCAGGGCACGCCTTCGCTATTGACCCATGACCGCCTGATCGAATTCCTGAAGGAAAAGATTCTGACGCTGGGAACTGCGGCCTGCCCGCCCTATCACCTGGCGATCGTCATCGGCGGCACGTCCGCCGAAATGAATTTGAAGACCGTCAAGCTCGCTTCGACAAAATATCTTGACGGATTGCCGACGCATGGCTCGGAGGACGGACACGCTTTCCGCGATCTGGAGATGGAAGCCGAGGTTCACAAGCTGACGCAGCAAATGGGCGTCGGCGCACAGTTTGGCGGTAAATATTTCTGCCATGACGTGCGCGTGATCCGCCTGCCCCGCCACGGCGCCTCTTTGCCGATCGGCTTGGGCGTGTCGTGTTCCGCCGATCGGCAAGCCAAGGGAAAAATCACCAGGGACGGGGTATTTCTCGAAGAGCTGGAGACCAACCCAGCAAAGTATATGCCGGATATCGACGAAAGCAGCCTGACCGACAATGTGGTGCACATCGACCTCAACCGGCCCATGAACCAGGTTCTGAAAGAACTGTCGCAATATCCGATAAAGACTCGCCTTTCCCTCAGCGGCACAATCATCGTGGCGCGTGATCTCGCCCATTCGAAAATCCGGGAAAGACTGGAAAACGGCGAGGACATGCCTGGCTACTTCAAGGATCACCCGGTCTATTATGCCGGCCCCGCGAAGACCCCCGTCGGCTACGCATCCGGATCCTTCGGCCCCACCACCGCCGGACGCATGGATAGCTATGTGGACCAGTTCCAGTCCTTCGGTGGATCGATGATCATGCTCGCCAAGGGCAATCGTTCCAAGGCGGTGCGCGACGCCTGTGGCCGCCATGGCGGATTTTACCTCGGATCGATCGGCGGCCCCGCCGCGCGGCTCGCCCAGGACTGCATCAAGAGCGTCGACGTCGTCGAATATCCCGAACTCGGGATGGAGGCGATCTGGAAGATCGAGGTTGAAAATTTCCCGGCCTTCATCGTCATCGACGACAAGGGCAACGATTTTTTCCAGGCGCTCAATCTCGGATGACGCCGGGCCGACTGCCTGAGCGGGTCAACGCAGTCTTCCTGTCCCAGGCCGAGTCCTGCGAGAAACTGGGCTCGCCGTTCACCGCGCTATTGCTGAGAAGCATCGCCCAATACGGCCTGCCTGAAACGCCCGTCCGCCAGCGCCTGGCGACCTGGAAAGGCGACATCTCCGGCAGTGGCGATTCCATTCCGTTGAGACTGGCCGGAACACTTCACCAGATGGTGATTCGCAACCTCGACGCCGACCTTGCGGCCATCTATCCGCCGCATGGACCAATGCCGGACCCCGCTATTGTCGCCGACACTGTCGCCCAGGCCATCCTGCGACATCAGGCATTCGTCGACCACTGCCTGGACAGCCCGCCTCAAACCAACGAGATTCGCAGGTCCAGCGCAATCTACCCTGCCCTGCTGAGAATCGCGGCGCAAACCGGTTTGCCGATACGGCTGTCGGAAGTGGGCGCGAGCGCCGGCCTCAATCTGCTCATGGATCGGTTCCATTACCGCTTCGGCGACGTGGAATACGGAGAGAAGGCATCTCCGGTCCACCTCGAACCGGATTGGAAAGGCTGCCTGCCGCCGGCCGTCGATCTGGATATCGTCGCAAGGCGCGGCTGCGACTTGAGACCCTTCGATTTGAGGTCGGAAGACGACCGCATCCGGTTGCGGTCGTATACCTGGCCCGATCAGCAGGACCGACTCGATCGCCTCGACGCAGCTATTGAACTCGCACGTAAAAACCGCTTCGTGGTGGATCGAGCCGACGCCGTCGAATGGCTTGAGCAGCGTCTTCGCACGCGCCCCGCCGGACGCGCCGACGTGGTCTTCAATACCATCGCCTGGCAGTACTTGCCGGACGAGGCCAGGATGAAGGGCAACGCCATCATAGAGAAGGCCGGCCAACAGGCGGGACGGGACTCTCCCCTTTTCTGGGTGTCCATGGAGGCCGATGATCAGCGCCCGGGCGCTCTCCTTCAGATGATTGAATGGCCAGGCGCGCGAACGACGCGGCTCGGACGCGCCGATTTCCATGGCCGCTGGGTCGATTGGCAAGCCTGACGACAATCACCACATCGTTTTGGCGGCCCGGCCGGGCCATTCCTCGTCATAGGCCTTGCCGTCGATCTCTCCCGAGGACATGGAGTCAATGATGTCTCCGGCGCTCGGCAGTGTTTTCGGGTCGACCTGTTGCGCGGGGTCCCAGAGTTTGGAGCGAACGATCGCGCGCGCGCACTGGAAGTAGATTTCTTCGATGGTGATGACGATCACGCTGCGCGGCGCTTTGTCCTGCACTTCGAAACTCGCAAGCAATGACGGTTCGACGCTGATCTGCGCCCTGCCGTTCACCCTGAGCGCGTTGCCGCTTCCCGGAACCAGAAACATCAGCGCCACGCGCGGATCGCGCACGATGTTCCTCAGCGAATCGATGCGATTATTGCCGCGCCGATCAGGCAGGAGCAGCGTCGTTTCATCGCCAATCCGCACGAAACCGCTCAGATCGCCGCGGGGCGAGCAATCAAGCCCCTCCGGCCCCACGGTTGCAAGAGCGCAAAAAGGCGACGCTTCGAGGATGCGCGCGTAGTGCGGCGTCATCCGGCTGGCGACTTTGACCAAAGAGGTTTTTTGCGGAAGGCCGTAAATCGCTTCCAGTTGCCCGACGGTTTCGATGATCGACATGCAGTCTCCGGTCGTAATTCTGAAATGCCCGGAGCATTGTCACATGAACGTCACGGTATTGCGACAGCCGAGTTCTCTCAAGCCGCTTCCCGCAGAGGGTCGACCGGGCGCGCATCGATGAATTCCGCGACCAGCGAACCAATCTCCGGGGCATTGAGGATACGGCGGTGGCCAAGCCCGTCGGCCCTTTCCAGACGGACATGGCTGCCTGCAGCGACGAATTCCTCGGCCGCGCTCCAGGAAACCTCCTTGTCGTCAGGCGCATGGATGACAAGCGCGGGAATGGGCATTGCAGCAAGCAGCCGTGTTCCGACGAAACACGACAGCGGACGGCCCGTGACTTTCTGAACACGGCCATAAAACGTGTTGCGCGCCGCCTCCGGCAACCCGATCCATTCGGCGAACTGGACGAAGACGTCCGCGATGTTGTTTGGCGCCGAAATCAGGACCAGCTTGCGGGGCTTTCTCGCCGCTACGCCGCAAACCGTGCCCCGGGCGGAATTGAGGGCGACGGCTCCGCCGAACGAATGTCCGACGACTGCCGAGAACGGTCCGAATTCCCTCCAGGCCGCGTCTATGGCCTCAACTGCACTCGCCATCGTCAGGCTGCGCCCTGACGATCGCCCGTGCCCAGGAAGATCGACAGCAACGACATTGCGGCCGCTGTCCCTGATTTTCTCGATCAGGGCGATCATGTATTCCGACCGCGATCCCCAGCCATGGACAACAAGCACGGTTTCGGCGCTGTGCATGCGATTGCTGCCACGGAAATGATACGCATTGACGCAGCCGGTCGAAATGACAAGCTGTGTTCGGCTTGCAGACACCATTCGACTTCGAGCGTCGTCAAGCGCCCGGCGGGCCTTGACGGAGGAAGGCTCTTTCGACGGTGTGTGGCTAAACAGGCGAAACGCCATGGCGCCCGCCATATCAGGAGAAATTCGTCCAGCAATATCAAAGACAAGCCGGGTGACCTTTTGACTGAAAGATGTCATATTCGGATTCTCTAAAACAGTTCAAGCATGAACAATATAGTACAACCATGAACAATAATCAACCACTCCCCTGGGACAATAAGAGATTCTGGAACTGGATCGCCGTCGCCCGCGCCTGTCATGTGGTGAAACAGCGTCTTGCCAAGGAACTCGCGCCGCTGGACATCAAGCTTCCACATTTCGACATTCTGGCGAACATCTATCGCAGCGAGGGGATTTCCCAGCAGGATCTTGCGCACAAACTGCTGGTCGGACGCTCCAATATCAGCATGCTGCTGCCGCAGATCGAAAAACGAGGACTGATCGAGCGCCGGCCGGACAATGGGGACAAGCGCGTCCTCCGGCTTTATCTCACCGACAAGGGGCGGGAAATCGCCCGCAGGGGACTGGATATAGAGGTCGGGCTCATCGAAATGTCGATGTCGACCAGCACGCCGGAAGAATGCGACCTCGTCGGCGATGTCATGAAGCGCATGATCGCGAATATGGAAGAGCCATACGATTAACGTCGTTATCGGGGCCTGTCGGCCCGCTCGCGGGTCATCCCCTTGTCGCTGAGTTCGTCGAGATAGGCCCGCCACAGGCGATCATGATCGCTGCCGAGCTCTTGCAGGTAGGTCCAGGTGTATATGCCGGTGTCGTGCATGTCGTCGAAGCCGATCCTGACGGCATAGTTGCCAACCGGCTGCACCGAAACGATCTCGACATTGATCTTGCCTGGAACCGTCACGCGCTGATCGGGAGAATGGCCCTGCACTTCTGCTGATGGCGACAGAACCCGCAACATTTCGGCGCTCAGCGCATAGACCTCGCCACTGTCGAAACTCACGGTCAGAACCCGCCGGTCTTTTGAAACTCTAATCTCGCTTGGCCTTGACATGATTCGATCCGGTCATCGGGGCGATTGAATTGACGCTGTCCGGCGACGGGCATAAACCTTTCCCCGAAACGAATTGCCAGCGCCGACTTGACGAAAACATCCTCCGGCGCGACATAGATGGTTTGGGGGAATATTTAAAGTTCATCCTGACCATTTTGGAGCATAGATGACGCCGCAGCGCGATAAGGAAGCTATGGAGCAGAAAGACGATCGGGCGAACAACGCCTCGATGATCGATCCGTTCGGCCGTTCAATCGACTATCTGCGCGTTTCCGTGACCGATCGCTGTGATTTCCGCTGCACCTATTGCATGGCGGAACACATGACCTTTCTTCCGAAGAAAGAGCTGCTTTCGCTGGAGGAACTGGACCGGCTCTGCACCGTCTTCATTGAAAAGGGCGTCCGCCGTCTGCGGCTGACCGGCGGCGAACCGCTGGTCCGCAAGAACGTTATGCATCTGATCGAGAGGCTTTCGCGCCACTTGCGCTCCGGCGCGCTGAACGAACTGACGCTGACGTCCAACGGCTCTCAACTCTTCCGGTTCGCGGATCAACTGGCGGATCTCGGCGTGCGCCGAATCAATGTGTCGCTGGACACGCTTGATCCCGACAAGTTTCGTCAGATCACTCGCTGGGGCAACCTGGACCGCGTGATGGCTGGTCTCGAAAGCGCCAGGAAGGCCGGCCTGAAGGTCAAGATAAACACCGTGGCCCTGAAGGACTTCAATGATCAGGAAATACCCGAACTGATTCGTTGGGCGCATGGAAGCGGCATGGACATGACCGTGATCGAGACCATGCCGATGGGTGAAATCGAGGAAGACCGCACTGATCATTATCTGCCGCTGTCTGTTCTGAGGGCAAATCTCGCCGACACCTTCGACATGCGCGATATTCCCTACAAAACCGGCGGTCCGGCGCGTTATGTCGAAATCGCCGAAACCGGCGGCCGTCTCGGCTTCATCACGCCGATGACCCACAATTTCTGTGAAAGCTGCAACCGCGTGCGCATTACATGCACCGGAACGCTGTATATGTGCCTCGGACAGGACGACGCCGCCGACTTGCGAGCGCCGTTGCGCAACTCCGAAGGCAATGAGTCTCTTTCCAATGCGATCGACGCTGCAATCGCCCGCAAACCCAAGGGACACGATTTCATTATAGACCGCCGGAACAACCGGCCCGCAGTCGCAAGACATATGAGCGTCACCGGAGGATGACGACGTTACCGGCCGGGTTCCCCGGCCATTTGTGCTTCCGACAAGAAGCTGAGTAGCCATGCCGCTTTCATCCAACATGAAAGGGGCGTTGTTCATGACGCTGGCCATGGCCGGCTTCGTGACCAACGACGCCCTTTTGAAACGCGTCGCCGAGGATATCAGCATGAATCAGGCAATCGTGCTGCGAGGATTCTTCGGCACGATCTGGATTTACCTGATCGCGCGCCGGTTCGGAGCGCTGCGACCCTTGAAGACGGCGTTCGGGCGCCTGCCGGCGCTGCGCACGCTCGGCGAAGTGCTTGGAACCGTGTTCTTCCTGACCGCGCTGACGCATATCGAACTCGCCAACGCCTCGGCCATCCTGCAGGCGCTGCCTCTTGCAATTACCCTCGGCGGCGCGCTTTTCCTGAAAGAGCCGGTTGGCTGGCGGCGTCTCCTGGCGATTCTCGCCGGCTTTTTTGGCGTTTTGCTGATCATCCGACCGGGACTCACCGGGTTTTCCGCCTGGACGATCCTCATCGTATTCGCGGTTTTCTCGGCGACGCTTCGCGACCTGTGCACCCGCGCAATGGATCGCAATATCCCTTCCCTTTACCTGTCGCTGATCGCGGCGCCTGCGGTCGCGATCGCCGGGCTTCTGATGTGCGCCTTCGAGGGACGTTGGGATCCGATTAACTGGACGCAACTGGCGATGCTTGTCGGGGCATCCGTATTCATGCTTGTCGGCTATCAGTTCATCGTCCTGGCGATGCGGGAGGGCGAGATCCCGATCGTCACGCCATTCCGCTACACAAGTCTTCTTTGGGCCGTGATATTCGGCGTGGTTGTTTTTGGAGATTTTCCGGACGCGCTGACGCTTTTGGGCGGAGCAATCATTGTGGCTTCAGGTCTTTATACGCTTTACCGCGAGCAGGTGGTGTTGAAACGCAACGCCGGGGAGGTGGATTCGTGAGTGGATTTCTAAACAGGCGAACGCCGCCAACCATCATCACGCTGGTTATCATGGCCGGCCTTGGCCCGTTGAACATGAACATCATATTGCCAGCCCTGCCGGCGATTGAGATTCATTTTCAGACCCCTTATGTGGCGGTTCAGTTGCTGATTTCGGCTTATCTGGCGATGACGGCGCTGGTCCAGATTGCGCTTGGCCCCCTCTCCGACCGTTACGGCCGGCGGCCGGTGATGCTTGTCAGCATCATAATCACGCTCATCTCGACCCTTGGCTGTATTTATGCCCCAAATTTCGAGGTCTTGCTGATATCGCGATTGGTCCAGACAGCGGTCGTGTCGGGCATAGCCCTGTCGCGCGCTGTGATCCGCGATCTCGTCGAACCGGATGAAGCAGCAAGCATGATCGGCTACGTCACCATGGGCATGGCCGTCATGCCGATGCTGGGACCAGCCGTTGGCGGTTATCTCAGCGAACTCTATGGCTGGCAATCAACCTTCTGGGTGGGATTTGTTTTCACTCTGATCGTCCTGTGGCTCGTCTATTTCGACCTCGGGGAAACCAATCAGCACAAGAGTTCGAGTTTCCGGCAGCAGATCGGCGCCTATCCGGAACTCTTCAGATCCCGCCGCTTCTGGGGCTACTCGTTGTGCGCGGCCTTCACCGTCGGCGCTTTCTTCGCCTTCCTGGGCGGCGGCCCCTACGTCGCCACGGAAATGCTCGACATGAGCCCGGCCACTCTTGGCGCCTACTTCGCCCTGACGGCTGTCGGCTACATGGTTGGGAACTTCTTTTCAGGCATGTTCGCGCGCCGAGTCGGCATCAACAGGATGATGCTGATCGGAAACATGATCGCCGCAAGCGGCATGCTCCTCGCCTTTGTTGTGTTCAAACTGGGGCTTCATCACCCGATTTCGTTCTTCGGCTGCATGTCCTTCATCGGCCTCGGCAATGGCATCACCCTGCCGAGCGCGAACGCCGGAATTGTCAGTGTCCGTCCGCATCTGGCCGGATCGGCGTCCGGGCTGGGAGGCGCGATCATGGTTGGCGGCGGCGCAGTGCTTTCGGTCGTCGCCGGTTCGCTTCTCGGACCAGATACAGGTCCCTATCCGCTGATTTTCGTGATCATGCTGTCTTCGATTGCAGGCATGGTTTCAACGCTTTACGTTATTCACGTTGACCGACTGGTTGCAAAAGAGAACACCAGCGCCTGAGGCGTGCAATGGCAGACACGAGTTTTTTGGTCCGACCCGACCCCGACGATCCGAAGCTTTCACAAGAAGTGGATGGCGTCGACCAGGACGGCAATCCGGTCACCACCCGGGTGGTGACGGAAAAACCGCTGACGCTCTACCTCAACCGGCAGGAGATCGTCACGATGATGACGATCGGCGATTATCCGGACCTTCTGGCCGTCGGCTATCTGCGTAACCAGCACATGCTGTCGCCCGATGACGCAATTACCGACATTGATTACGACGACGAGCTGGATGTGGTCGTCGTCCGCACGGAGCGCGAAACCGACTACGAAGAAAAGATGCAGAAGAAGGTTCGAACCTCCGGCTGCGCGCAAGGCACGGTCTTCGGCGACGTGATGGAGGGATTCGATACCATCCGCCTGTCGGAAACGGCGACTATCCGAACCTCGTGGCTCCATGCGTTGACGAAAGCGATCAACACCGAACCGTCTCTGTATCTTGCCGCCGGCGCCATACATGGCTGCGTGCTGTGCGAGGAAGACCGGCCGCTGGTCTATATGGAGGACGTCGGACGCCACAACGCCGTCGACAAGATCGCCGGATGGATGTTCATGAACAGGGTCTCGCCGGACAACAAGATTTTCTATACGACCGGCCGGCTCACATCCGAAATGGTCATCAAGACGGCGATGATGGGGATTCCTATCCTCGTTTCACGGTCAGGCTTCACGGCCTGGGGCGTCGATCTGGCGCGCAAGGTTGGCCTGACGCTGATCGGCCGCGCGCGCGGAAAACGCTTCGTGGCGCTCTCTGCGCGCCAGCGCATCGTCTACGACCTCGACACGCAGACCGTGGACGATGAGGATACGGGTCGCGGAAAACGACGCTCCGAGGCTGCAGAGGCCGGCCCATGACAATTGCAAGGGAAACAATCGTCGGCTGCATTCTCGCCGGC
Organism: Flavimaribacter sediminis; assembly: GCF_019492055.1. Classification (GTDB taxonomy): domain Bacteria; phylum Pseudomonadota; class Alphaproteobacteria; order Rhizobiales; family Rhizobiaceae; genus Flavimaribacter; species Flavimaribacter sediminis. The sequence continues at coordinate 916,683 of NZ_JAICBX010000001.1, read as the reverse complement.
GGCCTGTCCCGGCGCATGGGCGGCGCCGACAAGGCCCTGATCAGGCTTGGCCCACTGCCAATGATCGCGCACGTGGCCGAACGATTGAGACCGCAGGTCAGCGACCTTGTCATCAACACGAATGGCGATCCTGACCTTTACCGCGCCTTCTCACTGCCGATCGTCAAGGACAGTATTGCCGGATTTGCGGGCCCCCTCGCCGGCATCGCCGCCGGCATGGAGTGGGCGCTGCAACAGCGCAGCGGCGCGACGCATCTGGCGACCGCCGCGGCGGACACGCCATTCTTCCCGGCCGACCTGGTTGCCCGCCTTTCGGATCGGACGGGCGGTGACGCGGGTTGCATCGTTCTGGCGTCGTCGCGCGCGCACCGACATCCCGTATTCGGCCTCTGGCCGCTTGCTCTTCACAAGGATCTTGCCAGGTGGATGGGCTCGACTGACAGCTACAAGGTGATGGCCTGGGTCGAACGACATCCGTGGCGGGTCGTCGAATTCCATGACATCGAGGCTCATTCGAATGGAATAGATCCGTTTTTCAACGCCAATACGCCGCAGGAACTTGCCGAAGCCGAAACCCTGCTCGCAACGATCAAATCCGGATCGGGAGACAAAGGGTGAAGCCGCGTATTTTCGGCATCGCTGGCTGGAAGAATTCCGGCAAGACAGGCCTCACAGTCCGCCTCGTCGAGGAATTGAGCCGCCGCGGTTGGCGGGTCTCGACCGTCAAGCATGCGCATCACGCATTCGACGTCGATCAGAAAGGCAAAGACAGCCGCCGTCACAGGGAGGCGGGAGCAGGCGAAGTAATGATCGTTTCGCAGAACCGCTGGGCGTTAATGCATGAACTTCGGGGGGAGGACGAGCCGAACTTCGGGTCCGTGATCGACCGGCTATCGCCGTGCGACATCGTCATCGTGGAAGGCTACAAGCGGGAAGACCATCCAAAAATCGAGACGCGGCGTCTGAAACCAGAGACTGGCAAGGCCATCTCCGACGGGAATTCTTCTTTCGTGGCGATCGCGTCCGACCACCCGGTCGACGGCGCGCTTCCCGTATTCGATCTGGACGACACTGTCGCCATCGCCGATTTCGTAGAACGGCACACGGGTTTGCGACGATGACCCGGACTGCGTCCCTGCTGAACGACTGCTTCCTGCACGACAAGGACCGTCTGCGCCACAGCGAAGTGCTCGACCTTCTGAAGGAGCGGCTTACGACCGTCGCTGAAACCGAAATTTGCACGTTATCAGAGGCGCTTGGCCGGTTTCTTTCAACGCCTGTCGTCGCGCCTCGCGACGTACCGCTGCACGACAACAGCGCCGTGGATGGATTTGCGTTTTTACACGCCGACTATCTGGAAACCGGGACGCTACGCTCAGGGCCGGTGATCGCCGCCGGCGATCTCGCCGATTACTCTCTGGGCAAAAACGAAGCGGCGCGGATTTTTACCGGAGCAGCAATCCCCGATGGCGCAGACACCGTCGCCATGCAGGAGGACTGCACAGTCGCAGACAATCAGATCACTGTGCCGCCCGGGCTGAAAACAGGAGCGAACCTGCGAAAAGCCGGAGAAGACATCAAATCCGGCGAAATCGTAACGCGGCCCGGCAAGCGCCTGCGCCCGCAGGAGATCGCGTCGCTGGCGTCACTCGGACTTTCAGAGGTTTCGGTTTATCGGAGGATCAGGGTCGCAATCATCTCGACCGGAAATGAGTTGCTGGAAGCCGGACGGCAAACCTCAATCGAAACCGGCCAGGTTTTCGATTCCAACAGCGCCATGCTGCTCGCGCTCTGCGCTTCGCTTCCGGTGACTGTCAGCCGTCTCGGCATTGTGCCGGACGTCGCCTCCGCCGTTGAGGATACAATCGCTCGAGCTGCGGCCACACATGACGTGATACTGACGACAGGAGGAGCTTCGCGCGGAGACGAAGACCATGTCGTCGCGACCATTGACCGGCTCGGCAAGCGCCATGCCTGGCAGATTGCGATCAAGCCCGGCAGACCGATGACATTCGGGCAGATCGGCGATTGCGTTTTTATGGGACTGCCCGGGAATCCGGTCGCCGCCTTCGTGTGTTTCCTTCTCTACTGCCGTCCCGCGCTGACCATTCTCGGCGGGGGAGACTATATCGAGCCGACGCGATTTCCGGTGGCCGCCGGTTTCACGATCGATCGCAAGAAACCTGACAGGCGCGAATTCCTTCGCGGATGGCTGACAACCGGCGAAAGCGGCCCGGTCGCCCGGAAGTTCGAACGGGACGGTTCCGGCCTTATATCCGGCTTGCGCGCCGCCGACGGGCTGATCGAACTGGACGAAGAGACGAGATCGCTGACCATCGGACAGACCGTCTCATACATACCCTTCTCGGAATTCGGGCTATAGAGCCAGATGTGGCTCGCTCCGGGCGAGCATCACGGAGAAAGCCGCCAGACTCCTTCGGCCTTTGCTTCGTATGCTTCGGGATTGGAGGATATTGTGAACGCCTCGACATCCGCCCAGGATTCGGCGAAATCCCTGTAGTGCCTGGAAAACGGATTGCCCGATTGACCGGTGGTGATCATGAAGGTCGACTTTTCAAGATCCGCGAGATCATAGATGACCCGCAGGCTCGATCCGTGCGCATTCTCGAACGGTTTTTTGGAATCGAACTCGGGCAATCCCCGGTTTATCGTGTATGGACCGCCCGGGCTCGGGACCTGTACGTCGAAAATGTCCTTCAAGACGGGAATGTTCGAAAACGGCGTATGCGCGCCGCTGGTCATATGCGCCCTTCCCCAGTTCCAGTTAGCCCGATCGGCGCCATAGGTCGTCTCGAGATTTTTCAAGGCCTTGCTCAGAGAGCCGGCGATTACCTCTGCGCAGTTCTCCCGGTTCGGGGTGGTCCTGTTGTCACACCAGTCGCGCGCGGTTTCGCCTGACAGCAACTGGTTGACGACATTTGCGCGCGGCCGGAACCAGGCATAAAAGACAGGTCCTAGATCATCCGCATACACATCGATCATCGTCTGCCGAAACCAGGCGATGAAGATCAGCGGTTCGGCGCTATCCTCGATCATCTCGAAATCCCAGGCTTTCATGCGTAAGAGGGCATCGCCGTCGACATCGTCGCGGCCCTCGACCAGCGCAATCATCTGCGGAGCCACCGTCTCAAAGGCGAGAGACAGAACGTCGGCCTGGGCTTGCCTCGACATCTGGTGCGTCTGCAGCGCATCGTTGTCGACGATCAGCGCATCGATCCGCTGCTGGCGCCAGTCCTCTCTCCAGTCGAACGTCAGGAAATACGGATAAAACGGACCGACCATCTTGCTGTTGGCGGTGGCGATGACGCCCGATTGCGGATTGGTCTGACGGGGAAGCCCGGCAAAGGGAATCGTCCCTGTCCAGTCATAGGTCGCGTCCCACCCGGGCGCCGGCGCCCGGCCCATAACCTGGTTGAGGGGATTGCGAAGCGGCACCCTGCCGGGAGCTATCAAACCTATATTGCCTTGCGTGTCTGCGACCACCATTGACTGCATGGGCGTGACATAATCCTGCATCCCGTTCTGGAATTCGGTGACCGTCTTGACGTTCATTGCCTCCAGACCGGCCACCATTGTCGTGTCGTCGGGATCAAGAGCCACCCAACGCAACGCCGTCACCGTATTCTTCGGAAGATATCTGTCGAGCGACTTGTATTTCCCGGGCAGAACCGGCCCGTGTCGGGTCCAGCGACGTGTGAAGACGCGATCGTCGGCGTTCTTGACGCGGATCGTCTCTTCCTTCTTTCCGAAGTCCATCCACCCGTCCGGAGCCATGTACTGGTCGGGGTTGTCCGGATTGACCTTCTCGACAAAAAGATCCTGAACATCGGTGTAAGTGTTGGTGAACCCCCACGCGACGGCGTCATTGCGGCCAATCAGGACAAAGGGGACGCCCGGCTGCGTCACGCCGATCAGGTTTCGCGCGCCATCTTCGGCTTCCACACGAAGATGAACAAGATACCAGATCGAGGGCGCAGAGAGCGCAAGATGGGGATCATTGGCGAGCAACGGCATGCCGGTGGCCGTACGATCTCCCGAAATAACCCAGTTGTTGGACGCTCTTTCCTTGACGACGCCGGGAGTCATCTCGAATATCGCAGCCTCCTCGGACGGCGTTTCCGCTGCAAGTGGTCCTGACGGAAGTCCGAGAAGAGCCGCCATGTCAGGAAGTTCCGGCGGGTTGTCGTCTCCGACTGGCGGCAGCAGATCCTCGATCTCCGCGGAACTCATGCCAAGACGGGAAAATCCGAGCCGCAGCACTTCGAAGCTTGCATTTTCTCCAAGCGAGATCGACATCATCTTCAGCGTCAAGAGAACGTCAAGCGGCTTCCATGGCTCCGGTTCATGACGCAGGATGACGAATTCCGGCGGCCAGTGCGACGCGAAGTCCCTGCCCTCGCGACCAATCCAGCTGTTGATCCCGGCGGCGTAGGACTCGACCACATCCCTGGCCGACTGCGGCAGTATCTCGTAATTCTCGGCTGTGGCGTCGGCAAGTCCGAGACTGCGCAGCCAAATGTCGGCGTCCACAGTTGGCTCGCCGAACAACTCTGAAAGTCGTCCCTGCGCCGCCATCCTGAAAACTTCCATCTGCCAGAGGCGATCCTGGGCGTGGGCGAACCCAAGTCCGGTCATAACGTCTTCAATACTGGCGCCCGAAATGTGAGGGACTCCACGATCATCGCGTGAAATCGTAACGGGACCGGAAAGACCTGTGACGGTCATGTTACCGTCAGTCGGCGGAAGGGAACGCGCCATCCACAGAAAACCGGCGCCAGCGGCGATCAACAGAAGCGGAACGGCGAAGAAAATAAACTGGATGAAAGCTTTCAGTATGCGCATCATTGATTTATCCCTCAAACCGGATACCGCTACACCCACTTTGCAGAAGGGAAGATGACATGGCAACAGTTGCATTTATCGGGCTCGGGGTCATGGGATATCCTATGGCGGGTCATCTCAAGACCCGCGGCGAACACGATGTGTGCGTGTATAACCGGACGGCCTCGAAGGCCGAGAAATGGGTGTCTGAATTCGGCGGCAGAATGGCCGGAACGCCGGCGGACGCAGCAAAAGGCTGCGACTTCATATTCACCTGCGTTGGCAACGACGACGACTTGAGAAGCGTCACCACCGGCGAGGACGGAGCATTTCACTCAATCGGCAAGGGGTCGATTTTCATCGATAACACCACCGCCTCTGCAGATGTCGCACGGGAACTCGCCGCAGTCGCCGAAGAAAAAGGGTTCGATTTCCTCGACGCCCCGGTTTCCGGCGGTCAGGCAGGCGCCGAAAACGGCGTGCTGACCGTCATGACAGGCGGCGATCAGGATGTGTTCGAGCGCGCAAAACCGGTTATCGACTGCTACGCCCGCATGGTCGGCCTGATGGGACCTGTCGGAAGCGGCCAGTTGACCAAGATGGTGAACCAGATCTGCATCGCCGGCCTCGTCCAAGGGTTGTCGGAAGGAATCCATTTCGGCAAACGCGCCGGTCTGGACATCGAAAAGGTCATCGATGTGATCTCAAAGGGCGCGGCCGGATCCTGGCAGATGGAAAACCGTCACAAAACCATGATCGCCGGCGAATACGAACACGGCTTTGCTGTCGACTGGATGCGAAAGGATCTGGCGATCGTTCTCGAAGAAGCCCGGAACAACAAGTCAAGTCTGCCTGTGACTGCGCTGGTCGACCAGTTTTACCAGGACGTCCAGAGAATGGGCGGGAATCGTTGGGATACGTCCTCGCTGCTTGCAAGACTGGAGGACTGAGGGACAACCGGTGAATCGGCAATGACTCAAGGCGGCCCCTCCCCGGACTGGACCACAGATCAGATCCTCGACTGGCTGGAAGGCCGCGGATCTGAACGCAATGTAGCCGGCATGGCGCGCTACGGTATCGAGACGTCGAAAGCTATAGGGGTCTCCAATGCGGAATTGCGTCCCTTCTCCCGGAAGATAACGCGCAATCACCAGCGCGCGCTCGCTTTGTGGGAGACCGGCGTTCGGGAAGCCCGGCTGCTTGCCTGCTTCACCGCCGAACCGAAAAAGATGACGGCTGACGATGCAAGACGCTGGGCGGCCGATTTCGACTCGTGGGAGATTGTCGATCACGCCGCTGACCTGTTTGTAGACGCCGGCCTGCTCGATCTGATCGGCGAATTCGCCGCAGATGACCGCGAATTCGTGCGACGGGCCGGTTTTGCGATGATGGCGTGGGCGGCGGTCCATCTCAAGAAGGAGCCAGACGAGACTTTTGCTTCATGGACGCCGCTTATCCGGACACACGCTGAGGACGGTCGCAATTTCGTCAAGAAAGCCGTCAATTGGGCGCTTCGCCAAATCGGCAAACGCTCTTTGTCTCTCCACGGTCCGGCTGTTCAGCTTTCCGAAGAACTCGCGGCGAGCGAAGACCGCGCCCAACGCTGGGTCGGCCGCAATGCGCTGAAAGAACTGACCGACCCAAAAACGCTCGAACGACTTCGGAAGAAAAGCGCCTGATACGGTCAGTCGCCTCCGCGGCTGGCTTCGAGTTGCATGTAGTCCAGCGGGAGTTCTGTCGTAAACTTTATCTGTTCCATCGCGAACGAGGAGGATACGTCCCGGATCTCGATTTTCTGGATGAGCCTTTTGTAGAACGCGTCATAGGCTGCGATATCCGGCACCACGACACGCAGCAAATAGTCGACATCGCCGCTCATGCGATAGAACTCGACCACTTCCGGAAACTCCGCAATGACCTCGGAAAAACGAAGAAGCCACTCATTCGAATGGGAATTCGTGCGGATAGCGACGAAAACGGTCACCTTCGCATTAACCTTCTTCTGGTCGAGCAGCGCAACCCGCTTCTGGATCACGCCGTCCTCTTCCATCTTCTGAATACGCCTCCAGCAAGGCGTGGTGGATAACCCAACCTTTTTGGCGATATCGGCGACAGCCAGCGTGGAGTCGGCCTGCAACAGCCGTAAAATCTTCCTGTCCAATCTGTCCATAACGTGCTTTCCCTATAAATGCGAAACCTGCTCTTCTGGGCTAAATTTCTACTTTTTCTTTATATGTTATATTATTTTAGAAATTTCTACCGAAATTTCTAAAATAAAAGAAAAAAATACCAATTCTCAATTCTCGATCGACAGGGCGTGTGCAATATCGGCTCGAAGCTGCGGCAGAAGCTCCGCCTCGAACCAGGTATGTTTTTTGATCCAGCCGTTGTTCCGCCATGACGGGTGCGGCAATGGATAGATCACATACCGGCTGTCGATATGACGGAATTCGCGCCATCTCTCCACCGTTTCGGTCAGCGAACGCGACGCCTTGCCGTCCAGATAATAATTGTGGGCGTACAGGCCAATCACCAGCAAGAGCTGCAAATTCTTCAACTCGGAAAAAACCTGATCGTGCCACTGTTCCCGGCACTCGCGACGCGGCGGAAGATCGGCGCCTCTATCGTCCTGACCGGGAAAGCAGAAGCCCATGGGAACGATCGCGATCCGCCGCCGATCGTAGAATGTCTCGCGATCGACGCCCATCCATTCGCGCAGCCGGTTTCCCGACGCATCGTTGAATGGAATTCCGGTTTCATGCACACGCGTTCCCGGGGCCTGGCCTGCGACAAGAACCCGGGCTCCAGTGTCAGCGACGCAGACCGGACGCGGTTCATGCGGCAGAGGCGCCCCGTATTTCGGACGATCGCGACAAATCCGGCATGCGCTGATGTCTTTCAGCAAGGGCTCCAGAAGACTGTTCCGGCCAGTCATCTAAGATCAGGCGGACGCGCTCGGCCTGGAGGAGACGCTCTCGTACCAGCGGATCAGATTCTTCAGATCAATCGGCCGATCTATGCGCGCTGGTTTCAGCATGTCCATAGCCATCATTGCCGTGATGTCGGCGATGCTGAAACGCTCGCCTGCGATGAAGGGACGGTTAGCCAGTTCCTGATCCAGAAATTCCATGAACTCCCGGGCCTTTTCTCTCGACGCTTCCCCGTATTCCTGGATCTGAGGAACTTCCCAACCTTCCATGGCCTGATGCGTGTGGCGAAACGCGTTGGCGACCGTAAGCAGAAAATTGAGCTCAGCCCGACGGTTCCACATCTCGACGACTGCCTTGTCCTTCGCATCAACGCCCATCAGCGGTGGATCCGGATGCAGTTCCTCGAAATAACGGCAGATCGCAACAGACTCCGTCAACACTGCGCCGTCGTCCAGTTCGAGCACCGGGAGACGTTGTAACGGATTTAAAGACGTAACTTCTTCTGACCGATGGCCGAGCGCGCCCATATCGATCGCCTTGCGCGGCACGTCGACGCCTTTCTCGGCGAGAAAAATCCTGACCCGCCGCGGATTGGGCGCCCGGCCCCCATCGTATAACAGCATGCTTCCTCCAATCATCCTACGCGTCTTTTCAAAAAAAGATGAAACTATGGCGTTCAAACTGCAACGGCCAATGAAGGGTCTTTTAATGATTGGACCCTATTTTGGGCGACGTTATTGATTCCGGTATACTATGAACCAACCGAGCATTACAGCGGACAAAAACATCCTTGAACGGTCGCGAAACCATCGCAACCCGAGAACAGCTCGCGCTGTTCGCGAAACGCGTGACCGGCTGCAATCGTCAAAACTGCAGAACCCGAAGTTCAGCGGCGAGTTGCTTTCATCCTATCTTCGAACGGCGTCCATCAGCACCCTGGTCATGCCTTTGCTCGTCGTGCTGTCGACTGGTTTCGGGCTCATTCTCTTCGACGAACAGCGCCTGATCGGCTGGGCCGCGATTACGCTTGCCGCCTACGCAATCCAGGCGCTCCTGGTAAAGCGCGCGTCTTCGGGACAACCGTCCCAGAGGGATATCGCTTCCCGTGAGCGCTACCTCATCGCTGTTCACGCCGTAACCGGCGTTTGCTGGGGCGCCTTCGCCTATACCGAATGCCTGCAATGCACGATGAATTACTACGTATTCTACAAGGGCGTCGTGCTGCTGATCGCCATTGCCGCCACCGCGATGTCGAGCTTCGCATTGCGGCGATTGCCTCTCCTGTTTTTCGCTGTCCCGCTCTGCATCCTGTATCTGGCGGGATCGAGTCTAATGGACACGATCGAGATGTCGGTCCTCGCCCTGCTCATTTCCGCTTGCGCGCTTTTCCTGTTTGTCTCCAACCGTCTTTTCGGACTGCAACTGGAGCTACTGTCCATCCAGTCGGAAAAGGACTGGCTGATTGCCGAACTTGAAACCGCGAAATCGATGTCGGACGAGGCGCGCCGACGCGCCGAAGAGGCGAATTTGGCGAAATCGCGTTTTCTGGCTTCGATGAGCCACGAATTGCGCACGCCGCTCAACGCAATTCTGGGGTTCTCCGAGGTCATGCGAAACGAAGTTCTCGGCCCCATGGAGAACGAAACCTACAAGGAGTACGCCTCCGACATTTTCCGGTCGGGCGACCACCTTCTGCATCTGATCAACGAAATTCTTGACCTGTCGCGGATCGAGGCCGGCCGCTATCATCTGAAGGAGGACCTGGTCAATCTTGTGGAACTGGTGTCCGAATGCATTCACATGGTGGACATCAAGGCGCGCAACAAGGACATCGCAATCACGCGCCAGTTCGAACGCGTATTGCCCAAGGTCTGGTTGGACGAAAAATCGATGCGGCAGGTCGTGATCAACCTGCTGTCCAACGCTGTCAAGTTCACGCCGAATGGCGGCGCCATTACGCTCAAGGTCGGCTGGACCGCAGGCGGCGGGCAATATGTGTCCGTCACTGACAATGGACCAGGAATTCCGGAGGAAGAGATTCCCATCGTCCTATCGGCTTTCGGTCAAGGATCGATCGCGATAAAGAGCGCCGAACAGGGCACCGGACTGGGTCTGCCAATCGTTCAGGCGATCCTTGCAGAGCATGGCGGACAGTTCGTGCTGAAATCGAGGCTTCGACACGGCACCGAAGCGACGGCTATATTGCCGCGCAACCGCGTTCAGGTGGACACGCCGAGCATCAAAACGCCGGATACGGACAAGATTCGGCGGAGAAAATTCGCTTGACGAACGGTGCATCCTGCAGCCACCTGCCGACCATCAGATAACATTCGCCCGAAGTCCGGAGACCGGTCGTTGCCGCCCATCAATGAAATTATTGTCTTTATTGCTGTTCTTGCCGGAGCGGGCGCGATCGCGGGATTTCTCGCCGGACTGTTCGGCATCGGCGGCGGAGCAATCCTCGTTCCCGTTCTCTACGAGGCCTTTCGCTGGTTCGACACGCCGGATTCGGTAAGAACCCATCTGGCGATCGGGACGTCCCTCGCTGTCATCGTTCCAACCTCGTTGAGTTCGTTTCGCGCCCACTACAAACGCAAGGCGCCCGACATGGACCTCCTGAAAAGCTGGCTGCTGCCCGTGCCTCTGGGCGTGGCGGCCGCCTCTGTCATCGCCGCCGGAACCTCCGGCGAGATCCTGCGATCGATTTTCGCCCTGCTTGCCGCAGCCATGGGATTGAAACTCATTTTCAGCAAAGACGCGACGTCCGTTGGCGACCGGCTTCCCCGAAATCCCGCCAAAGCGATGGTCGGTTTCGTCATCGGGCTTTTATCCGCCCTTATGGGCGTCGGAGGCGGCATACTCAACAACACGTTCATGACAATGTTCGGCAGGCCCGTCCATCAGGCCATCGCCACGTCCTCGGGCGTGGGCGTCCTGATATCCCTGCCTGGCGTCATCGGCTTCATCTGGGCCGGCTGGGGCGCTGAAGGCCTTCCGGCGTTTTCGACAGGCTATGTGAACTGGCTGGCGGTTGCGCTGACAATCCCCATGACAATGCTCGCCGCGCCCCAGGGCGCGCGGATCGCTCATGGTCTTGACCGCAAACAGCTGTCGCTTGCGCTCGGCGTCTTCATGATCATTGTCGCATCCAGGTTCACATGGAGCCTGTTTGCGGGCTGATGAAATAACTCAATCCTGCAAGACGAGTTGATCGCGGCTCATCTGGAAAGACGTCAGCGTTTCGATGAAATTCATGCCGAGGAGGCTCCGTGACAGCTTTCCGGACTGCAGCACGCCCGCCCGCACATTGCGCCGCATTATGGAGCCTATCGACACCTCGTCGAGGTTGACCGTCGCGGCCATGGCGAGCCCGTTGGCCGTCTGGACTGGCGAATCGAACCTGAGCGCATCAACGTCGAGGCCCACGCGCTCCGCATCCTCCCAGGTCAGAACCACGGTGCTGGCGCCCGTGTCGACCATCATGTCCAATCGCCGCCCATCCACCTCCACATCGGCCTGGAAATGCCCGTCCATGCCCTTGGTGAGCACGACTTCGGCGAACCCGTCGGATGAAACTCGACTGATCGCCATTCCGGGAACGAAGCCGCCGGCGAGCCGTTTCGCCGTATCTTCCAGATCGTGACGGTACATGTAGCCGGCGGACAGAAGAAGAATGGCCACGAGCCAGATCAGCGCGTTGCGCGCCAGTTCACCGAGCCGCTGACCCGAGCCGAGAATGGCGACGGAAGCGACAGCCGCCCAGACTCCGAAATAGACCACATTCGCGAAACGGTCATTCGGCAGCCCGAGCGTTTCACCGCTATCGTGATTGATGACGAGGAGCATCAAGGCCAATGCGATAACGCCGAGAACAACCCACAATATCTTGCTCACGATCTTCCTCCGGCCCGCTCCCGCGCCATCCGGCCGCGTCGGGTCTCCCTGCGCGGTTTCCGTTCAACCGTTTCCAGCCTGTCCGACAAAATATTCATGATTTCGCGCCGCTCTTGCGCCGAATAGGCCAGCCAGCCGGCAATCTCGTCTGTCGTGCGGCCGCACCCGAAGCAATAGCCGGTTTTCTCATCGATGGAGCACACAAGAATGCAGGGGGATTCAATCAAAGCGCTTCCAGATAATTTCGGTTCGCGTCAAAGAGCCATATTGGGTTTTTAGAGACAAAGAGCAAGACCGAAGAGGACCGCAATCTCCGCCAGTTGTTGCGCGGCGCCGATCGTATCGCCGGTGTGACCAGCAATTCTGCTTCGCACAAACGCTGTGAAACTCCATGTCATAGCGGCGGTTGCCGCGCCGGCGACGATAACCGCCAAGACGCCCGCCACGAGCCAGACAAGCACGACGCCAATTGCGCCGCCCGTAGCCAAGGCGAAGCGGACGGAGGCGGTCGTCGGCTCGCCGGCGCCGACGGCCACGCCGTCCGAGCGCGCTGGCGACAGCGCCCCCCAATGCCAGACCATGGCCGCGCGGCTGATCGAGGCAGTCGCAAGGACAGCCAAGGCGAACGCCGTGGGTGACAGCGAGCCTGCGATCGCCGCCAGGCCGGCGACCCGCAGCAACAACGAGAGCACGAGCGCGATCGTCCCGTAGGCTCCGATCCGGCTGTCCTTCATGATGTCGAGGGTTTGCTGCTTGTCGCGACCGCCGCCAAGACCGTCCGCGCAATCGGCCAGACCGTCCTCATGGAGAGCGCCCGTCAGGATGACGAGGGCAGTGATGGCCGCAGCCGCCGTCAGAAGGGGGTCGACGCCGAGCGACAGAAGCAGGGTCGCAAGCAAAGCAGCGGGAAAGGCTATGATGAGGCCGGCGAACGCAAATGCGCGACACGTCCGGTCCATGCGGCCGTCAGAATCTTCGAAATACCGTGCGGGAACCGGCAGACGGCTTAGAAACCCGACCGCGCGCGCCGTGTCCAGAACAAGCTCGTTCATAGCGAGGCCCTTTCTCTGGCCATAGCGTTGCGCCTGCGGCAACTGGTTGCGATCAACGAATGACGGCCGCAGGCCCTTGCATCTGTTCCTGAATTCCCTATTGCCTGACGGATATTCAAAGACAGGGAATCATGCAATGGCGACTTCCGGACTTCCGTTCGACGATATTCGCGAACTACTGGACAATCTCCCGGGACCGGACATGGCCGCCGTCCAGGCCGTGAGGGAGCGCAACAGCGTTCTGACCAAGCCTCCCGGCGCGCTCGGACGCCTTGAAGAAATCGCCGAGTGGCTGGCGGCCTGGACCGGACGGCCTCCGGCGGTCACGCGACCGCTCGTCGCCGTTTTCGCCGGCAATCACGGTGTAACCAAACAGGGCGTCTCCCCGTTTCCGGCCGAGGTCACTGCACAGATGGTGGAGAATTTCGCCGCCGGCGGCGCAGCCATAAACCAGATCTGCATCGCCAACGATCTCGGTCTGAAGGTCTTCGACCTCGCACTCGAATTTCCGACCGGCGACATTACGGAAGAAGCGGCCCTTGACGAGCGCAGTTGCGCCGCGACAATGGCCTTCGGCATGGAGGCGATCGCAGGCGGAACCGATCTTCTCTGCATTGGAGAGATGGGGATCGGCAATACGACGATCGCCGCAGCTATTTATTACGGCCTGTACGGCGGCCAGGCCGAGGACTGGGTCGGCCCCGGCACGGGCGCGCAAGGCGAAGGCTTGAGGCGCAAGATCGACGCGGTCGAGAAGGCCGTCCATCTGCATCGTCAGCATCTTGGCGATCCGCTCGAACTGCTGAGAAGACTCGGCGGACGGGAAATCGCGGCCATGTCCGGCGCTATCCTGGCGGCGCGCATGGAGCGCATCCCCGTTATCATAGACGGCTTTGTGGCGACTTCGGCGGCGGCTGTCCTCCACGCCGCCAATCCGGCAGCGCTCGATCACTGTATCGTCGGCCATGTGTCGGCGGAGCCCGGCCATATGAAGGCGATCGAACGTCTGCAAAAAACGCCCCTGCTCGCCATGGGAATGCGGCTTGGAGAAGGCACCGGAGCCGCCCTCGCCGCCGGCATCGTCAAGTCGGCAGCCCTGTGCCACAGCGGCATGGCGACGTTCGAACAAGCTGGCGTCAGCGACGGAAAATAACAGGGTCTTTCAGGAAGCCGCCGCGCCATCACGGGCTTTGCCGTGACCCGAAACCTCGGAGCCGGCGAACGTGTGCAGACGCAGGATCGGCAGGATGCCGAGCGCGGTAATGATGCCGACGCAGAAGAACGCGAACTGGAAATCCGCGAGATCAAGTCCGCCTCCCCGCCACCACAGGCTCGCTTCCACCAGCACGCCCGCGACCGCAACGCCAAGCGCCATTGATATCTGCTGGAACACCGCTGCGATCGCCGTCGCCGGTCCAGCTTCCGACTGTTCGACATCCGCAAAAACCAGGGCGTTGAATCCTGTAAACATGAGCGAGCGAACGAAACCGTTCAGCAGCAGGATCGAATAGATCACTGCAAATGGAAGCGCCGGCGAGAACGCTGTCATGGCCATAAGAAAGAGCGCGGACAAGCCAATCATCGCGACAAGGACCCTCTTGAAGCCGAAACGCGCATAAATGCGCATCGTCGCGAATTTCACGACCAGCGCGCCAATGGCGCCGACAAAAGTGACCATGCCGGATTCGAATGCACTCAGACCGAAGCCGATCTGCAGCATCAACGGCAACAGAAACGGTGTTGCGCCGATGCCGAGCCGCGCGATAGTGGCGGAGACGATACTGGCTCGAAATGTCGTGATCCTGAACAATTTCGGGTCAAGCAGCGGCTGGGCTACGCGCTTCGTATGAAGCCAGTAGAGCACGATACAGCCGATACCGGCGGCGACCGAAATGACGCCATAAAGTAACGGCAGAGCCGGCAGACTGACGACGGAAAGTCCGAAGACGACGCCGGAAGCAGCAAGACCGGACAGAATGAACCCCGTCGCATCAAAACGTCCGTTCTCCTGCCCCGGTATCACTGGCAGATAGGCCAGCGAGAAGGCGACGCCGATCAGACCGATCGGAATATTGATGAGGAAAATCCAGTGCCAACTGACATAGGTCGTCAGGAATCCGCCGATTGGCGGTCCGACCATCGGCCCGACGAGCGCCGGAACCGTCAGCCAGGCCAATGCCTCCACCAACCTGCTGCGTTCAGTCGCCCGAACCAGCACCAGCCTGGCGACAGGCGTCATCATCGATCCGCCCATGCCCTGAAGAAAGCGCGCGCCGACAAACTCACTGAGCGAACCGGCCACCGCGCATGTCAGCGATCCCGCCATGAAGACGAAGATCGCGATGATGAAAACGCGTTTGGCGCCAAACCGGTCGGCGACCCATCCGCTGGCCGGAATGAAGATTGCAAGAGCGACCAGATACGTCGTAAGCGCCAGTTTCAGCGCGATAGGGCTGGTGTCGAGATCCGCGGCGATCGCCGGAAGCGAGGTCGCAATAACAGTTGAATCCATTTGCTCCATGAAAAGAGCAACGGCGAGGATCAGCGGGGTCACCCGGTTCATTGTATCCTTTCAACCTTACACGCTGATCTGTCTTTACCGCGGTGAATACAGGGTCTGGCCCGATTTGGAAACCAACCGGGGCTGTCGGGACGAAAGGTCATTTCCACGACTGCGTGAAATCCGCGACAAAACGCCGGGCACGATGAATCCCGTCGACGGCGATCAGGCTGATTGATCCCGCTCGATAACCGTCGGCAGCGGGTTTGCCCTCTCTCCCCTCTTCTTCCGACGACGATATTTGCTCTGGTACTCTCGCCTCTGCTTCGTCACTTCGTAAAGCACGATGCCGGAACTCGTTCCAAGGTTCAGGCTCTCGATCATTCCGAACATCGGGATTGCGACGCACATCTCGCAACGCTCGACAGCCAATTCGCTGATGCCGCGCTTTTCGTTGCCGAACCACACCGCCAGCTTTGTATGCTGTGTGTAATCGCCCTCATGCAGGTAAACATTGGTCTTGCCCTTCACATGTGGCGACGTCACCACGGATACGAAGCCCTTCTTCTTAAGATGGGCAAGGCAAGCTTCGGTGCTGTCGAAGCGTCGCACAAACGTCCATTTGACCGCAGACGCGGACGTCTTCGAGAGCGATTTTCTTTCGCGCATGTCCTGCCATTCAGCGGGCAGGTCATTGCGAGGATCGATGACATAGACCTTCTCAACCCCCAACGCGTTTACGTTGCGAATGACCGAACCGATATTCTTGATATCATTCGGACATTCCAGGACGGCCACGAGGTTCTTGCACCGAAAGTCCTTGATAGCGTTGGCGCGTTTACGGACCGACGATCTCGACTTTTTGGGTTCCACTACATCCATGTCGGTTACTTGCCTTCCCGGAAGATGAAATTCACTTGTGTTCGCCAGCTGAGACCCTTGAATCGCAGGCTTGAACGAATTGATTAAAGAATGAGATCCACGCCAGCCCGCCTCCGGCAAATGTGGGTCTTCAGGCGGCGCCGGCCATGCTTTCAAAACCGCCCCAGTCGCCCTGTAGAATTAGATGGCCGGGGGTTACCTCGGAATATTCGCTTGGCTCGGCCTCATAGCCCACAGGGAAAACCGGAGATGGAATGGGCTTGAAGTTCAGCTCCGCTTCCTTCTTGCGCTTTTTCGGATCGGCGACAGGCACGGCGGACAATAGCGACCGGGTGTAGGGATGCTGCGGATTTTCGAAAACCGCGCTGCGCGGACCGATCTCGACGATCCGGCCAAGATACATGACGCCGACGTGGTGACTGACCCGCTCCACCACCGCCATGTCATGGGAAATGAACAGATAGGAAAGCCCCAGTTCAACCTGGAGCTCCATCATCAGGTTGAGAACCTCGGCCTGAACGGAAACATCCAACGCCGAAACCGCTTCATCGGCGACGATGAGTTTCGGGTTCAAGGCCAGTGCGCGCGCGATGGCGATGCGCTGGCGCTGACCACCGGACAATTCATGAGGATAACGATTGAGATAGTTTCTCGGCAGTCTTACCCGCTCAAACAATTCGGCCACGCGCTTGGTCAGGTCTGATCCGCGCAATGCGCTGAAATTCCACAAGGGTTCGGCCACCTGATCGGCAAGCTTCATGCGCGGATTGAGCGAGGCGAACGGATCCTGGAACACCATCTGCATATTCATGCGCGTCTTGCGCAATTGTGAGGAAGAGAGTTCCATAAGATTGGTGTTTTCAAGCCACACCTCGCCTGCGACCGGCTCGACCAACCGCAGGATCGAGCGTCCGCAGGTCGACTTGCCGCACCCCGACTCCCCCACGAGACTGAGGGTCTGCCCGCGATTGATCGTAAACGAAACATCCTCAACCGCATGCACCTGGGACATCGTACGGCGCAGCACACCGCCCTTGATGCCAAAGCGGGTGGTCAGCCCCTTGACGCGCAACAGAACGTCTTCGGAGCCGACGATCGGTCCGGCGACATGTTTATTCGCGCCCAGGAGTTTCATGGGTTCGGGATTGGCCTTTCCGCGCATCTCGCCGAGCTTGGGCACCGCCGCCAGGAGCGCTTTGGTGTAGTCGTGCTGCGGATTGTCGAAAATCTGCTCGACCGGGCCCTCCTCAACTTTCCGGCCGCGATACATCACCACGACACGATCCGCCATCTGCGCGACAACCGCCATGTCGTGGGTGATGAAGATGACCGCCGAGCCGGTCTCACGCTTGAGCCTGTCCATCAACGCAAGAATTTGCGCCTGAATAGTCACGTCAAGCGCGGTGGTCGGTTCGTCGGCGATAAGCAGGCGCGGCTCGCACGCCATCGCCATCGCGATGACAACCCTCTGGCGCATGCCGCCGGAGAGTTCGTGCGGGTACTGCTTCAACCTGCGCTCAGGCTCCGGAATGCGCACGTGGCGCATCAGTTCGAGCGCACGCTTTGTGGCTTCGGACCTGCTCAGGTTCCGGTGGACGCGCAGGCCTTCCGTCAACTGCCAGCCCACCGTGAACACCGGATTGAGCGCAGTCATCGGCTCCTGGAAGATCATCCCGATCTCATTCCCGCGAATATCGCGCATGAGACTCTGACTGGCGGCGGCAAGATCCGTTTCGGCGCCGTCACGCCGCTCGAACAACATCTCTCCTTTGGTAATTTCGCCCCCGCCGAATTCCACCAGCCGCATCAGGGACAGGGACGATACGGATTTGCCGGATCCGGATTCACCGACAATGCAGAGGGTTTCGCCAGCCTGCACTTCAAAGGAAATTTCCTCGACGCCCAGAACAGGTCCGTCCTTCGTCTGAAACTCCACCCTGAGGTTCCTGATCTGCGCTACGGGAGAATTCAATGCCGGATGTCCTTCTGTTCCCGTGAAACCTGGCGGATCACCCAAAAAGAACGCTACCGCCGTCGGCGAACGTCTATCGAAAGCCGCGCCAACTCCTACGTGTTAACAGAAGATTTTCACAACACCAATATCGCCGAGATACGGCAAGGCGACGCGCCTGCAAAAGGTCCTTGTAACCGCAGTTACTTGCAATAGCGATATCCGTTGCGTCGCTGGATCATGTCCAGATGGAAATGGTCGGCGTGGAATACATCCGAACCGGGTCCGAGCACCGTCGTGAAATGGTCGCACGCATCCTCGCGGATCGCATAGAGAAATCCCTTTTCGAGAAACTCCGCGAGCGGCGGTGAACGCACCTCGATCACCCGGCCGCCTTCAAGAACGAACCGGCCGATATCGATCGCATTGCCCTTTGCGTGCTCGGAAATCTTGGCGCCCGTCTGGGAGTTTCGGGTGCGGCAGACATAGGTGGAGTAGTTGCCAATTGCGGCAAGTTCATCGCGGAAAATGGCGTCAACCGCCGGCTCCACGGTTTCTCTGGTCCAGTTTTCGAGGGAGAGAGCTGTCGCACAGGTCATGACGCCCGGCGGATCAAGAGCAACGCCGGACGACAATCTTTTGACCTTGATCGGATGGTCGACGCCGCACTGACCCTCGCCCTGTATCGGATCAACGACCTTGAATTCCACCTCCAGCTCGACGAGATCGGCAAGGCAACTCACCTCTTCCGCCGTCAATGGAGCGGGCTCGTCCGGCTCCGATTTTTCTTCGGCTGCTTCAGGGCGCGGCGTCGGCAGAGGAATCCGAACTTCGTTCTCATGTTTCAACGAGTAATCGCCGGCAGGCTCAATCTGGGGACGAGCCGTCGGTATGGGCGCGTTGTCGGGCAGCGCGGAAGCCGCGATCAGATACGGAGCCAGGATGAACGCAAGTCCATGAAGCCGGAACATCCCCATAAAAAACATACTCCGTCACAGAATCAGGTCACATGACGGTCTATCCAGGCGTCAAGCGGCGCAAGGGCCTCGAAGATTTCTGTCACAAAATCCACTGCTTGCGGTCCGAATATGCGGTCATCGAAACCGATGTTCTCGCCTGTTCTCGCCACAAGGCCCTTCCGGCGGAGCAATTGAGCGGCCCGACCGTCTGCATCATAACCCCTGGGAAGCCGTTTCAGTTCCTCTTCGCCAAGAAAGCAGCCTTTTTCGGAGGCGCTTTCGAGCGCAGTGTCCAGCTCCGCACGCGCCGCGTCGTCGAGAACCGAGCGCCGATATTTCTCAAGGCCTTCCGGATCGAAAGCCCAATGTCCGGACCCATATCCAAAATGGTCATGGGCGAGCACCAGGTGGATTCCAGCCGACCTGTTGGGATGGTCGCCCGTCCAGAACACCATGTGAATCCTCGGATTGTAGAGCGTCTTGTCCTTCGAGAACCGGGTGTCGCGATGGATGCGCCGCAGCGACTGATTGATCTTCGGCGTCGCCTTGTGCTGCGGGGTCAATCGTTCGGCGACCGGCGCCATGGTTTCAATGAGGTTGAGCGCTGGTTCGACAATCAAAGTCTCGTAGTCCTGTCGATGCGCTTCGAACCATTCTTTGTTATTGTTCCTGTCGAGATCGGACAAAAACGAGACCGTTTCTCTGGAAAATCCCTCAAACATGGGCGAACTCCTATTTCGGCGGCAACGAGCCCACAAAACGGGCCGTGAAATCAATCCATTGCTCGAGACCAGATTCGATCGCGGCGTCCGCATCGACCCAGATCAACCCTCCCATTTTTCGTCCGGTGAAGTCCATTGGCCTGGCGCCGGGGCGCGCCAGCGCGTCCTCTTCAAGTTCCTTTCCAACGCGAAACATGAAGCTGTCATGGTTGGCGACGCCGGCGAACATGTTGCCGTTCAAAAGGAAGCATACGCCGCCGAACATTTTCCTTTCCGTAATACCTTGCCGCGTGGACAGGGCGTCACGCAGGAGTTCGGCGAGATGGGGATCGTGAGCCATTGCCTTTTTCACTCCGTTTGCAAAAAGCCGGTCCGGCGAAACCGGACCGGCAATTGTCAGCCTTGCATGCTCTCATAGGTGATCATGGCGATAGAAGCCCCGAAAGGGTCTCTGATCTTCGCCATTCTGCCGACTCCGGGATAGTCCGTCGGCGCTTCGACGCCGTCAGCCCCCTTGTCCAGGGCCGACTGATACCGTGCGTCGACATCGTCGACGGTGATGTAGATTGTCCACTCCCCGTTTTCGGCAGGCTGTGGCATGAAGCCGCCAATCGGCGCCTCCCCGACCATGATGCCCGGATAGGCCGAGCCGTTCTGCATCGGCATGTCCGCAACGCTCCAGCCGAGGACAGTCTCGTAGAATTTCCGGGCGGCTGCGGGGTCACTTCCGGAATGCTGTATCCAGCTTGCCGCGCCATGGGTCTGCATTGGATTGCTCATTTCATCCTCCTTGGTTTCGGGTTCGCAATCACAAGAAGGACGCGCGATGATCGCGCTATCCGACACTTGGGGCGGATTTTATTCTGCGTTTTTCACAAAACCGCATCCGCTCGCGAATATGCCCGGCCTGCTGCTCGGTCGGACCGAGTTGCAAAGCCCGTTCATAGGCGGCTGCGGCGGCGTCGAATTGTTCGGTCTCAGCGAGCAGGGACGCAAGCGTCGTGTGGTAGTAAATGTAGTTGGACAGACTGTCGGCGACCGACCCGAGATGTCGCAGCGCCGCCTCCGCCGAGAACGCTTTCGACATGGCCACGGCGCGATTGAGCGAAACGACCGGTGACGGCTGCAACTGTTCCAGTGCGGCGTAGAGCTGCTCGATCTCACGCCAATCCGTTTCGTCCGAGGCCGGCGCCGCGCAGTGAACGGCTGCAATCGCCGCCTGAACCTGATAGGCGCCGGGGCGGCCGTGCCGTAAAGCCTTTTCAAGGAGGGCGCGACCCTCGGAAATCGCCGACTGCTCCCACTTTCCGCGGTCCTGATCCTCAAGCGCAATCAGTTTGCCATCTTCGCCGATGCGGGCGCGCCGACGCGAGTGCTGCAACAGGCAGAGCGCCAGCAGTCCCATGACCTCAGCCTGCGCCGGAAACAGCATCAGCAGCAAACGCGCCAGCCGGATCGCTTCCTCGCACAACTCCTCGCGAATATGAGTGTCGCCGCCGCTAGCCGTATATCCTTCGTTGAAAAGCAGATAAATCATCAGGCTGACCGCGTTGAGCCGCCTCGCGCGCTCCTGAAGCGTCGGCGTTTCCAGCCGTGTCGCCACCGACGCCGCTTTCTTCTTCGCTCGCGTAATGCGCTGCTCCATCGCCTTCGGCTGGACAACGAAGGCGCGCGCTATGTTGTCGACTGGAAAACCGGCGATAACTTTCAGCGCAAGGGCAAGCTGATCGTGCAGCGGAAGATCCGGCTGGCAGCACATGAACATCAGTCTCAGCACATCGTCGCGCAATTCGTCCTGATCGAGTTGGAGCAAAAGCTCCTCTTCCGGATCCGGTTGCTCATCAACAGAAGCGGCGGCTTCCAGCAAACCGACCCGGCGACGGCTCTTGCGAATGCCGTCGATGGCGCTTCGCCGGGCCACGACGATCAGCCAGGCCGTCGGATCGCGCGCCACGCCGTCATCAGTCCAGGTCCTGACGGCCTTTTCGCACGCGTCCTGGAAGGCGTCTTCGGCGAGATCAACGCTGTTGAAATGCCGCACCAGCGCCGCGATGACGCGGGGGCGAGCATTGGCCAGTATCGCCTCCAGGCCTGCCGAGGTCACAAGGCCCTCATCAGGCATCGGCAGAAGGCTGCGCCAAAGTTCCCCCTCCCCAGCCTACCGGCCTGACTTCATAGGCGAAAATCTCCAGCGGAAGCTTTTTCGCCTGCTCTATCGCCTCATCCATGGAGCTGCATTCGACGATGTAGAGGCCAAGCAATTGTTCCTTCGTCTCCGCGAACGGCCCATCCAGCACCAGAACCGAGTCTCCCTTCTGTCGGACCGTCATCGCCGTCGTCGTGTCCATCAAACGCGCGACGCTGCCCAGTGCCCCTTGTTCGCCAAGTTCACGTTGCAATTCGCGGTGCTTTTCCATGGCGCGTTCCTGTTCGTTTTCCGGCAGGCGATCAAACACGCCTTCGATACCGTAGATGAGAATGGCATATTGCATCGAAACACTCCCGGTGATTTTCAGATCGAGACAAGCACGCCTCCAGATAACCAGATCCTACACTCGCCAGTCGTATTTTCGGAATAGAGGGCGCCTGCAATCCCAATTTCGTCAAACGGCGAGTATAACCGGAAATTGGGCTAACAGTTTGCGAGACGCAACCAGGCCGGGCTTTTCGGCGTTTCTGTTGCAAGAAACGAGAACCCAACCGAGGATATGATATGCGAGTCATTCTACTGGCCGGCGTCCTGACGATGATGGTTTTGCCGGCCCAGGCGATCAACCGATACAACGTCAACAAGATGCAATGCCGGGACGTTCAGGCGATTGTCCAGCAGCAGGGAGCCGCGATTCTGCGCTATCCCTCCAAGAGGGTGCAGGGCATGACCCTCTACGATCGTTACGTCGCCAACAGCGGCTGGTGCGAACCGGGCGAGTGGGCGAAACCCGGTTGGGTTCCGACCGCTGATCGGGCCAAATGTCCAGTCCGCCATTGCGAGGACATCGACTATTGGGATGACGGACCCTTCCGGAGATTTTAAAGGGCGCCGCTCAGATACGACCTTCGTTCTCAAGCATATGGGACTGCTCGCCCATATGCATGAATTCCCGGAAGGCCTTAACAGCGGCGTTCTGATCAACATTGGCGGCCCAGGCGAGACCGACGTCCATGGTCGGAATCCGATCCGCCAGTGAAACGACCTCCACCCTGCGACCGTCAAGCGACCACGGTCGATAGACCATGTCCGAAAGGATCGTCACGCCCATGCCGTTGGCGACCATCGATCTGACGGCTTCCACGGAGGAGGTTCGCAGGATCGCCTTCGGCCGATAGCTTGTTCGATTCCAGTACCGCTGCGCCGTATTCGACGCCTCATCAACCGTCAGCATGATGTATGGCTCGTTGGCGATATCCGACAGGCCCACTGACGGAATAGCCAGCAATGGATGCTGCGAAGACAGCCACAGTCTGCGGCGCGACTTCAGCAGCGTCTCGTATGCCACCCCCTCCTGATCGAGAATGTTGGACGTCAACAAGACCGCCAGATCGAAAGTCCCGGACACAAGGCCGTCCTCGATGGCGCTTCGCGGCGCTTCCGTGAGTTGCAGGTTCACGCTGGGAAAGGCGCGGACGAAGCGCTCGATATAGGGCGACAGGAAATACCCGGCGACGGTATAGGTCATCGCGAGGCGAAGGGTGCCTTTGACATCGTCGCGCAGCCGCCGCGGGGAACGCACCGCCTCATCGACTGCCGCCATGATACGGCGGGCGTGATCCAGAAATATATTGCCTTCATAGGTCAGCATCACGCCGCCGGCGTGGCGATGAAAGAGAGGAACGCCGACGATTTCCTCAAGCTGCTTGATCGCTGTGGTGACCGCCGATTGCGAGACGTTCAGCTCCATGGCCGCGCGCGACACCTGGCCCATATTGGCCACGGCTATGAAGTAGCGGATCTGCCGTATCGAAGGTTCATTCATTTTATAGATAATCCATATCAGCTTTTTTTATAATTCAATGCAAAGATTTGCATCACAGTTCGATCGAAGCCCTCTTGAAAATTACAGTTAAACACTGAAAAACATGACAAATACCGGGCTTTTAGGGCAATTCGACAACGAAACATTGCTGCTCTGATACAAATTTAGGCATGCCTCTTGTTTGCGCGTGCGAAATAAGAAAATCAGAATTAATATCCCTAATATTCGTATTTTACAATTTCCCCATCCTGTTCTTTCATTTTCTTCGACCGTCCCTCCGCTGGTGGGCCGGAAAAGTGGACAATGGGTTCGCACCTATCAGGAGGTACTTCTATGAAGCACACAATCTCTACATTGATGGCATCCGCAGCGGTGGCGTTGACGATGTCGACGGCCGCACATGCCCAGGAATGGTTCCCCTTCCCGGTCGAAGTCTGGGAAACAATGGCCATGGACAGCGCCAGGACGAAGATGGATTACGAACCGCTTGAAAAGGCCTCCAAGGCCTGGGATATCTGCGTTTCGTTCCCGCACATGAAGGACGCATACTGGCTCGGCGTTGACTATGGCGTGACCGAAGAGGCCAAGCGCCTCGGCGTGAAGGCCAACGTCGTTGAAGCCGGCGGCTACACCGAACTCAACACCCAGATCTCCCAGATCGAGGACTGCGTTTCGGCCGGCGCCGACGCGGTCATCATCGGCGCCATCTCGTTTGACGGCCTGAACAACCTCGTCGGCGAGATCCGCTCGAAGGATATTCCGGTCATCGACGTCATCAACGGCATGTCGTCCGAGGAACTGTCGGCAAAGTCCCTCGTCTCGTTCGGCGAAATGGGTGCGAAGGCAGGTGAATTTCTTGCCGCGGAACATCCGTCCGGCGGTGAAGCCGCCAAGGTAGCATGGTTCCCCGGGCCGGCTGGGGCTGGCTGGGTCGAAGCGGGCAACACGGGATTTGCAGGCGCAATCGAAGGCAGCGCCGTCGAGGTCGTCGACACGAAGTACGGAGACACCGGCAAGGAAGCCCAGTCCAAGCTGATCGAGGACACGCTCGAAGCCTACCCCGATCTCGACTACATCGTCGGAACCGCCGTGACTGCGGAAGCCGCCGTGCCGATTCTCCGTTCGCGCGGTCTGACGGACCAGATCAAGGTTGTCGCCTATTACTTCACGCCGGGCGTGGCCCAGGGCATCTCGAGAGGTCAGATCCTCGCGGCGCCGACGGACTCCACCGTCATCCAGGGCCGGATTGCAGTCGATCAGGCTGTCCGCATCCTTGAAGGCAAGGACTTCATGATGCATGTCGGTCCGGAACTCCAGGTGGTGACCCAGGAAAACTATAAGGACTTCGACCCCACCTCCACCCTGGCGCCCGACGGCTTCCGTCCGGTGTTCTCGGTAGAGTAATCAGAACAGCGGCGCCCGGACGATGTCGGACAACACCATGCGGCAGTCAGAAGATCAGGCCACCAAGGCGGACCTGCTTCTCGCCACGCATGGCATGTCCAAGCAATATCCGGGCGTGCTGGCGCTCGACAACGTTGATTTCGACCTGATGACTGGCGAAGTTCACGTGCTCTTTGGAGAAAACGGCGCCGGCAAGTCCACTCTGATATCGATCCTGGCCGGCGCCAACCATCCGAGCGCCGGCCAGATCCTGCTTCGCGGAAAACCCGTCACGTTCAGTTCGGTTCATGAAGCGCGGGCGCACGGCATTTCCGCCGTCTTCCAGGAGTTCTCGCTGATCCCGCAGATGACGGTCGAGGAAAACCTATTTCTTGGCGCGGAACCCCGGCGCGGCGGCTTCGTCGACAAGGCGGCCATTCGCCGCGAGGCGCGAAAGATCCTCGACGAACTCGGCTTCAACCTACAGCCGCACCAGCGCATCGACCACCTGACGCGCGCAGAACAGCAGATGGTTGAAATCGCAAAAGCTTTTCGCTCGGACCTGTCCGTGCTCATTCTCGACGAACCCACCGCCTCATTGACCAATCACGAAACAGACCATCTCTTCGAGCTGATCGGCGAATTGACGGCGCGCGGCGTGGGGATCATCTACATCACCCACCGCATGGCGGAGATCCGCCGGATCGGCGACCGCATTACGGTTCTCCGGGACGGGCGCTACATCGACACGGTGGACGCGCAAACCGCATCGGAAGACGATCTGGTAGGTTTGATGACCGGCCGCGTGGTCGGCGGCATCTTCCCCGACCTCGACCTGCCCGACCCCGGAGAAACGGTGCTCGACGTCGACAACGTGTCAGTGGCCGACGGCTCGGTGACCGACGCCACGCTTCACGTTAAAAGAGGCGAGATCATCGGCATGGCGGGCCTGGTCGGCTCAGGCAAGTCCGAACTCATGCAAGCCTGTTTCGGAACGTTACCGATTTCGTCCGGCGCAGTGCGCTTCAAGAACGCCGATGTTACGGGCCATAAACCGCGGCGCAACATCAGGGCTGGCTTCCTCTACCTGCCGGCGGACCGTCGCAGTGAAGGCCTGATGATGATGCGGTCGATTCGCGAGAACGTCGCCCTCGCATCCCTGGACATAGCGCCTTTCTCGAATGGCGTGTTCCTCAATGCAGGCGGTGAACGCCAGGCGGTGACGGCGCTGGCGGAACGGCTCAATTTGTCGCCTCCGCGTATTGAGCGCGCCGTCGACCATTTCTCCGGGGGCAACCAGCAGAAAGCAATGCTCGCCCGGGCCCTCACGCGACACTACGACCTGATCGTATTCGACGAACCGACCGTGGGCGTCGATGTCGGGACTCGCGCGTCCATCTATCGTTTCATCGTCGAACTGGCGCGCGCCGGCACGGCGATCGTCCTCATATCCTCCGACCTTCCGGAGATCCTTCATCTCACCACCCGCGCCTATGTTTTCTACCGTGGCCGAATTCAGGCCGAGGTCGCGGGCGAGCAGCTTACGGAGCAGAACGTGCTATCGCATTTCTTCGAAAGAGAGGCGGCATGACCGCCGACAAGACGACGACGGCGCCTGCAGCGGCGGCGAGCGGCGATTTCGTCAAGCGCATCTTTGTTCGCGTTGGCATCCTGCCCTTCCTGCTTCTCATCGCACTAATCGTGTTCACGTTGATGTCGGACAATTTCCTGACGGCGCGCAACCTGATGAACGTCCTGCGCCAGTCTGTCTATCTGATGATCGTGTCGCTCGGACAGATGCTGGCGCTGCTGACCGGCGGCTTCGACCTTTCAGTCGGGACGGTCGTGGCGCTGTCGTCGGTGGTCGGCGCGATGGCGATGGCCGCGACCGCCGTGGCGATGCCCGACATGGTGTGGCTCGCCATCACGGTTGGATGCCTCGCCGGCATTGCGGCCGGCTCGATGATTGGCGTCGTGAATGGCGCGGGCGTCGCATTTTTCGGCGTATCGCCCTTCATGATGTCTCTCGGCATGACTTCGGTCGGCTTTGGCGTCGCGCTGTTCCTGACAGGCGGCGTACCAGTCTACGGCATGCCGGTGGCTTTCGGCGACATATTCGGCTTCGGTTCCATGTTCGGCGTACCCGTTCCCGTCTATGTCGCCGCCTTGCTCGCGATCGGCTTGTATATCTTCCTGTACTGGACCCCGCAGGGCCGATATTTCTACGCCGTGGGCGGCAACGTGAAGGCGGCCTCGTTGTCCGGCGTCAACACGACCGGCACGCTGTTCATCACCTATGTGCTGTGCTCCTTTTTCGCCGCCGTGTCCGGCATGTTGCTCACGGCGCGCCTCGACACCGGAGAGGCGAATATCGGGGCGTCCATGCCTCTTGAATCGATCGCCGCCTGCGTGATCGCAGGCGTAAGCCTTCGCGGCGGTGTCGGACGCCTCGAAAACGTGGTGCTCGGCGCCCTGTTTATTGGCCTGGTTCAGAACGGCATGAACCTGGCGCGTATCGAATCCTATTTGCAGACTGTCGTACTCGGCGCCCTTCTGATCCTCGCGGTGATCGCGGACCAGATCCGGCTTCGCTACGTCGCATCACTGAAAGACTGAGGAACCGAATATATGACCGTGGATATCAACTGCGACATGGGAGAGAGCTTCGGTCTCTACAAGATGGGCGATGACGAGGGCATCATGCCTTTCATCACCCAGGCCAACGTAGCGTGCGGATTTCATGCGTCCGATCCGAACCACATGCGGCAAACGGTCGAACTTGCGCGTACGCATGACGTAAAGGTCGGCGCGCATTTCTCGCTTCCCGATCTCGCGGGTTTCGGTCGGCGCGAGATGAAGATCGATCGCGAAGAGATGGCTAATATCATTCTCTACCAGATCGGCGCGCTTAAGGGCTTTCTCGACCAGGCGGGCATGGAGCTTTCGCATCTCAAGCCGCATGGCGCCCTTTACGGCATGGCCGCGCGCATGGAGTATATCGCCGAAGCAGTCGCTGATGCGGCCGAGGTCTACGATGTGCCTGTGATGGGACTTGCGGGAACGCTGCACGAAGAGGTCTACACGCGCCGCGGCGGCGGTTTCCTCGCGGAATTCTTCGCCGATCTGGATTATGACGACGATGGAAACCTGATCATCACACGCGAACATGCGGCCGTAGACCCGCAGGTCGCGGCTTCGCGGTCGGTCGAGGCTGTCCGCAATGGTCGGCTGACGTCCATCAACGGCAAGACATTGCCTGTGCGCGTGGAAACAATCTGCGTGCACTCGGACACACCGAACGCCGTCGCCATCGCAAAGGCGGTTCAGGAAGGGATCAGTCAGTTGCACGCGGCCTGACGCCGGCGCTGACGAACAAGGAGAAGCAATTCATGGCAAAACACGAGGTCAAATCACCCATCCCGGGCACGTTCTACCGCAAGCCCGCGCCCGATCAGCCGCCCTTCAAAGAGGTCGGCGACACGGTTGCGAAAGGCGATACGGTCGCGATCGTGGAAGTGATGAAATCATTTCACGAGATCAAGTCGGACGGCGACGGAAACATCACCGCGTTTCCGATCGATGACGCTGAACCGGTCATGGCCGGCCAGACCATCGTCGAACTGGACTGAGGCGCTTCGTGAAGACGGGCAACATCAGCAAACTCCTGATCGCCAATCGAGGCGAGATCGCCGTGCGCGTCATTCGCGCAGCGCGCGACCTCGGGATTGCGACGGTTCAGGTCTACAGCGACGCAGACAAGGATAGCCGCGCCGTGCAGATGGCCGACGAGACTATCAATATCGGCCCGCCCCAGGCGGCGAAATCCTACCTCGATATCGAGGCCATTCTGAAAGCGGCCAGGGACACCGGCGCGGACGCCATTCACCCGGGATACGGCTTCCTCTCCGAAAACGCCGGCTTTGCCGACGCGGTCGCCGACGCGGGTCTGATCTTCGTGGGCCCCAGCGGCGACACAATCCGCCTGATGGGCGACAAGGCTGCGGCGAGAGCCGAGGCGAAAAAGGCGAACGTCCCGACCGTGCCGGGCAGCGACGGCGTTATCGGCGATATGCAGGAAGCTGCGAAGCTCGCCGACGAGATCGGTTACCCGGTGATGATCAAGGCCGCCGCCGGCGGCGGCGGACGCGGCATTCGCATCGCAGACAGCGCCGAGGAATTCCTGTCGCTTGCGCCGCAAGCGTCTTCCGAGGCGAAAGCGGCGTTCGGTGACGGCGGGATCTATATCGAGAAGGTGATCGAGCGCGCCCGACACATCGAGGTTCAGGTGCTCGGCGATGGCGAGGACGTTGTCCATTTCCACGAGCGCGAATGTTCGCTGCAGCGCCGTCGTCAGAAGGTGTGGGAGGAAGCTCCCTCATCGGCCCTCAACGAAAACGTGCGGGACAAGCTCTGCGCGTCGGCCGTCGCACTGGCGAAGTCCGTGAACTACAAGGGCGCCGGCACGATCGAATATCTCTACGACGACGAAACCGGCGATTTCTATTTCATCGAGATGAACACCCGCATTCAGGTGGAGCATCCCGTGACGGAAATGATCTGCGGCTTCGATCTCGTCGCCGAGATGATCGCCATCGCCGGCGGGGCGAAACTGAGGGTCAGTCAGGACGACGTGGCGGCGAAGGGACACGCCATCGAGGTGCGGCTGAACGCCGAGGATCCGGCGAACAATTTCATGCCCTTTCCCGGCGTGGTTGGCGAACTTCTGGCCCCTGACGGGCCCGGCGTGCGCTTCGACCACATGCTCTATCCCGGCTACGCGGTCCCGCCGTTTTATGATTCATTGCTCGGCAAGCTGATTGTCTGGGCGGAAGACCGAGACAAGGCGCTGCTCCGCCTGAAACGCGCGCTCGGCGAACTGCAGGTGGACGGTCTGGCGACCACAAAGCCGCTCTTCGAGGCGTTGCTGGAAAGCGAAGACCTGCGCGCCGGCAAGGTTCATACCCGCTGGCTGGAACCCTGGCTCGAAAACAACCTCAACCGCATCAAGCAAAAGGAAGGCTCGAATTCATGAGCAGCCGATACACATTTGGCGGCGACGAGCACATCTTCGTCGAAGTCGATGAGGCGATGTCGCTGGAAGCATTCTTCGTCAGCCTGTCGATGACCAACGCCGTACGAGAGGCCGACATCAAGGGCGTGACTGAAATTTGTCCGGCCAACGCCTCCTTCCAGATCAAGTTCGATCCGGACGTGATAAAGCCCGACGACCTGATGGCTGAGCTCAAGCGCCTTGAGGAAACCGCCGAAAAGGCGGAACCCGTGCTCGAGACGCGGATCATCGAGATTCCGGTCTATTATCAGGATCCCTGGACGCACGAAACGCTGATGCGGTTTCGCGAACGCCATCAGGACCCCAACGCAACCGATATCGAATATGCAGCATGCATCAACGGGTACGAGAGCGTTGAGAAGTTCATCGAAGCGCACTCCGGCGCGCCGTGGTTCGTGTCTATGGTCGGCTTCGTCTCCGGACTGCCGTTCCTCTACCAGATGGTTGACCGGGCCCGGCAGATCCAGGTGCCGAAATATCTGCGCCCGCGCACGGATACGCCAAAGCTCACCGTCGGCTACGGCGGCAGCTTTTCATGCATCTATTCGGTGCGCGGCGCCGGCGGATACCAGATGTTCGGTATTACTCCGATGCCGATCTACGATCCGCAACAGAGCGTCTCGTATCTCAAGGATTTCCTTGTCTTCTTCAAACCCGGCGACATCGTCAAATGGAAGCCGATCAACCGTGAGGAATATGACGCCGCGATCGAAGAGGTTCAGGCGAACACTTTCATGCCGCGCATCCGCAAGGTCCGGTTCTCCCTTGACGATTACAACGCCGATATCGACGGCAGCAACGCCAAGCTGATGGAGGCTCTCTATGCCGATTAATGTCATCTCCGCCGGTATAGCAACGACGATCCAGGATCTCGGGCGCCCCGGCTACTACCATCTCGGCATTCCGATGGGCGGCGCGATGGATCGCCTCGCACTCAGGACGGCGAATCTGCTGGTAGGCAATGAAGAGGACGCCGCCGGACTGGAGTCCGTCTTCGTGGGTCCCGAGCTCGAATTCACCGAAGACGCCACAGTTGCCGTCTGCGGCGCCGAACTTCCGCCCAAGGTGGACGGCGAGGCGCGCGAGACCTGGACCGCCATTCCGATCAAGGCGGGTCAGGTTCTGTCCTTCGAATTCCTGAAGGCGGGCGCACGCGCCTATATCGCCATTTCCGGCGGCATCAACACCCCGCCGATGCTCGGCAGCCGCTCGACCTACGCCATTGGCGCACTCGGCGGCGTCGACGGCCGGGCCGTCCAACCAGGCGACACGCTTCCGCTGGGGAAAATGTCAAAACCGGCAAGCGAGGGACTGACAGTCCCCGAGAAGCTGCGCCGCCTGCCCTCGAACCCGGCCGAATTGCGGGTTCTGCCGGGTCTCTACTGGCATCGAATCACCGAAAACGCACAGAAAAACTTTTTCGACGACACCTGGAAGGTCGCAAATGAGGCCGACCGCATGGGGTATCGCTTCCAGGGCGGCCGCAAGCTCGATTTCGTTGAACGGGAGCAGCCCTATAGCGCCGGCGCCGACCCGTCGAACATCACCGACGCATGTTATCCATATGGATCGGTACAGGTGCCCAGCGGCACCGAACCGATCATTCTCCACCGCGACGCCGTGTCAGGCGGAGGCTACTTCATGCTTGGCACCGTGATCTCGGCCGACATGGACCTGATCGGACAGTTGCAGCCACACACGCCAACCCGCTTCGTAAAGGTCGACATGGAGACGGCGCTGGCCGCTCGCCACGACCGAGCCGCAGCGATGAATGCAATTCGGGAAGCCATTTCCTGAGACGAAAGGAACTCATCATGACAACTCCTGCCGCTGCACATCCGACTCTGGCGTCGAGCCTTCTCGGCAAGCGTTCTGTATTGCAGTATGTCCTGCTCGCCCTTGCGGGCTCCGCCCTGCTCTGGGCCTCAGCCAAGGTGCAAGTGCCTTTCTACCCCGTTCCGATGACCATGCAGACATTCGTGGTGCTCGTCATCGGCATGGCATACGGCTGGCGCCTCGGCGCCGCAACCGTGCTGCTTTATCTCGCCGAAGGCGCCATCGGCATGCCGGTATTCGCCGGAACGCCGGAACGCGGAATAGGTCTCGCCTATATGGTCGGCCCGACTGGCGGCTATCTGGTCGGCTTTGTCGTCGCAGCTTTCGCCGTCGGCCTTCTGGCGGAACGCGGATGGGATCGGAGCATAGTCAAAACCCTTGTCGCCATGACATTGGGCACGGCCATCATCTTTGTCTTCGGAGCGGTCTGGCTCGGCGCACTGATCGGATGGGACAAACCGGTGCTCGAACTCGGCGTCATTCCGTTCCTGCCAGGCGCTGCATTCAAGATCGCGCTGGCGGCCGCGGTGCTGCCGCTGGCCTGGCGTGGCGTCTCAAGACGCTAAGCCCGATATGTCCGGCGACGGCACAAGCTGTCGCGGCCATAAACAAGACGTCGCGTTGCAGTGTGTATGCACAACGCGCCCTGCCTCCGAAGCGCCGGCGCCAGGCACGACGTCATCAACGCCAAAGACTTCAAGCGGGCCTTCTATCGGACCGCTCGGCACAAAGGGAGCAGGCGAAGTGCCTATCCTCAATGTCGGCGCCACCATTGCCTGTGCGGTAGCGAACGCAACCGGGAAACCTGTATCGGAACTGCCGTTGACGCCGCCAAGAGTCCTTTCGCTGCTGAAGGACAGGACGGAAGCCCTGGAGTTCGACCAAATCAGCCGCGACTGGCGCGAAAACGTCATTTCTTAGCGGAACCTGATGGCGCATGCCGCTGTCGAGATAGAAAACCCGCGCATCCAGATCCAGCCTTGCGTCCGTGTCTGATTTGCAGGTAACACCTCTGCGTGACCAGCAAGACGGAGTCGGGAATGAACTCGGATGCAAACGCAGTTCCCAATGGTGAACTTACGCTGCGGACGCTCGCCATGCCGGGCGACGCCAACGCGGCCGGCGACATCTTCGGCGGCTGGGTGATGGCGCAGATGGACCTAGCCTGCGGCATCCGGGCGGCGGAACTTGCCGGCGGACGTGTGGTCACCGCGGCTGTCAACGAAATGGTCTTCGAGAAGCCGATGCACGTGGGCGACACGCTGTGCGTCTACATAGAGATCGAAAAGGTAGGGCGGACATCGATGACGCTGCACGTCGAAGCCTGGGCCCAACGCTACCTGAAACCACATCGCGAACGCGTCATCGCCGGGCGATTCGTCATGGTGGCGCTGGACGACAGCGGCAAGCCCCGACCGGTGGAAATTCTGAGCGCGTGATCGCCGCCTCCTGACAGCCTTGTGTCAGTAAACGACAAATTCGGCAGCTGGGGATACTCCCTGCCCTTTCCATTTGACGGCGACGACGCCATATTCGGACCATGGCCAGCAGATCCCCCAAACAGAAAACCGACGGCTTCGAAGAAGCGCCGCAAAAGCCTCTGGAAGGCGCGCCTCTTTCCGGCTCTGTCGGCGACTGGGCGAAGGAGATCACCGAAAAGGCCGCCAGGGAGAAATCCGGCGGCAGGAAGCAGTCCAGCAAGAACGCCGCCGCCGGCAGAACCGCGCGCGGCACATCCATTGGCGGCAGCCACGATCCCAAGACGCGGGCGGCGGCCGGCCTCAATCCCGTGGCCGGCATGGATATCAGCCTGGAAGACGCCCAGAAGCTGGACCTGAAAGGCAGCGGCGGCGGAACCGGCGTCACCGCAACAGTCGAGGCGCTGTCCAAACTCATCGAATCCGGCAATCCGCTGTTCAAGGACGGCAAGACCTGGGTTCCTCATCGGCCGGAACGTCCGGAGAAATCCGAGGGCGGCATCGCCATTCGGATGGAGACCGAATACAAGCCGAGCGGCGACCAGCCGACGGCGATCGCCGATCTGGTGTCGGGCCTCAAGGACGACGACCGCACGCAAGTCCTTCTCGGCGTAACCGGATCCGGCAAGACCTTCACCATGGCCAAGGTGATCGAGGCGACGCAGCGCCCGGCGCTGATCCTCGCCCCCAACAAGACGCTTGCGGCCCAGCTCTACGGCGAATTCAGGAATTTCTTTCCCGACAACGCCGTCGAGTATTTCGTGTCCTACTACGACTATTACCAGCCGGAAGCCTATGTGCCCCGCTCGGACACTTACATCGAGAAAGAATCGTCGATCAACGAACAGATCGACCGCATGCGGCATTCGGCGACCCGCGCGCTGATGGAGCGAGACGACGCCATCATCGTCGCGTCTGTGTCGTGCATCTACGGTATCGGCTCGGTCGAAACCTATACGGCCATGACGTTCCAGATGCAGATCGGCGACCGGATTAACCAGCGCGAGTTGCTGGCCGACCTCGTCGCCCAGCAATATCGACGCTCGGACGTGAACTTCGTGCGTGGCTCTTTCCGGGTGCGCGGCGACACCATTGAGATCTTCCCCGCCCACCTGGAAGACCGCGCCTGGCGCATTTCCCTGTTCGGCGACGAAATCGATACGATCACGGAATTCGATCCGCTGACAGGCCACAAGACCGACAACCTGAAATCGGTGAAAATCTACGCGAATTCGCACTACGTAACGCCGCGGCCAACACTCAACCAGGCGATCAAGTCCATCAAGCAGGAGCTGACCAGCCGCCTCGCGGAGCTGGAAGCGGCGGGTCGCCTGCTCGAAGCCCAGAGGCTGGAGCAACGCACGCGTTTCGATCTGGAAATGCTGGAAGCGACGGGATCTTGCCAGGGTATCGAGAACTATTCGCGCTATCTAACGGGAAGAAAGCCGGGCGAACCGCCGCCGACGCTGTTCGAATACATTCCGGATAACGCGATCATCTTCATTGACGAGAGCCATGTCACCGTGCCGCAGATCGGCGGCATGTATCGCGGCGACTTCCGGCGAAAAGCGACGCTCGCCGAATACGGATTCCGTCTGCCTTCCTGCATGGACAATCGACCGCTTCGCTTCGAGGAATGGGACGCCATGCGTCCGCAGACGATCTCGGTTTCGGCGACGCCAGGCAACTGGGAAATGGAGCAGTCCGGCGGCGTCTTCGCCGAACAGGTCATCCGGCCGACCGGTCTGATCGACCCCACAGTCGAGGTGCGGCCTGCAAAGAACCAGGTCGACGACGTGCTCGACGAGATCAATATGCAGACAAAGAAGGGTTATCGCACCCTTGTCACCGTGCTGACGAAGCGAATGGCCGAGGACCTGACGGAATATCTGCACGAACAGGGCGTGCGCGTCCGATACATGCATTCCGACATCGACACGCTCGAACGCATCGAGATCATTCGCGGCCTGCGGCTCGGCAGCTTCGACGTGCTGGTCGGCATCAACCTGCTTCGCGAAGGGCTCGACATCCCCGAATGCGGACTGGTCGCGATCCTCGACGCGGACAAGGAAGGGTTCCTGCGTTCGGAAACGTCGCTGGTGCAGACAATCGGCCGCGCGGCGCGAAACGTCGACGGCAAGGTCATTCTCTACGCCGACACGATTACCGGGTCGATGGAGCGCGCCATTGGGGAAACCGATCGCCGTCGCGAAAAACAGCAGGCCTGGAACGAAGAGCACGGCATTACGCCGGAAAGCGTCAAGGCGCGGATCTCCGATATCCTCGACAGCGTCTACGAAAAGGATCACGTGACTGCCGATATCGGCCACGTCAGCGACGCCGGCGCCATGGTCGGCAACAATCTCGCCGCCCACCTGGAAGCGCTGGAAAAGAAGATGCGGGACGCCGCAGCCGATCTCGATTTCGAGGAGGCCGCGCGGCTGCGCGACGAAATCAAGCGGTTGCGCGAAACCGAGCTCGCTGTCATGGACGATCCCCTCGCCCGGCTCGAAAGCGAAATGGAAGCCAGTCCCCGCGCGAGAAAGAAGCGCGGACCCTTGCCTGCATCGGAGCGGGGCGGCGGTTATTTCAAAAAACCGTCGCTCGACGATATGGGTCCCGGAACGGACATAGCCCGTCCGGTCGGTTCGGACAAGCGCCCCAAAAAACGGTGAAGTCGATCAGGCTTTCACGGCCTTGATATAGATTTCCAACTCGAGGATTGCAGGACCAGAGCCTTCATGGGCGTCTTCCGACATAGGTTTTAATTCAATCTCGTTGCCGCCTGTCAGGCTGACCGGAACATCGTTTTCTCCCTGCGCCTGGCTATCGATGACGCCGGTATATCGCCCGGAAAGGTCACCGATATCGACTTCGCCGTCG
Source organism: Flavimaribacter sediminis (assembly GCF_019492055.1). Lineage (GTDB taxonomy): Bacteria > Pseudomonadota > Alphaproteobacteria > Rhizobiales > Rhizobiaceae > Flavimaribacter > Flavimaribacter sediminis. The sequence continues at coordinate 880,326 of NZ_JAICBX010000001.1, read as the reverse complement.
CTGGCGAAGACAGTCCAAAGTAGAGCATTCTGCAGGTCCGTTGCGGCCTCGCCAGCCTGACTCGATACAAAGCCCTCATAACGGGCGGTCGGACCTGATACCGGTCTGTAGTCGCAGATGACTGGCGACGAGCGCTCATCTGAAGCTTCACGGCTTTCGTCATAGCTGCAGGTCAGCGATCCAACCTGTCTGTTTACAGGATTATCCTGTCCGTGGACTGCTGTCGCCGGTAGCGCCGCCAATAGAACAAGGCCCGTCACCGGGGACAGGTGTTTTGATGGGATAAACATGGATTTTCCTATTTCTTGAGCCCGACGAGCCCATAGCCCGTCGGGACCACGCCAAAGCCACCTCACGTTAACGCGGAGACCGGCCTCTAAAAGCGTTCGCCAACAACGCGATGGCGAAGAGCACGAGGAACACGACAAACAGCACCTGCGCCACATTGGCGGATATGGCGGCGACGCCGCCAAAACCGAGAAGACCGGCGATAAGCGCAACGACCAGAAATGTAATTGCCCAACCAAGCATGATGTTTTTCTCCCGTTTGATTGATCTGATTGCAAACGCGCGCGGCGCGCGATTTGTTCCCAAAGATCGACGCAACATCGTCGGGAACCGTTCGTGAGCCAGCGCGTTGGCGTGCAGTCAATTTTGAAAGGACAAATCATGAAACCGGTAACCCTGGGCATCGTCGTAGCGGCTGCAGTCATCATCGCATTTGTTGCGGGAACGCAGATCGAATGGAGGCAGGACGGACCTGCGGAAGAACTGGGAGAAGCAATCGACAACGCAGCCGGAGGAGAATGAGGTTCCATTATCTCGCTGTCACTTCTTTGTCAGGTGGCGCCTGAGCATATTACGGAACAAGACTGCTGATCGGTGGTTGACAATACAAGCCGGAATAAAACGCCGGATCTAAAAGAGGAGAAAAACAAAATGAAACACACATTGATCGCAGCAGCGCTTTGCACCGGACTGATTGCAGGTCCGGCAGTCGCTCAGACAACAGGTAGCACCTCGAAAAATGCCGGTGGTCCGGATACGATGAGCACCCAGGAACGCGATATGTACAAGGCAAATCCCGATTTCGCCGGTTTCTTTACCGATGAAAACATGGGTGAGATGAAGACCGGCGAGGAAGTCGCCATGACCTATGAAGGACTGTCGGAAGACCGCCAGGAAGCACTTCGCAGGGACTGTGAAAAGACCTTCAACAATCGCGGCGTTTACGGCGAAGCTACCTTGGGTCTGTGCTCTCAGATCATGGAAATGTAAAAATCGAGACCGAGTACGGGGCTCAAGCTCCGTATCCTGACTAAATGGAAAGGGGCAGCCAGCATCTTGCGACGCGTCCCTTTTCAAATTCAGCTTCCGGTGGCGCCTCGCGAGAGCAGCGTTCCATCACACATGGGCATCGCGGATGAAAATGGCATCCGGTCGGCGGCGACATTGGCGACGGTATCTCGCCGCTGATCGGCTCGTAGGCCCGCCGTCCGGAGCGAATTCGCGGGATCTCCCGAAACAGGGCTTGCGTATAGGGATGTGCTGGCCGTGCAAAAAGATCAGCAGTCGACGCCTGTTCCACGATACGGCCTAGATACATTACGACGACTTCGTCGCAGATGTGGCGGACCACTCCAAGATCATGGCTGATGAAGAGCAAAGTCAATTTGCGACGCTCTTTCAGTTCAAGCAGCAGGTTGATGATCTGTGCCTGAATCAGCACGTCCAGCGCGGCGACGGGCTCGTCGCATATCAGAAATTCAGGCGACACGGACAAGGCGCGCGCAATTCCGATTCTCTGTCGCTGGCCGCCGGAAAACTGATGCGGCAGGCGATTCAGCACGTCGGGAGGCAAACCCACTTCCCGCAGAAGCTCCGCCGCGAACTCCAACCTTTCACGTCTGCGTATCAAACCGTGATACACTGCGGCCTCGGTAACGATATCAACCACCTTTTGCCGTGGATTGAGCGAAGCCATCGGGTTCTGGAAAACCATCTGCACCCGCAGCATGTCCCTGGTCGCCATCCCGGCATGACCGGCGTCCATGCGTTCGCCGTCGACCAAGACCTCGCCATGGGTGGCGGAGAGCAACCCTGCCGCCATTCGTCCGAGAGTCGACTTTCCGCAACCGCTTTCGCCGACGAGCCCAAGGGCCGTGCCCCTCGGGATTTCGAGAGACACATCGGAAACCGCCTGTACCACACGGTCGGAATAGTTCATTCCGGCGCGCGCGAGCAGCGCTTCAACAGGGCTCATCTTCTGCACGAAGTTTCTTGAAGCGTTGCGTATGACAACATGGGGCGACGCGGATTCGACGGCGCTTTCGTCCGGGAGACTGTCGATTTCGGCCAGCATATCAGTCTCCACCCAGCTTGAAGAGGCACCGCACGAAATAGTCGGGACCGACCTGATCGGATGTCAGTTCGTTCTTGCATTCGTCCCGCGCCTGACTGCAGCGTGGTCGAAACGAGCAACCCTGAGGCAGATCGAGCGGAGACGGTTGTGTTCCGGGCACCTGTTGAAGGCGTCGGCCAGGCTCCGCGTCCCCCGGGATGCTGTCCAGAAGACCTCTCGTATAGGGATGGCGCGGATTTCCGAGCACCTCCTCAACCGGCCCGGTTTCCACGATTCGGCCGGCGTACATGACGGCGACCCGATCGCACAGTCCGGCGACGACGCTCAGATCATGCGTGACCCAGATTAGCGAGACGTCGCTGTCGCGAACAAGGTTCTGCATCATATTGAGGATTTGCGCCTGGATGGTCACATCGAGCGCGGTCGTCGGCTCATCCGCAATAACCACAGCCGGTTTGTTGATAAGCGACATAGCGATGCAGACCCGCTGGCGCATGCCGCCGGAAAGTTCATGCGGATAGCTTGAAAGCCGCTCGCGGGCTGCCGGAATACCGACCTGGACAAGCGCCGCCTCGGCCTCATCCAGCGCCGCCGCGTAAGAAACCTTGCGATGCGCGTTGATCACCTCGAAAAATTGGCGGCCGATCGACAGCACCGGGTTGAGCGTCGTCATCGGATCCTGGAAAATCATCGAAATTGCATTGCCGCGCAACTTGCGCTTTTCAGCGTCTCCCAAGGTCGTCAGTTCGCGACCTTCCAGACGGATCGACCCGGCGGCAATCCGCCCCGGCGGCTCGATCAGCCCCAGAACGGACAGACCCGTGACCGACTTTCCTGAACCGGATTCGCCGACAATGCCGAGGATTTCTCCGCGTTTCAGGGAGAAGCTGACATCGTTGACGGATTGCACCGTGCCGGCGCGCAGGTCAAAGACCGTGCTCAGCCGCTCGACTTCCAGAACCGGCTGCGGAGGCGGCATGGCGTTCATCGTCTCATCCCCGGATTGAGCAGCTCTCGCAGTCTGTCGCCAACCAGGTTGATCGACAGGATCGTGATCAACAGGGCGACGCCCGGGAAGATCGAAATCCAGTAGGATCCACTGAGCAGATACTGGTAGCCGTTGGCGATCAGCAGGCCGAGCGACGGTTGGGTTTCCGGCAGGCCTATGCCCAGAAAACTCAGCGTCGCCTCCAGCGTGATCGCATGGGCCACCTGCACTGTCAGCACGACAAGAAGCGGCGCGAAGCAATTCGGAAGCAAGTGGCGCGACACGATCCGGAAATGGCCGAGGCGCAGGCCGCGCGCGGCCTCGATATATTCGCGCTCGCGCTCCACGAGAGCAGACGCCCGAACGGTTCGCGCATAGTAGGCCCATTGCACGGCGATGAGCGCAATCATCGTCTTTTCGGCTCCCCTCCCCAGTATTGCGAGCAGGATCAAAGCAATCAGGATTGCGGGAAAACTCATCTGGAGATCGACAATGCGCATGATGATGTTCTCGGTTCTGCCGCCTGCATATGCTGCGAACAGACCGACAAACATTCCGATCACCAGCGCAAACATTGAACTGACCACGCCGACGCTCAAAGAGATCCTCAATCCGTACATGATGGCGCTCAGCAGATCGCGTCCGACCCCGTCGGTGCCCAGCCAATGGGTGTAACCGTCGTAGCTCTCGGAACCGGGCGGCAGCCGCGCATCCAGAATTGAAAGGCTCGCCAGATCATATGGGTTTTGCGGCGCGATCCATGGCGCGAATATCGCGATCAACAGAAGCAGGATGAGTATGCCGCCGCCGACGACTGCGATGGGACTTAGAGAATATTCCAGCAAAAAATTGCGAAGCCTCTGCGATCTTTCGCCGAGCGCCCTTAAAGGGCCAGCCAATTTGGGCGATGCGCCGGAATTCAGACCAAGGTCGCTCATCGATTGCTGCTCCCCAGCCTGACCCGCGGATCGAGACCCGCGTAAAGCAGGTCAACGAGCAGATTAATGATGACGAACATCACGACGATGACCATTAGGTAAGCGACGATCACCGGACGATCGAGATGGTTGATGGACTCGATGATCAGCTTGCCCATGCCGGGCCAGTTGAAGATGGACTCAGTGACGACAGCGAAGGCGACCACGGATCCGAATTCGATGCCGATCACCGTGACGATGGGTATCATGATGTTCTTGAGAATATGCCGCCACAGCAACCGCGCCTTCCTGATGCCCATGGCGTTTGCAAAGCGGATATAATCCTGATTGACCACTTCCATGACTCCCGCACGGGTCAACCGGATGAAGAGCGCGATCTTGAACAGCGCAAGATTGAACGCCGGCAAGATGATGTGCCTGAGGCCATCGAGCGTGAAGATGCTCCACTCCACGCCAAGAAACCGCACCGTGTCGCCGCGCCCGTACACTGGCAACCAGCCAAGCCATACGCCGAAGACAAGGATCAGGATGAGGCCGACCCAGAAGGTCGGAAGTGAGAACCCGAGAATGGAACCAGCCATGATCATGCGGGAATACCACCGCTTGTCGTTCAATCCGCTGACGAGGCCGAGCGGGATCCCGAGCAGGATGGCCAGAACCGTCGCCGTCAGGGCCAGTTCGAGCGTCGCCGGCAGGCGTTGGAGAATGAGCTGGATCGCCGGAATGTTGAAGACAAACGAGGTTCCGAGATCGCCATGCAGCGCAGATTTGACGAAGTACAGATACTGCATCCACAACGGCTTATCGAGCCCGAGAGACTGTCTGACGGCCTCTCTGGTCTGCTGGTCGGCGTCCGGATTGATCAGGATCTCGACCGGGTCGCCGATTGCGTAGACGCCGACGAATACGATGAGCGACATGGCGAGGACCACCGCGGCGCCCTGGAAGACACGCTGTATGATGAAGGCGATCATTGAACGGTCCTCACCGGAAGCGTCAGCAAGGACGGCTGGCCGGCCGTCGAATGGAGCTTTATTTCAGCAATCTGGCGCTGTTGCGGGATACCCTGCGGGCCGCCCGTCTGCGGATTGATGTCGAAATTGGGGAAATTGCTCGCTGCGATGTCAACGCGAATGCGGTGCCCCCGTTTGAACAGGTTGGCGCAGGGCGTGCCGATGACGCGCGCCGACACAATCTCGGAAGGCGTCAACAGGACTGCCGCATCGAAACCCTCCCGGTAGCGAAGACGCAGAATGCCGTCTGAGAGGTTCAGCGCAGGACCGCCCGGATAGCAGTCGATCAGCTTCATGGTGATGTCCACATCCGGACGATCCGCGGAAACATGGACGTCGACAAAGGGCGCGCCGGCGATCACGACATCTTCCTCAAGTGGCGCGCTCATGAATACAAGAACATCGTCTCGCTGACAGCGGATTCCTCCTGCGTCCTCCACGATGGCAAAGACAGCGTTCTGGTCCCACATGCCCCCCGACATGACGGGCTCACCCGAATTGATGGCTCCGCCGAGCGTCGGAACGGGACTGCCGGGATCGCTGATCCAACGCGACGGTTCGGCGGTAACCCGGTCTGTGTCCAGACGCCCTTCCGAAAGCTGCAGCGTCATTGCCCGACAATCATCCGGGGGCCATGACGCGGCCTTGCGCCATCGCCCACCATGCCGGATACAACCGTTCGCATCGAGACCGCCGTCGCCGCCGCCCATCTCGAAATAAGTGACGCCCAGCGGCAGCGCCTGCCCGTCGCGCACGGCCCGCAGCCATTCGAGGCGCAGATCTAGCATCGAGCCGACCAGGCCATTCTCCGGAACGGATCGCCGGCCAAAATCAACGCCGCCGCTGACGTTCGTGAACCGGGCGCCATGATCCCACGGCCCGATTACAAGACGATTCGGCGCGTCGCGCATCGCCTGGAAATTCTCGATCACCGAAACCGAAGACGTATCGAACCAGCTCGTCACGAAGAAAGACGGAGTTCGGCTCTGCGCCAGCTTTGCCTTGTCTGTCCACAAGCCGGGCGCGCGCCAGAAGTCCGAATCTTCGCCAGCCTGCCAGAATGCGGCGAGATTATCGCGGTGCTCCACCGCGCTTTCCAGCGGCGAATGCCCCGCAATCCAGGGGCTGTCCAACAGCCAGTGTTGAAGATCCTGCGCTCTCAGCACATCGGCGGCCTCGACATTGCCCGAAGCGACAAGGTCGCGGATCGCCTGCGCGTGCGCCCACGTCGCCTGTTTCATCGCCAGCGCGCCGCCTTGCCGGATACCGCTTCGATAGGCGTCGGAAAACCCGCCGCAATCCGGCGTCACAGCGTTCGGTTCCTCCTGCTCGAAACCCACCACCGACATCTGGCAAGCAGCGCCATAAGAGAAGCCGGTCATCGCCACGAACCCGTCGCACCACGCCTGACGCCGCAGCCAGCCAATCGTGTCCGCCCCGTCCTTTGGCTCTTGCAGATATTTTGAGAAACGCCCTTCGGAATCGCCACAACCACGGCAGTCCTGCACAGCATAGATGAAGCCCGCCTCCACGAAGCGTTCCGCGACGCGATCCCTCGGCAGCGATTTCTCCATGCCGGCGTATCGCTCCGACTGGTCGGTGCGACGCCGGCCATAGGGCGTGCGTTCAAGCACGACGGGTCGACGTTGCTCCAGCGGTCCATAGACATCAAGCGCCAACTGCACTCCGTCGCGCATTGGCACGGAGAAGACGCAGCGTGAAGCTGCGTCCTTCATTTCTTGTATCGTTCCATCGTGAACGGTCATTGCTGCGTGGAAAGTCCGTATGCAAGCGTCATCTGGTCCTGCCGCGGCTCGTATTCGAAGCCCTTCTTCGACGCCCAGACATTCATCTGATAGTGCATCGGAATGATCGCGAAATCACGGAACGCGACACCCGCCGCTTCTGCAGAGAGACGCGCGGCCTCATCGACATCGAAGGTCGACATGGATTCGATCGTCAGCCTGTCGACTTCCGGATTGGAATAGCGGCCGCGATTGGACGGGCCATATCCCTTCTCCTTGTCGTAGGTCATCAGGACGCCGCGCAGTCCATGCCAAGCAGTCCCCTGCGCTGACCCCCATGCCAGGAAGAAGATCGAGAACTCCCGATTGCTGCCGCGTGGGAAGAAAACGTTGGCCGGCATCGTCTCGACCTCGGTCTCAATACCGATGCGCTCGAACATCTGGGCGAGCGCCTGCACAATCTGGGCGTCGGCGACGTAGCGGTTGTTTGGCCCGTGCAGGGTAATCTTGAAGCCATCTTCATAGCCGGCCTCTTTCAACAAGACCTTGGCCTTTTCCGGATCATAGGCTCCCGGTTCGATGTCCGGATTGAAACCCGTCATTGTCGGCCCCGCCAGCTGGCCCGCCGGCTGCGCCAGCCCGTTCATCAGACGATCGATAATCGCCTGGCGATTTATTGCGAGCGAAAGCGCTTCGCGCACCTTCGGATTAAGCAAGGGATTCTTGATCTCCGAACCGTCCTTGGCCGTGATGAATGGCGAGACTTCTCGGTCGGTGTCCATGTGCAGATAGGCGGTGTAAACGTCCGGCGTTTTCCAGATCTCCAGACCGTCGTCTTTTTCCAGTGTCTCGTAGCTCTCGGGCGGAACCGAATCGATCAGATCGACATCGCCCGACAACAGCGCGGCGACACGACTTGCGTCGTTTGGCATTGCGACGATGTCGATGTTCTCGAATTCCGACGGCCCGGCCCAATAATCATCATTGCGCGCCAGCCTGAGCGTGCCGCCCGGCTGCCAGGACACGAATTTGAACGGCCCCGTACCGATGGTCGCCTTGCCGTCATTGTAGTCAGCCGTTGCCGCTCCCTCGCCCGCGTGTTTCGAGACAATCGGAACTTCGGCGAGATCGAAGAGGATCTGCGGCGAAGGGTTGCGAGTCGTTATATGAATCGTATGGTCGTCGACCGCCTTGGCCTCCGATATCTGCGACAGAAATTGCCCGAAAGGCGCGGGGCTGTTGGGGACATTCGGCGCACGCTCGAAAGTAAAGAGCACGTCTTCGGCGGTGAACGGCTCGCCGTCGTGCCATTTTACGCCTTCACGAAGCTTCAATTCCCAGACGCCGTCGCCGATATGCTCCCAGGATGTCGCGAGCGCCGGGGTCAGTTGCAGATCCTTGTCGCGCATGATCAGCGTATCAAAGATATTCGTGACCGCGGCCTTGCTGGTCGCCACATAGGAAAAGTGCGGATCGACCGAAGCCGCTTCCGTGCGCACTCCAATGACCACGTCTTCCGCAACCGATATGCCCGGTTGCGCGACCGCAGTCATGGCGGCCAGACCTAGGGCCGCCATAATACTCTTCATTTTCATGATGTTCCTCCCTTTCAATATCAATTCAAGTCAATGCTATTCGTCCTCGACAAGCGTTTCCGCGCCTGCCGCCTCGAACCTTTGCTTGCCGGCGCGCACATGCGCTTCGCCGAGTTTGCGCGCTTTTTCCGCATCGCCCTGGATGATCGCGTCCAGGATCGCCCGGTGCTCCCGGTTCGACTGCGCCATATCCGGATGGCTCCGCAGAGAGACCTGCCGATAGAGATGCATCTCGTTGACGAGTGAATCGATCATCGTTCTGAGTCGCGAACTGCCGGCCATGTCGACCAGACATTCATGGAATTTTAGGTTGAGTTCGTAGTATCTGTCGGCCTTGTTGCTGTCGGCCGCCTTTTCCATGCGATCGTGAAGATCATTCAACGGCCCCGCATTGCCTCCGGCCTTGAGCGCAGCAAGGTAGCAGGCCTGACCGGTCAACACGGCGCGCAGGTCGTAGATCTCCAGCAATTCCGCCCGGCTGATCTTCCGCACGAAAGCGCCCCGGAAGGCGATGAACTCCACCAGCCCCCTGCTGGTCAGCAACATCGAAGCCTCCCGCACGGGACCGCGACTCACGCCAAGCTCCTTGGCGAGAACGGCTTCATTGATCCGCTCACCGGCCGCAAGTTTGCCGCTCAGAATCAGCTTTTCCATCTTGTCTGCGACCAGTTCCGAAAGCGTGCTGCTTTGTCGAAGGGCCAGAAGATCGATGTCGGACATCAGTCAGAATTCCTCGTATTCGTCTTGCATATCGTCGATTAATGATCCAAGATTGTCAACAATTTAATATTTGAAGACACAGAGACCTGTGCGCAATCGAGAGGAAACGCGGTAGTGACAATCGAGAAAAAACAAGATTTTCAGTCGTTTGATACCAATGTGACGCAACAGGCTGTCAGCTTCGCGCTTTCCACCGGATTCGCTAACGTTCCGACTGAAGCTCTCGAAATTGCGAAAAGATGCATGCTGGACACGGTCGGCCTTTACGTTGCGGGTTTGAGCGACGAGGCCACGCGCATTGTTGTCTCGATGGCAGCCTCCGACGGGGGGCGCGAAGACTCCTTTCTGCTGGGCGCCGGGCGGAAACAGGTCCCCGCGCAGGTCGCAGCACGCGCTTTCGGTATATCCGCCCATGCGCACGATTTTGACGACACTCAGGTAAGCCATGACCCGAACCATGTTTACGGATTGCTGACGCACCCGACGACCGCTCCCCTCTCCTCAGCGCTTTCCGTTTCACAGATGTTGGGACATGTGGACGGCGATCGGTTTCTCGCCGCCTTCAACATTGGTTTCGAGGTTTCCTGCAAAATCTCGGAATGGCTGAAGCCCGAGCATTACCTGCGCGGACATCATTCCTCAGGCACCGTGGCTACCTTCGGCGCGGCGACAACGGCCGCCTGGCTTCTGGAACTCAACGAAACGGAGATGCGCCACGCGCTTGGCCTTGCCGCAAGCATGGCGGCGGGCGTGAGGTGCAGCTTCGGCACGATGGCCAAACCCTGGCATGTCGGACGGGCATCGGAAAACGGAGTCCTGGCCGCATTGATGGCGAAGCGCGGCTTCACCGCGGATCCTGACGCCCTGGACGGCAAATGGGGATTCGCGGCCGTGCTCGCCAACGGCTTCTCGCTCGAAAAACTGGATCAGGGGATGGGACGGACGTGGTCGATCGTCGATCCCGGCGTCAGCATAAAGCCCTACCCCAGCGGGATCCTTACCCACCAGGCCATGGACATGGTCCGCAAGCTGGTCATCGACAATGACGTCGCGCCTGAGAACGTTGAAAGAATCGAATTCTTCGCCGGAGACAATATCCTGAATCCGATCCGCTACGCCGTCGCCAAAAACGGCCTCCAGGCGAAATTCTCGATGGCTGCCTTGATTTCAATGCTGGTTCTGCGCCGCAGCGCCGGCCTTCCTGAATTCGAGGACGACGTCGTCTGCGCGCCAGCATTCCAGAATATGCAAAAGCGGATATCAACTGCGGTCGATCCGAAGATCAACGCCAAGGGCTTTGACCTGATACGTTCGCGGGTCGTATTCCATCTGAAGGACGGGGGACGCCTGGAAGCCGAGGCCGACACGCGCTATCGTGGCGGACCGCTGCTGCCCATGAGCGACTCTGACCTCGAAGAAAAATTTCGCGCGTGTTGTGCGGCTCTCGATGTCGAGGCCCAGGACCGGTTGATCGCTTCTGTGCGCGCCATCGGCCAGCCGGACGGTCCTCGCCGGCTTGCCAAAACCCTTGCTGAAATTCCGGCAATCGTTTGACCTAGGTCTGTGCGCCGAGTTCCTCTTCCTCGACGTCGACGGAGAGTTCCTGTTCGGCTTCTCCGGTTGACTGACGGGTAAATCCGTTGAGTTCTCCGTGCTCCTCGAAGTCCCGCTTGATCTTGACCGTGCTCGAAACATAGGCCGTCACCAGTTCGGCGAGCGATCTCAATGCATGCAGATGGATACGCTCGTAGCCATGCGACGCGTCGATGCCGAACGTGATGAGGCAGGTGCGCACATCCGCTCCGGCTTCGATGGCGCTGGCTGAATCAGATCGGTAATATTTGAATATATCCTTTTGATAACGAATATCATTCTTCTGACAGAGCTCGGCCATCTTCTTGGTCAGGTGGTAGTCGAACGGCCCGGTCTGATCCGCCATGGCGATCGTGACGCCGAACTCGTCGGAGTTCTGCCCTGGAGCGGTCGTGCCGTTGTCGATTGCGATCATCGACGCGACGTTGGGAGACACGATCGAGGCGGCGCCGACACCGACCTCCTCAGCGATGGAAAACAGAAAGTGTATGTCGACAGGCGTCTTGAGTTGCTGATCCTGCATGGCCTTGAGAGACGCAAGCATGACCGCCACGCCGGCCTTGTTGTCGAGGTGTCGCGAAACGATGTAGCCATTATCGAGAAATTCCGGCTGCGGATCGATCGCGACAATGTCTCCGACCTCGATGCCGAGACGATCCAGATGCTCCTCGTTGCGAGACATGGCGTCGATACGCATCTCGACGTTCTCCCACGCCACCGGCAACGTGTCGATTTCCTCGTTGAACGTGTGTCCCGAAGCCTTGATGGGCAGAATGGTGCCGCGATAGCCGCCCTTGGAACTGAACACGGTCGCGCGCGCGCCTTCGGCAAAGCGCGACGACCAGTGCCCGATCGGGACCAGCGAAACGCGGCCGTTGCTCTTGAGAAACTTGACCTGTGCCCCGAGCGTGTCGAGATGGGATACGATCGCGCGGGCGCCCTCCGGACGCTTGCCCTGACGAACAGCCTTTATCGCGCCCCTGCGCGTCAATTCCACCTGAAGCCCAAGTTCGATTAATTGTTTTGAGACGAACCGGACGATGTTGTCCGTGTATCCGGTGGGGCTTGGAATATGCAGAAGTTTATCCAGCGTGTCCGCCAGATACTCACTGTCGATATTCAGGCGTGGCATTTATCCTCCGTAGTCTTTCTTTTCTAATTCGTGCTGTGAAATACGGGATAGCGTGGAGCGCCATTCTTGCAAATTGCTCCGTGGCTGTCAGCCCCAACCTCCCCGGAAGCCTCAATCGTTTTCTCCGGGCGCCCGGATGGCGGCCATTTCGAGCATGTATTTCTCGGCCTCCACCATGTGGACATACATGATCTCGCGCGCCTTGTCGGCATGTCCTGCATTGATGGCCCGCAAAAGCCTGATCTGATAATGCAGACCGGTCTCTCGAAGTTCCGAATTGGGCTCCCGATAGATCTCGCGGCAGACCGTCATGTCTCTCAGAAGGCTCACCAGAAATCGGCACATAAAGCCGAGCAGCGTGTTGTCGCAATGGCTTGCAAGTTCGGCATGAAAATCCAGTTCGGCGAGGCGCTGGCTGTATTCCTCTTCCGCCGTTTTAGGCTCTTTCTCATAAAGGCGGATTGTTTTCTGAAGCGCCGCCATGGCTTGCTCCGAAAGATTGCCCGCCACTGACGCCGCCAGTTCCGGTTCGAGTTTCTTGCGAATGGCGTAGATGTCCGCAATTGTGGGCGCTTTGAACAAAAACAGATTGTCCAGCATCTTGATCGCGTCGACCGGGCGAACCTCGCATATGAACACGCCGCCGCCGGGGCCGGTCTTGCTGCTGATCAAGCCTTGATACTCGAGCACCTTGAGCGCTTCGCGAACTGTTCCGCGCGAAACGCCCAGCGTATGGGGCGTCAGCCAATCCGCCGGTATACGGTCGCCCGGCCGCATGTGGGCGCCAATGATTCTCTCGCGTATCATGTCGGCCACGAGATCCGGTCGCTTGCGCTTTCGGCCGGCCGGGTCGACGCCGGCTTTTGACGCAATGGTGTCCTTGAGTTCAGCCATCAGCTTGTGCGCCCGTGCGGATGATGGCAGGCGGCAAAGTGCCTATCGTCAATTGGCGACGGTTCCAGCGGCGGCTCGCTCTGCAGACACAGGTTGCTTCTGCGTGGACATCGCGCATGAAAAGCGCAACCGGGCGGCGGGTTGTAGGGATCGGGCAACTCGGTTTCGGCATTCTCAACGGCGGTAGGTTTGCGACCCGGAGCCGGCGCTGATTGCAGCAGAAGATGCGTGTAGGGGTGACGCGGCGCCGAAAAGACCGAGCGAGCAGGCCCGACTTCGGCGAGCTTTCCGAAATAGAGAACCGCCACACGGTCGCTAACGCTTTCCACCACCGAAAGATCATGGCTGATGAAAAGGTAGGTGAGATTGAAGCGCTGCTTGAGATCGTCGAGGATATTGAGAACCTGCGCCTGTACGGAAACGTCAAGCGCGGACACCGGCTCGTCCAGCACGATCAATTCCGGGTCGGCGGCAAGCGCTCGCGCGATGCCGATGCGCTGCGCCTGACCGCCTGAAAACTCGTGCGGGTAGCGCTCCAGAAATTCCGGAGCAAGATTGACCGCCTGCATGAGTTCCTCGACCCGCGACTGGCGGGCGGGCTTGTCCATGCCAAGCAGATGAACGAGCGGCGCTTCCAGAATGGCGCGGATCGTCTTGCGCGGGTTGAGCGAGGCAAGCGGATCCTGAAAAACATACTGGATCTTGCGCGCCAATTGCCTTCCGTCCGCGCGTGCCAGGGCGCAGAGGTCCTCCCCGTCATAGGTGATCGCGCCGCACGTTGGCTGATCAAGCCCCACCAGGATGCGGGCGAGCGTGGACTTGCCGCAACCGGATTCACCGACAATACCCAGCGTTTCGCCCCTCTGAACTTCAATGCTCACGCCTCTGAGGGCATGCACGGCAGGCAACGGGCTGCCAAAAAGAGTTTTTCCGCCGCCGAATATCCGTTCGGCTGCATCGATCTTCAGAAGCGTCTCGCTCACGCCGCGGCCTCCCTTGCCGACAGCGGATGAATGCATCGCACGGCGCGCCCGTCGGACAGTTCTGTCATTGCGATCTCCGTTTTGCGGCATTCATCAGTGGCCTTTTGACAGCGCGGCGCAAAGGCGCAACCATCCGGCAATCTGTTGACGACCGGAGGGCGACCGGAGATCGCTCCGAAACGCCGCTCTGGTTCGCCGAGCACGGGCACGCATTGGATCAGCTTCGCTGTATACGGATGCGCAGGTTGAGACAGGATCTCCTCCGTGGCGCCGGTTTCGACGACCTTGCCCGCATACATGACGGCGACCCGATCACAAATCGCCGAGACCACGCCGAAATCGTGCGTGATGAACAGGATGCCGGTGTCGTTGTCCTTCCGCAGTCGGTCGAGCAGCGACAGGATCTGGGCCTGGACGGTGACGTCGAGCGCCGTCGTCGGCTCGTCGGCGATGATGACGTCCGCGTCGTTGGCGAGCGCCATTGCGATGCAGACACGCTGGCGCATGCCGCCCGAGAGTTCATGAGGATAGGCCTTAAGCCTTTCCGCCGGGTTGGGAATGCGCACCATCCGCAACAGGGCTTCCGCCTTCTTGCGCGCCTCCGAGCCGGTCATCCGGCTATGCGCCTGTATCGCCTCAACAAGCTGATTGCCCACGGTGAAAAGCGGATGCAATGTCGAGAGCGGATCCTGGAATACATGCGATACGGATAGCCCGCGCAGCATGCGTATCCGTTCGTCAGAAGCCGAAAACAGGTCTTCACCGTCGAGCAACGCCACGCCGCCGACGATCCTGCCGGGCGGAGTCGGCGCCAGCCCCATGATCGACATGGCCGAAACCGACTTACCAGACCCCGATTCTCCGACCACTCCGAGACATTCGCCCTTGCCGACCCTCAGATCGACGCCGCCGACAGCTTTGTAGATTTCGCCGCCGATGCGGAATTCGGTTCGCAGATCCCGGACATCGAGTATGGCGTCGCGATGCGGCGTGAGATCACCGGGCATGACCGCACGTTCCACCGCAGTCCTGGCGACGGGCCGTGTCAGAGATCCCGATTTCAGACGCGGATCGAGGACGTCGCGCACGCCGTCGCCCAGAAGATTGATGCTCATGACAAGCACAAAAATCATCAGTCCGGGAATGATCGAGACATGCGGGTTTGTGAACAGCACCTTGCGCCCCTGCCCGAGCATCGAGCCGAGATCGGCCTGCGGCGGTTGCGCTCCCAAGCCAAGAAAGGAAAGGCCCGCCGTTTCCAGGATCATCCAGCCGATTGTCGTCGACATGGTTATGATGATCACCGGCAGAACGTTCGGCAGTACTTCGCCAAACAAAATCCGCACATGCGACATGCCGGAAAGCCGCGCGGCGTCGACGAACTCACGCCGCGAGAGGCCGAGCGCCATGCCGCGGATATTGCGCGCGAAGAACGGAATGTTGACCACGGCGATGGCGTAGAGCGCGTTGAGAAGCCCCGGCCCCAAAACCGCGACGATCGCCAAAGCCAGCAGGATGTACGGGAACGCCATGACCATGTCGATCCCGCGCATCAATATGGCGTCGGTCCGGCCGCCCGCATAGCCTGCGACGAGGCCGATGAGCGAGCCAAGGAACGCGGCGATGACGGTCGCCGACAGGCCGACTGCTAGCGACACCCGCGTGCCCCAGATCAGCCGCGACAGGAGATCGCGACCGAGTTCGTCGGTTCCAAGGAGATGCCCCTCTGAAAACGCCGGCAATAGGCGGTTTACCGGATCAGTGACGTCGGGATCGGCAAGCGGCAGGATCGGCGCGGCAAGCGCAATCAGTACAACGGCCACCAGAATTACGAGCCCGCCGGCGGCGAGCCGGTTGTTCATCAGCAGGCGCAGATTGCTCTGCCGGTTGCCCACAGAGCGTTTCGACCCAGATGAAAGAGCGGTGGTTTCGGCCATCAGCGCAACCTCGGATCGATCATCGTCTGGACGACGTCGGCTGCAAGATTGAACAGAACATAGGCGGCGGCGACCACCAGAACGCCTCCCTGAACCAGCAGCAGATCGCGTGTGGAGATCGCCTTGACCAGCATGGAGCCGATCCCCGGCCACTGGAACACGGTCTCAATGTAAACGGCCCCGCCAAGCACGAAGCCGGCCTGGATGCCAATTACCGGAATGACGGAAACGAGCGCGGCCTTGACGGCGTGCTTCATGATGACTTTGCGTTCGGGAAGCCCCTTGGCGCGGGCCGTGCGGATAAAATCCTGCCGGAGCACTTCCAGCATGGCGGTGCGCGTAAGTCGGGCGATCACGCCGGTCGCGACGACCGCGAGCGTAGAGGCTGGCAGGATTAAATGGCGCAGAAGATCGGGCAAGTCGCCGCCGCCATAAATCGCCCACATACCGCTCGCCGGCAACCACTGAAGCTTGACGGCGAAGACGAGGATAAGCAGCAGACCGAGAAAGAAACTGGGCGTCGAGATTCCGACGAGCACGACGAGCGTCACGATCCGGTCCGTCCAGCCGAATTGCCGCACCGCCGAGACGACGCCAGCCAGAAGACCCAGAATTGAGCACAAAACCAGCGCCGTTCCGGCGAGGATCAATGTCGCGGAGAACCGTTCGAGAACTTCGTCGAGCACCGGACGGTTGAGGGCGAATGAACGGCCAAAATCGCCATGAAGCAGATTGCCCAGCCAGATGAAGTATTGCTGGACAAGCGGCTTGTCGAGGCCGAGGTCGCGATTGAGTTTCTCGACATTTTCCGGGGTCGCATAGGTGCCGAGAATGGCGGTCGCCGGATCTCCGGGTATCATCGCCATAATAAAGAAGACGATGACTGTCAGTCCGAGAAGCACGGGAATCGCAGCCAGTAGTCGCTTGGCGATGTATGAGGCCATAAATTCTCTTTCCTGATGACGGCCGGCTGGCGGCCGCCACGGGTTTCTTTCAACCGGCCCCGGCGCGAGAGCGCCGAAGCGGATGCGAAGTCACAGCCTATTGCGGCTTGGAGACTTTCTGCAACATCAGGAAGAAGGATGGCTGCAGCTTGAAGTCCTCGACGCTCGATTTGGTCACCGCGTTCTGCTTCCAGTTGGCGACGAACACCCAGGGCGCGTCTTCCTGAACGATGGTCTGCATTTCCTGGTAAAGTTTCGCGCGCTCCGCCTGATCGGTCGATTTGCGGGCGTTGTTCAGGAGTTCATCGACTTTCGGATTGGAATAATAGCCCGAATTGAAGCCGCCCTTGTCCGGCCATGCCTCACTGCGCAAGGCTAGAAACGGCAGGGTGTCCGGATCATTGGTCATCCATGCCATTTCAGCCATGTCAGCCTTGCCTTCAAGACCGGGATTGACCTTGCCGAGGAAGGTGTTCCACTCGTAGGTTTCGACGTTGACATTCATGCCGATCGCTTCCAGATCAGCCTGAATGGCGGTTCCCATGGCGACGGGATCGAGCATGCCGGAGCCACCGTCCGTCACGTAGAAGGTCACCTCTTCGCCATCGTAACCCGCCTCTGCGAGCAGCGCCTTGGCCTTTTCCGGATCATAAGGATATGGCTCCAGAGCGTCATTATAGGCCCACGCGAAGGCCGGAGGCGTCGGCCCTGCCGCGACTTGCGCCGTTCCCTGCAGGATGTTTTCGACGAGCGCCTTCTTGTTCAGGGCGTAGTTGGCGGCCTGACGAACCTTCTTGTCGGCGAAGGGACCTTCCTTGAGGTTCAGAATGAGAAACCAGAGATGCGGACCGGCCTGTTCCACGACCTTGTAGCTGTCATTGTCGCGAAACTGGGCAAGGCTGTCCGGGGGAACCTCCACCATGATGTCGAGGCCGCCCGACAGCATTTCGGCTATGCGTGTATTGGCGTCCGTGATCGGACGGTAGATGACGGCTTCCAGCGGCGGGGCGCCATCCCAGTATTCTTCGTTGCGTACGACCACCACCTTCGAATTCGCCTCCCATTCAGCGAATTTGAAAGCGCCTGTGCCTGACGGGTTGCGGCCGAAATCCTTGCCTTGCGCCTCTACCGCCGCTGGAGAAACCATCAGACCCGGCGTGTAGGCGAGGTTCGACAGAAACGGCGCATAGGGAGCATCAAGCCTGAATTCGATCGTAAGAGGATCGACGACGTTCACGTCCTCCACGGCCGAGAAGTAGAATGAAAGCGGAAACGGCCCGGTGTCGTGGAACGGATGGTTCTCGTCCAGAATCCGGTCGAAGTTGAATTTGACCGCTTCGGCGTTGAAATCAGTTCCATCGTGAAATTTGACGCCATCCCGAAGCTTGAACGTGTAGACTGTTCCATCGTCGGAGATCGTCCAGCTTTCCGCAAGAGAAGGCTCCACCTCCAGCGTCCCGTCCTTGTAACGTACGAGACCGTCATACACGTTCATCAGAATCCGGAAATCGTTGACGGCCGTCACTGTCGCCGGATCCATGGATTTCGGTTCCGCGATCTGCCCGACGACAAGAACGTTCGGCGGGGTTTGCGAGAAGGCGGCCTGTGAGAACATCAAACTTAGCGCCGCGACGGCGGCGGCCAGAATCCTTTTCATCGGGTCATTCTCCCTCTGTTGCGATGGCGGGCATTAAACATAAAAATTTTGGCATTTTGCAATGATTTTTCATGATAAATTTTGTATAACAAAGGAACCAGGGAAGAAATGCCTCACAACTGACTGAAAACAAAACACAATTGGATATGCCTAATAATCCGGCAATCAACTCTAAACGCCTAAAATCCTTGCTCGATGCAGTCAACAGCTTCGGCAGGAACCCGCAAACCGGCGGCTTCAACCGGATCGGATATAGCGATCCGGACTTGCGGGTCCGACGCTGGTTCGCCGACACGTTGCGCGCGGAGGGCCTGTCTGTATCGCAGGACGGCGTCGCCAATGTCTTCGGGCGCTTCGGCCCGGCGGAAGGCCCCTGCATTATGGCGGGGTCGCATCTCGACACAGTTCCGGAGGGCGGCGCCTTCGACGGCGCGCTCGGCGTTTGCGCAGCGCTTGAATGCATCCTCGCCATGAAGGATGCGGGATATGCGCCGGACATCGCCATCGAAATCGTCGCGACTGCGGAGGAAGAAGGTCGCTTCGGCGGCATGCTCGGGTCGCAGGCGATTTCCGGGCAAATCCAAAGAACCTGGATCGACCAGGCGGTCGACGCCGATGGTTTGACGCTGGTCGACGCCATGGCGCAACAGGGCCTCGACGCCTACAGCGCCTTGTCCTGCGCCCGCGCGCCCGGAACGATAGAAGCGTTTCTGGAACTGCATATTGAACAAGGGCCTGTCCTGGAAAGCAGGAACATCCCGATCGGCGTAGCGGATTCCGTTTCCGGCGTCGTCAATCTGGGCGTTCGCCTGGAAGGACGCGCCAACCACTCCGGCACGACGCCAATGGATTTGCGCGCGGACGCCTTTGCCGGCCTCGCGGAACTGGGAGCCGCCCTGCCCTCGATCATCGAACAGCATGGCGACCAACAGACCCGCGTGACGATAGGCAAGGTGGAACTCCAGCCGAATTTCCCGCACACCATTCCCGGCCTCGCAGATTTTTCGATCGTAATTCGAGACAGCGACGCCGCCCTACTGCAACGCGTGGTCGAGGCGGTGCGCGATCAGATCGTCGCCATTTCCTCCAGACACAGCCTTACCGCGACAATCGACGAACGGAGCCGTCTTGCTCCCGTCGAACTCGACACATCGCTGGTTGCGATTCTGCGTGAAGAATCAGACCGGCTCGGCTCTCCCTCTCTCGTCATGCCTTCCGGCGCCGGCCACGACGCCCAGACCATGCAGGCGCTGTGCCCGGCCGCCCTCATTTTCGTGCCGAGCAGAGATGGCGTCAGCCATGCACCCGAAGAATGGACCGATTGGAGCGCAATCGATAAAGGCGCAAACCTGCTGCTTGCTGCGCTCATTCGCCTTTCCCGCGCAAAAACTTAACGAATTCGCGGAACTTTTGACGTAGATCCGCGTTTTCAATGCCTGTCGGATCTCAGCCGGTTCACCGGTCGAATTGCGACACTGGCAATGTCGCCGCCATCTTGTTGAATATTGGTTTGATCGTGCACTTCGGCCACACTTGTTTCACAAAGCTCGGCCACGGTTTCGAAACTCTTCACGATTTCGCTTCTGCGTCCCGCCGGAATTGTCAGGAAAGCATGATCGAAGGAAACCCCAATTGGAGACGGCGCATGCTCGAGGGCCAACCTGCCCCGCTCGGTGAGAACTGTGTGGACGATGCGTCGGTCGCTCTCGGACCTGTATCGTTCGATCATTCCCTTGAGTTCGAGCTTGTCGAGTATGCCAACCACGGTCGGCGGACTGAGACTGGCCTCTTTGGAGATCGCCCGGCTCGTCACCTCCCCGAGATCACGGACGCATTGCAAAACAACGAGCTGCGGCAGGGTCAGCCCGACCGTTCGATCAATTCTGCGGGAGTGGATATCCTGCGTCCGAATGATCCGGCGCAAGGCCTTTTGCAGCGATTTCAGTTCATCGGCCGGCATTCTCATGACCTATTGGTTGAACAAAAACCATTAGTGTTATAATCATTTGCCGTCAAACGAAAAGAAAACAAAGGATAACAGAACCATATGTGTGGAATTTGTGGCGAAATCACCTTCGACGGACAAATGGCGTCCGCTTCGCGCATTGAAACCATGGCCGAAGCCATGGCTCCGCGCGGGCCGGACGGCGCCGGCGTCATGGTGCGCGGCCGCGTCGGATTCGGCCATAGACGCCTCAAGATCATCGACCTGTCGGAAGCCGCAGCCCAGCCCTTCGTCGACACCCATCTCGGCTACGCGATCGCCTTCAATGGCTGTATCTACAACTACCCCGAGCTGAAGGCCGAACTGGAAAGCATGGGACACAGATTCGCTTCCACCGGCGATACGGAAGTTATCCTCAAGGCATGGGCCGAATGGGGTCCGGAGGCTGTGAGCAAGCTGCAGGGCATGTTCGCCTTCGCAATCCATGAGCGCGAGACCGACAGGGTCATCCTGGTGCGCGACCGCTTCGGCATCAAGCCGCTCTACCTCGCCGAAAGCCGGGGCGCGCTGCGTTTCGCTTCCACCCTGCCCGCGCTGGTGAAAAGCGGCGGCCTCGACACATCCATCGACCGGATCGCCCTGCAGCACTACATGAGCTGGCACGCCGTGGTTCCGGCGCCAAGGACAATTCTGGCCGGCGTGCGCAAATTGCCGCCGGCGACCATACGGGTTGTCGAGCCCGACGGGACTTTCAAGGACACGGTGTACTGGAAACCGGACTATACGCGCTCGGCTGAAGACGTGCGCCGCGATCCGGAGGAATGGACCGATATGCTGCTTGAGGCGCTGCGCACCGCTGTTCGCCGCCGCATGGTGGCGGATGTGCCGGTCGGCGTGCTTCTGTCAGGCGGGGTCGACAGTTCACTGATCGTCGGTCTGCTTGCCGAACAGGGCCAGGAGCACCTGGCGACTTATTCCATCGGCTTCGAGGAAGCGCATGGCGAAAAGGGTGATGAGTTCAAATATTCGGACCTGATCGCCCACCACTACGACACCAACCACCACAAGATCTTCATCCCGTCGGAGGAGATGCGCGCCAACCTGCCGGCGACGATCCGTGCGATGTCGGAACCGATGGTTTCCTACGACAATGTTGGATTTTTCCTCTTGAGCCGCGAGGTCGCCAAGACAATCAAGGTCGTCCAGTCCGGACAGGGCGCCGACGAGGTTTTCGCCGGCTATCACTGGTATCCGCCGCTTGCCAACTCCAACGATCCCGTAAGCGACTACGCCGCGGCGTTCTTTGACCGCAGCCATCAGAAGCTCGGCGAGCATCTCGCGCAGGACTATATGGCCGATACGGATGAATGCATCGCGTTTGTTCGCGAACATTTTGCGCGCCCGGGCGCCGACGATCCTGTCGACAAGGCATTGCGCCTCGACACGAATGTCATGCTGGTCGACGATCCGGTGAAGCGAGTCGACAACATGACGATGTCCTGGGGGCTGGAAGCCCGCGTGCCTTTCCTCGATCACGAACTTGTGGAGCTGGCCAACCGGGCGCCGTCCGGGCTCAAGCTGGCGCAGGGCGGCAAAGGCATTCTCAAGGATGTCGCGCGCAAGATCATTCCGAGCGAAGTCATCGACCGGCCGAAAGGTTACTTTCCGGTGCCGGCGCTCAAATATATCGACGGCCCCTATCTCGACATGGTGCGCGACGCGCTCGGCTCGCAGAGCGCGCGGGACCGCGGCCTCTTCCGCCAGGACTATCTCGAAGCCCTGTTCGACGCCCCGGCCGAGCACATCACGCCTTTGAGAGGGTCCGAACTCTGGCAGGTGTCGCTGCTTGAGATGTGGCTTCAGGAACAAGGAATCTGAGCACAGTGACTGCCAAGGAAAAGCCCCGCCCGCGCGGCGCCACGGACCACCGCCTCAAACGCATGCGGGAGGCGAATTTACGCCCGCAGAGCGCGGGCTCGTCCCAACGCACGCCGCAGTCGATCGTCGATTGCGGCTGGGGAAGGCTGATCTTCGCCAACACGTTCCTCGACACCGAATCGATAACCGCGGCCCTTCGCCGCGAACGTCCCGACCGGCGCGATATCGCTTTCTATGTCCAGGAGCCGCAAGTCGCCGTGGCGCTTGCGCCGCAGGAGCTGTTTCTCGACCCATCCCTCACCTATCGCCTCGACCTGACCAGCTACCGCCCAGCCCGCCGAAGGAAACACGCCTTTTTCATACGCCGTCTGACAACGGTGAGCGACGCGGAGTCGGTGAACGTCATCTATTCCGAACTTGGCATGGTCCAGGTGCCGCTGGACTTTTTCTGGGAACATCGCGACGCGCGAAAACTGACGGTCCTGGTGGCCGAGGATACCGAATCCGGCGCAATCATCGGCTCGGTCATGGGCGTCGATCACACACGCGCCTTCAACGACCCCGAGCGCGGCTCGTCGCTCTGGTGTCTGGCAGTGTCGCCAAAGTCGCCCTACGCCGGCATTGGCGAGTCTCTGGTGCGGCGCCTGGCCGAACATTTCCAGGCGCGCGAGGCGGCCTATATGGATCTGTCGGTTCTGCACGACAACGCGCCGGCCATCGGCCTATATGAGAAATTAGGGTTTCGCCGGGTGCCGGTTTTCGCGGTCAAACGCAAGAACCCGATCAATGAAAAGCTGTTCGTCGGCCAGCAGCCGGACGCCGACCTCAATCCCTATGCCAAGATCGTCGTCAACGAAGCGCGCCGCCGCGGCATCGCGGTCGAGATCGTCGACGCCGAGGGCGGTTTCTTCCGGCTTTCTCACGGAGGCCGCTCTATCCTGTGCCGCGAGGCGTTGAGCGAACTGACGACGGCCGTCGCCATGTCAATCTGTGACGACAAACGGGTGACCCGACGGGTGGTGGAGAAGGCCGGCGTCAAGGTGCCGGCGCAACTGACCGACGACAACGCCAACGCACGGGCGGAATTCCTGGCTGCGCATGGCAGCGTCGTGGTCAAGCCCGCGCGCGGCGAACAGGGCATGGGCGTCGCTGTCGGCTTAACGGACGCGGAAGAGATGGAAGCCGCCGTCGAATACGCAAGGTCCCTCTGCCCCGATATCGTTATCGAACAGTGTTTCGAAGGAAGCGACCTCAGGCTTGTCGTCATAGACTACAAGGTTGTCGCCGCCGCAATCCGAAAGCCAGCCCGCATTGTTGGCGACGGTGTGCGCGACGTGCGAAAGCTCATCGAAGTGCAAAGCCGCAGGCGGTCAAGCGCGACCGGCGGCGAAAGCACCATCCCGATGGACGCCGAAACCGAACGCTGCCTTGCCAACGCCGGGCTGGGTTGGGATGATGTTCCCGACCAGGGGCGCGAAATTCTCGTTCGCAAGACCGCCAATCTCCACACCGGCGGCACGATCGAGGATGTGACCGCCGAGACCCACCCTGCCCTGATCGAAGCGGCCGTCGCCGCCGCGCGCGCGATCCAGATTCCGGTGACTGGCATCGACCTGATGGTGCGGAGCCCGCGCGAACCCGACTATGTCTTCATAGAGGCCAACGAAAGGCCGGGACTCGCCAATCACGAACCGCAGCCGACGGCGGAACGCTATGTCGACCTGATGTTCCCGTTTTCCGCCGCCAATAAAAAACGCCAACCGGACGACGAAACCGAAGAATAGTCAGGCGACAAGTTGCTCGCCAAAGCGAATAGCGTCGAAGGCCTCGGCGATCACCTCCGGACCGGCGTCGACGCCGGGGCCCTTCACCGACAAAATCTGACGATAGCGCTTCGCGCCCGGCATGCCGTGGAACAGACCCACCATGTGGCGGGTGATGTGGACCATCCGCCCGCCACCGGCGACATGCCGGGCGGCGTGCTCCATCATGGCGTCGCGGACCGTCATCCATTCGACAGGCGAAGAGCCATCGCCGAAAAACCGCCGATCGACGTCAACCAGAAGGCCGGCATTGTGGTAGGCGGCGCGGCCAAGCATGACGCCATCGGTGTGGGCCAAGAGTTCCAACGCCTGATTCAGATTCTCAATGCCGCCGTTTATCCCTATGAATTGATTCGGCAATCGCTGCTTCAGACGAAACACCCGATCGTAATCAAGCGGGGGAATATCCCGGTTTTCCTTCGGGCTTAGCCCCTCAAGCCAGGCCTTGCGCGCATGCACCCACAGCGCATCACTGCCGACAGCGAATGTGGCGTCGGCCATCGTGTCGAGAGCGGTTTCGATGTCCTGATCATCCACGCCGAGACGACATTTGACGGTAACGGGCGTCGAAACGGCCTGCTTCATCGCCGACACGCATTCCGCCACCAGGTCTGGCTCCTGCATAAGGCAGGCGCCGAAACGGCCGGACTGAACCCTGTCGGACGGACAGCCGACATTTATGTTGATTTCGTCGTACCCCATATCGGCGGCGATGCGCGCCGCCTCGGCCATCTTTGAAGGCTCCGACCCGCCAAGCTGCAGGGCGACCGGATGCTCGGCCGGATCATACCCGATCAGCCGCTCGCGATCACCATGAATCACCGCGTCGGCCGTCACCATCTCGGTGTAGAGAAGCGCATGCCGCGTCAATTGCCGATGCAGAAAACGACAATGCCTGTCCGTCCAGTCCATCATGGGCGCGATGGCGAATTGTTTATATTTATCAGTCATTTGTATATTAATACCACACCAATCTCAGATTGGACGGACTAACATTGCGAGCTTCGGTGACAGGTAAGGCGTTTCCCCACCCGATTTTTCAGACTGTTACCATATAAATGTCGCTAGACACAGCCTTCCTGCTTCTGACTCAGTACTACGGCAAGACCCTCATTCCGCTCGAATAGGTGAGTCGCGATTTCTTTTCGCACCTAACGCTCCCGAAATTTCTTCGCAAGCTTGGGTCTGGACAGATTGGCATCTGCTTGGTGCGCGTGGAAAGGTGTCACAAGTTTGAGGGAGTATACTTCTGCAAGACTTGGCCTCATACCTCGACGAACCGCCCGAAATCACAGTGTCCGAGGCGCGCCTTCCGTCAGAATACGTAGCGGCCATCGCCTTGGTGCTATCGCCGCAAAGGGCTTTTATCAGATCCTCCGGCCCCGGTTTGGCGTCGCCCACAAGGGCAACATCGGTCCTGGTTGTTCTGCCGGTTTCCTCGGGCAGGATTGAGAGATGATTGATCGGCGCGTCACCGTTGAATGGCTGAAAGCGCTTGCTGGCGATCTCACCAGGCTTGCAGCCAACGTCGATGCTGCAGTCGGACGTATCGATAAGATCGTTGGCGATCCGCCTAAGGCGCCCGAAAAGCCCCGCCGACAATTGATATGGGCAATCGATCGCACCCCTTCCGGAAAGGCTGCACAACGGGAATGGCTTGGCTCCCGGTGAAAGTCTGCAACGCCTCGTAAGTCGCAGCTAGCATTCCCGTGGGAACGGGAAGTCCGATCTATCTTCCGCCGGCAACCTTCACGATTGCGCCGGTGGTGAAGGATGCGCCCTCGGAGCAGAGGAACATGACGACGGTTGCGACTTCATGCGGCTGCGCCATGCGCTTGAGCGAGGTCGATTCCACAAAGATCTTTTGCTGCTCGGGCGTCGATATGCCCGTGTCGATCGGACCAGGCGCGACGGCATTGACCCGGATTCCGTCAAGACCCAGTTCGCGGGAAAGACCGATCGTCATCGCGTTGATGCCGCCCTTGGAAGCGGCGTACCAGACGCAGCCCGGGCTGCCGGACTCATAGGCTGTCGACGAGAGCATCACGATCGATCCGCCATCCCCGCCATGTTTCGTGGACATGCGCTTGATGGCTTCGCGGCTATATGTCAGCGCAGCCACCGTGTTGATCATCAAGACCTCGGTGTAATTCTCGGTCGTCGATTCATCCAGACGCGAAGCAGCACCCGTTATCCCGGCGTTGTAGACGAGCGCGTCCAACCTGCCGAAGCGCGCATCGATTTCCTCGAACGCCTTGAGCGTATCGCCGTCGACGGCTGAATCCGCGCGAATGGCGAGAGCAACGCGCCCCTTGGCCTCAATCTCAGCCGCGACTTTCTGTGCGGCGGATTCAGCATTCTTGTAAGTGAATGCAACGTCGTAACCGAGATCAGCCGCATGCCTGCACACGGCTGCCCCGATGCCACGGCTCCCTCCGGTTACCAGTATGACTTTATTGGACATTGAAATAATCCTTATGATTGCGTTTGATCAACGAATTTTCCCAGCCATCGCAGGGGCTTGATCGAGAAATGGCTGGTCGCGTAGCGCCGGCCACGCGCTGATAGCCTTATGCCATTGGGTCAGTTGCTTTCTGGGACCGCGCCAGTCGATGTCGTGAAAGCGAAAATCGAGATAATCCAGCGCCACGGCCACGGACAGCGTGCCAAGGGTGCGGCCCTCGGCCTCCAGGTCGCCGATATTGGCCTCGAAGTAGTCGAGAACCGCATGGATTTTCGATGCCGTGGCGCCAAGCACCTCCGGCCATACACGCACCGCCGGCTTGCCGAGCTCGACGAGCCGAAGGATCAGGATATCGATCAAACCCGTGGCAATTGCGTGGGTGTTCATCACCTTGAGCTGGGCATCCGGGTCGGCCGGCCAAAGATCGTCTCGGCCAGCTTCCGTCGCAAGGTAAACGCCAATGACCAGAGAGTCCTTGAAGACCCGCCCATCGTCGGCGATGAGCGTCGGCACGCGCCCGAGCGGATTGAACGCGGTCACAGCCGGCGAGAAATCGGCAAGGTGAACCGAATGAAGCTCGAGCTTTATCCGATCGATAAATCCGGTCTCGGCCGCGAACACGCGAACCTTTCTCACGTAAGGCGAGCGAGTGGTGCCGAGAAGCCTCATCAGAAATAGTCCCAGAGGTCTATCTTTTCGGCTTCCGCTTTCGAGCCATTGAACACAAGGCGCCCGCTGTTGATGATCATGACCTGATCGGCAATTTTCATCGCCGAGACGATCTTGTGCTCGATCAGAATTGCCGGAACCCGCAGATCCTTGCAGACCTCGGAGATCTTGGCGAACAGCTCTTCAACCAGATCAGGCTGAAGGCCGACGGACGGCTCTTCGAGCAACAGACATTTCGGCGTTCCCAGCAGGGCGATACCCAGTGCGAGCATCTGCTGCTGACCACCGCTCAGCTCGCCCGCAATCGAGCTGCGCCGCTCCGCGAGCACCGGCAGAAGGTCGTACACGTCGGAGGCGGAGATGGACTGGCTGCCCTTCGCACGGTTGGCGGCATCGACGACGTCGATATTCTCCTTCACGCTCAGATCGGGGAAAACGCCCCTGCCCTCGGGCAGCAGCTTTATGCCGCGCTCGAGCCGCTGGTCGACCGACATCTTCTCGATGCGCTCGCCATTGAGAGTGATCTCCCCGTCAATGGTGTCAATGAGACCGAGGACCGCCTTGAGCGTTGTCGATTTGCCAGCACCATTGTGACCGAAGAAGGCCAGAATATCGCCGTCGTCCAGGGTGAAGGATACCTTCTCCAGCACCGGCTTGCCGCCGTAGCCGGCGATGAGATTGGTGGCTGACAGCGGCACCTCAGTGACCTCCGCCGAAGTAAATGCTGCCGAGTTCCTTGTCGGATACGATATCTTCCGTCTTGCCCTGCGCCAGAAGCGTGCCGCGATGAAAGAACAAGACCTCGTCGGCAATCCGGCGCACAATCTGGGTATTGTGCTCGACAATCAGCAGCGATTTTCCGCTCGCTTTCAATTTGTGAATCATCTCGACCATCGTATCCAACGCTGCGGCGGCCAGTCCGGATGTTGGTTCGTCCAACAACAGGAGTTCCGCATCGGTCGCGAGCACCCGCGCGACGCACAGGAGCTTCTTCTGTCCGTAGCTCAGGTTCTTGGCCAAATCGTCCGCCTTGTGCGACAGGCCCACCGTCTCGATGAACTCGCGCGCCTTTTCGCGCTTTGCGCGCAGGATCGCTTCGGTGTGAATCGGCCGGAAAATGGCCGTCAGCGGATTGTTGCCCGCCTCGCTTGCCAGGCACGTCATCACGTTGTCCATGACGCTGAGTTCTTCGAACAGGCGCAGGTTCTGAAACGTTCGCGCGATACCCGCTTCAATGCGCTCGTGCCGGCTGGCTTTGGTCAAGTCCTGCCCCTTGAACCTGATCGTGCCGGTATCGGGCGCGATGAAGCCCGTTATGACATTGAAGACAGATGTCTTTCCCGCGCCGTTCGGCCCGACAATGCAGGAAATCTCTTTCGACCGGATCGAGAACGTGCAGTCAGTGAGCGCGGCAATGCCTCCGAACTTCTTGTTCACGCCGGCTACATCGAGAAAAGTCATCTAGAGACTCCTTCCCGCGATGCCCTGCGGACGCCACAGCACGCAGGCGATAAGGATCACGCCGAATATCAGCTGGCGAACCGGCCCGACCAGCGAAGACGAGATTTCCAGCAATGTCAGAAGCTGGGGAATGGCCAGAAGCAGGAATGGCCCTATGATCGACCCGGCCAGCGTTCTGGCGCCGCCAATCACCACCATCGTTATCACGAGCACCGACACGTGAATGTCGAACGAAATCGGATCGATAAAGCTGATGTAGACGGCGTAAAGCGCCCCTGCGCAGCCGGCATAGGCGCCCGATACGAGCGACACACCGACCTTGGCTCGCAGAACCTTGCGGCCGGAAGCGGAAACCGCGATTTCATCAAGGCGGATCGCATGCAACAGCTTGCCATATGGCGAGCGCAGCAGGCACCAGAAACTGAAGGCCATGAGAGCCAATGCGACGGTTGAAATCCAGAGGAACTCACCCGCGGTCACAAACCTGACCCCAAAAATCTCGGCGACAGGAATGCCTGGCAAACCCGCGGCCCCGCCCGTTACCGCGACCCAGTTGATGAACACGGCAGTCGCGACAAGCTGCGTCCCGAAGGACGTAATGACAAAGTAATCGCCAGCCAGCCTCAGCGAGGGCAGCGCCGTGAGCAGGTTCAGCGAGGCGGCAATCATCATCGCACCACAAACGGCGGGAAAGAACGGCGCCCCTGCAGCGGCCAGAACCGCATAGGCATAGGCGCCGCAGCCCATGATCGCGGCCTGGGCCACGGAGAAAATGCCAACGACGCCCATCAGAAGGTTCGTCGAGATCGCGACGATCGCGAAGATTTCGGCCAGAACGATAAAGCTGAAAAGGAAGTTCATGGGACCCTCTACAGCTCGCGCTTGAATTTGCGTTTCACCAGACCCTCGGGGCGAAGGAGGATGAACAGGATGAAAATCGCGAACACAACGCCGAGCGACCAGCGTCCGGAAACAAACAAGACCGAAACACTTTGAATGATCGATAGCACGATGGACATCAGGAAGGCGCCCGCCAGGCTGCCAATACCGCCGGCAATGACGGCCACAACCGCCGTCAAAAGAATGATCAGGGAGGTGTAGGGCTGCATGGCCTGGTCGATGCCCACCAGCGTGCCCGGCACCGCGACCAGCGCGGAGGATATCGCGATTGCGTACAAGAACATGCGCTGAGGCCGCAAATGCGTGATCTGGGCAAGTTCCGGGTTTGACGCAACCGCGCGAATCTGACGGCCAAGTGCCGTGCGGCTGGAAAACACCTGCAGAGCAAGAAACAGCAACGGACAGAGAATAACGATGAGCAGTTGCGGAATGCTCAGGAGGATCGGACCAAACTCCAGATACTCCGTCCGCCAGGGCAAGTCGAACTGGATGATATTGGGACTGAACAGGATGGCAGACACGTTCTGCAGCACCGTGAGCACCCCGATAGACCCGATCAGCATGACCAGCGGCGTTGCCTTAAGACGCTCGAGCTTGGCGTAGAGCAGCCCCTGTATCATCATTCCGAGGAGCGCGCCGACGATCATTGCAATGAGCAAGGCGGGCACGAAGGGAATATCCAAACCGATGCAATACCACGCCACGTAGCAGCAGAACGTATATATTCCGGCATGCGCAACGTGGAACGTACCGGTCGCGCTGTAGAAGTAGGCGAAAGTCGCCGCAACCAGACCAATCGAACATCCGGTCACTATCCCGTCCACGAGAAGGTGGACCAATAACATCGTCATTACGGCGACTTTTCTTAGTTTGGAAGGCCTGAAGGCTTACTCTGCGACGCTTCCGGTCGTTATGACGACACGCTCGTCACCCTGGTACTGCAGGATTTCAACCGGCCGCGACGCGGTGTTGGTTGTAAACTCCAGCTTGGCGACGTCAGAGTCAAAGGTTCCGGTCTCGAACAACGCTTCGCGCATCGCCTTGCCTGTCAACTCCTTGCCGTCCTCAACCAGGCTCTGCGCCAACGTGAGAATGAGGTTCGTCGAGTTGTAATATTCGCGGGCGAAGAAGCCCATATCGTCGACGTCGAACTTCTCTTTGAACTTCGTCACGAGTTCGTCGCTCGGGTAACCCGACTGAATGCCCGTCTGGTACCATCCTTCGGTAGACGGATACCCGAAGAAGGGAGACGAGAACGTGTTCCCGATACCGAGCGGGAAGCTCGGGACCTGACCGATTTGATCTGCCATGGCAGCCTGGCTCTGGGTGATCGCGATATAGACAAAATCCGGCTTTGCCGCAGCGACCTTCAAAAGCGACGCACGGTAGTTTGTCTGACCAAACTCGACGGGTTCGTCGGCAATGACCTCGCCGCCGGCTGCCTCGAAAAACTTCTTGAAGCTGTCACGTCCAGAAACGCCAGCCGCTGCGTTTTCATAGATGATCGCAGCGGATTTGCCCAAGTTTTCCGACGCGTAATTTGCAAGCACATGCGCCTCATCGCCAACCAGCGGTATGGTGTTGACGAGATAGCTGGAGGCGTCTGCGAGGCTGTCGGACTGCGCTGCAGGATTGACGATCAGGATTTCGCGACGCTCACCCAATGGCGCGATCGCGAGCGAGATCGACGAATAGGCCGTCAGCATGACTGGCACATCTCCAAGATCGGCCATGCGATTGAACGCCAGCACGCCCTGATCCGGCTTGCCCTGACTGTCATCGAAAACGACCTCGACCGGCGTTCCGTCCAGGCCGCCGTTTTCGTTGAACTGATCGATCGCGAACTGAACGCCGTTCTGCTCCTCAATTCCGATCGGAGCCGCCGGACCGGTTAGCGGCAGCAAGGCGCCGATCGTCAGATCGGCAGCTTGCGCCGCTCCACCGACCGCAAACCCCATCAAGCCAACCGTGACAAATCCACCAATTCCCAGTTTACGCATTGCATTCTCCTCCCAATGACTTCCAAAGTTATTCCTACGATTTATTGAACCGTTTCATTTCAAAAATGATGGTGGAACCGAAAACCAAAGTCAAGACTAATTATGTATCAGGCCATCGCCGATCGGCGTACGTTCCGGCTTTTCCGCACCCTTTGCCGAAGCTGCGCCGACCGAGCCCGTCTCGTCACATCACCTCACAAGTGATTAAGGCCCTAAAATCGCCCATTGATGGGTGTTTATCAGCCCCTTAGGCCTCGCCCTCAGGCACCAACGTCCATAACAGGATTTGCGGCGCCTCCCGACGCAACTTCCACCATGCGCGCATCGCAATGGGCATGGGCCGGCAGACGCACACCCTTCCGGATCGGGAAATTTTGAAACGCTACTTCCGGTGTCGTATTAAATTTATTGAACCGTTTCATTTCTTCGGCTATTGGTTTGCACATGGTGACCGAACCCGTGAGTTCAGCAACCAGAGTGGCATCGCACCTCGAAGGCCGTGACTGCAAAAGAGAATGCCGGGGAAAACCGTGACAATGTCAGAGCACCGCATATTAAGGCCAGCGTGGGTCGACCTTGGCCGCGTCAGCCTTCGTTATGCCGTGTCCGGCGCCCCGGATCCCGACACGCCCCCGATTGTTCTGTTGCACGAGATGGCGGCGTCCATGGAGACCTGGGAGCCGGCAATCGAGATCCTCGCGCGCGATCACCACGTCATCGCTTATGACTGGCGTGGCTGCGGTGGCTCGGAGAAGGTCGTCGGGAGCGTGTCGATGGACGACCACGTCGAAGACCTCAAGGCCCTGCTCGATATGCTGAACCTGGGGCGCAAGCCCGTCATCGCGGGAATAGCGGTCGGCGGAGCAATCGCCTCTTCGTTTGCCGCGGCTTATCCCGACGTGATTGCCGGCCTGATCATTATCTGCCCGGCGATGGGAATTGCGGCGGAAAGCGCGCCTGCCAGGCTGGCCTACATCAAACGGCTCGAAGAAGGCGGCATGAGAAGCGTCGTCGATGAGTCTCTGGCCGGCGGATATCCGGAGCAATTTCGGGTCGGTCGCGAGCAGAAATTCGCTGAGTTCCGCGCACGCTGGATATCCGGCGACGCGGCAAGTTTCGCCGCGACATTCCGCATGCTTATGGCGCTGGATATGCCGACGGTGCTTGCCCGCATTGCCTGCCCGACGCTGGCGGTCGCCGGTGAGTACGACCCCAACCGCACGCCTGAATATGTGAAGGGCGTTGCCGCGATGATCCCCGGCGCGGCCCTGAAGGTCGTGCCCGGCGGCCACCACATGCCGCACCAGATTCCCTCCATTTGCGCGGAGTTCGTCAGTGCCTTTGTCGCGTCGCTGAACTCCCGGCAGAAAACCGAAACCCCTACTGCTCAACTAGGACCTACAGGATGACCGAGAAAACCATCATTACATGTGCTGCAACCGGGGCTTCGCTCACGCCGTCCATGTCGCCTTACCTGCCGATCTCGCCGGAGGAGATTTCCACCCAGTCGGTGGCAGCATCGAAGGCCGGCGCGGCAATCATTCATCTGCACGCGCGCAATCCCGATGGAACTCCGACCAACGACACGGAGGTGTGGCGCGAAATCGTCTCCGGAATTCGCGACAATTGCGACTCGCTGATCAATATGTCAGCGTCGCTCGGCAAAACATCCAAGGAGCGGCTATCGGCGGTCGTCGAATTGCGGCCGGACCTGGCAACCGTAATCGTCGGCTCGATGAATTATGGCTTGTTCAGGAAGGCCGAGAACCAGGGCGTTTCCGAATTCGAAAGCGAGTGGGAAAAGGAGGCCTTCGGCCCCTCCAGCTATGAAATCGTCACCGACAACAACTTCGCCAAGATCGGCGAAATGCTGGATATCCTGATCGCTGAAGACATCGCGATCGAGTTCGAGTGCTATGACGTCGGACATCTCTACATTCTCGATTATCACCTGAGCAAAAAGAACGTAAAACGGCCGATCATCGTGCAGTTTCTGACGGGCATTCTGGGCGGCATCGCCTCTCATCCTCAGCATCTCGTCCATATGAAAACCACCGCCGAGCAGCTGTTCGGCAGCGAGCTGAAATTGTTTATTCATGGTACCGGCATGGCAAACATCCGCACGGCCACTGCGGGCGGGCTGCTGGGCACGCATATTCGGATCGGGCAGGAAGACAATTTATTCGACAAGCCGGGGGTTCCTTTTGAATCCAACGCCGCGCAGGTCGAACGGATGCGCCTGATTTTCGACGCTTTGAATATCGAAGTCGCAAATGCGACGGAAGCGCGCGAGATTCTGCAGCTGTCGTGAGTGTCGCGGCGGACCGCGCTATCTGGAGGTAGAGCATGCTTCATTCCTGGACCATCGGCGACATTCAGGTGACAAGTCTCGTCGAGTACTACGGGCCGACTCACGACCCGGAGTTCCTCTACCCCGCATTCAACCGGTCACAGTTTGAAGCCGCTGTTCGGAAGTTGCCGCGCGGGCATTATGCGCCCGCGACGGACCGCCTCGTCGTTGCAATTCAGACCTGGCTGGTTCGGGCCGGGTCCCGTCGGATATTGATCGATACGGGCTGCGGAAACGGCAAGGTTAGGACGACCCCCCGCATGAACCGTATGAACAGCCTCTGGCCAGAGTGGTTTGCGGCCACCGGCGAGACATTCGACAGCATTACCGATGTGGTCATGACCCATTTCCACGCGGACCATGTCGGGTGGAACACTCGCGCGGACGGAGACAAATGGGCGCCCTCCTTCCCCAATGCCGTCTACCATTTTCCCAAGAAGGATTTTGAGTGGTTCGACGCCGCGCATAAAGACGGCAGGATGTCAGACGGCGGCTCGTTTGCTGACAGCGTGCAGCCTATCGTCGACGCCGGTCTCGCCGAGTTCATTACGGATCAGGAGGAGATCGCGGGTTGCCTGAAGGTTGCGCAGGCGCCCGGCCATACGCCAGGACAGCTCAACTTCTGGCTGGAATCCGAAGGCCAGCAGGGCGTCTTCTCGGCTGACATCTTTCACAGCACCGTTCAAATCTACTGCCCCGAGTGGAATACGGCCTTCTGCATCGAACAGGATAACGCGTTAGCGACGCGGAAGGCTTTTTTGAAGCGTGCTGCGGAAACCGGCGCTTTGGTTATGCCGTGCCATTTTGCCCCGCCGCATTGCGGCTATATCCGCGAGGCCTCTGGCGGCTATTCCTTCGAGCCAGCCGCACCAGGCTATTTTGCGATGGCGGGCTAGCAGCTTCCTGCTCTTCCCGAACGCAAGGGAGATTCAGCGTTGACCATGCCTCATCCCTATCGGGTATTATGACTTGCGTATCCAAGTCACGTTCAGGCATGAAACGACAACACTCGCCAGCAATACCCATGAGATCCAGGGGAACACGATTCACGCAAACACGGACAAGATGTTCAACGCACGATCGGCCGATGGAATTGTGATCCAATTTAAGATCTGTTGTTCGAGATAACATGAGCAAATCCCGGAAACCGCCGACCATCAGTGACGTTGCAAAGCTGGCAGGTGTGTCAGTGGGAACTGTCTCCAACGTCTTGAACAACCGCGCCAGCGTCAGCGCGGGCCGCGCCAGGCGGGTGATGCGCGCCGTCAGGGAACTGGGCTTTACCGGCAGCATGCTGGCCAAGGGCATGCGCGCGCAACACAACACATTGATCGGTCTGTGCGTGCCCAATACGGGCTTTGCCAACTTTGCGTCGCTTGCCGACACACTCGATGAACTGTCCGTGGCCGACAATTTCGAGCTGATCCAGGTTTTTAGCCGCTACGATGCCGAGCGCGAACTGGCAAGGATCCGCAGGCTCATTGCCTATAAGGCGGCAGGGCTCCTGATTGTCCCTAGCCTGCAGCCGCAACGTGTTCTCGATCTGGTCTACGAGGCTGGACTTCCAACGGTCATCATCAACCGCATGGTTCCCAACGAAACCCGCTTTGATCAAATCGCCCTCGACCACGAGACCGGGATCGTGGAGGTAGCCAGCCGGTTGCTGGAATTGGGCCACAAGCACATTGCCCTTGCCATTCAGTATCCCCAGCTTTCAGTGACGCAGCAACGCATATCCAGCCTGACCTGGACTGTTGAAGCGAGCGGCAAAGGCGCGAAATGGTCTGTCTTGGAGTGCGGCTTCGAGAGCGAGACGTTTGAAAACACATTCGCGGAAACGATGCGCTCGCCGGAAAGGCCAACTGCTATCATTGCTTCGAACGACCTCCTCGCATCGTGGCTGATCAGGGCGATGCACAATAATGGCATCCAATGTCCGAAGGATATGTCGCTTGTCGTGCTGGAGGAGCCGGATTGGGCCGAACTGGTCTATCCCAAGCTCTCCTGCTTTCAGCAGCCTGCGCGTGAAATCGGCCGGCTGGCTTGGGACAAGCTTACGCAGCGCATCAATGGCGAAGCTGGGGAGCCAGTGACACTGCGTTGTGCGGGAAAGATGGTATTCAGAGGCTCCGTCGCCGAGTACAATAAAAGTACAACTTCGGAATAATAGAACTCTTGAGTTATTGATTCCAAAACGTTTCTCGCAACGTCCGTCCAATCCACCATGAGTGCGATGGCAAATATTTTTTGTTTTTCAATCATTTATATAGGCTTTTTGCGCCACTCCGAGATCGGACAGACCGGCATTGCCCGTCAGACAGCTAGCGAGCGGATTTTGTTCGATTTTTCAAAGTGCGGCGATCAATGTCGTTCAACACCCCTTCCACTTTTTGCACAAACGGGTCGGGCACTCGTCCGTCTGCGGGAATCGGGTCGGATGCTTCATCAGCGCTGATCTGGCGTGACAGCCAGTCGAAGCTACCGCGTCGATCACGTATGGCAAGGATGTGGGCGTTACTGGCCAGACAGCGCCGGATCTCGCGGTTCCAGTCGAACTGGTAGGCCTCGCCCGACGCGAAGAGCAGACCGCGCAGGCCATCCAGCACGATGCGAATCTCGGTTCAACGTCGATTGGTGGACATTGAGGACATCGGCGGCTACCGCATGCTGCGATGTTGCTCCTCGTCCACAGGCGCAATGCCCGTACAATAGGTTGGTTTTTCCCTTTGGCGCGGCGATAAGGGAACGCGATGTCTGTCCAGTCCTATTCCATGGGAGCAATGACCAGCTTTCCTTTGGGGACGCCCGCCTTTTCGAGCTCGACGATGGCCGGGATCGCCTCTGACAGCGGTACGACGCGACCGATCATAGGTACGAGCGTGCCGTGTTCGAGCCCTTCGGCAATACCCGCGAAGCTTTCCGGGGTCGGATTGGCGATCACGACATGATGCCGCGATGAAAGCAGGGCGCCGATCATCTTTGCGGGCGTGGGCACGATGTGCAGTGACATGCCACCCTTCTTCAGCATTGAACCACACTCTCGCAGCGACAGCGCTCCGGCGGTATCGAAAATGACATCGAAGCGGCCTCGATATGATCCAATGTTGAAGGCGCGGTAGTCGATAACCTCGCTCACGCCCAGCGCCTGAGCTTCCTCGAGCCCGGATTCACGGCAACTGCCGGTAACGGCTGCACCCTGCGTGCGGGCGATCTGCAACGCCAAACGCCCCACGCTTCCCAGACATCCGGTGATCAGGACGGACTGGCCGGCTCTCAGCTTCGCCTTTTTCATGAGTGAGATCCAGGCTGCAGAACCGATAACCGTCATGGCCGCCGCCTGCTCGAAAGTGACATTGGTCGGCTTCAGTCCAACGTTTTTTTCGTCCGCAACGAGATATTCGGCGAATGCGCCGGCTTGCCGGATGGCGGCGGCGCCGAAGACCTCATCGCCAACCTTGAATCGTTTGACTTCGGGTCCAACCGCATCGACCACACCGGAAAAGTCATGGCCGAGACCACGCGGAAAGCGCGAACCCGTCATCATTTTCATTTCGCCGCGCCGGATCTTCCAGTCCATCGGGTTGACCGATGCGGCCTTGACCCGAACCAGAATCTGACCGGGCCCGGGTTTCGGCTGATCCACATCGGCAAGCGAAAGCTCTTCCGGGTTGCCATATTGGAAATATTGGATGCGCTTCATAACCGGTTCTTCTCAATTTGCTTGGCTTTGAAAACAGTTGGGAGCGTGACACTCATCGTGCTCATCATCCGCCCCACCAAACCCAGACAAAGGCTGCCCCAAGCACCGCCTCCGCGATTGCAGAACGAAGGATGCCCGCACTGACACGCCGCGCCAGCCACTCATTGAGGCCAAGACCTGCGAGCAGTACGGCTGTTCCGCTCATGACCAGGCACACCGCCGACCGGATTTCCGAGGGGCCGGCTGTTCGCCCCAGGAAGAACATCAGGGCGAGGCCGAGATACATCAGGCCGATCCGGCGAAACAGGATGAGCGCGCCAGTCGTGCTCTCGAGCCCCCACTCCTTTAGCACGCTTCCGCCGAAGAAAATGAAGCGGACGGCGAGAACAATACACGCGACTGTCATGACGAGCGCCAATATCTCGAAAGTCAAAGCCAGTCTCCCTGATCAAATGATCGCTGGACAGCGAAAGCATCCACTTATAGGCAGTCGACTTCGGACGAACTATACGCCAAAATCCTGCTTTTGTTGGAGATCATCCAGAATGGACCCGCTATCCGATATCGTCTCGTTCCTGCGACTGCGAAGCTATCTCGTTGGCGGCTTCGAAGCGGGTGGGAACTGGTCCATAGGCTTTGACGCCCACGAAGCCATCAAGTGCTACGCCGTGACCGCCGGCGCGTGCTGGATCGCGGTGGAAGGCGCGGGCGATCCCGTGTTTCTGAAAGAAGGCGATTGCTTCATCATGCCGCGAGGCCGGCCGTTTCAGATCGCCAGTGACCTGAGCCTGCCGCCCGACGATTGGCGACGCTACTTTCTCGGCGCCGAAGAAGGCGCGCTGGTGAAGCTCAACGACGGCAACGGGGTAACGGTGCTCGGCGGCCACTTTGCGCTCGCGGGGCCCCAAGCGGAGATTCTGCTCGGCATGCTGCCGCCAATCGTCCATGTGCGCGGCGAGACGGATCGCGAGACACTGCGCTGGGCCTTCGAGCGCATGCGGCAGGAACTGACAGATCTCAAGCCGGGTGGCATCCTCGTCGCACAGCAACTCGCCTCCATGATCTTCATCCAGGCGCTCCGTCTCTATCTCAATGAGAACGAGGGTATCGGCTGGCTGTTCGCGCTGTCCGATCAACGGGTGGGGGCAGCCATCAAGGCGATCCATCGGGAGCCGTCGCGCCGCTGGACGGTGGAAACGCTCGCTGCTGAAGCCGGCATGTCTCGCGCCAGCTTTGCGGCGCGGTTTCGGCATCTGGTCGGCGAAAGTCCGATCGCGTATATCACGCGCTGGCGAATGCTGCTCGCCGGGCGAAGTCTGGAGCACGGTGAACCCATCGGCGCAATTGCCCATGCGCTAGGCTATGAATCGGAAAGCGCGTTTAGAACGGCCTTCAAACGTGTGACGGGCAACACGCCCCGCCATCACGCGCGTTCGTTTGGACATGGCGGCGCCGAGAATTTGCTCGTGCAGAGCGGAACCTAGAGGGCCGTGCGTCCATATGGACGCACAACGGACGCTTTACACCTTTTTATCTGGAGTCCTGGCGTCCGAAAAACCGTCAGCAGACGACAACTCAGCAACCCGGGCGTAGGCTGTATGGACCGGATTGCTATGCTTTCGGAGCGAATGTCCTTGCGATCAGTTCCTTCATGACTTCGTTCGAGCCGCCATAGATTTTCTGAACACGCGCGTCCGCATACATTTGGGCAATCGGGTATTCAAGCATGTAGCCATACCCGCCATAAAGCTGCAGGCACTCATCAACCACGTCACATTGCATCTGGGTTACCCACCACTTCGCCATTGACGCGGTAGCAGCATCAAGTTCTCCCCTGACGTGCCGCATGATGCAGTCATCAATGAAAACACGTGCAATGTGGGCGATTGTTTTCGCTTCCGCCAGCTTGAAGCGGGTGTTCTGCATCTCGATCAATGTTTTGCCGAAGGCTTTCCGCCCGGAGGTATAGGCCACAGTTTCTTCGAAAGCCTTTTCAATTACGGCGGCACCGGCGATCGCCAGCGTAAGGCGCTCTTGAGGCAGCGATTGCATGAGTTGGTAGAAGCCCTTGCCTTCCTCCCCACCGAGCAGATTCTCAGGGCCGACGCGAACGTTATCGAAGAACAGTTCTGAGGTGTCCTGGCTTTTCAAGCCGATCTTTTCCAGATTGCGGCCGCGGCTAAAACCGTCCGCATCCTCCGTCTCCAACATTATTAGCGATATGCCGCGAGCGCCCTGAGTGGGATCTGTCTTGGCCACGACAATTATGAGGTCCGCCATCTGACCGTTGGTGATGAAGGTTTTCGAGCCGTTGATCACGAATTCGTTGCCGTCGCGCAGCGCCGTTGTCTTCACCGCCTGTAGGTCAGACCCCGTACCGGGCTCTGTCATGGCAATGGCGCAAACCATTTCGCCAGTTGCCATCTTTGGGAGCCAGCGATTCTTCTGCATCTCGGTGCCGAATTCGAGAATGTATCCCGCACAGATCTGGCTATGCACGTAATTGCCAAAGCCGGACACTCCCGACGCCTTGAATTGCTCGAAGACGATCAAAGCCTCGTGGCGAAAATCGCCGCCCATACCGCCGTATTCCTCCGGCACCGAGGCGCAAAGGAGGCCCATTTCACCAGCCTTGTTCCAGAAATCGCGGTCAACATACCCTTGCTTCTGCCAGCGCTCCTCATTTGGCGCCATCTCTTCAGCATAGAACCTGGTAATTGCATCCCGGAATATTCCAAGATCCTCGTCCATCCAGGGTGAAACATGGTTGTTCATCGGCTCAATTCTCCAACTCGGTTTTCAGTTTGCGCGTACCGCGCGGCAAGTTCCTTGCGGATATCCGCGCTATGCGCACCGCGTTCAGGCGCAGACACTGGCTTCCAATCCGGTTCGGTCGAAAAGCGTGACGCTGGCGCGTTTTGAAGCAATCCTTCAACCTTACGCCATGTTTGGCGCACCGCGTTCATAGGGTGATCCATGGCTCCTTCGGAACTGAGAACAGGCGTCACACAGGCGTCGCCTCCCGAAAAACGGGACGAACCCAAGCCCCCTCGATCTCCACGATCCTGGCGCCGTTCAAGATCCTGAACCTCCGTCGCTGCCAGAAATCTTAAAGTCGGGCGTCCGCTTTTCGAGAAAGGCGGATACGCCCTCTTTCATCTCTGGGCCCGCCACCAGTTCGCAATTTGCATCCCGCTCCTTGTCCAGCATGTCGCTGAAGCGCGTTGCGGCTGCGTCGGTAAAGAGCATCCTGGCCCGGCGAAGTGCATCGACAGGCGCGCGTGAAAGCCGTTCGGCATATCCCCTCGCCTCCTCCATCAACGCATCAGGTCCCACCACACGGTAGATGAGGCCCTCCGCCATCGCTTCCTGCGCGTCGAGCGGATCGCCGAGCAAGGCCATGGGCAGCGCCCGGTTACGTCCCATAAGATTGGGCAGAAGCCATGAGGTCCCGGCGTCCGGAACGATGGCCAGCATCGG
This sequence comes from Flavimaribacter sediminis, assembly GCF_019492055.1. GTDB lineage: Bacteria > Pseudomonadota > Alphaproteobacteria > Rhizobiales > Rhizobiaceae > Flavimaribacter > Flavimaribacter sediminis. The sequence goes on along the minus strand of NZ_JAICBX010000001.1, from coordinate 839,155 downwards.
TACGAAACCACAATGAAACCGCGCTGTCTCCGATGCGATGACGACATCTCCCGCCAGCGCCAATCCGATGCCACCGCCAGCCACGGGTCCGTTGATCGCGATGATGATCGGCTTTTCGATTTCCATCATCGTCCTCATCAGCGGGTTCAAATGCTCATCGAATGCCTTGCGAAGGGTGCCTGGCGTCAGTTTGAACCCGTGCTTGTCGACGAACGAGTCGAGCGCCGCGCCGGCGCAGAACGCCTTCCCCTCGCCGGTCAGGATGATGGCATGAACATCGCGGTCGCGGCGCAACGCCTCGAACACTGCGCGCAGTTCGCCAAATCCCTCCAGGCTGATGGCATTCATCGACCCGGGATTGCTCAGCGTTAGCGTTGCGATGTGATCTGTTTTGCTGACCTTTGCGACCACTTCAGACGCACCTCACAAAAGATGACTGGAGCGATGATTGGACCCGGGAGTGTCGTAGACCCCCGGGCCCTGCATTTGTATCCGCACGGTCAATAGGGCAGATCAGTCTCGCGCAACTCCCACTTCTTGTTCTCGGACTGCACCAGAACGAGGCTGTCGCCTCCAAAATGCTTTTCAGCGGAAAAAGAGGCGTCTGGACCGCCAAAGGGGTCTTTGTAACCCTTGATGTCCTCGATTGCTGCGGACAGCTTCTCGACCGTCAGGTCGCGGCCTGCAGCCTCCAGCGCCATGACCAACAGATCAGCAGCGTTATAGCCCATTTGTGCCTGTACTGCCGGAGCCTCGCCGAACTTTTCCCGGTAACGCTCATTGAAGTCGGCACGCCACTGGTCGCCATCATCGAAATCGGCGATCATGACCGGCGTGACGAGATAAAGCCCCTCGGTAACCCCGTCACTGGCCTCGGCGGCCAGAGGTGTGTAAGGCACCATATTGCCGACGACCGGCTTGTCCCATCCCAGCTGGCGCAGAGTGGCATAAAGCGTGATCGTGTCCTTGACCGTCGTACCGAGCAAGAGGAACTCGCAATCGGAATTCTTGATCGAGGTCGCAACGCCCGCAAATTCAGTCTCGGTGGTTTTATGCGTGCCGTGAAAAACAATCTCCATGCCGAGTTCCTCGGCGCCCTGCTCGGCGCCCTCGGTCACTTCCTGACCGTATTCCGTGGCCACCGATTGCAGGCAGACCTTGGTCATGCCCTGGCTGTTAAAATATTTCATCGCACCCACAGCCTGGTCCTGGTAGCTGACAAAGTAGCTGAAATGCAGCGGGCTGAGGGGATCGAACATCACCTTGGCAGCCGACAGCGGAAACACATTGGGTATGCCCGCCTTGTCGAGAATTTGCATCGAGGCAAGGGTTTGCGCTGTGCCGGTGCCGTTGATCATCGCGAAGATCTTGTCGCGTTGAACAAGTTTGTTGGTGGCGCGCACTGCAAGCGGCACCTGATAGGCGGTGTCCTCGACGATGAACTCGATCTGCCGGTCGTGCACGCCCCCCGCAGCATTGGCCTCTTCCAGACGCATCCTGACGCCATTGGTGGCTGGCACGCCCCAGATTGCCAGCGGTCCCGACAAATCCGAATGTGAGCCGACGACAATCTTGTCGTCGGTAACACCCTGTGGCTCGGCCAAGGCCGGCGCCACGCCTGCAAGCGTGACCGCTAAAAATGCTGTGATAACTCTTTTCATGGTGATCCTCCCTAGAGCTCCATCAAGTGTGCTGGTACATTTCGCCGACCAGCGTTGCGTATTTCTCGGCGACGAAGCTGCGTTTGAGCTTCATCGTCGGAGTCACTTCCTCGTCTTCCGGCGTGAGCAAGACGTCGATCAGCCGGAATTTCTTGACCTGTTCCACGGAAGCGAACTTCTCGTTCGCCTTAGTGATCTCTTTGTCGATCAGCGCCACGATCTCGGGTCTGGCGCAAAGCGAGCGGTAATTGGTGAAGGGGATGGCTTTGGACTGTGCGTAATGTTCGACATTTTCCTGGTCGATCATGACCAGGCAGGTCAGATATTTGCGCTTGTCGCCAATAACGATGGCATCCGAGATATAGGGCGAGAATTTGAGTTGGTTCTCGATCAGACTCGGGGTGATGTTCTTGCCGCCAGCGGTGATGATAATGTCTTTGATACGGTCAGTAATGCGGAACGTGCCCTCATTGTTCATCGCTCCAACATCGCCAGTATGCACCCAGCCATCGATAATCGTGTTGGCAGTCGCTTCTTCATTGTTGAGGTAGCCCGAAAACAGCGACGGGCTTTTCACCAGTATCTCGCCCTGCTCGCCGAGACGCACTGAGACGCCGGGCAGCGGTTTACCGATCGTACCGGGTTGCGGGCGGTCTGGTGACGTCATGGTGGCAAGGCCGATTTCGGTCTGGCCGTACAGCTCGGTCACAGGAAGGCCGATCGCCAGATACCAGTTCAGTAGATCGGCCGAGATTGGCGCGGCGCCTGACATCAGGAAGTGCGCCCGGTCAAGCCCCAATAGCTGCTTGATATTGCGGTAGACCAGCCAATCGGCGAGCCTGTACTGCAACTCGATTCCTGCCGGCACGGCCCTGCCTTCAAGCAGGTATTCCGCCCGCGCATGGCCGACTTTCAACGCCCACTCATAGCCCTTGCGCCCGAGCCAGGTGGCCTCCGCCATCATTGTCGCTACCCGCGAATAGAATTTCTCCCATATTCGCGGCACCGCAAACAGCACAGTTGGCGACAATTCCTGGATATTCTGGAATACCGTCTCTGCGCTCTCGGCAAAATTGAGGCGCACTCCTGTTGCAAGGCTCATGCACAGCGACACTACCCGCTCGGCTACGTGGCACAGCGGCAGATAGGTCAACATGTCGTCGTCGTGGCCGACCGGGTACGGATCGGGCGCTGCCGTCATTTGGAACAGCAGATAACGATGGGAGATCAGCGCCCCCTTGGGCGCTCCCGTCGTACCGGATGTATAGATGAGCACGGCGGTGTCGCCATTTTGGCCTGCATCGATGGCTGAATCGATCCTGCCGGGATTTTCGCGCCTGTACTGCGCGCCCAGCTCGTATAAATGTCCGATCGGTTCCACCATCGGATCATGAAAACCGCGCAGCCCTTTCCAGTCGATCACATAGACCTTGATGAGATCGGGCAGTTCGTTCCGCACCTGAAGATATTTGTCGAGTTGCTCCTCATCCTCGACAATCAGCACGCGGGTGCGGCTGTCGGCCAGCATATGCAACGCCTGACCATGCTGATAGGTGGGATAGATGCCGTTCACGATGCAGCCGGCCATATGGCAGCCCATATCGGCAAATGCCCATTCCTTGTTGTCTTCGCTCAGCACGGAGACGACATCGCCGCGGCCAAGCCCCAGCGCCATCAACCCGCCGGCGACCCCGCGGGCATGGTCGTCGAATTCCTTCCACGTGAAAGACTGCCAGACCCCGAGATCTTTTTCACGCATGGCGATCCTGTCGCCCCATTCACGCACGCGGCCGCGAAACAGCTTGGCAAGCGTGTCATGGTCATCGATGGAGACGAAGTCGCTTTCGATCACCTTTTCCATCGTCTCACCGCCATGTCTTGCGCTTCTTCCAGCGCCTCTCGCCGCGAATCCCTTCGCTGGACTGTCCGAGATAAAATTCCTTGACGTCGTCGGAGGCCATCAATTCGGGGGACGGTGCATCCATCACGATACGCCCGACCTCCATGATGAAGCCATGTTCCGCCACCTCCAGCGCCGCGTGGGCGTTCTGCTCAACCAGAAGCACCGCCACCCCCTGCTCACCATTGATCCGGCGGATGATCTGGAAAATCGTCTGCGTCAGCAGCGGCGCGAGCCCAAGCGACGGCTCGTCGAGAAGCATTAGTCTTGGCCGCCCCATAAAGGCGCGCCCGATGGCCAGCATCTGCTGCTGCCCGCCTGACAGAAATCCGGCCCGATCGTGTTTCTTGGTCTTCAGATCGGGGAAGTACTGATAGACGGTCTCGAAATCGCGCTTCACGGCATCCCGGTCACCACGCCCGTAGGCGCCGATAAGCAGGTTTTCTTCCACCGTCATGAACGGAAAGACATCGCGCCCTTCCGGCACATGGCCGATTCCCCTGGCAGCCACGACATCGGGATCGCGGTTCTGGATTTCCTTATCCTCGAAAAGCACCTGCCCCTTACGGCAATCAATCGCACCCGATATCGTTTTCAGGAGCGTCGACTTGCCGGCGCCATTGGCGCCCAGCACAGTGACGATCTGTCCGGCGTTCACGGCAAGGCTCACTCCTGCTATCGCCATAATCGGACCGTAAAAGGTCTCCACATTGCGGACATCCAGCAGCGCGCTCATGCTGCCACCTGCCCAAGATAGGCGGCTTGTACATGCGGGTCCGACTGCACTTCCGCGACGCTTCCGACAGCCAGGACCGCTCCATTGGCCAGCGCCATGCAGCGATCGGCGATGCGCCCCACGAGGCTCATGTCGTGCTCGACCATTACAATGGTAACACCCAATTCTTCCTTGATGTCCTTGAGCCAGAACGACATGTCGGTCGTCTCTTCCGGATTGAGCCCCGAAGCTGGCTCGTCCAGCAGCAGGATCTCCGGCTCGGCGCAAAGCGCCCGTGCGAGTTCCACGTTTTTGCGCGCGCCGTAGGCCAGGTCACTCACCCGTTCGTACCGATATTGCTGCATGTTCAGGAGATCGAGCACTTCTTCGGTCTTGCGCCTGTGGACGCGCTCTTCCTTGCGAACATTGCGCGTGAAGAAGAATTCGGAAATCCAGTTTGTACGGATTTTCGAACTGCGACCGACCAGCAGATTTTCAAGTACTGTTGCCTTTTCGAACAGCTCGATATTCTGGAAAGTCCGGGCGATCCCCAGGTCGACGACCTGATGTGCTGCGCGCTCCAGCAACTCCTGACCGCGGTAGCGGATTGAGCCGCTGTCCGGCGTATAGATCCGGCTGATGGCGTTGAAGATCGTACTCTTGCCGGCGCCGTTTGGACCGATGATGGCGTAGATATCGCCTGCCTCTACCGTGAAAGAGACATCGTTGATCGCCTTGATGCCGCCGAAAGACAGATTGAGGTTCTCGACAATCAGTTCGCTCATCTGAACCGCTCCGTCTTGAGGTAGCGCTTCTGGCGAACGAAAGTCGACTTCTTGTAGTATGGATAGGTCTCGAAAAAGAGCCGCAACTTGCGCCAGCGACCGTAGAGACCTTCTGGTTCGAAAATGATGAAACCGGCGATAATCGCGCCGAAAAGGAGCTGTTCCAGCCCAGGAGCGTTGGCGACGGTGTCCGGCAGAATCTGCTTCAGCACGCCGATGATGTTCGGCAGGACCGTCACGAAAACCGCTCCGAAAACAGCCCCGGTTATCGTGCCAAGCCCGCCCACGATGATCATCAGCAGAAGCCTGAGGGAATCCTGAACGCCGAAGCTTTCCGGCGCGAGATAGAAGAGAAGATGCGCGAGAAGCCCGCCGGCCACGCCAGTGATCAGCGCGCTGATGAAAAAGGCCAGGATTTTCGTTCGCGCTGTGTCGAGCCCGAGCGAACGGGCCGAGGCCTCGCTGTCACGCACCGCCACCATTGCCCGGCCTGTCGGCGAGCGCATGAGGTTGGCCACGCCCCAGATGAAGAAAATCACGACGGCGAGGATCAGATAATACTGCTGCCAGCTTTCACCAAGTTCCAAACCGAAGACCGATAGCGCGGGAACCTGCATGCCCATGTGCCCGCCCGTGACCTGCTCCCACTCCCCGATCACCGTTTCGACCACAATGGCGAACGCGAGCGTGGCAATGGCAAGGTAGAAGCCATGCATCCTGCTGACGGCCCGACCGAGGGCTGCGCCGATCGCACCTGAAAGCAGTCCCGCCATCGGCAAGGAAACGACAAACGGGATGCCGTAACCCAGGAAAATCGAATGAGCATATGCGCCGATACCCAGAAAGGCGGCGTGACCGAAACTGACCTGGCCCGAAAACCCGGTCAGAACCATCAGCCCAAGTCCCGCCAGAATATAAACGAGGAAAATCGCAAGTTCGGACAGCAGATACGACCCCACAAGCAACGGGGCGATCAGCGCCAGCGCGATGGCTGCAAGAATCCTGTACTTCTCGCCGCGATCGACCAGGTGATCGATATCCTGATCGTAGCTTGTCCGGAAGATCACCTGCATCGGGTCACACCTTCTTTGCGAAGGTCTGAGGGATCAGCCCTTCGGGCCTGATAAACAGCACCACCAGCATGATGATGTAGGCATAGACCCCCTTGAACGCGGGAAAGAAAAAATCGAGAAACGGCTCGGCAAGTCCGATCAAAAGGCAGCCGAGAAGCGCTCCGGGAATTGAACCGAATCCACCCACGACGGCGCCGGCAAAAGCCTTGATGCCGAAGGCGCTCATGCCGGTATCGACCTGTGTAACCGGCGCCATCATCAGCCCGGCCACCGCGGCAACCATGGCGGCAATGGCCCAGACCACGGAGATCAGCCGCTTTACCGGAATGCGCGAATAGTAAGCAGCGAGCTGGCTCTGAGAGGAAGCCTGTATCGCCAGTCCTGTGCGGGTTCGGGAGAAAAACCAGTAGAGCAGCGCGCAGAGCAAAATGGTGCCTAGGATGATCGCAATTCGGTCCATGCCAAGAACGATGCCCCCGATCTGCACATCTTGCATGAACGGCACGTCAAGCGATCTCGGGCTCCAGCCCCATATGATCCCCGCAAGCGAACGCAACATCAACGCAATCGCGACGGTCAGGATGAAGATGATGGCTTGGCTCTCTCCAACTATGCGGCGCATCACCACCGCATCCAGCAGATATCCGAACACCCCGAGAGAGAGAATTCCAAGGCATGCGCTCAGCCAGAAATTCAGACCCCATATCTGGGCGAATGTCAGGACCATGAAAGCGCCTAGCATCATCAGTTCGCCATGGGCGAAATTGATGATCTCGGTCGCCCGGTAGATGAAGACGAAGCCGATCGCAACCAGGGCATATCCGCAGCCTTGCGAAATGCCGATCAATGCGAGCTGAATGACATCGCTTGTCTCCATTTCTCCTCCCCCACTTTATCCCTCAGAGCGAAAAGCCGCCGCCGACCACAAGAGTCTGGCCTGAGACGTAGTTCGACTCCGGAACACAAAACAGCCAGACGCCGCCTGCGGCTTCGTCCACCGTGCCGGCACGGCCCATCGGGATCATCGCCTCGAAGCCCGCCTTGACTTTGGTGGGCAGCCCCACACCGATTTGGCGGCCCTCGACGCTGATCGTTTTCTTTTCGTCCGAGCCTTCCGTAAGGCGGGTCGAGATCAGCCCGAACGCCACACAATTGACATTGACATTGTATCGGCCCCACTCCTTGGCGAGCGATTTGGTAAAGCCGAGTACGGCGGATTTCGCTGAGGAGTAATTCGCCTGTCCGGCATTGCCGCCGGTGCCTGCGACGGAGGAGATGTTGACCACCTTGCGGATAACAGGATGACCCGCTTCCGCTTCCTGTTTCGCAGCAGGGATAATAAAACGAGAAGCAGCGCGCAGGATGCGGAAAGGCGCTTTCAGGTGAACGTCGATCATCGCGTCGAACTGGTCGTCCGGCATCTTTTGGATCATCGCATCCCAGGTATAGCCGGCGTTGTTCACGATGATATCCATGCCGCCGAACGCATCGAGGCCGGCCTTGATGAAATCATCGCCGAAGGAAGGTTCCGTTACGCTCCCGGGGACGGCAACCGCCTGGCCGCCTGCAGCTTGGATTTCTTCGACGACGTTGTTTGCGGGTTCTGCATCCAGGTCGTTGACCACAACGCGCGCACCGTCGGCAGCGAGTTTCAGGCAGACAGCACGGCCGATTCCGCGTCCGCCGCCAGTCACGTAAGCCACCTTGCTGTCGAGTCTACCCATGTTCCAATCCTTATTTATGCGTCCAGAGCGACGAGCGCTTCACCGGCAAGTTTGGTATCGCCCGACTGATTTGCGGCCGTCAGTTCGAGCCTCACCAGCTTCTCGCCATCACGCTCCAGTTTCTCCACGACCTTTCCGGTGCAGGTGATCCGGTCGCCAAGATCAGTGATAGCGGTGAAACGGCTGGAAAACTGGCGTAGCGAAGCCTGCGGCGCCCAGTCTGTCAAAAAGCGCCCGAGATAAGCCATCGGCAGCATGCCCTGCGCAAAAACGTCGGTCATTCCGGCCTTCCTGGCCACATCGATGTCGATATGGATCGGGTTGTGATCCCCACTCGCACCCGCAAAGAGCGCCAACGTTGTCCGGGTGATTTCTGGCATTGTCAGTGGCGGAAGCTCGTCGCCGACATTCAAGCTGTCCTGGGTGATTGCGCTCATGACTCAGTTCCTCACCACGACAGTTTTGGTGGCAGAGCCGACCTTCTCGCCCCTTTGGTTCGTGGCGGTGGTGTTTGCCACGATGAATTCCAACGCACCGTCTTTCTTGTCAAAAATGTCCATCACCCTCTGGCGCAAGGTGATCGTATCGCCCGCACAAACGGGTCGTTCGTAGCTGAAAGCTTGTTCGCCGTGCAGAATGCGGTTCAAATCGACACCCAGAATTTCGAACAACTTGAACGGCTCCGGGTTTTCCAGTTCCAGGGAGAACAGGAAGGTCGGCGGTGCAAGCAGCGACCTGTAGCCAGCCGCCTTGGCCGCATCCTCATCCACGTAAACCGGATCGCTTTGACCGGTGACCTTGGCAAAGAAGCGCAAACGGCCCTTCTCCACCTCTACGGTGAGCGGATCGAGCTCGAGCCCGACATGCTTGCGATCAATCATCTCTGCCTCAATGGACCTGATACATCGTCACGACGCAGGCGCCGCCAAGACCGAGATTGTGTTGCAGCGCTGTTCTTGCACCTTCGACTTGCCGTGCGCCCGCCGTGCCGCGCAACTGCTGGGTCAGTTCGTAGCACTGCGCCAATCCGGTAGCCCCGAGCGGATGTCCCTTCGAAAGCAGACCGCCGGATGGATTGGTCACCGTCTTTCCGCCATAGGTATTGTCACCATCAGCAATGAACTTTTGCGCCCCGCCCTCAGGACAAAGACCAAGTCCCTCATAGGTAATGAGTTCATTGTGGGCGAAACAGTCATGCAACTCGACGACATCCACATCGTCGGGTCCGATACCCGCCTGCTCGTAAACGGTCCGCGCTGTCGCGCGGGTCATATCGTAGCCCACCACCTGCATCATGTCGTGCGCTTCAAAGGTCGACTGCATATCGGTCATCATGGCCTGACCGGTGATCGCCACAGCGTCGGAAAGGCCATGCTTCCTGGCAAATTCCTCGCTCACCAGCACGGCGGCCGCAGCCCCGCATGTAGGCGGGCAGGCCATCGGCCGCGTCATCACCTCTGGCCAGATCACCTGCGCGCCCAGCACATCCTCGACACTCATCTCGCTGCGGAAAAGTGCCAGCGGGTTGTTCACCGCATGGCGGCTGGCCTTGGCGCGGATTTTCGCAAAATCCTCAAGCGTGGTGCCGTATTTCTCCATATGGCTCTTGCCGGCCCCGCCGAAATAGCGCAGCGCGAAGGGAATCTCCGACTGGCCGACCAGCGCGTCCGTCTCGACATCGAAGGCATGAAACGGGCTGGGCCGGTCGGTCCATACCTCCTGGATAGCCCCGGGCCGCATGGTCTCAAAACCGAGCGCCAGCGCGCAATCCACAACGCCAGACTGAACTGCCTGCCGGGCCAGAAAGAGCGCCGATGAACCGGTGGAACAGTTGTTATTTACATTGATGACGGGAATGCCCGACATACCGACTTTGTAGAGGACGTTCTGTCCGCAGGTGCTGTCACCGAAGACGTAGCCGGCATAAGCCTGCTGGATCTTGTTATATTCCAGACCGGCATCCTCAAGCGCGGACCGCACCGCCTTCTCGCCCGCAACCGTATAACGTTCATGGTCGCCCGGCTTGACGAATTTCGTCATTCCGACGCCGGCAACAAAGACGTTTTCAGTCATGCTCAATCCTCCCTTTGCCGCGAGCGCTGATGACCCGTGGCGAGAACGCTGTGCCGTTAAAATCAGCACTTGTTCACTCTCATCAGGGTTGAAACTATGGGTCTACCTCGTCAGGTGTCAAGAAAATTTTCACTCACGGTGAAAAAACTCTCCAAAGATGCAATTTTCGTCTGTCGCAGCGTCAGCCACCACATGCGCAATATGAGCCCATGCCTTTTCCACCCCTGGAAAAAAATTGGTTGCACAGGCAGTTACTGCAGCTGGCATTTGAGGCGAAACAACTACACCCCGATTGAAAACCCTATTGCCATGCGTGTACCTTGTGCGGCATTGAGTTCGAATCGACGACTAATCTGGAGTACCCATGAGCAGTAAACGCTGGAACAATGCCGTTGCCGGTCGCGAGGAACAACGCCATCGAAAGCAACAGGCAGTGCTGGCGGCAGGCGCGAAGCTTTTTATCGAGAAGGGCTACGACAAGACATCGCTGGACGATATCGCCAGCGCGCTCAATGTAACCAAACGCGCGCTCTACTACTATTTCGACAGCAAGGACGAGATCCTCTTTGACTGTCACCGGCAAGGCCTGCGTTTTGTCGAGGATATTATTGACCGAAGCCTGGACCGTTCGGTGCCCGTGCTGGAACGTATTTCATCGCTTGTGGGTGAATACACCGAATGGGTGAATTCCGATTTTGGCGCCTGCCTCGTGCTGATCCCCGACAGTTCCATGACGCGCGAGCGAAGCGATTACCTGCGCAAAGCCAAGGCGCGACTTGATCACCGAGTCCGCGAATTGATAACCGAGGGTATTGCCGATGGCACAATCAGGGAATGCAGCCCGGCGCTTACAACGGCCGCAATCTTTGGTGCACTGAATTGGATTCCGTTCTGGCACAGAAACACTTCCGATGCGAAGACGCTTCAGGTCAAGCAGGAGTTCACGACCTTTATTGAGAATGGTCTGAAGAAACACCCTGAAGTCGCCAGTGTTGGTCGTGAAGACTTTTAGAAATTTGTCAGCCTGATCTGGAGCACGCCTATAGTATGTTCTCGGTGACATCTGGCCTGCTCGAGCTTAAGCGCCAGTGTCGTGGGACTTTCCGCCCGACCCGACACCGTTGACATTGCCTTTGGCGCCAGGGCCGCCTGGGCAAGGTCGGGCGAGACACCAGTTCAGCTTGCCAGTCCCGCCGCCAAGTCGCTCAAAAGCCAGCGGCCCGCCGGGCCAGGCACGCGGTCGGCGAGATGTGCCGCGTAAATCGTCAACGGATCTGGATTGCCTCTCGTGTCGTCATCAAGCGTGAGCCTGACCAATCTGCCCCCGTTCAGGTGCTCTTTCACAAGATGCTCCGGCATCCGGCACCAGCCAAATCCGGCGAGAAGGAAATCCATGCGCCGTCCAAGATCGACGAACCGCCACGGAGCCGATCCGGTCAGCCCGTAGTTCGGTTCATCCCGGCTCGCCGGGTCGGAGAGAACAAGCTGGACATGGGTCTCCAGATCGACACGGCCCGCCGGACGGTCCAGCGTCGCCAGCGGATGATCTGCTGACGCCACTGGCAAGAGGTTGATCCGGGTAAGTGGCGTCGCCGTCACATCCTCCGGCACGTCGGGCAGGAGCAGGCAAAGGGCAAGCGACACGTCGCCTGCCCGCAAACGACGGAGCGCGCCTCCAAGCCCTTCGGTGAAAAAGCTGATCTGCAATTGCGGATGGGTCTTATGCAGCGCGCGAAGACTTCCGATCAAAGGTGCTGTGGGGACCAGCGGATCGATGGCGAGGGCCAGTTCCGCCTCCATCCCCTGACGGGATCCCGCGGCCACGGACTCAAAACGCGCAGCGCTCGCCAGCACGATCCGCGCTTGCTGCACCAATATCCGGCCCGTGTCCGTGAGCTGCGGGCGGTGACCGCTGCGGTCGAAAAGCCTAACTCCCTGGGTCGCTTCCAGCGTAGCGACGGTTTGGCTGATGGCGGACTGCACCCGTGCCAGTTTGCGGCCGGCGGCGGAAAAACTGCCGGTGTCGGCGATCGCGACCAGCACGCGCAGTTGATCAAGGCTCAGCGATGAAATCAAAACTATCACCTGATGTGATGGAAATCATCGGAATTATATCACTCCCGCTGGATGGCCGGAAGTCCTATCCTCTTGTCACGCTCCCATAAGGAAAAGGAATGTGACATGACCAGACTTCTCGTCGTTGAAACCAGCCCTCGCGGTAACGCCTCGGTGTCGCGCAACATGACGCAACGCTACCTTGCGGAATGGCAGGCGCTGAACCCGAACGGCAAGATCATCCGTCGCGACCTGGCCGAAGAGACCCTCCCCCAGGTCACGATGCCTTGGCTTGCCGCCTATTTCACTCCGCCCGATGCACAGACGGCGGAGATGAAGGCACAGTTGGGGCTTTCCGATACGCTGGTTCGGGAACTCCTGGAGTGCGACGAACTTGTCATCGCAACTCCGGTCTATAACTACAACATTCCCGCCGCGCTCAAGGCGTGGGTCGACCATATCGTGCGCAAGGGCTTGACCCTCGGGTTCGATGGCAGCGGCCTGGTTACCGGAAAATCGGCTACATTGCTGATCGCCTCGGGCGGCGAATATGGTGAGAGTTCGCCGATCAGGGACCGTGACATCGCCACTCAATATCTCACAATGATCCTGAATGTGCTCGGCTTTGTGGATATCGCGGTCGTCGCTGGCGGCGGTGCCAAAAATGTCGACCTGGGCGAAACCAGCATGGAAGACTTCGTGGGCAGACTCGATATGCGGCATAGAGAGAAGGCTTTGGCTTGAACTGGCGCCAGCAGGCGTCTGGTTTGTCTTTCTATGCTTGGGGTTTTGCGCGCCTACAATCTGCGGCGAAAATTCGCTTTTCTTTTTTCGAGAAATGCTGACAGGCCTTCGGCGGCCTCGTCGCCAAACCGGGCACGATTGATCGCACTGGCTTCGATGGCAAGCTGGCCCGCCAGATCATTTGAAGCGGCAATGCGAATCAGTTCCTTGATATTCCTCGTTGCTTGTGGCGGTCCCGCTGTTATCCCGTTCGCCAGTTCGATCGACACACCCAGTGCTTTTCCTGCCGGACAACAGCTGTTGATCAAACCTGCAGCGTGGAGGCGGGGTGCAGCGACCGGCCTTCCCAGCATGCAGATTTCGCTGACGAGCTGGCGCGGAAGGGCGCGTGTGAGGAAATGCGTCGCACCGCCGTCCGGGCTCAGGCCAACCCTCACATAGGCGGCTGTAAAATGAGCGTCTTCGCTGGCAACAATCATGTCGCACGCCAGGCAAAGCGAAAAGCCCGCTCCTGCTGCGCCGCCCTCGACGGCCGCGATGATGGGTATGGAGCTATGGGTGACGGACAAGATCAGGGCGTTCAGCTTGTCGGTGTTGCCGGTCGCTTCGCTGAGGGTGGCGGCCCCGCTGGCTTTCAGTGCATTGACGTTGCCGCCGGAGGAAAAAAAGCCATTGGCCCCGGTCAGGACAATTGCGCCAATATCGGGGGCCTGTTCGGCGTTCACGATGTGTGTCTGCAGGACGGGATAGACCTCGGGGCCGATGGAATTTCGGGTCTCGGCGCCGTCCAGTGTCAGAAGCAGGATCCTGCCCCGCTGTTCGCACACTACTCTCGTCGATGAGTTGGTCACGCCGCTTCCTTTCGTTTGAAGTCAAACTGTCCGGGTCAGAGGTATCTTCGAGCCCGCCAGTCAGTCACAAGAGCCGGCTTCTCGTTGCCCTCGATTTCCACCTGGACCGCGAACACGGTCTCGATGACGGCTGGTTTAACCTCCGCCACACGGGAAAGTGTAAACCGACCCCTCAAACGGCTGTCGACCGGTACTGGAGATATGAACCGCACCTTGTCGAGGCCGTAGTTCACGTTCACCTTGACACCCTCGATGCGCGGGAGCTTCTGCATCATCTCGGCAATCATGGAGAGTGTGAGAAACCCGTGCGCGATCGTCTTGCCGAAGGGGCCGTGCCGGGAACGCTCTGGATCGGTGTGGATATACTGATGATCACCGGTGCACGCCGCAAACTGATTGATCCGCTCCTGCGTCACGGTGATCCAGTCCGAGAGACCGATCTCCTGCCCCACAAGAGCCTCGTACTCTGCGCGCGGGATGTATTTCACCCCGGGGTCAGGCATCGACGAAGAGGTCCAGCGCAAGCATTTTGCCCTCGGCATCGTGCCGGTGTCTGTCGAATTCGGTAACGTTGTTGACGAGGGCGTCCAGCCAGTCGAACTCGCTGTCGATTGGGCGCATCGCGGCCTCGATCGATTGATCGTCGCGCACGCCCAGCCGTAGAGGAAGCGCCACCCCGCCACCCCGGCGAACCTCTTCCGCCACACTGTGAATTCCGCCCGGAAGCTTGGCATGAGCAGTGTCTGACTTCGCGGCGACGACCACGGCTGCGCCTTGCTCCGCCGCAGCCAGGGCGATCTGACGCCCGATTCCCCGGCTTGCCCCCGTGATCAGCACGCCCCTGTCTTTCAGAGCGCTGGTCATCGGCGCCTCCTCTTTACCAACGTTTGCACACTATAGGATGGGACAATATATTAGATCAATATACAAAATAATTTGAATTATAAGAACGATATGATAGTTGAATTTGAGAGATGAGGGAGTTGAGAAGTGACGGATACCTTGGGTAAGGGTCCGCTCGCGGGTCTTCGCGTGCTGGACATAGCCACGATCATAGCAGGCCCGATGGCCGCGACGATGATGGCCGATTTCGGTGCGGAGGTCGTAAAGCTGGAGCTTCCGGGCGTCGGCGACGGATTGCGCGGGTTTCCCCCGCTCAAGGAGGGCAAGTCGCTGTGGTGGAAGGTCACGAACCGTGGCAAGTATTTCGGAACCCTCGACCTGCGCCGGGAAGAAGCCAAGGAGTTGTTTCTGCGACTTGTCGCGCAAAGCGATGTGCTGGTCGAAAATTTTCGTCCCGGAACCCTGGATCGGTGGGGGCTGGATGTCGATACGCTGTGGAAGGCGAACCCGAAGCTCGTGGTCCTGCGTCTCAGCGGGTTCGGACAGGACGGCCCTTACCGGGAGATGTCGGGTCTGGCTCGCATCTTCGAGGCCATGGGAGGCCTCACCGCAATCTCCGGCGACGCCGACAGACCGCCGATGCACACCGGCTATCCGATCGGCGATCCGATAGGAGGCCTGTTCGGAGCTTTCGCGGTCATGGCCGCGCTATGGCGTGTGGCGCAGGGGGACCAGCAGGGCGAAGAGATCGACCTCTCCCTGACCGAGGCGTTGCTTCGCATCATCGAGGTGCTCGCGATCGAATACGATCAGCTGGGCGTGGTGCGTGAACGGGCAGGCAACCGCAATGCCTATTCGGCGCCATCCGATGTCTATCTCACCTCCGACAAACGCTATGTGACAGTGGCGGGCAGCACCGCGCGCACGTTCGCAAACAACGCGCGCGCTATCGGACGCCCGGATTTGATCGACGATCCGAGATTTTGCGACAACACCTCTCGTGTGGCCAACGTCGAAGAACTGGATCGCGTCTTTGGCGGCTGGATTGCCTCCCACACCCAGGACGAGGCTGTTGCCGCTTTCCGCGCCACAGGAGGGACGCTTGCCCCGATCTATTCCATCGACCAAATTTTCGCAGACGAGCAGTTCATTGCACGCGGCGCGATCGTACAGGTCCATGACGAGGATTTCGGAACTGTGGGGATGCAGGGCCTCGTGCCCCGGTTCCGCAGAAACCCGGGGCAGATTCGCTGGTCCGCCAAAGGCATCGCAGCGGACAACAATTATGTCTATAATACCCTTTTGGGTCTCGACGACTCGGAGATCGAGCAATTGTTGGCAAAAGGAATCATATGAAAGCGGCGACGGAGCAGGAATTGCCGGCGGGTGAGCAGGAAGCAGCGCTGGTCGGCGAACTTGACACATCCGTTTCGTCAACGCTGATGCGCGGCATTGAGATCCTGCAGTGTTTCTCCATGGAAGAGCAGGAACTGACCAATTCGGAGATTGCGCGCCGTATGGGGCTGAAGCGTCCGACCATTTCCCGCCTGTGCAAGACACTTCTCCATCTCGGCTACCTGCGCAAGACACAGACGGGGGCGTTCCGCCTCGCACCGCGGCTTCTTTCTCTGAACTATCCTCTCCTTGCGACGATGCCGTGGCGCCACAACGTGGGTGGCCCGATGCGCGAAATGGCCGAGATGTGTTCGGGCAACGCCTCGGTCGGAGTCATGTCGGGAGACTCCTTCGTTCACGTCCAGACGGCGGGTCTTCCGCCGGGCTGGCCGCACGTTCCCGACATCGGCCAGTCTGGGCCGCTTCACCACTCCGCGCTCGGCTGGTCCATTCTCTCGATGCTCCCCTCCATGGAGTACGATGCCAAGATCGCCGAGATCCGCGCGATCCACGGACGCGACTTCGAGGAATCCAGCTCATTGATGGAAGCGGCCGTGGCCCGCTGCCAGACCGAGGGCTTCTGTGTGTCGTACGGTGATTGGCGGCCGGAACTGGTCGCCGCCGGTGCACCCATCGGACGGACCGAAGACGGCCTCTTTGTTGCCATCGCTTGCGCGGTGCCGCGCTACCGCGCTGTAGCCGAGTATTTCGAAACGGACTTCGGTCCGCGGCTGGCCGAGGCCGCGGCGTCCATGCGCCTGTCAGGAGTCTTTCGGCTGCCTCCGCGCCTCGATTGACATCCAACACAGTTCAAGCTGTGCGCGGGCATTCGCCCGCAATTCTTAGCTTGCGCCGATTCGTGATTTGATTATATTGAACAATATAAAAAATATGACAAATAAATAGAAAAGAATTTGAAGATGTGTCATCTGTGTGCAAGGGTGGCGTCAGCGTTTAGAAGCGCTGCGAACAAGGGAGGAAACGATGCAAAAATTCATCTACGTGGCTGCGATGTGTGTGGCTTCGACCGCGGTCAACGCCGCCGATTTCGAACTGCCGAAACAGCTCGCCTGGACCGCCTATGGAACCGGATCCGCAGGGTATAACGAGGCTGTGGCTATCGGTGCGGCGCTCCAGGATGAGGCCGGGATCAATTTGCGGATTCTACCGGCCGGCAACGATATCGCGCGAATGGAGCCGCTGCGACAGGGCAAGGTCCCCTTCTCCCTTAACGGTATCGGGGTCTATCTTGCGCAGGAAGGTGTGCTGGACTTCGGAGCAGATTCCTGGGGGCCGCAAAAGATCCGCCTGCTAGGCACCAACTCCGGCGGCGGTGTCGCCATGTCGGTGGGTGTTGCACGCGCGGCATGCGACGAGGTGGGCAAGCCGGACTGCAAAGGCTTCACTTATGAGGATATCAAAGGGCTCCGCGTCGCCTCCATCAAGGGTGCGCCCGCGCTCAACACGAACACTTCGGCGTGGCTGGCCTATGGCGGGCTGACATGGGACGACGTCGAGACCGTCGAGTTCGGTGGCTTCGGCGCTGCGTGGAAGGGCATGGTTGACGGGACCGTCGACGTTGCGTTCTCGTCCACCAACTCAGGTGTGACCTATGAAGCGGCGTCAAGTCCGCGCGGACTCTACTGGCCGCCGTTTGATCCGTCGGACGATGCGGCATTCAAGCGGCTTACCGACGTCGCTCCTTACTATATCAAGTCCCGCGGGACGGTCGGTGCGAACATTGACGGCACCAATGGCCGGGACATGGCGGCTTTCCCCTATCCGATCCTCATTGCGCTCGACACCACCGACGAGGATCTCGCATACAACATGACCAAGGCGATGTTCGATCTTCTGCCCGCCTATTCCGGCAAGGCCCCCGGTATCGACGGCTGGGCGATAAAGTTCCAGCAACTTGAATGGGTGATCCCATACCAAGCCGGCGCAGTCCGCTACTACAAGGAGGCCGGCGTCTGGACAGAGGAAGCGCAGAAGCACAACGACATGCTTCTCGCCCGTCAGGATACGCTGGCTGCCGCATGGGAAGAGCTCAAGGCCGCTACACCCGACGACTGGGACGCCGCATGGAAGGAGAAGCGGCGCGACGCTCTTAAAGCTGGTGGTTTCCAGGTGGCCTTCTGAGTTGACAGGGCGGGGCGTGGAGCCCGCCCGATCGTCTCCCGGCAAATTGGACATGAGCGCTTAGGATGAGCGACGGCGTGAACAATGAACGCGTCCCAAGGGTTCTCGAAGAAGAGATCGTCAGCGAGACACTGAGGTTTTCAGGTGTGGCGCGCTGGTACATCGGAATCGCCACGACAGCGGCGATCCTGCTTGCGATCAATCAGCTCTTCAATCTGAGGCTCGGCGGCGCAGCGATGCTCGAAGGGACATATCTTTATGTTCTCGCGGGCATCTTTCTTTCCGTGACGTTCCTCGCGTTCCGGATCACGGGCCGCCGCTCGGCCGATATCCCCTGGTACGATTGGCTCCTTGTCGTCCCGACGCTGCTCATCGGCGGATATTTCGCCTACACGTCCGACGAAAGTCTCCGCAATGGATGGGAATATGCAGCGCCGGAGACCGCGAAATGGATGTCAATCGCGCTCTACCTCCTCATCCTTGAGGGGACGCGCAGGGCGGGCGGATTCATCCTGTTCGGCGTGGTTCTTATCTTCTCGATCTACCCGACATTCGCCGGCAGCGTCCCCGATCCGTTGAGTGGCTTCACCCAGCCCTTCACTGACGTGGTGCCGTTCTTCATGATCTCCTCGGAGGCGTCCTTCGGCATTCCGATGCAGGCGTTCGGCACGCTCGTCATCGGATTCATCCTTTTCGGCGCGGTCCTTCAGTTCACCGGCGGCGGGCGCTTTTTCAACGAACTCGCGATGGCGTTGGTCGGGCAATATCGCGGCGGCGCAGGCAAGGTGTCGATCTTCGCATCGGGTTTCATGGGCTCCATGTCCGGATCGGTGATCTCCAACGTGCTGACGACCGGGGCCGTATCCATACCGGCGATGAAATCCAGCGGCTTTTCCGCCAGGGTTGCAGCCGCGATCGAAGCCTGCGCCTCCACTGGAGGCGTGCTCATGCCGCCGATCATGGGGGCCACCGCTTTCGTCATGTCGTCCTGGCTGGGGCGCCCCTATGTCGAGATCATGCTGGCTGCGGCGATCCCTTCCGCGCTCTACTATTTCGGTCTTTTCGTCCAGATTGACGCTTACTCCGCCAGGTTCGCTCTCTCCGGGCTGTCACGAGCGGAGCTCCCCCGGCTTCGTGAGACCCTGCGGAGCGGCTGGCCTTATATCCTGGTCTTCGCACTGCTCATCGTTCTCATGACCGCCTACAGATGGGAAACGACCGCTCCCTTCTACGCCGTCGTCCTGCTGCTGGTCCTCAACCAGTTCAGCCGGCGCGACCGGTTCACGCGGGATGGCTTCGTCGACATGATCGTCTCGGTCGGCCGCACCCTGTCCGAAATCGTGTCGATCCTGCTGGGCATCGGCATGATCGTCGGCGCGTTCCAGGCGACGGGTCTGACCGGACCGCTGGCGAACGAACTGGTGCATGTCGCTGGCGACTCCACTGCGATGTTGCTCCTTATGGGCGCCCTGACCTCCTTCATTTTTGGAATGGGTATGACGGTAACCGCTTGCTACATTTTTCTCGCCGTGGTGCTTGCCCCCGCGCTGGTACAGACGGGCCTCAATGAACTCGCCGTCCACCTTTTCATTCTCTATTGGGGAATGGTCAGCTTCATCACGCCCCCGGTCGCCCTCGGTGCATTTTCAGCCGCAACCCTCGCCGGGGCGAACCCGATGGCGTCGGCCTGGCAAGCGACAAGGCTTGGCGTCGTGATATATGTGATTCCGTTCTTCTTCGTCCTCAATCCGGCGTTGATCGGACAAGGACCGATGCCCGAGGTCATCTTCAGTATCCTCGGTGCATTTGTCGGCGTCTGGTTTCTCGCAGCCGGGTTGCAAGGCTACCTTGCTTTCGTGGGAACCCTTGGACGCGGCGCGATGTCAATCGCGATGCGGGGTCTGCTCTGCATCGCGGGACTGCTGGTCGCCGCACCGATCGGTTGGCTCCAGAGCCTCGGATCGGCGGAAGTCTCACTCATCGGTGTGCTTCTCGCCGTTCTCCCCGCCACTTTCGCATGGCGACGCCAGCGTCTTTCACATGCCGGCAAACGAATTGACGGTGATGATTAGAGGCACCGCCCTGCGGGGGCAACCCAGCAGCTTATTTCTCAAACAACAACAATTTAAACTGAATGTTTTGTGAAAAATATTTACAAATTAGTAATCGCGCCCTCATGACGCGTCACCTGCAAATGAAAACTAAGATACATTAGGTAATATTCATGAGCATCATACCATTTTTAGTCCAAGGGCATACCTGTCAACAGACCTTGGACAATCGTATCAATGCGTGATTGCAACGCGTTCTGAAGAGACGCATCTACCCACGCAAATCGATTATCGGCGGAACGATTGAACCACATAGGTGAGGCCTGTCGGCTTTGCGGAAAGTCTACGGCGAGGATCGTGAGCTCAAAGACGAACAAGAGTGTATCGAGACTGTCCTGCGCCGCCGGTAAAATACTTATTCTGTTCACCAAAACGCACGTCTGAACCGGCTGCTTCGATAAGACGAAGGTCGTTTGAAAAAAATATGGAGGGATCAGAGCACTAGATAGCCACTGAAGTACACTTCAATGGAAATGTCATAATACGCAATTAACGTTTCATCGAACACAACCATAAGGCAAGCATATCAACGTCATAATAAAATTTTATACACACTAATTCTGCCCAGTAGATTTTCGACACTTGTTACTGCTAAAAAGCATCTATTAGGTTATTTTTCCTCAATTTTAGTTGCTTATTACATTAGTTATGCTAGCCATTGAGAAGACGATATAGGGAGCGACGTGCATAAACCATTGGGGAAACGGTAGTGGTTCACGATTTAGTCCCGTCCATAATCCTGGACAAATCGATTGTAGGCGAAAAGCACGTATTCGACGCATGGCGCGAACAGGTCCGCGAATGTTATGATATTAAACTTGGATCGGATCAGCCAAGTTCTCGCGAGACGTTAAAAGCCTGGTTGATTGACTCGCTGATATTTTCCGACGTGGCTTTCTCCAGCCAGTCATTCAGCCATTGCAAGTCCCATCTGAGAAACAGCAGCGACTATCTTTCGCTTCAGATTTACTCCAAGGGTCGTTGCCGCGGAATTGTAGACAATATTTCGTTTGACATGCTTCCAGGGGAAGTTCATGTCTTTGACTTTTCTCGAGAATTCAATTCATTCTCCGAGAGTTCGGGCGTGTTCGGCGTCGTCCTCCCGCACAAGGCCATCGGGTACGATCCGGGCCAGCATCCTGCGTACTTCAAATTCCCGTCGGGATCACCGATAACGCATCTGCTGATCGAAAGCGTGTTTGCAGTGCTCGACCGAGCATCGCAGATTACGACAGACGAAGCAGGTGCTATCCGGGAGGGCTTTTGCGGCCTTCTGAAAGGATTGCTCGGAATCACCTCGCTTGACAAACCCTTGTCGCCCAAACTCGGCAAGCTCCGCAGCGACGCAATGAAGGAATATCTGGAAAAGCATCTGGCCGACCCTGATCTGAACGTGGAAAGATTGAGCAAGCAATTCGGCGTGTCCATTCCAACGGTTTACAGAGACTTCGCAGAAATCGGCGGCGTATCGCATTACATCATGCAGCGCCGTCTCGATCACGCGTTTTCGCGGCTTGTTTCAGGGCCTTCGCGATACGGAAAGGTTCAGGACGTCTCAATGAATCTCGGTTTCGAAGATCCGGCCTATTTTAGCAGGCTATTTCGTCAACGCTTCGGTACTACGCCGACATTCGTTATGAATATGAATGTATCAGGCCACGCATCGAACCCCGGTAAAGGAAAGCTCAAGACTCCCTTTCTGGGGGACTGGTTCAAGAGCATCTCCTGACACGGGGGAGATGAAAGCCAACGATGAATTGGAAGGCGACGCATACCGATAGGCGGTATGGAAACTCCCGCGGCCCCAAGGCTTCCTGATGACACGGTGCATGGCATGAGTGATGGAAAACGTGTTCCGTTCTTTCTGCTGGACAAGTCGATTGTAGGGAAGGACCACCTGTTCGATGCATGGCGCGAACAGGTTCAGGACTTTTACGATGTGGAGCCCTGTTTTGAGGACGAAGGCGCATCGGAGAATGTGAGAGCATGGCTGGTAGGCTCACTTGTCTTTTCCAACGTCACTCTATCGAAACAGTCAATCAGTCGACACAGCGGCCATGTGGAAAAAACCGGCAACTACCTTTCGCTCCAGGTGTACAGGAGCGGATCATGTCGCGGGATTTGCCATGACGTTTCCTTCGAAATGGTCCCTGGGGAAGTACACATCTTTGATTTTTCGCGTGAACGCTATTTGCACTGTAGCCATTCGGTTTCGACCGGCGTGATTATTCCCCATGAAGCCGTCGGATATGACCCTGGTCGTCATCCGCCCCATATCATGTTCCCCAGAGGCGCGGCGATCACCCACCTGCTTCAGCAATGCCTCTTTGCCATTCTGAAACAGGCGCCGCTGATCCTCGAACGAGACGCCAATTCCATAAAAGACGGATTCTGCGATCTTTTGAAAGGTCTGTTGCAGCTTTCTCCGGACGATGAACACGCTGCGGCGACATACGAAGAAGCCCGCCGCAAGGCCATGCGATCCTACTTAGACAAGAACCTGGCTGATCCCGACCTCGATGTCGACCGGCTGAGCAAGGAATTCGACGTTTCCAAACCGACGGTTTACAGAGATTTCGCCGAGGCCGGCGGCTTAGCGCAATACATCAAGCAGCGCCGTCTGGACCGCGCCTATTTACTGCTCGTTTCGGGGCCGTTGCGATACGGAAAGATTCGGGAAGTCGCCGCCCGGATCGGTTTCGATGACCCGGCCCGTTTCAGCAAGTTGTTTCGTCAGCGTTTTGGCGTTGCGCCATCATCGGTGAGAAGCGCCGTGAAACCGCAAACCGATCGTAACTCCGCAAGAAGAGACGCCGCGAGGCCCTATATCGGAGACTGGTTCAAGGGCATCACCTGAGGATACCGGCTGCACTGCGCGGCGCCCGACGTCGACCAACGCACGTTGTGGTTTAGGCGCGACACTTTTTACTTGAATTCGATAGCGCTACCAACAAAAGGGGCGTCTGCTCGTTGCGTCAGACATGTGCGCAAGCGCCGATTTCTGTTGCGCTGTTAATCAAATTTCACAGAACCGTGCTTTTTTGGATACAAATAAAAAGTAAAAACTGGACATCCGAGTAATTATAAAGATAATCATTTATGAAGTTGCTTTTTTTGTCATATCCTTGCAGTGATACTTAAAAGGATATCTACATGCGCTTGCACATTAGCGCCTTGCATATAGGAAGATTGGTCAAATTTTCATTTAATTTGACTCTGAGTCATTCATTTGGTGCAAAATTATCTTCGCATCTGCAAAAAAGATCGACTTTTACTAATGCAAATCCACGCTACTCATCCTTGAAAGGCGCTGGATGGTGTTGACGCGCCAAAACCCCAACGGAAACGTCAAGGCGGAACTGGCCCAAACATTGAACCGGTCCCGCAAGGCGCTGTTGGGCGTGGCGCTGTTTTCCTCCGTTATCAACATACTGATGTTGAGCGGCCCCCTCTTCATGATGCAGGTCTATGACCGCGTCCTGCCGTCCCGCTCCATACCGACCCTCATCGCCCTGGCGATACTCGTCGGTCTTCTGTTCGCAATCCAGGGGGTTCTCGACGGCATCCGCGCGCGCATATTGCAACGGGTAGGCCGGTCATTCGACAGCTTCCTGTCCGGCCGGGTCTTCAATACGATCCTGCGACTGCCGCTGGCCAAACCCGCCCATGGAGACGGGCTGCAGCCGGTGCGCGATCTCGATCAGATACGGATGTTTCTGGGAAGCGCCGGTCCCGCCGCGTTCTTCGACCTGCCGTGGATGCCGCTCTATATTGTTGTCTGCTATCTCATCCACCCTCTCATCGGCTACGCAGCGATCGCCGGCGCCCTGGTCATCGTCGCCGTGTCGCTGACTGCGGAATTCGCCAATCGGGGTCCTTCGCGCGAAGCCGCCGAACTGGCCGGGCCGCGGAACTCCGTTCTGGACGCGGGCAGGCGAAACGCCGAAGTCGTCGCTGCGATGGGAATGAGCGAGCGACTGCGATCACGATGGGAGAGCATCAACAGCAAATATCTCGACAGTCAGCAGAAAGCCGCCGATCGAACCAGCGGACTGTCGTCGATTGCCCGCACATTTCGGTTGTTTATACAGTCGATGGTGCTCGCGCTCGGGGCCTTTCTGGTCATCGAGAACGAAGTGACGACCGGCGCCATCATCGCCAGCGCCATTCTGGTCTCGCGGGCGCTTGGGCCGGTTGAACAGGCTGTGGCCCACTGGAAAAATCTGGTGGCCGCGCGCATAAGCTGGCGGCGACTGGGCGAACTCCTCAAGGTGATGCCGGATCAGCCGAATGCGCTGCAGCTGCCGGCTCCGCAGAAATCCCTGTCTGTCGAACATGTCACGGCCGTTCCTCCGGGAAGCAAGCGGCTTGTCGTCCAGGACATTGCATTCGCCCTGTCCGCCGGAGACGGTCTCGGCGTCGTCGGAGCGAGCGGATCGGGCAAGTCGTCTCTGGCCCGCCTGCTCATCGGCGCCTGGCGGCCGGTTCGCGGCACGGTGCGTCTTGACGGCGCGTCCCTCGATCAATGGTCTTCGGAGCAACTTGGCGCCCATATCGGCTACCTGCCCCAGGACATCGAGCTGTTCGACGGTTCCGTGGCGGACAACATCTGCCGCTTCGACCCCGATGCAAAAGACGAAGACGTGATCGCGGCGGCCATGGCGGCCGGCGTCCATGAACTCATCCTGAAATTTCCGGATGGCTACGAGACGCAACTCGGAGAAGGCGGATCGGCGTTGTCGGCAGGCCAGCGTCAGCGCGTGGCGCTCGCCCGCGCGCTTTATCGCGACCCCTTCCTTGTCGTCCTTGACGAACCGAATTCCAATCTCGACGGCGCCGGCGAAGAAGCCCTGACGTCCGCGATCCGCGGGGTGCGCAAACGCGGCGGCGTGGTCGTCGTGATTGCCCATCGCCCAAGCGCCATCGCCGCTGTCAACCTCGTCCTGGCGATGGGCGAAGGCAAGCAGATGGGTTTCGGCCCGAAAGAGGAAATCGTCAGCACAACGCCCAGACCGGTCAAACAGGTAGAAAGGACGGTGTCATGAAGATGTCATCCCCTGTGGAAAAATCCGTCAAGCGCCATCTGATCGTCGGCATCGGAATATGCGCCATTCTGATTGGCGGGCTTGGCGGCTGGGCGGTTACGGCCGAGATATCCGGCGCCGTGATTGCGCCAGGCACGCTGGTCGTCCGATCCAACGTCAAGAATGTCCAGCATCCGCAGGGTGGCGTCGTCGGCGCCATACATGTCGAGGACGGCGACATGGTTCACGCCGGGCAGGTCGTGGTCCGGCTTGACGACACGCAGATACAGGCGAACCTGGCGATCGTCACCAACAGCATCGACGAAACCGCCGCCCGCATGACGCGCCTTGGCGCAGAGCAGGCCGGCCAGCAAACCCTGGTGTTTTCCGATGAACTCACCGCGCGCAAGGACAAACCCGCCATCCGCACGCTGATCGACGGGGAAACACGCCTTTTCAATCTGCGGCGCGAGGCCCGCAGCGGTCAGAAATCGCAGTTGAGGGAGCGTGTCCTCCAGTTCAGGCAGGAGATTGTCGGGCTCGAAGGCCAGGTCGAAGCCAAGGCGCGCGAGATCGCGCTCATCAACGAAGAACTTGCCGGACTGAGAAGCCTTTTCGAGAAGCAGCTCGTCTCCACGATGCGGCTTAAAGTGCTTGAAAGGGACGAAGCGCGTCTGTCGGGTGAACGCAATCGTTTGATCGCGTCGATCGCCCAGACCAGGGGGAAGATTTCCGAGACCGAGCTTCAGATCATTCAGATCGATCAGGAGATGCGCAGCAACGCCAACCAGGAGCTTTCGGACCTGCGCCTGAAGGCTATCGAGTTCCGCGAGCGTCGCGTCGCCATCATGGACCAGCTCTCCCGCGTCGATATCCGCGCGCCGCAAGCCGGCATGGTGCATCAATTGGCAATCCACACTGTCGGAGGGGTCATTGGACCTGGCGACAGCATCATGCAGATCGTGCCGCAGGACGAGCCTCTGATCGCCCAGTCCATGATATCGCCAGCCGATATCGATCAACTCTATATCGGGCAGGAGGCGCTGATACGCCTCTCAGCCTTCAATCAGCGCGAGACGCCGGAAATCAGCGGGACAGTCCGGCGCATCTCCGCCGATCTCGAGGAAGACCAGCGCACCGGCGCGCAGTTCTACGCAATCCAGATCACAATACACAAAACTCGGCTGAAAGAGCTGGAGCCGATCAAGCTCATTCCCGGCATGCCGGTCGAGGTCTTCATAAAAAGCCCCTCGCGCACGGCGTTCAGCTACCTGACCAAGCCACTGATGGACCAGGCCACCCGCGCCTTTCGCGAACAGTAACGCAGGTTCGCCGATGGCTTCGGAGAAGCCATCGGCGCGGAAGGCTCGAGCGTTGCGAACATTGGCGGATCATCAATCGTTCCCATAACCGGCCCGGCAGAACGGTCTATGACTGGCGGCAATATCTGGCCGTCATCCAGCGCAAGCCCGGGACCTTGCGCAATGGCGCGCCCTTCGCCGAACTGCCTGAAGCCTTCAGAACCTTGCAACGGCGCCTGCTCGGCAAGCCCGGTGGAGACAAGGAGATGGTGGATATCCTGGCGCTCGTCCTGCATCACGAAGAACAGGCTGTCCTCGTTGCCGTCGAGATGCACGGCATGGCCCAAGCGGTCAGTGAACTTACCGAACAGGGCTCTCCGGCCTTCGAGGCCGCCATCCCGATCCTGTCCCAGCTGCTCAAGGCCGAAACGGCGGAGCGGGAAGTCAGGTCGGTGGCCTATCAGCTCAAGGCGGCGCGCTTTCCCGCCTACAGGGACCTGAACGGCTTCGATTTTGACAGCAGCGAAGTCAACGAGGCACTCGTGCGTCAGCTCCATCGCTGCGAGTTCATCGAGCAGGCTCACAATGCAGTCTTTCTCGGCGGTCCCGGAACCGGAAAGACCCACCTTGCAACCGCCCTCGGAATCCAGGCCATCGAACATCACCGCAAGCGCGTTCGCTTCTTCTCAACCGTCGAACTCGTCAACGCACTGGAACAGGAAAAAGCTCAGGGCAAGGCGGGACAGGTCGCCAATCGGCTTGTCCATTCCGATCTCGTCATCCTCGACGAACTGGGATACCTGCCGTTCAGTGCATCCGGCGGAGCTCTGCTCTTCCATCTCCTCAGCAGGCTCTACGAGCGCACCAGCGTCATCATCACCACCAACCTGAGCTTCAGTGAATGGGCCTCCGTCTTCGGTGACGCCAAGATGACCACCGCGTTGCTCGACCGGCTCACCCACCACTGCCACATTCCCGAAACCGGAAACGAAAGCTTCCGCTTCAAAACCAGCACTGCAAATTAAACCGCAATGGAAGGGAGAAAAGCAAAATCTTGACTACGGCATAACCGCCGTTTCATGCACAAAAGGCGGGTCACTTCTCGGTGAAAACACCGGGTCACTTCTCGGTGAAAATCAACAGACTGACGGCGACGTTCGAATTCGCATGCGCCGAACCATGACGCCAATTCACCATTTCGGAGGACTGGTCGAGCGGCTTGATAATCTGGATTCCGGATGCGCGGCAGCCACTACCGCCAGCGTTCTCGCCGATGCCTGGTTTGCATGCGACGTCTTCTGTGGAATGAGTGAGAAGGTCGTCGGCAACGTCTGATACAACGTGACCACAGCCAAACGCTGCACGGGCGACGCAGTCGTCCTCTTTGTCATCATCTCCATACGCACCGGTCACAAGACACATAACAATCTCCGGGCGGATTCTGCTTTCGGGGCGGGTAGTCCAAAGATGCATTACTCAAAAATATTATGAAGTATTTCGCGGAGTTAACCTGATTTGTAGTCTGAAGCCGCACACTTTTTCTGAAACACCCAAAAACAATCCTCTGAGTGGAAATTAGAATCCAAATAGATCGCCAGTCCTTGGATTATGCTATCATACAATCAGGATTTTTCTATCACGTCGATTTATGGCGTTCCTGTCTTCGAACAGTGCGCGGCTGTTCAAGACAGGGTACTGGCGCCTTGGAAAACCGTATGTATTATGCCCCGCGAAACCGGCAGTCTGGCGCTTCGCTCCGGGCAATGTCGCCTTCAGCTCGAACCTGCCACGCCGAATTGCTGCGCCAGTGCGCGCGCAACGGCTATTCCCCGCCGCTCTCTCCGCGCAACAACGCAAAGAGCCATGTGGAAAGGATGTTATGTGAGTTATCAGAATTACACGACCGAGCAGCTTCAGGCGCTCGACAACGCCCATCACCTGCACCCCTTCACCGATCACAAGCAACTGCGGAGCGACGGTGCGCGCATGATCGTCAGGGCGGACGGCCCGTTCATCTATGACAGCGACGGCAACGAAATCCTCGACGGCATGGCGGGTTTGTGGTGCGTGAACATAGGCTACGGACGCGATGAACTCGCGAAAGCCGCCTACGAACAGATGAAGGAACTGCCTTACTACAATTCCTTCTTTCGCTGCACCACGCCGACGCCGGTGCTCCTGGCGGCGAAACTGGCTGAACTCGCGCCAAAGGGATTGAACCAGGTTTTCTACGGCTCCTCGGGATCGGAGGCCAACGACACGGCGGTGCGCCTTGTGCGCCACTACTGGTCGCTTGAGGGCAAACCCGAAAAGAACATCATCATTTCACGAAACACCGCCTACCACGGCTCCTCCATCACCGGTGCTTCGCTTGGCGGCATGGCCGCCATGCATGGCCAGCTTCACGGCGCAGTGCCGAACATCGTCCATGTCATGCCGCCCTATTCTTATGAATTCGCGCACGCCGGAGAGAGCGACCACGACTTCGGATTAAGGGCGGCCCGCGCGGTGGAAGACGCGATTCTGGAAGCCGGAGCAGACAAGGTCGCAGCTTTCATCGGAGAACCGGTCATGGGCGCCGGCGGCGTCAGGATCCCGCCTGCCAGTTACTGGCCGGAGATCCAGCGCGTCTGCCGCAAATACGACGTGCTTCTGATGATCGACGAGGTAATCACGGGCTACGGCCGCACCGGCGCATGGTTTGGCTGCGAAACCTATGGCGTCGAGGCCGACACCATCACCACAGCCAAGGCGCTGACGTCCGGCTACCAGCCACTGTCGGCTTTGTTGGTCGGCGAACGCATTTCCTCGACCCTGGTCGAGAAAGGCGGCGAGTTCTACCACGGCTACACCTATTCGGGTCATCCGGTGTGTTGCGCCGTGGCGCTGGCCAATCTCGACATCATCGAGCGGGAAGGTCTGGTCGAACGCGTCGCCAACGATACCGGGCCCTATTTCTCGAAGGTTCTCGCCGAGACGATCGGAAAGCATGCCATGGTCGGTGAAACCCGCTCGATCGGGCTTATGGGCGCGGTTGAACTGGCCCGCGGCAACGGCTCTCGTGAGCGCTTCGATCCGGGTCAAGCCGCCGGCGAAATGGTGCGCGACCACGCCGTCGCCAACGGCCTGATGGTGCGCTCGGTCGGCGACACGATGATTCTCTCGCCTCCCCTGATCTGGGGCCGAGAGCACGTGGACATGGCCTGCGAAAGGTTGAGCCGAGCTTTGGACGACGTCGCGGCCAGGCTCGGGTAATAAAAACGAAATTCGCCAATTGATTGTACAATCTGCGATCGCTTACCAGCTTCGATGCAATATGGACTGCCAAAATCATGTCGTGCGCGCCAACCCGGGCGCCGGATTTATAGGCGGAAAGGTATTCATGCACTCCGAAAGATTTCAACGCGCTGACGTCACCCTTTCAAACTGGCGCAACCGCCCCTGGTCGAAATGGTCTTTTCAGAACGTATCGGAACTCGTTCCCTCGGCGCCGATCGCGAGCGCCCGCCGCGAGGAAACGCCAAAGCGCCCACTTGGAAGTTTCGCGGAAATCGCCATTGAAGGCGAGGCCGGCGAAACACTCCCCCTGCCCCGATTTCTGGAGCAAAGCCACAGCGACGCCCTGGTCATAATGCGCGGCGGCGACATCATCGCGGAATGGTGCGCCGATCACTGCGACCCGGCTCGCCCGCATATCATTTTCTCGATTTCGAAATCGGTCACCGCTCTGCTTGCCGGCATTCTCGAAAGCCGGAGGCTGCTGTCCTTCGGCGATCCGGTGGTGAAATATATTCCCGACGCGGAAGGATCGGCCTATGGCGATCTTCTGATTCAGGACCTCTTCAACATGACGGTCGCAGTCGATTTTGAAGAACTCTACCTCGACAAGACCAGCGACTATGACCGCTATCGCCGCGCAATGCTCTGGAACCCGGAAAATCCGGATGATCCAACGTTGACCCTTCGCGAACTGCTGAGCTCGCTGCCGCGCGCCGGTCATCCGCACGGCGCGCGACACGCCTATCGTTCTCCAAACGCCGATATGGCCGGTCTGGTCGTGGAGGCGGCCGCCGGGGAACGCTTTGCCGACTTCCTGTCGAAGGAGATCTGGAAGCCGATGGGCGCCTTTACGGACGCTTTCATCACGGTCGACCGCGCCGGCAATCCTCGCTCTTCAGGAGGCCTTTCCATGACCGCGCGCGATCTGGCGCGCCTGGGCGAACTCGTACGTCTTGGCGGCGGATCCATCGTTCCGGCGCCATTCGTTGACCGATTGTGGGCCGGCGGCGATCGCGATGTCTGGGCCTCGGGCGAACAGGGATCGCTGTTTCCGGGCGGCAGCTACCACAACTACTGGTACGACACCGGAACCGGCGCGCTCGCCGGCGTGGGCATCCATGGTCAGGACCTGTGGATCGATCGCGGCTCCGAAACAGTAATTGTTCGTCAGTCGTCAGAGCCGCTTCCGGTCAATGACGATCTCGATCAATTGGTGATCGCGATGTTGAAATCTGTTTCCGCGCACATTCCGTGACAATGAGAGCTGGGAAAAAGATGAATTGCTTGAATACATAGCTTTTATCCGCGGCCCGTGGCGGCGCTGTGAGCTTGTCCGTCCTGGCGCCGTCGTCTGCAGCGGTTATCGGTGAATATCCCGCCCGGTCCGATAGCGGTAAGTAACAAGCGCTTACCGATAAGCCCCGGCGACTACGCGAACGTGATCACAGACCGAATAACGCCGTAAGAAAATAGTGCATCACGGTCTCTTTAGGGGACCAATAACGGACGACTGAACTGAAAATCAGCGCCCGGCCGGGAACAGGAAGGTAACAGCGGCGCGGGCGCCCCACCCTTCCGGACCATTGTCGGGGCTTACGGCCCAGTACCGCGCTCCCACCTGAAACTGCACAGGCTGCTTGCCAAACTTCACCAGTTTCGCGACCATGAAATTGATAGGGACAGACCATTCGTCCGTTTCCCAATTGTAGGTCGATTCCGTATTGAGGGTGAAGCTCCAGGCGTCAGGCGTCGTATAGGACAGGAACGGCTGCATGAATGTCGAACTGATATCGGCTGCATCGTCCTTCCCGGCGAAAGACCAGATATGATTGGCGAGCGCGCCCACCGTCCAGCCGTTTTTCTGCGTAAGCACGACGGCGGTCGGGCCTGCGCCCCACTTTCCGGCCGAGAGGTCGTCCGTGCCGGTAGGAAGATAGAATACCGGACCAACGCCCCAGATGATGCCGTTCCAGGGTTCCTTGGGAGAAAAGAAAAGGCTTTGGGTAATATCGCCAATGCCCGCCTGACTGCTGCCGGGCACGACGTCGTCCTGCCAGATCACCGGAAGAATCGTGCGTGAGATCAAATTCCAGTCGTCGCTGATCGAGATCGGAATAACCGGCTGGATATTGATCAGGTTCTGCGTTCCATCCTGATCGCCGTACCCTTGGTTCCAGTTGTACTGGAATGGAACGCTGATCAATGACGCCACCGGATTGGACAACTGCTTGGCGAGATCGGCGTCCGCATCCTGCGCCGCGGCGGGCGCGACAAAGGCAAGGAATCCAATCGAAACAACCGCCCGCTTCCAGAAACCGGCAAGAGCTGCATATCTGTGCATTGGCGCCATGGCGTGCACCCCCTTGGTTTGCGCAAACCGCCGCCCTGCTTATAAGCAGGCGGCGGTTACGTCATAACTGAATTACTCGGACGGGAAAACCTGTTTCCAGTCGTCCTTCATGCTGATCACATGCCAGTTGGCTCTCGCGTTTGCTTCGTCCATCAGCGACTGGGGAAACGCGCCGATATGCGTGTCCGGCTGGCCGTCTGCAGGCCCGTAGGCGTATTCGCGCTTTGCGTCGTCATGGAAAACGAGCATCATCAGTCGCTTGCCGTCGCCTGCGCCCGTCCATTCCAGCATTTCGCGATCGCCGCCGGAATTGCCAAAGGAGGCGATCGGACGTTTGCCGATATACTGGTTGATGCCGATCGGCTTGCCGTCCTTGTCGTCGATGAAATTGACCTCCGCCAGCCGCATGATGACAGGCTTGCCGTCCTGCATCTCGAATTTCGTCCTGATCGACGACCCGACCACCTGCTCGGCGGGAATGCCGTAGACTTCATCGGTCATTGGCCGCATGAATTCGATGCCGCCGCCCGATACGATAAAGGTCTTGAAACCATTAGCGCGCAGATAGTTCAGCACATCCAGCATCGGTTGGTAGGCCAGTTCGGTATAGGGTCTGTCGAAACGTGGATGTTTGGCTGTCGCAAACCAGTCCGTCACAGTGGATTCGAATTCGGCGGTGGACATGCCGGCGTGGGTGACAGCCAGGATTTCCGTAAGACCTTTCTTTCCGGAAGCAGCCACACCCTTCATGTCTTCAGCCAGAATGGACTTGAAGGGTTCTTCATCCTTCCATTCCGGATGGTCGGGAGCCATTGCCTTGACCTGGTCGAGCGCAAAGGCGAGCTGCGTGTATATCGGATGCTCGGTCCACAGCGTGCCGTCATTGTCGAATGTGGCGATGCGTGCGCCCGGCTCCACGAAGTCCGGCCCGCCTTCTTTCGTCACGGCCGCGACGAATTCGACGATAGCCTGCTTGTTCGGCCCGTCGTTCCACGACGGCAGCGGATCCTCCTGAGCCGATACGCCTGATTCGAACAGCATGGCTGCAAACACGCCGGCTACTATTGATGAAAGAAGAAAAGTGTTTTTCCGCATGTCGTCGCCTCCTGGACTGCATGGTGACGGATAAAGGCTCGCCCCGTCATGGACGGGGCGAGCTATTGTTGCGCGTCAGTTGCCCGTAGGCAAGCCGAGTTGGAAACCATCCTTGGCCAGCGCGTCCTGAACATATTTGAAACGCTGGTAATTCGTGATGGTGATGGGACCGGTGTAAGTCTCGCTCTGCAGTTTGCGCGGCGGATACTTGATGTAGGTCTTCATCAGTTTTGACACCGACTCGTTCGCCGGAACCATCGCCCAGGTGCTTTCCTTGAAGGTCGTCATGAAGATGTCATAACGCTCCTGCGGATCGGCAAGAATATCGAACACCTGCGGCACCGTGGCGACATAGCTGTCCGCTCCCTTCCAGCCGAGGTTGGTGTCGACTGCAAGCCCGCCCGTCGAGGCGCCATCGTCGCCGCGCAGATTGAACACATACTTGAAATTGCCGACGCGAACAGCGCCTGGAGAAAGTTCGTTCTCGGTGAAGTAGAACCACGCCTTGCGGTCCGACTTGCCGGCGCCCGTCATGACAGGGGTCAAATCGTAGCTGTCGAAGATGATCGGCTCGCCAGCACGGTCTTCCGTAGGCAGCTCAACCCCGGCGACAGACGCGAAAGTCGCCATCAGATCCAGACCGCCGGTGATGTCGTCGGTCTTTGTCCCCGCCGGGATCTTGCCCGGCCACAGCGCCATGGTCGGCACGCGGTTGCCGCCCTCGCGAACGGTTCCCTTGGTGCCGCGGAAGGGCGTGTAGCCGGCGTCAGGATAGACGTCCTGCCAGGCGCCGTTGTCCACCGTGTAGAAAACAAGCGTATTGTCGGCCAGGCCAAGTTCATCGAGCTTTTTCAGCACATTGCCGACGCGCGCGTCCAACTCCACGACCGCGTCCGCATATTTCGATTTCGAGATGGACTTGCCTTCGAATTCCGGCGCAGGCAGGTTCGGCTGGTGGTTCTTCATGAAATTGATGTTGATGAAGAACGGCGTGTCCTTGTCCTTCGCGGCGTCTTCCAGGAATTCGATCCCGGCCTTCTCCACATAAGCGTCGAGGAACGGAATGCCGACCACGCCCTTCTCCGGCGTATCGACGTATTCGCCGTTGACCTTCCAGTCTTCGGCAGCCTTTTCCCCGGCGTTGCCGGACAGCGATCCGGTAGTCACCTTTTTGAACATGTCGCGCAATTCGGTCGACATTTCCGGAAACCATTTCGGATCGGGATAGGTGTAGGCGTTGAGGTGATAGAGGAAGGCGTGCTTCATCACGTCGTAGCCCTGGGCGTTCGGAAGCGCGTAGTCCGACTCTCCCAGATGCCACTTGCCAGTGAAATAGGTCTTGTAGCCAGCGGTCTTCAGAACGGAAGCGAGCGTCCATTCCGCTTTCGGCAATCCCCCGCCCTGCCCCTGGAAGGCAACGGTGGTCATGCCGCTGCGGTTTGGAATGCGGCCCGTCTGGATCGCCGCGCGACCCGGCGTGCAGCTCGGCTGTCCGTAGAAATTGGTAAACACCATGCCCTCTTCGGCGATCCGATCGAAGTTTGGCGTCGGCATGCCGCGCGCCTCTCCGCCCAGATAGGGACCAAGATCCCCCCAGCCGGTGTCGTCGGAGACGATGAGAAGAATATTCGGTTTCTTTTCTTCCTGGGCGTGCGACGGGAGCGCCGCCAGCGCAAGGCCGGCGCACGTCGCAATGATTGTCAGTGTATCGTGTATTCGCATTCCTGCCTCCATGACCGCGAGCGCGGTCTCGTAAAGTGATTATCGGGTGGTCGGCCTGTGTGCTTCCAGAAATTCGAGTATCTCGTCTTCCAGTTCGTCAATCAACCGCCGATATTCCTCCGCTCTGCGGATATCGTGACGCCAGACCGAACATGCATGGACCGCATCTGCGTAGTCGTCGCACAGTGACCGGAACTCCTGATCCGAGGCGTAGAGCCGTCGGACCGAGAACTCATGCGCCGCAAACCGGCGTATGACATAAGCTGTATCAGCCATGCAGCAAAGTCCGATTCCTGATTGCGTCGCGTTTTTACGCCTGCGCCGACAGGAACAGACAGGTGCGAACAGGTGCGAACCTGTGCGATTACAAACTTATTCTTGCTGCGCTGCAGAATAAACCGATCGTTACAAAGCTTTCAATATATTATGATTTGATGTATTTCTCTGTTTTGTTACTGTTTGTTGCGCACTCAAAACCAGTCTATCGCGGAAAGTGCAATGGCCTCGATAACCAAGATGGAACTGGAATCATCTGAACCTGCAATAAAGTCGCCGCCGGAAGATGTCCGGACGGAACTTCAAAGGGTTCTGGACAGCGTGGATTTCAGAGCGACCCCCAGACGTCGCGAAATGCTCCGATATCTCATTGAGGAATCTCTCGCCGGGCGCGCCCGCACTCTGAAAGGCTACACGATCGGAGTGGCTGTTTTCGGCCGCGGCGACGATTTCGATCCACAGGCCGATCCGGTCGTGCGTCTCGAGGCGCGGAGACTTCGCCGCGACCTTGACAGCTATTATGTCTCCGAAGGACGCAACAATCCACTGCGCATCACGATCCCGAAAGGCCATTACTTTCCGGAAATAAGCTGCAATTCCAATCTCCTGCCGCCTTCTCATGAATCATCTTCGCAAGAAGTTGTCGACAAGGCGCCGTCGACTGGACCGACTGAACAGCCGCCGTCTCGCTCGTCAGGATGGCTTTTTGCCCGATCTCGAATCCAGTGGATTTCCGGATCTGCAGCCATCGCCGTGCTTCTCGCGGCGATCGCCTCATGGCTTTGGCTGTCCAGGGGGCACGACAGCGCCCTGGACATGACCGAAGGCCCGGCGGTCGCGGTTCTGCCTTTCAGAGCCCTGGGCGTCGACAACCACACCACGTTCCTTGCTGACGGCATCTCCGAGCAGATCATGACGGCTTTGAGCCGTTTTCCGGAATTCAGGCTTTATGCGCCGCCCGGAAATACGGCCTCGTCTGGAGCGGAATTCCTGGAGCAGGGTAAGCGGGACGGCCTCGCCTACATCGTCAAGGGAAGCGTCGCATCGGACAATCAGGAAGTCAGGATTGGCGCCAGCCTGATCGAAGTCTCTTCCGGCCGCATCATCTGGGCGGAAGATTACAGCAATCCGCTTGAGCCCCATTCCCTGCTGCAGATACAGAACGCGATCGCCTCGGATATCGCTACCGCGCTCGGTCAGCCCTACGGCGTCATCATGACCGAGGTCGCAACAGGTCTGCCCGATGATTTCAGCGCCAGTATGCCAAGCTACGAGTGCGTCTTGCGCGCTTATTCCTACCGCCGCTCCTTCGCGAAGGCCCTTCACGCGCCAACCATCGACTGCCTTCAAAAAGCTGTCGAACGCGATCCCAAATACGCTGAAGCATGGGCTTTGCTCGGCTGGCTCTACATGGACGCGGCCCGTTTCGGCTGGACGTCCCGGGAAAACGTCGAAAGCGCTTTCGCCAAAGCGCTGGAATCCTCCGAACACGCCCTGTTGCTGGACGTGAACAACATCATGGCGCTGAAGGCGCTCGGCTCGATCCATCACTACATGGGGAATTACGAGGAAAGCATGCGCTATCAGCGTCAGGCGCTCGCGAACAATCCGAACGATCCGGACACCCTGGTTCAACTGGGGTGGCGGCTGGCGATCCGCGGACATTTCGAGGAAGGCATTCCCTATGTCGAGAAAGCGATCGCCCGCACGGTCCACCCGCCGGGCTGGTACTACCATCTGATTGCGATCGACCACTACATGCACGGCCGATACAAAGAGATGCTCGCAGCCGCCAAATACGGCGTCGGACATGAATCCGGCATCAGTTGGTCTCTTGTCGCCATCGCCCAGGGCGCGCTCGGCGACAAGGTTGCGGCAAGGGAAGCGCTGCAAACAATGGCGGAAATTTCGCCGCGGCTCGGAACCGATCCCGCCGACGTCTACCGCGGGCACCAGGCGACGGAGGAAATCGTCGCAGCTATCGTTGCGGGCATGCGCAACGCCGGGTGGAGCGAACCCGGAGCATAGGGGCGTGGCGGCGCGAGAGGACGCGTGCGAACAGTACGAACATTGGCCGAAACCGCCGCACAGTCCAGTGTCTGCAACTCAATGGCAAAATGGGAGAATGGAAAATGCGAAGTACACTAACGGCGATAGGCCTTACGCTGGCGCTAGCGGTGGCAGGCGCGCCTGCTTTCGCTCAAGACGCGGACAAACCGAACATACTGGTGATCTGGGGCGACGATATCGGCACCTGGAACATCAGTCATAACAATCGCGGAATGATGGGCTACGAGACACCCAACATTGACAGGATCGCCGAGGAGGGCCTGTCCTTCACCGACTACTATGCCCAGCAAAGCTGCACGGCGGGCCGCGCCGCCTTCATCGGCGGCAGCGTGCCGGTTCGTAGCGGCATGACGAAGGTCGGTCTGCCGGGCGCCCAGCAGGGCTGGCAGGAAACCGACGTCACCATGGCCACGATCCTCAAGAGCCAGGGCTATGCCACCGGCCAGTTCGGCAAGAACCACCAGGGCGACCGTGACGAACACCTGCCCACCAATCACGGCTTCGACGAATTCCTCGGCAATCTCTACCATCTCAATGCCGAAGAAGAGCCGGAGAACCGCGACTATCCGAGAGACATGGTGCTGGCCAACGGCAAGACGTTTCTGGAACAGTTCGGTCCACGCGGCGTCATCCATTCATGGGCCAATCCGGACGGTACGCAGCGGATCGAAAACACCGGACCGCTCACCAAAAAGCGCATGGAAACGATTGACGACGAGACCGTCGCCGCCGCCATCGACTTCATAAAGCGGCAGGAAGAAGCCGGCGTTCCCTGGTTCGTGTGGTGGAACGGCACGCGAATGCATTTCCGCACCCATGTGAAGGAAGAACATACGGGCATCTCGGGACCGAGCGGCAACGAATACCATGACGGCATGGTCGAACACGACATGCATGTCGGGGAACTGCTGGCGCTCATTGACGAGCTTGGCCTCGCCGACAACACGGTGGTGATGTATTCGACCGACAACGGTCCGCACTACAACACCTGGCCCGATGCCGGCACGACGCCGTTCCGCAACGAAAAGAACTCGAACTGGGAAGGCGCCTATCGCGTGCCCGCTTTCATCCGTTGGCCGGGCCAATTCCCCGCCGACAAGACGTTGAACGGTATCGTGGCGCACGAAGACTGGCTTCCGACCTTTGCCACTATTGCAGGCGCTCCGGATATCAAGGAACAGTTGCTAGAAGGCGTCGAACTCAATGGCCGCACTTATCGCAACCACATCGACGGCTACAACATGCTGCCTTATCTGACCGGGGAAACCGAAGAATCGCCGCGTCACGAGTTCTGGTATGTCAACGACGACGGCCAAATCGTGGCAGCCCGCTACGATGACTGGAAAGCCGTCTTCCTGGAAAATCGCGGTCAGGCTTTCGGCGTGTGGCGCGAGCCGTTTACGGAACTCCGCGTTCCGCTGCTCTTCAACCTGCGCCGGGATCCCTTCGAGAAGGCGCAGCACAACGCGAACACCTACAATGACTGGTTCCTCGATCGCGCATTCGTACTTGTGCCGATCCAGGGTCTGGCGGCTCAGTTCCTGCAAACCATGCAGGACTATCCGCCAAGCCAGACGCCGGGTTCGTTCAACCTGAGCGCTATCGAGAAAAAACTTTCCGAGGGCGTCGGAAGCAACTGATTCCGGTATTTTAAAGCCAGGGGCCGCGCATTGCCGCGGCCCTTTTTTTCACTATAAGTTTTTATGAGAGTATACTTGGGGGCTATCGTTCAGCATGGCGAGTGATCACGCAACACCATCCATCGGCGAGGCGACGCAAGCCGACGACACAAGATTGCTGATTGCAACCCTGCGGGAACGCATGGGCGAGGCGATCATCGGACAACGCGACGTCATCGACAGGCTGCTGATCGGCCTGCTTGCAAACGGCAACCTGCTGGTTGAAGGCTTGCCCGGTCTTGCCAAGACACGCGCGATCAAGGCGCTGGCGAAAAATCTCGAATGCGATTTCAGCAGAATACAGTTCACGCCTGACCTGCTTCCCTCGGACGTCACCGGAACGGAAGTCTACTACCAGGCCGAGACCGGCGGCGAGTTCCGTTTCGAGCCGGGACCGATCTTCGCCAACATCGTTCTGGCCGACGAAATCAACCGGGCGCCGGCCAAGGTTCAGGCGGCGTTGCTGGAAGCGATGGAGGAACGGCAGGTCACCGTCGCCGGCAAGACCCACGCCATGGAGCCGCTCTTCATGGTCATGGCGACCCAGAACCCGATCGAGCAGGAAGGCACCTATCCCCTGCCCGAGGCCCAACTTGACCGTTTCCTCATGCATGTGAACATCACCTATCCTCCGGTCGATGACGAGGTCGAGGTCATCCGGCTGGTGCGCGGCGAAGAGATCGCGGCGTCAGCGGAAAAAACCGACAAGCCGAAGCGGACCGGGGAAAGCCCGATATCCCAGGACACGATATTTCAGGCGCGCAGGGAGATCGGCCAGATCCACGTTTCTGCAGCCATGGAGCGTTACATGGCGGATCTCGTCAACGCCACGCGCCATCCGGCGTCCTTCGGCTCCGACCTGCCCCGCTGGATCGAGGTCGGCGGAAGCCCGCGGGCAAGTCTCGGGCTCGACAAGTGCGCGCGAACCCATGCCTGGATGAACGGACGCGACTATGTCGATCCGGAGGACGTCCGCATGATTGCGCCTGACGTGCTGCGTCACCGGCTGGGGCTCAGCTACGAAGCGCAGGGCGAAGGCGTATCCCCCGACGCCGTGGTCGCCGAAATCGTCAGGCAAGTGGCGTTGCCGTAGTCGGGGGTCCGGATCATGCGCGATACGGCTGCACGGGTCAGAACGGGGACCAACCCGAAACCCCGGTCCGCGGATGGCGGCGACGCCAGAATACATGTCACGCTCCCGCATCTCAGATCCTTCGAAAGCAAGGCGCGCAGCCTCAGCTTCCTGCCGCGTCAGCCCGCGCGCTCCGTTCTCAATGGCAGGCATGCCTCGCGGCTCCGCGGTCGCGGGCTGAATTTCGAGGAACTGCGCGACTATCTGCCGGGCGACGACATCCGCTCGATCGACTGGAAGGTCACCGCCCGAACGGGTACGCCGCATGTCCGCGTCTATACGGAAGAACGCGACCGACCCACCCTGCTCGTCGTCGACCAGCGCATGTCCATGTTTTTCGGCTCCGTCCTCAACATGAAGGCGGTGACCGCCGCCGAAACGGCCGCGCTCATCGCCTACCGCATCCTCGGGCAGGACGACCGCCTGGGCGGCGTCGTGTTCGGCGACGAACGGATTGCGGAAATCCGCCCCGAACGCAGCCGCAGGGCGTTGAACCGGTTCCTCACCGCGCTCGCCGATCTCAACAGATTGCTGCGGGCGGACGCCGCGAATGTGGCGCCGATCCCGATGAACCAGGTTCTGCGTTCGGTCGCCAGGATCGCGCCGCGCAATCATCTCATCGTCATCTTGAGCGATTTCGACGAGATCGACGACGAAACCTCCCGCCTGATCTCGGGCATCGCACGGCGCAACGATCTGATCATCGGCCTCGTCACGGATCCCTTCGCGGACAACATGCCGCCGAACCAGCGCCTCGTCGTTTCCGACGGCGTGCTGCAGGCGGAGGTCAACACGGTCGACCGCACGCAGCACACAAGCCTGCGCGAGATGGCGCACGGACGCCTGGCTGAAGTGCTTGACTGGCAGCGCCGCTACGGAATGCCGGTCCTGCCCGTCAGCGCGGCTGAAGAGACGCTTCCGCAATTGCGTCGCCTGATGGGGTTGGCGCCGTCATGAACGAAGACGCCGATCCTGAAACGCCCGAAAACCTGGTCGACCTGATCGGCAAACTCGCCGAGCCCGGAGAGCCACCGGCGGTGTCGATGGCGCCACAAACGTTCGGATGGGTGGTGCTCGT
Source organism: Flavimaribacter sediminis (assembly GCF_019492055.1). Classification (GTDB taxonomy): domain Bacteria; phylum Pseudomonadota; class Alphaproteobacteria; order Rhizobiales; family Rhizobiaceae; genus Flavimaribacter; species Flavimaribacter sediminis. Next base: position 798,077 of record NZ_JAICBX010000001.1, on the reverse strand, counting down.
AATCGTGGTTCTGGGCCTTTTGGCCTGGCTTGCGTTCGCCGGCTGGCGCAAGTGGCGCGCCAACGCCTATCGCAGGGCCGCGCTGGCGGAACTCGATGCAGCGGGCGGCGACGCCGCCGCCATCGCCGCCGTCTTGCGGCGGTGCGCGCTCGTCGCCTGGCCGCGCGAACAGGTGGCCGGCCTCGTCGGCGCCCAATGGATCGGCTTCCTTGACAAGACCGGAGGAGACGGGCAATTCGCGAGCGAGGCCTGTCGGGGCATGCTGCTTGCGCCCTACCGGCAGGATATCACAGCCTCGACGCCCGAGTTTCGCCAAGCTGTCGCGCGCTGGATCCGTAAGCACAAGGTCCTTCCGGTGGAGACAGAGGCATGATCTCCCTCGGTTTTGCCTGGGCGTTTCTTCTTCTGCCGCTGCCGTGGTTCGTCTGGCGCTTCGCGCCGCCGCATCGCAAGCAGGTCCCCGCCCTGCGATTTCCGTTCTTCCGCAAGATCGTCGAGACGATCGGCGTTGCGCCGCGTTCGGGCGCAATCGTGCTGACGCGAAGCAGACTGCAAATGCTCGCGGCAATCGTGTGCTGGTGCCTCGTCGTACTCGCGATGGCGCGACCGGAACGGGTTGGCGAACCGATCGAAATCACCAAGTCCGCCCGCGACGTCGTGCTCGCCATCGACATTTCCGGTTCGATGGACACACGCGACTTCATAGCGCCCGACGGAACGCGCAAACAGCGTCTCGAGGCGGTGCGCGACGTGGTGCGCAGTTTCGTAGAGCGCCGCGAGGGCGACCGCATGGCGCTGATCGTCTTCGGCTCAAAAGCCTATGTTCAGGCCCCGCTCACCGAAGATCTGGACACCGTGATCAGCCTGCTCGACATCACGGAGGTCGGCATGGCCGGCCCTCACACGGCGCTCGGTGACTCCATAGGCCTTTCGATCAGGACGTTCGAGGCAAGCGACATCGAACAGCGCCTGTTGATCCTGCTGTCGGACGGCAGCGACACCTCGAGCACGATGAGCCCGATCAACGCTGCGGAAATCGCCGCCGGTCACGGCGTCGAAATCTACACCGTCGGCGTCGGCGACCCCGGCGCGACGGGTGAAGCCCGGGTCGATCTCGACGCGCTGGAAAACATCGCGTCGCGAACAGGCGGCGAGTTCTTCTTCGCGGAGGACGAAACGGATCTGAACGCTGTCTACGACCGCATTGATGAACTGGCGCCGCGTCAGGTCGAGGTGCTCTCGTATCGCCCGCGTCAGCCGCTCGCTTATATCCCGCTTGCGCTTGCGGCGCTCGTCGGTCTTGGAACGATTTTACTGCTGCATGGCGGCTCCCGTCGGAGGGCGGCCGCATGAACGCCTTCCTCGTATCGCTCGAAGCATTTCATTTCATCAGACCGCTCCTTCTTCTTCTGATTCCGGTCGCAATCGTGATCTGGTGGCCAGTGCGTCGTTCCGCCTACAGTCGGGACATACCCGCGGACGGGCTTGCGCCGCATCTGCGCGCGGCGCTGGTTCTTGGCGCAGATGAGCGGCGGCGCCTGCAGCCGATCGACGGGGTCGCCGCCGCGCTCATCCTGCTTGCGATCGGCGCCGCGGGGCCGACCTGGTCGCGCACGCCCGATCCCTTCGTCGCGCAATCGGCGCCGGTGGTCGTGGCCCTCAAGGTCACGCCGTCGATGGAAGACAAGGACATCGCCCCGTCGCGCCTGGAAAGAGGCAAGCAGAAGATCCGCGATCTGCTGAAACTCCGCGCCGGCGCAAGAACCGCGCTCGTCGCCTATGCGGGCAGCGCCCATCTGGTCGTTCCGATGACTGAAGATCCGTCGGTCATGACCCCCTATCTTGAAGGGCTTAATCCGCAGATCATGCCCCGGGATGGCGAACGCGCGGAACTCGCCCTGCAGCTTGGGCTCGACCTGCTGGCGAGCGAAGAGACGCCCGGAGGCATCCTCTTTGTCGCCGACGGCCTCGATCCGGCCGACGCCGCCGCCATCAACGACGCAGGTCAGCCGGTCGTCTTCCTGGCGATGCTTCGCGAGGACCGCAGGGATCGCGGCCTGGACCAGCTTGCCGTTCCGGTCGTCAGCGTCACGCCCAACGCCGCCGATATCGACAGGCTGGACCGGCTTCTCAACGCCGCCTACCGTCAGGCGCTTCTGGAAAACACCGAACAGCCCTGGGAAGACCGGGGGTACTGGCTGGCCTGGCCGGTTGCGCTCCTGATCCTGTTCTGGTTCCGTCAGGGCTGGACAATGCGCTGGGCCGTCATCGCCGCCATTGCGATACCGGGTCTTTTTCATTCTGCTCCGGCGCGCGCCGATGGCGTCGCCGACTGGTTCCTGACGCCGGACCAGCAGGGACGCATTGCTTTTCAGAACAGAAACTTCGACAAGGCCGCGGACCTCTTCGCCGATCCGCTCTGGCGCGGCTACGCGCAATATCGCAGCGGCCAGTACGAGGAAGCCGTCATAACGCTCGATCGCGTCGACACCGCCGAAGCGGCCTTCATCCAGGGCATGGCGCATATCAAGTCCCGTTCCTACCGCGACGGCGTGCGCGCCTTCGAAACGGCTCTGCAGCGCGATCCGGACTATCCCCACGCCGACGAAAACCTCCAAACGGCGCGTGAGATCGTCGACTACGTGGAACGGGTCCGCGAGCAGTCCGACACCGGCGAAAGCGGCGGCATCGGAGCCGACGAGGTAGTCTTCGACAATGAAGGCAATCGCGGCGTGGAAACCAGTATGGAGGCGCCTCGCGAAGAAGGCGTCGGCCTGATGACCGCCGATCAGTGGATGAACACGGTCGACACGCGAACCGGCGACTTCCTGCGCCAGCGATTTGCCATCGAAGCGGCGAGAGCCGGCAAACCGGAGGCGAGCCAGTGAGACTGTTTATCGCCGTCCTCTTCCTGTTCGCCGCGCTTATACAGGCGACCGCCCAGCAGCGAGGCGCTGACGACAAGCCGTTCCTCGAAGTCCAGTTCGACGACACCGAAGCCGTGCCCGGCGAGATGTTGATCCTGCGCATGACGGTCATGGTGCCGACATTCATGCCGAAACCGCCCGTTTGGCCGAGCCTCGACATGCCGAACCTGCTCGTGCGTCTGCCCGAACGCTCGACCAACCCGACAAGTGAACGGATCAACGGTGAAACCTGGTCGGGACTGACGAGAACCTGGCGGATTTCCCCCATGATCGCCGGGCGGTTCACCATTTCGCCGCAACCGATCCTGGTGACCTATTCCGATCCGGAGACGAGGCAGGCGACGGAATTCCGTCTTGATACGCCGACGATAACCCTGACCGGCGTCATTCCGGAAGGCGCCGAAAATCTCGATCCGTTCATTTCCGCCGAAAGTCTCAAGCTGGAGGCGACCGTCGAAGGTGATCCGGAAACCATGAAACCCGGCGACGGCGTTGTCGTCACGATGAAAGCCGACATCGCCGGCAATTCACCGATGTTCCTGCCGCGCCTTTTGCCGGACCACACAATAGCGGGCATCGCGATTTACGAAGATGAACCGGCCGTAGACGAAAGGCAGAACCGCGGCGTCTACAGCGGCAGCAGGACGGAGCGCGCATCCCTGCTCGCCGAAGGCGGAGCGACCGGCGAATGGCCGTCCGTCTCACTTGACTGGTACAATCTGTCGTCGCGTCGCGTCGAAACCACGACGGTTGACGGTTTCTCCATCCATGTCGACGGTCCGCCGCCCTCGTCTGCCGCAATGCGAGACTGGCGCGCGATCGCGGCTCTGGCGCTTGCAGCCGTCGTGGCGATAACGGTTTTGACGTTGCTGCTGCGATGGCTGATCCCGCTGATTGTCGATATTCTCCGAGATCGCCGCCAGCGCCGGCTGGAATCCGAACAACACGCCTTTAAAATGGTTGAAAAGGCGGCGCGCGACCGGGACCTCTCGCGCCTTCTGTCATCGCTGGATCTCTGGGCCGGGAAGGTCGCCGGCGCCGATCCGCGGCGCGATCCACGCCTTCGCAGCGCATTGACGGCCATCGGAGCCGCGTGTTTCGGGGCGTCTCCATCGACGCCGAACGCCGCCGCATGGCGGCGATTGCGCTCGGTTCTCGGGGAGGTTCGGCGCGAGGCGCTGCAGAAGGAGAAAGCCATCGCGCTACCGCCGCTTAATCCGGTCGTCGACCATGGCCCATCATGACAATCCGACCCCATCGGGATAAGCTTGGAATTCCTGATTCAGACAGCGCAGCCCGCAGCCAACTAGGAACCGCTCTTGTTTGCAGTATTCAAATCGTTCACGACAGCACTCGCAATCGCCCTTCCCGCGGTTCTGGCGGCCGCCATCTCCGCTCCGGCGCAGGACGAAGCCGGGTTCGTCGGCAGCGAGGTCTGCTCCGATTGCCATCAAGACGAGGCGGAGCTCTGGCGCGGGTCGCACCATGCGCACGCCATGCTGGAAGCCGACAGCGACAGCGTCCTTGCGCCTTTCGAGGGCGAGACATTCTCGAAAGACGGCGTAACGACAACCTTCTTCCAGCGCGATGGCGGGTATTTCGTTAACACTGACGGCCCTGACGGCGAACTGCAGGATTTCGAGATCGACTATACCTTCGGCGTCACGCCGCTGCAGCAATATCTGATCGCGCTGCCTGGCGGCCGCTATCAGGCGTTGGGAATAGCCTGGGATTCGAGACCCGAAGCCGAAGGCGGGCAGCGGTGGTTTCACCTCTATCCCGATACGAAGCTTTCAGCCGGCGATCCGATCCACTGGACAGGGATTGACCAGAACTGGAACTATCAATGCGCCTGGTGCCACTCCACGAATCTTGAAAAGAACTACGACCCCGAGACGAATCTGTTTTCGACGACCTGGTCCGAGATCAATGTCGGCTGCGAAGCCTGCCATGGGCCAGGAAAAGATCATGTCCTTTGGGCGGAGAAGCCCGAAGCCGATCGCCCGCCGATGTCGCATGGCGCCGGTTTCGCGCTGCGTCTCGACGAGCGGAAAGATGTCTTCTGGGAGCCAGGCGACGCGGGCACGGCGAGGCGGTCGTCGCCGCGCACAACGATGAAGGAGATCAATCTGTGCGCCGGCTGCCATGCGCGGCGGGGACAGTTCTCGGACGATCCGCATCACGCCGCCGATTTTCTCTCAGCCTTCCGACCGTCTCTTTTGTCCCCCGGTCTTTACCACTCCGACGGCCAGCAACTCGATGAGGTCTACAAATACGGCTCCTTCCTGCAGTCGAAGATGCACGCCGAAGGCGTCACCTGTTCGGACTGCCATGAACCCCATTCCGGCAAGGTCCTGCTGGAGGGCAACGCCTTGTGCAGTCAGTGTCACGAGCCGGAGGTCTTCGACACGGCCGAGCATCACCACCACGCGCCCGAAACCGAAGCGGCGCAATGCGTGTCGTGCCATATGCCGACCACCAACTACATGATCGTTGACGCCCGTCACGATCATTCGCTGCGTATTCCCCGACCCGACCTCACGATCAGCACAGGGGTTCCCAACGCCTGCAACCGCTGCCACGAAACGCAGAACGCGCAATGGGCGGTGGACCGTCTGGTCGAATGGTTCGGCGAGCCGGCGAAAGGACACCAGGATTTTGCGGAGTTGTTTCACGCCAGCGACCGCGGAGCGCCGGGCTCCCGCGGCGCGCTGATCGCATACCTCGAGGAAACGGAGCGGCCGGCGATCGTCACGGCCAGCGCGCTCGCCCGTATCGCCGCCAACCCGACGCCGGACGCGGTGCGCCTGGCTCGCGAAAAGCTTTCCGACAGCGATCCCCTGGTGCGTTCCGCCGCTATCCCGATAGTCAGTCGCGCCGACACGATGACGGCGCTCAATACGCTCACTCCCCTGCTCGACGATGAAAGCATGCTCGTGCGCATGGAAGCCGCCCGCGCGATGGTGGGCGAGCCCGAGGCGATGATGAGTGAGGCAACGCGCGAAAAGTTCGAAAGCGCCCTCGCCGAATATGTCGACGGCCAACTCTTCAACGCAGAACGCCCGGAAGCGAACGCCAATCTCGCCCTCCTCAACATGGAGCAGGGTAATCTCGCCGACGCGGAGCGCTACTATGAAACCGCGTTGAATCGGGACCCGACTTTCGCGCCTGCCGCCATCGGCCTCGTGGAGCTCTACCGAGCCCGCGGCGACGAGCAGGCGGCGGAAACCCTGTTGCGCGATATGCTTGAGACAAACGCGAATTCCGCCGACCTCGCGCACGCGCTCGGGCTGGTGCTGGTGCGCCAGCGGAATATTCCGGAAGCCATGTCATGGTTGCGCAAAGCGGCGGAACTAAGCGTCGACAATCCCCGCTACGCCTACGTCTACGCCGTCGCGCTGCACGACACCGGCAATGCGCAGGGCGCGATCGCCCAGTTGACGAGAGCGTTGCAGCGCCACCCTTACGACCAGGCGATTCTGGAGGCCCTGATCAGCTATGAACTGCAGGCCGGCAATCTGCGATCAGCGCTGGCGCGCCTAGAGACGCTCGACCGTCTCCAGCCGAACGACCCGCAAATTCAGCAGTTGATCATGCAATTGCGACAAAGACTGCAATAGTCGGCGAAAATCAGAACGAGAACAGAAACCCGATCACCGGTCCGTGCTGAATGGTGTCGTAGACGAAACCGTCATCCGAATAATCAACGCCCAGCGCGCGATAGCCGACCCGCGTGGAAAACGTGTCCGTCCATTTGTAACCGACGGCGCCAAGCAGGTCCCAGGTGATTTCCGATCCGGCGCCGAAACCGCCGATCATGCCCCAACCGCTGAGATTCCATTTTGGAGTGAGATCGACGCGTCCCTTGACGCCGATCATCGGGTCGACCCATGTGGCGCCGTCACTGCCGCTCAGACCGGCGATCGGCGCGCCGCCCGCCGAGAGGGTGGCGCTGATATCGTTATTGACGCTCCATATGCGAGCGCCGGCCATCAGATCCACGATGTAGTTGGGCTGCGAGACAACGCGATACTCGCCCATCAGGGTGGCTGTGAAGGTGGTCGCGTCGATGCCGAGTCTTAGCTCCACGGGCGTGTTCCGCACCCCGCCCATGACTCTTTCCGATGTCGAAAGCTTTACATAAATCAAATCCGCCAGCACGCCCCACTGGCCGTTATGGAGTTCGCCGACAATCATCCCGGTGACATCAAGATTTTCAAGCACGTCGCCAAAGGTCAAATCGATATCGGTCGGATCCTGCCCGAAGACGCCGACATCGCCGGTCAGACCGGCGCCCCAGATGTAGGGAGCGATGGTGAAGGTCCATTCCTTGCTTTCGACAGGCGGCGGCCCAACAGGCGCAGGTTCGTAGACCATGTCTGCGGAAAACGCCTGACTGCTCACGCCTATGGCCAGTGTCATTGCTGTAAAGACCAGTTTGCGCATCGTTTATTCCCTTCCCACGATAGCGACCCTGATGTTTCTCTCAGAAGCCGGTATTGATAAGCCGCGTCGGCCAATTGGCGACGGCATCCCGTTCAACCGGTTGCTCCCCGCCCCGTTCGACTCTGTCCGTCGAGCGCGCCGCAAAGAACTAACCTGCAGAAATTCTCTTCTTCAACGCGGCAAATCGCCTATTTTCGCAATTTCGATTGCGACTCGGTTCAACAACCGGGAAAATCGACGCGTTTCGATAAGGAACACTGCCTCCAGCCAGAACTTGTTCCTGCTGTTCCGTAACCGAATTAATAGCACAAGTTGCTTTTCCATGAAGCGAAAATTGAAATTTCTGCATGGGTTTGGAGACGAATTCAGTAACGTTACTTGTCTTGCTTTTTACATCCAAAGGCCCGATAAATACCATACGCCAAGATCGGACACACTCCCGCGATTGAAGATTGCGGGCCGATTTCAGCAAGATAGCTATGTACCTCTTACAGGGAGGAGTACATTCCCGATGAAAACACTCGTTGCAGCGGTATTCGCCGCCAGTCTTGGCTCAGCGACGCCGGCGGTCGCACAGTCCACCGACATTGAAACCCAGGCGACGGAAATTGTCCTGAACAGCGCGAAATTTCTCGCATCCCAGCCGGCATTTTCGTTTTCCTGGTTCGTCACGTTCGACGAAGTGACGGAGGATCAGAAAATCACCTACATACGCAGCGGCAATACGCTTATGGTCCGGGACTCCGGTTTTTACTCCCGTACCGAACGTGAAGACACGTTGCGCGACTATTACTGGGACGGTTCGGAATTCACGATCTTTTCTCCCAACGAAGACTTCTACGCCAGCACCGAATTCTCCGGCAGTTTCGACGACCTGGTCGAAGCGGTGCGCGAGAAGACCGGAACCGTGTTGCCCATGTGGTCGATCCTCAGCGAGACCTTTCCCAACGACGTTTTAAGCGATGTCGAGGCGGCCGCCTATCTCGGAACCACCCTGATCGCCGGCCAGGAAGCGCATCATATCGTCTTCCGGGAAGCCGAGGAGGACTGGCAGGTGTGGATCTCCGCCGACGATGAAGCGCCGTGGCCTCTGATGCTGTTCGGCACGCGTCGAACCGATCCGGAGGATCCGCAGTACCGGGTGTTCATGTCCGACTGGAACGCCGAACCGGACACCGATCCGGCGCAGTTCAGGTTCGAACCGGACGAAGGCGCGTTGCGGCTCTACTTTCCGCAGCTTTCGGCCATGACCAAGTCCTCGTCGGATCAGTAAGGAGCAAAGATAATGAGAAAGTTCCTTCTTGTATCAGCCCTGGCCGCTTTTGCGCTCGGCAATCCGCCGGAAAAGCTGTTCGTTCCGGACGACTACTCCCCGGATCAGGCTCAGGCCCGCCCCGGCGGACATGGCGGCGGTTTCCATGGCGCTCCAAAGGCGCGCCCGCGTGGGGCTGGCGTCTCGCGCGGACACTCCTCGCGGCCTCGAAGCCCGAGCGCCAGCCGGCCGTCGTCCCGCCCTTCTGCCCGGCCTTCGGCGCGCCCATCTTCGAGACCCGCCTCAAGGCCGTCTTCAAGGCCGGCGTCTCGACCGTCATCCAGACCTTCGTCACGACCGGCCTCAAGGCCGGCGAGCCGGCCTTCGGCAAGTCCCAACAGACCGTCGAGACCGCCGTCCACGCGGCCGCCAGGGTCTCGTCCTCCGGGGGCGCGGCCTCCGGGTGCTCGCCCGGGCGCAGGACCAGGTCGTCCGCCGTCCACGCGGCCGCCGGGAACCAGGCCACCAGGCGCTCGCCCGCCATACGGCCGGCCGCCCATCGCGGGACGTCCGCCCGGCTATCGTCCGCCCGGTTACCGGCCGCCCAACTGGCGCCCGCCCTACTATCGCCCGCCTTATGTTCGCCCGCCGCACTATCGCTGGGGCAACTACTACTGGAATCCCGGATGGGGCTGGTACAACACGGCGATTGTCGCCGGCGCGACGCTGGCCTTCGTATCGGCGCTGCCGGACAACGGAAGCGATTGCCAGGAGTATGTCGACCAGGGTGATACGGTGTACGCTTGCAACGGCGTCATCTATCGGCCGACCTACTACCAGGACGAACAGGTCTACGAGATCGTCTCCTCTGACGAGGACACGCCGAAGCCCAGCACGCAGGCGAGCAACGACAGCGAGATCGAGCTCAGCCTCCAGTCGCCCTACATCAGGGGCGATCGGGTCCGCACGCTGCAGAATGCGCTGATTGCAATAGGCTTCAGCGTTGGCGGCGGCGCTGACGGCATCTTCGGACGTGGAACAGACGAAGCCGTACGCGCCTTCCAGGACTGGTACGGACTGCCCGTCACGGGCGTTGTGGATACTGAAACGGCCAACGCGATCGCCGCCGAATACACGGCGACCCTTGCGCCCGAACAGCCTCCCGCGCCCGCCGCGGAGCCTGCGACCACCAGTCAGGAAACGCAGAGCGCGCCAGCGGATGCTTCGGCCGGCTCCTCCGAGGAAGCGGCTCCCGCCGCAGCCGAACCCGCAGAGGATGCGCCAGCAGCCGAACCCGCAGCGGATGCGCCCGCAGCGGATGCGCCGGCAGCGGATGCGCCCGCCGAACCGGAAGCCGCGGCCGCCGATGGCGCATCGGACGGCGAACCGGCGGCTGAAGAGAGCAGCGACGGTTCCACCTCGAGCGAGAGTTCGAACTGATCCCGCCGGGCGGGCCTTGGGGCCCGCCCGGCATCAAGTCTAGCGTATACCTCTTCCGCGGCCAGTCGCATCACGGCCGGGTGATCTGGCTGTAAAGAAACACATGAATTTGCTGAATTTACTGCTTCCGGCGCTCGTACTCGGCATGTTTTTGTCTGGATGCGCCGGGCCTCCGGACAATATCATCGGGCTCGCCGCGCCTGCCGAGGCAATCAATGCCTACGGCGTAAAGAAGCAGGACGTCTATGTGATGACGACCCGCGCGGCGTCGGACGATCCGTCCGTAATGTACTCGGGAGAACGCAGCGAGGGTCTCGGACTGGCGCGCGTCACGGTCACCATCCCGCCGGATCACCAGACCGGCGTCATCGAGAGGTCCGAGAAGGGCCCGCCGGATCCGCGCACGAACTTCACGATCGTCGATCCGATCATCTTCGGCGACGCCGAGCAGTTTCAGGCGAGCGTTGGCGCCGAGCTCGCAGAACGGTCGAAGCCGGACCAGCGCATCCTGCTCTTCGTGCATGGCTACAACACAACAATGACCGCGGCTATTCTGCGCACGGCGCAATTGGCAAACGACATGAATTTCAAAGGCGTCCCGGTCGTCTTCAGCTGGGCCTCCCGCGGCAAGACTTTGAACTATGTCTACGATATGAACAGCGCTCTTTCGGCCCGCGACAGGCTGATTGAAGGCGCAACGCTCCTGGCCGAGGCCGGACCAGCCGAGTTCGATATCATGGCGCACTCCATGGGCAACCTGCTGACCGTCGAGGCGATCCGGCAGGCGCATCTTCAGGGCCAGTACGACGCATCGGGCCGTGTGAAGAACATTATTCTGGCGTCGCCGGATATCGATATGGATCTGTTTACGACCCAACTTGACGATCTGCCGGCCGACAGGCGGCAATTCTGGGTCATGATTTCCGAAAATGACCGCGCCTTGTCCGTTTCGCAGCGAATCGCCGGCGGGATCAACCGCGTCGGCAACGCCGATTCCCAAAGGTTGGCGGAACTCGGGGTCGCGGTTGTCGATCTGTCCCAGATCGATGACAAATCCAGTCTGCACCACGCCAAGTTCGCCGATGCGCCAGAAGTCGTTCAACTGATCGGAAGGCGACTGGAATCACAGGGAAGCATCGCCAACGACGCCGACGACGACCTGACCTTCAAGCGGCTTGCAACAGACCTGGCCAGCGCCCCCATCATACTGCTTGGTCAGGGCCCGTTGCTGCTGAACCAGTGAGGTCGCGGAAACCCTTGCCATGAAGAGATCCGCTCACAGATCGGCTCTGCTGGCGCTTGCCGCCGCCAGCGCGTGGCATGGCGCAGCGCACGCAGACGATCCGGTGACGCTCTCGACCGAGGATCTCGTCGACGACGAGGCCGTCGTCACACAGTCCGTCAGACCGCGTCGCTTGTTGAAGGAAGCCGGTTTCTCGCTACGTTTCTACGGACATTTGAACAAGGCGTTGCTTTCCTACGACGACGGCGCGTCGACCCGTTCCTATTTTCCGGTCGACAATTGGGGATCGGAATCGCGGTTCGGCTTCCAGTTGAAATCGCCGCAGTACGACGATTGGCAGTGGACCGGCAAGGTCGAGTTCGGATGGGCGCCTTATTCCACAAAGGTGGTCAATCAGGATGACAATCCAATCGATTGGGACCCCAATCTCCGCAAGGCGGAGTTCTATGTGGTCAGCGAAACTTACGGAACCGTCTGGCTCGGTCAGGGAAGCATGGCTTCGGACGGCTCGGCCGAAATCGACCTCTCCAACACCGCATTGGTGGGCCAGTCGCGGGTAGAAAGGATCGCCGGCGGACAATTGTACCGGCTCGCCGACGGGTCATTGTCCGACATCGAGGTGAGAAACACCTTTGAGAACATGGACGGTTTCGGGCGGCGCCTGCGCTTTCGCTACGACACGCCAAGCTGGAACGGCTTTATCCTGTCGGGATCCATCGGAGAAACGATCGTACCGGATCGAAAGGACAATCTCGGCTGGGACGTTGCGTTGCGTTATGCGCAGAAACTTGGTCCGGTCAGCCTGTCGGGGGCGGTCGCCTGGTCGCAAACCTTTGCGGGCGACGAGACGATCATCGACGGCTCGGTGTCCGCGCTCCACGATCCAAGCGGAATAAGCCTGACGCTGGCAGCCGCAGAGCGCCAGGAATCCGGGCAGACAAGCCGGTACGCCTACGGCAAGCTCGGCTATCAGGTCGACTGGTTCGAATTCGGCAAGACAGCCTTCTCCGTCGACGCCTATTTTGGCGACTCGATATATTCCGACGACGACATCAGCCGATCTTACGGATTCCAGTTCGTCCAGGACGTAAAGGACTGGGAGACCAAGTTCTATGTCGGCGTCCGCAACTATCGCTACGAGGCGACAGACGCTTCCTATCGCGACGGCCTCGCCGTCATCACCGGCGCCTTCGTCAAGTTCTAGAGCCTTACGAGTCCCGCAACCCGGCCTGGTGCGCGATCCAGAACGCCATGCGGTCATGCAGCAGGCGCGCCGCTTCATCCAGACCATCCGGCGGAACAAACACGCCGTCGTCGTTGAAGAGCGAGCCAACGAACGGAATATGCACGTTTTCCAGAACGAGCGGCATCTGAAAACAGGCGAGAACCGGTTTCAGGGCCTGGACGGCGCGCGTGCCTGCGGCGACGCCGCCGTAGCTCACGAACCCTGCCGGTTTGAATTTCCATTCCTGGCTGAGATAGTCGATTGCGTTTTTCAGCGCTGGCGGAAAACTGTGATTGTATTCGGGCGTCACGAATACAAAGCCGTCTGCCCGCGCGACGGTCTCGCTCCAGGCTTTCGTGTGATCATGAACGTAATTGGCGAATCGCGGATGGTTGGGTTCGTCGAACATCGGGAGATTGACCTCCTTGAGATCGACCAGTTCGAGCTCGATATCATCCCTGCCGGCTCCGGCTTCCATGAACCAATCTGCGACCTTCCGGCCTATGCGTTTTTCCCTGACGCTTCCGACGACGACTTGCACCAATGCCATGAATACTTCCTTCAAGCTCGAACGAGGTTCGGGATAGACAATGTTTCACGACGCCCACCGCCCGAACAACGGCTGGCCGTGACTGAATTCGGCCATCCTTGTAGAGCGGATTGCCGCAATATACGAGCCATTTCCTGAAAATTGCGCCGCCGCCCGCCCGACCCCGGATTTATTTGAGGGTCGGGTCGAACAGGTCGCGCATCCAGTCGCCGACGATCGATATCGAAAGCGTCGTCAGCACGATCGCGACGCTCGGCGCGAGCATGATCCACGGAGCCGACTGGATGTAGTCGCGGCCGTAGCCGACCATGTTGCCGAGCGAAGTCATCGGCGGCTGGATGCCAAGCCCGAGAAAGGACAATCCGGATTCCAGCAGAATGACCTCTGGAAAATTCAGCGTCATGGAGACGATCAGCGTCGAGGCGATGTTCGGCAGGATGTGGCGCGAATAGATGCGCCACGGCGATGCGCCGAGATCGCGCACGGCGGTAGCGTAGCCCTGCTCGTTGGCGGAAATGGCGAGCCCCCGCGCAATGCGGGCGATCCTCTCCCATCCGTAGAAGCCCATCAGGATCACAAAAAGGGTCAGCGAGTTGCCGAGAAAGGCGAGCACGGCGAGCGCGATGATCATGAAAGGCATCGAAGCCTGGGCGTCGATGAGGATCAGGATCAGTTGCTCCACCCTGCCCCGGAAATAGGCGGCCAGAAAGCCGAGCGTCACGCCAAGCGTCGCCGCAATCAGGGTGGAAAGGAAGGCGATCACGACGGAGATCCGAATCGAGATGATCAGTCGCGAAAGCACGTCGCGGCCCAGTTCGTCCGTGCCAAGCGGATGCGTCCACACGCCGCCGAAGAAAACCGGCGGCGTCAGGCGCGACGGCAGATCCATCGACATGAAGTCGTAGGGGGCGATCAGCGGCGCAAAAGCCACGACAAAGGCGCTGAAAGCAATCCAGAACAGCGCGAACAACACCAGCGGCGGCCAGGTTTCGAAAAACGCGGTCAGCCTGTCCTTGGCGGTGAATACGCTGCCTGAGCCGCTGTCCTCGGCGATGCTCTTGGGATCGTTGAGTTCGAGTGTCATTGCGCCTAACTCCCCGCCTGAAGCTGTTTCGTTCTGAGCCTTGGGTCGACCCAGCCATAAAGCAGATCGACCGTGAGGTTGGCAAACACCATGGTGAAACCGATGAAGAGCAGGATCACTTGCACGACGGCCAGATCGCGGTTGGCGACGGCCGTCACCAGCAATCGCCCAACACCGGGCCAGGAAAACACGCTTTCGACGACCACTGCGCCGGCGACGAGCGAGCCGACCATGAAGCCGACGATGGTCAGCGTCGGAATGGCGGCGTTCGGCAAGGCGTGCGACGTCACCACCTCACGCCACACCAGTCCCTTCGCCGAAGCGGAGCGGATATAGGGTTGCCCGAGCACTTCCAGCATGGCCGAACGCGTAAAGCGCGCGATCACGGCGGCGCCGATCAGTCCCATGGTCAGGATGGGCAGAATGGCGTGTTGCCAGGTGTCGGAGCCGCCGGACGGCAGCCAGCCCAGCTTCACTGCGAAAATCAGCGCCAGCACCAGCCCGAGGACAAAACTCGGCACGGTGAACCCCATCACGGACACCGTCATGATCAAGCGGTCGATATAGGTGTTGCGGTAGAGGGCCGCGCATATGCCGGCGGGCAGACCGATGAGGATCTTCAGGAAAAGCGCCGGAATGGTGATCGCCAGCGTCAGCGGCACCCGTTCGCCGACCACCTGCAGGGCGGAGCGGCCGTCGCGCATCGAATTGCCGAGATCGCCCTGCGACACCGCGCCGAAATATTTGAGATACTGGATCCAGATCGGCTGATCGAGGCCCCAGTTGGTTCGGAACGCCGCATAGGCCTCGGGCGGCGCTTCCGGACCGAGAATGATGATCGCCGGATCTCCGGATAACCGCAAGATCACAAAGGCGAGCGAAACGATAAGGGTGACGGTGATGAGCGCGCGAAGGATGCGCAGGAGTGTGTAACGCAGCATGACTACTCCGCCGCAATGCCGGCGCCGGCAGGCGCATTGTTGACAAGATGACAGGCGACCTTGTGGCCGGCGGTCTCAAGCAGCGCCGGAACCTCCGATTTGCATTGCGCAATGGCGGAAGGACACCGCGTGTGGAAGGGACATCCCGATGGCGCGTTGACCGGATTGGGCGGATCGCCCTTCAGCACGATGCGGTTTGCGACCGCGCTGCGCCGAATTGTCGGGATCGCCGACACCAGCGCTTGCGTATAGGGGTGCTGCGGCCTGCGAAAGACCTCTTCCGGCGCGCCTGATTCCACGATCCGGCCGAGATACATGACAGCGACGCGGTCGGACATCTGCCGCACCACCTTCAGGTCGTGGCTGATGAACAGCGCGGTAAAGCCGGTGCTCTGCCGAAGGTCGTCGAGCAGGTTCAGCACCTGCGCCTGGATGGAGACGTCCAGCGCGGACACCGGCTCGTCGCCCACCAGCAGATCCGGTTTCAGGGAAAGCGCCCTTGCAATGACGACGCGCTGGCGCTGTCCGCCCGACAATTCGTGCGGAAACCGGTCCGCCATGTCGCGGCGCAAGCCGACATCGGCCATGAGTGAGGCGACCCGTTCGTCCCTCTCGGCCTTTGGGGTTTCCGGCGCGTGGATCTGGATCGGTTCGCCGATCTGGTCGGCGACGCTGAGCCGGCGGTCAAGCGCGCCCAGCGGATCCTGATAGATCATCTGCATGCGCCGCCGCAGTGCACGCCATTGCGCATTGTGGTTCGCCGTCACCTTTTCGCCGTCGAAACGTATCTCTCCGGCGGTGACCGGGATATGTCCGAGAACCAGCTTCGCGGTCGTTGACTTGCCGCAACCGGATTCGCCCACAAGACCAAGCGTCTTGCCTTTCATGATCTCGAACGAAATCCCGTCCACCGCCTTCAGCGTGGCCGGCGTTCCGAACAGTCCTCCAGGCAGTCTCACGTCATAGTGCCGCTTGAGGTTCGTCACCGAAAGCAGCGGCGTCTCTGCAGCGCTCATGCCTGTTCCAGTTCATGATTGGCCGCTTCGCGCATGGCGGTCGCCGCCAGTTCGGCGGCGTGCAGGCAGGAGACATCGTGACTGTCGCCGCCGACACCTGCGAGTTCGGGTTGACGGTCCGTGCAAGCTTCGTCGGCTCTGGCGCACCGTGGCGCGAAACTGCAGCCGGGCGGAAGCCTGTCCGGCGGCGGCACCGTTCCGGGGATCGACGCCAGGCGCCGCTTCGGTCCGACGATATCGGGAAGCGCCGCGATCAGTCCCCGCGTATAGGGATGAACCGGTCGCGAGAACAGGGCGTCGGTCGCGGCCTGCTCGATGATCCGGCCGCAATACATCACCGCCACCCGTTCCGTCATGTCGGCGACGACGCCGAGATCGTGGGAAATCAGAACCAGCGCCATTTCATTGTCGGCGCTCAGTTCACGCAACAGATCGAGGATCTGCGCCTGAATCGTCACGTCGAGCGCCGTCGTCGGCTCGTCTGCGATAAGGACTTCCGGCTCGCCTGCGAGCGCCATCGCGATCATCACGCGCTGGTTCATGCCGCCGGAGAGTTCGTGCGGATATTCGTTCAGTCGCTGGGCGGCGTTGGATATGCCGACGCGGTCAAGCAGGCGCCTGGCCTCCGCCTTCGCCGCGCTTCCACGCAAGCCGCGATGCAGACGCAGCGCCTCGCCGATCTGGCGGCCGATCCGGTGCACCGGATTGAGGGAACTCGACGGATCCTGAAAGATCATCGCAATCTTGCCGCCGCGAATACCGGCAAGGCCGTTCGGGTCCAGATCAAGAAGAGACTTGCTGCCCATCATGACGCGACCGCCGACGCGCGCGCGCTTTCCGAGCAGACCGAGCGCCGCAAGCCAGGTGATCGACTTGCCGCATCCGGATTCGCCGACGATCCCGACGGTTTCGCCGCGTCCGACGTCCAGTGAAATGCCGTGCAGTGCACGGACGAAACGGTGACCCTGATCAAAGTCCACCGTCATATTGCGTATGGAGACTATCGCGTCCATTCAGCTCAACCCTGACTCTCCTCACCTCCCCAAAAAGAACCGGGCCGGAACGATCACGTCCCGGCCCGTTTGTGGAAAGGTCAGTTCGCCAGATTGTTGACCTTGAAGTTGTCGCCGCGGAAGTCCATCGACTGCAGGCCTGACCAGGTCCAGTCGATATTCTTCGGCTTGCCGTAGAAGATCGCGCTCTGATGCAGAACCGTGTAAGCGGGATCTTCACGCTCAGCGATCTCGAGCATCCGCTGGAAAGCCGCGCGGCGCTCCTCCAGATCCGTCGAGGTCTCAAGCTTGATGCAGAGTTCGTTGAACTCCTCGTTCGTCCACTCGCCGACCTGCTGCTGCTGGCCGTTCTGGCAATGCTGGTTGACGATCGAGGAAACCGGATCCGGGAACGGAGCCGAGTTCGACCAGTCGCGAACCATGCGCGGACCGGATTCGGTGTCGAAGATCTGCTGCCAGTTTTCCTTCATTTCCATCTGGATATTCAGGCCGATCTGACGGAATGCTTCGGCGTTGATCTGCGCCGTCGACACCTGGTTGGTGTAGTAGTTGTTCAGAACCCGCATGATGATCGGTTCGCCGTTATAACCGGACTCCTCAACCAGCTTCTTTGCGAGTTCCGGGTCGTATTCCGGAACGGTCCAGTCCGACAGGAACATGTCGCCGTAATATTCCCACTGCAGTCCGGCCGGAACCGCCGTGCGGTCGCCCCACAGGGCGCTCACGATGGTGTCGCGATCGATTGCGTGCGTCATGGCCTGACGGATTTTCGGGTTCTGCATCGGGCCATTGTTCTTGTCGAAAACCATCAGGCGATGATTGGTGATCGGGCCGCCGACGACTTCGAACTTGGCGTCGTCCTCGATGGTCTTGATCTGGTCCGGAGGCACGTCGGTGATGAACTGGTACTCGCCGGACAGCAAGCCGTTTACGCGGCTTGCGACTTCCGGAACGACCACGAAGCGAAGCGTCTTGATCGGCGGCTCGCCGCCCCAGTATTCGTCATGGGCTTCGAGAACCAGAACATTGTCCGGCTTGAAGTCGACGACCTTGTAAGGGCCGGTGCCGAGAGGCTTGCGGGCGAAGTCCAGCCAGCTTTCAGCTTCCTGATAGGCGCGCTTGGAGAGGATTTCCGCGCCGTAGCGGGAGATGCGGCCTTCAAGCGTCGGATCCGGAACCGTGGAAACGAAACGCACGGTCATGTCGTCAACCTTCTCGACGCGGTCGAGATTGGGCCATGCGCGCTTTGCGACAGCCGCGACTTCCGCCGGCGGAACCTTGCCGACCGAATTGGAGCTCGCGGTGTTCGTGAACAGCGTGTTGCCTTCCTTGCGGGCGGCTTCCTGCTCGTCAAGCTGGCCGAAACGCTCCTTGGAGAAGGTGAAGACGACATCGTCTGCAGTCATGACGTCGCCATTGTGGAACTTCACGCCGGGACGCAGCTTCAGTTCGACGGTCTTGTCGTCGATGCGCTTCCATTCGGTGGCGAGACCCGGCTTCTGCGGCAGCTCCGGCTGCTGGCGGTCGTAGTCGATCAGGGTTTCGAAGATCGAATAGAAGACGCGGGCGCCCACATTCGACTGCTCGCGCAGCACGTCGAGCGCGCCGGCGTTGACGATCTGCTGAACGGCGACGGTTACGTCCGGACGTTCGTCCGACAGCGCCGGCGAAGTAAAACAGGTCGTAGCGAGAAAAGTTGCGCCAAGAATCAGCGCAGCATGCTTGCGCAGGTAGCTCATTGAGTTGCCCTCGTAAGTGATGTGATGAATTAAACTCAGACGCGTGGGAGGAAAGTTGCGTCACACTCACAATAGTCAATCAATGTGACCCGGTCTTTTCGGCGCGGTGACAGTTTTGTTAAACTGTTCACGAACGATAACTATCGGGACGCCATCGACTTTCAGACTTCTCTTCCACCGCCGAGCACGATGTTTGAGTTTTCAAGCTCCACAATGTCGAGCGACTGACGAAAACCGTTAAACTCCGCTTCGATGCGTCTGCGGGTGCTTCGTGGACGCGCCTGCCCGGTCACTGCGGCGATCGGCTTGCCGGTCATCGTGTCAGGCGCCGCGACGCCCATCATGGCCAGAACCGTCGGCGCAATTGCGGTCAGGTCCGTGGCGTCGTCAATCTGTCCGACGCTCTCTATGCCGGCGCCGCCGAAAGCGAGCATCGTGTTGAGTTCGTGCGGATTGAGGCCGCCATGCATGCCGCCGCCGATCGGAACGCCAACGCCGCCGGTGAAAAGGCCGGTTCCGGGCGCGCCGGAAAGGTCCGGCGCTGCGGAGGATAGGGCGATCCAGAAAAGATCGGGCGCGCGGGGATGATCGATCCCGATCAGCGAATAGGCCAGCGTCCCGGCGATGGCGGCGTCCCCGTTCTCGCCGTCGCGCGAAAACACCATCCCGGTTTGCGGCATGTGCATCAGCGTGGCCGCCAGATCCTGCAGCCGTATTGCGTCGGGATTGACGAGACTCAATCCGGACACTGATCCGTGCGTCGCAAGCACCTCCGCGCCCTCCTCCATGCGGTCTGTCGCCTTGAACCCGCGTTCCTTCAGCGCGCCGATCAGGTCGAACTCGCCCGTCATGCTGATCTGGCCGTGATCGCTCATGGCGACGACCAGCGTGTCTGCAGCGTCCGGACCGCTGTAAATGGCGTCGAGGATCGAGCCGAAACAGGCGTCGACCTTGCGCGTCACGTCGAGTGAATCCCGGGAGCCGATCCGACGGTAATGGTAGGACGTGTCCGGCTCCGAGAACCAGATCAGCGCGACATCGGGCTGCAGGCGGGCAAGCACATGGTCCGTCATCACGCGGGTCGCGTAGTCGGCCTCCTGGAATTTCGGCGCGCCATTGCTGCGCGGCGGCGGCCCGAACCTTTCGATAACCTCGTCTACGGCGCCCGGCGTGCGGGTGAATTCACGGCCATGGATGGAAAACGTCCACTGACCGTTGTGGGACGCCCGGTGGTTGACGAGATAGGCCGAACCCGCGGAACCGGAATGGACGACGCAAAAGCTCTTGCCGGCCTTGGCGAGCGCGCATCCGAGACCGGCGGCCTCCACGAACCGCCCCTCGTGAAACTTCTCCGCAAGCGCCAGATGATCGGCCCTTGAGGTGTCCAGCGCCGTATCGGCGATCACCGGTCGATGGAAAAACGCGTTGTTGACGACGCCGTGCGTCTGCGGCTTCGACCCGGTGGCGAAGCTGGTCGTGGCGACGCGCGTCATCGACGGGAACACCGACCTGGCCTGTCTAAGCCATGCGCCATCGGCCGCAAACCGCCAGAGGTTGGGCGTTGTCTCCTTGCTGACCATATCCGGCCGCAGACCGTCAAAAACACAAATTACCGCCTTGCGCGCCTGGATGCTCATGATCGCCGTGTGTGAGATTACAGTGCAGAATGACAGCAAGAGCCTAGGCGCTGTTTGTGACAGTATTCATACCGGCGGATTTTCACCGCCCCGGCTCCACAGGCGGCCGTTGGTTGGATCATAATTCTGAAATCAAACTGCAATCCGTCTGTCATCGCTTCGTGATCATGTGAAGGAGCAGCCTCAACAGGCGCATTGTCTGTTCCGCGGTCGCATCACCGACCGCCCCTTCCCGTTACGAGGATCTCTGATGAGTGAATTACCGATTGTCGGCGCGGCCATGACGCTCGACTACTACGAAATACATCGCGACCTGATGCGGGAGCTTCCCCGCGACCTCGAAATCCAGGATTTCTTCTCCGCCGATCTCCTCGAAGGCGACTGGCAGTCCGCCGCGGAGCGCGCGAAGCAGCTTCTGGACGGCCATGAAGGCCGGATCGGCATTCACGGCCCCTTCTGGGGCTTCACCATCGCCTCGCAGGATCCGGACATCCGCGCCGTCGTGCAGAAGCGCTTCATGCAGGGCCTCGACGTCTGCGAAACCATTGGCGCGAACCAGATGGTCATCCACTCGCCCTACACGACGTGGGACTACAACAATCTCGACAATTACGCCGAGGCGCGGGCGCAACTCGTTGAGCGGTGTCACGAAACCCTCAGGGACGTCGTCAAGCGCGCCGAAGACATCGGCTGCGTTCTTGTCATCGAAAACATCGAGGACAAGGATCCGCACGCCCGCGTCGAATTGTGCCGCAGCTTCGATTCCGACAGCGTCAGGGTCTCGATCGACACCGGACACGCCTTCTACGCGCACGGTTCAACCGGCGCGCCGCCCGTCGACTATTACGTGCATGCAGCCGGAAACCTGCTCAACCACATCCACCTGCAGGACGCCGACGGTTACGCCGATCGCCACTGGAGCCTGGGCGAAGGAACAATCTGCTGGAAATCCGTCTTCGCTGCCCTCGGGCTCCTGGACTCCAATCCGCGCCTGATCATCGAAATCCGCGACAAGTCGAACATACCGGACTCCATCGCCTGGCTGCAGGCGCAGGGCCTCGCCCGGTAACAACGCCAATTTCCCACCGATCTGGCCCCGCGCCCCGGCGCGGGGTTCCCGGGCGTCTCTCGGCAAACGTGCTCAGGCAGTCCCTGGATCGCGGATCTTCTCCCGCGACGAAGAGAAAATGAAAGTCTTTTTGTGAAAGCCAGCGCAGCGGATGCTGCGGACACCGGACTATCCGTTCCTCCCCGCCTCCCCAACTTCCCTCATCCCGCACTTGATGCGGGATCCAGAACGGCCTCTCGGCAGACCCGAAATTTACTGGGACAACAGGCCTGCTACGATCGAAGTAGACTTCTAGCAATTGCAATTGCATGTCTGGCTGTGGCTTCGAAATTTGGTTTTAGCATGAGCTGCTGGATCGTTGCGTTCACATAGTCTTCGTTGAGGGCGTCGAGCCGGCGCGCTGCGGTGTCGCGATATTCTGCGATTTCCGCAAGGGCGTCTCGGAGTTGTTGTCCATACCCGGCGTTGCTTGCGGCCGCGATGTCGAAGATGTCGCGCGGCTGGATGCTGGCGCCGCGAAACCTGATCTTCTTGGTGATAATCTCGGGCACGGTTTCGAGGTCCACTTCTCTGCCAAGGATTTCAATCGCTTTGGCATAAGGGTCCAGTATGTGCCCGGTAACGATGAAATCTATTTCACCAACACCCTCAAAGGCAATCTTCAGATGTCCGACTCCATCGCTGTTGTAGGATGGCGCGCCAATCTGGAACTCCAGTTCTCCTACCGACGCAGTGACATAGGGCAGCAACTGCGGGTCATCGAGAAACAGATCGATGTCGTGGCTTTCACGATGATTGATCTGCAGCATCATTGCGGTCCCGCCCCCGAACGTCCATGACGTCAGGAGGTCGTGGGTGCGATTGACGTTATCGATAATTCTGTAAGCTTGTTGGAGGAGGTCTTCCCATTGGGAAGGGCGCGTACACGAGCTCAAGTCGCCAAAGCGACCGATTGGCCGGACCAATCCTGGAATACGCTCGCAACATGCGCCAGAGTATCGTTGGAAATGCCGTGCTCTAACGCAAACGCCTTCTGCGTTTCAACATCGATTTCCATAAAGAACGACGACACCTGACCGAGAGCGACATTCCCGCTTTTCAGCGCAGCAGCAAGCCCGCCCGCATCCAGCTGGTTCTGGTATGGAGCGTTCACAGTCGTCAGCAGCGCGGTTTGCGTGTCATGCGTCATAACATCCGGAATATAAGAGTTTCTCGGGTTTCCATCAAGTTTGCGATGCATCTGCCGATTCAAAGTCAAAGCCCAACCATCCGGAATTTCAACCTCACGCCGATTCATCAAGCTCCGGCTCATAACGGCCCTTGAAGCGCTCGAATATGCCGATGGTGCGCCTCGCAATGCCGGTCCAGCCGAATTGGCGGCGGGCGAAGCGCGCGCCTTCGACGATCAGCGTGTCGCGAAGCCACGGATACTGCAGGGCCATGTTGATCATGGTCGCGAATTCGACCGGACGCGTCGGGTCCGCGACAAGGGCGTGCCGGCCGAATTCGATCTGGTCGAAAAGTCCCCCGCGCGTCGTCAGCACCGTCGGCGTGCCGCAGGCCATCGCCTCGACCGCCGTCATCCCGAAGGGTTCGTAGCGTGACGGCAGGGCGAAGACGCCCGCGGCGCGGTAATAGTCCGCAAGGTCGTCGTCCGCCACATAACCGCGCCAGTCCACACTGTCGGCCACGCCGATCTCCTCGGCCTTCTTCTTCCAGCGCGTCAGCAATTTCTTGTCGGCGGCGGAATTGGCGCCTGCGGCAAGCACAAGACGCGCTTTCGGCTGCAGCTCCTTCAAGGTCGGCAGCGCGTCGATGATCAGGTCGTACCCCTTGTTGGTGGCGGCCCGCCCCACGACATAGACGTCGGTCGGTTTCAGGTCGTGTTTCAGGCGAATTTCTTTCAGCTTCTGCGGCGGAACCGGTGTGAACCGCTGCTCGTCAATGCCTGGAGGAATCATCGTGATGTTCTCCCGCGGCATGTCGTACTGTTTCTCGATGAGCTGGACCTGATGTTCGCTCGTCGCGATGATGTGATCGCAATTGCGGTAGAGCACGAATTCCTTCTGGATCCGTTCGTCGAAGCGGTAATCGGCGAAGTCGGCCTCATTGGCGCCCTTCATGGTCTTGGCCTTCCACCAGCCGAGCGAATGCGGCGTGTGGATATGCGGGATCTGCAGTTCTTCGGCGATTTTCTGGCCGGACACGCCGGCGTCCCAGTAATGGCTGTTGACGATGTCGTAGTGCAGTTTGCGCGCCCGAACCGCGGCCAGCAGGTTGCTGACGAAATCGCCGTACCAGTCGTGCATGTCCTCCTTGCGGATGAAATCGGATCCGCCGAACGGAATGCGCCAGATGCGCAGATTGTCGTTGATGCGATCCTCGGCCGGCTGGTCCTCGAATTGACGGGTGACGACGTCGACCCGGTAGCCGAGCCGCGCAAAGCGCTTGGCCAGTTCGAGTACGAAAACGACCTGGCCTCCCGTATCCGGCTTGCCGAGCTCGGGAGAGCCCGCCACATAACCGTGCAGGGAAATCATCATCAGTGAGCCAAGAGTGTTTTCGGGCATGAAGGGTCCTTTCGATCAAGCGAAAGCGCGGCCTATTTAAGCTGAAATCACACCGAAATGCCTGAGGCCTTCGATTACTCCCGCGGCGTGGTTTCGGGTCGCGCGGTAACTGGTGTTAACGGGCATCGCATCGAGGAGTTCCAGGCGGGCGTTGCCCACCGCGATAGCCCGGAATGCGACCTGGAACATCGCCAGATCGTTCTGAGAGTCACCTGCAACTATAAGGCGCTCGGTGGAAATTCCAAGGAAACCGGCAAGAAAAATCGCCGCATTGTCCTTTCCGGCAAGCGACGGGATGATATCGAAATCATCAGCGCCGGAAGCGATGAACCGGCAATCCGCGCCCGTTTTTGCAAGAATCTCACGGACATGATCCTGCGGTCCACCACGGGGCACGGCGAAGCTCACCTTGTAGCGCGTCTGGAATTCCGTCGCATGCGGCGGATGCCCCTCTGCCTCCACAATGCGAAAAATCTCGTCGCGGGGCCAGTCGCTGAATCTGGCTTCCCAATCCCCGATCAAAGCGCCGTCGACGCGGATTTCGGTCCCCATCGCGGTGATGCAGGCGTCGGCTTCGAAGCCCGGCGGAAATTCGGTTTCAATGGTTTTGTCGACGCTCGCCGAGGGGCGGCTGGAATTGAGCGCAAAACGCACGGTGTCCCGATGCGCTGCGAGTATATCCGCCAGATCGCATAGCGCCTGCGCGTCGCCAGTCAGCGTGTCATCGATGTCGCTGACGACCAGATAGGGTTCGCGCGTCATATCTCGCTGGCCGGACCCGGTCCAATGATCTCCGCGTCGACAGGCCGCGTGGCCGTATACACGCTGTCCTGCTCGGTGGTCGGTCGACTGAGCGACTGCATGACGACATCGCCAAGTTTGAGATTGGCCGATTCCGTGTAGAAGCCGACATGCCCCTCATAAAAACCGTCGTCGACGAGGCTCAGCGTCACCTGGCCGTTGATCGACAATTCGAGATACATGCCATGGCAGACGATTTCGATTTCCCATCCGCCCTGCATGATGTTCGACAGAAAATATCCGGTCTGCAGCGTCTGGTAAGTGAAGGCGTGTTCGAACTCGGGCGTCGGATTGGCGCCCCAGTGCCGGATCTGCGCTATTCCCTTGACCAGATCGAGCGACAGGTAATAGCCGTCGCCCGCTTCCGACACGCGTATCACCATTCCGCATTTGCCGAGCCCTGCCAGTTCGATGCGGGCGCGCAGGCGAAAGTCCTGCCGCAGGCCCGGCAGCAAAAACGCCTCATAGCCGCTCGGGCAAAGAATGTGCATGCCGTCGTCCAGGTCCTCGACTCGGGCGTGCGGATTGTCGAACAGCATGGAAATCTGGCCGGGGTCGCTGATCGTTTCGCAATCGCAGACCAGCGCATCGAATCCGCTGAAGGATTTCAGATGCAGCCTGCCGTCCTTGCCTGAGACGATCTCTTTTGGCGGCGGCAGCAGCCGTGTGATGATTTCGCGCCCGTACAACGTTTCCTTCCGCGAGAAGAAGTTGAAGAGCAGATATTTGCCCTCGTAGCAGCAGATCCTTGCGGCGTAATTGCCTTCCGGCAGCAGCACATTGTCGTAGAAATTCTCGTAGGGTCCCTCGATCCGGTCCGACCACCAGTAATGAACCTTCGTGTCTTCGCGTATGGATCCGAGCAGGAAGTAGCGGTGCTTGATGCGAATCAGGTTGGGCACTTCGATGTCGTCGTAGAGGCCCGGCCGATGCAACGGCTTGTCGAACACGAACACGTCCGGCTCGACCTCCCGCGCCAGCCCCACGCAACCGCGACGGATGATCGGCCCCTCGTTGATCCGCGCCGACGATAACAGCAGCCGCTCGCCGCTTTCCTCGTCGCGATAGAAGAACGGGTCGCGGAAGCTCACCCATTTGCGGCCCTCGTCGGCGCTGGATTCATAAAACCGGCCGTCGATCTCCAGCGGGTAATTGCCGTTGTTGCAGCGCTTCCAGTGATAGAGATCGTCCGATCGCGCGAGCCCCACGCGCTGCACCCGGCCGAATTCCGCGCGGGAAAGCCCGGTGTAGAACATCCGCCAGGAGCCCGGTTTTTCCGGGTCGGGCGAGACATGCATCGTCCACAGCATGTCGTCGTCCCATTCGCCGGGCTCGCCGACGAACAGGGCGTTGCGAACCCGGTTCCAAGCCATCCCGTCCTTGCTGACCGCATGGGCGATGAAGTCATGATTGGGCAGGACGAGATGAAAGAGGTGGTAGACGCCCTCATGGCAGACGATATCGACATCGCCGATGTCGGAGCGAAGAAATCCGTGCGAAGCGTACATGTCAGCGATACTGACCCGATTTCCTGAGCCGTGTAAACAACATGGCGGTTGTCGGAACGGAATTCAGCGTCTTTCTATTCCGGAAAGACCACCGTCTTGTTACCGTTCATGAAGACCCGGTCCTGCAGATAGTAACGCACTGCGCGCGCAAGCACCCGCCTCTCGATGTCCCGTCCCTTGCGAACCAGACCCTCGGGCGTGTCGCGGTGGCTGATCCGTTCGACGTCCTGTTCGATGATCGGTCCCTCGTCGAGATCACCGGTGACGAAATGCGCCGTCGCGCCGATCAGTTTCACCCCGCGCTCATGCGCCTGGTGATAGGGCCGCGCGCCCTTGAAACCCGGCAGGAACGAGTGGTGGATATTGATGCATTTGCCCGACAGGCTGCGTGACATCTGGTCCGACAATATCTGCATGTAGCGGGCCAGCACGACCAGTTCTGCGCCGGTTTCCTCGATCAGATCGGTGATCTGCTGTTCCTGCTGCGGCTTTGTTTCCTTGGTGATCGGCAGATGATGGAACGGAATGTCTCCCATCGTGATCTGCTTGTAGGTGTCCCGCGGATAGTTGGAAATGATGCCGACCACATCCATTTCAAGGTCGCCGCTGCGCCAGCGATAGAGAAGATCGCCCAGGCAATGGTCGAAACGCGACGCCAGCAGCAGCACCTTGCGGCGGTGTTCGCGGTCGCGAAGCGTCCACTCCATGTCGAGTTCGCTCATCACCGGCTCCAGAACCGCCCTCACCTCGTCCAGCGTGACCGTGTCGTGGTTGAACACCATGCGCACGAAAAACCGGCCGCTCTCCGTATCGTCGAATTGCTGGGAGTCGAGAATGTTGCAACCGAGCCCGAAAATCGCGGTGGAAACGGCTGAAACGATGCCCGGACGATTGACGCAATGGGCGGCGATAATGAAGCGGTTGGAATCCATGAAAACCTCTGTCAGGCAAGTGCGCGCCTTGGCGCGCGCAGCGGGGATTTATGCGTCCCGCGCCGCGCGTCCGGCTCGGGAACGCGTGCATGTATACATTTCAGTGTAGCGATGACAAGGCGTCGAATGGAGGCAGTGAAAACAATTAGGGGGAGACGACAATCTCCCCCTTGAATGTATGCATGCGATCAGGTGACGCTTCGAATAAGCCTGATGATCAGGAGCAGTATGACCGCCCCGATGACCGCGGCGATAATCGCGCCGATGATCCCGCCGCCAAGCGACAGTCCGAGTGCGGGGAAAAGCCAACCGGCGATCACGGCCCCGACAATTCCGATGATCACATCGCCGACAAGCCCGAACCCGGATCCCTTGACGATCAGACCGGCGAGCCAGCCTGCGATACCGCCAATGATGATCCATATGATCAGAGCCATCAACACGCCCATTCCGGCGCCAACTTCAGATTCCATGGTTAAACCCTTTTTCCCAAGTGCATGTTTTCATGCGGAAATCCAACGCTTCAACGCGTACTCGGCTACAAACGACGCCTGCTGGCTGGACGACATTGTCGACAAAACTTCAGATGCGCCGCACAAGGCTTTCCGGAGCCTGTTCCGGAATAGTGCAGACTGCCCCTTTCAGGTGACAGTGTAATTTCAATCGAACAATACTAAGGTGTAAAACGAGCTCGAATAATGACCAAAGTTACTGGCTAACGCAATTCGCTGTCAATCGAGCGCCGATTTAAGTCACTGAATTCTATGGTGCAGGACAGCATAACCGCCGATTGATCGGCATCAATGCGCGCTACCGAAAGTCGCTTTAACCGTATGGCGAGATCAGGGCCCTCACCTATGAACGAAGCCGTATTCACAACCCGAAACCTCACCAAGATATATCTCACCGGAGATGTCGAGGTCCGCGCGCTGAACGGCGTCGATTCCGAGCTCTACGGCGGGGAACTCGCAGTCCTGCTTGGACCGTCCGGGAGCGGAAAATCGACCTTCCTCAACATCGTCGGCGGTCTTGACCGGCCGACATCCGGCCAGGTGACGTTCCGGGATCAGGACCTGGCGACACTCTCCGATGGAAAACTGACTCTTTACCGCCGCAACCATGTCGGATTCGTTTTCCAGTTCTACAATCTCATTCCGAGCCTGACCGCCTGGGAGAACGTCGCTCTGGTCACGGAAGTCGCCGACAATCCCATGCCACCGGAAGAAGCGCTCGCCATGGTCGACATGGAAAAGCGCATGACCCATTTTCCCGCCCAGCTTTCGGGCGGCGAACAGCAGCGCGTGGCGATTGCGCGCGCCATCGCCAAGCGCCCGGAAGTGCTTCTGTGCGACGAGCCGACCGGCGCGCTGGATTCCAAGACCGGCGTCATCGTTCTGGAGGCGTTGACCCGCATCAACAGGGAGCTCGGAACCACCACGGCGATCATCACCCACAATGCGGCGATCCGGAACATCGCGCACCGCGTCATCTCCTTCATCGACGGCAAGATCGCCGAGGTTCAGGTCAATGACCAGCGCATCGAACCCTCAGAGGTCGTGTGGTGATCATGAACATGCTCGACCGCAAACTCGTGAGAGATTTCGTGCGACTGTGGGCCCAGTCGCTGGCCATCGCCATGGTGCTTGCCTGCGGCGTCGCCACGCTCATCCTGTCTGTCGGCGCCTATCGCTCGCTCGAAGAAACGCGCGCCACCTTCTATGACCGGTACCGCTTCGCCACCGTCTTTGCCTCGGCCGTGCGGGCGCCGCGTCACCTCAAGTCGCGCATCGCCGACATACCCGATGTCCTGTCGAGCGAGTTGCGGATCGCCGAACCGGTTCTCATCGACGTCGAGGGCATGCGCGAGCCTGCCTCGGGCATGGCGATTTCCCTGCCCGAGTTCAGGGATCCGGCGGTCAACCGGCTCTATCTGCGCCGCGGCCGGCTGCCGGAGCCCGAACGCAGCAGCGAGGTCGCCGTGGTGGAGACCTTCGCGGATGCGCACGGCTTCGAGCCCGGCGACAGTTTCGAAGCCATCTTCAACGGACGAAAGCAGCGGCTGAATATCGTCGGCGTCGTCCTGTCGCCCGAATACATCTATGCGATCGGTCCGGGCGATATGGTGCCGGACCCGCGACGCTTCGGCATTTTCTTCATGCCGGAAAAGGTGATGTCCGGCCTGTTCGACATGGAAGGGGCCTTCAACGACGTCGTGCTCACCGCGGCGCGCGACGCCGATACGCGCGTGATCATCGACCGTCTCGACGAGATCCTCAAACCCTATGGCGGCGGCGGCGCCTATGACCGCGAAGACCAGATTTCGCACGCCTTCCTCGACGCGGAACTGGACCAGCTCAACGCCATGGCGACCGTCATTCCGCCGATTTTCCTCGCGGTCGCGGCGTTTCTCGTCAACATGATCCTGTCCCGTCTGATCGCGCTCGACCGCGAGCAGATCGGCCTTTTGAAGGCCCTCGGCTACCGCAATCTGACGGTCGGAATGCACTACGCCAAGCTGGTGATCCTGATTTCCCTGGCGGGAATCCTCATCGGCTCGGTATCCGGCTGGTGGCTCGGCCGCGGGCTCACCCGGATCTACGCCCAGTTCTATTCGTTCCCGTTCCTGATTTTCCGCCAGAGCGTGGATCTCTACTTTCTCGCCGGCGGCGTATCGATCGCCGCGGCCGTCGCCGGAGCGGCGAAATCCATCTGGAGCAGCGTCACCCTTCCGCCGGCGGTGGCCATGCGTCCGCCCGCGCCAACCACCTATCGCAACACATTTGTCGGCGCCTTGCAGCGGATCGGCGTTTTTTCCCAACTGTCGATCATGGCGTTCAGGCACCTGCTGCGCTGGCCCGTGCGGTCGTTCCTGACCATGCTCGGCACGTCGATGTCTGTCGCGTTGCTGATCACGTCACTCTTCTCCTACGATTCGATCGACTACATGATCGACGCGATTTTCTTTCGCGCCGACAGGCAGGACGCGACGATCACGTTTTCGGTGGACCGCGGCCCGCAGGCTCTGATCGCCGCAGCGGCGATGCCGGGCGTCATGCGCGCCGAACCCTACCGCATGACGCCGGTCAATCTCAGGCATGGTCATCGCGAATTACGCATGTCGTTGACCGGAGTTACGCCGGACAGTGATCTGTCGAGAGTTCTGGATCTTGATCTGTTTCCGGTCGCCGCGCCGGAAAACGGCGTCATTCTGTCAGAACGGGTGGCCTCCAAACTGAAGCTCGAGCCGGGCATGACGGTAGAGGTCGAATTGCTTGAGCGCGACAAGCGGCTTGAGGACGTCACCGTCGTCGGGGTGGCGCAAAGCTATATCGGCCTCAACGCCTATATGCATCTCGATGCGCTGGACCGTCTTTTGCGGGACGGGCGACAGATCTCCGGCGCGCGCATATCGGTTGACGAAGCGATGCTTGACGAGCTCTACGACGTCATCAAGTCCACGCCTGTCATTTCTTCGATTGCGCTGCAAGGCGTCTCGCGGGACCGTTTTCGCGCGACCATCGAGGAAAACATCACCACCATGTCCACCATCTATGTGACGCTGGCGGTGATCATCACCTTCGGCGTGATTTACAATTCGGCGCGTATCCAGCTTTCCGAGCGCGCGCGCGAACTGGCCAGTCTCAGGGTCTTCGGCTTTACGAAAGCCGAAGTCTCCAGCGTCCTGATCATCGAGCTCGCGCTGATCGTCCTCGCAGCCCAGCCGGTCGGCTGGCTGGTAGGCTATGGGCTGTCGTGGTCCGTGATGCAGGGGCTTCAGAGCGACCTGTTTCGCGTGCCGCTGATTATCTATACGTCGACCTATGCAACCGCCAGCCTGGTCGTCATCGCGGCGGCTGTGGCCTCGGTCCTTATTGTCCGGCGGAGGGTAGATCATCTCGACCTCATCCGCGTATTGAAAACCAGAGAGTGACGCCATGCGTGTTTGGTTGAAACGGCTTGGAATATTACTGATCGCAATTGCCGTCATGGCAGGCATATACTTGGCCTTCCGCGAACGTCCGGTTCCCGTGGACGCCGCCATGGTCGAGCGCGGCTATATGGAAGTCACGATCGTCGAAGAGGGCGTGACCCGCGTCAAGGACGTCTATGCAGTGTCCTCGCCGATCGCCGGCCATCTCGATCGCACCACGCTGGACGAAGGCGAACCCGTCGCGGCGCATTCCACCGTCATCGCGTCGATCCACCCCCTGGAACCGCCTTTTCTGGACGAGCGGACGCGCGCCGAATTGCGGGCGGCCGCCGAAGCCGCCAGAACGGCCATTGCGCTTGCGGAAGTCGAAAAGAAAAGAGCAGAAACAGCTTACAACCTCGCGCAATCCAACTATCGCCGGGCCGAGCAACTGGCAAGGAGCAAGACCATTTCCACAAGCCAGCTGGAGCATTCCTTCAGCGAAATGGAGCTTCAGAGAGCGCAGGTTGAAAGCTCCGACGCGACGATCCGCCTGCGCAAGGCGGAACTGGATTCGGCGCTGGCGAGGCTGAAGCAGCCGACGAACATCCAGCAAGTGGAGGATACTGAAAGTTGCTGCGTCCACATGACCGCGCCGATCGACGGCGTCGTGCTGCAGATCCTCACCCGGAGCGAGCAGGCGGTGACCCCCGGAACCCGGATCGCCGAGATCGGCGACCCCGCAAACCTCGAAATCGTTGTCGATCTGCTGTCAAGCGACGCCGCGCGCATCCGGCCGGGAGCCAGCGTCCGCATCACCGACTGGGGCGGCGAGGACGCGATCGAGGGAACGGTCAGGACCGTGGAGCCGGCCGCCTTCACCAAGATTTCTTCCCTGGGAATCGAGGAGCAACGCGTCAATATCATCATCGACATAGACGAAGTGCCGGCGAGCCTCGGCCACGGCTTCCGGATTCTCGCCCATTTGCGCGTCTGGGAAAAAGACGACGTCCTCACAGTGCCGATCGCCGCGATATTCCGTTCGGGAGGATCGTGGTCGGTCTTCGTGATTGACGACGAAAAGGCGAAGCTCGAAAAGGTCGAACTCGGGCGCATGAACGATACCGTGGCTCAGGTGCTCGGCGGCCTTGAGGCGGGCGAAATGGTCGTGCTCTACCCGAGCGATGTCCTGGAAGACGGGAAGCTTGTCGAAATCAGACCGGATGGCCGTTAGGTGGGCGCCATCGTGGCGCTCATGATCCTGAATATCGTTTGGCCTTACGGATCGGGCGCTTAACAGCGTTTTCGATCAGCTTTTGCGTTCCCACGGCGGGATCGCAAATGCATCCTTTTCATCCTGGCTGCCCGGCTCCATGAAGTCGTGCATGGCGTCGTCTGTGAAATAGCGCCAGAACTCTGCTTCGAGCGTATCACCGAAAAAGGAGAAATCGCCGGCGCTCTGGCGCGCTTCCAGATACCGCCGGTATGCGTCCAGCGGTTCGGGGCCCAGTTGCTGATAGATGACGCGGCCGCCAAATTCTTCATACAGCGCCCTGTTGATCTTCCACTGGCGGATCATCGAACGCGCCATCTGTTCGCGCATTACGGCAACCTGTTCGGCTTCCTCCGCAGAGAGATCCTTTTCAGCCGCCAGACCTTTTTCCGCCATGCCCTGACGCATTCGTTCAACGAAGGCGTCGACCTCGTCCGGAGTGGTCTCTATTGCATTTTCGATAGCATAGTCATCGAAAAGCTGCGTGAGTATCGCTGACTGCAATTCCCTCGGATCGCTTATGCGGATGTCTTCACCAAGCACCCTTGCCGTTGGGTCTTCCATCGGTTCGAACTCGATAATCGAGCCGTCAGCCATGGTCGCCAGAAAC
Source organism: Flavimaribacter sediminis (assembly GCF_019492055.1). Lineage (GTDB taxonomy): Bacteria > Pseudomonadota > Alphaproteobacteria > Rhizobiales > Rhizobiaceae > Flavimaribacter > Flavimaribacter sediminis. Next base: position 764,891 of record NZ_JAICBX010000001.1, on the reverse strand, counting down.
AGATGACCGTCTTCCATGACGTAGCTGCGCACCCATTCAAACTGCGACAGATAAATTTCCGAGATTGAGCTGGGCGGGCACATGGCTTTCGTCGACGCGATTGGACCGAATTGCAATTGGCCGCCATCGTTCGTCCATGCGCCGGCGCCGCGGTTGCAATCGGCCTGGATCGCAACGCGGCCATCCGGCAGAAACTCCAGCGTATAACGCGACGGGTTCTCGGGTCGGGCGACCGTATCGTTCATTGACTGGATCTCGACCAGCCTCCAGGATGTGCCAGTCAACTCTGCGGCGTTTGCATGGCCCGGTGAAAAAGCCAGTCCGATCAAAATTGCGCCAATTCGATACACAAACACTTTTGCCTCCCCCGATCACCGCCAATGGGCCTTCGTCGATGCGCTGGACGGCGATCGACGCCGTTCGACTGATCTATATTCAGCGCATCAACGGCGCCTCGCGTCAACGGTCGGCGGGGTAAGCCAGCCCGTAGGCGACGCCCACCAGCGCGCCGCCAATTATGTTGCCGATCGTGACAATGAACAAGTTCTGCGCGAAGGCTGAGACGCCGACATCGGCGCCCGCCGCCATGCCTTGCGGGAACAGATACATGTTGGCGACCGAATGTTCGAGGCCGAGCAGGACAAAGGTCGCAATTGGCCAGATCACCGCAGCGACCTTGCCAATGACGGTTTTCGCCGCCACGGAAAGCCACACGGCAAGGCAGACCAGCATGTTGCACAGGATTCCGCGAAACAGCGCCTCCTGCCATTCCAGCGCCGCCTTCGCCTCGACGATTGCGGCCGCCCGCTCGGCCATGCCGCCTTCAAGAACGCCGCTTGCCGCCACCACAATCGCCAACAAAACGGATCCCGCGAAATTCCCGACATAAACGAGAGCCCAGTTGCCCGTCATTGCCATCGGCGATATCAGCCGGCTGGTCATCGGCATGATCAACAGCGCGTTGCCGGTAAAAAGTTCAGCCCCTCCAACGACGACAAGGATCAGTCCGAGGGAAAAGACGACGCCTCCCAGAAACCGCGTCGGACCAAACGCCGGATCCGTTCCGACCGTAACCTGGGTGAAAGCAAGCCCGCCGAGGCCAATAAACACGCCGGCGAGGATCGACAGCATGACGATGGAGAGCGCCGGTTGCCGAACGCGCGAAGCCCCCACCCGGCGTATGAAATCTGCAATCTCCCTGGGTTTCAGGGTGTTTTGCGCGGCGACTTTTGTTTCGGACACCTTTCTGTCTCCCATATGGAATTGCCGAATTGATCTGCCGCAATGCAAATTCGATAGCATCGACGTAGAATCGAATAAACCTATAAATGGAGGCATTCATGAAAGTACCCGCCAAGCTGGTTTTTCCGTCTGCGGCGCTGCTCGCCTGCGTTCTGGTCGTATTGCCGGCATGGTCGCAGTCGTCCGACCCGGCCTGGGTCGATGATTTGCGCATGCAGTTGCAGGTCGAGAAACAGTGTGAGGTCAACTACTTCATCAATATGCGCGAAGGACAGTTGGGCGCCCACGCGACGTTCGAAGCGCGCGTTCAGTGCGTCGACGGAAGAATGTTCGACGCGGCCAAGACGGAGCCTGAAAAGACGTTTACCATCACGGCCTGCGGCGCCGAGCTCTGCTGATATCTGCAGCGCAACAAGTGAAGGCTCTGCTCAGTTCATTCGAAACAGAGCCTTCACGAGCGTAAACACACTCACCTGCGGAAACGTCACCGACGCCGCGCGACCGACCGGACAGGCCTTCCGTTTCGCTTCATGCAGAAACTTGACGATGACTTGGGCCGTATTCGCGTCATGCCCTGACGCCGATGCGGCCAGCTCCCGGTCCGTCAGTTTAGCGCCCGGCCCACGTGTGAACAGGACAGCGCCTTCGTGGACGTTGCTTTCCCCCTCGATGAGAATTTGCGCCGACATGCCCTCGCCGAGCAGGCCGGCCAAAACGTTGGAAGCCGGCACGTCGACCAGCAACGATCCACAATCAACCCATTCGACAATGGGCGAACCGACATTGACCACCTCGCCCTGATTGGCGATCCTGACCCATACGGTCGAACCGGGCGGCGCCTTCACGAGGGCGGTGGTTGTGGCGCTAAGGCCAGTCTCCTCCGCCTCCAGGTCCTTGCTGGCCTTTTCGATATCGGCTTGCGCGTCGATGATATCGGCGGACACCTTCTCGATCTGAAGACGGATGCTGTCTCTGCTGCTGTAGGCCCAGTCAGGACTGCGGCCGTCGCTCTCGATGAAGACGCCCTCGTCCGCCAGCCGTCGTCGCAATTGCGCGCCGGCAAGCTGTTTTTCCCGCGCCACAAGCAGTTCCTGCAGGTCCAGCAAGTCGCGCAGGGCGACTTCCCGGGTTGATTCCGAGACGGCGCCGGAGGTCGTCAGGGCGACCTTGCGGTCCATGGCGGCCTGGGCGAGGCCCACACGCTGGCGCAAGAGGTCGATTTCCCGGTCAAGACCCTTGATGACGATATCCAGATTGTCTCGAAAGCCGGCCGCATAGTCATCGGTGCGCTGCTTCCATTCCTGATCCAGCGACTGCATTCGGCCCTGATAGGCCTGAAGCCTTGCCAACTCCGCCTGGGCGTTCTCCAGAATCGCCTGTGCCCGCAACCTGTCGGACGTGTCGGCGTAGACGTTGGTGACCTCCGCGACCAGTCCGGTTTCATCGATGATCGAGCCGGCTTGCGGCGGAGAAGAGACAATCGTTCCCTGGATAGGCGACGCAGCCACGTCCAGCCATGTCGTGACGGCGGACTCCCTCTCGAGATAGAAATAGAAAGACGGTCCGAAGATCACGCCGAGGGAGGTCACAGTCACAGCGACGACAAGGACGGTCGCCCAAAGCCGCAGATTGGACTTTGTCTCGGATGCGGCGCGCTCCGCAGGAGTTGTCGCCGGGTCGGTCACCTTGTCGACGTCCCGGACGATATCCGGCTGTTCGCCCTCGCCGACATTCTCCAGGAACCGGGCTGTGATCAGACGAAGGAGCAGGATGCCGAGCTTCGGATGCTGAAGGAGCGTGCCGAGAATATCGCTTTGATCCAGGGAAAGGATGGTCCCGTCCGTCTTGGCGATGGCCGTCGCCGTGCGACGGCCGGACGGTGAAAACAGTCCGAACTCCCCGAACAGCGTGCCCGGTTCCAGATCTGCGCCAACCTCCGGCAGACTGATGGCGCCGGTCGCCAGAAAGTACAATTTGTCGGCCGGATCGTCGGCGCGAAAAATCACGTCTCCAGCCTTCATCCTGTGCGGTTTCATCAGCGGCAGGAGTGGTTTGATGGAAAAGTCGCCGACGGCCGCCGCCCCGACATCGCGCAATTGCGCTCGCAGCTGATTGAGGCGCACCAGGTTGAGCGGCAGGAGCGCGCTGTGCAGAACCAGTATCGGCAGAAGACCTTCTATCGATGCATAGGTAATGAACGCGATATTGCTGAGGATGCCCGCGATGCGAAGCGGCATCATGGTCTTCATGTAGAAGGTCGCAAACACCAGAATGGATGCTGCGTAGCCTGCGATCTCGCCGACAGTCACCGGAGCCTCTCCCGCTGTTCGCCCGCCTGCGGACAAGACAGCAGTCTTGCCGCATGAAACGGTTCCGGCCGGTTATCTGTTTACTGAAAATCTACCGGCGGATGAAAACTTCATCCTGAAAACCACCTTAGGTCAAGCAGTCCTGAAGAGAAATAATCTGCTTGTGAGCAACCGCTTCATTCGGATCAGTGCGCCATGAGAAGCGGGATTGTCGCCTTTTCCAGCATGGTGCGGGTCGTGCCTCCGAGCAGCCATTCGCGCAGGCGCGAGCGGCCATAGGCGCCCATCACGATCAGGTCGGCATCCTTGTACAACGCATGTTGAAGGAGAACGTCGGAAACGTCCCTTCCCGCGCTGGCGATCACGTCCACGGTCACCTTGAGGCCGCGCCTTGCAAGGAAAAGCGCCATGGCGTCGCCGGGGTTGGCCGTTGTCCCGCCGCCGTCTGGATCCACCAGAACCAGATGGACCTCCTCCATCGTCTCCAGCATCGGCAAGGCAAGGTGGATGGCGCTGGCCGCTTCCGGTTCCCCGTTCCACGCCATGAGAACGCGACGGGCTTGTGTGAACGGCGTCGACGAGCGGCCCAGCACGACCACCGGCTGACCGGATTCGAAAATGACCCCGTTGAAGGCCTCGGTCGCCAGCGCGTCTTCCGGAACGCCGCCATTGGCAAGCACGGTGACGTCGGCGATCATGGCGTGACGCGACACCGTATGCCCCACCATGCCGCGGCTGCAGCACTCGATCGTCACCGAGGCGGAGACGCCGCTTTGCGCGATCATGGCGTCGAGCGCCTTTGCCCTTTCGTCAGCGCTCTTTATAATGCGGCTGTATTCGTCCGCCATGGAATAGTCCGGCAGGCCCGGATAGTTCGCCGTCGGGATCGACTTGACGACGCCGAGCACGATAATGTCGAGATGAGCGCCGATATCGCCCGCCAGCGCAACGAACGGCTGGATGGCGTCCGCCGCCTCGTCGATCGAGTGAATGGTAAGCAGGGTCGTCACGCTCATCGTCCAGCCTTTCGCCAACAGATTGAACTCGCACGCAGTTTATACCACGGCCCGCTTCCGGATGTTGCGTTAGATCAATCGACGAAAGAACCGCCCGAGGCAAAACGCGCTTCGGTTGATGAAAATCAAGGTAGAAATGGCTCCCGCATGCAATGATATTCTAAAGGCAACGCCTGTGAGGTGACTGATGTTCAGGAATGCAGTCAATCTGTTCGAGGTACTTGGTTTCAAAGTCAGGGTGGATCCCAGCTGGCTGCTGATTGCGGCGCTGATCGTCTGGAGCCTGTCGGCGGCCTATTTTCCCGACGCCTTGCCTGGATACTCCCGCTCGGCCTATGTCGTTCTGTCGGTGATAGCGATGCTCGGTCTGTTCGCCTCGCTGATCCTCCATGAATTGTCGCATTCCGTCGTCGCCCGGAGCTTTGGCCTCAGTGTCGGCGGCATAACGCTTTTCGTCTTCGGCGGCGTAGCCGAACTGGAACAGGAGCCGGCGAGCCCGCAATCCGAATTCTGGATCGCAATCGCCGGCCCGATCATGAGCTTTGCGCTCGCCGGCCTGTTCTTTCTCCTGTCACTCTTGGTATCGGGCGGCGAAACAACCTCGTGGCTTCACGCGCTTTTCGCCTATCTCGCCCTGATCAACCTGATACTGGCGGTTTTTAATCTTGCCCCGGCCTTTCCGCTGGACGGCGGCCGCGTGCTGCGCGCCGTCCTGTGGCATTACCGCAAGGATCTGTTTTCGGCGACGCGCATCGCCAGCGCATTCGGCACGGGGTTCGGCGTCTTCCTGATCGCAACCGGCGTTCTGGCCGTGTTTTCAGCCAGTTCGGCGGCCGGCCTGTGGCAGATCCTGATCGGATTCTTCATTCTCAGCGCCTCCCGCGGAAGTTATCGCCAACTTGTCGTCAAGGCGGCCTTGAAGGACAAGACGGTGCGGTCCCTGATGAGCAGCCCCCCGATCGCAGCGCAAATTGACGACACGATCAAGCATACGGTCCAAGAGACGATGATGCCCAAGAAGGTCAGCTTCGTGCCCGTTCTCGAGGGCGACAAGCTTGCCGGCTACGTCGATACGGCCCTCGTCCACGGCGTCGACCGCGAGAAATGGGCGACAACCAGGCTTATCTCGATCGTCGCGCCCGTTTCGGACGAGAACACCGTGTCTCCGGACGCTGCGATGGAAGACCTTTTCCAGCGCATGACGCAAACCGGCCGGCGCAAGATGCTCGTCGTCGAAGACAATCGCCTGGTCGGCGTCATTTCGCTCTCGGACCTGATGTCCTGGCTGGCGATCAGGCAGGAGCTTGGCGGCCTGGAAAGCGGCGTCAGCCCGCGCCGCAGCTGAACGGCGCCGTCAAACCGCCAGCACATCCTCGAAATGCGACGGAAGGTCCTTGACCGGAATCGGCACAAGATCCTTGTCCAGTTCGGACGACACGAGGGTGGCCAGTTCGCCGGGAATTTCCTTGCGCAACGTTCCGAGCATGGAGGGCGGCGCGCACAGAATGAGCCGGTCGAACTTTTTCTTTCGGCAATCCTCCAGAAGATCCTCGACCAATTTCCTGGAAAAATCCGCCTCGTCGCCACCGCCATGGTGGGGCTCCATCTTGTGGCGCCCGGCGCCATGACTGTCAAAGGAGCGCCCGGGCTCGTGGGAGGAGACCGGGCTTGGCTCCCACGACCAGGTCTTGCTCTTCACCCGGTGCAGACCGTGACCAGGCCCGGCGTTTTCCAGGATGTATCCTTCTCGACTGTTGGCGATCAGTATCCAGGTTATCTTCGGTTTCATGATGTCCTTTCTTTGGTCCAAATACGCGACGAAGACCAAACTCTCTTGTTCATGGTATCCTACCCGACAGGCTGATTTGTTGATCAAAATCAAGCTTTCAGCGTCGAAAAGGACTATACTGATAGAGTGGCGCCGCCGCCGCAACGGAGGAAAACATGATCGATACCGAACACTACAGCAAACGCCTGACCGCCCGGCGCGCCGAGTTGGTCGAACGCATGAACCGGATTGAAGATTGGCTCGACGACACGCCAAATCCGGACACGGAGGAGCGTGCGACCGAACGCGAGCAGGATGAGGTTTTCGAAGCCCAGGGCAACGAAGACCAGAAAGAGGTTCGGGCGATCGACGCCGCCCTCCAGCGGATCGAGAATGGAGTGTTCGGAATCTGCATGGAGTGCGGCGAGGAAATTTCGAAGGAACGCCTAGACGCCGTTCCCTACACGACGCGGTGCCGCAACTGCATGACGTGACAACCCGTTCGGGGATGCCTGCTCAGTCGCCGGAAAAAACCGGCAATGAAACCGTGACGCGCGCGCACCCGTTTGCGCCTGAATCAAGCGCGACGCTGACGCCCTGCGCTTCGCAAAGGGTGCGGACGACGGAGAGGCCCAGCCCGGCGCCGCCGGTGTCGCGGCTGCGGGATTGCTCAAGCCGGCTGAAAGGCTCCAGCATGACGTCGCGCTGCTCTTCCGGAATGCCCTCGCCTTCGTCTTCGAAGACAAGACGAACAGTGTCCGCGTCCGCCGTCATGCCGACCCTGGACGCGGTTCCGTATTTCACGCCATTGTCGACCAGATTGGAGAGAATGCGCCGCAGCGCCAGCCGGTCCGCCAGCACCAGCACCTCGTGATCCGTTTGCGGGCGCCAGACAACCGGGATGTCCTTCGCCCGCAAATCGGCGATTTCATCGCCAACCAGCTCATGAATGTCGATCAGTTCCTGCGACAATTCACCGGCTCCCGCGCGCACCGACAGCAACGCGTCGTCGAGCATGGTGATCATGTCCTCGATATCGGCGATCGCGCGGCTGCGCTCGCTCTCTTCCGGAATAAGCTCGACGCGCAGTCTCAGGCGCGTGGCGAAGGTGCGCACGTCGTGCGAGATGCCGCCGACATAGGCCATGCGCGCGCGCAACATGCTCCACAGCCGTTTCTGGAGGCGATTGAACGCATCGGCGACAGCGCGGATTTCCGGGGAATTGCGTCGCACATCCGGCAATTCCACGTAGTCGGAATCGAAATCGATCTGGTCGACCGCCTCGGCGAGCTTCGCCAGCGGTTTCGTCTCGCGAAACATCAGAAAGATCGCGATCACGGCGGCCAGCGTGCCAAGCAGCCCGGCTCCAAGCCCCACCGGCAGGCCGGTCCGCGTCAACGCCAGCACGTTGCGCGTCCTGATCTGCAGCATGTCGCCGTTGCTCAGACCAATCCTGAACTCCATCATGCTGCGCGTTGAAGGATGGTCGCCGAACAGCAGCGAGCGAACCGGATAATAGGACAGAACCCTGATCTCCAGCGGACGCGGACCGAGCGCCGCCTGATAGGGCGCGAGCGTCTCGGCGTCCGTAACGCGTTGCGAATGCGTCTCCGGCGCATCGTCGGGGCTCACAATACTGGGTCGGAAAATCAGATCGGAAGCAGCCTCCAGCAGCAAATCGCGCTGATCCGGCGGCGCCGCCTCAACAAGCCTGACAAGCGCTGCGACGCGTTCCGGCGGCGGAAGATCCGTCTTCAGCCGGTCGCCCTGGTGGATATAGATCGCCGCCGCCATGGTCACCGCCAGCGCCATCAGGCTGATGACGGCGAAGATGGTCAGCCTCGCCATACGTCGAGGCCAGCGCATTACGGAACCCGCGCGACCGGCGACGTCAGCAGATATCCGCCGTTGCGGATCGTCCTGATCAGGTCGGTTCCAGGAGCCGCCGCCCGCAATTTCTTGCGCAGGCGGGAAACCAGCATGTCGACGGACCGGTCGAAGGGTTCAATCTGGCGGCCATGCAGGCGATCGAGGATATGGTCGCGCGACAGCACCCGCCGCGGCCGCAGAATGAAACAGGCGAGCATGTCGAACTCGGCGCTCGTCAGGTCGATCTCGCGCCTGTCGTCGGACAACAGAAGCAGGCGGGCGTCCAGGTCAACCACAAACCGGTCGAAGGCGTAGCGGCGATTGTCGGCCATGGGCAAAACGCCCTGCGCCCTGCGCAACAGCGCCCTGACGCGCGCCAGCAATTCACGCGGGCCGAAGGGTTTGCTGAGATAGTCGTCCGCGCCCATCTCCAGCCCGATCACCCGGTCCACCTCTTCGCTTTTCGCCGTCAGCATGAGGATCGGAACCGTGTTCGTCGTCCTCAGTCGACGGCAGATGGACAGCCCGTCCTCCCCCGGCAGCATCAAGTCAAGAATTACAAGGTCCGGCTGCACGCCCTGCATGACAACGTCCATCGCGGGACCGTCGGAGGCGACCTCCACGCGATACCCTTCATGCTGCATCATCGTGCTGACGAGCCGGCGAATTTCCGGATCGTCCTCTACCAGCAGGATCGTGGCGCTGTCGGCGTTCATGACGCCAGTTAGCAATAAAGCGGGAAACGCCGCAAGCGCAACCGCCATGCTGTTACAATCGGTTACAAGTCACTGACATTAATAGAATAATCGTTTCCGCCCAAAGAAACTTCCAACACAATGCTCGTCGATACTGCACGCCTGATCAACGCACCCCGGCGCAATGCCCTTCAGGAGAACTCGATGAATTACGTTAAAACGCCCCTCCTCGTCCTCTCGTTCGCGCTGCTTTTCGCAGGACAGGCAACCGCGCAAAACCTGACGCCGGAACAACGCAAAATGGCCCGCGCCATGATGAAGACCTGCCAACCCGACTACACAAGATTGTGCAGCGGCGTGGAGTCCGGCGGCGGCCGTGTTCTCGCCTGTATGGAAACCAATCTCGATGCGCTGTCGCCGGACTGCCGGGAAAGCGTTCAGTCGATCCAGGCCAAAAGACAGGGCGGGTCCGACTGAGAGGGTAGAATCAGGGTTTCCAGCGTCTGATCGTCAGCGACCTAGGCGGACCGTCCATCGCCAGGGCCGCGTAGACCGGTCCTTGCGAGAAATCGGCGACCCACCAGCTGCGCTCGCCCTCAAAATGGGGTTCGTATAATGGCTGGAAAGGATCGACGCGGCGCCCCGTTCCCACGAAGAAGCCGTTCAGGTCCATCTGCAATCCGCTTCCAACGGCCTTGACCACAGCTTCCTTGCGCGTCCAGCAGCGGAAGAAGGCTTCCAGTTTGTCGCCGGGCGGTTCGGTTGCGGCGACGCTGGCGGCCTCCTTGGCGTGGAAACTGCCCCTGGCGATGGAATCGGCGTCCGGCATCGGCTTTTCCAGTTCGACGTCGACCCCGATCCGCCGATCGGCGGCAACCGCCAGGACAACGACCTCCTCGCTGTTCGACATGTTGAAATCGATCGCCTGGCCACCAGTCTCGTTCGCCGCAAGCGAGGGGCGGCCGTGTATGGCCGTTTCAAAGCGGATTTTATCGGGATCCATGCCAATGTAATTGCCGAGAATGATCCTGCGCATGATCCGCCCGCGCCTGAAACGCCGCGCATGAACCGGAAAATAGAAACGCTCTGCGCGGGCCTTCTCTTCCATGTCGATGAATGCGAAGTCGTCGGTCCAGCCCGCGTCGTCAAGCGCCGCCACCCAGACATGGATTTCGCCCGGTTCGGGAAGGTCAACGCGCCGCCGACCTGCGATGATCTCGGCCTTGTCGATCGAACCGATGGTTTTCAGCCGCAGAGCCCTCCTCAACCTTTCGCCGAGATAAAGACCGGATGTTCGAGCAATTCGTCGGCCGGTCGGTCGATCACCAGCGCCGTCAGCTTTCTGTCGAAGCCCGCGCCCGTGTCGATGTCAATCCTGTTTGGAAGCACTTCAGGCTCGTCGACCGGCGTGTGTCCGTGCACGACCAGATGGCCGAAATCCTTCCTGGACTTGAGAAAGGGCTCCCGGATCCACAGCAGGTCCTGCTCGCGCTGTTTTTCCAGTTTGACGCCAGGCCGCACCCCGGCGTGCACAAAAAGATAATCGGCGTGAACATAGGTAAGGCGCAGCGACGACAACCAGTCGATCCTGTCCGCGCCGACGCATTGGCGCAGGTGATCGCGGTCGATCCCCTTTTGCCCGATCGGATAGTCGAACGAACCGAGCGTCTCTTCGCCGCCATTGGTGACCCATTGCAGCCAGGCGTCCCGGGCGTCCGTTTCAAGGCAATGCATCATCATCACCTCGTGATTGCCCCTCAGGAACACCGAACTGAAGCCGGGCACCCCCTCGCGCACGCAATCGATGACGCCGCGGCTGGACGGTCCCCGGTCTATGTAATCGCCAATATAGACGAGCCTGCCGCGCCATCCGCCGTAATATCGCCTGTGATATCGCAGGATTTTTCGATGAAGCTCACGGAGCATTTCGAGCTGGCCGTGAATGTCGCCTATCGCATACAGCACCAGGCGCTCTTGATGGTCACCCATATAGCGCCTCACAACTCACACGTCCGGCCTGCCTGCGATCACGCGCGACAGGATGCTGGAGAAGAGGTGAAGATTTGGCTTTCAAACGGGAGTTAATAGAGTGCCGTCGCCTCAAGATCATTCTCTGGACTTTCAATGCCGTCGCCTGCATCAATACGTACCATGCGCCATCGGATGCATTTGGCGCAATGGATTTTCTCCGGCGTTCTAAATATGAATCCGGACTGCTGTGTCAACGTGTGGAGGGGTGCAATGCACAAGAATCAATCTAAGATTGCAATCGTTACCGGAGCGGGATCAGGGATTGGCCGCGCCGCGGCCATCGCTCTGCTCGACAACGGCTATCGCGTGGCGCTGATCGGAAGACGTCTTGCAGCTCTGGAAGAGACCGCTGCAGGCAACCCGGACGCGCTGCCGCTCTCATGCGACGTCACGGATCCGGCGGCGGTGGACGAGGCCTTTTCTCGCGTCAAAAGCGAGTGGGGTCGGCTTGACGTCCTGTTCAATAACGCCGGCATGGGCAAGCCGCCACAGCTGATCGACGACATGCCGCTCGAAGACTGGTACGAAGTGCTGGCCGTCAATCTCACCGGATCGGTCATTTGCGCCCGCGCAGCCTTCGCCATCATGCGCGGACAGTCGCCGCAGGGTGGGCGGATCATCAACAACGGATCGATCTCGGCCTATGTGCCGCGCCCTGGCTCCGTTCCCTATAGCGTCACCAAGCACGGGATCACCGGACTGACGCGCACCCTCTCCCTGGACGGCCGCCCCTTCAACATCGCCTGCGGCCAGATCGACATCGGCAACGCCTCGACCGACATGGTCGACGCCATGCGCAAGGGCATCATCCAGGCCGACGGCTCGACCCGCGTCGAACCGGTGATGGATGTGCAGCAGGTCGCCGACGCCGTCGTCCATATGGCCGGTCTGCCGCTGGAGGCGAATATTCAGTTCATGACCATCATGGCGACCAACATGCCCTTCATCGGGCGCGGATGACTGCTGCTCAGAAGTTCAGCGATATGTCGCGGTGATCGGCCTGGCAGGCTGCGACGAACAGGGCCTGCGCCCGCGTCATGTCCTCCTGCTGACGAATGCCGATCGTCGTCTTCAGTGAATTGACATAGGTCTGCAGACCCGGCCGCAGAGCCGTATTCGCCTCCGTGCGCCACGCCAGCTGCTTATCGTACTCGGCGATTGCGGCCTCGATTTCCTCCGCCGCCTTCGCCTTGTCGATCGAGTTCCCGCGCAAGGCCCGACGCGCGTCCGAAACCGCGGACCGGATATCGTCCGCGCCGCCAATTTCGCCGAACTTGCTCGCCAGTTCGCCAAGCGGATCTTCCATCGCTTCCGGCGCGCTGTCGGCGATACGCTGCGGCATGGCCTTCAATTCGTCTTCCAGTGCAACGAAAGCGTCATAAGCGTCCAGGCTCGCCAGCGCCATCTGCACCGGTTCGAAGGCCTGGCGCGAGGCAAGCTGGTATTGACGCCGCAGCTTGGTTTCACCGTTCACCAGGGCCCGGAACTCGTCAAAGGCCGGCTTCCAGGTCTCCGGGATCTTGCCCTTCAGCGCGTCCCGATCGGCTTTCAGCACTTCGACGCGCCGCTCCAGTCTCGCCTTCCGCTCCGCCTGGCTCGGATCGCGCAACCGCCTGATCTGTGTTTCCAGATCTTCGATATTGCCGTCAATGCCGCGAATATCGCGCTCGATGCCACGCACCTCTATATGCAGCGGCTTGTAGTCGCCGCTTTCCCGCTCGACGGTCGCGGCGGCCTCGTTCGCCTCGTCCAGAGAGGCGATCGCCACTTCCACCTTGTCGAAACTGTCCTCGATGGATTTCGCCATGCGCTGCGGCAGAATGCTCCAGTCGAGTTTGCGCGCCGTATCCACGCTTTGAAGTATTTCGCCGCGGCGACCCGCCAGTTCTTCCGTGACGTAGTTGTCGACACAGTAGGTCAGGCGCGGATTGCGCGGCGGCGGCGCGGTGTCCGAAAGCAGCGAAACGCGTCCAGGCAGATAGTTCACCAGTTGCGGCGTCATGCCGACGATGACAAGCGCAACCAGCTGGATGCCGATAAACGGGATAACCCCCTTGTAGATCTGCAGCGTCTTGACCGCGGCCGGCGCCACGCCGCGCAGATAGAATAGGGCGAAGCCGAAGGGCGGCGTCAGGAAGGAGGTCTGTATATTGAGGCCGATCATCACGCCCAGCCACACCGCCGTGACGTTGGCGGACGGATCGGCGAGCAGGATCGGCGCCACGATCGGCACGACGACGACGGCGATCTCGATGAAATCGAGGAAGAAGCCAAGAACGAAGATCACCGCCATGACGATGACGAACTTGGTCCAGAAGCCGCCGGGCAGGCCTTCCAGGAAGTCTCGGACGAGATGCTCGCCGCCAAAGGCGCGGAACGCCGCCGTAAGGATCGCCGCGCCCAGCAGAATGATGAAGACGAGTGACGTCGTCTTTGCCGTTTCGATCATCACGCTTTGCAGCGTGTTTTCAATCTTGAGCGCGCGCCATCCGCTCCATATCAGGGCGACGATGAGACCGATCACGGCCACGATGGCGAAACGAACGCCCCAGACGCTCGCCGTGCTGCTTTTGATATTGGTGTCGAAATTCGCAAGCACAAAGCCGATGACGGCGAGACAGATCAGCGCCAGTATCGCCGGGTAGTAGGCGTCGCGGTGGCCGTCGCGCAAACGGTAGCCGGCCATGATCAGCGCGCCTCCGGCGCCGATCGCGCCGGCCTGGTTCACGGTGGCGACGCCCGCGATGATCGATCCGAGCACCAGGAAGATCAGCGCCAGCGGCGGCGTCAGGGTCATCAGAACCTTCAGCGCAAAGCGGAAATCATACTTGCCGTCGTAATGCACCGGCGGCGCAAGCTTCGGCCGGATCATTGCGACGATCAGGATGAACGCCATGTACAGGCCGACAAGCACCAGGCCCGGCAGCACGGCGCCGAGGAACATTTCTCCGGCGCTGGTCGATCCGACGTCGAAGATCGACGGCATGGTCAGTTCGCCGGTCGAAGCCTTGTGAAGGGCCTTGCGCGCGGTGCCGGCCTGGTCGGCGGCGCTCGACAGCTGGTCCGCGAGGATGATCAGCACGATGGAGGGCGGGATGATCTGGCCCAGCGTGCCCGACGCGGCGATCGTGCCGGTGGCCAGCGGCGTGGAATAGTTGTTGCGCATCATGGCGGGCAGCGAAATCAGTCCCATCGCCACCACGGTCGCGCCGACGATGCCGGTGGTCGCAGCCAGCAACGCGCCCACGAAAACAACCGAAATGCCGAGGCCGCCCGGTATCGGTCCGAACAGCTGCGCCATCGTGATCAGCAGATCTTCCGCGATCTTCGAGCGCTGCAGCATGATGCCCATGAATATGAACAACGGAATCGCTATCAGCGTGTCGCGTTCAGGTTCCCAGTAGACCCCGCGCAAATTGGTCACGCCCGCGCTCAGCCATTCCGATGGCCCGCCCTGCCCGAAAAACGCATCGACATTGCCGAAGAAGAGCAGGCCGCAGCCGGCGGCGATCAGGATCGTGATGATCGAGGAGCCGGGCAACGCAAAGGCGACCGGATAGCCGGAACCAAGCGCAATCGCCATCAGGACGACGAGGAGAAGGAGAAAATAGAGTTCCATGATCCGCCCCTACTGCCCCATGCTTTCGCCGGGCTGATACTTGCCCGGTTCGCCGCGATAGTCGGCGATGGCGTCCATCAGATAGGCGACGAACTGGATCATCATGGAAATGGCGAAGACGCCGAGGAAGCCGGCCATCATGTATTTCACATACATGCCGAAACCGGACTGGGTCACTTCGAAGTTCAGCATCGGGCTGTTGATGATGGAGCTCTTCTGCCCCATGCCGACGATCAGGATCGTCCAGCAGAAGGTCAGTCCCATCAGCAAGGTGCACACGGCGTTGACCACGGCCTTCGTTTTGTCGGTGAAGGCGGCGTAGAACACGTCGACGCGCACATGCCCTTCCTCGAGAAGCGTATAGGCGCTGGCGAAGAGGAACAGCGCGCCGTACCAGAAGCGCACGAGATCGGCCATGAAGGCCTGTTCGTAGGAAAAGATGAAGCGCAGGAACACGATCGCCAGTTCCGCGGCCACGATCAGCAGGGCCAGCCACTGAAAGCCGAGGGTCCGCGTGAACATCGCCAGGATCACGCCGACGCCGATCAACGGCAGATGGACATAGACCCCGCGAAATTTCGAACGGCCAAGATCCTGCGCGACATCCGCGCTCACGAAGGTTTCAAGCAGCCCCTCGACCCTGAGGAAAGACAGCGTCATGTCGGCGACGCCTACAATCAACACGCACCAGAAAGCGGCGCGAATGAAAAAGGTGTTGATGGCCGTCACCCGGGCTGCGTCCTGTCGCAGGCTGGTGGCCGAACTCCGCGCGACGTAGAAAATCGCCAGGATCACTGCGAGCGGATAAAGCAGCGTCTGCAGCAGGCCCATTGCGCCGGCGTCGCCATGGAAAACGGCGTTCGCTCCCGGCCATCCGCCAGCGAAAGTCAGGAAATTGTTGACGAGGTACGCCAGCATGACGGCCAGGATCGACCATCCAAACCAGCGCACGACATTCGGAAACGACATCGCTGCCGTCGGTTGGCCCGATTGCCAATTGGACATGTCTTCCCCCGAAGAGCTTCCCGCTTATGGCTGTTTGGGGCTTTTTCGGCGCCGCCTGCTTTTTTTGCAGGCTTGTCGCCGCCCCTTTTCACAGCCGTTCTGTTGCGGCAAGGCGAATGACCGCCTTGCCGCTATTTCGTGGATCGATGGCGATCAGCGACCGATAACCCGGTTACGCTTCTGCACGTAGGCCATGTCGGACAGAGCCGTCCAGGCGCCGATCTCGTCACGCTTTTCGAGAACCGAATCGTAGATCCGCTTCGAAAGGTCGTCGTAGTCGCGCGCTTCCTCGATGACTTCCGCCGACGCCGAACCGAACGCGTCGTAAACGTCGTCGTTGAACTCGCGCAGCTCAACGCCGTGATCGTTGATCAGACGGTTCAGATAGGCGCCGTTATTGGCGTTGGTTTCGGAAAGCGTCAGGTTGTTTTCTTCCGTACAAGCGGCCTTGATGATTTCCTGTTCGGTCTTCGGAAGGCTGTTGAACCAGCTCTTGTTCAGACCCATGGCCAGCATCGAGCCCGGCTCGTGCATGCCCGGCCAGTAATAGTACTTGGCCGCTTCATAAAACTTCATGAAGTAGTCGTTGTACGGGCCAACCCATTCCGTTGCGTCGATCGCGCCGGACACCAGGTTTTCATAGATCTGGCCGCCTGGTAGAGACACCGGAGACGCGCCGAGCTTGGCCATGACGTCGCCGCCGAGGCCCGGAATGCGCATCTTCAGACCTTTCAGGTCGTCAGGCGAATTGATTTCCTTGTTGAACCAGCCGCCCATCTGGACGCCGGTGTTGCCGGCTGCGAAGTTCTGCAGTCCGAACTGGTCTGCGAGTTCGTCCCACAGTTCCTGTCCGCCGCCGAATTTCGTCCAGGCGTCGATTTCGGTGCTGGTCATGCCGAACGGAATAGCCGTGAACGGCACCCAGCCGGGGTGCTTGCCCTTCCAGTAATAATCGGCGCCGATATAGGCCTGCGCATTGCCGGACGCGACTTCGTCGAAAGCGTCAAAGGCTCCGACGCGCTCGCCGGCTGCATAATATTGCACGTCGAGACGGCCGTCCGTCAGTTCGGCGATACGAGCCGCCAGGCGCTGGGCGGGAAGCCCGAGACCCGGAAAGTCGCGCGGCCAGGTCGAGACGATAACCATCTCGGTGGTGGACTGTGCGACCGCCGGAGCGGCAAGCGTTGTCGCGGCGCCCGCAAGCGCTGCGCTTTTAAGAAAAGTACGTCGTTCCATTAATATCCTCCCATACGGTGATGACACGACCAAAGTTCCCTTCTCGGTCGTTGAGGCTCCTTATGAACTTTATCCTCCAAAGTCCAGAGCGCCCGATTCCAATCAAACACCAACTTTAGTGTAAGGTCTAGCTGGAAAGACAGGTGTTCCCAAGGGCTCTGGTCGGGCGCGGGCGTGCTCAATGCGCCTGCACGAACCGGTGTAAGGTCGCGCGCCTTATCCCTTGCGCGTCCAGGGCTTGACGGCTGGAGCGTCAGCCGACTTCTCGCGCACATGGGAATCAATCAAACGCGCAAACGCCCTTCTCATTATTGCGTTGTGCTTTTTGGAGTAACCCAGCGTCGCGACAAAACTCCAGTGCGCATGCATCATCGAGACGAAAAGAAAGGAAAGCTCCTCGCAGGCGGCCGAGCCCAGTTGCGGATGCCCGATAGCCAGTTCCTGTTCGATAACCTGGCCGAGTGTTTTATAGGACTCGCACAGGCGATCCCTCAGCGTCCCGGATCCGACGGCGAAGGCGAAAAACGCGTCATAGACCTCGAGGTTGTCGGGCATCGGATGCTCCTCGGACATGCCGAAGAAGTAGTCGAGAAAGAAATCAAGCCTTTCGACCTGACCAAATTTCACGATGCCCGCCACCAGCGCTTCCTGGTAGGCTTTTGCCAGGTGGTCGCAGAGATCGATGATCAATTCGTCCAGGCTTGCATAATAATACCGGACCAGTTGGCGGGACAGACCGGCTTCATTGGCGACGGCGTCGAAAGAGAAAGCCTGAAGGCCCTGCGTCCTGAGCAGCTTCGTCGTCGCGGCCAGTATCCGTGTTTTCTTGTCGCCGGGCCCGGCGTTCATCGTCGTATCATCGCTCATGCGCATGCTCCCGCATAGTTCGCGCATGGATCTTCTGCTGTATTTTCAATTCCCGCCTCCCCACCAGCGTGAAATATACCGAAGTGAACGTTCACTCTCTTCTGTCCCGGAAATTTCCGTCGACCGTTACTGAACCTGTATACTGTCATGGGTAACATTGGACGTGCGACCCCGCCTTTCGAATATCAGATTTTTCGCCAGTACCGACGCGGCTCAATTTGTCTTTTCAAATTGAAAACGAACGGACAGGAACAAGGCTCCACAGGAATTCGTAAATCATTACATTTTATACTTTATTTTCTACGCGTAAACTTTTTCCGGCGCCCATTTTTTCATAATGAAAACATGTGCATCGATTGACGTTTCAGCGCCTGCTCCAATACGATTCCATACGAATCGAAGCGCGCCAAATCCGGGAAATTTCGAGCGCAGACTGCAGGCGTGGTCGCCAGTTTCATAGACGCGAATACGCCTGAGCTGCGCGATCGTCTGGTCAAGGCGAGCCTCGGTGTCGAATGCCGAAGCAATCAACATGACCACCTGTCGGGGGACCGGGAAATGATCATCAATGCGGGATGCGTACAAGCAGGCGGAAACGTCCGGGCGATCGCCTGGGCCGGCGTTTCGATCTTCACACTGGCCGCGGCAATAGGCGCGGCGCCGTCGCCGGCGCTCGCCGCCTGTGACGCGACTGCGCCGCAAACGGGCGATACGGTGACCTGCGGCGCCGGATCTCCGAACCCGGAATCCGACCCGATCATAGCGCCCGACGCTAAAGGCGTGACCATCAATTTCGGGGAAGACGCCGAACTTCGGACCCTGGGCAGTCCCTCCGTCCAACTCGGCGGCGGCGCCTATATCTACATGCGGCCTGGAAGTCTGATCGCCGATCACAACAGAATCGCCGGTCCGTCGCCGTCGGACGCCACGATTGACCTCGGTCTTACCAGCAACGACGCGCTGCAAACCGCAATCCACGAGACGACCGCCAAGGTAACCGTCAACAAGGCGAAAATGGCGGACCGGGCCATGAACGCGATCACCGATTTTATCGTGAGTTCGGTGATCGTTCCTCCGCCGCCGGCATCGGGGGAAGTCGACGGTGTAAACCGCGTCGATGTCGGCGGCGGCAGGATCATCTCGGACGGCGCGGCGGCGATCCGCTCCGTCGAGAACAGCGCGCTCAGTGTTTCGATTTCCGACGGTGGATCTGTCGAAACCATCAGGACGAACGCGCCCGCCATCCTGCTCGACGGCACAGGTTCGCTCGCCGTCGAACTCGACAACGGCGCCATCGTCGCCCATCGCAGAGGCTCTCCCGCCATCAGCGCCGCAAGTGGCGATTCCGCGCTGGACGTGCTGATGTACGACGACGCGCGCATCCATACAGTCGGAGACAATTCCCCCGCAATCATGGGCCCGGGCGCGAACAGCGTCTTCAATTTCGAAGCCGACGGATCGGGGGCGACGGAAGGCCGGCCGATGATCGCGACCTACGGCGACAATTCCGCCGGCATCCTCATGCATGGCGCGGGCGGCTCCACGGCCACGGTGCAGTTCGACGACATCAGTTCCAGCAACGGACCGGGTCTGCAGACGAGCGGCGACAACTCAGCGCTTGTCGACATGGATCTCGGCGACACCTCGAGCCTGAACGTTGCGGGCGCGAACACCAGCTTCGGCACGCGCGGAGACGGATCGGGCGTGTTCGACCTCTCGGTCGGCGACAGCAGCGACCTGCTTCTCCTCCTGCAGAATTCCACACTGATATCGAAAGGCGACGACGCTGCGCTGCTCGATGTCACGCGCGGCTCGTCGTCGATCCTGAACGCCGTCGTCCTCGACAGCGCGTTCCAGACCTCCGGCGATGGGTCAGGCGGTCTCGTATTTCATGTCGACGGCGGCGATACGTCAACGGACAACTATTACCTCGATGGCGTGACGATCTATACCCGGGGCCACGACGCCCCGGCCTTCTATGTGGAAGACGGCGGCGACTCCTCGCTGCGCACCGTAGCAATTATCGACAGCACCTTCGAAACGCAGGGCAGCGGCAGTCCGGCTGTCACTGTCGGCGGCATGGGCGAGAGCTCGGCCAGTGAACTGACGGTAACGGATACGTCCATAGCAACACAGGGCGACAGCTCCGACGGCTTGTTCTTCGGCGGCGCTGGCGCCTCGTCTGCAGTTACCGCAAATTTGACCAATGTCGATATTTCGACGGTTGGCGACGACTCCGCCGCCGCAACCCTCCTCGGTGTGGCGAATGACAGCAGCGTCGCTGTTTTCAGCGTGGTTGACTCAACGCTCACCACCGAAGGCGACAATTCCGTTGGTCTTCTCGCCGTCCCGCTGTCCGGTTCGACCGGTAACAGCACCGGCGTCATTTCTCTGGAAAACCTGACTGTCTCGACACTGGGCGCCGGCTCGACCGGCGTCATTATCGGCGACGCCAGCCTCTATGACGGGCCGCTGCCAACCGTGCCGGACACCACGGTCGATTACGATCTGAACAATGTCACGGTCTCTACAGATGGCAACGACGCCGACGGCGTGGTCGTCTATGGGCTCGGCGCGGGCGGCCCCAATATGGAAGCCTCCGTCAGCTTCGAGAATGTGGCAGCGAACACGACAGGCGACAATTCCCGCGGTATCGTGGTGCACAGCCCTGGCGGTCCGATGACAGCGACATTGTCGTTCGCCGACCTCACCCCGCAATCCGGCCCGGCCCTGAGCACCGAAGGCGACAACGCGACGCTGATCGACGTCGATCTCGGTGACGAGTCCAGTATAAACCTGTCGGCGGAGAACACGAGCTTCGGCACGCACGGCGACAATTCCGAAGTCGTCAGTCTGCATGTCGGTGACTCCAGCGATGTCCTGTTCTTCGCCGAAGGTGCATCGTTTGCCTCGGAGGGCGACGAAGCGACGCTCCTGGAGATCAGGCGCGGTTCGAACTCCATCATGAATGTAACTGCCCTCAACACGACGTTCGAAACCGTCGGCGACGGATCGGGTGGGCTCGTTTTTCGGGTAAACGAAGGAGACATGTCAACCGATACCCATTTTCTCGACAACGTGACGATCGAGACACAGGGCAACGATGCACCGGCATTCTATCTGGAAGACGGCGGCAATTCCTCCGTTCGCGTTACGCAGTTCTTTAACAGCAGCATTTCCACAAGTGGCGCAAACAGCGGTGGCGTACACATAGGTGAACTCGGCCAAGACTCTGCCATTGAAGTGGCTATCGGGGATATGACAACTTTTACACAAGGCGACAACTCGACAGGCATCTTCGTTGGCGGCTCGGGAGGAGATTCGGTCAAATCCCTCGTCATATTCAATCTCACAGTTTCCACGTTCGGCAATGATTCCAGCGCCCTGATTTCACTGGGCGTCGATAACGATATGAGCCTTTCCGGAATCGAGATCATCGACTCCACGTTCACCACCGAAGGCGACAACTCGGTGGGCCTGCTCGCCGTCCCGCTCTCCGGCGCCACGGGCGGCAGCACCGGCGTCGTGTCTCTGGAAAACCTGACTGTCTCGACACTGGGCGCCGGCTCGACCGGCGTCATCATTGGCGACGCCAGCCTCTATGACGGGCCGGTTCCGACCGTACCGGACACCACGGTCAATTACGATCTGAACAATGTCACGGTCTCTACGACAGGCAACGACGCCGACGGCGTGGTCGTCTATGGGCTCGGCGCGGGCGGACCCAACACGGAAGCCTCCGTCAGCTTCGAGAATGTGGCTGCGAACACGACAGGCGACAATTCCCGCGGCATCGTGGTGCACAGCCCTGGCGGTCCGATGACAGCGACCTTGTCGTTCGCCGACCTCACCCCGCAATCCGGCCCTGCCCTGAGCACCGAAGGCGACAACGCGACGCTGATCGACGTCGATCTCGGTGACGAGTCCAGCATAAACTTGTCGGCGGAGAACACGAGCTTTGGCACGCACGGCGACAGTTCCGAAGTCGTCAGTCTGCATGTCGGTGACTCCAGCGATGTCCTGTTCTTCGCCGAGGGCACGTCGTTTGCCTCGGGAGGCGACGACGCCACGCTGCTCGATGTCACGCGCGGCTCGTCGTCGATCCTGAACGCCGTCGTTCTCGACAGCGCGTTCCAGGCCTCCGGCGACGGCTCGGGCGGTCTCGTCTTTCAGGTCGATGACGGTGAAACGTCGTCCGATAGCTATTTCCTCGAAAACGTAACAATCAATACCCAAGGCGACGATGCGCCGGCGCTCCACGTCGAAGACGGCGGCTTCGATTCGGTGCGCACCGTCGATCTCTTCGACAGCAACCTTACGACGCAGGGAAACAACAGCGCCGGTTTGTATATAGGCAGTCTGGGCGCTTTATCCGCCTCCAGTTTTACTCTAAACGCAACGACCATCGCCACACATGGCGACGACTCGCCGGGGCTCTTTCATGGTGGGGTTGAGTCGGGCTCAACGTCGCTCGAACTGTCAAACCTCGACATTTCCACCGTGGGCGACAACTCCAACGCGGCGACGCATATCGGCGTCAGGGCCGACAACAGCATTGCGGCTTTCGATGCATTGAATTTGACCTTGAGCACCCAAGGGGACAATTCGGCCGGTCTGATGATTGTTCCGGTTTTGGCCGGATTGTCGCCTTCAGCAACAAGCGGCAGCACTTTTGTCAGCAGTCTGACAAGTGTTTCGGTTTCCACATCGGGCTCGGGATCGGCCGGCGTCATCCTCGGCGACGCAGGTTTTTATGGCGTATCGCCATCGACCGCGTCAAATTCCACCTTCACGAATGATATGGATTTCGTTTCGGTTGAAACCACAGGAGATGACGCCGACGGCGTCATCATCCACGGGCTCGGCGTCGACTCCACCGACATTTCGTCAAACTTGCTGCTGGACAATATGGATGTCACGACATCGGGCGACCGATCGCGCGGCATCGTCGTCAATTTCGGCAGCCAGGTCGAAGGCAGTGATTCTCTCACGATCCTGGATGAGATCGAGATCACGACCACCGGCGACGAGGCGCACGGCCTCGTGCTTGGCGAAGGGCTGGGTACGGAACTCCCCGGCGTGGACATGGACAATACGCTCGCCATCGGCGATGTTTCCGTATCCACGGAAGGCATGAACGCCCACGCTCTCGTCATCGGCAAGAACACGACGCTGACGCTCGATGGCGTCGCCAATCAAGGCGCGACGACGGCAAACCACACCATCGTCAACGGGTTCATCAATTCCTTCGACAATCTGGTCGCCACCGGCGAAGGCGGTCGCGCCGTCCACAATGAGGGCATTCTCTACGGAACCTTCACCGTCAGCGACCCGGTCGTCGGCAATCTCTCCAACAACGGCCTGATCGAGAGCGCCGACGGCGCAGTCGGCGTTGCGGTCCAGTACACCGGCGCGACCGACGACATCTTCGAACTGCAGCCGATGGGCGTCGTCATCGGCTCGGTCGAGGCGGGCGACGGCGAGGACCGGTTCCTCCTCGGCGGCGAAGGCGAACAGACCTTCGATGTGGCGCTGATTGGAACCCAGTACAACGATTTCGAGATCTTCGGTAAGGAAGACGCCTCGGTCTGGACGCTCACCGGAACCAACGCCGTCGCCGGTCCCTTCACGGTCGCCGGCGGCACGCTGGTCAACAACGCGATGCTCGCCAACATGGCGATGACCGTCGGCCCCGACGGCCGGCTGGAAGGCGATGGCACGGTCGGCGGGCTGGTGATCGACGGAACAGTCGCGCCCGGCAATTCGGTCGGCGTGATCAATGTTGCGGGCGACGTCGTCTTCAACGCCGGGTCGGTCTACGAGGTCGAGATCGCGGCGCCCGACGAGGCCGACCTGATTGCGGCCACGGGAACGGCCACCATCAACGGCGGCGCGCTTGACATCGTGGCGCTCGATTCCGAGGCAAGCTATGCCGACGGCGAGACCTACCGCATCGTCGAGGCCGAGGCCGGCGTCATCCGCAATGCCGATTTCCTCTACAACCAGCCCTTCTCGCTGATCCGCGCCGATGTGCTCTACGGCGCCGATTATGTCGACCTGATGCTGGTCGCCGACATTCCGTTCACCAGCCTTGCGAACACCTACAACCAGTTCCAGGCGGCAAGCGGACTTCAGAACATGGCGCAGACAGGCGACGCCCTGACCGTCTTCAACGAAATCGTGAAGCTGTCGCTGGCGCCGAACGGCGTGGAAGCGGTGCGCCAGGCCTTCGATGTTTCTTCCGGCGAGATCCACGCCTCCGCGCAGCATGTCATCAATCAGACCTTCTCGCAGTTCAGCCGCCTGCTGCGTCAGCAGGGCGCGGCCGGCGTCATGAACACCGGGCTCACCGACACGATGACGGCGACACACGGCTTCGGCAAGGACGCATCGGCAAACGCCTCCGCAGGCCAGGCCTGGCTTGCGCCGCTCGGCGGCGGCGGATCGATCGACAGCGACGGAAACGCCGCTACGCTCGACTGGTGGTCGGCCGGCATCGCCGGCGGCTACGAGAACTCGCTGGACGTTGCGCGGGGCCAGGCCTTCGCCGGCTTCGGCCTCGGGTATACCAGGAGCAGCGCGACGGTGGACGCGCGTCTGTCGTCCATGGAGGCGGACAACTTCCAGATCGGCGTCTACGGCGGATGGGCGAACGGCCCGTGGAGCCTTTCCGGCTCGCTCGCCTATCTCGGCAGCAGCGTGTCGACGACACGGCAAATTGCCTTCGGCGACATCAACCGCAGGGCCGAAACCGACTACTGGACGAACACATTCGGCTTTTCCGGCGAGGCCGCCTACGGCTTCGCCATCGCCGCCGGCACGACGCTGTCGCCGATTGCAACGGTCGACGCCGGCTGGTCCGGACATGGCGACTTCTCCGAAACCGGCGCGGGCGCGCTTAATCTGACGGGCCTCTCGGAAAGCTGGACGCAGTTCGACATTGGCCTCGGTCTCGCGCTGCAGCACACGATGCCCACCGGCGCCGGAGACGTGACCTTCGAGGTGCGCGCGCTCTGGGAATACGCCTTCGCCGACGTCGTGCCCACACAGACCATGGTGTTCGAGGGCAGCCCGACAGCATTCTCGGTCCTCGGCCCCGATGCCGGACGCAACCGGTTCCGGCTCGGCGCGGGCGTCGCCGTTCCCGTCAGCGACAGTTTCAAGGTGCGGGCGAACTATGACGGGCTGTTCAACAGCGAACAGCAGAACCATGCGGCCAGCATCAGCCTGAACCTGGCGTTTTGAGACCGCCTCAGCGAAGCAGGAGATGCCTGTCTCTGCGTTGCCGGATGATCTTCACCGGCTGGAGTTCCGCGTTCTGCCGGAGTGAGCATGATCCCGTTCGTTAAGGGCGTGTCTGCCAATTCTCCCCTGCCCTCATGGCGAACCTGCAGGACAGTGGCAGTCACTCCTCCTTCAAGCGCCTCGTCAACGACGCATCGGGGATCGCGACGCTTTCCGCCAACCGGCTCGACCGCCCTTTCGAAACTCAATATGTAACGTCGTTCACCAGAATATGAACCGCACAGGCCTGGGCGTCGTTCGCCTTGTTGCCGCCCATGATCTGGGCGAGCCCGACGCGCGCGCCCGTGATCTGCCGGCGCCCTGCCATGCAGCGCAGTTGCGCCGCGAGTTCGTGGATCTGGGCGAGGCCCGAGGCGCCGGGCGGATGACCGCGGGCCAGCAACCCGCCGCTCGGATTGACGACGATGCTGCCGCCGAGACTGGTGGCGCCGCTCTCGATCAGGGCGCCGCCGTCGCCGGGCGCGCAGAGCCCCAGCGTCTCGCAGTGAATGATTTCCGAAATCGTGAAGGCGTCATGCACCTCGATGACGTCCAGGTCTTCAACGCCGAGACCGGCGTCCTCGTAGGCCTGGTTCACGCAGCGTTTTTCGCTGTCCCAACAGGTCATGTCGCGCAGCGGCTCGTAGTCTCCGGACACAAGCACCGACGCCGCAATACGCAAGGCGTCGTTGTCGCTGCGGCTTAGCCACTCCTTCGAACAGACGATCGCCGCTGCGGCGCCGTCGCTGTTTGGACAGCACGACAGCAAGGTCAGCGGCTCTGCAATCATGGGAGAGGCAAGCACCGTTTCCAGACTGACCGGCTTGTTGAACTGCGCCAGCGGATTGAGCATGCCGTTGTCGTGATTCTTGACCGACACCCGGGCGAGCTGCGCGGGCGTCGTGCCGTAGCTTTCCATGTGCCGCCGGGCAATCAGTGCAAAGGTGCCCGGAAAGATGTCACCGAGTTGGGCCTCGAACTGCGTCGTGCCCGCTTTCAGAACCGTGCCCTTCGGCATGACGGCCTTGTCCACGCCAAACGCCAGAACGACGTCGTGAATGCCCCAGGCGACGTCGCGCCATGCAAGATGCAGCGCCGTGGCGCCTGTCGCACAGGCGTTCTCGACATTGACCACGGGAATGCCTCTGACGCCAAGCTCCATGAGAACCGATTGGCCAAGGCCGGTTTCGCCGTGAACGAGCGCCGCCATGGCGCTGCCGCAGTAGGCAGCCTGAACATCGCGGGGCGCAACGCCAGCATCTTCAAGAGCGCCTGTGACGGCCTCGCAGCCGAGATCGGTCATAGTCCTCGTCTCGTGGCGACCGAAAGCCGTCATCCCCACGCCCGATACATATGCTTTGCGACCGGGCTCAGACATCGTCGACACGTCTTGTTGGTGTGAAAGCGTAGCTCAGCACGCCGGGCGTCTCGCGCGCCGGCGATTCAACGAATATCAGCGAAACGGAGAGGCTGGGCTTCCAGACGGTTTCGCTGTCGGCGACAAGCGGCGCAAAGATGCGTGTCCCGTCGGCCGGCAGGTTTATGTAGCCATAGGCATAGGGCGGCTTATGACCGAGCGCCGAAGGCACGTGCACCACAGTCCAGGTGTAGAGAAAGCCCTCCGTCGACAATCTGTGAGGCAGCATCCTCGTTCCGGACGGGCAGTCTCCGCATTGTCGGCGGGCCGGGAAACAGACCTTGCCGCATCGCTGGCAACGCCCGCCCGACAAGGCCACGGGACGACCGTCCTCGAATACATACAGCCCTTCTCGCAAAGGACGCAGCCCTTCAAGGATTCTCTCATCCAGCATTGCTATATCGCTCGCTTTTCTACGCGCCAGAACGGCGCCTTGAGGGCGTGTTTGAGCACCTTTCCGGCGGCGTTTTTCGGCAGTTCGTCCAGAAGGAGCACGCGCTTGGGTTTCTTGTAACTGGCAAGGCGCGCCGCGCTCCAGGCCACCAGGTCATCCGGCTGCAGCGCAGCGCCTTGCGCGGGAACGACGGCTGCGCACACCGCCTCGCCATAGACGGCGTCCGGAATGCCGAAGACCGCGACCTCGGCCACGTCCGGATGGGCGGCCAGCGCAATCTCGATTTCGCGCGGATAGATGTTCTCGGCGCCTGATATGATCATGTCTTTCTTGCGATCGACGATGACGAAGTAACCGTCTCCGAGGTTTCGCGCCATGTCGCCGGTGTGGATCCACCCGTCGACCACGGTTTTGCCCGTCTCGTCGTCGTTGCCGAGATAGCCCGTCATGCCGAGCGGCGTTTGCCTGGAAAGCAGTTCTCCGACCTCGCCCACCGGCGCGTCGTCTCCGTTGTCATCCACCAGCCGCAGCTCTGCCGGGTCCATCTGACGGCCCGTGCCCTGGGGGTGAAGCCGATGGTCGTCCGGGGTCAGAACGGAGGTCATGCCGGTTTCGGTCATGCCGTAGAACTGGTAGAGATCAGCGTCGAACGCGGCTCGGACCTGTTCCAGAAGACCTGGAGCAATCGGCGAAGACCCGTACCAGATCTTCTTCAGGGAAGAGACGTCGCGGGATCCGATCGCATCGGAATTGACGAGCATCGACAGCATTGTCGGCACCCACATCGTGGCGCTGATGGAATGGCGCTCGACAACCGCCAGCACCGCGTCAGGCTCAAATCCTCTCGGCATGATCACCGCCAGCGCGCCGAGACTGAGCGTTGGCATCAATACGGCGATCAGTCCGCCATTGTGAAACATCGGCAGCGAAACCATCACGCGGTCGTCCGCCGCAAGCTCTCCGGCGGCGGCGATGGCGTTGATGTTGGCGATGTAGGCTCCGTGGGATAGCAGCGCGCCTTTCGGAAAACCCGTCGTGCCGCTCGTATACATGACCATCGCCGGACTGTCCGGTTCGATGGTTGGACGGTCGGGTTGCGGCGCGTCGGACGCGGCAAGCAATGCGGCCACCGACGGTACATCCAACACCTTGACGTCGTCGGCGAAGTCGCTGCGCGCGCGGTCGGCCACCGGCCTGTAGGTCGCAGAGACCAGCAACAATCCGGGTCTGGCGTCGTTGACGACGTAAGCGATCTCATCCGCGCCGAAGCGGAAGTTCACAGGTACGAAAACGCCGCCGGCCATGGCTGCGGCGAAGACGACGACCGGAAACTCGAGGCTGTTCTCATCGAGAAACGCTATCTTGTCGCCTGGTTGAAGACCGAGTTTCTGCAGGCGCGCCGTCAGTCGCAAAACCGCGTCCAGCAGTTCGCGGTAGGTCAGGCTTTGTTCGCCGAACACGATCGCCGTCCGATCGCCGAATTTCGCCGCGCCTTCTTCCAGAATGTCAGTCAGAACCCGCATTCTAGACCTCGCCGCAAGTGGCGCTGCGCTTGACAAGGCTTCGGCGCATATAGCCGTCGGAGGCCATCTCGATGCTGGCGCCGCCGTCGATGGGTATTGTCACGCCGTTGATGTGCTCGGCGGCGTCGCTGCACAGGAACGCAACCAGCGCCGCAATCCTCTCCGGCGCGACCAGAGAGCCGTCGGGCGTGCCTTCGAGCGCCGAGGAAATGAACCGGCTTCCCTTGGCGTGAAGCTCGGTGTTGATCGTCGTTCCCACCATGCTGGGCGCCACGGCGTTGGCCGTGATCCCGAAGGGCGCGAGTTCCTTGGCCGCGGTCATCGTCAGGTTCATCACGCCAGCCTTGGCCGCGCCGTATTCCGCGCTTCCCACGACGCCCCGCATCCCGGCCACTGAGGCGATGTTGACGATATGGCCCTTGCGCCGGACAATCATGCGCCGCGCGGTTGCGCGAATGAGATAGAACGAGCCGCTGAGATGAACCTTCAGCGTCCGGTCCCAGACATCGTTGTCCATGTCGACCAGAAGCGAGAACGGCCCCGGAACGCCGGCGTTGTTGACGAGGGCGGTCACTGGTCCGAGGTCTTCCTCGATCTGTGCGACCATGGCGTCCACGGCGACCGGATCTCCGATGTCGACGGGATAGGCCGTGGCTTCGAAACCCCTGCCCTGCAGCAGCGCGACGCAGCGCTGCGCCGCCTCCGCATTGATGTCGTTCGCCGCAA
Source organism: Flavimaribacter sediminis (assembly GCF_019492055.1). Taxonomy (GTDB): domain Bacteria; phylum Pseudomonadota; class Alphaproteobacteria; order Rhizobiales; family Rhizobiaceae; genus Flavimaribacter; species Flavimaribacter sediminis. The sequence continues at coordinate 735,890 of NZ_JAICBX010000001.1, read as the reverse complement.
TCACGTATCCAGCCTCCGCCAGAGCGCTGCTGACATCGGCGCCGATGCCGCCGCCCGCGCCTGTAACGATCGCAACCTTGCCTTTCACGTCTTGTTCTCCCCGAGATAGAGTTTGCGTATCTTGTCCTGTTCCCACAGCTCGCTTGCTTTGCCCTGCATGGTGATGCGGCCGAGCTCGAGCACATAGGCGCGATCGGCGATTCTGAGCGACGCCGCGGCGTTCTGCTCCGCAAGCAGGATCGTCTTGCCCTGCTCGCGCAATTGCCGGATGACCTCGAAAATCCGGGCGACGATTTTCGGCGCGAGCCCGATGGAAGGCTCGTCCATGAGAATGATCTGCGGACGGCTCATCAGGGCGCGCCCGATCGCCAGCATCTGCTGCTCGCCGCCCGACATCGTCATCGCCCGCTGCGACTGCCGCTCCGCCAGGCGCGGAAACAGGGCGAAAACCATCTCGATATCCTGCTTCAGATCCGGCATGCGTCCCATGGACGACCGCGAAAAGGCGCCAAGACACAGATTGTCGCGCACGCTCATTTCGCCGAACAGGCGCCGGTTTTCCGGCACGACGGCGATGCCCAGTTCCGCGCGTTTGTAGGACGGCGTTTTCAAAAGGGCGCGATCGCGCAGCCTGATCTCGCCACCGCCCGGACGCACAAGGCCAGCGCATGTGTTGATAAGGGTCGATTTCCCGGCGCCGTTGGAGCCGATCAACGCGACGATCTCGCCTTCGTCGACATTCAGCGAGACGTCCTTCAGGGCGGAAATGAAACCGTAGGACACGGAGATGTTGGCAAGCTCAAGCATCCTCCACGCTCCCCAGATAGGCGTTGATCACCGTTTCCGATCCGACGATCTCCTCGGGCGTTCCTTCCGCCAGCCATTCGCCGAAGTTGAGCACCAGAATGCTGTCCGCAATGCTCATGATGAAATCCATGTGGTGATCGATGATAAGAACCGTCACGCCGGTGGCGCGGATTTGCCTGACCAGATCGCCGAGTTGCCTCGTCTCCGTGTCGTCGAGACCCGCGGCCGGTTCGTCCATCAGGATGACCTTTGCGCCCGTCGCCATCGCCCGTGCGATTTCCACATAGCGCTGCTGGCCCAGCGAGAGCTCGCTCGCCGTGCGGGACGAAAACTCCGCAAGTCCGACGAAATCGAGCCATTTTGAGGCCGTGGCGTGCAGGTCTTCCTCTTCGCGCCGGGTGAAGGAAAGCCCGAGGCCGCAGGCGATAAAGCCGGCCTTGTTGAACCGGTGACCGCCGAGCATCACGTTTTCGGCCACCGACAGCGACCGGAAGACCTGGGGCTGCTGAAACGTTCTGGCGATGCCGCTGGCGCCGATCGCCGAAGCAGAGAGACCGGATATGGTCTTTCCATCCAGCGTGATCGTTCCGGCGCTCGGCCGCAAGGTTCCTGCAATCAGGTTGAACAGCGTCGTCTTGCCGGCGCCGTTCGGCCCGATGACGGCCTTGATCTGGCCTTTCACAACGTCGAAGCTGACATTGTGCAGGGCGGTCAGACCGCCGAAGGATTTGCCGAGATCACGCGCGGCGAGCATCGGCGCCCCCCTTCCTCAAGCCGCTGCCGACGAGATCGATGATCCCCGGCAGCAGGCCGCGCGGAAAAACCAGCATCACGGCGATCAGCGCCACGCCAAGAAAGATCCGTTTGTAGTCCGCGAAGCCAAGCGCATATTCGTTGAGCAGCGTAATCAACGCGACGCCGACAAGCGCGCCCCACAAGCGGTCGAACCCGCCGAGCGCCAGCACCATGATGATGTCGATCGCGAACATCAGCGATCCGGTGGCCGGCGTCACGAAACCCACGAAATGCGCGTACAGGCTTCCGCCCAGGCCTGCGAAAACCGAAGACACGACATAGACGCCGATCTTGTAGTTGGCCGCCCGAATGCCGAGCGAGTCGACGATCGGCTCGCCTTCGCGGATCGCCCGCAGCGCGCGGCCGACGCGCGAGACGGACAGGTTCAGCGCGAACCACAGCATCAGGATCGTGATCGGCCAGTAAACCAGGTACACCGCCTTGTCCGAGGTCAGGCTCATTCCGGCGATCTCGTAGGGCGGAATGCCGATCATGCCCTGCATGCCGCCGGTCACCGAAGACCATTCCTCGATCAGCAGTTCGACAATGATGGCGAAGCTCAAGGTCGCAATGGCGAGATAGTGGCTGCGCAGCCGCAACACCACGGCCCCGATCGCGGCTGCGATCGCCGCGACGATGAATTGCGCGAGGATTGTCGAGATCGCCGGGTCTATTCCGAGGCGAACCGCCAGAATGGACGAGCCGTAGGCGCCGAGCGCAAAGAACGCGCCGTGGGAAATGGCGAGTTGCCCGCTCAAACCGCTCAACAGGCTCAGGCCCAGCGCAGGCAGGGCGAGAATGGCGACGAAGACGAGCGTGTTGAGATAGTAGCCGTTGCCGAAAACGAACGGCAGCGCAATCATGCCGGCGGCGAAGGCAAGCACGGTGGCTGCGTTGTTCCGGATCTCGTTTCTGGCGGGAAGTGCGATTGTCGTCATTGTCTGTCTATCTCGGATCAGGAACAAGGCTGCGCTGCCCGCAGGCGCGCCGCCGCGCCTCCTATTGCTTCGTGAGATCCTCGTGCTGCAGGCCGGCTTCCTGGCGTCCTCCCACGATGCCGCGCGGCAGCAAAAGCAGGACGAGGATGATGGCCGTGAACGTCGGAAGTTCTTTCAGGGCGCTCGATCCGAAAGTCACCGTCACCGTCTCGATAAAGGCGATGAGCAAGGCGCCGAGCAGCGCGCCGACAATGCTTCCCATCCCGCCCAGCATCGCCGCGGAAAATCCCTTGATGGCGAGCAGCATGCCGCTATAGGCGTCGACGGTCGTCAGCGGCGTGGTGACGATCCCCCCGACGCCGCCAAGCAGGCCTGACAGCAGAAAGGAAACCATTACTGTGGCCTGCACCGGAATACCCACCATGGTGGCGGCGGATTTGTCGAGCGAGCACGCGCGCATGGCCTTGCCGACCATGGTGGAGCGCATGAACCAGATAAGACCCGCAACGCACACAGTGCTGACGCCGATGATCCAGAGCGCCTGCGGCGTCACCGTGGCGCCGAAAACCCAGAAAGGCGCGTCGCCCGAAAACGGCGCAAAGCGATGGGTGTCGCTGTCCCAGATGCGGGCCGCCGTGCCCGATGTCGCAATCGACGCGCCGATCGTGATGATGAGCACGCCAATCAGCGATGTGCGCCGGGCAAGCCCGGTCGTCAGCACCATCAGCAGCGCGCCGTACAGCAGCACGGCGACAAGCGCCACGCCGATCGCCGGCGCCAGGGGCCAGCCAAGCTGACCATATAGCCCGGCGACGGTCATGCCGCTGATCATGACAAACTCGCCCTGCGCAAAGTTGATCACGCCCGTGGCGCTGTAGATCAGCGACACGCCGACGGCGACGAGGGCGTACATGCTCCCCACCGTCAGGGTCGTGATCAGGATCTGCGCAAGGTCCGTTATCATGATCTCATCACCGCCAGGGGCTCGTTACTGCAGCATCTTCCACTGGCCGGATCCGGCCTGATAGATGACGACGGAATCCGTTCCCAGTCCGGCGTGATCGCTGTCGGAATAGGAATAGACGCCGCCAAGACCTACATGGCCTTTGGTCTGCTCGATCGCGTCGCACAGGGCTTCCGACTCCGTGCCGGCGCGCTTGAGCGCGTCAACCAGAATGTTGAAGGCGTCGTAGGCGCCGGCGCCGAACTGGTTCGGCGCTTCCCCGAAGGAGGCCTCATAGGCGTCGCGATAGGCCTTGATGACAGGCTTCTGGGGGTCGGAATCCGGCAGATCGTTGACGGCTTCGAACTTGGCGCCGGCCGCCAGCATGCCTTCGCTGTTGTCGCCTGCGCCCTCCAGCACAGCCGGCGAAATCGCGGCGTGACTGTGGATCAGCGGAAGATCGAGGCCGACCTGTCTGAATGTGTTGGTCACGATGACCGGGGCTCGCGAGGACGACCAGTTAATGACGGCTTGCGCGTCCGTGCGCTTGATCTTGTTCAGAAGCGGCGCGAGATCGGTGTCGTCCATCGAAAACTTCTCGTCGAAGACAATCTCGATGCCGGCTGCTTCAGCCTGATTTTCCAGCTCGCGCTGGCCGCCGTCGCCAAATCCGTCCTGCGTGGTGATCAGGGCGACCTTCGAAATGCCGTTTTCCTTCAGATACTTGTACACCCGCGCAACAACGATCGCGTCATCGGCCGGCAGCTTGAAGACGCAATCCGACACGGGATCGACGGTCGAGCGCGTTGCGGAGAGCATGAGGGTCGGCACGCCGGCCCGTTCAAGCACCTGCTTGACTGCGACCGCCTCCCAGCTCGCGATGGGCCCGAGCACGGCGTCGACCTGGTCGCTCTTGACCAGGCGATTGACGACGCGCACCGCCACGTCGGGCTTGCCTTCGGTGTCATAATAGACGAACTCGACAGGGGCGCCGGAAATCCCTCCCCCCTTGTTCAGTTCCTCCGCCAGCATGTCGAGGGTCCGCTTGCTCGCTTCGCCGGCGAATGCGCCGGGTCCGCTGAGGATCAGCGGAGCGCCGATCTGGATCGTGTCGTCGGCATGCGACGTGGTGATGAAACTGCAGGCGGCGACAAGGCCTGCCGCCACTGCGGTTGCGCGTATTCCTCTCATCTCTCTTTCCTCCGTTGAGATTATTCAGTTCGGGAATGCATCAGTCGGCCGGCTTCGCCAGCAATCCTTTCATCGCAAGCGCGACGGTCTCGTCAGCCACGTCCTCCAGCGACAGCTCGCCATCGGCGCGATACCACTGGGGAACGAAATTGATCATCGCCAGGATGTTGAAGACGGACACCGAGATATTGACCGGCGCGATGAGGCCGCGTTCCTTCAGCTCCGCAATCGCGTCGCGATACATCAAGAATATTTCGCGTTCGCCCTTTCGCATTGCTTCCGAATAAACTTCGCCAAGCAGCTTCTTGTCTTCGGTGACGAGCTTGAATTCACGGTAGTGCGAGCGCGCGAGCATGATATGCGCCCTGATGGCGTCTTCCAGTCCGGCCACCCCGCCGTCGCCCGCCTGCAAGGCGTCTTGCAACAGCGCTGAGAGCTTCTTGGTAAAGCCCTCGATGAGCGCGAAGAGGATGTCTTCCTTGTTGGCGAAATGATAGTAAAGCGCCGCCTGGGTCACGCCCACGACGCCTGCCAGATCCCGCATCGACGCAGACGCGTAACCGCGCGCATAGATCAGCTCGCAGGCTGCGTCGAGAATCTCCTGGCGGCGGGCAGCGCCCTGCGCCCGGGGATCGCGCCCCCTGGAAACCTGTCTTTCCACTCTTGCTGAAGCGTTATCACGACTTGTCGCCGTTTTCGGACTCGCCAAACCGAACCTCCTCCTCCACTCGCCTTCCTCACTTAACGAGCGTTCAGTAGATTACTTAACGAGCGTTTAGTAAGGAGTCAATCCCTGTATGATTGACGCCTGTGAAATGACTGCGGCGGCATTGCTGCCGCCGGCGAAACGGATTGGATTTTGGGGCCAGAAAACGGGTCTTTTGTTGCGGTGGAGACGCAACAAAAGAGTCAGCCTTGACGGCGCGCCCGCAAGATCGGCGCGCTCCGTCCGGCGTCAAATGCGGAAGGCGGCGTTAAAAACTGGAGGTGATTGTCGTCCCCTCCAGGTCTTCTCGCTACTTCGGAAACGCCAGCGCCGGCGGTTCCATCATCGGCGTCAGCGGCGCCTTTGCCAGGTCCTTGGCGTCGAGATCGAAGCTCATCAGATCGACGCTGCGCAGAACCTGGTCCTTGTAGCTCTTCACGTAGTAGCGACGGTTTTTGAGATCCGCGATGGCCGACCATTGCGTATAGTCCGGCGATTCCTTCGGGTCGTCAGGCTTTACGAAGCCGATCGGGATATCGAAATTGTTGATAATGTGTTCGGCGAGCCGCACGCTTTCGATGCCGGAGGGCACGCGTTCGGCGGACGCCGTATAGCCAAGGGCGCGGATGAACCGCGAAGGCGGCGTCGGGTCGCCGGGAATACCCAGAAGCCCGGATCCCTGGCCGAAGCTGCCGATCTTGTCGCCAAAGATTTCCATCGACTCGACATTGACCGGCGAAATATTCACAAAATTGCCGAGATTGGTCAGATGCCAGTCGAATCCGGGCGAATTGGTCATGACGCCGACGGGGTTGTCGTAGATTTTCAACGCGCCATCCACCGGCTCGACCACCAGCGACGCCCCGCTTTCGTCATGAAAAACAAAGTGGAACGGCGGCACGATGCCGAGCGATGATTCGACGACGCCGACCACGGAAACATCGGCGATCGCCGCTTTCACTTCTGCGACTGTGGTGAATTGCGTCAAGGCCCAGGTCAGCACTTCCCACGGCGCAAGGCCGCTCTTGGCGTCCACATCCTTCGCCTCGGCGTAACCGGCGTATCCCGGAAAATACAGGATGCCTCCCGCCAGGCCCTCTTCGTTCACGCCGTCGACGACGTTCGGCAGATCGAAGGCGTTCAGCCCGACCACGCCGTATTTGCCGGTCCAGTCGACGCCCTTGCCGTCCGGCACGACGCTGGTGAAGGAATATCCGCGCGGCACGACCATCATTTCGGATTCCAGCTCGAAACCGAATTCCATCGTCCGTCCGTAGACGCTCTCACCGTCCGAGGTCGGCAGCAGGAAGCTGGTGCAGGCGGCGGCGGGCTGTATGGCGACCATCGCCGCGGTCGCGACCGCCGTGAGCATCGTTGCGGCCCTACGTTTCAGATCTGTCGTTTTTCGCATGGGTTTTTCCTTCATGACGCTTGTTGTTGTCGATGATCCTGTTTGCTGGCGGCGACTGTGCACGGCTCAGCAATGACTTGTGGAAGAGGACGAGGCGCCCGTCTCTTGTTCATTTGACGTCATATGCGGAACTGATAGTCGCCACTCTCAGTAGTTGCGAATAATACCGTATCGCGTTGAAGAATTCCAGAAGCAACGGACAGGTCAAATAATCAGAACGACCTTGCAATTTCGTTACACAATTCAATCAAATTTCTTCTATAGTGACTTTAGCGGAATTTCCTGTAACGCCCGGCGGCTTATGCTTGAAAATGTCGTCCTGCAAAACGCCGCCCCTGCCCTCATGGCGCGCTTGAGCGCAATTCAGACAGTGCGGCGGATCTGAAGCTCCAACAGACTTGGCTGCTTGATAGTGCGAACTTCAGCTGCCGGACACAAGCGGCGCCTCTGCGGCGCATCGCGCACGCGCCTTTTGACGACAGGCGATACACCTCCATCCACACGGAATACAATGCTGGGCTTTGTTGGCGGTCAAACTACGACTTGAGAGAAATAGCAGTAAATTCTTCTACTCACTTGGATTAACGGCAAGTCCATTCGCTATCGATAGCCAGCCAATAGGAAATACTGGTGTTGATTGCAGAATAATTGGAACCAAATATAACTTAATGCGTTTGGTATTGTTTCAACTGGGGTCAAATCATACAAAACGTCAAGCCGATCGAAATCGCCGAGGTCTACCTGCCGATTGTTCGCAGTTATATGGCGGCGTCGGCGATCTACTATGCAATTATGACTCTGGCGCATCTTGCCTATCGCGGAGGCGTGGCGCTTGCTTTCCTCGGGCTCGCATCCGCCACTGCTTCGGTCCTGGCCGGGTTCGGCTACTGGCACTGCCGCAAAATACGGGATTTCAGCGCACTGGAAACCTGGGGATTCGTCACGAACCTCTTGATCGTGGTGAATGTCTGGATAACCGTAGAACTGGCCTTCGACCCGTACAAGCTCGTCTACTTCATCGTCATGACCATGATCTTTGCGGCAGTCGGCATCAGTCTGCGGCAGATCCTGCTGAGCATCGCCATCGCACTGGGCGCAATGGCGTTTCAGATTTTTCAAAAGCATCAGGATCAGACTTTCGTATTGGCCTTCATGGCTTTCGGCGTGGCTTTTGCTTCCATCGGCCTGTGGTGGATTTTCAGGAGAGCAATGCTTCAGGTGATTGCTTCCCGCAGGACCGCGCAGGACCAGCAGCAGAAGGCGGAAGAACTGGAACGGGTCGCCCGCCGGCAGGCCAACACCGACGGACTGACGGGGCTTCCCAATCGGCTGCGTTTGCTTCGCGAACTCGACGAGAGTCTCGATCGGCTGTCGGCACACAGAGATCCATTCGCTCTCGTGATCCTGAATCTCGACGGTTTCAAGAACATCAACGACAATTTCGGCCATATGACGGGTGCAAGCCTGATTGAGCAGGTCGCCTCAAAACTCGAAACAGCAGCCGGAAAAGACACGTTCTGCTCCCGAATGGGTGGCGATGAGTTCGCCATCATCAGTTTCGATAAGGCGATTATCGGGGAACCCGACAGATTTGCGGCGCAGCTTAAGAGGTCGCTTGCGGGTCGGTATGAACTCGGAGCGTACTCGGTAAGCTTGTCTCTTTCCGGCGGATTTCTTCTGTGCGCAGACCCATCGATGACCGCGGCCGGCGTGATCGAGCGCGCTGAATTCGCTCTGGCCTATGCCAAGAAGAACCTGAGAGGCGAGGTGGTCGTCTTCACCGAGCAGATCGCCCACGAAATGGAGAATCTATTCAACATTGATCAGGCGTTGCGCACATGCAACCTTGATGAAGAGTTCTCGATCGTATTCCAGCCGCAACACAATCTGACCACCGGCAGAACACTGGGCTTTGAGGCGCTCGCACGCTGGAACAGTCCTTCCGTCGGCGCCGTGACTCCGGACCTGTTCTTCCGCGTCGCTGAAACGTCGGGCATGCTGGGAAAGCTCACGCCGGTGCTGCTCCGCAAGGCGCTTGCGGGCGCGCGTTGGTGGCCTGAAGACCTGACGGTGTCTTTCAATCTCTCGACCCAGGACATCCTGTCGACCGCCACGATCGACCGGATCGGTGACGTTGTCGCCCAGTCGGAAATTCCACCAGAGAGAGTGGAATTCGAGATTACCGAAACAGCCCTGCTGCACGAATTCTCTCTGGCCCGGGACAATCTGAACCGGCTGGCAGGCCTCGGACATCGCATCGCGCTTGACGATTTCGGGGTGGGCTATTCGAACTTCAACTATCTGAAGCGGTTGCCGATCACGAAACTGAAACTCGACCGGTCGTTCCTGGAGGACGTTGGCGAAAGACCCGAAGCCACAGAGGTCATTCACGCCATGATCAAGCTTGCGGAAATTCTGGGATTGGAAGCGGTGGTCGAGGGTGTCGAAACGGAAGCGCAAGCTTGTGCGATCGCCAGCGTGGGGGGAAACGTCATCCAGGGCTACTTCATCAGCCGCCCTATCGAACCCGAGCAGACCAAGCGTTTCCTGGCAGAGCCTCGCCAAGGTGTATCGAATTTGTTGTTCCGCAGGGAAGTGAAAGAGTAACGGGACGCTGTGGTGCTGGAACGCCGGAAACGATCTCTGAAGCCGGACGGTCTTCGTTGACCTGCTGTGACTACATCCTCGCAGATCCGACCCGAATGTTCATTCGTCACACCGGAACATAAAAAGAACATTTCCTTGTATTTTTCGACAATCCGTGCTACAAGACCTGCCCGAAATCACGATGAGGCGGCGCAGTGATCTCCAACTTTCAGACCCTGTTTCGACGCGCCGCCACCCTTCATATGGATGCGTTGTGACGGCGGACCACATCGCCCGCCGCAACCGGGCGAACTCTGCCAAAAGCACAGGCCCCAGAACGCCGGAAGGCAAGGCCGTCGTCGCTGGCAACGCCCGCCGGCACGGGGCGACCGCGAAGCCCGATCGGGCGCGCGTCGGCCTGTGGCTCCGCATCATCCTCGGCCGGCCCGACCTGACCCTCGCGGATTTCATCCCGTGTGACGAGCGGCGCTTCCGCGCGCTGGCGCTCGCCGAAGCCGAGGCCCGGCTTGAGTCCTGCGAACGCGCGCTCCGCGATTTCGAGGCGGGAAGGAATTTGGCCGCGCCCTACCCTGACCATTGCGACGGCGCGGAACTGGTGAAACGCGCGCTTGCCGGCGAAAGCCTCACCCGGTCGGAAGACCGCAGGGTGATGAGCCTCATCACCGCGCTTTTCGACCCGCGCATGGCGCGTCGCATGGAAGATCCAGGTCGTCTGCTCCGGCGCTACCGCAACGAGGCCCGCGCGCGGCGGAAAAAGGCGTTCAAAGCCTGGATCGACTGCCCCGCCGAGGCCGAAACTCCGCCGCCGGACACGCCGGACGAACCGCAAAATCCCGATTTCCCGAAACAAAGCCAGATTGCCGAAACGCCGAAAAGCGGCGTTTCCCGAAACAAAGCCAGATTTGCCTCATTTCTCACGTTACGCAACGATATCAATAACTTGAATGAATATATCCATTCAACCACACACCGGAACCCGATTCCGGGCAGCGCGTTATCGAATGAAAAACGCTTTTCAGGGCCTTCCCCCGGCTGACCCCCGCTTACGGGGCCCGTCTGTTGTCACGCCTTTCATTTGGACATAGAACCGACAATCAAATGACAGCCGATCAGATCTTCCTGTTCTCACTTTTCGTGGCCGTGTTCGCCCTGATGCTCTGGGGCCGGTTTCGCTACGACGTGGTTGCGTTCGCCGCACTTCTGGTCGCCGTCGCCTTTGGCGCGGTGCCGAAGGACGACGCCTTTTCCGGCTTCGGGCATCCGGCGACAATCATCGTCGCGCTGGTCCTCGTCGTCTCGCGCGGACTCATCAATTCAGGCGCAATCGACCTCGTGATGCGGCTGCTCGCCCATGGCGGCCAGTCCGTCGGTCGCCATATTCTCAAGCTCGCCGGCATCGGCGCCGTCATGTCGGCCTTCATGAACAATGTCGCCGCGCTGGCGCTGTTGATGCCCGTCGACATCCAGGCGGCGGCGCGCGCCAATCGCAGCCCGGCGATCACCCTGATGCCGCTGTCCTTCGCCACCATTCTCGGAGGCCTGATCACGCTCATAGGCACGCCGCCCAACATCATCATCGCCTCCTTTCGACAACGCGAATTCGGCGAAGGCTTTCAGATGTTCGACTTCGCGCCGGTCGGCGTCGTCTGCGCTGTCGTCGGCATTGCCTTTGTGGCGACGATCGGCTGGCGCCTGATACCGGCGTCGGTGACGGAACGGAACGCCGGTTCCGAGCTGAAAGACCTGCACGGATATGTGGCGGAACTGGTCGTCAAGGAAGAATCGCCGGCGATCGGAAAGACCGTCGCCGATCTTGACGAGGATGCGGCGGAGCTGGAGGTCGTCCTCCTCGGCCTTGTCCGCAATGGCCGGCGGCTGCCCGGCGCTGCAAGGCGCGAGGAGATAAGACAGGGAGATCTGATCGTCGTCGACGCCACGCCGGACGCCATCGACTCCTTTGTTGGCAAACTGAAGCTGGGGTTCATTGGCGAGGAAAAGCACCGCGAGGAGGCCGGCGCCGACCTGAAGGTCATCGAGGTCGTCGTGCCGCGCGATTCCCGCATCCAGGGCCGTTCCGCCGACGACGTCCGTCTGCTCCGGCGCTACAACGTGACGCTGCTCGGAATATCCAGGCGCGGCAAGAGATTCCGCGAGCGGGTGCGCCGTCAGCCCATCGCCGCCGGCGACATCCTGCTGCTGATCGGGCCTGCGGGCCGTGTGGAAGAAGCGGCGAACCAGATCGGCGCCCTGCCGCTGGCCGAGCGCGGCCTGCAGGTCACCCAGCATGGGCGCGCAGGCCTGGCGGCAGGCGTATTCGCAGCGGCCGTGGCGCTCGCGAGCTTCGGCGTCCTTTATCTGCCGGTCGCGCTGGCCGCCGTCGTCGTGATCTATGTTCTCACCGACATCATTCCCTTGCGCGAGGTCTATGACGATATCGAATGGCCGGTGGTGGTCCTTCTGGGATCGATGATCCCGCTCGGCGTGGCGCTGGAGAATTCCGGCGGCACGGAGCTGATCGCCGATGTGCTGGTCGCAGTCGCCGCCGGCGCGCCGGCCTGGGTGGTGCTCACGCTGCTGATGGTGGTCACCATGACCCTGTCCGACGTGCTTAACAACACCGCCACGGCCGTCATCGCCGCGCCCGTCGCCGTCGACATCGCCGGCAGTCTCGGCGCAAGCCCGGACCCATTCCTGATGGCGGTCGCAGTCGCCGCGTCCTGCGCGTTCCTCACCCCGATCGGCCACAAGAACAACACGCTGATCCTGGGGCCGGGCGGCTACGCCTTCGGCGATTACTGGCGCATGGGCCTGCCGCTGGAGATCATCGTCATCGCCGTCGCGGTTCCGATGATCATGATCGTCTGGCCGTTCTGAGGGAATGCAACAACGGGATTAGTCCTGATCGTGATGGTCTCCGATCCGGCTGGAAAGCCATTGATAAACGCCGAGACTGACCAGAGATATGGTCGCGGCCAGAAACAGCGCGGCCGGATAGATTGCGAACTCGATGCCCTCGCGGGTCGCCTGGAACACCATGACGAGCGCCTCGAGGCTTGCTGCTATGACGATAATGGTAATGAATTTCGTGATCGAACGGCGCGATTCCCGGGTCGAACGCAGCTCCCTGCTTCGAAGCACCTCTTCCTCGGCGATGAATTTGGCGGTTTCGATCACCGCGAAGCCGATGATCAGAAGGCTTATGCTGGAAAGCGCCGTGCTGGCTGCGTCCGCGCCTTTCGTTATCTGCCACATTTCCCGCAGCGCCGTGCCGAGGAGGAAAAACGCCAGCGCCATGAGCACCGTCGTCGCGGCGATGAAGTAGACAAGCGATATCTTGGAATAAAATTCCTGCACGTTGCGGGCCCCCAAATTAATGATTGAGAAGATAAACGTCCGGGAAAGGCTATAGGTTCCATTCTAGTGTGTATTCAATTTTCAAGGGTTTCGCCCGGCGGTGGATCAGGCGAACAGTCACGAAGATCTCAATGCACCCTGCAGGCGTCGCAAAGACCGCGCAGCTCGATGGTCGATCGGCTCACGGAAAATCCGTTGTCTCTGGCGAGACTGGCCAAATTGCTGGCCATGGCGTCGTCGGTGATCTCGATGACCCGGTTGCAGCTCTCGCAAATGGCAAAGGCGACCATCTCGTGCGTTCCGCAATCCGGATGACGGCAGGCGACAAAAGAATTGATGCTTTCCAGACGATGGATCAGGCCGAATTCGATCAGTTTGTCGAGCGCGCGGTAGACCTGCAACGGCGCCCGAAAGCCGTCGTCGCGCAACTGGTCGAGGATCGAGTAGGCGCTCAGCGGTTCTTCCGCGGATTTCAGCGCCTTGTAAACCAGGGTCTGGTTCTTCGTAAGCTTTGGAGTCTCGGTGGATGGGGTCATTTGGCTATGTCCTTCCTGCGAACGAAAATGGAATAGACCGGCGTGAGACTGATCATGAACAGCAGCAACGCGGCGACCACGATGGACGGTCCGGACGGCGTGTCCCATTGCAGGGAGCCGAAAAGTCCGAAGATCACAGCCGCGCTTCCAACCAGCGCCGCCAACACCGCCATGACCTCCGGGCCGTGCGCCAGGCGCCTGGCGGTTGCCGCCGGGATGATCAACAGCGCAGTGATCAGGAGGACGCCGACGATTTTCATCGCAATCGCGATGACGATCGCCATGAGAAGCATGAAGACAATATTGGTTTTTTCCGGCGCCATGCCTTCGGCCGCCGCCAATTCCCGATTGACGGTTGATGCAAACAGCGGTCGCCAAATCCACGCCAGGATCGCAAGCACGACGGCGCCGCCGCCATAGATTAACGCGATGTCGGTCTTCGAAACGGCGAGGATATCGCCGAACAGCAGGCCCATGAGATCGACGCGAACCCAGGTCATGAAAGCCAGAACCACCAGACCGAGCGCCAGCGATGAATGAGCGAGCAGACCGAGCAACGAATCAGACGACAGGGACGCACGCTGTTGCAAGGCGACCAGCGCAAGCGCCACCAGAGCACAGACAATGAAAACGGCGAACACCACGTCGATCTGGAAAAACAATGCGAGCGCCACGCCCAGAAGGGCGGCGTGGGACAAGGTGTCCCCGAAATAGGCAAGCCGGCGCCAGACAACGAAACAACCCAGCGGAGCAGCCACGATGGCGACGCCGATACCAGCGACAATTGCCCGAACGAAGAAATCATCCAGCATTATTCGCCTCCGCCTGTTCCTTTTGCTCGGCGTGGTGATGCCCGTCGTCAGGGTGGCAATGGTCGGTTACGCTCCCGTCCGAATGGCGCACGGTTCCATTCGGCAGGTGCTCATGGTCGTGATCATGCTGATAGAGAGCGAGCGCAGACGCCCTTTCGCCGAACAGCCTGCGGTACTCGTCGCTTCTGGCGACGATTTGCGGCGTTCCCTTGCAGCAAACATGTCCATTCAGGCAGACGACCTGATCAGTCGCGGCCATGACCACGTGAAGATCATGGGAAATCAGCAGAATACCGCATTGAAGCGTATCACGTATCTTGCCGATAAGTTCGTACAGCTCGATTTCACCGGAATAGTCGACGCCCTGGACAGGCTCGTCGAGAACGAGGAAATCCGGTTTGCGGGCAATCGCGCGCGCCATCATGACGCGTTGAAACTCGCCGCCGGACAGATCGCCGACTTCCGCCTTCTCGAGATGTTGGACGCCGGTGGATTGCAGGGCGGCGCGCATGGCCGAATCGTCCAGCGTCTGGGTCAGTCGCATGAAGCGCCCGACAGTCAGAGGCAGTGTCCAGTCGACGGCGATCTTCTGGGGCACATAGGCGATCTTGAGGGACCTTGCCCGGGTCGATGTCCCCTCGTCCGGCTTCAGCAACCCCAGCGCCATTCTCGCTGTGGTCGATTTGCCGGATCCGTTCGGTCCGATAAGCGTAACGATTTCGCTGCGCGAAACGCTGAGATCGACGCCGCGAACAAGCCATCGGCCGGATCGATAAATCCCGGCATTCTTGAGATCAACCAATGGTTTGGATGGACTCAACACGCGTTAATCCAGTGTTCCAGTTGCTTCATTTCACCGTCGCGGCCGAAACGGTCTTCAAGAAACGACGGCGCCGGCCTGCGACCTCTTGCACTGATCTATGCCAGACGTTATAGCGTAACGCAACGGATGTAATAACATAACGTTTTGGAGTCTACCATGAGCATCAGATTAGCCCTTCCTGTTCTCGCCGCAGCCGGATTTTTGTCCACCACGGCTCTGGCCGACGTCAAGGTCGTCGCATCGATCAAGCCGGTTCATTCGCTGGTAGCCTCCATCATGGAAGGCGCGGGATCGCCCGAAATTCTGGTAGACGGCGCCGCCTCCCCCCACACATACAGCCTGAAACCCTCCCAGGCGCGCAGCCTGGCCGACGCCGACGTCGTCTTCTGGGTTGGCCCGTCGCTCGAACCGTTCCTCGAAAAGCCGCTCGAGACAATCGCCGAAGGATCGACGTCGGTTGCGCTCGACGACGCGCCGGGACTGGCGCTCCTGGACGTACGCGAGGGCGGCGCTTTCGAAGAGCACGACCATGATCATGAAGGCCATGACGATCACGCGGAACACGACCACGATGATCATGATGGTCACGACGACCATGAGGAGCACGACGACGAGAAGCATGAAGAAGCCGGGCATGAGGGAGAAGGCCACGACCACGACGACCATGACAACGAAAAGCACGCGCATGAGGATCATGACGGCCATCACAGCTTCGATCCGCATATCTGGCTTGATCCGGTGAATGCGTCTGCAATGGCGGACGCCATCGCTGCGAGCCTGCAGATGGCCGACCCGGAAAACGCCGCGCTCTACGCGGAGAACCTCGCCACCTTGAAAACCCGACTGAATTCCTTGATTGAGGGGGTCGCTCCGGTCGTTGAACCGGTTAAACAAAAACCCTTCATCGTCTTTCACGACGCCTATCACTATTTCGAGAACCGCTTCGGACTTTCCGCCGCCGGCAGCATCACCATCAGCCCCGAGGTTTCACCCGGCGCCGCCCGCATTTCCGAAATCCGTGAAAAGGTTTCCGACCTCAAGGCGGTTTGCGTCTTTTCCGAGCCTCAGTTCGAATCGTCCCTCGTAGGCGCGATCATTGAGGGGACGGACGCAAAAACGGCGGTTCTCGATCCGCTTGGCGCGGAACTCGCCAACGGTCCGGACCTCTATTTCTCACTGATCGGAAATATGGCCGACTCCATGGCCGATTGCCTCGGCTGACCGTTTTCCGGTTCTTTTAAGCTCCCGGCGTAATTCGGCCATATCATTGCCTTTGCTTGCAGTTTCACGCGCGTTAGGTTTTGGTATGGCCAGGTCCGGGAGTTTTTCATGTTTCAGCGCTACCTTGTCGGCAATTCCTCTCGACGGCTGAACGCGCAATGGCTGCGCGCCGCCTTCCTCGTCCTGGCGATCTGCCTCGCGCCGACGCTGACACAGGCGCAAACGACGACCGAACCGGATACGCAGGAAGCGACGCAAGCCCCAGAGCAGCCAGTTGAACTCGATCCGGTTTATGCGACCTGGGATGCCACGGCCCAAAAGGCCGAAGAGGTTCTGCAGGAGGGCGATGCAGACATCCAGACGCTGGAGCAGTTGCGCGAAACAATAGCCAAGCAGCGCGACGAAGCGTTCGAAAGAACACAGGCCGGCAGCGTGAATGTGCGCGCTCTCCAGGCGCAGCTCGACGCGCTGGGACCTGCCCCTGCTGAAGGTGAAGAGGAGGCGGCCGAGGTCGCTGCAGAACGCTCGAGACTGCGTGAGGCGATCGCCGCGGCGAACCGGCCGATCCTCGCCGCCCAGCAGTCCTTTACCCGGGCGGAATTGCTCATCCGGGAAATCGATTCGCAAATTCGCGCCCAGCAGACCCGTCAGCTTCTGACGCTCTATCCCTCGCCGCTTTTGGTTCAGAACTGGGCGCCTGCCTTCGAGGAACTCGGCGGGCATTTCTCCCTGATAGGCGCGCAGTTCAGGGACGTCATGGACGATCCGGACTATGCCCGGGGCATGCGGGACAGTCTGCCGTTGATCCTGTTTCTCGGGCTTCTGGCGCTGTTGCTCCTGACTTTGTCCGAACGCCTGGTCGCGCGACGTCTGGAACGACTTGCCGGCAGGGTCAGCGGCCGGCGGCGCAGCGCTCTCATTGTCGCCGCCAATCTCTCGCGTCTTGTGCTCCCCCTGGGCGCGACGCTTCTGTTTGTGGCGGTCATGCGGGTTCTCGGGATCGAACTGGATTCGGCGAGCAACCTTCCGGCGCTTGTCTTCGTCATCGGGGTCTTCCTGATCATCGCCCACTGGATCGGCCACACCCTGTTTGCGCCCAACAGCCCCGACCTTCGCATCCTCAGCCTCGACGACGGTCAGGCATGGCAGGGACTGCGCATGGCCCAGGGGCTCGGCGTTGTCCTGTGCATCGATTTCATGCTCCAGCATCTGGAAAACGAGTTTGGCTTCACACCGGCCGCGAAGTCTGTCCTGTCGGCGCCGATCGTGATCGTCGGAAGCCTGCTTCTCTGGCGTTTCGCAAGTCTGTTGCGTATCGGCGGCGAAGAAACGGTGCGAGCCGAGACCGACGACGAGACCGAATCGCGACTGAGTTCCGGGTTCCTCGGCTTCGTGGCGCGGGTCGTTCAGATTTCAGCGGGGCTTTCCGTGATCTGCGTGCTGATCGGCTATGTGGATCTTGCCCGCTACGCCATGGAGCCGGTGATCGAGACGCTTGCGCTTCTCGGCTTTGGCCTGATCGTCTACACGTTGCTGTTCAACCTGATCGAGGATCTGATCGGCAGGGAGGAAGAAGAGGAAGACCAGCTTTCGCTGATCCCGATCGGCCTGATCATCCTGATTTCGGCGGGCCTTCTGCCGCTGCTGGCGCTCGTCTGGGGCGCGCGGCCGACCGACATCGCCGAGGCCTGGCGCTATCTGACCGTCGGCGCCCAGATCGGCGACACGCGCATCTCGATCAACGTCATCCTGACCCTGCTCGTCGTCTTCAGCATCGGGGTGCTCATCACGCGCTGGCTCCAGCGGGTGCTTCGGGTCTCGGTTCTGCCGCGCGCCAACATGGACCAGGGCGCGCGCACCGCGCTCGTCACCGTCGTAGGCTACGCCGGCCTGACGGTCGCGGCGCTGATCGCGGTCTCGATGGCCGGCATCAACCTGACGAGCCTCGCCTTCATTGCAGGCGCCTTGTCTCTCGGCATCGGCTTTGGTCTGCAGACCATCGTCGGCAACTTCGTTTCCGGCATCATCCTGTTGGCCGAGCGCCCCATCAAGGAGGGCGACTGGATCGAGGTCGGCGGCAATATGGGGCTGGTAAAGAAGATTTCGGTCCGCTCGACCCGCATCGAGACCTTCGACCGGCACGACGTCATCATCCCCAACCAGGACCTGATCGCCGGCACCGTCAAGAACATGACGCACTCAAGCCGCATTGGCCGGCTGGTGGTGCCGGTGGGCGTCGCCTATGGCAGCGACGTGGAGAAGGTCCGCGACGTCCTGATGGAACAGGCGAACGCCAACGAATACGTGCTGAGCGTTCCCGAACCGCAGGTGCTCTTCATGGGGCTTGGCGACAGTTCGCTCGACTTCGAGATACGCTGCTTCCTGCGCGAGATCTTCACCATCCCCTTCGCCCAGTCCCAGCTTCTGATCGACGTCTACAAGGCGCTGGGCGAAGCCGGCATAGAGATCCCCTTCCCGCAACGCGATATCCATCTGCGCGATATCGACCGTCTTGTGGAGGCGATGGGGCAGCGGCCTGAGAAGGCGCCCGATCAAACGGCTTCCGAAGCGCCGAAGTCCGAGACCGACTGACCCCATCCACGCCCTGAATAAGCAGCCTTCCCCGCCGCGGCTTTGGTCGCGGCGACAGGCGACTTGCGTCCTGTGCCGAGGCATGACCTACCCCCGGGGTGTTGAACCCATGGGAGGGGGCAGCTCCAATTTCTTCAAAACAACCCCATGTAAAGTAGATCGTTCAGAGATGACCGAGATGGAGCTCGCTGGACGATATCACCGCGAGACCTGGGATATCGCGACGAGAATGCCTGGCTATGTCTCATGAAACTGCGCGCATTTTCCACCTGCGGGAGCACGTTTAACGTGCCAACAGCCCTTTCGCGCAATTTAGTACCGCTTAAAGGCAAAAAACGTTGGATTCGGTGATGGTTGCGGCTTTAGGTTAAGTATCTTGATCTACGAGGAGACTGAGACATGGCGCATGCGCCTCCTGCAATTACGATGACACCCGTCGCTCGGCTCTCGGGACCGGGCTATGACGTCAAGATGCTGTCGGATGAAGCGCGCAAGAAATTTACTGCGATGGACAGCATTCCGGCCTGGGAAGGCCTGATCAGCGGACTGGTCAATACCTTGGCCGATCTGTGCGAATATACAGGCGAAGCAAGAGCAAAGAAGGTCAACGAAGCTATCGAGATGTTCCTCGAATTTGGTTCGGAAGATATGGCCCAGGCGATGCTGGCAAGAGATATTATCGTGGGCGACAAGGTGTCGGAAAGCCTGCTTGAACGAGCCAGAAACCTGAACATCTCGCGCGAAGAAAGAGACCAACTGGCCGAGCAGGGCATGAAATGGAAGAAGCTATCAATGCAGCAGCTGCAGGCCTGGACCAAGATGCGTAGCAAGGGTAAGCAACAGGTGATCGTCAAACACGTCCACGTCAATGACGGCGGCCAGGCGATCGTCGGGGCAGTCAACAGCAAAAAGTCCATCGAATAGTCTGTGTCAGATCATGAACGCAATACCGGGCCGATGCTTTCAAGTCCGCGGTGCGGGGCTAAAACCCGTCGAGGAACGCAGTGTCAGGCGCCGGCGGTCAGCGGCAAATCACGATGCCGGATGCATGGGGGTGCCGCGGGAAGCGGCGCGCCGGCTGGAAACAGGAACGCCTTGAAACACGGCAGGTTTACAAAGGAAGCAATCGACAAGAGGAAGTGGGCGCGATTGCTTTACAAGCAACTGGTGGAGCAGCTCAAAGACTACTGATAGCCCATATACGGTTCGTCGGATACGTCTTTGAGAAGCTTTTCCTGTTGCCGCCTGGCCCGTTCCTCCCAAGCAGCGATATCTTCCGGTGTTCGAGGGACGGCAGGTATGACCGCAACACCGCTTCGATTGTTGAAACTATTTTCTTGCGCCTGCGGCGTCTTTTCAGCCAGCTTCGCGACGATCGTCAAATAGGCTTTCGGATCATTTACCCGAAGCGCCTCGATCACTTCATCCCCATACTTGGCGAAGTCCTTGATGAATTTTTCAGCGATAATCTGATTAAGCGGGCGGTTATCGACAGGCTCTTCGGGCGGGTTGCTCGTCCAGCCATCGTCCGATTGGTTTTTCTTCTCGATACTCATAGTGTTCCTTCGCGCCTGGCACATCTATTAAATCTGCTATGTAGCCTGCGCGCTGATCGCTGCTGCGTCAATACGAAACAAGCTCGAATTCATAGGTTTTAAGGAGACCCGCAGAGAGTCGCTTATATTTCAGCTCTCTACCGATATCCCCTCGCCCTTCCCGAAAACGCATGCGTCACCTTGAAGAGGAGGATCTGCGTCTTGTTCAATCGATCCTGCGGCTTGAAGCCCAGGATTTTCCGCGATTGCTTTAAAGAATAGTGGTTGTTCGCCACATTCGAGGTGATGTTGAGGGGCGTAAAGCCCTGGTTTTCGGCGGTTATCGACAGTTCCACCGCTTGCAGGAAGTCATTGTCGCTCAGCCACATTTCCCGCAATCGCTCCGGTGCGCCGAGCACCGCTTCGCGGACGTTCTGGCGTGGGCACCAGCCGAGGCGAAGGCTAATCACATCTGGAAAATCTGTAAGCATGGTTTCGCAGGTGGACTTCGACTGACCGAAGAAGCCTTCTGGATAAGGCTTCAGCGTTTCGACGATCCGCTTGCCTGATTCCCGGTAGCCTCCCATGACACGAAGGCTGCTTCCAAAGACGATCCGGCGCACATTGTGCTTCCGGCAGGCGGAAAGCACATTGGTTGTGCAGTCGATGTTCTCCCGTTTGCAGGCATCCGGCGACGAATTGAGTTTGGCCGTTCCCGCCAGGTGGACGACAATGTCCGCGTCCCTGAACAAATCCATCCAGCGTCCGGGTGACGATAGGTTTGCAGTATGTACCGGAAGATTTGGATGAGGAATCTGGTCCAGAAGGATTAGTCTGTGTTCGCTCTGCGACAGATGACGGGCGAGTTTTGAACCCAGATTACCTGTGGCGCCAGTAATCAGTATGACGCCATCCTCTGAAAGATCTGAAGGTTCGGCAAGATGCACGGCTTTACTCTCTTGAAAAGAGTGTAATTCAATTTCGTCGCCCGATAGTATCTATTAATAGACGTAATAGTCCGTGAATTGCAAGCTATGCGACAAAATAGCGTCGAATACACCTTTCACAACCCAAAGCGTGAGCGCCTATTTGTTTGACGTCGGCCGCTTCAGCAGATCTGAAGCTTCGATCTGCAGAGCGTTTGCCAGGCGATCAACCACATCGATACTGGCATTGTAGACGCTTCGCTCAAGCGAACTGATGTATGTCCTGTCGAGGCCTGCTCGATGGGCAAGTTCCTCTTGTGACACGCCTTTGGCTTGTCGGGCTGCACGAAGGTTGTGCGCAAAGACCTCTCGAATATCCATGATCGAGAGTTCTGCGTCTTGATGAGTATTCTACAACGGAGTATACTCTACAAAACCAATCACGCCAACAACCGCTTGCTGAAGCTGCTCTGGATGTTGAAGAGATGAAATTGGCAGACTGTCACTTTGTGCGCCAACCTGGGCCGGTCGCTCACTCCTCGCCGTCGGGCTCGACTAGATCACCATGGCTCACGCCGAGCGCCTGCGCCAGTTCATACAGTGTGATCATTGTCGGGTTACGCCGCCCACGTTCGAGGCTGCTCAAATATTGCTGGCTAAACCCAGATCGCACTTCCACTTCTTCCTGCGTCAGGCCCTTTTCACGACGAAGGCGAGCAAAATTCCGCCCAATCAATTTACGCATATCCATGCGCAATAGATCGCAATTTAGCGACTGTAAGTTTATCAACTATAGTGTGTAATCAATCAGTTACATAACCTGTAGTCTACCGCATTGAGACCCATCTGAACTTTCGCGCAACAGGAAGAAGATTCCTGGGAGAACAATGTTGTCTGACGGCCATCGCATACTCGCTACACACCCATTTTTGCAGAAGAAACTCGCGTCCGCGATTGCGGCTTCGGTGTCGTCAAAACAGAGCGGTATGTTTGTAATCTTCCACGTTGATTGGAGATTTCAACACGAAATTGGCGTCTCACATCTTATGGAAGCAACGGACAGGCTTTCAACAAGTTTCCGAAACTTTGAACTGATCGAAATCACAGCAAACACATTAGCTATAGTCGTTGAAAAGATAGGTTCTGCCGTAGAAGCGAGAACCCAACTAGAGATGATGTTAAACCGCCTTGAGGATCATTTCGAATTTCAGGCCCATATGGCTGTTCCAAGAATCTGTGCTGGTTTCGTGCTTTTTCCAGCCCAAGCAGCGTCATCAAAGGCCAGTTTGATTAAAGCCAATATTGCTTTGGAAAAAGCTAAGGGCATGCATGTCTGAATGTTCGACGATACGATGCAGAAAATTTATGAGGATGAGAGAAGACTGGCAACCGGCACTCACACGTAATTATCTGATCAGCGCTTTCAAAATTTATTCTTCTCTATATCCGATCGCAAGCCTCACACCGGCACCCGCCTCATCGTCAGCTGACAAAAACAGTATTCCTGCTTTTTCAAGCGTCTCTTGGATAGTCCAAGCAGTTCTGGCGTTTGCCTGAAGCGGGCCTTTCTTGGATTCGATTCGCTTAAGTGTTGAGTGCGGAACGCCAGAGTACTCGGACAGTTGCGCTTGGCTCCAACCCACCATCATTCTCGCTGCTTTTATCTGCTCGGTCGTAATCAACATCCATTCCAAAAATCTGAATTGACTATAGTGGCCTATAATGATACCTTTTGCATCATTAAGAAACATAAAGGTTCAGCATTATGTCTCATATCACACTCGACTTCGAACTTACCCGATTCACAGCTTTACGTCGCCAGATAATTGAAGCTGATCCGGAAATCGATGAAACCACCCTTCTCGACACCTTGGAGGGTGCAACCAATCTTCATGAAGCCATAGGCGCTCTGGTCCGCTCGGCTCTGGAAGATGAATGCTTGGTAACGGGACTGAAGGCGCGGTTGGGAGAGTTAAAGGAAAGGCTCGACCGCATACAGATCCGTATCGACAACAAGCGACAGCTGGCTCTCTCGACAATGGAGGAAGCCGGAATCGAAAAAATCCTTGAACCTGATTTTACTTTGTCTCTGCGGGCCACGCCTCCAAGCGTGCTGGTGACCGACGAGACGGTAATTCCGGAATGGTTCTGGATCCCTCAGCCTGCGTAGCTCGACAAGCGCTCGCTCCTCGACACACTCAAGGCTGGCACTGCGATTACAGGCGCAGAACTGTCCAATGCGCGGCGTTCCCTTTCAGTGAGGAAGAAATAATGGCTTTTGATCAAAAGCAGGTGCGTCAGCTGCGTTCGAAACTGAAGCAGGCCAACGTTCGAAGCCGTTGCGAAAACGGTATGACTCTTCATTATCTGGAAGGCTGGCATGTCATCTCCGAGGCAAACCGAATTTTTGGTTTTGATGGCTGGAGCCGCGAGACGGTTGATGTGCAATGTGTCTACACGAAGCACAATGGCGGTCGGTACGACGCTGTTTATACAACCCGGATTCGCATTATCGTAAACGCCGATGGCGCCAGGATCATCAGGGAAGGTTCGGGTACAGGCGAATCCAGCGCCCAGACACCAGGCCAGGCACATGAGTTCGCGTTGAAAGCTGCCGAAACGGACGCCACCAAACGCGCCCTCATGACATTCGGCAACGCCTTCGGTCTTTCGCTCTACAAGAGCGCAAAGGTGGATGCAGCAGAGATGGACGCTCAATTTCCCAAAGCAAACGATGTCCCTGCCCTGCACTCCTCGGTCGGAACAAACGCAAACGATGGAACCGCGGAACCTGTCGAACAGAAATGCGATGTGAATGGAAAAGCGGCGCTGAAAGAACGAAATACTGAACGCGGCGGAAATGGATCTGTCGCCAAACCTCTGACACGCTCGAAGAACCCGATCGATAAATCAGTTCTGACGTTCGGCGAACCGAAACGAATTCGCGATCCGGAACATCTCAAATTTGTCGCCAGGCACAGATGTGTTGTGTGCGGCCGCAA
Organism: Flavimaribacter sediminis; assembly: GCF_019492055.1. Taxonomy (GTDB): domain Bacteria; phylum Pseudomonadota; class Alphaproteobacteria; order Rhizobiales; family Rhizobiaceae; genus Flavimaribacter; species Flavimaribacter sediminis. The sequence continues at coordinate 711,691 of NZ_JAICBX010000001.1, read as the reverse complement.
TGGGGCGCAAGCGCACCATCTGACATTTGCCCAGCCCCACGCGCTAGGACGAAAGGTATCGGACGAATTCACGGTCCCTCTCTGTTCGAAGCATCATCAGGAGTTGCATCAGTTTGGCGACGAAAAAGCCTGGTGGTCGAAAATCGGAATTGAACCGATGAAGATTGCCAATGAACTATGGAGAATGAAAAGGCAGCTTGCCGAAGCGCGCAATGCAGGTCGCGACGCCGAGGTCGCCGAGAAACTGCTCGGCTCAAAGCAAACATAGACCTGGTGTCAAGACCTATTCAGCGTAACCCAGATATCTATAAGCAAACAGTCCGACATATTCCTTGACGGCCACGTTGAGCGCTTCAAGGTGGCCTGAAAAATCCCATTCGACGCCCTGCCAGAACGGCAAGGACCGGTAATCGACCGGATACGCGACGATTGTCTCCCAGCCCGCTTTGCGGAAGGTCGCCATTGCTCTGGGCATATGATAGGCGCTCGTGACCAGAATCCAGCGTTCGTCCGGCGACGGACTTGCCAGATCATAACTGAAGATCGCGTTTTCGTAGGTATTGCGCGCTTTTCTTTCAAATGTGACGCGCTCCGGATCGAGCCCCTGCTCAGCAAAGAAAGCCTGCGTTATGCCTGCTTCGGTCGAAAAATCCTGCGCCTTCCAGATTTCGGCGTTACCCCCGGTAAATATGATCTTTGCATCTGGAAAGCGGCGGGCAAGAGCAAGCCCCGCAGTCAAGCGCTCGGCGCTTTCATTCAACTGCACTTGGTTCCATTCGGAACTCAAATCCACTGACGCCGATCCGCCCAGAATAACGATGCCGTCAATTGAATCAGATGCAGTTTGTTGCGGGAATTCTCTTTCAAGCGGCGCGCGGAGAACATCTCCGACCGGAAAGATCGCTATTAGAAATGCAATAACAGTTGTAACAGAAAGCAAGAATCGCGTGAGACGATATCGTTTCACCCACACCGCTAAGCAGGAAAGGATCAGACCCAATACGATCCAGCTGTCGGGCCGAAGCATTGCCCAAAAAAGCTTCGACAAAATGAAGGTTACGTGCTCCACGGATTATCCAATATTTGCGTTATTGCCCGCATAGGGTCAGGTGGCGTCAAAATCGTTTTCACGCAGGTGATATCAGAATACTGGAGTCTTGAAACGCACGCTGGAGGATGATCACGGTTTCTCGCGATCATTTGGGACTGGAAACCTGGATCGACGCCTGATGCAGCCATGCAACACCGACATTAAATCATGCGACGTCAAGGCTGTGTTAATATTTCTGATATCTTGCAGTGCTGTTTTTAAGGTGTCCACACCACTCGTAAAGGATGTATGTTGGATCTATTTGGCTGCTAAATACGATGTACAAATAGAGCCCCATATCGCTGGATAACACGCGTTAATCTTATTTGACTTTGAACAATTCAAACTCAAAAAAGCCTGTTTTGCAGCGAAATAGAAGGATGACACGCGATAACTGTTGCTGTTATTGCAATGCGGAAGTAACTTGCAATCGGAACTAGATCAATTATCATGGGCGTAGTTCCGAGTTCGAACTGGAGAAGGGCGATGAAGTTTGTGAAATTTGCGGGCGTTGTAGGTGTGTTGTTGGGCTCCGTGTCCGTCAGCGCAGCACAGGCGCTTGATTGTACGTGCGTAACAAATCTGTCTTCCGGACAGGCCTACCCGGTTGTCGGCAAGATTGCCGATTCGTCCGGCAGCGTGATGTATTCCGGGACTACCGGTTTCATTGAAGGCAAAGCCGGCACCGAAATTACGTCCGGTTCCCAGATCAACGTTGGCCCCGATGGCAAGGCCAGCGTAGAAATCGGTTCGAACTGTAATCTTGCGGCGGCTCAGAATACGGAAATCAGCATCCTTCAGCCGGAAGGCAAGGATGGTTCGATTTGCGTGAAGGTTACCGAATCAAATTTCGGAACCGCTACTCTCGGCTCCGAATCATCAACCTTCTCGCAGGCTAATCCGAATGGGGGCGTTGATCAGAGCGCAGTGGTTGCTCTTGGCGCGGCTGCAGGTATCGTGGCGATCACATGCATCGGCTGGTGTCAGGATGACAACGGACCGCCTCCCGCCAGCAGGTAAGCAGTCCATATGAATTGATTCCGAAGCCCGAACTCACGTGAGTTCGGGCTTCGTGATTCTGTACCGGAAATTTTTCGCCGCTTGATCAGCAGGAATTCAGCTGTGCATATCCTGATGACGGCCAACATGGCCTGGAACATCTGGAATTTTCGCAGACCGGTGTTCACGGAGCTTCTACAGAGAGGCTGTCGTGTCACGGTGCTTGCCCCGCCGGATGAGAGCATAGCAAACTTGCAGGACGCGGGATGTTCGTTCGTACCACTTGAAATGGACGTCAAGGGCCTTAACCCGATTGAGGATCTGAAGTTGGTCCGCGCGTTCAGACGGCACTTCCTGGAGCTTCGCCCGGACGCCGTTCTGAGCTACACGATCAAGAACAATATTTTCGGCGCACTCGCCGCGAGACTAGCAAAAGTCCCTTTCATCCCGAATGTGACCGGGCTCGGCACGGCGTTTCTTTCAGGCGGAATGCTCCAGACTGTTGCTGAACTTTTGTACCGTTCTTCGTATCGCAATCTTCCTGTCGTATTTTTTCAGAACGACGACGACCGGGACCTCTTCCTGAAGCGCCGTCTTGTTCGCCCTGGGCAGACGCAGCTGCTTCCTGGGTCCGGGATTGACCTCCTCCGCTACGCAGCCGCCCCCCTGCCTGCGGAAAATCAACCGCCTATTTTTCTTATGATTTCTCGTCTGCTGCGTGACAAGGGCGTCTATGAATATGTCGAGGCCGCACAACGGGTTAAGCAGCGCTTTCCCACTGTCCAATTTCAGATATTGGGCGCAATCGGCGCGGACAATCGCACGGCTATCGACGCTACCGAGGTAGACGCCTGGAAAAACGAGGGACTTATTGAGCATCTCGGCACGACAGATGACGTAAGGCCACATATCGCCAACGCACATTGCGTCGTACTCCCCTCATACCGCGAAGGGGCGCCGCGCACACTTATCGAAGGCGCGGCCATGGCGCGCCCATTGATCGCCACCGATGTCCCCGGATGCCGATCGATCGTCGATCCAGATGAGTCCGGTTATCTGTGCGAGGTCAGGAGCGGCTCAAGCCTTGCAGAGGCCTGTTTCAGGTTCCTCGATTTGTCTTATGCAGAAAAGATGGCCATGGGGACCGCTGGCCGGCGCAAGATGGAGCGGCAATTCGACGAGAGGATTATCATCGACTCTTACTTCGCCGCGCTCGGAAAGGTTGTCACGGGCAACCCTGAGATATTTGCGACGGCCCCGCAAAAATCGGTTTGCTGACGCAGCAGACTGTGATATCGCTCAAAATTGAACGACAATGAACGTGTTGTTGAACTCATTATTGCGCATCTTCTCCGAAGCACACGAAGCGAGCTCCGGTGCGGTAGCTTTTGAAGGTTTGCTGACATAGTGGCGGGTCAGCGCAGCAAACTTCAGGAAGATGTCCGTTTTCGCATTTTGCGTCTTCTCCAGGAAAATCCGGAAATCAGCCAACGCCAATTGGCGGAAATGCTGGGCATCAGCGTCGGCGGCGTGCATTACGTGCTGACCATGCTGGTGGACAAAGGCATGGTGAAGCTCGGTAATTTTTCCGCGGCGAAGGACAAGCGTCGCTACGCCTATCTGCTGACGCCAAGGGGCATCAGCGAGAAAGCGCGCCTCACGCGGAGCTTCCTGAAGCGAAAGATGGACGAGTATGAAGTCCTGAAGGCCGAGATCGCATCTTTGCAGGAAGAGATCGACCTCGGAGATGACCTTGCCGCAGACACCCGGAACAGGTCCGGTCGGTGATCTTGCCCGTAAACAAAGCCAATTTGGAGAAAATGTTAAGGTGAGACGCGTACTCGTCACGGGCACGGCAGGCTTTATAGGTTTCCATCTGGCGACCCTTCTGCTCAAGGAAGGTTTCCAGGTATGCGGCTATGACGGCATGACGGACTATTACGACGTCCGGCTGAAACAGCGCCGCCACGCCATGCTTCTCCAGAACCCGAACTTTTCAGCGGTCGAAGGCATGCTGGAAGACCAAGAGAAATTCGACCGCCTCGCCGACGACTTCGCGCCGGAAATCATCGTGCATCTCGCAGCCCAGGCCGGCGTTCGCTACTCGCTGGAAAATCCGCGCGCCTACATCGATTCCAACGTGATAGGAACCTTTAACGTCATGGAAGCGGCGCGACGGCTCGAGGTCGCCCATCTGCTGATGGCGTCCACCTCCTCGGTCTACGGCGCCAATGAGGACATGCCTTTCACCGAGACAGAAAAGGCCGACACGCAGCTCACCATCTACGCCGCGACTAAGAAGGCCAACGAAAGCATGGGCCACAGCTACGCCCATCTGTGGAATCTGCCGACCACGATGTTTCGCTTCTTCACGGTTTACGGAACATGGGGCCGCCCGGATCTCGCATTATACAAGTTTGTCGACGCCATTCTCGACGACCGGCCGATCGACATCTACAACCACGGCGACATGTATCGCGACTTCACCTATGTGGACGATCTGGTGCGCGGCATTCGCCTGTTGATCGACGCGGCGCCCGTTCGTCCCGAAGCCGCTGACGACATCGCACCCGGCGACAGCCTCTCGCCCGTTGCCCCGTTCCGCATCGTCAACATCGGCAATTCGGACAAGGTCCGTCTTCTCGATTTCATCGACGCCATCGAGGACTGCCTCGGCAAGAAGGCGATCCGCAACTACATGCCGATGCAGATGGGCGACGTGCCTGCCACCTGGGCCGACGCCTCGCTTCTGCAGAGCTTGACGGGCTACAAGCCCCAAACGGATTTTCGCGACGGAATCGCCCGCTTCGTCGAATGGTTCCGCGACTATTACGGAAAGTAACCGCACAATGATGAGCAATCGCATCCATGACTGACGCCGCCAGGGAAAAGATCGCCGTCGTCGGCCTCGGCTATGTCGGCCTGCCGCTCGCCGTCGAGTTCGGCAAGATCCGGCCGGTCGTCGGCTTCGACGTCAAGCAGGAGCGCATCGAAAGCCTGCGCAGCGGCGTCGACGGCACGCGCGAGGTCGAGGCGGCAGACCTTGCCGCCGCAAAACACCTGACATTTTCCAGCGACCTCGCAGATATCGCGGACGCTGCGATCTACATCGTCGCGGTGCCGACCCCGGTCGACGACCACAAGCGCCCCGACCTCACCCCCCTCCTCCGCGCCTCGGAAACCGTCGGCAAGGTGCTGAAGAAAGGCGACATCGTCGTTTATGAAAGCACCGTCTATCCCGGCGCCACGGAGGAAGACTGCGTGCCGGTGCTCGAGCGCACATCGGGCCTTCGCTTCAACGAGGATTTCTTCTGCGGTTACAGCCCGGAGCGGGCGAACCCCGGCGACAGGCTGCACCGGCTCACCACCATCACCAAGGTCACGGCCGGCTCCACGCCGGAGGTCGCGAAGCGGGTCGACGATCTCTATGGCGAGATCGTCACGGCCGGCACCCACCTGGCCGAGAGCATCCGCGTCGCCGAAGCAGCCAAGGTGATCGAGAACACCCAACGCGACCTCAATATCGCGCTCGTCAACGAACTCGCCATCATCTTCAACCGGATGGGCATCGACACGGAGGCGATCCTGCGCGCGGCGGGCACAAAGTGGAACTTCCTGCCCTTCCGACCCGGCCTGGTGGGCGGCCACTGCATTGGCGTGGATCCCTATTATCTTACGCACAAGGCCGAGACGCTCGGCTATCACCCGCAGGTCATCCTGGCCGGCCGGCGCATCAACGACGGCATGGGCGCCTATGTGGCGAGCCAGCTCGTCAAGGCGATGCTGAAACGCCGCATCCAGGTCGACGGCGCGAAAGTGCTGGTTCTGGGCCTCGCCTTCAAGGAAAACTGTCCAGACCTGCGTAACACGCGCGTGGTCGATATCATTCGCGAGCTGCGGGATTACGGGGTATCGGTGGATGTGTTCGATCCGTGGGTGAACCCAACAGAAGCCAGACATGAATACGGTCTGGATTTAATAATGGAGCCAGGCCGTGGTGCCTATGACGGAGTCATCCTCGCCGTGGCGCATGATTGCCTGCGCGACAAGGGAAGCAGCGCGCTGCGCGCCCATGGCCGCGAGGGGCATGTATTGTTCGATCTCAAGAGCGTGTTTGCTCCGGATGAAAGCGAGCTGCGGCTGTGATCGACTTTGGCACCTGGAAAAAAGCTTGGGCGCTTCTGGACGCGCGTGAGCGTCGAAATGCCTGGATTGTGCTTGGTATCGTGATTGTTAGTGGCTTGTCTTCTGCGCTGATGGTTGGTTCGGTTCTGCCTTTTTTGTCTGTGCTTGCCGAGCCTGAAAGAATTGAGACTGTACCCGCTCTGTCCTGGATCTATAAAACATTTGGGTTCACTTCAGAATATGGGTTCCTAGTAGGTTTGGGACTTACCGCGCTCGGGGTGATAATCCTCACGAGCGTCATCCAAATTGTAAAAACCTGGGCGTTGGCGCGTTTTGCAATGATGCGTATTCACTCGATCAGTTATCGGTTGATGGCCGCCTATTTGCGCCAGCCCTACGAGTTCTTCCTCAATCGCCATTCAGGCGAAATGGGAACACGAATACTCGCGGAGACGCAGCAACTTGTGGCGCAATTCCTTCGTCCCGCAGCCGAGGCGGTGGCTGCCGTTTTCACGATCATTGCTATCGTTGCGTTGCTATTATGGGTCGAGCCACTGGTGGCGTTTGTGGTCTTTGTGACCTTGGGCAGCATCTACGCGCTCATTTATTGGCTGAGTCGTCGCGCACTCAAGCATCTGGGCGGAGTGCGGGCTATGGCTAACAGCGAGCGGTTTCGTTTAGCAAATGAGGCGCTGGCTGGTATCAAGGATATCAAATTACTTGGGCGAGAGGGGACCTACGTTGAGCGCTACAAGGCTCCCTCATATAGAATGGCACGCGCAGTAACGAGAGTCCAGGTCGTCTCTCTGGTGCCGAAATTCGCCCTGGAGGCGATCGCCTTTGGAGGCATCATCATGCTTTGTCTTGTCTTGATGAACCCCCAAAGCCTGGCTTCAGGCGCGTCCCTTGGCGGCATTCTGCCACTTCTGGGTCTCTTTGCCTTCGCCGGGCAAAGACTAATGCCAGAGCTTCAGAAGCTTTACCAATCACTCGCACAACTCCAGGCTGGCGCTGCGGCTGTGGATGTCGTCCATAATGACTTCCTTATCCGGGCCAACGAGGCTGTTATACCCAATTCCATCCCGGCCGGACTTGGCCTGACTAACCGGCTCGCACTGGAAGAAGTATCCTACCATTACCCCGATGCCGCTCATGCCGGGGTTCGCAATATCTCCTTGCAGATTCTCGCGGGCGAGAAAATCGGGGTTGTCGGGGCTACCGGTGCGGGCAAAACGACCCTCGCGGATCTTATCCTCGGGCTACTCGCCCCTAAGACAGGATGCCTCGTCGTGGACAGCGTCCCCGTAACCGAGAGCAACCTTCGGTGCTGGCAGCAAAGCGTGGGCTATGTGCCACAGGACATCTTCCTGACGGATGCAAGCGTCGCCGAGAACGTGGCACTTGGCGTTCCAACTGAGGACATTGACGAGACGCGTGTAGAAAAAGCAACGCGTATCGCCCAGCTGCATGGATTCATCAAATCTGAACTGCCTAACGGATACGCGACTCTAATCGGCGAGCGTGGTATACGATTGTCTGGGGGGCAACGGCAACGGATCGGTATCGCGCGTGCGCTCTACCATGATGCCGATCTTATCGTATTTGACGAGGCCACAAGCGCGCTGGATAACTTGACCGAACGTGAGGTCATGCTCGCAATCGAAGCTCTTCCGAGCGAAAAAACTGTAGTGATTATCGCCCACAGGCTAAGCACTGTTCGGCACTGCGATCGTATTGTGGTCCTTGAAAAAGGACAAGTAGTAGGCTGCGACAACTGGGAAGCTCTAATGGCTGAAAACAGAGCCTTTCAGCGTATTGCACTGTCAAATGAAGCTGCATGAAATATCATCCACTTTGAAGATAAGTTAGAAGATGTCTGGAAATAACCTGATACTAGTGACCGGCGCTGATGGATTCATTGGCTCGCATTTAGTCGAAGCGCTCGTACGTGATGGTCATGAAGTGCGCGCCTTCGTATATTACAATTCATTCAACTCTTGGGGCTGGCTGGACCGTGCAGCACCGGATGTAGTTGGCAATTTCGAGGTTGTCTCTGGGGATATCCGCGATCCACATGCCGTCAGCGCAGCCGTCGAGGGCTGCGACTCTGTTCTTCATCTAGCTGCGCTCATCGCTATTCCATTCAGTTATCAGGCACCAGACGCTTATGTACAGACAAATGTCACTGGTACACTGAATGTGCTGCAAGCAGCGCGCCGCCACGGAACCTCGCACATTGTTTGCACCTCGACCTCCGAAGTGTACGGTAGCGCGCAGTTCGTACCGATCACGGAAGAACACCCACTAAATGCGCAATCGCCATACGCAGCCACGAAAATCGCCGCTGATCAGTTGGCGCTTGCCTTCCATCAATCGTTCGACCTGCCGGTCGCAGTGCTGCGGCCATTCAACACCTATGGACCGCGACAATCAGCCCGAGCTGTGATCCCTACGATCATCGGACAAATTGCATCGGGGGAACGTCGTATTAGGCTAGGTGCGCTACATCCAACGCGCGATTTTACCTTCGTGCGTGACACTGTGCAGGGTTTCATTCAGGTTACCCGGTGCGACGACGCGATCGGTCAAGTGACCAATATCGGCTCCGGCTTCGAGATTTCGATCGCGGATACTGCAGCGCTAATAGCCAGTGTGATGGGGGTGGAGGTCGACATTCGGACGGACGAGGAGCGCGTACGCCCCAATGCCAGCGAGGTTGAGCGGCTATTTGCGGGCACTGAGGCAGCACAACGCCTGTTCGGCTGGGCACCTGAACATAGCGGCGCTGAAGGGTTTGCGAAGGGAATTGCCGAAACAGCTGAATGGTTTCAAAACCCAGCCAACCTTGAAGCTTACAAGACGGATCGCTACAACATATGACCCAAGCGCAGGAATCAAAGACGTTTTTGGGTGATGCAACATTTCGCGCCGCTGTATTGGCGCGGCTGCGCGAGGTTCTTGATGAACCCGATGACTTCGTTCCCCTTCACGCCCCAGAATTTTCTGGTGCGGAATGGAAGATGGTTAAAGACTGTCTAGACTCCGGGTGGGTGTCGTCGGTTGGATCCTATGTTGACCGATTTGAGCGTGACGTGGCGAAAATCTGCGGGGTTGCGCACGGAGTGGCGCTGGTCAACGGGACAGCGGCGCTGCACCTGGCCTTGCGTGTTGTAGGCGTCATGCCTGGGGACGAAGTTATCGTACCTGCGATGACCTTTGTCGCCACGGCGAACGCAATTAGCCACGCTGGAGCTATTCCACATTTCGTCGACAGCGAAGCGCGAACACTCGGGCTCGATCCACAGGCCTTGGACCGCCATCTCGATCAGGTGGCGAAAATGCGCAAAGGTGAGTTGATCAACCACAAGACCGGTGCGCGTATTGCCGCCATTCTGCCTATGCATATTTTTGGTCACCCAACCGATATGTACCCGCTTCTAGATCTCGCCGCCGCGTACGATTTGCCAGTTGTCGAAGATGCCGCAGAAGCGCTTGGCAGCCATTACCACGGTCGAGCCTGCGGGGGGCTAGGCCGCATAGCGGCGCTCTCGTTCAATGGCAACAAGATCCTAACAACTGGCGGCGGCGGAGCTATAGTGACAGACGACCCGGATCTTGCTTGGCACGCCAAACACCTGAGCACTACCGGTAAGCTTCCGCATAGATGGGCCTTTTATCACGACGAGATAGCATACAATTACAGATTACCCAACATTAATGCGGCGCTCGGCTGCGCGCAGCTCGAGCAACTCAAAGACAGGCTGGCGCGCAAACGGGCACTGGCAGAGCGCTACATCGCGGGCTTTGCTGATCTGGATGGAGTGACAATTTTTCGCGAACCCGAAGGTTGCCAAAGTAACTACTGGCTCAACACGCTGATCCTGGACCCGGACCGTGCTGGAGAGCGGAACGCGCTCCTGGACGAGCTTAACGAAGCCGGTTTCATGTGCCGACCTGTGTGGTCGCTGTTGCATCGCCTGCCATTCTACTCAGACTGCCCCCGCACATCCTTGCCGGTGGTCGAAGATCTGGAGCGCCGGATTATAAGCCTACCGTCTTCGGCCTGTCTGGGAGCGATATGAAGATACTGGCAGCAACGGGAACTCGAGCGGATTGGGGTCTGCTGGTGCCGGTGCTTAAGCGACTGCGCGATGATTCGCGTTTTGATCTAGAAATCGCAGTGACCGGGCAGCATTTGAAGCTCGGAAATTCATCTCTCAACGCCATTGCCCAAGACGGATTCGAAATCGACCACAAAATCCCGATGGGCCTGACAAATGATGACAGCGAAGTTGCACTGACCCAAGCCATGGGTGCTTGCATTGCAGGAAGTGGCGCTGTACTTGCGCAGGCGAAGCCAGATCTCTGCCTTGTTCTCGGAGATCGCTATGAAGTGCTTTGCTTCGTTAGCGCAGCACTGATTAGCCAAGTTCCGGTTGCTCATCTGTGTGGCGGCGACCTTACCTACGGGGCGTTTGATGATTCAATCCGCCATGCGATCACCAAGATGTCTGCGCTTCACTTTGTAACTAATGCAGATGCGGCTAGGCGAATTCAACAACTTGGCGAAGATCCGTCTCACGTAATCATCAGCGGCAGCCCGGGCATCGATCGCATCCTTGCACAGCCCATCGTTGCGCGCGACCAATTCGTTGCAGAAGTTGGGTTGTCAGAGAGTGGTGACTTCATTCTCGTCAGCTTTCACCCCGAGACGCTTGCGACCGATAAGGCGGCTCAACTGTCGGCGCTCATGAAAGCGCTCGCGGTCTTCCCCGAGGTTGGCCTCGTGCTTACGGGCAGCAATGCCGATCCTGGAGGGCAGGCAATTGACGAAGCGTTTTCGGGTCTGGCGGAGATGCGCGAAAACGCTGTATTTCACACCTCGCTCGGCTCACGGCTATATTTCTCGGCCATGGCACATTCCAGTCTTATGTTGGGTAACTCTTCCAGCGGTCTATTTGAGGCGCCAAGCTTTCGTATTCCGACCGTGAATATTGGTGACCGACAGGCAGGACGTCCGCGAGCACGTTCGGTCATCGACTGTGCTGCAACAGTAGACGCTATCAGCGAGGCAATAATTTACGCTCGCACACTTGATTGTCGTAATGTTGAAAACCCTTTCGGATGTGGGCGTGCAGCAGAGATCATCGTTGAGACTCTTGCGGAGTTTGACACACTCGCTGAGCTAAATAAGAAAAGATTTAGAGATTTTAGAGTATGACCCAGAAGACAATCATCATCGCCGAAGCCGGAGTCAACCACAATGGCGACACGGGGCTGGCAATCAAGTTGATCGACGCCGCTGCCGAAGCTGGAGCCGATATGGTAAAGTTCCAGACCTTCAAGAGTACGAATCTTGCCTCTGCCCGTGCTGTTAAGGCAAGCTACCAGAAGGTAACTACCGACAAGTCAGAAAACCAATTGGACATGCTGCGGCGGCTAGAGCTTACAAATGACGATCATCTGAAATTGGTGGAACACTGCCAACGGCGGGGTATAACCTTCCTGTCAACGGCTGGAGAGGTTGAGAGTTTGCGGTTCCTCGCAGAAACGCTAAATCTTCCGACGATTAAGCTAGGTTCGGGCGAGCTAACCAATGCCCCCCTTTTGTTGGCGGCGGCACGCACAGAGGCGCGACTTATACTCTCAACAGGCATGGGAACGATCTCCGAAATAGAGATGGCACTCGGTATTTTGGCTTTTGGTATGACTTATACCGATGACTTGAACGCTGGTCGCGAAGCTTTTTCTGATGCATTGTTACAGAATGGCATTTGGGATCGGCTACGTGAGAAAGTCTCTCTTTTGCAATGCACAACGGAATACCCCTCAGCTGTCGAGGATACAAACCTGCGGGTAATGGACACGCTACACTCCGCCTTCGGACTTGAGATTGGTTATTCAGACCACACTGAAGGCAACGCCATTAGCTTTGCTGCTGTAGCGCTCGGGGCGACGATCATCGAAAAACACATAACGCTGGACCGAACCATGGAGGGTCCTGACCACGCTGCCTCTGTAGAGCCTGATACATTTGCTGATTTAGTGTGCGGCATACGTCAGGTGGAGAAAGCACTGGGCAGCGGGATTAAGCGCCCTAGCCCGCGCGAGCTAGAGAACCGCAAAGTGGTACGCCGGAGTCTGGTGGCCGCTCGTCTGATTAAGGGTGGAACGGTGCTTAGTGCCGGTGATCTAACCGTTAAACGTCCAGGAGAGGGCATTTCCGCAGTCGATCTGTGGGACATTGTGGGCCGCCGCGCCGTGCGCGATCTAGTACAGGATGAAACCTTACGGGCGGAAGATCTATCATGAAAACGCTAATTGGGATTTTCGGCGCCTCCGGTTTCGCGCGCGAGGTGATGCCATTGCTACGCGCCCAGCTTGATCCAGCAACAGAACGGGCAGTTTTTGTGGACCTCGAAGGGAGCGCACCGATAAATGGGTACGAGGTTTTGGACGAGGCGTCCTTTCACGCATTCGAAGGGTTGCGCCGCTTTGTTGTGGCCATCGCCGATGCTGAGCTGCGCCGCTGTATTACTACCAAGGCAGAGGCCGCAGGTGCTAAGCCTTTCCAGATACGGTCTGGTTCTGCTGAGGTGTTAGACAACGCGGAAATCGGTCCGGGCGCAATCTTGTGTGGCCACACGACAGTCACTTCAAACGTTCGCATTGGCGTAGGCTTTCACCTTAACATCTACTCTTATGTCGCCCATGACAGCGTGATAGGCGATTATGTTACATTTGCCCCGCACGTTGCTTGCAACGGTAATGTAGTAATTGAAGACGGTGCCTATATCGGCACAGGCGCGGTGCTGCGGCAGGGCAGCCCCAGCGAGCCGCTGATAATTGGCGCAGGCGCTATAGTTGGCATGGGTGCTGTTGTGCTTAAGAACGTCTTGCCCGGTGCGACTGTTGTTGGCATCCCAGCACAAAGTGTATCTAAACGTAGTAAAGGATGACTAACCTTCAAAACCTAATCATTTCTCCACAAGCCGATCTGCGCGCGGCGATCGCGGCTATAGACCGGGGCGCACGGCAGGTGGCTCTGGTGGTTGACGAGGCCGATCGTCTAGTCGCGGTAATAACAGATGGCAATATCCGGCGCGGTCTGTTGCGCGGGCTGTCGCTCGATGCGCCGGTAAGCGAAGTAATGAACCGCACCCCAACCACCGTTCGGATCGAGGATGGAGTCGAGGCCGCCCGCCGATTAATGCGCGAGCGGCAGTTGCACCATGTTCCGTTAATCGACGCAGAAAGCCGGATTGTGGATCTGCTATGGATCGACGACATCACTCGCGCCGCGCGGCGGACCACCCCTGTACTTCTTATGGCCGGGGGACTGGGCATGCGCCTGCGACCGCTTACCGAAAGCATTCCGAAACCCATGTTACAGATTGGCGGGCGTCCGATACTCGAGCAAATTATCGAAAACCTTGCTGACCAAGGATTTACGCGCTTTGTCCTTTCGATCAACTATCTGGGTGATATCATCCGCGATCATTTTAGGGATGGCAGCAGGTTTGGGGTCCAAATTGACTATGTCGAAGAAAACGAACGCATGGGAACGGCAGGATCGCTCTCATTATTGCCGCAATACCCCAAAGAGCCGATGATCGTGATGAACGGCGATCTACTAACCTCCGTTCGCTTTGACGCATTGTTGCTTTTCCACCATGAAACAGATGCCGTGGCCACGCTCTGTGCACGGCACTACGATATGCAAGTTCCGTACGGAGTGATCGATTCCGACGGCACGCGCCTCCTCGGAATCGTCGAAAAGCCGGTGCACAGACATTTCGTCAATGCCGGTGTCTACGTGCTATCACCAGAAGTATTTGACGAGCTTGAACCAGGTATGCCACTGGATATGCCAGACCTACTGGCGCGTCTAACCGACCGAGGAGACACGGTATCTGTCTTTCCACTACGAGAATACTGGCTTGACATAGGTCGCATCGAAGATCTGGAGCGCGCACGTCAAGACTACCATCGGGAGAGCTAGAAGTGAGTCGGGTTGCGGTCATCTGTGCGAGAGGCGGCTCAAAAGGGGTACCGGGCAAAAACCTGCGCTTGTTAGGAGGAAAGCCACTGATCACGCGGACGGTCGACCAAGCGAAGGAGTCGGGGCTTTTCGATTGCGTTGCAGTAAGCAGTGATGCCGCCGAAATTCTCCAGGCGGCAAAGGTGGCGGGCGCGGACCTTTTAGTCGAGCGGCCTTCTGAATTAGCCAGCGATTTGATATCAGTGCATCCTGCGATTGCGCATTGCATTGCTGCTGTCGAGCCACGTTTGAAGACTGCGGTTGATAGTTTTACTTATCTTCAAGTGACCAGTCCGTTCCGAATAGTTCAGGACATCAGCGACGCGATCGCCTTGTGGGAAGCCTACCGGCCCGGTAGTGTCGTGAGCGCAACTCCATCACACAGTTCACCGTATTTTTCCTTGGTGGAAGAGCAAGAAGATGGCACAGTTGCCCTATCCAAGCCCACAGAGCCACTGCTTACGCGCCGTCAAGACGCTCCACGTTGCTGGGATTTGAACGGAGCGGTTTACGTCTTCGACCACGCTCGCTACAAGCAAGACCCTCGCGTACTTTATCAGGATACACGCATCGCCGAGATGCCTCCGGAACGATCGCTGGACATCGACACGGAATTCGACTGGCGAGTGGCCGAGATGTTGTGGAACAGCAACAAGTCAATATGATGCCACACTGTCTGGTTATTCTTCGGACGGCTTTTCAGGGATGGCTTGCACGTCAAGTACTGGCTCGCGTGCCGGAGATATCCTATGATTTGCTTCAGATTTCTCACAACAATTCTACAGAAGAACGCCGCCAATTCGACTGTCTCGCCAAGGAAGCGGTGACGGCGAGTTTCTTAACCCGGACACCAAGAAAATTCGATGTTTTGACCCAACTTGATCTTTGGCGGCGTCTCCCCGATCACTTTACCGATACGTCTTATAGTAAGCTTTTCTTGTCTAGTATTGACGCGCCAGTGATTGGAGCGATCGCGTCTCGCCACAAGAGCGCAAATCTCATCACATGGGATGACGGCATCGTTAATCTGCTACCCAATGGTAACTATCAGTCAGGACAACTGCCGTGGCGATCGATTATGTTGCGGCGGGTTCTAGGTTCTGAACCTATTGCTGCGATGCGCGATCGAATTGAGAGACACTACACGATATTCGACACTTTCCCTAACATCGTGCCGCCCGATCGGGTATCCGTTATCAAAACGGAATTCTTTAACGCAGCAGCTTCAGAAGACGGTAAAATTGGGTATCGCTACTTCATTGGTCAGCCTCTCGAAGAGGTAATTTCTGAAACAGACATTCACTGGGTTGAAAGCGAAGCCAAAAAGTTTGAACCTGATTGGTACGTTAAGCACCCGCGCGAGCGCGAGCCTTTGGTGCTCGGAATTCCGGAGCTGAACAAGGCAGGCGATATTGCCGAGGAAGCGATCATGCGTCATTCTGCAGGCCGACCCTTTGAACTGATAGGGTCGTTCAGCAGCACATTGTTCACGCTGTCGCAATTCGCGACACGCACAGTTATGCTGCTGCCGCATGGGTTGAAAGTCCGTAGCTGGCTAGCAGATGCGGGGCGCAAACTCGGCGCTGAAGTAATTACACCAAGCATTGTCAGCAAACACTAGCGCCGACAATCGCATTGCTTGCGAAAATCCATATGAGCGTATCCACATCACCCTTTTTTTCAGTCATCGTACCACTCTATAACAAACGTGATTATATACTTCAGGCGGTTGAGAGCGTACTTGCACAAGGGTACACTGATCTCGAACTGCTTGTGGTAGACGATGGATCGACCGATGGCAGTGCGGAGCTTCTGGAGGCACACGTCAGCGACATCAGGTTGCGGGTCATCCGGCAACTCAACAAAGGAGGCGCCGGCGGCCAAGCCCGCAATACAGGAATGGCCGAAGCGCGCGGTGAATGGTTTGCCTTTCTGGATGCAGATGATCTTTGGTTACCTAACCACTTAGAAGAATTGGCGATCATCGCATTATATGTCGGACGGCCAGCGCTAATTTCGACAAAGCCCATAGAGATGCCCACAGGCGTCATCGTGAAACCGGATCTGCGTAAAGAAAGCTGCATAAGCGAACTTAACTATTTCGAAGCGGCAGGGCGTCAGATCGGTCAGAACAATTGCAGTTCGAGCGCGATTCATCGCGAAGTATTTGAGAGGGTCGGAGGGTTCATCAATGTCCGTAGTGGTCCCGATCTTGAATATTGGTCGCGGGTGGCGCTGGAATATCCCTACGCGTTGTCAGATCGCACAACATCGGTATATTGTCGTGGCAATATGGGTAACATGGAGCAGATAGCCTCCCAGAATACGGACAAACCGCCTCCAAGTCTTAACAAGTTGGCGGACGTTTCGCCTTCTCTGGCAATGCTCAGCGACAAGGCGACAGAAAATCCATCACTATTCGAACGAGAAGATATACGTGCCTATATCAATGGTCGCCTGCGCAGCGGTATGCGCAACAAAATTCGGCAAAGCCTCCCGAGACAGGCGCGTGCTTTGCGCCGTCTGATGTTCGACCCGGTGGATCGGCAAACGCAGGTTTTGACAATAGCCGCCTGGTTGCCCACAGCAGTGTTGCAGCTGTTGAACGCAGGGTATGGTCTGGCTCGAAGCCGGCGATTTTGACAATGACCGTACTGTCCGGTCGCAATCATCGACGTGAACTGGTCATGCAGTATCTGCGTGAACGTCTGCAATACAAACCAAGTATTTACACCCGGGTATATGATCAGATCGAAACTGTATTTATCCACATACCAAAGAACGCCGGATCGTCAATCTCTGAGGCACTATATGGAGTTGACCTTGGCACTGGACAGCAACTGATCTTTTACGGATCAACCGAGCAAAATATAACCGCTATTTTAAGTTTGCAGTCGTTCGCAACCCATGGGACAGGCTCTATTCAACTTTTCGTTATGCCGAGCGTGATGTCCAGCGGTATAAATCCTCACCTTTGGAGTGGATCACGCACTTTCCTGATTTCGAGTCCTTCGTCATGCAAGGTATGACTGAAGAAATTGCCTCACGCCATTACTTCATTGGCTGCCAGGTTAATTACCTGCGCCTGCCTTCCGGCGAGGTCGATCCCGATATCACAATCGGTAAGCTGGAAATGTTGCAAGAGTTTCTATCCAGCCTCACTCCGCTTCTGCCACGTCTTACGGAGGTCGGCGTCAGGAATGCTTCACCTGGACGGCAGCCATTGCATGAGGTCTACTCGGTCGAGATGATCATCAAGGTTCGGCAACTCTTTGCTCCCGACATACATGAATTCGGATATGTTTTTCCAAATTCCGAGCACAACAAACTCTGAGACGGAGGGACTAGAATGATCTACCTAGACTTTCTGCGCACGAGGAGTCTTGGAGCAGTCAACAGACTCCTGTCGCCTACCGGTCTGAAAGTGGTAAGCTCTTTAAAGGGTGGTCGTTGGGGGAAGACAAGGGTTCATTTTCTGCACATTGGAAAGAATGCCGGCACTACCATCTCCCGCGCATGCGAAGCAGCAAACGTGAAAAGCGGAAACACGGTGTTCGTCAAGCATTCGCATTCTGTGCGGTTACGTGACCTACCTTTCGATGACCCGTATTTCTTCAGCATACGAAACCCCGTCAACCGCTTCGTGTCAGCCTTTTATAGCCGAAAGCGAAAGGGGATGCCTAGAGTTCACTATGAATGGTCTGCCAATGAGCAAGCAGCATTCACTCGGTTCGAACATGCTGACGAATTGGCCAAAGCGCTGTTTGTACCGGGTCTGGACGGTGCGGCAGCTTTGAGCGCCATCAAGTCGATTTCACATACCTCGATGAATCAAATAGACTGGTTTAGCGAGATGGGTAACTTCCTATCGCTTCGTCCGCCGGTGCACATCGGTCGGCAAGAGCACCTCCGCAACGATCTGGAAATACTGTTTGTAGCGCTTGGTTTCCCAATGCCCGAACTAGTCGAAGATCCTGTTAACACCCATCGGACTGATTATTCAAGCATACCACCTCTATCCGAAGAGGGTCGTGCAAATATCGAACGCTGGTATTCACAAGACCTTGAATTCTACAAAGTCTGCGAGGCTTGGATTTTCGAACAATCTAAGCATTGAAAGCAAATGATTGACGGTTACATATGAAAATCGCCAATATCCAGTTCACTGGTTTTGGTGGTCTTGCCGCAGTGGTCAATGGGATGATTACCGCACCCGGTGCCGAGGCGCATGACTGGATCATGGGATTTTATGGCGTAGCGCCGCTTGATCCTTCCAATCAGCATTTTTGTAATGCCCACGAAATCCGCTATGCTGTTTTCCAACCACGGCATCGGCATCCCTGGTTAGCTTGGCGCAGGATGGCGCGTTGGCTTGACAAGGAACGCCCTGACGCGGTCCTTTGTCATTCTACAACTGCGATTCCACCCTGCGCATGGTACGCCCATCGGCACCGGGTACCACTCGTCGCTATTGAGCATACTCCGAATGAGGTAAAATCGCGCACAGAATGGGCAGGTAGTCACGCAGCCATGATGATGGCAGACCGTATAGTGGTGCTCACCGATGAGTACAAATCGCTGCTCAGGACAGGTCTCGGAGTATGGTTTCGCGATGACAAAATTCGAACTATCCCAAATGGTGTTGATGCAAAGATATTTCACCCCCGCAAAATTGAGAAATCTAACAGCAATTTGTGTGCTGGTATGGCCGCTCGTCTTTCCCACACAAAGCGACATGACATTCTCTTAGATATTGCGTCTGACCTTGATGTAACTTTCAGATTTGCGGGTGACGGTGAACGCCTGTCGGCACTCCGAAATTGTGCGGCGGTAAATGACACAAACCAAGTTGAGTTCAGTGGATATGTGAGTTCAATTGACATGCCGGAGTGGTTTCGAGGCCTGGATGTTTACCTGCATGCAAGCGAAGGAGAAACTTTCAGTATGTCGATTCTTCAAGCAATGGCCTCTGGCTTACCAATCATCGCCTCAGATATTTCTGGAATGGATGAGATTCTTGGCCAAGACGGGCGATGCGGTGTGCTTGTTCCCAATACACGTGAGGCGTGGAAAGAGGCTATTACCGCCCTGATCAGCAATCCACAACGGCGTACTGATATGGGATTTGCCGCGCGCAACCGAGCCAAAACAAAATTTAGCACATCATCAATGCTCAAGCGCTATCTGGATATAATCAGAGACATCAAGAAGCCGTGAAGCGCATTGTTCATCTTATACCTTACGACGGTATTGGAGGGGTGGAAATCGCTGCGCGCTCAGTACCCACTGGACGCCACGAAAATCTGCATCTCGAACGTCAATACTTGATTAATGCATTGGGCGCGCCCCTTGAAAGAGGCGAGTATCACGGCCTGTCGACATCTCTAAGCAACCCAATAGTTTACTGGCATGCCATTCGTCGCTTGTATTGCAATCCGCCCGATATTCTGGTGGCGTCCTTGTGGCGCAGCGCGTTGGTTTTGATCTTTCTAAAGTTCCTGCGGCCGCGTACGAGAGTAGTAGTCTTTCTGCACTCCGTCCACGACGTCCATCTTATTGACAAGCTGGCAAACAGGGTTGCAATGTATCTTTCAGATGCGATTTGGGCGGATTCAAGCGCTACACTACAGCGACGCGTGCCGCCCTATATGCATCGCAAGGATCGGGTTGTATCGTTTCTTTTAAATCGGCGGCCCTTGCCCGCACAGCGCGATCCGATGCCCGAGTTTATATTCTGGGGACGACTTAACGCGCAGAAAGGTATTGATCGGGCTCTGATACTGTTTGCTGCTATAGTACAACACCGCACAGATGCAAAATTCACAATCATCGGACCGGACGGGGGCATGGAGGGTCGGCTACGGGCGCAAGTGGCTGAGTTAGGGTTGCGTGACCACGTGGTATTCACGGGGCCGATGCAGCAGGAGCAAATTATTGTGAAAGCGTTGCGCGCCTCCTTTTACCTCCAGACAAGTCTCGAAGAGGGCATGGCCCTATCGGTTGTAGAGGCCATGCAGGCCGGTCTCGTACCTGTAGTAACTCCGGTAGGTGAAATCGCCAGTTACTGCCATGATGGTGAAAACGCAGTATTTGTTCAAGACAACATTGCTTTGACAGATACTGTATTGTCTCTACTGTCGGAGCCGTGCCGCTACAGGCGAATGTCCCGAGCAGCGGCAGCGTATTGGCAGGAGAAACCACTTTATCGAGATGATTTTCTTGAGGCGGCAAGAGAGTTAATCGAAGGTTGCGCACATGAAGGCTGAACAATTCTTATTCAATTGTAAACCAGTAAGCTAACATGTGTGGTATTTGCGGTATAGTATCAAAAGCCTCGGCAGAAACATTGGCCGAAACCGTAGATAATATGGCCAATACCCTGCGTCACCGGGGGCCGGATGCTGCAGGTATCTGGGTAGATCGAGAGGCGGGTGTGGCTATCGGTCATCGGCGACTGTCCATCCTTGATCTGAGCCCTGCCGGCGCACAGCCGATGATTTCAACATGCGAACGCTATGTCATCGCTTTCAATGGTGAAATCTACAATCACCTAGACCTGCGAGCTGATCTCGATCAGCGAACAATCGCGTCTGCATGGCGCGGAAACTCGGATACTGAAACCCTGCTCGCGGCGATCGTTCACTGGGGCCTGCGAGAGGCCGTTCATCGTGCCCACGGCATGTTCGCTCTAGCGCTCTGGGATCGCCAGGAAAAACGGCTTCATTTCATGCGGGACCGGATGGGTGAAAAGCCGCTCTATCTTGCGCGACTCTCTGACGGCTGGGCCTTTGGATCGGAGTTGAAAGCGATACTTGCCGTACCTGGATTTGAGGCGCGCCTATGTCGCGATGCCGTCGCCGCATTTCTGGCCTATGGATACGTCCCGGAAACTCATTGCATATTCGAGGGCATCCAAAAGATCTCGCCTGGATGCGTGACGAGCGTTTCATTGGAGGCGTCACCCCCCGAGATCCAAGACTATGAAACATTCCAGGACCTTCTTGAAAATGGTCTTAGAAGGCGCACAGTGCAACTAGAGAATGGTCTCGAACGTCTTGAAGAGGTTCTGCGTACAGTTGTCGAAGAACAGATGCTGAGCGATGTACCATTGGGCTGCTTTCTATCCGGTGGCGTTGATTCTTCGCTTGTTGCAGCATTAATGCAGCGTAGAAGCGCACAACCAGTTCGCACCTTCGCCATCGGGTTTAGTGAAGCGCGTTTCAACGAGGCCCCGCACGCCGCCGCGGTTGCTCAGCATCTCGGGACAGATCACACGGAATTCATACTGTCCGAGCAGGACGCTCTCGGGGTGATCACAACTCTGCCGGAAATCTACGATGAACCCTTTGCCGATTCCTCACAGATTCCGACAGTGCTTTTATGCCGTGAAGCGCGCAAGGTTGTCACGGTGGCGTTGACAGGGGATGGGGGCGACGAAGTATTTGGAGGTTACAACCGCTACGTTTTCGGGCCGCAGCTCTTGTCCAGATTGCAGAGAGTGCCGCGCGGCCTGCGTCGCTCAGCAGGACAAATCGTTTCGGCTGTGGCCCCCAAA
Organism: Flavimaribacter sediminis; assembly: GCF_019492055.1. GTDB lineage: Bacteria > Pseudomonadota > Alphaproteobacteria > Rhizobiales > Rhizobiaceae > Flavimaribacter > Flavimaribacter sediminis. The sequence goes on along the minus strand of NZ_JAICBX010000001.1, from coordinate 689,881 downwards.
ATCACGTCGGAAGACGGGTGGCTGCGTCGTGTGGCATCAAGGATGCAATTGCCGGTTACAGCTCTTGACAAAGCCGCAAAACTTTCGCCGCACTTGGGCGACATTGATGACCTGCCGGCTCTTTATCAATTTTTCACCCGGGGCATCCATGACCCCGAACATCTGATGTCGGGCACAACCGCCGTGACAATTCCGGAAATTTCTTTTCCTCTCAAAGGCGCCGAGTGGCTAATGGCGATGGACACTGTGACATACCTGCCAGGTGACATACTGGTAAAAGTGGATCGTGCAGCAATGGCAGCATCGCTCGAAACGAGGGCGCCTTTTCTGGATTCGCGAGTGATAACAGCAGCCTGGGGACTGCCTCCCGAAGCGAAAATGGCCAACGGTATCGGCAAACATGTGCTTCGATCGATTCTTGATCGGCATGTTCCCAGAGACCTAATCGAACGCCCGAAACAGGGTTTCGCAGTTCCCCTGGATCGGTGGCTGCGTGGTGACTTACGCGATTGGGCCGAGGAGCTCCTGTCAGATGATACGCTTTTTGGACTGGCGGGGCTCAAGCCCATCCCTGTGCGTGAGTTGTGGACGTGTCATCAAGCGGGTTCGGTAAACAACGGAACCAAACTTTGGACAATTCTTATGCTTTTGGCGTGGCTGAACCAATATCGTCATCATTTTGTTGTTCCACAGTCAGCCGATACACGTCTTTCTGCTTGTTGATTGAGCGGTTCATATGCTGCCCTACTGGATTTTCTTCATTTTACCCGCAGTAATAGCACTGAGTTCCGCCCCGCGCATTAATGTGCGCGCAGACGGCACGATACCAGTTCGGATTGATTCCGCTTGGATGTTCACGATCCTGATTCTGACGGTTGTGGTTGGCTTCCGCTATGAGGTCGGGGGGGACTGGGGTAATTACTTTCGCTACCTCTTCGGCGCTATGAATCTGAATTTCACTGATTTAGTTACAGTGGAAGACCCCGGATACTGGGCCCTTAACATTATCTCGGTACGTTTTGGTTTTGGAATAACTGGCGTCAATACTCTAAGCGCATTGATTTTTTCGACCGGACTGGTTGTTTTTTGTCAAAGTTTGCCACGACCTTGGGTCGCACTAGCCTGCGCGATGCCTTATCTCGTTACGGTCGTCGCCATGGGCTATACACGCCAGTCAATCGCGCTCGGATTGGTAATGATCGGGCTGGTGATGCTTTCGCGACGCAGGTTGGTAGCTTTCGCAGTTTGGGTTCTACTGGGGGCGCTATTTCATAAATCCGCTGTTCTGATTATACCAATTGCTGGATTATCTATATCCAAAAATCGATGGCTCTCACTTGGCATCGCTGCCGGTGCGACATTAGTTGGTTACTTCGTTCTCCTGGAAGATTCAGCCGATCAACTGATACAGACCTACACTGACGCAAATATACAATCTCAAGGTGCCTTAATTCGACTCTCTATGAATCTTGTTCCAGCGGTCTTGTTTTTGATATACCGAAATCGACTAGTGTTAGCTCCAAGTGAAAGAAAATTGTGGTCGTTGTTTTCCGTCATTGCTATTGCCACATTTGTTGCTTTTTTCGTCACAAATTTGAGCACAGCGCTCGATCGAATGGCACTATATATAATTCCACTGCAGTTGTTCGTATTTTCACACATTCCGGATGCTTTTAGAAAGTACAGAAGCCGGAATCAGAATATTACGATATGGATAATTCTGTATTACGCGCTGGCAATGTTCGTTTGGCTCAATTTTGCTAATCATTCCAGTTATTGGTTACCTTACTCAATAGGAATTGCTTAGTTTTTCAGCCAAACTGTTAACATCGCATCCAAAATTCTCTAGTTAGCGCGATTTCTTACGATCAGTATTTCACGGTATATTTAAAAACCTGAAGTAAATGTTTTCTTGCGCTATTTTATTCCGCTGCCCGGGCAGCCTCTGGAGCATCGAGTAAACCTCGATCGCCACGACCAATACATGCATATGTGAAGCCAGCCTGACGCACCTGTTCAGGCCTGTAGATGTTGCGAAGGTCGACGAGAACCGGAGACGCCATTACGGTTTTCAAACGATCGAGATCGAGAGATCGGAATACATTCCACTCCGTAACAATAACCAGCGCTGAAGCCTCTTCGGCAACTTCATAGGGAGTTTTGCAATACTTCACATTCGGAGGGAGCAACGGCTTTGCCTGATCCATCCCTTCCGGATCATAGGCCTTGATCTCCGCCCCCTTGTCGACAAGCGTCTGAATGATAGAGATGGCTGGAGATTCCCGCATGTCGTCGGTATTCGGCTTGAACGTCAGACCCAGAATTCCGATCGTCTTCCCCCTCACCTTTCCGCCGACTGCGCGAATGACCTTTCTTGCCATAGCGCGCTTGCGCTGTTCGTTCACAGACACCGTCGCCTCGATCAGTCGCGTCGGACTGTCGGCGTCCTGCGCTGTCTTGACAAGCGCCAAGGTATCCTTGGGAAAACACGATCCGCCATAACCCGGCCCGGCATGCAGGAATTTCGCACCGATCCGTTGATCCATACCCATGCCACGCGAAACATCCTGGATGTCCGCGCCGACTTGCTCACAGAGGTCGGCCATTTCATTTATGAAGGTGATCTTCATCGCCAGGAATGCGTTGGCTGCATACTTTGTCAGTTCAGCGGTTCGTCGGTTCATGTGCAGGATTGGAGAAGCGTTCAGATAGAGCGGGCGATAGACTTCCTCCATAAGCTTGCGCGCTTTTTCGTTGTCCGTTCCGATAACGATGCGGTCCGGCCGTTTGAAGTCCTCGATCGCAGATCCTTCGCGTAGAAATTCCGGGTTTGAAACAACGGCGAATTCCGCCTTGGGGTTGGTCTCCGCGACAATCCGTTCGACCTCATCGCCAGTGCCAACGGGCACGGTTGACTTGGTCACAATGACCGTAAAGCCGCTCATGGCGGCGGCTATTTCGCGGGCGGCCCCATAGACGTATGACAGATCCGCATATCCATCGCCGCGGCGGGACGGCGTTCCTACAGCAATGAAGACAATGTCCGCCTGGGATACAGCTTCAATCAGGTTGTCGGTAAACCCCAACCGACCCTGTTCACTGTTTTCTTCGACAAGTACGTCTAGCCCAGGCTCAAAAATCGGCATCCGGCCATTTCGCAACGCGTCCAGCCGTTGCGCATCCTTGTCGACACATATCACATTATGACCGAAATCGGCGAAACAGGCCCCGGAAACCAGGCCGACATAGCCGGCCCCTATCATCACTATGCGCATTGATCGCCCTTCCTTGAACTCTTTGCTACTTGGCGCCGAAACCGGACAAAACTGTACGAACCGTTCGCATGACGATCAGTATATCAAGCCATGGAGAGACTTGCTTGATGTAGAAAAAGTCGTACTGAAGCTTGTGATGCACGTCAGATGTGGACGTGACATGGCCCTGGTTGACTTGAGCCCAACCAGAAATTCCGGGCCTTACCGCATGGCGATAGCGATAAAACGGCAGAGCCGCCTCATAAGACCTCGACAAGGCGACAGCCTCCGGTCTTGGTCCGATCCAACTCATCTGCCCCAGAAGAACATTCAGGATCTGCGGCGTTTCATCGATGCGAAACTTTCTAAGAACGCGACCGAACGGCGTGATGCGCGCATCGTCTTCCTTCGTCATCGAGGCTTCGAGTTGGTTGGCTTCGTTCGCGACCTCATTTCGCATTGTGCGAAACTTGTATGCGTTGAACGCCTGTCCACGATACCCGATCCTGCGGTCGGTGTAAAACACCGGACGGCCCATACTCAGAAGAATAACGGGAGCAACCAGAAGGTACAAAAAAATGAAAAATGGAAGCGCCAGGAGCGCAAACGCCAGATCGAACAGCTGCTTGATCTTCAGATACGCCATATTCGGGATAAGCGAACCAAAATTGTTTTCTGAAAGATGCTCGATGGAGACTTTCCCGGTAACGGACTCGGCCACCTGTTTGGAGTGATAGACCGGAACTCCGTTGATGACGCAATCGGCAATGAACCGCTGCCACTTCTCCGAAAGATCAAATCTGAGATCAGCGACGATAGCGTTGGATCGACCGTACGCGTCTTCGGGTTTCGTAAGCCAGACCCATTCAACATCAGGGATACCGATCAACTTGTCGGCGTTGCCGCCCGGGACCACCAGCAGACGTGGTTTTACGCGCGTTAAAACGAAAAAATGTATGCCAAGAAACCAGACCAGGGACAGAATGTAGCTCGCTATGAATACAAACCGGCTATAGTCAAGGCGGAAGAAAAGAAACGCGGCGGCCATGAGACCAAACGGGATAGATATCGAAATCAGGACGTGTGTACCGGATTTGACGCCCGGATAGTCGCTGAGCCGGCGGACCAGGAACAAGCCAAAAAGAACTGAAAGTGTCGCGCCAATTGCTGCAAAGAAAACTGTGTCCTGGCGTGTAAGATCGAGTTGGCCCGCGCGCACAACCGCCGGCAAAAACACGCAGAATAAAAGAGCGCCCAAAAGCTGGACCCGCAATCTGGTAATGATCGGTTTCGTGCTCTGGTAAAGCGGTTGGCTCGCAGACAGGCTTTCAGGACCCTTGATATCGATTGTCGTCGCGTGTTTGTACATCACGAACTCCTTTCAAGGGCAAAAGCCCCGGGAACATCGCACTTCCTGCACAATGGAGCATTCATCTCAGATATGATTGACATACAAGCATAACATCAGTTGTTCAGACTGGCGTCAAATTTTCCAAGCGCGTGACGACCCGCCGTTCTGACGCCAGAAGATTAAGAAGTATTGCAACCCTGCCTTTTGCGTCAACCTCCAGCAACTTTCCGATGTGGGTGGCGAAGGCCCCGCGGGCAAATGAGGCGTTGTCGCCGACACTTAAAAACCGATACTGCTCGACAAGGCCATCACCAGAGCAGTTTTCCTGCAGCGCTTCTACAAACCCGCTCGGCAAAACGCCAGGCTTTTGACTTTGCATGAGAAGGTTTTTAACCCCCAGAGTTCCGTTTATGGATCTCCAGCGAGTAGCGTCTTCTTCGTATGCGACAAACAGATATCCCGGGAAAAGAGGTTTCCTGAGTGCGCGTTCCAGACCTCCCCGCAACACGATTTTTCTGATCTCGGGGAAGAATACTTCAAAACCTTGATTTTTCAGTTGTGTGCAGGCCAGACGCTCTCGCGCCGGCTTCGTCGCCACCACACTCCATTTCACCACATGCGTGCCCTTGCAATAACGCCATTACCAATCGTCAATCTACATGATGACGTACTTACATCGTCTTAATCACAAGACATACGGAAACAACATGACATTTTGTTTCAGCAATTTTCAGGAGTTTAATGTACCTTGGCGCAACTTTGTTCGAAGTAGCATGGTGAATTGCCGAAAATGAGATTCGGGATACAGTTTTTGGACAACTCGCGCTTGCACCAATCATCGAGCAGACGATTCATGCTTGATTAGGCCTTAGATGGTACGTAAGTTCGTAACAACGTCTCGCGGGCAAGTCAGCGTGAGCGTTTTGGCGCGACAACCGAGCGATTGCAGGATGACTGACTGCCACTTCCGAGTTTGGACGCAGATGCAGTTTGCGATTCATACGGGCGATGAATTTGATGGTTAGAGTAAATACTCGATATTTTGCAACAGCATGTGCAATCGTCGGTCTAATGTTCCTGACCGCCTGCAACAATACCTCCGATTCCCTTTCGTCGGTCAATGAGGTTGGAAATGTCGGCGCAACAGACGGAAACCTCAAGGTCGTCAAAGTCCTGCCTCCTCCGCCCAATACGAACAGCGGAGCAGACGAATTGATTTCGGCAAGCGATCTTCTCGAAGTTGATGTCTTCCAGGTCGACGACCTCGACCGAACGGTGCGGGTGGACTCCAATGGCAAAATATCACTCCCGCTGATAGGCGCCGTCGAGGTCGCTGGCAAAACCGTTCCATCAGCCGAAGCGGAAATCGAACGCATTTACGGAGCCAAGTACCTTCAGTCGCCTGAAGTAACGATCTTCATGACGGAATCTGCCGGGCAACGGGTAACAATGGATGGAGAATTTTCGAAACCCGGCATTTATCCGGTGACGAGCAACATGACATTGGTTCAGTCTTTCGCTTTGGCTGGCGGTCTCTCCAACATCGCAGATGACAGCAAGGTCTACGTTTTCCGGAAGTTCGGCGACAAGACGCTTGTAGCAAACTACAGCATCAAATCCATTCGGGCAGGCAAACAGCCTGACCCCAGAATATACGGGGGCGATGTCGTCGTCTCATTCACCTCTGCAGGCAAAGTTGCTGCCAAGAACCTGAGGGAAGCCCTTGGCATCGCCACCTCCGCCACAGGTCTGGTGCCCGGGATATGATACCCTTGTACGATGAGACACCAACGGGATTTGTCACATGATGCGTGACCAACCACCGGTCCCCATGGTTTATCCGGGGCAGCAAGGGGGCGTGCCGGCTTATCCTGTACATCATCATCCATATGGGTATGGACCATACGCCGAACCCGCGCAGGATGAAGATGGCTTTGATCCGTTAAAACTCCTCTGGTTTGCGGTTCATTATCGCTGGATGATCGCATCGTTCCTTTTTGTAGGCGTTGTTTGCGGCGTTCTCTTCACATTTATGCAGACGCCCTACTACAAGGCTTCTACAAAGGTGGAAATTCTTACGCAGGGCGCGCGCGTTATAGAAGATCTGGAGGTTGTTTCTCAGAGAAACGACAGCTTTGCGTTTGAAACGGCTCGACAGAAGATGCTGTCGCGAGATCTGGCGCGCCGTGTCGTTTTCGCGCTGAATCTCACCGAAGATCCCGAGTTTCTGGCGCCAAAGCCGTCGTTTTCCTTGATGAATATCTTTCACAAGGCTTTCGGCACGAGTTCCTCTAACAACGTTGCGGATTGGTCACCGGAGAGACGCGAGTCAATCGCTGTCAATCTTGTAAGGCAGGGGGCATCTGCGACACCGGTCAGAGGCACCAGTCTGATCAACCTTGAATATCATCACCCGGTCGCCAAATACACGTCTCTCGTGGCCAATCAGCTCGCAAAGAGCTATATCGATCAGAACATAGACCAGAAAAGCGAAACCACCACTCTTGCTCGTCAATTTATCGAGGATCAGGTCCGGGAAACAAAAATACAGCTTCAGGATTCGGAAAAAGCGCTTGTCCAATACGCCCAGCAAAATGGCATAACCCTGACCGGCGACGACGCCTCTCTTGTTTCAGGGAATATCAGTGAGATAAACAGCGCGCTTTCCGAAGCCATTCAGGAACGTCTCGCAGCTGAACGCTATTTTCAACAAATCGAAGACGGCAACGCCGCCGCACTGCCTGAAGTCTTCAGCAGTCCGTCCATTCAAGCCAACAAGGAAGCCATATCAGGTCTGAGAGCTACCTATATGGAAAAGCTGGCCACACTAAAGCCAGGCTATCCCGAGATGCAGCGTCTGCAGGCGCAGATCAACGAACTGCAGAAACAGATGAACGCCGAAATTTTGGCGATCGCGGACTCTGTGAAACTCAAATACGAACAGTCGAAACAGAAAGAAGCGGCGTTAAAAAAGGAATTGGCGGGGCTCGAGGCCGAGCAATCTAAGTTTCAGGAAAAGAATATCCAGTATACGATCCTGAAGCGCGAGGTTGATTCAAACCGCGCACAGTATGAATCCCTCATCAGCAAATTGGGCGATGTCGGCATTGGCTCGGATCTCAGATCCGCCAATGCATCCATCGTCGACCTGGCGCTTACTCCCGGATCACCGTATTCGCCTCAGCTTTCGAAAAACCTGATCATTGCGTTTGGGCTGTTCGGGCTTTTCGCAGTCGCCACGATTTATGTGTTGGAACTTCTCAACAATACGTTCACGATCCCGGATCAGCTTGAAGACGAACTGAAAGTCCCTGTTCTCGGAACCATTCCACAGGTTCCTGAAAGCGAGATTTCAGAAGCGTTTCAGAACCCGGCTTCGCAATTGTCTGAAGCCTATCGCACGTTGCGAACGTCGGTGCAGTTTACAGGAACCGACGAGAGCATCCGAACACTGGTCGTGACAAGCGCAGAGCCATCGGAAGGCAAGACGACGACCGCATTCAAGCTTGCCGAAGATTTCGCCAGTCTCGGCAGACGCGTCCTGCTCATCGACGCCGACATGCGAAAACCCCGCCTGCATCGAATGTTCAACACCGACAATGGCATCGGCCTGAGCAATCTGCTCTCCAATGTCGTCAAGAGCGGCACTGCGATGGACATCTTCAGGAAGACGAGAAATCCGAACGTCACTTTCCTGTCGGCGGGAACAATCCCGCCCAACCCGGCCGATCTGTTGGTCTCGCAAAAAATGGGTTTGACAATCCATTATTGCAAGAAGCGCTATGATCTCGTCATTATTGATTCTCCGCCCGTAATGGGCTTGTCCGATGCGCCGATCCTTGCCCGTCAGGCTGACGCCACCTTGATGGTGGTTTCTGCAAAACAGGTTACGCGAAAGGCGGCGAAAGCTGCGCTCAACCGGTTGAAGTCGGCTGGCGCAAATGTCGTCGGCTCCACATTGACCAAGTTCACCATCAACAAACTCGACTACAATTACGCTCATCGTTATATGCACTACAATTACTACTCATATGCAGGCGCCGAAAATGCGCGTCTGGAACACCATGGACGAGATGATGAGGAAACCAATTTCGATGTCGCTCGTTCGACTACTGCTGTTGGTGATTTCTTTAGTCGTATTGCTCGCCGTTTTAGTTAATACACGCAGCGGACTTTACGCCGAAACTGACCCGGAACATGCAGTATCAATCAATCCTCTGAACGCCGAGGCGCGCGTCAGAATGCTGACAGCGCGCCTTGCCGAAGACGCATCAGGAAATGATGCGGACACCATTCGCCAAATCGCCATGACCGGTTCGGTTTTCGAACCAGCCGACGCGCGTTTCTTAAGCCTGATTGGTCTGTCAGATGAAGCAGCAGGCAACAACCAAGAGGCGCAGAAATATTATGAGGCGGCGCTCGAAGTTCTTCCGATCGAAATTCAGGCGCTTGGGCGCAGGTTTGTCTGGCAGGTGGGAAACGGCGATTTCGATCAGGCTGTCAGCACGGCTGAAACAGTCTACCGCCGCTGGCCTCAATATCGCCAAATCATCACTCCTCACTTGCTGCAGATACTCTCTGATCCGTCAGGGTATCAGGAAGTTGTCAACAGGTTCGCCAACCTGCACGGAGGTCCTGTCTGGCTGATCAATACTCTTTCCGTTGGTCCCGAAACCGCCTTGCTGGTCAATCGGCTGGTGCTCGATTTCAACAAAAGGGGACAAGGCGACTTGCGACCAGCCATCAACCGACTTACAGACCGTCTGTTTCGCTGGGGATACGCTGACGCTGCCTACCAACTGTTTCTAAACACCTTGAACGAATCGGAAAAAGCCGAGAACGGGTACATATTCAATGGCGATTTCAACCTGCAGCCCAATGGCAACCCGTTCGACTGGAAACTGAAAAATCAATCCGGAATGGACTTCTCGATTATTGATCTTCCGTCGGGAACCGGGCGCGAGAAAGCGCTTCAGGTCCGGTTCCTCGACAATCCCGTTCGCTTCAACACGGCCGTGATGTTGACACGGCTCCCACCGTCACGTTTCACATTGACGATCGACTACGCCACCCGAAGCTTGAGGGGCCCAAAGCCTGTGCGACTGGTTATCGATTGTCTGAATGAACGCAAGGCAACAGAATTGACCAGTGTCGAATTCGCCATCGGCGGCAGCTCGGAACAGGTCGTGAGCTCCGAATTCACCATTCCACCGGTTAATTGCGAACTGCAGCGCCTGAGGCTCGTCAATGACAACTACGTTGAGAGCTGGAACAACCGGTATTCGGGATCGCTTCTTCTGAAATCAGTCGAATTATCACGCATTCAATAGGATGAAGTTCCTGGGAAAACTTCAATGCGTTCTATGGATTTGACTGGAAAAATCTGGACTGGCGAATTGCCGATACGGCACAGAAAACGCCAGCAATACATGGAGCTTAGGTCATTCATTCGCTGAACGACAAAATTCGCATCAACTACACCGGGGTCATCATCGTACTTGCCATGATTCTCGGGGGTGGGACGACCCAGCGTCTGTGGACGGACCACGTCCTTCAGATCCTGATGCTGCCCGCCATCGTAATCGGATTTTATGGTTATGATAAATGGCGTCTGGACACAGTGACAAAGACACTTGTGTTCGCGGTCATTGCCGTATGTTTGCTCCAGTTCATGCCGTTTAGCCCACACGGCGCCATACCGGGGACGGAGGGTTTGATCCCGTCACCACGTTTCTGGACAATGTCGGCTCAGGGCAGCATTGAATCGATACTCTTCACCCTGCCTCTCGTTGGCCTTTTTGTCTTTATCTCTTGTTTCGGCGAGTATGAACATCAACTCCTCGTCCGGTACCTGTTTCTGGGTTTTATCATCAACCTTGTCGCCGGCGTAATCGAGCTCTCATATGGATCAAACGTGCAGATCGGAGGCGTTTTTCCCTACACGATCACCTCAGGGCTGTTCGCGAACGAGAACCATTTTTCAACGCTTATATTCATGATGATCCCGCTCATCGCCTGGCGCTTCATGTGGTACGCAAAACAACCGCTTATCTATGTTGCGCTTTCTTTCTTGCTAGTCGGTTTTCTCTTTGCAGTAGGTTCGCGCGCCGGCATGGGCATATCCGCAGCTCTCGCAGTTTTGTGCCTGTTCTGGAAGGCGACAGAAAAAGATGGCCCCCTCATTCGGATAGCAGCGTTCGGCGTGTTGCTGGTTCTTGCTGTGATCAGTTTCCTTTTCCTTGAATCCGGCTCGGAGGTTGATGGCGATCTTCGACTTGTCTTCTACAAGAACACAATCAGCGCGATTTCCGATTTCTGGTTCGTCGGGACAGGCTTGGGAACATTCATCAATATTTATCCGATGTTCGAGCCTCAGGTGGATATGACCCGGGAGTTTGCGAACCACGCTCACAACGACTATCTGGAACTGCTTCTGGAAATCGGCTTCCTGTTTTTCATTCCGTTGATCGGGCTTTTTCTCTTTCAGCTATTCAGACACGCCATGCGCTCTTCGCTCACCCAGGCTGCTACTCTCTCGGTTCTTGCAGTGTTGTTGCACAGCGTCGTCGATTATCCCTTGCGCACCATGGCGATCGCCACAACCTTCACAGTGCTGCTCGCAATAATCCTGAGCAAAGGAGATATGACATTCACCCCGCTTCGGGAGGAAAACAGATCTCCACGCCGTAGAAAAGGAAATGAAAACGACCATGTTGCGTCTGGTCAACACAGGCAATCACGCAGACGATCAAGTTCCTCAAAGCCGCAAAGCCTCGGGGAAGAATTGATTGCGCCAACTCATCGCAAGCAACGCAGGAGCAAGCGTTCCGGATCGCAAATGCGCGATCGTTCTCAAGACAAATCTTGACGCATGAGAGGCTTACGGGGCCGGCTCATCCAATCACAGTGGACCTCTGGCAGCGCCAATCAGGCGCTGCATTCTACTGAATAGGCCCCGGTCAGCTTTTGCCAGCAAGCAATTGCATAAGCGACAAGATATTTGCTGAACTCCCTGGCGTAATCCCGAAAATCTGACGAGTCGTCGAAGACACTGATACGTTCGACGCGACGTCCATCGAGTGCGAACTCCAGCAAAAGCGATGCCCGCGGCATATGATCGGAAGAGGTAATCAGGACAATCGGTAGGTGCGTTGGGTTTCTCAAAAGCCAGCAACGGGCTTCATTGGCGTTTGAAAATGTATTGTCGGCGCGGCTCCCGAGAACCAGTATTCCCTCCGACAAATCGCTGCGAAGTTTATCGTCGAGATCAAACTGGTTTGCGAAACCCTCAATCGTCATTCCCGCCCGCGAATTGACCCCGGATACAAACAAGCCTTCAAGCTTGTCGCTCTGAAGCAGTTCCAGTCCCTTTCGCACCCTGACAAATTGACCCGTAAAGACGACGCCGAGCCCCCCGTCATCCATGTTGGTCGATTGTGTCCGCTCATGGAAATCCGCAAGGGCGGTGGAGAAGACAATCGCAATCGCGAGAGCCGGAAGCCACCTGAACAATCTTGAAAACTTTGGCCTTCGCACCTTCTATGCACCACAATTCAAACAACGACAGACATGATACCCAAGATCGCCCGAGTCCTGGATATAATGAACACAGTGCCGAAAGCATGGAGGTCGAAAAATGTCACTGCAACGAAAGATTTTGTCGCGTCTCCATGGTTGTCTGCTCGCCTCCATTGTCGCGTACATGTGTTTGACCGGCGCAGCGCTTGCAATCACGCTCGTTGAAAACGGAGAGCCATCCGCGGTCATCGCAATTCAGGGTCCCCTTGAAGAACAACCGGAAGACCCGGTCTGGCATGAACCGAAAACGCCTCAACAGTATCGCGCATTGACCGTTAAGGAACTCAACGATCATCTCGAATTGATGACCGGCGCAAGGCTCGAGGTCCTGGTTCTGCAAGAAGGTCAGACGCCTCCGGAGAACAGCATCGTTCTGGGCGAACCTGCAATCCTTCTTGGCGCAATCCCGACAGCTTCAAGTCCGTCCGGGGAAGGCTACAGACTTTTGGAGGCTGGCAATCGTCTTCTGATAGGCGGGCAATCCGATCGCGCAGTGCTTTACGGCCTCTACGAACTGCTCCGTCACCTGGGCATTGACTGGGTGATGCCCGGCGAAATCGGACAGATCGTGCCAAAAGGAAAGACTGTCCGGATCGACAAACTGGATATCGCCAGCGCGCCGGACTTTCCTTCAAGGCGTTTGTGGTACCGCGGATATCCGGATCGCACCAAGGACCAGCTCGCCCGTTTCGCCAAGTGGCGTCTGCGCCAGCGCGGCGGGACATGGTCCGACCTTGAAGGATCTGCCAGCGGACACATGTGGGACAGGTTCATCCGTCGACACAAGAAAGAATTCAACAGCGACCCCACCATGTACGCCCTGGTAAGGGGCGCGGACGGAAAGATGATCCGCCGCGGCCCCCAGATTGAATCGACGCATCCACGCGTCATCGAACTCATGGTCGAGGACATCAGGGAAACGTATCGCGAGAAGATCGCGGCTGGCGAGTGGACAATGGAAACAGCAGCCGCCTATGCGATAGGACCGGCTGACAGGGAGGGTTATTCGGAGTCAGTCGACGCAATGCTGGCAAGCGCCGGGCGTTTTGATCCGATTGTCGGAAGTCTCGATCGCACCGACGAACTTGTCCTGCTTGGAAATCGTGTTCTGGAACAAGTGCACAAGGACTATCCCAACGCTCATGTCGGCTTCTACTCCTATTCGACCCATGCAGATTATCCTGCCCGATACACCCCGCATCCCAACGTGATACCGATTTTCGCGCCGATCAACTTCAGCAGATTCCACAGCCTGCTCGACCCTGAGAGCAAGACGCAGTCCTACTATCGCGATGTGGTGGAGAAGTGGGGAGATCTCTCCAGGAAACAGGGAAACAGGCTCCTCTATCGCGGCTACTCCTGGAACTTGGCCGAAAACATGATGCCTTATTCGAAGGTGAAGATCTGGGGCGAGGAGCTTCCGTTCTATAGCGCTCAGGGTTTCGAAGGCCTCAATGTCGAAGGCACCAAGATGTGGGGCGTCCTCGGCCCCTCGGACTATGTCTTCATGAACCTTGCCTGGGACACATCACAAGACTGGCGAGACCTGCTCCGACAATATTGCGAAGCTGCCTATGGCGCAGGCGCCGAGGCGATGGAACGCTACAATCTGAGGCTAATTGAATATCAGCAATCAGCAGGTATGGAAGCCGGTTCCTATCACGCATTCCCGCTGATTTTTGATGACAACTTTATCGAAGCCTCACGCGCTGATTTTGACGAGGCGCTCAACTCTGCACAAACGCAGGACCAGAAGCAGCGCATCCGTTTTGCCCGCGAACCGCTGGAAGCCTTAGAACTTTATCTGGATTTTTACCAAGCCACTCTCGATTTCGATTTCACTAAAGCGAAATCACTCTACAACGCGATGAATGAACTCTGGAGCGAGACGTATGCCATAAACGAGGATGTGGTTTCGAACGAGGTTCCGGCTTACCTTAAAAGGTTCGTCTCCCTGTTCGTCGATCAGTCGGTCAAGTATTCCACAGGCGACTATGAAATGCTTGTCGCGCTGCCCGATGAGGTGAAAACAATCTTTGATCCCGCACAAGTCGGTCAGCAAATGCGTTTTCAGTCGCCAGAAATCAACGATGATCGCTTTGTCAAGACAAAGACGATCAGCAGCACATGGGATGCACAGGGACTCGGGAGCCTGCGCAACACAGCAGTCTGGTATCGCTACAACTTCACCTTGCCTGAACAGGCGCGGGACAAGCCGATAGGTCTTTTCATTGGCGGCGTCGAGGACGAAGCCCGGGTCTGGATCAACGGTCAGTTCATCGGGACATCGGGCTACGGTTTCAGCGTTCCCTTCGTCTTCGATCTGACGGATGGCGTCGATTACGTTGGGGAGAACCTTCTTGCTGTCCAGGTCGTCCGAAACAGCAAGATTAACGAAATAGGCCTCGGCGGCATCATCCGTCCGAGCTTCATATTCACCGGACCTCGCCTTGAGAACCGCGCACCGAAACAACAGAGCGAGAACAAATAGGATGCAACATACCGCGCCGTTTCACCATCCAATGTCGTGAGTAACATCGCGAAATAGGCGTCAACCGCGGAACTTATACGCCCGCGCCTGCAAAACGATGAAAGTTCTTTTATCGAAATCAGGTGCGACCCAACGATCCCCTCATGTCCCACGCCAGCGTCAATGCGAGATGTATCTTTCGATTCCGCGACAGCTGTAAAAAGCGTAACCCGTTCGCTGACATACCCGGGTAGAGGCGCGATACGGCCGACCTCAGCCACGTTGGAAATCTCCAGTCCGGTCTCTTCGAACAATTCCCTTTCGGCGGCTTCTGCCGGCGCTTCCCCTGTATCAACGCCTCCTCCCGGGAATTCCAGCCATGGTGACGATTGTCCGGGCCGATTGATCTCGAGCATAAGGACGCTACCGCCAAATCGGACGGCAATCGAAACGCCGTCCTGTTTTTCTATGAAGAAGTCCCGATCGTAACCTGCCGCTCTTGGCGGTGTTTCAATGACATCGAACCTTGGGGTCGATAACAGGATCTTCGACATTACCCCTCCACCTTGAGCATGATCTTTGTATCGCCGCTTTCAAAGTCAGTCTTGGCCTGGTCAATATAGATTACCAGAGGGCCTTTTCTCAATTGTGGAAACCCGCATATTAGCCTTTGCGCATACGAGAAGGTAACGATTGGATGCTTACAAAGTAATTTCCCGATCCACACAGCAGTCCGCACCGGCATGATGATATCCCAGAATTTGCGCGACGACCGCGCAGAAAGCGCGCCATCCTCCAAAACCGGGAGACGACTTAAAGCGGCCGCGGTCTGGACGCGCCTCCCGTTTCTCACTCTCATGGCGTCGCTGCTGTTCCCAATCACCACACACGCGCATATCAAGTGGTTTGAAGCCTATGACATCACACGGCCGCCGCGCGATCCGGCCGACGTCCTCACCCCGACCTTCGTCTGGTTCTTCGTCATCTCGGCGATCCTGATCTACGTCTTCTTCCTGGTCGATCGCTTTGCCTTCCGGCGCGGGATCCTGTCAGGCCTCGACGAACGACTGCGCATGTTCGATTCCCTCGGTGTCCTGATCATGCGGGCGGCTGGCGGGCTCTTCTTCCTGTCGGTCTTCGTCTATGGCCAGATCTTCGGCGTCCGGTTCTATCTGACGCCAGAACTGCTCACAGACGCTGTGTGGGTTCCCTGGGTCCAGCTTCTGATCGGCCTTGCCGCAATCCACCCGCGCACCACGCCGCTGATGTTTCCGGGCATCCTGATCCTTTATGGCGCGGCGATCGCGCAATACGGCCTCTTCCATGTTCTGGACTACATGGTCTTCCTGGCGATCGGCTATTTTTATCTCGCCACATCCATCAGGAACCCGCGATGGATCAAATCGGGGTTCGTCACCCTGTTTGCGGTCACGGGGATCAACTTCATGTGGCTGGCGGTCGAAAAATTCGCCTACCCGTACTGGACCTTTCCGCTTCTGGAAAAGAACCCCGACCTTTTGATGGGCATCGACCCGCAAACCTACATGAACCTCGCCGGCTTCGTGGAAATGATGATCATCTTCACACTGCTGGGCGCCGTTTCCGTGGTCACCCGGCTGATCGCCTTCGCCTTCCAGATGCTTTTCGTGCTCGCCATCTTCAAGTTCGGACTGATCGACGCCATCGGCCACCTGATGATCATCGCAATCCTCTTCGTTCTGGTCATACGCGGACCTACGGAGGCGCGCTACATCCTGGTCCTGCGAGAGAAGTCCTTGCAGATGGAGGCCTATTTCATGACGGGGCTCTACTATTTCGCGGTCGTCAACGCCTTCCTGATCTATTACGGCCTCCACTCCTTTCTGATTGATGTGGGCCATCACTGAACGGCGGCGTCGACAGAAGGTTCGACATTATCCGTTCCTCTTGAGGGTCTTCCTATCCAAATATCAGCGACTGGTGAGCCGCGGCGCCCGCCATCGCCCCGTCGCCCACGGCAAGCGCTACGTTGCCCGACAAACGCGCGGCGTCGCCGCAGGCGAAGACGCCGTCGACGGACGTCTTCTTCATCTCGTCGACGGTGATGACAGGGCCGGTCATGCCTTCCCCGATTTCGCAGCCGAGGTCTTCGGCGACGGCGCTTGTCATCTGCGTCTTCGGAACAGTGAAGAGACCGGCGAGTTCAATCACCCGCCCGTCTTCAAGCCGGATATCGGCGTCATCGCCGACAACCTCGGCGACCCTTGTCGATTCAATCACCACGTTGCGCCGTCCAAGGCTCGCGATCTGCTCCGCGTCGGGATCGATCACGCCATTCGTAAACAGGATGGTGCTGCCCCAGTCGGCGACGACTTCGGCCTGGTGGATCGACATCGGGTGGCTTGCCAGAACGCCGATTGTCCCGATTTCGAGTTCGTAGCCGTGGCAATAGGGACAGTGGAACACCGCCCTGCCCCATCGCTCGGCAAGACCCGGCACGTCGGGAAGCGAATCGCTGACACCGGTCGCAAGAACCACGCGACGGCCGCTATGTGTCACGCCATCCTCCGTGCGGATTTCGAATGTGTCCTGCTCGCCACCTGCGGAAACCGCCTTTCCTTCCACCCAGACGACGTTCGGATAGGCGAGCAGTTGGTTTTTCGCCACCTCGGCGATTTCGCCCGGAGGCGTCCCGTCCCGGCTCAGGAAACCGTGGGCATGGGAGGCGAACCGGTTTCGGCGCTGGCCTGAATCGATGACGAGGACATTCCGGCGCGCCCGCGCGATCTGCAGCGCCGCGGACATTCCGGCAAAGCCGCCGCCGACGACGATGGCGTCATAAAGCATGGGTGAACTCCCTGTTTCGCTGAAGCATTCGGGCGATGTAATAAAGTAACAATGTAACTCTGGCTATGACGTGACCGGAAGGATTTCAACCGCAGTCACAACGACATCTGTATTCAGACCACCTTCAGCGCTCTTGCCGCTTCGACCAGCGCTGCGTTGTCGGGAGCGAGCGATCCGTCCGGCAACAGGAACGTGTCCTCGAAACCAACCCGCGTCGACATACCTTTCTCCCATGCCATCCTGACGCAGGGCCACACACTTTCGCCCTGGCCGTGAAGCAGGATCGGAAGAGAGCAATCAGCTTCCTCCAGAATCGTAATGATGGAGACCGCCTCGGATGTCGCCTCATTGCCGTTGACATCCGGTATCTCGACGAGCACGCGCAGACATGTGTCGAAATCGATCTCGTCGACGAAACGGCGGGCGTCATCCGTGCTCCACAGACCCGCTTCGATACCGACGCCCATGGTTGTCAGCATCGCCATGACCTCGGGCGCGTCTTCTTCGTTCAGATTGACGGAGGCATAGTCCGGCTTGACCGTCCATCCCTTGATATCGTCGTGGCGGGCCCGCCCTCCGGGCGCAATCCACGCGCCTGTGCCAACGCCGATCGGCATGTCAGGAACGACGGCGCGGATTGCTTCGAGCGTCTGCCTCAGGGCGTCAGGCTCGAGCGTCTCCGATCCGTCGGAGGCGCGGATGTGGATGTGAAGATCGTCTGCGCCCGCCGCGCGAACGCTCGCAGCGTCACGGACAAGTTCGGCCACCGTCAGCGGAACCGCGATGTGGTGGTCTTTCTTCCAGCCGCCATTGAGACAGGCCTGCAGCATCGATGCGCCCTTTCGATCTGGCCTGCTTTGGTCAGGCCAATCAGTGGATCAGGTATTCCCCGTCGACATTGCGCATTTCCGACGGTTTGATCAATCGCTGATGCGCGACAGTGACCGAATGAAGCGGCCCTTCGATCTCTTCTTCCCAGAAGGCGAGGAATTTCTTCAGGATCGGAAACTTCGGGAAGACATCGTACTCCTGCCAGATGAACTCCTGGACCACCGACAGGTGGTCGGGCAAGCGGTAATAAATCTGCGCCGTCGTCAGACCATAGCCCTCGATCTGCTTCTGGAAACCGTCACTGACCTGCATGAATCATCTCCGTAAGGGTTGGCGATCATGGCATTGCGGCACAGAAAACAAGTATGTGTCAATAACGGTTCCGCTTTCTATCAACAATTTCAATACTATAGCAGCCTGACCCCAAGAGTGCTGCCACAGATGTTGGCCATTTTGGACTACCGGAGTTATTGTCTCGGCGGATAATCGGTACAAGCGATGGAACCACCGTTGCAATGATGCGTTAAGGGTCGCGCAAACAACGGAATTCCCATGATCCTCGACATCAAGACCCACCTTCATTATCGCATGCCGCAGAAGACGGATGTCCTGTTGCAGATCGAGGCGGCCATCCAGCCCGACCAGCAGATCCTCTCGTCCAATCTCGACCTCAGCGAAACGGACCTTGAGGCCCGCGTGCCCGCCGAAGACGCTATCGGCGAACGGCTGTGGCTGCGCGTCCAGAACGATTTCGTCTGCACCTATTCGGTGTCTGTCGAGATCAACCGGGATGCGCCGGACCTCGCCGGTCTGGCGTTCACGCCGCCGCACCAGTTGCCGGGCGAAACCGTGCGCTACCTGATGCCGTCGCGCTTCTGCCCGTCCGCAGACTTCCAGAATTTCGTTATCGCCGAATTCGGCGACCTGCAGGGCGGCGCGCGCATCGCCGCGATCCGCGACTGGATCAACGGAAGCTTCCAGTACGTGTCCGGGTCCAGCAATCCGCGCACGACGGCGCTCGAGACCTTCGTTCAGCGACAGGGCGTCTGCCGGGACTTCGCGCATGTGATGATAACGCTCGCCCGCGCCTCGTCGATCCCCGCCCGCATGGTCAGCGTCTACGGCCCGGACGTGACCCCGCAGGACTTCCACGCCGTCGCCGAGGTTTTCCTCGACGGGGCATGGTATCTGGTGGATGCGACGGGCATGGCGACCGCCGACCGGATGGCGCGGATCGGCGTCGGCGACGACGCGGCCACGATCGCCTTCATGACCAATTTCGGATTCGCGGAACTTGTCGAACAGACGGTCGAAGTGACCGAGCGCAATTGAGCCGGATCGAAACGTATCTCAGCATCATATATTATCTATATATATCAATTATTTAGATAATTTTATACCCAATCTGGCTTTGTTTCGGGAATTTGCGATCTCGATGCATTGGCGGTTTGGGTTTGTTTCGGGAATTGGCTCCTTCAGGCGCTTCGGTAAATCTGGCTTTGTTTCGGTAAATCGCATTTTCAGCTTGTTCCATGAAACTGGCTTCGTTTCGGGAATTGGCGTTTTTCATCGTATCGGCGGATCTGGCTTTGTTTCGGGAATCCGCGATCTTCAGGATTTCAGCGACACGCAGACGCCTTTTCGGCATGGGCAATGTTCGAATTCACGAAGCGTCAGCATAACATAAATCGCGAAGAAACGCAGCAATTATGTTCCTGCTTCGTTCTGCTCATTGTCTTTTGGTCGCAACGTCAGGAACGTCGACCGGGCAGCCTGCGGAAGGCCTGCTTCATCGGGGAACCATCCCACTCGGGGTGCTTTTGCTCTTCCTCCCGCATGGCGCGTGTGAACCTCCGATAGGCGGACAGTGACGGGATGCGCGGCGTATGGGCCAGTTCCCAATGGATGCCGTTGATGGGATCGTCGAAGAACACGGCGTAATAGCCCGGCGCGTAGACCGGATACTCCGTCGGAGGCTCGGTCACGTGGATGTCGTTCGGGATCAGGAACTCGCTGTGGAACGCGTCGATTTCTTTCCGGTTCTTCCCCCAGATCGCGATGTGATGAATGCCGACGGCGCGGGCTTCATGGTCCAGCTTCGAACCGGTCGTCGCCGGCTGGACGCCGATATAGCTGTGCGGGATCGGAAAGCGGGCCATGTAGTAGGTGGAATGATAACCGATATCGAGCGTCCAGAAACTCGTATAACCGAGCCATCCGAACATCCGGTCGTAAAACTCGACCGATTTGTCATAGTCGAGAACCGAAAACTCGACGTGATGAACGCCTCTCCAACGCATGTCGCGCTCCTTTCGCCATCACCGGGATGGCCCGTAGCGTTCCGGAATTCAAGGTTCATTGTGACGCACCCCGCGCAAGCCGGACAAGCGAGCAGAGCTCTATACCCGCCTGACCCGGAGTTTTGTCTTGAGGTCGGTGCGGCAGAAGGCATGCAGAAAGCAGGTCTGCTCGGCGATATCGAGCATTTCGCGCGCCGTGTCGTCATTTTCCATCGTCGTGAGATAGACATGGGTCTCGACCGGGTCGGCCCTGCCGGGTTCGCCAGTGCCGCCGCTGGCGCCGCCAAGCGAAAAGAACGTGTCCTGCACGATGCGGTATTCGGGCAGATCGAGCTTCAGCATGCTGACGAAGCGGCCGAACTGCGTCATGAAACAGAAACCGAAGCCGGCCGAGATCAGCGTATTGGCGTCCGGCGCCCGCCCCTTGCCGCCGTCTGCCGGCGCCGGCTCCGAGAGGAAGCGGAACGACGTGCCGTGCGGGCTGTACTGCATCTGGACGATGTCCTTCAATCCGTCCTCGCGCAGCGTGCAGACAGCGCCGATGTTGAGCACCCGGTTCTGTTCGTCCGCAAGGCTTGATCCAGCCGCGGCCGTGCCGAGCGCCACTTCCTTTATCGGGGTCACGCCGACCGGTCCCACCAGATCCACGTCCGAATGTTCTGCCTCAAGACCTTCGAAACGGGCGTCCGTTTCGGGATAAATCTCACCGAGCAGCGGCGCCGCATTGCCGAGTTGCAATTCGCGGCCGTTCTTGGACAGGGCGAACAGGCTCGTCAGTTGGCCGCGCATCAAACCGTTGAGCGGAGAGGCGTGAACGGCGTCCATCAGCAACTGGTTGAGCGCCGCGTCCTCCAGATCGCAATCGATCTCCACGACAAGCTCCACCGGGAGCGCGCCGCCGACCATCGTCCGCCGCTGCATCGATCCCTTCATCGTATAGTAGTTGTCCTGCACGAGCCTGATATGCCGGATCTCAACCCCTTGCCGCCTTGCAAGCGCCAGGATCTCGTCCATCCAGGACGCCGCCATGCCGGCGCTCAGAAAAGCCAAAGGACAGGGAGCGGCGTCGTGTCCGTCGAGATAGGCGCCCTCATCGCTCACGAGTCGCCAGACGAGCCCTGTTCGCGCGGAGGCGACAATCGCTTCCTTCTGGAAACCGGACAGCGACCGGATCCGGCTCTGCAAGGCGTCGCCATCACGGATTTCCGGAGGTCGAATACCGACAATATCCGGATTCGAAATCTTGAAAAACGGCGCCAGCCCAGTGGCCGCAATGATGTTTTCGCCCATCGGCATACGTCACCCCCTTTGGCGGCGGGGAACGCACATCCTCCTCCCCGGCTGCACAAAATCATGGTTAACACATCTTAAAGGCCAGTGTTTGACTCAGTTTTTCGACAATTCCGACAAACCGGGTTTACCTGACGGGGGATAGACCATACTGGTTCGCCACGAACACAAAAGTTTAGTCTGACTGCAAACCATAACGAGGAAAGTTTCTTGCGACAATCACTTCTGCTCCTGCCTCTGCTCATGCTTTTTGCCTGTAGTGAAATGGGTGACGCCAATCCGACGCTTCAGCTCGTTCGCCCTGGCGCCCCGACCGGAACGTTCACGCTGCGCAACAACACCGATTTTACAGTCGGCGTCGTCACACTCCTCCAGTGCGAGACGAACGCAGTCGCCCAGCCTGCGCCGCAGCAGATTCCGCCAGGCGAAAGCGCCACGTATGAAGTGTCTGCAGGCTGCTACCGCATTGTGTCCGGTGAGGCAGGTCTGAGCTTCCGTTACCTGACGGACACAACGGTGCGGATCGAGCCCAACAAGAACATCACCCTGCCCTGATCGGGGCAACGGCCTGATATCGACAAGGTCGGGCGCGTCCCCGCGCCCTACTCTTCCTTTCTTTCATCGCCTATAGTTCGTTCGGCCGGTCCATCGACAGACTGGATGATTTTCGGGGGGGGGCAGCGTTGGCGAAAGCAAGGAAAATCGGACGGGAAATGACGGCTTTTGCAGGCGGCGGCCTGCTCAACCGGCGCGGTTTACTCAAAGGCGCCGCGCTCGGCGGGACTGCGGCGACTTTCAGCCAGGGCGTCTTCGAGGTAGTTCACGCCGAGGCGGAGGCGCCCGAATGGACGACCATTCCCGGCGAAGAAGTCCGCGGCTACGGCTTGCCGGCGCCCCAGGAAGCCGAGGTGAAACGCACGCTGTTCCAGATCTACGAGGACCTGTCGCCGGAGTTCGGTTTCTCCGGAACGCCGTTGCAGAAACTGCGCGGCGCCATGACCCCAAACGGCCTGCATTTCGAGGTCCACCATGGCGGACGGCCCGAAATCGATCCTGAACAGCACCGTCTGATGATCCACGGACTTGTGGAGCGGCCGCTGCAATTCGATCTCGCCTCTCTCGACCGCTACCCGATGGTCTCGCGCGTGCATTTCATCGAATGCGCCGGAAACGGGTTTCTCAATGCGGTCGAGTCCGAGCCGCAGGATGTCGGCCTGGACGTGCTTGCAGGACTCGTCTCCAACGCCGAGTGGACCGGCGTGCCGCTGTCCATCCTGATGGAGGAAGCAGGCGTCAAACCCGAAGGCAAATGGGTGATCGCTATCGGCGCCGACGCGGCCGGCCTCTCTCGCTCGATCCCGATAGAAAAGATCATGGCGGACGGCATGCTGGCGCTCCACCAGAACGGCGAGCGCATCCGGCCCGAACAGGGTTACCCAATGCGGATCCTGCTGCCCGGATACGAAGGCAACATGAACGTGAAATGGGTGACGAGCCTGCAGGTCACCTCGCAACCGGCCTATACGCGTGACGAGTCGGGGGCCTATTCCGATCCGCTGGCCGATGGAAACGTCGTTCGGTTCAGCTTTACCATGGGGGTGAAGTCGGTGATCACCCATCCTTCAGGCACAATGACGATGAACGGGCCGGGATTGTACGGGATTTCAGGGCTTGCATGGTCCGGCGGCGGCGCGATCGAGCGGGTGGAGGTGTCAGCCGACGGCGGGACGAGCTGGGCGGACGCCGACCTGCAGCAACCGGTTCTTTCAAAATCGCTCACCCGCTTCACGATCCCCTGGCGCTGGGACGGATCGCCGGCGCGACTGCTCAGCCGGGCGACGGATTCGGAGGGCCATACGCAACCGACCCGCGCCGACTGGAAAGCCCGCTATCATCCTTCGAACATCAATCACTACAACGCCATCCAGGCCTGGGACGTGACGCCAGATGGGAAGGTCGCCAATGCCTATGCGTAGCGGGTTTGCAGCATTCGCCCTGCTGGGGCTGGCGACGACGGCTTCCATGTCTGAAGGGCCAGGTCTCGGAGTTCCGCTTTCCCGGGACGACATACCGGACTTCGCCATCCATATCATGCCGGACGGGACCGGACTGCCTGATGGGTCCGGCTCGGCTGCCGAAGGCGCCGAACTCTACGAGTTCCAGTGCGCGTTCTGCCATGGTGAAACAGGCGTCGAGGGACCGATCGAGCCGCTGGTCGCCTCGCATCCGGACGAATTCTCCCGCGCGGCCGGCGTCTATTGGCCCCATGCGACGACGCTCTTCGACTATATTCGCCGCGCCATGCCGTTTCATGCGCCGAAGTCATTGGAAGACGACGAGATTTATGCGCTGACCGCCTATATTCTCGCCCGAAACGGGGTGATCGACGAAGGCGACATCATGGACGCGACGACATTGCCGTCCGTGGAGATGCCCGCGCGGGACAAGACTGTTGACCTGTGGAGCCTGCAGGGTGACACGCCGTTCTAGAGCTGTTCGACGGATTATCCGTACAGCGTAACGCCAAACGTCAGTGGATCGAGGGCACGGCCACTGTCGTTTGTTTTGTGAAGACGTTCCTCGCGATCAGAAGCAGACCGAGCGCAATGCCAACCCACATCAATACCGGCGCCTTCCAAAGCACAAGCACCGCAACCATGAGCCGCAGAACGATTTCCCAGCCTGCTATCGGACCGCGGTCATAGCGCGCCAGCGCAGAGGCCAGAAGGTAGAGCGCGAGCAGAATGCGCAGGCCAAGCAGTCCGAGCGCAAACCACTCCGGCTCGCCACTGTAGCCTGCGATCAGTTCGCGCCCGCCGGCTTCGTTGGTGATCGTGACCGCCTCCTCGATCAGCAGGAGTTCCGGATACCAGGCGAAGATAAAGGGGATCGTGAACATGACGATACCGACCCGCACGGCGGCGAAACCGGTGCGCATCGGCTCGGTGCGGGTGATCGAAGCCGCGGCGAAGGCGGCGACCGCGACCGGGGGCGTGATGGCGGAGGCGACGGCGAAATAGAATACGAACATGTTCGCGGTGAAAAAGCTGACGCCGAGCTTGGAAAGCAGCGGTCCGAGCAGCAGCGCGACGTTCACATAGGCCGGCACCGTCGGCATGCCCATGCCAAGGATGATCGCGCACAGCATCGCGCAAGTGAGCGCCAGCATCAGGTAGAACCCGCCGGAGATGTGGATCGTCAAACCGAACAGCTGGAGGTACTGCGCCTGTTCCAGCCATGTCGTCACGGCCCGCGTCAACTCGCCTGTGAGCCCGCTTTCGTTCAGAAACGCTGCGATAATCGAAACAGCGAACAACAGGAGGAACAAACGCGACAGAAGGATGCCGCCGTCGGCAAGAGAGATGAGGATTTTCACTGGTCTGGCGCGTGTTTTCGGATCAAGAAACAGCAGCGGCAGCAGCACGGCGACGGCCCACCAGCCAGCCGAGACGGCGTCGCCGGTCGCATTGACGATGGTCTGCACCACGCCGGCCGGAAGAATGGTCGAGACAAAACTGTCCGTGTAGAAATCCTTGCTTCCGAGCAGCAGGACGAGGATCGTGAGAATGGGAACGACGATAATGATCAGGTTCCACCAGTCCTGCCGGTCCATGATCAGGTCTTCCGGAATCTCGCGCATCGCCTCCACGCGCTCGCGCCGCGCCTGGAACATCACTGCGAGAAAGATCGAGAAAAAGAACGCGAGCGCCGGCAGAAACGCCGCAGTGATGACCTTGCTGTAGGGCACGGCCGTCAGCGCCACGAGCACGAAGGCGGCGACGCCCATGACCGGCGGCATGATCTGACCGCCGGACGACGCCGCGGCCTCGACCCCGCCGGCGAATTGCGGCGAGAAACCATTGCGGCGCATCATCGGGATCGTCAGGCGCCCCGTTGACAGAACATTGGTGACCGGACCGCCGGTGATCGTGCCGAACATCGCCGAAGAGACGATGGCCGCATGCGCAGGCCCGCCGCGCAGATTGCGCGTCATGCGGACAGCGACCTTGATCAGCGACGTGCCGCCGGCCGATGTTCCAAACAGAGAGCCCAGAATGACATAGGGAAAGACCTGGTTGACCACGATGTCCATGAACCGGCCCATGAACCCGTCCGGTGTAATGAACACATTGGTCGCCTTCTGGATGGCCGCAGCCGTGGCGTCGCCGCCATCGGCGCCGAGCTTGGTCAGAAGGAAACTGTTGTCCGAAAGCCCGAAGACCCAGATCAGCGCGGTCGCGACCGTGTAGACCACCACAACGCTGGCGACGACCACCAGAGGCAGCCCCCATACCCGCACGTTGTAAAGAAAAAACAGGGTGATGATGGTGAACAGCAGCGGGATGATCCAGATGCCGAAACGCGCCTGGCACGCCGGCACTTCGGCTTCGAGCGAAATGCCCGGAATGACGCCCTGCGCCCGCTCCGCCGCCTCCTGGATCAGGCGCGCGCGTTCGCCGGAGATCTGGTCAAACAGGCAGATGGAATCGGTTTCGGCGAGAAAGCCGAGTGCGCCCAGAAACGCCGCCAGCAAAAGCCCGGCGTCCAGCAGGAAGCCAAGCCAGGCGAGCTGTGGCTTCTCCCTTTTCCATTCCCGGTAGACGCTGGCGTCCAGCGTCACGATCGCCATCATCAGAACGAAAAAAGGCGGATAGAAATATTGCGGGGGAAAGCCGGAAATACGGAAGAATTTACGGCCGGTCAGATCCCGGGCCAGGTCCTGCAGACCCGGTATTTCCGGCATCGTGTTGACGAGCCCGACGAACACGAGGACGAGCGCGAGAACGAGCGCCAGCCATTGCCCGAAAGGGCGTTTTGTCTCTTGCTGCGTCATGACCCGCGTCCCTGGCGGAGCCTGTCCGGGGACAGGCTCCGTGACGTTTTTCGGACGGTTACGGCTTCAGACAGTCCGCGACGGTGTGACCAGCCTCCTCAAAGGCGCGGATTGCGCCGGGATGCATCTTGATCTGCACGGCGCCGCAGGCGCCCTGGCTCTTGCCGTCGATATCTCCGAAGCTCAGCTTGGAGTGGGGACCACGCGGCGAACTGGTCATGAACCGCTCTTCGCCTTCGAGATAGGCTTTGGTGATGTTGTAGGCGAGTTCGTCGTCCATTGTGGCCGGTACGATCTGCGCAAAAGCTGTAGCGAAGCTGTCGAACGTGTCGTCATCGGTCACGATGGTGATGTCGTTGCCTTCGTAAGCCTTGCGGAACACGTCCACGGGCACGGAGTAAGGCGCATGGCCCGGAGCCGCAACGATCTGCTGGCCGAGTTCACTTGCAAGCAGATCCGAAGGAACATCGTGCAGCGTTATTCCGCCTGCGGCCGCAATCGTGATCTCACGGCCCGAAGGCAGGCCTTCTGGAATCGTCCACGCATCGGCGCCGCCGCCGGTGATCGTGGACACCGTGTCCGGCCATTCGGTCTGAATGCCCTCATACCCTTCGCCGTCCTTGAGGCCCGCCAGAAGCTGGATCATCGCGCGACCGGACGTGAGAGCGGCGCCGCGCGGCGGACCATTCCAGATGCGCAGGCCTTCAAGATTGCGGATGTCTTCCACCGGATTGCTGTTGTAGTAGGCGAAAATCTGCGCAGAGCCCGCATTGAAGAAAAGCGCGCGGATGTTTTCCGCGAGCTCGGCGCCCTTTTCCGGACCGACGCCGCTATAGGGACCGATGCCTTTTGACAGCAGGAACGGCAGGATCAGCGGCGCAGGCGCCATGTCCAGTCTGCCTTCGGCGACCGCCTGCACGGAGTTGGTGAGCGTCGCGCCCTCGGTGATCTGCATTGTCGCAACGCCGGCGCTGTCCAGCACGGCTGCGAGCGTGGTGTCGATATAATGCGGCGTCGAGCCCGGCGTTGTGGTTTCGGCAGTCAGCGTCGCCTGGGCCGCTGCGGCGGCCGGAATCAATGCAACCGCCGTTGCAAGAAAAAGTTTCTTGATCATTCGGTTTCCTCCCTTGAGTTCGTGTGCTCCTCAACAACACGAGCCCCGGTTTCAGGGCTAAACATAAATCGCAGAATTTATATGACTTGTCACGGAATTTTTCTTTGGGCAATATTGTTGCGGAGGAACGCCATGGTTGAACAGACTCACACGGCCGCAGCCCGGATACAACAAAGGCGCGAGACGCTGGACGCAAACGTGTTTTCCCGGCTGCCGGCCCTCTACGCGGCTTCGCGGGTTCAGGGGCGGAAATTGCTGGAAGCCGGGGGCGGTCTTTCGATTGTCGAATGGCGCACGGTCTGGGATCTGTATCATACCGGCCCGATGACGATCCGCGATCTCGCCTACGTCCAGCGTTCCGACCACTCGTTGCTGAGCCGGGCGCTGCCGGACATGCGTCGCAAGGGTTACATCACTTTGGAGCGCGACGCCGATGACGGGCGGCAAATGATCGTCGCCTTGACGGATTGCGGCCGGCAGGCCTATGAGCGGGCGGCGCCGATCATGCAGCGCCGCCGCGACGCCTTGCGCGAGCGGTTCACCACGGAAGAAATCGGGGCGTTTATTGCTTTCGCAGACCGCCTTGATGAGTTCCTGCACATGTCAGCCGGGCAATTGCTCGAGGGGGAGTCGAATACGTGACGAAGCGACCGAATGTTTTGTGGATCATGGCCGACCAGCTGCGTTTCGACTATCTGAGCTGTAACGGCCATCCTCATCTACAAACGCCGCATATTGACGCGCTCGCCGCGCGCGGGGTCCGGTTCACCAACACATATGTGCAGTCGCCCGTATGCGGGCCTTCGCGGATGTCGGCCTACACCGGACGCTATGTGCGCAGCCACGGCTCCACCTGGAACGGGATGCCGCTGCGCGTCGGCGAACCGACATTGGGAGACCATCTGCGCGAGGTTGGCGCGCGGGCCGTCCTCGTCGGCAAGACGCACATGAGGGCGGACGCCGAAGGCATGGCCTGGCTCGGCATCGACCCTTCAAGCGAGATCGGCGTGCGGGTTTCGGAATGCGGGTTCGAGCCCTTCGAGAGGGATGACGGCCTGCATCCGGACAGTCCGCGGCAGCATTGGTCGAAATATGACGACTATCTGGTCGAGCACGGATTCTCCTCGAAAAATCCGTGGGGGGATTTTGCCAATTCCGGAAAGGACGCAGACGGAGACCTGTTGTCCGCATGGCTGCTGAAAAATTCGAGACTGCCGGCCAATGTTCCCGAAGAACACTCCGAAACCGCCTACATGACGAACCGGGCCATGGACTTCATGACAGAGGCGCAAGAGGACGGTCGCCCGTGGCTGTGCCACCTGTCCTACATCAAGCCGCACTGGCCCTATATCGTGCCGGCGCCTTACCACGACATGTACGGCGAGAAGCACATCGTTTCGCCCATACGCTCCGAAGCCGAACGCGAAACAGAGCACCCTCTCCTGCGCGCCTACCACCAGGCCCGGGTCTGCCGAAGCTTTTCCCGCGACTATGTTCGCGAGTGCGTGATCCCGGCCTATATGGGCCTGATCAAGCAGTTGGACGACAATCTGGGCCGGCTGTTCGCCTGGATGGACGAACAGGGCTTGTCCGAGAACACGATCATCGCGTTTACGTCCGATCACGGCGACTACATGGGCGACCACTGGATGGGCGACAAGGATTTCTACCACGAAGTGGCGGTCAAGGTTCCGCTGATCATCGCGGACCCTCGGCCGGAGGCGGACGCGTCACGCGGCAGCGTCAAGGACGAACTCGTCGAGATGATCGATCTCGCGCCGACTTTCATGAACGCGCTTGGCTGCCATGCCAAGCCGCATGTTATCGAGGGTCGCGATCTGACGCCGCTGCTGCACGGCGTTGACGGTTTCTCACGCAAATATGCGATCAGCGAACATGACTACCACTGGTCGGACATGGCCCGCATCCTGGGTGTGCCGCAGGAGGACGCCCACACGATCATGATTTTCGACGGCAGGTGGAAATATGTGCGTTGCGAAGGATTCCGGCCGATCCTCTTTGACCTGGAGACCGACCCGGACGAGGTAACTGACCTCGGCGGCTCCCAAACGCCCGAACACATCGGCGTGCGCCGGCGGATGGAAGCGGCGTTGCTCGAGTGGGCGACCCGCCATCACACCCGGATAACGGCGACGCCCGAGGTGCTCGCCGGCCAGAAAAGGGCTGCGAAATCAGGGGTGCTGATCGGCTTCTGGGATGAGCAGGAGTTCAAGGACGACACCGGGATGGCGTTTGACAGTCTGAAGCCGGTGGGCAAACAATAGCGCAAGAGCAGATATCGGCGCGATATTCACGCCAGGGGGAAGCACATGAAACTGGGACTGATTGGCGGCTATTCAGGCCGCAAGATGAGCATTCCGCTCGATTTTATCAAACACGCCGAGAGCCTCGGCTACGATTCCTACTGGACCGCGGAAGCCTATGGTTCGGACGCGGTGACGCCGGCGGCGTGGATTCTGGCAAACACCAGCAAGATGAAAGTCGGCACCGCCATCATGCAGATGCCGGCCCGCACGCCAGCCGTAGCGGCGATGACAGCGATGACGCTGGCCGAACTCTCCGGCGGGCGCTTCATCTGCGGTCTCGGCGCCTCGGGACCTCAAGTCGTGGAGGGATGGCACGGCGTGCCTTACGGCAAGCCGGTGACCCGGCTGAAGGAATATGTGCGGATCATGAAGCAGATCATTCGCCGGGAAGGCCCCGTAACCTTCGACGGAGACATGTACCAGCTGCCCTATACGGGCCCTGGCGCGACGGGGCTTGGCAAGCCGCTCAAAAGCATTTTGCATTGCGAGCAGGAGATCCCGATTTTCGCCGCGACCATCACGCCCAAAGGCGTTGAAGCTGCAGCGGAAGTGGCGGACGGCTTCTTCCCCGTGTGGATGGATCCGGAGCAGTTTGATGTGTTCGACGAGCCGATCAGGAAGGGTTTTGCGAAAGCCGGCGGCGGCAAGGACCTGACGCAGTTCGAGATCGCCCCTTTCGTTACGGTGATCATGGGCGACGACGTCGAGGCCTGCATGGCTCCCATTCGCGAAAACATGGCGCTCTATATCGGCGGCATGGGCGCGAAGAACAAGAACTTCTACAACGACTACGCCAAACGGCTCGGTTTCGAGGAAGCAGCGGAAAAGATACAGGACCTCTACCTCGCCGGCCGCAAGGACGAGGCGATGGCCGCTGTGCCGGCGGAGCTGATCGACGCCTGCCATCTTGTGGGTCCGGCGGACCGGATCAAGGACCGGCTGCAGCGATGGCAAAGCGCCGGCAAGAAGGCGCACGTTTCAAGCATGCTGCTCGGCTGCCAGCAGCCGGAAGCGCTGGCGGTAGTCGCCGAAGCCGTCTTGTAGCGTCACTGAAGGCCAGAAAAAGCCTCGACGGCTGGATGAACCCATCACCAGCCCATATCGGGCAAACGCGGCGGATCAACGCGGATGGGCATTCCCATGTCAAGGCGCTGGTCGTTGGTCAGTTCCTCCATCTGACGCGCCTGGCGATACTTGTCATCGAGTAAGTTCACCAAATTCAGCAGACCGGCTGCGAGCAGTTCGAAATTTCTCAGCGGCGAGGAAATCGGGCGGTTGACGGTGTCGTTGTGGAAGGTCATGGAATTTCTCATCTTTGCTGGAGTGTTTGTTTCGACACCTACACTCTGCATTGCCTGCGCAAGACGCCCGTAAGCAGGCGCGTAAAAATTCTCGCGCCGTCGCAATAATTCCGTAAAAAAACTAGGCTGCATTCGTAAAAACCCCTAGGCTTGTTCATACTACACCTGTTTCCGCTGGCGTTCTCATGCTGACACTGCACCTGAAAGGCCCGTTCCGAATGACCGGTCCGGGCGCTCCGACCGCCCTGTCGCGACGCGGACAGGCAATGCTTGCTTTCCTTTCCCGACAAGCTGACCTTCGCGCCGAACGTGGACGACTGGCCGACCTCCTCTGGTCGGACCGGTCCGGCGATCAGGCGCGCGCCTCCCTCCGCCAGGAGCTTTCCGTCATGCGTCGCGATCTGCCCGAGGGCGCGCTGATGGCCGACAGGCAATATGTCTGGCTGGACGGCCACAGGGTGGAGTCCGATCTTGCAGGCGACGGCGTGTTCCTCGACGGCTTTGATCTCGCCTCGGAAGGCTTCGAAGACTGGTTGCGCGAGATGCGCTCTGTGGAACAGACAAAACCGATGTCTCCGACGCCGGACTCCGCTTTGAATCGCCCTCGGCTGGCGGTTTTGGCCTTTGAAGAAATTGGCGCCGCCGACACGGACATGTTCGCCGACGGCGTGGTGGCGGAAATCACCGGCGCGCTGTCGCGCGTACACGATTTTCATGTAATCGCCCGCCAATCCGCCTTTGCGGTCCGGGGCCAGCCGCTGGACATCAAGACGATCGGCGAACGTCTCGGGGCGGACTACATCGTCGAAGGATCGGTCAGGCGATCAGGAGAACGCATCCGCATTTCCGTGGAGCTCGTGTCGGCGAGCGAAGAACGCACGCTTTGGGCCGAACGGTTCGACGACAAAATGGATGACCTGTTCGATCTCCAGGATAGGATCGCCGCGCAGGTCGCAGGTCATATCGCACCAAACCTCAGAGCGGCGGAGATCGCCAGGGCAAGGAAGAGGCCACATGCGGATCGAACGGCTTATGATTTGATGCTGACGGCGCTTCCGCATTTCTGGGCGCATCGCCGGGAAGAAAATCTGAAGGCCATCGAGTTGCTCGACAAGGCGCTGCGCCATACGCCAGACTATGCGCCTGCGCTCGCGCTCAAGGCGTGGTGCCACGCCCATCAGTGCTGCTATCTTTGGAGCAAGGACGCCGTGTCGGACCGTGAAATGGCGAACGACCTCGTCGCGCGCGCCGCCCCTCTTGTGGGTGACGACCCCGGGGCGCTTGTCGCGCTGTCTGCGGCGAGTTCGCTGGCCGGCGACGATTTCGATCAGGCTGATTTGTTTCTGGACAGGGCTCTGACGCTCGACCCGAACAATGCCTGGGGCTGGCTGCGAAAAGGCTGGAACGCGGTTTACCGCGGTTTTCCGGACGAGGCGCTGGTCTACCTTGATCGCGCGGAGTCCCTTAGCCCTCTCGATCCTTTCCATTTCAACGTGCTGTTTGGCCGGGCCGCTGCGTTGCGGGTCCAGAAGCGCTATGACGAAGCCATCGAACTGATCCAGCAAGGAATGCGCGCCGGGCCCGGTGTTGTCTGGGCGTATAGGATGCTGTACACAGCGCTTTGGATGGCCGGACGCAAGGACGAAGCACTGGAGGCCGCCCGGAAGTGGCGTGAAAGCTATCCGGACCTCACTCCGGAGTTGATGCGATCGCTACTGCCCAAATGGGTTCACGATCCGAAACACGTCGAACTGATGCTGACGATGATTGAAGTGTCGGATTACTGAGCGGAGGCTGCCCCGCCTCGGAACTGATGGCGGTTCCTTACACCCGCTCCAGCGCCAGCTTGCCGCCGCAAGCGCCGAGTTCGAGCGCTGCGTAGTTCGATGTCTGGCTTACCTCGAGATACGGCGCCCCGGTTTGCAAAGTCGGCCGACCGCTATCAGCCCAAAGTGGTCGTTTTCCGGGGTACTCTCTGAAGTTCGCTATTCGGAAAACGGACATTTCCAGCAGACTGGCCCATTCAGTTTGCGACACCGATGACACGGCGAACCAGCGGCGCTGCAGCTAGACTACATGGGTCTGGTGCTAACGCGGCGACAAAGTCAACCGGATTTCCGGCTTGGGCATCAGCGCCAGGCCTTGAATGCGTGGCTTTGGGTATACAGGGCTCGTCAATGCAATTCGAAATCGGGTTAATATTGTCGCAATCACGATCTTGATTTCGTGCAATGCGAAGCCATAGCCAAGGCATTTCTTTTCACCGCCACCAAACGGCACATACTCATGAAGTTTCGGTTTCGCATCCAAGAAACGGGCTGGATCGAACCGCATCGGATCGGGATATAGCGTGGGATCCGTGTGGATATTCAACGTTGCAACACCCGCATACTCACCCGGCGACAGCGACCGGCCGGCCCATTCGACGGGTGACAGGACCGAGCGAATTACCAGCGGCACAACCGGGTGCAATCGCATGACCTCCTTGCAGAACGAATCCAGTTCCGGTTGCTTCATGGCATGCCGTGTCAACGCTTCCCTGCTATCCGCCCTGCCGAGCGACACCGCTATACGATCTTGCCATTCGGGGTGTTGCGTAAGGTGATAAAGTGTCCAAGCCAGGGTATTGGCAGTGGTCTCAAATCCTGCCAGCAACAGTGTCGTCAGTCGATCGCGCCAATCTCGCCGAACCTTTGGATCGTGAAGATCTGTGGCAGCTCCTTCTTCCATCAACCGACCGACAACGCTATCGCTCTTGCGCGTGATGGAACGGTCGAGAACCCGATAAATTTGTTCGTCCAGAACCTCTCGAGCCGAAAGAAATCTGTCCCACGGGCTAAAGCCCCAGGCATTGAACCGAGCATTTGGAAACAGCAATAACAACGCGGTGTAGGAACCGATCAGCCGCCTGCAGGCTGCTGCAAACTCCGCGCGCTCAGAGACCTCTTCCTCACCGAAAACCGCACGCAAGATCACATCCAGCGTGACGTCCTGCATCCAGGTTTGCGCAACAGGATCGCTCTGCAATTGTTTGCAGGACGTTTCGATCGCATCTTCAATGAACCGATTGTATTGAATCAGACATTGTCCCTGGAAAGCGGGTTTTAGTAACCGACGCTCATCACGGTGTGCGTCTCCCTGCACCAGTATCAGCGAGCGTTCTCCGAGGAGCGGCTGGATTGGGCTCGGCAAGGAGGACGACATGACGTCACTGGGAAACTGAAACAGGTCCGACACGTATTCTGGTTCACTTGTAAACAGAACGCGGTTTAGTCCGGGGACCTGCACGAAAAACGTATTGCCAAATTGATCACGTTGTTTGGCGAAGAAATCCGGTGCATTCAACCCGATATGCACAGCATGCCGTACTCGGAGAAAAGCAGTCATCAGGCCAATGTCCTCTCGACAACCTGTCTCTCCCGCTTCGGTGATTCTGCTGACATGAATGGAAAAAACGGCGGCACTTCCTCCGTCGAAATTTCCAGCTCGAGCATTCCGGGCACACGTGGCTCAATTTGCAGATATTCCTGCAGTCTCCGGGAGACGGCGGCTTGAGAATCTGCACGGGCAAGCCAAATCTGGTTATCGCCAGCCAAGCCGCTGACCATCGTAACAAAGTCGACCTGGCTGTAGCGCGTTGCATGGATGCGACCGTCGAACAGCTTGCGCTGTCGGGTTGTACACATGCCATGCTGACTATCGTTGAATATCACCCAAAGAATGGGCAACCCGAGTTCGATCGCGGTATGCAGCTCCATACCCGTAGTCAACATCGCGCCGTCACCGCAAAGAACCAGAGTGCGCTGGTCATGTCGCGCCAATTGCGCACCTATACCCGCACATACGGCATAGCCCATCCCACCCATCCCGAGTGTTATCTGGCTGTGCACCCCAGCTGGAAAACGCAAGTGGTGAGCTGCTGTGGCAGCGCAATTGCCAGCATCCATCATCACGATGTCAAAGGCGTGCAGATGGGATTGCATCGCTTCAACAGCCTGGGTATTTCCCAACCCGGAAGCATCTGTTCGTTCAGTTTCCCGGACGACACTTCTTTCGAAAGGTCGAGGTTCAGGCCAATCTCGCAATCGAGAGCTATCACCATCGGTGCTCAGGAAATCCTGGGCAAGCCAACGCTTTGGACACTCTTCGATCGCGACGAGTCGCGACCAATCTGGCAGAGCCTGCAGATTGGTATGCACGATGCAGACCGGTTTTTCCCTTGCAGCAGATTCAATGGGCGCGCGAGCCATGATGTCGAGGCTGGTTCCCAAGGCCAATATACAATCACTTCGTTCAATGTAGTCGTGGCAGGTCGGATGCCCGGCGACACCGACCATGCCCAAAAACTGCGAATTCGTTTGGGGAAACGCCGATGGCGCTTCCAGAGTGGTTGCTACGGGAACCTGCTCGCGTTCTGCCCATTCGGTCAACTGTGCGGAGTTTGCAATCCCTGCTCCCGCAATAACAACCGGCCGCTTTGCTTCGAGCCAAGCACTCCGGAACATTGCACTTGGCATCAGTGGAACAGGATATGTCGAGTGGACGCTCTCCCGAATTTGGGCGCAAAACCGGTGCAGTTTTCCTGCTGGACATGGGGGGACAAACTCCTCCATCGTATCGCGAGGAATGAGCAAAACCGCCGGTCCCGGATGCCCGGAAAGCATTGCGATCAGTGTTGAACGCAAGTTCGGCCAGAAGTCTTCGACCTTTAGAACTGAAACTCTCTTTGCGACGGAGCGCCACATTTTTTCTCCATCGACCTGATTGCCTCCGCCTTCGGCTTGCTGAAATGCACCTCTGCCTTGCAGAGATTTCGGAGGGCAGCCCACCAACGCCAGCACGGGCACACCGGAAGCTCGCGCTTCGGCGACTCCCACCGCCAAATTCACGGCGCCACCGCCGGACGTGGCGCAACACACACCTATGCTTCCGGTCTGCCTCGCATAGCCGTCAGCCATGAACGCGGCTCCGGTTTCAGTTTTGCACAAGACCGAATTCAGTCGGTTCTGGCCAAGTCGATACAAGGAATCGTGGATGTGTTCGATGTTGGCGCCGCTGACGCCGAAGACGTAGCGTGCGCCGAATTCACGCAGTGTGGAAACGAGAGCATCGGCGACCGTCTCCATTGCCTAATGCACCACAGAATTCAGTGAAATAATGGCGGCAGCACTGTAATCTCCAGCATGGGAAAAGCCCGCCATCATGAGCCGCTGGCCCGGCTTGAGGCGTCCTTCTGACCAACCGCGTTCGAGGCATATCGGCAATGCCGCGCCGAAGAGATTTCCATGTTCAGGCAGGGTGTGGATGTGCGCCTCTTCCGGAAGAAACAGTGCTTCTCTCCAGTTCCGCAGGAAGATCCGATTGGGTTGATTCGTTATTAAACGGTCGATGGCTTGCGGTTCGAGACCGGTTTCCGCCAACGCGTCATACATCGCTGTCGGAACAAGCGCATTGCCTCGATCGATGACCGATCCGATATGGGCTTCATCAAAATCAATATTGAAAGCGCTTTCGCCGGGCTGCCACCAATCACGCCCGTCGGGAGCTGTCACGTTCATATCGAGGGCATATTCACCGTGGGTTCGGGTGATGATGACATCGATCGGATTTGCTTCGCTGGCGCATACATACACCGCTCCACAGCCGTCTCCCGGAACACAGGATTGGGGCAATTTCCGGTTATCGTCCTGTGAAAATACACGCCCAGCGGCTGTTTGCATGTTGCACAGGATCGCGTTGCGTATTTTGCCCGCCTGGATCAGAGTTCGGGCGAGATCGAGCATGAACAGGAATGAAACGCATCCACCATTGTGAAGATCGTACACAACCTTTGGATTCATCCCGAGTTTGCCTACGATTGCCGCGCCTGCCCCGACAAAAGGAATATCAGGCAGGGTTACATTGCTAATCAGCGCGTCCACGTCGCGATGGAGATCCAGATCCAGTTTTTTCTGCAGTCGACCAATAGCCGTGGTCGCCATACCGGATGCTGTTTCCCCTGATGACATGTGATGCCGATATTGGGTCCCGCGAAACATCGGATGACGATCGACACCGCTGGCAGCTCGGAAAAAGTCATTGTCCACGACCGTCTCGGGCATGTAACTGGCCGCGCCCATCAGGCTCACCGCAATCAACGTCAAACCTCCCATTCGTTGTGTGCGTTCCGGTATTCCAGAATGCGCTTGAGGTTTTCCAGTTCGACCGTGTGACCCGCATAGAAAAATGGCCAACCGTCCCCAACCCAAACTTTGCGACCCTCCGGGGCCAGTTCAGGAGACGGGTTTTCATCGTAAAATGGATGACGGCAGTTGATCCAGGTAATAACGCACCCGGACTTGTTGAACACCAACTCTGCAGGAACCACGCGCATGAGGTAAATCATCCAGAGGTGATCTGGCTGATCCCATGCGCAGTGATAGTCGACGGTCATGGGGCCGCTATGGGCGACTGTTTTCGCATAGCATTTGGTTGTTCCGCCAATGGCGTCGGTAAACTCAAACAGTTCTTTTTCGGGAACATAAATCATATCCCGCAAACTGTAGGTCCACTCCAGCAGGGCCTCGGTTTTTGCCAGATATCGAAATGCCAGCTCCGGTGGGCAGTTTACATGCGCCTGTATCGGACAATAGTCCCCGTAGACCTTTTTGTGAGGATAGACCGAGTGGGTCATCTCCATGCAGAGTTCCTGCATGTCTTCCTTAGGCACGTTTTCTACTCGCACCAATCCCTCGATCTTGTTTACATCGACGTCACTCATCATTCGCACCATGGATAGCTGAATTCTGATTTGGTGAACTGCCAGTTTGGGTATTTACAGTAGGTACGCGATTACTGTCGCAGCGGATCACATGGTTCTAATGAAAGTTGCAGATGTAATCTCAGAAGCAGTTCTCGAGGGCGCCGAATGCAACTCGGGGAAATATCGCGGCTTTCCAGCCAGGATATGTCGCTGCTCAAACTTCGTGGTTTGCGTGCGAGGAATGACAGAGCTCCTGCACAGCGAAAACAAGCAAGATTAATTGCCCAGTCCCGCCCAGAAAATCATTTCTTGTTTGCGCCACCAGGCGTATGTCCGGTTTCGAGATCTTTGCATCATCACCTTGACGACAGAAAAGTCCGCACGGCCGAACTCGGCGGCGAACGGATCAAACGTTGAGGTCGTCCTGAAAGCGGGCGCCGGCTTCCCGTCATTTTTGGAAATATAGGCGAGACCGCTTTGCAGGTGTGCTCCAGATCGCCCAAACGCTCAATCCGCGATTCGGCAGAGCCAGAATGCAATCCTTTTGGTGAGACCGCTAAACGCGCTCCAACGCCACGGCGATGCCCTGCCCGACGCCAATGCACATGGTCGCGAGGGCCAGCTTGCCGCCGCGGACGCCGAGTTCCATTGCCGCCGTGCCGGCGATGCGCGCGCCGGACATGCCGAGCGGATGGCCGAGCGCGATCGCGCCGCCATTGGCGTTGACGAAATCGGCGTCTTCGGCGATGCCGAGGTCGCGCAGGACCGCGATGCCCTGGCTGGCGAAGGCCTCGTTCAGTTCCACGACGTCGAAGTCGGTCGGCTTCAGGCCAAGATGTTCGCAAAGCTTCTTCGTCGCCGGCGCCGGACCGATGCCCATGATCCGCGGCGGAACGCCGGCGGTGGCGCCGCCGAGAACGCGGGCGATGGGCGTGAGACCGTATTTCTTCACGGCTTCTTCCGATGCGACGATGAGAGCCGCCGCGCCGTCGTTGACGCCGCTGGCGTTTCCGGCCGTAACCGTGCCGTCCTTGCGGAACGGCGTGCCGAGCTTCGCCAGTTGCTCCATCGAGGTTTCCCGCGGGTGCTCGTCGCTGTCGACGACGATCGGGTCGCCCTTGCGCTGCGGTATCGAGACTGGGGTGATTTCCTTCGCCAGCCGACCATTGGACTGGGCGGCGGCGGCCTTGGCCTGGGAACGAAGCGCGAAG
Organism: Flavimaribacter sediminis; assembly: GCF_019492055.1. GTDB lineage: Bacteria > Pseudomonadota > Alphaproteobacteria > Rhizobiales > Rhizobiaceae > Flavimaribacter > Flavimaribacter sediminis. Next base: position 650,452 of record NZ_JAICBX010000001.1, on the reverse strand, counting down.
GCGTCCTGATCCACGCGCGAGACGTTGAAATCCGCGGCGACGTTCTCGCCGGTCTCCGGCATGGAATCGACGCCGTATTGCGCCTTCATAACCGGATTGACGAAGCGCCAGCCGATGGTCGTATCGTAGATTTCGGCGTTGCGCGAGAAGGCCGTCGACGCCTTTGGCATGACGAAAGGCGCGCGCGACATGGATTCGACGCCGCCGGCGATAATGAGATTTGCCTCGCCGGCCTTGATGGCGCGCGCGGCCGTAATCAGCGCGTCCATGCCGGATCCGCAAAGCCGGTTGATCGTTGCGCCCGGCACGGATTCCGGCAGCCCTGCAAGCAGCAGGCTCATGCGCGCGACGTTGCGATTGTCCTCGCCCGCCTGATTGGCGCAGCCATAGAGGACTTCGTCGATCGCCTCGAAATCCAGCGAAGGATTGCGTTCCTTGAGAGCCTTCAGCGGCGTTGCGCCAAGGTCGTCCGCCCGCACGCTGGACAGCGCGCCGCCAAAACGGCCGATCGGTGTGCGGATATAGTCGCAGATATAAGCTTCGCTCATCATGCAGCCTTTTCTTTTTTTCCGGAATGGGCGATCCGGGTCCGTTCCCTCAGATCCCGCAACGTCTTGAGCTCGAGTTCGGTCGGCGCCGGGGTGACTTCAAGATCGTCGGCGAACTTGACTGTCCAGCCGCAGGTCGCCTGGACCTCGTCGCGGGTAACGCCAGGATGCAGGGAAACGACGGTGAATTCCTTCGTTTCAGGATCCGGCTTCCAGATGGCGAGATCGGTGATCAAAAGCGTCGGACCGGCTGTCTCGATACCGAGTTTCTTGCGGGCGTCGCCGCCGTCGCCATGGCCGAAGGACGTAAAGAAGTCAATCTTCTCGACCATGCCTCTCAGCGTCTGCTTCATCGTGATGTAGACCTGCTGCGAGGAGGTCGCGATTTCAGGCGCGCCGCCGCCGCCCGGAAGGCGGGTCTTTGGGTGATGATAGTCGCCGATCACGGTCGTGTTGATGTTGCCGAACTTGTCGAGCTGGGCCGCGCCCAGGAAGCCGATGGTGATGCGGCCGCCCTGCAGCCAGTACCGGAACATCTCCGGCACGGAAACGGTCGTGATGGCAGTGTCGCACAATTCGCCGTCGCCGATCGATAGCGGCAACACGTCCGGCGCCGTGCCGATCGTGCCGCTTTCGTAGATCAGCGTGATATCCGGCGCATGGGTGAGACGCGCCACGTTGCAGGCCGCCGACGGCGCACCGATGCCGACGAAGCAGACGTCGTCATTCGTCAGCGCGCGCGACGCCGCGATGGTCATCATCTCATCGGGTGTGAAATCGTTCTCGCTCATGCTGCAGTCCTCAGATCCTTGACCCTGTCGGCGAACGCTTCAGGATCGGCGTCAATGACGTTTTCCTTCATCCATGTCAGAAACGTGTCGCGGTCGGCGGCGATCTTGTCCCACTCTATGTACCGGGCGTTGTCGCGATCGTAATAACCGTGCGTATAGGACGGATGGGCGCCGCCGGGAACGACGCTGATGGCCGAAACCGTCCAGTGCGGCAGGATGCAGGTATTCGGATGCTCGTCGAGTTCGTCGACGATTTCCTCGACCGTGACGACCGACCGCTTCGCAGCAAGCACGGCCTCCTTCTGGATGCCGATGATGCCTTCGATCAGCACGTTGCCTTTCTTGTCCGCCCGCTGGGCGTGAATGAAAGTGACGTCCGGCCGCACAGACGGGATCGCCGCCAGTTTCTCGCCGGTGAACGGGCAGGTGATCGATTTGATGTTTGGATTAACCTCCGCAAGGCCGGCGCCGCGATAACCGCGGAAGACGGCGCAGGGCAGACCGGCTGCCCCCGCCTCGTAGGCATTCGCCATGGCGGCGTGACTGTGTTCCTCGATCTCGAGCGGCTGTGGCCAGTTGTTTTCCACTGCGTCGCGAACACGACGCAACAGGCCGACGCCCGGATTGCCGGCATAGGAAAAGATCATTTTATTGACCATGCCCATTCCGACCATCTGGTCGTAGACGATATCCGGCGTCATCCGGATAAGCGTCAGATCCTTGCGGTTCTGACGGATCGCCTCATGGGCCGCCGCATGGGGAATGAGGTGCGTGAAGCCCTCGAATGCGACGGCGTCGCCGTCCATCAGATTTTCCGCGACCGCGTCGCGGAGTGACATGAAACTCGCCATGGCAACTCTCTAGTTAGATATCGAAGAAAACGGTTTCGTTCGGGCCCTGAAGGTTGATGTCGAACGTGTAGGTGTTTCCCTCCCGGCCAGCAATCAGCGTCGGAACGCGGACTCGGTGTTCGACGCGGGCCAGCACCGGATCTTCCGCATTGGCCTCTTCCTCGTCGCCGAAATACATGCGCGTGTTCAGACCGAGATTGATGCCCCGAGCCACGATCCAGAACGTGATGTGCGGCGCCTGCATGCGTCCTTCAACGAATGGAACCCTGCCCGGCTTGATGGTCTCGAAAGTGAAGACGCCGGATGTCATGTCCGTCGGCTGCCGGCCCCACCCTTTAAAGTTTGGATCGGCGAGACCACGCGTTTCAGCAGGGCTGTTGTAGAGCCCGCTGTGATCGGCCTGCCAGATTTCCAGGAGCGCATCCTTTAGCGGCGTGCCGCTGCCGTCGATGACCTTGCCGGTGATGGTGATGCGCTCGCCGAGCGTATCGTCATTGACCATGACCTTGCCAAGGTCCTCGTCATAGACGCCTTCGATGCCGGTGAAGTTCGGCGTACAGCCGATGTGAACGTAGGGACCTGCGGTCTGTGACGCGCTTTCCTTCAGCATGTTGAGAGCCTGGGTCATGTCAATTGCCCTCCTTGCGGTTTTCGAACATGGTCGAGCGGCGGCCGCGCAACACGATGTCGAACTTGAAGGCCCGTGAATCCATGGGGATGGTGTTGTTCATGTCGAGCGGCGCCGTCAACCGGCTGATCGCTTCCGGATCGCTGATCGTGTTGACGATCGGGCAGATGGAAATCAGAGGATCGCCTTCGAAGTACATCTGTGTGATCAGTCGCTGCGCGAAGCCGTGACCGAAGATCGAGAAGTGGATATGGGCCGGACGCCAGTCGTTGACGCCATTCGGCCACGGATAGGGACCCGGCTTGATGGTCCGGAAGGCGTAGTAGCCGTCGTCATCCGTTATCGTGCGTCCGCAGCCGCCGAAATTTGGATCGAGCGGCGCAAGATAGGTTTCCTTCTTGTGGCGGTACCGGCCTGCGGCGTTGGCCTGCCAGAATTCGACAAGCGCGCCGGAAACGCCCCTGCCCCGTTCGTCCAGCACCCGTCCGTGAACAATAATCCGCTCGCCGATCGCGCTTTCGCCCGGTTTGGCGTAATTGTAGATCAGGTCGTCATCCATCTCGCCAAGCATATCGTGACCGAACACCGGGCCCGCGATCTCGCTGACCGTGTTTGACAACGACAGCAGCGCCTTTTGAGGCGACCGCAGAACGCTGGTCTTGTAGTCAGGCGTGAAGGCTTTTGGATGCCAGCTCCTGTCACGGGGGAAAAACGCCCCGGTTTCCGCTAGTGTATTACGCATTATCGACCTCCAAGGTCTGCTGAGTGGTCCATTGGTATTGAATTACCGGTTCCTCATCCCTCAATGCCAATATTCCATTGCTGGCTTTTCTTTTTTATTACGCAGCCGCACGAAACAGCCGTCAACCTCACGATCCGGTTCCGTCGGCGTCCATTTCGTCGAATGTCTTCTTCACGACCTTGATCGCGTGGTTGGCCGCCGGCACGCCTGCGTACACCGCGACATGCAACATGGCCTCGCGAATGTCCTCGCGCGTGGCGCCGGTATTGGCCGTGGCGCGTACGTGCATGGCGACCTCTTCATAGTGTCCCAACGCAGCGAGCAGCGCAATCGTGACCATGGAACGTTCGCGTCGCGTCCACTGATCCCGCGACCAAACATGGCCCCAGGCGGCTTCCACGATCAGTTCCTGGAACGGTGCATCGAAATCGATCTTGGCGGATTCGGCGCGGTCGACATGGTCGTCGCCGAGCACTTGCCTGCGGGTAGCCATACCCTCGGAATACCGCTTCGAAATTGGCGGGTTGTTTGTCATCGGCCGCTCCGTCATCAATTTGTTCGGGATGTCCTCCGGATCTGCGGCGGCGTCATGCTCGACGCGTTTTCAAACCCGCGCCACACAAACCGGCAACCTCCCTACCGATGACAATTTACATATTTCTTCAGTAATGAATAATGATAAATATCAAACTTTGGATACCGTAAATGATATGAATCAACTCCGACGGATCAAATTGCGTCATCTGGAGACCTTCGTGGAGGTGGCCCGGCAGAAAAGCGTGAGCCGCGCAGCCGACGCGCTCAACCTGACGCAACCGGCCGTGACCCGCACCTTGCGGGAACTGGAGGAGATCTGCGGCAAGCCGCTGGTGGAGAAAGAAGGACGCGGAATCCGGATTTCCCACTACGGCGAGATCTTCCTGCGTTACGCCGGCAGCAGCATCACCGCCGCGCGCAACGGCGTCAACGCGCTGTCCGAACTCAGCCTGGACGATGGACCGCGCATCCGGCTTGGAGCCCTGCCGACTGTCTCGACAACGATTATTCCGCAGGCCGTGTCGCGATACCTGCGGTCGGGCATGCGCAACCGGCTCAAGGTGGTGACCGGCGAAAACCGGGTGCTTCTCGACCAGTTGCGCAACGGCGAACTCGACCTCGTCATGGGCCGGCTGCCGGCGCCGGAGAACATGCAGGGCCTGGTGTTCGAGCCGCTATACCGCGACCGCGTGGTCATCGCCGTCAATGCTTCGCATCCGCTCGCCGGAAAACGACAGATCAGCGTCGACAGCCTCGACGACTATCCGGTCATCGTGCCGAGCGACAACAGCATCATCCGTCCTTTCGTAGACAGACTGTTCGTCGAACAGGGTATTTCCGAGCCGCGACAGGCGATCGAATCCGTTTCGGATTCCTTCGGGCGCGCCATGCTTCGCAATTACCAGGCGATCTGGATCATCTCGCGCGGCGTGATCGCGGCCGAAATCGAAAGCGGCGAATTCGTCACCCTGCCGATCGACACGGAAACGACTCTGGGTTCGATCGGCATCAACACCAGGGCCCAGACGGCGCTTGATCCGGCGGGAGAATATTTCGCAGAAGTTCTGCGCCGGATCGTGGCCGAGGCGGGGTTGGGCCGTGAGTGATGACCTTGTTAAAATTGTGATTGAGCTGGGAGAGGACGGCTGGCTCGGCCATGAGACGGAAGGCGTCTGGGCGGAGAGGATCTCCGACGATCTTTATTGCATTCTGAACAGCACGTGGTTCGCCAAGGGCATCAGCTTCGAAGACGTGGTCGTCACCAGTGAGCGCGAGGAAAAACTGTTCTACGAGCATATCTCAGCGAAATCCGGCAATTCGACTTATCGCATCATGTTACCGGACGAGGACTGCGAAAGCCGGTTCGAAGAATACTGGCGGCCGCTTGAAGCCATTGGCTGCACTTATGAAGGAATGTCATTGGGTAAGAGGCAGCTACTGTCCGTGAATGCACCGAAATCGACGGAAATCAACACAGCCTATCGGCTCCTCAAGGCGGGCGAAGATTCCGGCGTTTGGGTATTCGAAGAGGGAGACTGCGGACACCTCGCTTCAGAAAATGCGAATTGGTAGCCTTGCGACGTTCGCCGATGGTTTTCTAAACTAACGCCTGTCAGAAGATTCGGTATGGCGGGGCGACAATGAAAAACTGGCGGCGAACGAGCACAAAGACGAAACCGGCAATCGGACCGCGTGGGTTCGGACTATTGCTCATAGTCCTTGGCCTGCAGCTCTTTCAGCCGGCCATCGCCAGCGCCCAGACCCCGCAAGGCGTCTCGCAACCCGTCACCGTCGGCGTCTGGATCAACCCGCCCTTCGTCATGAAGAAGGACGACGCCTATACAGGCATGGCGATCCGGTTGTGGGAGATGCTGGCCGAGGAACTGAATCTCGAATACGAGTACAAGGAATATCCGACGGTTCGCAGTCTCGTCGACGCAACGGCTGAAGGCGACAGCGATATCGCCGTCACGAACCTGACGATTACTCGCAACCGCGCCCAGCGTGTCGACTTCACGCAGCCCTGGTATGATGCGGGCCTCAGGGTAATGATCGACGGCGACCGGCGCTCCGGTTTTCGCGACATCATCGCTGGTCTCGCCGACGCCGGCTTCCTGCGCGCCTATGCATGGCTCGTCGGAATCATTATCTTCGCGACGATCCTGCTGACGATATTCGATCGCCGCTTCAATCCGGATTTTCCCAAACGCTGGCGCGATGGCGTCGCGGAGAGTTTCTACACGGTCATGTCGGTTGCGACATCGGGTCGGCCGCCTTCGCGCAAGAACCTGTTCGGCTGGCTCGGGCGCATGTGGCAGGGCGTCTGGCTGATCTGCGGAATCGCCGTCATCGCCTATGTCACTTCCACTGTGACGAGCGTGATGACGACACTGTCGCTGACAAACCAGATCAGCGGCCTCGCGGACCTGCCGGGCAAGACGGTCGGCGTTTTCGAGGGCAGCGTCGCGGAAGAATTCATCGACGCTACTGGCATCGACTACGTGTCCTACAACGGGATCGACAGCGCCGCCGAAGCCCTGCTCGCCGATGATATCGCCGCGATCGTGGGCGATGCGCCGACGCTCGAATACTATACGGAACTGAACGCGGAAGAGCCGTATCAGGTGGTCGGCAAAATCTTCAATCCCGACAAATACGGTTTCGCCCTGCCGCAAAACAGCCCGCTGACCAAATCGCTTACGCTGTCGCTGCTGACGCTGAAGGAAAAAGGCGCTGTGGAGGACCTGCGCTCCGATTATTTCAGTTCAGGGAGATAGCCGCTCTTACACGGCCCAGAACTTCGGGCTGTCCTTGAGTTTCCGCCAACGCTTGCCGGCCTTCTTGTCCGCCGCCTTCGCCTGCTTGCGATGCCATTTGCGGATCACAGCGACGCTTTCATGCAAATCCTCCCGGTCGGGATACCGTTCGGAGATAAATGTCTCCAATCCCTCAGCCATCGCCACATCGTTCAAATAGCCGAAGATGTCCTGCAGCTTCTTCAGGCGCTTGCCAAATTTTTCGGACTCTTTATGCGAGAAGAGAGGCGACAGGAAATCACAGGCGTAGCGCAACGTCTTGAGGGACTTGCGCATCGCGTGACGCTCCGGCGCCTTCTGCCTGTCGAAACCCTTTCCCCGCTTGCGAACGTGCTTCCAGGCCTTGTCCAGTTCGCGCGCTGAAAAGACAGTGATTTCGGCGTTCGCATTTGGCGACAGCCCTTTGTCCAGCGCTCGTTCGACGGCCTGCTCGAACAGCGTGCAGTTCAGCTTGAACCAGGTCCAGCGCCCTTCGGCCAGCGCCTCGCGGACGGCCTGCCGACGGTTCGCCCGCTCCTGTTCCAGAACCAGAAGCAGCGTCTCGAAGCGGCTGTCGGCGCTGTCACGCGCCATCACCGGCGTCACGATATCCTCGATCAGCACATCGGCGTCCCTCGCCGCGCCGACGATGCGACCGAGTTCGCGCGCCTCATCCGAAAGGCGTTCCAGGGCGTCGCTGTCGCCGAGCGAAGAAAACAGCTTCAAGGTCGTGCGCAGACGCCGGAGGCCGACCCGAAGCTGATGCGGGACTTCGGAATCCTCCGAACCGCCAAGCATCGCCCAGTTTCCGAGTATCTGGTTCGCGGCGGACCGGCCGAGCACCTTGATCGCGTCGACCGGCGTCATCTCCGGCGACAGCGCCGGCTTGTCCGCATTGATCGGCCTGGCCGACGCCGTATCCGGCTTGGCCTTTTGCAGAAGCGCGTATCCGCGTTGCGCCTTGCTCATCGTCGCAAGATCAACCGGTTCGCCGTCGAAGAGCTTTTCAGTTGCTTCCAGCAGCGCCCGTGAGGGACCGGACTTGAGCTCGAGCTCTATCTCGCTGATTTCTTCAGACTCGCCTGACGCCTCCACCGTTCCGTCATCCACGGCCAGTTCGATAACGGCTTCTCCGTCGCAATCGAGCAGCCAGATCGTTCTGTCGATCAGGGTTTCGAACACCGGATCGAGCGGCTTGGCGTCGACCAGCTTCGCGAACCATTCCTTTTGTTCGTCGCCGCCGATGCGGTCGAGTTCGAGCGACGGCCCGCCAACCTCCACTTCCGTTTCGATTGGATTGGACACGCCATTGACCACGCCGGTTCCGCTCTTGAACGTCTGCAGCCATCCGCCGCCCTTGGCCCGCAAACGCAACGATGCGCTTTGATTGCGAAGACTGTGATCGGGCGTGTCATAGTAGATGGAACGGAGCGACGTTCGCGACGGCTTGACCGCAGCCATTGCCGTGAAAACCGGCTTGCGCTTAACCCTGTCGAGAATGTCGGGGCCGACCTCAAGCTTGATTTCGAGTTCTCGTTGGCCCATTGGAATGTGACAACTTCATAACATTATCGACAGCAATTCGTAGCACCGGATAAAAGATGCGGCAAGCACAGTCCGACGCTTGCTCCGGCGTGGATTTTCATCACTGCCAGGTTTCGCTAAATTGAGGGGCTTGTGAAGCGGTTCTTTGCTAGTCTGCCGCGACCATATGTGAGGAGAGCTCTTGATCACATTCCATCAGTTGCGCGAAACCCTGTTCGGCGCGCCTGACATCGCCAGCCTTCCAGAACGCGTCCAGGAGGATGTGGAGCGCAAGGAATGGGCGAACGAGGTGTTTCTCCGACTGATCCATCTCGCCATCATCATTCTCTTCTGCATGATCTACACGGTCGCGCCCAAAACCTTTCCGGACGGCGCGTTTGCCCCGGCGCCTTACGTTCTTGCTATTTTCCTGGTTCTCTCTGTGACGGGGCTGACGTGGTCACTGTTCCGCCTGCCGCCCGACTGGGCCGCCTATCTGTCGATCCTGTTCGATTTCACGCTGCTATACGGGCTGATGGTGAGTTTCCACATGCAGTACATGCAGCCGCCCTCCTTCATCCTGAAGGCGCCGTCACTGCTTTACGTGTTCATATTCATCGCCATCAGGGCGCTGCGTTTCCATCCGAAATTCGTCATCTTCGCGGGATTGGTCGCGGCGATGGGCTGGACCTCGATCATCCTCTACGTGACGAATTTCGACACGACCGACAGCATGCTGACCCGGTCCTATGTCGAATATCTGACGTCCAACACGATCCTGATCGGCGCCGAGATCGACAAGATGGTCTCGATCCTCTTCGTGACCGGCATTCTGGCGCTGGCCGTCAACGGCTCCAAGAACCTGCTGATCCGTTCCGTCGCCGAACAGACGGCGGCGAAAGATCTGTCGAAATTCTTCGACAACCGGGTCGCCGAGGGCATTCGCAAGAACAAGTCGCAAATCGTTGCAGGCACCGGTGAGAAACGTCTGGCGACCATAATGAACATCGACATTCGCGGCTTTACGCAACTGGTCGCCGATCGCGACGCCGATCAGGTCATGCAGCTTCTGTCCGCCTACCAGGCGCGCGTCATCCCGATCATCCATGAATATGGCGGCACGATCGACAAATTCATGGGAGACGGCGTGATGGTGACCTTCGGCGTCGGCGACGAAGAGGAAAACCCGGCCGCCCGCGCCGTGGCGGCCGCCGAACGCATTCTCGGCGAAGCCTCGCAATGGTCCGGGCAGGAAGAAGCGATCCGCGCATTCGGCCCGATCGCCATCGGCATCGGGATCGCGACCGGAACCGTGAGCTGGGGCGCCGTAGGCCACGGCGACCGGCTGGAGATGACGGTGATCGGCGCCAGCGTGAACCTGTCCGCCAAGCTGGAAAAGCTGAACCGCACATTCGCCAGCTCCTGCATCTGCGACGCGCGAACATGGAAGAGCGCCGCCGAGCAGGGTTACAACGGCGCACTCACGGGAACGGAATTGCGCACGGCCGTGGAAGGCGCCGGCGCGTCAGTCGACATCGTCGTGCTTGGCATGGCGCCCATAGAGGCCGAAACAGAACAGACGGCGGAAACGATCAAGCGCTGATTATGAGATGAAAAAACCGCCGGATGATCAATCGATCGGGATCAAGAAGCGATGACCACCCGGCGGTTGCCTGCGACGTCGCTTGATGGACGTCTTGTAGGGTCCCCTCTGGACCTGCCAACTTTCTTGCAAACAGTGTGCCAGTTTTGATAATCCTGATTATTGTCAATGATTACAGGTGGTTAGATTTTTATTTGAATGTCGGCGAAACTAGCCATGCGCACAGAATGTTCACTCCGGCCCGGCTTTGATGATTTTTTAGTCAGAGATCGTCTTTGACTAAAGTATAATCCCCCGTCTGGCTTCGTTTCGGGAATTCGGCTTTTCAGGTGGCTTTGTTTCGGGAATCCGGTTTTCTCGACGTAGTTAGCGCCACTTTGCCCACCCGAACTCCATCCTGTCTGGAAGGCCTCTTGTAGCATAAAACCGGTTAAAAAGCAGCCAAAATGTTCAGCTTCCGTTCCGCTCAATCAGCAACGACCTCCGTGATCCAGCCGTCCTCGCCCGCCATGAGACGAATGATCTCGTCCTCGTGCAGGAAATCGATGCTGTGGACGACGGTGGCGCCGGCGTCGAGGAAGCAGACATTGTAGTTCGGCGCGACCGGCCCGTAGGCCATGACGCGCGGATCGCCTGAAAACTCCGGCCAGCAGGGATGGTTGGTGGAGCGCGGCGCGGAGAGCGGAATGCCCTCCACGGAGCCGCTCAGCGTGTAGTGACAGTGGCCGAAGAAAATGTGCTTCACGATTTCCGAGTGGGCGCGCAGGATCTCCCGCAGTTCGTGTTGCTGGATAATGCCGATCAGGTCGGCGTTGGCGACGTGGACGGTGAGCGGGTTGTGGTGCATGAACAGCCAGACATCCATTCCGGCGGCGCGCGCGTCGGCGAGGGTCTCGTTCAACCATTCCTGCCGGCGTTCACAGTAAACCCCGGCGTGGGTTCCAGGCTCATTGGTGTCCATGTAGACGAAGAGCCCGGCCGGCGTTTCCTCCGTCCACTGGATGAAGCCGTTCTCGTCGCGTGGGGTGTTGGGAAACACCCGTGCGAAATTGTTCCGGTTATCGTGGTTGCCGATCATCAGACGCGGCGCGAGCGCGTCCTTGAGCGCGGATTTGTCGAGCATGTCGCGCAGACGGATATAGCTCGCTTCCTGACCGTGGTGGGTCAGATCGCCGGTGATTACGATGCAATCGGCGTCCATATGGTGTTTTTCGACATGCGCGATGCACCTGCCGAAATTATCGACCGGATCGGAATCGAGAATAGTCTCCGAATTGATATGGATGTCCGATATATGTACGAGCTTCATGGATTGGCCTTGCTTTGCGGTATGTGGCGCGGCGTCCTGTTCTGCGGAAGCTGTCGCTTCGAAGATTCCTGGAAGGATCCACGGTCTGGCGCGCCTCCGTTGGACGGGACATCGCGGACTCTGTGCGAACAAAGTTACAGGATCAAGACACGATTGTTCCAGTCGTCGGATGCCTGGAGCACACGACTTGCGCAAGCACGGTTGAATGCGCCCGCAGCGGCCGGGCAACTTTCAAACCAGGAAAATTTCAGCTGAAATAGCCCGTCGTTGTGGATTTGAAATCGGCCAGAACAGGCTCAGGGCTTCAATGTCTCCACGAACCAGGCGGTCGCCATCTCGGCGGCCTTCTCCACCTTCGACTTGTCAGAATAAAGCGTCATGTGACTGGTGTGCGGCAGCACTTCGAGCTTCTTCTTGTTCGTCGGGATCTGATTGAACGCGTTGATTTCAAGATCCCACAGCGTCAGGTCGTCGCCTTCGGCAACGATCATCAATGTCGGCGTGTCGTAGATGCGCTTGACGAACGGACCGACGTCGTAGTTCAGCAACAGGTCGACCGATTCCACCGTGCTCTTGTTCTGATACAGCGGCGCTTCCGTTTCCTTGATCTGCATGAAGGTGCGGACCGTCTCGGGGAACGGCCAGGACGAGACTTCCTTCGAAGAGTCTTCCGTCGCATGCGGAAGGTAGAGCCGTTCGCCGGGCTTCTCGTAGCGCATGGCCCGGTCCTTCAGGATCAGATCCCAAAGCGCCCGGTATTCCATCGTGCCGTGGGCGCGACGCATGTTCTCGTATCCGTCGACCACCGGAATCTGGCTGACGATCGCCTTGATGCGGGGATCGGTTGCGGCAAGGATCAGCGCATGGCCTCCTGAATAGGAGATGCCCCAGACGCCGAGCCGGTCCGGATCGACGTTCTCGTGGCGCTCCAGGAAACTCAGCGCGTTCTGGTAGTCGCGGATCTGCGCCCAGGGGTCGAGGTGCTGGCGGTTGTCGCCGTCCGATACGCCAAGATTGCGATAATCGAAAATCATGGCGTTGACGCCGGCCTCGGCGAAAGCCTTGGCGTAAACCGGCATGACGATCTCGCGCACATAGCACCAGCCGCCGGCGAGCACCACGGTCGGCCGTTTCTCCGTGGGGTGGCCACGATAGAACCAGGCCCGACAGGTTGTTCCCTCCGACTGGAATTCGACATCGATACGTTCGGTCACTTTACGTTCTCCTTGTGGGCCGGTTCCCTGCCGGGATCAGTTTCCGGTAAATTTCGGCGCGCGCTTTTCGCGAAACGCCGCAACGGCTTCCCTGTGGTCGTCCGACACGTTCGAAAGCGACTCATACGCAATGCTCGGATCCATCACTGCGTGCGCCACCTGTTTTAACGCCAGGTTCGACACCACCTTCGTCCAGCGGATCGCCTTTCGGGCGCCCGATGCAAGACGATCAGCGAGCTGGTCGACGTCATCGTCGAGAGTGTCTGCGGGAACGGCGCGATTGATCAGCCCCATGCGGGCGGCCTCAGGCGCCGGTATCAGGTCGCCTGTCAGGAGATATTCCTTTGCGCGAAGATAGCCGATCAGATGCGACCACAGCACGGCGCCGCCATCGCCCGCGACGAGGCCGACCGCCACGTGCGGATCGCCGATTTTCGCGCGTTCGTCAGCAATGACGACATCACAACCGAGCGCAATCGTCGCGCCAAGTCCGATTGCGTGGCCGTTCAAGCGGCATATCAGCGGCTTCTCGAGATCAAGCTGCGAAAAAACAATGCGTTTTGCCTCGTAGGCGGTCTGTTCGAACAGACGCGGCGCATCGATAGCATCCTGCATCCAGTCGATGTCCCCGCCGGCGCAGAAAGCCCGTCCCGCGCCCGTCAGGACAACAATGTCCGACTCCGCATCGTCGTTGAGATCGACAAAGACCCGCGACAGTTCCGTATGCATCCGGGCGTTGACGGCGTTCAAACTGTCCGGAAGGTTCAGGGTCGCAGTGATGACACGACCTCTGCGCTCAAACCGGATCGTCTCGTATGCATCTGTCCAACTCATGCCAACTCCTCCCGAAAATGGCGCTCAGCCCTGTTCAATGCGGCAGACCGGCGCGCCGACCTCCAGTTCGCTGCCCTCTCCGGCAATGATAGACAGAAGCGTTCCATCACAGGGAGCTTCCACCTCGCTCACGACCTTTTCTGTTTCGACGGCGTAAAGGATTTCGCCTTCCTTGAAGCTGTCGCCTTCGGCCTTATGCCATTCCGTCAGGGTTCCCTCTTCCATATTCATGGAAAGCTTCGGAAGTTTCAGTACGGCCTTCACTGCCCTGTCTCCTTGATCAGTCTTTGAACTGCGGCCACGACGTCGTCGGGCCCCGGTATCATCGCCTTCTCCAGCGGAGGCGAATAGGCGACCGCCAGATCCGGAGTCGTCACCGGGATGATCGGCGCCCTCAGCGCCGAAAATGCTTTTTCGCAAACGAGCGCCGAGATATGGTTTGCAACACTGCCGGCCGCGCGGGCCTCGTCCACAACCACCAGACGGCCGGTCTTTCGCACGGAAGCGAGAATGGCGTCCTCATCCAGCGGATAGGAGGTGCGCGGATCGACGATCTCGACGGAAACGCCTTCTTCGGCGAGCGCGTCGGCGGCGCGGGTAGCGATACGCAGCATCGCCCCGACAGCGACGATCGTCACGTCATCGCCCTGCCGCGTCACATGCGCGCTGACCAGCGGAACCGTATGGTCGCCTTCCGGGATATCCCCCATTTCGCCGCCACGGCTCGTAGGCTGCAGGAAAAACACCGGATCGTCTGTGCGGATCGCGGTCTTCAAAAGCCCCTTCGCGTCTGCCGAACAGGACGGCGTCGCCACATAGACGCCTCCCAGAGAGGCCACCGGCACATGCGGATAATCGGAGTGCTGGCCGGCGTTCGATCGGCCGCCACCGCCGGCTGCCATGAACACCACAGGCAATCGTATCTGACCGTTCGTCATCAGCCTCAGGCGCGAGGCCTGATTGGCGATCGCATCGAAAGCCGTGTAGATAAAATTCGCGTACATGAGGTGACACACGACGCGGTAACCGGCGGCCGCTGCGCCAACAGCCATGCCGCTCATGACCGCTTCCGAGATCGGCATATCCCGGACACGGTCCGGACCGAAACGATCGAGCAGGCCGCGCGTATCGCCAAAGATGGAAGCTCCGACATCTTCGCCGATCACGATGACGCGTTCGTCGCGCTCCATTTCCTCAAAGAGAGCATCGTTTATGGCGTGGATCATACGCTTGCGCATCATACAGCCCCCAGCCGATGGCGTTCCAGATTGCCGATTTCGGGATAGGGATCGTCAGCGACGGAGTCCGCTGCATCCTTGATCATTCGGCCGATGTCTTCTTCCAGTTCCGCGAATTTGCCGGACGCCATCTCGCCTTTGTCCACAAGCCGGCGGGCGTAACGCTCGATCGGATCTTCCGCGCGCCAGCGTTCGATTTCGTCATCTTCCCGATAGCGGGTTTTCAAAAAGGCCTGCTCACCCTCGACATGGCCGTGTATCCGGTAGGTCAGCGCTTCGATCAGCGTGCCCCCCCGGCCATTACGAGCCCGGTCCAGAGCGGCTTCGGAAGCTTCCAGAACGGCGTCGAGATCGTTGCCGTCGACCTGGACGGAAGGCACACCATAGGGTTCCGCCCGCCTGTAAATGTCGCCTGCAATCACATTGCTGCTCGGTGAAAACTCGGAAAATCCGTTGTTTTCGCAAACGAGGATCAGCGGCAGTTTCCAGAGCGCCGCAACATTAAGCGCCTCTCCGAGGACGCCCTGAGCCGCTGCTCCGTCGCCGAAGAAACAGACGCCAACGCGATTTTCACCATCGAGCTGCGCAGCAAGGGCTGCGCCCGTTGCAAGCGCCACGCCGCCGCCGACGATGCCGTTTGCGCCGAGAATGCCCTTCGATACATCGGCGACGTGCATGGACCCGCCGAAGCCTCCGCAAATACCGGTGCTTCTCCCGTAGATTTCAGCGAACATGGCTTTCGGGTCGCCGCCTTTCGCGAGGAAGTGTCCGTGACCGCGATGGGTGGACGTGATCCAGTCGCGATCGTCAAGCTCTGCGCAAATCCCGGTCGCGACAGCCTCCTGGCCGATATAGAGATGCACGGGCCCCGGGAGCAATCCGGCCTTGAAGTCGCTTGCGAGGCGCTCTTCCGCCTTGCGGATCGTCAGCATCATTCGCAGCAGATCGAGTGACCCCGCCGCGCGCGTGTTGGATATCATGTCAAGCAACCGCCGTTGGTTTGCGGAGCGGCGATCAAAGACGCCGCTCCAGGCTCGTCCGGTCAGATCCGCTTCAACAAGTCCCCAAGCCAATCGGCCTGAACCTTGGCGATCTTTCCGAGGTGATCCGTGTTTGTGTAGAGGCTCATGTGATCGACGCCGCGCACGACAGCGAGTTCCTTGTCGGCGCACGGAATGGCGTTGAAAATCTCGACTTCGAGGTCCGCGGATGTGATGTTGTCGGCCTTGGCGAGCGCCACCATAGCCGGCGTTTCGATAATGCGTTCCGCGTAGGGTTTGACGACATAGCGCAGCAGCAGCTCGACCGACTCGACGGTGTTCCAGTGCTCGTGGAGCGGCGCCTCGTTCGCCTTGATCCCCATGAATCCGGCATAGACGTGCGGGAATGGCCAGGAGCTCATCTCTTTCGACGGATCGGATTCCGGCGACATCGCCAGACGCGCGCTCGGTTTTCCCTCGTACCGGTTCTTGCGATCTTCGGCGATGACCTTGAGCAGCTCGGCGTAGCGACGCTCGCCATGGCACCGGCGCATCGTCTGGAAGCCGTCGACGACCGGCACAGTCGAGATCGTCCACGCGGCGCGCGGATCAATCGCGTTCAGAATGATGGCGTGGCCGCCCGAGTAGGAAATGCCCCAGTATCCCGAACGCGCGATGTCGATGCCGTCCAGCGTTTCAGCAAATGAAAAGGCATTCTGATAGTCCTCGATCTGCTCCCACGGATCGAGATGCTGACGCGGCTCGCCGGAGCTTTCACCGAAATTGCGATAGTCGAAATAGAGAGTGGCGCAGCCAATATCGTGGAAGAACTTGGCGTAGTGCGGCATGACGACTTCCTTGGTGTAGCACCATCCGCCGGCCATGACGACGATCGGCACGTCGCCGGACGCATTTTCCGGGCGGATATAAACTCCGCTCAGCGTTTCTCCACCACTCTTGAACTCGACCTTCTGCATTGGAACCTCCCAAAATTTGAATGCCCGGATGATGAGCAAACCAGACTTGGATGTCAATAGAATTTTGAACCAATATTCGGGTATTGTTGTGAACCGGGATTCGATGATCCAGACGCGTTCACACCTACTCGGGCAGTCGTACAGAAGAACTATTTTTTTATATTGAAAACAATTGCCTGGAGCAACTTACCGCGCTTCCAGACCCTGCTCCAGGAAGCTCCGATAGGTGTCGAAGACGTGACCGGGAAGCGACCGATCCGTCGCCGTCGGCGGCAGATACCGCGCTGCAAAATAATGCCGGGCGGCCATCATGATATAAGCCAGAGCAGGCAGATCCCTCTCCTCGAACCGCAAGAGTTCGCCGTTCGCCTGCGCGCGACGCATCGTGCGGACGTAACTGTCCGCCAGATCGAAAAAATGCCTGCGGTAGGTTTCCGTCGCATAAACAGCAGCAGCCGATTCGATCCTGATGTACCACGGCTGATGACGAAGATAGTCGAAGAAGCCCACAAAGCCGGCGTATTCGCGGTCTATGAAGCGGGTGTTGCCCGCGACGAACAGACGAACGTGGGCGACCATCTTCGCCCTGACGTGATTGAGCAGTTCGTCGAATATTTCCTGCTGACTTTCAAAATGACTGTAGAAGGTTCCGACAGCCAGATCGGCCTCCTCGACGATCGCCTTGATCGTCGCATCTCCGAAGCCGACATTCCAGACGACTCGCGCCGCCGCCTCCAGCAAGGCCTCCCGGGTCGTCATGGACTGGTTCTCGGCAAGCGGAACGGATGACGGCATGCGCGCCTCGATCGGCTCGTCGAACCCGCGCCTTATGAAGCCGATATAGGTGTCTGCGACCCACTCTGGGAAAAGTCCATTCGTTGCGTCGCCGTCGAAAGGACGCGCCTGCGCGCCCAATCCCAAGTGCCCATAGGAGCCGCCCAGCACCTCGCCGATATCGCGAAAGGAGTCCTTATTCTGCAGCCGCAACTGACCTTCATCCGCAGCGCGCTGCAAGGCCTTCAGATATCGGCCTTCAACGCGATCCATATGCTGCGCGTAGCTGGTCGGCGCCGCGCTTTCGGCATCCGTCAGAACGCGGAGAAAATAGGGATGGCGCTTCAGATAACGCGAATAGGCGAGAAACGCCGAGCGCTCCGTATCGAAGAAATTGTCGCTGATCACCGTGTGCTTGTTGATCAACCGAAAAAACCTGGCGCCTTCCACTTTCAGCAGTTCTTCCAGGTAGGCCTGGTGGCTCTCGAAATAGGAATAGAGGGTTCCCTGTGCGAGACCTGCCGCGGCCGTAACACGCGAGACCGATGCGTTCACGTAGCCATATCTGGAGACGATCCGCAGTCCGGCGCTGATCAGGGCTTCGCGTCGTTCGCGTTGCTGATCGCCGCGTGATTTCTTCTTCCTAGCCGTTTTCATCAGCCGCCTTGCCGGCCGGAGCAAACTCGGAGGCAATCTTTCTAAGCATGTCTTTCCTGACCTTCCCGGCTGCGGTGTATGGCACCTCGGAAACAATCTCCAGTCGTTCCGGAAACTTCTGCCGCGCCAGGCCAGAACGGTCAAGACTTTCCACCAACTCTCCAAAACTCAATGTTTTTCCGGGCTGGAGCACGACGAAAGCGCAGCCGGTCTCTCCAAGACGGGCATGCGGCATGGCCACGACGGCGGCCTCCTTGACCGCGTCCAGCTTGTAGATCTCGTCCTCGATCTCCTTTGGACTGAGATTCTCGCCGCCCCGGATTATCAGATCCTTCTTTCGACCGGTGATCACGAGACATCCTTCTTCAGTCATCATGGCAAGATCGCCGGTGTGAAAATATCCATCCGAATCGAAGGCCGCGTCATTATGTTCGGCAAGCGTGTACCCCAGGCAGACTTCCGGACCCTTCGTGATGATCTCCCCCTCCTCACCCGGCGCAACATCGTTGCCCTCCAGATCGACGAGCCTGATGTCATGGCCAACAACGAAGCCTTCCGTCGTCGCCGCAAGCCGGGCCCGCTCGCGTTGCGGCACACCCAGCGTCACCGTAGGCGCTTCCGTGCTTCCGTAGAGCCTGAACGCAGCGCAGTTCTCCATCGCCGCATTGGCGCGCTCCACGATTTCCGGCGGCACGGGCGCGCCGCCGCTGGCGAAATAGCGCATGCTCGGCAAATGCCGTCCCTGCGCTTTCGCAAAGCTGGCGAGTTCCTGAAGAAACGGCGTCGCGCCGATGGTGAACGTCACCTGGTGCCGGTCAATGAGTTCCGTCGCGCGCCCGACCTCCCAGGCGTCCATCAGAACCGCCTTGGCGCCGAGCGTGATCGGCAACTGAATTCCGTAGAGGTACCCTGTGATGTGGCTCAACGGAGACGGCATCAGGATCACGTCGTTCCCGCTCATTCCAAGATACCGGATAAAGTTCCCTATTTCTGCGCCGATCGTGTTGTGGCTGTGGAGGACGCCCTTGGCGCGCCCCGTAGTGCCCGACGTATACATGAGGAGCTTGATGGAATTGGCGTCGACGGGCGACCGCTCTTCGCCGGAATCATCAACGTCGAAAAGATCGTCGAATCGCGTTTCCCCGACAACGCCTTCCGGTCGCACGACAACGGTCCGGAACGTGTGGCCGAGCTTGTCTCCGATCCGCCTCGCCATATCGATATAGTCGAAATTCCGGAATCGGTGCGGAACAAGAAACAGCGCGGAGCCGGCGTCTTCGATAATGTGCTTGACCTCCGCCTCGCGATAGATCGGAACGATCGGATTGCAGACGAAACCGCCATAGGCGCAGGCCACATCGATGAACACGACTTCGCGCCAGTTCGGAAGCTGAAAACTGACGACGTCGCCCGGCCGCAGGCCGAGCCTCTCGAAAGCGGAGCAAAGACGAAGCGAGGCGTCGCGGGTTTCTTTCGCAGTCAGGGTTTCATCGCCATCGACGAAGAGGACTATATCCGGATCGCTCGCGCAGAGCGCATCCAGACGCATTGCAATCGTCTTGCCTTCCCAGTCGCCGCTCGACGCCCACATTTCGGCGGGAAGGAGCTCGATGCGTGACTTCCATTTCTTTATGCCCACTCTTTCCTCCTCCGTGAACAACGAATTGAAATTAGCTGTTGTCAGCCCAAAACTCAAACTGAATATTGATTCAAAATTTTAATTGACTACCCGGCATTTTGAGGACAGGGTTACGGCCATTCCGGAGACCCGAGGAGGATGGACGCCAAAACAGCTTTCGGCGTTCAGGTCGGTCGCAAACCGGATGATGGAGCCTGTATATGCGGGCTTTGGTGAGGAGCATGACCATAGAACTGCCATCGCATATCGACCAGCTTCGCGACACCTTGCGCCGTTTTGCCGAAAGGCACATGCCGCGCCGGGAAGCGGCGCGCTGGGACAAGGAAAACACCTTTCCGCGAAACGTCTTCGAGGAGCTGGCGGCCCTCGGGGTCATGGGCAGCACCATTCCGGAAGAATTCGGCGGGACAGGCCGCGACATCCTCGCAACCCTCGTCACTATTGAGGAACTGTCGCGCCGCAGCCTCGCCATTTCGGTGCCATACATCATGTGCGCCTGCTATGCCGGCATGAACATTCTCGAATGCGGGTCCGAACGCCAGAAAGCCGACTTTTTACCACGAATAGCCGCCGGCAAGCTGATATTCGCCTATGGGTGGACGGAAGCGGATACGGGAGCCGATCTCGCCAGCGTCAAGACCACGGGCAGGATCGAAGGCGACGAACTCGTCATCAACGGTTCGAAGCGCTTCTGTTCGGGCTCCGAGATCTGCGATTACATCTATGCCCTGATCCGCACCGGCGAGCAGGGCGAGCGTTACAAGAACCTTTCGATCGTCCTGATTCCGCCCGACAGTCCGGGCGTCGAGATCCAACCCATCGAATCCATGGGCATGAAGGGCGCGCGCACTACCGACGTCAGTTTTACGGATGTCAGGGTTCCCCTCGAAAATATCGTGGGCGAGCAGGACGGCTTCAATCGCGGATGGGGCATGATCACGTCTTCCGGCCTCGACGTTGAAAAGCTGGAAGTCGCTGCAATCGCGCTGGGCATTGCGGAAGCAGCCTGTGACGACGCCTGGGAATACAGCGAGACGCGCAAGCAGTTCGGCGCGACGATCAGCACATTCCAGTCGATCCGGCACCAGCTCGCGGAAATGAAGACACAGCTTCATGTCGCACGGCTCGCCACCTATCACGCCGCGATGCTCTCAGACCGCGAAGCCCCGCGCCGGGTCGAGACATCGATGACCAAACTGTTCGTCACAGAGGCGGCCAAGAAGGTGGTGCTCGACGCACAGAGCATCTTCGGCGCCTACGGCTATGTCCGTGATTTCGACATCGAGCGAAACGTGCGCGACGTGCTTCTGATGCCCATCATCGGCGGGTCTTCCGCCGTACAGCGCAACAACATCGCAAACTGGCTTGGCCTCGCGCGCTAGCCGACTGGAGGTACCTGCGTGTCACAGAACAATTCCTTCGACGTGATTATTAGATGCAATGGCGTGGCGACCGGCAAGATGCGGAACGAGACGAAAATCGACATCGTCGAGCCGTTCAATGAAAGCCACGAGCTTGCGTCGGACGAAGGTCCGTTCCATGGCGGCGATTCGACAGCTCCGCCTCCCCTGACCTATTTCGTCGGCGGCTTTGTCACCTGCCTCATGACGCAGATTCGCGCCTTCGCCAAACGGTTCAGGATCAAGCTCGACGACCTGACCGTCGACGCCGAATTCTCATGGAAAGGTCTGATCGAACCCGGCAAGCCCTACAAGGCTGCGCCCGTCGGAATAACGATGGACATCGCCATCGACAGCGAAACGCCGATCGAGCAACTCGTGGATCTCATCATCGCCGCCAAGGAGGGCTGCTTTGTCGAGGCCATAATCTCGGACCGGATTCCGGTCGTTCACAGACTGAAGACGCCAACGGGATGGATCGACTGCTGAACCCTTAACAAAGGAGCCTTTCGCATGCCACGAATCGATGCCATTTCAGAGAGCAGCATGGACGCTGACGCGCGCGAACTCATCGACAACGCGGAAGCGCGCGGCGCGCCAGATCCGCGCATCATGAGCATCTTCGTTCGCAACGAGACCACCGGGCGTCGCTGGGCGCGCTACTGGAACGATCTCCTCTATGAAGGCGTGCTGCCCCATCGCCTAAAGGAACTCTGTCGTATTCACATGTCCGTGGCGCATCGCTGCGGATACTGCTCGACCGTTCGTTCCAAGCAGGCGAAAGAGGAAGGTCTCACGGAGCAGCTGCTCTGGGACTCCTACGAATACGAAACGTCGCCCGACCTGAGCGAAAAGGAAAAGGCGGCCCTGTGGTACGCCGACCAGTTCAAGAAGGGAGAGGACGCGATCGACAGCGACGACGTCTTCACCAGGCTCCGCAAGCATTTCACGGATGAGGAAATCATTGAACTGGGTCTGTTCTGCGCAGAGGTGGACGGCGTCGGCAAGTTCGCGCGGTCGCTTCAGGTCATAAGCTGGAACGAGGCCTGCGAGATAAATCCGAATTTGGGAACGCATGCAGACAATGGCCGGAGCGCCAAAGCCTGATGGCCGCGCGACGGAACTATCGATTGCGCAAAACAATATCGCTGGAGGCGCACAACATCGAAAACTGACTAGAATATTGGTTCAATATTCGCTATTGTTCGACACATTGGCGGGTCCGGTAGAGGAAATGTTGCATCCTGCGACATGCCGGAACGCCCCCGGAACGATCGGTTGTCGATCGGATCTAACTCAAGGGAGGTAAGCGTGAAATTCATATCAGGAAACCTTGCAGGAATTGCGTCAGTCTCTGCCGTGCTTCTCGCCAGCAGCTGCGCCTATGCGCAGGAATCGATCAACATAACCGTCGTGTCGGGATACCCGCCCACCGCGTCCTGGGTCAAAGTCTTCGAAGACTCCTATATACCGGCAGTGGACAAGAAACTGGCCGAGAAGAACGAATACAAGATCAACTGGAACAAGGGGTTCTCCGGAACCATCGTCAAGCCGCGCGGCGAGCTTGAAGCGGTCAGCAGCGGCATCGCGGACATGGGCATCGTCGTGCCGCCCTTCCACGTCGACAAACTGCCCCTGTTCAACGTGTCTTTCGTGACGCCGTTCGCGACCACGGATCTGCATCTGGTGACGGAGACCGTATCCAGGCTGGCGGAAGATATTCCGGAAATGAAGGCCGAATTCGACAAGATCAACCAAGTCTACCTCGGAAGTTCGGGATCGGTTGACAACTATCAGGTCGTCTGCAAGTCCGCGATCGAGAAGCCGGCCGATTTCGAAGGCGTGAAGGTCGTCGGAGCAGGCACGAACCTGCGCTATTTCCAGGGTGTTGGCGCCGTCGGCATCAGCTCCAACCTCGCCGACTACTACAACCAGCTCCAGACAGGCGTCGCCGAATGCGCGTCCGTTTGGGCCGAGGCGGCCGCCGGCTTCAAGATGTACGAGGTCGCGCCTTACTACATCAAGGCCGACCAGGGCGCCGTCACCTCCTTTGCGGTGTCCGCGAACAAGCAGTTCTGGGAAGGTCTGCCGGATCCGGTCAAGGACGTGCTGCGGGAAACGGCCGCAGAGTATGGACAGAGCCTAGCCGACTACGTCGTCGACGCCAGCGCCGCGGCCATCGAGACCTACAAGGAAAACGGTGGTACGGTGATCGAGTACACCCAGGAACAGCGCGAGGAGTGGGCGGCTGGACTTCCCAACATCGCGCAGGAATGGGCGGAACAGACCGAAGCGCAGGGCCAGCCCGGCAACGCGGTTCTGAAGGCTTACATGGACGCGCTGCGGGCTGCGAACCAGCCGATCGCACGGAATTGGGACACCGAGTAAGGCATGTCGCCGGACGTTGGAATTGAGAATGAAGAACCGCGCCCCGTGCGCGGTTCTTTGGCAGGGCGGCTTCTCGCCCTGACCACGGCCGCTTTCAACGCGATCGGGTCTGTTGGCATTTTTCTGCTGATGTGCCTCATCTGCCTCGACGTCATGGGACGCTACTTCTTGAGCACGCCGATCATGGGCGTGACGGAAATCGCCGAGATATCCATTGTCGCAATCGTCTTCGTGCAACTCGCAGACACACTGGCCCACGAACGCATCGCCCGCGCCGATTCGATCGTCAACGTCATCCGCGCTTCCCATCCGAGGGTCGGCTCCGGCTTCGACGCGGTTGCGGCGCTCTGCGGCTTCGCGCTCATGGCGCTCATCGTCTACGGCACTGTTCCCAACATGATCAACGACTACACCAACAACTACTACATCGGCACGGTCGGCCTCTTCACCTTTCCGTCGTGGCCTATCAAGGCCTCGATCGCCTTGGGCGCGACATTGGCTGGCGTCCAGCTTCTGGCCATGACGCTGAACTCCCTGACTCTTGTGGTCAAAGATCGCAGGCAGCACCTGTCATGACGCCCATTGAAATCGGCATCGTCTCCGTCAGCGTCATGCTGTTTCTCATCTATTGCGGCATTCACGTGCCGTTCGTTCTGGCGCTGACATCCTTCGTCGGGGTCTGGATGATCCGCGACAACTTCCAGGTCGCGGTCTACATGCTGTCGCAAGCGGCGACGCAGAGCATTTCCGACTACGTCTTTGCTGTCATACCGCTCTTCGTGCTGATGGGCATGCTGGTGAGCGCGGCCGATCTCGGACGCGACAGCTATTACGTCGCCAACCGTCTTTTGCGAAAACTTCCCGGCGGACTGGGGATCGCCACCGTGGCGGCAAATACGGTCTTCGCTTCCATCACCGGCGTGACCATCGCCTCGGCCGCCGTGTTCTCGCGCATCGCCGTGCCGGAAATGCTGCGCTTCGGATATCACCGGAGGTTCGCCGTCGGCACTGTCGCGGGCAGCTCCGTGCTCGGCATGCTGATCCCGCCGAGCATCCTTCTCATCATCTATGCGATCATTGCGGAGCAATCCGTAGGCGCGATGTTCCTGGCCGGCATCGGGCCGGGCCTGTTGCTCGCCGTCATGTTCGCGCTCGGCATCGCGCTTGTCGCCATCTTCTTCCCCAAGGCAATGGGAGGAAACGTCAGAGAGATGATCGAGGGCGACAGCAGCCTGACGCTGCGCGAGTTCATCGAGAAGATGGGGCCGACGCTGGTTCTCGTCATTGCGGTTCTCGGCGGCATCTACGGCGGCGTCTTCACGCCGACCGAGGCAGGCGGCGTCGGCGCGGCGCTCGCCCTGGTCGCCGCGCTCATCAAGCGGAAGCTGACCTGGCGCTCCCTATGGAGCATTCTGATCGAGACGGGCTACATCAGCTCATCGATCCTCTTCATCGTGATTTCGGCGACGATGTATTCGCGAATGCTCGGCATCTCCGGACTGCCGACGCAGATCAGCACCCTGGTGTCTGATCTCGACGCAAGCTACCTCGTCATCCTCGCGATCTTCGTCGGCATCGCACTGATCCTCGGCACGATCATCGACTCAGTGTCGATCCTGCTGATCACGGTTCCGCTGTTCATCCCGCTGCTGCAGCCCTATGACATCAATCTGGTATGGTTCGGCATCATCGCCATCATGGCGACGGAGATCGGCCTGCTGACACCGCCCTTTGGCATGTCGTGCTACGTTGTGCGAAGTACGTTGACCGACTACAAGGTGTCCCTGGAAGACGTCTTCCTGGGCGCCGCGCCCTTCGCCCTGATCATGCTGCTGGTGACAATCATGCTGATCGCCTACCCGCAGATTGTCCTGTTCTTTGTATATTGAGTGTTGAGATGACCGGCAGACAAAAGGAATGGAAGCGCTGTGGCTGGATCGGCCTTGGCGCGATGGGCAATCCCCTGAGCCGGCGTCTGCTGACGGCCGGCTATGAGCTGCAAGGCTGCGATCCGAACCCGGACGCCGTTCGGCGCATCGTCGACGCGGGCGGCCATGGAGCCCGCACGCCAGCGGAGCTGACTGCAAAGGCGGAGATCATCCTTTCGATGGTGCCGAACGACGCGGTGCTGGCGGAGATCGTTTCGGGCCGCGACGGGATCGCCGGATCGATCGGTCCGGGCCAGGTCTATGTCGACCTCAGCACCGTCTCGCCGGGCGCGTCCGCCGCGGTGGCGGAAGCCATAGCGAAAACCGGCGCGTCCTATGTGCGCTGTCCGGTTTCCGGCAGCACTGGAAACGCGGAAAACGGAACCCTGACCCTGCTGATGTCGGGACCGGATGACGCAGTCAAGGATGTCGAGGACGTGCTTGCCCGTTTCGGCGAGAACCGGCTCTATTTCGGACCGGGCGAAGAGGCCCGGATCGTCAAGCTGATGATCAACATGATGGTCGGCGTGATGCCCGCGCTGATCGGCGAGGCGCTGGAATTCGGCGTGAGGCAAGGGCTTCCGCGAGACGTCGCGGTGGACGCGATCAACAATTCCGTGGCGGCTACGCCGCTCAGCCAATACAAAAGCGAGATGCTCAAGAGCGGAGACTGGACGCCGATGGCGAACAGCAATCTCGTGTCGAAGGACATGGACCTCGCCATGGCGATCGGCAAGGATCAGCATATCCCCCTGCCCTTCACCGCCATGGTCAGGCAATATTACGCAATGCTTCAGGCAGGCGGAAACGGGGGCGACGATTTCTTCCGTGTTTCCACCTGGCCGAACTGGGGAGGCAAGAATGACTGATAAGACGCAAGCGGCCAGACAGGCTGAAGAGCAACGATGGGCGCTGATGCTCGCCGGCGACACGGAAGGCCTTGGCAACCTCTTCAGCGACTCCCTTCTCTACGCCCATTCGGATTCATCGATCGACAGCAAGTCCAGCTACCTGAAGGCGCTCGAAGACGGATCACTGATCTATAATGTACTAGACTGTCAGGTTTCCGACACAGCTTGCGAAGGCGAGACAACCGTGTTCTTCGGCGTCATGAAGGCCGATGTGCAGCGCAACGGCAATGCGTTAAAACTGAATAGCTCCTATGTCACCGTCTGGGTTTCGACGCCGCAGGGCCAGAAACTGATCGCCCACAAGTCGACGCCCCTGAAGTGACCATGCGGCGAATTCTGGTTTATGGCGACAGCCTGTCCCGGGGCATGATTCCCGGAACCCGCTGCGCCGGGCACGTGGAGGCGTTCCGCGCCGTCGCTGTAGAAAAATCGGTCTTCTTCTTCGACATGAACACGGAAACAACGGCAAGCCGTGTCGACGGCATCCACCTGGACGAGGAACAGCACGCGATGGTGGGCAATGGTCTTGCGCCTCTTGTGCGGGACAAGATGGACGGGGAGGTCAGGGAGTGAAGTTCAACCTCGAAGGCAGGAAGGCGCTGGTCACCGGCGCTTCGGGCGGCCTTGGCGAGCATTTCGCAAAAACGCTGGCGGAAGCCGGCGCCGCCGTGGTTTTGACGGCCCGCCGAAAGGATGCGCTCGAAAAAGTTGTCGAGACGATTGCCGCCGCAGGCGGCGACGCTGAGGCGATACCGATGGATGTCGCCGACACGAACAGCGTCGCAAGGGCGTTCGAGCGCTTTCAGGAGCCTTTTGATATCGTCGTCAACAACGCCGGCGTGTCCGGTTCCGGCGCGGCGATCGACCAGGCGGAAGATGAATTCCAGCGTGTCATCGACACCAATCTGACCGGCGCCTTTCGCGTTTCGCAGCATGCGGCGCGCGCCATGAAGACCGCGAACCGTCCGGGCGCGATCATCAACATCGCCTCGATTGTCGGCCTGCGCGTCGCCGGTCACGTGTCCGCCTACGCCGCCTCGAAAGCCGCTCTCATACAGCTCACAAAAGCGACCGCGCTTGAATGGGCCCGTTACCGCATCCGCGTCAATGCGCTGTGCCCGGGCTATATCGAGACGCCGCTGAATGCGGACTTCTTCGCCTCGGAAGCCGGACAGGCCCTTGTCAAAAGAATTCCGCAACGCAGGCTCGGTCGGATGGAGGATCTCGATGGACCGCTTCTGCTCTTGTGCTCCGACGCCGGCGCCTACATGACCGGCGCTACACTGGCCGTCGATGGCGGCCATCTCATATCTTCATTGTAAGTCAGGACCGATTTCATGGATTTCTCGATATCGCCGGAACTCGATCAACTGCGCCAGCGCATCCGGGCGTTCGTAGCGGAGCGGATCCTTCCCCTGGAGGACGACTCGTCTTCCTATGACGAACACGAAAACATCAATCTCGATCTTCTGGACAGCCTGCGCAAGGAAGCAAAAGCCGAGGGCCTGTGGTGCCTCCAGCTTCCGCCCGAAGACGGCGGACTGGGAGTCGGCGTCCAGGGGATGGCCGTGTGCTACGAGGAGATGAACCGGTCGATCTTCGGACCCGTCATCTTCAACAGCGCAGCGCCCGACGACGGGAACATGATCGTGCTGTCGAAACTGGGTACGCCGGCACAGAAGGAACGCTGGCTGAAGCCAATCGTGGACGGCGACGTCCGCTCCGCCTTCGTAATGACGGAACCGCACCCGGGCGGCGGATCAGACCCGTCGATGATCAACACCACGGCCGAACTGAACGGCGATACCTATGTCGTCAAGGGCCGCAAATGGTTTATCACGGGCGGCGCCGAAGCCACGCACTTCATCCTGATCGCGCGTACCTCCGCCGATCCGCGCCGGGGCCTGAGCGCCCTGATGTTCCACAAGGATCAGCCCGGGTGGCGCATCGTCCGTCGCATCCCGATCATGGGCCCTGAAGAACATGGCGGGCATTGTGAACTGGAATTCGACGGTCTCGAAATCCACAAGGACAACCTCCTGTTCGAGGAAGGCAGGGGCATGCGCGTCACCCAGACGCGGCTTGGTCCGGCGCGCCTGACCCATTGCATGCGCTGGCTGGGGCTCGCCAAGCGTTGCGTGGAAATCGCGCGGGACTACGCCAGCTATCGCGAAGGGTTCGGCGTGCGTCTGGCGGACCGCGAAAGCATCCAGCTCATGCTCGGCGATCTCGCGATGCGGATCGAGACCGGCCGGCTTCTGGTAATGAAGGCGGCCTGGGCGCTCGACAGGGGCGAAAAGGCGCAGGCCGAAGTATCGATGGCCAAGATCGTTGTCGCCAATGTGCTGCACGATGCGGCCGACCGGGCGATCCAGATCAACGGCGCGCGCGGCTATTCCAAGGACACGCGGCTCGAATGGATTTATCGCTACGCCCGCCAAGCCCGACTGGTCGACGGCGCCGACGAGGTCCACAAGATGGTTCTCAATCGTCATCTCAACGACAAGGGCGATGAGTTCTGGTCATGGCCGGTGCAATGACGCCATCGATCGGCGTCAACGAAGCTGCGCTCGCCGACTATCTCGCGCGGGAACTCGACCTGAAGGGCGGGATGACGGTCACGCCGATTTCGGGTGGCCAGTCCAACCCGACCTTTTTTGTGACAAGCGGCGACCGCAGCCTCGTGCTGCGAAAGCAGCCCGAAGGCCGGCTGCAGAAGGGCGCGCACGCGGTCGACAGAGAATTCCGGGTGCTTTCTGCGCTCACGAACACGGACGTTCCCGTACCGCGGCCGCTCACCTATTGCGACGACCCTTCGGTTCTGGGCACGCCCTTCTATGTGATGGAGCGGATTGACGGCAGGGTTTTTCACGACGCCTCGCTGCCGGATCTTTCTCCCGCCGAACGGCGCGGCGTCTATCTGTCCATGGCCAAGGCGATGGCGAAACTGCATGCGGTGCGGCCCGAGAATATCGGCCTTTCGGACTACGGCAGCCCCGGAAACTATTTTGAACGGCAGGTGAGCCGCTGGGGCCGGCAGTGGCGGGAATCAGCGCTGACAGGCATGCCGGAGATAGATCAACTGGAGCGATGGCTGTTCGACAACATGCCGGACGACGACGGCGCCGTGTCGATCGCCCATGGCGATTTTCGCCTTGGCAATCTCATATTCGACAGGGATTCCACGAGAGTGGCCGGTATCCTCGATTGGGAACTCTCCACACTTGGTCATCCGCTGGCCGATCTGGGGTTCTGCTGCATGGCGTGGCGCACCACGCCGGCCGAATATGGCGGCATAAGAGATCTGGATATGGCCGGACTTGGCATTCCCACCCGGACGGAATTCGTCGACGAATACTATCGACACGCCACGCCCACTGCCCCGCTCGAACCCTTCCATGAAGCGTTCGCGCTGTTCCGTTTCGCTGTGATCTTTGTCGGCATCGCCGAACGCTCGAAGCAGGGCAACGCCGTGGGCGACCGGGCGGCGGAGCTCGAGCATCTCGCCCCTGCCTTCGCCAGGCGCGGGCTGGAAATAACAGGCTGACGGTTTCTGACTGGATTCTGCATCGAGTTCACGTTTGAATGCGCGCGCCAAAGGATTTCGGAGACGCAGACGCTTGAAACAGGATGTGAACGGGCTCGCCCGGCGGATGCAGGAGGCGCTGGCCAGACAGGACTGGCCAAAGGCGCTGAAAGCCTGTGACGGCCTGCTTGCCGCGATGCCGGACCATGCGGCGCTTCACTACAATCGCGCCCTGGTTCTCAAACGCCTGAACAGGGACCAGGAAGCAGCCGACGGCTTCCGGAAGACGCTCGAACGCGATCCCGGTCACGACAACGCCCGGTTCGAACTCGCATCCGTGCTGCTGGAGACGGGCGACGCGGCGCAGTCCGCAGCTCTTCTGGAGGCCTACCTGCAAAACCAGCCGAACGACGCGGATGCGACGCTCAATCTCGGCAATGCGAAGCTGGCGCTGGGCGAGACTGATGAGGCTCTGCGCCTTCTGTCAGCGGCGCACGCCGCCGCGCCTTCCGACCTGTCGTTGCGCAGCCTCGCCATCGCCCGCCGGGACACAGGCGATATCGAGGGCTGCCGCGCGCTTCTTGAAGAAAGGCAGCAGACGCAGGCCAATGCGGCGGACAATCTGAAGATCCTGACACAGGGTTCGAAGGGGCGGTTTTCGCTTTCGGCGAAGCCTGTGCAGACTTACGGATGATTTCTCCTTACGCGCCGTGGACACAGCGCTGCTGGATGGTGGATCAAGTCCCCAATGAGGCTGTTTAATATAATAAATTTAGCAAATTACCCCTCTTATCGGCCTTGGGCCGGAACCCGGCGACCCGCGTCCGCGCGGTCGGATATGCAGCAACTTTGCGGACAGCTGCACTGGCGCATTCGCGCATCGGCATCATTTACTCCGGGCGCGAAAATCCTTGCGATAGACTCCTGCCCGTTCGCCAAGCGCATCCTGCACTGTCTCGTGTTCGGCCAGTTCTTTGGCGTCCATCTCGGCGAATTTGAGTTCGAGACTTTCCCGTTTTATCGGCCAGCCCTGCGCCACGGGCGTGCCTGCCGGCAGGGTTCCGTTAAACTCCGGATCGGTCCACACCGCCGGGAAATGGACGTGGCCCGATTTCCAGCGGTCGCAGTCGACGACGCCGGAGAATGTGTGAAACGGCAGGTCCGGGCGGTTGGCGGGATGGGTGAACAGCATCGACCAGCCTTCCGGCAGTTCCACGGTCCAGAAATTGTTGAACTTGATAACGAACTCGCCGGATGGCGCGCCGGGAAGGCCCGTCGCCTGTTCCGGAGCGTGGACGCCAATCGGCGAGCGTGTCATCCGGCTGCCTGATGAAGGCGCGTTCCAGTCCCAGGCAAATTCGCCGTTCTCGACCCTGACGTCGGCGGCGAGCGGAAACAGGATCCCGCTCTGCATGGCGTCGACGAAGGGCGGGCACTGCTTGACCGTGCGCACCTCCGCGTCAAGCAGAACGCTGCTCGCCGTCGCGGCCGGCATCGCCTTCAGCCAGTCCGGCAGAGCGCCGGAGGCAAGCGACGGTTTGGGCAGAATGGCTTCGTAACCGGGCAGGCAGGCAAAGCGGATCTTCATGCCCGCTTTCTTGTCACGAGCGTATGGGTGATCGCAACAATTATGGTGATGGCGACGAAGATGACGCCGATCGCATTGATCATCGGCGAGAGGCCGAAGCGCATGCGGCTGCCAATTTCGGTCACCAGCGTCCATGACCCGCCAATGGCGAAGAAGGTCGTGTTGTAGTTTTCAATCGACTGCAGGAAGGCGATGACGCAAGCCGTGAGGATCGTCGGCATGAGAAAAGGCAAGGTGATGCGCCGGAAAACCATGAACGGCGAGGCGCCGAGGTCGAGCGCCGCCTCTTCGAGCACCCGGTCCTGGCGCTGCAATCGCGCCATGAACATGAGCATGCAGTAGGAGGCGATGAAGGAGGACTGGGCCGCCATGGCTGTAAAAAGCCCCGCCTGGACACCGAAGAAATCGCGCCAGAAGATCATCGTGGTGACGCCGAGGATGATGCCGGGGACAAGCACGGGCGAGACCAGCACCGTATAGAGCAGCGACGATCCGCGCGAGCGCATCCGGGTGAGAATGAAAGCGCCGGAGAGGCCGAAAGGAATGGATATGACGATGACGCCGGCGGCGATCAGCAGCGAGTGCCAGAGCCCCTGAATCATCCGCTGATCGTTCGGCAATTCGCGAAACCAGCGCAGCGTGAAGCCCTGCCAGTCTGTGACCGACGGCGTGGGCGATGCGTTAAAGGCGGCCGCGACCATGAAGAGCAGCGGCAGGAACATCACGGCGAAGAAAACGACCACATAGCCGCCGAGAATTGCGTTCGCCCAGTCCCGGTCGGCGCGCGGCTGTGCGCCCGTCTCCACGCCCATCGGATCTGTCCGGGTCGCAACGCTCATTTCGCAATATCCCTGATTCCGACCTTGAAAATCGCCATGGTGGCGAAGATGAAGACGATGCAGGCGATCAGCAGCGCCAGCGAATAGGCCGAGCCCTGGTTCCAGGAATCCGCCTCGAAGAAGCGGCGGTAGATGAGCTGGGAGAACCAGTCGGGATGCAGGCCGCGTCCGACGATTTCAGGCACGGCGATCGAACCGGCGGAGAGCATGAAGGTCATGATCGATCCGACGGCGATGCCGGGCTTGGCGTGCGGAATGACGACGCGCGTGTGGATTTTCCAGGCCGACGCGCCGAGATCGCGCGCGGCCTCGATCTGGTTTTTGTCCAGCGTGTCGATGGTGTTGTAGATCGGAAACACCATGAACAGCACATAGGCGTAGACCATAACCGTAAAGACTGCGCCGTTGGACGCGACGAAGCGGATGCCCTCGCCGGCGTCGATATCGATAATGCCGATGAAGTTGAGGAACGTGTTCAGAATGCCGTTCTTTTCCAGGATCATGATCCAGGAGAAGATGCGCAAAAGCTCGTTGATCGCATAGGGAATGACGAGACCGAGCATCATCAACGCCAACCGGTTGCGATTGGTCGTGGTGGCGATCACGAAGGCCACTGGATAGCAGATCAGGAAAGACAGGATCGTCACGCAAAACGCGTAGAGGAGCGTCATCACGAAGATCTGGAAGTGAATGCCGCTCATCGTGGTGAAATTTTTCAGCGAATAGGTCGCCTTCATGCCGGCCTCGCCGGAGGAAAGGTCTTCCTGGGATTCGAGTTCCTCGATTTTCGCGGTCAGCGTCGCGATTTCGGCTTCCAGCGCCTCGACGTCGATTTCCTGGTTCGCGGCGCCGCCAGCGGAAGGCTGCGGAAGCCCGCCGGCCGACGGGGTCGTGGCAGCAGGCGCGCCAATGGACGGCGTCGCCGACGGCGCAGATACGGAGGGCGCAGACGCACCGGGTTCAGCGTCGGCGGCATTCTGCGCTCTCTGGACCTGCTGCTCGAGCTGGAAACGTTTTGTATAGGCCCGGTCGATCTCGATCGCGAGCATGGCCGTTTCGCCGCCGCGATCCTGATACGTGAAGGCCCTGTCAATCATTGTGACTTGTGGCACCACGATCATCAGAATGATCCACAGTGCGACCAATCCGGCAAAGACCGCCGTCAGCCCCTTGCCGTATGAGCGAACCAGCGCCTCCACGGTTCAGGCCCGGTCCCTGGCGATGGAGCCCGGCCGCATGATGACCGTATCGCGATGCCGGAAAGCGAGCTTTATCTCGTCCGAGAAGGGAGCATCATCCCCGGTGTTATGCATGTTGACGTGAATATCGTTTTCACCGGCGGTGAGATAAAGGTTGATCAGAGCGCCCTCGAGGTCGCGCCGCTGCAGGCGCGCCGACAGCGTGTTCAGTTTCGCCATTTTCTCCGGATCGCCAGCTTCTCCATTGAGCAGCCCGATGCGCTCCGGCCGCACCATGACGAGCGCCTCGTCGCCGACCGCAAGGTCGTTGCGGTTGACGCCGTAGAGCGTCCCCTGCCCGGTCTCGACCGCGACTTCGTTGCCGACAGCCGAGGTCACCTTGCCGGTAAACACATTCTGCTCGCCGACGAACGTGGCGGTGAAAGCGGTCTGCGGCCGGTTGTAGATATCGTCGGCCGAGGCCACCTGCTCGATGCGTCCCTCGTTCATGACCGCGACCCGGTCGGACATGGCGAGCGCCTCGCCCTGGTCGTGGGTAATGTAGATGAAGGTGACGCTCGTCTTGCGCTGGATTTCCTTCAGTTCCGCGCGCATGTGCTGCCGCAGCTTCAGGTCGAGCGCGGAGAGCGGCTCGTCAAGCAGCAGTACCGCAGGTTCGACCGCGAGAGCGCGGGCAACCGCGACGCGCTGGCGCTGCCCGCCGGACAGCTCCGTCGGCATCTTGTCGGCCTGACCGTACAGGGCCACGAGCTCCAGAAGCTCCTCGGCACGCTTGCGGCGCTTGGCCTTGGGAACGCCGCGCGCTTCCAGGCCGAAAGCGACATTTTCCCAGACCGGCATCAGCGGAAACAGGGCAAGGTTCTGGAAAATGAGCGCGGTCGGCCGATTGTTCGGACCGATCCCGTTCATCCTGACGCCGCCGATCGAAATCGCGCCGGCCGTGGGATCAAGAAATCCCGAAATCATTCTGAGGATGGTCGTCTTGCCGCAACCGGACGGGCCGAGGATCGAGAAGAACTCGCCCGCATTGATCGTAAGATCGGTTTCATGCACGGCGGTAAACCCGTTCGGGTAGGTCATTTTTATGCCGTCGAGAAACACGTCCTGTCCGCGCATCATCATCCTCCAGGTTCACGAAGCAAGGCCGCGATCAACGCGGCCTTGCCTGGATGTCGCTTGCAAAATCAGGCGTTGGTGATCTTGTCGACATATTCCTGACGCAGCGGAGCGAACCAGGGCGTATCGGCCTGCCACCACCAGAGATTGGCGAGATTGTCGGCGTTGTAGACCTCTGTGAACTGCTTCTTGTACTCCTCGCCCGCATATTCCGCGGCGTCGGCTACTGCAGAGTTGTAACCGGTGTTCTTGGAAAGAAGCCCGCCCATTTCCGGCGTGAACATCGCATTGATGAAGGCGTAGCCCTGCTCGACATTGGCGGCGCCGGACGGCATGCCGATCGAATCCATCCAGGTAATGCCGCCTTCCTTGGGCATGCGATATTTCCACTTCGCGTCTTCGCGGTTCAAAAGAAGACCGGTCGTGTCCCAGGTCTGGCCGATGGCGGCGCCCGCCTGCTTGAAGGCGTTGGTGGCTTCGGTCGCGTTGTTCCAGAAGGCTGCGATGTTTTCCTTGTGCGCTATGATGTAGTCGGCGCAAGCGGACCAGACGCGGCGCGCATCGTCTTCCGTCTTGTAGACGTCAAGCATGCGGTCGGACTTCAGTTCGCCGGTGGCGTCGAGATAGAGACCCACACCCATGATCGCCGATTTCTGGCGGAATGTGGCCTTGCCGACTGCATCCGGCATCCACATGGAGCCGAAGGAAACATCGGCGTCGCTCAGATCGAAGGTCGCGGAATCGAAGGTGATGGCTTCCGTGCCCCAGTCAAAGGGCATCAGGTAGCGCTTGCCGCGATAGGTGCCGCCAAGCACGACGGAATCGCGGACCATAGACGGGATGAGGTTGCCGGCGTTGACGAGCTTTTCCTCGTCGAGCGGCTGCAGAAGACCGTCCGGGTAGTAGTTGTTGCCGTTTGTGACGGACGGGAAGATGACGTCGAAGCCCTTGCCGCCTGCGGCCTTCAGTTTCTGCTCGGCTTCGTCATTGGAGCCGAAGGTCGAAAGATTGATCTTGATGCCCGTATCCTTTTCGAACAGTTCGATCATGTTCGGCTGGATGTAGTCGCCCCAGGCAAAGACGTTGACCTGGCCGGACGACGCGAGCGCATCATGCGATTTGAGGATGGCGGGCGCGGCGACGAAGGCCCCGGCTGCGGTGGCGCCTTGCATAAGCCGGCGACGTGAAATGATCATGACAGATCCCCTAGATGTTACACGGACACGTTCAGTACGGACGTGCTGTAGCGCTCATAGGCGCA
This sequence comes from Flavimaribacter sediminis, assembly GCF_019492055.1. Classification (GTDB taxonomy): domain Bacteria; phylum Pseudomonadota; class Alphaproteobacteria; order Rhizobiales; family Rhizobiaceae; genus Flavimaribacter; species Flavimaribacter sediminis. Next base: position 614,655 of record NZ_JAICBX010000001.1, on the reverse strand, counting down.
AGGGTTGTCACTTTGATTGCGGATTTACGACAGAACTGTGACAGTTAACAAAGCAGCGATGACGCACGCCGGGATTGCAGTTGCGACTATCTGATGTGCAAAGATTGTGAAACTATAAACAGAACACAGGCCACTGAATTTGACGGTATTGAGGCGGATAATCCGAAAATAATGTTAAATATCAAGGAGAGATATCGGGTCAAAATGTCTCGATGAAAAGCAAAAGGTTCTACCAATATGGACGCAGGATTAAGTACATTGCTAGCTGCCGCCATCGGTGCAATAGCCGCTATCGGCCCCACTCTTTACATCGATCACCTAAGATATAATCGAGAAGAGAAGAAAATTCTTAGGCTCAAGTATGAGGAACTTTTTAGCCTTGTGTTTGAAGAGATGCGCGCCTTACTTCATCCAGAGGAACTTCGCGAACTTACAAAGGGCGGAATACGCGAGTTGCCGCCAGCTGGCAAAATGATGGCGATAGCATACAGTTCCTTTCCCGAAAAACTCGCGAAGTACGTTGATGAATTTGAACGAAACGCGGCAAACTATCGAAGCATGATCACAATCATGAATGATGACGCATGGGAAAAGAGAAATTCAAACAATGGCTTCATTGTTCTAATGGAGAAATATCTGAAATCCCAAGAGAATGTTTTCAAAGAACTAAAGGAATACGGACAAAAGAAAATCAGAGAACACTCTTAGCGAAATAAAAAACTATTCGTCCGTGCAGCTCCCCAAAAGTCGACTTAGTCATAGCGGCACCCAAAACGGCAAGAAAAAACCCCCGTCCGAGCGAACGGGGGCGCAGTTGCCGGGCGTCAGGGAGATAACGTCCGGAGGGAACCCTTTGCAGGAAAGTCCTTATTCGTCGCAATTCCACCAGAAGCGGGAAAAGTCGGTGTCCCAGCTCTGCATCGGAACCCAGGCGTAGCCCTGCAGGCACTTGTTGGCAGCGAAGCGCTTCTTCTGGGTCAGCAGGAAGACGTCGGACTGGCGGTCGTAGAGCTTCTGCTGGATTTCCTTGTAGAGCATGTTCTGCTCGGCGATGTCCGTTGTCTGGCGCGACTTGTCGATCAGCGCGTCGATCTCGGGATCCATCACCCATTCCATCGATGACCAGGTACCCTTGGCGCGGGAATGGTACTGGACGTAGAAGACGGAGTCCGGCGACGGGTAGGTCGGGCCGTAGAAGACCTGGGTCGCATTCGGCGTCGTCTCGACGGAGGCGGCGAGTTCGGTGATGCGGTTCCAGGGCTCGGGCTGCAACTCCACCTCGAAGCCGATCATTTCCAGCGCCGACTTGAACAGCAGGCCGATCTCTTCCTCGAAGGCTGTCTTGGCGACGTAGCTGTGAACGATCTTGATCGGCTCCGAGCCTGCGTATTTCGATTTCGCGACCTCTTCCTTGGCCTTTTCGAGGTCGAATTCCGTATCCGGCAGGCTGTCGAGATAGGCGTCGGCGAAGACAGGCGCCAGCGGGCCGTTCAACTGACCGCCCGGATAGATGACGTCGCGGATGGTGTCGTAGTCCATCGCATAAGCGATGGCGCGGCGGATATGCACGTCGTCGGTCGGTGCGGTCTGGTTGTTCAGCTTGATGTAGAAGCCGGTCGCCGTATCGGCGGCGATGATCTTGTAGTTCGGCAGCTTGGAGATCGCCTCATAGGTCTCGTTGCCCTGATATTGCGAGGACATGCCGAGCTCGCCCTTGGTTGCCAGCGCCTTGACGGTGGCCTCGTCTCGGGTGACCACGAAACGCAGCTCGTCGATCGGCTTCTCGTTCGGCCAACCGGCGTGATAATCGTCATAGCGGCTCAGCATCATCTGTGCGCCGCGCGTCCAGTTGTCGAGCTGGTAAGGCCCTGCGCCGGCGGAATTGTCGCCGAGATATGTTTCGGCCCATTCGCCATCCTGTTCAGCCAGCAGATCTGAATTGACGACGAGGATCAGCGGCGTGTTGGTAAGGAACGGCGAATAGACCTTGTTCAGCGTAATCTCGACCGTCCTGTCGTCGAGCGCCTTGACGGCGTCGGCCTCGATAAGGTCTGCGAACAGATAGGACGGGCCTTCATTGAGCGCGAGCAGGCGCTTCATCGTGTAGACGACGTCCTTGGCCTCGACCGGGCTGCCGTCCTGAAAACTCGCGCCTTCCTTCAGCTTGAAAGTGTAGGTCTTGCTGTCGTCCGAGACTTCCCAGCTTTCGGCGAGTTGCGGGACGACCTGGCCTTCCGGGCTCACCGTGGTCAGACCGTCATAGAGGTTCACCGCCGCCATGTATTCCGTGTAGTCGTTGACCTTGGCCGGATCTATGGTGCCAAATATCTGCACCGTGTTGACGACAAGCGACACCTTGTCCTGAGCGACTGCCGGCGCAGTCAGGGCCGTAGACGCCGCAATGGCTGCGGCGCAGGCCAATCCAAGTCCCAGTTTCTTCATTTCCGTTCTCCTTTTCTCAGTTTCCGTTTGGCAATTCTTCAAGTGGAACGTAGGTCTGCGCGTAGCCGAAATAGCCGGGACCAACGAGATCGACGCCCGCCTCGGACCGCCACTGCGGATCGCAAGGCAGGCCGATCAACGTCACGGCGAGACCGAAGCGCAATTGCTCGGTCGTCACCGGCAAGCCGCCATCGGCGTCGAGCGCGCAGATCAGATCCGGCGTGACGGCAAGCATCTCGTCGCGATCGTTGAGCGCGATGAGAAATTCGTTCTGGAAATGGACCTTGAATGTGCTGCCCTCATCCTGGTCCATGCCTTTGAGCGTCGCCGTGCCGCGGGCGAACCCTCCCTCGGTGCGCCGTTCGATATCGACGACGCGGCCAGTCATCAGGCGCTTTCCGTCAAGACGCCTGATCAGCGCTTCCGCCGGGTTGCGGCGGCTGGCCTTTTCCGATGCGATTGTCTGGCCGATCTCCCGGATCAGCGACAAGGTGTTGCGCAGAATGCTCTTTTTCACCTGCAGGCCACTCATGGGATAGAGGGCGACCAGGGCGGATCCGCCCATCTGCACGGTCTGGACGCGCGCCAGCCGTTCCGTCCAGACGTTGGAGATCGTGTTGAGAACCGAGCTGTTGCCTTTCTCGTCGGCGATTACCATCGGCGTCGCCGACACGTCCTGCATGGTGAAACTGACCATCTGGATTTCCGGAAAGGCCCGACCCATGCCGTCGCCGTCGATCAGCGGCAGGCCTGTTGCAGAAGCAACCGCAAATGGGATCGTGGAGTTGAGGCCGCCGGCCTCAACGCAGATCAGCGCGTCCGCCTTGCGTCCGAGAAACGCCTCGAGCTGGGCCAGCGCCTCGCGGGCTTCCTGGCCGTTCGGCAGTTTCTCGACCATGACCGTCGGCGCGCCCATCATGCAGACCGGTACGCACAGCGCGTCGTCCGCGACATCCTCGACGTCAATCACCGTGACCGGCCCGTATTCGGCGATGGCTGCCTGCGCCATCAGCTTTCCGATATAGGGATCGCCTCCCCCACCGGTTCCGAGAAACGCACCGCCTGTGGCGATCGCCTCCATGTCGTCTGCGTTGATGAGAAATCCGCTCATGCCGGCATATCCTTCCTGTCTGTTTCCTCCATCGGCCTGTAGGTCAGATGACCCAGTCCGAAGCCGGACGGTCCGACTACCTTCAGCGCTTCCGGAGTGCGAAGAAGCGGATGGCACGGCAGCGCCAGAACGCTGACCCGCTGGCCATATCGCAGCATTTCAGTGGAAATCGCCTCGCCCGTATCGTTGTCGAGAATGACGACGAGGTCCGGCACGATGACCTCGACCACGCCGTTACGGGTGAACACGAGGTACTCGTTCTGGATGTCGATTTGCGCCGTATCCCCCTGAAAATCATCGAAACCGTCGAGTATCGCCTCGCCGCGGACGAAACCGCCCTTGAGGTGACGCTTGAGGTCAACGATCTTTCCGGTGAAAACCTGCTTGCCATGTTCAAACGCACAGATCGCCTGCACGGGATCCTCGTGGCGCTTCTGGGCGGCTCGAACCGTGCGTCCGAGTGAGATCGCCTTGGTGTAGGAATCCGGTATGGCGAACCGCTTCACGAAAATGCCGTCCATCGGCGCGCTCGCCAGTGTAGACGCGCCGCCCTGCGCCACGACGCAGGCGCGCGCCATCTTCTCGTGCCAAAGCTCCGAAACCGCGTGATCGAAAGTCACGACATTGCCGTGGCAATCGCACATGACGCTGGGCGTGCTGCAATGGCCGTAGATGGAATAGGTCGTCATCTGCATTTCCGGAAAGGCCCGCCCCATGCCGTCGCAGTCGACGACAGGCAGTCCGGCGAGCGCCGCGATGATCAGCGGCTCCATGCTGTTCTGTCCCCCGATCTCCTCGCAGGCGATGGCGTCGATCCTGAAGCCGAAGCGCTCCTCAAGCGCGCGCACGCAACGCAGGCCTTCACGGCCCTCCTTGATACGCTCATGCGAGACGAGCGGCGCGCCGATGCCGCCGAGCGAAACCACCTTGGCGTCGTCCGGAAGGGCCTGGAGCGGCAAGATCCGCATGGGACGGCCTTCCCGCAGAACCTGTTTGGCGCGCAGCTTGCCGATATAGGGATTGCCGCCGCCGCCCGTACCGAGGATCGCCGAGCCGATTTCCAGCGCGTCGATGTCCTCTTCGGTGACGACCCGCATTTCGGACTGCCTGCTAAGCATCGAGCCCCCCCATTTCGCCGACCACCTTGACGTGGATGCGCGTGGCGTTGCCAGGAAGATAGGCGAGCGGCACGTCTTCGCGTTCAATCGTCTCGATTGTCTCCGCGACAGCGCCTGAATCGACGGCCTTCTTTGTCGCCTCCTCTTCGGCCTGTTTGAGGCAGATGTCGCGGGTCAGGCCGTTTTCCAGCGAGAAGATGCGATCCACCTCGCCGCTGATTTGCGCGATCGCGGCGCCCACTGCATTGGCGACCGCAAAGTTTTCCGGTCGGATGACCTGGAGATCGCCGAGCTGGTCAGGCATCAGGATCGACCCGCCGCCCACGGCAATGACCGGAATGGGCTCCGGAGAAATCCGGCTGCGCTCGACGGCGCGCTCCAGCATTCCGGTCATTGCGGCTCGGGCGCCATCCAGTGTAGCTGCATAGATATTGGCGACGGCGGCGCGATCGCCGAAATCGGCCTCGCCCCTGGCGATCGCTATATCGGTCGCAGTCAGCGTGTCGCCGCCGAAAACAAGCGCCTCGCTCGTGATCCGATAGCCGACCGATTGCGGGCCGACAGTGATGTCGCCGTCTGCGTTCCTGCGTACGAGCGAACCGCCGCCGAGGCCGATTGAAAACACATCCGGCATGCGGAAATTCGTCCTCACGCCGCCGATATCGACGACGGTCGCCGCCTGGCGCGGAAAGCCGTGCTGGAGCGCGCCGACATCGGTGGTGGTGCCGCCAATGTCAACGACGATGCCGTCGCGCTCGCCAGTCAGGAACGCCGCGCCGCGCATGGAATTGGTCGGGCCTGAGGCGAATGTCAGAACCGGGAAACGGCGCACCATGTCGGCGGCCATCAACGTGCCGTCGTTCTGGGTGATGTAGAAGGGACAGGCCAGACCCGCCGATTTCAACGCCTCGGCGAAGGCTTCGACGGTGCGATCGCTGAGCGCCAGCAGGCTGGCGTTCATGATCGCCGCGCTTTCGCGCTCCAGAAGGCCGATGCGGCCGATATCACTGGAAAGGACCACTGATACATCGGGACATTTCTGCAGCAGCCGGTCACGGGCCGCAGTTTCCATGGCCTGATTGATCGGGCTGAATACGGAGCTGATGGCTGCGACCTTGATCTTGCGGGTGTTGATGTCATCGCCGATCCGGTCGATCTCTGCCTCGTCTAGCGGAGCGATCTCGCGGCCGTCGAACTCGTATCCGCCGCGCACCAGATAACCGTGATTGCCGACTGCCTCGCGCAGATCGTCCGGCCAGTCGACCATGGGGGGTAGACACGCCGTCGCAGGCAATCCAAGACGAATGGCGGCGACCGGGTTAATGTGTTTGCGCTCGATGACGGCGTTCGTGAAATGGGTGGTTCCAATCATGACGTTGCCGATTTCGGCACGATCGGCGCCAGCCTTGCTTATGGCGCCCTCGAGCGCCTCCACCACACCGGTGGTCACGTCCTGCGTGGTCGACGCCTTGAAGCCCGAGAGCACCTCACGACCTCGCATGATCACCGCATCCGTATTGGTTCCGCCAACGTCGATCCCTAGTCTAAGCACGTTTCTCTCCTGTATGGGCAACCGGTTCAGGTAACGGCATCGGCAAGATACTGCTGCTGGTCTTTCCGGCTTGTCTTGGGTTTCAAATTGTCTTCCGCATCGCTCATCACCGGAACCGCGGCGATCAGCGCGCGGGTGTATGGGTGTTGCGGATCGCCAAACACCGTGCGGGGTTCGCCCGCCTCGACGATCTCGCCCTTCAGCATGATGGCGATCTGGCTGCAGAAATTGCGCATCAGCGAAAGGTCGTGGGAAATGAACAGGAATGTCAGGCCGAGTTCGTCGCGCAGCCTGTGCAAGAGATCGATGACGTTCTTCTGCACCGACACGTCGAGCGCGGAGGTCGGCTCGTCGAGCACAAGAATTTCCGGATCAGCGGCGAGCGCTCGCGCGATCGCCACGCGCTGTTTCTGGCCGCCCGACAATTCGTGCGGATATTTCGACGTGAAATGGGCCGGTAGCTCCACCTGCGCCAGCAGCTTTTCGATCCGTTCGTTGAGCGCGCCGCGCCCGCCGCCTGAAAACTGCAGCGGCACGGTGAGCGTCTGCCCGACGGTGCGCTTGGGATTGAGCGACGTGCCCGGGTTTTGGTAGACGATCTGGATCTTGCGGCGAAACGCGCCGTCGCGACCGGCCTGCGACACGTCGCGTCCGTCAACGACAACCTGACCGCTGCTCGGCCGGATCAGCCCCATGATCATGCGGGCGACGGTCGTCTTGCCGGAACCGGATTCTCCGGCGAGGCCGAAGATCTCGCCGCGGCGGATCTTAAGGGACACGTCGCGGACGGCCGTGTGGCCGGCGCCGCGGGTAAACAGGAACCTCTCCTCGAACACCTTGGAGACGGCCGCCAATTCAATCACGGTCTCCGCTTCGACCGGCTTTTGATCCACGACCTTCGGGCCGTAGAGCGGAGGGATCGCCGCGATCAATTGCTTCGTGTAGGCCTGCTGCGGCGTCTGGAAGATGGTGGCGAGCGGGCCGTGTTCGACGATCTCGCCCTTGCGCATGACGTAGATGTCGTCAGCCATCTTGCGCACGACGCCGAGATTATGCGTGATCATCAGCAGCGTCAGCCCGTTGTCGGAGACCAGCCGGTTGATCAGTTTCATGATCTCGTCCTGGGTCGTAACGTCGAGGGCGGTGCCCGGTTCGTCGGCGATCAGAAGCTTCGGCTGATGTAAAAGCGCAAGCGCAATGAGAACACGCTGGCGCATGCCGCCGGAAAGCTGCGAGGGATAGGCGCGACAGATACGCTCTGGATCGGCAAGCTGCACCTGGCGCAGAACAGTATGAATGCGCTGGCGGCGATTGGCGGCGTCTGATTTCTCGCCCAGTCGACGGTCCGCGAAATAGATCACGTCGTCGAGATGCCGGCCGATGCGGAACACCGGATTAAACGAGCTCAAAGGGTCCTGCATAATGATCGAGAAGGCTGTCCCTTTAAGGGTGTCGCGCTTGCTCTGGGGAAGGTTCAACAAGTCGTCGCCGGCAAAGCGGATCGAACCGCCCTCGACCGTCGCGTTGTCCGGCAGAGTTCCGAGCACGGCCTTGCTGGTCACGGATTTTCCCGAGCCCGTCTCGCCGATCAGGGCTACGCGTCCGCCTTCGGGCACCTCAAGCGAGACGCTCTTCAGAATGTGGCTGCGGTAGCCGTATGTCATGAAGGAGACGTCGAGATCCTTGATCTGAAGCAGCGCGCTCATGGTTCAGACCTCCACGTCGAACATGTCGCGCAGGCCGTCGCCCAGCAGGTTGAAGCCGAGGGTCGCGTAGAAGATCGCAAAACCCGGCCCGAGCACGCCCCACCACATTTCCGGCAGGAATTGCCGGCCGTCGGCGACCATGGTGCCGAGATCGGGCGTCGGGGGCTTCACGCCAAGGCCGAGGAAGGAGAGCGTCGCGCCGAACAGGATGACGAAGGCGGCGTCCAGCGTCGTCTTGACGGAAATCACCGAGACACAGTTCGGCAGGATTTCACGCGTGAGGATATGCCAGTGACTGGCGCCGGCGAGCCGGGCCGCCTCGATATAGTCTTCCGCGGCGATGGATTTGGAAACGCGGTAGACGAGCCGCGCATGCCAGGTCCACCAGAGGAAGGTGATGGCGAGCATGGCGTTGACGAGATTGGGTTCGAGCACATTGCCGATGGCGAGCGCCATCACCAGCGGCGGAATGGCCAGCATGACATTGGTGAAACCGGAAATGATCTTCTCGACAGCGCCGCTGAAATAGCCGGCGAGCATGCCGAGCACCGCCCCGACCGGCACGGCGACGCCGAGCACGCCGATCACAAGCAGAAGCGAGACGCGAAAGCCGAAAATGACGCGGGTGAGGATATCGCGGCCGACCTTGTCGGTGCCCATCCAGTGCGCCCAGTCGGGTGCCATATGCCGGGACCGGAAATCGACCTTTGCCCCGACGTCGTCCGGATAGGGCGCGATCAGCGGCGCAAATATGGCGAGCAGGATCACGGAAATGACCATGAGGGCGCCGATGAGCGCCGCCGGATTGCGGCTGAACCTGTACCAGGCCATGTAGCCGGCGCTGAGAGCCTTTGGCTCGCTTCCTGCGACAGCGCTCATACGCCGGCCTCCTTGAAGCGCAGCCGCGGGTCGATGACCATCAGCGCGATATCGATGACCAGATTGGCGATCACGAAGAACAGGCCGGAGACGAGCACCACCGCCATGACGGCGTTGAGATCCTTCTGCAGGATCGCCTCGAGCCCGTAAGAGGCGAAACCTCCCCAGGAAAACACCATCTCGACGACGAAGGCGTTGCCGATGAGCGACGCGAATTCGAGCCCCATGATCGTCAGCGGCGCAATGGAGGACAGTTTGAGCAGATAGCGGAAGATGATCACGCGTTCCGGCACGCCGAAGGATTTGAGCGTAAGCACATGATCGCGGCGCTGATGCTCGATCATCGCCGAACGGGTGATGCGCGTGATCTGGCCGATGCCCGCCATGGCGAGCGCAAGCGCCGGAAACGCCAGATGTTTCAGAGCGCTTCCCAGCACGTCCCAGCGTCCGTGCACAATCGAGTCGACCACAAGCAAACCGGTCGGGCCCGCGGGAATGTCCAGAGAATAGTTGATGCGGCCGATCACCGGCCAGTCGGGCATGAAACTCGCGGCAACCAGTTGCAGCAAAATGGCGAAGAGGAAACTCGGCATGGTGACGCCGACGATCGAGAAGAAGCGGCCGACATTGTCGATCCAGCTGTTGCGGTGGCGCGCCGTCATCACGCCGAGCGGTATCGAGATGACGACGATGAGGAAGACCGTTGCGATAACCAGTTCGAGCGTTGCAGGCAGCAGACTGGCGATTTCGTGGCTGACCTGGCGGCCTGATATCAGCGATTTTCCGAAATCGCCGCGCACGCCGTGCGTAACGTAATCCATGTACTGCTGAACCAGCGGCTTATCGAGACCCATTTCCTGGCGCATGGCGTCGACCTGCTCCTGGGTGGCGCTGGGTCCAAGCGCGATGCGCGCCGGGTCGCCGGGAACGATCCTTGCAAGCGCGAATATGATGATGGAGAGCACGAGCATCACGCCGGCGAAACCGACGAGACGTCTGGCAAGCAACAAGATGCGATTCGACAACATGTTGATGTCGGTTCCCCGTTTGCCTGGCGGCCCGGTCTTGGTTGCGCGGGTCCACCGTCCTTTCATGATCGGCGAAAGGTTCGCGGTTTCACAACCGGACAGAAGTATAGGTTTTGAAGATATTGGTATAAGTTTTGGGCGGTAAGCGTCACGCGACCCAATTCAGGGCGCGGGCGGCTGCGACCGCTTCCGCGCGTCTGCGGCACCCGATCTTGCGGTAGATATTCGACAGGTGAAACTTGACCGTCACCTCCGACAACCGCATCTGGCGCGCCACGAACTTGTTGGACCCGCCTTCCGCGACCAAGGTCAGAACCCGCTTCTCCTGCCGGGTCAGGCCAGGCATATCGCGCTGGGACGTCGCGTGGAAATGATCCAGCTTGCGCAGGTAACTGGCTGTTCCGGGCGTCGACAGCACGAAATCCGCTATCCGCCTGTCGTCTCGCAGCCTATCGATGAGCGCCCGCTCCCCGACGAGATGGGTGAGCGCGCCCGAGCGCATCGAATCCTCTAGCGCGCGCGTGAACTGCCGCCGCGCACGGGTGAGGCTGCGCTGCGATCGCGCGACATAGGCGTCCCATATCAACAGAACAGCGCGCTGACGCCCGTTCAGATTGGGATTGTTGAGAAACGCCTCAATCTGGCGCGCTCGAATTTCTCCATCCGCGCCCTGATGGATGAGGTGTTTCAGCCAGGCCATCGCAATGCCGATTTCACGGCTGTCATCAAGCCGCGAAAGAGCTTCTTCCGCCGACTCCACCCAGGTGCGATTGATCCTGGCCTGCACGGTGTTAAGCAGGTCCGCCGCCTCCTGCCAGCGATTGTGGTTCTGCAGAATATCGATCTGTCGGAAGGTGATGACATCGTGAAACCGATGCGATCGCCATTCCTGGACGCGCCATTTCTCAAGAAACGCGCGCGCCGCCGCGACACCCAACTCGCCGCTGATGGCGAGGCTTCCGTAATAGAGCGCCAGTTCGACGATGGTTGGCCACAACTCGCCATAAGCGAACTTGTCGAACTCGCTGTTGAGGTACGCGACGAGCCCTTCCGCGTCGCCCTTCTCATAGGCGGTGATCACTTTCAAAAGGTCGAGCAGCCGCCGATCTGTGGGTGAATCGAATGTCACCCGCCCGAGCGCGCTTTCAGCCGCATGCACCGCCACGTCCGCGTCCGGCACAGAGCCCCGGATGAGCGCCAGCACGCCGCGATGGAACTCGATGTAGAACACCATGAGGTGCGCGTCAGCGAGCCTGTAGTGATAAGCGGCGCGATTGGCGATCTCCTCCGCCGTGCCCAGTTGCTGCTGCTGCATGCACAGTTCCAGCATTGTGTTGTAGATGGCGCCGCGGTTGAGATGGTCGTCGAGCGAGAATTCGCCCAAAAGGTCGAACATGCAATGTTGAATACGCTTCGAATAGGCGACGTCTTCATAAAGGCCCATCAACAGGCGGAACGACCGGAACTCCAGCGAATAGCGGTCCGGGCTCGTGACGACGCGTTCGATATCGATGGCTTCCGGTCCTTTGAATTCGCGCAGGATGTGACGCGCCCTGTTGACGCTGCCTGATTTCAGGGCGTGCATCGCCGAGCACAGAACCACAGTCGAGTTCTCGCGGCGCACGTCATCGGGGAAACCGTCCAGAATCCGTCCGCAGGCGTCCTGGCCATGATAATGCATGAAGAAAATACCGCCCTGCTCGCGAAACCATTCCAGCGCGTCTTCCAGCATTCCGGCTTTCTGGGCCGCCAGGATGGCCGGCGCGATCTCGCCTCGCGCATAAAGCGTCGCCGGCGGTAACGAAACTTGATCGTCCGCAGCCGCATCCAGCAATTCCCTGAAAGCGCGGCGCATATCCTGCGACGCAAAGCGCGCGCGATCGGTTTCCGCGTCATGCACGATCGCGCCCGGAAAGGCGGCCAAAAGACCACGGATCCCGGCGTCAGACCGGCAATCCAGGCCGTTTTCCGTCAACGCCATTGCATTCAGCAAATCGCGCTCGGCGCGCGGAATTCGCCGGATCAGATCGGCGGCGATCGTCATTAATGCAGGGTTCATGCAGCGTAGTGTTTAGTGATCGGCCGGAAACGTCAATGATCGGAACCAAGTCCGGCCATGATCGTTTTGAATACTGAAATAAACAGCCCGCCGCATGCGGACGGGCATAACAAGACTCACGAGGAAATTCAGATGTTACGCAGCTTGCTCAACGCCACCACCGCACTGACCATCGTCGTCGGCCAGGCTACGACGCCTGCAACGGCTATCGCGGTCGCCGGGGCGACGATGTTCGCGGCAACGCACGCGAGCGCCCAAAATATGGGTGAAGCAAAACAACGGCTGGACCAGGCGCGTCGAAACTTCGAACGCGCACGCGCCACCGGAGAGGGCGTGGAGGAAGCCAAGCAGGAGCTCGACGCCGCACGCGCAGCCATGGCTGGCGCTATCGGGGAGCGACGGGACAACCGTCGGGAACAGGCGGACAACCGCCAGCAGCAGAGACAGAAGCCGCGGGACGCGGCTGAAAATGCGCGACCGGAGCCGGCGCAGGATGCGCAAGGCGACAAGCGCGCGCGGGAAAATCCGGAAAAACGCCCGGAACGCGCAGAGCGTCCCGAGCGTCCGCAAAAGCCTGTCGAAGAGGGAGCGCCCAAACCCGAGCCGAAACCCGTAGAAGAAGCAGCTCCCAAGCCCGAGCCGAAACCCGTAGAAGAAGCAGCGCCCAAGCCCGAGCCGAAACCGGTTGAAGAGGCAGCGCCCAAACCGGAACCCAAGCCGGAAGGGATGGAGACCGCCGCACCCGAACCAAAGGAAAAACCCGCCACGACGGCTGACCAGCCAAGAAGGAATAACAAGAATGAAGCTGGTCAGCGTCAGCGGGGCGATCAGGATCGCCAGAACGCGGAAACCAACCGCAGCAAACCGCGCGACTCCGTAGCAGAAGAGCCGCGTCGCAGACCGCCGGAAAAACGGCGCGCGGCGCCGCGTCCCCAACCGGATGCTCCCAAGCCGAAGCCGATTGCGGAAGCGCCCGTCGAACAGCAGATCGAGGCCGCCGAAGAGCGCCCGGTCGCGGTGGTTCCGGAAAACATTTCCGAGCGTCAACGCGATCGTTTGCGCCGGGCCGAGCAGGACAGGCGTGACGATGCGAAACGCAACCGTGAAGCCCTGATCGGCGCCGCCGCCGCAGGCATCGCCGTTGGCGTGCTGGCCCCCGCTCTGGGCGGACGCGTCGTGGAAGACGAAGGCGACCGTTTCGTCGTGGAGCGCGACGGCCGTTACTATGTCCGCAAGGACGAAAGCGCGCTGTTTCGCCATGACAGTCGGGACGTCGAGTACGAACGCATGCGCAACGGCAGGACGCGTGAAATCATCACCCGTCGCAACGGCGTGCAGATCATCACGGTGCGTGACCCAGGCGGCTACATATTGCGCCGTGTAAAGGTTTTCCCGAATGGCGAGCGGGTCGTCCTGTTCGACACGCGCGACGACCGCCAGCGGCCCGTCAATTATGATCGGCAGCTTCCGCCGCTCCAGATCACCATTCCTTACGACCAGTATGTCGTGGAAAGCGGAGGCTACGGCCGTCGCCAATTGGCCGACGTATGGTCGGCGCCTCCGGTCGCCGAAGTCACCCATAACTACACGCTACGCGACATTCGCGAGAACGAACGCGTTCGCGCCATGGTTCGTCGAGTCGATCTGGATTCGGTCAATTTCGCCTCCGGCAGCGCCTATGTCGGGCCGTCGCAGGTTCCGTATCTCGCCGACATCGCCGGCGGCATGCTCGACGTCATCGATCGCGACCCGAATGCGCTCTTCCTGGTCGAAGGACACACGGACGCCGTGGGATCGGACATCTACAATCTCACGCTGTCCGACCGCCGCGCGGAAACCGTGGCGCAGATCCTGGTCGAGGCCTATGACGTGCCGCCGGAAAACCTGGTCATCCAGGGTTATGGCGAGGAGTATCTGAAGATCGACACGCCCTATGACGAATGGCGCAATCGCCGCGTAACCATCCGCAACATCACGCCATTGCTGGATCAGCGCGCCGGATAATCCGGATTTCGAGGATATGACGCGCAGGGCGGCCCGGAAACGGACCGCCCTTTTTCATGCCGGCAGCAAGATGATTTGCAAAACCGGACGGATATGTGTTTGAGTTGGCGATGAAGCCGCATCGTAGATTGTCAAGGCGGCCAGCATATTTGAGAGTCCATGTCGTTAATACTGCGATATTTCAGCGACCGGGAACCGGCGCATCTAACCGAAGGCGAAATCATAATGACGGAGGGCCACCGCTCGGATCGGCTTTTCGTCCTGGCGGAAGGCGCGCTTGAGGTTTACCGGGGCGACGTCTCGATCGCCATGGTCACCGAGCCCGGTTCGGTCTTCGGAGAAATGTCGATCCTGCTCGACGTCGATCACACGGCCAACGTGCGCGCGGCGACCGACGCAAAGGTGCATATCGTTGACGGCGCCAAGCGGTTTATCGAAGACAATCCGTCGTTCCTCCTGCCGATCGCCCATCTCCTGGCCATGCGGCTCAACAATTCCACCGCCTATCTGGTCGATCTCAAGCGACAGTTTCAGGATTACAAGGACCATTTCGGCATGGTCGACGAGGTGCTTGAATCACTCGCGCACGAGCAGGAAGAACAGTTCATGCCAGATGACGAGCTTCCAGACGACACATAGCAAAAACCCATTCCGGCACGTCCTCGGCCCAGTCCTGCGCCGTCAGAAGCGGCTCGCCCAGATTGGCGCAGCGCGTTCCCGGCTGGCCGCGCCAATAGACCTGCGACGTTTTCGTATCCAGAAGGATGTAGGACGGCAGGGCGCCCAGCTGATGCCCGCCATTGAAGACGACGGTCTTACCGATACGATCGATCCAGGATCCGTTTGCGACGAAGGGCGCCTGGTGAACGTGACCGCAGAAGACCAGATCCGGCTGCCAGGTTTCTATCCAGTCATGCAATTCCTGATCGCCGTAGGAGCGTTTGCCGTTCCAGCTTGTCGGCGAACCCGCCGGCGGAGCGTGATGAACCCAGACCCAGCGATCCGGCCTCATTTCATGCCCCTTGCGAAGTTGCTCCTCGATCTTCTTTTTACCCGCTTCGCCGTCCCACCACAGGCACATGCTGAAGAGCGTGTCGTCGACCACAATGGAATCGCCGTCGGTGTGGACGTTGTACAGCCGCATCCTGTCGACCCACCTTGAGCACATCTCGCCCGCCGCGTTGCGCTGGTCGAGATCATGGTTGCCGGAACAGATCAGCAGCGGCGCTTTTTCTCGAATCCGCCGAAAATAATTCTGGACGACGACCGCCTGCGCCTTGCGGTCGATGTAGAGCGATATTTCCAGGAAGTCCCCGGCCAGAACGACCAGATCCACATGCTCGGCGGCGGAAAGAACGAAGTCGTATTTTTTCAGATTGTAGTGCAGATCCGAAACAATAAGACACTTCATGAAAAAAATCCGAACTTGAATGGCAGCAAACTATCGAGATGAGGCGCCCCGGACAAGCGGCGTGCGCAGGAAATCCGAAAAACCAATGATTTCATGATGCAAATCCAAAAGAATTGAATCAGTTTGTCAGCGGATTGAATCAGTTTGTGAGATCAACAAGCGTCTTTCCGGTTCCTGTCGGTTGCTGTAGTGAAGAAGCATCATGGGGATTCGCGCCGCCATCGCTGGATTGCTGCTCTCCGTCTCGCCGGCGACGGCCGAGACGATCGATGCGGTCGTGGGCGCCGCGCTTATCCTTCGTCTCGACGGCACTCCCTCCACGGGCTACACATGGAGCCTGATCGACGATCAAAGCAGCGGCCTTGATCATCTTGAATTGAAGGAGCTCGGCTGGGCCCCCGTCGAGGAAAGCAGCGCAAAGGTCGGCGCGCCACAAGTTCTGTCGATCGAGGTCACGCCGCTTGCACCCGGCGACGCCAAACTCGTCTACGGTTATTTGCGCCCCTGGGAAGACGTTCCACCTGCGAAGACGCAAAGTTTCGAGATCACGATAAAGGACAAGTGAAGCGGAGCTGGAAATATCCGGCCTGCAATCAGGAGGAAAGATGATGAGCAACGACACAATGAAACGGATCGTGCTTGCTTCGCGGCCGGACGGACCGCCAACGCCGGACAATTTCCGGCTTGAGGAACTGCCGATGCCGGCTCCCGGTCCCGGCGAGATCCTTGTGCGCACCATCTGGCTTTCTCTCGACCCCTATATGCGCGGTCGCATGGACGCCGGCCCTTCCTACGCCGCGCCTGTAGAAATCGGCGCGACCATGGAAGGCGGCTGCGTCGGCCAGGTCATCGAATCCAACAATCCTGATTTTTCGGTCGGCGACTTTGTGGATCATCGCTTCGGCTGGTGCACGCACGGCGTCTCCGACGGCAAGGGCCTGCGGAAACTCGATCCGGAGGTCGCGCCGCTTTCGGCGAATCTCGGCGTGCTCGGGATGCCCGGAATGACGGCCTATGCCGGCCTCAATATTCACGGCCGCCCGAAGGAAGGCGAGACGCTGGTCGTGGGCGCTGCGACCGGGGCCGTCGGCACAATGGTCGGCCAACTCGCCAAGGCGCAAGGGCTGCGCGTCGTGGGCGTCGCCGGCGGACCGGAAAAATGCGCCTATGCGACCGAAACGCTGGGCTTCGACGCCTGCCTCGACCATCGGGCGGCAAGCACGCCGCACGACCTGAGGGTGGCGATGGGCGAAGCCTGCCCGGACGGCGTCGACATCTATTTCGAGAACGTCGGCGGCAAGACGCTGGAAGCCGTGCTCCCGCTCATGAACACGTTCGGCCGGATTCCGATCTGCGGCGTGATATCCTGGTACAACGCCGGCGGTCTGGGCGAAGGCGCGTCGGAGGGACAGAACCATCTGCCCAGAACCTGGCGGGCGATCCTCGTCAAACGCCTCAGCGTGCGGGGCTTCATCGTGACCGATCACTACGACCAGTTTCCGGAATTCCTCGATCTGGTTGGTCCGATGGTCAAAGACGGCCGCATCCAGTATCGCGAAACCATCGCCGAAGGGCTGGAATCAGCGCCGCAGGCATTGATTTCGCTGCTCGAAGGCGGCAATTTCGGCAAGCAGCTCGTCGCTGTTTCAGAGGATCCCACACGGAAGTAACCGCCAGAAATGCCGACAGACAAGACGATCCCGCGCGAACGCGGCGCCTATTCATTCCTGACGCCGGTGACCCTGCGCTATTCCGATCAGGATCCCAACCAGCACATCAACAATGTTGCGATTACCGCCTATCTGGAATCGGGGCGCGTCGGCTTCATGCACAATCTGTTCGGCGATCGGCTGCCTGACAGCAGGATGGTGCTCGCAAACATGACTGTCGACTATCTGCAGGAGATTCTTTATCCCGACACCGTGGAGGTCGGCGGACGGCTGGCCGCCGTGGGCGGCCGCTCCATCACCTGTCAGTACGCGATCTTCCAGGGTGACAAGTGCTGCGTCGTCTCGCAGTCGACCAATGTCTTCTTCAACCCGGAAACACGCCGCTCCATGGAGCCGCCTGACGACATTCGGCAGCATCTCGATGAACAGATGGCTGCCTTGACGTAATTTCGCCGCCGGGCGACAGAGCAGGACAACGGATCATCAGTCGGCGTCGTCGCCGGTTTCCGTCGTCTCTTCGTGGCCACACGCCTCCGGGGTCGTATTGATCCAAAAGTCCGAATAGCATCCGGCCTTCCATTCGCCTTCATACTCCGCGCCATCAGCGTCTGTCAGAACGCCGTGTCCGTGCGGCTGTCCATCGACCCACGCTCCTTCGTAGCGCATACCGTCGAACCAGGTCATGACGCCATGACCATTGTACGCGTTGTCCCTGAGTTCGCCCTCGTAGACGCCGCCGTCGACGGTGACATTAATTCCGTGGCCATCCGCCCGACCGTTTTTCCATTCTCCGATGTATTGATTGCCGGTGGGGAATATCCGCATACCTTGCCCGTGAAATTCGCCGTCGAGGAATTCGCCTTCATAGAAGCTGCCATCCGGCCAGACATATTTGCCCTGTCCGGTGAGAGCCCCCTTAAGGAACGCGCCTTCATAACGGTGACCATTGGGCCATTCCATAACCCCGTGGCCGGTTCTTTCGCCATTTCTGTAGTCGCCTCCATAACTGGCGCCACCCGACCATTCATGACGTCCGTAGCCGTCTCTCCGATTACCGACATAGGTTCCCAGATAGCGTGTACCATCCGACCACTCGAAAATACCGAAGCCGTTTCTTTTATTGCCAGCGAAGTGTCCTGCATAACGGTTGCCGTTCTTGAAACTGAAGACGCCAAACCCCTCCCGTTTCCCGTCGACATACTCACCTTCGTACCGGTTTCCACTCTTCGCCCAGGTGTAGACGCCGCGACCGTTTCTCTTGCCGTCGGCATGATCGCCTTCGTAGCGGTCGCCGCTCGGCCAGGTCTTCACTCCATGCCCGCCATAGAGGCCGTTTCGAAACGCGCCCTCGTAACGCGCGCCGTTCCCGGAGATGGAAATTCCGTATCCATTCATAACGCCGTTTTTGAGTTGCCCCTCATAGGAGCCTTCGCGCCACTCGCCCTTGTGACGATATTTAAAGGAAATATATCCTGATCCGCTGGCTAAGCCGTCAACGCAAGGTCCCTCATAGGTTATCGTTTCCTGCGCCTGGGGGTGGGAATTCCTGATCAGGCACGCCTGTCCTTCGGCCATTTGCAATCTGGATTTCGTGGCGGGATGGTCCTGCTTAAGGCGGGCGATCAGATCGTCGTCGACAACACCTGTTTGCGTGAGTTCCCAATCGCTCTGATAGAGGCGGATCGCTTTCGCCAGCGCGTCATTATCGGCGTCCACCTGCTCGAGATAGCCGAAATTGAACAATAATCGTCTTGCTTCATCAAATGGACTGTTCTGCGTTTCCCCCGACAGAGCCGGGACCGTCAGCGCCAGAAGAAGTGTCAGAATGCGGATCATCAACAGGCTCCCCGTCACCGTGGGGAATTAAACGCCCCGCTGCGGTGAAAGCAAGCCTGCCTTTTAGCGATCCCGGCCAATGCAGTGGCCGCCGACCGCCGCTCCGCGGCGGCGCCATTCGGTCTGCTGAATGCCTGGCAGCGACTGCGGTTTGCGATCATTGCCGATTCTGCTCCCCGAACTGGAAGCGCCTGCCGAATACGAATATCTGCCCATCACTGTCGCACCCTGAATCGCCCGATTTGATTGCAGTGAACATAGCGATTCTACCCGATATGAATGTGGCAATATCCACAAATTCAGGTTGCGTCGCAAACATGACAACCCAGTGCGAATTTGACAAGCACGCGTTTCAATGATTTGATTTAAACATGCGTTTGAATCACACGATTGAGAAAGAGACAAAGAGCCGGATCCGCATTGTGGCGGAGGAGATGTTCGCCACCCACGGCATTGGCGGCGTGACGACGCGCGCGCTCGCGGAGAAAGCAGGCGCCAATACGGCGGCGGTCAACTATCATTTTGGCGGCAAGGACAATCTCGCAACGGAAGTCTTTCGCGATGTCGCTCACCGGTCGACAGTCCGGAGACTTGCGAACCTGGATCGCATTGAGACCGAAGCGCGCGCGAACAATGCGCGCCCGGATCTGCGCACAGTCATCGAGTCGTTCGTCGACGCCTATGTCAACGAGGACGACCCGCGGACAGGCCTGCTCCTGGCGCGACTGGTTCTCAAACATCGCGTCGACCCCAATGAATGGACCCACGCTGTTGTCCGCGAAGAACTTGACCGGGTTGCAGAACGCTACGTCGCCGCATTGGCCGACGCCGCGCCCGAGCTCGACCCGGCAGAGGTGCACTGGCGCTACCATTTCATGGTCGGCTCCATTTTGATGACTTTGAGCGACGACGGACCTGAAAGTCGGCTGCAGAGGCTCTCGGGAGGACTTTGCAAACCCGCCGACAAACGGATTCTCAGAGCGCAACTGGTCGATTTCCTGACCGGCGCCTTTCTGATTGGAAACCAGGCCGGCCCGGACAATGACGCATATCCCGAACAGGCGGGAGGCCGATCCGTAGACGACTGAATTCAACCAATGGGAGGAAAACATGAAAACCATTCTTAAAACCGGCGTGGCGTTTCTGGCGCTCGCCGCCGCATCCGGTCTCGCACATGCAGAGACTTTTTCGTTCACTGTCGTGGCCGGTCATCCGCCGATCACCAAGGGCGTCGCGAACATCCGAGATTTCTTCATACCGGAAGTCAATCGCCGCCTTGAGGAACAGGGAAAGCATTCCATCGAATGGACGGAGGCCTACGCCGGATCCGTCGCAGACGTCAAAGGCGTGCTGGAAGCCGTCGAGACCGGCATCGCCGAATTCGGTTATGTGCCGCATCTCTTCGAGGGCGACAAGCTGCCTCTCGAGCAGATTACCTACGTGACGCCTTTCGGAACATCGGATCTTCCCGCGCTCCTCAAGGTCATCACCAAGCTGCACGAGCAAATTCCGGAGATGGATGCGGCTTGGGCGAAAAACAACCAGAAGCTTCTCGCGCCCGTGGGTATCGACGACTACCAGTTCGTCACGAATTTCGAGATCAAGTCGCCCGCCGACATTGAAGGGCACAAGATCGGCACGGGCGGCCTTGCGTTGAACTGGCTTACAGGAAGCGGCGCGACGCCGGTCGCCGGCGCGCTGACGACCTATTACAATTCGATCTCGACCGGCCTTATCGACGGCGCCATCGTCTTCGAGTCCGCCATAGCGCCCTACAAGTTCTACGAGGTCGCCCCCTACATCACGAAAATTGGATTCGGCGCCAAATATTCGTCCGCTCTCACGATCAACCTGGATGTCTGGAACAGCCTTCCGGACGACGTCAAATCGGTGATCACGGAAGTGGCCGCCGAGTATCGCGACAAGACGGCGGATGCCTATTACACGGCCGGTTCAACCAGCCTCGACAAGGCTTCGGCGGAAGGCGCGACTATCTCGTCACTGTCTCCCGAGATGCGGACCGCCTACGCCGACAACATGCCCAACATTGCGCGGAACTGGGCGGACAAGCTCGATTCACAGGGACAACCGGGCAGCAAAACGCTTGAAACGTTCATGCAGCTTTCGAACGAGGCCGGACTGGAGTTCGCCCGCGACTGGACCGCTGAATGACAGCCGAACTTCGCGTTGCGTCGCCATCGGCGGCGCAGCGCATCCTTACAACGATAGCCCTTGTGCTGGCCATTCTTGGCGGTCTCGGGACAGTCGCCATCATGGCGATGATCAATCTGGACGTCATCGGTCGCGGCGCCTTTTCAACGCCTTTGCCGGCGACGGCGGAGATTGTCAGCGCATCCATCGTTTCGATCGTCTTTCTGCAATTGCCCTATGCGACGGCATCCGGTCGCGCCGTGCGATCCGACATGGTTATCGGCCGCATCATGGCGCGCAGTCCACGGGCGGCGCTGCTGATGGATGCAATGAACCATCTTGTCGGCACGATCATGCTCGCCGTCCTTTTGCGCTACATCTGGCCCGAGATTGAATCAGCGATTGCGGACCGCGAGACAGTGGGGCTCTACGGCGTCTTCACCCTGCCCCGCTGGCCGTTCGTCCTTGCAGTGCTTGCGGGATGCGTCATGACCTGCGTGGTCTACGCCATGTTGACGGTCAACCTGTTCCGGGCGGCGTTTCAAACGGAGCGCCACCCATGAGCAACGTTGAAATCGGGCTTGCATCGATCGCCGTGATCCTCGTGCTGATCCAGACCGGAATGCATGTGGCGATCGCCCTGATGGCGGTTTCCTTTGTCGGCGTCATCCTGGTCAAAGGAAAATTCGCGATCGCCGGCGCCCTCCTCTCCCAGGCGGCTCTCGACAGCGTCGCCCGGTATTCGTTCGGCGTTATCCCGCTGTTTGTGCTGATGGGCGTTCTGGTCGGCGCTTCCGGCCTCGGTCGCGACCTGTTCGACGTCGCCGGACAGTTGTTCCGCAAGTTCCGCGGCGGTCTCGGCATCGCAACGGTTTTCGCCAACGCCATATTCGCCGCCGTCAACGGCACCTCGATCGCCTCGGCGTCCGTGTTCACGAAGGTCGCCGTTCCCGAACTGATCCGGCAGGGCTACACGCCACGGTTCTCCGTGGGCGTTGTCGCCGGGTCTTCGGTGCTCGGTATGCTGATCCCGCCGTCCCTTCTTCTGATCCTTTACGGAATACTCGCCGAAGTCTCGATCGGCGATCTGTTCAAGGCAGGCATTCTTCCGGGCATCGTGCTGGCGGTCCTGTTCAGCGTTGCGATCATTCTGATGGCGCGCTTCGCGTCCGGCTTCACCGGCGTTTCCAACCGTCTGGACACAGCCTCGATCGCAACGTCGGAAATGCTGCTGAAATCTGCGCCGGTGGTCGCCCTGATCCTGCTTGTGCTGGGCGGCATCTACGGCGGGTTCTTCACCCCGACCGAGGCCGGCGGCGTCGGCGCGCTTGGCGCATTCCTCGTGGCGCAGTTCAAGGGGCGGCTCGGATGGCGCGAGATCGGACGCATCCTGATCGAAACCGGCCAGGTGACGGCCTCGATCACCTTTCTCATCATCGCAGCCCACATGTATTCGCGCTTGCTGGCCCTGACCGGCCTGCCAAACGCCATGACCGATTTGCTGGCTACCTGGAACCTCGGCCTGACCGGGATCCTCGTCCTCT
This sequence comes from Flavimaribacter sediminis, assembly GCF_019492055.1. Lineage (GTDB taxonomy): Bacteria > Pseudomonadota > Alphaproteobacteria > Rhizobiales > Rhizobiaceae > Flavimaribacter > Flavimaribacter sediminis. The sequence continues at coordinate 592,144 of NZ_JAICBX010000001.1, read as the reverse complement.
ACCTGATCGTGATCATACTTCTCGGAACGATCCTCGACAGCGCCTCGATCCTGTTGATACTCCTGCCGCTGATACTGCCAGTGGTGGAGCCTTTCGGGATCAATCTCGTATGGTTCGGGATCGTCACGATCATCGCCGTCGAAATCGGACTTCTGACCCCACCCCTTGGAGTGGCCTGCTTCGTGATCAAATCGAATCTCGACGATGACCGAATTGGCCTCAGCGACATATTCGCCGGCGCCGCCCCGTTTGCGCTGATCATGGTCGTCATGATCGCGATTGTCATGATCGCGCCCTGGCTGGCGCTGGCCCTCATATGAAAGCAAAGCACTTGGCAACGAATGTAACACGCACACTGACGGATCTCGGCGACGGCCTTTTCGCCTATATTCAGGGAGACGGATCCTGGGGATGGAGCAATAGCGGACTTGTCGTCTCGGAGGGCGAAAGCCTGTTGGTCGACACGCTGTTTACCGGCCGCCTGACGCGCGACATGCTGGACGCCTACCGCCGCGCCGCGCCGGAAGCCGAAACAATCGACATACTGGTCAACACCCACGCCAATGGCGACCACACCTTCGGCAATGCGCTCGCCGGCGACGCCCGGATCATCGGATCGACGGCCTGTGCGGAGGAAATGGAGGAACGCCCTGCAGAAGTCTTCGCCGAGATGGTGCGCAACTGGCGCAACCATGGCGAAATCGGCGCCTTTCTTCACGAAACAATGGGCGTGCGCTTTGATTTTTCGGACGTGGTTCACCGTCCGCCGACGGAGCTGTTCAACGGCCACAAGACCATTGAGGTCGGCGGCCGCACCGTCGAACTGGTCGAACTCGGACCCGCCCATACGCGCGGCGACATTGTGGTTCACATACCGGATGCCAAAACCGTCTTTACAGGCGACATCCTGTTTTCGGGCGGTCATCCGATCATCTGGGCAGGCCCGATCGACAACTGGATCAAGGCCTGCGACCTCATTCTGGACTGGGACATCGAAACGGTGGTTCCGGGCCACGGACCGGTCGGGACCAAGGCCGAACTGCGGCATATGCGCGATTACCTGATCCATACGCGCAATGAGGCGACGATACGATACGAAGCGGGAATGTCCTGGGAGGACGCCGCCTGGGACATCGCCTTCGACCAGTTTGACAGTTGGCTCGACCGCGAACGCGTGGTCGCCAATGTCGCCTCGATCTACCGCGACCTGTCGCATGGCCGGATCGCGCCGCCGCGTCCGGAAATCATGCGGCAGATGTTGAGATACCGGCGCGGCGCAACCTGCCCGCATGACGAACCGTGCTCCTGTGGAGCCCATGGCGGAGGAAAATGATGACGCTCGAACTTCTGAACAATCCGATTTCGACCTGTTCCCAGAAAACCCGCATGTGTCTCTACGAGAAAGGCGTCGATTTCACGAACACCAAGATCGACTTTCGCAAGAACGAACAGCTGGCGCCGGAATATTTGAAGCTCAATCCCAACGGCGTGGTGCCAACGCTGCTGCATGACGGAAGGCCTGTCATCGACAGTTCGGTGATCATGGAATACCTCGACGAGGTGTTTCCCGAACCGCCGCTTTCGCCCCCCGACGCCTATGGACGCGCCGGCATGCGGGCATGGATGCGCTATCTGGAGGAAGTGCCGACGGCCGCCATCCGGGTCCCCTCCTTCAACAAGGCCTTCTCCCGGCACTATCGCGATTACTCGGACGAAGAGATCCAGTCCAACGCGGACGACCGGCCGCTGCGCCGTCATTTCTACAAGGAAATGGGAAAAAACGGATTCACCGACAGCAAGATGGCGGAATCGATCGAGAGGCTTGGCGACACGATCTCGCGCATGGACAAGACGCTTGCCGACCATGCCTGGCTCTGCGGAGACCAGTTCACGATCGCGGATATCTGCGTGGTTCCCACGGTCGACCGCATGCGCGATCTCGGCCTCGCCCATGTCTGGGACAATGCTCCGAATTTCAAACGGTGGTGGGAGGCCATCCAGCAGCGCCCCTCATTCGCAAAGACATACGTCGCCGGCACGCGCGTATCGGAACTCTATGAAGATCTGAAAGAGACGGCATGAAACTCCTGACGTTTGAACGACCGGGCGCGGAAGCGCCCGAAATCGGCGCGATAGCGCATGACGGCCGCATCGCCGTTCTGGACCGCAATCTCCATCCCGCCTTTTCCGATATGCTCTCCCTGATCGAAGCTGGAGAGGAAGGTCTCGCCGCCGCCGGCGACGCAATCGACGAAGCAGAAAAGATCTTTACGAGCCAGGTCCGCTTGCTGGCGCCTGTGCCCTGTCCGCCGCAAATGCGCGACGCCCTGACCTTCGAAATGCACCTGCGCCAGGCGCGCGCGAACCGGTATCTTTTCGGACAGGCGAAAACGCGAATATCTCCGGACGAGGTCGTCATCCCGCAGGTCTGGTACGATCAACCGATATACTACAAGGGCAACCGGTTTTCCGTCTCCGGCCCCGAAGACGAGATCCTCTGGCCATTCGGGGAGACGAAACTGGACTACGAACTCGAACTGGGAATCATCATCGGCAAGGAAGGATCCGACATCGCCGAAGAAGACGCCATGGACCACGTGTTCGGGTTCCTGATCTTCAACGATTTCAGCGCCCGGGACCATCAGATCGCCGAAATGCAGGGCGGGCTTGGGCCGTCAAAGGGCAAGGATTTCCGGACCGCCAATGCGATGGGACCGTGGCTCGTCACGCGCGACGAAATCGGCGATGGCGACAATCTCACTATGGTCGCCCGTATCAATGGCGAGGAATGGTCTCGCGGAAATTCGTCCACAATGCACCACTCCTTTGCCCGGATCATCGCCCACGTCTCGCGCGACGAGACGCTTTATCCGGGAGAATTCATCGGCTCGGGAACCGTCGGCGGGGGTTGTGGTCTTGAACTCGGCCGTTTCCTCAATCCCGGCGACGTGGTCGAACTCGAAATCGAGGGGTTGGGAACGCTGCGCAACCGGATCGGCCCGAAACGGGGCTGAATACACCTGGCCGCCCTTGCGGCGCGAAACCCGGCCACTATAGTCAGCCTGCATTCAACCTCAGGCGGATATTTCCGAAATGGCGAAATTCATCCATCTCACCGACGTCCACGTGGTCGGCGAAGGCAAGACCATGTACGGCTCCGACCCGGCGAAACGGCTTGCCGGCGCCGTAGAAAGCATCAACGCCGAACAGTCCGACGCGGAATTTGCGGTCATCGGCGGAGATCTGACCCACTGGGGCGGGCCGGAAGAGTACGAAGCTGTCAAAAAGGCGGTGTCAGGCCTCACGATCCCGCTCGTCCTGATGGTCGGCAATCACGACGCCGTGCCGGAACTCCGCCGCCACTTTCCCGACGCCTTCGACGACGGTAATGGTTTCGTCCAGGGCGTTTGGCGGACCGACGCCGGCAAGTGCCTGTTCCTTCAAACATTGCAGGAAGGCGTGCACTCGGGGCACTATTGCGAGAAACGCCAGGCATGGCTGAAGGCGCAACTGGACGCCGATGACGAGCCGGTCTTCCTTTTCATGCACCATCCGCCCTTCGAGGTCGGGATCGCCGGAATGGACGGCAGTCGCATGCTCGACAGCGAAGCGCTCTGGTCGATCCTCGAGCCGCACCGGGCGCGGATACGGCATCTGTTCTTCGGGCACATCCACCGGCCGATCTTCGGAAGCTGGCGCGGCGTTCCGGTCTCCTGCATGCGCAGCACCAACCAGCAGCTTGCGCTCGATCTGCGCGACGAGACTGAGAATCCGGATATCAGGCGCGTTCCCGGCAACATGGAGGAACCGGCCTATGGCGTTGTGCTCGCCGACCGTGACACGGTGATCGTCCATATGCATGAATATCGCCGGCGCACGCCGGAATTCCTCTTCATTCCGCCGCCCGACCAACGCGAGGGACGCGGCTACGCGCACGACATGAAGCTGGAAGGCTTTGAGGGCTGACGGGAGCGGTTGCATACGTTTGTCCGATCATCTTATGTAGATCGACAGATCGATCCGCATCGAGGAGGCGGTTCGTTCGCTGGGGAGGCTTATGAGCGACAGACCTGTCAGGATCGGCGGCGCGAGCGGCTTCTGGGGCGATGCGGCGCTGGCGACGCGCCAGTTGCTCGACAGCGGTCGCGTCGACTTCATCGTCTACGACTATCTGGCGGAAATCACCATGTCTATCCTGGCGCGGGCGCGGGCCAAGGATGCGACGCTCGGCTACGCGACCGATTTCGTGTCCGCAGCCATTGCGCCCAATCTGGAGCGCATCGCCGAACAAGGCGTGAGGATCGTCTCAAACGCCGGCGGGCTGAACCCGCGCGCCTGCGCGGCGGCGCTTGAAAAGGCTATCGCCGAAGCTGGCCTCGCCCTGAAGGTCGCCTGGGTGACGGGCGATGATCTGACGGATCGCGCCGATAACCTGTCCCGATCGAATATCCTGGAACTGGACGCGAAAGCCCCCTTCCCCGATCCGCGACGCATTGCAAGCATCAACGCCTATACGGGCGCCTTCGGGATCGCCGAAGCCCTCGACATGGGCGCGGACATCGTGGTGACCGGGCGCTGCGTCGATTCCGCCGTCACGCTCGGCGTGTGCATTCACGTCCATGGATGGACAGCTGAATCTTGCGATCTGCTGGCGGCCGGCAGTCTGGCCGGGCACATTATCGAGTGCGGCCCGCAGGCGACCGGCGGCAATTTCACCGACTGGGAGCTGTGCGCCGACACGATGGAGACGATCGGCTATCCCGTCGTCGAGGTCGAGCCTGGCGGACGGTTTTCGGTTTCCAAACCACAAGGCAGCGGCGGCCTTGTATCCACCGGCACCGTGGCCGAACAGATCCTCTACGAGATCGGCGATCCGCAGGCCTACAAGCTGCCGGATGTGACATGCGATTTCAGCGAGGTCCGGCTTGAGCAGGCCGCGGACGACCTTGTCGCGGTGACGGGAGCAAAGGGATCGCCGCCGCCTGAGACGCTGAAAATCTGCGCCACCTGGATGGACGGATACCGGGGCGGCCATCTCTTCAGCTTCACCGGCTTCGACGCCGACAGAAAGGCGCAGCGCTTCGCCGACGCCGCCGTCAACCGGGCGCGACATATCCTGCGCAGCGCCAACCTCCCGGACTACACGGAGACCAGCGTCGAGGTGATCGGCGCCGAAAGCCAGTATGGCGCGCATGCCCGCGCGCAGGAGTGGCGCGAGGTCTGCGTCAAGCTCGCCGCCCGCCATGCGGACGAAAAGGCGATCGCGCTGCTGTTCCGCGAGGCGGTCGGGCTCGGCCTGTCAGGGCCGCCGGGGCTGAGCGGGTTCGCCGGGACGCGCCCGCGCCCCTCGCCGGTCGTCAGGCTCTTTTCATTCCTTTTGCCGCGCGACGACATTGCGCTGACCGTCAGTCTGGGCGGCGCGACCCGCACTGTCACGCATGCGCCAACGACTGGCCCCGCCTCGATCGTCAGACCCGAACCACCCGCAGCTCCCGCCGCCACGACGCAAATGGCGACGCTTCGGCTGATCGATGCCGCACTGGCGCGCAGCGGCGACAAGGGTGACAAGGCCAATATCGGCGTGATCGCCCGAGACCCGGATGCGCTGCCCTATCTTTGGGAGCAACTGACGGAGGATTTCGTCGCCGACCGGTTCGCGCATTTTCTCAACGGCCGGGTCGAGCGGTTCTATCTTCCGGGTCTCAACGCCATCAATTTTCTCCTGCACGATTGCCTTGGCGGGGGCGGGGTCGCCAGCCTGAGAAACGACCCGCAGGCCAAGGCGTACGCTCAAATCCTTCTCGCGACGCCGATTCACGTTCCAAATGAACTGGCGTTGCGACTTGAAAGGCGGCAGGATCGCGAACCAGCACATCAACCGGATTAGGCACATGCCCGTCTATCGCTCCATGCTCGACGTCCAGTCTGAAAGTTTTGCGGAAAACCGCGCTGCAATGCTCGGTCTCGTCGGAACGCTGCGGGATCTGGAAAACCGCGCCGCCGCCAAATCGGAGGAGCGTCGGCCACGTTTCGAAGAGCGCGGACAACTGACGCCGCGGGAACGGCTCTCGCAATTGCTCGATCCGGGCATGCCCTACCTCGCGCTCTATAATATGGCCGGCTATCTGGCCGACAATGGCGATCCCGCGACCAGCGTGCCCGGCGCAAGCATGATTACCGGCATCGGCTTCGTGAGCGGCGTGCGCTGCCTGGTCTTTGTCGACGACAGCGGCATCAACGCCGGCGCGTCAACCCCGAGATCGGTCGACAAGGCGCTTGGCTGCCTGGACATCGCCCTGAAGCAAAAACTGCCTTTCATCCATCTCGTCGAAAGCGCAGGCGCCAATCTCATGGACTACACGGTGGAGCTGTGGGCGCATGGCGGGGGCATGTTTCACGGCCTTGCGAAACTGTCGGCCGCCGGCGTTCCGGTCATCACCGTTCTGCACGGCCCGTCGACCGCAGGCGGGGCCTACCAGCCGGGCATGAGCGACTATGTGATCGGCGTGCGCAAGAACGGTATGGCGGCGCTTGCCGGAGCAGCCCTCGTCCAGGCGGCCACGGGCGAAGAATCCGACGACCGGACGCTTGGCGGCGCGGAAATGCATGCATCCGTCAGCGGGCTGGTGGAGTATCTGGCCGAGGACGACGCCCACGGCATTGCGATCGCCCGCGACATCGTCGCTCGTCTCGACTGGAACAAGGACTGCGCCGCACCGCCCGCCCGGGCTTTTACGGAGCCGGTGTCGTCGGCGGACGAGATCGCAGGGCTCGCGCCCGTTGACTATCGACGCCCCTATGACATGCGCGAGCTTGCCGCCAGACTGGTGGACGGCTCCGATTTCAGCGATTTCAAGCCGGACTACGGCGTCTCCACTGTTTGCCTGCAGGCCGACGTCTTTGGCCATCCCTGCGGCATTCTCGGCAACAACGGGCCGATCGATCCGCAAGGGGCGACCAAGGCCGCGCAATTCATGCAATTGTGCGACCAGGCCGACATTCCTCTGGTCTTCCTGTCGAACACAACCGGCTACATGGTCGGCGCGGAGTATGAGCACGCCGGCATGATCAAGCACGGGTCCAAGATGATCCAGGCCGTATCGAATGTGCGGGTTCCAAAGATCACCTTCTATGTCGGCGCGAGCTTCGGCGCCGGGAACTACGGCATGTGCGGCTACGCCTACGCGCCGGATTTCCTGTTTTCCTGGCCGAACGCGAAGACCGGCGTGATGGGAGGCGAGCAGGCTGCGTTGACGATGGAACAGGTGATGACCCGATCGGCCGCGCGGCGCGGCAAGACGCTCGACCCGGCGATGCTGAAAGCACAGCGCGACAAGATCGTCAGTCTGTTCGACGGACAATCCGACGCTTTCTATACCTCTGGCCACATGCTGGATCATGGCGTTATCGACCCGCGCGACACGCGCAAGGTGCTGGGCTTTGCCCTGGAAACCTGCCGGGAAGCGCGACGACGGCAGCTCCATCCGAACAGCTTCGGCGTGGCGAGAATGTAAGGAGAACCCCATGTTGCAGGAATCCGGCGGTCTGGTGCTGGTCCATGAGGACCATTGGCTGACGATCCGCTTCAACCGCCCAGATAAACGCAATGCGCTGTCGTCGGACACGGTGACGGCCTTGACCTCCGTTCTCGGTCAGGCGCGCGAGGACAGCACAATCCGCGGCATTACCTTCCGCGGCAATGGCGGGGTCTTCAGTTCCGGCGGCGATTTGAAAGGCTTTATGGAGGCGGAGGAATCCGCCGACCCCATGGCGACGATCCGCGATGCGAACCGCGACGCAGGCGAACTCTTCGCGCTGATCGACGGCATGCCGCAGGTGGTCATCATGCTTGTCGAAGGCGCCGCCATGGCCGGAGGGCTCGGCCTGTTATGCGCCGGCGACATTGTCATCACCACCCGGGACGCACAGTTTTCCCTGACCGAAACAACCCTCGGCATTCCGCCGGCCCAGATCGCGCCCTATGTGGTGCGACGACTTGGGCTGCGGACCGCCCGGCGCATCATGCTGACGGCGACGCGGTTCGACGGCGACGAAGCGCTGAAACTCGGACTTGCCAACGAGGTCGTCGATTCGGCCGACGAACTCGCTGAAAAGGAAAAGGAGATCCGCAAGGCGGTTCTCAGATGCGGCCCGGAGGCGAACGCGGCGACCAAGGAAATTCTTCTTTGCGTCGGCCAGATGGACACCGATGAACTGATCGACCTTGCAGCCGATCGTTTCGCAAACTGCATGACCAGTCAGGAAGGCCGCGAGGGCATCGCCGCCTTCCTTGGCAAGCGAAAGCCGGACTGGGCGCGATGACGCAAACCTTCGACACGCTTCTCGTCGCCAATCGCGGCGAGATCGCGATCCGCATCATGCGCACGGCAAGGCGCATGGGGATTGAGACAATCGCTGTCCACTCGCCGGCCGACAGCGCCGCGCCACACGTCAAATTCATAGACAGGGCGGTCGCTCTGGATGGATCGGCTGCGGCCGAATCTTATCTTTCCATCAAGCAGATAATCGCGGCAGCGCTTGAATCGAATGCTCAAGCCATTCACCCAGGCTACGGTTTTCTCTCGGAAAATCGAGACTTTGCCAAAGCATGCAAGGACGCTGGCCTGATTTTCGTGGGGCCGGACGAACACGCTATCCGGACCATGGGAAGCAAGGCTGCAGCCAAGGCGCTGGTCGAACAGGCGGGCATCCCGTGCATTCCCGGTTTCAAGGGCGGAGACCAGAGCGACGACGCCTTTGTGCGGGCTGCGGAAGAGATCGGCTTTCCGCTGATGATCAAGGCTTCGGCCGGCGGCGGAGGTCGCGGCATGCGCCTTGTCAGGGACACTGACGCCCTGAAAGGCGAACTCGATATTGCGCGCACGGAGGCGCGCGCGGCATTCGGATCGGACGAACTGATCCTCGAACGGGCGCTGGAGAACGTGCGCCATGTCGAGATCCAGATTCTCGCCGATACGCACGGACATTGCATCCATCTGGGCGAACGCGACTGCTCGGTCCAGCGGCGCCACCAGAAGGTGCTGGAGGAAGCGCCCGGCCCGGCCCTGACAGACGAGTTGCGTCAAGGCATGGGCAAGGCCGCCGTGGACGCCGCCCGGGCGGTCGACTACTTCGGCGCCGGAACCGTGGAGTTTCTGCTAACGGAAAGCGGCGATTTTTACTTCCTCGAAATGAACACGCGGCTGCAGGTCGAACATCCGGTGACCGAGATGGTGACCGGCCTCGACATCGTGGAATGGCAGATCCGGATAGCGCGCGGCGAAACGCTCGAACTCCGCCAGGAGGATATCGGCTTTCACGGGCATGCGATCGAGGCGCGGCTATGCGCCGAGGACGACGCCTTCATGCCGTCCACCGGTCCGATCCATTTGTGGCGGCCGCCGGAGGGCGACGGCGTGCGGGTCGATTCAGGCGTCGAGACCGGCACGGAAATCTCGCCGTTCTACGATTCCATGATCGCCAAGATCGTCGCCCATGGGCCAGACCGCGAGAGCGCCCGGCAGGCGCTCGTATCAGCGCTCGACCGGACGATCCTCTTCGGTCCGCAAACCAACAAGGCGTTTTTGAAGACCCTGCTGACCTCCGACGCCTTTGCGTCAGGCCAGGCGACAACGGATTTGGTCGGAAAGTTGTCTTTCGAACTTGTAGAGGTCGATCCGGACGCCACGGCGATCGCCGCCATTCTCGTCTATCTCGACCGACGCAGAGAAGCGCATGAAAAGGCCGTTTCGGTTGCCCCCGCCCTGCTCGACTGGTCGAGTTCGCCGCTGCTTCCCGTTCGCATGAGCTTGATGGAGGCGCCGGAGCTGCGCCTCACCGCCAAAGGCAATGGCTGCTACGCGATTGAAATGGACGGGGCGACGAGGACAGTGCAGACCAATCCGTCGGACCCGATGCTGTTCGTCATCGACGGCAAGCGCCTGCGCCTCGACGCGGCGTTGATCGAAGGCGACGCTGTCTTTGTCGCGTTGAAAGGCCGGGAGTTGCGCTTTCGCCGCCTCGATGGATTGAAGTCGGGCCTGCAAGACAGCGCCGAAGCCGGCCTTCTGCGCGCGCCGATGCATGGCGTCGTGACGGATATCGGCGTCTCAATCGGCGACGCCGTGACGAAAGGTCAGCGGCTCGGCGTTGTGGAGGCGATGAAGATGCAGCACGAAATTGTTTCACCGATCGACGGGATCGTCGCAGCGATCGGCGCGGAGACCGGCCGCCAGATCGCGAATGGCGCCATGCTGTTCGAAATCAGCGACCAGTAGATTGAATTTTCGGCCGCCTGTGTCGCCGCGGCGCTTCAGTGCGTATTGAATGAAGGTTTGAGACTGACCAGCAACTCAGCAGCGTCAACACTCTTTTCTTGGGGAAGCCCGGCAGCCCTATGTAAACCGTAGCGATCCAGTCGAGATATCGTGCGATTTCATCGACATCGGCATCTTCGTCCATCAGCATGACATTGGCGCGGTCGGCGTAGTTGGTGTATTCACCGGCAGCGTCTGGATCTTCGCCAACGCCGATTGGATCCCATTGCTTCATTAAAAGCTCATCAACAACCGCACGGTTCTCTCGTGACTGGTACTTGTTTCGACCGTTGCTCATCGTGCTGATCTCCGGAAATTGCGTCCGTGACTGTTATTCCCGAAAACGAAAGTTTCCAACAGCCAAAGCGCGAACCTCCCGCTATCACAACACTCCATGTGTGACCACCGAAGCCTTGGTTGCTTTGCCTTGAATACCTACATCAGGTAGAAATAGGGATGGTGAATGAACGTAAACGCGACACCTTCGGAAGATCCTGCCAGAGCCGCGCTGAAAAAGCTTCTTGGCGGCGTTGCAGGCTCTAACACAAGGATGACTCGGGACGGCTGGCGCGTTCTGTATGCAATCGGAACCCCCGCGAAACCTGTCATTCTGGAACAGCTGAGATCGCCCAAATGGGCCGAATATCATCGTGGCCCACAAGCCAGATTCCTGGCGGTTCTTCTAAGTATTCTCAATGAGATAGACAGCGATCAATGCGCAAGGGAATTGCGTCGGTTGCGACGGTCCAAACTCCATTCGCTTCACCGGCGCACGGTCGATCTTCTGGCTTCTGTTGTCGCAGATCGATCCTACTGCTTTGAAAAGCGCGGTGTCCAGATCACCATATCGACAAAACTGAAGGATCCGGAGAAGATCGCGAAAATGGTGTCCCGCTGGCTGCATACTCCCGACGCCAGGGATCTGCAGAAGCTGACGTCAATCGACGTTATGCCGTTTCACGAGGATCTGGATTATCTGGGTTATTATCGTACTGAATTTTCGAAGATACTGGTGACCTGGCCGAGCAAAAACATCTGGTATCGGAGTTTTTTCTACCGATTAAATGCCGAAACGACCCTGTATCATGAGATTGGCCACCATGTCTGCGGCCACCTCGAAGGTGGCCAGGTCGAAGAACAGGAAAAGGAAGCCAAAGGCTATGCCAGTCGAATGCTGAGGCGCGCACATCCGTTGCTAGTTGCTCTGGCATTTGCAGTTGGCGTGTTTGTGATGCCAAGAAAGGTCTGGGGCTTCGTGCGCTACAAGCTAACTGGTAAAAAGAACGATTGACCCCTTAACAAAATTGCGACGGCACAGTTTACTGACGCATGGCGGACGGAGGAACGCAAGATGCAGCAAGCCACAGACTTTCTTGAGGAATCCAGAGCCCTCCACGCCCTCGTCGCGCCGCTCGGCGCGGAGCGGTTGAAGACCGTCACGCAGTTCAAGGACTGGACGATCGAGGATGTGATCGGACATCTGCACATGTTCAATCACGGCGCTTTGCTGACATTGAGGGACCGGGCGGCGTTCGACGCCTTCATGGTTCCGATCGCCGAAGCTCTCCAGCAAGGCAGATCGCTGCGGCAGGTGCAGTATGACTGGCTGGGAGACACGACCGGTCTGCGCCTCGCGGCGTCATGGCGCGAGGGTTTCGAAGAACTGGCGGACGCCTATTCGAAAGCCGATCCCAAGGCCCGTCTTGCCTGGGCGGGGCCAGACATGAGCGCGCGCTCCTGCATTTCAGCGCGGCAGATGGAGACCTGGGCGCATGGCCAGGAGGTGTTCGATGTGCTCGGCGAGGAGCGGGTCGACACCGACCGGATCAGGAACATCGCCCATCTGGGCGTGACCACCTTCGGCTGGACATTCGTCAATCGCGGGAAACCGGTTCCCGATCCGGCGCCATTCGTTTCCCTGACCGCGCCATCGGGCGAGATATGGGAATGGAACGAGCCGCAGGAGGACAATTGCGTCACGGGACCGGCGACCGGTTTCTGCCAAGTGGTGACCCAGACCCGCAACGTTGCGGATACGCAGATCGAGGCTGTCGGCCCGGTCGCCAAATACTGGATGCAGAACGCCCAGTGTTTCGCCGGCGCGGTGGAGACCCCGCCGGCGCCGGGCGCGCGCTTTCGCATGAATTAACGGCGCTACGCAGTTTCGAGCCAGGCCGCGACTTCCGGAGAAAAGACGTACTCATCGAAGGCTTCGACCGGCACGCCGCCTTCGACAAGCGCCTTTGCGCAACCGACGTAATCCAGCGGCGCGGGATCGGCGATGTCCTCCGCATTCGAGGCGAAGGACAGTGTGCCGAGAACGTTGTCGCCGAAACCATGTTGTGCTCGCCAATCGGCGCCGGCCTGCATGAGCAGGCGGGTCATGGCGGCGTCTCCCTGAAATACGGCGTGGTTCAACGCCGTCGCATGCCACCCGGCCTTGACCTCTCGCGGCCAGCCGAACGCCAGCATCGTGCGGACGGCGTCGATCGCGCCGATGCTCGCAAGCTGCGGAAGAATCTGCAGCTGCGCCTTTGACAGACGCGACAACGCATCGGGATGATCTGCAAGAATGGATCGGGCCGCCGCCTCGTCGCCGCGCGTGCAAGCGGCGACAAAGCGCTCTTCGTCGGTCGGGCTTTCCTCGACGCCGAGACCCCGGAGCAAGGAGACGACATCCTCGCGGCCATGAAGCATGGCCCAGCGAAAGACGCTGACGCCTTCGCTACTTACAGCGCGGCTATCGCCGCCAGCCTCGACAAGCAGCCGAATATGCTCGAGGGAGCGCCCGCGCATGATCGCATGGTGCAGCCAGACGTTCTCATTCGGGTCGCCGCCGTGATCGATGAGGAGTTTCAACGCGTCCAGCCTGTCGTAATCCAGCGCCCGACCCACAGCGTTGGTTCCGGGAACCGTCGCGCCTGCCTCGAGAAGCAATCGCGTGCAGGCGAGATCGCCTGTCTCCATGGAATGATAGAGGGATTCGTTGTCATCCGGATCCGCGCCCGCGTCGAGCAGCAGCTTCGTCATGCCTGCATGGTGAGTGACGCCAGCGGCTCCGTATAACGGCGAAAGCGAACTGTCCTTGTATTGCGGGTCGGACCAGCGTGCGTTGACGTCCGCGCCGTGATCGATGAGCAGACGGGCCGATGCGAGAAGGCCGTCCTCGCGATCGCCGTCGAGAATGAGTTTCGAATGCGCGACAGCGACCAGTGGCGGCATGGCGAGCGGACCGTCCTGCTTCAGAACGAAATCCGGATCGCGGCCAAGAATGTCACGCAGAGCCGAAACATCGCCGAGGACGCACGCGACCCATGGATCGCCGGCAAACAGATCCGGCTCTTCATCCATCATGCGCATGGCGAGCCGGCGACGCGCGGCGTTGCCTTCCAGCACAAGCCGCAACCAGGTCGCCAGCCTTTCTGCGAGATCCCCGCGCTTCCACTCGACGTAACGCTTCAACTGCGGCCAGGACGGAAATCCGTATTCACGCGCAATGACCGATTGCGCATTGTGTAGCCGCAGAACATTCGCAGTTGGCGCATCGCCGTCCCGCAAGGACGGCAACGCCTCGACAAAGCGGGCGATCGCTTCGGGGCTTTCGGCCCTGGCGGCTTTCAGCAACTGCTTGGATTGCTTCTTGAGACGGGAAATATCCGGAGATGCGGGAAGGATTTTCATGTTGCCTCCATGTGCATAGGACCGAGACCCGCAACCGGCTGCACCTGGGGCAGACGAATGTCATGAATGATCGAGCAGGCTGAACCTTTTCCGCGGGTCCGGAGGCATCTCGCAGGGCCAAGCGCACTCTATTCGTTGCGGCGACGCGTGACAAGATGGAATTGAAAGTTAGAAAAATCCTATTATATCAACACTTTAACTAATAATTTTGATTCAATATATTGGTAGCATGGAGCTTTTGCGAAATCTGGCTTTGTTTCGGGAATCTGATTTTCAGGCGTTCGCTGCCTCACCTTCCGCCACGCAGACGCGTGGCCGCTGGATGCCGGATCAAGCCCGGCAGGAGGGTTGGTGGTGAGGCTTGATTTACAAACTGGCTTTGTTTCGGGAATCCGGATTTCAGGTGTTTGCTTCTTCATCTTCCGCCACGCAGACGCTTGACGACTGGATGCCGGATCAGGTCCGGCATGAGAGTTGGTGGTAGGTTTGTTTCACAATCTGACTTTGTTTCGGGAATTGAGATTTTCAGGCGTCAGGGGCCCGGGCGCTCGCGGGTTTCACTGCACGTCTTATAGCATAAATGGCGGGAAATTTCAGCAGGAGATTCCGTGTCGCCCTGTCCGTTATCGGGACAGGGCGTGTGTTCGGGCAGGTATCAGAAGAACGCCTGCAGGCCGGTCTGGGCGCGGCCGAGGATCAGGGCGTGGACGTCATGCGCGCCCTCGTAGGTGTTGACGGTTTCCAGATTGCACATGTGGCGCATGACCTGGAATTCCTCGGAAATGCCGTTGCCGCCGTGCATGTCGCGCGCCATGCGGGCGATCTCCAGAGCCTTGCCGCAATTGTTGCGCTTGACGATCGAGATCATCTCCGGCGCGGCCTGGGCCTCATCCATGAGACGGCCGACGCGCAGCGCGCCCTGAAGACCGAGAGAGATCTCGGTCTGCATGTCGGCGAGCTTCTTCTGGAAGAGCTGGGTTTGCGCAAGCGGACGACCGAACTGCTTCCGGTCGAGACCGTACTGACGGGCCGCATGCCAGCAGAATTCGGCGGCGCCGAGCGCGCCCCAGGCAATGCCGTAGCGCGCGCGATTGAGACAGCCGAACGGACCCTTCAGGCCTTCAACATTCGGAAGAAGCGCGTCCTCGGACACCTCAACATTGTCGAGCACAATCTCGCCGGTGATCGAGGCCCGGAGCGACAGCTTGCCCTCAACCTTGGGCGCCGACAGGCCCTTCATGCCCTTTTCCAGCACGAAACCGCGGATCTTTCCGTCATGCGCCTCGGACTTCGCCCAGACGACAAACACGTCGGCGATCGGCGAGTTGGAAATCCACATCTTGGCGCCGGACAGGCTGTAGCCGCCGTCGATCTTCTTTGCTCGGGTCTTCATGCCGCCCGGATCGGAGCCGGCGTCGGGTTCCGTCAGGCCGAAACAGCCGATGGACGTGCCGGCGGCAAGTCCTGGCAGATATTTCTTGCGCTGTTCTTCCGAGCCATAGGCGTAAATCGGATACATGACGAGCGAGGACTGGACCGACATCATCGAACGGTAGCCGGAATCGACGCGCTCGACTTCGCGGGCGACCAGGCCATAGGACACGTAACCTGCGCCAATGCCGCCATAGGCTTCCGGAATGGTGACGCCGAGCAGCCCCATCTCGCCCATTTCGGCGAAGATGCCGGGATCGGTCTTTTCTTCGCGATAGGCTTCGATCACGCGCGGCTGCAGCTTCTCTTGCGCGTAGGCGTGCGCGGAGTCGCGGATCATCCGTTCGTCGTCGGTAAGCTGGTCGTCCAGACGGAACGGATCGGACCAGTTGAAAGAACCGAGCGACGGGCTGTCCTTCTGTTTCAACTGAATATTCATGGGGGATCTCCCTTACGCAGGTCTTGTCACAAAATACCGCGAGACGCCCTGAAACACTATCCACAATACGCAGAGAAGTGCTCGCCGGCTGCAAAATTACTTTCGCATAACGTGGCGGAATTCATCTGGACGTATCTGCACCGCATTCCCCGGAAAGTAAACCGGAACTGCGCACAATCGAAAGGAGACGGTCAGATAGCCGCTTGGCGCATCTTTTCAATATAGACCGAACGCAGACGCGTGGCGACCGGTCCGGGCTTGCCGTCGCCAATCGGCTTGCCATCGATTTCCACGGCGGGCACGACGAAACCGGACGCCGAGGTCGAGAAGGCCTCGACGGCGTTTTCGGCTTCCTCGACACTGAACGGACGCTCCTCGATCTTCATCTGCAGATCACGCGCGCATTCGAGCACCGCCTGCCTGGTGATGCCGCTGAGGATCGCGCTTGAGATATCCCGGGTGACGATGGTCCCGTCGGACGTCACGATATAGGCGTTGTTGGACGAGCCTTCCGTAACGAAACCGTCGCGCACCAGCCAGGCGTCATCAGCGCCCTTCGCCTTCGCCTCCATCTTGGCGAGCGACGGATAGAGCAACTGCACCGTCTTGATGTCGCAACGGCTCCAGCGCTTGTCCTCGATGGTGATGACCTTCTGGCCCCTGGCGGCGAGCGCACTCTCGATCAGCGGCTTCTTCTGCGTGAACAGCACGACCGTCGGCGGCGTATCTTCGGGAGGAAAGACGAAATCCCGGTCGGCGGCGCCGCGCGTGACCTGGAGATAGATCATGCCCTCGTCGATATCGTTGCGCGCAACGAGTTCGCGATGGATTGCGAGCAGATCCTCGTCGCTCAGGTCGAGACGCATTTCCAGTTCGCCGAGCGAGCGGCGCAACCGCTTGCAATGTCCGCCAAAATCGATGAGCTTGCCGTCAAGAACCGAGGTGACCTCGTAGACGCCGTCGGCGAACAGAAAGCCGCGGTCGAAAACCGAGACCTTGGCCTGATCTTCCGGCACATAGGCGCCGTTGACGTAAACTGTACGCATTCTTCAACCCCATAATTCCGGTTCGGACGGGCATACGCCGCCATCTTTGTACACAAGTGGATGATCACGATCTTCGGCAAGCAACAGCGGGCCGTCCAGATCGACGATGTCGACGCCCTGGGCTACCAGCACGGCAGGAGCCATGGCGAGCGATGAACCGACCATGCATCCCACCATGATCGCATAGCCGGCGGCCAGCGCCTCGTCCTTCAGAAGCAGGGCTTCGGTCAGACCGCCTGTCTTGTCGAGCTTGATGTTGACCATGTCGTATTTGCCGACGAGCGACGGCAGGCTTGACCGGTCGTGGCAGCTTTCATCGGCGCAGACCGGCAGTATGCGGTCGAGCTCCAGCAGCGCCTCGTCTTTACCCGCCGGCAGCGGCTGCTCGACCATGCGCACGCCAAGGCGCAGCAGATCCGGCGCAAGGCTGCGGTAGGTCTCGACGCTCCAGCCCTCGTTGGCGTCAACGACGATGGCCGTTTCCGGCGCCCCTTCCCGGACGGCTTTGATGCGATCAATATCACCTTCTCCGCCCAGCTTGATCTTGAGGAGCGGGCGATGCGCATTCTTGCGCGCCTTTTCCCGCATAACGCCGGGCGCTTCCAGCGAGAGGGTGAAAGCGGTCGTCACGGGCTCTGGTTGCGGGAGACCGGCAAGCTCGTAGACGCGTTTGCCGGATTGTTTCGCCTCAAGATCCCACAAGGCGCAGTCAAGCGCGTTGCGGGCAGCGCCCACGGGCAGCAACGACTGCAACTCGGCGCGCGCAGCGCCCGCCTCGATGTCCGGCTGAAGCGCCTTGATGGCGGCGATGACGCCGCCGACGGTCTCGTCATAGCGCGCATAGGGCACGCATTCACCGAAACCTGTATGACCGTCCTCGGTGATCGAAACCGTAATCACGTTCGCCTGATCGCGCGATCCACGCGAAATGGTGAACGTCTCCGCAAGGCGAAATACGGTTTCCTCGACGCCAAGTCTGCGTATGCTCATGCCAGGGCGTCCGCGAGTTTCCCCGCTCCCTGCCGGAATGGATCGACGGTCGGAAGCTGCATCCTCTGCTCCACCTCGGCGATATAGGCGGCCGCCTTCTCGTCATCCATGGCCGATGTATTGAGCGATACGCCGATCACCTTGCAATCCGGATTGACGATCCTGGCCATCTGAAGCGCGACGTCCTGCAGCGTCTCCAGGCTCGGGAGCGTGTAATCCGGCAGACCGCGCATATGCGGCCGGAAGGGCTCGTCGCACAGGATCAGCGCGTCTGGCTGTCCGCCATGGATGAGCGCCAGCGTAACGCCGGAATAGGATGCGTGGAACAGGCTCCCCTGCCCCTCGATCAGATCCCAGTGATCGGGATCGTTGTCCGGCGTGAGGTATTCGATCGAACCGGCCATGAAATCCGCGATCACCGCGTCGAGCGGCACGCCGTCGCCGGTGATCAGGATGCCGGTCTGGCCGGTCGCGCGGAACGTGGCCTTCATGCCGCGTTCGTGCATCGCCTTTTCCATGGACAGGGCGGTGTACATCTTGCCGACCGAGCAATCGGTGCCGACGGCGAGACATCTCTTGCCCGTTCGTTTCTTGCCGTTGGCGATCGGATATTTGACCGAGGGCAGACGAACGTCATGCAGCTTGCGTCCCTGACTTGCCGCCAGTTGCGCCAGTTCCGGCTCGTCGCGCAGCAGATTGTGCAGGCCCGAAGCCAGATCCATGCCGGCTTCCAGCGCCTCCTTGAGAACGGCTTTCCAGCTTTCGGAAATAACGCCGCCGCGGTTGGCGACGCCGATCACCAAGGTGCGCGCGCCCCTGGCCTTTGCTTCCTCGATCGTCAGATCGGGAATTTTCAGGTTTGCGTTGCAGCCGTCCAGCCGCAATTGTCCGACGGCGAGTTCCGGTCGCCAGTCCTTGATGCCCTGCGCAACCTTTGCCGCCAGTGAATCGGGCGCATCGCCCAGGAACAGTAGATAGGGGGTCTCAAGCAAGGCAGGCTCCGATGTTAGAAATCAGTATGAATCGGCGTCAGCATTGCATCTTTCCCCGACAAGGCAAGAGCGTTTTTTTGCAATGCGTCAAACGTAGCGATTGACGACATTCTCCAGGTATTCCTGTCGGCCGGATTTCGGCTCAGGATTGACTTCCGACTGTTCCACATAGGCCGCGATGTCTTCGAGCGAATAGTCGCCGTTGAGCATCTTCTGCGCCTCCCCGCCCTGCCAGCCGGAATAACGCTCGGCGACAAATCCGGAGAGGACACCGTCCTCGATCATTTTCGCGGCGGCCTTGAGACCACGCGCACAACAGTCCATGCCGCCGATATGGGCGATCAGAAGGTCATCCGGCTCGATCGACTGACGCCGCAGCTTGGCGTCGAAATTCGTGCCGCCCGTCGTAAAGCCGCCAGCCTGCAGGATGTGATAATAGGCGAGCGCCATTTCCGGAACGTTGTTCGGGAACTGGTCCGTATCCCATCCGGACTGGTAATCGTTGCGGTTCATGTCGATCGATCCCAGCAGGCCGAGTGCGGCGGCCGTTGCGAGTTCATGCTCGAAGGAATGGCCGGCGAGGATTGCGTGACCCTGCTCGATGTTCATCTTGACCTCGCCTTCCAGACCGTAGCGCTTCAGGAAACCGTAAACGGTAGAGACATCGAAATCATACTGGTGCTTGGTTGGCTCCTGCGGTTTCGGCTCGACGAGGATCTCGCCCTTGAAACCGATCTTGTGCTTGTACTCGACGACCATGTTGAGAAAGCGCCCCATCTGGTCGAGTTCCTGGCCGATATTCGTGTTGAGCAGCGTCTCGTATCCTTCGCGACCGCCCCAAAGCACATAATTCTCGCCTCCGAGCCGGTGGGTCACGTCGATGCAGGTCTTCACTGTCGCCGCTGCAAAGGCGAAGACGTCCGGATCGGGGTTGGTGGCGGCGCCCGCCATATAGCGCTTGTGAGAGAACAGGTTGGCCGTGCCCCAGAGCAGCTTTACCCCGGTCTCCGCCTGCTTTTCCTCGAAATAATCGGCGATTGCGTTCAGGTTGCTGGTGTTTTCCGCGAAGCTGTCGCCTTCCGGCCGGACATCCGCATCGTGAAAACAGTAGAAGGGCGAGCGCAGAAGGGTGAACATGTCGAAGGCGACATCGGCCTTCTGTTTCGCCAGATCCAGCGTGTCTCCGAACCAGGGCCGGTCGAAGGTCTGGCCGCCGAACGGATCGAGGCCCGGCCATACGAAATTGTGCCAGTAGCATACGGCGAAACGCAGATGGTCTTCCATGCGCTTGCCCATGACGATCTCGTCCGGATTGTAGAAGCGGAACGCCAACGGGTTTGTGCTGTCTGCTCCTTCATAGGAAACAGGTTCGATATCTCCAAAGTAGCGCGTGCTCATTCTCATATACTCCGCAATGCCGTGTAGGTTTTTCGATAGGTCTGATAGGCTTCGCCGAACGCGTCGGTAAGCGCGCGCTCCGGTTCGATCGTGTGTTCGACGGCCGGCATGGTGCAGGTCGCCGCAGGATCGGCTCCTTCGGCTGCCAGCATTCCGAGACGCGCCGCTCCGAACGCCGCGCCCACTTCGCCTGCTGCCGGGACGTCGATCGGTACGTCGAGCACCGTCGCCACGGTCTTAAGCCAGTAGTCGGATCGCGAACCGCCGCCGCTGGCGATCAGCCTGTCGATGCGGGTGCCGGCCGCGGCGAGCGCCTCGATGCAGTCGCGGAAGGCGAAGGCGACGCCCTGCAGGATTGCGGCGGTAATGGCCGGCCGGTCGGTTCCATGCGAAATACCGGTCAGCGCGCCGCGGATATGCGCGTCGTTGTGGGGCGTGCGCTCGCCGGAAAGATAGGGAAGGAAGATCGCCGCTGGCCCGCGCAAGTCGCCGCCCAGTTCGCTCGTCAACTCGCTGGCCGACTTGCCGGTGACGCCGGAGAACCAGTTCAAAGTATCGGTGGCGGACAGGATGACGCCCATCTGGTGCCAGCGCGCCGGAACCGCGTGGCAAAAGGTGTGGACCGCGCTTTCGGCGTTGGGCCGATAGGCGCTGTTCGCCGCAAATACCACGCCTGAGGTGCCGAGCGACAGGAAGGCGGAGCCCTCTTCGAGAATACCCATGCCGATAGCGGTCGCCGCATTGTCTCCGGCGCCGCCGGCGACCGTCACGGGATGCGCGAGGCCCCATTCGGAAGCGATTTCGGAGCGAAGCATCCCGCTCGCATCGGACCCTTCGACGAGACGCGGCATCTGGCTTGCGTCCATGAAGGAAGCGTCGAGCAGCGCGTCAGACCAGGCGCGCGCGCTGACGTCGAGCCAGCTTGTGCCCGCGGCATCCGACATTTCCGAAACATGCTCGCCGGTGAGCCACAGGCGCAGGTAGTCCTTCGGAAGGAGAACCTTTGCGGTCCTGCCGAAAATCTCCGGCTCGTTGTTGCGGACCCAGACAAGCTTCGGCGCAGTGAAGCCCGGAAAAACGATATTGCCGGAAATCTCGCGAAAGCGCGGATCGGCGTCGAGTTCTGCGGCTTCCTTGTAGCTGCGCGTGTCGTTCCACAGGATGCAGGGGCGCAGAACATTGTCGCTTTCGTCAAGCAGCGTCGCGCCATGCATCTGCCCGGACAAACCTATGCCCCGGACTGCGGAAAAGGCGTCCGGATGCGCGCTGCGCAACTCCGCCACGGCCTTTTTTGTCGCTTCGATCCAGTGCGCGGGATCCTGCTCCGACCAGCCCGAGGCCGGTCGTGACACCTCCAGCGGAGCTGTCGCCGATCCTGCAATGGACTGATCCGCGCCAATCAGTAGCGCCTTGACACCGGACGTGCCCAGATCGAACCCCAGATACATACTACCTCCAATAAATCTGTCGCCGCGACGCCGTCAGGCGGCGAGCGCGCCGGGACCAGGCTGAGCGCCGGGCGGACATTTTCCGGCGATGATCATGCCAAGCACCTCGTCCTTGGTGACGTCCGTGGTTTTGGCATAGCCCACGAACTGGCCATTTTTCATGACGCCGACGCGGTCGGCGAGGTCGAAAACATCGTGGATATCGTGGCTAATCAGGAAAATGCCGATGCCTTCGGCCTTGAGTTGCAGGATGAGATCGGCGACCTGCGCAGTTTCCTCCGGCCCGAGCGCGGCGGTCGGCTCGTCCATGATCAGGATGCGCGCGTTGAACAGGATCGCGCGGGCGATCGCCACGGATTGCCGCTGACCGCCGGACAGCGCCTTGACCGGCTCCTTGAAGCGCTGGAAACGCGGATTGAGCCGGCCCATGACCTCGCGCGCCTTCGCCTCCATGGCAACGTCGTCGAGCGTGCCCCAGGCGGTCTTCAGTTCGCGCCCGAGATAGAGATTGGCCGCGGTGTCCACATTGTCGGCGAGCGCCAGGGTCTGGTAGATCGTCTCGATGCCATAGGCCTTGGCGTCGCGCGGATTGTTGATCGTCGCGGGCTTGCCGTCGATGGAAATCGTGCCGCTGTCGCGCTGATAGGCGCCGGAGAGAATCTTGATCAGCGTCGATTTGCCGGCGCCGTTGTGGCCGAGCAGGCCGACGACCTCGCCAGGAAAAAGGTCGACAGTCGCATCGTCGACGGCATGAATGCCGCCGAAGGAGATGCTGACATTGTTCATTTCGACGAGGGCCGTGGTTGAGGTCTGCGTATTCATTATCAGATCTCCCAAAATCAGTGACGCGTCTTGCGGTAGAGGGAATCGAGCCAGACCGCGATCACGAGAACGACGCCGACCACGATGTTCTGCAGCGGCGTATCGAGCCCCATAAGCACCATGCCCGACTGCAGCGACTGCATGACGACGGCGCCGATCATCGCGCCTGCGATCGTGCCGACGCCGCCGGCAAGCGACGTTCCGCCGATGACCGCCGCGGCGATGGTCAGGAGCTCATCCAGCGTGCCTTGCGCATTGGTCGCCGCGTTGAGGCGGGCCGTGGAAATCGCTGCAGCGATCGCGCAGAGCACGCCCATGATGATGAAGATCTTCATCGTGACCCAGCGCGTGTTGATGCCGGCGAGATCGGCCGCTTCCGGGTTTCCGCCGAGCGCAAACACATAGCGTCCGAAGCGCGTTCGCGTGGCGATGAAGGTCATGACAATGCCGACGGCGATGGCGATCAGAACCGGAATGGCGAGGCCGTGGGCGATGAAAACTTCCGAAGCCTCTATGTCGAGATTGTTGTCGCGGATATAGCGCCGGACGATGCCGACCGGCCAGTAGTAGCTGTTGACGACCCAGACGGCGCCGAGCACGATGAGGCATCCGACGCCGGCGAGAAATCCTTCGGCCCAGAGCGGGCGAAGCGGAAACTGGAAGCGTTGCCTCTGCCGCCGCGCATTGGCGATGAGCGCGATCATGGCGGCGCAGGCGACAAGCCCGACAATCCAGCTCGCCATCGCCCCGATTGAGCCGGCCGGCCCGCCGCCGATCAGCCTGAATATCGAATCCATCGGCGCCACGGTGCGTCCCGACGTCACCCACCATGCCGCGCCGCGCCAGACGAGCAGACCGCCAAGGGTGACGATAAACGAGGGAACGCCGAGATAGGCGATCACATAACCATGCAGCGCGCCGATGAGACCGCCGACGACGACGCCGACCAGAACCGCGATCACCCAGGTGAACGGATTGTCGAAACCGATATATTGCGGGAGTATTTCGGCCTGCGTGACGGCCATTATCATGCCGACGAAGCCAAGGACGGAGCCGACGGAAAGGTCGATGTTGCGGGTGACGATCACCAGCACCATGCCGGTCGCCATAACCGCGACCGAAGCCGTTTGAACCGACAGGTTCCACAGGTTTCGGGGGGTGAGAAACAAACCGCCGGAAAAGATGTCGAACAGGATCCAGATCAGCAGCAAGGCGCCGATCATGCCCAGCATGCGGGTGTCGAGCTCTGTCGCCTTGAAGAAGCGACCAATCGGCGACAGATCGGCCGCGCGGGGCCCGTCGCCGGCAGAAGCCCGCTTTGGAGTGCTGTTTGACATGGCCGGTCCCTCCCGACTGACTATTCTACTATAAAGCGCGCCTTACAGAAACGCCGCGACCATTGGGGTCGCGGCGCATCCTTCCCGCAAGGGGGAACGGTTTTAGTTGCAGGCGTTGACCGAGCCGGCTTTGACGCCCTGACAGACGACGTCCTTGGAGACCCATCCGGCGTCGATAACGACGTTCAGATTGTCCCTGGTGATCGGAACAGGAGCGAGGAAGACCGCGGTCATTTCCACGCCGTTCGGTCCGCCGGACCAGCTCTGGGATCCCGGAATGTCCGACATCGCCTTGCCGTCAGCCAGCATGGAGGCGATCGCGGCGGCGTTCTTGCCGAGCTCGCGAGCGTCCTTCCAGACCGAAACAGTCTGCGTTCCGAGCGCGACGCGGTTGAGAGCGGCGTGGTCGCCGTCCTGACCGGACACCGGCACCGAGCCGTCCATGCCCTGCGCCGCCAGCGCTGCGACCACACCGCCGGCGGTGCCGTCGTTGGAGGCGACAACCGCATCGACATTGTTGTCGTTGGCGGTCAGAATCTGCTCCATGTTCTTCTGGGCGTTTTCAGGCTTCCAGCCGTCGGTGTAGGCTTCGCCGACATTCTTGACCTTGCCGGAATCCAGCGCTTCCTTCAGGACTTCCATCTGACCGGAAAACAGGAAATCGGCGTTCGGATCGGCCGAAGAGCCCTTGATGAAGGCGTAGTTGCCTTCCGGCTGAGCGGCGAAGACGGCGCGCGCCTGCATGCGTCCGACTTCCTTGTTGTCGAAGGTGATGTAGAACGCTTCCGGATTTTCGATGAGACGGTCGTAGCCGACAACCGGAATACCTTCCGCCGAGGCCTTCTCAACTGCCGGGCCGATCGCGCTGGCGTCCTGCGAGAGGATGATCAGGGCGTCTGCGCCCTGGGCGATCAGCGACTCGACGTCCGTCAACTGCTTGGCGGCCGACGACTGCGCGTCCGCCGAAATATAGGTGTCGCCGGCGGCTTCGATCGCGCCTTTCATGGCGGCTTCGTCGGTCTTCCAGCGCTCTTCCTGGAAGTTCGACCAGGATACGCCGATGGTCTTGCCTTCCGCCAGCGCGCTACCCGCAGCCGACACGGCAAAAACTGCACCCATGAGTGCAGCGGTCAAAATTTTCATAACTGTAACCTCCCGATGAGTAGGCATCGCCCGACAAGCCGGACAATGTCAGCACATGCTGATGAGCCATTTAATTCGAGGCTCGAAAAAAATAGTGACTTATTCCAAAAGCTGTGTCAACATCAAAAATCAACCGGGCTAAGTTATTGCAACGAATCATTTTTTTCGCAACGCAGCATTATTTAGCAAGTTTTGGGAGGACCGGGAGACAGTGGTCGATTTTGGACGATCGGACGACGTTCGCAAGAGTAATCGCAGACGGATTCTGAGCGTGCTCAGACATCATGCGAAGGTCTCTCGCAAACATATCAGCCAGGAAACCGGGCTGAGCGCATCGACCGTTTCGGCAATCACTTCGGAGCTGCTCGACGAGGCTGTGATCGTCAGCCTCCAGGGCGCAGAAGACGGCGCACTCCGGCGCGGGCGCCCGCAGGTTCGACTGTCCCTCAACCCGAATGCGGCGCTCGTTGCGTCGGCTGTCCAGCAGCTCGACCGGATTGCAGTGACGGTCTGCGACTACGCGGGAAAAACGGTTGCGGAAATCGACCGCCCGTTCAAGGCGCGGGAAGCCGGACCAGAAGAATTTCCCCGGACGCTGATCGAGACCATTTCCGACGCCTTGGCCACCCTTCCCCCCGGCGCCGGGCAACTGGAGCGCATCGAACTCGGCGTCCAGGGCATCACCGATGTCGAAGGCACGGCGATGTTGTGGTCACCCATTACACGCTACCGAAATATCGGCATGAAGGAAGCGCTTGAAGACGCCTTCGGGGTTCCGGCCCGGGTTTCCAATGATTGCTGCATGATTGCGCTTGCCCTGCACTGGCGCGACCCGGAGCGGTTCGCAGACAATTTCGCGGCGGTTCTGCTCTCCCACGGCATCGGAATGGGCCTGATGCTGAACGGCGAGTTGGTGACCGGCATTCGCTCGTCCGCAACGGAGTTCGGGCATTTGTCGCACATGCCGCGCGGCGCGTTGTGCCGGTGCGGGCGCTCCGGCTGCATCGAGGCCTATGCAGGCGATTACGCGATTTACCGCAGAGCCACCAACGCCGGTTCGGAATCGGCCCCGCGCAATGATATCGCGCAGGCCGAGATGTCCGGGATCATGGAGGCTGCGAAGAACGGCGATGCGGATTCGATCGCCGCATTCGCGGAAGCCGGCGAAGCGCTGGGAACAGGACTGGCCAACATGTTTGCCCTCGTCGATCCCTTTCCTGTCGCGCTCGTCGGCCACGGCACCCGCGCCTATGGCTTCATCGAAGGTTCGCTGCGCCGGGCCATCGGCGACATCAATCCGTATGTTTCAGGTTCCGGAATTGAAATTTCCTGCTTTCCCGACGAGAAACCACTGATCATGGAAGGCTGCACGATAACGGCCCTGCTGGAACTCGACGAGGAAATCGCCCGGTCGACGGCGCCGCACCAGAAGATCTTCACCGATGCGGTATGATCGTTTCATTCCCCTGTCTTGTGTCGCAGTACTTACCATCGCTGGCGCCGCGGGCGCGGCGGACCCGTGGTCTGAGAACGCGGTTTCCCGGCATATCGATCAGCGCGATTACACTGGAACACTGGATGCGGCTCGCCTTGGGGAGTTGATTGACGCCGGCGAGGCGCTTTTTGTCGCCAAGTACACCACCGTCGACGGCGCCGGGCGGCCGCTGGCCACGCAGGCAATCATCCCCACCAAGCGCAAGCGTCCCGTTGAACAGGCCTTCCAGCGCATGCAGGGCATGGACGCGAACGCCTGCTCGTCCTGCCATAACGACCCTGTCGTCGGCGGCGCGGGCGACTTTTCGGTCAACGTCTTCGTCTCGGAAGGCTTCGGCAACGCCGATTTCGATTCCGTCGATCCGCAATTCTCCAACGAGCGCAACACCAATCATCTGATGGGCGCCGGACTGGTGGAACTGCTGGCGCGCGAAATGAGCGCCGACCTGCAGAGCCAGCGCAACCAGGCCATCCGCAAGGCGAAATCAGGCGGCGTCGAACAGACCGTGCGTCTCGTATCGAAGGGTGTGGATTTCGGCGTTTTGACGATCCATCCGGACGGCATTGTCGACCTGACGGGCCTGGACGGGATCGACACGGATCTGGTGATCCGTCCGTTCAGCCAGAAAGGCGTCATGACGTCGCTGCGCCAGTTCACGATCAACGCGCTGAACGATCACCACGGCATGCAGGCCGACGAGCGCTTTGGCGCGCGCTGGACCGGCGAGGCCGATTTCGACGGGGACAGCCACGATCGCGAAATCACGACCGGCGACGTCTCGGCGCTCGTCGCCTGGCAGGCGTCGCGTCCGCCGCCCGTGACGCGCAAGCCCGAAAATGCAGAATGGCAGAGGCTTGCAGGCGAAGGCCGCGCGCGGTTTGACGATTTCGGATGCGCCGACTGTCACCGGCCCACGCTTCCTCTGGACAGCCTCGTCTTTTCCGATCCCGGCCCACTCGACGCGGCCGGTACGCTGCGGCTCGGCGAGGGAGGCGAAGGCGCGGTATACGATCTGGCCCTGCTCGACTGGGCGAAAACTCTGCCCAGGGATGACGAGGGCCGCGTACTCGTGCCGCTTTTCGGCGACCTGAAGCGCCACAAGATCGCCGACCGGCAGGTCGCTGTGCTGGGCAACGAACTGCTCGCCCAGCGTTTCGTCGAACGCGACATCTTCATGACCAGCGAATTGTGGGGCATCGCTTCCACCGCGCCCTATGGCCATCGCGGCGACCTGACGACGCTCAACGAGGTGATTCTCGCTCATGGCGGCGAGGCAAGGGAAAGCCGCGACCGCTATGCCAACGCCGACGAGGACGACCGCCGGGCGCTGATCGCCTTTCTCAAGACGATGGAGATACCTGAATGAGACGTCTCCTCGCCTTGGTTTCATACGCCATCTTTTCCGCCAATGCGGCGAGCGCGCAGGACGTGTCCGCGGACGATCTGGCGATGGACATACCCGCAATGCAGGAAGTGGCGGAAAGCGCCGGCATCGATCATCAGTATCTCGGACCATGGGAGTTCTTCGTCGGCGGCGGCGCGGCCTCCTTCGACTGCAACGGCGACCGGTTTCCCGATCTTATGCTCGCCGGCGGCGCAAGCGAGACGCAGCTTTTCGTCAATCGCAGCGAGGCCGGCGGCGACCTGAGATTCGAAAAGCGCGCAATCGACGTCAAAGCGTCCGATCTCGAAAAGGTCACCGGCCTCTACCCGATCGATATCGACAATGACGGCTTTCGCGACGTCGTCGTCCTGAAGGTCGGGCGCAATCTCGTGCTCAAGGGCGGCGAGGACTGCTCGTTCACCAACGCCAGCCGCGAATTTGCCTTCGACGGCGGTCGCGCCTGGTCGACCGCCTTCGCCGCGACCTTCGAGGACGGGCAAATGTTTCCCACGCTCGCGATCGGCAACTATGTCGACCGGTCGGCGCCCGGGTCGCCCTGGGGCACATGCCACGACAACCGGTTGATGCGGCCGCAGAATTCCGAGAGGCCCGACTACGGCGCGCCGGAGGCGCTGTCACCCGGCTACTGCGCGCTGTCCATGCTGTTCACCGACTGGGACCACAGCGGCCATCCGGACCTGCGCGTGAGCAACGACCGGCAATATTACCGCGACGGCGGCGAGGAACAGATGTGGCGCATAGACGCCGGAAAAGCCCCCCGCCTCTATCGCCGCTCGGACGGCTGGCGGCGCATGACCATCTGGGGCATGGGCATCGCGGAAGGCGACATAAACGCCGACGGCTTTCCGGAATATGCGCTGACCTCCATGGGCGACACCAAACTGCAGACGCTGGATCTGGAGGCCGATGAAGGCCGCCCCGTCTACCGCGACATCGCCTTCGAGCGCGGCGCGACCGCCCATCGGCCTTACACGGGCGACGACCTTAAACCCTCGACCGGCTGGCACTCGGAATTCGCCGATTTCAATAATGACGGCCGGCTCGACCTGTTCATCGCAAAGGGCAATGTCGAGCGGATGCCGGAATTCGCCGCCTATGATCCCGACAATTTGCTGCTCGGCCAGTTCGACGGTTCCTTTGTCGAGGTCGGCCACCGGGCGGGCGTCGATCTCGATCGGCGCGGCCGGGGCGCGGTCGTGACGGATTTCAACATGGACGGCATGCTGGATCTTCTTGTCGTCAATCGCGGCGGACCGGCGAGCCTGTTCCGCAATCTCGGCGGTCGCGCCGGCGACGGGGCCAGACCGATGGGCAACTGGCTGGAGATCGAACTGCAGCAGAAAGACGCGAACCGCAATGCGGTCGGCGCGACGATCCTTGTGAAATCCGGCAACGAGACGCGCGTGCGCAAGGTTCAGGTCGGCGGCGGCCACGCCTCCGGCCATTCGGGCTTCATCCATGTGGGCACAGGCGTCGCCGAGCGCGCCAATATCCGCATCCAGTGGCCGGACGGCGAATGGAGTCCCTCCTACCGGGTCTTCGCCAACAATTTCGTGGTGATCCGCAAGGGCGACGACGCCGCGCAGTACTGGTATCCGTAAGGCCAATACCGACAGCGTTTTCAGTATGGTGGTTCAGGGATGCGATTTGCGCCAAATTGCCGGGATTTCCGCCGACGCAAAGGCGGCTATTATCGCCGCTATGTGTGCAAGCGATCACCTCACTACAATCTTTGCGCCGACCGGCGCGCGGTTGTAGAGATCGATGACATCCTTATTCAACATCCTCACGCAACCATAGGAGGCGCACCAAGTTACCGCAAAACCCAGCAATCTTGCACTGCCAGCAATGAAATCTCGACGCTTCACCCGAATATCTCCCAAAAACCTGAAATGCCAGGCGGCTTCCGGGCAGACGGCGGCGGCCACGCCTCCGGCCATTGGGGCTTCATCCATGTTGGCGCCGGCGCTGCGGAGCGCGCCAATATCCGTATCCAGTGGCCCGGCGGTGAATCGAGCCCTTCCTACCGTGACTTCCCCAACACTTTCGTGCTGATCCGCAAGGGTGGCGAAGCAGCGCAGTGCTGATATCCGCGATCCGCGGAACTTTCAAAGGGCGCAAATCTTACGACGGCCTCGAGCCCATCTTTCCAATTCGCCGTCATGCGTCGAATGTCGCCCGGGAACGGATATATGCTACATTGTTGTATGCAACCATAAGAGAGGAAGCTCGATGTCTCCGAAAGTCAAAGCAATAATCAAGAATGGATTAATAGGCCTGGTTGGTGGCGTTATTGGAGCGTATCTTGTTCTATTTATCGGTGGCGGTGAAGGGTACAATGTGATGGCCTGGCTGCCAATTGCGGGTCTGGTAGGCGGGGCCGTCGGCGGCTACTTGAAAGCCTCAAGAGATTAGACATACCAGAGACCGGCGCAGCCTTGTCAGCATTCCGGACCTTGGCCGGGTATGCTGCTGTTCGCGATCGTTTCGTGGACCTGATTGCACCGCGGTTTTCCTATTCCACGGAAAGCTTCTCGAAATCGGACCTTTCGAGCACAAAGGACACGGCGAATCCGATCAGCAAGCCCCAAAAGGGAGCGCCGATCGAAAGGATCGGAACATTGGCGACCGTGACAAGAAAGGCGACTGTGGCGCCGTGGGAAAACGCCCCCTTGAAGGAAACAATGAAAGCCCTCTCCAGGATGCGTAGAAGCGCAAGACCCGCAAGCGCGGCAAGGAAAGCCACGGGCGTCGCCAGCATGAAGCGCGTAAAGACTGGAGCGAACACGCCGAATAGCAGAGCCAGCAGCGCCACCATGACGCCGGCGACGTAATGATTGCCCTTGTCTTCACCGCTGGCGAGTATGGCGTTGACAGGCCCTGTAAGGCACGTTGAAACGGAGCCGACAGTCGCCGCGATCAGGGAGCCAACGCCGCACGCCGCCGTGACCATGTTGATGGGCGGCTTGTGCCCCGACTGCTCGAGTACGGCGAAGCCTTGTGCATTCTGGGCCGCCAGGACCGTGATGGCGAGCGGCAATGCGAGTTCCACAATCGCGCCCCAGGAAAATTCAGGTCGGTAAAGGTTGGGACCCGCCAGTATGGGCGCCGCCGATTCACTCAAATCGAACGCGCCCGACAGGGCAATGGCGATTACTCCGGTGATGAGTGCGCCAATCAAAGGCGGCATCATTCTCCCAAGTGGACAGACGGCCGAGAGCAGTAAAAAGACCGCCGTCATCGGCGCTGCGATGATGAACCCGTCGCGAATCGCAAAAATGAGATTGAGGCCGAACTGGAGGAACACTCCGGCCACCATCGCCATCACGATCGGCATGGGCAGAAGAGCCATGCATTTGCGCATCCAGCCGCTCAGGCCGAGAACCAGCATGAGCGCGCCGGTGACGTAGTAGGCGCCGATTGCTTGCGCAAACTCGAGATGCTCAAGCGCCTGCCCGACAAGGACAGTGCCAGGAATGGTCCAGAAAAAGACAAGCGGCTGACGGTAGACAAGGCAAAAAGCCAGCGAAATCAGCCCATTGATGAAAAAACAACCGAATATCCAGGAGGCGATATCGGTTTCGGAGAGGCCTCCGACGGCTCCGGCCGTCAGAATGATCGCTACCGGCGCGGAAGCGGCGAAAAGAAATGCGACCACCGCGTTGACAATGTTGCCCCCGTGAACGCCGCCAAGCAGACCAGCAATATCGAGTGTCAGAAAGGGCGGGCGTTCGAGCCGCATGAGACGCCTCAGGGATGACAGCAACAAGAGTGAGAAGCTTATTTCACGGAGGAACTGCGGCTGCAACCCGACAGCAAGCGGTCGATGAGGTCGACCGACCGGTCCGTGTAATCGCGATCAAGCGGTTTACCGGTGAGCAGGCGATAGAAAAGCGGCGCATAGAGGAAATCGAGCACCTGTTCGACATTTGTGTCGCTTGCGATCTCCCCTCGCTTGACCGCGACCGCCAGAATGTCCCTGCCGATCGCACGGCTGCCTTCGATGATCTGTCCGCGAAACGCCTTTGACAATTCGCTTTCGGTATCGGCGGAGGCCATTGTCGAAACGATCTGGCGCCCCCTGTTCGTCGAAAAAACAGCGACG
Organism: Flavimaribacter sediminis; assembly: GCF_019492055.1. Lineage (GTDB taxonomy): Bacteria > Pseudomonadota > Alphaproteobacteria > Rhizobiales > Rhizobiaceae > Flavimaribacter > Flavimaribacter sediminis. The sequence continues at coordinate 560,096 of NZ_JAICBX010000001.1, read as the reverse complement.
ACATCCGCCATATGAGTTTTCAGCGCGGACCCGAGCGAAGGAGCCTCGACCAGTTCCAGATCTCGAAAGCTGGTGCGCGAAATCAGCGCCGCCATCGCCAGTTCCTGGGCGTTCGCCCAATAGCGATAGATCGTCGGCTTGCCTACGCCCGCTTCCGCGGCGACCGCCTCGACTGTGAGACGTCCGGGACCGCGCTCCATCAGCATGCGATAGGCCGCGTCAAGAATCGCTCGTCTCGCCCCCTCGTCACGCGGCCGTCCGGGTTTTCGTTTGCGATGTCCACTGTCTTGACTCATTATAAAACGAAACGTAACGTAATATGAAAATTTGTCAAGGAGAGCGCCAATGCCTGCGATTAAAGCCACACGCGTCTGCCCCTATCTGGTCGTCAAGGATTGCAATGACGCCCTCGCCTTCTACCGGGAGGCCTTCGGAGCGGTGGAAACCTACCGGCTGAACGACCCTGTCGACGGTCGTATCGGCCATGCCGAGATCACGATCGGGGAAACGTGTCTGATGCTCGCCGACGAGTATCCGGATTTCGGCGCGCTCAGCCCCGACAGCATCGGCGGATCGCCGGTCAAGATGCATCTGGAGGTCGATGACTCCGAGGCGTTTCTCGACCATGCCGTCGCCGCCGGCGCGACGGTTCTGCGCCCGCTCCGCGACGAGTTCTTTGGATACCGCACCGGCCTGGTCGCGGATCCCTTCGGCTATAGCTGGTTCATCGCTTCGAAGATCGAAGACGTGAGCGCCGAGGAAGCCCAAAAACGCTGGAACGAGACGGTAAGCCGATGACGTCGATCATGCTCGCGGCCGGTGAAGGCCGACGCTATGCGATGGGCAAGCTGACGGCCGTTTTCAAAGCGGACGAGGAGGAAACCGGATGCCGTTACAGCGCTTCGGAATGGTGGATGGAGCCTGGGTTCGAAGGCGTGGGTCCACACAGCCATGACGAGAATGACGAAATCTTTCTCGTCATTGAGGGAGCGCCGGAAATCCTCGTCGGCGACGCCTGGCGCGCATTGGAAAAAGGCGCGTTCGTTCGTATTCCAGCCAACATCATGCACGACTTCCGCAACCGATCCGACAAGAAGGCGGCGCTGTTCAATTTCTTCATTCCAGGTGGCTTCGAGCGGTCAATGCCGCAGATTGTCAAATGGTTTGAAGAACAGGCATAGTGGACGGCTATTTGAGGACGCGTTGGATGGCCTCACGGAGCCCACGCCGAAACAGGCGATCACGTCCTTCGAAACTTGAGCCGGAACCCCTGAACGGGCTGTCCGGCAGACCTGGATCAGACCAGTCCGCCTTTGAGCCGAATGCGAGTTTGATCGTCCGGCGGCGCGAAAGATCGTATCGCGTCAGATCCTCGTCATCGACGAAGCGCCTGGCGTCCTCGTCAGATTCCAGCGAAGGCAAGGGTCGGCGCGTCACCGTCCGTCTCAAATTCATAGTATCTGACTTCCTTCCTGCGCAGGTAGCGGGCGCTGATCGGCCGGACAAGCGACAGACTTCCGAAACGGCTCATGCGGAACACCACAAAGACCGGCTGGCCGGATTTGCTGTATCCGATCGCCTTGAACCTCGGTTCGCGGTTCCGATCTTCGGGTTCGTCAAATACCGTCAATTCTCCGACGAAAACCGATTCAATTTCAGCTCTCGTCAACCCGTGCCCGGCGCAGACGGGCCAGTTGCCCCGGTCCCAGTCAAATCCGTCTACCGTCATCAATCCGCTTCAGAATATAAAAACCAGAATTTCAACAAGTGCATGCAAAATGGCGCGCCGGACTATCACCAGTCCGGCATTTAAACAACTCCAAACATTTGGGGTTCCGTGCGCTCTGTCCGACGCCAAGCATCACGCAGGCCCTTCACGGCCATGCGCGGGATTTGCCTGGACGCTTGAGGCTTGCCTCATCCTGTCAGGTAAGTTCGACGATGAGCGACCGTCCGACAGCAGACGCCGCCTTGACGAGCGTATCGAGCTGAACCCTGTCGTTTTCGGGATCAAGTAAACGGGAAAGCTGGCTGGCGCTTGTCTTCATGCGCCGAGCCATCTCGGACTTGGTTATTCTCTGCTGTCGCATCTCGCGTTCGATCTGAAACGCGATAGAACGCTTGATCGCAACTGCGTTCACCTCGTCAAACAGGCCGTCTTCCTTCAGAAATTCATCAAGCGAACTCCCGATATGAGGATTGGTCTCACTCATGTCCAAGCACCTCTTTCATACGTTGAACGGCAGTCTTCAGATCCTTGTCCGGTGTCTTCCGGGTCTTTTTGATAAACCCGTGCAGCAGCACCATTCGCCGGCCAACGATCACAAAGAATATACGTGCTATGCGGCGATCCGAAATACTGGAACGCACCTCATACAAACCCCGCACTCCCTGCATCGGCGAACATTTCGGTTTCCCGACCGGCCATTCAAACTCAAGGGTGGCGATATCTTCGCCGATTGCCTTTCGATCCTGCTTGTCCAGGTCTAGAAGCCAGCTCCTGACCGGTTCATTCCCGGAAAGAGACCGATAGAACATCGCCTGCAGGGTCTTTCTCTGCAAACCTACCAAATATTTCTAACCTTATAAAGTACACCATACACGGTAATATCACAAAAGTACGAAATGCAGCTACATTCAATACGCTGACCCTAGCAGGCGATTCCGGCAAAGCAAAACCCGCTATTATTCCACCACGGCTGTGGCCTCGATCTCGACCTTGGCGCGGTCTTCGATAAGGGCTGTCACCTGGACCACGGCCATTGCCGGGAAGTTGCGGCCCATCACGCGCCGGTAGGCTTGTCCAAGCTCCTTCTGGCGCGCGACGTATGCGCGCTTGTCGGTGATGTACCAGGTCAGGCGGACGATATGCTCTGGTCCCGCGCCGTCCACTGCAAGGATGTCGATGATGTTCTGCAGGGTCTGCTCGCACTGGCCGACGAAATCGTCTGTCTCGAACTCCTGGTCGCCGTTCCAGCCGATCTGTCCGCCGGTCACGATGATCCGGCCCGACGCTGATATGCCGTTGGAATATCCCCTGGCCGGCTTCCAGCCTTCCGGTTGAAGGAACTTCATGATCCCATACTCTTCATTTGCGATTCCTCCTCAAGGCTCTCAGCCGCAGCCTGTTCACACGCCGAGATAACGGTCGCGTATGTCGTCGGACAGGGCGGACGGCTCTCCGGTCCACACGCTCTTTCCCCGCTCCAGAATTGTGCAGCGATCGACGACCTTCAGCAATTCCTTCAACGTCTTGTCGACGATGAGAATGGATTGCCCTTCTGTTTTCAGCATACTGATCGCCGCCCAGATCTCCTGGCGTATCACAGGCGCCAGACCTTCCGTCGCCTCGTCCAGGATCAACAGGGCCGGGTTCGTCATCAGCGCCCGTCCAACCGCCAGCATCTGCTGTTCTCCGCCTGAAAGCGTGTTCGACATCTGGTTGCGGCGCTCGGCGAGCCGCGGGAACAGCCGGTTCACCCTGTCGAGCGTCCATGGCCCGGGCGTTGCAGCCACGAGCAGGTTTTCCATCACGCTCAGATTGCCGAAGCAGCGCCGCCCTTCAGGCACCAGCCCGATGCCGAGGCGCGCCACCCTGTGCGGTTTCAAGCCTTCGAGATTCTTGCCGCGAAACCGCACCGCGCCCGACCGGCAGGGCGTCAACCGGCAAAGCGACCGTATCGTCGTGGTCTTGCCCATGCCGTTGCGGCCCATAAGAGCGACGACTTCACCTTCGTCCATGGCGAAATCGACGCCGAACAGAGCCTGCGAACGGCCGTAGAATGTTTCAAGTCCGGCGATCTCGAGAAGCATCAGTCTTCCTCCCCGAGATAGGCTTCGCGGACTTGCGCATTGTTGCGGATCTCTTCGACGGCGCCGGTAGCGATGACATTGCCGTAAACGAGAACGGAAATCCTGTCGGCCAGCGAGAACACGGCTTCCATGTCGTGCTCGATCAGCAGGATCGGAACCTTGTGCCGCAGGGCGTCGAGGAAGGACGTGAGCTGTTTCGAACCTTCCGGCCCCATGCCCGCCATCGGCTCGTCGAGAAGCAGGAGTTTGGGGCGCAGGGCCAGAGCCATCGCCATTTCAAGCTGTCGGCGCTCGCCGTGGGAAAGTTCCGCGGCAACAATGTCCGCGCGATCGGAGAGTCCGACTTCTTCCAGAACCGCGCGGGCGGCGTCTATCAGCCGCCGGTCTTTCATCACCGGGCGGAAAAATCGATAGCTCGATCCGTCGACCGCCTGCACCGCCAGCATGACATTGCGCAGCGCGGAGAATTCGGGCGCGATGGACGAGACCTGGAAGGTCCGGCCGAGCCCGCACTGGGCCCGCTCGGCAACGGATAGCGGCGCAAGATCACGCCCGAGAAACCGTATTGTTCCGGAATCCGGACGCAGGAGCCCGGAGATCTGCTGGATCAGGGTCGATTTGCCGGCGCCATTGGGCCCGATCAGCGCATGGATTTCTCCGTCACGCACATCGAGACTGACATTATCGGTCGCCTTCAGCGCGCCGAACTGCTTGTTGAGGCCGTCTATCCGGAGAACCGCGTCAGCCATGGCGCGCCCTCCCTGCGACAAGGCCGATCAGACCGCCGCGGGCAAACAGCACAACGCAGAGCAGGACGAGACCAAGGAAGAGCTGCCAGTGTTCGGTGACGCCTCCCAGATAGAATTCGAAGACGATAAAGAGCGCCGCGCCAGCCACGGGTCCGAACAACCGCCCGACGCCGCCGAGGATAACGAAGACCATGATCTCCCCGGACATGTGCCATGACAAAGACGACGGGCTGACGAAGCGATTGAGATCGGCGTAGAGCGCGCCGGCGAGCCCCGTGATCGCGGCCGAGATGACAAAGGCGACAAGGCGGATTTTGAACGGCGCGATGCCGGTCGACGCCAACCGCACCTCGTTCTGTCGCGCGACCTGCAACGCCGCGCCGAACCGGGAGTCGCGAACAAGCATCGACAGAACCAGGCAGACGATCAGGACTGCGTAGCAGATGAGGAAGAAGCTCATCGGGTTCATTGTGTTGACGCCCGGAAAGCCATTGCGGACATAGATCGAAAGGCCGTCCTCGCCGCCGTAGGCCGGCCAGGAAATTGCGAAGTAGTAGATCATCTGCGCGAAGGCGAGCGTGATCATGATGAAATAGACGCCGGATGTCCTGAGCGCGATCGAGCCGATGGCGAGCGCAAGCAATGCGCAGACGACCAGGGCGACAGGCCAGATGACGAGCATCTGGTTGGTTCCTTCGATCGTCACCGGCCATGAAATCAGCGGCTCATAGTTGAAGGCGTGCTGGGAGAGTATCCCGGCCACATATCCACCGACGCCAAAGAAGGCTGCGTGACCAAAAGACACCATCCCGCCGAAACCGAGCGCGATGTTCAGCCCGACGCCGGCAAGGGCCAGAATGGCGACACGAGTGGCGAGGCTTACATAGAAAGGCTCGTCCATCTGCAGAGCGATGTACGGCGCCGCCAGCAAAGCCAGAAGAAGGACGGCGTTGAATATGGATTCTCGGCTCATCATGGGCTTCACGCACGCGCCGCGAACAGGCCCTGGGGCCGCAGCGCCAGGATCAGCGCCATCAATATATAGATCGCCATGGAGGCGAGCGCAGAGCCGACCGAATTCGCCTGCGAGGGCGGCATGAACAACTCGAAGAACTCCGGCAGCAGGAAGCGTCCCATCGTATCGACGACGCCGACAAGGATTGAACCGATCAGCGCGCCCTTGATCGAGCCGATGCCGCCGATCACGATCACCACGAAGGCGAGGATCAGGACCGGCTCGCCCATGCCGACCTGCACGGACTGCAAGGCGCCGACCATGGCCCCGGCAAAACCGGCGAGCGCCGCGCCAAGCGCAAAGACGACCGTATAGAGATTGCGGATATCGACCCCAAGAGCGGCGATCATTTCACGGTCGGACTCGCCCGCGCGGATGCGCATGCCGAGCCTGGTTCTGGAAATCAGAAGGTAAAGACCGAAGGCGATCGCCAGTCCGACGATGATGATGGCCAGACGATACACCGGATACTGGCTGCCGCCCGGCAGCGCCACGGCTCCCTGCAGAACCTCTGGAATATCGAGATAGAGCGGGAAGGACCCAAAGACCCAGCGCGTGCCTTCGGAAAAGATCAGGATCAGCGCGAAAGTCGCCAGCACCTGGTCCAGGTGATCGCGATCATAGAGACGCCGGATAACCGCGATTTCAATGATTGCGCCGGCGGCGGCAGCGCCTGCAAGGCTTGCGATCAGACCAAGCCAGAAGGAACCGGTCGCCGTCGCGACCGTGGCGCAGAAAAACGCCCCGATCATGTAAAGCGATCCGTGCGCCAGATTGATCAGCCCCATGACGCCGAAGACCAGCGTCAGTCCCGCCGCCATGAGAAACAGCATGACTCCGAACTGGACGCCGTTGAGCAATTGCTCTGTCAGCAGCGCAAGATCCATTGGACGATCAGTCTTTTAGAGATGGAAGGGCATGCGGGCCCGGCTATCGGGCCCGCAACGGCTTCAATTACATCTTGCAGTCTTTTGCATAGGCGTCCGAATGGTTTTCGAGGCCCATGCCGACGATCTTGTTGGTCAGCACGTCGCCTTCCTTGACGACTTCGCGGACGTAGATGTCCTGGATCGGATGGTTGTTGTTTGCGAACTCGAAATCGCCGCGGACACTGTCGAAATCAGCCTCTTTGAGAGCCGCGCGGAATGCGTCCATATCCTTCACGTCTGCCTTGTTCATGGCCGACAGGATAAGATTGGCCGCATCGAAGCCCTGGCTTGCGTAGAGCGACGGCAGGCGGCCATATTCCTTCTGGAATTCCTCAACGAACTGCTTGTTGGCCGGATTGTCGATATCCTTGGACCACTGCGACGTATTCTTGACGCCGAGAGCAGCGTCGCCAACGGCGCCGAGAATGCCCTGATCGAAGGAGAAAGCCGGTCCCAGAACCGGTTTATCAACGCCCGACTGGGCGTATTGCTTCATGAAGGCGATACCCATGCCGCCCGGCAGGAAGAAATAGACGCTGTCGGCGTCGGAAGCGCGGATCTGCGCGATTTCGGCGGCGTAGTCGGTCTGGCCGAGCTTGGTGTAGACCTCGTCAGCGACGTCGCCCTCGTAGAAGCGCTTGTAGCCGGTCAGGGCGTCCTTTCCGGCCGGGTAGTTCGGAGCAAGAATGAAGCTTTTCTTGTAACCGGCGGTGTTTGCATAGGCGCCCATGGCCTCATGCAGATTGTCGTTCTGCCATGCGGCGTTGAAATAGTTCGGATTGCAGCCGGCGCCGGCGAGCTGCGACGGACCAGCGTTCGGAGAGATGTAGATCACGTCCTGCGCAACCGCGCCCGGAACGACGGCCATCGCCAGGTTGGACCAGATGATGCCGGTCAGAATGTCAACCTTGTCGGCCTGAATCATCTTGTCAGCAAGCTGGACGGCGAGTTCCGGCTTGCGGGCGTCGTCTTCAACGATCACTTCCAGATCGTCGTTGCCGGCTAGTTTGGCTGCCAGCATGAAGCCGTCGCGCACATCGACGCCAAGACCGGCGCCGCCGCCGGACAAGGTGGTGATCATGCCGACCTTCACTGGCTCGGCCGTGGCTACGGCCACGCTGGCTACGCTCATGGAAAGCCCGATCAGGCTTGCAGCTATCAGTTTCTTCATGACAGTTCCTCTCTTGTTTTGGCTATGTGTTGTTGTGTTTCAGGCGGAAACGCTGAATCTTGCCAGTTTGCGTTTTCGGCAATTCCTTGATGAACCGAATGGAACGCGGATATTTGTAGGGCGCAATGGTCGCCTTGACATGATCCTGCAGCCGTTTGGCCGTATCTTCGTTTTCCAGAATCCCCTCTACCAGAACGATATGCGCTTCAACGATCTGCCCACGCTCCTCGTCGGCAACGCCGATCACGCCGCATTCGGCGACATCGACATGCGCAAGCAGAGCCGCCTCGACTTCCGGCCCGGCTATGTTGTAGCCCGATGAAATGATCATGTCATCGGATCGCGCGAGAAAATGAAACATTCCCTCCTCGTCTTGCATGAAGGAGTCGCCCGTCAGGTTCCATCCATCCCGCACATACTCGGTCTGGCGCTTGTCGGCGAGATAGCGGCAACCGGTTGGTCCGCGCACAGCGAGACGCCCGGGCGCACCGCGCGGCGCCTCGTTCATGTCGTCGTCGACGATTTTCGCCTGATAACCGGTGACGGGCCACCCGGTCGATCCGGCCATCGAGTGACCGAGACGATTGGAAATGAAGATATGCAGCATTTCGGTTGCGCCGATGCCGTCGAGAAGCGGTTTGCCGGTCTTGCTCATCCAGGCGTCGTAGACGGGGGGCGGCAGCGTCTCGCCAGCCGAAACGGCGCAGCGCAGCGAAGAAAGGTCTGCGCCTTCCTCCATGGCGGCGAGCATCGCACGGTAGGCGGTGGGCGCGGTAAAGCAGATCGTCGCCTTGTAGGTCTGGATGATCTCGATCATGTTTGGCGGAGTGGCGGATTCCAGCAGGGTCGCCGCGGCGCCAAAACGCAAGGGAAAGATCGCCAGACCGCCGAGGCCGAAAGTGAAAGCGAGCGGCGGCGAACCGACGAAGACATCATCGGGCGTAACGCCCAGCACCTCTTTCGCGTAGCCGTCGGCGATGATCAGCAGGTCGCGATGAAAATGCATCGTCGCCTTGGGTTCGCCGGTCGTGCCGGATGTAAAGCCAAGCAGCGCAACGTCGTCACGGCCAGTTTTGACCGCTTCGAAACGCACCGGCTTGTTGAGCGCGATGCGGTCGAGTTCGGCGTCATGATTGGCGGTGCCGTCGAACCCCACGACCTTGGCGAGGTGCTTGCTGTCCTTGGCGCAAAGCACGAGTTCGTCCATCAGGCGCGTATCGCAGAGGGCCAGTCCGATTTCGGCCTTGTCGACGATCTTCGCAAGCTCGGAAGCCCGCAACATGGGCATGGTGTTGACGACGACGGCGCCCGCCTTGGTCGCCGCAAGCCAGCAGGCGACCATCGCCGGATTGTTGGCCGAGCGGATCAGAACCCGGTTGCCCGGCTTGACGCCATAATCCTCGACCAGCGCATGGGCGATGCGGTTTGTCCAGTCGGCGAGCTCCTTGTAGGTCCGCCTGCGGCCGTTTCCGATGAGGGCGGTGTGATCGCCAAACCCCTGCTCGACCATACGGTCGGTCATCTCGACGCCGGCGTTCAGGTATTCTGGATAGGGAAAATCATCGAGAAGCAGATCCGGCCACTCATCGAACGGCGGCAGATTGTCCCTTGCGAACGTATCCAGATGCGCAGAGGGACCGAGTTGAATGTCGCTCATGGTGCGGCTCCTGTAGCGGCTTGCAGCGCCTGTCGGGCAATGATGACTTTCTGGACGTCGGACGCGCCCTCGTAAATGCGCAGAGCCCGTATCTCGCGATAGAGGCTCTCGGTTATATGACCCTTGCGCACCCCGTCGCCGCCATGGATCTGCACAGCCTTGTCGATGACCGATTGCGCCTTGTCGGTGGCGTAGAGCTTGGCCATTGCCGCCTCGCGCGTTATGCGCGGCGCGCCATTGTCGCGGGTCCAGGCGGCGCGATAGATGAGCAGAGCGGCGGCATCGATGTCGAGCGCCATGTCGGCGATATGACCCTGGACCATCTGCAGTTCGGAGAGCGGCGCGCCAAAGAGCTCGCGGTTGGCGGCGCGCGCCAGAGTCTCGTCAAGCGCCCGCCTTGCGAAGCCGAGCGCAGCGGCGCCGACAGTGGAGCGAAAGACGTCAAGCACGGACATGGCGATACGGAACCCTTCGCCCGGCCGGCCGATCATTGCGGAGGCCGGCAACCGGCAATCGACGAAGGCCAGCCGCGCCAGCGGATGCGGCGCGATCACTTCCAAACGTTCGGTGACATTGAGACCCGGCGTGTCGGCGGAAACCAGAAAGGCGCTGACCCCGCGAGCGCCCTCGCCTTCGCCGGTGCGCGCGAAAACCGTGTAGACGTCGGCGATTCCGCCATTCGATATCCAGGTCTTTTCGCCGTTCAGAACATAGTCGTCGCCGTCCCTGACTGCCGAAAGCTCAAGATTGGCGACGTCGGATCCGGATCGCGGCTCGGACAGCGCAAAAGCGGAGATCGCATCGCCGGCGCGCGTGCGCGGCAGCCAGGCGCGTTTCTGCGCATCGGTTCCGAACAGCGATATCGCGCCCGTGCCGAGCCCCTGCATGGCGACGACGAAATCGGCGAGACCGTCATGACGCGCCATGATTTCACGCATCAGGCAGATGGTGCGCACATCGATGCCGGAATTCTCTTCATCCGGATCGATCGCGGTGTGCTTGAGAAAGCCGGCGTCGCCGATCAGCTTCACGAGCCCGCGGCAGGCCGCGTCCGTATCAGAATGGTCGATCGTGACGAGCGCATTGGCCGCCCATTGGTCGAGTTCATCATGAAACGCCGCGTGACGGCTTTCGAAGAAGGGCCAGTCAAGGAAGGTGCGATCGGCCATCAGTCGCCCTCGAAGACCGGTTTTTCCCTGGCGACGAAGGCGTCGTAGGCGCGCTTGAAATCAGCGGTCTGCATGCAGATCGCCTGGGCCTGGGCCTCCGCCTCGATCGCCTCGTCGATCGACATCGACCATTCCTGTTTGAGCATGGTCTTGGTCATCATGTGACCGAAGGTCGGCCCGGCTGCGAGTTTCTGCGCAAGCGTGACGGCTTCGGCTTCCAGTTCGCCTGCCTCAACGACGCGATTGAAGAAACCCCACCGCTCGCCTTCTTCCGCCGACATGCTGCGGCCCGTGTAGAGCAGCTCTGACGCGCGCCCCTGGCCGATGATGCGCGGCAGGATCGCGCAGGCGCCCATGTCGCAGCCGGCGAGCCCGACGCGGGTGAAGAGAAAGGCCGTTTTCGCCGCCGGCGAAGCCAGCCGCATATCGGAGGACATTGCGATGATGGCGCCGGCCCCGACGCAAACGCCGTCAACGGCGGCGATAACCGGCTTGCCGCATCCGATCATCGCCTTGACGAGATCGCCGGTCATCCGGGTGAAGGCCAGAAGCTCCTTCATGCTCATCGAAATCAGCGGCCCGATAATGTCGTGCACATCGCCGCCCGAACAGAAATTGCCGCCGTTCGAGCCGAAGACGACGGCGTCCACGTCATCGGCGTAGACGAGCGCGCGAAAACAGTCGCGCAGTTCGGCGTAGCTGTCGAAGGTCAGCGGATTCTTGCGATCCGGCCTGTCGAGCGTGACGATGGCGACCGTGCCGTCCATCCTCCAGTTGAAATGCTCAGGCGCGAACGAAGCCATCGTTGTCATGTGACCTTTCTCCCATTGATCGAAACATCCCCCAGCAGGGCAAGCAGTCGGGCGGCGTCCTCATCGTCGAGCGAGCCCAGCATGGAATTGACCCAGCCTTCGTGAACCTCGGCCATCATTGCGAAGGATTTCCGCCCGTCCTCGGTCAATCTGACCTGCATGGCGCGCCGGTCTCCCTCGACCGGGATCCGCACGACCTGGCCGTCCTGAACGAGCCGCTCGATAATGCCGGTCACATTGCCGTTCGACACCATCAGCGCCTCGGAGAGCTCGGACATCTTCATGCCCTCTCCCTTGCGATAAAGGGCGGCAAGCACGTCGAACCGCGGCAGGGTGGTGGAAAACTCCACGCGCAATCGTTCGCGGATTTCGCTCTCGATGCGCCGCGACAGTTTCAGCAGACGGATCCAGATACGCAGCCTCTGCTTTGCGTCCAAATCCGCGACCGGCGCCGTTTCCAGTTCCAGGTTCATATGGCGGCGCCGGACAAAACGATGGCCTGACCGTTGACGGACTCCGAATTGGGACCGCACAGCCACAACACGGTCTGCGCCACTTCAACCGGCTGGATGAAGCGACCCGACGCCGTGCCTTTCAGAATGGCGTTGGCCGCCTCGTCCCGGCTCATGCCGGTTTTCTCGCGAATGTTGGACAGCGTGCGCTCCAGCATCGGCGTTTCCGTATAGCCGGGACAAATGGCGTTGACCGTGATCCCCGACTTCGCAAGCTCGATCGACATCGACTTGGTGAGGCCGACGACGCCATGCTTGGAAGCGGTATAGGCCGCAGTGTAGGCTGAGCCGCGCAGGCCGGCGATAGAAGCGATCGGTATCATGCGGCCCCAACCCTTCTCCTGCATGTCGGACAGCGCCGCCTTCAGCGTCAGGAACACGCCGGTGAGGTTGACGTCGATCATCCGTTTCCAGGCGTCGAGATCGAGCTTTGCGAATGAATGGCTTTCCGCCGCGCCCGCATTGGCCACGACGATGTCGGCAGGGCCGGAATGGTCGCGCATCTTTGCAAAGGCGGCGTCGACAGACGCCGGGTCGGTGACGTCGCATTCGACGGTGGAGATCAGCGCTGTCTGTTCGGCGACCTCGGCCAAGGCTTCCTTGCGACGGCCGCTGATCGTAACGCGCGCGCCCGCTTCGGCGAGCGCCAGCGCCACCGCCGCGCCGACGCCTGTGCCGCCGCCAGTCACCAATGCATGTTTTCCGGAAAGATCGCTCATGGTCACACCTTCATCGTCAGGGCCTCGCCGCGCTCGGCAAGACGGGCCATCTGGTCACGGCCGGCAAGATAGGGCGATGGCCACGCGGTTTCGCCGTCCTTCAGCGCGACGGCGGCGTGCAACGTCCAGTAGGGATCGGAAAGATGCGGCCGGGCGAGACAGACAAGGTCCGCGCGACCGGCCATCAGGATCGAATTCACATGATCGGGTTCGTAGATGTTGCCGACAGCCATCGTCGCCATACCGGCTTCGTTGCGGATGCGATCGGAAAACGGCGTCTGGAACATGCGGCCATAGACCGGTTTTGCGAGGATCGACGTCTGCCCTGCGGAGACGTCGCATATATCCACGCCGGCCTCGTCCAGCATGCGCGCGATCTCGACCGCCTCGTCAGGAGTGACGCCGCCGTCGCCGACCCAGTCGTTGGCGGAAATGCGAACGGAAATCGGCTTGCCTTCCGGCCAGACGGCGCGAATGGCGTGGTACACTTCCAGCGGATAGCGCATGCGGTTTTCAAGGCTGCCGCCGTACTCATCGTCGCGCCTGTTGGTCAGCGGCGTGATGAAAGCGGACAGCAAATAGCCATGGGCGGCATGGATTTCCAGCATATCGAAGCCGCACCGCTCCGCCATTTCGGCTGAGGCGACGAACTGGTCGCGCACCAGGTCCATGTCCACCCTGCTCATTGGCTTGGGCGTCTGGTTGCGTTCGGACCATGCGACGTCCGACGGCGCCATCAGGTCCCAGTTGCCGTCGAGCAACGGCGCGTCGATTTCCTCCCATCCAAGCTGGGTCGAGCCCTTGGCGCCGGAATGGCCAAGCTGGACGCAGACCTTCGCATCGGTTTCGGCGTGCACGAAATCGACGATGCGCTTCCACATGGCTTCATGTTCCGGGGCATAGAGGCCGGGACAGCCAGGCGTGATGCGACCCTCAGGACTGACGCAAGTCATCTCGGTATAGACAAGACCCGCTCCGCCCTTGGCTCTTTCACCGTAATGGACCAGGTGCCAGTCTGTCGGACAGCCGTCGACCGCCTTGTATTGCGCCATGGGCGAGACCACGACACGGTTCTTGAGCGACAGGTCGCGCAGGCGATAGGGCGCGAACATCGGCGCACGGTGACTGTTGCTGCCCGCCTGTTGCTGAAACCAGCCTTCTGCGCGACGCATCCATTCGGGATCGCGCATGCGCAGGTTCTCGTGGCTGATCCGCTGCGAGCGCGTCAGCAGCGAATAGTTGAACTGCACCGGATCGAGATGCAGGTAGCGCTCGACATTCTCGAACCATTCGGTGGAGTTGCGCGCCGCCGACTGGAGCCGCAGAACTTCGACGCGCCGCTCGTCTTCGTAGCGGTCGAACGCCGTCTGCATCGACTGTTCAGTGTGGAGATAGCCGGCGAGCGCAATGGCGCTTTCCATCGCGAGCTTGCTGCCCGAGCCGATCGAGAAATGGGCCGTCGCCGCAGCATCGCCCAGCAGCACGATGTTTTCGTGCGACCAGCGTTCGCACAGCACGCGCGGGAAGTTGATCCAGGCCGAACCGCGCACGTGATTGGCGTTCGACATGAGGCCGTGGCCGCCAAGATAGTTTGCGAAGATCCGCTCGCAGGCAGCGACGGACTCTTCCTTCGACATGTCGCCGAAACCGAATTTCTCCCACGTCTCCTCGCGACACTCCACAATGAAGGTCGCGGTGTCGTCATCGAACTGGTAGGCGTGCGCCCAGACCCAGCCATGCTCCGTTTCCTCGAAGATGAAGGTAAAGGCGTCGTCGAATTTCTGGTGGGTGCCGAGCCAGACGAACTTGCATTCGCGCACGTCGATATCCGGCTTGAACGCGGCTTCGTAGCGGCTGCGCGTCTTCGAATTCAATCCGTCCGACGCGACGACTAGATCATAATCGGCGGCAAGTTTCTCGATGTCGTCCACTTCCGTCTCGAAGCGCAACTCGATGCCCAGTTCACGCGCCCTGGCCTGCAGGATCAAAAGCAGTTGCTTGCGGCCGATGCCGCAGAAACCATGACCGGTGGACAGTTCACGGACGCCGCGATAGTGGACTGCGATATCGTCCCAATAGGCGAAATGCTTGCGGATCTCGGCAGCGCTGACGGCGTCATTGGCCTCAAGATTGTCGAGGGTCTCGTCGGAAAGGACAACGCCCCAGCCGAAGGTGTCGTCAGGACGGTTCCGCTCGATGACGACGATCTCGTGGTCCGGATCGCGCAGCTTCATGCTGATCGCGAAATACAGGCCGCCCGGCCCTCCTCCAAGACATGCGATACGCATTCAGCCCTTCCCCGTGTGTTTGGCTGTTCCCGCGGGACAGCTCTTGTTCACCGAGGACAGGCTGCCACCGATCCATATTTATTTCAAGCTTAAAATTTTTAAGCTGCGTGAAATCAAGACACGCATCATGCACTGCGATCAGAGCGCTACTTTTGAACCAATGCCGGCGGACAGGGCCTGTTCGTAAATCCAGGAGGCGGCCGCAAGATCCTGCGCGACGACGCCGAGCGATCTGTAGAGCGTGATTTCGCTGTCAGCGCGCCTGCCCTTGACCTTTTCGGAAAGGACTTCTCCGATCTCGCCGCGAATATGATCTTGTTCAATCAGTCCCTTCTCGATCGCCTCCATCACTTCGCCTGCCGCCGTCAGGGTCGAATCGCGATAGTCCACGAACAGCGCGGAGCGGGCGACGAGTTCCGGATGGATTTCGCGCATGGACGGGATGGACGAGCCGACAATATTGAGATGAGTCGACGGCTTGACCCATTCTGTCTCTATGAACGGTTCCGCCGACGCGGTCACCGTGCACACCACATCGGCTTCGCCGAGTGCCTTTTCGAAATCGGAACCGGGAACGAATGAGGCGTTCGCATGCCTGAGACTGGCGCGATGGGCGAGCGCTTCGGCCTTGCCGAAATCGCGACCGGCGATGTGCACGACGTCAAATTTGCGGACGGCCAGCATGGCGTCGATATGGTGGTCGGCCTGCTCTCCGGTTCCGATGATTGCCAGAACCGAGACCTTTTGTCTCGCCAGGGCGCGGGTGGCGACCGCGCTCGCCGCCGCGGTGCGCAGGGCGGTCAGAAGGTCTGCGTTCATCATGGCGACTGCGCCGCCGTACTCGCTGTCGAACAGCACCATGGCGCCCTGGTGGGAGGAATATCCGTATTTGGGATTTTCAGGATAAAGACTGAGCATCTTCATTCCGAAATACCGTTTGCCGCCTTCGCTCTGCGTCAGCATGGCGCCCGGCATGACGCCCATCCTGTTGGGAGCGCCGACATCAACCGTGAACCGGCGCGGAATATTCACTTTTCCGTCAGAGACGTCGATCATGACTTTTTCGACAACGTCGATCGCCGTCTTCATCGAAAACAGCTTGTCCACGTCCTCGTTCGACAGAATTATCATCTTTCGCGCATCTCGCCCCTGCCCCAGACGGCCCCGTCCTCGACAAGGCCCAGCCGTTCCTCCAGAAGGGCGGTGTAGTCCGCCGGACGCACAACGTAGGGGAAATGACCGCCCCCGAGAAAACGGTAGGATACAGCAGGTCCGGCGAATGCGCGAACCGCGTCGCGAACAGGCGCCGGAATAAGCGGATCATCTGACGCTTCTATCGTGCAGATGCGATCGGCGAGCAATTCGATGCGCGGTAGAGGCGGCGCATATTTAATGGCCATCAGGCGCGATCTCAGATTGGGTTCGGGAATGCCGCCATTGACGTCTTCCATCAGCATGCCGATCAGGGGGGCGAGAGACGGATCGGCCTCGACCGATTTGGACATGCCTTCCGAGAAACCCTTGCGGATGAGTTCGATCGGCGTATTGGCGAGATCTAGCGCATAGGGCGGCGCCTGAACGGCGAATTCCGTCGACGACAATGTGTTGGCGGCAAAAATGCTTTCGCAACGCTGCGGCCTCGTGGCTGCGAAATATTGCACGAAATAGCCGCCAAGGGAGGAACCCAGGATATGCGCGCTGTCGAAGCCCGCATTGTCCATGAGGATCTCGAGATCGGACGACCATTCCTCGATATCGTGGCTGTCGGGATAGGTGAGCGCGAGGATTTGCACCCTGTCTTTCAACGCCTCGATCTGCTGCCAGAAAATCTCGGCCTTGCCGAGCGTGCCCGGAATGAGAACAAGCGCCGGACCGCTGTCGCCGACCCTTATGGAACCCCATTGACGCGGCCCGAACGTCGTCTGCTCAACCGGATTGGCTGCGACAAAGGCGTTGCGGGATTCGATAAATGGATTGGTCATAGTTCGAGATCCTCGACAACCGGCCAGTAATTGCGTTCCCTTTTCGTGTAGGGAATGATTTTGAAATCAGGCGTTATGGAGCCTGGCGTCGCAACATAGATAACCTCGGACGCGATCGGCGAAAACCCTGCGTAGAAATGCTGCGATGATTTCACCACAACCATATGACATGCCGCGAGGTCGACGCCCATCGCCGTGAAGGCTTCCGGATGGAAAGTCTGGGTGCGAATATCGTTGACGATCAGATCGACGCCGTTGGTCCTGAGCCACACGGCGTTGCCGATCGGCGACGGCGTGGGGCCGAAATGCTGCTGGACATCGTCGCGGATCGCCATGACCTTCGCCCTGATGTCCACGGGATCGCCCGACATCGGGCTGCATTTGCCGCCAAGCCGAAGATCCAGTTCGGCGCCCTCGCCCGCCTCGCGGCATATGCGCACGACGATCGGATCCCAGAACAGGCCCATGGCGACGTCCGCCAAACCACGACGCAGGACTTCCGCCAGCATGAAAGTCGCGTCGCTGGAGGCGCCGCCGCCCGGATTGTCCGCGGTGTCCGCAAGCACCACCGGTCCTTTGAGCTTCTGCGCCTGATCGAGGGCCTCATGCAGATCGGGGTATTCGCGCTTGAGTTCCCAGCGCATGTCGAAGAGTTTCCGGCCGAATGTCTCGGCTGTGCGCTGCGCCAGCGACGCGACCCCGTCGGCAATGGCGACCATGCGCGTTCCGACGCGCGGGCTGTCGCCCCAGGGAAACCCGTGGGCCAGCGACAGGGACAGGACGCCGTCCTTGCCTTCCGCCGCCTTCATCGCATCGACAAATCCGCGCATGGGTTCGCGCGGCGTGTGATAGGCGCAGATCATGCGGCAGTCGAAATCCGCCATTACCGGTTTCGTGGCGCCTTCAGCCGCCGAAACGGCAAGCCCGAACAGCTCTTCGGCGCGCTCCGGAATGTCCGTGTGGGGATACTCCTTGAAGCAGACAAGGAGATTGGCGTTTTCCAGCATTCTTTCCGTGAGGTGACAATGCGGGTCGAGTTCGGCGCCGATAATTGTTTTCTCGCCGCAAATCTGGCGCGCGCGACTGATGATGTCGCCCTCGCAGTCATCATAACCGTCGGCGATCATCGCGCCGTGCATACCGAACAGCACGACATCGACCTCGCCCGCATCCTTCAGGTTCTGCAACAATTCATCGCGCAATTCTTCATAGACCGGCTTGACGGTTGGTCCACCCGGTTGGGCGTAGGCGAAGAGGCCTTCTATCACCTCGTGACCGGCGGCTTTCGCCATGCGACGCCAGAAATGAAGCGGTGCGCTGAACGGCTCGGCCTGTTTCGCCGTCGCGTCGCCATGGGCGATCATGCCTTCTTCGAAACTGATCATTCCTGTGGGCAGAGGCGCGAAGGAGTTGGTCTCCGTTGCAATGCCTCCAATGAATACTTTCATGCTGGCTGCTCCTGAATGCGCAGATGGGATGGGAGAGCTGTCTCTCCCTTCAGATGTGTAGAGTCTTCACTCGCCTGCCGCGGAAATCCGGCTAAGGCGCGTGAGAACATCGGCGATCACGTGAATAACGATAAAGGCGAACGCTATGGGGATAGCCGCGGTGAAAAACACCATCGGCACGCCCAGCATCTCGGCCTCCCGGCCGAGTGTTCGCGCCAGAAACCCCTTGGCGATATTCATGCCTCGGCCGAAGAAGGAATAGTAAAGTATCGGCGCAACGAAGATGAAAACGCCAGCGGCGCGAACCAGAGCGAGGGCGAGACCACGCCCGCCCTCGCGTTTGACCATGTCGGGAAACAGCGTCGGATCCTGTTTCATGCGAAACGCCGCGGAGGCGCCAAGAAGGCCGGCCCAGACCATTGCGTAGCGAGCCGTTTCCTCGGTCCAGATCGGCGGGGCGTCAAAAATGTACCGGGCGATCACCTGGAACCCCGCAGAGGCGACCATGACGATAATCGCCAGGGCCGCCCCGGTCAGGGCAACGCCATTCAAGGTCGACGATATCCTGTCGACGATTTCCGTCGCTGAGCGCATCGCCCGGTTCCCGACTTTGCTTACTTCGTCTTCGCTTTGACCCAGGCGTCGATCTGTTCTGCCGTGAGCTGGCCTTTCTTGTAGACCGCTTCCGACGCCTTGATGAATTCGTCGCGTGCTTCATCGCTGAGTTCCACGACTTCGACGCCGGCTTCGCGCAGCTTGCCGAGAATACCGGAACGGCCGCTCAGCCAGTCGCGGTTGGCCTTGTCGGCGGCCTTGACCGCGTCATCGACCGTCTTGCGTTCCTCATCGGTCAGACCTTCATACCAGTCTTCCGATGCGATCACGATGCGAACCGATTGCGAGATGTTGGCGTCGGTGAAGTGCTTGATGAAGTCTGTGTGGCCAAACATCAGCGGCACGAAGGGCGGATTGAGATAGCCGTCGGCGACCCCGGTCTGAAGGGCGTTCGGCACCTCGGCCCAGCTGACGACGGTTCCCGTCGATCCCCAGGATTCGAACAGGTCTATCTGGGTTTCGTCGAGCGCACGCATGCGCAGGTCTCCGAGATCGGCCATCGTGTTGACCGGATGCTTGGTGTTGAAGATCCCTGTGCCGACGCCGACGCTGTCGACAGCGAGAACCCTGACGCCCTTCGGCGTGGTGCCCTCGTTGATCTTCGCCAGCATGCCGCCGTCGTAAAGCGCGGTGTCGACTTGAGCCATGTCAGTGAAGAAGTAGGGCAGATAAAGACCGAAAATCAGGCTATCGAGCCCGCCAGCCGACTTCACCGGCGCCATCGCGACCTCGACAAGTCCCTGCGAGACCTGATCAAGCAGTTCGTCGTCGCCGCCAAGCGCGCCGCGCTGATATTCTTCAGCTTCCATGCCGTGTTCGTTGAGATATTTCACGAACGTATTGGCCCAGACATAGCTGCCGGACTGTTCCAGATCGGGCGGGCTGTCCAGCGCCACCTTGACCGTATCCGCGGCCATTGCCTGACCGACTGTCAAGGCCAGCCCGAACAGGGCCGACGTTGCGAGAGATGCATATTTCATTTCCATTCTCCTATGTTTTGACAGACCCGCCCTTCGGGCGTCAGCCTCCTCCCACTAAACCCATGGCGCGCGGCAGCGCCAGGCTGATCTCCGGCACGGCGACAAGCAGCGCCAGAACTCCAATTTCCACCACAACGAAAGGCAGCACCGCTCTCGCAAGGGCCCAGTAATTGACCTTGCTGACTGCCGACACGACAAGCAGACACCCGCCAAGCGGCGGCGACACCAGCCCGATACAAAGATTGAAGCAGATAACAATTCCCAGGTGAACCGGATCGACGCCCTGGGCGAGAGCAACTGGCGCCATGAGCGGCACGAGCAAAGCCAGCGCCACCGGGATATCGAGCACCATGCCGGCCAGAATGAAGACCGCGTTCATGGCGATCATGTATTCCAGCGGACCAAGGCCGAGATCGGCGACCATCGCCGAAATGGCTTCCGGAACCCGCTCCAGCGCGGCCAGATGACCAAGCGCGGCGACTGCCGTCAGAATCATGAAGATCGATCCGGTGAGCGTAGCTGTCCGCTTCAGGCTTTCAATGATCCCTTCCACCGTCAGGCCCGTGTAGAATTGTCCAGCGGCAAGAGCCGCGACCACCGCCACGGCGGCGGCTTCTGTCGGCGTCATCCAGCCGAGAACGATACCGCCGACGATGATGAGGGGCAGGCAGATCGCCGGAAGCGACACCAGGAACGTACGCAGAAGCGCCGGCGTCTCGCCCTTGGCCGCCCGAGGGTGATCCTGCTTCCAGGCGAACCAGGCGTTCAAGGCAAACAGCGCCGCGGCAAGCACAAGGCCGGGCACGATGCCTGCGATGAACAGCGCCGAGACCGATGTTTCCATCAACGCGCCATAGAAAATCAGAATAATCGATGGCGGAACAATTGGACCGATAATCGCCGAAGCCGCGGTGATCGCGCCGGCATAGGTCTTCGTGTAGCCCCGCTCTTCCATGGCGGGCACCAGAGTGTTCGAAAGGGCGGCTGCGTCGGCGACGGCCGATCCTGAAATGCCGGCGAAAAACACGCTCGTCAGAATGTTGACGTGCCCCAGCCCGCCGCGCAACCGTCCAACAAGGGCCATGGAAAGGTCGATGAGCGCCCGCGTCACGCCCGCCCGATTCATGATCTCCCCCGCCAGGATGAAGAGCGGCATCGCCATCAGCGCGAAGACATCGATTTTGGAAAAGATCTGCTGCGGCAGGATCGCAAGATAGCGGCTGTTTTCGGTGGCGAAAAACGCCAAAACGCTCGCTGCGCCTATGACATAGGCGAGCGCAAGGCCGGACAGAAGCATGACGACAGCGACGACCGGCGCGACCCAAATCATGCCGCACGCTCCAGTCGCCCGGGCGAGAGCGTGTGAGGCGACATGCCATGCGATGTCAGACCTTCCGGAATATCTTCGCCCATGACCAGCGCGGCGGCGAACCGCGACAGACCCGGCGCCGACTGAATGCCGTAGCCGCCCTGCCCGGCAAGCCAGAAGAAACCCCTGCCATCCGGCTCGAACCCGCAAACCGGCTCGCCGTCCGCAACGAAACTGCGCAGTCCGGCCCAACTGTTGTGGATCCGCCGGACCTCGATATCGAACGCATGCTGGATCCGATCGACGCAAATCGCGATATCGAGTTCTTCGGGCTGCACGTCGCAGGGCTCGATCGGCGTCGCATCGGCCGGCGAGATCAGGAACCGACCTGCGTCGGGCTTGAGATAAAACTCTTCGTCGATATCGACCACCATCGGCCATTCATGGGCGTCCGTTCCCGCCGGCGCGTCGACGACCATTGCCGTGCGCCGTTTCGGGATGATGCCAATCGGCTCGACGCCGGCAAGCGACGCCACCTCATCCACCCAGGCGCCTGCCGCATTCACCACGATATCGGCGAAAAACGTTCCAGCTTCGGTTTCGAGCGTCCATTGTCCGTTGTGGCTGAGGCCTTTCAGACCGGCATTGCAGACGAGGTCGCCGCCCCGGCTTCTAAAGCCTCGAAGATAGCCCTGATGCAAGGCGTTGACGTCAATGTCGCGCGCTTCGGACTCCATCATCGCAGCGGCGACGTAGTCTTCACGCAACAAGGGCCAGAGCGCCAGCGCCTCGGCGCGATCGACGGGCCTCACACTGCCGCTTGGGGACTGGTTGCGGCAGGCCTCGTCGAGCCTTGCCTGTTGATCCTGCCGCGCGACAAAGAGCACGCCACGGGGCGTCAACAAATCGGTATCGGTGAAACCCTCAGGCGGATTTTCGTAGAAGGAACGGGAAAAACGGGTCAGCGCCTGGATGGATGGCGGTCCGTAGGTTTCCGAAAACAACGCGGCCGAGCGACCGGTCGTATGGTAGCCCGGCTGGCTTTCGCGCTCCAGAACCAATACGCGCGTCGTTTTCGCCAATTCATAGGCGATCGAGGCCCCGGCGATACCGGCGCCGATCACCGCTATGTCAAATCTCGCATCCACTCGCGAACCCACGCCACGCTTCCCCAGATTGTTTCCGATCCTAGCTCGATTTTCCTATATGGCAAGCAAATTTTCCAATGCGAAAATCTGGACCTTTCGATTGCGCCGCGCTAGAGAAGATCCATCCGGCGCATGGAGGCAATCATAGAGGCCGACACCAAACAACGCCGCGCCCAAATGGGCGAAAGGCTCAGACAGATACGACACGGCCAGGGCATGACGCTTGCCGATGTCGCCCGACAGTCCGGATTGGCGATATCGACCGTATCAAAGGTTGAGCGCGGTGTCATGGCGCTGACCTATGACCGGTTCAGCCAGCTTGCAGATGGTCTCGGCGTCGACATTGCCGAACTCTTCACCGATGAAGGAGAGCGTTTTGCGCCGGGCGGATTGTCCGTCGCCCGCAAGGGAGATTACCGCCTCCACGAGACTGGCAATTATCGCTATGAAATGCTGTTTCCGGAAGTGTGGCGCAAGGCGATGACGCCGATCTTGGGCAGCGTCAAGCCGCACGAGAAAACCCGCATCGACCGCTTCGTCACCCATCCGGGCCAGGAGTTCCTGCTGGTTCTCGACGGTCGCGTCACTGTCCATCTGGAAGGCATTGATCCGATCACCCTGGAAGAGGGAGACAGCATCTATTTCGACAGCAATCGCGGCCATCTTTATGCATCAGCCCTCGACCGCGAGTCCCGCATTCTCGTCGTCTGCACCGAACTGGCGGAAGATAACCCGCAAGCGCTTCCCGGAGACTTGAAGGGCAACTGAGGCGAACGCGCGCCTAGGTCTCGACATGCCGCCGGAAATTGTCGAGGATCGACTGCCATCCGTCGCGTTGCATTTCCAGCGGGTTCTGTGTCTCGGCGTCGAATACGGTCCTGACGACCGTGGCGTCATCCAGCTGTTCGAAAGTCGTGCGCACCTTGCGCCCGTCCGGCATTTCAAAAGCGAGCGACTTGCCGGGCTCGACCTCCTGATAAACCGCCTCGAAATCAAAGCCGAAGCTCCCGTCCTTCGCTTCCATGCGCGCCTTGTAATTGCCGCCGACCCGCACATCGGCTTCAGCGCTTGGACAACACCAGTCATCGGACGCGAAGTTCCAGCGCGTGATGTCAGCGGGAGTGATGTAAGCCCGCCAGACGCGTTCAACGGGCGCGGCGACCGTTGTTTCGATTGTGATCTGCTGCTTGCTCATAGTCATTCACTCCTCCCAACAGTCTTATGCGCTAAGGCGTATCCGCCCGGTTCGTTGAAATGATTATGCCGTGTTGATCGCGGACCAGACCTGCGCGGGCGTCGCAGGCAGGGCGATATCATCGACGCCGAGGTGATGCAGGGCGTCAAGAATGGCCGAAATGAGCACTGGCGTGGCGCCCACCGTTCCGGATTCGCCAGCGCCCTTGGCGCCCAGGGGATTGGTTTCGGTGGCGGTGTTCAGCGCCTCGAAATGGATAGGCGGCATGTCCGAAGCGCGCGGCATTGCGTAATCCATAAAGCTTCCCGTCACCACCTGTCCGCTTTCATCATAGACGAAGTTCTCCATCAGGGCCTGACCGAGGCCCTGCGCGATGCCGCCGACAAGCTGACCTTCGAGCAGCATCGGATTGATGACCGTGCCGACATCGTCCACCGTTACGATCCCGGCAATCGTGGTGACGCCTGTCTCCGGATCGATCTCCACTTCGGCGACCTGACAACCGTTCGGAAACGTGAAGCCCTCAAGTTTGAAATCGCCGCTGCCGGACAGTCCCAACCCCAGTTCGGGCGGCAGGATCGGCGCGAAGGACATCGCCGCCACCTTCTGGATCGTCATCGTGCGGTCGGTGCCGGCCACAGTCAATGCGCCGTCCTCGAATACGATGTCGGCCGCACTTGCCTCCATAAGATGACCGGCGATGGCCCGGGCCTTTTCGATCACCTGATCCGCGGCCATTTTCAGCGAACCGCCGCCATTGATCATCGATCTCGACGCCACAGTGCCGCGTCCGAAGCTGACGGCGTCCGTATCGCCCTGGACGATGCGGATGCTCTCGAATGGAACCCCCAGCCATTGCGACACCATCTGGGAATAGACGGTTTCGTGTCCCTGGCCATGGCTGAACGTTCCCGCAAGCACCGTCACGCCGCCGCCGGAATCAAACCGGATCTCCATGCTTTCGTTCATGAGACCGGCGTTCTCCATGTGAAGGGCAATTCCGATGCCGCGAAATTTGCCGTTATCCGCGGATTGGGCCTTTCGGGCTTCGAACCCGCTCCAGTCGGCTGCTTCCATCGCCCTGTCCAGAACGGCAGGGTAGTCGCCGCTGTCGATCGTATAGACGAGCGGCGTCTGGTAAGGCATGTCTTCGCTCGTCAACATGTTGAGCCGGCGCAGTTCGATCCTGTCGCGCCCGGTTTCGCGGGCCGCCTTGTCAAGCAACCGTTCAATCAGAAACGATGCCTCCGGCCGGCCGGCCCCGCGGTAAGGTTGCGTCGGCGACGTATTGGTGTAGACGGCCCTGGAAAAGGCGTGAGCCACCGGCACGCGATAGCACCCGGTCGCGAGCGTCGCGGCGAAGAGCGGCGAGACGCCTCCTCCCGGCGAGAGAAAGGCGCCGGCATTGTAGTCGCAGGATACTTTCAACGCTTTGATGCGCCCTGAAGCGTCGAGAGCAAGAGAGGCTTCCACACTCTGGTCGCGTCCGTGAAAATCTGAAACAAGCGCCTCTGACCGGTCAGGATGCCATTTGACCGTGGCCTTGAGTTTTTTGGCCGCCCAGGCCACGGCGATATCTTCCGGATAAACGCCGCCTTTCATGCCGAAGCCGCCGCCAACGTCCCGGGCGACAACGTGGACGTCGTTCTGGGTCAGACCGATCGCGGACGCTATGTCGTTGCGAATCGAGTGCGGCGCCTGGGTTGACGTGTAGACGGTCACCCTGCCGTCGCGCTGATCGTAAGACGCCATCGTGCCGCGCATCTCTAGAGAATTCGCCGACAGGCGATTGTTGTGCAGTTCCAGCGTCGTGACATGTGAGGCCGCGCTCACCGCCCTCCCGGTCGCATCAGCGTCGCCGAGAGAAATTTCGAAGGCCACATTGCCCGGAGCGTCTGGCCACAGCTCCGGTGCATCGCCGGCGGTCGCATTTTTCGTCGAGACGACGGCAGGCAGTTCCTCATAATCGAGCTCGACGAGTTCGGCGGCGTCCCTGGCGGCCATCTTGCTGTCCGCGATGACAACAGCGACCGGCATGCCGACATAGAGAAGCTTGCCGGTGCTCAGGACAGGAAATTCGCGGGTCGCGACTTCCTTGTGCAGCCCCGGAATGAGCGTATGGCAGGAAATGCCGCCAACGTTGTCGGATTGGCAATCCGCGCCGGTCAGAACAGCGACGACCCCATCCGCGCCGGACGCCGCATCCGTTTCCACCGCGTTCAACACGCCATGCGCCACCGGCGACCTGACGACAAAGGCGTGCAGCGCCCTTTGATCGATGATGTCCTCGACATAGGCGCCGCTGCCCGTCAGGAAGCGCGCGTCTTCCTTGCGCGTTACGGATTGTCCGATTCCGAATTTCATTTTTTCTCGCATTCACTGTCTTGT
Organism: Flavimaribacter sediminis; assembly: GCF_019492055.1. Classification (GTDB taxonomy): domain Bacteria; phylum Pseudomonadota; class Alphaproteobacteria; order Rhizobiales; family Rhizobiaceae; genus Flavimaribacter; species Flavimaribacter sediminis. The sequence goes on along the minus strand of NZ_JAICBX010000001.1, from coordinate 534,197 downwards.
TTGACGAGCAGCGACGCCCTTTCGATCAGGACGCCGCATCATCACTTTGATGGTTTTAGCGCATGAAATTGATATGGAAACATCTTGCCACCTGCATTGTGCAAAACGCGTGTGGTTTGTTGTCAGCAGATCCGTTGAAGGAAGTCCGCCAGGCTGACTGAAGACATGAACAGGTTTTAACGTGACGGACAGGCTTCGTTCATCTGGCCACCCCATCTGAATTTCAGAAAGAGGAGACCAGGACAATGACCTATGGAAACGAAATGACCCCGCCGGGTTTCGACAACCTGAACCAGTTGATCGCTCCGCGGAGATCCACCGAAAGCCAATGGAGTAAGTGGATGCGAACCTTCTTCCACGCCCAGCGAGTCGTCAACGAGCGCCACCAGAGACATTAGTCTAAAATTTGGTTCGCTCAGAACGCGGATCGTAAAGCGGCTGATAGCTTGGCTTTGCGACAAAGGATCTTCCCGCTACCTCGATCCGGTAGTCTGAAGCGAGCATGTTTTCGAGGCTTTCGCTGTCGCGCGCCGGCACATAACCAAGGCCAATGGCCGCGCCGAGCGTGTGGCCGTAGCCGGCCGAGGAGAGATAGCCGACAGCCTCGCCGTCGCGAAAGATCGGCTCGGCGTGGTAAAGCAGCGGCTCCGGGTCGTCGAGCAGGAACTGCAGAAGTCGTCGAGAGGCGCCGACTTCGCGTTTCGCAAGAACGGCCTCCCGGCCGATGAACGGTCCGAAACCGCCATCGGCCTTCCCGGTCTTGACCGCAAAACCCAGGCCCGCGTCGATGACGTGATCCTCGTCCGTGATGTCATGACCGATATGGCGATAGGCCTTTTCGAGCCGACAGGTTTCCAGGGCATGCATGCCGGCGAGCCGCAGCCCCTCGTCCTTGCCGGCCTCCATCACCGCGTCGAAGACATGGCGCGCCATGTCGGTCGGCACATAGAGCTCCCATCCCAGTTCGCCGACATAGGTGATGCGGTGGGCGCGGCCGTGCGCCATGCCCAGTTCGATCTTTTGCGCCGAGCCAAAGGGAAAGGCCTCGCTGGCAAGATCAGCGGACGTGATCTTGCCAAGGATCCGGCGCGCACTCGGGCCCATGAGCCCGAGGACAGCCTCGCTAGCGGTGACGTTGACGGCGATGCAGCGCGCGTCCCGCGGAATGTGGCGCGTCAGCCAGGCGAAATCCCGGGTGACGGTGGCGGCTCCGGTAACGACGAGAAACCTGTCTTGCGCCATGCGCGTCACCGTCAGGTCGGCCTCGATCCCGCCGTGCTCATTGAGCCATTGCGTATAGACGATCCGGCCAGGTGCGACGTCGACATCGTTTGCACAGATGCGCTGCAGGACATCGACGCTGTCCGGTCCCTCGACGTGAAACTTGCCGAAAGCCGACAGGTCAAACAATCCGGCGGTTTCCCTGACGGCGCGATGTTCCCGCGCAACGAAATCGAACCAGGGCTGCCGCTTCCAGCCGAAACTGTATTCTACGCCTTCCCCGGCGGAGCCATCGTCAAAGAAATGCGGCCGTTCCCAGCCGGCCGTTTCTCCGAACCGGGCGCCATTTTGCGCCATCCGTTCGTGGAAAGGCGTGTGGCGAAGGTTCCGCGAGGTCTGGTACTGCCGATGTGGATAGTGATCGGCATAAAGCAGCCCAAGGGTCTCGCTCACCCGCTCCTTCAGATATACGCTGTTGTCCTGGACTGGCTCCATTCGGCGGATATCCACATCAGACAGATCGAACGGCGGCGCGCCTCCGACAATCCACTCCGCCAGCGCTTTTCCGGCCCCGCCGGCCGACTGGATGCCAACCGAATTGAAACCCGCAGCAACGTAGAAATTCTCGACCTCGGGAGACGGCCCGAGAAGATAGCGATCATCCGGCGTGAAACTCTCCGGTCCGTTGAAGAAGGTCTGTATCCCCGCCGTTTCCAGTTGCGGGAACCGGTTGATGGCCTTGGCCAGGATCGGTTCGAAATGGTCGAAATCCTCCGGCAGCTGGTCGAAGCAGAAATCCTCGGGGATTCCATCCATGCCCCAAGGCTTGGCCACAGGCTCGAAAGCGCCAAGCAGGATCTTTCCGGCGTCTTCCTTGTAGTAGGCGCATTCGTCCGGCACCCGCAGCACGGGCAGATTGCCCGGTAGATCGGCAATTGGCTCCGTGACGATGTAAAAATGCTCGCAGGCGTGCAGCGGAACATTGACGCCGGCCATCCGGCCGACTTGCCGGCCCCACATTCCTGCGCAATTCACGATGATGTCTGCGTCGACTTCGCCGCGGTTCGTGCGTACGCCCGTGGCCCGGCCGTCGCGAACGAAGATCTCCTCCACCTTCGTCAGTTCATGAATCTCCACGCCCTTCTGGCGCGCGCCCTTGGCAAGGGCCATGGCGATGTTGGCCGGGTCGGCCTGCCCGTCGAGCGGAATGTGCAGACCGCCCACCACGCCGTTCGTGTTGAGCCACGGATACATTTCGCCGCATTGCGCAGCGCCGAGAACATCCACCTCGACGCCGTGCACCTTCGCCATGGAGGCGTTGCGCAGCAGTTCCTCCATTCTGTCGGCGCTGAGCGCCACAGCAATCGAGCCATTGCGCTTGAACCCCGTCGCAATGCCGGTTTCCGCCTCCAGCGAACCGTAGAGCTCCTGGCTGTATTTCGCGAGCCGCGTCATATTCAGCGTGGCGCGCAACTGAGCGATCAGACCGGCCGCGTGCCAGGTTGTTCCGCTGGTTAAACGCTGGCGTTCGAGGAGCACAACGTCCCGCCATCCCAGATGGGCGAGGTGATAGGCGACGGAGCATCCGACGACCCCTCCCCCGATGATGACAACACGGCAATGTCGCGGCAGTTCGGTCAAAAGCGCTACTCCTGCAGGTATCGCTATTGATACCAGATTGATACCAGATGACGATACAGACCGCCAAGTGGTCCGGCGCGATTTCCAGGCGCCAAATTACGCCGAAAAGTTAATAATTCCAGCGCTGATTGACATTTCAGTAATCTAACCCCAGTCTTTCTCCGCCAATCATGGGAGGAATATTGGCCACACTATAGGGCCAGTTCCGCCGTTTTACACAACCAACCGGAACGACGACGCCATGCGCAATTCCCTGTTCCATGTCGAACGCATGGAAATGACGACGCTGCAGACCCAGATCCGGGAGATGCTGGTCTCGGCCATGCTGTCCGGACAGCTTCCGGTCGGCGCGCCAATACCCTCTACGCGCTCGATGGCGAAACGGCTCCACGTCTCGCGCAACACCGTGATGCTGGCCTATCAGGCGCTGGCGTCCGACGGATACCTTGTGGCGCGGGAGCGCTCCGGTTTCTACGTATCGCCGGACATCCATGACGGCGCCATTTCGGGTCTCAAACCAGCCGCCAATCCATCGAAAAAGACGCCGACGACCGACTGGGCTGCGCGGTTTCGGGTTCATCCGAGCGACCAGACGAACATCGTCAAACCGTCCAACTGGCATGACTACCCCTACCCGTTCATCTACGGACAGGCTGACGCCGCGCTGTTTCCGATCGCCGCCTGGCGCGACTGCATGCGGCAGTCGATGGGGCGCAAATGGCTGGACGCCTGGACCAACGACCATTTCGCCGAAGACGACAGAATGCTGATAGAGCAGATTCGTCAGCGCATCCTGACCCGGCGCGGCATCTTTGCCGAGCCGGATGAAATCCTGTTGACCCTCGGCGCACAGAACGCGCTTTATATTCTCTCCAGCCTGCTGGTGAAGCAGGGCACAAAAGTGGCGATCGAAAATCCCGGCTATCCGGATATCCGCAACATCTTCAGCTTGCGAACGGACACGATCAGCCCGGTTCCCGTCGACAGCGAAGGCATCGTGGTGGGCGAGGAACTGGCCGGATCGGAACTGGTCTTCGTCACTCCGAGCCATCAATATCCAACCAATGTGACGATGTCGCTGGAGCGCCGCAAGCAGCTTCTCGCCTGGGCCGAAGAGGCGGACAGCCTGATCATCGAAGACGATTATGAATCGGAAACCAACTACGAAGGCGAGCCGACGCCGGCGCTGAAATCGCTCGATGGCGCGCATCGCGTTCTTTATGTCGGCAGCCTGTCGAAATCCCTGATGCCGGGTCTGCGGATGGGCTTCATGGTGGCGCCGGCGCCGCTCATTCGCGAAGCCCGCGCCCTGCGGCGTCTGATGCTGCGCCACCCGCCTGGCAACAATCAGGGCGTGGTCGCGCTGTTCCTTGCGCTCGGCCACCACGACACGTTGATCGGGCGGCTTCACCGCAGCTACCGTAACCGTTGGATGGCCATGGGAAAGGCGCTCGACGCATGGTTTCCAGGCTGGGCGGAAGCCCCCTGTTTTGGCGGCACGTCCTACTGGGTCAAAGGTCCTGAATGGCTTGACAGCACCGAACTTGCGGCCAGAGCCCTGGAAGACGGCGTCATCATAGAGCCGGGCGACATCTATTTCAGCGAACCGGACATGCACCGCAACTATTTCCGCCTCGGCTTTTCCTCTATTTCGGAAGAACGGATCGAACCGGGAATCGAACGCCTCGCCCATATCGTCAAGGCGATGCGGCAGGACCAGTAGAGGCAGTTCGTCGCCACTGGCGCAGATCATTGGATCGATCTGGTCCTAAGCATGAACCGGTCAAAACACCTATCAGTCAAACAGGCGGGAAACGTACGCCAGGGATCAAAGAGAGGAAACAAGCGATGAAGATGACAACCGAAGAGGCATTCGTGAAGGTGCTGCAGATGCACGGGATCGAACATTCGTTCGGTATCATCGGTTCCGCCATGATGCCCATATCCGATCTTTTTCCGCAGGCGGGCATCACCTTCTGGGACTGTGCGCACGAATGCAACGCCGGCATTATCTGCGACGGATATACGAGAGCGACCGGCAAGATGGCGATGGCAGTCGCCCAGAACGGTCCGGGCATCACCAATTTCGTCACACCGATAAAGACCGCCTACTGGAACCATACGCCCATGCTGCTGGTGACGCCGCAGGCGGCCAACAAGACCATCGGCCAGGGCGGTTTCCAGGAAGTCGAACAGATGGCGCTGTTCCGCGACATGGTCTGCTATCAGGAAGAGGTGCGCGATCCCTCGCGTATGGCGGAAGTGCTGAACCGCGTTATTCTGAAAGCCTGGCGCGGCTCCGCCCCGGCGCAGATCAACGTGCCGCGCGATTTCTGGACCCAGGTCATCGATATCGAACTGCCGCAGATCGTCATGCTGGAACGCCCGGCCGGCGGCGAAGACGCGATCGCCGAGGCAGCCGCACTCCTCTCCGACGCGGAGTTTCCGGTCATCCTTTCAGGCGCCGGCGTTGTCATCGGCGGCGCAATTGACGCATGCAAAGCGCTGGCGGAACGTCTCGACGCGCCGGTCGCCAGCGGCTACCAGCACAATGACAGCTTTCCGGGAAGTCATCCGCTTGCGTGCGGACCGCTCGGCTACAACGGATCGCGCGCGGCGATGGAGCTGATCTCCAAGGCCGACGTGGTGCTTGCGCTCGGCACCCGCCTCAACCCGTTCTCCACCCTGCCCGGTTACGGCATCGACTACTGGCCGAAAGACGCGAAAATCATCCAGGTCGACATCAACGCCGACCGCATAGGATTGACCAAGAAAGTGACCGTCGGCATTTGCGGCGACGCAAAGCAGGTTGCGCAAAGGATACTCGAGAAACTCACGCCCGTAGCCGGAGACAAGGCACGCGACGATCGAAAAGCCCTCATCCATCAGACAAAGTCCGCCTGGCTCCAGACGCTGAGCGGCATGGACCATGAAGAAGACGATCCGGGAACCGTATGGAACGAGGAAGCGCGCAATCGCGAGCCGGACCGCATGTCGCCGCGTATGGCATGGCGGGCGATCCAGGCGGGCCTTCCCCAAGATGCGATCATCTCCAGCGACATCGGCAACAATTGCGCGATCGGCAACGCCTATCCGACGTTCGAGGAAGGTCGCAAATACCTGGCGCCTGGCCTGTTCGGTCCCTGCGGATATGGCTTTCCGGCCATTCTCGGAGCGAAGATCGGCTGTCCTGACACGCCCGTCGTCGGCTTTGCAGGCGACGGCGCGTTCGGCATATCAATGAGCGAGATGACCTCCTGCGGCCGCGAAGAATGGCCGGCGATCACCATGGTGGTGTTCCGGAACTACCAGTGGGGCGCCGAGAAACGGAACACGACGCTGTGGTTCGACAACAACTTCGTCGGCACGGAGCTTGATCCGCATCTTTCCTATGCGAAGGTCGCGGAGGGCTGTGGCCTTAAAGGCGTAACGGCGCGCACCCAGGAGGAACTGACAACGGCCCTGGCGCAATCTTGCAAAGACCAGGCCGATGGCGTGACGACCTTCATAGAAGTGATCCTCAACCAGGAACTCGGCGAACCGTTCCGGCGAGACGCCATGAAGAAGCCGGTAGCGGTTGCAGGCATCAATCCCGCCGACATGCGTCCGCAAGCGGGCGCCTAACCTCAGAACCTGATCGGCGTGTAGATGTTCGTGGCGATCAGCGCCGCGAACAGGACAGCGAAGGAAAACACGACCCACGCTGTGGCGACAGGCGGGGACAGCGATCGCATCTGCATTCCTTCATGGCCGCCATGGCCGGAATGCGCCGCATGGTCCATGTGTTCGGAATGCCGGTTGTCCACGCCGTGATGGCGCCCCTGTTCATGCTGCATCGACGTCTCCGGTGAACCGTGCCCGAGTTGCGGCGCCGGCCCGTCGGCGCCCGGCAAAGTCATGCAGCCGTGTTTGAGATGGCTCGACACCAGCCAGTAATTGATCGGATAGGCGATAAAACCGCCGACGACGCTTGCCAGGCTCATGCGGAACCAGAAGGACGCCGCTCCGGGATGGCGCGACTCCGGCCAATAGACCGCCAGGATCACCATGACCGGGATCATGCCGGCCATCACGAAGTTCATCGACACAGTTTCGGCGAACACGGTTTTTCGGACCGCCAGCATGTAGTCGCCCTGGTACATTCCGAGCATCATCAGCGCCTGGAATATGAAAAGACCGAAGATGAACCCGGCGGCGTATTCCGCGACTGCGTCCCAGCCGTTGGCCAGTTCGAACAGCGAAAGGATGAGGGCCGCCGCCAGGATGCCCGTCGCATCGCCGGCCAGGCAATGCATCTCGCTGTTGACCGCCTGCTTCCAGACCGGTTTGGTGAATTGATCGTGCCCGCCTACAAAGGGCCGGCGGCAGGTTACCAGATAGAAGAACAGACCGAAGACGCCTGTATAGGCCGTCACCAAAATCCAGGCGGCGCGCTGCACCCAGCTTGTGACCCCATTGCTTACGGAGTCCCAGATGACGAACGCAAGACTGAGTCCCGTCATCAAAAACCATACGGTCATTGCGCCGTCGAGCATGATCGAAGTCCCCAAACTGTTCGCGCCGGAAAATATCTAACGGGATGGTTGAGACGCTGGCAATCACAAACTGCAACCGCGATATGGAGCGTTTTGGGCGCCAGTTGCCTGCGGTAAAAGGATTAGGCGACCCGACACGCCTGTATTCAAAGGACTATTTCAACAAGGTTTCGAGACTGGCGCCAAGCAGGAGTCAGGGCTGGCACTACCTTTGGCGTCATCTATTGCGGCCTAATGGTGCAGGCGCTGTTGAGTTGATGAATACTGGACGTCGAGCCGTTTTCGCGGAATATTGCAGTGCGATGACGGCGCTTGAACTTGCGCCTTCACAGTTTGAAGAAACCGGAAAACCGGTCGCCTCCATAACAATCAAAGGGGAATAAAATGTCCTTCAAGTCGAAACTCGCCGCGATCGCCGCCGGAGCGATGATATCGGCCTCCGCTTCCATTCCAGCCGCCCTGGCGATGGATGAAATCACTGTCGCCTACTTCCTGGAATGGCCGACGGCCAACCAGGTCGCCCAGATGAAGGGAACCTATGACGAGGAAATGGGCGTCAAGGTTAACTGGCGCGCCTTCGGAAACGGCAACGAGATGACCCAGGCGATGGTCTCCGGAGACGTCCAGATCGCTTACAGCCAGGGCTTCGTCCCATTCGTTGTCGGCGTCAGCACCGGCGCTCCGCTCAAGCTGGTCGGCATTGCCGTCACCTATGCCGAAAACGACAATTGCATCGTGCGCGACGACGCCGGCATCACCAAGGACAATGCAAAGGAGCTCGAAGGCAAGAAGGTCGCGACGCCGATCGGCAACGTCACGCATTACAAGTTGCTGAAGACCCTCGATCACCTCGGCGTCGACCCGAACAACGTCAATCTGGTGCAGATGAACCCGCCGGACGGCGCGGTCGCGCTGGCGCGCGGCGATGTCGTCATGGCCTGCGGCTTTGGCGGCGCGTTGACCCGCATGCGTGAATACGGCAAGCCGCTGATGACCGGCGCCGAGCAGGAAGCCGTCGGCATCAACACGTTTGACATCATCACAGTCACCGACGAGTTCGCCACGGAGCACCCCGATCTCGTCGAAAAATTCCTCGATGTAACCGAAAAGGCCAACGAAGCCTACAAGGCCAATCCGGACGAGGCGCTGCCGGTGATTGCCCAGGCGTCCGGCATGGACGCGCAGGCGACCAAGGACATGATCGCCAATTTCGGGTTCCCGACAGCCGCGGACCAGAAGAGCAAGAACTGGATGGGCGGCGGCGTTCAGGAAATGACCAAGGGCGTCGCCGACGTCATGGTTGCAGCCGGCGGCATGGACGAAGCGCTCGACAGCTACGAACAGTTCGTCGATCCGAACTACCTGCCCTAGCCAACGGGCGCCGCCACGGGGAGCCGTTTCACGGCTCCCTTTTCTCATTTCAGAACCGGTCAGGAGTAAGCGATGTCCGGTATTGCGATCGATGGCGTGTCCATGGTCTTTACGCTGTCCGGGGGTGGAGAAGTCCACGCCCTGCAGGACGTGAACCTGGATGTTCGCGAAGGCGAACTCGTTTCCGTGCTGGGTCCGTCGGGATGCGGCAAGACGACGTTGCTGAACATCATCGCCGGTTTCCTGGCGCCAACCGCCGGCGAAGTTCGGCTGAACGGCAATGTCGTGCGGGGACCAGGCTCCGAACGCGGCATGGTCTTCCAGCAAGGCGCGCTGTTTGAATGGCTTACGGTCGCCGACAATGTCGCCTTTGGCCCGAACATGGCCGGCAAACCACGGGCCGAGACACGCGACAAGGTGGAACACCTGCTGGCGACGGTCGGCCTCGCCGATTTTGGCAAGAAGCCTGTCTATCAACTGTCCGGCGGCATGCAGCAGCGCGTGGCGCTGGCCCGATGCCTCGCAAACGATCCGGACGTTATCCTGATGGACGAGCCGCTGGGCGCGCTTGACGCCCTGACGCGGGAGAAGATGCAGGGCCTCGTGCTGAAGCTATGGAAAGACACCGGGAAGACCATCATTCTGATCACTCATTCGGTCGAAGAGGCGCTTTTCCTCGGCGAAAAACTGATCGTGATGGCTCCGCGGCCCGGACGTATCGAGAAAATCTATGACCTGCCCTTCGCAGACGAGGGCATGACAAAGAGCCCGCGCGACATCAAGGCCGGTTCCGAATTCGTGGCCAGGCGCGAGGAAATCCTGTCCATGATCTGGGAAATGGAGGAGGAGATCATGGGACAGGCGACAGGATAGAGACATGTCAGAAAAGAAAGAACCTTCCGACATCGCCATATGGCTGGGCCTCGCCGACAACGCCTTCACACGACAGAAGACAGCGAAATTCGGCGACGCGAGCGCAATCAATTCCGGCCGCTTCTACAGCATTATCATCGTTTTCGGCCTTGGCGCCCTTTGGGTGCTGACCTCGATCGCCGGCGTCATCGAACCGTTCTACTGGCCGACCATCGGCGGAACATGGAACCGGATCTACCTGCTGGTCACCGAAGGGTTTCGCGGCGTCCCGTTGTGGGAGCATGTCGGCATCAGCGTCTTCCGGGTGCTGTCCGGCGTCTTCTTCGGCGCTCTTGTCGGAATACCGCTGGGCTTCGCCATGGGCCTTTCCTCGGTGGCGCGCGGCCTGTTCGATCCGGTCGTCGAATTCATGCGCCCCATCCCGCCGCTTGCGCTCATTCCGCTGATCATCCTCTGGTTCGGGATCGACGAGACGGCGAAGATCTTCCTGCTGTTCCTGGCGTCGCTGTTCATCATGACCATCGCGGCGCGCTCCGGCGTTTCCAGCGTGCGGATATCGAAAGTGCACGCCGCCTACTCGCTCGGCGCATCCAAGGCCCAAATTCTGCGCCACGTCATCCTGCCCAATGCGCTGCCCGAGATCTTTACGGGCCTGCGCACGTCCATGGGCGTGTGCTGGGGCACGGTCGTCGCCGCCGAACTCGTCGCCGCCGACCGCGGCGTGGGTTCGATGATCATGATCGCCAAGAACTTCCTGCAGACCGACACGGTCGTCATTGGCATCATCATCATTGGCATCATCGGTTACATCATCGAGATCCTGATGCGCTACCTTGAGCGCTGGCTGATCCCCTGGAAAGGCAAGGGCTGACCTGACGATAGCCGGTCAGTCCTCCTTTTTGAAAAGAACCTGACCGCGACGCGCGACCAACAGAAGCTCCAGCGTCAACGGATCGTAATAGGCCTCGACGCGCTGTCCTTCCGGCGTTGTGCCGTAGGCTTCATAACATCCGCCGTCTTCCTTGATCCGGGTGACTTGCCAGCCGTCGGCTACCATCTTGTCCTTGAGCTGATCCGTGGATTGCCAGGATGTCTTGTCGCCGGAATCGCAGGTCATGAGGCCGGTCGCCAAGGCGGGCGTTGTAACGGCGACAAGAATGGCTGCGCAGGCGATAGCGCGGGCAAGAGTCATGTCGTTTCCTTTTGTCATCGTTAACGGGCAGTCTGGGGATTGAGCCGAAGAGTGAGCGTCTTCCAAAGTCTGTAGGTTTCGAGCAGCGCAAGCGGCGCGAAGTTGACGAGCGCCGCCGCCATGTTGTCGTGGATCAATATCCAGTGGGCGAGCGTCAGCAGCGCGGCCGCATAAACCCAGCGCTGCAGCGATTTCCACCATGAGAGCAGGTATCGCTGCGCGGCATTGTTGCTGGTCATGGCGAGCGGGATGAAGATCGCGAAAGCGATCCAGCCGGTCCATATGCCGGGCGCTCCGATTTCATCGAGCACGAGTTTCAACGCACCCATGTCGACAAGGTAAAGCAGAGTATGGGCAAGAGCGTATCCAAAGGCGGCGACGCCCAGATATCGACGTCTGCGCATCAGCCAGACCGGCCATCGCGCTTTCGGGAAAAGCATGCGCAGCGGCGTGATCATCATGGCGACGATCATGAACCGGGCTGCGAACTCACCAGTCGGATGCAGCAGGGCCTGGACGACCGGCTGTCCGTCTTCGAGGGCGCCTCCACCCAACAGTCCGATCAGCATGGGAATTCCCGGCAAGGCCAGCAGGAACCAGAAGAAGAGTCGGGAATTCAGTATATTGGTCAACATGCGCCACTCTCAACTACGTGAAAAAAGAGGTGGCGCATCAAAGAGGCAAGACAAGGAAGCTTGCGCAAATAACCCTTCGCAAAATGTAATAGGCCTGACGGCTGATACATCTCGATACACTTTTGTCGGCTTTCAGCCTTTTGAACGCGGCCGAAGATTGTCCGGATCGAACGGGGCTTCTGCAAGCACACGAGCCGGGCGACGCTCGCCGAAGACGCCGATTTCGAGTTCACATCCCGCAGCATTGAATTTCGGCGGGACATAGCCGAGAGCGAGGGATTTTCCGGTGCGATGACCGTAACCGCCTGACGTCACCAGACCAACCGGCCTTGAACCGGAATAGACAGGAGCGCCGCCTGGCGCCTCCGCGCCGTCGCCCGGCTCCAGCTCCATCATCACGAAATGAAGCGGCGACCCGTTTTCCTGCTCCCTGACAAGCGCGTCACGACCGACAAATGACGGTTTGTCGAGGTCAACGAAACGTTGCAGGCCCGACGCCAGCGGCGAGAATTCCGTGGAAAGGTCCTGCTTCCAGGACCGGAAGCCCTTCTCGATACGCATGGAATCGAGGGCGTACATGCCGAAGCAGCCGAGCCCGAACTCCTTTCCGGCGGCAAGCAATTGGTGGTGAACCGGGATCGCGACTTCAGCGGGCATATGCAGTTCGAACCCGAGTTCTCCTGTATAGGACATGCGCATGACATATCCCCGCGCCATGCCGATGGTCACAGGACGCACGGCCATCCAGGGCAAAACGGCGTCGCCGATATCTTCCCCCGCGACCGATTGCAGCAACGCCCGGGACTTTGGCCCGGCAAGCGCGAGCGTAACATGCCTCGGCGTCAAATCCTCGACCGTTACGAATCCGTCATTTGGCATGTGCGCCTGCAACAGGTCTCTGTCGTGCCAATGACCCGAGGCGGCGCCGACCAGCCAGAAGCGGTCTTCTTCGAGGCGAGTAATCGTCAATTCCGATGCCAGGGCGCCGGCGGGAGAACAGAAATAGCCAAGTGTGACCCGCCCGGTTCGCGGCAGTCTCCCCGCCATCACGCAATCAAGCCAGCCTGCGGCGTTTTCGCCAGCGATCTCGAACCGGCTGAAGCCCGTCAGGTCCAGCAGTCCGACATTGGTCGTCACCGTCTCGACTTCGCGAGCGATCGCTTCATGGAAGTGCGGTCTGCCGAACGTCAGGTCCGGCTCCGCCCTGTCCCCGTCGCCGGCGAACCAGAGCGGCCGTTCCCAGCCTCCGAAGGAACCGAATTGCGCGCCCAGCGACGCCAGCCTGTCATACAGCGGCGAGGTTTTGGCCGGCCTTCCGGCCGGCCATGGACGATGCGGCAGGTTGATTGCGTATTCGTTCTGGTAGACCTCGATCGCCTTGACCGTGGCGTAGGTTTTCGTGGCGTAGTCGCCGAACCTGCGTGGATCGACGCACCAAAGATCAAGTTCAGGCCCGCCATCGACGATATATTCGGCAATGGCTTTGCCCGCCCCACCGGCCTGGGCAATTCCGAAGGTGAAGACGCAGGCCTCGTAGAAATTTGACAGACCCGGCGCCGGCCCCAACAGAGGCAGACCATCCGGCGCATAGGGGATTGGACCGTTGATCACTTTCTGGACGCCGGCGGTCGAAAGCATCGGAACGCGTTTGCAGGCGGCGTCGATACACCATTCGAGCCGGTCGAGATCATCCTCGAAGAGCTGAAACGAAAAATCCTCCGGCGTTCCGCCAGTTAGCCAGTGGGGCGTCGCCCGCCATTCATAGGGCCCGAGGATGAGGCCCTGTCGCTCCTGACGCAGATAGTAACTGTCGTCCGGATCGCGCAGAAGCGGGATATGGTTCGAAAGCCCCTCGAGTTCGGACACAGCTTCCGTGACGAGATATTGATGGGACATGGTGACCATCGGTATCTCGCGCCCAACCATCCCGCCTATTTCGTCGGCGTGATAGCCGGCAGCGTTGACAACGACATCGGCCTTGATATCGCCCTTGTCGGTCGCAACGTCCCAGCTGCCGTCCTTTCTCTGATTGAGGCCGGTGACCTTCGTAAAACGGACAATCTTCGCGCCGCGATCGCGAGCGCCCTTGGCGAAGGCCTGGGTGAGTTGCGCCGGATCGATGTCGCCGTCGTCCGGATCCCAAAGACCGCCCACCAGTCCCTCGCCATTCATCCAGGGATAATAATCGTCGACCATCCCGGAAACCGTGAGCGGCCGCATGTCGATGCCTGCGGCGTTCGCCATGGCCGCCACATGCTCGAATTCCTGCATGCGCTCCTTGTACTGGGCAAGGCGAACCGACCCGGTGCGATGCCTGGTCATCGGGTATCCGACGTCCTCACCCAGCCGGTCGTACAGCCGGGACCCGTAATTCTGCAATTTCATGATGGTCAGGTTGCCGGAGAAACTCGGCGTGTTGCCCGCTGCATGCCACGTCGATCCGGAAGTAAGTTCGTTCTTCTCGATCAGGACCGTTTCCACGACGCCGGACAGGGCGAGATGATAGAGGCAACTGGCGCCGACGGCGCCGCCGCCGATGATCACCACCTGTGCATGAGCCGGAAGATCAGCCATGTCTTGTTCTCCACTGCTGAGGACAAGCAAAGTTTAAAGGGATTGGAAAATCAACGTTAAATCTCCGGCATTCAGCCGGACGCCAATTCCCGGCGCGCCATCATATGGGCGCGCGCCATATTCACCGCATCGACGCACAGGAGCTTGTCGCCGAGGAAATAGCGCACGGCGAAGGACCGGTCGCCCATGCTCCCGTCCAGCTCCGCCCTGTCATAGCCTTGATTGAGCCCGGCGATCTGCAATTTGACGTCATACTGATCAGACCAGAACCATGGCACAGGATCATAGTCGGGTTGCTCGGACAGCATCGCCATGGCGGCGAGCTTGCCCTGATCGATGGCGTTCTGAACGCTTTCGAGCCGGATGTGGCGACCATAGCGCTTTGAAAAGAACGACGCGCAATCGCCTGCGGCGTAAACGTCTTTTTCCGATGTCCGGCATTGACCGTCGACAGTGACGCCGTTGTCGACATCGACGCCTGCCTGCTCTGCAAGATCCGTTACCGGAAGCGCCCCGACGGCCACGAGAACCAGATCCGCCGGAACGGCGTCGCCATTCTCCAGCCGAACCGCCTCGACGCGATCTGAGCCTTCGAGAGCGGCCAGCCGCGCCTGCGTCTTTATCTCAACGCCCATTTCGGTATGCAGGGCGTGGAAGAAGGCGGAGAGATCCGGGCTCACGACACGCTGCATAATCCGGTCCGCGCCTTCGAGAACCGTGACCGGATTGCCCCGCGCGCGCAATGCCGAGGCGACTTCCAGCCCGATATATCCGCCGCCAATGATGACGATCCGCATGTCCGGATTCAGGAGCTCGGAAATCCGGTCCACATCGTTGATGTTGCGAAGCGTATGGACGCCGTCCAGATCGGTTCCGGGCAGGTTGATTTCCCGCGCCTTCGTCCCCGTGGCCAGGAGCAGCTTCGAATAGGCGATGGTCTCGCCGCTTTCGAGCGTAACCGTGTGTTCCGCCGGGTCGAATGATGCGACCGGCGAAGACAGCTTGAGCTCGATGCCGGACTTTTCGTAGTAGTCGTCGGCCTTGAGAAAGAGGCGCGAAGCTTCCAGTTCGCCCTTGAGATAGGCCTTGGAAAGCGGCGGTCTCTGGTACGGCGGATGAGCCTCGTCGCCGATCAGTATGATCCGCCCCTCGAATCCCTGCTGTCGCAGCGTCTCGGCCGCCTTCTGTCCGCACTGCCCTGCGCCGACGATGACAATCGGACTGTCGCTCATGATCCGGTTCCGCTTAAAATGCAGTGAATGTCATCGTTGTGAGCGAACGCGCGATTCCGCTAATGTCCAGCACGTTGTCGTGGATATATTTTCCAATATCCTCGCCTTTCGGAACGTAGATCTTCATCAGGAGATCGAACTCCCCGGATGTGGAATAAAGCTCCGAAATGATCTCGCGCTCATAGAGCGCGTCGGCTACGGCGTAGGCCTTGCCCGGATGGCATTGCAGTTGCACGAAAACACAGTTCATCTCTGACCCTCGCAATTCGGTAGACCGTGTATCACACCGGGCGCAGATCGTTGCAAGACAGTCGACGGGAATTTTGTCGCAATGAAGGGCGGCGCGCATTCGCGGCGGGCGCGCTGCAAACGTGCATTTGTCCCGTAATTTGTGTATGACCCGTCAATTGCAATACTGCGACAGGAAACGGGAGCCGCACGCCGCCATGCTGATGCACCAGATTTCGGATTGGGACGACGCCTACGCGAATTTTCCCCATATTCCCGGCGGGCAGGATTACCCCGCGTCCTGGACGCTCAAGGCCCGCAATTTCCGCGACGCGTTGGCGCGCGACGACAGGGCTGAAAACGGCCTCGCCTATGGGCCGGGAGACCGCAACCGGCTGGATCTCTTTCACCCGAAGGGACAATCGCGCGGCCTCGTCGTCTTCATCCATGGCGGCTACTGGAAGGCGTTCGACAACGCATCCTGGTCGCATCTCGCCCAGGGCGCGCTCGAACAGGGCTACAGCGTCGCGATGCCCAGCTATACGCTGTGTCCGGACATTCGCATCGCCGGCATCACCGCCGAGATCGGAAAGGCGATCGCCTTCGCCGCCTCACGCGTTTCAGGACCGATACGGCTGACAGGCCACTCCGCCGGCGGCCACCTCGTCTCGCGCATGGTTTGCAAGAATACGTCGCTCGACGGCGATGTCGTCGCACGCATAGAACGCGTTGTCTCGATCAGCGGCGTGCATGATCTGAGGCCGCTCATGCATACGGAAATGAACGACACCCTGAAGATCGATCGCAGGGAAGCGCTGATGGAAAGCCCGGCGCTGCTTGAACCGATCGCCGGCACACAACTCGTTTGCTGGGTTGGCGGCGGCGAGCGCCAGGAGTTCCTGCGTCAAAACGCATTGCTCGCCAATATCTGGAATGGTCTGGGCGCCGCCACGGCAAGCGTTGAAGAACCGGACCGGCACCACTTCAATGTGATTGACGGCCTTCAGGATCCCGCCCATCCGCTGACGTGTACGGTGTGCGGGTAGCGGCTCCCTCGCTGTCCTTCGGCCCCTCGTCATCATCATCCAGGATACGATAGGCGGCGCCTTCCAGATCGTCGTACTGACCGCTTTTGATCGACCACAGAAACGCAATCAGTCCCAGCGCGCCAAGAAACAGGGCGATCGGGATGAGGAACAGGAGACCTGTCAAACTCGGGCTCCTGCGCCTGACGCCGCCGAAACCTCCCGCTCAGCAGACTCCACAGACTTGGCCGCAACCGCCAATCCATCAGAGCCAAGGCGCAGGCGGAGCGAATTCAGGATGACGACAATCGAGGAGGATGACATCGCGATCGCGGCGACCAGCGGGCTGGCGAATCCGAGAATCGCCGTCGGTATGGCGATCAGATTGTAGAGGATTGCAAGTGCGAAATTCTGCCGGATAAGCTTGCCTGCGCGCACCGAGGTGTCAAGCGCAATCGCGACAGCCTCGAGGCCGCTATGCAGGAACACGAAGTCGGCGGCGTTGCGCCCGACATCGGCGGCAGTCGCCGGCGCCATGGAAACATGCGCGCGACTGAGCGCCGGGGCGTCATTCAGTCCATCGCCGACCATCAACACCTTGCGTCCTTCACTGGCGAGCGCCGCGATACGATCCTGCTTGCCGGACGGCAACACTCCGGCGCGGAAGGCAGCAACGCCCAGCAGCCGGGCAAGCCTTTCGACGGCGCCCAGCCTGTCGCCCGACAGAATCTCGACATCGATCCCGCGGTTCTTGAGCGTCGCAATGCTTTCGGCCGCGCCCGGACGCAGTCTGTCTTCGAAAAGGAAAGCGGCGAGAAACCGTCCGTCCACTCCAAGCACGGCCTGTGTCGTCGCCGCCATGGCGCTTTCGTCTTCGCCTTCTTCCAGCGCCCATTCCGCGCGCCCGAGACGGTATGTCCGGCCGCCGACCACGCATTCGACGCCCTTGCCCGGCGCTTCGCGCAGCCCCGTGAGCCTCTCTTCCAAATCTCCGCCTTGCGGCGCCAAGCCAGCGAGAGCGCGGGCCAGCGGATGCCGCGAATGCCGACCGATCGCCGCAGCGATGGCGAGACTTTGCGGATCGACGTCTTGTGCGTTGACCAGAACCGGCTCACCCATTGTCAGGGTGCCTGTCTTGTCGAAAACGGCCATATCCGCCTCGGCCATGCGCTCCATGGCGGACCCGTCCTTGACCATGATCCCGTTCTTGAACAGGCGGCCCGCGGCAACCACCTGGACCACCGGAACCGCCAGGCCAAGCGCACAGGGACAGGTGATGATCAGCACGGCAATGGCGATATACAGCGCGTGACCGAAGTCTCGGGAGACAATCAGCCAGCCGACAAAAGCCAGCAGCGCCGCCAGATGGACGGCGGGCGCATAGAGTTCTGCGGCCCGGTCTGCGATACGGCGATAACGCGCCTTGCCGCCTTCGGCCGCCTCCATCAGGCGAACCATCTCGGCGAGGAAGGAATCGCCAGCCGAGGCCGTCGCCTCGATTGTCAAAGGGCCGGTGAGGTTGAGCGTTCCCGCCTGGATCAGGGAACCAGGCGAAATGCGCAACGGCGCGCTTTCCCCGGACACAAGCGAGGCGTCCATGTCGCTCTCGCCGACAATGACCCGACCGTCGACCGGGACACGATCACCCGCAGCGAGCAGGACATGCATGCCAGGCTCGATCGCTTCGGTCTCGATGAAGGTTCGGCCGCCGTCTTCATTGAGTATGGAAGCGCCGCCGGGCGCGAGCTTGCGAAGACCGGCGACCGCATTGCGGGCCTGCTCGCGCATCACATGATCCAGAGTTCGCCCGATCAACAGGAAGAACATCAGCGTCACGGACGCGTCGAAATAGACGCGCTCGCCCGAATGCATGGTCTCGTAAAGGCTCATCGCAAAGGCGAGGATCACGGCGAGCGTGATCGGGACGTCCATGTTGAGCCTGCCCTTGCGCAACGCCGCAAAGGCGGAGCGATAAAATACCTGCCCGGAATAGGCCAGCGCCGGGATTGCGATCAGCGCGGATATCCAATGGAACATGTCGCGCGTCGCCGCATCTGCGCCGGACCAGACCGAAACAGACAACAGCATGATATTGGCGGCTGCAAATCCGGCAACCGCCAGCGATCTCAGGAGGACGCCGAGCGTCTTGTCTTTTTTGTCGGCCGAGAAATCGAAAATATGCGCTTCATAGCCAAGATCTTGCAACGCATTGACGATGTCGGAGGGCGCGCCGTCTTCGCGCCAAATGACGCGCACACGCTTGGTGGAGAGATTGACCCGCGCTTCGTCCACGAGAGGAAGCTTTTTCAGACCCGTTTCGACCGTCCGTATGCACCCGCCGCAATGAACGCCGGGCAGCGCAAGATCAAGCTGCTTCAGACCATCGCCCGCCGGCCTGCTGGCCGCGCGCAATTCGGCGTCGGAATGCCCGCCGGCGCGCAGCGTATCGAGTTCCGCGGAG
Organism: Flavimaribacter sediminis; assembly: GCF_019492055.1. Classification (GTDB taxonomy): domain Bacteria; phylum Pseudomonadota; class Alphaproteobacteria; order Rhizobiales; family Rhizobiaceae; genus Flavimaribacter; species Flavimaribacter sediminis. The sequence goes on along the minus strand of NZ_JAICBX010000001.1, from coordinate 515,209 downwards.
GCTTCGCTTCCGGCGGCGCAGCAGCTCATTTGTCTGCGCCCGGATTACGAATAATGAAGCGCCGGGTTTCGCTAAACAGTACAGAATCGCCATCCTTTACGCTGATGCGGGCGAGCCATTGTCCCGTCGCGATGGCGCTTTGCGATTCAAACCGGCCGCGGCTGCTGGGCAAAAGCCGCACCTCGCGATCCTGGAGTTCGCTGGCCGGCCGCTGAAACAGGACCACAACCTCGTCGGCCTCGATCGGCGCGCCCGATGCATCGTCAAGCGTGTAGACAATGGTCTCGCCGTCAACATCCAGATCCGACACCCAACCGCGCTTGTGCAACGCCTTTGTCGCCTCGACATCCTCGTCGAAGTGCTGGCTGGCGACATAGGTGTTGTGAACGATGAGACCGCTCCAGCTGTGGCTCGCGAAATAGGCCATCGTCAGATTGACGCCAATCACCACTGCAAAGAAAGCAACAATGATCCCGAGCATGTGCCGACCGGTAAATTCGGCCGGGCGAAAAATACTGTTGAACAGGCTCATCGCCTTTACTCCGGTGCGTTGAACACGGCGTTGTACCGGTCGTACTCTCCGCTTGCCTTGTCTTCGGCGATGAAATGGAAGGACTGCCGGTCCCCCGTAACTTCGCCAAGCGGCTGGCGGACATAAACCTTCAGCGTCCTTAGCCTATCAGGTTCAACGGGAACAGCGAAGGACGTTCCTTCCGGCTGATCGATGTCGTTGATCCTCATTGTCGCGCCTGGCAACCCGTCGAGCGACAGGAAAATGACGCGGGGCTCCGGAATCATGTTGAGCAGCTTGACGGTGTAGCCATTGCGAATGTCGCCGTCAGACAGCGTGACGAATTGCGGATTGCGATCATGGAGAACATTGACCTCCAGGCGGTCGCGCGCAAGCAGGGCGTAGAGCAACGCCAGCCCGACCAGCGCCCATACGCCAAGGTAAAGCAACGTGCGAAAGCGGAAGATGATGCGCCAGTTGAAATGCGTGACCCTGTCGCTGAAACTGCCATCAGCGTTTCGGACCTGCCCGGGATCGATATCCGTCGTTCCGCCATTCGTGGCGATCGCCATGTTGTTTTCGTAATCCGAAAGCGTGGCGTAGGAAATCAGACCGCGCTCGCGGCCGAGCTTGTCCATGACATTGTCGCAGGCGTCGATGCACAACGCGCAGGTGATGCATTCGAGTTGCTGACCATCGCGTATGTCAATGCCCATTGGACAGACGACAACGCAGGCGTTGCAGTCGACGCAGTCGCCGACAACCTTTCCCTCAGCCTTCGCCTTCTTGGCGTGTCGCGAGCGTGGTTCGCCGCGCCAGTCATTGTAGGTGACGACAAGCGATTTCTCGTCGAGCATCGCCGCCTGAATGCGCGGCCAGGGACACATATATGTGCAGACCTGTTCCCGCATTAGCCCGCCGAGCGAATAGGTCGTCACCGTCAGCACCGCAATGGTGATGTAGGCGACGGGCGCGGCCGCTCCCGTCAGCACTTGCCACAGCAACGTCGGAGCATCGGCGAAGTAGAAAATCCAGGCGCCGCCGGTGGCGACAGCTATCAACAGCCAGATCGCGTGTTTGGAGACGCGCTTGAACAGCTTTGCGACCGACCAACCGGCGTTTTCCAGCTTGATGCGCTGATTTCGATCGCCCTCGATCGCCCTTTCCACCACGAGAAAGAGGTCGACCCAGACCGTTTGCGGACAGGTGTAGCCGCACCAGGCGCGGCCGACGGCCGATGTGACGAGGAATAATCCGAACCCGGCCATGACGAGCAAGCCGGCGACGAAGAAAAACTCCTGCGGCCAGATTTCTATGAAGAAGAAATAGAATCGACGATTGGCAATGTCGACGAGCACGGCCTGATCGGGCGCATAGGGTCCACGATCCCAGCGAAGCCAGGGCGTTATGTAATAGATGCCCAGCGTCACGATCATGACGATCCACTTGAAATTGCGGAACCGTCCTTGCGCCCTTTTCGGGAAAATCTTCTTGCGCGCTTCATAAAGCGGCTTGCGCGCCCAAGCGGCGTTCACCGCTTCGGCGTCGAATTGTTCCACATCGGCTGGTCGAGTGGTCGTTTCACTCATCATTCATTCCTGTCACGCAAACCGGCGGCCCGTCATCTGCGAGGGCCGCCACCTTGGCGTCATGACATTTCGAGCTTGTCTGCGCCTTGACGCCGATCAAATGCGGCTCGTCATCCCAGGCCTTCCAGGCGAAGAAAGAGCCTCGCAGTTACTGACCGCCGCCGAGCGAATGGACGAAGACGGCAAGCTGCTTTGCAGTGGATTCGCCCAACCGCCCGAGCCATGCCGGCATCACGCCATGCTGCGGCTTGCGGACCTGCTTCGCAATATCGGCTTCCGTTCCGGCGTAGAGCCATATCTGGTCGGCGAGATTGGGCGCGCCCTGTTCGATGTCGCCTTGCGCGTTTTCGCCATGACAAGCAGCGCAATTGTCGAGAAAGACCTGCTTTCCAGGCTCCACCAGATCGGGATTGGAAGGCGCGCCGGTCAAGCTCACGACATAGGCCGAGACTTCGCGAATCTGTTGCGAATCGAGGATGTCCCCAAAGGCCGGCATTTCCGAGAAATGCGTATCGTCGTCTCCGTCGAAACGCACGCCATGGGCGACGGTCTGATAGATCTGATTGATGTCGCCGCCCCAAATCCAGCTGTCGTCGTTCAGGTTCGGATAGCCGGCAGCCCCTTGCGCGCCGGAACCGTGACACTGCACGCAGTTGATCTTGAAGGCCGCCGAACCGCCAGCCACGGCGAACTGCCGCAATTCCTGGTCAGCGAGGATGTTTTCGAGCGATTCTTCCTCGATCCGCTTGTCGTACACTTCCTGTACTTTTTCAGCCTTCGCCATTTCGTCAGCCACGCTGGCGCGGCTCGAATAGCCAAGAATCCCCGTCGTGGCGGAATTGATCAGCGGCCAGGCGGGATAGAGGATGGTGTAGCCGATCGCCCAGACGATGGTCGCGTAGAAGAAATACAGCCACCAGCGCGGGAGCGGATTGTTGAGCTCGGTAATACCGTCCCACTCATGTCCCGTCGTCTCGACGCCGCTGATTTCGTCAATTTGTTTTTCCGACATCATCGTCTTCCCTGTCGTTCTCGTCCGGAGATTCGTCGTCCTTCAACGGAATCTCGGCTATCTTGTCCGCTTCTTTCCTGCTGCCGGGCCGGAAGGTGTAGATAATCACCCCGACAAAGACCAGGAACAGGAAGAGAAGCCCCCAACTGTCTGCGAAAGTTCGCATCGACTGGTAATCCATGACGATCCCCTAACGATATCCCGAGGTTGGATCGTACGTGGAGAAGTCAACCAGCGTGCCGAGCATCTGCAGATAGGCTATGAGCGCATCCATTTCCGTCAACCGGCCAGGATCGCCGTCGAAATCCGCGATCACCGCTTTCGGGTACCGTTCCTCCACGCCGGCCGTATCGGCGTCCGGATTGGCCTGAGCGATCAAATCGGCGTAAGCGTTTTCAAGCATCTCGTCCGTGTAGGGAACGCCGACAATCCTGTTGGTTTTCAGGTGACCCTCGATGTCCCGAATTTCGAGCTCTTTATCCAGCAGGAAACTGTAACTCGGCATGATGGATTCCGGCACCACCGAACGCGGCTCGATCAGATGCTGTACATGCCACTCATTGGAATAGCGGGCGCCGACGCGCGCCAGATCCGGACCGGTGCGCTTCGAGCCCCACTGGAACGGATGGTCATACATCGATTCAGCCGCCAGCGAATAAGGTCCGTAGCGTTCGACCTCGTCGCGGAACGGCCGGATCATCTGGCTGTGGCAGACATAACATCCCTCACGCACATAGATATCGCGACCGGCGAGTTCCAGCGGCGAATAGGGCCGCATGCCTTCCACCTTTTCGATGGTGTTCTGCAGGTAGAAGAGAGGCGCGATTTCGACGATTCCGCCGATCGTAACCACAAGAAGCGAGCAGACCAGCAGCAGCGTTGCGTTGGTTTCGAGAATTTTGTGCTTGTCGAGAAAAGATGACATTGTTCAGACCCCTCAAGCCGGTTGCGCGACCGGCTGGCTGCCGGGAATGGGTGTTTCCTGACGCTGGTGGCCAAGGATGGTCATGGTGACGTTGTAGGCCATGACGATCCCGCCAGCGAGATACAGCAAGCCTCCGAGCGTGCGCACTATGTAGTAGGGCTTCATGGCCGCCACCGTTTCAGCGAAGGAGTACACGAGGAAACCCTGGCTGTCGTATTCGCGCCACATCAGACCCTGCTGGATGCCGGCGACCCACATGACAGCCGCGTAGATGACGATGCCGAGCGTGGCGAGCCAGAAGTGCCAGTTGACCATTCTGAGTGAATACAGCCGTTCGCGATGCCACAGCTTCGGAACCAGGAAGTAGACGGCGCCGAAGGAGATCATGCCAACCCATCCGAGCGCGCCGGAATGCACATGGCCGATCGTCCAGTCTGTGTAGTGACTGAGGCTGTTGACGGCCTTGATGGACATCATCGGTCCCTCGAAGGTGGACATGCCGTAGAAGGCGACCGCGATCACCATCATGCGGATGATTGGATCGGTGCGGATCTTGTCCCAGGCCCCGGACAGCGTCATCAGACCGTTGATCATGCCGCCCCAGCTGGGCATCCACAGCATGATGGAGAACACCATGCCGAGCGTCTGGGCCCAGTCGGGCAGCGCCGTATAGTGCAAGTGGTGCGGCCCGGCCCAGATGTAGAGGAAGATCAGGGCCCAGAAGTGGATGATCGAAAGGCGGTAGGAATAGACAGGACGGTTGGCCTGCTTCGGGATGAAGTAATACATCATGCCGAGGAAGCCCGCGGTGAGGAAGAAGCCCACGGCGTTATGGCCGTACCACCACTGCGTAAGCGCATCCTGAACGCCCGAGAAAACCGAATAACTCTTTACGCCCAGGAACGACACAGGCACCGAAAGATTGTTCACCACATGCAGCATGGCGATGGTGACGATAAAGGACAGGTAGAACCAGTTCGCCACATAAATATGCGGCTCCTTGCGTTTCAGGATCGTCCCGAGGAACACGAGGAGATAGGCGACCCAGACAATCGTCAGCCACAGATCGACATACCATTCCGGCTCAGCGTATTCGCGACCCTCTGTGATGCCGAGCAGATAGCCGGTCGCCGCCATGACGATGAAGAGCTGATAGCCCCAGAACACGAACCAGGCGAGGTTGCCGCCGAACAGACGCGCGCGGGTCGTTCTCTGGACCACATACAAGGAGGTTGCAATCAGCGCGTTTCCGCCAAATGCGAAGATGACGGCCGAGGTATGCAGGGGACGCACCCGACCGAAATTGAACCATGGCTCGATATTGAGGTCCGGAAAGGCGAGTTGCGCCGCCGCGACGACCCCGACCAGAAATCCCACAACACCCCAGAAAACCGTGGCTATCGTTCCGAAACGGACAACGCCGTCCATATAGCCTGAGCGATCCTGAGCGATGACGGCCACTCCGTCCTCGGTGAATGTCGTCATGCGCAGGAGCACCACGACCGCACAGAGGAGCACGAAGAACAACACCCACATATGGGCGGCGAACAGACTGTCCTGCGCGAATGCCGCGCCCAGCAGCGCCAGGAACGCTCCCACGGCTATGATGATGGTTTCCGTTGCGAAATTCATGTCCGTCCCCTGTCAGCATATCAATGCCCGGCGGCGCAATAAGCCTCCGGTAGCGCCGGTCTTAACCTTCCAGCGACGCGCTGCATTGATCCTGATCAAAGCGCGCGATCTCCCGGCGGGGCAGATTCGTGTCCTGGTGGGTTTCAAACCATTCTAAACTCTTTGCCCAAAACAGCGCGCCTGGCAAGGGTCCCACCAGCTATTGACGGGGAGAACGGTGCAGCAGATGAGCGCTCTAGAATTTCTGAAGAAAGGAGCAAAAAGCCTTGAGGCCTCTGAGCCCGACCCTGCCACAGCGCTTGCCATGGTTCATGATCTGCAGATGGAGCTGTGCGATATTCTCGAAACGATCGCCGACCTGCTTCCTGACCGGCATGACAGGCGGCAATGCGCGGAACTGTCGCAGACTCTTGTGCCGTTGATCACACGATTGCATCGCTTCGAGGATGATGTGTTGTTTTCATCCGCGCTGCAACGATCTTCGGTAGCCGAGCCCGTTTCCCGGGCGATCAAGCGGTTTCGCGGCGAGCACAGCGAAGATGAATTCCGCATGGAGGAACTGTCGGAATTGCTGCGCGAACTCGGCCGCGAACGACAACCGGAGAATCCGGAAGCCGCGGGATACCTTCTGCGCAGCGTTTTTGAGGCTGTCCGTCGGCATTGCGCCTATGAACGGGAGTATCTTTCGAGTTTGCTGGAAGAAGGCTCCTGAAGCCTTTCACCGTTCAGACAGAACCTGCGCAAGTCGCAAAGATGATGTTCAGAACCTGTAATCAATCGACCTGAGCGCGCCAGGCCAATCGCTCGATATCCGGCACTGTGATATGGCGATTGTTGACGATCTGGATAACGCCGTCCTTGCGCAGTTTGGTCAACTGGCGGCTGACGGTTTCGATGGTCAAACCCAGAAAATCGGCGATATCGGCGCGGGTCAGCGGCAGATCGAAAGTCAGTTCCTCGTCCTCGCCGGCGCCTGGTTCGACATGTGTGGCGATCATGTAGAGGAAATTCGCCACCTTCTCGGCCGCCGTCTTGCGGCCGAGCGTCAGCATCCATTCGCGCGCCTCGTCAAGCTCGGCCAGCGCCTGCTCATGCAGCTTGTGCTCGAGTTCCGGCGTCTCTCTGATCATCTTGTCGACGATGGACCGCGGAAAGCTGCACAGCTTGACATCGGTCGTGGCCTCTGCAGTCGTCTGACTTGAGGCGCGAAAGGGCCGTCCGAGAAAATCAGGGGCGAATTGCAATCCGACGATCTGCTGGCGGCCGTCGGGCAGCATCTTGGTCAGCTTGACCACGCCTGACAGGATGTTGTTGTAGCTGGAGACATTCTCCGAATCTGACATGAGTTCAACGCCCGCCTCAACGGATTTACGGACGGAGTTTTTCGATAGATACGAGAGTTGATCCGCTGAAAGCGATCCGCAGACACCCTTGTGTCTGGCCTCACATGCCTCGCACAAAACAGGAATATTCGAATTGTGGATATCTTTACGCTGTCCACTCATAACTACTGCCGCTATCCCTCACAGCCGGCCTCCCGATCGCATCATTTCGCGATTTCTTTTGTGCCGACATATTCATTCATTCTAATTTGCAGCTTCCTGACGTCAAATTCAAAAAAAATCGTGACGGCAAATTGCCACAAGGCCTGTTCACCCAAACGAAACTTGATCGGTATCAAAGCCTGGCGACCAACAATCTGCCATCACCGCGACAACGACAATCCCGTCGCACAGGGTTCGGCAGATGCAGACAGAGATACCGAAGCGCTTCGCAGGCATGGCGCCACGCTATACCAGCTATCCGACAGCGCCGCATTTTCACTCAAGAATCGACGAAGCCGTCCATGCGCGATGGCTCTCCGAACTCGCGCCGAACAGTTCGCTGTCGCTCTATGTCCATATCCCCTATTGCGACCGCCTGTGCTGGTTTTGCGGCTGCGCAACCAAACAGACAAACCGCTACGATCCGGTGCGCAAGTATCTTGAGGTCCTGAAACGGGAAATCGCCTTCACCGCCTCGAAGCTTGACGGAACAGCGCGTGTGACGCGTCTGCATTTTGGCGGCGGATCGCCCACCATGCTGACGCCTGAAGACCTGATCGATCTGTCCCGGCATCTGCGCGCGCATTTCAATTTCGAGTCCCACGCTGAAATCTGCGTGGAGATCGATCCCACGGACATGACGCCGGAGAAATGCGACGCAATGGCCGAGACCGGCCTGACGCGCGCCAGCCTCGGCGTGCAGGATTTCGATCCGGAGATCCAGAAGACGATCAATCGCATACAGACTTTCGAAGAAACTGCACAGGTTGTTTCCGCTCTTCGCGACCGTGGCGTGAACTCGCTCAATCTCGATCTGCTTTACGGCCTGCCGCTCCAGACACTCGAGACGGTTCAAAAAAGCGTGGAGCTTGCTGTCTCACTGGAGCCCGACCGGCTGGCGCTGTTCGGCTACGCGCATGTCCCGTGGATCCGCAAGCATCAGACGATGATCGACGAAAACCTGTTGCCGGGACAAAAGCAACGTCTCGACCAGGCGTCGCTCGCATCCCGCCGGCTGCAGGAGGCGGGATATCAGGCGATCGGGATCGACCATTTTGCGCGACCCGACGACGCCTTGGCGGTCGCGGCGCGCGAAGGCGAGCTCAAGCGGAATTTTCAGGGCTATACGAATGACGAAGCGACCGCCCTTCTGGGTTTCGGCGCGTCGTCCATCAGCCAGTTGCCGCAGGGATATGCGCAAAACAGCCCGGCGACCGCCGACTATATGCGTCGGTTCGATGAAACCGGCCTTGCGACAGTGCGCGGTTTTGAACTGTCTGCGGATGACAGGGCGCGGTCCTGGGTCATCGAACGCCTGATGTGCGATTTCGGTTTCGAGGAGGCAGCGCTGAAGGCAAGGTTTGGCGCCTTGTCGCTCCCGATTTTCCGGCAAGCGGCGGAACTCGCCGCATCGGAGGGTGCGATCTTCAGGTTCGAGGACGGCCGCTATCAAATCACCAGCGAGGGCCGCCCTTTCACCCGAATGATTGCGACACAATTCGACAGCTATTTCGGCAAGGGCCCCGCCCGGCACTCGATCGCGGTCTGATCCTCGGCGCTTGCCAAGCTCCGCCTTCTGGAGGACCATGCCTTCGGGAGGGACGATATGGACCACTTCGACTACGTCATCGTCGGCGGAGGGTCGGCTGGCTCTGTGCTTGCAGCGCGTCTGAGCGAAGACCCAGATACTACGGTTTGCCTCCTGGAGGCCGGCGGCGACTGCAATAGCATTCTCGTTCGCGCGCCGGCCGGACTTGCCGTCATGGCGCCGAGCAAGCCGTTCAGGATCAACAACTGGGCCTTCATGACGGAGCCGCAGCCAGGCCTCGGCAATCGCCGCGGTTATCAGCCGCGCGGCAAGGGATTGGGCGGAAGCAGCAGCATCAATGCGATGCTCTATATCCGGGGCCATCCGTCCGATTACGACACATGGGCGTCAGGCGGCTGCGAAGGCTGGTCTTTCGCGGACGTGCTGCCCTATTTCAAGGTTTCGGAAGGCAATCAGCGCGGAGGCGACGCCCTGCACAGCGCCGAAGGACCACTGCAGGTCTGCGAACAGGCCTCGCCACGGCCTGTCACGCAGGCCTTCATCGAGGCCGGCCGCCAGTGCCAGATCCCTTACAACGATGATTTCAACGGACCGATGCAGGAAGGCGTCGGCTACTATCAGGTCACGCAATTCGGCGATGGCGACAGAAAAGGAGAACGGTGTTCGGCCGCCAACGCCTATCTCGATCCGGCGCTGACACGATCCAATCTCGAGGTGCGGACCAAGTCGATAGCGACGGAAATCGTGATCGAGGATGGAAGGGCGACCGGCGTGCGATACCGAAGGCGGGGGAAAGAAGCGCAGATCCGGGCCGATCGTGAGGTCATTCTGTGCAGCGGTGCTTTCCAGTCGCCGCAATTGCTGATGCTCTCGGGCATAGGCCCGGCGGAAGAACTCAAACGCCACGGCATAAAATTACGGCATGATCTGCCGGGAGTCGGCCAAAACCTGCAGGACCACATCAATTTCCCGATGATTTCCCGCAGCGCCTCCACGGACATGTTCGGCTATTCCCTGGCGGGAGCGATCAAGCTGGTGTCGGAAGCCATGAAGTGGCGAAAAACCGGCACGGGCATGATCACGTCGCCGCTCGCCGAAGGCGGCGCTTTTCTGAAGACCGATCCCGGTCTCGACCGTCCGGATGTCCAACTCCACTTTGTGATCGGGATCGTCGACTGGCACGCCAGAAAATTCCATACGGGACACGGGTACAGTTGCGATGTTTGCGTTTTGCGGCCGAAATCCCGCGGAACCGTGACCTTGCGGGATAGAGATCCGTACTCGGCGCCGCGCATCGACCCGCGCTTTCTTTCTGATGACGCCGATATGGAGACGCTGGTCGCCGGCGCCCGCAAGGCGATCGCCATCTGCGAGGCGCCCGCCCTCGCCCCTTTTCGCAAGAGCGACCTCTATCCGTTCAGTGATCTTTCGGACGACGTCCTGCGTGAGTCGATCCGGCTGCATGCCGATACAATCTACCACCCCGTGGGCACCTGCCGCATGGGAACGGACGACACGGCGGTTGTCGATCCTCGCCTGAAAGTGCATGGCGTTGGAAATCTGCGCGTGGTCGACGCGTCCGTCATGCCGACGATTATCGGCGGCAATACAAATGCGCCGACAATCATGATCGCCGAAAAGGCGGCCGCCATGATCACCTCCGGACAATGATCAAACTCGCGGTAGCTGCAATACCTGCTTTACCGTTTCGCCTGTGAAGCGTTTCGCATCCTCTCCTCCCGCCCTGGCGTGGGCGAGCGTGACATCCGCGACGATCTGCGCGTGAAATCCCTTGTATCCGTTCTTGTCGCACAGCGGCATGACCTGGGCCAACGTTTCATCCAACCGTTCGAAGCGGCCCTCCAGGCACAGCATTTCAATCTGCGCCGCCATCAACCAGGCCCTGAACGCATCGATGTTTTTCTGCTCGGCGATCGCAAGCGCGGTTTTCGCCGTGTTGCGCGCTTCGACGAAATTGTCGGCATTGGCATAGGCGCGGATAAGCGGCGCTGCGGAGAACGCGCAAAGAACCTCCAGCCCGGCGTCCCTGCTGCGGCTGAAAGCGTCGCTCAACCATGTGATCGCCTCTTCGGCTTCACCTTTTGCGAGATGCAGCAGTCCTTTCGAAACAGCGGAGAAACTGGCGTCGTAGCTTGTTCCGGTTTCTTCCGCGATTTCCATAACTATCGCGATTTCCTCTTCGGCCAGCCGAATTTCGTCGAGTGCGACAAGGGCGTTCGCCCGCGTTGCAAGCCCGAGCACGGAAACGGAGCCGTTGGTGCTGGGCGACGCTCCACGAAATTCCTTGAGAAACAGATCGCGATAACGACCCGTGATATCCACAGCGCGCTGAAAATCACCAGCGAACCAGTATGCCTGCCCGAGGCCGAAGGCCGCATAGGCCGAATGCAGCCTGTCATCGGCGGAATTTGATTGCTCCAGCGCATCGTGCCCCGCACGGATCGCTTCGTCGGTTCCCGATAGGACAGTGAGCAAAATCGTCCTGTCGACCATGGCGTGCATTCGCGAACTGTGATCGCCCACCTGCAGACTCAATTCCTCGATTTCCTCGGCCACGTCGAGGATGCGACGAAAATCCGCGGACGGCACCATCGCCACCCGCTTTCTGCGACGGATTTCAATGCCGAGCCGCGCCGCCGTCTCGCTTTCCATTTCTTTCGCCAGGCAAGACAGGGCGGAATTGAAATTGTAGATCGCGCTATCGAACGCTGCGCGGTCAATCGCAATATTGCCGCTGTCGAGATAGCCGCGCGCGGCGGTCATCCATTGTTCGCCGAGTTCCGCGTGTATAGCCAGTGTCTGGAGGAGGCCCGGATCACGACCAGGATCAAGCTGGCCGATCGCCTCGACGACATCGCGATGAATGCGGCGACGGCGCATCCGCGGCATGCCGTTATAGGCCACCTGCTGTATCAGCGCATGCTTGAACCGACAGGTCTTGTCATTCTGCCTATGGAGCACGCCATTGTCGATGAGGGTCCCGATCAGCGCGTCAGCATCCTTCGCGCTGTCTCCGAGCATGGCGACAAAAAGCTCCAGCGGCAATGTGTTGCCGATCACCGCCGCCAATTGAACGGCCTTGCGCTCCTCCGGCGACAGAGCGTCAAGCCGTTGTGCAATCAGCGAGTGGACGGATGTCGGCAATTGCAGCGAAGTCAGTTCCAGTTTTTCGTCGGACATACCGACGTAGCGGTCAATCACCCCTTTCTTGCGGAAATGCAGGCTGAGTTCCTCGATGAACAGCGGCGTTCTGTCACCGAATTTCTTGATGATTTTCTCGAGCGTCGGGCTTTGCGCGAAATCGCCCAGAATATTCTCCAGGAACCGGTTGGTCGATTTCTCGTCGAGAGGCAGGAGATTGATCTTCTCCACCTTTCCGCCGCCGAACGCGAGGGCGTCGCGCGACAAGACGAGAAAAAGAGTCCGGTTTCCGCGCCAATGCTCGAGCATGTATTCCAGAAATTTTCGGGTGCCCTGATCGGACCAGTGGATGTCCTCGAAGAGAACGACCAGCGGCGACGCTGCTGACAGTTTCCCCAACACCGAACTCAGACTGCTGAAAACATAGGAGGCCTTTTTCTCGGATCCAAGCTCCACCCATTTCTGATCAGCGACGATCAGTCCGAATACCGACAGCAAGGCGTTGCAGTGCATCGGATCGTCGGCGAACTCCGCCTCGAGAGCGTCATGCAGGATGCCGGTTGCTTCGGAGAGGCTGCTGCGGGCGTTTATACCGAGGATGCGTCCGAGTTCGTTGATGACCGGCAGAAAGGCGACATGCCGGTCAAGCGAACTGGATGTAAAATCCAGTGTCGTGTGCGGACCAAGCGCGCGCTGGTCGAGAAATTCGTGCGCCAGACGGGATTTGCCGACGCCCGCCTCGCCCTGAATGGCTATCCAGCTTTCTACGCCGTCGCGAACACGGTCCCAGGCTGCGTTGAGCCGCGCGAGTTCATCTTCCCGACCAACAAAGGCGGAAAGGCCGAGACTTGTCCGATGATCCCAGCGCGAGACCGTCTCGTCGCGGGAGGTCACTTCGTAGATCCCGGTTGCGTCTTTGACGCCTTTGAGATCCTTTTCACCGAGCGCGATCGTGTTGAAAAGATTGCCGATAATCTCCTGTACGGCCCCGGAGATCGCTACCGTGTTCGGACGCGCGGATTCCTCGATACGTTTGGCGACATGGACGGTCGAGCCCGCCACTGCGAGTTCCTCGACATTGGAATGGTGGATGGTTCCAACCAGCACTTCGCCGACATGGATGCCGATCCTCAGATCGACGCGGTCCGACCCGAGCTCGCTCATGTTTTTCAAGACCGCCAACCCGGCGTGCACCGCTTTCAGCACGTGTTCTTCATCAGCTTTCGGGATGCCAAAGAAAGCGATCGCGCCGTCTCCGGTGTTGCGCGTCAAGGCGCCGAAGGATTCGCATACCTCCATGATCAGCCGGATCACCGGAGTGGTCTTTTCGAACGCTTCCTCCGGATCCAGATCATAGATGAGTTCAGTGGACTGCACGATGTCGGCGAAAAGCACCGAACAGAAACGGCGTTCCGTCGGCTCCATATTGACCGGAATCTTTCCGTCAGAAATGGCCATGGCGCCCACCACGCGATCGGCGAATCGGCGGATAGCCGTCCGCGTGCGCCTCCGACAATACCAAAGGCCAACGATTTGCGATCTGACCCACAATCATCTCCAAACTCGTGATTGTGACTGAAAACACTCCACTCCCGGCATCCCGCAATTTCCAATGGAACGCAATTCAATCGGGATGCGCGTGATCGCCTCCGTGATTTCAACTTACATAGGTATTTCTCAAAATCTACAGACTAGCGATTGCCGCGGCGTGATATACAGCCTCTAATTGGCTATAATTGCGATTACCTACAAATAGTTAGGTTTGTCATCAGCTCGTCAATAGACTTTATTAGAATAAAGGAATACAATTACTGCATCCACTTGAAATAACATCGCGTTTATTCAAGCAACGCAATCAACAGGGGGACGTCATGGCCGAGGCAACACACCACAAACATCCGTTGAAACTGGAGGATGTTCAGACCATCCTCGGTCGCCTGATGATTGACGAGAGTTTTCGCAGCAAGTTTCACAGCGATCTCGACGGAACGCTAGCCTCTCTTGGTCTTCACGCCCCTGACGACCCCAAGAAGGACAGCGACGCCTATGATCTGATGAAGAAGATCCAGGGCATTCTGAAGGACACGGGCGAGCGCAAGACCGAAGACATCATGAAGGATCTGCGATCGGCCTATCTAGCTTCGAGCGACGGGGTGATCCGCCCGAGATGCATGTAACGCAGACCCGATGTCCAGGCCTTCGCCAGGCGCCAGGGTATCGCTCGTCTCGCTGCCGTTTTCGACGCTCCAGCATCCCAGTCTGGGACTCAGTCTCCTGGCTACGCGTTTGCGGGAGGACGGCTATGACTGCGGCATTGATTATTTCAGTTTCGATTTCGCCAAAACCATCGGCCTCGACAGCTATGCTCTCCTGACCGACGAGAAATTCTACCAGTCATTTCTCGGGGAGTGGATATTCTCGTCACTCGTCTTTCCGCGATCTGACGAATTGGACTTCGCCTATTTCAACGATGTTCTGTCGCACTATGCAGGATCACTCGAATATCTTCTCCTGATGGGCGATGCGATCCGGGCGCGTCAGGCGGCAAGCGACTTCATCGACCGGTGCGTCGACCGGATCGCAAGCCAGAACCCGGCGATCATCGGAATCTCGACCTCATTTCAGCAAACCGCCGCATCACTGGCCTTTGCACGCCGGATCAGAAGCAGATTGAAAGATTGCTGGCTCGTCTTCGGCGGAGCCAATTGCGAGAGTGAACTCGGGCGCAATCTTCTCAGGAACCACCCGGAGATAGACGCTGTCTGCCTCGGCGAAGGAGACGACGCGTTCCCGGAATTCGTCCGGCGAGTGTTTTCCGAGGAGCCAGTCGCCGAACTTGACGGCGTCGTTACGCGAAATGATCCTCATGACGCGCCGTTGTCGCAACCGCGACTCGTGACGGATCTCGACGCGTTGCCTATCCCTGATTTTTCGGATTTCTACGAACAGCATGGTCAAATCAGCGAACTCCGCGACATCAGCCCTGCCGTTCCCACTGTCGAGACCTCACGCGGGTGCTGGTGGGGAGCCAAGCACCATTGCACCTTCTGCGGCCTGAACGGACTTTCCATGGCGTTCAGAAGAAAATCCGCCGACCGCGTGTTTCACGAGTTCAATTTTCTCGCTGATCGGCACGGACCCGATTTTGTGGTTGTCGACAATATTCTCGACCACCGGTTCTTCGAAGAACTGCTTCCGCGGTTCGTTGAGGACGACCGCGAATTCCTGATGCATTTCGAGGTAAAGGCCAATCTCACCTGGGATCAGGTCAGCGCCCTCTCACGAACCGGCATTCGCAAAATCCAGCCGGGGATCGAAAGCCTGAGCACGGATGTACTGAAATCGATGCGCAAGGGCACGACCCGGATCCGCAATATCCAGATACTGAAACTCTGCGCGGAGGCCGGGATTTATGTCGACTGGAGCCATCTCTACGGCTTCCCCGGGGAGACTGCAGCGCAATACGCGGCGATTGTCCACGTCATTCCGCATCTGCGACACTTGCAGGCTCCGGCCGGCTGCAACAGGGTGCGGGCCGACCGCTTCAGCCCGTATTTCAACGATCCTGAATCATTCGGCGTCGAAATCCGCCCCAACAGCGCCTACCCCTATATTTATTCGGGCGATGGCGTTCGCGTCGACGATTACGCCTATCACTACGACATCGTGAACCCGGCCAAAGACGCGGCGCTTGATCAGGCGGTCGAGGCGATGAAGACGGCGATCATCCGGTGGCAATCCGAGCAGGAAACCAGCCTGCTTTACTTTGCCGACGGGGCGCAGTCCCGCGTCGTTGACCAACGGCGTGGCGACGTGGCGGTTCATGCGCTTGGCCCGCTTGAAACAGCAATCCTTGCCGCCTGCCCGAGCATCAGTTCCTTCGAAAAGATCGCCAAATGCGCCCACGTGAACATGGACGATGGGGATTATCGCGATGCGGTCGCTTCGCTTGCTAACCGGGGCCTGCTGATCGTGGAAGGCAACGCTGTTTTATGCCTCGTCTTGCGCATGCCGGGCTTCAGGACGGCGCCGAACTGGGATGAGATCAGGACGCGATCCGTCATCCCCTATTCCGTCTTTGCCGACGCGCAAACCTGAGCCCATGAAAAAGGGGGCCGAAGCCCCCTTTGACAACATCAAGAAAAGCGATCTCGCTTACATGCCGCCGGTGATCTTGTCCGTATAGGCGCCTTCCGGCTTCTTGGTGATGACCGGGTCGGAACCGCCAGAAAGCAGCGAGTTGACCGTGCGCTCATAGTCCGCCGGATCGAGCGAACCATCGGAACCGGAGGTCAGCTTGGCGATTTCACCCATCATCCGCTTCTGGTGCTTTTCGGTCTGGGCTCCGGTCTCGTCGAATTCGAGAACAATTTCGGCGGCTTCGTCCGGATGCTCCTCGGCGTATTTCCAGCCTTTCATCGAAGCATCGACAAAACGTTTGAACATGTCGACCTTCGCCGCGTCGTCCAGATCGGCTTCCATGACATAGAGGCCGTCTTCCAGCGTCGCCACGCCCTGATCCTCGTACTTGAAGGTAATCAGGTCTTCAGGAGCGATGCCGGCGTCGATGACCTGCCAGTACTCGTTGTAGGTCATGGTCGAGATGCAGTCGGCCTGCTTCTGCAGCAGCGGATCAACGTTGAAGCCCTGCTTCAGAACCGTCACGCCGCCATCGGATCCGTCGGTCGGAATGCCGAGCTGGCTCATCCAGGACAGGAACGGGTACTCGTTTCCGAAGAACCAGACGCCGAGCGTGCGGCCGGGAAAGTCTTCCGGCGACTCGATGCCGGTTTCCTTCAGGCAGGTCAGCATCATGCCGGACTTCTTGAAAGGCTGGGCGATGTTGACGAGCGGAACGCCCTTTTCGCGCGAAGCGAGAGCGGACGGCATCCAGTCGACGATAACGTCAGCGCCGCCGCCGGCGATCACCTGCGCCGGAGCGATGTCCGGACCACCCGGCTTGATCGTGACGTTCAAGTCGGCTTCGTCGTAAAAGCCTTTCTCCTTGGCGACGTAATAGCCGGCGAATTGCGCCTGCGTCACCCATTTCAACTGCAGGGTCAGATCGTCCGCGGCAAGCGCCGATCCGGCTGCCAGGCTCATGGCGAGCCCCATTGTCGTTGAAATCAGTTTTTTCATTTTCTCAGTTCTCCTTTGGTGGTTTCTCAGTTTCTGTAGGACGGGTGCCAGAAGGTCACAGCCCTCTCGAGCAGCGCGATGAGCCCGTATGAGAGGGAACCGGCAAGGGCCGCTACAAAAATCTCCGCCCAGACCATGTCGATGTTCATCCGGCCGACTTCGGTCGAGATGCGGAATCCCATGCCGACGATCGGGGTCCCGAAAAACTCGGCCACAATCGCTCCGATCAGCGCCAGGGTCGAGTTGATCTTGAGCGCATTAAATATAAAAGGCATTGCTGCTGGCAAGCGCAATTTCAATAATGTTTGCCAGTAGTTGGCTGCGTAGGTACGCATAAGGTCGCGCTCCATGGCGTTACTTGCCTCGAGCCCGGCCACGGTGTTCACCAACATCGGAAAGAAGGTCATGACAACGACCACAGCGGCTTTCGACGGCCAGTCGAAGCCGAACCACATGACCATGATCGGCGCGATGCCGACGATCGGGAGCGCAGCGACGAGATTGCCCACGGGCAAGAGACCCTTGCGCAGGAATGGCACCCTGTCGACGATGATCGCCGTGGCGAAACCGAAACCGCACCCCATTACGTAGCCGGCAAGCACCGCCTTCAGGAAGGTCTGGTAGAAGTCGGCCCACAAAATATCGGTGGAGGCGGTGATCCTGGCCCAGATGACCGACGGCGCAGGCAGAAGCACGCCCGGTATCTCGAACCCCTTGGCGAGTCCTTCCCAGATGACAATCAATGTCACGCCGAAAAGAAGCGGTATCAGCAGGTTGATGGCGCGCGCAGCGATCACATTCTTCGGAGACAGTTCCGCCAGTCTCGTGTTGATGAACCAGGCGACCATCCAGAAGAGCGCAACGCTGATAATGATGGAATAGTTCATCGCGCCATACCCATATTGCGCATGACGATCCGCGAGACGATATCGACAGCCCACACCAGAATGGCTGCGAGCACGGCGGCGCCGATGAGCGCGGTCCAGATCTGAATCGTCTGACCGTAATAGGAGCCGGTCAATAGCCGCGCGCCGAGTCCTGCAACGGCGCCTGTCGGCAATTCGCCGACAATCGCGCCGACCAGGCTGATTGCGACCGCTATTTTCATCGACGTAAACAGGAACGGCACCGCTGAAGGCCAGCGCAGCTTGAAGAAGACTTGCGCCTGTGTCGCGTTGTAGGTGCGCATCAGATCCATGTGCATCGTGTCAGGAGAACGCAGCCCCTTTACCATGCCGACCGCGACGGGAAAGAAAGACAGATAGGTCGAGATCATCGCCTTCGGCAACAACCCCGAAATGCCGATCGCATTGAGGACGACGATAATCATCGGCGCGATGGCGAGGATCGGCACTGTCTGGCTTGTGATGATCCAGGGCATCAGGCTCTTGTCCAGAACCCTGGAATGGACGATTGCAACGGCAAGCCCGATGCCGAGCAGCGTGCCCATCAAGAACCCGAGCAAGGTGGACGATAACGTCACCCAGCCATGATAGACGAGGCTCCGCTTCGAGGTAATCTTCTTGTTGACCGTCGTGTCCCACAATTCCGTAGCGACCTGGTGGGGCGCGGGAAGCACAGGTCGCTCCTGGGCCATGGTCTTCGCGACCAGATCGCGAGTCGAAATTTCCGTGCCCGCGCGCGCCGCCTGATCAAGCTCGAACTTCGAGTTCAACAGCACTGCGAAACCGTACCAGAGCATCAGGATGACCAGCACGACGACGCCGACCGGCAGAACCCGATCCAGGAAAAAGCCCGACACCCCTTGCCTTTCCGTCATCAGCTTTCCGCCGGCTCCCGGTCATCATAGGAGTGTCCCAGTCTCAGCCCTTCGCGCACACGATGGGCGATTTCCAGAAACTTCGGCGTCTCGCGGATGTCGAGCGGTCGGTCAGCGCCGAGATCGCAATCGATGATTTCGTGAATGCGACCCGGTCGCGGGCTCATTACCACGATTTTTGTGGACAGAAACACCGCCTCGGGGATCGAGTGGGTGACGAAGACGACCGTCTTTTGTGTCTGCGCCCACAGCTTGAGGAGCTGTTCGTTGAGATGGTCGCGCACGATCTCGTCCAGCGCGCCGAAAGGCTCGTCCATCAACAGCATGTCGGGATCGAAGGACAGCGCGCGAGCGATCGAGGCGCGCTGCTGCATGCCGCCGGAAAGCTGCCAGGGGAACTTCTTCTCGAAACCGGACAGGTTCACCAGTTCAAGATTGCTTTCAATGCGCGCCTTGCGTTCGGACCTGGCGATTCCCATGACTTCCAGCGGCAACGAGATATTGCCGCTGATTGTGCGCCAAGGATAAAGCGCCGCCGCCTGAAACACATATCCATAGGCGCGTGAAAGACGCGCTTCTTCAGGCGTAACGCCGTTGACCAGAATCGTGCCTCCGGTCGGCTGTTCAAGATCGGCGATAACCCTGAGCAAGGTCGTCTTGCCACAGCCGGAAGGTCCGATCAACGAGACGAACTCGCCGTTCTCGATCGTCAAATCAATGTTGGAGAGCGCGTGCACCGGCCCGTCATTCGTTTCGAATGTCAGGTTCAGTCCCTTCGCTTCGATCACCGCGTTCATAAGCGCCATCCTGCAGCGATATCAGCCTGCATGCAATCAGACCCCACTCGGAGGAATGCCTGTCCGTTCGACCGGACGCGGCGCAACCAGTTCTTTCCAGGTCGACAGGGCCTTGTTGACGGCCTGGAAAGGCTCGCGTTTGACGAACTTGCCGTGACCTTCCTCCGTGCGGACCTCGCCGTCGTATATCGCGACTTTTCCGCGCGTCAGAGTAAAGCGCGGCAGTCCCTTGACGTGCTTGCCTTCAAAGACGTTGTAGTCGATCGCAGACTGCTGCGCTCCGGCGGAAATCGTCTTTTCCTTGTTCGGATCCAGAACCACGATATCCGCGTCGGCGCCGACCATGATCGCGCCCTTCTTCGGATACATGTTGAGTATCTTGGCGATGTTGGTCGACGTGACGGCGACGAATTCGTTCGGCGTCAGCCGTCCGGTGTTCACCCCGTAGGTCCACAGCATCGGAAGACGATCCTCGAGACCGCCGGTTCCATTGGGGATCTTGGTGAAATCGCCGACGCCATAACGCTTCTGATCCGTGGTGAAGGCGCAATGGTCCGTCGCCACGACCTGCAGGGAACCGGCTTGCAGTCCGGCCCACAGCGAATCCTGGTGTTTCTTGTTGCGGAAAGGAGGGCTCATTACCCGGCGGGCGGAATGATCCCAGTCCTTGTCGAAATACTCGCTCTCGTCGAGCGTCAAATGCTGGATCAGCGGCTCGCCATAGACGCGAATGCCATTCTGGCGGGCGCGCCGGATCGCCTCGTGCGACTGTTCGCACGACGTGTGCACGATATAGACGGGAACGCCGGCCATATCGGCGATCATGATGGCGCGGTTGGTGGCCTCGCCTTCAACTTCCGCCGGTCGGGAATAGGCGTGGCCTTCCGGCCCGTTATTGCCCTCCGCCAGCAGCTTCTGCTGCATGGTGGCGACGACATCGCCGTTTTCCGCATGGACAAGCGGCAGGGCGCCCAGTTCGGCGCAACGCGAGAACGACGCGAACATCTCGTCGTCGTTCACCATCAGCGCGCCCTTGTAGGCCATGAAGTGCTTGAACGTGTTGATGCCCTTGTCCCGGACAACGGCTTCCATCTCGTTGAAGACCTGTTCGCCCCACCAGGTGATCGCCATGTGGAAGGAATAGTCGCAATTTGCGCGCTGCGACTTGTTGTCCCAACGGGTGATCGCTTCGAGCAGAGACTGGCCCGGATCGGGCAGGCAGAAATCGACGACCATGGTAGTTCCGCCTGCAAGGGCGGCGCGTGTTCCGCTGTCGAAATCGTCGGAGGAATAGGTTCCCATGAACGGCATTTCGAGATGCACATGAGGATCGATGCCTCCCGGCATCACGTAGCAGCCTGTTGCATCGAGGGTTTCGTCACCGCTGAGGTCCGGTCCGATTTCGACAATCTTGCCGTCTTCGATCTTCACGTCGGATTTGTACGTCAGATCGGCGGTGACTATCGTCCCGTTCTTGATGACTGTACTCATGATGGATGATCCTTGTCTGGTAATCTGTTGTGTTCGCAAAAATGAGCGCCGCGACGCCTACTCCACGATCTCGGCGGTTTCCACGACGGCGTGGAACAGCACGTCGGTTCCGGCCCGCGCCCATTCCGGTGAGATTTCCTCGTCCTCGTTGTGGCTGAGACCGTCGACACAGGGGCACATGACCATTGAGGTCGGCGCGACACGATTGATCCAGCAGGCGTCATGCCCAGCGCCCGAGACGATATCCCTGTGGGAGTATCCCAGTCGCTCCGCCGCGTCCCTGACCGCCTTGACGCAGTTTTCGTCGAAGGTCACCGGATCGAAATGGCCGGTAGCCTCGATTTCGATTTCCAGCCCCAAATCCTTCGCGATGGCCGGCGCTTCAGCCTCAAGCCGCGCTTTCATTCCATCCAGGATTTCCAGATCAGGCGAGCGGAAGTCGATAGTGAACACCACCTTGCCCGGAATCACGTTGCGCGAATTTGGATAGACATCGCAATGACCGATGGCGCCGACAGCGTTCGGCTGAAAGCTCATGGCGATCTCGTGCACGAGTTCGGTTATGCGGGCCATGCCGAGCCCGGCGTTGCGCCGCATCGGCATCGGCGTCGAGCCTGTATGCGCGTCCTTGCCGGTCAACGTCACCTGCAGCCACCAAAGACCCTGGCCATGCGTGACTACGCCGATATCCTTGTTCTCGGCTTCGAGAATCGGCCCCTGTTCGATATGCAGCTCAAAGAAGGCGTGCATCTTGCGCGCGCCGGTCTCTTCCTCGCCAAGCCAGCCGATGCGTTTCAGTTCATCGCCAAAATTCTTGCCTTCGTGATCCTGGCGGGCATAGGCCCAGTCCTGTTCATGCATGCCGGCAAAGACGCCGGAGGCCAGCATCGCAGGCGCAAAGCGCGTGCCTTCCTCGTTCGTCCAGTTGGTGACGACGATCGGATGCTTCGTTTTGATGTTGAGGTCATTGAGGGTCCGGACGACTTCCAGCGCGCCGAGAACACCAAGAACGCCGTCATACTTGCCGCCTGTCGGCTGGGTGTCGAGATGACTTCCGACATAGACCGGAAGCGCATCGGGATCAGTTCCCTCGCGGCGGAAGAACATCGTTCCCATCTGGTCGACGCCCATGGTCATGCCCGCGTCCTCGCACCATTTCTGGAACAGCTTGCGGCCTTCGGCGTCTTCGTCCGTCAGCGTCTGACGGTTATTGCCGCCACGTACGCCAGGGCCGATTTTCGCCATTTCCATAAGAGAATCCCAGAGACGGTCTCCGTCGATTCTCATGTTGCTCGTCAATGTCATGGAGCGTCTCCTGGATGTTCTTTTTAGTCGAGTGCCTTGAGGACGCCGCCAAGCGTGTCGATGATGAAATCGATATCGGATTTCTCGACGATCAGGGGCGGTGAAAGCGCGATGATATCGCCGGTGGTGCGGATCAGCAGTCCTTTATCGTAGGCGTCGAGGAAAGCTTGGAAAGCGCGACGCGTCGGCTCTCCGGCAATCGGCTCCAGCTCAACTGCGCCGACAATCCCGATATTGCGGATGTCTATGACATGCGGCAGGTCCTTGAGGGAATGCAGCCCATCTTCAAAATATCCGGCCAATTCGGCGCCGCGCGTGAGCAGCCCTTCTTCCTGATAGGTTTCCATCGTCGCAATACCGGCCGCAGACGCCATCGGGTTGCCCGAATAGGTGTAGCCGTGGAAGAACTCGATGACGTGCTCCGGACCAGTCATGAACGCGTCATGGATCTCGTTCTTCACGAACACGGCGCCCATCGGAATGACGCCGTTGGTCAGCCCCTTGGCGGTGATCATGATATCAGGCACGACGCCGAAATAATCGGCGGCGAACGGCGCGCCCAGACGGCCGTAACCTGTGATCACCTCGTCGAAAATAAGCAATATGCCGTGCTTGTCGCAAATCTCGCGAAGCTTCTGCAGGTAGCCTTTTGGCGGGACGAGCACGCCGGTCGATCCTGCGACCGGCTCGACGATAACAGCGGCGATGGTCGAGGCGTCATGCAGTCCGATGATCCTCTCCAGTTCATTGGCCAGTTCCGCGCCGTGTTCCGGAATCCCTCTTGTGAAGGCGTTGCGCTGCAGGTCATGCGTGTGGGGCAAATGATCGACGCCGGTCAGCAGCGTGCCGAACATCTTGCGATTTGGGACGATGCCGCCAACCGAAATGCCGCCGAAATTAACGCCATGATAGCCGCGTTCGCGACCGATCAGCCGGAAGCGCGACCCGTCACCCTTCGCGCGATGATAGGCGATGGCAGTCTTGAGCGCAGTCTCAACCGATTCGGAACCGGAGTTCGTGAACATGACGTGGTCGAGCCCGGTCGGAGACATGGCGACGAGTTTCGACGCGAGTTCGAAGGCTTTGGGATGGCCCATCTGGAACGCCGGAGCATAGTCCAGCTCTCCCGCCTGCTGGCGAATCGCCTCGACGATTCTCGGGCGATTGTGACCGGCGTTAACGCACCACAGACCGGACGTCGCATCCATTACCTGACGACCATCAGACGTCGTGTAGTGCATCCTGTCGGCGCTTACGAACATGCGCGGATTCTTCTTGAACTGCCGATTTGCAGTGAACGGCATCCAGAAGGCTTCAAGATTGTTTGTGGCTGAAATATTCATGGATCCAACCTCGATTATAGGCAGAGAACTCTGCCGTTTCACAGTGAATCGGCCCGCTTCCCGTCGTCAAACGAAAAAACTTGACTGATTGGTCAAAATGTAGGCTAGAAGAGCGTGTAAAGACGGTCAAGGGCTTTGTTGAGGAGGCGAAGCTCAACTGTGTTTGGGACGTTCCCGGCATGTCGTTTTCGTGGCGTTTCGGGTATCGATGAGGAGACTGGAAGCCGGCCTGAAGAGCCGCCGCCACTGGACTGAATGACACAGACAAAAACAAAGACAACTAGAATTCAGGAAATTAATCGCGGCATAATCCTGGACGCTGCGCTTGAAGTGTTCTCAGCCTACGGTTTCCGCGGGACGACCATCGACCAGATCGCCGAAAAAGCAGGCATGTCCAAACCCAACCTGCTCTACTATTTCCCACGCAAGGAAGACATCTATGTCACCGTGCTGGAAAAGACGCTCGACGACTGGCTGACGCCGTTCCGTCATATCGACCCGACGGGCGATCCGCTGGACGAACTGGCGAAATATATCATCGCCAAGTTGAAATTGTCTGAATCCCGGCCAGAAAGTTCACGAGTCTTTGCAAATGAAATCCTGCACGGCGCGCCAGCGATCGGCGACTTCCTGCAAACGCACCTCCGGCAGATCGTCGATCGCAAGATCGCCGTCATACGCACATGGATCGATGAGGGCAGACTTGCTCCCGTCGATCCACATCATCTCATCTTCATGATCTGGGCCACGACCCAGCACTACGCCGATTTCAAGGTGCAGATCGGCGCGGTTGTGCCTGACAGGGTTGAGGACGAGAATTTCTACGAAGAGACTGCGGCCGCGATCATCACCATTCTTTTCAACGGGATCAGACCGCGTCAGGATTACTGAAACCAGCCGCCTCATTACACAACTTTAATTTGAAAAATCGTAGCGTGATTTCCACCTGTATCCTGTCACACAAACAGGAGGACAGGACGATGTTCAAATCCTTTGCAGATAGCAGAATCCGTAAAAACATACGTGAAATACAGGGCATACTGTCAAAGTCGCCTCGCCTTTCGGAACGCGACGTCTCCCGCCTGCAACAACTCGACTGGAACTTTCACTTCTGGAAGCGGCTCGCCTGAGCGGACGCCACCTCGGGCCGCTTGGCTCAATCAATCAATACAGGAGATTCTACGATGTACCTATCAATCGACAATAGCCGCAATGGCGAAAACAAGGGCCAGGGCAAGCCTGCCTCTCAGAGACCGGCTGAAGCGCGGACAAAAGAGTCGCACTATCTCGACAAGCTCGAGAGGATCGACCATTTCCGCAAGCGGCTCTCATGGTGACGCCAACAGGCCGCTGCATCTCAAAAGATTGCGGCGGCCCGTTTCGCCTCAACTAAAGATCAGGAGCAAATGCAATCACCATGAGTCCGGCCAGAATCACAGCTGCTCCGGCGAGGATCGGCAGATTTGCCCAGCCATGACCGAGCATGCCTTCGTAAAGGATGACGAACACAGGCGTCATCAAGCCGTAGGTCAGAACCTTTGACGCAGGCAAACGAACGGACGCGAACTGGATCAGGAAGAACGTGACCGCCGTGGTCATTGTCGCCAGATAGACGATGCCGATCCAGGCGACCAGCGGAAGAGCAATCCAGTCGGTCGTGAAAACCTCGCCAAATCCGTAAGCGAATATCACCAGAAACGTCGCCGCAGTCGTCCAGAAGGTCGTGAGCAGGATGGGTTCGCCGCGATTGAACTTTTTGACCAGCGGCGCATAAGCGGCGTGGCACATGCAGCCGAAAAGAAACAGCAATTCCGTATAGCCGATGTCGAAGGTCAGGATGGCCTTCAGTGTGCCGTCAAATATCACCCAAACCGAACCGCAGGCCGCAACCAGGATCGACACGAGGACAACAGGACGCGTGGTTTGACGCAGGAAAAGATAACCGAAACCGGTGCTCATCAACGGCGTCAGGGTAAAGATCGCGCCGGTTGCAAGAGGGCTGGCCGTCTTCAGCGCCACAAACATTGTGACGAAATAGACTGACATAAGACCGCCAAGGACAAAGAAGCGCCAGTTCGCCTCTTTCGGCAAAGACAAACGGCGCAAACCCAGCAGAACGATCGTGGCCATAACCACCGTCCCCAACAGGAACCGGATGGCGTTCAGAGCCACCGGATCAAGATAGGGCGCGGCGAGCGAACCAAGCGAAAACGACCAGGCGACAAGAGCCGCGAACAGGATCATCGCCGCATGGCCGAGCAGCTTCTGCCGGCCTACCGCGAGTTCGTTGACGGCGAAGGATTGCGCGCTGCCCGTCTTCAAGATCGATCTACTCCCCGCCTCCGAGATGCTGTTTCCAGCGCTGATCCATTAGACGGCCGCCGACTGACCGGCAACCCTGAAAGCGATAGTCTCGCTCCCAACCAGCAGCCGGCTCTACTCGAAAACAATCGACGGCGCGCCGACTTCGCCTATTCCGGCAAGGGAATCCCTGATCTTTTCCGCGATCCGCCTGTAGGCCTCGGCATGCGGACCGTCAGGCGCCGAAACAACGACCGGTTCACCGGAATCGGAACTGGCGCGAATGTCCATGTGAAGAGGCACCTCGCCGAGGAACGGCACACCGATTTTCTGTGCTTCTTCCCGCGCGCCGCCGTGACCGAAGATATCCGATCGCTCTCCGCAGGACGGGCATACGAAGTAGCTCATGTTCTCCACAAGACCGAGAACGGGCACATCCACCTTGCGGAACATGTTAAGCCCCTTGCGCGCGTCCAGGAGAGCGAGGTCCTGCGGCGTGGATACGATGACGGCCCCCGCCATGGGAACCTTCTGAGCCATGGTCAGTTGCGCGTCGCCAGTGCCGGGCGGCATGTCGACGACCAGGACATCCAGTTCGCCCCAGTCCACTTCTCTCAGCATTTGCGTCAGAGCGGAAACGACCATCGGCCCGCGCCAGATCATCGGCGTTTCCTCGTCGACGAGAAAACCCATCGACATGACCTTCAGCCCGTAGGCCTGTTTAGGCGGGAGCTTTTCCTTTCCAGCGGGCGTAAGACGCCCTGTCGCTTTAAGCAGCCGCGGCACCGACGGACCGTAGATGTCGGCGTCGAGCACGCCTACCCGCAAACCCAGCGACTGCAGGCCGAGCGCAATATTGACGGCGGTGGTCGACTTGCCGACGCCGCCCTTGCCTGAAGCCACGGCGATGATGTGATCCACACCCGGAACGCCGGGTTTAGCGGCTGTCGACTGCGGTTGCGCCGCAGGTCTTTGAGGCTGCGGGGACGACGAACCGCCCTTGCGCTCCGCCGTAAGCGCGACCATGGCCGACTGCACCCCGTCGATAGAAGTCACAGCCTTTTCGGCCGCCAGACGCATGGGCTCCAGGGATGCGGCGAGATCGGAGGGAACGCTGATGGAGAAGAACACCTTGCCGTCGGCGATCAGGATATCTGAAACCAGACCCTTCGAAACGATATCGCCTCCGATGGAAGCATGTCCGACCTCCCTCAATCGCGCCAGAACCTGATCACGGGTCACGCTTGTCATTTATTACTATCCTTCTTGCTCGGGCTTTGTCTTCGCAATAGTGCACTTGGCTTTGGGGCACAATGCCGCCAGGTCGGTCGAACACTGCTGCGGAACGCAATACACCGCGCCGAGCCCAAAGTTCTTCGCATAAAGGGACAACAGGCCATTGGCTTTTGCATCCGTTTTTTCTATAGCTCTCCGCTGACAATACCCAGAACAAGGATATGAGCGTGTCTGCCACATTCGACAAGGTTGCCGACATCATCGCCGAGACGAGCGAGATCGATCGGGACACCATTACACCGGAGAGCCACACGATTGACGATCTTGGAATAGACAGCCTGGACTTCCTCGATATCGTATTCGCCATCGACAAGGAATTCGGCATCAAGATTCCACTTGAAAAGTGGACGCAGGAAGTCAACGACGGCAAGGTCGGCACTGAAGAATATTTCGTCCTGAAGAATCTCTGCGCCAAGATTGACGAGTTGCGCGCGGCAAAAGCCTGACGGTTGATTACCGCCGTCAGAACCGGATCATAGGCGGCGCCAGGCACAGCGAATGTATCTCGAATATTTCCAGATGATCGATCGGGTGACGATGGTTGACGTCGCCGCCGGCAAGCTTGCGGCGTGCTCCACCACGCCTGCGGAGAGCCCCGTATTCGAAGGTCATTTCCCGGGAATGCCGCTCGTGCCCGGAGTTCTTCTGATCGAGACCATGGCGCAGGCCAGCGGCATGCTGGTGCTGGCGACCAACAATTTCGCCGCGATGCCGTTTCTGATGTCTGTCGACAGCGCCAAGCTGCGAACCTTCGTCGAGCCGCAGACGGAACTGGAAATCGAAGCCTTCCTCGAGCATGAAGGGTCGGGATACGTCGTCACGAAAGCAAAGATCGCGAGCAGCGGCAAGCGCATATGTGACGCACAGTTGAAACTGCGCACTGTCGATTTCGACAACAACCCACATCTCGATATCACAAGCCTCGCCGACGTCGTTCGGTACCGTGCAGCGGAAATTGGCTTGATGGCGGCAATGCAGGAAAAGCGGTGAACAGCGGGACTGGATCATGACCAAAGCCGAAAACGATGTTGTCATCACCGGAATAGGAATAGTCAGTTCACTGGGCGTGGGCAGGCAGGCCCACCTGTCCGCGCTGACAAACGACGACACAGTAGAGCCGGTTCTCGACACCGAGAGCTTTGCGCCATACCCCGTGCACCCTCTTCCCGAGATCAACTGGTCGGATCAGATCCCGCGGCGCGGCGACCAGCGGCAAATGGAAAACTGGCAAAGGATTGGCGTCTTTACGGCCGGGCTGGCGCTTGACGACGCCGGACTGAAGGAGGACCTCGACGCCTGTTCGACGATGGACATGGTGGTGGCAGCCGGCGGAGGCGAACGCGACATCTCCGTCGACACAATGATCGTCAACGAGGCTGCCAAGCGTAACGACCGCGACATGGTGCTGAATGAAAAGCTGACGACCGAGTTGCGGCCAACGCTGTTTCTGGCGCAATTGTCGAACCTCCTCGCCGGCAATATCTCCATCGTCCACAAGGTCACCGGGTCGTCGCGGACATTCATGGGCGAAGAAAGCGCCGGCATCTCGGCCGTCGCCACGCTTTTTGAACGCATCCGCGCAGGCCAGACGTCCCATGCGCTGGTCGGCGGCGCCTACAACGCGCAGCGACCCGACATGCACCTTGTTTATGAGGGCATGCAAACGCTCGAACAGGGGTCCTGGCGTCCGCTGTGGGAGCGCACGGGAGACACCGGCGGGATTATCACCGGTTCGGCGTCCGCCTTTCTGGTGCTGGAATCACGCGCTCACGCTGAAGCGCGCGGCGCAACCATCCATGCGCGGATCGACGCGGTAGAGGGTGATCGCGGCAAACGCGACGAAGGTCGGATGGAAAGCCGGCTCGAGCGGATGGCCGACATCATTGATGCGCCTGACAGTCCCGACACGCTCGTCATGTCGGGTGCTTCCGGCGCACATGATCTGACGGAACGCGAAAAGGCTTTCCTTGACAAGCGCTATGGATCAGGACTTCTGCGCGGCTATTCCGGCGTGATCGGTCACAGCCTGGAAGCCCAGTTCCCGATCGGAATCGCTCTGGCGGCGATGGCGCTCGGTTCGCAAGGTCGCTATGGGCGGTTCGATCCGGTCTGCGAAGGCGTAATGGACAAGGCCGCCCAACGGGCGGTTGTCACCTCGGTGGGTTTCTATCACGGCGAAGGTCTTGCCGGTCTCGCAGCGGACCTCTAAATCTGGACCCAATTTGCCCCTAAGACTGCGGGCGCATTGTCAGCGGAGACGGTCATGACCGCCAGTAAATACAGAGATCATCTGAACCGTCCGATCATTGCCGTGACCGGCATGGGCATCGTCACGTCCCTCGGACGCGGCAAGCAGGACAACTGGAAGGCCCTCACCGACGGCGTTTCCGGGATACACGAAATAACGCGGTTTCCGACCGAGGGCCTTTCGACCCGCATCAGCGGCACGGTCGATTTCATGGATACGCCGAACTACGCCAGCGAAATCTCCTTCGCCATGGCTGAATCCGCGACCCGTGAAGCGCTCGAGGAAGCCGGCGTCACAGGCGAGTTCGGCGGCCCGCTATTCCTGGCCGCGCCTCCCGTCGAATATGAATGGGATCACCGGTTCCGACTGGCCGACGAATATGGTTTCGCAGAGGAAACCGACAACGCCTACGACATTTTTCTGAAGGCGATGCGCGCGCGCCCGCACAAGGATCTGACCCGCTCGGCCCTCTTTGGCGCCATCGCCGAGCGATTGGCCGAAGTATACGGCACGCGCGGCCTCCCCGTAACCCTGTCCACAGCTTGCGCTTCCGGCGCGACGGCGATCCAGCTCGGCGTCGACGCGATCCGCCAGGGACGCACGGACAAGGCGTTGACGGTCGCGACCGACGGATCGGTCAATGTCGAGGCGCTGGTCAGATTTTCGCTGCTTTCGGCCCTGTCAACTCAGAACGACATTCCTGAAAAGGCGTCGAAACCCTTCACCAAGGATCGCGACGGTTTCGTCATCGCCGAGGGCGGCGCCGCCCTTGTACTGGAATCGCTGGAAGCCGCGGAGGCGCGCGGCGCGAATGTTTTGGGCATCGTCCAAGGATACGGGGAAAAGGCCGACCATTTTCACAGGACCCGCTCTTCACCCGACGGCGGTCCGGCGATCGCCACCGTCCAGGCGGCCCTGTCGGACGCCGGCATCGATGAATCCGGCATTGACTATATCAACGCGCATGGCACATCGACGCCCGAGAACGACAAGATGGAGTATCTGTCGCTGTCGACGGTCTTCGGCGACCATCTGCCAAACATTCCGGTATCGTCCAACAAGTCGATGATCGGCCATACATTGACCGCAGCCGGCGCGGTTGAGGCGATCTTCTCGCTGATGACGATCAGAACCGGAACGCTGCCGCCGACCATCAATTACGAAAATCCGGATCCTGCCATCGAACTCGATGTCGTGCCGAATGTGAAACGGGAAAAAGCGGTGAACACCGTCCTTTCCAACTCATTTGGCTTCGGCGGACAGAATGCATGTCTTGTCATGGCGGCTGAACCGGCCTAAACGCGGTTTCGAAACAAAGCCAATTCCGAATAGCCGGGGAAACGCCGCCGTATGCGTGCATTGCAGCTTATCGACGATCGCAAACTGGAACTGACCGACATTGCTCCGCCGGACGAACCCGGTCCTGGAGAAGTCACGCTCAGGATCGCCGCCGTAGCGCTCAACCACATCGATGTGTGGGGTTGGCGCGGCATGGCGTTCGCCAAACGCAAGCTTCCACTGGTAATCGGCGCGGAAGCCTCCGGCACCGTCGAGGCGATCGGCCCCGGCGTCTCGAATGTTCTGCCGGGACAACTTGTCTCGATATATGGCGCGCGCACCTGTGGCCTCTGCAAACACTGCCGCGAAGGCCGGGACAATCTTTGCGAACACGTGGCCGGCGTCCACGGGTTTCACCTTGACGGCTTCGCCCAGGAAAAAATCAACGTACTGGCGCGCCAACTCGTGCCCGCGCCGCCCGGTATCGACGGCGTGGCAGCTGCGCTCGCGCCCATTACATTCGGGACCGTCGAACACATGCTTTTTGACAACGCCAAACTGCAGCCGGGCGAAACCATACTGGTTCACGCCGGGGGCTCCGGCATCGGCTCCGCCGCAATCCAGCTTGCCAAAAAGACGGGATGCACTGTCATCACGACCGTGGGTTCAGACGACAAGGTGGAAAAAGCGCGGGAACTCGGAGCCGATCACGTCATCAATTACCGCGAAGACCGGTTCGAGGGAGCGGTTCGCAAGCTCACGAAGAAGAAGGGCGTGGACGTAGTCTTCGAACATGTCGGCGCGGACACCTGGGCCGGCTCAATGCTGTGCATGAAACGCGGTGGTCGGCTTGTGACTTGCGGCTCGACATCGGGCGTGTCGACGCAGGTCAATCTCATGCAGCTTTTCCAGCAGCAGCTCAGATTTATCGGATCCTTCGGCTGCCGGATGGAAAATCTGGCCGACGCCATGGAAAAGATGGCCCGCGGCATTGTTCATCCCGTCATCGACACGGAAGTCGAGCCAGAGGATATCGACACCGCGCTCGCCAGAATGGAAAGCCGACAGGTGTTCGGAAAAATCATTTTGAGAATGGATAAAGACGCGTGAATCCAACACTCCGACAATCGATTGTCACTCTTATTAAAATCCAGGAGTGGCTGGTTGCGCAGTTGGTCTTTGCGACACTCGGGATTCTGAAAAAGCTGCCTGCTCGCAAGGCAATCCGTTTTACAGATTACATGGCGCGCAAGATCGGCCCGCGGACACACAGGCACAAACTCGCCCTGCAAAACTTGGAACTCGCATTTCCCGAAAAATCAGAAGAGGAACGCGAGGCGATCGCGCTTGACATGTGGGGGAACATGGCCCGCCTGATGGCGGAGTATATCCTCATCGACAAGTTGATCGACAGCGGCATCGACACCGGTCAGGGCGGCCTCATCGAGGTCGAGGGCATCGATCGTTTTCTCGATCTCGTCGAACGTCCGCGTCCGTTTATCGTGTTTACTGCGCATACAGGCAATTTCGAACTCCTGCCGGCGATCGCAGCCAGATACGGCCTGAACGTCACCGCCCTGTTCCGTCCGCCGAACAACCGATACATCGCCAACAAGTTGCTGGCCGCCCGTCGCACGCATATGGGCAACCTTGTGCCGTCGCGGGCAGGCGCCGCCTGGAATCTTGCTGGCGTTCTGGAGGAAAACCGAGGCGTGGGACTGCTCGTCGACCAGAAGTTCCGAAAAGGCCCGACAGTGCAATTCTTCGGACGCGATGTAATCGCCAATCCGCTACTGGCGAAGCTGGCGCGTCATTTCGACTGCGAGGTCTTTCCGGCCCGATGCATCCGGATTGAGAATGATCGCTTCCGACTCGAGATTGAGGAACCGATCACCATGCCAAGGGACAGCGACGGAAATGTCGATGTCCAGGCGGCGTCGCAGATCGTAAACGACAAGGTCGAGAGCTGGATCAGGGAATATCCCGGACAGTGGATGTGGTTCCACGATCGCTGGGGCGATCCGAGAGGATTTCGTATCGACCCACAGCAGCTCGCGCGCGCCAGGAAATATTTCGAGAAGAACGGGCAGTGGCCGGTGCATGTGCGCCGCCGCAAACCCGGCCAGCCCCTCCCGGCCCGCATGCGGAATTCGCGCAGGCCGAGCGGTCAAGGTCGCAAAAAACCGTCTATTGAGTGATGATGATCCGCGTGTTGTTGAACCCCTCGCGCTCCACCAGGGAGAAGAGGGTGGCCGCGTTCTTTGGATCAAGTCTCACGCATCCGTGTGACGCCGGGCGTCCAAGGCGACTGATCTCGTTCGTCCCGTGCACTGCGTAACCGCCACGGAAGAAGATCGCGTATGGCATCGGCGCGTTGTTGTATTTGCGGGACTTGTGATACTTCGACAGCCATTTGGGGCTATATGATCCGGTCGGCGTGCGGTAGGAACCGCGACCTGTCGATACTTTCCAGCGGTACTTGACCTGCCCCCTGTGGGTGACCACCATTTCCTGCCTGGACAGATCTACTTGCGCCATCAGCGTTGTTGCTCCGGCGATAGCTGTTTGAAAAGGCACAATGGCCAGTCCGGCGACGATCGCCAGCACATATCTGAACATTTGCAGTCCCCCTGCTCCTTGATCAGTTTTCACTATTCGATATGCGCTCAGATAGGCATATCATCGAGATCTTTTCTTATTATTGCACCTATTTACAGTAATAGATAACAACCAATACCGAATAAAGGTAACGGCTTTCTTTCTAAAGCCGGTAAATTATTCGAAATGTGGCATATGTCACAATTTCGGTCTTTGGCTGTCAGGCGAGCATTTCGCAAAAGGTCGGAAGCGCCGCGACAAGGAACATCAGAGAGCAACTCCAGCCAAAGAGCATCAACGCACAGTCGACATCGCCGACAACAACGTCGGCGCGTCCCTTGGCATTCAGATAGGGCTCCATCACGGGCGTCTTCCCGTAGCTGCGCGGACCGGACAGAGCGACGCCCAGCGCGCCGGCCATGGCGGCTTCCGGCCAGCCGGCATTCGGGGAGCGATGCAATCCGGCGTCGCGCAGAACAGCGCCTGCCGCTCTGCGTGCTGATTTCGGTCCAAGGCGGATCGCCGCCGAGAGTACGAGGAAAGCAGCTGACATCCGGGCCGGAATCCAGTTTGCGACATCATCCAGCCGGGCGGCGGCTCGGCCGAAATGCAAATGTCGTGCGTCCTTGTGACCGATCATCGAATCCGCCGTGTTGAGCATCTTGTAGGCGAGTAGTCCCGGAAGACCGAGGATGAGATACCAAAAAGCCGGAGCCACCACGCCGTCCGAGAAATTCTCGGAGAGGCTTTCTATGGCTGCGCGACCAATCGCCGGCGCATCGAGCCCCTCGGGATCGCGCCCGACAATCTGCGAGACCGCGCGTCTGGCTTCATCCAATCCGCCGGATTGCAGGGCGTTCGCGACCCTTCCGACATGCTCTGACAGGCTTTTCTGAGCAAGGAAGATGGAAAGGGCCGCAATTTCCAGAATGACGCCGGCAACGCCGAGACTGTAGAATATGGCTGTGAGCACCAGACCGACAAAGGCGCTTGCGGCAAGCAAAATTGCGATCGCGAAAACGCCGTGCCTCCAACGGGTTTCTGCACTGTCTTCGTCGTCATTCAGATCGGCGTCGCAGCGATCGATCGCCTTGCCGAACAGGACTACCGGATGCGGCAATCGCCTCCACAGCCAGTCCGGGTCGCCGATCAGGCGATCAAGGACCAAAGCAAGCGCAAGGATGAGGAAGCGGGTAGCCATGTCGAAGTCAAATCCCCAGAGCTTCGGCCAGAGCGGATTGCAGTCGGGAGCGCGCCGCCTCGTCCCGCGGAAGGCCGATCCGCAACCATTCCGGTTCATAGTCGAATTTGCGAACGAGGATATGATGTCCGCAGAGACGCTCGAATAGCTGGTCCGCGCGGTCATGCCGAACGAGCGTAAACAGATCGGCGCCGCCGACAATTTCCAATCCGCAAGCGACGAGTATGTCTCCGAGTTTTTCGCGAAGCTTTTGGATGTCCGATCTAATCCTGTGAACGAGCTCGGCGTCATCATAAATCGCGGCGGCGATCGCCAACGCCGGTCCGGACACCGCCCATGGCCCTAAAGCTTTCCGGAAACGCTCGAGGATCGACTGCTGCGCGATGACGAATCCGAGCCTGAGGCCGGCAAGACCAAAAAACTTGCCGAAGGATCTCAGCACCAGGACGCCATCTGTGATCGACGCGTAAGGGGCCATGCTCAGCTCTGGCGACAGATCGCAAAAGGCTTCGTCCACGATCAGACAGCCGTCGCGTCGGACAAGGTCCGAGGCCAAGGCTTCAAGCTGCGTCGGATGAAACGTGCGCCCGTCCGGATTGTTCGGATTGACCACCACGACGAAGCGCTCGTCTCCGGAAAGCGCGTCCGGCGACGGCGCAATCGCGACCGGATTGCCGGAACGGACAAAGCAGCGCTCGTATTCCGCATAGGTTGGTCCCAGTATCGCGACCTTGCCCCGCCCCAGAAGCCCAAGGCGCTGGATAACGCTCTGCGACCCAGGCGCGGCCAACGGCGTCTTGCCCGGCGGAAGACCGAAATACCGCGCCGCGCTATTGCAGGCTTCATGCATGAGATCGTCATCAGGAAGCCGGTTCCACACATCTGGTGAAATCGCAGGCAGCGGCGCTGGAACCGGATTGACGCCGGTCGACAGATCCAGCCAGTCCGACGGAGCGCCGCCATAAAGCCGGGAAGCTGCAAAAAGCCCGCCGCCATGTTCGACAGTCGCCGCCTTCATTGCGTTTCCACCATGTCTATGATGTGCATGAAAGACCCTGCAACGCTGGCACGCCGTAACCCGCAACGACCGAGTTCCACGCCAAGCGCGTCCGTCGTCTCAAACAGGCGGCCGTCTTCGGCTTCCGACACGATCGTTGCGTAGTGGAACTCGTGTGCCGTCATCGACGCCTCAAAGAAATCCGAAAGCGGTTTGATACGTCGATAGCCAAGATGCAGTCTGCGTTCGGCGAAACTGGTGACGAGCGGAAGAAGCCCGAGCATGGCATGGCTTTCTCCTTCTGCATCGATCAGGGCTTCGCCGAGCGCCATATAGCCTCCGCACTCTCCATAGACTTTTCGACCCTGTGTCGCGGCCCGGCGGACGCCTTCACGAAACCGGCCTGCGGCGACAAGGCGTCCCGCGTGCAGTTCCGGATAGCCGCCCGGAAGATAAATCGCGTCGGCAGTCTCATCCGGGGCCTCGTCGGCGAGCGGAGAAAAGAACGCTAATTCGGCGCCCTGCCTGCGCCACCCGTCAAGGATATGGGCATAGGTAAAGGCAAAGGCGTCATCGCGCGCAATGGCCACGCGCTGACCTGGCGGCGGCAGGCGGTCGGTCGCGGTTTCCGACGGCGACGCGCCGAGACTTCCACCCGCAGCGCGCAGCGCATTCAGGTCGCAATTCGCGTGGACCAAATCGGCCGCGTGCTCGATGAATGTTTCGAGCGAAACATGTTCGCCGGCCTGCACCAGTCCAAGATGCCTTTCAGGCAGTTCGAGCCTTGAATCCCTTGGGATAACCCCGAACACATCCATGCCGATGGCTTGGAGCGCCTGTCTCAGCATCGTTTCGTGCCTGGGACTTGCGACATTGTTGAGGATTACGCCGCCTATCATCACCTCGGCGCGATGTTGTGCGAAACCGTCGACGAGCGCCGCGATCGAATGAGACATTCGACCGCAATCGACCACGAAGACGACCGGCAGACGCAATAATGCGGCAAGATCGCCGGCCGAGCCGCTGCCGTCGGCGGCTCCGTCGAAGAGCCCCATCATCGCCTCGATCACGAGCAACCTGCCCTTGGCGACCGCCGCGCCGGCCTGCGCCTCCAGCAAATCGCGACGCATCGCCCATGAATCGTAGTTGAGGCATGGCTCGCCGCTGGCCGCTGCATGGAACGCTGGATCGATATAATCCGGACCGGCCTTGCCGGGGGCAATTGCAACGCCATCTCGTTTAAATGCCCTGAGCAAGCCAAGCGTAAACGTCGTTTTGCCGGAACCCGACATGGGGGCGGCGATAAGAAGCCCGGCCATCAGGTCGCGCCTTTACCCAGCCACTTCATCATGTCACGGAAGCCGACAACCGCGCCGACCACGACGACGGCAGGCGGCGACAACCCGGCGAGCGCAATGTCTTCTTCCGCCTGCGCCAGCGTGGTTTCAACAACCTGTTGCTGCGCTGTCGTCGCATTGCAAACAACCGCGACCTTCTCGTCCCTGGAGCGGCCTGCCGCTATCAGGTGGTTCGCGATCGGTCCGATATGTTTCATGGCCATGTACATGACGATGACCGGAGAACCTTTGGCAACGCTTTCCCAGTCGATCCTGTCCGGAACGACGCCGCTGGAATCATGTCCTGTCAGGAATGTCACGGCGTGATTGACTTCGCGATGCGTCACCGGAATGCCCGCATAGGCGAGACCGCCAATCCCGGCCGTGACGCCCGGAATGATGCGAAACGGAATGTTGTGCCTGACGAGTGTCAAAACTTCCTCGCCGCCGCGCCCGAACACAAAAGGATCGCCGCCCTTGAGACGCAGCACCTTCTTGCCCTGCCCTGCGAGCTCCACCAGACGCAGCGAGATGTCAGCCTGTCTGGCCGACGGCTTGCCGCCGCGCTTGCCTGCGTATTCCAGGGTCGCGTCGGACCGCGCAAGCCTGAGACAATCAGCATTGACGAGAGCGTCATAGACGATGTCGTCGGCCTGCCGGATAGCGTTGACCGCATGCATCGTCAGCAAACCCGGATCACCAGGCCCCGCGCCGGCCAACCAGACGGTTCCCGCTTCCATGACGGGAAGATGCGGTAGCCATTCATCCATTGCAGTCTCCGTATTCCTGCACCTTTCCCGCCGTCGCAGTGTAACCTATAACGCCAGTATGAAACGCGGATTGGCGGACAATGACAATAGCGTCGACAACGGCCCGCCGCTCAGACGCGGCTGGACAACAGGCGCATGCGCGACCGCAGCCGCAAAGGCGGCGCTCACCGCTCTGCTCACAGGCGAATTCCCCGATCCCGTATCGATCACGCTGCCAAAGGGGCAGCAACCCGAATTCACGCTCGCCTTCGAAAGCCTGGGAGACGGCTATGCGTCTGCGGGTATTATCAAGGACGCCGGCGACGATCCGGATGTCACACACGGGGCGACGGTCATCGCCAGCGTTCGGCTCCTGCCGCCAGACAGCGGCGTTTGCTTCTTGGCTGGCGACGGCGTAGGCACGGTCACCCTGGCAGGGCTTCCGGTGGCCGTCGGCGAACCGGCGATCAATCCCGTGCCCCGACGCATGATACGCGGCGTTGTCGAAGAGCTTTGTTTCGAACACGATTTGCCGGCGGATCTCGAGGTCACCATCTCGATCCCGGAAGGCAAAGCGCTGGCGCAAAAAACCTGGAACCCGCGGCTGGGCATTGTCGATGGTCTGTCGATCCTGGGTACGACAGGCATCGTCCAGCCGTTCTCCTGTTCCGCGTGGATTCACTCCATCCACCGCGGCGTCGACGTCGCCCGCGCCGCCGGTTTGACTCATGTCATCGGAACAACCGGCTCGACCTCGGAGGACGCCGCCAGGGTAGTGTATAGCGATCTGCCGGATATCGCCATGCTGGACATGGGCGATTTCGCGGGAGGGCTTCTGAAATATCTGCGCAAACATCCGATCCCAAGGGTGACGATCGCCGGCGGTTTCGCGAAGCTTGCCAAGCTTGCCCGCGGCGCGCTCGACCTGCATTCGAGCCGCAGCCAAGTTGATATGCAGTTCCTGTCGGAAATCGCAGTCGACGCCGGGTTGAATCAAAGTCTGAAGGACAGGATTCAGAACGCCAACACTGCGAAAGAAGCCCTTGAAATCGCACATCAAAATAAAGTCGACCTTGCCGCGCCAATCGCCGAAAAAGCGCGCGAAACGGCGCTTGCGACCCTGCGCGGCGCATCCATCGACGTCGACGTGATCATTGTCGACCGGGAAGGAAAGATCCTTGCCCGAACGCCCTAGAGCGATCTTGATACTGGGTGGAACGCGGGAAGCCTCCAACCTGGCCGAGCAGCTTTGCCGAAGAGAGGGTTTGCGGGTTGTCTCGTCATTGGCCGGACGCACAATGAAGCCGCTGACCGGCGCCGGCGAATGGCGCATAGGCGGTTTTGGCGGGGTGGAAGGATTAGCGACGTTTCTCCGAGATGAAGGGATAGACACAGTGATCGATGCAACGCATCCATTTGCCGAAACCATGTCGCTGCACGCCGTAGAAGCCGCCAGCCGCATCGGGATATCCCTACTTACGCTGCTGCGTCCCGCATGGGAGCGCCGGACCGACGATCGCTGGGTCGAAGTCGGCGGGCTCAACGAAGCCGCATTGGCAGTCCCCGAAGGCGGGCGCGCTTTCCTGGCGCTGGGCAGCCAGCACATCGGCGCATTCGCAGAGCGGGCCGACGCGCATTTCATCGTGCGTATGGTGGATCGACCGAGGCAAGCTCCGCCGCTTGCCTCTTGCGAGTTGGTCATCGGACGCCCCGGCGACACAGTCGCGGATGAGATCGAACTCTTCAGATCACGTTCGGTGACTTGCATCGTTTCACGGAACTCAGGCGGCGGTTCGTACGAAAAGATCCAGGCTGCGCGCGAGCTTGGAATTCCTGTCATCATGATTGCGCGGCCCGTCCCGCAGCCCGGGGCGACTTTCGCAACGGTGGACGCGTTGCTTTCGGCCATCGACTAGGCTCTCAGCTTCTTCTTGCCTGCGTTGCGCAGCACATGGGTGAATTCCTGATCGTAGAGCGAAGAATCACGAAACTGAGCCTCACCCAGTACCGGACCCACCATGATCAACGCCGTGCGCGTAAGTTTCGCCTTTCGCACCTGCGCCTTCATCTCCGCGAGCGTCGTGCGGATGTAGAGTTCGTCCGGCCAAGTCGCCCGATAGGCGACCACCACCGGGCAGTCTTCGCCATAATGCGGCGCCAGTGCTTCGCGGATGTAATCCATGTTTCGGATGGAAAGATGGATCGCCAGCGTCGCGCCGGACTGGCCGAGAATTTCCAGAGTCTCTCTTTCCGGCATGGACGACGCCTTCATGCCGGTGCGTGTGAGAATCACAGTCTGGGCGATTTCCGGCAGGGTCAGCTCGGTTTTCAGTTTTGCCGCGACGCCGGCGAACGCCGGCACGCCCGGCACGACCTCGTAATCGATCTCCAGATCATCGAGACGGCGCATCTGCTCGGCAATCGCTCCATAGATGGAGGGATCTCCGGAATGTACGCGGGCAACGTCCTGGCCTTGCGCTTGGGCTTGCGTTATCTCTTCCATGATCTGGTCAAGATGCATCGGCGCCGTATCCATGACCCTCGCTTCCGGAGGCGCCGCCGCGACGATCTCTGCAGGAACCAGAGAACCGGCATAGAGACAGACCGGACAGCGCTCGACCAGTCGCAGGCCGCGAACGGTAATGAGATCCGGCGCACCCGGACCCGCTCCGATGAAATAGACGGTCATGACAAGGCCGCTTTCGGTTTGAGGGTGCTGTCGGGTTTCGCCGCGTATCCGCGCGGCGTGTAGACCCACGAGCGACCGTCGCCCGTCTTGACCGTGCGGCTCATGGAGGAGCCGACAATGACGACAGTCAGCATATCGACATCGTCGACATCAAGCTTAGCCAGTGGTGCGACGCGCACCGTTTCACCACTGCGTCCGAGATTGGTGGCCAGCACAACCGGCGTGTCGGCGGGACGGACCTTGAGCAATTCGTCCCGCGCCCAGGCGAGCTGCGTTCGACGACGCCTTGAAACAGGATTGTAGAAGGCGATCACGAAATCGGCCTCGCCGGCGGCTTTGACGCGCCGTTTGATCGATTCCCACGGCGTGAGCAGGTCTGACAGCGATATCGTACAGAAATCATGGCCCAGTGGCGCGCCGATGCGGGCAGCCGCCGCCTGCAGCGCCGAAATACCCGGCGACACCTCGACTGCGATGCGTCGCGCTGCGTCGCTCAACCCCTCGCCCGTATCCAGAAGTTCGAACACCAGGGTCGCCATTGCATAGATGCCCGCGTCTCCCGAACACACCAGAGAGACCGTGTTTCCCGCGCCAGCCAGTTCCATCGCATGACGCACACGCGCCTCTTCCTTGCCGAGATCGAAATCGTGACGCTGCTTGCCCTCGGCAAGCCGGCCAAGCAGATCGAGATAGAGCGAATAGCCGACAAGATCGGTTGACTGCCCGACCATTCCTGAGACTTCCGGCGAACGCCATTCGGCGGAGCCGGGTCCGATGCCAACGACAAACAACTGGCCGCGCGCCCAGCCCCGCATGGCCGGCAGGACGGGTTGCGGCGAACGGGCGATTGCGCATGTCGCGCGTTGCGATTTGACTTTCGGCGCAATCAGCTCGGCCTCGTAGCCGGCAGCCGCCAACGCTGCGCCTTCCGCCACGCCATGGCACCCGACTTCCCGGAAAACGGTTTCGGACGGATTTTCGAGCCGACCAGCTTCCGCCTCCAGCTCCGTCGCCGTAAAAAAACGGGCAGGCGCATTGAAATGCCTTGCTGCGGCATGAATGGCGACTTCATCGGCTTTGAGATCCATCGAGTAGAGGCCGGATACTGCATCGGGAGACAAATTGCTATCGGCAAGCTGCCGCTCGATCAGCGCAATGACTTCCGCGGTTTCCGCGCCGCGCTCGCAACCAACGCCAATGCAAAGTGTCGCTGGCGCATAGACGAGTTCCAGCGATTCCGGTTCGATGATCGTGTCGCTGACAGTCAACCGAACAGCCGCGTCATCCTGGAAGGGGATTTTCGATTGCGCCAGCCATTCCGCCTCGCCGGTCAGCCTGGCGGATTGGCCAGCCACAAGCTCGGCCATGACGCCTCTTGCCTCCTGCGGATTGACCAGACGATATCCTTCTGGCGGCGCATCGAGCGCGACGCCGAACCTGAGGTCTCCGGCCGTCGTCACAGCTGCATGGCCATCGAGAATTGCAGCGGCGCGCTTCGCCAGATCGTTCGCTCCATGATGGCCGCCGAGCAGGGGAACAACGCTGCGCCCGCCCTCGGACAGGCTGACGACGGGCGGCTCGCTGAGCTTGTCCGAAAGAACAGGCGCGAGAATGCGGATCAGCGCCCCTGACGCCATGAAGGCGACGATCGGCCGGCCCGCCTCGAAGAGATCCCTGACATGCTTGGCGGCTTCATCGAAGCGCATATCCGCCTCGGCCACACGGTTCGCTGGTCCGTGCAGTTCTCCGCCTAATTCTTCTGCAAGCTTGCGGGCGGACAAAACGCTTGTCTTGTTCAACACGATGACTGCGGGTGAAACCTCAATGCGCATCGGCGTGCTCCGTACGGGCTATCGGCCACGAGGCGACCCAGTCTTCCGCGCCCTTGTAGATCAGGATCATCGAAAAATAGGGGGCGTCCGCTGTCATGTCGGAAAGCGGAAGAATACGCTGCTCACCGAGCGAAATACGCTCCAGATAACCGGCGTGAGCCACCAGATTCAGGCTCTCAAGCAAGCTCTTTATACGATTGAAATGTCTGCCTATTTTAATAATCACGACTGCGTCTGACATACCCAGGCGGGTGGCGATCTCTTCGTCCGGCAGGGTGCCCGGAACGACAGTCAGGATATCGTTGCGCGCAGCAAGCGGCCGGCCGAGAGCAGCCGCTCCCGCCATCATGGACGAAACCCCCGGAACCACCTCGCAGGGATAGCTTTGCGCCAGCCGCTCATAGAGATACATGAAGGAGCCATAGAAAAAAGGATCGCCTTCACAAAGGACCGCGACATCCCTTCCCTCATCCAGATAGACGGACAGGTCGCGCGCCGCTTCGTCATAGACGGCTTTTGCGGGAAATCGCTCTGTTCGCATCGGGACGACGATCGGATATTCGATCCGGTCTTCACGAATGTATTCGCTGACGATGCTGCGCGCGAAACTCGGCCCCGTATCAGGTTGTGGATAGGCGACGACCGGAGCCGCGCCCAGAACGCGATGCGCCTTGAGCGTCAGAAGCTCCGGATCGCCCGGACCAATGCCGAGACCGTAAAGCGTGCCTGTCATTCGCTCTCCAGCGGTTTGTCGACGGCCCATTGCGTGACCGGCATCAGCGGCTTCCAACCAGAAAATCCGCCGACCTTCTCAAGACGCGATACGGCTATCCTTCTCATCGTTCCGCCATGGGCGCGATGCAGGTCTGCAAGACGGGTTTCCCCCTCGATCGTCACCACATTGGCGACCAGCCGCCCGCCCGGCTTCAATGCTTCCCAGCAGGCTTCAAATACCCCT
Source organism: Flavimaribacter sediminis (assembly GCF_019492055.1). Classification (GTDB taxonomy): domain Bacteria; phylum Pseudomonadota; class Alphaproteobacteria; order Rhizobiales; family Rhizobiaceae; genus Flavimaribacter; species Flavimaribacter sediminis. The sequence goes on along the minus strand of NZ_JAICBX010000001.1, from coordinate 471,946 downwards.
TCATCCGTGACGCCGCCGCCGATGAAGACCGCGTCCGGCCGGTCCAGATCCTGCAGCGCGGCCGGGGCTTCGCCGGTGAATACCTTGATACGTGGTGTTCCGAGTGCAGCGGCATTGTCGGCGATCATCCGAACGCGCTCGCGCTTCGCCTCGACAGCGAACGCCTTTGCTCCACGGGCCGCGCGCATCCACTCGATGGCGATCGACCCGCAACCGGCTCCGACATCCCAAAGCAGCGCCAGAGGACACGGCTTCAGCGCGGCAAGGGTCGCTGCGCGCATTTCCGATTTCGTCAGTTGCCCGTCATGGATGAAGGCCTCGTCGGGCAGTCCGGGCACTGTCGGATAAAGCGCAGCGCTCTCGCCGGCAACGCATTCGACGCCGAGTACGTTGAAATCGGCGAATTTCGGGTTGTCCGGATCGTATGGCCCGACCTCGTCTGCGGTGACTTTCACCGTCCTCTCGCGATTGCCGCCCATATGTTCCAGCACGGTCATCACCGAACGGCCATAGCCGCGAGCAACCAGAATATCCGCCACTTCATGGATTGTGCGCGCGACGGAAGTCAGCGTCACAATGCGGTTCTCCGGCAGGATATGCGGGTGGACCCCGACAACAGCGCGTCCGTGCAAGGAAATGCAGGCGGCGTCGGAAAGCGACCAGCCCAGCCGCGCCGCAGCCAGCGAGAAGCCGGACGGCGAAGGGATCACCTGCATTTCTTCGGCCGCAAGCTTGCGCCGCATCGTCGCGCCAATGCCGAAATGCATCGGGTCGCCCGTTGCAAGGATGGTGACCGGGCGGCCGCGACGTTCTTCGAGGAACTTCAGCGTCGGACCGACGCCCATTGTCCATGGCACTATCTCGGCTTCAGTCAGCCCTAGCGCAGCCAGATCGAGATTTTCAAGAACCCGCTCAGGCGCCACCAGGGTCTCGGCCTGCTTGACCAGTTCGATGGCCTGCGGTGTCAGCGTTGCAATTCCGTCGTCGCCAATCCCCACGATGGTCAACCACGGCTTCAATGTCTGTTTCATGTGCAAGTCTTCAGCCCTCCGGCAATAGCATTGACGATACTTGCGGCCATGGCGCTGCCGCCACGCCTCCCTCTGACGACCACGTGGGGTATGGCGCCTGCGTCAGCGATCAGAGATTCCTTGGATTCCGCTGCGCCGACGAATCCGACCGGAGCTGCGACAATAAGCGCTGGCGGGGACAATCCGCGGTCCAGCAACTCAAGCAAATGAAAGAGAGCCGTCGGGGCGTTTCCGATGGCGACGATGCTGCCCGGCAATCGATCGCTCAGCGATTCGATGGCCGCGGCGGACCGGGTCGTCTCCCTTTCGAAAGCCAGTTGCGCCGCCGCTTCCGATCCGACATTGCAGAGCAATTCTGTTTCGTTCGGCAAAAGCCGGCGCATAATACCGTGTCGGACCATTTCGACATCGCAGATGATCGCGCATCCGTTGTCGAGCGCCGCGCGACCCGCCTCAGCGGCGTCGGGCGTCATGACCAGATCATCGACGATGTCGACCATGCCGCAAGCGTGAATCACTCTCACAGCGATCTCGCCTAACCCCCCGGGAAAACCAGACAAATCCGCCTCACGCCGGATCGTGGCGAAGCTTTCGCGATAGATCTCCTGCGGATCGCGGATGTAGTCCATCGCGGCTTCCACCATTATTTGCCCCGCTCCATCGACTTTGGCCCATGAGGATGATCCGCATGGGGATAGGGATGATGGTGGTGATCGTGATGATCGTGTTCGTGATCATGGTGGTGGTGATGTCCGTGACCGTCATCGTGATCGTGATCGTGATCGTGATCGTGCGTATGATGGTGCAGCGGCGTGAAGGGAAGGCCATGCTTGCGGCAGAAATCCTCGTTGCGGCATGACGCATCGCAGTCGCCTTCGCAGGGACAGTTCTCAAGTCCGCCGCCGATTCCCTCGACATGATGGTGATGGCTTTCCTGGGCGGCACCCACCTCCGCCTCGAAACCGAGAACCTGTTCGCGGTATTTGCACATCTGGCAATTCATCACCGCCTGCCCGGCCCGTGTTTCCTCGACACGATCCTGGAACGTATCAAGGACAAGGTGATGATCGTTGAGATAGTCCGCCTTGACGAAATCGATCTCCGGATGATCGGCGGCGACAACGTCGGTGTAGTTGTAGATCCGCTTCACCAGCACCCCGGTGAAGAGGAAATAGGGGAACACGACAATGCGCCGGTAACCGAGCTTTGCGGCATGGCGCAATCCCGGCTCGACGAGAGGAAAGGTCACCCCGGAATAGCAGGTTTCGCCCCAGCCGAAACCCATGCCTTCCCACAGCATGCGCATGACCTTGGCGACGTTGGAGTTTGCGTCCGGATCAGAAGCGCCGCGACCGACAACCATCAGCAACGTCTCGTGACGAGGGATGGATTCCTTCTCTTCGTCGGCAGCCTCGATCGCCTCGCGGATGCGTTCGCCGGCGGCCCGGATCATCTTCAGATCAACGCCGAGTTCGCGGCCATAATCGATACGGATGTCCGGATGCGCCGCCTGATAGGTATTGAGCACCGATGGAATATCGTTCTTGGCGTGACCGGCCGCAAACAACATGCCTGGCACAGCCAGAACACGCGTGACGCCCTGCTCCCGCAGGCGGTCGAGACCCGAATGAATCACCGGATTGCAGAATTCGAGATAGCCATATTCTACCGGCGTGCCTTCATAGCGCGCCTTCAATCCCTCGGCGACCTTGGCGAATTCACGCGCGGCGTTCTGGTTGCGGCTGCCGTGGCCGCAGACCATGATGCCGATTTTTTCCTGTGTCACGCCGCGGCCTCTTCCGCGCCGTCCACCTCGGTCTCCGCATCGGATTCCTCTTCAGACTTCTGTTTCTTGCCAGCCTTGTGAGCAATGGCCGCGATGGCGGCGGCGCCCAAAGCCGCTGCAAGGCCAATCCAGTGCGAATGCCCGGCGACCTCGCCCAAATGTCCCATATGGGCAAAAGCGGGCACTGGCGATGCAATTAAAATTGTTGCGGCTAATGTGCGTGTCATAGAAGGTCTCCAGGCGGCGTTGGTTCGTGCACGAAACGCCCCGGCGACACACGCCGCCGCACCGGTCTGGACAGCTCCGGAATTGACCCCCGATATGGGTCGGCCTCACCGAAATTTCTCGCAGCCCGATCGCATCGGACGCCGTCACACGCTGTCGACCCTTGTAGGCCTCGCAAACTTTGGCGTCAAACACAAAGGCGGCGTTAAACGCCCCATCCACGACACGGCGAACGCGTTTTTGTCTATCAGAATTCGATGCCGACCTGCGCCTTCACACCGGAACGAAACGGATGTTTGACGACTTCCATTTCAGTTACGAGATCGGCAAAATCGATCAGTTCATCCTTTGCGTTGCGACCCGTGATGATCACATGCTTCATCGGCGGCTTCAGGCTGAGAACGTCCAGCACTTCTTCGAGCGGCAAATAGTCATAGCGCAGCACGATGTTCAGTTCGTCGCACAGCACCATGTCATGCTCGTCGTCGAGAATCATCTGCTTCGCCTTTTCCCAGGCCTGGCGCGCCGCGTTTATGTCACGCTGCCGATCCTGAGTTTCCCAGGTAAAACCCTCGCCCATCGTCGCAAGAGTCACCTGGTCGGGAAAAGCTTCCAGAACCTTGCGCTCACCGGTGCCCCACTTGCCCTTGACGAATTGCACGACGCCGACCTTCATGCCGTTGCCGATCGCGCGAAACACCATGCCGAAGGCGGCCGTCGATTTGCCCTTGCCCTTGCCCGTGTGGACGATCGTCAATCCTTTCTCCACTGTCTTGGTGGCGATTATCTTGTCCCGGGCGGCTTTTTTCTTCCGCATCTTTTCAGCGTGACGGGCGTCAAGTTCCTCCTCCGTCATCGCTTTCAGCTTGTCCGATTTGTCAGCCATGGGCGTTTTCCCGTTCTTGCATGCCGGTGATTTCCTCCAGTGCGAATTGTGCCGAGTTCGACCGCGGTGTCCAGAGCTTGCGTTCTATCGCCTCCAGCAATCTGTCCGCTATTTCACGGAAAGCGGCGCCGTTGTTTTCCTGCATGAACTGGCGAACCGCCTCATCCACGACGAAAGCCTCGTAGACCGCATCGAAATGATGGTCACGAACCGCTCCTGTGGTCGCAGCAAAGGCGAACATGTAGTCAACTGTCGCCGTGATCTCGAATGCGCCCTTGTAACCGTGCCGCATAACCCCCGCGATCCATTTCGGATTGACGACACGGGCGCGCACCACGCGGCCGATCTCGTCTTCCAGCGTCCGGATCACGGGTCGTTCCGGGCGAGAATGGTCGTTGTGATAGACCGTCGGACGCGCGCCAGCAACAGACTTCACAGCCGCCGTCATGCCGCCTTCGAACTGGTAGTAGTCGTCGCTGTCGAGCAGGTCGTGTTCGCGATTGTCCTGGTTCTGGATGACGGCCTCGATCGTGCCCAGCCGGCGATCGAGCGCCTTTCGATCCCCCTCGCCTTCAACGCCAGCGCCGTAGGCGTAGCTGCCCCAGACCTTGTAAGCTTCGGCAAGATCTTCGTCCGACTGCCAGCCTCTTTCATCGATCAACGCCTGCAATCCAGCGCCGTAGGCGCCGGGTTTCGAACCGAAGACGCGGAAGCCCGATTTCCGAAGCGCTTCATCCGGACTCACTCCTGCCTGTTCCAGGGATGCCTGTTCCGCCATCATGCGCGCGCCGACCGGATTGTCGCCGGGATCTTCATCGAGCGCGCCAACGGCGCGGATCGCCTTGTCGAACAGTGCAATCTGATCCGGGAAGGCGTCGCGAAAGAAGCCGGAGATCCGCAATGTCACATCGACGCGCGGCCGGCCGAGTTTGGCGATCGGCGTGATCTCGAATCCGGTCACACGGCGGGAAGACCTGTCCCAGAGTGGCTTGACGCCAATCAGCGCCAGGGCCTGTGCGATGTCGTCGCCACCGGTGCGCATGTTCGATGTGCCCCATGCGGTGAGCCCGAAGGATGTCGGCCATTCTCCATTGTCCTGTGTATAGCGGGTAATCAGCATCTCGGCGGATTTGCGACCAAGTTCCCAGGCGGTTTCCGTCGGCACGCTACGGCTGTCCACGGAATAGAAATTGCGGCCTGTGGGCAGAACTTCCGGCTTGCCGCGCGTCGGCGCGCCGGATGGTCCCGGATCGACAAAACGGCCGGAGAGCGCCTTTAAAAAGCCCCCTAACTCCGCCGCCCCGCAAGCGCGCACCGATGGCTTTACCGCATCCTTGACGCCACGCAGCACCGCGCTTGTGGCGCCCCACTCCACAGGACAAGAAACAGAACCGGAGACGAGCCCGGTCGCAAGCCGTTCGATCCGCTCCACGGCATCGCCATTCGTGCGCCAGGCATCGTCGGATTGTCGCGCGAGTAGGTCCGGGCGCAGCCCTTCCCAGGGCGCGCCCATTGGACAATCGAGCGGGTCGAAGTCGAGGCCCAGATCTTCTGCGATCGCCCGCTGCAGACTTGCGTCAGCGCCTTCTCCCGCACCTCTTGGAACCCGCACAAGAGCGGTGACAAGGTCATCAAGCAGCCGTCCTTCCGGAGATTTGCCGAAAATGTGCAGACCATCCCTGATCTGCATTTCCTTGAGATCGCACAGATAGGCGTCCAGCTTTTCGAGCGCCGCATCGTCACTGTCGCCACCCGCGATGCCTACGTCCAAATCAAGACCGATATCGCGGACAAGATCGAGAATACGGGATTTCAAGAGCTTTAGGCGACGCGGATCACTGCCGGAAGCCTCGTAATATTCGTCGACAAGCGCCTCAAGATCCTTCAGCGCGCCATAGGATTCAGCACGCGTAAGCGGCGGCGTCAGGTGATCAATGATAACAGCGGCCGTGCGCCGTTTCGCCTGTGTCCCTTCGCCTGGATCATTCACGATAAAAGGATAGACATGCGGCGTCGGGCCAAGCAACGCGTCCGGCCAGCATTCGGCGGACAGCGCCAGCGCCTTTCCCGGCAGCCACTCAAGGTTACCGTGTTTGCCCATATGCGCGATGACATCCGCGCCAAAACTGTCACGCAGCCAGGCATAGAAAGCGATATAGCCATGCGGAGGAACAAGATCCGGCGAATGATAGGTCTCTTTCGGATCGATATTGTACCCGCGCGCCGGCTGGACGCCGATCACGGTCTCGCCAAGACGCATCAGTGGAAGAGCGAAACTGCCTCCGCGATAGAAGGGATCGCGCTCTGGACCGCCCCAGCGGTCGGCGACTTCCTTCCGGATCTTGTCCGGCAGCGCGTCATAGAAAAGACGATAGGCCTCCAAGGGTAGCGTCTCGCGGATTTCGCGCGCGTCGATCGCCGCATTTGTAGGACCCGCCATCAGCAGGTTCATCAGCGCGTTGCCGTCGGCGGGAACCGCGTCAACATTGTAACCCGCCTGTCGCATGGCGTTCAGAACTACGACCGTTCCGGCCGGGGTATCGAGCCCGACGCCGTTGCCGAGCCGGCCGTCCCTGTTGGGGTAATTGGCAAGAATGAGCGCGACACGGCGATCCTGAGGCTGCTTGCGGCGAAGTTGCGCCCAACTCCTGGCAAGCCGGGCCGCAAATGCGACTCGATCAGCGACCGGTTGGTGCGTGACGATGTTGGTCTCGACCGCCTCGTCCCATATACCGGCCGATTTGAACGAGATGGAGCGCGACAGTATCCGGCCATCGACCTCGGGCAGCGCCACATTCATCGCCAGATCACGCGCCGTAAGCCCCTGCGCAGAGCATTGCCAACTCTCGACTGTCGATCCGGACAGCACAACCTGGAGAACCGGCGCGCCGGTCGATTCCAGCCCGGTCGGGCGCCGATCGCCGCCCGGCGACGAGACGGCGAAGCCGGTTGCGTTGATGACGATGTCTGGCAGAGCGGCTTCGAAAAGCGCGCTGACCGTAGCTGCACAAACCGGGTCCTTGAGGCTGCCAACATAAATCGGCATGGGCTGCAGGCCTTGTTCCTGCAACGCATCGATCAGAGCTTCGACGGGTTTCGTCTGCCCCGCTTGCACGAGCGCCCGATAAAAGCATATCGCCGCAACAGCCTTCTCCGATCCAGTGTCGATGATGTCATCGACATGGCGAATGTCTCGCCCCGGCCACCAGAGGCCAGCTTTTAATAGCGGAACCGCAGGTCCAGGCTTCTCGTCTCCTGTGAGCAGTGCTCTGGCGAAATCCAGGAAGCGGCCGGCGTTCTCGATCCCGCCCTCAACGAGATATGACCAGAGAGCATTTGCATCTGCGTGAGGCAGGGTTCCGTATTCCAGCAGCCCGGGATCCGGCTTGTCGTCGCCTGGAAGCACCGCCAGCGCAATGCCGCGTTCGAAACACAGCGCATGAAGAGACTGCAGCGCGTAGGAAAAATAGCTCGCGCCGCCGAGCGCGCGCACAACGATAAGCCGTGCATGGCCGGCGGTCTTTTCCAGATACGCGTCGACAGATATCGGATGCCTGAGCTGCATCAGACTGGCAAGGCGTAGTCGAGGCGCCTCATCTTCGCGCATTTTTCGCGCTTCAGCGAGGCTCGCCAGTTCGGTATCGGCGGCCGACAGAACGATCATGTCGGCCGGCGACTGGGCGAGATCAATCGCCTCGTCGCCATCTGCTATCGATCCTTTCTGCGCGACCAGAAGGTGCATGTCTAAGCCTGCGCTGGTGTTCCCGCCGCGTGTGCGATCGCTTCGGTTATAGCTGTCCGATCCATGTCGTGCAGTCCAATAACAACGAGACGAGAGTTTTTCCCTTCTCCCGACTTCCACGGGCGATCGTAGTACCGGTCCATACGCGCGCCCACGCACTGGATGACCTGACGCATGGCCTTGCCCGGCACCGAAACAAAGCCCTTGACCCGAAGAATGTCGTGATCCGAGATAATGGACTCAAGCATGCGCGCAAATCCGTCCGGATCCGGCAGATCGCCAAACTCGATCACGAAGCTTTCGAATTCGTCATGGTCGTGATCGTGGTCTCCGCCATTCTCATGTTCGATTTCATGATGCGATTTGCGCTTGGAGATCTCGTCCTCGGTCGCTGAACCAAGACCCAGCAGCACATCGTTTGAGACCTCGCCATTGCGCGAAACAATCATCGCTGTCTTGCGGCTGGCGCGACCGGCGACTTCGACCCGCACCGCCTCTATGCCGGGCTCGTCCAGGAGGTCGGCCTTGTTGAGCACGATCAGATCCGCCGCGGTCAATTGGTCCTCGAAAAGTTCTTCCAGCGGGCTCTCATGATCAAGCGATTCATCGGCTTGCCGCTGTGCATCCACACGGTCATGATCGTCGGCGAACCGACCCGCCGACACGGCCGCGCTGTCGACAACCGTCACCACGCCGTCGACGGTAACCCGCGTCTTGATGCCCGGCCAGTTGAATGCGGCGACCAGCGGCTGAGGCAGCGCGAGACCAGAAGTCTCGATAACGATATGATCGGGCCTTTCCTCGCGTTCGAGCAGTTTTTCCATGGCTGGGATGAAATCGTCGGCGACCGTGCAGCAGATGCAGCCATTGTTCAGTTCGACGATGTCATCGTCGCCGCAATTCTCGATGCCGCAGCCTTTCAGCACCTCGCCATCGACCCCGAGGTCGCCGAACTCGTTGATAATCAGCGCAATCCGGCGCCCATTGGCGGCGGTCAGCATATTGCGGATCATCGTCGTCTTTCCGGCGCCCAGAAATCCGGTAATCACCGTAGCGGGAATTTTTTCGCCTTGCATAGCGCTCAACCCTTCAGTTTCATGGGAAGCCCGGCCGCGACGAGATAGACCTCGTCGACCACCTCTCCCAGTTTTTGGTGCAGCCGCCCGGCATGATCCCGGAAGTCCCGAGCCATGCGGTTTTCAGGCACGATGCCCATGCCGACTTCGTTGGAAACCAGGATGATGATTCCCGGCAAGTTTGCCACGCGCTCCGCGAGCTCGTCGCATCGCGCCTCGACGTCCAACGCTTCCAGCATCAGATTTGTGATCCAGAGCGTCAGGCAGTCCACGAGGATCACCCTGTCTCCGCCCGCTTCTCGAACAAGCAATTCGGGCAGCAGGAGAGGCTCTTCCAGCGTCGTCCAGTCCGGGCCGCGACGCGCGCGGTGATGGTCGATACGCGTCGTCATTTCTTCGTCTTCGCCAAGGCGCGCCGTTGCGACATAGACAGCGCCTAGTCCGGACGCGTCGACCAGCCTCTCAGCAAAGCGCGACTTGCCTGATCGGGCGCCGCCGAGGACCAGAACCGACCCCGGTCCTTTCTTCACGCTCCTTCTTCCAGCCTGTCCATGGCCGCCCCCATCAGCAGACCAAGAACAACCCAGAAAAACGCCGTCGTGGCAAGCGCCGCCACGGCGAACTCGGCGGCGAGCAGCGCCGGCACATCGCTGCTAATGATCTCGGGTTGGGGAGCGCCATAAACATGCGGCAAGGCAAGAACCACAACGCCCAGGACCTTGGCCCATATCTCGGATCGTGCGACCAGCAAGTACAGACCGGCTGCCGACAGAAGGACCGTGGCGATCCACCAGACCTGTCGATCGGCGAGGTCCACGGCGGGGAAACCCGGAAGTTCAGGCGGAAGGCCAAGCGCCGGGAGAAACTGGAATGTCAACCACCCTGCAGCGCCCCACAGAACGCCTGTTTTCGCTGTTATAGGGATTCCCGTCAGCAAGACAGCAGCCAACAGAATCAAGCCGTAGCCCGCTCCCACAACGAGATTGGCAAGTATCGTTCCCCCAAGCCGATCGAGACCAAACAGAGAGCCGCCGTCTGCACCCTCGTGAGCATGTGCACTGGTCACGGGATTCAAAAAATCTGCAAGCGCCAAGATCGACGATCCGCGCGGCGCCAAACTTTGCTCGACATGGGCCCCGCCGACATTCTCGAATTCTTCGGCATGCAGGATCAGCGGCGTAACCTTGATTTCCTGGGCGACGCTCATGAAAACACCAGCGATCAGTCCTGCCACCAAGGCGGCAAGAAGATAACGCACCATCATTTCAGCTACTCCTTAGTGGCAAGGAAAGCCGTAAGCGTGGCGGGCGTCGTGAGCTGTGTCGTGCAGGACCGCCGAATTGGCCAGACCCGCTCCGAAAATGAAAAATGCGCCTACAATCAAAGCCGTTACGGCTATCGTGATGCGCTGTCCCGCTGCACCGATTGTGTGCGTCTTGATCGTCTTGTTAGCCATTGCAACCTCCGTGACTGGCTCGTATTCCCAAAATGCGGGCGCATTGCCCGTCACGAATGGCAGGTCTCCTGGCTCACGGATCGGCAGCACAAAACTGCCAGGCTCACCCTCGCCTTCCCGAAATCGGCGGCGCCAAACGGACGATTCGCAGACGATTAGAGGCGTCCGTCGGTTCATGGCGCCGCCACTTCAGTGGCTTTCCGTTCGTATTAAGCGCACCGCGCATCCCACAAACGGCCGGGATCGCCTATCCGCTCTACAGTCGCGGGGTCGGCTGCGATTAAGGCGCCCTGTTTGGGTCCACCCGTCGCATTCCCTCTTGATCCCTTCCGGCTATGCCTTTCGGGACCATTCGTAAATTATCATTATTGCGCCAGGCGACCTGCTGTCAATCAAGAACGCCGGGGAGGCGGGAATTCGGTCAGACAGCGAAGGGGATATCTACCCGGTCCGAACCATAGCTGATGCGGTTGCGACCTTCGCGCTTCGATTTGTAGGCGAGCATGTCGGCTTCCTGCATGGCGTCGCTCAGGTCCCCGTCCTTGCCGACATGCGTTGCGCCGATGCTGATCGTCAGCTTCATTTCGATGTCTTCGTGTCGGAAAACATGCCGCTCGACTTCGTGACGCAGGCGCTGGGCGACATGCCAGCACTCTCTCGCGCTGCTCCGATTGAGAGCGATCGCGAATTCCTCGCCGCCAAGACGGCCAATAATGTCGTCCGGACGCAGATTTGCGCGAAAAAGATCAGCCATCTGGATCAGCACCGCGTCGCCAGCCTCGTGGCCATAGGTGTCGTTGACGCGCTTGAAGTGGTCGATGTCGAGAACCATCAGACTTGCGCTGTCTCCGAGACCTTCCCGCGTTACCCTTCCCTCCTGCAACAGATCGATAAAGGCGCGGCGATTGAAGAGACCCGTCAGCGGATCGGTTCTGGAGAGTTTCCTGAAATATTCCACAGCAAGGTCGGCTCTCGCCTGCAGAAACACCATGTAGAGAACAAAGGGTATGGCGACGACGACCGTAAATCGCAAGGTGAGCAGACTGTCGGCAATCTGCGCCTCGCCTCTCAGTTCGCTGGCGAAGAAAACTGTATTGATCATCTGGGTAAAGACGATAATCGCCACCATGAGGACGAGCGATCGCGACAGGATCAGACCTCTGCGGTTGCGCACGATATTACCGAAAGAAAGGTTCATGTCGGGCAAAGAATCGCGATCAATACCCGAAACAAAGCGAGAGACGGAGTTGGACGAAGGTTTCGTGACCACGATTTGCTTTACCAATTTCTTTGGATGCGCACAGCTCTCAGCAGGAAAACAACTAACCCGATCTGTCATACACGAACCTGTCGGCCCGGATATAGTAGAATACGCACATTATATCAATTAGATTAAAATGCTTTACATCTCGTGAGCAACCACCTGCAGACGGTCCTTGCGTCGACCAGGCGCGTTTACCTCAAGCGCCCTGTTCAAATCCGGGAAAGTCCTTCGAAAGAAGCGTTTCCAAACGTGCAGCGATGGAATCGAGCGCCTCATCAACCACAGCGCTGTAGTCGACTCCTGATCGTGACAGCCCCAACCGGAAAAGGTAATCCTGTCTGAAACCGTCGTTTGCAAACAGTCCGTGAAGATAGGTGCCGAAGACCCGCCCGTCCCGGGAGACTGCGCCCTCCGGCCGACCATCGATCGTCGAGAACGGCCTGATGCAATCCGGTCCCGACGTGCGTCCGAGATGAATTTCGTAGCCGGTCAGATCCACATCAAAAATGCGGCACTGCGCGTGGCTGTTGCGCACGGCTTTGGACTTTTCCATCGTGGTTTCGACGTCGAGGAGGCCAAGTCCCTCCGCGTTTGCCGGCGCTCCCTCAATTCCGTCAGGATCGCGCACCATGCGACCCAGCATCTGGAAGCCGCCGCATATGCCTGCGACGTGACCGCCGCGCCGGACGTGGCCGACAAGATCCCGGTCCCAACCGTTCCTCCGAAACGCAGCGAGATCGGCGATGGTCGACTTGGATCCGGGAATGATCACAAGGCCTGCTTCCCTGGGGAGGGGATCGCCGGATCTGATGTAACGGACTTCAACCTCCGGCTCGGCGTTCAGCGGATCCAGATCGTCGAAATTGGCGATTCTGTCGAGAACCGGGACAGCTACAATCAAAGCGCCGTCGCCGGCGCCAACCAGCCTTTCGAGAATGACCGAATCTTCCGGCGGAAGCCGACCTGTTTCCGGAAGCCAGGGAATAACGCCGAAACACGGCCAGCCCGTATGCCGGCTGATCGCCGTCACCCCGTCATCGAACAGCGATACATCACCGCGGAATTTGTTGATCAGATAACCGGCGACCATGCGCCGGTCCTCTTCCGGAAGAACGGCGTGCGTGCCGACGATGGAGGCAATAACGCCGCCCCTGTCGATGTCGCCGACAAGGACCACCGGAACGCCAGCGCGGGTCGCAAAACCCATATTGGCGATATCGTTTCCGCGCAGATTGATTTCCGCCGCTGAACCCGCTCCCTCGACGATAACAATGTCGGCGTCGGCGCGGATCGTCTCCCAACTCTCGAAGACCGCTTCCAGGAGGTGTCGACGGGTGTCCTGATAATCCCGGGCGCCGGCCTTGCCCCAGACCTTGCCCTGCACGACAATTTGCGACCCCGTTTCAGATTCCGGCTTGAGCAGCACCGGGTTCATGTGAACCGACGCCGGCGTTCGGCAGGCAAGCGCCTGAAGCCACTGTGCGCGACCGATCTCGCCGCCATCATCCGCGACGGCCGCATTGTTGGACATGTTCTGAGGTTTGAACGGTCGCGCGCGCAGGCCGCGATTTGCGGCCAGGCGGCAAAGGCCGGCGACCAGCACCGTCTTGCCGACGTCAGATCCCGTTCCCTGAAGCATGATCGCCCGTGTCATGCCACGTGCGTATCATCATCGCGGCGACAGGCAAGAAGAATGTCGATCTATTAAGAAGAAACCGCGCCAAGGCGACAACCCTGCGCGGTCCGGCTCCATTATCTGGAGGTTATTTGCGCCCCGGTACGCACTACCTGATCCGGAGCGTTTGGCGTTCCCGCCACGCGTTCTTTTCTAGGCCAATAACGTTACCGTAAGGTTATCAGGACCTTAATCAAAAATGAATCATTCGATTTTTTTCGACCTGGCGGCTCGCTTCTTCGCGTTTGGCAGTCCAGACACGCGTCCTTTTCAACGCAGGCCCGCTAACGTGGAAAAAGAATTACTTCAATAAATATCAATGCAGACCTATTCGCGACATGAAAAACCTTCAGAATCGCTTGAAAAATGAATTCAAAAAACAAAATTACACTCAAACATCTGGAGGGAATCATGAATAAATTGAAATTTATCTTGTGTCTTTTTCTGGTGTTGCTAACCGGAAATGCAATGTCACAAGACATGCGCACGGAAACTGTTCATTTTGCAGCCGGAACAACGGGCACATCCATCGATGGTCAAATCAAGGGCTATGAATCTGTGCTTTACATTGTTGGCGCCGCCGAAGGACAGACGATGTCGGTGCGGATGGACACCAGCAATGGCGCTAACTATTTCAATATATTCGAACCAGGGAAACAGCCGGGCGATGCGGCGATGTTCATCGGCTCGACAAGCGGCAACGACTACTCCGGAGAGCTTGCCGCAAGCGGCGACTATTCTATCCTCGTCTACATGATGCGCAGCGCAGCCCGCCGCGACGAGATTACGCCCTATACTCTGGAGATCACCATCGACGGAAACGCCGCGCAGGCGCCCAGTCGCGACCCGGACTATGCGGACGGCCTGTCCGGCGGACCGGACTTCTGGGAGGTCATCAACGTTCCAGCCAATGACACGCTGAATGTAAGGGCCGGTCCGGGCACAGGCGCCGAGGTCATCGGAGAATTGCAAAACGGCGACCCTGCGCGCAATCTTGGATGCCGCATGGTCGACAGCTCCAAATGGTGCCAGATCGAAGCCGGTTTCGACCAGAAATTCACCGGCTGGGTGAACGGACGTTATCTCAGGGAAGGCGCTGCTCCGGGCGCAGCCAATGCGCAGTCGAGCGGCGCCGTGCCATGCTCGACAACTTCCGGACAGCCAACGCGGCAATGCCCTTTTCGCGCCTCACGCGGTACGAACGGAAACGCGACCGTGTGGATCGATATCGGCTCGGGCGCCGAGCGCTACATCGAGTTCCGGGAGGGCAACCCGATCTATACAGATCCGGGCCTCGACATAACCTATGAGCGTTTGGGCGACCTTTATCTTCTGCGCATCGGCGGCGTCGAGCGCTATGAAATTTCCGACGCCGTCATCTATGGCGGCTGAGAGACCGGATAGCTGCGAGGAGGCAAGCAATGACTGACCGACTGACAAGAAGAACACTGGTGATCGGAGCCGCTGCGGGCATAGGCGTGATCACGACGGGGTTTGGGCTCGCCCGGCAGGTAATCAAGGAAATTCATGAACTGGAGCCCGGCGAATATGTCTGGCAGCCGGAGTTGTCTCCGGAGGGACCGGTCGCCGTCGTCGTGTCGCTGGACGACCAGCGCGTTCATGTCTACCGCAACGGCGTGCGCATCGCCGTCTCGACGTGTTCTACAGGCAAATCGGGCCATGAAACACCGACAGGGGTCTTCACGATCCTGCAGAAGGACAAGCATCACCACTCTTCCACCTACAACAATGCGCCCATGCCGAATATGAACCGGCTGACATGGAAGGGGATCGCCCTGCACGCCGGGAAGTTGCCGGGTTACCCCGCCTCTCATGGATGCGTGCGCCTTCCGATGCAGTTTTCGGAAAAGCTCTTCTCGATTACCCATATCGGAACGCCTGTCATCATCGCCGGAGGCCACACCGATCCGAGGGAAGTCGTGCATCCTGGCATGATACTCAGCGATACGGCCGAGCATCAGTTCGAAGAAGCGGTAGCCGCCCTCGAGGACCGCGAGGTGCCGGGCTTCGACCACGAAGACAATCCGACTGCTCCGGTCACGATCCTGGTCTCAAGCTCGGACAGCAACATCATTGTCATGAAAAACGGGCACATCGTCGCCGAGAGCGAAGCGACGATCTCGGATCCCATGCGCCCGCTCGGAAATCATGTGTACGTTCTGGCCGGCGCACATGACAGTTCCGGCGGGCTGCAGTGGCATTCCATCAGCCATGGCGACGTCGCCGAGGACCTCGCAACGGCCGACGCCGGCGCGATCAACCGCATCCGTGCAGACACAACCGTCGTTCAGGCCATACGCGAAAACTGGCATCCCGGAACAACGCTCATAACCGTCGATGCGCCGGCGCACCCGGACACGAGGAGCAATCGCGATTTCGTCGTCGTGACAACGGAACTGGATGGCGACAAGGCCTGAGACCGGCGGCCCTGAAATGGGCGACAGATCGCTATTCAGCGGCGTCCGCCACTTTCAGGCTTTCGACCCGAGCCGCGCAGTATTTGAACTCCGGAATTTTACCGAAAGGATCAAGCTGCGGGTTGGTCAGCCGGTTTGCCGGGCTCTCGTTGAAGCAGAACGGCATGAAGACCATGCCGTCTGCGACCTCCCGGTCTGCCCGCAGAACCGCTTCGACGGCGCCGCGCCTCGTCAACACGGAAATCATCTGACCGGGAGTCAGACCCTGCCTCTCGATTTCGTAGGGGTTCATCGCTGCGATTCCCTGCGGCTCCAATTCGTCGAGAACGCCGGCGCGGCGAGTCATGGCGCCTGTATGCCAGTGCTCAAGCAGCCGGCCTGTCGTCAGCACCAATGGATATTCTTCGTCGGGAACCTCGTCCGGCGCACGCAGATCGGCCGGAACGATGGAGCCGCGCCTGTTTTTTGTCGGGAAGCCGGTTGCAAAAATGATCTCGTTGCCCGGTTTGTCAGGCGCATCGGCCGGATATGTGACAGCGTCTTCCCGCTCAATGCGCTCCCATGAAATATTTTTCAGGGACGGCATCACAGAAGCCATCTCCGTATAGACTTCCGAGACATGCGAGTAGGTCCAGTCGAGCCCTATGCCCCTGGCGATCGCAACGATCAGTTCCCAGTCTTGACGCGCTTCGCCGGGCAAGTCCAGCGCCGGTCGGCCAATCTGAACCTGGCGGTTCGTATTGGTGAACGTTCCGAGTTTTTCCGCATGCGCCGAAGCCGGCAGCACCACATCGGCGTGCCACGCCGTTTCGGTCAGGAATATGTCCTGCACGACCAGGTGATCGAGTTTCGCCAGCGCGGCGCGCGCATGGATCTGGTCCGGGTCGGACATCGCCGGGTTTTCGCCCAAGACATACATGCCGCGAATCTCGCCGTCATGGATCGCGTCCATGATCTCCACCACGGTAAGTCCCCGGGCGGGATCGAGCGAACGACCCCACAGATCTTCGAATTCATTGCGGATATCCGGCGTCTCGACCGATCTGTAGTCGGGGTAGAACATCGGAATAAGACCGGCGTCGGACGCTCCCTGCACGTTGTTCTGGCCGCGCAACGGATGAAGTCCGGTTCCGGGACGCCCGACATGGCCGGTCGTGAGAGCCATTGCGATAAGGCAACGTGAATTGTCCGTGCCGTGCGTATGCTGCGAAATGCCCATTCCCCAGAAGATGATCGAGCGTTCCGACGTCGCATAGGTGCGCGCGACAGTTCGCAATGTTTCGGCGTCGACGCCGCAGACCTCGGCCATCGCCTCCGGAGAAAAGTCCCTGACCTTCTCCTTCAGCGCCTCGAAACCGGAAACATTGGCCTGGATATATTGCTCGTCATAAAGCCTTTCCTCCACGATCACATGAAGAAAGGCGTTGAGCATCGCCACGTCGCTGCCCGGTTTGAATTGCAGCGCGTGGGTGGCGTGACGCATCAGATCCTGACGGCGTGGGTCCAGAACGATCAGGGTCTTGCCCAGCTTCGCCGCCTGTTTGAAATAGGTAGCGGCGACAGGATGGTTCGTGGTCGGCCTCGCGCCAATCACGATGATGCAGTCGGCGATCAACGCGTCGGTAAACGGAGCGGAAACGGCGCCCGAACCAACGCCCTCCATCAAGGCCGCCACGGACGATGCGTGGCACAGGCGCGTGCAATGGTCGACATTGTTGGTGCCGAAGCCCTCGCGTATGAGTTTCTGGAAAAGATAGGCTTCCTCGTTGGAGCCCTTCGCCGATCCAAAACCGGCAATCGCCTTGCCGCCGTCCGCCTGATGAATCGATTTCAGTCCGGACGCCGCCTTTTCCAGCGCCTCTTCCCATGTGGCCGGCCGAAACACCTCCATTGGATCGACAAAACGCAGATCCATGTCGCCTGCCTTCGGCGCATCTTCACGCCGGATCAATGGCGTCGTGAGGCGATCAGGCGAATGCACATAGTCGAAGCCGAACCGCCCCTTGACGCACAATCGGTTTTCATTTGCAGGCCCGTTGCGGCCATCGACCTGCACGATCGTGTTGTCTTTCACCGCGACTTTGGTCTGGCATCCGACCCCGCAGAAGGGACAAACGCTGTCCACCACCCTGTCGAAGTCCTGAATGGCGCGTGTTCGATGATCTTCGCTCATCAGCGTCTTTTCATACAGGGCGCCGGTCGGGCAGGCCTGCACGCATTCGCCGCAGGTCACGCATGTGGATTTTCCCATGGGGTCGCGAATATCGAAGACAGGCGCGGCGTGATTGCCGCGTCCGCCCATGCCGATCACGTCATTGACCTGAACCTCACGGCAGGCGCGCACACAGGCGTTGCAGGCGATGCAGGCGTCGAGATTGACAGCGATCGCCGGATTGCTGTGGTCGATCCCGCGCGCGGCTTCCCCGGTCTCGAATTTCGATTCGAAACGATCCGAGCCGGCGATATCCATGGACGCCGCCCATTGCCAGAATTCAGACTGGTTGTCAGGCGTCTCTTCGCGCGGCCGCATATCACTCGCCAGCAGTTCGAACACCATACGACGGGATTTGTCAGCCCGTTCGGTGTCCGTTCGCACGACCATGCCTTCCGCAGGCTTGCGAATGCACGAAGCCGCTAGAACTCTCTCGCCCTCGATATCGACCATGCACGCCCGGCAGTTGCCGTCCGAGCGGTAGCCGGGCTTGTCGACATGGCACAGATGGGGGATGCGCGTCCCTTCGCGCCTCGCCACCTCCCAAATGCTTTCTTCGGGGGAAGCTTCGACCGTTTTGCCGTCCAGGGTGAATTTGATCGTTGTCATCACTGTTTCCCGACGTTCATTCTAAAGGTCATTCCGGAAGAAGGTCAAAAGGTGATTGACCGGATTTGGCGCCGCCTGTCCGAGCCCGCATATGGAAGCGTCGCGCATTACCGCTTCGAGATCTCGGATCGCCTGTTCGTCGAGCGGACCGTCTTTTTCGAGCAATGCAATCATCTTTTCCGTGCCGGACCGGCACGGCGTGCATTGACCGCAACTCTCGTGCTTGAAGAATTTCAGAAGGTTGAGCGTAGCGTCCTTGACACTGTCATTTTCCGACAGGACGACGACTGCATGCGAGCCGACAAAACTTCCAAGTTCAGCCAGTTTCCCACCGAAATCGAGCGGAATGTCGTCCAAATGCGCCGGCAGAATGCCGCCAGAGGCGCCGCCTGGAAGATAGGCCTTGAAGACATGCCCGTCCGCCATGCCGCCACAATAGTCATCGATCAACTCGCGAATGGTGACGCCAGCCGGCGCGAGCTTTACCCCCGGATCCTTTACCCGGCCTGAAACAGACCACGAGCGGGGGCCGGGATGGCCTTCCTTGCCCTGTGCAGCGAACCATTCGGACCCGTTCTCGACGATATCGCGGATCCACCACAGCGTTTCGACATTGTGATTGAGCGTTGGCTTTCCGAAAAGTCCGACCTCCGCGATATAGGGCGGACGATGGCGCGGCAACCCGCGCTTGCCTTCAATGCTTTCGATCATCGCGCTTTCCTCGCCGCAGATATAGGCGCCCGCGCCGCGACGAAGTTCGATATAACCCGGTTCGATAAGCCCGGCGGCTTCCAGGGCGGCGATCTCCTGACGCAGGATTTCCAGCACCGCTGGATACTCGTCCCGCATATAGAAATAAATGCGTTCTGCGTCGACCGCATGGGCGGCGATCAAGGCGCCTTCCAGCGTGCGGTGCGGATCGCTTTCGAGAAGGAAGCGGTCCTTGAACGTGCCCGGCTCGCCCTCATCGCCATTGACCGTCATCAACCGTGGTCCGGCGTAGGAGCGTACGAAGCCCCATTTCTTGCCTGCCGGGAAACCTGCGCCGCCGAGGCCGCGCAGTCCCGCATCCGAAAGCATGTCGATCAGGGCGTCCGTCGCGATTTCGCCGCCTCGGACCTTTTCCAGGCATTCGTACCCGCCATATTCCTGATAGGCGAAAAGCCCGACATAGTCGGGCGTCAGAACATCGAAGCCGCCTTCATCGGCCAGCTTGGCGATATCGTCAGCGCTTGCATGATCGAGTTCGCGATCGCCAAGCCGGGCTGCCGGCGCCGTCGCGCAACGCCCCATGCAAGGGGCGCGTACAACGCGGACCAGAGAAGGGTTCATGCGGGTTTCCAGTTCGGAAATCAATTCTTCCGCTCCGCCCATCATACAGGACAGGCTGTCGCAAACCCGCACGGTCAGTGGAGGAGGCGACGCCTCGCCTTCCTTGACGACGTCGAAATGGTCGTAGAAGGAAGCCACCTCATAGACTTCAGCCTGCGGCAATTTCATAATCTCGGACAGCGCACGCAGATGCGCGGCCGACAAGCACCCATAGGTGTCCTGGATACCGTGAAGGTGTTCTATCAGCAGGTCACGGCGAAGCGTTCGCCCATCGAGAAGCGCACGGACATCGTCCACGGCCGCATCATCGAGCGGACGCCCTTTCGGCCCCCGATCCTTGCGCCTCCTCATTTCCTGCCGACTCATGACGTCCTCCAACTCCCGCACATTCTGGAATGCTTATAAAACCCCAGACAATCCGTAAACCGGCCCGAATGCGGCAATCCGACGTCGCACACTTGCGATCAGCCTTAAACGGGCTTGGCGCAGCGCTTGAAAAACGTATGGCGCGACGCCTTCTAATCTGTCCGGGAGTCTTTTTCGGGACATAAATATACGTTACGCTGTAACGGTTTCCGGCGACACAGAATGCAGTCAATCAGACTGCGGACATGAAATATTTGCGCGCGCGTGTGGCGGATCAGGAGAAAATGATAGTGAAATTGCTCTATGCGCTGCTGTTCGTCATAACCGCGACCATCGCGCCGTCGCGCTCGCTGCTGGCTTCGGAATGCGGCGAAATTAGCATTGCCAGGATGCACTGGCAATCGGCCGCGCTACTCGCTGAAATCGACAAGCTCATCCTGACGGAGGGTTATGGCTGCAATGTCACGCTTGTGCCAGGAGACACGATCCCGACATTTCAATCGATGAATGAACAGGGGGCGCCGGATGTCGCGCCCGAATTATGGATCAATTCGATACGCGAGCAACTCGACAAAGCTGTTGACGAACAACGCCTTTTCTATGGCGCCAAGGCGCTGGCCGATGGCGGAGTTGAAGGATGGTGGATGCCGCATTACGTAGCGTTGACCCATCCGCACATCACCAGTGTCGCGGAAGCGCTCCAGCATCCCGAAATTTTTGCCGACCCGGACGATCCACAGAAAGGCGCCGTGCACAATTGCCCGCCGGACTGGAGTTGCAGCATCTCGACCAGAAACCTGTTCAAAGCCTTCGGCGCAGAAGAAAGAGGATTCAGACTGGTGGAAGCCGGCTCCGCAGAGGAGTTGCGAAAATCAATCACAGACGCATTTGAAAGCAGAAAGGGCTGGCTCGGATACTACTGGGCTCCGACAGCCCTGCTCGGTCGATACGATCTGGTCCGATTGAGTTTCGGCGCGCCATTCAACAAAACCGAATGGGACAGTTGCACGGCTGTAGCCAATTGCGAAGACCCGAAGCCGAATGGCTGGCCTTCCGCGCTTGCTTATACGGTTGTCACCAAGAAAATGCGGAACGCTTCACCACATGCGTTCGACTATCTTTCTCGCCGCTCGTGGCACAACAGCACGATCAATCGGTTGCTGGCCTGGATGGAGGAAAACGACGCCACGGCAGAAGAGGCCGCTCGCCACTTTCTCGAAGAGGACGACGAGATCTGGATGCGTTGGGTGACGCTTGACGCCGCGAACAAAATCGGCGGCGCATTGGACGAATAAAATCCGCCACAGGACAGTTTCGGTCCCAGGCGTTGTTTTGCGATCAAATCCCTCATTGCAAGCATATAAAGACATGTTTATATGGGCAAACATTTCAATGGTGGGCCGACATGACCAGCAATGCCCTTACAGACCTGATTGCCGAAAAAGGCGTTCTCCTTGCCGACGGCGCGACAGGCACTCATCTTTTCTCAGTTGGACTGGAAGCGGGAGAAGCTCCGGAACTCTGGAACGAAAGCAATACGGATAAAATTATCGACCTGCATAACGGCTTCGTCGACGCCGGCTCAGATATCATCCTGACCAACAGTTTCGGCGGAACGCGGCACCGGCTCAAGCTTCACCATGCCCAGGATCGCGTCTTCGAACTCAACCGTAAAGCGGCCGAAATCGCCCGCGGCGTCGCGGATGCAGCTGATCGAAAAGTCATTGTCGCCGGCTCGGTAGGACCGACCGGTGAATTGCTCGAACCGCTCGGCGCATTGACCTATGACGATGCGGTAGAAGCTTTTATCGAGCAGATCGAAGGTCTCAAGGCGGGCGGCGTTGACGTCGTATGGATCGAGACCATGTCGGCGCCAGACGAAATCAAGGCCGCGGCGGACGCCTCCGTCAAATGCGACATGCCCTATGTTTATACGGGCTCTTTCGATACGGCCGGCAAGACTATGATGGGGCTGCATCCCAAGGACATTCACGGCGTGGCGAACGACGTCGGACAAACGGCAGTCGCCGTGGGCGCGAATTGCGGCGTCGGAGCGCCCGACATACTGGCGTCGCTGCTGGAAATCAGCAGCGCCAACAAAGACGCTGCTGTCGTGGTCAAGGGCAATTGTGGAATTCCCGAATTCCGCGGTTCGGAAATCCATTATTCCGGCACGCCTGAACTGATGGCGAAATATACCCATCTTGCAATGGACGCCGGCGCGACGATTATTGGCGGTTGCTGCGGCACGACCTGTTCGCATCTCAAGGCGATGCGGGCCGCAATCGACGATCATGTGGAAGGTCCGAGGCCTACAATTGCCGATATCGTCGAGAAAATCGGCCCGCTTCGCAACAAGGCCGCGTCAGAAGGTGTGGATCAGCCGCGCCGGGAGCGCCGAAGCCGTCGCAGGTAATTTGACAGCCTTGGCCAAAAACGGCTGGCAGGCTTGTGAATTATGATGTGAGCCCGAATCGGAGCTGTTTGGGCTCACACAATTTTTAGAAATTACGGACTGGCTGGTCGCGGACCGCCGCCGTCCTGACACCACCCAATACAGGAAATGGCGACAAGGCCTGCTGCAGCGCCCAAGGCTATGACGGCTGCCTGGTTTGCACCGCCGCCATTTGGATTTTCCTGAAGGAAAGTTGATGACCCGGAATCCAAAGTCGCCGTTGCAAATTCGGCTTCAGTGATTTGCACGCAGATCGGTCCTTCCTTGCCTTCCGGCTGAAGGATGCTGATCTCCGAATTCTGCGCAACAGCCAGTTTGCAATCTGATCCGATCTGCACCTGCGCCTTGCCGCCCGGCCCGACATTGATCTGGGATCCCGCCGTGATCTGCGTGCCGGCCTCCCCGTCGATGAATCCGGTCGTACCGGAGTACATCACGCTTCCGGACGAATCGGAGATCTCCCCGATGACGGGATAAGACTGCCCAGCAGATTTGGAAGAAATACATGTACAGTCAAGCGTCTGTGCTGCACTGAAAGAACCTGAAGCCAGCAAAGCCATGCCGACGGCAATCGGTCTCAGAATAGACATTTTAAAACCTCTTGTTGAGTTATTCGAATAATACAACAGCCCTGCAAATTCACAACCTAATATTGTAAATCCGAAAATGTTATTTCTCGGTATTGCTCATCCGCAACAGTTGTTTTGCCGGCGCAATGATAGGAGATTGTCTGGAGCCGACGTTCCATGAATGCGCCTTAGCATATAAAATACAGAGGGTTAAGATGCAACTTAGATGAAATTTACAGCGCCGCCATATGGAAGCGGAGCTGTGGTTCCACGTACCGAAATTCTGCGCCGACTGGACAAGCATTGCGTGCATCACATCCAGCGAGCATGCAGCTCGCACTACCATCGCCGCTGGCCAGGTAGGACCGGCAGGGCTCGACGGAAAATCCGCTTGTTGAAATCGCCTCGGCAGCGCAAGCGCTTATGCAAGGCCTGTCACGGCAGCCGTCACATGGATGTGGCAAATTTTGCCTTTCAGGCACGGAAAGTGTTTTCCTAAATGCCAGCGCCGCGCGATAGCCGTGCCAGAGACCAAATGCCGGATGGATGAGGATGCCAAGCGGAGACGGCCGCAGTCCTTCAATTTCCGATACCCAGCGCTGAAATGGCCACCAGGGCTTCTCAAACGGGTAAAGCGCCCGACATCCGAACTGTTGGGCGACCGGTTCGATAACGAACCGTGTCCAGCGATCGAGCGGGTCCGGTCCCGGCGAGCGCCTGAGATAATCGCTGAAGTGCGGCCACAGCGTCGACCCCGCATGACCGACCATAAGGATGGTTCCGGCGGTTTCGCCGTTATCAAGCTCAGGAAGCGTTTCGGAGGCGACAAGCCCGCCCCGAAGCATCAATCCGACGTCCCGCAATCGGCGATCCAATTCGCCGTAGACATCGCCAATCAAGACTCGGTCTTTCCGTCTGGCGTTGTCCGCCAGACTTCCTTGTGGATCAGGTCGGCCACGATCGCCCGGCCGTCAACGGGCTTCCTTCAGGTGAAGGCGTCGGGCATCGACTCCTTCTTGTGCGCAATAAATGCATTCAAACCGTCATCGACGCCAGGATCGAGATCCGGCGGCTGGTAGGATTGCAGCCACTGCCTGCATGCTTCGTTGGCACGGTTTTCGATGCGCTTTTCGCCTTCGATCTGCCACTGTTCGAAGGAATTGTTGTCGGTCAGCGCGGATGCATAAAATGCCGTCTCGAAGTTCGCCTGGGTGTGGGCGCAGCCCAGATAATGGCTTCCCGGACCGACTTCGCGGATCGCGTCGAGCGCCTGGGCGTTTTCGGAAAGATCCACGCCGGCGGCGAATTTCTGCATCATGCCGAGTTGATCCTGGTCTATCATGAACTTCTCATAGGAAGACACCAGCCCTCCCTCGAGCCAACCGGCTGAATGCAGCGCGAAATTCGTGCCCGCAAGCAAGGTCATGTTCAGCGTGGCCGCGCTTTCATGGGCGGCCTGTGCGTCGGGAACTTTCGAGCCGCAAAGCGACCCCCCCGTCCGGAACGGAAGGCCGCTGCGTCGCGCAAGCTGCGCTGCTCCATAGGATACGAGCGACGGTTCGGGCGTTCCGAATGTTGGCGCGCCGGACTGCATGGAAATGGAAGCCGCAAATGTGCCGAACACGACGGGCGCGCCCGGACGAATCAGTTGCGTGAACGCCGCGCCCGCCAGCACCTCGACGAGAATCTGCGTCAAGGTTCCTGCAACGGTCACCGGACTCATGGCCCCGGCGAGAATGAAGGGTGAAATGATGCAGGCCTGGTTGTTGCGCGCATAGACCTTGGCCGCGCCCAGCATGGTTTCGTCGAAAACCATGGGCGAGTTGGCGTTGATCAGGTTGATGAGAACGCAGTTTTCGTCGACGAAACTCTCGCCGAACAAGATCTTGCACATCTCGACGCTGTCTTCGGCGCGCTCAGGCGCCGTCACAGAGCCCATGAACGGTTTGTCCGAGTAGCGGATATGCGAATAGACCATGTCGAGATGGCGCTTGTTCACCGGAATGTCCACCGGCTCGCAAACCGTTCCGCCCGAATGATGGATGGACGGCGCCATATAGGCGAGTTTCACGAAATTTTGGAAATCTTCGATCGTGGCGTAACGACGGTTTCCTTCAAGGTCGCGAACAAATGGCGGCCCATATACGGGCGCAAAGACCGTTGCATCGCCTCCGATTTGCACCGAACGCTCCGGATTGCGGGCAAACTGCGTAAAGACCGGCGGCGCAGTTTCCAGAAGCGAACGGCAAAGCCGTTTCGGGAAATGCACTCTTTCACCACGAATGTCGGCGCCCGCTTCACGCCAAAGTTCGAGCGCTTCTGAGTCGTCACGGAACTCGACGCCGATCTCTTCCAGAATGGTGTCGGCGTTGTTTTCAATAAGCGTCAGGCCTTCCTCATCCAGAACCTCGTAGGTTCGGATATTCCGCTTGATGAATGGCTTCTGCAAACCCGGGCCTCCGCCGCCTCGCGAAGCTCTGCGCGCCGCGGCTCCGCCGCGCGCGCGGCGTTTCGCAGACTGACCGACCGCACTGTCCGTATCCATCCCGTTCCACCTTTCATCCGGCGCCTTCGCCCGGCTATTCCAACCACTGATATGCTACCCCACGGCGTGTTAAGCGCATTTTCTGACAGCGCCAAGCGATGACGCGAAACGGACACCCGGAAACGCGCTGCATCCGCAGACAGGTCAAAGATGCGCGCGCCGTCGTTTTTCAATGAATTACACGTCGTTTTTGAAGAGACGAATTTCGCAAAATTGCATCATTCTCGTAAGTGAAGCCGCCAAATGCGGATTCCTCGAACGCCGGGTTTGTGACAGGATTTTGACGACATTCCCGGTCGCCCGCGTAAAGTGCAGCTCATATCGGATTAACTGCCATGACCGATGACGACATCATCCTTTCCGAACTGCCGGACGACGAACTCGTGCAGCAGGTGCACGATGATCTTTATGACGGCCTGAAGGAAGAGATCGAGGAAGCCACACATATTCTGCTCGAGCGCGGATGGGCGCCCTATGACGTTCTGACCAAGGCCCTCGTTGAAGGCATGAGGATTGTCGGAGAGGACTTTCGTGACGGCATCCTGTTTGTGCCGGAAGTTCTGCTTTCGGCCAATGCGATGAAGGCGGGAATGTCGATCCTGCGTCCTTTGTTGGCCGAAACCGGCGCGCCGAAACTCGGCAAGATGGTGATCGGGACGGTCAAGGGAGACATTCACGACATCGGCAAGAACCTCGTCGGCATGATGATGGAAGGCGCCGGCTTCGACGTTGTGGACATCGGCATCAACAATCCGGTTGAGAACTATCTCCAGGCGATCGAGGATCATGAGCCCGACATTCTGGGAATGTCCGCTCTCCTGACGACGACGATGCCCTATATGAAGGTCGTCATCGACACGCTGAAGGAAAAGGGTCTTCGCGACCAGCACATCGTGCTCGTCGGCGGCGCTCCGCTCAATGAGGAATTCGGCATGGCCGTTGGCGCTGACGCCTATTGCCGTGACGCCGCCGTAACCGTTGAAACAGCCAAAGACCTGTTGAAGCGCAAGCACAATCAACTCGCCGGGGCGCGCTGACGGCCCCGCCAGTTTGGTGCAACCATTTTTGACGCGCGGTCAGCGTGATAGAGTGGATGTATGAAGGTCACGGCTGCGAAATCAATGAATGCAAGTCCAGTGCGCGTCATTGGCTGCGGGGCTCTGGCGCGCGAAATCCTAGACGTCTGCCGCGTCAACAGGCTCGACCACGTTGATCTGATTTGCTTGCCTGCAATCTGGCACAATCGGCCGGAACTGATCGCGCCCGGCGTTCGAAAAAGCATCGCCGAAGCCCGCGAAGCCGGTTTTGAACGCATATTCGTAGCCTATGCTGAATGCGGCACCCAGGGCGAACTGGACAAGGTCTGTCTCGAAGAGGGCGTCGGGCGGATCGAAGGCCCCCACTGCTTCTCCTTCTTCGCCGGCAACGACGCCTTCGCCGCAATGGAAGACGATATCACCTCGTTTTTCCTGACCGACTTCCTGGCGCGTCAATTCGAAGCCTTCGTCGTCGAACCGCTCGGACTCGACCGACATCCGGAATTGCGGGATATGTATTTCGGCAATTACCGCAAACTCGTCTACTTGTCGCAAAATGAAGATACGGATCTTCAGGGGCGCGCCAGACAGGCCGCGGATTTTCTCGGACTGACATACGAGTACCGGCTGACGGGATATGGCGACTTGACGAAAGCCTTGCAGTCGGCTTGACACCGGCCTCCCACGGGCGCAAACCATCTTGCCAACGGGAGCGGCAATTCCCACATAGTGTGCTCCGGCCTCCCGTCGCCGGATATTTGACGTAATTGCAGTGCAGTCGGGCGTTAGCGAAATTGCAATAGGCCTCGCCTAATGTATCGGTTCAAATAACAGGAACGAACGAAACGGTGAGCGACACCACAGCCGACAAGATTGCCTCCGAACGAGCCAACGAAGCGCAGGAGCATACGGAAAGCCTTTCCAGCCTGTTGCAGCGCCTGGCGAACGCCGCCGGAGAGCGAATTACGCTGAAGGAACTGGCGACGGCGCTCGACGAACGCTCATTCGGCGCCTTTCTCCTCGTTTTTGCGCTGCCGAACCTCATTCCCCTTCCGCCCGGCGCAACGCTGATCCTTGGCCTTCCGCTGATTTTCATATCCTGGCAGATCGTGGCCGGTCGACAGAAGATCTGGCTGCCGCGACGGCTCGCCAATTATTCCCTCGACAAAAAGACGCTGGTCGCCATGGTCACCAAGGTTGACCCGTGGCTGCGCCGCATGGAAGCGTGGGTCAGGCCACGGCACTGGCCTCTCAAAAACCACCGTTCAGAACGGTTGTTTGGCATCTATATCCTTATTCTGGCAATCGTGGTGCTGATCCCGATCCCGTTCTGCAACTGGCTGCCCGCTTTCGCGATCGCCATCATTGGCCTGGCCCACACGGAACAGGACGGCAATTGCCTTGGCGTCGGCGTCGTCGTTGGCGTCATGTCGATAGCAGTGCTTTTTCTCATGACGGTTCTGACGACAGTTGTCTTCGCCAGCCTGCTTTAGACGCCTGAGAATTCACGCTTTCCGACACAGGTTTCGCCCCTTGAAACAGCCGCGTCGTTTTTGATGCGTTCAGCGTCGTCGTGCAGCTAGCTTGGCGATCGGAATCTCATCATTTTAAGCCGTGCGGACATGGATCGGGAGCGGGTCATGGCGGATCTGACAATTGTTTACTGGCGTGACATCCCGGCGCAAATCATCGTGAAAAAGGGCAGGCAAAGCGCCAAACGGGTGCTTTCCTTGCGGTTCACGGAAGCGATCGACATGTGCGCGATGCGCAGCGGCGCTCATGAGACAGACGACTACCTTGCGCAATGGCGACGGGGACAGCCGAAACCTGTGAGCGATGATCTGGACGCCGAAGCCGACAAGGCGGCGGCCCATATCGAGGAAACCTACACCAAACAACGGCTGAAAGATCTCGTCGAGGCCGGCGGAAAGGCGGAAGCAGAATGACAAAAGTCATCAACATCAAACCGGCGCGACCCGCCCGGATCGCAGCCTCCATCGAGGTCGCCCCCAAGCAGGCTATCGAATCAGCTGACCTGCCGGGCCTGTTCCCGGAGGGCGCCTGGGTTTACATTACCGAAATCGGAACGGATTCGAGCGAAACGCTGGTCAAGGCCGCCAAACGGGTCCGCGATCTCGGCTACGAGCCGGTTCCGCATTTCGCCTCCCGCCGCCTGACGACTCGCGAGGCGCTTGAAACACGCATCCGGATGATGACCGAAGAAGCAGGCGTGAAAAACGTACTCGTCATTGGCGGAGGCCTCGAGAGGCAGGCCGGCGACTTTTCCTCCACCATGGAAGTTCTTGAAACCGGCTTCTTCGACAAATACGGCGTCGACAGGATCGGCGTCGCCGGTCACCCTGAAGGCAGCCCTGATTTCACCGAAGAAGTCGCTCTGCAGGCGCTGCGCCTGAAAAAGTCCTATGCGGAGCGTTCGGATGCTTCTATGCGCATCGTGACGCAGTTCGGTTTCGACGCGGCGAAATTCATCGCCTGGGCCGATGGCCTGAAAGCAAACGGAATTGATCTTCCCGTGCATCTGGGCGTGGCCGGCCCCGCGAAGATCACGACGTTGATCAAATACGCGGCCATGTGCGGCGTCGGCAATTCCATCGGCTTTCTGAAAAAGAACGCAATGTCGCTGACAGCGCTTGCAACGTCGCATTCACCCGAGACCGTTGTCGGACCGATCGAAGACCACGTCCTGAGCGGCGCCTCCACCCCGATCCGCCAAATCCACGTTTTCGCTTTCGGAGGTTTGAAAAAGACATCCGAATGGCTGGTTGAGCGCGGAAGCTGGCAAACCGGGATCTCGGCTGATCTCTCCTTGTCTTCCCTCCAGAATTGAGGATTGCCCCATGGCACGCACAATCGTTGCTTCCGCGACAAAGGAAATCATTATCGGTTTCGACCAGCCGTTCTGCGTTATTGGCGAACGCATCAATCCGACAGGCCGCAAGAAGCTGGCCGCCGAGATGGTTGAAGGCAATTTCGAAACGGTAAAGGCCGATGCGCTGGCGCAGGTCGCGGCAGGCGCAACAATGCTTGATGTCAACGCCGGCGTGACCGCGGTGGATCCGAATGCGACTGAGCCCGCCCTGATGGTGCAGACGCTGGAGATCGTCCAGAGTCTTGTCGACGTTCCATTGTCGATCGACTCCTCCGTGACAGCAGCCATCAAGGCCGGTCTTGAAGTCGCCAAGGGCCGTCCCCTCATCAACTCGGTGACGGGTGAAGAGGAAAAGCTCGAAGCGATCCTGCCGCTTGCAAAGAAATACGATGTGCCGGTCGTCGCCATATCCAATGACGAAACCGGTATTTCCGAGGACCCTGACGTCCGCTTCGCGGTGGCTAAAAAGATCGTTGAGCGCGCGGCCGATTACGGCATCAAACCCGAAGACATCGTCGTCGACCCCCTTGTCATGCCAATCGGCGCGATGGGAACCGCGGGACAGCAAGTGTTCCGGCTTGTGCGTCGCCTGCGCGAGGAACTTGGCGTCAACACGACATGCGGCCTGTCCAATATTTCCTTCGGACTGCCGCACAGGCACGCAATCAACGCCGCCTTCATTCCGATGGTTATCGCTTCGGGTATGACATCGGCGATCATGAATCCGTGCCGTCCCCAGGAGATGGAGATGGTTCACGGCGCCAATGTGCTGAATTCAACCGACCCTAACTGCCAGTTCTGGATCCGTATCTATCGCGAGAAACCCGCGCTTTCCGCCATTGACCCGTCCGCCGCAGGCGGCGAGACTTCCGCGCAGGCCGCGTCCGGAGGCCGGCGCCGCGGAGGACGGCGCGCGCGCGCCTGACAAGCAAGGACGCTTGACGCATGGACCAGAATACCGACGCAAAGCACCCTCTGGTCCTGTTTATGCCTTCCGGCAAGCGCGGTCGCTTTCCCGTAGGAACAAACCTGCTGGAGGCGGCCCGCGAACTCGGAGTCTATGTGGAAAGCGTGTGCGGTGGGCGCGGCATCTGCGGCCGCTGCCAGATCGACGTGCAGGAAGGCCGCTTCGCCAAGCACGGCGTCACCTCGAGCGCCGACCATATTTCCGCATTTTCAGCCAAGGAACAAAATTACGCCAGCAAACGCGATCTGAAGCCCGGGAGACGGCTGTCGTGTTCCGCCCGTATCGAGGGCGATCTGGTCATAGACGTGCCCCAGGAAGGGCTGGCCCAGGCGCAGGTCGTGCGAAAGGACGCCGACAGGCGAGTCATCGAACGAAATCCGGTTATACAGATGTGCTATGTCGAGGTGGATGAACCGGACATGCACAAGCCGCTTGGAGATCTCGACCGGCTGACCCAGGCGCTGGAAGAGGATTGGGGCTTCGCCGATATCCTTGTCGACCATCACATTCTGCCGAAAGTCCAGTCCATATTGCGGGCCGGAAAGTGGGCTGTAACGGCGGTTATTCATCGGGATTTGGAAACGTCTCGCCCCAGCCTGATTGCGCTTTATCCGGGACTGAAAAACGAAGCCTACGGTATTGCCTGCGATATCGGCTCGACCACGATCGCGATGCATCTGACATCGCTGCTGTCCGGCGCGGTCATCGCATCCTCCGGCGCTTCCAATCCGCAGATCCGTTTTGGCGAAGACCTGATGAGCCGCGTCTCCTATGTGATGATGAATCCGGACGGTCGCGAAGCGATGACGCGAGCCGTCCGCGAGGCAATCGTCGGCCTGATCGGCAAAGTCGCCGCTGAAGCAGGCATAGACCACACGGATATCTTCGATGCGGTGTTCGTCGGAAATCCGATCATGCACCACCTGTTTCTGGGCATCGACCCGACAGAACTCGGCGGCGCGCCATTCGCGCTGGCGGTTTCGGGAGCTATTCACTGCCGCGCAGACGACCTCGATCTCGAGCTCAACACCGGATCCCGCGTCTATCTGCTGCCGTGCATCGCCGGCCATGTCGGCGCGGACGCGGCCGCCGCCACCTTGTGCGAGGGTCCGCACCGACAGGACGAAATGATGCTGCTTGTCGATGTCGGGACCAATGCGGAAATCGTTCTCGGCAATCGCAACCGGGTCGTCGCGGCGTCCTCGCCGACCGGACCGGCTTTTGAAGGCGCAGAAATATCATGCGGTCAGCGCGCCGCGCCTGGCGCGATCGAAAGAGTGCGCATCGACCCTGCGACGCTGGAGCCGCGTGTCCGGGTCATCGGCATCGACCACTGGTCTGACGAACCGGAATTCGCCGAACGCGCGCAGGCAACGAAAGTCACGGGCGTCTGTGGCTCCGGGATCATGGAAGTCGTCGCGGAGATGTTTCTGGCCGGCGTCATTTCGGAGGACGGCGTGGTTGACGGATCCCTCGCCGCTCGTTCGCCTCGGATCGTCCAGAATGGCCGCACCTGGTCCTATGTCCTGTGGGACGGGGACGCCAGGCTGGCGATCACACAGAACGATATTCGCGCAATTCAGCTCGCCAAAGCAGCCCTCTACGCCGGCACGAAACTGCTGATGGAAAAACAGGAGACAGACCATGTGGACTGTATCCGGCTTGCCGGCGCCTTCGGATCGCTGATCGATCCGAAGCACGCAATGATCCTTGGGCTTATTCCCGATTGCGATTTGGATCGGGTCGCCGCCGTCGGCAATGCGGCGGGCACAGGCGCCCGAATGGCGTTGCTCAATCGCGATTATCGCCGTGAAATCGAGCAGACGGTTCGCAGGATCGAGAAGATCGAGACAGCTCTGGAGCCGAAATTCCAGGACCATTTCGTACACGCCATGGCGCTGCCCAACAAGGTGGATCCCTTCGACAAGCTCGGCGGGAGCGTACAGCTTCCGGAACGCGGTGCGTCGCCGGACGCCGGCGCCGGCTCAGGCCGCAGACGCCGCAGTCGCGTTGTGCGCGAACGCTGACTCTGTAAAATACCCGGTTTCCGCCTGCATCTCGAATGTCGCGCGAATATGTTCCGCAACGGCGCAAACCGGCGGGTCGACCTCTGCGCCAACCATCATCGCCAGCATATAGTCGCCGATCGGCGGTAATCCGTCCTCTTCTCCGAGGATTACCATGTCATCGCCCACAAAAGACTTCGGCAGCGGCGCGATTGCAAGATCGGAAAGGATCGCCGCACGTTGTCCCGCGGTATGGGCGCTCATGTAGGCGACCCGGAAATCGCGTTTGATGGTCTGAAGGCCCTCGACCGCGCCAGCCCGCCAGGCGCAGCCCTCCTCCCACAAAGACACCGGAAGCGGACATTGCAGATGAGCCGCGCCACCCTTCGCTCCCGCCCAGACCAGTTTTTCCGTCAGAACGATCTCGGACCCCGGCGGCGTCTTGTCCTTCTGGCAAGTCAGCAGCGTGATATCGAGACGCTTTTCCTCAAAGCGCTTGATCAGGTTCGAACTCTGGTCGATGACCACGTCAACCGCGATCGAAGGATGGGTTTTCGCGAAGCGTTTCAATACCAGAGGCAAAATGCGTTCGCC
Source organism: Flavimaribacter sediminis (assembly GCF_019492055.1). GTDB lineage: Bacteria > Pseudomonadota > Alphaproteobacteria > Rhizobiales > Rhizobiaceae > Flavimaribacter > Flavimaribacter sediminis. The sequence continues at coordinate 438,785 of NZ_JAICBX010000001.1, read as the reverse complement.
GACGTCGTCGGGCGACCCGAAACGCACGACGCCGGAAATTTCCGGCGTGACGAACTGTGACACGGCCTCCCGGTTCAAAGCCAGCAGGCGTCGGGCATAACCCAGCAGCATGGTTCCGTCCGTCGTCAGACTGACGGAGCGCGCATCACGGAAAAACATCGGACGGCCAAGTGTCTCTTCCAGTTTCTTTATCTGCATGGACACTGCGGAAGGCGTGCGAAATACGATAGACGCCGCCGTCGAGAAACTGCCTGTATCTGCAATAGCCACGAAGGTGCGGAGCACGTCGAGTTCAAGCAGAGGCATCGGCTGGTTCAGTGGAGCATTCAGTTTGATGTTCAATTTTTCTGATCCAGATCTTAATTCTAATTCGTTTGATTGAACCAAAGAAACCCACCATAGTCAATATCAAAGGTCGCGACCTTCCTGAAACCACCGATCCTGCGGATCGGAGTAAACAGTGAAGGAACCTTATGATGAGCAACAGATACTATGATTCGAATTCACCCTTTGCCGACGTCTTCATCGAAGTCGGTCAGGGACGCGTACTGTCCGATCTGATTTTCAGCGGCATAAATTTTCTTGTCGACGCCTACAACAGATTCCGCCAAGGGCGCGAAGAAGCCCGGTTGAGGCGCGACACCGTGAAGGCGGTTTCGGAACTAAGTCCCGAACTCCGGCGGGACATTGGCTGGCCCGAGCGCTTTGAAAACCAAATGGCGCGGCGGCGGCGATAAAGCGGCATGCCTGTCGCGCCCAATCTGGATCCGCCTGAAATGCAGGCCGGCGCATGTCCCTAACGCGCCGGCCTGTTTTCTGCAGTCATGGTCCGCATTGCATCGTGCGTAATGCATCGAAAAAGCTGCTTAATTCCTGAACTCTGGAAGAGTTTTAACTTCACAGCCATTTGCGACTATGACAATGTTCGGGCTTTGAAAGGGAGATGAGGCGTCCTGAACGCCGGTCCTGAATAAAGGACCAGGACATTCCGGGTAGACCAGTCCTCACCCTCCTGAACTGTGGATTGCGCGGGCCTTGCCCGAACCGTGTCGCGAGGGTTGATGGCAACTCACATAGAGGCGAATTCCGTAAAACGCACGATCGTGTTTTACGTCATACCCGATTTCTCGATGATTGCGTTCGCAACCGCAATCGAGCCGCTGAGGATCGCCAATCGCATGCTTGGTTACGACTCCTATCGGTGGCGCGTAGCGTCCATCGATGCGGGGCCTGTGCGCGCCTCAAATGGCGTCGAGGTGGCGGCCAACACCTCTCTGGAAGACGAGCGCCGCTCCTTGACCGGAGAGAATCGACCGTCGATGGTCTTCGTATGTTCTGGCATAAACGCCGATTCGTTCTCTCAGAAATCAGTCCAGGCCTGGCTCCGCGAAGTGCACAATCGCAATATCGCCGTCGGCGGACTTTGCACAGGCGCCTATATTCTGGCGGCGGCCGGCCTTCTGTCAGGAAAACGCTGCGCGATACACTGGGAAGATCTGCCGGGCTTCGCCGAAAAATATCCCCGCGCCGACGTCTATGCCGACCTGTTTGAGGTAGACGACAATATTTACACCTGTGCGGGCGGGACCGCCGCGCTGGACATGATGCTGAACCTGATCGGCGAAGACCATGACGACAATCTCGTCAACAGGGTTTGCGAACAGGCGCTGACCGACCGCGTGCGCAGCCCCCACGACCGACAGCGCCTGCCTTTGCGGGCGCGTCTGGGCGTCCAGAATTCGAAGGTCCTTTCGATTATCGAGCTCATGGAAGCAAACCTGTCGGAGCCGCTCTCGCTGCTTGAAATCGCCGATTTCGCGGGACTGTCGCGACGACAGATCGAACGGCTCTTTCGGCAGGAGATGGGGCGTTCCCCTGCCCGCTACTATCTGGAAATCAGGCTCGACCGCGCCCGCCATCTGCTGGTTCAGTCGTCGATGCCGGTGGTCGAGGTCGCCGTCGCCTGCGGTTTTGTTTCGGCGTCGCATTTCTCAAAATGCTACCGCGAACTCTATGGCCGCTCACCGCAACAGGAACGCGCCGATCGCAAGCAATTGCTGACCTCCGTGGCCTGACGCTTTCGTCAGGCCCTTAGCGCCTCGTTGTCCGGATCGAACGGGCTTTCAGCGACCACGACCGCATCATACATGTCACCAAGAATACGGATGCTGACGGTATTTCCCGGCTCCGCCTGTTCCGGCCGCACCATGGCGAGCGCCAGGGACTTTCCGCATCTCCAGCCGTAGGAACCATGGGTCGCGCGACCAACCAGCGCGCCGTTCTTGTAAATCGCCTCATTGCCCCGAGCGTCGGCGTCGGTGACGCCCTGAACTTCCAGCGTGACGAAGTTCCAGTCCAGCCCATCCTCACGCTTGCGCACAACCGCATCGCGACCGATGAAATCTCTCTTGTTCGGCTTGATGAAGCGATCGAGGCCGGATTCGTAGGCATTGTATTCGATCGACAGTTCACGCGGGATCAGGCGATAGGATTTTTCGATCGCCATCGCCGTCATCGCGCGAATCCCGAACGGCTTGATCCCGTATTCGGCTCCGGCCTCCATGATCAGGTCGAAGATGGTGTTTTGCTGTTCGATCGGGTGGTGCAATTCCCAGCCAAGCTCGCCGACGAAATTAACCCGGAGAGCCTGTGCGGTCGCCGGACCGATATTCACCTGCTTTCCCGAAAGCCAGGGGAAGTCGGCGTTTTCAAGACTGGCGCCAGTCACCTTTTGCAGTACTTTCCGGGACTGGGGCCCAGCCAGCACCAGCACGCCAAGCCGCTCGGTGATGGCGTTCAGACGCACAGATCCATCCGAAGGCGCAAGCTTTCGAAGATAGTCATGATCATGCGCCTCGAAGGCGCCGGCGGACACCAGGTAAAAACGCCCGGGCGCCCATTCATAGACCGTAAATTCGGATCGAACGCCGCCCTGTTTCGTCAGCAGATGCGCAAGCGCGATCCGGCCCCGCTTTTTCGGGATGGAATTCGCGAGAATGGAATCGAGCCAATCGCGCGCGCCCGGTCCCGAGACTTCCATTTTCGCAAAAGCCGACATGTCCAGAAGGCCGACTTTTTCATGCACGTTGCGAACTTCTTCGCCGATGTGCTCGAAGTAGTTCGAACGACGGAAGGACCAGATTTCCTTGACATTGCCGTCGGCGTCCGGCTCGGGATGATTGTGATTGGTCAGCACGTCAGGCTTTTCGATGTCATCGACATTGATGGCGTAGCCTTCAGGCGCGAACCAGTTCGGGCGCTCCCAGCCATAGACAGATCCGAAAACCGCGCCGAGTTCCTTCATGCGATCATAGCAGGGCGCCCTCTTCAGAGGCCGCGCGGCGCCGCGCTCTTCGTCGGGATAGTGCGGCGTGAACACATTGGCGTAGGCTTCCTCGTTTTTCTCGCGCAGATATCCTTCTGTGGCGTAAGGTCCGAAACGGCGCGGATCGACGCCCATCATGTCGATGGTCGGCTCGCCTTCGACGATCCATTCCGCAAGCTGCCATCCGGCGCCGCCGGCGGCTGTCACGCCAAAGGAGTGTCCCTCGTTGAGCCAGAAATTCTTTCGGCCCGGCGCCGGACCAACGATCGGAGAACCATCCGGCGTGTAGGCGATCGCGCCGTTGTAAACTTTCTTGATTCCGACCTCGCCAAAATAGGGAACCCGCTCGATGGCGGTTTCGATGTGCGGCATCAGACGCTCGATGTCCTCCTGGAACAATTCGTACTCGGAATCGTCAGTCGGACCGTCGACATAGCAGCAGGGCGCGCCTTTCTCGTATGGTCCGAGCAAAAGACCCCCGGCCTCCTCGCGCATGTACCAGGAGGAATCCGACTCGCGCAGAACGCAAAGCTCTGCACCGCCTTCGGAACGAAACTTCCTGATCTCGGGATGCGCCTCGGTGACGATGTACTGATGCTCAACCGGAATAACTGGAACATCCAACCCGACCATGGCGCCGGTTTTGCGGGCGAAGTTACCGGTGCAGGAAATGACGTGGTCGCAGGCGATGTCGCCTTTGTCCGTCTTCACGACCCAACTGTCGTTATCCTGCTGCTCGATGGCTGTGACGACGGTGTTTCTGTATATGGTCGCTCCCCGGTCGCGCGCGCCTTTGGCAAGCGCCTGCGTCAGATCGGCCGGCTGGATATATCCGTCTTCCGGATGAACAATCGCGCCCAGAAGCCCGTCCACGTTGACGTAAGGCCACTTCGCGGCGATTTCTTCCGGCGTCATGCGTTCGACGGCGATATCGAGCGTTTCGGCGACGCCCATATAGTATTCATATTCGTCGAGGCGATCCTTCGTTCGCGCGAGACGCACGTTCGTCACCTTGCGGAAGCCGGTGTCCATGCCCGTCTCCTCCGCCAGTTCCTGATAGAAGCGGACGGAATATTTGTGAATCTGCCCAACCGAGTAGCTCATGTTGAAGAGCGGCAAAAGACCCGCGGCGTGCCAGGTTGACCCCGATGTCAGTTCCTTCCGTTCGAGAAGGACAACATCGTTCCAACCTTTCTTCGCCAGGTGATACAGAGTCGAAACGCCGACCACGCCACCGCCAATGACAACTGCTCGCGCTTTGTCTTTCATGTCCACGCCCTTCCAGGGGCCACTCGGGCCAGTTTGCTAGATTGCGGATCAACTATGCCGCCGAGCACAACTGTGCTACCGCCTGTTTGCGACATGCAAAAAACGGCCGGCGACCTGCGGCGGACAGGCGCATGAAAGTTGCGGGATCTGCGCCGCGGTTTACCTTTGCTTCGTGAAAGACTGCTATTTACTCGCCCGAATTGCATTTCAAGATTTGATGGACAATATGTTGGAATCACCAGGAACCGGGACAGCCAAAAGCGGTTTGTTTTCATCAGTACTGACCAGCCCGCAATTGTGGCTTGTGGTATTCCTGTGCCTGCTGGCGGCAATGCTCATCTACCCGGTCTCCCTGATGATCGGCCCCATGTACTGGGACACTTTTATCTATCTGGACGCCGCGGGACGCATCTCCCAGGGGCAAACTCCGATTGTTGATTTCTTCGCGCCGGTCGGACCGCTCGGTTACTATCTCTTCGCCCTGTTCGAGTGGCTCTTCCCGAACGGCAATCCGCTACTTCTTGCAGATTGGTGCATCCTGGTAGTCGCCGCTCCTGCGATGTCGCTGATCCTCTTCGATATCGGACCACGCTCACGCATCATTGCATGGTCGCTGCTGGCCGGTTTCATGATTTTTGCAGCGCTGCCTTTCAATGTCTTCGGCTTCTACCCTTATCCGGGTGTCGAGGGTTTCGGTATATACAATCGTCAGAGCGCGCTTCTGATGTATTTGCTGACGACTGCGGTTCTCTTCGTTGACAACAGATCGATCCGCCTTGTCCTGTTCATTATTCTTACGCTTGCGCTGTTTCTGACAAAAATCACGGGCTTTATCAGCGGCGGCCTGGTTCTCGCTTTCGCCTTCGCTTGCGGCCTGATCAAAGTGCGCACGGCAATCATGACAGCGATCGTCTTTCTGGCTGTCCTGGGCGTCTGGCAGATCTATGACGGAACGATCGGATACTACATTCAGGATATTCTGGCGCTGACCACACGGAACGAAGGCGTCCTCCTACCCCGTTTTCTTACCGCGACCTCGCATTTCACCGGCGTCGTCATCGCCGGCGGTCTGCTCGCACTCTATCTGATCATAAGCGATATGAAGGATGGCGCGGGGCGGTTCGTCACGCGGATGACCGGTTCGACAATCGACGGTTCAGCCTTCGCCATTCATCGTGACTGGCTTTGGCTGAGCGTCCTGCTCTTTGCAGGACTGTTCTTCGAGACCCAGAACACCGGCAGCCATGCATTCATCATCGTTCTTCCCGGCGTGCTCAAGATCTGGCTCAACAACCAGGGCCGGCAGCGCGTTTCCGGCGCTGTTCTCGCCCTTCTGATCGCCTTCATGTGCGTTCCGATTGTCGGCGGCCTGCTCCACAAGGCTATCCGGACGACGGCTGTTTCCCTGATAGGTGACAACTATGCGCTCGAAAACCGCAATCTCGGCACGATCGGCCAGGTCATCGTAAAAGACGTGTCATACAAACGCGCCGAGAGAATGAAAAAACACTATGAGGAAAACGTTCCAGTGACCCGGCGACTGTCCGAGGAGGGAGAAATGCAATCCTTCCTTCTCTACTCGGAACCCGGTTTCCAGACAATGTGGCTGATGATGCACGACGAACTCATCGACGCCATCGAAGCTTACGAGCGGGAGAACGATCTCACATTCGACACGATATTCACTCTTGATTTCACGAATATCGTGCCCTTTGTGATGGATCGCAAAGCGCCGCAACACGTCGCCATCGGCGCCGATCCCTTTCGGGCAATCCCGCCGCTCGACGCAAAAACCACGCAGGCGGTCCGGGACACAGACCTCATACTCTCACCTAAATGCCCGGTGACGCCAGCAATCCTGCTGCTGGAGCAAATCTATCGCCCGGCGTTGGATGGGCGCCGGAAGATTGAACTGACCGGCTGTTTCGACGCTTATATCCTCGATACGGACGCGCCGGCGCAGTAGGTCAGGCCCACCTCTTCAGGCCCGCGGCGTTACTTCACCTGGCTCGCCACGAAATCCCGCACGATAGCGATGACGCCGCGTCCAAGCAGCGAGTCCAGCGCCGAAACGAAAGTGTCTATGTGTTCCTTCCGGCAGATCAGCGGCGGTTCCAGTCGAATGACGTTGCGATTGTATTCGGTAAAGGCCACAAGCACATCGTAGTCGCGTAGCAAAAGCGCGCCAACGAAACCGGAAAGCGACCCTTTCAGTTTCTCGTCCAGCACCGATACGACGGGACGCAAAACAGCCGGAAGCGTCTGGCTGAAGTCCTGAAACTCAAGCCCAACCATCAGCCCCTGACCGCGAACATCCTTGATGATTTTCGGATATTTGCCTTGGAGGCGTTGCAGTTCGGAGAGGAGATAAGCGCCCTGTTCGGCGGAATTGTCTATCAGCTCCTCGTCATACAGAACATTAAGGCCTTCAATTGCTGTAATGCACGCTTCGCCAATGCCGCCAAAAGTGGCGGGACCGTGGATCAGCGCCGTGCCTGGTTTTCCATAGGCTTTCATGTAGACATCGCGCCGGGCGATCATCGCGCCCATTGCTGTCTTGCCGGCGCCGAGTGATTTTGCGAGCGCCGTCACGTCAGGCACGACGCCGGCGTGTTCGAATGCATAGAAGCGTCCCGTGCGTCCAACGCCGCACTGAACCTCGTCGGCGACCCACAGAACGCCATGCTTGTCGCACAACCGTCGAAGTTCCTGCCAGAAAGCCGGCTCCGCGCCGACTATGCCGCCGCCGCCCTGAACCGTTTCAAGAACAATCACTCCGATCTGCGGATCGGCCTCGAAGGCGTTTCTGATGGAATCGATATCGCCGAAAGGCACGCGGATCGTGTTCTCGACCAGACGGAACTGCCCGCGATAGAGCGGCGAGTCTGTCAGAGACAGCACGCCCTTCGTTTTGCCATGGAATGAGTTCTCCGCATAGACCACCTTGTGGCGTCCAGGTCCTGCGGCGCGTTCAGCCACCTTGACGGCGGCTTCCATGGCTTCCGAACCGCTGGAGCCCAGAAAGACCATGTCCAGGCTGCCGGGCGATATCTCGGCAAGGTTTTTTGCGAGCGCGGCAGCATATTGCGACATGAAGGCGATGGCGATTTCGTGGCGCTTTTCATCCTGGAAACGCTTGCGGGCTTCGAGCACCCGTGGGTGATTGTGCCCGAGCGCGAGCGAACCGAACCCGCCAAAGAAATCGAGGATCTTTCGACCGTTCTGATCGGTGTAGTACATGCCCTCCGCCGTCTCGACCTTTATCTTGTTAAAACCGAGTAGCTTCATGAAATGCAACTGTCCGGGATTGAGATGATCCCGGAAAAGCATCGTCATTTGTTCAATGCCCAGCGCCTTGGCGTCTTCGACGCCCAGAAGAGAAGGTTTCGTTGTACTGACACTCATGGTTCGATCGCTCCAGATATTTCGTGTCGCGTCCGGATGGTCACGGCTTCAATCAACGTGGCCGTCGTCGCCGGCATCGTGTTGCGGTATGACCGTCGCCGACACTTCGCGGCCTGACTGGGCCACCAGAATAGTGCCAACGCAGATGAGGGTGATGCCGGCAATTCTCCATCCGCCCAGAGTTTCGTGAAACACGAAGAAGGCGAACAGCACCACGATGACATAGGCGAGGCTCAAAAACGGATAGGCGAATGAGAGCTCCACCTTGGTGAGGACATAGATATGCGTCGCCATGGAGACGACAAACGAGACAAGCGCAAAGAACACCCAGGGATTGAAGGCGATCTGCAGAATTCTGACGATCGGATTTCCGGCGAATATGTCCAGTTCGCCCAAAGAGTTGGCGCCTTGCTTGAGCAGCAATTGAGCGCCCGCATTGGTCAGAACGGTAAAAAGGATAAAGGGTATGTAGTTCATCACGAGGTCCCGTTTCTGAGTTCCTGCCACAAAGACAAGTAGAATTGGTGAAGCAAGAAGGTTAACGGTTGTTTGCGTTTGTGAATGGCCAGGCAATTGCTGTGACCTGTCGGTCAGTCCTGCTTCTCCAGCATCATGGCGGTGCGTCTCCAGAAATCCGACATCAGGGCCGGATCCCTGATGTTTTCGAGGTCGCGCCAATTTGGGAATGAACCGGCGAACACGTCCGCCGACATACGTGCGTCCTTGTAAGGATTGACCGCGCCGCCAGCCTCCATGACGATCCGATCGAGTGCGTCCAGCAATCTCTCTGTCGGTTTACCACGGTTGGCGAAATCGAGCGTCAGCGTAAAACCTGCGCGCGGAAACGACAAAAGACCCGGTGATTTTTCTCCGCCGAACCGCTTGAGAACAGTCAGGAATGAGGCGTGACCGTGCGCTTGAGCGCATTCCAGCAGCCTGATTGTCGTCTGCCTGCCCGTCATTTCCGGATAAACGCTCTGGTGCTGGTGAAGCCCCCGTGGTCCATAGAGCCGGTTCCAGTGACCCAGCGCGTCGAGCGGGTAGAAATATTTACGCCACGGGACGTCCCGGACGCTCGATCCCGCCCTTTCCTTTCGGAAATACAATGCGTTGAAGGCGCGCATACTGATCGAGTTCACAAGGCTGATCGGAGGCGTGAACGGTACGGAAAGCCGTGCATGACTGCGGGGCGCGGCGGCCTGCTCTTTACCTTGCGCGTGATCCCCACCCAGAAGCAGGCCGCGGCCAAAGTGGCCACCACGCGCTGACTGGTCAATCCATGCGACGGCGTATTCATGGTCGCGATCGAAGCTCTCGAAAGCGTCGAAATAGCCGTCGATGGATGAAAATCGCAACGTGTGTTGACGGATATCCGGGCCGGGCGTTCGCACCAGGCGAATGACGGCGTCCGTAATCAATCCTGTCAGGCCCATGCCGCCAATCGTCGCTGCGAAGAGCCCGCTGTTTTGCCGCCTGTCGCACTGGATCGTTCCGAGATCACTGCGCATCAATCGGAAAGACTGCACCCAGTTTCCAAAGACGCCGCGTCGATGGTGGTTTTTACCATGGACGTCATTGGCGATGGCGCCGCCGACAGTCACGTATTGCGTTCCTGGAGTCACTGGCGGGAAGAAACCGCGCGGAATGGCATAGGAAAGGATATCAGACAGTAGAACACCGGCCTGACAATGCAGATCGCCCGTCTCCGGGTCGAAGTCGATGATCCGATCCAGACTGCGGCTATCGAAGAGAGTGCCGGCGTCATTGTGGCAACTGTCGCCATAGGAGCGGCCATTGCCGAATGGAAGAAAACCGCCGGGCATCCTGCCGTCGATTACACCAATGGAAGCAGCGTCGACGCCGCTACGGTCCCGGAGCCGCAACCGACCCCAGCTTTCATAGCTCATGTGGGAAAAGCGACCGCCAACGCCATCAGCAGGGCCCCGGTTGCGGTGACGAGTTGGCTGCGCCAGTCGCGAATGATGAAGACGACGGGATCGTCATGCATCTGTTCCCTGCGCGCCAGCATCCAGATTCTGAGCAGCATGTAGAGGATCAGCGGGCACAGCGGCCACAGGAAAAGGGGCGACTGATAAATCTCCCGGGTCTCTTCACTGTGGATATAGAGAGCGAGGACCAGGGCCGCTGCAAAGGCGGAGGAAATCCCGGCCTGTCCGATCATCTCGAAATCAACGGCGTAATACCCGCGACCGACTTTCTTCGATCCCTCCGATGAATCGAGCTCCTGGAGTTCGACATAGCGTTTGACGAGAGCGAGGGACAGGAAGAAGAATATCGAGAAAGCCAGCAGCCAGAACGAGAGGCTTGCCCCGACGGCGGCCGCGCCGGCGATGATCCGTAGCGTGAACAGACCCGCCAAGGTGAACACATCCACGAGCAGTTTCCTCTTGAGAAAGAAGGAGTAGACGGTCGTGGCTACCAGATAGACGGCGAGCACCAACAGAAAAACCGGCGGCAGGAGCAAACTCAAAGCCAAAGATACGACAAGCAGGCCGCCGGCGAGCATGATGGCGTTTGGTATTTCGAGTTGGCCACTCGCGATCGGGCGAAAACGTTTTGTACTGTGACGCCGGTCATTCCTCAGATCGACAAGATCATTGAGGATATAAACGCTGCTCGCCGCAAAACTGAAAGAGAAGAAACCGATAATGCCGTCCAGCGCATAGAGAAGCTCGAAATATTCGTGCTGGAGAACAATCGGAACGAAAAGCAGCGTGTTCTTCAACCATTGATGAACCCGCATGGCTTTCAGCGCAGTGCGGAACGCATTGCCATATTCTAGGAGAACTTCCGCTTGCGAATTGTTCTTCAGCCACCGGCCAACCGAGCCGTGGGGCCGCACGAGATAGACGTTGTGGGCCGCTTCGAAAACCGGGATGTCATCGTTGCTGTCGCCAAGATAATCGAAGCCCTTCTCGCCAAAATGCTCAACCAGAAGATCGCGTTTACGCAGCGACGTGAGGTTGATCGCTTCGCTTGTATGGAATACGCCATCGAATATGCCGAGATGGTCTGCGACACTGTTGGCGACCTGCCCCGGGGCGCCGGTCACGAGAAGGATATGGCGTCCCCTGGATTTCTCCGCTTTTAGCCACTCGAGGATTTCCGGCCGAAATGGCCACTGCGCCGGATCGGTTTTTACATGCTTGCTGACCTCGCATTTCAGCGTGGCCTTTCCGTTCAACACCCAACGAATGACGCTGAAGATCATGAATGGATTGCGGAGCAGTAGCCGCAACAGGCTTTCCCACAGTGTATCGGTCGCGACGAGTGTTCCATCGAGATCAACACAGAGCGGTTTATCCTGGGTAATTTCCGACACGACAGTCATTCTTAAAAACCAAACAGCTTCAAACACGCCTCGATTGTGGCACGCCATCTACTAACCGTAGATAAACCTGTCTGAAACAGGCCTCCTCGCCGACAGAAAGTTGAGAATCTGGTTATCAACTACTTGCTATAAGCAATGTCAATAAATTCAACCGCGACCATTGTATACGCTTTATTGGACCAAATTTCAGCGAAAGCGGTCAAAAACACATATTCCATTTGTCATTTCGACGTCTGATCGCACGACTTTTTTGCTCAGAATCCTGCTCCCGGCTTCGCCAGATAAGCCTCTTCCTCGGGTGTCGAAACACGCCCCAAAATTGCATTTCTGTGCGGAAAACGGCCGTATTTTTCGATGACGTCGCGATGCGCCAGCGCATACTTCATCAGATTTTCGTCGTTCAGGGTTTCAAAGAGCGCGACGCTACGATTCTGATCCTCGATGCTTTCCGAGTGTTCGAACGGAATATAGATAAACAGCCTGTGTTTTTCAGGCGTCTGAAGATCAAAACCCTTCTCTATTGCAAGCGTGGCTTCCTTGAGCGCCAAAGGATCGGACGCGAAAGCATGCGGGCTGTTTCTGAAAATATTGCGAGGAAACTGGTCGAAAACAATAATCAGTGCAAGTGCAGCCTCCGGCGTCTCGCGCCATTCCTGCGGAACGTGTGCGGAAAGCGCCAGGTGCGTGTCCATGAAGCGCTTTCTGATGGCGCGATCGATCTCCTCGTTCTTTTCGAACCAGTTCCGTTCCTCCAGTTCGTCGAACCAGAATGTCGTCACCTCGCGCGGCGCCACAATATCCACCATTCAAGCCTCCCGAATTGACTGACAGGTCGTCACCTGCGTCTTCAAAGCCAAAAATACGCCATCAAACCGAATCAGCGCGAATCATTTTTTTACGAAACAATGCGTCAGCCGATCGGAAAGTGCTCAATCGACTAAACCTTAACCATATGAAATATATGCACAAAAAAAAGGCTGCATAATTGCAGCCCTAGTCTAGGGAGGAAATTGAAACTGCACACACACCAACTACAGTAAAAAGTGTACGCAAAATACGACATTATGCAACCATGCAAGCAACTTATAATGTGGATTGGTCTTCAAACAAAAAGATCTTCTTTTGTCTGCGGATAGAATGTCTAAAAAGGAAACTGTTCTTGAAAAAGCCGCCTAGTCATCGACTTTCGTTTCGAGAACAACCAGAACATCTCCGTCTTTTACCTGACTTCCCTCTGAGACGGTAACTTCAGCCACGATCCCGTCACCCGGCGCTTCCAGGCTCATCTCCATCTTCATCGCTTCCATCACGATTATCGGAGCCCCCAATTGCACCTCATCGCCCTTTGCTACGGTGATCTGCTTGATTACGCCAGGCATCGGAGCGACAAGCCTGTCGCCTGGCGCCTGGACATCATCGTCTGTCGACGCATCCGCCGGGATCTGGAATGTATGGGTCAGGCCGCCCATGAAGACGGAGACCGAACCCTTTTCCCGAACACAGTGAAGATTGACCTGGCGGTTCCCAAACCCTGCCCGGTAACGCCCGTCGTCGGCGCCGAATAGCATGAACTCCAGCCCGGCGCCGCTCGTTCGGTCCGACCTGTCTATTGCAGCCGACCAGCGAGCCTGCGAATGCCGATACAACGTCACCGCAAAATCGACGCCGTCGGCGACAAGGTGAACGATCCGCTTCGCGGCCGTCCAGTGGGACCAGGGGCCAATCGTCACAAAGGGGTCGTTGCCGTCCGGCGCGTATCCGACGCCGATAGCCGACAGCGCCGCAAGCGCAATCATTTCATCAGAGACCGGATCAGAGGCCGAGAGCGATGCAGTTTCGCGATCAATAAGGCCGGTGTCGACGCCTCCCTGCGCAAATTCCGGGTTGCGGCACAGCCGCCACAAAAATTCGAGATTTGTCGTTGCGCCTGCAATCTCGGTTCTGGCGAGCGCGGCCGCCAGGCGACTGAGGGCAATGTTCCGGTTCGGGCCGTGGACAATCAGCTTGGCGATCATCGGATCGTAAAACGGCGTGATCTCGTCGCCGGCCCTGACGCCGGAGTCGACCCGCGCCGGCGCGCCGGGAAATGAGAGATGCTGCAGAACGCCCGTCGCAGGAAGAAACCCCTTTTGCACATCCTCCGCATAGATCCGGGCCTCGAAAGCCCAGCCGCAAATTTCCAGTTCCCCCTGGCTAAGGGGCAGCGTTTCACCGGCGGCGACCCGCAACTGCCATTCAACAAGGTCGAGCCCGGTGATCATCTCGGTCACCGGATGTTCGACCTGGAGCCTGGTGTTCATCTCCATGAAGTAGAAGCGATCGGGGTGCAGTCCATCGCTGGCGTCGACGATGAACTCGACCGTCCCCGCGCCGCTGTAGCCAATCGCTCTGGCCGCCTGCACGGCCGCTTCGCCCATGGCCGCCCGCATCTCGGCTGTCATGCCGGGCGCCGGCGCTTCTTCTATGACCTTCTGGTGCCGGCGTTGCAGCGAGCAGTCGCGCTCGAACAGGTAGACGTGATTTCCATGATCGTCGCCAAAAACCTGCACCTCGATATGACGCGGCGTGGCGACGAATTTCTCGACCAGCACACGACCGTCGCCGAAGGAAGCTTCCGCTTCACGTTTCGCAGCTGACAACGCGTCGCCGAACCTAGAAGGGTCGGTGACAAGCCGCATTCCCTTTCCGCCGCCGCCGGCGCGCGCCTTTATCAGCACCGGATAACCGATTTCGTTCGCCTTGCCGGCGAGCACCACCAGTTCCTGGGTCTCGCCGTGATAGCCGGGAACCACTGGCACGCCGGATTTCTCCATCAGCGTCTTGGCCGCGTCCTTCAAACCCATCGCCCGAATGGCGTCAGCCGACGGACCGATGAAAACGAGCCCGGCGCGTTCAACCGCATCTACGAAATCCGGGTTCTCGGAAAGAAAGCCATAGCCCGGGTGAATAGCTTCTGCGCCGACTTCGTGCGCGGCCTCTATGATGCGGTCGCCGAGCAGATAGCTTTCAGAAGCGGCGGCCGTTCCGATTCGAACGGCCTCGTCCGCCATCGCGACATGCAGGGAAGCGGCGTCGACGTCCGAATAGACGGCGACGGTCGCAATGCCCATCTCCCTCGCCGTCCGTATAATCCTGCAGGCGATCTCTCCGCGGTTGGCGACAAGTATCTTGGAGAACATGACCGCTCCTACATCCTGAACACGCCGAAGCGTGTTTCTTCGATCGCGCGGTTGCGAGTCACCGACAGAGATAGTCCAAGCACGTCGCGGGAGCGGCACGGATCGATTATTCCGTCATCCCAAAGTCGCGCCGACGCGTAGAGGGGGTGTCCCTGATGCTCGAACTGCTCGATGATCGGCCGACGGAACTCGACCTCTTCCTCGGCGCTCCAGTCGCCGCCGCTGCGCTCAAAGCCTTCCCGCCGCAAGGTGGCCAGAACGCCGGCGGCCTGCTCGCCGCCCATCACGGAAATGCGGCTGTTCGGCCATGTCCACAGAAAACGCGGATCATAGGCGCGCCCGCACATGCCGTAATTACCGGCGCCGAAGGATCCGCCGACGATCATCGTGATCTTCGGCGTCGAAGTCGTCGCGACCGCCGTCACCAGCTTCGCGCCGTCCTTGGCGATGCCGCCGGACTCGTATTTCTGACCGACCATGAAGCCAGTGATATTCTGGAGAAACACCAGTGGAATGCCGCGCTGGGAGCAAAGTTCCACGAAATGCGCGCCTTTCAGCGCGGATTCCGAAAACAGCACTCCGTTGTTGCCGATGACGCCAGTCAGCATGCCGTGGATATGCGCAAAGCCGCAGACGAGGGTCGGGCCGTAACGCGCCTTGAATTCATCGAAGCGGGAGCCATCGACGATCCGGGCGATAACCTCGCGAATATCGTAGGGCGTCTTCATGTCCGTAGGAACGATGCCGGCGATTTCAGCAGGGTCGTAAAGAGGATCTTCCGGCGCCTGTCCAGTCATCTCCTGTTTGCCGCCGACGCCGAGATTGGCGACGGCCCGGCGGGCCAGCGCCAGCGCGTGCGCGTCGTCCAGGGCCAGATGGTCAGCGACGCCGGACAATCTCGTATGAACGTCGCCGCCGCCGAGATCTTCCGCCGACACGATTTCTCCGGTTGCGGCCTTCACCAGTGGCGGCCCGGCGAGGAAGATCGTCCCCTGATTGCGGACGATAATCGTCTCGTCAGACATCGCTGGAACATAGGCCCCGCCCGCCGTACAGGATCCCATCACGACGGCGATCTGCGCAATGCCGCGCGCCGACATATTGGCCTGGTTGAAGAATATCCGGCCGAAATGCTCGCGGTCCGGAAACACCTCGTCCTGGTTCGGCAAATTGGCGCCGCCGCTGTCAACGAGATAGATGCAGGGCAGCCGGTTCTCGAGAGCGATCTCCTGCGCCCGCAAATGCTTCTTGACGGTCATCGGAAAATAGGTGCCGCCCTTCACGGTCGCGTCGTTGCAGACGATCATCGCATCCCGGCCGGATACGCGGCCGATACCGGCAATGAGGCCCGCCGAAGAGATCTGTTCGCCATACATGTCCCACGCAGCGAACTGCCCGACTTCCAGAAACGGCGAATCGCTGTCGAGAAGCCGTCGAACCCTTTCGCGCGGCAGAAGCTTGCCGCGTGCGATATGACGTTCCCGCGACTGGTCGCTCCCACCTTTTTCGATACGCCCTGCGATGTCGCGCATTTCGTCCGTCAGCGCCTTCATCCGGGCGCAGTTGTTCCGGAACTGGGTCGAGGACGGAATGATCTGTGACTTGATCTCGGACATGGCGTTCCCGGTCAGGCGGTTTCGGCGAACATTTCGCGGCCGATCAGCATGCGCCTGATTTCCGACGTCCCGGCGCCAATCTCGTAGAGCTTGGCGTCACGCAACAGACGGCCCGTTGAGTATTCGTTGATATACCCGTTGCCGCCGAGCGTCTGGATGGCCTCGAGCGCGACCTGCGTCGCCTTTTCCGCGGCGTATAGAATGCAGCCGGCCGCGTCCTTCCGTGTCGTTTCGCCGCGATCGCAGGCGCTGGCCACGGCGTAGACATAGGCCCGGCAGGCGTTCATGGTCGTATACATGTCGGCAAGCTTGCCCTGCATCAACTGGAATTCCCCGATCGGCGTGTCGAACTGCCGCCGTTCGTGCACATAGGGCATGACGACATCCATGGCCGCAGCCATGATGCCAACCGGACCGCCAGCCAGAACGACACGCTCATAATCAAGACCCGACATCAAAATACGGACCCCCTGCCCCACTTCACCCAGGACATTTTCATATGGCACTTCGCAATCCTCGAACACCAGTTCGCAGGTGTTGGAGCCGCGCATGCCCAGCTTGTCGAGTTTCTGGGCCGTGGAAAATCCGCTCATCGATTTTTCGATCAGGAACGCCGTGATGCCCTTTGGCCCCGCTTCCATGTCGGTCTTTGCGTAAACGACCAGCGTGTCGGCGTCCGGACCATTGGTGATCCACATCTTGTTGCCGTTGAGCACGAAGCGGTCGTTTCGCGCCTCCGCCCGCAGCTTCATCGAAACCACATCCGATCCGGCGCCAGGCTCGGACATGGCCAGAGCGCCGACGTTATCTCCGCTGCACAGCGCAGGTAAATAACGTTCCTTTTGCTCCTTTGTGCCCCAGCGGTTGATCTGATTGACACAGAGGTTGGAGTGGGCGCCGTAAGACAGTCCAACAGAGGCGGACGCGCGGGAAATCTCCTCCATCGCCACGGTATGGGCGAGATATCCCATGCCCGTGCCGCCATAATCCGGATCAGCCGTCATGCCAAGGAGACCGAGAGACCCGAGTTCGGTCCAAAGCTCCGTCGGAAACTGGTTGCTGCTGTCGATTTCGGCCGCCTGCGGAGCGATCTTTTCCTGTGCGAAACGATGGACGGTGTCGCGAAGAAGATCGACTTCCTCACCCAGTCCAAACGCCATACCCGTCGTAAACATCGCCTACACCTCCTTCAGTCCGACTGTGCCGGATATCATTCCCACGTATAGCGCCTCAATCTCGCCGAGCGACAACCGACCGTTGCTCCGATACCAGTTGGTGACGCCGGTCAGCATGGCGATCAGCGCCATGGTCGTCACACGCGGATCGGAGATCCGAAAAGTTCCGTCTGCCACGCCGCGTTCGAGAATGTCTTGCAGCCCCTTTTCATAGCGCTTGCGCAAGGCTTCGATATCGAGGAAATTTTCTTCCTCCAGATTGCGGAGCTCCATGTAGGATATGAAGACTTCCTCACCGCATTGCGTGTGATAGCGAAGATGAAACCGCACGAAAGCGACCAGAGCCTCTCCGGCCGGAAGTCCTTCCACCCCTTCCGCGTCCCACGCCGCCAACAGACGCTCCATATGGGATACGAGCAGATCTCGAAGCAATTGCTGTTTGGTCGGGAAATGGTTGTAGATGGCGCCAGCCTGCAAATCGATCTGCCGGGCAATCTGCCGCATCGACACCGCCGCATAGCCGTGTCGCGCAAACAGAAGAAGCGCAGTCTGCCGCACCTTGTCGGCAGTCTCCGTTCCAACCGATCCTACCTTGCGCGCCATCGAACCATCCAGGCGCACCATAATTGCACGATGCGCAGTTAAATAAATGAACGTACGTTTAATTCGTAGCGGGCCGGCTTGCGCAGGTCAACACTCTCCCGACGTCCAGTCCGCTATGACAGCCAACGCTTGCGCCGCTTGTAATGCTTGACGTCACGGAAGGACTTTCGGCCTTCTCCGCCAACGCCGAGGTAAAATTCCTTCACGTCCTCGTTCTCACGCAGCTCATCCGCCCTTCCGTCGAGAACAATCCGGCCGGATTCGAGGATATAGCCGTAAGTGGCGTATTTGAGCGCGATATTGGTGTTCTGCTCGGCGAGCAGAAACGAGACGCCCTCATTGCTGTTCAGGCTCTTGACGATCTCGAAGATCTCCTCGACCAGTTGAGGCGCAAGCCCCATCGACGGTTCGTCGAGCAGAATGGTCGAAGGCCGCGACATCAGCGCCCGGCCGATGGCGCACATCTGCTGCTCGCCTCCGGAGGTGTAACCCGCCAGCGACTTTCGGCGCTCCTTCAGCCGCGGAAAATAGGTATAGACCATCTCCAGATCGTCCTGGATCCTGGCTCTGCCGTCGCTTCGGGTATAGGCGCCGGTCATGAGGTTTTCCTCAATCGTCAGATGACCGAAGCAATGGCGGCCTTCCATGACCTGAATACATCCCCGTTTCACGAGATCCGACGGCGACAGTTCCTGTATCTCGTTTCCCTCGAACTGGATATTGCCCTTCGTCACTTCGCCGCGCTCGGCCTTCAAAAGGTTCGATACGGCCTTGAGCGTCGTCGTCTTGCCGGCGCCGTTTGCGCCGAGGATAGCCACGATGCCGCCGCGCGGCACGGTCAGGGAAACACCCTTCAGCACCAGGACCACGTGATTGTAGATGACCTCGATATTGTTGATTCTGAGGATCGGCGCTGTGTCGTCGACTTTCTGAAGCATGGCCTTGCGAGTCCCGCATTATGTCCGGTAGCGACCGGCGATTTCTCGCCGGCCGCGGTGTCAGGGGCTGCTAGTTGCAGCGCTCTTCTATGTTGTTTTCCTGCGCGTAAGCCGAAGAGTCCTCGGCAATCAGGGGATCGACGATCTCGCGATCGGCCGAAATCCAGTCAGTGATGACCTTCCACTCACCGGCGCTCGCGTCCCATTGCTGGATCTTGCCGACGCCCGATCCGCCGTGGTTTTCACAGGAGACCGCGAATTCCGGACCAAATTCCGGAAGGCCGAGTTCCGTCATCTTGGCCGCAGTGATTTCCAGGGCCTCCATGCCATCGCGCATCATAGACGCGTCGATCTGCTTGGTGTCGTGGATCTCCTGGGCCTTTTTGGCTGCCTCGACGGCGAGAAGCGCCGCATACATACCGCGATTGTAGAGAACTTCCTTCGTATGGGTTCCGTCACCGGCGGCCTTGCCGGAATCGTACACATATTTCTGAAGATCCTCGTAGATCGGATAGTCGCCGCCCGGATTTGCGAGAGCCAGCGCCTTGTAGCCGTTGGCGCCGTCGCCGGCAGGCTCGACGTCGTTCTCGGAACCCGACCACCAGATGCCGATGAAGTGATCCATCGGGAAACGGATATTGGCGGCTTCCTGGACGGCGACCGAGTTCATCACGCCCCAGCCCCACATCAGAACATAGTCCGGACGTTCGCGGCGAATCTGCAGCCACTGCGATTTCTGCTCCTGCCCCGGATGATCGACCGGGATCAGCATCAGCTCGAAACCGTGTTTCTTGGAGAGCTCTTCAAGGGTGCGGATCGGCTCCTTGCCGTAGGCGGAATTGTGATAAACGAGCGCAATTTTCTTGCCGCTGAGATCGCCGCCTTCCTGATCCATGATGTGCTTGACGGCAATTGAAGCGCCGTCCCAGTAGGTGGCCGGATAGTTGAACACCCACTTGAACACCTTGCCGTTAGCGGCCGAGGTGCGACCATATCCCATGGAATGCACAGGAATGCCGTCTGCAGTCGCCTTGGGAATGAGCTGGTAGGTGATGCCCGTGGACAACGGCTGATAGATCAGCGCGCCCTCGCCTTTTGTGGATTCATAGCACTCCACTCCTTTTTCCGTGTTGTAGCCGGTTTCGCATTCAACGAGGCGGATCTTCTCGCCGTTGATGCCGCCGTCACGTTCGTTGATCAGCGTCAGATAATCGGCGTAACCATCGGCGAAGGGGATGCCGTTCGGCGCGTAGGGACCGGTTCGGTAGCTGAGCGCCGGGAAAACCAGATCGGCCATCGCCGGCGGCGCACTGACCATGGCGGCAAGCACACCGGCCATGGCGATTTTCGTGAATTTCATGTCTTTCCTCCTGGGGTTTACAGACATTTCGATATTCCCTTCCTCCCGAAAGGAATTCCTTCGGCGCGCGCCCCTAGTAGGGGAACGGCCACAAACGCAGTTTCTCCTTGGTCAGGCGCCAGAGCTGCGCCAGCCCGTGCGGCTCCACAATCAGGAAAAATATGATGAGACCGCCGATCAGCATGATCTGCAGATGAGCGGCGACGTCCGTCGGCCAGCCGAACTGGTTGACCATGATGTTCTTGAAAAGCACCGGCAGGAGCACCAGGAACCCGGCTCCCAGAAAGGAGCCGAGGATCGAGCCCAGACCACCGATGATCACCATGAAGAGCGCAAGAAACGATTTGTCGATGCCGAAAGCCTCGGTGACTTCCGCTGCGCCCAGATAGACGGAGAAGAAAAGCGCTCCGGCCATGCCGATATAAAAGGACGATACGGCGAAAGCGGACAGTTTCGCCCTGAGCGGCGACACGCCAATAATTTCGGCCGCAATATCCATGTCCCTGATCGCCATCCAGGATCGGCCGATGCGGCCGCGCGTCAGGTTGCGCGCCACCCAGGCGAACACGAAGACGATCGCCAGACAGAACAGATAGGTCGCCCAAGGCAGCGAGTTCGGGCCTGTCACCGCAATTCCGAGGATCGTCCGTTCAGGCGCCGTGATCTGCCCGGACGCCGAGTAGTTGTAGAACCATGGAAACTTGTTGAAGACCCAGATCAGGAAGAACTGCGCCGCAAGCGTCGCCACGGCGAGATAGAATCCCTTGATGCGGAGCGAAGGCAGACCGAACAGTATTCCGACGCCGGCGGTCACAAATCCTGAAAGCACGACCACGATGAACATGTTGAGATCGGGAAACGCTGTCATGATCTTGTAGCATGCAAACGCACCGACGGCCATGAAACCACCCGTGCCAAGCGACACCTGGCCACAATAGCCCGTGAGGATGTTCAGTCCGAGCGCCGCCAGCGCCCAGACGAGGAAAGGCACCAGAACCGCCTTGTTCCAGTAGTCGTTGATGAAGAAGGGAACGACGGCGAAGGCCAGCACCATTACTGTCCAGAACAGCCAGCGCTCCGACCGGATCGGAAAGGTCTGTTCGTCGGCCCGGTAGGTGGTCTTGAAGTCGCCTGCTTCACGATAGAGCATTGTTCCCTCCCGCTATATCCGCTCGATGATCCGGTCGCCAAACAGGCCCTGCGGTCTGAACAGCAGGAAGGCGAGCGCCACCACATAGGCGAACCAGTTCTCGATGGCGCCACCCACCATCGGTCCGATATAAGCTTCGGCGAGCTTTTCGCCGACACCGATGATCAGACCACCGACGATGGCGCCCGGTATTGATGTGAAGCCTCCGAGGATCAGCACAGGCAGAGCCTTGAGCGCGATCAGCGACAAGGAGAACTGCACGCCGGATTTCGAGCCCCACATGATGCCTGCGACCAGCGCCACGAACCCGGCGATCGACCAGACGATCACCCAGATCTTGCGCAGGGAAATGCCGACGGACAGGGCCGCCTGATGATCGTCGGCGACGGCGCGCAGCGCCCTGCCGGTCGCGGTGTACTGGCTGAACAGCGAAAGGGCCGTCACCAGCACCACCGCAATGATCGTCGCGCTGATGTCAAGTTTGTCGATATACATGCCCCAGTAGTCGGCGTCTTCCGGCGCCCACGCGCGCGTCACGTCCTCCCACCAGAAGGAGCCGCCGGACGGTAAGCCGACATCAAGCGTCTTGACGTCCGATCCCCACATCAAGTCGCCGAAACCCTCCAGAAAATAGGCGAGTCCTATCGTCGCCATAAACAGAATGATCGGCTCCTGGTTGATCAGATGATTGAGAACGAATTTTTCAAGAACCCACGCTAGCGCGATCATCACGACCATGGTCAGCAGGATCGCAAGGAAGGTCGGCAATCCCGGCCCCCAATCATGTATGTCCGTGCCGAAGATTGCATTAATGAGGTGGGAAAACGGAACCTGACCCGTCTGCAAACCAACCAGCGTCAAGGCCGCAAAGAGCGCCATGACGCCTTGTGCGAAGTTGAAAATGCCGGACGCCTTGAAGATCAGCACAAAGCCGAGGGCAACGAGAGAATACATGATCCCGGCCATCAGACCGTTGATGAAAATCTCGATGAAATTCAGGAATGCGGGGCTCACCTGACTGCTCCTCCTGTCTGGCGCCTGTCAGTCATGGCTAACTCCGAGATAGGCGTCGATGACATCCTGGTTATTGCGCACCGCGTCCGGCGTTCCATCGCCGATCTTCTGGCCGTAATCGAGGACCACGACCCGGTCGGAAAGATCCATGACAACGCCCATATCGTGTTCGATCAACGCGATTGTCGTGCCGAATTGCTGGTTCACGTCGAGGATGTAGCGGCTCATGTCCTCCTTTTCCTCGAGGTTCATGCCGGCCATCGGCTCGTCGAGAAGAAGAAGCGACGGTTCGGCTGCCAGCGCGCGTCCGAGTTCGACGCGTTTTTGCAGGCCATAGGGCAGCCGTCCCACCGGTGTTTTTCGAATATATTCGATTTCGAGGAAATCGATGATCCGCTCGACAATCTCGCGGTTTTCGATTTCCTCGGTTTCCGCCGGTCCGCGCCACAGAGCCTGCCAGAGCATGTTGCGCTTCATCAGCGTGATGCGCCCGGTCATGATGTTGTCGAGAACGCTCATGCCGTTAAACAGCGCGATGTTCTGGAAGGTGCGTGCGATGCCGTGATTGGCGGCCTCGTGCGGTCGCATGCGGCTGCGCTTCTGACCACGAAAGGTGATCGTGCCCTTTTGCGGATGATAAAAACCGTTGATGACGTTGAGCATCGAGGTTTTGCCAGCGCCGTTGGGACCGATAATCGCGCGGATCTCGCCCTTCAATATGTCGAATGATATGTCGGTGATCGCCTTTACGCCGCCGAATGACAGCGAGATGTCGTCGACGACCAGCAGCGGATCGCCTTTTTTGATCCCGTCATCAGGCCGCATGAACCGAAACTCTTGCGTCGGGTGAACATGAACGTTCATTCCGCAGCCTCCTTCGCAAAGCTGGGTGCGTGTTCCTTCATTTCGCGGATCTCCACGGTCGCGGCGATCTTGCCTTTCCGGCCATCCTCGAAGATGACTTCCGTCTCGACATGTTTGGAGGTCGAACCGTCGTAAAGCGCCTCGATCAACGGCTCGTAACGTTCCGAAATGAAGGAGCGCCGCACCTTCTGGGTCCGGGTGAGCTCGCCGTCATCGGCGTCTAGTTCTTTGTGAAGCACGAGAAAGCGATGGATCTGCGAACCGGCCATCATTTCTTCGGCGGCCAATTCGCGGTTCACCTGATCCACATGTTCTTCCATCATCCGATAGACCTCCGGATGAGCGGCGAGTTCCTGATAGGACGCATAGGAAATATTGTTGCGCTCGGCCCAGCTCGCGACGGATGTAAGGTCGATATTCAGGAAAACCGTGCAATAGGGACGACCATCGCCAAAGGCCACGGCCTCCTTGATATTCGGGAAGAATTTGAGCTTGTTCTCGATATATTTCGGCGCGAACAGATTGCCGTTGGCCAGCTTGCCGACATCCTTGGCCCGGTCGATGATCTTGAGGTGGCCTTCCTGATCGAAAAAGCCCGCGTCGCCGGTGTGGACCCAGCCCTCTTCCGTCTTGGTCGTGCGGGTCGCCTCGTCATTCTTGTAGTAGCCGAGGAATACGCCAGGAGAACGGTAAAGCACTTCTCCTGAGTCCTCGTCGATGCGGATCTCCACATCCGGAGAGGGCCTGCCAACCGTGTCGGCTCGGATTTCGCCGTCGGGTTGGGCGGTTATGTACACGGACGCTTCCGTCTGGCCGTAGAGCTGCTTCAGGTTCAGCCCGAGCGCTCGATAGAAACGAAAGATTTCCGGACCGATCGCCTCGCCCGCAGTGTAGCCGACCTTGAGGCCGCTGAACCCCATGCGGTTTTTCAGCGGGCCGTAAACAAGGATTTCTCCGATCCAGTACTTTATCCGGTCCGCCAGCCCCACGGGCTCGCCGTTCAGGATCGGTTCGCCAACCTTGCGCGCATGCGCCATGAAGTTGTCAAACATGCGCTTCTTGGTCTTTCCGGCGTCCTCCATGCGGACCATGATCTGTGTCAGCAGGATCTCGAAAACGCGGGGCGGGGCAAAGAAGTAAGTCGGTGCGATTTCTCGCCGGTCTTCGGTCACGGTATCCGGACTTTCCGGGCAGCAAACGCAATATCCGGCGGTATAAGCCTGGGCGTAGGAGAAAATATGATCGCCGACCCAAGCAAGCGGGAGATAAGCGATCGTCTGTTCATGCTCGTCCAGATGATCGAACGCATTGCCGTTAAGCGCGGAAATCACCAGATTGTCGAAAGAAAGCATCACGCCCTTCGGCCGTCCGGTCGTGCCTGACGTGTAGAGCATGACCGCGAGATCAGCCCCCTCTCCCCTGTCGATCGCCTCAATCCAGTCGGCGTCGCCGGAGGATTTGAAAATCTCCGCGCCGCGGGCCTGAATGGAATCGATGGAAAACAGATGCTCCTGATCGTAGTCGCGCATGCCGCGGACTTCGTCGTATAGCACGCGCTGCAGCGAAGTAAGCTTGTCCTGCATGGAAAGAACTTTGTCGACCTGCTCCTGATCCTGACAGATCGCCATGACGACTTCGGCGTGCTCGAGGACGTAGACCATCTCCTCGGCGACTGAATCGGCATACACAGGCACCGGCACGCCGCCAAGCGCCTGTATCGCGCAGAAAGACCAGTAGAGGCGCGGCCGGTTGGAGCCGACAATGGCGACCTTGTCGCCTTTTTTCAGACCGAGTTCGCGCAGACCCAGCGAGAACGCCCTGATCTCCTCGAAAAGTTCGGGCCAGCTCCAGCTCTGCCAGATGCCGTAGCTTTTGTGGCGCATCGCCGTTCGATCGGCGTAACGCTCTGCATTCAGCACAAGATATTGCGGAAAGGTAACCGGCTTCCGGCCGGCCTTTTGGCCCGACTTTGGCATTACCCCAGATTCTCCTCCCAGTCCGGCCGACTCCTCAATCGACCGATGAAGCTTGTCGCTTCAATAGACGCTCAATGATTAATTGAACGCTCGTTTATTTATTCATATTCCCCGAATCTTGCAAGCAGACTTTGGTTGAATGCCCACAGATTGATTTTTATGGAGGCAGGCTATGGAATTTGACCAAGCCTGTAAATTGGAATTTGAAAGGCAACTTGAAACGGCCTTCAGTCAGGCAACCTGTCCCCGGGCCCATTGATCGATCGGCGATAGAGTAAAACAAATGGCGAAAATCCTGCGAAACATCCTCAACCTTGTCGTGATCGCGGTCGTGCTCTACGCAGCCGCGGCAGGCTTCCTGTACGCGACACAGCGCGACCATGTCTTCATCCCGTCCGGCGCGTTGTCCGATCCGGTCGACGAAGGCCTTGAGGGGGTGATCGTCGAAAATGTGACAATGGCGGACGGCGTTGTGGTGACGGTTTGGCGCGCAGAGCCCGCCCGCCACGACCTGCCGACAGTTCTCTATTTCCAGGGCAATGGGGGCAACATTTCAACCCGTGCGACGCGCTTCCAGCAAATCATGGAAAGCGGACTTGGTTTCTACGCGCCCGCCTATCGCGGATATCCCGGCAGCGAAGGATCGCCCTCGGAAGAAATGTTCATTTCCGATGCGCTTCATCATTTCGACCGCGCAGACGCCATTTCATCCGGCGTCATATTACATGGCGAATCCCTCGGCACCGGGGTCGCCACCGCCGTAGCGGCTGAAAGAGACGCGGAAGCGCTCATCCTTGAAGCGCCGTTCACAGCGACGGTGGACATCGCCGCGAGCGCCTATCCCTGGCTTCCGGTCTCGTTTCTCATGAAGGACCAGTTCAAAAGCAGGGACCGTATCATCGACGTGACGGAGCCTGTTCTCATTCTGCACGGGACGGATGACAGGGTGGTTCCGTTCGCACAGGGACAGGCCCTTTATGAACTCGCGAACGACCCAAAGCAATTTGCTCTTTTCGAAGACGCCGGACATACCGAACTGTGGCGTCTTGGGCTACGCGACCGGATGCTGGAGTTTCTCAAAAGACATGAACTGGTTGAAAGGTCGAACCTGCCTGTCGGGGATAATTGACGGAGAGCGATAGAATGTCATGTGCGCCAAACCTGTATTGCGACCAGCCGCCCCGTTAATCCTGAGGTTGGATCCATCTATTTGCAACTTGAAGAAAAGTCGCTCCGGATGGTAGGTCTTTCGGACCTTTTCGTATCGTCGGGCTCCCATGCGTTTCGCCTTCATCACACTACTGATTGCTTTGCTGGCCGCCGTTCTTATCGCAATTGTTGTGGTGCCGCCGGGAGATTTGCGCCGTTTCCAGAACAGTGTCGAGGTGATCGTCGCAAGTGTCCGGGCCCGGATTGAAGCGGCCGGAGGCGACGATGCGACCACAATTGCTTCCAGCGAATCCAAAATCGAACCCGCAGCGCAAAAGACGGGATTAAACAGACCTGCGAGCCAGGCCTCGCGGACAACACAGACGACCCGCACCACCGCTTCCCGCGTCGCCCTGGAAAATCCTGCGGAAATTCGGATTGGACAGCCGATCGGCGCCTGGGATTACAGCTGCACGGACGAACCTGCGTCCGCCAGACAGTGCAGCATCAGCCATAGCGTAAAGGAAGGCGCGAACGGTTCTCTTGCCTTTGCCTGGACAATAACCGCCGATCCCGAGGGCAATATGAGCGCCGTGTGGCGAACCCGCACCGGCGTTAAGGTCAGCCGCGGCATCATTATCGAAGCAGGAACTCCGAAACCCATTGTCTTGCCTTTTGAGGATTGCACGCCCCGCTTCTGCCTCTCCCGCGCCAACCTGGCTCCCGATTTCGTGACGATGCTGAAATCGGCGACGACGGCCCGCGCGACGATCACGTCGGTCAATGGCGCGCCGATGACTTTCCAGATCGACACGGACGGCCTTGCCGACGGTTTGACGCTGCTGCAATAGCAGCGCATTCATCAGGTTGTAGCAGTTAGCCACGCAGGACAGTATTGGCCGAACCCGTGGTGGCGGACCCCGGGATTTCGCCGCTGTTCCTGCACGTTCTGCTTCGTAAGTCACAATTCGTAATATTCGAATAAATTTTTACTCAAAATATACTTACAAAATCTGCTGTAATGCCTGATTTACATTATGTAGCTGTTTGCGAATTCTATTGAATTGCCTTAAGTGTGCAGCCGACATTATTTGTCGGGCACACATACATGACCACTTTTCTGACCACTGCAATCGCTATCGCAAGCTACTTGTTGGCATTGACGGCCGGGCTGCACATTCTTGCTCGCCTTGGCCCTTCGGGCCGACGAATCCTTGATTCACTCTCCAAAGCGCCCGCGCTCGACGGCGTGATCGTCGCCTATCAGGTCCTGCCGCTTGCCGCCGGCGCGATCCTTGGCGGCTGGGCTGGACTGGCCGGCGCGCTTGCCGGTTGTCTGATTGCGTATTTCGTGTGGGTGATTGCGCACGAATACCACCATCGGGAGCTTATCCGGAAGGGGCCACGCATCGTCACGACCCTGAATCGCATCGTCGGCAGCAGCTTTCGGCAGCAGACCGCACTTTGGACGACGACGCTGGCCTTTCCGGCTTTCTGGTTGATCCGCCTTGCCGAGATCGTCGTTTATCCGGTGCTTGTCTGGGGCATCAATCTGCCGCCTTACAAATCCGGGGACTGGGTGGCGATAAGCCGCCACAAATTCGAGGGCCTGGTGGGGCACGATCGTCTGTGGTGTCTTTACTGCGACTGGATGACGGGGGTCTATTCGCTCGGCGCGGAGATGCTGCGCAATCTGGAGTCCTTCTGGTGCCCGATCAAGTTTCAGTCGGGTTCGAAATGCGCCAACTGCAAGCTCGATTTTCCCGATATCGAAAACGGCTGGGTGCCCCATGACGGCACGATGGCGGATGTCGCAGCCCTGCTGGAGGCAAAATACGCCGATACCGGATCAAACAGCTGGTATGGCCACCAAAACCGGCGGCCGCCTCCGGTCAGGGTACAAACACCCGAACGTAAAAAAGAAACCGCCGATACCTGATACTGCGCCTGCAGACGTTCCTGTCAGCGGGTGATTTTGAAACCACGCGCCTCGTCGGCCGCTTCAGCCTCGCTGACCTCCACATTATCGACGATTGCTGCAGGAGGACCGCTCCACAGAGTTTCGATCATGACGGCGACGTTCTCGTCGGAGCCGCATAACAGCGCAAACACAGAGCCGTCCGGCTCATTGCGGACCCAGCCGGTCAGCCCCATCTGCTCGGCCGTCGCTCGGGTCCAAGCGCGATACGACACCCCCTGCACCCTGCCTGTAATGCGAACATTGACCTTTTTCATATAGCCAGGTGTAGCGCTTCGACGACGACGGAAACGCGGCCGAAAGTTTGGACTGTCCCTCTCGGCCGCGTCGACGAGTTTCGTATGGCGATCAGGTGGTCGGCGTTTCCTTGCCGGCGGCCATCGCCATGAAGACGTAGGCCCATCCCGAAGAAATCAGGTTGATGCCGGCAAGCAATCCAATCGCCCAGGCGGCGGAACCCGGCAATTCGAGGAAGATCAATACGCCGACGACCAGCGCCAGAATTCCGGCGACCAGCACCCAGCCCCAGCCGCTGTTCGGGCGCAGGCGAAATCCCATCGCGATTTCCAGCACGCCTTGCACGATGAACATCGCCGAGAGCAGGATGGTCAGCGTCAAGATGCCGGCCAGCGGCAGGAAAGCCAGCCATGCGCCAACAACGATGTAGAGAACGCCGACGAGCAGATTGAAGAAAAACGCGCTCCACTTGGCCGTCGAAAACGCATGGACAACCTGAACAATGCCGCCTATCAGGAACAGCCAGCCCAGGAACGTTTTGGCGACGATTGTTCCCAGAAGCGGAAAAATGATTGCCAGAATGCCGAGGATGATCAGGCATACGCCGAGCACCGTGAACCACGTTTTGTGTTTTGCGATGATCTCCCGGACGCCGGAAGCTGCAGTCATTGGATTATCGGTCATTTCCCTATCCCCCGAAAAAGGCCAGGGACGACATGCCCCCGACTCCTGGTCGCTTTCGCGCATGGCTGGTGCATTTGTTGAACCGGATGGAGAAATTGTCAAGTAACAAGCATAGTTAACTTTGGATGCGCTCAACCATTGAAATATTTTTTTAAATATTGACAGCTCTTGGCTTGCAGGTCGATCGTAAACGATATCCCGCATCAAATCGTCGAGTGTCGAAGCAATCGGCGACAGCCGGTGCTGATTGGCGGAGACGAGCGACAGATACGACATACTACAAAACAGTATTGGTAGGGGATCCGGGCCGTCGCATCGATGGTCACGTCGATCGGGACAAGGGAGTTGCGCTCTCGCATGAAGGTCATGAGTTGAGAGACGATCTTGCCGCCGTTATCATCCTTGTGGTGAAGACAGTGACGCTCTACCAGTAGACGGCGGTCGCCCAAACCAGGGTTTCTCCCTGGTCGCCGCAACCGGAGAACCAGAATGGCAGAACGCAAGGAATACCCGTCCGCCACGGCAACCGTTCAGGCAGAGAATGAACGTGTTCGCGTCACGCGCTGGACGTTTCCGCCCAACACGGCGACGGGCTGGCATATCCACGGCCATGACTATGTCGTCGTGCCGACGATGTGCGGAAAGCTCCTGATTGTTTCTCCGGATGGAACGGAAAACACTTATGACATGGTCGCTGGAGAATCCTATTTCCGCAAGGCCGGCGTCGAGCACAACGTCGTCAATCCAGGACCCGGCACGGTCGAGTTCGTGGAAACCGAACTGCTCGAATAGCGTCAGCCCGAGCGGCGTCAGAAATCGGCAGGCGCCGCTCAGGCGCTGAAATCCTTGCCGAACTGATCCCGTAGCAAGTTCTTCTGGACCTTGCCCATTGTGTTTCGTGGAAGTTCCGGAACGATGTGAATGCGCTTCGGTTGCTTGAAGCGGGCGATCTTGTCGTGGAGCGCTCCCAAAATGTCCGCTTCGTCTACAGCCGATCCCTTCTGCGGAACGACAGCCGCGACCACAGCCTCGCCGAAATCGGGATGCGGCACGCCAATGACGGCGGATTCAAGCACGCCCTGCTGTTCGTCGAGTAGCAATTCGACCTCCTTCGGATAGATGTTGTAACCACCCGAGATGATCAGATCCTTGGCGCGTCCGACAATATGCACGTAGCCGTCCTGGTCGATCCGGGCGAGATCGCCGGTGATGAAGAAACCGTCGTCGCGAAATTCCTCCTTCGTCTTGTCAGGCATCCGCCAGTAACCCTTGAAGACGTTCGGACCCTTGACCTCGATAACGCCAATCTCGCCTTGCGGGAGTTCGTCTGCCGTTTCCGGATCGCAGATGCGCAGGCTGACGCCGGGCAGCGGGAAGCCGACGGTTCCCGCCCGGCGCTCGCCGTCATAGGGATTGGAGGTGTTCATGTTGGTCTCGGTCATGCCGTAGCGCTCGAGGATACGATGGCCTGTCCGCTCCTCGAAGGCGACGTGGGTTTCGGCGAGAAGCGGCGCGCTTCCGGAAGTAAACAGCCGCATATGATTGACGAGGTCCTGCGTGAAGCGCGGGTCGTCCAGCAGCCGGGTGTAGAAGGTCGGCACGCCCATCATGGATGTCGCATGCGGAAGGTTTTCGATCACCGCGTCGATCTGGAATCCGGGCAACCAGATCATCGCGCCGCCTGCAAGCGTCAGCGTATTGGCGGCAACGAAAAGCCCGTGGGTGTGGAAGATCGGCAAGGCGTGCAGGAGGATATCGTCCTCCGTAAAGCGCCATGCGTCCACAAGAGACAAAGCGTTGGAAAGCAGGTTGTCGTGTGTAAGCATCGCGCCCTTGGAACGCCCTGTGGTGCCGGACGTGTAGAGGAACGCCGCGAGGTCGTCAGGACCCCGATCGACCGTCGGGAAGGTTGTGGATTGATCCTTCGCCAGATCCGTCAGCGAGCCCGATCCATCGCCAGCAAGCGTCTTCAGCTCGGCCCCAGCCGCAGCCGCAATGGGGGACAGGGCGTCGACGGAGGCCGGATCGCAAACGACCAGTTTCGGTCCGGCGTTATCGACGAAATATTCAATCTCGGAAGGCGTATAGGCCGTGTTCAGCGGCAGGAAAATCGCGCCCGCCTGCACCGAGGCGATATAGAGCGCGAGCGCTTCCGGAGACTTCGAAATCTGGACGGCGACCCGGTCGCCAGGCTCCACGCCGCAGGATACCAATGCATGGGCCGTGCGCGCCGCCATCGCCAGGAAATCCGAATAGGTAATGCTCGTCCCGTCGGGCTTGAAGATATAAGGCCGACTGCTGCCCCGGTGCTGTTCAAACAATGCGTCGTAGAGGGCATTAGGCATTCTCGGAACTCCGTTGTGTCTTTCGCCCCGGCCGTTCGCGCAGCAAGGCTCTGATCGGCCGGGCGACGATCACTTCATTGTTGTGGGCATAGGCCTCGTGATTGTCCTCGACCGTGTTCAGGTCATAGAGATAGTTGACCATAACGCCACTCGAAGCGGCCAATCCTTTCCGCGACAGATCGCCCTGCGGATTGATCCGTTCGAGCCGCGCGCCGTTGCCAAGGTGGAATCGCGCAACCGGATCTGCGGGCCGCCCGTCCGGCCGCTTGGCAAGACAAACATATTCCGCGGCCAGGCGCGTCAGTTCGGTCGAATATTCGGAAAGTTTCCCACCGTCACCTGCCTCAAGTATAGCGAGAATTTCGTCGCGATCAGCGCGCTGCTCGTCGCCGTCCAGAGCCGCCTGCCCGCGAAGCCAGTCGTTAAAGCCCGGAACCGGCGACAGGGTGACGAAGGTTTTGAGATTCGGCAGGCTTTGCTTCAGGTCCGTCGCCACCTGCTTGATCAAAAAATTGCCGAAGGACACGCCTGCGAGCCCCTTCTGGCAGTTGGATATGGAGTAAAAAACCGCCGCAGTCGCCTCATCCTCGTCGACATGCTTGCGGTCTTCGCTCAGCACGTCCTGGATCGAACCCGGAATACCGGTCGCAAGCGCCACCTCGACGAAGATCAATGGCTCGTCGGGCATTGACGGGTGGAAGAAGGCGAAGCAGCGCCGGTCTTCCGGCGCCAGCCGGCGGCGCAGGTCTTCCCAGTCATCGATGGCGTGAACGGCTTCATATTCGATGATCTTCTCGAGAATATTCGCCGGCGTCATCCAGTCGATGTGCCGGAGGACGAGGAAACCCCGGTTGAACCACGACGCGAACAGATGGTCGAAATCGATATCAGCCCGCCGGAATTCGGGATTTTCCTTCAACAGCGACAAAAGATCGGCGCGCATGCGCACAAGCTGGCCGGTAGCGCCGGGCGCGCGATTGACCCGCCGAAGCAGTTCCTGTCGTTTTGGCTCGGCTTCTTCCAGCAGTATGGCAAGATCGGCGCCGTCCCTGCTGTCGCCGTATCTGGTGGCGGCCGCAGCCACTTTGTCCGTGTCGATGTCGTATTCCTCGACAAGCAGGGCAAAGAAACGCTTCCTGGCTTCGTCGTCGAGTTCCGCATAACGGTCGAGGATGGCGCCGGCCAGACGCGTCCCGGAAGATTCTCCGCTTTCCGACAGAAGAGCCTTGCACAATTCCTCAATCGACCGGCTGTCGCGGCTGACGAAACGCCGCTGGCCGCGCTCGAAGACCGAGGACAGGAGATCTGCAAGAAAATTCGATCGTGTCAAAGCGCAGGTCCCATCAGTGCCGTCGGCAACCAGGTTACGATACCCGGGAAGATACACAGGATAACAATCGCAAGCACCATGCACATGACATAGGGCAGCGAACCGCGCAGGATAGTCTGGAGACGTATATCCGGAGCAATGCCGTTAATGACATAGAGATTGAGTCCGACCGGCGGCGTGATCAGGCCAATCTCCATATTTATGGTGAGGATCACGGCGAACCAGTATGGATCGAACCCGGCCTGCAGAATGATCGGCAACAAGATGGGCGCTGTCATCAGGATCACGGCGACCGGCGGCAGGAAGAAGCCTGCAACCAGCAGAAAGGCGTTGATCATCGCCATCAGCACCCAGCGATTGACGTCGAGCATCGAGATCCACTCGGCGATGGACTGGGTGACGAACGTCAGCGAAAGGGTGAAGGCGAACAGTTCGGACGCCGCGATGATCATCATGATCATCACCGATTCCTTGGCCGTATCCCGGAACATCGAGATAATGGGCTTTGCGCGAAACATCCGGTAGATCACCACCACCAGAACAAGACAGAACAGAGCGCCGACGCCGGCTGCCTCGGATGGCGTCGCCACGCCGCCGTAGAGCACATAGAGGATGCCCGCGATGATCGCCATGAACGGCAGCACGCGGGGCAGAACCTCGAACTTCTGCTTCCAGGAATAGCGGTCGGCCATGCTCTTGAGCGACAGGCCCTGCCGCCAGCAGGAATAGATCGACCAGAGCATGAACAGCCCGGTCAGCAGAAGGCCGGGCAGTATGCCGGCGATGAAAAGCCGCCCGATCGACGTCTCCGTGGCGATGCCATAGACGATCATGGTGATCGACGGGGGAATGAGGATGCCGAGCGTTCCGCCTGCGGCGATCGATCCCGTGGCGATTTCCGCGGGATAGCCACGCTGCCGCATCTCCGGAATGCCCATCTTGCCGATCGCCGCGCAGGTCGCCGGCGACGAGCCGGACAGAGCCGCAAAGATGGAACAGGCGCCGAGATTGGACAGGACGAGGCCGCCCGGAACGCGGTTCAGCCAGCGGTCCAGCGCTTCGTACAGATCCTTGCCGGCCGGACTGGATGCAACCGCCGCCCCCATCAGGATGAACATCGGGATCGAGACGAGGGTGAAGGAATTCAACCCTGCAAAAAAGGTTTCGCCCAGTATGTCGAGCGAACTTGTGCCTTCGGTAAATAGCAGGGCCGCCACAGAGACCGCGCCCAGAGCGAATGCGATGGGCATGCCGCTGGCAAAAAGCGCCATGAGCGCGATGAAAATGTAAAGTCCGATCTCGAGAGGGCTCATCCGCTGAACGCCTCCGGTTGGGTCGGTTCGACCGGCTTCATGATCTGAACGACGTACTGCAGGCAGGTCATGATCATTCCAAGCGGCAGCGGCAGCAGCGGAATCCAGAGCGGAATCTTCCAGACGGTTTCCGTGGTCCAGCCTCTGGAAAAGGCCTCGTACCAGAAATGCCCGCTCGTCCACGCCACAAGGGCGCAGAAGGCCAGCGCTATCAGCGATGCGACGATATTCATCAGACGCGCAGGCCCGCGCGGAAGCGCGTTCGGCAGCAGGTCGACGCCGACATGTCCATGCAGAAGCAGCACGTAAGGCGCGCCGATGAAGGTCGAGGCGATGATCGAATAGATTACGAATTCCGTCTGCCAGATGGTGGAGTGGCCAAGCACGTAACGTACGAAGACCATTTCAGAGACGACGATGACCGCCGCGGCAAGCAGAACCATCGATGCGAGGCCGCATAGTCGCGAAGCAGCCTCAACGGCGCGAATGAAAATGGTCATGGCTTTTCCGGAAACGCCGGACGCCCTGCGTGAGGCGCCCGGCGACGTTGGAGATCAGTCGACCGCAAGGGCTTTTTCAATCAGTTCCTGACCGCCGTCGACATTGGCGAATTCCTTGTAGGAAGTCTCCTTGGCGATGGCGAGCCACTGCTCATAGTCTTCCGGTGACATTTCGGTAATCTCGACACCGGCCTGCTTGAACGTGTCGACCATGCGGGCGTCCAGATCACGCGCCTGGCTGTCGAAATATTCCTCGGCTTTCTGACCGGCGGCGAGCACCGCCGCCTTCTGCTCGTCGTTGAGCTTGTTCCAGGTGTCCATGGAGACGAGCAGCGGCTCGTACATGAACCAGAGCGCGTTTTCGCCAGGCGCCGTCAGACATTTCACCTGCTCGAACAGCCGGTAGGATACGAACGATCCCGAAGAGGTGTTCGCCGCGTCAAGCACGCCAGTCTGCATGCCGGTGTAGATCTCGGAAGACGGCATGGAGGCGATGGAGGCTCCGGCACCGACGAGCATCTGTTCGAAGGCCGGCCCGGCGGCGCGCGTCACCTGCCCCGATATGCTTTCAGGCGAGGTGATGCAGTTGCTTTTCGAGGCGAAGGCGCCGCTCAACCAGGCGTCCGCAATAACCATTGCGCCGTTTTCCTCGATCAGCGCCTTGATGTCTTCCATGAACGGAGAATCGTTGAGCCGCTTGGCCCTGTCATGGTTGCGCACCAGGCCTGGCATCAGGGTCACGGAAAACTGCGGCACTCGGCCGGAAGCATAGTCCAGCGGGAAAGACGTGAAGTCGAGTTGCCCCTTCGTCAGGGCGCCCCACTGTTCGCGAGCCTTGTAAAGCGACTGGCCCGGATAGACCTGCACCTTCAGGCCGACGTCGGCGGCCTCGATTTCCTTGGCGAGGATCTGCACCATCTCGTCGCGCGCATCGCCCTTTCCTCCCGGGAACTGATGCGAAGCCTTCAGGGTCATGTCCTGTGCGACCGCGCCTAGTGACACGGACATGAGAATGGCGCCGGCGAGGCCGGCGGTAAGTATTTTCATGATTTCCTCCCTTGGCGCCGGGGCGCCGTGTTGATCGTCGTGATCAATTGACGATTGAATGACAACACCAATTGCATGCATTGTCAATATTCTTGTATACAAGAAATGCATTGTGGAATGCTTGCAGCAGAAATAGTGTCTGGACATGACGGAACGAACAGCAGACAGGATTCGCGAAGAACTGGAACAGTCCATCATAGGCGGGGCCTTCGCCGATGGTGAACGGCTGGACGAGGTCTCGTTGTCGGAACAGTTCAACGTGTCGCGCACGCCGGTGCGCGAGGCCCTTCACGCCCTGTCGGCTTCCGGCCTTGTCGAACAGCTTCCACGACGCGGAGCCTTCGTGCGCTATCCGAGCTTCCGGCGCACGATCGAGATGTTCGAGGTCATGGCGGAACTGGAAGGCATGTGCGGACGTCTTGCCGCCCGCCGAATGACCGACAGCGGCATTGTCGCCATCGAAAAGGCGATGCAGGGATGCGAAGCCGCGCATCTGGCCGGAGACACCGACCAGTATTATCGTGAGAACGAGACCTTCCACCACCTGATCTACGCGGCGAGCGGCAACACCTTTCTGAGCGGCGAGGCTTCGAAGCTGCATCGTCGCCTGAGGCCCTTTCGACGGCTTCAGCTCCGCGTGAGAAACCGTATGCGGCAATCCCTGAACGAACACCGCGACATCGTTGAAGCGATCCGGTCCGGAGACGCCGACCTCACTGGGCGCCTGATGCACGACCACGTCGCCATCCAGGGCGAGAAATTCAACGATCTGATGGCCAGTTACGACGAGGCCCGAGCGGGATAACGGTCGCCTGGAAGCAAATCGCCGGACAGGAGTCCCGGTATCGCCATCATCAAAAATGCAGGAGGAAGACATGCAGTTTCCAGAATTCATCAGGTCGTTGCCGGCAGTCGACATTCCCTTTCCCGAGGACCTCGTCACGACCAACGCCATTCGTTCGGACGACGCGCTGGTCGTCTATTTCACTGTCCACAAAGATTTCGACCTCCCCGAGCACAGTCATGGACCGCAATGGGGCTCCATATTCCTTGGCTCTGTCGAACTGACAGTGAACGGGAAGACACGCGTCTGTAAGCCAGGCGACAGCTGGGACATCCCGGCCGGCGCGCCGCATTCCGCGAGGCTCAAGGCGGGAAGCCTGTTGATGGACGTGTTCGAGGAAGCCGATCGCTACCCGTTGCGCTACCGGACGGGAAACGAATGACTATTCCTTCCCGTCTCCTGCCCTGACGAACGTTCCGGTCCCGTAGGCGTTGAGAAAATCGAGCGTGACGGCGCCGGCCTGCTTGCCGTCCGGCACGGTGAAGGTGACGCCGACCGTCCTTTCGCCGTCGTCGCCATGCGTCAGGAACGTGAAATTGAAGATGTCCCGATCCCAGTGGGCAAGCGGAAACGGCCCCAGATCATTGCCGAGACGAATGGCGAGGCCGTCGCTTTCTTCCGTAATCTGCAGGTCGCCGAAGTAGGGATTGGCGTATTGGCCGCTATAGGCCGAAGCGGAAAGTCCCGGTGACACTGTCTCCGGCGGCGACGAGAAATCGTAACCGGCTTCGGCGTCCAGCATCTGCTGGAACAGGCCCTCGAACAGGGGCAGCCAGTCGCGCCGGGGCTCACCGCGAAGCAGGATGTCGAAGAAAGTGTTGGTCACGGCTTCCGGCAGTCCTGTCGGAAAGGCGTTGGCGAGCACGACGATCCCCACCTCCTCGCCGGGCAGGAAGGATACGACCGAGCGCGCGCCGGTGAAGAATGCTCCGGAATGGGAAAGCCGGATCAGGCCGTTCGTATCATAATTGACGATCCAGCCGAGGCCGTAAAACTCCGCCCGGCCGTCTTCATGACTTGTCCCGCTGGTGATCTGCGGACGGAACGTTTCGCCAAGGGCGTCACCGTCGATGATCTGCCGGCCATCGAAGCTGCCCTTGTTGATCAGGAGGGTCAGCCACTTCGCCATGTCCCGCGCGCTGGAACTGACCCCGCCCGCCGGCGCCTGGGCGTCGGGATTGCGGTCATATCTGGCGAGCGCCTCGCCGTTTTCTATTGCATGGATGGAGGCGCGGTTTTCGGCCGCCAGATAGTCGGCGTGGCGCGCGCTGCTTGACGTCATGCCCAGCGGTTCGAAGACGCGGGCGTCGATCAGATCTTCCCACGACGTGTTCAACGTCCGCGCGGCCGCGACGCCGGCCTCCGTGAACAGGAAATTCGTGTAGGCGTATTGCGAACGAAAACTGCTCGAGGGTTTAAGGAAGCGCAGCCGGTAGAGGATTTCCGCGCGATCATAGCCGAGGTCTTCGAGCAGGTCGCCGGCGTGATCGGGCATGCCGCTCCTGTGTGACAGAAGATCCCGGATCGTGACCTGGCCCGACACCCACGGCTGGATCAGGCGGAAACCGGGATCGAGATCGGCGATCCGGCTGTCCCACGCCACTTCGCCCGTTCCGACGACCGAGGCGATCGCCGACGAGGTGAGCGGCTTGGAAACCGAAGCGATCTGGAAGACGGTGTCGGGATCGACCGGCGCGTCCTCCCCGACCTTGCGGACGCCGAACCCCTTCAGATAGACGACCTCATCGCCGACGACCACCGCGACGGCGACGCCCGGCACTTCCGTCTGCTCCATGGCGTCGTTGACGATCGCGTCCAGCCTTGGCAGCGCCGCCTTGACGGATTCCGCGGTTATGTCGGCCGCCTGGGCCGATGTGAACGGAAATACAGTCGCGACGGCTATGCCGAATGCCGCCAATGTCCTTGAGATCATGTCGCCCATCCCTGTCCGGATCGCCGGGAAAGACGATCCTTCCGGCGGTCCACTCTTATCCGAATCCCGGCGCGCGAACAAATATTCACCGCCCGGTTTTGCAATAACGAAAGCGCCGGAACAGGCGTCAGCGCAGCGCCGCCAGCACCGCGTCCGTCGACGCCGCCGCCCCGAAGACGCCGCCCTTGAGCCCGATCTGCTCCATCATCCGTTCATGGACAGGCGCGAAGCCCGCCGCGCTGGCGTCCGCAACCGTCAGGCAATCGAAGCCGCGGTCCAGCGCCTCCTGCACGGTCTGGTGCACGCAGCAATCGCTTGTGACGCCACAGACGACCAGATTGGCGACGCCTTTGGCGCGCAAGCGGCGATCTATGTCTGTTGAGACGAAGGTTCCGTAGGACGGCTTGTCGAGAACGGTTTCGCCAACGATCGGCGCGACCTCCGGCATGATTTCCCAGCCGGGTTCGCCGCGGATGAGGTAGCGGCCGTGAGGCCCTGCGTCGCCGACGGCCGGCTGGTCGTCGCCCCTTCCCTTCCACAGACGATTGGGCGGGGCGTCCGAAAGATCTGCCGCGTAGCCTTCCCGCGTGTGGATGACGGCGAAGCCGCCAGCGCGCGCCGCTGCAAGCAGCCGCGCCGCGTTGCCGAGACCTGACGCAAGCGCCGCGACATCCAGACCCTGCGCGTCCATGAACCCGCCCGGACGGCAGAAATCGCCCTGCATGTCGATGAACAGGAAGGCGGTCGTTTCAACCGACAGCGCGCCCGCAAGCGGAAAAGGATAGGGTTGAGACTCAACGGATTTCATCGCGCAAGGCCTTCGTCGTCAACAGTTCCGCGCCTCAACGCCGCGTCCATCTGGGCTGCTCGCCGGTAAGATCCTCCACCGTCTCGTTGACTTCGCGCGTCAGGTTGCTCAGCCGCCGGTAGTGGTGATCGGTGGGGCGCAGATTGCACATCAGCCGCTGCAGCACGTGGAAAAAATCCGACGAGGCTTCGACGAGCCTGCGTTCCTCCGCGGCCCAGAGTTCGGAATGGCGTTTGTGTCTTGGCATGGCGCGGCTCCTCGCATGATGTTTCAACAATGTGCCGCATAGATCGAAAGATAGACCTCTTGTTGATTCGCGAACAGGGCCCGGAAGTTGAATGCCGATTGCTGTTTCTTCCTGTTGTCTGGCATCGGGATGCTGTTGCTGGTACTCTCAAGACAAACTGCGAGTACGGGAGGATGCGCCTTGCGGAAATTCTTTAGACTTAGCGCTACCGCCACCGCTTTGGCGCTGGCGACTGGCGCAGTATCGGCTGCGGATGACAATTTTGCTGGCTACTATGTGGGGATTGATGACAAGGATGGATCGGTGGACAATCTCTCCATCGTGGAAATGCCGGACGGGAGCTTCAAGATCACGGTATCGTCCTCGGGCCTCGGCTTTTGCGAAGAGGGAAGGAGCCCCGGATTTATTACCGCGACGGGCCGTCTGGATGGAGATAGCCTGGTGCGTGAGAACGTCGTCGCCAAGTGTGTGGGCTCTGAAGAAACCTTCAAATTGAGCGACGGGACTTACACCCGGTCTGATGACGAGGATGTTCTTTCCATCCAGGCCCCTCAGGGACGACTCAATTATTATCATCGCATCAGTGACGACTGACGTTGTCCATTCGGCTGGCTGGGTCAGCAATTTGCGAACAGAGGCCGAGTGATGTGCGGACGCTTCATAACGACCGGAACCTGGGCGGAGTATCGGCGATATCTGAACATCCTGCCGGCGGAGGTTGACGCCCGCAACGGGCCGGAGCCCAACTACAATGTCGCGCCGACGTCCGAGCTTGAAATCATCGTCCGCGACGGCGACGACAATGTCATTGCCCCTGTCGTCTGGGGACTGATCCCGCTCTGGGCCAAGGACAGCAAGATCAGGGCGCAGATCAATGCGCGCGGCGAGACCGTCGCCGAAAAGCCGTTCTTCCGGACGGCCTTCGAGCACCGGCGCTGCCTGATCCCGGCGACCGGCTATTACGAATGGCGGACCGAAAACAAGGTCAAGCAGCCCTATCTGATCCACCTGCCCGGCGATGCGCCGACCTTCGAGCCTTTCGCCTTCGCCGGCGTCAGCGCCTACAACAAGGCGCTCGACACGACGACCTTCGCGATCGTCACGCTGGACGCCGATCCGTCCGTGGCCGAGATCCACAACCGCATGCCGGTGATCCTGAAACCGGACGCGCTTGAAGCGTGGATGGACCCGGCGACCGGCAAGGACGACGCGCTGGACCTGCTCCGGCAAAATCGCGGGCCGGACCTGGTCTATTACGCAGTCGACAAGGCGGTCGGCAATGTGCGCAACAAGCAGCCGGAGCTGATCGAACCGGCGTCCGACGGCGAGAGTTGAGGCTAGAGTGGAGGCTAGAGAAACATTTTTATACAATAATATCAATAGCTTAATTTTTTTGCTTTGTTTCGGGAAATCGGGTTTTCACCGCCCAGGGGCAATCTGGCTTCGTTTCGGGAAATCGGGTTTTTCACCGCCCAGCATCCATCTGGCTTTGTTTCGGGATTTCAGGATTCCGTGACTTGTCTGCAATTTGGCTTCGTTTCGGGAATCTGCATTTCCCGCGTCTTTGACGTCCTTCGGATCCGGAATCAGCATCTGGCTTTGTTTCGGTAAATCGGGTTTTTCACCGCCCAGCATCCATCTGGCTTCGTTTCGGTAAAACGGGTTTTCGATGACCGGCGGCAATCTGGGTTTGCTTCGGGAATCCCTGTTTTGCGACCTCCCTACCCTTGCAGCGCGTACCATCAGAAGCAAGCATACTAGCACAATCTGCCTCACAACGCAGCACTAAGGTTCACTTTTTGTTCCAAACTGAGGCGAACCGGCAATCATCGAAATTGTCGGCAAATTCAATTATGTGATGTTTTTGACCGTTTACCGTAAAACGCAAAGCGATAGACCAGGCTGAAAACTCCATAAAATATCGAAGAAAAGGCGATCCAGACGAGCGGTCCGATATTGCGCCCCACGTCGTCGGTTACACGGAGCATTGCCTCGCTTTATTGGGGATTGATTTCAGGTCCCGAAAAAATGCCATCGCCGTTCAGATCAAAAGAATTCAGGTGCTGGACCAGATACCAGTCATAAGTTGCTACAACTGCCAAAACCAGAACAGTGTTTATGAGGAAATTCAGGAAAAACAACACATAGGGTTTCGGCTTCCTGAGCAAGTACAGGATCACGAAAGGCAGTGCAAACATGGCGCCCACGCAGGTCAGCGTCAATTGAACTGGCATGTCCGCCTACTGATATAGCCTGCAAACATCACTATCCCACGTCATTCCGCAGAGAGATGTTCGGCTTGGTTCATTGGGATTTCGCGCGCATTCACAGTCAGGTAATGCCCCTCGACTTCATCGCATGTAGTAAAGACCGACTGCTTCCAGTGAACGATCGAATACGACCGCGAAACCGGGATATTTTTCCGATCTTGACTTGTCGGGATTCGGATTGAACGGAACATCATTGCCCTGGAACCTGACAACAATCTGCCTCGGCCAACCAGGAGTAAAACCGATATAAGCGTCATAGTTGTCCAATGGTATCCCCTGGAATTCCGCTATGTTGAAAGCCTTGCTCAGTATTGTCACCTCTGGTGACGGTATCTTCGTTCTTCCTGTACCCAACAGATAATGGTCTTCATCGTAGTCCTGCTGAGCGCGGGCTGGCACCATGGAGATTGCCAGCACGGTCATCAAGCTCAATAAAGTTCTGATCATCCCGTTCCTCATGGTCAGTGTTACACCGAGCTCAATCTTTTGACTTCATCGGTGCCAGTAGAAATGCGCAACTTCCAGATCACGATCAAACATGA
The DNA here is from genome assembly GCF_019492055.1 of Flavimaribacter sediminis. Lineage (GTDB taxonomy): Bacteria > Pseudomonadota > Alphaproteobacteria > Rhizobiales > Rhizobiaceae > Flavimaribacter > Flavimaribacter sediminis. The sequence continues at coordinate 396,332 of NZ_JAICBX010000001.1, read as the reverse complement.
CATCAAAACCCGCAAATTTTTCTGATTTTGGATGAAGTACATAGGGATTTAATTTCACATCGTCTGCATAGAAACTGACAACAATTTGTCCTGGCTCGATAGGATAAAAACCGATGTAGGCATTGTAATTGTCTAGCGGGATCCCTTTGGATTCCGCGGCGTCGAAAGCCCTGTTGAGTATCTTTACGTGTACTGACGGTATCTTCTTTTGTTCGGTTATCAGCAAATGGTAGGCTTCGTCATCGATCAGCTGGGCGCGGGCTGGCGCCATTGAAATTGCCAGCACGGCCATCATGCTCAATAAAATTCTGATCATTCCGTTCCTCAAATTCCGTTCAAACATCGGCCTTTGTGAAATCATAAGTGGTAAACTTACCAACACAAGGACATAACAACTGTCGCTTCGGCCAACAGCGTTGAGTATTCTGAGCGGTACACTGGTCATTTTGTTTGTGGGAACCCTACCCGCAATCTGGATGGCTTACTTGTATGACCGCTACACCAACCCCGTATTAAACGACTGCGACAGAATTGCGATTGGACAGTCTCGCGTGGAGGTGGAGAAGCTGTTTTCCAAATACGAACAGGACGAAGACGTCATGTACAACAAAGGCGGCGCTGGCACACATTATGTACATCCCGTCCTGACCTATGAAGACAGTCTCTCCCTGTACACGCTGGGACTGCTCGACGATTATCAATGCAGCGTGTTCTTCGTTGACGCCAAGGTTGCGCGGATAGAGAAAATTGCAGATTGAGGAAGAGGCACCGCGCACCATGGTGAAAGGAGCATTCAATGAAGATCAGAAAAAAGAGTTTGAGAGAATAAAATCCATCATTTTGTACATTGAGGCATATATGGACCGGCTCGTCGAACCATACAAAAATACCATGTCTGAACACGAACTCTCATTCATCGAATACGAGAAAAATGACAGGGAGTATAGATATTCAGAGGAACGTCTACTGTGATACATGACCCCCACTCAAGCTATGCGAGGCATAAAGATCGCGTTGAAAGATAGTTTGGAGCATTGCGATGATCTTCCTCAGGAAAAACTACAGGAGCTGTCTGCAGAAATCCTGGACAAATTCTCTTACCACCTGAAGGCGCGAAAACATCGTCGCTAGCAGCAACAGCTCTGCCCATGCGCACGTTTCTGAGAATCCTCTCCATAAGCCTGTTCTATCTCGGCGCGCTGAACACACACCTGGCGAGGTTCGTGGGGACTTGCACGCAGGGAGGAGCAGACAATCTCGCAGGTATTGTGCTCACCGCAATACACTATGGCATCGCAATTTTGGCAATGGTAGCCAGCAGACGCGAGCGCCGTGTTCTTGTGGCGATCATTCCTGTCATTCCGGTGCTTGCATGGCAGACGGTTTTTTCAGTCCGTCTTGCCTACGGGCTGTTGTGGAAAGGCCTGTCGGCCTGTCAGGTCCTGATAGGCGGGGCTTATCCAATGTACGGAAAGGAAGTCTTTTTTGGCACCGCCTGGATCACGGTGACGCTCCTGACACTCGTGTCACTGATCGTGATATGGCATGTCCGCGCATTCAGGACTTCAGGTTAATGATCTTGTCTACCTCGGACGCAACAGGACATGATGCGGCGGCCTAGGAAGAACCCGGGCTCCGATCACTACAATTTGGCGAATGTCACGTATCTATGTTGCGGCAATCCGTGGCAACGGAGTTCAATTCTCCTTCAACAAATCGGAGACGTGCAAGATATCATCGGCGCGTAGCCTCATAGCATCTGTCAAAATCGCATGCGTATGATGAAGATCGAGGCTCGCATCCACCCAGATATTGGTCCCGGGCGCCGGGGAATTGTCGTAACGAACGAGGCAAACCAGCCCAAGGTCGGAGATGACATAATGCGTCATGGAATGCTGACCCAATCCATCCTCCCGGTCGCGAACCAACTCAAGTTCGAACAGTTCGGCCACCTCCTCGGGAGACTGTCGAATCGTCATGACGTAGGCGCAATCACCGCTTAGCCAGGTAGTGGGCGCGGATCCATTCTGGATTGGTTTGTTCGACACAACCCTAGATATCCTCTTATCGTCCAGATTCATTCTCCCGCGTCGTACGTCAGTTCCGCGCTCCCGTCCGGCTCCACAATGACGACGATGACGGCTTTGGACTTGCTGTCGACATACTCGACCATAAAGAAATAATCTTCCAAATCACCCCTGTCCTGATATGTCGTCTTTGGCTCGGAGAGATTGTGAAATCTTTCGTCAAGCGTACCACTGGCCAAATACCGCTCGATCATGGCGTTGGCGATTTCCACCCCCTGGCTTTCGTCGATTCGCTTTTGCCCGCAGCCAAAGAAGCCCAGCAACAAGACCATCAGAACAAAAAGAACAGGCTTCGTCGTTGTCATAGGAAATCAGCGGGATAACGATCAAGGATGATTTGATCTCGCTCCTGACTCAATTGAGTATACCAAAGCTGGACCTGTTCCGGGACCGTGTTCAGGTTTTTGCAGATGATCGTAATTCCGTTCTCAAAATTTAGCCGAAACGAATTCTCGTCCGCTTCGATACCTTCGGCTTGAACATCGATCAGCTTCCAGAGAAGGCGCAAATCGCCGGTTTTGGAACAAGAATCGAATAGCTCTGGTCGTTCAACATTACCATGATCAGATAGTTCGAACTGGGTACCCAGATTTACAGCCATCGATGAAAAAACCAGCTGCACGCCCGCCAGAGAAAGATCGATGTTCTCGAGAGCTTCGCGAAGGTTAATAGTTCGTGTATCCATGACTTTCTCGAACGATTATTGGCTGACTGCTTCCACCACTCCGCTCCGTTGACCTTCCACCTAAAATTGTCATTCTAACGATCATTCAACGAGCACAGGAATAATAATGATTAATGGAGATACAATACCTTTACGCGAGTCCGAAAGTCTCGCGCAATCCCTCTTCGGGGTTGCGGATCAGACCTATGAAATTCAGGAGGAACTCGCCCTAACGTACAGCGCTTTTATGCCATTTCAGAGATGGGTGGATCGGACCATGACAGACGCCGGATTGTTTGATCAGCAAAGAAAGCTGAAGTCCGATTTTCAGAAAGCACGGATATCGAACATCAACAATCGCAGGTACCAAGGTTCCCAAAGATATGAATTTACGGCGCCTCTTGGTTGCTTCGAACAAAATTGCAATGGCATTCCGATCGATCCAATAGATTCGATACTCTTTGATGAAAGGCAGAAAAGCCTAAACGGCCGAAGCAGAATTCTTGATGAAATTCAGTCGCAGAGAAACGAGATCATCGAAAGAGAATTGGGGGAAACTCGACAGGACAGTGATTTTCAGAGGTTATCTGAAAAGTTTGGCGCCCTGGATGCCCGCAGCCGGATAGGTTTCTTTTCGGAATACTCTCAATGTAAATTTGAAGAAATGGGCTTTACGTACTCAAAGGCCCGGTCGACCAAGAAATATCCAATCCTCGATAGAAAAATTAACAATGAATGGCGGCTTCAGTGGTGCAACTACAGCGTTGATCACACATACAATTGGGCTACCGAAGAAGACGAATATCTGCATCCCGTCTTTATGCCGTCACTCCTGATATCGCATGTGAGAAACAGAGGTCTGATAGAGCTTTACAACAGGAGAATCTCGACACCGGAAATGGGCATGAGCTTCGATTTCGATCACTCCAGTTTCGTTCCATATTTTTGCGAGGGATATTTCAATTTCTTCAATTACGATCAACTGGCTCTGAACATTTCAGTTCACGCAAAACTTGTAGAGATTCTGCTGCCGTATATCGACAAATCGATTCAGGCTCATTTTGATATATGACGTAGCTCTTGGAGCTATTCCAGTTTTGATTTTCTCAAATTGAAGCAAATGATGATTGATAGCCTGCTCTCGGATTATAGAAAATTTGCCGCGGCTCACAGTAGTGCAACGACGCGGGGCGACACACGAAATGCCAATCTTGCTTATGACAGGCTGCAAGAAACACCTATCAAAATCATAGACTTGGGAGAAGATAGGTTCCTTCTCGAACTCTTAGACGATGAAGACGCCTCAGTTCAGTTATGGGCGGCAACTCATTGTCTTGAGATAGATACCAAAGAAGCAATCGCCAAACTCAAATCATTGGAAACAGCTACACAACCAGTGATACGCCTGAACGCCAAATACACCATACTGGAATGGGAGAAAGGCAATCTATCATTCAGATCATAGCCGTCTCAATTGGGCGGATACTTTCTAGCGGCATCGCTGTGACCATAAACTACAACAGATTGATGCGGGCCATACTCGTCGCTGCGATGTTCGCCTGCTTGTTGCTCGCGGAGCCGCCACCATTCGTACCAAAGACAGTTCATCCGATAAGGTCGATGAGAGTTTCGGTTCCGGTCGAAGGTCAAGATCAGTTCCTGGCATGTCTGGAGAACTATGCAGAGGATCACGGGTACAGATTCGTTGCGGCGGTCAAGAATCCGGTACAAGGGAGCATATTGGTGGAGTTGAAAAACAGAATCGTTGAGATCTCTGCCTACAACCCCTTCTTTCGATCCAAGTACCAGATACACTTCTACGATTTGAGTGGGGTGTCAGCACACATCCCATCGGTTGAAGATCCTTCCATGGTGTGAGTGTTCAACTGACACAGTGCGGCTTTGAAATCCTTGCGCCCGCCCAATAGCCGACCCACCGCCGCATACCCTCGCCGACCATCACCGAAGCAGGCTCGACGCCAGCGCCGCAGCTCATCCATATCGACTCGTCAATACTCCGGCGATATTCGTAACTTCACGCTGTCTGTACTCTTCAACCGCGCCTGTCGACATCGTTTCGCGGCGCAGGCAGTCGCGTTGCTTGGGACCGGTCTTGAAACCAGCGCCCTGTCGGCGCCTGGCGTTTGTGGCCATGGCCTGACACGCTGGTGCTCGCGCACGTTTGCATCACAGCTGGCCCGAAAAGCACCAGGCGGCAACGAAAGTTTTTGTTGGCGGCGCCGGGAATGAGCCGTTTCTGACGATGGCGAAGCTTTAAAAAATCGAATGATATCCACAGCGGAATCAACTCCCGATCCATTGATTCAGCACATCCGGCCTATAAGACTCTCACGCCGGAACCACTGCGCTTTGCAGGTGTTCTTTGTGCCGGGAGATCAAGGTCTGAAATCGACCGTCGCCGGGCTTCGCCCACGATCAGGAAAACAGGATCGATTGAATGTACGGAATGCAAACTCTTCTCACATGGGCCGAATCCTGGAATCGCCTGAGCTCCGCCTATGTGCATTTGGGGCTGGCCACTCACGAAGTCATCTGGCGCAGAAGCGTCAAGCTTGCGAACGGTTCACTGACGCCGGTGGAATTGACCAGAATGGTCTTCGAAAAACCTTCCGCCTTCGCCAAGGCGGCTGAACGGGCGGCGGCGGCCGTTGCAACCCGGCAAGACCCTCTCCTTGTCGCCGAGGCGCTGGTTCAACCTATCGGCGCCGCGGCGCGGAAGAACGCCATGCGGCTCAGGCGCGGCTAAACCGAAACACGATCATTGTCCGGAATTGCAGTCATCGGCGCCAAGAGTAGCGCCGACGATTTTTACCAGTCAAAGCGAGAAAGATGCGGCCTGTCGCCTGAAAATAACCTTCCGCGTGGTGATTGTCACAAACACATCAAGAGTTGTTGCGATAGCAACTCCCGTAGCGCCTCTCACTTACGGCACAGTGGCGCCGCAAGGGTGGCTCGCTTTGCGCCGGCGAGCCACCCTTACTTCTGTTCACCATGATCTTTTCAGCCTGCTTCGCCAGTCGGCGTTCTGTCAGTGGCTCGGATTGCGCTGCAGTTCCATCGAATATGTGAAACTGTCGCCCGGGTGCCAGTTGAAGGACGCGATCAACGTGCCCTTGCGGGACGAATAGCGTCGCAACAGGCGCAGCGCCACGGCGCGAGGCTCACGGCCCAGCGCGTTGGCGATCGCCTTGGTCATGGGTTCGGCGCCGATTTCCTGGGAAGCGTTCGTGATCGTCTCGCCGGAGCGTTCCTCCAGCAGCGCGTAGAGCGGGCCAACGCAGTCCGGAATATCCGGTTCGATCCCGGCAAGCCGGTCGGGGATATAGGAATGCGTCACGCAGATCGGCTCGCCGTTCTTGTGGGTCCGGCGCACGCTCTTGATTTCGAGCCATTGCGACCCGGCCTCGCCGCCGACCGCGGTCGCGATCTTCGCAGGCAGACGTATCTTCCTGATCGCGCGGATATCGAGATGCGTGTCGAGCGCATACTGGAACAGATCCGCCAGCGACCGGACCTGATGGACGAAATTGCGATGCGGCTCCGTGGCGATGATTTCGCTGCCGGAGCCCTGCCTGCGCGCGAGCATGCCCTGATCGACGAGGCGGCGCAGCGCCTCGCGCACCGTGTAGCGGCTGACATTGAACTCGTCGCAGAACTCCACTTCCGTCGGCAGGTTGCTGCCGATCGGATAGGCGCCCGAGCTGATGCGTTCACGCAGCATCGCATAGATCTGCTGGTAGCGCGGGCGGTCCGGCCCGCCCGTATCGATGTCCTGAATGACCATCTGCTCCATATCCGTCACTGCCCCGGAGACCCAAATCCGTCACTTACAACGGTTAGAGGAAATCCGTCCGTTCGTCTGCCCCGCTCCACAAGCAATCAGTGGAGAACGCGCTTCAGGCCGCGCGGGATTCGCCGAAATGGGCGTAAATCTCGCTGCTCTCCATCAGGTCGGCGTATTTCTGGCCCATGTCGAACAGGTTGGCGTTGTGGGGTTCAATGGCCCTGTCGCCCACGCAATCGGTCACCACGATCGTCCCGAAATTGCTGCTGACGGAATCGATCACCGTCGCGCGGACGCATCCCGAAGTAGTGCAGCCCGTGACCAGCGTGGTGTCGACGCCGCGAAATGTCAGCCATGCGGCGAGCTCGCTGGCGAAGAAGGCCGAGGCCTGACGCTTGCAGAGGACGAGTTCGCCCGGACGCGGCGTCAGCTCCGGCACGATCTGCGACAGTTCGCTGTCCGGCGTCAGCTTCAGGAGGCTCGGCACCTTGCGCGCGAAGGCGCCGGCGTCCGATCCGTCTTCCTGGTAGACGACGCGCGTATGGACGATCGGCCATTCCTTTTTGCGGGCGAACGCCAGCAGATCCACCGTCTTTTCGATGGCTGGCGGGATATTGCCGCCGCCGAAATGTCTTGCGTCCGTGAAGCCGATGACGAAATCGACAATGATCAACGCCGGGCTCTCGCCCATGCCCACCGCATTGCCGAAACCCTGGCTGCGATAGATATCCTTTTCGTCGGCCATGCGATCACTCCGATCTGTTCAGGCGGCCGCGCCGGCCGCCGGTGGAAACATGCCGGCGCGCTGCAACATGCCGGGTGGACTGACGCCGAGCATTGCGCCGAGCCACTGCGCGGTGTCTATCAGCGCCTGTGCGTCCACGCCGGTTTCGACGCCCATACGGTCGAGCATGTAGACGAGATCCTCGGTGGGGATATTGCCGGTCGCCGCAGGCGCAAAAGGACACCCGCCGACGCCGCCGATAGATGAATCGATGCGGGTCACGCCGGATTCAATGGCGGCCACCGCATTGGCGAGCCCGGTGTTTCGGGTGTTGTGCAGGTGGCACCGCAGCGCAATACCGCCGATCTCGCGGGCGACTGCGGAAAATTTGGCCTTGATGTCGCTCGGCGCCGCGACGCCGATCGTGTCAGCCAGAGCGATCTCGAAAGGTTTGAGTTCGGCAAGCCTGGCGGCGATTTCGGTCACCCGCTCAACTGTCACCTCGCCCTCGAAGGGACAGCCGAAGGCCGCGCCAATCGTAACGCCCATGCGGACGCCGCTGTCATGCGCCATCGCCGCGATGCGCGCGATATCCGCCATCGTATCGTCGACGGCGACGCCCTGGTTGCGGCGGTTGAAGGTCTCGGTGGCGACGACGACGCAATTCACGTCCTCGAGACCGGAAAGCCGCGCCCGCTCAAAGCCGCGTTCGTTAAGGACCAGGCCGATGTAACGCGTATCGGAGCGTTTTTTCAGGCTTTGCGCGACCTCGCCCGCATCGGCCATTTGCGGGACACGCTTCGGATTGACGAAGCTGGTGACCTCGAACGCCCTGATCCCGGCCGCAGTCGCGCGGTCTATCAGCTCGAGCTTGGTTTGCGTCGACAGCAGAGTTTTCTCGTTCTGGATGCCGTCGCGTGGCGATACTTCGATGATGTCGACCCTGGTCGTCATGATGTCTCCGCCGCTGTGCGAGAATGCCATTGGCCTCGCTTTGTATGGACAAATTATAGGTCGAGCGCCCTTGACAGGCAACATGGATTGACCCCGAGTTACTGATTGGTAACCAAAAAATGAGATTATCGGACGTGCTGGCGGCTCTGCGCCGCGATTTGATTTCGAACGTCGAGGGTACGGGAGTCAGTCAAGGATGTATGCTGCTGAACGGCAGGCCCCCGGAACGGAAGCGGATTTGTCTAAAGATATCGACAAGCTGAGGCGCAAGCTGGAAAAACGCAATGCGCGCATCGACCACCTGGAAAGGCTGGTCGAGCGGCAAATGACGCTGCTCGATCGCTATGACCGGACCGCCGGCCGGCTGAAGAGCCGGGCCGAGGCAAGCCCGCTTCCCATGCGCGAGTTGTCTTCGCTGGACTATGAGCGCCTGATCGGACTGCTTGACCGCGCCGTCGCCCGCGCCGAGCAACTGACCGGCGACAAGCAGAAGCTGCAATCGAGCCTCGACCATACGCTGGGCCTGTTGGACCGGGCGTTGAGCGCGCAGGAACGCATGTCGAAGGCCGTCGCCAATGGCGGCGGCGAGAAGGCGGCGTCCCCGGCCGGCCGCGACATCGACGCGACGGTTGCCAAATATGACGCCATGCTCGATCGCTCGCTTGCGGCGCTCGAAGCCGCGCACAAGGCGAACCACAGCCAGAAACAGGAGATAGAGCAGCGCGACCGCTATCTGAACCAGACGCTGGACGCCCTGCAAAAAGCAATCAGGATGCAGGAAACGATGTCGGAGCGACTGGCCTCCGCATCGGGACCGGCGACTTCAAATGCCGACGACGGGGAGGCCGAGGTGACGATTGCGCGTTACGACGCCATGCTTGAACGGTCGCTCGCCGCTCTTGAGGCCGCCCGGCGGGAAAACGGAGGCTGGAAACAGGAAATCGAGCAGCGCGACCGCTTCCTGAACCAGACGCTGGAAGCCCTGCAGAATGCAATCAGGATGCAGGAGGATTTATCGCAGCGCTACATCTCCGCCCTGCAATCACAGGGTGGCAGAGCGCCTGCGGAAGTCGAAACCGGCGACGTCGACGCAACGATCGCCCGCTACGACACCGTGCTGGAACAGTCGCTTGCAGCGCTCGAAAAGGCCAATCAATCCAACAAGGATCGCAAGAAGGAGATCGACCAGCGGGACCGGCTCCTGAGCCGAACGCTGGACGCGCTCCAGAACCTCATCGAGCAGGAAGGCGCTGCGCCGAAGGAACGCGGCGTGTTTTCCCGTTTCTTCGGCTAGGCAAGCAATGCGCCGTCAGTCGACAGCGTTGCTTTTCCTTATCTCCTCAAAATAGACGAGAGACTCTTCGAGATCGATAATGTCGCTGTATCGGCGGCCGATGTCTCTGAGATTGTCGCGGTGCGGCCCCTCGTCCATGTCGGCGACGCAGGGTTCGGGAACCATGACCCGAAAGCCGTAGGAAAAGGCGTCGATGACGCTGGCGCGGATGCAGCCGGATGTGGTGCAGCCGGTCACGAACACGGTGTCCACGCGTTCCTTGATGAAAAGCTGGACGACGGACGTCTGGAAGAATACCGAAGGACCTGTCTTGCAGAACACCGTGTCGTATGAGGCGTCGTAGGTGCGCGGCTCGAACTCGGTTCCCGGCTTGCCGTGGTGGAACTCGTTGACCACCGTCGGGACCTTCCAGTAGGGCGCGTCACGCGCGCTGGAATAAGCGGTGTAGACATTGGCGACCGGCGCGTTTGCCGCCCGCGCGGCTTTCAGCAGCGTCGCCGTCGCTTCGACGGCGGAACCGATCATCGGGCTCTTGCCGAGCGGAAAACTCGGATCCGTGAAGGCGGTCTGGAAATCGACGACAACCACGCCCGGCTTTTTGCCGAAACCGATTCTGGACTCCGGCTGATATCCGAAGGATTCGTATGCGTCACTCATTGTGCTGTCCTTTCGTCGACGGTCAGCGACACATCGAACCGGTCCTGGAAGATCTCCTTCAGACGGTCGAAACAGACGCCGACGCGCACGACATGGAAATCCCTGAAATCGATGATGGTGCTGGAGCGCCCTTCGGCGTTGGCGTATTTGCTGAGACCATGGTCGAGATGGGCGTCGGCCGCCTCGCGAACCCGATCCTCGATATCCGTATAACGGTATTTGGAGCCGGCGAGCGACGTGTTGGCCGATGAACCGAAGACAGGCTGTCCCCTTTCAATCGACTGCCGGGCGACCTCGTTGTGAACAAGACCGGCGTTCAGCAACATGTCGAGGGTGCCGGCCTTGGAGGAGTTGGCGAGCACGAAGGGCGCCACGCGGGCGAAGATCGGATGATCCGCGCGGAAGGGAGCGACGACCGAGAACGGCAGCCGGTCCTCCTCGACGACGCTTTTGACCATGGCGCGCCGGTCGTCGTCCATGATGTGGACTTCCCCGGAAAGCCCCCAATTGCCGAACATGCCTGACGGCTTGTCGTAGGAGCGGTTCTTCGCCGTGAAGATCCGCTTGATCCCCTCTTCGCCGGACGCGACGATGGCGTAGGCGACGTCGAGCGGGATGATCGCCACTCCGCCGGCGTAGAGCGTATCGAGCACCGACGACACCTCGCGGGCGAGTTGCGCCTGAGGCATCGGATCGTCGGTGCGGGACATTTCGCTCGCCGTTTGCTCCATCACGTCATTCGGCGGCCTGCGCCGCCTTTTCGCGCTTCATCCATTTCTGGAAGACGGGCGCGCGCGGAGGCTCAAGATGCGTTTCCTCGCGGCACCGCGCCTTCAGATCCTCGATGCTGCCGCCGCGGTCGAACATCGGCAGTTCGCCGCGGTCGGCCTCCATGCATTCGCGCAGGCGCTTGGTTTCGCCCTCGTCTAGGGAGAAGTCGTCGCCCAGAACCACGCCGTAGCGTCGCGCTCCCTTGACGGTGACGAGACCGCGCCGGGCGTCCATCGCCACCTTGGAGGCCTCGCGCTTCAGCGGGTCGCCCCAGCCGCCGCCGCCCCAGGTGTTGAAGAAGAGCGTGTCGCCCGGCTCGACCTTCACCTTGTCGCATTTCGACGGCAGATGCTCCTTCGAGCCGTCCTTGCGGACAAGGAGCTTGGTGGAGCGCTCGCCCGGCGTGCCGCCGTTGACGCCCCACGGATAGGTGAGCCAACGGTCGTCGTGGATCGAGATTTCGCCGGGTTCGAGGAACTGATAGCCCAGCGACACGCCGTTGCCGCCGCGGTGCAGGCCGGCGCCGCCGGAATCCGGAATGGTCTCGTAGGTGACGATCCGAAGCGGGAAGTAGGCTTCCAGAAACTCGTTCGGCACGTTCATGAAGGCCGGCCACAGCGAGTGTCCGTCCGGACCGTCGCCTACCGGACGACCGGGGATTCCGCCGAAGCCGATTTGGTAAAGCTGGTACCACTCGCCTTCCGAATTGTAGCCCGAATACATGAAGTGGGGGCTGTCGGAGAAGCCGGCGGCGTTCAGCGCATCCGGCGCTCCCTGGCCGAGCAGGCCGCCCATGATGTCGAAAATGCGTCCGAGCATGTGGGTTCGGCAGGACAGCGCCGCCGGCCGCACCGGCTTGAGGATCGTGCCCCGCGGGATGCGGACCTCGACAAGCGGATAGAAGCCGTCGTTGAACAGGATCTGCGGATCGAACAGGTTGATGGTGAAGGCGCCCAGGAACATCTTGAACATCTCCTCGTTCAGGAGAAAGTTCACCGAACTCACCGACTGCGGATCCGTGCCCTCGAAGTCGAAGATCGCCACGTCGCCTTCGCGCCACAGGCTGCAGGCCACCTTGTACGGGCCCATGCCGATGCCGTCGTCGTCGATATAGTCTTCGAAATAGAACTTGTTCGAGGATTCCGGGATCACCATGTGGATGATCGCCTTCATCGCATGGAAGTTACGGTCGAGCATGTCTTCCATTGCGGAGTAGAAGGTATCGTCCCCGAAACGGTCGCAGATCTCGTGCACGCGGCGTTCGGCCAGCCTGAGGGCCGCGACGATGGCGTTAAAGTCCGACTTGTTCCACTCTTCCGTGCGCGTGTTGCGCAGGCACATGTTCAGGACTTCCTGGTTGACCTCGCCGCGATGGTAGATTTTCACCGGGGGAATCTGGATTCCTTCCTCGTAGATCATGTGCGCGTCCGTCGGCAGACTGCCCGGCACGCGGCCTCCAACATCCGTCAGGTGGCCGAACATCGCCGCCCAGGCGACGTGTCTGCCTTCCCGGAAGATAGGCTTCATCGTCAGCCAGTCGTTCAGATGGCTGACCGCGCCGTTGCAGGAATACGGGTCGTTGGTCAGGAAGATGTCGCCATCCTCGATTACCCCGTCATAGCCTTCCGTGAAGCCGTGGATGAAGGAGCCGAACTGGCCGACGACCATCTTGCCCGCCGAATTGGCGATCATGGGAAAGGCGTCGTGCTGTTCGCGGATGCCCGGCGACATGGCGGTGCGGAACAAGACAGCGTCCATTTCCGTTCGCGCGTTGCGCAAGGCGTTCTCGATTATGTCGAGGGTTATTGGTTCGACATCGACCCGATTGAAGGGGGTGTCGTTTTTCTGAATAATCTTGGCCGGCATGGCGTTGTTCCCTTGCAGGTTTGATTCAAGACGCGGGGCGGATCAGCAGGCTGCCGACGGCGTCGACCTCTGCATAGTGATCCGGCAGGATGAGGGTGGTGGAATCCATCTCCGTCACGATGGCGGGTCCGTTGATGCGGTCGCCCGTCCTCAACTTCTCGCGGTCGTAGATGGCGGCCTTCCGGTCTTCCCCGTCGCAGAACACCGTAGTTTCGGCGGTTTTCGCCCGGGACGGATCGCCGCCGCCCGTATCGAGCTTGCGGGCCGTCACCATGGTTTCCTTGCCCTGGACCACGGCCCTGAGATTGACCAGTTCGTGCGGCTGGTCGAGATTGAAGGTGAACATCTGGTGATGCATGTCGTCGAAGTGCTTCGTCACGCCCTTCAGGCCCTCGCGGTCGAAATGTTCCGGCGTCACCGGAACCGAGAGCGAGGTGCCCTGGCCGGCGTAACGCAGGTCGATTTCGTAGGCGACGGTCTGATCGTGGCGTTCGACGCCCTCGCCCTCGAGGCTCTTGGCGGCCTGGCTCGCCAGTTCCTCCAGTTCGTCCCGGATGGTCCGGTCGCTGGTGTTTTCCACCCGCACGACCAGTGTGCGCGAGGCCTCGTCGCGCAGACGCGTCGTCGCGTCGCCCGAGGCGCAGAGCACGCCCGGCCCCGGAGGCACGATCACCGGCCACGATCCCATGAGTTTGGCGAGCGCATTGGCGTGCAGCGGTCCTGCGCCGCCGAAGGCGACAAGCGCAAAGTTGCGCGGGTCGTAGCCTTGCTCGACCGAAACCAGCCGGAGCGCGCCGAACATGTTCTCGTTAACGATGTCGTATATGCCTTCAGCCGCCTTTTTGACCGGCAGGCCGAGCGCATCGGCGACGGTTCCGACGGCTTTTTCAGCCAGCGAGTCATCCATCGCCATGTCGCCGCCGAGACGAGCCGCGGCCGGCAAGTAGCCGAGAACGATATTGGCGTCGGTGACCGTCGGCTCTTCGCCGCCGCGGCCATAGGCGGCCGGTCCCGGATCGGCGCCCGCCGATTTCGGACCGACGCGGAGCGCCTTGGTGAGTTCAGGAACGTAGGCGACCGAGCCGCCGCCGGCGCCAACTGTCCGCACGTCGATGGACGGCGCGCGCACCGTCACGTCGGCGACGCGGGTTTCGCGCCGCGTCTGGGCGACGCCGTTCTGGATCAGCGCCACGTCAGTCGAGGTGCCGCCCATGTCGAAGGTCAGCAGGTCCTCATAGCCGGATTGTTTGGCGATCCAGATGGCGCCCGACACCCCGCCGGCCGGACCCGACATCAGCAGGTTGACCGGCGCCGACTTGGCCGCGTCCGCGGACGACAGGCCGCCGTCGGAACGCAGGATCTGGAGGCGAACGCCGTTCATGCGGCGATCGAGTTCGCCATGCAGGTTCTCGACGTATTTGGCGACGACCGGGCGGATGTAGGAATTGACCACGGTCGTTTCCGTCCGCTCGTATTCGTACATTTCCGGCATGACTTCCGATGAAATGGACACCGGAATGCCAGGCAGCACCGACTGGGCCACATCACGGACCATGCGCTCGTGGACGCCGTTGGTATAGGCGTTGTAGAGGCTGACGGTCAGGGCCTGGATGTCTCCGTCCTTCAGAACCTGAAGATCGCGACGCAACTGGTCCTCGTCCAGCGGTTCGACCACGGTTCCGTCGGCGGCGATGCGTTCATTCGCCTCGATGGTAAGTTCCAGCGGGGCGAGCGGATCGGACTTGTTGTAGATAACCCAACCGCCGAGACCGCCCGGCACAAACGACCGGGCGATCTGCAGCACCTGCCGGTAACCACGGGTGGTTACCAGTCCGACCAGCGCGCCTGATCCGGTCAGAACGGTGTTGGTGGCTACGGTTGTTCCATGCATCACATAGTTGATTTCGGTGGGATCGATGCCAGCCTGGCTACAGATCCGCTCAATGCCGTTGAGAACGCCGATCGAGGAGTCCTTCGGCGTCGAAGAAACCTTGGCCACGTGTGTGTCGCCCGTGCGTTCGTCGATGAGCATGAGGTCGGTGAACGTTCCGCCCACGTCCACGCCAAGGCGATAGCCCTCGCCGATGCGCGGAACGTTCCTCCGGGCCGCAATCTGCGTCGCCGGCGGCGTTTCGTCGCCATCCATGAACGCTTCCATGCGGCGCAGCCGCGCTTCCAGTTCGGCGATCCGCTGTTCGTACTTGCGAACCGAGTCGTCAGAATTACTCATGTAACGCCTTTCCACTTGCTTGCTTTTGTCCTGGCCCGCCTGCCGCAGCAGATCGCCAATCCTCTCCCTGACCTTGCTGCCGATCCGTTTGAGACCGGCGAGGCCAGACGAAAAATCCGGATTTTGTTGGTCGTCACTGGAAATAGGACATCCTCCGGCTTACCGCGCGCCAATACAAATCCCCTCATGGTTTGCACCCCTATAACTTTGAATAGCACATCAAACGAAGTGATTTGTCCAGACCAATTGTTTGATAAAATTCTCTGTGCTAACGTTTGCCTGTCCAGGGGAACAAGGAGAACATCAATGACTGCATGCAAGGGAATGTGCATTTCGGCATTCGTGGCGCTTACCGCAACCGCGGGTTTTGCTGGCGCTGCGAACGCTCAGGACGCCAAGGCGTTGCTCGAAGAGGCAAGCAAACTGCCCACGTTCGAAGCGCCGGGTGAGGCTTTCGACGCCAAGGCCTGCATGGCCGATAAAAAGGTCTATGTCATACCGCTGACAAGTGAAAATCCGTTCAACGTCGAGATCGCAAAGGCCCAGAAGGAAGCCGCCGACGCGATCGGATTCGAACTCACAGTGTCTGAAAACCAGCTTAACCTCGACCAGTGGGTTCAGGCTGTGAAACAGGCTGTCTCGGAAGGCTATGACGTCATCGACATCCAGGGCGGGATACCGCCGGAAGCGATCGGCCCGCAGCTCGCCGAAGCCCGGGAGGCCGGCGTGAAAATCGTCGCCACGCATCTCTACGACGTCACGCAGACGCCGAGCGAACTCGTCGACGGCAACTTCGCCATGGACTACACGAAGGCCGGACAGCTGATGGCTGCCTGGGCCATGGAAAAGACCGGCGGCAAGGTCAATGCCGTAATCATCGGCTCGGATGAAATCATTCCGACAGGAGCGTTCGTGAAGGCGATCCAGGAGTATCTCGACGCCAATTGTCCTGACTGCAAGCACAAATACATCAACGTTCCCGTTGTGGAATGGGGCAGCCAGATCCAGCCGGAAGTCCAGTCGGCCCTCGTCGCCGATCCGGGCATCAACTACATCCTGCCGATCTACGACTCGATGTCGGGCTTTGTCGTTCCGGCGCTTACCCTGTCCAACCGCGAGGACGTGCGCATCGCCAGCTACAACGGCACGCCGTTCATTCTCGACATGATCCGCGACGGCGACCTGATGGAGATGGATGTGGGCGAAAGCCTTGCATGGGTCGGCTGGTCCAGCATCGACGGCACCATGCGCCTGCTCTGCGACAAGGGCGAAATCACCCAGCTGAACACGCCGCTCTACCTGTTCGACGACAGCAATGTCGAGACAGCGGGCGTTCCGGCCACCTATGGCGGCTATGGCGATGGCGAGATCAGCGGCTTCAAGAAGTTGTGGGGCCTGGAATAGAACCCGCAACAGGCTGGACCGATGCAGAAGACACCAGCGCTGCAGATTACAAATCTGAGCAAGCATTTCGGAGGCGCCGTCGCACTTGACGGCGTTTCCCTCTCCGTTTCGCGCGGGGAAGTGCACGGACTTCTGGGGCAGAATGGTTCCGGCAAGTCGACCCTTATCAAGATCCTTTCAGGATTTCTGGCGCCGCAGCCGGGCGCCAAGCTCGTCCTCTACGACAGGGAGATTCCCCTGCCGCTGACGCCCGGCCAGTTCCGCGAACTGGGCATGGCGTTTGTCCATCAGCATCTTGGGCTGATACCGTCGCTTTCGGTGACGGAGAACATTTGCCTCAGCGATTTCGCGACGCAAAACCAATGGCGGATCGACTGGCGCGGCGAGACACAGCGTATCCGCAGAATTCTGACGGAATATGAACTGGCGATCGATCCCACGACGAAGATCCAGGATCTGCCGCAAGTCGATCGCTGCCTCGTCGCCATTGTCCGCGCGATGGAGGAAGTGCGCTCGGCGCAGGAGGCCCACGGCGGCGAAGGGATTCTGGTTCTAGACGAGCCGACGCCATTCCTCCCGCGCATCGGCGTTGAAAAATTGTTCAATCTTGTCAGACAGTTGGTGAAAAAGGACGCCTCGGTGATCTTTGTCAGCCATGACGTCGACGAGATCATGGAAATCACCGACCGCGCCACCGTCCTTCGCGACGGCCAGGTCGCCGGCGTCATCGAGACCGACCGCACCTCGCCGGAAGACTTCATCGAACTGATCATCGGCAAACGCGTCACCGCCTATCAGGCGACGCATCGGAAAAAACCGGCTGATCGCAGCGCTGTCATCGTCAGCGATCTTTCCGGCGCCACCTGCCGCAACGTGTCTTTCGATCTGTCCGGCGGCGAGGTGCTGGGACTGACCGGCCTGATCGGCTCCGGCTTCGACGAGATTCCGTCGCTGATTTACGGGGCCCGCACAGCTCTCGACGGCATGCTGTCGATCGACGGCAAAGAGACCATGCTGCGTGAAATGAACCCGGAAAAGGCGATTGGCCTCGGCATGGCGTTCCTGCCTGCCGACCGCATCGGCGCCAGCGGCGCCGGCACGCTGCCGATCAGCGACAACATGACGCTGCCTTCGATGGCGAATTTCGCGCGAAAGCTCGGCCTCGACCGGCTGGGCATGCGGCAATGGGCGCAGGAAACCGGGGCGGCGCACGACGTCAGGCCCAACAATCCGGATCTCAATCTGGAAAATCTGAGCGGCGGCAACCAGCAGAAGGTTTTGCTGGCCAAGTGGCTGGAGCTCAAGCCGCGCCTGCTCCTGCTCGACGAGCCCACGCAAGGCGTGGACGTCGGCGCCCGCCAGCAGGTCTTTGCTGCGATCGATCAGGCCGCCAGGGAGGGCGCATCAATCGTCTGCGCCAGCACCGACGCCGAGCAACTCGCGCAGATCTGCGATCGCGTCATCGTCTTCGCCCAGGGACGGCCTGTGATCGAACTCACGGGAGAGAGGCTCACCAAGGAGGAGATAGTTTTTCAATGTTATTCCGCCCTGTCTGTCGATCAGACGGCGCTGGTCGAGTAAAGCGCAAGGAACCCTTTCATTGGACGCTCACAACAACGATCCCATCTCCCAATACGAAGCCCGGCTGGCGGAACTCGAATCGAAAGTCCTTCGACTCCAGGAAGAACGGTCGAAATCATCGCCGGCGCCCGCCGTGCCGAAGAATTTTTTCGAACGCTATGCGATCATCGGCATCTGGGTCCTGCTGATCGCGCTGTTCGCATTTATCGACAGCGGGATTTATGATTCCTCACGGTTCTTCAGCTGGACCAATTTCTCGACGATTTTCGGCACGCAAGGCGTTCTGATCGTCCTGACGCTCGGTCTGCTCCTGCCACTGACCGCAGGCGATTTCGACCTTTCGATCGCCGCCAATATGACGCTTTCCTCACTGGTGGTGGCCATCCTGATCAGCCAGGGCTCGCCGACACTTGTCGCAGTCGTCCTCGGACTTCTGGTTGGCGCAGCAATCGGGGCCGCCAATGCTTTCTTCATCGTCTTTTTCCGCATTCATTCGCTGATCGTCACCCTCGGCATGGCGACTTTCGTCATCGGCATTGCGAAATGGATCAGCGGATCGCGCACCATCTCGATCTTCGGCGCCAATCCCACCCTCATCGGCTGGGTCAACCAGACGCGCCTGTTCGAGGTGTCCATGTCGTTCTGGTACGCGCTGATCCTGTGCGCGATCATCTGGTATTTCCTCGAATACACGACACCGGGGCGCAGGCTGCTCTTCGTTGGCCGGGCGCGGGAAGTGGCGCGCCTCGCCGGCATACGCGTCGATTCGGTGCGCGCGCTGGCGCTCATAAGTTCGGGCGCGATCGCCGCAGTCGCCGGCGTGCTTGCCGTAGGACTGAACGGCTCGGCGGATCCGAGTTCCCGCATCGGCCTGCTGTTGCCGGCTTTCGCGGCGGCCTTCCTCGGCGCCACCAGCATCGTGCCCGGACGATTTAATCCGGTCGGCTCGCTGATCGGCGTGTTGCTGCTTGCGACCGGTATTTCCGGCCTGCAGATCTTCGGGATACCGAATTTCGTTCAGGACCTTTTCTATGGCGGCGGCCTGATTCTTGCAGTCGCGGCGTCGCAGCTCGTGCGAAGGCGCCAGCCGATGGAATTCGGCAGTTAGCATGATGGGAGCGTCGAACCATGACAGGTCGCTGGCATGTCATGCGCGTCACCATACCGCCGGGCGAGGATCCGGTTCTGGCAGCCAATACGCTTCGCCGGGTCGAGGCGTGGCTTGCGACGCATCACAGGCCAGTGGCGCTGTTTTCACCGTCCGGAAAGCCGCGCAGCCGGCACGTCTGTTTCGCGGCGCCGGCCGAGCAGGCGGACAAGGCGCTGGCGTTCCGCATGTTTTGTCGGGAACTCGGTCTGGAGGGCCGGATCGTTCAGTGGAGGATCGACGCCTGAACCGCCATTCGGCGCCGGCGTCGGAAATATCCGGATAGGGAGGAGCCATGCCAGTCGCGCGCATCAACGGTCACACCATGTATTACGAGGTCCATGGCGAGGGGCCGCCCGCCATCTGCATGGGCGGCTGGGGCACCTATTGCCATGGCCAGCACCATCACCTCGCACGCAGCCTCAAGGACAACTATAAAGTCGCGATCTTCGATCACCGCGGGATAGGCGAATCGGATGACGATCCTTCCGTTACGCCCAGCATGCAGCTCTACGCCGGAGACGTCGCCGGACTGCTCGACCATCTCGGCTGGAGCGACGTGCATGTCGTCGGCCTTGTCGGCATGGGCGCTTGCATCGGCCAGGAACTGGCGATCGGCCGGCCGGACCTGGTGCGCTCCATGGTCAACATGGGAACCTGGGCAAAGCCCGACGCGCTCTTCCGCCATCAAATGGAAATGCTGCGCGACGTTCATCGCGAGATGGGGTGGGAGGCTTTTCAGAAACTGGTTTGCCTGTGGTCCTTCGACGAGGACTATTACCTCTCCAATCATGAGCGCATTCTTGGGCCAGAAGGGCCGTGGCGCGAATTGCGCGATCGTTTTGAGGCCCATGACAGGCTCATTCAGTCGTGCCTTTCGCACGACGTGACGGATCGGCTCGGACAGATATCCGCGCCCTGCCTCATCGTCCATTGCCCGCTCGACACTGTCACCGGGCCGCGGCTGACGAAACCAATCGAAGCGATGATACCGAATGCGCGCAGCTACGTGCTCGAAGGAGCCGCCCATGTGGTGGCGGGCCCGGAGATGCGCAAGCGCTTTTCCGATGTTCTGGGTGAATTCCTCAACGAAACTGACAAAACAATGGAGGTTGCGACGCGATGAGTGCGAGTTTGACGGGCAAGGCGCGGACGGCGACGGGTTCAGGCCCGCTTTCCGGAATCCGGGCAATCGAGGTCGGCCAGCTTCTGGCCGGTCCCTTCGTCGGCAGCCGGCTCGCCGATTTCGGCGCCGAGGTCATCAAGGTGGAGCCGCCGGTCAAGGGCGATCCAATGCGCGACTGGGGCCACCATCGCTATAACGGCCACGGTCTGTGGTGGCCAACGCTGGCCCGCAACAAGAAATCGGTAACGGCAAACCTGCGCGATCCGCGCGGCCGTGATCTGTTGCGACGGCTTGCCGCCGAGGCGGACGCCATGGTCGAGAATTTCAAGCCCGGAACGCTGGAGAAATGGAACCTCGGGCCGGACGAACTGCACAAGGAAAACCCGGGGCTGGTGATCGCCCGCGTCTCCGGCTTCGGCCAGACCGGCCCCTATTCGGAGCGGCCGGGATTCGCCAGCGTCGGCGAGGCGATGGGCGGGATCCGCTATATCAACGGCTTTCCCGACCAGCCACAGCCGCGTTTCGGCATCTCGCTCGGCGACACTCTGACGGCGCTTTTCGCATTCGAGGGCCTGCTGATGGCGCTTTACTGGCGAGACGCCGGCGGCGGTGGCAAGGGCCAGGTCGTCGACGCGGCGATTGTCGAAAGCTGCTTTTCAATGCTCGAAAGCACCCTGCCCGAATATGACAAATGCGGCGTCGTCCGCAAACCGTCCGGAACGGGTCTGCCCAATGTGGCGCCTTCGAACATCTATCCGACCAACGACGGGACCTACATCGTGATCGCCGCCAATGTGGACCCGATGTTCCGCCGGCTTTGCGCCGCCATGGGCCAGCCGGAACTTGCCGAGGATCCGCGCTTTTCAACCCACCTGGCCCGCGGCGACCACGTCGAGCTGCTCGACGGCATGATCGGCGAATGGACAAGCACGATGACGCCGAAAGATCTCGGCGCAATTCTCGACGAGCACGGCGTCGTCTACGGGCCGATCAATTCGATCGCTGAAATCGCCGAGGACCCGCATTTCAAGGCCCGCGACATGATCGTGCGCGTCGAAGACGAGCGCTTCGGAGACATCGCCGTTCCCGGCATCGCTCCGAAACTATCCGAAACGCCTTGCGAGGTGAATTGGCTCGGCCGCGACGAGCCGGGCAAGGATAACGAGGCGATCTATGGCGAACTGCTGGGGCTCGACACAAAGGCCCTGTCAGAGCTGACCGAGGAGGGCGTTATCTAGCCTTCCCCAGCTTATCCTCGAAAGCCCATATTTCGGGGAAGCCCATGAGTTCGTTGAACCTGGAGAAATCATAGAGCTCAACGGCGTCGGTGGTTTCGCCGTTGGCTTTCAGATCACCGTACGCCTTTTCGAGCGCGGCGCCCATGGAGAGAAACCCGATCGCGGGGTGGATGCCAATCGCATATCCCAACGCTTTCAGCCGGTCTTCGGACAGGGTGGGGGTCATGCCGCCGTTGACCATGTTGGCGAACAGCGGCGCATCGATCGCCTCGGCGACGCGCTTCATCTCGTCTTCGCTTTCCGGCGATTCGACGAAAACCACATCAGCGCCGGCCTTTGCGAAGGCCTGACCGCGCCTGATCGCCTCGTCGAGACCGTAACCGGTGCGGGCGTCCGTCCGGGCGATGATCAGAAAATCGTCGCTTTGCCGGCTCTCGGCCGCCGTCTCGATCTTGAGCAGCATGTCGTCCAGCGCAATCACGCGACGATTGGGCGTGTGCCCGCATTTTTTCGGAAATTCCTGGTCTTCGATCTGGATAGCGCTGACACCGGCGCGTTCGTAGCCGCGAACGGTATGACGGACATTGAGCGGGCCGCCGTAACCGGTGTCGGCGTCGGCGATGACGGGCGTCTTCGTCCGCTCGACGATGCAGGCGATACGGTCGATCATGTCGGTGTAGGTCGCAAGCCCCGCATCCGGCAGGCCGAGATAGGAGGCCACGGTTCCGTAGCCGGTCACATAGAGCGCCTTGAAGCCCATCGAATCGGCGATGAGCGCCGAAATCAATTCAAATACGCCGGGTGCGGTGACGAACTCACCAGTTAGCAAAGCTCTCCTGAGGGCAGGATCGGCCATTGAGGACATTTCTCCAGTTTGATGGATTGCATGACAGGACGCCCGCCGCCCCACCGGCGGCTACGTCGAATTTGCCCCGTACCTGCCACGGCGATGAAGTATTTGTCCAGACCAATTTTGTAATTTTGGAAATCCCCCGATTTGCAACCATGAGGATTTTCCGAAACTGATTGGAAAGGGACCTGTTTATGCCGGGTAGAACGCCAGCCACTGGCGCGCAAACCCGGCTTTCTCAACCGGATATCTTCGTCTTCTCGAAATAATCGAGGATCTCTTCCTCATCGACGACGTCGCCGTATTTGGCGTCCATGTCGAACAGATTGGCCTCGTGGGGAGAGGCATGCCGGTCACCGACCGCTTCGCGCGCGATGATCGGAATGAAACCGTGAGAGCAGCAGTCGACGCAGGTCGCACGGACGCAGCCGCTTGTGGTGACGCCTGTGTGAACGAGCGTGTCGACGCCTAATGTCGCCAGCGTTGAGGCCAGCGACGTGCCGAAGAAGGCGCTGGGATACTGTTTGGAGATCACGATCTCGTTTTCGGCGACGTCCAGCCCTTCCGGCCAGGCGCCCATGGGATTGCCTGCAATGAAGTTTCGGAGCGGCCTGGCCTTCTGGAAGAACCGCCCGCCATCGCACCCGCCGGCCTGATAGACCACATTGGTCAGGATGATCGGCACGCCGCATTCGCGCGCCTTGTCTCGTATTCTCAGCGCCGATTTGAGGGTGTCCTCCACGCCGGCGTAAAGCTCGCACTCCGGTTCGAAATAGGCTTGCACGAAATCAATCATGATCAGGGCAGGTCTGGCGCCGAAACCGATCCGGTTGTCATAGGCCCGCTTGTAGTTATCGAGAAGATTTTCGCTGGTGCTCATCCGTTTTTATCCTGTTCTTCGGCCAGTGCATGCAATTTTTCGATGCCAATCGACATCCAGGGCTGATCCGCCTTCCGTCGCGCTTCGAAAGCCTTGATGGCGTCCCCGTCCTCGGCGAGGATCATGCCGACCTCGTCGAGACCCAAGAGCAACAACCGCTTGAGGTTCGGTTCGATGTCGAAGCGGATCTCGCGTCCTGACGAAAGCCGGATCGACTGGGCCTCCAGGTCGATCGTGATCTCTTCCGCCGCCTCGGCGGCGCGCTCCACCGCCGCCATATCGTCTCCGCCGAGGCGGACAGGCAGGACGCCGTTCTTGAAGCAGTTGGCGAAAAAGATCTCGCCGAAACTCCTGGCGATCACGCAGCGTATACCGAGATCGGCGATGGTCCATACCGCCTGCTCGCGGCTGGAGCCCGTGCCGAAATTCTCGCCGGTCACAAGGATCTTCGCCGTATCGTATGGCGGCGTGTCGAGCACGAAAGGCTCAGGCCCGTTGCGGCGTTCGCTGAAAGCGTAGCGGCCAAGGCCCTCGCGGTCGAGCAACAGCAGAAAGCGCGCCGGAAAGATGACGTCGGTGTCGATCGCGTTTTCCAGAAGCGGCGCGGCGACGCTTTTGACTGTGGTGAACTTTTCCATGGTCACAACAGCTCCCGCACGTCGGTGATCTTTCCGGTTACGGCGGCTGCCGCAGCCATCGGCGGGCTCATCAGGTGGGTGCGTCCGCCCTTGCCCTGACGACCTTCGAAATTGCGGTTGGAGGTTGAGGCGCAGCGCTCGCCCTCGGCAAGCCGGTCGTCGTTCATCGCGACACACATCGAACATCCCGCGTCACGCCATTCGAAGCCGGCGGACAGGAATATCTCGTGCAGGCCCTCGCGCTCCGCGGCGATCTTGACGGCAGCCGATCCCGGCACCGCGATCGCCTTGACGCTGTCCGCCACCTTCCTGCCGGAAAGCACCTGCGCCGCCGCCCGCAGGTCTTCCAGACGGCCATTGGTGCAGGATCCGACGAACACGCGGTCGACCGGGATGTCGCGAATTGCGGTTCCCGGCTCCAGGCCCATATAGGCAAGGCTCTTGCGCAGTCTCGACTTGCTGTTCTGATCCGCTTCCCGTTCCGGATCGGGCACCTGACCCGTGACCGCGCATGTGTGCTCCGGGGTCGTTCCCCAGGAGACCTGTGGCGCCAGATCAGCGGTATTGAACGTCACCTCGCGATCGAAAACCGCATCAGCGTCGCTATGCAGATCAGACCATGCCGCCATGGCCTGCTTCCAGGCATCGCCCGAAGGCGCCAGCGGACGGCCTTCGAGGTATGCAAACGTCTTTTCGTCCGGCGCCACGACGCCGACCCGGCTTCCAGCCTCGATCGACATGTTGCAGAGCGTCATGCGGGCCGCCATCGAAAGCTCGCGCACGGTGGATCCGGCGTATTCCAGGGCGTATCCGACGCCGCCGCCGGTTCCGATTTCGGCGATGAGAGCAAGAATGACATCCTTGACGGTTACGCCGTCCGGCAATCCGCCCTCCAGATTGACCCGCATCGTCTTCTGCTTGCGCTGGCGAAGCGTTTGCGTCGCGAAGATACTGGTGCATTCGCTGGCCCCTATGCCGAAGGCGATGCACCCAAAGGCGCCATGGGTGCAGGTGTGACTGTCTCCGCATACAAGAACGACGCCTGGCAAGGTGAAACCCAGTTCAGGGCCGATGACGTGAACGATGCCATGTCGTTCGCCATCCATGGGCATATAGGCGATGCCGTGTTTCGCGGCGTTTTCCTTGAGGCGTTCGACCTGGGAAAACGCAAGGCCTTCGGCGAATGGCCTGTCGCCGCGCAATGTCGGCACGGCGTGGTCGGCGACGGCGATGTGCGCCTCCGGACAGCGGACCTTCCGTCCATCCTGGTCAAGGGCCGCAAAAGCCTGCGGGCTCGACACTTCCTGCACCAGGTGGCGATCGACATAGATGAGATGCTCGCCATTGCCGCGGTCCGCGACCACGTGGCTGTCCCAGATCTTGTCATAGAGCGTTTGCGCGACCATTACCGATACTCCAACCTCACGGCATGTATGCGCCGCCATTGACCCACAGCACCTGGCCGGTCATGTAGGCGCTCTCGGGCCCAAGCAGAAAGCGGATCGGGCCGACGATGTCTTCCGGCTCGGCGACGCGCGCGAGCGGAATGACGCTGACATATTTTGCGAGATCGACTTCGATTTCGGCGGTTTCGTCGGAGATGCCCGTGCCGCCGTGCGAAAACGCCGTATCGACGAAGCCGGGCGCCACGGTGTTGACCCGCACCTTTGGCGCATATTCGAGCGCCAGCGTATTGGCCAGCGCCATCAGGCCGGCTTTGGCCGAGGCATAGGATGCGAAGCCGGGGCGGATGTAGCGGCCGAGGCCGGAGGCGATCATGACGACGCTGCCGCCATCGGACATCAAAGGCATGATCGCCTTCGCCGACAGGAAGGCGCCCCGCAGGTTTCCGGAAACGATATTGTCGAAATAGTCCGTTGGCGTGTCGGCCACGGAATGGATCGAGGGATTGTAGCCGGCCAAATGGACATACCCGTCGACTGCCGGCCAATGGTCGGCAAGTTCGCGAGCGGCAGTGTTGATCGCCTCCTCCGAAAGCACATCGATGTCGATCGTCCGCGTCGTGGGACGATGGCGTTCGATGGATGCCGGAAGGTCGAGAACGACGACGTCGTCCCCCGCTTCCGTCAGCGCCGCGACGAGGGCGCGCCCGATGCCCCCTGCCCCGCCAAGGATCGCGATCCGGCGGCTCATGACACGCGCCTCCAATGCGGAAATCCGAACTTCATGGCTGACGCTCGCTTCGTTGTCATTTCAAATCTCTCCAGATGGACTGTCGCCCGAACCGCCTTTGCTTCAAGCCGAAACGTATTTCTTTTCGAACTCCCAGATGTCCGGGAAGCCGAGCAGTTCGTTGAACTGCTGGAAATCATAGAGGTCGATCGCCTTGCTGGTCTCCCCATTCCGGTAGAGATCCGTATAGGCATTCTTCAGCGCCGCTCCCATGGACAGGAAACCGATCGCGGGATGGATAGCGACCGCAAAACCGAGCGACTGCAATGTGTCCGCAGACAATAACGGCGTCCGGCCGCCATTGACGATATTGGCCATCAACGGCGCATCGATCTCATCCGCGACACGCTGCATTTCCTCCTCGGACTCGGGCGATTCCACGAAGACAATGTCGGCGCCAGCCTTCGCGAAGGCCTTGCCGCGTTTGATCGCCTCGTCGAGGCCGAGACCCGTTCGCGCGTCCGTTCTGGCGATGATCAGGAAGTCATCGCTCCGCCTGCTGTCGATGGCGACCTCGATCTTCCGGATCATGTCTTCCAGCGGCACAACGCGCCGGTTGGGCGTGTGACCGCACTTCTTCGGAAACTCCTGATCCTCCAGCTGGATCGCGGTTACGCCAGCTTGCTCATAACCGCGAACAGTATGACGGACGTTCAAAAGGCCCCCGTATCCGGTGTCGGCGTCCGCAATGACCGGTGTTTTCGTGCGGCCGGCAATGCTTGCGACACGGTCGATCATGTCCGAATAGGTTGCGATACCGGCGTCCGGAAGCCCGAGGTAGGACGCAACCGTTCCGTAGCCGGTGACGTAAAGCGCCTTGAAGCCGACTTCGTCGGCGATCAGCGCCGAAATCATTTCAAAAACGCCGGGCGCCAGGATCAGGTCCCCGGAACGGATTGCATTTTTCAGAGCTGGATCGGCCATGGAATTCACTCGTTTCTTTTCTGGCGTCGCGTCAGTGGCTGGAAAGGAGGCGACCAAATGGCTGGAACCGGTCCTGCACGCCGACGGCGCGCAGCATCGACCAGAAGGTCGCCTGATTGGAGGTGACAACCGGAACGCCCAATTCAGCCTCGAGGCTTTCGACCAGAGGCAGGGTCGGGAAATCGGTGCAGGTGACAAGAAGCGCGTCGCTGCCCGGGACGAACGCCGCCCTGGCGTGGTCCGCGACGGCTTCAAGCGGCGTCCTGGCGATGCGCGGGTACTCGCTCGGACCGCCGGCTCCAATGCCGAGCCCGATCAGCCGCAACACCTCGAAGCCGTGCGCTTCCAGGAATTCGGTTTCATGGGCGTTCAAAGCGTCGGCATAGGGGGTTGCGACCGAAAGTTGGACCACGCCGAGCGTTTTCAGGGCGTCAATAATTGCGGCCGACGTTGTGACGCACTGTCGACCGGTGCGCTCGCTCAGCCTGTCAGGCATCGACTGCGCAGGCGTTATCATGGACCCGGCGGTGCATGCATAGGCGATCGCATCGGCGCCGCACTGGGCCAGCATGCCGATCGCCGTGTCGAGGTCGGCGTAGAGCGCGGCTTCGCCAGCTTCGGTATGTGTATCGGAATGCAGACTCATCCTGTGGGTGTGGTATGTCACGCCGTCCGGAACCATGCGCGCCCACTCCGCCTCGTTGACGGTGTTCGTTGGCGGAACGATGAGCCCGAGTTTGGCCCGGCTGGAATAGGTGGACTGGTGTTTTGCTTTCATTGCCTGATAATCTATAGTTGATAATGACGAATTGGCAAAGGCGTGATCTATTTGTCCGTATCAATTTTCTCTTTGCAGTCTCGCGGCCACTGCCGTATCAGTCATCGAATTCGGTGGCCGGTTTCGGCGCATTAACGAGATACAGTTGCGAACAGGAGCGATTCCGGATCTTCAGAGGAAGATCGCCATGGAGCAGTCACTCAAATGGAGCAGTCACTGAAGAAGAACAGTCCGAGCGAAGATAGCCAGATGAGCGACGAATCGTCCGGTCCCCGCTACTCCCGGATACAGAAGGAGTTGGTCGGCCGAATCGCCAATGGCGTCTATCCCGTCGGAAGGCTTATCCCGACCGAAGCCGAGCTGGCTCAGGAGTTTGACACCAGCCGCTTCACGATTCGTGAGGCGCTGCGCTGCATGACGGAAGACGGCTATGTCGAGCGCCGTCAGGGTATGGGAACGCGAGTAATCTCGGCCAAACCGCTGTCCGGCTACTATCAGTCGTTCGAATCGCTGCAGGAACTGTTCCAGATCGCCCTCGACACCTACCTTGTCGTTCTGGGCAACAAGACTGTCACGCTTGACGCAAAGCTCGCCGAGCGGGTTGGCGGACAGGAAGGGGAACAGTGGATCCGCGTCGACGGCATACGCTGGACCGAACCCGGCGGTCGACCGATTTGCTATATCCAGAGCTTCATCCCCGAGCGCTTTGAAGCGGTGATCCCGGAACTGGCGACCTACCAGGGGCCATTCTTCAATATTCTCGAAGGATATTCGCGCGAAACGATCAAGGAGACGCAGCAGGAAATTCGGGCGGAGGCCATGCCGCCGGAAATCGCCGCGTCGCTGGGGCTTCCCGCAGAATCGCGCTCACTTCAGATCCTGAGGCGCTACATTACGGATTCCGGCGTGTTGATCGCTTCCTTCAACTGGCACCCGGCTGACCAGATGACCTATAGAATGCGCATCAGGCGAGGCCGGCAATCCGCTTAGTGGTCCGATTCCGACATTTGCCTCCCGATGCGACTTGTCCTGTAGCAAATGTCGGAATCTTCAGGACCACTAGCCAGATTATATTTCTGGTGGAGCTCTAAATCTGACATTTGAAAACGAGTTCGCGTCTTGCGGGACTCGAATGTCAAAGTTGCTCCACCAGCGGCTTCGGTGATCACACAAATACCGGCCGGAAACCGGAGACGTCGTTTCCTTCAACGCGCATCCCGCTGCTGCCTCGCAAATGCGCGGGCATGAGGAGCGCGCCGTCTCCCGCGCATCGTTCAGCCAGTTGATGGCGAAGCTCGCCGGCCTGCACGGCGTCGTGGCAAAACGCGCTGCTCCAATGCGGACGAAATATCTGGACCGGGGAATGAAACGCATCGCCGCAGAACAGCGCATGGCCGCCGTCGCCGCAATTCAGGTCCAGCCCGATCTGACCTGGGGAATGCCCGTGGAGAGGGATAATTTCCAGACCTGACGTCAGTTCGAAACCGTCGTCGACCTCTTCGACGAGACCGGCTTCCACAACCGGCAAGACGCTGTCGGCATAGCAACCATGATTGTGCTTGCCAGGTTCACGGCTTTCCAGATCACGCCAATGATCCAGTTCGCTTCGGCCCATGACATAGCGCGCATTTGGGAATGTCGGCGTCCAGCGGCCGTTCTCAAGCCTGGTGTTCCAGCCGACATGGTCTGCATGCAGATGCGTGCACATCACGATATCGATGTCTTCAGGCGCAAAACCGGCGGCCGCCAGGCGCGTCAAATAGCCGGTGTCGTGTCTTTGATCCCAGTCTTGCCGGCGCGCGCGCGGTTTGTGCTCGCCGACGCAGGTATCGATGAGCACCGTCAATCCGCCGATCCTGAGCACGAAGCTGTGCAGGCTCAGCAGGATGCTGCCTGTCTTGAAGTCCACGTGATCGGGAGAGAGCACTGCGGATTGACCGGCGAGTTCCGCCGGATCCCGGCCGGGCAGCAGGAAATCGAACGGAAGAACAAAGGGATCGAAGTCGACGATCTTGCTCACGGTGGCAGGGCCGAGCTTGAACATGGCGCCTCACATTATGGATGGTCGTTCGACGTGCTGAGATCGCGCCCCCGCCGCGGCGGTTTCCGCATCCAGGGATTCGTCCCACAGCCGGGCGATGAACCGCGCGCCGGTAACGCCATTGGACGCGTCCGAACACAGCCAGCCAATGCCACGGCGCATGATCGCCGGCGAAAGAAGGTTGCCGTCCGCGCCTTTCTTTGCAGGTCCGGGAGGCAGCAAATCCGTATCGGCGGCCCCTCCGGGCAGATAGACATTGACGTCGACGCCCGTGCCTTCAAGGTCTTGCGCCCATACGCGCGACGCCGCTTCAAGCGCCGCCTTCGAAGGTCCATAGGGGGAGTACCCGCGCCTGACCATCGTCTGATCGGACGTCGAGACGTTGATGATCTTGCCGAAACCGCGCGCGATCATGTCGGGGGCAACCGCGCGCGCCATGTTGAAGGTTCCGTTTACGTTGATATCGATGATCGACTTCCAGGATTGCGGATCGGCTTCCCAGAATTTGGTCGGTTTCGTGTTGAATGTCTCGCTTATGAGGCGCATGCCGCGGCCGGCGTTGTTGACCAGCACGTCGATGCGCCTGAAACGCGCAATCGTCGCGGCGGCGACGCTTTCGCCGGCCTGTGGATCCGCAACGTCCGCGGCCAAAGCCAAGGTCCGATCGGCCGGCATGAGCGCTGCAGTCTCATCCAGCGCAGCAGACCCGGCGGATCCCGTAATGACAAGGTTCGCTCCGGCTTCCGAGAGTTCCAGAGCCATCTCCTTTCCGAGACCGCGAGCGCCGCCTGTGACGATGACAACGCGGCCGTCGAGAGAAGAATGACGATAGCTCATTGGCAGTTCCGTTCAGCTCAACGACATCGCCTTGCGGCGCGGACGTGTGGAAAGGATGTGTCCCGACATTGCGGTTTCGGCCCATTCCGGATCGCGCGCCCGCAAGGCCGCAACAATATCGCGGTGCTGGTTGTTGGAGCGAGTGATGTTGATGCGCTGCTCCCAGACGAACTGTTTGATCAATTCAAGCGGCAGCGAAATCGCCTGTGCGGTCAACGATTGCATCTGTATCGATCGGGTGGCCTCGACGATAGTCGTGTGAAACCGTGTGTTCAGGTCGGCGAACAGCCGGATCTGCGCAGGATCCTCGGTCTCTCCGATTTCATCAATCTGTTCGACGATGCGCTCCAGTTCGGCAATCTCGGCCTTGGTTATCAGTTCGGCTGCGACGCGGGACGCGTAACTCTCAAGCCTGGCCCTGATATCGAACACGATCTTGAGTTCCTGGTATGAAAAATCGGCCACATAGCGGTGCCGGTTGTCGGCGCGTGCCAACCCCTCGGCGACGAGACGGCGCAGGGCTTCACGTACGGGCGTGCGGCTTGTCCCGGTCATCTGGGCAAGCGCTTCTTCGGGAAGGTGCGAACCGCCCGGCAGAGCGCCGCTCAGGATCGCATGGCGTATTCCCTGGTAGGCCCGTTCCGCCGGTCTCTCGATCTCTTCGAGATCAAGTTCACCCGCCAGAATTTCGGCGTCGGCGGCGCCGGAACGGCCATTTCCACTGAACATGCTCACCCTTTCGGAGGGATGTGTTCCTGATGGTGGTCGAGATACCATGTAGCGATGTCCTCCCGCTTGGCAAACCAGACGCCATCGAACTGCTTGGCGTAGCGAATAAAGTCCCGCAGGGCGCGAATGCGGAACGGCTGCCCGATGACATGCGGATGCAGGCCGATGTTCATGAACCTCCCGCTCGTCTCGCTTTCCGCATAAAGCCAGTCGAACTGTTCCTTGAACATCTGGAAGCCGGTGTCGACCGTCAAACCCTGACGAAGGAAACTGAAGTCATTCACTTCGGATGTGTAGGAAATGGACACCATCGGGCGTCCCGACCGGGTCTCCACCAGATAGGGCTGATCGTCATTGAGTAGGTCCGTGATAAAAAGCAGCCCCTCTTCAGCCAGGATATCGATCGTATTGAGCGTAGAGCGCAACGAACTCGACAGCCAGCCCCTGGCCTTCTTGCCGACCGCCTGCTCGTAGACGTCCAGCGTGCGGCGGATGACATCCCGTTCGGCCGCCTCGTCGAACATGTAGTCCGTCAACAGTTCGTCCTGGACATAATTGTGGGCGACGATTTCCCAGTCCCGCTCCAGCGCCGCGTCAATGACTTCGCGCCGCTCGAGCGCCATTTTCGCATTCATCGTGCAACTCGCCGCAACATCTTCGGCGTCGAGGACGTCGAACAACCGCCAGACGCCAACCCGCTGACCGTATTCGCGCCAGGTGAAATTCGGATTGTCGTAGACATTACCCGGCAGATTGCCACCGACAATACCCGGCCCGCCCGGATAATAGGGCTTCTCGGACTCCTGCACCGGATCCCAGTACTCGAAATTGATGGTCAGAAAAATCGCGAGACGCTGGCCATTCGGCCAGCGCAGCGGATTTCGTTTGGATATTGGAACATAGTCGTAGTGCATGAGGGATCCGCGCTCCGGCTCAGTGATGGGATAAAAGCGACCCGAAGCCTTGAATCTTGTCTTCGATGCCGTTCATGCGCAGCGCATGCCAGTAGGTCGCCGTGTTGATCGCGATGACCGGCTTGTCGAGCCAGAACTCCGCAATTGCTCCCACGCGCGCCATCGCGAGGTTGGTGCCCGCCTGGATGATCGCTTCGACGGAAGGATCATTGACCTCGATGATGGCGTCGCGCAGCGTCTGTTCGCTTTCATGGGCGATCAGCATCGGACTCTTGCATTTCAGCCCCTTCACGGTCACGACTTCATAGCCGCAATCGGTGAAGAATTTGCGGACCTGCTCGTCGCCGATCGGCATATAGGGCGTAATGACTGCGATGCGCTTGATGCCGCCCATCTTCGCCAAAGCCGCCTGGCAGGCGTCGGAGCCCATGGCGACCGGCATACCCGCCCTTTCCTCGACCTGGGCCTTCAGCGTGTCGGCGCGTTCCTTGCCGTCCCAGAAGGTTTCCGCGGACATGCCCATGATCATTGCGCCCGGCGAACAGGTCTTGACCGCATCGATGGCGTTCATTGTCTCGGCGCGAATTCGCATTACGAGCTCGTTGAAATCCTCGTCCGAATGGACTGGATCATCCGGAATGATGATGCGCGAAAAGTGATTGGTCACACCGACCGGGCGCATATCATCAAATTCGGGCTGGACGGACGTGTTGGTCGAAGGGGCAATGACGCCGAATTTCATTCGGTAGCCGAGACTGTCAGTCATGATTCTTATCCTTGGCAGTTGTAATTATTCGACTTTTTCGAGATCGCGCAGAGACTGGAGCATTGACGATTTCATCAGATACTCCTTGTGCCGGGCCGGATCGGCGGCAATCGCCCGCAGTTCGTCATGGTACGCCCGGCGCGCTTCCGGATCATTTTCGGCCATGATCTGCCGGTTGCGCAGTGACTGGGACTGGACCGTGTCGATCGCCACCTTGCGGCGCTGCCGTTCATAGCGACCGAGGCTTTCCAGAGGCGCGCCGCGCCATACAAGCACAAGTTTTTCGGTCAGGTTGACGGCGTCGTGAATGCCGCCGTTCATGCCCATGCCGCCCAGCGGATTGTTGAGATGCGCGGCGTCGCCGGTCAGAAAAATCCGACCCTTGACGTATGATTTCGCGACGCGCTGGTGCACCCGGTAGGCAGTCGAGTGGACGACGTCGTAGCGGCCGGGTTTGGGGCAGAGTTTCTGGAGACGCATCTCCATGTTGTCGGGCGCCTTGATCTCTTCGTCCGTAAGGTTCGGATCAGTCGGCAAAAGGACGCGCCACAGCGAAGGCGTTCGCAGAAGAACCGCCCATTCGTCCGGATCCGTCAGATAGGCGATGGGCGCCAGATCCGGAATTGCCTCACCGAAGTCGAACTCCGTCGACATCGACAGGAATATTTCCGGAATGGTCAATCCCTCGAATTCGATGTCGAGCGACTTGCGGACATTGCTGTGCGCCCCGTCGGCGGCGACCAGATAGCGCGCGCGCATCTCCCCAATGGATCCATCCGGATTGCGCACCGTCAGCACAACGCCGTCGTCGGTCTGCGACACGGACTGGCCCTCCAGCCCGTATTGCAGATCGATCAGATCGGAGTCTTCGATCAGTTCGCGCAGGTGCTCGGACAGCTTCCACTGCTCGCATTGCAGCCGATAGGGATGGTTGGTTTCATCCTTCAGGTGTCCCAGATCGAATTCCGCGACGACGCCCTCCGCGCGATCCCGAAACTGCCATTTCGGGCAGATCAGTCCACGCGCGATGAGCTTTTCGGAAATGCCGAAGCGGTCGAGCATGTCGAGGGTCGGAGGATGGAAAGTGGACGCGCGCAGATCCTTTGGCAGTTCTTCGTAAGCGTCGATAACCGTGACGGGAATGCCTGCTTCGCCGAGGCAGGCCGCCGTTACCAGACCGACCGGACCTGCGCCCACAACCAAGACCCGTTCCGCACCGTCCGACATTTCCATTTGCCTCCGCATATACACTTGACAACCTTTATGATGCTCAGCATTGTGTACAAAAGGTCAGGACAAATCAACTCCTGATTTTTTGAAATGCATATCAAATTAAGGGTGCTTTGACCGGTGGTCAGAATTCCCGAAAAGGCAAGAAACTGGCTCGACAGAAGATAATGACCGTCTATTCCGGGAATTTTACGTGTTGCCAATGGATTCAGGGACTGCAAGCCGCGAACAGGCGGCTTGTCCGTTTTTCCTTTGCGCAAGGCGAAGAAACTGCGATATTTGTGTACAAACATCGCTTGATCGTCGCGGGATGTGACTGATGCTTCTGGTTCAGCAACTCGTAAACAGCATCATGCTCGGCAGCGTTTACGTGACGGTGGCCGTCGCCTTCACACTGACGATCGGCATTCTCAACTTCCTCAATTTCACCATTCCGACGCTGTTCATGCTCGCCGGCATGATGGGGTGGGCGCTGTCCTACTACGGTCTGCCGTTCGGGTTGTCCGGACCTATGCCCTGGCCCCTGGCGCTTGCCGCGGGCGTAGTGCTCGCCATTCTGGCTTCGTTGCTGGTTGAGCGGTTCACCTTCCGGTATCTGAAGACGCGCTACGGCGACTCCACCGAGCACGCCATTCCGCTGGTGAGTTCTCTTGGATTTCTGCTGATCCTCGAAAACCTTGTCCGGATCGGCTACGGGACCGAGGAGCGCCGGTTCGCCGGACCGGACGCTGACCTCACGCTCAACGTCGGCGGCCTGTTCATTCGGGTTCCGCAGTTGATCAGCCTGTTTGTCACCGTTCTGATCGTGATTTTCCTGACCATGCTGATCCGGCGCACGCGAATCGGTCGGGGACTGAGGGCGATTGCCGAGAACCCCGACGCGGCCAATATTCTTGGCGTGGACACCAAGCGCGTCGTACCTGTGGTTTTCATGCTGACGGGACTCCTGTGCGGCCTGGCGGGCGCTCTTTTCGCGGTGAACTACGGCGAGGTCTCGCCGCTGATGGGCGAGGATATCGGCACGAAGGCGATCGCGGGAATGGTGATCGGCGGCCTTGGTTCGATCTGGGGCGCGGTCATCGGAGGTCTGATTGTCGGCGTTCTCGAACTGATGACGGTTCACTTCTTCGGCGCGGACACCGTTCAGGTGGTTGTCTGGGGCGCGCTGCTTCTTACGCTCATCGCCTATCCGAGCGGACTGCTCGGCCACAACGCCATCGGCAAGGGGAAACTCTGACATGAGCGGCTACATGTCGGGAATCCTGGCGATTCTCGCCATAAACATCATTTTCGCCTATGGCATATATCTCTCCGTCGCCACCGGACAGCTCAATCTCGGCGGCGCAGGTTTCCAGGCCGTTGGCGCCTATGCGGCGGCCTATCTTTCAGCCACCTACGGTTTTCCCGTCTTTCTGACGCTGCTGTCCGGGCTTTTGCTCTCCGGTGTTTTCGGTTTCGCAATCGCATTGCCGATCCTGAGGACCCGCGGCGTCTATCTCGTCCTGGCGACATTCGCTTTCGCCGAGGTAATCGCCGGCGCCTTGCTGAATTCCGATACTTTCGGCGGCGCGATGGGCATATCCGTTCCCGGATACGTCGAATGGTATGTGCCGGTCATCATCGCCGCGGTCGTCACCCTGTTCGTGTTCTACATCATGTCGACGCGCTTCGGCCTGAACATGCGCGCAATCCATGACGATGAAGAAGTGTCTGACCTGATGGGCGTTCCGATCCGCAAGGTGAAGGTCATCGCTTTTTCGATGGGAGCGGCGCTGGCGGGTCTTGCCGGCGGTCTCTATGCGCATACGTTCACCTTCGTGGAAGTTCAAAGCTTCAACGCCATTCTCTCCATTTACGTGCTGCTCTACGTTCTGCTAGGAGGCACCCAGACCGCCTGGGGGCCTCTGGCGGGCGCCACCTTCTTCACCCTGCTTCCAGAGGTTTTGCGGGATTTGCTGCCGGCAACGAAGACCTTCCTCGTCGGCCTGTTCGGCGATGCTGAAAACGTCGCCCCGCCGGACGAATCCTGGCGCTTCGTCATCCTGGGGGTCCTGACGGTTCTGATGATGGTGTTCCGCCCTGAAGGCCTCATCACGAGACCGATGCTCGCTCATCTGCGGCTGCGCAAACCGAGTGCGCGCAACCCTGGCGGGGAGGTGCTGGAATGAGTTCTGCGCAACCCCTGCTATCCGTGAACGCCGTCAGCAAAAGCTTCGGCGGGCTGCAGGTCATCTCGGATGTCAGCTTCGACGTCGAGAGCGGATCCCGGATTGCGCTGATCGGACCGAACGGGGCTGGAAAGACAACGATCTTCAACCTCATATCCGGCGTCTATACGCCCGACAGCGGCTCCATCAGCTTCGATGGCGCGGACATTACCGCAGTGCCGTCGCGCAAGCGGATCGGCCTCGGCCTTGCCAGAAGTTTCCAGAATATCCGCCTGATGCCGCACCTGTCGGTCGTCGAGAACATCATGCTCGGTCAGCAGTCGCACGCGTCAGGTCCGAGTGATATGGCGCTGCCGCTGTTCCGCCGGTCGCGTTCGCGCCGCGAGGCCGAGGACCTGCTCGCCAGCATGGGACTGGGCACCTTTCCCGGAGACGTCGTGGCGACGTTGCCCTACGGCATCCGCAAGAAGATCGAGGTCGTTCGGGCGCTGGCGGCGAAGCCAAAGTTGCTCATGCTGGACGAACCCGCCGCCGGCCTGAACCCGGCTGAAACGGCAAGCCTGCGCGATTTTCTGATCACCATCTCCGAGACAGGCACGACCATTCTGATCGTGGAGCACGACATGGGGCTGGTGCGCAGCCTCTGCGAGGAGGCGGTTGTCCTCAACTTCGGCAGCAAGATCTACGAGGGCTCGACAAAATACGTACAGGACGATCCGCTGGTGCTGGAAGCCTATCTGGGTTCGCGTCACGTCAAGGATCACGTTGTCGCCGGAGGCGCAGATGCTTGAGGTCGAGGCTCTCAACGTTACCTACGGACGGACGCGAGCGGTCCAGTCGCTCGACATGACGGTTGGCGACAACGAGGTCGTCACGGTTCTCGGCTCCAATGGCGCGGGAAAGACATCGCTTTTGAGGGCCTTGCAGGGCGCGGTGGGAACAAGCGGCGGCCGCATCGTGTTCGACGGCAAGGACATGACATCGAAATCACCTGCGGCAAGGGTGAAGGCCGGCATGGTTCTCGTTCCCGAAGGCCGACAGATATTCGTTTCGATGACCGTGAACGAAAACCTGTTGATGGGCGCCTATCTGCGTCGTGACGACAACATCGAGAAGGATCTGACGGAGATCTACGACCGGTTTCCCAATCTCGCCGAAAGACGTCACATGAGCGCAAAGACGCTGTCGGGCGGCGAGCAGCAGATGCTCGCCATCGGTCGCGCACTGGTTGGAAGACCGCGACTGATCATGCTGGACGAGCCCTCTCTCGGCCTGTCGCCGCTCTACGTCGACCGGCTGTTCAATCTTCTCGGCGAACTCAACAAGGACGGGATCGCCATCCTGCTTGTCGAGCAGAACACGAGCATGGCGTTGGACATCGCGTCGCGCGGATACGTTCTGGAGCTTGGCAGGAAAGTACTCGAGGACCAGGCGGAGGCCCTCGCAACAAACACAGCGTTGACCGAGGCCTATCTGGGAGGCAGTGACGGCGACGGATCAGCGCGTGTGCTCGAAGAGCAACCATAAAACAATGCAGAAAAGGAACTTCCAGATGAGAAAGAGAACAGCAGGCATCCTCGCCGCTGCCGCGGCTATCGCCCTCTGCGCCGGCGCGTCATGGGCGCAGGAAACCATCAAGATCGGCAATATCGTCGCAACCGCAGGCGTCCTCAAAAGCGCCGCCGAGCCGACGGTCGTCGCAGTGGACATCGCCGTCGACGAAATCAACGCCGCCGGCGGCATCAATGGAAAGCCGATCGAACTGATCCGCTACGACACCGGATCCGACCCGAAACAGGCCGCAGTCGCCGCCCGCACGCTGGCCCAGGACGACAAGGTGCTCGCGATCGTCGGACCCTTCTCGTCCGGCGAAGCCTCCGTTGCCCTGAACGACGCCGAACGCCTCAAGGTTCTGATGATGCCGACATCGTCCTCGGCGCCGGGCCTGACCGATGGCAAGCGCTACGGCTGGCGCCTGTCGGAAGACGAGTTCAAGCAGTTCGGTCGTCTGCTTGCCGCAATGAAGAAAGCCGGCATCAAGATGGACACCGCCGAAATCGTCTATATTTCGGAGGAAGTCGTTTCCAACGCCGCCGGCACCAAGCTCTATCCGGCGCTGCTGGAGCAGGCCGGCATCAAGCATGGCGATCCGATCCCGGTCCAGTACAAGAGCTTCGACCTCTCCGCCCAGGTGGCGAAGATCCTGCAGAGCAATCCGGACATCGTCGCGGTCGCCGCCCTGCCCGGATCGGCTTCCAAGCTGATCGCTGAACTGGACCGCCAGGACTATCAGGGACGGGTTATTGGTTCTCAGATCTTCTCCGATCCCAATGTCGTCGAACTCTTCGGTCCCGCCGGCGACGGCACACTCATGATGGCCGGTTTCTGGAAAGGAAGAACCCCGGAAAGCCAGGCCTTCAACGAAAAGTTCGTCGAACTGGCCAATGAACGCGGCATCCCGAAAGCCGGCGCGCACCATTCCGACGCCCAGGCCTATGACACCGTCTACCTCATCAAGCAGCTCATGGAAGCGGCCGGAACCACCGGCGATCCCGACAAGCTGCAGGAAGAGCGCGAAGCGCTGGCTGACGGCATGAAGGGCATCCGCTTCAGCGGCATCCTCGCCGACGACATCTGCTTCGACGGCAACGACGCGGAACTCGCCGGTTACGTCATCGAGATCAAGGACGGTGAGTGGACGAAGTTCGACGAAGCGCCCGCCGACAAGTGCGACTGACAGCAGTCGAAATGGAACCGCCCCTGCACGGGGCGGTTTTCTTCATGCTATGATCAAGTTTTAGCGGAGAAACACCATGGCTTTGAATCCGGTCAAACCCGCCTTTGAAGCACTGGTGTCCGCTTTTTCGTTTCTGGTTCCGGTGACCGCCGTTGTCTGGGTTTTGTCCGTTCCCCAGAGAATGGGGTTTCTGATCTACCCGGAACAGGTCGCGGCCTTCATGCTGGGCGCCGCGCTGTTTGTCGTTTTCGCCCGGGACATGAGTGAGAAACGCCCGGCGCGGCAATTGCTCGACTCGGCTCTGGCCATAGCCTCGATCGGACTCGGCATATATGTCTACTTTCGATTTCCCGTCCTGACGGAAGACGTCTATCAGTATCCCACCGAAGGGCTGATTCTCGGTATTCTCGTCACCATTCTCGTGCTCGAAGGCCTGCGAAGAGTAGTCGGCTGGACGCTAGTCGTCATCACCTTCCTGATGCTGCTCTATGCGCTCTATGGCGACTACGTGCCGGGCCCGTTGCGCGGACGCGGCATGGAATTCGGCGACGTGATGCGGTTCGTCGGCACTGACAGCGGCGGAACCTGGGGACCCGCATTGCAGATCGCCGCCTTCGTCGTCGTCATCTTCGTCCTGTTCGGCGGCTTGCTTCTGGCGATCGGCGGCGGCGAATTCTTCACCCAGGCGGCCATGCGCGTTGCAGGCAGAGGCCCCGGGAACACAGCCAAGGTCGCGGTCGTCGCTTCGGGTCTTTTCGGCTCCATTTCAGGCAGCGCGGTCTCCAACGTAATGTCCACGGGCGTGATGACCATCCCGATGATGAAGCGATCCGGTTTCAAGCCCGCCCAGGCCGGAGCGATCGAGGCTGTCGCCTCGACGGGCGGTCAACTTGCGCCGCCGGTGATGGGAGCGGCCGCGTTCCTGATGGCCGAACTGCTTCAGATGCCCTACCGGTCGATCCTTCTCGCCGCCATCATACCGGCCATCATCTACTATCTCTCCGTCTACGCGCAGATCGACTTCATCGCGCGTCGCGACAAGCACGGCGCAGCCGACTGGCTGGACCGGGAACCGATGCTGTCCGTCCTGTCGAAGGGCTGGCTGCCCCTGATCGCGATCGTTGTTCTGATTGGAAGCATCTTCACCTGGAACAAGCGCGCCGAAGTGGCGGCTATCTGGTCCATCGCCGTTCTTGTCATCGTATCCGGAAGTCTCTGGCTCGCAGGCAGGGGCAGGCCAAAGCTCAGCCCGCGCGAGATCGCCGCCAACGTAACGAAGACCGGCGGCCAGATTTGCGACATCCTGCTGATTTGCGCGGCGGCCGGGATGATCATTGGTCTTTTGTCGGCGACTGGCCTCGGGTTTTCCCTTTCCTTCTTCCTGATCGGTTTTGGCGGAAAGAGCCTCTTCGGACTGCTGGTTATAACGGGGCTCGTCGGGATCGTGCTGGGCCTTGGTCTGCCGACCACGGGCGTATACCTGTTGCTGGCTTCGATGGCCGCCCCGGCGCTGGTGCAGCTGGGCATCGAGCCGCTGTCCGCGCATATGTTCGTCTTCTACTACGGCATGCTGTCGATGATCACGCCGCCAATCGCGCTCGCCGCTTTCGCCGCGGCCTCGATTTCCGGCGCACCGCAACTGCAAACCGGTATGCAAGCGCTGCGTTTCGGTTGGGTGGCCTATCTCCTGCCGTTCCTGTTTGTTTACAAGCCGGGCTTGCTGATGGAAGGTCACTGGTACGAGATCGCGTATGTCTTCGTCAGTTCGCTGACGGCGCTGCTGCTGGTTTGCGGCGGCATGGTCGGCCACGCGCTTACGCCGCTGCGCTGGCCCGTTCGGGCGCTCTGGATCGTCACGGGGCTGCTGATCATAGCGCCATTGCGGCAGATCGGCCCGGCATATCTGGAGTTTTCCGTCTCCGGCCTGGGCCTGGCGATCCTCGCCATCTACTTCGTTCAGACCCGTACGGTCGCCGAGGCGGCCCGGGGCGAGAAAGTGGCGACAGCTTCGGACACATGAAAAAACCGGGGTTGGAGCCCCGGTTTTCACCAGTTCGTTTGAACTGTTGTTCAGGCTATTGTTCGAGCCCCTGTTCCTTGAAGAACGCGATTGCGCCCGGATGGTAGGGAATGTCGGCCTTCTTGCCGATGGTCTCCGGATTGAAGCCATTCCACAGCGGACCGGTTTTCTTCAGATCGTCGGCGCCTTCGTAGACGGCCCTGGTGACCGTCTTGATGGTTTCATCGTCGACATCCGCATTGGCGAACAGCAGATAGTCGTAGGCGAACACCCGTGTCGGCTCGTCGAGGCCGGGAAGATCCTCATTGGCTTCCACGTCATACAGGTAGGCGCCGGGCAGAAATTCCTGGACTTTCGCCAGCGCTTCTTCCGGCACGGGCAGAAACTGGATATCGCCGAGCGACGCCTCGAGGTCGAATGTGGCCTGGGATCCCAGCGCCGCGATCGAAACGTCGATACGCTTGTCCTTGAAGGCTTCGTACTGCTGCGGGAAATTGGCGATCGGAACGCTTTCCACGTCGTCATAGGTCAGTCCGCCGGAGGCAAGCGCCGCCTGCACCACGAAA
Organism: Flavimaribacter sediminis; assembly: GCF_019492055.1. Lineage (GTDB taxonomy): Bacteria > Pseudomonadota > Alphaproteobacteria > Rhizobiales > Rhizobiaceae > Flavimaribacter > Flavimaribacter sediminis. The sequence continues at coordinate 354,513 of NZ_JAICBX010000001.1, read as the reverse complement.
TCTCCCAGCGAGTTTTCCTTGTACCGCGGCACCTTGTGACCCTTGATGTCGGCATAGCTCTTGATGCCGCTGGACTCCGCGGCGACGAGAGCCGCGTAGAAAGGCATCATGGTGGCGACAAGCCGCAGGTTCTCAGCCGGTTCGCTGGACATGCCGGTGCCCGTGACGGCGTAATAGGTCTGGGGATAGTTGGCGATCGCCAGCTCCACCTTGCCCGAATCCAGCAGCGGAATGTACTGTGAAGTATTGGCGCTGACCTGCGGAATGACCTGGAGATCGGTGTTCAGCGAGATCACCTGCGAAAGCGCGGTGCCAATCTGGCCGGTCGCCCCGCCCTTGGTTGTTCCCAGTCCGAGCGTCTGCGCCGAAACCGGCGCGGCCGCAAAGGCCGCGACTGCAGCGACCACTGCTGCGCCGAGAAGCCTGCGGCTGAAAGATGGTCTGTGTGTCATCGTTGTTCCTTCCTCTATCCCGATATCGGCACTTTGTGCCTCAGGCGTTATACTCCACAAGAGTAACCCACATAAGGCAAGTTTGTCATGACAAATTTTCCACCGTGCAGAATTGCATTCAATCCCTGATTTCTGGTGTTTGCGAGATGCCGGACTGTCCTGATCCGTCGATTTTCACTTTAAACGTCGCCATTTTCACGCATAATGTACTAACAAATCCAGGGAGGTTAGCAGCTTGAACAAACCTGTCGAGAACACCGGGGAGACGCAAGGCGTGCTCGCCGCCGAAGCATATCTGCAGGCGCTGACGAAAGGCGGCGTGGATTCGCTCTACGCTGTGGCCGGGACCGATTTTCCCTCGGTTGTGGAAGCCTATGAGCGCGCGCCAATGACGGGCGCGACGCTCCCGAAGGCCTTTACCGTCCCGCACGAGAACCTGGCCGTCGCCATGGCGCACGGCGACGCGCTGCGCAGCGACAGGCCGCAGGCGGCGATGGTGCATGTCAGCGTCGGCACGGCCAACATGGTTTGCGGGGCGTTGAACGCCATTCGCGACGGCGTGCCGCTGCTTTTGAGCGCCGGCCGAACGCCCCTGACCGAGGATGGTCCCGAAGGCACGCGGACCCGGTTCATTCACTGGGCGCAGGAAATGTTCGACCAGGGCGGCATGATCCGCGAAGCGGTGAAGTGGGACTTCGAATTGCGCCATCCCGAGCAGGTCGAGGATGTCGCCATACGGGCGCTCGACATTGCGTCGACGCCCCCGGCGGGACCGGTCTATCTTTCCCTGCCGCGCGAATTGCTGGCGGCGCGCGTCGCGCCTGACCGTCCCGACCGGGCGCGCAGCCGGGTCAGCGCCGCCGCTCCCGACAGCGAAGCGATCGCACGACTGGCCGATGCAATCCGCAAAGCCGACTATCCGGTGATCGTGACGAGCAACGCGGGACGCGAACCGGCCGCCGCCGCCCTGCTCGACGAACTGACGCGCGCCTGGGCGTTGCCGGTGGTGCAGTTCAATCCCCGCTCGGTCAATCTGCCCTTCGACCATCCCATGGCTCTCGGCTTCGACACCAGGGATCTGCTGGGGTCGGCCGATCTGCTGCTGTCGATCGCCTGCGACGTGCCCTGGATACCAAGGGTGACGCGACCGAAGCCTCAAGGCGTTCTCTGGGAGATCGATCACGACCCGCTGTTTTCGCGCTACCCGCTCCGCAGCTTTCCCGCTGCGGAATCGATCACGTCCGGTCCGGCCGCGGCGCTCCTTGCCTTGTCGGAAGCGCTCGGCCGGCCGGGACCGGACGATCAGCCCCGAATCGACAAGAGGCGTCGCATCGTCGCCCGGGAACGCGAGAAGCGCCTGTCGCCCGACAAGCTGGACATGGACCGGCTGACCGCGGAATCGGCAAGCGCAATTCTTGCGGCGCAGCTTCCGCCACAAGCGATCGTCGTCAACGAGTACTCGTTCAAAACGGAGCTTGCGCGTTTCGAGCGGCCGGGCCAGTTCTACGGTTTCACGCCGGCGGGCGGGCTCGGCTTCGGCTTCGGCGCAGCGCTCGGAATCCAGGCGGCGCAGAACCGGGACGACGGGGCGACCGGTCCCGTCGTCGCCATGCTCGGCGACGGCGCATACATGTTCAACAATCCGGTCGCGTGCCATTGGGCGTCAGCAGCCCACAAGCTGCCGGTGGTGACGATTATCTTCAACAACGGTCGATGGGGCGCGGTGCGCAATTCGACGCTGGCCATGTATCCGCAGGGCGCCGCCGCCGCGGCCGACGGCATGTTCCTGGCGGACCTGTCGCCCAGCCCTGACTATGCCGCGATCTGCCGCGCCCATGGCGGACACGCCGAAACGGTCGCAAGCGTCGCCGAATTGCCTGCCGCGCTGGACCGTGCGCTTGCTTCGGTCGATGCGGGAACGCAGGCGCTTATCGATCTGAGGATCGTTGGTTAATGCGCGGTTTATCCCCGGAGTCTGGTCGACGATCGGCAAATCAGTCGACTGTTGCGATGCTCGCAATCGGAATCTGAGCGCTATCAAATCCCAGAAACCGTGAGAAAAGAAATCGACAAGAAGCCCGATGTACGACGATTTCACGAGCGTCGCATCATAACGGTGCGATCCGCCAACCATATGATTTTATTGTTGAGTATGCGGGAACTCTAACCTTTTACCTGTTAATTAGTCGAACCCAGAGCAAGATTTCCGCTACCGACATAAAGGAAATCACGCATGAATTGCCATTCAAATGAATGGAAAATGAATATGCTATTCAGCAAAAAGCCAGTCACTGCGAGTTAGAAATTTGTTCAGGCGCTCACGAAACACCAGAAAAACTTCTGGATACCTTGGAGACATGAACATGATAACCTTCACTAACGCACTTACAGCAATCGCCATCGCAACCGTAATCGGCGGGGTCGGCTCACTTGGCGTCACAACTCAAGCCGTTGCCGCAACCGACATAAAGCCAACGCTCAGCGTTTCCGGCAAGTCCTATTATCAAAAAGAGCATGCGAAAAACTCTGCCGTTGGTCGTTGGGAGAAGAAAGCCGTAATCCAGCATGGCATGAACTACGGTAAATGGGGTCAAGCAAAACAAACCAGTTTTGATTGCAACAGCAAGTTTCATCAAGGCAACGGCAAGAAACTCTGGACCTGCAAAGCCAGTGGCAAGCCTGTTGCAAATGTCAAAATGTGTGCGTCCGGCAAAATACGAGCCAGATGGTACCATCCAAACAAAGCAGGCGCTCAAAAGGGCGTTAAAGATGCCTGGGAAAAGCTGGCGGCGGCTGAACACGGCATGAAATACAGCTTCTATAAAAATGCAACAAACAAGCATTTTACTTGTGGCGCCGATAGCCAGTTTCCCGGCAAAATCACCTGCAACTTGTCAGCAACGCCCTGCAAGTAACCTTGGCGACACTCAGTTGGCCATTACGCATCCGCAAAACAATTATTGGAGTTAAACCTATGACCAGAACTGTCAAATCCAGTATTGTTGCAAGTGTAATTGCAGTAACGATTGCCACAACAGGCATCATGACCGTGAGCAGCATCACGTTCCCGTCGCCTCTGTTTGCGCAATCCATGAAGGCACAATCGACAATAATCTCACCAAAGCTGCAACGTACAGTTCGCAAACAATCGCAAAATCCGCAATTCATGTCTCAAGCACTTGGGGCCGGTGATGAAATTGACGATTGCATGAAGAATCCTTCCAATGCCCATGTCGATTACGCAACGCGTCTGGCTGGCTGCTTCTGTCTTTCCATAGACAACGCGCTGAAAGGTTGTCAGTCTGCAGATTGACTTGCTTGAAGGCCTTACCTCCTTCCCTGAGATGTTCCCGATTTCGATTTGGCCTGTCCCTCAACGAAGGGGCAGGCAATGAAACGACATGTTTTTCGGAAGAACAGATCATCAGCATTTTTGAGGAGCATCAGGCGGGCAAGCCGCCAGCCGAATTACGCCGAAAGCACGGCGTCCCGGATGCCGCCTTTTACACCTGACGCAAGAAGTTTGACGGCGTTGACGTTTCGCACGACAAGCAGCTGAAGGACATTCAGCACCTTGCCAATAGCCCGCCCAATTCCGACTATCTGCTGTTCGGCGCTTTAGGGTTCGTTCAGCAACCCGCCCTCGATCGCCCCGCCATAGACCGCCTCGAGGAAGTTCGAAAACCCCTTCTGCGAAATGCCGCCCTCCCCCTCCAGCTGCGCAGCTCTGCCCGAATGATGAGCTCGGGTTATGGGGATGGATGCGGGGGCAACTGGCAAACCGCAACAATGAGCCTCAAAAGCAGAGTGTAGACCGCGGGAATGAACCGAAGACGCGGCATTTGCAAGCTTGAACCATCGCAGTCTTTGACCATCATACCGCCCAGCATGTAATGTATTGATGGAGATCAAAACAATAAATCGGCAAAAGTAGTAAGTATTGATAGCCAGCTTGCAAGTGGATCGAATCCGTTGGGAGGATCAAGATGAAAAACGCACAAGGATTTCTTATACTTGCTGCACTTTGGACAGCAACTGCTCTCGCGCAGGAGCAGGGCTATGTCGGCGATGTTGCAATCAGCGAGGAAGACGTGAAGCTCGGGGCCAGGCATTATTCGCCGTATCTCGATCAGACCTATCCCAACCGGGTTCTCTGGGGTGACACGCATCTGCACACGTCCTATTCGACCGACGCCGGTATGATTGGAAACACGCTCGGCCCGGACGAGGCCTTCCGGTTCGCGCGTGGCGAAAAGGTGCGCGCTTCGGTTGGCGATTACGCCCAGCTTGTGCGACCGCTCGATTTCCTCGTGGTCGCCGATCACTCGGAAAACCTCGGCCTTGCGCCGATGATCGCGGAATCAAACCCCGGGCTGCTTGCCAATGATTGGGGACGTCAACTCCACGACCTCGTCAAGGGCGGCGACCCCATCGCGGCCTATGTCGAGTGGGGCGCCGCTCTGAATTCGGCTACCGACCGGATCAACGACGATGATCTCCAGCGAACCATGTGGAACCGGATCGTCGACAGCGCCGAAAGCTTCAACGAGCCGGGAGTCTTCACCGCGTTGCACGGATTTGAGTGGTCGTCGGGGCCCGACGCCAACAATCTGCACCGGATCGTCATGTTTCGTGACGACGGAGACAAGGTGGAGGATCTGGTGCCCTTCTCCGCCTACGACAGCAGCGACCCCGAAGATCTGTGGGACTGGATGGAAGCTTATGAACGCAATACCGGAGGAAAGGTCATGGCGTTCGCCCACAATGGCAATCTTTCGAATGGATTGATGTTCGACGACGTGCGGATGAATGGCGAGCCGCTGGATATCGATTACGCCGAGCGCCGAATGCGCTGGGAGCCCCTCTACGAAGTTACCCAGATCAAGGGTGACGGCGAAACGCATCCGTCATTGTCGCCGAACGACGAGTTCGCCGATTACTATACCTGGGACCGTGGCAACTTTGGAACCAAGTTGAAGACGCCTGACATGCTGCCGCGCGAATATGCCCGCCAGGCGCTGGCCCGTGGCCTCAAATACGATGAGGAGATCGGCGCCAACCCCTTCAAGTTCGGTTTGATCGGATCGACTGACAGCCATACCTCGCTTGCCACGTCGAGGGAGGACAATTATTTCGGAAAGGCGTCCATCGTCGAGCCCGGAACCGGCGAAGCCCGCTACGAGGATTTCATCGTTCAGCCCGTCATTCTGGGCGAGGATATTGCTGTACGACACTATGAGACGCTCGCTTCAGGGCTGGCGGGCGCATGGGCCCGGGAGAATACCCGCGAAGCAATCTGGGACGCCTTCAGGCGCAAGGAAGTCTACGCGACGACAGGCTCGCGGATCACGGTGCGGGTCTTTGCGGGATGGGACTTCGGGGAAGACGAGGTGCACCGGCCCGATTTCGCCGAAACGGGCTACGATCGCGGCGTGCCGATGGGGGCCGACTTGTTCAAAGGGCCTGAAGGCGCCGCGCCCACTTTCATGGTCCGTGCGTTGCGCGACCCGGTTGGCGCGAATCTCGACCGAATCCAGATCGTGAAGGGCTGGGTGAACGCAGAAGGGGAACCGCAGACAAAGGTGTTTGACGTATCATGGTCCGGTGACCGCGAACCGGGCGCCGAAGGCAAACTGCCGCCGGTCGGCAGTACGGTCAACGGCTCGGACTATACCAACACAATCGGCGTTGCGGCGCTTGGTGGATACTGGATCGATCCGGAATTCGATCCATCCCGGCGCGCCTACTACTATGTGCGGGTGCTGGAAATCCCGACGCCGTCCTGGCTCGCCTATGACGAGGCGTTCTACGGCAATCTGGACCTGCCCGACGACGCGGTGATGACGCAACAGGACCGCGCCTATACCTCGCCCATCTGGTACACCCCGCAAGGATAGCGGACAGGTGACTTTATCAGGTCGGTGCAGAGAACGCGTGCAAGTGCTCCTCGGCGCGGTCGACGCCGCCCCCCGAAGCCGCAGCCCGCGCCGCTGATCATGGAGATCGGAATGTGAGCGCTGCCCGTCCCCGAGGGCTCTTGAGACAGAAAAGAACAAAAAGTATCACATGAGACCGTTAGACTAACTTTTTTAGTCTCATGAGCGTCGCATGTTCATGATCTGTTTCGATGCACTATGTGCTAACCATTTGACTTTGTTGGTGGGTGAGCGTTGACTCGAACCCTGGGCCCGCTGATTAAGATTTTAATTTATTGCAATACAAACAACACCTTACACCCTCCCCCCGCAAAATTGCCGCCTGTTACAAGCAGGAAATCACACGTTTTGTGGCAAGTCCTGCAAAGCCGCCTGTGCAATCTTTCGCATATCAATCACTTTGGATGTCCCAAGTTCTCCATTGTAGCTTCGATCAATAATCTCTTCCAACGCAGCAGTTAGAACATCCAATCGTTGGTTCTTGTTGGCAGAATTTTCTGCGGCGACAATATTTTCGTATGACATAAAGAATCCTTCTGTGTTTTCCTGCCAGTCAAAATAAGCTGTTGACCCCGCTCACCAAAACTGAGCAAGTATACATCCGTCAAAAAGGCGGAAAAAGACGCGGTTTTACAACCGCCGACTGATGCAAATTGTCAGTACCTCTGCATGAGCGCCTCATGTAGAGGTCGTCTTTTTCATTTATCCAATTTTTTTGGTTCAGATTTTGTCATCCAATTCGAGGATATTCTTATGATCAGCGGTACTGTTGGTAACTATGATGGCAAAAAGGGATACGGATACATAAGTCCTGAAGGTGGAGGCAAGGACATATACGTTAACATCAAAGAAGTGGATCGCGCTTATGTAAGCCGATTGGCGGTTGGCCAAAGGCTGAACTTCGAAATCAAGATCGATCACTTCGGGCGTAGCTCTGCAGTCAGATTGAAGTTGTTTCCGAAGAATGACAAACGCTAGAACCTGAGGTTGCGACGGGCAGCCGTACGTCGCGCCTGCCCGCCAGAAGTTCTGTCGAAGCGTCAGCTTTCGGCGATCGCCTTCTCGCAGGCCCGGGCAAGCTCCCGGTTCGGTTCTTCTTCACCCAACGGTGTCGCCCATCCCGCCTTTTCGACGATTCCCCTGCGGTTGAAGTTGCTTGCTGCTTTCATCTCGGCCAGAACGGCCTTGGCGTTTGGATCCTGTTGCGACAACCTCACACAATAGGGCGTGAGGCTTTCCACGACAGCAGTTTCAGCGGCGTTCTCGGACATCTCGGAAGCCGTGCTTCCGGTTACCCATCCGCCCCAGGAGAACCCGACGATGGCCAGGAAAATAGCTCCAGCGACCGCACCATAAAGTGCGGGTGACAGCCATGCAGGTAATTTCATGATAAATTCCAATCAATGTTGGCTGACAAGCATAATTGCCCGTCAGTATCGGCACCCTAACACAGACTGTTACACTCCGGTAAACTTTCGCGATTAAAACATCCGGAATGCGCTTTGCCGCGCCTATGCCATTGCTCCGGCGTCTTTGAATGAAACCAGGCGTCGGTTCTCCTCGTCCCAGAGCACGAGTCTTACGCAACGTACGCTGTCCATAAGCGACAGCGTGTTGATATCCTTCAATTCAGGATGATCGCCCAGCACGTCCGGCAACCGGTAGTAAGGTATGCGGCTGGACAGGTGATGGACATGATGCATGCCGATATTTGCGGTCAGCCAGCGCAGGATAGACGGCAGTCGATAGTGCGAACTACCCTGCAATGCAGCCTCGTGCCAGTTCCAGTCCTTTTCCCGATCCCACAATGTATGTTCAAACTGATGCTGCACATAGAAGAGCCATATTCCTGCCGCCCCGGCGAGCAGCGTCGCCGAAAGATGGATGGCAAGAAACGCGCCGACCCCGGTGAACCAGATCACGGCGCCGGCTGCGAGGACGATGCCCGCGTTGGTGCTCATGGTGCTGAGCCATGGCTTCCATCCCTGTTTCATGAACCCGACGGGCAGCCTGTGCTGCAGGAGGAAAACGTAGACCGGTCCGAGACCAAACATGACGACCGGATTGCGATAAAGCCGATATTTCAAACGGCCGAAGCGACCAAGAGCCTTGTACTCCGAAACGGTCAGTGTACTCACATCCCCGAAGCCGCGGCGCTCAAGGGAGCCCGAATTCGCGTGATGGAGATTGTGCGTGCGCTTCCAGAAATCATAGGGAGTTAGCGTAAGGACGCCAATAAAACGGCCGATCCAGTCGTTGCCGGAACGAGAACTGACAAAAGAGCCGTGGCCGCAATCGTGCTGAATCATGAACATCCGCACCAGAAACGCGGCCGCCGGTACAGCAAGCAGCAGGCCAGTCCAGTACCCATAATGCAAGGCCAGGGCGGCGGCGGCCCAGAACAAGATGAACGGCACCAGCGTTATCGCGATCTCGACAAAGCCCCGCCCGGTGTGTGGTTGCTTGTAGCGGTAAAGAACGCGAGACCAGCGCCGCGCGTCCTCTGCATCGGTTGACGAGGTATCCGCCTTCAATTGGCCGCTCGACTTTTTGTTCTGGACGAAGCCGGCCGCTTTTTCCCGTCCGGCTCAGCCGCCTTCTCGGCAGCCTCCCGTTCCAGTCTCATAGCTCGCAGTTTCTTGTTCTTTTTTTCACGCGCCTTGGCTTCCGCCACCATAATGGCGCGGGCGGTGTGATCGGTTGCTTCGGCTTTGCTGCGTCTGTCAGGTTTGAAGAGATTGTTCTTGTCCACAGTCATGACGCCTTTCTTTTGACGTTGATGTCGCTTGCCCTAGCGGGCGCGCGGTTTTTTGCCGGGAATGAGACCTTCACGCTGGGCCAGCTTCCTTGTGAGTTTGCGTTGCCTGCGAATGCCTTCGGCCTTCTGCCTCGCTCGCTTCACGGATGGCTTTTCATAAGCTTGGCGTCGTCGCAGTTCACGAAAAAGTCCCTCGCGCTGCATTTTTCTTTTCAGGACACGGAGAGCCTGGTCGACGTCGTTGTCACGAACGATAATCTCCAAATTCGGCGCTTTCTCCCTTGCGGGCGTTATTTGCTTACCTTGATGCGAGAAGCGTTCAGCCAGCCTTCTTCTGCGGCTTCTGGTGAGCGTAGGCCAGCCATGGGCTGGATCGAAATCCCTGCTTCGATATCGGACGCAAGAACACGGCGGTCGAATTTTTCGTTTTCGAAGCGGACTTTGTACTGGGATTCGCCCCAGTCGCTGACGGGCAGGACACTCACGATCCGGCAAAGGCTCTGAACCGATCTTACGCCTGCAAAATTCGGTCTGAGGTTTACCTGGTCTCCGGCCTTGTAATGCTGCTGTTGCATGGAAGCCTCCTGGTGAGGGGAATAAAAAATCGGAAGCCGAAATGAAAAAGGCGGGTTTGACCCCGCCTTCCCATTGCGCCGCGCGCTACACCAATTCGCTGCCTGCCTGCCAGTACATCCGTGACTCGACAGGCGCGCAAAGGTGTTGCGTCTATTAGGCGGCGCTAAGCTGATCAGCCGACGACTTGCCGGTCCTGCGATCGTCGACAACTTCGAAATTGACCTTCTGGCCCTCAACGAGGCTCGGCATTCCTGCCCGTTCGATCGCTGTGGCGTGAACGAAGACGTCTTTTCCGCCATCAACGGGCTCGATGAAGCCGAAGCCTTTTGCGGAGTTGAACCATTTAACTGTGCCTGTAGCCATTGCGCTTATCCTTTATGATGCAATTGCTTCGTATGCTCGCGAATGGTGATCAAACACATTGCGAACGATTATTCGAGATCAAGGTAAAAGAGACGGAAGCAAGCGCGGTAAACGCGGGCCATAGTCAAAATCGGCCGTAAAATCGATATACCTTATATGGACCTGAACTGTGTTGGAAACAAGGCCTGTTGCCAAATGATTTTGCCCGCATGCCTGCGGCAACGACAGGGCGCTCACCTGGGTTCCCGACAAATGTGGAGCTTGCCAATTCCCCATGACAGACAGTTTTGGGTTCTGGAAAACTAAATCGCTCCGCGTCCTTGTTTCCGCCACACCCGGAACACATATGGATAATATAGCTTACCTTGATTTGGCCGATGTGGCTTCGCGGTGTCAGAGACCCGCCATTTACCACCAAATTTCATCAAAATAGCGCATGGCGTGATCGTCGCGCATGCTCCTGCTCGAACCAGGAACCAACCGATATTGACAACGGATGTAGTGGCAGTTTCGGAAGCGGTTCCCCGATCGGGATTACTGGAGAAAGGAAATTCGAACATGGCCAAAGGACAAAAGCGCGGGAACCGGGAAATCAGGAAACCCAAGCAGCCGAAATCACCCCAAAAACCTGAAAACACGTTCAGTAATCAGATAAGGCAGGCGGAACCGAATATCCGACGCGGCAAAGGCAATAGCTAACAATCACACAACTGCGAACCGGAGGTCTGGTCGATGAAGGTTGTGGTCGAGTTTTATCGCACCCGTGATGCCGACGACCTGCGTGCCGTGATCGGTCAACAGACCATGGAAGTAGCCGACATCGAAGACGCGATCGAAACTGTCTGGAAACTTTCCACGACCCTCGACATGCCGCAACAACCCGACGGCGTATCAATCATGGATGCCGACGGCGCAATGATCTACTCGGGCGCAATAGAAAGGCTCCAAACATGATTAGCTATAGTGCACAGCCTCGAAACATTATCTCTGTTGACATCCGGGAGAATGAGGATATCGCTCCCGGTCCCGGCGTCACGGAATACATACTAAACAAAACTCGTACGGACCGGTTGGCCGATGTCCCGGACATCCTGGTCGTCAGTCGTTGGAGGACCGACCTCCGTGAAAAACTTATCAATAAATCGCCTCTCCCGGAACCGTCTGCAAGGATGCAACCGCTGTCATGACCTTGGCGTTTCCGAATTCTAGTCGCAGCTATGACAGAACCCGTAACGCAGTCCGCTTCGTTGGACATGACGGGATGTTTGAAGTGGCGTTTTTGATCGAGGCGGAAGCATTGGGTAAGCATGGCGGCGGTCTCTTGTCCGAGACTGATTGCCTCACCGCGTTCGATTCATCTCTCGCTTCGATCCACAGGGCAGCCTGCAAAGCGTATTCTCGTGGACGTAAAACACTATGCATACTGAAGGCAGTCGATTTCCGCGGATAGTGGAATCCAGCAAGCGATCATCCATATTTACTGGTTCTCCACCGCCTGCAGAATTCGCTTGAGCGTTTCGTTCTGTTGCTGTTGGGTTACCTCGATACCCTTTAACCTTTCCCGAACATCGCCAGCCCGTTCTTCGACCCGCTGAAGGCGGCCCGACATCTGCACGATATCGGCCGCCTGTGAGGTGAGGTTCGTTTCAAGCAGGGTCACCCGCTCGCCGAGGCCTAACCACATGCTGAGGCCCCCGATGATCATGCCGAGAATGGTGATGATGTTGCCGACGGAGAGGCGCCAGTCGATGAACCGGCGTCCGTTGGAGTGCGTCTCGTTGATCGCCATCACATCGCCCCTGTCGTCTTCTCTTTTGTGCGCTGGCCGACATAGCAGCCGACGACGCCGGCCCAGGCGGTTATGACGGGTACGACAATGCCGATCAGCGGCACGACAGAGGCGTCGACGGGAATTCGCGACAAAAGCATGACGCAGATTGTCGCCACGATGATCAGGCAGCCGACGGGAAACAGAAAGCCGTTCATCGGTCGCCAGATCCTTATCAAGAGATCGGCGCTGTCGCGGTCGCCCTTCGCGAACTCGATATAGGCCACTTGCGCTTCCGCGCCGGCGCGGGCGATGGCCGCATAGTCGGTCTCGATCGTCCGCACAGTCTTCGTGAAGATCTCCGCATCGGCTTTGTAGGGCGTTCTCGATCGCGTGTGGCGTGGCGTCCGTGCCGAGTTTGTCCGCCACGGCCTCGATGACGTCGCCGGCGATCGCGCCGCCTTTGCCGCCCTTCGATTTCAGGATGCCGGCGAGGATCGGCGCGCCGACGCTGAGCAGGATCGAAGCATTCGGTTCCTCAGTAACAACATCCACAGTCTGCCTTTGGCCGACTTGCGGGCGTATTCGTGCTGAGGTCTCGGCGTGAGGTGCGCGTATTCAAGGAAGCAGCTGAAGAATTTCGAAGGGAAAAATGCAATCACGGTCAGACTTCGATGCATGGAGCGCCGGAAAAAGTTACGAGCACTATATGGGCCGTTGGAGTCGCAGGATCGCGGCGGAGCACCTGACTTGGCTCAATCCTGAAAAGGGACCCGACTGGCTGGAGTTTGGCTGCGGCACAGGCGCGCTTACCTCGACAATCCTTCAGAACTGCGCTCCGAATTCGGTTCTTGCGACTGACGCTTCCTAGGATTTCGTTCACCACGTACGCGAGATCATCCAGCATCCGAATGTGGAGTTCAAAGCCGCTCCGGCGCAGGCCCTGCCTGCCAAAAACAATAGTGTCGATATCGTTACTTCAGCGCTGGTTCTGAACTTCCTGCCAGACCGCCTGGCGGCACTGAACGAAATGCAGCGTATATTGCGGCCGGGCGGCGTCCTCTCATTTTACATCTGGGATTATCCAGGGGGTGGCGTCTGTTTTATTGACGCCTTCTGGAAAGCGGCCGCCACGCTGGATTTAAAGGCATCTGAACTCGATGAAAGCGCCCGGTTTCCCTTTTGCACGTTTGACGGTCTGTCCAAACTGTGTGCAGAGGCCTGTCTTCCCGACGCCGAAATCGCCCCGATTGAGATCGCAACGGAGTTTCCTGACTTTGAAGCCTTCTGGCGCCCCTTCACATTGGGAGCCGGTCCAGCGCCCGGATACTGCGGCAGTCTCACAGAAGAGCAACAGCAAACCTTGAAATCAAAACTTTCCGAACGGCTTGACGACGGAGGTCCTGTTCGGCTGAAAGCAAAGGCCTGGGCCGTGAAGGCGCGCGTTCAGTGAAATTGGTTACATGCTCAATGGGAGCCGCGAACTCGCCCTAAAACCGCACCGTCCCCAAAATCGTCGCATGTTCACGGTCTGTTTCGCTTGTTTGCTTGCTAACTATTTGATTTTGTTGGTGGGTGAGCAGGGACTCGAACCCTGGACCCGCTGATTAAGAATCAACAGGCTACTGCTTCAAAATCAGTCGTTTAAAGCTTCGGAGATTGTAAAAATAGCCCCGAAAAAACTCAATGAAATCAGAATAAGTAAATCTCAATTGTAAAAAAGTTTCATCATCGAGCGCGACAATTGAAGTTTTATTGCGAGACACGCTTCGATCAATATCCTGGCTCTGGTAGAAATCATGCACACGTAACGCTGCTACCGCCCTGATGCGTCTTTCCAGCGATAATAACGGATAGACTGGGACAGGAACCACGGATTTCCTGTATAGAACGGCCGTGTCGAAAAGCGTGTCTCGTCGAGCGGCGTCCTGCCTTCCGGCAGTCCGAGCAGTTGCTGGCCGACCCTGGTTCCGAGATAGGTCGCCGTCGCAATGCCCGAGCCGCAATAGCCCATAGCGTAGTACATGCCGTCATGCTTGCCGACATGCGGCATGGAATCGAAGGTAAAGTCGACGAAGCCCATCCAGGAATGGCTGACCCGGACATCGCTGATCTGTGGAAACAGGGCAATCAGTTCCTTTCTCAGCAACGGTGCACTGGCCCTCGGATCTGTTTCCGTCAGGCAGACACGACCGCCGAACAGTACCCTGCGCCCATCTGGAGAAGCACGATAATAGTAGACCAGATTGCGTGAATCCGTGACGATGCGATCGTTGGGAAACATCTCGCGAACGGTGTCGGGCGGCAGCTCCTCTGTCGCGATCATATAGCTGCCGATCGGGATTACGCGCCTGCGCAACCAGGGCGTCACCTCGCCGGTGTAGCCACTCGTCGCGATGATGACATCGTCAGCGAAAACCTCGCCTTTGGCGGTCCGTAGCCTGAAGCCTTTTCCCTCGCGACTGATGTTCTCGACACCGCAGTGGGACATGAAAGTGGCCCCTGCCTCGTGCGCGCGATCCAGAAGTTCGTTTTGGAGCTTTGCCGGGTCCAACGCGGCATTTTCCGGCAACACCGCACCGCCGAAATAGGCATCCGTTCCGATTTCACTGCGCTGCTCCGAACGCGGCACCATATGTGCCTCGACCTCCAGCCCCTTCGTCTGGTTGGCGTATTTCTTCGCCATCGCCTCGTACTGGGCAGGGTTGTGGGCAGCGCGGAATTTTCCCTTCGGTCGGAAATCGCAGTCAAGCTGCTCTTCGGCAATGAAATCGCGAATGAACGTCATCGAACGCTGACCTTCCTGCAGGATCTGCAGAGCGAGATCGGCACCATACTTCCGGGTCAGCGTAGAGAGTGACGGCTTCAACGTATTGCTGATCTGTCCGCCGTTTCGGGAACTGCATCCCCATCCCAGCCGGTCCGCATCCAGGACCAGGGTTTCGCGCCCGCCCCGGGCGGTCTGTATGGCCGCACAAACACCGGTATAGCCGGAGCCGACGATCGCCACCTCCGTCCTGGCCGGCAATTGCTGGTCGGGAATCTGCGGGGCCGGATTGATGTCCCACCAATACGGCTTTTCCTGGTAGTCTTCGCTGAAAATGTCCTGCACTTGCATCACTCGCTATTACTCTGTGTTCGTGCTTATCCGGTAGGAAGACTTGCTCAACCATTCGGGACTGATTTCTATCCCCCACCCCGGTGCGTCGGTGACCGTCGCCTTGCCATCGATGATTTCATGTGGATCATTGGCAAAGAGACCTTCCTGCCACGGATAGTAATCCTCTCCCTCGATAGAGTATTCAAGGTATTTGCCGGCGTTGGGAATGGCCCGAAGCAGATGCATTGTGAAAACCGTGACCATCGAAAGATTGGCGCTGTGCGGTGTCACCGGGATGCCGGCATTTTCCGCCATTTTCGCGACGCGCAACGTACGGGACAGTCCCCCGAGATAGCAGATGTCGGGCTGCAGAATGTCGACGACCTTTTCGTCGATCATCTGCTTCCAGTTCGCCATCATGCAGTCCTGTTCGCCTCCGGTGACATCTATATCCAGAGCCTCAGTCACCTGCTTTGTCTGTTCGAAATGCCAATAGGGGCACGGTTCTTCGTAGTGCGAGATGCCGTTATCCTCAAGCATATGTCCGATTTCGATGGCCCGTGACGGCGAATAGCAGGAGTTGGCATCGACGAGCAGCGCCACTGACTCATCAAATGACTGGCGGATGGCAGGCACGATCTCTTCCGTCCTGCCGGGCCATTCATCCTGGTTCTCCCCGACCTCGGACCCGATACGGAACTTGAAGGCGTCAAACCCTTTCGTGTCGCGGAGGCTCTTGAAGCGCTCCACCTCCTGCTCGGCGGTAATGTCCCTTTTCATCGAAGAGGCATAGGCCCGGATTGGACCGGGCGTGCCGCCGATCAGCGCGCATACCGGCTTCGATTCCAGCTTTCCGCGCATATCCCAGAGTGCCGTATCGACGCCGCCGATGGCCCGTCGCAAATAGGAACCGGGAAACTTGTGCTCGCGATGGCAGACCGTTTTGCCTATCGCGTCGATGTCGAAGCAATCCAGGCCCAGAACATGCGGCGCAACCTGCCGATGGATGATCTGCGCGGTAATATCGGCAAAATAGGGCGCGACCTGGCCCCACCCTTGCGATCCCTCGTCGGAGGTGACGCGAACAAAGCAGATAAACTCATTCGTGAATGTCTCTATCGTATGGATTTTCATGGATATTCCATTTGAGAAGGGAGGGCGGTGCTCCCTTGACCATAAATCCGAATGGCATGATGGTAATATCCATTCAGGAACTAATCCTAGACCAATTTTTCAGGGGGCAGACATGAAGAATGCAGCCGGTGCGCTGCTGTCGTCCATCAAGCTGGATCGCCAGTCTCGCAAGAGCATCAGCGTCCAACTTTACATGGCGCTCAGGGATACAATCCTATCGGGAGGGCTCAAGGCAGGCGACCGGTTGCCGGCGACCCGAACCCTTGCAAAAGAAATCGGTGTTTCCCGCACCACGGTCATTGACGCGATCGAGCGTTTAACGGCCGATGGCATGCTAGTATCGAGGGTCGGTTCGGGAACTTATGTGAGCGACACGCTTGACAGGCAAAGACCGACTGCCAGGATAACAAGGTCCAGCGATGAAACGATAAACCACGCGCCGGCCTTGTCAGGCACACTAAGACATGCCCAGAAGTCCTATGCCAAACGCAAATGGCTGCCGCACACCACGAAGCCGTTCGTAACGGCGATGCCAGCACTCGACGCGTTCCCGATGGCGACCTGGACACGCATTTACGCACGCCATCTGCGTGGCAACCGCAACGACGTGATGGGATACGGACAGCCTCAGGGACATGAAGGTCTGCGCAGTGCGATCGCCACGCATTTGAACGCCGTCAGGGGCATAACCTGCGATCCTGCACAGGTCTTCATTACCTCCGGAGCACAGCACGCCTTCTCTCTGATCGGCCAGATGCTGCTGAACGCGGGAGACCGTGTCTGGATGGAGAACCCGGGGGCATCGGGTGCGCGGAATGCGCTGTTATCCGCAGGAGCCGAACTGGTGCCCATCGCCGTTGACCGGTCCGGTCTCGTCGTCAAGGACGGACTGGCGAAGGCACCCGACTTCCAACTCGCCTTCATCACCCCTTCGCACCAACAGCCGCTCGGATATGTCATGTCGCTGGAGCGACGGTTCGAGTTGCTGGAAGCTGTGGAACAGGCCAGGGCTCTGATCATCGAGGATGATTACGATGGCGAATTCTACTTCGGCAATGCGCCGCAACCGGCGCTCAGGAGCATCGACAGTCAGGGGCAGGTTATTTACGTCGGCACGTTCTCGAAGTCCCTCTTCCCTTCGCTGAGACTGGGCTTCATCCTGGCTCCCGAACGCATGGTTTCAGCCTTCAACGAGCTTTTCGAATCCTGGGTCGGAGGACCACCGACGGCGACCCAGGCCGTCGTTGCCGACTTCATGGACGAGGGCCATTTCGCCACCCATATCAGGATGATGCGCCGTCTCTATAAGGCACGTTACGATGCCCTGATACGTGCAGCCACCAGGCTTCCGGATACGGTGCAGATACAGGAGACGAGTGGTGGTTTTCACACTTGGGCGCGCCTCGATAGTCGGTTCGATGTGGACAGTCTGGTAAAGCAGGCGCGTTCCCGTGGCGTTGTTCTGGCGCCGCTCGGCCGTTACTGCTTGGCCCCCATGGAAGAAAACGGGTTCGTGATTGGGTTCGGCAGCGCTTCCCCGGACGAGATAGAGAGGGGAATGGAAATTCTCGGGTCTCTTGTTGCCGACGGCGCACTCGCCGCCTGATGTCGCGAACCTCAAAAACGATCCGGCAGATACGGAGCCATATCCATGTTCGGTTGCTTTCCAGCAAGTAAGCTGGAAATCAATCGTCCTACCTTGGGACCTATTGTGAGGCCAATATGTTGACCTCCATAGGCGTGAACCACGTTCGGTGTCGATCGTGACTCGCCGATAACCGGGAGACTGTCGGGCGTGGTCGGGCGGCGGCCCATCCAAGGTTCCACGATATCGAGAGGAAGTCCCGGATAGACTTTCCTGACTCCTTTCTTCAGCAACGCGATCGGCGCCTCCGTCGCCGGGGCGTCAAGACCTGCAAACTCAACCATTCCGGCGGCGCGCAGGGCGCCATTCATCGGCGTCATGATGAACTTTGCGTCCGAGATCATATATGGTTGGGGAGCCGTAAAGGCCGGATCGCGGATGGATATGTGATAGCCGCGTTCCGCCTCCAGCTTGACGCGGATCCCTGAGGTCCGGACCAGCTTTCCCGACCATGCTCCTGTCGACAGGATGATTTTGTCGGCGTGCAGCACGTCCCCTCCCTCAAGGGAAACGGACGGCCTGTCTCCAGCAGCAACCGACACGACCCGGCGTTGCTCGAACTGCCCGCCATGCTCTCTGAAATGCTCGAACAGGGCTGCAACATAGCCGCCGGGAGAGGCGATCCAGCAATAATCCTTGAAGACCGTGGCGAACGTATAGGCCGGCCCGACATTTGGATCACGAGAGACGATGTCTTCCCGCGTCAGTTCCTCGAAGACATGCCCGTACTGCTTTCTCATCTCGGCCGAAAACACGTCTGCATCGTGACCGGCCCTATTCGGAAACAGCTTGATGTACTCACCGTGGCTTATGTATTTTTCCGCAACGGTATCTTTCGCCAGCGACTGATGCTGTTCCGCCGTATCGAAGACGAGGGGAGCGAGGCCTTCGGCGATGACCCTTATCCTGTCCTCGTTCGCATTGCTGAGAAACGGGATGAGCCAGGGAAGCAGGCGCGGCAGGTAGGACCATCGCAGAAACAGGGGTGAGCCTGAATCCAGAGCCATTGAAAGTCCCTTCTTTACGAGCGTCGGCGTCGCCGCAGGCATGATCGAGTTGCGGGAAAGCAGACCCGCGTTTCCGTAAGATGTTTGCTCCGCACTGCCGGGCAACACGGGATCGACAAGGGATACTGTCCATCCTGTCCGCCGCAACCACTCGGCTATCGACACACCGGTAATGCCTGCGCCGATGACCAAAACTCGTTTTTCACTCATCTGCTACTCCAAGACCTTCCTGCTGCAGCACGTTAGAATCTGCCGGCGCTAAGGAACAGAACCATTCAGGAAACGCGTTCATGCTATTGTCCGGGACGACTGGTGTTTCAGAATGAAGTCCACGCCCCTGCGCGCCACCATCAGTGTAGGTGCATTGATGTTTCCGGACGGGACGGATGGAAAAACCGACGCGTCAACGACATAGAGCCCGTCAACCCCGTGAACGCGCATTTCGGAATCCACCACGGACGTGGAAGGGTTATTGCCCATGGCGCAGCTGCCGCTTTGGTGGAACGTCGTTCCGCACCGTTCGCGGAAATCCTCCAGTATCTCCTCATCACTCAGTTGGTCCGGTGACACGAGGAGCGGTCGATCGATAACCGGCTGCAACGCCTTCGTCTGTACGACCCTTCCGATAAACCGCCCGCCATTGACCGCATCCTGGCGATCCTTCTCGGTATCCAGTGCATTCAGTTCGATCCTTGGCGGAACGGCAACATCTGCGGAGACGGCGCTGATCCTGCCGCGGCTCGTTGGCCGCGTCGGCTGGTAGCACAGGCTGAAGCCAGGAAAGGAATCGGCCTGGACAAACGGGCGACCGCCGCGTGCCCTTGCAATGCTGTAGGAGGCGGCATTGAAGTAGAGCTGCTGATCCGGTGCCGGCAAATCGGGTGATGTCCGGATGAAACCGCCATACTGATTGACGCTGACGCTCAAGGGGCCACGACGTGTCAGTGCGTAGCGAACCGCCTGGCGGATACGTGCCGGCAGGGTACTAAGCTCGCTGTTGAGGGTCGGCACACGAGCCCGAAAATAGTAGGCAAGCGTGAAATGATCCTGCAGATGCGCTCCAACATTCGCGTTCGCCAACACTGCGTCGATACCGAGATTTGCCAGATGCTCCGGATCGCCGATGCCTGAAATTTGCAGAATTTGCGGTGAGTTGATCGCGCCGGCACAGACAATGACGGCCTTGGCGGCGTGAACATCCCGGTCCTTCGCGTTTTTTATATAACGAACCCCAACGGCTTTTCTGCCTTCGAAGAGCAGCTTCTGGACGGTCGCTCCACAAACCAGTCGCAGTCCACCGTTACGCAATGCAGGCCGCAGAAACGCATCGGCACTGGTATGGCGAAACCCGTTTCGCGTGGTGATACGGTAGTAGCCAGCGCCTTCCGGCGTCTCTCCATTGAAGTCGTCGGTATAGGCAATGCCGAGTTCTGCGGTCGCATCGCGGAAATACCGGGTAAACGGATGCCGTTCGTCGACAGGATCGGTGACACTGACGCCACCTTGTCCGGTCGGGCTCTCATTGGCCTCGAAGGCAGCACGGACATCGTCCCATCCCCAGCGGTCAAGCCCGGTTTCTTTCCAGCTCTCGTAATCATGCGGCATGCCCCGGCAGTAGACCATCGCATTGATCGATCCCGATCCGCCCACGGTCCTGCCGCGCGGCAGATAGATTTCCCTTCCGTGGAGATTTGGTTCAGGCGCGCTGTTGTAGCGATAGTTTCGGGTCTCGTCATTGAGCAGCAGCCCGTATCCCAGCGGAATCTTGACCAACGGATGCCGGTCTGTGGGGCCAGTCTCGAGCAACAGGACCGTGTTCTTTCCGCCCTCGGTCAAACCGGCGGCAACGAGGCATCCGGCAGAGCCCGCGCCAATGACGATATAGTCAGGCCTCACTGGACCGTACCAGAACGGTATCCGCCATCACTTCCAGACCTGTTGGCATACGCGAAGGAAATTTTCTCCGAGAACGCCCTTGGCGTCCTCATCGCTGTAGCCGTGACTGAGCATGAGCTCGGTCAGCTCCGGCAGCGCTTCCGGCGGGACGTAGTTGAAGCCCTTCATGTTCTGCATGTATTCGGGCGGCCAGGAGCCGGGATTGGCTTCGACCTGTCTCAGGAAGAGATCAGGATAGTAGACGTAGTCCAGGCCTAGCGCCGCATGTTGCGCGCCTACCAGCTGTGACACGTAGTCAACGTTTTCGAACAGGCCCTGTGCGGTTACGTTGGTGTCCTTCAGAAAGTGGCCGAAGCCGACAATGCCCACAACGCCGCCCGATTTCGCGCATCCTCTGATCTGGTCATCCTTGATATTGCGGGTCTGAGCCAGCACCCCTTGCGGATTGGAATGGGAAAAGATCACCGGCTCGGTGGACACGTCCATCGCTTCCATGGTGCTAGCGTATCCAGTATGCGTCAGGTCCAGAACCATGCCCACACGGTTCATTTCCCGGATCAAATCGATACCGAACCGGCTCAGGCCAGCATTGGATTTTTCGTAACAACCGTCTGCCGCCCTTGAACGGTAGTCCTTTGCGATCAGCATGTGCCGGATGCCGAGATCGTAAAAGACCTCGACCAGCCTGGTGTCCCGCTCTAGCATTTCGCTGCCCTGGAAATGGAAACCGATGGCAAGCTTTCCGTTCCTGTGAGCGTCGCGAATGTCCTCGACCGAGTAAACGAATTTGAACTTGCCCGGCTGCGATTTGAAGCCGTCGCGGATGGCCAGCAGATAGCGCAAGGTCGCACCGAGCCCCATCCGCTCGACGCCGACGCTGAGACTCAGGAAGTTGAAGCCGGAATTGCGGAAGCGCTGGAGCGCCTCTTCCTTTCCGTCCGCCTCGGGCACCCATGGCAGGGTCATGTCGCAGATACAGGCTTCCCGATGCAGCTTTGCAGCCGCCTCGCTGACGTTCCATTTCTCGACGATATCGGGAGCATCGCTGATCGTGTTCATTGTCGTTCCTGTAATTTTTCCGCGTGATGGCATGATACGAAATGTCCGGGTCGCAGTGACCGTATTTCCGGTGGTGACGTCTTGCAGATTTCGGTGGCAAACGGACACCGGGGATGAAACCGGCATCCTTCCGGCGGATTCAGGGGAGACGGGATTTCGCCCTTGATCGCGGCAAACTTCATGTTCCGCCTATCGAGGCTTGGGACTTCGTGCAGGAGGCCCTGCGTGTAGGGATGCAAAGGCGATCCGAATAGATTTTCCGTGGCTGCAAGTTCAACGATACGTCCGAGATACATGATGGCGACCCGGTCACTGACATGTTCCACCACGCCGAGATCGTGGCTGATGAACAGCGTCGTCAGGTTGAATTCGTCCTTGAGATCCATAAATAGATTGAGGATCTGCGCCTGCACCGACACATCGAGGGCCGATACGGATTCGTCGCAAACAATGAACTCGGCATTGACAGCCAGAGCACGTGCAATCGCAATCCTCTGGCGTTGGCCACCCGAAAACTGGTGCGGGAAGCGTGATTTGAAGGCCGGATCCAGTCCGCAGCGCCGCATCAGATCGTCGAGAAAGCCGTCCATTTCGCTTTCGGGGACCAACTTGTGAATGCGCGGCGCCTCGCCGATGATTTCTCCGATCCTCTTGCGCGGATTGAGCGAGGCAAAGGGATCCTGGAAGATCATCTGGATGTTCAGCGCGACATCCCTGGCTTCTTTCGGACCGAGTTTGGCAACTTCCTCGCCGTTAAATCGGATCTGTCCAACCGTGGGCTCCAGCAGGCCTGCGGCAATGCGACCCAGCGTGGATTTTCCGCATCCGGATTCGCCAACGAGACCAAGGACTTCGCCTTTGCTGATCTCAAGGTCGACATCTTCGACCGCCTGCACCGCATAGGTATGTTTCTTACTGCCGAAAAACTGCACGATTTTGGAAGCCAGGTCCGACTTCTGGGTAAAGCGCTTCGATACTCCCGAAAGCTGGATCAGAGGCACAGTCATGATCGCCGGCTCTCCTCGAGGACCTTGGCCGGATGTTCGACAGGATGGAAGCAGCGCACGGCAGACCCGTCCCCGGTCCAAGTCTCCGGAGGGTCCTGAAGACATCTCTCGTCGGCGCGCAAACATCGATCGCGAAATGCGCAGCCAGGCTTCAAGGTCAGCAGTGACGGCGTCATTCCGGGAATCTGGCTCAATCGCTTGCCGCGGGTATTCATGCTTGGAATCGAACCGATGAGACCGACCGTATAGGGGTGCTTCGGGCGATCGAGAATGACGTCCACCGGACCCCGTTCCACGATCTTTCCGGCATACATGACACAAACCTTGTCCACGAGGCCGGCAACCACGGTCAGGTCGTGGGTGATCCATATGAGGGAGGTTCCGCGCTCGCGACAAAGCTTCTGCGTCTCCGACAGGATCTGCGCCTGGATCGTTACGTCCAGCGCCGTCGTCGGTTCATCCGCGATGATGATATCCGGCTCGTTCAAGAGGGCGGTCGCAATCAGCACCCGCTGTCTCATGCCACCCGAAAATTCATGCGGATAGGATTTGATCCTTTCCTCTGCCGAAGGAATTCCGACCACCTGCAGCGCCCGTATCGCAATTTTGCGTGCTTGCCGGGTCGATACGTCCTGATGCGCCTTCACCGCCTCAATCATCTGCGTGTCGATGCTGAGTACCGGGTTCAGCGCAGTCGTCGCTTCCTGGAAGATCATGGCGATGCGGTTGCCGAGCAGCTGCCGCCGATCCTCCTCGGTCGCTGTGATTAGTTCCTTGCCCGCAAGCCTGACGCTTCCTTCGACAACACGGCCCGGCGGATCGACCAGGCCCATAATGGACATGCCCGTCACGGACTTGCCCGATCCGGACTCGCCGACGATACCGAGTATCTCGCCGGGCACTAATTCGAAGGATACGCCGTCCACTGCCCTTGCCACGCCGGCCTTGGTGAAGAAGTGGGTCTTCAATCCCTTCACGCTCAGAGCGGGTTCACCTTGCGACGTCATGTTTCCAGCCTCGGATTGAGCACGCGACGCAGATGGTCGGCGACGAGATTGAGCGACATCACCGTGATCAGGAGGGCAATGCCCGGATAGAAACTCAGCCAGTATTTGCCGGTCAGGATGTATTCGTATCCGTTTGCGATCAGCAGACCGAGCGACGGTTCCGTGATCGGCAGGCCGACCCCGAGGAAAGAAAGCGAGGCTTCCAGCGTGATGGAAAAGGCGACGTTCATTGTCGCGACGACAATCAGCGGCGGCAGACAGTTCGGCAGGAGATGACCGAAGATGATCCGGTGCCTCGGCAGGACCAGGCCCCTCGCGGAATCGATGTATTCCTTTTCGCGCTCGACGACAGCCACTCCCCTGACGATTCTTGCGAATGTGGCCCACTGGCTGAGCACCAGGGCGAGCACGACCTTCTCGACGCCACGACCCAGAACCGCAAGACAGATCAGCGCGATGAGAAAGCTGGGAAATCCCAGGAAAAGGTCGACCACGCGCATAATCAGGCTGTCGATCCGTCCGCCGAAATAGGCGCCGATGATGCCAATGCCGACACCGACGACCACCGCCATAAGACCGCTGACGACGCCGACGACTAGACTGATGCGCAGTCCGTAGATGATGGCGCTGAGCAGGTCGCGACCCTGGTCATCCGTGCCGAGCCAGAAGGTGTTTCCGGCCATGTCCGTAGAACCGGGCGGCAGGCTTGAATCAAGGATCGATATCTGTGCGAGGTCGTATGGATCCTGCAGCGTGAAGTACGGCCCGACAAAAGCGGCGACAAAGATCAGGAAAAGCACGGCCAGCGATATGACAGCCGATTTCCTGCTGGTGAAATTCTCGACGAACTGTCGCCAGGGAGATGTGTATTCCATGCTTGCGCCTACATGCTCCCGATCCGGATTCTGGGATCCAGATAGGAATAGACAATGTCGACCAGGATATTGACGACCATGAAGACGGTGACGACAACCAGCAGATAGGCGACGATGACCGGACGATCCAGGAGATTGATGGACTCGATGATCAGGCGGCCCATTCCGGGCCAGGCAAAGATGGTTTCCGTCACAACAGCGAACGCCAGAAGCACCGAAAACTGCAGCCCGATGACGGTAACGATCGGGATCAGTATGTTCTTCATGAGATGAACGGAAATGATTCGCGACTTCCGGAGCCCTTTCGCCCTCGCGAATTTCATGAACTCAAGCGGCATCGTTTCCTGAACGCCCGACGCGGTCAACCGAATGATCAGAGCGAGCGGATAAAGTCCCAGATTGACCGCCGGAAGGATGAGGTGGCGAAGCCCGTCAAGGGTCAGTAGGCTGGTCCTGAAGCCCCATAGATCCACGGTTTCTCCCCTGCCCGTCGTCGGCAGCCAGTTGAGTTGAACGGAAAAGACCATGATCAACATCAGACCTGCCCAGAAAGTCGGAACGCTGAAGAAAAGGATCGATCCGGAGGAGATGGTTCGCCCGATCAGACCATCGGGATTCAGACCTGCAGCCAGTCCCAGAGGAATTCCGAACAAGATCGCTATGAAAAGTGCTGAAATAGTAAGTTCAAGAGTGGCTGGCAGACGTTCAAGTATAAGCTTGATTGCCGGGCGATTATGAACGAATGACGTACCAAGTTCGCCCTTCACGGCATTCTGCAGGAAGATAAAATATTGCTCGTGGAGAGGCTTGTCCAAACCAAGCTGCGAAATGGTCTTCTCTCTTTGCTGCTCCGTCGCCTCCGGATTGATCAGGGAATCGACCGGGTTCCCGATGGCAAAAACTCCGGTGAACACCACCAGCGACATGACCAATAGAACCACCGCGCTTTGCAGAAGCCTCCGGATCAGAAAAACCAGCATTTGTCAGGGCCTGTGAAGTTAACTCAGACGTTCATCGAGGCGGAGGTTCTCATGAAAATACCGGGCCGCGAAATTCAATTCGCGACCCGACGCAGGATTTAGCTGGCAGGCTCGGCCTGCATTGCGGAGAAATGCTCGTCGACACGCGGCGTGTATTTCACGCCATCCACCGCTCCCAGGATGGTGAACTGGGAATAGAGCGGGATAGCGCCCTGGTCCTCGGCGATCAGGATATCCATCGCTTCCTTCAGATAGGCTTCGCGCTTGTCGTTGTCGAACTCTGCTTCGGCGCTCTCCATCGCCTTGTCGAATTCGGCATTGGAATAGCCGCCGGCATTCCAGGAACCGTAACCCTTGTCCTTGTCGCGGGTGTGGAAGGCGGCCATAAGACCCATCATCGACGATCCCGTCAGGCTGTTGTCCCAGCCGATCAGGCTCAAGCTGAATTCCTGATTGTTCAGTCGGCCAAAATAGACAGACTTCGGCATGGTCTCGACCTTTGTGGTAATGCCAATGCTTGCCAGCATCTGGGCAATCGCCTGCGCGACCTTCGCATCGTTCACATAACGGTCGTTCGGGGCATGGATCGTCAGTCCGAAACCGTCCGGATAACCGGCATCGGCAAGCAGTTTTTTGGCTTCTTCCGGGTTATATTTGGCTTCCGGAATGTCGGCGTCGAAACTGTACCATCCGTTCGGAACAAGCTGGTTGGCGACCTCCGCCAGACCGTCCATGACGCGTTCGACGATCGCCTCCCGGTTGATCGACAAGGAGATGGCTTCGCGAACCTTCAGATCCTTCAGCGGATTGCTCTCCATCGCGTTGCCGTCATTGTCGGTGACGAAGGGTGAAACGTCATTTTCCGTATCCACATAGAGCCACATCGTTCTGGAGGATGCGCGCTTGGCGACATAGAACCCGTCTTTTTCCTCAAGGGTAGGAACCGATGACGGGGAAAAACCTTCCACGATATCGACATCTCCACCGAGCAGGGCCGCAACTCTGGAGGCGGCGTTCGGCATGATCAGGAATGTCACCTTCTCATAGGCCGGCTTCTCGCCCCAGTAATCTTCGTTGCGCGCCATGACGTACCGCTCACCGGGAATGTATTCGGAAAATTTGTAGGGTCCCGTTCCAATCGCAATCTCGCCGGATGTGAAATCGGCGGTCGTCTTACCCTCGACCGCATCCTTCGATACGATCGAGACGCCGGAAATCCGCCGCAGCAGGAGCGGATATGGTGTCTTCGTCTTGATGGTGATCTCGTATGGGCCATCCGCTGTGATGGACTCGATCATGTCCGAATTCGATGCATAGCTCGCCGGATTGTTGGGTACGTTCGGCACACGATCGAACGAGAAGATCACGTCCTCTGCCGTGAAGTCGGACCCATCATGAAACTTGACACCCTCCCGGAGCTTGAAGCGCCAGGTCAGGGGGTCGACATTTTCCCATTCGACCGCAAGATCCGGAACGGTCCGCGCTTCACCATCGCGGTCGAGCAGCTTTCCGAATAGGTGGCGCCCATACGCGGCGTTGGTCGAGACATAAAGGAAATGTGGGTCAATCGACGGGTCATTTGGAGTAGCGACCGTAAGTTCCTGGCTAATGGCTGCGCTGACACCCAGAAACAAGGCCGTCACAGCCATTACTATTCGAATAAAACCTGATCTCATTTGTTCCATTCCCCTGTTGTTGTTTCTCGTCCTGAAGCCGTAACTACAGAATACCGGTCGAAACCGGCTTCGATCTGAAGTCTTGGCGATCTTGATCTATTCTAGGACACATAAAAATTGGTTCGCCTTGTAGGTCCATTGTGATTATTGAGACATACCAATTTCGGGAATTGGACTCCCTCAGCCGGTTGGTTTGCAATCTTGGATCGGATCTGGGCGCCCAACAGATAAGGCTGAAACTGTCCGTTGAGAAACGGCAGAATAATCCGCAGAAGCCTTTGAAAGCACGAAGGAACAGCCGGTCATCGAAGCCTTTGTCCGGCTCTTCAAGGATCGCGGCCAGCCATCGGCGATCAGGAGTGACAACGGCTTGCCTTTTGCCAGCCCCAATGGCCTCTACAACCTGTCAAAGCTCTCGGTTTTCTGACTCAGGCTCGGCATCGCCATCGAGCGCATCAAGCCGGGCAACCCGCAGCAGAACGGACGCCACGAGCGAATGCACCGGACCCTGAAGCAGGAGACGGCGCGCCCACCCGGCATGAACGCCCTCCAGCAGCAGGCCAGGTTCGACGGCTTCATCAGCGAATTCAATGAGGAACGGCCCCACGAGGCGCTCGACATGAGGACCCCGGCCGAACTCTATGCACCTTCCTCAACACCTTATGAGGGCCTGCCGGACGTGGAATACCCTTTCCACGACCGCTACATCATCGTCACAGCATGCGGTCGAATCTGCATGGCGCGAAAGAAAATCAACGTCTCGACCGTGCTCGCAGGTCAAAAGCTCGGAATAAAGGAGGTCGACGATGGGATTTGGCTGATAAGCTTCATGCGCTATGATCTGGGATACATCGACCTGGAACACAGAACACTGCAGACAATCGACAACCCGTTCGGCACGAGGTTGTCACCCATGTCTTAGGTACGATCTGTTACCTATGTCTCCGGGCTGTACATGATTTTATTGGTGGGTGAGCAGGGACTCGAACCCTGGACCCGCTGATTAAGAGTCAGCTGCTCTACCATCTGAGCTACACACCCGTCATCCGACGCCGGATTGAGCGCCGCATATAAACGGCTTCGGTCGAACTGTCCAGCGTCCATCGCCAGAAAATCTGGCGTTGTGCGTGCGTTATACGCCGAGCAGCACGCCCTCGGCGGCCTTGACCGCATTACCGCCGATACGGCCCTGGGTGATCTTGCCCTCGTCCACCTCCAGATGCAGGTGGATTTTCGAGGGCCGACCCATCTCCACGCCCTGTTCGATCTGAAGCGCGTGATGGCCGTCGAGCAGTTCGTCGAACTGGTGAACCGCGCCGGAGAAGGCGGCTGCGGCGGAGCCGGTCGCCGGATCTTCCGCAATGCCGACATGCGGCGCGAACATGCGGGCGTGGAAATGCGCCTCGTGGTCGATCCCGCCTCGACAATAGACGAAGGCGTCGGCGAGTTGGCCGCCGGCGAGCGGCGCCAGCTTCTCCCACTGGATCGCATTGCATTCGACGCTCGCGGCGACGGATAGATCGCGGACCGGCGTCATGACAAAAGGCACGCCTGCGTCCCACACGGAAATACGGTGGTTCTCGAAGCCGATATCCTGCGGCTTGATCCCCAACGCGGCGGCCACAGTATCCCGGTCGGGCTCGGCGCGAACCGGCGTCGACAGTCTCGGCAGATCGAATTCGGCAAAGCTGCATCCGTTCTTTTCAAGCCGCGTGACGCAGCGCACGGGCCCGACCTTTTCCTCGAACACCGCCATGACGTCGAGGTCGGCTCCCTCCCCGCCCGCCTGGCGTTCGGCAAGCGCAATCGCCGCGCCTACGGTCGGATGGCCTGCAAAGGGAAGCTCCCGCGCCGGGGTAAAAATGCGCAGTTTCGCCGAATGCGCCGATTGGTCTGCAGGCAAGACGAAAACGGTCTCCGAAAGGTTGAATTCCGCCGCGATCTTCTGCATCGCCTCGTCCGAAAGCCCCTCGCCGTCAAAGACGACGGCAAGCGGATTCCCGGTCAGAGCCCTGTCGGTGAAAACATCGTAGATTGCATAGTCTCTCGCCATTGTCCGTCGCCGCCCCTGTGCGTGTTGGAGACCTTGTGGCATAGCCGAATTGCCAGGGGCGCACAAGGAAGCGGACCGCCGCAATCAGGCCATATCCAGCCTTATGACGACCGGACAGTGATCAGACGCCTTCGGCCGGTCCCAGCCGGTGCGCGGATAGCGCTCAACCTCCTGGCCGGGCGGGAAGATCGTTCGGTACGGCTGGCCGGCGCGCACGATCTCCGGAACCTGTTGGGCGTTGCGCGCGGCGAGCGACGGCGACAGCAGGATATAGTCGAGCTGGCACAGATGCCGCTCTTGCGGTCCGCGCGTGTGATAAAGCGTCCAGCGGTCCATTTCGGGCAATCGTTCGACGACGTTTTCCGCAAAGCCGTCCGCTGTCAGCACGTCCAGCGCGCTCGTCTCTTCCCTGACGGGGGTAAAGGTGTAGCCGTCAACGCCGTCGCCGCCGATCATGACGCGTTCGCCATAGTCGTTGAAATCGCCGCAGATGGCCCAGCGTTTCGAGGCGGCGCGCTCCGCGCCGAAACGCTTTTCGATGATGTGGCGAATGGCGAGCGCCTCGGCCCGGCGCACCGGCATGCTGGCCGTGCGGCCGTCGAGCCCGGCGCGCGGCGAACCCATCGATTTCAGATGAACGACATAGAGGGTCAGCGGCCGCCCGCCGACCGTCACGTCGATCTCCAGGCAGTCGCGCCGGAAGACGAAGTCGTCCTCGACATTGGTCTTGGCGATTTCCGCCGTGAACAGGCCAAGCTCGCCATAGGTCAGATGCGCGTGGCTCTGCATGTTGCGAAACTCGATCTTCTGACCGTCGCGTGTCTCCTCGCGCATCATCACGGCGACGTCGATGCCGCGTGAATCATTGCCCTCCACCATGTATTTGTTGAGATAGCCGCGGCCGACCATCTTGTAGAGATAGCCATATTCGAAGGCCTGCAGCGCCGCCATGTTGTCGACCTCCTGCAGGCAGAGGATGTCGGCCCGGGCCTCGGCGATCGCGAGCGCGCTGAGCTGCCGCTTGTCGTCGGCGATAGAGACGGCGCGCGCCTGTTCGAGCGCCCGATAGTCTTCCTTGGAATCAATGTCGAACATCCGCAGCACCCGGTCCTGG
Source organism: Flavimaribacter sediminis (assembly GCF_019492055.1). GTDB lineage: Bacteria > Pseudomonadota > Alphaproteobacteria > Rhizobiales > Rhizobiaceae > Flavimaribacter > Flavimaribacter sediminis. Next base: position 324,107 of record NZ_JAICBX010000001.1, on the reverse strand, counting down.
CGCAACTCGTTGCGAAAGCCCGAGAAATCGAACCGGTTCATCAGGTTCTCGATGTTGAAGGTGGCGAGGCGAAGCGACATGCGAAGCGAGCCGATTGTTTGCAGGGAGGTTTTTCTTAAACGCTCGGCGCGTCCGGGGAAACCTCGGACATAAAAAAGCCGCGGGGCGGCAACCCCGCGGCTTTCAAAAATGCGCTGAAACGCGGATCAGTTGCGGGTCTTGTCGACCAAGGCGTTGGACTTGATCCACGGCATCATGCCGCGCAGATTTTCGCCGACTTCCTCGATCTGGTGCGCGTCGTTGACGCGGCGAATGCCCTTGAAACGGGCGGCGCCGGCGCGGTATTCCTGCATCCATTCGGAGGTAAACTTGCCGGTCTGGATGTCGTTCAGCACCCGCTTCATCTCCGCCTTGGTTTCTTCGGTGATGATGCGCGGACCGGAGACGTATTCGCCCCACTCGGCCGTGTTGGAGATCGAGTAGTTCATGTTGGCGATGCCGCCTTCATAGATCAGGTCGACGATCAGCTTGACCTCGTGCAGACATTCGAAATAGGCCATTTCCGGCGCATAGCCGGCTTCCACCAGCGTTTCGAAACCAGCGCGAATGAGCTCCACCAGACCGCCGCAGAGCACGACCTGCTCGCCGAAGAGGTCGGTCTCGCATTCCTCGCGGAAATTGGTCTCGATGATGCCGGAGCGGCCGCCGCCGACGCCGCAGGCATAGGACAGGCCGAGATCGTGGGCGTTGCCCGACGGATCCTGGTGAACGGCGATCAGACACGGCACGCCGCCGCCCTTCTGGTATTCGCCGCGCACCGTGTGGCCGGGACCCTTCGGCGCGATCATCAGCACATCGACGGATTCCTTCGGCTCGATGAGGCCGAAGTGAACGTTGAGGCCGTGCGCGAATGCGATGGCCGCGCCGTCGCGGATGTTCGGCGCGATGTGCTCCTTGTAGATATCGGCCTGCAGTTCGTCGGGCGTCGCCATCATCATCAGGTCGGCCCAGGCGGCGGCGTCAGCGACGGACTTGACCTCGAAGCCGTCGGCTTCCGCCTTCTTGGCCGTGGCCGAGCCTTCGCGCAGCGCGATGACGATATTCGGCACGCCCGAATCCTTGAGGTTCAGAGCGTGGGCGCGGCCCTGGCTTCCGTAGCCGATGACTGCGACCTTCTTCGACTTGATCAGATTGAGATCGGCGTCCCGATCGTAATAAACACGCATGGCAGTTTCCTTTCCTTCGATCAGTGTTGATTGTGGTTCTTGCCGGAAGGCTTCCCATCCGGATCTGCGGTTCCGTAGAGCCGGAAGAACTGTGCGATGGCGCGCTGCGCATGACGGCGAAAATCGCGATCCGCGCCGGTCGGCTCATCGCCGAGCAGCATGCGCACATGCAGGTCGCCGACGACGAGGCCGTAAAGCGCGCGGTAGGCGCGCTCGATATCGGTGAATTCTAGATGGCCCCTGTCGAGGCCGGAGCGCAGTAGCGCGCTCGCCCGCTGGCGGATGGCGTCGCGCCCGCGCTTCAGCACAAGCGCGCCAAGCCTGGAATCGTCCCGGCTCGCCTGACCGATCGCCAGGCGATTGAGCGCCAGCGACACGTCGCCGGACAGCACCGTCAGCAGGTCGCTTGCGAATTCCTCCAGCCGCTGCCGGAAATCGGCGCCGTCGGCGGGCATGTCGCTGCTCGTTCGGACCCGCACCTTGGCGGCCTGCCAGGAAACCATCGCGGCCAGCAGATCGTCACGATCGCCGAACCACTTGTATAGGCTTTCCTTGGAGCAATTGGCGGCCCGCGCAATCGCCGCCGTCGTCAGCGCCCTGTCGCCGCCTTCGACAAGCAGACGAAGCGCCTCTTCCAGCACGGCGCTCTGGCGCGGCGTATAATCCGGCGCGTCGGAAACACGGTCCTGAACGAGAGCGTCTGACAAGCGGGGTCTCTTTGGGTTCGAGCCATTGCATAGAGTACCGTACGGTACGGTTCCGTGGCACGTAATGCAGAAGCGCCGGCGCGTCAAGAGATTTTCAGGGGTTTAAGAAGGGCGGAAATCGTAGAAGCAGCTCTCAATTGCAGCAGCTGTAGGCAGCAATTTCGGCAGCAGATTGAAAGGGGAAAGGAACCAAAAATCCGGTACGGCTGTTAACAGCCGGGTAAACGCGATAACGATTGTCCTTGTCGATCGCAAAACAGCGCTGATCTCCGACCCTCGATGTGAGGATCTGAAGATAGCTGTTTTCCTGTCAGTTCAACGCAAACAGATCGCAAGCCTATAGAAGCCTGATCTTTACATAGTGAGCACACCATGCTGGAGCCTCTACTGCTGACCACCACTGCGATCCGCACCTTTGCCGGTAACAATCATCTTACCAATGCGACCGGTTTTTTCTTCAGGCGCGGCGCCCGGCTGTTTCTCGTGACCAGCCGGCATGTTGTCATTGACGAGCCTTCCGGGCACATGCCGGACCGGATTGAATTCGAAGTGCATACCGATGCAATTAACCTCACCCAATCGATCGGCTTCTCGATACTGCTTTACCGTGACGGAACGAGCATATGGCGTCAGGGCCAGGACAGCGCCGGTTCGATCGATGTCGCCGTGGTGGAAATCGACCGGGAAGCCTTGCCGGACACGGCATCCATCGCCGCGTTTACACCGGAGAATATTCCCGCGCCGGAATTGCAGCCGGAAATCGGCTCCTCGTTGCTGGTGATCGGATTTCCGCTCGGCTTTCATGACACGCTCCACCACATGCCGGTGGTTCGTCATGCCGTTATCGCGTCTTCGTTCGGTTTGCGCTTTCAGGGTAACGGATATTTTCTAGCCGACGGCCGTACACACAGGGGCACCAGCGGCGCGCCCGTTGTTATGAAAACGCAAGTGGAGAATTCTTCAGCGGGCCAGTTACCCTACTATCTTCTCGGTATTCACTCGGCAAGGCTCGACGTCGGCACCCGCGATCACCAGATCGACGAGGCGCTCGGATTGAACTGCACCTGGTATGCCGACATTCTCATGACGCTGACTGAATCTTAGTTGCGACAATGAGGGCGGCAGGTCCTGTACCACATCGTCACGTTAGACAAGTCCCGCAACAGCAAGCTCATTGCAGGGCGGCGGTGTACGCTGATCGATATGGATGGGTGGCGAAACCTGAGTTAAGGGATTGCATATCTCCCAGATTCAGCAGGTCATCTCAGCTTGACAGCGCCCATTTTAGCGCAGTCTTTCGCATCTCGTCGTTAACCCGCTCGTGGGATGACCACTCGGCTGCTGAATCCACAGCTCGCTTGGTCCACATCGAGTTGCGTTTGATCCATGTTGATTGCGCCTCGGGAGGCGGAGTTCCGTCATAGGATTGGATTTCCCAGTCATTGCAGATTGTTTCTGCGGCAAACCAGGGAGCCCCTAATTGATACCAAACAATTCTGGCTTCTTCGCTGTCAGGATCATCCTCGTACGGCGAATACAATTCGCGACATGCTTTCACCAATTTTTTCACAGATTCTAAAATCCGGGTTGTTGGTTCCTGAACGTATGACTGAACCGCAGATGCTGTTTCAACTTGAAGAGCGTTAATTGCCGGGTCAGGCTCTTTGTTACAGGCGCATTGCAGTTGAGCGCTGGCGTTCGCAATCAAAAATATTGGCTCCTTTCCCCATGTCATAAGGCAAAGAACGAGTTGGTTGTTGCCGAGCAGGCCAGTATCCAGCTTACGATTGTACGGATTTGGATCGTATACGCTGTCGCTGTCGAAGTCTGCGAGCAACGGAAACCCAATCCCTTGTATTTTGCATTCAGCAATACTCTCCTCATCGCCCAGGAAGGCCGCCAAAGTCATCTTCGGACTGCCTTGTATGGAAGGCCCAAACTCATTCCAGATATTTGTCATTGGCATCGGTTTCACCTCACTCATTTGATACACTGCAATACCAGATCCTTATTACCCACACATCCGACCCACGCCTCGGCATCCGCTCCCCCGGCTTCCAATAAAGCACCTGCCCGCGAGTATTGATGATCCTTAACGGTCATCCTTCCTGCGGACGGGATTCCTGTAAACTTTTGGCTGTGAGTGTTTCAGCTCAGTGAGAAGCGGTTTGCCGAAAACACATATCGTTTGCTCCCATGGATGGCCAAGCCAACCAAATCTCAGAGTTCTCTCCAAAAAAAGATAATAATCACCGTTGGGAAGGACCGGGATCTTCCATTGATCTGCAACCGACGAATCGCTGATATACGGAAAGTACCTGTAGCACTCATGCTGCCAGTCCAGTGCGTAGAGAAAATCCCCTTCAGGCGTCACTTTATTGAAAATGCTGTGCGCCTTTGCATGCAGATCCGCTTCGAGCGCTTCAAAATCATCTCCCCAAATGCCGGAAATCGAATAGGTGACAGATGGTCCCGGTTCCTTGAAGCCCGGGAAATCTGTTGCTCGCGTGCTGGGTTTGAAGCCAAGGTCGTCATAGACCTTTCGCCAAATCGGATCCTCTTCTTCACGCGGCAGTTCGATCCATGCATCACCGTTCATCGGGAAAGTCTGCATACGCTTTTGACTGTTGGCAAGGAAACAATTTGCATTGATTCGAAGTGAGGCGGTTCTGGATCAGCCTGGGCTTGCCGAAACCATAGGGGCAAGCCGCCGTCCGCGACCATGAAATTTGACGGCTGGCGTCTGCGCCCGGGCGGCGCTATAAGCCGCGCGTGTTCGTTCCAATCAATGGAGGTTGTCATGGTAAAGCGCAATTCATTCGAAGACCGCCCCTCCTTTCGAGGTCATGTCCAAACGGCGTAAGTCTTACCCGTCCGAGACGCAGGTCAAGACTGGCGACCGCACGGTGCACGGGCGATGTCGAACTTCAGGAAAAACTCGGTCGCAACGACCCCTGCCCCTGCGGCTCGGGCAAGCGCTATAAACGCTGCTGCCTGAAGAGCGGCAAATATGACGGCAGCAGCCGGGATCATTACTTTCCGGGAGCGCCGGTAAGCCGGCGCTTTACATATCCACAAGCACAGCGACAAAGTTCTGGCATTCAGGGGCGTCGCTGAACTTTGGCGTGTGAGAATTTCTTTACTGTTCGCGCATAAAGTATATCTGTTGCAAAAAGGCAACTAGCCAGAAAATCCGTGCGCTCTGCCTTAATGTAAACTCAACATTGACACATTTTGCATAAAAACAGGCTCAGGCGCGGATGATCAATATCCTGCGAGTAACCGAAGAGGATGAGTAAGTGAGAGTACTTCTAGCAACAACAGCCATTGCGCTGATAACGACAGCTTCCCATGCAGCGGACCTGGTTGAGCAAACTCCGATGGCGCCTCCGGTTGTTATCGTCGAAGAGACCAATCCGTTCGATGGATTCTATCTTGGTATCCACGGCGGTTACGGCTGGCAGTCCGGATCCTATTCGGGTGACGGCTGGCTGCTCGGCGGTCAGGGTGGTTACAACTGGGTTTCCCCTTCAGGCTTCCTGCTTGGCGCTGAAATCAGCGGTTCCTGGGTCGATGTCGGCGGTTCGCAGTCGAACGTGAACGGACTGGGCATCGCACAGGGCAAGCTCGGTTGGGCTAACGACACGGTTGCGCTTTACGGCACGGCCGGCGGCGCGATCGCAAGCCTGAAGTCGAGCGGTTTCGCTCCGGGCTTTGACGACTCGCCAGCTGGCTGGACAGTCGGCGCCGGCATGGACTTCATGGTCGTCGAAGACTGGTCGCTCGGCGCAAGCTACAACTACATCGATTTCGGATCGAACAATTCGGGCGGTTCCGACATCAATGTTCTGAAGCTCAACCTGAACTACAATTTCTGATCCCTACGGACAGAATGACAAAAAGGGCGCCCTTGCGGCGCCCTTTTTTATTTGAAGAAAAAGTCAGATGCCCGGCGGCGGCTAATCAGAATGCCCGCATGCGCGCAGAAAACGACGGACGGCGCCGGCCATGCCGTGCTCCAGGGCGTCCGCCGTCAGACCGTGGCCGATCGAGACTTCCCGGATCTGCGGTATCCGCGCGAGCAGCGGCGGCAGATTGTCGACCGTGAGATCGTGACCGGCGTTCAGATCCATGCCCGCTGCAAGCGCCGCGTCCGCAGTTTTCACCAGGCGATCGATCTCGTCTGCAGTGCGGCCGGGGGCGTCATGGCAGGCGCCATAGGGACCGGTATAAAGCTCCAGCCGGTCCGCCCCGGTCTGCTTTGCAAAGTCGATTGCGCGCGCGTCGCAGTCAGGGTCGGCGAACAACGACACCCGAACGCCGCTGCGCTTCAGCCGGCCGACGGCGTCCGCCAGAAACTCCGCATGTTTTTCGAAATCCCAGCCGTGGTCCGAAGTCGCCTGCGCCGGATCGTCGGGCACCAGCGTCGCCTGTTCGGGTTCGGCGGCCTCGACCAATGCCAGGAAATCTTCGCTCGGAAAGCCTTCGATATTGAATTCGGCGCGGGGAAACTCGTCGTCGATCAGGGCGCGAAGTTCGGGAACGTCGCTTCTGCGAATATGGCGTTCGTCAGGCCTCGGATGCACCGTCAGCCCATGCGCGCCGGCAGCGAGCGCAATGCGGCCTAGACCTGTAACACTCGGCCAGGGCAGATCGCGGCGATTGCGAAGCATCGCGACCGCGTTGAGATTGACCGACAGTTTTGTCGCGTGTCCATCTGTCATGAAAGGTCTGTCCGGCAATGTTGAATTCCGCCTTCACTACAATCTGCCGAAGCCGGCTTCAAGGCAGGAATGTTGATGCAAATATTCGTGATGCTGATCCGTCCAGCTGAATGCGCGGCATCACAGTTTTGACATCCCTCATAGGTAGTATTCGAGACAATACGGGAGGAAAACATGTTGCTCGAAAAGCAAAAACGCGCTGTCAGAAGACTTCCCACCGATAGGGAAGATGTTTTCGCCTACGAGGTGAACGGCCATGTCAGCACCGGAGAGCTCGACGACATCAGCCTGGAGCTCGACAAGGCTTACCGGAGGTTCGACAGGATAAATCTGCTCGTGCGCCTGCACGCTTGGAACGGAGTCGACTGGACCTCCGCATTTTCCGAGACGTCGTTTATTGGCCGGATGCGCGCTCTCAGCCATGTCGATCGCTATGCGGTTGTGGGCGGCCCGTCCTGGATCGCCCTCGCCATCACGTTCTGCCCGCAGCTCTTCAACATGGAAGTGCGCCATTTCGACGAGGCGGACGCCGATGAAGCCTGGGCCTGGGTGAACGAGGATATCGGCAGGCGGCGCGCCGCCTGATCACAGCGACATCCGGACGCCGCATGTATCACAGCGGTTGCATTTCTTGTTCACGCATCTCATTCTGTTGCAGTAGGCGCAAATAGAGACATGCAATGTGTCTCGATTTGTCGGTGCATTCCTATTCCTGAAGTCGAATATATGAGCTCGGAGGCTCGACAATGCGTTGTGCAATATTGGTTTTCGTCTTGAGTTTAATAATGTCTGCGAGCGATTTGTCCCCGGCGATCGCATCACAATCGTACAAAGTCGCCGCGGTCGAGTTCAATCCGACGTTCAAACAGCGTGAGCAGAATTTTCCGGGCATGGAAGCGGCGATCCGGGAAGCCGCCGGAGCGGGAGCCAGGCTGATCCTCTTTCCCGAAATGGGGACGACGGGCTATCTCTACGGTTCAAGGGCGGAAATCGCGCCCTTCGTCGATACAATCCCGGGAAAGACGACAGCGTTTTTCGAACCGCTTGCGAAGGAACTCGGCGTTTACATCGTTTCCGGCATGCCGGAGGTCGACGACGACACCGGGCTTTACTACAACGCGGCCTTCCTGATTGGACCGGACGGGCTCATCGGCAAGTACCGAAAGAACAACCTGTTTCTGCTCGAGTCCGCCTGGGCGGCGCAAGGCAACCTTGGCGTTCCGGTGTTCGATACGCCGCTCGGCAAGATCGCGATCATGATCTGCTACGATGATTACTTCTATCAGTCTGCCCGCCTCGCCGCGCTGAAAGGCGCGAATGTCCTGGCGTTCATTGCAAGTTCGGGACGCATGCTCAATCCCGATCCGCAGGAGGCCGGCGTCCATATCTCGATTTCGGACGTCCAGCAGCAGGCGATCATGAACGGGCTCTTTGTTGTGGCGACCAACCGGACCAATATCGAGAAGAACGACGCCCTCGGCATCGGCGTTCATTATCTTGGCGGCGCGTCCGTCTGGGATCCGAACGGTCACAATCTCGCCCAGGCGCCTGTCAGCACACAAAAGGGCGTGGCTCCAGGCTCTGGCCAGCCGCGCATAATCTACGCCGACGTCGATCCCGCGCATTTCGAAAACGGATCGAAGGCGCTTTTAAGCACGCGTCGCCCTGACCTCTACAGAGAAATCCTGCTCAATATGTCGCCGCGTCCGATACTGGGCTCGAAGGAGTCCCACAGAATCAGCGCCCTGGCCGTGCAATACGAGCCGAAGATCGGCGATCTCGCTGCCAACAGGTTGAAAATCGCCGGCATTCTGGAAGACAGCGCGACGACGCTGACAAACCTCATCGTAATGCCCGAAAATTCCCTGACCGGATTGCCGACTTCGACGGAACAGGCCCGGCAATTCGCCGGGCTCAAAGACGGGATTGACGCGTATTTCACCTCGCTTGCGAAGAATTACGCATCCTACCTTGTCTATAGCGTGACGGAGCAGACCGGTGACAGTCTCTACACCCTGGCGCAGCTTCTGGATCCGCATGGCGTGGTTGTCGGCCGTTACCGAAAGACCCATCCGGACGCTACGGAAGCGGAGTGGCTCACCGGCGGCGACAGTCTGTCGGTCTTCAATACACAGATCGGCCGGATCGGCCTGCTGTTCGGCGGCGAGGCCAAATATCCCGAGGCCGCAGACGTTTTGAGCGTCAATCGGGCCGACGTCATCGCCATGCCTGCGGCGTGGAACGGGCAGTTCGGCGTGGCTGATGGGCTTGACAAGGGATTCCTCGCAGTCCCCTACCCAAAGAACACCAATGTAATGTGGTACTCCACCGCCAAGACGGCTCAAGCCTATCTGGTGGTCGCGAATTTCATCGGATCAGACCAGAGTTACAAAGGCAGCAGTGGTTTATACTCGCTCGATCCGACCAACGGGTATTATCCCCCACAGCTTGCAGCGGAACATTCGGACACTGCGATTACGCTGAATTTCCAGACGATCGCGCCGACGACCTGGTGGACGAGCCAGCAATACATCATCGACGGCCGCAGACCGTCTATCTATGTGCCGCTGATACTCGATCATAAGGGGGATTGCTTCTCGCAATGGCTGGCCAGCGAGGACTTTTTCGCTGACTGCTGGCGATAACGACGCCTTACCTGACGATCGTCAGCCGCTCGGCGGCGCGGGTAATCGCCGTATAGAGCCAGCGCTCCCGCATGTCCCGGAAGGCGAAGCTCTCGTCGAACAGAACCACCTCGTTCCACTGGGAGCCTTGCGCCTTGTGAACGGTGAGCGCGTAACCGTAGTCGAAGTCGTCATAACGCCGTTTCGTCTGCCAGGGGATGTCGGCCTCCGGATCCTCGAACTGGGCCTTCAAAAGCTTTATGCGCGCCGCGCCGCGATCCATGTCGTCGTCCTCCGGCCGCACAAGAAGATTGATGCCGGGTTTTACGGTTTCCCTGGATGACGTCATGACCTGCCAGAGCGATCCGTTGAGCAGCCCCTTGGCCGGGTCATTGCGCAGGCAGACGAGCTTGTCGCCGGCTTGCGGATGGGCGGCGTCAAAGCCTTTGAGCTCCCGCAATCTCTGATTATATCTGCGGCGCGTCCGGTTGATGCCGAGCAGCACCTGGTCGGCCTGCAGCACGAGTTCAGATGTAACGTCCGAGCGGTGGATGACCTTGGCCGCTCCCAGGTCTCCGTAGCCTATCTCGCCTTCCTCGCGCACGCGCATGGCCAGATCGATGATCGGGTTGTCGCGCGCCTGCCTGTGTATTTCGGTCAGCAGAATATCGGGATCGTGTTCTGTGAAATAGCCGCCGCCGGATATCGGAGGAAGCTGTCCGGGATCGCCCAGCACGAGGATCGGCGTTCCGAAACTCATCAGGTCGCGGCCGAGATCCTCGTCCACCATGGAGCACTCGTCGACGATGATCAGCGCGGCTTTGGCGACCGGGCTCTGGCGGTTCAGCGAAAACATCGGGGAAACGGATGTTTTTCCGGTTTCCTCGTCCTCCACGGTTTCCTCGCCGCGGGGACGATAAATCAACGAATGGATGGTCTTGGCGTTGCTTGCGCCTTTCGAGCGCAGCACCTGGGCGGCCTTGCCCGTAAAGGCTGCGAACTGAACGTCGCCGTCAATATGTTCAGCGAAATGCCGGGCGAGCGTCGTCTTACCTGTGCCGGCATAGCCAAAGAGCCGGAAGAGCGGCGAGTCGCCCCGCTTCAACCAGGATGCCACGGCTTTGAGAGCCTCGTCCTGCTGTTTCGAAAACTGCATGGCCCCACTTGGCTAGATTCGTTTCGGCAGGGCAAGCGCGAATGACGCGGACACCCGCCACGAGAAAGAAAAAGCGCCGCACTCCGAAGAGCGCGACGCCTTTCACGGCGACCCGAGAGGCGCGGAACGGGTCGCCAGATGAAACTTTTTACAGGTAGACCTGTTATAAAACGTTACCCGAACGAGATCGGTTCACTTCGGCGGACGCCGCCGATCCGAATTGCTGTCGGGTTTGCGCCCTTTCCCGATCAACCATCCGCTAAGCCAAAGAAGTTCTCAGCCATTTGCGGAGGCGGTTGCTCTTTCTGGTTGTCGGAGACGAAAAACCAAGCTGCTGTATAATTGAATCTCCGGATCCTGTCCGATCAGCATTCACTGAAATGCAAGAAAAATTTTCAATTCTATCCGGATTCTGCGCTACAGATGACAGATTTGCACTTTTGTTGAACATTCAACCAGTTTTTAGTGTAGCAATCGCTAATACACGTATTGAGAGTGCCCTATTCCTGCCTGTCGTACCAGACCATCTGGTGCGACGTCGCAAGCAGAGACCCGTGTTTTTCAAAAAACCTTGAATGCTGATCGTAAAAGCCCCCGCTCGATCGCTCGCAAACAGAATCGCACAAAACATAGTCGTCAGCGACGCCAGCCATTTCGCCCTGACTCACATGAAAGTACGTCGTCATCGTGACAGTCGAGATGCTCGATGCCCTTCCTGTGGCGATGAACAGCCGCGGAAACGGACTATCGCAAAGCGCCGCCAGCGACAGGTAGTCCAGCGGACGGCCGTCAGCCTCGCGGATCCACTCGAGGGAATGCGCATCCTGCTTTCCCTCGCCCATCCTGCCCTTCACGATCCGGCAATCATAGAGCTTCGCCCATTGCACCGGCATGAAGGTTCTGCTGCCGTCGGCAGCCTCTTCAGCCGGCAATGTCTCAGGCATGCGGTGCTTCGAAAAAGCCAAAGTGCCGCGATGCGGACCGAGCGTGACGAGAGACCGCGCGCAGAGGCGGCCGTCGGGGGTTTCGAGATCAACCCGCCAAAAAGCCGTGGTGCGCCCGGCGCGGTCGCATTGACGCCGCAGCACGAGCGGCCCCTTCGGCGGCGCCTTGAGGAAATCCACCGTCATGGCGACCGGTTCGAACGCCGGATCGTTGTCGGCGAGCGCCGCCTTGAGCATCAGCGCCGCCATCCAGCCGCCGAACGGCCCGATCATGTTCCAGAACCGGTCGTCGGTGTGCGACGCGTAGAGATCCTTGCCGCTGCGCTCCAGCGTCAACGTTTGATCGAGGATGAATCCCGGTTCCACGCTGGCATCCATTATTGTGTCTCCCCGTCAGGTCCGGGATCGTTTTCAAGCAGGATCGGACTACCGTGCGGAGTTGCGTGCGCAGCGCGCCGCCAGGCTTCGGCGACCGACCCGATTTGCGATCCCGACACAATGCCTTGCGCCGCAAGCAGCTTCTCCAGAGCCGCAAGCCAGCATTCGTAATAGTCGCTGCCGTCGGCTGCGGCGCCTGGGCTGCCAAGTTCCGCAGACAGCGCCTCGGCCCAGTCGCTCCAGTCGAGGAGCCCCTGTTCGTTGAGTTGGACAACCATGGCGAAAGCCTGGGCTTGCCAAGGCTCCTCGAAAGCAGGCCCGTCCGCCCCTTCATGCAAGTTCAAGATAGCTCTCCCATGCGTCGACCGACACGGACAGTCCAGCCTCGGCGCCCTCGCCCCACAATTCCTCGCCGGTGAACGCCACCGTGTAGAGCCATTGCGGCTGTTCGCCCTTGCCGTGCGCATTGGCGTCGGGAAAGACAAACCCGCCGGCAACGGCCTCAATGACGCCCCGCCTGCCCTTCGTATAGCCCGGTATCCGTGTATGACCATGCGGATTGAGGTTGCGCATGCGCACCGGCTGACCGACCGCAAAGACGGGGTCTGTCGCAACCGGGCGATCGCACGGGCCGCCCGCACCGAGAACCGCCGGCACGCGATCGGCTGTCAGGATATCGCGATGCGCGACGCCCTGCGCCCTGCCCGTCACCAATTCCTCGCGGGTGATGCAATCGTGGCGCGTCAGCAGTTTTTCGAGCGCCTTGATCCAGATCTCGTAGTAGCTGGACGCGTAATAGTCGGCCGGATGCAACGATTCGCGCGCATGTCTGCTCTCATCGAGCGTCCAGTGACCCAACGCGCCGGCGCACATTGTGACGCCAAGCGCCCGCTTCTCCCATGCCGCGTGAAAAACAGGCTCGTCCTGTTCCGGCGCCACCGGGCCGAAGCCCATGCGTCCGCCGAGATCGTGCGGTCCGTTCACCGGGGGGCCTCCGCAAACGCCGTTCCGATCATGGAATCGCGCGTGACCAGATCCGCCAGTTGCTCTTGCGTTAAGCCATCCGTTCCTTCCGGCCGCATCGGCACGACGAGATAGCGCAACTCCGCAGTCGAATCCCATACGCGAATGCGCACGTCTTCCGGCAAATGCGCGCCGAATTCGGCGAGCACGCTGCGCGGCTCCATAACGGCGCGGGACCGGTAGGGCGGCGACTTGTACCAGACCGGCGGAAGGCCGAGGACGCTCCACGGATAACAGGAGCACAGGGTGCACACGACGAGGTTATGCTCCTGCGGCGTATTGAACACCGCCTTCATGTGCTCGCCCTGGCGCCCGTAAAATCCCATCGAGGCGATGGCCGCGGTCGCGTCCCGCTTCAGCCATTCGCAAAAGTCGGGTTCGCTCCAGGCGCGGGCGACAACGCGCGCGCCATTCCGAGGGCCGATCTTGTTCTGATAGGTGTCGACAATGGCGTCGATAGCGGCGGGATCGATCAACCCCTTGTCGCTCAGGAGCGTTTCCAGCGCGCGGACGCGCGCCGTCATCGGGTCCATATGATTGTCGTGATCGTGTCCGTCATCGTGATCATGGGTCATGCGCCAACATTACCGCATCTTACGTGCAAGTAAATTGAAGAATGTCGCGCAGGCCGCCAAGGTCGTCCGCGCGCCTAGCGCAGCATCGGAACGAGCGTTGCGACCAGCAGCACCGCCATGACGATGTTGAACCATTTCAGGCGTTGCGGGTCGTCGAGGAAACTGCGCAGCATGGTCCCGAACCCGGCCCACAGCGAAACGCTTGGAAAATTGACGATTACGAAGGAGAGCGCAACCAGCGGAACCGTGACGCCGGGATTGAGCGGATCGGCGTAGAGGGCCATGGCGGTGATCGACATCATCCAGGCCTTCGGATTGACCCACTGGAAGGCGGCGGCCTGCAGCAATGTGATCGGTTTCGACGCCTTGCCGGCGCTGCCCATCGTGCGGCTGCCGGCGATTTTCCAGGCGAGATAAAGCAGATAGGCGGCGCCCGCCGCTTTTAGCGCCACGCCTAGCGCCGGCCAGGCGATCAGCAGCGCGCCGAGCCCAAGGCCGACGCTCAACAGCAGGCTCCCGAAGCCGAGCGCAATTCCGAACATGTGCGGTATCGTGCGCGCGAAACCGAAATTCACGCCCGAAGCGAGCAGCATCAGGTTGTTCGGGCCTGGCGTGACGGACGTCACGAGGGCGAACACCACCATCCATAAGAATGTTTCCAGCGGCATCGGAAAACCGGCGTGTCTTGAAAGAACGGGTGAAACGGAGTGCGCTTACATGCCGTCGGCGCCACGGTTGAGGGCGGCGACGCCCGTGCGGCAGACCTCGACCAGACCAAGCGGCCGCATGATCGCGATGAACTGTTCGATTTTCGACACCCGTCCCGTGATTTCGAAAGTAAAGTGCTCGGTATTGGCGTCGATGACCTGCGCGCGGAAGGCGTCTGCGAGCCGCAGCGCCTCGACGCGGTGATCGCCCGTTCCCTTCACCTTGATCAGCGCCAGTTCACGCTCGATCGGCTTGTCATGGCCGAATTCCCGCGCCCGCAGCGTCAGGTCGATAACGCGGTGAACCGGCACGATGCGCTCGAGCTGGTGCTTGATCTGCTCCAGCACGTGCGGCGTGCCGAACGTGACGATCGTGATGCGCGAGAGGTGCTTCTCGTGCTCGGTTTCCGATACGGTCAGGCTTTCGATATTGTAGCCGCGGCCGGAGAACAGGCCGATGACCCGGGCGAGGACGCCTGGCTCGTTGTCGACCAGCACGGAGAGCGTTCTCGTTTCCGGCTGCTCGGTCTCCTTGGCGATGAAATAGGCCGAACCGGTGGGTTGGTGTTGCGCGTTCATGTGCTTCTTTCCAAAATTCTGTTAGACCAGAGCCTTGCCTTTTTCGTCGATGACGCTGCCGACGACCTCATCCGAAGCCTCGTCGGGCAGCAGCATCTCGTTATGCGCCTTCCCGGACGGGATCATCGGGAAGCAGTTCGCCAGATTGGCGACCCGGCAGTCGAACAGCACCGGCTTGTCGACGGCGATCATCTCGTTGATGGCGTCGTCGAGGTCGCCCGGCTTGTCCGCGCGCAGACCAACGCAGCCATAGGCCTCCGCCAGCTTGACGAAGTCCGGCATCGCCTCCGTGTAGGAATGCGACAGGCGGTTGCCGTGCAGAAGCTGCTGCCACTGGCGCACCATGCCCATATACTGGTTGTTGAGGATGAATATCTTGATCGGCGCGTCGTGCTGGACGGCCGCGGACATCTCCTGGATCGTCATCTGGACGGAGGCGTCGCCGCCGATATCGATAACGAGGCTGTCGGGATGGGCGATCTGCACGCCGAGCGCCGCCGGCAGGCCGTAGCCCATCGTGCCGAGCCCGCCCGAAGTCATCCAGCGATTGGGCTCCTCGAACTTGATAAACTGGGCCGCCCACATCTGGTGCTGACCGACTTCCGTGGTGAAATAGACGTCCTTGTCCCTGGTCAGCTCATGCAGCCGCTCCATGGCGTATTGCGGCATGATGACGTCCTTGTTCGGCTTGTAGGCGAGCGAATTGCGCGCCCGCCATGCGTCGACCTGCGACCACCATTCGCCAAGCGCCTTCTTGTCGACCGTCGTGGCGGAAGCCCGCCACAGCCGCACCATGTCTTCCAGAACATGCGCGGCGTCGCCGATGATCGGAATGTCGACGCGGACATTCTTGTTGATCGAGGACGGGTCGATGTCGATATGGATCTTGCGGGAATGCGGCGAAAACGCGTCGAGACGGCCGGTGATCCGGTCGTCGAAACGGGCGCCGACGCACAGCATGACGTCGCAGTCATGCATGGCCATGTTGGCCTCGTAGGTTCCGTGCATGCCGAGCATGCCCAGCCAGTTCTTGCCCGAAGCCGGATAGGCGCCCAGCCCCATCAGCGTCGAGGTGATCGGGAAGTCGGTCAGCTGGACCAGTTCGCGCAGCAGGTGGCTTGCCTCCGGCCCGGCGTTGATGACGCCGCCGCCGGAATAGATGATCGGCTTGCGGGCGCTGCTCATCAGCTCGACCGCCGAGCGTATCGCCTCCAGATCTCCCTGGAGCTGCGGCTGATAGCTCTTCAGGCCGCCATCGGTCGCGGGGCCGACATATTCGCCGGTCGCGAACTGGACGTCCTTCGGAATGTCGACGACTACCGGACCGGGCCTGCCGGACCGGGCGATACGGAAGGCTTCGTGCAGCGTGCGCGCCAGATCGTTGACGTCGCGCACCAGCCAGTTGTGCTTGGTGCAAGGACGCGTGATGCCGACCGTGTCGCATTCCTGGAAGGCGTCGGAGCCAATCAGCGAGGTCGGGACCTGTCCGGTGATGCAGACCATCGGAATGGAATCCATCAGCGCGTCCTGTAGCGCCGTCACGATGTTGGTGGCGCCGGGACCTGACGTCACCAGCGCAACGCCGACCTTGCCGGTCGACCGGGCGTAGCCTTCCGCCGCGTGACCGGCGCCCTGTTCGTGACGGACGAGGATGTGCTTGATGTCTTCCTGCTGAAAGATCTCGTCATAGATCGGCAACACCGCGCCGCCGGGATATCCGAAAACGTCCGCGACGCCGTTGTCCTTCATCGCCCGAACGACCATCTCCGCCCCGGTGATCTGATTACTGTCTGCGCTCATCTCTTTGCCTGCTTTGTCTTTTCGATCCCTGCCGGGCCACCGCCCAGCCATAAAAAAAGGCCCCTTCCGGAGCCTCGTTCTGCGCATGGGTGGCTGTCGCCGGACGGTTACACCGTCCTGCCCATGCGCTTTACCACCACAATAAGTGCCTTCTTCAACATGCGCGGGAACCTATCCGCAAATTTCTGACCCGTCAATCCTGCAAAACGCCTTTCAGGTCAACCGCAAACGACCGGCTGCGCGGGTTGAAAACGGGATGTTAACATTGGGGTGCGATTCTCGCGCGCAACCGCCGGGAACCAGGTGCAGGAAGTGAAAACAGACCATCCGTTCAAAGAACAACGCTCGCACCCCGATACGGCGCGTATTCTCGGCCATATCGTTGACTGCAACGGCTCGCGCGCGACGATCGCGTCGACGACCGGCAGCCGCGACCAGGCGCTCGCCGCGGAATTGTCCGTCGGCAAGCTGATTACGATCAAGGTCGGAAAATCGCGCATCGTCGCCCTGGTCTACAGCATGCAATGCCCGTCGGAACTCTGGTCGGAAACCTCCGGCAACACCATGCATTTCCAGGTGGAGCTTGTCGGAGAGATCCGCGACGACGAAGGCGACGTCGTCTTCAGCGCCGGCATTTCCGACTATCCGCGCCTTGGCGATCCGGCCCACAACATCAGGGCGGAGGACCTGGACGCGATCTACTCCGTGACCGGCGTCAACCCGATCAAGATCGGGCATCTCTCCCAGAACGCCGACATCGCCGCATCGATTTCGGCCGACGCGCTGCTCAACCGGCACTTCGCGATCGTCGGCACGACCGGGGTCGGCAAATCGACCGCCGTGTCGCTGATCGTCAACCGGGTGGTCGAGGCCTGTCCCGACCTGCGCGTGCTCATCCTCGATCCGCACAACGAATTCGCCGCCGCCTTCAAGGAAAAGGCGCATCTCATCGACACCGAGCATCTGGACCTGCCCTTCTGGCTGTTCCGGCTGGAGGAGTTCGCCGAGGTGATCTTCCGCGGCCGACAGACGGTCGTCGAGGAAATCGACGCGCTGAGGGAATTGATCGCCGAAGCCAAACGCGATTTCCGGGGCGCTTCCGACAGCGCCCGCGTCTACCGCCGCGCCGACCAGTCGGTGATCACGTCGGACACCCCGATCCCCTATCGTATGGCCGACCTGCTGGCCCTGATCGACGAGCGCATCGGCCAGCTCGACCGGCGCGAGGAAAAACCCTTTCTGCGTTCCCTGAAGGTGCGCATCCAGTCGGCGATCAACGATCCGCGCTTCCGCTTCATGTTCTCCTCGAACACGATCATGGACAATATCTCGGACATCCTGCGCGACATCTTCCGCATTCCCGGCGACGGACGACCGATCACCTCCTTCCAGCTTTCCGGCATTCCGTCGGAGGTGGTCAACGCCGTCGCCTCCGTGCTGTGCCGCCTCGCCTTCGAGATTGCGCTCTGGAGCAACGGCGCCATGCGCATCCTCGTCCTGTGCGAGGAGGCCCACCGCTACGTCCCGGCCGACAAGGAGCTGGGTTTCTATCCGACCCGGCAGGCCGTGGCGCGCATCGCCAAGGAAGGCCGCAAATACGGCGTGGGGCTTGGCGTCGTCACCCAGCGCCCTGGCGAACTCGACCCGACGATCCTGTCGCAATGTTCGACAGTCTTCGCCATGCGCCTCGCCAACGATCATGACCAGGAAATCATCCGGTCTGCGATCTCCAACTCGTCGAGTTCGACGACGAGCTTCCTGTCCTCCATCGGCAATGGCGAGGCGATCGCCTTCGGCGAGGCAGTGCCGGTTCCCATGCGCATGTGTTTCGAGCGCCTGCGACGGCATGACCTGCCGCGAACCTCCAGCAACAACCGCAAGAAATTCCGCGGCTCGCGCTCCAGCGACGGCCTTCCGGATATCGACTTCATCGTCCAGCAGATGCGCCACACGGAAATGCCGATGAGCACTACTGGCATGTCGCCCGAGATGAAGGCCTCGCTGCAGCCAGAGCTCGACAGCCTGCGCCCCTTTGGCCTGGCCGACGAGATGGATGACGAGGAGCAGACGCTTCCGCCGTCAATGCCTGCGGAAGCCGGGGAAAAGGCCGAACGGCCCCGCACGAACTCCGTGCGCGATTTCACGTTCCGGTCCCTCAAACGGCGGGACTGACGCCGGATTGGCGATGAGACCGCGAATCTGGACTGGTATTTTTATATAAAATCAATACGTTATAAAATTATGGCTTCGTTTCGGGATTTCAGGATTCTTGCTCGGCCTTCATCTGGCTTTGTTTCGGGAAATCCGGATTTCGTGGTTCGGTCGCAATCTGGGTTTGTTTCGGGATTTCGGATTTCTGATCGTCTGACTGCGTGAATGTGGGTTTGTTTCGGGAATTGGCGCTTATCAAATTCTGTGCGTGGCGATTCTGTAAAATGGATCTGGCTTTGTTTCGGGAATTCGTGTTTTCAGGTCATTTGCGCCCTGGCGGCGAAAGAAATCATGTGGCGGCAGCATAGCACAAACCACCGCGCCATACAGCAAAAATGTTCTTCTTTTGTTCTTATCGAAACGATTTGACGGTAACAGTTATCAGGCGGAACGGCGCCAGGGAAATCATCCGAGACGAGAGCCCGCGAGTAATGGCGAGGCCGCTGGCCCGGCGGGAAAGCCGCAAACTGCGCAAGTCCGCTCGAATGATGTATGTCAGGCCACGGGGATGCGCGCACCGTCAATCCGCCAGTCTTTGTTTCAAGCGTCCGGCGTAATCAGGTTCAGCTTGGGAAAATATGTACGGCGCCGGCCGACGTCGCGGGTGAGCAGCGGCAATTCGTTTACAGCTGCGTGGGCGCCGATAAAGATGTCGGGCAGAACACCGGTCCGTAATCCGCCTGATCTGCGATATTGCGTAAACACTTTACCGGCCAGAAAGAGCGCCGCTCGCGGCATCGGAGCGATGACCAGACCCGCCTTATCGACAAATTCCTCAAGATGCTCGATGCGGTCGTACCGAACCACGAGCTCGGAATAGACAACATCATTAATCAACAGCGGCCCTATGAGGCTTTCCGCCTCAAGCCGGGCGACAGACCGGTCTGCCCGGTTCGGATCGTCGGTAATGATGTCGAGCAGAACGCTGGCGTCGACGAGCGTCACGCTTCGCCACGCGTCAGCGCCATGATCGCGTCGGTGTCGAGCCCCATGCCGGCACGACCGCGCAATTTTGCAAAGCGGGTTACCGGCTGACGTTCATCCGTGCGCACAAGCACAATGCCGCCATCGGCGGCGCGGCCGAAATCAACCTTGCTGCCCGGGACGATACCCAAGAGATCGCGGACCGGCTTCGGTATGGTCACCTGTCCCTTTGCCGTAACGGTAGTGCTCATGTTCACTCCAAGGTAACACCTGTCTTTCACAAGGCATTACTGAATCGACCGTAATTCAATCCCGTGGAAAGAGCAGAGGCCGCGAACGCTGACAGGCCCCGCCAGTATTTCGCCAGGGCTGTCGCTCCTGTTCCGGGCGATTGCTTTTCGAAAGACAGGCGGGGAAGGCCGCCGGCTGCGCAGGTCCGCCCGAATGTTACGGATCAGGTTACGGGAATGGAGGCGGGTCAACTCGGGACGGATAGTTCCAACTAATGAGAGCAGCAGCCTGGAAACCGTTGACCATAGTATTGAGCCTATTACGGCAGCACAAATTTGATTTCTGAAGCATAAATAATACCGGCTTGAAGACCTTGATTAGACCTTGGCTTTGATGGATCTGTCAAAACCCACGATCCGTGTGTTAATCTGTCAGGTAATAGCACCATATACGTCGAAACAGTTTCATCAGTGCTTTAAAGGATTAGGTATTGGCGAACAAACACACCAGACATCGGAAGGGATTAACGTCTCTTGCACAGGCGATATACGGTTTTGTTATTGTCAGTGCTCTGGTTGCCGTGGTTGCAATTGTTCTGACCCTGCAACATCGCGCCCGTATGTTTGAGCACGAAGTTCAGATGGAGGCTGTGACAATACGCGGCGAAGCACTGCGAAACACTTTTACGAAGACGATCGAGCGTGAATGGACAGGACTGCAGGCGGCAAGTCGAATTATCGACCCTTCTGATCCGGTCGCGCTGCGCGACATTTTCACGGCCGTGTCGAGACGCGGCAGAAATGTCGCGTGGGCCGGCTATGCCGATCGCAGCGGCGTGCTTGTCGCAGGATCACGCGGTTTACTGGAAGGAGAAAACGTTCGCGATGAAGAATGGTTTTCCAGCGGCCTTGAAGGGAATTTTGTTGGGGAGGTCCGCGAGTTCAGGCCGCTTGCGCGTTTCATCCAGACGGAGGAGGAGGAGCTTCTTAAATACATCGACATGTCGGCTCCCACACTCGACGCCACAGGAAAAGTAACAGGAGTCGTCGTCTATCGTCTGCGTATATCGGCCATGGAGGATTATCTGTCTGAACTTGCGCACGACATGCGCACAGATGTCTTTCTTTTCGATACGAACGGCGACGAGATTTTCAGCATTCATGAAAGAAGCCCGGTTCCACTTTCGCCGGCATCCATGCAATTGATCGAAACGGGAACTGCCGGCACGCGACTTTTGGAAGGTAGCGACGAGGTTCTGTACGCGGTGTCGCATATGCCATCCTTGTCCTATTCGGTCATGCCTTCTCTCGGATGGGAGCTTGCCGTGCGGGTTCCGGGCAGAACATCAGAAACCGGTCTGAGGGAGCTGAGCATTTCGATATTGTTGATCGTGGTCGGCCTCGCCATCGCTCTGCTCGTTGCGACCCAGATATTCGTCTTTCATTTCATACGCCCGCTCGCCAGGCTTTCCGAGGAAGCCACGGACATCGCGGATGGCAAGGACGTCTTTCCGCATGAATCCCGCTCCTCCCGCGAAATGGCGCTCCTCTCGGCAGCAATCGTGAGGCTGCAGGCCAGACTGAACAGATAGAGGACGGTATCACATGAAGTACTGGCGTATCATATTCGGTCTTGTAGTCTTCCTGCTGGTTGTCTGGATCGTGGTTGGAGAGCAAC
Organism: Flavimaribacter sediminis; assembly: GCF_019492055.1. Taxonomy (GTDB): domain Bacteria; phylum Pseudomonadota; class Alphaproteobacteria; order Rhizobiales; family Rhizobiaceae; genus Flavimaribacter; species Flavimaribacter sediminis. The sequence goes on along the minus strand of NZ_JAICBX010000001.1, from coordinate 302,621 downwards.
TGGCGGGCGCGAGCGCAGACGCGGTCGTCAACGCGGAGATCACGACCATAAGAGCCCCCATCGCAGGTCGCATCTCGATGCCGGATCAAGCGATCGGGTCTGCGGTGGACGAGAGAGAGACCCTGTTTTCTATCGTTGACGACAGGGCGGACGGAGTGCGCTTCGACGATCTGACCATGGAACTGGGCTACGCCGAGCAGCGCATTATCAAGGCGCGCGCCGTGCTGGAGGCGCTAAAGAACCATCGGGCGACACTCGACGAACGGCTGCAGAGCTACAACACACGGCGTATAGCCGAGCTTGAAGAACGCCTCAAACACGCAAAGGCGCGGCTGGAGCTGCTCTCCGGCGGGACGGAATATGACAGCATGGCGTCGACGCTGGACCGCGGCCAATCCGGCAATCCGGGCGACCCGCTGTTGCCCAGCATCGCATTGGAATATGCGCGTGAGAGAGTGGCGACACTGGAGATCGAACTCGCCGCCGCACGCGATGGCGTCTATCTTGGTGACGGGTACAACGACGCGCCATTTTCCGGACAACGACTGTCAGACATCGATCTCAGGATTCGTGAAGCCGAAGCCGAACTCGCGGAAGTCATCGCGCGTCGCGACGACCTCGACAATCGCCTGGGAGACGAGGGTCTCCGCCTGAACCGTTTGGCCAGGATGACGCTCAGGTCGCAGGTCAACGGGTCGGTCTGGGAACATCTCGCTTTCGATGGCGAATATGTTCAGCGCGGACAGGACGTTTTGCGGCTGATCGATTGCGATTCGACGATGGTCACCCTCTCTGTCACCGAACCGGTCTTCAACGGGCTTTCAAAGGGTGACAAGGCGACGTTCCGTCTGAGCGGAACCGATATCGTCCTGGATGGGTCGGTTATTCGCCTCGCTGGCGCAGGCGCGGAAGGAATCTATACAAATCTGGCAGTGGCTCCCAGCGAGAAACACCTCGAACGCTATGATGTCACGCTGCTTGTTCCGCAATTGCGCAGTGACCCTGATTTGCGTTGCAGGATTGGGCGCACCGGCAGGGCTTTCTTCTCTTCAAGGCCGCTCGATTCACTGCGTTCGCTGTTTGATTGAGATGGAAAGCTTTATCTATCTTTCGCACATCCAGTCGAGCTTTCTGCTCCTTCTGCTTCCTGTCGCCGCCGCATTCATCGTGCCTTCCTTCGCCCGCTACGACAACAATTGGCATCGGGCGCTGCTTCTCTCGATTTCCGCCGTCCTCTCCCTGCGCTACGCTTGGTGGCGGGGCGCCGAGACGCTGGCTCCCCTGGGTCTGACATGGGATTGCGCGGCGAGCTGGTCGCTTTACTTTCTCGAAATACTGACAATCATCGCCACGTTATCCTCCTACATGATCATGTCGCGGACCAGGAACAGGAGCGGCGAGGTTCAGGACAATCTTGCCTGGTGGAGCCCGGGACCCGCGCCGAAGGTCGCCGTGCTGATCGCAACCTACAACGAGGAATCGGATGTGCTGGAGCGCACGATACTGGGCGCCAAGGCGATGGACTATCCCTCCTTCGAGGTGCTTGTCCTCTATGACGGCAAGCGCGATTGGCTTCGTGACTATTGCGCCGACCATAAGGTCAGATATTTGCGTCGCCCCGATAACAAGGGAGCGAAAGCAGGCAACATCAATAACGCCCTGGACGTGTTGGCTGGTGACGACGAACCGCCGGCGTTCATCGCCATCCTCGACGCCGATTTCGTGCCACGACGCAATTTCCTGTCCCATACAGTGGCGCTGTTTCACGAACCGGATGTCGGTCTCGTTCAGACGCCGCAACACTTCTTCAATGCCGATCCGATCCAGCACAATCTCGGCCTCAGCCGCTCATATCCTGACGAGCAGCGTTTCTTTTTCGACCATCTGCAGCCCAGCCGTGACGGTTGGGGGATCGCTTTCTGCTGCGGTACTTCATCGGTCACCCGCTGGCAGGCGCTCAGGGAGATCGGCGGAATGCAGACCGACAGCGTCACGGAAGATTTTCTGCTGACGCTGGTCCTGCAGGATCACGGCTGGCGAACCGCCTATCTTTCCGAACCGCTCAGCGAAGGGCTGGCGCCAGAAGGACTTAAGGAATATGTCGGCCAGCGGGCGCGCTGGTGTCTCGGGCTCATGCAGATTGCCAGAAGCCGCTGGGGACCGACTGGCGCAAGCAAACTGCGCTGGCGCGATCGCTGGAGCGTCACGGACGCCATGCTGTTCTGGCTGACGACCTATCCCTTTCGCGTGGCAGCCATGGTCTACCCGCTGCTGTACTGGTATTTCAATATCATCGTGGTGGACGCCAGACCGGCTGATGTCATCAGCTACTTCGGCCTCTATTATCTCTGGTCACTGGTCGTTTTGAACTATCTGTCGCGAGGCACGGTTGTGCCAATGGTCATCGACGTCAGCCAGTTGATCGCAGCCATCCCTATTACCAGGGCGGCGATCGTCGGTCTGTTCAAGCCGCAGGGGCATCCGTTCAGTGTGACCGCGAAGGGCGGCGACCGCAGTAGTGTGACCGCCCAGTGGCGGATGATGACGCCTTTCGTGATTATATTGGCGCTGACTTATGGCGGCCTCTTCATCGGGATCTTTTCAGACCAGTTCGCCTATTATGACGCGGGGACCGGCAAGGCGGTCATTCTCTTTTGGAGCTTTTACAACGTCATCGCCCTCAGCATCACTATCACTGTCTGTTTCGAACTACCGCGCCGCGAGCGTCACGTAATGGATGCGCCGGAACGAGCCACTATACGGATCGGAGAGCGCGAACCCAACACCGTCTGGCTTGCCGGATTGACGCAAGACCGGGCGCGCATCAGGGGGCACCTGTACAAGGACGGGGAGCAGGGACTGATTCAGATCGCACAAGTAGGCGAAGTCGTATTTCGTGTAGTCGGCCAAACAGATGATGGCGCCACTTTGAGCATCGAGCCCGACGATGCGCAATACGCAGCTCTTATCCGAAAATTTTATACCCAAGGGCCGGCGCCCGGCGTGACCAGAACGCGCTTTGGCGCTTTCGTCGAAGACCTTGCCCGGCGTTTTTCATTCAGTACGGGCCGATAGAATATTCCTTTTTTACAGAAGACGGTCCAGCAGCGGCCGCGGTCTTCAAAACGGAAAATGCACCGCGCGATCCGCTTCGCATTGCTCTGCCTTCGCGGCCTCTTGGCCCTGGCCTGGCGACGCCGCGTTCTCAATTGTGCTGGTTCAGGCCGTCATGCATCACATGGAGAAACTGATCGGCCATGGCGGGGCTGAAGGCGAATCTTGGCCGGATCAGTTCACCCTTCCGCACCGCCTCGTCGGCCTCGTAGATGACCTTGTCGTCCTTGACCGTCGCCAGCACCTTGATGTCTGCCAGCGTTTCGGGGTCGATCGACGTCGGATCCTCCGAGATGATCACGAAATCGGCGATCTTGCCAACCTCGATCGAGCCCTTGTCGTTCTCCTCGAAGTGCTGCCAGGCGGGCCAGATGGTCAGCGCCTTGAGGGCGGTTGGCACATCGACGCGTTGATGGGGCCCGAGGATGTCTCCCGAACGCGTGCGTCGCGTGACGGTGGCGGAGAGGATGCGCATGCTGTCGGGGAATGCGACCGGGGCGTCGTGATGGGAGCCGAACATCATGTCGCGCTGGCGGACCCATCCGGTCGGCGAGATATTCTCGGCGTTGACCGGGCCGACCGTATGCTCGCGATGCCAGTCGCCCCAGTAGAAGGTGTGCATCGGAAACAGCGAGGGAAAGACGCCGAGCCGCTTGTAGGCGTCGACCTGATCCTCGCGCATGAATTGCCCGTGAACGAGAACCGGCCTGTTGCCGGGATCGCCATACTTCGCCTGCGCGGCGCCCAGCGCAGCAATCAGCATGTCGGAGGCGCCCTCCCCATTGGCGTGGGTCAATATCTGGAACCCGTGCTCGTAGCACCAGTTCACGGCGTCCTGCACCTGGTCCATCGTGACCGCGGAATAGCCTGCGTAGCCCGGCGGATAGTCGCCAACCGGGTCATAGTAGGGGCGATCACGGAGCGCCGTGAACCCTTGCGGCGATCCGTCGATCGTCAGCTTGCAGCCTCCGACGCGAACGCGCCCGTCATAGTCCATAGAGACGTTTTGCTCGATATAGTCCCGGGACTCCAGTACGTCAGGATAGGCGACAACGTCGATCGGTATCCCGCCTTCAGCGTCGACGGCCTTGAGCGTCTCGACTGCGCCGCCCGAGGAGCGGCCGTCCTGACCTGTGGTGTAACCGAAGCTCGCCCAGAGTTTGCTGCCGGCGGCTGCGAATGCGGCGAAGCCTTCCGGACCAAGTTGCGTCAGCAGCGGTTCGAGAACCGTGAAAAAGGCGTACTCCTCGAGAACGCCATTAGGCTCGCCGTCCGGACCACGCTGAATGACCCCGCCCGCCGGATTTTCGGTGGAGGCGTCAATTCCGGCGAGTTCGAGCGCCTTTGAATTGGCGACGCCGAGATGGCCGGATTGATGCACGATCAGCACGGGCAGGTCTTCCGAAACGGCGTCGAGATCCGGGCGCGTCGGATGGCGCAATTCCGCAAGCTGCGCGTTGTCGTAACCGAAACCGATGATCATCCCGGCCTTTTTCACGGCGTCGGCGTTTGCTTCAGCCCAGGCGGCGAGCGCCGACTGCAGGCTCGGTATGTCCGTTATCTCGCCATCGGGAGGCGCGAGCAGGTTCGCCGACAAAGCCTGCAATCCGCCGAAGACGACGTGACCGTGGCTGTCGACAAAACCCGGCAGCATCGTCCGACCGTCCAGCGCAAACATCTGCGTGTCGTCGCCGCGATGCGCGGATATGTCGTCGAGATCGCCCACCGCGATAATACGGCCGTCCTTTACAGCGACAGCTTTCGCGTTCGGCGCTGCGTCGTTGATCGTGAGAATGGGTCCGCCCGAATAGATCGTGTCGGCGATCTCCTGGGCGTGTGCAAGACCCGGCGTCAACAAGAGCGCAAGAAGGGCTGATCTGGCTGCGTTTCTCATTGTCCTTTTCCTCCCCGGAGGCAAACGAGAGTCAGCTATTGATTGTACATCAGAATGTTGAAATTTCTAAGATGGCGCCTCCATGCCGGGCGTTACAGCATGGAGACGCCTCGCATCAGGCGGAAGCGGTCAGTTCCGCACATAACCGTCGTAGGTGGTCAAATAGGCGTCCGTCACGGACTTCAGGCCAAGCGCCCGGTTCATCGTGGCTTTTGCATCGTCGATGTTTGCGCGCTCGCCAAAAAGCACGGGAACGTAAGGGTTTCCCGGTCTCGGCAAACCGACCTTTGCGATGTCTGCGCCTTGTTCGCTGTTTATCTGACCAGCGGCGGCCATGGCGCTCTTATGATCGGTGTATGACCCGACAATCACCTGATAGGTGACGCCGTCGCCGTTCGGCCCGGCCTCCTCGATCGTTCGTATCCAGGACTGCGCTTCCGGCTTGAGTTGTGAATCAACCGTCTTGAACCACTCCACAGCCTGATCGCGTTGTTCATTGTTGGCATTGAACGTCGCAGAACCGGTGACTTCCATCAGGTTCTTCTGTCCCAACTGGGTCGCCCTTGAAAACTTCGATTCAGTTTGCGGAATCATTCTGGGATCGCCAAGCTGTTTGGCGAACTGCGTGGCGACATTGCTCAGGGTCGGATCCTTGTGCGCGACGGCGTCGGCGAGAAACTGAATTTGCCGGTCTGCGATCTGCGACCGCATTGTCTCAGGCTTCACCACCCCCTTCTGCATCATCTCCGACAGGGCGACTGCGATCCCCAATTGCGTGCGATAGGTCGCTTTGGGTGAGCTGAACTCCGTCATCAATTCGGGAATGTGATGAACGCCTGCGACGGCAAGGTCGTTTCGCGCCGTGCGCCTTGTGTGGGCGGAGGGGGAATTCAGGTCCCGCAACAGTTCGTCATAGGATTTGACGTCTTCTGCAAACGCGCTCGAAATGAAATTGAAAAAGCCCGCCGGTTTTGCCGACTGCGTGTTCTCACAGGTTGTCATTCCGCTTTCATAGGTTCTTTTCGAGTCATCCTCGTCCTCGAGAACTGCGGCGACCGTGCCCTCGGCGGGCCGGAACTTCAGTCTTCCGGGCCGTTTGCCGAGATGCGTGTCCACCAGGATGCTCTTGCTGATGCAGCTGAACTCATGATCCTGCGCGCAATCATCGGAAAAGCAATCTTCGGCACGCGTCGTGACGGTGGCGTCGAGATGGTTGAACTGAACCATTGTGGGCGTGGCGAGAAAATCATGAACCTTGTCGCCGTTTTTGCGGCGGTAGATTTCCCCGCTGCCTGAAACAACGACCAAGGACCGCTCCGGCACATCCTTCACGAGCGCCCTGGCGTAAACGGTTTTGGGATTGAGCAATCCCATCTGGTTCATTGCGAATGTCAAAATCAGCGCGAGAGCCCCTGCGCCGCCGACCACTGCGCCCTTTTGCTGGAAGCCGGCAATTGTGCCAACCGCAGTCAACAGGATTGCAAGACCGGCTGCAAAGGTCAGGATCTGAAACCCGGGCATCGGCATTGGATACATGACAGCGAAGGCCAAAAGCGCGCCGCCGACAATCAACGTCGCAATCGTAAAGGCGTCCAGTTTTCTGCGCTGCTGGGCTTTGTGCGCTATTTGCGCCGCCTTTAAAGCATCCGCGTCCTTCGGTTTCTGGTCCGCGTCGCTCTTTTTCGTTTCCGCCGGCTTTTTGGGATCATCGCTCATCTTCTCCTCCATTCGCTGGACTTCAGATTGAGTCATCTTACTCAGCCGGCAGCCGCCGTCTGTGACACATGCCACAGTTTCTCGCACTGGTTGCTGCGAAGATCGAAATCGTCAGGGTTTCGACGAAACGCAATCTTTTGTTGTAGCTGAGCCGCTTGCTTGGTAGCGTCGAAGCATCATGACAACGCCAAGAGACCTGGTGGAAAGCTTTTACGAGGATGTGTGGAACCGGCGCGATGTCGACGCGGCGCGCCGGATCATCGCGCCTGATTTCCGTTTTCGCGGGTCGCTTGGGCCGGAAAAGCGGGGCGTGGACGGCTTTGTGACCTATCTCGACGCCATTCACACGGCGCTCGGCGGTTTCACCTGCATCATCGAGGACCTGGTGGAGGCGCCGGAACGGGCGGCGGCGCGAATGCTCTTCAAGGGCGTCCACCAGGCGGAGCTTTTTGGCGCGCCAGCGACCGGCAAAATGATCGAATGGTCCGGCGCGGCCTTCTTCACGATCCGTCAGCAGAAAATCGCCGAATTGTGGGTTCTTGGAGACGTCGACGCGGTCAAACGGCAACTGGGGCCGGCGACCTCGCTGGAATTCTGACCATGTGATCGCCAGGGCGCGGTCGCCAACGTCGCCTCATACGCCCACGTCAGGCTCCCGGAAACGATCGAACGGGATAACCGCGATGGGCGCCAGTTCGACCAGCAAATCCGGCGCGACGAGGCCGGGAGTCTGGATCAGAATGCTCGCCGGCGCCGTCTCGGGCGTGAATATTTCGGCGCGCACCTTCTGGATGGCCGGCAGGTCAGCGGGATCCAGAAAGTAGATCGTCAGCGACAAGATGTCGTCCAGCCGACCGCCGACAGCCGACAGCCGACAGGATGTGGTCCACGTTCCTGAAGCATTCGCGGATCTGGACCTCCGCGTCATTTGCGCCAATCAGAGCGCCGTTGCTGTCCCAGGCGACTTGCCCGGTCATATGCAATCGCCGCCCCTCGGGCTCGACGACGCCATGATTGAAAGCCCGGCCCCGTTGCGGCCAGCCGGTGGGTGGATTGTAGCGTATTGTCATACGGAATCCCCGGATTGATGATAGAATTGAACGTGGCCCGGATGCCATGTCGCGGCCGGAAGGAACAGTCGTTCAACGGCGCATCCCGGTGCGCATCGGACTATCAATCGTTTTGCGACCCTCAGTGAACCGCGGCGGGCGACAGCGATCGCCACTTGCGACGGTAGACCGAGGCCGAAATTCCGACATTGCGCCGGAACGCCGCGCGAAAGCTGGACGGTTCGGAATATCCGACCTCTTCGGCGATGTCGTCAATCGGAGCATCGGTGGTTTCCAGAAGCTGTTTTGCTTCCTCGACACGAACTGTCTGGACGTATTCGGCCGGCGACTGCCCGGTGGCGCGACGGAAGCGTCGCAAAAAACCGCGCTCGGACAGACCGCTGCGCGCCACCATCCCGGCCACGGGGGTCGCGTCCATGTAGCAGTTGGCCGCAAAGGCCTGCGCATCTGCCACCAGCTTGTCGTCGTGCTGACGCCCCGCCGTAAGCGATGCGTAGGTCAACTGACCCTCGTCATGGGTGGTCAACAGCCAGACCTTGGCGATGCGCCGGGCGGCTTCGAGCCCAGCGAGACGCGCGATGAGGTACAACAGCAGATCGGACCAGGCCGAGGCCCCGCCGGCGGTCACCACCCGGTGGCCCTCGCCCGCCGGTACGAGAACGCGCTCCCGGCGCACGCGGACGGACCTGTGTCTGTTGGCGAGCGTGTCCGCGACGCCCCAGTGGGTGGTCGCGTCGTTCCCGTCCAGCACACCGGAAGCCCCAAGCACGAGCGCGCCGGAGCAGACGGAAGTGGTCAGCGCGCCGCCCGCGTGCGTCTCTGCGATCCAGTCCGCCGCCTCGAGCAGGTCTGGCGGCAGCGGCCCCGAAAAATCCACATGAATATCCGGAACGATCACCAGATCCGGCGCCGGGTCCTCGTGGAACGCCGCGTCCGGCGTGATCTTGCGTCCATTGATATCCCAGTAAGGCGCGCCGTTCGCTGTCCTCAGACTGGGCTCGAAGACAACGGCCTCGCCGGGCTCTACTCCATGCAGATATTCCCAGTCACGCCCCACGGACGACAGGACATCCAGCAGTGAGAACACCGTCGCGGTGCCGGCGGCGGGGCTTCCTATAACCACTGTTCTTATAGATTTATGCGACTTTTTTTGCATCTTTGTGTCCGATAATCACCGTTTCCGTCTATTTTGATACTAACGTTCTTTTCGGTTTTCGTCCATCTCTCGCCGCGAAGGCGCAGATCAAGGCTGCTTGTGGCCGCCCCGCCGAAGCATTTCCGCGGGCGAGGCAGACCCTGTCTTCGCCAGTCACGCTCGATCTCGAAAGGCAAGACAATGGAAACGACCATTCCCTCCAACGTACTCGTTATCGGCGCAGGGCTTTCCGGCCTCGCCGTCGCCGAGGCTCTGTCCCGGCGCAACATCCCGGTGACCATACTCGAGGCGCGCGACCGTGTGGCCGAGCCCTGGCGCGCGCGCCATCCCGCCTTGCGGCTGAACATCCACCGGCATTTCGCCGGGTTGCCCGGCCTCAAGGCGCCCCGCAAGGACGGCGTCTTTCTGCGACGCGACAGCCTGGTGGAATATCTTGAAACCTATGCGAAGCGCATTGGCGCGCCGATCCGGTTCGGCGCCGAAGTCCTGTCGCTCGACCGCGAGCCTGTTGGCTGGAGCGTAAAGACCACCGCCGGCGATTTCGGAGCGGCGCATGTCGTCTTCGCTACAGGGCGGGACCGCCTGCCGGTCATTCCCGACTGGCCTGGACGTCAGGCGTTTCCGGGTGAGATCATCCATGCGGCCGATCTGGGTGACGTGTCGCGCTTCGACGGCAAGCGGGTGCTCGTCGTCGGCGCGGGCAATTCCGGCGCCGACGTTCTGAACCATCTGGCGCGGAACCGGCCGGCGGAGATATGCGTCTCTGTGCGCCATGGCCCCGCCGTCGTGCCGGCGCGCGTCTTCGGCTTTCCGCTGCATCGCCTCGCCCGCGTTTTCGCCGCCATGCCGGCCTGGCTGCTCGACCCCGCCTTCCGGCTCACCGAACGGCTTTTTCTCGGCGACCTGAGGCGTTACGGCGTTCCGAGCCACCCGGACGGCGGCGGCACGCGCCTGATCCGCGACGGCGTGGCGTTCGCGATCGACGACGGGTTCGTCGCGGCGCTGAAGGCCGGTCGCATCCGCGCAGCGCCAGAGCTTCAGCGCTTTGACGGTCAAACCGCGCGCTTCGCCGACGGAGGATCGTTCGAACCGGACATCGTCATCGCCGCCACGGGCTACGACACCGGATTGCAGCCGCTTCTCGGGGATCTCGGCGTCCTCGATTCACAGGGACGACCCAGGCGCCCGGCTGGGGAGCCCGACAGCGACCATCCGGGTCTCCGGTTTGCTGGCTACAAGGCGATATTCACCGGCTATTTCGACGCCGCGCGCATCGCCGCAGACCGGATTTCGCAAGCGGTGGTCGAAGACCTCTCGCATCGGCCAACGCAATTCGGTCCGAAAATCCACAGACCCGTCGGACGCGCGGCGCAACCACGCGCGCTCCACAACTGAACGAAAGAACCCGGCCTTTGGGCGCGGGATACAACAAGAAAGGCAAGACAATGACCTCCCTCGATATGCCGCAGCGCGCGCCAGGCCTCTTCAGGCGCGCGCCTGCAGGCGTGAACCGGGCCGACGCAGTCGGCCTGGTTCGCGTCGCCGCTCCAGTGGCTGGTCTGGCGCTCGTCAATATGGCGATGAGCGTCACCGACACCTTCATGACCGCTGCTTTTGGCCCCGAAGCCCTTGCCGCCGTCGCGGTGGCCAGCGACGCCTACTCCATTGTGTTTTACCTCGCCGTCGGCTGCATTGGCGGGCTCGCTCCCCTCTACGCCAGCGCGCATGCGGCAAAGAATACCGCGCAAATGGCCCGGCTGCGATGCGCCGGATGGATTGTCGCCGCCCTGCTCGCTGCGCCGTTGGCCGCAGTGATCTGGTATGGACCGGCCTATCTGCCGCTGTTTGGCATCGACACAAGCCTGATGGATCGCGGCGCCGGCTACATGCGCGCCATGGCGCTGACATTTCCGGTCATGCTTTCCGTGGCCGTGTTGCGGACGAGACTGACGGCAATCGAGCGCCCGGGAGTAATGCTTCGCATAACGCTTGCAGCCCTGCCGCTGAATGCGCTCTTCAACCAGCTCTTCATGCACGGGGCGTTCGGCTTCGAGGGAATTGGCGTAACCGGCGCAGGCGTTTCATCCTGCCTGGTCGGGTGCCTGATTCTGCTGGCGCTGGCGTTCGAGAGCCGTCGGTTGGGCGACAGCACACTGCAGAAGCCGGCAGTCAGCGAGATCGCGGAAGTGCTGCGTATCGGGATTCCGATCGGCGTCGCCACTCTGGCCGAGGTTGGTCTTTACCTGGGCGCAACGCTCTATGTGGCTACGCTTTCGGTTTCCGACGCGGCGGCCCACGCCGTCGCCATCCGCCTCGCCGGCGTGACGTACGCCCTCTATTTTGGGCTTCAACAGGCGGCGACCGTCAGGATGGCGCGCCAGTGCGCAGACGGGGATCATCGGGAGCGGGTCGCGGCAAGCGCGCTCGCGCTTGGGCTCGCAAGCGGCGCCTTGCTGTTGATGATTGTGTTGAGCATCGCAACGCCGCTTTCGTCCTTCGTGTTCGGCGGCGCCGATCCCGACACAGCGCTCATTGCGCTGGCGCTTCTCGGATTGCTTGCCGTGTCGGATTTCTTCGGTCCTCTCGGCGCGGCGGCGGCCGGGCTGCTGCGCGGTCTGAAAGTCACCCGGCCAGTGATGACGATTTCCCTGATCGGCAACTGGATGGTCGCCGCGCCTGTGGCGCTGTTTCTTGCTGCCGTCGCCGACATGGGCGCAATCGGCGTCTGGATCGGTCTGACGACCGGTACAGTCGTCACAGCGCTGCTGACGGTTGGAATATTCTTTGACCAGACGTCGAAGCGGTTGCGCTGAAAAACGCAGGGGAGCCCCCTGGCGGACATACGCAAGACGCCACGGGGGTTCTCCCCCCATGAATGAAGCAGACGCCGACAAACGATCGCGATTGCGCTCTGTTTCATGGTCGCAAGACAGCTGCAGAATTCACCTGAATTCGATTGATCACTCGGGCGAGTCCACTAAAGTCGCCTCATGCGCGACTGATAGGTGCAGTTCACGCCATGGTCGTGCGCTTTTTCAACAGGAGGATGACCCGCCATGCGCATGATGCTGAAGATAAAAATCCCGCCTGAGGCTGGAAACAAGGCCATAAAGGACGGTTCCATGACCAGGGCATTCGAAAACCTGAATGAGAAGTTCAAACCCGAAGCCGCCTATTTTACGATGGAAGACGGCTTGAGGTGCGCTTACTTCTTCTATGAAATCGAGGAAAACTACCATCTCCTCGAACTGCATGAACCGCTCTTCAACGCCATGGGCGCACTGATATACGATTCCCCGGTGCTGACCTGGGAGGATATGGCGAAAGGCTGGAAAGCGCTTGAGGAGAGTTAAAGCTGCGTTGGCCCCTTACTCCTTGAGTTGCGGCGCCGCCCTTCCCGGTCGGAATTCAGTGATCGTGTACTCCGCCAGCTTTTCCTTCCTGAACGGGTCAGCCTCCAGCAGGCGCTCCAGCGCCGTCAGGCTTTCCGCCGTTGCGATAATCACGCCGCCGGTCCTCGGAACTTTCGCGCCCGAAACGATGAAGCAACCGGAAGCGTAGTGCTCGTCCAGAAACGCGAGGTGCGGATCGATGAATGGCTCAATATCCTCGAGCGGGACAATGTAATGCAGATCCACGACAAACAGGTTTTGCTCTTCGCGTATGAGGGACATCGGCGTCTCCGGTTGGCAAGCTGTGTAAACGACGTCCCACTGTTCACACCAGCGCCCGAAAGGCAATGTTGTCCGCCAATCAGACCTGCTGTCGCCTGGAGCGATGACAGGCCTTGACCCGTGAAACCGAATACAACAATAGATAGATTTTTTTCAGGAGACACATCATGTTTTTAAAGCAATTGATCAAAGCTGCAGGTCTATGCGCCACGGCGCTTACTCTCTCCATGCCGGGCGCCCGGGCTACCGAAAAATGCGAGCCTTTCAGCCTCGTCTCCAACCCTGACAAGAGACTGGTGGAACTGATCGATCATGGAGAGCCCGGTGCGAGCCATGGAGATATTCGGATCGGCTATACGACGATGCACGACGCGAGCGGAAGCGAGGTCGGCTACATCCGATGGGCTGTGCATGCGCTTGGCAGGGACGAAAACCTGGGCAATGCGGTCATCGTTCTCGAAACAGGCCAGATCCATCTGCAGTACATGTTTCAACCGGCCAGGCCGCACGACGACTCGCATTCGACCGTCCTGACGCATGGAACAGAAGGGATCGTGCTCGGCGGAACGGGAACGTTCGCGCACGCCGACGGCGTTTTCGTCCTGACCGTCGACGGCGACAGCGCAACATTCGATATGCGCCTGCACTGCGACTGACGAACAAGCCGCGATTACACCGGCTTCCACTCCCAGTCGTCGCCGAACTGGTTGCGAAACCATGTCATCTGGCGCTTCGCGTATTGCGCCGTGGCGATGACGGCGCGCTCCACCGCCTCGTCCCTCGTCAGATCGCCGCCGAGCCAGGCGGCGATCTCGCGCACGCCGATGGCGCGCATTGACGGCAGATCCGGCGGCAGGTTCATGGCGAGGAGAGCCTGCGCCTCTTCAACCGCGCCGGCGTCCATCATCGCCTCGAAGCGGGCGCGGATGCGCTGCCGCAGAGGCGCGCGGTCCGGCGCGAGCACGATCCTGCGGAGAACAGGGCCTTCAAGCAGAGATTTGCCCTTCGTTTCCTGAAAATGCCGGATCGACTTGCCCGAAGCCTCATGCACTTCCAACGCGCGAACGATCCGCTGGCTGTCTCCCGGCTTCAGCCTTGCGGCGATATCCGGATCGCGCAGGGCGAGTTCGCGATGCAGCGGCTGCGATCCCTCCGCGGCAAGCCGCTCGCGCCACCTCTGGCGGATTTCGTCGGGAATATCCGGCATCTCCGACAGACCGCCCGTAAGCGCCTTGAAATAGAGCCCCGTGCCGCCGACGAAGATCGCCGTGCGGCGCCGGCCTTCCTCCTCTGCAAGCAGCCGCCCGACATCACGGCTCCACGCGCCCACGGAATAGCTTTCGGACGCCGGCACATGGCCATAGAGACGGTGCGGCGCCGCGCGCAGGTCATCGTCCGACGGGCGCGCGGTCAGAACCCGCAACGTGTCGTAGACCTGCATGGAGTCCGTGTTGACGATCACACCGTCAAGCTCTGCGGCCAGCTGCAGCGCCAAAGAGGACTTGCCGCTGGCGGTGGGCCCCGCTATCAGAACCGCATCCATCGTCCCGCCATCTCAGGTAAATTCTTCATGCCTCTCGTTGCCACGCTTGTCGCCAATCCGTCAAATCCCGTTCTGGGCGTGGATCTCGGAATGGCCGCCAGCAAGGCGGCGGGCGCTGCGGACCCGGACTGGCTGGCAGACGGCGTCGCCTGCGACCTTCAACTGCCGGACAACGCCGACCCGGCCGCGACGCGAGCGGTGCTGGAGGCGGTTCTTGGCGAGCTGCCCGTCGATATCGTCATTCGGCCGGCCGCTGACCGCCGCAAGACAATCCTGCTCGCCGATATGGACTCGACCATGATCGAGCAGGAATGCATCGACGAACTGGCGGCCGAAATAGGTATCAAGGACCGGGTCGCCGACATCACCCGAAGGGCAATGAATGGAGAGATGGAGTTCGAAGCCGCCCTGAAGGAAAGGGTCGCGCTGCTGAAGGGGCTGGACAAGTCGGCCATAGACAGCGTGCTCGAAAACCGCATCACGCTGGCGCCTGGCGGGCGTGAACTCGTCGCGACCATGAAGGCGCATGGCGGCTACACCGCCCTCGTCTCCGGCGGGTTCACCGCCTTTACCGCACGGGTGGCGGCGATGCTCGGCTTCGACGAAAACAGCGCGAATACACTGCTGGAGAGCGGCGGCGTGCTGACCGGAGAGGTCGCCGAACCGATCCTCGGGCGCCAGGCCAAGGTCGACACGCTGCTGGCGCTCGCCGACCGCTTGAAGCAGACGCCGCAGGAGGTCATCGCCGTCGGCGACGGCGCCAACGATCTCGGCATGCTCGGTCTCGCCGGCAGTGGCGTGGCCTTGCACGCAAAGCCCGCCGTCGCCGCGCAATGCGATATCCGCATCGACCATGGCGACCTGACGGCGCTTCTCTACATCCAGGGCTATCGCAAGACAGACTTCGCCACGCCATGACGATGATTACGCAAACGCCCAGGCTGTTAATCCGCAACTGGCGGCCGGACGATCTCGACCCGTTCTGGCGGCTCAACTCGGACGAAACCGTGATGGAATTCTTTCCGATGCGCCGCAACCGGACGGAATCGGCCGACATGATGGCGCGGCTGACGGAGATGATCGCGACGACCGGCTACGGTTTCTTCGCGCTCGAGCAGAAAAGCGACTCGGCGTTGGTCGGCTTTGTGGGCCTTGCCCGGACGGATCTCGCGCCGGCGCTGCCAACAGGCGCAGTGGAGGTGGGCTGGCGATTGCTGCCGGACTATTGGGGATCGGGCTACGCCACGGAATCGGCGCACCGCATGTTGCGGCTCGGTTTCGAAGAGCGCGGACTTTCGGAAATCGTGTCCTTTGCGGTGGAAAAAAACACGCGCTCCACGGCCGTCATGCGGCGCCTCGGCATGACGCGCGCGCCGGACCGCGACTTCGACCATCCGCGCGTTCCCGACACCCATCCGCACCTGAAGCGCCATGTGCTCCATGCGATGACGTCGGATCAGTGGCGAACGATCCGAGAGAACAGTTGAACGGCTGAAGGGCGCTCGGCGCTGGATGCCAAATCACGTCCTCGATGGCGTCAGGTTGTTGAATTCCGAACCTGAGCCGAGATCCAGCGCCCTCATATCCATGCGGGCGCTGGATGGAGCAATACAGTCTGCTCCCGTCACCGCATCGGGACGGTGACGAAACGCAGTTCGCCGGTTTCGTTGGCGATCATCAGCAGCGCGTTGCGGCGTCCGTCGTCCTGAAGCTCCTCGATCCGGTCCTCGACCTCCTGCGGCGTCCGAACCGCCTCCTGGGCGATCTCGACGATGACGTTGCCGGGCACGATGCGTTTTTCGGCGGCGGAGGAGTCCTCGTCGACGCTGGTTATCACAACGCCCTCGACGTCCTCGGAAATGCCGTATTGCTCACGCAAGGCATCGTCCAGGCCTGCGATGTCCATGCCGAGGATGTTCACCGTTTCCGGCTCTTCGGCGGCCTCGGTTTCGGCGATCATCTTCTCGCCGTCTTCAAGGCGCCCCAGCTCGATCTGGAAGGTCTTTTCCTCACCCTTGCGAATGACGACGACGTCGACTTCCTTGCCGATCGGGCTTTCCGCCACGATGCGGGGAAGATCGCGCATCTCGTCGATGGCCTTGCCGTCGAAACGGATGATGACGTCGCCGGGCATGATGGTGCCGTTGTCGACCGGACCGCCCTCGACGACGCCAGCGACGAGCGCGCCGGCGGCGCGGTCCATATCGAGGCTTTCGGCGATGTCGTCAGTCACCGGCTGAATGCGGACGCCGAGCCAGCCGCGACGCGTCTCGCCATATTCCATGAGCTGGGCGAGCACCGACTGGACGATGTCGGCCGGCACAGCGAAGCCGATGCCGATCGAGCCGCCAGTCGGCGAAATGATCGCGGTGTTGATGCCGATGACCTCGCCGTTCTGGTTGAACAGCGGTCCGCCGGAGTTGCCGCGGTTGATGGCGGCGTCCGTCTGGATAAAGTTGTCATACGGGCCGGCGTTGATGTCGCGTTCGCGCGCCGAGATGATGCCGGTGGTGACCGTTCCGCCGAGACCGAACGGATTGCCGATCGCCATCACCCAGTCGCCGATGCGCATGGTTTCGGAATCGCCAAAGGGAACAAACGGCAGCGGTTTGCCGGCGTCGACGCGCAGGAGCGCGATATCCGTCTTCGGATCGGTTCCGACCAGTTCGGCCGGCAGCTTGGAGCCGTCCGCGAAATTGACCTCGATATCGTCGGCGTCGGCGATCACGTGATTGTTCGTCACGATCAGCCCGTCCGCGTCGATCACAAAGCCGGAACCCAGCGAATTGACCCTGCGCGAACGCGGCGTATTCGGACTGTCGCCGCCGCGATCTCCGAAGAAGTCGTCAAAGAAATCCTCGAAAGGAGAACCTTCCGGCACCCGGGGACGCGGCACGTTGTTGTTGCCGGAAACCCGTTGGGAGGTCGAGATATTGACCACGGCGTCAAGCAGCGTTTCCGCCAGATCAGCGACCGATTCCGGCCCTTGAGCGGCTGTGGCGGGCGTCGCGGTGAAGGCTGCTCCCTGCACGCCGGCTGCGACGATCATTGACGCGGCGGTCACGATCCGGATGGGCTTCAAGATAATGTCCAATGCCATTGCAGGCTTTCTCCTGGTGTTTGCTGCGCTGTCGCAGATAATAAGGCCCACGAGGCCTGCTTCCAATTCACGGTAGCGCGAGTTCCGTTCGAAAATATGGAGCTCAGCCGCGTATTATCCAGACGACGAAGACACCGAACGCAACCGCGGCCAAACCGAAGCCGCGGAGAAGCCTGTCGTCGATATTCGGCAGTTCTTCCGCCATCCTTCGAACGAGTTGAGGGGCCAGCGCATACACCAGCCCCTCGATAACGAAGAACAGACCAAGTCCGATGATCAGATCGCTCATGCGGCCCGATTAGTCCGTGCTCGAGGTCGTCTCCTGGCTCGGCGCCGGAGCCGGGACGGGCGCAGCGTCGCCCGCTTCCTTGAAGAAACGGAAGAATTCCGAATCCGGCGACAGAATGACCGTCGTGTCGGTGTCGGCGAGCGACTTGCGATAGGCCTCCATGGAACGGTAGAAATCGAAGAAGTTCTCGTCCTTTGAAAACGCTTCCGCGAAGATCTTGTTTCGCTCGGCGTCGCCTTCACCGCGGGTGATTTCAGAGTCCCTGCGCGCTTTCGATTCCAGCTCGACCACCTGCCTGTCGGCGATGGCTCGGATACGCTGACCCGCTTCACGTCCGCGGGCGCGGATCAGTTCGGCTTCGGCGAGACGTTCCGCCTTCATCCGGTCGTAGGTCTGCTGGGACACTTCCTGCGTCAGGTCCGTGCGGCGGATGCGAACGTCCTCGATCGTCAGGCCGAGCGATTCCGCATCGGGACGCAGCTGGTCGCGAACCTCGCGCATCATTTCGGCGCGGGCGTCGGAGAGCGCCGCCTCGAAGCCGCGCAGACCGTAGACGCGGCGCAGGGCCGAATCGAGACGGGTGCGCAAGCGCTGTTCGGCCGCCACCGTGTCTCCGGACACCGTTTCGCGGAAACGCTCCGGATCGGTGATCTTGTAGACGACGAAGGCGTCGACCTCGTAGAACTTGCCGCCCGAAACCTGGACGCGGATATCGTCCAGATCAAAGCGAATGGCGCGCTTCTGGATCATCTGCACATTGTCGGCTTCGATGAAACCGAACGGCAGCTTGAAGTAGATGCCGGGCTCCGTCTTGACCGAGCGGATCTGGCCAAACCGAAGAACGATCGCCTGCTCGCCCGCCTGCACGACGAAGAACGACGAATAGGCCAATCCCAGAATGATGACGACGGCGATGATGATAGCGGGAAGACGATTACCCATCAGTTCGAACCTCCCTGGCTTTTCTGCTTGTTCAGTTCGTTGAGCGGCAGATAGGGCACGACCCCCTGCTCTCCGTTCTGCTCCACGATGAACTTGTTGGACGTGCGATAGACCTCTTCCAGCGTCTCCAGGAACAGGCGCTTGCGGGTCACGTCCGGCGCGTTGGCGTATTCCTCGTAGATCGCTTCGAAACGCTGGGCTTCACCCTCTGCTTCGTTGACGACGCGGTTCTTGTAGGCGGCCGCCTCTTCCCGGATCTGCGCCGCCTCACCGCGGGCGCGGCCAAGCTGCTGGTTGGAATACTGGTTGGCTTCCTCGACGAAGCGGTCTTCATCCTGCTCGGCGCGCTGCACCTCGTCGAAGGCGTCGGCCACCTCGCGCGGCGGCGCCGCGTCCTCGATTGAGACCGTATTGACCGAAATACCGGCGCCGTACGTGTCCATGGTTTCCTGGATCGTGATCTTCACGCTGTCGGCGATCGCCTGACGATTGTCGCGGAAAATGTCCTGGGCGGGCCGCCTGCCGACAACCTCGCGCATGGCGCTCTCGGCGACCTGACGCAGCGTGTCTTCCGGGTTCTCGACATCGAACAGGTAATCCTGCGGATTGGTGATCGAATAGAGCACCGAAAACTGGACGTCGACAATATTCTGGTCGCCCGTCAGCATCAGGCTCTGCGCGGCGCCACGCGGGGAATTGCCGCCGATATTGATCTGTTTTTCAACGATACTGACCTTTTCGACCCGTTCGATTGGCCACCAGAGGAAATGCAGACCCGGCTGGGAAACTTCTGTTTTCGGCTTTCCGAAAAGCAGAACCACGCCGCGTTCGTCCGGCTGCACGGTGTAGATCGCCTGGAACGCCCACAGAAGCAAGAGACCGATGACTACGATGATAGCGATAAGCCCGCCGCCGCTTCCGCCCGGCAAGGCGTTGCGCAACTGGTCCTGCGAGCGCCGGATGATGTCTTCGAGATCCGGCGGTTGTCCGCCGCCGCCGCCTGTTTTACGCGGACCGCGCGGACCCTGCCCCCACGGCCCTTGTCCGTTACCGCCACTTCCGTTCTGATTGCTCCAGGGCATGAATTCCTCTTTCCTCGCCGGGCACGGGGCCGTTTATGGCCACTCCTGTACCGGTTTTGCATTCCGTTCTTATAATTGGCCCTTCGATACGCGCGCCGACCGAGTGCGGTCAAGTTGAAATGGCAAGTGTATTTAACGGGCTATCCAGCGGTTATAGGTATCGCGACCCGCGCTTTCAACGCGCGGCCGGCCGCATCCGGCTGATTACGGGGCTTTTTTGTCGTAAATCACGTATCGGGTGGCGAATGTGTCCTTCTCGCCCTCGCCGACCTGCTCTTCGTGGACAGGCTCCCAAATGGCCAGGTCGATCGCCGGAAAGACTGTGTCGCCATCCGGCTCACACTGCACATGGGTGATGTGCAGGCGATCGGCCAGCGGCATCGCAAGCTCGTAGATTTCTCCGCCGCCCACGACGCAGATCGTATCCGCGTCGTCCGACCGGGCCCGTTCGGCGGCGATGCGGATCGCCTCCTCCAGCGACGACGCGATCGCAACGCCTTCCGGCGCGTAGTCCTTGCTGCGCGTCACCACGATGTTCAGGCGCCCTGGAAGCGGCCGACCGATCGATTCGAAGGTCTTGCGGCCCATGATCACCGGCTTGCCGAGCGTTATGGACTTGAAGCGCTTAAGATCCGTGGAAAGCCGCCACGGCATGTCGCCGTCGGCGCCGATGACATCGTTGGCGGCGATCGCGGCGACGATGACGACGCTGACCGGCGTCGCGTTGGTCATACGGAAACCTTCGCGGCGATATGCGGGTGCGGGTCGTAGTTTTCGAGCGTGAAATCTTCCGGCGTGAAGGAGAATATATCCCGACGCTCCGGATTGATGCGCATGGTCGGCAGCGCCCGCGGCGCGCGCTGCAACTGAAGCCCGGCCTTTTCCAGGTGATCGGCGTAGAGATGCGCGTCGCCCAGCGTGTGAACGAATTCGCCGGGCTCCAGCCGCGTGACCTGCGCCATCATCATTGTCAGCAGCGCGTAGGAGGCGATGTTGAAGGGCACGCCGAGAAAAATATCCGCCGAACGCTGGTAGAGCTGGCAGGAAAGGCGACCGTTCGCCACGTAGAACTGGAACAGGCAGTGGCAGGGCGGCAGGGCCATATCGTTGACGAGCGCCGGATTCCACGCCGACACGATCAGCCGCCGGGAATTCGGATTGAGCTTGATCATCTCGACCACTTCGGAAATCTGGTCGATCGCCTGTCCGTCTGCCGCCGGCCAGGAGCGCCACTGATAGCCGTAGACGGGCCCGAGATCGCCGTTTTCGTCGGCCCACTCGTCCCAGATCGACACGCCGTGCTCCTTGAGCCAGGCTGTGTTGGTGTCGCCGCGCAGAAACCACAAAAGTTCGACGATGATCGACTTCAGATGCAGTTTCTTGGTCGTCAGGACCGGAAAGCCTTCGGCGAGATCGAACCGCATCTGGTGACCGAACACCGAGCGCGTGCCGGTGCCTGTGCGGTCGGAACGGTCGACGCCGGTGTCGAGGACACGGCGCATGAGGTCGTGATACTGTTTCATCGTCTTGCCTGGCGCGATTCGTTTCGGTCCATCATATCGGGATGAAGCGGCTGCGGCGAGCGGTCAAAGCTGTATGGTCCACAGGTCGCGAAGCAACCCGGTTTCATCCACCTTTCCAGGTCCTTCCTCGTATTTGGCGGACCATCGCGGTCTATCTACCCCCTTTTCAAACAGGCTCCGCGGCCCTATATCAGGAGTGCTGTTTCGACAGCTATGGCGATAAACGGGAGATGCAATAAACCCATCGGACCCGGGGGCAGTACCCGGCGCCTCCACCATGACAGGCCGCGCTTGACGACCTGTGATGCTGGGGGCGACACAGGATCGACGAGGGCGTAAAGATCAACTTTTTGCTCGGCATGGTTCCGCCGTTATCGGGCCGTTACAATAGTTGCAAACGACAACTATGCGGAAGCACGTCTCGCTGCTTAATGCGGCGCGACAGCTTCGAATAAACTCCTGACGGTTCGCACCGTCAGGCGGGGTTCGGAGGCACCTGGCAACAGAAGCCTCCACTTTTCCCCCGAGACAGCGCCAAACCGGGCGTCATCCTCCCGCCGGATCACTCCGACGTTTGGATGATTGGTTTCCAGGCTGTGCGATCGATGTCGAGATCGGCGTAATCGTCCGGATTCAAGACCGGCCGATCGACACCCGACGCCAGCTGCTTCCTGTAATCCCTGAGCATTCGCAGACAGATTGGCAATACCATCATGATGGCGACGAGGTTCACAATCGCAAGGATGCCCATCGTCGGATCCGGGAAGAAGAACATGGATGTCGCGGCCGGCGCGGCGGCGTCGACTCCGCCTGTGGCCGCCTCCCTGAGACCGATGGCGTTCGACACGATTTCCCCTAGAACACCCGGGACCGAAGTGATGTTCACAAGGATGATAAAGCCTGCGATAACAGCCAAAACGGCGCCCGTCCCGATGCGGGGAACCCCGAGGCTGTTGTGAGCGGCGCCAGCGACTGTATTGCCCTGGAAGGCGTTGAAGCATTCTGAATACACAGTCACATACTTTACTTATTAAGCACGACGAAAATAATCGCACGAGCCGTAAACGAGACACTTGCACAAAACCTGATAGTACCCGACTTTCAGCCGCCTGTGGGACTTCCGTTCAACAGGTTGGGAATCCTTCCCTTTGATTTCGCCCCCGTCCTTAGTAAAATGTGCATGATAACCCGAACACATTGTTGCCCGAAAACCGGAACACCTGTACCAAGGCATTGAGTGAATCGAGGCGGAGTCCGGCAGTGCAAGACCACATCAGATATGACATTCTCGCCCAGGACGCGCTGAGGAGCGTCATTCGCAAGGTGCTGTCTGAAGTCGCCTCAACCGGCGCTCTTCCCGGCGAGCACCATTTCTTCATCACATTCATGACGAATGCGCCCGGCGTTCGCATCTCCAGTCATCTGCGGGAAAAATACGCGGAGCAGATGACCATCGTCATCCAGCACCAGTTCTGGGACCTGAAGGTCACGGAAAGCTATTTCGAGATCGGCCTGTCCTTTTCGGACAAGCCGGAAAAACTGCACATCCCGTTTGCGGCCGTCCGGGGGTTCTACGATCCTTCCGTGAATTTCGAACTCGAATTCGACACCATGATCGCCGACAACGAAGACAGCCCCGCCGTTGGACTCGTTACGCCGGAGCCGTCCGAAATCTCGCGTAATCCGGTCAATTCCGACGAGGAAGGCGCCGAGACTCCCGATGAAGCGGAAATCGAAGCCGCCGAAGCCTACGAGGAACTGACGGAAGACGAGAGCGAGAAAGCCGGCGCGGACGTCGTGTCGCTGGACGCTTTCCGCAAGAAGAACTAAGGCCATGACCTCGAACGTCGTCAATCTGCGTCAGGCAAGGAAACGCAAGGCGCGCGACGAGAAGGACCGCCAAGCCGAAGCCAATCGCATCGCCTTCGGGCGAACCAAGGCCGAGAAATCCGCCACCCAGGACGAAAACCTGAAATCGCTTCGCGACCACGAGCAGAAACGGCTCGAAAAATCGCCGCGAGACAGTGATTGATCCGCAAGCGCTCCATTACCATTCGCGGACATCGCACAAGCCTGTCGCTTGAAGATCAGTTCTGGGACGCGCTTCAGCATATCGCGGCGGAGCGGCGCCTGGCGATGGCGGCGCTGGTTACGGAAATCGACGAACAGCGGGACGTGGAAGACAATCTGTCGTCGGCGGCGCGGATCCATGTGCTGGAGTGGTTTCGCAAAGAGGACTGACAGGCCGACCGGTCAGTTGTTCGGAAACACCGCCTCTTCCAGTTTCTTGTAGAGATCGTCGAAGACGAGCGGCACGCCGTCGCCGCCATTCGCAGGCGCAGTGTCGGGAGCAGGCCTTGGCGTCGGCACATTGGCCGGCGCAGCATCGCGCACCGGCTGCGCGTCTTCTTCAACCCGCACGGCTGCGCGTTCCTGCGCGCGGGTTTCGCGAAGCTGCTCTTCTTCCCTCTTCAGGCGCTCTTCTTCCTGCCGCTGCCGTTCCTCCTCGACCTTTCTTTGCTCTTCCTGCTGCTGCAGTTCGAGGCGCCGGATGCGTATCCGCTGCTCCGGATAGTCGCGAGAAAGCATGACTTCGCGGCGCATGCGCTGCTTTTCCAGGACCACCGCCTGCAGCAACTCCACGCGCCGCCTCTCCCGCTCGAAGGCCCGCAATGACAGGTAATTGGTCAGTTCGGCGGCGTTGACCCGCACCGAAGGCGCGCCGATTGGGCCGGAGAATTCCAGCGTCACGGCGGGCACGGCGCCCGTCAGGGCTTCGAGACCGGGATCGTACTCGACACGGAACTCCGACTCCATGTCGTCTTGCGGCAGATCAATCCGCGCATCGCCCGTCACGGTCACGCCCGTGTCCTCGAAGCGCATGTTCGAAACCCGGATGACGCCCGCCGCCATGGTAAAGGGCGCAGAGACCCGGGCGCTGTAAAGCCCGCCATTGCGTATGATCCGGCCAGCGACGTCCGCGACATTGTCCGCCTCCGTTTCGAAGCCTTCCCTGTCGGCGGCGTCGAGCAGCCGGCCGAGCGCACCGCTTCCGATCCCGCGAATTTCCAGATCGCGCACCGCCGCAATTCCGGTTCCGGTCAGCGAGGTGACGAGGCCTTGCATGCTCTTGCCCGACCCCTCAAGCGTCAGCGACAGATCCAGATCGCCGCTGGCGACAGGCTGGCCGCGATAGTCCCACAACAGGGGCGCCAATTGCGCGTCGCCAAGTTCGAACCGGCCCGATACGATCCCGGTTCCGCCGCGGTTGGAAAGCGAGATGCTTCCGCCAAGATCGCCGTCGAGCCAGCGTGCTGCAAGATCGCGCAACTGCAATTCACCGTCTTCGAGAACCAGCTTGCCCTTGAAATCCCGAATTGCCTCCGAAGCCGGCAACCGCGCGCTTTGCGCCGTCACGTCGATATCGAAACGTGTTTCACCAAAGGACGACGGGGCAAACCCGGCGTTGCTCCATGTTCCGTCGTAGAAGGAGACAGCCCCCTCGCCCAGAACCGTTTCAGCAAGCCACCCGAGGTCGAGTTCCGAAAGGGCGAGATCGCCGGAAAGCGCAATCTCCGTCCTGTCGCGCGGCGTGGTGAGATTTCCTGTAAATCGAATGTCTTCAACCGCGCCTTCCATGGACTGGAGCGACAGCGTCTCTGCGTCCGCCTTGACGCGGGCGTTGACTTTCGTCGGCAGGATCGCCTGCGGCCCGCCGAAAGAGAATCCTGCAGCCAGCAGATAGGGCGACAGGTCGCTCGACGTCATGTCGAAGGTGAAATCGCCAAGCAGCCGGTCTTCCTCGTCGCCCCAGGCTTCTCCCCTGGCGTTGAACTGAAGGTCGCCGGACAGATAGCCAAGCGAAAAGTCGGCGTGCGCGTCGGCGTTGTCGCTCATCTGCAGAGAGGCGCTCGCAGCGCTATCTGCGCCAGCGTCCAGCAGATCTATTCCGAACTGGCGAAGCATGGTGTGCGACGAGTAATTATTGACGTCGATCTTCGCCGACATGTCGTTCTGGCTCATCGGCGCGTGGATATTCTTCTTTTCGAAGACTGCGCTGAACTGGCTCCCGCCGGAATTGCCGGAAGCACGCGCAATCAGCTGCGTCGCGCCGCCCTTGGGGGTCAGGAAACGCGCCCTGGCGTTGACTGTCGTGTTGTCGAAGAGGTTGGCGTTGCGCCGCAGGTGATCGGTCGCCGGATGGATGAACCCAAGATCGCCGAGCGCCTTTGCGACGTCGCCCAACTGCTCCGCCGTCAGCGTGATGTCCAGATCGCCGGCGGGAGCGGTGAACGCATTGTCCAGCCGACCGACCATCGTCACCGAGACGCCGGCGAGATCGTTGACCGTCAGCCGGTCGATATCGAGCGTTCCGCTTTTCAGGCGCACCGCAATGTCGAAATCGTTGGCGTCAAGACCGGCGAATTGCAGGCTGTCTGCGCTCATCCGCACGCCAATGTCGTGACCGGAAAGCCTGTTGGCCTCCTGGTCGCCCGCCACAAGGGCGGAAAACGCCCGCAAGGCGTCCGCGTCTACGGTTTCCCCTTCAAGCACCAGCGACAGCGACGGTCGTCCCTGCCTCGGCACGATCCGCTCGAGGCGCCCGTTGAGTGTCGCCGACCCGACGGCGATCTCGAGATTTTCCATCCGTTGCAGTTGCGGCGACAACTCGACCGAGGCCGACAGGCCCGCCCTGTCCAGGCGGCGAATGCTGGGATCGACCGAATCGCTCAGCCAGGAGGCGAAGCCTGAAGGCTGGAGCGAGGCGACGACGATTTCGCCGCTGAAACCATAATCGGCGTCGACGCCAAGCCGGCCATTGGCAAGAAAAGTCGTGCGACCCGGAAGCTTGGCCTCAAGCTTTTCGAGTTTCCAGGCCCCGTTCTCCGGTATCGCCTCCAGCGAAATGTCGCGAAAGGTCGTGTCGCCCGCAACAATCGCAGGCAGCGCGACGGACACCTTGCCCGGCATTTTCGGCACAGGCGCGAGCGAGACGAATTCGTGGAAGTCGGCGAGCCTTTCGCGGAAAGGGCGGGACCCGGCGAAATCCGCCGGATTGGCGTCTTCAGAGTCGATCCGGTCCAGATTGAACTGCTGACCGTCGGCGATCAGCAGAAATTCGGGATCGGAACCGGTGTCGAAAGTCGCTTCGCCGGTAACGATATAGGGGTTGTCCTTCGGCCCGGTCTGCAGGCGGTATTCGGGCAGGCGAAGCCGCTCGTTATCCAGTTCGAACTTGCCCGACACCCGGGTCTGCGCCGGACGGTCGTTTCTGCGGCTGTTGTCTTCCGCCGTCTCGTCGGCCGACGGCGCCGTGATGTCCGCGGTGAAATTGCCGCTGTAGCGAGGCTTCAGGTCCTCGATCCGCGCATCGCCCTCGAGCTGTATCGCAACCGGCAGCGCATCGGGATAAATGCCGGCCCGCAACCGGACCCCGCCCGTCTCAAGCGGCGCGCCGGTCGACAGGGAAAAAGCGCTTGCGTAGCCGTCGAAGCGGCCGGCGCCGTCGATTTGCCACGGCCCCTCGATGGACTTCGCCGACATCCGCAGGTCAAGATCCTCGGCGGTATGACGGCGGCCGTTCTGATCGTCGATGATGGTGACGTCGCCGCCTGTAACGGTGATGTTTTCCAGGATGACCGGCTGACCGGAAAAGGATCTCTCGCTCCTGAGCGCCCAGTCGAGCTCGCCGTCTTCTGAGAGCCGCACAAAGGCCTTCGGACCTTCGATGCGCATGTCGAAGATGCGGATCTCGCCGCTGAGGAAGGGCGCGAGTTCCACATCCATCGCGAAACGGTCGATCGTCATCATCGGCTCGCCGGCGCCGGCTTCGCCGACGACCACGTCGCCGAACGTCACGGAGGGAAACGGAATGAGCCGGGCCTCCGCGCTGCCGCGCACCTGCACCTTCTGGCCGAGAATGCGCCCGGCCTCGCGCTCGAAATCCTGCCGGTAGCTGCTCCAGTCGATGAAATAGGGTCCGATCAGCGCAGCAAACAGCGCCAGAACGAGCAGACCTCCGAAAATGACGAACAGACGGACCAGGATGGGCTCCTAATTTGCAGCGGCTCAGACGCCGCCGCGTGAATTGCACTTGTCGCCGATCATAGCGCTTTCGACCGCGAGTTAAATGACAAATCGTTCCGCGACGGCCTGTTTCGAGGGCGACGGGACGGCGCAGGCGATCGGGGCGCCTTGCGCCATTCTCATTCAGATAGAGAATATTTTGCCTGGGTTCATGATATTGTCCGGATCGAGGACCCGCTTGATGGCGCGCATGACGTCCAGGCTCTCTCCGGCTTCGGTGCGCAGCGACGTCTGCTTGCCCTGCCCGACGCCATGTTCGCCCGTACACGTGCCTTCCATCGACAGCGCCCGTTCGTTCAGCCGCGCGACGAACGCCTCGCCCTGTCTGACTTCTTCGGGATCGTTGGGGTCGATCATCACCATGGTGTGAAAATTGCCGTCGCCGACATGGCCGGCGATCGGCGCAAGCAGCCCGGACTCCTCGATATCGCGGTGCGTTTCATGGATGCATTCGGTCAGGCGGGAAATCGGCACACAGACATCGGTCGTGATGTTGGTGCAGCCCGGACGCATGGCCATGCCGGCGAAATAGGCGTTGTGCCGCGCCTTCCACAGGCGATTGCGTTCTTCCGGTTCGCTGGCCCAGAGAAACTCGCCGGCGTCGAATTCCGTCGCGATCTCGCCAAACGTCACGGCTTGCTCCTCGGCGAATGCGTCCGTTCCGTGGAACTCCAGAAAAAGCAGCGGCATTTCCGGGTAGTCGAGCCCCCCATAGGCGTTCACGCCCCTGACCATGGCCGTATCCAGTAATTCGATACGAGCCACCGGCAATCCCATCTGGATGGTCATGATAACGGCGTTGACCGCGTTGTCGATCGACGGGAACGGACAGACCCCGGCGGTAATCTTCTGCGGGATGCCGTAAAGCCTGAGCGCAATGGACGTGATGATCCCGAGCGTGCCTTCCGATCCGACAAAGAGCCGCGTCAGGTCGTAGCCGGCGGACGACTTGCGGGCGCGCGTTCCCGTATGGATCTCCTTGCCGTCGGCGGTCACCACGGTCAGAGCCAGGACGTTTTCGCGCATTGTCCCGTAGCGCACCGCATTTGTGCCTGACGCACGCGTCGAGGCCATGCCGCCAATCGAGGCATTTGCGCCCGGATCGATCGGAAAGAACAGGCCAGTGTCGCGC
Source organism: Flavimaribacter sediminis (assembly GCF_019492055.1). GTDB lineage: Bacteria > Pseudomonadota > Alphaproteobacteria > Rhizobiales > Rhizobiaceae > Flavimaribacter > Flavimaribacter sediminis. The sequence goes on along the minus strand of NZ_JAICBX010000001.1, from coordinate 274,299 downwards.
AAATAGGTGTTGAGCTCCTCACGCGTCACCCCCGGCTCGACGACACAGTCCAGATCCTCGGTATTGACCTTCAGAATCCGGTTCATGCGCGACGTGTCGACGCTGATCCCGCCATTCGGCGCGTTGAGATGGCCTTCGAGCGAGGTGCCGGCTCCGAAGGGTATGATCGGCACGCGATGTTCGGAGCAAATGCGCACGATCTCGGAAATTTCGCCGGCTGTCTCGGGAAAAGCGACCCCGTCCGGCAATTGACCCGGAATATAGGTGGTGGTGTGGGTGTGCTGGGCGCGAAAGGCTTCACCCGTTTGAAAGCTTTCGCCGAAACGCTGCTTGAGTATCCCCAGAACCACTGCAATGCCCGTTTCGTTACGCAAGCCGGCGCCCGCATCCGCCAGTACCATCCTGTACCTCCCTAATGCCGTTTCCCGCAGGATGCCCCTTGTGGCGCCTGCTTCAACGAGTAAAGTATTTCGGGCGTATCAATATGGCGAAACGGGGAGCGGAACAACAGGTGAAAACGAACGCGCCATTCCTCGCGCCGCCGGCCGAAATAAAGGCAGACTGGATCGACTACAACGGCCATCTCAACATGGCCTATTACAATGTTCTCTTCGACGATGGCGCGGACAAGGCCTTTGGCGAATTCGGCATGACGGCGGACTATGTGCGGGAAAACGGGTTGAGCTTCTACGTTGCCGAACTCCATGTGTGCTATTTGCGGGAAGTCCATCAGGGCGACAGCGTCCGTGTCAGCTTTCGTGTTCTCGACCTCGACGCCAAACGCATGCACGCCTATCAGGAACTGATACACCCCGACGGCTGGGTGTCGGCGACATCGGAAGTGCTCTATCTGCATATCGACGCCTCCGGACCGAAGGTCGCCCCTATCCCAGCCGACATGTACAACGCTATCGACGATATGCGCCGGCTTCAGTCGAGCCTGCCCTGGCCCGAAAGAGCCGGACGAAGCATCGCGATCAACAGGAAATAGCGACAGCGCGATGTTACCCGAATATATCCGATCTCTGCCACGGCAGATCCGGCTCTGGGTGACGCCGAATATCCGGTCGTTCATTGACGAAAAACAGCCACGTCTGTGGCTGCTTTCGCTCGCCGGCGGGCTTGCGGTGACGATCGCCGCCATCATTTTTCGTGAGCTGATCGGCTTCGTCCAGCTCGCCTGGCTTCACGACAGCAGCGAGAAGGTCATTTCCGCCGCCCGCAAGGTCCCGTGGTACATGATCGTCTTCGCGCCGGCGGCAGGCGGTCTTGTCGTCGGCCAGATGCTGCGGTTTCTGCCGCAACGGCGAACCTTGGCGGTGGCGGACGTGATCGAGGCGCGGGCCGTCTCAGGCAAGCGCCTGGGCTTTCGGGAAGGCATCTATTCGGCGGTGATCTCCGCCATATCCCTCGGTTCCGGCGCGAGCGCCGGGCGCGAAGGGCCCATCATTCATCTGGGCGCAACGCTTTCGGCCGCGATCGCCCGCAACAGCAAGATGCCGTCCTGGTGCGATCGCACATTGCTTGGCTGCGGCGTCGCGGCGGCCATATCGGCGAGCTTCAACGCGCCAATCGCCGGCGTTCTTTTCGCTCACGAGGTTATCCTCGGCCACTATTCGCTGCGCTCCTTCGTGCCCATCGTCATTTCCTCCAGCGTCGCCGCCATCGTGTCGCGCAACTGGTTCGGCGAAGTGGTCACTTTCACCGTTCCCCACTACACGGTCGTCTCGTACTGGGAATTTCCGGGGTTCGCGCTTCTCGGTATCATCTCGGCCATCGTGGCGATTTCGTTTCAGTTTTCCCTCTTCTCAACCGATTTCCTCGCACGCAAGGTCACAATGCCGCTGTGGCTGCGCCCGGTGGTCGGCGGCCTGATGGTCGGCTGCATCGGTTATTTCCTGCCGCAGGTACTGGGCGTCGGGTATGAAGCTACTGACGAAGCGCTCTGGGGGCGCCTCTCGCTGGCGATGTTACTGATCCTGATCGTCGCCAAGACGGCTGCGACCTCCATTACGCTTGCCTCTCGTTTCGGCGGCGGCATCTTCTCGCCCTCCCTTTATCTCGGCGCCATGACCGGCGGCGCCTACGGTATTATCGCCGCATCCGCCTTTCCCGGCCTGGCGTCCAGTCCCGCCCTTTATTCATTCCTCGGCATGGGGGCGGTTGTCGGCGCCGTTCTCGGCGCGCCGATATCGACCACGCTGATCGTCTTCGAATTGACCGGCGGCTACGAATTGTCCATAGCGCTGCTTCTAACCGTGGCGATCGCGCACGGCATCAACCAGGCGATCCACGGCCATTCCTATTTCAATTGGCAACTGGAAATGCGCGGCATCTTCGTGCAGGCGGGTCCCCAGCATATTGTGGTCAGCAATGTGAAGGTCATGGATTTCATGACGCCGGTGAACCCTGACGACGAGCCTGTCGAATATGACGATGAACGCGGCATGGCGCTGAAACCGACCGATACGCTCGACAAGGCCTTGCGATCTTTCGACATCGGAGGCTCGTCACGCCTGCCGGTGGTTGACGAAAAGGAGGGAACACACATCATTGCGTGGGCGACTCACGTCAAGGCGCTTGCCTATTTCAACAAGCGCCTGATCGACGTCGCCAAAGAAGAGCATCTCTAACAACGTTTTGTGCCCCAATGCCACTGAGGATTTCCAATCGCGACGCACGCCGGCTCTGGCTATCCGCGCAAGGTCTCGCCGCCACGCCGACCGGCCCGCTCGACCTGATGGGGACGATCCATTCGCTCGGCTTCGTGCAACTCGACACGATCCGCAATGTGACCCGCGCCCATCACCACATCCTGTGGAGCCGCAACCAGAACTACCGCGAACCCATGCTTGGAAAGCTGCTGGCCAGGGATCGGCTGATCTTCGAACATTACACGCACGACGCATCCGTCATACCGGTGGAATTCTACCCGATGTGGCGTCGCCAGTTCGACAGAATGCGCGAGCGGCTTCATCGATCGAATTATTACGGCCCGGCCCTGGACGCCGCCGAGCAGAAGATCATCCGCGACAGGATCGAGAATGAAGGACCGTTGTCGACCCACGCCTTTGACACGAAAATCGAGGGCGCGCGGGAAATGTGGGCGCGCCCGCCGCACAAGAAGACACTCGATTATCTGTGGTATGTTGGTGATCTCTCCACGTCGCATCGTGAAAATTTCATCAAATATTATGATCTCACGCAACGGGTGATCCCGGACGACCTGCGCACCCGTGAGATTGCGCATGACCGCCAGGTGGACTGGCTTTGCGACGCCGCCCTCGCACGCCTGACATTCGCAAGTCCCGGCGAGGTGCAGCGTTTCTGGGAAGCAACGACGCCGGCGGAAGTCCGTCAGTGGATCGAACGGCGAAACGGCGCGCTTGTCGAGGTCGAGATACAGACGGCGGACAGGCAGTGGGTCAAGGCGCTTGCCGGTCCCGATATCGAGCGCAAACTTGAAGAGGCGCCGGAGCCGACGAGCCGACTGCGCATTATCAACCCCTTCGATCCCGCGATCCGGGACCGCACGCGAACGGAGCGCCTCTTCGGCTTCGACTACCGGATCGAAATCTTCGTGCCGGCGGAAAAACGGCTCTGGGGATATTACGTCTACCCGCTGCTGGAGGGCGACCGTTTCGTCGGCCGCATCGAAATCAAGGCGGATCGCAACGCCGGCTTTATCTGCGCGACGCGCTTTTGGCCGGAGCCGCGCGTCCAATGGAGCGCGCAGCGCCGCAACCGTCTCGAAGCCGAGCTATATCGGCTTGCGCGCCTGATAGGCGTTGCAGAGGTGCGCTACGGCGACGACTTCGCCAGGGATTGACCGGACGCTCAGGACAAGAGGCAAGTAAACGCACAGTATTGCGCGGCGCCGGCCGATCGCATAACAGAGCGTAACGAGGACACCATGTCAGAATTCGTCTCCGACACAGTATTCAAACGCGACGTCTTTTCCGAGACGCGCGCCGGCCATTTCAGCGATCGCCCCGACGAGCGGGTCGCCCGGCGCATCGTGTCGGCTTCGCCGCTCTGGTCGCGGCCGCTCGCCTGGTTCCTCGCCAATCGCGAAATCAGGGCTCTGAAGGCCGTCGAGGGCATCGCCGGCACGCCGCAACTGATCGAGGTCGATCGCGACGGCATTTTCCGCTCCTGGACGGAAGGCACGCCGCTGCATCTTGCGCGGCCGGACAATGCGACCTGGTATCGCGACGCCGCCCGTCTGCTGCGCGATCTGCGCCGCCGCGGAATCACCCATAATGATCTCGCCAAGCCGCAGAACTGGCTGATGCTGCCGGACGGCAAGGCCGCGGTGATCGATTTCCAGCTCGCCTCCTGTCACCGAAGGAAGGGCCGGTTCTATCGCACGCTCGCCTATGAGGACCTCAGGCATCTCATCAAGCAGAAACGGTCTTTCGCGCCGCATCTGATGACGGCGACGGAAAAGCGGATCCTGGCGCGCAAGTCGCTGCCTTCGCGCATCTGGATGGCGACCGGCAAGAAGGTCTACAACCTGATCACTCGCGGCCTGTTTTCCTGGTCGGACGGCGAGGGAACCGGCGACCGCATCGAGCGCGAAGGGCCGGCGATCAATAAGGTGTTGCGCGCCGATCCGGCCATTCGTGACGTGGCGCTGAGCCTCTATCCCCTGCCCCGCAAGGGCGTCGGCATCTACGCATTCGTCGAGACCGACGAAAAGGAAATCGACCTGCCGGAGTATAATGCGCGCATTCGCAAGCAGAACCGGGACGCGAACCTCGACATGGCGCAGCCCGTCAAGGCTCTGCCCCGACGTCCTGACGGCAGCGTTCGCGACGACATATTGCGATTGATCGCGATGAACCAGATGACGGAGCTCGACGATCTCTTGAGCCGCGAACCCGACATCGCCGCCGATGTTCGCAAGGTCATGGCTGAGCGGCTAAACTGGACGGATCGGCGCATCAGCCGACTGGAAGGCTGAAACGCCGCAAATCTCGCGACGTAGACCAGAATTCGGTTCTGCTCAGAGAGCCTGCGGATCCGACGTTTGCTCAAGCTCCTTCAGGTCGACTTCCTCCAAATTGATCCCCGCGGTCTCGATCCGGTAGAGCCATGTGACGACGGCGCCGAGCAACGACGTGACGACCAGAACGGAAAGAAGCGCTTCCCTGCCGACCGAGGCGAGAAATATCGGGAACACAAAGGCCGTCGACATCGCTCCGAGTTTGCCGATGGACGCGGCCAGACCTGCGCCAACCGCGCGATGTTCGGTCGGGAACACCTCGCCGGCGATCAGGTAGGTTTGCGAGTTCGGCCCGAGATTCGTCATGAAATTGAAGAGCATGAGGCCACACAGGACCACGATCATTTCATTATTGGCGCCGAAGCTGGGCGCCATCACGCCGATAAAAAGGCCGATTGCGGCGCCGATGAACCCGAAAATCTGCAGTTTGATCCGGCCGACCCTGTCGGACAGCAATATCGCCAGCAAGACGCCGACGACCAGCATCCAGTCCACCAGCGCCGCTCCCTGTGCGGCCTGAATATCGTCGGCCACGACATGGGCGATCGAGCCTTTGTGTTGTGTCGTTGTCTTGTCAAACAGACCGGACAAGACCAGCGGCGTGAAAATGCCGACGCCAAAGGTGCTGATATCCTGCAGAAACCATGGCACCGACGCCAAAATTGTGGCGCGTCTTGTTTCCTTGTTTCTTATAAGCTCACGAAACGAAGCAAATGTGGATCCGGTCACCGGCTTTCCGTCATGTTCAGACAGGCTGATGTCGGTCGGATAGACCGGCTCGCGTTTGAGGAGCCTGGAGAGAGACAAGCGCGCGTGCTCGACATTTCCCGACTTGACCAGCCATTGGGCGCTTTCGACAACAAAAAAGCGGGCAACCAGAATGGCGAACGCCGGCAAGATCGCGACGGCGTACATCCATCGCCAGGCGCTGAGATCCTCAAAGACGGTCAACACCCCGAGACTGATGCCGATGCCCGAAAATGCTCCGACGGCCTGAAAACTGAAGGCGCCCAGCACCATGCGACCGCGATGGCGCGAGGGAATACTTTCAGAAATGATGAGATGGGCTGTCGGATAATCGCATCCCAGAGCAACGCCGATTCCGAACAGGGCCAGCAGCAGAACGATCAGATTGGGGGCCAGCGAAACGACCACCAGAAACAGGGTCAGGACCACCATCTCTATGAGGAACATGCGTTTGCGGCCGTACCGGTCGGCCAGTCCGCCGAGCGCGGTTGCTCCTACAAACAGTCCAAACAAGGTCACGGAACTCACCAGCCCGTACCCGACCGCGTCGAGATCGAACCTCTTGGCCAAAAGCGGCAGAGCAACGCCGGTCATGAAAATGATCAGACCGCCAAAAAACTTTCCGGCGGAAGCCAGCCACCAGATCCGCCATTGCATGGCGGTCATCTGGGCAGACCCGACGGGCGTGCCGTCGGCCCACAAGGGCGTTTCTTCTATGTATTGCTGAACTGTTTTCGATTTTTCACTAGAGGTTTTTGAAATATCTGAAGAATTATCGGTATTCATCGGACTGTATCGACATACAATTACAAGCTTTTGCTAATAGATACGCCCAATATTACAAATATGTGAAGCTTTTATATCGATCCGCGGCGCAACGACACGGCGCACAGTTTAACATGAACTCGAACAAATGCCCGGATACCGGTTCATGGACGATGGGCGTCCAGATACTGGCGTATTTTCTCCAGCAGCGGCAACGCATCGATCATGTCGGGCGCGGAAACGCTTTTGGCGAGATCCAGCAATTGCGGCGCGATCGCCGCCACGGCGTTGTCGCGCGCTTCAAGCCCCGCTTCCGTCAGACGCACGCGCTTGCTTCGCCGGTCACGGCTGTCCGGCGTCACCGCGACAAACCCGCGTTGCTCCAGCCTCGCGATCGTGTTGGTCATGGCGCCTTTTGTGACCTGCATGGCGCGAGCGATCTCGACGAGGCTGGGTTCGCCGCCGAGCCGCGCCAGGTGATTGAGCACGGAGAAATGCGCCATCTTGAGTTCGTGAGGCAGAACGCGCTCAATCGCGTGGCCGGAGAGTTGGGCGATGATGCCGATTTCGTTGAAAAAGCGGAATAGAGCGGGTCCCGTCTCCGGTGGGTCGGCAGTATTCGTCATACGTCTTCTATCCGGCTTTCATATGGCCATCGCGGCGAAGGCTCGATCGACGGACCATAGCCCAGCCGGACGAACATTTGCAGCGTGGCGCCGTCGTCGATCGCCAGTTTTTTGCGAATTGCGGCGTAATGGTCCGCCATTTCCGGATATTCCTGAAGCGCCTGCGAAAAGGGCTGCAGCGCCAATCCCTCTCCGGTCGCCGCCAGATGGAGACGGATATAGTCGCGTCCTGCGGCGAGCTGATCGCGACGCGTATTGCCAGCAGTCGACGTCCAGGCGAACGCCATGGCGGTGTCGAAAGGCGCCTTGAGCATGGGCAATCCCTGGCGAAAAGTCATCGAGTCGACATCGGCAAGGACTTCCCGGTTGATCATCCCGGTCGCCGAAAGCAACTCCATCATCGGACCTTCAAGCACAATACCGTCCGGATTATGGTCGATCTGCTGCGAACCGATGCGCATGACGTCGATGCTCTCCTGATAGGTGCGCGGCGTGTAAAGCTCCATCTCCATGGCTGACCAGGAGAAATCCCGCAGGTCGGCGACACGACTGTCATCATTGGTGTATCCGACATCGGAGTATCGCACGCTTTGCGTCAGCCGCTCCAGAATGTCTTCGGGGACCGGTTTTTCAGTGTCGAAGGCTTCCCGATTGGTGCGCCGGGCAAGCACATGCTCGAAAAGTGGATCGGACGCCAATGCGTCATCCTTGCTGAAGACGAAACGCGCCACGGGCCGCCGATCGAGCTCGGGCAGCGGTTCGCCTTCCGGAAATGGCGACACATCGACACTGTAGCCGGCCGCGCGCGCAGCCATGACCAACAGCTCCGAAAAGCAGCCGAGCCCGATGACAATCTGCCGGTCGTGAGGGTCTGTATGCGGAAGTTTGCGCTCGGGATCGCAATATAGAAGGACAGTGGATGGTTCGGAAAGGTCGGCGATCCACGGCTGCATGTTGTGCGGATTGGGCGCGAGAATGGCATAGGAAAGCGCCAAATGTCGGATGTCCCTCGCCCGCTCGCCTTTCGGCGCCTCGGCCGCCTGCGACCAGGGCTGTCTGGCCGTCGCGGGCTTCCGGCTCGCGATCCAGGCCGTTCCGGCTGCGGCGAGGACGACGCCGCCGCCCGCCAGCTTCAGAAAATTGCGTCTCGTCTTCATCACCGTCTCCATTATAGTTTAGCGATATACTATATAGTATAACGTTAAACTAATTTCAATGGCTTGCTGTGCCCACCGGTTCCAGCGGTGCGTTCACACCCACACGGTGAGCGTGACAGTCAGCACCAAGACGGTGAGCAGGGTCGAAACAAGAATGAAGCTGGCCACCGCTCCCGCATGTTCGGGAACGTACCGCTCGACGAAGAGGTAGGTGGCAACGGACACCGGCATCAGGGTTCCTATGACAAACGCGCCTTTCTGCACGCCGGTGAAGCCGAACAGCCACACGACGCCGGCGGCGACGGCCGCCGCCATTGCGACGTGAATCAGGCTGAGCGCCAGTCCGAGCCATAGCGTGCTGAATTTCAACGTCGCAAGCGTGTAGCCAAGCGTCAGAAGCATCAGGGGAATGGTCATGCCGCCAAGAATGTCGAACGCCTGGCCGACCGCTTTCGGCAGTTCGTAGTGGGTCGACATCAGGACGAGCGTGAGGATGACCGAATAGATGATCGGGGACGTGAGCAGGTCCCGCAACGAAAACCGGCCCATCGGGATCCACATGCCGACGGTGAAGATGCCAATCACGACCACGACGACATAGGCCATGGTGAACGACATGCCCGCGCCGCCAAGGGCGAGCAGTGATATGGGAAGCCCGACATTGCCGACATTATTGAGCATCATCGGAGACAGGAAAGCGCGAACCGGCAGGCGCATGAACTTCAAAACGACGAAACCGATAACGCCGAAACAAATGACCGCCAGCGCCGCGGCCAGCATGAAATCGAGAAATTCAGCGACATTCACATGCCGTTTGCTCAGATGCGAGATGATGAGCGTCGGATAGCCGACATTGGTCACCAGACCGCTGATCGTGTTCTTGTCGAACGGGATTTTCGCAAGCGCAAGCCCGTAGCCAATCGCAGCGCAGACAAGCACCGGCAGGATGACGTTGGTGATGTTCAGAAACAGTTCCGCCATGCCGCGTTCCCCCCGGGCCGCCCGTTGTTCATCCCGTCATCGGCGTCAATATTTAAACAAAACGGGAAAATAACAACTGTATAGCGGCTGGATTTGTTGTGTCGCTGACAAGTTTTCTGGCCTTTCAGGGCCGAATCACTACATTGGGGACGATGAGCGATCCGGAAGACGACATACCCTTTTTCGGCGAAGAACAGGCAAAACCGTCCGGCGACGCGCCGACAGGCCTGGCCGCGCGCGCCATGGCTGCTCGCAACCGCGTCAACTCTCCGCCCGGCTACCTGGAAGGACTGAACGCGGAACAGCGGCGCGCCGTCGAAACGCTCGACGGCCCGGTTCTGGTTCTGGCCGGCGCGGGAACAGGCAAGACGCGCGTTCTGACGACCCGCATCGCCCATATTCTCGCCTCCGCAAAGGCCTATCCGAGCCAGATTCTCGCCGTCACCTTCACAAACAAGGCCGCGCGCGAGATGAAGCAGCGCATCGGCGTTCTGGTCGGCGGCGCGGTGGAAGGCATGCCCTGGCTCGGGACGTTTCACTCCATCGGCGTGCGGCTGCTGCGCCGCCACGCCGAACTCGTCGGTCTGCGCTCCGATTTCTCGATCCTCGACACCGACGACCAGATCCGGCTCCTGAAGCAACTGATCCAGGCCGAAGGGCTGGACGACAAGCGCTGGCCGGCGCGCCAGTTCGCCATGATGATCGACGGCTGGAAGAACAAGGGCTACGGACCCGCCGACATTCCCGAAGGCGACGCGCGCGCCTTCGCCAACGGTCGCGGCCGCGACCTTTTTGAAGCCTACCAGAACAGGCTGAAGACCCTGAACGCCTGCGACTTCGGCGATCTTTTGTGCCATCCGATCCGCATTTTTCGCGCGCATCCGGACGTGCTGAAAGAATACCACGCGAAATTCCGCTACATCCTGGTCGACGAGTACCAGGACACCAACACCGCCCAATATATGTGGCTCAGGCTGATCGCGCAGGGCTCGCACAATGTGTGCTGCGTCGGCGACGACGACCAGTCGATCTATGGCTGGCGCGGCGCGGATGTCGACAACATCCTGCGCTTCGAGAAGGATTTTCCGGGCGCCGTCGTCATACGCCTGGAGCGCAATTATCGCTCGACGCCGCATATTCTGGGCGCCGCCTCGCATCTGATATCCCACAATGAAGGACGGCTCGGCAAAACCCTCTTCACCGACCTCACTCACGAGGACGAGACGAAGGTCATGGTCCATGCCGCCTGGGATTCGGAAGAAGAGGCGCGGGCCATCGGCGAAGAGATCGAGCAGCTTCAGCGTCAGGATCACAAGCTCAACGACATGGCGATCCTGGTGCGCGCCTCGTTCCAGATGCGGGAATTCGAGGACCGCTTCGTGACGCTTGGCCTCAACTACCGGGTCGTCGGCGGGCCGCGCTTTTACGAGCGGCTCGAGATCCGCGACGCGATGGCCTATTTCCGCGTCGTCAGCCAGTCGGCGGACGATCTCGCCTTCGAGCGCATCGTCAACACGCCGAAACGCGGCCTCGGCGACGCCGCGATTCGCCAGATCCACGACTATGCGCGCGCACGCGACATCCCGATGCTGCAGGCGGCGGCCGACCTCGTCATGACCGAGGAAATGAAGCCGCGGCCGCGCAAGTCGCTGACTGACGTGGTCGAGAATTTCCGCCGGTGGTCACAGCTTCTCGAAAACACCCCGCATACGGAGCTCGCCGAGACCATTCTCGAAGAGAGCGGCTACACCGCCATGTGGCAGAACGACCGATCCGCGGAAGCGCCGGGCCGTCTCGACAACCTCAAGGAACTGATCCGCTCCATGGACGAATTCGAATCCATGCGCGGCTTCCTCGAACATGTCAGCCTTGTGATGGACGCCGAGCAGAACGAGGATCTCGACGCGGTTTCGTTGATGACCCTGCATTCCGCCAAGGGACTGGAGTTTGAAACCGTGTTCCTGCCGGGTTGGGAGGAAGGGCTGTTTCCGCATCAGCGCGCGCTGGACGAAGGCGGCCGGTCGGGTCTCGAAGAAGAGCGCCGCCTCGCCTATGTCGGGCTGACGCGCGCAAAGTGCAACTGCCACATCTGGTTCGTTTCGAACCGCCGCATCCACGGCCTGTGGCAATCGACGATCCCGTCGCGGTTCCTGGACGAGCTTCCGTCCGACCATGTCGACGTCGCGGAGCCGGAAACATCCTATGGCGGTTATGGCGCGGCCTCCGCCGGCGGCGGATACGGCGCCTCGCGTTTCGACCAGGCGGACCCGTTTACGCGCAGCTACGACACGCCCGGCTGGCGGCGCGCGCAGGTCAACAGCAACGAGGCGACACGCCGCAACTGGGGCTCCAGATCAGGCCACGCGGTAGAGCATGTGGGCTATGGCGAGGCCGATTCCGGCTACGGAGCGGGGCGTGGGTCTGTCAAGCCGAAGACGATCGAGGGCGAACTCGTTGCGCGGTCGGTCGCCGACACGCCGTCCGGCTTTTCGCCTGGCGACCGCGTGTTTCACATGAAGTTCGGCAACGGAAACATTGCGTCCATAGACGGCAACAAGCTGACGATCGATTTCGACAAGGCCGGCCAGAAACGCGTTCTCGACAATTACGTCGAGAAGGTGTGATCCGGAGCAGCCGTCCACAACCAGTGCGATTTTTCTGCGAATTCAACGCGGCTGTCATATTAATGCAGCCATTCTGGACGCATGTGGCATTCGGCAGTAATCTGTCGGCCTCTAACACAAGTATCGCGGCGGTTTCGGGACAGAAGCGGGAATTGCCGGACGGGAGAATCACCATGATCAAACGCCCAGAATTTCTGATAAACAGACGCACTTTCCTCAGGGGCACGGCCGCCGCCGGTTCGCTTGCCCTCCTGCACCCGTTCTCGGTTCATGCGGCCGACAACCAGGCCCATTTGCGCCTGATGGAAACGACCGACCTGCATGTTCACGTCTACCCTTACGACTACTACGGCGACCGCCCGTCGGATTCGGTTGGCCTGTCGCGCACCGCGACGCTGATCAAGAAGTTCCGCGACGAAGCGACCAACTCCATGCTGATCGACAATGGCGACTTCCTCCAGGGCAACCCGATGGGCGACTACATCGCCTACGAGCGCGGCATGAAGGAAGGCGACATGCATCCGATCATCCAGGCGATGAACACGCTCGGATTTGAAGCATCGACGCTCGGCAACCACGAATTCAACTACGGCCTGGACTTCCTGTTCAAGACGCTCAACGGCGCCAATTTCCCGGTCGTGTCCGCCAACGTAACGAAGGGCATGCTCGCCTCCAATGCGCGCGACGACGAGCTCTTCCTGAAACCCTACGTGATCCTTGAAAAGACCATCACCGACGGCGCCGGCAATGAACATCCGATCAAGATCGGCCTCATCGGTTTCGTGCCGCCGCAGATCATGAACTGGGATCGCCGCCACCTCGAAGGCAACGCCAATACGCGCGACATCGTCCAGGCCGCAGCAGCCTGGGTTCCGGAAATGAAGGAAGCAGGCGCAGATATCGTCATCGCCCTGTCGCACTCCGGCATCGACGCCTCGAGCCAGACCGACGGCATGGAGAACGCGTCGCTGCATCTTGCCGGCGTGGACGGCATTGACGCGCTGTTTACAGGCCATCACCACCTGGTTTTCCCCGGCCCGAAATATGAAGGCCTGGACGGCGTCGACGCCGAAAAGGGGACGCTGCAGGGCAAGCCGGCCGCCATGGGCGGCTTCTGGGGCTCCAACCTCGGCATTATCGACCTGATGCTGGAGCGCGACGGCAATGAGTGGAAGATCGCCAGCTTCACTACCAGCGCCCCTTCGATCTACGAGCGCGACGGCCGCAAGGTCGTGCCGCTGGTCGACGACCAGCAGGAAGTGCTGGACTCGGTCACGAAGGAACACGAGGCGACGCTCCAATATATCCGCCGGCCCGTCGGCAAGACATCGGCGCCGCTCCACTCCTATTTCGCCCTCGTCGCCGACGACCCGTCGGTGCAGATCGTCAGCCAGGCGCAGACCTGGTACATCGACCAGATGATGAAGGGCACGGAGTGGGAAAGCCTGCCGATTCTTTCGGCCGCAGCCCCCTTCAAGGCCGGCGGTCGCGGCGGTCCGGACTACTACACGGACGTGGCGCCGGGCGACGTCGCCATCAAGAACGTGTCGGACCTTTATCTCTATCCGAACACGGTGCGCGCCGTCGCCATCACCGGCGCGCAGGTCAAGGACTGGCTGGAGCGCTCCGCCGGCATCTTCAACCAGGTCGAGCCTGGCAAAGCCGATCAGCCGCTCATCAACAGCGGCTTCCCGTCCTACAATTTCGACGTCATCGACGGCGTGACCTACAAGATCGATCTCACGCAACCTTCTAAATACGACCCGGACGGCAAGTTGCTCGACGCGGACGCCAATCGCATCGTTGATCTCAAGTTCAATGGCGAACCGATCGATCCGGACCAGAAGTTCGTTGTGGCGACGAACAACTATCGCGCCGGCGGAGGCGGAAACTTCCCCGGCATCAACGACGACGTGGTGATCTTCATCGCGCCCGACACGAACCGCGACGTGATCGTTCGCTATATCGTCGAGAAAGGCACGATCAACCCGTCCGCCGACAGCAACTGGACCTTCGCGCCGGTCGAAGGCGCGAGCGTGATCTTCGAAACCGGGCCGAAGGCAAAGGCGTTCATGGCCGACGTCAAGGATGTCAATATCGAAGCCGCGGGAGACGGAGCCGAAGGCTTCGCCAAGTACCGCATCACGCTGTAGACCTCGGCACAGTCACCAACGATTTCGAAAGGCCGTCCTTCGGGGCGGCCTTTTTCGCTTGAAAAGGTGCAGGCATCTGTGGCCGGATGAGCGAAGCGTCACGGAGGAATCTAAAATGCCCTGGAAAGCCGCTCCATTTCTGAAGCCGATTGCCCTTTCCGCATTTCTGCTGACGGCCGGGTTTGCCGCCGCGCAGCAGGCGACGGACGCCGTGGCGCCGGAAAGCGCGACCGGAACCGCCGAACGCCAGCTGGCGACGGCGAAGGATTTCATGATCGCGACGGCGCATCCGCTCGCGAGCAAGGCGGGCTATGATGTTCTGGCGCAAGGCGGCAGCGCCATAGACGCCATGGTGACGGTTCAGCTTGTTCTCGGTCTTGTCGAGCCGCAATCATCCGGCATCGGCGGCGGCGGATTTCTCGTCTATTTTGATGCGACAAACGACCGGCTGACCACCTTCGACGGGCGCGAGACAGCCCCGCGCGACGCCACGCCAGAGCTTTTTCTGGATGAGAATGGCGAACCGCTCGGCTTCTTCGACGCGGTGGTTGGCGGGCGGTCCGTCGGGACGCCGGGCACGCTGAAGCTTATCTACGACACCCACCAGCGATACGGAAAGCTCGACTGGGCTGAACTCGTCGCGCCGGCGATCGATCTCGCCGAGAACGGGTTCGAGGTCACGCCGCGGCTGAACGCACTGCTGACCCTGGATGCGGAGCGCCTCACCACCTATCCTGGTCCCCGCGGCTATTTCTACGATGACAGGCAGCAGCCGCTTCCTGTGGGGCATATTCTCAAGAATCCCGCCTATGCGCAAACCCTGCGGATGATTGCTGAGAAGGGGCCGGACGCCTTATATCGGGGACCGCTCGCTGAGCAGATCGTCGAAACGGTGCAGACAGCGGACAACAACCCCGGCCTTCTGTCTCTGGAAGACCTCGCCGCCTATCGCATCGTGGAGAGGGAGCCGGTCTGCATGAGCTACCGCACCCACGACGTATGCGGCATGGGACCGCCCTCTTCGGGCGCGCTTACGATCGGGCAGATCCTCGGCATGCTGGAGCCGTTCGATCTCGCGTCTCTCGGGCCGGACGATCCAGAAAGCTGGCGACTGATCGGCGACGCCTCCCGCCTCGCCTTCGCCGATCGCGGCCGTTACATGGCCGATATCGACTTTGTGCCGATGCCGCTGAAGGGCCTGCTTGATCGCGCCTACCTGGACGAGCGCGCCCGATTGCTGGAGTCCGGGGCCGTCCTTGCGCCCGACGAAGTCGCCCCCGGCGAACCGCATTGGGACCACGCGCAATTGCTTGCCGATGACGAGAGCCTGGAACTGCCGTCCACCACGCATTTCTCAATTGTCGATGCGGAGGGCAACGTCGTGTCGATAACGTCGACGGTCGAGAACTATTTTGGCGCGCGCCTCATGGTCGGCGGCTTTATCCTGAACAACGAACTCACAGACTTTTCCTTCCGCACCCATCGCGACGGCGTTCCGATCGCAAACCGCGTCGAGCCGGGCAAGCGGCCGCGCTCGTCCATGGCGCCAACGATTGTCATGAAGGACGGCGAACCGGTGATGGCGATCGGCTCTCCCGGAGGCAGCCGCATCATCGGCTATGTCGCGCAGGCCCTGATCGCGCAGATCGACTGGGGCATGGACGTCCAGCAGGCGATCGCGATGCCCCACGCCGTCAACCGCTTCGGCGCATTCGACGTGGAAGAAGGCGCGCTGGCGGATAACCTTTCCGAAAAGCTGACGGGGATGGGCTACGAGGTCAAAATCCGGGAGCTGAATTCCGGCCTGCACGGCGTCGTCATCCGCGACGGCTTGCTGGAAGGCGGCGCAGATCCCCGACGCGAAGGGCTGGTGCTCGGACAATAATCCCATTGGAACCGCCACATGCTCACGCTATATTAGCCCCATGAAGACGCCACGCTCCACATTCGACCGTATTCTCATCGGCGCAATCGTCGCGCTTGTGGCGAGCGGCGCGGCGACTGTCGCCTTTGCCGGATGGTACCGGCACGGCGCAGATATCTTCATGACCTATGCGTCGACCGGCCTTTCCTGGTGTTTTTGAGTGTCAGGCGCATCCGTGTGGCAAATTATCATGGTGACGCGGGCGGCGCTGCGCTCCATATAGTCCTCCACGAAACCTGAAAACCTGCCTGAAACCGGAGCGGCCATGACGGCAATACGCATCTTCCTCCTCACCTTCGTCGTCGTGCTGGCAGGCGCATTCGGCTGGATCGCCTATCAGTGGTCGAGCAGCAACGAGGCGCTGCTGGAAAAGCCCTATGGCGTCGCATTCGACCTCGTCGATCAGCATGGCGATCGCTTCACGGACAAGGAACTCCATTCGCAGCCGACCGCGCTGTTCTTCGGCTTCACGCACTGTCCGGAAATTTGCCCCACAACCCTGTTCGAACTTGACGGCTGGCTGAAGCAGGTGGATCCGGACGGCGATGAAATTCAGTCTTATTTCGTGACGATCGATCCCGAGCGCGACCCACCGGAAATTCTCGACAGCTACGTTTCCAACGTGTCGAAGCGCATCATTGGCGTCTCCGGCGATCCCGAAAAAGTGCGGGATATGGCCAGGGGCTTCAAGGTCTATTTCAAGAAGGTTCCGACGGACGAGGACAATCCGGACGAAAACTACACGATGGACCATACAGCGAGCGTCTTCCTGCTCGACAAGGACGGCCGTTTCCGCGGCACGATTTCCTTTGGCGAGGACGGCGACACGGCCGTCAAGAAGTTGCAGAACCTGATCAGCGGATAGATCAGACTACAAGGCGGGAGTTTCCTTTGACCGCCTGATCCTCTACATCTGGGAGGCTTGCGAACCCCGGACCCTTCCCGATGCATGACCTGTCATTGAAAATCGCGCTGATCGGCACGGCCGGCATTGCCGCGCAATGGCTTGCGTGGCGTCTGCGGCTTCCCTCCATCGTCCTGCTGCTGATCGCCGGCTTTGTCGCCGGTCCAATTACCGGCTTTATCAATCCGGCGCAGGATTTCGGCGACGTCTACCAGCCCCTGGTGGGGCTCGCCGTGGCGATCATCCTGTTCGAAGGCGGTCTGACGCTCAATTTCCGGGAAATTCGCGAAACATCGACGGCCGTTCGCCGCATCATCCTGATCAGCGGACCGTTGGTCTGGATCATGTCTGTTCTGGCCGGTCACTATATCGCGGGTCTCTCATGGCCGACCGCGGCCGTGCTTGGCGCCATCCTGATCGTCACGGGACCGACCGTCATTGCGCCGTTGCTGCGACAGGCGCGGCTGTCGTCGCGCGCGGCGTCGCTTCTGCGATGGGAATCGATTGTCAACGATCCCATCGGGGCTCTGGCCGCCGTTGTGACATTTGAAGTGTTCCTGATTCTGCACGGCGGGCACGAAGCGTCGCATCTGGCCATGATGGCGCCGCTCGCGCTCATCCTCTCGGTGGGCGGCGGGTGGCTGGCCGCGCGTTTCCTGCAGTGGGCCTTCATCCGCGGCTACGTCGCCGAATTCCTGAAGGCGCCGATTCTCCTTGTCGCCGTGCTGCTCGCCTATGCCGTCACGAACCTGATCCTTGAAGAAGCCGGCCTCCTGACGGTCACGATAATGGGCGTCGCCATCGCCAACACGAGGATCGCCAGCCTGGTCGAGATCCGCCGGTTCAAGGAAACGATCACCGTCCTGCTTGTCTCTGGCGTCTTCATTCTGCTGACTGCTTCGCTGACGATGGACGACATCGCGTCGCTTGACTGGCGGGTGTTTGCCTTCGTGGCCGCGCTGCTTTTCGTTATCCGCCCGATCGCCATTTTCATTGCGACCATCGGAACCGGTCTCAGCTGGCAGGAACGCCTGCTGACAGGCTGGATCGCGCCGCGCGGCATCGTCGCGGTCGCCGTATCCGGCCTGTTCGGTTCCGCGCTCGGCTCAATGGGCGTCGAGGACGGCTCCAGAATGGTCGCGGTGACCTTCGCGGTCGTAATCCTGTCGATCATCCTCCACGGGTTTTCCCTTTCGCCTCTGGCAGGCCTTCTGGGGCTGAAATCCAGGGGCGTTCCGGGGTTGCTCATCGTAGGCGGGTCGACATGGGCGCGGAAGCTGGCCGCCCTTCTCAAGGACCTGGAAATTCCGGTATTGATTGCGGACAGGAACTGGAACCGACTGAAGGAAGCCCGGTTCGCCAATATCCCTGTCTATTTCGGGGAGATACTGTCGGAGGACGCGCATCATACGGTCCAGTTCCATGACTACTCCGCGCTGATGGCCATCTCCGACAACGACGCCTACAACACGCTGGTCTGCACGAATTTCGGGCCGGAACTCGGCCGTTCCAACGTCTTCCAGATCGCGCCTGACAATGGCGGCGCGAAGCGCAACGCCGTTACCTTTACGCTCGGCGGCCGTCCGCTGTCCGATCCGCCGCTGACCCATCACGATCTTTCCATGAAGGAACTGGAGGGGTGGGACTTCCGCGTCACAAAGCTCACCGAAGACTTCACCATCGAGGACTATCGCAAGAGCCGTTCGGATGAAAATATCGTTTTATTGTGGATCAGGTCAAACGGCCGGCTCGTGTTCGCGACAACCGCCTCCGCCGAACCGGCCGCCAATGACCGTGTGCTGAGCTATGGTCCAAAACCCCGGGGAGACACGCCAAATTGAGTCAGATCCGCCTCTTCATCCGCGGCAGCGAAAGCGACTGCAATCTCGCCATGGATCTCCTGGCCGACTGGATGGAGGAAGAAGGTCTGCCTCTCGCCACAATGGAAGTGGACGAGACACAGGACCTTTGGGAAACATCGGTCTATGTGAACGAAGCTGACGTCGACGACGTCCGCGCCGTCATGCAGGCGCGTCTGGAGAGTGAATTTCCCGATAGTGTCGTGGAAACGGAAATCCTGCCCGATGTCGACTGGGTGAGCCGCTCGCTGGAGGGCTTGAAGCCGGTGCGCGCCGGGCGTTTCGTTGTTTTCGGCTCACACGATCGCGCAACAGCGCAGCCGCACGAACTGGCGATCGAGATCGAAGCCGGCCAGGCGTTTGGAACCGGTCATCACGGAACGACAGCCGGCTGCCTGGAGATGATCGGCCGGCTTGCGAAAGCGCGCCATTTCTCCAATGCGCTGGATCTGGGGACAGGAAGCGGCGTGTTGGCCATCGCGCTTGCCAGACAGGGGCTCTGCGACATTCTCGCCACAGATATCGACCCGGTGGCGGTCGAGGTCGCCCGTCGCAACAGCAAGCTGAACGAAACGGCGTCAGCGATTGCGTTCGAAACCGCCGCAGGGTTTCATTCGGCGATTTTCGACAGGAAAGGTCCGTTCGAGCTGATCGTCGCCAACATTCTGGCGCGTCCCTTGATGAAGATGGCGCCTTCCATCGCCAGGCATTTGGCGCCCGGCGGCTCGGTCGTTCTTTCAGGGATTTTGGCGAGCCAGAGATGGAAAGTCCTGGCCGCTTTCGCTGGCCAGGGACTTTATCATCGCCATACTCTGTGGCGCGGAGGGTGGGTCACCCTGCACCTGTCCGCCAATAGAAGTTAATTTGTTCAGAACGGCAGAGCGGAGTAACCGGAGCGACGAAGCTCTTCACGGGTGTGGCCGAGGCTCTTCAGCGTTTCGTCATCCATGGTCATCAGCACGCTGTTGACATAACGGCGAGCCTGCTTTTCGCGAGCGGTTGCAATACGGTCGAATGCACTGCGGAAAAACGAACTGGACATGGGCTTATTCCTTTCAGGAATTGGTGTCGAACTGTGTTGTCCCGTATATACTCCCTGCCGCAAACGCCTGTTAGACGGGGAAACGCATGGTAGCCGTGCAAATGTTGCATATGCGAACAATTATGCTGCAGTTGCGAATAAAATAGGCAAAAACAGCCGAAACAACAGTAGAAGAGTGTTGCATGTTCCAGGAATTCGAAACCTCGGCCTCGCCGGACAAGGGAAAAGAACGGGTCGAGACGTTGCGCAGCCTGTTCGACGAGCTTGAAATCGACGCGTTTCTGGTTCCGCGGTCCGACGCATTCCAGGGCGAATACATTCCTGACTCCGAAGCGCGGCTCGCCTGGCTGACCGGCTTCACCGGCTCGGCGGGCGTCGCCCTTGTCATGCGAAAAACCGCCCATGTCTTCGTGGACGGCCGCTACCGCTCGCAGGTATCGGACCAGGTTGATACGGAGGTTTTCACGCCGGAAGACCTCGTCGAAAACCCGCCCTCCAAATGGCTGAAGATCAATGGCCATAAGGGTCTTCGCATCGGCGTGGATCCCTGGCTGCACACAATTGCCGAGATAAAGGCGCTCGAAAAGACCGCCGATGAAATCGGCGCTACGGTCGTCCGTCTGCCCGCCAACCCGGTCGATCGCATCTGGCGGGAGCGGCCGTCGCCGCCGTCCGGAAAGGTTTCGATCCAGCCGCTGGAATACGCCGGCGCGCCGCCGAAAGAGAAACTGGCCGCCATTCGCGAGACCATATCCAGGGCAAAGGCCGACGCCTGCATCCTGACCGACCCTTCCTCCGTCGCCTGGGCGTTCAACATACGCGGACAGGATGTGCCGCATACGCCGCATCCCCTCGCCTTCGCAATCATCGAAAGGGGTGATACCGCCGCGATCTTCATCGACGAAAGCAAGCTCGATCGCAAGACCAGAGCCTACCTGACCCAGCTCGCCGATATTCGCGCTCCGGCCACATTTGCGGACGCGATAGCCGATCTGGCTGCGAAGAATTGCGCCATCATGCTCGATCCGGCGCTTGCTTCATCTCAAATCGCCAGCCTGATCGCTGACGGGGGCGGCAGACTTGTCGAGCATGCCGATCCGGCGCGGCTGCCCAGAGCCATCAAGAACGACACCGAAATCAAGGGCAGTCGCGCGACGCACAAACGTGACGGCGCCGCCATGACCGCGTTTCTTTCCTGGCTCGACCGCCAACAACCCGGCTCTGTCGACGAGATCAGCGCGGTCAAGGCGCTTGAGAAGGCCCGTCGAACGACGGGCGAACGCATGCAGGCGCCGTTGAAGGACATCTCCTTCGATACGATTTCGGGCGCCGGCCCTGACGGCGCGATCATCCATTACCGGGTAACGACGGCGACGAACCGTACGCTGGAGCCTGGACAACTTTACCTTGTCGATTCCGGCGGCCAATATGTCGACGGTACGACGGACATTACCCGCACGGTTGCGATCGGCGCTGTGGGCGAGGAAGAAAAGCGCTGGTTCACCCTGGTTCTCAAGGGCATGATCTCAATCACGCTGCTCCGGTTTCCGGAAAACACCCGCGGCGTCGACATCGACGCGTTCGCGCGCATCGCCCTTTGGAAAGCAGGCGGCGACTACGCCCATGGCACCGGACACGGGGTCGGCTCCTATCTCTCGGTTCACGAAGGCCCGCAGAGTATCTCGCGCCGTGGCATGCAATCTCTTGAACCCGGCATGGTGATCTCCAACGAGCCCGGATATTACCGCGACGGCGCCTTCGGCATTCGCATCGAGAATCTGGTGCTGGTCCACGAACCGCAAGCGATCGAGGGCGGAGACAAGCCCATGCTTGGCTTTGAAACCCTCACGCTCTGCCCGATCGACCGCCGCCTAGTTCTCCCCGACCTTCTGAACAGGGACGAACTGCAATGGCTGAACGCCTATCATGCGCGGGTCCGCGAAGAACTCGCGCCGCTCATCGACAAAGACGAGGATCGCGAATGGCTGATCCGGGCGACAGAACCCATTGGCCAGAATGCGTCATGACGGAAACGGACAAATCCAGGCTCTCTTCATGCGGCAATCCCTGTATTGAAAAAGAAGACGGTGACGAAGTCGTGCAGGCGTATATCGCAGCGATGCCGCCGAAAGCCTCCAAGGTCTGCGACGCACGGTATTGGAAGATCCATGATTATGACGATTTCGACGTGGAGCAGTTAGCGGACCGGGTTCGACAGTCATTGAAACTGGCTGGTCACAAACTGACTTAGGTCAGCCGAACAGATGGCGCAGCGCAACGATGCTGACGCAGGCGGTGATCAGCATCGCTGTCATGTTGAAGCGCAGTCCGACCAGCAAAACCAGTCCCATTGCGATCGCCTCCGGCCAGCCATTGGTCAGGGCAACGGGTGCAAACAGCGTCGTCATGACGGCGGCCGGCACCGCGTCGAGGGCCGCCAGGACACGCGGCGGCACGGTTTTGAAACGCGACAGCACGACGTGGCCGCCGAACCGCGCCATATAGGTGAGAATCGCGCCTGCGATGATGATCCAGGTGATTTCGGAGGATGCTGTATCCATCACGCATCTCCCGCTTCGTAGTCCACAACCGGTTCCGGCGACGCCGGTTTGGCCATGATCGCCGCAAGCAGCACACCGGCTATTGCGCCGATACTGACATGCCAGGGCGATCCGACCGTCTTGTAGGCGATGACCGAGATCGCGCCGCTCGTCAAAACAACCGGAAGCCAGTTGCGACGTCTGCGAAACCCCATGACAAGCCCAAGGAAATAGGCAGGCAGCAGAAAATCGAGGCCGTAGGCCGTCGGATCGCCGATGAACTTTCCGAAATAGGCGCCGATCGCGGCCTCCGTCACCCAGCAACAATAGATTGGAATGGCCATGCCAAGATACCAGGCAAAGCTGATCGGCTTGCCGCGCTCGGCGCGCCGCTCGGACTCGGCGAATTGCGGATCGACCAGCAGGAAAAACGCCAGCGCCTTTTTGGCGAAACTGAAGGACTTGAGCCTTGGCCCAATCGTTGCCGAATAAAGGACATGCCGGAAATTGACGGCGAAGATGGAAAGGACAATCAGCCAGGGCGCGACGTTCGAGCCGAACAGCTCAATGCCAACCATCTGGCTGGCGCCGGCATAAATGGTCGCGCTCATCAGCACCGCCTGATAGAGGCTCATGCCGTTTTCGACAGCGAGCGCGCCAAACAAAATACCGAAGGCCACGGATCCCAGGATAATTGGAACGCAATCCTTCATGCCCTGAAGGAAATCTGCCCGGTCTGCGTCTGTCATGGATCCTCGCCTGCAACACGCCGGCGGAAACGGCGATATCAAACCAAACGGATACGGGCGTCACCCCTAGATTGCAAGGCGGGTCAGCCATGCAACATGGACATAGCAGACATTGTCATCGACGCATCACCGCGCCTGATGAATAGGGCTATGCGCCGACCCTTTCGAACCATTCATCCTCGTCGATCACTTCGACGCCGAGTTCGGTCGCCTTCTTCAGCTTCGATCCGGCGCCCGGGCCAGCCACAACGAGGTCGGTCTTTTTTGAGACCGAACCGGAGGTTTTGGCGCCCAGCCGCTCCGCCATCGCCTTGGCCTCGTCGCGCGACATGCGCTCCAGGGAACCGGTGAACACGATCGTCTTGCCGGAAAAGAGGGAGTCGGCCGCAACCTGCTCGGCGTCGGCGGGGCGCACCTGCTCAAGCAACTGCTCCACGATCGCCCGGTTATGCGGCTCGGCAAAAAAGGCGACGATCGCCTGCGCGACCTTGGGGCCGATGCCGTCGATATTGTTGAGATCGGACCAGGCTTCACCCTCGTCGTCGCTCGCCTCTTCCACCGCTGTCAGGAATTGGTCGGCGGTTCCATAGGTGCGCGCCAGGATCTTGGCGTTCCCCTCGCCAACGTGGCGGATGCCGAGGGCAAAAATGAAACGGTGCAGATCGACGGTGCGCCGGGCGTCGATTGCGTCGAACAGATTGGCGGCGCTCTGCTCGCCCCATCCTTCGCGGTCTTTCAGTCTCAGTTCGGCTGTTTCATCCCTTTGCCGAAGCGAGAAGATATCGGCGGGGTTGCTGATCAGACCTGCATTGTAGAACGCTTCGGCCTGCTTTTCGCCGAAGCCGTCTATGTCGAAAGCGTTGCGGGAGACGAAGTGGCGTATCTTCTCGATCGCCTGGGCCGGGCAGAACAAATCGCCGGTGCAGCGGCGAACGGAGTCCGCCCGTCCCGTCTTTTCGTTGATTTCACGCACCGCCGGACTGCCGCAGACCGGACAGACAGTCGGAAATTCGTAACGCTTGCTGTCCTTGGGCCGGAGTGAAAGATCGACATCCACGACTTTCGGGATCACGTCTCCGGCGCGATAGACCGTCACCGTGTCGCCGATCCTGATGTCCTTTCCATCCCGGATCGGCTGTCCGTCGCTGCCGATACCGGCGATATAGTCTTCGTTGTGCAGGGTGGCGTTGGACACCACGACGCCGCCAACGGTGACCGGATCCAGCCGGGCGACGGGGCTCAAGGCGCCGGTGCGTCCGACCTGGATTTCGATGTCTCGCAGGAGTGTCGTCGCCTTTTCGGCCGGAAACTTGTGGGCGATCGCCCAGCGCGGGCTGCGCGAGATGTATCCAAGCCGGTTCTGAAGCGCGAGATCGTTGACCTTGTAGACGACACCGTCGATGTCATAGGGGAGATTGGCGCGTTGCTGTTCAATCTCGCGGTAATGCCGGATCATGCCATCGGCGGAATCGAACACCTGCATCAGCGGATTGATGACGAACCCCCAGGCGCCGAATTGCTCGACCATTCCCATTTGCGTATCGGCGGGCAGTTCGGAGACTTGTCCCCAGGCGTAGGCGAAGAATTTCAGCGGGCGCTGCGCTGTGATCGACGAATCGAGCTGGCGAAGCGACCCCGCGGCCGTGTTGCGCGGATTGACATAGGTTTGCTTGCCCGCTTCCGCCTGACGGCGGTTTAATTCGGCGAAATCCGATTTCGTCATATAGACCTCGCCGCGCACCTCGAACACGTCCGGCGCGTCGCCCTTCAACGTCGTCGGGATATCCGCGATAGTCCTTGCGTTGGCCGTGACGTTCTCGCCAACCGTCCCGTCGCCCCGGGTCGCCGCCACAGTGAGTTTGCCGGACTCATAAAGGAGAGACAGCGACAGGCCGTCGATCTTCGGTTCGGCGGTCATGACGAGCGGGTCGTCAGCAGACATCTTCAGGAAGCGCCGCACCCGATTGCCGAATTCGATTACGTCCTCGTCGGAAAAGGCGTTGTCGAGCGACAACATCGGCGCCCGGTGCGTCACCTTCTCGAATTTGTCCAGCACCGCGCCGCCAATACGGTCCGACGGCGAGTCGGTGCGTTTCAGCTCGGGAAACTTCTCTTCGATCGCGAGATTACGGCGCTTCAGCGCATCATAGTCGGCGTCCGAAATTTCCGGCGCGTCCTGCGTATGGTAGCGAAGATTGTGCTTTTCGATTTCGGCGGCGAGCCAGGCGAGTTCTTCCCTCGCCTGCTCGGCGCTCAGCTCGTCAACGGGTATGGAAGATTTCGGCATTGGTCGCGTCCTGATTCCTGCGCCTATTTAATCCACGAAGACGGGTCTGGAAACAGCCGGCGCCTCCCCATTTGACGTTGATGTCGAATGTCGTGAATTTTCGCGTCACGTTATCATCGGACAATCGGATTTAATCGCCGGTTACGCGCTTTCGGCAAGCAGCCGCCCGGCGGCCGCCCGCGCTTCTTCGGTGATCGTGGCGCCGGCGAGCATCCTCGCGATCTCTTCCCTGCGCGCGTCCTCGTCCATGACGCGAACCCTGGTCGTTACCGAAGCCCCGCCGGCGTCGCCCTTGGCGATCAGGAAATGCGAATTGGCCCGCGCCGCCACCTGGGGCGCATGGGTGACCGAGAGCACCTGAACGGTCTTGGAAAGCCGTTTCAACCGTTTGCCGATGGCGTCTGCTACGGCGCCGCCAACGCCAGTGTCGATCTCGTCGAAGATCAGCGTCGGCGCGGATCCCTTGTCGGCAAGCGCGACCTTGAGCGCCAGCAGGAAACGCGACAGTTCGCCGCCCGAGGCGACTTTCAGGATCGGGCCAGGACGGGCGCCGGGGTTGGTCTGGACCTGAAAGGACACCTGGTCGATCCCGTCCGGACCGGCGCGCGCCACGTCGCTGTCGACATCGACGAAGAAACGCGCCCGCTCCAGCTTGAGCGCAGGCAGTTCGGCCATGACGGCTTCTGACAAGGCGATTGCGGCGCTGTGGCGCTTTTCGGAAAGCGAGCCGGCTGCGGCCTCGTAGTCTTTTCGGGTTTCAGAAACCTGGACCGACAATTTCGCCAGCATCTCTTCGCCGGCGTCGAGTTCCGCGAGATCCGAGACCATCCGCTCCGCAAGCGCCGGCAGTTCGCTGACCGGGACCGAATATTTGCGCGACGCCGCCCGCAATGCGAACAGGCGCTCCTCGCAGGCTTCCAGTTCATGCGGATCGAACTCGGCGTCCCGCATCGCCCTGTCGATCGCCGTCTGGGCGTCGCCGAGACTGTTGAGAGCGCCGTCAAGCGCGCCGACGATATCATCAAGCAAGCCGGGCACTTCGGATGATTTGCGTTCGAGCCGCCGGACAAGCGAACTCAGTACAGGCACAGGCGATCCATGGCCTGTCATGATCTCGTTGGCCTCGTTGATGTCCGCGGCGATCTTTTCTGCCTTCATCATCCGCGCCCGCCGCTCGGCCAGATCATCTTCCTCGCCGTCCACCGGCGCAAGCTGCTCCAGTTCATCTACCGATGACCGCAGGTAATCGGCCTCGCGCGCGGCGGACTCGACCTTCTCCCGATGCTCGATCAGCGTCTTTTCCGCCTTGCGCCAGGCCTGGTGCAGCGCCGTGACGGCAGACGCCTTTTCCTGAAGTCCGCCGAAAGCGTCAAGAAGCCGGCGGTGCGCGTTGGGATCGACCAGGGCGCGGTCGTCGTGCTGACCGTGGATTTCGACCAGCATCCGCCCGACGTCCCGCATCAGACCTACGCTCGCCGGTTGATCGTTGATAAAAACCTTTGCGCGTCCGTCGGCCGTCTGGGCGCGTCTCAGAATGATGTCGCCATCGTCGTCGAGGCCGTTTTCGCGGATCAGCAGGCGCGCCGGATGATTCGCCGGAACGTCGAAAACGGCGGTGATCTGTCCGCGCTCCTCGCCATGACGCACGAGACTGCCGTCGCCGCGCGCGCCAAGCGCCAGAGAAAGACTGTCGAGAAGTATGGATTTGCCTGCGCCGGTCTCGCCGGTCAGAACCGAAAGGCCTCTCTCAAATCCAAGATCGAGCCGGTCTATCAGAACGATATCCCGGATCGAGAGTTGCGAGAGCATATAGCGTTCTAACTGTCGTCATCCGAACCGACGACGAGGGTGCCAACCCTGGCCAGCCAGGATCCCTTGTTCTCGCGCGGTTCAAGCCCTTCGGTCTGCAGCAGTTTGTAGGAATCGGCGTACCACTGGCTGTCCGGGAAATTATGTCCAAGAACGGCCGCAGCCTCCTGGGCGTTTTCGACCAGACCCATGGTGAAGTAGACTTCAACCAGCCGAGCCAGAGCTTCCTCAACCTGAGGCGTATTGGGATAGACCTCGACGACGCCCTTGAACCGGTTGATCGCTGCGGCGTATTCCTTGCGCTCCATGTAGTACCGGCCGATCTGCATTTCCTTGCCGGCGAGCTGGTCGCGCGCAAACCGTATCTTCTCCTCGGCCTCAGGCACATATTCCGAATCCGGGAACCGTTCGATCAATTCGCGGAACGCCTGGATCGACCTCAGCGCCGTCTTCTGGTCGCGCGTGACCTGCGGAATCTGCTTGTTGTAGGAAAGCCCGATCAGGAAATAGGCGTAAGCCGTATCTTCCGAATTCGGATAGAGGCCGATGTAGCGGCGAGCCGCGTTGATTGATTCGGAGTAACGGCCCATCTTGTAGTTGACGTAGGAATTCATCACCATCGCCTTTCGGGCATATTCCGAATAGGGGTGTTGCTTGTCGATGGCTTCGAATTTGCGGGAGGCTTCCTTGAGCTTGCCGGCCTCGATATTGGCGAGCGCCTGATTGTAGAGCACGTCCGCCGGGTCGATTTCATAGCTGAGCGCAGTAATGTCGATGTCAGGATCGTTCTGGCAACCGCCGAGAACGCCGGCGACGGCCAGCCCTGCTGCGACGATAGTACCCCTCATGATGTGTCTCACCGACATTTTCTCCCCGATACAGGACTGGGTGTGAAGCAACCGAGCGGATTTGGTTTGTCCGCATCATCGTGGCGTCACTACGCGTTCAGGAACGGCACGGTACGGGCGCCCCACCTCGCGCCGTGCAGTCTTACTCTCAAATATAGCACTGCCGCAATCAAATGTCCGGATTTTCGTACATTTTTAAGGCAGCGCCTCGTTCATCCTAACAAAACAGGCACGAACGTTGGTCCGTGCCTGCATATGTTGTCTTGAGCAGTCTGCTCAATGGCGTTCTGCGCTCACAGAGCCCATGGCGCGAACATCGGCCCGCTGATAGCCACCAGTTCACCGCCGCGCATTTCTTCTGCGCGCTGCTGTGTCTCAACAACCTCGTAAGCGGTCGGATCATTCAACAGGGCTTTCAGAGCCATCGAATTCAGCTTGTGGCCACCGCGATAGGATCGGTAGCACCCGATGAACTTTGCGCCGGCCAGAGCGAGGTCGCCGACCGCGTCCAGCGTCTTGTGGCGAACGAACTCGTTCTCGTAGCGCAGGCCCTCGATATTGATGACCTTGTCGTCGTCGCTGATGACGACTGAATTTTCAAGCGAAGAGCCCAGCGCATGTCCGGAAGCCCAGAGAAACTCCACGTCGCGCATGAAGCCGAAGGTTCTGGCGCGGGCCAGTTCGCCGCGGAAAGTTTCGGCGGTGATGTCGCCCTTCCAGGCCTGACGCCCGATAACGCCGGAGTCGAAATGAATGTCGATCTCGAAACGGGTTCCTTCGTACGGAACGAATTCCGCCCAGGAACCGCCGGATTCGATGCGAACCGGTTTGACGACCCGCAGATAACGACGCTTCGACGACAGGATCTCGATGCCGGAGCGTTCCAGAGCCTCGATGAATACGATCGAACTGCCGTCCATGATCGGAATTTCAGTTCCGTCGATATCCACGATGATATTGTCGATCTCAAGCGCGTAGAACGCAGCCATGAGATGTTCGACGGTCGCCACATTTGCGCCGGCTGCATCTCCCAGAACTGTACAAAGATCAGTCGCGGCTACGTTCGAAACAACGGCCCGAATTTCGTGCGTTTCGCCATTGTCGAGTTTACGTCTGAATACGATGCCGCTGTCGGCGTCCGCCGGCTGAAATGTAATAGAAACCTTCGCCCCACTGTGCACCCCTACGCCAGAGAGCGTGGTCTCATTTACAATCGTCGTCTGATAGCCAAAGAAGTCTATACTCATTCAACAAGCCTGCTACCTGTGACCGCGGGAAACCGAGTGTGCGACATGGACGCGCCAAACATCAGCTACGAACATTTCATGCACCTTTTTTCGGAGATCCCCTGTCCAGTCATGTCCCCACCTGAAACAAAGATACGTGCCAGATTTCTACAATCCAAATCACGGTTTCTTACTCTTTGTTACGACAAAAAACACCAGTGGATTCAAGTATATAAATTGAACCCTAAATATTAAGGAACTGTTATCTTTCATAGTCTGTGAACAAGCCTGAAAAGCAGCGGGGCGAATCCGATGGATTCGCCCCGCAAACGCAGCTTTCGATGATTCGATCTTGAGAGCTTCTACAGCGCCTGACGACGCAGGAACGCAGGAATCTCGAGCTGATCTTCTTCGCTTTGCGCCGGGGCCGGCTGCTCTGCGCGAACCGGCTTTTCAGCGCCCGCGCGCCGCGGCGCATACATGCTGGCTTCCGGAGAAAGCGCGCGGCGTTCAGGCGCCTGCGCGCGCTGCGGACGGCCCTGGGCCTCGGCCGGAGCTTCCATCTCTTCGTCTTCCCGACGGCCGAGGCTGCTGGAAATACGCTTGAGGAGCCCCATCGGACCACGCTCGTCATGGATTGGATCGCCGTCATGCCTGCGCGCATGCTCCATCTCGGCTTTCACGACGGGCGGAAAGTCCTCGATGCGCGGCATTTTCGGAGCAGCGGCCTGCTGTTGAACCGGCTGCTGTCGCGGTTGCTGAGCCGGCTGTTGCGGCGCGATCTGGCGATATCCAGCCTGCGGCGTGGCCCGGCTGACGGGAGCAGGTTTCTGCTGCGCAGGCCGGGAAAACAGGCGGCTGGCCGGACGGAACTCTTCCTCCGAAGCAGCTTCGCCAAGCTCTGGAACCTCGATGTTCAGTTCCTGCTCCAGCTCGGCTTCCGCAAGCCGGATGGTTTCCTCGACCGGGTCTTCTTCCACCAGCATTTCGGCTTCCGGCCCATATTCGGGCTCGGGCTCATAGGCCGGCTGCTGCGGGATTACCGAAGCCGGACGGCTTGCCAGTTCCTGGGTATTGGTGCGCAGCGACGGCAGCTCCTGCGGGATCATGTTTTCGTCGCGGTCGATGCCGGTGGCGACGACCGACACCCGAATGATGCCCTCGAGTTCTTCGTCGAACGTTGCGCCAAGGATGATGTTGGCGTCCGCATCGACTTCCTCGCGGATGCGCGTCGCGGCTTCGTCGACCTCGAACAGCGTCATGTCGCGGCCGCCGGTGATGGAGATCAGGAGACCCTGAGCGCCCTTCATCGAGGTTTCGTCGAGCAGCGGATTGGCGATCGCCGCTTCCGCGGCCGCCAGCGCCCTGCCTTCGCCGGACGATTCGCCGGTTCCCATCATGGCCTTGCCCATTTCGCGCATGACCGAACGGACATCGGCGAAATCCAGATTGATCAGGCCTTCCTTGACCATCAGGTCGGTGATGCAGGCGACGCCGGAATAGAGAACCTGGTCGGCCATGCCGAATGCGTCGGCGAAGGTCGTCTTGTCATTCGCGATGCGGAAGAGGTTCTGGTTCGGAATGACGATCAGGGTGTCGACGCAAGCCTGCAATTCCTTGATGCCGTCATCGGCGATGCGCATGCGCCGCTGGCCTTCGAAATGGAAAGGCTTGGTGACGACGCCGACCGTCAGTATGCCGCGTTCCCGGGCCGTCTTCGCGACCACGGGGGCAGCGCCGGTTCCGGTTCCGCCGCCCATGCCTGCGGTGACGAAGCACATATGCGTGCTGTTGAGATGATCGTTGATCTCGTCGATGCACTCCTCGGCGGCGGCCCGTCCGACTTCCGGCTGGGATCCCGCGCCCAGGCCCTCGGTAACGGCCACGCCCATCTGGATGATGCGACCCGCCTTGGACATGCTCAGCGCCTGGGCGTCGGTGTTGGCGACCACGAAGTCGACGCCTTCGAGCCCCGCATTGATCATGTTGTTGACGGCGTTGCCGCCGCCGCCACCCACACCGAAGACGGTGATGCGTGGCTTAAGCTCGGTGATATCGGGCTTTTGCAGATTGATAGTCATTTGTCCTCGTTCCCTTTTCAACTCACGGCCATACCGCCACGTAGACCCATGGATTGCCTAAAAACTCTCTTTGAGCCACTGTCCGACGCGGGCGAGACGCCCGCCGCCGACCACCGGTCCATACCGACCGCGACCGGCATTGCCGCGGCTCTCAAGTGATGCGATTTGCGGATAGATCATCAGTCCCACAGCCGTTGCGAAAGCAGGCCCCTTCGCCGCCGCAGGCATGCCGGCAACGCCCAGCGGACGCCCGATTCGAACATTGCGCGACAGGATTCGCCGCGCGGCGTCGCTGATGCCCGTCAACTGGCTGGCGCCGCCGGTAAGCACGATGCGCCGCCCAACCACTGGCGCGTAGCCGGAGCGCTGGATGCGGTCCCGGATCAGCTCCAGCGTCTCGTCGATGCGGGCCCGCACGATGCGCACGACCAGCGCCTTCGGCATTTGCAGGGGCGTTTCGCTGTCGCTGTCGCCAATCGGCGGCACGGAAACCGTGTCGCTGTCGTCGCCGGCGACCGGAAAGGCCGAGCCATGGACGACTTTCAGCCGTTCGGCGTCTTCCAGACCCGTGGACAGACCGCGCGCGAGGTCCATCGTGACGTGGTGCCCGCCGAGCGCAATGGCGTCGGCCCAGACCATGCGCCCTTCCGAAAATACCGAAATCGTTGTTGTCCCGCCGCCCATGTCTATGCAGGCGCAGCCGATTTCGGCTTCGTCCTCGACCAGCGCCGAAAGACCGCTGGCGTAAGGCGTCGCCACCATGGCCTCAACAGTCAGATGCGACCGGTTGATGCAAAGCTCCAGATTGCGCAAGGGCGGCTGCTCCGCCGTCAGCACATGCATGTTTACGCCGAGATTTTCGCCATACATTCCCAGCGGATCGCGAATGGATTTCTCGCCGTCCAGGCGGAAGGATACCGGCAGAGAATGCAGCGCCACCCGTTGCGGATCGCTGATCTGCCGCGCCGCCGCGGCGAGGACCTTTTTCAGATCCGCCGATTCCACCTCATGTCCGCCGATATCGAGATCCGACGTGTAACGTTCGCTCTTCAGACGTCCCGCGGAAACATTGACAATCAGCGATTCGACAGTCAGCCCGGCGCGACGCTCGGCTGCGTGCACGGCCTTGCGGACGGAGCTCTCGACAGCCTCGACATCGACGATCACACCGGCCTTGACGCCATGCGACTTGTGGTGTCCGACGCCGATGATCTCGATCGTGTGCGTGCGACCGGGCAGGATCTGGCTTTCCTCGCGCGGCGTCAGGCGTCCGATCAGGCATACGACCTTTGTCGTGCCAATATCCAGCACGCTGACCGTCGTTGCGCGACGCGCGGCGATCGGGCGCAAATGCGGCACTGTGAAGGAGGGCGACCGAAACACGCTCATGTCTGGCTGCTCCTCTGCTTCAGGATCTTTGCGCGCTCGTCCAGCGCTTCAAGCCGACGTTCCGCGGCGCCGTCCGTCAATCCGACGACAATCCGGTCTGCAAGGCGAAGATCGACCGACTTGATATCGCGTTCGAGAAGGTCGTGCTCCTGCTGCATGGCGACCAGCACGTTCAACGCTTCGGCCGCACGCGTTTCAGGAAGAAGCACCGTGACGCCATTGTCCAGCCGCAGGTCCCAGCGCCGGTCGGCCACTCTGATATAGGCCTTGATCCGGGCCTTCACCTCAGGCCATCCGGCCAGCAGCGTGTCGATCTCGACAGCGTTCTGATCGGCGCCGAAACCGACGAACAGCGGCAGGTCGATGAATTTGCCTTCGGCCATCGGCGCAATCACGCTGCCGTTCTTTTCGATGAGCGACAGGTCCTTGCCATGCTGCCAGATGCCGAACGCCTCGCGCTCGGAGAGCACGATATCGATCGCGCCGGGGTAAACCTTGCGCACCTCGGCGTCTGCGACCCATGGAAGCTGCTTGACGAGCGCGCGCGCCTCATCGACATCGAGCGTTATGAGAGAGGAATTGTCGCCATCGAGGCCGATTTGCTGGAAGACGTCGATCGGAGACGTTTCCACATTTCCGGACACGTTGATGTCGTCGACGGCGAAACCCATGGACGAGGTCGAAGCGCGCAGCATGGTCTCGAGGTGCCCGCCGACGGCGACGCCGTAGATCAGCGTCAGACCGATCAGGCCGCTCGCGGCGTAGCTGCCCAGATGCCTCGGGATCGTGATGCGTTCGTCGATAAGGGCCTGAAAGAAACGAACCGGGCGGCGGAGCGGACGCGGCAAAACGAAGGCGCGATCGATCGCGGGCGCAATTAGCCCTCTCGGGCTGCGCCGTCCTGTTTTTCGTCCGATCCGAGTCAACGCAAACAAGATGCGTCCTCCACCATCCAGGAAACCAGCGCCCCGAAATCATATCCGGCGAGCTGGGCGAGTTCCGGCACCAGAGAGGTCGGAGTCATGCCAGGCTGTGTATTGACCTCAAGCCAGACGACCTCTCCGTCAGGAGAAAAACGGTCATCGTAGCGAAAGTCAGAACGGCTCACCCCGCGGCACCCGATAGCCTCATGGGCCATGAGCGACAGTTTCTGAATCTTTTGGTAAATATTTGGTAAAATTTTTGCTGGGAATTCGTGTTTTGAGCCCCCCGTAACATATTTTGATTCATAATCGTAAAAACTTGAGCCGACTGGGAAAATCTCGGTCACATCCAGCACCTGATCGCCCATGACGGCGCAGGTCAGCTCACGCCCGTGGACGAATCGCTCGACCATCACGCGATCGCCGTAAGGCCAGTCGGAAGAGGTCAGGATCTGCGGCGGATGCGACTGGTCTTCGTCCACGATGATCACGCCGAAACTGGACCCCTCATTGACCGGCTTGACGACGTAGGGCGTATCCATCGGATGCTCGTGACCGATATCGAAACGGTTCATAATCCGTTCCTCGGCGACCGGAACGCCGATCGCGGAGGCGATGCGCTTCGCCTGCTGCTTGTCCATGGCCACCGCCGAGGCGAGCACGCCGGAATGCGTATAGGGAATTTGCAGATATTCGAGAATGCCCTGTATTGCGCCGTCCTCGCCATAGGGCCCGTGAAGCGCATTGAAGGCCACGTCGGGACGCAATTCACGCAGGACGGTTGCGACATCCCGGTCGACATCGACGCGGGTCACCCGGTATCCGACGCCTTCCAGCGCGTCGGCGCAGGCCTCGCCCGAGGAGAGGCTGACCGGACGCTCCGAAGAGAAACCGCCCATCAGAACCGCAACGTGTTTCCCCGACATCAAACCCCCTTTGAAAGCCTCCGGGCCGCATGATGGAGTCCGAGTCCTCCCGCGAGCCGGGCGGGACGAAACGACTCAATATACGGAGACTCTTGTCTCAGAGAATCAGAGAGTTAGACCTACTGCAAGTCTTTTCGACAAATTTTATTGAAACCTGTCAAAGGCTGAATGGGAACAGGGATATGAACACCCTGCTCCCGCGAATCCCTTCACTCGCAAACCAGTTGATAGCATTGCAAAAAAATATTGGGCTCTTGGAAATGACGCCAATCACATAACATATCGCGCCAAAGACCGGACGTCCTTTCACCGGCCTTGCCGACACTGACTGAAGCCCCGCCTTCAGACGCGACCAAAAACCAGAGAACTTGAAAGCACATGCAAGCGATAGAACGCTATCCCGTCGACAAATCCCTCGCAATGCTTGCAAGAGCTCTTGACCTCTCGCCGCAGCGGATCACGCGCCGGGCCGGTCTCGACGACGCATTTCTCACCTCTGGCAGCAGAGGCGTAACGACCGAATAGTTCTTCCGTTTGTGGGTCGCAGTGATGCAGGAGGCGAAACAGCCAGGCCTCTGCGTCGCCCTTGCGCAGCAATTGGCGCGGGGTCCGTTCAGTAGAGCCGAACCGGCCCATGGCGGCGACGTTCGAAGGCGCCCCGCATCCTTTTCAGGGCTTCGAACCCTGTCTCGGCGTGTCCGCCGCCATCAGTCGCGGGGCATCGCTCGTGCTTTCGGCAAAAGACGCGAAACGCAATCTGATATCGGAAAACGCCGAGATCTGGGAGGATTTCGAGCCTCATCTCAGACGCCGCATGGCGGATCGCGAACGCCTGACGCCGATGGGCATCCGGGTCAGGAATGCGCTGCTCGAATTGCTGCCTTCAGGCGCCTCGACGATGGACGCCGTCTGCAAGAGGCTGAACATATCCAAACGCAGCCTCCAGCGTTACCTCAAGGATGAAGGACAGACGTTCCAGTCGATCCTGGACGCCACCCGCTCGGAATTGTCGCGGCATTATCTGTCGCGCGACGAACTCACCGTGAAGGAGTTTTCCTACCTGCTTGCCTATCGCGATCCGAATTCGTTCTACCGCGCCTTTCATTCATGGACCGGCATGACTCCTCAGGAAGCGCGGAGCCGGCTGGGGCAATGAAGATTCAATAGGAAAGCTGGTCGGGCGTCACATCGGTAAAATCAGGCTCAGGCGTGCGCGCGAACTGAACGCTCAAAATGGCTGTGCGATTTTCCAGGAGCGCCTTCGCCACCCGGTGCATGCCGTCCATGATCCTGCCCTGCGCGCATAAAATAATGGGATAGCGCAGATCCGCTTCCTCCGTCAGACGGATATGTTCGACAATCCGGCGGCAGGTCGGCGTGACCGCAGAGCCTGCGAACCAGTAGTCTTCGTCCAGCTCGCGAATGTCCTCCAGCGGCGTCTCCCGCACCGCAAAACCCGCCGAAAGCCGGATCAGCCGATCCACGTCCCAGGCGTGAAATCCCTTCGGGCTGGGTCGGAAGTGATACTGCTTTCTCATGGGACCGTTTTACGGCGACTGCGGACTAATCGAAAGAAGACAAAAAAAATCGCGTGCTGCATCCAGATCAAGGGCGCGTGCATCAATACAGGTACAATCCAGAATAGATCAGGAGAATAGTCATGTATGGTGCAAGTCTGGGCGCCGGCCTCGCGGCCCTCGCATTCTGGGGTTTCGTCTCCATTTGCGTCCTTGCGGGCATATGGGATAGCGCCCGCAAGCGGGAAACCCGGCACGAAACGATCCGCCGGGTCATCGAGAGCGGTCAGGAGATCGATTCTGAAATGCTGGACAAGCTGCTCGGAGGCGGCATGAAAACCGATCAGGCCCTGATGCTCGGCGGACTGGTTTGCCTGTTTCTGGCGCCCGGACTGGCAGTGTTCGGCTGGCTGATCGGCCTTCAGTGGGAACCGGCCTTCCTGCCAATTCTGGGCAGCGCTGTGCTGATCGCCCTCGTCGCCGCCGGCCTGATCGTCGCCGCGCGAATGCTCCGGCAGGAAAATCCTGCTCCGTCCGTCCGCCTGAAATAGCGAGCGGCGCACCATGGCGCACAAGCCGATACTTTACGGGAAGGCCGCTGAAGCAATGATCGTCGGGCTTGCGCGCTCCGGCGACCGCGAAGCGTTCGCCGAGCTCGTGCGTCGGAGACAGTCATGGATTCGAAACCTCATGCGCCGCTTCTGCCATGACGACCATCTCGCCGACGACCTTGCGCAACAGGTGTTTCTGCAGGCCTGGCGCCACATCCGGTCTTTGCAGCAATCGGATCGTTTTGGCGCCTGGCTGAGGCGGCTTGCCGTCAACACATGGCTGCAGCACCGTCGCGCGAACGATCCCATTCGCAACGCCGACGAGCTCGACGAAACTCACGTCGCAGCCGAAGGCCCGGCGGGAATGGCCTTCGACCTCGACCGAGCGCTGGCGAGCCTGCCGGAAGCGCCGCGGCTTTGCATTGTCCTGTCCTACAACGAAGGCATGACCCATGAGGAAATCGCGGAGCTGACGGAATTGCCGGCAGGCACTGTCAAATCGCATATCAGACGAGGCGCCGAGCGGCTGCGTCAAATACTGACCGATTACAACGATGGAGCGAGAAACCATGGACAATAGTCGCGACCCGCAAATCCAGGCCCTTTTCGCCAGCGCCGAGCATCCTCTCGACGATCAGGCCTTCGGCGACAAGGTCATGGCGTCGACCCTCGGATCGTCCAGACGATCCGGCCTCGTCAAAGCTGCAATCGGCGTCGCCCTCGTCTTCTGCCTGTTGCTGACAGCGCCGCTGTTGCTGGAGCCCGCGCTTGCCCTGGGCAAGCTCCTGCTCATTCCGCTTTTCACGCCGGACAATGCGGTCGCGGCCTTCCTCATCTCGCCTGTGAACACTCTGGCGCTTCCGGTGGGCATGCTTTTGCTGCTGTTGTGGTTCGCCTTGCGAAAGCTCTCTGCCTGACTGGCGCCGGGGCCGCCCGCGTCAATCGCTTTCTGAAAGCATGGAGCGATAGGACCGCGTCTGCAGAGCAGACTGACGCAGTTGCAGCTTTTCCGCAAAAGCGTCGATTCTGCTCGCCCAGAATGAAAGACTGGCCTCGTCATCCGTCATGACCGCAAGTTCCACGAAGGAACCGAGATTGGGGACACGGTCCAGGGTGACGTGGAAGTCGCCGACAAAATAGATGTCGCGGTCCTTGACCAGTCTTCCGGTTTCCTCGAATCCGAGAGACATGAGAATAACAAGCGCCTTGTCGAAGCCTTCGAGATCCATGGCCACGCACGCATCCGCGCCGGGCCCCTTGCTGATCCACAGCACGCGCTGCGACGGCTCCATCAGACGCACAACCTGCTGCTGCCCATTTTTTGAAAGTCGTCTGTCGGCGGTATCCAGAAAGACATCGGTTTCCCGATTGCCGAGCGTAAATGCGACGGCTTCGAGAGCACGCAATCGTTCTCTCGTTGCGGTCAGATCGTCGACAGCGAATTTGCGTTCGACTTCGAATTTTCCGACGAAATGATCGCCTGGATCGACCAGCATTCCTCGATTGGCGAGGCTTGTTTCCATGATGTCCGCCATTGACCCCGGTTTCGGGGCCGGTTCAAAATCGAATTCCAGAATCTTTAGCAGCTCTTTCTGCAGATAGGACATACGGATGGCAATTTTTATTCGCAGCGGCGCGCCGGAAGACGCGCGTGTTCTGACCGAGCTGTCTATGCGCTCCAAGCAGTCCAATGGTTACGACGACGCCTTCATGGAGGCGTGCAGAGATGAACTTGCTGTCACGCCGGACCTGCTGCGCGCGCACCGGCACTGGATTGCGCAAGTCGGAAACAGCGTTTGCGGATGCGTCTGCCTTGCAGTCGATGACGACGGCGCGCAGGGCGAGGTCACCACGTTTTTCGTCGATCCGGCATGGCAGCGGAAGGGTGTTGGCCGCATGCTCTGGGAAACACTGCTGACATGCGCCAGGGCATTGCAGCTCGAGGCGCTCTATCTCGACGCCGATCCTTTCGCCGTCCCGTTCTACGAGGCGCTGGGCTTCGGCAAGATCAAAGACGCGCCTTCCGGTTCGATACCCGGCAGAACCATACCGCATATGCGGTTCAGGCTTTGACGACGCTTTAGGGTCTGGCACTTTCCGCCCGGCGCCGGAGGCCGTTGAGCTGTCGACGCTGCATCACGAAATGGACCGGCGGCGCAATCAGCCTTGCGACCCATCCGGAGACGGAGACAAGCCCGAACACCGGAATGCGGAGCACGAGAAAGCCCGGTCTTGCGCGAACGTGCAACCGGGTTCCATCCGCGATGGCGCTGAGCGTGAAGGTCCAGTTGGCGCGGTCGAATTCCTTTCGCCAGGCTTCGGTTCCAACGGCGGCGCCGGTGGCGTCCCGGCCGCGCACGCCGAGAGCCATGAATTCGCCCGGCTCAAACGCAGTCAGAATGAATGCGTCCGTGGCGCCCGGAAGAGCTGAAAACAGATTGCCGACAGCAATCGTCTGAAGGGATTCGATCACTGTATCGCTGCTTTTTCGACCGCCATTTTCCAGTCTGTCGTAGCTATACCAGCCGGCGCGGTCGGCGCCCATCCGAAACAGCCACGGCTACACGTCGTTCGGTGAAGCAGAGATATCGATAGCATGGTCCAGTTGACACAGAGGCTTGCGAATGATCCCGTCGCCAGGGAGCTCGCGCGCATTCTCGTCGGCGGTGGCGCGACACAAGTAGGAGTTCAACATTTCCAGCCTGCGAAACCTGAATTCTTTGCTGCAATATCGATCGTGATATCAGGTCTTCGTCGAACACGTGGTCGCTGGCGTGGCGGCCTGTAATACTCTAGACTGATTACACATTTGTGCCTTTCAGGGGAGAGTATGCGCGCACCTGTCAGATATTTTCGGCTCCTTGTTCCGGCCGTTGTCCTTGCCATGACGACGACCGGCGCATTTGCTGCGTTCGAATCCGAGTTCCCGCGCGCCGACGGCAAAATGGTTCCTGTGAAGATCTATCAAGGCAGCAGCGATCCGTGCCCGCCCCTTCTGGTGATCTCTCACAGCTTCGGCGGCTCGAAAAACGCTTCTTCGAACATCGCCGAAGCGGCAGACGAGGCCGGTTTTCGGGTGATCGTCATGGAACACACCGAAAGCGGGCGGGAAGCTTTTCGAGAAATTGTGGAAGGCGCAAATTCAAGGCAGGATTTCCGCGACGCGATTGGCAGCCAGGAGCGGCATCAGGCGCGTTTTCTCGATCTCGACGCGATCTGGGACAAGGTCACACGCATCTGCATTCCGCCGTTCTCCGTCCTTGCCGGGCAATCGATGGGCGCGCAGACAACCATGATGGAAGCCGGAGCCGTGGCCACGATCGGCCGGTTTGGCGCGGATCGCTTCGACGCCTATGTGGCGCTGTCGCCCCAGGGCGTCGGAACCCAGTTCGAAGAAGACGCCTGGCGAAACGTCAAGAAGCCGGTTCTCATGATTACCGGCACAAGAGATAACGGCGAGGACGGCGCGTACGAAAACAGGCTTACTGCCTTTGAAGGTCTGCCTCCTGGCTTCAAGCGTATCGTCGTGATCGACAACGCCACAAACCGCGATATCAGCGGGCATGGAGCCAACAGCGTGCGCGATCTCATACCCCAGGTCGTCATCGAGTTTCTGGACAATGTCCGCAACAACAAGATGGGCCAGCCAAAGCTGCATAACGGAGTCACGGTAAGCGACAAATAGTCCTGCGGCTCCACCCGGAAATCAGAGCATCAGGCCAAGGAACTCCTGGACTATGTGGCCGGACCTGAACAGGCCGATGCGCTTGATCTCCCATTCCAGGCGAATTCCGGATTGTTCGAGAACCTTTGCCCGGACCGTTTCGCCGAGCACCTCGAGGTCATAGGCCGTGGCGGTTCCGGTATTGATCATGAAATTGCAATGCATGGGCGACATCTGGGCGGCGCCGACCATGAGGCCTCTGCAGCCGGCATTGTCGATCTCTTTCCAGGCGGATGTGCCGGGCGGATTCTTGAAGGTTGAACCACCGGTCTTTTCGCGGATCGGCTGGACCGTTTCCCGATGGTTCTGGACGTCATCCATGTCACGGCGGATCGTGTCCCGGTCTTCGTTGTAACCCTCGAAAATCGCACGGGTAAAAATCAGACCGTCCGGCGCGCCGGAATGCCGGTAGGCGTATTTCATGTCCTCGTTGCTCAGCACAAGAGGCTCGCCCCGCCGGTCAATCGCATGGATTTCGACCACGCGCTCACGGGTCTCGACATCGTTGGCGCCAGCGTTCATGCGCAAAGCGCCGCCAACGGCGCCGGGAATTCCGTGATAGAAGTGAAAACCGCCGATACCGGCATAGTGGGCGGCTGACGCCAGCCGCTTGTCCGGACACGCGGCGCCGGCCTCCATGCGCGTTTCGGCAACCTGGCTCACACTGCCGAAACCCTTGGCGGTGAGACGGATCACGACGCCGGGTATTCCGCCGTCGCGCACCAGGATATTTGAGGCCGTTCCGACAACCGTGACAGGCACATCCGTCGGCAGGGACTTCAGGAACGTGGAAAGATCCTCTTCATCCTCCGGCTGAAACAGCAGTTCCGCCGGTCCGCCAACCCTGAACCAGGTCACGCTGGACATCGGACTGTCCGGCGTCAGACGCCCGCGAACGGATTTCAGCGCAGGCTCAAGGGATGCGAACAACCTCTTTCCGTCGACTTCAGCCATTCTGTTTCCCTTCCAGCGCCTTCAGCCTGTCGGCAAGGGACGCCGCCCAGCCGGTGATGCTTCCGGCTCCAAGACAGACGACGAAATCGCCGTCGCGCGCAACCGAAGCGACGGTCTCGGCAAGCTGATCCGGATCGTCAAGCAGTCGTGCGTCGCGATGACCCGCCGCTTTGAGGCGCGACACAAGTTCCGCGGAATTTACGCCTTCAATCGGGTCTTCTCCAGCAGGATAGACCGGTGCGATCACGACCGTGTGGGCGTCGTTGAAGCACGCCGCGAACTCGCCGAACAGGCTCTGCAGGCGGGTGTAGCGATGCGGCTGCGCAATGGCGATGACATTGCCGCTGCAGGCCTCCCGCGCGGCGGAAAGAACCGCCTTGATCTCGACCGGGTGATGTCCGTAATCGTCGAAGATCGTAATGCCGTTCCATTCGCCGACATTGGTGAAGCGCCGCTTCACGCCGCCGAATCCGGACAGTCCGCTTGCGATCGCTTCCGGCGATATGCCAAGTTCGTGCGCAACAGCGATCGCCGCCGTTGCATTGGAGACGTTGTGTCGGCCCGGCATCGGCAGCCTGAGCCCCGGAATGTCGATGATTTCTCCGGTTTTGCGTTCGCGGATCGCCACGTCGAAGACCGAAACTGCGCCGTCCATACGATGATTGTGATACCGCACGTCGGCCTGCGGATTCTCGCCATAGGTCACGATGCGCCGGTCCCCGATCTTGCTGACCAGCGACTGGACTTCCGGATGATCGAGACACATCACCCCGAAGCCGTAGAAGGGCACGTTCTCGACAAACTGCGCAAAGGCTTCGCGCACCCTGTCGAAAGTCTTGTAATGATCGAGATGTTCCGGATCGATATTGGTGACGACGGCGATATCCGCCGGAAGCTTGAGAAACGTGCCGTCGGATTCGTCAGCTTCGACCACCATCCAGTCGCCCTCGCCCATGCGGGCGTTGGTGCCGTAGGCGTTGATGATTCCGCCATTGATGACTGTCGGGTCAAGCCCGCCGGCGTCGAGCAGCGTCGCGACCATCGACGTGGTCGTGGTCTTGCCATGCGTGCCGCCGATCGCCACGGCGTTGCGAAATCGCATGAGCTCGGCGAGCATCTCTGCGCGGCGCACGATCGGAAGCGTGCGTTCGCGCGCGGCGACGAGTTCCGGATTGTCCTTGTGGATCGCCGTCGACACGACAACCACCTCGGCCTCGCCAAGGTTCTCCGCCGCATGGCCGATCGCGACCGGAATGCCCTTTTCCCGCAGGCGCTGCACATTGGCGTTGTCCGAGATGTCGGATCCCTGGACGGAGTGACCGAGATTGGAGAGCATTTCTGCAATGCCGCTCATGCCTATTCCGCCGATGCCGACGAAATGGACCAGCCCGATATTCTGCGGCATTTTCACTGGACGTTCCCCCGCATGCTTTTCCTTTATTCTCCGCCTACTGTCAGGACCAGATTGGCCAGACGCTCCGCCGCGTCAGGCTTTCCCGTAGCCTTGGCGTTGGCCGCCATATCGGCGAGTCGCCCGTCATCCTGCATCAAATCTACCAGAATTCCGGAAAGTTTTTCAGGATCGAGTTCCGATTGGCGGAAAACCATTGCGCCGCCCTTTTGCTCGAGGGCCTTCGCATTCGCAGCCTGATCATGATCGAGCGCGTAGGGATAGGGCACAAGCACCGCCGGCCGGCCGATGACCGAGATTTCCGACACCGTCGAGGCGCCCGACCGGCAAATGACGAGATGCGCATTTGCGATGCGCTGCGCCATGTCGTTGAAGAAGGGCGAGACTTCCGCGGAAACGCCGGCCACCTGGTAGAACCGCTTCAGTTCGTCTTCATCCTCCGGTCTCGCCTGCTGTGTCACTCGAAGTCGATTGCGGCGCACTTCGTCCAATCGGTTGACGACCTGCGGCATGACCTCCGAGAAGAAATGCGCGCCCTGGCTTCCGCCGAAAATCAGCAGGCTGAACGGTTCCTGCTCGCCCGCAGGCGCATAAGGCGTCGACGCGGCTGCGATGACGTCCGGCCGCACCGGATTGCCGGTTTCCTCGATCTTGTCGCCATGTTGTCCGGTCCCTGCGGGAAGAAAGCCGCCGGCGATCGCCGAGACGCGGCTGGCGAGAAACCTGTTCGCCCGCCCCATGACGGCGTTCTGCTCGTGGATCACCGTCGGCACGCCGAGCGACGACGCGGCCATCACGGGCGGCAGTGTCGGATATCCACCGAAGCCGACGACGACATCAGGCTTTATGCGCTGAATGAGCCGTCTTGCGTCGAGATAACCGCCATACAAGGCCATGAGGGTGCGAAACAGGGCAATGGGGCTCTTCGAGGCGATCGTGGCGGACCGCACCACATGCGTTTCGTCAGCGGGAAACTGCTTTGCGTATTTTTCGGCCCGGTCATCCGTGACGAGGTGGACGCGGACGCCCCTTTCCCGGAGCGCGTGGGCCAGGGCCTGCGCCGGAAAAAGATGTCCGCCGGTTCCGCCAGCGCAAAGAAAGACGGTTTTCTGCTCCACGGCTACACCTGCTCGGCGGCGAGCGGCCGTATCACGAACCGCTTCTGCCGACCGCTGGCTCGCTTCTCCGGATTGCGTCGGGTCAACGCCAGAAGGAAGCCCGCCGTGACGGAGATCGCCAGCATCGAGGATCCGCCATAGGAGATCAGCGGCAGGGTCATTCCCTTGGCCGGCAGCAGTTCGAGATTGACCCCGATATGGATCGTCGACTGCAGGCCGACGAGCAGCGTCAGCCCGGCGATCGCAAGACGCGTGAACTCATCGCCTTCCCTGTTGGCGTGCTTCAGGCCCCGGAACACGATGAAGAAAAAGATCAGCGCCAGCGCCATGCAGAACAGGATGCCGAATTCCTCCGCGGCCACCGAATATATGAAGTCCGTATGGCTGTCCGGCAGGATACGCTTGATCGTGCCCTCGCCGGGGCCCTGCCCGAACCAGTCTCCGCGAACGATCGCCTCGCGCGCCGTATCGACCTGGTGCGTATCACCTTCGCCGGTCAGAAACCGGTCGATGCGCGCAGCCACGTGCGGCAAGGTGAGATAGGCGGTCACGAACATGCCAACCGCCATGAAGGCGAGCAGCGCGATCCAGAACCAGGGAATGCCGGCCATGAAGAACAGCGCGCCCCAGGTGATCGTCACCAGAATGGTCTGGCCAAAATCCGGTTGCGCGACCAGAAGGGCGACGACGATCGCGTAGAGAATGATTGCGAAGAGATTGCCCGGGATGTCCGGATTGCGCGAATGCTCTGAAAACAGCCAGGCGCAGATGACGATGAAGGCCGGTTTTAAAAACTCCGACGACTGGACGGAAAAGCCCGCGATCGAAAACCACCG
The DNA here is from genome assembly GCF_019492055.1 of Flavimaribacter sediminis. Taxonomy (GTDB): domain Bacteria; phylum Pseudomonadota; class Alphaproteobacteria; order Rhizobiales; family Rhizobiaceae; genus Flavimaribacter; species Flavimaribacter sediminis. The sequence continues at coordinate 229,620 of NZ_JAICBX010000001.1, read as the reverse complement.
GCGCGATCCCTTGGCCTCGAAACCGTAGAACTGGGTAAACACCATCATTGCGATTGAAATCGCCAATAGCACCAGCGCCCATCGCCGGACCTGGCGCGGCGTGAGAAAGGACAGCGAGATCATGATCGCCAGCGCCGGCGCGATGAACAGCGCATGGCGTTTGACGAAGTGGAAATGGTCGATGTCGAGCCGTTCGGCGACACCGGGGCTCGCCGCGAAGGAAAGCATGAAACCCAGGCCGATCAACGCGACGAAAGTCGCCAGCATATAACGGTCGATTGTCCAGAACCAGTCCGAAACCAGCCCCCGTCTTTCACGGTTCATCATGTGACTGTCTCCTGCTGCCCGACCAGCATGTTCACGCCGTCGAGCTTCGACACATGCTCGACGAAGGCGTTGCCCCTGATCTCGAAATTGCGATACTGGTCGAAACTCGCGCAGGCCGGCGACAGGAGCACAATCGGCTCGCCGCCTTGATCCCGTGCGGCGTCTTCGGCCGCATGAAGCACGGCGCGATCCAGCGTCTCGGAAATCTCATATGGAACCCGGTCGCCGAGCGTCGCGGCGAATGCAGGTGCGGCTTCGCCTATCAAATAGGCCTTGCGCACCCGATTGAACAACCCGGACAGGCTTGCAATTCCGCCCTGCTTGGGCAGGCCGCCTGCAATCCAGTAGACGTCTTTGAATGTCGAAAGCGCCGGCGAGGTCGCTTCGGCGTTTGTCGCCTTGGAATCGTTGACGAACAACACGCGTCCAGACCTTGCGACCGGCTGCATACGATGATTGAGACCGGCGAAATCCGGCAACGCCGCCTTGATCTCGTCAATGGAAAGCCCGACCGCCAGACAGGCGGCGATTGCCGCCGCGGCGTTCTGGGCGTTGTGCGCCCCGCGCAATGTTGCGATCCCTGCGAGTTCGACAATAGCGCCGGACGCGCCGTTTTGCGCTTGCATCAGAACATCGCCCTCGGCGTAAATTCCTTCCGCCACCGCATGACGCTTGGAAATGCGCATCACCTTGCGGCCTTCATGCTCGAGGCGGTCTGCGATCATGACGCACCAGTTGTCGTCGACGCCGATCACCGCTGTGTCACTGCCTGCGACCAGCCGTTCCTTGACATCGGCGTAGTGTTGCATGCTTCCGTGACGATCAAGATGATCCGCTGTCAGGTTAAGCAATATTCCGGCAGTCGGGTTCAGCGTCGGCGCAAGGTCGATCTGGTAGGACGAACATTCCAGGACAAAAAACCGGCCGTCCTTCGGCGGCTCGAGCGACATCACGGCGACGCCGATATTGCCGCCCATCTGCACGTCCCGCCCCGCATGCTCCAGGATGTGGGCGACGAGCGCCGTCGTCGTGGATTTGCCGTTCGTGCCGGTTATCGCAATGAACGGACAGTCGGGCGCTTCCATGCGGCGTTGCCGCGCGAACAGCTCGATATCCCCGATGATTTCCACGCCGGCCGCAGATGCAAGGTCGACCGTCCAGTGCGGGCGCGGATGGGTAAGCGGCACGCCGGGCGCCAGCACCAGGGCGTCCATGTCGCCCCAGTCAACCGTTCGCAGATCCTGCGTCGCAATGCCCGCCTCCTCGGCCGCCGCGACCCGATCCCGGTTGTCGTCGTAGGCGATGACGTCCGCGCCGCCCGCTGCGAGCGCATGCGCCGTCGCCATGCCGGACCCGCCGAGGCCGAACAGCGCAATTTTCTTTCCCTTGAAGGCGGTCGCGGCGATCATCGGCTTACCGCAGTTTCAGCGTGGCGAGGCCGAGCATGGCGAGGCCAACGGAAATGATCCAGAAACGAATAACCACCTGGCTCTCTGTCCATCCGAGCTTTTCGAAATGGTGGTGGATCGGCGCCATCAGGAAAATACGTTTTCCCGTCAGCTTGAAGGAGGCCACCTGCATGATCACCGACAGGGCCTCCATGACGAACAGGCCGCCGATGATCGCCATGACGATCTCGTGCTTTGTGGCGACGGCGACGGTTCCGACAAGACCGCCGAGCGCCAGTGACCCGGTGTCGCCCATGAAAATCGCGGCGGGCGGCGCGTTGAACCACAAAAAGCCAAGGCCTGCGCCGATGACCGCGCCGAGAACCACCGCCAGTTCGCCGGTTCCGGGTACGAAATTGATCTGCAGATAATTGGAGAACACCGCATTGCCCGACAGATAGGCGATCACGCCGAACGAGGCCGCCGCAATCATGATCGGAACGATGGCGAGCCCGTCCAGACCGTCCGTTAGATTGACAGCGTTACCTGCCCCGACAATGACGAAAGCCCCGAACAGCACGAAGAAAATGCCGAGATCGATGACGAAATCCTTGAAGAAGGGAAACGCCAGAGACGAGCCGAAAGTGGAGCCGTTGCTGGCTGCGAGCGAGGCCGTCATGATGAAATAGACGGCAAGGCCCGCGATCAGGAATTCCATCAGCAACCGCATCTTTCCGGAGAACCCGCGGTCGGTCTGTTTGGTCACCTTCAGATAGTCGTCATAGAAACCGATCAGGCCGAAGCCCAGCGTGACGAGCAGGGTCACAACGACGTAGACATTGGACAGGTCGGCCCAGAAAAGCGAACTCGCAACGATGCCGGTCAGCATCATCAGGCCGCCCATCGTTGGCGTGCCGGCCTTCTTGAAATGGGTTTGCGGCCCGTCGGCCCTGATGGGCTGCCCACGCCCCTGCCGGGCGCTGAGGGAGACGATAATCCTCGGTCCGAAAAGGAAGACAATCAGCGCCGACGTCGCCATGGCTGCGCCCGTGCGAAATGTCAGATATCTGAACAGATTAAAGAACTGGAAAAAATCCGAAAGTTCGACGAGCCAGATTAGCATCAGCTGGATACCCCCACCTTCTGTTGCTGCAGCCCGCCCATTGCCGCGTGTTTTTCAAGCAAGGCTTTCACCACACGTGAAAAGCCGATTCCATTGGACGATTTGATCATGATGACATCGCCCGCTTTCACCGTCCGCATGAGAACGGGCATGAGATCGTCGGTTGTCGGAAAATGTTCGACGTGCAGCGCGCCATCCAGACGCTCGCCAAGAACCTCGATCTCGGGCCCCGCCAGCAAAACGATGTCGACTCCGCCTTCGACCAGCGGCGCCTCCAGTTCACCGTGCAGCTTGGTGGAAAACTGTCCGAGTTCGAGCATGTCTCCCAGAACCGCGATCCTGCGGCCGCCCTTGCCCGGCGTCGTGTCGCGAAGCAGCGCAATGCCGGCGCGCATGGATTCGGGATTGGCGTTGTAGCTTTCGTCGATCAGCGTGAAGGAACCGCCCTCAATTTCAAGTTCGTGTCTGGCGCCGCGTCCGGCCGCCGGCTCCATGTCCGCGAAGGCGCCAGCGACTTCATCGAGATCACAGCCCGCGAATTTCGCAGCGCCAAGCACGGCGAGCGCGTTTTGCACGATATGGCGGCCCGGAATACCGATATCGAATTCCAGCACCTGTTTGTCGATCTCGACAACAGCGTGCGACGAGCCCGGCCTGAGCGTGACGTTCAGCAACTGGATATCGGACTGCTTGTGCTCGCCGAACGAATGAATGTTTGCGATCCCGTTGGCGGCGGCGGCCTTTTTCAAGGCGGCGAATTTTTCGCTGTCGCGATTCAGGAGCGCATGGCCGTCCGGTTCCACGCCTTCAAAGATTTCCGCCTTGGCGGCGGCGATCTCCCCGAGGTTCTTGAAGAAACCCAGATGGGCGCTCGCGATCGCCGTAATGATTGCGATGTGCGGGCGGACCATCTTGACCAGCGGCCGAATTTCGTCCGGATGGTTCATTCCGATTTCAAAAACGCCGAACTGTGTGTCGCGCGGCATGCGCGCCAGCGTCAGCGGAACGCCCCAGTGATTGTTGAAGGAAGCCACCGACGCATGGGTTTTGCCCTGGGTGGACAAGAGCTGTCGCAGCATCTCCTTCGTGGTCGTCTTGCCGACGGAGCCGGTGACGGCGATGATTTGCGCCGTGCTGCGCTCACGGGAGGCGACCGCAAGGCGACGGAGCGCCTCCAGCACGTCGTGAACGACAATGAGCGGCACCTGAAGATGTCCCAGTGCGGGCAGCTTCGCCTCTGACACGACGAGCACGCCGGCGCCGTTCGCCATGGCGGCACTCGCGTAGTCGTGGCCGTCAACCCGGTCTCCCTTGATGGCGAAGAAGGCTTCGCCCCGTTTCAGGCTCCGGCTGTCGATGGAAATTCCGTTCACGCCTTCAGGCAGAGCGCCGACGGGACGCCCGCCCATCGCCTTGACCATCTCCGAAGACGCCCAGAGCCATTGCGAGGAACGGACGCTGTCCATGGCCTTTCGAATTTCCGCGTGGTCGGAAAACGGCAGCACCTTGCCTGCGATCGTCTGGCCTTCCTCATGCCCCTTGCCGGCGACGATCAGCGTGTCGCCTTCCTCGAGCATTGAAACGGCTTTGGCGATCGCCATGGAGCGGTCGCCGATTTCAATGGCTCCCGGCGCTTCGGCCATAATTTCCGAGCGGATTGCTGCTGGTTCTTCACTGCGCGGATTGTCGTCCGTCACGATCACCACATCCGCCAGACGCGTTGCGATTTCTCCCATGATCGGCCGCTTGCCGCGATCGCGATCGCCGCCGCAACCGAAGACGACAAGCACCCGGTGCGTCGTGAACGGCCGGACCGACGTCAGCACCTGTTCCAGGGCGTCCGGCTTGTGGGCGTAATCGACATAGGCGGGCGACCCGGCGGTGTTCGTCGCCACCAGTTCCAGACGTCCCGACGCGCCGTGAAGATGCTCCAGCGAAGCGATCGCCTCATCCACCGGAACGCCGGTTGCGATGGCAAGGCCTGCCGCGATCAGCGCGTTCGCCAGCTGGAAATCGCCGGCCAGCGGCAGGTTTACTTCGTAGATCCTGTCGAGGTGATGGATCTCGGCGACTTGGCGATTGCGCTGATGCTCGACCCGCTTGAGGCTGAGAAACGATCCCTTTCGTCCGACGGTCAGCACGTTGAGACCGGCGGCCGTCGCCGCCTCCTCCGCCCTGCCCGACCACTCGTCGTCGGACCAGATGACTGCCGGCGCGCCCTGCGGAAGCAGATCGGAGAACAACCGCATCTTCGCGGCGAAATAATCCTCCATGTCCCGATGATAGTCGAGATGGTCGCGTCCGAGATTGGTGAAGGCACCGGCTGCAAGCCTGACGCCGTCGAGCCTGTGCTGGTCGAGGCCGTGGCTGGAGGCCTCCATCGAGCAATGAGTGACGCCGTCGCGCGCGAGATCTGCAAGCAGCGCATGCAGCTCCACGGGATCAGGCGTCGTCAACTGACCGTAGACATGGCCCTTCGGCGTGGTCACGCCAGTCGTTCCGACCATCGCGGCGGCGGCGCCTGCGCGCTCCCAGATCTGGCGCGTGAAGGAGGCGACGGACGTCTTGCCGGCGGTTCCCGTGACAGCGACCATAACGCCGGGCTGGGACCGGTAGAAGCGCGCCGCAGCCTGGGCGAGAAATTTCCTTGGGTCGCGGACACGGATCACCGGGACCCCGGGATCGGGAAATACGCTGTCGCCGGAAGCGACGATCGCGGCCGCGCCCCTGTCGACAGCGTCGCTGATGAAATCAGCCCCGTCCTGCCTGTAGCCTGCAAGCGCCACAAAAAGATTGCCGGGAACGAGCTTGCGGCTGTCGGACGCCAGTCCGGTCAGCGCGATTTCGGCGATTTCGTGCGGCAGATCCGCCGTGTCTCCGGCAAGGTCAGAAAATTTCATCGTGTCGTATCGCACTTCCCCGGTATGTGTTCCGCAGATGCCCCGATTCCCATCCTACTCACTATTGATGCGGCAGCTAATGACAGCATCAATATGACTCAAGCAAGGCGGTCGAATCGTCTCCGAATGTTGGCCTTACGCCGAGTATCGATGCGGAACGCCGAATGATCGCCTTAACCGTTGGCGCCGCGTTCATTCCGGCGGTGGCCGAATGCTGCCCTTCGGCCGGCTTCGGCTCGTCGACGATCACCAGAACCACGTATTCCGGATCGTCGATCGGGAAAGCCGACAGGAAGGCGTTGAAGCGGACATTCGAGGAGTACCGGCCATTGACCACTTTTTCGGCGGTCCCCGTCTTGCCGCCGACACGGTATCCCTCAACTTCGGCCCTGCGCCCCGACCCCTTCGCAACATTCATTTCCATCAACTCACGCATCTGGTCGCTTGTTTGCGGCTTGACCACCTGCACGGCGACGGCGTTCGCCTCGTCCTCCGTTCGCGGCAGGAAGGTCGGCGGGATGAGCTTGCCGCCATTCATCAGGGCCGCCGCGGCGACTGCGGTCTGCAGCGGCGTGGTGGCGACGCCGTGGCCAAAGGAAATCGTGATCGAGTTGATCTTCTTCCACTCATTCGGCTGGACTGGCGTCTTGACTTCGGGCAGCTCGGTCGTCAGCCGCGAAAGCAGACCGATCCGGGTGAGAAACTCCCTGTGCTGCTCAATGCCGACCATGTCGGCCATCCGCGCCGTCGCGATGTTCGATGAATAGATGAAGATTTCCGGAACCGTCAGTACGCGGTGCTTGCCGTGGAAATCGTTGATCGTATGGCCGGCGATCCGCAGGGGACGGGTCGCGTCGAACGTGTCGTTCATGCCGACGAGCCCGGAATCGAGCGCCATTGCTGTGGTAAAGGCCTTGAAGGTCGATCCCATCTCGTAGGTGCCCGCCGACATGCGGTTCATGCGATCCTTTTCAAGCGCCTGGGCCGGAATGTTGGGGTCGTAATCCGGCAGCGACGACATCGCCAGCACTTCGCCGGTCTTGACGTTGAGCACCACCGCGCCGGCGGCGATCGCCCGGTAGCGCTGCATCGCGGCTGCGAGTTCGTTGCGCACGATATGCTGGACCCGGAGATCGATCGACAGCTCAACAGGCTCCAGATTCTGTTCAATCGTCATACCGGCTTCGGCCAGGGCCGCAAGGCCCTGATCGTCGACATATTTCTCCATGCCGGCGATGCCCTTGTTGTCGATATTGACGATTCCGACAATATGCGAAGCCGTTGGCCCGCCGGGGTAGAAACGGCGTTTTTCCGGCCGGAAGCCGACGCCCGGAAGTCCAAGCGCCAGAATTTCGCTCTGCTGGCGCGGCGTCAGTTGCCGCGAGAGCCACTGGAAGCGCGAATTCGAGGTCAGCTTTCGATAGACGCTGCGCGCGTCGAGGTCCGGCAGCACGGTCGTCAATTTCTCGATTACTTCGTCCGGATCGGTGACCTTGTGCGGCTCCGCGTAGAGAGACACCGTGCGAATATCGGTCGCCAGCACGTTACCGTTCCTGTCGAGGAGGTCAGGCCGGGAGGCCAGCAGGGCGTCGCCCCTGGCGATGCTCGACACCGTCAATTCGTCGCGCAGGCCATATTCCACGAGCCGTCCGGCGATAACCGCATAGACGACGCAGACGCCGGCCATGACGATCATGATCCGGTTTTGCGCCCGCTTGCCGGAGGTCTTGCGCGCGCCCTCGACGCGTCCCGCCACGGGACGCTCTTCAACGTCAGCGCCGGCCTTTGTCCCCGTTTTGCGACGAAACAACATTACCTGTTCACCGACCCCGTAACGATGCTCTCCACAGCCTGCTCTTCTTCGGCCACCTCCGCCGGGGGCAGATCGCTGACCCTTGCGGGAAGCTCCTGCGGACGCACGATCTGGTTCGCCTCCGTGATTTCGAGACCAAGCTGTTCGTGATAGATCTCGACCAGATCCTGAATGCGGGACGGCTGATTGAGCAGGCTCCAGTCAGCCTCCAGAAGATCGATCGTATTTTCCTCAAGCCGGATTTCGGCCTTCAGGCGCTCAACTTTTTCGAGTTCCTTTTCCGCCTCGAACTTGGTCTGGAACGTGAAGACCGCGACAGCGGCCATGGCGCCAATGAATATGAAGTCGGTCGTTCTCAACATGGCGGCTATCCCCGAACCTTTGAAAGCGGCGGCAGCGCCGGAAGAGAAAATAACGACAGGTCCGCCGCCATGACGGGCGCGTCCGTGCGGCGTCCGGCGCGCAGCTTGGCTGAGCGCGCGCGCGGATTTGCTTCCGCCTCCTCTTCGCTGGCGGCGATCATCGGCTTGCCTACCGGCTCGAAAGACGCAGGCGGCAATGTCGCTGCAGGAAGATGCCGGGACCCGCCGGTCCGCGCAAACCGGTCCTGGAAGAAGCGCTTCACAATGCGGTCTTCCAGTGAATGAAATGTCACGACGACCAGTCTGCCGCCGGCCTTCAAGGCCCGCTCGGAGGCGAAAAGCGCGAACGCCAGCTCCTGCAGTTCCTCGTTCACATAAATGCGCAGCGCCTGGAACACGCGCGTCGCCGGATGGATCTTGTCTTTCGCCTTGCGCGGCGTGACGGTTTCGATGAGAGAGGCGAGGTCGCGTGTGGTTCGAAACGGCGCGTCCAGTCGCCGCTTCTCGATCGCCCTGGCGATGCGGCCGGCCTGCCGCTCCTCGCCGTAGAAACCGAATATGCGCGCGAGATCGCCCGATTTCAGACGATTGACGACATCCGCCGCCGTCGGCCCGTCGCCGGCCATGCGCATGTCGAGCGGCCCGTCCTTCTGAAAGGAAAAGCCGCGCTCCGCCTCGTCGATCTGCATGGAGGAGACGCCGATATCGAGAACGACCGCATCGAGCCCCTCTTCCGGCGCGTAGTTCGCAAGATCGCTGAACCGCGCCTGGATAAGCCTGAGCCTGTCTCCGTATGTTTCCGTCATGGATCGAGCACCGGCGATCGCCTCCGGATCGCGGTCGAGCGCAATCACCTCGCAACCGGCGTCGAGCAGCGCGCGGCTGTAGCCGCCGGCGCCGAACGTGCCGTCGAGCATGATCTGCCCCGAAGCGGGCTCCACTGCTTTGAGAACCTCGTCAAGAAGAACCGGGATGTGGCGAACTGGTCCGCCACCGGCGCCATGAGACATGCCGCCAGCGTTCGCCATCATCCCGTCTCTCCATGCCCGGCGCCAGCGCGTCCCCGCGCAATGCGCCTTTCCAGGGCCGCCCGCCTTGCGTCCTCGTAGCGGACAGGCTCCCAAAGCTGAAAGTGATCGGACCGGCCGACAAAGGTCACCTGGTCCGTAATTCCCGTGTAGTCGCGAATAAAATCCGTCACCATGAGCCGGCCTTCGCCATCCAGCTTCATGAACACGCCGCCGCCATGGATGAGAAGCGACATGTCGGCGTCCTCTTCCGAGAACAGATCGCCGCCGCCGGTCTGCTGTTCGTAACGGTCGAGCATGTCCGGCCCGCCGATGGTGATCGCCGGATAGACGAAGTCCTGAATTGCGTAGAGCTCCTGGATATCCAGTCGCGCAAGAACGTTGCGAAAGGGAGCCGGCACAGAGACCCTCCCCTTGGCATCGATCTTGTTCGTTGCGTTCGACAGGAACCGGTTCATAACGCAGAACTGCCGCTTCCGAGCCTGTGGACCATAACATGACGCCTCCGGAAAACTCCCGCCGCACGGACTGTGGCGGTAACGCTGACGACGGGCATGGAGCTCGCCTGCACGCCTGCCGCTGGATCACACAGGACACTTCCCGGGCAGCTGATTTGGGATAACATGGGTACATTTGTGCGTCAATGGGATTAGCTCCCATTTCTATTCTGCTCCATCGCGCGAATGTCCCACAAACATGGTTAACAGAGCGCTAATTCCGGCAGTGAAACTGTTGAATCAAAGCGGGTTGCGGAGCGCCGTCGAAAACGGCGAGCCCGTTAACCAGATCGAGCGTTGTGTGTTTGAGAGGTCGGAACGATTTTCCCGCTGCGCGCCGTCTGGCCTTTCATCATGACATGAGGCTGGTGAAGCAAAGTGCGCAGATACGCCAGGAAAAGAGCGATCGGCGATGGACATTTGCATTTTGAGACGCCGAGCAGCGCCTGTGATTTTCCTTCCGATCACGCACCGGAACACTGTCGCTTAATGCGCGTTTCCGCTCCGGTTACCGAATTGACGCAAATTTGGTACAATCATCTCGATCGATAACGACGATCAAGGAGGAGACAATGAAGGTATTTCGATGCGGAACGCTGGTGCCCGGCTGTAGCTGGCAAACCTCCGCCGAAGATGAGGCCGAGGTGGTTCACCGCGCTGTCGCGCACCTGAGGTCCGCCCACTCCGAAAGCGTTGTGCGCGAAACCATGGTGGAAAACATCAAGCAGAGGATCAGACGGTCCGAAACGACCGCCTGACCATTCTTTTCCATCTAAAAGCTATTCTCCGGACACGCTTTGAGGTGGACGCCTTACAGGGGCGTGCCCGGAGACGGAATCTCAAACAGCCTCCGTCCCATACATCGCCAGGAATTCGGCTGTGGGCGGGATTGGCTTGATAATGTCGATCAGTACGCCGTTCGGATCCTGCGTTATGAAATGCCGCTGCCCGAACGGTTCGTCCCTGAGATCGAGAAGCATTTCCAGTCCATCCGCCTTCATCCGGGCATAGATCGAATCGACATCGTCCACTTCGAAATTGAGCAAGACGCCTGACGCCCGGCCCCGTCCGGCGGCCGGTATCGTTTCGTGATCGCCCTGCAGTATCGCCAGATTGACGGCTTCATCCTCGCTCGACTGAAGATGGACATACCAGTCGCTGTCGAAGACGGGTCGGAACCGCATATGCGTCCGGTAAAAGTCAGCGGTGCCTGCGACATCATCCGTCATCAGAACCGGATAGTACTGGGTGGATTTCATGGCTTTCCTCACTTTCGCAAAAAGAATACAGTCTGTCTGTATTTTTGAATTAACATACAGGCTGCATGTATGCAAGAGCTACCAGCACATCGCACGAACCGCGAGCGTACCGAGACCACCACCTCCGCACTGATCGCTGCGGCGAGAGAACTGTTTCTGTCGAAGGGATACGCCGGCGCCGGAACGCCGGAGATCGTGAAAAAGGCGGGCGTCACGCGCGGCGCGCTTTACCATCACTTCGAGGACAAGAAGGCGTTGTTCGCCGCTGTGATCGAGGCAGAGCTTTCAGCGGTCGCCGATCAGATCGAACGCGCGGCGCCCGATGCGGCGGCGCCCTTTGACGCCCTCGTCGAAGGGGGACGCGCCTTCTTCGATGCAATGGCCGTGGAGGAAAGAACCCGTCTGATCCTGATCGAGGCGCCGGCGGTTCTCGGCTGGGAGGAACTGCGCGACATGGACCGCAAACATGGCGGAAGAACCCTGCAACAGGGCCTCGACGCAGCAATGAAAAACGGCGTCATTGCGAGATTGCCGCTCGAAACGCTGGCGACGATGCTTTCGGCGCTCTTCGACCGCGGCGCCCTGGCTATCGAAGGCGGCGCAGACCCCGGAGAGGTTCAGCAGGTGATCGTCGCCATCCTTGATGGCTTGAGACGCTAAATCAGGTTATTGCTTGTCTGCAACCCTAAGTGTGCTCGCCAGTTTACAGGGACGGGATAATGTTCTGGAAAAGCAGCCCCCCACTCGATAATGACGACCTTGAGTGGCAGCTCGAATGCTGGGGCTGGCTTCTGTCCAATTTTGGCGGATTGGAAGCTCTCGAAGACACGCCGATGATCCTGCCCACCGGCGCGTTCTTCGCGCCTTCGGAGAGCCAGGGGCATGATCGCGCGCAGGTCTTGTTTGAAAACGTCGCCGGGTACATGTCCGTCGATCCCGGTGAGTTCGATCTTGTCCCTCAGGATGCATCGATCGATCCGAAGCTTGGTGACCTTGCGATCGTGCAAAACGCCCCGTCGTCGCCCGCCGGCACGTTTCAGTACAGCCCGGAACAGCGGTTGCGCATCACTTACGACCCCGCAAGCGTCGAAAGGCCGATGGAACTCATCGCCACGCTCGCGCATGAAATCTGTCACGCAATACTCTTCACCACCGAAGACGAACCGCCAGGCGGAGCCAATTGCGAAGAGTTCGCGACCGATCTGGCCGTGACGTTTCTCGGTTTCGGCGTTTTCGCCGCCAACAGCGCTTTTGAGTTCCGGCAGTTTTCCGACGGTGTGACGCAAGGGTGGTCGACGCGGCGTCAGGGCTATCTGACGGAAGCGGAATGGGGATTTTCTCTGGCTGTTTTCCTCAGCCTGAAGCGGGAAAGCGCGGATGCGGCTTTGAAGCACCTGAAGCCAGCTCTCGCAAGCCATCTGAAAAAATCACTGAAGTATCTGGATGGCAATCCAGGCCTTCTTGCGCCCCTCATGGGCGGCCACGGAAAGGAAGCGTCAGCCGGCCTGTAAGCCGGGTTCTGTATGGCAACGCCATGGATATGGAATTGCGTGGCAACCATTCCTCTGGGACAGGATTTGCATCCTGCCTCTAGCGACCAACCCGGGCGACGACCCGGAAACGGGCCCGGACTTGCGTCCTCGCCACCCCTATTCGGTCTTGCTCCCGGTGGGGTTTGCAATGCCGTTCCTGTTGCCAGCAACGCGGTGGGCTCTTACCCCACCCTTTCACCCTTACCCCGCCGGTATTCCGGTCCGCGACAGAACCGGAATACAGGCGGGGCGGTTTGCTTTCTGTGGCACTTTCCCTGGGGTCGCCCCCGCCGGATGTTATCCGGCACCGTGTTTCCGTGGAGCCCGGACTTTCCTCACCGCGGACCGAGGTCCGAAGCGCGGTTGCCCGGCCGGCTGACGGCTTCCTGATAGCCGAGACTGCGTCGCTTGACCAGTCCCGGCGTCATGCGCCCCAGCTTCGGGAAATCAGCCGAGGATATTCTTCACCTTGGAGCAATAGCGGGAGGAAATCTTGTTCATCCGCTTGGCGGCGTGTCCGGCGTTGTAGCGCAGGATCGTGCCGCAGGTGTCTCCGCCGGACAGCTTGTGCGCGCCGCCGAGATATTTCATGCCGTATTTCAGGTTGGTGTCCGGATCGTAAAGACCGGCCCTCGATCCCTTGTAGCCCATGCCGCGCGCGGTCTGGAGCTTGATCTGCATCAGGCCGATTTCGCCGGCGCTGCCGCGAGCCTTCGCGTTGAAATTGCTCTCAACCTTGACGACGGCGTGCGCAAGATCGACAGGTACGCCTTCGCGCCTTGCATGCGCCCTGATCATATTGCTGTAATTGCTGCTGAACTTCTTGGTTTCTTCAGTCTTCGGCTGAAGCGCATTGTTCAATGCTTTTCCAATGGATGCGAAAGTAAGGGTATTCTTCTCTTCCTTTTTGGCGTCTCCGGCATAGGCGGCGCTTCCCATCGACACCGCCAGAACACAACACACCGCTGACGCGAGCACTCGGTACTTTTTCATTCATGACTCCAGATCAAAAGCCGGAAATCCGGATCCCTCCAGCAACCGGTTTCCAGACAATAAAAAAAGCCGCCAACGCAAAACCCCATGGCGGCTGCAGGTTTGCGCAGGTGGTTCTAGTGGAGATTTACCGGGAATGGTGGCGGCGCGTTCAACTTGTGTTACACGCAGTAAGCAGACTTGCAGATTGGCGCGAATTCGCCGCCTATTTCGCCATGGACGGCAGTGCTGAAGTCAGCCTGTAGAGGGTTTCGATGGTTGCCGCGTCCGCTACGCCATCAACCTTCGACGGCCGGAAATGCTGCTGAAACGCAACAACGACAGCGCGCAGATCATCGTCAAATTCGCCTGTAACTTCAGCATTATAGCCGTAAAGGGACAGCATCGCCTGCAGCGCCTCGACGGGCTGACCCCGGTCGCCCGCCTGCAGAAAGCGTCCGCCGACTGCCTGCGACGGATCGACCCAATGCCCCACTCCGGCGTCGAAAAGTGAACTCCAGGGGAATTTTTCCCCTGGATCGACCTTTCTGCCGGGCGCGACATCGCTGTGACCCAGCACACGATCCGCCGGGATCGCCCACTTTGCGACACATTTACGACAAAGTTCGATAACCGAACGAATTTGCTTGTCGGAAAACTCCGGATAATCGTAGGCGTGCCCCGGATTGGCGATCTCGATTCCGATCGATCGCGAGTTGATATCCGTCTCGCCGCGCCAGAAACTTCTGCCCGCGTGCCAGGCCCTTTTATCTTCCGGAACCATCTGCACGATGCGGCCGTCCTCGTGCACCAGATAGTGAGACGACACCTGCGATTGCGGATTGCACAGCCAGGCTTGCGCCTTTTCCGCCATTTCCATGCCGGTATAGTGAAGGATGATCGTGTCCACGGACTTACCGGCCGCCCTCTCCCCGAAATTCGGAGACGGACAAACCTCGGCGTCCTGAAAATCCGCCTTGAACGAAACCTCTGGAGCAGCCGTCATGCGGCCTTGCGCTCCTTCTCGATATCCGCGAAAGCCGCGTTGAGCGCGCTCATCCGGTCATTGGCGATCGCCAGGAATTCCTCCGGAACGCCGCGCGCAGTCAGCCGGTCCGGATGGCTCTCGGCCGCCAGTCGCCGATAGCGCCGCCGGATCTCCTCGAACGGCGTATCACGCGTCACGCCCAGAACGGCGTAAGGATCCCTGACGGACGCATAGCTGTGACGCGCGACGATCTGTTCGAAGCGGTCTTCGTCAATGAGGAAAATATCCGCAATGCGCGACAGAAAGGCCAGTTCCTTCTCGTGAATGACGCCGTCTGCCTTGGCGATGTGGAACAGTCCGTCGAGAATGTCTTCGAGAACGAGGCAATTGGCCTCGCCTGTTCCGCACAGGCTCGCCATCCTGGCGGCGTAAGTCTCGTAGCCGGCGATATCCTGCTTGGCGAGATTGTAGAGCCTGGAGACGTTGCGCGATTCGCTTTCGGAAATCTCGAATATGTCCTGGAACGCGATGACCTCGTCGGGCGTCACCACCCCGTCGGCTTTCGCCATTTTTGCCGATAGCGCAATCATCGCGATCGAGAACGCCACGCGCCGCCGGGTTTCGGGATCGCCTTCAAGCGCCGTGCGCACAACCTCGATAACACCGGACAGCGCGCCGGACGTGGCGTTGCCGATCAGGTCGCCAAGTTTCGAAAAGATGGACATATCCGCTGTTTAGACGATTTCGCACTGCAATGCGAGTGTTGCTCAACGCCAACGCGCAATTGCCTCGGCGGGCGCCGACGGCTATGCACGGGGCGGGGCGATCAACCATCTTCTCGATGGCTGCGAAAGGACAAGCGACATGGCGGGCAAGTGGGAATTCTGGATAGACCGCGGCGGCACCTTCACCGACGTCATCGGACGGTCGCCGGATGGACGGCTGATCCAGAAGAAGCTCTTGTCGGAGAACCCGCAAGCCTATCGAGACGCCGCCATCAAGGGCATCCGGGACCTCATCGGCGTTGGCGCAGACGATCCCATTCCCTCCGGTGTAATAGGCGACGTGAAAATGGGAACCACCGTCGCCACCAATGCGCTGCTGGAGCGCAAGGGCGATCGCACGCTTCTGGTCATTACGAAAGGCTTCCGCGACGCCCTGCGCATCGCCTATCAGGCGCGACCGGATATCTTCGCCAAGGAAATCATCCTGCCGGAACAGCTTTACGAACGGGTCGTCGAGATCGCCGAACGGGTGCGCTCGGACGGAACTGTCGAGGCGGCACCGGACGCCGCGGCGATCCGGCCCGAACTCGAAAAGGCCTACCGCGACGGGATCGACGCGATCGCCATAGTCTTCATGCATTCCTGGAACTATCCGGACCATGAAAAGACCGTCGCCGACATTGCCCGCGAGATCGGCTTTTCGCAGGTTTCCGTCAGCCACGAAGTCTCGCCGCTGGCCAAACTCGTCGGACGCGGCGACACGACTGTCGTCGACGCCTACCTATCGCCCATCCTGAGGCGATACGTGAACGAGGTCGCAAGCGAACTCGGCGCCGGCGCGGCGCATTCCGACGACACGCCGACGCTGAAATTCATGATGTCCTCGGGCGGCCTGACAACCGCCAAACTGTTCCAGGGAAAGGACGCCATCCTTTCCGGTCCGGCCGGCGGCGTCGTCGGAATGGTCGAGACGGCGGCGCTGGCCGGCTTCGAGCGCGTCATCGGCTTCGACATGGGCGGCACCTCGACGGATGTCGCGCATTATAACGGCCGCTATGAACGCGCTTTCGACACCGAAGTGGCGGGGGTGCGCATCCGCGCCCCGATGATGGATATCCACACTGTGGCCGCCGGCGGCGGCTCGGTGCTGCATTATGAGTCCGGACGGTTCCAGGCGGGCCCCGATTCCGCGGGCGCCGATCCCGGACCGGCCTGCTACCGTCGCGGCGGACCGCTGGCCGTGACGGACGCCAATGTCATGCTCGGCAAGCTGCAGCCGGAATTCTTTCCCTCGATTTTCGGTCCGAAGCAGGACCAGACCCTCGACAGCAAGGTCGTGGCCAGCCGCTTCGCCGAACTCGCGCAAAGCATCGGCGACGGCAAGTCGCCGGAGGAGATCGCCGAGGGCTTCATCACGATCGCCGTCGAGAACATGGCGAACGCCATCAAGAAGATCTCCGTGCAGCGCGGCTACGACGTGACGAAATATCTGCTCAACTGTTTCGGCGGCGCCGGCGGACAGCACGCCTGCCTTGTCGCCGACGCGCTTGGCATGGAGGCGATCCTCATTCATCCGTTCTCGGGCCTCCTGTCCGCCTATGGCATCGGGCTTGCAAGCCTCTTCTCCACGCGCCAGCAGGCGCTGGTAAAGCCGCTGGACGAAAGCTCCGTCGCCGATGTGGAGGCGCTCGTCGAACGCCTGTCCGGGGAAACCGCAGAGGAACTGCGCGCGCAGGGGGTCGCCGATCAGGACATGCGCTGGCGGCCGCAATTGCACCTGCGCTACGATGGAACGGACACCGCCCTGCCCGTCGATTTCTCGAGCCGCTCCTTCTCGGATGCGCGCATTGCGTTCGAAACCGCTCACAAGGCGCAGTTCGGGTTCATCTACGACGCCAAGCCCGTGGTCGTGGAAGCCGTTGCAGTGGAAGCAACCGAAACACGCGGCCGCGGCGCGGCAGAGAGTGAAAAAGAGCTGGCGCCGCGCGACATCGCGTCAGACCGCGTCCGCCCGGTCTTCTCCGGAGGCCAATGGCATGACGCCGCCATCGTCCGGCACGATGAACTGTCTCCGGGCGCGCGTCTCAGCGGGCCGGCCCTCATCATCGAGAAAAACCAGACGATCGTCGTCGAGCCCGGCTGGCAGGCCGAAATCAACGCCTACAATCATGTCGTCATGCGACGCCGCGAAAAGAAGCAGCGGCAGCAGGCGATCGGCACGAGAGAGGCCGATCCGATCCTGCTTGAAGTCTTCAACAACCTCTTCATGTCGATCGCCGAGCAGATGGGCGTGACGCTGCAGAACACCGCCCATTCCGTCAACATCAAGGAGCGGCTGGACTTTTCCTGCGCCGTCTTCGACAGCAGCGGCGCGCTGGTCGCCAATGCGCCGCACATGCCGGTTCATCTCGGCTCCATGGACCGCTCGGTCGAAACCGTCATCAGGCTGAACAAGGGAAAGATAAGACCGGGCGACGTCTTTGCGCTCAACGCGCCCTACAATGGCGGCACCCACCTGCCCGACATCACCGTTGTGACGCCGCTCTTCGACAAGGCCGGCGAGGAAATCCTCTTCTACACCGCCTCGCGCGGCCACCACGCCGACATCGGCGGCACGGCGCCCGGCTCCATGACGCCGCTCGCCACGACCGTGGACGAGGAAGGCGTGCTGATCGACAATTTTCTGATCGTCGATCAGGGCCGCTTCCGCGAGAAGGAACTGGTCGACCTTCTGACCGACCATCCCTACCCCGCCCGCAACACGTTCCAGAACGTCGCGGACCTCAAAGCCCAGATCGCGGCGAACGAAAAGGGGATCGCCGAACTGCACAGGATGGTCGCCGATTTCGGCCTCGACGTCGTTCAGGCCTATATGGGTCACGTCCAGGACAACGCCGCCGAAAGCGTGCGCGAAGTCATCGACGCGCTCTCCGACTGCGAATACGAATATCCGACCGACACCGGTCAGGTCATCAGGGTGAAGATCAGCGTCGATCGCAAGGAGCGCACGGCAACCGTCGCCTTCACCGGCACATCGCCGGTCATGAAGAACAATTTCAATGCGCCTGAGCCCGTCACGCGCGCCGCCGTGCTCTACTGTTTCCGCGTCATGGTCGAAGGCTCGATCCCGATGAACGCCGGCTGCCTGCGGCCGATCAACATCGTGCTGCCCGACGACTGCATGCTGAAACCCTCCTGGCCGGCCGCCGTCGTCGCCGGCAATGTCGAGACGTCGCAGCACGTCACCAACGCGATTTTCGGCGCGCTCGGCGCGCTCGCCAACAGCCAGGGCACGATGAACAATCTCACCTTCGGCAATAACCGCTACCAGTATTACGAGACAATATGCTCCGGCTCTCCGGCGGGCAGGATGAGCAACGGCCGCGGCTTTGCCGGAACCTCTGGCGTGCACGTCCACATGACCAATTCGCGGCTCACCGACCCGGAAATACTGGAGATGCGTTTTCCCGTCCTGCTGGAGGATTTCCATGTCCGCGAAGGCTCCGGCGGCCGCGGCGCCTTCAACGCCGGGGACGGCACGCAACGCACAATCCGTTTCCTGGAAAAAATGGAATGCGCGATCCTGTCCTCCCACCGCAACAGGCCTCCGAAAGGGCTGGACGGCGGCGGCGACGGCCAGGTCGGCAAGACGGAGGTCCGCCGCCTTGACGGCAAAATCGAGGAACTGAAAGCCTGCGACCAGACGGAGCTCGAAGCCGGCGAAGCCGTGATCCTGACGACGCCGACTTCGGGGGGATATGGAAAGGGTTGAAATTATGTCATATTTGATATATTACAATGTGGAAAATTGAGTTTCTGAACGAAGCTGTTGAAGCGGAGCTTGAGGCTCTCCCTGCAGATCAAATAGCCCGCTTTCTACGTGTTGGTGAACTGATCCGGTCGTTTGGATTGGAGCGCGTTCGAGAACCGCACGTGAAGCACCTTGAAGGTCATTTATGGGAGATCAGACTGAAAGGCCGTGACGGAATTTCACGTGCGCTCTATGTCACAGCCAAACCGAAACGCGTTGTCGTGGTGCGCGTTTTTGCCAAAAAGACCCAGAAGACTCCACGTCGCGAAATCGAACTCGCCCTGAAACGGGCAGAGGAAGTAGAATGAAGAACTTTGATGATCTGAAAAAGAAACTTCTAGAACGGCCTGACATACGTTCCGAGTACGAGTCGCTGGCGGAAGAGTTCTCAATTGCCGAGACACTCATCCGCGCAAGATCGGAAGCCAATATGACACAGGAACAGGTTGCTGAAAAAATGCAGACCTCCCAGTCCTATGTGGCAAAACTCGAGAGCGGCCGCGTAAGCCCCTCAATGAAAGCGCTGCAACGCTATGCCGCGGCGACTGGAGCAAAACTTAAAATCAGCCTTGAGCACAAGGCAGGCGCTTGAGGCAAGGTAATGATGTCTGAGGACCGACTGCGCTGGATAAGGCATATCAAGCAGCTTCGGGAACAGCATGGCGTCAGCATATACGACGCTGAGCGAATGGCGTTCGGCTCAGAGGAATGGCGGAGATGGACCGCGCGGCAGATAAACAGCGACGAGAAATGCCGGAAGATGGCACTGTCCCACATCGATTATCACAGAGAAAAGTCGCTTATTGGGAAGGAGGGTGAAAAGCTGATAATCAAGTAAATCCCGCAAAATAAGACGTTCTCAACAAGTCTCACTCACTAACAAAGCGATTCGAACCGCCCGGCCATTGCGTCCTACCTAGAAAAAAATTACTTTTGCCCCGGCCACCATACTTGCCTAATGCAGGATCGTCGGCTCTTTGTTCGTCATAATTTTCAATACTTTACCCCCCATCCTCCACACCGTCACCATTCTGTCACCGATATGTCATGTCGATGTCACCGCCCGGAGGTACCCGCTCGGAAATGACGAATTGCGGGGACTTGCGGCATGTCGGATATCGCCACGGAATCGGGTTTTGTACTTAGCGGCAAACGCCATCTGGGAAAGGCGCTTTACCAGAACAGGGCCTATACGAAGGAAGGACTGTCCGAGCGGCTATTCGCCCTTCTCTTTACAGGGCTCGTCTATCCGCAGATCTGGGAAGACCCGAAGGTCGACATGGAAGCGATGGCGCTGTCCGAAGGCCACCGGATCGTCACCATCGCGTCCGGCGGCTGCAATGTGCTTGCATACCTCACCGCGCGGCCGGAAAGCATTGACGTCGTCGACCTGAACAAGGCGCATATTGCGCTCAACCGCATGAAGCTCACCGCCATGCGTCGCCTGCCTGGTCACAGCGAGGTCCTGCGCTTCTTCGCCATGGACAACCAGCGCGGCAATTCTAACATCTACGACCAACACATCGCGCCGCATCTCGATCCGGCTTCACGATCCTATTGGGAGCGGCGGACCATCAAGGGCCGTAGGCGCATCGAAGCCTTCAACGGCAACTTCTACAAGGGCGGCCTTCTCGGCTGGTTCATCGCGACCGGCCACCTGATCGCCCGTCTGCACGGTGTCGACCCGGCCGAAATCATGCAGTCCGGCAGCCTGCGCGAGCAGCGCCGGTTCTTCGACGACCGGCTTGCGCCGCTCTTCGAAAAGCCGCTTGTCAAATGGATGACCGGCCGCAAGGCGTCGCTGTTCGGCCTCGGCATTCCGCCCGCGCAATATGACGAACTGCTCGCCGGCGAAGAAACGATGGCCGAAGTGCTCAAGACGCGGCTCGAGAAGCTTGCCTGTCACTTCCCTCTCAAGGAAAACTACTTCGCATGGCAGGCCTTTGCGCGCCGCTATCCGGAGCACGGCGCGGCCGAACTGCCGGCCTACCTGCAGGAAGACCATTACGAGACGATCCGCGATCTGGCCGACAACGTCTCGGTCAATCATATCGGCTTCACCGATTTCCTGAGACATAAGCCCGCCGCGTCCCTCGACCGCTATGTGCTGCTCGACGCCCAGGACTGGATGAGCGACGCGCAACTCAACGAACTCTGGTCGGAAATCACCCGCACGGCCGATACCGGCGCGCGCGTCATATTCCGCACCGCCGGTGCCCCGACCATTCTGCCGGGCCGCGTCGATCCCGCCATCCTCGACCAGTGGAATTACCGCGAGACGGAATCGGAAATCTGTTGCCGCCGGGACCGGTCGGCGATCTATGGCGGCTTCCATCTTTACGAAAAGCGCGCGTCATGAATTCGGCCGCCCATGCGGAACTGATGGACGGGACTTATCGTCATCAGCGGCATATTTACGACCTGTCACGAAAATATTACCTGCTTGGCCGCGACCGGATGATCGATGCTATGGAGATGCCCCGGGGCGCGGACGTTCTGGAGCTCGGCTGCGGAACGGGTCGCAATCTCGCAGCCGTCGCGAAGCGCTGGCCCAATGCCCGCCTGCACGGACTGGACATCTCCGCCGAGATGCTGGCGTCGGCAGGCAATACGGCGCAGCGCTCAGGTCTGGAGATGAAACTGGTCCAGGGCGACGCCTCCAGCTTCGACCCGGAAGAGCTGTTCGGAAAGCCCGCTTTCGACCGGGTCTTCATTTCCTATGCGCTGTCGATGATACCCGCCTGGGAAGAGACGATCGACGCCGCAATGGCGGCGCTGTCGCCGCAGGGCTCCCTGCATATTGTGGATTTCGGTCAGCAGGAACGGCTGCCGTCCCTCTTCAGGTCCGCGCTTCATGCATGGCTTGCGCGCTTCCACGTTAACCCGCGAGCAACCCTTTTCGATGTAGTAGAAGGCAAGGCCGAAAAGGCCGGATTGAAGGCCAGAAGCGAACGGCTCTACCGCGGTTATACTTGGCACATGATTGTCTCGCAGGCTTGAATACGCCTTTTCACTGACGAGAATCTGCATTATTACTGCCGGAGCCGGTTATCGCCAACCGAATTGGACGGTTCGCCATGCGTCGACGCGCGCTCATATTCGCACCCCTGCTTTTCATGCTGGCGGCATGCACCACCTACGAATACAGCTTCGACGACATCACGGCGCCGTCGCCGATGCGCTATGGCGACAGGGACCCGCAGAATTTCGGCAAGAACCATCCGGCCCGCCACGAGGTGCACGGCATCGACGTGTCCAAGTGGCAGGCGGACATCGACTGGCGCAAGCTGCGCAAATCCGGCATCGACTTCGCATATATCAAGGCGACCGAAGGCGGAGATCTGAAGGACGACCGTTTCGACGAGTATTGGCGCCAATCCAGGCAAGCTGGCATTCCGCGCGGCGCATACCACTTCTACTATTTCTGCACGACGCCCGAAAAACAGGCGGCCTGGTTCATTCGCAACACGCCGAAGGAACGCGGCTCCCTGCCGCCGGTGCTCGACATCGAATGGAACCACGCTTCGCCCACCTGCAAGAAACGCCCCGACCCGGCCACGGTGCGCAGGAACATGAAGATCTTCATGGATCGCGTCGAGGCGCATTACGGCCGCAAGCCGATGATCTACACGACGGTGGATTTCCATCGTGACAACCTGGTGGGTCACTTCTCCGATTACACCTTCTGGGTCCGCTCCGTCGCCGATCACCCCGACAACATCTATGTCCAGCGCGACTGGCATTTCTGGCAATACACGGGAACCGGCATCGTGCCCGGCATCCAGGGCGACACCGACATCAACGTCTTTGCCGGCGACCGCAAAGACTGGCTCAAGTGGGTTTCCGCCTCCGCGCTCTGAGTGCGGCCACAATCCGACGATAAACAGACCGCTACCCTTCCGGAGGAATTCATGATTCGCCTGAACAGACTCGCCGCAGCAACCGTCCTGATCTTCGCCTGCCAGTTCGCAACAGGCATCGCACAGGCGCAGACCTGCGGGGGCGATCTCGGATCCTTTCTCGCCGGCGTCAAACAGGAAGCCGTCGCCAAGGGCGTGCCGCCGCGCGTCGCCGACCAGGCGCTCGCCAACGCGCGCATCGACAAGAAGGTGCTGAGCCGCGACCGGGCCCAGGGCGTCTTCAAGCAGACATTCCTGGAATTCTCAAAGCGCTCCGTCAGCGGCTACCGCATGCAGAACGGCAAGACGAACATGGGCAAATACGCCAACGTGTTTGCGCAGGCCCAGCGGGAATACGGCATTCCGCCGGAAGTCATCACCGCTTTCTGGGCGCTGGAGACGGATTTCGGCGCGGTCCAGGGCGACTTCAACACCATGAACGCTTTGGTGACGCTCGCCCATGACTGCCGCCGGCCGGAACTCTTTCGCCCGCAACTGATCGCGGCGATCGAAATGGTCCAGCATGGAGACCTCGATCCGGCCAGGACAACCGGCGCCTGGGCCGGGGAGATCGGCCAGGTGCAGCTGCTGCCGGAAGACATTATTCGCTATGGCCGCGACGGCGACGGCGATGGTCATGTCAACCTGAAGAAAAGCGCGCCGGACGCGATTCTCACGGCGGCGGCCTTCATCCACCATCTCGGATGGCGGCCGAATGAACCCTGGATGCAGGAGGTCACGGTTCCCTCCAATCTCGACTGGTCGAAATCCGGCATTGACCAGACCCTTCCCGTCAGCCAGTGGCAGGCCATGGGGGTTAAGTCGCGCAACGGCGCTTTCCCGTCGGGCTCCCTGCCGGCCTCCCTGCTTCTGCCGCAGGGCCGCAAGGGACCGGCATTCCTGGTCTATCCGAATTTCGCGATCTATCTCGAATGGAACCAGTCGCTTATCTACACCACGACGGCCGCCTATCTGGCGACCCGTCTCGGCGGCGCCCAGCGCTATGACGCCGGCAACCCGGAAACCGGACTGAGCGACGCCCAGATGAAGCAATTGCAGACCATTCTCCAGGCGCGCGGCTACGATGTCGGCAAGATTGACGGCATACTCGGCAGCGGCACGCGCAACGCCGTCCAGCAGGAACAGCTTCGGCTCGGCATGCCCGCCGACGCATGGCCGACCCCGCAACTGCTGTCACGACTGCAATAAGAACTCAATCGACCTTTTCGTCGGTCTTTTGCGGTTCGGCCGCTTCGTCTATTTCCGGATCGGAATCCGTTTTCGCCGCCGCTTCCTGGCGCGCGGCACGGCGGTGATAGACGGCAAGCCGCACTGCGCGGTACCGTAGCCGCGTGTGGAATATCGCCACATCGATCACCATGCGGCCGCGCTGCATTTCTTCGATCTCGCGCGCATAGGCCTCGCGAAGCGCAACGCGATAGGATATGATGTGCGACGCGGCGAGATCCTCGATGCGATGCATGAGTCCCGCCCAGACCGGCGACACCAGCAGCGATATGGCGGTCACGGCGATCGCCAGCCGATAGGTGTCGTCATGCAGGATGTGCGCGCTCATTCCTGCAGCAGCCAGCACGAAAGAGAACTCGCCGATCTGCGCCATCGACAGGCCGGCGACCAGCGCCGTGCGGGGATCAGAACCCGTCAGACGCAGGAGGGCTATGTTCAGAACCGACTTCGCTGCGATCACGACCAGGCAAACAAGCATCACGATCAGAAGATTGTCCCAGATGAACCACAGATCGATCAACAGTCCGATCGACAGGAAGAATATGACGAGGAGCACGCTCTGTATTGGTTCGATGACCGGTATGACGCGGCTTCTGAGCGTCGAGTTTCCGATCAGAATGCCCGCCAGGAAAGCGCCGTAAACCGGCGACAGTCCCGCAAGGCCCGAAAGAGACGCGGCGGTAAAGCAGATGGCCAGCGCCCCGACCGCGACGATCTCCACATTCCGCTCGATCTTTTCCGTATAGGGCACGCGGAGTTTCCCGCGCGATCCGAGCCACCACAAAAGCCCGCCGAGCAGTCCCACCGAGACGACGATCTTGAGCGTCACGACCGTGTAGTTGACGGACTCGCCTCCGAAACTTGACGCAAAGACCAGCATCGGCACGACAGCAAGGTCCTGGGCGATAAGCACGGCGATCGCCACCCTGCCCTCCTCGCCGCGCAGCACGCCCATCTCGTCCAGCATCTTCATCGCCACAACGGTGCTGGACAGCGCGATGATGAAACCGAGAATGACGCCCTCTGCAATCGACAGGCCGAGCACGTAGCCGATCAGCAGCCCGACAGACACTGCGGCCGTGATCTGCCCGCCGCACACCAATACCGCCTGTTTGAGGGTGAGCACGAAGGCCTTGAGAGACAATTCGATGCCGATGAAGAACAACAGCACCAGAACGCCCATTTCCGCCAGAACATTGACGTAGGCGGAGCTTGGGATGACCCCGAAACCCGTGGGTCCCAGCGCCATGCCTGCAAGTATGAAACCGACGAGCGGCGGCTGACGCAGTATGATCAGGCCCAGTCCCAGGAGGCCCGCGATCGCCGCGACAAAGGCGATATTGCTGAGTGCGGCGCCCTGTGCTGCATGTTCGGCGGCGGCTGCATGATCCATCTTGCGGGTTTCGGCTCCTTTCGCAGATGCACACTTGCAAGTTTTGCACGCCGTTGTGCGCGCGACAAGTGACCTCGTAACTTAGAAGCATGATTTCGTTGCTTTAATTATGGCCTTTAAATCAGTAACGCCCGATTTGATGCGCAAGAAGCGGATAGTTTCAATTAAAGGTTCGGTTAACGTCAGACTCCGCAAAGCAAGAGAGATTCATGCAAAACCGATTGACGCTTTCCACCTGGCTGATGCTTGTAACCCTGGGGCTGATCTGGGGCGCCTCGTTCTTTTTCGCGCGGATCGCCGTTGTCTGGATACCGCCGCTGACCCTTGTTTTCCTGCGCGTGGTTCTGGCGGCGATCGCGCTCCATCTTTACCTGCACGGGCGAAACGGGCTTTTTCGTATACTTGCCGCGCGTTGGCGCTCCTTTCTTGTTCTCGGCGCGATCAACAACGTCATCCCGTTTTCGCTGATCTTCATGGGCCAGACGCAGATCGGCGCGGGCCTGGCGGCGATTCTCAATGCGACCACTCCGCTCTGGACCCTGATTATCGCAAATGTCGTCACCGAAGACGAGAAGATGACGACGACCAGGACTTTGGGGTGCATTCTGGGCCTTGTCGGCATGCTGGTTCTGACAGGCCCGTCGGCGCTCTCCGGTTTTGACGCCCACATCTGGGCGCAACTGGCCGTTGTCGGCGCGGCCATCAGCTACGGATTTGCAGCGACATTCGCCAAATCGTTTCGCGGCGTGGCGCCCACGATCGTCGCCACGGGGCAACTCAGCGCCTCCTCCCTCATCATGATCCCGCTGATTTGCATCATAGACCAGCCATGGACGCTCGCCTTTCCGCCGATCGAGGTTGTCGGCGCCGTCATCCTTCTGGCGGTGCTGTCGACTTCGGTCGCCTATATTCTTTATTTCCGCATCATAGCGGACGCCGGCGCAACCAACGGATCGCTGGTCACGCTGCTGGTCCCGCCGAGCGCCATCCTGCTCGGCGTCCTGTTCCTCGGGGAAACGCTCACAATCCACGCCGCGCTTGGCCTCGCCCTGATCGCGGCCGGACTTCTGGTTATCGACGGAAGGTTGCTTCACAGGCGAAGATTTCACGCATGATTTCAGCGCGTTACAGAATCATCTTTCCTCGGTGGATGTGAAAAAAGTGTCACAAAATCGCCACGAACGCGATTCGCACCTGCGAAAAACCCGTGAATCTGTCCCCATGTTCCACATTTTTCTGGCGCCACAGGAACGCGATTGATTTCATGATGTTAGCACCGCTGGCAGGGGCGGTTATGCCCATTGTTATCGCATTGCAGCAACAAATTTTCTTTTCAACACCGCTGGTTCCATCATAGCATTCAGCTGTAAACCTCAAGGAGGTCAGCTATGGGACTAACGCGATCGGTGAATGTCCTGATGATCGGTGCAGCGTTTTTGTTCATCTTGGTCATGCTGTTTCTCTAAAAAGAACACATGGGTGGCATGAGTCCGAAAACGGACTCCACAGTTTCAGAAGGTAAAACGGGGGTGGCGCAAGCCACCCCCGTCCTCGTTTCAGGGCCACTCAAAAAATCAGCTACGCGGCGGCGTTGCCGGTCACCGGGGTTCCTGTCACCGGAGCGCGCAGCCCCAGGAGATGGCAGATCGCATAGACGAGTTGCGCCCGGTTCATCGTGTAGAAATGGAAATCCTGCACGCCGCGTTCGACGAGGTCCATGACCTGGTCCGCCGCGACGGTGGCCGAAACCAGCGCCCGGGTCTGCGGATCGTTGTCCAGTCCCTCGAAGCGTTGCGCGAGCCAGCCCGGTATCGAGGCGCCGCACCTGCCGGCAAACTCCGCGACCTGACCGAAATTGTGGATCGGCAGAATGCCCGGCACGATCGGGATGTAGATCCCGGCCCGGCGCACCCGCTCGACATACCGCTCATAGCTGTCATTGTCGAAAAAGAACTGGGTGATCGCCCGCGTCGCGCCGTTGTCCACCTTGCGCTTCAGCATGTCGATATCGGTCATGAAGTCCGGGCTTTCGGGGTGCTTTTCCGGATAGGCCGACACGGATATTTCGAAATCGGCGAAGGCCTTCAGCCCGGCCACCAGTTCGGCGGCGTTTCCGTAGCCTTCGGGATGCGGGCGATAGCGCTTGCCGATACCGTCTGGCGAATCGCCGCGCAGCGCCACGAAGTGCCGCACGCCGGCGTTCCAGAATTCGCGCGCGACCGCGTCGACCTGATCCCGCGTCGAGTTCACGCAGGTCAGATGCGCCGCCGGCTTCAACTCTGTTTCCGAAAGAAGGCGGCGAACCGTCGCAAGCGTCGGCTGTCGCGTCGAGCCGCCCGCGCCATAGGTCACCGATACGAAATCCGGGTTGAACGGCGCCAGCCGCATGACGCTTTCCCAGAGCTGGCTTTCCATGTCACCGCTGCGCGGCGGGAAAAATTCGAACGATACGTTCATGGCTTTGCCGAGCAGAGCCGGGGCCGATCTGTGCAGTGTGGACATGATCAGGCAGTTCCTTTCGCTTGGTGTGAGAGAGCGGCGTCGTCGGCGATCAGCAGGCGCGGATCGCGGGCGAGCCATATTGTGACTGTCAGTTTCTCGCCGCTGTTCTTGCCAGGCGTCAGGCTGACTGTCTTTTCAACCGTCAGCCCCGCGTCCTTCAGCCAGCCTGACATCACGTCAGACGCAAAGCCGAGGCGAACATGGGCGTGTTCCTTCTGCAGATTGTCGAGTTCGTGCGGCGCAAAATCCACAACGATCATGCGCCCGCCGGGCGCAAGCATGCGCGCGGCCTCGACAATCGCATCTTCCGGATTCTGCAGAAAATGCAGCACCTGGTGGATAGTGACGAGATCGAAGGAGTCGCGATCAAGCGGCAGGTTGAGAATATCCGCATGACGAACGGAGGCGTGGGACACGCCTTCCCTGTCGATACGGGCGCGGGCGACGGCCAGCATGTCGCGACTGGCGTCGACGCCGATGCCGCGCCGGTAAAGGCCGGAAAAAAGCTGAAGGATGCGTCCCGTGCCGGTTCCCAGATCAAGCATGGAATCGAAGGGCGTCGAGCCGACCAGCTCGACCAGCGCCGCCTCGACCTGCTCGTCGGAGACATGCAGGGAGCGCAATTCGTCCCAGCTTGCCGCGTTGCGGCTGAAATATTCCTGCGCGCGCGCGGCGCGGGCGGACTTCACCGCCTCCAGCCGCTCTCCGTCCCTTTGCAGAAGCGCATCGGCGGGGGAAACGCTTTGAATGACCTGCCGCGCCAGTTCGCCGGCAAGCCCCTCGGATGCGAGGCGAAAATACGCCCAGGCGCCTTCCTGATAGCGCTCCACCAGTCCTGCTTCGCCGAGCAGTTTGAGATGTCTGGAAATGCGCGGCTGCGACTGGCCGAGGATCTCCGTCATGTCGGTGACGGTCAGATCGCCTTCGAGCATCAGCGCAAGCAGGCGCATGCGCGTCGGCTCGCCAGCGGCCTTGAGCACGTCCACAGTCCTGTCCAGGCTGAGTTTCCGACTGTCGAGCATCGATTCCCCGTTTTGGTCGCGGCAATCGGCTGGACCCGGGTCTCAACCTGCAATCAACGCTGCGACGTCATTCAATCACATAAACATATCTTTATATGATTTCGAAACGTGTCGCAACAGCAATATTGTGTGGCGCAATCGGATTCCGCAGCGCGCCTGTCTTCAGCCGGTGTAGATCCACTGTTCGGGGAGTTGCGCGTACATCTTTTCACCGGGCTCAATCACGCCCTGTTTCTCGACCCAGGCAAGCAGACCGCGCTTGCGCTTGGCCGCCGGCACGAAGCCCAGTGACAGGGTTGTGCGGTCCTTGTCCGGATAGTGATCGGCGATGGCGTTTCCCGATATCCTGCATGGCCCGTTCTGGAAGTCGACCTTGAGGGTCACGCCTCCCTCGAAGAACAGCAGCGTCGCGGCCGGCAGCATCGACAGGCTGGCGATCCCGTCAATCGTGATATTGCCGCCGATCCATTCGGGCGCGATCCGCTCGATCTCAATGATCGCGGCAACCTCGGCAAGTTCCTCCGGCGAAAGGAGTGTGAGCTGCCGTTCGTTTCGCATCTCGGTTCCACGCGGATACCAGGGCTCGCGCGATCCGGATTTGCGAAGGATCCCGGCGTGATGATCGCCGGCGATGCCTTCATAGCTGAGTTCCAGCTTGTCCACCGGCTCGGTGGTGAACGTGTCGCCAAGCGCGGCGAAAACGCCGGCGACCGTACCGTTGATCTTGCGCGAGGGAATGATTTCCATAACAAGCGTCCTTTCAATTACGTGATCTATGTACAGTTTGTCGGTGTAAAGCAAAAGACAGCGACGCCGAATTCAGCCCGCAACCAGTCATCTATGGGTCAACGAACTCGAGTTGCTCAATATCGCGACGCCGGTCGACGGTTCCGGGATGGGACGACAGCAGCGAGGAATGGTCACAGGATGGCCCGCATTCCAACGTGACCCGTTCCAGCAGATCTATAAAGGCAAGAGGGTTGCGGCCGAGCGTATGCATAAGTCTGGCGCTGTAAATGTCTGCGGATGTTTCGAATGCCCGGGAATAGGAAAGCGACTGCAGAGCGCCCACCTGGGCGACGGCCTCCTCGACCAGTTGCCCGGAATCTCCGGCCACAAGCCCCGCCACAATAACCCAACCCACTGCCCGGTAAATCTGTTGCAGAGAGTGTTGCTCGACCACATGCGCCAATTCGTGGCCGAGAACGCCGGCCAGTTCGTCGTCGTTTTCGGTCAGTTGAACAATCTGGTCCGTAATGACGATGGAGCCGCCGGGTAATGCAAAGGCGTTGGCGCCAATAGCGCCGCCGTCGCGAAACAGCAAACGAAAATCATTTGTATCCTTTCCGGCGGTGTCAATGATCGTCCGAAAGAGCGCATCAATGCGCTCCTGCTCATGAACTTCGAGAACCGAGGCCTCAAACAGCACCTTGTCGAGGGTCTCAAGCGCGCCGCGATCGATCGCGGACGACACGATCGCCGGCGTAGCCGATGCCGCAAAGCGCGCTGCCACAGGCATTCCGTAACGATAGACGCAGAACACTAGCGCAATGCACACGACGGCCACCAGGGCGGTCCATCTGCTGCGTTTCTCAAGTGCGAAGAACCGCGTAGACAGATGTCTGTCGAGCCCGAAGAAAAGTTCCAGCCCGTCATTGTCGCTCGTCTCGAACACGCTTCCGTCGGAAAGCGTAACACGCCGCGGTATGTTTCCGACCCGGCTCGAAATCTCGGGATCAGAAGAATAGGCGCCGACAAGGCCGCCATCGACGGCTATCTCAAGCCGTGAGCCGCTGCGGGAAAGCAGCGCCGGCCGCGACTTGCTTTTGTTCGGCTCGAAGTATCGGCCGGATATACTCTGCGGTCGTCTGTCCGTCATCCCAATGGCCGAATGCTAAAGTCCGAAATCAATACCCTCGATATCCAGGAATTGCGAGGCCGTTACAGAGCCCTCGGCGCCGGCCTTGTCGGCAAAATCATCCAGTGGTCCTTTGGAAAGCACCGCGGTATGCCCGACAATGTAGCGCCATGTCCGCACGGAGGCCCATGGCCTGAGAAGTCCCAGCGTTAAGATCATGGCGAACAGGTTTGTGACAAGGATCCAGACATATCTGCGCCTTTTCAGACCGGACTGCAGACGATGCTGGTTGGCGATCGTGGTGGCGTTGAAGGTGATGTTCCGAACGCCCGCCCTGTAGGCGATGTAAGAAAGGATAAACACCGGATATACTGCGAGAAGCATCAAAAACATGCCGAGGGAGAAAGCGTTATCGATTTGATCGCCAGTCGAACCACCCTGATTTTCCGCCAATCGATCCACGAGCCCATCCCAGAAGGGCATCGCCGTCACCGTAAAGACGATGCCGGTCGTCACGGCGAGAACAACGATGGCGACCGTGACACAGGCGCCGAGATTCTTGTAATAAGGCCCAAGCCGCGGCTGGCAGTGAAACTTTTCAGAGCCGTAATATGTGCTGTCGCCAATATATTCCTGGGTCATTTTGGATACGACCGGGTAAAGCAGACCGAACGTAAAGGCGGTCAGGAAGGGCATGACGATAAACACGAGCAAGGCTCGTCGGTAACGCCCCTGGAAATGAAAGCGAACGTTGCGGTAACTCGTCACGCGTGCATTGAAGGTCAGCGCCCGATTGAATACCCACGGCGCAAGGAAAATATAGGCTGGTAACAAAACCAGAATCAGGAACGGTTGTATTGAACTCAGCACCTGGAACATGACAAGCGCCACAACGACAATCACGCGTCCCTTGAGGATTGCTATCGGCTTGGCGTGATAGTCAAAGGAATGACCGTCGAGGATCGTGTTTCCGTAGAAATACCGACGCTGACGCACCTTCGCCCAGGCGGTGTAGATGCCCAGCGTCACTATGCTCAGCAGAAGATTGACGATCCATATTCCGAAATATTCGGACGCATTCCCCTCGAACCGTCCGATATGCCTGGCCGGCGTTTGTCCGCGGCCGAAGGCTCCCTCGTTTCTTTCCAGCATATACGTCCGTTTGATATGAATACTGAATATGAAAAGAAAATCACTGATTGCATTGTGATACAACCAGCAATTTGCTTCTCAGTCGCATATCACCCGGCCGATGGGAAAGTAGCCCCTACCGCGTCAACCGCTTGTAGGTGACCCGTTTCGGATTGACGGAGTCCGGTCCCAGACGACGGATTTTGTCCTTCTCGTAATCTTCGAAGTTGCCTTCGAACCACTCCACGTGGCTGTCGCCTTCGAAGGCGAGGATATGCGTCGCCAGCCGGTCGAGGAACATGCGGTCATGGCTGATGATCACGGCGCAGCCTGCGAAATTTTCCAGTGCGTCCTCAAGCGCGGCCAGCGTTTCGGTGTCCAGATCGTTGGTCGGTTCGTCGAGCAGGATGACGTTGGAGCCCTGCTTCAGAACCTTCGCGAGGTGCACCCGGTTGCGCTGTCCGCCGGAGAGCGTGCCGACTTTCTGCTGCTGGTCGCCGCCCTTGAAATTGAAGTTGGAGCAATAGGCGCGGGAATTGACCTCGTGCTTGCCGAGCTTGATGATGTCGTTGCCGCCGGAGATTTCCTCCCAGACGGTCTTGCCGGCGTCGAGCGCGTCACGGCTCTGGTCGACATAGCCGAGATCGACGGTTTCGCCGATCGTCACCTCGCCGTCGTCGGGCTTTTCCTGACCGGTGATCATCCGAAACAGCGTCGTCTTGCCGGCGCCGTTCGGGCCGATCACGCCGACGATGCCGCCCGGCGGCAGCTTGAAGCTCAGATCGTCGATCAACAGCCGCTCGCCATAGCCCTTGCTGACGTCCTCCACGTCGATCACCTGGTTGCCGAGGCGCTCACCGACGGGAATGATGATCTGCGCATCGCCAGGGCGGCGATCGTCGGCTGCGTCCACCAGTTCGTTATAGGCGCGAATACGCGCCTTGGATTTCGCCTGCCGCGCCTTAGGACTGGATGATATCCAGGCCTGTTCCTGCGCCATGGCCTTCTGGCGGTTGGCCTCCTCGCGGCCTTCCTGCGTAAGCCGCTTGGCCTTGGCTTCCAGATAGGCGGAGTAGTTGCCCTCATAGGGAATGCCCCTGCCCCGGTCGAGTTCGAGGATCCAGCCGGTGACGTTGTCGAGGAAGTAGCGATCGTGGGTGATCATGAGCACGGCGCCCGGATATTCGCGCAGATGCTTTTCGAGCCAGGCGATGGTTTCGGCGTCCAGATGGTTGGTCGGCTCGTCAAGCAAAAGCAGATCGGGCTGGGAGAGCAGCAGCTTGCAAAGCGCGACGCGGCGCTTTTCACCGCCGGACAAATTGTCGACCGCGCTTTCGCCGGGCGGACAGCGAAGCGCGTCCATCGCCATTTCAACCTGGCTGTCGAGATCCCACAGGTTCTGCGCGTCGATGATGTCCTGAAGCTTGGCGCCCTCGTCCGCCGTCTCGTCGGAATAGTTCATCATCAGTTCGTTGTAGCGGTCGACGATCGCCTTTTTCTCTGCGACGCCTTCCATGACGTTCTCGGCGACCGTCTTCGTTTCGTCGAGCTGCGGCTCCTGCGGCAGATAGCCGACGGTCGCGCCCTCCGCGACCCAGGCTTCGCCCGTAAATTCGTTGTCCAGCCCCGCCATGATGCGCAGCACGGTGGACTTTCCCGCGCCGTTCGGACCCAGAATGCCGATCTTGGCGTCGGGGTAGAAAGACAGGTGAATGTTTTCAAGAACCTTCTTGGAGCCATAGGCCTTGTTGAGGCCGGCCATATGGTAGATGAACTGGCGTGCCATGGCGCGCGTGTTTCCTCGTAACTGATTGCTCGGAATTTTGGCTGCTTGTAGTGCGAGACGCGGTGAATTGAAAGCATATTGCAACATAAATTCGATGCTGGCGAGACGACGTCGCGGCATGGTCGAAATCCGCTCCCACTTCACTTCACTCTCGCAAAAGCGTGAATTTGTTCGCGGCCATCGTGAGAAAAGGTGAGGAAATGATCGTCTAGATTGCGCGTGCCGAAACTGATTTCGGTCATTTCCAGAGGAGATACTCATGAACGGCAAATCCAGAAAAGCACTCGCGATGATGATCGTTGGCGGCGGACTGACGGCTGCAGTCGCAGCGACCCCGGCCTGGTCTTCCTGCGGCGCATGCGGCGCTTGCGGCGCCTGCGGATCGAAAAAGGAAAAAGTCTGCGGCGCGTGCGGCGCTTGTGGCGCTTGTGGCGCTTGTGGCGCGAAAAAAGACTAATTCGGTGCTATGCCGGGAGCCGTGTCTTTCGGCTCCCAGCAATTTCTGGCATAAACAAAGCGTAGCGGAACCGGAAAGATGAATATCACGATACGCGACAAAGCCAGCATCGATTTCGCAAGCCTGCCCAAAGACAGGCTGCTCGCAATGCAAAAAGCGGCCGACGATATGATCGGCGTGCTTCAGGAGGCCGCGCAGCAGGACAAGCACATCCTCATCGACGTGCTGGGCTCCACCTCCCCCGATCCCTTCACCATGTGGCGGCACTATCCGCCGGGAGACGTGCGCGACAAGAAGAAGGGCGCAGTGTGGTTCTATCACGCCCATTCCGAAGACAAGGAAGCGCGCCCCTGGACCGAACACGGTCACTTCCATCTCTTCGTTTACACGGAACACGTCGCAGACGGCGTCGAACCGATCGCATTGCCGCCCGAACCCGATTTCGAGAATGGCGGCCTGTGCCATCTCGTCGCGATCTCATTCGACCATTCCGGGACTCCGATTCGCGTCTTCACGACAAATCGATGGGTCGCGGCGGAATGGCAATACCCGGCAGAAGAAGTCATCCGGCTTCTCGATTATTTCGACCTCGACAACGAGGAATACGCCTTGACGACGCGCTGGCTGAAGGCGGCCTTGCAGCTTTTCCGGCCGCAGATCGAATGGAGCCTGATCGAACGCGACAAGGCGATCGAGGTCATGCGCCGGCAGGATCCGGAAGGTTTTTCGGAAGACACGTCCGTCGAGGCGTTGTCCTCTTTCGAATTCGATCTCGGCTCACAGATCGACGGCATTGAAAACGCCCTGGCGGCAGACGAATAAACGGTTGTTTTCGGCAGCGCCTGCGGGCATTGTCCGGCAATGCCTGTTTTCGACGAAAAAAGCAGCCTTGAGTCGCCCACCGGCGCTACGCTCAATCTCTTGCATATGAAGCCTGTGCAGGACTGTCGCGCGATCGTGCAGATCAATCACGGCATGGGAGAGCACGCTGGCCGGTACGCGCATTTCGCGGCGTTTCTCGCCAAGCGCGGTTTCGCCGTCTTCGCCCACGATCATCGCGGCCATGGCGAAACGGTCGCCCCGGGCATATCCGTCGGCATGTTCGGCAAGGGACCGTCAGCCGAAAACTGGAAACCGGTGATCGCCGATGTTCTGGCTGTCAACGAGCATGCACGGCAGCGTTACGCGGATGTTCCGGTGATCACGTTCGGACATTCGATGGGGGCAGCCATCGCCTTCAATTTTGCCCTGTCATATCCCGGACGCCAGGCCGGTCTCGCCGCCTGGAACCACGGCTTTGCAGCCGGTCTTCCCGCGCGGGCGGCATTGGCGATCCTCAGCGCAGAACGCATGCTCAAGGGCTCCGACACGCCAAGCCGCATCCTGCAGAAACTCACGATCGACGCATGGGCGGCGAAGATCAAAGACCGGAAGATCTACGAAGACTGGCTCTCGCACAACGCCGAATCGAACGCCGCCTACGCGGCCGACCCGCTGTGCACCGGTTCGGAACAGGTCACCATATCGATGTGGCGGGACGTTATCGCCATGAATCTGCGCGCCGCCGATCCCAAGATGATCCAGGTCCTGCCGAAAAAACTTCCCGTCTACCTGACCGGCGGCGGACAGGACGCAGGCGTCGAAAACGGCAAGGCGATCGAAGTCACAGCAAAGCGCATGCAGTCGGCCGGCATGGAAAATATCTCCTGGCGCATCTACGAGAATATGCGACATGAAACACTGAACGAAACGGCCGAGCCTGGCGCCCGCCAGGTGATGATCGACTTCGTTTCGTGGGCGGACGGGATCCCGGAGCTCGCTTGAGCGTTATCCATTGCAAGTGTTCATTTCGCGATCACTTTGCTAACATTTCCAAAGGAACACACGTAAAGCGGAGCCGCCGATGCTGGCCGATCTCTTCACCCTCGACAATCTCACGACCTTTCTCATCCTGACTGCGCTGGAAACGGTGCTCGGTTTCGACAATCTGCTCTACATCTCGATCGAGGCGAAGCAGGTGGATCCGGCGCGGCAATCCTGGGTCAGAAAGGTCGGCATCATCCTGGCGATTGTGTTCAGGATCGCACTTCTCTTCGTCGTTTTGCAGCTCATCAGATTGCTGCAGGCGCCGCTCTTCGTCCTCGACCATCCCTGGATCTCCGGACAGATCAGCGGCCATTCGCTGATCGTTCTCGCCGGCGGCGTCTTTCTGATCTACACGGCGATGAAAGAAATCTATCACATGATCGGCGTCGATGACCTCGAGCATCACGAGCTGGAATATACCCGCCGAACAGTCCGTGCAGCCCTTTTCTGGATCGTCGTCATGAATGTGATCTTCTCCTTCGACACGGTGCTGTCGGCCGTGGCGCTGACGGATCATTTCATCGTCATGACCGCCGCAATCGTGGTTTCCGGCGCGCTTATGGTGCTGATGGCGGATACGGTCGCCAACTTCCTGCAGAAAAACCGCATGTACGAAGTGCTGGGTCTGTTCGTGCTGCTTCTCGTCGGCGTGATGCTGATGTCGGACGGCGGCCATATCGGCGATCTGCACTTCTTCGGATACGCCATCGAGCCGATGGCCAAATCCACCTTCTACTTCGTCCTGTTCACCCTTGTGGCGGTCGAAGTCGTGCAGGGGCGTTACCAGCAACGCATATTGGCGGAGAAGCGGGCCAAGGCGCGCGCAGAAAGGGAGCGGATCGCCTGATTGCGGTCGCGTCGGGGCGTTCGCGCCCCGTCCTGTCAGGTCAGTTGCGGATGTGCAGCGTCTGCTGGTAGATGGCTGTGGAGCGCGCGCCGGAACGGCAGTAGCCGAGCATCGGGCGATCCAGTTCGTCGAGCGCGTCGACGAAGGCCTGCACCTGCTCGTAGCCCACGCCCATGGGCCCGACCGGAACGTGCCGCATCTGCAGGCCAAGCGCTTTCGCCGCCTTTTCGATCTCTGCGAAGTCAGGCTGTCCGGCCGCTTCGCCATCGGGACGGTGACAGACAATGGACTTGAATCCGGCGGCCTTGATGGCCTCCAGATCGTCCACGCTGATCTGGCCCGCAACCGAATATTCCTCGTTGATCTGTCGTACGTCCATGATCGACCTCACGCTTTTACGAAACGTTGGACTTATAAACTGGATTTGCCGCCCGCCGCCAGACCTGTCACAAAATTGAAGAACAAATTTCGTACCCGGACCCGATTGGCGCAACACTGGAGCACGTTTTGTCG
This sequence comes from Flavimaribacter sediminis, assembly GCF_019492055.1. Lineage (GTDB taxonomy): Bacteria > Pseudomonadota > Alphaproteobacteria > Rhizobiales > Rhizobiaceae > Flavimaribacter > Flavimaribacter sediminis. The sequence continues at coordinate 192,373 of NZ_JAICBX010000001.1, read as the reverse complement.
GTATCGATAAGATCGGCAGTCAAGACCTTCGGCAAGCATGCGGCCGTCAATCACGTCTCGGCGGAAATTGCAGACGGAGAATTCTTCGTCATCCTGGGCGCATCGGGATGCGGCAAGACAACCCTGTTGAGGATGATCGCCGGACTTGAGACGCTGGATTCCGGCGAAATCCTGATCAACGGCAGATCAGTCGCCGGCCCCGGCCTGCATCTGCCGCCCGAACAGCGCCGCGTCGGAATGGTCTTCCAGTCCTACGCGCTATGGCCGCACATGACGGTCGTCGACAATGTCGCCTTTCCGGTCAAAGCCGCTGGTCTTGGCAAGCGCAAGGCCCACGATATCGCTGCACGCCAGATCGAAGCGGTCTCGCTGACCGGTTTCGAAGAGCGCAAACCGTCCGAACTCTCCGGCGGTCAGCGTCAGCGCGTCGCCCTTGCCCGTTGCCTGGCGGGCAACGCGGACACGATCCTCATGGATGAGCCTCTCGCCAATCTCGATCCGCATCTCAGGTCCTCGATGGAGGAAGAGCTGGCCGCCTTCCACAAGATGGCCGGAGCAACAACGCTCTTCATCACCCACGATCAGCGCGAGGGTATGGCGCTCGCCGACCGGATCGCCGTTATGGAAAACGGCCGCTTCCTGCAGGTCGGCGCCCCGGACGATATCTACCGGTTTCCGGAAAGCGAGAAGGTTGCGCGGTTCATCGGCCAGAGCGCAATCGTTCCGGCGCTCTACGACGGCAATGGCGCGGCGATGATTGCGGGCAAAACCGTTCCGGTCGAAACCGGCGACAAGACCGGCCGCCAGGCGCGCGCGGTGATCCGCCCCGCGGACGTGACGGTCGACGCGGACGGACTTGCCGCCAGCATCAGGACCATCGTCTATCGCGGCGGCGTATGGGAGGCGCGCCTGACAGTCGACGGCGTCGACGAAGCGCTTCCGCTGGTGCTCGATCGCAAGGCGAAGCCCGGCGATGCCGTTCCGGTCACGATCCGGTCGGCCTGGCTGCTGCCGGACTGAGTTTGCTTCCCGGCATAAGGTGAGCCGGTTACTCTCCAGTTTGCGCGTCAAGCCCGCGATAAAGTAGAATATTCCATTATTTCCTTATATTTACCCTCATACCGAACTTGGTTCGGCATCCTGCGACCCGCGCGTCTGCGCGGGTAAAAAATGTAACAGTCTGCTCAGTCGTTGCGCCAGGGAATGACGCCGGCCGGCAGCTTTCCGGAGACGAGGTTCAGCCCGAGCATCAGGACGATCGTCGCCAGAACCGTCAGGCTCGCCATGGCGGAGGCAAGCGTCGTGTAGCCGCCATCCTCGTAGTTGAAGATCGTCGTGCCAATGGTCTCGTTGCCGGTCGACCACAGCAGCGCCGACACCGTCACCTCATTATAGGCGGTCAGGAACACAAGGATCGCACCCGATGCCGCAGCCGGTAAAATCAATGGAAAGAACACCGATCGGATACGCAGATAAAAGCGCGCGCCGGAGACGCGCGCCGCGTCGTCCAGCGAACGATCAAGCTGTGCGTAAGCCGCGCCGACAGGCTTCAGTGCAATGGCGAAGAAGGCGCAGAGATAGGCGATGAGGATAATCCCGCTCGTTCCGTAGAGCGACCGGTCGATCAGCGGCAGCGGTCGAATAAAGGCGAGGATGAAGCCGATGGATATCACCAGCCCCGGAATGGCGTAAGCGATGTCGCCCATCCCGGCCACGCCGCCCGCAAACCACCGGCTGCGTCCGCGTTTCTGCATGTAGTAGCCGATCATGATGGCGAAGAAGGCAAGCAGCGCAGCAGCGCATCCGGCAATCAGGGTCGAATTGACGAAGGCTCTCACAGTCACGGATTGCCGGAACAGGATCTCGGTGAAATTATCGAGCGTAAACGTCTCGAGCGCCAGCGGCAATCCATAGGTCTTGACCAGAGACGTAGCGATCAGGGAGGACAGCGGCAGGACGAGCGTAACCGCAATCCCGCGCCGAGCAGGAATTCCACAGCCGGTCGCCAGCGGCCAAGCGCGATTTCGAGAGGCCGGCCGCTTTGCCCGACAAGGCCGAGCCGCGTCCGGTTCTGCCAAAGGATCTGCATCGTGACGGCGAAGATCGCCACAATCGCAACAATCACCGCCAAAACCGCCACGTCGCCAAGCACGTCAGGGCCGAAACTCGCCAGCCGCCGCCAGATCAGCACCGGCAACGTCGTGTATCGCGCCGGAATGCCGATCAGCGCGGTGATGCCGAAATTGCCAAGCGCCGAAACGAAGGCGAGTGCAAAGCCGGCCACGAGTGACGGCAAGAGCAGCGGCAGCAATATCCTGTGGCCCAGCATCAGCGCGCCGGCGCCGCTCACCCGCGCCGCGTCGAACAGATCACGCGGCAGTCCGCGCAGGCCGGCGCGAACGACCAGAAACACGAGCGGCGAATGCTGGACAGCGAGCATGAAGACCAGCCCCTCGCGCGAATAGATCGGGTGCGTGCTGCCCAGTTCCGGCGCCAGGCCCAGCCAGCGCAGAACCGGGCTGGACGGCCCGAGCGCCTGAATCCAGGCGATCGCCGTCACATGCGGCGGGATCATCATCGGCAGCAGGATCAAAAAGACGGTCACCGCCTTCCAGCGAACATCCGTGAGACCGACAATCAGCGCAAGCAGCGCGCCGATGAACAGCGCCAGAAGCGCGGAAAGAAAGCTGCTTTCCAGCGAATTCCAAAGGGCCCGCAGCACAGAGCGGCTCTGAAACGCCTCGAAAACGGGCGTCAGCGACCAGCCCGCGTCACCTGACAATCCAGTTTTCAGAAGCAGAAAAAGCGGCAGACCGAACAGGATCGCCGCAATGAAAACAAGAACGGCGAGGGTCAGCCCCTCGCCGTCGAATAGTTTGAGTTTTATGTTGCCGTCAGCCACCGAAGATCTCGGTGAACTTCATCTTGTTTTCCGTATCGTTTTTCAGCGCGTCGGCAGGATCGAACGGGAGAAGCTTGATCTGGTCTCGGGCCGGGAAGCCTTCCGGCGGAGCGACGTCCGGATGCGCCGGCAGATAGCCTTGGCTCGAAGCCAGTTCCTGGCCTTCCTTCGAGATCAGGAAATCGACGAACGCCTTGGCGGCCGCCGGGTTCTTTGCGGTCGACAGGATCGCCACCGGTTCGGTCACAGCCGAAACGCCTTCGATCGGGAAGACGAATTCGACGGGCGCGCCGTCGAGCTTGTTGCGGATAGGCAGGAAGTCGACGACGAAACCGTACAGCTTTTCGCCGCCAGCGATCGCCTTGTATGTGCCGCCATTGCCGCCCTGCGGGTTGGCGCCCTGCTCGGCCCGGCCTTCATAGAAATCCCAGCCAAGCTCGGGATGAGCGGTGATTGCCGCCATGTGGATCGTCGCGGCGCCCGACGTGAGCGGCGAAGGCATGGCCAGCTTGTCCTTGGCTTCCGGTTTCAGGAGATCCTTGTAGGAGGCCGGCTTCATCGGCGCTTCGGCGTTGTAGACAATGCCGGTCGTGATCAGCTTGGTGGAGAAATAATTCTTGTCGTCGTCCATGATCGCCGGATCGTAGGCAGAGATGTCGGCGTCTTCGTGCGCCATCAGACGACCTTCCTGCTTAAGGCCCTCCATGGTGACCATGTCGGCGATCAAAAGCACGTCAGGCTGCGGTGCGCCGGCTTCGAACTCGGCCCGCAGCTTCGCCATTACCTTCGTTGTGCCGTCGCGAATCCACTCGACGTCGACGTCCGGATATTTCGCCTTGAAAGCGTCGACAGTCGCCTGCGCATCCTGGTTCGGCTGCGATGTGTAGAGCACCAGCTTACCGGATACATCCTGGGCCATTGCCTGGCCGGCGATCACCGCGGCGGCAACGAGAGACAGTGCAAGTCTTTTCATGGAATCGTCCTCGTGGTTTGTCGGAAACTGAATTGTTCCGCTCTGGTTAAACCGCGAGTATGACGTTCATATTTCAGTGGTTGGCATTACGGCCATTCACCGCCCCTCAAGCTTCCCCCAGCCGCCGCCATTTGCCGTATGGATAAGCACCGTGTCTCCCGCCTCCAGTTCCACGCCGCTGGCGAATGCGTGATCGGTCGTGGTCCCGTCGCGGCGGCGAATGGCAAAGCCGTTGGTTCCCCCCTCTTCACCGCCATTCAGTCCCCAGACCGGCTGTCTGGTGCGACTGTAGCCTGCGGAAAGCAACGCCGGGCCTCTTAGCGTATAGGCCAGCGACAACCCCTTGCCGCCCTTGTGGAGACCACGCCCTTCGTCGCTGTCGTTCAGCTTCTTGTATTCGACATCGAGGCCGTAGCGCGTTTCGGCGATTTCGACCGGGCAGTTGAAGGTTTCGCCGTGACTGCAGGAATACATGGCGTCCAGCCCGTCGCGTTCGGCCGTGGCGCCCCAGCCGCCCATCTGCGGCTCCACCATGGTGAAGCGACGGCCGTGATCCGGATGACTGCCGGCGATCACCGTGCCGCAGATCGAGGCGAAATGGCCGGCCGGCAGCCGATCCGGCATCGCCCTGGCGATACATTGCCACAGCATGTCGTAAAGCCGGATCCGGGTTTCGAAATAATAGCCGTGCGGAGCGACCCCCGTCGCGTGGAAAATCGTTCCTGGCGTCGTCAGAACGTCCAGCAAACGAAACGATCCGGCGTTGGCGAAGAGCGTCGGATCGGACAGCGCCTTGAAGATCATCTGCGCGGAAATCACCGCGCCGTCGCGGCTGGTATTGTACGGAGCGGCCCGCTGTAGCGGATTGCCGCGCAGATCCACCGTAAACCTGTCGCCGGAGACGGTGATCGACGCGCGCCAGATCGCGCCGTCATCCTGTTCTTCCTCAATGGCGTAAGTCCCTTCCGGAAGCGTCGCCAGTCCCGCCCGCGCGCGCCGCTCGCCCTCCTCGAAAAGCATGTCGAGCGCAGCTTCGAACGCCTCCGCGCCATAGGTCGCGACCAGTTCGACAAGCCGCTTTTCGGCGATGCGGGAGGCTGCGACCTGCGCCCAGAGGTCGCCCCGCGCAAAATCCGGAAGCCTCGAATTGGCGGATATGATGTCGAAGACGGCGGCGATCGGCTTGCCGCCCTGCATCAGCTTGACCGCGGGCAATCTCAGGCCCTCCTGAAAGATCTCGCTTGCTTCCGTCGACATGGAGCCGGCCACCCGGCCGCCAATGTCGTTCCAGTGCGCAATCGAGGCCGTCCAGGCGATCAGTTTTCCGTCCGCGAATACAGGAAGCGCGATGACCACGTCGTTGAGATGCGTCACGCCGCCGTAATAGGGATCGTTGGTCACGTACATGTCGCCCGGCAGGATCGTCTCCTTGCCGTGCAGTTCGACGATCCGCCTGACCGCCTTGTCGAGCACGCCCACGAATGTCGGAATGCCAGCGCCGGAACTCACCAGTTCGCCGTCGGCGTCGGTCACGCCGGTCCCGACATCCAGCACCTCGTAGATGATCGGGCTCATCGCGGTCTTGCGCAGAACCGCGAACATCTCGTCGGCGGCGGCGACAAGGCTCGCCTGGATCACCGATGCGGTGAACTGATCCGTAACGGTTCCGGCCGTCATGACGTCACCCTGCCCGGAACGCGTCGCGCGGAAGCTCCGACAGGATTTCCGGACCGTCTTCGCGCAGGAAGACAATATCCTCGAGCCGGAGGCCAAAGCGGTCCGGCAGGTAGATGCCGGGCTCGATCGAATACACCATTCCGGCTTCGAGGATCGTCTCGGATGTGGATGTGACCCATGGCGGCTCGTGGGGTTCGATACCCATGCCGTGGCCGGTGCGGTGTACGAAATAGGGGCCGTATCCGGCGGCCGTGATCACGTCCCGCGCCGCTTGATCGACGTCGCGCGCCCGCGCGCCCGGACGCGAGGCGTCGAGAGCGGCCTGCACGGCGGCTTCCACAACGGCGTGCACGTCGTCGTACCCTTCGGGACTTTCGCCCACCACCACCATGCGTGTGATGTCGGAGGAAAAGTCGCCTTTCTGCGCGCCGATATCGATGACGATGGCGTCGCCCTCGCGGATCACGGTGTCGCCGGTATGGTGATGGGGAAACGCCCCGTTTCTGCCGGTGCCGACGATCCGGAACAGCGGCTTCGCGCCATGGTCGTCGAAGACCTTGCCGATGATGTCGGCAACCTCCAGCTCGCGCATGCCGGGTCTAATGGCGTTGAAAGCCGCCTGCATGGCCTTGTCGGCAATACCGGCGTTCATCTTCAATTCGGCGAACTCGGCCTCGCTCTTCTTCATCCGCAGCGGACCGACGGTCGTGTCCGTAAAGTGATGTTTGGCGCCCGGCAGCGCATCGAGCACGGACAACGCGAAATCCGCGCGCATCGTCTCGTCAATGACGACGTTGCGCGCGTCCTTCGCGCCGACATGCGCCAGCGTCTTTTCGAGCGCGTCGGCCGGACCGTCCGCGTCATCCCATTCAAAGAACGCGATATTCGTCGATTCCCGGGAGCCCTCGGCGTTGAGCGCCGGCATAAGAAACGCCTCCTTCTCCGGACCGACCATCAGCATGCAGGGTCTTTCGTCCGCGTGCGGATGGAAACCGAGCAGCCAGTGCATGTTGGGTCCCGGTCCGAGCGCCGCCAGATCCATCGAGTTCTGCGCCATCGCCGCGCGCAGCGCCTGCATTTTTTCGCTCATCTCATACCTCTTTTTCCAATTCAGTCAGGCGGCTTCACCCACCGCGGACGTGGCCTCCACCACGATGCGGTTGCCGAAGGCCTCGCCATCATCGAAGCCCCCAAAACGGGCGATTTCCTCTTCGGGCGGCGCTTCGCAGGACCATTTCCTGCTCGGTATCCAGCCGCACTGGCGTTTCAGAAGCGCCGCATATTCCGCCCGCTTGAGCGCTGCGATCGACGGATCGATCACCGGAACGCCGAGCAGTTTTTCGAGTTCGGCGTAGAACCCGACCTCCAGCGTGCAGCCGAGAATCAGCGCCTCGGCATAATCCTCTTCGACCGCCTTGCGGCCGGCGTCGAGCAGGCATTGCGCGGTGCGGTCATGGTCTGTCTGAAAATCGTTGACCCCGAGCTCCACGTGATAGAATCCCGAAAGCCGGGCGCCGTGGCCGTAGTCACGGACATTTCCCTCCATCTGGTCGACCCATTTGCGCCGACCGACGATAACGCCAAACCGGTTGGCGAGGCTGACGGCGATTTCGCAGGAGGCGAAACAGGGCGCCGTCACCACCATCTCGCCGGAGATCTCGCGCGCATCGTGCAGCGCCGTATCGTAGAAGCAGCCGATCGCCAGCGCGTCGAACCCCTCGCGCGCCGCCGCCCGCACCGCGCGGATGATCCCGCGCGTGACGATCGCCTCGTAGGATCGGTACTCGATATGCGTGAACGCGCCGTCGTTCGGCGGTAGCGACGCGACATGCACCTCCGTGCCGGGCAGCTTGTGCTCGCGCGCCATGTCGGCGAAGATAACGTCATCGCCGCTGTGCCCGATCGGGTTGAGATACATGATCTTCACAGGCGCATGCGCCATGTCCGTTCCTCCCGTGTTACCTCAGACCTTGACGCCATAAACCTCGAGAGCCCGTTCGGCGCTCAAAAGCCCGTTCTTCACGTCGCTGCGCACCTTGTCCGGATCGCGCTCCTTCGGATCGCCCAGACCCGCGCCGTTGCCGGTGACGACGCGGATGACGTCGTCGCGATGCGTGGCCAGACCCGACACGAAGGCGAACCGCTCCGGCTCTCCCTCCTTCGGCCGGAATTCGACGTAATTGGGCGAGCCGTCATGGCCGCCCTCGACGCCCCAGGCCGGGAACTTCGACCGCGTGTAGCCGGCGGTGAGAAAACCGTTGTCGGCGCGAACCCGGTAATCCATGACAATGCCGCGTCCGCCGGTGAACTTGCCCTCGCCGCCCGGCTCCATGTTCAGCCGCAACTGGTCGACATAGAGCCCGTTGCGGGCTTCGTTGATCTCCGCCGGACAATTGTAGGTTTCGCCGTGGAAACCGCAGAAGACAGCGCTGTTGCCGTCGCCCTGACGGCTCGCGCCCCAGCCGCCGAGCTGCGGCTCGATGATCGTGTATTGCCGCCCGGTGTCCGGATGGATGCCGCCGATGAATGTCCCGCAAACGGACGCGAAATGCCCGGCCGCGAGGCGATCCGGCATGTGCGCTGCGAGACACCGCCACATGATGTCGTAAACCCGCAGTTCGATCTCGTAATAGAAGCCGATCGGCGCCGGCTCTTTCGCATGGAAAACGGACCCCTCGCGCGTCAGCAGATTGATCGGACGGAACGAGCCGCCATTGGCCGGCGAATAGGGATCAGTCAGCGATTTGAAGATCATCTGGGCCGCCACCATCACGCCGTCGCGGCTGGTGTTGACCGGGTTGGCGGACTGGTCCGGATTGTCGCGCAGATCAACCGTAAACTCGTCCGGGCCGATGGTGATCTTGACGTTGAAGGTCCGGCCGTCGTCCTGCTCTTCCGACAGTTCGAACGTTCCCTGCGGCAGGTCGGCGAGCGCCGCGCGCGACACCTTCTCGCCGAAATCCATGAAGGACTCCATCGCCCTTTCGAAGGTCGCCGTTCCGTATTTGGCCGCAATCTCGCGCAGCCGCTTGTCACCGACGCGGACCGAGGCGATCGCCGCCCAGACATCGCCTTCCAGCACATCGGGCATGCGGGAGTTGACCTTGATGATGTCCATCACCGGCTTGATCGGCTCGCCGTTCGCAATGATTTTAATCGCCGGCAGGCGCAGTCCTTCCTGGAAAATCTCGGTCGCCTCGCCAGACAACGAGCCGGGCGCCATGCCGCCGACATCGGAATTGTGGGCGATATTCGCCGTCCAGGCGATGATGCGGCCGTCTGCAAAGATCGGCATCGCCACCACGATGTCGTTCAGATGGGTCACGCCGCCATAGTAGGGATCATTGGTGGCGAAGACGTCGCCAGGCTCGATATCGCCGGGCTTGTCGAACTTGGCGATGATGACCTGCACCGCCTTGTCGAGAACTCCGATGAAGGCCGGAATGCCCGCGCCTGACGAGGCCAGCATGCCCTTGGCGTCCATGATGCCGGTGCCCATATCGAGCACCTCGTAGATAATCGAACTCATGGCCGTCTTGCGCATGGCGGCGAACATCTCGTCGGCCGTCGCCTGCAGGGAATTCTGGATGATTTCCAGGGTGATCGGATCGTTTGTCGGTGTGCTCACAATACGCCTCCCTCAGGACTTCATGTCGATGTGGATATTGCCGTACGCGTCGATGTCGACGCCGCAACCCGGATTGATGACGACGGTCGTGCCCGGATCCTCGATGATCGCAGGACCGGTGAACTTCATCCCCGGCTTCAGCTTCAACCCGTCATAGATCGCGCTGTCGTGGCTGCCTTCGAGCGCGAAATCGACCTCGCGCCGGCCTTTCAGCGCGGCGGATGCGTCGGCGTCGCCCAGCGTCTCCGGCTTCATGGTCAGCTTGCCGACCTCGGCGGAGGCGACGAGATGGATGCCGACCATCTCGACCGGCGCATCGAGCCGGTAGGTGTATTCCCGCTCGTAGGTTTCGTGGAACAGATCGCGGATCTTCGCGAGTTCCGCATCGGTCACCTTGCCTTCGGGAAGCAGCACTTCCGTCGTGTGTTCCTGGTTCTGATAGCGGAACTTGCCGTAGCGCAGGAAGGTGACCTTCGCCGGATCGATCCCCTCGTCGGCGAACTGCCTGCGGGCGCCTTCTTCGGTTTCGGCGAACAGGGACTCGATGCTGTCCGCCCCACCCGCTTCCAGATCCACCAGCCGGGTGATGAAATAGTCGCGACGCAGGTCCGACATCATCATGCCCCAGGCCGAAAAGACGGAGGCGCCCGCCGGCACGACGACCTTCTTGACGCCGAGTTCAGAGGCAAGCGCAACAGCGTGCATGGCGCCGCCGCCGCCGAAGGCGACCAGTGTAAAGTCGCGCGGGTCGAAACCACGATTGAGCGAGACGAGTTTCAGCGCGTTGACCATGTTGTTGTTGGCGATGCGCACGATGCCGCGGGCGGCTTCCGCCGCATCGACGCCAAGTTTGTCGGCGACCGCCTCGATGGCGCGGCCCGCGGATTCCATGTCGGCGTCGATCGCGCCGCCACAGAAATAATCCTTGTTGATCCGGCCGAGCCACAAATTGGCGTCCGTGGTGGTCGCTTCCGTTCCGCCCTTGCCGTAGGCGGCCGGTCCCGGCAGCGCGCCCGCCGATTGCGGACCGACATGCAGCTTGCCGAAATCGTCGACCCATGCGATCGAACCGCCGCCATTGCCGATCTCGACTAGATCGACGACCGGCACCATGATCGGATAGCCGGCCGAGGTTCGGTCGCGCTCGATCCAGTAGTCGGTCATGATCTTGACCTGACCGTCCTCGATCAGCGAGCACTTGGCGGTCGTGCCGCCAATATCGAGGGCGAGCACGTTGGTCTCGCCGATCAGCTTGCCGAGTTCCGCCGCGCCCCAGAAACCGGACGCCGGACCGGATTCCACCATCGTGATGGGAATGCGCGACACCGCTTCCAGCGAATCCACGCCGCAATTGGACTGCATGATATAGGGGCTGCCCGAAAATCCGCGTCCGGCGAGCCCGTCCTGCAGCCGTTTCAGGTAGCGCTCCGCCGTCGGCTGGACGTAGGCCGAAAGCACCGCCGTATTGGTGCGTTCGTACTCGCGCCATTCGCGGGTAATCTGGTGCGACGACACGACGGACGCCTCGGGCCACAGTTTCGCAATCTCTGCGACAACGGCCTGTTCGTGCGCCGGATTGGCGTAGGAATGCAGGAAGCACACCGCAACGGCTTCAACGCCTTCAGCGCGGAAATCGTCCAGGATCGCGCCGAGGCCCGACATGTCGAGGGGTTTAAGTTCCTCGCCCTTGTAGCTCATGCGGCCGGGCAGTTCGCGGCGCAGATAGCGCTGCACGAAGGGCGCAGGCTTGCGATAGTGGAGATTGAAGAAATCGGGCCGGTTGCCGCGCGCGATCTCGAGAATGTCGCGGAAGCCGTCCGTGGTGATCAGGCCGACCTTGACGCCCTTGCGCTCGGTCAGCGCATTGATGACGACGGTGGTGCCGTGGGCGAGAAAATCGATCCCGGCGGGGTCGACGCCGCCCTTTTCCAGAACGTTCAGCACGCCCTGTTCGAAATTCGGCGGCGTCGTGTCCGATTTTGCGGTCCGAATGGTCGCATTGCCGTTTTCATCTGTCTCGAAACAGACAAGATCGGTGAACGTTCCTCCGACATCCGTCGCAACCCGCATGGTTGAGCCCGTCATTGCTGAACTCCATTGTTTTCGATTAATCGTTGCAGGAGAAAGCAGATCGAGCCCGGCAATTTCAGCGCCCCGGCCGCCTGCACCCTCTCTGCGTTGTAATAGTCCCTCTCGTGAAGACAGTTGATCGTGCCGAGAACCTCGCCGCAGACTTCGACGGGAATGTTGACGACGGATTCGCAGCCGAGCGACCGGATCAGTTCATGATCGGGGAAGACTGCCGCAATGCCCTCGATATCGTTTGCGACGAAGCTCTGCCGGCCATCCAGGACCTGACGGCTCCAGTCACTGCTGTCCATGGCCTTCTTGCCGGAGATCGGATAGGCGTCCGGCATGTTGCTGTAGAGCCGCCGCGCCTCGCCCGACGCGCGATCAAACGTCATCAGGGTGAACAGCTTGGCGCCGACGACCTCGTCGGCCAGCGTCTCCAGAGCCGCGAAAGCGCCGGTTTCATCGCCGGAATTCGCGGTCGACCGGTAGAACGCGTCGAACAGTCCTTCAACCGTCATTCGTTTCCTCCATCAGGGAGCGGCGCAGGGTCTCCTCCTCGTCCGAGACGATTGGAATGGCCGAGATCAGGCGTCGCGTGTAGGGGTTTGCAGGATTTGTGAAGATCGTTTCCGTGTCGGATTCCTCGACGAGTCTCCCCTTTTCGAAGACGGCGACACGGTCCGCGATATTGCGGACCACACCCAGATCATGGGTGATGAACACATAGGTCAGGTCGCGGCGGCGCCGCAGTTCGTCGAGCATGCGCAGAACGCGGGCCTGCACCAGCACGTCGAGCGCCGACGTCGGTTCGTCGAGCACGACGATCTCCGGCTCGCAGGCGAGCGCCCGGGCGACGGCCACGCGCTGGCGCTGGCCGCCGGACAGCGCCGCGGGATAGCGCGAGGCGAAATCGGCCGGCAGGCCGACCTCTTCGAGCAGCGCGCCAACCCGCTCCTTGCGCCCCTGGCGGTCTCCAATGTCGTGGACATCGAGCGCCAGCCTCAGCGAGGCGCCGACCGTTCGCCTCGGATTGAGCGAGGAGAGCGGGTTCTGCTGCACGAGCTGGATCATCCGCCGGAGCGGCAGCGTGCGATGACCCGGAAGAAGGTTTCCATCGAGATAGAGATCGCCCGTCGTCGGCTGGTGAATGCCGAGCAGCAGATTGGCGAGCGTGCTCTTGCCGGATCCGCTTTCGCCGACCACAGCCAGGCACTGGCCGCGCATCACCTTAAGCGAGACGGACTCCAGCGCCTTGACCCGGTGCTCGCCACTCACGAAGGTTTTGGAGACGTTTCGCACGTCGAAAACAGGCGCGGTTTGATCGACGGCGCTCATGAGGAAGCCTCTGTCGCCGGGTGCACGACGATCGGCTCGGAGAAACTCTCGGACCGGTCCGGGATTTCCGGTATGCCGCCGCCGGTGATCTTCGGAACGGCCGCCATCAAGGCGCGTGTATAGGGATGTCCGGGATCGGAAAAGAGCGCGTGGGTCGGCCCCTCCTCCACGATATTGCCCTTGTAGATCACATAGACCCGGTCGGCGAATTCGCGCACCACGCCCAGATTGTGGGAAATGAACAGAACCGAAGTGTGCTTGCGTTCGACGAGATCGCGCATCAGGTGCAGGGTCTGCGCCTGCACCGTGACATCAAGCGCTGTTCCGGGTTCGTCGGCGATCAGCAGCTTCGGCTCGTTGGCGAGCGCCATGGCGATCATCACCCGCTGGTTCATGCCGCCGGAGAGCTGGAACGAATAGGAATCGAGCACCCGTTTCGCATCGTCGATCGAAACGTCGCGCAGAGCATCGGCTGCGCGTTCGCGCGCCGCGGCCCGCGTGATCTTCGGGTTGCGGCGTTTCAGCACCTCGTGGAACTGCACATCGACCGGATAGACCGGATTGAGTGACGAGGTCGGATCCTGGAAGATCATCGAAATGTCGGTTCCGCGCAGCCTGTGGCGCGCCTTCGCGGGCATCGCCTCCAGATCCTGTCCGTCGAATTCGACGGCTCCGGAAACGCGGGTCGAGCGCTGTTCCTGCAGAAGCCCCAGAATAATGCGGGCCGTCACTGATTTTCCGGAACCGCTTTCCCCGACGAGCGCCACTTTCTCGCCCTTGGCGACATTCAGCGATATGCCGTGCAGCACCCGGTTCTCGCCTTCAACGCCGCGGAAGGAGAGCGTCAGGTCGCGAATGTCGAGAAGCGCCGTCATTGATCGCTCCCCAGCACTTGCCGCAGCGCGTCGCCGACGAGGTTGAAGCCGAACACCGCGATCAGGATCGCCAGAGACGGAAACACCGTCAGCCACCAGCTGTCCGGCAGGTAGTTGCCGCCTTCGGCGACCATCGATCCAAGATCCGGCGTCGGCGCCTGCACGCCGAGGCCAAGGAAGGACAGCGACGAGGCGATCAGGATAACGAAACCCAGATCCAGCGTCATCTTGGTGACGATCGACGGCACGCAGTTCGGCAGGATTTCCATGAACATGATGTGGAGCCGCGACGCGCCGATGATCTGCGCCGCAAGCACATAGCCTTCCTGCGCTTCCGACCGCGTGACGTTGTAGACAAGCCTGGCGTACCAGGGCCACCACATCGCCGTCACCGCCAGCATGCCGTTTGTCAGCGTCGGCTCCAGCACGCCCATGATCGCCATGGCGAGCACCAGCGGCGGGACCGACAGGAACACGTCAGTCAACCGCATGAGGATGAAATCGACCCAGCCGCCAAGATAGCCCGCGGCGAGCCCGACAGTCACGCCGATCGGCACTGCGATCGACAGAACCACGACGCCGAGCATCAATGAAATGCGGTAGGCGTAGATAATACGGGAAAACAGGTCGCGCCCGACAAGGTCGGTGCCGAAGATGTTCGGCCAGTGCGGCGGCTGGTTGAAATTGGTGAAATCCACCACGGCGCCGCGATGCTCGGGAAAAGGCGCAATGAAATCGGCGAACACTGCCGAGAAGACGACGACGCCGATCAGGAACAGCCCGAACAGCGACATCGGATTGGACGCCAGAATGAGGAAGGTCCGCCTCATGAGCGACCTCCATTCGCGAGCCTGATGCGCGGATTGATGTAGGCGATCAGCAGATCAACGATGATGTTGACGATCAGGAACATCGCCGAGATGACAAGCACCGTGCCGACGATGGCGTTGAGATCCTTGCGCAGGATCACCTGCACGCCGTAACGCGACAGCCCCGGCCAGGCGAACACCGCCTCGACCAGGAAGGCGTTGCCGAGCATCGCCGCGAAATCGAGGCCGATGATCGTCAGCGAAGGAATCAGCGACGGCCGGAAGGCGAACTTGTTGGCGATGCGCCCTGGCGCGAAACCGTAGGATTCAGCCATTTCGATGTAGGGCTTGTCATAGGTTTCGACCATGTTGGCGCGGGTTAGCCGCGCCGCCTGGCCGATGCCCGAGAGCGCCAATGCGAAGGCCGGCAAAATAATGTGATGCAACGCGTTGAAGAAGGCCGTGAAATCGCCGTCGAGCAGGGAATCCACAAGCAGGAAGCCGGTAACGCGATGCGGCGTCGGTATCGTGTCGGAAATCTGGCCTGCAATCGGGAAGAGCGGCAGGAAAAACGCAAAGAGCAACATAAGGATAACCGCCCAGACAAAACTGGGCGCAGAGACACCGAGCAGCGAGACGACGCGAATGAGATTATCGGCCATGCGGCCGCGATAGCGCGCCGAGAGAATGCCGAGTGGAATGCCGAGGCCCACCATGAAGACGCCGGCGACGAAGACGAGTTCGAGCGTGGCTGGCAGAAACTGGGCGATGTCGGTCGTCACCGGCCGGTTCGTGTACAGCGATATTCCGAGATCGCCATGCGCCAGGTTGCGCAAGAAATAGCCGTACTGGACCCAGATCGGATCCTCCAGATGCAGCTTCTGTCTGAGTTGCTCCACCTGCTCGGCCGTCGCGTTCGGCCCGAGCGCGATGCGCGCGGGGTCACCCGGTATGACCCGGGCGATCATGAAGATCAGCATGGATACGCCGATCAGCACGATGACCGATATCGAAAGCCGCTTCGCAAGGAGCCGGACGACGGGTGACATCAAACTTCTTCTGTCAACAGGAAAAGGCGCGGCGGGTTTGCCGCCACGGGTTTATCCAGACGCCGGCCGGCCCTGAGGCCGGCCGAACTGAAGCCGGATCAGCTTCCTTCCTGCATTTCCATCAGGCGAAAGGTGAAGCCCATGCCGTCGAGGCCGAAGGCCTTGGACGGGTCGGACAGCGCCGGAACCTTGACGCGGTCGCTGGCGGCGAACACCGACTGGCGATCGTAACCGTAAATCGTCGGCGCGATTTCCATCAGCCTTGCATTCAGCTTTTTATAGGCTTCCGCGCGGCCAGCCTCGTCGGTGGTCGTGCGTCCCTGCGTCAGCAGTTCGTCGACCTCGGCGTCGTCGAGATATTCCGGCGACTGCCAGGTGCCGGCGGCGTCGGAGAAATACATGCCATAGAGAAGCGTATCCGGATCGCCGGTCACGGCGTTGACGAAGAGCTGCGAAATATGCGGCGTGTTTTCCGGCTTCGACACCTGCTCTGCGAACAGGGCCCACGGCATTTTCTTGATTTCCGACTTGACGCCGAGCTGGGCGAAATTCGCCTGCATGAGCAGCGCGAAGCGCTCTTCCAGGGGCACTTCGGCGATCCAGGAGATTTCAAGGTTGAAATCCTCCGGAGCCATTTCGCAGGAGTCCAGATGCTTCTTCGCAGCATCCATGTCGGAGGTCAGGATATCGTCCGATGGATTCGCGCCAAGCATGCCGACAGGAATTGCGCCGGTCGCCGGGCTGCCCTGCGAAACGTCAGGCGTGACCGCAATCATCTTGATGGCAGAGACGTAGTCGAAGGCTTTGGAGAGCGCCAGTCGGCATTCCGGATCGTCAAGCGGTGGCTTCTTCGTGTTCATCTTGACATAAAAGCCGCCGGTTCCCGATTCCGTCAGCAATTGCGCGCCGTCGTCGGCCAGGGCTTTGAGCACTTCCGGCGGCAGCCATTGCGAGGAGATATCGTGTTCGCCCTGGCTGATCAGGGTGCGAACGGTCGCAGGCTCGAGTCCGTAGCGAAGGCGCACCGTATCCGGCGCGGCGTCCGGAATGTCGAGGAAGTAGTCGGCGTTCTTCTGCATGACGGTTTCCTGCTGCGGATTGTGAGAGGAGACCGTATAGGCGCCGGAGCCGGCGCTGTTGCCGGAAAGGAAGGCCTGACCCCAGTCCTTCATCTCGCCATCGCCGTCGCCGAGATTTTCCATCACCAGCTTCTTGTCGACGATCGGCAGACGCACCATCGATGCGATGAAAGGCGCATAGGGCTCCTTCAGCGTGAAGGCGACGGTGGTGTCGTCGATCGCTTCCGCTTTCTCGACGACATTGAAAAGATAGGACAGCCCCTGGCCGAGCGCCTGCATGCGTTCGAGCGAGAAGACGACGTCTTCTGCGGTCATGGGATTGCCGCTCTGAAACTTCACGTCGTCGCGCAGCTTGAAGGTGAAGGTCTCGCCGTCGGCCGACCAGCTTTCGGCCAGATGCGGGACATGTCCGGGCGCGCCCTGCGCCGGGATGACCAGCGTGTCGTAGACGTTGAACATGAGGATCGAATCCGCATAGTCAGACGCCTTTCCGGGGTCGAGTTCGCCGACTGCGACCTCGTCGAGGCGCAGAACGGTTTCCGCTAGGGCGGGAGCTGCCGCCGCCAGCGTCAGCGTGCTCGCGCCAAGAAGCGCGGCGGTGAGTGTCCGTGCAAGTATCTTCATTTTCTGGTTCCCCTGTTGGTGGATTGGGTTTCGGTCTTTTTCCTGGGCCGTTTCGGGCCTTCTGGGTTATTGGCGTTGTGCAGCGGGATGGTGGATTCTTCACAAAAGACGTCCATCGTGCCCGTCCACAGGACTGTCGCCGGCGCATTGCCGTGATTCCAGGTGGAATGCACCCTCGTGGACGGGAAATGGAGGGAGTCGCCGGCTTTCAGAACCGTGCGTTCGCCGTCGAGTTCGACGGTGATCGTGCCTTCCAGCACATACATCATCTCCTCTCCCTCATGGGAGATCGGCTCGCCCCGATGACCGGGCGGCTCGTGAATAATAACGCTGCGCAGGATGTTGCCCGGAAAGGACGCGGAGATGCGCTCGTAGGTCAGAGAATTCTCGCTGATCGCATAGACCGGCCGCTCGGCCTGCCTTGTCACCACATCGCCTCTCGGCTGGGTCAGAAAGTCGCCGACATTGACCTTGAGGATACGCGAGACCGCCACCAGCGAACTCAGCGACGGCGTCGCGATGCCGCGTTCGATCTGGGAAATGAAACCGACCGACAATCCGGATGCGTCGGCGACCGCTTTCAGCGTCAGTCCCAGTTCCCGACGGCGTTCTCGCAGCCGTTGGGCGAGCGTATGATGCGCGTTTTCACGAGCGGCGGCTGCAGCGGATCGGACCAAAATTCGTCTCCGTTTTAGTGTCACTAAAAATCATGAAGGCGACTTTGTTTTCTGTCAAGTGGTTTTTAGTCAGACTAAAATTTGTGTACATAAAGAAAAACTGAAGCCGCGCGTACTGGCTCGTCCCGTCGTAAAAAACCTCTGAAATCTATCGTTTTGTCAGAGTCCGGCTGACGGCGTCCTGCCATCCGGCAATTTCGCGTTGCCTGGTCTCTTCATCGAGTTGCGGTTCGAAGCGGCGATCGAGATGCCAGCTCTTCGAAAATCCTTCCGCATCCGGCCACACGCCGGCCCGGTATCCGGCGAGCCAGGCGGCGCCCAGCGCCGTTGTCTCCAGGATCACCGGACGGTCGACAGGCGCCGCCAGAATGTCGGCCAGACGCTGCATCGTCCAGTCGGAGGCGACCATGCCGCCGTCAACCCGCAGCACGGTGTCGGCGTCGCCGGAATGCCAGTCGTTCTTGTTGGCCTCCAGCAGATCGTAGGTCTGAAAGCAGACCGAATCGAGCACCGCTTTCGCCATTTCGGGCGCGCCGAAATTGCGCGTCAGCCCGAACACGGCGCCGCGTGCGTCCGCGTCCCAGTGCGGCGCGCCGAGCCCGACAAACGCCGGCACGAAATAAACGTGCTGCTGCGGATCGGCCTGTGCGGCGAGCCTGCCGCTCTCGGCGGCCGTACGAATGATTCCGAGCTTGTCGCGCAACCACTGCACGCCGGCGCCGGCGACAAAGATCGAGCCTTCCAGCGCATAGGTGGTTGCGCCGTCCAGCCGATAGCCGATCGTCGTCAGGAGCCGGTTTTTCGAGCGCACCAGATCGGAGCCGGTGTTGAGCAGCGCGAAACATCCCGTTCCGTAGGTTGATTTCATCATGCCCGGCTCAAAGCATGCATTGCCGATCAACGCCGCCTGCTGGTCGCCCGCCACGCCCAGGATTGGCGTTCCGGCAAGCGGAAGACCGCTCGCGACCACGCCGAAATCGGCCGCGCAGTCATGCACCTCAGGCAGCATCGAGGCCGGGACGTCGAGAATTTCGAGCAGTTCCGCGTCCCAGTCATTCTTCTCGATATTGAACAGGAGCGTGCGTGAGGCGTTGGTCGCGTCTGTGACATGGCGCGCGCCGCCGGTCAGGCGCCAGATCAGGAAGGCGTCGATGGTGCCAAAACACAGATTTCCGTGCGCCGCGCGCTCCCGCGCGCCATCGACGTGGTCCAGTAGCCAGTTGACCTTGGTGCCGGAAAAATAGGGGTCGAGGAGCAGTCCGGTTTTCTCCGTGAACAGCGGCTCGAGACCGCGCTGCTTGAGCGCGTCGCAATAGGCGGCCGTACGCCGATCCTGCCAGACGATGGCGTTGTGAATGGGTTCGCCGCTCTCGCGGTCCCAGACGACGACCGTTTCGCGCTGGTTGGTGATGCCGATTGCGGCGATGTCAGCGGGCTGCAGCGAAGCCTCCGCCATCGCCTTTTCGATCGACCAGAGGACTGTTTTCCAGATTTCCTCCGGATCATGCTCCACCCAGCCCGAGTCCGGGAAATGCTGGGCGAATTCCTTCTGGCCGACAGCGACGATGGATTGCGCGCCGTCGAATATGATGGCGCGGCTCGACGTCGTGCCCTGATCGATCGCAAGAATATGGTCCGCCATTATGTCCTCCCGCTGCGGCTGCTCTGCCTGGTCAGTAGGCGCGCCGTACGGCACGAAACATCAAGCGACGGGCCTTCGTCAAGCAGCCGGGCCGCCATTTCCCTTCCCTGGGCGACACTGAAAGGAGACCCGGTCACGAACTTTCGAAAATGTGTTGCAGTTTGACTTGTGGAAAGAGCAAGGCCTGCCCGATACTGCGCTGATGCTGCAGAAAACGCCCGGCACAAATCTGCCCGTTCAGCGACCGGTCCTGGTCGCGTCGCTGGCGCTTGCGTTGCTTCTCGTCCTTGCAACCTGGCGTGAAGGGTCGACAAGATCGACGGAAGCCGTGCTTCTTGGCCTTTTGGCCGGCGCATCGCTTTATCATGCATCCTTCGGTTTCACCTGGGCCTGGCGCCAGGTTGCTGTCGAGGCGAGAAGCGACGGGCTGAGGGCGCAGTTCCTGCTCATTCTGCTGACCTGCGCGGTTTCCTTTCCCTTGCTGGAAAGCGGCGGCGTTTTCGGCCGAACCCTTCATGGCGCCGTGGCCCCCTTTGGCGTGTCGGCTGCGCTCGGCGCCTTTCTGTTCGGCGTCGGCATGCAGTTCTCCGGCAGCTGCGCCTCCGGCACGCTTTTTACGGCGGGCGGCGGCAATACGAGAATGATCGCGACCCTCGCCGGCTTCGTGCTGGGCTCCATCGTCGCCACCGCGCACATGTCGTTCTGGTGGTCGCTGCCGGCCTTCCGGGCCTATTCGCTTGTCGACGAATTTGGCGCGATCCCCGCCTTCGCATTTACGGCTCTGGCGCTTGGCGCAATCGCCATTCTGGCGATGCGGCGCGAGTTGCGTCGGTACGGACATCTCGAAGAAGCGGTGTGGACTGGCGGCCTGCTGCGCGGGCCCTGGCCGAAAACCTGGGGCGCGATTGCGCTTGCCGTGGTCAGCATCCTGACCCTCGTGACCCTGACGCATCCCTGGGGCATTACGTCAGCCTTCGCGCTGTGGGGCGCAAAGATCGCTCACGGCGTCGGCGTTCCGGTCGAGACGTGGCCCTACTGGTCCGGCCAGGCGCACCGCATCGAGGCGAGCGTCTTTGCCGACACCACCTCCGTGATGAATTTCGGCATCGTGGCCGGCGCGTTCCTCGCCGCCTCGATCGCCGGCCGGTTTGCTCCGACGTTTCAAATTTCCGGCAGGGCTCTACTCCTGTCGATTGGCGGCGGCCTGTTGATGGGATACGGCGCGCGCCTCGCCTATGGCTGCAATATCGGGGCCTATCTCGGCGGCGTGATATCCGGCAGCCTGCATGGCTGGGGATGGCTCGTCTTCGGCTTTGCGGGGAGTGTCGCCGGCATCCGGATACGCTCGAAAATCGCCGGCGGAACGTTCTAGATTCATACACGCCTGGGCTGCAATGCGCATCGACGTCTTGATAATGTAACCGAAACGGTCCATCACAAAGGCATCATGAAAGCGACACTCCTCCAGGAAATACCGAAAGAATGATCGTTCCAGTCATCGTCAGCGGCGGCGTGGGCTCCCGCCTCTGGCCAGCTTCGCGCCAGTCCCACCCGAAACCCTTCCTGCCGCTCGAAAACGGCCGGTCACTCCTGCTCAATACCTATGAGCGCGCCGCCTCGCTGGAAAGCGTCGCAGACGTGGTGACGATCACGGCGCGGGATTCCTCGTTCAAAACGGTCGATGAGTACGAGCACTATGACGGCGGTCCGGTCAGGAACCACTATCTTCTGGAGCCGCAAGGCCGCGACACCGCCGCAGCCACGGCCGTCGCCGCAGCCTATGTGGCGGGCGCCTTCGGCGACGACGCAATCATCCTGCTTCTGCCCGCGGACCACGTGATCCTCGATCGGGAAGGCTTTCGCGCAGCCGTCGCCAAGGCGGCGCAACGGGCCTCGGAAGGTCGCATCGTCACCTTCGGCATCGAGCCGACAGGACCTGAAACCGGCTACGGTTACATCGAGGTCGACGGCGAGAACGCCGTGCGCTTCGTCGAGAAGCCCGACGTCGCAACCGCACAATCCTATCTGGAATCAGGCCGCTTCCTCTGGAATTCCGGCATGTTCTGCTTTGCGGCCGGCTCCATGATCACGGCGATGCAGGACCTGTGTCCAGAAATCCTCGAAAAGAGCCGCCTCGCCATCGAAAAAGGCGACAGGGAAGAGTTCGACGACGGCCGCATAGAGACGACGCTGGACGGCGAGACATTCGCCGGGGTTCCGAAGATCTCGGTCGACTACGCGGTGATGGAGAAAGTAAAAAACCTCTCCGTCATTCGCGCGGATATTGGCTGGAGCGACGTCGGAACCTGGTCTTCGCTCTCGGAAAGTTTCGCGCGCGACGCGGACGGCAACTCGGCGATCGGCGACGTCGCAATGGTCGGCGCGCACAACTGTTTCGTTCATTCCGAAAATCGCCTGGTTGGACTGGTCGGCGTTGACGACATCGCCGTCGTCGACACGCGCGACGCGACGCTGGTCGTGAAAAAGGACAAGGCGCAGGACGTCAAGGCGCTGTTCGAACAGCTGCGGGACGCGGGCCACGAAGCCCACGCAAGCTTCCCGAAAGGCCGCCGCCCCTGGGGATCCTACACCATTCTCGACGAAGGCCCGGGCTACAAGGTCAAACGGATCGAGGTGCGGCCCGGCGGCTGTCTCAGCCTGCAGTCGCACAAGCACCGTTCGGAGCACTGGACGGTGGTCCAGGGCGTCGCCCATATCGTCAACGGCGACGCCAATCTCGTGCTCGAGGCGAACGAATCGACCTATATCGAACGCGGCAATATCCACCGGATGGAAAATCGCGGAAAAGAGCCGATGACCCTCATCGAGGTGCAGACGGGAGGCTATCTGGGCGAGGACGACATCGTCCGCTACGAAGACATTTACGGCCGCTCGTAAACGGCTGTCAGCAATACATGGGAATATGAGGATTGATAAATGGCGCAGTCCGTTGGCTCGGCCGAGCGTGAATCACTGACACACCTGTTTCTCGAGGCCGCGCTGGCGGCGGGCGGCGTCGTCATGCGGCACTACCGCAACCTGTCCGGCGTGGAGACCAAATCCGACAATTCGCCGGTGACGGCGGCGGACCGCGAAGCCGAGGCGATCATTCTCGAGTACCTGGCGAAGGGCGCCTCCCGGTTTCCGGTCGTTGCGGAAGAATCGGTTTCGGCCGGCCGCATTCCGCAGCTCGACGGCGACGCTTTCATTCTTGTCGATCCGATCGACGGCACCAAGGAGTTCATCCAGAGCCGGACGGATTTCACCGTCAACATCGCCCTCATCGATAACGGCCAGCCTCTGCTCGGCGTCGTGTTCTGCCCGGCGCTCGATACAATTTACTGGTCCGACGGCGAAAAGGCGTGGAGCGGCTCGGTGAAAGCCGGCGAAGGCGTCGACGCCATCGCCGACCGCAAGGCGCTGCGCGTCCGGCCCGTTCCGGAAAAGCTGACCGCCGTCGCAAGCCGGTCTCACCGCGACGAAAAGACCGACGCCTTCCTGAGCGAAAACGGCATCACGGACTGCGTTTCGCGCGGTTCCTCCCTGAAATTCTGCGTGGTGGCGGAAGGCGAAGCCGATATCTATCCGCGCTTCGGTCCGACCATGGAATGGGACATCGGCGCCGGACACGCCGTCTTATCCGGCGCCGGCGGCAAGGTCGTGGGGGAAGACGGATCAGCCTTCGTCTACGGCAAGCAGGATGCGGGATTTCGCAATTCCGCCTTCATAGCCTACGGCGGTCGGTAACTTTTCAGTGTCGCAATTTGTAAAATCTTGTAATTGACTGTCATTTTTGGAGTCATTTACAAATCTCTCGCATTGATGCTTTAATCATTTTGCATTTTGCGACAAAGGGCGACATCTTATGAAATTTCCTGAAGAGGTTCTTCGGAACCGGACCTCCGGCGACGGCGCAGTCCGCTGCTGGACCACGGACACGCTGTTTTCGGCGCTCTCCGAACACGGCGACGCGGCCACCAAGCGCACCGTCGAACGCACGATCCTGTCGGAAGGCCTGCTGCCGCCGGCGCTGGAGACGGCCGACCTGCGCGACGAGCAGGAGCGTGCGATAAAGGCGTTCGCGGCGGAAACGCTCGCCGAACTGGCGCGCAAGGAACGCGTGCTGTCCCTCTATGTCCAGTTGCACGCCACGCCGGATGGTCGCAGCCTTCTGGTCTCCAATGACGGTCGCGGCGGCCGCCGCTGGGTGTTCCTGTCATCGGATGATCCAACCGACGAAGAGCTTCTGCAGGCCATCGGCTCACTGCGCGAAGATCCGGAGCGCCGGATGCTTGTCTGGCCGCACGGCCGGCTGACCGCGCGCCTGAGAAAACGCATCGACAGCGAAAACAGGCTCGCCGACGGCGTGACCGCGGCGCTCGCCGCCTATCACCCGATCATCGACCTTGAGGATATCGTCGCCCGTTCCGGCGGCGATGTCCCCAAAACCGCGCACCTGACCCACCTCGACCGGCTGGAGGCCGAAAGCATCCACATCATGCGCGAGGTGGCCGCCACCGCCGAAAATCCGGTGATGCTCTATTCGGTCGGCAAGGACAGCGCCGTCATGCTGCATCTGGCGCGCAAGGCCTTCTACCCGTCACCCCCGCCCTTCCCGCTTTTGCATGTCGATACGCGCTGGAAGTTCCAGGAGATGTACCAGTTTCGCGACCGCATGGCCGCCGACGCCGGCATGGACCTGATCGTCCACGTCAATCCGGAGGGCGTCGAGAAGGACATCAACCCGATCGACCACGGCAGCGCGGTCCACACCGACATCATGAAGACGCAGGGGCTGAAACAGGCGCTCGACAAATACGGTTTCGACGTCGCATTCGGCGGCGCCCGCCGCGACGAGGAGAAGAGCCGCGCCAAGGAGCGCGTTTTTTCCTTCCGCACCACGACGCAGCGCTGGGACCCGAAGAACCAGCGTCCCGAGCTGTGGAACCTCTACAACACCACGAAGAGCAAGGGCGAGAGCATCCGCGTCTTCCCGATCTCCAACTGGACCGAGCTCGACGTCTGGCAGTACATCTACCGCGAAAGCATCCCCATCGTGCCGCTCTACTTCTCGCATGTCCGGCCGACGGTCGAACGCGACGGCATGCTCATGATGCTTGACGACGACCGCGTCAGGCCGATGGACGGCGAAACAGTCAAGTTCCGCAAGATCCGCTTTCGCACGCTTGGCTGCTATCCGCTCACCGGCGGCATTGATTCGGAAGCCGAAGACCTCGGCGCGATCATTCTCGAACTCCTCCAGACCCACAGCAGCGAACGCCAGGGACGCGCCATCGACACCGACAGCGCAGCCTCCATGGAGCACAAGAAGCAGGAGGGGTATTTCTGATGAACGTCGAAACGGCAAAGGACATCCAGTCCTATCTGGAGCATCAGGCAGGCCTCGAAACGCTCCGTTTCATCACCTGCGGCAGCGTCGACGACGGCAAGTCGACCCTCATCGGGCGCATGCTTTACGAATCGAAGATGATCTTCGACGATCAGCTCGCGGAACTCGAAAACACGTCGCGCAAGATCGGCACGCAAGGCGAAGACATCGACTTCGCTCTGCTGGTCGACGGCCTGAGCGCCGAGCGCGAACAGGGCATCACCATCGACGTCGCCTACCGGTTTTTCGCGACTGACAAGCGCAAGTTCATCGTCGCCGACACGCCCGGCCACGAACAATACACCCGCAACATGGTCACCGGCGCCTCGACCGCCGACGTCGCCGTCATCCTGATCGACGCGCGCAAGGGCGTGCTGACCCAGAGCAGACGGCACAGTTTCATCGCCTCGCTGCTCGGCATCCGTCACATCGTGCTCGCCGTCAACAAGATGGACCTCGTGGGCTACGACGAGGCGATCTACGACGCCATCGTCGAGGACTATGGAAAGATGGCCGAAGCGCTCGACTTCGAGACGATCACGGCCATCCCCGTCTCGGCGCTCAAGGGCGACAACATCGTCGAACGGTCAGGCAAGACGCACTGGTATCACGGGCCCACCCTGCTCGGTTTCCTCGGCGTCGTGGAAACACGAAAGGCGCTCGCCGATCACGGCTTCCGCATGCCGGTGCAGTGGGTCAATCGCCCGGATCTCGACTTCCGCGGCTATGCCGGCACGGTTGTTGCGGGCACCGTCTCCAGGGGCGATCAGGTGCGCATCCTGCCCTCCGGCGAACTCGCCACTGTCGACGAGATCCTGCTCGGTATGGGCAAGCTTGACACAGCGCTGACGGACCAGGCCGTCACGATCACGCTCGACCGGGAAGTCGACATATCGCGCGGCGACGTCATCGTCGCCGGACAGGACCCGTGCGAAACGTCGGACCAGTTCGAGACGAAGCTCGTCTGGATGGATCAGGAAGAAGGCTTCATCGGCCGCAGCTACCGCATGAAAATCGGCGCCGCCACGGTCAATGCGACGCTGTCCGACATTCGTCACAAATACAACATCAACACCTTCGAGGAGGTGCCCGGCCGCAACCTCACGCTCAACGACATCAGCGTCGTGAAACTCGGCCTCGACCGGCCGGTCGCCTTCGAGCCCTTCAGGGATTGCCCGGCCATGGGCTCCTTCGTGCTCATCGACCGGCAGACCAACCGCACTGTCGCCGCCGGAATGATCGACTATGCGCTGCGGCGCGCCAGCAACGTTCACCGCCAGGCTGTCACCGTCGACAAGGCTGCGCGCGCGCATCTCAATGGCCACAAGGGCAAGGTGCTTTGGTTCACCGGCCTCAGCGGCTCCGGCAAGTCGACCATCGCCAATGCGTTGGAACAGCGCCTGCACGCCCAGGGCCTGCGGACCTACATCCTCGACGGCGACAATGTCCGCCTCGGCCTCAACCGCGATCTCGGCTTCACCGACGCCGACCGGGTCGAAAACATCCGCCGCATCGCCGAAGTCGCCAAGCTGATGGTCGACGCGGGGCTGATCGTCATGACCGCCTTCATCTCGCCGTTCCGCGCGGAACGGCAGATGGCGCGCGAACTGTTCGAGCCAGGCGAGTTCGTGGAGATTTTCGTCGACACGCCGCTTGAAACCGCCGAAAAGCGCGACCCGAAAGGGCTCTACAAGAAGGCGCGCCGCGGTGAACTGCCGAACTTCACCGGCATAGACAGTCCCTACGAGGCGCCGGAAACCCCGGAATTCCACCTCCACACAGAGACGGAAACCCTCGACGCGCTGGCCGAGCATCTGGCGGCCGGTCTCGATCTCACATTGTAGAGGCTTCAGCAATCCGGTCGAAGACATAGGCTTTCGCCGAGCGGATGCTGTTTTCAAGGCTTTCGCCGCTGGCCAAACCGGCGGCGATCGCGCTCGCCAGCATGCAGCCGGTCCCGCGCAACGATCCGTTCAGCCGGGGCGCCGAAAACCGGACTGGTTTGCTATCGTGTCGAAACAGCACGTCTGTTGCGGCGCCTCCGACGGCGTGCCCGCCCTTGACCAGCACGGCTCGGCAGCCCTGCTTCAAGAACGCCCTGCCCTGACGTTCGGCCGCCGATGCGGATTTTGCCTCCGGCTCTCCGAGCAGACAGGCCAGTTCGGGAAGATTGGGCGTCACCAGATTGCAGAGCGGCATTAGGCAGTCTCTCAGATCGTCGATCGCCGCCTCGTCTGTCAGCCGGCCTCCCGACGAACTGACGAGAACCGGATCGAGCACCGCCGGAATGTCTCTGTGGTCTTCCAGAAAGGATGCGACGGCGCGGATGGCTTCCGAATGTCCCAGCATGCCGATCTTGACGACGCCGATCGGGTTCGCCTCCGAGGCCGCATCCATTTGCCGCCGGATCAGGTCCGCGGACATCGCTTCGACATGTCTCACGTCACGGTGGGTCTGCGCGGTCACGGCCGTGATCGCCGGACAGGCCGCAACGCCGAACGCCGCCAGCGTCGCTACGTCGCGCGTCACGCCGGCGCCGCCCGAGGAATCGGTTCCCCCGACGACCAGCACATGCGGCCTCATCGCCATCGCGCGGTGGTTTCGATCCAAGTCGCTGTCCGCGCTTCCGGATCGGAATTGAGCGTTATGTCGGTCACCACCGCCGCGCAGTCGGCGCCATGCGCGAACACGCCCTTCAGCCGATCGGGCGTCAGCCCGCCGATCGCGACCAGCGGCACGTCGCCGATCCGCTTCTTCCACTGCGCGATGCGATCGAGCCCTTGCGGGTCCCACTTCATCTTTTTCAGCCGGGTCGGATAGATCGGACCGAGCGCGACATAGTCCGGTTCGGCCGCCAGCGCCGTTTCCAGTTCATCATGGTCGTGGGTGCTGATTCCCAGCCGCAATCCGGCGCGCCTGATCGCAGGAAGATCGGCTTCGGCGAGATCTTCCTGACCGAGATGCACGAAGTCGCATCCCTCCTCGATCGCCAGGCGCCAGTAGTCGTTGACGATCAGCTGGCAACCATGGGCATGGCAGAGGTCGCGCGCCTTGCGGATTTCGGCGCGCAGCTCCGCTTCCGCGCCGTCCTTGATCCGCAGTTGCACGAGCCTGACGCCGAGCGGCGCCAGCCGCTCGATCCAGGCGGCGCTGTCGACGATGAGATAGAACGGATCGAGCGTCACGAAAACACCGCCTTGCCGATCACCGGCGTGGACGGCACGGCGACGTCACGCGGTTCGAGCGGCTGTGCGCCGGCCGCGAGATGTCCCGCCTCGATCGCCAGCGCGAAGGCCTTTGCCATGGCCACGGGATCGCCGGCAGCGGCCACTGCCGTGTTGAGAAGCACGGCGTCGTAACCGAGCTCCATGACCGCGGCCGCATGCGACGGGCGTCCGATCCCGGCGTCGACGATCAGGGGAATGTCCGGAACGTGGGCGCGCAGGCTTCTGAGCGCATCCTTGTCGACCGGCCCCCTGGCGGAGCCGATCGGCGCGCACCAGGGCATGAGCACCCGGCATCCGGCATCGAGCAGCCGGTCGGCGACCACAAGATCGTCGGTCGTGTAGGGAAACACCTCGAACCCGTCGTCGACCAGGATGCGCGCGGCTTCCACGAGGGCGAAGACATCCGGCTGCAGCGTGTCGTGATGGCCGATCACCTCGAGCTTGATCCAGTTCGTGCCGAACACCTCGCGCGCCATTTGCGCCGTCAGCACGGCTTCCTTGACCGAGTGGCAGCCGGCCGTGTTGGGCAAAACCTGCACGTCGAGATCGCAGATCAGCGACCAGAAACCGCCGACCCGGCCGCTGCCGCCGGCGATCTCCCGGCGCAGCGACACCGTCACGATCTGCGCGCCCGCTTCGCGCGCCGCCCTCTGCAGCACAGCGGGCGAAGGATAGTTCGCGGTTCCAAGCAGAAGACGCGAGGAAATCGCCCGACCATAAAGTTCCAGCATGGCTTAGCCTCCCTTCATCGGCGACAGGATTTCGATCCGGTCCCCGTCCTGCAAAAACCGCTCGGACCGTCGTGACGCCTTGACGAGTTCGCCGTTGACGGCCGTCGCCAGCCATTCGCCGCGATAATCGAGCGCGTCCATGAGGTCGGCGAGCGTCGAGGCCGCGACGTCATGGCGTTCGCCGTTAACCGTGAGTTCCATTGCGCAACTCCATTCCTGATATCTGTTCGCAGAGAAGATCGGCCGCCTGCCTGGCCATGGCGGGGGCCAGCAGAAAGCCGTGACGGTAGAGCCCGTTGATAGAAACCACGCCGTCGTTGACTTTCACCCGCGGCAGGTTGTCGGGATAGGCCGGGCGGACGCCGACGCCGGTTTCCACCACTTCGGCTTCGCCGAAAGCCGGATGCAGGCTGTAGGCGGCGTTCATGAGCTCCATCATAGAGCGCACGGTAACCGGTCCCGCCCGGCTGCTTTCGATCATCGTCGCGCCGACCATGAAGCAATGGTCCCGCCTCGGCGCCACATAGACCGGAAACCGCGGATGCAGGAGCCGCACCGGTCGTGACAGGCTGATCTCGGCGGTCCGCAGGATCAGCATCTCGCCGCGCACGCCGCGCAGGTCGGGATCGTCCACAGCTTGTGCAAAACCCGTGCAGTCGGCTTCAAGCGCGCAATGCACTGAGGCATCGCCGGGGGCTCCGCCGAAGTAAAATCGCACGTCTCGGCTTTCCAGCATATCAACCAGCCCCGACAATGCGCGACGCGGATCCAGATGCGCCTCGCCATCGAAGAACAGCGCATGGCGAAAGCGACCAGCCAGGTCCGGCTCCAGCTCCGCGATCCTGTCGGCGTCGATCACTGCATGGCCCGATGTCCGTTCGGCAAACCGCGCCAGTTCCACCCTGTCCCGTCCCGGCGCGACGACGAGCGTTCCGTTACGGGTCACTTCGCCCGGCAGCATAGCGTCCCACCAATCAGCGGCGTCCCTGCCCCACGTCAGCACCTCCTCTTCCGCGCTCGCCCGCTCGCACCAGGGCGCCAGCATTCCCCCCGCCATGGAAGAGGCGTTGCCGAGGGGTCTTTCGCTACAATCGGCAACTGTCACCCCGACCCCTCGCCTGGCGAGTTCCGCCGCAAGGGCGAGGCCGGCGACCCCGGCCCCCTTGATCAGGATGGTCACAGTTCCTGCTCCCCGGACTTCTCCAGCGCCTCCGGAGACATGTAGAGGTCGCCGCCTTCGCGATATTTCTGCGCCATCGCCGCCATACCCTCCTTCTGCGCCTCGGCGCGGATGTCGTGCGAAATCCGCATCGAGCAGAATTTCGGTCCGCACATGGAGCAGAAATGCGCGAGCTTGTGCGCCTCCTTCGGCAATGTCTCGTCGTGGAAGTTCTGAGCCGTTTCCGGATCGAGCGACAGGTTGAACTGATCCTCCCAGCGGAACTCGAACCGCGCCCGCGACAGCGCGTCGTCGCGGACCTTCGCCGCCGGATGCCCCTTGGCGAGATCCGCCGCATGCGCCGCGATCTTGTAGGTGATCACGCCGGTCTTCACGTCCTCCCGGTCCGGTAGACCCAGATGCTCCTTCGGCGTCACGTAGCAGAGCATCGCCGTGCCGAACCAGCCGATCATCGCCGCCCCGATGGCGCTCGTGATGTGGTCGTAGCCCGGCGCGATGTCGGTCGTGAGCGGCCCGAGCGTGTAGAACGGTGCCTCGCCGCAGATCTCGAGCTGCTTGTCGACATTCTCCTTGATCTTGTGCATCGGCACATGTCCCGGCCCCTCGATCATCACCTGGCAATCCTTAGCCCATGCGATGCGGGTGAGTTCGCCCAGCGTCTCCAGTTCCGCGAACTGCGCCGCGTCGTTGGCGTCCGCGATCGATCCGGGCCGCAGTCCGTCGCCCAGCGAAAACGACACGTCGTACATCCGGCAGATGTCGCAGATCTCCTCGAAATGTTCATAGAGGAAACTTTCGCGATGATGATGTAGGCACCACTTGGCCATGATCGAGCCGCCGCGCGAGACGATGCCGGTGACGCGGTCGACGGTCAGCGGGATATAGCGCAGCCTCACACCAGCATGGATCGTGAAATAGTCGACGCCCTGCTCCGCCTGCTCGATCAGCGTGTCGCGAAAGACCGGCCAGTCCAGGTCCTCCGCCACGCCGCCAACCTTTTCCAGCGCCTGGTAGATCGGCACGGTGCCGATCGGCACGGGCGAATTGCGGATGATCCATTCGCGGATGTTGTGGATGTTGCGGCCGGTGGAAAGATCCATGACCGTGTCGGCGCCCCAGCGCGTCGCCCACACCATCTTCTCGACCTCTTCGGCCATCGAGGACGTGACCGCCGAATTGCCGATATTGGCGTTGATCTTGGTCAGGAAATTCCGGCCGATGATCATCGGCTCGGATTCGGGATGGTTGATGTTGGCGGGAATGATCGCCCTGCCCCGCGCCACCTCGCTGCCGACGAATTCCGGCGTCACGTGATCGGGGATCGCCGCGCCAAAACGCTCTCCGTCGTATCCGGTTTCCAGCGCTTTCTCCCGACCGAGATTTTCGCGGATGGCGATGAATTCCATTTCAGGCGTGATGACGCCGGCTCGGGCATAGGCGAGTTGGGTGACGGCGGCTCCGTTGCGGCCTCTCATCGGCGCATTGCGGACGGGAAATTCCGGCGTCAGCCGCTTGCCGTCGACAAAGCCGTTGTCCTCGGGCTTCACGTGGCGGCCCTCGTAGGTTTCGACGCCGCCGCGTTCTCTTATCCACGCTTCCCTGACCCGCGGAAGGCCTGCGCCGATGTCGGTCGCGCGTTCCGCGTCTGTATAGGGTCCGGAAGAATCGTAGACCGTAACCGGCAGTTCGCCGGAGGTCGGGTGCACGGCGATCTCGCGCATCGGAACGCGCAGGCCGGAATGCAGTCGGCCAGACTTGTAGACCTTGCGGGAAGCCGGCAGCGCGCCGGTCGTGACGGTCGGCGTAGCGCCGGACCGGTTGATGGGAGCAGTCATGGGAGCCTCCTTTGCTCGCTTGCATTGGAGACCCAGTTCGACGTCGAAAGGAGAAAGAGGCTTGCCGGATTCGGATCGGAATCTCGTCGTTTCCGAAAGCGGGGTTGAGACCCGGGAAGCTTCCGCACCGTCCCTACGCCAGTATGAACTGGATCAGGTTCATCGGGTCACTGCGCTGCTTGCGCCAGCAGTATCTCAGCCCCATGTCGGGACCCCCCTGGTGAAGCGTCAAGGATGAGAGAAGGTCGTGATCTTGTCAACGGACAAGTAGGTCAGTCCCCGTCTTCGTGAATGATTCAAAATATGATCAGCATGCGTTAAGTAATTGATATTACTTCTATTTCTATAAAACAGATATACCATATAGAAATACGGCGGAACCGGATCCCGCATTAGAGGACAAAATAGCCTTAATTTATTGAGTTAACTACAAAATCCCTCATGCCGGACTTGATCCGGCATCCAGCTGCCCGCACGTCCGTGCGGGCGAAAAATGAGATGGCAGCTCAACGAGAACCGGATATTAGAAACCGGCCTCGTCCATTTCCAGGCATGTCCGGTCCATGCTGACGAGCAGCGCGCACTGGCTCTCGATCACCGGCATTTCGTATCGGAAGAAATACTGGCAAGCCTTTATTTTTCCGTCGTAATAGGCGTCGCCCGCCGCCCCTCCGGTCTCGATTGCCTTGAGCGCCGCCTGCGCCTGTTTCAGCCACAGCCAGCCGACGACGACATGGCCGAGCATGTCGAGATAGATCGTGGCGTTGGCCAGGTAGGTTTCCGGATCGACCTGTCCAGCCTTCGCCCCCATGGAAGCCGTCGTTTCGGCGGCAAGTTGCGACCACTTTTCAAGGGCTTGCGCGCTTTCCCTCAAATCATCAGAGTTCGATGCTTCCGCGACGGTTTCCGAGATCTTCTTCATCAAGAGCCGGAAGGCCTTGCCGCCCTCCATCGGCACCTTTCGGCCGAGCAGATCGAGCCCCTGGATGCCCCGCGTGCCCTCGTGGATATGGTTGAGGCGATTGTCGCGATAGAGACGTTCGACAGGATAGTCGCGCGTATAGCCGGCGCCGCCGAACACCTGGACAGCGCTCTCGTTTGTGCGCAACCCGAACTCAGACGGCCAGGATTTGACGATCGGCGTCAGCATTTCGAGCAGCGCATCGGCCTCTTCTGCCGCCTCGCCATCGCCCGATGCAGCTTCGTCGAAGAGGCGCGCCGCAAAGAAACACAAGGCCATCGCGCCCTCCGCGTAGGCTTTCTGCTGCATCAGCATGCGGCGCACGTCGGCGTGCCGGATGATCGGGATCATCGGCGAAGAGGGATCGCGGTTCGTCAGCGGCCGGCCTTGCGTCCTGTCCCTGGCGTAGGCGAGCGCATGCAGATAGCCGGTGTAGCCGGTCGCGGCGGCGCTCAGGCCCACGCCGATCCGCATTTCGTTCATCATCGAGAACATCTGGGCGAGGCCCTTGTGCGGTTCGCCGACGAGATAGCCGACCGCGCCCCCGCTCTCTCCGAGATTGAGAACGCAGTTGACGGTGCCGCGATTGCCCATCTTGTGATTGAGCCCGGCAAGTTTGATGTCGTTGCGCTCGCCGCGCGAACCGTCCGCCTCGATCAGGTAGCGCGGCACGATGAACAGCGAAATGCCCTTCACGCCGGGCGGCCCGCCGGGGATCTTCGCCAGCACGAGATTGATGATGTTCTCCGACATTTCGTGGTCCGCGCCGGATATCCACATCTTGTTTCCAAAGAGCCGATAGCGGCCGTCGTCCTGCGGCTCTGCGCGGGTCCGGATGTCGCCGACCGACGAACCGGCATGCGGCTCCGACAGCGCCATGGTGCCGAAATAGCGGCCCTCGATCATCGGCTTGAGATAGATTTCCTTCTGCTCCTGGTCGCCGTGTTCGGCAAGCAAATTGCCCGCCGCCATGGTGAGGCCGGCATAGCCGTGCGTGCCCGTATTCGCCGCGCCGAACCAGGCCGAGATCGCCGTATTGAGAAGATAGGGAAGCTGCAGTCCGCCATAGGCCTCGTCGAAACTCACGCCCATCAGGCCGGCTTCCGAGAAACTGTCGAGCGCCTCCTTCACATCCGGAATGATCGAGACGGTCTCGCCGTCGAATGTCGGTTCGTTGGCGTCCACCTTGGCCGCGTGCGGCTCGAATTTGTCCTCGGCGATCCGCTCGACGCTTTCCAGGATCGCGTCGTAGACGTCGCGTCCGGCTTCGGCGTATCGCGGCCTGCTTCCAAGGTTTTCCAGATCGAGAAAATCATAGAGGAGAAAGGCGATCTCCTCCCGACGCATGACATTCGGCACAGCTTTCTCCCGACTCGTGACTCTTCTGTTCATCCTTGATCTATTTTGGCGGCGATCTCAACACGCAGGAGGCGAAAAACTGCGGGTTGTCCGCGTCCGGCGAGTCGATTATTCGTGTGGCCTCTTCGAACCGCCTTCTGCCGGAGTCGCAGCATGAACGGGGCCAGATTTGATTTCGTCGTGGTCGGCGCCGGCTCCGCCGGATGCGTGCTCGCAGAACGGCTGTCGCGCAGCGGCCGCCATACGGTCTTGCTGGTCGAGGCGGGCGGAAGCGACCGGCGACCCGATATAAGGGTGCCGATCGGCTACGGTTTCACCTTCCGAAATCCCGCCGTCAACTGGATGTATTCGGCCGAGCCTGACCCTGGCCTCAACGGACGCGTCGCCTACTGGCCGCGCGGTCGTGTCCTCGGCGGATCGAGCTCGATCAACGCCATGGTCTATTGCCGCGGCCTGCCGCCCGACTTCGACGACTGGTCGGCCGCAGGCGCAAAAGGCTGGGACTGGAAGTCGGTCCTGCCGGTGTTCGAGCGCACCGAAACCAAAGCGCGTCGCGTCAACGGCAGGCTGGAGACAACCGGCGACGGACCTCTGTGGGTGACAGACGAGACCGACCAGGTCCACCCGCTCACCGCTCGCTTCATCGAAGGAGCGCACGAGGCGCAATGGCCGATCACGCCCGATGCCAACAGCGACAAGTGGGAAGGTCTGGGATTCTTCCACAACAACACCCGCATGGGCTGGCGCTGTTCGTCGGCCAGCGCCTTTCTCAAACCGGCGCTGCGCAGGCCGAACCTGACGGTTCTGACGAAAGCGATGGTCGATAGCATCCTGTTCGACGGCAAAAAGGCGACCGGGATTTCCATCCGCCAGGGCGGGCGATCGCAAACGGTCCAAGCCGATCGCGAGGTCATCGTCAGCGCCGGCGCCGTCAACAGCCCCAAACTTTTGCAGCTCTCGGGCCTTGGGCCCGCCGAGCATCTGAGAGAGACCGGCGTCGAGGTGCTGCAGGACATGCCGGAGGTCGGCGGCGGCATGCAGGATCATCTCGCCATCACCTATCTCTACGAATCGAACGAACCGTCGCTGAACGGAATGCTCTATCCTCTGCATGGACGGGCATGGGTGGCGTTGCGCTATGCCCTCACCCGGCGCGGACCGTTGAGCATGAGCATCAACCAGTGCGGCGGTTTTCTGAAATCCGGTCCGGACCGCGCCTTTCCTGACATGCAGATCTATTGCAATCCGGCGACCTATTCCTCGGGCGGCGGCGACAAGCCACGACTGGATCCCGCACCCGGCTTTCTCCTTTCGTTTCAGCCCTGCCGTCCGACCAGCCGCGGCCGCATCGATATCGCTTCGCCCGATCCGGATGCGCCGCCGCGCATACGTCCCAACTCGCTAGCCACGGAGGATGACCGCGCGGCCGTCCTGCGCGGCGCGCGCCTTCTTGGTCGGCTCATCGACACGCCAACGATAAAAACGCTCGTCAAGCGGTCGAAGCAGCCCGATCCCTCGACCATGTCCGACGAGGAGATCCATGCCGATTTCGCCGAGCGGGGCGCCACCAACTACCACCCGACCTGCACCTGCCGGATGGGGTCTGACAGCACAAATTCCGTTCTCGACAGCCGGCTGAAAGTCCACGGCGTCGAGGCGCTCAGGGTCGTCGACGCCTCGGCCTTCCCGAACATTACCTCCGGAAACACCAACGCGCCGACCATCATGCTTGCACAAAGGGGCGCGGACCTTATTCTCGACGACGCAGGAGAAACGGTGACGCAATGAGACTGCAAACGATCGAAACCTTCGTCGTCGGCAATCCGCCCCCGCGCTTTGGCGGCAACTATTTCATCTTCGTCAAGCTGGTCACGGCCTGCGGCGTTGTCGGCTATGGCGAAATCTACAATGCGACCTTCGGCCCGCATCTCTGCGCGAAAATGGCCGAAGACGTGTTCGCCCGCAATTTCGAGGGCGAGGACCCGCACCATATCGAGAAGCTCTGGCGGCGCACCTATGGCGCAGGCTACACGCTGCGCCCGGACGTCACCGTCATGGGCGTGTTGAGCGGGCTCGAGATGGCCTGCTGGGATATCGTCGGCAAGGCGGCGAACCGGCCGGTCTACGACCTTCTCGGCGGCAAGGTGCATGAACGATTGCGCAGCTACACCTATCTCTATCCGATGGACGGGGACGTCTATCCGGATCCCGATACCCGCAATGTCTACAACGATCCGGACATGTCGGCCGAGGCGGCGCTCGCCTGCGTCGAGCAGGGCTTCACCGCCGTAAAGTTCGACCCGGCGGGGCCTTACACGGTCTATGACGGCCACCAGCCGAGCCTTGAGGATCTCGAACGCTCCGAACTTTTCTGCAAACGAATCCGCGAAGCGGTCGGCACGCGCGCCGATCTTTTGTTCGGCACCCATGGCCAGTTCACCGTATCAGGCGCCAAGCGCATGGCGCGGCGGCTTGAAGCCTACGACCCGCTCTGGTTCGAGGAGCCGGTGCCGCCGGAAATGCCAGAGCAGATGGCCGAAGTCGCGCGCTACACCTCAATTCCCATATCCACCGGCGAGCGGCTCTGCACGAAATACGAATTTGCTCGTGTGCTCGACCACAGCGCCGCCTCGATCCTGCAAATGAACCTCGGACGGGTCGGCGGTTTGCTCGAAGCCCGCAAGATCGCCGGCATGGCGGAGACGCGTTACGCCCAGCTTGCCCCGCACCTCTATTGCGGACCGATTGTCGGCGCAGCGAACATCCAGCTTGCAACCTGCTCGCCCAACTTCCTGATCCTTGAAAGCATCCAGACATGGGGCGGCTTTAATTCCGAATTACTCAAATCCCCGATCCGCTGGGAAAACGGGTACGTCATTCCCTCACCGGAACCGGGTCTCGGCGTGGAACTGAACGAGGAAGTCGCGCGCGCGCATCCCTGGACGGGCGACGCGCTGCATCTCGGCATGAAAACAGAACCGCCGGAGCTCTGACGTCGTGGCCGAGGCCGGGAACATGTTCGCAATGGTTTTCGACGGCGTCGGCCAGAAGCTGCGCCCGGAAACCCGGCCGATCCCGAAACCGCAAAAAGGCGAAGTGCTGGTCGAGGTTCTCGCCTGCGCCGTGTGCCGCACCGACCTGCATCTGATTGACGGCGAACTCGCCGATCCGAAGCTGCCTGTCGTGCCGGGCCACGAGATCGTCGGCCGCGTCGTAGCGCTTGGCGAAGGCGTCGACAATCACGAGATCAGCGATCGGATCGGCATTCCCTGGCTCGGCTACACCTGCGGCGAATGCCACTATTGCCTGTCCGGGCGCGAAAACCTTTGCGATCATGCGCGCTTTACCGGCTGCCATATCGACGGCGGATACGCGACGCATACGCTGGCCGATGCGCGCTACTGTTTTCCACTTCCGGACAATTATGACGATGCGGAAGCCGCGCCCCTGCTCTGCGCCGGTCTCATCGGGCACCGCACGCTGTCAGCGGCCGGCGACGCACAGCGGCTCGGCATTTACGGCTTTGGCGCCGCCGCCCATATCATCGCCCAGGTCGCCATTCACGAGGGACGCAAGCTTTACGCCTTTACACGGACCGGTGACGAAACCGCCCAGGAATTCGCAACGTCGCTGGGCTGCGTCTGGAGCGGCGGATCGGAGGAGGTGCCGCCGGAGGAGCTGGAAGCGGCGATGATATTCGCGCCGGTGGGCGCGCTGGTGCCGGCTGCGCTCAAAGCCGTCGAGAAAGGCGGTACGGTAGTGCTTGGCGGCATCCATATGAGCGACATCCCGTCGATGCCCTACAGTATTCTCTGGGGCGAACGCACAATCCACTCGATCGCCAATCTCACGCGCAACGACGCTCTCGAATTTCTGGAGACGGCGGGCAGGGTCAAGATCGAAACCTCCGTGACGCTGATGCCGCTCAATCAGGCGAACGAGGCGCTCGAACGCCTGAGAAACGGAGAGGTTTCAGGCGCAATCGTTTTGATCCCGTGAGACCGAATGGGCCGGAACATATCATGAACTTACTTGCTGCTTTTTGGCGCTGTTTGTGCTAAAAGGGGTCGTCGAAAGTGGAGGGAAACAGGGACCGGACCAGGCGCCTGCGGACCATTACCAACGTGAAAACGAGGATTCCCGAAACAAACCCAGATCTCTGTCGCGCGTGAAAATCGCAAATTCCCGAAACAAAGCCAAATCATGCCGGAGCGCGATAATCGCGAACTCCCGAAACAAACCCAGATTGGGAAAATTCGGCAAACAGCGGATTCCCGAAACAAAGCCAGATTTTGGAAATCTATTTTTTATATAATTTATTCAATTACTTAGTATGAATTTTTACTTCACTGCGCTCTTTCTCCACCAGTTGCCAGACGAACAGGGCGGTGATGAAGACCAGCGCGCCGGTCGTCAGGTAGACCGGCCAGAACTGGCCGGTTTCCAGAAGCAGCGCGCCGCAAAGCGCGACGCCAACGGTCCCGCCGAACATCTGGATCGTGAGATTGATGCCGCTCGCCTGTCCGCGTTCGGCTTCCGGCACGGCGTTCATCAGCGCCTTGCGCGCCGGCACGGCGAAGGACGGCAGCGAAGCGCCCCAGACAATCAGGGCGGCGACGATCAGCCAGAATGACTGAAGGCCGACGCCAAGGGCGATGAGAAGAACGCTTGCGCCGTTGATGACCAGCGTGATGAGCAGCGGCGCGCGCGACCCGTAAAGGTCGGAAACCCTTCCGGAGCCGTAGGAGGTGAGGAGCGTCGGCAGGATGGCGAAGAGCAGCACCGCGCCCGAGCCGATCGCCGACACCTTCATCACCTGCTGCAGGTAGAGCGGCGTGAACACGAAAATGACCATCTTCATGAACTGGAACGAGAAGAAGACGATGTTGCCGCCGGTGAAGGTGGCGATCTTCAGGAGGTCGACATGAAAGAAGGCCGTCTCCAGCCGCTTCTCGACCATGACGAAGATCGCCAGCAGGACAATTCCGGCTGCGAACAGAAGCAGCGTCAGCCCGGAAAGCCAGCCCCAGTCGGCGCCCTGCATCAGAGCGACGACGATGAGACTGAGACCGACGATCAGCGTAGGAAGCCCCCAGTGATCCCGTTTGCCGGCCGGCTTCCGCTCCGGCGGTGGTTTGTCCCAGGCGAGGAACACGAAGGCGACGACGGCGATCACCACCGGCAG
Source organism: Flavimaribacter sediminis (assembly GCF_019492055.1). Taxonomy (GTDB): domain Bacteria; phylum Pseudomonadota; class Alphaproteobacteria; order Rhizobiales; family Rhizobiaceae; genus Flavimaribacter; species Flavimaribacter sediminis. The sequence continues at coordinate 153,163 of NZ_JAICBX010000001.1, read as the reverse complement.
GTTAACCCAGAAGATCCAGCGCCAGGACAGCGTGTCTGTCAAAAGGCCGCCGACCAGCGGTCCGAGCGACATGAAGAGCGCGGATATGTTCGTCTGCAGCCCGAGCGCCACGCCATGCTCTTCTTTTTTGAAGGCCAGCGTTATCATCGACATGGCGGCGGGAAAGATGATCGCCGCTCCCGCGCCCTGTATCGCCCTGGCGCCGATCAGGAAAGCGCCGCTCGGCGCAAATCCGCAGGCGAGCGACGACAACCCGAACAGCAACGCGCCGAAGACGAACAGCCGTCCGCGGTCGATCGCGTCTCCCAGGCGCCCGCCAAGCGCAACGAAACAGGTAAAGGTCAGGAGATAGGCGTTGACCACCCAGTGCGAGGCGAGCGCCCCCATTGCGAGGTCGGAGCGCACGGTCGGAAGCGCCACGCCAACGATCGTCTCGTCCAGCACGGTAAGACCAAGCACGCCGGACGTAGCGGCCAGTATCCACCATTTCCGGCTGTCTGCCGTAAATCCGACCATGTCGCCGTCCCCTGGCGGACCTGTCAATCCGGCGGAATAACGCCCTTGCGCAAGGCGAAGCAGCCGTAGAAGCGGCGTTCGCCGGTCTGGATGACGCAATAGGCCTGTTTCGCCCTTTCGTAGAAAGCGAAGCGTTCGATGGAGATCATCGGCCAGGCCTTTCCTTCCGCCTTTTCGATCTCGGCCTGCACTTCATGCTGGACAGGCAAAATCTCGCCCGGGGATCCGACGACTTCCATCCGGGCCGCCGAATCGTCGACGAAACTGTCGAGCGGATAGACGGAGAGGATGGCCGCCGCCGCTTCCGCCGCCGGCCGGTCGATGCGCAGAACCTTGCCGCAGGTCGTCTCGCGCGCCACGGCGTCGGCCGGAAAATTGGTGTCGACGATCACGAGATCGTCGCCATGGCCCATGGCCGCCAGAGCATGCAGCACTTCGGCGTTGAGCAGCGGATTGATTCCCTTGAGCAATAAAGCCTCCTCCTTTTCAGATATCCAGACCGATGTCCCGCTCGATCAGATCGGCGATCGCGTTGCCGAGACGGGCATGCATGTCCGGTTCGAAATGCACGCCGTCGGTCGCGCTGGATTCGATAATGTCGCCGGCGTCGAGATAAAGACAGCGATTGGCCCGCGCCGCCTGGCCGTACAGTTCGCCGAATCGCACCGATTTCTCCTCCGCGCCAGCGAACATTTCCGCCAGAACGCCGGTCTCGCGTACCGGCGGCGGAGCAACCAGAAGGATTTTCGGCGCGCCGCCATCCGGGCCGCACTGGCTTGCCTGGGCGATCATCGCCAACTTGCCGGCGGAGGCCGCAATCTCGTAGGCGCTGACGCCGAAGCGCGGCTTCAGATCGTTGGTTCCGAGCATGATGATCAGCAAATCCACGTCGCGATGGGATTCAAGCGAAACAGGCAGGCCGGTCTTGCCGTTTCGTTGCGGCCCCTCGATCGGATCGTCATGCACGGTCGTGCGGCCGGGAAGCCCTGCCTCGATCACGCGCCAATGCGGGGCAAGCCGGCGGTCGAGCACGCCGGGCCAGCGCTGATCATGCGCGTAGCGGTGACGATCGCCGAGATTGGTTATCGGAACGGTGCCGTGGGTGTTGGAATCGCCGTAGCAAACAATCGTCTTCATACCTCGCCCCCCGCGCCGCCTTTTCAAACATCGCAGCCGGTGCTACGTCCGAACCCGCGTTGCGGGCGGACGTTAACACCGGGCGTCAGACCTGTCTATCGAATGCAACCAACCACAAAGAAACGGAGGCGCGACATGGAAAAGCGACACTGGCGGCGTATCGACAATGGTGGACTGACCTTTACCGAACTCGGCTTCGGAACCGCGCCTCTGGGCAATCTCTATCGCGCCATTTCCGATGAGGACGCCGCCGCGGTTCTGGACGAAGCCTGGGAGACCGGATGCCGCTATTTCGACACCGCGCCCCTCTATGGCTTCGGGCTTGCCGAAACCCGCATGAACCGTTTTCTAAGGAGCAAGAAGCGCGACGACTATGTCCTGTCCACCAAGGTCGGGCGACTGCTTGAGGTCTGCGCGCCGGAAGACCGCACCGGCATCGGCAAGTTCTTCGACACGCCGAGCCGCCGCGAGATCTACGACTACAGCTATGACGGCGTGATGCGGTCCTTCGAATTCTCGCTGGAGCGTCTCGGCGTCGACAAGGTCGATATCCTCTACGCCCACGACATCGACCTCTTCAATCACGGTTCGCGCGAGGCCTGCGACGCGCGCATCGACGAACTGATGCGCGGCGGATACTACGCGCTTCTCTCGCTGCGCGACCAGGGCGTGATCAAGGCTTTCGGCGTCGGCATGAACGAGTGGGAGCCGGCCCAGACAATGGCGGAGCGCGGGGATTTTGACATCTTCCTGCTCGCCGGTCGCTACACGCTGCTGGAGCAGGAAGCGCTCGAGACATTCCTGCCGCTTTGCGAGGCGCGCGGCATCGGCATCGCGCTCGGCGGACCCTACAATTCAGGCATCCTGGCGACGGGCCCCGTGGAAGGCGCCTATTACAACTACGATCCGGCGCCGCCTGAGATCCTCGACCGGGTCCGCAAGATCCAGGAAGTCTGCAGCAAACACGGTGTCGAATTGCGAGAGGCCGCGATCCGCTTCCCGCTTCTCCATCCGTGCGTCGTTTCGGTCATCCCCGGCGGCCAGAGCGTCGAACAGGTGAAGGACAACAAGGCGACCATGAGCGCCGAGATTCCCGATGCGCTCTGGTCCGATCTCAAATCCGCCGGACTGATGCGGGAAGACGCGCCGACGCCGTAACCTATCCCTTCTTCCGGAAGCCCAGCCACCAGACGGAGATCAGGGCAAGCACCACTAGCGCGACCGCAATCGGATAGTCGATCATGCGTGTGAGATCGCCGTCCAGGATAACCATGGTCTGGGTCAGGTAGGTCTCGAAACTCCCGCCCAGGAAGAAGGCGATGATGAAAACAACGACAGGGAAGCCAAAGACATTCATCACGTAGCCGACGACAGCGAAGACGAGCATGACGGCGACGCCGAACAGTCCGCCAGTCGACATGTAGACCCCGACGATACAGAGCAGAAGCGCGCTCGAAAATATCACCGATTCCGGCGCTGAGATCACCCGGGTCCAGAGCCGCAGGCTGAACTGGCCGACGATAAGGTTGGTCGCATTGGCGAGTATCATCGCGCCGAAGAGGCCGTAAATCAGCCTGCCCTGCTGTTCGAAGAGCAGCGGCCCCGGCTGGATGCCGTGGATCTTGAACGCCGAGATCAGGAGGGCCGCGGCGATGCTGCCCGGGATCCCGATCACCAGCAGCGGGATGAGATTGGCGCCCATCACCGCGCTATTTGCGGACTCCGCCGCGGCGATCCCCTTGATATTGCCCTTGCCGAAGCTTTCCGGCTCGTCGGAGGCCTGCTTGGCGCTGGCGTAGCTCATGAAGGCCGCAGCCGTGGAGCCGATCCCCGGAATGGCGCCGAGCACCGTCCCGATGACGGCGCCGCGCGCCATAACGTAGCGGCACGACCAGTATTCCGCCCAGCTCACCCGGCTGACTGTCGGATCGTCGCCGTCCAGCGACGTAATAGCGGAACGCGGGGTCGATCCGGCGCTGGCGAGCCGTCTCAGGATTTCTGACACGGCCAGCATGCCGATCGCGACCGCGGCGAGCGGCAGACCGTCAAACAGTTCGAAGAAGCCGAAATAGAGCCTGGGCGTGCCGTGTTCCGGATCGATCCCGACCGTGGCGCACAGCAGACCGAAGACCGCCGCAATGACGCCCTTGACCATGGAGTCGCCGACCAGGCCCGCGATCACCGAAAAGGCGAAGATCATCAAGGCAAAGATCTCCACCGGTCCCATTTTCAGCGCCAGAACAGCCAGCGGCGCGGAGATCGTGATCAGGACGATATCGCTGAACGTGTCGCCGGTAATGGAGGAATAGAGCGCCATTTTGGTCGCCTTGACCGGCTTGCCCTGCTTGGCCAGGGGATGCCCATCCAGAGCGGTCGCCGCCGCGTCCGGCGTGCCAGGCGTGTTCATCAGGATCGCCGGGATGGCGCCTCCGAACAACCCGCCCTTGTTGACGCCCACCAGGAAGGCGATCGCCGGCAGGGTCGGCATGAAGAACGTGAAAGGTATGGCGATCGCCATCGCCATCACCGGGCCAATGCCCGGCACCGCGCCGACAAACTGACCCACAATGACGCCGGCGATCACGAACAGCAGATTGACCAGGCTGAAGGCGTCGGAAAGCCCTGCCAGAAGCACATCCATGTCAGGCAAGGCCAACCCCCCTCACGGCAGCGTCCGCTCCAGCAGTTGCACGACTACAAGCCACACGACAGCCGGAATGATCAAGGCGCCTGTCGCCAGCCAGACCGGTCTTCTTTCACCGATGAGAAGCATCACCACAAGCGCCGTCACCGGCGCGATAACCGGAAAACCGAACCGGCCCATCAGAAAAAGCGACACCGCCGCAATCGTCGCGAAAAGGGCGAAACGCCAGACTTCGCGCCATTCGATCGCCACCTCACCGCGCGGTCTGATCGCATGGAGAACGCCGAATGCAACAAGCAGGATCGCGCAGAGGTCCGGGATCGTCTGCGGCCGCATCCGGCCGTAATCGACCGTTTCCGTATTGGCCGGGATAATCAGGAACAGCAGGAGAAGGCCGGCGCACGCCACAAAAACGCCTGAGAGCCTGTTTGCCGACATGCCGCCTTCTCCGCTTGTCCTTTTCTACTTGCCGAAGAGTTTCGCGACATTGCTCACGCCGCCGGTCATCATGTCGGTCGTTCCCTGCGGGCCGAGATCGCTCGGCTCGGTTTTCAGCGTGTTCATGATCACAGCCTTGACCTCGTCCGAATTGATCGCCTCATTCAGCGCAGCCGAAAGGGCGGCTTTTGTATCATCGGAAAGGCCGGCAGGCGCTGCGATGAAGAAATACGGATCGACGAAAATGTCGAAGCCCTGCTCCTTCACCGTAGGCGTGTCCGGAGCATAGCTGTGGCGGCCGTCATTGGCGCTTGCGATCATCTTGACGTCGCCGCTTTCCAGATACGGTATATGCGCGCCGGCCGCGAAGGACGCCGCCACGTGTCCGCCCAGGATATCCTGGATCATCTCGGCGCTGCTCTTGGTCGGTACAAGCTTGAAGTTCGCGCCGGACGCGCCACCGACAAAATTCATCAAAAGTTCCTGCGGCTTTGCATCGAAGGCGATCAGCGCGCCGTCGTCGCCCTTGGAATATTCGATCAGGCCGGCCATGTCGTCGAAAGGCGCATCGGACTTGGCGATGATGGCGAGCTGGGCCCGCGCGATCGTCGCCAGATAGTCGAAACTGTCGAGATCGAACGGCAGATCCTTGCCGCGCAGGACGAGGTTGACCAGGATCGGCATGTTGACGCCCATGCCAAGCGTCTGCCCGTCCGGCTTGGCGACCGCCAACCCGGTGAACATGGCGATGCCGCCGCCGCCCGGTTTGTTCTCGACGATGATCTTCCAGCCCGTCTGGTCTTCCATGGCCTTGGCCACGACGCGACCAAGCGTGTCGGTTTCGCCACCGGCGTCAAAACCGATCAGAAGTTTGATCGGCCCGGACGGTTTCCACTCCGCGTGAGCGGCGAATGCGAGCACGAACGAGACGCAGAGCGCAGTCACGAATGTAGATAGTTTTTTCATGTCTGTAGTCCTCCTGTATTTTCAGCGTAAAGCCCGCTGCGTCAGGAGCCTGCGCATGAACGCAGACACGCAGGCGGGCGTGGTCCCCTCGTGAACCCATGCCGCGTAAAGGACATAGCACAGTTTTTCCTATTGGAAAATTGCATCGCCTAAAAGAAAATTGCGGAAAGGAGATCGGCCGGCGGCGCGACAAAAGACTTGAATGCACCAACCCATCATTGCCATTGTCCACGCAACTCTGGTGACGCGGCGAGGTAGGGATGGCGCAGGAAATGTTGATCGGCGTCGACGTTGGAACAACGAGCGTAAAGGCGATCCTTTTCGATATCGCCGGCGGGGTCGTCGACCGCTACGCCAAGCCCTATGAGACCGTTCACGGCAAGCACGGCGTCGTCGAGCAGGATCCCGAACTCTGGATGAAGCACATATTCGCTGCGCTCTCGAAATTTGCCGCGAACCACGACCTCACGGAAGTCAGGGCGCTGGGCCTGACGTCACAGGTCAACACGCACCTCTTTGTCGACGAAAGCGGCGAGGCGCTCGCCCCGGCTATTGTCTGGCAGGACGGACGCTGCGCCGAGGCCGCCGCGCGCCTGGATGAGAAAGTGCCGGTGGAAGATCGCGTCCGCTGGTGGGGCGCGCCACGCCCCATCGACGCCAGCCATTGCATGAGCCGAATGTCCTGGATGTCACAGAACCAGCCCTACATATGGGAAAAGACCCGCTGGGTGATGCTGCCGAAGGACTATTGCATCCAGCGTCTTACCGGCGAGGCCGTTTCCGATCAGATCGGCAATCTCGGGCTGGTCGACGCCGCGCTCAGCCCCATCCCCGACCTGTTCGCCCATGTGCCTGGCGCCGCCGAGCGCGTCGTGCCGCTGGCGCCGATGACTGCGATTGCCGGCAAGGTGCGCGACGGCCTCCCATGCGCCGGCGTTCCAGTCGCCGTCGGCACGATGGACGCATGGGCCGGCATGTTCGGCATCGGCGTTCCGGGCGCGGGCCATGCAATGTATCTAAGCGGCACGAGCGAGGTGCTCGGCATATTGTCCGACGCCGTCAAGCCCTCGCCCGGCGTGATCGTCTTTCCTTCCTACGACGGGCTGACGCTGCACGCCGGACCGACCCAGTCCGGCGGCGAGTCGCTCAACTGGTGCTCGCGTTTGCTCGGTCACCCGCCAGAAATGCTGGCCCGCAAGGTAGAGGCGCTCGATTTCGACGCCCCCGCCCCGCTCTTCCTGCCGCACCTTCAGGGCGAGCGCGCGCCACTCTGGGATATCCACGCCCGCGGCACTTTCCTTGGCATAGACAGTAGCGCTGGGCCGGCCGAAATCGCGCGCGGCGTGATGGAGGGCGTAGCCTGCTCGGCGCGCTGGGTGCAGGAACGGCTCGAAGTCTCCGCCGACATGACGCCTGACGCCATCAATTGCGGCGGCGGGGGCTTCAAATCCGATATCTGGAACCAAATCCGGGCGAATGTGCTCGACAAGCGCCTGAAGCGGGCGTCCGTGGGGGACCCAGGTGTTCTGGGGGCGGCTGGCATCGCCGCCGTCGCCACCGGGTTGATGCCGGATCTGTCCACAGCCTTCGCCAGACTTGTTCAGTTCGACCGCGTCTACGAACCGGATGCGGCCCGACGCGGCCACTATGACCGGCTCTTCGACCTGTACAAACAGGCCTATGAGTCGACGAAGGATCTCAGTCATGCGCTTGTCGGTCTGCACAAGCCGGAAATTCGATAGACGACAAAAGCCTTTTCGTAGAGAAGCCAATTGTAATAACCTTCAAGGTCTGAACGGGACAAATAAGTTCGAACAGGAGAGGACTATGCGCAAACTCATGAAATCAATGGCCGTGACGCTGGCGTCGGCTTTGATGCTCGCCGCCGGCGCTCAGGCCGCCGAAAAGGTGGCGGTGATCACGCCTTATCTCGCGCAGCCAGGCACGCAATTCTATCTCGAAGGCTTCCAGGCGGCGGCTGGTGAAAAAGGCTGGGACGTCAATGTCATCGATACGGCCGGCGACGTCGCCGCCGTGATCAGCCGCATCGAAGACGCCGTCAACCAGAATGTCGACGCGATCGTCATCAATGTCGATCCGACCCAGGTGGCGGCCGGTCTTGAAGTCGCCAAACAGGCGGAAATTCCGGTCATCGGCATGGATTCCGGCGCCGACGCTCTGCTCGTCACCAATGTCACCAGCAATGGCTACGCCATGGCTGCGGAAACCGCGACCTATATCGCTGACCGGATCGGCGGCAAGGGCAATGTTGTTATGTTCGTCTTCGACCCGTTCCCGCCGGTGCAGATACGCGGCGTCATCGCCGATGCGGTCTTCGGAAACTTTCCCGATATCGAGGTGATCGACCGGGTTACGCCTGACGTTCAGGACGGCGGCATCGCCGACTCCCGCGCCAAGATGGAGGCAATCCTCGCCGCTCATCCCGAAAAAGGCAGCATCGCAGCCGTCTGGGCGGCCTGGGACCAGCCGGCGCTCGGCGCACTGCAGGCGATCGAGGACGCGGGCCGCGCCGATGAGGGCATCGTCATCACCGGCATAGATGCGAACCCGCAGGCTCGTGAGGCAATTGCCGCCGGCGGCAATTTCGAGGCGTCCGTCGCACAGGATTTCGTCGGCATCGGAACAGCGACCGCCGATGCGGTCGCCCGCACGCTCGCCGGCGAAACCATCAAGGAACGCGCGATCTACGTGCCCGCAAAACTTGTGACTGCAGCTAACGTCGACGGCCAATGACCAAAAGCGCGGCCGGCGGGCATAAGTCCCGCCGACCTCCTTCGCTGCAATGACCTTCCTGAAACTCGATCATGTTACGAAACGCTACGGCGCCGCCGCGGCGCTCGATAACGCCAGTCTCGAGATCGAGGCCGGCGAAGTCCATGCACTGATGGGCGAGAACGGCGCCGGCAAGAGCACCTTGATCAAGGTGCTGGCGGGCGTCGTGAGGCCCGATGATTGCTCGCTCCATATAGATGGGTCAAAGGTCCCGCTCGAAGGTCCTGACGATGCCGCCCGCCAGGGGTTTCGGTTCATTCACCAGGAACTCAACATCGTTCCACACCTCTCCGTGGCCGAGAACATCGTCATGGCCCAGGCCTATCCGCGGCGTTTCGGACTCGCCGTCGACTGGCGGCGCGTGCATGACAAGGCGGGCGCAGCGTTGGAACGCCTTGACGTCGATCACATCGACACCCGCCGCAAGACGGCGCGGCTTTCGACCGGCGACCAGATGCTGGTCAAGATCGCCGCGACCCTCGTGTCTTCCGATGCGCATCCCGCCCGCCTCTATGTCATGGACGAGCCAACGGCGGCGCTGACCGGACAGGAATGCGACAAGCTGTTCGCCGTCATAGAGGGGCTCAAGCAATCAGGCGCTTCGGTCCTTTTTGTTTCGCACCGGATGAACGAGGTGATGCAGAACTGCGATCGCGTGACGATCTATCGGGACGGCCGCACGATCGAGACCTCGCGGATCGCCGAGACCAGCCGCGAGCGGATCATCGAGGCGATGACCGGCCGCGCGATCCGCGATACCTATCCAGCGCGCACAGGAACGCCGGCGAGGGAAATGTTCTGCACTGTCGAGAAGCTGCGCACGAAACATGTGGACGGGCTGGAATTTTCTCTGAAGCGGGGCGAGATACTGGGTGTAGCGGGCCTTGCCGAATCCGGGCAAAGCGAAGTCCTGCACGCCTTCCTTGGCGACGAGAAGCCGCTTTCGGGCGCAGTCACGTTCCAGGACAAGCAGACGCTGCCATCAGCCCCTTCGGTCGCATGGAAGAGGCGGATCGCCTATGTGCCGAGGGAGCGCCGGCGTGAAGGCCTGATGCTGCGACGGAGCATCGTCGACAACGCCGTTCTGCCGCATCTCGGACAGCTTGGATCCGCGCGCATCTTTTCCAGCAGGCGCAAGGAGCGCATTCATACCGGCGCTATCGCCGAGCGCGTTCGGCTCAAATACAGCCGCCTCGGCCAGCCTTGCTATCAGCTCAGCGGCGGCAACCAGCAGAAGGTCGTCTTCTCAAGGGCGCTGGGCAAAACGCCGGAGTTGCTGTTGCTCGACGAACCCACGCGCGGCGTCGATGTGGGCGCCAAGTTTGACATCTACACGCTTGTCCGCGGACTCAGCGCAGCCGGCAGCACTACCATCATGACCTCGTCGGACCTTCCGGAACTCATCGGCATGTGCGACCGGATCCTTGTCATGCGCGACCACCGTCAACACGCCATTGTCGAGACCGACGGCCTGACGCCCGCGCGACTTCTGCAGATGTTTTACGAATAGGATTCGATCGTTGCTCAGCCTTGTTCGCCGCTTCGGAACCCTCATCGGCTTTTGCGCCATCATCGTGTTTTTCTGGATGCAGTTGCCCGAAACATTCCTGACGCCGCGAAACATGCTGAATATTTCGCAGCAGATCAGCATGCTCGCCGTCGTGGCCTTCACCATGACGATTGTCATGGTCATGGGCGATTTTGACCTCAGCGTCGGGTCCATGGCAAGTCTTGCGGGCGTGGCGGCGGCGATCGTCTTCAGTAATGACTACCCGATCTATGCCGGCGTCGCCGCAGCCCTTGCGGTCGGCGCCGTGGGCGGTCTCTTCAACGGTTTCCTCGTCAGCTATATCGGCATATTACCGTTCGTCGCCACGCTCGGCACGCTGACCATGTTCAGCGGCGGCGCCTTTCTGGTCAGCGGCGGCAAGACTATATTCGGCCGGGATATTCCATCCGGGTTCAGTGGCTTTGCGCGCAGCGGAATTTCGCTCGAATGGCTTGGATTGCAACCCCTGCACCTGCCCTATCTGACGATCCTCGCCGTTGCCGTGCTTATCCTCGTCTGGATCGGCCTTGAGCATACGCCCTATGGCAGACGACTCTATGCAATCGGCGGCAACTACGAGGCGGCGCGGCTCGCCGGCGTGAAGGTTCGGATACTGCGTATGTCAGCCTTCGCCCTGACCGGGCTCGGCGCCGCCACAGCCGGTCTGATGTACGCCAGCCGGGTGGCCTCAGCGAACCCGACCCAGGGCAGCGGGCTGATGCTCGACGCCATCGCCGCCGTCTTCCTCGGCATGACGATGAGCGAGGAAGGCGAGCCGCGGGTCTTTGCAACGCTGGTCGGCGTTCTTATCCTTGGCGTGCTCGACAACGGGCTGACGCAGATGAGCGTCGACAGCTATGTGCGCGAAGTGCTGGTCGGCGCGATTGTCGTTCTGGCGGTCGCCTCATCCAGCATCGGAAAACAGCGTGCCTGAGTTCAACGCGGCGCGTAATCGAAGCGGGAGAAATCGGCCTTTATGGCCGACCCGCTCGTGTCGAACGCCGCCATGCCGACGAACGCGCCGGTAAATGACGCATGTTCGCCGCGACCGCCCTCGTCCGAAATCACGCTGGCGTCGAGAACAGGCCCGACCTGTTTCCAGTCTTCGGAAGCTGAAACGCGCCAGAAGAAACGGAGTTCGCCGAGATCCACCTCAAGCGCCAGTTGCACCGGTCCGTCGGCTGGCAGCTGAACAGGCTCATCGAGCGGAAACTCGAGACGGCCGTCCGGCCAGTCGCCCGGACAACTCAGGATCGTCAGGACCCGGCCGAGTTTCTCATGCCAGGTGACAGCCAGGAAATGAAATTTGTGGCGATTGTAGTAGTGGGTGAGCCCGGCCGCCTGCTGGATGGTTTCCGGCGCAAACGAGATTTCCGTCTCGGCGCGAAACACGAAGTGCTCCTGTCGCCGCGCCACCAGCGCCTGTTCGAACCAGCTTCCGATCGATTCCCGGGCGTGAAGACGCAGCGCGCTTCCGGTCATCGAGAACAGTTTTTCCGGTTCGGGTGAACGCAGCCACTGGAACTCCGGCGGCAGCTGGTCGCCGTCAAAAATCCTGTGCGTCGCTTTGGTCGGCTCCGGATCGACAAGTGGATCCTCGGTCGGCACCTCGACAAACGGCATGACGCCCCCTTGCGAGAGATAGAGCCAGTCGTCATCGCGCCACTCGCAGCGCTGGATCGCCGTTTCACGCCCCAGCGGCGAGCGTCTCGTTCCGGGAAGCGGTCTGGAACAGAGATGGGTATGAAAGACGATGCCAGCTGGAGTTTCGACGATCTGGCCGTGCCCGGCCCGCTGCAGCGCGGCGTCAGGAGCGTTTGCGGAGGTGATCAGAAACGTGTCGGGATGGATTTCGTAGGGTCCGTCGATGGACCGGGACCGCGCCATGGTGACGGCGTGGTCGTATCCCGTCCCGCCTTCAGCCACGGTCATGTAGTACCAGCCCTTTCTCTTGAACAGATGTGGGCCTTCCACCAGTCCATGCGAGCTTCCCTGGAAGACGTTTTTCACCGGCCCGACCAGCTTGCCCGCATCCGGATCATATTCCTGCAGCAGGATGCCTGCGAAGGCCGGATGCTTGGGACTACCGCCTACCGAATTGGAACGGTGATTCCACAGCATGTTCATGAACCATTTGCGGCCGTCTTCGTCATGAAACAGCGACGGATCGAAACCCGAGGAATTGATATAGACGGGATCCGACCATTCGCCTTCGATCGTCGGAGATGTGACGATGTAGTTGTGCGCGTCCTTGAAATTGCCGTCGAGCCTCTTCACGTCCGTATAGACAAGCCAGAAAAGGCCGTCGGCATAGGACAGGCATGGGGCCCACACGCCGCAGGAATCGGGATCTCCACGCATATCGAGCTGGCTGGCCCGCTCCAGCGGACGCTTGACCAGGCTCCAGTTCACGAGATTTCGCGAGTGGTGGATTTGCACGCCCGGATACCATTCGAAAGTCGATGTGGCGATATAGTAGTCGTCGCCGACGCGGCAGATCGACGGATCCGGGTTGAAACCGGGAAGCACCGGATTGAAAATCATGGCAGCCTCAATTCCTCCTCTGTGCGGCGACGGCGGAAAGTCGGACATTCACTACCCGCGAGAACCAGTCGATCTGCGTCAATTCCTCGATCGAAAAATCGACATGGTTCATCGCCATGACGCAATCGACCACCTGCTCAGGCCGGGTGGCGCCGATCAGCGTCGATGTCATTTTGCCTCCCCACAAAATCCATGCAAGCACCATTTGTGCGAGGGACTGGCCTTTGCCGGCCGCAATGCCATTTAAGCGACGCACATTGTTCAGGAGACTGTCCTGGAAAGAAGACGCCGAGGAAGGCATTTCCGCCACGTATCCGTCCTGCAATGCACGGGAAAGATATCGGCTCGTCAGCAGACCCTGGGCAAGCGGCGAAAAGACGATCGCGCCGACGCCATTCTCGTCGAGAATCGTCTTCAGTTCCCTGTCATCCAACCAGTGATCGCCGGAAACGTGTCTCGGCTGGTAGACGAGGCAGGGTGTGCCAAGCTCTTTGAGGGTTTCCACTGCTTCGCGCGTCGACTTGGTGTCATAGGCGGACAAACCGACATAGAGAGCCCTGCCAGAACGCACGATGTGGTCGAGCGCCGACATGGTCTCCTCCAGAGGCGTCTTCGGATCCCGATGATGCGTGTAGAAAATGTCGACATAGTCGAGGCCCATTCGCCGAAGACTGCGGTCGCAACTGGCCACCAGATGCTTCCGACTGCTCCGTGCAGGATGGTTGCCGGACGAGGCGCCGAAGCCAGCCTTCACGGAGATCACCAGTTCGTCGCGGATGTCGCTAAAATCCGTTCGCAATATCTCGCCGAAGGTTTCTTCGGCCGAGCCGGGCGAAGACCCGGCGCCGGCGTTCAGATCGTAATGGTTTATCCCCAGATCGACGGCCTGCCGACAAACCGCCTGTTTGATGTCGAAGGGAATGTCGGGTCCGAAATTGTGCCACAGTCCGAGAGACAACACCGATACGCTCAGCCCCGAATTTCCACATTGTCGATATGACATCCTGTCATATCTTTTTTCGGCTGGTCGCCACATAATTAAAACACTTTTGCTTCCCGTCAAAAAACGCCGGAAATCTGAAATCAATTTTCTGAAACAGGTGGCCGGAATTATTCTGGCAAAGGAATCTTCTATCCTCCGCCAAACGCCTGATCCCGCCCGCAGTCGTGCAAAACGCAGACTGGTCGCCCGTATGTCGCCGCCCGCCTGACCTCTCCACCTCAACTCTGGATGGATTAATCCGAAAGGCGTTTCAACCTGCATTTCTCGAAATGGAGTGTCAAGTGCAATCATCCGACCGTTCTGCAAGCCAGACCTCGAAAGCCTGTCTGGCGCTTTCCTTGGTCGGGGGATAAAGACCGATAACCGGCGCACCCTTGAGCACCTGCTCCGTGGCGAATTGCTCGAATCGCTCCATCCGTGCGCATTCCTCGGCGATCTCTGCGGTCATTTGCGCCGGAATAACGACGACGCCTTCACCATCGCCGACGATTGTGTCGCCCGGAAACACCGCGACCCCGCCGCATCCGATCGGCACATTCAGGTCGCATGCTTCGTGCAGCGTCAGGTTCGTGGGAGCGGACGGCCTGTTGTGATAGCAGGCGATATCCAGCGTCTCGATAACGGGGCTGTCTCGAAACCCGCCGTCGGTGACGACGCCGGCGCAACCGCGAACCATCAGCCGGGTAATGAGTATGGATCCGGCGGAGGCCGCGCGCGGATCGTTGCGGCTGTCCATGACCATGACGTGGCCTTCAGGACACTGCTCCACTGCAAGACGCTGCGGATGCTCGGAATTTTCGAATACGGATATGCCGTTTCTATCTTCCCGCGCCGGAATGTAGCGCAACGTATAGGCGGGCCCAACCATGTTCTGCTTCGGTTTCGCAAGCGGCCGCACATCCTGGATGAACTGGTTCCGCAATCCGTTCTTGAAAAGCGCCGTGCAGATCGACGCCGTACTGACCCGCTGCAGGATCGACGTTGTTTTCTCATCAAGTGTTTCAGACATGGGCGGCCTTAATAAATATCCGGCTCGCCGGACGCAGGTCCGTAGGCCGTTTCCAGATAGTCGAAATCAGCGCCTTTGTCGGCCTGGCCGATATGCTGGAGAAACATCCAGCCGTAACCACGCCCGAATTTCGGCGGCGGTTCCTTCCAGGCGGCGCGGCGCTTTTGCAACTCCTCGTCGCTGACGAGCATGTCGATCCGCCTGTTCGGAACATCCATGCGCACGATGTCTCCGGTCTTCAGAAGCGCCAGCGGCCCTCCGACATAGGATTCCGGCGCCACGTGGAGCACGCATGCGCCGAAGCTGGTGCCGCTCATCCTGGCGTCCGAAATGCGCACCATGTCGCGATGCCCTTCCTTCAGAAGCTTCTTCGGCATCGGGATCATGCCCCATTCCGGCATGCCCGGCCCGCCTTTTGGCCCGGCGTTGCGCAAAACGAGCACGTGGTCGGCGGTAATGTCGAGTTTCTCGTCGTCGAGCGCGACCTTGAGGTCGGGATAGCTGTCAAAGACCATGGCCGGACCTTCGTGCACGTGAAACTTCGGATCACACGCAGCCGGCTTGATGACGCAGCCGTCCGGCGCCAGGTTCCCTTTCAGAACAGCGATCGATCCCTCCCGGTAGATCGGATTGTCGAGGCTGCGTATGACGTCGTCATCATAGATCTCGGCGTTTTCAAGATTCTCGCCGAGCGTTTGGCCCGTCACCGTCATGCAATCGGCGTGAAGGTGGTCGCCAAGTCTGGACATGAGGCCAGTCAGGCCTCCTGCGTAGTAGAAATCCTCCATCAGGTAGGTCGCGCCGGACGGCCGCACATTGGCGATAACCGGAACGTCGCGGCTTTTGCCGTCGATGGCCTCGAGATCAAGCTGAACGCCAGCCCTTCTCGCCATCGCTATCAGGTGTATGACGGCGTTGGTGGAGCATCCGGTGGCCATCGCGACGGTTAATGCGTTGTCGAAGGCGTTCTCATCGAGAATCCGGTCCGGGGTCAGGTCTTCGGCGATCATCCCGATGATCCTCACGCCGCATTTCGAGGCCATGCGGATATGTCCGGAATCGGCCGCCGGTATGGATGAGGCGCCCGGCAAGGTCAGGCCAAGCGCTTCTGCTATGGCCGTCATGGTGCTGGCCGTTCCCATCGTCATGCAGTGACCATAGGAGCGGGCGATGCCCGCTTCCATCTCGTCCCACTGCTTCGCCGTGATTTCACCCGCGCGTCGCTCGTCCCAATACTTGAATGCGTCCGAGCCGCTGCCGAGGGTCTTGCCCCTCCAGTTGCCGCGCAACATGGGTCCGGCTGGCAGGAAGATGAACGGCAGGCCGGCGCTGATCGCTCCCATGACGAGGCCGGGCGTGGTCTTGTCGCAACCGCCCATGAGAACCGCCCCGTCGACAGGATGGGACACCAGAAGTTCCTCGGCCTCGATCGCCAGCAGATTGCGATAGAGCATGGTCGTCGGCTTCACGTAGCTCTCGGACAACGACAGCGCGGGAAGTTCAATCGGAAAACCGCCTGCTTCGAGAACGCCGCGCTTCACGTCCTCGACGCGCTGCTTGAAGTGCTGGTGGCACGGATTGATGTCGGACCAGGTGTTGAGAATCGCCACAATCGGCTTGCCGGACCATTCCTCCGGTCGGAGACCCATTTGCTGCGCCCTCGACCGATGGCCAAAGGACCGAAAGTCATCCGGTGCAAACCAGCGCTCGCTGCGCAGCGATTTCTTTTCTGTCATTTGCGCCGTTTCCTCCGCGCGCCGGCGACCGACTCGTCTGTCCGGCTGGTCCTGTTTATCGTTTCGACATGTCCTGAAACACGAAGAGCAAATTCGAACGACGGCTCCCTGGCCAAGCCTGCCCTTGCCTCCGTCAGGCGTGAATGTATTGTCAGCCGACCAAGCCTCGATCCTGCTTCCGTCCGGCTTGCGCCGGAATGGACATCTGATCGATGTATTAATATATTAGTTTGCCCAAAGCAATGGCGCAAACCACGGCGCGTCCAGGCGAACAGGAGATTTGATTGCCGACAACGAGCGAGGAAACTGCGCAGACCGGCAAACCGGCGCGCCATCATTTCGCCATCGATCGCAAACGGCCTGCGGCGATCCAGGTGTATGAGGATCTGCGTTCGCGAATCATTTCTCTGGAACTCAAGCCAGGCGAAGGTCTCTCCCGTCTTGAACTCGTCCAACAATACGGCGTCAGCCAGACTCCTGTGCGCGATGCATTCATTCTGCTGGAAAAAGAGGGGCTTATCGAGGTCTACCCGCAATCCAAAACGCTCGTGTCAAAGATCGACATCGCCCAGGCGCGCGAGACCCAGTTTCTGAGAACAGCCGTCGAACTGGAAATCGGCCGCGTGCTTGCCCGGTCAGACGATCGCTCGCTCACAAAAGAGGCGCGACATATCTGGCAATCACAAGAGCGGGTTCTTGAGACGGAGAACTGGATCGACCGGTTTCGCGACCTCGACACCCGCTTTCACGCGGCTTTGGCGGAAGCCGCAGGTCAGGCCAATCTCTGGGATCTGATCATTTCACGCTCCGGCCATATCGACAGGCTGCGCAATCTGCATCTGCCCGACGCCGGCAAGGCCGCCACGGTGCTTTCCGATCACCGCGGGATTCTCGATGCGATCGAAGCCTCCGACCAGGACCGGACAGCCGACGCCATTCGCAAACACTTGTCCGGCACACTGAGCGCTGTTGACCTGATCGTCAGTCGGTATCCGGATTACTTTTGAGTTTTTGATCAACACCCGTGACATCGGCTGTCGCCTGACACAGGAATCCGCCCTCTCCATCCATATGTTTCGACGTCAGGAACGCACGATCTCCGCGACTACCACCGAAGGTCATCTTTGTCGGATAATCACTGTCGGTTGCGACCGTTCGGATGCGTTCACCTGCCGGGGAGTAGCACCACAATTCACCGGCGTCGACGCCCGCGATCCAGTAGTTTCCGGCGTTGTCGACCACACCGCCGTCAGGACGTCCCTTTCTATCCCGGCATAGGTCCAGAATGCGCCTGTCAGACGTCTTGCCCGAAACCGGATCGTAATCGCAAACCCAGATCGTCCGGGATTCCGGATGCGAATCGGAAAAATACATGCGATCCCGCACAGCATCGAAGGCAAGACCATTCGGCGTATAGAGACCGGCAAAGAGAACGCACATGGAGCCGTCCGGCTCGACGCGACTGATCGTTCCCGCTGGGCGAGCATTATCACGGTCCATTGTGCCGCAAACGATCCGTCCGGCCGGATCGATCGACGCGTCATTGTAGCGAAGGCCCTCGCCAGGCGATGCCGCAAGACGCGCGCCAAGACCTGATTTTTCGGCAAACCGATAAATCCCGGATTCCAGACCGATTGCGATCGAATCGTCATCCGCCAGGACGGCAAAGCCTACTGTCTCCGGAAGATCCCAGCGCCGGGTTCGGCCATTCCCGCAATCGGTGCGCAATAATGCTCTTCCCGAGACGTCGATCCACCAGACACAGTTGTCCTCTTCTGACCATGCCGGGCTTTCCCCAAGTTCCGCCCAAAGATCGGAAAGGATGGTGAAGCGCCAGGCCGGTTCGTCGTCCGTCACATCAATAGCCTCGGCAGATAGAGTGACAGGCCCGGGAACGCGATGAGGATGGCGAAAAAGATAATCATGGCCAGGAAAAACGGCAGCGAGGCCCTCACGAATTCTCCCGACTTGCAATTCATTATGCCGCAGACTGTGAACATGATGACGCCGACCGGCGGCGTCACGCCGCCGAAATTGATCAGCGTCACGATGATGACGCCCATATGAATCGGATCGAAGCCGCTCGCCACAAGAACCGGCAAGACGATCGGCGTGATCAGCAGGATGTTTGCTGCGCCTTCAAGAAACATACCGGTCACGATCAACAGACAGACGACCAGAATAAGGACAAGCACGGAGACATCCGTGATCGAGGTGACAAATTCGGTGATTTCCTGCGGCGCTCGCTCGATTGTCATGGCGTATCCGAGCACAGCGGCCATCATGATGAGAAGCATGACCATACCCAGGTCCGCCATGGTTCCACGCATCGCGTCCAGAAGCTTTTCGAAGTCGAGCTCCCGATAAACGAACCGCCCGATTATGAGGGCGTAAAAGACAAGGAAGGCTCCGGCCTCCGTCGCCGTGAAGAGACCAAACCGAAAACCGATAATCAGTATGATCGGAAACAGCAGCGCCCAGATGCTTTCAGCCGCGCTTGCCAGCAATTGGCCACCGGTTGGACGTTCGGGCAATTCTGGCGCGTACCCTCTGCGCGACGCGACAATACCGGTGACCGCCATAAGCACGAACATCAGCAGGAGACCCGGAACAACGCCCGCCAGGAAAAGACGTCCGACGGAAACTTCGTTGATGAAACCAAACAGGATCAGTCCGATGCTTGGGGGGATTGTCGCTGTAATGATGGAGCTGAAGGCGATCACCGCGGCTGACGTGCCGCGGCTGTAGCCGCGCTCCACCATCGCCTTGCCAAACAGGCGCGACTGCATCGAGGCGTCGGCCACCGCCGACCCGGACACGCCTCCCATCATGAAGCTGAGAACCACGCTCACCTGAAGCAATCCGCCGGCCATCCAGCCGGTAAGGAGCCGAGAAAAATTGACGAGACGGCGCGTGAGGCCCGTCACATTCATCAGATTGCCGGCGAGAATGAAGAACGGAACGGCGAGCAACGGGAAAGACTGCGTCGCGACCGCCATTTTCTGCAATGCCAC
The DNA here is from genome assembly GCF_019492055.1 of Flavimaribacter sediminis. Lineage (GTDB taxonomy): Bacteria > Pseudomonadota > Alphaproteobacteria > Rhizobiales > Rhizobiaceae > Flavimaribacter > Flavimaribacter sediminis. The sequence continues at coordinate 133,814 of NZ_JAICBX010000001.1, read as the reverse complement.
GGTCGGCGGCATGCCGCCGCTGAAAATGAAGACCGGAATGCTGGCGAGCGCCAGGGCAAAAGCGACCGGAACGCCGATGATCAGGAACAGGGCGAAAAGCAACGCAACGCTGATGAGGATCATTGGCCGGCCAGTCCGTCTGCAGATGAAGTGTCGACCGGTTTCCGGAGACTGCGATAGAGCTCGTAGCCAAGCGTTCTGATCATCAGAAACAACCCGAATGGCAGCGCCCCGGTGACGAACGAGAAATGCATTTGCGTCGCTCCGTAAAGGCGCGGGTGGCTCAAACGAACCAGCTCAATCGAATAAACAAAGAGAAAGACAAGCAGGACAAGAACGATCGCGATGTTGAAGATCTTCACCATCCGACCAAAGACCGGCGCGAGAATATCGCCCAACCAGTCCAGTCCGAAATGCCGCGATTGCTGGAGCGCGATATCCGCGGCAAGCATACAGAGCCATATAAACAGCGTTTGCGCGACTTCCACCGACCAGATGATAGGCGCGCCTGCGTAACGGGTTATCGAGGCGATCGCCACAAGGCAGACGATCGCGCTGAGCAAGAGGGCCGCGAGGGTGAATTCGATGCGCATCATCATGACAGTTCTCCACCCGCGCGGCCGAATGGCTTATTGTTTGCCGAGGACTTCCTTGACGACGGCGACCTCGTCTTCCAGTTCCAGCTTGCCGTAAACGCCCGACACGGCCTCCTTGAAGACCTCGCGATCGACCTCGTTGACGTTCACTCCGGTCGCAGCCACGTCCTTCAGAGCTTTTTCACCGAGTTCGATGGTGAGCTGCGAAGCCCAACGTCCGTTTTCGATCGCTTCCTCCCGTACAATCGCCTGCTGCTCGGGCGTCAGCTTGCTCCAGGTATCATCCCCGACCACGAGCGCCGTGACAAGCTGGATGTGTCCGGTCAGATTCACATCCTTGATGACCTCATACAGCTTCGCGCCCCAGATGGCCGTCGGTTGAGCCTCGGCTGCATCGATCGTGCCGAGCTGCAGCGCCGAGTAGACTTCGCCCCAGGCGATCGGGGTCGGCGTCGCGCCCATGGCCGCGATGGTTTCGATCCAGACCGGTGCGCCGATGGTGCGCATCTTGACGCCTTTAAGGTCCGCCGGCGATGCAATCGGCTTCTGCGTCAGCGCATGACGGGCGCCCTGATACCAGTTGGAAGCCAGCATCACGAGGCCGGCCTTGTCCGTCAATTCCTCGCCCCAGGCAAGGTAGGGTTCCGACTGTGCAAACTTGTCGGCGTCCTCGAAATCGTCAAACAGGAACGGGGCGCTGAGTACTGCAAGTTCGGGAACAAAGCTTGCAAGCCTTGCAACGTCCGTCACCGTGCCGACATTCGCCCCTGCGCGCGCCTGGTCGAGCATATCGCGCGTGTCGCCAAGCTGCGAATTGTGGAACACCTCGATGACCACCTCGCCATTGGTGCGCTCTTCGACCTTCTCCTTTAAGCGCTCCAGGCCCTGACCCATTGGATCCTGCGGCGACAACACCGTGCCGAGACGCAATACCTGTTGCGCTGAAACGCCGGTTGCGCCGACGCCCAATGCGAGCCCTGCCGCCAGCATGGCGACTGCAATTTTCGATCCTCTGGTCTTCATGTCTTCCTCCCGTGTGTTTCGCTAAAAATGCGTCCGGAACCGAGGCAACAACGATTCCATCAACTCAGATACTAATATATTAGTTGAAATGGCATTAGCAGTTCAAGTGGGGCTTGGCAAGCTGAGATTGCACTCGACGCGCTGCGCGCCACTGGATAACACAGGGCGGCCGCGGGCCAACGGGAAAACCAATTCCGGCCGGACCGGGCCTGTGTCAGATGTTGAGCAAACGCTTTTCCGGTTCAGTCGGCGCCGACCTGCGGCGTGCCATGGGTGTGGAAACTGGCGATCGTCTGCAGTCCCCAGGCCTGTCCCTTCTTGCGTTCTTTCTCCGTCCAGATAACCGGCTTCCAGTCCGGCCTCAGGATCAGGCGCGCGCCGGCGTTGGCGACTTCGACGCGATTGCCGGCGGGTTCGTAAACATAGAGGAAGAACGTTCCCTGTATCGCATGTTTGTGCGGGCCAGTCTCGATAAAGACGCCATTTTCGAGGAAGATGTCTGCGGCCCGCAGAACATCCTCACGCTGGTCCACCGCATAGGTCACATGGTGAAAACGCCCCTGCGCGTTCGCATGGTCTTCCGTGTAGGCGATGTCATAGCTCTTGTTGTTGACCGTAAACCAGCATCCGCCGAGCCGGCCATTGTCGAGCTGGATCAATTCGGTCACGCGACTGCCGAGCGCCTTGGTCATGAATTCCCGGATCGCGCTGACATCGCGCGCAAGCAAATTCAGGTGGTCGATCCGCCGCACACAGACGCCACGGCCATGATAACGCTGGGCGATGTTCTTCAGCGCAGGCTGCTCATCCGCTGGCGCTGTATATTCGCGCGTGTCGTAGTAGAGTTCGAACAGGTGCCCGTCCGGATCGGTAAACTGGTATGCGCGTCCGTGTCCGAGGTCGCCGTCGATCCAGCCCTTTCCGCATCCCATTTCCTCGATAACCGCCACGCGTCGCTCAAGCGCCGCCTTCGAGGAGCACCGGTAGCCGATATGTCCAACACCGGTTGTGTCGGACGCCGTCAGTTTCAGAGTGTGATATTCATAATCGTCGAAGGCGCGCAGATAGACAGAGTCCCCTTCCCGGCCGCTTTCCGTCAGTCCGTAGACATTCACGAAGAAGTCGAGGCTTTCTTCCGGTTTGTTGGTGAAAATCTCTACATGTCCGAGATGCGCCACATCGCAACAGGGTTCGTCCGACATATGAATTCCTCCAAAGCATTATGTCATCCATGAGAATAGCGAACCCGATAGCACACCCGCGACCGGTAGTGGAACAAGCGAATGGTCGCGGTTTCGGAAAGCCGGACGGAAGGGTTCAGCAACTCAAGAAATGCACTTTCTGAGGCGCTGTTTTCAGAAGCTGTCAGACCTGATTGCCTCGGGGGCCCCGGACAGAAGCAGATCAGCAACGAACCTCGCATATCGGGCGCGCGTCATTCCTCTGCCTTCCCGGAACCACATGTAGTTCCAGTTGAGCATCCCGAAGGCCGACATGGTCAGCGGCATGAGAAAAGGACCGTCGGCATGGTGCGGAAGAGCTTCGGCAAGCGCTTCCGACATCAGCTTCACAAGCGTGCGCTCGCAATTCTTCAACAGCTCCTGCTTGTCATCCGGCAACAGCTTCAGGCTTGATATCTGCACCTGGTGATGAGCGTCCGCGTCCTGGTAGGCGTCCAGCAACGCCGCGGCGATGGCGTAGACCCGCTCGCGGGGATCCGCAACGGCGTCAGATGCGTTCTGGACGACTTCGACCAGGCTCTGCAGATGTTCGTCGAGCATGTCGAACAGAACAGCTTCCTTGTCCGGATAATAATGGTAGATCAGCGCCTTCGAGACGCCGCATCCATCCGCAATCATCGTGATCGAGGTGCCGGAATAACCGTGTCTGGAAAACAGCTCGGCGGATTGTTGCAAGATCGCCAACCGCTTTTCATCGTAGTCCTGTGCCCGGGTACGAGCCATGGCAAGCCCTTCGCTGCCTGCGACGGGGTTCGTGAACACGTCACGCACCTGCGCAGCCTTTAGGACGGCTAGAAGTAAAATAAACCGAACGAACGGTCAACCAACGACGTTCGACAGGCATTTCGCATATTCGCCCTGCGACAGAATATTCGCCGCAGGCAGATTTACATATGCTGAAATAATGATAACAGAAGTCATGTTTAAACCCCAAAGCTCCAAGCCTGTGCCGGCAGCGAAATCGCGCAACCCGTGGGGCCGAATTCGATACTTCTAAACAGAAGGATTCCAGATGATAAAAAAGAGAACCATTCGCACTGTGCTTGCAGCGACTTCCCTCGTTTTTGCAGGGCATGCAGCGGCTGCGCCATCGGCGCAAGAGGTGGTCGACCATTATGCGGACCTTGCCGAAGCGACGTATTCCGATTCGCTGACAACGGCGAAATCGCTTGAAGCAGCGGTCGACGCGTTTCTGGCGAATCCTTCACAGGAGACGCTTGATTCGGCGAAAGAAGCCTGGCTTGCAGCGCGTGTGCCCTATCAGCAAACCGAAGCATATCGGTTTGGCAACGCGATCGTTGACGACTGGGAAGGTCGGGTCAACGCCTGGCCGCTGGATGAAGGACTGATCGACTATGTCGATACCTCCTATGGCAGCGAAAGCGACGAAAACAGCCTCTACACAGCGAATGTCATCGCCAGCTCCGTACTGATGATCAACGGCGAAGAGGTCGACGCGACTGAAATCACCCCGGAATTCATAGGCGGAACCCTGCATGAAGCAGGCGATATAGAAGCCAATGTGGCGAGCGGCTACCACGCCATCGAGTTCCTGCTCTGGGGGCAGGACCTCAACGGAACCGGGCCGGGCGCGGGAGATCGTCCCTACACCGATTTCGATCTCGAGAGTTGCACAGGCGGTCACTGCGAACGCCGACGCGCCTATCTTGAGGCGGCCACCGACCTGCTCGTCACCGATCTCGAGGAAATGGTCGCCAATTGGGGCGCTGACGGAGCAGCGCGCCGGGAGTTGCTTGAGGACCCCCAAACCGGATTGTCCGTAATCCTCACTGGCATGGGTTCATTGTCTTACGGCGAACTCGCCGGCGAACGCATGAAGCTTGGCCTGTTGCTTGCGGACCCGGAGGAAGAGCATGACTGCTTTTCCGACAACACACACAATTCGCACCTCTACGATGCGATCGGAATTCGCAATGTCTATCTTGGCGAATATACCCGGCCTGACGGCAGCACTGTCACAGGACCGTCCGTTTCCGATCTGGTGGCCGAAAAGGACGCCGGCGTCGATACGGAGCTGAAGGCGAAACTGGACGTGACGATCGAGAAAATGAAGGCGATGGCCGAGAGGGCGAATTCAGTCGAAGCCTACGATCAGATGATCGGCGAAGGCAATACGGAAGGCAACGCCGTGGTTCAGGCTGCAATCGACGGGCTCATCGATCAGACCCGCTCGATCGAACGCGCGGTCGCGACGCTCGAACTCGAAACTCTCGCAATCGAGGGTTCAGACAGCCTGGACAATCCGAACGCTGTCTTCCAGTAGGCGGCGTTCCGACGCATTGAATCGAAAGGTCTGCTCCAATACAGCAGGCGCCTTGTCCGGAGAAATAGCCCTCCAGACGCGCGCTGGAAATGGTGGAAACTCTTGAGACGGCACGCACTTGCAGCTCTGTCAGCGTTCACGTTGCTCTTTGCAACGGCGTCGCTGGTCGATGCCGGGAACCACGCCGGAATTCTTGAAAAACGCGCCAGGCAGGACCTCACCGCAGAGGATCTGGAACGGGTCCGGAAAGTCACGCAACCGACCACCGACTTCTCCGGCGCAGAAGCCTTCGAGACCATGCAAGGAGGCGCCGGAACCTCGAAGAAACTCGTCAATCGCGATTCCTTCTCGCAATTCCTCGCCAACCTGACTTTCGAGCAGGAGCAGGAATTCAAGCTCGGCAATGCGCTTTTCCGCAAATTGTGGGTTGCATCTCCGTCGTCCACCCAGGCATCCGACGGTCTGGGGCCTCTGTTCAACTCCCGCTCCTGCCAGAGTTGTCACCTGAAGGACGGACGCGGTCACCCGCCACTTGCAGACGGCGACGCCACTTCGATGCTCATACGGCTGGCCAGACCAGCAAACACGGAAGCGGAACGGAGACTGATCGCAGATCACGCGGTTCTGAATTTCGCCGACCCTGTTTACGGCGGACAATTGCAGGACAAGGCGGTTACGGGTTTGGCTGCGGAAGGAAAGATCAGCGTCGCCTATACGGAAAAGCCCTTCGCCTACCCCGACGGCGAGATAGTTTCCCTGCGTTATCCGACCTTTGAGATCAAGGACCTGGCCTATGGAGACATGCATCCCGAAATAGCGATCTCGCCGCGCATCGCGCCGCCCATGATCGGGCTTGGGCTCGTGGAAGCCATTCCCCAGGCAGACATCATCGCCAACGCCGACCCCGACGACGCAAACGCGGACGGCGTCTCGGGCAGGGTCCAGATCGTGCGTCATCCGGAGACCGGAGAACTCACGCTCGGAAGATTTGGATGGAAGGCGCAGAATGCGACCATCCGCCAGCAGTCGGCGGACGCCTTTTCCGGCGACATAGGAATATCGTCGCCTGCTTCGGCGAATCCTTATGGCGACTGCACGCAAAACCAGACCGCCTGCCGCGCATTGCCTGACGGCGTCCAGGATAGACTGGGCGATACGGAAGCGCCCGATCCGGTTCTCGATCTTGTGACTTTCTACTCCTCCAATGTGGCTGTTCCTCAGCGCCGTGATGTCGACGATCCTCAGGTACTGGAGGGAAAGGAACTATTCTATGCGGCAGGCTGCACAAGCTGCCACACCCCGAAATTCGTCACCACCAGGGACGCACCCCAAAAAGAACACCGGTTTCAACTGATCTGGCCATATTCCGACTTTCTGTTGCACGACCTCGGAGATGAAATGGCTGACGGCCAACAGGTCGGCGAGGCCGATGGCCGCGAATGGCGTACGCCGCCGCTCTGGGGCATCGGCCTCACGGAGACCGTCAACGGCCACACCTATTTTCTCCACGATGGCCGCGCTCGTAATCTGGAAGAGGCGATCTTGTGGCATGGTGGAGAAGCCGAAACGGCGCGAGAGAATTTCGCTGCGATGACACGTGAGCAGCGCCAGGCGTTGATCAGGTTTCTGGAGAGCCTTTGATGATAAAGTCCCTTGCGATCGCCTGTCTTCTGGCATTCCTGACGACATCGTCACTCGCTCAAACGCTTGAGCCGGATTCGGAAGGCTTCATGTCCGGCATCGTCGACAGAGCGATCGACGACTACATCAGACCGTCCTTTGCACGGCTTGCAGCAACCACGCAGGATCTCCAGGGCACGCTTTCAGACTATTGCGAGCACCCGTCGGAAAGCGCGCTCATGACGGTTCACGCGCAGTTCGGCGACGTGGTCAAGGCCTGGTCGGCAGTGGAATTCCTGCGCTTTGGCCCCCTGATCGACGACAACCGCCTGGAGCGGCTGTATTTCTGGCCGGATCGGAGAGGGCTTGCTCTCAAGCGTATCACGCAGGCGTTGAGGGAGCAGGAAGACGACGTCACTTCCGCGCAAGCGCTGGCGGAAAAAAGCGTCGCGATACAGGGGCTCGGCGCGCTGGATTATCTCCTTTATGGAACCGGTTCGGAAGAACTGGGGGACGACGCTCCATCGGGTCGCTTCCGCTGCGGCTTCGCACTTGGAGTCGCCACCAACATGGCGATCATCAGCGCGGAATTGCGCGACGACTGGGCGAATCCGGATGGCTACTCCGCTCTTTTAAAAAACCCCGCTGACGACAATCCGGTTTATCGGACACCGCTCGAAGCCGCTTCGGAATTTCGCGACGCAATCCTCGAAGGTCTAGACATTGCAAGCGACCTCAAGCTCAAAACCGCTCTGGGTGAGGATTCATCACGCGCGGCGCCGAAACGCAGCGCACTGTGGCGGAGCGGACAGACCTTCCCCGCGCTTCTCGCCAATGTCGAGGCTATCCAGGAACTCCTGGACACAGCAGGATTCGCAGATGGACTGCCCGAAGAAGGCCAGTATCTGGTCAATGCGGTGCCGTTCGAATTTGCAAACGTGAAACGGGCGATCGGCGCCGTTAATCGTCCGGTCGAAGAGGCGTTTTCAGATCCCCCTCTACGCGGAAAACTCATCTACGCGACCATTGCGCTTGACAGTCTCAGAGACATGATCGGCGACCAGATGGGCGCATATCTGGGGTTTCAGCCCGGCTTCAGCTCTCTGGACGGAGATTGACATGACGGGAGGATCGCAAAGCGCGCGTCGGGCGAACCGGCGGTCATTCCTTACCGGCATCGGCGCCGGTCTTTTCCTTGCGGTCGGACCTGGTTTCGCGCAGGGCGGGGAAGCCGAAAGCATCGTCTTTGCCAGCGCGGGAAAACGTCCTGACGGCAGCTTCGTCGCCGTTCTGTTCGACGAGAACGGTCGGGAAATTTTCAGCGTCCCACTGCCGGATCGCGGCCATGACATCACACTGGATCGTCCACGAGGCCGGGCCGTCGCGTTTGCACGACGACCGGGCAACTTTGCTGTCGCTTTCGACGTCCAGGGTCGGAAAGAACCGGATTTCTTCGCCGCGCCGGAGGGGCGACATTTTTATGGTCACGGCGCATTCACGTCAGACGGCGATCTGCTTTACGCCACCGAAAACGATTACGACGGGGTGAAAGGCGTCATCGGCGTCTACGACGCCACCGACCGGTTCAGGCGGATCGGCGAATTGTCGAGCTACGGTCTCGGGCCGCACGAAATTCTGCTTATGCCCGACGGCCGCACCCTTGCGGTCGCCAACGGCGGAATTGAGACCCATCCGGATTTCGGCAGGGAAAAGCTCAACCTCGCGACCATGGCGCCTTCGCTTGCCTTCATTGACCTGGAAACCGGTGATCTGCTGGAGAAACACGCATTGTCGCCGGAATTGCATCAACTCTCGATCCGTCACATGGACGCTGACGCAAATGGACGCATATTCTTCGGCGGCCAATATGAGGGCAACAAAGCGGATCTTCCGCCGCTCCTTGGCACAGGCGCGCTGGGCGAGAATATCCGGCTCTTCGACATGCCGACGAACCTGATCGGCGGCTTCCGCAATTATATTGGCTCCGTCAGGGTCAGCGCTGATGACGCGACCTTCGCGGCGACGTCTCCGAAGGGTGGTTGCGCAGTCATCTTCGACGCCCGCTCGGGCAATGCGCTTGAGGTTCTGAACCGTCGTGATGCGTGCGGTCTCAGCTCCGTTGGGGAAGGCTTCTACGTTGCATCGGAAAACGGCGTCGGCGCCTTCGAGCCATCGACCGAAAGCCGGACGAGCCTCGACTTCCTGCCGGATAACCATCTTAGAAAAATCTGATTACGACTCGCCTCTCCCCCTGTGGATGCTTCCCGAGACCTCGGGTCGGACCTCGATTGCGCTTGGCGTTTTGAAGCCGGACAGCTAAAGCGAAGTGAGGAAGCGTTCAGACGCAGGGTGGAGAAATGACCGGAAAAACAGCAATTGTTACGGGCGCTGCGCGCGGCATAGGCCTCGCGACCACGAAACTGTTTCTTGAAGAAGGTCGGCGCGTCGCCATGATCGACAGGGACGCCGACACGCTGCGAGAGGCTGCGGCAGACCTTGACGATGTCCTGCCCGTTATCTGCGACGTGTCCTTTCCGGATCAGGTCGACGACATGGCGAGACAGGTGGAAAACACATTTGGGCGGATCGATGCGCTGGTGAACAACGCCGGCGTCGCAGATTTCGGCCCGATCGAGCAAACTGATTTCGAACGCTGGCGCACTGTCATGGCGACCAATCTGGACGGCGTCTTCCTGTGTTCCCAGAGGCTCATTCCTGCGCTGAAGGAAGCCAGGGGCGCAATCGTCAACATAGCCTCGATTTCCGGATTGCGGGCAAGCACTTTGCGCATCGCGTATGGAACGAGCAAGGCCGCGGTTATTCACCTGACCCAGCAGCAGGCGGCCGAACTCGGCGAGTTCGGCGTTCGCGCCAATTGCGTCGCGCCCGGCCCGGTCAACACGAAGCTTGCGCTCGCCGTCCACACGCCGGAGATCCGGTCGGCCTATCACGACGCCATTCCACTCAACCGCTATGGCAGCGAGCAGGAGATCGCAGAGGCCGTTGTGTTTCTTGCATCCGACAAGGCGAGCTACGTCACGGGACAATTGCTGTCCGTCGACGGCGGATTTCAATCGACCGGAATTGGCCTGCCCGCGCTCCGTTCCTGATGACGTTCAGGCTGCCTTCCACTTGATGGAACAGCCCATGGAGGCAACCTGATCCTGCGGCCCCCTGCCGGTTTCAGCGACCTGCTTCATCGCGTTGTAAAGATCGCGCGGCGCATCGCTGACTCCGGCCTGCGCCCGCGACGCATCCAGGCGACCGCGATATTGCAGTTCCAGATCGCTGTTGCACCCGTAGAAATCAGGCGTGCAAACCGCATCGTAGGATTTGGCGACTGACTGACCCTCATCATGCAGATAAGGGAATGTGAAACCGTTTGCTTCGGCAAATTTGACCATGTTGTCGAAGGAATCCTCGGGATGCGAAACGGAATCATTGGAATTGACCGCCACAACGCCGATGCCCATGGCCTGCAAATCCTTTGCATCGCGCACGAGCTTGTCGGCGATGGCTTTCACATAGGGACAATGATTGCAGATGAAGACGACAAGGAGACCATTCGAACCCGTGTGATCGAAAATACGATGGGTCTTGCCATCGGTTCCGGGGAGTTCCGCATCGATCGCTTTCCATCCGAAATCACAAACGGGAGGTATTGAAGCCATGTTATCCTCTTGTTTGGTGCCGAAACCTCAAATGAACCCCAAAGTGTTCATAAAGCGGTACTTATCCCAATCGACCCAGCTTTCAACGATCTTTCCATCTCGAAACCGGTCAATCTGGATGCCGGTCCACTCAACGGTCTTGCCGGTTGGCGCGTGACCGAGATATTCACCGTCGTTAACGCCCTTGATTGTCCAGCGGGTTGCGACAAGATCCCCTTCCTCGATCTGCATGTGGAAACGCACTTCCGACTTTGAAAATCCCTTGCGATACACATCGACGATCGCCAGATAATCCTTGAGCGTATTGTCCGATATGTCGCCTGCGGCGTCCGGTTCCTGATGATTGACGTAATCCTCGCTGAAAAGTCCGTCCGCAGAATCGCCGACTTCCGAACTCCACAAATTCAGCACGGCGCGCGACAGCGCCTTTCGATCTTCCGCCATGACAATCCCCTTCCATCTCGGCAACATGCGGACCCCACTATTGCACCTCGTCCCGGCCATGTTAACCCTGTCAGAAAGGGAAATCGGTTCGGGAGGAAGCAGATGCTGGACAAGCACGACGTCGCCAAAATCATTCCACAGGTTTTCGCGCCCTGGGTGCAAGACCTCGCGATTGAGGTCACATCAATTGACGACAATCTCGCTCGGTTCACGATCCCGGAAAACGACCGCCTCGTTCGGATAGGCGGCATCGTTTGCGGGCAAGCCCTGTCGGCCTTCGCCGATACGGCGATGGTGCTCGCTCTGTGCGCGAGATTCGACGGTTTTCGGCCGGTGACGACGGTAGATCAGACGACGTCCTTCATGAAGCCGATACGCAATCTCGGCGTCAAATGCGACGTCGAGATCCTGCGGCTCGGCCGGCAGATGGCTTTCCTGCGCGCCATTCTCTGCGAGCAAGGCGGCGCTCCCGCCGCCTCGGTGTCGGGAAGCTATATGCTGCCGCCTCCCGACAAAACGTAACGGAAGTCCGTCACACGGTCGTCAATCGGAGCCTGCGCCAGGCCTCCACGGAAGCCGCGCCGGCTCCCGCCACGACAGCCAGGCCGGTGATCACGACGCCGACGAAGGGAATGAGCATCACAAGACCCAGAATGACGGCGCCGATGACGGTCCAACCTGTCCTGCCGGCGGTCGAGGGCGGCGGCGCACTGCGTCGCAGCAGCCCTCTCAGATACAGACCGACACAAGCGCTCACGGTTACGGATCCGAAAAGTTTGACGATCCCGATCGCAACAAACAGGGCGACGCCCAGGGGAATCCCCACAATCGAAATGAAAAGCAGCAAACTCAGCACGGCTCCGACTATCAGGATTGCGATACCGATGCCGAGGCTCGCCCAGGGCCGGTCGACGAGCCGATTCGCAGCAATGGAAAAATAACCGACAAAGGCCCAGGCGAGAATCGCGGTCAGAACGAGGAACGCCACAACCCAGCCGATCAGCAAACCGATGACGATGCCGATTATTGCGCCAATGATCGAGCGCATCTCCGGGAGATTGCTTTCGACTTTTGTCACACTGCCGGAGATCTTTGCGCCTTCAGCGATTTCAGGCTCGACTTCCGACCGATAGGTGACATCGCCGTTGATGACTGCGTTCGGTCCGATGACGATCTTTTGCGCAAGAAGGTCCACCGTACCGGCAACCTCGCCCGATATGGTTACGCTCTTTGCCGCGGCCCGGAGATTGCCTGCGATCTTCCCCCCGATATCCATGTTTTCGGCCGCCAGCCGCGCGTCGCCCCCGATCGTGGCGGATGACGCTATCCTGATCATCCGGGCGGCCGACAACAGGTCATCTTCCACGCTGCCGGAAATGATGACCGTATGCGCCATGGCCACCAGATCGCCGACGGCGCCACTGCGCTGATCGACTTCAAACGCGGCGATATAGGTGTTTCCAGCCGTCGCGTCCTCGAGCGTGACATATCGGCCAGCGGCGAACAGGTCATCTGCAATATTTGCCTTGATGAGCACGGTTTCGCCGCCAGTGAACTGGACGCCGGTCAGGTCCCCCTCAAGAACGACGTTTCTGCCGTCGCGCAAATGTTGCCCGACCGCCGCCGTGGCGAACAGGCTGAATAGAGCAAGCAGCAGAACAAGCGCCGCAGACATGGCGCGATGCGACATGCGGATGGATTTCTCCGTAACCATGGCAATCCCCTCATAGCTAAATTTGACGGGCCGGTCGGTTCGACCAAAACCGCTCACTTATTAGCCCGAACGAGCAGATCAGGTCGGTTGACCTCGCCAATCCGTTCTGCCTGCAAGAGCTGTGAGATTCATTCTTGCACCTGCCGCGCGTGAATTCCAGCCATTGCAGCGCCGCTGCGTCGATCTGATCACTTTCCGGCGCCGCAAATGTCATTGAGGAAAATCGATGTTGCGATGCAAAGAGCGCGCAACAAGCTCGGATTCGTGCTATCGTTATTAAATGGCCATGTCTGATTTCGGTAAATCGCCGAAACGGGTAGCGGGTTGTAGCACCAGACATTTCGTTTGCCTGTTTCTTCTCATTCTGGCGTCGGTTTTCCCCGCCGGCATTTCTGTTGCGGACGACACAGAGGTTGACGTCGAACTTATCCTCGCTGTCGACGTCTCCCGGTCGATGACTCCCAATGAACTGGAAATCCAGAGACGTGGATACGCCGAAGCCATCGTCAGCGACGAGGTGATAGGCGCCATTCGCAATGGTCTGATCGGCCGCATAGCCATCACCTATGTCGAATGGGCCGGTTCATGGTCCCAGAACGTGGTGGTCGACTGGATGATCATCAGCAATGTGGACGAGGCCCGCGTCTTCGCCGAACAACTCACCGCCCGTTTCGAGAATTCCTTGCGGCGCACGTCGATCTCGGGCGCAATCGACTTTACGTCAGGCCTTTTCGCAGACAATGGTTTCATCGCCAATCGTCAGGTCATCGATATTTCCGGCGACGGGCCCAACAATCATGGACGGCCGGTCGTGCCTGCCCGCGACGAGGCGCTCGCCCGCGGCATTGTCATCAATGGTTTGCCTCTGATGACAAAAGAAGGCATGGGCACGCAATGGATGCTGGATGATCTCGATCAGTATTATCGACATTGCGTCATCGGCGGGCCGAGGTCGTTCGTTCTGCCGGTCAAAGAATGGTCGCAGTTTCCGGCCGCCGTTCGCCAGAAACTTGTTCTGGAACTGGCTGACGCCGCCCCGCCCATGGCCCGGGACCTGGTCGTGCGCATTCAGGCGAGCGAAGCCTATGATTGCCTGGTCGGAGAGAAAATCTGGAACCGGATGCGGGATATCTGGTCCGAGCCGTAACGCTGTCGTCTTCGTCACGCATTTTGACGACGAGTTTTCTGCAACCCAGCCAGGGTGAGACCGTAAATCGAAGCCGCAACAATCACAAATGCGCCGATCTGATAGGTCTCAACCTCATTACCCAGGACAATCACCGCCAGCAGCATGGTGAACGCCGGCCACGGCGTTGTGATGGAACTGGCCAGGGAGACGTCGATATGGCGCACAGCATAGAACCAGACGAGCAGCTCAAGGTAATAGACCAGTCCCATGAGAACGGCGAATGACTGGAAGTCGAGACGGCTTGCATCGGCAAGGAATGCCGCCGGGTCGACAAACGCCAGAATGATCGCCAGAAATACCGACGAAACAGCCACCCGAAACAATGTTACCTGCGCCGGGGTTATCGGCACGCGATTGAATTCCTCCTTGATGATCACGTGGGCAATGCTCCACAGGAACGGCACCGCAAGGGCGACAAGAAACCATGCGGAAAATCCGTCAATCCGCCCCGTTCCCTGTGTCCCGAGATAATAGAGAGCCGCAACAAGCACCGCCGTCAATACGAGTTCCGACGGCGATTTCCGGCGTTTGAGAAACAATGTCTCCCAAAAAATGGAAAAGACGGGATAAGCCTGCAGGGCAATTGATGCGCTAGCCGCTCCGGCCCGCTCGACGCCGAGCACATAAAGATAGGTGGACAAACCGAACATGGCTCCTGTCGCAACGGCCACAAGAGCAGTTCGCCAGGCCGCGCGAAAATCGAGACCGGCCGCAAATATCCCTCTGTTTCCGAAGCATAACTCGACGACGAACAGAGGAAGCGCGAAGATCGTCTGCCAGACCGAAAGATAAAAGGCAAAGCCCAGAGCGCTGAATCCCTCCGGCCGGCCATTGGAGATGATTGGCATGACCGCGAGAAGGCCGAGACTGACGAGTGACAGGGAGACTCCCGTCGACGCTTTGGGAGTGACCACGTGCGTTATCCAGACTTGCAAAATGCATTGATTGCATCCAATATTGCACTGAAAAATAGCACCAACAAGGAAAACATTGCACTGATGGCAATTTGGCTGCCGGACCTCACAGGCAAACGAGGACCGAAATACCTCCAGATTGTTGAAGCCCTCGCTGATGATATCAAAAGCGGGAGACTGTCCTATGGGGCAAAGCTGCCGCCGCATCGCGAACTGGCCTATCAACTGGACGTGTCTCCGAACACGACAAGCAGGGCCTATTCGGAAGCCGTGGAACGCGCCTTGATTCGCGGCGAAGTCGGGCGGGGCACCTTTGTCCGGGGACCTTCGACAATCCGGGAGACAGGTGATGATGGCGGTTTGACCAGAAAGCGCACAGGCCCTATCGACCTCTCCCGCAATCTTCCGTTACCGGGTCTGGCTGGTTCAAAACTCGCACAGGCCTGCGCCGTACTTGGACAATCGCAAACGCTGTCCGCTCTCGCCGATTACCAGACGGAATCCGACTCCGGCCGCGTCGCAGACGCCTGCATCGAATGGCTGCGACGACATGGCGTCAGGTCCGAGTCGGACCGGATCGTCATTTCCTCCGGCGCGCAGCACGGCGTATTTGCAGCGTTAACGGCGCTCACCCGGCCGGGGGACCTGTTGTTGACCGAAGCGCTGACCTACGCGCCTGTCAAGGCGATGGCTGCCCGTCTGAGCCTGAAAATTGCGCCCGTTGCGATTGACGAGGACGGCGTCCGCCCTGACGAACTCGACCGGATATGCAGTGAGCGTTCGGTCAAGGCCCTTTACATAACTCCGACGCTCCAGACGCCAACCGGCCGTACGATGAAAGCGGAGCGGCGCAGAGCCTTGTCCAGCATCGCCCGTCGCCATGATATTCTTCTCATCGAAGATGATGTGTTCGGTTTGCTGCACAGGGATCGCCACGAACCGGTGGCCATGCTCGCCCCGGAACGCACGATCTATATAACCAGCGCTTCGAAATGCCTGGCTCCCGGGTTGCGCGTCGGTCTGGTTTGCGCGCCGACCAGAATGGTCAACCCAATTCGCAATGCGGTGAACCTGACCTGCTGGATGCCCCCTCCACTGATGACGGAAATTTTCGCCCAATGGATTCAGGATGGAACCTCCGAACAACTGACTGAAATGCAGATCAAAACCGCACATAAACGCCAGCAAATAGCCCAACACATCCTTGGCGGATATATACCTGAAGTGACCCATGGGCTTCATTTTTGGCTCACGCTTCCCGACGGGTGGTCCGCCGACCAGTTTACTCTTGAGGCATCGGACGGGGGTGTCAAGGTAACGAACGGAACGGCGTTTGCTGTAGCGGCGCAGTCAGCGCCAAACGCTATCCGAATCTGCCTGAGCCACGAGGCCGACGAAAGCCGGCTCAAGGCCGGATTGGAAAAGCTCCGCGCAATTCTTGACGAAGGGCCGGGTAATGCGCAGCTGATATTGTAGGCGTGACGATGTCGTCATTATTGTTTCGCGCGATCCCGATTGCGTAGAGCCGGTCTTTTCCTACAGTATCACCACTTGAAGACAGACAAACGAGGCGCATCATGAGTATCGCACGCGGTCTTTCGACTGAATGGGCATTCGAGCCGCTTTCAGAGGCGTTTACCAGAGATCCCTATGCAGCTTATGCAAGGCTGCGGGAAGGAGACGACTTCTATTACTTCGAAGATTTCGACGTCTGGATCGCATCGCGGTTCGAGGATGTGCGGGCGCTCGCGCTCGACAAGCGCATGGTTCGTTCGCTGGAAGGGATAGCCACGCGGGACGAACTTGAAGCGTTGCAGCGCCAAAACAACTGGCATGACATGCCGTACCATGAACGTTACGTTCAGGTGAACCTTCTGGAAAGCGACGGGCCGGTCCATGATCGCCTGCGCAGGCAGATTTTTGGCTATTTCACATCCTCTGCGGTCAGTCACTGGCAGGCGCTGATCCAGGACTATGTCGACGGATTGCTGGACAGTCTTTCGGATCGTGACGAGATCGATTTCGTCTCTGAACTGGCCTCGCATGTTCCGGGACACATTATCGGGCGCATGCTCGGCGTGCCGGATGAGGACTGTCCGAAATTGCGCGAATGGTCGGAGGAGATCGTCCGGTATTTCGACATCGACAGAACGGAGGAGAAAAAGCGCGTCGCGGAAAATGCGACGCGCGAATTCGCCGAATACATGATCGCACTGAAAGCCGAGCGCGAAAAGAATCCGAAAGACGACCTGATATCCCAGCTTCTCGAAGTGGAGCGGAATGGCGGTTTTCTGGAAGACGAATTTATTGCGACGGTCATGCTGATCCTGAAAGCAGGACACGGATCGACGATCGACGTTCTCGGGAGCGGCATGCATGCGCTGCTGGAATTTCCAGACCAGATGCAGAAACTGCGGGACAATCCTGCGCTGATCGGAACGGCCGTGCAGGAAATGTTTCGCTACGAATCGCCCCTGCCCTTCTTCCACCGCCACAACTCCGAGGAGATCGAACTGAAAGGACGGCGTTACCCGAAAGGCACGAAATTTGGACTGCTCTATGCTTCCGCCAATCGAGATCCCGCGGTCTTCGAGAACCCCGACAGTTTCGATGTCACGCGCACGCCCAACCGCCACATCGCCTTTGGCGCCGGTCCGCATTTCTGTCTCGGCAATCATCTTTCGAGGCTCGACATGGAAGTAATTTTCACGTCGCTGCTCAACCGTTTCATTTCGATCGAGCTCCTGGAGAAACCGACCTACAAACCCGGCCTTCAGGCCCGCGGTCCGCGATCCCTACATCTACGCCTGAAGGAGGCCTGAGATGGCGCGATCCGAACGGGAGAAAATGGCGGCGGGCGAATGGTACACCTGCCTTGACGCAGAACTGGACGAACTGCGCAAACGGGCGCGCCGGGCCGTTCATCAGCACAACACAATGCCCCCGGACGAGCGCCGCAGCGCGGGTCCCTACCTCGTCCAGTTGCTTCAGAGCATCGCCGAGGACGCTTATCTCGAAGCGCCGTTCCACTGCGCCTACGGGCTCAACGTTACCCTTGGCCGAGGCGTCTATCTGAACGCCGGCTGCGTCATTCTCGATACCGCACCCGTCAGCATAGGCGATCAGACAATGCTGGGCCCAAATGTGCAGATCTACTGCGCCCAGCACCACAAGGACAGGAAACTTCGCACCGAAGGGATAGAGATCGCGAAGCCCGTAACGATCGGCCGCGAAGTGTGGATCGGCGGCGGCGCGATTATCATGCCGGGCGTCACAATCGGCGACGGCGCGATTGTTGCGGCGGGCGCGGTCGTCACACGGGATGTGGCGGCCGACACAACGGTGTTAGGAAATCCGGCGCGTCCGCGCTGACGATTCGAAGAGCAACGACATTTCTGCTTTCATAGATGTGATAGTTCTTTGAAGGCCGACCAGTTTCTTTCGTGACGCTGCAATTGGTGATTGCTATACTTCCTCTCAATGGCGACCAGGGGAGGTAAAAATGGCGAAAACGGACCTTAAATCATCCATCGAAGCTATCGAGGCGCTTACGCTCGCCGAGCCGGCTCCACTTATGCCCGGCATGCCGGGTTCGGAGATCATGCCCGAAAATGCAGCGGCGACGAGCGATCCCTGGAGTGATCTGCGGGACATACAGGAGGAACACAAGGCCGCCATAAACGCGTCCAATCTGATCGCATTTGTCGAAGGCGTGAGCGCCGAGCAAAAGGGCGACGTGCTCGATTCGACCCAGTTCGCCGCCCGCGCCGCCGATGCGGAGTTCAATCGGGGGTCTCAGATTCGCGAGTGGTATGACGCCTATGTCGAGGTTCTGACGAAAATGGGCTGGGTGATCGAGGGCTTCGCCTTCCAGCAGAGCCGGCGCGCCGAGGGCGCGATGCTCATGAGCCAGGAAGCGATCGGCGTGATCACCGCGGTGGCCACCGGCAACCAGCTCGCCATTCTGGAGGCGGCGATCGATTCTCTCGGCAAGATGGCCGACGATTCACGGCAGATCAAACTCTTCGATTTCAACGTGTCGGTGGAAACCGGCGGCAATTTCCAGATCGGAGCGGCCGAGGCAGCCGATAACGGCGCCATCGGCATGGCCATGGGGGCGTTCTACTACCGTTCCAACGACAATCGCAGAAACGTCCTCTTCTTCGGCTGGGGGAGCCAGGAGATCGAAATGTGGACCGCCGCCCAAAGGCTCGTGCTCGACACAACATTCTATACTGATCTGAGAGACATCGTGAGACAGCGGCTCGGCGAAAAGAGCAAGGATTTCGTCGCGTCCATCCCGATTATCTGATCGGCGCGCCGGAGCCGAACGATCTACTGAACAAACGCATTGACCGCCTCGGCGATCAGTTCGTGTTCCTCGTCATGGCTGATTTCCTCTTCAGGGCCGACGCCGAGACTTTCCAGGACGACATCCTCCGCCGGTGGTTCCGGCGCCTCGAACTCCCGAGCGCTGAGCAGGCTTTCCGGCACGACATACGCCCGAACTTCCCGGCACATCCGGTCGCTGTTGCGGACAAAACCATCAAACGTTGACAGCAGCAGAACCGGACATGCCTTTCCAGTCCAAGCCTTGTGCGGCCGGACATTGGCTGGAGCAATGTTGAGATCATGCATCAAAGCCGCGACCAGGCGCTCGGCGCGCGCATTGGCGGCCGCCTGGTCGATCCCCTTGTGCATGCAGATCTCGATGCCGATGCTGACGGCGTTGCCGGCGCCGGCGTGAATGGCGCGCTCGTTTACCGGCAGGTGCTTGATGACGCACTTGTCGTCGACGGTGAAATGCCAGGAAACAAAGTTCTGTTTTCCCGACGGAAGCACATAACACCCCTTTTCCCGAACGAAGCGCGAATGGGCGTTGGCGTCGGCTCCTGCCCGGTCGTTGGAGGTGTTGTGAATGGTGATGTATTGCGGCGTGATCGTTCGGCCGCTGCGATTTGAAGCGCCCTCCGGGATCATCTCGATCTTGAGGTTCAGCGACTGGCCAAGTTCCTGTCTGTTCATGGCATCCTCCCGCGAAGTATATTTACGACAGGATAAACTATAAGTAGCAATCACCCAGCAATATGTGCGTATGGCCACAATAACCAAAGCGGACCAGCGAAGGAAAAACGGTCAGTCCGCCCTCGCAGGACCTTTCGTCCAGGTCAGGAAATCCCGCAACATCCGGTTAAAGGTTTCATGATCCTCGAGGAACGGCGCATGGCCCGCCTCAGCGACATTTTGCGGCTCGCCGCCCCAGATATTGCCATATCCAAAGGTCCGGCAGTACTCGTGATTGATGAAGGGATCTTTCGGTCCGTTGATCATCGCGAAGGGTATCTTTCCATCTTTCAACATCCGCACCTGGCGCGGCCAGTTGCAGGTCTTGAGTTTGGAGAAGGCCTGCTCGCGCGCAAGCCCGTCGGTCCGCCAGACCGCCTGCCAGACGAGCGGTTCGCCCCCCTTTTCCATGCCGATCGTATGCGCCGCGTAATTGGCTTTCTCATGCGGCGAGTGGAACCGCTTTCCGGCTAGCTCCATGTGGGGGGTCGCGATGTAGCCGCGCGGCATGTCTTCCGGAAACTTGCCGACAGGCGAGGTGCCGCAAATTGCGACTGCGCTCGACGGGTAGCCGCGGGCCGCATATTCCAACGCCACATAGCCGCCGAGCGACCAGCCGAACACGATCGGTTTTCCGAGACCCAGTTTTTCGACGATGTCGCAGGCGATCTCGGAATAGGCCTCGATGCTGTAATCTTCCTCCGGGTCGGCGTTGGGCGAAACGCCGTGGCCCGGCAGGTCGAAGGCCACCACCCGATGGTCCTTGCCGAATTCCGCGAATTGATGCCGGAAGACCTCCTTGCACGACGAATTGCCGTGAATGAAGAGGATCGCCTCGTCTCCCTGTCCCGACTCGCAAACCGATATCTTGCCGTGACGCGTCTCGACGAGCCTGTCGCGCGCGCCCATCACGGCTTTTCGCATATCTGCGCCGCGCGACCGCCGCCAGCTGGCCCTCGCATCGGTTCTGAAGCGGTTGAACGCGCCCCAGCCTTCCTGGACGGCGGCGAACAGCCCGCCCGGATAGACGACGACCACGGCGATGATCACGAGCGCGATGATGATGCTGCGCCAGGCGCCGTAGTCGCCGAGGACTTGCGCGAGAATGGTGATGACGAAGGCTGCGATCAGAGACCCCCAGATGGTGGAGAGGCCACCGAGCAGCAGGATCGAGAGCGTAATCGTCAGGAAGCCGAGGCCGAAGACATCCGGCGAGGCGACGCGCAGATAGGCCCCGTAGAAGCCACCGGCAAGCCCCGGGAACAAAGCCGATGCGCACAACGTGTAGAGACGCAGCCTGCCCTCGGAAACGCCGCGGGCAATGGCGTAATACTTGTTGTCGCGCAGCGCCTTGATGGCGCGCCCGAGCGACGAGCGCTGCAGCTTGTAGAGAAAGAAAGTGGAGAATGTCAGCAGCGCCAGGGCGAGATAATAATAGCCGATGCGGTTGTCCTTGCTGAGCTTGTAGCCGAAGATCTCCAGCCGCGGCAGAAGCACCATGCCGCTGGTTCCGCCCGTATAATCTGATTGGCTGACGACGATCTGCAGAAGCAATTGCGCGGCGGCGATCGTCACCAGGATGACGTAGATGCCCTCAAGCCGCAGAATGGGAATGGCGAGCAGCGCGGCGAAGGCTACCGCCAGCAGAGGTGAAAGCAGCAAGGCGATCCACGGGTCGATGCCCAGCACCTTGCCGAAAATGCCGAAACTGTAGAGACCGATCGCGAAGAACGCCAGATGGGCGAAATTGACGATGCCGCCAAGCCCCAGCGAAATGTCCCAGTTGGAGGCGAGAATGGCGTAGACGAAAACCAGGATGAGCGTGTGCCTGGCGTAAGTCTCGGTCAGGAAGAGCGGGATCAGCGCCAGGGCGATGAATGCGACAAGAACCGGCAAAAACCCGTTGGTGCACTGGAAGGGAGGAGCATATTTCATTGTTGGTTCGCGCTCCTACAGCGTCTTCGAACGATGGCCGAACAGGCCTTCGGGCTTGATCAGGAGCACGGCGATCATCATCGCGAAGAGCACCGCCGGCGCCCAGTAGAGCCCAAGGAAATAGACCGAGAAAGATTCGGCGATCCCGACGATGAAGGCTGCGAGGATAGGGCTGGTAAACCGCGCGACGCCGCCGAGGATGACGACGATCAGCGATTTCATCAGCGGATCGCTTCCGAAGGTCGGACTGATGAAGCGCACCGATCCGATGAAGACGCCGGCAAGCGCCGCGGTCGCAGCCGACAGGCCGATCGTCATAGCGTAGAGGCGCGACACGTTGAGGCCCATCAGTTCCGCCGCCTCTCGGTTCTGGGCGACTGCGCGCATGGCACGACCCATCGCCGTACGGCGCAGGAAGATCGCAAGAACCAGCAGGGCGAGCAGCGCCACCATCAAAATCATCACGTCATTTGCGCTGATTTCCGCGCCCATCAGGCCAACCGTGCCGCTGATCGGAGGCGCGATTTGCTTGTCGCGCGCGCCCCAGACAAGCAGGATTCCGTTCTCGATGATCGAGGCGGCGGCAAGCGTCGTGATGACGGCGAGCAGGACGAGATTGGCGTTACGCTCGAACGGTTTAACGAGCACGTAGTGCAGGACAAAGCCCACCCCGAACATCAACACCACCGAAAGCGCCGCGCCAAGCAGATAGCCGACGCTTCCCGTCACGCTCTGGGTCACCTGCCAGGCGATGTAGGCGCCGAGCGCGACGAAGACGCCATGCGCGAAGTTGAAAACGCCAAGCGTTGTCCAGACCACGGCGAGCCCGGTCGCCATCAGTGCATAGAGACCGCCGAGCAGGACGCCGGAGGCAAGAACAAACAGAAACGTATCAACGGAGATCAATGGCTTTCTCCGAACATCATGGCCATGGCTTCGTCATGCGACGGCATCGAGGCGGCGTCGATCTCGCGCGTGATCGCGCCATGATCGAAGAGCAGCAGACGGTCCACCAGGCCCGAGAGGAATTCGATATTCTGGTCGACGATGATCAAGGGAACCCGGCTTTCGCGGATCTGCCTGACGGCCTGCATGAGTTCAAGGCGAAGCTTCGGCGAAAGACCCAGCGTCGGCTCGTCGAGGATCAGAAGTTTCGGAAGCGCCAGCAGTCCGACCGCTATCGAAACCATTTGCCGCTCGCCGCCCGAGAGATAGCGGATTTTCGAGAAACGGCGCTCCTGCAGGCGCGGAAACAGATGATGGACGCGCTCGCGCATTTCGCGCACGCCGCTTCTGCCCTTAGCCGCCAGTGGCGCAACGCCCAGAACTTCTTCAACAGTCATTTCCGGAAACAGGAGATTGCCCTGCATGACGTAGATGACGCCGGCCTCGACGACCGTCGCCGCCCGGATGCGGCGTTTCTGGAACAGGTCGTAGTTGAAGTTGCGGGAAATACGCGGCCGCATCTTGCCTTCCGCATTGAGACGGCGTCCCTGAAAGACGACATCGCCCTCCCACGGGTCGATCAGGCCGGCGACGGTTTTCAACAGCGTCGTCTTGCCGTGTCCGTTGGGTCCGAATAGACCGACGGATTCTTGCTCGCCGACCGACATGCTGACGCCGCGGAAGACCGAGACCGGCGGATAGCCGCCGCTCAGGTCGCGCAATTCCAGAAGGGCCTCGCTCACACCGGTTGCCCCAGATAGGCTTCTATGACCTGCTTCTCGCGCGTGACCTCCGCCGGATTGCCGAGCGCGATGACGCTGCCCTGCTCCATCACGAGCAAACGACGGGAGACGGCCATCAGCAGCGGAAGGACATGTTCGATAAGCAGAATCGTGATCCCTGTTTGGTTGAGCTTGATGATCGTGTCGCGCACCCACTCGACCTCGTTTTCGACCAGCGACGAGGCCGGTTCGTCGAGCAGCAGCAGTTTCGGCTTCTGGGCGACGGCCGTCGCGAGCATCAACTGCTTCTGGTAGAAGACCGGCATTGTGACAGCGGGCATATTGTGGAAGTTCTTGGGGAAGCCGACGAGATCGGAAGCCTCATCTGCAAGCCGCTCGGCTTCCTTTCCGCGAACGCCCAGCGTCTGTTCCACGGCGACGAGGATGTTGTCGATACATGACAGTGACGCAAACACCGCCTCACGCTGAAAGGTCCTGATCACGCCGCTGCGCGCGATCTGGTTGTCGCTCGCGCGCTCGATCCGCCGCCCCTCGAAGACGACGCGTCCGCTGTCGGAGCCGAAGGGAATCCTGCTGATCAGGTTGAACAGCGTCGACTTTCCGGAGCCGTTTGGCCCGGCAATGCCGAGGATCTCGCCCTTTTCGACTGCGAAGGAAACCTGGTTGACGGCCACCAGAGCCCCGAAAGACTTGGTCAGGCCGTCAATTTCAAGAATGGCCGGCATGTGGATGTGACTTACGCGCCTATTCCATCCACTCGGGCTTGACGAAGTCTCCGGATTTGTACTTGTCCGGGCCGATCATCACGCCCTTGCCGTCCTGGATCTGGAAGAAGGTGACGGGAATGTAGTCGAGACCGTACTTCGCCACATGGGTCTCGGGATCGAACTCGAGAAACCCTGCCGAGACCGGACGGCTGGTTTCGCCGATCGCCTTGCCGATCGCGTCGTGATCCTTGGGATCGCCGACTTTTTCCAGCGCGTCGAAATAGATGTTCGCCATTTCATAGAGGCCCGTGCCATAGGCGCCGGATTCGATGTCGTACTTGTCCTTGTACTTCTTGAAGACTTCCTGACCGCGCGGATGCGCGTCGACATTCAGCGTCGCGCCAATGGCGTTGTAGAGAATGCCGTTGGACTTTTCGCCCGTCAGTTCCACGAACTCCGGAACCAGAGGCGCATATTGCAGGAACACCAGCGAGTCCGTCGGGTTCTCGCGAAACTGGTTGGTGAACAGGGCGGCGTTGGCCGGAATATAGTCGGTGTTGATGATGACTTCCGGCGGGTTCTCGCGCACCTTGGCGAGGATCGGACGCCAGTCGCTGACCGGGCCGAAAGGCACCAGTTCATCCAGCGTGATCGTCCATCCGGCTTCCGTGAAGACCTCTTTCATGCCTTCGGAAATGGTCTTGGAATAGGGGTTGTCGGAAGAGATGATGGCGACCGTCTTGTCCTCGAGCGGGAAATGCCCGGCTTCGGACAGGGCTTCGATCATCGGCGTGACTTCGGTTTCATACCCCTTGAAGTCGGCCGTAAAGGACCAGCAGCAATCGTACTCTTCCGGATCCTGCGTCACGATCGCCGCAAATTGCGGCGAAGGCCCGGCCGGCAGATAGGGCATGCCGGCTTCGGCCATCAGCTCGACCTCGAACAGCGAGAGGCTGGCGTAACCGGTCAGGATGATCTCGACGCCATCGGTAGCGAGCAGCCGTTCGACGGCGGAGGTGACGTTGGCCGCCGAGTGGTCGACCACATCCGCCGGAACCACTTCGAAAGTATGTCCGGCGACGCCGCCTTCGGCGTTAACTTCTTCCACCGCGAGTTCCACGCCGCGCACGAATTC
The DNA here is from genome assembly GCF_019492055.1 of Flavimaribacter sediminis. Taxonomy (GTDB): domain Bacteria; phylum Pseudomonadota; class Alphaproteobacteria; order Rhizobiales; family Rhizobiaceae; genus Flavimaribacter; species Flavimaribacter sediminis. Next base: position 108,589 of record NZ_JAICBX010000001.1, on the reverse strand, counting down.
CTCGCCATCGGAGGCGGTCGGTCCGGTCAATGGCGCCAGCACGCCAATCTTGACGAGATCGGCGTAAGCCGCCGTCGTTGCAAAAGTCGTAAGCGCCGTAGCAATTGCCAGGGCCTTTGTGAGCTTGCGCATCTTTATCTCCATGAAAAAGGTGATCGAAATTCATATTCGACGACGAGGCTACTAGAGATTTCGGCGGCGCCTCAATTGCAAAGGTTTGCCAAAATCCAGCCGCTCGGTATAGATTCTTAATCTTATCGCTTTCGCGGAAACCGAATGACGGGTTGCGCCGCTTAAACCACGCAATCTATCGGATAGACCGATACGAATCCGGGAACAGCGAAACGGTCCGGAAGGATGGAACCCATGAAGCCATGGCTTGCTGACAGCGACTACCAATTCGATGATGGCGACGCCGAGGTCGGCGTCCGCATGAAAGCCATGCTGGGCGCCATGAACCTGGAGCATTTCTCCTTCATGATCCTGCGCCCGCCGCGCAACAAGCCGTTTCCCATCGACGAGACGATCAGGACAAGCTATCCCGACGCGTGGCTTGGCCGGTACCGCGCCCTGCGCTACTTCGAAGTCGATCCCGTCGCCGATCTGTCGACGCGCATCATGCAGCCTTTCTACTGGGGTCAGGGGCGTTTCCTGAGGGATTTCAAGAAGCCGCAGCGGCTTGTCTTCGACGAGGCGAAATGTTTTGGCATTTCCTATGGTCTCGCCATCCCGATGCACGGACCGGACGGCGAGGTGTCTGTCTTCAACGTGGTTTCGTCGGACAAACGCCACCTGCTCGATGCGACCCGCAGCGAGCACGGCCGCATCTTCGCGGCAGCCTACGGCACCCATGACCGGGTGATGCGCGAGCAGATCAGATTGCCGTTTCCCGGCGTCGAGGAAGATGTTGAACTCTCCATCCGGGAACGCGAATGCCTCGCATGGACGCTCGAAGGCAAGACGGCGGGAGAAATCGCGACGATCCTCAATCTCTCGGTTTCCACCGTCAATCACCATGCGCTGTCGGCGACGCGCAAACTCGGCAGCCTGAACAAGCATCACGCCGCGGTCACGGCTTTGCGCGGAGGGCTGATCCAGTAGAATGGGTCAGGCCTCCGGCGCAAAAACGGTCACGGGATCTGAAACGCCCTTGAGATCGTAGGCTCCGATTTCCCGCCAGCTGCGCGACGAACGCTCGACGATCGCCTGTGAAACCAGCAGCGGCTCGCCGAGGTCGCCCGCCAGGCTTTCGATGCGGCTCGCCATGTTGACAGCAGCGCCGATAACGGTGAAATCCAGCCGCGCCCCGCCTCCGATATTGCCGTAGAACACCTCGCCCGGATGCAAAGCCACGCCGAAGGCAAAACGATCGGTCCCTTGCTTGCGCCAGGTTGCGAGAGCCTCAAAAGCGGCGTCTTCCGCCCGCTTGACTGCCTGCTCGCCGTCTCCGTCGACGGGGAAGACCGCCAGCATCGCGTCGCCGATGAATTTCAGCACTTCGCCGCCATTGTTTTCGACGGCGTTGGTCACAAGTTCAAAATAGGCGTTGAGGATGGCCAGCAGTTCCTCCTCGCCGTGTTTCTCGGAAAGCGCCGTGTAGTTTCGCAGATCGCAGAACCAGATCACGGCGTCGATGCGGCTGCCGTCGCCGCGCGCGATCTCGCCGTCGAGCACGCGCAGTCCGGCCCGCTTGCCGACATAGGTTTCCATGAGCGTGCGCGCCGTATTGCGGGCGATGAATCCTTCGAAAACCAGCGCCAGGGCCGGCAATGTCTTGTCGACTTCCCGCCTGTCGCAGTCGCTGAAACCTTCGGCGTTCTTTGTGGCGAGCGTGAGCACTTTCCAGGAACCGTCCGAAAAGGAAAGCGCCAGTGCGAGGTACTCGAAGTACCCCTCGTCCCAAAGGTCTGCGCCGATCGGAAAACGGGCGCGGTCTTCCTCGTCCGCCAGGAGCAAGCGGCTGCTTCGGCCTTCCGTATAGACGGGATAGATCGGGCTGGCGCGCATGGTTTCCAGCGCATCCGCCGTCCACTGGAACCAGCGCTGGCTCGATCCGGTTTCGACGTCCCAGAAGACATAGGATGACTGCGCGATCGGATGCAGCAGCGGAGCGCCGAGCGTCGACCGGTCAACCGGAATGTCGGCTTCACCCAGGCGCTCACAATATCCCGCAAGCAATTCTGCGGGTGAACTGCAGCGGGAGCCGGACGTGACCAGCCACTCGATTACCTTGTCCGCGCTCACCATGGACGATGCTCCATTGGATTACATTCATTTTTTACTAAAATATTGTTTTTATTGTATTATTATTCCCGGTTCATTCCAGGGCCCTGCCTTCCCTCCCATCTGGCTTTGTTTCGGGAATTCGTGATTCACGCTATCTGGCTTCGTTTCGGGAATTTGTATTCCGAGGCGTTTGGGTTTGTTTCGGGAATTCACGTTTTTAGCCATATGGCTTTGATTCGGGATTCCGCTTTGTGGTGCATCTGGGTTTGTTTCGGGATTCTACGCTTTCTGCCATTTGGGTTTGTTTCGGGAATCCGCGATTTTGACGAACCCCTGCATAAACGGCGGTTTCCCCGTTATGCCGTTTCCTTCCTTGCGAAACGACCAACATAGCACAAAAACCCGAATATTGCAGCAACAATGTTCTGCTTGCGTTCCAGCCTCACCGCGCCTCAGAGGAGCACGTCGGGATTGAACAGCCGGTTGTCGTCGAGCGCCTTGCGCAGTCTGCGCATGAGGTCCTTTTCGACCGGGTCGGCGCTGAGGTCGAAGCTCTTGCGGCGGATTGCGCCAATGCCATGCTCGGCGCTGATCGTCCCGCCAAGTTTCAGCGCCTCTTCCTCGACGATCTTTTTCAACGTCTCGTGACGGTCGTGAAAATCCGGTCCGCTCATCGTCTCCGGTCGCAGAAGATTAAAATGGATGTTGCCGTCGCCGACATGGCCAAAGGGCGCTGACCGGACACCGGGCAGATAGTCGGACACGGCGGCTGTCGCGTTGACGATATAGTCGGGAACATTCCCCGCCGGAACGGCCGTGTCGTTTTTCAATGAATGCTTGTCCTCGATGAAGACGACGGCGATCGCCTCGCGAAGACGCCACATGGCCTGACGCTGGGCGACTGACTGGGCAATGACAGCATCCGCCACGTCGCCGCTTTCGATGCATGCCGCCAAACCTTCCTCAAGCGCTGCGGAAATATCGAACGAAAGCGCCGGCGTTTCGACCTCGACCAGGACGCTCCAGTCGGCCGGTTCGGCAAGCGGCAATACGACGCCTTCTGCGCTCAAGCCCTGTTCAAGGGCGGTGCGACAGATCAGCTCGAAAGCGGCGACGGTCTCGCCAAGCGCAGCTTCCAGGCGCCGCAATACCCGCAGGGCCGCTTCCGGCGACTGCACGGCGGCGAATGCGGTCACGCGATTGCGGGGCAAGGGCCGCAGTTTCAACACCGCGGCGGTGATTACGCCCAGCGTCCCCTCGCCGCCGATGAAGAGCTGTTTGAGATCGTAACCGGCCGTGTTCTTCCTGAGTTTCCTCAGGCCGTTCCAGACCGTCCCGTCCGGCAGCACGACTTCAAGACCCATGACCTGATCGCGCGCCGTACCGTATCTCAGGGCATTGTTGCCTCCGGAATTGGTCGACAGGTTGCCGCCGATCTGGCTGGAGCCCTGGCCGCCATGGCTGAGCGGCAGATAGCGCTCGACCTCTTCAGCCGCCGCCTTTGCTTCGGCGAGAACGACGCCCGCTTCGACAGTCATGCTGTTGTTGAGCGGATCGACTTCGCGGATCCTGTTCATGCGATGCGTCGACAGGATCACGGATTTGCGGTTCGAGAGCGGCACGGCCCCACTGCTCAGCCCTGTCAGCCCTCCCTGGGGCACGATCGCGAATTCGCGCCGGGCGCACCACTTGACGGCCGCAGATGTTTCCTGCGTGCTCGCCGGACAGAGGACAGCGACCGGCGTAACGGGCGTCGACCCGATCATGTCGTCCAGATGGCGCGCCATGGCCGCCTCTTCCGTCACCACGCCGCGTTCGCCGAGCTCGGCGATGATTTCGTCAATTGGTTCCCGCATGCCTATGGCTCTATCAGGTCGGCGAGAGCCTCGACAAGCCGGTTCGTGCTCTCCCTGGAATCCACCGTTATCCTCAGCGAACCCCGCTCATCCGGCCAGGGGAGCGGCTGGACGAGAATTTTCTTCTTCTCAAGTTCCCGGCCAAGTTTCGATGCGGGCAAAGGGGCACGTACGGTGAGAAAATTAGCGAAACTCGGAAAGGCCTCGAAACCCAAGGACGCAAGCGCCTCGGACAGGCGCTGGCGCCCGGCGATCGTCAGTCTCAGCGTTTCCTGCAGATAGGCCTCATCCCGCATGGCTGCAGCCGCGGCGGCGAGCGCCGGACGGCCGAGATTGAAGTTCGGCCGAAGCTGCCACAGGCCGTAGGCGATATCATTGTCGCTGGCGAGCGCATAACCGACCCGAAGCCCGGCCATGCAATAGGCCTTTGAAAACGAACGTGTGACAATCCAAGGCCCCGCCCGCTCCTTCAGAAGCGAAAGAACATCCGGTCCGCCCTCCACCGAGGCAAATTCAAAATAGGCCTCGTCGACGACAAGCATGCAGGTGTCCGGCACTTTATTGAAGGCCGTCCGCAGGTCATCGGCAGCGATTACGCCACCCGTGGGATTGTTGGGCGTGCAGAGATAGAACAGCCGGGTGCGTTCGGTCACAGCCGCGAGCATTGCCGGAATATCGTTGCTTCCGTCCGGCTTCAGCGGAACATTGACGATCCGCCCGCCGGCGATCTGCACGCCCTTGCCGCAGGTCGGGAACGTGGGAGCGGGCATGACAGCCTCGTCTCCCGGCTCGATGCTGACCATGGCGGCCGCGACAAGAACTTCGCCGCTGCCGTTGCCAAAACTCATCCGGTCGACCGGAACACCGGTCTTGTCGTGGATCGCCGCAGCCAGGACCCGGGATTCGTGGTCGGGATATCGGTTCGCATCGAGCAGCGCCAGCGACGCCGCTTCCATGGCCTTCGGCGACGGAGCGCGGGCGGATTCGTTGAAGTTCATGCGCACAAGGCCGACGTCGGCCCTGCCGGCAACGTCGGCAATCGAGGGCGGCGGCGGAAAGGTGATTGCGCGGATTCGCTCTATCGGAAATCCACCCATCGCTTATCCATGGCTCCAGTCGTTCGGATCTTCGGAATTGCCCGGAGACAACCCGAGAATGTCGCCCTTCGTGGAACAGCCCAATCCCAGAACCGTGCGGTTTGCATAGGAGAAATAGGCGGACACCTGGTTGATCTCCAGGATCTCGCCGTCGCTATACCCCGCGTCCCTCAGTCGTTGAACGCTATCTTCCCGCATGCCGCCAGGGTCACGGGTCAGTTCACGCGCATACACCATTGCCAGCTTCTGTTTCTGCTCAAGCGGCGCGGAATCAATGTTGCGCAACTCGATCGCCATCCTGATGGCGTCGGCCTTCTCGTCGTCTTTCAGCAAACGCTTCAGGCCGGCGAAATGGTGTTCAACGCAGTAATCGCAGTCGTTCAGCGAACTGACCCAGACGCCAAGGGTTTCCAGGAACCATTTCGGCACCTTGTTGGCGCTGTGATGCAGCACGTATTTGTAGATCGCCATGTGCCCTTCCATGGTGTGGGGGCGCAGCGAATGCATCATCATGATGTTGTCGACGTTGTTGTCCGGGCCTTTCACCCGGTCGTAGAGCATCTTCAGTTTGCCGTCGGCGTCTTCGTAATCGATCGTGTCGATCCAGGGCATTTCAGTTTCCTTGGTCAGAAAGGCGACCGCGGACGCGGCCGTCAACTTTGTAGTCTCAACCCAGCAGCAGGGAATCGTCGGCGAGTTCCTCGCCCTGCTCGCGCTTGAACAGTTCGAGCAGGTCGCCGACTTCGAGCTTGTCGCGCGCCTCGCCGGCGGCGTCGAAAACAATCCGGCCGCGGTGAAACATGATCGTCCGCTCGCCGGTATGCAGCGCCTGCGCCATCGAATGCGTGACCATGACCGCTGTCAGTTTGAGCGTAGACACAATACTTTTCGTCAGCTCAAGGACGAATTCGGCGGTTTTTGGATCAAGGGCCGCCGTGTGCTCGTCCAGCAGCAGCACCTTGGTGTCGCCGGTCGCCGCCATCAGCAGGGAAACCGCCTGGCGCTGTCCGCCGGACAGCAGGCCGACCTTGTCGTCCAGCCGGTTCTCCAGCCCCAGTCCAAGCACCTTGAGACGTTCCGCGGCTTCCTCGCGCATTCCGGACGCGACCGCAAAGCGCAGGCCGCGCGGATTTGTCCGTCCGTGCGCCAGCGAGAAATTCTCGATGATCGACAGGTCCTCGCAGGTGCCCATCTTCGGGTCCTGAAAGACCCGCGACAGCATTCGCGACCGCTTGTGAACGGGCCAGTCGGTGACGATCTTGCCGTCGATTTCCGTCGAGCCGCTCTCGACTTTCGTAAGGCCGGCAATGACATTCAGACAGGTCGACTTGCCCGCGCCGTTAGAGCCGATGATCGTCAGGAACTGGCCTTCCGGCACCTCCAGATCGACGCCGCGCAGCGCGCGCGTCTCCAGCGGCGTCCCCTTGTTGAAGGTGACGTGAATATCCTTGAGACGAATCATCGCTTGTTCCCCTTGCGGAACATCGACCGGACATTACCTGACTGCTGCAGGATCAATGCGATGATTACGAGCAACGCCGTGACGAGCTGGACGTCGGAGGCCTGAAAGCCGATGAAGTCGGCGTTCAGCGCCAGCGCCACCGCGAGACGATAGAGAATAGCGCCGACAATACAGGCGATCGTCGCCAGAAAGATGGTCCCGGACGGCATGATGGACATGCCCACGATGACGGAGGCCAGTCCAACAATGATGACGCCGATGCCCATATAAGCGTCCGCGGCGCCGAAGATCTGCGCGAAGAGCGCGCCGGCAAAAGCCGTCAGCGCATTGGCGAACCCGACGCCGAACAGTTTCATATTACCCACATTGACGCCGTTCGCTTCGGCCATGGCCGGATTGGAGCCGGCCGCGCGCATCGATATTCCGTAGCCAGTAGCCAGGAACGCATCGAGCCCAAGTTTGATCAGTATGATGAGAATGCCCAGGAAAATCGGGTTGATGATATAGCCCGGAATGCCGAAAATCTCGAGATAGGTAAACACGCTGTCGACCATGAGCAGCGGCTTGTTTGGACCGCTCATGATCCTGAGATTGATGGAATAGAGCGATATCGCGATCAGGATGCCGGCAAGGATGTGCAGGATCCGGAAGCGCACATTCAACAAGGCGGTCATGAAGCCCGCGACGAACCCGGCCAGTCCGGCGCAGATCGTCGCGATCCACGGGTTCCATCCGGCCGACACCATCAGCGTTGCGGCGACGGCGGCGCCTAGTGGAAAACTTCCCTCGACCGTCAAATCGGGAAAATCGAGGATCCTGAAAGTCAGGAAGGCGCCGAGCGCCACGATGCCGAAAATGAACCCCGTTTCAAGCGTTCCGAGGATTTCATAAAGGGACATGAAGAAAGGCTTTCAAATGGAGAGAACGGCGCGCCGGAAGGCGCGCCGCAACATTGCTATTCGATGACCTGGGTCGCCTGGGCCATCACCGATTCCGGGATCGTGACGCCCATGCGCTCGGCCGCGCCCTTGTTGATGACGACCTTGAACTTGTCCAGCACCTTGTAGGCGATGACGGCGTCGATCTCGCCGACCGGCTTGCCTTCCAGCACGTCGGCGGCCATGTTGCCGGCGATTTCTCCGATACCGATATAGTCGAGACCGACGGACGCAATCGCGCCGCGCTCGACGCCGCCGGTTTCACCGGTGAAGATCGGAAGGTCCACATCCTGACCGACTTTCACGATGGCCTCCAGCGCCGCAACGATCGTGGTGTCGTTCGGGATGTAGATGGCGTCGACTTCGCCGATCAGTTTCTTGGTGGCGAGAATGACTTCGTTCGTGGTCGGGGCCGGCGATTCGACGACCTCGATGCCGCGCGGCGCGCCGAATTCCTTGACCCAGCCGAGCGTGGCGACGGCATTGTCGAGGCCCGGATTGTAGATGAAGCCGATCTTCTTGAGATCCGGAACGATTTCCTGGAACAGGTCGAGTTGCGGCTCGATGGGCGCAGCGTCCGACACGCCGGTGACGTTGCCGCCCGGCTTTTCGTACTGGGAAATAAGCTTCGCCTTGACCGGATCGGTAACCGTGGAAAAGACGATCGGGATATCCGACGTGGCCGAAACCATCGCCTGGGAGGTCGGCGTGGTGATCGGCATGATGATGTCCGGGCTGTCGCCGACGAATTTCTTGGCGATCTGCTGCTGGGTCGGCATATTGCCGTTGGCGTTCTGGTAGTCGATGGTAATCGTCTCGCCGTCGACGTAGCCGCGGGCTGCGAGCGCATCGATGATACCCTGCTTCGTGTCCGTCAGAGCCGGCACCTCGACGATGGTCGAGATAGCAACCTTCTTCATGTCGTCGGCAAATGCGGATGTCGCCGCGACGCCGAGAACGATCGCTGCAACAGCGCTTCTCAGTAATACTGTCATATTGGTCTCCTGTCTGTTCCGCCCCTGCGGGGATTTTCGTTGATCTTCCGTCGATCTGTCTCTGCACTCTCGACAATATGGTTGACGCCATAGACGAAATAGCGTCTCATAATATGAACGCATGTCACATATAGCGGGTTACATTGCATGAAAGTCAAGGCCGAATCTCCGGCAGGCGTGGCTCTTGTCGCCAAGGCCTTCCAGATTCTCGACATGTTTCAGATCGAAAGTCCGGCCTGGTCGCAGGCCGACCTCGTCCGTGCGACCGGCCTCAACCGGTCCACCGTCAATCGACTTGTGCGTTTTCTCGCAAGCCATGGCTATCTCGTCCAGATCGGCTCTTCCGGTCAGCACACGCTGGGACTGGCCGCGATAGAACTCGGCAACCGCGCCAGCGCCGGCTTCAACCTGAGAAAGGTCTGTCAGTCGAGCATGGAGGCTCTGGCCGCCAAAATCAACGAAACCGTTATCCTGAGCGCCCTGGACGCCGCCAATCTCGCCGCCGTTTGCGTGGACCAGATAGAAGGCCGGCAGGAGGGCCTGCGGGTTTTCGAAAGCATCGGATCGCGCTTTCCCCTTCATGCGGGCGCGGCGCCCAAGGCGATACTGGCCTTTCTGCCCGAAGACCTGCAACAGGAGGCGCTGGACAGGGACCTGAAATCCTACACTGATCACACGGTTGTCGACCGGAAAGCGATCGAGGAGGCTCTGAAGCTGACCCGCGAGCGCGGGTACGCGATATCGAGGGAAGAGACCTTCGAAGGCACGATAGGCATCGCCGCTCCCATTCTCGGTCCGAACGGAACGGCGGTGGCGAGCCTCGCCGTCGCCCTGCCCATCCCGCGCGCAAAGCCCGAAACCTGTAAGGTCATCGCCAATGAACTGGTGTCGATTGCAGCAGGCGTGACCCGACACATCAACGGAGGGGCTGCATGACCGCCGCCCTTCCCGTTTCGATGGCTGCATGGATTTCCGGCGAAACGCCGGGCGCAGAGCATCTGACGTTTTCGACCCGCCCGGCGCCGCGCGCGAAACCGGGAACGATGGTCGTCAGGGTCGCTGCGTCCGCGCTGAATTTCTCCGACATCCTGATGATCGACGGGAAGTACCAGGTGCGTCCGCCCCGCCCCTTCATACCTGGTCAGGAAATCGCCGGCGCCGTGATGGAGGTCGCCGGAGACAGCGCCTGGAAGCCGGGCGATCGCATCGCCAGCAAGGTTTTCTGGGGCGGCTTCTCGGAATTCGCGGAGGTGCGCGAGGACATGGCGATCGCCCTGCCCGACGATGTCGATTTCGCCAGGGGCGCAGCGCTGCCGGTCTCCTACATGACGGCGATGGTGGCGCTACACGACAGCGTCGACGTCGGACCGCAGGACAGCGTGCTTGTTCACGCCGCAGCCGGCGGGGTGGGCCTGGCCGCCGTCGAAATCGCCCACGCCGCCGGGGCAAAGGTGATCGCGACAGCCGGCAGTTCCGAAAAGCTGGACCTCGCGAAAAATCACGGCGCCGATATCGGCGTCAATTACCGCGACAAGAACTGGAAGGACGCCGTGAAGGAAGCGACCGAGGGCAAGGGCGCCACGATTGTCGTCGATCCGGTGGGCGGCGACGTGGCGACCGAGAGCCTGCGCTGCATCGCCCGGCATGGAACGCTCCTGATCGTCGGTTTCGCCTCCGGCAAGATTGCGCAGCTGCCGTCCAATTACCTGCTTTTGAAAAGCCTGACGGCGCGCGGCGTGCTGTGGGATCACGACCGTGACGGCCCGATGATCGCGCATATGACCAAACGAATTCAGAAGCTGCTGCAACAGGGAAAGATCAATCCGGTGGTCCGTTCCGATTTCACGCTCGAGGATCTGCCGCAAGCGCTCGACGCGCTGAGCAACCGCAACTCCGTCGGCAAGCTGGTGCTAACGCTATGAGGAACGGGCAATGAGTGACAGACCGATCCTCTCCGGCATTCGCATTCTCGACCTGACGCGGGTCATGTCGGGTCCCTACTGCACGTCGATGCTGGCCGATCTCGGCGCCGAGATCATCAAGATCGAAATGCCGGAAACCGGCGACGAGGCGCGCCATTTCGGACCCTACAGGGACGGCGAGAGCACATATTTCATGATGCTCAACCGCGCCAAGAAGAGCGTCACCATCAACATGAAGGATCCGGAAGGCCTTGCGGTCGTGAAAAACCTGATCCCGAAATGCGACGTGATCGTCGAGAATTTCCGACCGGGCGTGATGGCCCGGCTCGGCATGGACGAAGCCTCGGTGCGGGCGCTCAATCCCACGATCGTCTACGCCAGCATTTCCGGCTTTGGCCAGGACAGCCCGCTGAAGAACTGGCCTGCCTTCGACCTGGTGATCCAGGCCATGAGCGGCATGATGAGCACCACCGGACCGAAAGGCGGACCGATGACTGCGGTTGGCGAATCCATCGCCGATGTCTGCACCGGCATGTTCGCGGCCTTCGGCATTGTCGCCGCCCTGTTCGACCGCGAACGCAGCGGCAAGGGACACCATGTCGATGTCGCCATGCTCGATTCCGTCATGGCGATGGAGTTGACCGGCCTCTCCCGTCAGCTCTATTCCGGCGATACGCCGAAGCCGGCCGGCAACCGCCATCCCGTCACCTATCCGGTCGACAGTTTCCCGACCACCAGCGACGACATCGTGATGGTCTGTTTCTCGCAGACGGCTTTCCGGTCGCTCTGCGCGCTGATGGGCGCGCCCGACCTTGCCGACGATCCGCGTTTCAAAACCAACGCCGACCGCAACGCAAACGAAGACGAACTGCGCGCGCTGATTGCCGACTGGACCCGCAACCAGGAGCAGGAAGCGCTGGTGACCCGCCTGCAGGAGGCCGGCATCCCGGCTGGCCCGGTTTGGGACCTGAAGGTATTGACGCAAAGCGAGCACGCGGCCGCCCGCGGCCTCGTCGTCGACGGCGCGCATTCGAAATTCGGAAGCGTCCCGCTTGTCCCGCAACCGGTTCGGTTTTCAGGGGCGCCGGGCGTCAGGGATCCGCATGTGCCGATGCTCGGCGAGGATACGGATGACGTGTTGCATGATGTGCTCGGACTTGATGAGGACGCCATCGCCGCCATGAGAAAAAAGAAAATAATCTGAAGGGTGAGGACATGAACGCCAACCTGTCGAACACACGGGTTGTTCGCGCGCCGAGGGGCGCGGAACTGAACGCCAAAAGCTGGCAAACCGAAGGACCGCTGCGCCTGCTGATGAACAATCTCGACCCGGAGGTCGCCGAACGGCCCCAGGACCTGGTGGTCTATGGCGGCATTGGCCGGGCGGCGCGGGACTGGAAATCCTTCGACGCGATCGTCGAGCAACTGAAGGATCTCGAAAGCGACGAGACGCTGCTTGTGCAGTCCGGCAAGCCGGTCGGCGTGCTGCGCACGCACAAGGGCGCGCCGCGGGTGCTGATCGCCAACGGCAATCTCGTGCCGCACTGGGCAACCTGGGAGAAATTCCATGAGCTCGACCGGCTGGGGCTCACGATGTTCGGGCAGATGACGGCCGGTTCCTGGCTCTATATCGGCAGCCAGGGGATCGTTCAGGGGACCTTCGAAACCTTCTCCGAGATCGGCCGCCGGCATTTTGGCGGCGAAACCGCCGGCCGCCTCGTCATGACCGGCGGCCTTGGCGGCATGGGCGGCGCCCAGCCGCTGGCCGCCACAATGGCGGGCTTCAACGCCATCGTCGCCGAATGCCAGCCGAGCAAGATCGAATTCCGCTTGCGCTCAGGGTATCTCGACACGCAAGCGCCGAACCTTTCGGACGCCCTCGCGATGATCGAAAAGGCCAACGCCGACGGCAAGCCGCTTTCCGTCGCGGTGCCCGGCAATGTCATCGACATGCTGGAGGAGACGCAGCGCCTTGGCATCACGCCGGATGTGCTGACGGACCAGACCTCGGCGCACGATCCGGTCAACGGCTACCTGCCCCATGGCTGGACGCTGGAAAAATGGGAGAGTATGCGCGAGAGCGATCCCGATGCTGTTTCAAAGGCTGCGAAGGAAAGCATGGCGCGGCATGTCGGCCTGATGCTCGATTTCGAGGAGAAAGGCTCGATCGTTCTCGAATACGGCAACAACCTGCGGGCCATGGCGCAAGAGGCTGGCGCCGAAAACGCATTCGGCTTTCCCGGTTTCGTGGAAGCCTATGTCCGCCCGCTCTTTTGCCGGGGCAAGGGACCGTTTCGCTGGGTGGCGCTCTCGGGCGATCCGGAAGACATCTACAAGACCGATGCGAAGGTGCGGGAACTGATGCCGGACGATGCGTTTCTGCACACCTGGCTCGACAAGGCGCGCAAGCATATCAAGTTCCAGGGTCTGCCGTCCCGTATCTGCTGGGTCGGTCTTGGCGACCGGCATCGCCTCGGCCTCGCCTTCAACGAGATGGTGCGCAACGGCGAATTGTCGGCGCCGGTGGTGATCGGCCGTGATCACATGGACAGCGGCTCCGTCGCCAGTCCCAATCGCGAGACGGAAGGCATGAAGGACGGATCGGATGCGATCTCCGACTGGCCGATACTCAACGCGCTGATGAACGCGGCCAACGGCGCGACCTGGGTCTCCTTCCACCATGGCGGCGGCATGGGCATGGGCTATTCACAGCACGCCGGCATCGCCCTTGTCGCAGACGGCTCGGCGGAAGCCGACGCCATGATCGAACGCACGCTATGGAACGACCCCGCAAGCGGGGTCATCCGGCACGCCGACGCGGGCTATGAATCGGCGATCGAATGCGCCGAGGAGTTCGGACTGAATATCCCCATGCCGCAGCGTCGAACGCCTTAATCAGCGTTCGCGCAAGGCATGGGCGATCTGGTCGGTCATCGGCTTGACCAGATAGGACAGGACATTGCGGTCTTCGGTCTTGATGAAAACCTCCACCGGCATGCCGGGAAGCAGCGGCTTGTCGCCAAATTTGGCGTATTCGTCGCTGTCGATCTCCAGACGAAGATTATAAAAGCCCTGACCGGTCGTCTCGTCGAAGACCAGATCCGGCGAAATGAACTTTACCGATGCGGTGAGCGTCGGCGTGGTGCGCTGGTTGAAGTTGGGGAACCGCAGGGTCGCCTTTTGACCCGGCGCCAGCTGGTCGATACTGACAGGGGACACCGGCGCTTCGACCACCAGGAGGTCTGCGCCCGGCACGATCTGCATGACCGTCTGGCCGGCGCCGATCACGCCGCCCACCGTATGCATGCCCAACGCATGCACATATCCGGATTTCGGCGCCCGCAATTCGTTGCGGGTCAGGCGATCCTCGGCGTCCACCTTCCGCTCTTCCAGTCTGGCGATTTCAGTCCGGACCTGATCGAGCAATTCCAGCGTTTCGGCCCGAAAATCCTCGTCGATCCGGATTTCCTGGACGCGTCGCTCGCTGATCGCCTCGTTGGCTTCGGCGATCGCCGCCGTCAGGCCGCCATGCTGGCCGACAAGTTGCGCGCGATTGCGCTGCAACGCCGTGACGCGGCTTTGCTGGACAAGCTGCTGTTTGAGGAGATGCTCGAGGTCGACGAGCTCCTTTTCGACCAGCTCGATTTCCTCCACCTTCGCAACAAGCTGGGCCTCGAACCCCTCGATCTTCTTGTGGATCTGACCGATCTGGTCGATCAACTGATCCTTGCGGCCCTCGCGGCTCTGGCGGCGAGCGTCCATGAGATGGGCCTGGTGTTCCTCATGATGCGAACGCGCCGTTTCGGTCGCGCTGCTTTCGCTCGCCGGAACGGCGAGGTCCGAAAGGCCGTCGCGCTCTGCCTTCAACCGCAGCTTCTTTGCATGCAGGGATTCCAGCTGCTGCGTCAGCGATGCGACCTCGGCGCGCGTGACCGTGTCGTCCAGAACCAGCAGCAGATCGCCGGCCTGAACGTAGTCGCCGTCGCGGACACGGATGTCGCGAACGATGCCGCCCTCCTTGTGCTGGATCGCCTTGATCCTGGATTCCACGACCAGCGTTCCGGGCGCAACGACCGCGCCCGAGATCTCGGTGAAGGCAGCCCAGCTTCCGACCCCGACCGTCAGGGCGAGAACAACAACGAAGGCGGCTGTCAGATGACTGCGTATGCTTTTGGTGAACGAGCTTGCAGTTTTCATTGTCATTCTCCTGCCTCCTTGACGGCTTCCACCGGCCGGACAAACTTCTGTCTTGGCCCGAACGCCGCCACCTGACCGTCTCTCAGGCACAGCACCTTGTTGCTGACGGCCATGGCGGACGGACGATGGGATACGATGATGACGATCGAGCCTTTCTCGCGCAGGGCCTTGATAGCCTCCGTCAGCGCGGCCTCCCCGTTGGCGTCGAGATTGGAATTCGGCTCGTCGAGAATGACGACAAAGGGATCGCCGAACAGCGCCCTGGCGAGCGCGATGCGCTGCCTCTGGCCGCCGGAGAGCGAATAGCCCGCCGATCCGATGACCGTATTGTAGCCGTCCGGCAAACCCACGATCAGTTCATGGACGCCGGCGAGGCGGGCCGCCTCGACAATGGCGGCCGGATCCGCCTCCCCCGCGAACCGCGCGATATTCGCCGCAACGGTTCCGTCGAAAAGCTGAATGTCCTGCGGCAGGTAGCCGATGAAGGCGCCGATCCGGTCATCGGCCCACTGCTCGAGTTCGGCGCCGTCGAAACGCACGTCGCCCGACATGTGCGGGATCGCGCCGGCGATGCCCCGCACCAGTGTCGATTTGCCCGATCCGGAGGGGCCGACGACCGCCAGCGCGTCGCCAGCTTCGAGATCGAAGGTCGCCGCCTTGACGACGGCCTGGCCGTCCGGACCGCAGGTGAAGCGGTCGAGTTTAAGCGACTTGTTGGGCAACGGCAGCGGAATGAGACCGGACGCTCCCTCATTCTCCCGCAGGATCTTTCGCAGCTGGCCGAGGCTTCTGCGCGCCGTAACGAAGACCGGCCAGTTGCCGATCGCCGCTTCCACCGGCGCAAGCGCGCGCGCCGTCATGATGGAGGCCGCGATCATCACCCCTGCAGAGATCTCCTGCTGGATGACGAGCCAGGCGCCGACGGCGAGCATGGCGGACTGAAGCACCATGCGCGTGCTCTTGATCATGGTCGAGAACAGCGACGACCAGTCCGCCGCGTGGCGCTGTTTATCCAGGTAGCCGACATTGCTGTCGGTCCAGCGGGCGGTCAGCGCGCCGGACATGCCCATGGCCTGGATCGCTTCGGCGTTACGGCGGGACTCCTCGATGCTGGAGGTGCGCTGACCGGCTGTCTGCATGGCGCTTTTCACCGCTTTTCGCGCAATGAGCTCGTTGATGATGATCAGGGTGAAGATGATCGCCGCGCCGGCAAGGGCGACGAAGCCGAGGAGGCTGGCGAACAGGAAAACAATCCCCAGATAGAACGGCAGCCAGGGCATGTCGAAGATCGCCGCCGGACCGGATCCGGCGAGGAATGCGCGGACATTGTCGAGATCCTGAACGGGTCTTATCGCCGCGCCCTTCGCGCCGAACCGGACCGGCAGGACTGTCGATGTCCGGAACGCCAGCCCCGACAGACGGTTGTCCACATCCTGGCTGATCCGGGTGAAAATACGACTTCTCAACCCGTCAAGCAGCGCCATGAAGCCGAAGAGCGCCAGCACCAGCCCGGACAGCGTGACAAGGGTCGGAACCGAGCCGCTCGCAAGCACCCGGTCATAGATCTGCAGCATGAAGATCTGTCCGGTCAGCATCAGAAGGTTTATGACGGCGCTGACGACGGCGACGCCGGTGAAACAGGCGCGCAGCGACCGGAAGGCGTCTCCCACCGGATCGACGCTCTTGCCGGTCGGCGCGCGCGCGCCGGATGCGCTTCGAGGCGCATCCTTGCCTGAAACAGGCGCGAATGCAGCGCCTTCAATCGGCGTCGGATTCCCTGCCATTGACATGATCCCGTGCTCCCATCGGTTTGGGTAGGCTCGCTCAAGACGAGCGGCTGACGCCCCTCATATGGTTTAACCTGCGGTTGAGCGCCATCAGTTTTTCCTTAAACTTTGGTAAGCTCGACTTCCGGATGGATCCGGTCGTCAAAGGCGTATTCATTGATTGTCGCAACGAAGCGTTTTTTCCGACCAACACCCGTTTCGAGCGTCTCCTGCGGCTGTGACCGATGGTCGGCGCAGCTCATTTGATGCACATAGTGCGCGTAGAATTACATGGCGATTAAGGCTGGATTAATTCTCCTCCACAATCGCGAAAACCGGATTGCCCGACCGCGCGGTTCAGCCTAACTCAGCGGCCATACAGACGCGCACAAGCCAGCATAAATCACACAATCACCAAACTCGGAATTCGAGAAGGATCGTATAATCATGTCTACATATCAATGGGATGAGCATATTGTCGAACCCGATAACGGGGGTCGACTGAAGAAATGGTGGTCCTGGGACGAAGGGCAGGAGATCGAGTTCCGCAGCAAAGGAACCTACCAGATGACCGACACCTATTTCGAAAACAATTGGGATGTCAGTTCCGGTGGAATCCTGTCATTCCTCAAAAAGCACCAGGCCTACTCCACAATCATCGGGACTGACGGCAACGACGTCATCCACGGGAATGACGATTATTCCAAGACGTATGTGGTCAGCACCGGCGGCAACGCCACAAACACATACACCATCAGCTACGGCGGCATCGGAGACACAATCTACGGTGGCGTAGGCAACGACATTA
The DNA here is from genome assembly GCF_019492055.1 of Flavimaribacter sediminis. Classification (GTDB taxonomy): domain Bacteria; phylum Pseudomonadota; class Alphaproteobacteria; order Rhizobiales; family Rhizobiaceae; genus Flavimaribacter; species Flavimaribacter sediminis. Next base: position 91,322 of record NZ_JAICBX010000001.1, on the reverse strand, counting down.
TCTACGGTTACGGCGGAAACGATCGACTGGAAGGCGGATCGGGCGACGATTTCCTTCACGGCGGCGCCGGCGCCGACATCCTGATTGGCGGGACCGGCAATGACTGGCTTGTCACCGGCAGTCTGAAGAACAATGAGGGAGACATACTGACAGGCGGCGAAGGCTTCGACACCTTCGTTATCGGAGAGATAGAACAATCCCTCCACCAGTCGTTCAATTGGGGAGAATGGAGTTCGGATCTGCTTAAAGGTCTGTTCACGGATTTAAGCGATCTGGCGTTCGTTGTCGGGAACGGCAGCAAGGTGATGAAGGAAGTCGTGCCCATGCTTCTCGATTTCATGAACGCTTACGAGGCAGCCGGAAAAGACAAGACGGTTCCGCCGCCTTCCGCAGCCTTCGTCGAGATCACCGATTTCGATCCGACGCGGGACGTCATCATCTTCCCGCTGGACGGAAGCTCCAAGCAAGGCATATTCCTGACCGAGGACTACAATTTCGTCAGCGATTTCAGCTTCACGCAGGACCTCGAGAACACCGCCGACAAAATCCTGACGGTCAAGTTCGATGAACTTGCCGAGGAACTCGGACTGGGCTCGAGCCTGGATGAGGCGGAAAAAGCCGCCTTCATCGAAGCGCTGAAGCAGAATGCCATCCTGATCCGGCCGGACGGCGCCTATATGGGCATTAACGGGCAGAAACCGATCGAAGGCGTCGATCTGGATAAGCTGGCGCAACTCGGAGAAGGCTCGTTTCTAATTCTCGGCGCCCATGGCGGTTTCACCGTCGAAGGCACTGTGTCTGACGATCTCGTCCTCGGAACGCAGTATGGCGATGTGCTCTACGGATACACACCTGACGGATACACGGCCGACGATGACGGCAACGACACGCTTCACGGCTTCGGCGGCGACGATCTTTTCATGGCCGGCGGCGGCAGGAACAAGCTCTATGGCGGAGACGGCAACGACACGGCTTCCTACGTCAGCGCCAATCGCGGCATTACCGTCGACATGACGGAAACCTATTTTGACGCCAATGGCGACGAGTATTACGAGGTCGTCAATGGCCACGCCTACAAGGACCAGATAGACGGTGTCTTAAAGGAAGTGATCGGCGTCGACCGCAATTACAGTATCGAGAGCATCAGGGGAACAGAGTTCGACGACGACATTCGTGGAGACGCGAATTCGAACACCCTGATGGGCGGCGGCGGCGACGACTACCTGTTCGGCGACGACGGGGACGACGTCCTGGCCGGAGGCGAAGGCGACGATACGCTGGAAGGCGGCAGAGGCCGCGACCTGTTCATCCTGGACGGCGGCGAGAATACGATCGTCGACTTTGAACCGGGCGAAGACCACATCCAGGTCGACTACGAGGCCTATGGCGTATCCGGCCGCGACGACCTCGTCTATGTCGGGCCTGACGCCGACGGAAACGGCTATCTGCAGATCGCCGCGACCGGCGAGACGATCGCCATCCTTCAGAACATGACGGGAAAAACCTTCTCCATGGAGGTGGACATTCCAGAAAAGCTGTTCGCCGACGACGACAACGCAAGCAGCCTGACGGGAGACGCAAACGTCAACTGGCTGTTCGCCGGCCGAGGCGGCTTCACCAACCTCACCGGCGGCGACGGCGTCGACACTTTCATTTTGCGCGGCGGCTATGAACACTGGATCATGGATTTCTCGGTCGCCGAACGTGAAGAAATCCATATCTCGGGAGATGCCTACGGGCTTTCCGGGTTCGACGACCTCGTCATCCAGCAGTTCGGCGCGAACCGCTTTTTCATTTTCGACGCCGAAGGAAATCCCATAACGCTGATCTCCGTCCAGGGATCTCAGGCCACGGCCGAGGATCTGCTGGGGCAGATCTACCTCGACGGGGTCCGCTACAATGACGATGTAGCCGATTCAGAGGAGACCGGACCGACACACCCGCTCAATATCTACGGCGTGAATGTCGAACGGACCTACGCCGGCTACCAGTTCGACTCCGAACTGGACCGGGAAGAAGTCGTGGCACGGTGGGCGGAGTCCGGCGATGACGTCATGACGGGTTCGTCGGCCGACGAGCTCTTCGTAGCTGGGGCCGGAAACAACGTTATCGACGGCGGCGGCGGCAACAATACCGTCTCCTATGCGGACAGCGCAGAGGGCGTCACCGTCTGGTTCGGCATGGCGGCCTACACCGATTCCAGAAGCGCCTCCGACGAGTTGAAAAACATCCAGAACTATATCGGAAGCGACTTCGACGACCGGATCTGGGGCAGCGACCAGGACAACATCATCGTGTCGGGCGCCGGAGACGACTGGCTGAAAGGCGACGGCGGCGTCGATGCGTTCTACCTCAATGGCGGCAGCAACGAGATCGCGGACCTCTGCATCGTCGACGGTGAAACGATCCACATCTCGATGGACGTCTACGGCGTCGACAGTTTCGATGACCTCGAGATCGTCTTCAAGGACGGATCGGACACAGACTTCTATGTGCAAATCGCCGGTTCGTCGTTCGTGATCGCCGACATCACCCAGGTCGGCAACGCCAACTTCAAGATCCAGGATTTCGTGGAACTGTATTAGAGCTCTTTCGACCTGCAACCGGCCATGAACATCATAGATGTTTTACTCAAGGTTGCAGTCAATCCAATCCGCCGGAGACAGCATCCTGCGCCTCGCGCGACCAGGAGCACGCCTCCGGCGGACCCACGCCCCTGCATCCCGAACATTGGTCCGACCCGGTGCTGCTTGCGCAGTGACTGGAGGTCCTGGCACAATCTCAGGTCGAAACATTACCGGCGACTAACCCCTGGATTAAATCTCGTCCATGATGGTGCAAGCGGCATTGATCGAACACATTTCCTGTGTCTAAAGCCAGCACCAATGGCGTGGCGATTTTGCCCGACATTATTGTATCACGACCAAGGAGGACAATTTTATGTCTGCATATCAATGGGATGAACATTGGATCGAGCCTGACGACGGCGGCCAGATCAGAAAGTGGTGGGAATGGGAACTGGGGCAAGATTTCCAGTTCAGCAGCAAGGGCACCTACCAGATGTCCGACACCTATTTCGATAATAGCTGGGACACGGTCCCCGGCGGTTTCCTGTCGTTCATCACCCGTCATTATGCCTATTCCACGATCATAGGAACCGACGGCGACGACGTGATTCACGGAAACGATGACTACTCCAGGACCTACTACATTGAATATAGTCCGGGAAACACGAACAAGGTCATCATCAAGCAAGGCGGTATCGGTGATACAATTTATGGTGGAGAAGGCGACGATATCATTTACGGCTACGGTAGCGACGACTGGCTGTATGGCGGATCCGGAAACGATTTCCTCTATGGCGGCGCCGGCGCGGATATGCTTTTCGGAGGCAGCGGCAACGACTGGCTGTTCACCGGTCCGCTCCAAGACAATGAAGGCGACACGCTCACCGGCGGCGAGGGTTTCGACACCTTTGTCATCGGGGAACTGGAAGGCCCCACCTACACGCATTTCGACTGGGGCCACTGGAGCTCCGAACTCGCCGGTGCGTTCGGCCAAACGGCGGGCGACCTGGGCCTTATCGGACTCAGCGGCAGCAAGGCCACTCGAGGCTTGTTCCCTGTTGTGTCGAACCTCATAACAGCCCTTTTTTCCACCGGAGGCACCAAAGTCATTCCGGCTCCGAAGGCCGCCTTCGTCGAGATCACCGATTTCGATCCGACGCGGGACGTCATCATCTTCCCGCTGGACGGCAGTTCCAAGCAGGGCATTTTCCTTTCCGAGGACTATAATTTCGTCAGCGACTTCAGTTTCACCCAGGACCTCGAAAACACCGCCGACAAGATCCTGACGGTCAAGTTCGATGCGCTGGCGGAGGAACTCGGACTGGGATCGAGCCTCGATACGGCCGAGAAGGCCGCCTTCACCGAGGCGCTGAAGCAGAATGCCATCCTGATCACCCCGGACGGCGTTTACAGGGGCATCAACGGACCTACCCCTCTCGAAGGCATCGACCCCGAGCAACTGGCCGGGATCGGCGACGGCTCCTTTCTCATCCTCGGCGCCCATGGCGGCTTCACCGTGGAGGGCACGGTGTCGGACGACCTGATCCTGGGAACGCAGTACGGCGATACCCTCTACGGCTACACCCCGGATGGCTATACCACCAGCAACGACGGCAACGACACGCTGCACGGCTTTGGCGGCGACGACGTGTTCTATGGCGGAGGCGGAAACAACTTCCTCTACGGCGGAGACGGCAACGACACGGCTTCCTACGTGACCGCCAATCGCGGCATCGATGTCGATATGTCAGTCACCTATTTCGACAACAATGGCGACCAGTATTACGAGGTCGTCAACGGCCACGCCTACAAGATGGAACTCAATGGCGTGCTTACTGACGTCATCGGCGTCGACCGCAACTACAGCATCGAGAATATTCGCGGCACCGAGTATGACGACACCATCCGCGGCGACCATCAGTCGAACACGCTGATGGGCGGCGGCGGCAACGACTACCTGTTCGGCGGCGCCGGAGCCGACGTGCTTGTCGGCGGAGAAGGCGACGACATCCTGGAAGGTGGAGAAGGCCGAGACCTGTTCATCCTGGACGGCGGCGAGAACACGATCGTCGACTTTGAACCTGGCGAAGACCATATCGAGGTCGACTATGAAGCCTACGGGATAACCGGACGGGATGAGCTCATCTATGAGGGGCCCGACGCCGACGGAAACGGCTATCTCAGGATCGCGGCAACCGGCGAAACGATTGCGATCCTGCAGAATATGACAGGCAAGTCGTTTTCCATCGATTTCGACATACCGACCAAGCTTTTCGCCGACGATGACAAGGGCGGCGCGCTTACGGGAGACGGATCAGCCAACTGGCTCTATGCCGGCCGAAGCGGGTTCACCAACATCACCGGCGGAGACGGTGTCGACAACTTCGTGCTGCGCGGCGGTTACGAACACTGGATCATGGATTTCTCGATCGCCGAAGGCGAGGTGATCCACATTTCCAGCAACGCCTATGGCCTTACAGGATTCGACGATCTCGTCATCGAGCAGTTCGGTGGCAACCGCTTCTTCATAATCGACGGCCAGACCGGCAACGTCATCACCCTGGTCAGCGTCCAGGGAGATGGCTGGACGGCCGAGGAACTCCTCGACCGGATCACTGTTGACGGCGAAGGCGCAAACGGAGCGGTGGAAACCGGTGACGGTATCGTCAACCCTTACGAGGCCTTCGGCATCAATCTCGACAAGATTTACGCCGGCTACCAGTTCGACGCCGATCTGGACCGGCAAGAGGCGATGGACCGGTGGGCGGAGTCGGGCGACGACGTCATGACGGGAAGCTCCAGCGACAATCTGTTCGTGGCGGGCGCCGGGAAGAACGTCATCGACGGCGGCGAAGGCAACAACACTGTTTCCTACGCAGACAGTACCGAAGGCATCGTCATGTGGTTCGGCGTCAAGGCGTATTCCGAATCCGGAAGTTTCTCCGATGACCTGAAGAACATCCAGAACTACATCGGAAGCGACTTCGACGACCAGATCTGGGGAACGGACGAGGCCAACATCATCGTGTCAGGCACCGGAGACGACTGGCTGAAGGGCGGCGGCGGCGTCGATACGTTCTACCTCAATGGCGGCAGCAACGAGATCGCGGACCTCTGCATCGCCGACGGTGAAACGATCCACATCTCGATGGACGCCTACGGCGTCGACAGTCTCGATGACCTGGAGATCGTCTTCAAGGACGGATCGGACACAGACTTCTATGTGCAAATCGCCGCTTCGTCATTCGTGATCGCCGACATCACCCAGGTTGGCAACGCAAACTTCAAGATTCAGGATGTCGTGGAACTGTATTGAATCGGGCGACCCACAAACCGCCAGACTATTCGATTTCCAGAGTATCGAGTTTGACGCCCGCTTCCCTGAGCATGATTTCGGAAACGTCGAAACTGTGATCCAGCGCCCCGTCGAATTCCGGTTTGGCGGGGCAACACACCCGGGAAATGCCCGACTGGATGATGGAACGGGCACAATCCGAACAGGGAAAACGGTTCACATAAATCGTGCAGCCATCAACAGGCGTTCCTGCTCTCGCCGCATTGTAGATCGCATTGCGTTCGGCGTGTTCGAACCAGAAGAATTTTTCGCCGCTTGGACGATCGAAGCGGCTGTCGTCATCGTCCTTCACGCCGCGCGGCAGACCATTGTAGCCTGTGGAACGGATCTCAAGCGCGGGCCCGACAATAACGGCGCCGACCTTGAAATTCCGGTCTTCGGTCCACTGTGAAATGTGATTGCTGAGGGCGAGAAACCTCTGGTCCCACAGGCTCTGCTTTTCCGCGCTGACTGCCACGCCAATCTCCGACCTTGAATTGCAGACCGGACCATAAGGACCCGACGGTGGAAGCGCAATCTGCCCGAATCAAAACGGCCCGGAAATTTCCGGGCCGTCGAGTGCGTTACAGCTATTCTCAGACCGTCACGCTTCCTGGCGCCTTCGGGCCGGCGATCAGCCAGACAATGAAGCCGACGATCGGGAAGATGATGATACCAAGTATCCAAAGCACCTTGGCGCCGGTGGTTGCGCCGCTCTGGATAACCTTGATAATCGCATAGATGTCGAGAATGAGTACCAGAATACCAAACAGAAATTCCATTGATCGCTCCGTTAGTGTTAGCCGCTGACAGAAACCAAACCGTCAAGCGCGGTAGAAGTTCCGAAATTTTGCGTGGCGGGCCACAAAATGCGCCCGTGCTTCGTCTTCTTCACGCATCTTCATGATCGCCGCGCTCATCGTGCCGAGAAACATCCCGGCTACAAGAATTGCGAGTAAACTCAGAGCAGTAACCATCTCTATCTCCGTTTTGATCAGCCCTCGGCCCCGGTCCGCGTTACGCGGTTCCTGGCGACCGGAATGCTTTCGATGTCGGAAGGCCGGATGACCACCTGCAGGTCATCCACGCGAAGCACGCGCTTGGCGTCGACGCTGAAGGTCACCTGAACAGTTTCGTCTGTGTGAAACTCCGCGACCTCGATCGTTTCGATGACGCCCTGATCATCGACTGGAGCGTCCAGCACGTAACCCAGCGGGGTTCCCCTTTCAGACACGACAGTCAATCCGAGAACCGAATCGTTTGCCGGATGCGCTTCGTCGTCGGCCGCCAGAGCAGCCGCCGGCGTCAGCGCGACGCCTGCGAAAATGAACAGTGCTTTCATGGCTTTCAGGTGCGGCATCGTTAGCCTCCTTTGATGAATAGTTAACGCCGATGGCCTGAATTGGTTTCATCAAGGACTGACGAAGGTAGAGCGCGGGGCCCTGAAAAGGCCTGATTTCGGGAACTTTTCGGCGCGCCAAGCTTTAATCCATCACAGCCTGCAAGGAGGTCTGTCATGACGGATATCACTGGAACGGGTGAAAAGAAGAAAGCCGTAAAGAAACGGGATCCGTGCGATCCTGAATCCATCGAGAACATGTCTCGAATAAAGAGGGCGTCGGGCAATTACTGGCGCATTACGGGGGCGATTGGCGCCGTCTGCGCTGTTCTCATTGTCTTGATCATCATCCTGTAACGCCCGCATTGTTGCACGCCCCTCGACAGAACTGTCGAGGGGCGTGCATGCTGACATCAGTCAGGAATGTCGGTCAGCTTCAGCTCGCTGATGGCAAGCGCGAAATTCAGACCCGTCTGGGCGGAGACGCTCACCGGCTGCAGGGCGATGCTCTTCTCAAGCCCGCCAACAAGCACATTTGCGCCGAGACCGGCGCCGATGGTCGCCTCGGCGCTCACGCCGCCGTATTCGCCGGCAAGCGCGCCGGGAGGCGTGTTTTCACCCGTCGGAGCGAAAACGACCCAGCTGATCAGAGCCTTGTCGGTCTTGCCGATGTCGAGACCGTATTTGGTGATCGAGCCGGCATAGGTGTCGACCGGGCGGCTGCCGTCGATGGACTTGAACGTGCAGGCAAGTTCCTTTGTCGATTTGAAGATGAATCCTTCGCCGCCGCTGACAGTGCAGTCCAGGGCGCCGACTTCCACGTTGTCCGCCTTCGCGGCAGTGGCGAAAGGCAGACCCAGCACCGCTGCGACCGCAGCCGTTTTCATAATATTCGATTTGATCATTTTCTACTCCGATAAGTTATTTCCGGTCCCCGTCGGGGATCCGGTCGGTACGCACGAAACGGACCGTCAGGAATCGCCATATTCCTTCGGCGCGGCGACATCAAGGAGATCGCCCTTCAAACGGGCATCGCGCTCCTCTTCCACCCGCCGCTCGAGATCGTGATCGGCGCTGGTGTTTTTCGGCGTGGCCGATTCGGCCTTTGCGCGTTCGATTGACTTTCTCTCCGCCCTGTCCGTGTCCGTCGATGTCAGGCGCGGCAGTTCGCCGCCCGCGACACCACCGTCAACGCGCAGCCGGTATGTCGGTTCCGGCAGTTCGAATCCACTTGCCTCGAGCGCCCGTTTGACGAGACGCATGGCTTCCGACCTAGCTTTCAGAAAATCGGTCTCCGTCTGGTTGATCCAGCCGGTAAAACATAAAACCACCGTGGAATCGCCGAAATCGTCAATCCATCCATCCGCGACGGGGTCGTCGAGAACGAAATCGAGATCCCTGATCGTGCGTTTCCCGGTCTCAAGCGCCTTGTCGATATCGCAATCGGGACCAACTCCGATCTTGAAGAGGAACCGGCGATCCGGATTGGTCGAATAGTTGACGATATTGCCCTTGAAGACCGTGGAATTGGGGATGCGAATGTGGTTGCCATCCTGCTCCATCAATATGGTGGCGCGGGACGTGAGGCTGATGACGAGGCCTTCATAGCCTTCGATCGCAATAAAATCCTTGGGTCGGAACGGCTGCCGCACGCTGAGCAGAATACTGGCGATGTAGTTTTCGACCGTGTCGCGCACGGCGAAGCCAACCGCCAGACCAATGATGCCGGCTGCGCCGAGGATCGTGCCCAGCAGCGCGGTCGCTCCAAGGATATCCAGCGCCAGCACCGCGCCGATCACGAAGAAGACGATGCGGACAAGCTGCCGGATCAGATTGGCGATGAAGGCGTTGGGCGCAATGCGGTTCCACGGCCACTCCCAGTGGGCGATCAGAACACCGACGCCCGTGACGGCGGCCCAGAAAAACAGAGCGACGAGAAACAGCGGAAAATAGTTGATCGACTGAAAAAGCCGCGTCTCCAGACGATCATAGACCGGCACCAGTCTCTCCGATACCGACGTCTCCTCCTCGATTTCATTGGTGACGGCGACCACGCCCTCGACGCGTGACGCCAACGCTTCCGCCTGCGTCGCCACCTGCAGTTCCGCGACCTTTCCGGTCAATCGCACCACGCCCGCCCGCACGGAAACAGCAACGTCCTGCAAACCCGCGATTTCGTTGTAAATGCGGCGAATCCGGTCTTCGATCTCGGTGTCGCCGATGGTATGGTCGCCAGCCGCGATCGCGGCCTGGCCGTTTTCCCCCTGCGCCGCCGCTGTATGCGCCGCGCCGAGGAGCAGACTCGAAGCAAGCATCGCCAGGATCAAATACAAGCAGGGACGGCGCACTTTTCTTCTCCTTCAACAAACGGACATGCATTCGACGTCTCCATTGACCTACAAAATATTGCAGTCGGAGGCGAGACTTTTGCATTTCCCTGCGAATAGCGCGTAAAAGTGACGCGAGCCCGCCGCGCCTGCATTTCGCGATGGTTGCTGACGGCGCCGGCGAACTGGAATTGCCATTATGTTGATGCGCCGAAGGGAACTGGGTTCGGGGGTAAAGGGGGCGGTCATTGCGGCCCTCTTCGCCGTGCTTTGGGTATTTTCCCCCGCCAGCATCACGGATCGCTTCAACTACGCTATCATCGACACGATCGCGTCCCTGAGGCCGCCCCCGGACACCGATCGCGTACTCGTTGTCGATATCGACAGCGAAAGCCTCGCGGAAATCGGCGGGCGCCGGATTTCACGCGCACGCTTCGCGGACTTGATCGAAACAATCGGAAAATCGGGGGCGTCGTCGATCGGTCTCGATCTTGTCCTCGGCGAACCCTGCGATCCGTCCGATCCGGATGTACAGCGCCTGACGCGGGCGCTTCGGGAAACGCCCGTTTCGATGGGTTTCCTGCTGTCTGACAAAACCGGTGGAGCGCCGCCGGCCGCAAACACGATGGTTCTGGAGAGAAGTCTCGAAGTGCCGGATCTCTGGATCGCCAATGGCGCCGACGCGTCATGCAGCGTCTATCTCGACGCAGCCGCCGGCAATTCGACGCTTTCGCTGACGGGCGGCTTCGATGGACGAATTCGTTCTGTGCCCGTGGCTGTCGGCATCGCAGGCGCCGGATACGCCTCGCTGCCCGTCGACACGCTTCGGCTGACGCTGCCGCCGACCGCGATTTTCCTGCTCGGGAATCCAAACGAAATCAGGCTCGGCGACCGTCATGCGCGGATCGACAGGAGCGGCAGCTTGCGGCCTCGATTCGCAACCAGCCAACAGCGCAGCGACCGCACTGTTTCGGCCGCAGACGTGCTGAACGGCGCAATCGAAAGCGACGTATTCAGCGACCGGATCGTTTTCATCGGATCCAGCGCGCCGGAACTTGGAGGTCTGCGACCCGTTCCCGGCGATCCCCTGATGCCCTCAGTGCAGATCCACGCCGACGCCGTCGCCAGCATCGTGACTGGATCAAGCCTCTATGTTCCCGGCTGGGCGAAAGCGGCGACGCTGTTTGTCGCGATCGCGCTTGGCGTTGTGATGGCGTTTTACTGTTCCACGGTGCGCCCGATCGCTGTGCCCGCCGTGGTCGTGCTGCTGATAGCCATCTGGCTCGCAACCTGCGCCTTTCTGTTTCACGTATTCAACATCATCGTTTGGCCAACGCTGCCGCTTGTCACCGTGATCGCCGGTTCGGTCGCCGGCGCGGCCTTCGAATACTCGGCTGTTCGGGCCGCCGAAACCCTTATCCGCAACCGGTTCGAACAACGCATGCCCGCAGCGCTCGTGTCCAAGCTCGTCAACGAGCCCGATTTGCTGAAACTGCGTGGAGAACGGCGCCTGGCGACGTCGCTCATCAGCGATCTGGAAGACTTTTCCGGCTTTTCGGAGCGCACGACGCCGGAGCAGCTTATCGACATACTCGATCGCTACTTCGCCGGTCTGACCAGGATCATTATCGCCCATGGCGGCATGGTCGACAAAACAACGGGCGACGGCGTTCACGCCATTTTCAATGCGCCGCTCGAGCTAGAACGACACGCAGACGCCGCCCTCGACTGCGCGACCCAAATCATCAGCTTCTCCGAAAGCTTCCGCAAAACGTCGCCGGCGATCGATCACGGTCTTGGCCGAACCCGCATCGGCATCGAATCCGGCGAAGTGGTGCTTGGAGACGTCGGCGACACCGACCGGGTCGATTATGCGGCCTTCGGCTCGTCCATCAACATGGCGGCGCGGCTGGAACAGGCGAACAAGATGTTCAAAACCTCGATCCTCGTGGGCGAAAGGGCGCGTTCCCTGATGCCCGAACGCGACCTGATCGATCTCGGCGAGACCGAGCTACGCGGCATCGGCGCCATGCATGTGTTTACGCCTTCCAACGGGCAAAAGCGGCCGCCGTCGCCGGATCAAAGCCCGACGCTGGCGTAAACCTCGTCAATGCGTCCCTGGCCCCATTGCACGACGTCTTCCGGCGGCGCGCCGGGCTCGGGTATGTTCACCCCGTCGCCGGGCCCGAGCGTGACGGTTTCGCCGCCTGCCGCGACGACGACGGCGCCGCGCTCCACGAATACAGCAAAGACGCCCCGGTTGGGACCGGCGAAAAACCGGGTGCCGCGCACGCCGAGCCGACCGAACACCGTCCGAATCATCACATCGGATCTCGGCTCGTCTTCCGGCCTGTCGAAGAACATCGCGCCCTGCATCAGGTCGAAACTGCCGCGCATGTTCATGACAAAGGAATCGATCAGGAGCTCCGCGCTCTCTCCAAGCCTGATCGTGGTGCGCTGTCCGAGCAGCAGTTCCACGATGGTGCGGACATCCGTCTTCACAAGATCCCCGATTTCGAGTTCGGAACCCTTCTCGAGCGCGACGTCCAACGAACCGCGCACAGCTGTCGCGCGGCCGCTCAACAGGCCGACCTTGCCGACGGAATCTTCGGCGCGGGCGCCGCCGGTGAAAAGCAGCGAACCCGCGACACCCGCAAGGGCGGCGAGCACGCGTCGACGCTCTTCCAGGAAAGTCTTCATGTTCGGTTGCATTTGCTAGCTCCGATTGGTGTTGATCTTCACACTTGCGCACAAGTAGATACATCTGACGGATTAACTGCGCCAGATGGTGCATATGTGGCGATGGCCACAATCCGAAGCATTATAAGGAAGAAAGCGCCATGGAACTGCCGAAAAACAATTTCAAGCACGCCATCGCCGCAGGCAAGCAGCAGATCGGGATCTGGTGCACTTTGCCTTCGGCCTATACGGCCGAGGCCCTTGCGACATGCGGTTTCGACTGGATCCTGTTCGATACGGAACACTCGCCCGCCGACCCTGTAACCGTTCTCGACCAGTTGCAGGCCGTCGCGCCCTACCCTGTTTCTCCAATGGTTCGCGTGGCCAGCAACGACGCCGTCCTGATCAAGCGGATTCTCGATATCGGCGCCCAATCCCTGCTCGTGCCCTATGTCCAGAACAGGAAAGAGGCCGAAGAGGCGGTTGCGGCCGTGCGCTACCCGCCGGCCGGCATCCGCGGCGTCGCCGGCTCCACCCGCGCCACCCGTTTCGGCAAGATCAAAAATTACGCCAAACTGGCGGCCGACGAGCTGTGCCTGATCGTGCAGGTCGAAACCCGCTCGGCGCTCGACGAAATCGAGGCGATCGCAGCGCTGGACGGGATCGACGGGATCTTCATCGGTCCGGCGGATCTCGCAGCCAGCATGGGCTTTCCCGGCGAACACGGACATCCCGAGGTCGTGGCCGCCGTGGAAGACGCCATCAAAAGGATCCGCAAGGCCGGCAAGCCCGCAGGCATCCTGACGCTCGACAGGGATTTCGCGAAACGATGCATCGACATCGGCACGGTGTTCACGGCGGTGGATGTCGATGCGAGCCTGCTTGTGCGCCAGGCGAGCGCACTCGCGGAAGAGTTCTCAGGAAGCTGACGCCCGTCCGCGCAAGAGCAGAAACGACGCGAGCAGGACAAGCCCCAGGCTGACAGCGGTGATGGCGAGTACCGGCGCCGAGAACCCGCCCGTCCAGTCGGACAGGACGCCCATAGTGACGGGACCGAGCACGCCGCCCATTTCGGCGGCGACGAAGAACATGCCGCCGGCGAGCCCCAGCCGGCGCCTCGGCACGTCGGGCGATGACATCAGCACCAGCATCACCACCGCTATCAGCGCGCCACGGCCGACGCCAAACAGGATGAGAGCTGCAAAGAGCGGCGCGCTTGTCGACGCCTGCAACAGCAGGCTCGACAACAGAACGGAGATGAACAGTCCGAGCAGTAAGGGAATGCGTCTTTCCGGCGTGGCGAATCGCGGAATAAGCAGCGAGCCTGCAATGCCGACGATCGTCGGGATGGAAGACCAGAATCCGGCCTCGGCCGCGGATTGCCCCTTGAGCCGGAGCATTTCCGGCAGCCAGTTGTTGATGCCGTGGTTGATGAAGAACACGCCGATCGCCATCAGGAGCACAATTCTGACGGTGGGCACGGAAAGAATCTCTGAAATCGCGCGGAAACTGAACTGCACCCCGTCGGAATGCAGCTTTGAATCGCCGGCGTCGGGATGGCTGGAGATGGCGAGCCAAAGGATGGAAATAACGAAAGCGATAGCGGCGTAGACAAACATCACCGTCCGCCAGTCTCCGCCGGCAAGCGGCAGCACCAGGCTGTTGGTCGCAGCAAGCGCAACCGCGTTTCCGAGCGCCGGTCCGGTAATATAGAGGCCCATTGCCGCGCCGCGGGTCTTGTCGTCGAACCAGAGTGAGATGAGTTTCGGCGCGCCGATCGAAATCAGCGGTCCGCCAACGCCAAAAACGCCAACAGCCAGAAACATGGTCAGATCGGACTGGGCGACGCCGCGCAACACTCCGGAAAGACCGATGATGACGCAGCCGATGAACATGGTCAGGCGCGGAGACATCGTATCGAGCAAGGCCCCGCACGGAATGGCGGCTGCGATATAGACCAGCGGCCAGGCGCCGAGGATCGTACCGATCGTCGCATAGTCGATGTCGAGATCGAGCGCGATGCGGGACAACAGCGGCGCCATGGACGCCGCGATCAGGCCGAAGCAGAAGTAGATAAGCCAGATGCCGCCCAGCAGAACCCAGCGATAGCCCCTGGTGGGCATAGCGGCGGACGCGGTGTCGTTCATGCGCTCTGCGCAGCCTCGCGGCCTGACTGGAGAATAGTTTTCAAACTATGCATTTGCTGGAGCCAGAGGCGCGGAGAAAGGAATTTCCGACTTTAGCAGGTTTTCGGCGGTCAGGCGAAGATGGTTCGCCATCAGTTCTTTCGCTTTATCCACATCACGCTCCAGAACGGCGTCGACAATGGTCCTGTGTTCGGCGTCGACATCCCTGTCGGCATCTCCAAAGGGGCCGGACAGTCGCCGGTAACGCTCGGACTGGACGTAGAGTTGCTGGCGCAGTTTCAACCACCAATCGTTCGCGCATCCCGACGTCAACTCGTCGTGAAACTTTTCGTGGCAACGATGCCATTCCACATCGCGGCCTTTCGTCGCGATGTTGACGACTTTAAGCTTCGTTAACTGGTGCGCAATCGAAAGCACGCGTCCTTCCCACGCAATGTCGCCATTCCTTATCGAGGATTCCAGGCATATCTGTTCAATGACGACACGCGCATCGGTCAGATCCGTCAGTTCCTTGCGTGAAATCAGCGAAGCCATGAATCCCTTCTGCGGCTCCGCCGTCACAAGGCCCTCCGAGGTAAGCCTCGCCAGCGCTTCCCGCACGGCGCCGGTACTCGCGTCGAATTCCTTCTTCAAAGAATCGATCCGCAGTTTTTCACCCGGCCTGTAACGCGCGGTGACAATGGCCATACGAATACGTTCATAGGTAAGGGCGGTCAGGCTTTTATGCGCTGTCGGGTCTTCCACGGGTTTCTGCTTTCCAGCGATCCATGATCACCAAAAATCTTTTTTTATTGACAATTTCTTTTTTTCATTCTTACAGGTTTACTATGCATGTAAAAAGGCGACGGTGAAACTTAAGGTAATACACTTGTAAGTTATTAGTACATTTACACACTCGGTATGGTGGTGGCCAGTTCGAATTCTTACGGTCCGCGGTCTGTTAGGCTCGCATTACGGTTTTCAGAAGATTTGAAGCGATTGTCGCCTGTAACGACCTGGACCAGGCGGTTTCGGTACGGTCTTCGTGATCGCTGAAAAGCCCCACCGCAGTCCGACCGGAGGGTAACTAGGTGACTGCAAAGCAATATGATGTGGTCGTTACCGGAGCGGGACCTGTGGGGCTGGCGCTTGCGACGGAACTGACATCGCGCGGCCGCACCGTCTGCGTCATTGAACAGAACGAGCAGATCGGAAAAGAGACTCGCTCAAAAATTGCTGACGTGCGCACCATGGCGCATTTGCGGCGATGGGGGCTTTCCGGCCTTATGCGGTGGCAATCTCCTTTCACGACAGATTTTCCGCGACGCGTCCGATATTCGACCAGACTTTTCGGCAAAGACATTTACTTCTTCGACAACGCCTTCTGCTTGTCCCC
The DNA here is from genome assembly GCF_019492055.1 of Flavimaribacter sediminis. Taxonomy (GTDB): domain Bacteria; phylum Pseudomonadota; class Alphaproteobacteria; order Rhizobiales; family Rhizobiaceae; genus Flavimaribacter; species Flavimaribacter sediminis. The sequence continues at coordinate 75,554 of NZ_JAICBX010000001.1, read as the reverse complement.
AATTCGTGACGACCGTTTCCCGGAACGCGCGGATTTCATCCCGCAATCCTCCATAGAAGGCGTTCTGCTTGACCATCTGCGCAAGCAGCCTCTGGCCAACGTCAAGTTCCGGCATCGACTGGAGAGCCTCCAGCAGCACAAGGATGGCGGCGTCGCGGCGTCGGCGCGCAATTTGGAGACGGACGAAGTCGTCACTCTCGAGGGGCGTTTTCTTGTTGGCGCCGACGGCGCAGACAGCACGGTGCGCAAGACTCTCGGCGTCACCATGAGCGGCGCAAGTTCAATCGAATCGTTTACGACCCTAATCCTGCGCATTCCGGGGCTGAACGACGACCTTGGCGACCAGCAGGCGCTGCTTCATTTTCTCGTCAACCCGGAAGCCCCGTGCATCATGGGTCCGATGGACACCAATGATGTCTGGTTTTGGGGCATAAGCGCTGTCGGAAACAAGGAAGCAGACAGCGAAACCTTGCTGGAATTGGTCAGACAATCGATTGGGCGCAACTATCCCGTTGAAGTGCTGGGGCGCGACGACTGGAGCGCTCACGAGCTTCTTGCCGAGCGCTACGGCGGCGGCGACGTCTTTCTGGCCGGAGACGCCTGTCACCTGCATTCACCATTCGGCGGCCACGGTGTTAATCTCGGTATTGGCGACGCCGTCGATCTCGGCTGGAAGATTGCCGGCGTGCTCGACGGCTGGGCGGACAGAACGCTGCTGGACAGCTACGAGACCGAACGCAAACCATTGCATCAAAAGGTGCTTGAAACCTCGACGGAAAACGCCAACGCGCTGAGCAAGCAGTTCCTCTCATCTGCTCTCGATGATGACACGCAGGAAGGCGCAACCCGGCGCAGCGAAGCCGCTGAAGCCGTGAAACAGGTGAAAGCGCCCGAATTTTACCCGCTCGGCGTCGTCCTCGGCTATCGATATGAGTCGCCGGTGATACTTTCCGAGAAGGGCGACAAACCGCCAGCCTTCTCGGTAACCCAATACAGGCCATCCACTTGTCCCGGGTCTCTGGCGCCCCATGCGTGGCTGCCCGACGGATCGTCGCTCTACGATCATTTCGGCAAGGGGTTCACGCTCCTGCGACTGGACCAGCCCCTGGAGGACCAGGAGCAGGACCTGATAGAGGCGGCAAGAGCCATCGGTATGCCGCTGACCATTTACGCGCCCGAAAGTCTCGCCGTCAGCGCGCTCTACCGAACGCGATACGCGCTCGTCCGTCCGGATCAGTACATTGCCTGGCGCGGTGAATCCCTGCGATCGCCCAAAGTGCTGCTCGACGCGGCGCGCGGCGCCCAAACCGCCCCGGAACGCATAATCAGCCACTTTCCATGGAATAGTCATCAGACCTGACGTTGCCTTCTGGCGCCGTTGGTCCTGGAATTGATCCCAAAGGACAAGTGCAATTTCTCCAAGGCAACCTATATTTACAGTCGTGGGCACTTGTTAAGCGGAGATCTTCATGACTCAGGACACCTCTCGACCGGTTCTGGTGACCGGCGCCACCGGCTATCTGGCCGGGTGGATAGTCAGACGTCTGCTTGAAGAAGGCTTTACGGTCCACGCCGCCGTTCGCGATCCGGACAATGAGGCAAAGACCGCCCATTTGAAAACAATGGAAGCAGATCTGCCTGGCGCACTGATCCTGTTCAAGGCGGATCTGCTTGAGGAAGGCAGCTATGGTCCGGCGATGGAAAATTGTCGCATCGTCTTCCACACCGCCTCACCCTTCACCCTGGACGTGGAAGACCCGCAGCACGACCTCGTCGATCCGGCGGTCAAGGGCACGCGCAACGTCCTCGAGACAGCCAATCGCACGGAATCGGTCGAACGGGTCGTGCTGACCAGTTCCTGCGCCGCGATATATGGAGACAACGCCGATGTCTCCAACGCCCCGGGAGGCGTTTTGACGGAGGCGGTGTGGAACCGGTCCTCTTCCCTGGATCACCAAAGCTACTCCTACTCGAAAGTGGAAGCAGAAAAGGCCGCCTGGAAAATCGCCGAGGCGCAGGACCGCTGGCGGCTCGTCACGATCAATCCGGCGCTCATTGTCGGACCCGGAACAGCGGACTCCCAGACTTCCGAGTCCTTCAACCTGATGCGGCAGTTGGGAGACGGAACGATGAAGGCTGGGGTTCCTCCCTATGAGTTCGGACTTGTGGACGTGCGCGATGTCGCCGAGGCCCATCTGAAAGGCGCGTTTCTGCCCGAGGCTGAAGGCCGTCATATTGTCTATGCGGAACATCACAGCCTGCTGGATCTCGCCAAAATGCTGCGCGAGGAATTCGGCGAAAGCTGGCCATTCCCGACCCGGGAACTGCCGAAATGGCTGGTCTGGCTCCTTGGTCCGATAACCAACAAGGCCATCACCCGCAAGATGGTGACGCTGAATATGGGTTATCCATGGCGTGCGGACAACAGCAAGTCAAAACAGGCGCTCGGTATGCAATACCGGTCGATCAAATCTTCGATAACGGAAATGTTTCGACAAATGATCGACACTGGAGCGGTCAAGAAGGGGGATTGAACCTTTCATATCGCGCAGGCATATGTTGCCATGGGGCTGAGGCCGAGAGGCAAACGGAAAGGTCGACTGGAGGATGTCTGACCGGGAGGGCAATGCGTCGACAAATCCCGATCCCGGCGTAAAACCCGGGAAGGCGGCGCGACAGAAAGATCAATGGGACGGCCGGTTGTCGATCACCGTGACTCTGGCGACTGCGATCAGCGTGCTCGTTCTGATTTCCGTCGGCAGCGTGCTTTTCGTCGGCGTGTGGCTGGCGCAAAGAAACACGATCGACCTGCTAAGCGCCAATGCGAACCAGAACATCGCCTATGCCGTTAATCGCGTTCGCGACCATTTGCGGCCAGCCGAATATCAGGCCGAATTCATCGCCAACCAGATCGTGCGCGGCGATGTCGATCCGCATGATGTCAACACCTTCGGAACGTTGCTGACCGGGGCCCTGGCCGCGACGCCGCAAATCAAGGCGATCTCCTATATGGACGCCGATTTCCAGTCGATCCAGGCGCAGCGACTGCCAGACGCCAGCGTCAGAATCCGGACCGGGGATGTCTCGGACGACCAGCAAATACGAGAAGGTTGGGACAAGTTTACCCACAAACCGCAATGGTCTCCGCCAACCTATCGAGAGGGACCGGACAGCACTTTCATCAACATGGCCTACCCGGTGCACCGAAACGGGAAACTCGTCGGCGTGGTGGCGGCCGCCGTGTCCATTCCCGAACTCTCGTCCTTCGTTCAGTCTACGGACAAGGGTGATCCCACGCAGCGCTTCATCCTTTACGGGCGCGACCACGTGCTCGCGCATCCCGATCTGCTCGGCCCCTATCCCGGCCGAACGGTAGACAACCCGTTGCCCTCAGTGGAAAATTTCAGCGACAATATCCTTGGCTCCATCTGGAGCGAAGTCGACCGCTATGAACTTGACCTGGCGCTCGCTGAAGGCAATCAGGGCCATGCGCTTGATATCGGCGGCGAACAATATGTCTACGTCTATCAAACTCTCGAAGGTTACGGCGACGAACCCCTGCTCGTGGGCGCCTATATCAATACGTCCGATATGGGAGACGAAATTCGCCGGTTGATCATCTCCGGCTATGTCGGCGTCGGCGCGCTGCTGGTTGCTTTGATCGCCGCCGTTTTGCTGGGCCGTCGCATTGCGAGACCAATCGTCAACTTCTCGGACGCCGCGGGCCGCATCCGCGATCTGGAGATCAATCAGATCAGCGATCTGCCAGGCAGCATTTTCAGGGAGATCGACAACCAGTCGAAAGCCTTCAACGCCATGCTGCATGCGCTGCGCTGGTTCGAGCTTTACGTTCCGCGCAAGATCGTGGAACGATTGATCAAGCGCGGCGAAGCCGGAGCAACCGCAACCACGGAACAGGAAATAACGGTGCTCTTCACCGACATCGCCGGGTTCTCGACCGCTTCGCAGGACATGACGGCGCCCGAAGTGGCTACATTGGTCAATCGGCATTTCGAAATCCTCGGAGCATGCATCGACGCCGAGGAAGGCACGATCGACAAATACATGGGCGATTCGGTCATGGCGTTCTGGGGCGCGCCCGATCCGCAACCGGATTCCGCCCGGCGGGCCTGCCGCGCCGCGCTCGCAATGAAGAAGGCGGTGAAGAAAGAGAACGAGGAGCGCAGGCGCCGGAACGAAACGCCGGTCCGCATTCGCATCGGCATCCATACCGGTAACGCGACCGTCGGCAATATCGGCGCGCCGGGACGGATAAATTACACCATCATCGGAGACACGGTGAATATCGGCCAGCGCCTGGAGCAACTGGGCAAGGTTGTCTATCCGCCGGACACCGAAGTCGCGATCCTGATCAGCGGATCGACCGCCGCAGCGCTTGGGCCGGAATTCGAAACGGTCGCCGCCGGTGCCCACACGCTGAAAGGCAGAACCGGCGATTTCGAGGTTTTCAGGTTGATATGAGCGTCAGGGCAAATTGCCGAGGCACTTCAGGAGGAGCGCGTAGTAGGCCTCGGCGTCGCCGTTGCGAACATAAAAGACGTTTCTCTCGCGATCGGTGATTTGCCACCAGTCGGCGACAGTCATCCCGCGTGTCAGTTGGCTGCCGGTCTCGACAGTCACGTTGATCTGACGGCCCTCGAACATCTCCGGCTGCAGCATGAAGGCTGGCACGCACGGACCGTGTAGCGGCGCGCCCTCCCAGCCATACTTGTTCAGATCGAAGCTTTCGGAGAACTCCAGCATTTCCGCCGTCGCAACGCCGCACCGATTCCCCAGCGCGCGCATCGCCGAAAGCCGATCGGGAGTCGACAGCATCTGGTGGGTCACGTCCAGCGGCAGCATTGTCATCGGAATGCCGGCGTTCAGCACGATATCGGCTGCTTCCGGATCGACATAGACGTTGAATTCCGCCGACGGGGTGATGTTGCCGACCTCGAAATAGGCGCCGGCCATCGCGACGATGTCGCGTATGCGCGGCGCAATATCGGGCGCCTGAACCAGCGCCATGGCCAGATTGGTCAGTGGCGAGAGGCCGCAGATCGTCACCTCGCCGGCCGGCTGTTCCCGCAATGTGTGGATTATGAACTCGACGCCGTGACCGGAGGCGATCTCCGTCACGGGCTCCGGCAGCTGAGGACCGTCGAGTCCTGTCGGTCCGTGCACATGTTCGGCGGTGACGAGGTCGCGCATCATCGGGCGCGGACACCCGGCATAGACGGGAATATCGGTGCGGCCGGCAAGCTCCAGTAGCTTGAGACAGTTCGTCGTCGTGTAGCCGAGATCGATATTTCCGGCGGTCGCCACCATGCCGAGCACGTCAAAAATTTCCGGCGCGCCGAGAATCATCAGGATTGCGGCCGCCTGGTCCTGTCCCGGATCGGTAAGAATGATGAGTTTGCGTTTCACACCGCCGCCTTTCTCAATTGTCGCGCAATTCGCCGAAGCCGGAGATGGCCTTTGCGCCGCCGCGCAGGCGGGCGCTCATCCAGATGCCTATCACGGTTGCGATATAAGGAAGACCCAAAAGCAGGTCGTGCGGCACCCGGTCTCCAAAGACAAGTTGCGCCCTGATGCCCAGCGCGCCGACAATCGCGAAGAACATGGCGGCGAGCGCGGCGCCTACGGGATGCCCCGCGCCGAAGATAACGGCGGCGAAGGCCATGAAGCCACGGCCCGCGGTCATGTTTTGCGAGAAGAACTGCAAACTGCCGGCGGCAAGCTCCGCGCCGCCCAGCGCGCACAGGGCGCCGCCGATGACGAGCGCTGCAAGACGGATCCGCGACGGCTCGATGCCCACGCTTCTCGCCGCGTAAGGGTGCTCGCCCGCCGCCGCCAACCGCAAACCGAAACGCGTGCGGCGAAGCAGGACCCAGAACGCAAAAACGAAGAAGGGCATCAGCAGAACGAGGATCGAGAGATTGCCGAAAGAACCGAAAAACGGTCCGATGCGCGGCAGCCCGAACGGCGCGCTGACCGCCGCCTGACTGCCGAAAATCGATTCGATCGCCAGCGTCGTGCCGCCGAGGCCAAGGCCTGTCAGGCCGAGGCCGGCGATGATCTGGTTTGCCTTGAGCTTTTCCACCACGAACCAGAACAAAACCGAGGCGACCATGCATACGCCCACGGCGATGAGCAACGCCAACACAATCGATTGCGTGAACACGATGCCAAGGATCGTGGCGCATGCGCCAGCGATCATCAGCCCTTCCAGGCCAAGGTGCCAGATGCCGGCGCGCTGCGCGATCACGCCGGCGAGCGTCACGTAGACGAGCGGCGTGCCGGATCGCAGGATGGCGATGATGATGTCATCCATTGGCTCTGCTCCTGAAGCGCATGATGCGGTCGATCAACTGCGAACGCGCGGTTATGAAGAGTGCGATCGCCGCATTAATGATGTCGATCGCCGACGACGGCAGTCCGGCGATGACCGGAAGGTAAAGCGCGGCGGAGGCGAGACCGCCGAAGAACAGTGCCGCGACAGCGCTTCCCAGGATCGAGAGATTGGCGACCAGCGCGATCAGGATGGCGGTGAAGCCGTGGGCCGGAAGAAAGCCGGAGGCTAGCCGCCCGTTCGGCCCCATCAGTTCGATGGTTCCCGCGAGGCCGGCAAGCGCGCCGCTGATCAGGAAGCTGGCGAGCCCGACCTTCCACAGCTTCGCGCCCTGCCAGGTGACCATCGTCGGGTTGCGACCGGCCAGACCCGACATCATGCCGAACGACGTGCGGTTCACCAGAAGCCACATCGAGAGGCCGACGACGATGGCAATCGAGATTATGAGCGGCGACACGCCCAGCGAATTGCTGATGCGATAGGCGGCTTCGAGCGGTCGGCTCGACGCCTGCTGGCCCGATCCGGACTGGTCCTTTAGCGGCCCGGACGTGACATAGATGAGCAGCAGACCGGCCAGGAAGTTGCCCATTAGCGTGGTAATCACCTCGTCCGCGCCCGAACGCAACCTCAAAAGGCCGGGCCAAAGCGCCCACAGGGCGCCGCCGATCATGCCCGCCAGGAAGCACAGGGGAAGGACGACGAAGGCCGGCGCGCCGCTCGTCCATTCGGCGACGAAAGCGGCGCAGATCGCGCCCACGTAAAACTGGCCCTGCGCGCCGATATTGAAGTAACCCGCGCGGAACGAAATGGCGACGCCGACGGCCGTGATGAACAGCGGCAAACCCCAGCGCAGCGCGTGGTTCAGCGCGCCATTGCGCAGGAACGCCCCGTCTATGATGGCGCTGAACATGAGCTCCGCGGAGAAGCCGGCGATAGAGAAGATCACGGCGCAGAGCACAAGCGCGACGACGATGAAAACCAGCGCGCGGGCGATGGAGACGAGGCTATCGGTCATGCGTCACCCCCGTCATGGCGGCGCCGATGCGCGCAATATCGTAGGGAGGCTCGAACGTGCCGGCGATCCGTCCGGAGAGCATCACGACCACCCGGTCGCAGATGTCCATGATTTCATCGAGGTCGGACGAGATCAGCAGGATGCCGCAATTGCGTCGCCGCGCCTGGTCGAGGGCGTTCCAGACGAAGGCGGTCGCGCCGATATCCAGTCCGCGCGTCGGTTGCGCGGCGATGATGAGCCGCGCGTCCTCGTCCATCTCCCGCGACAGGATGACCTTCTGGGCGTTGCCGCCGGACAGGCTTCCGGCGCGCTGGGCGACAGTCGCATAGCGCACGTCCCAGGCGTCGAGGGCGGATTTGCATTCCGATCGCAGCGCGGACGGCCTGATCCAGGACAGGAGCGAACCCTGCAGCAATTTTCGGGCGGACCAGTTTTCCCACAGCGAACTGGTCAGGCTCAGCCCCTCGACATTGCGTTCGAAGGGAATGACCCGCAATCCGGCAATCCGGCGCCCCTGCAACGGCAAGGTCGTAACCTGTCGTCCGTCGAGCGCTATTGTTCCGCTCTCGACATCGGCAAGAGCGGAAAGCGCGCGCACCAGCGTGCGCTGGCCATTGCCTTCCACGCCGGCGACGCCGACGATCTCGCCCGGTCGGATGGCGAGGCTGACGTCGGTGAGCGGCGGTCCGTCGCCATCCGGCGCGGAAGAGACCGACTTCATGTCGAGGATCGGCGGCGCAGCGCCGTCCTTTCCGGAGACGCCGACATGGGTGTGCAGCGAAGACGCGGATCCGGTCAGCGCCGCGCGGTCGTCCTCGTCGAGGGGCCGGGCGGAGGGGCCGATGATCAGCTCGGAAAGCTTGTCCGCGTCGATACCCGAACATGCGACGGGACCTTCCACCAGCTTGCCACCCCGCAGGACGGAAACCGTGTCGGCGATCGCCAGCACTTCGCGTATCTTGTGAAGGATGAGAATAATGGTGACGCCGGCGCTCTTGAGATGCCTTATGCGTTGAAAGAGTTTTTCGGCTCCCTCGGGCGAGAGCACGGCCGTAGGCTCGTCCAGGATCAGCAGTTTGGCGTCGGTGACGAGCGCGCGCGCAATCTCCACGCTCTGCTGGCTTTCCACAGGCAGGTCTCGGATCCGCTGCCCGGCTTTCACATTGATGTTGAGGGCGTCCAGATGGGCCTGCCAGCGTCGCTCGAGCTGGCTGCGGGTATAGAGTTTTCCGCCCGAGCCGCCGAACTGCATGGCTTCGGCGACGGTAAAGGACGGCGGCAGCGCGAAACTCTGATGTACGAGTTCCACGCCCGCCCGCCTGGCGTCGTTGACACTGCCTTTCGGCATGTCGCGCCCGGATATCCGGACGCTGCCCTCGTCTGGATCGATAAGACCCGCGATGACGCGGGCGAACGTGGTCTTGCCGGCGCCGTTCTGGCCGACAACCGCGTGGATCGCTCCGCTGGCGAATGAGACCGAAACATTCGACAGGGCCACGACGTCGCCAAAACGAACGGTGACGTCATGGCAGTCGAGAACGGCAGCCGTCGTTTCGCTCATTTGCCCTTGTCCGCGGATCGCAACCAATCTCCTCAGAGTTCGGTATTGAACGGCACTTTGAGCGATCCGTCGAGAATTGCGGCCTTGGCCTTCTCGACTTCCGGCCAGATTTCCTTCGCCTTGGCGTTGAGCGCGTCCGAACCGTCTTCTTCGAAGAGCGGCGAGCGGACAAAGTCGATGACGCCCGTGCCGAGACCCGTCGAGACATGGCTTCCGCCGTCCCAATCGTCTCCGAGCGCGTTGCTGACTTCATTGTAGAGCGACATGCCGAAATCGAGGCCGACGATCGCGATCAACGATTTCGGACCGAGCGGGAACTGCGCCGGGTCGAGAGCGCTGACCATGCGGCCGTCCTCTTCGTTCGCCGCGGTGATGATGCCGAAATCGGTCGCTGCGGCGTCGGTCTGGATGTAGTCGATCCCGTCGCTGAACATCTGCGTGGCGATTTCCTGCCCCTTGGCCGGATCCTGGAATGAGCCGGCGAAGGCGGCGGTCGACGTCACGTCCGGACGCAGCGATTTGGCGCCCGCCGTGAATGCGTTGAAATCGGCGTTGATCGGTGGAATGGAGATGCCGCCGATAAAGCCAAGCTTGCCGCTCGCGCTGACGCCGGAAGCGAAAATGCCGGACAGGTAGCAGCCGAGGTAATAGTCATAGGACACCGTGACGACGTTCGGCATCGGCGGCTCGAACGGATCGGCGAACAACTGGATCCACTTGGTGTCGGGGTAATCCGGCGCGACGGCCTTGATGGGCTCGGCGACTTCGTTGAAGGTCGAGACGACCACGGCGGCGCCTGCGTCGCCCAGCGTGCGGAAGATGGTCTCGTAGGTCGCCGGATCCTGGGCGTAGATCGCCCGGTAGGGAAAACCCTTTTCCGAAGCAAGCTGCTTCAGCTTGGAGATCATCGAGTCGACGGGGCCGCTGTCGCCTGCGGCCTGCGTGTGGACGAGCGCCACGAGGCCATCGGCCGCGTGTGCCAGCGAGGAGAACAGATTGCCAGTCATGCCGAGCGCAGCCGCGCCGGCCGCCGTCTTGAGCAGACCGCGCCGCCGAACCGGGACGCGAAGCATGGTGTTTCCTGTTAAGATCTTTCCAGTCATCGTTCAGTTCCTTCTCTGAGTTTCGCAGTTCTTGTTATGACGGCCGCGGCGCGTCGAAGCGGCCGTTTCGCGTATCAAGCGCCGGGAGAAAAGGGCGCAGGATTCATGATCATCACGTCCTGGCTCCGGATCGCGTCCAGGGCCCAGACTTCCGAAATGAAGGTTTGCCAGTCAGGGTCCTGATACATGGCCTGGCGTCGCGCCTCGCGATCCGCCAGACTGTCGTATCCCCACATGAGAACGGTTGTGTGCAGCCGGCCGATCTCGCTGACATAGAGACCCAGAAACCGGTTGAGATGCCGCTTCTGGATCGCAAGACCTTGCGACTCGTATTTCTTGAGCCATCCGTCGACCGAGCCGGGACGAAACGTGTAAGTGCGATGTTCGACAATCATGAGCGCTGATCCTCCATTGTCATGAATTCCGCCGCCTTCTCGCCGATCATGATGGCGGGCGCATTGGTGTTGCCGCTCGATATGATCGGCATGATGGACGCATCGGCGATCCGGAGACCTTCAAGGCCGCGCACCTTGAGCCGCGCATCGACGACGGCGTTCGCATCCGTTCCCATCTTGCAGGTGCCGACCGGATGGAAGGTCGTCATGGCCGTCTCCCGAAGCCAGGCCTCGAGGTCGGCGTCGCTCGCCGCTTCCGGGCCCGGCGCAAGTTCCTTGCCGCGATAGGGATCGAAGGATTTCTGCGCGATCACCTCCCGCGTCATCCGGATGCCGGCGATCATCGTCTGAAGATCGTGATCGGACTGGAGATAGTTGGCCTGGATGCGCGGCGCATCGGAAGGATCGGCCGAGCGCAGCGTGATCTCGCCGCGGCTTTCCGGATTGACCGGACCGACCCGCATGGTGAAGCCGTGATCGCTTTCCGTTGGGTTCTTGCGCTTGAAGGGATTCGGGAAATGCAGATTGGCGGTCTTTTCCAGCGCCGGCATGAAGTGAAGCTGGATATCCGGCGCTTCCAGCCGGTCATCCGATTTCAGGAAGGCGCCGCCTTCATAGGAAAAGGTCGTGACGATGCCGCGACCAAACATCATCCCTTCCACCATCGACCATGCCAGTTTGTCGGCGCGCAGGTCCGAATAGAGGGTGACAGGCTTGGTGCATTCCCAGGACATGACGCAATCGACGTGATCCTGCAGGTTCTTGCCAACGCCGGGAAGATCGTGCACCGGCTCAATGCCGTGCGCTGCGACTTCATCGGCCGGACCGATGCCGGAAAGAAGCAGAACCTGCGGCGAGTTGACCGTGCCGGCGGAAACGACGATTTCGCGATCCGCATGCGCCGTTTTGGTCTCTCCGTCCTGCAGATATTCGACGCCGACGGCCCGGCCGTTCTCCACGACAATCCGCTTTGTCAGCGCGCCGGTCTCGACAGTCAGGTTCTTCCGGTCGAGGACAGGCTGCAGGAAGGCGCGCGAGGTCGACCAGCGCTTGCCGTCCTTGATCGTGAAGTCGAACCGGCCGAAACCCTCCTGGCCTTCCCCGTTGAAGTCGTCATTGGCCGGGTGTCCGGCCTCGACGCCCGCATTGATGAAGATTTCGTGCAGCGGATTGGAGCCCCGCGCCCGGCATACGGTCAATTCCCCGCCGGAGCCGTGGTACTCCCCATTGCGCTGAATGTGTCCTTCGGAGCGGCGGAAGGCCGGCAGCACGTCATCGTAGGACCATCCGGGCAAGCCCATCTGGGACCAGCGGTCGTAGTCGTGGCGATTGCCGCGAACGTAGATCATGCCGTTGATGGTGGACGAACCGCCCAGCACCTTGCCGCGCGGCCAGTAGAGAGATCGACCGTTGAGATACGGTTCCGGCTCCGTGTGATAATGCCAGTTGTAGACGCCGGATTGAAACAGCTTGCCCATCAGCATCGGCAGGCGAAACAGCGGATTGCGATCCCGGCCGCCGGCTTCCAGAAGCAGCACCCTGGCGCCGGGGTCGGCGGACAGCCGGTTTGCAAGCACACAGCCGGCAGAGCCTGCGCCGATGATGATATAGTCGAAGGTCTTGCTCATATCGTCACCAGTCAATCGGCTGGACGCCCTTCGCCTCGAGCAGGCGGTTGCAGGCGACAAAGGGGTTTTCCATCGGCAGCAATTCGTCGGCGAACGCCGGATGCGGGCGGGAGATCACATGAATGGGCGGCGACGGACTGGTCAGGCGGGCGAGAGCCAGACAGTCCGTCGCCGCATCGCCAAACGCGATGATCACCAGAGGGGCGCCGCGTTCGACGAGAATCTCGAGCACCCGCAACATCAGCGGACGCCAAACGGGCAAATGCCCGCGCGCCTGATGCGGATCGACTGCGACCTGGAAGCGGGACAGCGTGAGCGAGGAATTCAGCAACAGCACGCCCTGCCTGACCCACCGGTCGGCCAGACGATCGGCGGATTCAAGATCGACCTTGCCGGACTCGATTTCGTCCAGCAGTCCGGGCCAGGCTTCAAACGAACGGGCGTATTCCGGTTTGTCAGCGCGCGCCGCGCAGATCAGCTGCATATAAGCGCGAACGCTTTTCGAGAACATCTTGTCCAGCTCGCGCCACACCGCGACATTGCCGGCCTCAAAAGCACGACCGGTTGCAAAGTCCGGCGCGGGATAGGGGTCCTGCCCCAAAATCAGGCAGGTCACGTCTTCCGGTGCAATATCGTCAAATGCGCGCAGCATATGCGCGCCCTCAGGCGCGCCAGGAAAGGTCTGGCCGCGGCGGGCGGGAAAGATCGGCTCCCAGGGCTCAAGCATCAGAGAAGGATCGCAATCGTCGAAACCAAGCGCGACGTCGCCGAAGACCGCGCGCCAGGCCTCTGGCAGATCATCTTGCCAGTCCTTCAGCGTTTCCTGCAAAGCTTCGACCAGTCGTTGCGGCATGAAATCCCCCTGGAACGGGATCAAGCTTTGCAAGACCTGACCAAAACGTCAAGTAATGAAATTGCAAAACCTGACCAAAACGTCAGATTTTTCCTGCAGCCCCTTCCCTCGCCGAAAAGAACGGTTTATTGCCCTTGACTGCGAAACGACCGAGGCGGAGAAAGCAGACCGGGAGAGATCAATGCCGGAGACAACAGGACGACCATGGTAGCGCCCAAGAAAAATTCAGAGGCTCGCATACGCGCGCGCAACGAGGCGAAGATCCTCAAAGCCGCCGTGGACCTGTTTTCCCGCAAGGGTTTCGACGGCACACGCATCGCCGAGATTTCGCAGGCGAGCGGTCTGCCGAAGGCCAATGTCTACTATTATTTCGAGACCAAGGAAGCGATCTACGCGACGCTGATAGAGAGGCTGCTCGCCGGTTGGGACAGGGCCCTCGATCATATCGACCCGAAACGCGAACCGGAGGATGCGCTGCGCGACTATATCCGCGCCAAAATGGACTATTCCCGCAAGAACCTCGTTGATTCGCGCTTCTTTGCCAACGAGATGCTGCGCGGCGGCAAGTTTCTTTCGCGCAAGCAGAAGAAGCACATGCAGAAGATCACGAAGGAAAAGGCTGCGGTGATCGAGGGCTGGATCAGGGCCGGCAAGCTGGCGCCGGTCGACCCCAACCACCTGTTCATGACGATCTGGGCGTCGACCCAGTTCTACGCGGATTTCGCCACGGTTGCGGCCGTAACGCTGTGCAAGAGCCGGCTTTCGGCGAGGGACTACGAAGAAGCCTACGAAAATATCGTGACGCTGATCCTGAACGGGTGCCTGAAACCGGCGACAGCCGGGACTCGCCAGGTCGTGTCGACAAACGGCGGATCCTGAAAACAGACAACGATCACCTCATCCGCGATGCCCGGGCTGTGCGGTTCTGCGCCGCCCCGTCTGGCGTTGCCGGCTCCGCAGTCGTTTTCGGGGTGAGGTCGCGCAGCGACAGCGCCAGGCCCATGGCGGCAATCAAGGCTCCGGCCAGACCGACGCTCCACAAGCCGAACCGAGCCGTTGCAATGCCGCCCGCGGCTGTCCCCAGCCCCTGCTCCATGAAGATCATCGATCCGTTGAAGGCAAAAGCTATGGTGGCTGCGGGTCCGGCGACCGAGGCCAGCCGCGTCTGGATTATCGGGGCGCAGGCAAAAAGACATGCGGAGCCAGCGAGAAGCGCTGTCGCGATGAGAGCTACTGAATTCGCCGCCATGTATCCGCCAGATAGTGAGAGTATGTAGAGGCACTGTGTTGCGAGTATACCAGCCAGAAGCCATGGCAGCGGGCGGTTGGATTTGTCGGCAAGGCGCGCGCCCGCAGAAAGACCGACGACAGAGCCGACGCCGATCAAAAGCTGCATCAAGCCGATCGATCCGCCGGACAGACCTGTTGCGGCAGTTACGACCGGCCCAATCAGGCCAACGGTAGCGAAGGTTGCGGTGAACGCCAACAGGGTGACGCCAAGAAGCCAGGGAATCGGCCATTGAAGGATCACTCTGTAGGCTTTTGCTGACAAAAGCGGCGGCGCTGCACTCTTCGGAATGAACAGGTAGGTCAGCGTCGCCACGAGAAGGCAAAGGCACGCGGAGAACCAGAAGGACGCAGCCCAGCCGTATACCGATCCGATGACCGAGCCGAGCGGTATGCCGAAAAGAAACGCAAGCGAGTTTCCGCCCAGAATTGCGGCCAGCGCAACGGAGCGCCTTTCGGGTAGGATCAGCATCACCGCAAGCATTGAAGCGACCGGCACTGTAAGGGCGCCTACAAACCCTGCGAATGTCCGAATGACCGAGAGTTGCCAAAAGGACGATGTCATCGCTGAAAGCGCATTGGCGGCGGCCAGGATGACAAGGACGAGAAGAAGCAAGGTCCGCTTCTCGACGCTTGCAGTCGCAATGGCCAGGACGAGGCCGCCCACGCCGCACGCGATCATGAAAGCTGTCTGCAACTGGGCGACGACGGCGACAGAAACACCAAGGTCTGACGCCATCGGCTCCAGCAATCCGGCAAAAGCGTAAGCACCGGTCGCAAACGCAAATGGAGCAAGCGAAAGAACAAGAATCCGAAACATGCTTCAATCCCCTATCTGGCTGCGGTCACATTTGCCGAGTTTCATCAGTTGCGCGGACCCGGGAGACCCCGCATTCGACGGCAACGCCCTGCAAAAAAAATTTCTTTGCCAAAACCCGATGCTCCCGGATATTAAATGCATATGCCTACTAATTGCATGCATATGCATTCATATTGACGCTGTCCAGAGAAAGTTCCATGAAGAATGACGACAAGACCGAGGCGCTCGACGCCCTTGTTGGAGGTGACTGCGTAGGCCTTACGCTCCGGCAGGCGGTGCGTCGGGTTAGTCGGCGCTACGATGAGGCGCTCGCGCATCATGGCCTGACGATCGGTCAGCTCGGCATCATGGCGGCAATAAAAGGGCGATCCGTCACGTCGGTGCAGGAATTGGCGGATTTCTTCGACATGGATCAATCGGCAATGTCACGCAGCCTGAAACCGCTTGGCCGGAACGGGCTCATCATGGATCACTCAAGCGCCCGCGACCGGCGGCGTCGGCAGGTTTCTCTGACCGACGAAGGCGAAACATTGTTACGGGACGCTGCACGGACATGGAACGTCGTACAGTCGCAAATGATAGAAGACCTCGCCGGCGACATGGATCAGCTGCGCTCGATGCTTGATTCACTCGCGCGCGACTGAGGCTTTGCAGATTCACCCGAACAACCGGATCCTGTTACGCCGGTCTCTTCAGCATCAGCGCGAGGCGCCGGCATTCGCACACGATCTCGTCACGCTGATTGATTCCGCGCTGCAGAAACGTGACAATGCCTTGCGTCGGTCGCGACTTGCTTTCGCGTTTGGCCAGCACTTCCGTGGTCGCGCGGATCGTGTCGCCGGCAAAGACCGGCTTCGGAAATCTGACGTCTTCCCAGCCCAGATTGCCGACGGTCGTGCCGAGCGTCGTCTCGCCAACCGACAGGCCGACGACCAGACCAAGCGTGAAGATGCTGTTGACGAGCGGCTTTCCAAATTCGGTGGTCTTCGCATATTCGTGGTCGATGTGGATGGCCGCCGGGTTCATCGTCAGGGTCGAGAACAGCGTGTTGTCCATATCGGTGACGGTGCGCCGAACCTCGTGTTCAATCACCATGCCGATCTCGAATTCCTCGTAAAACTTGCCAGCCATCCCTCATGTCCTCCTGTCGCGGCGAATCGGCCCCGGTAAAGAAGCACGTTATCACAGCGCCCGGACATGCCGATCTCGTGGTATGAGGAAAACCTGGACGCCAGTCGCTTTCCGCCGTTGTCGACAGGACGTCGCAAACGCGCACCGTCAGATCAACGATCAGGACGCCTGGAGGAGGTCTGTTCCATAGCGCGCCAGGAACATATCGACCGCGCTCGTCACCGTTGTTTCGATCTCTTCCGATGGCGGCGGCGTCTCCCGCATTCCGAAGATGCAGGCGCGAAACAGGCCGGCCGTGCTGAGATCGAAGAACTGTTGAGCCGCGAGCGACAAATCCGGTATGTCGAGCAGGCCGGACTCCATCTGCCTTTCGAGATAGGTCCTGAGCATCGTCTTGCCGGAATCCGGGCCAGTGTCGAAAAAGCGCTTGCCGAGCGCTGGCATTCGCTCCGTCACGCCGATCACAATGCGCTGCGCGCGCACGGCCTGCGGCATCGTCAAACGTGTCGCCAGGACAACTCCGTAGTGCAACAGGGTGTCGCGTATGCTTCCACCTTCCTTCAGCACCTCCGCCAGTGAAGCAAAGGTCGCCGACCGCTCGCGTTCGATCAGCGCGCCGAACAGGTCTTCCTTGTTCTCGAAGTAGACATAAATCGTACCTTTCGACACGCCTGCCTCGCGCGTGATGTCGTTTATGCTGGCGGCGTCATATCCCACCTGCATGAAGACGCGCTTTGCGCCGTCAATGATCTGCTGGCGCTTGGCCGGATCCTGTCCCGCCACCCGCCTGCCAGGCTGCCTGTCGGCTGCGTCCATAGCCGCCTTCAGGCTTTCGTCCCTGATGGACACCGCCGACATCTCGCCTCCACGAATCTTTTTCGAACCACCCGGTTCGATTTGCTCTTGATATGGCGCACAAAACGTCCTAGGTCAATTCGAACCGAACCGTTCGGTTCGATTTAAAGTTTCAGGAATGCAGTGATGCCCGCGTCCGACCGTGTTGACACTGAAGAAGCGAATGACGAGACAGCCTCAGCGGTCCGCCCTACTGCCGAACTGAAGAACTTTCCCGCTACGCCGGCGGCCGGCGAAGAAACGGCGCGCAAGCCGGATCCGGCCAACGATACGACGACGGCGGAAAAGGCGACAAATACCGACGGCGGGTCGCCCGTCCGTCGCATGATCCTCATGACAATCCTGTTGGTCGCTCTCGGCGGCGGCGGCTGGTTTGGCTATGACTGGTGGACCGTCGGACGGTTCATGATTTCTACCGACGACGCCTATATCGAAGGCGACATCACCACGATATCTCCCAAGATCACCGGCTACATCGCCGCGGTGAACGCGGTCGAGAACCAGCACGTGAAGGCGGGCGATCCGCTGATCACGCTCGATGACGGCGATTACCGGATTGCAGCCGAGCAGGCCAAAGCGCAGATTGCCACCCAGCAGCTTACCATCAAGCGGATCGCCGCCCAGATCGAAGGCGGTCGCGCAGCGCTTGCGCAAGCCGAAGCCCAGCAGGAAGCGCTCGAGGCGACGACCGAGAACGCAAGGACGGCGCTTGAGCGGGCGTCCAAGCTGCAGCATTCCGGGCACGTATCGGAAGCGATGCTTGATTCCGCAAAGGCTACCTACGAGCAGGCGCACGCCAATCTTGCCGGAGCAAAAGCCGGCATCCTGGCGGCGAATGCGGATATCGCGGTGCTGAACGCCCAAAAGGCCGAAGCCGAGAGCACATTGACTACCCTGAGACTCGCCGCCGACAAGGCGGACCGCGATCTTTCCTTTACCGTCCTTCGCGCGCCCTATGACGGCGTTGTCGGCAATCTCGCCACGCACGAAGGCGATTTCGTTTCCGCCGGCCAGCGCCTCGCCGCGCTTGTGCCCGTCGATGCGCTCTATATTGACGCCAATTTCAAGGAAACCCAGCTTGAGGGCATAGTACCCGGGGAGAAGGTCGACATTCATGTCGACGCCTTTGAAAGCGAACCGGTTGTGGGAACCGTGGTTTCGATCTCGCCGGCCTCGGGCTCGGTATTTTCGCTCCTGCCGGCCAACAACGCCACGGGCAATTTTACCAAGATCGTCCAGCGTGTGCCCGTGCGGATCGCCTTGCCGGCCGATGCGCTTGAAAGCGGCCGCCTGCGCGCGGGCCTCAGCGTCGTTGTCGACATCGACAGCCGCACCGCGCCCGATGACATGACCCGCACCGCGGCCGCCCACTAGAGCCTGCGACCATGTCCGACGCGACCTTTACTCCGGACCTCGCCGAACCGTCCGGGGACGCGGTGCCGATGCGCCGCGTCATCGCCTTTCTGGCGATGGTCTTCGGCATGTTCATGGCCATTCTCGACATCCAGATCGTTTCGGCCTCGCTGTCCGAGATCCAGGCGGGCCTCGGCGCCGGACAGGACGAGATCGCCTGGGTGCAGACCTCCTATCTCATAGCCGAGGTCATCATGATTCCACTGTCCGGTATCCTGGCGCGAATTTTGTCCACACGCGTGCTGTTCAGCATTTCGGCAGCCGGTTTCACCCTCGCCAGCGCCCTTGCCTCAACCGCAACGACCATCGATCAGATGATCATCTACCGGGCCATCCAGGGCTTCATCGGCGGCGGCATGATTCCTTCCGTCTTCGCGGCGGCCTTTACCGTCTTTCCGAGGTCGAAACGGCCCATCGTATCGCCGATGATCGGGCTGGTCGCTACCCTCGCCCCAACCATCGGTCCAACCGTCGGCGGCTACATTTCCCATGCGCTCTCCTGGCATTGGCTGTTCCTGATCAACATCGTTCCCGGAATAGCAGTGACGCTGGCGGCCTGGACGCTGATCGATTTCGACAAGCCGGAACGCAATCTCATCAAGTCGTTCGACTGGTGGGGCCTTCTGGGCATGGCGGCGTTTCTCGGCAGCCTCGAATATGTGCTGGAGGAAGGTCCGGCCAATGACTGGCTGTCGGATGCGAGCATCGCCGGCTTCGCCGCTCTCATGACAATCGGCGCGATCCTGTTCTTCTACCGCGCTTTCGCGGCGAAACTTCCCGTCGTCGATCTCAGAGCCTTTTCCGATGTCAACTTCGCCTTCGGTTCCGTCTTTTCCTTCGTGATGGGCGTCGGTCTTTACGGACTGACCTATCTCTACCCTCTCTATCTCAGCACCGTGCGCGGTTACGATTCACTGATGATCGGCGAGGCGATGTTCGTGTCCGGGCTTTGCATGTTCCTGACCGCGCCGGTCGCCGGAGCGCTGTCGGCCCGAATGGATCTGCGGCTCATGCTCCTGATCGGCTTTGTCGGTTTCGGGTCAGGCACCTGGATCATGACGGGAATGACCGCGGACTGGGATTTTGACGAAATACTTCTGCCGCAGATCCTGCGCGGGGTGTCCCTGATGCTGTGCATGGTGCCCATCAACAACCTTGCACTGGGCACCCTGCCGCCCGAGCGGATGAAGAACGCATCGGGTCTTTTCAATCTCACCCGCAATCTTGGCGGCGCAGTCGGTCTCGCGGTCATCAACACGATCCTCAACAACCGCGATGACATGCATTATGCCCGGCTGGCGGAAAGCGTGAACTGGGCCAATCGCAGCGCGCTGGACACGCTTGAAAGCCTGTCCCGGACCTTTTCCACACAGGGTCTGCCTGGAGATGACGCCGCGGTCAGCCAGCTTACCGCTATCGTGCAGCAACAGGCCTGGGTGATGTCCTTCATCGACGTGTTCTGGTTCATGACGGCGCTTTTCGTGGGCCTTGCGCTGGCTGCGATCCTGATGAGGAAACCGGAAAACGCCACTGCCGGCGGCGGACACTGACGGGTCTGTCTCAGCCCATTGCCTCAAGGCCTTTCTGCAATTTTGCAAAGAGCCGGAACGAGAGACCGCAACGATCGTTTCATCTCCTGTAGCTCTGCCCCGATACCGTCACGAAAACCGGATATCGGTCGCAGGACAGAAACTCGAGACAGGTGTCCGCGCGAAACATGATGATCGACAAGATTTCACACAACGCCAGCCAGTGGCTCCTTCACACCACCATGCTCACGGCGTTCCTGTTGACGGCGATGCCCGCCGTTCAGACCACCGCCCAAACCATGAGCGAAGACAAGACGGAGACGATCGTCGGTTCCGAGGTCAAGGAAAAGAGCCCTGCCGATATCCGGTCCGTCGATACGGTGATCGCCGCCATCGGCCAGGCCGGGGACGCGGCTGAAAAAATCCTGCTGCTCGTCAATGTCGAGAGTTTCGACATCCAGTTCCTCGGCGAACCCGAGACCATCGACGGCTATAAACAGATCGAAACGGCGATTGCCGACAATGAAAGCGCTGTCGCGGACATGCGTCACGCCATGAAAGGCAGCGCCGTGTTTTACAATGCGCTCGATTCCCATGCCGTCGACATCGACAAAGTCGTGGCCGCGCAGATCACGGAGGACGGCGCAGTCACCGTCTACCTGCTGGCATCCAAATAACGTGAGGCGTTTCGAGAACCGCCCGGCGCCCGCCACTTGTTGATCAAATACCGAAAGGGCAGGAGCGGATCCGGAATGCGGCGCGCAACGGCGCCCGCCGCCTGATGGGCCTGTGTGCTGCGAATGGCGCGGCTTCTGGCGATGTAATAATCATAATCGATCGATCCGTCCTTGCGGGTCCGTAAGCTGTTCGTGTCGGTCATGGCAATCTCTCCTTGTCCAGTGAAGACAAGATTGCCCGACACGCCGTCGCTTCGCTTGAAGACCATATTGAGATAGTCTTGAGATTATCTTGAGATTATCTTGATATCTTCGCGCAACCGGCCACAGGACTTGAAGATCTTATGAAATATAGTTTTGCCGATTGTGTGCTCGACGCCGAAAGCTACAGCCTCGCACGCAACGGACAGCCGGTCGCGGTCGAACCCCAGGTCTTCGATCTCCTGCTGCTGCTTGCGCGCAACGCCGGGCGCCTGGTGACCAAGGATCAAATCATCGCGGAGATCTGGAACGGACGCATTGTCTCCGAAGCGACGATAAGCGCGCGCGTCAACGCTGCCCGAAAGGCTGTCGGCGATACCGGGAAAGAACAGAAGGTTATCCGCACCGTGACCCGTCGCGGCCTGGAAATGATCGTCCCCGTGACAACCGACGCCGAAGAACGACCAGTTCCGTCCTCGAAAGCGCCGCAAACGGTGCGCTTCACCCGATCATCTGATGGAACGCGCATCGCCTACGCGGCATCCGGCTCCGGACCGCCTCTCCTGCGGGCCGGCCATTTCCTGACGCATCTGGAGAAAGACTGGCGCAGCCCGGTATGGCGGCCCTATATCGAGGCGCTCGGCGCCCGCCATACGCTCATCCGCTATGATCAGCGCGGAACCGGACTTTCTGACGACAGGCTCGGCGATATCTCTGTTGAGTCCTATGCGTCGGATCTGCTCGCCGTTGCGGACGCCGCAGGGCTGGAGCGGTTTCCGATCGTCGCATCCTCGCAAGGCGCGCCGGCGGCGATCAGGGCTGCAGCGACGCATCCCGACCGCATCAGCCGAATGGTGCTCTATGGCGGTTTCGCGCAAGGACGGGCGCACCGCGATCCCGATTTCGGCGAGGCTGAAACCGATGCGCTTCTGACCATGATCCGCAGCGGTTGGGGCAATCCGAAGAGCGCTTTCATGACCGCCTTCACCACCCTGTTCTGCCCGGGCGCCTCACGCGCCGAGCTGGACAATCTGGTCGAAATCCAGCTCGCCTCCGCCTCTCCGGAAAACGCAGCGCGTATCCGCGTCGAGATTGACCATATCGACGTTTCGAACGATCTGGAGAAGGTGCGCGCGCCAACGCTCGTCATCCACGCCAGCAATGATTCGGTTCATCCGGTTTCGCAGGGACGCCTGATTGCGGCGGCGATCGAGGACGCCGAATTCCTTCAGGTCGAGAGTGACAACCACATCTATTTGCCGTCCGATCCGGCGTGGAAAACGATCGTCGACGCGCAACTGGAATTTCTGAACCGGGGCGACTGACCCTGCCCGTTGGCTTATGCATCGCGGGGCACTACATAGAAAACAAAGCCAGTTCTCTCCAATTTTCATCCTGTCAGAGTAGTTTCATGATCCCCTATTCCATTCTCGACCTTGCCCCCGTGCCCGAAGGCTCGAGCGTCGAAGACGCGTTGCGCAACAGCATTGATCTCTCGCGCCACGCCGAGCAACTGGGGTACAACCGCTATTGGCTTGCCGAGCACCACAACATGCCGGGCATCGCCAGCGCTGCGACGTCCGTGCTGATCGGCCAGATCGCCGGCGCCACGACATCGATGCGCGTCGGTTCCGGCGGCGTGATGCTGCCCAATCATGCGCCGCTCGTCATTGCCGAGCAATTCGGCACGCTGGCGACGCTCTTTCCGGGACGGATCGACCTTGGCCTTGGCCGCGCGCCAGGCACCGACATGCCTACGGCGCGAGCCCTGCGGCGCAACCTCGACGGCGGAGACAACTTCCCGCAGGACGTGGTCGAACTGATGGCTTACTTCTCGGATGAAGCGCAGAACTTTTCGGTGCGAGCGATCCCGGGGGCAGGAACGCGGGTTCCCGTCTGGATACTTGGATCAAGCACCTATGGCGCGCAACTGGCCGCTCATCTGGGTCTGCCCTATTCCTTTGCATCGCATTTCGCCCCGGCGGCGCTGGATGTCGCGCTGGAAATCTACAGGGACACCTTCAAACCCTCCGAACAACTCGAGAAGCCCTATTTCATGCTGGCGATGAACGTCTTCGCCGCCGACACGGACGAGGAAGGACAATTCCTTCATTCCACCATGTTGCAGGCCTTCGCCAATCTGCGGAGCGGCCGACCGGGCAAACTGCCAAGACCGGCGAAAGACGTGCATGAACGTTACGACCGGGCCATACTGGAATCCGCCAGTCAGGCGCTCTCCTTCTCGGCCGTCGGCTCGGCTGCGACCGTGCGCGACCGGATCCGCTCCGTGATCGATCGATACCGGCCGGACGAAATCATCTTCACGGGACAGATTCACGATCACGCAGCTCGGCTCAAATCCTTCGAAATGGCGGCAGGCCTGATGAGAGCAATGGAGCCGGCCTGACATCGAAAACGAAGTCGCCGGGATCACGAAACGGAATCCAGTATCGGGATTTTTGATTTTTCAATCAAGGTAAAGCCGATCACCGGCGCGGTGCGAGATTTCGCGAGACATGGCAGTGGATGGCGGATTTGCAGCCCAACAGGCAAAACGAATGATGGGGATGAACAGGCGCAATTTTTCAATGATCGCCGCCGCCGGGCTCGCGGCGCCGTTTCTGGTTCTGCGCGCGCCTCCCGCGTGGACACAGGAGCAGAGTATCGAGGAGGCCGCGCGTTCCTTTGATCGACTGCGCTCGCTGATCGTGCAGCACGGCGAGGAGGTGTTGTTCTCCGAAGCTTTAAGTGGTCCGCCGCTCGACCGACCAGCGAATATCAAGTCCTGTTCGAAAAGCATCGTTTCGCTGTTGCTCGGAACCGCAATCGATCGTGGAGAGACGCCAGGCGTCGATGCGCGCCTGGCCGCAGTCGCTCCAACCATCATCCCTTCCGACGCCACGCCGGGCGTGGAAGACATCACGCTTGAAGACCTGGTGACCATGAGGGCGGGCCTGGCGGCCACGTCCGGTCCCGAATACGGCGCCTGGATCAGTTCGGACGACTGGATCGGTTACGCCCTGCGGCGACCGATGGACGGGCGACCCGGCGGCCGCATGATCTATTCGACCGGCTCGACGCATGTTCTGGGCGCAGCGCTGACGGTCGCCACCGGCGAGGATCTGCTGACACTGGCCCGCGCGCGTCTCGGCGCGCCTCTCGATATTGAAATCCCTCCATGGACCCGGGACCCCAAGGGATTTTATCTCGGCGGCAACGAAATGGCGCTTTCGCCGCAGGCAATGCTGAAAATCGCGATCCTGATGCGCGACGGCGGAGGCTTCGAGGGCGAGCAGATTATTCCCAAAAGCTGGGTCGACGCCTCGACGCAGGCGCGCACCCGTTCGCCCTGGTCGGGGATGGATTACGGCTATGGATGGTTTCTGACAGAGACAGGATTCATCGTCGCGCGCGGCTACGGGGGCCAGATCATCGCCGCCAACCCCTCTCGCAAGCTGGCCGTCGCCCTCACCTCCGATCCCGATCGTCCGGCGCGCTCGGCCGGATATTTCGGCGAACTGATGCGGTTTCTCGACGGCCCGATCCTGCAGGCCGTGCGGGGGTGACGCGATTTCGACACGTGCAATCACATCTAGGTTTCTCTGGTGATTTCCTGTTCGCCTTCTTCCGCCACGCTGGCCATTTCCTGAAGCGTAACCGGCTTGATTGGCGGCCGAATGCGATAGTATCCCGTCTGATCCGGCGAGCGAGCATTCTCCGAGGCGAGCAGTTCTGTCACGGTCAAGCCACAGCACCGCCCCTGGCATGGCCCCATGCCCAGCCGACCGAAAGCCTTGGCCTGGTTCGGGCCAATGCAGCCAAGCCGCGCAAACCGGCGTATTGCGCCGGCTGTGACCTCTTCGCAGCGGCACACGATCGTATCGTCAGCGGGCGACACGGCTTCCGCATAGGGAGGATAGGCCCTGTCCAGGAATGGTCGGATGGCCAATTCCCGCCTTAGCCTGCGGCGAAGCGGACCGGCCGCCTTGTCTCGCTGTTCGTCTGTTATTGCGCCGAGCCCGCAGGCGACCTGACAGGCCGAGATTTCACCCGCAAGCGCCGCCACAACTGCGCCGCCGACGCCGGCGCCATCTCCGGCGATGAACACTTCGTCAATCGGTGTTCCTCCCCACTCGTCCGTAATCGGCGCAAAAGCCCGCTGCTGTTCGCGCCATTCATGCGCCGCGCCAATCGAAAGAGCAGCCTGTGTGTTTGGAACCACGCCATGGTGCAGCAACACCGTCGCACATTCCAGACGATGCTCCTGTCCGTTTGTCCGAAATCGCAACGCCTCCACGGACGTTTCGCCGTCAATGGCGATCGCCGTCGCGCCTGTGTAGCGTTTCACCCCGGCGCGGCGCAGTTCGGCAAGGAGTCCCAGTCCCTTCGCCAGATCGCGCCAGCCGCGAATGGCCCCCAGTCCATGGCGTAGGGAGAAAAACAAATCCGCCATGGACTGGGTCTCGACCAGCGCTAGCGGGCGCGCGCCAGCGCGGCACATTTGGGCCGCCGTCAGATAAAGCAGCGGCCCGCACCCGGCAAGAACGGCTTTATCGAGCACCATTCCCGATTGCTTGATGAGAATTTGAGCGGCGCCGACCGTCATGACGCCGGGCAGCGTCCACCCGGCGACAGGCATTGGCCGCTCAAGCGCGCCCGTTGCTATAAGCAAACGCTTGCCGATGACGAACGAGGCGACGCCGTTGATCGAATAGGCGACCGTTGTGCGGTCTTCGATCTGCCACACGACCGCGCCCTTGACATGGGTGATGTTCGGGTGCTCGAGGGCGCGGACCAGGGACAGCCCGTCCACAAAGTCGGCTCCAAGTATGTCGCCGCGCACAGGCGCCGCGTTTTCGACCTCTCGATAGATCTGACCGCCCGCCCGCAATTGTTCGTCCAGCAAGACAACCGTCAGCCCCGCTTCCGCCGCTGTGCGGGAGGCGGACATGCCTGCGGGGCCCGCACCGATCACAACGAGATCGGCCTCAAGCATTGTCCGACTCCCGAACGGCGGAGTGACGAGAAATCGTCATCCCCGCCACAACCTCCGTCATGCAGGCCTGCCGCGCTACGCCGTCAATCTCGACCAGACAGTCGAAGCACGCGCCCATCATGCAGTACGGGTTGCGGGGCGCGCCCGAAACGGGCGTTTCGCGAAACGGCGAGACGCCGGCCGCGAGCAACTCCGCGGCCAGATTTCCGCCTTCGCGGACCTTGACTTCCGCTCCAGCGAATTGAATGGAAACAAGCTGTTCGGGCGTCTGTAATCTACGCACTGACGAAGCGGTCTTCACCAAACACCTCCAGATCCGTCGGTTTCGCTTTTCCTTCCAGCCAGTCGGGGAGAATGCGCGCATGCGCCGCGGCAAGCGTGATTCCGCTGTGACAGGTCACCAGATAGGCGCCCGGCATCTTTTTGCTTTCCTGATAAATGGGGAAGCCGTCAGCGGAGAGAACCCGAAGCGCGCCCCAGCTCCGCACAAGCTTGGCGCGCGCAAGCAGAGGATAGGTCTCGACAGCGGTTCGAGCGAGGCCCGCCAGTCCGCGCAGGGTGACGTTATCGTCATAGCCAACCTCTTCGTTGGTCGCGCCGATCTGGACGCCGCCCTCATTGACCTGGCGTGCGATCAACGAAGGTCGGTTTATGAACTTTGGAAGTTTCTCCGTAATGAGCACCTGCCCTCTCTGCGGACGGACGGGGGCCATGAAACCCATCTTCGGACCAAGGGTCGCTGCGCCGAGACCCGCCGACAGAACAACCTTTCCGGCCTCGACGATGCGTCCATCCGAGCATTTCAAGCGGAAATGCCCGTCGTGTTTGACCGATTGAACGGTTTTGCCATTCCAGATTTTACCACCCAGGCGCCTGACATCGTCAGCCAGGGACAGGAGCAGTTTCAACGGATTTGCGTGTCCGTCCTGGTGATGAAGGATGGCGCCAACGACCTTGGGCCCGATTTCAGGCTCCTCCTTGCGCAATTCGTTGTGACCAAGAATCTCGTACGGATAGTTTCCGCCCAGTTGAGCCTTCAGAACTTCGTACTTCCTGACGGTGTCAGCGAGTGTCTCCTCGGAAAAATGGAAATCGTAACCACCCTCTTGTGCGAGAGCGATGCGATGACCGGTGTTTCCTTCAAGCTCATCCGAAAAGGGGCGCCATTCCGCCACTGATCGCTGCGACCAGCGCGCATATTCGGGACGGCCAATCCCTTTTGACTGGACCCACACCAGCCCGAAATTGCCGCGGCTCGCACGAAAGCTGCCGTCATCCCCGTCGATGACAGTTACTTTGTGGCCGCGCTTGAGCAGGCCCCAGGCGACAGCCAGGCCCACGACGCCTCCTCCGATGATGGCGAAGTCAGATTCCATTCAACACCCTGAAAACAAGATCCTGGCCGGGCGGCGATCGCCACCCGGCCCGATTTGGTCTAGTTTTGAGCCTGATCCAGAATGGACTGACCCCATTCCTGGCCAACATCTTCCAGAACCTCCGGCCAGACGACCTCACGCACCTTGCCGGCCATGGCGGCGAGTTCATCGTCGCTCAGTTCGACCACGTTTGCGCCCAACTCGTCAGCGAGCCGCTGTTCCCACTTGGCCTGATCTTCTTCGGCGACTGTCCAGCGCTGGGTTTCGAAATCGATCGCAGCCGCCTTCAAGGCCTCCTGGTCTTCGGCGTCGAGGCTTTCAAAGGCTTCCGTGTTTACGATCATGAACCATACTTCGAAATGCGTATTGGCCGGAATGTAGGTCTTCGTAACGTCACGAAACGAGGCGTAGTAGCCTTCGGCGCCCGATCCGATGACGCCATCGACCACGCCTGTCTGGATGGCGGTGAAAGCTTCCGAAAACGGGATGGGCGAAGGAATGTAGCCAAGCGCTTCGCCGGTCAACTGGAAGCTCTTGATTCCGGGTACCCGCACCTTGATGCCGTTCGGCGAAGGATCGCCGGGGTGAACGGGATCGGTGTTCAGTGAAATGCCTCCGAAATAGACCGGATAGGCCGCCAGCATGGTGATGCCCTGCTTGGCGAAGAGGTCCGCCATGGTGTCGTGCAGGACGCCTTCCGGGCCGTAGATCTTGCGAGCCGCCTCCCAGTTCGGGGCGAGGTAGGGGAACGACGCGATCTGCATCTTCCTGTCGGCAGCTGTGGCCGCCGGCTGTGTCGCCATTTCCACGGCGCCGACGGAAACGCGCTCCTGAACGGCGGTGTAGTCGCCGAGCGCCGAGGCGGGGAATATCTTGATGTTGACGTCCCCGCCTGTCGCTTCCTTCACCGTGTCGGAAAACGCATTGAGCTCCACATCGATCGTCGCGCCCTGTGGACGCACATGGCTCATCTTGAAATCGGCCGCCTGCGCGAAGCCGGTCAGACCGAACACTGCGGTGATTGCGGTTGTATAGAGTAGTTTCTTCATCATGGTGTTCCCTTTGCTGGTTTGAAGTTGTTCAGTAGCCAAACAGTCTCGGCAGGTAGAGCGAGAGATCTGGCCAGAAGGATGTGAGAAAGACGACCGGCACATAGCCGATCAGGATCAGGATCATAGCCGGCGGGATGACTTTGGTGACCTTCACCTTGCCGACCCGGGCTCCGAGATAGAGGATCGACGCATAGGGAGGCGTGACGCCTCCCATGGCGGTGTTGACGCCCATGATCGCGGCGAACTGGATCGGGCTCACGTCGAGCGCCTGCATCAACGGCAGCAGCAGAGGCGCAACCAGAAGGATCGCTGTCGCGTCGTTGACGACCATGCCAATCAGGAACAGGAGAATGTTGATCAGGATGAGCAGAACGACCTTGTTCTCCGTGACGCCGAAGATGGAGCTGACCAGTTGCTGGGGGATGCTTTCGTAAACGAACATCTGCCCCAGGATCATGGAAAACAGGATCATGATCATGATGGCGCCGACGGACGTCGCCGCTTCCTTGCCGGCGAGAAGGAAATTGTCCCAACGCAATCCGCGATAGATCACGAACCCGACCGGAACGGCGTAGATGACGGAAATGGCTGCGGCTTCTGTCGGCGTAACAATCCCGCCATAGATACCGCCAAGGATGATGACCGGCATGAGCAGGGCGGGAAAGGCGTGGACGCCTCGCCTGGCTGCATTGACGGAAAGCTCGGAGATGCTCGGCTTCTCGTCAAGCACCAGATTGAACCTGCGTGACATCCAAAGGTTCACGACGGAAAAGTTGAACATGATCAACAATCCCGGCAACAAAGTCGCCAGGAAGCAGGCGAGGATCGAGGTGTCCGTCACCCAGCCGTAAAGGATCATCGTCACCGAGGGAGGGATGAGCAGGCCCAGGATCGAGGAGTTCGCGACCAGCGCCGTAGCATACTCCCTCGGATATCCGCGCTCTGCCATTTCGGGAATGAGCAATGGCCCGATGGCTGAAACGCCGGTCAGTCCGGACCCTGAAATCGCGCCGATGATCGCGCAACTGACGGCGGCGACCACGCCCAGGCCACCGCGCACATGCCCGATAAATACGTTGACGAACCTCAGGAGAGCCGCCGCTATCCCGCTCTCTGACATGATGGTGCCGGCGAGAACGAACAGCGGTATGGCCAAAAGCACAGGGTTGCCCAATTGCTGGACGCCCCACAGCACCATGCCTTTCATGGTCACATCGCCGATAAAGTACATCACTGCCAGGGCGGCTCCGAAACACCACGGCAGCGGCACGCCCAACGACAATGTGAGAACAAGAGCCGCGATAGCCAGAAGCGCGATTTCGGTCATTGCGCGCTCCCGCTTTTCAGGCTGCGCACATGTGCAAGCAGATGCGAGGCGGTGTAAGCCATCATCAGGGCGAGGCCGACGACCAACGCCACGTCGGCCCAGAAGGTCGGGATGTAGAGAGTCGGGCTCTCTTTCCATACGCGCCAGGAGTAAGTGGTGAATTCCCACGCCCATGTCAGAAGCCACAGGCCGATGGCCAGGCTGATAAGTTCGCCGACAATCGCCAGTATCGTGTGCTGGCGCTCTGTTTTCAGAAAGATCTCGAGCACGTTCGCCCGGATATGCGTATTCTCGCGGGAAGCGTTGACCGCGCCGAGAATGTAAAGCCAGATCGTCGGAAACATGATCGACTCTTCCAGCCCCATCAAAGGAACCTGGAGCACGTATCGTGTGATCACCTGGACGAACTGACCCAACGCCACGCTGCAAATCAGCGCCGTCAGCACATACTGCGTAAGCTTCTCCAATCATACCCCCTGGGATCAGGTTTCTCTGAACCTTGATGATCTGCAGACTTGGGCATTATGAGCGATTAATACCATAAGGACAAATTAGAATTATTGCTAAAACCATAGAATTGACCTATGGAATATTTATGAACCTGTCATTTCGCCAATTGCAGACATTTGTGGAGGTCATGCGCGTCGGCTCGGTGTCCGAAGCCGGCAGGAGTCTGGGTCGGACGCAACCTGCTGTCAGCGCCATGATTTCTGGGCTGGAAAAGGAGATCGGATTTCCGCTGTTCGAGCGGGACCGCGGGCGCCTGGTCGCCAAACCGGAAGCGCATTACTTCCTCGAAGAGGCCGAGTTCGTGCTGGAACGGCTGTCTCAGTCCACGCGCACGCTCCACGACATCGGAAATCTTCAGGAAGGCAAACTTCGGATTGCCTGCAATCCTGCAGCGTCGAGCATCTTCATGCCGAAAGTCCTTGGCATGTTCCTGAAAGACAAACCCAATGTCGAAGCATCACTTATGATGCGTTCGTCTCCGGTTGTCGTCGATTGGGTCGCATCTCAACAATACGACGTCGGTTTGGCCGAGTCGCCAAATGCCAGAAAGACGGTTCAGGCGGAGAAATACTCTCTTCCCTGCATGTGCGCGCTGCCGGCGGGCGACCCGCTTCTGGAGAAAGACGTACTGACGCCTGCGGATCTTGATAACCTGCCTATGGCACTTTTGTACGACGATCATACAATCACACAGCAATGCCGCAAAGCATTTGCGGAAGCTGGCGCTCGGCTCAATCAGCGCTTTGAACTCAGGACGTTCGCGCCGACCCTTCGTCTGGTGTCCCAGGGCCTGTGCTACACGATTTGCGAAACCCTGAGCGCCATTAGCCACGCTGAAGGCCTTGGACACGAGAACCACATTGAGTACAGGCCATTCAAGCCGGAGATGTCCCTGAACATGTCGGTTTTGACGCCCGCAAACCGCCCGCTGTCGATGCTTGCGGCCGAGTTCACCAAATTGCTCAAGGAACAAGTCGCAGGTCTGCAGGACCCGGCCAGGATGAACACCTGAGTAAAGCTGCGCTATTGACGCTCTGTGATGTCGAAGGGTCGATTCGCCGCGCGAAGCGTTTTCAGGCGCGGGATGAATTGATCAACTTCTTACCACAGAAAAAGAAAAAGGCCCGTATGTGCTCGCGTTTTTTGTTCCGTGACGATGTTTGATCCCAAGTTTTGATGGGGCGTCCTTTTCATGCGAATCAACGGATGCACCATGCGCCAGAGACACCCCGCTTTCGGCAAGCGCTCTGCAAATGGACCTGCCAGGTCCACCGCTCCCTCCGGTCACCAATGCAACTGCTTTGTCAATTTTCATCAAAGGGCCCTTTTGTCTCAGCCGCCATCTCAGTGACTGCGATCAGCAGCGCTTTTTGGTATATCTGTATGCAAATCGAATCGTTAGGAGATTGCATGCCCCTCATAGATATACACGTCATGGAAGGCGTTTTCTCGGACGAAGAAAAAGCGCAAATCATCTCGGAGACAGCAAGAGCGTTCGGAAAGGTGGCCGGGAAACCGATGCAGGATATGACCTCCGTGCGCGTCCATGAAGTCAGAAATGGTCACTGGGGCGGTGCGGACAGCGTCTGGACCACCGAACGCGCGTTGGAGCTGAAACGCGGGGCGTAAAAGCCTGTGTTGCTCCTGCTACCAGGAAAAGCAGCCGTTCGAGCATGCTCCGGCATCGGTTGAAATGGGCCCGGAGTCGTCATGCGGCAGTGCCGAAAAGGGCGGGCTTCGGTTTACTTGAATGTCTGCTTTGGCATGATGTCCCGCGGGATGTCGCAGTTGTGGCGAAGCCCCCTTCCTGCCCATCAACGCCCCCCGGGGGCCACTCAAATCTCTACGCATTACTCCATTCCGGAGGCCGATCAGTGGTCTGATGGCGCCATCGGTGACCTGGATGAAATTTCAGTCATCGAGGTGTTGCGCGGAGGCGCTGTCTTCGAAGACCGCCCCGGACAAGTCGATCTGCAATCTCATCGCCGGATTCACGGAGGTTACGCACAGCACCCAGAGCGGGACGGCAAGGGGAACAGTCAAGATCAAATCGATTGGGAGCCGCGTCGCCTTCGTCGCGGCTGAACTGAATGACGAAGCAGGCTGATTGTGCGCAATGGCCATTTCTACGCTTCTGGTGTTTGAGACCGAGTCGGCCTAGCGTATGGTTTTCCAACCCATTGCGCCAGGCCCACATCCTGGAGGCAGCCTGGACCCGACAAATGGAGATTTTGATATGAGCACTTCGGGCAAGCAACTCTTCACCACGCTCGAGAGCGATGGCACGCTTACCGTCGCGATTGAGGACGTGACCTTTCCCGCCCCTTCGGGCAATCAGGTATTGGTCAAGATGGAAGCGGCTCCGATAAATCCTTCGGACCTCGTCATTCTGGCCGGTGCTGCCGATCTGGAGAATGCCGACTATAGGAATGGCAAGTTCGTCGCCACCGTGCCTGAGCCTTTCAACACGGGTTCGAAAGCGCGCCATGGTCTGAAACTTCCGGCCGGCAACGAAGGTGCTGGCACAGTGGTCGCATCCGGAGACAGCGATTTGGCCAAGGCGTTGGTAGGGCAGCGCGTCGCCTGTGTGCCGGGCAATGCCTACAGCCAGTATTGCATCGCCGATGCAGCCCTGTGCTTGCCGCTAGGCGATTACTCGGCCGAGGATGGTGCGAGCGCATTCGTCAATCCCATGACCGCGTTGGGGTTCGTCGAAAACGCGAAGATGGACGGGCAGAACGCGATCCTGCACACGGTCGGGGCATCCAACCTTGGCCAGATGCTGACCCGCATCTGTACTGAGGACGGAATAGGGCTGGTCAATATCGTGCGCAAGGATAGCCAGGTCGCACTGCTCGAGAAGCTGGGTTCCACGCATGTCGTCAATTCCTCGGAGGACGAGTTCATGGGCCGGCTACGTTCCGCGATAGACGACACGGGCGCCTTCTACGGCTTCGATCCGATCGGCGGCGGGCAAACGGTTGACACTGTCTTCAGGGCGATGGAGCAGGTCGCGATCGGCAAGATGACCGAGTACTCGCGCTATGGCTCCAGCCAGCAAAAGCGCATGTTCATATACGGGCGGCTGGACCTTGGTCCAACGATATTGTCGCCGGGTTACGGCACTGCCTGGACGCTGTCCGGCTGGCTTCTATTCCCCTTCCTCCAATCGATCGGAATGGAAAATGTCGACCGTATGCGCCAGCGAGTGCTCAAGAACCTCACCACCACCTTTGCCAGCAGTTACAAGAAGCGTGTCAATCTTGAAGAAATGCTGACCAAGGAAGCGCTGACCGATTATCGTGCGATGCGGACGGGCGAGAAATACCTGGTTACGCCGTGGTCGTGATCACTCAACGATCCCCAAAAAGCTGCTCGCGACGCCACTGGATTGCGGCCGCAGAATCTTCAAAAGCCGTTGGGCCCGGTGTCATCGATGACACACAGGATACGGAAGCGACGTCCGTCGACCAGCATGTCCGACACGAAGTCGAGGCTCCAGCGCTGGTTGGGATCCTGCGGGATAGCCATGGGCGCACGTGTGCCCAAAACTCGCTTGCCGGCGCCACGTTTGTGGAAGGTAAATCGTTCCTCCCTGTAGAGGCGATACTTTCTTGCAACTGGTTTCGATATGATTCCGGAGATGGGTCGCCAGCAGCTGTTCCAAAAAGAAAAAGGCCGCCAACTCATTGAGTTGGCGGCCTTATTTTGGTTGCGGGGGCCCGCAACTACCGATTCCAACATTCGTTAGAAGTGGCTGTTTGAGAGCAATGCCCCTGTTTCGCGAACATATCGAGCGTCGACATCAACAGCGATACCACCGTCATGTTCTACGGCGTGCCCGTTAAGTTCGGCACCTATGCGTTGTGGGTACTGAAACATTTCGGCCTTGGGGATGTGCGCATGCTCGATGGCGGACTGGTCAAGTGGCGGGCTGAGGGGCGGCCTCTGACCACCGATGTTTCCGATGGCCCGCGCGGGCGCCTATGCTGTGGCGTCCAGATAGCCGGAGCTTCGCGCGGCGCGCTCCGATGTGCTTGAGGCTATTGAAAACGGCGCGTCGGTGATCCTCGATCACCGTCGCTCGAGGGATATTCGGGGCAGCGCGTGCGCCCGCCGGGCAAGCGCGATACGGGCGCCGAAAGCAATGGCCGGATTCCGTGCGCCCGCCACTTCCCCTTCGACTCATTGCTGAACGAGGATATGAGCTTCAAGCCGGTCGAGGACATCAGGGCAATCATCGGCGCGGCGGCGGACGATCCGGGACAGCCCGTCATCTCCTGTTGCCGGCTCGCGCATCGGGCGACGCTGGCCCGCTTCGCCACGACGGAACTGCTCAACTATCGTGATGTGCGCATTCATGACGGCTCCCGGACCGAATGCAGCATCGTCGACGGGCCCTATTGAGCGGCGTGTTCCCCGACCGAGCCCCTATCCCGCACGCAGGAGCAATCATCCACGACCTTTCAACTGGCCGGCAATTCCGCGGAAATCTGCGAAAGAGTCATGGTGCCCTGAGCACTCAAATACTTTAAAAACATATTCAGACCAGGAGATTTTTAAGAGCCTTAATGAGAGAGAAACAACCAATCGCGGACCGCGATCGCCTCGTTGCCGCGATGTACCAGGCCACAGTGGACCCATCCGCCTATGGGCAATTCATACACGAGCTCGGGCTCTACCTTGAGCAGACCGCGGCGAATGACTGGAAGATAGAGGACTTCGCGAATGTCGACATCGGCGTCGTGGAGGCCGACCGGGGCCTGGCACTGCATTTCGAGCGGATGAACGCGGCTCTTGAAGCAAACCCGAGCCGATCGAGGCCGGTCGGCCTGCGGCAGCGCGTCTCGAACGCCCCAGGTTTTGCGTTGCTCATCGACCGCGGGGGCAAAATCGCAAGCTCAAGCGCCGAAGCGCGTAACACCTTCGAAGACGGTCTTCCCTCGCTGACCGAACTTGTTCATCGCCTGCATTCCGATGATGGCCGCGCCCTCCAATCCTGTATCTCGAATTTCGCGAAATCCGGCACATCGGGCCCCATGCGGATTTTTCGAGGCGAAGCCTTTCACCTGGTGCTGAGGGCCGAACGGGATCATGGAGAAGACGCTCAATACCTCGTCCTGGAAGCCCTTGATGTTGTCTGGACGGAAGATATGGAGGCGGTGCTATCCACCTCATTCGGGCTCACCAAGGCCGAACGCCGCATCGCCAAGGCTCTCGTCGCGGGACAGACTGTCAAGGAAATCGCGGTCGAACAAGGAAGGTCTGAGGGCACCGTTCGAAACCAGTCCAAGAGCATTCTTGCAAAGACCAATGCCCGCTCGGTCGCCAATCTGAACCGTATCGTCGCGCTTGTTTCCGGCGGCATCGCCTCGACGCCGGATCACGCGCCGAACCCGCAATTGTGGAAACGGGAAGTCGATCTTCTGTCCTTGCCGGACGGGCGAACGTTGGAAGTCCGTTTGCAGGGTCCCAGGGACGGGCGGCCCGTTCTGATGATACATGGTCAACTCTTCGGCACGGAAATGCCCGCCCGGGTCCTGAAGGAACTTCACACCCGCAACATCCGCCTCATCACGCCGTCCAGGCCGAATTTCGGCGCATCGAGTCCGCCGCCGGGACCGCCGGAGCATGAACATATCCGGCTCGCGCAGGACATCGCCTTTGTGATGGAACATTATGACACCGGTCCCGTACCGCTGTTGGCGGTTCTGGGCGGTGCGGTTTACGGCTACTCGGTCGCCGCAACTTTGCGGGACCGCATCTCTGGCCTCGTCGTATCAGGCGCCATTCTCCCGGCGCTGACGCCTCGCCACTTTATCCGCCTGCCGCCCACCCAGAGGCTTTTGCTCTTCCTGATGCGCTTCGCCCCGGATTTTCTGCCGCCGCTATACCTCTCCGGAATCAGTCAGATCCGCGCCAATGGGGAACTGCCGTTTCTGGAAACGCTTTATCGTGAAGGCTCACGGGATCATGCGGTGACGGTACGTCGGGAGTTCACCGACATACTCAAACGAAGCGTGCATTTCTCCATCGCGCAGGGCTATTTTGGGATATTCACAGATACGTCTCACCTCATCTGGAACTGGTCCGGTCTGGTTGACGAAGTATGCCGGAATAACCTGCCCATCAAACATATCCATGGCGTCGAGGACCTCGTTACCCCGACTACTCAAGTCAAGGCGTTTCTCGAGCCATTTCCCCATGTAACCGTGACGGAAGTCAAAGAGGCCGGTCAACTCCTGCTTTTTGAGAAACCGGCCCCGGTCTTCACTGCCCTCGATGAAATGATCACGGAGCGCGGCTAGCAGTTGCCCTCTGATCGACGATGCGAACCGGAACGTCGCTTGGTTCCTGATGCAGCATATCGAAAGCGACTGCGAAGCGAACAGGCTTGGGCGCCCCCCCAACCCGCAGCTACTTTGCTCAAGTCATGACAAAGCGCGCCCCACCGACCGGAAATGTTCCCTCCGGTAGTCGGTAGCCCATTTGGGACATGTGCTGACCTGCTTCCCTGAGATAGGTGTTGGCGATGACTCTCTTTCTACAAACAGGACAGTGCGGTGCAGTCACCGCTTTTGCTCACCGCAACGCCGAAACCACAGGCGGGTGCAGTGCATACCCGGATGCTGCGCCCCCTTGCCGGAACTTTTCGTGTTCGGCGCAGGAATAGCGATGATGGGTCCGAGGTGCGCCGCAGCAGCTTCCCCATCGGCTCTGCCCTTCGCTCTGCTCGCTTTCGCACCTATGCTCTGGGGCGGAAACTTCATCGTCGGGAGGTATGTCGGGCCGGATATCGGACCGCATTGGATGAATATCGGCCGCTGGAGCATTGCCGCCATCGTCCTGCTCCCCGTGAGCCTGCGCGGATTGATTCGCGATGGCCGCCAGCTGTTCGCAGCCTGGCCGCGCCTGATCATATTATCGATTCTTGGCATCGTCTGCGCGAACACGCTCATCTATGCATCGCTGCAATATATCGGCGCATCCGTGGCCGCGATTCTGTTTTCCACCGTGCCGCTACTCACCGTGTTCTTCACCACGGTCATCGAAAAACGCTTCCCGGCTTGCCGGCTTATACTCCTATCAGTCCTTTCCATGTGCGGTGTCTGGCTTGTCCAGCACTACAATGGTCCGGCCAGCTCTCGTGCAGCCGACAATCTGGGCGAAATGTTCATTCTGGGTGCGGCGGTAGCCTGGGCGCTCTACTGGATAGCCGTCGAGAAACTCACCTTCAAAGCATCTCCGCTCAGTTCCCTGATGGCCCAGATCGTCATCGGCCTTCTCATACAGATCCCCCTTGCCCTTCTCATCCTCGATGTACCGCCGCCGCAGGGCGTTTCGACGCGCGAAGCGCTGGCTCTCGGATATATCGGCATATTCGCTGCCGCCGCCGGATTTCTCTGCTGGCAGTTTGCGCTCAAATCCGTGCCGGCA
This sequence comes from Flavimaribacter sediminis, assembly GCF_019492055.1. Classification (GTDB taxonomy): domain Bacteria; phylum Pseudomonadota; class Alphaproteobacteria; order Rhizobiales; family Rhizobiaceae; genus Flavimaribacter; species Flavimaribacter sediminis. The sequence goes on along the minus strand of NZ_JAICBX010000001.1, from coordinate 38,036 downwards.
TCGCTGGCGGGGGCAGCGACTAATTTGATTCCGGTCTGGAGCCTTCTGCTGGCCTGGATACTCCTCGGTGAGACTCTCAACGCGGCACAATGGCTTGGCATGGCGCTAATTGTCTTGGCGATCATCCTCACCAGGGCAACCGGGCAACCGGTGTCGGTGCCTCTCAATCCCTCACCGTCATCCACGCGGCGCTGCTTTTCCCGCGCCGAAGCCGACTAAGTCTCGAAGCCCGGCAATTTTCATGGAACTTCAGGTCTGGCTCACGTTCGTCGCGGCGGCGATCCCGCTTCTCATTATTCCCGGGCCGACGGTGCTACTGGTTCTCAGTTACGCCGTTCATAAAGGCCGAAATGTCACCGTCGCCCTTATCGCAGGGGTTGCCGTGGGACATATTGCGGCAATGTCGGCCTCGATTGCCGGTGTAGGGACCTTGATGCTGTCGTCGCCGCGGGCACTTACCTTGCTGAAAGCGGCTGCGGTAATTTACCTGGTTCATCTCGGAATAAAGTTTCTGCGTACCCCCCTCGAACCGTCATTCACAGAATCAGCAAATGCGGCAGCCATAAGCGCGGCCGCAGTACCAGCCGGGCGGTTGTCAACTGACGCCACTGCCTTCTCCGTTCGCAGGGTCTTTCTCGACATAACGCTGGTTACGGCGCTCAACCCTAAATCCATCTCGTTCTTCTTCGCGATCGTACCGATCTTCGTAGAGCCCGCCGGTCGAATGACGCTACAATTTACCGTGCTTGTGGCGACATTCGCGACCCTGGCAGCGGTCAATACGTTTTGCTATACGGTTCTGGTCAGACGACTCAGCCGGTGGACTACGATGCAATCTTTGCTTCCAAAGCTTAAGAGAGCGGGCGGCAGTTGCCTCCTTTTGATCGCCGTGGTGACCGCAATGCAAGGCTTTCTGTAAGTTCCCTGGCGCCCGAAAGGGGGCATCGGATGATGCGAATGCGCTTTGCAGCGCCGAGTGCCCCGCCCCGCAAACGTATCAACTTCATTAACAATCCAGGCTGGGCAAAACACGTTTCATGACCTTTTAGACCCATCGGCACGGATGGAACTGTCCTCTGTGGATGGTTGTCAGCGGTTTCTTACCTGTGCATCTTTAGGTGATCGGCGGATAGAAACGCAGACAAGACTGGCAAACGTCGAAGCGGGTCTCAAAATCGGGACACAAAAAACCCGCCATCTCATAGAGATAGCGGGTTAATGTATGTTTGCTGCGCTCGCTTGAAGCTACAGACTTCCGGTTACGCAAATGCTCGCCAAGCTATGCACTATCGGTGGCCGCGCGGAAATGAAGGCTTTGCTGCGACCGAGACAGCTCCAGCGGACTGCGGGCGCGGAAAACGAAAAAACCCGCTCATCTTGCGATGAACGGGTCGTTCTTGGTTGCGGGGGCAGGATTTGAACCTGCGACCTTCAGGTTATGAGCCAAGCGAAAACCTACTTTTGGCACACCATCGCAACAATTCTCAACATTGATATTACTGTTTTTGCTGATATTTCTTGTCTCGCACGCTTGGTCATTATTGAGGTTTGTTGATTGTCACTGTGCCAAAAATGTGCCAAAAACGCTTTGGGCACATTCGCCCGCACAGGCTCCCGAGGCACCACATGGCGACTATCCAGAAGCGCGAAGGCAAGAAAGGCCCATCCTATCGGGTCATGGTTCGGATGAAGGGGTTCCCCGACCAGGTGCGTACCTTCAAGCGCCTGACGGACGCCAAGCAATGGGCGCAAGAAACTGAGACGGGCATCCGCAAGGGCGAGTTCAAGAACGTCGTGCGCACGGCAGCGAGCAAGACCCTTCAGGACGTGATCGACCGGTTCCGCAAGGAAGTGTTCGTCCATCGTGCGGAGACGACCAAACGCGCGGAAGCCTCATTCGTCGCCCATTGGGAACGAGAGCTTGGGGGCTATGCACTGGCCTACATCACGGCGGACTTGATCAGCGAGAAGATGGGTGAGTTGGCAGCGGCGGGCGATGGTCGCCGCAAGCTGACCGATGACGAAAAGCCGAAAAAGCCGCCCCGCCCCAAGAGCCCAAAGACGCTGAAGCATTACCGCGACACGCTGGCCATGCTGTTCAAGTATGCCATGCAGTGGGGCTGGACCGGCTCAAGCCCATTGGACGGGGTGAATCGGATAACGAAGATCAGGAACGAGCGTGCCCGGTTCCTGAGCGATGATGAGCGCAAGCGACTGCTCGACGCCTGCAAGGCCAGCGATAACGAGCACCTCTACCCCGTCGTGGTGTTTGCCCTGTCAACGGGCGCACGGAAGGGAGAAATCCTCGGCCTGACACTTGGCGATCTCGACCTGGCTCGCGATACGGCCATCCTGCGGGATACCAAGAACGGCGATACGCGCGCTGTGCCGGTCGTGCATCACCTTCGCGACGTGTTGACCGAGCAACTCGCCAAAACAGACGCCTTCTACGACACCTTGGAAAATCAACCCAAAACCCGCTGGCTTTTCCCTCGTCGGGATGGGCTGGAGCCCATGGATATCCGCAAGGCTTGGGAGAACGCGCGAGATGCGGCCAAGCTGGAAGACTTCCGCTTCCATGACCTGCGCCATTCCACGGCAAGCTACCTTGCCATGAACGGCGCAAGCCTTGTGGAGATTGCCGACATCCTCGGGCATCGGACGCTTCAGATGGTGCGCCGGTATGCGCACTTGTCCGAGAGCCACGTGAAGGGTGTCGTGACGCAATTGAATGAAAAGCTTTTCTGAGGCATAAATTAGGTTCCTGCTCTTTATAGGCCCCGAGACCATGAGGTTTACCATGGTGGATTACAGGGACCTGGCGACCGTGAAGCAGGTAGCGGTGGAAGCACCGTTCATCACGGAAGCCACGCTTCGCTGGTGGATATTCCATGCGGAAACGAATGGATTGAAGCCTGCGCTACTGAAGATCGGTGGCCGCGTCTACATCGACCGCGCCGAATTCAACAAATGGCTGGAGGGTCAGCGCATGGCTCCGAAGCCGTTGAAGACTGCGGCCTGACAAGGCCCCTTTCCTCGACCGAAGCCCCGTCAGCGATGGCGGGGCTTCTTTGCTGGGGGCGCTACTTCTTGACCGGACAACGCGGCTAAGGCGGTATTTAGTGCCTTTAATGTCTCGGGCATGACCCCACCCTCTCCACGCTTCCACTTGTGATACGCCTGCCTTGTGGTACGCGCTTCTCTGCATAATAAGGCGATGGACACACCCGTGCCGACCCTTCGACGTTCAAATTCATCAAATACATCGCGCGATTTGATTATATCACTGCGACGAATTAGCAACACACCTGTATAGGGACTTCTTGCCATTTCACTCGTTCATTAAATGAACATTTCTCATTTTGAAATTATACCCTTATTATTTGTTCGTTGTTATAAAAACACAACCAAATTATAGGAAATATTGTAATGAATAAATTCTCGAAAATTGCTTTCGTGATGACGCTTGCCCTCGCTGCAAGCCTTGGCCTGACCGCTTGCGATGATGACGACGCGAGCGCGACATCCAACTCATTCTCCGTTGGTAACAGCGGCTAACAAATCTATCGAATTCGAATTCTATCAATAAATTTTAGGAGTGCCTTCTAATGAAACAATGGCTGAAGAATCTCGCAATTGCTGGTGCAACGGCTGGTGCCGTCGTGCTGGGTGCGGCTTCTGCTTCGGCAGTTTCGTTCACAGTTGTGATCGATAAAATCGAACTAATGCCAAACGGCAACTCAACTGACCGTTTCGTAATTTACAACCCAGCCGCAGGTATCGGCGCGTCTGCTACTTCAACTCTTGACTTGCTCAATGCAAACAAAACTGGCGCAACACTGCCCGTAACTGCACCCAAGTCCGGTACATACAACACAATGTTGGTAACCTTCTCCGAGATTTCTGTTGGTGCCAGGACTGCTTCTGTTTCTGCAACCCAATCTCTGTTGGCTTCCTTGGGCACAACGCAGGGCTTTGGCCGTGAGCAAGGCCGTAACGTGTTGATTATGGGTGATCCAGGCACAGGCGCCGCTTCTATCTCTGCCGACCTCAACAACGGTGTCGCTTTTGCAACGGTGCCTGTGATGCAGCCGGTTGTATCGAACGGCGCAACAGTGTCACTCCCAGCGTTTGATTTCTTTCTACCTGCATCCAAAGTTGTCACCTCCGGGTCTGGAATCATTAACGTGACATCCGTGCCTGTACCACTCGCCGTGGCTCGTACCGATGTCGATTCGGCATCTGTACCGAACGTAACAATCGGCGTTAAGGACATCGCGTTTAAGTCTGTGCCGACAGCATCTGGCCCATTTGCTGCGAAAGTCGGTCTCTTCCGATCTGCGCTTGACATGAAGCCAATTTACGTTGGCACCGCTACGTTGGTGTCAAACACTAGCGTAACAAGCAAAACAATCACCGAAGTCACGTTCCTTGACGTAGCTGATGGGACGTATTTGCCTCTCGCTTGGATTGACTCTGATAACGACGGTCTGTTGGACTCTGGTGAATCTGCAATTATGGTCGATTCTACCAACACTCTTTTTTCGAACACCCAAAATACGTTGACTATTAACAAGGAGACATTATTTGGCTCGGGCACTGCCGGAACAGTGAGTGCTACATCTGCTGCATTTACTGGTTCAACAACTGGTCTGGGTAGTACATTTGGCGCAAGTGCAAATGGTTTCCTTGGTGAGTCGGAAACATCCTATCTGTTCCCGGCCCGTGAAATCTCTGTGACTTTAGCTGCAACTCCGGCAGCCTCGGTTACGCTTGCGAACGATGCCGATGATTGTGCTGCGAACTGTGGCTTGACTGTAACTATCGGTGGTGGTGTTGCTGGTGTAAATCCGGCAACAGCAATTGCTGCTGTGTCCTTGACAGTCGGTAGCGTTGCGCTTCCGTCAATTAGCCTTGTTATTGATGATGACAACACATCTACCGCAGGCGGAAATACGATAAACGCAGCTGATATTGGTAAGCTTGCTGTAACGACAAATGCTGAAACGGTTATTTCAAATAATGCACTTATGACATACAGCAACGATGGTAATGGTGTTGGCATTATTAAAATTAGCCCAGTGCCATTGGCTACTATAACTACCATCGACCGTACAGCCGCATATGGGACTTATTCGCTTGATGTTGAAATTCAGGCGAATGACCCAGAGGGTACTGCCCTCGGTGCTGTAGATACGACTACACTCAGCAGTACAGACGTAGCTCTGGCTAGCGGTGGACACACATTAGCAACAAACACTGTATTGATTGCTAAAACACTTACAGCGGATTTGGGTAACTAATTTTTCCCAACTCTTTCTAATCAAGTTCAATTGACTTGATGCAAAATCCCGCTTCGGCGGGGTTTTGTCGTTCAGAGGACCGTTTTTGCAACAAGAGGCACGCCATTGGCCTTATTGTGTAATCCTGTTGCAAATACCTGTTGCAAAAGCTTTCAGGTGGGTTCGTCGTGGCGGTGCAGCGTCCGAGTTGGAAATTTGCGTTGCCAAGTTTCGATCAGGAATAGCGCGACCGTGCTGGCCGCATGAATAGACAATCTTGCGATACGGGCATCGACGCGAGCATACCCTTTCTCCCGACCGTGCGCATCGCCAGCGTGTGTTCGCAGTGCTCCGACCCCTTGAATGACCGTTGCAAGCCCGCCCAAAGTCGTCCGCACATCTGCCGCGATTTGTGGGTCCAAGTCAGACCGGTCAGGGCTCAATGCCAAGGGTTGTTTAACCGCGTTGAAAAGCCCGGAGACGTCCTTCTTTGCCGGAAGCGGCTGCCCTAACTCGATCAAGATTGAGCGGCACACGCTTTCTATTGTCGAACAAGCCGCCGTAATTGCGTCCTCTGGATCGGAGTCGATGCTGCCCAGGGCGCGTTCAAGATCGAGCTTCACTGTGTCAAAGCTGATGGTCTCCGCAACGCCTGAGAGCGTTGCGATGACTGGTGTGGAGTGACCTGCGACCACCAGTCGGACCTTGGTGCCCTGCTGCTGAAGCTCAAAACCGTCATAGCGCAGCGCGTTGTTCAGATATTCGAGGACAGCGGTATGCCGTGGAGGGTCGTGGGCAAAATCTCGGGGGTCGGCAGCGGCCTCAATGACCCTCGGGAAAACCGCTGAAGGCTCGAAGCCCCGATTGATATCCAGAAGGCAATCGACCAATGACGGCACGCGGGAACCGCTCACGCGAAAATCAACGTTGCAGGCGCGCATGAATTTTTCAATTTTGGGGCCGCTGCGATAGATTCCAATTGGCGGCGTCGGGTCGTTCCCACCGCCGCCGCTGATGACTTCAGCTATGGCGTCAATGCTCTGCGGCGAAAGCGGAAAAGGCACCGCGTCCTCCTGCAAACTGGTAATAGCTACATGACGTAATCATGCGCCACCTCGCTATCGTAAACCTCCTTCACAGTCGCTGCGGACTTGACCGCCGCTCGGGCTGAAGCCTCCGTCAGGTCGATAGTGCGAAAGGTCCCTCCAACTTCGGCGACAACCTCGATGCGCCGGTATGTGCCCGCGTTAGCTTCAGCGTACTCCGCTAAGCCCTGCAGCTTCGGAAGAGCGTCACCAAACTGAATTCCATGGGGATCGACGATATCAGCGACCACCGTGCCGTCGTCCAGCTGCGCAAAGAAGATGAAGTCTGGCCGAACGATTTTTATGTCGCCGCCTTCTTCATAGGTTACGCCCAAGGAATCCTGACTGGCACGGGCTGGGTTTCGATACCAGGCGACGGTGCCGTTGCGCTCCAGCTCGGCCTTGACGACCTTGCCTTCCCATGAATTGAAGTCGCCAGGGAAAAGGCCATCCTCATCGCAAAGCATGTGCCTTTCGAAGCGTGGTAGCGGCTCTTCGGTGCCGTCGGCCTTGCGGGCCGTGGTCATCTGAAGCCAAGTGTTGGGCCGTGCGAGATCAACGTCCAACGGATCGGCACTCATTTCGCGAATTTGGCGATAGACATCCTGGCGTTCATCGGAAAGGCTCTTGATTTGAACCCGGTAATTGGTCAGCCACTGGTTTGACAGCTTCTCCGCAGCGATCTCAAGATCATCCTTCAGATCAGGAACAAGGCCAAGCGCGGCGATGACGGTATGCGCCTCGACCAGCGCGTCTTCGGGATCTTCATCCTCGTCCGCTTTGCTGGCGAGATGTTCGCTATAGGTCGTAGCAAGGTCAGGGCTGATAACGCGGGCCGCGCGCTTGTATGCGTCTTCGATGACGGCGTAGTCGGCAGCTTCGACAAAATCGTCAAACGTCATTTCCTTGGTCTCGACATCAGCCTTTACCGTCTTTCCCTCAACGGTCATCACTGAGTCGCGGGCTTTCCTGATTTCTTCGGCATACCGGACTTGTGCGCCGTCCAGAACCTTGTGCAATTCGGCATGGGCTTTCTTGCCGGCGTCCGCGAGGAGGCCGTCAACAGCCAGTTCGTGGGCAAGCGCCGTTAGCCGTTTGACCGGGCGAGCCTGCCGCTTCGGCAAGGTTTGCGACGGCAAGGAAAGCAGCTTTTGCCAAACGTCCTCGGAGATTGCCGGATTGGGCTTCATCTCGCGCGGATTGATCAGCACGCGCCGACCGGGCAGTTCCTCCCCGGCCTCGCCGCCTGACATGAGTGCCGTGACAACGGCCTCAACCGATTTCTTGTCGAAATGAGGAAGCAGGCAATCGACCGCGTTCAGCCGGTCGTTGCCGGGAATCCGCCGTGCCAGTGGCGTGCGAACCATTCGACCGAGAAGCTGGGTGATGTGGGTCTTGTCCGTTGCCGCCCGGAAGGAAACCATGACTTCCGCACGCGGGCAGTCCCAGCCTGTGCTGATGGCGTCCTTGGCAATCAGAATGCGTACCCAATCGGATTCCTGAACTCGTTCCGGTGCGATGTAGGGGGCCGTATGTCGGCCAAAGGTCTCGGTTTTGTGTTCACCGAAAACGTTGGCGATAGAGTCGTGCTGAAGCTCTGGCCATTGCTCGAAGATCGTGTCGAGCCATAGGCCGATTTCGTTGTGGTCCGGGGAGTTTGGAACCTGCAACACCATGAGGGGCAGAACGGTATCGGCGTCGTCCTGCTGCTTGGCGTACTCCGCCCAGGCGTTCGAGATATCACTCAACTTGGCCGTGCCGCGACGCAGAAGCACGGTTGAAAAATCGCCGGTCTCGTCGGGGACATCGAGGTTGATCGTGTCTTTCAGAAGGCCCGAATCCTGAACCTTCTTTGCATCGACAATCACGTTGGGCAGGGTGCTACGGTCCTGCATACCGGAAACGGCATCGTTGAATCGTTGAACCGTTGCGGAGATACCCCAGACAATCGGGATACCGGGCACCGCGCCCGAACCGTTGATGAGCTGCTTGACGATTGTCGGTTTGCCGTCGCCGTTGGACCGACCACCTTCCTTCATACCGCGATGAGCTTCATCAAGGATGAGGTAAAGGGTCAGGTCGGGGTCTTCGATGGTGTTCTGGATCGTGTCCCAGATCGTATGCGACCGCATGTCAGGCATGATGCGCTGGCCGTCCGCCGTTTCCAGCGCCGGGTCGTTGGGGTCGTGGCCGCGCACCAGAAGGCTGTTCTTGGACAGCTTCTGCGTGTTCAGGAAGTAGATTTTTCCAGGCTGGAATTTCTCTCCAGCGAAGCTGTTCCCGACGCTGACCAGATCGGAGATGGTGAGCTTGTCAGACGCTTCCTGGAGCCGCCAGCGGGATTGTTCGTTCAGAGACGGGTCATCGCTGAACCAGATCACCACGGCACCTGGATCAGCCTCGAAGTCGAAATCGTCGTTACCATAGAAAAGGGATTCAAAGACTGCCGCCGCCATGACGGTCTTGCCCGCGCCGGTCGTCGCAGTCAGGGAGAAAGCGTGCTTGTCACGGTCTTCATGCCAGCGTTTGCGGGCTTTCTTCAGCCGGTCCAGAACCTCTTTGACGGCCTCGTCCTGATAATCCTTCAGCGTAAACTTCATGACTCAGCGCCCCATCGAGAATCGGAAATTGGTCAGATACGACTCGTAGAGCCGTACCGGCTCGACGGCATCGGGCAAGTGGCGCGTGACAGCCTGGAAACGTCGGTCGTCATCCGTCACGATATACGCAATGCGAATGGTGCCCTTGGCCTCGACTGTTTTGCAAAAGGCGGTCGCTTTGTCCAAGTCAGTCAGCAGGCCGTAAGTGTCCGCCACTTCCCAACCGTCGGCTGGGATTGCATCGATCCGCCGACCTTCACTGCCCGCCCGCATCCACAGGAGCGGCGCAACGCGCGCGAACGCGCGATTGTGGCTGACCGAGACCGGCGTTTCGTAGGACAGGGTGAAGAACTCGGCGTTCTCCTCGAATCCCTCGGCCATGGGAAATTCGTCCGTGAACTTGTAATCGCCCTCGATGGGATCGCCGTCTGGCGTCTTCCCAGTGATCGCAGCGGCGATGCGAGGCTTGGTGATGTAGTCGCAAATGCCCCATTTCTCCCAATCGGGATCACCGGGTCGCAAACCATCCCTTCGTAGCGAAGTCTGTTCGTCGGCAGCAACTTCGTTGTTTGTTACCGAGATACACTGGCGGCGACCACCATCCTGCCGGTTTAGCCGCATGACTGCGTGAGCTGTTGTGCCGGACCCACTGAAAAAATCCAGAACTACCGCTCGTTTCCTTTCGACAATAAAAAATCGCAGGACATCTTCGACTGCGTACAAGCTCTTAGGGAACGGAAATCGCCTTTGGGGAATAATTTTTATAAGCAAGCGACTACCGTACTGTGTTGCGTCATGTGATGGGATAGACCACTGAGTTGAAGGTATCGCCAGTACGTTTTCACCAGATGTTTCATTTTCAGAGAGCATCAAAGCCCCATCCGGCCCGATTCCTAGCGACTCGTACTCACCGCTTTGAACTTTCTTCCACTCGCCAGGCTTCAGATAATAGACTGTGAATCCCTTATCTTGATCTCCGCCTATCTTTACGCGCCCTTGGCCGTGATAACTTCTCAGGGTGTCAGGCGACACTTGCCAGCGTCCCTCGGTCCCATCTTTCCGTATTGGGAGAATCGGTGTGCTTCCTATTGGGCCGGGAGCCGGAGTTGAGTCACCCGGCGATAGCGGTTCGCCTATATCAACAACAGCTTTGCTTTCCTGGTCCACGTAGATTGCGTAAAATCCCCCAGGCGAGTCCTTGCGTTGCGCAGCTGTGCCAGAGCGCCTCAGCAAGTCCCAACGGGCTTTGCCGGTGTGGGTGCGACCTTTTGAACTGACCCAATCGCGGCTAAGCGGAAGGCGCGCAGGTGCGATTGACCCAATCATCACAACGAAGACGTATTCATCAATCCGAGCAAATGAACCTGTTCGAGCCTGGGCAGCAGGGTTAATAGAGGACGATATCATCTGAATTCGCGCCTCTGGAAAGGTTTGCTCAAGAAGCAACCCCAGTCGCAAACATTCCTTCTCATCTATAGTGACAATAAGCACTGAAGACTCGGCGCTAAGCAAGTCGCGAGCGACTTTAAGTCTGCGCTCGATAAATGCGAGCCACTTAGAGTGGCGATAAAGATCTTCCTCTCCAACGTAATCGTTGTTGTACTTCCAATCGCGCGCCCCAGAATTATAGGGTGGGTCGATGTAGATGACGTCAATCTTACCCCGATGCGTAAATGTCAGTGCTTCAAGTGCATGGAAATTCTCGCCATTGATCACGGTGTGGAAAGGTTTATCGACTCCACGCTCGACTTTTCCCGTGCTGACGAGCCCAGGGTAGATGTAGTCGCGAAATTCCGCGACAACCACGAGGTCGGTAACCGGCACCTCTTGTGTTTCCGGCTCTTCCGCGCCGATCAGTTCAACAAGGGCCTTCCGCTCTGCGCCCTTCCCGGACAGGCTCCGGACTTTCCAAAGCCGCTGGTCGCCTTTTTTAGTCTCGCCGCGCGGCGGCAGGATGCGCACCTTGTCACCCTTGCGCACAGGACGGCCTGGCAGCTCGACGCTTTCGGGGCGGTGACGCTCGAAATTGAGGCCGAACGAACGGCGGGCGGACAATACCTTGAATTCCCGTTCCAGCTCCTGCCCAAGGGACGGGTCCTTGGCTTTCGCCTGCGTAATCAGATCAGTGAGGCGTGACACGAATAGTTCCTCTTCCGGCAAGAAAATCGATGAGGGCTGTGGCGGTGGGGATCATGTACTTTGGCCCTCTTTTCCGCCACTTCCAGCGAGCCTAAGAGGCAACTCAGGATGTGCTCCATGCTCCTGGACAAACCGATGGATCGCCTGACGGATAACCCACGATAGGGAAACATCGCTTTTCTCAGCGATGGCTGTCAGGGCGGCGTAATCCTCGTCATCGAGGCTTACAGTCAGTCTGGTGGTCTTTTTTCGGCGCTCGGACATTTCGGCTCCATGGAATCTACCCAAGGGGTACAGCGCTTTGCACCGAACATCAACAAAGTGATGCAGTTTTCATCGTAGGCGTCATTATGAAAGTGGATCTCACAGGAGTGACACGTTACTCGGACGGTGAGGCGCCAAGGCCCTCACCCACTACTCTGTTGTGGTGAGGCGGTTGATTGTCGAACGGTGAACGCCGAAGGTACGAGCGATTTCAGCCTGGCTCTGACCTTCCTGAATCCAGCGCAGCGCCTTGCGGCGCTGATCGCTGGTGAGGGCACGGCGACGGCCAAGTTGGCGGCCCTGCTCACGGGCATGGGCAAGGCCAGCGCGGGTGCGCTCCCTGATCATCTCCCGCTCGAATTCCGCTACACTGCCCAGCATCTGCATCATCATCCGGCCGGCCGGCGTCGTAGTGTCTATGGCCTCGGTCAGCGATCTGAAGCCTCCACCTGCCTTTTCGAGGCGGTCCATAATGCGCAGAAGGTCCATGAGGGAACGGGAAAGGCGGTCAAGTTTCCAGACGATGACAACGTCATCCGGCGCAACCGCATCGAGAAGCTTTTGCAGTGCTGGCCGATCGAAGCGCCCTCCGGAGGCTGCGTCTTCGAAGATGGTCTCGGCACCCGCTGCCTTCAGCGCAGCAATCTGTGCGGCCGTATCCTGACCTTCAGATTTCGAGACGCGGGCATAGCCGTAAATCAACCGTCAAATTCGCTCCATTATTTTGTGCAGCAAGTATCCGCAGAAGAATTCGGCATCTCAGCATTGCTGCTGGGTCCAGTGAAAACACATATCAATTGGATTTTGATTGCATTATTTTGGGTGACAATCAAAAATTTGCACGAGTTAACATAAACATAGGCGTTGCCAGCCTCTATTGGTTTCGATCAAGTCAACTGAGTAGAAGACAGGGAGGCTGGCAACGTCTTTATTGTAGTGCATTTTCATCCATGATTCAGCCGTCAGTTAAGAATTTTTATTAGAAGCCATAAATTTTTGGTTTCGATATTAGTTTACTGAGGGCTTCAATTATGGAGTTATTGACGTTTTTTGTGCGCTTTTCGCGCTTTATGCTCTTTCGCTTTCCAGTTTGGTTTTTTGCGCTGACGGGCCTTGGCCTTCTAGCTTATTACATGATCGTTGGCGGACCGCTCGTCTGGATTGGCATGCTGGCAATATCGGCCGTGCTGGTTCTGATCGCAGTGGGGCTTCACAGACTTTTTGGCGCCGCGACCGAGGTTTTCGGCACAGCCGCATTCGCCAGGACGTCGGACTTGCGTCATGCAGGACTGTTTAGGCGCGGCCTGATTATCGGCAAGTCCAGATGGCGTTTCATCCGTCACGCCAAACCAGGTCACCTTCTAACCTTCGCCCCGACACGTTCCGGCAAGGGCGTCGGCGCCGTCATCCCGAACTTGCTGGACCACCCTGGTTCAGTCGTTGTGACGGATATTAAGGGCGAGAACCACGCCGTCACGCGAGCGTACCGCGAAACGCAGGGACGGGTTATCGCCTTCGCGCCCTTCGACCCGACCCTCGGCGGTCACGGCTATAACCCGCTGGATTTCATTCGAACCTTCACGCCGAACGAGGTAGACGACGCCCGCATGATCGCAGAGATGCTGGTCGCTCCCGATGGGAAGGAAGCCAATCACTGGGAACGGGAAGCGCGGACTCTGCTGACTGGCCTGTTGCTGCATGTGGCGCTTGAGCGCAAACCTCAGGAACGGAATCTGCATCGTGTCCGGGCATTGCTGATGCGGGATCGGTCAGGCTTCGAAGCCGTCATCAATGCCATGGCGCAATCCCCGCATATCGTGATCAGCACGATTGGACGGGGCTTTTCCCAGAAAGAGGACAAGGAACGCGGCGCTGTCATCTCAACAGCGCAAAGTCGCCTGGAGCCGTTCGATAGCCCACTGCTTCAAGCGGCGACGAACCACTCTTCGTTCAAGATGGAAGATCTGAAGCGTGAGACGCTATCGCTGTTCATCATCATCCCGCCGGAATATGTCGCCGTCTACCAGCCGGTTCTACGGCTCATGGTGGGCCTTGCCACTGCCGCCATGACACGGGAAGCGAAGCGCCCTAAGCATCCGGTGCTGTTCCTGCTCGACGAGCTGCCCGCCCTTGGGCACATGCGGCCCATCGAAGACGGCATCGGCTATCTCGCCGGTTATGGTGCGACCCTCTGGCTGTTCGTGCAGGACCTCGACCAGCTGCAGAAGACCTATGTCAAATGGCGCTCCATGATCGCCAACTGCGCGGTCAGACAGGCGTTCAACGTGCAGGACACGCAAACGGCGGAATTGCTGTCGGGCATGCTGGGGCAACGCACCGTGCGCACCCGAAGCGGCAGTCGATCAGGGCGGTTCCCATGGCTCTGGATGGCGACAAACTTCAACGAGACCGTGGCCGAGACGGGACGCCCGCTGCTGTCACCAGCCGAGATCATGCTCCTGCCGGAGAACCAGATGCTGGTCTTCGTGCAGGGCTGCAAACCGATCCTGGCCGAGAAGGTCAGGTATTTTACCGACCGGTATTTCCGCAAGCGCTTCGACGCGAGCGTTTCCAACAATGGCGAAAGCGCTGATCCGAGTGTCAGCGCCGCCGTCCCCCAAATTCAATGAAAGGATTTCACCATGCAATTTTTCAAAGATGCAAAGATTCTGATAGCTGCGACCTTCATGATGTCGGCGCCATTCATCCCCTCCACTGCATATGCGGGAGCCTTGTTCGACGAGTTGCCTAGGTGTGACGCACCGATGACGGTCTACCATGTGCGCGACGGGCTCCACGCCGCCGGTCCCGTGCCGGTGATCGATATTGTCGATGTCACCGAAGTTGCCGGACAATCCGATGCGCAGCGAAAGTGCCGGGGGACGGCCATAACGGATAGGGATCAGCGCCCCGTCACGTTCGATATCGGATGGCACGATCCGGTCAACGGCATCCCCTACTTCCGGGGATTGCTGGAATAATAGCCTCTATCATTGAACAGACCGAGGTCATACTATGGAGACCTCATTCAGCAACCCACCCAGTCAAAGTCATAGACATGACTCTTGGGCTTTGGGATGGCTGTAGAGCTTATCGCCGATAGGGTCGCCTGAACCCCAATCGCAGAATGCCGCAAGGTTTTCCGCGATTGGATGTTCGATAACCGCGTCAGGATGGTTCAATGGCTTATAGAGCTCCGAAGAACTTCGATTCTTGAAGAGGTAGTTTAGGCTATTGGCGAGTACATCAGCTGCGAGAACATATCCGTCTCCCTCACGCACAACGTTGATGGCGAGCTCTGTCACAACTACTTCTAGTTTCAAGCTCGGCGGAATATTGACGCCGACCTCAACCCTGCCTTCAACAACTTTTTTAGTAATGGTATCCCAGCCTTTGACGGTTGTTAGGTACGGGTCATCGCTCAATAGCCGTTTCGCAACAGATTCGAAATTTTTTACAATTGGACTGTCAATCTGATCAGTCCTAATTTCTACCGAAACTTTCTTGCGGCTTCGTTCTTCCAAAAACGCGATGATGTGAGAATACAAACCTGCAAACAACTCCTCGTGCATTGAAGGCGGCTTGTCTCGAACACTGCCCTGCTTTACTCGTGGTTCTGGCCGGTGAAGTGACGCAGACATCCTCGCCTCTTCAATAATTTTGCGCTGCATTTCATGCCAAGTACGCAATCCCTCCACGTGGATTGCATACCAAAAACAAGGTAAGTTCAGTTTTCGTATGGCTGCATAAACGTCTCGCCGCAGCCCCTCTTGTTGTCCCTCGGGCAAATCGGCGATATGCAACTTCCCAGACTTCGGTGCATATTTGTCGAGAATTGCTTGAAATTCCTGCCTCGCGACGCCTTCGCATTCCTCTGGAACCAATACACCAGCGAACACTCCCACCTCTCCCGGGAATGATTCCGCCTGGTCGGCATAGCCTTTCGCACCAGACTCATCGCAAGCAAAAACTATCTTTGTGTCGGTCATTTCCCTTCCCCCAATATTGAAGTGAATGTTTTCATCAATCATCAAACAGATCGAGGTCGAGCCCGAAGGGCCGGCCTCTTTCTTTGGTGCGTTCCCGCTCCAGCTGCCGCTTCTTGTGCAGCCGCCATGCCCGCTCCAACTGTTCCTTGCGGTCATCGGCCAGGTTGGCACGCTTGAGCGCCTTCTCGCTCAGCCGCTCCAGGGCACGTGCACGGGCTGCGATCTTGGCAGCCAGGCGCTTGCGGAGTTCGGCGGGACTGCCTGCGATATTCTGGATGATCTCCAGATCCCGCACGGCGGCCTTAGTGCGGCGGCGGGCCTGCTCGATCTCATGATGGGCCTGACCGTGTTTCAGGCGCGCGTCCCGCAGCTTCTGGCGGCGCTGCATGATGTAGCGGAATGACTTCTTGGCCTCCGCCCGGTCACGGGTGCGGTAATCACCGATCCGAACCCCCTTGACCGCGCCCAACAGGAAGGGGTCTTTCCGTATGGCGTCCTCAGCCTCCTTGATGCCCAGCTTTTTCTCCAGGTCATCCCAACGGGTGCGGGCCTTGTTCGCATCCTTGTAGACCTTGCTCAGCCCTTCGAGGAAACTGGCCTCCCGCTTCGTGATCCAGCCTGCCTCCCGTTCTGCCTGTCTGGCATGCCAGACTTCCTGCTGCTCGGCATAGCGGACGCGGCCCTTGCGACTGCGATAGGCGGCCTCGATCTGAATCCAGTAGCGATAATCCATGTCTGCTTGGTCGGCACGGCGAACGGCATCGCCTTCGGGCGAGGTGTCGATGTCGCCCGCGAGCATGCCTTCGACGGTGCTGCGCTCTTCCGGCTCCAGGTCACTGGTATCGAGGGCCTTCTGTCCTTCCCGGTCGTCGCGGGCGATCTCGGCCGCACGGTTCGCCATGAAGTCATCGAAGCGCTCCCCGAACCGCTCCTCCAGCGTGTTGAACCGTACCCCCTTGCCCATGTCGGACAGCTTGGCGAAACGCTCGCCGTCGGACAGGATCAGGCCCTGCCCCTTCCGCTCCATGGTGATACCCTTCTGGGTTAGCCGATGGTTCAGCTCGGCCCAGGTCTGAGACTGGTAAAAATCGTCTTTCAGGCGGCGGCGCAGATCGGCGGTCGCATCCTTGCCAAGGGGGATGAGCGCTTCCCGCTCTTCTCGTCTCGTCTTCCAGTATTCCCCATCGCTGAGGGCAGGCGCGAGGTCATCCACGTCCCGGCCAAGCTGGCGCTCGTATTCCCGATTGCGCAGGATGTTGAGCCCGTGCTCGCGGGCGAGCTCATGGACAATCCCGGTCAGCCGCTTGCCGTCCTGATGGCGGTCATAGGCGACGTGCTTTTGCGGATGGATGCGGTTCACCAGAAAATGCATGTGCGGATGCTCGGTGTCCTGATGGGAATAGACCATGAGCTGATGCTCGGTCAGGCCCATCCGCTCGATGACCTGCTGGGCGACCTTGCGCTTCAGCTCAGGCGTCACCTTCCCCGCCGCCGCATCCTTCGGATCGAAGGTGATCATGAAGTGATAGGCGGGCTGTTTGCAGCGGACGGATTTGGCTGCCGTCGCTTCCATCACGGAAGACGCAGCACGGGCATTGTCGGTGAAGAGATTGCGCACCTCGACGAATTCCACCCGGTCGGGGCTGAGCCCTTTGATCTCGCCTGCGAGGTAAAGGGCGGATGCCCGGAAGCTCTCTGGCTGTCGGCGTGGAACCTTAAAGCGCATCCCCGCCCCCCTCATCGGGGGACGCATCGGTGTCGGGGTCCTCGTCGATCTGGACGGGCTTTTTGGCGACCGCCTTATGGAGCGGATCGAGCACCCGGCGCATGATGGTGAGCGTCTCGTCCCGGTCGGCGGGGTCGATCTCCTTGCCCATGTTCGCCCGCCGCGCCATGGCGTTGATCGCGTGGCCGATGCCGTTGATGGCCTCGATCTCCCGCTCGATCAGCGGGGCCAGATCGAAGCGGTCAGTAACCCGGTTGACCAGCTCGCCGCCAACATAGTTTGCCCAGGGGCCATACGTCTCGTCGCCGGTCGCCTCGACCAGCTGACCGAGATTCGTTGCCATGGAAGTCAGCTCGTAGAGCAGCGCGTCCATGACCTTGTCGCGCTGTGGTCTGACCCGTGGTTTGATACCGAGCGCGCGGCTGCGGACATAGGTGGCGAAGGGCAGTCCGGCATCGATGGCGTCGCTCTGAATCTTCCGCCACTCAGCCTCGGTCAGGCGGATATAACAGACCTTGGTGCGACGCTCTTCAGGAGCCTTGGGACGCCGTCCGGCCATGGGGCTATGCCTCCCCTTGTCCTGACGCCTCGCAGAGCAAGAGGGCTGCGCTTGAGACCCCGCAAGGGGGTCGAATGCCAGAGCTGTTGAACGCACGAAAATACCCGCTGGACGCCTCTCGGGGGCTGTCCGGCAGGGCGGGCCGCAGGCTGCCCGTCAGGTATTTTTGTCGATCAACATCCATCTTGCCTCCCCCCTGTCGTTCAAAAATGCTCCCCCTCTTATGGGGTCGCCCGCCAGTGGGTGAAGGATTCAAGATGACAGAACAGGCAATTAGCGCCAGAAAATCTCAACATCACTCTACGGTTTTCAGGGTGCGATTGCAAGTCTCAACACATCCCAACAACCAGCAACAAGCCTATGCGAGGTGTAGTTCTGCGAGCCTGATGGTGGTAACGGACATGCGAAGCCCCCCGCCGAGGGGACCTTGCGGGCTTGCCTTTGCGGCCTGTCAGCTACTCGGCGGCGGCGAGTTCGATGATCACGCGGATGCAGGTTTCGGGAGGGCGGCGAACGCAAGGGAAGCCCCGCCGGTGTAACGGCGGGGTGCTTGCGGCGAAGTGCTGAATGTGGATCAGGCGGCCATGCGCCAGTCCGTGGCGGGTCGTCTCGGGCGGCGGGCTTCCATCAGGGCGATGGCGCAGCCGATCGGGGTCATGCCGATGTCGAAGGCGGTGCTAACATCCCGATACTGTTCATCGGTGAGATCGGCTTCCGCCTCGATCAAGTAGCTGTCCTCCACGGCGATGACGTATTCGTCCCAGCTCAGGTCGAATTGGTTTTCGGTGTTGCTCAATCGAGTCATGGTCTTTCCTCCTTCCGGTTTGTCCTGGCCGCGACCGCGGCCTTCCATGGGCAACGGAAGGCGGCGGCATAGGCGACCGGACGCACCCCAAGAGGCGCGGAGGGGCAAGGCCCCGACCGGGACTTGAAGTGGGCCGGAACGAAGTGGAGGACGGCGAGGACCGTCTTTCTTGTTGCGCGAGGAAGGTCGAAGACCGGGGAAGAAAGTCGGACAGCGCCGTTGCGGCGGGAGACGCCGACGCCACGTTTGCCCAATGAGGAAGGCCCGGCGGTCACGGCCAGCTGGAAGGATGGAAAGCCCCCGATTGAGCATGCCGGTCTCTTCGGCAAGCTGGGCACGTCAGCGGGGGCGCTGGTGGGCGCGTCCATAAATTGAGGGAGCCATCGCACAATGATTGCAGGACGGCATCGCCGACCGAATACGCAGGCAGGAGCATGACCGTGCGACTAGCCTGATCCCGCTTGCATCCGAACAAGAACAACAAACGGAGAGGCCACAATGGCAAAATACGACGCAAACTTCGGAGCCAGAAAGACGGAGCGGCGGCGGTTCCGGTTGTTCCTGTTCATCATGCTGCCGCTGCTCGCCGGACTGGGGTATCTGCTATCGGTCAATCCACCCAATAGGGCAAAACCCCAAGCGCACGAACAGCGGGCATCCTTCACGGACGCCGTTCGAGAAATCTGGGACGCGATCAGGATGACCTATTCATTGGAGATCGACGAAGATGGAAGACCTGTTCCTCCGCCATTTACCGAATAAAAGAACCCGACGCTGCCGCCAGCGCTGGGCTTGACCGGATGACCTGTCACTCAGCCATGTTGAGGGGATATTGTACGGGTTCGACGATGTAGGGACAGTGATCCGTGATGAAGTATCCGAGGGCATCCGCTTTGCGGAAACCGCTCCCGATGACAAGGCTGTCATCGGCTCCGGCGATGAGCGTCCAGATGCAATCGGCATCCGCTTCAGCCAGTGTCTTCAGTTCAGGTTCGGAGGTATCGAAGAGATACCCGCCGAAGGGGCGTCCGGATGGTCGCGGTGCGGATTGGCCAGCGGCCTGAACGTCTCCCGCCAGACATCGAACGGAACGTCGAACATCGCGGGAACAGTTGGCGTCATGCCGTTCTCGATGTGGCGCAAGGCGGCGGCGTAGCCTTCGGCTCTGCCCTCGGCCCGATAGCTGACATCGACATGCTCGTCACCGAAGTTCAGGCTAGGGAAGATCTCCCACATGGCATCCGTGCGAGCATCGAGGTGTTCGGCATGGCCCTTCATGGCGGTGAGCAGCTTGTCGCTGCCGTCCGTCATGGACTGGATGGCAAGTGTATGGCCTGCCGCAATGCCGTCCGCCTCTTTCCATGCGTCCCAGTCATCGGGATCGTCGGAAGTTTCGGCGGCTGTCAGAAGGCGCTCAGCTTCTTCAGTCAGGCGGGCGGTTTCCGCATGCAGCATGGTCAGTTGGTCGTCGGTTAAAATAATCGTCATGGTCAAAATTCCTTGATAAAAATGCCTTGGGGTTAAGGCCGCCCGCCGTGGTGGCGGGCGGCGATGGTGTCGTCCTTAGCGGCTCCAGATGAGGGCAAATCCCTTGTCCTGCTGCTCGACCAGGTTGGCGTAGATCGGAGCGGCGAAGCTCGGGTCGTCCAGCTTGACCGAGATGTACTCGTTGCCACCCTTGCTGGTGCGGTGCCAGGCCGCGCCGAGCTCAATCGTGCCCGCCTTGATGCGAAAGTCCGGGGCGGTGTCTGCGGTTTTCTCGACGCTGCTCACGGCGACCTTGGTGGCCTTCAGGCCAAGGGTCTGGATGGTGCCGGCGAAGCCGTTGTCGGTTTTGGTGAAGGTGCCGATGGTTGCCATGGTGATAGTCTCCTTAGTTTGGTGTCTGGGGGTCGCGCCCTTCGCGACCTTTCCATGGCCAATGTCAGAGACCGTCAAAGACCGGGCCTGCACCCGCAGGGCCATAACGCAGTGAAGGACGGCAAGCGGGCTGTTTCTTGAAGCGAAGCGTCCGCGAGGAAGGCCGAAGGCCGGGGAAGAAACCGACCGCGCGCCGTTGCAGGCGCGGGCGACGGGCTCAAATGTGGCCATATCAGGAAAGGACGTGAGGGGATGCGACCGCACCAAACACTTAGGAGGCTCACCATGGCGGCCTCGCCCGCCACACCCGACACGAGGCCGCCCGCGCGCAATCCCCGTGACCTGAATCACCCTGTCGCTGGTGTGAAACGGCGCAAGAAAACGCCCGCCCTGGCTGAAGGCCAAGACGGGCTGTAATCGGCATGTGTGGCCGTCACCGTAACAGGCGGCAAACGGTCCAATTCTCAGTCGCGGCGCGTCCCGCCGAAGAGCACTCCGAACAGCTTGCCTGTCAGCCACAGGACAAGCATCCCGACTGGAATGACGAACGGCGCACCGAGCAGCACCCAGCCCACGGCGTCGATATTGCCCGTGACATTGGCAGCGTATGCGGCCACGGCGATAAGAAGAATGGCGGCGATGATGTGCATGGGGAAACCCTCCCGAGAATGAAGAAGAAAGGCGGCACGGGCTGACTGCCCGCACCGCCCCGGATGCAGACGGGGTCAGGCGGCCACTTGCGTGGTATCGCCCTCGCCCGAGACGGCGGGCGTGGGGTCGCCGTCCGTGTCGTCTGCATTGACATCGTCTGCCTCGGCCTCCCCTTCCTGCCATGGCAGGTCTGCCCCCTCCGTCACGGCGGGGAACCGCATGGCATCGGGGAGCCATGCATTCGCCCGTTTGCGTAGTTCTTCGGGTAAGGTCGCATCGTCCTCGACGCAGCGCTGGAAGTGACGGGCAAGGGCAGCGGCAAGCTGGCTCTTGCTGTAATCCTTCATCCGTCCGAGACGGGTTACCGCCCCGCCTTCCTTGGCGATGGCCTCCAACTGGTCTTTGCGGCGGCGGGTCAGGAACGCCTCGTCGGGTGTCCAATGATTCCGCATCGATACGTCCAGATCGGCGGCAACTCGGTTGAACAGGCTGTCGCCCGTATCGAGCGCATCCATATTGCCCTGCCCGAAAGTCAGCGCCGTCAGGAACAGATGCAGCTGGTCAAGCTCTTCATCAGAATAGCCCTGCACCACCTCATAAAGAGCGGTCGGGTTCTTGACCTCGGCAAGCAGCGTCTCCCATGCGCCTCGCACGGGTCGGACGTAAGACGGGCGGCGATTATCCGTCATGCCTAGCGCCGT
This sequence comes from Flavimaribacter sediminis, assembly GCF_019492055.1. Taxonomy (GTDB): domain Bacteria; phylum Pseudomonadota; class Alphaproteobacteria; order Rhizobiales; family Rhizobiaceae; genus Flavimaribacter; species Flavimaribacter sediminis. The sequence continues at coordinate 16,375 of NZ_JAICBX010000001.1, read as the reverse complement.
CACCATATCCTCGGCCTCCCGCTCGAGGGCGGTGTAGCTGGTTGGCTGATTGTCTTCCCCTACAAAATAGCCAAGGGCTGGATGGGCATCGAGGCGCACCCGTCCTGTCCAGTCAAAGCCGTTCAAAAGGCTGATGACGGCCACCTCCTTGGCCTTGCGGGGATTGGCGAGCAAGGTCTCCATCACGGCAAGGCTCTTATGAGCACTCATCATGCGGATGACAGGCCCAGAATATTCGGGCCGCTCCTTGGGGGCGGTCGGTGCGTCTGCGGTTTCTTCGGCAACAGACGGGGACACGTCACGGCGCACCAGCCCTTCCCGCACCTCGACACGGCCAGACGGCTTGAAGTGAATGACCACCCCGCCTTGTTCGTCTTCCTCGGCCTCACGATACTGCCACCACGGGGCATAGCTTTCGGTCAGCACCTCGACGAAGGCAGCGGTCTCCCCATGGTGTTTGGCAAGGGCGGCGACTGCCGCCTCTTGCAGGGTGAAGAACTGCTCCACGTCATCGAAGACGGTATTGTCATCATCGGCAAACAGGTCGGCGGTGAAGGTGCCCTCGTATTGTTCCAGCGGAAAGATGGCCAGCGATACGGCGGGCTTCTCGCCTGTCAGCAGGTGACGCAGGTCATCGCTGTCATAGTGATAGCCCTGCTCCAGCCGTTCGATGAGTGCCCGTTGCTGGTCATGGGTGCCAAGAGTCAGGGCCTCGGCGGCACCAAGGGAAATCTCCCCGTCCCGCACAAGAACCTTTACCTCGTCACAGAGAGAGGCCAACGCCACACGGCGTTTTACGGTCAGCACCGACACCCCTGCCTTCGCGGCGACATCCTCAAGGGATGCGCCCGAACCCAACAGGGTGGCGAAGGCTTCGGCCTCGTCCATGGGGGCAAGCTGTTCGCGCTGGATATTCTCGACGGTGGCGAGCCGCAAGGCATCGGCCTCGCTCAAATCACCTCGCACCTCGACGGGCACGGGGTAATCCTTGGCGATATCGCCGCGCTCGACCAACAGGGAGAGCGCACGATACCGCCGCTCGCCCGAAACAATCTCAAGTTTGCGTCCCTTTTTGCGGACTACAAGATTTTGCAGAAGGCCATCCGACAGGATGGAGGCGGCCAGCCCCTCAAGGGCGGCACTGTCCATGCTGCGGCGGGGGTTGCCCTCGGCTGCGGTGATTTTGGTCAGCGGTATGGTTTGAATGGTCATTTTCGTATTCCTCATTTTGGTTTGGTTGTCCCCAGCCCTGACCGTCAGGGCTGGGGCATGGGTCAGGTCAGGCGACAATGCGCCCCTTGTCGGATGCCTCGGCGGCATAGGCCGTCAGGCTTTTGGTTGGCTTGAAATGGCGGTCGCGCTCGATGGTCAGCCCTGCGGGGCCGCGCACAGCGGCAAGCTCCGACAGACGGACGCTGCCAAGCTCGGGGCATCCAAAGCCCAGGTCACAAAGCCCAAAGGCAATGTCCTCGTCCTCGGGGTCGAGTTCCGAGAGCAACCACGTTGCCGCTCCCCATGGGCAGAACAGCTTGACCACAGGCCAGAAGTCCTGGGTGTTGCCATCGTCGGCCATGCGTTCGGCATTGGCTTTGCCATTTTTCAGCATGCGGGCATGCTGGTCAGCCAAGAGAAGCGTGCTCATTGTGCCGCCTCCCGTCCGTCATGGTCTGTCAGCCTCATGCTGTCCGTCACCGAGACGAACAGCGGGCGGATGGTGAAATCCTCCCCGTCCCTGTTCACGGCGCAGATAGCGGCGGCGGGTACGCCGTCCGCAAAGCAGCTGAACAAGGCAAAGTTGGAATAATCCCCGCTCGTCAGCGCCTCAAAGGCGCTGCGATGCTCTGGGGTGATATTGGTTTGGCTCATGTCGGTTTGTCCTTCCGTCGAGTTGTTACATTCTGCGAAGGACACCCACGCCCCGCGCATGAACCTCTGCCCAGCGGCGAGCGACGACGACAAACCAGTGACTGAATTGGGAAAAGGCGTTCAGGCGGCGAAGCGCCGACATCCGACGGGCTCCAAGAGAGCCGCGCCGCAAAGCGGCGGTATCCGGCCAACACGGGACCCCCGACTTGATCGGGGGGAATGGAGCGGGCGGGCCGGACGGCGACCTTGGAAAAGACCGGCGGGGTCGGCACAAGCTGGCTAGAGAGGTTACAAGCGCGAAGCGCGACCCAACAGATCAACGCCGTCCCGAAGGGACGACATTATGGGGCGTTGCGGGGTATCCCCGTTAGAAGGGGTGACGGAAAACGCCGAAGGCGGTTGAGGGCAGGGGAACCCGAGGCCCACTCCGAACATGAAGGAGAAGAGCCCATAGGTCTTCAAGAGCGCCAGCCCGTTCACCAGCCACAAGGTGATCGCGTCCAGCACCCGTCTCTCCGCCCTGGTCGGCGAAGCTGTAGAGCGCCGAAAACGCAATGTATTGAACATTGACGACGACGATGCCGAACAGCGCGAAGAGGCGCAGATAATTGGGCATGAGGGCGTGCGGCGACCCGGTCATGAGCGGCTGAAAACCGACAGAGCCAGCGTCAGCATCTCGCGGACGCGGGCAGGCTCTTCGCCGGAGGCGCGTTGGGTGATGGCAAGCGCGATCTGCTCGCCGAGGTATTTCGCTCCAGCCTCGACCGAGAGGCTATCCGGCCAATCACCGGAATCGCGGGCAGCTTGCAGGAACGCCACATAGGCAGCCCGCGCTGCCGCGTCGATTTCCTCCACCCGCGCCCGCGTTTCGGGCCCCAGCCGATGCTTGCCCGCGCGCATCTTGTAGAACAGGCAGCCGGTTTCCATCCGGGGATCGTCGCTCGCGAAGTCGATGAGCGCGTCAAGCGTCCCACGCAGCCCCTTCCCGCCGTGCAGGATCTCGAACATCTCCGACAGCACCTGTTCGGCGTAGCGGTCAAGCACCGCGCGCGACAGCCCGTCTTCGCTGCCAAACTCGCGGTAAAGCGAGGGTTTCGAGATACCCGCCATCTGACAGATCGCATTGACCGACACATCAGCCGGATCGCTTTGCCAATAAGCATTCATGGCGACGTCGAGCACGCTTTCGGCGTTCATCGTCCGCGGTCGTCCGCGCGCGGGTCTTTGATCGGCATCACTCATTTTTATACTATCCGGTATTTTATATCTTGACGACGTATCCCAGATATTGGTACCAGTTGGTAACAAAACTTACAAGCAGGAGCATGAACCATGGCAAAAACCGGAAGAACCATCGTGATCACAGGGGTCAGCAGCGGCTTCGGCGCGGCGGCAGTGCGGGCCTTCGCGGACCGGGGCGACCGCGTTTGGGGCACGATGCGCGACACCGCGGGGCGCAACGCCGCCAAGAAGGCGGAGCTTGAGGGCTACTCCCCCCGCATCACAATCGCCGAGATGGATGTTACGAGCGACGCGTCGGTGGCCGAGGGTTTCGCCGCCATTCTGGCCGATGGCCCCATCGACATCCTGATCAACAATGCGGGCATCATGTATATCGGCATGACCGAGGCCTACAGCGTTGCGCAGGCCGCGGAACAGATGGACACCAACTATTTCGGCGCAATGCGCGCCATGCAGGCGGTTCTGCCGCCCATGCGCGCGGCAGGCGGCGGGTTGATCATCAACACCAGTTCCATCGCCGGACGGGTGTCTGTGCCCTTCTTCGGCACCTATTGCGCGACCAAACACGCGCTGGAAGCCTACAGCCAAAGCCTGCGTTATGAGGTGTCCCCCTTCGGCATCGACATAGCGCTGGTCGAACCAGGCCCCTTCCCCTCCAACCTGCTGGCCGCCGGAAAGCCGCCCGCCCGCGCAGATGTGCTGGCGTCCTACGGCGATCTGCGTGACGTCCCCACGGCGATGGTGGCGGGCTTTGCCGACATGCTGGCCAGCGATCAGGCCCCCGATCCGCAGTTGGTGGTGGAAACCTACCTGTCGCTGGCCGATGCCGCCCCCGGCAAACGCCCGACCCGCACGGTCGTCGGCATCACATGGGGCGTGGACGAAGTGAACGCCTTCACCCAGCCGCGCCAGGACGCGCTTTTGAAAGAAATGCAGCTCGACACTCTGCTGGGCGGTGCCGACGCCTGACCACCTTAATATGCCTCCCCTGAAAAAGGAACCACTCCAATGAAAAAGACCCTTACTGCTGCCGCAGTCACCGCTTTGCTTGCCACCAGCGCCCTTGCCGATGACACCACGTCGATCAAGCCGATTGTCGGCAAGTTTCTGGGCGCCGTCCTGCAAGGGGACGTCGACACGATGCGCGACCTGGCGAACGTGGATTACATCCAGCACAACCCGTTCATTCCGACTGGGCTGGAGCCCTTCATCGGCATGCTGCCGGTGCTGCAAGAGGCGGGCACCACCGCCGAAAATATCCGCATGTTCGAGGACGGCAACTATGTCTTCATGCACAACATTTGGCGCAATGCCGCGCCGTTCGGCGCCGACACGATGGTGTCCTTCGACATCATCCGGGTGGACGAGAAAGGAAAGGTCGCAGAGCATTGGGATGCGTTGCAGCCCCTGGTCTCGGACACGGTCAGCGGTCGGACGCAGACCGATGGCCCGACCGAAGTCACCGACCTCGACCAGACCGAGGCAAACAAGGCTCTGGCCGTCGCGTTGGTCCAGGATGTTCTGATGGGCCGCGACCCGGCACGGATCACCGACTACATCAACGCCGAAAGCTACGCCCAGCACAACCCGATGATCGCGGACGGGCTGGACGGGATCATGGCGGCCGTTGAGACACTGACCGCGCAGAACAACATGTTCCTATACACCGAGATCCACGCGGTGCTGGGCGAGGGTAACTTTGTCCTGACCGTCAGCGAAGGCCAATGGAACGGCACGACCAACGCCTTCTACGACCTGTTCCGCATGGAAGACGGAATGATCGTCGAGCATTGGGACGTGATCCAGCCGGTCCCGACCGAGGGCTTGGCCAACACCAACGGCATGTTCACCGGCTTCGACAACTGAGGGCCGCAAGGTCGGTCTGAACGCCGGACCGCGAAACACGGCAGCCCGTTATCTCTGACCCTGCAGGCGAGACTGAAAATTCCCGCCTGCCACAAACGAGACCCTATCACCCGACCGGAGTAAAACGATGGAAAGTCCTATTCCCGATCTCATCCATGGGCTGCGCTGCCTGTCGTCCAACTTGACCAAGGCAGAGGCCCATTGCGAAAGTCACAAGATTACCCCCGAGGCGCTTCTCAAGGCGCGGCTGTTTCCGGATATGTTCGATTTGACCCGCAACGTCACCACAGCCTGCGATGCTGCAAAATTCACCGCCGCCCGCTTGTCGCAGACCGAACCGCCAAGATATGAGGACAATGAAGCGTCATTCTCAGAGCTTCAAGTCCGCATCGCGAAGACAATCGCATTCCTGGAGACCATTGCAGATACCGCTTTCGCAACTGCCGAAACACGCGAGCTGGCAGTGCCGCTCGCGCCTGAAGGTACGGCGCACGACGGGCGGACATATCTCGCACGCTACGGATTCCCGAACTTCTACTTTCATCTGGCGACGGCCTACAACATCTTGCGCCATAATGGTGTCGTTCTGGGAAAGCGAGATTTTCTCTGGGTCAGCTAGTGGCCCTTTGCTGCAGCGGCTCGCGAATTGAAGGCCGATCCACCGACCTTGACGGGCGAAGACTGGGAGACTCTATGAGGCACGGTGGCCAAGCTGCTGCTGGCCGATCAATTGTCGTGATCCTGTTTTCGTGGCATCGCCGAAGCTTCTTCTTATCATCCGATTGTCCGCGAACTGATGCGCGCATTGATGGACCCGCAGATGACCGATGACGCATTTACCCTGCCGGCGCCAATTCTCGATTTGTTGCCTTGGGCCGCGAATCGGCGCATCAGAATGACCCCCTATCGGTGAGGGGTTACTGAGTTTAGCGCCCTGTTTTCATTAACCTATAATCGCGGCCAGGGGGTCAATCTGACGCCGATTGGGGTCAACTGCCGACGCCGTTCACAGCAGGTTCTGAAAGGCGCACGGTTCCCACCTCGGGGCATCCGGAACCAAGGTCACAAAGCCCGAAGGCAAAATCCGTGTCTTTCGGGTCCAGCTCCGAAAGCAGCCACGTTGCAGCACCCCATGGGCAGAACAATTTGACCACAGGCCAGAAGTCCTGGGTGTTGCCATCGTCTGCCATGCGTTCGGCATTGGCTTTGCCATTGGCCAACACGCCCCCCCCCGACTTGATCGGGGGGAACGGAGCGGGCGGGCCGGACGGCGACATTGGGAAAGACCGGCGGGGTCGGCACAAGCTGGCTAGAGAGGTTACAAGCGCGAAGCGCGACCCAACAGATCAACGCCGTCCCGAAGGGACGACATTATGGGGCGTTGCGGGCACTCCCGCTAGAATGGGGTGCGCCGAAGACCTCGGGCTGAGGCCAGGGGAAAGGCTTTTCCCCCTGATGAATCCCGTTACACTGGCACACGGCGATCAGTTAAGCCGATCCAAGCTAAATTCAGGGATAATATGCCAGCCAGAAAACGGGGTAATACGCTCGAAAAATGGGAAATCGCCCTGATCAAGGCGATGTTGAATCGCGGCGGTTACAACGACCAGGATATATTGGCGTATTTCACCCGTCCGACACGTTCGATCAACCATGCGCGTATCGCAGAAATCCGTATTGGGGCAAAGTTCAAGGCCCTCAAGGCGGCGTCCACGGACGAGCTGGATGATTTTCTGATCAATTGGCCGGATGTGGACGCTGAAACAGGTCTCAGTCTCCGGGGTGACGAGCTGCTGATCAAGGCACGAGAGGCGATGATCGCTGCCGTGCATACCTTCAATGGTGCGGGGCTTATCTTTCGGGCAGAGCTCTTTATCGTCACCAGCATCATCGGCTGGACCTATCTCATGCACGCCTGGTTCCGGCGTGAGGGCATCGACTACCGGTATCGAAACGCCGACGGCACAATCAAGAAAACGAAACAAGGAGCGGACTGTTATTGGGAGTTGGGCAAATGCCTGCGCCATGCGCGCTGCCCGGTTCCCCGTGGCGTGGTGAAGAACCTCGACTTCGTCCTGGAGCTACGCCATGAGATCGAACACCGGTCAACGAACCGGATCGACGAGGCGGTCAGCGCCAAGCTGCAAGCCTGCTGCCTGAATTTCAATGATGCCATCAAAGCGTTATTCGGCTCCCAATATGGATTGGAACGGCGGCTACCGATCGCGCTTCAGTTCGTGACCTTCGCTGCTGACCAGCTAGCGGTGCTCAAGAAGGGCAGTAATCTGCCGGGACACATTGAGACTTTTATCGATGCTTTTGAGCACGGTTTGACCGAAGCAGAGTACGTGGACCCGGCCTATCGCTATCGGGTCGCATTCGTACCGATTGCCGGAAACCGCGCGTCAAGTGCGGATACGGCAGTCGAGTTCGTCAAGGGCGACTCCGATGAAGGCCAAGAGATCAACCGCGTTCTTCTCAAGGAAGTGGACAAACGCCGATATACGGCCAAACAGGTTTGGGAAATGATGCAAGCTGAAGGCTTCCCGAAGTTCAATCAGCAAGCTCACACGGCACTCTGGAAAGAATTGGACGCCAAGAACCCTGCGCACGGCTATGGCCGCGATGGCGACTACAAGGGCACTTGGGTCTGGTACGATAAATGGATTGAGCGAGTCCGTGCCCACTGTCAGGAGCAAGGCGAACGCTACAAGTGAGGAAGTGAGGCCGCCTAAGCGGCGGCCTCGGTGACGTCGGCGGCTTGCAACCCTGCCAGAAAGACAGCCGCCTTGGCGGCCTCACTGGCGGTGAAGATGCCTTCAGAGCCGTCAACCAATTGTCAGGTAGGCGGCGCCCCACATTAAAGGGCGCTACGGGGTGCAATCCCGTTCGAAGGGGTGACGGAAACCGCCGAAGGCGGTTGCAGGCAGGGGACGGCGTTCCCCTCATTTAATCCTATGCAAACAACCTATGTGAGCATCTGATTGTAAACAGCAAACACCTTCTCCGCCCGCTCCAGTGTTTCAAGCACCTCAGCGTTGTCGCCGTCGAGCATTTGTGGATTGCGGATCAACCAATCCGAAGGGCGGTAGTGACTATACTCGGGCATGTCGGCAGGTAGTAGCCGGAAGTAGGCTTCGGCTTGCTTCACCTGACGCGGGGCACCTTCCGTAGCGGCGAGTTTTGCGGCTGTGACGGCATGCTTACCTTTCAGATCGTAGCATCCATTGATAATCTTACAGAAGAGTTCCGGATGCATAAGATCCTCAACATCCGCCTCAGACTGGTCGAGCAATTCAGCGATCGTGTGAAGACGTTCAGCGGCAAGAACTTCGCTTCGGCGCAAACGTTCAATTTTGCCCTTGTCGCCTTGTCCTTGGTCAGAGAGGACGGCCACATTTAGGTGGTTACCATGAAAGAGCGACACAAAGGGCCTCACGTTGTCGATGCCGCCTGCAGGACACATGGTCCATTTGGGATTAAGACCCTGTCTTCCCCGTCGTTCAAGTTCATTTGAGAAGGCTTGCAGATAGAGGATATCCGACGGCCCCTCGACCAACAGGCTATTCTCGCCGACGAAAAGCGATTGCGTAACGGAATAACCAAGCGCCCCTTGCAACGGAAACAACGTATCCTTGTCCGTACTCATGACATCTTCGGTTATTCTTGTTCCGAGTGATTGCGGGCGGGCGGGCTCTTTCAGGTCAACGACATCCTCGACGACGCGACAGTCAGCCAGCCTCTTGGGCGGGACCATGAACGGAGAGTGAGTTGAGAAAATCACCTGATGGGTAGGCAGAAGCTTTTCCTCAATGTAGCGAAGCAGGTCTTCCTGAGCTTTTCCGTGCAGCGTTAATCCCGGCTCATCAAGAAGAATAATCACATTGTCGGTTGTTCGGCGCATCATGGCGAACTGAACGAGGAAAGAGAAAAACCAGACGAAACCTGCACTTCGCTCCGAAAATGGAACGCTTGCCCGATGGAGTTGATTATAAACACGTGCTCGCGCTACAGCGCCTGCGTTAAAGGGGGGCTTATCTTGCGGCCTGCCCTCATTCAGCTCAACTTTGACCTCCAGATATTTGTTCTGTGACCAATACTGAAATATCTGGTCGGTAATGTCGGCTGACGCGGCTTCGCACTTGGCGTTCAATTCTTCATATCGTGGAGACTGGTTCAATTCGTCCAAATCGGTTCCGGCGAGCCGCAGGAAGTTCATGAATATCTCATCGCCCGGTTCAATCTTATTATTTTGCTTATCTTGCGCAATTTGCTGTGCCGAAATTTGACCGCTCATCCGGTCATAATGTGATGTATAGAAAAACGTAGGAACCAGGTCAGAAATCAGATCAATGCCACGAAGGTTGATCGACTGATCCCGATAGTCCGAGAACCGCTTGGATAATGCAGCCAGTTTTTCAGATTTTTCCTCGTGCCCGGCTATGGCGGCAATCAAAGCTGCTGAAGTTTCTGCCTTTTCGACAACCTTCTTCTCTGCGGCGTTCAAACGCTGGGCTGCAACAGCATTGGCAATTGCTATTTTTGCAGAAATTGGTACCGACCATGATGTGCCTTCTTGGTTGTATCGCTTGCTGATCTTGAATTCGCGGGAAGTGATGGCGTCTTCACCGAATTCATCCGCCAGACGCTCGAAACCCTTATCAGACAGCTGCCACCACGTTTCGACGACGACCGCATCTTCATCGGAATGGCGCTCTTTGTAGCGAGTAGCAAACCGACGAGGATAATCCTCGGTCACGTCAAATTTTGTTTGAGGCGCACCAAAAGGGCGGATGGATTGTAGAGCCGATAGAGTGGCGGTCTTCCCAGCTTCGTTTTTACCGACAAGGCAGCACAGTTCCCCGACGGAAATCTTTCCCGTATCAAGAATCGACTTGAAGTTCTGTATTCTGATATGGGTCAGTTTCATGTCATTGTCCTGCATCTATTACAACTAAAGCAGAGTACAACAAGTAACTGCACTCAACAACAATTTGCCCCTCGGTGTACTCCGCATACTGCATGCCGAGTCCCAAAGATAAGGACTTGCGTGATCAGCGACCGCCAACACGACTCTCGCATGACGTCGGCAGAATGCCCGTAGGACGAATAATCGTAAAGAGGCCGCCTAAGCGGCGGCCTCGGTAACCTCAGTGGCTTGCAGCCCTGCCAGATAGTCGGTTGCCTTAGCAGCGGCACTGGCTGCGGTGAAGATGGCTTTCTTGTCGGCCTTGAGGACCTTCAGCCAGTTGTCGATGTAGGCGGCATGATCGGGACGCGGTTCCAGCGTGATCCCAAGGTCAGCGCAGAGGAAGGCAGCGCCCAGTTCCGCCACGAGCTCTTCGACGGCATAGGCGTCATCGCCGAAGCGCTTGCCAAATTGGCGGTCGCAACGCATGGCGCTGCCGGTCCAATGGGTTAGCTCATGGAGCAAAGTCCCGTAGTAGCTTTCGGTCGCGGTGCTGGTTTCCGTGCCCATGAAGCGCTCGCGCTCCGGCATCTGGATGAAGTCATCCGGGAAGCGGTAGTAGGCGCGGTTGCCGCCGTGGCGGATATCGGCCCGTGTGGCTGCGATGAAGGCTTCGGCTGCATCGTGGGTTTGCGCCGGGTCTTTCGGTTCCGGCAAGGGCGGAGCCTCGAACCCGTCCACCTGGTCGGCGTTGAAGACGTAACTGGCACGGGCCATGAGGCGTTTGCCCTGTTCGGTTTCGCCGTCGTCCTTCTGCTCTTCCACGTCGAATTCTTTGTAGAAGACCACGAGGCTGGATTTCTCGCCCTTGCGGACCTGACAGCCCTTGTTCTGCCATTGGCGATAGGTGCCCCAGGTGCCGGTCGAGAAGCCGCGTGCTTGGGCTGAGGCCCAGAGGCTGACGACGTTGATCCCGCGATAGGCGTTGGTGGTGTCGATGTTGACGGGGCGGTTCAAGCCTTGGCCTGAGCGGTGCCAGGGCATCTGCCAGTCGCCGGCTCCGGCTTCGATGGCGGCGATGATGGTGTTGGTCACTTGGGTGTAAACGTCTTGGCGTTCGGTCTTCATGGTCTCTCTCCTTGTCTTTGCGGGCCGCGCCCATCGCGGCCGTCCGATGGCGACCGGAAAGGCAGGGGCAAAGACGGGCGGCGCACCCGGCACGGGCCGGAGAGAAACGAAGGACGGAGAGCGGGCTGTTTCTTGCTTCGCGAGGAAGGCTTTAGCCGGGGAAGAAACTGACCGGGAACCGTTGCGCCGCACGGCGTCCCTGCCAGGTCAAGCCAGATATGAGGACGGCTCGTGGGCAGCGGTCAGCGACAAGGGCAAGTGAGGCCGGGAAATCAACCCGTAGACGCGGCCCCAAAACGACAACGACCCCGCCATAGGGATTGGGGGCGCTGACTGCTCTGCAACCTCTGGGATGAGTTTCAGGTGCTTATGGACCGCACCCCAACCCGGCACCGAACTCGCCGCCGGGTCACGGCCATTCAACTGTCCTTAGCACAAAGCAGGCTGACAGATCGTATTCCGGGGCTATTGTTAGTTTCAGAACAAGCAATCAGGGGCGCGCGAAAGGAAGAACGGCATGGTCTTCGGAAAACTGTTCGGGAAGGCGAGAAAGGACGGCGCTCCGGGGAGTAATGCGTATGCGGCTTGGCTGAACAGTCTCGACCCCATGTGGAGAGATGCGGTGCAGATCATCTCAAGCGATTCCAAACTCGATGAGGCCTTCAAGAACGTATTCCGACACGCCCTGCAAAACGGCAACCTTGAAGAGGCACGGGCCAAGCTCCGGGAATGCTTGCCCTTCATGACGGAAGGCGGTCAAGCGCGATTACAGTCCGCTGGCCAGATGGAGCACTGGTCAAGCGATCAACAGCTACTGGATGCAGGGATCATTATCCCGAAGGCCAAGCGGGAATTCATTATCGATAAGATGCGTCTGGGGCGCCTGCCTGTTGACGGGCCTGAAGAGGACGATCTTGGCATCATGTTGTGGTTTCAGGGTGAAGGACATCTTCTCACCGTAGCGCCGACCGGGGCTGGCAAGGGTCAACGGTTCATCCTGCATAATCTGCTGACCTATGAGGGTCCCGTCGTTGTGCTTGACCCAAAGGGCGAAAACTATCGCGAGACAGCGTGGCGACGCTCCCATTTTGGTCAGGTGTTCAAATGGTCGCCATTTGAGGCCGACTCCGACTGCTACAATCCATTGGACCGTGTGAATAGCTGGGATGAGGCGCGGCTGCTTGCAGAGCTGCTGATCGTGCCGCAGAGCAAGGAACCTTTCTGGGATAATGCCGCCAAGGACCTGCTGACGGGGCTGATTTTCTATGTGCTTCGCACACGGGAACCGAGCCGCCGGAATATGCGTGAAGTGTGCCGTCTGCTGGCTGGTAGCAAGTCCGACATGGCGGCGATGATCGAGACCCTCCAGAATGATGGTGATGAGCGCCTCCGGGAATTAGGCAATGTTCTCGAAGGACAATCGGAGGCGTTGAGTGCGTCCATCGGAACGACACTCCGTACCCAATTGGAAATCTGGCGATCAGAGGGCGTTGTCAACACGACATCAACCTCGACCCCGGACTTTTCCGCAGACCGGATTCTGGATTCTGACAATTCTGAACTGGTCTATGCGGCACGAGGCGGCGCGATACCGGGCTGTTATGAGCGAGATGACGGTCAGCTTGAACGCGGTCTCGCCGCCTCTGTTTACCTGGTCATTCCCCCGGAGAAAATCGGCAGCTACCGATCTGTATTGCGCGTCATTCTCGGCCAGCTTCTGAGCGGTGCGATCGAACATCGCGGTGTCATCGAAGCGGAAAATGCCGAGATCGACGATCTACCCATAGACTACCCACGTTGGCCGATTACCTTCTTTTTCGATGAACTGCCGCAACTTGGCTATATGCGACTTATCGAGGATGCGGTTGCAATAACCCGCAGCTATGGAATTCGGTTATGGCTGTTTACCCAGGATCTGGCACAGCTGAAGGAAGTCTATCCTAAGTGGGAGAGCCTGATTGCGAACTGCCGTAGCCAGGTTTTCTTCCGCCCAAACGATCTTGGAACCGCGGAACATATCGCCATGCGGTTGGGCCGCAGAAAGGATATTTGGGGCGGCGATGACTGGGTAGCCACACCCCAACAGCTTATGGGGCCGGACTTTAGGGAAGATTGCGTCATCTTTCAGGATGGGCTGTCTGTGCGAGCCCGCATGTTTAATCCGCTTTATGCCGATCAGAATGCTCAAACGGCAATGGGCTCCCTAAAAGCGTCTTACGGGACAGACGTATTGCGCGCGCAGCGTCCGGACGTCCCGCCCCCTGAGCCAGAACCCGAGGAAGACGAAACCTTCGCAACAGGCGACAACGGCGGCGCGGGATTAGCAGCCTCACAAAAAGAACCTAGCCCTGATGGTGAGACTGACGACCTGTCAGATGATCCCGAATATCAGGCTGAGCTTGCTGCCCTTCAGGCAAGGATGCGTGCCCGCAAGGCTGACACCACCATCAAGCCGTCTGAGAGCTCGGCAAAATCATCCGACGCCGACAAGCGTCCACCGACACCCCCAGACTTCGACAATTGATCTGGTGAGGCTCCTGCGCGGCCTATGGGATACCTTCGGAGCATCAATCCACTCGAACTCCTCTCATAGCCCCCTGCCGCCAGAGAGGTTTTACGGGTGGTGACCGAATAAATGCCGATGTACCGAGCTGCGTGTGTTCAGTTGTCGTTCGCAAACGACGATCAAGAGCAAAGGGTTCAGCTGACTTACCCACAGTCACCCCTCGCCGCTGCGCATGCAGTATTTGGGCTGCCACTTGCGGCTCGGAGCCTGTGGATAAGTCCACACATATGTAAGACTAAGAAAGGAAAATCAAAAAACCAAGGAAAACCGCGGACCTTATGTAACCCCCTAGAGGTTACATATATGTAACCCCCAGAAGGTTACATATAGGTGGTGTTTCAGTTCCAATGGAGCGCTTTAGTTTCCGATTTTTGGAATTTTATTTCCATCTTTTGTACTTCTCAGGTACATTACTAAAAATAACAATAAATTGGGACATACCCATGCAAACCGCTACCAATTTTAGCGACGAAAGAACGTCGCGCGAAAAGAACCCACCCTTCACCAAAGTTTATCGTCCCGGCTGGGATCGGATCAAAGACCTATTGTCGGGTGACGCAACCGCCGCCCGCGTGTGGGTTTTCCTCGTTGAGAATGCCGGACATGACAATGTGCTGGCATGTGGCATGACGGTCTTGGAAGAAGAGCTTGGCCTTCATCGGAAGACCATATCCAAGAAGATCAAATATCTCTCCGAGCAAGGTGCGCTCATCGTCGCGAAAATGGGGACGGCGAACGTCTATATCCTGAACCCGCATGAGACTTGGAAGGCGAGCGAAGAGTTCAAGAATTATCATGCGATTACGGCTCGGGCACTGATTGGCAAGGCCGAGAACCGGGGTTTTCGCAAGCGCCTGACACATATTGTTGGGCAGGCTGAACAGGTGGAATTGTTCCCAACAGATTAACGAGCATGCCAGCATGCTGGAATGCTCGCATGCTGGCATGCGCCAAAGGAGTTTCCTAAAATGGCGCATATTATTGGACTTATCGCTCAAAAGGGCGGGGTCGGCAAAAGCACACTTTCGCGGCTAATCGCCTGTGAATTTGCGGGGCAAGGTTGGGCCGTGAAAATCGCCGACATGGACGTGTCACAAGGCACCTGTGCTGAATGGTGCCGCCTACGCCAACAGCACGGCATAGAGCCGGACATCCGCGTCGAGACCTTTGGGCGCGTCGCGCAAGCGATATCGGATTCGGATCGGTTCGATCTCGTAGTCGTCGATGGAGCACCGCATGCCACGGCAGCCACGCTTGAGATTGCCCGCACGAGTGATTTGGTCATCATTCCAACAGGGCTGGCGTTGGATGATTTGCGTCCTGGGGTGATGCTTGCCCATGAGCTGGTCGAGAAGGGGGTTCAGGCTGACAAGCTGGTCTTCGTGTTGACACGGGTCGGCGACAGCCTCGCCGCCATAGAAGACGCGAGACAGTTCATCAACCGGGCGGGCTACGCCGTCGGTGTTGCGGAGTTGCCGGAGCGCATAGGCTATCAGCGGGCCATGGACGCCGGATTTGCCGCAACTGAGACGACGCACCGCTCACTGAATGAAAAGGCGGAAGCTGTAGCCCAGGATATTGCCGACAAATTGGCAGGCTTGGTGATGGACCGGGAGGTAGCGTGATGGTCGATATCAAGCTGGCCAAGCCAAAGCGCCCTAAGCGTCTTCCCGAGCCACCAACCAAGCCGCGACGAGTGGGAAACCTTCATAAACCTGACGGGGGTTCGAACGTGCCTCTACAGCTGAAGATTTCACCGGAGCTTCGACGCGAGTATCGAGCCTTTGCCGCAGATCATGATCTTGAGCTGAATAAACTCTTCCGGATCATCTGGGAACACTACCGCAGAAACGGTCCTCAGTGACAGGCATGCCAGACTGCTAGCATGCTGGCCACCTCGCATGCTGGCATGTTGCGAATCTAGTTCCAGAGCGTTTCCGTTGTTGAGATTTGTTGCCCCTTGGGGCAGTCGGTTGGTTTTGAGTGTGCCAAGAGTGTGCCAAAACAGTAAAAAGCCCTGTCCGTGAGGATCAGGGCTTTTTGATTTAATCAGCGTTTTCAGTGTCTTATTTGGTTGCGGGGGCAGGATTTGAACCTGCGACCTTCAGGTTATGAGCCTGACGAGCTACCGGGCTGCTCCACCCCGCGTCAACACGCGGTTCTGCACGATCCGTTACGGTTGGGCCGCCGCACGATGTGCGAAGCCTCGAAGTTCGGGCATGTGTAAAGAGAAGATATTTTATGTGTTGCTATTTTCAGACCTGGCGATGACCTACTCTCCCGCGTCTTGAGACGAAGTACCATTGGCGCAGGGGTGTTTCACGGCCGTGTTCGGCATGGGAACGGGTGGGGGCACCCCGCTATAGTCACCAGGTCGGAGAATAGCAACTTGAGAAGCTGGGAGATTTGTTATGTCCTCACGGTTGAGCGTACGCGCCAGCATCCTTGGGATACTGTCGGGACTAACCTCCGGACTGGGCGGGCCATCAGGCCCGACGTGCAGTCGCACTTGCGGCGCTTCGCGCCGTCCTTTTTTCCCATACAAAGTCTGCAAGGGAAAGGAATTCGAAGCTCTGAGAGCTTCGCAAGGCCGACTGGCCGTCGCCGCTTGTGCGGCGCGCCGTCCGCAGCGAGCGCCCATTGGGCGCTCACGGCGTGAGGACTGATATAATGATACGCATTGATCAATGGGAACGATCAAGTCGATTGAGCGATTAGTACTGGTCAGCTTCATGCGTTACCGCACTTCCACATCCAGCCTATCAACGTGGTCGTCTTCCACGGCTCTATGGGGACTA
>NZ_JAICBX010000013.1 GCF_019492055.1 Flavimaribacter sediminis | reverse complement strand
TCCAGATGACGCCGCTGGCGCACAAGAAGGACAATGACTTCGTCAATGCTCGCAGCCGCTTCGGCGCTGGCCGCAGTGCGCTTGCGTTGCCTCTGTACCGTCAGGTCGCCCGTGACCTGAGAAAGCCGGCCAACCAGCACTCTGAGGCGCTGTTGGGCGTCGGAAGGCGGCGGGGAAGGCTGCAACTGCTTGACCTGCGCATAGTGGGCTATGACACCGGCATCGATCCTATCGGTCTTTTCCAGAAAGCCCATGGCTTCCGCGAAGTACCGCACACTGCGCGCATTGGCCAGCGCACAGGCCATCTCCATCTCCCACAGAAGCAGGAAGGCCAGCCGCTCATAGCCGCCGGAGGCTTCCATGACCACAAGCTCTACGCCATGCCCGCGGCAGAAGGCGGCGAGCCTTGCTATCCCCGACGCATCGTTGCCGAAGCGCTTGAAAGGCGCGCGTTTGCCACTGTCCTGGCCGTTCGCCACGTGGGCGTCGAGCCAGTCTTTCGATACGTCTACTCCACAAATGATCCTGTTCACGGTAACCTGCCTTGTGCGTGCGATTGGAACCAAGCGACTATTCGGTCGTACGTGAGAGCGGCGAAGATCCCAGACTCATCGACGGTTGTAACCGGAGGGAGGACGGGCGACTTCGCCGGGAACTGGAGGGGATGGCCATCCCCTCCAGTCACCAAGACGCTTGTCTGACACAAATCTTCCGAAAAGGCATACAAGGGTGG
>NZ_JAICBX010000012.1 GCF_019492055.1 Flavimaribacter sediminis | reverse complement strand
CTAGAGCGGGTCAGTTTTTCATTGAATCGCGACGGGATTCCCTTTTGTGCTGATTTGTGATTCACACTGCATGCTGGGACGAGGAGGCCAGCATGCATGGTCAAGGCTTATTCAAATGATCTTCGCGAGCGTGTTGTCGCTGCTGTGGAGGCGGGCGATAGCTGCCGCACGGTTGCGGCGCGGTTCGGCGTATCTGTTTCCTCTGTCGTGAAGTGGTCGCAGCGCTGGCGTGCGACGGGCAGCGTGAAACCGGACAAGATGGGCGGCTACCGGCCCATTGTGCTGGAGCCGCACCGGGATTTCATCCTCGAGCAGCTGAGACAGTCCTCACATGTCACAACCCGCAGCCTGCAGCGCATGCTTGCGGCGCGCGGGGTGAAAGTTTCGCATGACAGCGTGTGGCGCTTTCTCCACCGCGAGGGTTTGAGCTTCAAAAAAAAGCCTGTTCGCCCTTGAACAGGCGCGCGCCGACATCGGCCGCAAACGACGGCGCTGGAAGGGCTTCATGGCCGATCTCGATCCCTCCCGGCTGGTCTTCATCGATGAGACATGGATCAAGACCAACATGGCGCCGCTGCGCGGCTGGGGCGCAAGGGGCAAGCGGCTCAAAGGCTACGCACCGCATGGCCATTGGCGCACCATGACATTTATCGCGGCCCTGCGCTGTGACCGTCTCGAAGCCCCGTGCGTGTTTGACGGTCCAATCAATGGGGAATGCTTCCGCGCCTGGATCGACCAGCAACTCGTTGCAACGCTCAATCCAGGCGACATTGTCATCCTCGACAATCTGGGAAGCCACAAGGCAAAGGCCATACGTCAGACCATCCGCGCGGCAGGAGCCCGGCTATGGTTCTTGCCGCCATACTCTCCGGATCTCAATCCGATCGAGCAGGTCTTCGCAAAGATCAAGCACTGGATGCGGATGGCTCAGAAACGCACCATCGAAGAGACATGGCGTCATGTGGGAAGTCTCATCGAGACAATCGCACCCGGCGAATTTGAAAACTATCTCAAAAATGCAGGCTACGCTTCAATCAAAACCTGACGTGCTCTA
>NZ_JAICBX010000011.1 GCF_019492055.1 Flavimaribacter sediminis | reverse complement strand
CGCCGCCGGCATCCACCGTGACCTCGATCTTGCCGCTGCTCGTTCCGCCGGAACTGGCTGCATACAGGCCGATGCCGCCGCTGCCCGAGACCGTGACGTCCGCTCCGGTGGTCAGCTTCACATCGCCCGCCGAATCCCCCGTATCGCCGCTGCCGGCGGCGCCGACGCTGCTGATTGCGGCGATCCCGTAGGCGTCCTCGCCGGTGACCTCGACCGTCCCGCCGGTGACCTCGACCGTCCCGCCGGTGACCGTGAGGGTAATCCAGTCGGCGTCTCCGCCGTCTCCGCCGGAACTCGAATCGCCGCCCGCACCGCCCTGGCTCAACGCATAGACGCCGTGCGAACCGTCGCCGCTCGCCTGAACGGTGACCGACGAGAACGAGATATCGATGGTGCCTGCGTCACCGCCCGAACCATCGCTGGCCGCGCCCGTTCCGCCGTCGCCGCCGAGGCTCGCCAGATAGATGCCGTAGGCATCTTCGCCGGATGTTGTCGCAGAAACCGTCGTCATGGTGCCGGACACATCGCCGCCGCTGCCGCCGTCGCCGCCGGTGCCGTCGCCTCTCTTGCCGCCGTCGCCGCCGTCCCCTCCGGCGCCGCCCTCGCCCAGCAGGGTGAGCGCGCCCATCGAGCCCCCGGCCCCGGTCGTCGTAACCGCGATCGAGGATGTGGAATCCATCGTCGCCGAAACCGGCGCGCTGTCGCCACCCGTCCCGCCATCCGCGCCGGAGCTGGGATCACCCTTGAAACTGCCCTCTACCGAACCTTCACTTCCGCCGTCACCGCCGGTTGAAGAGATCAGAATACCGACGGCATCGTCAGCCGACAGTGAAACCGAGACGGTAGAGCTTGTTAGCGTCAACGACGCTTCGCTCGCCGCGCCGCCGTCGCCGCCATTGCCCCATCCGGGTACGGTGCCGGCGTAATCCAGAACACCCGACAGTGTATAAGACTTGTTTCCCTCGCCGCCCGAACCGCCGGAACTTGAGATCTCAATACCGAAGAGAGCATTGCCGCTGTCGTCAGCAATACTGATCTCGCTGTCTGACAGTTTGAGCGATACAGATCCCGCATCGCCGCCCGCGCCACCGGAACCGTAGCCGTTTGTCGGGGTGTTCTTGACCTCGTTACTGCTATAGATAGCTTTTGCCAGACCGCCTTCACCGCCTTCGCCGCCTGTACTCAAAACTTCAAGTCCGGTGCCGCTGAAATCCGAGATCGAAACGTCCGTATTTGAAATAGTTGCTTCTGAATTATTGGCTGCGCCACCTGCGCCGCCCGCACCGGAATAGGCATCGCATACAGAAAAGGCACCGTCACAACGGGCTTCTCCGCCCATCCCGCCGTCACCGCCGGTGCTGGTAACGCCGATTCCGACCACAATTCCTGAAAGGTCGATACCGTAGCTACCGTCCGGATTGGACAGGTCGCTGATCGTCAGCGTCGCCGTGCTGGCAGCGCCGCCGGCGCCGCCCGATCCCCCATAGAGGTCTGAGTCGTCCCAACTGCTGCCAGTATATTCAGCTTCGCCACCGGCGCCACCGGTACCGCCGGTGCTTGACGCCGTAATGCCTATGTCGCCTTGTGTCTGACTGACGAAACCCCCGGTCATCGTAATTGACACATCCAAGGCGTCGCCGGCATTGCCCCCGTCACCGGCGGTCTCATGACGCCCGCTCTTGGATTCTCCTGTTGCCCCTTCGCCACCCGCAGACGTAACGGTCATGCTGACCGATGTGGTATCCGTTATGCCCCAGGTTTCGCTGCCGTTCGTGCCGTCGAAACTCACTGTCGCTGGAAGCGCATCCTCTCCGTCATCCCCGTCGGATGAACCATCGTCACCTGTTTCGACGAGCGAAATCGCCATTCCGTCCGAACCGCTGACGTCGTCCGTCAGATCCTGCACGATGATCTCGTCGACGGCATCCGCTTCCGTATAGCTGATGGGACCGAGATCGCTGCCGGTGCAGGTCACCACGGTTCCGCTTATGGTGCAGGCGGCCGTGGCGGGGGAAGACATCGCCGACAAAATCCATATCGCAGTAGCGCCGATCGAAAGTGTCGCCAGTTTATTGCAATGAGAACCGGACTGAATTGGCCTGCAAACAATTGTGCGCCCGCAGACCTTGGGCCCGGTCGTTATCAGTTTCTGGACTATGCACCTGGTTGACATTGTTTCCCCTGCCTGACCGTCCCTAGAACCGGATTGCGAGCTTTGCGGAGCCGCCATAGCTTGTGATGCTGTCGGAGAACTGACCGAAGCCTTCGGCCGACAGGCTGAGACGCTCCGTCGCCAGAACCTCCAGCCCCGCCGTCACGTCGAAATACGTGGTGTCGAATTCGCTGCCGATCGTGAACGGCGCAATGCCGGCCGGCGTGTCGGCGAAGGACGCCGTCGTCGATGGCGACGCATCGCCCAGGAACTGCGTCAGACCGACGGAAACGCTCGGTCGGAACAGAACCCCGTTTGCAGCCGCAATCTCACCCCCGATCTCGATCGAAGGCTGGATGCTGTAATAAGTCTGCGCATTGTCATCGATCGTCAGGCTTGCCCCGCCGGCGCCTGACTCTGTGAACCCGTTCATGTTCACATGGTCGAAACCGATGTCGACACGCGGCTTCAGATACCAGTCGCCGCGCACGAAGGCGTGCGAGGCGCTGATCTGTCCCGAGAACGTCCACAGCGTCTCGTTGCCCTGGGCAAAGTCCGAGGAATAGAGATACCGGGTGATGTCGAAGTCGCCATAGCCGCCCGTCAGCGAAGCCGACAGGAGCGTGTTGCCCATCGTGTGCTTGGCCACGACACCGCCTTGGTAGAAATTGCCGTCGCTGTCGGCAATGTCGTCCACCGAGAGTGACTGCGTTCCGATGCTGAAACCGGCGCCAATGAACCAGTCGTCCTGAAGGGCGAACTGTCCCCCGCCCTCGAACTGCCAGGCGGTCTGGTCGAACGGCCGGTTGGTATTGCTCAAAGACCGCTCCATGCCGGAGCCGCCGGCCCGCATCCAGGCGCACTGGTCCTCGTCGATGAAGCGATAGACGCCGTCCCGCACGCTGCAGCTCAAAAGAGCATCGGAGAAGCGCTGCGCCGAGAACAGCGAGGTCAGCTGGATGTCGGAGGCGATCTGCGAGGCGAAGGTGTCGAGCGCGTCGATATAGTCGTCTTCGTCGACGATATTGAGCAGGGTCGTCAGCTCCTTGCCAAGCCCGCCGTTCTCCAGGACATTCTGGAGGTGGCGTGCAACAGCCGACTGGTTGCCGTTGGCCGATCCCAGAAGGTCCTCGTCGGCGGCGTCTATATCCCAACTCAGCTTTACCGTGCCCAAATCCGAACTCACGATCGAATAGTCGGACGCCGCCGTACCGCTGACGGAGAGGCTTGAACCGATATCGTCGGTCGAGGTGGACGTAACAATGGTGGAAGTGCCGGTCGAGTCGGCGACCGAGATCAGATTAACGCTTACGGATCCGTCGAGCAGGACCACGCCCGACGGCAGATCGATCAGGTCGGTCGAGGTACCGTCGAGGTCGACCAGATAGACGCCGGTGCTCGACTGCTCGACCGCGCCGGTAATCGTACTCGTCAGCACCGACCCCGAACCGCCCGGCGACAGGGTGCCCTCATTGAGAAGGTATGCATCGTCGT
>NZ_JAICBX010000010.1:2500-5000 GCF_019492055.1 Flavimaribacter sediminis | reverse complement strand
TGGAGCTATTTCCTGGAACCTCTTCGCCGCACTCCCAATCCAGTAAGGAAGCACAACACACAAGATCCGTCACTACCACCAGGCCGACGAATATTAACGTCGTTCCCATCGACTACGCCTTTCGGCCTCGCCTTAGGGGCCGGCTCACCCTGCTCAGATTAACTTTAAGCAGGAACCCTTGGTCTTTCGGCGAGGGAGTCTCTCACTCCCTTTATCGTTACTCATGTCAGCATTCGCACTTCCGATACCTCCAGGAGCCCTCACGGGTCTCCCTTCACAGGCTTACGGAACGCTCCGCTACCGCTTGGCAATGCCAAGCCCTCAGCTTCGGTGTATGGCTTTAGCCCCGTTACATTTTCGGCGCAAAGACCCTTATTTAGACCAGTGAGCTGTTACGCTTTCTTTAAATGATGGCTGCTTCTAAGCCAACATCCTGGTTGTTTTGGGATCCTCACATCCTTTCCCACTTAGCCATAACTTGGGGACCTTAGCTGGAGGTCAGGGTTGTTACCCTCTCCACGACGGACGTTAGCACCCGCCGTGTGTCTGCCGAGCAGTACTCTCTGGTATTCGGAGTTTGGTTAGGATCAGTAAGGCGGTGAGCCCCCATAGCCCATCCAGTGCTCTACCCCCAGAGGTATTCACTCGACGCTCTACCTAAATAGATTTCGCGGAGAACCAGCTATTTCCGAGTTTGATTGGCCTTTCACCCCTAGCCACAAGTCATCCCGATCTATTGCAACAGATATGGGTTCGGTCCTCCAGTTGGTGTTACCCAACCTTCAACCTGCTCATGGCTAGATCACTCGGTTTCGGGTCTAATACAACGAACTAAAGCGCCCTATTCAGACTCGCTTTCGCTGCGCCTTCACCTATCGGCTTAAGCTTGCTCGTTATACTAAGTCGCTGACCCATTATACAAAAGGTACGCTGTCAGGCTTGCGCCCTCCAACTGTTTGTAGGCATCCGGTTTCAGGTTCTCTTTCACTCCCCTTGTCGGGGTGCTTTTCACCTTTCCCTCACGGTACTGGTTCGCTATCGGTCATGCACGAGTACTTAGGCTTGGAGGGTGGTCCCCCCAAGTTCAGACAGGATTTCACGTGTCCCGCCCTACTCTAGGACTATCAAAGATCTTACGCGTACGGGGCTGTCACCCACTACGGCCCGACTTTCCAGACGGTTCCACTTTATCTTCAATAGCCACTGGCCTGGTCCGCGTTCGCTCGCCGCTACTGACGGAGTCTCGGTTGATGTCCTTTCCTACGGGTACTTAGATGTTTCAGTTCCCCGCGTTCGCTTCTTACACCTATATATTCAGCGCAAGATACCTTTAATCGATATCTGGAAACCATTTCTGTCCTCACGGTTGAGCGCGGCTTCGCCGCTAACCTCCGGACCGGGCGGGCCAAAAGGCCCGACGCGCAGTCGCGCTTGCGGCGCGGCGCGCCGTTATCTTTTCCCACGCAAAACAAGCAAGGAAAAAGAATTCGAAGCGCGAAGAGCTTCGCAAGGCCGACCGGCCGTCGCCGCTCATGCGGCGCGCCCGCGCAGCGCAGCCCGAAGGGCGAACGCGCGTGAGCGAGAACAAAAATGATTTTCCAGATATCAAAGGTGGGTTGCCCCATTCGGAAATTCACGGATCAAAGCTTATTCGCAGCTCCCCGCAACTTATCGCAGCGTATCACGTCCTTCATCGCCTGTGCATGCCAAGGCATCCACCAAATGCCCTTTTGACACTTGATCGTTCTCATTGCCAATGCGTATCCGTTTCAAATGGTTTCAACGTCTCATCAACGCCGAACCGCCCGCGCAAAACCCGAAGATCACACGCAAACGCATGCCCGAACCACCTTTCAAGGCGCGGACAAACACATTCAAAACCGTATTGGCTATTTCGTTTTTCGATACACCCCGCTCAAAGGAACACGCCGAGCGTTCCAGGGGATGTATCAGACCAGCTTCTCGAGATCTGTCCGACGGCGCGCGGTCAGGCAACGCCAGCCGTCATGCAATGCCCCGAACATTCAAACCTGGTCCGCAAAACCATCCGGTTTTGCATAGGCCGACCAGGCGTCAAACGCCAAGACATCACAATCATACGGCAATGCTGTCCGGCGGGGATGTAGCCCGCCTGTAACTGGACAGCTTCCAGACATGATCTTCTCTTTACAATGTGTGCAGAACAGGCAACGGCAAAAGCCGTTGCAAACTTTATTTCTCAAGGATGTGTCCTCACGCCGTACGCGGCTTCGCCGCTGGCTCCGGACGGGGCGGCCAAAAGTGGCCGACGCGCGCTTGCGCTTGCGAAGCTCTGCGAGCTTCGAACCTTTTCCCATGAACCATCTTAAACAAGTCACCCGCCAGATCCGCGAGCCTCATAAACCTTTTCGCTCCGCCTCTCGTCTGCCACCAGCCAGCGTGCGACTGCACGCCGCCGGCTTTCCGGCGCCCCGTCCGGAGCCAGCCCGAAGGGCGTACGGCGCGAGGACATATAAATGGT